>NZ_RSCL01000012.1:181847-333508 GCF_003991905.1 Dulcicalothrix desertica PCC 7102 | reverse complement strand
CACCGCCTCCTACGACAAAACCGCCAAGGTCTGGGACACCAGTGGCAAGCAACTAGCCACCCTCAAAGGGCATACACAATTTGTCTACAAAGCCAATTTTAGCCCGGATGGCAAGACTATCGTCACCGCCTCATACGACAAAACCGCCAAGGTCTGGGACACCAGTGGCAAGCAACTAGCCACCCTCACAGGGCATACACAATTTGTCTACAACGCCAATTTTAGCCCGGATGGCAAGACTATCGTCACCGCCTCAGAGCCACCCTCAAAGGGCATACAGAACGTGTCAACAACGCCAATTTTAGCGCGGATGGCAAGACTATCGTCACCGCCTCCGACGACAATACCGCCAAGGTCTGGGACACCAGTGGCAAGCAACTAGCCACCCTCACAGGGCATACAGAACCTGTCTACAAAGCCAATTTTAGCCCGGATGGTAAGACGATTATTACTGCCTCACAAGACGGAACCGCGAAGGTGTGGCGATGGAAAGAGTTAGGGGAATTGTTAAAAACTGGTTGCGAGTGGTTGAATGATTATTTAATAATTAACCCTACTGAACTGCAAAAATTAGAAGTCTGTCAAACACCAGCAAAATTAAAAGACGCAGCAACGTTTTTGGTAAAAGCTGGGGAAGCAGAAGCAAAAGCTGGTAATATAGAAAAGGCTATTGCTATTTTTAAGACGGCTTTCAAGTGGAATCCGCAATTAACTAAATTTGACCCTCAGCAAAAAGCCGAAGCAGAAAGGTTGGTTATTGATGCAAACCGCTTTGTTGAAGAGAAAAAGATAAAAGAAGCTATTGCTGCTTACAACCAAGCCCAAAAACTTGACCCTAAAGTGGTAAGTGATGCTAATGCTTGGGATGTTCTTTGCTGGCAAGGTAGCCTATATGGTTCCGCCAAAGAGGTTATGTTTGCCTGTGAAAAAGCCGTTAACCTTGCTCCAAACGATGGTAATGTCCGCTCTAGGCGAGGATTAGCCAGAGCGCTAACGGGAGATTACAAAGGCGCCATAACTGACTTTGAAGCATATATAGCTCAAACTGATGATACAAAAAGTAAAGCACAAGTGCAAGAAGGCGTAAAAGCCCTACGAGCTGGCAACAATCCCTTTACTGAGTCTGAGTTAAATAAATTGCGTGGGAAATAACGCAATTATACTCATTTGCAACGAATACAACTTTGCAACGGATACAACTTTGCAACGGATAAATGGTTAGTTATAAATAAAATCTACTTGTTTAAAATTAACCATCCGTTACATCCGTTCATCATCCGTTGCCAATCTTCCCAACCAACTAAAATATAACTCAATCAAAACTAAAACTTCTCCACACCGAACTCAAATAGCAGCAGTGTTTAATGGAATCATCGAGTTAAACGAAACAATACCATGTTGCATCAACTAAACAAACTCCCAGCTTTACTTCTTTCCTCAGCTTTACTCACTACTTTAACACCTATTACCCCTGCTAATTCTCAAGTACCCACAAGCGCGCGACAGTTGCAAATAAATTCTACTCAATCACAGAAACTGTCGGCAAGCAACTTACTAGCCGAAAATACTTAATCATCAGTGGTTCGAGTTGTGATAGGGTGTAGCGTTAAAGCATACTTACCCAAAAATGGTAAAGTATATAGCTTGAAAGAAATGATTGGTCATGGTTCAGGCTTTTTTGTCAACTCCAATGGCTACATCGTCACTAATGCTCATGTTACAAATTTAACCCCTGAAGAATGCCAACAATACTTACTCCAAGAATTAGCTGTTAAGTTAAAAGATGATGGTGAGGATTTCGATACTGTCAAGCAGCAGTTAAAATGGATTGAAGCTAAACCTATTTATCAAGTAAAATTACCAAATGGAGAATCGCTTCCTTTCCAAGTTCTAAAATCAGGCGCCGTTTTTGATCAAGGAAAGGATGTTTCAATAATCAAGGTTGATGTCCGTAATGCACCAGTACTCAAATTAGCAGATTCATCGAAAGTGCAGGTTCTAGATAAAGTTATAGCAGTTGGATATCCGGGATTAATTGAACGGTCAAATATATTTGACAAAAAATCGCTTTTAGAAGCAACTTTTACTAGTGGTGAAATATCTGCTCTCAAAACCCTTAAAGATAATATACCAGTTATCCAGGTTAGCGCGCCTGCTGCACCAGGTAACTCAGGTGGACCTGTACTTAACGAGGTGAAGTTATTGGCATAGTTACTTTTGGTCCAAGTGAAAGCAATAATTATGTTTTCGTGTTTACCAGTAATACAATACAAGAATTTCTGACATCTTTAGGTGTTACAAACGAACAAGGATTAATTAATCAGAAGTATAACGAAGGACTGCAATTGTATAATCAAGGGGAATACGCGCGCGCGTTGCAGGTATTTCAATTAGTCAAGCGTCTATTTCCTTACCATTCTGAAGTTGATAAATTTATTCAGCAAAGTACACAAATTATTGCTTCGCTTCAATAATACCAGAATTTAACAAAACCTTTATGTTGGGTTCCGCAAAGCCTGCAACGCCACTTGCTTTATGCCGGGAAACCCGTCCAACGCAGTGGCTCCCCAACCTACAAAAATTATGGAGTATTATACTGGAGTTAAGTATGACTAATAATTTAGTTAAATTAAGTTGGAAAGAACAAGACGCATCAAAGCTACAAGAACCAACTTTGAGTTTGCCTATTGCCCTAGGTCGTAATTTTGAGCAGATGCCCGCTATAATTAACAAACAAGCTGTGTCTCGAATGGTACTTAAAGGCGCCAATATTTCTCGCTACCATGCGTTAATCAACTTAGAACAAAATGATGTAGTCATCACTAATCAAAGCAGTACAAATAGCATTTTTGTCAATGGTGAAAGTAAAAAAAGAAGTGTTTTGGTTGATGGAGATATTTTATATCTTGGTGATTATCAAATTACTGTCACCCTTAAACCTGCTATACCTTTACCCTATCCTAGTAATTATCCTACCTTATATCCAGTGGCGCCTCATTCTACCAATTCGCGTCATACTGCGAGTCTCACAGAATTTATGCCTTTATTATCAAAAAAGGAAGATTTGCATAAACATGGTTTGCTTGTACCTGGTATAATCACAGTAATATCGGTAGTAGCAATGATAGCTACTACACATATACATAGAACTTTCCTCTATATTTTGGCAGCATATCTAGCTCTAGCAAGCCACTATATAATTCATAAATTGTGCCATAAACACAAGCCTTGGTGGTTACTAACTAGTTTAGCTTTGGCTATAGGTTTACCAATTTTAGGAGGATTTCATTTACCAGTGCCTCATACCGGAAATAAGGATGTTGATTTAATCTTCCAAGCTTTTTTAGAAAATGGTTTTTTTGAAGAACTTTTCAAAGTGTTGCCAGTACTATTAATTTACTTTTTTGGCAGATTACTTCCATTGCCTAAACGTGAAATTGTTGGTATACGGGAACCAATGGATGGTATACTTTTAACAACCGCGTCTGCTGCTGGATTTGTATTAGCCGAAACATTGCAACTTGTACATGAAAAAATTGGAGTAGGCGATTCTTTTACTGGACTGGCTATTTTAATTACCCAAATATTAGGTGATATTTTTGGACAAGTTGCGTATAGTGCTTACTTTGGTTATTTTATCGGCTTAAGTGTAGTTAGACCTAAAAACCGCTGGCAACTTTTAGGTATTGGCTATTTAACTTCATCTGCCATGCATGTTTTTAGCAATGTAGCTACTATTTTTCAAAAGGCGCCGCAATATAATTTACTTGGCAGTATCTGTTTAGCTATAATTGGTTCTTTAGCTTATGTGTTTTTTATCGCAGCAATTTTCAAAGCTCGTCAAATGAAGCCAGGAACGAATTAATACGGGAAATGAGCAGTTTTAACTATAGCATTCAAGTGCGTATAGCATATAAATTGAAAGTTTTAAGAGTATCAGGTATTAAATTATTCTTTTCAATTGTAATATTAAATGCCTGATTTTTAAGAAGTGATTGAATATTATCTATTTTACAGTCAATATCATGTACTTCAGCAACTATTTGTTTAATTTTACTCCAATCATTTTGAACAATGCCTTGCAAAACTTTATATTCTTCTCCTTCGACATCTATTTTTAACAAATCTATAGTATCAATTTTTAATTCATTAATTACAGAAGATAAAGTCCTAAGTGTACCAGTAACTTCCTGATTTTGAAAAAGGTATTCCACCATGTCATTGTTTAAAAGTTGTTTCATTACCTCCTTTTGTTCTAATTTATCTAGAGGTTTTGTTGTTGAGTTACCAGCCATATTGGGATAAAATGTAAAAGATTGTGCTGAAATATTTGATGAACTTAAACCATAACCAAGTAAACATGTGTTGGGAATAGAATGTAGGTCAACATTTGCTTTTAATACTTGAAATATTAAATTAATAGGTTCAAATGCAAATATTTTCACTGATTTTTGTAACTTGCTCAAAAATAAGGTAAATAATCCAATATTTGCTCCAACATCAAAAATACAGTCTCCTTCATTGATGGAAATGCCATGCCTAAGATATTGTTGCTCGGTAAATATTTCCGAAAATATATATTCGGTTTCCTCTTTTCCAAGATAGTAGCATTCTAAGTTATTTGGCAAAGTCATTTTATTCATGTTCATGTTAAATCTCCAACATACTCAAGAAATTACAGGTTTGCCTGTAGCTACTGCCTGTTCAATAATATCAACGGCTCGACTAACTCCCCCAGCATGGCGAATGCAAGATTGTAATTTAAGTGCATTCTGCTTATAAGAATTTTCCATCAATACTTTTTGAATTGCAGTTCGCAATTTGGAAACTGTAACACTTTTTATAGGTAAGGCTTCTCCGCATCCTGCCCAAGCCACGCGCGCTGCCACCCCTGGCTGGTCGTTAACACTGGGAATTACCACCATTGGCACTCCATTACTAAGGCATTCTAAAGTACTATTCAACCCCCCGTGAGTTATGCCTACAGCGGCTTTTTGCAGTAATTCCAACTGAGGAGCATATTCTACAACTAAAGGTGAACCAGCAAGTTTTGCTAGAGATTCGGGTTTTGCAGAACCACCCAAAGAAATTATTAATTGAGCATCTAATCCTACATAAGCTTCGGCAATCTGTTGAAAAAGAGTAAGGGGATTTAGAATAGTTCCCATCGAAGCGTAAATTAACGGTTGTCCAGTTAACTTTTCATAAGGAAAACCAGGAACTTCTCGACCAATTACACTATGATAAGGTCCCGTAAAATGGAACCACTGGGGTAATTTTTCCCTAGGAAATTCTAAGAGAGCAGGCTGTTGACTAATTTGAGCTAACTGGGAATAAGAATCATTTGGGTTAGAGTACCTAGGTAATTTCCATTCCTGACGATACTCGTCAATTGCTTTTGTAATTGGTTTGACGATGCGGTTTAATGCCTGATAACCAACTCGATTACGCAGGCGCCCCCACCAAGTTGGATTATAGTTCCAGTTTGTAAAATGAGGTGGGACACTCTCATCACGATTTAGTACTACAGCACTGCAAATGGTAATAAAGGGAATGCCCAGAAAATCTGCAACAGTTCCTCCCTCTCGTGAAACCTGATCCACCAATAATGCTTCCACACCTGCTGCTTTTATCACCTTTGGGGCTTCTCGTAATAAACCAGCCGCATTATTTGCAAGAAGATGAACAGTATATTGCAATGCCTCACGACCAGTGAGTTTACCTAACTTAGCTAATGCTTCCGCTCCTGATCCCAAAGGAGACTCAGATTCTTCAATTGCTTTAAATTCCAATCCAGTTGCTAGTGTTTGAGATTCTACATCCAGCTTTCCTATTAAGGTGACTCGATGACCGCGCTGTTGAAGCTCTTTTCCCAATGGAAGCATTGTGTTGAGATGACCTGTTGATGCGGGACAAATAAGACCAAAGTGAGTCATAAGCGTTTTAAGCTATTAAAATTCCACTAGTTTTAATAAGTTATCGTTCGACCAGTTAGCCCAATTAAAGATGAGTGCTATCTCGTGACCATGCAGACAGATCACGTACTTACACAATAACTAAAAATGCAACTGCATTGATCTTTCTCACAATAAACTATACTAAAGTTAAGTTTTTGGCTTTCGACTAAAACTTGCACTCGAAATTCCATTACTATGCCCTACGAGTTGGGTTAATTGCTTGTCTCTTATATTCCACAACCTTGCAGTATTGTCAAAGGAGGCGGTAACTATGTTTTGACTATCTTGACTAAAACTTGCACTCAAAATTCCATTACTATGCCCTTTGAGGACGGTTAGTTGCTTGCCAGAAATATCCCACACGCGCGCGGTTCCGTCATTGGATGCGGTGACTATGTATTGACCATCTGGACTAAAACTGGCACTGTTAACTTGATCGATATGCCCTGTGAGGACAGCTTGTTGCTCGCCAGAAATATCCCACACCCGTGCGGTATTGTCTTCGGATGCAGTGACTATATATTGCCCGTCTTAACTAAAACTAGCACTTAAAACGGCCCCATTATGCCCTTTAAGTACCGCTAATTGTTTGCCAGAGATATCCCAAACCCGTGCGGTGTTGTCATTGGATGCGGTGACCATACGTTTCCCGTCGTGGCTAAAATTAGCACTAAAAACAGCATTATCATGCTTGAGTACGGCTAATTGTTTGCCTCTTATGTCCCACACTCGTGCGGTTTCATCCCTTGAGGCAGTAACTATATGTTGCCCGTCTGGACTAAAACTAGCACTTAAAACGGCACTTTTATGCTCATTGAATTCGACTAATTGATTGCCTTTAATGTCCCAAACCCGCGCGGTATTGTCTTTGGATGCAGTGACTATACGTTGCCCGTCTGGACTAAAACTAGCGTTTAAAACGGCGCCAGTATGACCATTGAGTACGGCTAATTGCTTGCCTCTTATGTCCCACACTCGCGCGGTGTTGTCAAAGGATGCGGTAACTATGTGTTGCCCGTCTAAGCTAAAATTAGCGCTTCTAACTGCATTAGTATGTCCTTGAAGTTGATTCTGCTCGTTAATATTATCCAAAATTATCTTTAAAGCTGATTGAGGGTTATTATCTGGATATTCTTTTAGTGAGCGCCCGCTCTTGATAACTTCTTGCAACTCTTGCCCAGCGTGCATAGCTAATACTAATGGTTCTATTTCTTGAGATTCAAATAGTTGTGTCGCATCTACCCCTTCTTGTTCTAATCTTATAGCTTGTTGAGTTTCTGTAATTGTTTTAAAAGCCCATGTTCCCGCTAATACGACTACTATAAGTGAGAATGTTAAAATCATAGAGCCAATACGAATCCTTCTCTTGGCTTTCTGATTTGCAGCCTTTAAAATTTTATTAGCTTTATCAGTCGCATCTAACTTTTTTCTTTCTGCCTTTAAATTAATTTCTAATTCCAGGTTTTCTAGTTCCCTAACTCTTTGTATTTCTCGCTTTTCCAATCCTTGGCTTGACTGAAAAAATTGATAATCGCTTGAGCCTAAGTTTTTATTTTCTGCCCACATTAAAGCATCACCTCATCACTTGCACCCGCAAGCTGGACTTCCCGGTTTTGCGCGCGTTAAACACATAACAAAAGTGACCTGCTTTAAGTAAAACTAAAAAGCTCAAATTATCTATCGGAGAAATCTAATGCTTGTGCTACAGCTAACAAAACTCTAGAAAAACAAGCCAAATCACTAAATATGACATATGACTGCATCGCTAGTTCAAAATAAAAAGGCGCCAGTGGTCGTTACGAGGAACTCAAAAAAACTGCGTTTGAGTATGCTTGGATGCTCTCACAAGTTAGATTTTAATTACTTCCCAACCTACCAATATTCCCGCGCCGAGTAGTATTGCTAGTGGTCTATCTTATTCATTTTGTCAGATTGGCGCCGCTGCGGAACTTTACAAAAAGCAAGGAAAACCCTCAGAAGCCAAAGATGCACTTGATTTAATTAAACAAATTAGTTAAAAGTTGACGGTCTCTTGCTTTCATTCCCCGAACGGCAATTTTTGCCGTTCGGGATTGTACTTTATACTGGCACCTCAAACCAGCGAGGAAAGCAAGCATAGCAGATGTGATAAAAATAAATGTATAAATTAGTGCAATTTTGTTTGCGTATGATTCTTGACAATAACCTCTAAATACTCAATTCTGATTCTGTTTTCGACCAGAACTTCTTTGGTTACTGGCTAAACTGGCACGGAATTTTTCAATCGCGCGTAGATGAGCTTTGGGGTCATTACGGTTATGTAACCAATCTTGGATAAGCTCTAAGTTATAACGAATACATCGACAGTTTATTTCTACCCAGTGGATACCTTCTACCCATGTGCCGTTGCGACGATATTTCTTAAGGGTGGTAAAGCTGAGATTGAGTTTTTCTCTTGCTTGTTTTTTATCGACTAACTGAAACATTGTTGAACTCTCCGCTCTTTTTGAGGTGATTGGCGCCATAAATTGGGCATTCTTATAGTCAGGCACCGTTCAATAACAAGAACACTAATCCTAAATTAATCTCAACTTAGCTATTTATCAATCATCAATTATTAAGTTTTTGCGCTCATGATAAATATCTAAATTAAGCTCAAAAGCTTGCATAGTAATATTTTTAGCCATTTATTTATAACTGACGACCAATCTAGCTGCCCAAAAGACTAGACCACTTTTTAGTTTTTGTACGTCTCCAGTCTAGGTACGATTTTCACAACATAGCTCAAAATAAACAATAAGACTTTTAAATGAAGCCAGAACCTTTGAAATCATTCGCACCCAAGCGAAGTGATGGCAAAACTGACCTCTGCTTTAAAAGTCGAGTCTGTAACTACTACCCAGTACCCGACCATGACTATCACCGACCCTCAAGACTTGTGGTACATATCTGATGTAGTCAATCAAGTTTTGGATGAAAAGCACGAACTGACTGATATTAAAGGTGTGCAAGCAGCTTTAAAGGAAGTTAGTCTCGCGCGCGGTCGGGAGATACAGATAAATTTAGTTTTTGAGGAGGACGAACTAAAAGGATTCAATTTTGCGTTCAAACAAGACCCTAACAATGCAACTCCCACTATTTGTTTTAAACCAACTCAGTTAGAAATGGAGGTGTCTGAGGGTAACATTACACCCTATAAACAACGAATCAGTACAATTGATGTAGCGCGAGTAGAACCAAGGGGGCATCTTACTACTTATTCTTCATCACACGGGGAAATTATTGTTTCTCCACCATTACAAGTAGATAATCTACACGTTATTCAGCCAGAAAATACAGACGTGTTGGTAGGAGCTTGTAACCAATTTAACAAGATAAATCCGGGTTTAGTCAGGGTTGCACATCAACTGGCATCGCGTAACGAGATAGATGGACTGTTACTAACAGGTGTAACTCTCAAAGCGGGAGTTACACTTGCTTCAAGTTTACAGTCAGAGAATAATCCAGATATACATACTGCTGGATTAGGGATAGTTAAGCGCTTTCAACAAGTATTACCGCAAGAATTTATAGATTTAAAGGCAGGTGAAATCCCCAAAGCTTTTTCTTGGAACGACTCAAAATCAGGTAAACAATATTGCTTCAAGTTCTCTGGGTGCTGTTTAGACAATCATAACGAAGCTGTACAACCTGTTAAATTACAAGGATTTGAAACAAAACCTGGCGACAATTTAATGCGTCCTGTGTTTGCAGCAACTCTAATTGATAGTAAATACAATCAATGGAGTATTGAACAGTGCGATTTTACTCCAAGTCAGGTACGTGATTTAAGCATTGCGGTGAAACCCACACTCTCAAATCTTTCTCCGGTAATTGCCAATACCGGAGGAGATTCTTTCTTAGATATAGAATATTAAGTTTGAGTAAATTACATGTCTCTCCAAATGTTTGTTTCTTATGCATGAAAACTACTGCAATCATCAGGAAGTTGCGAAACAACGTTATTTCCAAAACCTCCAAAACAGTATTGCAATTGCGCTACTGTCTTCATTAAACTGGACACAAACTGATACAGGCGCCTTCATTGCTTTATTATCAGGGCTAATTTATCTAGCAGTCAAAGAACCGCTGTTAGTCACAGTAATTTTATCGCTAGCGTTATTCTTTTACTGTATTAATAGAGTCATTAGCTACATCCCTTACTTAAATTATCATGTCAAAAGGAAAATTCATTTTTGGCATATTGTCGTAGTAATAATTGGATTAACCGCAACACTGACAGTGTTTGAAATGCCAGCACAGGCAATTTTCCTAAGCGGGTTAGAACAATTTCTTACAGATATTGCACAACAAAGTTCTACGGGGGGTACAAGTGCAATAGACCCACAAGCAATTACTTTGGTTTTCAATGCGATTCGGGGTGTATTTTTACTATTAGTTGGTATAGCAGCATTATTCGCTTACAACCAAGCACAACAAGGGAACGACTGGCGCCCAATTGCAACTCAAGCGGGTTTAGCAATTGGAATTATTCTCACAATCGATGTAATTACATTTCTGTTTGTGGGTAATGGAACTGGCGCCGGAGGTGGTGGTGGAACTGCTCCAGGAGGGTAAAAATAAATCATGTCAATAGATACAGAAGCAGTAAGAGTAAATAAGATTTTAGGCAAGCAAGCCTCTTTCGGACCAATAGCAGCAAATCACATTCTGCCTTGGTTTGCAATTATTACGATTACATACTTTATTTTTGATGGATTGTTAGGATGGGGAATTCCCAAGGTGGCAGTTATTAGTTTTTGGTTAATTCTGAGTTGGTGGTTTGTCACAGGTAAAGACCCTGATAAATACATCAACCGTTTCCGTAAACCAAAAGGACGTAATTGGATAACAGGTGGCGCCGTTTACGTATCTCCTCTACTTTCTGCTCATAGTCGGCAAACGCTACATAAAAATAAGCGTATATTATGAAGAGTAATATCCCACCAATTTCTGTCAAAGAGCAGCATCACTCGGTACAATATTTACCTTTTGAAAACGAGCTTGACCTTTGCTGTATGGTTCGTATTGAACGGGATAATCGTAGTATTGGAGCGTTTCTTCTTAATAAAGGCGATATTTCTGATGCAAACCAGTTTCAGTTAGTTTTTGGTTTTAAACTAAAAGGTATTCATGACCAGCTATACCAGGAGGAACTTTTAGCAGTATCTAATGGAATTTCTGAGGCAATGAAATTCGTCTTAGCAGGCGAAAAATGTACATTTTTTATGGGTCGTTATTCCCAAGATGAGAAAAGACAGCAGTATCTTAATCACCTTGCCTCTACTTGTTCTCTGAAGTTACCTGCAATCTTGATGCGGAATGAACAAGCGCGCGTGCAAGAATTAACTCGTCAGGGTACAAGGTCAGTTTGGCAACAAATTCTATTTTGTACTTGGACAGCAGATGTTGTTGGTGAGCGTAAAACAGACCCATTGTCTAAAGTAATACATAGCGTTGCTAAAAGCGGGCGCCTTTTATTAGATGGAGTAACAGGTAGAATATCGCAACGGCAAGAGCAAGTTTTAAGCCGCTTATTAATGAAAGCTTATACTGAAGGGTTTATTCAGTGGTCAATGTTATTTAATACCAAAGCTTCATTAGAAATTACCCCCATGAGTGACATAGAACTTTGGTCTTGGCTTTGGGGTAGGTTTAATAAATCTCCCTCACCAGCGATTCCACAACTGCTCAAACTAACAGAAGATAAAGATAAAGGTGTTAAATTAACCGAAATTCAAAACTCACCAAAACATGCCACAACTATCTTAATTACAGGAGAATATGGACGAAGCTCATGTCCCGAACATCGTCAATGCACAAACCGCGTATATATCAAAGATAAAGTATGTGGTGTTTTAACAATGGCAGATACGGTAGCAGCATGGGCTTCGGTCAGAGAACAAATATCATGGATGTGGAAAGTTTTGAGTGAGAACCATGTTCGCGACACCGAAGCGATTGTAGAAATATCCGCTGCTAACCGTTATTTAACAGAAGATAATTTACATCGCCAAGCCAAACAAACCAAAGTCGCGCGCGAACGTGCCTTACTCAAAGGTACTGGTAGAGATGTCGGCGCCGAAATTAAGCAAGAGGAAAGTTTTGACGCACAGAAAAAATTATATAAAGGCGCCGTTCCATTAAATTGTGCGGTTGTATTTCTCGTCACGCGCGAGAATGCAGAAAATTTAGATTTAGCATGTGATTTACTTTGTTCGAGTTTTGGCAATGCCAAAGTATTACGCGAACGACACATTGCTTCACAAATATGGCTTGAAACTTTACCTATAACTTGGCGCCGTATATTACATTCAAGTTCAATATTGAGCGAACGCCGATTAGTGTTAGAAAGCGAAACAGTTGCTGGCATCCTACCATTAACAGTACCCAGAGAACTCGACTCTATTGGTGTAGAATTTTTAACTAACCGGGGTGGGAAACCCGTCTGTGTTGATTTATTCTCCTACACTCAACATGCCTTAGTTACAGGTAAAACAGGTTCCGGAAAATCTGTATTGTTATGGCGATTCATGCTTGATGCATTGTCGCAAAATATTCCAGTAGTTGGTATAGATATTCCTGCGGCAGACGGCGAAAGCTCTTTTAAAACGGGAATTGAATTATTAGGTGAAGCAGGCGCCTATTTTGATTTATCGTCTGCTTCCAATAATCTAATGGAACCCCCAGATTTACGCCGTTTTGATGTTGATGAGCGCGCGTCACGTATGAAGTCCTGGCGCGAGTTTATACGCAATGCTCTAAGTGTAATTGTAATGGGGCGCCTGAATGCACCTCATCTAGCACAACGAGTAGATGCGATTTTAATGCAAGCGCTGGAGATGTTTCTAAGTGACTCAGATATTATTGAGCGTTACAACGAAGCTTTTACCAAAGGATGGAAATCAACCGAATGGCAAGATATTCCAACACTAAAAGACTTTGTGCGGTTTTGCTCAATAGCGCGTCTGAATATCCAAAAACCTGAAGCTATCGACCACCAAGCAATAAACCAAATCACCAGCCAAATAACAGCACTGTTAGTAAGTCCTTTAGGAACAGCAATAGGAAAACCAAGTAGCTTTTCCCCAGAACCAATGGTCAAATTCTATGCCCTAACAGGTTTGAGTAACGACCAAGATTCATACACAATGGCAGTTGCAGCAAAAGCAGCTTGTTTGCGTGTAGCAATGAGTTATCCCAAAAGCTTGTTTATTGGAGATGAGCTTTCGGTACTTTTCCGTAAAGATGGGTTTAGTGCAATGGTTGGCGAACTTTGTGCAACCGCGCGTAAAGATGGTGTAAGCATAATTTTATCAAGCCAAGACCCAGATACAATTTGCCAATCTGCCGCCGCTGCAATGATTATGCAGAATATTAGCTACCGAATAACAGGGTGCATTACATCAAATGCGGTTGCCTCATTCCAAAAATACCTAACCTACCCAAGTAACATCATATCTCAAAATGCATCTGAGTCATTTTTTCCCCACAGGACAGATTTATACTCATGCTGGCTAATAGAAAAAGGAGGACGTTTCTGGCAGTGTAGATTTTATCCTGGTGAAATGGCTTTAGCAGCAGTGGTGACAAATCAAGAAGAACGTCGCGCGCGTCGTACTTTGATGGCACGTTATCCAAATACTATTAAAGGGCAACTTCAAGGTTTGGCTGAGTTTACAAAAGTATATGTTGCGGCTCTTAAAGAAAATAGAGGGTTAAATGATGAACCACAAAGGACACAAAGGCACGAAGGAAGAGAAGAAGCATTTTACGAATGATTAGGATTGCGATAGCAGTCGTAAAATAATAGTATTTACTCTCTTACGTTTCCTGTTGCTCTTCCTTTGTGTCCTTTGTGCCTTTGTGGTTTAATAAATTAATTTTTGAGCAAAGGATTTAGGAATTTTATATTAATCAAGGAGTTGATAAATATGAACCTGAAAAGAAAACATCGTTCGTTACATAGATTTACCAAAAAAGTGAAAAGTATTTCTGTGGTTGGTATAACAGCAATAGGATTAAGTTTAACAGTAATAAACTCAGCATTTGGCGCCACTGTCGATACACCAGAGACTCGTTCAATTACTCAAACAGCTAATTCTATCAATAATACCTCAAACTCAATTCAAAATTTTGTTGATGATTTAGGCTCATTTGTAAGAGGTAACTTATTTGGAGGCATTACAAATTTTGTAAATAATGCTCTTGGTTCAGTTGAAGTGCCCGATTTGGGTGAAGTTGTTGGGAAAATCATGAAAGGTTCGCTACCTGAAGATGGGGAAACATCAAGCAAATTGGAAAATAATCTCAAAAACTCTTACGCAATTCGTCAAGATTTAGCGTCGCAAAGCGAACGAGTAGGAGCAATTGAAGTAGCGCAAAATAAAACTCTCTCTAAAAACGCTCAAAACAAATCTAAGAATACATTAGAACAAAGTGCAAACTCTCAACTCGAATCAAGCTCTCTAGCGGATGATTCACAAAATACTGATACTTCGCAGCAAATCCTTCAAAATATATCCCAACAACTAAAAAATAATGCCACAATTGCTGATTTACAGTTACAGGAAGCTTCGCAAGCTAGACAAGACCTAGCTCTAGATTTAACTCTCACTGCTCAAACCGCACAAGAACTAAATACTTTCAACACAGGAGAACGCCAAACCAGGATTGCAACAGGTAACAATGCAACATCTCAAGGCGCCTTATTAACGATGCCTGGAGGAAGTGTTTTTAGTCAAGATTTAACTAGCCAGTAATCGTAGATTATTTAAGCTTTATGTTCTCTCCCCTCTTGATTTCACAAGTAACACCACAAGACAATAACTCAGATTCAACTGTTGGTCTGACTTTAATCAATAGTAGTATTGAACTGAGTAAACAAACCGTTGAATCGTGGAATAAAGCCTGGGGAGATGTAGTTAACCCATCCGGCGCCTTATGGGCAGGTTTATGTAATCTAGGTACTACCCTTGCAGCATTAAGTATAATTTTCTTGGCTGTGAAAATGGCTTCTGATTACCAAGAGAAGCGCTTTTTATGGTCAGAGCTAGCTGCATCTGTTGTCTACCCTTTAGTTATCGCTTTATTTTTAGGTAGTAATGGCTACTTGCTTTCTCAAACAGTTCTTATTGTCAGAAACATTGGTCATCAGCAGGTTATTGCTGTTCTCAACATCCAACTAGCGGATACTACTTTTAAACAAGCAATATCTAACGTAACTCTAACCCAAAGCGTTAAAACTCAAGTATCTACAATTTATGCTGAATGCCAAGGTAAAACTGGTAAACCCCTTACAGACTGTCTCCAAGAAAAAAGACCAATAATAGAACAGATTCTTGCGGAGGCAGAAAAACAAAATAATGGGGCACTAGAAGAGGCACGTAAAGCTGTGGCACAGTTAACAGACTTTGTACAAAATCCCGGCGCCGTTTTCAGTGCATCGATTTCACTAATATTAATCACCTTTCTCTACGCCCTTCAATGGGCATTTGTAAACATTTTAGAAGCTGCACTAATTATGACTGCGACTTTTGCACCTATTGCTTTGGGGTTAAGTTTACTACCTCTAGGGTCAAAACCAATATGGGCTTGGGCTAGCGGGTTTATTTCATTGTTTGGAGTTCAACTTGGTTACAACATTGTTGTTGGGTTGGCTGCGACGGTAATAGTTGCTGCTGGTGCCCAAAGTGCATCCGATTTAGCTTTTTTAGCGTTTATCAGCATTTTTGCACCAGCTTTAGCGCTTTTAATTGCAGGAGGTGGAGGCGTTGCACTTTATACAGGTATTAATAGTCGAGTTCCAGCCCTTGTCAATGCAGCATTTGATGGTGTGGTAGCTGTTGCAACGGGTTTTGCAGGTAAAAGCTTGTGAGGTAATGTTTAATGTTGAAGTCTTTAAAACAAGTTAAAAGACCAAAAATATTGCTTGATTCTAAAGATATTCTGCCACTATGTTTTATTGGTTTGACTACCTTTAGTTTACTAAGCTTTTTATTCATATTGTTTTTGAGTTTTAAAGTTAATCAACTCTCAGAAAGAAAAACAACCTTTGTGCAGTTGGTCAATGGTCGTGCTTTGGTTATGTCCGAGCAAGATTATTTATACCGCTATCCAGAAGTTATCAAAAATACTGTTAGACAGTGGGCGGATTTAACTTTTAATTGGGATGGTGTAATCGGCGCCACTAAAGAACTAGATAAAGGACGGGATATTGGCAAGGGAAAGCGTGTAACAACAAACGCTTATTTTGGCTCTTTCTTGATACAGCTTTCTAAAGGTGGATTCCGACAAGCTGTATTACAACAACTAGCTGAAATTACCCCGCAACGAGTATTTAACGGTCAAGTTCGCTCAAAGATTATAGTTTCCTACCTTTCAAATCCTCGACAAACCAAACTAGGTGAGTGGGAAGTAGATATGGTTGCTACAAGAGTACTAGTAAATATGGGTGGTGGCGCCGATGAAGAAATAGCAATAAATCGCACGTTTACTTTGCAAGCTGTAGATATGCCCCAACCACCTGAAAATAATGCTTCTGCGTTAGAAAAACAATTATATGAAATTAGAAGTGCGGGTTTAGAAATAACAAAAATTTCTGAATTTACTCCAAATAAATAGAGAGAATTTTATGAATAATTTTAACAGTCCACAATTAGATGATGAAATTACACCTACTGAAGAGTTAGAAATATCAGGGTATCGACCCGAACAAGCGGCTTTAATTGACCAAGAATATTTGATTGGACGTGACTCAGAACAAGCCGAACCAATTGACAGCAGCGAAAATCCACTCGTTCGAGGCGCCATTGCATCTCTTTTAGTAGGTGGTGTGATGGGTTTTGGTTGGATGTGTTGGTCAATCTTCTTTGCCCCAAAACAAATCGCGAAAACTCCCACTACCCCAAAACCAACACAGCAAGTTCTTGCACAAAGCCAAAGTCAAGAAGAAGCGCGTCTCAAAGCTGAACTCGCATTGCGTAACCAAGAAAGTTCAAGAGAGAAACAACCACAGAAACCTATACCACCAAAACCATCGCCAACAGTTCAAAAGTCGGCGCCTATAGCACGAACTCGCATTGCCAGCTTACCACCGCCTAGAGTTATCCATTCTCAAGTTCCATCGCCACCAAGAATAATTAGAGTAACGGCGCCACGCCAGCAACTTAGAAATTTACCAGTTAGTAAGCCGACACAACCTGTTGACCCATTCAAGCAATGGAGCGAACTTGCAACATTAGGACAACAAACAGTTGCTTTTAATGATGACAACAAGCAAATCCAACAAACCGAGACTGCGCTTAACAAAGTTGAACAAACCAATACAGTAAACAGTACACCAATTAATTCATCTTCCCCTGTTTACAGAGAAGTAAGCTTTGAAAATAATAGCGTTACCTCAAAAAGTAACATTAATAAGCCTTCATCCATTCCCACCGTTGCCGTAAATAGTGGTGTAACCCAGACAGAAACAAATACTTCTCAAATTCAAACACCAGGGGAATGGGGAATAATTAATCGTCAAATTCCAAATACTCAATATTCAGACTTTATACAAACTGCTTCTACTACCCCAAGTAATTTACAGGTTCAGATAGGTACAACAGCACAAGCAAAAGTATTAGTACCAATGGTTTGGGCAAAAGAAGATCAAAACCAGGGACGCTTTGCTATTGAGTTAGAAGAAGATGTTTTATCAAATGACGGTCGTGTGGCTTTACCGAAAGGAACGATTTTGATTACAGAGGTTGATTCAGTGTCTGAAGCTAACAAATTAGTAAAACAAAGTGTTGTTGCAATTGTTTATACTGATAGCTTTGGTAAAGTTCAGCAGCAATCGATTCCTAAAGACGCAATTCTAATTCGAGGTTCAGATAATAAACCCCTGATAGCACAATCGCTTCAAGACAGAGGCGCCGCAATTGCACAACAAGATATTTTAATTGGTTTACTTGGTGCAGCAGGTCGTGCTGGTCAAGTTTTTAACCAAAATCAAACCCAATCCCAAATAGTAATTTCTAATGGTGGGTTTAATCAAACGATTGTAACTGGCGCCCGTCAACCAAATCTTCTAGCCGCAGCAGTCGAAGGATTTTTTCAACCAATGCAGCAGCGTTTAAGCAAACGTGCGGATAAAGCAGACAGTGAATTGCAAAACCGTCCTAACGTCGCAATCGTTCCAACAGGGACAAAAGTATCTATATTTTTCAACAGTTTCTTTGAAATTACTCGCTAAATACCTATATGAAAAAACTTATTATAAGTGTGATTAGTTTTAGCATTATGGCTTTTGTGCCGCCATCTTATGCACAAGAATCTGTAAAGCGCACTCCGGAAACTATAGACCCTGCAATAAATGTTCAAGTTTGGTCAGGTCGAGCAACAGCAATAGATTTCTCTGATGTCAACGAACAAATAACCCAAATTTTTCTTGCCGACCCCAGTCGTTTTACTTACGCAACTGACACTCCGTTATCCAATGGTCAAGCAACAACAGTGTTTCTTCGTCGAATCAAGCCACTGAACTTCCCAAATTTAACTACAGCAAACGTTACGAACTTATTTGTCAAAACTAAAACTAGTGCAGGAAACTCACGGCTTTATACGTTTAATATCCAACCAGGAGAAAATCAACCACAATATAGCAGCTTAAATATGGCGCCAATCAAGGCAAGCCAAATTAATAATCTTACTTTAGAACTTGGTGATGGGCGTAAAGCAACATTAGGAGATATTGAGCGCGGTTTAGTTGCGTCAATACGTCTGGGTTATGCTCCCCCATCTGACCCAGTAGTATCAAAGGTTAGAGAATTTTTAGCTCTTGCCAGAAATACCTCAAATAAGTCGTTAGTAGAAATTGCACAAAACTCTAATCTGTCACTGAGGGTATTAACAGAATTAGGAGTATTAGGCATCGAAGATATTAAGTAGGGTGTGTGGCGTCACGCACCCCCGAATAGCTGGGGTATTCTCTCTTCTTAGCTCTTTCTTCGTGTCCTTTGTGCCTTTGTGGTTCATTCCTCTCTCCGTGTACTCTGTGTCTCTGTGGTAAGAAAATGTGTATGACTCCTACTGCTTCATGTCATAAGTTTCGGAAGCAAAGATTTTTACCACAGAGAGAACTTGCGTGCGGGGGTTCCCCCCGTTGAGCAAAGTTCGGTAGACGCAGAGGGCACAGAGGGAAGAGTAAGAGAGTTTTAAAATCGACATCAACACCCCAAAATTACTAGTGGTGAGTAAGTTTTATCCTGCTGTAATTTACCCAGCCTCAATACTCAGTTTTCTTGCGAACAATCCCATACCTAGTCAAAAACATCATGTTATTAACCTTAAATCAAGCCAAATTTTTAACCTCTCAATACGTAATACATCTAAACCCATTCAATTTCTGTACTTTTTACTCGGTTTTCTTATCCCAGTATCTTTTGGCGCCTTATCTCCCTGGTGGTTAGTTGCACTTGTTTGGTCATCAATTGGTTTAGGTATTGTCTGCGCTTTGTCACCCTCGCTTACTCAAAAGTTAGGTAATCAAAATATGAATCCAGTACAAACGCCAGTAATAAAACCCAAAGCTATTTTACGTTTTCCTGAACATGAAGCTAAACTTAGTTCCTTACTCTTGAACAACGTTTTGCAGCCAACAAGTAAAAGTGATGCACCCGCAGGAGTTTCTGAAAAAGCTTTTTATCGGGTACTCAGGCGCCTCTTTCCTTCGGTAACTCAAGGGATGGCATTTGATAATCCTGAATTCCCTTACCCATATTCTGCTGATTTTATACTAGTACACGACAGTAATTTAAGTATTGATATTGAAATTGACGAGCCTTATGTGGGTGATACCAAAGCTTCCCACCATTGTATTGACCAAGGTAAAGATGATACGAGAAATAAATTTTTTACCAGTAACAACTGGGTAGTGATTCGCTTTAGTGAGAAGCAAGCAGTTAAATATCCATACAGTTGCTGCAAATTCATCGCTTCGGTTATAGCACGCGTTGCAGATGATTTGACTTACCTTAATCAACTAGCCAATATAGCTGACTTACCAAGCGAACCAATGTGGACTATCAAACAAGCTAAAAAATGGGCAAAGACTAATTACCGTAAAACTTATTTACCCACTTATCGGAAATAGTTATGCAGTTTAGAGATTTACCAATACTATTTGACCACGGACAAACTGTTGTTGCAGTTGAGGCGCCTGTCACCGAACGAATGAAGATACTAGAATTCGTATATCAAATTGCCACCAGTCGCGAACAAAATCTCTATTTTTGGAACCAAGGTTACACGCAGTTACAGCAAGTTAATCAATCAATACAGCTTGTCAGGCAAACAACTAAATGTACTTCGGGTTTAGCTTGGTTATTAGAAAACGCTGATGTAACAGGGATATTTATCTTTGAAGGCGAAATTTCTCCAGATGCTATTACAGGCGCCGTTCCCCAGTATACACAAGCGATACTTGGTAATTTATTTTACGAATTATCTACAAGTGCAAGACAACAGTTTGTTATTTGCTTAGAGACTTATGTCGAGCTACCTGCACATTTGGCGCCATTAATCCCAGTTCTAGCTTACGAGCTTACTAGTCCAGAACAATTACAGCAAATAGTAAAGAAACTTTTTGGAGGTCAATTTGATTTGCAAGATGAAAATCTTTATCGAAGCTGTCTAGGTTTGCCTTGCGGTGAACTAGAAATGGCTCTCTCCCGACTATCAAGAACCATTAATAGTAACAAGGAACTAGTTGATGCAGTCCTAACTTATAAAAAGAACAAGTTGAAGGGACTCTTAGTTGAATTTATTAGCTCACCGGATGTCCCAGAAGCTGGAGGTTTAGATTTATTAGAGGAAATACTAGAGCGCGCGGGAGCTTTACTCAAACCTGAAGCCAAAAACCATAATCTGAAATTCCCAAAAGGAATGATTTTATGGGGACCTCCTGGTACTGGTAAATCCTTAAGTGCAAAACTCGCAGCGAAAAAGATGGGTGTGCCACTGGTTGCTGCCGACTGGTCAGGACTGCGTGGCGCCACAGCTTTTGAGTCAAGAAAAAATTTACGCGAGTTTCTAAAATTCTGTGATGCGAACGGGGAACATGGTTTAGTTCTATATTTTGACGATTTTGATAAAGGTTTCGCTGGTTTTGACTCAGATAACGATGGTGGAATATCTCGTCAATTAGCAGGAAAGTTGCTGACTTGGATGCAAGAGAGAACCTCTCAAGTACTGGTAATGGCAACAGTCAATAGATTAGAATTTTTACCCCCTGAACTGGTGCGTCGTTTTGATGACATTATTTTTGTAGACCTGCCTCACGCTGGCGCCAGGTACGAAATATTCAAGTTGCACCTAGCAAAATACTTTCCAGGTTTAGATTTTAGCGATAAAGACTGGTGGCGCCTGCTAGGAGAAACTAGACTCTTAACTCCTGCTGAAATCGCTCTTATTGTCAGAAAAACCGCAGAAAATTCTTTTTACCGAAACAGTAAGCAATTTTTAGGCGAAAAACTTGCTAGTACATCCTTACAAGTAACAGTGGGAGATTTTATTGAACAACGACATAATTTTACCCCCAGCATGATTCGAGAGGAGGACAAAATTGTTGAGATTCGTAACAAGGCTTTTTATGCACGCCCTGCCGCATCGCCTGATAAAAGTAGATGGGCTAAGGCGCCAACCGTTTTGTTTGGTAGTTAAAAGTGATATTAGCTACATTTAAGCAACTTATAATGGTGCCGTATCAAGTGTGGAACGTTTACGTATCTTTCTCTGCGGGATATCTTCTGGTTTTCTCATTTCAAATAATTCACCTACTCCTTTGTCAAAGTAGTTACATAATGCTTCTACCGTAGCAATATCGACTCGACCAAAATTGTTTGTAAATAAACGGTTGATGGTCGTAATGTCGAGTCCTACTTCTTTAGCTAGCTGCCTTTGAGACAACTGCGGGTCTTTTTCTGCCATCAACACGCCTAAGCGACAATACAACTTTTTCATGGTTCCTATCGTACCCCCATATGTTCCAATCATACAACTTTTGCTATAACTCATACATTTTATGCATTAATGCAATATTGTTATGTTTGAATATATTTTTTATTCGCTGAAAATAATATAATAGAAATAGATAAAAATTGGTTGATACGCAAAAAAGAGGGGGCCCAGTTTGAACCCAGGCGCCCAGCGAATAAATAAGTTAATAGAAATTTTTCTTTGTAAGTAGGAGGTAGAATTGCGAGGTTTTTCAACCAAACACAAGTAAATTCAAGATTTTTGGGCAGCAGTAGGAGTAGAAATATCAAAATCCTCAATTAGAGCATTTTTGACATCAATACCAACAAAATCGATACCGACTGCATGACTAAGCCTTTTTAATGTATCAAGCGGAATGGACTTAGAATCTTCGACTTCAATTCGGTATAAATTAGGCACACTCATACCAGCCTGAGCTGCAACCCATGTTGGCTTCAGCCCTTTAGACTCCCTAGCCTGTCTGATTTTGGCACCCAAACCTTCAATGTTGACCGTAAGTGTTACTTGCATCAAATTTAACAACTAATAAAACTATGTATGAAATTTGTTTATCTCAATTCTACTTCTCCTAACCTTTCACTGTAAAGAAATACATATCTATTAATGTGTATTGCAGAATGCACGATATAATTATGTGAAGACAAAATAAAGACGACCGCCATTCCTGCAAGAATTCAGCAGTCGCTTTCGACAAATTTAATTCAACGTCAAACAAAAACCTCTGACAAAGGTTTATCCATGTTTGACGCTCGCAGTTGAAACGCGATTTCTATGTTCTCGTTTCAACTGCTTCCACCACAACAATACAAACTTGCTTTGGAGGCTATGAACATATAATGGCACAAAATCAAACCTTCGACGTAATTAACGACTCGCCAGCATTGGGAGAAGTTAATTTAGAGCAGTACATCAACAAACCATATGTACTATATGAGTATGCTGAAGCCTCAAGGAAATTGCAACGAGGCAGTATGAATATTATTGAGGTCTCTTTTTACCTGGAAGAGCAAGAGCGTATACTGAAGAGAAAGGAGTATAAAAAAGTAGTTGTATCTCTGGATTTGGAAGGAGAGGACAAGAAGTATGTAAAGGTTGGTAAGACATTCGTTGGCTTTGAACCATTAGATTTAGCTTTGGTTGAACCTGACACAATATTTTTGCTTGCTAAAAATAGCAAAAAGTACCAACCAGTGATTGAGCAGCTTAAAAACGAGACTAATATTACTCAAAAAAGAGTACGCGACTTAATCAAACTTAGTCGTAAACCTAAAAAAGAAGAAACCTCGGATGACAATAATTCGGATACCACTAAAGAAAAGGTTAGTGTTTGGCGCCGTAATATATCAGGCAAGAGGTATTGCCAAATTGGGTCTATCCATGAGGAAGATGAATTCACTGGTACTACTATACAAAGAATCGTCAAAGAAAAAGGTGTACTTCCCCAAACTGTTGTTAGACAAGCAATGTCGCTAGTTGAAGCTTACGAGTCAGGAGAGTTAGTGCGGATAAGAAATTCTCAAGAGTTAAACGATGGTTTAAGAAAAAGCCTTTTCGATTTTGAAAGAATTAATACGAATGGCAGCGTTGAGGCGCCTAACTCTACTTCTACTAACACAGACACTCAATCACAATCATCTAATAGCGAAGAATTACAGGAAGCAAAATTAGATTCGGAAGTTCATAATTCGGATGTTAGTGAGCCAATAGTAGTAAGCTGCGATGAAGCTGCAAAAAAAGTTGATAACAATATTAATGGCTTGGACATCAATGAGTCAGTAGTCGTGTTTAATAGTGGCGCCGATTCAGAAGCCAACAGTGAGATTAATAATATAGATGTTGTTGAGCCAGTAGCAGCATTTGATAATGGTGCCGAAGAAGCTCACAACGATGTTAATAGCTCGAACATTAGTGAGTCAGTAGTTGTGTTTGATACTGGTGCCGATTCAGAAGTCAATAGTGAGGTTAATAATGTAGATGTTATAGAGACAGTAAAAGCATTTGATAATGGCGCCAATTTAGAAGCTCACAACGATGTTAATAGTTCGGACATTAATGAGTCAGTAGTCGTATTTGATAGTGGTGCCGATTCAGAAGTCAGTAGTGATGCCGATTCAATACTAGAAGAAGCGGTAATAATTGCAGAATATTTATCCGGTCTTGAAACCTGGTCAGAAGAAGTAGTGGCTATAATGCAAAATTGCCCAAAAGATTTGAAATTACTGTCCTGGGAATTACTTGACTCGGAGCAAAAAGCGCGAATACATGAACTGAAGCACGAATTTGAGAGCAGTAATGAAAAGGTAGAAGTTGAATCAGAAATATCAGACACAACTTTAAGTTCAGACTCTCTTAGTAATTTGAAAGTCGGAGATACAGTAATCTGGGATAATTGTCACCCACACTTACAAAGTTGGCAACCCTTTGTGATTTCTAAGATAGAAGGTTCGGAGGCAAAGCTTGAATACTATGCTAATTATGTACCTGTGGAGGAATTATCGCTTGCTGAATAAATAATCTATACCAAAAACATGTTTGCTTACGTCTCGAGTCGAGTACGGATATTATAGAAATCATCGATAATTTTTCATAAATCTATAATTAAGTGATTTATGAAAATATTTCGATTTGGAGCCTTACTTACATTCTCTGTCTGTTTGATAATCATATTTTGGCTTAAACCTTGGCACTTTGTTATGTCCAATGCTCAAGTTGACTCGACGCAGAAGCGGGATTTGCCGACTCGTACTCTCACTACTTCTGGAAATACTAATGTCCTATTGCCAGACTGGAGTCAAATATCGTTTAGCAGGATGCCTGCTATCACAGAAAGCGGTTCGATTAATGTTAATGGAATAGATAGGAAGTGGCGCCAAGGAGATACACCGGATAAATATTTAACATTGGGTGATATTGATGAAGCGCTACGACCGGATTTGTTAAGTTTGAATACGATTGCTCAAACTCTTAATTATCCTGATTTAGATACGTTTAGTTTGGATAGCTTCCCAAAGACGGGACAACAAACTCTTCAAGAGTTAGTAGATGCTGTACCGTCCTTGGAATCCAAGAGTGCAGCACAAGTTCCACCAATTGCGAAACTGTTACAAACTAAGTCTCCTCAAACAAATCTAAACAGTCCACTAAGAGAAATTCTGGCGCCTGATTCGGCATTGGAAAAGTTAAAGCTTAACCAAATTGACTTATCACCCTACACCGTTGCTGATATACCAGGCATTGAGACAGTACAATTATCTAACTTTACTGGTTGGCAAAATAGTTTAATTAAAGATGTACCTCTACTCAATTCTTTATCTTTAGCTTCATTTCCTATAAAGCTCACTGAGTCTGGTAATACCGTAGCGAGGATAGACTTGATCTGGGGTCAAGCAGAAAAACGGCGCCAAAGAACAGTATCAGGTTCAGATGTGGCTGGTTTTGCTGTTCCTTGTTCTGGGCAAAGTTGTCCTTATATTGAACTCGACGATTTGGAGAATTCAGGGCGTAATATTAGGGGAGAATTTGAAGGACGCTCATGGATTAGTGGTAAGTATCAAAAAGTTGATGGCGGTTGGGGCTGTTTGAAATCTGTAAATGGTGGTAAAGAACCTACGGGAAGGTTGCCTTTTGGTAGTGCTTTCAAGGTAGTAGTAATGGAACCGGATGAGAAAACCGATACCGTTGATACTGCTTTGTTCTTCCGGTTTAAAAATATTTGTGGCGCCACTCCTTATTTTATTGGACCTGTTCCATTTATGACATATAGAGTCAATGCACCAATCTTTATCGGCGCCTCAGATAGTATTGCTCCAACTAGTATTCAAACACAAAACAGTAACATCAAGACCAGAACAGGCGCCACTAACTCACCAAACTCCGAAGTTGTACAAAGTCCCGCTCAAAAAAATTGTCAACCAACAGAAACTATTCAAGGAGTTAATGTAGCAGCGCTGAGTAAATCAATAAATGATGTTGAAAGTAGGAATGGTGATTATAACGCAGTTGGAACTTACACTTGTGTTGATGGCGAGGCTGATTGTGGTATTGCTTTGGGTAAGTATCAAGCCAAAAGTTACGACCCTGATGTACAGCAGCAAGTAACTCAAGTTGAAGGAGGTAAAGAGTTTTTAGCCAAACTATCTGGGGGTTATAAACCGGATTCATCTGAGTTGTTTCAATTCTTCCCCCCTGCTGCTCAAGATGCGGTATTTGAGACTCGCATAAGAGATAAAGTTAATAGTACATCCAAAGAAATTGACCCAACAACCAAAAATAGCTTTTCTTCTGAACGCTTAGTTGAACGAGTGGCTCAAAAGTATTTTGGTGGAGATTCATCGCAAGTTGATAGCAATGCTAAGGATATTTTTGGTAGGGTATCTGTGAAAAATTATGCCAGCGATGTATTACAACGCTACAAAGATATTGCATCTGGATGCTAATCATGAAACTAAATTCTGTTGTTTCTATAAAAGTAGTGCGTTTAGTGCGCTACTTTTACCTAGCTTTAGGATTTTCTTTACTAATAGCAAGCTTATTCCTTAGTGGTTGCAGTAATGATAATACTTCAGGAACTTCTTTAAATTGGCAAAATACTAATGCAGTTCCCAAATCACTGCTTTTATCAGCTACTACTCAAAATACAATCCTACCATCTACTCAAATCAATGCAATCAAAGTTGCTGTTATTCCAACAAGAGAAAAGAATAACTTGTATATATTTAACTTCAATTCTCCCAATTTGTGCGGAGAACTTGGCTGCTTATATGCTGGATATTTGAGTGATGGTCAAGGTTCAAAGCAGGTGCTTAACTTATACTTACAACCGAACGTCTTACCAGGTAAGCATTTAATCACATTAGTAAATGATGATTCAAAAAACTCTTCTGGTTTACCTTGTTTAGATGTTCAACAAGTTATCAACAACACAACTGTACAAAAGTTAATCTATTGCTTTAATGGTAACGATTACCAGCCTGTTGAAAATACGCTAATAAAAGTATAAGCGCAAATGACATATCAATTTGCATCAAATAAAACCACCTATCAAACTGTAATTGAGCCAGCAAACTCTTACAAATCAGGCTTTGACATTCAAGGACTGTTTAAAACTTTTGCAAATCCTGAAGCGCTCTTAATGTTAGGGGGTTTAGTTTTTCTGATTTTGCTGAGTCAATTTGGAAATGGTAAAAGTGGTAAGATTTCCACCGGAAGAATTGTAGGGCGAACAGAAAAAGTAGCAGCAACTTTTCTTGCCCTGAAACAAATTCGAGAGCGTAAGCACAATAAAGTTTGCTTTTGGTGCGGTTCTCCCCATTACTGGTTTTCTGGAAATCTCATAGAAGCAGGCGCCGTTTTTCAAACATTTCTCGGCGCCTCACCCACAGTTTGGATTCCTCATGCTGAACGTTCTACCCTTGTATTAGGCGCCCCAGGTTCTGGAAAAACTTATGGCACAATTGACCGTATGGCTGAAAGTTGCATGATACAAGGGTTTCCTTTGATTGTTTACGATAAAAAGGGCGACCAAATGAAGTTACTGGCGCCGCTTGCAGCTAGATATGGGTATGATGTCCGAATCTTTGCCCCCGGTGAACCTTATAGTGAGGTGATAAATCCTCTCGATTTCATGGAGAATCAAGAGGATGCAGTGACAGCAGCACAAATTGCACAGGTTATTAATGCAAACGCTGGTGGTAGTGGTAAAGGCGATGAGTTTTTCTCTAAAGCCGCTGACTTACTCGCAAAAGCGTTAATTCAGTTAGCTAAAAGCAGTGATTGTCCAGATTTAGCAACGGTTTACTGTATTCAGTCGATTGATGAATTTACTAATAAACTGCAAAGCGCAGTGCAAGCGGGAAAAGTTTCTCGTTGGGTTGCAGCTTCGTTTCAACAATATCTTAAAGCCAAAGACAGCGAGAAAACTATAGCCAGCATCGATACAACGACCGTAGGAATATTTTCTGGTTTTATTCAACGTTCTTTACTTCCCAGCTTTATTGGTAAAAGTACTATACCTACCAAACTGTCAGGGCGACAAATACTAATTTTTAAATTAGATGATGCTAGACGCGATGTCGTTGGACCACTGCTAGCTGCTGCTTTACATATGACAATTGTTAGCAACTTATCTACACCACGTACCGACCCAATTGGAATTTTCATTGATGAGCTACCATCATTGTATCTAAAAGCATTACCCCATTGGATTAATGAATATAGAAGTAACGGCGCCTGTTTTGTGTTGGGTGTTCAGTCACTCGAACAATTAGCCAATGCATATGGAGAGAATTTAGCTGCTGCTATTACCAGTGCCTGTAGTACCAAAATTTTATATAACCCTGCCAATTATTCTACTGCGGAAAAATTTTCTCAATCCTTCGGCAACAAGGACATTATTGTTAAAAATAAATCTATTAGCAATTCTAAAGATGGTCAAACCATTACAATGACCGACAACTTACAAGCAATGCCTATTATAACTCCTGATGAGATTATGCGCTTCCCGCAAGGTAAATGCGTTATTACCAATCCTGGTTACTCATCTGCAAAGGAGGGTTCTATTCCTTACCCATTAACAATTCCTATTCCCCAATCAGACATCAATCGAATCGTAAAAAGTGAAGAACTTTGGGAGCAGCAACTTTGTCCACGACTAATTGCACGTTCCCCTCAAGTTGATATCAATCAGTTAGATGCTGCTATTGATTTGAGAAAACACATCGCTTCCCAACTTTTGGCACCGTCCACTGTTAGTAGTCAAACTGAGGAAATTCAGTTAGTTACCCCTGAAGAAGAAGTTTGGTAAAAGAACTTTAGCCTTGATTCATGTACATTAACACTGTAATTTTTAAATGATACATTTACTATCAAGCTAGTTGCTGTTAGTTTGATTTTGTGTTCTAAGAGTAACTAAACAGCAAGTATCCGAGCAATTACGGATAGAATAACTAATTTTGCTAACGCATATAAATGTGATTTTAGAAAGTTTGTAAAGTTTCTAAACTTTTAGGTAAATTTCTCAAATTCAGTATATTCACTCAAAATGTATTTTTTGAGTCAAATAAATATCAGTATAAAGTTAGCTTATAAATAAGTATGTCTATAGTATGAGTTTTGTATTTAATCGGGTAAGAGTAATATTTGCATAAAAATTGTCAAAACTTCGAGTCCGACTGTATTTGGTCTATTTACCGAAACTTCATATTACAAGAGCGCAATTTTCACATTATCGTGTGGATTTGTTTTTTTGCTATGTAGTATATCCGCAAATTTTGTATAAATATCAACCTGCTACGTATTGTGCTTGTCGTAGAATAGCCGCTTAAAGAGCTTTTGAAGGGTGTCAGATTTTCGTAGATACGATATAACAAGATTAAGTTGGTGGCAGACAACTTGTACTTATATTGGTGAAGTTAATGATAAGCATAGTTTTCTATGATTAATCATTATTTTCCCGACGCACATTATGACCGTAATTTAGATGACCGTCTAACAATATTCCTTGCACTTGTAAAGTCCGCACAAATCTTAATTTTGACAATAAATAGTAGGTAGTAAGTAATTTAATTAATTACCACTACCAATTAATTATTGTGTACGCTCATTCAAACATAGAAACGTGTTATCGCATTATTGATTTGACGCTTGACTTGCGATTCGGGTGAATTACATAGATTTAAACATGGCATATGTCCAAACGACAATTTCCTCAAAGTTGTGGTGATTCTTCTGACGTTACGTACATCCAAGAAAGAATCATTATTCGGCAGTCCAGTTTCAGAGTCATTGCCTACAAGTTAATGAATGGAGAGATTGCTGTGCCAACTCGTAAGATGACTGCGGTAGTGCATAAATCGAAGTCGAAGGGTAAACGATTTATTGAGAGTCTGGGAGTAGAAACAACTCAAGTTGTTCTTCCAAATCATGTTGTCACAGATATGATTTCTATCTCATGCGTTTTCTATTTTTGCAAACACCTGAATGAATCAGGTCAAGGCAATTTTTGGACAGAAATTGGTCAGCACCATTTAAAACCGTATGCATAAGTAGGAGTGAAGGAGTGGGGGATAGGGAGAAGGGGAGAGTGGGGGAAAGATTTCAATACTCCGCATAACTTCTCATTTTCTCATTTTCTCATTCCCCCACTCTCCCACTCCCCCACTCTCCCCTTCTCCCACTCTTCTTAATAGGGACAATACAATGTTAGAACAGCAACCACGCATGGAAATTTTAATGCAGTATATGAAAGCCTTAGAGCAAGAGGACATTCAAACTGCAAATCGAATCGTTGGCATGATTGGCTCAGATGTTCAATTAAAAAATGCTATTTCCGAAATTAGCACTATTTATGAGCAAGAAAATTCAAAATCAACTGTTCCACCAAGAAAGACTCAATTATTACCAGGTAAAATTCGGGTAGTAATTATAGAAGGCAATCCACTTGTTCGTGCTGGCATTCGCTTAATGCTATCTGAGAGTCCAGATATAGAAATTGTTGGTGAGGCAACTTCTTATCTCGACGGCTTAAAGCTATTACAGGAGAAACCACCTAATGTCGCACTTATAGACATTGACTTGGTTGGTGTACATGGTATGGAATTAACACGATTGCTACAACAAAGCGATAATCTCGTTAGGTCAATAATTTTGGGTAACTACAAAGACACAGAAACTGTTTTGTCTGCTTTTGCAATCGGCGCCGATTCTTATTGCATGAAGGATATTGAATATAATCATCTGTTGGAAGCTATACACATTACCCACAGCGGTAAAACCTGGATAGACCCCGCAGTTGCACGAATTGTATTAGACACAGCACGAACTCGCCCCTTTGTTACGGGTAGTACTTCCGAGATACAAGACAACATTCAATTCGTGGAGGAAACAGCCAAATCTTATAACCTGACACAAAGAGAAACTCAGGTACTGCAATTTGTTGTTGCAGGCAAGAAAAATGCAGAAATTGCCGAAGAACTTAAGATTACACTTGGCACTGTCAAAAGTCATATTGGCAACCTTTATATTAAGCTAGGCACCAATGACCGTATTCATGCCGTGCTTTACGCTTTACGTATTGGTTTAGTGCCATTGGAATAGTACTACCAACGGTGGCGACAACTTGCTGAAATTGTCGCCCCGTTTTTCCCATGAGATTAACTTCAATCAATTAAGTTCTAGCTCAAGCTGGCGCCGACGTGAATTACTTTCAAGCGTCAATGCTGTTTGTGTCGGGTTATTTGCACCTGAAGTATTTAAATCTAAATTGTTAGGATGATGCTTGATTTTATCAATCAACTCATCTGACAAATCTTTGTGATTAGTACAAAGCACAATCGCATCTAAATCTTGTTCAAGGTCAATTTTTATGCCTCGTGATAAAAGACCTTTGATTGTGCAGGCTTTTGTGTTTCTACCTAATTTACTTCCCTGAAAAGCTACAGAATCTACTGAGTAAGAGATGCCTTGTATTGCGCCATCATTGTCAACTTTGAATTGAGTTTCTACACCTTCTAATTCAAGCTGATTAACGAATTGAGTAATTGTCATCTCTGGTTTAATGACAACTTCCACTGTATTTTGGATTTTTTCTAATGCACTACAATTTGCTTGTTGGCGCCGTAAACATGAATCAAACTCTTCTTGTTCTCGTCGCATTCGCCGTTTCTGCCCACAATTCGGCGCCGCATGTTCGACTTCCCAAGAACATGGTACTGGTGTCAAATTAAACTGCGATTCTAAATTTCTCAAAACTTTTTCTAATCGTCGCTTATCGTACCAGTCAGATACACACCCGCCATCAATATTGATACGACTGGCGCCTATATGTATGTGAAAGTGGTCACAGTCATCATGAGTAGCAGCAAAATATAGGTTTTTGTCAAACCCCATACCTTTCATGGCGCCTTTTACAATTTCTTGTAATTGTTGTGTTGGTGGTTTTTCCCCTTGTGCGAAACTGATACTGATATGGCTAACAGGAGACTTGACTCTGGGATTCAGTTGTTGAGTCGCCGCCAATTGCCTATAAAAATCAATAGGAGTTTCTCCAGCAAGGTTCGTGCAAAGAAGTTGCGCTTCTTCTTTTTCCAAAATATATCTGGTTAACCCAACAAAATGTTTACCTTTCTTAACCTTCCCAATCATCGTTTTCCTCCTGTTGTATATTTGAAGCGTTGGCGCCAAGTTCACCACGAGGACACTCCGCAAAGTCTGTCGGGGGGAGTACTCCCTCCGACGAGCTTTGCCCGGTGGCAGACTTGGCGCCGAGAATTAAATGTAATCGTATTTGAGAAATTTGTATCATTAATTCCTCAATCATGATAGGGTCAATAGCTTGCGGTATTGAACCATTATCCATAGCATTATTCTGAGTTTGAGCAATACACTTAATATCTTCGGCAATCTTTAATAACTGCCAGTAGCATTGCCAGTTTACCTGTGGAATACTCTTGATGCGGGATTTTGCTATTCGGCGCCTAATTAACTCCGCTTTACTGATACCTAGAGAATCTGCTTGCTGCACCAAAGAATCATTCTGCTCTTTAGTTAACAGCATCTCAAATCTCACCGTTTGTTGTTTTGGTTTTGCTGACATTTTTGATCTGAATGCTAAAATTTGACAAGCGTTCTTAAATTAAGAATATACAAATCTTTATTCTTTAATTTAAGCAGTATCAACTTGATTTTATTATAGGCACATTTGATGACTCATTATAAGATATTTTTGAAAATAGAATAAAGTTATAAAATTAATTACCTCTATTATTTTGTGTAGATAATTGTAGAAATTACTGTATGATTAAGAAAAATGTAACTGTTAACATTATCAATGGTCGATAATATACCGAAGCTTTTGTACCTTGATGACCTTTCTCAATCAAAACCAGAGCGCCCTGGATGGTCGTTAACTTTTGGGGCTAGTTGTCAAGATGCAGCCGCAGTTTGCCTAGATGACCAAAACCATCCTTACCGTGTAAACCTTCAAATCAATGGTATACAAGACACCGAAGTCGAACTGCAATGGAATCCAATTAACGATACTATACGTCGCTTTAATGCTGACGCTTGAAGTAGCTACTGAATATGGAGCCTATGGAATTGCTGCACTCCTCATGCCTTACTTAACAGGACTTACCGTAATTGAGCGCTCCATTAAAGGTAAAAGCTTCGGCTTTGACTTTTGGTTAGGTTCCATTAATGACCCAAATACTTTATTCCAACGAAAAGCTCGATTAGAGGTTTCTGGTATTCGTAGAGGCACCAAAAGCATAGTCGAATCAAGAGTTAAAATAAAATTAGAACAGATTAGCCCTTCGGATACTTTATCCCCCGGTTACGTCTGTGTCGTTGAGGAAAGGTACACCACGCACCCGTATAGTTGAAAAATGAAAGACGTAGAAATTCTTCATCGAGAAGCAATGGAACTTGTTGACCAAGCTTTTTTAGCTCGTCAACGAGGTGATGCTACTGCTGCCTTGGAGTTAACTAAAGCTGCTTTTTCCCAAGAGCAAGCTGCCGCAGACCTAGTAGCGAACTTATTCGACCTTGAACCCACTAGATCGGTTCTACATCGTAGTGCCGCAACGCTTGCTGTAGAATGCTCTTTCCTTAGAGAGGCAGAAAAGTTGATTGGACGCGCGCTTGCAGGGAACCCACCCGATGACATTGCTGATGAACTGCGAGATTTGCTTATAGAAGAAGTTTATTCTCGCAGGCAAGCGATTGGACACTCTACATAGGGAAAAACTTTTATAACATTATATATAGCTTGCAACATATATACTATGTGCCTACACCGGTTTTTAGCTTGTAATGTGTAAAATCGATAGTATAACTATAAAATAAAGACAGTTATGCTAACAGCAACTGAATCAGGTTTAAAAATTATTGAAATAGCCAGACGAAAGAAAGGCTGGTCTGAAACGGATTTAGCTTGGGCTAAGGCTGCTAAGACATCGGTAGAAACATTAAATAATTTTTGGCAACGTTTACCTATTCCTCAAAAAGATTTTGAAGCGATTTGCAACGCACTTGAACTAATACGATGGCAGGAAATTATTAGAAATCATAGCATTGAAAATTCATGTCGTAAATTTAGAACTAGAATTAATAATAGTCAAATTTTAATAAACACTCTTCACGACTTAAACATTGACGTAGAAACTAACAGTTATTTATATGTCGATTATGATGTGATAGTTTATGCTGATGTAATTGCTATTCTGAAAGGACAATACGATTTAGGCTGGTGCCGAAATGACGATGGTTATTTTGATATGATATCATGTCCGGTTGCTTGCCCATAATTCCCGACGATGTAGAGACGCGATTAATCGCGTCTCTACGATGGTTTTATTATGGTTGTGTACCCGGACATGATATAATTGGCTCTTTAATAGATATAGCAAAAAAATATCAGTTGCCTGATTTTATTAATTTAATTAATATTAGTTATGCTTATAACAAGGTTATATTGGACATTAACAGTCAAGGTATTGAGTGTGGATTGCTGAAACTAAAGCAATATGCTCAAGAAATTGAAGAATATAAACTAACAGAAATTCTAGAAAAATTAAAAATTGTTCCACGGTTGTTACAGTTAGGCGCCACTGTAGAACAAATTATCGAGACATTCAACTTAAATTCTGAAAGCATCAAGTTTTTAAGTGAGTAGATGGTAGTTCTCTATAGTTATGATTATCTACTTGATTAAATTTAGGTAAAAATTCATCTTGAATGCAAGCCTTTAAATACTGTTGTTTATTAACTTTTTGACCATTTACATAATATTGAGGAAATCCGCGACGTAGAGAATTTTGTTGATTCCATTCTCGATAAATTCCATGTTCTATATCATCTTTAAAATGCTGTTCTCTCCAAACCGTTTTATTATTATCATCCCACCATCGCTCATAACCGTGACGTCTGCCGTCTTTTAAATGTCTTTCTTCTGAAATAACATTTTTTGCTGAATACCATAAATCAGTACCAGTTCCATGATGCATCTCATAACTACCGATTAAATTGCCATCATAATCATATTGTTTAGTGATTCCATGCTCTTTGCCGTCAATATAAAACCCTAATTCACACAAATTACCATTATCATGCCAAGTCCGAAATAAACCGTGCATTTTCTCGTTTTTTATACTATATTCCATACATACTTGATTTTCATGCCAAGCACGATAGGCAATTTTTTCTCCATCAAGGTAGTAATGTGCTGATTCTTTTTCTCCGGTTTTGGAGTATTGCACCACTTCAATTGCGTTTTGAGGAATTAGATTTTCGTTGCCCAAGTCAACAACTCCTGCGAAAATTTGTACTACCTTGTATATTACATAATATTTGTCCAGGCACTAACCCTTCTATTTCTTTTCTAACTTATCAACAAACTCTCTATGTTCAGGCGAATTTAATCCCAGTTGCAACGTCTGTAATACCCGCACCATATCATTATTTAATAAGGCTTCTACTGCTAACCATAAACCTGGAAACGTCACAGAGCGAATGATTCCATCCTCATTAACAGGAAGTGTTTGATACTTTCCTTCTACTAAGTGAAACCAATCTAGTTGATTCTCGCTCTTATTGCAAAACAATGTATTCGAATATCTGATTGCGACGATAAGCTTGCTTCTTGCTTCCTGTATCAATTGCGGCACTGCTAGCAGCAATTTCAACTACTAATTCTGGTACTCCTTCGAGATATCCATCTTCTGTTAACCTAGCTTTTCCTCCTACTGCTTCATCCAAAATCAAAATAATATCGGGCTGGGGTTCATTATCTATATCAAGGCGAATTGTCGGTTCTATACCTGATAAAGTTCTTGGTGTAAAAGCAGCATAAGTTCCTAACCAGGTGACCAAACGGCTGTGCGGTTCGGCGTGTGGAGTAAAGCGTAATGGAGATGCCACGTAAACTATTCCTTCAATTAGCTCTGCTTTTTTAATGTGGGGTGCAGCAGCATATCGCCGCTCAAATTCAAAGCGAGTTAAGCGGTCGCCACTTTCTAGGGGTGGTAATTCCTGATTTTTTGGGCGAGGCTGACGGGGTATATGAGTCGTCATAGCGCTCTCAAATTTTTTGTTCTATTTTGAATAATTTGATTGTAACAGCTTTTCTCGTTATCGCGGTTAATATCCTACGGCAAGCGCGCGTCCGTTTGTTACAGGCGCGCGTCTCACAAAACTTCAACTCATATTATGAATGAAAGGCGCCTATCAAGTATTGTGGGTTTGAAATTTAAATCAAGCCTTTGGTTATGCCGTACATGGACGTTAGCATAAATTAACAAGTCGAAGAAGCCTAGAACATTCGTCAAAAGAAATTATTTTTATCTGGATAAATAAATACGGATATCACCACTGCTTGCTCCTTCAGAAAATAGCATCACTAGGTCGGTTTTAAGCCATACCTTCAGAAAAATCAACAGCAGGAATTTGCCAGGAATTATGTGTACCACTAACTTGATGGTGGGCTTAATATTCCTGGCAAATTCCTGCTAAATATTTGTACGACTAGGGTCATAGAAAAAATCTAGACTCCCGTCGTATTCACTTTTTTATTTGATGCTGCTAATGTAAGTGTCTATGAGCAGATTAAATCTAGAGCAGTTACCAGACGTTATATTAACGCTGGACTTTGGTGGGAGCGGTACAAAAGGAATTGTACAAATTAAAGGAGGTAGACCTTACTCAATATGGATGGAACCTGCTGTTATTGAAGCAACTCCAGCATCGCTTGGATTTCAAACTCGGAACTTGGGTAATGCTTATCCAGAAAATACAGCTTGGGTAGGAATAGACGACGACTATCGAGCAGTAGGTTACTTGGCACGTAGTAGTTACGGCGCCACACCAGGATTAAGACCACGAAAATTTGAGTTAGCTGTATACAAAACGCTGGCTGTGGTATGGGTGATAAAGCAGAAGTATAAATTACCTGAATCTTTTCAAATATCTCTGGCGCTGCTACTACCACCAGGAGAATTTGAAGATTCAGCTTTACTCAAACCAATGCTCAAAGATGCTTTGATTGAGTTTGATACACCAACGGGAATTTTAAACGCGAGCTTGGTTGGCTATGAATGTTTTCCAGAAGGCGCCGGAATTTATGCGATGTACTGTAAGAATACAGGCGAGGCAATTCGACGTAAGGTTATCGCAATCGTGATGTTGGGATACCGTAACGCATCGGTGATAATTTCTCGACGCGGTATTTTAAACCGGGGTAAAACTACCAATTTAGGAATGGCGAAGATGGTTGAAAAGGTTATGGAGCGCACATCAGGACTAGAAGTTGAGCAATTAACTGAAGCGATAGTAAATGCTGCTTTTGAGCTAAAACCTCAACATTTCTATAGTATTTGCACCTCAAATAGTCATCAAGATTCTGATGTCGAGAAAATAATATCTGCCGTAAGTACTTCAAGAGCAGAGTATGTAATTATGCTAGCGAACTGGTTAAAAGAAGTATTGCCACATCCTAACGAATTAGACGAATTAATTATTTGTGGAGGTACAGCTGATTATCTACGTACAGAACTTGATGACATGTTTCCTGTAACACCTATTGAGTGGCATGGCGGTGTTGAAATACCGCAAAGTCTCAATGAAAAATGGTTGGGTAATCGTCTTGCTGATGTTTGGGCATTATCTGTTTATCACCGTATTAAAGTTAAAACAATTACTAGAGGAGTGGAGGAAAAGATAACAGAATGAAAAGTAATGCAGAATCTTAAAACTCTTCTCCCACTCCCCCTTTTAAAATTATGGGTACAATAACTGATTTTAAATGGCGCCATCAGCCACGATTAGATTCAGACAACGCAAAGTTGCTTAGTTACATCCAAGATAAAAATTTGCATCGGTCTCAAGACAAAACTGTGCTGATAATCAACGCTCTTACTGCTTATTATTTACCGTTAGCACTATATAGCGAGGGTAATTATTCTCGTGAAAGATTGGAATTAGTATTTTTCGATTCGGTGAACGCAATTGCAAATCACCTGAAATACTTATGTACTGTAATTCAGGTAGAGGAAGGAAAAGTCAATCGTATTTTGTACAGTGCATTTGGAGGGGTGGCAACAGAAGTTGATAACTCCCAAGAATTGGCGCCTTATCAAATGCCAACACCAGATACAGAAGACGAGGTGGATAATTTTGAACTGCAAATGTGGAATTTGGCAGGAATTACAACTGATAGCGAAATATTTTGAGAGTGGAGATGCAATACAGTATATGGGAAGAATACATTTAATTGATGGAGAAAAGGGAGGTGTCGGGAAGTCGCTGTTCGCGCGCGTTATGGTGCAGTACGCAATTAATAAAAAGTTGGAACACGCTTTGGTTGATGCGGATATAACGAATCAAGATGTAAAGCGATTTTATGACTATGCAGTTGATGCCGAGTTTAGCGAAGCCTTAAATAAGGGGGACAAAGCAGATATTATTTTTGAATTAGCTCGGAAGAAACCAGTTATTGTCAATCTGCCTGCTAATGTGTTTCCAAAAGTCAACAACTGGATTCATAGGGGAAAATTATTAGAAGTTGCCTCAAAGTATGGCGTAGATATTTGTAAATGGTTTGTTTGTGATGGAGGATTTGAGTCTATTGACTTATTCTATCAATCAATTAATTTGCATAAAGACAAAATGCTGCATGTCTTTGTTATGAATTTAGGTAAAACAGACGATTGGAGCTTTCTAAATGACAATCATGCTTATAAAACACTTACCAACAAGTATAAAAATACTCTCAAAATCATTGATTTTCCCTTACTGTATCCGGGTGACAGATATTTTATTGACTCAAATAAGTTTCGGTTCGATGCTTCTAATATCGAGGAGACGATGCCAATTATGTCACAGCAGCGACTATCTACTTTCTTAGAGGAATCACATCTAGCTATTGAACGCACGCAGCTTTGGTCAAAAGAGAAACAACCCGTCAAACAGAACTTAGACGTAAAAAATTAGCTTTATGTCATATCAATTTAAGTCTCTATATTCTACAGATAGCGCCTTAAACTATGATGTTACAACAAGTGACGACAATCAGTATATGGGGCGCCTGTATATCCTTACCGCAGAAAACCCAGTATTACAGAACTTGGGGATTGAGAAAGAGTGGTTTTTGGCTCACGAATCAGGAGAATTTATGATTTGCGGTCATATTAATAATGTTGGTGAGTGGAGCTTATCATCGTATAGAAGCTTGGAACCGAGTTTAGAATATACAACAAAAAGTCAAATATTTGACCAGGTTTTTAGCCATGAGTATGTACAAGAAGTACTACATAGCCAGAAAGTTATCCAATCATCAGAATTTCTTGATGATAGGAAACGTTTGAATGATAACAATGATGCTTCGGATGATACTAAAGAGACTGTTAACTCTACTACCTCAACTCAGCTAAGTATTAGTATCCCTAATTTAGAGATGTTGGGAGAGATAATTTTACGTTCTTCTCAAGACGATTTGTTAACATTACAGTCAGAAGAAGTAGACATGTATCAAATCTATCAATCGTTTGAACAAGAGGCGCTTGTTATGACTGATATAATTACAAATGAAATAATGTCCACACTACAATTAGAAAGAACTGAGTTACTAGAAATTGAACAGGCAATTATAGACAAAATTATAGAGGAGTATCAAACTCATGATACGAGTGATTTTCTCTTGCACCCAACTGGGAAAGTAACGATTCATGTTGAAGAAGATTATTTTGTATTATCTGACTCTGTTGACGGACACACAATATTAGCTGCTACTTTCGATGGAGAAGTTATGGAGGAGCTAAAGCAAGCTGACGCAATAGAGTTTACCTCATTACTGCAATCCCATGAAATAGAAGTGTCTACGCTGCTATCAAGCCAAAGTCATTCTCAAACTGAAAACGCAAACCTACAGAAGGGAATTGATTATGGTACATAGTTTACGGCAAGCTAAAACAGAAAACTTTTTAAATCGCTTACTTGAGGGTAAAGATGCTGATTTTCAAAGACGGGTTTTAGCGATAACAGTTGAGCATGGACTTTCTACCAACGACCCGCTATTTCTCGTGATGCTAGCAACAGGTCAACTTCAAGTATTACTCGAAGATAAACCCAACGAACTCGATAACTTGTTTAAGCGCTGGTCAGAATCTATCTACGACCAACTAGAGAAAGCGAAACGTACAGCTACCTCCGGTCAGGAAATAGAAATTCGTAAAATGGTAGACCGATTAATTAAGCATAGCGAGTCAAAGGAACGTAGCCGTTTAAAGGTGATGATACCAGCATTAGGAATACTTTCTTCAGCAATTGGATTTGGAGTTTTAGCTGGGTTAGCTGTTCCCGTATGGCTCGCTGGTGGATATGCACCCGTTAAACCAAGAAAATTAACTGTTGCTGAAGTTGAAACTTTGCAATGGTCGAATAGTTCTGAAGGTAAGCTCGCACGTCATATTATGACTTGGAACTCAGAAAGCTTGACTAATCTTAACTGTACCAAAGTTAATGCCCAACGTATAATAGCAGCAAAAGAGAAACGAGGCGCCGGAGATTATTGTTTGCTGCGAGTTAAGGCGCCTTAATCTATTACAAAAATCATCCCAACTAGAGGTTTTTTATGAAAAATCCAAATCAATTAGATAAAGTACTAGAAAATTCTCAACTTATCTTCGGTTGGATAATTTGTGTAACCACAGCAATTTTATCTATATTCTGTTTATTTCGTTTTCAAATATTCGCTGTTGTTTTCGCACTCACCGCTATTGCGACTTGCCCCAAATTTAAAATACCTGACGGATTAAGGATAGCAATTATTGTTATAAGCATAATTACTCTAGGTTAAAAGAACTAGCTGTTTAATTTGTCATAAAACGTAAAATTCATGACCTACACTCCAGATAAAAATCTTACTTTCGAGGAATTCGTTGCCGAATACGGCAACAATCCCCGCTACGAACTGATTGATGGAGAGTTACGCGACAAGGAACCAACAGGTCTTCACGAAACAGTTTCAGGTAATATCGCTGGTCGAGTTTTTGTTGAAATCCTGAAAGCCGAATTTGACTGGATAGTACCAAAAAGTTGCTTAATCAAGCCACCTGCTGCCCAAGCCACAGCACTACGTCCGTATTCGAGGGGAAAGTTTAAAGTATCGCTAATTCTAGCTGCTGTTTTCTGTTTCGGCGCCAAATAAGGCAGGCTAACACAGAAATATAGTTCTTCTTGACTTTGTTTTTGAGCGATGCCGATGAAAGACTCTTCTCTAAATTTCTGCATAATTTGGCTTGCAAGTGTTTTTATATACTCTGCTTTCTGAGCGTTTTCCTGCATCAAGGTGTCAAAATTATTACTTTTTATTGATACTGTACTTAGAGATGCTTCAGAGTCATGTAACAAACTTTGATTATTTTGGTGTTGATACTTAGCTCCCAGTAATGGTTTTAGTTCATCTAATAAGGTTGATTTGCTTTCTTTAACTAACGGTTGCTCTTTTATCCAGGCTTCGGGGTATTGTATTGTTTGTGGGTCAACTTTGATATTGACGATGGTGGCAGGCGCCGAGTCGAGAGTTGCTTGAAATTTAAATCCATGAACATTAAAATTTGTTGCAGCTAACTTTTCGGTTAGCGAAGCAAAAGATTCTTTATCAATAACTCCCAAGGGCTTACCATTTACTAAAGCAATCGGTGTTACGCTTTTACCGTTATCAGTTGTGCTGACTGTTATTGCCGCTTGTTCTCCTTTCCATTCAAAGTCAGCAAACGCATACTTTTTTAGTTGCCCAACTTTCAACTGATTGCCTTGATTACTGGTGATGATGACAGAAGCGCTCGGTGGGGAGGTTATTTCTGCGGTCATACTAGTACCGATGGGTAACTGTGCTGACTCGCTGCGGAACACTCCCAGTTTTTTCTCTTGAGCAACTAACCACCGTTTGTTTTGTGTTGGGTTGGCTGGGTCAGGTGCTTGGACAATACTACACTCTACTTTTTCTCCTACCCATTTACGTCCTAAGTGTTCGTTACTTGTTTTATGGGCGCCGACTATCGCAAATTCTGTTAATTGTAGTTTAGCTAGTCGTTCGATTAATTCGTCTGGAAATATTGCGAACACTGCTGAGGTCTTCTTGAAACCATATTCTTCCTTGTTGGCTGTTGAAATTTGCCACATTGCTGCTGCGATGCCTTGTTTTTGGGAATCAGGAATAGTTTCTCTCATCTCAGTAGCATATTCTCGAACTTTGGAAAACGCGGCTTTAACTTGGCTTGGCGCTAATCCAGTTACAATGTGTGTACTTAAATTTTTCAACTCGGTTTGGTGCTTAAAGATAGAAAAGTGCTTTTGAACTGAGGATTGGGCGATATACCCAAGCTGCCTATATTCAATTTCTCCATTTGGTTGACGTTTTACCATATTCTTGTCATCGAATACGGGAGAAGACGCTACCCATTTACTTTTGGCAGATTGGTGAGGATTTTTATCCTCAACAACTGTGATGTCAAGCTTTCTATCATCGAAAGCATTGGGGTGCTTTTTCTGTTCAATACCAGTAATTTCGATCTGATTGCCACGAGGACTTGTTGCAATCAGTCTTAATCCTGGCGCCGCTTGCACCTCTTTACTAATTTCAATTGCTTTATTGATTAAGATGTCATAATTTTTCTTGATAATAGAAGCTTGTTCCTTTTGAGCAGCAGTAAATTCCACTCCCTTAAACAAATCCTGAAATTGTTGTGTCGAACGAGGCAATAGCGCGTTCTCGGAAAATGCCTCGTTGGTCATTTTAGCCATCATATCAATGGCGCCATTTCCTTTGATATTCATTGCACGGTTGGTATATACATCGTCAACTTTCCTTTCTTCTACCCAAGTTGCAATATCAAAACATTTGGTAACATAGCTACAAGCATTGACGATTGATGCGTCACTACGGTTAGCACTTTTTCCCCGGTCAACCTCTATTTGTAATTGCCCTCCTAAAATACCAACTAAGTCATGATAAAATTTACCTGCTTTCTCTAAAAACTTGCTTACGTATTCTGGTGATAATAAAGGTATATTTCTTTTCTCACAATTTTGATTGTACTCTGCTAATGTGTTAATTTTTCTAACATCCATATGGTTTTGATTCGATTCTAGGCACAGATGTGATAGTTCGGAAATTTGTGATTTAATATTTTCAGGATATTTAACTGCATTTTGTGAACGAGTTCCTGCTCTTAACATTTTCGTTGCAGCACAGGAAATATCTCTTATCAAACTCCAAGCATCTTCGAGTCGAGTTGATAAACATTCATTTTCTAGTGCAATTGCCTTCATGCATAAATTAGCAACCAAGCCAATTTTATTTTCCATTGCATCTAAGGCGATTTGCTCAAACGAACCTGTATAGGCCTTCTTCTGCGGTTTGACGATTTCAGCATAGCGGTTTTGTGTGAGTTGTTTTTGTTTAATTTCTGCTGCTGTATGAGGAAACTCACTCGCAAGTGCAATTGCCATTCTGTCTCCATCACAATCTGATAGCGAATGTTTTAGTCCAGTTGGGGATAACTTAATAGTTCCAATATCCTTTGGTTCGTCAGGTAGATGGCGATTTATATAAATATCTACTGTGTTTGAGTTAGCAACCGGACCACGATAAACTATTAACTCGGCGCCATCTGGAAAGTTCGGGTAGCAAACTTCGTTCGGCGCCAAGTCATGACAAGTTTGTGCCATTGCCGAATCAAACTTAATAAACCGACCCGTTGCACAGTCCATATATGAGGAGCGCCAGTGTTCCTGCAGCTTATCTACAATTTTTGGATGTTCAAGTAACTGATAATGTCCATCTAAATCAGCTTTTAGAATACGATAAATTACATCTTGCTCTTTGTCTCCAAATGTATCATCAATTAATTTTTCAAATTCTCCTAAATTCAAATTTTCAAAATCAATCACATCTTCAGGTTCAGTTTCACTATTAATTTGGTATTTATACTTAGCATCCATCGTATCAATATAATCTTGGGCAATTTTCCTGGGGTCACTTGCAATGTCTTTGAGTTCAAGCAGGCGCCGTTCTAACCGTGGCAGGACATCCCCCTTTACCCCAAGAGGAAACAAATTCCAAAATTGGGCGCCTGTCGATGTCACACCATAATAAGCATCTGTCTTATTCCCAATACCCATCGTCATTATGTATTCACCAGGTTTAATAAGAGTGGGGGAGTGGGAGAGGGGGAGAGGGGGGGAATTGAAAGAAGTTTCTAGCCGCAAAAGTGAGTCCTCAACTTGCCCGCTCCCCTTGTCTCCCACTCCCCCACTCCCCCGTTCCCCCACTCGTCCCTTAAGTTGGTCAGTAGAGATAATCAGGTCATAACCGTTCCCGATGGAACTTAAATCGCGTGGTGCAAACGTCCCTTTCCCTATTTGCCAGGTAAAGTCAATAGCTTTATCATCAGGACTTAATCCACAACTGCGTTCCTTAATACCAAATCTGGTTTGAAACGGTGTTTGAGCTTGGTTATTTAAATCTTGATGCAACCGCACGTCTATTTTTCCGTCTCCATCCCCTACTAATTTAATTGCTTCATCTGGTGGCATTACTCCAGCATTTTCTCCAGTGCTGGCATCAACCACCAAGACGCGCAAATCCTCACGTTCGCCAAAACTTTTACATGGAGTAAACATATTGCTGCCATAAGCGGCACCGAAGTGGGGCTGGTCAAATAGCTTAGTACGCAATGCTTCATCCATAAAGTAGAAGCGTTCCGAAGCTGCAAACTCCAAACTTAAACCCTGTTCTTTAATTTTTTGCAAGTCAGCTTCCTTTGTTAAGCCTTGGTAAACTTGAACTCGAATATTTAAAAATAGCTCCAATTTTAAGAAAGTATCAAGAACCAATTCAATCAAAGGTCGATTACTTAGTTGTTGTTAAATCGATTATCTCCAGTTCATGTGTAGTTAGAACTAATTTAATTAATTTAATTCAAAAAATCGAGCCTAATAAAATATTTATAGCGGCGCCTGTAATTTACGATGGTGCCGAAGAAAAGCTAAAAAATGAATTTGAGGAACATATACATAGTAAGTTCAAGTTTTTTTACTTTGCGAAGGATAGTACACGTACTTCTGATGGTGAGGTTATACCGGGAATTGGAGGAAATATTTATTTAAGGCTTGAATTTGATAATCAGGATAATAAAAATGAATATATTCCTGAAATCGTCAAGCAACGACGCTCTCAATTTTTACGCCGAGACAATGTTTTAATGCCAAAAGTGTAATATAAACCAGAAGTTTTAATCGTGCGCGGTTGTTTTAAGGAACGGCGCCTTTTTTATTGGACTAATTTTTACTCGTAACATGCTGACTAAGGGCAGAAACCTTTAATTCTGTAGTCACCGCCCTTGCTTAATGTCCTAACAATTAACAAAGATTACTTAGTACTCGTTCAACTTCGGACGGTTGAGATTGTAACTTTTATTGAAGTTGCGCGCGTAATACTCCCAACTTTTGATAGCTTCCATCAACCTTATCTTTAATTTCTAAACGTCTTGCAGCAGTACGAACACGCGACTGCGGTAACTTTTGTATCAACAGTTCAAGAGATTTTATATTTGTGCTGTTTGGTGCAGTTGGCGCCGATAAATCTGTTGCCGATATACATACAGTTTTCATTTCTGTAGCAGTTAATTGGGGTTGCATATTGGCAATATTAGATGTTTGTAAATATACTTTTTGAACGCTAACTTCTTGGTTTGCAACGTTATTCCACAACTGTGTTAAGCTAACGCACAAATCTAACGCTATCGTAGTTGTGATAGTAGCAAACAGCACTACAATAGTAATTGTTAAGCAATCTTGAATAGTTTGCATTTTCTGTTTCTCCAAAAAATAGAGTGATTTCTGAGGGCGCCTTTTTCATCGATATCCACCCGTGAGGGTTTCTCGGTTTGTGGAAATTATTAAGCTTATTCAACCGTGCAGTTAATTTAAAGACATTTATTTCAAGTTATCTGAGCATCGTTCTGCGCTTTCAAAAAGCATAAACCTAAAAAGCTACTAGTAATTGTAAAACTAGTAGCTCTATATATTAGAGTAGAGTATCACTATTAATGCTCATTCCAAATTTTTAATATTTCTTCTTTTGCTGCGGCGCCTATTTTACCTTTCATTCTTTCAATTAATAGAAGTGCATCTTCGCTCTGGAAACTGATTGAGGCGCCATAACAGTGAGGTTCGGGCATATAAGGATTCTGCATCACAGCAATCCAGAAAAAGGCATCGTTGGGATTATCCCAACCAGTGCAATAGTCGTAGGACAAGTTTAGGTCAGTCATATTCAATTTCCTTATATTTTGATTTTGTTGAAAGACGAAAAGCAAAAAAGCTACTAGTTTTATAATTGCTAGTAGCTTAATCGTTTTAGGTGATGGCAAGTGGCTTAGGAAACGCAAGCAAGTTCATGTTCACCAGCTAACTCTGACTCTGTTAGCTCATCACAGTAACCTAACGGGTAATCAAAGACGATGGTATAATTCCAAATGTTATCATCATCAAGACGCAATCCAGTAACTCTACCAATAGCCCATTTACTTGGGGAGCAATTACTTCTCATAGCAACGCGCGAGTTGAATGTATATTTTGGAGATTGAGCGCGGAAATGAGAAAATCTAATGGTGATAGTGTTCATATTTTTGTGTAATTGAAATACTACAGTATGCACTTTTCATTCCGGCGTGAGCCTAAAAATATATGCTGGGACAGCACAAATATAAACAAATGCCTACATGCCTGTTTTTTAATAAAAATCTTCACATGCTGAAATTTGTTTATTTTTTTAGTCCACAATTTCAAGACGTTATTGACAAGTTTTACTTAATCTTCCTTGCTTCAAAATCAGCATATAATTCAGTATTATGATTAATAAATTGATTCATGAAACTCTTTTAATCCGGTATATATATTATAGCATTTAAGTCTGCGCTCTGGCTCTATTTTTTCGCAAATTTAAGCCATTTTAATAAATATTTTAGTGTCTATAATATTGCAAAAAATGAGATAAAAATTCTGTTCGTTGCATACATATGTATTAAATGAGATAACTAAGTGAGTACTACGGCGCCGCTCGCTTTGGAATTAGCTTCCTGCGAAACACAATGTCAACGAATATGAATGTTCATGTTCGCAGGAAATTAATAAAGGCGCCTTCTTTATCGATATGCAGCAACATTCATACCTTTGTTATAAAGCGCTTGCCTAACCTTTATCGCTTCTAAGGCATAGTATAGGAAATATTCGTATTCTTGTGGCATTTTATGAAATCGAATGTCATGTCCCCAATTAATTACAGTTCGATAGCCAAATCCTAATACTTGAGATAATATACGAGTGCATTCAGCAAAGAAACTATTGTTAGACAAGCGTAGTTTTATTTCTTCAGTTGTCAAGCTATCTAATCCAAGAGCATAATCTAAGAAATATGCATGGGGTTACTCTTGAAGGAGTGTACTTGTCGTTAATAATTAGGTTTGCATATTTTTGACTAATACCCGCCATTTCAACATACGCAAGTACTAATTGATAATTTTCAGGCATTGACTCAAAATTTAATGTCTTGCCCCAATGGTTGCGAACTGTTGTTGAGTTTACGCATAGTAAGCGAGAAAGAACTTTGATAGCTTGAGTACGGTAGCAACTGGTAGTCTCTGCTTCAAAATAATCAATTTCACTGCAATCTCTGCCTATTATCACATGTCGCAGGAAATTTCTTGGCTTTATTCCTTCTTTGGGTAAGTAGTTTATTGGTATTTTCATTTACCACCTTAAGGTAATTATGCTGTATAAGTAGTACTATTGTTTGTAGCTAATAAGAGTCTTGCCTAGCCAACAAGAAATTTTGACGGCTCGCTACGGTAATTTGTCTTTGCAAAGTAAAGACCAATCTCACCAATGTCGTCATGACGCGCGTTGTGATGACAAGCGATCAGAGGCATTACTGGATAAGGCGCCTAGCTTTATCGTCAGTGATTTTAAGTATTTAACAATCACTCCTACAAAATTTTGACTGTTTTTCAAACAGCAGTAAGTAATCGATGGCAACTCTAAGGGTTTTAATGCACTTGAAATAGATGTGTAGGGCTAAATCTGAAATCAAAGCGACTTGTCTCAATCTCTGGTTAGGAACAAATACAGGTACAACGACACGTTTACAATCAACTGTGGCTACTTCTTCTTTTTGTTGTTCGGGTAACGTTCCTTGCTTAAAGTGCCATGTAACGTAGTGGTAGCATTTAGTCCAAGTATTGGCTCGATGAATCTCAATACCATTTACCATTACTACCCAAGGCTGTGTAGCAAAATCACTATCGTCACGGATAATTTTGGCGATTACTTGGGTTCCAATATAAATCTTGTGTTCTTCAAACGATATTTCTACAGTTCTAATATCGTTTTGGTTGTGAAATAATTTTTGCTCATTAATTGTGACCGTTTGCTTTGTGTCTGTTGAATACGCCATAATCATGCACTCCTGTAAAAGTTCAAGGCTGTGAGCGTTTTGGTCAGTTCGGGAAGGCTCACTACTAGTAGGCGCCTTTTTTCAAACTTGACCATTCAAAATCTACATACCACCTACAGTAGCACAACCAATGGTTGGTAGAATCATCAGACAATCAAATTTTCTATTACGATTAGTAATGCTACTCTCGGTAAGTATTTATATTACTTATAGATACACACACCAGAGATTACCAACTATAAGTAGTGCTACTGTAAGGAGTAAGAGTTAGGAGATGGCTGTGCTTGTAAAATTAAAGAATACTAGAGAGGCCAAGGGTTACTCTCAAAATGAGCTAGCTAGAAGAACTGGTTATAGCTTGCAAAACATTCAAAAAATTGAGCAGGGAAGAGCTGCCTCAATAACTTTTGAAGCTCTTGGGAGATTTTGTAAAGTGTTAAAGTGTCAACCTGGAGATATTTTAGAGTGGGAACCAGATGATATTGACGACAAAAGCGATTTGTCGTTAGTCGATGATTTTGCTGATGACAAAGCAGTAGCGCTCAAAGGCGATTCTCAAAAACGTCCGAAGCACCAAGCGCACATGATTGTCATCGATAGTAATAAAGGTGTGGCATAAAAACATGATTCTCAAACTTTAGCTGTTTGCTTGAGGTACAAAATAAGAGTATCAATGTGTTAATTACTCCGTAATTGGTATCAGTATGACAAATTGTAAAGGCAGCATTTGTTTACATGCTGTTATGTTTTTATGCGCCAAAATATGAGAAAATACTGATAAGCGTATTAATGATTTAATCTTCACTCTTACGAGAATAATACTTTAGAAGTGCGGTATCTCTACATTTGCCGCTCTCTATCCTTATGCATCTACGCATCGAAACCCATACCAAATAAAAAATTTGGAGTTTCCTATGAACGCAATTTGTATTGACGAAAAAAACTTTCAACCCCAACATTTTACTGAATGGCTCAATAGCTCAGTTGATAAAGAAATCATTGCCCTTAACGTTATATCGCTATCAGGAACAACACCCTATGAATATTTACTTTATAGTTCCAGTATCTCACGCCGTAACGACGGGCGCCTGCGAGATAAGGATTTAAAGAAATATCGCCACATTGAATATGGAGGTTGGTGGTGTAACGGGATTGACCCTCTCAACAACTACAATCCAATGATGTGGGGATGCTTCAAGCCAGATAAACCCAGACGCGATTATGAAAAAATCCATAAATTTATAAAATATGAGCATCCTTATAAAGAAGTAACGCGCGCATTTTTTCTGCAAGTACCGAAAAGGATTTGGGAGAAAGTTTCAGAACGTTGTGGTATCCCCATTACAGAAGATGATTGGCAACAGGAGCATGGATTTTGGTACTGGGTCTGGCGCCGCAATGTTCCGGTAGTAATTGCTGAAGGGGCTAAAAAAGCAGCTTGTTTACTGACTGCTGGTTATGCTGCAATTGCAATCCCTGGAGTTAACGGTGGCTATCGCACTCCCAAAGATGAAGCAGGTAACGTCATCGGAAATCCCTTCCTAATCCCAGATTTGAAACATTTTGCAACTTTAGATAGACAGATTACTATTTGCTTCGACCAGGATGAAAAGCCAGAAACTGTTCAACGGGTAAGAACTGCTACCCAACGAATGGGGAAATTGCTTGCGTATTCAGGTTGTGAGGTTAAAGTAATTGATTTACCAAGACCCACCAAGGGAGTTGACGATTTTATTTTTGCTCAGGGAGAAGAAGAATTTGAGACGCTTTACGACAAAGCCGACACCTTAGAGATGTGGCAAGTTAACCTTTTTACACTTCTGACTTATAAACCTGCAATGGCGTTTGAGCAAAAATATCTTGGACAAATATCAATCCCAGAAGCTGAAAAGCTTATTATCCTTCAATCAGCAAAAGGAACGGGTAAAACCGAATGGTTAACCTCAGAAGTAGCAAAAGCTCATGAACAAAATCGTCGAGTGTTAATTATTACCCATCGTATTCAATTAGGGGAAGCATTATGCGAACGTTTTGGAGTCAATTATGTAACTAAAGTACACTCATCAGGTACGGGGGATTTACTTGGATATGGGGTTTGTATTGATTCTCTGCACCATAATAGCCAAGCTAGGTTTAATCCGAGCGATTGGTATAACGATACAGTTATCATCGATGAGTGCGACCAAGTATTTTGGCATCTTCTTAATTCTTCAACAGAAGTCGCAAAACATCGGGTTTCTGTACTTAAAAATCTTCAGTTGCTAATTCAAAATGTTTTAAGTAGCCCCAAAGGAAAGATTTATTTAGCAAGTGCGGATGTATCCGATTGTGATGCGGACTACGTGCTTTCTCTAGCAGGAGAGATTCAAGTTAAACCATTTGTAATTCTTAACAATTATAGACACGTAGCAGGAAATTGTTACAGCTATGACGGTACTAATCCGAAAAATTTAGTTGCAGCACTTGATAAGGCAATTTCCAAAGGGGGACATCATTTACTGTGTTGCTCTGCTCAGAAAGCCAAATCAAAATGGGGAACTCAGGCATTAGAGCAAAGATTTCGTCGCAAATTTCCACATTTAAGAATTTTACGAATTGATAGCGAGTCGGTTGCTGACCCAGAGCATCCAGCTTATGGTTGTATTGCCCATCTCAACTCGATTCTGTGCGAATACGATTTAGTGATTGCTTCACCCAGTTTAGAAACTGGTGTGTCTATCGATATTCAGGGTCATTTCAACGCTGTGTGGGGAATATTCCAAGGAGTCCAGTCTGCAAATTCCGCGCGCCAAATGTTAGCAAGATTAAGAGAAACTGTTGACCGCCACGTCTGGGTGAGGACTTGTGGCATGGGATTTGTTGGAAACGGCGCCGCATCATTAGGTGTACTTTTGGCGAGTCAACATGTGGCGACAAGAGCAAATATTGCATTGTTATCCGAAGCTGATAATGCTGATTACAGTTGCATCGATGAAAATTTTCAACCGGAATCATTACAAACCTGGGGAAAACGGGCTTGTGTTATCAACGCTCAAATGCGGTGCTACCGGGAATCTGTGCTGAAGGGTTTGGAAGAAGATGGTTACACAATTATTGATGTAGAAGATATTGAACTTGAAGAGAGTGAGCGAGTTTTTGAATCTGTTAAAGTAGCTTCTTTGGAATTACACACATCCGAGTGTCGGGCGGTTGAAGCGGCAGAAGACATCTCCGACGACCAGTTGAAGAAACTAAAAGATAAACGTGCGAAGACTACTACCGAACGCCAGCAACAACGCAAGGCAGTACTAAAAGAACTTTATGGTATTAACGTAACAACCTCCTTAGTATGGAAAGACTCAGATGGCTGGTATCCTCAATTACGTCTGCATTACTTTTTGACCTTGGGACGAGAGCATCTTGCCCAACGTGATGTAACAACAGCTAAGGCACAAATAGACTTGGGTGAGAATGCAGTCTGGAAGCCGGATTTTAACCGAGGGCAGTTATTACCTGTGGTTTCGTTGTTGGAAAATCTCAACATTAGTTATTTTCTGACTCCAGGGATAATGTTTCGTGGTTCTGACCCACAATTACAGCAGTTTAAGGCTCTGGCTGTGCAACATAGGTATATTATTAGGAACTATTTGGGGGTTTCCATTTCTAACCGATTGGGCGCCATCACGATTGTTCAAAAAATACTAAGTAAGTTGGGGTTGGGATTATCTTACGTTGGGCGATTTGGGAGTAGAGGTCGTAGGGAAAGAGTTTATCGATTTGTTGAGCCAAAAGATGAACGTGACATAATTTTCGCTACTTGGGAAAAACGTTATGCTCTTGGTGTCCAGCACTAATAATAAAGAGACTATTTAAATAGATTTTGGACACAACCACCCATAGTCTCCCAAATTATATAGGGGAATTTGGGCGCCTTTAAAACATAAGTCAAAATAATTACACAAAAACTACTTTGTTCATCTAAGTAACTCTTCCCCGAACGGCAAGAGTTGCCGTTCGATGAGAATCTAGTTCCAGAAATATTTCTCCAAACGTTGATAAGACGTTAATTAAGAACGCACGAACTAGTGTTGAAAATTTCTACCTTCTAATTAGAAGGTTTTCGCTCTTTTACGCACTAGTTTTATTAATTACCGTGTCATTATTATGTAGACTGCTTTACAACGGTTTTAGCAACTAGAAGTTGATTTAATTCTGTTCTAATTCCCAGTGGCGATTGATGACTGTTATATGTACGTGGTTAAAGCCTGAGAGATTGTTCTAAAAATAACATGTCTTCTTCAGTCCATTTTGTCTTTCTGCCTTTACAAGGGTTATCCCAAAGCCCTTCTGTGCCTGATTTTTTCCACCTATGTAACACTTCTCTGACTCTCCACCGCAGTCCATTTAAAATGTCCTGCTATTTTTTCTACGTACCACCCGTGTGCATTTAACCTAATTACCTCTGCTCGGTCTTTTTCTTTTTATAGTACATTTGTAGCCCTAAGTTTTAAAAGGGTTTCGTCTTCCGTGCGCGTGTTAAGAATACTCTCAAACGGGCGCCCTCCCGCTGTGTCACCTCAATGTAGATGCTTTTTCCGTATTTATATATCTTTACATAGTTTGTTTTATTGGCGCCGACTTACTTAGAAGCTTCATGTTGGAAAATTGGCACAGCTTATCTTCCCTCCCTGGTGCAGAAAAAGAAGCAATCGAAATTGCAAAAATATTAAATACTCGTTTACGCATGAATTGCTTATTATAAACGTAAAAGTTATTAAGCAAATTTTAGGAGCGTATATATAATATGGATAAAAATCAAATCATACAGCCTACAATACCCGAACATAGTTACAACTTCAAAAGCATTGAGCAGAAATGGCAAGCTATTTGGGAAGAACGCAAGACTTTTTGGGTGACAGAGAATCCAGAAAATCTGAAAGGTAAGCCTAAGTATTTTGCACTAGACATGTTCCCATATCCATCAGGAGCAGGTTTGCATGTTGGACATCCCAAATCTTATACAGCCACAGACGTTATTGCCCGTATGCGTCGGATGCAGGGTTACAACGTTCTACATTGTATGGGGTGGGATGCGTTCGGGTTACCAGCCGAACGTGCTGCAGTTCGCGAAAATATTCACCCTGCGGTAATTACCAAACGAAATATAGATAACTTTAAACATCAGGTTAAGAGATTAGGTTTTGCATACGATTGGGGACGGGAGATTAATACTACTTCACCCGATTACTACAAGTGGACGCAATGGATATTTCTCAAATTGTATGAAAAAAACCTGGCTTACGTGGCGGATGTACCAGTAAATTGGTGTCCTGCTTTAGGGACAGTTCTCGCCAACGAAGAAGTCAAAGATGGCAAATACATCGAAACGGGCGATGCCGTTGAGCGCCAGTTGATGCGACAGTGGATGCTAAAGATATCGGTATATGCAGAAAAACTTTTAAGAGATTTAGACGAGCTCGATTGGCCTGAAAGTTTAAAAGAGATGCAACGCAATTGGATTGGAAAATCCTCTGGAGCCGAGGTAGATTTTGCTGTTGAAAACACAGATATCTCTTTTACAGTATTTACAACTAGACCTGAAACTTTATTTGGTGTCACATATTGCGTTCTTGCTCCTGAAAACCCAGTGGTTGAAAAGATTGTTGTTTATGAGCGAAAAGCTTTGGTTCAGGCTTACGTAGAGTCAGCAAAAAACAAAACTGAGCTTGCTCAGACAGAACTTGCAATAGTTTTGACGGGTGTTTTCACGGGAGCTTATGCTGTTAACCCCTGTAACAATCAAGTTATTCCTATCTGGGTTGCTGACTACGTGTTAATGTCCTACGCAACAGGGGCGATTATGGGCGTACCCGGTCATGATGAGCGCGATCGCGAATTTGCAACAAAATATAATCTTCCTATTGTTGAGGTTGTTAGCGGGAGTAAAGAACCTATCGAAGAGGCAGCATATACTAGGGGTATTTTTTGTATAAACAGTGACTTTATTAACGGTATGGAGATAAATGCTGCAAAGGAAAAGATGATAGAGTGGTTGGAACAGACAGGTAAAGGTCGCCTTAAAGTACAGTACAACCTGCGGGATTGGTTGTTTTCCCGCCAGCGCTACTGGGGGGAGCCTTTTCCCATCGTACACCTGGAAGACGGCACTATCATGCCAGTCCCTTGCGACCAATTGCCTGTAAAATTACCTCAGATTGATGAGTACAAGCCTACCTCCGACGGCAAACCTCCCTTAGCCAGAGCTGAAGATGAATGGCTTATGGTTACTTTGCCTTCGGGACGCTGTGGAATCAGAGAAACAAATACGATGCCACAGTGGGCTGGTTCCTGTTGGTATTATCTACGCTACACAGACCCGAAAAACAATGAAAGACCTTGGTCGTTAGAAGCAGAAAGTTACTGGATGCCAGTTGACCTTTACATTGGCGGTGCAGAACATGCGGTTTTACATCTCCTCTACGCTCGCTTTTGGCACAAAGTCCTCTATGACTGCGGTCTTGTTTCTACAAAGGAACCTTTCCAAAGATTGTTCAACCAAGGGATGGTTTTAGCTTACTCATATCGAGACGATAGTGGTAAATATTACTACCCTACGGAGGTAGAGGAGCAAGGTGAAGAGTGGTTTGTCAAAAACGGAGAGCGACCAGTTCAAACTCAGATTGAAAAAATGTCCAAATCTCGCTTAAATGTAGTAAACCCTGACGAGATTGTGGATGAGTACGGTGCAGACGTTATGCGGGTGTACGGATTATTTATGGGGTCTTTAAGTGCGAGCGGTCCGTGGCAAAAGTCTGGTCTAGATGGCATTTCGCGATTTCTTAAAAGAGTTTGGCGCTTAATAGTTGATGAAGCAACGGGTAAAAACAGCAGAAAATTGGTTGATGCTCCCGGATATACGGAAGCAGATTTACAGAAGAAACTGCATAAAACTATTAAGGGTGTCACAGAAGACATTGAATCCATCGACAAAATGAACACAGCTATTAGCAAGATGATGGAGTTTGTGAATGTGGCTACAAACGCAAAAACACTTCCTATAAATACTATTAAGAATTTTTTGAAATTATTAGCTCCTTTTGCACCCCACATATCAGAAGAACTATGGATGCGTTTGGGTGAGTCGAGTTTAATAGCTGACGCTTCTTGGCCTGGGTATAACGAAAGTTTGTGTGTGGATGAAGTGGTAAATATTGCTATTCAAATTAATGGGAAAGTACGTTCTCTTTTGAGGGTGAATGCTGAAACAAAGAAGGAAGAATTGGAAATATTAACTCTGAATGACGAAAAAATTAAGAAGCTAATAAATGGAAAAACTATTACAAAGGTTATTGTTGTCCCTGGTAAAATTGTGAACTTGGTGGTGCAGTAACCTGCACTATATCTTGTTTTTTACTCTGGGAAGTACCATGTGGTTGCTAATAGCTGCATCTTGTAGGTGGTATTTTAATTACATAGGATAAAGTAAAAAATGAATTCAAAAGGAACTTTAATATTCTTTTGTGGAAAAATGGGTGCAGGTAAATCAACTCTATCCCGACAAATATCTCAAGAATTAAATGCAATACTATTGTCTGAAGATGATTGGTTATCAGCTCTTTATTCCAACGAAATCACCAATTTCGATGATTACCTAAAATATTCAAATCGGTTAAAACCATTATTGAAAACCCATATCACAAGCATACTTAATTCTGGGGTTTCTGTAGTGATGGATTTTCCAGCAAACACTAAAAATCAAAGAGCATGGTTCAAGCATATATTTTTAACTGAAAACATTCCCCATTGTTTAATATATCTTGAGGTAGATGACAAAACCTGCATAGAACAAATTTCCAAGCGACGAGAAAACAATCCAGAAAGGGCACTATTTGATACAGAAGAAGTTTTCCATCATGTAACTAGTTTCTTTCAACCACCATCTGCTGATGAGGGTTTCTTGTTCGAGATTGTACGACGCTAATTTGAGGTTTTTTATGTAAATATAGAATTTTGTTAGCTCATGTTAGATGTTATACCATTTTTATATAAAGATGCACATTGTGGTTCTTAGCTCCCCCCTTATTAAGGGGGGCTGGGGGGGATTTAATTAGTTGCAGCTTTATATTAAATTGGTATTATACTTTAACAAAATTGATAAGGCACTTCACACTCCTTCAATAGTAATAGCCCTACTTTTGTTACATCAAACCTAAATTACCCATCGCTTTCCATAGATTGCGTCGTCGTTGATGATTTACTTTCCATTCTGACAACAACATCTGATAATTCTCAGGTGATAATTCCTTCAATGCAGACATCCACGCTGCATTTGTACTGTAATCTGAATTTTGGGACATTTCCGGTTTAGGGACAAATTTGTGTAAATTTGCTTTCCAATAATCCATTACCCTTTCCCACAAGTCTGATGGTGCATATTCTTGGAGATATTGTCTCCGGGAAACATCATCGGGTGTAGATGTTAGACTGGGCGCAATTACCACCTCATAAAATTTAGGATAAGGATATTTTAAGAGGAACTTAATATCGGTCAAATCTTTGGTGAGCAAGCGCAAAACACCATATTCCCTACCCAATTTTTCACTATCTCCAGGTAAATTTGCCAACCACGCGAGCGCTTGCTGACCGAACCAAGCATGTCCAATTTTTTCGGATGTAATACTATCTAGTAACCAATGTAGCCACCAAATACTTACAGGTTGCTCTCTTGTATAAAAATTCGAGTAGCTATGTGGTGTAGCACGTTTAATTATCGAATTACGCCAAGATTCCAACAATGCTTGTCGAGTATTTTCAGTAACAGGTGTTTCTACAAATGCAGCCAACATTTTCGACCAATCGTAACAATACTCAAAGGTAATACACTGAATTTCCAGGGCATTTACCCGTTCGCTTTCTCCCAATTCTCGAACAGCTTGTTGGTAGTAGCGAAGTAATTTTTTTGCGTTTTCCTGATTGACATTACCGTGATAATATCCACCCATCAACAGAAAAAGTAACGAAGTTTCCGCTGTCCAGTCTTGGTTCTCGCGTTTGTGTTGTAACAAAGAATCTAAAGTTTCTTGGATGACTACAACACACTCGCGATATTCCTGTCTTGCCAACAAATCCTCAATTACAGGTAAACCATTTGACCACTGTTGTATAATAGTTGACCGTAGATTATTTAAATATACCTCTGGTGTTGCAAATTGACGCATTACCTCAATGTAAAACATATGCCAATGGGAATGGGTATTTTCTAGGTGATACTTCCACAGGGAATTTTCTTGCTCGCTCGTCATTCCCGTGAAAATCAACTGTTGCAAGCACATCTGGTAAATCACAGCAGAAATCGATAACAGCATCACCATCTAAACTAACGTGGACAAATTTTCTTCCCACTCCCGGATATTGTTAGCAAATTTAAACCCGTCTTGTCCTTGTTCTTGTGCTAATAACCATTCCCACTCCAACAAACAATGGGTTATCGCAGCTTCTAAATGAATCCCATCCTGAATTTCCATCCAGTCGGGAATACCATCGGAAATTTCGCTTTCTGCTTCTAATAAACTGATTGCAAAACCGTCATCATAGCCAAAGCCATTTTCAAAAGCTGTTTTTACCAATGGCTTCATTTTTGTGGCGATCTCTTCTAAATCCTCAACAAAAGTACAGTTATCGAAATAAGGTTCTTCCCAGTGTCGCTCTTGGACTATGTACTTCCCCTCCTCCTCGGATGCGAACCTAATGACTTGATTCCATTCAAGCCATAATTCCGACCAAGTTTGAGCATATTTTGCTAGGGAAGTCGGTTGGGTTTTGGCTGTTTTTTCTGGTTCAACTGTTGGAGACGGGTCAAGGATTTCGGTTAAAGTCGCTTTGGTGTCTGGTTGGAGTTTGGCTAAAGCCGTTAATTGTTGTTCTTCGGATAAAATTCCAAACAATTCATCAAGTAACTGGGAAATTTCCGTTTCGGTAAGTGCTTCAAAAATGCGGGAACCCAGAGAAACCCCTAGTTTAATATTACCCTGAGAATTACTTTGACTCTTTTTTGGCATCTCGCTCAACTCCCCCTCGCACTATACAAATAGCCTATTTCAAACAGCGGCAACGAGGATAGTCGAGCAAACATTATTTAACATGAACTCGCGTACCAACTCCTGTCGAGCATCACCCCCCTGAATTTTCTCAGGCGCCTCAATATGGAGATTAGTAAGCAGTTCTTCAAAGTTACCCTTCTGTACTATCCTTTCTGCTTGCAGTACATATATTCGGTCTGCCTTACGAATTGTACTCAATCGGTGGGAGATCGCAATTCGTGTGACTTGAATTTTTTCCAAACTTTCGCTCTCTCAATTGCCTGGGTTTTGTTATCAAATACGCAGTGGTTGTAATTCGAGTGGCACTTATAATACCACAGCACCTTATCTGGATAGAATTTTATTGTAAAGGTGGCGCCAATGATAAAAACCAAGGGTACCAATTTTCTGGAAGTATGTATAAATAATGACTTTAACTGCTATTTACGCTCATCTGTGCTACAAATATCTTCTAAAAAGTGAGTATGAGCTTTTTAATGTGGTAATATCTTGTCAAAAAAATAACATGTTCCATAGTCAATTAAGATGGGAGTCCTAAGTATTCTATCGAACGGCAATTTTTGCCGTTCGGAGAATCCGACTCAACACTTGCTGGTTAAAATAGCAATATTGTTTGGTATGAAAAATATTTATATTTCTTAATAAGTGAGATAGATAACCGTTAGAATGTATAATTATTGAGCTATTTTCTCATAGATATACAGGTTACATCTAATCAATAGTTCCGAATCAACATATGACACTTATCAAAAAATCTGAACAACTACTTCTCCTTAAAATTAAGAAAATAGAGGATGAAGAAGAAAATATTCAGCCTGATGCAAAGGATATTCCAGTGGTTAGTCTGGAGCAAAAACCTATAGTTATACAGAATCAGGAATCTAACTATATCCCAGTGCGCGACAACCCAATAGTTCAATCTGTCGGCAAGTCAGGATGGCAAATTTCTGATATTTGGAGAGATATTAGAGTCGATAATTTCTCTGATTGACGACGAAATTAAAGCTTTTGATTATTGCCATCTATATACTTCGCGTTCTAATGATTAAGTTGTTTGTTCACGTACAACTTAGATATTTTCAATTATCTTAATTAGAGCGAGATATTCTATTTCTGGAGATAATCGTGTTTTGAAATATATGCGAAAAGACCCATCGGAGTAAATCTTAAGGTCTTTTTCTTCAAATGATATTTCTTGCCGCTGTAACCATTTAATAACGGCGCCACTAAACTCAGCTAAAAACAAAGCAGGAAAGTAAATTCTTCCTTTAACTGCTCCAGTTTGTACGTGAGTTAATACTTGAAATTGAGGATGCGCTAAGACGATTGCCATAATAATGTTACCGTTTTTACATAGGTACGCACGGTAGAAAGGGAATGATATTAAACATCACTCCCTCATAGGCGCCAGTGCCGACTAATTTTTTTGACTATTGCACGTTGATTGTACGTATCAAAATACTTATAACTTCGCCTGAATTTGATGTAGGTACTAAGGGACTCCAATCATTAATATTGGCGTAACCAAGTTGATGCAAAACGCGAATCGTTCCGGTTACAGTTTTAGTTGAGCCAATGAGAGTATGTTTGATGGTCTCAGGTTCTGGTATTGAAGCTGGTATTGGTTGAGAACTGGCAATCAGCAAAGCATCCTTGTTATAACTTGGTACAAAACTTCGATGTTTTAACTTAATAAAAGATTGATTGACAATCTCAAATACAATACTTTGTAGCTTTCTCTTAAGTTTAGATTTGCTGCTTTGAATTGTAGAAGCTTGTAAAATAACCATAGTTGCTTTCCTGCTTTGATATCTATTTTTTACTAACAAGCCGTGCAATTAGTTTAATCACGCAAGCGTTAGTTCATGTTTATTAATGCCGTCAGGCATATTTTCAACTATGGTTTTATAAATTAAGAAGAATAAGGTAATAAAAAGCTACTAGCCTGTATGAAGCTAGTAGTAACATATGAGGCAGTAAAAGATATTACTTCTGATGAACTATGGTCTGGTTTTAATGCAAAAGCAGCTATAAATAAATATATATCCGATTTGCTTGTAGTCTGAATCATCTAAGGAGTTTGTAGAGGAATATATACTGTATTGTTTTGACAAATTTAAACAGTTTTTTGAAACGGCAGCAGTAGAAAATCAAGCTATGCTAATTTAGCTCACATAAATAACCAGATTCGTTGCATCATTCCAAAATAGTAACTAGTTAGCGCCTCCTTTAGCAGCAATAATCTGACTAAACTCTGATATAGCATCGTACTGATCAGCCATACGTGAATATCGAGCTATTAACTCTAAATCTAAGTCCGGTAGCAGTACACTTTTTGTAACTTTTTGATACGCGCCAGCTTGTAAAGAATAAACTGATACTAAACCATCTTCCCAATACCAAACCTCTGGTACATCTAAGCGCTTATATATTTCGAGCTTATTGATACCACCACTTGTAACCGTAATTTCTAAAATTAAATCAGGAATAGGTTTCTTCGTTTCTAAGTTATAGGACTCGTCAGGTTCTCGACGACCTCTATTCTGACTCCCACCCAGTGTTGCGCTCCCACGACCATAAAATCTAATATTTTTAATTCGCATATATGCTTCCAATAACATTGCCAATGTTTTCTTGGAATCTTCATGGTCATCAGATAGTGGAGACATAATTTCTAGAATACCATCCAGATAAGTTAGTCGGGCGCCTGTTCCCGCAAGAGTAACATCAAGTTGCTCTAGTTGTTCCCAACTAACGTCATGTAGCAAGACATAAGTGCTGCTAGGTGTGGTAGGTTGTTCGATGATTGGGTTTATCACGGTCATAAACGTGTACCACAAAGAAACTTATTAGTATATTATAGCTTAAGCGCGACAATTGAGATTAAAAACTAGTTTTAATAAAAAGGCACCGAATAAAATAAGAAAAAATTAACGCTTAAGGAAAATTCCTTAAAGCGTTTAATATTTGTATTGTTAAAATTACTGTTGATTCAGATATTTTACAAAATTTGAAACTTTCCAATTCAATCCGTGAACTCTATCAGCTATATTGGGTTTTGATGAGCTGCCGTTACAAAGCAAACAGCTATCACATTTTAAAGAATCATCTTCAGCATTGCGGCAAAGAATCTCATTATTACTTAAAGGTGCATCAGGAGCAATAATTCTAAATGTTCTCCAACCCATTCTCTGAGCTTCTTCCGCTTCTAATTCGGTATGAACTGATGCCATCAAATAATTTTTCCAACGGCAAGCATCATTTCCTAAATCTCTCCAACGATGTGTATAGCCAGTATGCTTATTTGATGCTAATATTATCGGTTCCCACACATCAAATGGTACTGCTGTTGGGTCTCCGTAAGAACCGATTCTGACTGGATAGCGGTATCGTTTTAATATTGCTATCTCGTTGGCGCCGAATTTCGGATAAGTGCCTGTTGTGTGCTTGCGGTAAACGTTATTTAAAGGCAGCATATTTACATAGCAACATGCTGATTTACTCATTTTCAGTTCACAATTTCCACATACGCCAAAATCCAATCCTTGCTTTGCTGCGCTTGTGGGAGTAAGATTTTTTTGTAATATCCACGATTGTATCATACTTCTTCCCGTTCGACGATTAGATGTGGGAAAAACAAAACCAGTTAATACTAAAAAGATAGGAGAACCATCTATCAAAGATTCTCCTTCCCAGACAAGGTAACTATTTTCTAACATATTGTGAAGATTGTGGTGCGTTTGATGAAGCGGTTATGGTCGCGCGCTTTGGCAGTAAGTAAAAAAGGGCGATAAAGGTTTATTTATCACCCAAATATTTACGGATATTAACGTGTTAATATGAGAAGCTGAGAAGATGAATAGTTGAAGTGTTAACTAAAGCGCAAATATCCTCTAGCATTATTTATATCTAGAGGATATTTTGCATAAATACCATTACATGGTTTTAGAAGCAGTTAGGCTCGTCAATCATTTCTGACGGGTAGCTAGCATTTGTGCGTTCTAAGTATTGTTGCCTACGCTGCCATGAAATTTGATTCTGTGCAATGAGGTCTTCGCGCGTCTTTCCAAACTTACGGATAGCGTACTCAAGTAGTTGTTCAAGGGAATAGCGCTTTTCTTGAACTTTACCAAAATCGTTAGCAAAACGCTCTTTAAACTCATTCCAATCAAATACTTCCTTTAAGGAACGCTTGGCAAGCAGTCCAGAAAGTTCACGTATAGCGTAGTAGACTTTTGAGTATACGCGCTCAGAATAATCAGCAATCGCGTAATCTCCTAAGACCGAACTGTCGATTGTTTGGAAAGATGATGTTGTAGCAGATTTTTGCTTCGGCATATCGAAAACTCCTAATTATTCAAACATGTACTGGGCGTCAGCCCAATAGTGTTAGTGTTCGTACAATTCCATTTGTTTACCACCAAGCTGAATCATCGCAGTCAGCCATCAAATCTTTCTTGTCACTGTACATTTGGTACTCAATCTCCAATTGTTCCAAATCAACATCCAATGCAAGAAGACGCACTTCGGACATTATTTCTTTAACCTGGTTTTGCTCACTTACACCTGCGTAGTAACTCTTAATAAATTTGTCGGCTTTACCCATAAATTTCTCAAGACTGGTGACAAAAGTTTGCTCAAAACTAATTTGCTGAATCATACATATTTCGCCAATTGCTTTCGTACTTATCAAAGGCGTGAGCCGCAATCTTGTTGGCGCCTACCTAGTTGTGTTCTAGTTTTGACTCATTTTTCTTGTTAACTACGTATTCCCAACTGCACTTACCGCGTTTGCCTGGAATAATCTCTAATTGTTCGCGTCTATAATAGAGAGTTAAACGAGTACCTTCAGCAATACCTGGTTTATCTTTAAAATAAATGAGATAATCGCCTGTTGCTTGAGAATAATAATCAACGACTCCAATAGAATTTGTTAAATCAAGCCAGTTGTGGCAATCGTACCCACGTACCCGAACTCTTGTACCACGTTGAATTACAAAGAAATCAAGCTCTAGTTGAGTTGTGTTGTTCTTATTCATAATGAAAATGCACGAATAGTTGGCGCGGCTTGTTGATTTCTCATTAATATTCATTGGGTAACAGTAATACTTTTTGCACTAGGTAAAGCTTGATGTGAGGTAAAGGAAAATTGGTGTATGGAATTTCCTGTCTCATAACTTCTTGATTTGTATCCAATTCACAAATTAAGATACCTGATTTATCTTGTACTACTAAACGCCAAATTTGGAATTCTTGAAGCTGAGGATTTGATAATAAATAAGGGTTTTGGTGCGAAGCAATAGCATCAAGTAACCAAAAGCATTCAGCAGCTTCAGCTAGATACTTAATTCCCGATGTGTATCTCATACCTAGCCAATGTTGATAAATGACATCTGAGCCGATAAGTTGCTTAAATTTAGCATTAATCTTTTCAACGCTTTCCACAACTTTTACCTCTATATATATTTTCATAAATTTAGAGGCGTGAGCCGTTTAAAAATTTTATAGTGTAGATAAAATTTATATATAGTAATAGTTATTATTGTTAAAATGCCAAAAACTAATGTAATAATATGAAGTAAATTCAATTAAATATTACGCGAGGTAACTCTACTAGGAGGCTTGAAAAAGATGAACTACGATTACTACAGACATCAAGCAATTATAGGTGCCCTACCATTAATCTCCCAGTATGGAATTGATAGATGTATCCACACATGCCGCAGGTTTTGCGATGTACGCTTATAAAGATGATGATTTTAAAGACATGCGACTGCTATATCTTGAATCAAAAAATGACCCTTGTTTAGACAAAATTAAGGAAGAAGCAATCGTTAAGTACGGCGCTCGCAATTTACTGTCAGCTTTTTATTACTGGGCTAATGACGTGTTACAGTCAGACCTCTGGTTCCAGAGTCATGTTCTTGCTGTCAACAGGATTTTTAACCAAACTAATGAACTGAATGATGGTGCAAAATAGATATTGTAATGTTTCACTAACTAACAAAATAGGCGCTACGAGTACTTGTGGCGCCTATACTGTTCCTAAGTAGTAGTATTAAAATCTAAGATATAGTTGTGTTATGAGTGTAAAAAATATACCACTAAGCGAAATAATTCCTTTTCTTGAATGCATCGCAAACAGAGATTTTGATAAGTTGAGAACTACTGTGCATCATTTTATGACACACCATCAAGCATCTGAACTTGAAGAAGTTTTTTTGACTAGAATCGAGCCTGCGCTTGATAAAGATTCATTGCAATGGCTTCTAACCGAAAAATTTACTAGACTTAACAGTGCTTTAAAAAAATCGTAGTAGTAAGAAATTCAACAAACATTTGTACGCCTACAAACTAGTTAAGAAGTGCCTTAAGGCGCCTCTAAGGAACATACCTTCGATAAGATACTCATTCACCGTTCGTACATGGCAAGATGCTAAGTTGTTAATAAATTAGTAATTTTACACTATACTGCTTGATGAATATTTATTTATAAACTACGCGCGCTCATACAGGCGCCTCCAAAAGTGCAAACACATAGTTAATAGTTACTACTAAGAATGGATTGTATAGTAGCATTATATACATCATGCTTAGAATCTGACATCTCATAACTTAAAACGCTCAAACAAGAGTCTTCGCGTTAAGATATATTTTTTGTGCGATGCAACACGAATTTAGGTACTGTAAATAATGGCTCACGCTAATACAAAAGAACATATTGCTCTTGCTGCACTCAATCAATATGCTGTGATGGCGCCAGAAATTCGGTTTTTGGTAAAAGCGGAAACGTAAGCTTTTACGTGGAAACACTTGAGTCAAATTTCCTCCTCCGCATTCACCAGGCATTGCCGGGGTTGCAGAATGATATATGGCAAAAACCAGATGTTATCGAATCAGAACTACAGTAGGGTAAACTAAATCTACTTATTTCTATGCAAAAGCATAAAATTAGTTGGATTTGTCTTTAATTGCTGCTATCTTCTGACTTGGTAGCGTTATCTATGGTTCGTTTTTGACACGGCAAAATGCCTTCCAAGCCAGAGCTTAAGCGTACCTTCTACCCCTGAAGGTGGTAATTTTTACGTTCTAGACGTAGTGCTGCTGTTCTAAACTTGGGCAGCAACCATCCCAAATTTAAAGCATCTTGCACTGTCTTACCCATAGAATGTAAATACCGGATCGTTCGATCCAACAACACTTCAAGTACTTCTTGAGTTTTCATTCCAACTAATAGGTCGCTGTCGGAACCTCTAAACTCAATTTCCTTGCTAGCATTGTGATCAGCTTGAATTTCGTCCCCCGTATAACGGATAAAACTGTCTCCAATCCTCGACCCCAATAGAGTACGAGTAACTGAATCAGTTTGCGACGAATATGCAGGGTTTACCGCCTTCACAATACACCCTCTTTCTTTAGCGATTTGTTCTAAAGAAACTTGTAACTCACCCTTCATCCATTGATTTAGTTTCCGGTTTGTAGCTTTGGAATTGTTCTTATTTTTGATGGGTGAGGTTAAATCTTCTGCACAAATAATTAATGGTTTTTTTATTACTCGGCGTAGGTCGCGACGAATGAAATTTTGTATTGTCGCTTTTTCCTTTTTAATTTTTTTAGACTTGACTTTATAGCCGAGATTATTTTGCCAGATACGTTTTGATATTTCTGTATTTTCAATCCGAAAAGCGTAGCAACGTATTCGGTAACGATTTTTATTCGTTTGCGTTATCCGAAGAGTTTTTGCCGTCATTAACTTACCAATACCATCAGCAATTTTTTCTCCATAAGATGTGTAAAATCCCTCAGTATATCCTTTATCTACTCCAATAGTTTCTGTTGGTTCAGCATGAGTAGAGTTATAAGAGCGTGTTCTGGTGCTGTGAATTGCTAACTGGTTTTGTTCCGAGCGGATTAAACGAATTTGACCTCGAATAATTTGTCTGGAACGGCAGATTAAAACTATCCGTTCCCTGGCATTCAATCCATAGACTTCTAATTTAACAGAGTGACGATTGATTCGGGTACAAGTGTAACCTTGCCCTTGATAAACAATTTGGTTACGTTTATAAGTGTGTCCTGGAATATAATATTTACGATACTGACGATGCAGCCAATTATCACCTGTTGGGTCAACATCTAACAACCAGAGTAGACGGTCTCTTTCCTTCTCGACATCACACTTGGGATAATGAGTGTATGCAACCTCTCTAAGGACGCCATAAAAAAGTTTATTGGCAAGCGCGCGCGTTCCTCTTTCCCCTCTGAACCTTTATGAATATTCAGAGATTTTATCTCAGATTCTACCAATGCTTTATTCTTTTCAATCCAAGCAATTCGTTGACTTTGATTTAATTGCATTGGATACTTCTGCCAAATAATATTTCTAATTATTACTTTCGCTGCTTCTTGAGAAGCAATAATATTTTTTATTGTATCGTTAACTGCCCATTCACGGACTTTCCGCGTTTTGTCTAGCTGCGGTACTTCTCGGTCTAAAATTGAAACAAATTCTGAATTTAGAGACAAGTTCATGACAGATTTCCAGTCTATGCCCCACCCTAATAGAGAGCCATATTTATTATAAGATATCGCTCTAGCAATTCCACAATGATTCATCAATATTTCTACCTGCTCATAGTCAGAACAAGAAACAATAGGTAATACGATTGTGTAGGTTTCAACATTTGTTTTTACCGTTTGTTTTTTCGCTTGTGCCATTTTGCAGATTTAACACCCTTTTATTAACTGATAATATTCTATGACAAAACATGCTCTAAAAGCAAGAGCATAAATGTAAAATTTTCTCAAGTATTATTCTGAAAACTACTCCGAGGTTAAAGTTACTTGAAAGTAAATAAAAAACGAGATATAACTCATTCTAAATATATATACAGTAATTGTTATGCAATATTTATTACACAGACTTTAACAATTTGAGCCTGCGGTAAACCAGTAGAGGAGCGGCAGGGAAACCCGCGCTTTCTTAAGTGGTTCGGAGCGCTCGCTCGTTTAGAGTGGTCAACTCGCGTTCTGAAGTATAATACTGTAATTAAAGTTTCTATATCAGAGAGTAATTTTTCATGCACAAGAATGTAATTGTACATAATGCACACGCAGGCTTAGATACTTCTGTATGCCAAGGGCGTGCAAATTTTAACCATGAAAGCTTGCCAGCAAACAACGTGCGAAAAAAACTATCCACTTGTCTGGTCATCCTAACATTTGCATAGATTTTCGTAGATTTAATCTCAACTGCGGCACCGCTTGATGCTTTGCGTCGCGAGACCAATATAATAGTGCAAGAGCCAGTGCAAAACTTAGAGGGTAGATGGGTAACACAAGTGTTGGCAGATGATACCCAAGATATTTTTAATTGTTCATTGCGGGAGTTGGATTGATGGCTGTGTCTCTAATAAGGAGCGAACGCCGCAACAAGCTCATAATCTTGACTCATTAATGGCTCAACTGCATCGCCACAGTAGTCAATGAGATTTACCACAAAATTTTGTCCGCCCAGTATTTGATGAAAATCTTTTTCGTACAGCACTTGAAGCATTTTATCCAGCAGTAACAATGAGTTTAGTTTTGCCTGAGCATTACAAGATGCTTACAGTGGCAGCCGAAAAGATTGTTGCCATGATGAAAACGTTGGGTACTACACCTGATGTTTGGGGATTAATTCATGCAGATTTACATGACGGCAATTATTTATATTACAACGAAGAAATTCAACCGATTGATTTTGCCCGTTGTGGCTTTGGACACTACCTTTATGATATTGGTGAGTCAATTCAGTATTTAATGCCTCAAGTGAGACCCTCATTTTTTGAAGGTTATCAAACTATTGGTAAGTTACCAGATGGCTATTTACAAGCAGTAGAAGGATTCTTTATCATGGCAACAATAGGTAATTACTCGTTTCATTTGAGCAATCCAGAAGAACATAAATCGATTTCTGATGATGTAGAACATATTGCTAAAACGCTGCTTCGTAAATATCTAGAAGACGAATCATTTTTGTTTGGATAATTTAGAGGTGCCGTATTATAAGCTTTTAGGAACAAACAAAACTTAATTTACTAAAGCTTCTATTGGATTTATAATTTTAAACGTCGATTTAGGATTTTACCTAGAGTTCGTAAGCGACTGTACAGTTACTTTGAGAAGTAACACAGAATTTTCTATGCATTTAGCTTTACATCTTTAAACCATAATCTTTTCCAGCGAAGAGATTTTTCCGAGACAGATAATGCACTTGGTGTAACTGATACTGCTTCTCCAAATACTGGATAGTCGGCACATAAATTTAAATTTACAGATGCATAGATTGAATCTTCAGATTCAAAGTAAACGCCCGCCAAGGTATTGCAATTACCACACAGGATAAATTTGGCTAACCCGCTACCTTGAGTATGGATATTAACAAGATTTGAATCATTAAAGAATATTTCAAGTAAGCCTTTTGGGTCAGACAGGTATTGTGCTTTATGCTTTACACAAAAGTCACATGTACAACAACGTGGAATTAATTCATTAGGAAAACATTGAAGAACAGCTTTATAAGAGATATTTCCACAAAGACACATTCCTTTTATTTGATTTTTGTTAGGTTTCATTAGAGCGCTTACATGTAAGGTCTTTGCATTATAGCCGACATTCCACACCCCCAGGTGCCATTAAACTAAAAAAAAGTTATGTTGGGTGTACACTCATTTGTTTATCAGTCGCTCTAATACTGTGCTTTAGGTTCGTGCAAACTCAACAATTATAGATGGGCAAGATATCCACCATCAACTGCTAAAACTTGACCAGTAACATATGATGCAGCATCGGATGCAAAAAATAAAACTGCACCAGCAATTTCAAATGGTTCTCCCCAACGACCAAGCGAAGTTCGTTTTGATAGCCATGTTGCAATTTCTTTATCTGCAACAACATCTAAATTGCTCTCAGTCGCAAAAAATCCTGGTGCAACAGCATTCACAGTGATACCATACATCCCAAGTTCAGCAGCCAGAGCGCGGGTTAATGCTTCGAGTCCCCCTTTGGCAATCGTATAAACGGTATCGCCCGCATCAGCTAACGGGCCTGCAATTGAAGTAATATTTATAATTCTTCCTTTACGATTCTCTATCATAAGTTGTGCGGCTTGACGAGACAAATTGAAAGGAGCAATTAAATTTGTATTGATAAGCTTATGCACCGAATTCATTTCAAATTCAAAAAGACCACGACGGTCGCGCATACCAACATTGTTTACAAGTATCTCTAAATGTCCATATTTTTCTTTAATATCACTGAAAGCTTTTTGAACATCTGTCTCTGAAGCAATGTCAAATTTTAATGGGGTAACTGTGGCGCCAGTAGAAGAGATTATCGCTACTGCATTATTTAAGCTTTCATCGCTTCGTCCGTTAATAATAACTGAAGCACCCGATAAAGCAAGTAATTTGGCAATTTCTAACCCCAAACCTCTTGTGGCGCCAGTTACTAAAGCAATTTTTCCAATGTAATGAAAAATTCGGTAGCTTCATAGGACATTAGCTTAATCAACATTGGTATAAATAACTTTATCATGCTACTGTGTTTTTTTACGCAGACAATTGCGTCCAAAGCGATTAACCGGCGGAATTGCGGCTAAAACTCTATAAAAAACTTAGGTTGAATAGCCTCGTAATAATTTGCACAAAAGAAGTCAAATCCAAAACATACCCCCACTAACCATAATGCTATAACAATGTCACGAGTTCGCTTCTGACCTAAACTGTCAACCAATTCCTTAAAGCTAGTTTTGTATAGGTTTTGGTGTTGGTAAAGCTCTGATTGCAATTTTAAGAAAATAATTATTGATGCGGTGCCCAACTTAGCATCTAAAGCAGCATCGAACAAACTCATTACATCATCAACTTTTTCTAACAAGTCCTCAAGTGTAGCATTTTTATTAGTAATTTCCTTTAAACAAGAACGATACTTATCTAATAAATCAGTGATATTATCGTTACTTGGGTAAAGCTTGCTAAGAATTTTCCCAAAATCATAAAAATAGCTAATATCAGTATTTGGCATGACTTCATGACGGGTATAGCACAATAAGTTTTCGATTAAGGCGCCATCTAAAGGAAATTCTTCACCACGGCTGTTTCGAGAGGCGCCTAACAAAGCATCATCCTTAATTGGGTTTATAGTATCTTGGTACTTATCTATATCTAATCCAGCAATTTTAAGTAATGATGTACCACCTAACAATGATAAAGATGACTGCCGTTGTTGAACAGAAGCATTAACATAACTCTCGAATATCGGCTCGGCTACGTTGATGTTGCTATCAACTCGCCCAATTAGTAAGCGTTTACCCCGTTCGGTAATTGGATAAACACAATCCAAATTGTGTATGGAAATATTGATAAATGCTGGTTGATTTTTCTCAAAGTTATACGGCGCCAATGAAGAATTATCTTCAACTTTTGCAATTAGTACTTCATAATCTTCATCATAGTCGGGCATTGCCTTTACTACTCGTGCTGCAATTTTATCTAGTTCAGAAACATTATTAATAAAGTCTACATCAAAAATTGGTATCAACCGAAACTTCATTATTTTCAATTCAGAACGACGATACCATAATAAAAATTCATTGTTAGTAAGCGGCAATAAATATTTCATTAGAAAAAGAAATCCTCCTCTGTAGCTACTTCAACTTGCTTCTTAATTGGTAGTTCAATTATTCGTAATAAGTTATCGGGTATACGGGTGATGTAGGAATGAGGTTTACCTGTATACGATAAATATAAGTTGAGTCGGCTTCTTGTTAACGCTACATAAAATAAGTTGTTGGCTATCTCTTTATCACTCCAAATATTTACATCCGCACATAAATTTGGTACTAATACCGTCTCAAAATCTAATCCTTTCACACTATGGTAAGTAAGTAAATGTACTTTTGATGAGTCGTTTAAATTACCACAGCCACCACCTAAATATTGCATGTTTAATCCACATTGAGATAGGTAGTCATTTAAGTCATTAAAGTCTTCTCCACCAAATCTATTTGTTTTTGGTTCCCATTCAGCAAAATTATGTAAATATAAAACAGCATCAATAAAGTCGAGTATATACTTTTTCTTTGACAATAATATTGCTGTGCTTACACGAGAATTAGCATAGTTTGAAGCTGTTTCAAATACATATTTAATTTCTTCGTTGACATCTAATGCTTTGGCTAAAGTAATATCAACGTTTCGTAGTTTAGAACGCGATGCTTTTTCTAGTTCATTACTTGGAAAAATTGCCTTTACTATTTCAATAGCTTTATTCGGCAAACGGTGTAAAATTTTTAATTCAATCGTAACAGCGTTGATTAATGATACCATAGCAGCTACGGGCATCCCATTATCGTATATTGATTGGGCGCCGTCGCCAGCTACTATTAGTTGACGACATTGGCTGTGCAGTAGTGATAAAACCTTTTCTGGTAAATCCTGTACCTCATCGACTAAAATCATATCATAGGCTTGAGGACTTTTCTCAAATGCACTATAAGTTTTTGCATCAACACCGCTGTTATTTACACTAGACCTTTGATTCGGCTTCGGAGCTAATATTTCATACAAACTAGCGGGTTGTGATGTAGAAGCATTCTTAATTTCAGGTGGAATACTCGCATTATACATATCCACTAAGGTTTTTGTATAACCTACTACACACACCCGCAATGCTGGATTTTGCTGTTTAGCTAAAATTAGGACATGCAGTAACAGAATAGATTTACCAGAACCTGCAAAACCTTTAATAAAAAAGTTTTGTCTGGGGTTTGCGAGAATACGATTAATAGTATCGCGCTGTTCAGCATCAAGTTTAGCAAACGGAATTAACCAAGACATGTAAAAATTAATCTCCAATTAAAATAACTTCGGTGAATTAGTCGGGTTGATTAACTTATTACTAAGATTTTGATTATTCTCCATTTGTGATGCTAGTAAGCTGTCTTCATCGTAAAACTTAGATTTAGCGCTTAATTCTAGTTTTCGCATCTTAACTGCTTTTACTACATCACTTTTACCTAAAGCTTCGGCGGCATTAATTAAGGTTTTATACGTCGATATATGTAATTTTTTATCCAAAAATGCTTTGTATAGAGAATCAAAAGCGCGCTGTACAAACTCTCTACCTCTAGCTTGCCGACTAGCATCTTTACGCATTAAATAACTGCCGTATGAAACCAAAGGAAAAACCAAATCTGGATTTAACGATAAAGACTTTTCCATTAACGACTCGTATTTACTGTAATCACCATTATTAGAATAAAGTATTGCCAGATTGGAAGCATTAATTGCGCTTTCGTCTTTTTCATAAGCTTTTTCACCCCAAGCGAGCGCTTGTTTTTTCTTATTTGACCAGTCGTAGTAACAACAAATAGATGTCTCGTACCGCTCGTTTTTATCCAACATTTGCACTAACTCTAACGTTTCAGCCGCGCGCAAATAATATTTAGCTTCCTTACAAGCTTCGACTAAATACAATAATCCTGGTACAGATGGCTTACCACCATTACGTGCTGTCATCTCGTTAGCTATTTTCTCAGCTTCAAAAACCAACCTTTCTTCGGTAGTTAGTTCTCGGTTCGCAAATGGGTTTACTAATGTGGAAACTACTTCATTGCCATTAATGCTAGCTGTGACAGATAACACTTTATCCTCACTCAACCCACAATTAACTCGTACCCATGTATTGGGAGCAAATGTTCCAGAATAAGTATCGGCATCAATAGTAATTACCGTCAATATCTTGTTTTCATTCCCGACACACAAAGGAATCTGAATTTTCTCTTGTTCGTTATCCCCAGTGCAAAAATCAAATTCCTTATTAGTGCTAGATATTTCTGTACCTGCTGCAATTAGCGTTTGTAATCCGTTACGGGTAATTAGTAAAATAGGTTCAGAGACTATGGGACGCACTAACGTCAAACCTAACCCATTCAGTAATAACGAGTTAACTGCGGCGCCAGTTGAAACATGCGAACGCAAATCACGAGGTATCTCAATCTCAACACCTGTAAAGTAGTTTGCTAAAGCAACCTGTACATAGGGGTTGCTACTACTGCCACCAATAAATAAAATTAAGTCTAAATCCGAATTATTTATCTCAGCTTTACGTAAACTCGATTCGATTGGCGCAAACACGCTAATATCGCCAGAGTCGGCGCCAACAAAAAAACTATCCATCACTTCATTAAACTCGCTGTAACTCATGCTTGGGTTGACGAAGTTTAATTTTTGTTTAGGTAAATCTACGTCTATAGAGCGATTCAATTCTAACCTTTGATTACTAGTTGCTATTGAAGGCAACCGATTAGATACCATTTGTGATGATACCGATTTACAAGCCAATATCTTCAAATCCTCGGCTGTCTTCTGTAACTTAGGAATAATTCGCTTGCTCAAGTCAGCACTTCTAAAGTCATCAAAGCTGCATTTGTTTTGTTTAAATAACTGTGGTAATAATATGTCGGTGACGATTCTCTTATCGATGTCATCCCCACCCAACGCCGTAAACTTAGATATAGCCAGGTTTTTACAAGTTAGTCCACCTGCTTCACTTCTACCAATTTCTAGTATTGACACATCTAGCGTGCCGGCGCCCCAGTCAAAGACAAGAATTTGTAATGGTGACGACTCTGGTATATTTAAACTACCCAGTCCATTTAAGCTCGATTCAGCTAAATAACTCAAAAATGCGGCATTCGGTTCATCAATTAGTAACTTACCATCAAGCTTAATTCCGGCATCAGATAGAGCAGATAGTAAACTTGTACGTTGGTTAGATTCAAATGAAGCAGGTACAGATACCGAATAACGAATATGTGATGGCAAACTGTGTTGCCTAACATAGTCCTCAACTTGATTTTTCAAAAAGTGGAAGAATACGCGCGCTGCATCTTCGGGTTTTTCAATTGTTGTACTTGGATGTCCGGCGGGTAATCTACTATTGTAGTAAACGGGACCTAAGTCCTCACCTAGACCCATTTTGAATGAAGCCCACAGGTTAATGCCTTGCTGTAATTGGCTTTTTAATGATGAGGCGCCTACACCGATAAATAGTTGTTCTTTATACCAAGCAATTACAGTTGGGACTAAGTGCGATTCGTACAGGCGCCCGTCTTCGAGCAACTGCTGCACAGGCATAGCATAAGTCTCAATCGGTACACTATCATTACCAAGTATCGAATAACTAATGGTAGTTGTGCTTGTGCCAAAGTCAATACCTACATAAGTAGTATTACTTAACTGTTCTTGAATACTATCTTGGGCTAACCTAACACCCATAACATTACTCAAACTTAATGCTGAACTCATACATTAAAATTTTTGTATAATCTAAAAAATTCTAGCAGAATAAATCAACTGCCTACATAACGTCATGTCAATATTTTATTTTTAATTTATTACGACGGAATAATTTTGGCACTGTCATACTCAGATACTGCTAACTTTATTAAAAATAATACTCATTTTTAGTGCTTACGTAATAATGGTATTGACTAAACCAGTTAAGCAGATAAGCATTTAAAAGTGTTGGTACAGCTTTGATGGCAATTGGCACTCTTTTCTCAAAATCCTAATTGGCAACACGTCTGTAGCAAACATCACATACTTTATCAAACTAAAATAGAAATGCCAAGGCGCCGATGCCGTGTGTAAGGTAAAAATTAAAGCATACTTCGATTTGCGGGTAATGGTGCCTCCTAGGTTAATTACCCTTGAGTTCTTGTAATTAATAAGTTAATGCATTAGTACTGCTAGTAATGTGGCGCTATTACTTACAAACTTCTGAACGTGATGTTTTGCGATTCATCCGAAATTGTCATTAGAATTGACTTGCAGAAAGGACTTCCCGAACGGCAATTTTTGCCGTTCGATAAATACTCTTAGTTGATAATGAATTTATTGCACACAATAATACTGATTAGGAAAACTAATGTTTAGCTGACAATAAATAGTTGTAATATAAAATAAATTTGTAAATCAATTTAAAGCAGAAGTGTGGGTGCTAGGCGGGAGCGAAAGATAAGTCATATTAAAAGTTATTGATTTGAAAAAGTTATGATTTTTCCGTATGAAACCGAGCATTATTGCAATACAGTTGAAGGTAATGTAGTTTTAGTCTCAACGCTATGGGTCGATATTATCTACACTATTGGCGCCATTGAAAAGGATAAGTTGAGTGAGGATTATCCGCCTAACCTTGAAAATATTATGGAAGGAATAGGCTGTCATGACTCAGAGGTAATTCTTGAGTTTATAGATGACTTGGTTAGTGATGGCTTTATCATAAACAGTAATGATTGTTGGTATTTAACAGAAAAAGGTTGCGAATTTTCACCTTTCATCAAATAGAGTCGCAATACTTAGTCATTATTCAGAAAATTTAATACCTTGAATTAAGCGTTATTACCCGGATAGTGGTGAACTGGGAATGTAAAAGGTGTTTGTGCTAAAAATATACCGTTTTACTACACCATGCGCTCTTTATTTAAAGTAGTTTTACTTCTGAGTCTACCTTATGCTACTTTTTTACCGTTTCCTGAAGCACAAGCAAAAGTCCCCAGTCAAACTTGTGTTACCTTATCGGATTCAGACCTAGGTTATGTTAATTGGTATCCTCCAAATCCTTTGCCAGTCAGTGTTGCAACAGATGCTGTTGGGCGCCGACTTGCAAAACTAGAAGCTATTGCAGCCTCACCGAGTTCTTTAAATTTAACTATAGAGCGAGAGTTAACACAATGGTTATTCGAGAAACCAGACCTGGGTGGAGCTGACATTGGTTCAAGAGCTAGGATGCACGGATTGCTCAAAGTACTACCCAACAATCAAAAACCTAAACTCGTTGCAATTTTTGACCAATTAGCTTTGCGAATAGAGAAGTTACCATCGCCAAGTTTACGGGCAGAAATGACTGGTAAATTAGCAAGCTATTACCAAAAATTACAGGGTAATGAACGTGCGGCTCAATTTCTTAACCGCGCGATTACCAAAACATTAAACTCCACCGATAAGCAAGTTCGTGCCGTTCAATTAACTAAGCTTCTTGATGCGGTTGTGGAGCTAAAGCTATCCAAAGCTATTGCTCCGCAGTTGCCGCAAATTGAACGCGCGCTCCAAAGCAGCACCCCAAGTGTATCTTTAGCTCGCGCGTTTGCCGACAACAATCAATCACAAAAAGCGCTCAAACTTGCCGACCGTTTTGCCAAAGCTACGAAAGCTGAAAAAATCGTTAATTCCGACTTAATTACATTATATTTACAATTAAATAAATTAGAACTCGCCAACCAAAATTTAAAAAGAATTTCTCCTGCCAATGATGCTGCCTATGGACGTTTAGTTGCTGCTTACGACCGCGCCAAACAGACCAAACTTGCTGATAAACTATTTAAAGATGGATTTGACTCATTTTTCGATACAGTAAAAAACGACGCATTTTTAGATGGTTATTTAAAAGCTGGTGGCAATCCTGACCGTTTATTTACAGGAGTGCCAGTACTTCAAGCAGTGGGTGTCATAGACCTGCGTGGTGACTATTCGTTGCGAGCGGCTGGTGAATATCGGCGCCTTAACCAACCTCAAAAAGCTCAAAGAGTAATTGCAGAATTTGTACAACTAGCAGCAGCTAACAATTTAGTTATTGATGACATTTTAATGGCAGCAATTACAGATGGTAATCAACAAGAAGCCAAAGCAGCTTTCCAACAATTGCTTGAAAAAGGCGCCTTTGTAAAAGTAGAACCACCTATTAACTTTGCTACTCAAATTAATGCACTTGATCAAATTGCACCTTTTATTAAGCGTGCGTCGAAAAATAATGAGCGTCGCATTGAGTTACTTCAATCTCTAGCACTTGCCTATGCAAAACAACAGCAAGCCAACAAAGCTGTCTCAATTGCAGAGCAAATTCCGCGCCGAAGTCCAGAATATTCTACCGCAATTGATACATTGGCACAAGTTGCCGCAGTATTTGGAAAAAGTGGTCAAAAAACTGAAGCTACTACAATATTTGCTAAAGCTTTAAGCTTGTCATCAAATATCAAAGAATTAGATACTCGTGCAATGGCATATACAGCAATTGCTCGCGCTTATACTGATGCTGGAGATACCAGTGCTGCAGAAACAACCCGTCAAGCCGCTGTTAAATTGGCTCTATCACTACCCAATGACCCAAATTTAAGCGTTAATGCCAATTATATGTTGTCCTTAATTTCGCAACAGTTTTTAAATGCGAATCAAGTAGAAGCAGCTTGGAAAATGCTTCAGGAAATTCCCAAGGATGCTTATAAAAACACAAATACTAGTAATCTAATATCCACAGCGTTGGCGTTAGGTAATTTATCTATTGCCCAGCAAGCAGTTGATTTAGAGTATACCGATGGGCGCCTTTCATTATTTCCAGAAGAAGCATTTAAACTTGCTTCTTCTTACATTGGTCGTAACCGTCAAAAAGAGGCAATTAAACTTCTTGACCAAGCTGCTGACGTAATGAATAAGCAACTCAAGCCTGAGCCTAGCTACCTAATCTCAATAGTGCGATTGTATGCTCAAGCTGGACGTATTGATGCTGCCCGTCAGATGCTATCAAAGCTACCATCGTCTTATACTGGTTTGCGGCAAGAACTCCAGCAATATATAGATTGTCACCAAAAAGCTTAGTTCCTTATAATTTATATTTAGGTTTGGCAATTGCTTGAAATACTTTACTTAATCCCCAACCAGCAAACCCGCCTATAATAGCGAAAACCAGGCTTAACAGTAACGACTGGGTGAATGGATGCAGACGACTGCCGAAGAATAGTATAGGTTTTGGCGGTTGTTGCTGGGGAATTATGTAGGTAGCTGCGCTAATACCTACTTGTGCGGCGCCTAAGCCAAAGCCAAGAATTGCTATACCAGTTTGCAAATTACGGTCGCGTATTTTATCAGCTTCCTCTTTTTGACTTATAAGCGATTGAGTAGCACGGTCACTCTCGGCTTGTTCAATTTCAATCCGCCCCTGAATTGCTGTCAAAGCTTTTTCAAGTAATGCGGCACCGTGTTGAAAATAGCCTAAATCTGACTGAATTTGTTCACTAAAAAGGCGGCAATCTTCTTCAACAAAACGCGATAATAAGCTGAGGTCTTCGTTTGGATTTAGGTTTTGTATATCTCTAATTTCTCGCCTGTAATTCTGAGCATTGATGTCAATTGTTAGGCGATAATGGTCTAAGTCGCGGATTAGCCGAGAATAAGCTAAATACTTTTGAGGAATATCTTTAAGATGTTTTTTACATTGGTTTAAATCTTCTTGACTAATGCTTTTATCAACAGGCATCTCTTGGAGAATGCTATCGATGTATGGCTCGATATTTTGATAATCTTGACGAACAACTTGATATACATGACGGCTAAGATGATATGCTGTGACAACTTTATGATAATAGCAATATAAATTAACAAACTGGGAATAACAATCTACAAACTTTTCACTAGTTGCTGGTTCACAAAATATCCAAATTAGTATATGAGAGTAATTTTTATTTTGGCTAGGAACACCATACTCAAAAATTGGACTGCCGAATAATTGACCTTCTTGGTTGAAGTCAGGACAAAAATAATTACTAGGTATAAATTCTTTTAAGCAATTATTTGCTAAATCTCTGATTTGTTGACGATTTTGAGATGATTTCCAGGGCAACCACTGTTTTTCTGGTGTGTACCAAACGGTTAAAAGTATAGTTTGACCAAGAGAACTACCAATTTCATCGGGCATTAAACACCCAGAAGGGTTTAGAAGTTTGAGAAAATGTATGTCTACTGGCTTTGTCTTAATTTGATTATTATTATCATATTCAAATTCGGGACGGCGAAGGTTTAGGGTAAGTGCATATGTATCTTGAATGCGTAGGGGAGTGGCAAACCCAGTGATAGGTAAAGGTGTGCTATTTAAGTAAACTTGACTATCAAAATTGAGAGCTACATTATCATCAGTTTTATCTTTCAGTAGGTCAACTCGGTATCCTTCTTGTTCTTCAATTTCTAGTGATGAAGCTATTTTTAGTTTTTGAGAGAGAATATTATTGCATTTGTCCCAGAGTAAATTATGTGGATTGGTTACTTTCAAATGAAAAGCAAATAAATGAACATTGGGAGCATAAATCTTCTGGGGCATTTCTCTTACCTGATTTAAATATTATTTGCTACCTTGGTTCTGGTTTACATTTGCAAGTTTTTCTTTTACCTGCTGGCTCAATTCTTGGAAGAAGTTGCTGGTACGTTGATTTTGGTTAGCTTGGGAAGGTTTGACTTTTTTGACTTCCGCGCGATCACTCGAAAAGTTCCTCAGTGCATCGCGAATAGGTCGTCGTGCTTTACACCAATCTCTAAGTATTTCATCAGCGTCATCTGGAGGGTTGCTCTCCAAAGGAGCTAAAGTTTCCAGCAAATCTTGGAGGTCGTCAGTAGAAAACAGTTCGGGTTTAGTTTCGAGAATCACAGGAAGAAATTGCAGTAAAGAGTCAGATGTCATAATCAAAGTTAAGATTTAGATTAAAAATTAGTTTCAGTATATAAGTTTACTGCCCAATAGCACAAAAAGCTGCCCACCAATAAGGGTCTTGGAATGGTTGTTCATCAAAATCAAATATGTCTAACTCTTTATCAATCTGTCGAGACAGTTCTGGTATTAATTTTAACTGGCTTGCCCATTTTTGTAATTCGACCCCGGTGGCGCCGCGCAGCCAAATTTGGGCTTGGTTAAGGGCAAGGGTGACAGTTAAGCCAGCTTTGAGATTTTGGTAAAATTTTATCATCAATAAGCTGGTAGAAAGGTCATCAACATTCCACAAAGAACTAACAACACTGGGACTACCTGCAAGTAGAAAACCACTTGGTAAACCAATGTATTCATCGCTGGTGTTGTAGAAATCAATTAATCCAGTTTCGCAAGCTGAGAGGGTAACAAGGCGACATTGTTCTAAATTGAGGCTGAATATATTATCTAATGTGAGACAGTTTTCCAAATCATGGATTTCTGAGTCTCTTAAATTGAGATAACGTTCTGCATCTGCGTTTTTAAGAACGGAAGCGACGGGAGCATCTGCCAGTATAAGGGCAGATTTGCGAGGATTGGTCGAGTTAAAGTAACCATGACAACTAAAGTGAGCGCAGTGGACAGCGTTGAGGGGAGCATTATTGATGGCGGCTTTGGTAGCTGCTGCTTTTTCTAGAACATTAGCTGATTGAAAGTAGCTTGTTATGGCTTGCACTTCTAAATCGGTAAAGGTGAGATCGCCTGTAGGATTTTGGATGGCGAACAGATGGGTAAAGTTAGGGCGTTGTCGTTTTTGTGCTAGTTGCAATAGCTGACAACTAGGAGCATAGCTAACACCTTGAGGGAACAGATCGAGGAGGCAAACTTTTTTACCTTGGTGGGATAACGGCAATGCATGAAGGGGTAAAAGATGCAAGAACGTATGCGGGATGAGAATTAGACGCTCGCACTGTGGAGGCAACTGCTCAATTATCTCATTCAAATGCAAAATCTTTGCCAATTCCTCTAGTTGCGGGGTTAGCTTCTGGCGCCAGTTGCGGTTGTTTTTTTGGTTGTAATCGTCCAGATAAGCACTCCACCAATTAATCAAAACATTTATGTCATTGGCTGTGTGCCAAATATTAACCTCACTCCGAAGTTCACCTTGCCTCAAAGGTGAGGAAGGTAATGATGATTTTTCTCCCGCTTTAGAACCAGAAAACTCTGTTGAGGGATTAGGTTTGATGATGAAGGTGTAAATTTTATTAAGGATAATATACCACTCAATAATTGCAGTGTGGTCATCTAGGGCTGCCTGAAATTGGTCAAACTTAAAGCCAGAACCAATAGGCAGATAAAGGTTTTGCAATTCGTTGCGCCGCTGTCGCAGTTCTTCAAGATGTCGTGCTAAGACTATTGGGTTATGAGCTTCGGTTTTCTGGATTTGGTACTGACTGATAGTTATTTGGTCTTGGAGTTGTTGCAATTTACTCGCAATTTCTGGAGGAAAGATGTTGTTTTGGTCGCGGTTGAGGATAAGTTCTACCAAGTTACGGGTTTTGCTGCGCTCAACGTATTCTATTGCTTGGGTAATATTGCCTAGCTCCAAGCACACTTCTACCATTTTGGTGTAGGGAAGATACCATTTCTCTGCTAGTTTTTGTTTAGCTTCATCCCCAGAGATAATTTCTCCCCGCAGAGATTCTACTGTTTCAATCGCAGCTGCAAAGGTATCGTAGGCAAGAGTTAGCTGGTTGTTTTCTCGGTAAAGAATTCCAAGGCCGAATAAAGTTCGGGCATGATCTTCGGGCAGGGCATCGCGGGTACAAATTTCCAAGGCATTTTGGTAGTAGCCAATCGCCGCTTCCAGATTTTCTGCCTTGTCTCCTTTAATTCTGTTAGCATAGGCAATAGCCAAACTATTTTGAGTCATTGCCCAATCAGTAGGAAATGCTTCACGGGTACGGACAAGCAGTGCTGCTTGGTAATACCCAATCGCCGCTTCGATATTTTCTGCCTTGTCTCCTTTAATTCTGTTATGGTAGGCATCACCCAGATTATGTTGAGCCGTTGCCCAATATTGAGGAAACGCCTGACGGGTATAGATAAGCAGTGCTGCTTGATAATAGCCAATCGCCGCTTCGATATTTTCTGCACTATCTCTTGTGCTTCTGCTATTATAAAGTGCGCCCAAATTAAGTTGAGTCCTTGCCCAATCAGTAGGAAATGCCTCACAGGTATAGACTTGCAGTGCTGCTTGGTAGTAACCAATCGCCACTTCCAAATTTTCTACCTTGTCTCCTTTGATTCTGGCATTGTAGAAAATACCGATATTATGTTGAACATGTGCCCAATCTTGAGGAAATGTGTTGCGACTAAAAACTTGCAGTGCTGCTTGTGAGTGATAAATTGCCGCTTCGAGATTTTCTGCATTATCTCCTTTGATTCTATTATTATAGGCTAAGGCCAGATTATGCTGAGTTCTTGCCCATTCAGTGGGAAATGCGTCATGAGTAAAAACTTGCAGTGCTGCTTGTGAGTAATAAATTGCCGCTTCGAGATTTTCTGCCTTGTCTCCTTTTATCCTATTATTGTAAACAGTAGCTAGATTATTTTGAATCTCTGCCCAATTTTTAGGAAATTTATCACGGGTAATAACGATAGCGGCGACTTCGTAGCTCGCGATCGCAATCTCCAAATTACTGGCTATACTCCCCAGTCGGAACTGCTGGATCAAGGAGCCGAAACTGGAATGAAGCATGGCAATAATTTCTGCATCTGCTGAATCTGCTTGTTGCAGTAATGGTGATCCCCGGTATCGTAAGAAAATAGCAAAGTTATCATCTATTTTATCTAGGTTTTTTTGCAACAGGGGGTATAAAACTTGCGAGTCTAAGCTGCTGTTCATTACTTCTAAAAGGAAATCTTTGTCGAAGTCAGGATTTGGAAGATTGGTTATTTCACTGTGGCTACCTTTCGCTTCAGGATTTTTTGCCTTGTCTGCTTCGATTTTTTGACGGTAAGCATTATTTAGATCATCTTGAGTCGCTGCCCATTCACTGGAAAATCCGTCACGCTTAAAAACTTGCAGTGCTTGAATGAAGTAGTCAATCGCCACTTGGAGATTTTCTGCTTTGTCACCTTTGATTCTTTTAGTATAGGCATTAGCTAGATTGGATTGAGTTATTGCCCAATTATAAGGAAATGCCTTATGGGTATAAACTTTTAGTGCTTGGGTATAATAGCCAATCGCTACTTCCAAGTTTTCTGCTTTGTCACCTTTGATTCTTTTAGTGTAGGCATTAGCTAGATTGGATTGAGTTATTGCCCAATCAATAGGAAATACCTCATGAGTATGAACTTGCAGTGCTTGCTCGTAGCAGCGAATCGCCGCTTCCAAGTTTTCTGTCTTGTCTCCTTTAATTCTGGCGCCATAGGCATTACCCAGATGATTTTGAGTTTCAGCCCAATATTTAGAAGATGCCTGACGGGTATGGACTTGCAGTGCTGCATTGTAATAGCTAATCGCTGCTTCTAAGTTTTCTGCTTTGTCACCTTTTATTCTTTCAGTGTAGGCATTACCCATATTGTATTGAGTCATTGCCCAATCAGTGGGAAATGCCTTTCGGGTATAGACTTGCAGGGCTTGGTTATGGTAACCAATTGCCGCTTCCAAATTTTCTTCCCTGTCTCCTTTGATTTTATTACGGTAGGCATTAGCTAGACTACGTTGAATCATTGCCCAATATTTAGGAAATGCCTCACGGGTAAAAACTTGTAGTTCTGCCATGTAGTAATTAATTGCCACTTCAATATTTTCTGTTTTGTCTCCTTTGATTCTGTTTTTGTAGGCATCGCCTAAATTATGTTGAGCCATTGCCCACTCAGTAGGAAATGCCTCACGGGTAAGAACTTGCAGTGCTAGCGTGTAATAGTGAATTCCTATTTCTATATTTTCTGCTCCGTCTCCTTTGATTCTGTCAGCGTAGGCATTAGCTAGATTGTGTTGAACCTTTGCCCAATCAGTAGGAAATGCCTCACGAGTAGAAATTTGCAGTGCTGCTTGTGAGTGATAAATTGCCGCTTCGAGATTTTCTGCCCTGTCTCCTTGGATTCTTTGTCTGTAGAAAGCTCCCAGATTATTTTGAGCGTTTGCCCAATTAGTAGGAAATGCCTCACGAGTAAAAATTTGCAGTGCTGCTTGTGAGTGATAAATTGCTGCTTCCAAATTTTCAGCCATGTCTCCTTTGATTCTCTGACTATAGACAGTTCCCAGATTCATTTGAGTCCCTGCCCATTTAGTAGGAAATGCATCGTGGGTAAAGATTTGTAGTGCTGTTTGTAAGTGATGAATTGCTGCTTCCAAATTTTCTGACGTGTCTCCTTTAATTCTCTGACTATAGACACTTCCCAGATTCATTTGAGTCCCTGCCCATTTAGTAGGAAATGTCTGACGCTTATAAACTTGTAGTGTTTGGGTATAATGGTGCATCGCCACTTCAATATTTTCAGCCGTGTCTCCTTTAATTCTCCCACTGTAGACGGAAGCTAGATTATTTAGAGTTTCTGCCCAATTTTCAGGAGATTCTTCACAAGTAAAAATGGTGGCAGCAACTTCGTAACCGGCAATCGCAATCTCCATATTGCTGGCTATACTCCCCAAAGGAAAGTCCGAAATCAAAATGCTAAAATTGTAAATGGCGCCAGCAATAATGGAAGCTAGTTCTGAATCTATTTGTGACAGTTTTGCTGTTGCCCAGTCTCGCAAAACAGTAGCAAAGTTATCATCTAGTTTATCTAGATTTTTTTGCAACAGTGGGTACACGACTTGTGAGTTATTGTCGCTTTCGTTAGTTATCCGTAATATCTGTAAGAGGAATTCAAGTTGAGAGTCAGGCTTAGGGAATGGGGCTGCTTGGGAGTAGTCGATAGCCGCTGCTAGATTTTCAACTTTGATTTTTTCACGATTGGCAGTACGTAGATTAGCTTGAATTTGTGCCCACTCAGCAGGAAATGCCTCATGCTTATAAACTTGTAGTGCTGTGTTATAATAGCTAATCGCTGTTTGGAGATTTGTTGCCTTGTCTGCTTTAATTCTTTCACTGTAAGCATAACCCAGATTATGTTGAGTCGTTGCCCAATCAGTGGGAAATTTCTCACGGGTAAAAACTTGTAGCGCTTGGGTGTAGTAACTAATTGCAGTTTCCTTGTTTTCTGCTTTGTCTCCTTTAATTCTATCACTGTAAGCATAACCCAGTTTATTTTGAGTCTTTGCCCAATTAGTAGGAAATTCCTTACTGTTACGGACGTGCAGTTCTGCCATGTAGTGAGCAATTGCAGCTTCGATATTTTCTGCCTTGTCTCCTTTAATTCTGTTACGGTAGACTTCGCCCAGATTATTTTGAGTTGTTGCCCAATTTTGGGGAAATGCTTCACGGGTATAAACTTGCAGTGCTTGCGTGTAGTAGCGAATTGCCACTTCGAGATTTTCTGCTTTGTCTGCTTTGATTCTGTTAACGCAGGCATTACCCAAATTATATTGAATCTTTGCCCAACTAGTGGGAAATGCCTCAAGGGTAAAAACTTGCAGTGCTTGCATGTAGTAGTGAATTGCCACTTCGAGATTTTCTGCTTTGCCTGCTTTGATTCTTAGAAGGTAGCCATTACCCAAATTATATTGAATCTTTGCCCAACTAGTGGGAAATGCCTCAAGGGTAAAAACTTGCAGTGCTTGAGTGTAGTAGCCAATCGCAGTTTCCAAATTTTCTGCTTTGTCACCTTTGATTCTCTCATGATAGGCAATACCTAGATCATTTTGAGTATCTGCCCAATTAGTAGGAAATACTTCACGCTTGTAGACTTGCAGTGCTTGAGTGTAATAGCTAATCGCAGCTTCCAAATTTTCTGCTTTGTCTCCTTTAATTTTCTCACGGTAGGCACTACCTAGATTATATTGAGTATTTGCCCAATCAGTAGGAAATTCCTCGCAGATATGGATTTGGAGTGCTTGGATGTAATAGCTAATCGCAGTTTCGAGATTCTCTGCTCTGTCACCTTTGATTCTCTGATGATAAGTAATACCTAGATTCTTTTGAGTATTTGCCCAATTAGTAGGAAATATTTCACGCTTGTAAACTTGCAGTGCTTGGGTGTAATAGCCAATCGCAGTTTCCAAATTTTCTGCCTTGTCTCCTTTGATTCTCTCATAGTAAGCATTACCTAGATCATATTGAATCCCTGCCCAGACAGTGGGATATACGTCACAGGTACAGACAAGCAATGCTGCTTGTATATAGCCAATTGCTACTTCAAGATTTTCTGCTTTGTCTCCTTTGATTCTGTAATAGTAGGCAATAGCTAGACAAACTTGAATCTCTGCCCACTTTTCGGAAAATGTCTTATGTGTATAAACAGTTACAGCAACTTCGTAAAGAGCGATAGCAATCTCCTGGTTGCTAGCTATATTTCCCAAAGAAAACTGCTCAATTAAGGAGCTAAACTTTAGAACAAGCTCGGCAATAATTTGTGCTGTTTCTGAATTTAGCTGTGGCAGTTTTGCCCTTGCCCAGCTTCGTAAGAAAGTAGCAAAATTATCATCTAGTTTATCTAGGTTTTCTTGCAATAGTGGGTACACCACTTGCGAGTTTGCGTCGCTGTCGCTGATTGTACGCAATACCTCGAAGAAGAAATCTTCTTGGGAGTCGGAATTTGGAAGTGAGGAAGCTTGAGAGTCTCTAATAGCCGCTACCGGATTTTCAACTTTAATTCTTTCACGGTTGGCAATACCCAAATTATGCTGAATCTCTTCCCAATCAGTGGGAAATGCCTCACGGGTAAGAACTTGCAATGCTTTGGTGTAGTAACTAATCGCTGCTTTAAGATTTTCTGCTTTGTCTCCTTTAATTCTTTCATAGTAGGCATTACCTAGACGATTTTGAGTCTTTGCCCAATCAGTGGGAAATGCCTTACGCTTATAAACTCGCAGTGCTTGGGTGTAGTAGCTAATCGCGGCTTCGAGATTTTCTGCTTTGTCTGCTTTAATTCTCTCACAGTAGGTAATACCTAGACAATTTTGAGTTGATGCCCAAATAGTAGGAGATACTTTACGGGTAAAAACTTCCTGTATTTGGGTGTAGTAACCAATTGCTACTTCGAGATTTTCTGCTTTGTCTCCTTTGATTCTGTCATGGTAGGCAACAGCTAGACGATTTTGGGTAATTGCCCAATCATAGAGAAATGCCTCACAAGTCAAAACGGTAGCAGTTACTTCATAACCTGCGATGGCAATCTCTAGATTACTTGCTATACTTCCTAAAGGGAATTCCTGAATTAACAAGCTAAAATTGACAATACCTTTGGCAATAACTTGAGCTAGTTCCGGCGCCATGTATGGCAGTGTCGTTATTGCCCAGCTTCGCAAAAAAGTAGCAAAGTTATCATCTAATTTATCTAGGTTTTCTTGCAGTAGGGAGTACACGACTTGCGAGTTTACGTTACTGTCGTGGATTGCCTGCAATACTTGAAAGAGGAAGTCTTCTTGAGAGTCGTTATTTTTGAGTGAGGTTACTGTTTCCCCTTGTGTTTGAGGAGATTGGGGAACTATATTTATGGTTTGTGCAATTTGACTCGCCAAATTTCTCAACCAATCCGCTGTATTTTCAATTTTCTGCTCTGAGAATTTTTCTGCAAACTCTTCCAATGTCTCTAAAAAGTCAGCATCCAATAAATGCTGGTTTGCAGCTAAAATATCTTGTTCTTCCCCACTAGAACAACTTAGCAAACTAGTGATGAGGTTAGTATAGACTTGCTTTTGCCGTTCATTCATGGGTTGATGCGTTTTTGCGTAAGGTTAATTTACCATATAACTGATTCAACAATTTGGCTACGCATTCCGGAAAAATACGCACGACAAATAGTTTTAAAAAAGAATAATCAGATTACTTTCAATTGCCACTAAAAATCCAAGAAGAACCCAGGTTGGATTGCTTCATAATAATTTGTACAAAAATACTCAAATCCAAAGCATACCCCCACCAACCATAATGCTAAAGCGATGTCACGTTCGCGCGTTTGAGCTAAACTGCCTAGCAATTCCTTAAAGCTAGTTTTATTTAAATCTTGGTGTTGGTAAAGCTCGGATTGCAGTTTCAAAAAAATTATTATTGATGCAACGCTTAATTTCATATCTAAAGTAGTATCAAACGAACTTATTATATCATCCGTTTTTTTCAACAAATAGTCAAATTTAACATTTTTATTTTTGTTTTTACTGGTGATTTCTTTCAAACACGAACGATAGTCATCTAGCAAATGTGTAACATCATTTTTACCTGAGTACAGCTTGCTAACGATTACCCCAAAATCCAAAAAGTAGCCAATATTAGTATTTGGTATTGGGTCATGACGACTATAGCATAGTAAGTTTTCGAGAAACGTGCCATTTAGAGGAAATTTTTCGTCACGGCTGTTTTTAGATGTACCAGACAAAGCCTCATCTTGGAGCAGTTTTATTGTATCTTGATATTTATGTACATCTAATTTAGCAATTTTTAGTAATGCGGCACCACCTAACAATGATAAAGATGATTGTTGCCGTTGAACATAAGCATTAACATAATTTTCAAATATCGGCTTGGCTAAGTTAATGCTGTTATCAATTCGTCCCTGAAGCAATTTTTCACCGCGTTCGGTAATTGGATAAACACATTTCAAATTATGTATAGAAATATTAATAAATGCTAGTTTACTTTCATCAAAGTCATAAGGCGCCACTTTATAAATATCTTCAACTTGTGCAATTAGTACTTCGTAATCTTCCTCATAATTGGGCACTGCTTCCACTACTCGTGTAGCAACTTTATCTAATTTAGACGTATCATCAGCAAAATCTTCATCAAAAATTGGTATCAACCTAAATTTCATTATCTTCAATTCAGAACGACGATACCATAACAAAAATTCATTATAACTAAGCGGTAAAAGATATTTCATTAGAAAAATAATTCCTCCTCTGTAGCAACTTCAACTTGCTTTTTAATTGGTAATTCGACTCTTCTTAACAAATTATCTGGTATACGGGTTATGTAAGGATGGGGTTTACCTGTATAAGATAGATACAAGTTGATTCGGCTTCTTGTTAATGCTACATAAAATAAGTTATTAGCTATATCTTTGCGTCCCCAAATATTTATATTTTCGCATACATTAGGCACTAATACTGTTTCAAAATCTAACCCTTTAGCACTATGGTAAGTAAGTAAATGTACCTTAGATGTATCATTTAAATCTCCATAGCCACCACCTAAATATTGTATGCTTAACCCGCATTTGGATAAATAGTTATTTAAATTATCAAAGTCTTCTCCAAATTTCTTTTTTTTAACTTGCCATTCATCAAAATTATGCAAATTTAAAACAGCATCGATAAAACCCAAGATAAACCTTTTTTGCGGTAACAATATAGCCGTACTTACACGAGAGTTAGCATAACTTGAAGCAGTTTCAAATACATATTTAATTTCTTCATTCACATCTAATGCTGTTGCTAATGTTACATCAACATTCCGTAATTTAGAACGGGATGCTTTCTCAAGTTCATTACTTGGAAAAATTGCCTTGACTATCTCAATAATCTTGTTGGGCAAGCGATGTAATATTTTTAATTCAATCGTAACAGCATTAATTAATGATACCATAGCAGCTACAGGCATTCCATGCTCATAAATTGATTGGGCGCCATCACCAGCTACTATTAATTGATGACATTGACTGTGCAATAGTGAAACAACCTTCTCTGATAAATCCTGCACCTCATCTACTAAAATCATATCGTAGGTTTGAGGACTTTTCTCGAAGGCACTATAAGTTTTTGCATCAACGCCACAGTTATTAATAGATTTTGATGTAGAAACATTCTTGATATCGGGTGGGATACTAGCATTATACATATCAACTAAACTATTAGTATAGCCTACTACACATACCCGTAATGCCGGATTTTGTTGTTTGGCTTTAATTAAGATATGCAGTAACACAATAGATTTACCCGAACCAGCAAAACCTTTAATAAAAAAGTTTCGTCCCTTGTTAGCAAGAATGCGGTCAATAGTCTCACGTTGTTCGGAATCAAGTTTGGGATAGGGAATTAACCAAGACATGTAAAAATATATCTCCAATTAAAATAATTTAAATGAATTAGATGGAGGAATTAATCTACTATTAATATTTTGATTACTTCCTATTTGCGATGCTAGCAAGCTGTCTTCATCATAAAATTTAGCTTTAGTGTTTAATTCAAGCTGACGCATCTTGACTACTTTAACCACATCATTCTTGCCCAATAACTCAGCGGCATCAATCAATTTATGATAATCTAATAAATATAAATTATTATCTAAAAATAATTTATATAGAGAATCAAAAGCCCGTTGCACCATCTCCCGACCTCTAGCTCTACGATTAGCTTCTTTAGCCATTAAATATCTGCCATATGAAACTAAGGTAAAGGTAAAATTTTGATCCAATGATAAAGATTTTTCCATTAATGATTCATACTGATGGTTATCGCCATTACGATAATAAGATAGTGCCAAATTAGCGGCATTAACTGCACTTGCCTCTTTTTCATAAGCTTTTTGAGACCAAGCAAGCGCTTGTTTTTGTTTATCAGCCCAAGCATAGTAACAACCAATGTTTGTCTCGTACCGCTTATTTTTATCCAACATTTGCACCAATTCCAAGGTTTCAGCCGCACGCAAATAATCTTTAGCCTCTACACAAGCCTCAACTAAATATAACAACTCTGGAACAGCGGGCTTACCGCCATTTTGTGCTGCCATCTCGTTAGCCATTTTCTCAGCTTTAAACACTAATCTTTCTTCCGTAGTTAGCTCTCGATTCGCAAATGGGTTAATTAATGTCGAAACAACTTCATTACCATCAATGCTTGCTGTCACAGATAACACCTTATCTTCACTCAATCTACAATTTACTCGTACCCATGTATTAGGAGCGAATGTTTCAGAATAAATATCGGCATCAATAGTAATCACCGTCAATATTTTATTTTCGTTACCGACACATAAGGGAATCTGAATTTTCTCTTGTTCGTTATCTCCAGTGCAAAAATCAAATTCCTTGTTAATGCGAGATATCTCAGTACCTGCTGCAATTAGCGTTTGCAATCCATTACGGGTAATTAATAAGATAGGTTCGGAGACTATAGGACGTACCAACGTCAAACCTAATCCGTTTAACAATAATGAGTTAACAGCGGCGCCTTGAGAAACATGGCAGCGCAAATCACGAGGTATTTCGATCTCAACACCTGTAAAGTAGTTTGCCAAAGCAACTTGCACATAAGGGTTGCTGCTACTGCCACCAATAAATAAGATTAAGTCCAAGTCCGAATTATTTAACTCACCTTTACGTAAACTCGATTCAATTGGCGCAAACACGCTAATATCGCCAGTTTCTGCACCAACAAAAAAACTGTCCATCACTTCATTAAACTCGCTGTAACTCATGCTTGGGTTTAATAAATTTAATTTCTTGGTGGGCAAATCTATATCTATGGAGCGATTCAATTCTAACCTTTCATTACTAGTTGCTATTGAAGGCAATCGGTTAGATACCATTTGTGACGACACCGATTTACAAGCCAATATCTTTAATTCCTCGGCTGTCTTCTGCAACTTAGGAATAATTCGCTTGCTTAAGTCGGCACTTCTAAAGTCGTCAATGCTGCAATTATTCTGCTTAAATAACTGTGGTAATAATATGTCAGTTACAATTCGCTTATCGATGTCATCCCCACCCAATGCTGTAAACTTAGATATAGCTAAGTTTTTACAAGTTAGTCCACCTGTTTCACTTCTAGCAATTTCTAGTATTGATACATCTAGCGTGCCCGCGCCCCAGTCAAATACAAGAATTTGTAATGGTGATGATTCTGGTATATTTAAACTACCTAGTCCATTTAAACTGGATTCTGCTAAATAACTCAGAAATGCCGCATTTGGTTCATCAATTAATAATTTGCCTTCTAGCTCAATTCCCGCATTAGATAACGCTGATAGTAAACTTGCACGCTGGTTAGATTCAAAAGATGCAGGTACAGATACCGAATAACGAATACGGGATGGCAAATTGTGTTGTTCAATATAGTCCTCGATTTGATTTTTCAAAAAGCTGAAGAAAACTCGCGCTGCATCTAATGGTTTTTCAATCGTCGCAATTGGATGTCCTGTAGGTAATTTACTATTGTAGTAAACAGACCCTAAATCCTCACCCAGCCCCATCTTAAATGAAGCCCATAAATTAATTCCTTGCTGTAATTGACCTTTTAATGATGAGGCGCCTACACCTATAAATAGTTGCTCTTTATACCATGCAATCACAGTTGGCACTAAGTGTGATTCATAAAGGCGCCCATCCTCAAGCAACTGTTGCACGGACATTGAATATGTCTCAATCGGTACATCACCATTACCAATTATCGAATAACTTATAGTAGTTGTACTTGTGCCAAAGTCAATACCTACATAAGTAGTATTACTCAACGTGGATTGAATATTATCTTGAGCTAACCCAACGCCTACAACATTACTTAAACTTAACGCTGAACTCATACATTACAATCTCTGTATAATTTAAAAAATTCTAGCAGAAGAAACCAGTTACTTACATCACATCATATTGATGTTTTATTTTTAGCTTCGATAAAAATAATCATTCTCTACGAGGTTATGTTAAAATTAACTGTTCTGGAAATTTGAACTTTTGGGCTTAATTCTTGCTTTTACCATTGGGATACTAGTTGTAACCAGACCCGAATAAATTGTGGAACTGGTTACAAATAGTAGTTTGGCTACCATTACGCTAACTTTGGTAACAAAGATTGATTGCTGCCTGCACCAACTGTAATAATATTACTGGTTTTGCCACGAGCTAAAATATCATCACTGTCATTGCCGAGAATCATATTTCTGTTTATGCTACTGCTGCCATTCAAAGTGGCGCCGCTATCTGCTCCAATTGGTGCATTTACCGTGGTGTTGAGTAGCACAGAGACATTATTCGAGAACCAATGTGGCATTGCTAAATCCTGTTTACCATCTTTGTTGAAGTCCTCCACGACAACAAATCTAGGTTCGTCTCCTGCTGCATCAAAGTTGGTGGCAGTGCCAAAGCTGCCTGTGCCATCTCCAAACAGCATCGAGACTTTGTTATAGAAATAGTTCGGTGCAATTAAGTCTTTGATACCGTCTGCGTTTAAATCTTTTATGGTAACGAAAGTAGAAGCGGCGCCGATGTTATAGTTGGTGGCAGTACCAAAGTTGCCAAAACCATCCCCTAACAGCACAGATATATCGCTGCTAGAGCTATAGTTTGCCACAGCTAGGTCTGGGATACCATCTGCGTTCAAATCTTCTACAGCTACGGAAGTTGGTTTGCCCCCCGTATTAAAATTAGTGATGTTGCCAAAGCTGCCTGTGCCATTTCCTAACAGCACTGAGACGTTAGCAGAGTCAAAGTTTGCGACAGTTAGGTCAAGGAAGCCGTCTGCGTTTAGGTCTTTCACAGCAACGGATCTAGGAGAGTCTCCTACATAAAAGTTGGTAGGATTGCCAAAGCTACCAGTGCCATTTCCTAAAAGCACTGAGATGTTATCAGAACCTAAGTTTACCACAATTAAGTCGCTTAATCTGTCTGCGTTCAGGTCTTGCACAGTCACAAAAAAGGAGCTGCTTCCCGCGTTAAAGTTGGTAGGAGTACCAAAACGACCTGTGCCATCTCCTAACAAGACCGAAATGTTGCTTCTAAAGCTTGTCGCAGGTGAACCATAATTCGCCACAGCTAAATCCTGGTTCCCGTCTGCATTAAAGTCCCCGACAGCAACGGACAAGGGCGCGTCTCCTGCGCCAAAGTTAGCGGCAGTGCCAAAGCTACCTTTTCCATCTCCCAACAGTATTGAAATGTTATCAGACTGATTATTCGCTACAGCTAAGTCCTGGTTGCCGTCTTTGTTGAAGTCTCCTAGGGCGATGGAACGGGGATCCAACCCCACACTAAAGGGAGAGTTAGGAGCATTGCTAAACGAGACATTAATCGATGGAAGATCATCATTAAGGATTGTTCCAACGGTTTGGAAGCCAGTAATATCCGTGTTGTTATCTGTATTTAGGTTGACAAAAAAAGTTTCGTCAGACTCTACATTGGTGTCACCAATAACCTGTACACTAATAATTTTTTCTGTCTCGTTTTGGGCAAAGGTTAACTGACCGCTGGTAGGATTGTAATCTGTAGTAGCTGTAGCTGTGCCATCAGCAGTGGCGTAGTTTATTGTTACCGTCGAGAGGAAGTTGAGAATATCAGTACCAGAAAGGTTAGCTACTGTTTCAATAAAGCCAGCACCAGCAGTCCCAGCTAAACCTTTAATAGTGAATAAAGCGTTGGTGGCGCCGTTATTGCCTTCGGTAATGGTGACTTCATTAATGGAGAAATTTCTTGGCGAAAAGAAGTTATCAATAGATAGGTCATCAGCCTGATTTGCAACTCCATCTTTATTAATATCTATTAATAGTGTGCTGCCCAATCGTGCCAGTCCAGCTTGACCAGAAGCTAAACCTGATAAGGAGAGGGTAATGTTTGAGAGATTAAGGATATCATTGGCGCCGTTGGTATCTTGAATTCGACTGCCCGCAGCACGAGCTAGACCTTCGATAATTGTCTGGGCATCTAGCTCATAAGTATCATTCCCTAATCCTCCCTGTAGGATATCGGCGCCACCGCCACCAATCAAAACTTCATCAGCGTCTGTTCCAATCAAGGTGTCATTATACGGGGAACCCTCATATTGTTCAATTGACACAAATTTATCTCCCTGTGCCTCTCCCGTAGCTTCGCCTGTGGCTAAGTTCAGCGATATGCCTTCTGTGGCAGTGCTATAGCTGATTTTATCGATACCTGAACCACCATAAAGCGAGTCGGCGCCTGCTCCTCCAACTAAGAAATCATCGCCAGCATCACCGTGCAATGTGTCATTTCCATCACCACCCTCCAGAAAATCATTTCCATCTCCTCCAGAGAGCAAGTCATTACCACCTAGTCCACCTAATATATTGTTAGTAGCATCGCCTATTAAAGTGTCATCATATGGGGAACCCTCATATTGCTCAATTGACACGAACACATCTCCCTGTGCATCCCCCGTAGCTTCAAGAGTAGCTAAATTGAGCGAAATGCCTGTTGTGGCAGTTTCATAGCTGGCTGTATCGTTATCAGCACCACCATCGAGAACATCGGCGCCTGCTCCTCCAACTAGCCAGTCATCATTATCACCACCACGCAATGTATCATTGCCTAAGCCACCATCTAACAGGTCGAAACCACTATTACCATCTAGAGAATCATTACCATTCCCACTCATAATCAAATCATCACCGTTACCACCTGCCAGTTCTGCCGATGTTAAAACGTTATCTTTTAGCTGAATGATGTCGTTTTTCTCTCCCCCGTTAGCAACAATCTTACTAGCGACGTTGTACTCCTTGCTCGTGTCAAATGCAGCAATCAAGACTTTCTCACTACCAATTGACCCTGATTTATGCTCAATCGTAAAAATTTCAGCATCATCGATGATATTTCCATATACGCGCGCTGCCGCATTTAACCCCATGTTCAACCGCAGGGCGCCGCTACCAATATCTGTAGCCAATATCGGCACATTTTGTGTACCACCATTGCCACCGTTATGGATATCGTCGCACTTACTATTAAATTCGGCTAAAGTTCTTCTAGGGCTGTCGTAGCGCTTTCTGATTTGAAATGGTCTTACCCCAATTGTGAAATAAGCGTTCAAACCAGCAGTTACTTTACCAGAGGCATCGAATAGGCAAAGGGGGTCGTGTTGAATCAAAGCCTTCACTTCGTCAAAATAAACCTTTCCGTCTTTGTTAGGGTCGTTAAGGTTAAAGTCAACATTGCCGTAAATTCCACCACCAACCCCAGCTGATACTACTTTTACGTTCAACTCAGCAGAAGCTTCAAGCCCAACATTAAACTTAACTTCCGCAATATCATCTCCAGTTCCATCAGCGTTAGCACGGTCGCTAACATATATACCGTTAAAAATATCCGTTGCGTCGCCAGATTTGCTGAAATCCCTTAACCCCTTGGTGTCATACCCAAACGCCAAATCTACTTCTCCACCGATGTTTCCTCCGATTCTAACCCCGAACGGGCCTACAATGGGGAAGAACTGAGTGTATCCAAAATCAAACTTCAACTGCGGTAAATCATAGGTAAAAAGAGGAATATCTTTACCTAGTAGTAATTTGAAAGCCTGCATTGGTTCGGTCAGCAAGGGGAATTTCAGTCCTTCACCAGGTATTGTAATAAGGCTATTAATAATTTGTTTTTCGTTAACGTTACCAAGATTATTAATTTGGTCACTAGCACTAGGAGCGGTGCTAATAATATTTAGATTGTCAACGTTACTTAGCAGAAAATCGGGTTTGCGGATGTCTGCCTCGTCACCCAGATTGAAGCTACCTAGATTGATTTTAGTATCACTACTATTTGAAAATTTTGAAATACCATCGACAATTTTGATAATGCTGTCAACTGAATTTATAAAGTTAATATCTGACTGATCTATATACCCAAGTTTCTTTCCTATATCTAAAAGATTAAGCTCAATGACCTTGAGATCAATCTTTTTAGTTAAAATATCAATAACTGGTTTTATAGGTTTAGTGATTTTATTAACATCTTCCAAAACTGGGCCAGCGAAGTCGCTTAAAAATGAGCCTAAGTCTAACTCTACATCCTTAAAGGCAACTGTTGGCGCTACATTCTGAACAAAATCCCAGTTTACAATCAAATCTGCACTAAGTTGAGGCAACCCCTTTAAACCGTTAATGCTAGAGAGGAGATTAAGCTTAATGTCAGCAGAACCTTCTGGTGAAACTGTAAAGCTGTTATTGTTCAGTTCGCCAATTGTTAACTGGTTATCGTTGCCATCTTCTAAGTTGAGCGAAAAGTCAAGTTGGCTACCAATATCTTTTGCATCAACTTGAAGAAACCCAAGTGTGGCTTTTGCCTTTGGTAGCGATGGTTTGAGTGAGATACTCAAATCTTTATTAGGCGAGGTGTCGAAGAAGAACTCATTAGTAGCAGTTTCAATACCGAAACCAAAATCGAATGTATAGTCAAGGTCAACACCTGCCTTAGCATTTTCACCAAGTTCTAAACCAAGCTGTGGCAAACCAAAGCCAATTTTGGACGGCAGCGAAGTTTCTAATTTATTCGTGCCGCCTAGTTTGAAATTAAATTTAACTAAGGAGCCATCTCTAGTATATATAATATCTTCTTGAGTAATATCATCTCCAGCATCGTTAGAGTCTTTGAGCAGCCCAGTTGCCCCAAATAACCCAGAAGGACCAAACAATTCAAAGAAAGCTTCCTGTATCTCATCAACAGATGCATTCTCCGCCACCTTCAATTTATCAGTAAATTTTTTCTCAATTTGAATAGATAAGTCCTTTATGAATAGCGCCCCAGTGGCAGTTTTAAGTGTGTCTCCAAGCAGCGGAATGCCATTCAAACTACTAATATTCTGAAGACCCGTTGCCCCAAAAATCTTTTCAGTTAGAGCCGTCTGGATGGCAGATAGTATCTGACCTAAACCATTCTTCAAGGGTTGAAGACCTATGCTCGGTCCTACAGAAAAAGTGTAGGCACCACTCCAATAAGAACCAGTAGAAAGAAAGTTAGGGTCAACACCAGACTTCGGATCAGGAATAGTGTCACTACCAGCAACAATAAAATTATACTTTCCTTGATTGTTTGTAACGCGAGTCCACTGTTCTAAGGTGGGAGTCCACGTGTTTGTATTTATATTTTCAGGGTTTATATTATCTTTAGTGTCCACCACACGACGTGAAAAGTCTTCATTGAAGATGATTACTTGAAAATCGTCATTGGCATCGTTATTGTTCACATTCCATGTAAACTGTGGAATCTTATTGGGGTCACTTTCATTAACCTTAAAGGTTTTTCCAATTAACTTACTTTTGTTAGGTTCTGGTGATACACCGTACTCCTCAAAGATTGCTCCAAACTTCGTGCGTTCAGCATCGGTTGAAATACCGTAGAAATAATCCCAAACATCATCGAGTTGATCCAGATCAGATATTTCGTTGTTGAGGATGTAGTAGAGTCCCTCGTGGCCAGATACCTTGTGCCCAGATAGTAATGCAATTTCAATTTCAATTCCATCATGAGGTTCGTTTTTTCCGTCTGCGAGATCCCACAATATCCGAAACACTGATGCCTCGTCGCCTTCACCTTTATTACCAGGATTATTGGCATTATTGGCATTACTGGGACTCGGTTTATTTTCTAAATCATGTTTAGCGGTTTGATCGATTGTATCCGTGTAAATCGGATCGCCCACATTTGGTACATTCGGCAACAGCCCTGCGTCAGCGGCGACATACTGAGCAGCAATCCCCAAATAAGTTGCGAGTCCCTCACCCCACGCGATACGGATGCCTTTAGATTTCCCAGAAGCTGGAATAGGTATAGTCGGCTCGCCAGTAATACTGCTGTAACCTGCTATGTGCTTACCACCAGGGGAATCGGCTAGATTGTCAATGTCTGCAAGGAAATGACCATACTCATGCAGAATTACATCCCAATCTAAACTGTCTCCAGATCGGATAAGTAAATCCTTATTTGTAGATTTGGTGTATGCCGTATTAGTATCTGGAAACCTAGCCTTCAATCTCGGCGTTGGCAGTTTTCCACGTACAGTGTCTGCATAAACTTTTCCTACATACAATGCATCACTAATTGAAAACGCACGCTCTGCGTCAGTACCGTTGCCAATAGTAAAGTTTATAGTGTTAGCACCATCCGGGATCTCATTAGTAGTATTAGTTGTCTGAGAATAAGTTGTAGCATTAAGTCCCACCACTCCATCCACATGGTGTGCTAGTCCATCAGCCAGTACTTCTATATATATGTCCCGCTTGCCTTGACCAAACGGCTCATTGTTGTCGAAGCTAGCTGAGTAACGTCCTTGAGAGTCAGTATAAACAGTTGCGATCAGCGTATCAAGACCTAGGTCTTCATCCCAGATTTTTACGGTTGCCTCACGAACTGGGTGCGTTTTACTAGGAATAGCACTATCCGTCCAAAGAATGGTTCCGGAAATCGTGACCTCATTATCTGCCTGCTCTATCTCGATGACTTGCCCATCCAAAGTGATAGTAGCTGTATCATTCTCTGCTTTCAACTGCTGTAACCGCCCTTCATCCAGCGTTTCCCCTCGAACCAGTGCAGAGAAAATAGCCCCTTCATCCCCAGGGCTATCTAATGCATTAATTTGGGCATCAACAAAATGCCCAATTTCTTCTAATAAAACATTAGTAATCGCTTGGGGATAAGAAGTATTTTGTGTAATGTATTCCCAAGATAGATAAATATTGTTGGTTGCTTTAGCAAAAGCCCCGTTAGCTCCATTCATTTCTGCGGCTGGGCGGATTTCAATCGTTGGAAGTTCTTTAAAGTTGCCAGTTGCCCATTGCCCTAACAAGTTTTCTAACTTAGAAGCATCAATTTGGTTACCAAAGGATAAATTAACTGTTTCTAATAAACTTCCGTCTTTTATGCTCTCGCTTAAATAGTTTTGTAAAATCAAAGTCGCTTCATTCAAGGCGAATTGAGTAGACTCATCTAAAATGTCAGCACCAATCAGTCTAATCTTGTTCATGATTTTAGGCTTCCTCTTATCTAATTAGTTTCTTCAGTACTTGGCAAACGGCGCCTCCCAAATCTCATCGGTTAATTTTGGCGCCCGGTAATACCAATGGATGCTGCAAAGTGTTCTTGTGTTAGTCCACTGAAAAGCCGCAAATCACAAATAAGCTTGCTGGGTTTTAGCTGGTCTATGACAAAGATTTCTGGTACTTATCTTAGTTGTAGTATAAATGACACATTGCTATAGATAAGTAAATATCTTATTTGATGTGTCTTATCTACATTCCATATCTTGTCTGCTCCGGAAAAACACGGAATTTTTTGTTTTACCGAATAAAATTTGTAATTAATCTAGCTTATGAGATTTTGTAGCAGTAGTACCCTCGTGGGTACTGTTACGTAAATCCTAAGTGAAATAGAAAGCACTAGTTTTAAATTATACTTGTAACTAGTTATTAACCTTAGCGGTCAGGATGTCCAAGATGTAATTTGGAGTTATATAAGTATAAATTCTAGTTGTTACAAAGCAAAAAACTGACTAATTGAAGGTAATAGCTTGCCACAGATTTGAACAAGTTCTACTGTTGATGGTAAGTCGGCTATTGTACCTTTGAGAAACTTGAGTGCATTTTTTACCATTTTCTGCATAGTTCCATCTTCTGGTTTTTGACCTGCTTCAGCAATAGCTTGCACCTGCTTCAATGCTTGTTCTTTGTCTTCATCACTTAAGTTGACATCAGATTCGATTGCTGTTTGTAACTCATTCAATAGTTCCTTAATTCCTGGTTCATCGGTTTCTGAGGAATCAGGCAATTGATTGATAGTATTGGTGACGTTACCACTAATGGCGCCTATTGCAACTCCTGTCATTGATGAATTTTCACCAACGGCGTTAATTCCTGTAATATCGCCTTGGGCGCCACTGATATTTACATTTCCTTTACTTTGTGACAATAAACATGACGAATTACTATTAAAGTGGCAAAATCTACGTGTATATTTTGAAAAGAAATATTTTGAAGAGTAAATCATGCTGCGGGCTATTAACAGCACTATTTATACTTCGCCTCATTGTACAACAAACGACAGGCGCCAACTCATTCTTACTAGGTATTTATTGCCCAAACAGGCGTACCATCAGGATTATAGATAACTACGTCACCGTTACTCTCAACTACTAGGTGGCTACCTGGATGTTGCCAAGTACCCGAAGACCAAACTGGGTTAGCATTCCAGTCGTAAATGACGAAATTTCCATTACCGTGCATTATACACATGCCATTTGTTTTTCCCCGTGTGTTGGAAGTCCAAAGGGGTTGATTATCACTATTACGAAAAAGCACGAGGTTGCCGTCACCTTCATAAACGAACGTATATTGTCCGTTTGCTGAAATTAGAGAATCACAAGGATTAAGAACCTCGCCAGGTTGTAAGCAGTCTTTATGTACTTTAAAAAGCTTGTCAAGAGACCCGAATGTTCCGATGTCTTCGGTTTTTTTGTATGTAATATTTACTGATTTAGTTTCTACTTGAGGCATTTTATTTCTCCTTATTTGTTTATGCCCGATTTTAATTTGATAAATATAAATTGAGCTTGTTCATACTGTTTAAAGTAACGACACATAAGCAAGAGCCGAATACTGATTTGGTTCGTTTTCAAGCTTCGACAGGTAGAGAAAACCATGCCAAGAATTACCTTTTTTATCTTTTAATACCCAGCGACTCCATGCTGTATTTCCGTTTTGCCCAGCGTCCAGGCGTTTCCAACCAGCGCTTTGAAACTGAGGGTCATAATGGGCTGCAAGAGACTTACTATCTAATTTCGTCTCTAACTTTACTCTTGAATCAAAAGAATTTTCGCCACCTCCACCAGTTGCATCTATAAGGCGAGTATTGGGTGGTGCAACTAATGTTGGAAGTGGTACATCGCCACCCGGATATTGTTGACATCTAGTACCACTGCGTCCGGTATTAAAGTTGAGGCGTACATCGGTAAGTCCTTTTTCTACTGGGTTTGCATTAATAGTTAGTTCTGTATCTTGCCCCGAACGAAAGCAAAATGCCATTGGTTTTACAAAATTGGATTCAACAAAGCCTTTACTACCATCTGCTCCAGAACTCGATATATTTTCCCATCCGGATGAACCAAGGCGCCTATTATAAAAATCGAATACTTCTGAGCGTGATTGAGGAACATCAAGTAAAATCTGACCATTGCCAGAGCTGTACATTGAACTACCAAGAACTTGGGCTTTATCAGGCAATGGCACTTTTACTGGTAAATTATCAGGAAGTTGCCCAAACCAGAATTGTGTTTGGTCGCCCAACAGGCGCCCTACTATTTTTTGAATTATTGTATCGCTGTTCGGATTTGGTAGAGCTACACTTTCGGCTTTAGCAAATGTCATTGTACTAATCATGAATAAGACAAAAGCAGCTTGTACTCGTTTTCTGAATATAAATAATTTCATGTTTTGATAGTCTCGTTGTGTAAGCAATTTATGTATGTCTTTATAATCACTGATTATTGCTTAATCGTCAGCAGGAAAAAAGCAGGTTATTTATTTAATTATTAATCAAAAATTCACTCTTAAAATAACCAAAAATACTAAGCACTAAATAAACAACCAGAAAAAATCCGGTTTTTTCCGGTTTTTTGTACGGTTGCGACTTATTGATACATCAAATAATAAAATTGTTCACAAGGGAACTTTTAAGGCTCAAACAAGTTCCTGTAAAGATGAAAACATTTGGAATTAAGTTAATTTAATTCCATTATATGGATAAATCTTCATGTTTAAGTATAAAAAAATACTATCAACTACACTGACACTTATTACGTTAAATGCTGTACTATTTTATACAAGTAAAGTTGCCGCACAATCAAGTAATAGCCAAGTGATATTAGGAAGTGAAAAATCAAGACCAAAAACAACACTAGAGATAAAACCCCGATGTAATAACTTTTGGGAATGTCTGAATTTAAACTCTGCAGCATTGCCTCTACTTCGTATATTAAGCCCAGCTACTCCATCTCCCATAAAACCGAAGCCCAAATGTAAAAATAGTGCGTGGGCATGTCCGATTTTAAGTCCACAAGGCAATACAAACGTTTCAGAAGGTATTGTAGGAAACAAAAAAAGAAGAACTTCAGAAATCAGACTCATGCAGGAGCCTGAATGTAAGGAGAATGTATGGGAATGTCTAATTTTAAGACCACTAGACGATGTGAGTTCTTCTCAAGATTAATTTAGAATAATTTTTCAAACATTTTAGACAGGCGCCTTGTGATTAAATATAGTTGCTGCAAATACTACCCTCACGGGTACTGCAATATCGGTTTATTCTACTGTATATAATCAATAGCATCAAAATATACAAGCAAGTTCATAACAGTTACATTACTGATTCCAACTTGTTGCTGCTCAGGATTCAATTGCTGAAAGCGGGATATAAACAACCTCTCAAAGGAATTGGGGTCAGGGGACATGGGATAGGTGTCAGGTTCAGCCTGATGGGCTGTAGCTTTCTCAACTGCTAATTGCATTGTAAGAACAATGTGCATTGCAAGTTCGCGAACTTCTGCGTTGTCAATTTCAGTAACTTGTGAAAATTTAATTTCAGACATGGAATTCCTTTTGACTTAACTTTAACTTGTGAATGAAGATAGCGTTTGATTTACTCGCCTCTTTCATGTCTTTATCATCGCTAATTGTTTTTAAATAGTCAGCGGGAAAAAAGCAGGTTATTTAAATCAAAATTTGCCCTTATAAAACCGGAAATATTTGGCGATAAATAAAATTTTAGAAAAAATCCGGTTTTTTCTGGTTGTTTGTACGGTTATGGCTTTGAGCAGAAGCTATTTAGTTATCGAAAATATCAATACCATTTACACCAAGATGCCTTGTTATGAAATGTATCCATCGCAAATATTACCCGCAAGAGTACTGTGATATGGGCGGATTCTTGCTATATGTAATCAATAGCATCAAAATATACTATAAAATTGCAACATGATATCAGTAATGCAGATAATATGTATTTTTTTACACAATAAAACTTAAACATCAGGATTGTGAATAGCTGCTTTTAAAGAGGTAGAAATTGTTTCCCATATTATAAATCAGCGCATTGTTGAGAATTGGTTTGGTTAGCGCACGATAAGCAACAACATTTACAAACTATATTTAGTTAAGAAGGTGCCGTTATTAAAATACCTCATTATGAGTAAGACCCTCAAAGTCATTATTCTGTGAGGGTTTCAAAGTAATTAGACTGTTAGGCAATCGGCATTCTTACAAGCAAAAGATTGCCCTTGAGGGAGCAAGCTTAATTGTTTCCAATACTAATCACATCTCGGTTTCATAGACGAATAAATAGTATTAGCGGTGTTGCTGTTACTTACTCCAAGGATTCGCATTTTGGTCATTAATTTTCACCCAATAACGCACATTTGAAATACTTAGATTGGGGTCTGTTGATTTAGCATAAAACCCAAAACCTGAAGGCTGAATACCATCGTGAAACTCTGCCATCCTAAACCCAGACAAACTATAACGCTTTTGACCTTCTTCCTGACATTTATTATCTGCATTTTGTTCTGAAAGCAAGGAATTACCTACAACTTCGGGGATAGCAAAGACTTCTCCACCAGACCAAGAGTTAGTATATGTAGTACCTTTGGCTATCTCTGGAATTGGATTACTTGTGAGTTCCGGAGACTTACGAATACAAAGTAGGGATAGGGTTTGGTCTACAGAAGTATCACCAGAATAGGGATTTGTTTTACTGTCATATCTAGCTTGCACATAAGTTTCCCCATTAACATCTACTTTGTTATTGATAACCCAAGTCATAGCTTTTTTAGCAGATTGAGTTTGAGCTATAATAACTGGCTTTGTAGTTTCACCTGGAGATATAGTGCCATCAGCATTTGGAAGTGGCATAAATCTTGAATCTGTTGGTGGCAAACTTGTTCTACTTAGCTGATCTAGTGGAATTTGGGTACTACTTAGAAAGTATCTAGTATTGGATATAGTTATTTTGGAGTTTGAAGAATTACTGTAGCTTAATCTAGGTGATTGCGACTGATTTTGTACAATATCTTTAAGTTGCTTTTGTAACAACATACTATTGCTAGAAATACCAGAAGCAACTGGAATTTCAGTCCAAACCCCCATTAATACACCATTGTTTGCTGGGTCGGACTGTTCATGGTAAGCAATTAAATATTGAGTCACACCTCCCGATGAACTTGTCACAATGGGAGTTGCCATAGCATTTATCATCGAAACAAGATTGCCGTTATTATCTCTTAGCTTAAGAATTGTTTTGAATAAAGAGGGTGTTAATGCATTTCTGGAAGTAATTTCCTCAGAATATCCATAATGCATTAGCACACAACCATCGTTATCTTTACAGGAAGTACCGTTATATGCTAATGCTGGAGGATTAGAACCACTGGAATTAAAACTTAAGGTTAGTGGCGGATTACCTTTTCTTTCAGTAAATGTAGCACTTAAAAATGGATTTGAAGTAGAAGCTTGGTCACTGTAATTAAAATCGGAACCGCCCACATTTCGGTTATTGTAATAGTCGTTAGCGAATGGGTCATATATAAAACTTCTACTAAATCTTATGGCTTGAATATCGGGAATAGTGCTGAAGTTAAGCTGACCACCAATTTGTACAACATCAGCTTGAGTAGGATTAGAAGAGATTTTTTTGAATTCCTCTTTAAGATAGTTGACGGGGTAAATAACATCAACGTTTACTAAAATTCGACTTTCTACTGATGATTCTTGAGCAATAGCTGAAGAAACAGAAAATATTGAGGAACCGATTAAGAGTACCGAAACTACTAGTTTTCTGAAAGGTTTAATTAACTGCATGATTGAAATCTCCTAAAAATAAAGATGAAGTGTTTGCTACTAAGAATGTTGATTTACCAAACTACCCTGAATATCTAAATAATCGTAAATCTTCCTTGCTTATAATTAGAACTTACGCATTCACAAGAAAAAAGTGTCATGAGTCGTGTAGTGTAATGCGGCGCATTTGCCAATAAGCAAGAATTTGGGAGATGCTTTACTACGAAAGTCATGACAAAATTTTTCTTTCAGTCCTAATAATGATGCTTTGTCTTCTAACCATATTGTTATCAACTCATATTAACAGTACCCTTCAGGGTAATATCAACAGAATTTATACATCGACACACACTGACTCAACAAATGAACTTGAGATAGGCTCTCCGTTATGATAACGATCTCCATAATTTAGAATGCATTGCCTGTTATTTTCGATATAAGTTTGAAAGGCTTCGTTCAAGGTGCAAAGTTTTTGGCTTCAAGATTGGGTTAAAAGTGCGAGTCGCTTGTTCGGGGGTAGGAGGATTATTAACGTTTTAAGCTTAACCAGGTTTCAGTTCCTTTGCTATGCCCGCCCCAGCTAACATGAGAGTAAGAGCGGAAATTGCAGCAATTCTTCTGAGTTTCATATTTTTAACCTTTGTGATTATATATTGAACTGAAGTTAACAGTTAATGTTTTTCGTTGTGCTGTTTGGTTGGCTTACTTCTTCCATGACCCTATAATCACTGATTCTTTTTTAATAGTCAGCAGGAAAAAATCAGGTTATTTATTTACTTGTTAACCAACAATTCACCCTTATAAAACCAGAAAAATAGGCGCCTTTCTAAACTTCCAGAAAAAATCCGGTTTTTTCCGGTTGTTTCTACGGTTATGGCTTAAGGGAACGAAAAATAATGATAATCTATCAATCAGATTAAAAATGACGAGCAGTTTTACAATGAGAGTAAACAGTTAAAATATCCTGTTTGATTAGAATGTTGTATGAATTAAGAATATTTTGGGGCACAAATACCTATGAAATCAGACTTAAAATTAGAATTAGATTGGGCACAGACGCAAAACCTTGTAGATGCTCTGGTTTTCTCTGTCACTCGCAAGCATCTTGGTAATGCTGAGGTACAGGTACTACGAGGTGCCTGGGACGGTAAAACTTATGAGACTATTGCTTCAGAATGTCATTTGGCTGTTAAGTACATTGGGGAAGTGGGTGGTAAATTATGGCACAATCTTTCTGACGCATTAGGGGAAGAGGTTAAAAAGACCAATTTCCGTCAAGCGCTGCAACGAGAGTGGGAAAAACAAGGTTATAAAAATGGAAATACATCAATAGTCTCAGAACAACTTCCAAAAACAATGGAATTTTCCGAAGAACCTTATATAGAGCGCCCTCCCGTTGAGTCTCGCTGTTATGAGGAAATATGCAACAGAGGCGCCTTGTTGCGAATTCAGGCCCCGTTACAGTTTGGTAAAACTGAGTTGATGTCACGGGTAATGTATTATGCTGAACAACAAGGATATCGTACAGTTGTTTTAAACCTACGCGATGCAGTAGCTGAAGATTTTAGTAGTTTGGATAAGTTTTTGCAGTGGTTTATTACGAGTATTGCTGAGACATTAAAGTTAGAGCAACCTGTAGAAGAACATTGGCGTAAAAGTTTGGGTAACTGTAAGATTAAATGCCGAACCTACTTTGAAAAGTATGTCTTATCTGGAGATGATGTTTTTGCTGTTGCTTTAGATGAAGTAGATAGACTGTTTCAATTTGGTGCAATAGCTGGAGAGTTTTTGGGAATGTTACGAACTTGGCACGAAGACGCAAAAACTAAGCCTCTTTGGCGCCAGCTACGGTTATTGATGTTGCATACACAAATATATAGCGAGCTAAATATTAACCAGTCACCGTTTAATGCGGGTACAGAAATTAAATTAACAGATTTTACTAGTGAACAAATAAAATCTTTGGCGCAACAATATAAATTAAACTGGGGAAATACTCAAGTTGAACAACTAATGGCAATGGTAGGAGGACATCCTTATTTAGTCGCAAAAGCGATACAGACAATAGCACGTCAAGATATGAGTTTAGAAAATTTATTAGTATCGGCGCCTACTGCTTCTGGAATTTATCGAAATCATTTAGAAAGGCATTGGCGTTATTTACAGTCAAACTCTACATTAGTAACGGCTTTTAAAACTATACTTTTAGCAGATAATCCTGTTGAATTTAATTCAAACTTGAATTTAGAAGATGCAGTAAAATTATATGATTTTGGATTAGTACAACTGCAAACCAATAGTGCGGCACCGCGTTATCATATTTATTGTTTATATTTTAGAGAACGATTAGGAAGTTAATCCGTCTCTTCTTCCCCCCTTAATAAGGGCAGGGCTGTTTCATTCTCTAGAGATAAAAGCTGTAACCATGATTGTTCGGTTAACCAACTACTAAAATCTCGTTCGGTAAAGGCGGATTTATAGGCGCCTGGTATTATTCTTTTTAGAATGAAACAGCCCTGCCTTAATAAGGGGGGTTAGGGGAGATTATAATCATTAAAAAATTTATATAAAAATCGCATTTGTATACAACTATGAACTACTCAAGGCAAAATACAATATATCAAGTAGGGGGAAGTCTTTCAGAAGAAGCTTCAACTTATGTTGTACGGCAAGCAGACTCTCAACTTTACTCAAGTTTAAAGGCTGGGCAATTTTGCTATCTACTCAATTGCCGACAAATGGGTAAATCTAGTCTACGTGTACAAACAATGAGGCGCCTTAAAAATGAGGGTACTGCTTGTATTGCCTTTGAAATGCGTGAACTTTGCCTACACGAAGTTACAGAAGAAGAATTTTATGGCGGTTTTGTTAGCTATTTGGTAAGTGAATTTAATTTAGATATAGACCTTGAAACCTGGTGGCATGGGTATAATATAATGCATCCAGCTTTGAGGTTAAATAAGTTTATTGAAGAAATATTATTATCACAAATTACATCAAATATCGTTATATTTGTCGATGAAATAGACAGCGTTTTAAATCTAAATTTTAAAGATGATTTTTTTGCCTTTATCCGCTCCTGTTATAATAAGCGCGCTGATAAACCCAAATATAACCGTTTAACTTTTGTACTATTAGGAGTTGCAACACCTGCTGATTTAATTACAGATAAAGAGCGTACACCGTTTAACATCGAAAGCCAAGCAATAGAATTAACAGGTTTTCAATTACATGAAGCAAAACCCCTAGAAAAGGGACTTATTGGTATCGCTGCACATCCGCATACAGTACTTCAAGAAATTTTGCATTGGACAGGTGGGCAACCCTTTTTAACGCAATGGGTTTGTCAGCTTGTATCTTCTTTATCACACATTGAGAGCGGCGCCGAAGCAGATTGTGTTACTCAAACAATACGCACACGTATTATTGAGAATTGGTTAGCACAAGACAAACAGCAGCATTTACAAACAATACGTGACCGTATATTAAATAATGAACAACTCGCTTGCTGGTCTTTAGGAATATATCAAAAAGTTTTAGAAGTTGGAGAATTAGCCGTAGATGATACCCCAGAAATCATGAAACTACGGTTATCGAGTTTAGTCATCAAGCAATCAGGCTACCTTAAAGTTTATAACCGCATCTACCAATCAGTCTTTGATAACAATTGGGTAGAAAAGGAACTACAAAAAATGAGACCATACGCCGAAGCATTTGCAGCATGGGAAGCATCAGAACGTGATACATCACAATTGTTGCATGGAGATAATTTACGTAATGCCCTAACCTGGGCAAACGGTAGAAGCTTGAGTGATAAAGATTATCAGTTTTTAGTTGCAAGCCAAGAATTAGAGCTTTCACAAGTGCTTTCTAGAACAGAAATCGCCTTAGAGCAGGAGAAACAAGCTATTGAAAATTCGCAAAAAGCTCAACTGCAAGTGAGACGAAGCAAACGATTAAGTTTGATTGCTGTAGTTGCAGGTTTGGCGATAGGCGCCATTCCAATTATTTTCACTTCAGAACCGCTAGCAGTTTTGTTAAACAACATTGGATTGGAGAACTACCAAGCAGAAAAATTAAATACAGCTTTACCGTTCTACAACCTAGCGCTTTTAATCAAACAAAACTATAGAGAAGCCTATTACAACAGGGGAAAAGTTTACGAAGATCTGAATAATTTTAATTATGCCCGTATCAATTATAATGCTGCCAAAAATTTAGGTTTACCTCAAGCATACAGCAGGTTAGCTCGACGGTACATTTTGGATAAAGAATATCTTCTGGCAGCTAATTTACTTTCGGAGGGTTTAGAACTACCTCTGAAAGACCAACGAGAAAAGTATACTATGTTAAAAAATTTAGGTTGGGCACGGTTAGGTCTAGCAAGACTTGGTAAAAAAACTTACACTTACCTTGAAGCGGAAGTTCCTCTGCGTCAAGCTATTGATTTATATGAAAAACGTGGTTCAGCACACTGCTTGTTAGCACAAGTCTTGGAAGATAAAAAAGAAACACGCTCCTCGCTATCGCAGTGGCGCAAATGTCTTGAGTTTTCTGACCCACTACACCCTGATGAACGCTATTGGATTGAAGATGCAAAAAGGCGCCTGGTGTCTGATACTGCCAAATGAGATGTAATACATTAAACATTTAAATTGTTAACGGGGGAACTTTCGAGACTTAAACAAATTCCTATAAAGATGGAAACATCTGGGATTGAACTAATTTCATCTCATTATATGGAAAAACTATTATGTTTAAGTATAAAAGTTTACTAATTATTGCGTTGACATTTAATGCAGCATTGTTTTATACCAAAGAAGCAGCGGCTCAACCCAGTAATGCTCAGGTAATATTAAATAGTGAAAGATTAAGACCAAAAGCAGCACCAGACGTAAAACCACGATGTAATAATTTTTGGGGATGTCTAAATTTAAATTCTGGACGATTACCCGTAGTTCGCATTTTCAACCCTGTAACTCCACGCAGAAACCTGAAACCCGAATGTAAAAATAATGCATGGGCTTGTCCAGTTTTAGCTCCACAAGGCAATACGAGTTCTTCCCAGAGTTCATTCAGATAATTAATGTTTAAGGGCGCCTTTTATTTCTACTGTCGGTGCCATCGGGTATTTATCGAACGGCAAGTCTTGCCGTTCGGTAGGATTAAAGCGAAACATTGGAATGACGATGACCTGCTGTATAGTAAATCATAAATAGAACGTACACGTATCAAATAAGCTAGCGCATAAATATGAATATTTCAATACGCACCGTTCATCAACTCGAATTACCAGCACTTCTAAATCTGTATAAACATTTAAACGCGACGCTATAAATAGACAATCATACGTCGGTTTCAAAATTAGCCTTACGTGGCGTGCTTTGGATTCTTAAATTCCAAACTTGGGCTTCTATTACTCCAAGTACGGTTTCCCGTACTAACCAAACACGTAATGGATTACAGCCTGGAAAATTTGTGCGCCAATGGCGCACAAATTTTCCAGGCTGTAAGTTCAAAAAACAACACCGACATAAAGCGTATTAGTTCTCTCCCAAAGTAGTACAGGAAAAATACTTAACAGGCTAACAAATCCATTGGCGCCATCCACTCTCTTCTTCTTCAATATCTTCCACATTAATAATTGTGTAGCCATCTTCTTCCAAACCCTGAAGCACTGATTCTCGATAGCACCGCATTTGAGTGTTAATAACACAAGCGCGCTTACCCCAGGTTTGTAAAGATTCGGGTTGAAAATTCTCATCGATGCAAGTGTAATCAGCGTTATCAGCTTCGGACAGTAGCGCGATATTTGCTCTTGTTGCTGCATGTTGACTTGCTAATTAAATTTTTAATACTTTTTTAGTATAAAGTTGTTAGAACACCAACGCCCATAAGATATCAAAATTTTCCTTTACCGCATCTTAATTGAAGTATTTCGCAAACGTATGCTTAACGTAGTTAATCCCAACAGAAGAGCCAGGGCTTTTCGTCAATGTCCGCGCGCTAGCGTCTCTACATGCTTGAATTGTTGCTCAATCTGATGAGCGCTAATTTGTTTTGCTGATAAAAAATCTACTAACCCATCTAGTCCACGTTTGTTGTAGGCACTAGCATAACCCTTAATTTCCCTATCTCGGCAAAAATTTCTAAGTTTACGGGCGCCTAACGCTTTCAAATTTTGGTACTCAGTATCAACATCGAATGATTTAGCTTTGGTGTTATGCTCCTCAATTGTTGCAGCCGTGTTGGCAGGCAAGCTTTCGAGGATTAAGTCATCTCCAGCTTTTTGAGTATCATCTTTATAAGTTGAGTTACCATCAGAGGCGAACTGCTTATCAATCATTTTTGATTGAGTTTCAAAACTAACATCTAAGAAAATCTCACACAAAAACCAGAAAATAGCAGCAAACAGTACAACCGGAAAGAAAAAATCATTTAACGTTGCTACAGTAGCAGATGTTTCAAATGCAGAACAATCAATTAAATCAAACATGATATTCCTCCAAAATATTGATGGGTAACTGTAAAGTAATTACCCAGTAGCGGGGGTAAATCCCCCGTACTGAGAATTAATTACATTCCATCAACATTTCTGGTAAGACAAAAGGCGCTACTTTCCTAGTAGCAGATAGACTCTTGTCAAAGAAATTTGAGTTAATTTCAAAGGAACATACAGACAATACATCGCTAATGGTATTTGTAGCAGGCACCTAGAATTGAATCTTGATTCATCTTCTGATTTTAGATTTATTAGCCTTCGACCACTCAACAAAAGTGACAAGATTGTAATTGTGCTTCAACTCTACAGGAACAATCGACTCGTAAGGGTATAAGGGGATACCATCAAAACGGAAACGATAAGTACGAGTAATATTAATATTCAAATGTGGACAATAGTTAGTCCGGACATTAATACCTTCGTCTTCAATTTCAACGGTAGCGATACCTTTCAATTGTTTAATAAACTTATCAATTTTAGTAGAGTAATCAAACTCAATTACCGCACGTACAGCAAAATATTGGCAGTAAGAAAGTAAACGGGCATGTGTACCCAATTCTAAAAGCCTATCAGAATCATTTAGAAGAATTCCCGTCCAGGTAAAGTTAAATCTACGTAAAGTATGATTATCCCATAATGTCAGAGTACCATCATCGTTCTTATGGATTACTGCCTTATTAGGCTCAATATCCTGATTTAAACGTTCGATAACTTCTTCTCGCTCGTATGGAAAATAAGCTCGCTGTTTGTTTTTAATAGGTTGCCAGTCTGGACAAGTACAATCTTCTTCCCACCCGAAAACATATAGTCCGCACACTATATTATTGTCGCCGTGAAAATAACAACACCCAGTACATTTTTCAATGCAATTCCCAAACCAGTATTTTTTTCCCAGTTGAGGACGGTGGTAGTCAATAAAATCACAAACTGCGTCCCAAGGATTTGAAAGGGTTGACGAAAATGCTTTTCCTACTAGCTCCAGTTCATCACAATCAGCGTCAAATATTTCCATTAAACTATCAACATGATGGTTTAGCGTATCGTAAATTACAACTTTTCGGGTTTGTTCATCTTCAATTCTTCCCACTATTAACTTATTTTCAAGCGCACGAGAACCTTCGATTCGCATTACCTGATATAGGTATAACGACGAATCAGTTAGTTCTTGTTGCACGCTATCACCTGGCTTAAATACCACACGATTATTATTAGAAGCCTGAGATTCCTCCTTATCAGTTGCATCCAAAAGGCTTGCGGCGCCAGCGGCAACTACAACTGCACCAGCAAATCCGACTCCACCACACAAACAAAGACCCATACCAAGACTAGTTAGCCTCTCTGTACGTTCTTCAGGAATGATAGAGATTCCCCCTCTTGCAATTAAGCGAAGTCCTAAACCTGAAAAGGTAGATACGGCGCCAATCGCAATTGCAGTTAGAGAAATAAATCCCATTGCTGCATTAACCGTTTTAAATGCCTGACCACAAAATTTCTTCAACATCGTCTATCCCTCTTAAATAGCAGGTTACAAGAACAAAAATTACTCTCGCCCCGGCATCTTTGTAATTGGGATTTGAGGAGAAACAATTAACCAACACTTTACTCTGTTAAATCTTCCAGAACTTTCAAATTATCCTGTACTATTTAATTTTCAGTATCAGTAATCATTGCATCCCCAAAAGTGATAGTAAGAATCGAACTTACCTTGTTATAAATAACAATCCACCACTTGGAATATCACTAAAATACTAGTCATATAAACATCTCTTAATTTTTTGTTGACATTCTTGCAGCGCACAAGACGAATACCGATTAGCATCGATAATATTTTCTAACAAAAAATCTGGTGATTCGGATATTCTCATAATTACACCATTATCTTGACTACTGCGATGATAGTAATGAAGTACTGGAGATTGTATTACGGTTAAATTATCGTTACGGATGGTTTTGGCGTTGGCTACACCGTCCATTATGAATTTGGAGGCAGCAGCAACGTTATCAGCATCTCTTCCAAAGTTAGTAAGATACCAATGAAATTCCAGCCAAACTTGACCCAAAAATTTAATCTCACATTCAGCCACAAACGCTGTGATTTTATTAGTCCACTGTTTTTTCATAGCCGCACTTTTTTGCCAACTTTCACGTGCGGCATCTATTATCTCGTTTAATGTTGGAGGTAATTCCATAGTTAAGGTGTAAATCATAAATTACCTTCTTCGTTCAACGAACGAATATAGCGCTCAACAGCATTTTTAAGTTTTGTAAATTTTCTATCCCCATTGCGACCTCCAGGTAAATCACCGAATATCTCCTTAACTATTTCTTCAGCGCCATAGCCACGACGATGTAGTCCTAAAATCTGATTCTTTTTCTCGGCATCAAATTCAACGTTAAAATCATAGTTCGCTCGAAACTCAACTTTTTCTCCATGCTTATACAAATCAGCATTATCTAATGGTTTGTTTTTAATCGAGTCTTGTATTTTTATTTCCTTGGTAGTAACAATTCTATCAACAGCATTTGGGTCAACTAATCCCTTATTTAAGTATAATTGCTTAACAAAATTATCGAATGTTAGCTCAGATTCCCATGCTACATACGGGTCATGCTGATTTATTGCTTCAGAGAGTAAGCAACGAAAATACTCTACGTCCTCATCATCTGCTAGGTACGGCGCCTGTAAACGCTCATCAAATTCGTTAGTACGCAAAATAAAATCACCACGACCAAGTAAATGAAACGCGCGTCTATCTTTATCGTCTGCTAAAGCAATATAACTATCTTCGGGTCGCGCGGCTGCAAATGCTGTTTTGCAAGGAAAGTTAGACCGTATTTGTGGTTTAATTGCATCTCTATCAGGACGCTGCGAGTAAACAAGTAGATGAATGCCAGCGGCGCCAGCTTTCCTCAGTAATGTTGATAAAGCTGTCTCAACTCTTTGGGTGTAAGCCTCGTCAGCTAACATTTCCGGCGCCTCATCAACCCAACAAACTACGCGCGGCATTACCTTACGACCAAGATAAAAACGGTTGTACTGAGCAATATTTTCAATACCCTCGTCTTCATGAATATCAAACTCTTGATAACGTAACTCCATTTCTGCTACCAAAAATTCCAACATATCAGCCGTACTCTTGGCATCTTTACAAACAGGCGCCATCAAATGTGGCAGATTCTTGAATTTACCCAACGTTACGCGTTTCACATCCGATAGCGCTAACCGCACAACCGATGGTGGATACTTACGTGCTAAATATAATACACCTCCTTTTAAAAACTGTGACTTACCACTACGGGTACGCCCTGAACCAATTACATGGGTAATATTATCGTCACAAAGATTTATCCAATGAAAGTTGCCGTTTACATCTATACCTCCAGGAATGCAAATGCGATTTATATCAATTTCGTTTTCAAAATCAACGTGGTCACGGAAGTAAGCAATCTCTCTGTCAATCCTTGGAATGTCAATTGCAGTACGCCCACATACCGAACTGACCATTGGGGGAATCTTAATTCCCAATTCCATTCCCAACTGCTGCACCAAGTCATCACCAAAGTTGGCAACACTGCTAAATTTTGTACCGCGCGCCAGTTTTAATTCAATCCGATTAAATGTTGGACCACTTTTGGCGCCAACAAACTCAGTCTCAATTTTAAAATCTTTCAGCACGCTAACAACTAGCTCACCAGCCTCATTCAAATCAACCTGCGAGGATTTGATAATTTCATCAACAGCATCTGATGCTTCTAACGATTTCGGCGCCGAAGTAGGAGTAACACCCGTAATAACATCAAAATCTAATTCCTTGCAGGTTTCTTTTGCAATCAGGCTTGCAACACGCTTTAATCTATCTCGCACCCAATTATCAGCTATTTTCTCACGTAAATCAAGAAAATACTCGACTGGCTTTGATACTACGTATAGCTGATAAATATAATTTTCTAATACCTTACGAAGCAAATTGGTTAGGTATATATTCTTCAATCCCACGAACAGTTCGCATACTACCTCTAACCCCTTACTGCTTTTTGAGTCAACAGTCCGCAGAAAATGAGCTTGTTCGCTATCAGATGGAATGCGGTTAACCAAAATATACTCAAGCGTTAGCTGGCAAAATGCAAAATCGTCCAGATTACAATACTCACCGCATATGCTAATTATATCAGCATTGCCCATACCAGATAATACAGACTGGTAAATAGCATTAAACAAAAATTCACGGTTATAAGCAATTGTTGGACGATTAAGCTTCTCTAAAAATTCAATTTGATTAATCGTCGTTAAAACAAACTGGTATCCAGCATAATCTCCATTACATTCAGCGACACGTTGCGCTTCTTGTATTATTTCCTGATTGTCGTAACCTTGCTGCTTGGCGCTTAATACCACTGTAAGCAAGGGATTTGACTCACTTGTAATAATATTTGATTCATTGACTGGCAAATACATTTATTAAACCTCCATGCTCGCCTTGGAATCAATTCCAAGGCTAATAGCGAAAGTACGTTGAAACGTACTAAAATTCAGAAAAACGTTTAATCAATTGCTGATTATAATAATTTCTTAATTCTTCCACTGTCTTTGGATGCTGTTCATAATCATTGCAAATTAGGCTAGCCCATACCTTACCAACTTTACAAAATGCCATTTCTACGTTCCCTGACTCAACATCATCGATAGCTTTATTCCGACGAATATATTCAATTGCCATTTTGTCCTGCGACGGTGGAGAAAAATCTTTCAAGCCTAAATCAGGTTGCAAATCATTCCATGATATATCTAACATTTGATAGGCGCCAGCAGCAGTTGAACAAACATTTCTTCCGGAAACCCGCGCGCATTGCCTAACCTTCGGATGGGTAGAGAAATCGTTAAAAGTGCCATTGAATACCAACTTCCGATAACTATCATAGCCACTTGTACCTGTTTCTGCCCACCTGATAGTGGCAAGAAATGCAGCCATCTGAGGCGAATAGTTAGTAACAACTGCTTTATTCTTTGTGTTACCAATCATAGAGATACCCTGATTGCTAAAACCATATAAGCTTAAAACAGTAACACTACCAATTGAAATTGCTGCTGGATGTAGTTTAGATTTAATTAGATGAGGCATGACTATTTATCCTGCTCTATAAAACTTACTCAAACCTACCTACTATCAAAATTCAATAGATTTAACGTTTACTTCTTGCTTCAACCTGGGGAGTCGGCTCCTTCCAGTCCACAAGCGTTTTCCTTGCCGTAACAAAGCTTCAACCCCAAGCCAGGGTCACTACGATACTTTAAATTTTTAGCAAGATTTTTTCTTAGACTTTTTGATGCTTTTCTTTATCTTTGGTTTAGCCAAGTAACTATCAGCTTTTTCCAAATTTATTGCAGCATTTAAATCTCGGTTGATGGAAAAGTTACAAGCGCCACAATTAAAAACACGGTCTGATAATTTCATGTCTTGAACGTGTCCGCACTTAGAACAAGTTTTAGAACTTGGATACCATCTATCCACAACTTCTAATTTTGTTCCGTAATGTGATTGTTTATAATCAAGCATTCTGCGAAATTCGTACAAACCCAAACTAGACAGGGCGTCAGCCAATTTGTGATTGGCTACCATTCCAGACACGTTAAGGTCTTCAACACGAATTTTGTAATACTTTTTACTAATTTCCGTGGTGGTTTTCTGCAAAAAGTCTCTACGAATATTTGCTATATGAGCGTGTTTTTGAGATTGCGTGTCAAAGAACTTTTTAGCATTGTTGGATGCACGTACACCTTGTTTCCTATTACCAAACTGTTTATTCTTATTCTGCCACTGAACCTTACTTAGCTTGGTTTTCGCTTTTTTAATAGATTCTGGAGCAGTCAAAAAGGAATTATCTGATAATGTAGCAAAAGTTTTTATACCTAAATCAATACCTACTTTTTCAACTTTATGTATGATTGGTGGAACACGTTCTGCATCAATGTTCGAGGATACGAACCATTTATCCGCAGTCCGAGATACAGTAAAGGTTTGTGAGGAATAGTAGTAATCAACTTTTTCCTTTGAACGGACTGTACCTACTCCAGGTAAATCAATCTTTTTCCCAGGTTCGATTACAACACGGTTTGTAAAAGGTAAGGCTGGTTCCCCCTTTTTTGGATAAACAGCATTGGCTTTATAAACAGTAAATGAATCACCTTTTCGCTTAGTAGCTAAAACTGGAAAATCAGCTAGTCCTTTACGCCACCTTGTAACAGCTTCTCCCAAGGCTTGAAATGCTGATTGGTAGATGGGGAAGCGAATAATTTCTAGTCCAGGCATATTCAGGTAACGTCATCACATTGTTCGTAAAAACTTTTTTTATCTCGTTTAAACGAACTGAATCAGAAGCTTTTATTCCTTCAAAACTCCAAGATGCTTTTAACATGGATAATCCAAAGTTATAAACAAATCTCCTGAATCCTGCCATACCACGCATTAAAGATGTTTCCTTGTTATTCAATTTCAATTCTCTCTTTAATGCGTACATGTCAATCACTCCTGAGTTATGTTTTAGCGACTAGTCAACCTCCTCAATGACTATAAACGCATTTAGGGTATTTAGTTACTACATAGCTATAAATTGCTGGTAACACAGGACGATACTTTACCGGGTAAGGATTACTTAATTCTTGACTAGTAACTAAATATGCCCACTGAAGAGCGTATGTTTGTCCTTTTTCAAGTTGTAATTTACCTTTAAATGCATAAAACCCAAAAGATTGATTATTGTGACAAGCACTCGAAGCCAGATTACGAATAGTTTGTAAGTTAATAGAGTTAACTATTTTCTTATCCTTAGAATTTAGTAACCGTATTACACCACTCTTGATGTTAGATATATCACTAAGCGTAAAATCAACTTTATTTACTACACGCTCAAATTCTTGTTGAATTATTGGTACTTCAGGTTCAGCAAAAACAGGTGTTGATGCAACAAGTACCAATTCCACAATTAACAAAGACCCGAAAATCAACTTATGCATAGGAAAATCTCAATTTAATAAACATGTGGACGCACTGCAATAACGCGCGAATTAGGGAAAGAACGTCGAATATTTCTTTGCTTCACAGGTTCGGAACGAGTACTTCTATCAATAAACTCGCCATTTCCCACATAAATACCAACGTGAGTAATAGCCCCAGTAGGTAAACTGCCATAAGTATTGGTCAAACCAATCAAGTCACCAGGCAAGAATTGATTTTGGTCGGTCATCACTTTACCAATATCACTGCCAAAGAACGAGCGCGCCATTAATTCTCCATTGTTGGTTTGTTTACCTGCATCCCAAGGTTGATTTGTAACTCCCACACCTTCAACGAAAGCTTCAGCAAGAATGTTACGTACAAAATCAGCACATCGCTCACTCTCACCTGGCTTGAAATCACGTCCTACCCATGCGCGCGCACGCTTTAACACTCGAACAGCTACCGGAGATGTTGTAGAGGCGCCTTTCTGTGGTAATATACCCACCATTGATTGAAGCTTGTGTACTATTGTTAATGAATCAAGCCAACCTGATGCTGGAGACACCATCAGTACAACCAATACAACAGACGCAATTGCATATTTCCAATCATCAAAACTTTGAGAAGCATCATCTGTACTTAATTGATTAACAGAAGCTTGAGGTCGATGCTTACTACTTTCACCAATTTCAAAAATTATTCTCATCACGAGGGCGGGTTCGCTCGCAGCCTGTTTGTTGAATGCGCGCGAGTCTTTCAAAATCATTTGTCGGCGCCGCACAGGCTGTATCTATATATTCATCGTTATTATTCGTGGGAGTCTGTGTGGGAGCTGGTTTATTGGCATTTGCTTTCGGGCTATTTACAACCTTAGACTTCATCACAACTGCTGCAACATTAGATAAAACACTCCTTGCATCGTAAAATCTCATATATCCAGGTTGCAGGATATCCAAAATCCAAAGCACAAACAAACACCAAAATATAATCCGGCTCCACACTACGCTGCTCCTAATTCAATCGACGTACTACTGGCACTGCCAGCGAAGGTAAATTATCGGGAATAACTTTGATTTCTTTACCTGCCGCATAACCAGGTCCTGTGATTTGCGAATTAAGTACAAACCCAATTGCGCTTAGTACTAAAAATGCAGCAGTACAACATACCCCAACAGGTGAACCAAGAATATTGCCACACCACGTAGCCGGATGCCAGAAATAACGCCACGGGTTATGGGGGTGAAACCTGTGTGCTTTGTATGTTTCTACGTAATCGATTTCAATTTCTGGTACACGGCGCCTTGACAAACGGTCTTGCATACGGACAGAAGGCGCCTGTTGAGGGGAGGGATATATTATTGGTGTTGGTTGTGATACGGTCTGTGCCGTAGTGTTAACAACTCCAGTTCCATTTTGTTGCTGCATTGCGGAACCTAACATAGTTGCCAAGTTGTTCATTGCTACCAAACCTCCAGCTTGGGAATAATCGACATCTAAATCACGAGTTTTATTGCCGTTACCACGATTTGACATTTAATCCTCCTCTTCGTGCCAAAAATCTTCTAATTCCATAGCTTTCCTAAATTCATCTGGTGCCAATTTACTTGCTGGCGCCACAAAATTAGTATTCGTATCATGTGGTATCGCACCATCAGCAGTTGGATGTACTAATCGTAAATGTGGATACTTAACCAAATTTGATTGCGTTTCTAACTGATTTGAAGGGTTAATATTGTCTACCACATAGTCGGGTTGTGCTTTTGGGTGGTCCTCGGACTCCTTTCCCACAGCAGATTCTATGTAAATACTCAAGTTGTATCCCTTCAATCCTAAGTAGAGAAAGTATATAAACCCCCCAAAAAATACAACACCACATAACAAGTGCAAATTCTTCCCTGGCGAGGAAATCGCCACAATTCCAGTTCGACTACTTTCTTGGTAGTTAGTCTCCACCAAATCTTGCTTAAACGAGTAGATAACGTTGAAAATACTTAACCCTAAGCAAGCAATGCCAACTACAAAACTAATTAAATAAGTATTACCTCTTTTACTTTTTTCCTCCATTGCGATCACCTTTGATTACTGGTTTTGGTTCTGCTGTTGGTAACGTCCGCAATTCCTTTAACTGTTGGCGCCGTAATTGCTCTAATAATTGCAACTCTTCAACCGCTTTGTTGACATCGCTCATTTGTTTGAGGGGGTCAGAGTACCCTTGCGCTCTCAATAATTGTTTTTGGCTATCAACATATGGCTTGTATCCACGCTGAATCTCAGTTAACATTCGCGTAAAATCAACACTAGGTTGACTTTCAAGATTGTGTGCCAAATCAATTGCTTCGAGTTTACCCAGCAGTAGATACGCAACCGCGCTCGCTGGTAATTTTTGCTTTACTTCTGTACCCTCCGTGTCTTTGTAGGACAAATAAAATTCATCGTTTCCACCTGACACTTCGCCAAAAGTATCAAGAGTCCGTATCCTCTCAACCTCTAAACCAGGTGTCATATGCATCCGGTAAAATGGATTGCCCTGTTGGTTTCGATTCCGCTCCGATTCGATGTAGGCTTTTATGTCTTGTGACCAACGTGCTGCTGCTAACTGGCGCCAACCTACCATTGATGTTCCATCTGGATTATTAAGGCGCAAATTTGTTGAGTAGTCAGTTCGGGATAATTTCTCAAGTACAGCTTCGCGCGCTACTTGTAATTGTTGTTTAGCCGCAACAACTTCAGACCTATCTTCATTCCCGTTAATGGCATTTACATCAACTCGTTGCTTTGATGCTGCAATCAAGGAAATTGTCACCAAAACTAAGAATCCAGCTATACCCAACAATAAAAGTAAAGTATTTTGGGGTATTGGTTTTCGCTGCTTACTCCCATCAACAACTTCATAACGCTGTTTCGATGAAAGATGTTGCATTAATTTACACCTCCATCAATCACAACAAAGCAACGTTTTGGCTGTTCAATCGTGCGTAATATTGCTACAGTGGCGCCACCTATCAACACTCCAGCTACTATCAACAGCGGGTTGAATGCAAGCGAGGCGCCAACACCAGTCAACGTTCCTACAACAGAGGAAATAGTTACATTCAAACCTAACCCAGCCAAACCGTTGACTAAAAAATTAATTGCTCCCATCTTTCAGTTCCCTGGTTTTATTTAATACAACACCTATACCAATCAAAAAACCAATCACAGTACCCCAAAACCCACCATTTAATATTGGTTCTGGCTTGACTTCTACTTTTTGAGAGTTTGGCGGTTGGCTAACATACCACCCAACCAACAGTCCAGAAAAGGTAGACAATCCCATAGTTATCAACGCCGTAAATGAAGCATTTCTTAAACTAGTCAGCGCACGATTACGAAAATCAATTGCGATGGGCATCATTTTGCTGGTGAGTTCTTCACTGATGTAGAAGTCTTCGGATTGGATGACTTCAATTGTTTTTGCGGTTGTGTCGATGCACCCAGCAGCATTGGATGTTCCCCTTCCCCCCAATTTATACTCTCGAAAAAATTTACATCAATTGCCTGTAATGCCCTTTCTTGTGCGGCGCCAAACTCAGCAGCGTTTTTTGTACACCCTGATGACGAACTACCATTAGTTAAGCGGTCACGTAACACATGTGTGGAAGCTTCAATAATTGACATGAAACGTGTATCACCTAATTGATACGCAACTGGCATGTCATTGTACAAAATCCCTACAAAGCTATCTTTAGCTTCATTCTCAGGGTCTTTGCCAAATCTTTGTTTGATGTAAGAGCGCGCGTCAAATTGGTAGCCATCAGCAGAAACTTTTTTTGCTTGCTGCTGCATCTCTAGTACATGATTAGCAGCTACCAAAAAAGAAATATTACCTTCTGTTGAAATATCTTTGATTTTCTTCAAAAATTCAACAGTATCTGATGGTAACTGGTCGCCATTTACATCCAGTGTAAACATTTCACATACAGCCAAAATTTCATCACGCTGCACTTTCAACTGTGAAACCACTTGATTGATATGCTGCATCGTTCTCTAATCTCCTCAATACTTCAATTACAACTTCATCTTCTTGATTGACATACTTCGGGTCTAGTAAAAAATCTTTCAGCGGTATTTTGTGGCTACTTAATACATATTCGCTTAATCCTCCCATTGGTAAGACGTTTAATTGATATTCATTCTTTGTTACTTTTACATAGCGAGTAGCAATGCACAAAAAATCCAATTGTTCAATATCAATTTCTTTGAAAAACCCTCCTTTTTTGCGTGGTGGGATTACGCCAGCAGGCGAATACCACTCTTTTAAGCTAGTTGTCGTTATTCCATATCTTGCTGCTAGCGTTGTTCGCGTATACAACATGAAAATGTTTTTTACCATTCAGGTATCCTCGAACACCTTACCAATCGTGCGCTCCAGGTTTATCTTAGAATTAGCTTATATTTAATCAAGCTAGCTTTAGAGGTGATTATATAAAAGGCGCCAATTCTATTCAACCTTTACCAAATCTTGGTAAAACCAACCTTTCACCTTGCTATTCTTTACTGACTATACACACAAAAAAATAGTTCTGCAAGCAAAACTTAACAGGTATATAAAAAAGTTTTTTAACCAATGAATATAGTAAACACTGCTTAAACAAAATAAACGAGCCTATGTATGAATTATCAATATTTTATATTTACGATATCTTTCAAGCTAATAGTTTGTGTAGCTGCAAACATCAAACTCAATAAAAAATCTTGCTAATTACAGTTCATTCTGATTCTTGACGGCGTTTTTGATTAGCTCTCGCTGCCGCGCGCACAATTCGATTACCATCTTTTTCTAAATGTTTCAAAATATTACTTGGAGTGTTTGTATTTTGAGCTATGGCGTATCTTTCTAACCACGATGGAATACCTCTAAACGTTTTGCTGAAGTGCTTGTTTGTTGTGCTTCTATTTCCCATTTCTTCGTTAAGTATAATTACTCAACAAAAGCAAATGAAAATTCCAATACACTACTTAACCTCAGAGCAAGTAAAGCCAAGAGATTTCCTGCGACATCTACTAATTGGTAGAAATTGCAGTGAAATTGAGTATTTTGAAGCAGAAACCACCAGTTATTGCGGATTTCAAAATTGCTAGGAACCTGGTTTCTAAGGCTTCTCTGCTAACGAGAGAAACCCGTGTATTGCCATGAGTGATAGGGATTTTTGCACCTGGCGAAATCTGTGTCAGCACAAGAATATTTTTTCGGATGTGGCGGGCGTAAATGCGGACACTGCGGTGAAGAGTGTCAAGCAGAGGTCGGCTTGCTAGCAATGTTCTAGAAATTGTAAGGCGCCGAAAAGCAAATTGGAAGATAACTGATGTTGGCTCGCCTCAAAGTTATGGTATGATTATTATCATACTTTAAACATACTTTCTACATAAGTAGAAGGAGTAAGCATAATGGTGATGATGCGAAAAACTATTACTATCCCTGATGCTATGGATGAATGGGTTAAAGCTCAAATCGAAAGCGGACGCTATGGGAACGATAGCGAATACTTTCGTGATTTGATACGTCGTGATCAAGATAAGCGACAGGCAGAACAAAATTTGCTTTCTCTTATTCAGGAAGGCTTAGATAGTGGTGTAAGTGGATCCACTGTACACGATATTATGAAACGGGTAGAAGATAGGCTCAAAAATAATGGCAGCTTACCAACTGACTAATCAAGCCGAAAGCGAAATTGAGGGCATCTACGAATACTCAATTTTAAACTTTGGATTACAAGTGGCACAAAATTATGTTTCTGGGCTTCATGATTGTTTCACATTATTAGCGAACAATCAGAGTTGGGGCAGTGACTATGGCTTTATTATACCAGGGTTGCTCCGTTATGAATATCGCTCCCATTCTATCTATTATTTGCCCATAGAAGATGGTATTTTAATTGCACGTATTCTTGGAAATAAACAAGACCCAGCACGACATATTATGATTTAAAGCGTCTTTATTGGATAGCAATGCCTTCACTAGAAAGGCTTCTAGCCTGTTCTGTTTTAGGATTTTTTGCTAGTTTTGTATTAAATAGCGTTTTAGTTAGACAAATTTTACGGTGGGATGACAGATTAGTGAGTAAGTAAGAAAATAAGACTTTTTATAAATCATTATACTGGTAAAAAAAATATCTCTCAAAAAGAGATACTGTTACTGCACTATTTTGTATTACATAGTTGGACATGCTGGAGGTGATAATACTAGTACATCATGGTGTAAATAAAGCTACCATTGTAAATGCCTGAAAAGACTATTTTACAAGCCTTCTTTCTTTTGCCTTTTGCCTTTTTACTTTTACCTTGTTGTACTAGCAACTAGGACAAAACCGATAATCTCACTTTGTGTGCAGCAGCCGCAGCGATTGCTTCCTTGTCCTCAGAAGTCAGAAGTACTTCAAGTAGTGATTGTAGTACCTCTCGATTTGATATAAATTCTTCATTATATAAATCGTCCTGTGCCAACACAGCTTCCAGATGGGGAAGGATTTCAGGGGATGGAGAAATTAATTTTTCTTTAATAAAAGCTCTTGCTGTTTCGAGCGCTGGTTTCTTACCTACTCCCAAATCCATATTTTCGAGTTTTAACCGTATTTCTCGGTTTAAAGATATACGCAGTGTTTTCAGGCGCCAGTACAAACCTGGGTTGAGTAAAAGTTTTGGTAACGCATTGCCCCAATCCAGTCCAGCACAGATATTTGGAACTTCTGCTTCTTTCTCAAGTTCGGCGCCTCTTGTACTAGAACCTTTACCCAAAAGTAACTCAAACGCCTCTTCAGTACTCATAACGTTTTCTTGGTCAGTAGCCATATATTATTCCCTTGATTAAAGTGCGTTTCTCAATATTCCGTGTTCAAAGTATACTAAATTTTCATAATCTTCGTCTTCACCAAGATTGTACATGTTTTGTTTATTGTAAAAACCAACTGCTTCGGGTAAAGAATGTAACCCAACTCTGCCCTTATAACCGAAGTATACACTTCTAATTCTGGCAAATTCTAATAAGATTGTACCGACGTTTCTAAACCTTGGAGGATTTTGAATTTCAATTCTGTTCAGTGGCGCGCTAAATAATCCGTCGATGTAAACGAGTCGTTGTCCTCTTTCTATTTGCGAACCGTGCAATTGTGTTTCTATTTGCATCAAACCTTGTGTTTCATTCTCACACTCAATTGCGTAAGCTTCAATATTACTGTTATTTGCTGCATATCTTAACTTAAATTTCCAATCCCAAAACTTATCTTCTTGCTCAAATTCAATCAATATATTTTTCCATAAGTTTTCAAAATCCTCAGCATGTTTGAGTTTTAAGTCTACTAAGTATGCTTGAACTGATGTGTCATCAATACCGCGTTTTAACTCAACTTCTAGCTGCACCATTGTGTTTATATTTTATTTAATAAACTTATTATATTTTACTACAAAAAGAACTTTTAACCTAACAAAAATTGTAAGTATTAATTTGTAATAAATATACTATTCATCACTCAAGTCTAAAACAGCTATAACAGGATTTAACAGTTTTTGTTGTAAGTAAAGCAGCCACTGTATCTCCATTTTTAGAATTAATAAATACTCCAATATTTTATTTCTAGTAGGGTGTCTGGTACAGGCGCCAGTACTCACGAATTATACTAGATACAATAATCCCGCATTTTTACCAACAGACACCTGGGAGTGCCAGAGGCTAAAGTTGATAAAACATATTTTGACGTTTAACGCATTCGCTGCATACTCAAAATATACTGGCTCTTGGTTAAGCAACTTAATCTTGAATGCTCCTTTCGTTTTTCAACCTGCTTGTTCCGCACCTAAAAATCCTTGTAGCATATGCTTTGTAGCTAATTAAGACAGTGTTTGTTCCGCACCTGCAAAACTAACCTTGATAACTTTGTCCTCTACTTCAGCAAGCCTAGTCGTAGCGTGAATACTCAGTTTTTTAATTTATATATTTATACGCTGACTTTTAAAAGAAGTGCCCAGTCAGAATAAGCGTATTTTAATTTGCCTGATGTTGTGTATTGTTCACGAATCTTGTCTACTAAGCTTTTGACGAATGCGCCGTTCAGCAGCCATCACAGCAACTACTTCACCATTCTCATCGCGTTCACAATTGAATTTCTTAATCATTGCCATTTTTGCTGCTTCCAATCTAAGTTCTTGGCTTGAGCTTACTAACCACTCGTTAAGTAGCGCTATCTGAGCTTCTGGCTGTTTATGGAGGTAGTTGAAACGGCGCCTTTCTTCCTCGAAGTTGATTGATTCAAAGAATTGGGGTAGTTTTTTGATTTGTGCGGCGCCAATAGCTTCAGAAAAAGGTATTGAAGCGTCCGTTGGTGTGGCTGATTTCGTTGGGAGTAAAACAGCGGCGCCACGTTCAACCAATATTTTGATATTTGCCATCAGGGTTTGTGTATTTTCCTGTGTAGCTTCAGGCTTGGCAACAAAGCAGCTAGGTAAAATAGCCTGCCGATTATCATTTTGAACTTGGTTACACGTCTGGGTTGCGGTTGTGATGTATTCCAGAAATTGGGGATATAAAGCTACCTCAGTTCGAGACGGATTTTTATAAAACTCGCTATATGCACATCCGTAAGCGTCTGCTTCCCAACGTCCGCCTTGAGGTTTGTACTTGGTGTCAGCCCACCAATTCAGAAAAACTGGGTAAGGGCGCCCAACCTCTATTTCCCAGACAAATTTTTCTCGATTTTCATTTTCTAAGCTTGTTCGCTTTTTCGTGTTTATCGAACCAGTAACGGGAACATTGCTCTCATGATTAACCTTGTGTTCATTGAAGATTTTGGGTGGGGTTTCTGAGTTGGAAGAGATTTCTGGCGCCTGTGGATTTGGGGTATTTGAAGGAATTGGGGGAGTCTCTCTCTCGCTCTCTAGAGAGTGAGGAGTTTTATTTGAAGCGGAATCTATGTTATGTGCTGCTCTTTTTGAACAATTTGAATTGTCCATGATGGGCGCCTCGATGTATTCATTTTGAACAAAGGTCTCCAAAACGTCTCTATTTAAGGTGTACCAGTTGGCCTGATAATAAGTTTTGGCTGCCAGTCTTTCAACTGATATCAGCCCAAGTTGTTTCAAGTGATTTACTACCCTTCTAACAGTGCTGATTGATAGACACATTTCTTGGGCCCACTGCTCATATGTTTTCCAAAACCACTTAGTGCCATCAATGACTTTGCCTCCTTTTACACTCATCCAATAATGTGTTTGTTGTAAAAAAGTTGCCTCGTTTCGTCCGATTATGGCAGCCAGTTCAGTCGAGTAACACAAATGATTCCCATCATGCAGAAGTCTGCTCATATAGCTATATCCTTTAAAAAATTGAAAGAATAAATCAGCGCAAATCTTGCCACGTAGATATACCTGTGGCAAAGTTTGCACCTTTATTTCAATTCCACTTAGTCAACGTAGTTTTTTACACCTTTAATGTGAAATTCTTGATATGTTGCTAACTGCTGGCAGCAATACATATTTATTCATATCATTCTCGACCTTCTGAGAGCGAAGGTAAATTTTGTTCAGCAGGGCTGTCCGTTTGAAATGTGGCGCCTTCATAGGCTTTCCAATAAGCGCATAGGAAAGTCAGCAACTGAAGGTGTAAATTTATGCGCGTATTCCTTGAGAATTTCTACTCCCTCTTGTTTGGTATGCGCGATAGTCCAAATTCCTCCATGAACTCTCCAACTTTCACCAACAGCAAAGTAAGGTTTTTCGCATTTACCTACGTAACCAATGTATTTACCTTGGAAAAAAACTCGATAGATATTCCCGTGAGCAATTAGTTGTGTTTCTTTCGAGCTTAAATTAGTAACTTTGGAAGGCATGGCGCCCAGTATTACCAGTATCCAGTTTGCTTTAATGCGCGCGTCGCCTGGGGGTTTAACGTTAAGTGAGCAGGCTATTTCCTTAAGTTCTCCAAGAATTTTTTCTTGGAGTTGCGTTTCGTTGTAGGTTTGCATTTTGCTAGAATCCTAATAGTATGTTTTTTATTCCCCTTAGTTGATAGCTAGGGGGTTTTGCCTAGAGAACTCCACAAAAAGAGATGCAAATGCCATTTTGAACGCAATGTAGCGGTGAAGAATGTCCGATACTACCCTATCATGTGAGAAAACTCCGTTTACGGATAATAGGAAATGCTCCACATAACACTTATACTGCACTCAACATGACAATACAAAATCATTGATTTTATGGCTTACTCCTAATCAAGTTTTTCACCTGATAAATATATGTTAGTACCTCGTTAGTATTTAGTCAACACAAGTTAGTACCTAAAATTTACTGTGATATCTATAAACATTGAGTTTTGGGTAAGCAATGCTATATTCGTTAGTACGAGTTCTACAAGTAAACTATGGCAGAAGAATCAAGACTAACAATCCGTATAGACCCTATGAAGAGAAGCGCTCTTCAATCAAAGGCTAAGGAAGAAGGTAAAAATACAACCGAGGTAATTACCGCTTTTATAGACCAGTATCTAGGTATTAGCCAGCCAGAAAATGAGATTGAAACGCGACTGGAGCGACTTGAAAAAATTGTTGAAGAAAAATTGTTGGGGGAATTAGTCGCCTGAGAGAGGAGAATGCATCTCTCAGGCGTTGGCAAAATCATATACTAAAAGCAGCAAAGGAAAGTCCGCCCCCGTCGTCACGGTGAGGCGGATTCGTTTTTTTAATCCAGCACTTGTGCTAACAATCGCATGACGCTATACTAACAGATAAGGAGAGGCGCGTAACTAATTTACCCGGTTACGGGCTTCTAAACTTCGATATTGCTCTTGTCGGGATTTGTTTTCCACAACACCTAAGAATATTTTTATGAACAATCCACTGATAAATAGCCTTCCATCAAAAAGGGTGGCGCCGCGCGACTCCCCATGCAGCCTACTCCTATGCGCTTGCAAATTTTATCTAATACGCTTTTGATGAATGCACCAAGACGCTGTAAGTATTTCAGCGATTCTAGGCGGATAGATTTGCTCACTACTATCTATATAGCTTATTTACCCTCCTTTTGTTTATTGGTGGGGGGGTGAGGCTGATTTTTTTCAACATATTCCCTTACAAACTCAATAATTGCTTCGTTCATGTTTTTGCCATTTAAAGCGCAGGCTGCTTTAAATTGCTCTCGAAGAGACCTGTCGGGAAAAGTAATCTTTAATGTTGCTGCTGGCTCAGGTTTTTTCGTGTCTGACACTGGGATGTTTGATACTAATGGGTTATACATCCCAAATTATCCACCTTTTATTAGGTCTTTCCTTAAAATATGGCATATGGGTTAAATATCCCGTTTGCACTAAACATCCCTTATGCTGTATTATAGCTATGTAAGATTAATTTCACTCAAAAATCTTACGTTGACTAAAAAGCAACACAAAGCATGTGTTTTCTTCGTATGCCAAAAATCGCCTTAATCCTATTTTCAGCAAGGATTAGGTATATTCCACCAGAGTAATTGGAGGAAATGATATTGATACAACCGCAATTGGCGCCAAATGCTCCAAAATACTCCAGAAACACCTGTGAGCAATGATGAGAGCGCATCTGAAAACTAGTTTAAGGTGCTTGCGATAGGCAATCAAAAAGGCAAGGACTTTTTAGAATTCGTTTCTGGCAGTTTTCATACACAATCTCAAAAATGTTGAAGATTTACTAACTTTCCAAGACAAATAATATTTTACTAGCGTAGAAATTTATGAATAATCTACCGATAAACAGCCTTCCATCAAAAAAGATGGCGCCACGAGACTTCCTGCGTAACCTACTAATTGGGCACAATCTACAGGAAGTTGAGTATCTCAGACAAGAAATGGAACGAGGATACAAAAAACAGTGCGCGCGCATATTGTCCTGCCTACTTGGCGTAAGTATGTCAACCGTTCGATGCGGATGGGGGACATTAGACTTTGAGACCATGCCCGAATACTATAGGCTAGTGCTGGGATACATTAATATTGCGGGAATAGATTCTTTACATGCAAACAATATCAAGAGTGGCGCCTACAAACCAGAAACAATCGAAGCGCAAGAGTTTTTGGAATACACGCTCTCACTAAATAATCTTAATGGTAATGAAAGAGATATAAGACTTTCAAAGAATGGTTTTTTTAGTGAATGTGCGCGCGCACTGGCTTCTTCGACAGGATTTGATTATAAAACAGTGGTGTTGTGGGGTAACGATATTCGCTTCCACAAAATGCCGCGCGAACATGGGCGCACTTTATACTATGCCCAATTAGCAATACAAACATCTATAAGTCAGCGTTCTAAACGCGCCCTTTACATCGACCATATCGGTCTGTTTGCAATAGACGAATTGCTCCCTCAAAACTTCTACGAAGGGTGCCACGCCAATCACCATTTTCTCAATATTCGATTAGTGACATCGTTGTTGAGTGCAGATGTTTTACGTTTCCTATTTTACTGTTTGATAGGAAAACGGCGCCTGATATTCATCACGGTATGTATTGGCTATCGCGGAATTCTAAGAAACTTTCAAATTCTTGTAACATTAATTCGGCGAAACTTGCAGTCAACCATTCCATTGCAGGATTCCAAGATGCCCATCGACCAGCTGACCATTCTCCGTGTGCGTCTTTTTCTTCAGGGTCTAAAAGCCAAACTGCTGCATCTCCCCAAGAACTAATAACTAACGACCTTTTTACTCGCGTTCCTTGTTCATAACGGTAATCATCTCGAAATTCTTCGTTTGTCCATCCTTGATCATTATTATTTTCTGCATTAAGCGCCAATTCATAAAGATGGTCAATCACACACTTGAAGCCAATCGATTTCTTCAACAGGAAGAATATCATAAATACAAAGACCTGTTGTTCGCCATCCGTTAGTCACAGAGTAAAAAGTTCGTAAAGAAGGAGGTAAACTTTTACCAATTCTTTGTTCGGCTGCAAGTATTTGTGATTCACTTGCTGGGGAATAACCCATCCATTTACTTAAATGAACATATCGAAGGCACTTCATAGGCTACAATTTCATCTTCGAGTAACTCCGCACTATAATTTTCTAGAAACTTTCGCCACTCTTCAATATTCATAGTCGGTGCCCTCCAAAGATAATGCTATTGGATACTGAAATAAGGAATGTTTCATAACTGGCGCCAATCAACAACTGGGATACAGGATTATTGTAGTTATTTTATACTATATAGCATTGTGGCGCCCCAATTAACTATAAAAAGTTTGCCAACTACGAAATTATTGGTATTCCTGATTACACTAACAAAAAAACAGGCGCCTCCCAAAGTGAATTATTATTGGCATAAAGAAACTATCCTTTATACAATAAAAGTAATTCCATCAAAATCTAAATTAATTTTGTAACTTCCCTTAGTGAATATGGCGAGCAAGAAAACAAGCAAGTCCTCTAAACCCAAGACATCATCTGAAAAAACTAAACAAAGTAAACCTACTGAACCCAAGGCATCAGCCCAGAAAGTGAAACAAATTAAGCCCAAAGCTGAGGAGGCACCAGCTAAAAAAGCTGAACAAATTAAACTCTTAGAAGGTAAGGCATTAATTGATAAAGTCAAAGAAATGCCAAATAGCAGTAAAGAAGAAAAAGCTAAGGCGTGTGGCTACTATAACGTTACTAAAGATGGTCAAGAACGAGTTAACATGATGAAATTTCTCAATGCTCTACTTGATGCAGAAGAGATATCATTAGATTCTCGCTCGGAGGAGCATGGTCGTGGACGTAGCGCTAGTTACCGAATCGCTGTGCAGTCTAACGGCAATTTGTTAATAGGTTCTGCCTATACAAAACAATTGGGCTTAAAGCCAGGGGATGAATTCTCCATCAATGTAGGTAGAAAGCACCTATGCGTTGGTAGCAATTTCTGAGCAAGAAAATCAAGAAGAGCAAGCTGCTTAATAGCAAATGTTTATAGAAACTTGATATTAACATCACATTCAGTAACATTCCGGTGCCACAGGTAAAGTTGGCCGCTTGGTGGTTCGACACTTGGTGGCAACAGTTTATACTGAGGCGGTTACTGGGTGCGCTCTTTGAACAACTGTTGTAGGAATAAGACGTGAAGCTCTGTTACTGTTCTAAAATTAAAACTTACATTCCTTTTTGTAAGGTTTCATAACATTCTTTCGGAGACATTATAGGTTTTTGCATTGTCACAGACATTTCGCTATTGCGGTTAACGTAAACCATAACTACATCGCTTGGAGGTTCGTAAACTTCTACCATATTTTGTATTGCTTTTATATTTTCGTTATCTACACTAAGTCGGCGCATTTTTTTGAGAATAGATTGACGAGTAATGTAATTTATTTTTGGAGAAGACTCTGTAACATCATTAACCAAAACAAGACCTGGGGAGTTTGTTTTTTGGTAGCCTTCCCAAGCAACGGCGCCTAAAACAGTATCATTTTCTTTAAAAAAATCACTTGCTTCAAAAGAAGCTTGATATTTATCATCTACTTTAGGAAACGGATTTAGCCAATCTATAATCTTTCCAAACAATGATGTGTTTTTTTCTTCTGCTTTTCAGCGGGCTTTTTTACAAACTTAGACCAAGGAGAAGCAGAAGTGAGTTCTTTTAATGGTACGTCATTACCATCCTGTTTTCTTTGCTGGCGCAGCTTTGATTTTCTTCCCATGATTTAAAAAGTTATTTTAACTTCAGATACGATTCTTTTATTTAATATCATACATTATCGCAAGTTAACGAACCAAACAGAATAATTATTAAGCAACTGTTCGTTATTTAGGCTTGAATCATCACTTTCCAAATCTGATAAAGGTAAGATAAATTTCTTATTATCCGACTCTCTTTTAACCGATACCTTCAACCCATAAAAAGTATCTATCTCATCTGTAAAGTTTAGTAGTTTATAAGTATCTAAGTAAGAAGGTTTTGTTTTTCGTAATTTATCATGCTCTTCTTTAGAACCTCCTCCCAGCATATAATATTCTTCCCACTTAAAATCTTCTATACCTGTCACTATGCAAGGAGATTCCAATTCTTTTTTGAGGTAATCGCGATAAATGCTTAAAGTCTTTTTATTGACTGCGGGAATTTCACCTTCTGATGTCAACCCTAAAATTTGTCCTATTCTGATTTCTTGCTCATCCAAATTTGATATATCATTATTAGATTTACCAGTCGGCGCCTTTATTGTTATTTTAGGAAGAGCTTGAGATTTGTTCTGTTGTTTGAGTAATTCACCAAAACCCTTAGATTCCTTAGCCATAATTGATACACTTTAATATGTTAAGACACATAAATAAAAACTTACAACATAGAGTGTTTGTGGTTCTTAAAGATTAATAAATATTTATAGTTAGAGAGTTAATTAGAGGCGGTAAGCTCTAATATAAAGTAGTAGCTTTGGGGAAGCATTGCGTTGCTCTAGAGAAGTCGATGATGAGTTCAGTAGAGTCGTGCGTTGTAACGAACTGGAGAACCACAGAGGTTAAGTCTCCATCTCGCTCAAATTAGAGGTTTCCCCATTTGTATCAAGTGTCCCTGGATACTTGGCAAAACCCGAAGCCGCATAAGTTAATATATAATATTTAATCAGGGAAGATGCACGTAATTAGCTTTAAAGCCTTGAGGGAGTATGCTGAAATTCATGCAGATTGTCGGGAAGCTTTTATTTACTGGTATAAAGTTGCGAGTAAGGCTAAATGGTCAAACTTGACTGAAGTACAGGAAATGTTTCACTCTTCAGAAGCAGTCAGTAATTTTACAGTCTTTAATATCAAAGGAAACAAATACCGATTAATTGTTAGTATAGATTATGCAGAACAATTAATTTATGTTAAGTATATCCTCACACACGCAGAATACAATAAGGACTACTGGAAAAATGACCCTCACTTTTAATCAAGACAAATATAGAGAGTTATTAACAACTCACCTTCCCAAACTTATTAAAACAGAAGCTGAAAACGAACAAGCTTTAGCTGTTGTGGAAGATTTAATGCACCGTACACGGACTCCTGAAGAAAACGAATTATATCAATTACTAATTACATTAATTGAGAAGTTTGAACAAGAAAACTATCATTTTGGTGTAACGCCAAGTAATCCTCAATCTTTCTTATTATTTCTTTTTGAGCAATCAAACAAAAATAAAGATGATTTACAGGTATTTTTAGGATTAGAAACTTCCGTGGATGATATTTTAGAAGGTAAACAAAATATCACTTCAGAGCTTGCTCAGAAACTTGGCGCCTTTTTTCACGTAGAACCAAGCTTGTTTACAGAATAAATCAAAAATTATTTAACAAGGTGGGTGCCATGATGATAAGGAGTAATGATTACACTCAATAATAAAAACCTATAAAAGTTATAATTAAAGAAATTCCTGCAAGTTGCTGATACACTATACCGGATAAGAATTATGTCTAGAACATTACCTAGTAAACCACAGCCATATCATGTCTTTCTGGGTGGAATATCTGTTTACAAAGAGAGCCATGACGAAGAAGGGGATTGGTATCCGCCGATAGTATTACCTTATTTTTGGCGCATACAATTCACTTTGGGTGAGCCGTTCCCTGCCGGAATTAGGCTATGAAAAAGACAAAGGAACAGTTAATGCAAATTCGAGGTTTCCTATACATAGTGATTTTTTCATCATTTTAGGGGTAGAATTGTATGGTTATGCCAAAATTGACGGCTACATAACCGTTTTCCTTGAACAACTCCAAGGAAATGAAGCTATACTTTGGCAACCTCATAGAGAAAGCTAATTATTGCTCCCAAGAGTGGACTGAAATATAACCTTTATGTCTATTATTATTAATACGAGCTAATTATGACTTCAATCACCAAAACAGTTACGATTAATGTAGTCTCTGATGATAATGGAAGGTATCATTGTCAAATATCGCCTTCTGTTGAGCAGCCCCCACATGAGATTTATTGCTATGGTCAAAGCGAAGAACACGCCATCGCCATTGCATTAGAGCAGTTAGCCAGCCAATATCGCGAAATCGCAGAAGTAAGTCAAAATAAAGATTGGGAAGCAGTAGAGCGTTCAGCATCTTCTGAACCAATCAAAAAACGTTATCATGTAATTTTTTGGACTTTGGACAAAAAAAGTTTGTTCACGTACTAACATCGCGAAAAATAATTCGATTATTTTTATTTATGCTTTTCAATTTGTTATACCAATTTTTTGTGAAGCTGCATAGAAACTATGCTTATATAGCAAGGCTTTAAGCCAATTGATTATGTGCAGCTTCGTATTAAAATGGTATTAGATTAATTTTATTAAATATTCAAATGAACTAAATTGAACGTTAGTACTTAATTTTTGAATTATAAAATAGCTATCAGCATCTCAATACATAGTATTATCAAGACAAACCATGTACCAAATCTGCTGATGAGCTATGCAAAAAATAAACCATAATCAATTAATAGCGCAATTCCAGTCTTTTCGACAACATTTACGTGGATTATTTAAATCATACAGTGATAGTGTTATTGATTTAATTGATGCTTTAGCTAGTAACTCAAATAGCGCTTATTCTCCTGCCGAGTTATCTTTAAGTCCTTTATTTGAAAGAACTTATAGCTCCCTCTATAAAGCAATTCAAAAATCATTTAATTTTAATGATAATAAGAAAAAGAAGAGAAAGAAGTTGAAAAATTTAACTAGGCTGATAGCTGAAGTTACGCCCCAACCGGAAAAATGCTCTTTTTATTTATTTGCAACGGATACGACTCCTCATCCACGTCCTCACTCCCCAACTTTGCCTGAACGAGGTTATATCTACCAGCCAAATACTGTTGCAGGTAATAATCCCGTTGGTGTTGGACATGCTTTTTCATTTGTCTCAATGTTACCAGAGAAAGACCTTCAATCCTCAGCACCCTGGTCAATTCCTCTATCAGCAGAAAGAGTACCTATTGAGAAAAAAGGTACAAGTGTTGCCATTGAGCAAATTGATGCACTGATGACCGATGAATCACTTCCCTGGCACAACAAATTATCAGTATTAACTGCCGATAGTGTTTATAGTCAGCGCTCATTTCTATTTGATGTATCTAAGCACAAAAATTTGGTTTTAATTGCCAGAGTTCGTAGTAATAGAATTTTTTATTCTACGCCACCTATACAACAAGAAGAAAAGAAACGTGGGTGTCCAAAAAAATTTGGTGAACGCTTTGATTTGGCGCTTGAAGACACTTGGCACCCACCAGACGAAACAACACAAATCAATAGTACTACGAAGAAAGGTCGTCAATTCACAGTAACCCTTAAGGCTTGGCACCATATGTTGATGAGGGGAACTCAACAAGAACAGATGTATAAATGCCCGTTTACCTTAGTCCGGGTTCATGTTACTGATGATACTGGCTGTGCTATTTGGAAACCGATGTGGTTGATAGTTATGGGCGAGCAACGTGTATGTATTTCCCTTGCAGAAGTCTATTCTTGCTATCGGCAAAGGTTCGATATAGAACATATGTTTAGATTTAAAAAGCAACGTTTACTGATGACTAACTACCAGACTCCTGAAGTTGAACATGAAGAAAATTGGATACGTCTAGTTATGCTTGCCTATGTACAATTATGGGCTGCAAAGGATTTATCTAAGCATTTACCAAGACCTTGGGAGCGCGCTCAAGAGCCAAACAATGATAAAATTGCTTCTCCCAGTACCGTACAACGTGACTTTCAACGAATTATTTCAGAGATAGGAAAACCAGGAAATTCACCAAAACCCAGAGGAAATTCGACAGGTCGGGTGAGGGGTCAGACCCAGACTAAAAGAGTTAAGCATCCCGTTATCAAAAAAAGTAAAAAATCAAATATTTCACAGCCTCAAGCTGCGTAATTTTTCTGTAAATATACTTGTTTTACTCAGTTAATCTCATAACTGGGATAAAAAGCTATGTCCTTTTTTAGTTCACGAACATTGTTCGCAAACAAACATTTTTGTCCAAAGTCCAAAATTTTGCACTACGAACGGATAATAAAAGCTGAGTCTAAATTTGAAGCCTTGCAGGACACATTGCTAGGAAATACAGTGGTAGAAAATGCCAAAGTTACCTTGATTGAGATTGATCCAAATTTGCCAGTCCAGCCCTTAACTTGATAACCCACCTTCGTGAACCTTTCGGAACGCTAATATATAGTTTAGTAATAAGGTTATGGGAGTTAGAAAACGCGCGTCCTTATGAGTTTCCTGTTGGTGCGGTGAATGTCGCCCATTATGCTAGTGTAGAACAGCCTGAAATTTGGATTTCCTTACTTGAGGCGCCTTCTTCACTACCTCCAATACCCTTGGGCAGTATCGCTGACCTAAATTCTACAGAAGCAATGCGGGGTCTACATTTAATTCGCTTTGGTGAACATGAAAATACAAATAATTTTCAAGATGCTCCAGTGCGGGTAGATAGTAATAATAGTGGTTATGACATTGAGCAGGAGGTACAACCAGCAAAATTAAACCTGCGTCGGAACCGTCCTCTCGTTAGCTTAGGCTACGTAAGTGCGGGTAAACCGGAATTAACTATATTAGAAAACACTTGGGCATCTACATTTATTCGGGCTGGTTGCAGTACCTTTGTTGGCGCCCTTTGGGCAGTTAACCCGGATGTAGAAGCCGCTTTTATTGGTAATTTTTACAAAAATATCTGGGCTGGGCAATCACTGGGTGCAGCGTTTTGCAATGCTCGTAAGTTAGCTAAAATTGCGGTTCCTAATTCTCTTGACTGGCTAGCTTATGTACTATTTGGCGACCCAATGGCACGTGCTTATCGACCTGTGGAAGGTAAAGGTTATGCGGTGGTTGAGCCTATTGGTCAGGAAATTGATGACCCAGTGGCGCCAGGAACAACAGTTAGATATCGTGTGAGTTTGCGACGGGCGCCTCCTGTATGGTACGAAAACCGATTAATGGAGGTTGCAGAAAATTTAACCTTTGAGGATTTGCGTGTTTTTATAGTCACATCCGGATTACAGGTTAGTTCTAGTGATTCTGTAATAATGACACGCACAGCAACCGGGGATTACTTAGGTTGGTTTACGTTAACTGTTCCCACAGAAATGGATAATCGGTCAGTATTAGTTCAGGTTTACTTTGAGGACGGTATAGAACCTGTCCACAACTTGCGGTTTTCACTTAAAGTTAGTAACGGGATGGTAGGGGGTAATGAGGGGTACCCCTGTTAAGGTGTACTGAAAAAATGGTACATTTAAGAGCGTAACGCTTGCGGCATAGGAGTTTTAACCACGTTAGAAGGTTGTTGATTCAGTAGGGAAAGCTTACGGTCGCGTTCTTTCTGGGCTAGAAGTCGGGCAGTGGAGACATGGGTACGGTTAGGTTCTTTTTTTCTTTCCGGTTTAGGCTTTTTTTGACCTTTAGGGCTTGAAGCAAAGCGTTTGAGGTCAACTTGTGCCGCCAATTGTTTTAATAGCTCTGCAAAAGTTGATAGATGAAGCGTGCTTACAAATTGCCATTCAATATCAGGAATTGCAATCATCATACCCGTATAAGTACTTTGAATTTCTTCAACTAAATAGTAATTGGAGATGCCAGCATCAATTTTTCCTTGACCATGAACACTACGCAATGCAGCTTTAATTACAGATAAAATATTGTAGGCTACTAATGCCATGCAGAAGCTAAACAAAGCGGCTTTGGGATAACCTAAAGTATTAATTTCGCATTCAAGAGTATCAGTAATAACTTGAAATAATCCTTCAACAGTCCAGCGTTTTAAGTAAGTTTGTGAAACTAAAATTGCATCCACTTCTTCTTTAATCAAATTTGTAAAGACAGCAACTTTTGTTTCTCCATCACGAGTCGGTTCATTTAAATGTACAACAATACGACGAGATTTAATTGATTCTCTCTCAAATTCAATTATTACGTCTTGTTCAAAAACTTTACCTGTTGGAGAATCACCTACTTCTATCAATTCACTTTCTACCTCATAATGCATGGAAGCATGTTGACGAATAATAAAATACGCTTTTTTTTGAGCGGTACCAACAAGGAATTTACAAGTACAAAAATTTCTGTCACCAACCCAAGCATCACGAGCTTCTACAGTTGCTAGAACTTGATCAAATAGCGCTCTTTCCGAAGTGTAAGCGTCTTCGCAAGGGAATTCGTCAATTGCTAACATTAGAATTGGGTCAAGTACAACCAAGGATTTTCCTGGTAACGGACCACCTGCAACATCACGTAAAACTGACAATCGATGTTGAGTTGCTCCTAAATTATTTCCATCAATTACTTTGACTCGATAACCAGGTAAAATTTCTGGCTGTTTTCCTTTTAGTTCTTCAACAATTGGAGCTAATTGCTCACCACTATAGCGCACCAATGCTTGAGAAACTTGTGGTTCTATACCATTTATTTTGCTGTAGAAAGCTACGCGCGACACACCTATGTTTTTAGCGAATGCTTTATATGCTGCACTGATTGATGGGCGCTCTCTTGCATACTACCAGGCTCATAATTGCTACAACTGTTGAAAACAATAATTCTTGAGTATATTGCTTTTCTCGCTTTGCTTCAAATAATGCGTCTAGTTTTTCTGCACTGAAAATCCTCTCCAAGGTTGCTCTAAGCATTACTGTTATTGGTGATGATAAAGCGCAAATCGCTCAAAAATTGGACTTAGCATGGTAAAACACCCATCAATGGTTTCTGTTCAGTTAAATACATAATCCCATGCTTGATTGTTCTCAAATTCCTAAATTTTTCCTAAATTTTCCTACTCTTTTGATGAGTTTTAATGGAATTGCTTATAGGGCAAGGCTTTCAGGCTTTTATTAGTTTATTTTTTAGTACACCTTAACAGGGGTAGTAATGAGGGGAGCAATTAGCCAAGTAGGGACACAAACAGTTAATTCATATCTCGAATTTGTTATTGAGAAAGATTCTTATAATATTGGTCGCTGGTCTTTTCCTAAGCCTACTGACAAGATTTTGGAAACCCTAACAAACGAAATTTTAGAATGTTTTGATAAATTAAGAATTAGTATCAATACGAATAAAAGTCTCAAGCTAGACGTTAATACATGTGATTATTCTTTAGTAAAACTAGCCGAATGGGGACGCACTGCTTATCAGGCATTTTTTGGTGAAGACAGAGCCAACAAAATCTTAACCAGTCGTCTAAATGAAACAGTGGCACCTACCTTTGTTTCTGAGTGTACCCCCTTTCCTTGGGAAGTTTTGTTCGAGGGAAGTGAGAATGACTACGAACAGGGGAACCCAGAGATGTTTTGGGGACTACGCTACACCCCAGCTAGGATTCTCAACCCAGAAAAAGATATTTCCGATTACGTTTTAGAGCAAGCACAACCCTCAGACATGTTGTTTTGCTTGCACCATCGACTATTGCAAGCGCATCAAAACGAAAAACCAGAGATTGAAAAGTTAGTTAGAGCGACACCTGGAAATCGCTTCACACTGCTAGGGTCTAAATGTGATTTGACCAACGGCAAAAACTGCGACCCACTAGGTGATGATTTGCTCAAATATCTTTACAAAGCCAGCCATAACATGTTGCATTTCGCCTGTCATTGCAAAGAAAACAACCTAGGTGACGCATTAATGATTTCTTTCCTCAAAAGCGTCGTAAGGAGACCAAACAACAGCTTCTGTTGATGCCAGTTGCTCTAACAATAAATTTTCTGCCTCTTTTTTAAGCTCTACTGCAAGACGAGAAGCTATAGCATTTTGCTGCTTTTCGGGGAGCTTCTCAATTTCTGCAATCACTTGGCGGAGTAAATCTGTCATCTTTGAGATCGAATATTACAATAATCTACCTTTCCATCTTACCGTTTGCTTTGTACTTTAACTTATCCGTTACATCCGTTGCAAAGGAGGCGCCAAACGAATTTTGCTCGACTTTAATATTTTCTAAGCTTGTTCGTTCTTTCGGTTTAGCCGAATTCTTTGTGCGCCGTTGGCGCACAAAAGGGTTAAAATTTAGGTGTTATTTGAGTAGTAGGGGCAAGTTTTCAATATCAACCCCTTGTTGCTAGCTGGGAAGCGTTTGACTCGAAAGCCACTATGAGTTTCTAAACGTTGTGCAATTACTTCCGCGTCAGATGCAGGAGTGGTGAGATGCTTCGTGGCGCCTGATAAATCTTAAAGAAAAGGGTACTTGTTGATTGTTGATTCCTACTACCAAAGTATCTCGGCTTATGAGGCAGTGTAAATTAAATCTTCTTATTTATGTATAAATTATAACTATAAAATACGGCATATTTTTCAAAAAAATTTGTGAATGCTATTTTCTTTCACTGGCACATTATTATGATTAAGCGATCATCCATAACCTTTCCGCAAACATTCCTTTCTGATTTCGCTTAACTTCCATTTCCACACGAGAGCCTTTTTGTAATTTAGATGTATATTTTGGTGCTATCGAACTCTCTTGAAAGTATATGTCATCACTCATGTCTTCGGTTGCAATAAACCCGTATATCCTACCACGTTTGTCTGTTTTTATAACTTTAATGATTCCCTGCTTGAACACATTTGGATTTGGTATTTGTTTCGATGAACTAACTTTATCATCGATTTCCAGAAAAAGCACTTCATCAGAAGAGATAAGAAGGCAACGTTTACAAAAGCTTATAGCTTCTTCATGTCTTCCTAAATGTATTAATGAATATATTAAGAAAGGAGTTACTTTCTTCAAACCCTCGATGTTTGCTGACCTTTCATCTATTTCAAAAGCCTTACATAACTCTTCGATTGCTTGTTCAAATTTCTCAAATTGAAATAAATATTTTCCTAAAGTAGTATAAATTTTTGATAAATGTTTTGTAGAACTATTATATTTAATACTTTCTTTTAAATATATGCAAGACAATTTAAAATTATCTTCTCCTCCTTTGAAGTACATAATTTTACCTAAACGATAGAGTATTAATGCCAAACTTTTTTTGTCATCTATCTTAATGCATAAATTATAACAAGTTCTAAGAATAATTTCTATATCACGTATTTTTATTAATTCTCTATTATGAAATATATATGTAGCATAAGCTTTGCATAAAAAGAGTATATATTTGATAGAGTTTTCTAAAATTTTTTCTAATAACTGCCTGTTGTTTGCCTCTTCTGCAATCATAACTATATGCTTTAATGACTGGATAGCTTTCTCTATTTGCCCTTGCTGTCGATGCAATTCAACCACGAGCTTTAATGTAATTGCTTGCGAATATTTATCATCCATTTGTTGCGAAATGTTGATTGCCTCCTCAAAGAATTCGATAGCTTTGTCAAACTGTCTTTGCTCCTTATATAAGCCACCAAATTGATTTAGAGCGATTAATGTTTGTTGCTTGTCATCTATTTGTTGTGCTATTTCCAAACTTTCATTCAAGGATATAATCGCTTCATTAATTCTCTTTTGCTGTTGGTACAATCCGGCTAACTTATTGAGAGTAATTGGTAATTGTTTTTTGTTATCTGTTTCTTTGTAAATTCTGATTCTATATTTATAAGATTCAATGGCTTCGTTAAATTTTCCTTGCTCTTGATAAATTACACATAGCTGAGTCAGTATAAACGTTAACTGTTGTTTATTATCATTAATTTCTTTTGCAATAGAGACTGCATCCTCACAGGATTGTATGGCTTTATCGAATTGCCCTTGCTGCTGATATAATCCACCCAATTGATTTAAGGTAATTGCTAATTGTTTTTTATTACCATCTTCTTGGGCAATGGCAATCGCATGTTCACAGGATTGTATAGCTTTTTCTTCTCGTCCTTGTTCCTGATACATCCCAGCTAACTGAGTTAGGGTAATTGCTAATTGTCGTTTGTGATCAGTTTCTTGTGCAATAGCAATCACATACTCAAGATATTGAATAGCTTTATCTATTCGTCCTTGGCGTTGGTACAATCCACATAATCGATTCAAAGTCATTATTAATGATTTCTTATCATTCGTTTCCTTATCAATTTCAATTGTAAGCCGATGCTCAAAGGACTGAGTGGCTTCCTCGATGAGTCCTTGCTCTTGGTATAATCCGCCTAATTGATTTAAGGTAATTGCGAATGAATGCTTATTACCTATTTCCTGTGCAATTGCCAGCGCACGCTCAAAAGATTGGATGGCTTGTTCAATTTGTCCTTGCTCTTGGTAAAATCCACCTAACTGATTTAAAGTAATTGCTAATGACTGCTTGTTTTGTAGTTTCTCGGCAATTGCAATCGCACGCTCAAAAGATTGAATAGCTTGTTCTATTTGTCCTTGCTTTTGGTACAATCCAGCTAACTTAATTATAAGAATTACCAATACTTGTTTGCCCTCAGTTGCCTCATCCATTTTGATGCTTTGCTCCAATGATAGAATAACTTCATTTATTTGTCCTTGCTCTTGTAAAAATTTATCGAACTGATTTAGTGTAATTACTAATAGTTTTTTGTCATCTGTTTCTTGAGCTATTTGTAATCTATCTTTAAAAGATTTGATGGTTTCATCTATTCTTCCTTGCTCCTGGTATAATTTACATAATTGGCTTAAGGTAATTGCTAATTGTTTGTTGTCGTCGGTTTCCTGTGCAATTGTAATTGCACGCTTAAAACATTGGATGGCTTCCTCTACTTTTCCTTGCGGCTGGTACAATCCACCCAATTGAGTTAAAGTAATTGCTAATTGTTGTTTATTACCCGCTTCTTGTGCAACTGTAATTGCACGCTCAAAGGTTTGAATAGCTTGTTCGATTTGTCCTTGCTGCTGATATAATCCACCCAATTTATTTAAAGTAATTGCTAATTGCTTTTTGTCCGTTTCCTGTACAGTTGTAATTACACGCTTAAAGGATTGGATAGCTTCCTCTACTTGTCCTTGCTGCTGGTATAATACACCCAATTGAGTTAGAGTAATTGCTAATTGTTGTTTATTGTCCGCTTCTTGTGTAACTATAATTGCACGCTCAAAGGTTTGAATAGCTTGTTCAATTTGTCTTTGCTGCTGATATAATCCACCCAATTGATTTAAAGTAACTGCTAATTGTTGTTTATTACTATCTTCTTCGGCAACTGTAATTGCATGACCAAAGGTTTGAATAGCTTCCTTGATTTGCCCTTTCTGTTGATACAACCCACCTAACTTATTTAATTTAATTACGAAATTGTGTCTGTCATTCAACTTTTCTTCAATAGCTACGCTTTCCTGAATTGCTGCTATCGCTCCATCAATTTTTCCTTGTTTTTGCAAAATTCCACTCAAGCTGTTTAGCACTATTGATAAACTGCGTTGGTTTCCCAATTCCTTAAAAATGTTACAACTGCGCTGTAGGCTGTGACAAGCTTCATCCAAGCGATTTTGCTCAAGAAAGACTAGCCCTAAGTGGTGTTGTACGAAAGCTGTATAACCTTTATCATTTAACTCCTCAGAAATAGCGTAACTGCGCTTAAAAACCTCCTCGGCTTCGCTGAGGTTTCCCTGTCGTCGCAGCAACCCACCCAAACAATTCAGTGCTATCGTCAAACCTTCTTGATTATTCAGTCGTTCTTCAATCTCTAAAGCACGCTTGAAATTACTAACAGCTTCATCAAATTTTCCTTGCCGCATAACTATACTACCTAGAGTATTAAGACATTTTGCTTCAGAATGCTGACGAGTCCATTCTTCCTCAATTTTGTCCAATATTTCTGCAATAAGTTCAGGTTTAAGTCGTTCTTCTGCAATTGCCAACTTACCTTGTAAAGATAGATATTTTGCCTGTTGAACCCGAAATTTAATAACAGCTTGCCAATCTTTATTACTTTCTGCTAGTTGCTCAAATCCCAACATAAAATCAACAGCCTTTTCCCAGTAACCATACTGCTCAAACAATGGTTGTAGGCAAATTGCAAATTTATACTTGTCTTCTTCTTGAGATTTTGATGTCGTTTTTTGTTTCTGTAACCACTGAGCAGCTAAAATAATGTCATCTAATTCTGTTGCAATTTCTTGTGCAGTTGCGTAATTAAGTTCTCTTTGGGTAAACTCGATAAAATACTCAGCATGTCTTGTCGCTGCTTCTTCTTGCAAACCCAACTCAATTGCCTTTTCCCAAGCAAATTGATGGATAAGTGGATGAAATACAAAGCGGTCTTTTTGTATTTCGGAATAGTTAATTAATGAAAGCTGATAAAGCTTATTTAAATTATCTTCTGTGGTGTATTCATCACAACTTGTAGCCATCATTGCAGTTCGTAACGAGAACCCGTTTTTGGCACAAACGCTTAAGCAGGCAAAGAAATCTACTTCATTTGGCTGCAAATATTCTAAACTTATTGAAAAACAAGCAAATAAATCTAAATGTTCGGCACTACCGAATTTCATGCTTGCTAGTTGTCGTTCTCTTTTTAATCTATCTGCGTGGCGAGCAAGACTACGCCTTTCATGTAAACTTAATTGTGACCCAATAATTTTAATGGCGATGGGTAAATAACCTGCTAATTCGATTAACTCGTGCGCTGCTTCTGGTTCTGCTGTAACACGCTCTTTCCCTACCAACTTTTCTAATAGTAATAATGCATCAGCTTCAGGAAGTGTTGGTATATTTATTCTACCCTCGCTGGGTATTTCTAGCGAAATTACTAGTCCACGGTCACGTGTCGTTACAATTACAGCACATTTATTTCCACCTGGACGTAATTGGTAAATACTAGCATTTTCTGCATTATCAAATATTAACAGCATTCTTCGATGTGCAAATATCTCTTGCATGATAGTTGCTGCATCACGTTCGTCTTCCAAGTTAATTTTTTCCTCATATCTATCCTCATATCTATCCTCATATCTATTTTCATACCTACGAGCAAAGTCGCGCGCTATGGTATCTATATCTTTACCATCAACCCGTAAACAAATTATTCCATCTGGAAAATCTGCTCGGTGTAATGTTGCGAAATAGCAGGCAAGAGCAGATTTTCCAATACCTCCTACACCTGTTAACCCAGCAATACTACAAAATTTTGTTCCTTGAGAATTTAAAAGTAATTCTTCAAGTTGTTTTAACTCGTCATTACGCCCTGTAAATGTGGATACGTCTAATTGAGGTAAAATGAATGGGACTTCGCGTTCCGAAGTTTTTTGTGCCTCTAATTTATTAGTACTAGGCTGACCTTTACCTTGAATTATACGAATTTCTTGGTCAGGTATTCTGATTTGCGGTAACTGAGGTATTTTTGTTTCTTCGTAATATTTTTTTAACTCAGTATCAATAGAAGCTCCTAGAGTACGAGCTGTTATCCAGTTGGTAGATGTAATTTTATTAGCATCTAGTTCATTTATTAACGCTCCTGAAAGTACACCGTGCTTACCATCGAAACGCTCGTAGGCAACTTCTGAACTATGAGATGCAGCAATTAAAAAGCGTTTTCTTGCCGACTGTTTTGGAAATTCATTGTCTTTAAAATTTAATAAGGCGCCACTATAACAGCAGTCTAACCATATTATTTGCTCTTTAACAGTACTTTCCTCGATGATGTCCCATAAATCTCGTAATATTATACCATTCCACTTTTTGGAATAAGGATTAGCATCACTAGTGGCTAATAATGTTTGCTTCAAAGTTCCTAAAGGCTTTTGTAACCCATGTCCCGCAAAAAATAATAGTGCTGTATCTATATTTTCTTCTGGTAAAAATAATTTTGTAACTGCTTCTAGTAGTGCATCAGCAGTAACCATTCCATCGGGGTCAACCTGCAACTTATTATTCACTAGCTTGGAGGGAAGTCTTATAACTCGAAAATTCTTGTCAGCTTCTAGAAGTTGAGCAATGGTTTCCGCATCGACCGCAGGAGTTGTTAAATTTTTAGCTTTACTGGTGGGTGTTTCTTTTAAACTTGGATATTGATTTATACCTACTACTAGCGCATCTCTTCTCATGTAAAGTTATTTTAAATAGATTTACTAATTTATACTGCAATTAATACACCCTGTCGTGATGAATCATTCCAACAAAACTCTTATGGGTCTGTTGCTAACTCTTAAAGAGCTACAAACTCCTTTGAGCAAAGATGAGCAAGCAATTTTACAAGATATCGGACAGCAGCTTGATATCGACCCTGATGATTGGGACTTTATCGAAGAGGAGATAACAGCACTTCTTGAATCTAATTATACCTTAAAACAGCTTTTTCACGCGAAAATAGCTAGATTAAATGCTTTAGACGGTCGAATACCTAGATTCCTACCTAACGTCACTGAGTTAAAAAAAGAACTGTTTGGCGAAACTAAGGAAATTGTCACCTTTGACGGTCAGAGTGCAGGTGAACCAGAAGATAAATCTAAGCAGGTAATTAATATAATAAGTACTATCCTGCTTACCGAAAACCAAGACCAAACTGCAAAGCAACTCGTTTTTTTAGAACAAATATCAGAATACGTACAAAACTACCGTTACTTTAATACATACTTTACAGGCGCCAACAACCAAGCACTAATTCCACCAACCGAACCACTCATCCACGGTCAAGCATATTTACTATATATAGATATTAGCCCAGAACCAAAAGGAACAGATAACTCGCCATTTCCGGAACAAGCATTAGCTCAAGTCTGGAATAACCAGCAAAATTTACTTATAGACGTAGCAGTAACATCCAAAGATTTCAGTATCAATGCAAAAGTCAAACAACTTACTCTACCCCGAACAGGCGCCTCAGACAGCATCCATTTTACAATAAAACCTAACCTGCTTGAAGGTCGAGGTTACATACAAGTAGAGTTGTTCTACCGTGGTTACTTGCTCCAGTCGAAACAACTTGCAGTATTAATTATCCCCAACGCAGGCGCCGAAATACCAGAATCTTTACGTCCTCCTCAAAGCAGTCGCATAACATTTACCACAACAGACTTATTAACTAACGAGCAGCTAGCGAAACTCCCCGAACGAGTATTCACTGTAGATGTAGAACTCGACCAACGGGATGGCAGTATTGATTTTCGCTTTCTTGATAGGACTCAAGGTAATAAGGAAATAGCATTCTACGACACATCCTTACAACCCACTGCACTAGGAAATGTAATTACCGCAATTCGCCATCAACTTCATTTAACTATACATAACGGATATTGGGGACAAGCTGAAGGAAGTATTGAACAACTCAATACCTGGCTTCCCAGTTTAGCAAACACAGGACGCGAACTCTATCGTTTACTTTTACAGCAAGACCAAGAAACATTAAAAGCTGCGTTAACTCCAGATACAGTTATTCAAGTCAACCCTGTGTTAGGAAAAGTTACAATTCCTTGGGCATTATTATACGAACGAAAAATTTTAACCAGAAAAGAAAATCCAGTATGCGCGCGCTTTACCGAACATGATTTAGATTGTACTAATTGCCCGAATAAAAATGACCCCAAGTATATTTGTCCTAATGCGTTTTGGGGTTATCGCTATTCCATCGAACAATTACCATGTTGGACTAGTAATAAGCATAATTACCCTGTAGCCCTAGTACGACAAATTCAAAACAATCAACCATTGCAGTTGAGTTTTAATGTATATCGAGATTTTCAACTTTGGCGCCAACATTTGCCTAAACTAGAGCTAGCAGCGAAGCTAAATATCCTACCAGCAGAGGAAATGTTAGAGTTAGAAAACATTTGGAGTACACATGGTCAGGATTTAGATTTGGTGTACTTCTACTGTCATGGTGGTGTGGAGGAAATGCCAAAGCGACCTTATTTAGAAATCAGCGATGAGCGAATTTACAGTAATTTTTTAGAATGTTACGAGTCAACTTGGTCGCATAACCCCCTTGTTTTTCTCAATGGTTGTGCAACTGGTGATTATAGTCCCGAAAGCTATGTTAACCTGATTGATGACTTTTTAAATGCAGGCGCCAGTGGAGTAGTTGGTACAGAGTGTCCAGTACTCGAAAACTTTGCCGAATATTATGCCACAGAAGTACTTCAACGTTTGTTTGCAGGCGAACCAATGGGACAAGCTATGCTAAAAGTACGTCGCTCCTTACTACAAAACAACTATAATCCCCTTGGCTTGGTTTATTCTTTATATGCTGCCCATGAAATTGCTTTAGCTCGTTCGGTATCTATGAAATAATATGAAAACTATTATCTTTACCACAGAGACACAGAGGACACAGAGAAATTTTGGTATTCTCTATTCTCTCTGCGTTCTCTGTGCCTCTGTGGTGAAAAAATATATACTGGTTTATTCTTTATATGCTGCCCCTAGAAAACGAACGTTCGGGATTGCAAGAATAATATGAAACGCTGGATTTTTACTGCTGTCTGCTTATTATTAATCTGTCCTCAAACTGCTCTAGCACAAACTACCATTACAGTAGATGCATTAGATAAACCTTTGCAAATCAAAGGTTGGTTGAATGAAGAAAATACCCTGATTGGTAGTGTACGTCTTTCTGCACCTGCAAAAGTAGACCAGTTTACATTCCTTGCTTCTGACTTAAAGCGTACTGAAGGTTCAGAAATAATCGGGCGCCAGAATGTATCATTTATAGGTGAAACTAAACTAGCTGCGGGTATACCCAAAGATTTCCAAGTCAAAATCAGCAACCCCCAATTACCGGGAACATATAAAGGGCAAATCGAAATACGACTTCCTAATCAAACACAAGCTATTAATATTAATGTATTAGTCAAAGCTAGACCAAAACTGGCGCCGTTACGAGGAAACGAGCAAGTACAATTACAATTAACTCAATGCAGTTGGTGGTTAGATTGTGGATTAGCACATATACTATTTCCCAAAAGTGCTTTTTTACAAACTTGGGATTTAGCTTTCGACAACAGCGAAGATGCATCTGTAACAGTAAACAGTGCAGAAGTATTATTAAAAGGCGAACAAACAGCTTACCAATTAAGCAACAATCAAATTAAAGTAGCTAGCATTCCTCAAACATTAAAAGCCGACCGCATAGTTAAACTACCCTTACAATGGGATAGTACTAAAATACCTTCAGACCGTTACACAGGAGCAGTTTACTTAACCTTAGAAGGCGCCAGAGAAAGATTAATCGTTCCGGTCAACCTCACAATGCGAATCGCTCCTATTGTGCCACTTTTAGTACTATTTTTAGGAATTCTATTAGGTCGTTTAATCAAATACATGCAAGAGAAAGGCATTCCCCAAGCAGAAACATTCGGTAAAATCAAGCAATCAGAAAAACAAATTACTTCTGCACATCAAGAAGACCAAAAAATCTTAATACCAATGCTATCTCAAGCCGAGCAATTAGTACAGCAAATGAAACTAGAAGCAGCAAATACAGAAATAGAAAAAATTACTGCCCGTTACGAATGTTTGCTATCTCTGCGTACAATCGAGCAAAAATTAGAACCATACAAAGCCTTGCCTCAAGTCAAAGGTGACAATGGC
>NZ_RSCL01000012.1:0-181837 GCF_003991905.1 Dulcicalothrix desertica PCC 7102 | reverse complement strand
ATAAGCGCCGCGTTTGCCTTGTTTTTAAAGGAAAGTTATCGACTGAGATTAAAATTTAGCACGCTAATTCCGGAAGAACCAATCATCTCGCTCATCTGCATTTAGCAATGGTTCGTTACCTTCTGGAAACCCTGCTACTGGTTCAAAATTATCCCAAATTAACAAACAAGGCTTTTGTTTTAAGTAATTTAATACCGCTTTTTGCTGCTGCTCTGCGGAATACTGGGAAAACTTATCTCCCCAAACAGCTCTTCCAACTTCATTTACGACCCGGCTTAAAGAGGCGCCTGATTCAAACGAAATAAAAAACAAATGTTCTCGTCCCTGAGTTTCTTCTAACCATTGGGCAAACCCTGCGGTTAACTCAGTTTTACCAACCCCTCCCATACCCTGTAACAGCACAATGTTGTTTTGACGAAACGCGCGCTCTAAACGTAAAATGTCGTAGTCTCGCCCAATAAAACCATAACGCCCTTGTTCTGGGAATCCCACTAATTTACTATTCGCTTCTTCTAGAAAATCATCAATATCAAGAGTATCGGACGTAGTACTTGGTTGTGAAAACGGTCTATAGGTTTCCTGCTGATACAAAACAGGAACCATCCAATCAGCCAAAGGTAAATCACCTTTAGGACTGGGACGCAGACGTTGATTCAAAACTTGGCGCCGTGCTGATGCAACTGCAGTTGATATATCAGTACCTAACACAAGTTGCTGATAAAATCTTTCTATAAAATGTTTTGCAGCTTGAACTTGCACGTTATAAGACATTGCAACTACGCCCTTTGCCCCTAAAGAAACCAAGCGTGTTGCTACCGAAGAAAAGCTACCCTCTCCTTCTTGGGCTGATTTACAAGCATTCAAAACAAAAATCGGCACACGGCAATCATTTAAACTTTGAGCAATTTGAGCAGCGGTGATAATTTGTGGCGAACCATTAGTATTTTCAAATACCAGCACTCCTTGCCCTTTACTACCATAAGAATACTGGAATCCAACACTATTTTTATCAAAATTGCCATGTCCATCAAAATGCACGATATGGTAAAAACCTTTGTGAGTATTTAACTCCCGCTCAAATTCTTCAAAGCTAGGCGGACGTAGTACTTTGAGTGACACATGCTTTTTAATCGGTTTAAGTGCCTCCAACAGTGGGCGAGCGATGGTTTTCAGTGCTACATCTTTTTCACCATAAGGGCGAGAAATCACTAGTAAAATATTTAGCTTATCCTGGGATAATTGTTCCATTGGCGCCCGTACAGCATAACCGCTTAAACTGCGATACATACCTGCAACAGAAGGAGCGAGGAATTGATAATCAGGGGTATATAGCAACTCCCACGGTAAGTTTAGTACCGTCGGGTCATCAGAAGAAATATTAATCTCGCATTTATCTAGCCCTTCCCTGGTTGCTTCACAGAAAAAGTCCCATGCTTTCGTAGTGCGGGGAAAGACCAAATCGAATAGCTGCTGTCCCCATTGTTAAAACTTCTGCTCTAGTTTTTTAGCTTTGTCTGGAAATATGCCGTAAGGAAAAGGTAGAAACTTCTCCAGATACCACCGCAAACTAGTTAAAGTCTCCTCATCAAACGGATGCTCAAAGATAACAGGGGGTGCTGAACGTGGTGCAGACTGTCCTGTTTGCCAAGAAAGTTGGATTTTGTCGTCTTGATGAGTTATCCGTAACGAGTTTGGCGCCATACCTACCCCTACCAGCAATTACTTTGATGTTAGCTAGTATAAGTAATTCACGCAGGTAAGGAGCTATTCCGGATACAGCCAAAAATAAACGCTTAGTTTCGACTACTAGCATTTGCGCTCACTGTAGGCGCCACTATAACCAGTACAATATTTCTATTCCTTAGTAGCTGTGCTATATACATCTGTTCTGCTTATCTTAAAACCATATATTTGGAAGTAAACAACGAATTACGTTCTTTAAGTTGAGTTGGCAAATCCGTTTGGTTGACTGGTACAAAACCAAGTTTTTCGCAAAAACTAGCAGCGTGACGCTCAGGTTGTACATACAAAGGTTTTATTTCTTCGGAGGCAAGTGTTTGAACTAATAAAGTACCTACTCCTAATGAGCGAAAACTTCTATTGATATACAAAGTTTCTAAAACTGAATAATTGCTCTGACTATTGATATCTGTAGAACCAATCCTTTTACCCATATATATTGCGACCCATGTATGTGTATTTTTAGGCTGTTTTGGGAAAAACCCTAATAAACGCCCTGAATTATAGATAAATGCAAAAATGCATAAAATTAGATATGGTGAAAACGTTAAAGCGATTATTAAAGGTTCTATTTCATATTGGAAAACAATCAAAGCAATTAAGATTGATGGTGCTAAAAAAATAAGACTATTTATAATCGCTTTTTTAATAGTTTGATTCAAATCTTGAATATTTGCCCTTCTAATAATCAAATTGGAATAATTTATCTGAGAATGTGACATTGTTAAAGTCGTATAATTAATCTATATATCTTAATATTTCCCTAATTAACCGAAAAAATAACACTTCAACCTGAATATTGTTACTATACTTGGGCGCCAAATAACGATTTGGTTACGATACACAAAGACTCTCTGATACATGAAAACAAAACGGTGGCAACAAAGTAAAACTGTTTATGTACGGTAAACCGAACCAAGGCAATATGGCTAATAAGAGCAGAAATTGCAATCCCTTCAGGTATCTTAGAAATATCAATAATCGTTGGAATTATTTACAATGACGACTCTGCTACCACACCGCTGGACTGTTGATGATTATCATTGTATTGTTGCATCAGGAGTTTTAGCTGACCACAGGTGCGAACTCATCCGAGGAGAAATAGTTGATATGGCGCCTGAAGGACCAGGACATGCACATCGATGTGAAACATCTGCCCGTTACTTGGAGCGTTTATTTAGTGAAGGTTGGTGGGCACGTCAAGGCAAACCAATTACGTTATCTGACTCAGAACCGGAACCAGATATTGCTATTGTAAGAGACCGAGATTATAGCCAACAACATCCTTACCCCGAAGATGTTCGCTTGATTGTAGAATATGCTTATAGCACCCAGGCTAAAGACACAGGTGTTAAACGAGATGTTTACGCCGAGCATGGTATTCCTGATTACATTGTAGCTGACCTCAAAAGCTCTAAGGTAATTCATTATTCCAACCCTGTAAATGGCGTTTACACTTCGGAACAAACTTTTTACAGTGGCTTAATCCAAATCTCTCAAATTCAAATCGATGTTCAAAGGTTACTATCTTAAGAAAGTTACATTAGATGGCGCCTTTAGAATTAAATACTTTTTAAATCAGTATTTGCCAAGACTTCTGCTTTATGTATTCAAGGCAAATATGAATGATTTGTGTTTTGGGATAAAAATTATACTTTGATTCGGGACTGTTAATGTACACTGCCGACCTAAAGTAAACAAAACTAGCTCAAATACTTGTGCAATAAAGCTTTGATGCTGCCGACCAAATAAAAGCAATTACAAATTTACGCCGTGAAGTATAGCTTTATGTAATTGCGGGCAAGTTACCGTAATGGTAATAAATACTATTGAGTTTCTTGATCACCCTCATCATCAGCCAATGCCTCATCTTCATTTCTGGGTATTCTCCATATATAATTTGACTGCTCATTAGATAGTTCAACTAAAAAGCTTGAATCCTCAAATACATTTTTTATCGATAAATTAAGTAAATTTGCGGTTTCTGTGTCTAGCTCTGCAATTGGGCGCCTGACATAGTTTTCAACAAACCTTGCCATAGTTGCTCCTGCTTGTTCTTCCAGGTATTGCCATGCATCATCTCCAACATAAGCTTCACCACCAACACGAGCAAATTCTCTACTCAACTCATACAAACGAGTGCTTGGTGTTGGGTCTAGCACCAGCAAAACAGGATTATAACCCGAATGTTTACAGTACGAGCGCAAAATCTAATTCTTCAGTAAAACGACCCTGACCACTCGCTGCAATTGTGACGCGAAGCTTAAATTCATAAGCTGTTTTATCAACAATGCAGTCAACTTGCCGCCCTTTATTATTGTTATTCCGGCGCCGCACGGGAGAATTTCTTGCTCCATAAGGTATACCACCAAGAACACTAGCTAGTATTGGTTCAAATAAATAACCAGTTTCTTGAGCCGCTCGATTATCAATATCATAAAACCATTTCCGCCAAGTCATCCACGAAGCCAGAGCTTCTGAAGCGATAATTCCAAATTCAAGTAATGCTCTGGGTGAAATTTGCGCCATTGTTGGCAATGGTTGAGCGCGAAGTATTCTTTCATACTTACGCCTACGTTTATGAATTTCGCAGAGGCACTTGAAATAAGTATCAAAGTCTTCCACATTTTGCAAACAGTCAAGATATAAGGGGATAAAATCTATACCTTGCACTTCTTGTGTAAACCATTCTAATGGCAAATCGTAGTACTTAGCATTTAGTGGTACTTGGATTGTATTTGAAATCAGCGCTTGTTGCTCTACATCATTAAGTATTATTGCTGTTAACCGTGCAAGCTCTGAATCTTCCAAAAATATGGGAATTGCAGTAGCTACCCCCATTGTTCGCGCGCGTGAAATTAGCTGCGATTGTTCAAGTGTAAGACGTTTATCCCTGGTCATAGTTAAGCGTGTAAAAATTTTTCTTCAACTTGGTTTGACATGAGTGATTTTAGTAGAGAATCTGTATGCATCAACTTAGGACTCATGCCACTTGAATCTGTTAAGCGATAGCCAATTAATTGAGCTTTTCGCAAAAATGGAAATGCCATTCCTGAACCAGCCTTACCTTCTATTTGGCTGACTGTCTCGGCAAATATCTTCGCTGCAAGTGGTGGAAATGCGTTACCTATCTGAGTTGCAATTGAAGATGTGCTACCTGAAAATACATAATCATCACCAAAAGATTGAAGGCGCGCGCATTCCCTTAAAGTTAATGGACGGTCGAACACAGGATGAATACACTCATGAGATGATGCGCTAGTTATTGTTGGCGAACATTGATGTGCGTGTAAACGTTTAATACCTACAGGCGCCCCACCACGTTTTTCTGTTGGTGTACCATCTAATACTCTTCTAAAAGCGCGCTTACGGTAACTCGGATGCCATAAGTTTTCAGGTAAATCCTTCATCGTTTGACCTGGCTTAAGCAATTTATAGCGTTCTAGGTCATTATCACGCTTGCTACTAAAGTGATGTTTAACACCACCTGAATCATTAAGAAGGCGCATAAAAGTATCATACTCATTAATAGGAGTAATGTTTGTGTACGGTATTAAACATTCGCTTGTAGCTACTTCCGGAAGACCTAAAATTGCTTCATCTAGCGTTGGAGAATGAGGAAAAAGTGGCAAAAGTTTATTATGCTTGCCTGCGTCAAACGAATGTGTTTCAAACGGAAAGTTGAATGAAGCTCCAACTCGATTACCGATTATAATAACTCGCTTACGCGACTGAGGAAGACCATAAGCAGCAAAATTTACCTTTTCCAGCCGTAGCGAGTATCCCAAACTAATAAATCGACGTACCAGTTCAAAAACGCTCTTTCCATTGTTTGACGTTAGTAAACCTTCTACGTTCTCAAATAAAAACCATAATGGTCTCACTTTCTCGACAATTGCAAAGTAGTTAAATATCAATAGATTACGTGGGTCTAATCCATTTCTACTGCCGGCACTACTAAACCCTTGACACGGAGGTCCACCGATAACTGCCAACACATCCTGGTGAGGAGAAAGCAAATTTAATAGCTCAGAATTGTTAGAGGCACCTAAATCAAGATTATGACATGAGATACCAAGGTTGTTTTCATAAGTAATGCACGCATCATGATTTATGTCAATACCAAATATAGGTTTAAGTCCCGCTTGAGCAAAACCTAGGGATAAGCCTCCAGCACCAGAAAACAAAGAAATAACGCGCCTAAGCATACTGTTCTTTACTTGCACTGATTAATTTGAGCTTTTTCATTATACGGGGATGATTGCTATTCTGAGTTACCTGTTAAAATTATACAAATACGGGAGTATTTATACGACCTTCATGAGTAAAAAGCAAATGATAAGTTAGGTAAAATTTTCAAAGCGGAAGTGATGGAAATTTATAGGCTGTATAAAATGTGTCTTTAATTAAATTATACTTAGTTAAAAACTCTACAGTATATGCATGAAATCGGTGGCGCCTTGTAAATAACAGCAGCTTGCAGTGTCAAAATTGCGCTACGATACAGTAGGAAGTTTTAACTTCAACTTGTATTTTAGAGTTGCTAGAGTACCTTGTATGAAAAATTATTATTTAAAATTTCTTTTTAGAGGTAAAGAAAATCCTTTCATTTGCATAGTAGAGAAACAAACAGCTAACAGAATTCAAGAATGCCTTTTAAATCGAGACCGTGTAACAGATGGTGGATTTATTGAAATTGAACAAGCATCAAAAAAAGAGAACGTTTATGTGAAAATAAGTCAAATTCAAATGTGTCAGGTTTTATGGGATAATGGTATCGTAGAAAGTAATGACGAAGACGAAGATTTGTGTAACGATGATGCTTTAGAAAGTAACGGGAAAGAAAACGAAGAAGGTTATTCCTTACTTTTAATTTTAAGTGGTGTGAACCAAATATTCCGCTACAGTGATATGAAACCCGATAACTTGCAGGAAATAATTGATAGCGTAACAGATATAACAAACGAAATCTCAGAAGAGTTTTTTATTCGACTCATAGATGACGATGGTGAAGTTAACCTTGTAAAAGCGAACGATATAATTCTAATGGAATGCCTAAATCCTGCTGTTTATGAGAATGACTTCAATTTTGAGCTTAATTAAGTAATAAGCTTCCTTGAAATATAACGTTAATGAGTTAGTGTTTTTCGCATTAATATTATTTTAATTCCGAGTCAACTGCTATGTTTACAACTTTTAATAACCATAAGATTTCATCACGCCAGTATACTTATATTACTATTTATACTAATTATAAAAATAAAACATCGATATTATCTCAATAAAAACGCTTAAATCATAATATTCATGTTAAAAAAATACTTAAAATTCTTTGAGCTTTAGTAAATAACCGCCAATGTATAGTTTCTACTGCTTTTAGATTAAAATATAAAAAGTATATTTAATTAAAAATTAAACTTTTATAGCACAATAAACATGAATAATGTAACTAAAGTCTAACTGATAAATACAATCATTAATAATAATTATATTCAGAAAATAAAACTGTATGACTAATGATGCTGACAACCAGCGACGAGAAATACCAGAGGGGAAAATTTCAATTTCCGAGCGTATCGCGCAAGGCGGGAATCCACCTCCTAACGTTAGAGCGAATCCGGAAAAATATTACTACGACCCTGAATCAAAACAATATCCACGTCGTCCCGAACCAATTCCAGATTTTTCAACTTTTGGTGGACAACGAGAAATACCATGCTTTCCCAAGGGAACTCTTGTTGTTACTGTGTCGGGATTAGTTCCGATTGAATCACTCACTCCATACATGAGCGTACTCTCCTTTGACGAAGTAGGAAAGACTATTTGCAGTAAATCGGTAACAGTGCTTTTGCGTAGTCAAACAGTACATTTAGTTAAAATTTTGACTGATTGCGATACTATTTACGTTACCAGGCGCCATAGATTTTGGGTAGAAAACAAAAAACGATGGATTGCTGCAAAAGATTTGGAACCAGGTATGCTGCTATGGGCGCTTACCTCCGGAGTCTCCGAGGTTAAAAGTATAGATGCTCTCACAGTTGTAGAGCAAGATACATACAATCTTACAGTGGATGACTTTCACACGTACTTTGTGGGTTTTCAAGGTTTTCTCGTTCATAATGCCTCTGAAGTGCCGCTGGGCAAAATCTATGTTGGTCGCGACTCAGAAGGGAACATTATTTATGTAGGGAAAACAAAACAAGACCTATTAGACCGGGAATCTCAGCATCATGATGAAGGCGCCATAAAACCCAAAAAATATGGTTTTAAAATAGATATGAAACTTGAGGTAGTTATAGACGGGCTTACAGACGACCAAATGTATTTTCACGAACGTCGTATTTATGATGAGCTAGGAGGTAGAGATAAGCTTAAGAACATCATCGAACCGATGGGTGATGAAAAAATCAATCAATTGATTGAAAAATATTGTTGAATAATATATATATTTGAAGAATCAGACCAAAAATTGGATTATTGAATTAAGAGTTGGAGTTAAAACTATGGCATGGGAAGAATTTGAGCGTAACGGTACTACAGGGGTAAGCGGTGATGAGCCAGTTGACGAGATTATGCTAGCATTGAAGCGAATATCCACAGCTTATGAAGACAGATTCTCTAGAAAGCCTACTGTGGATGAGGTACTTTACGCCTTAGAAACAGTCCTTACTACCCATCCTTCACGTTATGTGTCTGATACAAAAGGTTTAAAATTAGGCGAAATTATTATTAAACCTAATGACCATGAAAAAGGACTTGATGACATAGATACTACCCAATATGAAGGAGTATATACTGAAGCGACAATACCCGGATATTACGTTGTATTGCAACGCAGTCCTAATGAGCATAATCAGTCCAAAACTGAAATTATAAAAATCCCTGTGCTAGAACTTGAAAAAGACACTTTAATTTGCAAATATGAAATATTGAAACATGATATTACTGATGAAATGGCACAATTGTTAATTAAAAATGTATTGCTAAATGAATACTGCGATAACTATTACAGGAATCAAGCCAATATGATTGATTTTATTAATTTAAAATTTAATACTCATCATCAGATTTTATATAAATAGTAAAAAATCTAGTGACCCATTCAGATAATTAGTTAACATTTTCTCAAAATTGCATATAATATATAGGAGTGTTAATTTATGACTTGGGAAGAGTTAGAGCGAAACGGACTTAAAGTTTTAGCAGGTAAATATGAAGCCTCCGCTGGTGCAGACCCGCCTGGTTATCTTTTTGTGTCACTACGAGGTTCACAAAATAACAATCAAACAGAAGTTGATGTTATAAAAATTACAAAACTTGACTTAAATGAGCGAAATTTATTATGTGAGTATGATATCTTAACTTCAGATATATCAGCAATAATGGCTCAAACACTAATCTTAACGGTAGTTCTGAGTGAATTTTACGATGATTATTTCGATGATAAGGCTGAAGGGCGTTGATTTTATAAGGAATCTTAAGGCATGAATACACATCTTCACTCCTAATTAGTTCATACGCATAATATATAGCTATAGCTTATAATGTAGATATGTTATATGTAAATATGTAACATTCCTACTGCTTAAACTGGATTGTAAAAATAACAACCATAACATTATGTATAAATACAATCCCTTACACTGTTTACCTTCAACTACAGAATTACCATGTTCTGATGACAAACCTGTGGACAGCGAATTGCAAATACTAATTCCAAACTTACTACTGGCAATTTTATCTACTATTTGGCATAATCGCGACGATTGGTATTTTGGTATAAATATGGGAATATATTATGACCCAACTCAAGATGCTATTGTCCCTGACGCTTTTCTCAGTTTGGGTGTAGAAAGATTTGTTGGAGAAAATGGACGTTCTAGCTATGGGCTTTGGGAAGAAGATAATATTATGCCAACCTTGGCATTAGAGGTTGTATCTCAAACCTATAACGGCGAATATGAGCAGAAGAAAACTGACTATGCTCAACTAGGTATTCTATATTATGTCATTTATGCACCTACACGTTTAAGACGCAGGCGCCAACGCTTAGAAGTTTACCGTTTAATAGACGGTGAATATATTTTACAACCTGGTTATAAAATTTGGATGCCGGAAATTGGTTTAGGTATTGGACGTGAAGGTGGAACGTATCAAGGGCGAACTCGTGAATGGTTATTTTGGTATAGTGAAGACGGAACACGATATTTGACGCAAGAAGAGCAAATGCAAAACTTATTAGAAAAATTGCGTCAACAAGGAATTGACCCGAATACACTTTAAGCGAACACTCAAGGTATTGCTCATTACTCTGGCGCCTAAAATCAAAAGGTTTTGCCGTTATTTACCTTTGAGTTAAATCAATTAATTGCTGCTGTAACTGTAAGGATATTGTGAGCGACTATGTAAGCACAAGTTGAGCAATATATTCCTTGAAACCCTATTAACCTCATAGAGCCTAAAAGTAGAAATGGAGGTTTTGAAAGTATAAGTTGAGCGAACATTATATTTAGAAATTATAAGTTGAGCAAATATTTTCTACACGCGCGCTCATAAATGTATAGTGTTGTGCTGACATAAACCGTAGTAAAGGCTTACACACTAAGGAGGAGGGGCTATATTTTCTTTTTGTAAGCATAAATTGAGCGAGTCGTTTTGTAAGCATGAAGTGAGCAAGTTGCTCAACTTATGCTTACAGTCACATGTACGTTGGACTGTGACGTAGAGAATAATACTTTGTAGACTTGATTCGGTTTTCTGGAATAAAAAGTAGTGAAAACCGAACCAAGCAGATATGGTGCCCCTGCTCTCCAGATGGCGCCTACAAAACAAGACTTATAGCTTAGTTCTCTCTGCGAATCAATGCACAGATGTGAAAATCAATGCTAGGGGAGGCGCCAAGGAGTGAACCTGAATGATATTACATGATTGCGTTAGAATGATTCTGACTTGACCAAAAACGTAAACCACTTTTGGGTATGGTTGACATTTTTGATTCTGTGGTAAAGTTGGATTAGAAAGGTCGATTTTGGGGGTAAATTGGGGGTAAAAAAGGTTGTAAACCGTGAAAGTACTGAAAAAATGGGTTCGTTGGAAGACTGAAAATCCTCGTGTCACGAGTTCAAGTCTCGTTCCTGGCATCCCTTTAAAATCTAAGTTATTCCTTACGGAGCAAGGGTTTTAGAGGATGAGTCGAAGAAGGTGTAATGCAATTTTTGGGTACCTTTAGGTCGATTTGAATTAAAAAATGGTGTAAAGATGGTGTAATCCTTGTCTATAATGGAAAGTGCATTACACCATCTTAAACTCATGACTATTAAAACTGCAACTGGTAGGACCCCCAAGGGTTCTGTATCGGTCATTTTGTCTAATGGTCGTATTCAGCTACGCTTCCACTTTGCTGGCAAGCGTTACTATATATCTACAGGCTACCCAGATACCCCACATCATCAAAAACTAGCCCAACTCAAGGCTTCGGAGATTGAGAAAGATATTTTGTACGAGCGCTTTGACCCCAAGGATTTGAGCAAGTACACGCCAGAAGGCGCTCCCCGTAAGGTTACACCAGTTACACCACCAAAAAAGGTTCAACCAAATTTATCCGAATTGTGGGAGAAGTATACAGAATTCCAGCGTCCTAATTTATCTCCAAGTACGTTAGCGAAAGATTATAAGCGAGTTGAGCGTTGTATAAATTTGCACTTACCAAGCAAGTCTGTTGATGATGCAATTGCAATTAGGGATTGGTTAGTTAAAAATAAACCACCGAATTCAGCCAAGCGAATGCTGACAGAACTTTCTGCTTGCTGTAAGTGGTCAGTGAAATCAAAACTGATTACAGAAAATCCGTTTACCGACATGGCTGGTGACATTAGAGTCCCTAGAGGACAATCTGAAGACACAGATATTGACCCCTTTAGCTTAGAAGAACGAGACAAAATCATCGAAACTTTTAAAAACGATCGTTACTACAAGCACTATGCTGCTTTCATTGAATTTCTGTTCATGACTGGTTGTAGACCATCCGAGGCAGTTGGTTTGCAATGGAGGCATATTGCAAATGACTTTAAGACGGTACGGTTTGAACAAGCAGTAGTTGTATCTGAAAATGGTTTGGTTTGCAAGCAAGGATTGAAGACTCAGAGGAGGCGCCAGTTTCCAGTCAATCCCAAGTTAGCAGCACTGTTACAGTCGATAAAACCAGAAGGCGCCACCGATGATATGAAAGTATTTCCGGCGCCAAAGGGGGGATGGATTCATGCCGATAATCTGACAAATAGAGGTTGGCGTGCGGTTCTGGAAAAATTGGATAGCAAGATGGAGTACCGCAAGCTTTATCAGACCAGACACACCTTTATTACAGCAGCATTGGAAACACCCATTACAATGCCGGATGGAACAATCAAAATGCTAGATGCCAAGGATGTTGCCAAATTAGTTGGTACAAGTGCCAAGATGATTTATGAGCATTATGCGGGAGCTATGAAAAAATTGTTTGTGCCAGAGTTTTAGGTTGTGTGCTTTTGTATGAACGGTTGTGGCGAACTTGTCATGACCGTATCAGTTTTTGGATGTAATACAACGGCGCCCAATACTGCTCGGTTAAGCCTTTTTAGGTATAAAAAAACGCAATATTAAGGGTTTCAGCCTAGGGTGTTGACTTTGTTAGAAATTAGGTAAAAATTCTTCATACAAGTTTATTGATTAATGAAAACTGTAACTGTTATTTTGGGATAAGTGCAGTATTTGCTTTTAAAAATTAGATCATCTGACGGGCGATAAGTTGGGCAAATAATCCGTCTTGCTGGGCTAGTTGGGCAAATGTTCCCTGTTGCACAATGCGACCTGCATCTAAAACGTAAATTCGGTCGGCGTTGCGAACTGTGCTGAGTCTATGGGCAATTACAATCCGTGTCACCTTAAGCTGATCTAAGCTTTGGCTAACAATCTCTTGGGTGCGGTTATCGAGGGCACTGGTGGCTTCGTCAAATAACAATATTTTGGGTTTTAGTACAAGCGACCTGGCAATTAGCAATCGCTGCCGTTGTCCCCCAGAAAGATTCGTGCCGCCTTCACTTATAATAGTGTGCATCCCCATCGGCATTGCTTCAATATCTGCGGCAAACCCTGCCATCCGGGCTGCTTCCTTGGCCTCATCCATCGAAATCAAGGCGCCGCTTGCAATATTCTCAAACAGTGGAGCGGACATTAAGCGGCTATTTTGCAGCACCACACCAAGCTGGCGCCGTACAGCGTTTACATTCAATCCGTTTAAATCTTGCCCATCGTAATAAATGCTACCTGACTCAGGTGTGTCGAAGCCCAAGAGCAACCGAAACAGCGTTGATTTGCCGCTACCCGACGGTCCTACCAAAGCAATAAACTCACCCGGTTCCGCATGTATACTTACATCATCGAGGGTTAATGCTCCGTCCGAACGATAGCGGAAAATCACATGGTCTACGATTACCTTTCCCATTAATCTTCCCGGGTCGGTTTTGCTAGCGTCCACTTCAGGAATGGCACTCAGAATTGGTTGCGCGCGTTTCCAAAGAGGTAAAACTTGCAGTACATCGACCACGGTACTGCTCAAGCTGGTTGCACCACTAATAAATGTGCCAAACGCTGCATTAAATGCCAGAAAGGTTCCCGTGGATAAGCTACCACCTTGAGACTGAGATTGCTTTAGCAACGTGATGGCAAACCAGAAGAGAGCAGCCGTTGTGAGCGCGGGCAGCACCTTGTTGATCACTGCCAGACTGTCTTCAATTCCCTGAGTAGCTAGGATCAATTTGAGTTGGTGTCGATACTGTTTGCCCCAGTAGGCAAAGGCTCTAGACTCTGCACCCGCTACGCGCAGTTTCGTCACACCATTGATTAACTGCACTACCACACCAAAGAGTTTGCCTTGTCGCTCCAGCAAAGGATTAACCTGGCGTAGGGTGAGAATACCGGAGACGATCGTCACTGCGATGTTGACTAACGCCACAACCACAGCAATAAGTGCCAGTGGTGCGCTGTAGAAGAACAGCAGCACCAAATTGAGTAACGAAAACAGGCTGGAGAAGATCGTTTTGAGAACGGTGTTAGTCAGTTTTTTGTGGATTTGGCTAATTGCGCTAACCCGTGAGTTGAGATCGCCGATTGCATACTGACGAAAAAATGATACTTTCAATTTCAGTAATCGATCCCACACCCCCGCCTGAATTGAAGAATTGGCAAAGGTATCCAAGCGCATTAAGGCAAAGCCTTGCGTCAGTTCAAAGAGCGCGGCACCAAAAGCAGTTGCCAATAGCCCCAACGCGATTTGTCCTAATAAGCTGCGATTAGCATCGGGAATTGCACTGTCGATCAAAATGGCAGTAGCTTGGGGAGTCAGCATTTCGAGTAGTGCCGCCAAAATGCCAGTACATAGAATAATTACGAGTTCCTTGATATGTCCCCGCACGGCAAATTGCATTAGGCTCTGGGTTTTGAGGACGAGCGGTAGAGGTCGATAGAAGGTATAGCCTGTCGCAGCAAGTGTCCCCGCGCGGTGACGATCTACTGGAGTACGGGTAAGTGTTAACGGGTCAAGCAGTTCGTAACGGGTGTCTGAAATAGGCAGTAGTGCAACAGGATGGTTTTCTTCTAGGGTATATGCCAGCATCGGGCCACCATCTTTCTGCCACCAGTTATCGCGCAATGTTACCCGCCGCATTCGCACCCTAGAGGCACGAGCAATCGCCTCTATCGGCTCTCGCACCCGGTCGATATCTTCTGACTTGGCAGGTGGCTCAATAGCAATTCCTAGTGCTTTACCCACTGCTCCAGCCGCTAGCAGCAGCGCTTGATACGAATCGATTTTGTGTACTATATTATGGGTATGGGTATGGGAGTGTGTTGGGTTTTGGGAATATAAGACAGATGCCAGGTCTACTAGGGTATCCTCCATTGCCTGACGATTGAGACGATCTTTTTCCTCAAACCACGCTGCGGAACTATTTAGTTGAGTATTTTCGTGTAATTGCATCGTTAAATTTTCTCCTCAAGAGCTTCCCCTTCGCTGCGAATCAAATGTAAATAGGCGCCTTCAACCTGTTGTAATGCCTCATGGGTGCCGCGCTGCACCACTTTTCCCCGCTCCAAAACGATGATTTCATCACAATCGCGAATGGTGCTGAGGCGATGTGCCACGATGATACAGGTGCAACTACGCTGCCTAAGATTCTGATTGATAATGTTCTCTGTCTCAGCATCGAGCGCACTTGTGGCTTCATCCATTACCAACACGCTGGGATTGTTTACTAGCGCGCGGGCGATTTCCAGGCGTTGTCTTTGTCCACCACTTAAGTTGGTTGCCCCTTCTAACAAGTCCGCATCGTAGCCACCTGGTTGCGCCAGCACCACCTCATGAATGGCAGCATCTCGACAAGCTCGAATTAAATCAGATTCGGGAACCGTTGAATCCCAAAGCGTTAAGTTATCCCGGATGCTGCCGCCAAAGAGGACGATATCTTGCTCAACAAGGGAAATCCCCGTTACAATTGCTGCGCGCGAAATTTGTGACCGTAGTCGCCCATCGAACCGAATTTCACCCTGCCACGGTTCATATAGCCCACAAATCAGCTTGGCAATAGTTGACTTACCCGACCCACTACTACCCACCAGCGCAATTCGTTGTCCTGGTTTGAGTGAAAGATTGAAGTTTTCAATCAACGGTGGTGCAACTCGGTTGTAGCCGAAGGTGAGGTTGCAAAGTTCGACGTAGCCTTGTAGTTTGGTGGGAGTGATGGCGCCTGCTACTTTATTAAGAGCCAACTGCGGATCAATTGGATTTTTTAACACATCATCGAGACGGTTTAAATCCCCTTCCACAACTTGCAAATCGCTGGCTAAACTGACGAGTGTGTTGACGGGTTCCATAAACCGTTGCATCAATCCCTGGAATGCCACTAACATACCAAGGCTAAGAACGCCATCCATGACCCGCAGTCCACCAATCACCAGTAGTAGCATTGAGGCGATTGCTGATAGCAACGATGGTACTAAGTTCAGAGATTGGTTCGAGACGTTAAGCGCTTGCTGTACATTGTTAGATTTGGCGTAGTATCCTGCCCATCGAGCAAAGAAGTCAGACTCTAACCCGGATGCTTTAAGGGTTTCCATACTTTGCAGCCCAGCGATTGCCACACCACTTACTTTGCCCTGCTCCTGCATCAATTGCATATTGGAGTCTACTTGTCGGCGTGAAACAAATCTCCAAGCCATAATATTGATAATGACAAACGCAATACCAATGGCAGTTAAAACGACATCATATTGCAGCATAACTATCGCATAAAAAACTACCGTTACCACTGAAATTAAAGTAGTTGCCAACTGTCCAGAAAGAATGCCAGCTAAATTATCATTCAAGCTGAAGCGGCTGCTAATTTCGCCAGCAAACCGTTGATCGTAAAAGCTCACTGGGAGACGTAGAATATGCCACAAAAAGCGGCTTGACATGCCGACCGATAGCTTGATTTTCATCCGACGCAGAAACTGCAACTCCAGCAGTGTCAAAAAACCATTCAGTACGCCTGTCAACAAAATGCCAATAATTAGTGGTCGCAACCACTCCTCTCGATTTTGCACTAACACGTCATCTACAAATACGCGCGAAAACGCCGCCATTGCCAACCCTGGAATTACCAGTAGCAATCCTGCTAGCACACAGTAGATTAAGGTGCCCAATGAACCCTGTAGTCGTTCCCAGAGTGATAGCAAAATACTGGGCTTTTTTCCCCCCGGTTGAAACTCGGTGCCAGGTTTTAGTGACAGAACAATGCCAGTGAACGACTCTGCAAATTCTGTGCGGGAAACGGTGCGTGGTCCTGTAGCTGGATCATTGAGATAAACACGCCTTTTACTGAATCCTTCGACCACCAAGAAATGGTTTAAATTCCAAAACACAATGTAAGGACAAACTAATTGCTGCAACCTTTCCAGGTCTGTCTTAAGTCCTTTTGCCTCCAGCCCATAGCTTCGTGCGACCAAAAGGATATTAGCGGCTTTGCTACCGTCGCGCGAAATGCCACACTTCTGCCGCAGTTCAGCCAGGGGAACGATACGCTTGTAGTAGTAGAGAATAATTCCTAAAGCTGCTGCACCACATTCGACGGCTTCCATTTGGAGTAGCGTGGGCGTATGTCTGCGTCGTCGTATCCATTTCTGTTTCAGCCATTGTATTGGCGCCCGAATACATTTTTGTAGGATTTGCATATTAGTAAACCCCCGTCCAAGATTTGAGGATGGGAAATACAAACGAAATTGGCGCCCGTTCTTCCACAGTGACGCGCACCGTCGTTGGGGTGCCAGAGGTAATTTTCTGGCGAGGACCTTTAGAGGATGACCACTTCCAACCACTGAAAGTGGAAGTATCAGGCTGAAGTGTGGCAAATGCCTGAAGTTGTGGACCTTGAGATAGCAACCCTTTGACCACTTCGGCACTACCGACTAAACTGACGGCGCCTTCTTGTGTGACCGGAAAGGCGGAGATATTGCTGACAGTACCGACAATACCCCCAAATTCTTCTCGCTTAACAGTAGTGGGCGTTATTTGGAGTTTCATGCCGGGTTTCAGCTTTTTGCCTTCGCCAGGGGCAAAAAAGGTAACACTCATTAGTTTGCCAGAACGCTCTTGCGCCTCAATCGATCCAAGCGCGTTTCCTTGAGCAATTAGTTGTCCGGGGGTTGTTGAGAGTTCAATTACCCGTCCGGTATAATTACTAGTAATTTGGCTAGTGTTTTTGAGTTGCAGTTCAAGTTGAGCGATTTCTCGTTGCGTTTCCTGTATCTCTTTTTTACGATTGGTTACAGCATCTAAATCTTGTTGTGCTTGGCTGGCTTTTTTGGTATCCAGTTCTTTTAACTGAGCCTGAATCTCTTGGATGGAGTTGAGATTTTCTAGAAATTGCCGTTGTGCATCCGCTTCTTTGACATCCAGTTGTTTGAGTTGAGATTGAACATCATTGACTTTGGTTTGTGCATCAATAAACTCTTGCCGTGCTTGCAGCACCGAATCCCCAGAAATTGCACCTTCTTTTAATAACTGCTGGCGAATCTCGAATCGCTGTTTGAGCGTCGGTAGCAGTTCACGGGTGGTTTGCAAACGTTGCTGAAGGTTTTGGCGGTCGCTGCGAATAGATTCTAAACCCTTATCGCGCAACAAGGGACTTACTGAGCGCCGAGTTTGCAAACTGTTTGAGAGTGTAGCTCGCTGCTGTTGTAGTGCAACTTGATCTAACCCAATTCGTTGCTGTTGCAAAGTGTTAGCATTGTTATACTGCAAAAGAAGTTGCCCAAGTTTAGCCTGCGACTGTTGCAGTCTCTTTTGCAGTTCCGCCTGGTCGAGCATCGCAATTACCTGTCCTTTTTTGACCATATCACCAACGCGAACATTCAAGGTAAGAAGGCGCCCTGCCCCCGGACTTTGGAACGGCATCACTTTACTAGGGAAAATCAATACACCCTGTCCTGAGACTGTCACTGGAATTCGACCCACCACGCTCCAGGCTACCCCTGCGGCGATTATTGTACCGAACGCTGCCAGCGGAATCCATTTCTGGAAGCTGACAACTTGCATAATTTGATCGAGTCGCTCAGGCGATGAAATTCTCTCTAATGCTTCTTTACGGAATAAATTATGCTTTTGCGTAAACATAGGGGCGCCTGTTAAGGAATGTGATAGGAAATTGGGGAATGAGAAGGTTGCGAAGACCGTAACGCATTAATCATTGAAGGAGATTGCATTTTGCTGCACTAACGCACCTAGTACAGCATGGCGGAAATAAACCTACCATTAGAAGTCTTGAAGAAATCCCAGTTTGCAGCCTTTGAAAATGGTAGGCGTATTTACGCCGCACGGTACTAGCCTGCTCAGGAGTGGATAAAACATTGGGATAAAAACTTTTATTTCCTCTGTGCCCTCTGCGTCTCTGTGGTGAAAAAATTTATACATCCTATCATAGAGATCACGAGAGTTCACAGAGATTTTATTGCCATAAACTAGGATTCATGAGTCACCAAGATGTGGGCTAACTAACGCACCCTACGACTCAAAATCCTACAGAATTATAGTATGAGTCAGCAGCGCCAATCCAGTTTAATAACCTATTGTGAAGGTACGATTAGATGGTACCCCTGGAAGTGTAATCGGCTCTCCAAGTGTAATAGGCGGATTCGATTCAGGCTTTGGATTTAGTCCAAACCCACTGGGGGCAGCTCGACTAGCCCCTGGTGACTTCTCTTGACCTGTTGCTAATTGGACTATTTGTAAAGCGCTAATTCCAAGCAGACCAAATACTGGTACGCCTGCCCACCAAAATCCACCTGCTACTGCTTCCAACTGCTCATCAGCAAGTTCGACCATGCCCGTGGTTTCCGTAAAGGGTTGGGCGAGGGCAATCGCTTGAATCACTTCTTCTTTTGTGAAACTGTAGCCATGTTGTTGCCCCAGTTCTACCGCCATATTTACCAGGTTTTCCTCATCGGTTGCAAATTGAAACTGTAGTTGTAGTTCTGGGTCTTGTGATACAACTTGATAAAATTGATTGACATTTTCGATTGACATGGATTTTTCCTTGATGGATAAGTTTTTGTTTGAACTGAAAAAATATTGCGAATAAAATCAGTCAGTAGGATACAGAAGGCAAGCTACTGACTATAGCCTTATCTTCTTCTTTGTTCTTCCCGCGAATTATTGGAAGACTCATTTTTTTTAACGCCATCGTAAATCTGGTAACCAGTTTTTCCAGCATTAATTGCATCTTCTCCGTATGTATTTCTTTGAGGAACTTTTTTAACATTACCTCCTACTTTTTTTGCACAGGGTTGAATTTTACGAAATAGACTAAACACACCACCATATGATGGAGAAACATTAACAGCAATAGTTGTCGTTACAGTTGTTACAGCGAAAAAGACAGCCAAAAAACGTTGATTAAACATCTGATTTCCTTTTTTGAGTCTAAGTTTGTAAGTTTTTAGTAGCATTGTAATTTGGACAATTTTGTCTTCATAGACAACTTTTTAGGAATTAATCATTGACACAAATCTGATTTTGGCAAATCAATACTATAGAGTTTTTGGGAAATGCAAGGTGAGCGCTTGTTTGTTACTCCTTTGCTCTTTCTTAATACCAATACTATTCTTTATGAAAATGCTATACATCTACCTTTTCTGCTTGTTTGTGTGCAGTATTAATACCTGGATAATGCATGAATGTGATTGCCTGATTGCAGAAAACTGCATAATTAATTCATGAGTAGGTGACGCAGGCGGTGGGTTTTTCTATAATTAACGTTTCACGATCAGCAATTTGAACTGATGTAGTTGGTTGGCTCGCATCGTTGATCAGAGATTTGAAGCAACCCCTGGTCTCCTCAATTGAGGTTAAATATGGCGCCATATGTTTTCTCACAAACTGAAGCATGGGAGCGCGCGAGCAAGAAACTACCCAAATCCCATTCGGAATATTTTCAGCATCGATTTGAAGCTGAATCGCATTGGCAATCAGAGAAATCAACCGCCCCATTTTTTGCAAATCCTGCCGGATAAAACCGTAGGAATATCGAATGGTGTCTGGCGCCAGACGATGGGTAATCATCCAGCCCACAACTTGTCCCTGATAACGTAAACCCAAGCTATTCAACGGCTCTAAGTTTTTTTCTGGTTGAAATGGATACAAATCTCTGGGAATCCAGGGAGACGATGCCTGCGTTTGTTGAATTGCAAGACACTCGGCGGTTGTAATATCCTGCCAAGGGAAAATTTCATAAACCGAAGGTAGGGTTTGCCGCCGCATCCAGGGGGCATTGGCGATGATTTCAGTACTAGACCGACAGACCAACATCCGAGGTTGGGGCAATGTCCAGTTACCCTTTTGCAACAAACGTTCCAGAGCTTTTGTGGTTGGTTGTCCCGTCGTATAAATAAAATGCGCGCTGGAGCAACCACGCAAACTTAATTCTGCTGTCAACCTCTCCAAAAGTGCGGCGCCTACTCCTTGTTGACGGTGAGTTGGTTGCACAAAAATGGAAAGTACTTCCGCCGATTGCCCCGATGGGCGAATCTCTGCTAGAGCTAAACCAATCGGTTGATTGGCAGCATCAGAAGCAGCGATCGCCACAGTCGAGGGCGCCAGTTTTAATTCTTGCAGGCGCCATCGGTAAAGCGGAAACGTGAATGGCTGATACGAGATCGCAGTAAACGCATTATCAAGGCAATTGAATGTGTACATTTTAGGATGGCTTCTTAATACCCTTTACAAAAGGTGGGTGGTGCTGCTGAAATCTGCTGTGCCTTATAGGTTAATTCTCAGCCCTCTTTCTTGCTGCGATTGCTTGACAAATGCCCCCTGTTGTCTATCAATAGCTGAAACCTTAAAAACAGGTTGCGGAGCTGTGTATGGCCTTAATGTCTCTGAGGGAGCTGATTCAACTCCAAAAGGTTTAGCCCCTCCTCCTGCAATCGCTTCCAATTCAAGATCGCTCAACTCCTCACTGGCAGGATTGACAGGCAAAACCAGATGTTTAACCGTGGGTGTGTCTTCGTAAACTCGAATCTCCAATGATGTCGGTAATGTCAGACTTGTTGCTTCTGCGATAGCAGACTTTGGCTCGCTCAATAGTAGAGTTTTGAAGGTTTCATTGGTTAATGCTAGCTTGATCACTTGTCCTGCTAATGGTTCAATCTCCTCTATATCTATTCCTTCGGGTATTTCATTTGCTTGTGGCAATACGTAGTTGATCAAATTAGATGTATTTTCATGCACTTGCACCTCCACGAAACTGGGAAATTCCAGCCCGTATTCAACAAAAATAGACTTGGGATTGTTCAGCAGCTTATTTTTCAGTGATTCATCAATCCAAGCTAGAGCTAGAACTTCTTGAACTTTTTCAATATTTGCAATCGTTGTCATGGAATGTCTCCTAATTAATTGTTTGTTTGAGGTAAATTTCGTTATTGGACTTTCTACCTATTTAGTACAATAGCTAATTAATATCGTTTGTATCAGTGACTTTTATGCTCATAAACGTGCATAAAACTGCATTGCTTATTTTGTAGTTAACAGCCAAATCCGTTCTAGCTTTTCAACACTTAGTCTAAAAATAGCAATTTTACATTTACGATAAGCAATAATTGTTAATAAAAATATCAAAGGTGCTAATACAATTAAATATCCGGCAATTGGATTCACAGGAATATTATTTTCTTTACTACCAGAGACTTGAGGTGGAATAGCTATTTGTAAATACATGGTTATTCTCAGTTAAAATAAAAAATTTAAAAGCTAAATCTACCGCCCAGTGATTGTATTAATGGCTCGACAATAACTATTAGCACATTGAGGCAGCCAGCTATTACACGCCCAAGCAGCATCCTCGCGTTTGTGTCCCCACCAAATAATGACACGCCCCAGTTGTTGGTCAGTATATTTGTGTAAGCAAGTCCAATCACTTGTACGGTTCGCTGCGCCAGCAGGTACGGTAGTGGTTACAGCAAAAATTGTTGAAACGAAAATTAGAGCAAATTTGCTTTTTATCGATTGATTAGAATTATTAGACATAATTTTTCTCTTTTAAAAATAGAGTTTTGGGAAAATGCAGAATTAGCTTTTTTGTTAGCTATTTCGTTTTTTCTTAATATCAATACTATTTTTAATTCAAATCTTATACATTCACTTTTTATGTATATTTGCGTGCGGTTTTAACACCTGAAGAATGCACGAAAATGATTGCTTGATTGCAGAAAACTGCATTCCAGTAAAGTGGTGATGTCGGTCGAGTTTCTAATTACAAGCTCTACTTAACAGCAATTGCCCTGATGGTAATCGATATAATCCTTGTGGCTCCACTATTGGGTCGCCTTTTTTCCAAGGACGCGATGTTGGTTCAACATTACGTACATCACCAGTTGTATAAGTAGAAATTAATACGTCTCCTGGGCTATTGCGTAAGGCGCCTGAGCCTGTAATTGTAAAAGTGTTTTCTTCTCGCTTGGCGCCGCGTGCAATGCAGCTATTGGCAATAAGTGCATTAGTATCAATCACGTTTGGCGATAACTCGGTAAAGCTGTTTTGAATAGAACTGTTATCGGGTTGATTAAGATTTATTGTACCGGAAATGCCTAATTCTGAACTGGCAGTAATATCACTTTTCTCAGTTGGTTTTGGACGTGACTCGATACCGAAGATACCTTGCGAGTTAATTTGGATGTTTCCACCAGTTCCACTGAAGGCATCAGCGCTAATGTCGCTATCTTCGTTTTCGAGAGCAATAATGAACTTGCCATCAAAGTTAATGTTGCCGCCATTACCCCCTGCCTTATCCGTTCCAGCAGTAGCTGAAATTAGGCTGTTGCGCCGCAACAAAGTTAGGTCTTTGACATTCAACGAAATGTTTCCGCCAGTAGTACTAGCAGTTTTAGCGGTGATGGAACCTTGTTGATTTAATACTAACCGACTCGCTTGCAGTGATATATTGCCGCCGATGCCACTACCCCGACTATCTACTGCAATAGTGGCGCCGTCTTCAATTTGCACCAGTCTAGGATCAATAATGATGTTACCACCGATACCAGTAGAGTTGTCAGTTGTGGTGGCAAATAGTCCTGTACCTCGTCCAGTCAGGAAAAGTTGATCGTTTACCTGGACGGTGAGGTTGCCTGCTGAACCACTACTAGAGGTATTCGTTGCGACTTTTGCCCCTCCACTCAGGGTAAACTTCTCTGCATTAATGCCAATTTCTCCAGCTTTTCCGATGCCTGATGTGGAGGCTGAAATTTCCACTCCGTCTTTCAAGGTCAGTTGTTGGGTAGTAAAATTCATATTTCCGGCATTACCGATGTTGCTAGTTTCCACAGCTAATTTTCCAGAACCAGCAATGGTGATTGATTGAGGCGCCGTTACAATTAAGTCACCCCCTTTACCGCTACCAGAGGTGGATGCCGAAATCTTTGAGTTGGGAGTTAATGCAATATCTAAATCGGGTTGATTGTTGTAGGGATTAAGTCGTAAAGTGCCAGCCGGCGCCTCTCCTTTGGTTTCGGCAAAAATACCAACGATACCTGCCAAATTTAAGTTGGATGCGTTGAGGGTAATACTGCCACCACCTTGGGGATTGGTTGCGTTTGCGGTAGCAGTGGCAGTAATGCGCGCCTGCTCTGAAAGGCTTAGGCTAAGAGTGTTGATGGTAATATTGCCTGCTTTCCCTGCCCCACTGGTTTCGACGGAAAGCACAGGAGACAAATTATCCTGCCTTATAAGGTCTACAGAGGTAGGTGCATTCACAAAAATGCTGCCACTATCACCAGTACTGGCAGTTTCGGCTAAGACTCGCGCGTCTCCAGCAACAACCAGCGTTGGCGCAAGGAAGGTGATATTCCCCGCTTTTCCACCGCTACTAGTTCTGGCGGAGATGGTGCTGTTGTCTGCAATGCTAATACCCTGATTCGCTCTGAATATAATATTTCCAGCTGGATTCCCTCCACGGGTATCGCTTTCAATACGGCTATTGCTGAAGGTGAGATTACCGATGCTATTTAACGTTACATTTCCAGCTTGACCTCTGTCATTTAAATTGATTTTTTTAGTTGGGTTGCTAGGGTCAGAACAAGGAGGAAACAGACATACTTCTACCTGTTGAGCCGTCAGAATACTCGTCTGGTTAATGAGCAGGTTGCCAAAGCCGTTGATCTGCACCTCCCCAGATTTGCTACCAGACGCAACTGTGTTAATAGTAAATCCAGATATGCCCTTACCCGCTTCCAGGGTCACGATTCCGCCATCCCTTGACGCTCCTCCCTCGGAAACGGAAAACGAATCGAGCAAGGTAGAATCGCCGAAAATTATTCCACTTTTAGCACTTAAACGAATCGCTCCTCCGTTCCCTGAATTGTCTGAACCTGAGTACGAGTATGAGGACAAGCGCGCGTTGTCTAGAAATATATTGCCTGAGTCGGCAACAACAGAAATCTCCCCACCATTCGCCGCAGTGCCCAAACTCGATACTGAGTTTGAGGAAAAAGATGAGGAAAAGGACGTGTTTTTTTCTAAGAAGATGTTGCCGGAGTGGGTAACGATGGAAATTGCGCCTCCATTCCCCGCAGTACCTAAGTTCGAGTTTGAGGACGAGGACGAGGACGAGGAAGAGATGGTAATATTGCCAGAGTTGGTGGTAAAATAAATCGGCCCTCCGTGCCCCCCATTACTTTTATACCCTGAATCCGTGTGTGAGTCCAAATCCGAGGACGAGAGAAGGGAGATATTGCCGGAGTTTGTGGCGAAAGAAATCGCACCCCCGTTTCCCCCTTTACCCGATAATGAGGACGAAAACGCGGTTGTTCGTGAGTTGGTTAGTAAAATGTTGCCGGAGTTAGTGGCGAAAGACAGCGCCCCTCCATTGCCTGAGTTGCCTGTGTACGCGCGCGACTCTAAGATCAACCGCGTGTTAGTTAGGGAAATATCGCCGGAGTTGGTCACGAAGGATATTGCCCCCGCATTACCTGCACTGCTTGAGTCCGAGAACGAGAATGAACGGGAGTTGGAGCCTAAGCCTGAGTCGGTTAGGGAGATATTCCCGGAGTTGCTGGAGAGGGAAATAGACCCCCCATTACTCGCATTGTCCGTGAACGAGAACGAGTCCAAGCTCGATTTGGTTAGGGAGATATTACCGGAGTTGCTGGAGAGGGAAATAGACCCCCCATTGCCAGTACCACCTGCACCAGAGTCGAGACGGGTATTACTAAAACCGCTGGAACCAATGATCGCAATATCCCCCCGCCCATACACCCGAATATCGCCTCCGTTGGTTCCTGGAACATTTAGACTGGCATCCACATTTCCTCGAATCGATATCCTCCCTGGCAAGGTGTTGGGAATGAACTGGTTGGTCAACAGCACCAATCCCGCTGGTTGATCAATTTGAATGCCCTTCCTTATCGGATTGCCAAACTCAAGTGCAGGTATGCCATTTATAGTGATATCTGCCCTTGAGGGTGTGACGGTTCCCCGAAGCAATGGATTGGTAGGGAGCCCTCCTAACTTTGCCCAATCTATCCCAACTCGGACATCCAATGTGGCTTGAGTACTACCATTAATCGCGACAGGCGCCGCAACTGGATCAACACTTCTAACGCTACCATCGCTATTCGGCGTAGCTTTATATTCCATCAAGTTAAAGTTTGCCAGATCAGCATAGGTCTTGCTGCTATTAAACTTCGTTGTATTGCTGGGGTTAATCGTAGCACCAGTATCCCCAGTTTCTTTAATAGTGACATTGCCCAGACTAACACTCCCACCTGCCAAAATGTGCAGCGATGCCCCTATATAATCCCCCAAGGCAACATCACCATTGGTAAGAATAATTGAGCCACGAGAACTGGATAAATTGCCCAAACTACCATTTAACCGTTCAGTTCTAAAACTGCCACCGCTCCGAAAATGAGCATCACTCCCCACCGTACCATCAGAGCGCAGTACTAAATTCCCACCTGCAAATAACCCGCTATTGGGGTGACTTAGTGCAGCAATATCAACTCCCTGATTCCCCTGTACCAGTAAATTTCTGCCTGCCGATGCCACAAACGGGATGTTTATGCTGTCTCGCGCTATCACCGTATTGGCTGCTAACCTCAAATCTCCACCAGCTACCAATTGTCCTTGCAGGTCGAGTTGATCGGCGCCCAGGCTCAAGTCTTGTCCAGTAATGAGGTTGCCACGATTGGTAAGCACACTACCCGCTGGGATCGAACCAGTTTGTAATCCGAGGGGGACGTTGATACTCAACTGTGGTGGTGCTTGGGGAGTGGTGGCACTGAATTCGTTGCCGTCAGTAAATTTGACATTATTTGCAGTGCTTGCCGAAAAGGAACCTTGAATATCTAACTGAGCATTAAACCCAAATAAAATTCCATTGGGATTAATCAAAAACAAATTTGATGTACCAAGCACTCCCAAAGTACCGAAAATATTTGATGCATTTTTACCTGTTACGCGCGTCAATATATTTTCTACTCCAGTGGGATTGACAAAATACACCCGTTGCCCATCTTTAATATTAAACTCGCTAAAACTATGAAAAAGATTGCTGCCACGTGTTGCACCACCCTCAATTTTGTCACCTAGGGCGCCGTTAATTATCTGATTTTGATTGAGTCGAGGAGCTTCTTGTTCGAGCGTGTTATCGGGTGTGATTTGTCCTTGAACGGGTGAAACAAAGGCAAATGCAGCGAATATTAAAGATAAATAACAAATAATTTTAATACTGAGTTTTTCAGGCTGATGTACTTGGCTCATAAATAATCTGCCTTGGATAAAATAAAATCCAGTGAACTACTAATGTGAATATTTTTTGTAATACGTCCACATTATCATTAATAGACAGCAACGCACGGAGTATCAGGTTTGGCGCCAAAAATTTAAACCATGCTCGCAACCATTTCAGTGTCAGTCTATTTTATACATAAACAACCAGCAGCGAGCAACTGCCGAAACAATTACTTACTGCTGCAATAATTCACAATCAGGTAAACTTCAAATTAAGCGCTTAATAATTGAGTCTATTTATCAAAGCGTGCTATAGGGTCTACGAGGCCCTATAACCCGAGGTTGTACTTGTTCCGACTCATAGCGCTGGGACTGCGGGGTGCTGTTATCTGCGCTAGCAGGTAAAGCAACACTTACAGCTAATGTTGTACCCGCAAAAATTAAAGCTAATTTGCTTTTGATAGATTGTTTAGAAGTAGTTGACAACAGTAAGAGTTTTTGAACATGATGATGCACCACTAATGGCGAAATTTTCTGCTCAGAAAACGGAATAGCATAAAGAGTAGAATAACTATGAGTGCGACGGGTATTATAACGCTCTTTGTTGGCTTCAAACCCAGAATTTGTTTTGACACAATTTTGTACCTAATTTTGATGTTGATTATTGGAGGTGTTGATTTACTTGTCTTGTATTATTTTGAAAATGTTAATATAAGCTAAAGCTACCGCTTGTTAATCTGGGTCAGAAGTGCTTCCAAATTAGCAAGTTTAACATCTCCGTTCACAGGCTCTCCATTCATTGCTAGCCTAGGAGTACTATTGTTCATAGTCAATTTCTTAGTTGCAAAATGAAGCTATTACATATCGTGAAATATTAAGTAAATATTCAGGAGATTAATTGTCGTTTGTAGAATTCACTTTGTCAGGAATAAAAATTGTTCTAGAACCGAATTTTAGATGGGTAGCATTGTTGTTATTTATATCTACATGAGGTTGGAATGATATAGTCTGATATCTGTTGTTAACATTGTTGGCTGTTACTTCCATATATTTGCACCCTCTTGAGGCTGAAGCTTGATTTACAAATCCAAACATAACAGAACTACCAAGAATCATTGCACCAAGGGGCAGAAACATTTTCTTTTTGATAGACATGATTTTATCCTTTAATTAATCGAGTGTTTTGGAAAATTTAGAAATGCAAAGTGAGCGCTTGTTTGCTAACTCTTTTGCTTGCTGATATTTATAGTAGGCAATAACAATTTGATTAGTAAGTGACTTTTATGCTTGCCAATGTGCATGAAACTGTATTTTTGCTTGATAGCGTCCGACTGGCGCCTATATTAGATTTGCACTTTTCTGCATAGATTAAAATTTGATCTCCAGTTAGAATAAGGACAGACTTCAACGAATGTGGTTAATAATTCTTAAACAATTCCTTCGGTGCGTGACGCTATAAGTCTTATCACTACGTTGATTTTTTTCATGGCGCCACGCACGCTACAGTTGAATGGCACTTACAATCGCGATAATCGGCGCCGAAAATTTCACGCACCATTAATCTATTAGAGTTGAAAGGAGGATTTGGAATAAAGCTTAAGAAAATTTTAATTTTAGTCAATAGAGGTTAAAATATGATAACGGTAAGCTCAGAAGAACACCAAGTTTATGGGTATTTACCAGTGGAAAAAAAACTGCGTATTCTTGTAGTCGATGACCATCAATTAATTTTGACTGGTACTCTAGATGTATTAAGTAGTACATACCCTGAAGCTGATATTTTTAAAGCTCAGATAGCGAATGAGGTACTTTCTCTACTGCAATCTCAGCAGTTTGAACTAATTGTGATGGATTTATCTATTCCTAACGAGCTAGGGGAGACGGCAGAAATTGATACAGGAATTAAGCTGCTGCAAACTTTGCTCAAACAGTACCCCAATCAAAATTTTATGGTACAAACAAGTTATGTGAAGGCATTAATCCGAATTAAACACGAAATAGACAATCATCAAGGTGGGTTTGCAATTGCCGACAAAGGATTACCCGAAGCGGATATGCTGATGCGAGCTAATTTAGCACTTAATGGCGCCACCCACACAAAAGATATCAAAACAGGGATTGAACTGAAACCCGAATGGTTGGACGTATTGCGGTTAGCTTTTGAAGAAAGTTTAACAGATAAAGCAATCGCTGAAAGGATGTATAAATCAGAACGGGCAGTACGCAATTACTGGACAAAGATTCAGGATGTTTTAGGGGTGTATCCTGAAGATTGTAAGCAATATGGTAAGAATATGCGAATTCAAACCGAAGTTCGTTCCCGTGAAGAAGGTCTAATTGATTAGCAGATGAGAAACAAAATCTGGAATCGCATTCGCAAGGAATTTGGGTTGTGGTCGCTTGCTGCCCCTCCAGGTATTATAGTACTGATTGTGGTGGTATTGATACGTATGACTGGAGGACTTCAACCTTTAGAATGGATGTTCTTTGATACTATGTTACGTCTACGTCCACAAGAAAAACTTGATGAACGTATCGTAATTGTAGGAATCGATGAAAAGGATATTCAATGGGTTGGACAGTACCCGGTTCCAGATGAGAAAATAGCAGAGTTACTTACCAAGCTAGAAACCTATCAACCGCTAGCTATTGGGCTAGATATTTTTAAAAATGTTCCTGTTGAACCTGGTGCAGAACAACTCGCACGGGTGTTTCAGAAAAATACTAATATTATTGGTATTGAAAAAGTATTACGACCCGGAGAAATTCCACCACATCGCAATTTACCACCCGAACAAGTTGGATTTGGTGATTTAGTTCATGATAATGATATCAAAAATCGACGTTATTTGTTATATACAACTAATCCTGCTAATCCTAAAAATGAAAAAGAAGATAAATATTCTCTAGCACTACGATTAGTTAGCACGTATTTAGATGCTAAAGGAATTAATGGTGGTGCAGGTAAAAATGACCCGAACACAATAATGATTAATCAGGTCGAATTACCCCGTATTACCAAAAATTTTGGTGGATACGTTAATGTTAAGAATGACGGATTGTATATTTTGATGAATTTCCGTAACAATTCTCAACCTTTCCATGTTGTATCGCTACGCAATATTTTAAACGATAAAAACGACGAGGTTAATCAAAAATTATTGCGTGGGCGCCTTGTGTTAATTGGCAACCGAAATATGAGTGCTGGGGATATTTTTTATACAAATGGTGTACATACATTAGAATTAAAAGGCGTAATTTATGGAGTTGATTATCATGCTCACGTAATTAGTCAAATCATTAGTACTGTAATTGATGGGCGCCCAATGCTGGGTAGTTGGGGAGATATAGAAGAATACACATGGATAGTTATTTGGGGTTTTCTTCCTATTATTATCGGACGACTTACCCAATCTGTTAGGAGAAATGTATTAAGTGTTGGTGTTGCTGGCGTTTGTTTGTTTAGCTGCGGGTATATAATGCTGTGGCAGTGGGGTATATGGATTCCTGTGGCGCCGAGTTTACTTGTATTAGCTGTAAATGGAGTTGGGCTGAGTGCTTTTGCATTTTACCAACACGATAAATTTTTGCGTTCGCAAATTAACGAACGTCAAAACACAATTCAAAACACTTTTCATGTAATTCATAACGGACCATTGCAAACCCTTGGTTACGGATTGAAACACATGCGCTCTAAAGATATTCCATATGAACAACTGCTTGCACAATTTGAAAAACTTGATAAAGAAATTCGAGAACTTGGAGATTTACTCAAGCTCCAAGCATTAACCGAGGAAGAAACTTTACGTTTAGGAAGTGGATTGATACTTGAATTAAGCCGACCACTTCATGATTTACTATACGAAGTTTATTCAAGCACGTTAGAACGTGATAGTTTTGAGAATTTTAAAACCTTAAAAGTCAAAGTTCGCAATTTTGAACCAATTGATGATAAATATGTAAGTATGGAAGATAAACGCGGAATTTGTTTATTTTTAGAAGAAGCTTTGTGCAATATTGGTAAACATGCCCAAGGAGCAAAGCGCGTTCAAGCATCAGGTATGTATGCTGAAAGTAAATATAAACTGTCGGTTAAAGACAACGGTTGTGGAATTAAATCGAAGCTGGAAAATAAAGGTACGAGACATTGTCAAGCAGTTGCCAAAAAATTAGGTGGAGAATTTAGACGCGAATCAATTTCTTCTCGCGGTACAATATGCGAACTTACTTGGATACCGACGAAAAATTTTAGATTTTAGAGTTTCTATTTCCGTGACATCCGTGTTTTTTAGCAAACAATCAGATAATTGGGTAGCATATATCATGAATTATCAATCTTTTTCATTTTTACTTCTGAGCCGTAAATTTACAAGTATATTCGTGGGAATAAGTTTTATCATTAATATATTCCCCGCATTTGCAGAAGTAAAACCACAGGTGCCTAAACCTGCTAATCGAACAACTAAGGCGCCTAGCTCAGGTATCGTATTTAAACCACGTGACCGCAAACCAGCGAGTGAAAATTCTCGTGCAGGAGGTTCACGGGGGTGTGCAATTAGCAATGGTATTCCAATAACACAACTTGCACCACAAGCATTTATTGGTAAGACCGCTTCGACACGTCCAATGTTCGCTTGGTACATGTCAAGTTCACAAACTGTAGAATTCCGGCTTTTTGAACTTAAGTCAGGTGCAACCCCTAAACAAATTGGTGAGCCAAAAGAAATATCAGGAACAGTTGGTATTAATAAACTAAAACTTCCCCTCGATTATCCTGAACTGACAGTAGGTAAAACATATCTTTGGCAAATTGCAATCAACTGTGAAAACGATGTAAATGTTAACCGCGCAGAATTTACGGTTATAAATCCTCAATCACTTCCCAAGAAACAATCCACAAGTATTGAGGGAAGAGTAAATTATTATACTGAAAATGAGCTATGGTATGAAGCATTTGAAGAATCATTAAAGGTAGCGAATAACGGGAAGCTCAGTTCAATTGCATCAAAATTGATTCAAGAACTTGCACAATCTGAGATATCAATGAAAAGCGAAGCTGATATCGAAAATGTCAAAAACCGAACTGAGTATCTCCAAAAAATTTCAGCAATATAGAGATGTTATATGTATTAGGATTTACGTAAAGAAACCTGGTTTCTGTATATATAAAAAAACAGTAAGTAACTGCCAAAACAATTACTCACTGCTGCAATAATTTTCAACCAGGTAAACCGGGAAAGCAAAAAGGAGCTAAGGGATATGGCGCCATATCCCCTTGGTGCAAGTCTTATAGTAGCTCTTTGTACGAATAAGAATAGCGTCTATCTGGTTGAGGTACTAAGATTGGACGTTCTACTCCATAGTGCTGGGACAGCAAGGTGCTAGTAGCTGTAACTGCGCTAGCAGGTGGTGCAGCAACACTGACAGCTAATGTTGTACTTGCGAAAATTAGAGCTAATTTGCTTTTTATTGATTGCTTAGAAGTAGTAGACATGATTTTATCCTTTGATAAATACAGTTTTTTGGGAAATATTGTTTAGCTTTTTTGCTAACTTTTTTACTTCTTGATATTCATAGTAGGCAATAACAATTTGATTTGTAAGTGACTTTTATGCTCATAAATGTGCGTAAAACTGTATAAGTAATTAAGAGGATGTAATGTTAAAGCCAATTACCGATAATAATCATCGGCGCCCAATATGCAGGGTTATCATATATAGTAATTATATCTTTACTAGGTGATTTCTTCGCACTAATCATTTTAATTTGGGCTTTTTGCAATGCTTCGGCAATACTCATTCCTGCGTTGCGGTAATTAGTATAAAATTCTTTGACTAAAACTGATGTTGATTTATCCTCAACACTCCATAAAGATGCAATTGCAGTTTTTACACCAACTTGTAATGCAACTCCAGCTAACCCTAATGTCGCACGGTCGTCACCAACTGCAGTTTGACATGCGGTAAGCGCGAGAAGTTCGACGCTACTCGGTTTATTATTAAGTTTTCGCAATGAGTTTTCTAATTGGTTAATGCTAAGTTTTTCGTTTTTGCCCGTAGCTTCGTTTTTGCCCGCAACAATAAAGGTGTCTTCAGGAATAATACCAAATTGAGCATGACTCGCTACATGAACAATAGGGTATGTGGTTTTTTCTAGTTTGTTCTGGAAATTTTTAGAGATAAAGTTTGTATCGATGAGGGGGACAGAATTGGGAAATAAGGTTTGAAGTGATTTTACTTCGCTCTCAACTGATTTTAGTGCAGGAAATGACTTTCCATCAATTGTTGCTTCTTTGGTTAAACCCAAAATTAACGCTTTTTGCACACCCCGCGCGCGTAATTTGGGTGCTGTAACTCGTAAACTAGGAGTTGTGGCAATTGCATAGGTTTCCACCAAATATTTCTTTTCTTGGCTATCATAAAGTGCTGCCATTGGAACGCTACGTAAAAATCCATCCTGAATAAATACAAGGGTTTTAATGTCATCGGGTTTGAGATTTTCGGCAAAAGGACGAATTATCCAATCATAAAGCTGTGCCGCAGTTGTTGTATCGTATTCAAATACTTTTTTTGCGTCAATTAAGCTTTTGCGAAACTTTTGAATAGTTTTTTCAAGGGTATCACTGCTAACTATTTTATTTGCATCTTGTTGATTGAGGTCTTGAATCCATCTAAATTGGGTTGTTTGGTCGGGTAATTGCAGTAACATCCCAGTTTTCCCGTCTAAAATTATCGAACTCAAGAACGCAGTATTCTTAAACTTAAAACTATCATCTTTAAGAAGTTCGCCTACCTGTTTGGGATTTAATGCACTCAAAACGCAATCGTTTCCAAAATAATTTTGTAATTCTGCCAGTTTCAAAGCATCAATGGTATTGACAACTTTTGATAACTCCTCCGTGCGTCCTTTTTCGGAAACGGCGCCTTTATAAAGCAGTTCAAGCCGCGACTGTGCCAATGTACGGTATAATGGGCGGACGACATCACGGAAGTCAAACTGTACATCACGTTCTGCAGTCAAAATATCATTGCGGATGTTTTCCAAGATATCAAATGCACGTTGATAGGATGCGGTTGCTTGTTCTTTCTGATTTTCTTTTTCCAAAATGCGTCCAGCTTGCCACTCCCATAAATACAGACTATCCTTTGAACTCAATTTACTGTCTGCTGCAATTATTGCGTTTTGGGTGTATTTTAATGCTTGTTTATTATCTCCACGACATTCCCATAAATGCCCTAAAGCACCATTAGAATAAGATTGTAAACGTTCGGATTGCAAGTTATTACTACTTAATACTGCTTGATTGAGTAAATTTAATATTTTATTATCTGAAGCAACTAGCTGCTGTGGGCAAATGGTAAAAGGTGAAATTCTTTTATCAGTGTGCTGTAAATATGCTAAGTCAATTGCCCCGTAAACTTTTGTTGCTGAATCAGGTAAACCTTCGAGAAGTTTCAAAGCATCGTTATAAATATTGTTGGTCTTGTTGGTCGCTTCATTAAAAAATTTCGTCTTACTTGTTTGCGAACTCAACTGAATTAAATTTAATAATCCCCGCATTTCTGCTAAAGCTTGTTTTGAAGAGCGAGCAAGTTCTATACTATATTTAAAATATGCGCGCGCTTTATTGTAATCTGCCATTGACTTTTGCGTCAATTCCTTCTCTTTCTCAATAATGCCAGCTTGAAGAGCAGAATTAGCTTGTAACTCTTGCAATTGAGCGCGATTTCTATATGCATTTCCTAAACTATTTAACACTAAAAATTCATATTCTGGAGAAATTTGCTTTGCTGCGTGTAAATACTTAATAGCCTGGTCATAATTTCCAATTCTTCGATATGCTTCACCTAGAATTCCTAAAGCCGCTACAATACCACGTTTATCGTTATACTTAGTAGCAATTTGTTCGGCACTTTCCGGAGTGCATTTTATTTCCATCGCTTGACTTTCTGAGCTTTGCGACTTTTCCACCAGTTTTCCACACAAAAACGCAATTGCCTTGCGAGGTTGCCCCAAATTGTTGTAAACTTGGGCGAGTTCCGACTTCATTCGTCCAACCTGTGGGATGTTATTCAGTGCGTTATAGTTATAAATTGCTGCCGACAGTGATTCAATAGCTTCCTTATTTTGTCCTAGTTCTTGGTAAGCACGCGCTAAATTTTCATGAATAATTGCTGCACCCGATGGGTCATTTTTATATTGAAAGAGCGCATCTTGCCAGTGCTTTATCGCATTTAGGAAATTTCCGGCATTATAGTCTTTAATTCCTTGCTCAACTAGAGTTCGGCTATTTGGAGCTTGTGCTAATACTATTTGTCCTAATGAGAAAGATATTATTAAGGTTGTTAAAAATAATATTTTACTAAATTGGTGTCTATTTAATTGTTGACATTGCTTGGTAAAAAAACTAAGTAGTCTCTGACCTAGACACAGAGGCAGAGAAAGTAATTTTAATTTTAGATATTTGTTGAGTTGCATAATTATTACAAAAAGTCAAAAATTGATTTGTTATATAGGTAATTGGTACTATGATAGTTTTGTAGCAAAGATGGTCTAATTAAAACAATAGCTTATTAAAAATTTACATATTGAATACTAACAATGAATTTTTACTTTCGCATTCAAAAGCTGTTGTTAATATTATTATCATACATTAGTATCACTCAACTTGCAGTGTTTGCACAATCTGCGCCCCCACCCAGAGTGATAATTCCCCCAGAAATACCTAGAAAAGTTGAAGAAACGATACCTCAACCATTCCCATCACCAACGATTACTCCAACACCTATGGTGCCAACTACCCCAATAATTCCATCACCGAGGTTTTATAATCCACCCGAAACAACTTTTCCTAGTGGCGAAAGTTTTTTTGTTAAGGAAATTCAAGTCAAAGGGTATTCTGTTTTAGAAAATGAAATAATCAAGTTAAAACGTTCTGTAGAACAGAAGAAAAAAATTACATTTGAGGACTTGCTAGAACTGCGAACACAAATCACTCAACTTTATATTAATAAAGGTTATATTACCAGTGGTGCATTTATTCCAAACAACCAAGATTTGACTAACGGCATCGTACAAATTCAAATTGTTGAAGGCGAACTCGAAGGAATTTTAATTTCTGGGTTAAAAAGATTGCAATCAAGTTACGTGCGTTCTCGTATTGAGCGTTATACAGGAAAGCCATTAAATAAAAACCGCCTTGAAGAAGCGTTGCAATTATTACAACTTGACCCTTTAATTGAACGAGTCAATGCTGAGTTAACCGCAGGCAGTATTTCCGGAAGTAATATTCTACAGATGAAAATTAGCGAATCGTCCGCATTCCACGCAGGAGTTGCCTTTGCAAATAACCAATCACCAAGCATTGGTTCGGAACAAGGGACTATTTTTGTTGCCCACGATAATTTATTGGGGTTTGGCGATAAATTGAGTGCAGAATATGGAATAACTGAAGGATTCAATATATATGATGTAAGTTATTCTGTACCTATTAACGCCTTAGACGGAGCAATTAGTGTCCGCTATAGTAACAGTGAAAGCCGAATTATTGAAAGTCAATTTCGTGAGTTAGATATCCGCAGCGAAGCTGAAACCCTTTCATTTAGCATTCGTCAACCTTTAGTTCGTAAACCAAACAGTGAATTTGCTCTTTCGTTAGCATTTGATTTGCGTCATAGTCAAACCTTTTTACTTAATGATATTCCCTATTCCTTTACCTCTGGGTCTGAAGATGGGGAATCAAAAGTTACAGTTATTCGCTTTTCCCAAGATTGGTTACAACGTAATACTACTAGTGTTTTAGCCGCGCGCTCACAATTTAGTTTAGGAATTGGCGCCTTGGATGCGACAGTTAATAATACAGGTACAGATGGACGTTTTTTTTCCTGGCTAGGACAATTTCAATGGGTACAAAGGTTATCTCCTCGTATATTAATGCTTGCCAAAATTAATGCTCAACTCACAGGTGATTCGTTACTATCACCAGAAAAAATTACGATTGGGGGAGTTGAAACAGTACGTGGTTATCGTCAAAATCAACTCGTTGCAGATAACGGAGTAATTGGAGGGGTGGAAATTCGTATTCCTTTAACATCGAACGTTGAAAATCTACAGTTAGTACCATTTTTTGATATTGGTACAGTTTGGAATAATCACGGTAGCAATTTAGACCAGCAAACCCTTGCTAGTTTAGGATTAGGCTTGCAGTGGCAACCCTTTAACGGTTTGGCACTGCGTGCAGACTATGGTATCCCATTAATTGGCGCCAGCGATAGTGGTAGTTCACTGCAAGATAACGGCTTTAATTTTTCAGTACGATATCAACTGTTTTAAACAATTTTTAATTTTTAATTTTTAATTTGAGCGAAGCGAGTGGTGTATCCTTTATTTTCCGAGTAGATTCTCCACAACAAAGAAAATATTCACATAATAAATATCGTGGATTTTTGATTTATCCAAGCTAAATTATTTATGAATCGAACACAGCAGCCAAAAAAAGTCAGTATTAAAAGTATTTTTTCTTTATGCTTAGTATCTATTGCATTCAGTGTACATCCCCCCGTTCAGGCACAGATAATACCTGATAGCACCTTGGGTACAGAAGCTTCTCAACTCAATCAAAATCAGATAATTAAAGACGCACCAGGTGACAAAATTGACGGTGGTGCAACACGCGGCATCAATCTGTTTCATAGTTTTAGTGAGTTTAATATCCAAGATGGGCAACGTGTGTATTTTGCCAACCCCACTGGGGTAGAAAATATATTGACGCGGGTAACAGGTAGGAATGGGTCAAATATTTTCGGGACGTTGGGCGTAGCTGGTGCAGCAAATTTGTTTTTGATTAATCCCAACGGAATTTTATTTGGGCAGAATGCTTCTTTAGATGTGCAAGGGAGTTTTGTTGGGACAACAGCCAATGGAGTGCAGTTTGGGAATCAACAATTGTTTAGTGCCACAAATCCCCAAATACCTTCATTACTGATTGTGAGTGTGCCTGTAGGGTTGCAGTATGGGCAAAATCCGGGGGAGATTCAAACTCAGGGAGCGAGTTTAAAGGTTCTTAATGGTCAAACCTTAACTCTGGCAGGTGGCACAGTAAATATTGATGGCGGGCAGTTGCTAGCACCTTCTGGACGTGTGGAATTGGCAGGGGTGGCAGCACTAGACGAGGTGGGGCTGACGCAGCAGGGGCAGAAGTGGCGGTTGAGTTTGCCAGACGGATTGGCGAGATATGATGTATCCTTGACGAATGGCGCGATCGTAAATGGCAGTGGTGGAAGTATTGCGATTAATGCCAGGAACGTGAATATTTTGGGAACCGGGACAAGGTTGTTTGCAAGAATAAACCCAGGTTTAGGCTCTGTTGGCGCAAAGGCGGGGGATATTGATGTTAATGCGGTACAGGAAGTAAATATAGCTGTGGGCGGAGGTGTTGCGGGCGGTATATATAGTGGAACGGGAAGAGGAAGTGTGGGTGACAGTGGCAATATCAACATCACTACTGGATCATTGAAAGTTTCGGGGGACGGTGCTCGGATAGCTACACCCACCTTTGGAGGGGGGAAGGCAGGCAATATAAATATCGTTGCCCGCGATACAGTGACCTTTGATGGCGGTGGCTTCCATAGCGTCAGAGGCGGTGTAGCCGTAGTCAGTAGTGTGGAAGAAGGCGCAGTCAACGGGGGCGACATCAACATTACCACCGGATCGCTTAATGTCATCCGAGGCGCTCAACTGAATGCCATCACTTTTGGAGGGGGCAATGCAGGAAATGTAAATATCCTTGCCCGCGATACCGTAACTTTTGATGGCGGTAGCTTCGGAAGTACTGGATTCTCCTCCACTGGATCAGCAACTGCTGTGACGGAGGAAGGGACAGGCAACGGGGGCGACATCAACATCACCACGGGGTCGCTAAAAGTCACGGGAGGTGCTAGGTTGAGCGCCAACACCTTTGGAGGTGGCAATGCGGGGAATGTGATCATCAATGCCCGCGATAGAGTGACCTTTGATGGGGTGGCGAGCAATGGAGTTACCAGTCGGGTAACAACCAATGTGACAGAGACAGGCAAAGGCGACGGAGGAGATATCAGCATCAACACAGGCGTGCTTTCCCTCACCAATGGGGGAAACATCGATGCAGCTACTTATGGTCAAGGAAATGCGGGAAATATAAACATTGCGGCTAGAGATGCGGTGTTCTTTGATGGAGTGGACAGCGATGGATTTGGCAGTGGTGCTTATAGCTCGGTGGACTCAGAAGCCAGCGGTCAGGGTGGAAGGATTACAGTTAATGCCGGACTGTTCTCAATCATCAACAAAGGTATATTGTCTGTCTCCTCTGAAGGTCAAGGAAATGCAGGCGACCTAAAAGTAAATGCTCGTCAACTCCTGCTGGATAATCAGGGATCGATTGTGGCACAAACAGCATCAGGGGAGGGTGGCAATATCACGTTGAAAGCCCCAGAACTCTTGGTATTGCGACGGGGTAGCTTTATTTCCACCACTGCTGGAACGGCTCAGTCCGGGGGGAATGGCGGCAACATTACCTTTGATGGCAAGTTCATCGTGGCGATTCCCAACGAGAATACCGACATTAGCGCCAATGCCTTCACTGGCACTGGTGGAAATATCCAAATCAACTCCCAAGGTATCTTCGGTATCGAGTCCCGTCCAAAACCAACAGATAAAAGTGATATTACTGCCAGTTCAGAATTAGGCATTTCCGGTACAATAAATCTTAATCAACCCGATAACAGTTCTATTCAAAACAGCTTTACCGAGTTATCGCCAAACGTCATTGATACCAATGCACTGATTGCCAATAGCTGTATTGCGCGCGGTGCCAAGCGACAAGAAAACTCTTTTACCATTACGGGTTCTGGCGCTTTACGCAATAGTCCAGGCGATGTGTTAATTTCCACCTATACAACTGGTGATGTGCGTAGTGTTGAATCCACATCGCGTCCTTGGAAAAAAGGCGACCCAATAATTGAGCCACAAGGATTATATCGATTACCTGATGGGCGATCGCTCTTAAGTCGGGCTTGTAATTAAAGGAAATATTGCCGCGATCGCACCTTGCTTTGGAGGATTGGAACTTGGCTCTTGATTTTGATGGTTTATCGGCTCACCACAAACTGGGCAACTAGAGAGCGCATCATCAGTAAAAAGGTTACAACTAGAACAGCGCATAAACTTGACATTACCCCGTTCTTTGCTGGCTTTTTCGGCATAGTGACCGAGATCGTCGTAAAAATTGAAGAAGCGCCCCAGCCGTAGTGCAACGATTTCAGGACGAGACGTTACTTCAGCAATGTAGGGTGTAATCAGTGCGCTCACTTCTTGCGCTATGAGTGTGGGTGATTTATCGGCTTTCTCGCCTTCTTGAAAGATTACTTTGACTGCTTTAATGCGCTGCATATTGTCGGGATGCAAAAAATTCCAGACATAGGGATCTGTGGCGGAATACTCGGTGCGCTCAAGGATATCTTCTATCCCAGAGAAGAATTTGTTAGCAAGTACCCGTTCATAACTATCTACATGGGCAAACGACCGATACAGCGTGTCGGTATCATCCAATAAGGCATCAATCAGCGTGCGGGCATAGGTTTCGTATTTGGCAAAGGTAGCACGGCTGAGGTCTTTGCGATCTAATCCTGCGGCGGAATCGCAGGCTGCCATGTAAGACGTACCTGTACCGAAAGTCATACCAGGTGAAATTATGGGGTTGGAGAAGAGAGCAGCATCGCCAATCGCACACCAACCGTCACCAGCAAATTGTTCCGCATCATGTGCCATGTTGGTGACGGAAAACCAAGGAAACTTTTGTTCTGGGTAAGGCTCCTCTACCAACTCATAATGTGACATCAGCCACTCAATTGCCGGATGTTTCTTGACATAATGAGCGAAGCGATCGCCAATACTACCATGTGAGTCGTCCTGGTCAGCACGGATGGTTAAGCCAACGCTGATCATCTGCTCACTTTGACCACCATACTCAGCTTCTAGCTCCTTACGAGTGGGATAGGTCGGGTCGGGAGCATCCGACTCATCTAATAAGCGTTTAACTATCTGTGCTAAGTTGGCATCCGGTGTTTTCTGCCACGACACCAACGTGATAAACCACATCCAACCACCTGGAAAAGTGATATGCCGTGTGGTGGGATATTCCCAAAAGCGCAGAGCTACATCCTTCTTTAATTTGAAGTAAGCGTAATAAGCGTTGCAATTGAAGGTATCATACATCTCCATATTTTTGCGATAGACACCAAAATGTTTAGGTAACATACTGGCAGGACCACTAGCATCTACTACCAGATGGCTATGCAAAGTGATATGTTCACCCGTAGCGGTTTCGCAGACTAACTGGTTGCCTGCGGCAGTGATTGTGCTTGCTTTCGGGATAAAAGTAGTGTTGGTCAAGATATCGATCCCCCGACGACGGACAGTTTCTTGCAACACCATCTCTAATACCCGTCGCTCCACCTGGAAGGTTTCTTCAATATCCACTACGTCAATCTCCTTTTCGAGTTGATCTGTGTCGGGATGAGTGTGGAAGAAGCGCAATCCCGCTTTTTTGCCAAACAAACGGCGCAACACTGGCATCGACAAGCCCATAGCACGGAACGCCCGCACCGTTGTGCTCAAAGTACTTTCCCCCACTTTGTGTCCAGGTTTGGCTTTCCTCTCCAATAGGGCAATGGTAGTCTGCGGACGCATCTTTTTGAGCATAGCTGCGTAGAAAATCCCAATCGGTCCAGCCCCAATTACCACTACGTCGTAATTTTTTTCTGTGTTGTTCTGCTGTGTCTGTACGTTGTGGGCAAACATTTCTGTGTTCATCATTTTTGCTTATTCCTTTTTGTTGTGTTGTATTTTGCCGACTTTTTTATTACCAAGTCTTGCGAGTTAACGCATAATTGTTTGCATGTTGATGCATTGACTGAAATTTACTTCAATGCTAGTACCAGCTAAATTGGGCTTGTAGTTAAAATAAATATTGTATTTATCGCAAAAATAGCAAATAGCATATACAGTTTTCTGCACAAAAAAATGCACAATCATGTAATCCTAAAGTATAAATTATGCAACTAATTTTGCAGAAAAGGTGAATACATTACGTAGTTATTTTGCTTAATATCAGTGTTGTAATAAGCTCAAATTTCAACTATTACAAGCTATTCAGGAAAATAAATATGCTATCTATTCCTCATCAAAAAAAATCCAACACTATTGCAAATAAAGATTTGATTGAAAATCCCACCGAACCATATTTATCCTCAACGATTCCTCAAAAAGAAAGTCCGAAAAAAGCCTCTCCTCAACTTTCGATGATATGGGTAAAAAAATTTGACGGAACACGCGATTGCTTAGTGGCAAAGTGGGTTACTAGCATACTTTGAAAGCTTAGAGGAATTTGACTTATTGCTATTTATGGAGTGACTGGGAGCAACACCATCAGCAGCTTTTGTCAAAACTTGGTCTATCGCTTCTAAACGGCGCCGTTGATCCAGAGCAATACAGTTCCAACGCCAACGTTCTGACCACACGGGGTACTGCTGCAACCGAGTTGTATAGTATGTATTGCTTGGATTAGCACAAATCGAGAACAAGCCGACTCGTGAGTTACCAGCCTCCAACTCTCCATTGTTCTTGCGAAAAGCTTCAACTCTTGCCCACAAGATGGCCTCTTTACCCTTCAATCCTTGTTTGATAGCATTTGCATAGCGTTGTGCAAATGTATTACTAACACGAGGAGATGCTTGATTCCATTGGTCAATCGAATTCAAAAACACTTCTACATTTTCTTCTGGATTGAACCCAGCAACTTGCATTTTACGAACTAATACAGAAATACGACTTTGAGTTCTTTTTAAACAGCCAGCATCCGCATTTTGCAAGTTAGTTCCTCCTCTACCTTGGTCGCTACACCAGCCTCTGTTACTAACTCTGTTTCCAGGGTCAACATGCCCGTAGTATAAAGAAGTTTTATTTCCTTCAATGGTACAGTTACCTTCCGCAGCACACAATGCTAACACTCCTACTGAAGAATTATTAGCGAATAAAGTATTTAGCTTACCTGAATAAGATGTATTAAATTCACTCAGATTATTTAAACTATCAGAGCCAAATTTTATTGCAGGTTTACTAAATACAAAGATGACGATACCAACTAATAATAGGGCGTTGAGGAAATCCCACTTACGCCCTAGCTTTTGTAAATACATGGAAGTTAGCTAAACAGCAATACTAAAAGAAAAGCACCTAAAATAAAACACATCCACCAAGAAACAAGATATGCAATCAGTAATCCAACAACCAAAAATACTAACTGTTTTAATAGCAGTGGTAAACTACACCAAAAGTGCAGTGTTTTTTGAACAATATTCGGTTTCCAGGGAGCTTTAGCTTTCATATGCCCACCATGAATTAGCCAGTGAGCGAGTGGGCACAGCGGAAGTACATCTGTCCACAACTCTTCATGTCCCAAGTGGCGATAACCAACACCCGTATGGTGTATACTATATTTGCCGTACTTTTTAGATGCATATTTTCCAATTCTGACCCAAGGAAACATTGAGCATCGGTAATTACATTGCTTTAGCCAATAATAGTGCTTATTTCTCCAAGCATCAGACTTCATGTACAAATAATAATCACTTGGGGAAAGATATTTTTTCGTCTTCATTTACAAACCCCTTGATTGCGCCATCCGACTAAAAATTCTTTGAGCAATTCCACAAGTCCTAGGGTCGCGAATTGACTTCAGTATTTCTACGCCTTCGGTTAAATCAAATCTATCCAACGCGGCTATCAATCTAATGGCAGTAGTAAAATCAACCCCATTTGCAATAAATTGTCCTTCTAAACCAACCGGGAATTGTAATAACAGTTGCTCTGTATCTTGCAATGCCTCATCTAAAAAATCACTATGTTCTGAAAACGTATACGCAGCGGCATAAAGTTGCTTTAAAACAGCTAAAATTCCTGTTACAGCTTCAGAAACTAGCTCAGAATGTTGATTATTTAATACTCTATTTCTCGACATAATTAGAACCTCAAATCCTTGGCAGTAATAAAACCCGTAGAAAAGATAAATTTTTTGTTCAGAGAATAATCAGCGTCTTGTTGTAAAAATCTCATAAATTCCTGATGTCCTTTGGATGTTCGTCCTACCGGACAACCTGCACTTGCATCATCAACTAACTTCTGGTCATGTGCGCTATGTTGATTGGCGCCAATTAACGCGCGCTGTTTCAAATCACCTTCATCAGCCTTACCATTACGGTTTTTATCGCGCGATATATCAACAGGCGCCACTTGTACCAAAGCAAGTTCTCGGTTTTTATGCATACCAATACGCCATGCTTTATACTGCCCTGGTACTTGTATATGCGCCGCACCCGACGCATTCATTGGTTGCTTGGTGTAATGATTTCCCGGTTCAACAGAAGCATCCCAGGCGCCAATCAAACGTGGAGTCGGATTGACTTCAACTAAAAAGCGACTATCATTGAATTGGTTGGGAGCGTTATCGTTACTAACACCATTGGGAAACATTCCTTGAACGTAAAAGATGTTGTAACGATGGGCGCCAGTTCTTATTTCCCAATTGTGAGCGCGCGCGTAATCTACGAGCGCAGCAGCGATTTTATCTGCTTCTTTGACCTGTGCATCCGTTGTAGAACCGATACCAATAATCCGGTTTAACTGAAGTTTGCTTTCAACCCACGCATTAACACCAGGATGAACAATCGCGATTGCCATAATCAAAGACAATCCAAAACAGCAAATACGTCCCCTAGCTTGAGCTATAACATTTTGGCGAAGTGCTTCTTCTACTGCTTTGATTTCGTGATATTGGACTTCTGGAGGGAGGTATTTGAGTAAGTCGGTGGCTCGAATTGGCATTTATGCCCCTTTTTGTAAGCATCTAGCAAAGTTCGACAATCTTTAGCGAGACTATAATTTTTCATAGGCTGTTTTTGTGTGCTGTATATGGGTGATTTTGAACGCATCAAATTTTCCAAGTCGGAGCGTACATCAGTTGTTAGTGATGCGATATTTAGGCGCCAGTTTGGAATTAGAGCAAACGAACCATAGCCGGGACTAGCCATATCTAAAACAAACACAATAAATATGGCGCCTGTAACCAGGAAGCTCAAGGGAGGAATCTTTATCCAAGAGGAATGAGGGAGTGAGGGAGTGAAGGAGTGAGGGAGTGAGGGCAAGGAATCTACTTTACCCTCATCATGTAAACTGTGTTTTGCGATGTTATTCCCTCCCTCTCTCACTCTCTCCCTCCCTCACTCCTTCCGGCGCCTGTCCAATTAGTTAAGGGTAAAGTAGTAGTTGATTGTTGGGCTTGTTGTACAGTTACTCTTGGTTGTTGCCAATCGTCTGAGGTGCCTGAATTTAACCGTACAGCTTTATCTAAACTGTCACCGGCTCCCGTCGCAACAGTGCCAAACCCATTCCAAACCCCTGCTGCAACAGGTTTACCAGCATTGACAACACCATGTCCAAACCTAACTGCGGTGGGGGCATTTTGTGGAAGCTGTCTCGGATTACGAGTTGCAATTAGTCCACCCAAAAAGAATTGGGCAACCCATCCACCAACAATCAAAGTTCCAATCCCCATAGACCAAAAAGCAAAGGACTTCCAAGGTCTAAATGGGTTGGTGTGACTAGCTACAGTACCCAAAGTACCAATAGCTGCACTGGCGCCGTTTTCCATTGCGGGTGTAATGCCACGACTGTAATTTTGACCCCAATCGTAAGCACCCCTTGCATAGCGTCCAGCACGGTACGCGCGTCCATGCCAGTTTGACCCTCTGTTGTGGCGATTGGTGTAATCATCGTTTTCTTCTTCGTAATTTGCGTCCATAACATCAGTACTTAAATAATCGCTTGAATGTAACTGTGGTAAGTTGGCGCCTCTTAATTGTTTTCTAACCATTGAAAACTCCTTAAATTAATGATTTGGTTCTTCATCAAGTCCCCAGATGTCTTCCTGTTGTATTAGCTTTTGACGAAACTGTTCTGTATCAACCTCTGTTTGGGAATTATTAGATACAGGTTGTTGAGCATTAGTTGGAAGGTATAGAAATTGAGGGCAATATTTTTGTACGAGTTGTATGTAGTTATATTTGTCTTTTCCATCAAGTCGAGTTGCTGGTGGTCCTTGCATCCAAGTTGGAATATCAACTCGCAGTTTCTGACGCTCTCCTCCATCTGGACGAATTAAATATGCCCAGCCAGCACAACGCTTATTACCTTCAATATTTCTATCCGTTACCGCTTGGGCGTACAACCAAACAATCGCATCTTTAATCGTTTCTGATTTTCCAGCCAGAGCTTTGGCGCCGCCTAACATTGCTTGCGTATCACCGTGGCTGGCAAAGGATACAGACATATTCGATTGCCGCACAAATTGCACCACTGCTTCCCAGAATTTAGGCATGACGGTAGCATCGATATTATCGACTTCGCTCGAATAATTGGACATTTCATCAAGCGAGAGATGAATATGGATATCTTCAAACGGTTCGTATTCTTTGGTTTCATCACCAGCTTCAGCAATTCTAAAAAAAGCAATGCGGGTAAACTCACGAATCGCGTTTGTAGCTTCAACAAAGTTGTAACCACGTCCAAAAACTTTAATTCCCTTCCAGTGCTGACCCTTGGCGAAAGGGTTAACCATCCATACCAAATGACCAAGTTTGATATGTTCGGCAATTAAATAACCAAGTTTTGAAGTTTTGCCGCTCCCTTTCTCCTTACCAACAATGCCCACTGTGTTTTCGTAAACAAGAGATTTTATGTCTCCATATTTATCTTCATTGATGGCGCCCGACATTCTCCTTTCTGCATCAACTTTATTGCCTGAGTTTATAGATTCATAGGCGCCAGTTTGATAGAAATTTGGAACTTGCTTGGGAACTGGAGGACTATTTGTTTGTTGGTAGCTTGTATCAACTCGATTAATATCAGTATGAGTACTAGCAACACTTTTAACTTTAGGTTGCGTATTGTCTACCCCAAACGAAGATGGTTGAGATTGTTGATTTGACACATTCTGGCTCGCTTTCAATAAGAGTTGAGGCGGTTGTGTTAAATGCCGTTTTTTACTAGTTAATTCCCAAAAAACTAAACTTGATGGTGCTGCGACTGCTAAAACGGCGCCTCCAATTCGCAGAAAAGACTTGGCTGGTTCTGGCATCTCCACTTCAACTGGCTGCTGTTGCGTAGAGTATGGTGTTGTTTGCTGCATTATCGTACTTACTGTAAAGCTGCTTGTGAACATCCAGCCACCTACAAGCAAAGGTATGGGAGCAAAAAATAACTTACTGCTCATGGTTATCCTCCTTGGTTGGTTTTGGAGGCAAGTTTGACTGCTGCGGTTTTCGCGGTTTTGGTTCTGGTTTATCCTGCTGGTAATCAGATATTTCAGCACCTTGTGGATTAGTTGTATTTCCAAACCAATCGGTCTTTTCTAACTGCGATGCAACAGGCGCCAGTCCTTTGACTCGTAATGCTTCGACTCTTGTATTTTTGATTTCTGTTAAAGCTTTGCGCGTATTTTGAGCAATGGTAATCAAGTCAAAGCGTTGTGTTGTCTCCCTCCTACCATTTGAGATAATGTTTAGTTTGACTAAACCACTTGCAGCTAATTCGGCAGAGTCGAGAGGAATTGTTACCCATAAGTCAGTGCTTGGGTCAATATATCGTAATTCTGCTTCTTTACCAGATGCTCCCAAGTTGATACGTTTGAGCGCTTCAATTTCTGAGCCATAATTAATCACCTCCTCATGTTGGTTGTATGCTTGGTTTTGAGGATTATTTTGACTGGTAACAATTCGATTACGGTAGCGCGCGGAAGCTTCTAAAACTGCTGCTTGTAATAAACCAGGATTGCTTACCATTCCGGAACTGTAATCATTGCGCGTTAAATATTCTCGGAAGTTGGTATCACTTGCCTCCAAATTTTTAGATTTTTGTAACAGTGCTTGCTGTGTTTCTTGTTCAGGTGTAAGTTCTGTCGAACGTTGACCTAGAATTATTGCTGCAATCGAAGCAATCAATATTGAAATTACCGTCGCGATGAAAATTGATACGAGCCAAGGATTGGTTAGTAAAGAATCTAAACTCCCCGATTTGATAATACCGATAAGTCCTGTTGGGGGCGCCTGGTCAAGCTGAAATTTCCCATGTGGGTTTGGCACCCAGTCTGCATCAAAATCATCTGAGCTATATTCATGGTCTTGGTAATCGGATGGCGAATCAGTAAACTGCATTACTGCCTTTGGTGTAAAACTTGCTTTCTGTAATGCCGAAGAATTAATATTGCTAGCGCTATTCCCAAAATAGTTCCGCCCATGCCAACACCTATAATTTTCAACAAAACTGGTTTTGGCGGAGATGTTATAGCAACAGCAATTGTAGTACTAGTAATCGTTGTCGTAATAGCAACAGTCGTAGCAATTGCTCCCCCTTCGGTCATATAGTTGGTGATAGTTTGGCGGTCGCTAATAACGCTTTTGTTAATTGCAGGCGCCATCACTTGTAATGTTTCTGCTGCCAAAGCAGGCGCCGCTTCAACTATTTCTTCGACACATGGGATGTTGATGTAGTCGTTTTCTTCGCACTTGGTAGCGATGTTTGTTTTGCCGCTGCCAATACTGGATGTTCTTCCTCCCCCCAATTTACCGACGTTCCTAAAAAATTTTGCTCGAACTGATTCTCGATACTTTCAAATGCGGCGCCGAAACCACCAACTGTTTGGTTGTGCGTAATTTCTGATTCTTCTACACCGTTTAAAATTAAATCCTGGGTTTGACGTAGGAACGCTTCTCTAAATAGCGTGTAGCCAACTTGAGATATTGAATGAGATTTGAGTAACAGTTGGTATAGGTCATAGTGGTAGCTACCAGGTTTTATTACCTGTGGGTCAACACCAATGCGCTGCCTAAAAAATTCATCTAAATTAAATCTGGCGCCCATTGTCTGTTGTTGTGCTTGCGCTTCGGTTTTGAGACGCAGTAATTCTTGAATACCCTCAGAGAATGAGCATGAGCGCTCCTTGCAAGCAGTAATGAAAGCTTGAACTTTCTGAAAATTATCATCGCTAATCGAGTTATCGGCAATTGGAATATCTAAAGCATGGCAAATTGCTTTCAATTCAGATACGGGTATTTCAAGCTGCTGTACTGCTGCTGACAGATTCATTTGCTTGTTCCTCCTTCAATTTATCAACCAATATTTTCACGAAAAAGTTATCTTGTTCCTCTAGAGTTAAAAACTCAGTCAGAAATGTGTACAAATCAGTACGCCTAACTTCACGGACGTATAATTTTATTCCTCCTCTACTAACTACTTCTTGTTGGTAATCGACTTGCGCGACTCTTAAAAAGCGGTTAGCGACGTAAAAGCAAGCTAATAACTCTAAATCAAGGCAGCTAAATAAACCTCCACGCTTTGGTAATTTCATATCCGCAAACTCGCACCAGTTTTTGATGGTTGTTACACAAACACCTAATTCTTTGGCTAATCTAGTTTGGGAATAAAGTCGTTGTACATATTTCATGGAGCCAAATTTCATTACGGTTCAATTAAACCTCGATTTGAACTAAATTCCAGTTTGGATTCAGTTCAAACTTTAATCGTATAGCATTACTTTTTATTTAATACTTGATGACTTGGATATTACTTACATTTGCGTAAAATTTCGGAAATTAACCTAAAAAACAAAACGCTGATTGATAAAATTTTGGTGATTAAAGACTGAATATCGCTGATTATTTCAATAATGGCTTTAATTTGGGCGCCTTAATTAAATCCGAAGGAAGCTTTCTTTGTACTTAGCGGTGATGATAATGCTTTGGCTACGTAATATTGGGGTCGTCTTCTAAGGCCAATTATTTCTGAAGACAATGAAGAATCATTCGTAGGCGCCTTGTTTACAATCAGCTAGGATAATTACATGCCTATATGAACTGTACGGAATTGTACGCGCACATTTTATTGAAGTTACAACTGTTAAATACTTCATAGCCAAGACTGATTAAGGAGCGTCAAAATGAAAGTTAGAGCAATAAAACGTGGCCAAATCCTTGAATTGTTAGAACAAATTAACAATATTCCTGATAATGCAGAAATTTTAGTTGAGTTGCAGGCGCCAAGAGCAGATATTACAGGAGGGACTTTGAGCGATGACGAGAAGTTAGCAAAACTTAACCAATTATTTGGCACCTGGAAAGATAAACCAGAATTGATAGAAATATTTACAGAACTTGATAAAAATCGTCATGCCTACGGAGGCAGAGAAATAAGCTAGCTTGATTACTAGTGCTTCAAACATTGCTGCAATTTGAAAATTAAATGAAAACAGCGTAATAGTATGCCAACCGAATAATGATATGGCTTCCCGTAAAACCAACCCTCGATAGTTCTCTGGTTGTAGCCAGTTAATAACGTGAGAGTCGCATTACAAGCTTTCATATATCCTATCGGGTTACGTTGTCCAGGAGTTGGAAGTTCCACATCTGGAAAAATTACAGGTACCCATAAGATGCACCATTCGGATGGTGTCATCGGTTTTAAAAGCTCAAAAAATATTTTTTTACTTTTAGGATTATTCCGTGTTGATATTGATATAAATTTTTCTAGCCAACGCGGAATTTTTATAGTTTGTTGTGATTTTTTATCCGTTTCCATTTCATCATTAGTAATTTTTTTGTACTATGGATTTAAGAAGGGAAGTTTCTTAGTATTTAATAAAACTTCCCGGTTAATGGAACGATTAGCAGACTTTAGTTCAACAGTTTCTGCTGAGACTGTTGAACGTTCTGCATCCAAGCCTGTACTGCTGTCACTTCAGAAATTCCTGAAGCAACAGCCTCAATTACATGTTCGTGATATGAACTAACCACATGGCTCGGATGCTCAAATTTATCTTGTGCCCAAAAGAGGCACATGCTTTTCACCAATTCGTCCACTTGGCTATCTTCTAGTTCGCTTGGACGCTCTACTTCCTGAAACCTCAGCCACTCAATTACGCTTGTAACTGGATAGTTAAGCAAAGTACGAATTTGTTTAACCCGTAAATCTTGACTCGGTTTTGATGATGGAGGAACAACGGCTCTCAGTACTTGAGTTTGTTGTTGTGGTAAGGGAACATCTGATGAAGAACCAGCTAATCGAGATTGAATGTTGCTAATTATTTCAGCCCAATCAGCATCTTTATTCCACTCACAACGAATCCTGGTTTTTGTTGCAGCATCATACAGCCGACAAAAAACCACATTCTCTTCACCAGGCGCCGCAGCTATAATTAGAGGCTTAGAAAAATCTTGAATTTGCGACACTGACAGAAGGAATGTTTTTGCAAAGTTTGTTTCTATCCCAGTTCGGATAACATAAAGCTCATCCGCCGCAATAATGATGTCAAGCTTCATGTTGTCCTTGCCTTTGAACTCTTTGCTTGTTAAGCGTAGATTTTGTAGATATCCACTTAAAGCTCGTTGTTGCACAGGAATCGTTTTATCGTTGTTGATGTCATAGTGGTACCAGAGGTAAGACTCACCACTTACTTCTCCATTTTTGACATACAAATAGATTGGTTCCGGTGGATTACACAGTCCCAGTTTTATTTCTCCAACCATTTCGATTTCTCCTTTCTTATCTTTAAAGGCGCCAAGCAGCAACGCGCACTCTGAGAATTTAGCTTCACTGCTAACTATTTGATGTGCCTGCAAAATTTTTATAAATTCGCTTCGATACAGCAGGCAGGTTCGCTTTGAAAAGTGGACAAAGACCAATTGCACCCAATGAAAACAGGTCTCAATTTTGGTGAGAGCGGACAACCACGCTTTCGTGCGAACGTATAGCTTTATATTAGTGACTTCAAGTTTTTAGATAATCGCCCCTACAAGATTTTGACCATTTTTTGAACAAAAATACGAGGGCGGCAATTCTAAGGCTTCTTTTAAGTTTGAAATTGATGTGTAGCGCATTTGAAAGAAGTAAAAGCACTGGTCTAAATTTTGGGTTGGAGACAAATACTGACACAATGATGGGTTTACAATCAGCTACGGCTACTTCTTCTTTTTGTTCGGGTAGGGTTCCCTGTTTAAAGTGCCATGTGACATAGTGGTAACATTTAGCCCAAGTATTGGCTCGATGAATCTCAATACCATTTACTGTTACCACCCAAGGTTGTGTAACAAAATCATCATCTTCACGGACAATTTTGGCAATTGCGCGAACTCCAATATAAATCTCGTGTTCCTCAAACGATATTTCTACGGTTCTAATATCGTTTAGGCTTTGAGGTGATTCGAGTGGTTGAGCCGTGACCGTTTGTAAAGTGTTTGTTGAATACGCCATAATTTATGCATTCCTGTAAAGACCCATTCCTGCGGTCGCTTTCAAACTTGAGCATTTCAAATCCACATACTACTTACGGTAGCACAACCAATCGTAAGTGGAATAAGCGAAAGGCAATTTTTCTATTACGATTAGTAATGCTACTCTCGGTAAGTATTTATATTACTTATAGATACACACGCCAGAGATTACCAACTATAAGTAGTGCTACTTTAAGGAGTAAGAGTTAGGAAATGCCTGTGCTTGTAAAATTAAAGAACACTAGGGAAACTAAGGGTTTCTCTCAAAACGAGCTAGCTAGAAGAACTGGCTATAGCCTGCAAAATATTCAAAAAATTGAGCAGGGGAGAGCCGCCTCAATTACTTTTGAAGCTCTTGGAAGATTTTGCAAGGTACTAGAGTGTCAGCCAGGAGATATTTTAGAATGGCTGCCAGATGATTTTGACGACAAAATCCATTTGCCACCAGCTACATCTGAGCCATCAGAAGAAGAAATAGCAATTAGAGGTAATTCGCCAAAACGCACAAAACACCAACATCAAACACGCATGATGATTATCGACGGTAATAAAGGTGTGGCATAAAAATATGATTTTATAATTTCTGGTTATTTATCCCAGAAATGAGAATCTATTATTAATCTCCTAATTACTTTCGTTCTCCGTATCAGCACAACAAAAATCATCAGAACAGCATTTGTGTACATTGCTGTCATATTTTGATGCGTTAAAATATAATGAAATATTGAGAGTGTATTAACAATTTAATCTTTTAGTTAGCACAAAAATAACCCAGATACAAGAAAGGCGACATCTCTACGTTTGTTGCTTTACTATCGTGCATCTACGCATCTAAACCTGGCTCAAAAATTGGAGTTTCCTATGTACGCAATTGATATCTCTTCAACAAGCTTCCAACCCGAACACCTTACTGAATGGCTTTCTAGCTCAGTTGATAAAGAAATTATCGAGCTTAATGTCATATCGTTATCAGGAACAACACCTTACGAGTACCTGCTTTATAGTCCTAATATCTCACGCCGTAACGACGGGCGCCTGCGAGATGGGGATTTAAAGAAATATCGTCACATTGAATATGGAGGATGGTGGTGTAACGGTATTGACCCTCTTAACGACTACGAGCCAATGATGTGGGGATGTTTTAAACCAGATAAACCTAGAGGTGATTATGAAAAAATTCACAAATTTATAAAATATGAGCATCCACCCAAAGAAGCAACGCGCGCGTTTTTTCTGCAAGTACCAAAAAGAATTTGGGAGAAGGTTTCAGAACGTTATGGTATCCCCATTACAGAAGAAGATTGGCAACAGGAGCATGGGTTTTGGTACTGGGTTTGGCGCCGTAATGTACCAGTAATAATTGTTGAAGGAGCAAAGAAAGCTGGTTGTTTGTTGACTGCTGGTTATGCTGCAATTGCAATACCTGGGGTAAATGGTGGCTATCGTACACCCAAAGATAAAGAGAGCAATATTATTGGGAAACCTTACCTCATACCAGATTTGAAGCATTTTGCCAGTCCTGATAGAGCCATTACCATTTGTTTTGACCGAGATAATAAACCAGAAACAGTAAAAAACGTTAGGACAGCTATCAACCAAACGGGAAAGTTATTTTCACAATCCGGCTGTAGTGTTAAGGTAATCGACTTACCAGGACCTTCTAAGGGTGTTGACGATTTTATTTTTGCCCAAAATGAGACAGCCGCGCATGAGGAGGCTTTCCCTCAGCAGGCAACTGCGAACTCGAAGGGAGAGGATGCATTTGAAGCACTTTATAACAAAGCCGAATCTTTAGAGATGTGGACAGTCAAACTTTTTACTTTGTTGACTTACCAACCCGCAATCACGCTTGACCAGAAATTTCTGGGAAAAATATCAACTCCAGACTCAGAAAAGTTGATTATTCTTAAATCCGCAAAAGGAACAGGTAAAACAGAATGGCTAACCGATGAAGTTGCAAAAGCTCATGAACAAAATCGTCGAGTGTTAATTATTACTCATCGCATTCAGTTAGGAGAGGCATTATGCAAGCGTTTTGGAGTCAATTATGTAACTGAAGTACGTTCTTCGGGTACGGGGGATTTACTCGGATATGGAGTATGTATCGATTCTCTCCACCACCATAGCCAAGCCAGGTTTAATCCCAGTGATTGGTATAACGACACGGTTATTATTGACGAATGTGACCAAGTATTCTGGCATCTTCTTAATTCTTCAACAGAAGTTGCCAAACATCGTGTTTCTATACTTAAAAACCTAAAGTTGCTAATTCAAAATGTTTTAAGCAGCCCTCTAGGAAAGATTTATTTAGCAAGTGCCGATGTATCCGATTGTGATGCTGACTACGTGCTTTCTTTAGCAGGAGAGATAAAAGTTAAACCATTTGTAATTCTTAACAATTATCGACCCATCAGCGGAAAATGTTACAACTACGACGGTACTAATCCCAAAAATTTGATTGCCGCTTTGGATAAAGCAATTCCTAATGGTGGGCATCATTTGTTATGCTGTTCTGCCCAAAAAGCAAAATCCAAATGGGGAACTCAAGCTTTAGAAGAAAGATTTCGCCGTAAATTTCCTCATTTGAGAATTTTACGAATTGACAGCGAATCTGTCGCAGACCCATCTCATCCAGCTTATGGCTGTATTGCTCACCTCAATTCCATTCTTGCAGAATACGATTTGGTTATTGCTTCCCCAAGTTTGGAAACTGGTGTGTCTATAGATATCAAAGGTCATTTTAATGCTGTGTGGGGGATATTCCAAGGAGTTCAGTCTGCTTCGAGCGCGCGGCAGATGTTAGCAAGATTGAGAGAGACTGTTGACCGCCATATCTGGGTGAGAAATTGTGGCATGGGATTTATAGGAAACGGCGCCGCATCATTAGGTGTATTGTTAGCAAGTCAACATGCAGCAACAAGAGCAAATATTGCATTATTATCTCAAGCTGATAATGCTGATTACAGTTGCATCGATCAGAACTTTCAACCCGAATCCCTACAAACCTGGGGCAAACGCGCTTGTGTCATCAATGCTCAAATGCGGTGCTATCGAGAATCTGTGCTTCAGGGTTTGGAAGAAGATGGTTACACAATTATTGATGCGGAAGCTGTTGAGGAAGAAGAGAGTGACCGAGTATTCGTATCCGTTAAAGCAGCTTCTGTGGAGTTACATGAATCTGAATGCCGCGCGGTTGAAACAGCAAAAGATATCTCGGAAGCAGAGTTTAAGAAGCTACAAGACAAGCGCGCGAAGACTAGTACCGAACGTCAAGAAGAACGCAAAGCAGTATTGAAAGAACGCTATGGGATTGATGTAACAGCTTCTTTAGTATGGAAAGATGACGATGGGTGGTATCCTCAACTACGCCTGCATTACTTCTTGACCTTGGGACGAGAGCATCTTATTGAACGTGATGCAAAGACAGCTAAGGCACAAATAGAAGCGGGTGATAATGCGATTTGGAAGCCGGATTTTAACCGAGGGCAGTTATTACCTGTGGTTTTGTTGTTGGAAAATCTGAAAATTAGTTATTTTCTGACTCCAGGGGTGATGTTTCGTCGTTCTGACCCACAAGTTCAGCAGTTTAAAGCTCTGGCTGTGCAGCATCGCTACATTATCAGGAACTATTTGGGGGTTTCTATTTCTAGTAGATTAGGCGCCATTACAATTGCTCAAAAAATATTGAGTAAGCTGGGGTTGAAATTATCCTATGTTGGACGATTTGGGAGTAGGGGTAACAGGGAAAGAGTTTATCGATTTATTAAGCCAGAAGATAAGCGTGATGATATTTTCGCTGCTTGGAAAAAACGCTATGCTTAGGCGTGTCCAGCACTAATAATAAAGAGACTATTCAAATAGATTTTGGACACAACCACCCATAATCTCCCAAATTATATGGGAAAATTTAGGCGCCTTTAAAAATACGAGCCAAAAATAGTATAAATAAACGACGACTCCGAACGGCAACTGTTGCCGTTCGACAGAATCTTGCCCTTTTATGTTTCTCCAAAGCTTGTTGAAACGTTAATTGAGGGTGTCAACTGATATGGGCGCCATTTGCAAGCCTGACCTCGACAATTGTTAGGATACACACTGTTCATACCTAGTTAACCCATTGAGCTTTGTACCAACGGGAACAAACTGCCACCCAAGCGCTTTGGCAGCGACAGCATCCCAGTGTCCGTCTCCATAGTATGTAACGGTTTCAAAGACCCGATTCAGTTGCCGGAGCGCGTTAAGCATTATTTCCTTCCTCTGGAAATGGTCATCGGAGGTGGCTAGCCCGTTATAGGAAAGCCTGAGAGCGACAGTTTTAGTAGTGCCGATCCACGCCAACCGCCTGTTGCGTAGGCAATTCGATACATGGTCGAATTGTGAAGATTCTGCACAAAAGTCCTCGCACCTGGCATCTCTACAAACGGACCTTGCTCAGAGAGATGACGACGGACACTTTCAACAAAGTGATCTCGAACTGCGCCCACTCTCTCTGATGTTGTTTCTATAGCATTGTCATTCAGAATCTCAGCCAAGATACCAGAGAAGAGTGAATTGTGTATACATCCCCCAGGACGGACGCAAGCTGACATCGCCAAGTACCGGAGCGAACTGATGCCAAGTACCGGAGCGTCGTCATTTACATCGGACTGTAGGAGCGTGCCGTCTATGTCGAAAATCATTGCTTTCACTTTTGTGCCGCCTGGGTATTTATTATACGTCCGATTCCATATCATCTTTTTCTAAATCTACATCGTAAAAGAGATTTCACGCAAACCTACTGTTCTTAAAAAATGTCAGTAGTGCGGCGCCTTCAATAACACAAGTAAGATAATTTAATGTACTTGCTTAATATTTATGAACTACTTTGCTTTACTACTCCATCGAACGGCAAGACTTGCCGTTCGGGGAGAATACTGCCGAACATGTTTTTCTGAGCCTTGTTAAACCGTTAATTGAAGGTACGCAAAACCAAAGGCGCCGTGAGTTGTGTCAAATTGTTAAGACTGGACAATAGAAAAGCTTCTTATTATCAAAATGGTGACCTCTCAATGGCGTGAAGTTATTGACTAATTTCTGACAAAGGAAGTATCCTCGAATACTTGTGTTACTTGCGTAAGTCCGTACACCCGTGACGCGGCCATAACAGCGCAGAAACTAATTGTTTCAATTGTGTAAAGCTGATTTATTTAAACACCATAATTTCACCAACATAATTTCATTTTTACTGAGATATTCCCTGCCACAACCCATAACATAGGAAATGATTTTAAGATAACTTAACTTTTTCCCTATCGCATATTTATCAAAAATTACCTAAAAACATACAAATTATTTACAGTCATGAAATAATTTAGTTTTCATACAAATTTAATATAAAAGTAATGTTTTTTAATTATTAGTGAGTTGCATGAGAGATTTACCATACCAGCAGGGAGATATCATTACCGCTCCAGAGGGAATACGTTACCGGGTAATTGATGTTTTGGGTGAGGGAAGTAGTGGAGTAACCTTCGCAGTCGAAGATGTAGAACAGCCAGGTAACTGTTTTGCTCTCAAGGTTTTATCGTTCAAGAAAATGAGTGATTGGAAAGTACTGGAGTTGTTTGAGCGAGAGGCAAAAGTACTCGCAAAACTGCAACACCAGGGAATTCCCCGTTATTACGATTCGTTTTGTATTGATACAGAAAACGACCGCCAATTCTGTATTGTTCAGGCATTGGCCAAAGGTAAATCCCTTGCTACTTGGATAGAATCGGGATGGCGCCCAAAAGAAGCAGCAGTTAAAGACGTTGCTGAACAAATCTTAGAAATTTTGATTTACTTGCACGAGCTAGAGCCTTGGGTGATTCATCGTGATATCAAGCCTAACAATATTATTCGTGATGATAACGGTTTAGTGTTTTTAGTAGATTTTGGTGCGGTACGGGATACCTATTACACGACGATGATGCATGGTAGTACGGTTGTTGGGACTTTTGGTTACATTGCACCGGAACAATTTCGCGGAACCGTATCGCCTACGAGCGATTTATACGGTTTAGCCGCTACGTTATTATTTTTATTAACCTGTCGTTCTCCTACGGAGTTACCGGCTAAGGGTTTGAGTGTTGACTTTCGCTCGAAAGTTCAAATTTCTGATAGTTTTGCTAATTGGTTGGAGAAAATGCTGGCGCCTGACCCAAACGAACGTTTTTCTTCTGCACGGGAAGCGTTAGATGTGCTGAGGAATCCGCAAAAATTGTTGAATAAAAAAACTAAATTTTTACCAGCCATAATATTAACTTCCATTACACTAGTCGTTGGTAGTGTTTCATCTTTATTGATGTCTAAGATGTCCAACAAAGAAAATTTGCCTGTTAGCAACACAGGAAATATAGCTAATATGTCTCAGATGGCGCCTAGCGATACATGTGATAGCTCAGACAAATTGAGGGAATATGTACAACAAGGTCTTAATCCCAATGCTAGAATTAAGGCTTTACTAGTTCCTAATTATAACCATTCCAGTCGCGACCGTCAGAAGTCAAATACTGTTCCATTAATATTTTGTGCCGACAATGAAGATGCGAAATTTCTTTTAAAACGCGGAGCTAATTTTAATATTCCTGAATCTGGTAATTTAATTTTATATAAATTACAATCTTCTCAGACAATGGAATTAGTCAATTTTTTACTAGATAATGGTGCGAATCCTAATAACAAAATTGATGGAGCAAGAAGCGATTCTTTACTTGTAAATTTAATGAATCGAAATGAATATAGAAATAGGTATAGAAATGAAGAGAACAATAATAATCTTAAAGAAGTATTAAATATGGTAATAAAACATGGAGCAAATGTGAATGCACTTGACAATAATGGAACTACAGCATTAATGGCAGCTATTATAAATCAAGAGTATCATCGAGAAGAAATTATAAAAACATTGATTGATAAAGGTGCCGATGTTAATCTAATAAGTACTGAGCGAGAAACTAGAACGCCACTGCACTTGGCTATCCAAGAGAATAATGAAAATATTGTAAAGCTTTTGATAAAAAGTGGCGCCAATGTTAATGCAAAAGATTCTTCTGGCAATACACCAATAATAACAGCTTTTAATCGTGACCAGTTTTCTGCTGACATCATAAAATTATTACTCGAACATGGTGCAGATGTTAATACGATGACTAAAGATGGTCAAACGCTATTAGATATAATGCTTGAAAAGTATGTCAGGTATCGTAAAATTGTATTTGAATCTCCACAAAATGACATATATGAGAGAAGTAGTAGAAGTGATGGAAGGTCTAAATATCAAATTACAAAAATTAAAGAAGCAATTGAGTTAATTTTAGCCAAAAATGCAAGAACTACAAGTGTCAAAGAACTAAATTTATTTTTAGATGACAAAAAACAAAATAAATTTGATTTTGGTGTCACCGCTCCCCAATCGTGATTCATACACTCGCTCTCGACACAGCGTTCGTTTATACGGTGAAGTCTCGATACAAAGCGATAACTTGTGGGATGTTTTCGCCTGAGAGGTGCTACTTTGTTGACTGTATTAACTGTTGGCACCTTTCAATCTGGTTTTTCGCTATACTCATTAATTATTTTAAGAAGGGTGTAGAAACGGTGTCTAACCCAATCTTGATAAATATTCTGCATCAGATAGCAGCAGTAGTTTAAAACTGCGATTGTTTTGCTTCACAATATTGATGGACAGCAAGCCGAATTTTCTCATTCGCGTCGTACTGGCACTCATCAATTATCCAGTCTGGTAAACTTGCAAGTTTTACCAAACAGTCAACGATGTGTTGACGACATATAGAACATGGACTTTGCTCATATAGTGCTATCAGCAAATCTTGAGATGATTGTGTTAAATTTTGTTCAAAAACATCAATCAAACTGCAAATTAGAGAATGTAAATCATCATCGTCAATATTTTGTTCAAAAATCTCTGTTAAGAAAAGTTCGTCACCAGCTTGAAAGTTATGGATAAATAGTTTTATTGCATCACTCGTGTGATGTTTGGCAGCAATTAATTGTAGTGCAAGCGCGCGGACTTGTGAATCGTGAAACATTGCTACTGCTCTAATGGCATAACTGGCGACACGTTCCTCATTAGACCAAACAAGTGGTAATAAAGGTGACAAACCAAACGGAAATGTTCGCTTACAAAACATTCCTAAATATAAAGGAATTATTTTTGTATCAGTCAGAGTCAATAAATCCTGTGCTGCCCGATAAATATCATCATCAGATGCAAGTTTTCCCCAACGATAGAACACAGCAGATGCTATTCTTCGTTGACTCTCCAAAATTATACGCTTAATTTCTTCGTAAGGTTGTTGGCTTAAAGAAGGTTTAAGAGTACGTGCAGTATCTTGAGATGAGATTAAAGTAAAATAGCGCGCGATAAAAACATTAGTTTGTTGTGCCTTCTTTAATTGCTCTTGGATTTTTTCTGCACTCAAGTGCTTCTCGATTTGTTTGAGGAGAAAATCGTTATCCCAAAAATCTGGCTGTGCTTCATTTGTCCTTCCCCGATGCTCTGCTATAAATAGAAAAGCATCAATGTTATCAAGCTCAACAAGTTGTTCGGCGCCTACAGTACTACCGGCACAAGCATACTCAGCACCCAACGAGTACATTAACTGGCGAGCAACGGTATCCCCAGAACGAGCATAGTTAAGAGCAAAGCCAAAAAGTTGCTCAATATCCATTTCCTCAACTGGATTTCTCAAAGCTTCTAGAATGTTTTGACGAATATCAGTGTTACAAGCAGTGATATTCAGAAGTTCCCAGTAGTAGTTTGTGCGCGCACCTTCTATTTGGTGGTCATAAGCAGGATTATATAAACATGCATGGAGAAGTGCCTCACGATAGGGAAAATCTTTGTGTCGCTGATAGTAACAGTGTGGGCGCCCAAGCCCTTTAAATAGGCTGCTTGTAAATTCTGCTTCGTCCATTCGTTAAGTTAGTTTACATATAAATTAAGAAACAAAGCCCAAAGATTGATAACAGCACAACGAACAAGAACATCGCGTTTATTTGTAGTATAGCCCACTACATAAGCAATCTGGTTTTCATGTTCTTTTTTTTAACCAAGTGTTCTCCAAACGTAGGAGATGGTAGTAGGTAGGTTGTAGTTTCCACTACGCTCACGGCGCCTTTAGTCGCGCTTTGTGGAGTATCGGTTAAAATAGCCTCACATGGCATATATTTATGCGAGTTAATAACATTAAAATTACTCAGCAATAGAACAGTAGCGTCTGTAACGAGGGTCTTCATCATTTTCCTCTCGTTTTTGATGATGGTTAACTAATTGACAATCTAACTGAGATAAGCGCATAATCATCTCGTCAGATAAATAGTTCTCATGAACGTTTAAAATATCGAGTTTATTAATTGCAGAACAGTTTAGTAAAGCTTCGGCGCCTTCATCAGAAAGAGTTCCCATTGCTAGGTCAAGAATATTAATAAACTTGACTATAAGTGTATTGACTATCGCACAAGCAATATCGTCAGAATAATTACTATTTCGCAATCCCAAAAAGCTCAAGCGTGGAAATAGATTACCTTCTAAAATAGGCATTAAATCATCAACAGTTGAATTTCCTCCATAGCGATAACTACCCAGCCATATTTCTAGATGTTGTAATGCAGGTAACTGTAAATCACAAATTTGAGCTATTGTCTCACGAGTTAATGCACCACTTTCAATAATAATAGCCTTCAAATTTTCATGGTGTAACTGGCTAAATTGTAAATTGGAAGCTCCACGTAGTTGTATTACTTCTAATAGAGGATAAGCTCTTAATAAAGGGCTAATATCACTTTGCTCTATGCTAGAAATCATCCATTCAGAAAATTCTATATCGCCGATAAATATAGCTTTTAGATTTTTTAATTTGTCCTTAACTGATACTAAAGCATCAACGACGCAGCTAGAATCATCATCACCATATTCATCCCACATGCCAATTACTAAAGCTTCTAGTTTACTAGCTTGTGCATCTTGGGTTAGACTTTCCAACTTCTCTCTAAAGATTTCAAAATTTTCTTCGCCTGCTTCACATCTGACAGCATAAGCAATTCCTGTCGGGTTGGTTATACCGATTTGTGGGTCAAAATCCTCAACTTCTTTGTTGAAAAATTTACTAACATGATGGTCTGAATACCACTCTAAGCGCTCAGGTAATTTCCAACTTTGAAATGCTTTTATTGCCTGTTTAATTTCTAATTCTGTCCTTTCTCGCAGAAGTAAATAGGCAGAAAGCTGTACCTGTGATGATTCGTCTTGTAATGCCGCAATTACTAGGTTTAAACCTGACTCACCATATTGCAAGGCTTCATTTACAGCATCTATTCTTACTTTGACTATAGAACTTGTCAAACGCTTCTTAACACCCTTAATCCCACCTAAAACAGCACCCTGTAACGGTGGTGGTGCTTCCCCTCCAAGCACTACGTCAAATTCTCTGGGTAAATTTTTATCAGTAGACATGATTTTAAAAACTATTTATCTAATCTGTTATATCAAACCAGCTTTTTAATGTCGTGCGTATAATAACTAAATTTATGTAAACTTATAATGAACAATGAGAATAAAAATCATGAGTTATAAATTTTTAGATTACTTGTATTATATTTACGAATAATATTCCTGACCTTATCGTAGTTAAATTCCAAGCTGCTATCATCATTTGAGGGAGTAGAAATGTATATAGCATTTACCTGAAAGCATTCTACGATAGCGTAAAGTAAAGTCGTTAAGCTGGGTGAGAACCTTTGTAATCCTAAAAAATTTTGAATAGTAATTTCATTATCTTCGGTAAAATGGATGATTGGATATGTTGCATTATCTAAACTGACCGCAAAATAATCTCCTCCCAAATAATGAATGAACAAGAAAAGACGCAAAAAATTTGATGGACAACCTCTTTGTTTTACATTATAAAAATCTTCGATGGCTTCTGCTAAGGGGCTAAATCCTCCTTGAATACCATTCCATGTTAATCCAAATCCTACATAGCCTGATATTCCATTTCGCCACTGATATAATTCATATACTTCTTCTGGTAACTTCAAGGGAAAATCTTTGGTTATTTTATCAATTTCTTCACGAGTTAGCCCAGGCTGTAATGCGGATGCTATATCTGGTACCCTTTCTTCTAAAATTGTGAGTATTTTGTCTAAGACCCTTCTTAAAGCTATATTTTTCGGAGATATAATGTCAAGCTTAGAAAAAGTTAATAATGCTTTTTGAGCCTTTTCCCCTCCATTCTGTTGCAATAATTTTGCAGCAACTAATTGCACCTGCTGTGAAGAATCTTGTAATGCATCAATGACTAAATCTAAACCAATATCGCCATATTTAATTGCATCATTAAGAGCGGCAATTTTTACATCAGAATGGGAATTTGTTAAACGCCTTTTAACACCCTGAATACCACCTAAAACACTACCATCTAATGGCGATGCCACTTCTTCTCCACGCACTGCGTCGAATTCTTTAGGTTGATTTTGCTCAGTAGACATATTTTAAAAACTCTTAATATAATCTATTGTATCAAACCAACTTCCCAGTGTCGAAGAGTAAAGTTTCACCATTGAGGCGCCTCCCTTTGAGTACTAGAAGGTATAATAAAGAGTCCATCTTTTTGTAGATATACAAATTAAGTCCGACTCTTAGTTGCAAACCAGCATATGACACTAATCAAAAAATCTGAACAACTACTTCTCCTTAAAATCAAGAAAATAGAGGATTCTGAGCAAAATACTCAACCCGATACTAAGGATACTCCAATGGTTAGCTTAGAGCAAAAACCTATAGCTATACCGAATCAAGAATCTGATTATATTGCAGTGCGCGATAACCCCATAGTGCAATCTGTCGGCAACTCAGGATGGCAAATTTCTGATATTTGGAGAGATATTAGGGTAGATGATTTTTTTAATTGACAAAAATGAATACTTGTGATTTTTGCGTTTATATCTCAACAATGCCTAACGACAGCTGATAGTAATTTAGTACCCTTTAATGTGAAACTTGAGTGCTAATTGGAACTATACCATCACCACTAATAAAGATTGGTGCGGTATTTATTTTTTACTATCAACTGTATAGGGTTTTTCCGAGAGGCACCGAGCAAAGCATTACCGAAGCGCTCTTAAGCCCAATATAACTTATTCAACCAGTGATAATTCTGCCAAAGGTACAGAATTAGCATAATAATCAAGTCTTGCTTCATCCCCTTCAATCTTTGTAATAATGAAAGGCTGCCAACTATGTAAATGTGGGTAACAGTTCTCCCACATCACTTTATCTCCGACTTTTAAAGTGTTCAGAGAGTTTGGATTTAAGGTTTTATCTGACATTTCTTCATTAGTCTCTACCTTTGTATTGCTGACCTCAAATTCGTGCTTTAGTTGATATAACCGCGCTTTTTGATTCTCGTCAAGCAATTCCCAGGATAGTAATTTCAATTCGCCTGGGCAATTTTCCATTACAGCCACTACTTCTCCCCAGGTTTCAAGTTTGGATAAATATTCCGCAATTATTACTGCTTCTTCTAATTCTAAATCGGTGCCGCTTACCACTACTGGCTGACTAGCATCCGAGTTATTAATATCTTTATTAACCTCTGAATCGGCGCCACTATCGAACACTACTATTGGCTCACCAACATCTGAGTTATGTACGTCGTTATTAAGTTCTTTTGCGGCGCCACTATCAAACACAACTACTGGCTTACCAACATCCGAATCATTCACGTCGTTATTAACTTCTTTTGCGGCGCCACTATCAAACACCACTACTGGCTCACTAATATCCGAGTCATCAACTTCGTTCCTCGATGTTACTTCCTTACCTTCTTCATTTTCGGGTGATTGTGATTCAGTGTCTGTGCAAGAAGAATTGTAGTTAGGCGCCTCAACACCGTTTGGAGTATCAATTTTAACAACGTCAAAGAAGCTTTTTAGGTCATCATTGTTTAATTCAGTCGAATTATTAGCCCATACCAACTGCGCTGAGGAGTAAGCTTGAACGAGTGACATCGCATTTCTAACTACAGTTTGGGGAGGAATGCCTTTTTCATCAACAATTTTTTGTATGACCGTGCCGGTAAACTCATCTTCTTCGTGGATTGCTCCAATTTGGCAATACTTTTTACCTTTCTCTTGTTGGCGCCAAACACTACCATTTGCATCTGAACTTTTCTCTTTCTGAGCTTTACGCTTCAGTTGAATTAATTCACGTACTCTTTGTTGAGTAATATTAGTTTCATTTTTGAGTTGGTCAATCACTGATTGGTACTTTTTGCTACTCTTAGCAAGTAAAAATATTGTGGCAGGTTCAATCAAAGCTAAATCTTTAAAGTCAAAATCAGAAAATGTGGCGCCTACTTTCAGATACTTCCTGTCCTCTCCTTCCAAACCCAGTGATACAACTAGTTCTTTATAATTTTTTCTCTTCATTACGCGGTTTTGTTCTTTTAGGTAGGAGGAAAACTCAAGAATATCTATCGTGCCTCGTTGCAGTTTCCTTGAAGCATCCGCGTGTTTATGCAGTACATAAGGTTGACTAAGATATTGCTCTAAATTCACTTCTCCCAATGCAGGTGAGTCGCTAATTACTTCAAAACCTTGATTTTCCGTCGTCATATGCTCATATCCTCCAAAGCAAGCTTATGTTTAGGACAGGTCGAATTGACCCAATACCCGTGAGAAAACGCGAAAATATTCTGCCAAAAAGATACACAAGCGTTATAAATTCAATGCGGCGCCGTTATAAGTCGCCTAATTATGGTAGATACAGCTTTTAACTCTCAAACAAAATGATTGGCGCCTTTATCCCAAAGCATTGGGAGGTGATGCAGCTTTTGGCGCGCGTAAAAAGTAATGTTTCCGAATCCCAACATTTTGTTGTCTTCTAGAATCATGCTGGGGTTAAAGTGATGTCGTTCCTCAATGCAATACTTTGATTACTACTTGTTTTGATTGTTGTTCGAGTTGTTCATTTAAAATTACTTGCTCCTCAAAAACTAAATTGCTCAGTATCTGCCAACCGCGCGCTGCGACACGCCTTCCTTTAAAGCTGCTTGCACATCTTTAATATCAGTTACTCTCCTTGGGTGCGCTGCGCGAGCGCTTCGACTTCGTTTAAAAGTCTTATATTTATTTTGAGGCATTTTCGTTAAATGATACCTAGACTAACGACGTAGAGAACTTGGACTATAGTCTAGTTTTTTACTCAACTGACTAGCATATAAATAAAAGGCGCCTCGTCAGCCAGATACTAAATAGTACCTAAATATTATAAAATTAATTGAAAATAAAATTGAAGTCACTGTTGTACTTGCGCTTCAGCAGGAATATATGTAAGTTCTATGTTTTATATTTTCTTTAACTACCGCGCGCGCTGCGGATACCAAGTACAGTTGGGGGGCAATTACAACTGAATGTTGCAACTGGCACCCGTCTCTGTAGTTGGGTCGTTTACACAGGGATGATAATAACAAGGAAAAGTAAAACCGTCAATGAGGCAGTAACTATTGCACGCTGTACAGGTATTTACAATTTACGCGCTTTAATTGATTTAAGATGATTTATTTTAAAATAGTAAAAGCATTTCATAGCATAGTGGATTGCGGTTAGGTCGAGTGCAAGCTGCATTTATATAAATAAAAATTATGAATAATCCAAAGGAAATTGTTGCTACAGGTTACAACCAGATTACTCAAAGCTATCTTCAACTAGTAGAAGCGATGGGAATAAAGGTACGCGAGAAGTATTTAAATTTACTAATCAATTTTCTGCCAGTAAATGCTCAGGTATTAGAATTAGGTTGTGGTGCAGGAGTGCCAATGACACAAATTTTATCAAAGCATTTTCAAGTTATAGGAATAGACATTTCAAGCGAGCAACTTTCTCTCGCAAGACAAAACGTTCCTCAAGCAAAGTTTATCTTATCTGACATGGTTAATCTGGAATTTGAGAGCAACTACTTTGATGCAGTAGTTGCTTTTTATTCAATAACGCATGTTCCGCGCACGGAACACAAGCAATTACTAAGTAATATTTATCGCATGTTAAAAAAGGGTGGATTAATGATGCTGACAATGGGTTATAGAGATTCTCCTGATACAATATCACCGGATTGGTTCGGAAGTCCTATGTTTTTTAGTCACTTTGATGGTGATACAAATTCGACGTTAGTTCAAGAGACTGGCTTTAATATAATTCAGGCAGAAGATGAAATCGAATATGAATATAATAATCCTGTTTGTTTTCGTTGGATTGTAGCTAGTAAACTGCAATAAGTATCAATTATTATACCAGATATAGATAAAATACTTTTGTACTGATTACGTATGGTAATGGCGCCACTCCAATAAGTGCTTCAATAGTACAAAATTATGGATTACTCTTGATTGCCGACGCTGCGAAGAGCACTGTTTTCGTATGGGTGGCGCCAACAGTAAAAATAAACGGCGCCAATGAAACTAGATTGTAAGCCCTAAAAATATTTATCAGGAATCAAGTGTAAAACTATAGTACTATTAAGCTAACATACTATGTACCATAAGTGGTTTACGACTATTCTACCGAACGGCAAAACTTGCCGTTCGAGAAATCCTTTCAATTTTTTCCAAGCTTTGTAATCAAACACGACGTAAATCGACAAACCTACACCAAGTTTCATTACTTTTAAGATTTAATAATTTTTGTCGTTCCGGGTAGCTGACGTAACATAACCTGGGGTCACTGGGATGGATTTTTACAATCTGTCCGCACCAATTGTAAGCTTGGTTATTTGGATTATTACTTGCAACCACGTCGCCAACTTGAAGTCGTAACGGATTGTAGATATCATTTGCGGCTTTTGTTTCGCTATTTTCAGCTAAAGTAAAAAGGTTTAATTGAGTTGCTACTTTTACAACTGGTGTATGAGTATTTTTAGCAACTCCTGTATCTGGACTTTTTGTGTTAGTACGTTCAGCAGTGGTAACGTTACTATTTCCTTTAATGGCTGTAGAGTGTGATTTAGCGTTAACGTTATTATCTTTCTTAATGTTTGTGGAATGTGAATTAGTATTATCCACAGATGAATTTGGTTTATTTTCGGCTGTTTGGACTGGATTCTCATCTTGCCATTTACGATATGCTTGTTTCTCTTCCTGACTTAAGGATGCCCAAACTCTTTGTTTAATAGTCAGGTCTAAGCGTTGAACATAATCTCTAACAAATTTAAATGTACTCGTTGCAATACTATGCTTGATTGTATAAATATGTTTATCGATTGTTGATTGGTCTTGCGTATGATACTCGATACCTTCGGCAATTGCCATACCTAGTAATTCCATATAAGCTTCTAAAAGATGCGGTTTGTCAGTAAAACGTAGTTCGTACCTGGACTTGCAAAATTCATAATTATAAATAATCGAATGTGCATCTGGTGGTTGTGTTGAGCCAATTATTACCCACCAAGGCTGATAGTCGATTAATTTTTTGATACTTTCTGATACCCGCACTTCAATATTATCTCTTGAGGCGTTGTATTCACTATAAGAACGCCTAAAATTATCTTTAGCATACTGTATTGCTGACTTAAACTCGCGTTCTATTAATTGCTGCATCTTACTTTTTGCACTTGTTGAGCCAGGATTAGATGTAACAACTAGCAGATAACGCCAATAATGTTGTACGTATACTTCCCAAGCATCCAGTTCGTGCCCAAAGATTAAGCCATCGTACCAATCGGATGGCGCCTCATATCCAAATTCTTCAAAAAACAATGAGTCTAAATCGTCAATCGGTTTGCGTTTATTAAAAGCATTGACCGCACGATTTTTAAGAAAACGCACATGTTTTTGTTGTTCAGGAGATAAAATTTCCTCAAACTTACGTTTTATTGCTTTTGCTTTTTTAGACCCCGAATCGAAGATAAATCCGCAATGCGGGCACACTTTTTCGTAAATTGCAATTTCTGAACTACATTGCGGACATGTTTTAGTGGCTATTGGTGCAATTGGTTTAGGGTCGGGACATAAAACAAGTGGAAACGAATAGGTTGGTAAACCCAATCTCTTTAAATTGCCACAAAAGTCAAGAAACCAACAATCAGATTTTCCATTCATGGGTCGCAACCCACGACCGTTCATTTGTACCCATAAAGCTTTTGATTTAACTGGACGGCACACCAGTATACTGGTTACAGAGGCCTCATCGAAGCCTTCCGTGAGGACGCCGACACTTGATATGAGTTTGATGGCGCCGCTACTAAATTTAGAAAATATTTCTTCACGCTCGTTTTCGGGTGTTTCACCAACGATGCATTCAGCCTCAACACCGACCGAACTAAATTGATGTGCCAAATCCGAGGCTTGTTTGACTGATGCACAAAACGCAATCAGTTTACGCTTTAAATCTGGGTCTTTTTCTAAATATAGCTTAACTATCTCACTATTCAATGCAGGAGTACAAACGTCTGCCATTGATTTTTCTGTATACTCGCCATTTACGACTTTGAGCTTTGATTCATCGATGAGGTTGGTAAACGCAAATTGACGCGCGCGGCACAAATGACCCATTTCAATCAATTGCTTAGGATATGGCGCCTTTACGATTGTTTGGAAAAATTGACAATATCCTTGGTCATTCTTCGCACGCCAAGGTGAAGCTGATAAGCCAAGAAATTTTGTTTTACTTAATACCCAAATACCGCCTGAGTACTTGTCCATGATTTGGCGCCATATCTGAAAGTAAGCGCCAGTGTGTGCTTCATCGAGGATAACCAAATCAATATCTGGTGGTAGTTCGCGATTACGTATTGTTTGCAGCATGGCGATTTGAACGGGTTTACTGTAGTCAGGAGCGTAATAATCACCCCAAATTACACCAGCTTCAATTCCAAAATATTTGCTTAATTTATCAAGCGTTTGGCGTACTAGTTTACCTCGATGTACCATGAACAAGACGCGCTTACCCGCTCGAACATAATCGGCGATTATTTTAGAAGCGATAATCGTTTTCCCGGCGCCTGTTGGGGCGTACAATAACACTGAACATAAGCCGGACTCAAAGTGTTGATAGGTTTGAGAGATTGCCTCTGACTGGTATTGTCTTAAGTCGAGGTCAAGCGTAGAAGTTATTTTTGGCGGCGCCGTTGTAATCAAATTAAGCACGACTATCGTTAGTTGGCAGCACTTAATGTTTTAACAAATACTTAATTATTTGCCAACCTCCTTATAAATAGAGTACATAACTGAAGCATCGATTCTATATGCAAAAATTTGGGTATAATAATCGTTCTCTTTTTAAAGACCGTAAGTGTAGAAAGTGCCCTCTTCGGTTGTTAAATGCAGTGATATTGCATAAAAGCTAACTAAATAATAGATTAGATTGAATGCACCTTCATAACTTTTTAATCAACAAAATGATAAGGAAAAATAATATCCTCTTTGTGCTGTATATTCTCTGTAGAAAAGATATTTTTGGTTAGCATTGCTTGTTTTATACCACTCGTATGATGATAGTGGATATACTGTTAATAAGCACATGGTCTATGTCAACTTTCAGGCGCCTTAAACTTTTGAGCGAATTTCAGTATATAAAGATGCCCACAAGAAAGGGCGCCTGTATTTTCTGACTGCTAAAACTACGATACATTGATAGCACTGCTTACTTCTGTATGATGTTATTTCAAAAATTGTTGCAATTTAAATATCAAATCAAAGCATCGCAGCAAAATTCCTACTGAGTAATGGTAGGTTTTGCCATAAAACCAGCCTTCGATAGTTCTTTCATTGTACCCCGTTAAAGTTGATAAAGTTGTAGTACATGCTTTCATGTAACCATGAGGATTTCTTTCTCCTGGATGGGGAAGTTCAACACCAGGATGGATAATCGGAATCCATGTCAAGCACCACTCAGATGGCGCCATTGGTTCGAGAAGTGCCAAAAATATTCGTTGGTTATTTTGTTGTCCTTGTACTTGAGACAAGATAAATTTAGTTAACCAACGCGGAATTTTAGTAGTCTTGTCTGCTACTTTACTTTGAACTTGCATCTAATCATCACTAATTTTCAAGCTTTTCTTGGCTGTTATGTTATTTACTAACCCCCTTCAGGGCAGCAAGCATTACTACAGTTGGCAGTCCTTGTGTCCCACTACCTTTAACAGGAGTACGCTTCTTGTTGTTTACGCTTTTTTTTATACCGTTTCTGGTAGTGGCGCCCTTATACCCAGAATGGTTATTAATAGGCGCCAATCTTCGGTTCCCATTTAAAACGCGACTTCGGGACAAAAGTTATCAGAGTGGGTTAAATCTGAGATGAAAGCAGCAAGCGCATTTATACCAGTGTGTAACGTCCCATCTTCTGAGCGATAGCCTCGGCGCCCCCAACCGTGCCAACCCAGTTTTTCTCCTACTTCTCCAAATGTTTTGATAATTTCCTCTTGGGTTGGCGCCGATGCTGTATTTTGTTCTAATGCTTTCAACTCTTCTTGTTGCTTGACGCTCATTGCCCTCAGTTGAGTTAATTCTTTATCTTTTAACTCAATAACATTTTGCAGACGCTCAACTTTTGCCATTAGTGGCGCAATAGTGTTTTCCAGGTCTGAATTAACAACTTTAGCGGCTTGGGCGTTGAAAGTGTTACCCCAGTTATTCGCACTGGCGCCTTCCAAAGCTTTCTCTAACTCAGTCACTCGTTGTTCTAATTTTTGGTTTTCGATTTGTAGCGCGCGGACGGATTGCAGTTCCTCTTCTTTAGCAGCTAGTTGCTCAATTAATGCTTGTTTTGCTTGTGCCATTTTTTGAGCATGTTGTTCGGCTGCAATAAGCTCGCGTTTTGCCGCTTGTAGTGCCGCGTCGCGAATTTCTATAAACCGCCCCTGCTCTTCTTCTGCTTTTTCCCGATCTCGTTGTGCCAACGCTTTGGTTATTTTCTCCTCAACTTGGGCAGCAGTAAAAAATTCTTCCTTATGTGGTTTATTAACTGCTCGTTGAACTTCTGGCTCTATTTGATGGGGTTTGAGCAAGTTCTTTACAAACATCCCTTGAGCTACTGTGTGGTCAAGCAAAACCCAAAAATTATCTCCATCTTGGGACGTAATAATTCCACTGTGTCCATTCCAGCCCATATCGTCATTTTTAACTGTGATTCTTGCTCCAGGAGCAAAAGGAGTGGGGGAGTGGGTGAGTGGGGGAGTGAGGGAATGAGTGAGTGAGGGGGAGGAATTAGCATCCTGAAGTACTTCTTGTTCTTCTCTTTCTCTCACTCCCCCGCTCTGCCTTTCTCCCCCTCCCGCACTCTTCTTGACCTGTTGTGCTGTCTTCTTACCTGTGCGTACTAATTCTTTTATCAAATCGGTACTGACTTTGGTTAATTGGCGAAGTGCTGAGACGCTCCACTTTTGAACATTTTGACGCACAAGACGCTGTATTTTTGGAGCGAGCTTTTCAAACCAACCCCATATTTCCATCGCTGAGGTTGCTAAATAGCGAGTGCTACCCCAATCATTGCTTTTAAGCCATTCTTCAAAAACCTTTTTCCCCTGGGGGCATTTGGAGAGACAATCGAAGTAAAAATTTTGTAGAGACTGCCCAACACTAAGCAGACCATCGAAGCTTTGACGCACAAAACCAAAAAAACTTCCCAGAGTCGCTTTTGCTGTGTTTTGTAAGCTGGGTTCATTAAATCGCACGTAGTCAAAGTTATATTCCAAGTTTAATGGCACGTTAAAGATAGGCGCCTTGTCGTCTTCTGTTATCGAGTGCATAATGAAAAATATCCCTTTTACTTGTATGGGGAGCAAAGCCCTCCGACAGATTGCGAGTCTTGGTACGGGGGGTTTTGCCGTTTCAATAATTATACCTAAAATAGAACCTAAAAGTTTAAGTTTTTTCATTCTTTAAAATTATTTACATTTTTGGGAAGTAATTTATCAATTTCCCAAACAGTATCCAACAAGCGGAAATACATCCGTGCCAGCTTAGGTACATCACTTGGGGTTGATAACCAATTGCTACAAGTATCTTCGTTGTAGCCTGTCAAGGACGCCAAAAACTCGCAGCACTCTTTGCGATAGCCGTATTCTCCTGGTTTAAAGTTGCTTTTTCTTGGAACCCACTTGGCACAAAAATCCTTTGGTTCCATAGGTTCAAACATTATTTCATCTTTGAATGTACCTGGGGCTTGGGAAAACATTTGTTTCATCAAGTTAATGGTGTGAGCTAGGGCGAGCATCTTAGGCAGGTAACTTGGGCGTTCTGAAAAATCCGAACCCCAATTGATATCAATAGTCGTTCCCTTAACACCTGATACTCTGGCAAGCTCTCGAATGCAAGCTGCCCTGTAACCCCGTTCCCCAGGCTTTTTATCCTGATAAATCGGTACCCATTTACGACAATATTCTTCTGGCTCCAAAGGTAGTCTCCAATTGTTCCTACCTTTAGATATTGCAGCAAATGGCAATTAAAGTCTTATTTAAACAGGATAATTTTCGGAAAAATACTAATAAAAATATAGTATTTTTGCCATGATTCTAACCAATCTGGCAACCACCAGTCTATACGTACATTATATACAAGATAAGGGAATATGGGAATAGGGGAATAAGAGCATATGGGAATAGTGATTCAATGGGAACATACCATGCCAAAATAAATGACATGGCAAAAAGCGAAGACACAGTTAAGTTGATCATTGGCAAAGAATTAAAAATCCGTTTCAAGTCCTTATGCGTCCAGGCAGAAACGGACATGAGTGCTGTTGTTAAGGATTTAGTTGCTGTATGGTGCGATGAGCAAGAAAAAAAGCTTGCTATGGAGAGAAAAAAGAGCAATTCGGCTTGATGGTGAAAAATCCGTATTCGTTGATTAATTTCTCACTACGCACGACTTTGACATAATAAGGTTAAGTCTGGTAAATTTTTCAGTCCTCAGCCATTGTAACGAATCTTTATCAAGCACAGGTTCGATACGAGTTAAAAAAACTTCTTCAAGTTCAATTGGTTCATGCTGTGTCATAAAATAACGTGCAGCATTTCTTAACTCATCAAAATTCCTTTGGGCAATGCATTCCAAAAAAAGAATGATTTCACTCAATGGTATATTGTTTGCACTCACAATTCAAAAGCCTTTACTTGTATATATTTTAATCATTCATCATTTGCTTCGTTTAGTTTGCGTGTCTGCTCAAGCATTAACGCGATTAAAACTGCTTCATCAGCAGTATATTAATGATAATTATTACTCCATTACTCATTACTAAATGATACGTCTATAAACAGGCGCCTTCTTAATGCGCGTTGGTAGATAATTGACAACACAACTATGGTTGTTTGGCTAATTAAATTTTTACAAGCACGCGCATAAGTATTACTGCCATGATAAGCTAACAGGCACCTTCGATAATCAAATTGGATATCGGATGCTAATAAGCTATCTGTTAATACGTCTCTGTTCTTAGGAGTCAATACATAAACCAAGTTCGTCAGCAATTAAATCATCTGCTTTATCAATAAGAGAGCTTAATTCTGGGTCATACTGTGCTAATTCTAGAATCACTGTAATTCTATCTATATCTTCGTCACACGGTTTAATTAACTTAGATAGCTTAGTATATTCCTGAACTAAAGCTAACAATTGTTCGTTGCTACACGTACAATTTTCTGGTCTGGATATAGTGGTGTTCATGATGTAAACTCCAATTCCTTAAAATTAAATGCTTCAATGTTTCACGGTACAAGCTTTTAATCTGGCGCCACGAGACACAGATAGAAAGTAAAAAATCTCAACTCCCGAAACCTCATTGTCTTCACCCTAGATATAAGCCCTTTCATTCACTAATTGACTGGCGCCGATTAAAATGTGACATGAATCAACCACATTTTATTAAATTGTGAGGCTATGTTTGCTCCAAAGACTTGCTGCATATGCTTTTAGATATTTTAATAAATATAACTTATCTATATAGATACTTAAATAAGCTCAGGCAATATAGTTTGTATAAGTATTAATGTATAAGCCTTTCAGAATTTAGACATTTGAGCTATCAAAAATACTAAGCTTATTTAAGGTTAAAATCCTTGTCCAATAAAGAATTCACAGATTTAAAAAAAATATAATTCATTTTTGTCACACTTTGCACGCTCCTTTGTCAATTAATTAGTGTGAGGCGAAAGAGTAAGTAAAAGCTCGGTAGTAGATTTCGGTATTCCGTTTGCTGTTTAACCACTACACCAAGGATTGGCAAGCAATGAAAAACAACAAACCTGCTGTTCAAACCAAAACACCAAACGGAGCAATGAAAACAATGGCGAAACTAACAAAAAGCCTCAAGAGCGTTACCAAGCAACCTCTCACCCTCGCTTCACTGCCTTGGCTTCTGCTGGTTGTGTCTCTCACAATCATGGTGCCGAGCTTGGTGGTGATTACATCCAAAAGCTGCGGTGAAGGTGAGTTGACAATCAAACTCTGGGAGTTTGAATACAACCTCATCAAAACCAGCAACTGCGGCGCCTCACTAGAGCAACCTCTGCCGTAAAGGTTTGAGCCAGTCAGAAAAATCACAATAAATTTGTGAAATTTTCCTGATTGGCTCACAAAGGCAAGAATGAGTGATTAAGCAATTAAGTAATTACCGCAACAATCAATCTATATAAAAATACAGTAGCAAGTAAAAATACACTGAAAATATCCGGAAGAAGATTTTGAAATATGTAAATTAATAAAGTAGGAAAAAGAAGCTTCTTTTGAGCCAGCGATAAGGCACACATCAGTAATTTGTAAGTATTTAGTCAACCAAATAAGGGGAAAATCTATGAATAAGAAGCTTGCAGCAAAGCCTCAAACCTTCGCAACCAAATACTTAGCAAGAATTCAAAAGGATTACCCTCAGTTAGAACTCTCTACAGTTGACTGGGAAAAATTGCTGACAAATGCCCGCATTCGTCTGTGGCAGTTAGAACTGAGCAAAGACTACACCGATGAAGATGTAGTTCTTGAAGCAGTTCATCGCTTGAACGCAAACATAGAAAAAGGTAAGCCAATCCACAACTTGCAAGGTTGGCTAAGAAAGACGACTGTCTTTGTCGTTTCGGAACTGAGCCGTAAAAGCAAGGACAAAAATACCAGCTTCCGTGACCCTGCCGACTTTGAAACCAGCACCACCTTACTCAAAGCAATGGCAGGCGCCTGTGCAGAAAGTTCAACGGATGAAGATGACAGGCATCTGCAACTTCACAAAGCTTTAAGCAAACTTGCTATTGAAAAGCAACAACTGTTGAAGCTCCGTTTCTTCAAGGATATGTCCTGGCAACAAATCTCCGACTACTACGCAGCACAAGGCAAAACAGTTCAGTCCACAACACTCCGTAAAAGAGGAGAGCGCGCGTTAGAAGAACTGCGGCAACTAGTTCTGCAAATGGTTCAATCACAGGACTTTTAAAAAAGTGTATCGGTGCCCTTGGACTATCAAGGGTATTTTTATTGCAATAAATTGAATATCTAGTAAATGTATTCTTTTATATTATTCATAAGCTTTCAAAATATTTTCACCTGTTAATTTAATTTCGTTCGCTAGAGAATCAGGCTGAACAACTCTAATATTACCTCCAAATCCAAGAATCCAACGCTTTAAATCAATATCAGATAAAGACCATTTTGGCAATTTAACTTGAAAACGATTTGGAAATACAGCATCCGAAGTTCTAGGTAATTTAAATATAGATTTATCAATCTGGTTATAAGATGATAATAGTGGTGACATAGCAAGTTGCTCAGTGGGAAAACGTCTAGTTCCTTCGCTGATGAACTTAAAGCTATAATCATTGCACCATAATTCAACCGCTACTTCTACACTTTGCCGCTCTAATTTATTAGAACTTAAAAACTTCTGTTGATCGCTTACACTACTACCTAGAAATATTCCTGCGCTTGAATTGTAAAGCTTATTCAACTTTTTCAATGACTTTTCTTGTAATTTTGTACTTCTACCTTGTTGAGAATAATTACTTGCTATTAGCCTATCTAAACGTTGATATCCAAATAACCCAGGTTTTCCATCTTGATAAAATTCATATCCTAAATACCAAGCAACATTATGAAAAACTATTTGCAAAGGGTAAGCCATAAATATGCTTTCTTGATTCTCCCAATTGGGAAATTTAGCAGTTTCGACGACATTTTTTAATTCTAATATTTTTCCATTGATAATAGCTTCTTCTAAAAATTCCAATCTTTTCAATAATGCACCAAAAGGTAAATGTTTAACATCTACAATACTACGATTCCCTATCGCACGCAGAGGATAAACATCCTCAACCGTAAATTTACTTAAAATCATCCGTTCTTTAAAGTTTTCATATACTTGTAGTGTTAATGGGTCATCGAAAGTTATTACTTGCGACTGTAATATATTAAAAACTTTACTTAACTCATTTTGATTTAAAAGTGCAGTTCCAGCAAAATATCCGCGTCTTAGAGAAAAATTAGGAAGTATTTTATACGGCTTTAGATATTTATCAATATCGCTGCGTATCCTGTCTAAATATTCATCATCAATAATTTTACGATTTACTAATTCGGTGACAAGAGTTTTCAAGCTTCCACCTTGCTGTGAGTCAAATAAAAATGGGTGATGAATAACTAAACGAATAGTTTTAAGCAAGCGAGAAAAAGCATTTTGGTCTGAATAAGCATGGGTTGTTAGCTCTTCATACTCAATATTATACAAATCTAAGTCGTTATTAAGATTATTAGCACTAGTAATTCCGTTCTGCTCAAGCCACTCTAAATCTGCTGCTATTGCATCTCCATCCGCATAAATTTTTCCATATAGTTTGGCTATACAAGCGCACACTTCTTCAACTTCGCTATTGATTTTGGGTATTGATGAGAGGATTTGCGTTAAAGTAGAAGGTTCATTTTGATACAATGCTCCAATACCAGGATATTGAATAATTAATGCAATCAAATGCATTAATCTTTCAAAATCTAGTAAACGCGAATACTGATGTAGTTGAACTTGAGAATTTTGAGTGCGATTAGTACGGTTGGTTTGAGTTTTAGATACTATTTTGGTTTTTTCGATAATTTGATTAATGTCAAATTTTCCAGCAGCAGTATGAATTGTATGTACAGCAGTAAATCCCTCAGCGGGAATTGCTGGAAAGTCTTTTAGATACTGATGGTAATTAGCGATAATTTCATCACTAACTTGACGTTTGCGCTTCTTATTCCATATTTTACAAATATCTAACGGCGTGTTTAAATGCCATGCAATCCATTGAATGTTGAGTACATTTAATTTGATTAACAGTGACATTCGCCAAACGCGCTTGGCATTTGTTGCATCGTAAATTACTTGCTTACCAGATGTAACTATGTCAGGGTTAGCGCATCTAAATTTGTGTTTTAAAACACAGTTTTTTTGAATAAAATATGCTTTTGTCAGCAAAAATAGTTACAAAACACTAAATAGTAATTTAATATTATTCAAGTAATCGAATGCTTATTTAAAAGGCATCAAGTTTAAATCTTTAATCTTGATAAATTACACTTGAATTACAAGCGCTATATTTAATTAACTAAAAATTGATTAATAATTCATACTATTTAAGTATAAATAACAAAAATAATATTGAAAAACTCAGTATTTATTTTCGACAGAAAGACGGGCAGTAGCTATGGCTAATAAATATAATTTTCTTTTCACGCATGGGCAAGTTATAATGTAAATTAATATGTATCGGCTCAATATATTGGGGTAAGTAGTTATTATGTGGTGTTTTTAAATAAATTTATTATTCTTACAAATAACTTAAGCCATGCGTAGCTATACGACGCGGCGCCACATAACTCTACTTGAAATAATGAATTATTAATTGAATTAAACATTTAGTATCTTTATTTGCGCCCGCTAAAACTCATCTGGTCTGAAAATGAGTCAAAAACTATAACTACCAATAGATACTCCACAAATCCAATACAATTAAAATAAAGTTATCAGTTTTCTGAGGTTTATTAAGAAATAAAGAGTTTTTCACAATTATCATAAAGCCCAAACGTGTTGGGGAAGGAGTGCCTTCCCCAAACCCCAACCCGGTACCTGTTTTTTACTGACTTGAGTGCCCTATCGGTCACTAGTCAGTAAAAAACAGGTGCGAGTTAAATAAACAGGTCGTTTGGGTATCCCAAAATTTGCGCTCCCGACAGACGGGTAAGAATTTCAATATAAGTTTACTTTATAATTTAAAAACATATTTAATTAAACAGAAAATTTTCCAAAATTTTTCTGTTAGTTCAAGTTTTCTTTGAAGAGAAGGAGAATCTCTATAAGCCAATAATTCTCGGTAGTAAATCCAAAACTCTGCTTGCAGCTTCAAATTAGCTAATAAATGTAACAAGTAAGAGTATTGCTTACAAAACAAAAGTTAGTCTTTGAATCAGCAAATAAATATATTTTTGACAAAAAGATACTAGTTGCTTCAATAATTAAACGATTGCTACAAATGTTTTTTCTGTCGTTTTCACATACATTTTCAGACTAAGCTATTTATTAACATAATTTATACACTTAATAATTCACAATATTTGAAGTAAGAAGTTAAGAAACTGATTAATTCCATAATTTTGAAGTTATTCAAATTAATTAGTACTACCCATATAGCTGCTCTTGAGGGCTGCCGCCCGTCAAGAACAGACCCCCACCCGTTACAATACTGCTCGGAATCGCGAGATTTTGCGTTAAGGCTGATCTGGGGGGCAAGGGTTGAAAGGGTTGCAGGGGAAGGATTTTTTTCTTCCTCTGCCTCCCTGCTTCCCTGCCTCCCCCGCTTAACCGAGCAGTATTGCCACCCGTTACCTGTTCTTGACTGACTGGCTGAACGACCGCAAAGGAATTCAGGGAGCGTCAAAAACAGGTTTGAAAAAAATTGGGGGATGTAAGCGTGTTTATAAACCTTATAAAATAACAAACATAAAGAGTTTTAAAGCACTCACCATGCTTGACTAAAAAGTAGCAAACATTCATAACACAACCGAATGCTCGCAGTAGTAAGCGGTTAAAGCAAAGCATCTACTTATAAGAAGGGGATATTTCTTATGACTCCAGGTTTCAAATCAGAAAACCTTACAACTAAAAACTCTAAGACTTTAAGTATAGCAAATGCAAATGCACTAATAGAAAAAATGGAATTAATTTTTAGCGAGATAAAAGACCCGCGCGTAGAAAGAACACGTTATCATTCATTAATGGATATTTTAATTATTGGAATATTATCGGTAATTGCGGGAGGTGAGGGATGGGAAGATATGCAAAATTATGGATTAAGTAAACATGATTGGTTAGAAAAATTTTTAGAGTTACGTTGGGGTATCCCTAGCCCAGATACATTTAGACGAGTATTTGAACGTATTAACCCAAAAGTATTTGAGCAATGCTTTCAGAAATGGGTACAGTCAATAGTTGAAACAGTTGGCGCACAAATAATCCCTATTGATGGTAAAACTCTTAAAGGTTCTTACGATAGAGAACAGGGAAAATCCGCTTTACATTTGGTTAGTGCATGGTCAAGTCAGCATCGTTTAGTTTTAGGACAAGTGAAAGTTGCCGATAAATCAAATGAAATTACTGCAATTCCTGCGTTGTTAGAATTATTAGATTTAGCGGGATGCATTATTACTATTGATGCAATGGGTACGCAAACTGCAATTGCATCTCAAATTTATCATGCAAATGCTAACTATATTTTAGCACTGAAAGGGAATCATCCTACACTTCATTCTGAAGTAAAAGATTGGTTTGAGAAGCATTTAAGCCAGGGATTTGAAGGCATTATTAATAGTTACTCAGAAAGGGTAGAAAGAGGTCATCATCGTACCGAAAAGAGACAAGTTTGGTGTGTTCCTATTTCTCAACTACCATCTTTACACAATCATTCGGATTGGGTAGGACTTAAATGCGTGGTTATGGTTATACGTGTACGGCATTTATGGAATAAAACAACGCGCGAAGTTCAGTTTTATCTAACTAGCTTAGACTGTGATGCAAATAAATTGGCACAAGCTATCCGTTTACATTGGGGAATTGAGAATAGTCTACACTGGAGCCTAGATGTAACATTCAATGAAGATGCTTGTCGCGTTCGCACTGGTCATGCTCCACAAAACTTATCATTATTACGACGACTTGCACTCAATGCATTAAATTTAGAGCAATCCTTTAAGCGTAGTAATCGTCAAAAATCAAAACGAGCTGCTATGGACAATAACTATATGTTGACGATTCTTGCTGCTTGTTTATCTTGTGATGATGCTTCTGAACCCCCTTGTCAATAGCATTTGAGATGCGCTTACCCTGGTAACTATGTCTTTTATTTGCTTGATAACAATTGGCTCTATTTCTTCCCATTTACCTTGAATACTTTCATCTCCATACAACTCAAAGCGAATTTTATCTGTCGAAACAATCACATAATTTTTATCATAATTAGCTAGTTTTTGCGCTATGGTTGATTTCCCCGCGCCTGGTGAACCAATTAAGAAATGACAAATTAATGGTGTATTCATATTTTATGTTATTTTTAGTCGTTTTTGTGGATAAAGGCAAGATAAACGTTTATTTACCTAGATTGAGTATTCCATGCCCATATAGATATGGAAGCGGTGCCTATGATGTCTCCCTCGAGTTTAGTGGGATATCAGTCCAGCCTTGATAGCGCTTCTGCCGATTCCAATCTGTTTTTCCGTGCCGTACAAAATTACCCTAACTCCTTCGTGCGGCTCTTGCAGAATTTACCTTAGATGTATTGTCTCTTGAAATTGATAGTTAGCATCGATAGTTACCGACATGTGAAACCTCCATCTCGCTATCTTGAATATTAAGATGGCTTTTCTGGGTTTTTTTGGGGTGTCATGCTATTAAGAAAATTTTTTTAAATTTCTCTTCAACCAAAGAATTTTACAAAATAACCGTTATTCGCACGAGACCCCCTTGACTTATGAACATCCTCTGTCAATATATAAAATGATACTTGTTTTCAATGTATCCTCGCGTAATATCACTTTGTGGGTATGCATCAAAATTTACTTATACATCTAATTATTGATTTTTGAGTATTCAAGCTTAATTAATTTACAGTCGTACTATCAAACTAGGGAAACATCGTGGAACAACCACAATCGCAACCACAGTACACATATACAGTTGTTACCTATGCTCCAGTACAGGGTTCAATTGAAAAGTCCCGCAAGCTAAGAGATTTATTCGGCGCCTCCAATATACTCTCTTTCCTGAGTTTACGGATAGTTCAAGCTGCTGGAGTTGAGAATGTAATCTCTCCTGGTTTGGTACATATCCAGAAGGGGATGTCTAATCGCATTTTGATAAAGGGTCATTTTAGTTACAAGGACGCTCACAAAGCACTTCTGGATGGATGGAAGTTAATTTTGCGTGAGTGTAAAGCTTGGATAGAAGATAAATTGTCCGAATTTAAACCTTATTATTGGCATGAAGAATGGAATAACTGGGGAAACCATGCTTGGGAACTTTTTTGGGGAAGTGGAACTGGTAATACTGAATCTGAAGCAATTACTGCTGCAATGAAGGATTTGGAAACACGCAAACTGTCCCGTGCTTGGACAGCACTCAATTGGATGGGAGAAAGTTCTAGCTTGACGGGAAGTGACGCTATCGCTTATCCAAAATTGGGAAATAAAAAACGGGAGATTCAAGACTTTGGCTATGGCGCCAAGGATGAAGAAATTACAAAATTTTATATCAAATTAGCTGAAATAACTGAGTATAATGCAAATCAACCCAGTCCAGATGGTAGATTTATTGCAGAAGGTGGCAAGTTAGTGATTCCTGAAGTTAAACCTCAAGTTGAATCGACTATGCCAAATGAGCAGTTAAATACTCCAGAGGGCAAGTTTATTACACCCGATGAAAGGTTAAGTATCCCCGAATTAGTAAAAAGACTTGTTACTTGGCACGAAATTGTAGATGCAATTGGCATCCAACCTTTAGAACAAGGCTTTAGAGAGATTCAACGCAAACCAACAAAAGACACTCCCGGACAATGGACTGGTTGGTTTATGGGTGATGGGGATAAAGTTGGAGATAAGCTGATTGAATTTGCTGGTTGTGACAATGCTGAAAGCAATATCAGGAATTTCTCAAACGCTTTACGCGAATGGGGACAAGGATTCTATAAATGTGATTTGGGAAGAGTTATTTACGCAGGAGGAGATGATTTTCTTGGTATAATTTATAGCAGCAATCCAGCAAAGCCTATTAAACCTTTAAACGCATTTAAATGGTTAATGGGAATACCAAAAAAATGGGAAGAACACAAGCAAGATATAACTCTTAGTGTTGGTTTTGTTTGGGTAGCAGGTAGTGTTCCGCAGCGCGATGTATTGCAGCATTGTAGAGAAGCGCAAGCTGTCGCTAAATCACGTCAACGTAATCGGGTTACAATTCGTGTTTTATTTAATAGTGGGCAGTATGTTGAGTGGACTTGTCCTTGGGATTATTTAGACATTTTACAAAAATATCGCGATAGAAATGGTAATACCTTAGCCAAATGGGAAGAACATTGTAGAAGAACTCAACAAAATAGTAATGAAATTCAAGAAGGTAATTATAAGTATTTTCCTAATTGGAGCCATGTTTATGGTGATTTAGCTGAGTTAAAAGTTCGCCATGCATTCGGTTTGGCGCCAAATCGTCGGGAAGTTGACATCAATAGTTTAACAACTAATCAGCAAAACAAAATTATTCAGAATCGTAACGCATTTCTAGATTTCTTTAATATATATTTTCCCAACGTAAGGGATATTTTAATAGAACATGAAAACTACATAGTTGGTATAAATAATCCGATGAATAATTCTAAACCTGCTCAAGCGATGATTGATTGGATTGAAAATTTAATTACAGTTGGTTGGTATTTATGTGGGGATGGTGGCAATGAATAATGAGCGGATTAAATGAAAATTTTATAGGTGAATAATAATGACTTCAATTAAAAGATACACAAGAAAAAATATCAATCCTGTTCAATTTAAATATTTGGTTGTAATTAAGCCACTGGGTATGATGTATGGGAGTTCTGGCGCCTTTTTATCACCAGAAAATTTGGTAGGACGTTCGGGGAGTAAATTTCCACCAGATGCAGTAACATTATCTGGATTATTGATTAACGCTTATACTCAACACATTAATGAAGATAAAAATTTGACTGAGACTCAAAAAAGGGAAATCATTCAAAAATTTAAAGATGAATTATATACAGCAGGACCATTTTGGGCAGAAGCCAAACGCGAGCAAGAATTTTATGTTCCTATTCCTTGGCATCGTGTTATGGGGGAAGATGAAACTAATGAGTGGAGGTTAGATGTAAATAAAAATTGGGAATTCAAAAAAAAGATAGAACCAAAACTAGAGCCTGACTATTCTTGGCAAAGAATTACATTTTGGACTCGGACAAGCGCAAATATTAAGAAATCCAGAGCTTGTGGTAAACCTCCTTGGAAATATATCCCTATTCTTCACCCACATATGGAAGATGAGCGACGTAATACTTTACAAAATAATGGTTTATTTCTAGAAAACGCGGTGCAAATGCCACCCAATATCCATTTAGTTTATTTGTCAACTCAGGAATTACCTCCCCAATTAAAAGGATGGCATCGTTTTGGTGGAGAAAATCATATAGTTGAACTTGAAACACTGGAAATTACTAGAGAAGAAGTTTTAGATTTACTTAATAAACCAATTCAAAAGTACTGTGCTTTAATTACACCAGGAATATGGGGTTCAACACGTTTGTCTTATCGTTACCCTCAACACAAAGACTTTCCCAAACCAATAAATATATTAACCGATAAGCCAATCCCATGTCGTAGCAGTCTTGCAGGAAGACTTGGAAGGGGACGTTACGCTGTTCCACCTGGAACTGTTTATGTTTTCGATAAACCTTTAGGAAAACCTTGGTGTGAATGGGATGAAGAGTGGTTTCCTAGTGAAGGATACCCAATGAAACAAGTGGGTTGTGGTTTGTGTTTACCTATTGAAATTGAAGATTTATCCTTACAATCAGGAGTAGCTTAAATGTATAAACAAGTATACGGGATTATTGAAACATTGGCGCCAGTTCATATTGGTGCAACAGCGGGAGAAGAAAACGGCAATTTAAATTTAATTTTCCGTGACCAATTTACTCAAACTGGCATTATCAATGGCAGTTCTATTCGTGGTCGTCTGCGTGCGGACATGCGGCAGTATAGACAATTATTGGAAGTACAAAAAAGTAAAGATGATAAGATTGAAATTCCGCCAGATTTAGATGAAAACATTTGGTATGGTAAAAAAGCAGTACAGGGAGTACCTGACGGGACAAGCGAAGCATTAATTAAATTAGAACATGCTTCAATTGTATGGTTGCCAGTATTTTGTCCAGGTCAACCAATTGTTTGGGTTAGTTGCCCTAGTTTATTAGAGCGGTATCAACGTATTGCTAAGATTAGTGTAGAACCACCGCAAGAATATCGAAGCTCCAAATATCTTTTAAATGCTTTGAAATCTCAGTCAAATACAAAAGATTTAGCGAATAAACAAATTCTTTTCTTTAATTTAGGATTTATTACCATAGACCCACCTCAAAATGAAGAAGAGCAAGAAAAACAACAGGAACAATTCGAGGCATATTTACCTACTCGAAAAAATCTACCTGCAATTATTGTGAACGATAATGACATGGCGGTAATTCATGATATGGCATTATATCGTCAAAGTCGAGTTGCTCTAGAAGAAGATATGAAAAAAGCCAAGAGAGGAGCTTTTTTTAATGTCGAAGCATTACCAGAAAAAACAATTTTAGTATTTCCTATTGCCATCAAGCCAACCGATAAACAATGGAAACCTATTGATGGTACTACAGAAGGTGATATATATCTTGGCGGTTTAGAGTCTATTGGTTTTGGGCACTGTAGTTTAACAATTAAAGGGTTGTAAATATGGCTTTATATTTATACGAATTAGATAAAGAAGCGCAAAAGCTTGTCATGGACTATCGTGATAAAGGCGTTCTTAAAGAATCGCATAAAATGCGGGTTACTGTAGCCTATGGTTTAGAAAGATTTTGGGGTGAACACCTACGTTTGCTTAGTAAGGGAAAACAAGAAGAGCAACAAAAAGGAGAATTTTGGCGAGAAACTTGGAAGACGCTAGTAGATATCATGGGTAAAGCAGGTGTAAAAGTACCTAATGAAACAATAACAATAATAACGAACCGTGACGGGGTACGTAGTTTTAAAACCGAAGATATTCGGAATATGACCGATAAACTTTGGGATGTGGAGAATTTTTCTATTGAGCATCAAAGAGTTACTCTCAGTGTTTTAACTCAGCTTTGCGACAGTTTGGTTTGGTGGACACAGCGATATCAAAATTCTCAGGAGGAAAAACAAGGTGAGCAGTGATAATGTACCAATGATGTTCCGCGCGCAAATTCAAGACCGATGTCAAATTCATCGTGTTGAAAAGGGAAAACGGCGCCAGGATGCATATAAATGGGTGGACGAGTGGGTTAAAGTTTTTCCCGATAAGGATGATATGGCATTGGCGCCAGAAGAATTTATTCCAAGGTTTGGCAATAACGTTGAAACCAGAGATTACAAAATTAGCTGGCGCCTAGTTACCAATAGTGGGCAAGATGAAGGAGTAATTCGTCCTATTATTGGTGCAGGGGGTTTTCCTTATTACTCCGGGGCAAGTATGAAAGGTGGTTTTTTACGTGCTTGCAAGCAAATATGCACCTTAGAAGAAGTTGAACTTTACTGCGGTAAAAAATTATCGGATGGTAGTTACACACAAGGGATACTGCGTTTTCATGGTGCTTACCCAGTAGACATGAAGTGGACAAAGCGCTTGGTTGATATTGTCCACTCCCAAAGCGAAAAACAAGTAATTGAAGACCAAAAAACTAACGCTAACGCCCAAATATCGCTCTACAAAGCAACTCTCAAATTTGGAATTTCTAGTCGTGTACCATTACAACCATTTGAATGGGATAAAATTTGGCAAGTATGGGAACGCGCGATGGGGGTAGGTATTGGGTCAAGAGTTAGTGCAGGTTATGGGCATTTTTTGGGAGTCAACCATTACCAACCATTGCTGCAAGTAGAGTTGAAAGGACAAGGAGTTACATCCAAGTTAGTCAACGGCAAGAAAGAATTTCGATGCAACATGTTTAAAGCTGCATTGCGTGGACATACTCTTAGGTTACTAGGAGGGATGACTGATAAAACAACCGCGCAAGATATTACGAGCAAATTATGGGGTGGCTTTAATAACAAAGAAGCATCTGTTGGTTTACTGGGAACAAGCTTTGATTTTAGCGATGATGATATTAACGTGCATCCAGACAAACAATTTTACACTTTGAGTCAAGGCACGCTAAATATCTTTTGCTTTCAAGATAAAATAGATGACGATACAAGAACTAAATTAATTCAGACTACAGAGAGTCTAATCAAATTCAGCTTGTTATTTAGTAGCTTTGGTAAATCTTGGCGCCGTATCTGCCATCAAAAATTCTTTCCTGAATACTATAAGGCGCCGGAACAACTAGAAGGCGATGAGGCACCAAAGAAACAGAAACAGATAATTGGTTCACATTGGGAATTTCTAGATAGTTCAACACCATTATGTTTAAATATAAATGAACTCAAAGAAATTCGCGAATTTATTAATAATACTCGCAACATAATTAAAACATGGATACCAGAAAATAAACAAGCTCAACAAGGAATAACTAAATGGCGTGAGTCATGGTATCCTCGCAAGGTTCAAGTTTGGGCACGCTTTACAGAAGGTGACAAAAGTAAAGCGATATATTGGTTCCATCAAAATTATAGTCCAAGTAAATCAATTAAAAACCCCCATCGTTTAACAGGTAGCATGGGTAAAACAGGACGTATCTGGCATCGTATGTACCCCTGTTACAGCAGCAATGCCAACGGAGAGATAGTAGTAATAAACTACATTGAGTTACTAACTATCTTCCCCGATATATCTTTAGATAGGGAAAAATTTTCAGATGATTTTATCAGATTTTTAGAGACCGAAACTGATTTTACACAAGTTTGGTAAGGAGATAAGTTATGGCAATATGGTTAATTACAACTGGCAGTAGCGACGTACAACTAAATTCAAATAATAATTGGGGAAGTTTATACTCAAAAGTCAATGAGAAATCACCAATTCAAAATTGTGATGAATTTTACGCGCCAAATATTGACAAAAATACAAAACTTTATCCTGTTCCTGCACGAGTATTGGGTTTAGTGTATCAAAATCATGTCGCAAATACAGAATTTAAAGATTTATCTTTCCCGCTTTTAGATACCTTCTTTGAATACTTTAATAGAAATGGAATTCAATATCCAGATAAAATAATTTTCTTGATAACTGACCAACAACAAATTTTTAACGACGTTGAAAAGCATTCTTATGCAGAATCCCCCTATTGGCAAGATACTTGTGAACTTAAGCCAATTTTAGAAAAATATATCCAGAATAAGTATCAGATTAAAGAACTTGTTCACCCGCAACTAATATTTGCATCAATTGACCCCCAAATTAATCCAGTAACTCAAATAAGTTCAGGAATAGATAACTGGAACGACACATTATATTTAGTAGAACAAAGCTTAAGTCAAGAACTAGCCAAACTTCAATATAATCAAGCTGAAGATGTTTATGTGAGCCACCAAGCAGGCACGCCAGCCATATCATCTGCAGTACAATTTGTAAGTTTAGGCAAATTCAGTAACGTTAGCTTTTTAGTCAGCAGTCCTTATTATGACCAAAACTACGATTTAAAATATGATTCGCAGTTAATCCATAGCTCTAACTATTGGCGAGGTCTCCAAATTCAAAAAGCGAAACAACTTATTTTAAACGGATTACCAGGTGCCGCTTTAGAGATTTTAGACGGTATTGATAACATTGATGAGAGTGTGAAACGGCGCCTGACACAGCTTGTAGATGTATTTAATATTAGTAATAGCTTAACTAAAGGGCAAGAGTATGAACCGCAAGTAGCTATGCAGCGAATAATAGATGCTTTGGAATTAGTTGAGATATTCTTTAAGAATAAGAACTACATACAAGGCATTACCTTATTATGTGCTGCTCAAGAAACTTTCTTAAAAGCAGCAATTATTTATGTATTATACAAGAGATATCCTCAAATTCAATTACAAATAGATGGTAAACTTGTCAAATTAAATACCGACGAAGTAATAATTTGGAACAAAAAAGGACTGGGATTTGTAACTGACGATACTGACTACAACGGTAAAAAATATCCAGATAATCGCTTAAAAAATTTAATGAAAGTGCATAAAAGCAAGAATATTAAAGAAGAAAAGTTAAATATTCTGCGTAAACTACAGTTTCCCACTGATAATAGCAATAACAATGAATCATTAAAAAAGATTTTAGAAAAACTGCATAAAGGCGATTATGGTAATTTTAGCGTGATTGGAAGTAACACAGGAATGCTTGCATGGCTATGTTATTTACAACCAAATTTTAAACCTTTAATGTGGGGTTTACTAGAATGGGTAAGTCAGTACGAACGAGAATATGAAGACGACCATCGTAACCAATTAATGCACAACTTATTGGGAGTAGAAGCCGAAGAGGTTATAAAATACTTATTGGGCACTAAACAAAATAGCAACTATCAAGATGTTTTAACAGTCTATCAAGAAGAAGTCAAAAAACACTTTTTAAAAGTTATTATACATTTTGGCTTATTTGTTGGCAATAGCCAGTTGCAGCAAGAGCTACAGGATATTGCGAACTTATTAAAGTAAGGTGCGCGATTATCTATTATCTGTACTACAAATAAAACAAAACTACTTTCACACACTAAGACGTGGATTAATAAAAAAGGGTTGAGGCAACAGCTTTGACCCTTTTTATATTTTTTATTAGCTTCCAATCAAGCGACTTTTTTTATAAGTCGAAGTATACTTTGTATTCTTGGAGAAAAAATAATGGCTAAGTTTCCAATCAAGCGACTTTTTTTATAAGTCGAAGCATTTTTGCACTTCATGTGCTTTAAAAATGACTGTTTAGTTTCCAATCAAGCGACTTTTTTTATAAGTCGAAGACTTCATGAAAAATTTATGAGAGTTTTCCTTGTTTTGTTTCCAATCAAGCGACTTTTTTTATAAGTCGAAGCTTAATTATGCCCTGATTATATCAGCAGGCACAAGGAGAGTTTCCAATCAAGCGACTTTTTTTATAAGTCGAAGTTTTTACGCCTGAATAATAGGCAAGAGGTTGTTTATGGTGTTTCCAATCAAGCGACTTTTTTTATAAGTCGAAGTTGTTTGAGAATATCTGCTATGAAATTCAGAATTGTTGTTTCCAATCAAGCGACTTTTTTTATAAGTCGAAGTATGGGGTTGGAAGTGTAAAAATTCACAAAAAAATGTTTCCAATCAAGCGACTTTTTTTATAAGTCGAAGGAGGTTTGGAAAATGGAACTAATTGCGATCGTATTATGTTTCCAATCAAGCGACTTTTTTTATAAGTCGAAGCCATCACTGATGACAATGTAACAATGTCGTTTTTTTAGTTTCCAATCAAGCGACTTTTTTTATAAGTCGAAGTTTGGTTTTAGTAACATAATCTTGTTACCTCAACATGTTTCCAATCAAGCGACTTTTTTTATAAGTCGAAGTTAGGTCATTGTGTTTATGAATGGTGAAAATAAAGTGTTTCCAATCAAGCGACTTTTTTTATAAGTCGAAGCGTTTTTTGGACACAATCCATGATAACAGAAAGTAGAAGTTTCCAATCAAGCGACTTTTTTTATAAGTCGAAGGGCAAGCTTTTGAAAGGCTTGTGTAGTAACCATTGTAAACCCCATAATCTGAGGGGGTCAAGATTATCTTGAAATTATTAATAATTACTCTCAATAAATCCATACACGAATACCTTGAAACTTTTACGTAGCAATCAATCTGAGGGGGTCAACGAGAGAATAAGGGTTTCAGACATTGTATGACCCCCTCAGATGCTTATCAGTCACAGCCAAATAATAAGTGAAACTAATCAATGGTGTATGACGTAAAAATCCTAAAGATGCTATCCTGCGGGAAAACTCCGTTTACGTTCCTCAGCATGACAGTTTCTCGGTATGACATGAGTTTAGATTCTATCTGCTTGCAGTATAATTGAGAACTGCGAATTGCGAATTGCGAATTGGAGATGACAGGCGCCTTTGTCACCCCTCCAGTATGCAAAAATAGAATCATGCTAAAGATGCAAGGTTAAGTTATGCTTGCGCGAAACCAAACCTTGTATTTTAGAAGTAGTGGTAGAATGCTATTTAATTGTCCTCTACAAAGGTTGTTTCTTTCACCATTTCAAATATTATTGTAAATGTTCCATCGGGAATTAGTCTTTGCAAGGCATTTAAATAATTAGTCGCTTCACCTCGACTACGAAATCTTGCTATCATCAGGTTTTGACAATTCGATAATGTTCTGATGATACACCAAGGATGTAACTTGTCAGCATAAGTCATGATTGAGTTTCCTAAATTGTGTAGTTCTGTGCAAAACTAAGAGCTAAGTTAATCAAAAAGCAAAGCTGAAAAAATTCCAAGTTGATATTGACAGAGGTGCCAATGTGTGGAGGGCATGCCAATTTTGCAAAAATATAAATTGTCATTCTGAGCGTAGTAAAGAATCTTGGTAATATTCGAGTTCTCTAAGATGCTACCCTGCGGGAAAACTGCGTTTACGTTTCTCAGCATGACGTGGTTATTCCAAATTGGGATGTTCCTCACTGTGAGTATTTAATATCTAGGACTGAGAAGGATATAAAAGTTCTAACAATGCTTGAGGAATTTCTTCAAAGTGTTCTAGCAAGAAATCTAAAAGTGCTAGATGGCGCCTATCGTTAAAAGTTGGATACCGTTTATTATTACCGCTTCTAAACCAACCTCTAACTGTGGAGTCAGAACGACAACATATTAAAGCAATTTGTTCGTAACTGACATCCCATTTGCTGTAAAATTGCTGCGGTGCCATTCCATATTCCCAAGCAATATACAGTTGCATTATATTTAATTCTCGTGTTGTGATGCGGCGAGGTTTGGACATGATAATTACATAAAAGTATTTAATGTTCGATTCAGGTTATTTGCAATGATGTAGGGTATGTAGAAGCAACGCGCGTGCTTATTCTCAGCACTACGGTGGAGCGCGCGCTTGTTTATAAACGACCATATACTGAGTGGTGTAAATTCTATGTAAGGTTGCAGCTAAACAATAAATGCTGCATCATCAATGGTAAATTCTGGTTTCGTGCCGAGTACAGCTACTTTGCAACGATTATGCACAGTCATCGGGTAAAATCTGATTTGGTCTTCGCGTCTGTTGACAAGTCGCATTAAGTATTGAGATAAAGTTGCAAACTGTTTTTCGTCTAAGACGCACTCAAATACAGACTTTTGTACCCTCAACCCATAAGCTTCCAAGAGTTTTGACACCTTGTTGCGACGGGTATCACTAACAATGTCGTAGCAAATTAGATAAAACATGGCTACACCAAGGTTAATACTGGTTTTTGGTTCTCTGCGATGTTAGTAACAGCATTATTCTGTGGATGAAGTTTCAACGCTAGAGGACGGTAATACTCAATATCACCCAATAAAGATGCAGCGTATTCGCGTACTTGTATATCAATACACTGGCGATAACTGACCTCTCCTGCACAAGGGTGTAGCACAAAAGTCTTTAACTTTCCTTCCCAACATTTAAGGAAATGTTGAATTAGATTAAGAGGGCATTTTTTACCGTTACCGTTACCGTTACTATTCAAGTTAGGAAGATTACGGACAAAATTTATAACCAAGTCGTCAACTACAGGTGCGCGAAATTCTGCGCTAAAGTCCCATGCTAAGGGCAACTCGTGATGAGCATCACTGTGTATAATCCCATAGTCAGGGTGAAGTCCTGTGGAGATAAGATGGGTATATATATATTGATGCAGCAGTTGATTACCCAATTTTAGTAATTGATTAATTTGTTGCAGTGTTGTTTGCGTGCATGGGTTATAAAAGCTGATGATAGAAGCAACTGCACAATAATAAATCTTGTCAGCTTCTTCCATATATTCGCGCAGTTCATGGATGGATAATGCAGCAGGCAAGTTATCCATCAGTAATTTTAAGTAATCTAACGCCTGTTTAATTGTATAGTCTACACGATGAGGAGTCCAGCTTTGCAAAAAAGTATACTGGTTGTGCAATTTAGCCCAGGTAATACTTTCTGCTGTCCCATGATTAAATTCAAAATCATGCAAGCGTTGACGTTGATGAGTTAGGTATTTAGTTTGCAATGACGATGGATTTTCGACACGTCCTAGAAAATCCAAGTTTTCTGTTAGATAAAGGACGGGTATTTGATTAAGACGTATAATTTGCATGACATCTTTCGGTAACTTAATGGCGCCGAATATAATGAATTGGCTGATATTACGAATGCGAATGGTACGCTGTCTTCCATTAAAAAACATCTTCAAATACTGGTGTTGAACTTTAAATGATGTTTTCTTCTCGGTCAGGTAAATTACAGACATAGTATGTAAAAGGTAAAAGGATATAAGTTAAAAATAAAAAGAATGATAGGGCTTTAGTGGCGCCGTTATCTCTTTACTTCTGACTTAATTTCATTGTCTCAAACCTGTATATGAGTCCGTGTATGAGTAAAAGTTGTTTTTATATGACTTTGTATATGGGTTATATGATTTGAATTTTGCACATCAAAAAAGGGTCGAAACGATACCTTCGACCCTTTATATATTTGTTGTACTAGTTTTCAATCAAGCGACTTATTAAATAAGCCGAACTATTCCTTTATTATGGCTTCATTATGAAAGACCTACGACTGTTTCCAATCAAGCGACTTATTAAATAAGCCGAACTCTTTATTAAAGTTATCCAAGATAACTACCCACTCTGTTTCCAATCAAGCGACTTATTAAATAAGCCGAACCGATATTTTTCCAGGAGGAAAAATTATGTACGCGAAGTTTCCAATCAAGCGACTTATTAAATAAGCCGAACAGTTGAGATTTTTTTTATGAACCAAGAAGCGCAAGATTGTTTCCAATCAAGCGACTTATTAAATAAGCCGAACTTGCTCACTATAAGTCAAATTGTGAGTAAAAGCTGAGTAATGTTTCCAATCAAGCGACTTATTAAATAAGCCGAACAATGAAAAAAGTATTGTTGCTTTTGATTCCCACTCTTGTTTCCAATCAAGCGACTTATTAAATAAGCCGAACTGTTTTTACTTTATGCCCAAGGAGGCAACATGCTTACAAAGTTTCCAATCAAGCGACTTATTAAATAAGCCGAACTTCGCGATTTAGAAAATCTACGCCTTGAGTACAACAGTTTCCAATCAAGCGACTTATTAAATAAGCCGAACCTTTTTTTGAGGTCATTTTATGAAGTGGTTTGTAAAGTTTCCAATCAAGCGACTTATTAAATAAGCCGAACCATTATGGCTACTATCACTAGAAAGGCTGCTTCTTCCATCAAGTTTCCAATCAAGCGACTTATTAAATAAGCCGAACTTCTTTTGCGTTAAATGAACGCAATAAAACTATGAAAGTTTCCAATCAAGCGACTTATTAAATAAGCCGAACAACCGAACAATTGTTCTTTAGAGAACAATCTAAGCATGAATACAGTTTCCAATCAAGCGACTTATTAAATAAGCCGAACATTGTTTAGGAGTTTCTCATGAAGAAACTTATCATTGTGTTTCCAATCAAGCGACTTATTAAATAAGCCGAACCAATTTCTTTGCATAATTTACATTCTGGAGTCAAACATGTTTCCAATCAAGCGACTTATTAAATAAGCCGAACCTTTATCTCCTGCCCCTTTGTTGTGCAGGCCTAAAAGTTTCCAATCAAGCGACTTATTAAATAAGCCGAACTCATTATTTAGGAGTTTCTAATGAAGAAACTTATCATTGTTTCCAATCAAGCGACTTATTAAATAAGCCGAACATTTATAGTTTACTGGAAAAAATCCATGAAAACGAGTTTCCAATCAAGCGACTTATTAAATAAGCCGAACATCAAATTAGTGCATAGCACCAAAAAACTATGAAAACAGTTTCCAATCAAGCGACTTATTAAATAAGCCGAACTTTGTTTGGCATGACGAAGCTCCATTGAAGCTATAAGTTTCCAATCAAGCGACTTATTAAATAAGCCGAACCCTAGCCTTCTGAAAGGCTTGTGTAGTAACCATTGTAAACGCCATTATCTGAGGGGGTCAATATTATTGCCAAATAATTAAGAATTACTATCAATAACTCCATACTCTAGCACCTTGAAAGCTTTACGCAGTAATCAATCTGAGGGGGTCAACGAGAGAATGCGGGTTTCAGGCATTAGCTGACCCCCTCAGATGCTTATCAATCAGGATTTATTGATAAGTTGAACTAATAAAAGTCGATTTTGCCAATGCAAAAGAACTATAGTTTCCAAACCATTGGTCGATAGACATCAATTTCTCCCATTAAACAAGCAACATACTCCCATACTTGTAATTCTATACATCGTCGGAAATTTACTTGATACCCTGTATGGGGATGTGTTATCTCCGATTGTAGCTTTTCTTCCCAGTGTTTGAGAAATTTTTTGATTGAGTGAGGCTGGAGATACACTCCTCCTTTTTCATCAGGTGGTGTAAATTCCTCTGGTGTAAAAATCTTGGAATTAATTAAATAAGCTATCAAGGAATCTACCAACTGCGCGCGAAATTCTTCTATTAAGTCGCTAACCAAAGCTGGATGATTTTCATCGGGTACATGAAGGTTGCCAAAATGAGCATGTAAACCAACAGCTTGTATTAACGAGAAAATATTTTGACTCAGCAAAGTGTATCCTAAACTCATAAGGCTGTTAATTGGGTCTGTTGGAGGACGCTTTGTACGTTTATCAAAAGCAAATACTCCTGTAAATAGTGAACCCAATGCCTGAAAATATAATGTTGCACCTTTACCTTCATAACCTCGCAGTGCATCTATTGACTCAGCTTGTGGTAAATCATCCATCAAATTAGCAATCAAATCAATTGCCGAAGCTGCTTTTCTGGATGGACGACGACGATTTAATTTCAGCAGCAACGCGCGCGAGTTATGTAATTTAGCCCAAACAATGCTTTCAGCTTGTTTTCTGATAAATTCTGGTTTTTGTGAACACATTACCTGCTGAATTAAATACTTAATTTTTGCATTGCTCTCTGCTTGATACCGACCATAATATCTAGCTTTTTGAGAAAGGTATATAATTGGTATCCGGCGCCTTAATGCATAAGTAACGGCGCCATGTGATACATTGCAGCAACCAAACAGTACAATGCTACTGACACGGGTTGCAGGAATTTTAATCCGTAATTCTCCTTGATAGTAAACTTGGAACTGATGGTTTTTGATGCTCAAGTGGGCGCCTTGGTCAGATACGTATAATGTAGACATAGAATCGTGCCAAAGATGAGTAGTTGGAGCTTTGGGTAAATTGCTGGGTTTACTAATGTCGCAAGCTTTGGGAAAACGAGATTCAAACTTTAACTCGCGCGCTTTTGGACGAAAATATGGATATCCTGATTCTGTTGTCGTCCATTCCCCCTTTCTCTTCGTATCAGGTGGTGGAGGTGCATAAACTTTTCCATTAGCAAAGCGATGTCCCAAAAATATGAATTCTTCATGAGATGCATAAATCTGTGTTTTCTCGGTCTGTAAATGTAAATAAAGTTCTCCCAACCAATGAGTAACTTTATCTAAAATCTGGTTTGCTTCCCTCCATGTATCACAAGCAATGCTGAAATCATCACCATACCGCACCATTTTGATGCGATGGTCAAGACATTTTTGATCAAAATACGTTAAGTATAAATTTGCAAGTGCCCCAGAAAGTATTCCTCCCTGTAATACCCCTTTATTTTGGAAAATTGTTTGCCCACCAATCACGACTCCCGCTTTAACTTGCCCTTGCAGCAATTGCATTAAAATAGGTTCAAGCTTCAAATTATCTACTACTGTAAGTAGCAAAGCATGACAAATATTGTCAAAAAAGTTTGCTATATCAGCTTTGATAATCCACTTTGGCTGTGATTGATAGTACCCATACAAATGCTGCACAGCTTTTTGAATACTGCGTCCCGGACGATAAGCGTAACTACAATCAAGAAAAGCATTTTCTAAGGGTAAATACATTTCTTCGAGTAATAAACGCTGCACAATTCTGTCTCGAACAGTCGGTATACCAACTAATCGCTTGGCGCCGTTTTTCTTGGTAACATAAAACCCTTTGGCTGGACTAGCATGATAAGATTGCTGTTGTATTTGATTCAAAATCATTTGTATTTGTGAGTCAGCAGATGCAGCAAATAGGTCAACGGTAATTCCGTCAACACCAGCACTACGACTCCCGCAACGGATGTGATACCATGCGGCAAGAAGTTGCTCTATGAACATGATTTTGTACTTGTTGTTGCCCTTCTAATTAATTGTTGCAGTCGAGTATATGAGTTTGTATATGACTTATTGACTGAAATATATGACTTGGTATATGACTTTAATAAAGAGTGTTTCTAGGTGTACTTATGGCTGGGAGTTCTCTCATCGCATCACAGAAAGGTATTCAACGTGCCAAAAATTCCTTAAAAGCCAAAAGCCTTACCCAGAAGGCATTAGCAGTTGAAAGAGGTATTGCATCTTGGTCAACCATTAATCACTTTTTTAACGGTTTACCCGTCCAACGCCGAATTTTTATTGAGATTTGTGAAGAATTAGATTTACCGTCTAATGTTTGGCGAACATTGAATAATATTGCAGTACTATACGAAACACAAGGACGTTACACCGACGCAGAAAAGAAATATTTAGAAGCGTTAGAAATGATACAACATCTAGAAGGGTCAGAACATTATGATGTTGCTGCAACGTTGAATAATTTAGCTGTATTATATAATTCTCAAGGGCGTTTCAAGGAAGCTGAGACTAATTACCTGCAAGTTATAAGTATATGGGAAAAATTATTGGATGATGAACATACGTATATTGCTTCCACTTTAAATAACCTTGCCAATACTTATCAGGAGCAAGGAAAATATTCCGAAGCTGAACAAACGCATCTAAAATCACTCTCCATGAGAAAATCATTGTTTGGAGATGAACATCCCGATGTAGGAATGAGCTTGAGTAATTTAGCGGATATTTATTTAATACAAGCACGTTATTTAGAAGCTGAACAGAATTATCTTGCAGTACTATCTATACAACAAAGTATATTTGACTCCAACCACCCAGAAACAGCAAAAAATCTGGGTAATCTTGCTGTAGTGTACTCGTATCAGGCACGTTATCAAGAAGCAGAAAATCTTTACCTCGAAGCATCTTCAATATGGGAACGTTCAGTTGGTAGAATTCATCCTGATAATGTGAATAACTTACAAAACTTTGCAAAGCAGTACAAAATGCAAGGACGTTATTCAGAAGCTGAAGTACTGTTTCTTGATATCTTAGAAATTAGAATACAACTTCTAGGGCAACAGCATCCAGATATAGCCTTTACCAAAAGCGAATTAGCTGAAGTTTATCGAATGCAAGGACGGTACGTAGAAGCAGAACAAATGCATTTAGATGCTTTATCAATGAGACAACGAATATTTGGCGAACATCCAGATGTAGCAGCAAGTTTGAACAATTTAGCAGTACTATACGAAACAACATCAAAATACTCACAAGCTGAATCTATGTTACTACAAGCTATTTCGCTTATAACAAAGATTTTCGGCGCCAATAATCCACAAATTGCCAGCAGCTTGAATAACTTAGCTGCTGTATATAATTCTCAAGGAAAATACACAGAAGCTGAACCTTTATATTTTAAAGCACTTCAAATCCGAAAATCCCTATTTGGGGAACAGCACCCAGATGTAGCAAGCAGTCTCAACAACATCGCAGAACTATATCGTTTACAGGAAAGATATATAGAAGCAGAACAAAAGCACACCGAAGCACTCTTCATGCGACAACGGTTTTTAGGAGACGAACACCCCGACGTAGCAAAAAGTTTGAATAATCTCGCAACAGTTTATGCAGCAACAGGACGCTATACAGATGCACTATCCTATCGAGTGCGTGCGGGTTTAATAAACGATAAATTGATTGCTCGAATATTTGCCTTTAGTTCCGACAGCGACCGTCTAGCATTTGTAGAAAAGATTAGAGGCAACTTAGATTTCTTCTTATCTTTAGTATGCAAACATCTCTCTGACTGTAAGACAGCACAGCAAGAAGCATTAGATTTTGTTTTTAAACGCAAAGCTTTAACCGCTTCCGCACTCGCATCTTACAACCAAGCACTATACAGTAGTAGATATCCTCACCTTCAAGAACAGTTTCGTCAACTCATTGACCTAAACGCGCGCTTAATCAAACTACATTTATTTATAGATGAGAATGATAATCTTATCGACGGCACCGTATATCAGCAACAAACAGTAGACCTAGAAAAACAATACAACATTTTGCAAAAACAGCTTGCATCACAAGTTCCAGAAATTCAACTACTTCAACAACCCCCAAACCGTCATACTGTAGCATCTGCTTTACCTGTAAACTCAGTACTCATCGAATTTGTTCGCTTTAATGTATTTAATTTTCATGCTATCCCGGCTAATAGTGATGATTGCTGCTATGAATCACGTTACGCAGCATTTATATTACCAGCAGGTCAACCAGCAGCAGTACAAATGGTTGATTTAGGCAAGGTTGAGCCAATTGATTATTTGATTGCAGCAACACATTTAGAAGCTTCAGATTATAGGCGCCAAACGTTAGCATGGGGAAAAAAGAATACATCACCGAAATTACAAATCAAACAATATAACCCTGGTACAGCAATAAACCTCACCCAAATATTATTGCAGCCAATACTAAATATAGTAAGTAACTATAAACATTTAATCTTGGCGCCTGATGCAACTCTCAACTTACTACCGTTCCAAATATTACCAATAGATGATAGCGGTACACGATTACTAATAGATGAATATAAAATCTCCTACCTTGGTGTTGGAGGTGATATTCTTAGAGAAAACCATACAACAACGCGAACAGCATCGGCACCTATTATATTTGCTGACCCTGATTTTGATTTAACTGACACAAGCAGTACTTTTGTTTCGTCGCCTTTAAATATCCAACCTGATAAACAAGACTTTGTAAATACACTTGGTGATGTATTATCACAGGCGCCTGGTACAAGGTTGCTGGGAGAAAGTATTGCCCAAAAACTAGAAAGCGCACGTTTATATATAGGTGAAGAAGCGTGTGAAACCAACCTAATGTCAGCGAAGGCGCCTTCCATTATGCTTATTGCCACACACGGCTTATTTTTACCCGACTCCCGTCAACAATTACCAGATGATATACAAATAAATCGTTTGGGAACATCCAACCTTAAAAACCCAATGCTGCGTTCAGGACTAGCACTTGCAGGCGCCAACACATGGTTAAGGAGTGGAAAACTACCCAAGAAAGCAGGTAAAGGTTTTGTATTTGCTCAAGATATTGCCAGTTTAGACTTATGGGCAAACGAACTAACAGTGCTATCGGCTTGCGACACTGGTAGAGGAGACTTAAAAATTGGGGAAGGAGTCTTCGGTTTACGACGCGCTTTTGCAGTTGCGGGCACAAAAACACTCGTAATGAGCTTGTGGCAAGTTCCAGATAAAGCAACTGCACTACTAATGGATAGATTTTTCGATAATTTAAAATTAGCAATCAAACCCTTAGAAGCATTGCAGAACGCTCAAAATTATGTACGCACTATTACAGTTTCACAATTACAACAATCTGCTTTGGGTATTGAAGTACTAAAAGAACTATTGCAAGTAAATGACCTATCAATACAAACTCATATTAACTGCGATCCTACACAGGCGCCGCTCCAACATCCTTTTTACTGGGGAGCATGGATTTGTCAGGGAAATTAAACAAAAGTAATAAGGTAAAAGAAAGAAAAAAGGATAAATAATAATGCTTGAAAACGCGGTTAATGAATCTATGCCTCAAGCACGGTATCATCAATATTAATTTTTATAAGGTTATATTACATAATATGAAAGCTCAATATATTAAGATAAATAACCTTCTTCTATAATTTGTGTAAGCTATTATATAAGGGTTTTGATTGAGGTATTGGTAGATGGGAGTTAAACAGCATGTATTTGGTAGCTTTTCAGAAAGGGGAAATTATTATAAATTAATTAGACAATGGTCAAAAGATTATTATATCTATCATAATCTTCCATTCATGAATATTTTTGATATAGACAAAGACACGATTAAAAACTTAAAGTTAAGTGAATCTCAAATTGATTTTCTTAAAAAAACTAGTATTGACTATACTCTTTGTGACCTAGAGGATAAACCTATAGTTTGTATAGAATATGACGGATTGCAACAGGGTTTTAACTTAGGAACTAAGTATTACTCAGAACAAAGAAATAATGTACTAAGAGAAAAAGGTTTTAATTTAAAACTTCAAGTATCTCATTATTCATCATTTCCATTATTCATTGTTAGTACAAAAGAGTTTGAAGATTTATGCCATAATATAAAATTGACTATTGTTGATGGAATAATAGGGCAGGTAATATCTCAAAAAAATTTTAAGTCTGAAATCGAACAACCTTTTAATCCAGAAAAATATGGCATGACTTTAGAAGAGTTTTTAGAATTAAGTAACGAACAAAAATACTATTATATTAAAAAAGATTGTCTTTACATAGAAGTCGATACTTATTTGGAAAATAACCCAATTATCAATAAAGCTTCTGAGCTTCATCATCTATTAGGTCGTCCAGGTTATTCTCTTCAGGGTGTACAAGGAGTAGATTATACCAGATATTATGCTAAAAGTTGTATAGTTAATTTGAATTCATGTGGCAAAATAAAATCAGAAGTAATATTACCAAAATTTAATGCACCTGGTTTTTGCATGGGATTACTTATCGATAAAATAGCTGAACTGCTTGCATTTAACAAGGCTATAAATTTAATATATAATTCTGATTATTGAATACGGTAAATATAAAAATAAGCTATGGATGAATATGAAATACTTCATTCAGATGCCTTGCTTGAAGCCATTGTTAGAGGTTTAGAGATTGCTTTACATAATGGTGTGTTTAGAACCAAAAATCCTTTCCTTGTAGTTTGGATTTCAGATTATGACCACAAAATTACAAATGAATCTGTTCACAGATTAAATTCTCAAGCAGTTACGCACGATTTCATGGCAGAATTTGGTTAAATTTGTAGTTTTCTGAAGGACTATCTCAGAATTATATTTAAAACTGCTTCCTATACATTAGTTAGAAAGTAAGCAAAAGATAATGTTCAATTTAAGGCAACCATTTATAGTGATGAGAAGGTACTAAAAAAATGATTATGCAATAGCTTTTATATGGCTCACGCCTCTAGTTATGTGAAATATATACAGAGGTAACAGTTGTGGAAAGTGCTGAACAAATTACTGCCAAACTCAAGCGGTTTGTTGGTTCTGATGAAATTTATAAGCATTGGTTAGGCATCAAATATACTTCAGGTATTAAGTATCTTGCTGAAGCTGCTGAATGCTTTTGGTTGCTTGACGCTATCGCTTCACACCAAAATGCTAAATTGCTATCCTTGCCTCAACTTCGAGAATTCCAGATTTGGCGCCTACTTGTACAAGAAAAATCTGGTGTCTTAATTTGTGAGTGGGATACAAACCAAGAAGTTTTGCGACAGGAAATCCCGTACACGAATTTTCCTCTACCTCGTATAAAACTTTACTTGATAGAAAAAGTATTGCTGTTACCCAGTGAATATTAACCAAAAATCAATACAGGCGCCAACAATCCTTTCATAAAAGTTATGAATAAAAACAACATAACTCAGCTAGAGCTTGATTTCTCTGTGATTCAAAGAGGTACAAAAGTCAGGATAAATGGGTACGATTGCCATAACTGGCTAGATTTAACAAATTGTATCGGGGTTGTTGATTCTTATTATCAACCAACAGGCGATTATCTCGTTTACTTTAAAGATAGACCAGGCATTGCTGAAGGTACTCATTTAGTTCTATATTACAGGCGCCAACAATTAGAAGTTATTCAAGGGTTACGTGGTCAGTGTAGTTGGGAGCGTTTGGTTAAGAAAAATAAACAAAGACCATAAGGCTTGTAATAACACAAACAATCAACAACTACACGCATCAAAGACTGGCGCCATTTCTTAAAATTGATCCTCACTTCTTTTTGAAGGTGGAGGAAAATCCTGTGCATCCAACCATTCTTCAAACAACCTCTCAGATTCTTCAAAAGCTTCTTCTTGTTGCATCTTCAAACCAGCTATTGCAGCTAAATCATCAATGTGAGTTATACCCTGAGTTAGTAATTCGCTCTGTGTATCAAAACTATATGGTGAAGTATACTTACGTTGTGGTTGTGGATTATCCATATATACTACCTCCGGCTTATTCCGATGTTACGCCAAATAACCTTTTAGCACTAAAGCGATAGCAAAACTTCTGTCTTTAGACTTATTAACCAGAAACTAGCAGAAAACAAAATTGTATTTGACTGTATTGCAACTTGCACTATGTCAATTACCTTAGAGCATTTCTGCACCAAAACTGGAAAATCTATCTTTATTGATGGTAAACCGTTGACAGAAACGATTGAACATTGTCTTGCAGAATATTTTGCACCTTCTTCCACATTTAAATTAGGCGCCGTCTACCAAGGCTTAACGAAAGAAGCAGACCTACAAAAGTTTTCAAAACAAGGATTAAGCCTTGAGTTTGCTGCTGATGACCGCTTCTATTTCATGGATGAAGCATTGCGAGAAAAAGTATTCGACCAACCACACTTCGGCGCCGCTTATGGCAGCAACATGTTTACTCCGTGTAAAAGTTTCAGTGAGCGTCAAAATCTAAGGGTGTTGTTAGTTGATGCTAGCACTGGCGCCAACGGTGGAGTAATGCCGAACTCAGAAGCAATTAAATTTGTGGGTGATGGTGATGGCAAAATTGATGCTCAGTTACATCAAAGTTTAGGTAACGAGCCAGAAACTCCTTTTCAAACTAGGTTTGGTATTAAGGAACGACGCGCGGGACTTGACCCAAACAATGATTCTCAATCAATAAATCAAACATGGCAAGTAGGTAAAGGTACATTCGCCCCGCGCAATTTAAGTAATGTTGGGAATGGCTACGACCTAATTATTTCAACCGACCAACTTAAGGGAAGAGTGGGAGAGCGGGGGAGTGGGAGAGTGGGGGAGTGGGAGAGCGCGGAAGTAGGGAAGTGCAGAAAATCAGTCTTAACTTCTTCTAATTCCCCCCCTCTCCCTTTCTCCCCCTCCCCCACTCCTCCTCAACCTGGTGAATACTTGATGACGATGGGTATTGGGAATAAAACCGATGCGTACTATGGAATCACATCAACAGGCGCCCAATTTTGGAATTTATTTCCAGAAGGGGTAAAAGGTGATGTACTACCACGACTAGAAAGGCGCCTGGAAGAATTATCCCAGATGGCAAGTGACCCTAGAAAGATTGCTGCTGATTATATTGAATTGATGGATGATAAACACAAACACCAGATAAAAAAGGAAACTGAACAGGAAGATTTTATTGATTTTGACAGTTTGAATTTACAGGGTTTAGAAAAACTTATTGATGATGCTTTTGGCGCCAGCGACCAAGATATAATTTATCGCGTTCTCAAAGCCGATTTACAAGGACACTGCCAGTTACTAGAGCATCCCAAAATTGTAGATAAACTAGCTGAACATTGGCGCCAACAATATATGGATTGTGCAACAGGTAGATTCATCAAGTTTGACTCAGCAATGGCACAAACTTGTCACGACCTAGAGCCAAATGAAGTTTGCTATCCGAACAAACCTGATGGCACCGAATTAATCGTTTATCGCAGTCCGGTTGCCAACTCGAACACCGTAGATGTTTACATCAACCGCCATCTACCAAACGAACCAAACGATATCGGCACAATTAAGATGGCGCCGCAGGGACTCAAGCATTCGCTGTCAGATTGTGATGGCGACCGGATGGCGATAGCGCTTGCGAGTGACTTTCCCCACACAACAGCAGAGATTAAAGAAAAACAACTGAGTCATAAACGTTATGCTGAAATCGTCAAACCCGATAAAAAAGCTTATACAGGCTCTTTTGAGCAAATCGCTTTAGACGCGATGGAAAATAAAGTTGGCTTAGTTGCCAATTTATGCATGAAAAGCATCGCGCTTGAAAATGAATGTGTATCAATTCCAAATGCAGACGCTTGGTCGTTGATGAAAGATATTTCTTGCGCTGCGGCGAAGATGTTATTGGCAGAGTCTAATCAATATAAGCCTGTTCAATACCCTGATAGTATTAAAAAACAAATTAAACATATAGCACAGTTCTGTGTAGAAAATCATAAAAATAAAATTAATATTGCTGAAACTCAGACGCTTGAAGAATATAACGAAAGTCGAGATAAGAAGAATTTACCTTCACTGTCATCAGAAGATGTAAATAAATTTTTAGAAAAATGCAAGCAGTTTTATCACGATTTAGTTGGTGTACTGGGAGGGCAGCTACAAATTGAGGTGGACAGGGGAAAAAGCGCCAACCGTTCTGACCCAGAGATTGTAAACGCTTGTTCTTCCATTATCAAAACCTTTGACGTGGCGCCTTGGGTAGAAGAAAGGAAGGTTGATGATGTATACACAACTAGAGGTATAAAACTCAACGGTCACGGCGCCATCGATATTATGTCTGCATTAACGAACGAGGCATTTACAGAAAATACCCTCCAAGCGCGCTCTACACAACAATTTCAAGATTTATTCAAGCAAGTTACATTTACCTCATCTCAAAGAGAGAACGCTCTACAAATCAAGAAAACCTACGACACATTGATAAATCGGGCAATCGAAATTGGTCGTGAAGTCGAACAGGCGCCGGGACCAAGAATCATTGCAACTAGTCCAAAAGGCAACCAACTAGAAATACTAGGCTTGGCAGAATTTAAACATCCTAACGCTTTCGATAACAGAAAACTCGATATACTAATCGTTGAAAATAATGACCCTTCTGGCAAAGGCGCCCGAAACAAGTGGATAGCACTTGCCCCAGTTTTTGGCGCTGATGGTAAGCCAGAACTGAAGCTTGATAAACAACAGAAATACAAGCGCTTAGGCTATATCTCTCAAGAAAGCGCTAAAAATTATCCAGAAATTACAAAACAGGAATTCAAAGAACTGACAGCAGAAATTGTACCAGGTATAACACAAAGCCAAGTTCGAGCCGCTTTCAAGCAAGTGCGGGAGTTTGCGGACACCACAGCACAAAGTATTCCTGACTCTGATAAAGAAGCACTAGCAACCGCGATGTGGCAAGTTTCAACAGCAAGTAAAGAAGATACAGAAAGGGGTTTTAAGAAAACATCAGCAGTTTTCGCAATTTTTGGAGAGGAGTTAGTAGAACGATTACACTCTCTACAGTTCACAGATTTTGCAGTTGTAGGAACCCACAAACCATGTAACGAGCATTTAGGACGCTCCTGGGGTGGTGAAAAAGTCGGATGCAGCATCGAAAAGGGGCCTGACCCAGCCAACCCTGAAATGTCGAAGCGTTGGCTAGTTGTCGAAGATAAAAAGCTGGGAGTATTTCGCAGCGAATCAGCCCAATTACCTATCGGAACTTCATTTGAAGCAGAAATTACCTCACCCAAAAGCGCTGCAGTTATCATCACCAGCACCCAAGGTAATCAGTTGAAAGTAGGGCAGTTAAAAAAGTACGCTTTTGCTGACCGAGAATGGAAAGGGGAACAAGGTACTATAACAATTAACTGTTCTCAAAACTCTAACGCAGCTAAACCGATTGCTTTAGTTGATGGCAAACCGTTGGGAGTCATTGATTCAGAATCATTTGCGGCCTTAAGCGAGAAGTTACGCGCGCATGGTAAGCAAGTTCAAGGTTTTCAATTTAAAGCAACTCTCGAATCGGCGCCTGCCACAGTAGCTAACATCAAGGTAAACGCCGAAACTATCAAATACCCTGAAATCTGGACGAGTGAACAGGCGCCTGTAAAAAACAAACAACCAACCCTGTTGGAATTTCTTAAACCACTTCTTAAAGAGGAGTACAAGCAAAAAAATCATCAAGCGCTTCTACATGATGATGAGGCATCGTTAAAAGCAGTGCCAATTAACAGTGACTTATTACAAACCCTGATACCAGATAATCTAGAAACCTTAAAACAGCTATCTCAAGAAATCAACAAAAAACTTGGCACAGAAAGTTTTATCGCCATTGCTCAGAAAGGGACTGAGAAAGAACTTTACTTTTGCTCCCATCTGAATAGTACGCACTCTAACCAAGCTGACACAACTCAGATTACCGACACTCTCAACTTTCCCTTAGAATACGACCAGTTACAAAACTCTAAAAGGACAAAGTTTATTGCCGTTCCTCTAGATGAACTGCTTCTAAACATCTTTAAAGCTGAACAACAGATGCAACTTCATCGCAACCAAGCTACGGCTGCTAAATCTAATATTGCCACAGAGAAGCAAAACCCGAAAGCTAATAAAACAAATCAGCAACAGTTAGATAAAGCAGCAAGTTCCCGTAACCCTCACTCTGGAGAAGTAGTTGGTGTAAGGCGCCCCAATTGGGAACAAAATTTAATTAATGCGAGCTTCGCTGCAATTAAAGATAACCCTGTCAATAAAGATGAAGTTCTGCAAACAGGTATAATTGATTCTAAGTATGTGGCTATTTATCATGCTCAGAAACAAACTTTATCAATCGTAAATGATAACCAAGAAGTAATTTATAAAGCTGCCAAGAACCAGGAAGCATCCATTAATAAGCTCACCACAGAAGAACAGCAGTATTGGCAAAACACGTCAAAATCAGCAAAACAACAAAAATTGAAAGAAGTTGGTAAAGATTTAAGTTGATAATAATTATAGTAAATTTTAACTATAGAGTCTATTAACAGGTGTTCGCAACCTACAATATCAAAACAGCAACGCTTGACCTTATATTATTCATTGGATTAGGCATTAACAATAGTTCGATTATAAACTTAAGTGAGGTAACTAAGCAAATCATTAGTGTTTGAACCATGAGCAATTTCAACATGATTGTAACCTTGTCCACCACAAGATATTTTCCAATTACAAAGGGTTAAATCGGCTGACGTGGCAAGAGCAATTATAAAGTTTGTGTCATTAGGTTTAGTAACACAGTAACCGCTTTCAATATAAAGTTTATGGTCAACAACTTCTATTTGCGTGTAAATCCAACAGTTGTGCTTACTAAGCATCATTTTATAAGCATTTTTGTCTAAGTAGCTTTCATAAAGTGAATAGTCTTTATAAAGGTTCGGGTTATAAAAATCTTGATTGCGAACAAATTCAGAGGGTAGATATTCACGAACTTTATTTGATAAACGTTGAGCATCATCTGGGTCAAAAGTCGCTGTGAAAAAAGAATCTGGACCTCCCCCTTCCTTTGTTATTTGCCACGTCCAATCCCTATAATTCTTATGCTTACTCATTTTGATTAATATTTTGTTGTTTGAGACACAAGTCTAACACATGTAATTTTTAGGGTATTTATTTAATTGGAAGCCCCTAAATCGGGAGCGTAAGTTCTGCAATACTCAAGGAAATCATCATTGGCTTGATTCCATTTTTCAGTAGCATCTCTTTGTTGCTGCTTGACCTTTGATGATGCTTTATTCAATTCTGTCTCACTGGGATTGCCAGGTAAAGAGGCAATCTCATTTGCTCTGTCACGAAAAGTTTGACTTAAAGTATTACTTGATTCGATGTATTTTTTTTGCAACACTTGGGATTTTGCCTCTTGAAATTTTAAATTGCTAGTAGAACGACCTATTTTGTCTTGGAGATTGGCAATCGCATTTATACCTTTCACCATAGATTCTTTTGTCTTGACCTGAGTCTTGGGTATATCACTAGGTATTTTAGCCATCTTTACTACTACTTGCCAATACTTTTGACAATCAGCAGCTTGCCCCGCATTGTTACAACCGTTTAAACAGATAAGACTGATAATTACAGAAGCTTTAATTGAGTAATATATAACTTTACGCATTCAGGTAATTGACTTTAGGAATTGATTTATATTTGGATACGTTTATTGTTCCCAAAAATTAAGATGCTAAATCTGAAGTCTACATAAATAATCTTTTTATTTTACTTTCAAGATAAACCAGGGATTGCTGAAAGTATTCATTTAGTCCTTTATACCTTTTTAACTACAAAATATTCATCTACTCCTTTGTATGTTGGGCAAGTTAGTTTTATGCAGCCATTATTAACAGTAACGGCGCCAGCTTTCTCTTCAGCGTACAAAATTATTATTGTGACAGAATAAGGCGCCTTCCAATGGCGCCATTTTAGAACGGCTCACGCCGGCATCGAGCATGAAACCAATTTGGTTAAACATGTATGATTCAACAAATTAGCTGCGAGCAAGCTTTTGTAACCAATCTCGAAAAATTTCTGGGTAAAGCCGATAAATTTGTCAAGAGTTACTATGCCCTTGTAAGTGAGCTTCTTGATGTTAAAGAAATAATGTGCGAAGTGCGCCTTCTTGCAACAGATGTGGATTTGGAGCAATTGGAGATTGAGTACCAGATGTATTGTGACAAGAAAGATTTGATGGCTGACTGCGATGACTCAGCTTGGTGGTAAACTCAGGCAATTGTACGAACGCTAACACTATTGGGCTTACGCACAGTACAAAAATGTAGATAATGGAGTTTGAATATGCCTACTAAGCAAAAATCTGCTATGCCGTCTTTCCAACAAATCGACGGTTCAATTTTGGGTGAATACGCTGTTGTTGATTATCAAGTGCGTGTGTACTCAAAAGTCTACTACGCTATCCGTGAGCTTTCTGGACTGGTTGCCAAGCGTTCTTTAAAAGAATTGTTTGATTGGAACGAATTCAAAGAGCGCTTTACTAATGATTTTGGTAAAGTTCAAGAAAAGCGCTATTCTCTAGAACAATTGCTTGAATATGCTAGCCGTAAATTTGGTAAAACTTTGGACGAACTAATCGCACAAAATCAAATATCATGGCAGCGCAGGCAGCAATACGCAGAACGCACAAATATCACCCATCAGTCAGAAATAATTGATGAGACTAATTGTTTCTAAGCTATTGTCGTTGTATTTGTGCTGATTATCCTCCAGATAAAGATTATGCTGGGGGATATTCATTAAAACTTAATACTTGTATACTGAAGTATTAATATCTCTCCATTCCAACACTTCAATATTTGTAAATACTCTGGTGATAAACAAAGCTTTATCGCCCTTTTTGCTGTCAATTGACGTTTTTCAATCGCTTCACACTTTTAACTCATTAAAATCATCCCTCAATATATGTTAGAAAATAGCTACCTTGTTTGGGAAGGGGCATCTTTAATAGATGCTTCCCCTATATTTCTAGTACTAACTGGTTTTGTTTACCCTACGCCAAACCGCAGGACTGGAAGATTACTACAATCATGGATTTTGCAACAAGAATTTCTTCCTACATATGCAGCCAAGCAAGGATTCGACACCGGTATCTGTGGCACATGTACGCTGAAAATGAGCCAAACTGGAAGTTGCTACGTTCAACTTGGCTACCTTAATAACATCTACCGTAAATACATAGCAGGAACCTACCCAAAATTCGGCGCCAAAGAGATAGGTATCATAGAACGGTATCGCTACCCAATTAGAATTGGTTCTTATGGAGACCCGACAGCAGTACCATTTGATGTGTGGGAACCAATCATTTTAGCATCGAACAAGTGGACAGGTTATTCTCATTTTTGGTCTCACTGCGATGAGCGGTGGAAGAAATATTTAATGGCATCAGTACAAACCTCTTCAGAAGCAAAACAAGCTCAACATCAAGGTTGGAGAACTTTTAGAATTATAGCTCCCGATGCACCTTTGAGTAATAATGAGATTCTTTGCCGCAATGCAGAAGATGACAGAACAAGATGTGAAGATTGTTTTTTATGTGACGGTAGTTCATCTAAACCAAATATTGCTGATAGAGTTCACGGTTTAAACTGGAAAGTTTCAAATTTTGTTAAATATGTGAATCAACATTAATGTACACAAGAGAATATTTAACGGGGCAGGAAAATTTTCCTGAATCGTTATTTTTTTATTCGGCGCCAGCAATTATCTTAGTACAAACACTGTATATTGCCAGTGACAAAATTATAACACACGCGTCAGAAAAATAACATGATTATGCATTGGTAGTGGCGCCGTGGGTTGAAGCGCGTTCCACTTCATCAAAGCTGGTTGAATAAAAGCTTTTTAAAATTTGTGTAATTTCAAAGCATATTTTTAGGCTCACGCCGGAATTAAAATTGCACACTTTTGTACTTTAATTACACAGAAATATGGACATTATCACAATAAAATTTGCTCATTTTTGCGCTCAAGCTCCAAAATACACATTCAACTCGCGCGTTGCCATGAAAAGTAATTGTGAACCAAGTAAGTGGGCTATCGGTAGAGTTACAGGATTGCGTCTTGATGATGATAACATATGGAATTACACGATAGTTTTCGATTACCCACTGGGTTATTGTGATGAACTTCCAGAATCTGAGTTAGCAGGCGAGGAAGAATTCCTATGTTTGAACTAACGCTTTGGAAAATGTTGGTACAAGCAGTATCCAGAGGTTGTCACAAAATGTGACAACCTTGCTGCAATTAAATTATACCAAGTCTGTTCTAACATCGGCGCCATATTATAAACACCCAAATGCTTGATTATTTAAGCACACACAAATCAAGTATTAGGGAAGCAATTATCTGTCACTAATAGCAGGCGCCGCTCAAATAGTTTTTTTTCATTTTGCAGGCTCACGCCTTGAAGAGTTGTGAAACAAATGCAGCGAGGAAAATAGTATGTTTATATCGTGCCGAACAGAAGATGGAAAAGCACATTCACTTCAAATCAATTCGCTTTCAAGTTTCTCTGAGTTTCTAAATTGCTATTCGATTAACAACTACGACTTACAAATCAACCAAGTCAAATACCATTTGCAGAAAACAGGGAAATGTGGAAAGCGGGATTACCCTAAAATTACTCTACAAAAAGATGGTTTTGCTCTCCCCACTGAACTTACTCTAACTCAAGTCTCTGACCTTGAATATTTCCTACTAGAGCATATTGGTAATATTTACTACCTGGAAATAGATAGCAGTGTTTACCAAATGTCGAGATAAACGTGTATAAAAATGGCGCCTAACAGCAGGGGAATGAACGCACAATAATCATTCCCTCTTTTACAAATGTTCACACTTCATGTAAAAACAGAAAATTGTATGGCAATTGTTTTATCGCAACCTCAATTTCAGGTGTTAACTCATCTACATACTGGAGTAATTAGCGGAAGAATTTACTTTCCTGCTTTATTTTTAGCTGAGTTTTATTCCTATGTTATTCAATGGTTACAGCGACAAGAAATATCATTTGACGAAAAAGACCTTAAAAGTTACTCGGATGGGTCTTTCCGTGTATATTTTAAAGCACAACAATCTCCAGAAACCGAATTCCTTGCCTTGATTGCAATGATTGAAGAATCTATCTCTGCTTAATTACAACGATAGAAGACAATTGTACGCCCTTACGGGCATTTTACTGATGACACAAAGCGCACTCTAAAATCGCGCGATTTTTTAGAGAAATAGAAAATGCAAAACTTTCAAGACTGCCTAACAATTATTATTGTTGTTTTGTTCAATTTAGCCACAGCAATGATAGCGCTGGATTTATCTATAACTTTAGTACAACTGTGGAATCGTATAGCTGATACAGACAGTTGTTTACTTGAAGTTAATAACGTTAACACATTTCGGCATGAAGGAATTAATGATACCATGTTATCTCCGAATGCTCCAGTTGATTGCATAACCAAAACTATTAGAGATGAAGTAGATGTAGAATCACTCGCACTTCTGATACAGAAGTTACCACAAAAGCGCGCTCGTACTGCTGCAAGGCGTATGGGAATTTCAGATAAAGTCAATGGTAAATATCAGAAGTTAGGGATTTTGCGAATGAAGCTACAAGAAGCGTTAAAATCTCAACCACAAAAAGTAAAAGAGGTTATACATCAGATTTGTTAATTTTGATAAATCCAAGGGCAGCAACTACACAGTTTTGAATTTGCTGCCTTTAATCCAACAAACAAGTAAACTTATAATTATATTTTTTACGCAATGATTCATTTGCTTTGATTTACACAAGATTTGATAGTTTCTAAAACTGACTGAGAAAGACTTTCTAATTCATACCCACCCTCTAAACCAAACAAAACCTTTGGTGTAATTTCCAAACAGTATTGTGTGAGTGTAGCATAGTCTTTAGGCTGTAAATTAATTTTAGACAGTAAATCTGCTTGATTTGCATCGTACCCAGCACTGACAATGAGCAAATCTGGTGAGAAGTTATGGAAAAAGGGAAGAACTTTGGTTTCAAACAATTGATAATAATTTTCTATAGTGCTACCAGGAGCAATTGGGAGATTTAAAACGTTGTGAAATTTTCCCTGCTCTTCTATTTTCCCCGTATGCGGATAACCGGGGGATTGATGAATCGAGCAGAAGGCAATGTTAGGGTAATTTTCTACGGTCGCTTGGGTTCCATTACCATGATGAACATCCCAATCCAAAATACCAACGCGCTTTATATTTCCAATAGCCAATGCGTAAATAGCTGCAATGGCTGGATTACAAAAAATGCAGAACCCCATGCCTTCATCTCGGAGTGCATGATGTCCTGGCGGTCTAGCTAGAACAAAGGCTGGTTTCCCTTGTGCCCAAACTTGATCTACTCCATCTAACCAGGCAGTTACGGCAAGACAAGCCACCTCAAAACTGTTTGGAAAAATCTGGGTTGACTCAAAACAGCCCCAACCTCTAATAGAATAAGCGCGAACCAAGTCGATGTAGGTATTGGAATGAACTTGTTCTATTGCCTTTATTGCATCTCGTGAGGAAGATGGTTCTATCCATTCGATTTCATCGGCAACAGTTGAGGCTTTTAATTTATTTACAATTACAGTTAATCGTTCTGGTTGTTCGGGATGCATGTAGCCAGTTTCATGCAGCAGGAATCGATTTGAGTAGATGATGGGAATCATTGAGTCACAAGAATTTTCGTTATAACCAAAAATTATTAATTTGTTTAACCAATATATTAGTTACTACCGAAAGCCAACACTACTGTAAATTTACTTGAATTAGGCGCCATTTATATTTTGACTTACTTGAAAACACAGTTGTCTTAAACTCAAAGTGTGTTCAGGCGCCTTTCCTTATCTCAAAATAACAATATTCAAGTAACGTTGCTCAAAAAGCTTATACTCATCGAACGGCAAGAGTTGCCGTTCGGCAATTTAGACTTATTTCGCACTTGGTAGTTACATTTATTACAATTCCAAAGTTTCAAGTACTGATTCAAACCATCTCAGGTGTTGCACTGTTTTATCACGTCCTTTCGCTGTGTTTAACGTCATTTGGGAATATGGTTTACCTTTTTCAGTTGGAAGATAATCGGGATTGCCTTCTGGGTTACGCACTTGAAAACCCTCTTCAGTCAGAAATTTATTAACCCGTTGTGGCGACCAAACCTCACCAGTGTGTTCTGTAAGTATCTCACCTAACTGCCTCGGCGCCAGCAATTTATTTTCTACAGGAATAGCAAGCATTGACTTTGCTTCTTCAGCTTCTTGCTGTAAGTGAGGATATCTTTTAGCTATTGCGTTTAGTTTGGCGCCTGCGACTAATTTTGGCTCCAACCCAGCTTTACCAAGTGTTAAATCAAGCAAAGTTGAAATTTCTTCTAAGGATGGTGTAGGGAGTATTTGTAGAGGCGCCGTTTCTTGCTCCCAACCCTTGATTTTTTGCATCCAACTACGAATGCCGATGGTCATAAATGCTTGACAAACTAACCTCGCCTGCTCTGTGCAGTATCTTCCTGCATTATATGCATAGTATGTAAAGATAACTGAAATTGCAAGGTCAGGAATTTTAGATTGGCGCCAATCATTTAGGTCGGCAGGGCTAAATCCAAAACCCATAAGCATTTGAGCTAATTTTGTCGGCTTTTGGTCGGCAGTATATATCAGGGCTTTTCTAATTGATTCATCATCCACACCTGCAAGCCTAGCAGTCGCACGAATACTACCTTTCCCCTTGCCTTGAGCATCAATTTCAATTTCAGATTCTATCTGCTTAATAACATCATCTAAATTTTTTTGCGTCATAATCTTGAGCATTCATATTCAAAACATTTCTAACTTTCACGCACAAGCTGGTTAATTCTAATTTGACAGTCAGGCGATTAACACTCAAATTTAAATTTCGAGTGTAATCGCTGTTTCATACAAAAAGGTTGTAAATTTAACTAATTCTAATTTACTATCCCATAACGTAGAGCGTTGACTGCTGCTTGGGTACGGTCGTCAGCGCATAGTTTGTTGAGAATATTGCGTACATGAGATTTTACCGTTCCAACTGTGATGTAAAGCTCTTCGCTAATTTTTGCGTTGGTAAAACCGGAGGCAATCAAACGTAATACTTCTAATTCTCTCTCGGTTAGAGGGTACATCTGAAGAAATTCTAAATCCTCATCGTTGTTTGATGCTGGAGAAATAAATTTACTGGCGCCATAAAATCCTCTGTCCAGCAAGCTTGGATTTTGTTGCAATATGCTTCGAGAAACTGTTGAATCAATCCAAGTGTTGCCGTTGTATGTGACATGGAGGGCTTCGAGCAGATTATCGTATTTGATATCTTTCATACAGTAAGAGTCAGCACCAGCAGCAAATGCAGCTAATACAGCTTGCTTATCGTCATTTAGTGTCAAAATTAATACTTTGGTTTGAAAATTTAGTCCTTTTGCAATTAATTTGATTTCTCTTGTCAGTTCAATACCATCCTTGTCGGGCAGACCAATATCTACAATTGTGATATCTGGTTTCGACGACTTAAAGAGTGTTAACCCGTCTCTAGCATTGACTGCTTCCCCCACAAATTGAATGTCTTGGTTTTGCTGTAGTGTTGTGCGAATCCCGACGCGCGTTAAATCGTTGTCTTCGATGACAATTACACTGATTTTACTCATGGTTCACAATTCCATGCAATATTCCCTAACACTTACGTGTACTGATAATAACTATCGAATCCGAAAAAAAAGTTCAATTTTTGGAAATTCAAAGTAAAGCAATAAAGCCAATTAATGCAACAAATATTTTCAACTCGTCCGAAACTGTAACCAGAGGGCAAATGCCAATAGCAACAAGCGCTAAAATTATAGCGTTGAGCGGTAACGGCATCAATAAAATTAGCGACAAAGCGAATAAACTGATAGAAATTAACCAGGCGCAGGTAACTTGTATCGCTGTGAGTATGTCCATGAAATTGTTTGGCTTGTTCATAAATAAATCCTTTTGCTTACATTTCATTAAATTATGTCTCAATTAATAGTTAAGGCGCCTTGACTCGTAACAAACAGTAATCAGATATTCGCTTTTGACCTCGTTCTCTAGCAACTAACGAGTTTTGGGCAGAAGCTTTAGTGCAATAGAGATTGGTTAAACTTTCAGAGTTCCAAATAGAAATATTGCGCGCGAGTTTACCTTGAGAACTATTTGCCCAGCTTAATGTTTCTGTCTCCGAAACAGTTAGTAATCTTGGTTTGAGGGGAGCATAACCACCAGCTAACCATACAGGAACGGATAAACCTGCTAAAACACCAAATCCAGTTGCTGCTACTATTAACCCAAGCGCAGGTAGCATTACTTTTAATCGTGATTGCTGCTTTGACTCTGCTTTTTTAATCAGTCTTTGAACACAGGCGCCGATTTCTACTTCTAAACCCTTTAAAGAAATACGTTTTTGTTCCTCCATAGCTTGCTTTGTTTTTTCCAAGTGGTCATATAAGGCAGTAGACCACCGTTCAAATAATCCTTCTAACTCGTTGGGTTTGTCCTCTAGTAATACTTGAAGCTGACCAGTTGCTAGCATGACTAGAAATAAAGGGTCACTCGTGGAAAGTCCGTGTTCAACTGTAATTGCCAGTACTCGTCTTTGAAAATCTGCGTCTTTACCTTCGAGTAAGCGATTTAAGAAACTTTCATTTTTGGCTTGCCGTAAGGTATGCACCATAATTAATCCATTGTAAGCTGGTCAACAGCGGGGTTTTGAGTGTTTAACTCAACAGGCGCCTCTTGTTGTTGCAACATGAACATAAATTGTCGTGCATCAACTTCCTTTAATTTGTCGAGGACTTCCCCTTCCATTGTGGCACTGAGAATAGTATGTCCATCTTCTGTTGAGAGCAATACAAAGTAATCTTCTTCAACGTGAATCGTCACTGTTGCTTCATCAGTTAATATAAACTCGCTTGTGTTGTGTTGCTGGTAATCTTCTAATACTTTCTCAATTAAGGCATCTTGAATTTCTGATAACTCAACTTTTTGCATTTCTTCTATTAACACAGATTCCTGGGGCAAGGTAACAATAGTTACTGCTGACTCTTGTGTATGTAAGCCAGATTCTTCAAATTCTTTCAATTCAAGAGGAGACAAACGCAGTAGTAAGTCTCTCAAAATATCCAATTTGTCAATGCTTATATTCTCGTTGTTTGAGAAATTGGTGTAAACTTTTGTTACTGTAGCATCCGAAGATTCATCATTTGAGTCATTGGCGCCGTTGTTAAGTAAAATTGGCTGTTGTAATTCCATACCTAGTTCGCTACGCAATTGTAGAACTTCTTTTACATAGTCAGTACTGAATACACGGTCAAATATCTCACTTTGAGTTGTGTACCGTAAACTCGGTTCTAAACTTTTATAAGACGATAAAGACCATTGCCCATCAGTATTTATATGACCGCAAACTAAGAACTGTCCTTGAGAATGGCTGAGAAACCATTCTTTCTCAATCCCAAGATTTAATAGTTTTGGCTCTTCTGCGGCAAGGATATATAATCGCCCCATGTATTCATGTTTACTTTCGGAAACAACATCGCAGTTAAAAGCCGTATCACTAGAATACAAAGTATGAAAATCGTAATTCATCAGGCGCCTCCTAGTTAGGAATGCTGTTTGATTGCATCTTTTTTCTTGGGCTGTTTGTCTTTTGCCCACAAATGGGTATTTTCAATCGCGCGCTCGGAGTCTTCCAAAAAAGTAGATAGTCTTTGCTGTGACATTATCGGCATGGTTTTCTCAATGTCGGGTGCATCGAACCGAAACTTCTTTGAGTCGATAAAGTATCTGTCTCCTGGGTAAAGTAAGGGAAAGTCTATTATTTGCAGTGTATTTTTGTACTTATTTTTCAATCCCTTATAGGCTGCATCACCGTCTAAAAAGCTCCAATCATCGGTCTTCCCGTGGTTTCTGACGAAAACATGCAGCATTGTGTCCTTGTATAAATTCATCGATTGGTAAAACAAGTCGATAGATTCAAAACCCCCGTCACAAACAAACCACTTGCAAACATCTACACCGTATTTATCGGCGACTTCTAATAACCGTCCCTTTTTTATCCAGTTTTGAACAAGGGGGAATACGTTGGCAGGAAGGTTGACGATAACTGGTTTGTTCCGGGCTAATTCAAAAATTATGTCGGCTTTGTTTCCTTTATTTAAGGCTTCGCTAAACTCAGCATCAACAGCAGTGGGGTAAAATCGCTTCACATCCTGGTTCGTCATATCAGCATCTACCAAAGAATGTTCTAATTTTTTGTCGATAGCGTACTGCACCATGACGCGCGCGAACAGTGACTTCCCTACTCCTCCTTTCTCACCATCGATTAAATGAATTCTCGCCATATTTAATTTGTCTCCAATTAAAACGTCTCGCTATCTGTCGTAATACCTGCCAAATTCCACTCAGTAAGCTCAAAATTATTGAACTCCTCTTGGGCTGTACTATTTTCATCAAAAACTTGGGCGCCTTCTCTGGAAATGGGAAATACCTTACATAAAACTCTACCAATGCGCCAGCTATCAACATTAAGTGCAGCACATAAATAACTAAGTTGACTGGCAAAGGCGTTTGCAGAATCTAGAAGTAGCAATTCCAAATATTCCTTTGAGTGATTACCTTCACATAGAAGCGCTATAGGCATATAGTACGCAGTCAAAGCAGCATTTATCATCGCAGTCGTATCTTGGCTTGGGTGCAAATCTCGATTTTGTATGTAAGCGAACATCTTTGCTTTATCTGAATGGAGCGGCGGTTGATGGCGCCATGTAAAATCTTTCTTTTTACTCATTATTTCTGTTCCTCGCTCCCCTTATCTCCCACTCCTCTAACACCTGTCTTGACTTTTAAACCGTGATATACAGACAACGCCCACACGTCAGCAAGACGATTTCCCAACCATTGTTCGTCAAGGCTTGCTGGAACTTTCACACCACCATGCCACATTACTGATGTTGCTGGAAACACTGCATCTAGTTCTTGGCGCAGGTAATCGGCAGTACCCCCACAGATTATTACCTCGTCTAATTCGTTTTTGGATGGTAAAACCTCTTTCAACCAGGCAGTAAGGGCAGTCGCATACTCATCCCTAGAAGAATAAACCGCAGCAACAGTTTTTTCAATTTCCTGCTCTCGAACGTTGTTACCACAAATATATTTAAAGTGACCTAGCTTTGGTTCCCTACCAGCAGCAATAATTGCTTCGATTAACCGTTCTTCTTCAAGTCCGGAAGTACGCTCCATAACTAAATCAACCATCTTCGCCATGCCCAAGTTCACGCTTTTACCCCGGTTTAAAATTCCGCGCCGAGATATTAGTACCGAGGCATTGCGATAGCCTAACATAACTATTGCAACAACTTTACGTCTGATTGCTTCGCCGATATTTTTGCAGTACATCGCATAAATACCACCACCTTCGGGAAAGCATTCGTAACCAACTAACTTGCAATTCAAAGTTCCAGTCGGCGTATCAAAATAGGCTAAAGCATCCTTGAGCATTGGTTTGAGTAACGCTGAATCTTCAAACTCTCCTGGTGGCAGTAATAAAGCCAGTGAAATTTGCAGCGTATCAGATAACTTAAATTTTTGCTTTATCATCCACACAGCAGCCAGCGTCTTATATAGTGCCAGTTCATATTTTCGCGGTCTGAGTCCTTGCGTTGCACTATATACGCTTTTAGCTAAGTACCCAACTGCTCGATAATCTTCACCCACTCCTACCCAAGCTGTGTTTTCTGGATAAGCATTACCCAAATTACGAGTTTGGAAAGTCAAAGAAGTGCGACTGGCTTCAATTACAGCAGCTTCCATCCAAAATGCAGTTGGCTTGGCGCCTGTTACCTGTACAATCCCTTTAGTTCCGCTTCCACCAAAATCGAGTGTTAATGTAATTTCGGGAAAAGCATTTTTATTGAGTCTGCCCATAAGCTATTTGTATTTTCGGCATCTACCTCAAGTTATCAAGTCGGAACCGAAAAGAAATATATCAATAGTGATTTAAATTAATATCACTATTGACGTAATCATTGAAGAGTGAATTGGTATGGGTAAGGCGCCTGTTGTGCAGCAAATAACTTGATGATTTAACTACCATTACCCTACTGTGCGTCTTGGTATACTTGCCCAAAGGCGCCGTGTTTTTATATGGAGCAAGCAATGGTAATATCCGTATTTATCTCTGCGTAGAATAATGGTAGCAGAACTCAACTAGACCCAATTAATGGAATTAGCCTTTGTAGGATAGACCAGAGATTTTGTAGCTTATCTTTGTATGTGTTGATGTGACAGGTAAATTATGAAAGTTGAAGAATTTTTGGAAAGGTACGAGAAAGGAGAAAGAAGCTTTGCTGGAACCCTTAACTTCATTGAAGTTGGTTTAGATTTTACTTATATGGATTTAAGCGGAGCCAACTTGAGCGGAGTTAATTTAGAAGGAGCTATTTTAGAGGGTACTAATCTAGACAACACCAATCTCAGCAAGGCTAATCTCAAAGGAGCATACATGGAAGGGACTGAAATGAATGAAGCTATCCTTGACGGTGCTAATTTAAGTGGAGCTAGAGGTGGTCAAGCCAACTTCAACAATACTTCCTTTATTAATGCAAACTTGAGCAAAGCCGAAATGTACCAATGCGATTTTAATAGCTCTAATTTCAGCAACGCTATTCTCAGGGGCGCCTTTGTAAACCACTCTTTTTTTGATGGTGCTAACTTTACTAATGCCGATTTGCTAGATATTGAAGGCTTTTATAACATTAGTAAGGCTATTTTTAGTAACACCATTATGTCTGATGGAAGTATTTGGTATCAAAGTATTGGTTACTAAACAAAAGTGTAGTTCTATTTTTGATTAGGCACGTCTAAATTTTTATGAAAAAGTTTATTTCAACGCTAATATGCTTACTTTGGCTTTTAACTTCTGATGCAGTGAGTGCAGGAGGGTCAAGTTGGGAGTATCAAGTTGTTAAGTTCAAGAAAACATCTCCTACATCAGCAGAATTCTTTTTACGCCACACAAGGCAAAAACATAACTATCCTAGAAAACAGTGTAAAGAGATTTTGGTACGCGCTCAATATCGTCCTGAAGCATTTTGGCGAAAAACATGGAGTAGATTTGTTTCTGAAAAAACACAAAATCAAGCTCTTCTTCTACTCGAAGAAGCATTTCAAAAGAAAAAGCCCACTCTTTTTGGTGAGATGGCTATTGGTTTAAAGAAAGTAAATGGTAAATCTTGCGTTTTTGAGAGTCGAGGACTTAATATTCTTTATGAACATATAAGTAAACAAAATGTAGTATATTCCTATTACGACCCTATTTAGTCTCATTAGGCAGAGTATCCAGTCAAATATTTTGATGTAAGTAGCCATAACTACTTACATTGACTTTATAGTACCCATCGTTGAGCAATAGTTAAAATACAACTATCTCCGATTAAAATATATGGTGCAAAGGCTGTATTTGAGTTACCATCATCAACAAGAGAGTAAAAAGTAATTTGATGATTAGAATTAGGAAATAATCTTTGTATGATTGTATCAAAGAAAGCGTCAAAATTTAACTTATTCCTCAAATAAGAATTTATCCATTTTTCAAATGCATCTTGACTAAGGCATTCTGCTCGACGATAAATAGCTAATTCATCCCAATAATCTGTATCTAGTATATTTCCTACCTCTGGATAAAGAGATTTACCAAACTCGCACAAATTGACAACATCACGGGTGCGAATATAGCCTTTATCAAAACTACGATATCCCCTACGTTTTGCAAATACTTTTAAATCACCTAGTCCACTATCCCAAGATTGATATTGGCTATTCAGGTTATCTACAAAATTACGAATAACTTCGTATGTACTTGGTTCTTGACAGAAATTCGGGAACAAGCACATTGTTCCTAAAAAAACTGCCTTATCAAAATACACTTCGCCTATCTTCCCAAATTGGTCTACACAATGCCTAAGTTTATCCATAAATAAAAATCACTTTTTTAACTGGTTAAGTAACACTATCGCCATGCTTAAGAATTGTACCAGTTACAAAGTAGAGTAGATAAGTGGATTTAAATGGACTAATAAAAATACTTATAAGTGTAATATTAGTTACATGATTCATGTTAATCGACAGGCACCTGCATTTAAAACACGGTGCCGATTATCTGAAATACATACTTTGCATCTGAGAAAATTCGCAGGATATGAGGCACCAATGATGTTAGCTGCTGCTATACAGTATCTTAAGTAATTTTAGTGATGAACAACTGAGGCAACTTGCCTGCAATAAAAAATAAACCTGCTGTACATAATCCTAAACTTAATCGCACATCAATACGTTTGAACATAAAGATTATGGCAATCATAATAATCATCAACGGTGCAAAGGTCGAAAGCATATATTAGTACTAGTATGAATTTTTAGTTAGTTAGCTGTTGAATTAAGCGGCGCCGAGACCGTGAAGCTGTTTTTCGGTTAAACACATTGCAATTCCTTTTTCGTAGTAAGCTGCTTCATTGATGAAAACAGGATAAACAGTTGCTTTCCCTGAGTAGGTAATAGTTTGTCCATCAAAAGTTAAAAACATCGGGGCGCCATGATTGAGGGGTTGATAATCTCTAAATTGAAGCTGCGGATGAATCATAGCTTGCAACTCTCCCGTCTGATTTTTTGGATAGTCAATCATCTCCACGCATTGATAGAGTGTCAATGTTGAAGAAATTTCGTTGGTTTGACCTTGGTTATAAGCATCCAAATAATCAAGAATCGTGTAAATAAGTTTTTCTGTTTGCTCAAATAACGTTGCATTCAAAACACCTTGAGCAATTGAACCAACCTCAATTGTGCAGCCGAGTTGACAGATTGACCTGAGAAAAGGACTTTCTTGTCCAGTCTGTTGCCAAGAATAAACATGTACAAGTGGATTTATAGAACATAGATACGCAGCTAGCCTCATATTAAACGGACTTTTGTCAACTGGGATAATGGTTAACTCCATGTTGGCAGTTGTGCTATGTAAGTCAATGATGAAATCAACGTTGGAGTTTCCTTCTGGTCTCAATATTTTCTCAATAGCTTGAGCAAGATTTTCTTCTAAGGCAGTTGGATTAGGATTACTCAACTTCTCTTTATTGAAACAACGATTCAAATCACAATCTATATATCGTCGTCCGAGTGCAAATGCTTTGGGATTGGCTAACAGAGTCAAGGTTTCAAAGCTCGACCGTTTAATTAAATTTGGGAATTGTTCAAACTTTTTCACCAAATAGGCGCCTGTAAATTCGTTTCCATGCGTACCACCAACGATTGCAACCTGCTGAATTGGGTTTACGGTCATAGAGGATATTTCTCCCTTTACAAAATATTCATTGTTTATTTAGCTGGATAGAAAGTAAATACTTTGCTTTGTTAGTTTAAATATAAATAAGCTATGACTATATGTAAAATACTTATTTCAACGACCAACTATACTTAAAAGGTATAGTTGACTAACCTTGACATGGAACTAAGGCATCTGCGTTATTTTATTGCTGTTGCTGAAGAATTAAACTTTAGCCGCGCCGCTACACGCTTGCATATGGCTCAACCTCCTTTAAGCAAACAGATTCAAGATTTAGAAGAAGAGTTAGGCGTACAAATGTTTGTTGACCGTAGAAGGCGCCCTCTTGAACTAACATCCGCAGGGCAAACATTTTTAGAAGAAGCCCGTTTAGCCATAGCTCAAGCTGAACAAGCCGTAAAATTAGCACAACGGGTTCATCAAGGTAAACTAGGTCGCTTGACTGTTGGGTTTACAAGCTCGATTGCCAATAGTGTGTTACCCGACATCCTACGCTTACAACGTACACACATGAGAGAAGTTCAATTAGTTTGGCGTGAACTTGCAACTTATTTACAAATACAAGCGTTGCGCTCTAATTTACTCGATATTGGCTTTTTTCATCTACCACCCGAAATTGTTGATTATAGTGACTTGAGTTTTACAACAATTTTAGTTGAACCATTAATTCTTGTTCTTCCTGAAACTCACCCACTAGCAGTTTTATCAGAAATACCACTAAAAGCGCTAGCAGAAGAAGAATTTGTTCTGCCAATTCGCCAGCTTGTTCCAAGTTTAGCCGATAAGATGTATTACCTTTGTAGCCAAGCTGGGTTTATCCCAAAAGTTACTCAAGAAGCCATGCTGATGACAACAATTTTAGGGTTAGTAGCAGGTGGCGTTGGAGTTGCATTACTTCCCGCAAATGCCCAAAATCTTCAACGCAAAGGGGTTATTTATAGAAATATTCAAGGAAAAACCGAGACTGTTGAATTGGTTGCTGTTTGGCGCCGTCATAACTCGTCAAATATATTACATCGGTTCCTTGAACTAATTAAAAAATGATATTAACTCACACAGAGGCGCCATGATTGAAAAGTTGATAGTTTAGTTTTGGTCGCCTGTAATGATTTGAATTAATCTAAGGTTGATTGCTTCTAAGCTGTTTAATGCTGCGTTAGTGGTGCGTTTATGCTCTTCATAATTTTCTATATGGCGCTCGAAATTCTGTAAATGACGCTCAAAATTCGCTTGCATAGCTTGGTTAGTATCACGCATTTCTAATAGTACATCATCTAAAATAGCGCTTCTACCAAGTACACGGCTAACATCATTTGTAAGAGATTCTACTTCATATTGAGTAGCGCTTAACTGTTGAGTAGTCGCGTCTATTTGCATTTGTGTACGCTCTATTTGTTCTTGAGTACGTTGTAAATTATTTTCTGTTTGTAATTGTTTTCTAGCTAGTTCGGCAAGAATAGCGTAAACTTCTTGACTGTTACTGTTACCATTGTTAGCGTTAGTCATTGTTAAATACTTTCCTTGATTACAAACATCTCACCGACATTTACTTGAAAATAATCACATATTTTAATTGCTACTTGGCAATCAACACGACTAAAAGTATTTTTAACATAACCGCGTATAGCATTTTCGGTAACTCCTATCTCTCTAGATAACTGAGCTATATTTAACCCTTGCGCGTCCATATATTGTCTTAATTTACAAAACATTACCTTATTCATATCCAATAGGTTTGACATATTAAATAATAGCAGACTACTCGACTATTCGAGTATTAGCATTTATGATTTAATTATACCGCTTACATCAAATACTCTGATAATCGAGTAATAGCATAGTCGAGTAGACATTTACCTATACTCAGTATTGTACTAAAAAGCGACAGGCGCCAGCACCTAAAAACACGGCGCCGCTTACCAAACGTCTAAATCTCAGAAAGTAGTCCGTGAGCGTTATCTCTCAAATCTTGTATATAAGCTCCTAATGCCATCAAGACATTATCCTGTGTACACCTTTCCCCAGAACCAAAAATAGCTTTTAAAGCCTTATCATATTCCCTTGCTGGTAAAACTTTAATTAAAGTTACTTCAAAACCTTCAACGTTTATAATTTTTAAAATTAGTTGTTCCAAGCAAACTAGCTTACCAGCCAATCTCTCTCTAATTGCTACCAAACTGGGTTCAGTACTATTAGCCAAGGCAGTAATACATCGTTTATCACCTGTAGTTAAATAAAATGATTCTTCTTGTTTTGTTGCTGAAATTAGAATCATCTCACGCCTTGTCTAAACCTTCAATTTGTAAATTTCTAAGTTCTTCACTTAGCTGAGGTTGTATATTTTGACATCTTTCTACAATTAAAATTGCGTTTTCACGGACTTCTAACGGATACTTTCTGGATATCCGGCGACTGTTCCGAAATACATACTTAGCATCGGATAAAACTCGTAAGTCTGATTCAACTAAATTTAGGCTGCGTAAAGCCTCTGAGAACAGATTACAAGCAACTAACTTCAGGATAATATCATTATCCAAAAAACAAACTCGCCGCAAACATTACTCCATAATAGCTAACTCTAGGTAATCTTGACTATCCACATCCAGTTTATCTAAATCTAGGTACTGTTGAGCATAAATATTTATATATGAAGGAGCATCAGCATCACCCTCAAGAATTTTGAGAGATTTATTCGCCGTAGCCCAAATAATTCGCTCCTCTTTTGAGGTTGCTACCCGGAAAGCCTTATTCCATGCATTATTTAACACTATGGCCCCAGAGTCAACCCTATCCCTAACAGAAATCCTGCGAGCATAATCAGCCATTTCCTCCCCTGTTAGATAAGCAGGAAAATTATACCCAATATCAGGCTTACCCAATAATAGCTCTACAGCAAATTGATTCGCTTCTACCTCTTCAATATCTGGATTCTCAAGCAAAACCTTTTCGTCTATAAATATAGTGTTACTTGCATGACCTTTGATAATATGCCCTAACTCATGTGCCAATATAAACGCTAACCAAGACCTTGAACATCGATTGAGACTAATTACAATAACTGGACGATGGTCAAAACTTGCCACCATCCCATCAAATTTATCTTGAGACTTAGGATATCTATCGAAATGAACAACAGGAATCCCACAACTCCAACAAAAATGTAGCAATCCTTCCAAATCAACAAATTCTCGGTCTGATAAAATTTTATTACGTACAATAGAAGCTGAATCAGATACTAAGTTAAACTCCGTAGTACAAGCGTAAGCAGCCATTTCAGCAATACGCGCGGCAATGCAGTGTGCAATCAAAAGCTCATTAACTACAACACCTTGCTTTGTTTTGAATCTCGCGATACACGACCGCTTGAAAGTAGGCGCTGCTTGTGGTTCTAATAAAGAATTAATATCAAGATTTAATCGACGTGAAATATAAGCAGCAGCTTCAATTACGGCGCCTTCTGTATCCTCAAATTCCTCATCCCACCAACTAGGAAGCGCTTGTTCTCTAATAAACTTCTCAGGAAGACCAATTGCCTCTAAGCGTTCATACAGTGTTTCCATTTTTATTTGAGTTTGAGAAAGTATCATGGAACACCTCCTTGCTCCCGCTTGCAGGACTTAAAAAGCGCGACTGTAATTGTAACGCCTGCATGGCAATTAACCAATAATAAAGCGTTTATACTATTGTACTATATTTAATCAATTACATTCACGCTCTTTTGCTAAAATCACTTTTTATATAAGGAGTTTAAATAGAATGACTAGCTCAAACAATCAAGACAACAATGATATTTACGCTATATTAACTGAATTGGCACAGAGGCAACTTCAAGCACAAACACAACTCAAGCAAACACAAGCTGAAATACTTGAAACTAATTTAACTGTTCGTGAATTAACTAACGATGTTAACAGGTTTTTAGCTCGTGGCGCCGTGCTTGACAATGTTGTTATGGAATTGCGTGATGCACAAGCAGTAATGCAGATAAATAAAAAGGTGATGCAGCGGAACTTTGAGCAACATCAACGTAATGAAGGAAATGCACTCCTGCACTACTAGTGCTGCCGTTGCTAGTCTAAAAGCTATATTAATTCAATTTATCATGCGGGACGAACAAGGTTAAGTGCAGTTGGGAGTACAAATAGTACAAATGCTAGTGCCAAATTTATTTGTGAGTTAGGATAAGTCCTGAAGTTAATTTATAACAATTTGTAACTCGCCAATCGCGTGCAGTTTATCTGATGATATGGTGTTATCATGTGCTAGCACTTGGTCACACTTGCTGAGAAATACGCTTTTTTGCTACGAGCGTTTAAGATGATTGAGTAGTAGCCAAATTACTATAAATGCCATCTAATAACCCACAAGTGTCAATTCGGTTAACCCCTGATGAATACAGTTATCTTCAGGGGTTAGCAGAGAGGAACTTTGTAACATTGCCTCAGTTTGTCAAGATTTTGGTCAAACGGGCAATTGCAGAGGATAAAAACAAACAAGGTCAGCAAGCATCGTAAAGGAGTACAACTGAAAAATAGGTTTGTATAAATAATGACCGCAGGGCGCAACGAAAGTAGTAGATATGACCCAAGAGAAAATGTTTCTCGACATGCAGTAAGCCATCCTAACTTATGTCGTCAAATGGCATCTAGATATGATTGGACGTTACTACGGGTAGAACCAACAGATACCAGAATACTGGAATTTGATTGTGTTTTTGAGGGTAAAACTGAATTCCCAAGTTATTTTCAGGAGAATGATGACGATGAGTAAGTATATTATCTTTAAAGCCGAAAACGCATCGACTGAACAATGGAAAAAAATGATATTAGCCCATACTGGGGCATGTACTGACATTCTTGCAGAGCATTATGACTCATCAAAACGTCCATTGCCTCAACCAGGTTATCGGTTGAAAGAATATCATCGCATAGAGCAGTTTGTTGACCCCAAATTTCCTGGCGCCAGTACTCACAGCAGGGTAGGGGACTGGGAAGTTAGCAGGGTTGAAGAATACGTTCCAGATTTACCAGTTGCTGAATTTGAAACTATTGTTATTTGTTACTGCCGATACGCCCCTATTACCAGCCCATTAGAACCGCTACCAGAAATTCAGGTTTCTCAACAGTTGCAAGAAGCATAACTAAAACCAAGGTTGGTGTAGCGTTCGTGTTAACGGTGCCGCTACACCCAAAATAGGCAACAATAATTTGGCTTTATTGACCAAATACACCAATACCGTAGTAACAAGCACTCGTATTGCAACTAGCCATATCTACCCGAACTCGATATGTTCCGCTACGGGTAGGATTTATACTTATGGTTGGAATATCATCATTTTGTAAATCAGAAGCAATGAGATTTCCACGGCTATCATAAAGTGCAATATCTAAATCTCGACAATCTCTATCGCATACTCCAACTATGCCGTATGATGTGCCCGCGCGGAGATTTACAGTAATATAATCGGAACGACCGTGAGTGAGTAAATCGATAGAAGGTTCGTGAGTTAAAGTATAACCGCCTAAACCAGAAGCAATTGCTGCTTTTGCTAGCTGTTCACCAACTTCATAAATATATTGGCTATTATCAGCACGAACTGGAGTGGGTGTAAGGAAACAGGTCGCAGAAATAGCAGCCAGTACTCCGAATAGTTTAGTTTTCTGTGTTTTATTTAACATGGGTGTTTGTTGAATTCGATAATTTCATCAAACACTGCTGCTATTTGAGTACAAGCTGGAGATAGGATTGAGTTAATTTAGTTACATTCAGGACTTACGCAAAGAAACCTGGTTTCTACGACAAATCGTCATTTTTATTAGATGCTATCAACGAAGAAACCAGGTTTCTAGGTTTTCATGCGTAAGTCCTGATTGACTTTTGTGGAAGTACGATGACAATGGTAAATTGCGATATCTGGTAGTTCTTGAGCTAATTTTTGTGCAGCTGCCAAATCACGTTGTGCTTTTTTCAGCCAAAATTGCACTAGTGTACGTTTTGCCTTGTCCATAAAGTAATTTACCCTGTTCTATAATTTTTTTGGTTAAAGAAGCTGGGACTGTTTTGAATGTTTCTACATCGCTTCTGGTTTTAACCTTTTTCTGAAGTAAACTATTTTTAGCAGCATTATTGGATACGTATATTGTAGATGCACCCTGATAATGACGGCGCCAACTATCCAAAATTAATGACACAAACCGCTCTAAGAGGATGTTTAAAAAGTCAGATAGGGTATAAATTGTCATTCTGAGTGGAGTTTTACGGAACGTAAACGGAGTTTTCCCGGAGGGTAGAATCTAGGGTTTGAAACTATACACTGGGATGCTTCGTGCCTCAGCATGACATTCACAGACACTTTTCAAACAACCTCTAATTGGCTTTTGTAGAATTACGAAAATATTGACGGTATAACTCACATCTTGGTGTAACTTCATCATTTCGTAATTTAACCAATCCTAGACTATATAATTTAAATCTAACTTCCGTTGTTAAATTTACAGGATTACCATTTGCAACAATCTGTTGCATTGCTTTTCCTAATTCTGGCTGTTGCTGCAAAATATATTCTTGCCGTTGCAGATGCTTACTATAAATACCTGCTGCTGTCGGCGCCGTTTGCAAAAAGTCAGTTAAACTTATCTCTCGGTTAGCGATTTGATACAGAGCTAAACGTACTAAAAAAGGGTGTCCTCCCACCAGTCCTGTCAAATCCAGTACTTCTGCATCACTCCAATTGAGTTGATGACGTTGGGCTAAATCTTTAACTTGCTCGTGGGTAAATTCTGGTAATTCCAATGCTAAACCAACATTAAATGGTGATTGATTAATATCAACTGGTACATAGGCATCGGTGGAATATGCGAGTGCTAATCTTAATTGCTTCCAAATATCGCGACGTTTGGCTTCTTCGTGAACCGCGCGCAATAATCCAAAAAAATCTTTGTAGATTTTGGGATATTCAAATAATCTATCAACTTTTTCTAATCCTAAAACCAACGGTTGGTTGATTTCTGGGAATAAATAGCGCTCAAAGTAGTTTTTACAAGACTTCATATAGCCAAAGCGTTGTCCAGTTTCCCAATGCTTATCAAGTTGTTGGGACAATTTTTCTAGTAATTCTCGATTATCGAGAGCTACGGCTTCAGTGACAGTATCGCAAAACCAGTGCAGAAATGTATTTAAGTCGCAGAATAATTCCTCCTCTGCTAGCTGAAAATCTATGGTAACAACTTTATTCCCTTGGTTTTGGGCTTCTTGGAGAATCCGCGCGAGAAGTGAAGACTTACCCATGTGTTGCGGCGCCTTGATACGAATTAGGGCGCCAGGTTTTTTGATTTCTGCATAACAACGCTGCTCAATGGGCGGACGTTCTACATAAAAAAGAGAATCTAATGGCACTTCCCCTTCTGGATATTCGAGGTCGAAATTTGGAAGTGGAGAGTTAGGAGTAGCAAGGGGGGAAGAATTATTTACTTTTTGTGCTTTGTCCGTATAGGTACTTGCCAGCGCTTCAAAATCAGCAATATCTTGGACTTCAAAACCTAATACCTCACAAAGTTCGTAGAAATTGAGGTATTCAACAGTCCGACCATTGAGAAAAAAATTAATGACAGATTGACTACGACCTATTCTCTCAGCTAAATCGACTTGACGAGCAAAACCTTTTTGTAACATCCTTTGCTTGACAAGGGGAATGCAATCTGTATTTACTCGGATTCCACGTGGCATAGCTGAGTGATAAGTAAACTACAAAACTTAGCTTACAGGATAAGTATTTATTTGGTAAAGTAAATAACAACTCAATACCAACTCAATAAGAACTCAATATTTCAACAATTAAACTCAAGATAGGTATCGATGTAGTTTTTTCTTTATTCAAAACAAAATTATGACGGGAGACTACGAGTATAAAGTTGGTGGCAGTTTAGAAGAAAATGCACCCAGCTATGTGACACGGCAAGCGGATTCTGACCTTTACCACGGATTAAAGGCAGGAGAGCTATGTTATGTTTTTAACTCCCGGCAGATGGGTAAAACGAGTCTGTTAGTACGAACAATGAAACAGTTACAAGCTGATGGTTTCGCTTGTGCTGTAATTGATATTTCTGGATTGGGTAGTCAAGATATTACCATTGAGCAGTGGTACGGAAGTATTGTTGATAGTTTATTAACCGAACTAAATTTTGTTGAAGAAGAAGAATTGGGTATATGGTGGGACAAATCTATCGAAATTTCTCCAGTGCGACGTTTGGGTAAACTCTTTGATGAGTTATTACTGCCAAATATTAATACAAATATAGTAATTTTTCTCGATGAGATTGATAGTATTCTCCGCTTAGACTTTCCTGCTGATGACTTCTTTGCTTTAATTAGAAGCTGCTATCAAAAGCGCGCGTTTAAAGCTGAATATAAGCGGTTAACTTTTGCGTTGTTTGGTGTAGCGGCACCCTCGGATTTAATTAAAGATGAAGAGAGAACACCGTTTAATATTGGGAGTGCGATTCAACTGTATGGGTTTGAACTGGGTGAAGTGGCGCCTTTGGCAAAAGGGTTTGAGGGAAAGGTGGAGAATCCGCAAGCTTTGATGCAAGAGGTTTTAGCTTGGACTGGGGGACAACCTTTATTGACCCAGAAGGTTTGTAATTTGTTAAAGGTGACTTTAAAAAAACCTCTCTCCAAACCTCTCTCCTACGAGGAGAGAGGCTTTGAACTTATCGCTAATACTATACAACAAAGGAATGAAGACATTCATAATTCCCCTCTCCGATGCGGAGAGGGGTTAGGGGAGAGGTTCCAAATTGCACAGTTAGTAGAGCGAGTAGTAAGAAGCGGAATTATTGATAATTGGGAAGCTCAAGATAAAGAAGAACATCTAAAAACTATTCGAGATAGAATATTAGTTAGCGAGCGAATTTCTGTAGCATTATTGGGTTTATATCAGCAAATTTTACAGCATAGCGAAATTACTATTGATGGTACTCCAGAGCAAATGAGATTACGTTTAACTGGTGTCGTGGTAGAAAACCAAGCTAAATTGAGGATTTACAACAAAATTTATGGGAACGTTTTTGATTTAAACTGGGTTGAGAGCGAACTAGGTAAATTACGTCCCTATGCTGACAATTTAAAAGCTTGGATAGACAGTAAATATCAGGACAAGTCATGTTTGCTACAAGGAGAAGATTTACAAAAAGCTCGTCTTTGGTCTTCGGAGAAACGTTTGAGCGATGATGATTATCGATTTTTATCTACAAGTTTGGAAGCAGAGTTAAATCACAAGGCCACAAAAGCGAATCAGCGTTTAACGGATATAGCAGGGAAGACAAAGAAACAGATTCGCATTGGTATTTTTGTTTTAGTAATATCTATAATCGGCGCCTTAGCTGCATTGATGACAGCAAGTAAAGCAACTAGAGAAGCAAGTAAAGCAAATGAAGAACAGCGTCTTGCATACTTACAGCGAGATGAGGCAAAAAAAGACTTACAATCTGTTACTTCCCAAAAGCAGAAAGCTGAGGCTGAATTAACAAAAGCACAAGCTAATGAAAAAACTGCCGACGCAAATCTTAAAAAAGCATCGGAAAATTTAAAGCAGAAACAGCAGGAGTTGCAGCAGAAAGACCAAGAATTAAAAATTGCAATTGCAAAAGAAAAGTCCGCAAACGAAGCAGTAGCTACAGCACAAGGTGACAGACAACAAGCACAGCAACAAGCGCTGTTAGCTCAACAAGAACGCCAAAAAGCTGAAACGGGGCGCCAAATTGCTGAAGAGCGATGGACTGTAGCAAAGCAAAAGCAAGAGGAAGCATTAAAACAGATACAACAAGCGAAGAAAGAGCTTAAATTTGCTATTAAACAAAAAGAAGATGTGCAAAAGCAAAAACAGCATCTTGAAGCAGAAGGTCAAAGAGTTATAGCTGAATTAAAGAAAACTAAAGCTCAACAGAAGCAAACAGAACAACAAGTTGCTAGTGCAAAATCAGAGTTAATAACATCTTTAAAAAAATCTACAGATACATTTATGTTCCTTGGCGATTATGCTAAAGCTTTAGAAGCTTATAACCTGTTATTGAAGCTAGCAAGAGAAAATAATGACAAAAACAATGAAGGTTATATTATTAACAATATTGGCGATGCTTACCTTGCTTTAGGTAAATATAGTGAAGCAATAGATTATTTACAACAAAGCTTAAAAATTGCTCAAATAAATCAAGATATTAAATTAGAAGGATATTCTATTGCTAGCTTGGGTAATGTTTATCTAGCTATTGGAGATAATCAGAAAGCAATAAATTATTTGCAGCAAAGCTTAAAAATTGCTTATGATATTCAAGAGCCTAAAATTCAGAGTAAATCTTTGATAAGTTTAGGTAGCCTTCATATTAATTTAAAAGAATATCTAAAAGCCATTGAGTATTTACAGAGAGGTTTAGTAATAGCACGACAAATCCAAGAGCGTGGTCTAGAAGCAAAGACACTAGGATATATAGGTGTTGCTTACAATTCTCTAGGAGAATACACAAAAGCCAAAAAATATCACGATGACAGCCTCAAAATTTCGCAGATAATAGGAGACCGTCCTGGAGTTGCAAATTCATTAATTAATTTAGGAATAACCTACAATTTTTTGTCAGATCATAACCAAGCAGTTGAATGTTTAGAACAAAGTTTGAGAATTTCACAAGAAATAAATAGCTCTTTAGGAGTAGGTCAAGCCAAAACTATTTTAGGTAAAATGCTTTGGGAAAGTAATAATTTTATAGAAGCAGAAAAAACTTTAAAAGAAGCAATAAGTGTGTGGGAATCTATGCGTAGAGGTTTTTCTGACAACTATGCGAATCAAATGTCAATTATGGAAACTCAAATTAATACATATCATACTTATAGAGATGTTTTAGTTTCCCAAAATAAATTTGATTCAGCTTTAGAAATTATCGAGCAAAGCCGCGCCCGTATATTAGTAGAGCTATTAGCAAGACGATTATCAGATAATCCCTACGCTGCTCCTGCTACTCCTTCGCCGAGTATTCAAAAAATTCAAGAAATTGCCAAACAACAAAATTCTACTTTAGTTACATATTCAATTGCTAAGAGAGATTTTCAAGTAAAAGGCAAAATAACGACTCAGGAATCAGAACTTTTAATTTGGGTAATTCAGCCTACAGGGAAAATCAACTTTAGGCGAGTTGACCTGAAACATTTATCGCAAAAAGAAAATACAGATTTAGCAGACCTGATTGGTGATTATCGTAATTCTATAAATTCTAGGGGTTTAAGGGTTCATCCAGTTAATAACAAACTACCTCAACTTAATAGACTTCATAAATTATTAATTGAACCAATCGCTGATTTATTACCCACTAATCCCAATGCTCATGTTGTCTTTATGCCCGAACAGTCACTGTGGCTAGTTTCTTTCCTGACTCTTAAAGATAATGCAGGTAAATTTTTAGTTGAAAAGCATACAATTCGTATATCTCCCTCTATTCAATCACTCGATTTAACTCGCCGACAAGCAGAAAGAGTGCGGAAATTAGCAAAATTAGCAAAGGATATCCTGGTAGTTGGTAATCCTACAATGCCATTAGTACGACTAAAAATTGGCGATGCTCCCCAACAGTTGGCGCGACTTCCTAGTGCAGAACAAGAAGCTGTGGAAATTGCTTCTTTATTAAACACAAAAGCTATTACGGGCAAAAATGCTACAAAAGTTGCTATTGTAGAAAAAATGCAATCATCGCGAATCATTCATTTAGCAACTCATGGTTTATTTGATTACGAACAAGGGCTAAATGGTTCTATTGTACTTGCATCATCTGGAAAGGATGATGGTTTGCTTACAACTAACGAAATTGCTGATATGAATCTAAAAGCAGAGTTAGTTGTTCTCAGCGCTTGTGATACAGGTCGTGGAAAAATTACAAGTGATGGTGTTGTTGGTTTATCTCGCTCCTTTTTTACTGCAGGAGTTCCTAGCGTTGTCGCGTCTATATGGGCTGTACCAGATGATAGTACTGCTTATTTGATGATAGAGTTTTATAAAAATCTTCGACACACAAATGATAAAGCTCAAGCGTTGCGACAAGCAACTCTTACCACGATGAAAAAGCGTCCTAACCCTAGAAATTGGGGAGCATTTATGCTGATTGGTGAAGCTAACTAAGGGCACAGAGAGTAGCACAACTTCAGAAGCTTCTAACGGCAAGCAAGCACAAATCACACATCAATCTGTATCCTACTTTATAGTATAATAGTTTGCAGTACTTCTTCACTTTAAGCTTAGGAATTTATAAAAATTAAATTCTTCCGGAATGTGGAACAGGCAAGGATGCCTGTTCAAAACCTGGGTGGACGAGGACGCCCACTCCAGAAGAAAAGTTTGGAGTTTTTTATATGTAAGTCCCTTACACAAATTTTTAGGATTGGTAAGCAACTGTGCTGAGGGAGCAGTTGGCGCCTTGATAACGTTACTTCAAGATGAGGATGATTATGTAAAAATACCTACTGTTGATTCACTTTTTGAACTAAATTATCCTGGGTTGCGTCAAGTTTGGATTGATGCTTTAGATTCGGAAAATTGCTATGTGTTAGAAATAGCAACAAAAGCGTTAGTAAATTTAGATATTTTTATTAAATTTATTTCAAATTAACTCAATCAAAATTACAATTTACTCAAATACATACTCAAATGCAGGTGCAGTTTGATAGAAATTATCAACCTAACAAATAGCCCTATGTTTATCAAAATTACAAAATCTATTGCGATTTTTTTACTATGTATTATGCTGTTAAATGCTTTTAGCACAACTTCAGAAGCTTCTAACGGTAAGCAAGCACAAATCACGAATAAATCTGTATCATCTATTTTAAATAGACTACACAAATTGATAATAAATTCAGGTCGGCAAAAAAGACCTGCGATTAGTAGATAAAGGTTGCTCAGACATCTTCTAATCCTTCCCAAACTTGATTAATAGGAATAGCTTGTCCTGTTCGAGCTTCATGCCACGCAGTACGAAAATCCTCTAAAATTACTTCATCAGGAGTATCATCCTCCGAGGCTTCTACTTCTTCTGGGATAAGGACAATTACTTCAACGCGACTGTTCTTGTCTGTTATTATTGGGCTATCTAACCTCAGTTGTCCATGTTCATCAATGCTTGCCATCACTTTGATTGCTTTCATTGGTGCTTAAATTCCTATAGTATAATGGTTTGCAATGCCTCTTCATTTTAAGCCAATAGCTATAATTCGTGCCAAATTTCGGTAAGGTAATAATTACTCATCAAAATTCTTGATTTATGTTTCAAATGTTCATTACGACTTGATTGGTATCTAGAAAGTATCCTTGAATCGGCGCCTCTGACATATTTTATTACATATGATTTTCTCTAAAGATTAACTAATATTATAAAATTATTGATGCTTGGAAAAAATAAAATTTTTGTAGATTTATGTGAAATGGTTCTATCTTGAGCATTGAGGCGCCTACTAATTGGGATAGTAAGAGTAAGTAGGGGGATGCACTCTGTGTTTACTTATGATTCCGCGCGGCATAGCTGAATGATAAACAAACTACAAAATTTAGCTTACAGGATAAGTATTTATCTGGTAAAGTAAATTACAACTCAATAAGAACTCAATATTTCAACAATTAAACTCAAGATAGGTATCGATGTAGTTTTTTCTTTATTCAAAACAAAATTATGACGGGAGACTACGAGTATAAAGTTGGTGGCAGTTTAGAAGAAGATGCACCCAGCTATGTAACACGGCAAGCGGATTCTGACCTTTACCACAGCTTAAAGGCAGGAGAGCTATGTTATGTTTTTAACTCCCGGCAGATGGGTAAAACGAGTCTGTTAGTACGGACAATGAAACAGCTACAAGCTGATGGTTTCGCTTGTGCTGTAATTGATATTTCTGGGTTGGGTAGTCAAGATATTACCCTTGAACAGTGGTATGGAAGTATTGTTGATAGTCTATTAACGGAGTTGAATTTTGTTGAAGAAGAAGAATTGGGTGTATGGTGGGACAAATCTATAGAAATTTCTCCAGTGCGACGTTTGGGCAAGCTTTTTGATGAGTTATTACTGCCAAATATTAAGACAAATATAGTAATTTTTCTCGATGAAATTGACAGTATTCTTCGCTTAGACTTTCCTGCCGATGACTTTTTCGCTTTAATTAGAAGCTGCTATCAAAAACGCTCTTTTAAAGTTGAGTATAAACGCTTGACTTTTGCCTTGTTTGGTGTAGCAACACCTTCAGATTTAATTAAGGATGAAGAGAGAACACCGTTTAATATTGGGAGTGCGATTCAACTTTATGGGTTTAAAATAGATGAAGTGGCGCCTTTAATCAAAGGGTTTGAGGGTAAGGTAGAGAATCCGCAAGCTGTGATGGAAGAGGTTTTAGCTTGGACTGGGGGACAACCTTTATTGACACAGAAGGTTTGTAATTTGTTAAAGCTAAACCTTAAAAAAACTCTCTCCAAACCTCTCCACGTCGGAGATGAGTTAGGGGAGAGGTTCCAAATTACGAATTTAGTAGAGGGGATAGTAAAAAGTGGGATTATTGATAATTGGGAAGCTCAAGATAAAGAAGAACATTTAAAAACTATTCGAGATAGGATATTAGTTAACGAGCGAATTTCCGTAGCATTATTAGGTTTATATCAGCAAATTTTACATCACAGCGAAATTGCTATTGATGGTAGTTTAGAGCAGATGAGGTTACGCTTGACGGGATTGGTGGTAGAACAGCAGATGATATTAAAGGTTTATAACCAGATTTATGGTAATGTCTTTGATATTAATTGGGTTAAGAATGAATTAGGTAAATTACGTCCCTATACCGAGAAATTAAAGGCTTGGCAATATAGTGGATACCAGGATGAGTCCTATTTGTTGCGGGGAGAAGATTTAAAAGTTGCTCGTGTTTGGGCTGGTGGAAAAAGCTTGAGTGATATTGATTATAGATTTTTATCTACGAGTCAAGAAGCAGAGTTAAATTACAAGGTTGCAGAAGCAGAAGAAAGACAAAATCAGGCTTTTGAGAAAGAGAGAAAAGCTAATCAGCGTTTAACGGAAGCAGAAGGAAAAACAGAAAAACAGGTTCGTATTAGCATTGTTGCTTTGGTTTTTTTGGCGCTGTCTATAATTGGCACCTTAGCTGGATTGATAACAGCAGATGAAGCTCTTAAAAAGCAAGGTTTAGCTAATTCAAAACTAAATAATGCAAATAACGAACTGCAATCTGTTACTGACCAAAAACAAAAAGTTGAAGCTGCATTAGTAGAAGTACAAGCCAAAGAAAAAAATGCAACTCTAAAAGCTCAAGAAGAGGAAAATAAATATAAAACGGCGAACAAAAATTTAGAAAAAGCGACTGAGGATGTAAAAAATAAAGAGCAAGATTTGCTGCAAAAAGACCAAAAATTAAACATAGCAAATGAAAAAGAGAAGTCTGCAAAGGAAGCAGCGAAACAAGCACAGGGAGACAGACAACAAGCACAACAGCAAGCGCAGTTAGCTCTACAACAGCGTCAACAAGCAGAAAACGCACGCAAAATTGCTGAAAATGGATTAACTGTAGCAAAGCAACGACAAGAAGAAGCACTAAAACAGATACAACAAGCGAAGAAAGACCTTAATATTGCTTTAAGAGACAAAGAAATCGCTCTCAAACAAAAAGAAGAAGCACAAAAGCAGCAACAAGAAGCACAAAAACTAGCACAAGCTGTCGAAAATCAGCGAAAAAATGCAGAAGAAGAACTCAAAAATGCCCTGACGGCTACGCGATTAGAACAAGTGGGAATTAGAACATTGCGTCAGTTCTATGTAGGAGGGCAAATTAAGAATTTGGTTGAAATAATACGGGCTGGAAGGGAGTTGAAAAGTTTAGTTAAAGCTAAACAATCTTTGGCTGATTACCCGGCTTACAGTCCATTATTTACCTTACAGGAAATCTTGTTAAACATCCGCGAACGCAATCAGTTAGAAGGACATCAAGATAGGGTCAGCAGCGTCGTGTTTAGTCCCGATGGCAAAACTTTAGCTTCTGCTAGTGCGGACAATACCATAAAATTGTGGGATGTGGGGATGGGAAAAGAAATTACCTCCCTAACTGGACATCAAAGTTATATTAGTAGCGTCGTGTTTAGTCCCGACGGCAAAACCTTAGCTTCTGTTAGTGGTGACAAGACTATCAAATTGTGGAATCTTGCCACGGGAAAAGAAATTGCCTCCCTAGCTGGACATCAAGATAGCGTCAACAGCGTCGTATTTAGTCCCGATGGTAAAACCTTAGCTTCTGCCAGTGGTGATAAGATTATCAAATTGTGGAATGTTGCTACGGGAAAAGAAATTTCCTCCCTAGTTGGGCATCAAGATAGCGTCAACAGCGTCGTATTTAGTCCCGATGGCAAAACCTTAGCTTCTGCCAGTGGTGATAAGACTATCAAATTGTGGAATTTCGCCACTCGTAAAGAAATTGCCTCCCTGACTGGGCATCAAGATATGATTATTAGCGTTGTGTTTAGTCCTGACGGCAAAACTTTAGCTTCTTCTAGTTTGGACAAGGTTATTAAGTTGTGGGATCTCGCCACTCGTAAAGAGACTGCCTTTCTAACTGGGCATCAAGATAGTGTCAACAGCGTCGTATTTAGTCCCGACGGCAAAACCTTAGCTTCTGCCAGTAATGATAACACCATCAAATTGTGGAATTTCGCCACTCGTAAAGAAATTGGCTCTCTGACTGGGCATCAATATAGCGTCAACAGCGTCGTATTTAGTCCTGATGGCAAAACCTTAGCTTCTGCTAGTAGTGACAAGACTATCAAATTGTGGAATCTCGTCACAGAAAAAGAAATTGCCTCCCTGACTGGGCATCAAGATATGATTATTAACGTTGTGTTTAGTCCTGACGGTAAAATCTTAGTTTCTGCTAGTGGTGACAAGACCATCAAATTGTGGAATCTCGCCACTGGTAAAGAAATTATCTCCTTAACTGGGCATCAATCTAGTGTCACCAGTGTAGTGTTTAGTCCTGATGGCAAAACTTTAGCTTCTGCTGGTGGTGACAAGACCATCAAATTATGGAATGTGGCTACAGGAAAAGAAATTGCCTCCCTGATTGGGCATCAAGATATGGTTATTAGCGTCGTGTTTAATCCCGACGGTAAAACCTTAGCGTCTGCTGGCGGTGACAAGACCATCAAATTGTGGAATGTGGCTACGGGAAAAGAAATTGCCTCCCTAACTGGGCATCAATCTTGGGTAAACAGTGTTGCGTTTAGTCCCGACGGCAAAACCTTAGCATCCGCAAGTAGGGACAGAACCATTAAATTGTGGAATGTGGCTACGGGAAAAGAAATTGCCTCCCTGGCTAGACATCAAAGTAACGTTAGGAGCGTTGTGTTTAGTCCCGACAGCAAAACCTTAGCTTCTGCGACTTCAGATAATACTATCAAATTATGGAATATCAACACTCGTAAAGAAATGGCTGTCTTGATAGGGCATCAAAATAGTGTCTACAGCGTCGTCTTTAGTCCCGACAGCAGAATCTTAGCTTCTGCTAGTTCGGATAATACTATCAAATTGTGGAATGTTGCTACGGGAAAAGAAATTGCCTCCCTAATTGGGCATCAAGCAGGGGTTAACAGCGTTGTGTTTAGTCCCGACGGCAAAACCTTAGCTTCTGCTAGTTCGGACAATACCATCAAATTATGGAGTTTAGATTTAGATGATTTACTCGCGCGGGGCTGCAACTATTTAAAAGATTATCTTGCTAACCGCGATAAATTGCGTCAAAAGATTTGTCCGAATCAATGAGGGAAGGAAAAAATGGGAAGAGGAAAGGTTAAAGGAGAATGCCAATGCAATTTTTAAAACTTCAACACAATAAAAGTCAATAACTACACAAATATCTCCAAACCAAACTCAAATAGCAGCAGTGTCTAATGAAATCATCGAGTTAAACAAGACAATACTATGCTGCCCCAAACAAATAAACTGCAAGTTTTACTTCTTTCCTCTGCTCTACTCACTACTTTAGTTCCTATTACTCCTGCAAATTCTCAAGTACCAAGAGTACAGCAGTTGCAAATAAACTCCACTCAATCACAAAAAATGTCAGCAGGCAACTTGCTGGCTGAAAACACCAAATCATCTGTGGTTCGAGTTGTTATTGGCTGCAAGGCTAAAGTATACTTGCCCAAAAATGGCAAAATATATGATTTAGATAAAATGCTTGGTCATGGTTCAGGCTTTTTTGTCAACTCCAATGGCTACATTGTTACTAATGCTCATGTTACAAATATCACTACAGAACAATGCAAGCAATACTTAGCAACAGAACTGGGTGTTAAGCTAGAAGGTGATGGTGAAGATTTAGATGCTGTTGAGCAGCAGTTAAAATGGATTGAAGCAAAACCTACTTACTTAGTAAATTTACCAAATGGAGAATCGCTTCCTTTCCAAATTCTAAAGTCAGGCGCCACTTTTGATGAAGGTAAGGATGTTTCGATAATCAAGGTTAATGTTCGTAACGCTCCTGTGCTAAAGCTTGCAGATTCATCGAAAGTGCAGCTTTTGGATAAAGTAACAGCAGTTGGATATCCTGGGTTAGTTGAAACATCAACCGCATTTGATGAAAAATCACTTTTAGAAGCAACCTTTACCAGTGGTGAAGTATCTGCAATTAAAACCCTCAAAGATAATGTGCCTGTTATCCAGATTACCGCACCTGCTGCCCCTGGTAACTCAGGTGGGCCTGTACTCAATGAGCAAGGTGAAGTTATTGGTATAGTTACTTTCGGTTTTAGCAATAATCACGTTTTCCTGTTTACCAGCAATACTGTACAAGAGTTTCTGACTTCGCTGGGTATTACAAATGAAGAAGGATTAATTGACCAAAAGTATCGCGAGGGACTGCAATTGTATAACCAAGGAAAATACACGCAAGCATTGCGGGTATTTCAATTGGTCAAACGTCTGTTCCCTTACCATTCTGAGGTTGATAAATTTATTCAGCAAAGCGAACAAGTAATAGCTGCTAATTACCGGTGATGAATGTCGGCAAATATTGGGTGATAACAATTGGCGCCAATTAGGCACCCTCAAGGTAGGGTGTTTACTTTGTATATAAGGCTTGTAAAAAAGTTCATACAGTTTTTGTGTCACTTGGAGCCAGCGTAAAAGGCTTGTATAATCAGGGTTTTGAGCTTTACGACAAAACACAGTACTGTAATGAGCTATTTATGTCTAAATTATAACATAATCAACACCCTACCCTCAAGGGTGTCTCTATATTTACAAATCCCACGCAGGTGGGCTAGGAATAACAAGAATGATATTCTCTTAAATTTGTATCACTTTTGACATAGTTATTGGCTAGGGAATAAATAGGTTTGAGGCGCCAGTTGTCCAGCAAATAACTTGATTATTTGACTACGTAAACCCTACCGCACGTATGCAGCATAATTGCTCAAAGGCACCGTGTTTTGATATGGAGCAAGCAGTGGTGACATCCGTATTTTTGGTTCTCACTAAAAATGTTAAGTTGTGAGTTACACCGTCAGTACTTCCAAAATTTTTAAAAGTCAATTACTACAAAAATTTCTTCAACCTGAAACTATAATCAAATATTTTGTTGCATCATACCCGCAATCTTGTAGAGACGCGATTTAATCACGTCTCTACATGCATTGTATAAACACGTCATCTACAGCATCTAATAATAAAATATTTCTCTTAAATGTATCTCAACTTAACTCAATTTAAATTACAATTTATTCAAATATATACTCAATTACAGGTGCAGTTTGATAGGAATTATCAACTTAACAAACAGCCCTATGTTTATCAAAATTACAAAATCTATTGCGATTTTATTACTGTGCATTATGCTGTTAAATGCTTATAGCACAACTTCAGAAGCTTCCAACGGCAAGCAGGCACAAATCACGAATAAATCTGTATCATCTACTTTAAATAGGCTGCACAAATTGATAATAAATTCAGGTCGGTAAAGAAGACCTGCGATTAGTAGATAAAAAGTAAGGTGGGCTTTCCTGTCCACCTTATTTTATAAATTTGTTTAAGCATTTGGATAAAACGTGGTCTGCCCTTGTCAAAACCTGCTAAGGTTCCACGTCTATAGCGATATCGTGGCACATTACTTTTGGAAGTAGACAATATACACAAAAACTTGCCAAGCTTGTCAAATATTTAATTTATCAACTAAGATGCCAGTCAAACCTAAGCAATATATAGTCCGGTTTGAAATGCTGCTTACGAAAGAAATTTTGGAGCATTGGCAAGCTCTTGCCGATAAAGTAGGCATTAGCAAAGCCGAGTTAGTCAGACGTTCTATGGCTGGATGCCGCATTAAAACTATTCCGGAGGCTAACTGGCAGTGTTGTTGGGAGTTGTTAAAAATAAGTACAAGCATTAGTCAAATTGCCCAAGCTCAAGAAAGTGCCATTAACCAAGGTTTAACGCCACCACCTATTAACCCCATTCCTTTTCAAGAATTAGCAACAGAGATTTCGAGACTGCGAGCGCAATTAATTTTGGGAACAGACGGCGCCAACAACGAGGCAGAAAATACCGATGATTGGGAAAATTAAGAAAGGTAAAGGCTTTGCAGGGCTTACCAAGTACATTCTAGAAAAAGAAGAAGCACAGCTTGTTTGTACCAACCTCGTGGGAGAAACTCCCCAAGATTTTTATAAACAGCTTGCAGCAACTTGCTGTCTCAACCCTAGAGTACAATCTCCTGTTAGCCATATCAGTATTAGCTTTGCACCGTCTGAAAAACCCGAACCTAAAAAGCTAGAGCAAATTGTAAAAGGTACCATGAAGGGCATGGGCTTTGACAAAAACCTATATTTTGCAGCCAGTCATGATGACCGCGACCACTTTCACCTACATATTGCTGCAAGCCGCATAAATATAGATGGAGAATGTGTATCTGATTGGTGGGATAAGCGGAGACTAGAAAAAGTCCTAAGAAATTTAGAATCCGAATTTGGCTTAACGCCCGTGCCATGTTCTTGGGAGATAGAACGCGCGGCGCCTTCATGTGGTCAAAAAAGACGCATGATGCGTGAGAGGCAAGATTTTGAAGCAGGACTGCGTGATAAGCCAGCAAGTAAAAGCGCAGTTGAGCAAATTCAGGATGTAATCGATGCGACCATTCAGCCAGGGATAACAATGACCAAATTTGTAGAGAAGCTGGCTTCAAGAGGTATACAAACAAAAATCAAAGTTACAACAGAGGGTGAAATACAGGGAATTTCTTACTCAGTAGACTCTGTAGCATTTCAAGGTCGAAAATTGGGTAGGAATAGTGGGGCTTGTACCTTAAAAGGACTTGTAGCGCGCGGTATAGACTTCAACTTAAAGCGTGATGTTCTGGCATTGGCGCCGTGTATTGAAAACGATAACCAAGATAATAATCAAACAGCAATAGCCGCTTTGATTAGCAAAATTAAAAACAATCCTTACAATTTATACTTGAATACGCTAGATAAACAGCAAAAATCAATCCCTCAACCACGAGGAAAAGAGAATCGAGTAGAGCTTGAATAATTTATCTAGTAAATTTTTATGTTTGGACAGCAAATTCTTCTGGATTAATTCCCCAATTTATCCACTCAATTGCTTCGCGCGCAGATTGCATCTCAGGGGGTACGCGCAAAACATGGATGTGTCCTGTACTTGGACAAGTCATTTTTAACAAATAAATAATTTCATCATCAACGTCAACTTCATCCACATCAAAATCAATATCCTCATCATTAACATCAATGTTATTAGTATCAACGCCATTATTTTGCTTAATATTAATTTTTAATAAAGTGTATTCTTTATAGGAATCTAACTCGATAACTTGTAAATCTGACAAAATGCGGGAGTAGCCAATTATTTGAATCAAGAAGCGACGTAGTTCTGCATTTTTCTCTTCTAAAATCCATTGAGATTGCCATTTTAATGAGTGATGTTTTCCATACTTTTGCGGTAACGCTACGCCGTGATGAACATAAATACCACTCTCATCAGCAAATTCTATTGCTGGCTCTCCTTCTGCGTGAAGAAGATTGTCATTATCAAAGCTCAATTTGATGGGGCGGTCGCAAAAGATTACAAAGCGTTCTTCCGGAATGAAATAACCACAATTTTTGACAACCTTTTGAAAGATATGCCATTGCACCATATAATCAGAGATATTTAAATCAAATACAGAAACACAAAAGTCTACAAAATTACAATAGGTAGCGTCATTAGAAATAGAAATTTTAGAATTCCAACTATATAAGTCTTGAGATAAATTTGCAATTATATCTACAATTGAAAGCTTACGCCATAAATTATCGTAAATATAATAACTTGAAAAACAGTCACGAATTTTGTAATGTAATTTGCCTATTAGCTCACTCCATAACCTATAAGGCATGTTATGCATGATTTCATCAACACCAGGATAATGCTTTTCTATCAAACTCAACCAAACTTTATTAGTATTATTATAATTATCAGTAAAAACTATTTCTGGGTTAGATAAACCTAGAAATTTGTAAGCTTGATTAATTGCCTCTATTGCTTTTTGTCTATCAATTCTATCTGTTGAGAATGCAACTTTCCTCCACTTATCGCAATACTGTAGAATCAAAGCTTCTTGCTGTAAAGTTAGTTGATTAATTTTTTCTTGTATCATAGACCTGTAATACTATTTTGATTATACAGATTTTCGCGTCTAATAATTAATTTAGTATACTCACCAAATTTTTACTAGATTTATCGTATAAAATAGCACTTCATAGTAAGAGGGTTTTAATAACATCTAGCAACTTCATTCATAAATCTGACTTTTCACGTTATGTGGAAAACGCCATTTTGAGCGTTTCTTTAACCCTGATTATTACGTTAGATTTTCTCATTAATTCAAAGCTATTGCGAATGAGCCTGTGGAAAAAGTCACGTGTTTTCGTGGTTTGAGGACTTACCGTGAAAAGTCAGATTCATAAATCGCTCACAATACGCAAAATTAGACAGTACATTTGTATTTTATTCAATGACCACACAGTGTGGTGAGAAAGCCCATAGTCATCGAACGGCAAAAATTGCCGTTCGATAATTTCTGCTAATTATCTGCGCGTGCAGCAAGTCAGACATTGCCATTTATGCCAATAGCGATAAACAATTACATGTCTTGTGGACTAGGTGCCAACAAGAATATTTAGAGGAAAATAAGCACAGAACAAGTTGATAGCTTAACCTCATGGCAGAGGCAGTTAATCGCTCATCTATTACTGACCCTAACGATTTAGATTATATTTCCGGTGTTGTAAGCCAAGTATTGGAGGATAAACATGAATTAGGCTCCATTAAAGATGTGCAGTCTGCTTTAAGTGCAGTTAGCTCAGAACAAGGTCGAGAGGTTCAAATAAATTTAGTCTTTGAAGAAAGTCAACTGGCTGGATTTAATTTTTCGTTTAAAAGCGAACCAAATAAAACTACCCCGACTGTACCTTTTAAGCAACAGCAGCTTAATGTAGACACACGAAGCGGTGACATAATACCGCACAAACAAGAGACAACGATTGATGTGGCAACATCCAAGCCAAGCCAGCATCTCTCAATTCCTGCAAAATCGAGTAGTGAAATAGTTGTTGCACCTGCACTACAAGTTGAAGGTCAGCGCATCATTACTCCAGATGCCGAAGTTGAAGAAACTCTCAAATCACCATCCTCAAACTTTAATCAGATAAATCCTGCCTTAAAGGGTGTTGCACATCAATTAGCGTCTCGCCATGAAATTGATGGTTTATTGTTGACAGGTTTAACTCTCAAAGCTGGAGTACAGATTGCATCTACTCTACAGACTGAAGATAAGCCAGATGTTCATACTGCTGGATTGGCTGTAATTAAACGGTTTCAACAAGTATTACCTCACGAGTTTGAAGAACTAAAATCAGGCGCCACTATAAAACCGTTAATTTGGAAAGACCCTGAAGGAGGTAAACAATATCGCTTTGAGTTTGAGCCACCCATACTATCACCATCAGGTGAAATTGTAAAACCTATATCTTTAAAAGGATTTGAGAAAAACAAAAATCTAGAAATGCAACAATTGTTTGCTGCTAGCTTGATTGATGCTAAGTACGACCGTTGGCATGTTGAGCAGTGCGATTTTAGCGCAAACCAAATTCGTTTCCTAAACAAAGTTAGCTTACCCACGCGAAAAGAGCTTTCTCCAGTAACTGCGATTACTGGAGAGGGTTTTTCCTATTCGATGTGACTATCTATGCGTTGCCCCACAAAAATATTACCTGCGGCTTAATCATGCGTGAAAATTATAACCACTTCTACGTCAGAAAAGTTAAACCATATCTGCATACCTTTACGAATTTCCTGTTAATGATTACAGGCGCCTGGGCAAGGAGTGATATAGGAGTAACAGCAGCTTTAGGATTGACAATATTTTACCTAGCAATCAAAGAACCTTTATTAATCACGGTTATTTTACTGCTGGGTTTATTATTCTACTGCCTCCAAAAAGTAGTTGTTTTCACTCCTTTTTTGAACCGCTTGGTTGGTAGAAAAATTCGCTTTTGGCAAGTTGCAGGCGTAATTATGGGGTGTGCTGTCACCCTATCAATATATGAAATGCCCGCACAAGCAATTTTTCTAAGCGGTTTAGAACAATTCCTTACTGACATTGCCCAACAAAGTTCTACAGGTGGTGCAGGTGGCGCCATTGACCCGCAGGCAATAAAACTTGTGTTCAACGCAATTCGTGGTGTATTTCTACTTTTAGTTGGCGTAGCAGCATTATTTGCTTATAACCAAGCCCAACAAGGTAATGACTGGCGCCCAATTGCCACTCAAGCAGGTTTAGCGATTGGCATCATTCTAATTATTGACGTAATTACGTTTCTATTTATCGGCAATGGTACTGGTGGAGGAACTGGAGGAACGGGTGGCGCCGGAACTTAAAGAATTTTGAGATTAGAGAAACCTTATGTCACAAGACCCAGATAAAGAAGTAGTCAAAGTTAATAAAATTTTAGGTAAGCAAGCAGGATTTGGACCAGTGCCAGCAAATCAAATACTGCCTTGGTTTGCGATTATTATAATTTCCTACTTTATCTTTGATGGATTGTTAGGTTGGGGAATTCCTAAAGTTGCAGCTATCAGTTTCTGGTTAATTCTGAGTTGGTGGTTTGTCACAGGTAAAGACCCGGATAAATTCATCAATCGCTTTCGCAAACCAAAAGGACGTAATTGGGCAACTGGTGGCGCTTTATATGTATCTCCACTACTAAACGTAACCAAACGAAAGCAATTAAAAAGGAATAAAAGTAATTATCAATGAAAACCCTAATTCCACCAATTAATGCAGTAGAACCCCACGGGAAAGTGACATATCTTCCTTTTGAGAACGAACTTGACCTTTGCTGTATGGTTCGCATTGAGCGCGATAACCGTAGTATTGGCGCCTTTCTGCTCAATAAAGGAGATATCTCAGATGAAACATTGTTTCAGGTAGTTTTCGCTTTTAACTTAAAAGGGACTCACGACCAGCTTTATCCTGAAGAAGTTATAGCAGTTGCTTCTGGAATTTCTGAAGCAATGAAATCTATCCTCTCAAACGAAAAATGCACTTTCCTTTTAGGTCGTTACTCGAATGACTGTGAACGTCAAGAACATTTGAACCAACTTGCTAATTCTTGCAGTTTAAAATTACCTACAATTTTGATGCGGAACGAACAAGCTAGGGTGCAGCAACTAACCAGCATTGGCGCCAGGTCGATTTGGCGTTCTATGGTATTTTGTACTTGGACTGCGGATGAGTTTGGAGAGCGTAAAACCGACCCATTATCTAAAATTATTTACAACTTGGGAAAAGGAGGGAGATTCTTTTTAGATGGGGTAACAGGTCGAACCTCGCAGCGCGCGGAACAACTTCTTAGTCGTGTGTTGATGAAAGCGTATACTGAGGGTTTTATTCAGTGGGAAATGCTATTCAACACAAAAGCAGGGTTAGAAATTAGCCCAGTAAGTGATGTTGAGCTTTGGTCATGGCTTTGGGGCAGATTCAATAAATCCCCATCTCCAGCTATTCCCCAACTACTAGTTTTAACAGAAGACAAAGATAGCGGTGTAAAAGTCACAGAAATACAAAATTCTCGCAAACACGCCACAACAATTTTAATTACTGGAGAACGTGGGCGAAGTACTTGTCCTGAACACCGTCAATCTGCAAATCGCGTCTACGTTAAAGATAAAGTTTGCGGTGTCCTGACAATGGCGAATACCGTAACAGCTTGGATAAGCATCAGGGAACAAATATTGTGGATGTGGAAAGTTTTGAGCGAAAGTCACATCCGCGACACCGAAGCAATTGTAGAAATATCTAAAGCTAACCGCTATCTCACAGAAGACAACCTGCATCGCCAAGCAAAACAAACTAAAGTTGCTAGAGAACGTGCATTGCTCAAAGGCAGTGGTCGAGATGTCGGCGCCGAAATCAAACAAGAAGAAAGTTTTGATGCACAAAAGAAACTTTATAAAGGCGCCGTTCCTCTTAACTGTGCTGTTGTTTTTCTCGTTTACCGTGAGAATGCAGAAAGTTTAGATTTAGCATGTGATTTACTGTGTAACAGCTTTGGCACTGCTTTAGTTGTACGTGAGAGAAACATTGCTTCCCAAATCTGGTTGGAAACTCTGCCTATTACATGGCGCCGCATATTACATTCAAGTTCAATTTTGAGCGAGAGGCGCCTGGTGTTGGAGAGCGAAACGGTTGCGGGTATATTACCTCTAACGCTTCCCAGAGAACTTGATACCAAAGGAGTTGAATTTCTCACAAACCGAGGTGGTAAACCTGTTTGTGTAGACTTATTTACCCATACCCAACACGCATTAGTCACGGGTAAAACAGGTTCAGGTAAATCAGTTTTACTATGGCGATTTATGCTCGATGCTTTATCGCAGGGTATTCCAGTAGTTGGTATGGATATTCCCGCAGCAGATGGAGAGAGTTCTTTTAAAACAGCCATTGAGTTACTAGGAGATGCGGGTGCTTATTTTGATTTATCGCGCGCTTCTAATAACTTAATGGAACCACCAGACTTAAGGAGGTTTGATAGCGAAGAACGAGCTTCACGGATGAAATCTTGGCGTTCGTTTATACGTAATGCTTTGAGTGTGATAGTTATGGGGCGCCTTAATGCTCCTCACCTAGCACAGAGAGTAGATGCGATTTTGATGCAAGCGCTCGATGTGTTTTTAAGTGACTCAGACATTATCGAGCGTTACAATTTAGCATTTAATCAAGGTTGGAAATCTAGCCAATGGCAAGAAATACCAACATTGAAAGATTTTGCTCGCTTCTGCTCCGGAGCGCGGTTGAATATTCTCAAACCCGAAGCAATTGACCACCAAGCCATCAATCAAATAACCAGCCAAATTGCAGCACTATTAGTAAGTCCCTTGGGAGCAGCAATCGGTAAACCAAGCAGCTTTTCCCCTGAGCCAATGGTCAAATTTTATGCTTTGACAGGATTAAGCAACGACCAAGATTCATACACAATGGCGGTTGCAGCCAAAGCTGCTTGTTTGCGAGTTGCTCTGTCCCACCCTAAAAGCTTATTTATCGGTGACGAGCTTTCAGTACTATTTCGCAAAGATGGTTTTAGTGCAATGGTTGGTGAACTTTGCGCTACGGCTCGTAAAGACGGTTTAAGTATTGTTCTATCAAGTCAAGACCCCGATACTATTTGCCAATCAGCAGCCGCTGCCATGATTATGCAAAACATAACCTATCGCTTAACAGGTTGCATCACCTCAAATGCCGTTGCATCATTCCAACAATATTTATCCTACCCAAGCGAAATTATTGCCCCAAATGCATCTGAATCATTTTTTCCCCGTCGCTCAGACTTATACTCGTGCTGGTTAATTGAAAAAGGTGGACGCTTTTGGTCGTGTAGATTTTATCCTAGCGAAATGACATTAGCAGCAGTTGCGACGAATCAGGAAGAAAGACACGCGCGTCGCACAATTTTAGCCCGTTACCCCAATACTCTTAAAGGTCAACTTCAGGGATTGCAAGCCTTTACAAAAGTTTACGTTACAGCGTTGAAGGAGAACAAACAACTAGTAGATGTCTAAAAAAACTATTCCCTCTTCCCTCTTCCCTCTTCCTTTGTGCCCTTTGTGTTCTTTGTGGTTCGTTTCATAAAGCTACTAATTCATATCATTGATTATTACCACAGAGACGCAGAGAACACAGAGTTAGGAGGGATAAACCACGCTCGTCACGTAATCCGGAGGATTTCCCGCAGGGTAGGACACAAAGGAAGGAGTAGGAAGAGAGAATTTACCAAACTTAATTAGATTGTTACAAAGGCGCCATATCAATGAAGGAATTTATTATGTACACAAAAACAATAAAAAAGAAACGTTTACTTATACGTAGAATTAAAAGCGTTTCTGTAATTGGCATAGCTATTTTCAGTTTGAGCTTTACACTTATCAACTCAGCCACCGCAGCAACTGTAGATACAACGGAGAACCGTAACATTACACAAACTGAAGAAGCATCGTTCGACAAAAACTCATCAAACCAAATTCAAGGATTTATCAATGATGTACATTCTTTTCTTCGAGGTGATTTTTTCGGTGGTATCACACAACTCGTCAAAAATGCAATTGGTTCAGTCCAAGTGCCTGATTTGGGTCAAGTCGTTGGAGAAATAATGACAGGCGCCTTGCCCGAAGATGGACAAAATAACAATAAACTTGAAAATAATCTACCCAACTCATACGCAATACGTGAAGATTTAGCCAAGCAGAGCGAAAGAATAGGAGCAATTGACGTTGCACAATTTAAGACTCTTTCTAAAACTGCTCAAAATAAATCAAAAGAAACACTTGAGCAAAGTGCTAACTCTGAACTTGAATCTGGTCAAATGTCAGATGACTCCCAAAATACAGATACCTCACAACACATTCTACAAAATATCTCTCGACAGCTAAAAAACAACGCTACTATTGCCAACTTGCAGTTACAGGAAGCATCGCAAGCGCGACAAGACCGAGCGCTTGGGCTAACTTTAAATGCTCAAACAGCACAAGAACTTAACGCTGCAAATACTAGAGAACGCCAAAGTGTGATTGCAAGTGGTAACTGCGCCATATCCCAAGGAGCGTTGTTAGTAATGCCAGGAGGCACCGTGCTTGGCAATTCATCTAATTAAAACATTCTCTCTGCGTACTCTGCGTCTCTGTGGTAAAACTCTTAATCTCCCATGCTATTTCCCACCTTAATTGCTCAATCTACACCTGATAATTCTGCCGATGCAGCAGTAGGTATTACTTTGGTAACAAGTAGTATCGAACTAAGCAAGCAAACAGTTGAATCGTGGAATAAGGCATGGGGAGATGCAATTAACCCATCTGGCGCCTTATGGGCAGGATTATGTAATCTTGGCACTACCCTTGCGGCTTTAAGTATCATTCTCCTTGCCGTTAAAATGGCTTCTGATTATCAAGAAAAGCGGTTTTTGTGGTCAGAATTAGCAGCATCACTTATTTATCCTCTAGTTATTGCTTTATTCTTGGGCAATAATGGCTATTTACTTTCTCAATCTGTTCTCCTAATACGGAATATTGGTCATCAGCAAGTTGTTGGCGTTCTTAACATTCAATTAGCTGATACAACTTTCAAAAGTGCAATATCCAACGTTACCCTGACTCAAAGCGTCAAAACTCAAATATCTACTGTTTATGCTGAGTGTCAGGGTAAAACAGGTAAACCTCTTACAGATTGTCTCCAAGAAAAAAGACCAGTAGTCGAGCAAATTCTTGCGTCGGCAGAAAAACAAAATAACGGGCCATTAGAAGAAGCGCGCAAAGCCGTTGCGGAGTTAACCAATTTTGTACAAAATCCAGGCGCCGTTTTTAGTGCTTCAATTTCTCTAATTTTAATTACCTTTCTCTATGCACTTCAGTGGGCTTTTGTCAACATTTTAGAAGCTGCATTAATTATGACTGCAACTTTTGCGCCTATCGCTTTGGGACTAAGTTTATTGCCACTTGGCTCAAAACCAATATGGGCTTGGGCTAGTGGTTTTATTGCTCTGTTCGGCGTACAACTTGGTTACAACATTGTAGTCGGTTTGGCTGCAACGGTAATTGTCGCTGCTGGCGCCCAAAGTGCTTCTGACTTAGCGTTTTTAACGTTTATAAGTATCTTTGCTCCAGCTTTGGCATTACTAATTGCAGGCGGTGGAGGAGTTGCGCTTTATACAGGTATTAACAGTAGAGTCCCTGCTTTAGTCAATGCAGCTTTTGATGGTGTAGTTGCTGTCACAACAGGATTAGTTGGAAAAATTTAGTTAGTATTGTGTTTTTTATGTTGAAATCTTTACAACGAGTTAAGCGACCATCAATATTACTTGATTCTAAAGATATCTTACCCCTATGTTTTATTGGGCTGACTGTTTTTAGTTTATTAAGCTTTTTCTTTGTGTTATTTCTGAGTTTCAGGGTCAATCAACTAGCTGCACGAAAAACTACTTTCGTCCAGTTAGTAAATGGTCATGCTTTGGTAATGTCTGAGCAAGATTATTTATACCGTCAACCGGAAGTTATCAAAAATACTGTTAGACAATGGGCTGAGTTAACTTTTAACTGGGACGGTATTATCCCTGGAACTAAAGAACTAGATAAAGGACGAGATGTTGGTAAGGGTAAGCGTATTACTACTAACGCTTACTTTGGTTCGTTTTTAATTCAAGCGGGAAAAGATGGGTTTCGTCAAGCTGCGTTACAAGCTTTGGCTGATATTACACCAACGCGCGTATTTGCTGGTCAAGTCCGCTCTAAGATTATTATTTCCTACCTTTCGGCGCCGAGACAAATTAAAACTGGTGAGTGGGAAGTTGATATGGTCGCAACGCGCGTCATCGTAAATCTTTCCGGCGGTGCAGATGAAGAAATTCCAATTAACCGCACTTTTACCCTGCAAGCAGTAGACATTCCCTCCCCACTTGCTGCCAATGCTTCAACTCTTGAACAACAACTGTATGCAATTAGAAGCGCAGGTTTAGAAATTACCAAAATTACTGAATTTACACCCAATAAATAAAAATATTTTATGAATCATCAAGAAAGCTTACAAGAAAATTCTGACAACCAATTGTTAGAAGAAGAATTAACAGCAGAGGAAGAATTAGAAATATCTGGATATAACCCTGAACAAGTTGCTTTAATTGACACTGAGTATTTAATCCAACGTGATGGAGAACTAGCAGAAGCCCTAGATAGCAGCGAAAACCCGCTTGTGAGAGGCGCCATAGTAGCTTTGTTGGTAGGTGGTGTAATGGGTTTTGGTTGGATGGCATGGTCAATATTTTTCGCACCCAAACAAATTGCAAAACATATAGTCACTCCAAAACCTACACCATCTGTTTTTGCAGAAGGTTCTAGTGATGAAGCCGCGCGTTTGAAAGCAGAACTAGCATTGCTCAATCAAGCTAGCCGTGTAGAAAAGGCGCCGCAGCAAAAACCAATTACTCCTAAATCCTCTACTTCCACAACTGTTAGAAGACCATCACCAGTTTTACGAGCTAGTACTATCAACCCTCCACCACCTAGAATTATTAGAGAACGAGTATCAGTACCAACGCCCTTACCACAGCCAAAAACAATACAACCCAAAATTATTGCTACTTCAACACAAACAAAACCAAAACCAATCGACCCATTCGAGCGATGGAAAGAACTTGCGACTTTAGGACAACAAACCGTAGCAAATGGAACGATAGAAGCAAGTCAACCTGCTGAGTCAGCACAAGCTTTACCCCAAAATCCTATTGCCACCAACGTTAGTCAAGTAAATACCACTAAAGAAATTGTGTCAGATGCAACTACTAAACAAGCAACAATTCCTGTTGTTTATGTTAGTGACTCAAAAGAGCCTACTACCAACACTCAGCAAACAACTCAAACACCAGGAGAATGGGGAATTGTAAATCGCACTCCTCTTACGGGCAATCAAAACTTGACTTTAACTGCTAATGAATCTATTACACAACCTATGCAAGTTCAAATTGGTACAACAGCACAAGGCTCTGTGTTAGTTCCAATGATTTGGGCGCCTGAAAATAAAAATCAAGGTCGGTTTGCAGTGCGATTACAGCAAGATGTTTTATCAACTGATAACCGTGTCGCAATTCCAAGAGGAGCAATTTTAATTACAGAAGTGGATTCAGTATCTAAGGCTAACAAGCTGGTTCAACAAAGCGTTATTGCAATTGTTTATACTGATAGTTACGGTCAAGTTAAACAACAAGCTATTCCCAAGGATGCGATTTTAATCCGAGGCGAAGACAATAAACCTCTGATTGCACAATCAATCGAGGATAGAGGCGCCTCATATGCACAACAAGATATTTTGATTGGCTTACTCGGTGCTGCGAGTCGTGCAGGTGAAGTTTTTAACCAAAACCAAACTCAATCTTCTACCACTGTTAATAATGGTGGGTTTAGCAGTCAAACTATAATAACTGGCGCCCGTAAACCGGATGTTTTGGCAGCAGCGGTAGAAGGATTTTTCAAACCAATGCAGGAACGCTTGAGCAAGCGCGCGGATAAAACTTCTAACGAACTAGAGAATCGTCCTAACGTCGCGATTGTACCTGCGGGAACAAAAGTTTCGATATTTTTCAATAGTTTCTTTGAAATTTCACGTTGAGACATAAAGCAATGAAGACAGGAATTTTTTGCGTTATTACATTTAGCTTAATTACAGTTTCTTTTTCTGTAGATGCACAACAACCAGGCGCCTCAACAATTAGTCCGAGTCAAAGCGTTACCGAAAAAGCAATAAATCTTCAAGTTTGGACAGGTAGAGCAACTGCGATCGATTTCTCTAGTGTTAATGAACAGATTACCCAAATTTTTCTGGCAGACCCCAGCCGCTTTACTTATGCCACAGACACACCATTAGAAACTGGTCGAGCAACAACTATATTTTTACGCCGCATCAAGCCATTACAATTTCCTAACTTAACGACAGCAAGCGTTACTAACTTATTCGTCAAAACAAAAACAGCCAATGGTAACGCGCGGTTATATACCTTCAACCTTCAAGCTGGAGAAAATTTACCTAAGTACAGCACTATAGATATAGCAGCAGTATCTGGAGTTGAGCAGCAAAGGCAAACCTTGGAAGTTGGTTCATTTCGTCGAGCCACACTTAGCGACATCGAACGTGGTTTGGTTGCTGCGGTACGACTTGGCTATGCTCCGACGCGCGACCCAATAGTATTTAAAGTCAGAGAATTTTTAGCAATAGCTCGAAATACATCTTCCCAAACTTTGGTTGAAATTGCACAAAAAGTCAATCTTCCTTTACCAGTCCTCACAGAAATAGGATTATTGGGAATCGAAGACAACATCAAAAACCCGGCGCCGAAACCTAATTCATATCCCATGCCAACAAGTGAGTAAATGTTATCCCGTAGTAATTTACCCTTCTTTAATACTTAAATTTATAGTCAAAAATAATACATACAACGTTAAAAGTTCTCACTCAATACTAAATTTATCGCAAACAATACCCTTAACTTCAAAATCTCCCTCATCTATATATATTCAAGTATTGTTTTTACTGGTTGGTTTTCTCATCCCTTTATCTTTCAGGCTTTTATCTCCGCTATGGTTAGTTGCACTTGTTTGGTTGTCAATTAGTTTAGGTGTGATTTGTGTTATGTCTCCTAATTACCCCAAACCAGCAGTAGTAAAGAACATTTCTCACTGCCAACCAACTACCGTAATAAACAAAAAACGAAACGAAATTGAACTTAGTCAGTTGCTCTCAGGTAAAGTTTTACAACCAACTGGTCAGAGTGATGCGACTGCGGGTGTTTCCGAACAATCGTTTTATCAGGTTATTAACCGTATATTCCCTTCGGTAATTCAAGGTGTAGCATTCCAAAATCCAGAATTTTCTTATCCTTATTCTGCGGATTTTGTGTTGTTGCATAGCAGCGGTTTAAGCATAGATATTGAAATTGATGAACCCTATGTTGGAAATACTTTGGCGCCTCATCACTGTACCGACCAAGGAAAAGACGATACCAGAAATGCATTTTTCACCAATGGGAACTGGATAGTAATTCGTTTCAGTGAGAAGCAAGCTGTTAAATATCCGCTTCGATGCTGCAAGGTAATAGCTTCTGTTTTGGCACAAGTAGCAGGTGACTGCACTTATCTTACAAAGTTGCAAAAAATACCCGATTTACCAACTGACCCAATGTGGACTACCAAACAAGCGAAAAAATGGGCGTGCGCTGATTATCGCAAAACTTATTTACCTAATTATTGGAAATAGTCATGAAATTCAAAGATTTACCACTGCTATTTGACCAGGGGCAAACAGCTATTGCTATAGAAGCACCACTCACCGAACGGATGAAAGTGCTGGAGTTTCTCTATGAAATCGCTCAGAGTCGCAATTTACCTTTATATTTTTGGAATCAAGGATATACTCGTTTGCAGCAAGTAGTGGAATTAACGCGACTTATACCTACTAATGCCGAATGTACATCAGGTTTAGTTTGGCTACTAGAACATGATGACGCGCCTGGAGTATTTGCTTTTGAAGGTGTAATTTCACAGGTAGATGCTACGGGTAAATCTTCACAACAAACAACAGCGGTGTTAAGTAACTTAATTTACAGCCTGAGAGCGAATAATAATCAGCAATTTATAGTTTGTATGGAAAGTTATGCTGAATTTTCTCCATATATGGCGCCGCTACTTCCAACAATCAGTTACACACTCCCAAGTATTACAGAACTTCGGCAAGCAATCAAAAAGCTTATAGAAACACGATTCGAGTTAGATGCAAAGTTTGAAGCTTTAATTCGTACCTGTTTAGGGATACCAATGGGGGAGCTAGAAGTGCTGCTAGCTCGGTCTTTAGGGTTTGCTCATACCCTCGAAGAACTAACAAATGCAGTATTAGTTTACAAAAAAGGTAAGCTCAAAGGTCAAGGTATAGAATTTATTAACGAACCAGACGTGCCAGAAGCTGGTGGTTTAGATTTATTAGAAGAAATTTTAGAGCGTGCGACTGCCCTTCTCCAACCCGAAGCAAAGCATTATAATCTTCGATTTCCCAAGGGAATGATTCTTTGGGGACCACCAGGAACAGGAAAATCTCTAAGTGCAAAACTGGCAGCTTCTAAAATGGGTGTACCGATGGTCGCGGCTGACTGGGCAGGTTTGCGTGGTGCAACAGCTTATGAGTCGAGAAAGAATTTACGTGAATTTTTACAATTCTGTGATGCCAGCGGTGAGTATGGTTTAGTTCTCTACTTCGATGACTTTGACAAAGGATTTGCTGGGTTTGACTCAGATAGCGATGGTGGTGTATCCCGTCAGTTAGCAGGAAAGCTTTTAACTTGGATGCAAGAGCGAAGTTCTCAAGTACTGGTAATGGCAACAGTTAACAGATTAGAATTTCTACCTCCTGAGTTAATACGCCGTTTTGATGAGATTATTTTCGTAGACCTTCCCCACACTGGCGCCAGGTATGAAATTTTTAAATTGCACTTGGCTAAATATTTTCCTGGGTTGGATTTTAATGATAAAGATTGGTGGCGCCTGTTAAACGAAACTAAACTTCTGACTCCGGCTGAAATTGCTTTGCTTGTAAGGAAGACAGCAGAAGAAGCATTTTATCGACATTCAAAACAATTTCTTAATGGAGAACTGGAGAAACAACCTCTCAAGGTAACTATACAAGATTTTCTGGAGCAGCGGTACAATTTTACTCCCAGTATGATTCGCGAAGAAGACAAAATTATTGAGATTCGTAACAAAGCTGCTTACGCGCGTCCAGCAGCATCACCCGATACGAGTCGTTGGGCTAAACAACCAGAAATTTTGTTTGGGAGTTAAATTCCAATAAACATTTATGCTAAAAATGGCGCCGTTATGATTTACTTATTTTTATCCTCGCCTTCCATTAAACTAGAAACTATCGATAAATTAAAATCTCTGCCTTTATTTTTTAGTTTATAGCTTGTAATAAATCTTTTGATATTAGAGAAATACTTTTCTTTTCTCTCTATTAATTCATTTACTATTTCTTTCATCTCTCTTTGGCTTTCTATTCCAGCGTAGCCAATAGTCTGTGAAACGGCATCATTTATCATTTCTTTCCGTTGCTCCGGTGTCATTAATGATGCGTTCCAAGCTAGCATTCCTATAACGAGTAGTTTCTCATATTCTTGAGGACTACGCAATTTCACTGTGTATGGTTCTAGAAATTTCACCATTATATCGGACATTTTTTCATATCCTTCTGGTTCTATCAGTACTAATGTCTTATCGTCCTCTGATTCTATTTCTTTCTTCATCTTTTGCATCATTCTTTGTTTATCCTGTGATGCTTTTTCTTGCATTAGTAATTCTTTAAACCCTTTTGATTTACCTGCCATATAATTTCCTTTTTTTTGTTAAATTTAATATTCGTGCTTATTGATAAACGCACTGTAACTTGGAATTTATTTCTTTTAAATCAAACTTCTCAGGGTCAAACTCACCTTCTAACCATTCCATTCTTTCTTCATATTCTGCATTTTCTGGGTCATTAAGTGTAGATAATAATTCCGCATATCCCCAGGCGCCACCACAGTCTTCAGGAGGGCAAGCTCGTTTACCGGTCACACATACCGGATAGCGAGTATCAGGCGCCGATGGTAATATTTTTTCAACTAAAATTTCATGTTCCCAAGAGTCGCCAAAGTCATAAGTGTAATAAAACTTAATTTTTTCACTACTGCCAATCAACTTACTGAGTTTTACATTTTTCTCGTCGCCCATATCCGAATCATAATCTTCATGTGGTATACCATATTCCATACCACCTATGTTCCAAGAGTGTAAGTGGTAATCATCCCAACCCATTGCCTCCTGAACAGTACGGTGTAATTGCCCAAGTGTTGTATTATTTTTTACTAAAACTCTTCTCCAAATTGGAGGTTTTGTGTATTTGAGTGTAATTTTTAACTGATATATCGTTTGGGTAGAGGTAGATTTTTTAGGCGCCATACTTACACCAATGCACGGATTTATGTATCATATTACATGTAATTAGTAATTTGTTCCAATTACTAATAAAATTTTTTAGTTCCGGGTCAATTAGTACAAAGTAGCTGGATGATTGAGCAATGCTACAGTTACCCAGAATTAGTAATGTACAGAGAAGTTGTAAATATTTTTACTTAAAATGGTATTTTTATTAACCTTGCACAACTCGTTTTCCTGCGTATCTTGAGGAATATATTGTGGATGGAATCTCAATATAATCAATTCTCTACTTCCGGCTCACCAACTGTTTTCTGTGCCCCATGACGAATATATAGAATTCTTACTGTGGTTCGGGGGCTGGTCTTCAATAACTGTAAAAAGGATGCGGTAGGCTTGCTTCCCTTTCCCGTAAAGAAGTTGGCGAATTTCTTGGCGTGAAAGTTGGTATCCTCACGAGCAATTGGACAGCACCGAGGCATTTCTTTCAAAGAGGCGATTGCTTTAATTAGCCCTTGATACCAGACTTGGGCGCGCTCGGCTGTGGTAAATTGAGATATAGTTAAGAATGCAGCATCCGCATCGGAAGCGCGCAATGCTGGAAACATCAATGTGGTACGTCATGCTTCAAGGGACAATCCATATTTTTGGTTTTGTTCGGCAATGAAGTCCTCTAAACTCGAAAATTGTCCTTGCTCAAAATCATCAAGCCCACGTTGTATTCCCTTCAATGCCTCAAAAAAATCTTGTGAATCCTTTCCTTTGTCCCAAAGTTAGAACGAAGAGCATCATTTGCGAAATGTCTTGTCCGGTACAGGAAGCACGCTGTCGCAGCAGCATCTCAATTTTCGGTGGAAGTGCGAGCGTAATAGACATTATTGGTTTTACCTCAGTAATACTGGTTTTATTATAGAGCTATAGTTGAAGTATATAGCTCACAAACCTTGACTACACAAGCTTTCACGCACATGGATGTTTCTGCACCCCCAGGCAATTACAGCTTTAAGTATTGAAGAGTGGATTTGTTTTGTGCAATCCATCCTAGTTAGATAGTATTGCAGCAGAGCAATCGAAAAGGGGATTAAGAGTAAGCTGTTTATAGGCGCCTTATACTTAAGTCCCCTCTAACGAGCAGTTGTCTAAGTAGGTTTTACTGTTGAGTATTATTTCTAACAATCTCTACATCAAGCTTCAACTGTTCAGCAATCTGCTCAACGGTTAATCCCAAACCTGATAAGATAGGAATCATCTCTAACTTGGTTTGCATTACACCTTCTATTACACCTTCTGTTACACCTTCAAGTTTCGCTTCCTGGTAAACTCTACTATTTTTTATAGACTCCAAATTTAACATAGCTTCAAGTTCCTCCCGTGTTAAGTTAGCTAGTTTATCAATTACCACTACTTTAATAAATTCTAAAACCTTTTCCTTCAAAGTGGTATTGGTTAGCTCTCGTTGTGCTTGAACCATTAACTGACGAGCTTGTTCTCCTGTCTTCTCTTCGCTTTTGCTCTCCACAATTAAACGCATTATTCCCACAGATAGCGATTGATTTGCATTTTTGGCAAGTTCATCCAGATAAAAGCAACGTAAATGTGGTTGGAAAAAACTTAAATAGCCAGGAAAATGACCTTCATTGCTTTTTGTATTATATATGACAACAGCATACCATACGTTATTAGGCGGTTGATATTGTGTCAGATAAAGAATGGCTTTTGCGGCAAACTGATTGTAGAAGTTATCGTCTTTATAAGATTGGGCTTCGATAAAGTAAATTGGTTCATTTACGTTATCTTTGGGAATTGAAAGCAACCCATCTAAACGAAAACCTCTCTGTTTAATTTCAGGAGCGCTAAATTCGTAAATGCTTGGGTCTTTCCCTGGTTGACCAATTAATTCAAAGAATAATTCGGGTATTTCTTTGAAAATCTCGTAAAAAAGAGGGTCGGCAGTCATGCACTTTCTGCTGTTAGATGAAGTTTTAATAATTATACACTATTTAAAATTCCACTTGTTTTCATTTTGATTAAATTTACAAAATTATAAATAATAGTTTAATTTAAGTTAGCTTTTTTGAATTCCTGAGTATATTAAAGTATTAAATTTTATCAAATTTACACTGTTAGCTATTAAATAATTTAAATGAGGCATCCAATCACAGCAAAATACAAAATATCACTATTGTGATAGATGAGTTTACCTCTATGGAGCAGTAATGGTGAGTAGCAAGTAAACGACAATTAAGCGTGAAATCACTCTCAAGATTGATTTATGAAAATTGGTCGATTTTTAGCCGTTACATGTTTATCTCTTTGTGTAGTTATATTTAGTTGGTTTAGTTTCTACTTGGCACCGCCATCGATAGCGCAGAATCAACCAAACCTACCCACTCGCTTAACTGCTAGTAGCACAGGCGCCCAGTTATCACTACCCGACTGGCAAAGAATATCCTTCGCGACAATGCCTCCAATTCAAAAAGGAGCTTCAATTAATATTGATGGTAAAGAGCGAAAGTGGGAAGCTGGGGATACACCAGATAAATATCTAAGCTTGAGCGATATTGAAGATGCGTTACAACCAAGCCTACTAAGTTTAGATAGCATTACAAAAACTGTTAGTAATCTAAACTTAAAGACAGTTCCTTTAATAAGCTTCCCACTTTTAGGACAACAAACTCTCCAAAACTTGGCAGATATTGTACCAAATTTGGGGCAAGCTAATGCTGCACAAATAAAACCAATTGCCGCATTACTAAAAACTCAGGCGCCTCAAACTAATATAGACACCCCACTCTCCAACCTTTTGGCTCAAAATCAAACGTTGGCAGAACTTAAGCTTAACCAAACTGATTTATCGTCTTACACCGTAGAAGATATTCCCAATGTTGATGCAGTACAGCTATCGAATTTTTCAGGTTGGCAAAACACTCTAATTTATAAAGTACCTGGACTCGGCGCCTTGCCCTTAACTGAGTTTCCTATCCCCTTATCCGAGTTAGGTAACACCTTTGCCAGGATAGATTTTATCTGGGGCAAAGCAGAAAAACGCCGCCAGAGAACAATATCCGGTTCGGATGTAGCAGGTTTTTCAGTTCCTTGTTCTGACCAAGAGTGTCCATACATTGAACTTGACGACTTGGAAAATTTAGGACGCAGAAAAGGGCGCGAATTTGAAGGACGTTCGTGGATAAGTGGTAAGTATCAGCAAGTTGAAGGAGGTTGGGGTTGTTTAGAAGGAGTCAATGGAGGAAAAGAGCCGACAGGAAGATTACCTTTTGGCAGTGCTTTTAAGGTAGTAGTAATGGAACCAGACGAAAAAACCGATACAGTTGACACTGCTTTATTCTTTCGCTTCAAAAATATTTGTGGCGCCACTCCCTATTTTATGGGCCCAGTTCCATTCCTAACATATAAGCTCAACGCTCCAATCTTTATTGGTACTCTTGGCTCGGAACTCTCTCAAAATACTTACACTCCTAAACCAAACAGTAGTGAAGTATCAACTAATGCCAGCAAAACTAATACAGTACCTGTAAACAATAGCACTCAACCTAATTGTGAGTTAAATCAAGGTTCCCAAACAGCAAACTTAATGGCGCTTGCTAAATCGATTGCTGATACTGAAAACAACGGTAATTATAATGATGTTGGCGCCTATGCTTGTACTGATGATGAAAGCAATTGCGGCGTGTCTTTGGGTAAATATAAGTTTCTCAGCTACGATAAGTACACTCAAGAACAAATTCAGAAAGCTAATGGTGGTCAAGATTTCTTAGCCAAGCTTTCTCAAGGATATCGACCAAATGATGCTGAGGTATTTCAGTTCTTCCCTCCTCTAGCACAAGAAGATGCTTTTCAAAATAGTATTGCCGATAAAATTAATAGCACATCTCAAGAAATTGACCCAGTAACCAAAAAGCCTTTTTCCGGCGCCCGTTTAGTTGAGCGAGTGGCTCAAAAGTATTTTGGTGGAGATTCTTCGATAGTCGATAGTGATGCCAAAGATGTTTTTGGTCGGCTTTCTATTAAAAATTATGGTGAAGATGTTTTGAGTAAGTACAACCAAAATTATCAAGGATGTTAATTATTGTGGATTTACCTATGCCTGATGATAAAATTGTCCGGTTAGTGCGCTACTTTCATTTGAGTTTAGGGCTTTTTCTGCTTATCAGCGTTTTATTTCTGAATGGATGTAGTAATACTAACGCGAATGGAGTTAAAATTCGCTGGAGTAATACCGAGAAAGTACCTGCTTCCTTAATGCGGTTAGCAATAGCTGATAACACATCATTATCTTCGACTGCAAGGACTTCAATTCAAGTTAGCGAAGTTGGGCTAAAAGATCAAGATAACCGTTTGTATCTTTTTAACTATAATGATTCTCGTTTGTGTGGAAGATTAGGATGTTTGTATACAGGTTATATAAATAAAGGTAAAAATAAGTTTACTCGTGTGATAAATCTTTATCTGCAACCTAAGAAAGCGCCTGGAGAAAACTTAATCAGCATCAAACCAAATAATTTCGGCAGTACTTCAAATATACCTTGTTTAGATATACAGCAACTTAATGATAATCGCACCTTACAAAAAATTACTTATTGTGATGAAGGCGGTTATTATCAAGCTGTTGAGAATTCTTTCCTTAAGTTACCTACCTCCACAAATACAAAGTGATGCAAACTCCAAAAACCGTAATTGAACAGCCTGCTAAAAATGGCTATCACTCTGGTATTGATTTTGTTGAGTTATTTAAAACCTTTGCGAACCCAGAAGGGTTGACAATGCTCGGAACTTTAATCTTCTTGATTTTACTAACCCAAGTCGCTGGTAGTAAAAAGGGTAAGATTTCCACGGGACGAGTGGTAGGAACTGCTGAAAAACTAGCGGCAACAAGTCTCGCGCTTAAACAAATTCGAGCGCGCAAACACAATAAAGTCTGCTTTTGGTGTGGTTCCCCCCGCTATTGGTTCAAAGGAAAATTTAGAGATGCAGGCGCCGTATTTCAAACATTTCTTGGCGCCTCACCCACGGTTTGGATCCCTCATGCTGAACGTTCCACTCTTGTATTAGGCGCCCCAGGTTCTGGTAAAACTTTTGGTACAATCGACCGTATGGTAGAAAGCTCTATGGTGCAAGGATTTCCACTAATTGTTTATGACAAAAAGGGCGACCAAATGAAACTACTGGCGCCGTTAGCTGCATGTTACGGTTATGATGTGCGGATATTCGCACCTGGGGAACCATACAGTGAAGTAATCAACCCACTTGATTTCATGGAGAATCAAGAAGATGCAGTAACAGCAGCACAAATTGCCCAAGTAATTAATGCAAATGCAGGTGGTAGTGGTAAAGGTGACGAATTTTTCTCCAAGGCTGCTGACTTATTGGCAAAGGCACTTATTCAACTTGCAAAAGGTAGTGACTGTCCTGATTTAGCTACCGTTTACTGTATCCAGTCAATTGATGATTTTATCAACAAGCTACATGCATCGGTACAAGCAGGTAAAGTTTCGCGCTGGGTTGCAGCTTCGTTCCAACAGTACCTCAAAGCTAGAGACAGTGAGAAAACTATAGCGAGTATTGACACAACAACAGTAGGAATATTTTCAAGCTTTATTCAACGCTCTTTACTCCCCTCCTTTATTGGTAAAAGTACAATTCCCACCAAACTATCAGGGCGCCAGATACTAATTTTCAAATTAGACGACCCCAGACGAGATGTAGTTGGACCATTGTTAGCCGCAGCGCTACACATGACAATTGTCAGTAATTTATCCACTCCCCGCTTTGACCCAATTGGAATTTTCATTGATGAGTTACCCTCTTTGTACTTGAAAGCTTTGCCTCAATGGATTAACGAGTATAGAAGTAACGGCGCCTGTTTTGTTTTAGGTGTTCAGTCTCTTGAACAACTCGCTTCTGCTTACGGAGAAAACGGTTCTGCGGCTATTACCAGCGCTTGCAGCACCAAAATTTTGTATAACCCAGCCAACTACTCAACTGCCGAGAAGTTTTCTCAGTCCTTTGGCAACAAGGAATTTATCGTTAAAAACAAATCAATAAGTAACTCCAAAGATGGTCACACCACAACTTGGTCGGACAGCCTGCAAACAATGCCCATTATTACAGCAGATGAGATTATGCGCTTCCCTCAAGGTAAATGCGTAATTACAAATCCTGGTTACACATCTTCTGGGGAAGGTTCTATTCCTTACCCGCTTACTATCCCCATTCCCCAATTAGATGTTTATCGAATATCGAATAGCGAAAAACTTTGGGATGAACAACTTTACCCGCGACTAACCGCGCGCTCGACTCTGATAGAACAGCAGCATTTGGACGAAGCTATCGATTTGAGAAAACAAATTGCTCAAGAGTTGTTAAATGTCGAATCGTTAGGAGATAAACCCAACACATCAGAATCTGAGGAAATAGAGTTAACTTCTCCAACTTTTGATAAATCTCCCTGGTAAGCAGCTAGCAAATAACCCAATCAATTTTAATACTTAACAAATCTAAATATATAAGCAGCAAGTATCATTATATTAGCTTGGTAGTAAATACAAAAATTTACTTATCACTTACATCAGTAATTTACTATGAATTCTGTATAATTACTGAACAACTATTGACTTATAAATCACTTTTTTTCCAATTTTAATAAATCTTTACATTATCATCAACATTAAAATAAGACTTTTTTATAAGTTTTCTATGTTTTCGTCATACCTCAAATAATATTGATAGCATCTAGCTCTCAGGGCATAGCAGTCTATAACTTGCCAGACTGCAACCATTTTATTGTCTGTAAAAATTAGCTATTTGCACCCGTTTTAAAAATTATGTAAATTGCAGAGATTGTATAAACATGAACATTGGACTTTTTTGGCCATAGCATTCGCTCTTCTTGTGCTATCTGCCAAAAGTGCTGCCATATTAGACTTTTGATAAGTAGAATCAGAATAAAATAACTGCGATACTGTGTTAAAACTAAACAAAGCAGTCAAGGGTGTACCGAAAAAATACTCGTGCTTTTTAAGTTAGGTTTTGTATTGAATTGACTGCAAATCTAACTTTGAAACCCGATGTGCGTATCAAACAGCTTGAATCAAGCTACATGACTGCTAAAACCTCGACCAAAATGCAATCTACCAGCAACTACATTTGTATAACTTACTTGGTGCAACTATCTGTTCTTGATTGTTCTTGATTACAGTCGGGACGCGAAATTCCATTTGTAGTTAATTGAAATCTGATTCAATAGTAATCGAAAATGACTACCAACACAAATCAACCAACAAATAATCAAACTCAAAAATCCACTACATTAATTGTCACTGAACGATTTAAACTTCAGTCTAAGTCTTTTCGAGTTACCGCTTACAAGCTTCCGGATGGGAAGACTACGGTTACAGTTCGTCAAATGGCAATCACTGTCAGGAAGCAACCCAAGACAGCTAAAGATTTTTTAAAAAGGTTAGGGATAAGTCCAATAACAGCTAGAATGCCAAACTGCTGTGTCGCTGACATGGTTTACCTGCCAACTGTTATTGATTACTTCCGAGACCTGAATGAATCTGGTAGAGGCAATATTAGAACTCTCTTGGGTCAAGAATTTCTAACTAAGCATTTATTGGAGGAAGAAGCAAAAAATAACCGTTGAAGAATTTGTGCATCAATTACCACTACACCAATTGATTAGAGCAAAATTTACTGGAGTATTCCCATGACTCAGGCTAAAAAGAACAAAACACCTCTGTTTTACCCGCTAACACATACAGAGTGGATAGATAAAGATTTTACTGGTGCCTTACTAAAAGTTTCGTCAGATCCATATTCGTCTAAACCCAGAAACTGTTTACTGTCATGCGTTGCAGTTAACACTCATAGAAACTTGGCATAGCAACACAGGTGCAGTCGCAGTCTTATTTTGGTAACTCCATAGGAGCTATCAAAAATTCCGAATCGGAAAGTTGGGTACAAAGTTTTAAATAAATTTCTTTGTACCCACTTGGTTAATTCTAGTTATTACAACAGCGAATATGAATTTAGCTTTCAGACCCGATAAAAGCAATTTTCACGTGGGTTCGCGCGTTCAAATTCAGCCACAGTCTCTTGATAATCACCCGAAGTACCTTGCCTATGCCTACGGTGAAATCAAAGAAATTAACGGCGCCGAAGTATCCGTTTTGCTTGATGAACCAAACAACCAAGCTTATAAATCTCACATAACTCAGGTTCCGGTTAGTTGCTTAACTTTGGTAGGTGCCGAGTCTAAGTTGCAAGAGTTAGAGCAAGTACCTAATGGTACTAGTGAATTACATGACTCTCAGCCAATTCTCAATATTGACCCTGAGTTTCAAAATCTAATTCCTCCTTTATCTGATGAGGAGAAATTTTTATTAGAGGCGCAATTAAAAGAATCTGGATGCCTTAGCCCTTTGATGGTATGGAAAGGTAAGGGAATTTTGCTTGATGGTCACAATCGCTATCAATTATGTCAAAAATTGCAAATTCCTTACAATATAGCTGAAGTTGAGCTTGCCTCAAGAGACGCTGCTATTTGTTGGATTGCAAATAATCAGCTAGGGCGCCGTAACATGACACCTGAGACTGCTTCTTATCTCAGAGGTAAACGTTACCTAAGTTTAAAAGGAAATCGTGAGGATAATTTAAAGCAGAATCTACCGAACGGCAACTCTTGCCGTTCGGCAGAAGAAGACTCCTCTCAAGACTTGCCTGACGGCGATAATCCAATAGCAATAGACACTGCCAAGGCACTTGCCGAAAAATACAAAGTTGGCGAACGCACTATTCGCAACGATGCAAAATACACGCAAGCTGTTGATACTCTAGCTTTGACGTTTGGAGAGCCTGTTAAACACTCAATTCTCACTCGCGCCGATAAATTTCCCAAGAAAGATGTTCTTGAACTTGCCTCTGCTGCATCTACTCAGGAAAAGGAACATGTACAAAAAATGCTCGATAACAAACTCAACAAATCAGACATCGTTGACCAAATTAAAAACAAACAGCGCGTACCAAATCCACATCACAAGGGCGAAGTATGTCAAATCATCTCTAAAGGCGACCCTGAATTAAAAGCATTTGGAGGCGCCTGGTGCATTATTGTTCAAGTCAACCCTCACAGTTGTGGTATCAAAACCTGGAAAGAGGAGTTTCCAACAGTCAAACCCGAAAATTTAGAAACAATTTACGGAGTTTGCGAACAAAAAGCTGCCGAGAACTGCGACCGCATTCTAAAATTATTTCAAAAAGTTCATGAAGATTATGAACCTACCTACATGGCAATACTCGAAGCTCTCTCAAAAGTACGTGACCCATCGAAATTTACACCAAGACAGGAGTATCTACTAACTATTTTGGAACAAGAATACAAATTATTGCCTTGTGCTTCGAGCTAAAACATTCACGAACGATAGTCAAATTAGGTGGTGTCACTAAGAGAGTGAAGGAGTAAGGAAGCGCGCGTTTCTCAAATCAACATCCTGAAGCCCTATTTGTTTCGCTCTTTCTCCCACTCTCTCACCTAATGGCGCCGCAAAAGAGAATGAGTATTGCCAACAAAGCAACATACATCAAGAAAACTTAACTTTGAGGAGTTTCTTCAAAAATGAAAAAATCACCAGATGTAAAATCACAGCACTATGCATTTGTAAACAAGCAAACCGCGAGCGAGTTAACTGGTCTCTCCGCCGAAACTCTCAAAAAATATCGACTTGCAGGAAAACTTGAAAAAGGCATTCATTGGGTTGAAATTAATTGTAGAGTTGTCAGATATAACATTTCTCTAGTATTAGATTGGATACAAAATCACGATGAAAATCCTCAAGGACATATAAAAGCAATAGAAAACTACCTAGCATCGCTTCCATCTAGCCAGAAACAAACACGATGTAATCGTTGAGTTACATAGTAAAAATGTATTTATATTGATTTTCATTTCTTTACTGAGCTTATACAATAACTTTCAATACTGCGTAGGTTTTAGATTTTTTTAAAAAATAAAACGGCGTAGCGAAGCCTTTCTTAATATATATAGAATTCCTCGCCAAGAACTAAAACCACCCTAAAACCCATCACATAGTCATGAAATTCGGGGTCGGGGTCACTATATCCACGGCTAGCACAACGACAAAATTCTGCTTTGTCAAACCAAGAACCACCACGCAGCACCCGGTTCTTATCATCTCCACCGCTTAACCAGGCACTTCCATCTGTTGGGGCGCCTTGATAATCAATATGCCAAACATCTTCACACCATTCCCATACATTCCCATGCATATCGTATAGTCCGAATCCATTTGCAGGAAAACTGCCTACAGGTGTTGTCTGTTGGCGATATTCCCCTTTTAGTGCAGATGCTCTCGTCTCTTCTCCTCTGTAATTCGCCTTTGCAGTTATAATTGTTTCTCCGAAATAGAAAGGTGTAGTCGCAAGGGCGCGACAAGCATATTCCCATTCCGCTTCACTTGGCAAACGGTAAGCCAACCCAGATTTTTGACTCAATTGCTCACAGAATTCCACCGCAGAATACCAAGATACTTGCTCAACGGGGTGGTTTGCATCTCTAAAATATGAAGGATTAATTCCCATAATCGCTTCATATTGAGCTTGTGTAACTTGATATTTACCCATATAAAAGGAAGGTACAGTCACTTGATGAATAGGACTTTCCCAACTAGTTCTACCTGCTTCATTTGGTGGTGACCCCATAGTGAAAGTATCACCTGGTATTTCTACCAACCGTAACCCCACACTATTTCCGTGGAGTTGAGTAAAAAATCTTGAACCGCATTGAAAACATGCTTCTCCCCAACCGTGCGTTTCTGAGGAGACCCCACTCAACTCGTAGAGCAACCTTGTTCCATAGCCACAGTTGTCGCAAGTGAAGCTTTGTTCATATTGTCCTGCTAACATTGGTAAAGCCTAAACCGATACTACGTATACTACATATACTATATAGCATTGAAGAATGCAAGCTTGATTCTCATGTAGTATATAAGTAATACAAGTTTTTACAGGAGTTTTTAACTTGAGTCGCGAAAATTTAATTCCTCTAGATGCGATTGAAGAAGTGATTAAATACTCGATTAACGGGGAAAAAGAATCAGCACATTACTACCTTGATGGCGAAAAAATTGCCTATCGTGCTTGGCATGAAAATCAAGTATGTATGGAATATAGTATAAAAAATGGAAAAATGCACGGTTTATTTCGGACTTGGCATGAAAATGGTAATTTGTGTGAATTAGGGTTTTATATTGATGGCAAAGAGCATGGAATCATTAAACAATATGATTATGATGGTAATTTAATTGGTAGCTACGAGATGCTTCATGGTACGGGAACTGATTTATGGTATTCAGCAAAAAATGTTATTTCAGAAGAAAGGCATTTAAAAGATGGAAAGCGTCACGGTTATGAGAGATGGTGGAATGGCGATAATAAGACTGTTGGGAGAGAGCAGCATTTTAAAGATGGTATAGAACATGGGATTTATCGAGAATGGAATCAAAAAAATGTTCTACGTCGTGGATTTCCTCAATATTTTCTAAATGGTCAAAAAGTTAATAAAAAACAGTATTTAAATGCTTGCACTCAAGATAATTATCTACCCAAATTCCGAGAGGTAGATAATCATAACTATAGAGAATTACCATCTAATCACTTAAAAACTTGATGCTTTGAGAATTTAAGCAGAACGTCTCAGTCATTTGTTCTAAAGTTTCTACATCCCATAACTGGTGCCAAAATTTTAGCTGAAGAAGGAACAAGAAGCAGCCTTACTGGGATTATTGTACTTAAAGGCAGATGCTTTAATTAATGCTGAAGCGTTTTACAGCAAGCAGGGTTTTGAAGTCATTGAATATGGAACACCGAGGCTTGCATCTGGGCAAGAAATGGCTTGTGTTAAGATGCAAAAAACTTTAAGAATATGAGGTATTGGTAGTAGTTTACGATAAGTTAAAATCCCAGGCATCATCATCCCACCAGGATTGAGAAATAATATTTACGATTTCGTAAGTATTATTTTTATCTGGAGAATCTTGATAAAGTGTTAGACCAAGGGCATCTGCAAACATAATATTATATTCATAAAATATACTTTTGATATGGGTATGAATATTATGGGGATAAATAGAAAAACAAACTAATTCTTGCGCTTCCGAAATAGCAATAAGTTGACGTGCAATAATTGTACCTTTTTGATTTCGAGCGTAGAGTACCTGTTTATTGATATTGAGAAGAACAGCAACTGCGGAATAGGAACATATTCCACCGAGTCCCAAACAACTACCCACAAAAGTACCCATTTTTAAGACTTCTAGTGGTTGTGTCTCTAATTTAATTTCAATGGTGCCGAATTCTTCAACTAAGTAACTGCAAGCGATTCCCTGCATCCAAATATCTATTTTAGTTGCGATTGCGGGATGTTCTTTCAACCAAGATTGACTGAGAGGGTGGTTGAGTAGATAATTTGAGTCGTTATTTTCCCAGTAAGCCTTTAAGAATTTACGAAAAGGACGAAAATTATCATCAATTGAACCTAGCATAGCCAGAGCATGTTTGATATCCTCTTGTTGTGGATTGACATCAAATTCCCGTTTTAATGCCTGGAGAATAGTATTTTCTAAGATATCCAGTTGGGTCAGTTGGATATTTTTCTTGATTAATCCCCATGCTCGATTTATTTGCCCTTCTTTCAAGGAAATTTTCCCCCGAAGATAATCGCGGATTTTACGGGGGATGGGATTGCTAAATTGGTCATTACATTGACTGTCAATAAAATCACAAGCTTCTTGTAGTGGTAAGAGAGCAATATTTTTAGTCATGATGGGATGCTGACTGAATATTTTTACCACACTCAAAGCAACTGGTTTGCTAAAACTTCCCAATAATTTCCCTAGCTTGAATAATTTATTGGGAAAATCAATAAAACATTGGATAGTAAAAGTACTCAACTGTTTACTAATGGCTGCAATTCCTTTAGGGATTAACCGAGCATCATTTTCTAAACGACAAGCTTGTTCTAAGCTTAAAAAGCTTGCATCGGGTGCATTGATAAAGGTTTGACATTCTTGAGGCTTTAAATAATTAACAATATGGGCAATTATCCAAGCTACGTCACCATTAGTATCTGTTGCAAAAGGTGATTGAGCCAAGCGTTTAATAATTAAGTGTGCGAAGGGAATATATAAATTTAGTTCCTCAATTTTATCCCAATACCAATAATATTGTCTCAAATCTTCAATAACTTTCGTTTGATACTCTGGCGCCGTTCCTCGTAATAAAGTTTCAATTAAATTGATTTGTCGTTGAATAAATTTCCATTTATTTTTTTGTTCGCAAATCTCTGCCTCGGTTTTGTCACAAAAATCAATTATATATAAATAAAAATTTAAATATTTTGCGGCAACATCTTTTTCGTAGTCCTGCCAATTAATATCCAGAATAATATTAATTAAACCATCTAACTCTCCAAATTTTCCCCAAATACTGTAGAATTCCCAGTTAGAAAAACCTATATAATTGCCAATTTGGATTAATTTATCAACAACTATATCGGAAAAATAGCAATCTCCATCAATATATACAAATTGTTCATAATCGTATGGGTACAAGGCAGACAACTTAAAACCTGCTAAAATATAATCGATAGAAATTCCATTTTTTACGGCTAAAAAGAAACAATAAAGCTTGTAGGCATAATCAGTTTCACCAACAATTTGATGAAATCGCTCTATTCCAGAAATTAATAAATCCGTGAGATTGAGAGAATAAATTTGAGTTTCAATAACAACAGTAGTAAAAATCAGACGAAGAGATTCAGGTTGCTGGACAATAATTTGACACCATTCCCATGTATAGTGATTATTCTGAAGACTTAGCAATCGACTAAATGCGAATAAAAATTGCTGTTTATGCTCAAAGTTTTCATCTAATTCAAATTGCCAATAAACTGATAAATAATCTGTTACAACTGCCCAAAGTAAGCCTTTTAAAGAAAACCATAAATATCGTTGAAAAATAATTGGTAAAGCCGGATACTCTCCGGGAATGTAAAGATTGTGGTTAAATCCATAGTATGGGTCAAAATTTCTTGTTCCCGTCGTTATAGATGAAATTTTTGATGACAGAGAACTAACGTTATAACCAGCTTTCTCAAGCTGCACCAAAGCATCCATCCAATATTTACCTAATCTTAAGAGTAGCTGGTTTTGGTACTTGCGCTCACACAAATATAATCTCAAATCCAATTGGGAGATAACCTTGGGTTTTGGTGGTTTATATTTAGTTCCCTTATAGGCTCTAGGGTTTGCTGCTGTTGGTTTGATTACTTGCTTGGTAATATTTTCTGGTGATAAATTAGGCAACGTAAATTCCGATTCTAAAGGTTCCCATATTGTGTTAATTACAACTACCAAAATATGAAAAAGGGTGTCTGCGTTTAACTCATCAACACAGCTAAGATAATTCCACGAAGCAATTAATGCATCTTTTTGAGGAAACAAAGATGAAGTTAATAATTCCAAGGGAGATTCAATAATCTCATATAAGCCCAAATTTGAATCTATACCCAGCGTTGCGCGAGCGTCATTTACTGGATCGAGATGGCGTAAAACTCGACTAACCAGAGCCACCAATCCATTAGTTTTTCTAATTATACTTATCAGGCAATCCATAAAAATATAATATTTGACTTCACGGAACTCTGCACTTATCCTTGCGGCACAAATATAAAATTCTCAATAGTGACCCCATGATCCGAGGTGTCTAAAAAGTATCCTTTAATCGGTGCCTCTGACATATTTTGTTACACCTCTTCCAAATGTTCATTACTATCACCCTTAAGTATAGTACCAAAAGGTAATGTATTAAAACCTATATTCTCTAGAGATATAATTGCGTTTTCAATATCTACGCTAGAAGCAAACTAGAAAAATTCCAAGTTTCTTCATTCCCTAACTCTTTTAGTTCTTGAGTGCTAGTAAGACCCTATGTTAGTATAAGTATATATTATTTCTCAAGCGTTTACGCACGCTACCATTTATTTTTAATATTATATTCCCCCATCTTCCACTGCACCTAACACTTTAAGGGTGGCAATTTCGGCATCTGTTAAGCCTTTAATGCCAGTAATATTCAAGTTTTCATAAGGACGATCACATAGAGTTTTAAAGCATTCTCCTGTTGCGACATCCCAAAGTTGGATTGTATTATCAGTACTACCACTAGCAATAACTTTGTCATCACAACTAAAAGCAATGGCACCCAATTGCTCTATGTCGTTACGATACTGTACTAAAATAAACTGGTCAATTTGACACTTACTTCGACAAGTTTTTGTATCCCGAAACTCTAAAAGAAACCTCTTGAAGCCTGGTTCCGGATTATTAAAATCAACATTTAGCGGTACAAGGGCACGCGCACACGAAGTTGAATCATTCGTATTATTAAATTTTGTTCTAATGAGTAAATTAAAACGCCTTATATAAATTGTTAGAAGTGATAAAGCTTTCTCTTTATCTTTCGGATTAGAAAAATTTAATTGACGGTCATTGAACAATTGCGGAATCACTTGTAAAATAGCTTTTAACTCACTTCCCTTAAATTTATTACTCCACAATGCAAAGGCATCTCCTATGGTATTGATGGCATCTAGATTCAAGACAAAATAAAAAGATATGATATTTACAAGATAACTACGTATGATTTCCATCTGTACATAGTTGGATATGTAAATTTTTTTGTCAGTAAGCTGAAACTCTAAGTACTGCTGATATACTTGTGTAGAAAGTAACAGTGAACGCATTACAGAGGTATCTAGAAAATATCCTTGAATCGGCGCCTCTGACATATTTTGTTACACCTCCTCCGAATCTTCGTAACTATCATCGTCAAGTATAGTACCAAAAGGTAATGTATTAAAACCTATATTTTCTAAAGATATAATTGTGTTTTCAACATCCGCATTAGTGATTGTATTTTTATTAACTAGTGCTGAAAATAGCTTGTAAGCACCTTCATACTGATTACTAGTGTAATTAATCCAACGATTTTGATGAGCAAGTGCATCATGTAGTGCCATTACAGCTTCTGTGTAAGGGTCATACATATGTGCATCATGTAGAGAACGCATTTTTCGCAGTAAGCTGTCAGCGAACACAACAGCTACTGGTTCTTCGGCGCACTTTGATAGTTGCTCTAAATCTGGCAACATTGATTTGGTAATTTCAGCTGCGCTTGCTGCTAAAGTTGTCTGTTCAGTGCCCATATATTCTTTCTCAGTAAGTGTGTAGTGTAGTAGTTATATATTATTTTCGAGACAAATTTATCAAGAAAAACTAATGACACGTTTCCCTGAAGTTGATTGATTTTATTAGCAGGCACCGATGAATGAAAAATGTTCTTGCGTCATTTTACTTATTTCACAGTAAATAATGCTACCATGAGTAAATTATTTAACTTTCTTTAAAGAACTAAACATATTATAAAGAATTGCTCTCACAATTGAAGGAACGCACATTTGAAATACAAAAATGAAATATGATAAGACATCTTAGTAGTTCTGTTTTCACTACTTTTTATTCAAGGTAACCGAATTATGTATTTATTTCAAATCAACACATTTCTCTCGCTTGTTAGTTAAATTGTACTATACAAGGATATTATATTAGCTATTTATCATTTTTTAGAGTAGTTACGCGCGCTGTCTTTAATAACCTTTAGGTAAAATCAATAGTACTAATCAACTAGACTTGCGTGGACATTAAAAGTAAAGATTTTTAGTAATCACGCAAAAGAAGCCTCATTTAAGCATAGACTAAAAAATAAAATTTTAGGGTGCTATGTCGATTCTACCTATATCAGAAGCAATAATCCGCCATAACTCCAACGCTTCATCATATAGCCGTGGTGAAGAATACTCTAGACACCGAGCAGTTATTGACCTGAAAAAACGAGGCAACCAAATTCAAGCGGCAGTCGAAGGTAGCGAAATTAAACCATATCAGGTCAGTATAAATTTTGACGCAGGTGGAATTACTTCTGTTTGCTGTAGCTGTGCTTATGATTACGATGGTTGGTGCAAACATATCGTTGCAACATTATTAACCTGTGTACGTTCAGAAGCAGAAATTGAAGAACGTCCTACATTACAACAGTTGTTAAATAATCTCGACCACTTACAAACTCAAAGTTTGGTTCAAAAATTAGTAGAGAAAAACCCAGAAGCTATAGATGATGTGGAGCTATTTGTTAGCTCAATCAATTTACCACCTGACCCTACAAAATCTCCATCACCCAAACGTCGTACTAAAATTGATGTGGCACCTATTCGTAGTCAGGTAAAAAGGATTTTACGGGATGGATTGCGAGAATTAGAGTACGGCAGTGAAGATGACCCTTTTACCGAAGAATTATTAGCGGTAGTCGAAGAAGCACGGGAATTTGCAGAAAATGGCGATGGAAATAATGCTATTACTATCCTCGAAGCCATTACATCAACTTACGCTCAGGAGTGGGATGAGTTAACCAATTATGGTGGTGATTGCTATTCGATTGCAGAACCTCTTAATCGCGCGTGGACAGAAGCAATTTTGTGTGCAGAGATACCTGTATCAGAAGTGGCTGATTTGCAAATAATGCTCGAATCATGGCAGGATGAAATTGATATAGATTTTTCCATGAGTTTAGAAGCATTACGTCAAGGCTGGAATTACGAGCCACTGCAACAAGTAATGAAAGGTGATACTTCTACACAACTTTGGGCAGATACTCGACCAGATTTTGCGAACGATTTAGCTTTAATACGTTTAGAATATCTCGAACGTCAAAATCGATATACAGAATATTTAAACTTAGCATTATCTGAAGGAATGACTCAGCAATACTTAACGCAGCTAGCGGCTTTGGGAAGAATTGATGAAGTTATGTCTGCTGCTCAAACCCATATGGACACAGTAGAAACAGCCTTTGCCCTTGCCAAAATATTGCGAGAAGAAGGATATTTATCTGAAACATTAGAAATAGCTCAAGCAGGATTAAACCTACCTGGGAAAAATATTTATGACTTTGCTGCTTGGACGAGCGATTTAGCACAAGAGTTAAATCATACATCAATTGCATTAAACGCTGGTATTATTGCATTTGAAGAAAGACCATCGTTTCGAGATTACACAAAAGTAGAAAACTTGGCAGGAGAGATTTGGGAAGAAGTAAAACAAGATTTACTCGAAATACTTCGAGAATCTGAAAATTGGTTAGCTAAAGAAGCAAAAGTTGATATTTTTCTCCATGAAGGTTTAATAGATGATGCGATTAAAACAGTAAAAAAAGACACTTACTATCGTTCAGAATCAGTACACCGAGTTATGCAGGCAGCACTTCCCCATCGTCCTGACTGGGTAATTAATAATGCTGTCATACGGGCAGAAGAAATTATGAATCGGGGCAAAGCAGACCGCTATGAGGACGCAGTTAAATGGTTGAAGAAAGTTAAAGCTGGTTATTTACAACTGGGACAACAAGCTGAGTGGTCTAATTATCGTGCTTCTCTAGAATACACTCACGGGCGTAAACGTAAATTGATGGACTTATTTAATGAACTAAATAAACCATAAAGAAATTTTAACTTGATGGCGCCATAGTTAAATAAACGCGCAATACATCAGTTATTCGGTTTTCACTACTATTTATTCAGGAAAACCGAATAAAGGCAGATTTTGTGCGCCATTGGCACACAAATTTCAATTTGGTGCCAACCTAATTTTGATAAATAACTCTTTCAATTCCTCGGCAATTTCTTTAGGGGGGTTTCCACATAAAGCTGTTGTAATTAAACACTCTGCGGCTTTTAATTCTCCACAATCTATTGCCAGGGTGGCGGCGCAGGAGATGTAAAACCGAGCGAGTTGGTTCTGCATCTAATTGATGAGCAATTAATGCGGCAGCTTCTTGCTCTAAGTCGAAAGCTTGCTTTGTAAGTAACGAAGCTTGTCCCAAATCACCTCGAAGTTTAGCAATAAAGGCGCCACCATCCTGAAAAACTTTAAATTCGTTGGGTTCTCCCATCGCAGTTTTTTTAATCTTGACCTTGGGTTGATATTCTCTCAAATACCCAACGGGAAATTTTGGGGTTTTTCTAGAGATTAACAAAGATTATAAAATTATTAGTGCTTGAGAAAATAAAAGTTTTGTGGAGTTAGATTACATGAATCTATCCTGACCTTTGAGGCGCCGACTAATTGGGATAGAAAGAGGAACTATGGTGCAATTTGAAAGACGAGGCAAAATTTATAGTTTGATACTGTCAGTACAAAAAATACAATGGTATTTATATTTACTTGAACTTTGGCTAGGAATTTTGAGTTCAATAATAAGGGTTGGCGTGGCTAAGACACAATCTTTTGCTGGCAGGAAATAGAGCTTTTGATAGCCTTTTATTTGGCGCCAAAATAAATGGTGTAAAAATGGTGTAAACGTGTTTTAGTAGTCTGAAAGCCTTGTGAATAAAGGAATCTTTTCGGACTGAAAATCCTCGTGTCACGAGTTCAAGTCTCGTTCCTGGCATAACTCTCAGAACCCCTGCAAACACTCGTTTGTGGGGGTTTTGTTTTTCTCAAAAACTCCATTTCAGCCATTTCAAGTGGTGTAAAGATGGATAAATTTACCCGACGTTGGATATTGTTGGCCATAGTTGGCCATTTTTCTGGGGTAAATTTGGGGTAAAGGGGGGCGCCTACCATTAAGCAGTAAAAATAGGAGTTGTGAAATGAAAGCAAAAGTGGCTCAGGGTAAGGCTTGTAAGGGAACTGTCCAAATTAAAAATTCAAACGGTTGCTTGCAACTTGTTTTTAGTTACGCGGGCAAACGTCACTATATATCGACTGGTTTTACCGATATACCAACAAACCGTAAAGTCGTAGAAATGAGAGCTAGGCAAATCGAACTTGATATTCTCTCAGGTCATTTTGACCCAACCTTAGCAAAATATAAGCCAGAATCCTTACACAGCACCGTTACCCCAATTTTTACCCCAATAAATAAACCTAAGATTGAAACTAGTCCATCTTTAGTTGAGTTATGGGAAAAATACACCGACTTCAAGCGTCCTAGTTTGTCGCCAAGTACGATAGCAAAGGATTTTACAAATGTTTCTCGCTGTATCGACAG
>NZ_RSCL01000011.1:68983-357954 GCF_003991905.1 Dulcicalothrix desertica PCC 7102 | reverse complement strand
AGCTGTGTTACCTCATGTAGATGCATTTCCGTATTTATATATCTTTACATAGTTTGGTTTATTGGCGCCGACTTACTTACTTCGTAGCTTGAATGAAAGCACATCGGCACTGCCTACTTCTTTACCAGAATTCAACAAATCTTTCCCTGTGGCTTCGCTGCGACTACTTTTCGATAGTGACAAGCAATTACTTTCAACTCCTGTTACTCGTATCGGTCGTACTACAGACAACAACATTATAATTCCTGATTTGTTGGTTTCTAGGCAACACGCTCAAATTATTTGCCGCGATAGTTTTATTGATACTAAATTAGAGCAAAATTACTATTTGCGCGATGATTCAACGGCAGGCACGTTAATTTATCAATCTGGAACATGGCAACGAATTCACCACGAAGAAGTACGATTACAATCAGGAATGCAATTAAAGTTTGGTAGTAGCCGTAGCGATACCTGGGAGTTTATAATTGAAGAAAATTTAGAAAATACCGTCTTACATGTACCTGTTACTCAAGTTAATCAAATAGACGAAGAGCAATCTGTAAGAAAAAATTTAGCTAGTGGTTCACAGGAGAAGCCAAATATTTTGGAAATTCTTAAACATAGTGTAAAATCTGAAGATAGTCTATATTTAAGACTTACAGCAGTCCAGAATATAGCTAAACATTGGAAAGATGACTCTGATTTACCTAGGCTTGAAAATCATATCAGTAACCTTCAAAAACTTATAGATATCATTTATTCCAATCAAACGTTTGTAACATCTCAAATCAAATCAGTTTTAGCTTTGCAAATTCAAGAAGAAACAGTTGCAGTAGATATAACTACTGCCGACGGTTTGGACGAAGCTGAAATTACTGATGTTGAAGATATAATAAAAATCGTTTTCAAGCTAGAAGAAGTTAAACTTGATGGTGAAAATAAATTTATAATTCCATTTTCTCTAAAGGTAAAATGTACACTTTCTTATTTTATGATGAGAGAAGAGTATTCAAATTTGGACGAGGAAGAATTGGAAAATCTTTCAATAGATGATTGTAGTTACCTTTACTATCACGCAGAAAAAGACGATACTCTAGAAGTAGAAGGCTTAGTTTCAATTTGTTTTAATTCAGATAAGCTTGAAACTTTGAAAATATCTGATGATGAAGCATTTGAAATTCTCAGAAATGCGAATGTGGCAATTGATTCAATTGCAAAACTTGAAATTGGCAAGTGATAGCCTAGAGTAATATTTTTTACCTGCTGATAGAATATTTACATTTTTTAATAAATATATTGGCTTTTAGAACTAAATAACTTCATAGTATTTAAATATTATTTTACAGCTAAACATGCTATCTTAAGTTCAGTCTTAATTTAAGTTGAGGTCTTTATAGCCATGACCACATTCAGTAACCAACTTAACGCCGAGATTATCTACCCTTACTCTGATGGTAAGCCAATGGCAGAGAGCGACCCAGCGCGCAATTATTTATTTTACTGTGTTAATGCTTTAGATATATATTTTCAAAATCGTACAGATGTTTACGTTTCAGGGAATCTATTTATCTATTATATACAAGGTGATCCAGGTGCTGTAATTGCTCCTGATGTATTTGTGGTATTTGGAATTAGAAAAAAGGAGCGTCTTAGTTATAAACTTTGGGAGGAAAACAACAAAGCACCTGATTTTGTAATTGAGATAACTTCTGAATCAACCCAAGAAGAAGATGAAACAACAAAACCAAGCAAGTATGCTTCATTAGGAGTTACAGAATATTTCCAATACGACCCAGAAGAACAGTACCTTAATCCTAACTTAAAAGGTTTCAGGTTAAATTCATCCAACACGTATGAGCCAATACAACGAGACATATTACCTGATGGCAGTTTTTCTATACATAGCAGCGTTTTAAATTTAGATTTACGTTTAATATATGACGAACTACGTTTCTTTGACCCTCAAACCGGGGATATGCTTCTAAGCCCTAAAGAGAGTGAGAAAGGTCGGCTTGAAGCTAAACAAAAAGAACTTCAGGCTGAACAAGCAAGAATTAAAGCTGAACAGGAAAAAGATCAGGCTGAACAAGCAAGAATTAAAGCTGAACAGGAAAAAGATCAGGCTGAACAAGCAAGAATTAAAGCCGAACAGGAAAAAAGTCAGGCTGAACAAGCAAGAATTAAAGCCGAACAGAAAAAATTTCAGGCTGAACAAGCTAGGCTTGAAGCTGAGGAATCTCGAAACGGTGCTATACCTGAATTATTAGCTATGGGCTTAAGTGTTGAACAAGTAGCTTCGGCGCTTAAACTTCCTGTGGAGCAGGTCAGGCGCCTTATTAAAGAATAATATTCAATCAAATAACATTTATAACTATAAGCTTAAGTGCAAGTAACCGTCTTTTTGCGACCTATTGTCAAGAGTATATAGTTATTGCTTTGAAGCGAAATATATAATTTTAAGTTAATTCTGAATTAAGTGGGGATACTTATTATTATGACCACATTCAACGACAACGAGATTATCTATCCTTACTCGGATGGAAAACCAATAGCAGAAAGTGACGTGACTCGCGATTGTTTATTTTACTGTGTTGATGCTTTAGATATCTACTTTCAAAATCGTGCAGATGTTTATGTTTCAGCTAATTTATTTATCTACTACACAAAGGGTGAACCGAGTGCTGTTGTTGCTCCTGATGTATTTGTAGTGTTTGGAGTGACAAAAAAGAGTCGTTACAATTATAAACTCTGGGAGGAAAACAATAAAGCGCCAAGCTTCGTGATGGAGATAACTTCTGAGTCAACACAAGAAGAAGACCAAATAGACAAAGCAATCAAGTATGCTTCATTAGGAGTTACAGAGTATTTTCTGTACGACCCACACAAAGATTATCTTGATCCTAATTTGAAAGGATTTAGGCTAAATTTGTCCAATACGTATGAACCAATGCAACAAGATATATTATCTGATGCTACCTTCTCAATTCACAGCGACGTTTTAAACTTAGATTTACGCTTAATTTCTGACGAACTACGTTTCTTCGACCCTCAAACAGGAAATAAACTTTTAAGTTGCGAGGAGAGCTATGAAGCTAGAATTCAGGCTGAACAACTGCTCAAGCATACAGAAGCTAGGCTTGAAGCTGAACAGCAAAAACTTGAAGCCGAAAAAGCTAGGCTTAAAGCTGAACAGCAAAAACTTGAGGCTGAAAAGCAAACACTTGAAATTGAAAAAGCTCTAAATGCTGCTGTACCTCAATTATTAGCTATGGGTTTAAGTGTTGAACAAGTAGCTTCGGCACTATCCTGGTCTGTAGAAAAGGTTAGGCGCTTTATCAAGGAATAACTGACTGCAAGTAGTAAATTAGAATTAGCATAGTGGTTTTAAAGGGTATAGTTACAATGTAGCCATGACAGATAAATTAGACGCTAATAACAGCTTTACTAAAGAGCATATTCGCTTACTATCAAGGCAATTAGACGAAATGTATAAAGATATGAAAGCAGAACGTAGAGAAATTGCTCTTTGGGAGGAGGAGCAGGAATTTTCAATTTTAGGGGTAATGGAGTTATTCTCAACAGATATTCAAGGATATGCTGAACAAGCGATATTAAATACCTCAGATGTCTCATTAAACAGTAAAAATGTGAATCATCTTCGACAACTAAATGTTTTCAATATCGACTATTTTACAAAGTGGTATTTCCAAAACTTAGAAATGTACCCACAAACTCAAAAATATGTTGAGCAACTTGACCACTTGCGTTTGTTGCTGATTGATTATTTGGGAAGTAGCTCGCATTCATAAACATTAACCGCCTAAGTTAGCTATACTTTGAAATATACTCTAGTAAGAACGGGAAGCATTTATGTCAGCGCCCTTCTACCCAAACTACAAAATTAACTATCTGTTGTAAGATTTAATTTGCTTTCTAATTCTTTTACATAATCTTGTAACCTCTCCAACTCATCAACTAATTCCAATACCGAAATTCCAATATCTGGTCTTAGTTCTTGTTTTGCGGTATTGTTAATTTGTGCTTGTGCCCAGTTTTGTAATTGTTCTAAAGTCATTTTCTTATCCTTTTACAATATCAATTCGGTTATTTCACATCTTTCAGGCAAATGGTACTTACAAGGAGCGTTTATTAAGTTGATTATTGTTTTACGTTGGGTTCCGCAAAGCCTCCACCCAACCTACGCGGTATTTAATTCGGCTATCTCACACCAAAAAGGCGCCTATACAACATAATACTTATAACTAAAATCCGGTAGGATAGTGTAGTGTAGCCGATAGCTATACTCATTTATTGTGAGGCTACTTCTGCTCCACACACAGAAATATGTCTATGTCCATGACGACAACTTCTAATTTCCTTAGTCACCTCAACCCCAGTCAACGCCGTGCCGTCGAACACTACTGCGGGCCTTTGCTTGTTGTGGCAGGCGCCGGTTCTGGCAAAACACGCGCTCTGACTTATCGTATCGCTAATTTAATTCTCGAACACAATGTTGACCCTGAGAATATTTTAGCGGTTACTTTTACCAATAAAGCCGCGCGGGAAATGAAAGAACGTATCCAAAAACTCTTCGCCGACCACATGGCGATGCAAGAATATGGAGAAAAGTATGATTTGTTACCTGAGTATGACCAGGTGAAGTTACGTTCGCGCGTTTATAAGAATGTTATTAAAGATATGTGGTGCGGTACGTTCCACAGTTTGTTTTCGCGCATTCTCCGGTTAGATATAGATAAATATCAGGATGAGAACGGTCGCAAATGGAACAAAAATTTCTCTATATTCGATGACTCTGATGTCAACGCAATAATTAAGGAGATTGTTACAAAGCAACTCGACCTTGATGATAAAAAGTTTGAACCCCGTTCAGTACGGTATGCTATTAGTAACGCCAAGAACCAAGGTTTATCACCCAAAGAGTTTGAGCGTGAACAGCCTAATTATCGTGGTCGGATAATTTCTCAAGTTTACAGTTGTTATCAAGATAGGTTAGCGGAAAATAACGCGCTTGACTTTGACGACTTAATTTTGATACCAACAAGATTATTTCAACAAAATAAACAAGTTTTAAATTATTGGCATAGCAAGTTTCATCATATTTTAGTTGATGAGTATCAAGATACTAATAGAACACAGTATGATTTAATTCGCTTGCTATCTACTAATGGTGAAACTGATAAAAATAATTGGAATTGGAATGACCGTTCTACCTTCGTGGTGGGGGATGCAGACCAATCAATTTATTCATTTCGCATGGCTGATTTTACCATTTTAATGGGTTTTCAGGGCGATTTTGGTGATGGTTTAGATGATGACGATACCAGTACGATGGTAAAGTTAGAAGAAAACTATCGTTCGTGTGAGAATATTTTAGAAGCTGCTAATTCTTTAATTGAAAATAATACAGAACGTATTGATAAAGTTCTCAAACCAACTCGTTCTGCTGGTGAGAAAATTTATTTATTTAAAGCTGACGATGAAGTTGTAGAAGCTGATTTTGTTGTTAACCAAATTCGTAAGCTCGAACATGAAAACCCTGATATAGATTGGGGAAGTTTTTCTATACTGTATCGTACTAACGCTCAATCGCGTCCCTTTGAGGATTTATTAGTAAAATATCAAATTCCCTATACGGTTGTTGGTGGGTTTAGATTTTACGACCGTAAGGAAATTAAAGATATTTTAGCTTATCTCAAAGCTGTTAGTAACCCTGCTGATACTGTTAGTATTATGCGCGTTATTAATACTCCTAGACGTGGTATTGGTAAATCAACGCTCGATACACTATCGCGAGCTTCTCAAGAGTTAGGTACTACTTTATGGGAAATTCTCAGCGATGAAACATCAGTTAATACTTTAGCTGGACGTGCTGCCAAAGCTGTAAATGGGTTTGCCGATGTTATTAAAAAGTGGCAAGGACAAGTTGAGACGCTTCCTGTTGCTGAACTTGTGCAGGGAATAATTGAAGATTCTGGTTATGTGCAAGATTTACATACAACAGGAACCGACGAGTCACAAGACAGAATCGAAAACATCCAAGCACTTTATAATGCTGTATTAGAGTTCCAAGAAGAAAACGAAGATAACGCGACTTTACAAGGTTATTTGGAAAAAACTTCTCTTAGTTCCGATTTGGATAATTTGAAAGAGGGTGATGCCGCAGTATCTTTAATGACATTACACGCATCAAAAGGACTAGAATTTCCAATTGTTTTCTTAGTTGGTTTAGAGCAAGGATTATTTCCTAACTACCGTTCTATGCAAGACCCCGCTTCTTTAGAAGAAGAACGGCGCCTATGTTACGTTGGTATTACTCGCGCACAAGAAAGGTTATTTATTAGCCACGCACGCGAACGTAGATTATACGGTAGCAGAGAACCAGCTATTCGCTCCCAATTTCTCGATGAACTACCTACAGAATTAATCGCAACACAACAAGGTGGGCGCCAAGCTAATGTTAGAACTAGTACAAATAATATTAGAAGTGACCGAAGTGGCGCCAGTACAGGAGGTACAGGAACAAAATGGGAAGTTGGCGATATAGTGCTACATAAAACATTTGGAGAGGGTGAAATCACACACGTATTTGACCCAAACAATAAAACCTCTGTAGCAGTTAAGTTTCCAAGTTTGGGGACGAAAATTATTGACCCACGAGTCGCGCAGTTGCAAAAAATCGGTTAATTTTTTATAAGTGGGTTGGGTTGGGTTGGGTTCCGCAAAGCCTCCACCCAACCTACAATTTATGTTTGGGTAATTGCTGCTCTTTTTTTAATTCTCTTCTGTCTGAACGGATGTCATTTAACCCGGTAAAAACTAGTAACATGTACTAATTTCTACTGTGTATTGGGGTACATCCTCCCCAGCCTCAACCGAAGTCGAAGCACTTGTTAAGTCATTTAAAGACTTAATAAAAATGTTAATTGCACCATTCCAATCTCTCGGTAAGGAATGACCACAATGAGGACATTTAAACTTTTTATTTGCTCCCAGTTTTTCATGTACGTGACCACACTTAGAACAAGTTTTTGAAGTATACTCTTCAGTTACATCATGTACAACGCAACCTCGTTTGAGTGCGTGAAACTTAAGAGTTTGTTTAAACCTATAATGTGACCAAGTAAGCATGTTTCTGCTGACGCGCGAAGCTATTTTTCTTTTCTTCTTCACAACCATTTTGGAAGTCTCAAACGTGGGAAGAAAAATGTGTTTATAGTTTTTAGTTAAGACAACAGAAGCTTTATTATGAACTTCGTTAGTGAGATTCCTTATCCGAGTTCTTATCGCAACAGAAAGTTTCCTTAATTTCCAGCGTAATCGCTTATTACTTCTACCTTCGGACTTAGCAATTAGAGATTGTAACTTATCTAAACGTTGACAGAGAATTACTATTTTGGATATAGTCCTCGTTTAAAATATAATACAAGAACCCAAATAAAAAACTTACTAGAATTGTTGTATGGTACGTACACCATCTAAGCCATTGACGTTAGAAGAGTTTCTAAAACTACCAGAAACTAAACCTGCTAGCGAATACATTGATGGAGAAATCATTCAAAAGCCAATGCTACAAGGAAAACATAGTACTATTCAAGGTGAATCGGTTACTGCTATTAATGCTGTAGTTAAGGCGCCACATATTGCACGAGCATTTCCTGAACTACGTTGTACATTTGGCGGTCGCTCAGTTGTACCAGATGTGTCGGTATTCACTTGGCAGCGCATACCACGTGATGTAAATGGGGAAATTGCTAATGTATTTCCATTCGTTCCAGATTGGACGATTGAAATATTATCTCCCGAACAAAGTCAAACAAAAGTAACAAAAAATATTTTACACTGCCTAAAACATGGTACACAAATGGGTTGGCTGATTGATCCAGACGAGCAAACGGTGTTTGTTTATATAGGCGAAACAGTACAACTATTCGATGAACCTCAACAACAATTACCCGTACCAGCTTTTACAAGTGAATTTAAATTAACAGTAGCAGATTTATTTGGCTGGTTGCTAGAGTAAGCTATTGATGGTATTTAGCTTCTGATAATATTTGCTCTTATATATATGTCATCTACCTTAAAACTACTAACCGACCCTTTCCTACAACTTCCAACTCCTACAGGAATACATGTTGTTTGGTTTACAGAGTTCGCTGGTTCACAACATACAGTATATTACGGCGAAAATCTTAATCTAAGCACAGGCGCCACTACAACCAAACTCACTCGTACCCGCGAAGACCAAAATTCACGAGTTGGCAACCAAAGCGAAGACAGACAAATTTACAAACAACCCGTTACCCGCGATATTTGGCGCCACGAAGCCAAAATTACCAATTTAGCTCCCGGTGTACGAGTAAACTATCGTGTTACAAGCACTGATAACGGCGCCACTGTAACTAGTGATGTATTTACTTTGGCGCCTCTCCCAGTTATTAATACCCCTTTAAAAATTCTTCTCACATCTGACCATCAAATCAAGCCAATGGTCGCGGCAAATTTACAAAAAGTTACAAAAGCAATTGGGAAAGTTGATGCAGTTTGGTTTGCAGGTGATTTAGTTAACATTCCTGACCGCGCGAGCGAATGGTTTGATGATAACCGAGGTAATGCTTTTTTCCCTTGCTTACAGGGACGCGGTAATTACGAAATGGACTGGGATGGAACGAAAATAACTTATACGGGTGGAGAAATTATACAACATGCTCCCATGTTTACCTGTATTGGAAATCATGAATTAATGGGACGGTTCGCACGTGAAGATAGTTTGAACAAAGAATTTGACGATACTATTCCTCGTAATATCGCGCGTAAGTTATATGGAGAAGAATATTTAAAAGATAATTCCTTCAACACCGATACATACGAAGAAATTTTTACTTTGCCTGAAAGCGAAACCGGAGGCAAAACTTATTACGCTACTACCTTTGGTGATATACGTTTAGTAGTATTGTATGCTACAAATATGTGGCGGTTTGTATCAACCGAAGATGGACGTAAAGGTAAGTATGGAGAACCAAAAGATGATTTAGAAAACCCAGAAAATTGGGGTTATGGGCAAATTATTTATGAACCGATAGCAAAAGGAAGTACACAGTATAACTGGTTGGAAGCAGAATTAAACAGTTTGGAATTTCAACAAGCTAAATATAAAGTAGTAATGCTGCACCATCCACCTCATACACTCGGTGATAATATTGTTCCTGCTTACACTGACCCAGTACAAATTATCGAACACGATGATAACGGTAATATTAAAGATGTGCGATATGAATATCCCAAAAATGCAGATTATTTAATGCGTGATGTAATACCGTTACTCGAAGCAGCAAAAGTACAACTTGTATTTTTTGGACATTCGCATTTGTGGAACCGTTTTACGAGTGCATCGGGAATGCATTTTATTGAAACTTCTAATGTCGGTAATTCTTACGGCGCCGCTTTTGGTAACCGTAAGCGTGGTAATGTGCCTACTATGGGCAGCAATGATTATATTGAAATGGGAGACCCTAACGGTTTAGAACCTGTTATACCTACACTGGCGCCGATGTTTAGTGAAGAGGGCGGCAAAATGCCTTATATTTCAAGTAATGAAGTTACTGTGTTTAGTATTTTTGATACTGAAACATCTACAATAAGCAGTTATCGATTTGATACCCGTAAGCCAGAAAGCGAAGTGATTAAGTTTGATGAGTTTAAATTAATTTAATTTCTCTTGTGGGGTAGGCATCCCTGCCTGCCCTATATTAACAAAATTAATGTTGGGTTCCGCTGTTGCTCCACCCAACCTACGTTTTGATACGTTTTGCTATATTACTATATGGTTAATTAAAGGAGAGGCAACTATTATTATGTAGCTTACGACATTGACTTATATAGTACTGTGAATATTGATTAAATTAATTATAAACTCCTGACTGTTGAATATATAGAATAATGATTAATCGTGCTTTAGATGATTGGTACCAGTATATTAATAAACGTCCAGCCCTTGCTGTGGTTTATTCTGTGTTATGGGTGGTCTTGGTTTGTGGGTTGGCGTTTTTTTGGCATTTGGGTAGTATCGGTTTGATTGACGAAACTGAGCCTTTGTTTGCTGAGGCTTCACGGCAAATGATAGTGCGTAATGATTGGATAACGCCTTTTTTTAATGATGAAACAAGATTTGATAAACCTGCTTTGGTCTATTGGTTTCAAGCTATTGGATATTTAATTATAGGTGTAAATGAATGGGCTGTGCGTATTCCTAGCGCTGTTGCGGCTATGGCAACGATAGGTTTATCTTTTTATACTTTACAGTGGTATTTTTTAAAGCGAGATGCGTTAGAGGGTGTTAAATTGCCGACTCGTCGCTGGTTTATTCCTTCTTTAGCAGCAGCAATGATGGCTTTTAATACGTCGATGCTCGTTTGGGGTAGAACGGGTGTTTCTGATATGTTGCTTACTGGTTGTATAGCTTCGTCTTTGCTTTGCTTTTTTCTTGGCTATGCGAAACAGCAGGAAGGAGAAGCAAGTAGTGGTTGGTATTTTGCTTTTTATGTTTTGGTTGCAGGCGCCATTTTAACTAAGGGGCCTATTGGTATAGTGTTACCAGGTTTAGTAATTGCGGCTTTTTTATTTTATCTTGGTAACTTTTTTGAGGTGCTGCGAGAAATACGTCTGATTCCGGGTCTATTAATTATTTTTGGGTTATCGGCGCCTTGGTATATGCTTGTGATTTGGCGCAATAATGATTATATAGATTCATTTTTTGGCTATCATAACGTTGAACGCTTTACTGATGTTGTAAATGGACATCAGGCACCTTGGTTTTTCTATTTTCTTGTAGTATTGCTCGGTTTTGCGCCATATTCCGTTTATTTACCGAGTGCGATGCTTAATTTAAAGTTTTGGCAACGAGAAAATTGGCGCCATAAACCCAGAGTTGAACAACTTAGCTTATTCGCGTTCATGTGGTTTTTATGCGTATTTGGCTTTTTTACTATTGCTGTTACAAAACTTCCTAGCTACGTTTTACCTTTAATGCCTGCTTGCGCTATACTTGTGGGGATATTATGGGCTGATGTTTTAACCAAGTCCCCAACTCCTGGGTTTCGCTTCAGTGCTTGGGTTAATATAATTTTTGTCTCCGCTTGTTCTGTTGCCTTGTTCTATGTTCCTAAACTACTTGGTTATGACCCTGCTGCACCAAATATTGCTCAAACTATACAACAATCAGATATTACGGTTGTCAGTGGTATAATTTGGCTTGTTTGTGCAATAGTGTTAGCGTTTTTAGTGTTGAAAAAATACTGGGTTGCTTTAATAGGTATTAATTTAATTGCATTCGCTTTATTTTTAGTGTTTGCTTTAACACCAGCATTATTTGTTCTAGACGGTGAACGACAGCTACCTTTACGTAAATTATCTGCTGTTGCTGTCCAAAACATTCAACCCCAAGAAGAACTTATTATGGTTGGCTTCAAAAAACCTACCGTAGCTTTTTACACTCAACGCCATGTTAATTACATTAGGACGAATGAAGCTGCGAGCCAGTATATACTAAATAAAACTGCCAAAAATACTTCTTCATCGGTATTAGTTTTAACACAACCGAAAAAATTTTTAGAAATGGGGTTACAACCAACTGATTATAAGGTTTTGGGTGATAGCGGCGCCTATCAATTAGCAAGGGTCGCAAAGAAACCTGGTTTCTAAGCAAAATAGTCGTTTTTATTACAAGTTATCATAAAGAAACCAGGTTTCTAGGTTTCTAAGATTTTAAAATTTTATGAATTTCATGTAGTAAATCTTCCATCGAAATAGAACGAGGTAAGGTTTTAGCGGTTGACTTTGCTGACGTGTGAGTTGATACTATTGAAATTAGATTCTCTTGGTTCTCGTTAGTGTTTACACGTCGGTCAAGTATTAACATTGGTGGTAAATTAAAAGGTAACTTCTCTAAGGTTTTAAGTGTAGAAATTATTTGCTTTTCTGGCGCCGATTCTTCTAAACAAACCACCATTAAGTCAATACTACGATGGCGAATTTGCTGTAATAATTCAGACCATGAGCGACAAGGTGCTGTTTTAAAGCCACCTGTTTGTAAATACTGAATTAATGCCTGCATCCATTCAGAAGCACGTGCTATACTAGTGTTATCACTTAGATTTCCTAAATGCTTTTCGACGCGATGATTACGCAAATGTGTATTGCGCGCTTCGGGTAAATCTGGCAGTATGGCAAAATCGACTACTAATATACTAGGTGGGCAAGATATCCCTGCGGCTATTTGCAACACCGAAAGAAGTGTGTTGATATTAAGAGTATTTTTTTCCTCGTTATCCAAGGGAGTTAAACAGGGAAAAACTGAAAGTCCCGAAATTTGGGAAGCAACTTGAGCAGCTTCAACGTTACATGTCACCAGTGGTAAAGTTGCTAAACGAGGATGTTGACTTATGGTGTCGAGATATTTTTTAGCTGTTTCAATCGGAGCATCTAAAAGCATAACATCGAATTGCCAAACCCGTGCTAGCAACTCTGCTTGTTCGAGGTCGTCAACTTCGATAACGCGATGGTCAGGTAGTGAAGGTTGGTTACTAACTAGATCAGGATTTACAAGTCGCAAAATTCGTAGTGGAACGTTCGCAGGAATTACCTCTATATTTTCTCCAGTTTGTTTTTTGACTTCGGGTGAAACTGATAAACTGTCTAATAATGGCGCCAGCATTTGATGCTGTACAGGTAAACGTAAAAATCCATCCGCACGATTTGCAAAAGCTTGTTCTTTCTCAGCAACAGTCGCAGTTACAATTACAGGAATGTGACGTGTGGCATTTTCTGATTTGAGTAATGTTAGTACATCCCAACCTGATAATAGTGGTAGCAGTGGGTTGAGAAATATTGCTTTGGGTTGTAACCTACGCGCTTTTTCGACTGCTTCACATCCAGAACGCGCAATAGCTACACGATACCCCATTCCAGTTAGGTGTTCCGTTAACTCCTCTATATATCTACCTACTGCTTCGACTAATAATATTAATCTTTGTGAGGAATCATGGCGCCCTCTAACGTTACCTGTTGTCTCAAAATTATTTTTTGTAGACGGTACTGCATCAAAAAATGATTGACGTTTTAAGTTGATATCTTGCTGGTAGCTATATATTTTATCTTGCAATTTTTCTGTAGCAAGCTCTTTACGTCCATGAGGGTCGAGTGAGTTTTCTGTAAAACCTGCTTTTGGAGGACTTGGAGGAAGCAAAAGCGTAAACTGACTACCTTTACCTTCTCGTGATAAAAAGCTAACATCACCTCCATGAAGTCTCGCTAAAGCACGAGTTAATACAAGTCCTAACCCCGTACCCTCATACTGACGGGTTAATGGATTTTCTAACTGTTGAAATTTCTGAAAAATTAAATGTTGTTGGTGTTCAGGTATACCAATTCCTGTGTCCCAAACAGTGAAGGCAACCCAACCTTCCCAATAGTTAACACGCAAACCAATTTTGCCACCACCTTCGGTAAATTTGAAAGCGTTAGAGAGCAAGTGGACGAGCATTTGCCGCAACCGCTGCTCATCAGCAATAATTTCGTCTAAACCTGGTTCTATAAATAAATTAAATTCGTGGTTTTTTTCTGATTGTACTTTACTCGATGAGGCGTGAATCGTTTTGCTTTCTGTTAAAGCTAGGTCACATACTGTTTTAATTTTGACAGAACCTAATAATAACTCCATTTGCCCGGTTTCCATTCGGGTCAAATCAAGAATATCATTAACCACACTCATTAAATGGCGCCCGCTTTGATGAATAAGTCCAGCGTAACGTGCTTGCCGTTCATTTAATTCACCTAACTGTTGGTCAATTAAAAGTCGAGATAACCCAAGAACTGCGGTTAAAGGGGTTTTGAGTTCATGACTAATACATGCCAAAAACTCGTCTTTCAAACGGTTCATTTGAATCAAATCAGCGTTTTTTGCCGCTAATTCTTTACTGAGTTGCTGCTGTTCGGTAACATCAGTTGCTAGCACTAACCATAATCCACCACCATAACTAACAATTGAATTTAATTGATGCCCATCAAGTAATGAAACAAAATGCCTGGAAGGAACTTCATAAGTTGAACCGTTTGAGGACTGGATATCCTGAGAGGTGTTTACATAACTTTGTCTAATATTATTTGCGGCAATTTCGGTTTCCGTTGAAAGAGATTCCTCCAATACCTTAATTTCAGGACTATCAAGGGGAATTTTTGCGAACTGCCATACCCGTTCTTGACCGCTTTGCACTTCAACTACACAAGTACAAGTTCCTAACTGACTATCAAGGACACAACGATTATTTTTGGCTTTGCTACGTCTTTTACTTGAAGTTGATTGTGTGTTACGACTCGTAGTACGTGGTTTGATACCATCTGACAAAATTGTCTCGACTTCTTGCCGTACTCCATCTGGGTCTTTTAATACTCCTAACTGCTGCCACCATGCTGGATTTTGCGCCACAATATCACCAGCACTCGTTTGCAACATTAAAGGCCAAGGTAAACGTTCGAGCAGTTGTACTAACGATTGATATTGTTGAGATTTTTCTCTTGCCTTTAAAGAACTATTTAACGTCAGACTTGATGGTTGTGATGGTTTGAGAGCAGGATTTTTTTTACTTGTGCGTGCTGACGATTGCTTTTTCGTTTTATTACTACTATTGGAACTATTATTGACTATTAACTTGTTCAAATGCTTAAGCAATCGAGTCGTGTCAACTAATCCTACATACTTTCCATAAGAATCTATTACAACTATAGATGTATCACTGTCGCCTGGTGAATATAAAACTTGACTAAATTCTTGAATTGTTGCTTCTATGGATACTACACGTATCGTTTTAATAGCATGATTGAATGTGAGAATTTGGTGCTGCAAATTTTGGGCAGACTGTCCTTGTGTGACGGCTAGCACTTGCGGCAACAAACTTGCTAAATGTACAATTCCGGTAGGCGCCCCAAGTTCTGAGACAACAACTAGCCGTTCGGAATTTTCAGATTCAAAGATGGACAATACATCCAAAAGAGTTGTGGATTGCCAGCAGATAGGAACGGTTATAATAAACTCATCAAGCGGATATTCTAGCATTGGCATTTTTTTGCTCTCGTCATTCTGGTTCCGCAAGCTAAAACTGTAACAAATAGCACCCTTGGCGCCCCTAAAATGCCAACGGTGTGAAAAACTACGCTTAAACGCTTGTCGAAAATTTAAACTTAAAGAGATTTAGGTTAAGTTATACAAGTCAAACATGTGCGCGTAAAACAGGCTTACAATAGCACGGTTATTAAAATTTGAGACAAGACACCGTTGTAAATAAGACGGATAAGTTTGCTCAAACAATGGTACAGAAGTCGTGCGAGCGTTATGTAATGTACTGTTACAAAAACTATTGGGCGTGCAGGAACTCCTGATAACAACTGCTATGACAATTATGGCTTGAAAATAGCGATAACAACCTTTAGGAATTATAATGATTTAGAATGAGACATTTTTTAATATGAGTTCAAGTATCTTATCAACTTGTTAAATTGCGAAGCAATGTTACAGATTTTTGACGATGCCAATGATATTAAAATAACGCTTGTGAGTGGAGATTAACTATTATCAGCAGGATTATTTGATTTTTGTCAACACGAAAGTAACTCATCAGGGAGGCGCCATTTATAAAAATGCTCATTAGATATAGCGATATGTATCTGCCCGTAGGTAGATATTACCCGAAAAAAACAGCATGGTAGGAGAATCGATAACGAACGTCAAGCACTTATCACAAATGACGATAGGCGAGCAGCGAGCAGTGCTAGAGCAATTAAAATCACAGTATCGAGTGATTCTGATTAATTACTTTACCCAAGAGCAAACACTGCAAGACTTAATAGACAAATTTATTAACGCGCTGTTTTGTGCTAATATTCCTGTGCCGCAAATTATCGAAATGCATATGGAACTTATAGATGAGTTTTCTAAACAGTTAAAATTAGAAGGGCGAAGCGATGAAGCACTGCTTGATTACCGCTTGACGCTCATCGATATTCTTGCTCATTTGTGCGAAGCGTATCGAGGTTCGCTACCCAAGTAAGCAATACTCATATGAATAAAGTAAGAAAAACTTACGTACTGAAGCTATATGTAGCGGGTAACACACCGAACTCAGTACGGGCATTGAAAACGCTCAAAAACATATTAGAGCAAGAGTTTCAGGGTGTATACGCTTTGAAAGTCATAGACGTGATGAAAAATCCGCAGTTGGCAGAAGAAGACAAAATATTAGCGACACCGACTTTATCGAAAATTTTGCCGCCACCAGTTCGTAAAATTATAGGAGATTTGTCAGACCGTGAACGAGTATTGATAGGGTTAGATTTGCTGTATGAAGAACTAAGAGAAGAAGATTTATTTGAAGAATAGAACACTAGAGATAAAAATATACTATATCGACCTGAGTTCATAGAAAAAGTGGCATAAAAATGAGTGATAACGACCTGCCAGGGCAAAAAAACACACCCAGAATTGGTGGTGTAGATAAAATTCGCACGATGATAGAGGGGTTCGACGACATTAGTCATGGGGGATTGCCCATTGGTAGAACTACCCTTTTCAGCGGTACATCTGGGACTGGCAAGACATTATTCTCTCTCCAGTTTCTATTCAACGGGATTCATTTTTTTAATGAACCTGGTGTCTTTGTCACTTTTGAGGAGTCACCGAGCGATATTATAAAAAATGCTTATATATTTGGTTGGGATTTACAACGTCTAATCGAAGAGGGAAAGTTGTTTATACTCGACGCATCTCCTGACCCTGAAGGGCAAGACATTGTAGGCAATTTTGACTTGAGTGCGCTAATTGAACGATTGCAGTACGCAATTAGGAAGTATAAGGCGCGACGAGTATCTATCGATTCAATTACGGCAGTTTTTCAGCAGTATGAAGCGATTGGAGTTGTTCGTCGAGAAATTTTTCGTTTAGTAGCACGTTTAAAGTTGCTCAACGTGACAACAATTATTACTACAGAGCGTGGTGAGGAATACGGCCCGGTTGCGTCTTTTGGAGTTGAAGAGTTTGTTTCTGATAACGTGGTAATTGTGCGTAACGTATTAGAAGGGGAACGTCGGCGCCGGACAATAGAAATCCTGAAATTGCGTGGGACTACGCATATGAAGGGAGAATATCCTTTTACAATTACTAACGATGGTGTCAATATCTTTCCTCTGGGAGCAATGCGCTTGACACAGCGTTCTTCAAACGTGCGTGTTTCTTCTGGCGTCAAAACTCTAGATGATATGTGTGGCGGTGGTTTCTTCAAAGACTCTATTATTTTAGCAACAGGCGCCACTGGTACAGGAAAAACATTACTAGTGAGCCAATTTATACAAGAAGCTTGTAACAATGGTGAACGAGCAATATTATTTGCTTATGAAGAATCGCGGGCGCAGTTATCAAGAAACGCTTCCTCATGGGGTATTGACTTTGAAGATTTAGAGCGGCAAGGATTATTAAAAATTATTTGTACTTACCCCGAATCTACAGGTTTGGAAGACCATTTACAAATAATAAAATCCGAAATTGCAGAATTTAAACCAGCGCGAATTGCTATCGACTCATTATCAGCTTTAGCGCGAGGAGTGACAAATAACACTTTCCGACAATTTGTAATCGGTGTAACAGGTTATGCAAAACAAGAAGAAATTACAGGTTTTTTCACAAATACAACCGACCAGTTTATGGGGTCGCACTCGATTACCGATTCACACATATCAACAATCACCGACACAATCTTAATGTTGCAGTACGTTGAGATTCGAGGGGAAATGGCACGCGCAATTAATGTATTCAAAATGCGCGGGTCTTGGCACGATAAAGGTATTCGTGAATACAACATTACTGCTGATGGACCCGATATTAAAGACTCTTTCCGCAATTATGAGCGAATCGTTAGCGGTTCCCCTTCCAGGGTTGTCTCGGATGAAAAGGCAGAATTATCTCGCATCGTTAGAGGCTTTCAAACAAAAGAAAGCCCTGATACTTAAGCTAGTATCGTGTTATATTTCTATGCGTGGGAAACGGTTTAAGCCGATGTCATTTTTTGTGTGAGGGACCCGGTGAACGGAAAGCAATTATTTTATAGCTTCTTGCCCGGAGTAACGGTAGCAGTGTTAGCTTCTCATTCGAGCTATGCCAACACTGCAAAAATAGGTGAACCTACATTGGTTGCTTCTGGCATTAACATTTTCGATTCTATACCTGTATTCAAATCCAACATTTTGCACCCGCAAATGGTATTTGACAATACATTCGTTACAAAAACTATTAATTTACAGGCGCCATTTCAATTTAATGAAATACGTGCCGTAAATAACCCTAGCAGCATAATATCAAGCAAGTTGATTGGCTCAACTGACATTCTTTGGCTTGAAGCAACTAGTAAAAAGTTAATAGCTAAATCAGCTACAGAAAATGATGAGAATCTTCTATTGACATTAGTGGAATTTTATGGTGAAGAACCGAAAGAATTAATCTTAAACAAGTTAGATATATTAAATCTAAACATCAAGGATTTGGTTCGTCATAAGAACACGACTAGTGAAATTATGACAGTAGCACAGGCACCGTCAAAAAAACTAGGCGCCAAGGCACTAATAGAGACACCAACACCAGCACAAAATCAGATTGCCCAAAACACGCAACAAAATGTGCCACCACCAAGACCAACAAACCCAACCCCAGTAGCACCACCAACAATACCATCAAGTGGAACAAGAGAAATTCCTAGCTACTTGAATGCAAACCCAAATCCGTTGCAATTTCCAACAAGACCCGAAGAAGTTCGGCTAGAAGGAACGCAACGAATAACATTAAATCAAGCATTAGAAGCTGCACGTCGTAATAACAAGCAGTTACAAGTGGCATTACTTCAAGTAGAACGTAGTCAAGCTGCTGTTAGGGAGGCGCAAGCTGCATTACTTCCAACATTAGGCTTGAATGCGAATATAACTCGTCAGCGTTCTGCACAGAGTAGATTAGGTTCGGAAGCGCAAATTCGGGAAAACCCAGCTTTTGCTGACCAATTTGAAGGCGTCCAAGAAAGTACAGGTTTTTCGGGTAATGCTCAATTTAATTATGACCTTTACACATCGGGAAGGCGCCAAGCTATTATCCGACAAGCAGAAGAACAGCTAAGGTCAGATGAGTTCAACCTGGAAGTTCAATCAGAAACAATTCGTCTTAACGTTACAAATCAATATTACGATTTGCAACAAGCAGACGAAAGTGTACGAATTAACGAGTCGGCAGTAGAAAACGCACAAGCATCTTTACGCGACGCGCTTGCACTCGAACGAGCTGGAGTCGGGACTCGTTTTGATGTACTGCAATTCCAAGTAGACTTAGCCAACTCACAACAACAGCGAACAATTGCCATTTCGCAGCAGCAAATTGCACAGCGACAATTAGCGGCAACACTAAGCGTACCGCAATCAGTCAATTTGAGTGCTGCTGACCCTGTAGCAATTGCTGGTTTATGGAATCAAACACTCGAAGCAAGCATTATACAAGCACTGCAAAATCGACCGGAATTACAACAGCAACTAGCTCAACGTAATATTGGCGAACAGCAAAGACGACAGGCACTATCGGCACTTGGTCCACAAATTAGTTTAGTTGCTCAATACAACTTGCTCGACCAATTTCAAGACCAGATATCTGTTGTTGATGGTTATTCTGTGGGAGTGCAAGCTAGTATTCCCTTATATGAAGGAGGCGCCGCGCGCGCTCGTGCATCACAAGCACAAAGAGCTATTAGTATTGCAGAAACGCAATTTGCCGAACAGCGAAACCAAATTAGGTTCCAAGTTGAACAGGCTTTTTCGCAGTTGCAATCGAACCTAAGCAACATTCAAACAGCCAATGTTGCTCTCGAACAGGCAACCGAAGCACTGCGACTAGCACGTCTACGTTTCCAAGCGGGAGTTGGGACGCAAACCGACGTAATTAATGCTCAAAATCGACTAACACAATCTGAAGGTAATAGAGTCACAGCGATTTTGGGTTACAACCGTGCTTTAGCAACTATACAGCGTGCTGTTACCGCTAGAGGTACGCGCTAACGAAACAAGACAATTATTCCCGAATTGTAGAGACGCGATTTATCAGAGACGCGATTTATCGCGTCTCTACATTTGTGATTTGATGTAAAAATGGGCAGAAAATTTTACAATGAACGAAAAAGCTCGTACCATTGCTGAATGGTAGCTACTTTGCTCATCAAAAACCGCATGACAACAGTTACATTAAAAGAAATAGCTCAATTTCGCTCGCAACTTTCAGAAGACCCCCTTGCGTTAAAAGCACTCGACGCGATTGAGGACTGTGAGGGAGATTTAGAAGATGCTGCAATGACATTGGCAATTCGTGTTGGACAACAGCCTGAGCGTGCTAACTCGGAATGGTTAGATGCATTAGCTAGAAAATGGCGTGCTGTGATTTGCCAGCAAGAATTTCGTAGCAACTTACAAGATGGTTCTATTCAAGAGATGATGCAACATATTAGAACTATGCCCACATTCCCTAGCATTTTAGCGGCGCCTGTTCTAATGTACGTTATGAAGCAAGGCATCGATAATTTTTGTGAACCATTTGATTCATTAAAGTGAAGTCATATCGATTACAATTTATTTGGTATTCATTTGATGTTTCTCAGGCTGCTACGCTATTAAATGAGAGCAAATCTGATTAAACAACGAATTTTATAATCAATGAATTACCTTGTTGCTGTATTAGCCGACCGTATTCAAGCCGAAGCTGCTTACCTAGAATTAGAAAAAGAGGGTATAAATAGTACTATCCTAGGCAGGGGTTACAAAACTGCTGATGAGTTTGGCTTAATTGACCCTAAAGAGCAAGCGGTGAAGCAAACAAAATTTATGGCCATATGGTTGATACCATTCGGTTTTTTTGCTGGTGTTACATTTAACCTAGTTACCGATTTAGATACTTTTGCCTGGGCTGGTAGAATTGGTAATCAACTTATTGGAGGACTACTAGGTGCTGCCAGTGGCGCCTTGGGTAGTATCTTTGTAGGGGGAGGAGTCGGGATGGTTATAGGTAGTGGTGATGCATTACCATATCGTAATCGTCTTGATGCTGGAAAATACCTAATTGTAGTTCAAGGTCAAGAAAGTCAAACCCGCGAAGCAACTAGGATATTACGTCGGTTTGACCCTGAGAATCTTCAGGGTTATGCTGATACATCAACTGTTTAATAATTTAGATGGAACAAATTTTATACATCGATACACAGCGTCTTGAGCTACTACCTTGTTCATTGGAAGTAGCTCAAGCTACTCTAGCAAAAGACAAACCTTTGCTAGAAAAACTTTTAACTGCTTATATACCAGACGATTGGTACAATACAGAAGTTCAAGCTTTTTTACCGAAGTATATAGAGCTACTAAAATCTGACCCTTCACAGTTAGGGTATGGAGTATGGTTAATAATTCGTACCGATGATTCTACGTTAGTTGGAGATTTAGGGTTTGAAGGAAAGTCAGACGACGAGACGTTAGAAATAGGTTACGAAATTTTAGCTGCTTATCGTAATGAAGGTTACGCGACCGAAGCAGTGGAAGCGCTTATAGACTTTGCCTTTACACAGCTAGCAGCAAAGAAAATTATTGCACATACTCCTATAGATAATGTTGCCTCAATTCGGGTATTAGAAAAATTAGGAATGCAGAATGTAGAAAAAATGAAAGGGACAGACACGCTTGGGTTAGAGGTATATAAGTGGGAGTTGACGTTAGAATCAAGAAATAGCTAGTAGAAATATCATTATTTATCCACATGCTGCCACGAGAAGAACTTTTGAAGGGTGTTGAAAATAGAGATGAAGTTGCCCGCGTCATCGACCAAGCGGAAAAAGCCATTAAAACTTGGGAAGTTGTGATGACAGATTTTCTTTCACCTCCAGAGTTGGCAGAAGTTCAAAGGTCTTTTAGTCGTCTTACAGAAATTCATTTAGTTGCCTGGGGTGGGTATCCACAAGCAGAACGTCAGCGACTTGCCATAGCACGTTCGGAACTTCCCTTAGACGAGTCACAGGTAGAACTCGTTGCGCTTGATATTGCAGGTAATTTTTTATTTGATACTGCAACACACAGAGATTTTCTCGGCGCCATGTTAGGTTGTGGTATAGTGCGTGACAAAACAGGTGACGTGATTGTTTTAGGAGAACGAGGTGCCCAGGTAATTGTAGTGCCTGAATTAGGGGACTATCTAGAGACACATTTGAAACAAGTACGCTCAGTACCCGTTAACACACGACGTATAGAATTAAGTGAATTAAAAATCCGCGAACCCAAGAAAAAAGAACTTACCACCGTCGAAGCATCACTACGACTAGATGCAGTTGCATCCGCAGGATTTGGAATGTCACGCAGCAAAATGGTTGAATTTATTGATTCAGGTGACGTTCGCGTAAATTGGAAAGACACGACTAGTCCTTCCGCACAACTTAAAACAGGTGATTTAGTTTCTATACGTGGCAAAGGGCGCCTAGAAATAGGTGAAATTGCGGTAACAAAAAAAGATAGGTACCGCGTACAGTTAACAAGATACGTGTAGGTTGGGCAACGCCCAACTTACCCAGTGTAAGTAGTAAGGTGGGCTTCGGGCCACCATACATCTAGAAACAACAAATAAATGCTCGATAAAAATTTCTACATCCAAGTAGGCAGAATTGCTGCCATAATTACGCTCTCGCTGACAACATATAACGTAATTCAGCCACCAGTCACAGCAGGTAATATAGAAATAGCTCAGGCGCCTGCTCCATCTCAAATTAAAAACCTACCACGACTCAATGGCAAAGCAACTGTAGTAATAAAAGTCAACAACCAACCCATCACCATTGAATTAGATGGTACCAATGCTCCAATTAGTGCAGGTAACTTTGTAGATTTAGTGCAAAGAAAAGTATACGACGGACTAGTATTTCATCGGGTAGTTAGAGAACCACAACCATTTGTAGTGCAAGGTGGAGATCCACAAAGCAAAGACCGCAAATTTCCGGCAGAAAGGCTAGGAACAGGTTCATGGATAGACCCAGCAACAAAGAAAGCTCGTTATGTTCCTTTAGAAATAAAACCTACAGGCGCTAAACAACCTATATACGGTCAAACTTTAGAAAGTGCGGGAATTTCAAAACCGCCAACATTACGTCATAAGCGTGGTGCAGTAGCAATGGCACGTTCCAGTGAAGCAAACTCCGCATCATCACAATTTTATTTTGCTCTAACAGACCTAGCATTTTTAGACGGTAACTACGCAGTGTTCGGATACGTCACCAAAGGAATGAACGTAGTAGACAAAATCAAACAAGGAGACAAAATTCAAACGGCAACAGTAGTCAAAGGAATAGAAAACCTGAAAAAGGCACCGTAATTTTAACAACCAAATGTAGAGACTGTACATGTACAGTCTCCAAAACCTATGCTTCAAAAAATTTCTAGATTTTGGTTACGTTATATACACCCAAAATTAATTACCTTAATAGGCGCCCTTGGCATTGGTGGATTAGCTGTTTGTTTACTAATTTTATTCGTTTTAGCAAAGCTAGCTGAAGAAGTTTTAGAACAAGAATCTTTCGCGTTCGATAAATCTATATTATTATGGATACACTCCTACGCGAACCCCAGTCTTGATAATTTAATGTTATTTATAACCCAATTAGGAAATCCAACTGTAGTTGTAATTCTTGCTGGGGTAACTACTTTAACGCTTTTATGGCGCCGTTATAGATTAGAGGCAATGATATTTGTATTAACTTGCTTGGGTGCATTTATTTTAAATACAGGATTAAAGCTATTTTTCTCTAAAGTTCGTCCACAACTGTGGAAACAATTAATTGTAGAAACATCTTATAGTTTTCCAAGTGGTCATGCACTAGGCTCAATGGTACTGTATGGCTCCATAGCTTATCTACTGGCAACTCATTACCCTAAATATTCTAAAATTATTTATTTTATAGCAGTGATTTTAATAGGCACCATTGGTTTAAGCCGTTTGTACTTGGGTGTTCACTGGTCTACAGATATAATAGCTGGTTATGGAGTTGGTTTTTTATGGCTAACCATCTGTCTAACCATGCTGAAATTACAAAGATTAAGGCAAGGGCAATATAATTAATAAAATCCAAATAAAATTCTAAATAAAATCCAGAACACTAAGCTTTAAACTGCTTCTCTAACACACTCACCAAAGTTCTACGTGGTACAAGTCGTGATAGCTTTGGTATCAAATGACTAGTTAAACCACCACTCACAACCACCGATTCACCTCTTTCTAAACCTTGGAGAGTATCTCGAACAACTGTCTCAACTTTAGTAATTTGAGTATTTTTTGCCGCAATGGTAGGTGGAAATTTTGCCGCAGTGAAAAAGTTTGTGTCTATTGGGCCAGGACAAACACACAGAACACGTACACCAAGCGCGCGATTTTCTGCCCATAACGACTCGCTAAAGCTTAGTACAAAAGCTTTACTCGCGGCATATACTGACATATAAGGTATCGCTTGAAACGCTGCTATTGATGCAATATTGATAATATTACCGCTGCGTCGCTGCCGCATTAAGGGTAAATATTTATGTGTTAAATCAACAAGCGCTAGCACATTTAATTGAATCATTTGAATTTGCCGTTCACCATCACGCTCGGCAAAATCTCCATAGTCTCCAAAACCAGCGTTATTGATTAGCGTATCAATTGTAATTCCTTGGTTTCTTGTATAATCAAAGACATGTGCCGTAGAACCAGGTTCAGCTAAGTCTTTGACGATAACATCAATTTCAATATGATGTTTAGCTTGCAACTCTGATGCTAACTGATGAAGCTTCTCTTCAGAGCGCGCGACAAGTACTAAATTGTTGTTACGAGCAGCGAGTTCCTCAGCAAAAGCTTTACCAATCCCGCCAGAAGCACCAGTAATTAAAGCTGTTGTCATTATAGATAATATAAAGTTTTTTAATTTACTTTACAAATTGTAGCAATATTTATTCTGTTTTGTAACTATCCGCAGTTATATATCCGACTTTTAACGTCATGTGCAAAAAGGCTTGGTAAAATCTAACCCAAGAAGCCCAAGCATTTGAGACGTGATACTACTAAGGGAAGTTGCGAATCATGTAGCAGTCTGAGCAGAAATTGTAAAAATCCCAAAAGTAACTGTGGCTTGGGTCATCAAAATATGTGTAAAATGAGGCATTATCTCTTCAGCCATCAATAAATTTTAATTTGACGTTAGGCTGTAAATTACCGATTAATAAAAATATAACTCCTTAATGCCATTAGGTATGAATAAAAGTACAATAGACATTCAATCTTATTTGCGTGACCGAGAAATTATTCACTCTGATCCAGAGATTATGAGTGGAGTTCCGGTATTCGTTGGGACACGAGTTCCATTACAAACATTTTTTGACTACCTCGAAGGTGAAGCGGGCTTATCTGAGTTTTTAGAAGATTTCCCGCACTTAAAGAGTCAGGCTTTACTCACTTTAGAGGTGATTGCAAAAATGATGTTGGATCAGGAGCGGACAACTCGTATTCATTCTATTTGATGAAAATTTATTAAGCAAGAAACTAAAGAAACCACTTGCAGATGCAGGATATTTCGTTAAAAATGTTGAGGAGATGGGCTGGCGCGGCGTAAAAGACCGAGAACTTTTAGCTCTGGCACAAGCACATCCCTTTGATGTTTTTATTACAGCTGATAAGAACTTGCCGTATCAACAGAATCTTCATGGTCTTACGTTGCGAATTATAGTTCTAAATGTTTATAGTACACGTCCAGACTCTCTGCTACCGTTAATCTCTCAAATTAGCAATATACTAAAATCTTTGGCTTCAGGTTCCGTCACGTTGATTAATGACGCAGGAGAAGTGAGACTTTTCGAGCAGAATATCGAATAATTGGATTGGCGCCTAGAAATACAGCATATTGGGTGTTCCATGAACACATACAGAGACGTTACATGTAACGTCTCTACATGCTTTTTGTACAAACCAAATCACTTGTAGACGCTAAATAAGAACCAAGATTATTTGCTAACACAAGTCTTCCGTCACTGGTTTTTACAAGCTGTGTTGCTTCTTGTATGTTGTCGCCGTGTTTCCAATTAGAATTAACTTGGGTATTTTGGGTATTTTGAACAGGACTATTAACTGGACGAACTTGTATTAGTCCAAAAGCTAATTCATTATCATTACTTGGCGCCTGTGGTAAACCCCCGTTACCAGTTGTAACAAAACTAGCTTGTTGTGTATTACGATTTGCAAAACAGCTACTTGCGATTACTCGTTCAGTATTGATAATTGCACTCGATTGTTCTTTGAGAGAATTATCTTGTTTAATATTTGGAGTTGTAATTCTAACTTCCCCGTTGATGCTTCCCGTCGCAGTTCTCAAACTATCTGGTGAGCTAAAAATACCTTGAGTATTAATACTTATATTTCCACCTTTCCCTTGAATTGCATTTGCAGTGATATCACTGTTTTCTAGCTGAATAATCGTATTTGCATCTATATTAATATTGCCACCGTTACCTGTTCCACGGGCATTTGTTGTGATTTGACTTTGGCGCCGCATTTCAAGATTATTTGCGTTTAAAGTAATATTACCTTCTCTACCAGAGACGCTAGAAGCACCAATACTTGACATATCACTCAATTGTAGAGAGTTAGCATTAATTGTAAGTGTACCAGCTCCTCCAACATTTCCAAAATTTCCAACGCTCACACCCGCATACTTACTAATCTTCAAGGAAGGGGTATTAATTGTAACGCTACCAGCATCTCCCAATGCACGGTAAGTAGAAATGCTTTGAATATCACGACTCGGTGAGCCAATGGTCGAACTAATATTACTTATAAACAAGGGTTTGCCATCAGATGACAACGTACCTGCCATCTCGATGGATTCTTTGGCATTGATTGTGATATTGCCTGCATTATTAGTGCCTAAATTGGAAGTGGATATCATTGCTCCTGCTTGAATATTAAGCGTGCGTGTATCAAGCTTGATGTTACCCGCATCACCACGACGATAAGCAACAGTTGAAATTGTGCTAGCTAAGTAACCATCTAAACCAGCAACTTTTTCAGAACCACCAATTATTTCGGTTGTGTCGGCATTAATATTCACATTCCCACTCTGGCTATCACCTAATGAAATAGCATATAAATACGAGGCATCTTTGATAGACAGGCGCCGTGTTGATACAGTTACATCTCCTCCCTTTGCTGTTGTAATTGGTTTTTCTTCAAGCTTAGTTCCGAATAGAGTGTTAGTACCAAGAACATTAAACACATTTGTTTTTGGAGATAACCCAGCTAAAGTAATAAACTCACTGGCATTAACAGTAAGATTGCCGCTAGGAGCAGGAGTATAAGTTCTAGCCGTAACTGCCCCTCCATTTTGCATGGTTAACCCTGAAGTTGAAATAGTAATATTTCCACTTGCTCCGAGTCCAACAGTTTCGCTAACGATACCGCTTCGCAATTTTTCATCAGGGGTAGTGCCATTTACCTCTAATAGCGTCGCGTTAACATTTATATCTCCCGCTGGTTTAATACCGCGATTTTGGCTCCAAATATTTGCACCTTCGCGTATACTAATTTGATTTCCCTGTAATTGTACAGAGCCTGTGTTAAGTCCCGATAAATTTATAAGCGCTTTGTTTGAAAGTTGAATATTCTGTAAGCTTGGCGCCTGACTATAATCTAGTTTAAATCCTTGAGTGGTAGAATTTAAACCTACTTGGCTTTGGGCGCCAACACTGCCTAGTTCAATATTTCCACCAGCAGTAGTAAGAATACCACCATCTAAGTTAATATCACCACCAACTAAAGCCAGAGTTTTTCCTGACTGTACCTGTAACCCTGTCTTAGCAATGAGTTGAAGATATGGTGCAAAAGTAATGTCTGTAGTTGTTAAATTATGACCAGTTCCCAGAACTTGGATAGGTGCTGGACTACTTCCAAAACCTAATCCCACGGGTATACTAACTGTAAGCACCTCGCTGTGTAATGTTGGTGATGTAGAAAATACGGCGCCATCCCCAAAATTGATACTACTAGCAGTTGTACCAATAAAAGAACCTTTTACATCTAACTTGGCGCCAGTTCCAAAAACAACACCATTAGGATTCATAAAGAATAGATTTGCATTACCTAATACACCTAACACACCATTGATATTAGACGCATTGCTTCCTGTTACCCGTGTGAAAATATTAGTAACATTTGTCGGATTAGTAAAATAAATACCGCGCCCACTGTTAATGTTGAATTCACTGAAGCTATGAAATAAATTGTTACCGCGTTGTTGTCCAGCGTCAATTCTATCGCTTAGAACATTATTAATTTGAATATTCTGTATCACCTGGCTTCCCGTTGTATTATCGGGCACAACTTGCGCTGTTGCAGCCAAAGGAGCCATCACTATCAAACCAGACAAGTACCAGTAACTATTCATAGAATCTAAATTCCAACTCTTGAATTTATGATTCCCATTTTTATTCTCAAAATCAACAATTTAATTTTTTATACTTCTCTTATTTCCACGGGAACACTAAGGAGAGATATATGAAAACAGGTATTAAATATGACGAAATTAAACAAGCGTGCTTTTGAAATATTAAGGGATGAAGTCGAGCGTTGTGCCACTAATGACGCGATTGGAAGAACTGAGAAGCTTATTATAATGAAGCGCTTAGAAAAACTGCGTCAAGAAAAAGGCGCCATAACCATAGATGAGTTGCGTGATAATGTTTCAGATATATATCCACAATTCAATGAAAAAATACTCAAACAAGCGATAAAAGCAAATCGTCCACCAGGCATATTAACAAAAGTTACATTTTTTCTCATGTTTATTGGTAGTTGTGCAGGTGTTGTGTGGCTAGTAAATTTACCTAATCCAATGATTCGTAAATCAATTGCCAAAACGGCGCCAATTTTACTAATACCGACTTACATGGATATGGACTTCAATTATCGTGGCGCCGTTGATTCACTTGGTCAAGCCGAACAGCTATTAGATAACCCAACTAGCGCTGCTGACATCGAACGAGGTGGAGAAAAAGTTCTACAAGCGAAGAAGCATTTAGATAATTTGCCAGTCTGGTCATTAAACCATTACCCAGAAGCATACTGTAATTATTTTGGCTGCGCTTGGAGATTTTCCTTCGATGAATTTGAAACCGCACGCAAAAAGGTGGCACGTTTACAAGCCGTTGCGTTTCAAAACAAAAATGCGCTAACACCGTTAGAAGACGCAGAACAACTACTTTTAACAGCAAAATCAGAATATAAAAGAGCTACAAATATCAAACAAAAAGAACAAGCTATTGAAGCTTGGCAAAGCGCAATAAATTTATTCGAGCAAATTCCAGCAGAGACCTTAGCAGCAGAAAATGCCCAAGCGAAACTCAAACCTTACAAACAAGAATTAATAGATGCTCAAACAGCTACACTTATTGCTGCTGCACAACAATTTGACATCGAAGCGCAAAAAATTCAACCAAAACAACCACAAACTGCCTCAGAACTATGGCAACAAGCAATTAACAGACTCAATGAAATTCCCAAAGAAAACCCTCGTTTCCTCGAAGCACAACAACTGCTAGCATCAGTACAAGTTAAATACCGAACAATAGATAACTCTGGTAGCAACAATTATATAGAAGCAGCAAAACAATATGCAATCGTTGCAGCAAAAGCATCGCAAAACCCACCGCACCCCGCAGACAAATGGGAACAAATAGCAGAACAATGGAACAATGCCATTCAGCAACTTAAAAATATAGACGTAAAAGAAGCAGGTTACGTCGAAGCACAAAAACTAATTGCTCAATATCAAACAAACTTAGGAACTATTCAAAGCAGACAACGCTATGAAAGTGAAGCAAAACAAATACTCGAAGCAGCAAACCGAGATATAAAAAGGTTAATTATATCGGCGCCGTCTGATACTCAGCAATTCAAAGCCGAAATTCACGATCTTATCAACCAACTAAGAACAATCAAACCTGGAACAACTTCTTATCCCGAAGCACAACAACTTTTAGCAATGGCACAAAAAAGACTTTAAATAAGTTTTGTGGGATAACTCTTGTGGGATAAGTGTTGTGGGATAACTCTTGTGGGATAAGTGTTGTGGGATAACTCTTGTGGGATAAGTCTTGTGGGATGGGCATCCTTGCCCGTCCTTCATAACATAAACTTAGTTTATAGCGCATGTACATAACAGTCACGTCCTTGTCGCTTTGCTTCATAAAGCGCTTTATCTGCGGTAGCAATTAAGCTTGCTTGGGAGATGCTATTATTTGGGATTACAGTAGCTATTCCCAAGCTGATAGTAACATATTGACTAATATCTGAACAAGCATGAGGCAATTTGGCTTGATGAATTGCTTGTTGAATTGCCTCTGCGATAATGATTGCTTCCTCAACACCTGTTGATGGCATAATTACGGCAAACTCTTCTCCACCATAACGAGCTAACAAATGTGTTGGAGAGTTTACCACAGAAAGTAATGCTTTAACAACTAGTTGCAAACAGTGGTCGCCGGATTGATGACCATAAAAATCGTTATATTTTTTGAAATAATCGACATCACATATAATTAATGATAAGGGTTGTTGCTCAAATTCTAAACGATTCCATTCTTGCAGTAAATACTCGTCAAAACAAAAGCGGTTGGCAACTTGAGTTAATTTATCGATTCTAGAGAGACGATGTAATTCTTGATTTGCTTTAATTAGTTCAGATTGAGTAGCTTTGAGAATTTCTAAAGTTTGGCTTAATTCTTTGGTTCGCTCTTGAACTTTTTCTTCTAAGTTACGGTTATATTTAGCTAATTCTTCTGTAGCTTCTTGCAAAGCCATATTTTTAGAGGCAAGCTCTACTTCTGCTTGCTTACGCTGTGTTATATCTTGAAAAGCTGCGATGGCATAGATTATATTACCTTGGCTATCGAAAATAGGTGTTGCTGTAACCTCCAAAGGAGTAATTTTATCTGCAAAATGCAGTTCAACATCATTAATAGTGCTACTTTCACCATTCAAAGCTTTGAAAATAGGCGACTCATCATCAGGATAGTACTTTTGTGTTCCCTGTGTATAAGCTTGGTAAATCTCAGATAATTGAGAATTTGTACCGGGAACAATTCCTTTACCTAAAATTTTTTGTGCGGTTTGATTAGCATAGCAAGGTTGTCCTTGAGAATTAATAGTAAATATACCTATTGGTAAAGCTTCAAGAAACTGTGCTAACTTTTTCTCACTTTCTCGTAATGCTTCTTCTGCCTGCTGACGCTCGCATATTTCTAACTGACAATTTTGGTAAAGTTGAGCATTTTTAATCGAAATTGCTGCTTGAGATGATAAAACTTTTAATACTTCTAATCTCTCTGATGTAAAAGCGCCTACAGCAAGATTATTTTCTAAATAAAGTACGCCCAAAAGCTCACCTTGGTTAATAATTGGCGTACACAGTACAGACAATGGCTGATTTTGAATAATATATTTATCTGTGGTAAATAATCCTTCGTGACTTGCATCCTTTAGAATTACATTTTCTCTAGTTAGAACTACATAATTAATCAAGGAATTTGGCAACTGTTCGCTAGTTTCTTTTAGTACTGATTGACATACTACGACCTCTGAGGTATCTATATTACTTTTGGCTTGAATAAATAATTTTTCTTGCTGCTTTAAAACAAGAAAACCAGTTTGGGCGCCTGCATTCTCAATTACTATAATCATTATTTTTTTTAGTAACTGCTCTAAAATAATTTCACTGGCAATAGCTTGAGAAGCTTTGATAATTGTTGTCAAATCTAAAACTTGTGAATTGATGGTATTTTTATCTAACTTTGAAAAAATAATGATATGTGAGTATTTTGATTCTAAATCTTTGGCTTTGGCAATAGCTCCCCAGCAAATATAACCATAATGTGCCTTGGTCATATAAGCTCGGGCAATTTCCTGCTGTCCTAAAGCTAAATAGAATTTAGCCGCTAATTCATAAGCTAGTGCTTCTTCTTGGATAAATCCATTTTCCCTACTGCCAGTTATCGCACGGTCATAGTAATCCATAGCTGCAAGTGTTTGTCCCAATACTCTAGCTTTTTCAGCCTCCACTAAATCATATTTGTGCTGATAATTCATGGGCGCGTGTTCAGCCCAGTATTTCATCTTTTTTTGATTTTCATCTACTTGGCTCAAGTATTCTTCTAAATTATTTACTTGTTTGTTTTCGGATTTTAATAAGTTATCAGAATACTCAGCGATCAGTGCTAAAGAATAAAACCAGTTATGCAGCGTAAATATAACTTCACCTTGAATAAAACCAGCATAGTTTAATGCTGTTTTTACATAATTTACAGAGCTATGATATTCTTCAAAAAAATAACAAAGAAATGATTTATAAAAATAAACATTAAATAACAACATTAAATTGTTAGTTGAGAAAAAATAAGGGAGAGCTTCTTTTTCATTCAGAATTTCACCAATTAGTTTAGTTTTGCTTGCAGATTTGTCAAGCAAATTAGCTACTGACTGAGCGCATATTTTAGTTAAATATAGTGGATGTTGTTGCTCTAATTTGCTAATAAATTCAATATAAATTCCCTGATTTTCGGCAACTAATTCTAAATGCTTTCCTACAAAAAAGAGATGAGAACAATAAAAATTTGCTGCATGACAAGCAAACTCAATATCTCCCACTTCTAGCCCACTATCAATTGCCTCATGCAAAGGATTTATGGTTTCTTTAATATGCTCTTTTTTATAGATAATAGCCATGTAAATCGTTACCAATGCTTTTGATTTAAGCTCTTTCGCATTTAATTTATCTAATATTTTTAGAGATGTTTGACCAAGTTGATAGGCGAGATTAATATCTAGAAGTAACCAAGATGTAATAACACCATAAATTGCGTAAGCATAAATAGATGGAGGTGAATTGCCATATTGCATAGAAAGTTCAACCATCGTATACAGTATTGGTAATGCAATTTGACTTTTACCAAAACAAGCAGGAGCCCAAATAAGAATCAAAATCTCCATTGCTGCTAAATTGCATGGATCGGTCATAGGTAATCGGCTGGCTAACTGCTCAACGTCAAAATTTTGTGGTGCTGATTCTACTAAGGAAATACCTAGCATTTGCAAAACATTCTGTCCAATATCTAAAACAGTGTCGATTTGATTTTGCGCTAGGTAAATTTTAATTTTTATTTGGTAAAGTTTAACATTATCTAAAAGATTGTGAACTTGCTGTAATGCCAATTCGCATAAAGTTAATGCTCTTGTTAAATTAGCATTTAGGTACTCTGCATCAGATATTTCTATATAAAAGTTTAAAGTTAATCTGTATTGATTTTGCCAACTGTCGGAATGAAGTATTTTTAGACCTATATTTAAGTAATTAACCGCAGCTTCATAAGCTGTAGCGGCTTTAGCTTTCTGACCTGCAATAAGATTTAATTGAGCTAACTCATCCTTTTCGATTTGCGTTTTTAGTAAATCAGTACCAAAATTTAATTGGTTAACTAATGTAAAAATATTATCTTTCTGCTCCTGCGCCGTGGTATGTTTTAGCAAGAGTTGACCAATTTTTAGATGAGTATTTTTTCTTGATGATTCTGGAATCAAAGAGTAGGTTGCTTGTTGCACTCGGTCGTGCAAAAACTTATATTCTATTTTGGCATCGCTAACTTTAAAAATGTCTGATGTACTTTCAAACACCATAGGAATTTTGTAATTTGAAGATAAAGGTAGAATTAGACCAGCTTGCAAGGCACTCCACAACTGAGCAGCCGTTAATATTTCTGATGTTTCATTGACAGTTGCTAAAATGTCTAAGTTAAATTGGTTGCCAATACAAGCTGCCAACTGTAAAACTTTCTGTGTATCTAGTGGCAATTTGCGAATATTTCGAGCAATCAGTTCGACAATATTATAGTCAGTTATGCCAACTGCTTGAATTTGCTGAATTTCCCACTGCCACTTGTCAGTAGCTACCTGATAAACCAGCAGACGTTCGCTATATAAGCTTTTGAGTAACTGAGTTACGAAAAATGGATTACCTTGAGTTTTATTAAAGACTAACTCTGCTAATAATTTAACTCGCGCTTCTGTGATAGCTTCATTAAGGGTGTCTGCTACTAGTTGTTGGACATGAGTGAATAACAGGGATTCTACGGAAATGTTATGGATTACTATATCTGTTTGATGTAACTTTTCCAACGTTTGTATTAACGGGCTGGTGGGGTTGACCTCGTTATCTCGATAGGCTCCAATAAAAAATAAGTATTTACTGCTTTTATCCGCAATCAAAAGACGAATTAATTTTAAAGATGCAGAATCTGCCCACTGTAAATCATCTAAAAAAATGATTAATGGGTGTTCTGGCTGGCAAAAAACATTTACAAATTGTTGAAAAACCCGGTTAAATCTATTTTCTGATTCAGTGGTGCCTAGTTTGGGAACATCAGTTTGGAACCCAATAATTAACTCGACTTCCGGAATTACATCAATGAGAACTTGACCGTTGTCACCAAAAGCCTCTAATAGTTTGTTTTTCCAAACAGCAATTTGCTGCTCATTCTCTGTTAGTAACTGACGAATTAATTCTTGAAAAGCTTGAATTAAAGCAGCATAGGGAATATCTCGTCTAAACTGGTCAAATTTACCTGTAATGAAATATCCTCGTGCGGCGACGATGGATTTATGAACTTCATTAACAATTGAAGTTTTACCAATACCAGAATAACCGGTAACTAGCATTATTTCTGTTGCTCCCTGGCTGACCCTCCTGAAAGCATTCATCAGCATAGCAACTTCTTGTTCCCTGCCATAAAGCTTCTGTGGTATTAAAAGCTGACTACCGTGATCTCGCTGACCGAGGATAAAATCTTTAATTTCTCCGGTGCTTTCAAGTTGTAGTAGACATGTTTCTAAATCGAATTTTAATCCAGTCGCACTTTGATATCGTTCTTCAGCATTTTTAGCTAACAGTTTCATTACAATGTCTGAAACTGGTTGAGGAATTTGCTTTTTTAGGTAAGGTGGTACTGGTTGTTTAGCAATATGACAGTGAACCAATTCCATTGGGTCATTGCTTGTAAATGGCAGCGTTCCTGTCAGCATTTCATATAAAGTCACACCCAAAGAGTAAAAATCTGTACGGTAGTCAATCGACCGATTCATCCTCCCTGTTTGTTCCGGCGCCATGTAGGCTAAAGTACCTTCTAATAAGTTAGGGTTGCTGATAGTTGATTTTTCTAAATGTAGACGTGAGGAAAAACCGAAATTAGTTAATTTAACCTGTCCTGTTTCAACATTAATAATGATATTACTAGGCTTGATGTCTTTATGAATAATCCCGGCTTTCTCTATATCTATTAATATAGATGCTAGTGCAATTGCTGTAATCAAAGATTTAGAAATTGTCAATTGCCTTTCTTTGAGAATTTGACTCAACGGCTGACCGACAAAATCTTCTAAAATTAATGCAAAACCATTCTGATATTTTTCTAGACCATAAGGTTTAATAACTCCTTCAATGCTCAAATCTTTGAGAACTTTATATTCATGGCGTAAGCGAGTCACTTCTTCTAGTGCCGGATACTCTGATTTAAGCAATTTGATTACCACTGGTTTTTGTCCCTGCTTAAGATTGCTTCGGTAAACAGCGGTTTCTATACCTTCATAAATTTTTTCAAAAATTTTATCCTTTAGAATAGCGACCATAACATACACGCTCTATGCCACTTGAGCTACAGTATAAATTTTACTACAGAGTAGTTATACTTATTAAAGCAAAAAGTTTTATAGTTTTTGCCCTGTAATAATACTAGACTTTTATGTAAGTGTTTGTTTCAGATGTTGGGGACGAGAAAAAAGCACCCCTTGGCTTTCACCGGAATGCACTCACTCCTCCCCACTTTACATTTACCACACAGTGGCTAAATTTTAAACCTAATCAAAATTAGGATAAACTTCTTGTTCAAATAAATCCTTAATATCTGGATGTTTTTGAGATGCTGCGCGTACTAGTTCCTTGTAATCTTCGCGCACGTTGATGCGGTAACTTGCTTGGCGATTCCCAATGCTTGGCAACCAAGCAGTATGCAAGGTCAGAGCAAAATTAAGTGACGGATGGGACAATTTGCATTGAGGACCGTTGGATAAATTATTGGCATCAAATAGCCAGAATTCATTTTTGTTTTCATACCATACTGTGCAGATGATATAACCATCTGTCGATTTTTCAGCATTACGACGCGGGATAAACTGGGGTGAAAGCGCCATGTATCCCGTAGGGAATTCATAACGATCGGCAATCGCTAGTGCTTCCTTTGATGATGTATGAAGTCGAAACAAATAGGCGGGTATTCCCTTGTTTGCCAAGTTTAGCACTTTTGCTAAAGGTACTTGCCGATTTCTGTAATTTTTATACCTATCAGCAATAAATTCTGTCATCAAGTCTTTCCATAGTCCAAAAGAACACAAGTAAATGTCTTCCAAGCGTTCTAAAGGTTTTTTTGTTTGGGGATCTTGCTCAGGATAAGCAAATAGCTCCACACCCCAAGTACATTCCGCATCAGAAATAACCTGTGAGGAGAGGACATTTCCGATTTCTCCATTAATTATGTAGCGTCCCAAACGACCAATATCTGTTTCACTATTTTCCATACCATATAGATATGATGGCACAGGATTTTGGGGGTTATAAGCCGAAACATCATATTTTCTAACCCATTCAGCTACATTCATTCCACAAATATGGCCTGCATGGAGGGTTATATTTCCTTTTGGGTTATCATAGTCTACCAGAAAATGTGCTGTTTCCAACGGCAACACAGCTTTTTTAACTACAACTTCAACCTCCTGGTTATCACATGCTGGAAATTGTCCAGCTTTCAGGTCAGCACGACGCACGATATAGAGTATGGAATCTGGTGGAACAGCCCCCTCTAGCAAATTTCTGAGTTGTGTTTCAACTTTTTTATTTTGCGGAAAAGGGTTATTAAGTACTTGTTCCAATCCCGTTGTAAAGGATGTATCCATCAGCACAACATAATCTCGCGTTACGCCGATCTGATGCATACTTTGGTCAATTGCCACAGGTGAACCATCCGGTAGAACTAACTTCCAGCGTTCCAAGGCGCCTGAACCATCCCAAGAAATCAAATAAACAAAGTTCTCAATCTTTAGGTTAGTAAGCTTTTCAATTAACCTGAAATAAACTTTTAAAAAGGTTTGTAAAGGTTGAGAAAATAAATCAAAAATATCTTTGAGGAAATTCATTCCTAAAAATGAGCCGAGTGCAGTTAAAAACTCATCTATTTCTTGAGGCAGTTGCTCAAGATTATAAATAAAAGGAATGGTGTCTATAAAATTAGCTAATGACCTGCCATAGTTAACAGTGAACATCTTCTGTGTATGAGCGTCGAAAGCAGGATGCGCTGTACTCAAAAAAGCTGGGAAAGGAGCATTATAACCATTTAATTCAGATTGCCATTCTTGATTAGTGCCAATGGAAGTAACAACCTCTAAAGTCTGAGTATCAATCTCATAAGGACGACCTGCATCATAGGTAACTAGTAACCGCTCCTGCGAGTCTTGGGAAAACTTCATCGGTAAAAAAGCTGTATTTAGCTGGTTACGAATACCCAATGACAAAGAAAATCTAATAATCCCATGATTGCGAAAACGATACTTTTCATACTTTGAGCCAAGACGAGTTGCCTTATCAGCATAGTAATCAGGTGGTTTGGCAATACGTGTTGTTAATCTGACTTCGTTTGGACAATCAAAATCCAGCCGATAAATCATGCCATCCCCACATAACAGTGAATCTCCATCGGTAAACGGAAGACCCCCAGATTCAACTGTCCCAGTAGGAGCAACCATAAAAACATGCCCATGCAAATCAGCAGGGAGATATCCATCAATTTTCATTTGGATAGCTGTATGTTCGCATCGACTAGCGGTCATGATTGACTCTGGAACTTTAGGACAGGAATTGATATCTTTATTTTTATAATCAATGTAACGTTTTTGAGGCATCATGGTTTATTAAGATTTTTTGTTAAACAATCACTGCTCGTAGATTAATTTGTTTGTTTTTCTACTCTAACTTCACTCTTCTAATATCTTCATGAGTGTATCTACTGACAAACTTACCCTTATATTTTTATTATCTATATTTTGCTTTAGGCAGTTTCTTTAAAAATAGCTAGGATTTATAAATTTTTCTTAAAGTAGGCAAATTTCGGCTTAAAATACGTGTTTATACTGAAATATCCGTTAATATAATCATTAAGATTGATTATCAATACCAAAAAATGCAAATTAAACATGACGTATTTCAGAATCCTAACTTTAAGCAGTTTTCTCACCAACAAGCACAAGCTTTGACAATGGCTTTTTTAGGAAAAGAAGCAATTAAAAGCAAGGATAAAGTCAAACAGCACAGACTAAAGTTATTATTGCTACGCGCCTACGTTATCTACACGCGGCGCCATCAACTTGAGCCAGAAAAGTTATATAATTATAAATGTGATTTTAAATTTAGACTTCAAGAATATTTACAATTCGTAGATTATAATTATAAATTAATTCCTAACTATTTATTTATATTTTTAAAAGAGTTTTACTATACAGATATCGACGTTGCTAGCTTGAATAATATATATTATCAAAATAATACACAGGTAGTTATAAAAACAGAATCCTTAGAGGCGCCGATTAAAGTTAATACCAGCAAAGTACCATTTAACTATCATTTAACTTGGGCAAAATTGTGCTTGGCTGTATGTACTAATCATCCCTTAGTAGTTAATCTTAAAAAAAGATTTGGCTGTATAAGTCTTATTCCGATTAAAATTCAAAACGAACATATTAGAATCCGGAACGTTTGTATTCATTATCACGATTTATGCCACCTTGAAGTAGCGCAGCTAAAACGTATTCAAATGGGAAAGTATATGGTAAGCGGTATTCATGGAATTAAGGCTGGTGTTTTTCATGAGTCGTTAAATAAACAAGAATATGACGGGTTTTTAGATGAAGCTCGCATTGCAATTCACGAATGGTTAACTCGAACAACTATTTTCAGCAGCATCAAATTAATTTGTTGGATGATATTACTGATTTTATATGGTATTAATCCAATTGCGGTTACTATTCGACATATTCAAAGTGTAAAAGAGAAACAACAGGAGTTATGTAGTTTTTTACTTGTTTAAAGCACTGAAGTGCTTATTACGAGCGGCAGGTAGTGGGTGAGGGTGTGTGCGTCTACTCCTAGTTCGGTACGTTCTTCGGCGCCTATTATTCCTGCTTGAGCGTGCCACCATGCTGCTGTGGCGACTGTTTGCTCGATGGGTGTTGATTTATTTATTCCTTGTGCTAGTAGTCCTGCTAGTAGTCCTGTTAATACGTCACCGCTACCACCACGTGCTAGTGCTGGTGTACTGTCGGGGTTTATCCAGATGTTGCCTTGTGGGTTGGCGATGGCTGTACGGGCACCTTTTAATAAGATGATGGCGCCACTTTGTTTCGCAGCTGTTTGGACTGCTTCTATTCTATTGTTTTGTGCGTCGGGTATGTCGGGGAATAAGCGTTTGAATTCTCCGGTGTGGGGTGTTAGTACTGTAGGCGCCTTTCTTTTTTGTAGTGTTTTTACCGCTCCCATTGTTGCTAATATGTTTAAACCATCGGCATCTATTACTAATGGGTCAGTATTTTCTAGGACTTGCTCGACTATTGGCGCCGCTTCGGTGGTGATACCAGGACCTATGGCGATGGTGCTAAATGAGTCTAAGCGTGTGTTGGCTGGTAGTTTTAATTGAGCTATGGTGCCTGTTTCTGTTTCTGGACACCCGATAATTAATGCTTCGGGTAGTTGGGCTACTAATAATGGTTTTAAGTATTCTGGCACTGCTATTGATAACATTCCTACACCACTGGCACGGGCGCCTAACCCTGTTAATATTGCTCCTCCTGCGTACCTTTGTGAGCCACAGATTAATAGTAAATGTCCTTCTTTATACTTGTGTGTGACTGCGGGGCGGGGTAGGGGTAGTGCGGAAAGGGCTGTATGTTTAGTTATGCGATGAATTTTAGTATCAGATAGTACGGCTTCTATGTCCGCGCGCGGTATGTCGAAGTCTATTAGTTCGGAAGTTCCTATATATTCTAATGCTCGGTCTTGTAATAATCCTAGTTTCCATAATCCTAGACACAGTGTGTGTGTGGCGCGTATTGCTGTTCCTAGTACTTCTCCAGTGTCTGTGTGTAGTCCAGATGGGATGTCTATACTAATGGTAGGTTTTGACCATTCGTTTATGGTGTTGATAGCTGATGCGATGGGTTCTGTTAGGTTACGCTCTAAGCCAAAACCAAATAGACCATCTATTAAGTAATCAGAGTTTTGTAGGGTGTTGATGGAGTTAGATATGTTTATTCCTAAGCTTTGGACGTATTGTTGGTGCTGTGAGGTTAGTTCTTTGAGCTTTTCAAAGGGGCTGTATATGGTTATTTTATGACCTTGTAGAAATAGTTCGCGCGCTACTACTAGGGCGTCTCCTCCGTTGTGACCGGAACCTACTAGGATGCCTATTTGATTATGTTTGTTTTTTATGATTTGGTTAATTTTATGGGTGATGAGTCCTGCGACTTTTTCCATTAATGCTGGTACTGGCATTCCTGCTGCGAATATGCGCGCTTCGATTTCACGCATTTGTGCTGCTGTTACTATTGTTTGGGATATGTATTGTTGTCTTTGCATGTGAAAGGGGGCGGGTTTTGGAGATGGTAATATTAGTTTAAATTATGGGTTAACCCGCCCCTACATTATCGCCCGTAATAAACTCTTGCGTTTCCTAATCCGGCATTTTTTAATGCTGCGTTCCATTGTTCTGCTTGACCACGTTGGGTAAAGGGTCCTACTGCTATATGGGCGCCGCGCGGTTGGTTACGACGCTGAACTCCAATATTATTTGCATATTGTCCTAAGCTGCGCCATACTGTTTGTTCGATTTGAGTTAAGTCTTCGGGACGAGTGGGAATGGCAACGTAATAGTAGCTGGAGTTATTTTGGTTAACGTCATTTGGATAGTTGCCTATAGTACCACCCATACCACCTCCATCAGGTGTGATTGCTATTTCTTGCCAATTTGTTGCGTTGAATAATTTAACGTTATAAAAGTTTATACCAGTGGCTAATAGCTGTTGTATTCTTAGCACTGCGTTTTGCTGTCGGGTAAAAACTCCTGCTTGTATTACCGAACGTCCGTTAATATTACGGATGTAAGCTGATGGTTCTACTTGTTTTACTTGTTGTAACAATTGTCCACTATACCCATTTGTGTCAACTACAACCGAATAACGCTCGTATGTTTGATTGTATTGCGGCATGGGCGCCTGTTGGTACTGAGGATTTTGCGGTGGGGCTTGAAATTCAAAAACTTGCCCAGTTCCGTTGTTGACAGGAGCTACAGTATAAGGGTCTTGGTTAATTGGCAGTGGTGGCAACGGCTGATTTTGAGGCATTGGTAACTGCGTTAATAATAAGTTACTTGGATGTTCTGCTTTTACTGGTATGGATAACAGCAGCCCAGAGAACACCATTAGTTGTAAACTTAATGCTGGCTGAAATTGACGTAGCAATGCACTTAACATAAGCTTTTGATTGTTGGTTGGTATCTGTTGTAGCAAATATATTTCTGATTGGCTTATTTTTTGCCTTTCTCTCGCCATTAGTGTTAATTTAGAAATGGTAGCCATAGCTAATTTACAGAAAATGAAAAAAGTCGTCGTTGGTCTTTCTGGCGGCGTTGACAGTTCGACTGCCGCCGCACTTTTACACAATCAGGGCTATGATGTGATTGGTCTTACCCTTTGGCTAATGAAGGGGAAAGGTCAATGTTGCTCTGAGGGAATGCTTGACGCGGCAAAAATATGTGAACAGCTAGGGGTTCCCCATCACGTTGTGGATATTCGTGATGTTTTTCAAACGTATATTGTTGATTACTTGGTGACTGGTTACAGTGCGGGTATTACTCCGTTACCTTGTTCGCAGTGCAACAAAAGTGTGAAGTTTGGCCCGATGCTTCATTATGCAAAAGAAAATTTAGACTGCGATAAAATATCTACTGGGCATTATGCGCGTATCAATTTTAACCCAGATACCGGGCGCCACGAACTTCTGCGTGCGTTAGATAGAAACAAAGACCAAACGTATTTTCTCTATGACCTAGAGCAAGATATTCTCGCATCGGTTATTTTCCCATTAGGAGAACTACAAAAAACCGATACTCGTCGTATTGCCGCAGAACACGAACTTGAAACTGCCGACAAACCCGAAAGTCAAGATTTATGCTTAGTCGAAAGCAACGGTTCAATGCGTGCATTCCTAGATAAATATCTGGCGCCAAAAGAAGGAGATATAGTAGACATCGACGGTAAAATACTCGGCAAACACGACGGGACACACCACTACACCATTGGACAACGTAAAGGTTTAGGTATAGCTGCCGCCGAACCACTGTATGTTATTTCTATAGACGCAATTAATAACCGCGTTGTTGTTGGTGATAGAACCAAAGCCACAAAACCCGAATGTACAATACATCGAGTCAACTGGGTATCAATAGCAGAACCATCTACCCCCATTCGTGCAGAAGTTCAAGTCAGATACCGCTCGGCGCCTGTACCTGTTACAGTAATACCATTAGAAGGAGCGCGCGCGAAAATCGTGTTCGACGAACCTCAATTTAGTATTACACCAGGACAAGCAGCAGTTTGGTACAACGGTGAAAAAGTTCTAGGTGGTGGAATAATCGAACAATTCCCATCCTAAATTATGGGTTTTATCCCCCAACCCCCTTAATAAGCTACGGTGTATACACATCTTTTCATTATTCTTACATTCCTCTCCTTTGCGTTCTTAGCGTTCTTAGCGGTTTATTTTTTAACGAACCGCAAAGGACGCAAAGTCGCAAAGTCGCAAGGAAAGAGAAGAAAAGTGAGTTTTAGAGACTTATGTGTACACGGTAGTCTTAATAAGGGGGCTAAAAATATCTGTTCCTACGTTACACAATCCAGAGGCGCCTCACTTATGTTAAGTTCGTGTAATGAATCTGTAGCAGATTCTATAACTTTAATATTATTATCTCAAGATGGCTTACTTCTCATTGCAATTGAAAAGTATATACAGCGTCGTAAAAATCAAAAGTTATTACATAGTATTAATAATGCATATGCAGATGGTTTAGATGCTTCAGAAAAAACTATGCTAAACCAAATTCGTCGTCATCAACAACAATTGTTTGAGCAGGAATATTTAAAATAAGTTATAGATACTTTTCTAGATTTTCCATTTAAGCTACTTCTAATGGTTTCTTAGATAAAGCGATTGGTTCAGGAAGTGGTTTTTTTTGCTCTTGGTACCACTCAATTAGTGACTCAATTACTTCTTGCCCGTGTCTCGCTGCTTCTTCATAGGTTTCACCATGCGTGTGATACTGCTGCCAAGGAAATTCTGGCAAGTGTACCAGATAGCAGCTATCTTCATCAGACCACTCGATAACCATACTGTATGGATAGTTCATTCTTCCTCCGTATCTGTTTCTTCAGCCTTTTGTACTTCTTCTAATTTAGCCAAAATTCGCTCTATTTGTTTTTCTAGGTATTTTTTTGCATCGTCCCCATCTTTCCCTGGAATCGTTATTGGGTCTTCTGGTACAAGTGGATGAGTCCAAAATGTGTGACTACCTTTCCCTGGACGGAAAGAAAATCCTGCTTTTTGTAATGTAGCTTTCAATTCCCTGATTTTTTTGGGCATTTCCCCTTCACCCACCGTATATTTTTGATATTATTATACTAAAATGGATAACATTTAAACTTTGTCATACCAAACTAAACGTAGTGTAGTGAAGCATCTTAGAGATTCTACCCTACCCCAATTTATTGGCGCCTCAAAATGCGTGAAATAGTGTCATTATACGTATGGATAGTTTATTATTCCTCCTTATCTGTTTCTTCAGCCTTTTGTATTTCTTCTAATTTAGCTAAAACTCGATCTATTATTATTTTCCAAAATTAAGTAACTTATATAGATAAATATCAATACTTCATCTTTTTTTCATACGGATGTAACATTATGACTAAAACTATCTCTCCACCATCTCCAGTTACACCAGTAACTCCAAAACCCAAAAAGGGAAAATCTCTACCTTCTGGGTTTGTTATTCGCTTCGGTAAGTTTGTTTGGTCAACGATGTGGCATATAATGATGTCACAACTGGCGCCACGTAGTAAGTCTGGTGCATATGTTCGACCAGAAAGTCAGTTTCGAGATACTGTAAGTAATGATGGGAAGTATAAACCCGAAGCTGGGAGATATAAATTATACGTTGGTTTAGGATGTCCTTGGGCACATCGTACAATAGTTACGCGCGCAATTAAAGGATTAGAGTCAGCTATATCAGTATCAATTGTTTCACCTAATGGAGATACAGGAGCTTGGGTTTTTAACGAAGAAGAAGGTTGTCAAACTGTACCAGAATTATATAACTTGGCACAACCTGGCTACAAAGGACGCAGTACTGTGCCAATTTTATGGGATACACACACAAAAACGATAGTTAATAATGAGAGTGCAGAAATTATCGTCATATTAAACTCACAGTTTAACGAGTTTGCCGTAAATTCAGAGCTTGATTTATATCCTGTTGAGTTGCGTGCGGGTATAGATGCTTGGAATGATAAAATTTATCATGCTGTAAATAATGGTGTATATCGTTGTGGGTTTGCTCAGACACAAGAAGCATACGAGCAAGCTTGTAACGAATTATTTACAACTTTAGATGAAATTGATGCAGCGTTGGAAAAAACTCGTTATCTATGTGGAGATACAGTCACGCTTGCTGATGTGCGTTTATTTACAACTTTATTTAGATTTGACGCAGTTTACTACGGTTTATTTAAGTGTAATCGGCGCCGTATTCAAGATTATCAGAATTTAGGCGCCTATTTACGAGACTTGTATCAAATTCCTGGAGTTGCTGAGACTTGCGACGTAGAAAGTGTTAAGCGCGATTATTATGGTAACTTGTTTCCACTTAACCCAGGTGGAATAATTCCCTCTGGCCCAGATATTACAAGTTTACTGGAACCACATAACCGCCAAAAATAACGTAGCATGAGCCAAAGCGCTTGTGCATTGGCTCATCAAAACTAAAAATGTGAACCGTGGTTCACATTTTGATTGGTGTTTGATGTAATTAATTTTGGTGGTATTTATTTTTACCATAGAGATACAGACTACCACCTGAATTTACCTGAATTTAACTTAATCGCATTAGAGCTTGTAATTTTAAGAACCTGAAAATACACCTGAATTTAACTTAACAATTTAATTTTGTTATCAACGAAAATATAAGAACACAGAATTTTATGTATAAAAACAAGTAAATTGACTATGGGTAAGCACTACATCATTATAGTTAGCTTATTAACTTTGACTCTAGGCGCCTGTAACCTAGACAAAGTAAAAGATTCTCAAGTTCAACGTTTAGCTGCCGAAAAAAATGTGCAAGGGCTAGTTGAGAATTATATCAAAAAGCCTGCAACGTTTGGCACAGACCAAGCAGCCGAAGCACTAGGAAATTTAGGAGATAAGCAAGCCGTTGAACCTTTAGTAACTCTGTTAAACACTCCTGTTAAGTCTTCTGCATCTTCTGCTGAAATTAAAACTCATGCTGCAGCAGCGCTTGCACTGGGAAAATTAAAAGATACTCGTGCTGTTAAAGCTTTAGTGGCTAATGTTAAACACCCTAATCGTGCAATTGCAACTGCTGCAAAAACAGGATTAAAGGATATTGCTGGCGCCAATCCTAAAATTATTAATCAGTTGCTAGTTGACTTTAAAAAAGATGATGCTAATGCGGTTGCTGCTTTGGGTGCAATTGGGAAGCCAGCGCTAGAACCGATGTTGGCTGCTTTAAAAGAACCAGATGCGAGAATGAGAACGAATGCTGCGAGTGTTTTATATGATATTGGAGACCAAAAAGCTATTAAACCATTAACTAAGAATTTAACTGATTTAGCATCTAGTCCAATGGTTGGTTTAGCTTTAGAAAAACTTAATTGGCAACCAGTATCGGAAGTGGATAAAGTATATTTTTTAATAGCTAAAAGAAAAGGAGATGAGTTACGCAATAATTGGGAAATGACAAAAAGCGTTTTGCTCAAGGATTTGGCATCAAATGACCCAAGAACTATTGATTATGCGCTTTATTCGTTTATTGGCATTGGTGGCAAAGATACAACACAGACGCTAGTGAATGTGCTGAAGGAGCAGGGTAATAAGAATCTTGCTTTAACTTATCTTAATTGTGGGGAACCTACTTTGGAAAAAGCTGCTTATGATTGGGCACAAAGTAAAGGGTATAAAGTTATTAAGACAGGTAGGAAAGAGCAAACTTCAGTTAAGTGGGGTTCTTTTTAAGGACGGGCAGGGATGCCCGTTCCACAAGAGTTTGATTCCACAAGAGTTTGATTCCACAAGAGTTTGATTCCACAAGAGTTTGATTCCACAAGAGTTTGATTCCACAAGAGTTTGGTTTTACAAGAGTTTGGTTCTACAAGAGCTTGGTTCTACAAGAGCTTGGTTCCACAGGAATACAATATTAGAATATATTATTTTTCAAAGGGAAGTTGTGGGGATGTTTTGGGGTAGATGGCTATTTCGGTTTCTGGGTCAAAGAAGTGTAGTTTCTCTGGTGTTAATGATAACCAAATTTGTTCGCCCATTTTAACGGTGCGGTCGGGTGGTATTCTGACTTGTAATGATGGTTCAGAAAAGGATTGTCGTTGGAACCCTGGTATTATGAGTTGGGTTGACAGGTAAGTGTCGTTACCTAAGTTTTCAACTAAATCAACTTGTACTGGTAAGTTTCTTGTTGCGGGTACACCTACAATTAAATGTTCGGGTCGTATTCCTAATATTACTGTTTTGCCGTCGTACTTTTGTAGTGTGGCGCCCCAAATTTCTGGTAAGGTCATACGGAAGTCACCGTTTGTAATGATTTGCGGTGCTTGAAATTTGACGGGAATAAAGTTCATTGGTGGTGAACCAATAAATTCTGCGACGAAACGATTTGCTGGACGGTTGTAAAGTTCTAAGGGAGGCGCCACTTGTTGGAGTTGACCTTGGTTTAAAATGGCTATTCTGTCTCCCATTGTCATTGCTTCGGTTTGGTCGTGGGTGACGTAAATTGTGGTTGTTCCAAGTTGACGCTGTAATTTGACGATTTGTGCGCGCGTTTCTGCACGTAATTTTGCGTCTAAGTTTGAAAGAGGTTCATCCATTAGGAATACTTGGGGGTTACGTGCTATTGCTCGTCCTAATGCAACACGCTGTCTTTGTCCCCCTGATAACTGTTTGGGTAATCGTTTTAGTAATGCTTCGATTTGTAGTAATTGTGCTACGTTTTTTACCTGTTGGTCAATCGATTTTTCTTTCTCTGATAAATACCTCAGTCCTTTGGGTAATTTTCTTGTGGCACTGACAAGTAAATTTTCGACAAAGCTAGAGTTAGTCTCCTCATGACCTAAATTGTCTAATGAACGGCGCCGTAATCCAAAGGCGATATTATCGTAAACTGTCATATGCGGGTAAAGCGCATAACTTTGAAACACCATCGCGATGTCACGTTCTTTGGGGGGGAGGTCGTTAACAAGTTTGTCACCCACCGAAATATTCCCACCAGTCATGCTTTCCAAACCAGCTATTAACCGTAACAGCGTACTTTTGCCACAACCCGAAGGTCCCACCAACACCATAAACTCACCGTCTGCGACCGTTAAGTTTATCCGTCGTAAAATACTTACACCTTCCGAACGTGCAGCATCACCACTATCTATATTATTGTTCTTGACTTGTGCAGGCGCCTCCCCTTTACGGTGGGGGAAACTTTTGTAAACGTTTTCTAAAATAACTTGTGCCACAGCTTATAGTAATTGTCAAATAATAATTCAGCGCTCATCATACACGTAACAGCCCTATGAAGAAAAGTTTAAAAATAGCTTTATCATTATTTACTCTTTATCCTCGCTAATCGCTTGCCTTTTTGGTACAATATTACTAAGATATTTACAACCGCGAATGTTGTTTGACTTTTATGCTAAAACAGTACGAGTATGCCAAGCATAGCAAATATGGAGTTGATTAAGAATTATTACAAATAAATTTAACAAAAATACAACGTGGTGCTAAAACTGCGTAGGTTGGGTGGAGGAACGGAACCCAACATTAACAAAATACTAACAAAGAGGAAAAAACATGAACAACTTTATCTTAATGGCAGAAATCATCAGTGAGCCTCAACTGCGTCACACACAAGACGGTTTGGAAATATCAGAGATGATGGTGCAGTTTCCTGCATCGAGACAAGATGACCCACCATCGATGTTGCGTGTAGTATCTTGGAGGGATTTAGCCAAAGAAGTTCACCAAAATTACCACCAAGGTGACCGCGTGCTTTTAGAAGGACGTTTGGGAATGAATACCATTGACCGTCCAGAGGGATTTAAGGAAAAACGCGCAGAGTTAACATTACAAAAGATACATTCACTCGATGGTTCGGCGCCTATGACTTCAGTTCCAGCAGTAGAGAAAACACCTGTTGCCACCAGTACTAAAACTAATAGCGCTCCAACAAATCGTCCACCAGCTACAAACAATTCTGCCAGTTACGATGAGGCGCCTGCAAGAACACCAGCAAAAACAAGAAGCAACGTCGGTGTAATGCCAGAGAACGCGAACGAATATGCAACGCAACCAGCCAAAAACTATGAACCAAGTACCTATCCAGCACAACAAGAAGTAGATGAAGACGATGAAATTCCGTTCTAACCGTTGTTTATAATAATTTTAATTGGAGACGCGATGTATCGGAAACGTTATACATCGCGTTTTTATATTATTGACATTTGTTTGCGTTGTAACTAATTACAGATGTAGTAATTTTAGGCTTGTCACAACTTTGTCACAGGTAGCACCCTATACTCAAAAAACAGTCAACGTATAGTGAGTCTATGCTTCTATGAACTGATTCATCAAAGTTAACCCCTGTTTGCGGTAGAAACGTTATGATATGGCGTTTCTACTTACCTAAACCAAAAAATACTGTTTGTAAGTGTTACTACCGTTACATTTGCTTGTAGTAAAAGCTTAAATTGATTAGTTGACTTTTGTACGTTCAAATTTATAAAGCTTTGATGAGAGATATAAGCAAATTTTGGGAATAATAAAAATGAGAGATAAATTCCTGCACAACCAGCACGAATTCAACTCGACTACATCATGACTAAGTTCATTTATAAAGATAACAATAACAGATAGTTAACCATAATTATGAGTAAAATGTTAGCTTAATATTTTTTGGTTAGTTGCCAAAAAACTTAGTTTTGATTCAACCCTCTATTTTATATATCAATCCTTACTAGAAAAATCCGGATACTAATTACCGAAAAAACCTGAGTTTATTGGTAATTCCACATAAATATTTTCAAGTTTGGCTAGTTGTACAACATCAGCCTCAATTTTGCATTGCATTTTTTCATTACTTATAGGCTGTTCTGAACATGGAAACTCGTAATAATAAACATTTTCATAAACTTTTAGCAGCTACTCTTGCAGTAACTAGTAGCTTGGGAATAATAACACCTGTACTTGCACAAACAGCAGCGGGTTCAGACATTAAAAACACTGCAACTGCCACTTTTACTGATGGTACAACAACCTATAACGCGACTTCTAACGAAGTTGTTATTAAAGTAGCAGAAGTTGCTGGTGTTACTGTCACAGCACAAACACCCAGTGCCACTACTCCTAATTCAAGCGATACTCTTTTTGTTGATTTCGTAATTACCAACACAGGTAACGACCCAACACAATTCTTTATCCCTGGTGTTGCAACTCTTTCCAATACAACTAAGTTTAGCCAGAATGGAGATATTCAGATTGTTGCAGTCAATGGTACTAACTTAGGAGCACCAGTTAATGTTTCTAATACAGGTGGTAACACGGGTACATTGCTAGGTGCAGCACAAGGTTCAATTGCACCTAACCCAGGTACTGGAACTACAGGTACAGTTACAATTCGCGTACCAATCAAAGTATTAACAAACGCGATTGCAGGAGATACTTTAACTGTTTCCTTGGGTAATACTAACACAGCGAATGCCCAAAACCAAGACCGTACAGGTAATGAAAACAATACGCTAGATATTTACACCGTAGACAATGCAGACAGTGTAGGTGGTGAAACGAACGCGACGGCGCCAATTAACGGAGTTCGCGAAGCAATGGCGACTACTAGCAGTTTAATTACCGTTAACGCTCGCCAGCAAGCGTTTGCAGCAATTTTAAAAGCTGTAGGTGATTACAAAAATAATAGTACACCTAACGTTTTAACTGACGACATTCTTACTTACGCATTAGCCTTAAAAGTCGAAAATCCAACACCACCAACAGGATTAGTGACATCAGACCTTTACGGTACCGAAATTACTGTAAATGAGACTGTGACACAAAATCGGGTATTGGTGTCAGATGTGATTCCCACAGGAATGCAGCTAAGTAATACAACAAATCCAACCGGACCTACAGGTTGGACTCCAGTTTATACGACTGATGACCCGCAAGCAAAAGAAGCTCATAAAGCAAAATGGTATACAGCCAAACCTACTGTTGGTACTATTACGCGGGTTGGTTTTATTTACGATGCCTCAACAACACCAATACCAAAAGGTACTACAGTTACTGGCTTTACTATTACTTTAAATCCACAATCAGGCTTCGCTGGCGGTCAGATTGTAAATATTGCTCAAGTCTTTGGTCAATCGCAACCCGGAGCAGTAGTACCAGGTACAGCAACTCAACTAGTTTACGATGAATCTGGTGACCAAACATCTAACAACAATTTAAACGGTACTAACCCAGACCCAAATACAGCAGGTGGCGCCACAACTCAAAACGGTGGTATTAGCGATGGCGTACCCAATCCTAATGCTGATGGTACTGACCCTGGTAAAGGTAATGACCCAACCGCAAATAACACTAACCAAGGTCAAGATACAGGTGCAAATGTGGGGACAAAACCAGGTGGTGGTGAAGTCACTGTATTTACAATCGCTGCTACTCCACTCAACGGTCCCAACGGTCAACCAGGAGCGACTGGACCGACTAGTAATAATGACGACTTTACAAATAAATCAGTAGTTGTACCTGCGGGTACTTCACCCTCTGTAAGCATTGACCCAGATGCCATCACATTCGACAACACTGTACAAAACACTAGCGGCAGTCAACAAGTCATTTCTTTATTACCAACTTCGCCTGGCACTGCGATTGACTTAATTGACAATGCAAAGGTGACAATTACAGCAGGTGGTCAAACAGCTGTATATACTTATACTTCTGGTGGTGGATTTGTTTTTGTTCCGGCTGAAAGTACTGGTACGACAGCGACTAGCCCCGTGAAGGTGACGGTTGCGGCTTCCGGTACAGCAAATTACAGCGTGACAGTCGATTTACCAAGTTCACCACAATTAAAAGGATACCCAGTACCAATTACTGCATTTGTAGATACTGCTAACGATGGTTCACCAACAGGCGACCCCAGCAATATTACTATCGACCGATTGTATACAAACTACCTCAGTTTGTTGAAAGAAGCGCGAATTTTAGAAGCTAATGGAACAACAGAAGTAGTAGGCTTCACAACCAACCAAACAGCTCTAGCTGGTGTTGCTACACCCGGTCGCATTATTGAATACCGCATTACCTACAGAAATATTTCGACTACAGGTGGTACTGGCAGCGTAAGTTTACCTGCAAATAACTTGGTGATTACAGAAAACGGTACCGCAAATGGGAATACTTGGTTTAGCACAACTATTGATTCCAAATATCCATCACCAGCAATTGGTTCAGCAGTTGGTACTAGTATTACTGTAACCACAGGCGCCAATGGTGCTATTACGGATATTAACGAATATAAAGATACAGTTTCGACTGTTACTCCAGGTGGTACAGGCACCCTTACCTTCCAACGCAAGATTAAGTAATCAAATTGGGAACAATAAGTAAAGAACAAGTAAAGAACCTCTCCCTTAATCGCTCTCCTAGTAGGAGAGCGGAGTTAGGAGGGGAATGAGAGGAAAAGCAGGTTTTTTTGGAATTCAATTAAAAGAGGAGATTAATGATGAAAAAACGTTTATTTGCTGCTGGTTTTGCTGTTGTGACTGCTGCGTTAACTGTAATTCCTGTTGGAGACAAACCTGCTATTGCTCAATTAATTGATGCAGGTTCGACGCTAGCGCAAAATGTATTACAACAGCCCAAGATAAATTTAAATTTGGTGGCTGATATACAACAGCGCCAAAAAAGTGCCCAAGGTAAAGAAACTATTAGCTGGAAAACTCTTGATTCTAAAACAGTTGTTAAACCTGGAGATGTAGTTCGTTTTACACTTACAGGAAAGAATGAAGGTACTCGTGCTGCGAAAAAGATGGCTTTTACCCAACCAATTTCACGCGGTTTAACGTATCAATTAAACTCTGCTATACCTGTTAAAGGCGCCAATGTTACCTATAGCATTGACCAAGGTAAGACTTTTGTTGCTAATCCGACTGTGAAAGTGACTTTAGCTAACGGCAAAGTCGAAGAACGTCCTGCTCCTGCTGAAGCATATACACACGTCCGTTGGAATTTTAGCCAAGAATTAGAGCCATCGACTTCTGTTCAAACTGGATATCTAACAAAGGTACGCTAAGGTGAGCAACAAGATACCAGGTTTCTTGAAGAAACCTGGTATCTAAGCACCAAAATAGGCTTTTATCAGGTTATCTTTCATGTCAATAATAAATCGATGTCGTTTAATTTCGGCAGCTTTTATAATCACATATATAGTTGCAACTCCTGCGAGAGCAGGTGTTATTCAAAATACCGCTACATATAAATTTAAAACCCCAACTGGAGAAGAAATTTCTGCGGAAACTAACCAACTTAAACAAGAACTTGTTGACCCATTTGGACGAATTCGCGGATGCGGTGGCGAAGTTTTACCAGATTACGCTGGATTTAGTGTTGGATTGTATGAAGCAGGCGCCAATGATACGTTAAATGGTTTAGTATCATTAACTAGAACTGGAGCAGGAACTAATTTTACAGGTTTGCTACCGAATATTCAAAACGCTAATCCTTATTTTTTGGCAAACGAAGAACCGAAAGGAGCTTTCAATTATTTGCTTAATCGCAATAACGGACAGCTTGACATTGGTAGACGCTATATATTAGTAGTAAATCCACCACCAGGAGCAAGAGGTTTTAGCCAGCGCCAAATTAGGATTATCATTACCGCACGCGATGATGTTGCTAAAACTGTTTCTTATACGGCAACTGCACTTGATGGTAAAGGTATTAGTCAAGATGGTGACCCAGCATCTTTTAGTACAACTGTTGCAATTCAAGATGGTACAACAACAGGTTTAGTGCTTTCAGCTATTAGTTTGCTTGACCGTCCAATATGCGTTGGTGTTACACAACCAATTCAAATTGTTAAAACCGCAGATAGAGCTGCTGCGGAACCAGGTGATACAGTAATTTATCGTCTTTTAGTAAGAAATTTAAATAATGTCCCAAGCAGACAAGTCTCAGTTACAGATGTGTTGCCCACCGGATTTAGGTTTGTGGCAAATTCCGCACGTGCTGAGTTAAACGGTCAGTCTATAACAGTCGATACTAATAATCAGGGTTCTAATCTTACTTTTAATTTAAACCAAACTATCCCACCCGAAGGTTCTATAAATCTTGTTTATGCAGTGAAAATTACCCCCGATGCTGTACGTGGTTCGGGTGAAAATTTAGCCAGTGTTACCGCGCGGCGCCAAGATAATAATGCTGAGTTAAAAGATGGGCCTTCTCGCTATCGTTTACGAATCCGCAATGGTATTATTTCTGACTGCGGTACGCTGATTGGTCGGGTGTTTTATGATAAAAACTTTGACGGTGAGCAGCAAACTGGAGAGCCAGGTATACCTAATGCTGTAGTAATTCTTGATGATGGCAACCGTATTACTACTGATGTAAAAGGGTTATTCTCGGTGGCGAATGTGATTTCTGGTAGTCGTACTGGCGTATTGGATTTAACAAGTGTGCCCGGTTATGACATAGCGCGCAATCGCAAGTTTAAGGAGCGCAGGAGCCAATCTCGCTTGGTGCGCTTAGAACCAGGTGGTTTGGCACGGATGAATTTTGGTGTGACCCCTGTTGAGGAAATAGGTGATAAGTCAAGCAAGGAGGTGCAACCATGAGTTTCAGATGTGTAAAACCTGTTTTCTGGTTTTTGGTGCAGTTGGCTTGTGTTGGTTTAATTACTGGTGTGGCACGTGCTGAAGGTGTTGCACAGGTTGAGCGTAGTGAGGATGTTTTTAATTTAACCGCAAAGGACGCAAAGGACGCAAAGGAAGAAAAGAAAGGCGTAACTCCTAACTCCTCACTCAGCACTCAGCACTCAGCACTCAGCACTCCTCTAACTATTCTCGAACCGGCGCCTCAAACTGTTTTGGATGTGCCAGCAACGGCGTTTACTTTACAGTTTCCTAAAGGTGCAACTGTAGAATTACGAGTTAATGGTGTACTTGTTGATTCTAAATCAATTGGTCGAACTGAAACTAATAGTAAGACGAATACTGTTACCCAAACTTGGTATGGGGTATCTTTGCAGGAAGGGGAAAATACTATCACCGCCAAAACTTCTGTTAATGGGGTGGAGGGTGAATCTGCATCGATGAAAGTGACTGTTCGAGGTACGGTACAAAGCATTACTTTAAGAACCTTAGAAACTCGTATTCCTGCGAATGGACGTTCGATGGCAACTGTTGAGGGACAATTACTCGATGCGAGTGGTAATCGTTCTAATAGAGATGCTATTGTTACTTTGAGTGCGACCGCAGGTGAGTTTGTTGGTGAAGATGCTAGTGAAGAACAGCCAGGTTTCCAGGTTAAAGCCACTCAAGGACAGTTTCGAGCTTCTTTACGCTCGACTTTACAAGCGCAAACTATTCGTATTCAAGCAAAGTTGGGTGAAGTTGATGCTTTTACTCAGTTAGTTTTGGAGACAGATTTGCGTTCTTCGTTGGTGACAGGAACTATTGATTTACGTTTTGGAAAACGCGGAACTGATTTTTATGGCAGTTTCCGTGATTTTTTACCACCTGATAAAGATTATGATTATCAGTTTGATGGACGCGCTTCTGTGTTTGCTACTGGTGATGTTGGTGGTTGGTTGTTTACGGGTGCATATAACAGTAGCCGCAATTTGAATGAAACTTGTGATAGCACTACTCGTTTATTCCGAGATTTGCAATTTTGCGAAAAAGCTTATCCTGTTTATGGTGATAGTTCTACTTCTGAGATATTAACTCCTTCTAGTGATAGTGTTTATGCAAAATTAGAGCGAACTTCACCCAGTGGTTTGGGTGGTGTGGATTCGTTCCTTTGGGGTGATTATAAAACCGAGGAGTTTTCAACTCGTTCCCAGGAATTTACAGCTACTAATCGCACACTCCACGGTTTCAAAGCTAATTATAATTTTGGCAATCTTCAAGCAACTGCTATTTACGGAAATAATTTGCAAGGTTTCCAACGCGATACAATTCCTCCTGATGGTACGAGTGGTTTTTACTTCCTTTCTCGTCGTGTGTTGGTTGAGGGTAGTGAAAATGTGTTTATTGAGTTGGAAGAATTGAATCGTCCTGGTACTGTATTAGCACGGAAACAGTTAAATCGTGGCGCCGATTACGAAATTGATTATGACAGAGGTACTTTACTTTTCCGTCAACCTTTACTACGAACAGATGTAGATGACAAAGGACAGGTGTTAGTACGACGAATTGTTACCACTTACCAATATGAAAGTATTGGAGGAGATTCGAGCAATCTCTATGCTGGCAGACTTAAGTATCATCTTAACCGCAGTGCAGGACTAGAAAGTTGGATTGGTGGTAGTTATTTATATCAAAATCAAGGTGTTCGCGACTTTGAACTTTACGGTGCAGATGCGCTAATTTCTCTAAATTCAACAACAAACTTGATTGCTGAGTATGCTCATTCCCGTAATAACTCGGATATTGTTGGTGAAGTTGGTGGTTCTGCTTACCGCTTTGAAGCTAACTCCGAAATTTTAGGAGGAGTATTAGGACGTGCTTATTATCGTAAAGCTGATACAGGTTTTGCAAATGATTCTACCATCAGCTTTGTACCGGGACAAACTCGTTACGGCGCCCAATTAAGTGGGAATGTTTCAGATAGTACTCGTTTCCGTGTGCAATACGACCACGAAGATAACGAAGGAACAGCACCTCGTCCCATAGACACTTTACAAGATTTATTTAGACCTCTGAATACTCCTATACCTGGCGCCAAAGTAGATAACTCTTTGACAACAATATCAGCAGGAATTCAGCAGCAAATAGGTAAAGCATCAGTAGACGTAGACTTACTTTACCGTGATAGGACAGATAGACTAATTCCAGAAGCAAGCGGAACATCACAACAACTACGTTCTCGCTTTACTCTTCCCATTGCTGACAAACTCACATTTCTTGCCCAAAATGAATTAACGTTATCTGATGATACAGATGCAGTTTACCCAGACCGTACATTATTAGGTTTAAACTGGGCAGTGGTTCCAGGAATTAATCTCCGATTAGGACAACAATATTATACTCGCGGACAATTTTCTGGACAGTCTATCACGACTTTTGATGTAGATGGAGAATATAAAATTGGTTCTGACACAAGTTTAACTGGACGTTATGGTATTCTTAACGGCGCCAATGGCATGACTGTACAAGGAGCAATAGGTTTAAATCAACGTTGGGTTATTTCTCCTGGATTAAAGTTAGATTTAGCATACGAGCATGTATTCGGTAGCTTCCAGGGAATAACAGGTGCTGGTGTTCAATTTGCACAACCTTTTGCAGTAGGGCAAAGTGCCTCATCGTTAGGATTTAATGGTGGCGATAGCTACAGTGCTGGATTAGAATATAACGATGGCAAAAACTTCCAAGCTAGTGCGCGTTATCAGCATCGCAGTTCTTCTGGTGGTAATAACACCGTAATTTCCGCAGGTGCAATCGGTAAAATATCACCCGCATTAACGGCATTAGTTAGGTATCAGCAAGCAGGTTCATCGAACTTAAAACTTTCGGGAATCGCTGATACTGCTAATTTAAGAATTGGTTTAGCCTTCCGTGAACCCGATAACGATAAATTTAATGCTCTACTACGTTACGAATACCGTCAAAATCCGTCAACAATTCCCGACACCATTTTACTTGGTAGTGGTACTGGTTCAGAAGACCATACTTTTGCTGGGGAAGCAATATATGCACCAAACTGGCAATGGGAATTTTACGGTAAGTACGCATTACGTAACAGTACCTCTTACTTAGCAAACGATTTGGTAGGTACAAGTACAGTTAACCTTGCTCAACTTCGTGCCACATATCGTTTAGGATACAGTACTGACTTAGTAGGAGAAATGCGCTGGATTAATCAGGGAAGCTTCTCTGAAACAGGATTTGTTGCCGAACTAGGTTATTACCTCAGTCCTAATTTAAGACTTGCAGGAGGTTATGTATTTGGTCGAGTCGATGACCGTGACTTTTCTGGTACCCGTTCTGCTGATGGGCCGTATCTTGGTTTAACACTGAAATTAAACGAATTATTTGATGGTTTTGGGTTACAAAAACCCCTACCCCAAAAAGTTGAAACCCAAACTACCACATCTGTTCCCACTAACCCATTAATGTCCCGATTGTCTGAGGTGCTAAAACATGAAAAGTCTAACTAACTTAATTATGCGTCGTCAAAAGCGCCTGCTCCGGACAATTGGTACAACAATTGCCACAACAACCTTACTCACATCACAATCATTATGGTTGTTGAACAAGCCAGTCTTTGCCGATAAAGTTGATGGTAGTGGCGCCCCAATCTGCGCTATACCAGGCAAAGATGGTAATATCACAGCAACTACTCAGCTTAATACTTATTATATTGGGGCTGGTAGTAATGTTGCGGCAGGTTCAACCAGTGTTAGTGTTGGTGCTGGAACCGGAGCATCTGGAATTCAAAAAGGTGACTTATTGCTAATCATCCAAATGCAGGGTGCAGATATTGATTCCACAAATACCAATTCCTATGGTGATGGTAGTGCTACTAACAACCCGAATCAAGGAGCAATAAACTATCCTGCGAATGGTGTAGTTAACGGAAATTTAACCACAAACTTTACTGCTGGAAACTTTGAGTATGCTGTTGCCGCTAGTGATGTTGGTTTGAGCGGTGGTACAATTACTCTGACTTCTCCGCTTGTCAATAGCTACGGTAATAGCGATTTTGCGACTCAAGGACAAAAACGTTATCAAGTGATTCGAGTTCCTCAGTATAATAATTTAGATGTTACTGGTACAATCATTGCTACACCTTGGAATGGCCAGACAGGTGGTATAGTTGCCGTTGATGTCGCCGGAAAACTAACTTTTAATGGCGGACAAATTAACGCTAATGGTCTGGGCTTTAGAGGTGGTGCTGGTCGCAAGCTGTCAGTAGCTACTGGTGGGAGTAACACAGATATAGTCACACTTTCAAGCTTCAACGCCAACGGTTCCAAAGCAGAAGGAATCGCAGGTACACCAAGATATTTATATGATCCAACTAGAACCATACCTCTAGATACAACAGTAGAAGGTTATCCTGGTGGTAGTTACGGACGTGGTGCGCCAGGAAATGCTGGTGGTGGTGGTACAGATGGAAACCCTTCAAATAACGAAGAAAACGCTGGTGGTGGTGGTGGTAGTAATGGGGGTCTAGGTGGTAAAGGTGGTAAAACTTGGAGATCTGCATTGCCTTTTGGTGGAGATGGTGGTGCTGTTTTCCCTGCTTCTGCTCGCCGCTTGGTTTTAGGTGGAGGTGGAGGTGCTGGTAGTAATAACAACGGTACTGGAACTCCAGGTAATGGTTACGCCAGTAGCGGCGCCCCTGGTGGTGGTATTGTGATGGTGCGTGCAGGTACAATTGCAGGTACGGGTACGATTAACGCTGACGGTGCAACTCCAAGTATGCTTCCTGCCAATGATGGTAGTGGTGGTGGTGGTGCGGGTGGTAGCGTTTTAGTAATTTCACAAAATAGTACTATACCTGGTGGTATTACCATTAACGCTTCGGGTGGTAAAGGTGGTACTAACACAGGTGGCGGTTCTCCTCACGGGCCTGGTGGTGGTGGTGGTGGTGGTGCAGTATACATTAGCCCTAACACCGCAACAATTAACTTGAGTGGTGGTCAACCTGGAACTACAAATAACGAAGCTACTAACTTTGGTGGTGCAACAGCAGGTTCTGGTGTGATTGGACCAGTCCCTACAACACCCACAGATGCTACCACTAGTATCTCTGGCGCCGGTTGTTTAATTGAGGCAGCAAAAACCACTTCAACGCCTAATCCAATGGCGGCGCCAGGTACAGCAACTTATACTATTACAGTTTCTAATCCTAGTGGAAGTAATCGTCCAGAAGCTCGTGAAGTAGTAATTATTGATGATTCTCTACCTGCGGGATTTACGCATACAGCCGTACCGATTACACCAGTATATACAGGAGGCGCCAGCGGACCCACTACTGTCACTAGTACCGGAACAGCATCCAAACCTGAGTGGAAAGACTTTACAATTCCCCCAGGAGGCAGTGTTTCTATTACCTTTAATGCGGATATTGCCAATGGTACTGCACCTGGAAAGTACAACAACAGTGTTTTGGCTAGTGCTAAATATGTTAACCCAAGCGCTGGGGTTACAACTGTACCCAATACTGCTGTTACAGTATCTACCACTTACGATGGGACTGTTCCTGCTAACACAGGAGAAGACGTTACTATTATTCCATCAAGTACTTTAACGGCTGACAAAACTGTAGCCTTGGTAGTAGACAGTGATAAATCTGGTGGTACTACCCCTCTACAAAATCAAGTCCCAACTCCAGGGGATATTCTCGAATACACAGTTGTCGTTAAAAATACTAGTACTACAATATCAAGAAATAATGTCGTCCTCAAAGATACAATTCCTCCAAATACAACTTATGTCTCTGGCACATTAGAAATTTCTGCTGGCGCCAATGACGGAGCCAAAAGCGACACATCAGCAAACGACCAAGCAGAATTTGCAGGTTCCCAAGTAGTATTTAGATTAGGAACAGGAGCAAGTAGTACTACAGGTGGGACTTTAGGTACTACAGCAGCAGACAGCACCAGTACGATTAAATTCCGTGTCAAAGTAAATGACCCATTAGCAAATGGTGTAACAACAGTATCCAACCAGGCAGTAATTTCTAGCGATGGTGTTGGGGATATTAAAAGTGATGACCCAGTTACACCCACAGTTAGTGACCCAACAATTAGTAAAATTGCCCCTCGTGTACGTTTGGTGAAACGAATTACAGGTGTTAAAAAGTTTGGAAGTGCAACAGTAGCCTCTATTGGTGGTTACAACGATTTAGCCGCAGATGTCAATGATGATACTACTGTTGGCTGGACTCCCGCTGCAAATACTTACTTGTTAGGAGCCATTACGGGTAATCAAATTCCTGTAAATCCTGGGGTACCTGCTCCTAAAGATGAAGTTGAATATACAATTTACTTCCTCGTTGATGGTGGAATTCCTGCACAAAGTCTTAGCTTCTGCGACTTTGTACCCGCAAACCAGACCTATGTTTCTGGCACAATGCAACTAAATTTGAATGGAGGGGCAACAAATTCAATCACAGACAATCCACCTTCGGCAGGCGAATCTGGATTTTATACCGTAACTTTCCCTGCAGCATGTTCAGGTACAAATAATAATCGCGGCGCCGCTTATTTCCAAGTTGGAAACTCGAATTCTGGTTCTTATGGCTTCATTCGCTTCCGCGCGACAATTGATTAATTATTTTCCTACATCTCAAACCAAACTTATACCTCTGACTTATCACAATCAGAGATCTTTTTTATAATAAATTAATTATATTCTGGATAGCCACTTTTATTTGTACTACAAAAAGAGCGGGCAAGGGTGCCCACCCCACAAGAGAAATTTGGATATTGGCTCTTCCGTACAAAGCGCGTGCTAAATTATTGAATCAGGAGCTTGAAATTCTTACTAGGCTTTTATTGCAGCCATTTTGGACTCCAAGGAAAGTATTCTAACTAAAATGCACGACTATAAGCGCCGCGTTTGCCTTGATTTTAAAGGAAAGTTACCGACTGCGATTAAAATTTAGCACGTTAATTCCGGAAGAACCAAAAGTATTACCCCAACTATCCTTTGTGGCGCCAACAAGAGCGTTTTCTAGTTCGATGACTCGTTCTTGTAACCGTTGGTTTTCTACATTCAAAGTAGGCGCGGATGAGTACTGAGGTGCGTTAATTCTGATGAAGCAACATCCCATACTTATTTTTTATTGGTTACAATTGAAAGTACTAGATTTTCTGTGTGAGCATTCAGAGCGCTGCAAAGTGCTTACAGCAAGCTGGCGGCTTATCGCTTCAAAAATTCTAACCAGTAATTATCTCTAGCATCAAACGATGCCTGTTTAGGTATCTAAATATTTAAGTATTTACTATCATGCCCGGTAGCATAACCGTAATAAAAACCTTTTAGAGACGTTACATGTAACGTCTCTACATTATGGGTAATCTCATTAAACGCTCATTTAAATAAAAGTATAGTTATAGCGATAGCATTTAAGTGCGTACAGCATATAAGTTGAAAGTTTTAAGAGTATCAGGCATTAAACTATTCTTTTCAATTGTAATATTAAAGTCTTGATTTTTAAGAAGTGATTCTATTTTATCTATTCTACCATCAATGTCATGCACTTCAGCAACTATTTGTTTAATTTTATTCCAATCATGTGGAATAATGCCTTGCAAAACTTTATATTCTTCACCTTCAACATCTATTTTTAACAAATCTATAGTATTAATTTCTAATTCATTAATTACAGAAGATAAGGTTCGAAGTGTACCAGTAACTTCCTGGTTTTGAAAAAGGTACTCCACCATGTCATTGCTTAGAGTCTGATTCATTATCTCCCGTTGTTCTAATTTTTCTGAAGGCTTTGTTGTTGAGTTTCCAGCCATATTGGGATAAAATGTAAAAGATTGTGCAGAAATATTTGATGAACTTAAACCATAATTAAATAAATATGTGTTAGGAATCAAATGCAAGTCAACATTTGCTTTTAATACTTTAAATATTAGATTAATAGGTTCAAAAGCAAATATTTTAACTTATTTTTGTAAGTTTTTCAAAAATAAGGTAAATAATCCAATATTTGCTCCAACATCAAAAATACAGTCTCCTTCATTGATGCAAATACCATGCCTAAGATATTGTTGCTCTGTAAATATTTCTGAAAATATATATTCTGTTTCCTCTTTTCCAAGATAGTAGCATTCCAAGTTATTTGGCAAAGTCATTTTATTCATGTTTATTTTATAATCTCCAATATACTTAAGAAATTACAGGTTTGCCTGTAACTACTGCCTTTTCAATGATATCAACGGCTCGATTAACTCCCCCAGCATGGCGAATGCAAGATTGTAACTTAAGCGCATTCTGTTTATAAGAATTTTCCATCAACACATGAAGGAGTGCAGTTCGCAATTTGGATACTGTAACATTTTTTATGGGTAAGGCTTCCCCGCATCCAGCCCAAACCACGCGCGCTGCTACCCCTGGCTGGTCATTAACACTAGGAATTACCACCATTGGCACTCCATTGTTCAGGCATTCTAAAGTACTATTCAACCCCCCGTGGGTTATGCTTATAGCAGATTTTTGCAGTAATTCCAACTGAGGAGCATATTCTACAACTAAAGGTGAGCCAGCAAGTTTTGGAAGAGATTCGGGTTTTGCAGAACCACCCAAAGAGATTACCAACTGAGCATCCAATTCAACACTTGCTTCAGCAATCTTTTTAAAAATAGTAAGGCGATTAAGGATAGTTCCCATCGAAGCGTAAATTAACGGTTGTCCAGTTAACTTTTCATAAGGAAAACCAGGAACTTCTCGACCAACTGTACTATGATAAGGTCCTGTAAAATGGAACCACTGAGGCAATTGTTCTCTGGGAAATTCTAACAAAGCAGGCTGTTGACTGATTTGAGCTAATTGGGAATAAGATTCATTCCGGTTAGAGTGCCTAGGCAACTTCCATTCTTGACGATACTCGTCAATTACTTGTTTAATTGGTTTGCCGATGCGCTCTAATGCCTGATAACCAACTCGATTACGCAGGCGCCCCCACCAAGTTGGATTATAGTTCCAGTTTGTAAAATGAGGTGGGACACTCTCATCACGATTTAGTACCACGGCACTACAAATGGTAATGAAGGGAATGCCCAGATAATCTGCAACAGTTCCTCCCTCTCGTGAAACCTGATCCACCAATAATGCTTCCACACCTGCTGCTTTTATGACCTTTGGGGCATCTCGTAATAAACCAGCCGCATTATTTGCAAGAAGATGAATAGTATATTGCAATGCCTCGCGACCAGTGAGTTTACCTAATTGAGCTAATGCTTCCGCAGCTGATCCCAAAGGAGACTCAGATTCTCCAATTGCTTTAAATTCTAATCCAGTCGCTAGTGTTTTAGATTCTACATCCAGCCTTCCTATTAAAGTAACTCGATGACCGCGCTGTTGAAGTTCTTTCCCCAACGGAAGCATTGTGTTAAGATGACCTGTTGATGTGGGACAGATGAGACCAAAATGAGTCATAAGCGTTTTAGGCTACAAAACTAAACTACTTTTAAATTGAAATTTCAATAGGTAATATTTAACATTATCTATTGAACAATCTCACAAAAAACTATACTAAAGTTAAGTTTTTGACTTTTGACAATGAAGAAATGTAAATAAATAGATGAGCGATGACATTATTTTATTTAGCACCTCCACGCAAATTATTTTTAGACAGATTGCTATTAAAATTGTAAATATTTATTGAAAACAACTGAACTTTAGTTTAGTTATTTACTGAAATATCTAATTAGTATTAAATATATATTGACACCAATAACAACGGGAGCGGTACAGCGGCTATGAGGAAAGCCGGAAGTATATTAATCGAGAAGTTTACAGCAGATGGTGAGAAACCATTACCTAGAATAGTTGTAAAACAAGGACTTGTGGATGCACAAGGCAACAAACTAGAAGATGTAGAACATACGTTACCTAGTTGGTTTATGGCTGAAACTCTTTACATCCACTTCAATGGTCAACCTATAAACTTTGACGCTTAAAAAAGTTTAAGACCTAAGCATAATGGAAAGTCACTTTCCATATTAAAAACTACCTCATTCATTACTAAACAGCGATGAATGAGGTAGTTTTTTTATATTACAGGTTTTTAACAGCTTAAATTAGTAAAACTTATATTCAAAACAAGTAAATATAAGTTTAATGTATGCAAACAACTTCAGATATTTTGTACTAGTTTGACGGCAAATAGGTATCTTTACATAACTAAACAGCGATGTAAATTAAAAAAGTAAGAAACAGCTACTACTTACTTTGAATAAGTTTAGGCACAGTAAGAGTTTAAGGTAGCTAATGCCGCGCAAGGTTTCTGCCCGGTCTAGCTTTCTTAGTTTTATATATAGATAAATGTCTAAAAAAGCACTAAAATTTATCGACGTTTATCTATGCAATAAATTACACAAGACGTAAGATATTTAATACGCTATTGAAATTTAGTAAAAAAAAAGCTAGGCTATTTTGAGTTACAAATTTTAGCTAATTTGTAGCTAATGACTAGAAAACCTATAACCCAAGCAAGTCGGTAGAAGTTTTCTATTTTCGGCGCTATAGCCAAGTGGTAAGGCAGAGGTCTGCAAAACCTCCATCCCCCGGTTCAAATCCGGGTGGCGCCTCTTCTAATATATCAACGTTTCCCGCTCCGCAAGGGACTTCCAGCCTTAAGAGCGGGTATTTGAGTTTGTGTCAAAATACCTCAAAACAGGTCGAACCAACTCAGAAATTTAGTCACAAATTTAGTCACAGTTTTAGGTAGGATTTTAAGGACGATTTTAAGGTCAGGACGAACTTCGCGTCTAACTTTTGTATCGTTGGATGGGGTTGACAACTGTCCGAATCAAAGTTGATCGGCAGAAAAGTAATAGCAAGAGCGATTTTTGTTTGGCAGGGACGTTAGCTTTATCCGCTAGTGGTTCGTGTCATTTTAGTGAGCATCCAGTTTTGGCAGATCGACTTTTTTAGACTAACCATATATGTGGCGCCAAATAATTATGTTTCTTCCATTCATTGGATGCTCCCTAAGTTTATGCAGTGCTTGCTATGATGAAATTCCACCTGCCGCTTTAATTAAATCGGCTGCTTTTTCGCCAATCATTATGGTGGGCGCGTTTGTGTTGCCCCTGATTAGAGTTGGCATGATCGATGCATCCGCAACGCGCAATCCCTTAATTCCATGTACTCGCAGTTTGGGGTCTACCACTGCCATTGGGTCAGTGCCCATTTTACAAGTGCCAGCCGGATGATTTCCCGTACCGCAAGTTTCTCGGATGTAGGCTTCCAGTGCTACATCGGTTTCAACGCCAGCACCCGGAGCAATTTCCTTACTAGCAAACTCATTAAGAGCTTCTGACTGAAACAATTTCCGTATCAATCGAATCCCAGCAACAAGAAGACGCACATCAGCTTGACTTTGCAGATAATTCATCCGTATGATTGGAGCGTCTTTGGGGTCAGATGAGCGCAAACTGACACTGCCAATGTTGTGGAAACGAGTCAAAGAGGCTACACCCGTAAAGCCCTGATTAGGACCGTCATAGCCTGACGGTACATATATACCGGGTCCGAAGAAGAACTGGCTATCCGGTGGAGCCTTCCGGTTGCCTTCGCTATTGAAGAACAGTCCGGCTTCAGACCCATTGCTGGTGATGGCAGGGTTTATTTCTTGAGCCGTCTGTCGAACTACCGAAACGTTGAGGTGATCTTGCAAGTTTTGCCCGACTCCTGGCAAATCAGCCACGACAGGAATTCCCATCTCTTGCAGGTGTTTTGCATCTCCAATGCCGGAAAGCATCAGCAGTTGGGGTGAATCGTAAGCGCCGGCACTTAAAATTATTTCCTGATTGACCCTAACTTGATGCAGCTTCCCCTCGTGCAGATATTCCACTCCAACAACGCGAGTTTTCTTAAACAACAAGCGAGTCACCAACGCGCCTGTCGTTATGGTCAAATTAGGACGCTTTTGAATCGGCAACAGGAAGGCAGCGGCGGTACTGTGCCGTTTACCATCTTTGATTGTGGACTGATAGAGTCCGGCGCCTAATTGCTGCACCCCGTTGAAATCAGGATTGCGATTATATCCCAGCTCCACACAGGCATTGACAAAGCGTTGAGATACAATAGCAGGGGAAATCAAATCGGTGACACTCAACTCACCATCAACCCCGTGGTAAGCATTGGCGCCGCGTTGCTGGTTCTCAGATTTCTTAAAATAGGGTAAAACGTGCTGGTACGACCAACCGGGATTTCCTAGTGACTGCCAGTGGTCATAATCCAGAGAATTGCCTCGGATATAAATCATGAGATTAGTTGAACTGCTGCCGCCCAGAACTTTGCCACGGGGAAGAAACATTTTGCGACCATTCAAGTATGGCTCTGGTTCAGACATATAGCCCCAGTCCACCTCGGAGCCTTGTAGACTGCTGGCTTTTGACGGAATAAAAATCTCCGGTTTTGTATCCGGGTTGCCTGCTTCAAGGAGTAACACAGTTGTGCCACTGTTTTGTGACATTCGGTTGGCGATAACGCAGCCTGCTGAACCCGCACCAATCACAATGTAGTCATACTTAGAACGAACTTTACGCGCTTGACCTGTAGCAGAAGCATGAAGGGCAGAGACTCCAATACTTGCCGCCATTGCAGCGGAACCCTGAATAAATCGACGACGATTCGACAGTTGAAACATACTCACAATCCACGTTAACCTTTAGCGATACATTAGTTCTGCTAATGACGAGTAAACTCTGCTATTTATTTATAGGTACTGCAAGCGAACAACTATTCATATTGAGATGTATTATCATTCTTAAAATAGCAACAATTTTACAGATGCATAATTTAATCAAACCTCCACCTATTAAATAAGCAGACCTAACGTTTTAAGAGGTTGAGTAAAAAAAATCATGTCTAAAACGGTAGAAACGCTGCAAATATCGCGAATTGAGGTGCTAGCGTCTGGCCTGGACGGTCCACGTAAACTGAACTTTGGTCCTGATGGCGCCCTTTATGTTGCGGAAGCTGGACGAGGGGGAACAGGTGCCAGTATTCCATCTCCAAGTCTACCAGGCGCCTCTTTGTTTTATGGTGCCACAGGTGCAATTACCCGAATTCAAAACTCTGTTGCAGAACGAGTTGTCACTGGGCTACCATCGCTGGCATTTCCCGATGGGTCAGATGCAGCAGGCATCAATGACATTGAGTTTGATGCTTATGGAAACGCTTATGCAATTGTAGGCCTTGCTAGTAATCCAGCTAATCGAGATGCTTTGTTAGAAATACCTGATTTTAGTCAGTTAATCGGGATTGATAGTTTTGATAATGGTGGTTCATGGACGAGATTAAGAGATTTTGGCGCCTATGAACAAAACAATAACCCTGATAAACAAGGCGTAAATACTAACCTCTACGATTTGCTTATCAAGGACAATAACGCCTATGTTCTAGATGCAGGCGCCAATGATTTGCTACGAGTCAGCGCGTTTGGCAGCGAAATAAATTTAGAAACTGTTTTTCCGGCTCGTACCACAACTGATCCGCTCACGGGTTCCGAAGTGGTGCGGCAATCTGTCCCCACCTCAGTTACCGTTGGTCTTGATGGCGCCCTTTATGTTGGCGAATTGACTGGTTTTCCTTTTCAAACAGGCACAGCACAAGTTTACCGCATCAATGCTGATGGTAAACCCGAAGTTTATGCAGGCGGTTTTACGAATATTTCTGATATTGCCTTTGATAAGTCTGGTGGTTTATATGTTCTAGAATACGATGCGGATGGTATCTTAAATGGCAGTGATGCAGGCGCCTTGATATATGTATCTCCAGATGGTAAAACTCGCAGGACACTTGCTTCGGATGAGCTAATTAATCCCACAGGTATAGAAATTGGTACTGATGGTGATATTTATATTTCTAACAAAGGCTTTACCGCTGGACAAGGAGAGGTATTACGGTTGAAAAAAGATAACCCCTTTAACCCCGATTCGATTTATAACCAAGTGAAACGGTACACAACTACAATTGCTGCTGATGGTGATTTGGCAGATGTTTACTATCCAGTTTTGCCAAACGCAACTCCCGACCAATTACCAATTGCGCTGATGCTGCAAGGTGCTTTGGTTGATAAAGCAGAGTATTCTAACTATGCAGAAAAAGTTGCGAGCTATGGATTTGTTGTGGTTGTTCCGAATAATGAACGAACCCTAACCATAAATGGACAAAGTATTACAGGATTTTTGGCAGATCAACAGCAAGTTTCGGACGTGCTGGCTCAAATGAAATTAGAAGATGCTAATGCTACCTCACCCATCTTTGAAATTATAGATACCGACAAGTTAGGACTTTTGGGGCACTCGTTTGGTGGGTATGCTGGATTAGCTGCTATTCAAAATATCAACGACCCGGGTGTTTCTAAAGGTGATTATACTCGACCACCTGAACTAAAAGCAGGCATCTTCTTCGGCACCAGTTTCCAGACACCACCTGATAGTGGCACATTTCCCACAATTGACAATCAAAATATTCCTGTTGGCTTAATTGCAGGAACACTCGATAGTATTGCTGATTTTGGTGAAGTGGCATCAACCTATGTGAAAATTCAAGATACACCAAAAGCGCTGATTGCAATTGAAGGCGCTAATCATTATGGTATTACTAATACAGATAATTTGACCCGTGAGCCAAATCGACCAACACTCGATCAAGAAACGGCAACAGGCGCCATTGGACGCTGGAGCGGGCTATTTTTGCGAGCAAATCTGCTTAATGATCAAGATGCTTTTAATTATGTCTATAAGACAGGTGGCGACCTTGATTCAAACGTGAGTGTGATTAGCTAAATAGGAGGTAAATGATGAAAATTTTGTTGGGCAGATGTTAGTAATCAAAATTTTGTGTAATTTAAGAATATGATGCAATTACACAACAACTTTATCAACCCGCTTAATCTCAACCAATGGTTGAATAAATCTCTAGTTTTAACAAGTAAACTTCGGGGCTGGAATGGAATTTTGGTTGAACGATATCAAAATCCTTCAACTTCACCCGAAGTCGAGCTTCCTCCCCTATCCGCTCATTGGCTTAACTTACCATTAGAGGATGTTTGAAAAGTGTGCTTTCATGTCATGCTGAGGAACGAAGGGCGCAGTTTTCCCGCAGGGTAGCATCTCGGTATATATAGCAGTCCTAAATCATTCATAAAATCCGCACGTTGTAGAGACGCGATTAATCGCGTCTCTACAAGGATATAATTTTTACAAATCATTTAGGAATGCTATAGTTTCAAACCCTAGATTCTAGCAGTAAGGGCAAATGCTCCGAATTACGTTCCGTAAGACTCCACTCGCTTGGGACAATTTATACCTTATCTGACTTTTCAAACAACCTCTTAGGTTCCATACGAACACCTGAAACCTGTACACCTACGACGTTTGAGCAGTTTGCAAAATACAAACTACTTCCCAATTTAAAATTCTAGAGATGTCGATGCTTGCGATAATTTGAGATTAGCAATATATATTTTAAAAAATTGTGGAGGACAAGAAGCCGCAGAACTTTTGAAGTCTACAGAAAAAAAATTATATGAATTAGGTGGATAATCTGTCTAACTTTCTACCTCAGTTGGTATTGGAGAGGTTTTAATTTAATCCTTTGCTGCACAGGGTTCTGAAGTCACTATTTTTGATCTTTCCCAAAAGAGCCGCACCCAAATAAAAACTTATGACAACAAAACAAATTCAAAAACTTAAATCTCCTAAATTCATCCAACAAATCGAATCAACTCTAAAACCATTAGAGTTTTTAGACCGTTGTGCCAAAGATTATGGAGACATTTTCTTTACTAACTCATTTGGCAATCTAGAAACTTTAGTCGTTAGCCACCCCCAGGATATTCAAGAGTTATTTAATCCCGTAAATAAAATTCTTGACGCTCCAGGCGCCGCCAATGAAATATTTAAACCTCACGTTGGAGAAAACTCATTAATAATGCAAGACGGTGAACGCCATCAAAAACAGCGCAAGCTAGTTATGCCTCCTTTTCATGGGGAACAAACGGTTAACTATGGGCACCAGATTTGTGAGATTACCCAACAAGTGATGCAACACCTCAAACCAGGTGAAACTTTTATCGCTCGTCATTTATGTGAAGACATTACCATGACGATTATGTTAAAAGTAGTGTTTGGTATTGAGCAGGAAGCAAAATTTGAAAAACTAAAAACTTTAATGACAACTTGGCTCTCGTTGACTAGTTCACCAATTGGTGCCAGTATTTTATTGCTTCCGTTTTTACAGAAAGATTTAGGTGCTTGGAGTCCTTGGGGAAGATATCGCCGTTTACGACAACAGATTGACGAACAAATAATGACGGAAATATTAGAGCGGCGCCAACAAGTGCAATCGTCGAGTCATCGCGATATTCTGAGTTTGCTAATACAAGCAGGATATGACGATGGAGAAAGCATGACTGATATTGAATTAAGGGATAACCTCTTAACTTTACTTAATGCTGGTCACGAAACCACTGCTACTAGCATCGCTTGGGCTTTATATTGGATTCATCAACAACCAGAATTTTATCATAAGGTGTTGCATGAGTTACAAAGTTTAAATACTCCTGACCCAGTTAAAATTGCTCAACTTCCTTATTTAACAGCCATTTGTCAAGAAACTTTACGGATTTACCCTGTATCTGTTTTCACTTTTCCTCGAATTACTCTTCGGTCTGTGAATTTAAGGGGATACCATGTTGCTTCTGGGACATATATTACACCTTGTATTTACCTAACTCATCACCGAGAAGATTTATATCCCCAACCAGAAAAATTTCAACCCGAAAGGTTTATTAATCGTAAATACTCATCTTACGAATTTTTACCCTTTGGAGGAGGTTCTCGTCAATGTTTAGGTCAAGTATTTGCTTTGTTTGAAATGAAATTAATTCTGGCAACGATGCTTTTAAATTATCAGTTTAAATTAGAGGAATTTGCACCTGTTGCTCCAACTCGTCGAGGTTTTTTAATAAGTCCTCAAGGTGGAGTAAAAATGAGTCTTGCTGTGGATACTGCTTATTAGCATTGTTATACTCCAAACTGGTAGAATCTACACTTTTGTCATGAGTTGGGCACGTAATTGGAAAATAATAAAATTATGAATCCAATCTATCCAGATTTAAAAAAGAAGCATATTTTGATTACAGGCGGCGCCATTGGGCAATGAACTAACAAGAGAATGTGAACAGCGTTTAAATTGCGTTATCAAGCAAGCCTACGGGTTGACAGAAACAAGCCCAGTAACCCATATCAACCCTGAAAATGACGAATGTGAAAAAATCAAACCCGGTTCTGTTGGTCAGTGTTTGAGAAATACTGAATGTCAAATGGTGTTTGGAATGGTAATTGGGTAACGATTGTACCTAGAAAAAAGTCAGTGTGTGGTGTTAATGTTAGATAAATTTACATAATAATGTTATAGAGACCGATTAAATTCGGTCTCTACGTTCTAGCATCATAAATTAATTAGCTAAATTTTCTTGAATTATTTCTTGTGGAAAGGACGAGGCTAATTCTTCGATTGTTAGGCAAGTTAGAGCAATTAGCATTTGTGCTTGTGCGTTTGGTTGTTCTAAATAATTAGAATTATCTGTATCAAATTGCTCTAAGTTAACTGCTGCTGCTTTCACTAATTTGGCAAGAATTGTAAATGCTCCTTCAGAAAGTGGCGGTTGACCTCGGTAGCTTTGTAATCTACCCGTTTTTCTACAATCTGGAAAGTTCTCTAATCCTAAAAAGCGAAGAAACCAGTCGCTACGATAACGCCCATTAGCAACTACAATACCTCTGTAGTCGGCGATTAACTCATCAAGTAAATTATTACGCATCGAGCCAAACAGGCGCTGGGTGAAATAGTGCGTACATTCGTGTTCTAAACGAATCTTCATAGATAAGCAGCGCCATTTTTCTGCTTCAATTCCAATATCGATAGGGGATACAGCACTGTAGTAGCCATCACTGAGAATAATAAATCTATCTTGATAAAGCTCCTTTTTTGCAATTATTTGGCGAAACTCCACGGCCCATTTATCCTCGGAGCAGTCATTTGGGTGTTTGGCTGACCATTGTTTTCTGTATTGATGAATTCTATCCCAGTTATTGAAACCAGCAACTATACAGGCGCCCATCGAATCAGGAATTGCAACTGGTTCGTTGTGCTTTGTTAGAGCTTGCACTAGGGACACAAAGTCTTGGCGCCTGTGAAGCAATCAAAACAGGGATAGCTCCAGCTAGGCTTTCATGCACTATTAATTGAAGTTTATTAGGTTGTTCCAAAACTAGACCTGGTGATTTAGCTGTGTCTCTTAGTAACACACCTTTGCGAGTAGCCGACTTATAAGCTTCTGTTTGACTGATTCCTGCTTCTATAGGAAATCGTAGTTGCACCAACCGTTGCTTCAACGATTCAAAAACGCCAATTTCTTGAGCCGAAGTTACATATTCTTGCCAAGCAGGTACATGCACCTCCGGTGGAAACGACTTGATGTTTATTAGGTTTTGATAGTTACAGATTTAGTAGTTAATATCACATCCAACAAAGCAGATGTAAGATATAAATTATAAAAATATACCCATAGATAGATGATAATTTTAAATAAAATTTACAAAAAATATTCTTCTTCAAACTGCATATCTTTGATTTTGCTTACCCTATTATTCATCTATCGGCAATTAAATCGTTGGGAGAAGTAAAAGTCATGAAGCGGATGTTCTTAACTGCCCTGATTTTGAGTAGTACTATTCAGTATCCAATGCAGGCTATAGCTCAAACTCCAAAACCTGCACCCACTAAATCAACTTCACGACCAGTTTTTATACCACCAAAATTGCCTCCTAACATAGGTACTGTATCTGGGCGCCGTACAGGAATGGGGAGCCGCGATAATTGTTCTGCAACCTCAACTGAACTAACTGCATTAGTTCCATCTCAGTCGGCGCCTGCTATTAAACAAACAAGTACATCACAGAAAGAAGTTGTAGGTGGACTAACTACTTCCGAGCGACCAACATTTTTGTTTTACGTTCCTTACACAAGTAGTTCAGCTGAATCTAGTTCTAATGCTCAATTTACCTTACAAGATAGCCAAGGTAACGAAATTTATAGAAGTCAAGTTGCACTGCCATCAAATCCAAGTGTAATTAATGTTACTTTAGCATCAAATGTTGCATTACAAGTAGATAAGCAGTATCAATGGTTTTTTAAAGTCCGTTGCACTATTCAACAAGCAGCGAGCGTTCCTATATATGTAGAAGGCAGTATTCAAAGAGTTAATCTAAACCCTAGTATTATCTCTCAGTTAGAAACCGCAACCCCTGTACAAAAAGCTGCAATTTATGCGGCAAATGGAATTTGGTTTGATTCTATAAATATATTGGCACAGCTACGTTCCTCAAATGAAGTTGAGTGGCAATCTTTATTACAATCAATTGGTTTAAGCAATATTAGTAATATTCCATTTTCACAAACACTTACTAATTAGTTCATTAGTTTAGATATATTGAAAGACGGAAGTGGTGTTAGGGGGTAATTTAAATGTGAATGAATAAATTGAATAAGTCATACGAATTAAATAATTAAAGGAACACAAACGAATTTTAATCAAATACCCTTAAAAGTCAAGTCATGTTTAATTTCAATAAATCATGGGCTGCTTTAACACTCTTAACAGTCGCTTCTGTAAGTGGAACAATGTTAACAGGCAATTATGCTAACGCCAGTAGGCAATTATCTCAAACTTATAACCAGTTACCAATTAAAACGTATGGCGCCCAAGAAAGTGGACGATTGAATTTATCACTTTCTAGTAAGTTTAATTGAGCTAGTTGTAAAGCTTCTGCTGTCGATTTACCTTTTGTCAAGTGATGATAAAATTGATTAATAAATCTCTCTGTGGATTCATCACCAATTTGCCATAAAGATGCTAAGGTACTGCGGGCACCTGCACGTAAAGCTATACCAGCTAATCCTAGTGCCGCGCGCTTATCTCCAGCAGCAGTTTCGCAAGCGCTGAGAACAAGTAATTCTATGGGTTCAGTTCGGGAGCGCTCTCGACTTTTGAGTAATTCATTTAGTTCAGCTACATAAATACGTTTATCTGAAGCTAAAATAAAAGTTTCTGAAGCTTTCGAGCTAAATTTTCCGTGAGTTGCTAAATGGACGACTCGGAAAGGTTGAGCGTTGATGGTTTGTTCTAAAATTTTACTCTTGAATTTATCATTATATAATGTAACTGTTGTTACGCCTGCTTTTTGAATTGATTTTAGTTCTTCTCCAACATAGGGAAGTGATTTAAACGGTTTGGGTGGTTGTGAGAGTCCTCCTGCAAGCGCATTTAGTTTTTGCCGTGCCAGAGGTTTAGGTGTAAATAGCTGTAAACCAGGGCTAATTGCAATAGCATACTTCTGAACTAAATATTTTTTACTGATTTCATCATACAGAGCAGCCATTGGAATATTTCGCAGCGAGCCATCAGGAATAAATACTAAAGTTTTAATTTTATTTTTACTATTGTTTATTTCTGCTTCAATCGGTTTAATTAACCATTTATAAAGTTGTTTGGAAGCAGCTTGAAATTTTTGGATTTCATCAGGCTCCACTATATTATCTCGCATTTGTGCAATGACTTGCTCTACTTCTTTACTACTAATTGCTGAAGCTTTATGTATTAAAGAAGATTGCCCTGGAAGTTTGAGGATAACCCCAAGTTGATTATCCAAAATAATTGGGTACAATATAGCAGTGTCAGGATTTTTATTGTCTACTACTTTATCAAGTGCTACAAATTGATTATTTAAGCAAGCTTCTCTAAAATAATTGTCTAATTCTGCTAATTGCAAAGCTTCCATTCGCTTACGTACTTTGTCTAAATCTGGTTTTGATTGTCCTTTTTCTTGTAGAAGCAGTTCTACTGACTGTCGATAAATAGGTTCTACACTATCACGGAAATTAAACTGTATTTCTCGGTTTACTCCCGCTAAGTCTGTACGGAAATTAGAAAGTGTTTCTATTGATGCATCATAAGCTTTTATTGCTTCAGTAATATTATTTTGTTCTTTAAATATACGTCCTAACTGCCATTCCCAACGGTAAGCAATATCCGGAGCATTAATATCTTGGGACTTTGACCATGCTTGTTTATTTAAATTAAGTGCTTCTTGCCACTGTTGATTTTGCTCGTAAACTTCTGCTAAAGTACCTAGTGCATAAGATAGCGCGCGCGGGTCATTTATCGATGAAGCTTGTTGCACACCGACTGCTAAAATAGAAGCAGTATCTTTTTTATCAGCAATTTTCATGATTGTGCTAGCGAAATTAATTCGGGCATATATACTTGCCTGATTTGCAGGTAAATTAGGTAATTGAGATTGAATTACAGGGATTAGAGTTCTTGCTTCTGTTATTCTTTGATTATTAACTAGCAAGTTTAGTTGATTAATTTGAGCTTGCACTTTCAAGAGTGGGTTCGGCGCCGTCTTTGCTGCATTTTGATAATGTGTAACAGCGTTATTAATATTACCTATAAGCCTAGCGGTATTACCAAGAGATAATTCTGTAAGACTAATTTCTTCGGATAATTGTAAACGTTGAGCGATTTCTAAACTGTGCTGTAAACTTTTCTGAGATTTATCTAATTCACCTAACTGTTGCTGAACATTACCAAGCGAGCGCAATGCACCCACTTTTATAAATGAGTCTGGTTGATTTTGTAACTCTTGAAATACTGATTCTAAAATATTTTCTGCGCGACGGTTAAAACCAGAAACCCGTAAAGCTTGTGCTTGATTTATACGACTGCGTAGAACTGCTGTATTGTCACCCAACTGACGCCAGTATATCTGGGCATGTTTGGCTGTCTCATTCGCTGCATCTGACTGTCCCTGCCTTAGTTGTTGCCCAGTTAGAATATCTAAAGTTGGCGCCAGAACTTTGAGTAATTCTAATTCGGGATTGTTGGCTTTTAATGTGTTATTTGCATTATCCCAACCAAGTAAATTTAAGCTGGTATTAATTGCAACACTTGCTTGTTTCCATGAACCTAGTTGTTCTAATGCGAGAGAGAGGTTGATTTGTGCTGCTGCTTGTCCGAGAGTATTTCCAGATTGTTTGTAAATTTGGATGACTTGCTGGAGAGTAGTTACTGCATCAGTTAGGCGCCCGGCTTTAAACAAATGTTCTGCTGTGGCTTGAAGTTGTTCTGGTGTCGCTTGGGTTATGGTAGTTTGAGTGTTTGTAGGTTCCGGTTGTTTGGCAATTGTGATGGGAATGATAATCAAGGAGAAAGTGAGAGTGAATAGAACTAGGTTAATTGCTGCGATTTTAAATTTTCTTGAGAGTTTCAGCTTGTGCATACTCTGCTTTTCCTCAGTTATCGAACCCTTTATAATAATATAGAGGCAAGTATAGTCAATTTATTCACCACGGATTTTTTAAGTTGTAAGTGGTGGATGATGTGCCAATGGGGTAGTACTGGTGCCGACATGAAATTTGCTATAATAGATTATTAAAAGTTTAGTTCCTGACTTATAACTATTTTATAATTAACGATGAGTAAATTTGTTGTAATCAATATGGAGAAAGGTAATTTAAAGGATGGCTTTTCTCCTGTGACTGCACAATTGTGGGAAAATAACTCCCGTCCGATAAAATTTACAGGTAGTTTACCTGCTGCTCCGGAAATTTATGAACTTTATAAACACTTTAAATTAATATATAAAGCACTTTATAACCGATTTGGAAGCCATTTAAGAATCAAAATAAATTCTACAGATTTAAATAATATTAGTGAAGTAGGTTTTAGTCAAATTCAAGAGCAGTTATATGAAGCTATAAATTCTTGGCTCAACTCTGATTCATTTCGCCCCATTGACCAAAAATTACGAGAGAAACTGGCTTTAGATGAAGAATTTCAGGTTATTATTGAAGCGAACGATATTCTCTTGCAACGGTTACCTTGGCATTTGTGGAATTTTGTTGAGCATTACCAATTATGCGAAGTAGCTGTAAGTACTTCAAAATATGAGCGAGTTAAAGCATTACGTAAACCGAAGAAAAATCAAGTTAGAATATTGGCAATTTTGGGTGATAGTCAAGGTATTGATGTTCAACAAGATAGAAATATTTTAGAACAATTACCACGTGCATCAACAGTATTTTTAGTAGAGCCTTCACGTCAGGAGTTAGATAAGTGGCTTTGGGACGAGCAAGGTTGGGATATTTTGTTTTTTGCAGGGCATAGCCATAGTCAGGGTAATAAAGGTCAGATATATATAAATCAAACCAGTAGTTTAAAAATAAGCGAGTTGAAGAATGCTTTAACACATGCTGTTTCACGCGGTTTAAAAATAGCTATTTTTAATTCTTGTGATGGTTTGGGACTTGCACAAGAGTTAAGTGATTTGCATATTCCTCAAATTGTTGTGATGCGCGAAGAAATACCCGATTTTGTAGCACAAGAGTTTGTAAAATATTTTTTGGGAGCTTTTTCTAGTGGTCAATCTTTCTATTTAGCGGTGCGTTATGCACGTTTAAGATTACAGGGTTTAGAAGATGAATTTCCCGGCGCCTCTTGGCTACCTATGATTTATCAGAACCCTGCTGAACATACTCTAAATTGGCAAGAGTTATGCATAAATTTAGCCAACGTTGATACCTCAATAGAAGATTTACGTGAAAAGATAAAACTGTATATTCAAGAACGCCTGAGCTATATACGGGTGTTAGATATGGCTAACCCTATTAATTTAGGTTACATTTACACTAATGTTAATGTTTTACATATAATTACTAAACACAGGCGCCTAGAAATTGAAGACCTGTTAAAAGATGCAGAAACATTAGACCGTGTTGACCTTAGCAGTAGAACTAGAGAGCGGCTGCCGGGATACGAAGCAGTGCAGCGGTATAATAAGCTGATAGTGTTGGGTAAACCAGGAGCAGGAAAGACTACATTTTTAAAGTATTTGGCAATACAGTGTATTTACAATAATTTACAGAATAACTGCATACCTATTTTTATTAGTCTGAAAAATTTTGCAGAAACACTTGAAAAACTAAATATTCTAGAATATATTACTCAAGAGTTATCGCTTTTGGAAATAACAAATGCTAATGTTAAAGTAGAGCAGCTATTAAGACAAGGGAAGTTACTTTTGTTACTTGATGGTTTGGATGAAGTTCGAGAGGAACATACAAAACGAGTTATACAGCAAATACAGGAAATTTCTGACCGATTTTATAACAATAAATTTATTCTTACCTGTCGAATTGCAGCCAACGAATACGTTTTTGAACGGTTTACAGAAGTGGAGTTAGCAGATTTTGATGAAGAACAAATCGTCATTTTTGCAAAAAATTGGTTTTCTACACATAACACTTCAACAAAGGCAGAACACTTTATCCAGAAATTGAAGCAGAATAAGTCAATTCAAGAGCTTGCAACAAATCCCTTGCTCCTGACGCTGCTGTGTTTAGCATTTGGAGATAAAGAAACTTTCCCTAAAAAGCTTTCTCAGCTTTATCAGGAAGCATTGAGGCTATTACTGAAACAATGGGATGCTAAAATTTATCACGAACGGCAGCAGGTTTGTAAAAAACTGTCCGTGAAGCATAAAGAAGATTTACTGTGCCAAATAGCTTTAAAAACTTTTGAACAGGGAGCTTACTTCTTTGAGCAAGAGCTAGTTGAGGAATACATTGCTGACTTTATCAGCAACTTACGAGATATTGACCCTGGCCCGGAATTATTGAGACTAAACAGCGAAACAGTGTTGAAATCGATTGAAGCACAACATGGGTTATTAATAGAACAGGCAAAGGGCATTTATTCATTCTCTCATTTAACATTTCAGGAGTATTTTGTTGCTAGGGCAATAAAGCAAAGGTCAGATTTAGAAAAGTTAGTCGAGCATATCACTCAAACAAATTGGCAAGAAATCTTTTTGTTAACAACCGAGATGTTGACAAGTCCAGATAATTTGTTGCATCTTATGAAACAGCGAGTTGATGCACTTTTAGCGACTGATGAATATTTGACAAAGTTTCACTCTTGGGTTAATGAAAAAGCCTCTTCTGTAAAGGCGCCTTATACACCTGCAGCAGTTCGAGCTTTTTACTGCAATGTTGTCCATGACCTTGACCACGACCTAATCTATAATATTGTTTTTGACTCTGGTATAGACTTTACTCTTACTCGCAATATCGTTTACATTCTTGCTCACAACCCAATAATTGACATCAATACTGACCTTAAGCGTGCTATTACTTTTGCCTATTGCCTTAATCTTAATAATGACCGCGAGCGTGCTATTGCCTTTGAGCATGGTTTCAAGGACGACTGTGATATCGACTACTACCTCCTCACTCGTGTCCTCGACATCGAAATTGCGCTAGATATTGTTCTTGTTCGTATCCTTGAAATTACCAGCCAGTACGTTAGTAACTTTGATACAACTAACTACTACGTCAGCGACACTGACGATACATTGCAAAATCAATTGCAACAACTCAAAGACCAACTTCTAACGAATGAAAGTCATTCACCGGAGTACAAGCAATGGTGGGAGAAAAACGGTACTATTTGGATTCAACAATTGAGAGCAATAGCTATTCAACATCGTAACATTGGTTTCGACTGGCAGTTTAGTGACTCCCAAAAAGAACTTCTAAAGCAGTATTATAACGCATCGCGGTTGTTACTCAACTGCCTCAACAGTAATTGTAACGTCAGCAAACTCAAGAGGCGAGAGATTCTAGATACATTGCTATTGCCATTCTCAAAGAAGTGAATAAATTGAAATCAGTCATACGAATTAGATATTAAGCTGAAAGCAAGTTAATTCAGATCAAAATTGAAGTGCCGTTTTACACATCTGTAAATCTTCTGGCGCCGTTAGGTATCCAGGGTCAACGAGAGGAGGATCATAAGCAGCGCTTGAGCGTAAACTAACAGTTCCTCTACTATTCATGTGCATGACATTTGGCCACAACCAAAAAGAATTTTTTAAACCTGGAAAACCTTTTAGTGTTCCAACACCTACTGAAGATTCTATGTCAACAATACAGCGGATTATTTTTTGTAGAGCCGAAAATCACTGCCGGAGCTAAACTATAGGAATAGAATGGCACATAAGAGTTTTCGGGAATAGAGAATCCAACACTTACAAACAGGTCGTCATATAAATTTTTACCAACTTCTGGAACGTTTGCAACTACAGGAATATCAAACTTTCTTAATTCGTTTTCGTCGCCGATACCAGAAAGCATTAAAATTTTTGGACTTGAAATGGCGCCTGCACTCAGAATAATTTCATTTTGTACGTAAGCCAAGTTTTGTTGACCTTCTTTAATATACTCAACACCAACTGAAGAAGCACCCTCAAATAAAATTCGAGTTACAAAAGCCTTACTTATCACGGTTACATTCTGATATTGTTGTGGTTGGTAAGTGCTATATGTGGTTTCTCGAATCAAATTAGATGAATTAGTTATATTAAATAGAAACAAAGTGTATCCATATTGATTATCGCTAGTATTGTAATCGGCATTATAAGAGGATGTTTGAAAAGTCAGATAAGGTATAAATAGTCCCAAGCGAGTGGAGTCTTACGGAACGTAATGCGGAGCATTTGCCCTACCCAATTTCTGGATATTTCTGCAAAACTTCAAACCAGTTGCTTGGCGCCCACATTTGTGGGTTGTCTGCACTTCCTCCAGCTTCCAGAAGGAGAATACTTACACCTGAGTCATGAGCAGCAAGTTTTGAAGCTACTATGCTCCCAGCAGAAGCGGCACCAATAATAATATAGTCGCAACAAACGATTTTGGTCATTTCGCATCAAAGGATTTAGTTTACCGCTCATTAAAATAAGTAATTGAACTGAAACCTTGTAGAAACAAGGGTTTAATCGCGTCTCTACAATGTGCGGGTTTTACTTTGAATTAGTACAAGAAAAAGAATGTTTAATTTTTGGAGAAACTTTATCAGGCGCCACCAATTCTATATTCCCACGAGTATCAGCTATCCAACCCGAAGCTTCTATAATAGTTGGATTAGCTGCAATTAAGGGAGGCTTATTTGTGCTCGCGGTATTCAAGTTTTCTGGTTTGCCTTGAAATCTTACCCAGGCACTATAAGTATTTTGGTCTTGTAATGGCTCAGTGGGACTTATGGGTAGTCCTGAACGTCCTGTAGCGACAAAAGAATTATTGTATTGACGACTTCCGGGAGTGCAAGCAGTAGAAATTTGTTGGGAGGCATCAACTAGATTAGTAGAAAGTTCAATTAAGCTGTTAGTGGGATCAATATCGGGTGTTGTAATTTCTACATTACCGCTTAACTCGCGCGTTGCCCCGCTAGCAGTAATGTCGCTTGTGATGCGCGAAGCTACATCCCGAAATTGAATGCCAAAGAGACTTCTGGTATTAATTATGACATTACCACCACGATAGTCATCAGAGTTAGCGGTAATATCACTGTTTTGAAATGCGGCAAGAATATTAGTATAGATATTAATATCACCACCGATAACATTTTCTCCTGTGGCGTTAGTAGTGATATTACTGCCACGACGTAGCAATAATAAATCTTTCACTTGCAGGGTGATAGTCGCCTGTGATTTATTAGGATTGGTCTTGATACTGCGTGTGTCACCGCTAAGAGTGCCATCGTCCAAAGTGATGGAGCGAGCATTAATAGATAAGTTACCCGCATTACCAAGTCCTAAACTTTTTACAAATACTCCCGCTTTATCTCCAACAAGTAACTGTTGGGCATTAATCTTTAAATCTCCCGCTGCTCCTGTTGAATTTTGCCCAGTACTGGTAAATAAGCCGCTGCGAGAGCCATCAAAAGTATTGTTACCAATTACTTGCACAGTATCAACATTTACTGTCAAATTTCCCCCATTGCCTCCACCAAATATACCAGTGCCAATTTGCCCTCCATCTCGTATTAACAAGGTTTTTCCAGTAATCGTCAAATTTCCTGCATTCCCTGTTACGCCTTCATTCTGAGTTGTCAACTTACTGGAAGTAGCATCAAAAGTATTGTTACCAGCAACGGACACAGTGTCAACATTTACCTTCAAATTCCCGCTCTCACCTGCACCAAATGTGCCACTGCTAACTTGTGCCCCATCCTGTACTGATAAAGTTTTTGCAGTAATTGTCAAATCTCCTGCATTCCCTGTTGCACCTCGGTAATTTTGAGTGGACAAACGACTGGAAGAACCATTAACAATATCGCTACCAATAACGGACACAGTGTCAGCATTTACATTTAAATTTCCGCCCTTACCTGCTCCGAATGTGCCACCGCTAACTTTTGCTCCATCCCGTACTGACAACGTTTTAGTATTAATAGTCAAATCTCCTACTTTTCCTGTTGCGCCTCTAGTATTTTGTTGAGCAAACAAGCCACTTGCACCAATAATATTAATTATGTTGGCATTTACAGTTAAAGAACCTCCTTTGCCTGCACCAAATGTATCAGAACTAACCTGTGCCCCATCCTGAACCAGTAACGAACCAGCCTTAATCGTCAAGTTTCCTCCATTACCAATTGCGTTTGCGTTTGTGGCTGCATACAAGCTAGTACGAAACTGGGCAGATCTACCAATCAATTGCACAGTTTGTGCCGAAACTTCTAAATTTCCACCATTTCCGGCGCCAAATGTGCTAGTGCCAACCTGCGCTCCATTCCGTACTAGCAATTCACGGGTATTAACAGTTACATTTCCTCCATTGCCTACTGCTTGTGGTCTTACCCGATTAAAAACATAGCTTCCTGCCCCATCCACTTTTATCTCCTCTGTGGCATTGAGCGTAATATCACCCGCAACTCTATTGGCGGTACCCAAACCATTTCCAATTCCGGCACTCACTACACTTGCACCCGAAACTTCTAAATTCCGTGCGTTAACTGCAATACTTCCACCACCACCAGCTTCTACAGACACACGAGATTGATTAGCTAAAGAAACATCCGCTTTCATCGCGCTTTCATCAAAAGAGCTTAGGCGAAAGTTGTCCTGTTCTATTTGAAGCGCTACAGTTCCTGTTGATGCCAATCCGGACAACTCAACTCGACCACCAAAAGCATTTAATTGACCACCATCTATGTTGACTTTACCACCTACTAACAGCAAACTCTTTCCATCTCTAACACGTAAACCAGATACTTGAAGACCCGCTGGATTTTTCCCTGCTGGTGCAATTGAACTATTTTGAATTGGGGCTGCTACAATTTGATTGAATAATAAGGCATTTGGATTTACTGTTAACAACGGTGAAGGTGCTTCTGGATTTGAGGCACTGAAGAATTCGCTCTGCCCGAACCTAACAGCATCAGCTGTTGTGGCAACAAAGGAACCGCCAATGTTCAAACTAGCATCTTTGCCAAAAATAATCCCATTGGGATTAATTAAAAACAAATTAGCTGTACCATTGGATTGGATTAAACCATTAATAACAGAGGTCGATTTACCCGTTACTCGACTAATAATGTTTTGAATATCCAGTGCATTATTAAACAAAACTGTTGCGCTACTGGGAATAGAGAACTCAGAGAAACTATGGAATAGATTGGCACCTACTGTCGTTCCACCAGAAATAACCCTAGTATTACCCGAATTTATCACATTGGATTTATTCAGAAGAGTCGTATCTGGAAGGATTTGAGCATATGAGCTATTAGCAAGCAAAGCTGTACTACAAATTGTAACTACCATATGCAAGAAAAAACGTGTAATTCCAATCATGCATTCATTCCTATATTTAAACAAAGCTAAATTGGTACTTTAATATCTGGAGAATGGCGCCAATAAATAATTATGCATTTATTCGGATATTTTTTGCTGTTTCAGGCTGACTGCTGTGCCACTAGCAACAATACCAAAAACAGAAGGTATAAATGGTAACCATAATCCTTGATAAAGAGTAATCGTACAAATTCCGTATAATACAATAATTGTTCCAACGATGGCGCCTGCTTTTTGCATGTGGGAATGTAGGCGCCAAACAATTAAACTTGCGCCACCAGACCATCCGCATATCCAGAGAATATCACCCCAATAAGGTAAAACTCTAAAAATTGGACGTTTATTTAAAACTGCATCTACTAATTGATTAACTAGTTGCGCTTGTATAAATACTCCTGGTGTTTTTTCTAAAGCTCCACGTATAGAACTGTAAGGAGTAGACCAGTAGTCACTAATTGAATTAGCTGTAACCCCTATAATTACTATCTTATCTTTAAGAACATCCTGATTCAATTGATTATTCAGTACAGCTTCTAAAGGTATACGTTTGTAATCAGTATCATTATAATTAATAGTTATTTGTATTCCGCCCAAATTATTTACTCGTTGATAGGCACCACTACGACCCGGCTTTAGTCTTTTGAATATTTTATCCCCAAACTGTATATAATCTTCATGAACACTAAAATTTATACCTTTGCTAAATAAGTACCGACTTGCTAATTGCAGTGCCAATGATACATTTGTTTGACAGGGGGAAGAAGCTTCCTGTGGCATCATGAGAATTTGGCGCCGAACAACACCGTCTATATCTTCAACTGCATCGGTAAAACCCTGACGCTCAAGAGGTGTATTTGGTGGTTTAATTCCTTGGGGGTCATATTTAGAGTCTTTACCTTTACAAACAGTAATAACGTTGTTTTTACTAAGTTCAGTATTAAGTTGAATTGGATTTAATTTATCAATTGGGTCGGCAAAATCTCTGTAAATATCTACTCCAATTACTTGAGGTTGATGCTTTTGTAATTTATTAATTAGTTGAGCCAATGTACTATCTGAAATAGATTTTAAACCTAAATTTTTACGCTGCACAGATTGAATATATTCTTCTGTGACTTCAATAATTATGACTTTTGACTCTAATTCTTCCTTTGGTCTCAATACCAGCATTTGGTCAAAGGTTTGCAGTTCCGGTTTCTCAAAAACACCTAAGTATCTTAGACCAATTACGGATGCAGTTACAACTAATGTACTAGCAACTGTTTTTGATAGGTGGGCTATTTTGAAGGTTTTACTTGTTTTAATGGTGCCTGCACCACACAATTCTTGCCAAGTGGTAGGAACAGTAGTAGGATTTTGGTAGATAACTGGCAACCAACTAGCACAAGGATAATCATTCTCTAAACCCTGAAGCTTTGCGCGCGCTTCTCGCATAGCTAAATAAAGTGACTTGCCTTCTTCAAAAGCAAATAGAAAGTTTTCTAGAAACTTCTGCGCTACTAAATCGGGTACTCTTTCACGCATCACAATTATTTGTGGTATATTCAAATCAGCAAGACTTTTTGCCAAACCCATTCCATCACAAGAATTAAAAATTGCTAGCTTCAAACCGCGCTCAATTGCCTTTGAAAGGGCACTTTTGAGTTGAATGACTGTTAAACTCTCACAGGGATTAATGTAAATTTTACCGATATCGTCATTGCTATCGCTATGCCCAGCGAAAAATAGAATATCCCAATCCTGATTCCATAAAAGTTCGTCAAGCTCTATGCGTGTAGGATTGACAATGAATGTAATCTGTGCATTTTTCAATTTTTGCAATAAAGAACGGTCTTCATCAATATTAATATTACAATTACTACCAAGAACTGCCAAAATCCGGACTTTAGCTGACGAAGATGTTCGTGAGACTCTCGGAGTTCCATATTCATGATTACTTAAAGCTAACTCGGCAAAAGGATAATGGTCGAAAAAATTCCACAAATGCCAAGGCAACCGATGCAGTAAAATTACATCTGTTTCGATAATGACCTTAATCTCATCATCTTGACTAAGCAGCGTTCTTAACTGTCGCTCAATATTCTGAAACGACTCACATTTCAACCAAGTATTCAGAGTTGATTGTAGCTCTTTACACACGCTATCAAAATCATTTATAGATACATTATTGATATCCTGCTGATACATTTTTATGCGTTGGTTGTTGCGCTTACGTTGATGTACAGCTTCGTAGAGTATTTGCCACTTTGTATAAAGTTTTACTAATTCGGGTACACCAGGTAAACTTCCTGTAATTTTAAAGCTTTGGTCTTGATGAGAGAGTAGAGCTGTAACAACAGGAAATCCTTGGTTTAAATTTCCTCCTAATAAGGACAGGGTAACTAACTTACTCTTACTCATATGAACCAATCAAACTCCTTTAAATCACAAAGTTTTCTATAATCTGATAATTTTCAATTTTAACTTGGATACTAAAGGTTTCTCCAACTTCTCCCTCAAATCTATTTAATTGTATATAATTATCTTGTTCTCGTGCTTGTACTTCCTGAATTATTTCTCCTGACTCTAATTGTAGAGCTAACTTAACATTTTCAGGTAGATAAAGGGTATCAGGCTTAGGATGTAACTGTACACGAATACAAGCTTGTCGATTATCCTCCCAATTTATAGCTATTACTAAAACGAATGATATCGAATCATCCTCTCCTAAATTTATTAGTTTGGCTCGCTTAACGTTTCTTGCTTCTACTTCTAGCGATTCCCTAAAATTAAATGCGGTTTCACCTATATTGTCACCCAAAATTGCTTCGACATTCTCCCACAGTTGGTCATATACTCCTTCTAACCAACGACTTAGATTCAAGTAACGCGCTTGTTTTAATCGTTGATACAATTGTTGGCGCCATTGTTCATTTTCTAGTAACGCGCTCCAAGTCGTAAATGGAACGGCTAATCTGTGAAAAGTAACAGCATTATGAGTTAACCGTTGTAATAAATTTTCGGCAGTAGTAGTTGATAATTCTTGTAGTGTAGGTTCAGTCCTTATAAAAGGCTCTTGTTTAGAAAATTGGTAATTAACCCAGAAAGCGTTAAAATCTTTGGTTAAATGTCGTGCATCTAGACAATATGTTCTATCTACAAAGTCGTAATTGCCTTTCAATTTAAGCTTTTGATGAGTTGTATAACCCCAAAAACGCACCCAGTCTCCGGAAGCGTTAACTTGTACAGCTAAATAATAATCTGCAGCCCAACTCGGAATATCTACCCATTCTTGAGGTACTTCCAACTCGCTATCATCGATTGCTTCACTGGGGATTAGTACAATTCGTTTCTCTTCTAACAAAACGGCTGTACCATTAACAAATTCCCAAAAAGCAGGTGTACCGGGAAAACTGCACCAAACAATAGCTCGTATCGAATCGAGATTAGAAGTCCAATCTAAAAAAGCATAAACGCAAATTTGATTCAGATAAGCGCGCCAGCGACTACTAGGTGTAGTATACGCTTGGCTCTGCTGCCAGTACTGCGCCTGAATTGCTGGTGTTATTTCTAACACCCATTCTCTTGGGTCTGCGAAAGCAAAAGTCATTTTTTACTACTATTCAACTATAGTTTTACGTTTAAATTACCATAATGGATTCTTAAGTACTCTTCCAAAGCAATACTTATATCTTCTATTAGAGTTGAATCCACAGAATTATTCAAATCTGGACTTAAAGATTGGCGCCATTCTACTAACGCAGCAAGGATTGACTCTCTGCCTTTAACTAACCTTCTCGAAATTGTCGGCTGGCTTCTCTGTAACCGTTGCACAATTTGCTGCTGTGTCAGTTCCTCTTGATAGTAAAGTCTTAATATTTCTTGAGAGTCGCTATCCAAAAGCTGTAAAGCATTTGATATTGCACTAGACATTTGAAGAACTTGCTGTTCTCGGTTTTGAATATCCTCTTTAATTATTATGTCAGCAAGAAGTGAATCACTAGATAAGTCCGGTATATCTAATGTCTCTGCATCCTGTGAATTGACTGTCACGGTATTTAGAGATTTTACAGACGGAAACAGATACGCGCGTATATAAACAGCAGTTTGAGTCAACCAACGTTCAATTTCTTCACTAGTACTTTTAGGAGTAGAAAAACCCAGTTGGGTTTGTCGTTCACGGTTATAAAGGTCAGTAATTGCGGACCAAAGCTGGCGATTTGGCTCTGGTAGTTTTTTTGTACCAGATGATTGATAAACATATAATTCCTTAAAACAAACCCAGGCTAAACGATGTTGATTAATTGCGGTAGGTGATAGTCCAGCAGTATTCAAAGCTTCTAAAATTATTTTTTTAGTAACTTTACGTAGCAACACCCAATTAGTGCAAATGTTCACTTCTTTGCGTTGGCGTAAAATTTCTCTAAACCGACTAGACACAACCATCACAGCATAGTATCTTAAGTTAGAAGATTTTTCAGGATTAAAATCTTTAAGAATTATTTCCACTTCTGCATTAGCAATTTGAAAATAATCAGCTAGTCCATACTGGTTATTTGCGTATTTAGTGGTTATTTTTTCAGATGCCCGATAGAATGGTTCCTGTAAATATGCTAGAAGATGCATTTTTGCAAGGCTATTACAATTATTTTGCCAGCTTTTATACCAGTAAAGTGCCCAAAACTTTTCAGAGTTATCTACTTCTGGCGAGCTATTTAAGTAAGACAGGATACTTCTACGTAAATTTGTGTCCGTTACCCATCTGCTAAATTTGTTTCCCTCCAATTGAGCAAAGGTTGAAAACATTTCTATAATATTTTGGCGAGGATGCATAACTATGTCTATTTGTCTACTAAATACTTGTTAATTTTAATAGTTTTTTAATTTAGACTATTAAGTTTTGATAGATATATATTTATAGTATTCATACTTAGAATACCAGTAATTTTGACATTTATTAATAAAAATATTGCCAGTACCAATATTAAACGAGTAACGCCATCAATACTGAGTAATATAATTTACAGATAATAGTCCTACATTATTTAATAATGTAGGACTATTATAGGTACCTATGATAGTTACAACGAAAGGGCGCCTGTATCAGGTGTAAAAGCGATTATTTTTTAGGTTTGCCAGCTTTTTACCATGCCTCTTTTGATAAAAACCCACCTTTTTGCTTGTACTCTTTAAAAGCAGGATTTACGTTTTGGTCTTGATGCCTGCGCGCTTCCCCTTTCTGATGTTTTGCTTTCTTGGATGGACTTTTATCTTTAGTATGTCCGCCTTTTACAGCACCTCCTTTTTGGGCGATATTGGATAATTTTTGTGGAACTATAGCATTCCTAAATGATTTGTAAAAATTATATCCCTGTAGAGACGCGATTAATCGCGTCTCTACAACGTGCGGATTTTATGAATGATTTAGGACTGCTATATGTGAAGCTTCTAATTATTAATTCGTATCGATAAAATTATTTATTCATCGGACGGGGTTGACGCATAATTTTTTTTCTTCATTTGGACGAGTTGCTAAGTGACCATCCAACCAGTGACACCCCTGAGCTAGTAAATTATCCAAGTCCAAATTCCACAATCTAATGCTTCTGTCATCACTTGCAGAAGCTAACGTCTTACCATCTAGACTATAAACTACCCAGGTGCCTTGCTCAGTATGCCCTGTTATGGTAAAAATTAGTTTACCTGTGGCGCCCTTCCATAATTTAATGGTTTTATCCCAACTTGCGGAAGCTAAAGTCTTGCCATCTGGACTGAAAACGACACTGTTGACCCAATCTGTATGTCCAGTTAAGGTAGAAGTTTCTTTCTTTGTAGCAACATCCCACAATTTAATGGTTTTGTCAGCACTAGCAGATGAGCCTGTTGTTAAAGTATTGTCGTTCTAATATATAATTAGTACCAGTCGCGTGATTTTATTCACTTTGATACAAGTTATATAGGTGAAATGATACGGGAATTATTTAAGTTACGCGCGCATTGAATAAACTCAAATCAGTCATACGAATAAATAATTAAGCTCGACAAACCTCTCCCCAACCCCTCTCCTACAAGGATACAGAAGAGCGAATAGGGGTTCATACCCTTCGTTTCAAACAAATTGGTGGGTAGAGAGCGTATTAATTCGGTCTCTACGTGGGTCTGGAATAACGCAAATTCGTGGGCATGATGGGCGCCACCCCCGAATCGCTCTTCTGTATCCTACAAGGAGAGGGGTTCACGTTAAGCTCAAGCCAAATAAATCAATAGTCCACAGGAGTAAAACCATGTTCAATTTTAGCAAACCGCTCACAGCTTTAGCATTCTTAACACTAATGACAACTGGCGCTGCAATGCCATCTGCAGCAAATGCTGTGACTCCAGCATAACGTCTATGTCAGGTAAATAGACTACGACCAGGAGTTCAACCTGCTTGTACTGTGATAGTAACCTCCCGTGCTAGAGCTACTGTCCGAAGTAGTCCTGGTTCTAATTATAAAAAAATTCGTGTTATTCTCCATAAATATGACGTGAATGTCAGAGTAAGCAAATCTCGCAATTGGGTAAAGCTTTCTAACGCCTCTGGTTGGGTTAATACCCGGCAATTGCAAAAGGTTAGCGACTAGATATCTTGTTACTTTAGCAAACACTTAACAGTTCTATAGGACTACTATTTGATTTTTGACATACACGTAAGGTCGCCATTAGCAACCATATTAGTCTGTGTCATTAATTCTGGAGTGTAGAAAGATTAGCAACGGAGTCTGGAACGGATGTAACGGATATTTGATTTTAAGTAATTAAAATTCACTTTTATACCAATAAATCATCCGTTACATCCGTTGTATCCGTTGCCAGCCAACATACCAAAACTTTCTACAATATTTCATATATACCCATAACAAAAAATGACTTTACAGCAACTTCTTCAGCAATTAGAATCATTATCTTATCATGACAGAGTGCGTCGTATGGTTGAGCTTGGGCGCCAAGTTTCAACTGATACTCAAGTTAGAGATATATTAAATTCTTTAGAGCAAGGTGATTTTACTGAACGTCTCCTCGCGCTTAATTCTTGCTATGGAAGTTACGATGGCGCCAAAATAATACGTGCTTTGAGCGATAATTCACACCTGATACGTTCCAAAGCAGTACAAATGGTCGGCCCACTTACTTCGGACGCACAAGTACAAACCGCTCTTAATACTGTAACGTTGAAAGACTGCCGTTATGTACTCAAACAATTATTAAAGTGGCATCGTCGTAGTTGTATTGATACTTTTATTAATCAACTGGCTAGTACAAATAATGATAGTTTTAGTCGGTTATTACCATGTGCTTCCTCTGAACTTGTCCAACGTCATATAGAATCAGTTATTGACTTTTACGGAATTGATGAGTGGAAACTGTTAGCGCGCTTGCATCCACGAATTGTTGAAGAATTATTACAAAGACGGGCAAACGCGACTAGTGAATTTGACCCTAGACTAACAACCCGTGTCAATGCTGTTTTACCCTTACTCTCAGAACTTTTCCCAGAAACAGCGCTTTCTATCTGCCGGACGGTATCTGGTATTATTCCATTATCAAACTTAAACTTACAACCTTTAACCGAGCGTTACCCTCGACAAGTTGCTGATTTAATTTTGAGTTCAAACGATAGAGCTAACGTCAGCTTTGACAAAGTTGCTCACAAATTAGAAACACAACAGCTTATTTCACTAATTAATAGACGCAAATACACAATAAACGAACAGTATATTTTTTATTTACTGGCGCCACAACAGCGAGAAATTATCTACAGGACTTTTGCCGACAGTTGGCGCAGCAGCATTGGAGGTAACATAATACCAGCAATAATTCCATATTTACCGCGTCACATTCGTGAACAAGAAGCACAACGTTACCTCAATTTACCACGTAACATTTTTCCAGAAGAACGTTTATATTGTGCAGCTTACCTACCTTGGGGGGATACGCACGCATTGGTGAACCCTTATATTAATGACCCTGACCCAGAATTACGTAAGCAAGCACTTTCGACATTAATTTTCGCAACTCGTTATAATCGTTCCCATACTTCGGACATCCTTAACATTGTAAAGCAAAGACGTAACGAACAAGACCCTGTACGCGGTGCCATGATAAAAGGACTAGCAGAATTACCGAGTTCTATCTGGCATTCTCAACATTTGGAAGATTTGAGTCAAATTATCAGTCATGCTTTTAACGCTGTTGACTTATCTAATTTTACTGTCATCTCAATCGAACGTTTGGTTATTCAGATTTTACCATTCCATCCTGCTTGGTCTGCTGGGCAACTAGCGACCTTAGTACAGCAAAGGGGGCAAATTAATTTTTATGATTTGGGTGAAAGACTTTCTAACAGCGATATGCCAAGAGTCGCTCCAATACTGCTTCCTGTACTACAATCTTGGGAGCGCAAACGTGAAAGTAATATTATTGCTGCTGCACGAAGTTTTGGGCACCGTTTAAAAGTATTCGATGGTTTAGTTGAAATATTAGAGCGTATAATTAAGAACACGAGAAACAATACGATTGCATCCGAAGCACTTGATTTAATCGCCAAATATCGACGAGATAAATTAAACGAACTTATCCCCCAACTATTACAACAAGACCCTAGTTGGATAACTCAATATACAGTATACAATTTTTTACATCGAAAGCGTCAGGATTTAATCACACCATTTTTAAGATACTCTGCTTATACTGGTCTTTTCAGTACCGACGAAACTCGTTTTATATTGCCTTTAACAAATGGGTTTAATCGCTGGACAACACAACAGCAAGAAATTTTCCAAAGAACTCTTGAGGAAGTAATTCAAGACCCAGAGCGTGACACTTTAACCAAACTGTGTGTTATCAAGCAACTAGCTGCACTACCAGGAGTACAACCAACTTCGTTACAAGAATTAGCAAACCCTGATAATCCACAGTTAGTTATCCGTGATGCTGCATTATTAGCACTTCCCCAACTAGATAGTCCTTATGGTATACCTATACTTGTCGAAGCATTGAATGATGACCGCGCGCGAATAGCTATTTATGCGCTGCGGAGTATGCTGTTACAAATGCCTGAAAACCAAGCATTACAAACCCTACGTGCAGTTCCTTTAAATAAAGTCACCGTTGCCAAAGAAGTAGTACGTTTATTAGGTGAGTTACCATCATCAGAAGCTTATACTGAATTACTTAGTTGGAATGAACGTGATTTACACCGTGACGTGCGAGTGGCATTTATACGGGCGTTATCGAATCATTTAGAACATCCAGAAACTTGGCCAATACTATTTGGCGCCGCAACTTCATCCGATACAGCCATAGCAAGAACTGTTGGGCGCCAACATTACGATCAATCACAAAATAACCAACAGCAATTACTAGAATTATTTGTAACACTATTAAATCATCCAGACCCAGTAGTACGTTTAGATATACTGGAACGCTGTTGTTATTTTCCAGTTAGTGACCCCTCCAGAATACTTCTACCAGTTCTACAACAATGTATTAATTCACGCATATTCCACGAAACCTCTCAAGCAATAAATGCATTATTAACTACCTATAAAAATTCTGCTGACATAATTGGCGCCACTGTTAGAAGCGTAATATCAAACCGTCGTATCCTGTTAGAGTTAACGCAATATCTTTTACAGATACTCAGATATGAACAGCAACAGATGTTACCAACCGCGCGCGCTGCTATTGAAGCAATGCAAGAAGACCCACTAACTACTAGTTTACAAGTTGATATAGCAATATACGCTTTTTCTTGGGAAGAACTAGCAAGATTTTTTCAACAGCTAGCTTTGGAAGGAAAAATGCATCATGAAGTTTTATTTAGAGCAGTACAAGGTCTAGAACAAATAATTATTAGAAACGATACTAGCGAACTAATACGTTTAGAAGAAATTTTGGCGCCAAGTGATGATGAAAAATTACGTCGTATAGCACTTGCAGCATTAATTGCTCAATCACAAGTGCGGGGTTGGAACAATGTACTAAAACAAAGATTGTATGCATTCCGCAATGACCCTTCCCCAATGGTTGCCGAAAAAGCACAATTTATCATCTTGCCAGATAGTTAATTTTAGTTAGTAATTAGTAAGGTGGCTTATGCCAACCTACGAATCAGTTACTGTATATAAAGGCATACTCGCTATCATGGAGAGGGAAAATGACTGTAAAACTTCCTGATGGACCGCAAACTCACCCTTGGGTACAAACATTCCATTGGCTGACTAACCCCTTAGAATTTATGGAAGACTGTACTAAACGCTATGGTGATATTTTTACCCTACGGATTGGTCCTGTTTTTACTCCTCAAGTATTTATTACTAACCCCAAAGCGATTCAACAAATTTTTAGCACTGACCCCAAAGTTTTAGACTCCGGTGAAGCCGCAGGTATTAAATCTCCTTTAGTAGGACGGCAATCAATGTTAGCCTTAGAGGGGAAGCCGCATCAACGACAGCGCAAACTGCTAACACCTCCGTTTCATGGCGAACGAATGCTTTTCTTTGCTCAAGAAATTAGAGAAATTACAGCATCCGTTACAGATAAATGGCTGTTGAACGAAACTTTTTCAGTTCTAAGCTCTATGCAAGAAATTTCCTTACAGGTAATTTTAAAAGCTGTATTCGGCTTAGATGCAGGTGAGCGTTATGACAAACTTAAAACATTGCTGTTGGAAATATTAAATCCCAAGCGACCTTTTGTTTTTATATTAATGTTTGTTTTTCCAGCAGTACAGAGGGATTTCGGCGCCTGGAGTCCTTGGGGACATTTTTTACGCTTAAAACAGCAAATAGACGAAATAATCTATACCGAAATTCAAGAACGCAGAGAAAAAGCAGAGCCGGAGCGTAATGATATCTTATCTTTAATGATGGCAGCTCGTGACGAATTTGGGCAACCGATGACAGATGTAGAATTACGTGATGAATTGATGACTTTGTTAGTAGCAGGTCACGAAACCACTGCAACAGTTTTGTCCTGGGCTTTATATTGGATTTACAGTTTACCAGAAGTACGCTCTAAATTACTGCAAGAACTTGATAATTTAGGAGAAAATCCCGAACTAAATGCAATATTGCAATTACCTTACCTTAACGCAGTTTGTTCGGAAACATTGCGGCTTTATCCAGTCGCCATGCTAGCATTAAATAGGTTGGTCAAATCACCTATAGAAATTATGGGGTATCAGTTGGCGCCTGGGACATTAGTAATACCTTGTATATATCTCACGCACCACCGAGAAGATTTATATCCCAACTCCAAGCAATTTCAACCAGAACGCTTTTTAGAACGTCAATTTAGCCCTTCAGAATTTTTACCCTTTGGTGGTGGAAATCGTCGCTGTATTGGTCTAGCATTTGCTATGTTTGAAATGAAACTAGTATTAGCAACAATTTTATCTAATTTGGAGATGGCTGTTGTTGGTGAACCAGTACAACCAGTACGTAAAGGTGCTTTATTAGGACCATCAAAAGGTGTACCAATGGTGGTAACTACTAAGAAGAGAACACTAGCAATTTTCTAGCCACATTTTTTAAAATCTCGCTCACATCTGTTCAATGTCAAATAGTTATTTATAGCGGTATATGTAGAGACGTTACATGTAACGTCTCTACATGGTTTATTGTCGTTCTTATAAAACTTCTGATACCCTAACCGCCTTGGCGGTCGTTATAACTTGTTGACATGTAAATTTACATATTCCTTACGTAAATATGAAAAAATAGATTGTACCTCTTCTAACTCCTCCTCACTCATTTTGTATATATGAATCTCTCTACCCCAATGTGATAAGTCAAGAATAATTGACTTTTCAATATTTTGTTTTAAAGTTAAGTCAGAAGCTTTTCCCAGAGATAAACCAAACCACTTTACTCGTCCATACTCGCCAAAAGGCTTGATTAGTAACTCGTCAACTATCGTTGGAGAAAGTTCACTAACTAAACGAACAGGAGTATAACTAGGATAGTCTATTTTCTTCAATATTCTCTTTCCGTTTGAATATATTTTTTGCTCGGCATCCTGTAATGCTTGCGCTTCTTCTCGCCAGAAACTTAACTCAAAAAAATTACATGTTGGCGCAAAAATATGAATTAGCTTTTGATAATGATCTGTATATATCGGAACCATTAGATCAGGTATTGGCTCGTAATACCTTGATATCTCTATATGAGCTTCATACATATAATAATCCTATTTCATTTTATTGTACTTAAATCACATTTTCAACCGAATGCAAGGTTAGCCGTGTTTTATGAGGGTTATTTGTCATAAGTTTTAGGAGTAGAAATATTGGCAACGAATGATTAACGGATGTAACGGATGGTTGATTTTCAATAACTAGATTTTGTTTGTGACAAATAACTTATCCGCTACATCCGTTACATCCGTTGCTAACAAACATCCCAAAATTAATGACACGAACCACTACCTCCTTCGACGTTTTTTGTTGGAGAACTTAGCAAAGGTGGCTCTAATTACAATTAATAAAGGCAATGTAACAATAAGTAAACCTGGCAAAGCCACTGGAGATGAAAATATCGCAACACTCAAAAGCCACAAAAATAAACCTCCCAAAAATACCCAGCTAGTCAGGAGTACCCACCAAGATATTCCAGTGGAAGACATACCCCTCATTGCCCGACCTTGAGCATAAACCTCTCCTATTGGGTCATAAGCTTTATGAATTTGTTTAACATCGGTAGTTCCCATTGAAGCAGGAATATCAACTAATAGCTTATCTTGAGGCTTGTTATAATCGCTAAAAAAATCCTGATTGTCGTCATTGTTGATATTAGACATATATTCTCCTTATTTTTAGCTTTTTTAACTCTTCTACTTTGTTATTGGTATTGATAAGTTAATTTTATTCACTAGGCAATAAAGTTTAGTTTACTTGAGCATCAGGCTTAACTCGAATGTTTCTATTGCCTCCTCAGCTTATCAAGTTGCTCCTTCATATCGGGAATGCGAATAGATGTATAATTGAAGTCACCATTAATTTTCCGACAATTTGCTGATAGCATATCTCCCTTAGAAATGATAATGTTGTAACAGCTATATTGGAAATTAGTAGTTTGATTACGACCTACATACACCAATGTACCGTTATTATTTATAATGCCATGAAGGTAAATTGCCCCAACATAATAACCGCCATCAGGTTTCTGACACTTTATATATAGCGCATCGGGAACAATAGGATAGTCACCTCTTTCACACCTATCTTGGGAACTACTACTAGATTGAGCGAAGGTTTCTTGAGATAATGCCAGTAAAGGTGTAATAGCTATAAGGGTGATTCCACTCAATTTGATAAAATTTTTAACTCTTGTTTTCACGATGTTACTCTCAAGTGATTTAACGTCCTAATATATTATTCGTATCAAGAATCATATTTATTCCAAATTACTCAATTTCTGACCAAGCCGTGAATAAAAAATTTTATTGGTACTAATTACTATAACAGAAGTGTAAGTTCGTCTTAGACTCACTCAAATTCAACATCATACTTTATTCGGTACAACTTTATGGAAGAAAAAACGACTCAACAATCTACTACATCTGCTGCGCCTAAAGTAGACGGTGATTTACCTTGCCCTGCCGAGGAACTCTCTGATACAGATTTAAATTCAGCGGTTGGTGGAGCGCGTCCACCTTCGGCATATTTAGATCGGCATCCAAGACAAATAGGAAGAAAAAGAAGAAAGTAGAAGAAGCTGCATCTGACTAAAACCTCTCCCCCAACCCCTCTTCTACGAGGATACTGCTGGCGATTCGGGGGTAACACCCTACGCTTGAACGATAAATCAAGCATTTCAGCAATAAGTGGCGCCTCAAACGATAGCTCAAAAACCCTATTAAATCGTGGCTATGAGGGGTCAGACCTACCATTCGCCAGCAGTATCCTACGAGGAAAGGGGAGTATATTTTTCCCCTATCTCACATCTTGCACCAGACCCAGAAACCGGGCTTCTTGACAAAGACTTTGCTATAAAACGCTGATTTTTCGTACAGAAGCCCGGTTTATTTAAGCTTATTGAGAATGCTGCATTCCGGTGAGCTATTGCTTTACACATAACTCCTTTGCCTGCTCTGGACGAGTCGATAAGTAACCTTCCAACCAACCACACCCCTCTGCTAGCAAATTATCTAAGTCTAAATTCCACAATTTAATAGTTTCGTCCCCAGATGCAGATGCTAATGTTTTATTATCTGGACTGAAAGCGGCGCCCCATACCGAATCAGTATGTCCTGTCAAGGTAGAAATTTGTTTACCTGTGGCAACGTTCCATAATTTTATGGTTTTGTCTTCACTGGCGGAAGCTAAAATTTTCCCATCTGGACTAAAAGCGACACCCAGGACTCCTTTTTTATGTCCGGTTAGGGTAGAAATTTCTTTTCCTGTGGCGCCATCCCAAAGTTTAATAGTTCTATCACCAGCGGAAGCTAAGATTTTACCATCTGGACTGTAAACTACGGTTGTGACTATTTCTTTATGTCCAGTCAAGGTAGAAATTAATTTTCCTGTGGTAGAATTCCACAATTTGATGGTTTTATCGTTACTCGCTGAGGCTAAAGTTTTACCATCCGGACTGTAAACAACGCTTCTAACTAAATCAGTATGTCCAGTTAAGGTAGAAATTTCTTTTCCTGTGGCGCCATTCCATAATTTAATAGTTTTGTCCCAAGATGCGGAAGCTAGGGTTTTACCATCTGGACTGTAAACAACGCTGTTAACTTCATCAATATGTCCAGTTAAGGTAGAAATTAATTTTCCTGTAGTCGCATTCCATAATTTAACGGTGTTGTCGCGACTTGCAGAAGCTACAGTCTTGCTATCTGGACTTATTGCGACACTCCAAATTCTACCTTCATGTCCGGTTAGGGTAGAAATTAGTTTTTTTGTGGCACCATCCCATAATTTAATAGTTTTATCATCACTTGCAGAAGCTAGGGTTTTACTATCTGGACTGTATGCGACGCTGTAAACCCAAGATTTATGTCCAGTTAGGGTAGAAGTCGGTTTTTTTATAGCAATATCCCATAATTTGATAGTTGGGTCATCACTTGCAGAAGCTAGAGTTTTACCATCTGGACTGTAAACTATGCTGTTGATTATACTTTGATGTCCATTTAAAGTGGAAATTTGTTTTCTTGTGTCAACATTCCATAATTTGATGCTTCCATCAAGATTTCCGGAAACTAAGGTTTTACTATCTGGACTGTAAACTATGCTTCTGACCTCAGATTCATCGTTAGTCAAAGTAGAAATTTCTTTGACTGTGGCGCCATCCCATAATTTAATGGTTCTATCATCGCTTGCAGAAGCTAAGGTTTTGCCATCTGGACTGTAAACAACACTTCTGACACTATCAGTATGCCCTGTTAAGGTAGCAATTTCTTTTCTTGTAGTAACATCCCACAATTTAATCGTCTTATCACCACTTGCGGAAGCTAGGGTTTTACCATCCTGACTATAAACGACGCTACTTACCCACGATTGATGCCCTGTTAGAGTAGCAATTTCTTTTCTTGTATTAATATCCCACAATTTAATTGTATTATCATTACTCACGGAAGCTAAAGTTTTGCCATCTGGACTCGTTACAACGCTGTTGACCCAATCTGTATGTCCAGTTAGAGTAGAAATGATTTTTCCTGTGGCTATATCCCACAATTTAATTGTTTTATCACCACTTGCGGAAGCTAAGGTTTTACCATCTGGACTATACACAATGCTGCTGACAAAATCAGTATGCCCAGTTAGGGTAGAAATAATTTTTCCTGTTGTTACATCCCACAATTTGATGGTTTTGTCTGGACTTGCGGAAACTAAAGTTTTGCCGTCTGGACTGTACGCAATGCTTCTGACCTCCGAATTATGCCCTTCTAAGCGATTTTTTTCGCGAATGTCAAACAAAATTTTCTGTAAGCTAAATACAGGACTGTATGCTGGATAGTCTACTAAAGATTGTTTTGGTTTAAGTAAAGTTTTTAATCCTCGTCCAGTCTGCATTGCTAATAATAAACCATCAATTTCTCTTCCATCCTTAAAACCTTGTAATGCGCTTGCTCCATCTTGTTCAAGGTGCGTTGCTGTTACAGCATTTTGACGAGAATTTTCTGCTTGTGCGACTACAAATGACGAGAGTATTAAGGAAGATACCAAAATAATAGTGCCTATACGCATACGTAGGGTAGCTCTTTGAGTTGCTTTTCTTAAAATATTATTGGCTTGCTTTTGTGCCTCGGCGCCTTTTCGTTCTATTTCTATGCTAACTTCGTATTCAAGTTTTTCTAATTCTCTAGCTCTTTTTTCTTGAGCGAGTGCTATTTCTGCTTGCTGTTTTTCTAATTCCTTACTGGCAGCCAAAAACTGATAATCTCTGTCACCCAAACATTTACTCATTGCCCAAGCAGTAGCATCTCGCAATGCTTTCCCTCGTAACAAGCGTGACTCATCTTGACAATTTGATTCAAACCATGCTGTTAAATTATAAGCATAAGGGCGTACTTTCGCTAATTCTCTCTCAGCCCAATTCCAATCAAAAACCGATTCGTATATACGATTATAAACTTTTAAAATTGCATTACTTTTTGCAACAAGCCCTGATAACCGTAATTCTACCTGCTCTGTACTTTCGTCTGCTACAACTTCTTGGCGCCTGTTATTTGTATCATTTGAAAGTAATATACGTTGATAAAGTCCTAAAAGACGGCTTCTATATGTCTCATTCTTCTTAGAAATTATTCTATTTAGTATTGTTCGTAAATGTTCGGGTTCATCCTGAGATTCCCAATTGGTAATAAATCGGTTTGTAACTATTTCTTCTACCCATTGCGCTTCGCCATTATTTTGCGGTGCAGTGCGAGATTTAACGAGATAGTTACAAACCTTTTGAGTTAAAAAAGGTTGTCCTCCCGTCCAATTTAAGACTTCTTGTAATACAATTTCTGAATTATCTACTTTGCCAGCTAAACCTGGAGCTAAAGATAATCTTGCTTCTTCTATAGTAAAGCCTGTTAACTCGATTGCCTCACCAATATTGAATGGTGTTCTAGTTTTATCAGTCATTAAGTCCGAAGGAGTTGTAACCCCTAATAAACAAAATGTCAAATTATTATATACAGGATTATCTGCCCGTTGATTGTAACACGCGCGAATCAATGCAAAGAAATCATCGCTTTTATGCTTTAAACTTAGAATGCTATCAATCTCATCGATAAAAATAACTATCTTTCGATTATTTTGTGCTACCTGTGCTAGTAAAATATCAATAAACTTACTAAAGCGCTTCACGGGAGATAATAATTCCTGCTCTAACCACCAAGAATCTAAATCTATATCTAAGTGAAATATCTCTATAAGTGTATCAATAATATCCGCATACCACTGGTCATGAGTTACATAATTAGTAGCATTCATCGATAAGTCAATTGCAGCACAAGCAATACCGTCATTTTGTAAACGATGCATTACTTGCACACGTAAGCTTGACTTACCTGTTTTACGCGAGTTAAAAACGTAACAAAATTTACCAGCCTTTAAACTCTCATACAGTTCAGTATCAGCTTTACGCTTCGTGTAAGTAGGAGAATCAAGGCTTAAAGTACCGGAATATATGTATTCGTATGGTATTTGTATGTTCATTACTCCAGCTTGTTATTAATATTACGTTTACATTTGGAAATAGATTTTAGACGCGCGGTACGCTCTATAACAAAGCAGTCATACCATTAAAGGTAAAGGTTACAGCGTATCTAACGCAATCTCATTTTTTGTTCACTTTTTTATTGGTTAAGCTGACCAAAATGCACTTTCTCAACAAGCGTAAGGTCGCCAGTGGCAACCCTACGCAAAATAAATAATACAATTTCACTACACGTATTTTAAAAATAATTACTTGTTTGGTACTGAATTGTCTATTTATAATGAAATTTTTAACCTGACATATTGCATCTTTTTATTTTTTGCAGGATAAAAGCCAATTTAAGCTTTAAATAACATTTCAAACCCGATGCAAATTATGTCAAATCAACAAGATTATATGTATAACTTTGAAGTTACAACCCTTGCAGGACATAAAAGCTGGGTTAGAAGCGTGGTATTCTCACCCAATCGCAAAACAGTTGCTTCTGCCAGTGAGGACAAAACGGTGAAACTGTGGGATACAGCGAGTGGCGAACTAATTCATACACTCACCGGACATACAAACCAAGTTTGGAGTGCGGTATTTTCACCCGATGGCAAAACAGTTGCTTCTGCCAGTGATGACAGAACGGTGAAACTGTGGGATGCAACGAGTGGCAAATTAATTAACACACTTACTGGACATACAGATTCGGTTTTATACGTGATATTCTCACTAAATGGTCAAATAGTCGCTTCTAATAGTCGTGACTATACAATAAAATTGTGGGATGTAAATACTGGCAACTTAGTTAATACATTTATTTATGGATATGAAAACTTAGTTAGTGACTGGATATCCTTACCCTTATGCAAAATAGTTGCTTCTACTGCTTCTGGCGCCACTGTGAAACTTTGGGATGTGCATACTAGCGAACTGATTCATACACTCACTGGACATACAGACACAGTTGGGAGTGCGGTATTCTCACCAGATTTTAAAATGGTTGCTTCTACTAGTAATGACAAAACGGTGAAACTGTGGGATGCAACCAGTGGTAAACTAATTAATACACTCACTGGACATACAGGCGAAGTTTGGGACGTGATATTCTCTCAAGATGGCAAAACAGTTGCTTCTGCCAGTAGTGACAAAACGGTGAAACTATGGGATGCAACCAGTGGCAGACTAATTAATACACTCACTGGACATACAGAGTCAGTTTGGAGTGTTATATTCTCACTAGATAGCAGAATAGTTGCTTCTACTAGTAATGATAAAACAATAAAACTGTGGGATGCAAAGAGTAGTGAACTAATTGATACACTCACTGGACTAAGATACTCGAATATAAACGTGATATTCTCACCCGATGGCAAAACAATCGCTTCCTCTTGTCGTGACTATACAGTAAGACTGTGGGCAAATTAAGTTTACATCAAATTTTTTGGAGATGAATATTTTAATTTTTCATACCCTATTAATCTTATAGGAGGAAATATGATTATGAGGTCAGCAGTTGCTTTTGTAGCCATTTCATTTTTTGCAGGAACTAACGAATTTAAGCCTTCGATAGTATCCCAAACCCCCATGCAAATATTGTCAAATCAACAAGAGGTAGTACACAGCTTTCAACTTACAACCCTAAAAGGACATACAGACTTAGTTACAAATATAAAATTTTCTAAAGATGGCAAAACGGTCGCTTCTGCAAGTGCTGACAATACGGTAAAACTGTGGGATGCAAGTAGTGGTAAACTAATTAATACACTTACCGGACATACAGACTTAGTTAGAAGCGTAATATTCTCACCAGATGGTAAAACAGTCGCTTCTACAAGTAATGACAAAACGGTTAAACTATGGGATACAACGAGTGGCAAACTAATTAATACACTCACTGGACATACAAACCAAGTTTTTAGTGTGATATTCTCTAAAGATGGCAAAACAGTCGCTTCTGCTAGTTTAGATAATACGGTAAAACTGTGGGATGCAACGAGTGGTAAACTAATTAATACACTCACTGGGCATAAATCTGGAGTTTTGAGTGTGATATTCTCACCCCTAGGGAGAACAGTTGCTTCTGCTAGTATAGATAGAACAGTAAAACTTTGGGATGTAAATACTGGTAAATTAATTAATACGCTTACTGGACATACAGGTCTAGTTACAAGCGTAATATTTTCACCAGATGGCAAAACAGTTGCTTCTGCTAATTATGATAAAACGGCGAAACTGTGGGATGTAAATACGGGTAAATTAATTAATACGCTTGCTGGACATACAAACTCAGTTTCGAGCGTAGCATTTTCACCAGATAGTAAAATAGTTGCTTCTGCGAGTGTAGACAGAACGGTGAAACTTTGGGGTGGTTCGACTGGTAAACTTATTAATACACTTACTGGGCATACAGACCCAGTTTGGAGCGTAAGTTTCTCACCAGATAGTAAAACAGTCGCTTCTGCTAGTTCTGACAAAACGGTGAAACTGTGGGATGCAACGAGTGGTAAACTTATTAGTATACTCTCTAATGATACATGCCAAGTTTATAGCGTAATTTTCTCACCAGATGGCAAAACAATCGCTTCTACTGGTAATGAAACTACGGTAAAACTTTGGAAAGCAAGTGAGATAAGACGTTTGATTAGAATTAATTAGGCGCCTTGGATAACATCTCAAACCAAAATATAAACAATTTTAAATCAACACTCTTGACATGTACAACTTTGAAGTTACAACCCTCGAAGGACATACAGAGTTAGCCACAAACTTGATATTCTCACAAGATGGTCAAACAGTTGCTTCTGCTAGTTATGACAAAACGGTGAAACTGTGGGATGCAACGAGTGGCAAACTAATTCATACACTCACTGGACATACAGACCAAGTTTGGAGCGTGGTATTTTCATCAGATGGCAGAACAGTCGCTTCTGCTAGTTTAGATAAAACGGTGAAACTGTGGGATGCAACGAGTGGCAAATTAATTAATACACTCACTGGACATACAGATACAATTTGGAGCGTGGTATTTTTACCAGATGGCAGAACAGTCGCTTCTAATAGCCGTGACTGTACAGTAAAATTTTGGGACGTTAATACTGGAAAACTAATTAATACAATTGTTGCTAAATATGCAGACGAAGATGATAGCGTGATATTCTTACCAGATGGCAAAATAGTCATGTTTACTGTTTCTGGCGAAACGATGAAACTGTGGGATGTACATACTGGCAAACTAATTCATACACTCACCGGGCATACAGGTATAGTTAGGAATGCGGAATTCTCACCAGATGGCAAAATGATTGCTTCTACTTCTTTTGGAACAGTGAAACTGTGGAATGCAAATACTGGTAAACTAATTTATGCACTCACCGGACATACAGATGAAGTTGAAAGCGTGATATTTTCACCAGATGGTAAAATACTCGCTTCTGCCAGTGATGACAAAACGGTGAAACTGTGGAATGTACAAACTGGCGAACTAATTCATACACTCACTGGACATACAAAGTTAGTTTGGAGCGTCATATTCTCACCCGATAGCAGAATAGTTGCTTCTACAAGTACTGACAAAACGACGAAACTGTGGAATGTAAATACTGGCGAACTAATTTATACACTTACTGGACTTACATACTCGGTTAATCACGTAATATTCTCACCCGATGGCAAAACTATTGCTTCTGGTTGCAGTGACAATATAGTGAGACTGTGGAAAATGACTAATGAATTGTAAAAATTGTATACATATAGAGACAGAGACGTGACATGTCACGTCTCTACAATATGCGTAAAACAAAAATTGGTATTAAATTTGAATCATAAACGCAAACTGAAGTACTGACGATATAAATTGCAACTAGGAGTAACGCAATTTTCTTGCAGCTTTACAAGTCCCATTCGGTGCAATTTAAATGCAAGCTGAGAGTCTATATCTACAGGTTCTTGGGAATTTACACATAATAAAAATGCTGATGCTAGTTCTGGATATTGCCGCAAGTTGTGTAAGTGTTTTCCTAAATGGTCTCTAAATATTCCGGATTCGGTTGCTGCTGATTTTAGTAATTCTTCAACCGAAAGATTTTGTTGCTTTGCGCTATCAAACGCTTTATGTATTAATGCTGGATTTCCACCTATAAACAACATCAATTTTTCAATATCAGAAGAATTCCAACTAAGTTGATGCTGCTGTGCTAAAGAAAGCACTTGTTCGGGCTTAAAATCTGGTGGTTCCACTGTTAGTCCAACACCACCAAGAGGAGAGGAGTTAATATCCATTGCTCGGTACACTTCGGTGGAATGAACGATAACAAACCGAATTTTCTTCCAAATCTCACCAATATTGTCAGTTGACTTTGCTTGGTCGTACCAATACCTAATTAATTTACAAAAGTTATTAAAAATTTCTGGTTGTTCAAATACTAAATCCACATTATCCAATCCGAAAACCAGAGGAGCATTAATATTACTTAATAAATGTTTTTGAAAATAACGAGTACAATTTTTATTCAATCCATACATTTTTTTCCAATATTGGTCTATATTTTCTTCTATATCCAATTCTTCACCGACATGCACACACATCCATTGTAAAAATGTATCATAATCGCTAAAAATAGTACTATCAGCCAGCCGAAAATCTAACTTAACTGTCTGATATCCTTTTTCTCTCGCATGACCTAAAACTTTTTCCAAAAGCCAGGTTTTACCCATTTGTTCAGGCGCCTTAATTCGAGTTAAAGACCCTGGTTTTTGTATTTCTTCATAACATCTCGCTTCGAGATATTCGGGATTTTCGATTGATTTACGTTCAACGTAAAAGGGAGATTCAACAGGATTTTGATTATTATTTTCAATAATATCTTCGCAATTCAACCCTAAAACCTGAGAGTAAGCTTGAAATGCAGGCGCCTTTATTGGTTTAATTCCGTACAAAAAGCGTCGAAATGTACTTAATGATACTCCATCTGCGAAGCATCCTCTTTCCTCCCAGTCTATATTAGGTTCTAATACTTTACTGGCTTCCAGCAGCCATTTAAAGTCTTCGATTACCAAACCTTTTTGTTCCCTAGCGTATTTAATCTTTTCAAGTCCTTGAGTTGAAGCTTTCAGAGTCCGCACGCTGATCTCCTTTATCAATACAACTACTTAATATAAAAGCTACTGTATATAAACAGCAATATCACTTTTTGTTCACTTTTTTCAAGATTGGTTTATTAATCTTCACCTAAATACGCTTTACGAACTTCTTCGTTTGTTTGTAAATCACTCGCTCGACCTTCAATTTCAATTTTCCCTGTTCGTAGCACATAACCGCGCGTAGCAACATCTAATGCTTGACGAGCATTTTGTTCCACTAATAATATTGTTGTTCCTCGTTCTTTATTTATTTGCTTGATAAGAGAGAATATTTCTTGTACCAAGTTTGGAGCTAAACCCATGCTTGGTTCATCTAGTAACAATAAGCGAGGTTTTGCCATTAACGCGCGTGCAATTGCTAGCATTTGTTGTTCACCGCCGCTAAGTGTTCCACCTTTTTGACTTATTCGTTCTCGCAAACGGGGAAATAAGTTCAGAACGTATTCTAAATCGAATTTTATACCAATTTTATCTTTCCGAGAAAAGGCGCCCATTTGTAGGTTTTCTAGGACTGTCATCCGAGGAAAAATCATCCGTCCTTCTGGACTTTGAGCTATGTGTAATTGACGAACAATTTTTTTTGCTGATACTGTTTCTATTGGTATTCCCTCGAATAATATTGTACCCTGATGTGGACGTATTAGCCCTTGGATGGTTCGTAAAAGAGTGGTCTTTCCGGCGCCGTTACTTCCAATAAGGGTACAGATTTCGCCTCTTTTAATATAAATTGATACACCTTTTAGGGCTTGGATGTTTCCGTAGTATGTGTGGATGTTTTTAACTTCTAACATTAGTAAATTTTGAATTTTGATAGATAGTAGATGGTAGGACTGGCAGTGCCCACCTTACTCTTTGCCTAGCTCCTAACTTGCACATTCCAAAATCCTATATATAGCAAGGGTTTCAAATAAATGTGCTAGTTCTATATTTTACTGGTGCGCGAAGGGCGCCAGTCAGAGGCTCATATCTTGCACCTAACGTAAAAACCCGTATAAAGCCAATTAGAGATGGTAAAACTATAACCAAAAGATAATTTAATTATCTAAGTATACATGAATATATTTTTAACTATAAGACACCATATTAATACAATCCTATTGCGGCGCCAAGTAGCCAACTAATTATGGCGCCGCTCCAACCACCAAAGGTAAGAACAGTAATGACAGCGACTATTTCCAATACTCCAACCGATTTTATTATTTGGTTTAGTATTTTTTTCATTGTGATTACTTGTGGATATTAAACTTTTTCCTGTGCGTTATCACCAAGTAAACCACCTGGTCGGAACGCCAAAATTATTACTAAAACCGCGAACACCCAAGCGTTTGTCCATCGACTTGAAAAGTATTGGTCGCTTAAAGCAGAAAGTAATCCAATAAATACTCCCCCTAACATTGCTCCTAAAATATTACCAATACCTCCTAATACTGCGGCTGTAAATGCTCGTAAACCCGCTGTAAAACCCATTGTAAACACAATAGTATTATTATAAAGTCCGACTAATAAACCTGCGGCGCCAGCTAAACAACCACCAATTAAAAACGTTAGTAATATAATCCCATCGACATCAATGCCCATCATTTTAGCTGCATCACGATTTTGAGCAGTCGCACGCATTGCTTTGCCCCAAGATGTATACTGTACAAATAAGTGTAGTCCTACCATTAAAACCAGCGCTGTCACCAAAACGATTAAATCTTTAGCCGTGAATTGAATACTGCTTTGAATTCCAAGTGCTTTGAGAATATCAACGCGCGGTAATAAATCTGGAAAACTTTTTGGTGCTGCTGCGTTTACACCCATTACGGGGATAAATGACTTTAAACCACCCCAAAACAGCCCCATATTTTGAAAAATAAATGATACTCCAATTGCCGAGATTAAAGGCGCCAGTCGTGGAGCGTTTCGTAACGGTCGGTATGCATATTTTTCAGTTAATATATTTAAGCCAGCGCATAAGATAGTGCTAACAATCAAAGCAACAATGATGGCGCCTATGCTTGATTGAAATGATGCACCATCGCTAATACCAAAAGCACCTATAATAGTTAGTGAGGCAAAAGCTCCTAACATGTATAAATCACCGTGAGCGAAATTAATCAATTCGATAATGCCGTAAACCATTGTATAGCCTAATGCAATAATTGCAATAATGGCGCCGTTAACCAGACCAATTAATAATTGTTGAACTAAAAGAGCAGGATTACTTTTGATTTCGCCAACAATCCTTGATATATCCAATCCTGCAATTGGCACCAATAATAAAACTAAATAAGCAATAACTATATATAATAGTATTTTTTGCCATTCATTTAGTAAATTTTTCCCTTGTAAGTTAGTTTTAGATACTTTTTGCAGTGATTTTATCATAGGAATTATTTAGCTTTAGCATCTAACACAGTAACAAATTCCCATTTATTGTTTTTAACGGTATTTCCTGACATTGCGGTTAAGCTTGTATCACCATTCGCATCAAAACTCCAAGTACCAAGTATACCTTGGTAATTTTTAGTACCTAAAACAGCATCACGAATTGCCACGCGGTCATTTTTACAAACTTTGTTAATAGTATTAATAACTACTCTGGCAGCTTCATAACCATAGGCAGCATAAGCTTCTGGTTCGATGTTATATTTCTTTTTGTAGCTGTCATACCAAGTTTTACCAGCACCTGTCAACTGTTTAGGTGGAACACCACCAAAAGTTGCTAAAACACCTTCTGCATCTTTACCTGCTGCATCAATCAAAGCTTGTTCATATGTACCATCAGGACTCATAAATTTAACTTTATCCGCTGTCATCCCAACATTACGCATGTCTTTAATCAACTGCCCAGCGTTATTTTGGGTAATGCCACCAAAATAAATCATGTCTGGATTGAGCGCTTTAACTTTATTCATCAAAGCTTTGTAGTCTGTGGCTTTAGGGTCAATACCTTCGTGTCCTAAAACTTGAAGCCCAATTTTTTTACTTGTAGCTTTAAATACGTCAGCTAATCCTTTACCGTAAACTTCTTGGTCATCTAGAATATAAACTTTTTTGGCTCCAAGTGATTTCGCCCAATTCGCTGCCGCAGAACCTTGTAAATCATCAGCAGGAACTACGCGCGCATAGTTACGTTTGCCATTTGGGTAGTATTTTTCGGGTTCTCCTGGTTCTCCACCTGCTTTGGTTAAGCCAACAGCCGTATTCGCTGGACTGACCATGACTAAGTTAGCTTGGTTGAGAATAGGAATCGCAATTTTAGCGGCGCCAGAGTTATAGGTGCCGATATACGCGACTACATTCGGGTCTGCAACAGCTTTATTTGCATTTTCAGCTTCTCTTGCAGCATCCCATTTTCCTGTTGCCGCAGTTGCATCGTCTAAAGATTCATATTCAATCTTGAGCTTACCGTCACAAGCTGCTGAGTTAGTTTCATCGAGTGCTTGTTTGATACCGTTTACCATTGTTTGGCTTTGACCAACTGCACTACCTGTTAAGGGAAAGCTGGAAATAATTTTAATGGTATTTCCGGAAGCAGGTTGATTAGAGGCACCAGGACTATTAGCGTTTGTACCACCACATCCAGTTAAAAAGAATCCAAGACTATAAACAGTGATGAACAGTGTACTGAACCGAATAACTGCTTGTTTTGACTTAATACGATTGTTAAGACTTGTTTTTTTCATGTATGACATTGTGAGTAACGTAAAGCTTCTGATTATTAATTGGTGCCAATTAAATTTTTTATTCATCGGATGTTATCAAAGCTAGCAGAAGCGCTTGGTAATAAGGTAATCAGCTTCTGCTGCTATGGTCTAGCTCAAAATCTTTCTGGTTCAACGCTCAACCGCGAAGCTTTGGGAGTAGAAACTAAGTAGTTCATTTCGCCACGATAAGACTAAAATGTTTCATGATTGATTATACGAAGTATTAATATTTTTTTACTATCTTTATATATATCTCTATAGATGTTGTCGTAGAACGGTAAGCGCTTTTTGTTCTATTTGTCGAATTCGCTCTCTACTAAGACCCAAATGCTTACCAATTTGTGCTAGACTGAGTTCACGTCCATCTACCAAACCGAAGCGTAAGGTTAGTACTTCCTGTTGTTGATGAGACAGACGTGATAATAAGTTTTTAATATCTTGATAGTTAGATTCTTTCAGAAGGTGATTTTCGGGAGAAGGTCTACTATCTTCGATTAAATCGTGTAATAATGTATCTTGTTCCATTCCAACTCGAATGTCTAGAGAGATGGATTGACGATTTAACAGCAAACACTCTCGAATTTGAGTGGGTTGTAAAGAAAGCGCATCAGCAATTTCGTTGGTGCTAGGAATACGACCGAGTTGTTGTGATAATTCATGTTGCGCGCGCTTTACCTTGTTTAGTGTCTCATGAACGTGAACTGGTAAGCGAATTGTACGTCCTTTTTGGCTAATAGCGCGCGTAATTCCTTGACGAATCCACCAATAAGCATAGGTTGAAAACTTATACCCTAGACTTGGGTCATATTTTTTAACACCTCTTTCTAAACCTAAAGTTCCTTCTTGTATTAAATCTAAAAATTCTAAGTTACGTTGTTGATATTTCTTAGCAATCGTTACTACTAAACGCAGGTTAGATAAAATCATTTTTTGCTTGGCTTTTTTCCCTAATTTTAGTTGTTGAAGTAATATTTTTTTATCAACATTTATTTTGTTTGCCCATTCTTCTAATGTAGGTGTACGCTCTAATTCAATAGCAAGTTGTTCTTCAGCAGCAAGTATAAACATCATCTGCTGAACTTGCTGTGCAAGTAAAACTTCTTGCTCATATGTTAGCAAAGGAATTTTTCCAATTTCTTTAAGATATACTTGTACTAAGTCAGTTTTGGATTGAGATGATTTACTTGTTTTACTAGTCATAGTTTTTACTTGTGAGCAACGTCGGGCTTCTACTTATTAATTGGTCTCAATCTAACTTTTTATTCAATGGCATGGCGTCAGCGTACCAGTTAATTTTGCCACAATAAGACTAATGCATCTGTTTCCACAGCCTGACCTCCTCTAAATTTGGCATTTAAAGACATAAATGTTTTATGTCGGTTTTGTTAGGAAGTACTAAGCAGTACTTAAGTATTGATTGAGATTCTGTAATTGATAGTTAGGTTTATATAATGTGATAAATTGTTGTTCACTACCTATAAATTAATTTAATTCACGTTGATGCGTAGTTAATATGTATTGCTATTGATGTAAGCGCCGACCGTGTGTGAATCGCCATAACCAGAGCGTACACCCTATCAAACCAATACATTTACCTTGTCCGCAATGCTAAAGTAAGTGCCATTCATCAATAAGGTTATATTATCATCGGTGCCGCTTCAGCAGGCTGTGTTGTTATCAATCGTCTAACCGAAGACGGTAAAACAAAAGTATTGCTACTCGAAGCTGGTGGTTCCGATACTTTGCCAGAAATCCAGGTTCCTGTAGAATAGCCTAAATTATGGAGTACTGAGATAGACTCGTGGTATTCTACTGAAACCGAACCATACCTCAATAATCATAAAATTTACCACCCGCACGGAAAAGTACTCAGTGGTATCAGTTCGATTAATGCTATGATTTACATGCGAGGCAGCCGTTCTCATAAAGATGGTAATCGACACAGTACAGCGGCATGACAGCAGATAAACAAAAGTCATTATTATTACTAAGTGTATTTAAAAATAAGTATTTATCGCAAAAATGTAGTTACGCAAGATGCATAACTACAAGTAATTGTGGTATGAATAAGTTAATCTTGATTTAATTCCATAGCAATACAGAAGGAAACATTTCTGGATATGCTAATCGTAATAATTGATAACCGATTCCCGCAGTTCCTTGAAAAAAGCCAGGATTGTAAAGACTTTGATATCCAGGGAAAATTTGAAACAAACCTGTTTTTTCTGCATTTTCAATCAGAGTTGCTACTTGCTTTTGGATTATTTCGTTAAGTTGCCCTTGTGAAACTATTTTTGATAAATTACTCCTTTGGGCTGCTACTAATAGCGTTTCAATCCGACCAAAGTTACCGTAGCACAGATTGTCTATATTCTGTAAGCCGATTTTTTGTGTTGTTTCTAAGGTTTTTTCAATATCATTGTGAATTTCTTCATTGTTTAATATTGGTAAACAACCTAAACGAGCTAAAGCAATACCTGGGGCGCCATCACACCAACTAATTGATAATTCCTGTAATGAGTAAACGCTGCGTTCATAAGCTATTGCTTCAGCAGCTGCCTCTAAGTACACTGAGTTATTAGTCACATCATGTAGTCGCAGTAAAGCATAAGCAATACCAGCGGTGCCGTGAGCAATACCTGTAGTTAAATGACCCGTGCTACTAGTTACACCACTATTTACTAAATGGTCGCCACAAATTTTTGCCAGTTTAAAAGGTAATGCATGACCAGTAGCTTTGTATAAAGTTATTAACCCTAAAATACAACCAGCGGCGCCGGATACAATATCAAACTTTTGGTCACGGTATATATCTTCAGGAGAAATTAGTTTTACAAGCGTAAGAGCATAATTGATAATTTGAGGTTCTTTTAAAAACTGACTACACCGTACTAACGTGTAAACAATCGAACCTATTCCTTTACCTGCACCAATACCAATTTGTCTAATTAACTTTTGCTTACGTACAACCGAGTTTTGTAAAAGATGATTTATTGGTTGTAAAGCAGCATTAGCTAAATCACGAAATTCTTGATTATTAGTGACTTTTGTTAATGCAGCTAGAAACAAAGCAACACCAGAACTACCATTATATAAATCATAACCCATAGGTTTAGGTTGTATTTGCCCAGATTCGGGTAAATAATCTATCCCCATCCAGCAGACACTACCCGTTCCTGCACGCACTGCACGGTGTTGCATTTCTTGAGCAATTTTAACTGCTTGATACACAAAAACTTCCTTGAACAGTGGATTTTTCTCAAGGTTCTGTCCTACTGCTGGAGTTGATAATGCTATGGACTTAATATCACTAGCGTTGCGTGCGTACATTGAAGTACGAATATAGACAATTTGCTGTTCTAAATTATCTTCACATAACTGATGCAGACGATTGACAACAAGCTTATAGCTAGGTTCAATAAAATATCTTTCTATATATTGATGAGGGTTGATTTGTAACTTATCACTATTGCTGCTAGTTACAAAAAATGGTATATCTAGATGCACTAAAGCTTGTTTCTCTGCTGCAATAATGTCCCAGTGTAATGGTCTGTGTTCATGTTCTAAAAATGCTTTGCATAAAACATCCAACGCAATACTCAAGTCAGCACCGTCTCGCAGGTTCTTCGGTTGTAACGCTTCTTGAAGCAATGAAGCGTAAACTTGTCTCGGACGGTAGATAGCACGGACTTGTTGCTTCTGCAACTTTGTCAGTGGACTATCTATTAAGAGTGTATCTCTATGTGCCATTAAAAATTGGTACATTTGGCGAAAGCCATCGACCACTTCCTCGGTATAATCGTTCGCCGATAGATAAGTACCATTTAATATAGGTATATTGTGGCATGGTTCGATTTCTACATACTCATTGCTTAAAACCATTCCGTCAGTATTGATATTCTGCCATATAAGTAAGCTCTTGGAAGTTTCTTGTCCTCCAACTCCACCTAAAGCACTTAGGTCATATACTTCACCATTTCGTCCTACTTCCCATTTTGGCAGAAAGCTTGTACTAAGTACAGATTGACTAAATTGCAAATTGGCTAAAAAGAAAGCGTCTTGCATATCTTCTGGAGTCTCTTCTAAGCGAACAATTGCAGACATCAACATTTCTAGGTCGATTGCAACAGGTTGCTCTCCACATGCAATAATATTTTCTTGATGAAAATCGGCGCCGGAAAGTGCATATAATATACACAATAGCATTCCTGAGCGTTGATAATAGCGTATAGCACTTCCAGAATGTTTTAAAGCAGTATAATCTACATATTCAACCCATCCATACTGAAAACGGTTAATAATTTTTAATACTTGTAAATCTAAAGCAATGCCTTTATAATTTAAATAAGCAAGTAATTCAAAAAAAGTTTCTTCTAAACCCAAGTCTTTAGGTTTATAAATTAACTTTAAACCAGAAGAAAAAGTAATAGCATAAACCGAACGTCCCTTATTGTGTCTATCTGATATACCAGGTCGAATATCAACAACTTGTCCAAGCTGACTATTATTCTGAAAAGTTTGCTGAATATCAGACCAGTCGGTTGCTAATCTATATATAAACTCACATGTATTATCGACCCAGTAATCTGTTACTGTAGCTACCATCCTAGCCAAAACGCTATATTCCTCAAAAAAATCTAATAATCCTCCTGATAGCATTTTTTCAACAAATCTATTGTACTGCTCTCGTGAATGAGAATTTTGTATTTTTCCAAGACGAGAAACCAAAGAAGGTTGTTTATAAGTTTGAAATATATGAAATTCTATAGCTAATGTTTGGTCACAAAGTTCAGTTAAATACTCAAGCAAGTTACGTTCAAGTTGACCATAAGATTTTGCTGACAGCATCGGATAATAAAAACCCAACTTGACTTCTAACTTTTGTCGAGCAATATATATAAAGGGTAAAAATATTTCCTCAAAGGGCAATAAATTTTCAGCATCTAATAAATACTGACTTGACAAAGGCGCCTTGCTAGCTGATAATACTCCTTTTAAAGTTTCTGTCCAAGTAGGTAACTTATTTTCATTAACTAAACATGCACAACTAATAGCTTTGCCAACAGTGTGTAAATCTATATTATCCCACGATAACCTTTTTTCAAACTTTGCTTCATTGTCTCCTGCTATAAGCTGGCGCCATTTTGCAATTTGAGACAGCGTAACATCAACATCGCTGTCAGCATGTACATTGTACCAAAAATCATCTCCTAATCTTTCACTAATCGTACTTGATTTCTCTACAACTTTAACCAGCCATTCATGAGTCACTAACATATCATATTATACCCTAATATACGTAAAAACTCTCTTAACCCCTTATTAATGGGGGTTAAGGGGATTAATGAATTCTCAAACCATTTGTGATAGTTGCTGAACCAAAATGGCAAGGTATTTTAAAATTAATACCACCTGCAATAGCTTCTAGCTGTTCAGGAGTCAAGCCTTCATTTGATGGCATGTAAGGTAAAACTATATAAGCAATGTTGGGGGTTTCTTCAACTACATTAATGCTAAAGTCTTCAGGCAGTAATTTTCCTAATTCTTTTTCAAATTCTACCTTGGCAACCGCAGAATTACTAATTAGTTCTTGCTTGAAAGCTTTATCTTTTAATGCAGGAATTATAATTTTATACCCGATACTTTCGCGTTTATTTTCAGTACTCATGACTTTGTTCACTAATATAATTTAGATTTGCTTTCAAAATAGCCTCTTAATATATAATATGTATCAGTCACTCAGTTTATTCACTTTTAAAATTGATTGAAGCGCAAAGAGTACTCGAACGAGGACTAGGCGTGATGAATTACCAGTTTTAGTATAAGCATAGATTTCACGGCAATCGTTACGAGGAGAACTAATTTATGAATGAAACACCAAAGCACATCATTGGCTTGGTATTTTATCCTGGCATGACGGCACTTGATATCATTGGTCTACAGCAAGTTTTCGCAACCGCATAACGGGTGGAGGACCTACTAAAAAACCTGATAAAAACTGGTAATAACCTATAAAATCATTACCATTACCAGGCGCTTCAGAAGAAGCTATTGATTTGCACTCTTTATCTTTGATTCGGTTCTCTGGAATAAAGAGTAGTAAAAACCGAACAACTAAGAAGTTTTGAAAGAAGAAGCACGTCAACTTGTTCAAAAAGGAAAAGTTCAGCGTAACGAGCCAATTTATACATTGTGTAAATTTATTCCTGGTCGTGATTGGGTTTGCATAGAGCTTGAGTTAGAAGAAAATGATTTTCTCCTCCGCGATAAAATTATTGATTTATTTGGTAACGAAGAATGGGATAATAATAACTAATTGTGTTTTTTCTGTTTTTTGTTTATATCCCCGACGAAAACAGAAGTTGTCGGGGATATTTGGTTTTTAAGAGTGTTTAGTTACTTCTAATCGCGTCTTAAGTACAGAATCTGGATTGAGACTAATCGAATCAATGCCTTCATTTATTAAGAATCGCGCGAATTCAGGATAATCGCTAGGCGCCTGTCCACAAATACCAATCTTACGTCCGTGTCGTTTAACGGTGTGTATAGCATTTGCAATCATTCGTTTCACGGCTTCGTTACGTTCGTCAAATAAATGCGCTACTAACTCAGAATCTCTATCGAGTCCCAAAGTTAATTGTGTTAAATCATTAGAACCAATTGAGAAACCATCAAATATTTCACTAAATTCCCCAGCTAGTAATACATTACTTGGTAACTCACACATCACGTAGACTTGTAAATCGTTTTCTCCTCGCACTAAGCCATGAAGAGCCATTTCAGCAAGTACACGCCGTCCTTCTTCTGGGGTTCGGCAAAATGGTACCATTAAAATTACGTTCGTTAAACCCATTTCGTCGCGTACTTTCTTCATTGCTTGACATTCAAGTGCAAATCCTTCGCGATAACGTTCGTCATAGTAGCGCGATGCTCCACGCCAACCAATCATTGGGTTTTCTTCTTTGGGTTCAAATTGGTTTCCTCCCAAGAGATTGGCATACTCATTACTCTTAAAATCGCTTAAGCGGACGATTACGGGTTTGGGATAAAATGCCGCTGCAATTGTAGCAATACCAGCAGCTAATTTATCAATAAAAAATTGCGTTTTATCTTCATATTGAGAAGTTAGTACAGCGATTTTATCTGCTACAAATTTATCATCTAATTTATCAAAATTTACCAATGCCAAAGGATGTACTTTAATTTGATTGGCAATAATAAATTCCATCCGTGCTAACCCTACACCATCATTTGGTATTGCACTAAAAGTAAATGCTTCTTCGGGGTTTCCCACATTCATCATGATTTTTGTTTGGGTAATGGGAAGTTTTTCTAAGGCTATTTCTTCGACTTCATAAGGTATTAAACCTTGATAAACTCTACCAGTTTCACCGTTTGCACAACTTACGGTTATCTCTTGCCCAGACTGAATTACTTTTGTCGCATTACCACAACCAACTATTGCTGGAATTCCCATCTCTCGTGCTATTATTGCAGCGTGACATACTCTCCCACCTGTGTTTGTAACAATTGCACTTGCGCGCTTCATAATTGGTTCCCAATCGGGGTCAGTACGATTTGTTACCAATACTTCACCCTCTTGGAATTGATTAATTTGACGTATGTCTAAAATAATTCGGGCTTTACCTTGTCCAATCATTTCACCAACAGCACGACCAGTTACTAGTTCCAAACCTTTTTCTCGTAATTTATAAGTACGTAAAATATTCTGTGATTTTTGTGACTGTACTGTTTCTGGGCGTGCTTGAACAATAAATAACTCGTGGGTAATTCCATCTTTTGCCCATTCAATATCCATTGGAGTGTAAATACCCCGAACTTTTGAGTAATGTTCTTCAATTAAACAAGCCCAATGTGCTAGTTGGAGAATTTCATCATTAGTCAAAGCAAATGCCGCTCGGTCACATTGCGATACAGGTATATTTTTAGTCAGCTTAGAACCACTTAAATCATAAACCATCTTAATTTCTTTGGTTCCTAATTGCTTCTTGATTATTGGGCGATATCCTTGTTTAAGTGTGGGTTTGAAGACTAAATACTCGTCGGGGTTAACGGCGCCTTGAACAACGTTTTCACCCAACCCGTAAGCTGCTGTGATTAATGCTGCATCTTTGAAACCCGTCTCAGTATCGATAGAGAACATTACACCTGATGCGGCTAAGTCTGAACGCACCATTTTTTGCACACCTACCGAAAGTGCAACATTAAAATGATCAAAACCCTTAATTTGGCGATAAGAAATTGCCCGGTTGGTAAATATTGATGCAAAGCATTTATGACATGCTTCAAGTACTGCTTTCAATCCGTGGACATTAAGGTAAGTTTCTTGCTGCCCTGCAAAACTCGCATCGGGTAAATCTTCCGCAGTGGCACTCGAACGTACTGCAACATCTGTATCCGAGCCATATTTCTCGCATAATTGTTGATATGCTTCGGTTATTGCATTTTCTAATTCTTTTGGAAATGGAGTAGAGAGCATTAATGCACGTGCTTGCTTACCCCTTTGGCACAGATTATTAACATCTTCAACATTTAAATCGGCAAAAATGTCTCGTAATTTTTTCTCTAAATCGGCATTTTCTATGAAGTAACGATAAGCATAAGCAGTAGTTGCAAAACCAGTAGGAACTTTCACACCTTTCTGCGCTAGTTGCTGAATCATCTCTCCCAATGATGCATTCTTACCTCCAACAATAGAGACATCTGCAATATTAACAGTTTCAAACGGTAGAACCAGTGCATGTAGCGAATTTTGATTTACTGTTTGTGGATTTACGGATGTTGATACCATGAGACAATATCCTTTTTAAAGTGATGGAAGCTGGGAACTTAAAAAAGCTACATTTATTGAGAAGGCTCTTGAATTAGACCTGACATTGTTATTTGTACTTAAATAAGTTGAGGAACTTGTGAGGAAGTTGATAACTGTGATAACTTTTGCTGGTTATTTTCCTACATAAATACCTAACGCGCGTGCTGTTTCGACTAAATAACTATTCGCGCTTACAAGCAAGGGACTTTGAGCAAGAACATTAGAAAGAGGTATGGCTTCAACTTTTCCATTGTGCCATCCAACCATCTTACCTGTATCGCCTTGTGCAATTAAATCTACAGCAGCTTTACCATTCTTCAGTTGCAACTAAAATGTTAAAAATTTGAGGAACTTGTGAAGGCGCCAATTAAAGTTTATCAGCAGTTGCAAACTCTGGTTTCTTCTGTTGTATGCTTGTTAACTCCAGAACCTTTTTATAATGTTGGATTTAGATACGAAGATTTCTCTCAAGTGACTGATGAGCAGGTTCGTTGTTTAGTTGAACAGTTCGATTCGAGATTTTCTACGGTCTAAAGGCAGGGTGGCTTAAGCCACCCTACCATTTTACGCGGTTGTGTTCTTCGTGAAGCCTTGGTTCTACCGTTGCAGTTCTTGCTTATTGGGCAACGTAATCAACTGTGCTTTTGTCTAATTCTTCGCTGGCACGTCCTCGCATTGTATCTTGAACATGTTTTTCATGCAAACGTTCTTCAGTCATTGCCTCCCGTGCTTTTTCTTGGAATGTCAAATCAACTTTGACAACATTACGTTGAGATGTTTGAGCTTTTGGTAAAGTTAAAGTCACCACACCATCTTTTACTTCTGCTTTTACTTCCTCGTGTTTGACATTTGCTGGTAATGGGATAATGCGTTGAAATTTTCCGTAACTAAATTCAGAGCGATAAAATCCTTTACTATCGCTCGTTTTTTCCTCTTGATATTCACCTGCAACTGCAACTGCATTTTCACTGACTTGAATGTCTAAATCTTTAGCATCTATTCCCGGTACTTGTACTTTAAGGATAATCTCTTGATCTAATTCTTTAAGCTCAATAGCCGGGTTCCAATTTAGACCATCAAGTGTAGGGAAGACTTTATGCATTTGTTCTGGATGCATAATTTCATCAAACAAGCGATTTACGTTTTGACGTAAAGCATTCAACTCTTTCAATGGTTCCCAGTGTATTAAAGACATATTTATATTCCTCAAATACGCTTTTACTTTTTCATAGTAGAGCCTGATATTGGCTCTACTATCAAGTTAAGATAAAAATTTGAGGAAGTTGTGAGGATTGCGATGAAGTTAAATATTTTTAGGACTTACGCACAAAAACCTGGTTTCTAGGATTTTTGCGTAAGTCCTGATTTTAATGGAAAATAGGATTTTCAAAAGCAACCGCAATAAGGCGCCTTATAAACCGTTTGCTCCCCTCATCGGCGATTAAAACTAATGGCGGACATATTAGCAAAGTTAACAATTGTAAAGGTTGTAAAGGTGCAGTCATAAAGATTTGTTGCAAGGTGGGAGAGTAAATAATTGATAAAATTAATACCCATTCGACTGCAATTCCCAAGCGAAATATCGAAATTCTTTCGGAACGGCAGCCAAAAACTAAAAATTGCGTTGATCAAAATTACTGCCCAGATTGCCCAGCCAGGTTCTGGGGTGGGTTTGTGAAATAAAAGGCAACGTTCCTGCGACCCATAATAAAAGCGCCATGAAGTGAGTTAATTGGTTAACAAAGCGTAATAATAAAGGATGTCTTTGACTTGGTGGTAGTTCATTATACCCGTATCTTACATCTTGCACCAGGCCCAGAAACCGGGCTTCTTGACAAATACTTTGCTAGAAAACGTTGATTTTTCGTACAGAAGCCCGGTTTCTTTAAGCTTATTGAGAATGATGCATTCTGGTGAGGTATTGTTTAATAAGTAGATTAGCTTCAGCATCACTCAGCCCTTGGGGAGTGGTTGTCGGGTAGTTTTAGGTTCAGGTTAAATTTTAAATTTGATGGGCTTGTGAGAAATGTTGAAGAAGAGTTAAGATATGTGAAGAAAATTCAACTATGTGGCGGGCTACTTTGTATTATCAATATGGAAATACATAATAATTTTATGCAAAATACGTTCCCCTGAAACTAAAAGCTCAGAGTTATACAAATAAAGCTTGCATCCCGCTGGCTAACTGTATCTATAAACGATATAGTTTATTTTTACGATCATCAACTATAAAAGTGTAGTTACCATCGCTAAAAATTTAGATAATGAAAATTTTAGTTATCGAGGATGACCTGCTTGTTTGTGAAGTGCTAAAGCTCATCCTTAGCAATCAAAACTATGCAGTTGAGACAGCAGCAGATGGTGAGGCGGCTAAAGATTTAATTCAAACTTACGAATATGATTTAATACTACTTGATGTTATAATACCAAAGTTGGATGGTATTAGCCTTTGCCGTCAAATTCGTGACTTAGGTTTACAAACCCCAATCTTATTATTAACAGGACGCGATAGTAGTCACGAGAAAGCAGTCGGTTTAAATGCAGGTGCAGATGATTATCTTGTTAAACCTTTCGACCAAGAAGAGTTGATAGCAAGGGTACATGCTCTTTTACGTCGTGGTAAAGTGTCTTCACAGCCTGTATTAACAGCTGGAGAATTAAAACTTGACCCGACTACCTGTCAAGTTACTTATGGTGATGAAATCTTAAATTTAACCCCAAAAGAATATGCGCTTTTAGAACTGTTAATGCGAAATAGTAAGCGGATATTTAGTTGCGGAATGATTTTAGAGCATTTATGGTCTTATGAAGAAGCTCCAGGCGAAGAAGCTGTTCGTACTCATATTAAAGGGTTACGACAAAAATTAAAAGCAGCAGGGGCATCTAGCGATTTAGTTGAAACCGTTTATGGAATTGGTTATCGATTAAAAATATCACAACACCAAAAAACTGAAAAATCTACCTCTCAAGTTAAAACTACTTCTTTTAAACAAAAAAATATTTCAACAATTGCTCTATTATGGCATAAATATAGCTCTAATGTTGTTGAACAAGTCAATATTTTAGTAGAAGCTGCTGAGGCTTTGAAGGCTAACAATTTAAATTCAAATTTACGTTCATCCGCACAAAACGTGGCGCATACTTTTGCTGGCTTTCTAGGAAGTATTGGCTTGGACGAAGGTTCTCAAATTGCCCATAAGATTGAGAAACTCTTACAGTTTGAAAATGATTTAGATACATACGATACAGCAAAAATTAATGAATTAGTAAAAGCTTTAGTACAAGAAATTGGGCAGTTTTCACCACTCACACTACACTTAGGGCAAAAAGTACAAAACGAACTTCCATTAGTGTTAGTTCTTGATAATGAGTCAGTAGTTGCGGAACTGCGGAATCAAGCAATAAATAAAGGTTTACAAGTTATTGGTGCAACCGATATTAATACAGCCCGTGCTAAACTTTATAGTACACATCCAAGTATTGTTTTGCTTGACCCGACTGTTTGCGGAAGTTGGGAGGATGTTAGTAGCTTACTGACAGACCTTAAACAACTTAAACCACCTGTACCTGCTGTAATTTTTACAGAGAAGACCGATTTTGCTAGTCGTTTGCAAGCCGCTCGTAAGGGTGGAAATACTTTTTTGCAGAAACCGACTACGCCAACCAAAGTCTTAGAAGTTGTAGCACAAGTATTAGAGCAAGATGAAAATTTTGAGACTAATATTTTAGCCGTCGATGATGACCCCAAAATTCTAGAACTTTTACAAGTTTTACTGTCACCTTGGGGATTAAAAGTACATACTTTGGATAATCCCAAAAACTTTTGGGAAGTATTAGAAGCAACGAAGCCACATTTACTTATCTTGGATGTAGAAATGCCAGATATCAACGGTATTGAGCTTTGTCAAGTAGTTCGTAATGACCCTTATTGGGGTGATTTGCCAATTGTTTTTTTAACGGCTCATACTGTTTCTGATATTATAAATCAAGTATTTACCGTAGGCGCCGATGATTTTGTGAGCAAGCCAATTGTAGGTACTGAACTTATCGCTTGCATTCTTAACCGTTTGGAACGTAATAAATTATTGCGACGTGTAGCACAAAGCCAATCTTCTGTAGACCGCAATTCTTGTTTATACTGGCGTACTATATTTGATGCGGAACCAGAATGCGTAAAAGTACTTGCTCCCGATGGGACTTTACTAGAAATCAATCCAGCAGGATTTGCGATGATTGAAGCAGAAAAAGCTGATGATGTAATTGGTCGCAATATTTACTCTTTAATCACCCCAGAATATCGCGATGCATTTGAAAAACTAAATCAAAAAGTATTTGCAGGCGGTTCTGGAACTTTGGAATTTGAGATAATTACTTGTAAAGGAAACCATCGATGGCTGCAAACTCACGCTGTACCTATGCAGCAACCTGATAAAAGCATAGTAGCAGTCTTGATTACACGTGATATTACCAAACATAAACAAGCTTTATCAGAATTGAAGAAAATCGAGAAGTTGTTCCAATCAAGTTAATCAAAATGAGCGAATAGTTACTCGTCCGTCTTCCATACGCAAAATACGGTCGGCAATATCTAAAATACGGCTATCGTGAGTAACAAGCAATACAGCAAATTTCAGGTATATGAGGTACATAATAATGCCCAAAACCTTGTAGAGACGCGACATGTCGCGTCTCTACATGCACCGCACGTACACTAAATCCGCTGTATTTTACTTCCTTGTTGCTTGGCTAACCTCACAATCTCCTCAACATCTTTTTATAACCTATATAATATATGCCCTTACCGTTAGAGGAAACAAATTATGCCAGTTGAAACACAAGACGCAGCTGAATTACCAGTTATACGTATCGGCAGCGAAGGTGGGGCTGTAACACTTCTACAGGAACTGTTGGAATCTCAAAGCTATCGCACAGGTGGAGTTGACGGAAAGTTTGGTTCAAAAACAGAGCAAGCAGTAAAAAGATACCAAACTACTTTTGGCTTGGTGGCAGATGGAATAGTCGGCGCCAAAACTTGGGCTAAGTTAGGTGACAGACTTATAAATCCCTAGTTTAGGTTTTATAACATGAAACCGCTTGATATAAAACTGACTCGTGACTTATAGCGTCAACGAGGCCAAATCATTACCATCGCGCTACTTGTCGCGTGATACAATAACAAGATTTTACGCACAAACCTTTACTTGTGGAAAGCCGAGAAGTTTCTTATGCCAAATATTATATTACTACATTCAGGGAGAAAAAGGCATTGGCTATTTCACAGAAAGCCAGTCAGAAAAGATTATTCATTCGCTTAAAAAACGCGAACGCCCATCGACTTTAGTAATTAGAGGCGCCTGTACTGGATTCTACCGATATTATTAAGTATTAACCCTGAAGCAAAGATATTCAAGTAGAAACATTTGGTACAGGTAAACTAGATGACGAGGAAATTGTGCAAATATTAGAGAAGCATTTTGATTTCCGTTTAGCTGGTATTATCAAGCAGTTTAATTTGAGATTCTTACCTTTGTTGAGAAAAGATGGTTTTTATGAAAAATTAGCCGCTTATGGTCATGTGGGTAGGATGGATATCCGCTTGCCGTGGGAAATGACAGATAAAGTTGGTCTTTTTTAACAAATATTTGCAAATTGGCATTCTTCACAACTTCCTCAAATTATTTGTCTATAACATAATTGTGAAGTATTGAAGATTTAGCTAATGCTAGTTTCAGAGAACAGCAGGAACTTACCTCAATACCTTTCCGCTTGGGCGTGCATATTAACACTCAGAGGTTTTAAGTATGTTTAATAAAATTTTGGTTGCAGTCGATACTCATGATACTTGCCAGCCAGTTGTGGATAAAGCTTTATTGCTAGCACAGTTGACTGCTTCAAATTTGATGTTGGTCAACGTAATATCACCCTTTGATGAACAGTATCCCCCGATATATGCTTATCCTAATACTGCTGTTCCAGCTTTATACGGAGAAGTTGTGAAGGAATACATTCAGCAATCAGAAAACATTAAACAAGATAAAATTAAGTTTTTAAGGCAACTTTGTCAGCAAGCAATAGACTTAGGTATAGATGCAGAATTTAAAATTTTGTTTGGTGACCCAAGCCGAGTTATTTGTGAAATAGCTCAGACTTGGAATGCTGATTTAATTATTATAGGTCGTCGCGGCAGAACTGGATTAAGCGAGTTCTTTTTGGGTAGTGTTAGTAATTATGTTTTGCACCATGCTCCTTGCTCTGTTCTAACAGTACAACAATCAGTTCAAGCCAATAGTCAAGAATTGCAACAAGTAAAAGCTGCTAATTCTCTGCAAGTGTAACACCAGAAATTACCAAAAGTTTCTAAAGTGTTAGAGTCGGCGAATTTTAAGATTAAATCATTGCGTGCGATTCCATTTTCTCTGAAAATGCCTTTATTGGTATTGTTCAAACGCAGCCTTGAAATTGAGGCAATCGTGAGGAAATTAACAAATATGGCGCCTCTACAATTTACTCACAACATCCTCACATTTATTTTTTAATATCGACTTAGAAATCAAAATACAGAAGTTATTCCCATACAAAGGAAGAACCATGATGATTCCTCGCTGCAACATCCGCAATATCGGTATTTCTGCTCATATCGACGCAGGTAAAACTACCCTTTCAGAACGGATTTTATACTATACCGGAAAAATCCACAAGATTGAAGAGGTGGATAGTGGTGGTGCAACGATGGATTATATGGAATTAGAGCGAGAAAAGGGTATTACTATTACCTCTGCTGCTGTTACCTGTTTTTGGGGTGATAAGCAGATTAATTTAATTGATACACCTGGTCATGTGGATTTCACAATTGAAGTCGAGCGCTCTTTACGGGTTTTAGATGGAGCAATTATGGTGTTGTGTGGGGTTGCAGGTGTACAGTCACAATCTATTACCATCGATAGACAAATGAAGCGCTACCAAGTACCCCGTATCGCTTTTATCAATAAACTTGATCGCCTTGGCGCCAATCCTTTCCGGGTTGTGGATGCATTACGGGGAAAATTGGGCTTAAATCCGGTTGTACTACAATATCCAATTGGCTTGGAAGATGAGTTTGTGGGAGTTATCGATTTAATTGAGATGACTGCCAATTATTTTCAAGGGGATAACGGAGAGATTTGGCAGAAACGACCAATTCCTTTTGAATTGCAACAACCAGCACAAATTGCACGAGACAAACTTTTGGATACTATTTCTATCCATTCGGAAGCAATGATGGCAAAATTGCTTGCAGGTGAAGAGATTCCCCAACAAATGATTTGGGATGCAATTCGTCAGGGAACCTTGACACTAGAATTTACACCAGTGTTAATGGGTTCTGCTGTTAAGAACAAGGGTGTGCAAAATTTACTTGATGCCATCGCACTATATTTACCTTCCCCGATTGAGCGGGGTGGAGTTACGGTGACAGATTTGGCAGCAAATAAACAAGTACAAGTTTATCCCGTTCAGGATGCTGCGGTTGTCGCAATGGCATTTAAACTTATTGATGATGAATTTGGGCAGTTAACTTATACCCGACTTTATTCGGGAGTTTTGAAACCGGGTGACAAATTATATAATAGTCGTACTCAAAAGCAAGTTCGTGTTAATCGCTTGGTGAGAATAGAAGTTGATAAACGTCAAGAGTTAGAAATTGCCGAACCTGGAGAAATAGTTGGTCTAATTGGTGTAAATTGTGCTTCGGGAGATACGTTGTGTTCCCTTGGAACGAAGATGTCTCTGGAAGGAATATTTATTCCGGAACCAGTAATGACAATTGCTATAACTCCCAAGAGCCAGGAAGATATCGAAAAAATTAGCAAAGCTTTGCAGCGCTTTACGAGCGAAGACCCGACTTTGCATGTTACCACAGACCCCGAATCTCATAAAACCCTGATGTCGGGGATGGGAGAACTGCATCTAGAAATATATTTAGAAAGAATGAAAAGGGAATATCACACAGAGGTTTATGTGGGCGCCCCTGCGGTTGCATATCGAGAAACGATTACCCAAGCAGCAAACTTTGATTTTACTTTCAAAAGGCAAACAGGTGGCGCCGGACAATTTGCCCATGTGGTGGGTAGATTGGAACCATGTGAGGAAGCTTTTATTTTTGAAAACCGAGTTATTGGAGATGAAATTCCCCAACAATTTATTTATGCTTGCGAACAAGGGTTTGAAGATGCTTTGAAAACAGGATGGTTGAAAGGTTATCCGATTATGGGGGTGAAGGTGATTTTGTCAGGAGGTTCTTACCATTCAATTGATTCTCATGAAATGGCTTTTAGATTCGCAGCAAGACAAGGTTTTGAAGAAGCATTTGCGAAAGCTAAACCAATACTTTTAGAACCAATGATGCTATTGGAAGTGCAGACACCGAGCCAATTTTTAGGTAGAATTCAAGGTAAATTGCTAGCTCGTCGTGCATTATTGCTCGGTTCGGACACTTTAGATAACGATGTGGTTATACATGCAGAAGTTCCTTTAGCAGAAATGTTTGGATATTCTACTGAGGTACGCTCGCTTTCCCAAGGGATGGCTACTTTTTCGATGGAATTTTTTGAGTATCGGCAATTAGCTGAGAATTTAATGGGTCAAATTTTATGAATATGGAAAATTATCAACAGATACAAAATTAATGAGGTTTTATGAAAATAGATTATTTAATCGCGGGTAGTGGTTTATCAGCATTAGTATTTGCTGCACTAATGGCAAAATCTGGTAAAAAGGTTTTAGTTTTGGAAGCGCATGAGCATCCAGGTGGATTTGGACACACATTTGAATTGGCAAATAAGTATAGGTTTAATGCACAACTGCATTATGTTTGGGATTGTGGTGAAGGACAGACTGTAAATAGAATTTTAAAAAGGTTGAACATGGATAAAGAAGTAACTTTTGAACAGTATAATCCAAACGGATTTGACCAGATGATGATGCCAGGTTACTTGCTCGATATACCCTCAGATAATAATGAGTTAATCAAAAGACTTGCTGTTCTTTTCCCTAACGATGCAGATAACAACAAAAGATTTATTTTGGAAATACAAAAAGTCAGAGAAGGGTTACGTAGCTTAACTTTTCCAATCAATTTTATGAAGCTAATTAAAAACTTTGATGAAGCATTATGCGCTTTAAAGTATTTAAATAGTACACTCCAAGATGCTTTCAATAAATTTAAATTACCTCAAGAAGCACAAACATTACTAGCACTGCAATGGGTTGATTTTTTATTACCACCAGACCAACTCTCGTTTTATGCCTGGGTAATTTTATTTACTGGATACCAACAAGGCGCCTTTTACCCCACAAAACATTTTGAACATGTAATTAACTCATTAGTAAAAGTAATTGAAGACAATGAAGGTAAAGTTCTTCTTAATTATGAAGTTACAAATTTTTTAGTTGATAAGCAAACAGTGACAGGAGTTAATGCAATTAATCGAATAACCCATCAAAACCATGAATTTATTGCCGAAACGACTATTTGTAATATTGACCCCAAAAAGGCTGCTCGCATGATTGGGATAAATAAATTTTCTTTGGCAGTGCAAAAAAAACTAGATTATGAATATTCTCCTTCTAATTTCATGGCTTATTGCGTTGTTAAAGATATCGATTTACGAAATTATGATTTTGGCAATTGGAATAGATTCTATTGTGGACATCGCGACTTGAACGAAGCCTTTTATCAAATGTATGAAAAGCATGACTATTCTAATCCTAGTTTTGCTATTACCACACCGACACTGTTAACCGAACACGAACGCGACTGCCCAGAAGATTGCCAAATTGTCGAATTTTTAACTGTTGCTAACTATAATTATTTTAAAAACCTGAAAGATAATGATAAAAAAGCATATCGCCAAAAAAAACAAGAAATTTTAGACCATATACTTGATGTGGTTGAAAAGAACTACATTCCAAATTTCCGGAAATATATAGTTTTTCACATTACAGGTACTCCGACTACAAACGAGCGATTCTGTTGGTGTCCCCAAGGTAATTCTTATGGTTCTAATTTAACACCTCAAAATATGGGCATTGGTAGATTAACTTATAAGACATCATTAAACCGCTTCTATTTCTGTAATGCTTCATCTGGATACCCAGGATTTGCTCCTACTTTTTGGACTGGGGCGATGTTGTACCAACGATTATCGAATGATTGGTTTTTACCATAATAAATAGGATATTAGTCATGAAAATTGCAATTATTGGTGGTGGCGCCAGTGGTATGGTGACAGCATACTTACTCAATAAAAATGGACATCATGTAACAGTGTTCGAGAGACAACCTGTTTTGGGTGGACATATTCGGACAATCAATAAAAATGTTAAATCTCATCAATTTCCAAATAACTTATTTTTAGAAGGTGGTGTAATCGAATTCCCTTTAAAGTTTTATAACTTCTTCAATTTAATGAAAGAACTAGAGGTAGAGCTAGAATCCGTTGATATTGGCTCGTCATTGTTTCTCAAAGATGGAAGACACTTTCTTTCTGGTTCTGCAATCCGTAAAAATTATACTGGGTTCCAGAGACTAATCGAATTTCTAAGACTCGATACCATTTATGCTCGCTCTACTGGTTTCTGGCTAAAAACACATCTTGCCCAAATTCCAGATTTATACGACAAGCCAATGTCTTATTATTTGAAATCTTCATGCATTCGGAATACTTGGGTAAAATTGCTAGCAATGTATAGTTATTCGATGCCGTTTGAACTCATAGACAATTTTCCCGCAGAATTAGCAATTCCTGTTCTTAGAGATTACATGTATACAGGATGGGTCAGAATTAAAGGAGGGGTATATTCATACATTGAAAAAATATTAGATAAATTTAATGGTGATATCTTACTAAATGTCGAAGTTGCGAATATCTCCAGAAAATCGGATATTGTTAAAATCGAACTAGTTGATGGAGAAGCATATACCTTTGATAAGATTGTGTTTGCCACACCACCTGACCAAGTAATGAAATTATTATCCGACCCAACAGATGACGAAATCAAAAGATTTTCCCAATGGAAGAAAAATGAAGCGCAAACTATATTACATACAGATACATCTATGTACCATCGATACGAGATTAATAAATTTTCGGAATTTGATTTTTTTGAAACTGAAAGTGGGTGGGGATATAATGCCTACCTTAACCAGCTTTGTGGGGTAACATCAGACCAAAAATACAGCTTGGCATTTAACTTAGATAGTATTATTGTACCAAATAAAACCATCCATATTTTCGACCATCATACACCACTATATACCGTAGATTCTTTCAAATATAGAGATGAAGTAGTCATGACTAATGGTGAAAATAATACTTACCATGTGGGAGCATACTTAGCAGATGGATTACATGAAGGCGCCGTTACATCTGCAATTCGGGTTGCAAATGCCATCGGTTATTAGTTATGAACCCATATACAGAGGTGAGTTTTATACTTTGAGATTAGATGATAAATGTGAGGATGTTGTGAGTGCTTCTAGAGCTACCGTTATCTATTAACGAGCCAGGGCAAACAAAATATATATACCTCATCTCTAAACAGTCCTCACAAAATCCTCAACTTATTCCTCTATAAGTAAAAATATAAGGGAATTAAAACCCGTGGGTAAATACCAATAAATTGAGGAGCATTTATATGTTAAAAGCAGCCGATATCATGACAAATGATGTTGCCACAATACGCAGTTCGGCAACAGTGAGTGAAGCTGTAAAATTGATGAGAGCGCGCGATTGGAGAGCGTTAATCGTAGAACGCCGTCATCCTCAAGACGCATATGGAATTATCACTAATTCAGATATTATTAGTAAGGTAATTGCCTATGGTAAAAACCCTTCTAAAGTACGAGTATATGAAATTATGACAAAGCCATGTATTACTGTCAATCCTGATTTAGGAGTAGAATATGTAGCCCGTTTATTTGCAGATAATCATTTGTTGCAAGCACCTGTTATTCAAGGAGAATTAATCGGTATAATTTCGGCTTCTGATATTATTTGCAAAAGCGAGTTCATAGAGCTGCCCCGGACACTTGTACTTGAACAAGAACTACAAGAAGCAATAAAAAAATCTCGTGAAATTTGTGCAAACACTTCTCCACGCTCAGAGGAATGTGCTGCGGCTTGGGATGTGGTTGATGAGCTTCAAGCTGAAATTGCCCATCAAGAAGCAAAACAACTTCATAAAACAGCATTTGAAGAATTTTGTGAGGAGTTTCCAGAAGCTTATAGAGAAAGACAGTTTGATGATTGGTGTAGTGGTTGATAGTGTTTAAAATACGTAAAAATACAGTTATGTATCTCGAAAAAGCAAAATAATTATTAGTTAGCAAGATAGATGTGCTAACAATGATTATCTTTTAGGAGGGGCTATGAAATCTAAATATAATTTTTCAATTGAGCAAGACATTTTTAAAATTTATGTTGTTATTCTTTTAACAGCATTAGCAGGAGCAATATTGTGGGCTAGAAACTATACACTACAAGATATTAATAGTCAACAACCTATTGCTTCGCAAGTTAAAAAAATGCCAAGTACTAAAAATCAAAGCATTCAACCTCCCGCACTAACTAATCCTACACAAGCACCTAAAGTTAACCATCCTGCAATTAATCAACCAACTAATCAAGTTCAAGTTACTGTACCTTTTATAAAGGTAACTCAAAAACCCAAGGTAGCTATTAATCGACTGGAACCAGAAGCTTACTGGCTAAAATTTGAAGGAGAACAAATTAAGTTAGTATCACAAAAAGTGGTTCTGAAAGAAGGAGTTTCTAGAGAGATTGCAATAAAACAAGCATTTAATAGTCTTCTTACTAATTATCAAACTACAGAACTAACTACGACTATTCCCCAAAATACTAAGCTATTGAGTTTAAAAATTGACAAAAATAAGATTCATGTCAATCTCTCAACAGAATTTACAGATGGTGGTGGTAGTGACTCAATGATATATAGAGTAGCTCAGGTCATTTACACAGCTTCAAGTATTGACCCTAAAGCAAAAGTGTATATTTATGTAGAAGGACAATTGCTTGATGAGAATCATCCACTTGGTGGTGAAGGACTAGTTTTAACTGAGCCTTTAACTCGACAACAGTTAGCTGAAGATTTTTCGATTAATTAATTTTTAACAATTGCCCTAGGCTGATAACTAAGGAATTTGAAATATGTTTCACAAAATTTTAGTTGCAATTGATAACTCTGATATTTGCCAGCCCGTTTTTGAAAAAGCTGTATCGCTTGCAAAATTAGCAGATGCTCATCTAATGTTGTTCAATGTCATATCACCCTTCGACGAACAATATCCTTACCCTGCTTATATTAACGGTAATTTCATTGCCCTAAATTTGCATGAAGAAGCGATGAAAGAATATATGGGAGAATGGGAAAAACTTAAACAAGACGGAATTAATTTTTTAAGTCAACGTTGTCAACAAGCAAGAGATATGGGTGTCAATGCAGAATTTACACAGCACCTTGGCGACCCCAGTCGAATGATTTGCGAATTAGCTCGTAATTGGAACGCTGATTTAATTATTCTTGGTCGTCGTGGTCATACTGGTTTGAGTGAGTTACTCTTGGGTAGCGTTAGTAATTATGTATTGCATCATGCTCCTTGTTCTGTTCTAACAGTACAACAACCAATAAAACTTAATACAGAAGAACTCCAACAAGTACAAACAGCCTCTGTCTAATATTGCAATAAGTAAGTAATGAGGACTTCACAATGTTCAGTTGATGAGGTTGTATCTAGTTAAAAAATTCAAAGGAGATAGTGTTGTGAGCAGGAGTGTATTATTTCCTTTTTTAGACAATCGCCCATATATCGCGCGCTCTTACCGTGCAAATATATTACACTGCTTGGTATTAATTTTAGCGTGTTTTGCTGCCGTTTGGTTAGGATTAGTACCATTAATTACACCACCATCTGTAGTCTCAGCCAATGACCTAATAACTGAATTTTCTGCTGTGCGGGCAATGGAGCATTTACGGGTCATAGCTAAAGAACCCCACCCGATGGGTACTCCACAACACCAAGCCGTTGAACAATACTTAGTTAATCAACTGAAGGCGATGGGACTAAAACCCCAAGTGCAAAGCACAACTAGCTGGACTTCGGGACAAGAATGGGTAGGTGAAGGAATGCCAGCTAATTATGTGTGGGCTGGTAATGTTCGTAACATTCTTGTCAGGATACCTGGAACGGCAAACACCCGTGCCATTTTACTAACAGGTTGGTACGATGCTATGCCCACTACACCTGGTGCAGGTGACGGCGCCTCTGGGGTGGCAGTAATTTTGGAAACAGTGCGGGCAATTTTGGCAGGACAACCCTTGAAAAACGATATCATTATTTACCTTGGTGACGCTGATGTAAATGGGTTGCTTGGACCCAAAGCTTTTATCAAAGAACATCCTTGGGCAAAAGATTATGCAGTCGCAATGAGTTTTATTAGTCACGGCACTCATGGCGCCTCAGTGTTGTATTACACGACACCAGAAAATGGTTGGTTAGTAGAGCAAACCCTAAAAGTTGCACCCCATCCACTGCTATATTCTTTTGTTACGGATTTGAGTAAGCTGACAGGAGCAGGTGACTTATCAGAATTCCTTAAGGGCAATACTGCCGGATTAAGCTTTGCTTATTTTATCGATATTTTTGTCAATCACAGTGCCTTAGATAACCCGCAAAGAGTTGAAGAACGTAGCGTCCAACATAACGGTTCCTATGCATTGGCTCTAACGCGACATCTTGGCAATTTACCATTAACAAACCCAATTCGGGCGCCGCAATTAATCACCTTTAACATCTTGCCTAATTTAGTAATTGTTTATCCTGAGACTTTGGTTATGCCACTGGCAGGACTGGCGATAATACTATTTATTACTGTGGTTGTGATGGGTTTGCGTCGTCGGCAACTTACTGTTGGTGGAATTTTTGTTAGCGCTGTTTTATTTTTAGCCAACTTATTCACTATAGTTATACTAACAAGTTTGCTGTGGTCGGCAATCAAGCAATTTAACCCTAAATTTCACATTTGGTTGATAGGAATTTATGATGGCGAACTTTATCTAATTGCCTTCATTGCCTTTACTGTAGCGGTGATGGCTACTCTCTATAACCTTGTACGGGTAAGATTACATAAAAGGCATAGCGCTTTTAATTTAGTTGTGGGGGCACTATTGTGGTGGTTGCTGCTAACTTGCTTAACTAGCTTCGCGATGCCAGCTACGAGTTATTTGTTTACCTTGCCGTTGCTGTTGAGTTTATTAATTTTGGCTTGGGTGTTTTTTGCACCAACTATTGGAATGCATCCTTGGCTGCAAATTATCGCGTTGGTGTTGAATGCAGCAGTAACCTTAGTTTTACTCACACCTGTGATATACCTGCTTTTCATCATGACTACAGGTAGGATGGAGGCAGTATTAAATATACCTTTGATTGGCATTCCCATCCTGTTTGTCGGGCTAATTATAGGTATACTTCTGCCACATTTACTTTTTCTACTTACCAACTTTCGCACTCTTGGGTTGCATCGTTGGTCACTACCTGCTATGGCCGCACTTTCATGTGTATTACTCCTCGGATTTGGGATGGTAAATTCTGGCTTTAGTGCAGAACAGCCACGAACTAACCATATAGCTTACATACTTGATGCCGACAAAGGAAAAGCGACTTGGGTAAGTGCTGGTGAAAAATTAGACACTTGGACACAGCAATTTTTCTCAAAAGGCGCCAAGCAAATTCAGTTTGAAGCTATGCCCAGCTACTTCCCAGGAAGAACTTGGGTTGCATTCGAGGCAACTGCACCCAAAATTAAATTACCTGTACCTCAAGTTACTGTGCTGAAAGATACTACTAATAATGGAGTACGAGAATTGCAAGCGAGCGTCAGTTCACAACGCCAAGCATCCAATGCAATAGTCGATGTATCGGCGCCAGGAGATATTATAGCAGTGACAGTTAATGGCAAATCTGTTGCTTGGAATCAGGTTCCAAATAACTTACGCCGAAATTTGAGATTCATTTACTTTGCAATTCCCAATGACGGTGTTGAGCTAACACTATCGATAAAGTCTAAGAAAGCAATAAATATTAAGGTAACAGATTATTCCTACGGGCTACCGCAAATACCAGGAATGTCAATTAAACCGCGTTCTGCTGATATGATACCCGCACCATTTGACTTTGCAGACCCAACTATTGTTACTAAGTCTTTTAAATTAACATAAATAAAACGGGAGCTAAAGGAGGAATTTATGGTAGAAAATGTTTGGACTCATTATGGCAGATGGTGGGCTGTAATTGTTTGGATAATTATGTATGGTTTATTCTTGGCTTTTATCCCTTTTTATAAAAAGAGTCAGAGTAAACCAGCAAGTGTTTATCTTGCCTTTATTGTAGCCTTTGCCTTAGAAATGTTTGGAATACCAATGAGCTTGTACTTCGTGACTTGGTTATTTGGTTTCACACTTCCCGAAGGATTTTTGTGGGGACATACCCTTGTTAAATATATTGGATTTTGGGGAATGTATGTTGGACTTTTATTGAGTGCAATCGGCGCCTTAATGGTAATTCTCGGTTGGAAGGAAATTTATAGACGCTATTGGAGTAAAAAAGAGGGAAGAGGAAGACTAGTAACAAAAGGTATTTATGCATACATTCGCCACCCACAATATACAGGTTTTCTTCTAATTACCTTGGGAATGCTGGTAGAATGGGTAACAATTCCCTTGTTAATTATGTATCCTATCCTGATAGTTTTATATTATCGACTTGCCAAAAAAGAAGAGAGGGATATGGAGCGAGAATTTGGCAGGGAGTACATCGAATATAAGCGTAGAACTTCTATGTTCCTACCATTGCCAAAAATTAAACAATTTAGGCGAACGAATACACATTAAAAGCAGAAAGCTCTTGCTGCTCTAAAAAAGCTGGTTGTTTCAAAAGCTATTGGTTCGTGTCAATAGTTTTGGTGTGTTGGCGCCTGCCGTGACGGTATAGTAGGGTGTGTGACGCTACGGAAAAATTCCACTTCTTATGAAAAGACTTGTAGCGTCACGCACCGACTAGTCGATGATGCGTCAAAGTAGATGATTTTTTATTTTATTGAAGATTGTAATAGCGCCCGCACCCTAACTACCTGCTTCCCTCACAAGTTCCTCAAATTATTTTTGTATAACATAAATATGGCTACTTAATTAAGTTTAAGTAATTGCAGCACATCCAAAGAAGCGCGGTATCTGTTATGAAAAGAGAAGCAATGGATGCTTTAGAAGCATTAGTTGATAAGTTTACATTGGGTGCCATTTTAGAGTTGCTAGAGCGGATATGCCATAAAAAGGCAGAAAATCTCAGAAATAATTGGGAAGATGAGGCTTTGGCAAAATTATGGGAGAAAGCTGCAAGACAAATTGAACAAATAAATGTTGATATTTAGCTATCAGCAACACCACTTGCCGTGACTTACTCTATGTTTTTTTCTTATTTATTTTTGTACAAAATAATTAGGTGGTGATAAAATTATGGCAAAAATTCTACTTGCGCTTGGTGCATTGCTGACAAGTGTATTGTTAGCGTTAGTCATAGTCGAGGCAAGGAACAACCAAGAAGTTAGAGGGACTTTCAATTAAATGAATACTCAAACTTTTCTTGTGGGGGTGAGCGTCCTCGCTCGCCTCAATTCTGGAACGGGCAAGGATGCCCATTCCACAAGATATTTCTACAAATTAATTTCGACTTTGACGACAGAATTATCATCACTGTTATATTTTAGAAAGCCAAGTTTTTCACAAATCCGTTGCATTCCTCTATTCTCAAGCAGAATAGAGGCGCCAATTCCAGTTAAATTTTCATCACGTCCAATTTGCAGCAGTCGCTTGAGTAATTCTGTTCCTAATCCTTGGTATTGAAAGCGGTCGCTAACTAACATGGCAAACTCTGCTGTATTGCTGCCGTGTATTTTACTCAGGCGCCCGACTGCTAAAATTTCGTGTTGTTGAGTTTTTGGATTTTTATAGTCAGCTACAAGTACCATTTCTCGGTCATAATCAATAAAACAAATCCGTGTGAGACGTTCGTGGGCTATACGCTGAGTCAGTTTAATCAAATGAAAGTACCGAAAATAAACACTTTCTTCGGATAAAGTTTTATGAAATTGAATCATTAACGGCTCATCTTCAGGACGAATAGGACGAATTGTCACGGACATACCGTTTTTCATTGTCCAGGGTGAGACATATTGTGTGGGGTAGGGACGAATTGCGAGTTTTGGTAATTGGGTTTCGCTTGTATTTAAATCGTGGAGGACAATACGAGCATCAAGGGCTACTAAAGAGTTTTGAATTGTTTCTTTTTTGGTTAAATTGATTTCTGATTTTGCTAAAAGAGGGTTAATATCAATTTCTTTAATCCAAGGTTGCTCGACCACAAGTTGACTAAACTGGACTAAAATCTGTTCTAAAGCTTCTATGTTGATGGGTTTTCTACCGCGAACGCCTTTAAGGGCTTTATATATATGGGTTTGCTCCATTAAGAGCCGTGCCAGGGTAGTGTTGAGTGGGGGAAGTCCTAACGCAGTATCTTGAAATATTTCAACTAACTGTCCACCAGAACCAAATAGTAATACTGGCCCAAATTGTAAGTCTATACTGCTACCAAGAATTAGTTCGTAACTATTTTTTAGGTCTACCATTGGTTGGACGGTAACGCCTAAAAAGTTTTGAGTATTGATTTCTTGAATTTGGTAATACGCATTTTTTACAGCTTCTGCATTTTGCAAATTCAAATGTACTCCACCCACATCTTTTTTATGGGTAATATTTTCAGAAAATATCTTGATAACAACAGGATAACCTATTTTTTCGGCTAATTCAACTGTTTGCTGTGGAGTTGTTGCAATATATGTTTCAACTGTGGGAATATCATAAGCAGCAAGAACTTGTTTTGATTCCACCTCTGTAAGTAAAGTTCTCCCAGCTTGCCTTGCTTTTTGAATAATCGTTTCTGCTACGACACGGCTGCATACGGATGTATCTGTATTTTCACAGCCAATTAGTATGGGGGTTTCGTACAAAGAACGCAGGTTATAGCTATAACGCCACATATAGTTAAATACCCGTGCTGCTGTATCGGGAAATAGAAATGTAGGAATCGAAGCTTGATTGAGAATTTCTGCTCCCGCTTGTACATCAGCATCACCCATCCAACTCGCAAGTATAGGTTTACCAATTTTGGCATAAGGTTTTAATAGACGCGCGGTTTGGGTTGGGTTGGTCATTGCTTGGGGTGTAAGAATTACTAGCAACCCGTCACTATTTGGGTCTTTGGCTGCAATTTCAACTGCTTGAATATAGCGATTGGGGTCGGCATCCCCTAATAAATCTATAGGATTACTGTGGTTGCCATGAGTAGGCAATATTTGATTAAGCGCATCATAAGTTTGCTTTGATAATTCCGCCAACTCCCCACCATTTGTTATTAGTGCATCAGTTGCCAAAACTCCTGGACCTCCAGCATTGGTAATAATTGTCAATTTTGAACCCTTGGGACGAGGTTGTTTTGCTAACACTTCTGCCATGTCGAATAAGTCGGAGATGCTATTAACGCGCAATACTCCACATCGCCGCAATGCAGCATCGAATACTGCGTCACTTCCCACTAATGCCCCTGTATGGGAGGTTGCGGCTTTTGCTGCAGCTTCTGTACGTCCAGCTTTGATTAAAATTATCGGCTTGGTCAAGGCAACTTCCCGCGCGGCAGAAAGAAATGAGCGGGCATCACCAATCGATTCCATGTAAATCAAAATACTTTCTGTATTTGGGTCTTCACTTAAGTAATAAATTAAATCCCCCCAACCAACATCAAGCATAGAGCCAATTGAAATAAACGAGCTAAACCCAACATTCTCACGAAAACTCCAGTCCAATATTGCCGTACACAAGGCGCCACTTTGGCTAATAAATCCAACTTTACCAGGTAACGCCATACTACTGGCAAAGGTAGCATTTAAACCAGTATGGGTGTTAATTATACCTAAACAATTTGGTCCAATCAACCGCATTTTGCTTCGACGCACTTGTTCTAACACCTGCTGTTCTAAAAAGGCGCCTTGTATACCCGTTTCCTTAAAACCTGCCGAAAGAATAATTGCCCCTTTAACACCTACATCAACACACTCAGCAATTACAGATGGGACAGTTACAGATGGTGTCGCAATAATTGCTAAATCTACAGCTTCTGGAACGGTGGCAATATTTGGGTAAGTTTGAATACCGAGAATACTGTGATGTTTAGGATTGACTGGAAACACTGTACCGCCAAAGGAGTTGCTAATTAGATTCCAAAGGACAGTACGTCCAACACTATTTTCTCTTTCGCTTGCACCAATAACAGCGATAGTTTTGGGAGCAAAGATAACATCGAGGGGATGATGTTCTTCTCGAAAAATATCATAAGCGCGGTCACTTGCCATTTGTATCGACTTCATAGCTTCTCACTAAGTAAAAAATTAAAAATTAAAAGCTGCTGCATCTGTATAACAGCCGCGATAAGCAAGAACATACAATTCTTTCAAATCGCTAATCAATGGATAGCGGGGATTGGCGCCTGTACATTGGTCATCAAAAGCTTGGTCTGCCATTTTTTCAACAAGATTAAAAAACTCTTTTTCCTCCAGACCCAAAGCTTCTTTTATCGTTTGGGGAATATCAACTTGATGCTTGAGATTTTCCACTACTTCCACTAACCGTTCTACTTTTCATCTGGCGTATCGCCACCTAAATGTAGAAAGTCGGCGATTTGCCCATACCATACTCATGTGGGATTTTTGGTTTAACATAGCTTTGTAAATAGTAAGAAGCGCGCGTTGCACACATTTGCTCTTACTTTGAGTTATAGGCAAATATTTTGAGGAACTTGTGAGGAAAGTTAAAGCATGGGTAGAATTATAGCCATCAAAATTTAGCAATAGTATAGAATAATACCTTTAAATTAAGTAAGTGGGCACTGCCCACCATACCAAATCTACTGCTCTGGGGATGTGTTCCCTAAGAATCTGGTATAGATAAGATACTGCCAGGTCTAGACAATTTTTACATGATTGGGCAATGGGTTGAAGTTGGTGGTAGTGTGCCGATTGTTGCTATGTCTGGACGTAATATAATTCAGCAAATTTGCTATGAGGATAAAAAGGTATTTATAACTACAACTCCTGCTTATGAAATCGTGAAGTCCAAAGTTGTATAGTAGTTGTTAAGTTTTATCAATTATTTTACTTGCTCACAAGTTTTTCACATTCTGATTTTAGCTTTAAGATAGGAAACAAAAGCTGAATATAATATGTTTCGATCTTAGTAGATACCTCACATCACTATTCTAAGGCTACACATGGAGGTGGAATATGATGTTTGATACTTCAATACCTGAAATTATTACGTACATTATTCTCAAAATCAGCTTGTTTATTGTGCTGCTGTTACTTTTGGGCATTTTTACTGCTATCCCTGTTATTTAAAATTTAATCAACTAGAAAAGCTATCTGCTAGTTGTTGAAAAATTTCCTCACAACTTTCTTGATTATTCGATAGGAGGTATAAGCAATGAGTACTGTTATTCAACCTCGTCCAGAGTTGGATTTTGGCAAATTATGGGGTAGTTTTTGCCAATGGATAACAATGCCAGTAAGTTAAAAATGAAAAAAGGTTGGAAGATTAAATAAAATTATTACTTCCTACCTTCTCCCAAAACCCTATTCTCAAAATACTAATTACACAGTAGCAAAAACTTGATTTTGAATTTGGTATTTAAGCTCAGTATCCTGATAAATTTCAGCCCGAAGTGGACTATAAATCATTTCGTACCAAAAATGTCCGACTCGTGTATCAAATTCGTTTGGTTGATTTCGCATAAACAAATGCAGGCATTTGGCAAACTTACCAGGTAACAACTGGCATGAGAAATTGCTAGGGTTTCCCTCATAAGGGTGTACCAAAGACTCGATATGTAAATTAGTAGTTAAACCATAAGCAGGGTAAGGCGGTTCAGTAGAACCTAATGCAAACCAATCAGGTACAGGAAATACTTGCTGTATATCTTGTGTATGTCCCATATTCATGTGAGCAAAATAGTGCAACCCAAAGTTGAGATAAACAACTTCTGGACTATCTATAATCCGATCTTCTTCTGCCTTTGGTTTTCCTTTGACAAATAACTCTTCAATTAGATAGTCGGCGCCTGCGTATAAACTAATTACTCGGTATAGTTTACATATTAAATGCCGATTATGGCCTGTAACTGGGTCTGCACCCATATAATTGAAAGGCTCCGAAGCAATAGTAATACTAGCTCGTACACAACCGCTCGATTGCGATACTAAACTATACGAATGGTTGTACAAATGAACTTGATAGTAAGGTAATTTTGGATCAGAAACACCTGGTAATTGAAGTGCAGCCACCTGCATACACCGTTTCTCTGGGTCTTGACCTAACCATTCACCCCTTGCCGCAGGGAAAGGGTCTAAAATTTCTTGGTGGTCTAGCTGAATACTCGTTGCTGAACCAGAAAACCAATTCCGCTCATTATCTTCAGGCGCAGGTATTAAATTAAACCAGACAATCAGACGACTGTTTGACAGTCTAACTCCACGTTCGCGTCCGTCTGCTCCATAAACCACTTCCACAAATGGCTCACCCGAATTTTGAGGCATTGGCTTTCCTCGGTCTAGTTTAATAAAGCCCGAAACAAACATATCATCTTCTGAACCTGGCGGAATCGGCTTTGATAGAGAGAAAATTAAAGTATCACGCTCCAAGCTCTCTGGGTCAACGTGGTCAACTTGGGCTTTTATTGGTGCGTGTGAAAGGTCACGTAAGTCACTTAATACTAGTTCTTCTGGTGGAATTTGAAATTGTTGATAAATGGGTTGCCAAGGAAGGGTAATAAAACCGCTTCGCCAATAATTCGATGGGTTAAAAACGGCTAATAAATTAATAGATGCCATTGATATAGCCCTCAGTGTTAGTTTTATAATTTACCTACTAGTCAAACGCCTGCTGCGGTTTTCTAGAGATTTTTTGAGATTAAAAAAATAATTTGAGGAATTTGTGAGGAATTTAAAATTTTTAGTTAAATCTGTGCTTTTTGTAGTTTTAACAACCAAACTAAAGCAATACCTGTTATTCCACCAATCACGGCGCCCATTGTTGCTCCAGTCGCAGCGGTGATAAGAGTAGTTAGAACACTTAAACTATCCCTTACCATCCCGGCGCCAACAAATGCTATTACTAAACCCAAAGCCCAAGCAAGAGCATTTACACCTACCCACCAAATTGAAAAACGAATTTGAGTCCTTAGTACAAGCCATTGGCAGAATCCTAGCACTACTCCTAAACCAGCACCAACCAAAACTAATCCTTGGATAAATACTGTTATATTCGAGGTGCCAGCATAAGCAAGTGCCATCAAAGTACTAATAGTTAGCCCAGTAAACCAAGCCAACAAAGAGCCAATTAATGTAGCTACAATCCATTGAGCAGAATGTTGAATATAACGACGAAGAACAAGCCATTGGGCAGACCCTAAAATTATTCCCTCTAAGGCGCCAAGTAAAGTAAAAGTACCCTGAATGTAACCAACACGACTGATTACAATACCTACTACAGTTACTATCGCTAAATTCATTAAAGAAGCAATCGATGTTGCTAGCACCCAACGTTCCCACAAAATTAAGCTATTCCAATGGCTTATACGGCGCCGTTTCATAGTTGCTACCTCACAATTTCTCCCGCTTGGCGTTACGCTATATCTCGGTTATAAGTGATTAATTTGAGGAAATTGTGAGGAGATTTTATACTTAGTGATATAGTTTTCTTGTACTATATCTAGATATATGTGAACCACTTTCATTACTTACTTAGTTGGTAGATAATAACTTGAATGTAAGTTACTACGTTTTACTCCATTAAAATCAATCGCAGGGAATCTAAACATACATACCAAGGCAAGGGTCGGTCTTTAAGTGTCACCCATTTTTCTTTAAATATCTCTGCTTGCAAATGATAATCGCTTTTGCTTTCAGGAGGATTGTGTAATTTTAAAAATAATGTCATTCGGTGCGGTGTTTCGATGCTATTTGCTAACCAACATGAAAATGTATTTTCTTGATTAGAATCGTTGGTGAAAGTAATTTGATGCGCGCGAATGGCAATATTAGAAGAATTATAAGGGATTGGTTCGATTACTCGCAATGTACAACCCCAATCAATAGCTTCTACTTGTTCTAACTGTTTAACAACTGCTGTGGAAAAGTTTTTACAACCTGTAATTTTAGCAACGGTAACAGTTTGTGGTCGTTCAAAAATCTCATGTTTATAACCATATTGTATAGCTTTGCCTTGCTCTAATACCAATAAATTTGAACAAACTCTATAAGCTTCTTCCATATTATGAGTTACGAATAAAGATACACCACCGTAATCAGCAAGTTTTGCAATCATTTCTTGTTCGAGTTGGCTTCGTAAATAAGTGTCCAACGCTGAAAATGGTTCATCTAATAGCAGCGCTTCGGGTTGCGAAGCTAATGCTCTTGCTAATGCGACTCTTTGTTGTTGTCCTCCAGAAAGTTGATGGGGATACCTATTACCTAGTCCTGGTAATTGTAGAGCTATTAAGTGAGCTTCTACTTGTTGTTTAATTGCTTTACTAGAAATTTTTTTTTGTAAACCAAAGGCAATATTTTCTGCTACTGTCATATGAGGAAACAGAGCGTAATTTTGAACTACAAAACCTATCTTGCGCTCGCGTGAAGGTATATTAATTTTACGTTCAGAGTCAAATAGAACTTTTCCATTCAAAGTTATTTTACCTTCTGTTGGTGTTTCTACTCCTGCCAAACAACGTAAAATCATACTTTTCCCGGCGCCTGAACCCCCCAATAACCCTAAAGGTTGGTTGTCTGCATTGAATGATACTTGTAATTCAAAATCTGGAAGTTGTTTATAAATATCAACGATAAGGCAAGAATTCGTAGAGACGCGATTCATCGCGTCTCTACAATTTATCGCGTCTGTATAATTTATTTGGTCTTGAGTAAATTTTTCTTGTTTTTTAGGTCTTACTTTTTTCTTACGTACTTCTTGCCAAACATTTGCTCCAATAATTCCTGATAATGATGTACACATTATTACTAGCGACCAAAACAAAGCCTCGTTATTTGCTCCCCCTTCTACGGCAAAGTAAATCGCTAATGGCATTGTTTGAGTTTGACCTGGAATATTACCTGCTAGCATTAATGTGGCGCCAAACTCTCCTAAGGCACGAGCAAAAGCTAATGTTGTCCCTGCCAAAACTCCTGGTAACGATAGAGGTAATATAATGCGCCAAAATATTGTTGATTGTTTGGCGCCAAGAGTTTTCGCTACCAATAAAAGATTTTCGTCGATTTGTTCAAAAGCCCCTAACGCTGTACGATACATTAATGGAAAAGAAACTACAGTTGCAGCAATTGCGGCGCCGTACCAGTTAAAAACAACACTAAACCCAGCGAATTTATCTAGAAATTGCCCTGCTATTCCATATTTACCAAAAAACATCAACAGCAAAAAGCCAACTACTGTAGGAGGTAAAATCAACGGAGAAACAAATATTCCCTCAATGAACGATTTGCCTTTACCGCGATATCTCAGCATCCAATAGGCAGCAGCAATACCAGCAAAGAAGGTAATAAATGTTGCTAGTAAAGAAGTTTTTACTGATAACCAAAGGGGAGTTAAATCTTGAGGCATAGTTATTTTAAATATTACTAAGGCAGGATAAATCCGTATTTATTGAGAATGCTTTTAGCCTGCTCACTAGATAAATACTGTACAAACTCTGTTGCTGCTCTCACATTTTTACTCTGTTTCAACACTGCCATTGGATACACAATAGGTGAATGATATGTTTCCGAAGCTGCAACGACTATTTTAACTTTGTTAGAAATTGCCGCATCAGTTTGATAAACCAAACCTGCATCAGCATTACCAGATTCTACGGCAGCTAAAACTTGACGCACATTATTAGCGTAAACGAACTTGGATTTCAATTTGTCATAAATCTTTAACTTTTGCAAAACTTGTTCAGCATATTGTCCTGCTGGTACACTCCTAGGTTCACCAATCGCAATTTTTCTAATATTGTCTTTGCTAAGGTCAAAGAAACTTGTTACACCAGTGCTATTTCTAGGGACAATCAATACCAAACGGTTCTTTGCTAAAACGTCGCGAGTACCTGGAACTAACTTTCCTGCTTGCTCCAAAGTATCTACCTGCTTTTTCCCAGCAGAGATAAATATATCAGCTGGGGCGCCTTGCTGAATTTGTTGCAGCAAACCACCAGAGGCGCCAAAATTAAAATTAATTATAACTTCTGACTGACTTTGTTGGTAGTTAGTCTTTATTTCCTCCATCGCATCCTTTAAGCTAGCTGCTGTAGATACCAACAAAGTAGGGTTAGATTGCGCTACCAAAGTTGATATCGAGGGAATTAATAGCGAAGCCCCTATCGCCAGTAACATACTCGCAACCGCAGCACCAATGAAAGCAACAATCTGTCTTCTATTCATCATTGTCGTAAAATTAACGCTTAGTAGTATATTACCAACCTTTTACCAAAATACCAATTAATTTGGTAAAAATTATTTTACAATATCTACCACATAGCACTAAAATTCATTAATAAGATTCCCAATGTTTGGCGCTTATTATTTTTGCATCTTTCTCATCGAGGTAAAATTTGTATATTGGTTCTCTTGTTACCTCACAGCGTAAAGGTTCCAATATTTTAGTAAATGGGTTCCAAACTAAGGTTATATCTCTTTTTGCTTTCTTTTTTTGGAGAGTGCAGGTGATATGTACTGTTGGTAGATGTAATACAATAGCGCTATATAATTCAGCAGAGACTTTGAGTGTGTAGCGTTCTTTGATATCTTCAAGCTTTCTTTCTAGCTCACGATTAGTTGCTTCAATGCGTGCTAACTCTTTATCTTTATCTTCACCTTCTAGATTTTTATTTTTTATCTTGGTGGCAATTTCTGAGCTAATGGTACCGTAATAATTTTTTAATCTGTCTTCGTCTCTTTCTCTAGCTCGATTTAATTTGGCTGACCATTTTTCTAAATCAGTTTTAATTAACTCTGCTGATTTTGTTTCAATTATATTAGATAATTCTAAATCTGAAGTGGTTTCTGGAAGTAAACAATCATCGACTGGAACTAAATCAGATTCCCATAGTAACGCATCACCAATATCGACAGGCGCCACTCCGGTAAATTCATTTATAATAAACGAAACCATTCCGATTCTTTTTTCATCGGCTTCAGCAACATATGCTACATTACAAAATATATAACGAGTTGTTTTTGGCTCGGCGCCGACGTAACGCATTAAGCCATTAAGTGGTACTATCTTTTGAGTAACTAATTTCTCAAACCCAGAAGCTTTCAAATAACTTTCATACTTAACTTCCAAAGCAGTAACACTACCAACACCAGCAAGAATATCCAAAAACTTATTTAAAAGCTCAGAGTGGTAACTAACAAATTGACTGTTAGGAGTATCAATAACCGTGCTAAATACAGTTTCCTCATCAACACCCAAAGAGCTTGCAACCTTTTCTGGTAGAACAACCTGAATAGTTTTCTCATTAACAACTTCAGATAACCCATCACAAACAGAAACAACCTTCTCCAACGTATTAATAATTGGGTCAGATATAATAATCATATAATAGCACTCCTCTTTTATATTTATTCTTTGCGAAATGCAGCGTACTTTGCGGTTCGTTTATCTAAGCTTCAAAATCTTCACCAAAAATTTGCTCATCCAACTCTTGTGTCTCTTTATATTTATCTTTAGCCTTAAGCAAATTATCAGCTAAATTTTCAAAAGCAGTATCTAACTCAGGAAGCGACTGATTTTTTAGCCAAATATCCATGATTATCTCACCAAAATCGAAATCATCATCAACGTTGCCTAAAATAGTCTCAATTTCACCAACCACCAGTTCAAACATATTAATCTTATCATGTAATATTCTCAATATATATTCTTCAATACTATCTTTCTGACAAAAGTTAAAAATAAACACATCCTGAGTTTGCCCAATGCGGTGAATTCTACCGATACGTTGTTCAATTTTCATTGGGTTCCAGGGTAAGTCATAATTAACAATACAATTGGCAAATTGAATATTGCGTCCTTCTCCCCCAGTTTCTGATGCGAGCAAAACATGAACAGTATCCCGAAACGCTTCAATTGCTGCATCCTTTTGTTTTAATGTCATATCTCCCAAAAACTCAGCAAACTCAATACCTGCTTCTGTAAAGATTTGTGCCAAATACGCTGAAGTTGGTCGATGTGTAGTAAAGACTATAGTTTTCTGTGATGATTTTTTTAATAGTTCGACTAAACTTTTAGCTTTTTCAACTTGCTTAATTTGCCCTGCACGTCGAATTAAAGTCTTTAATTCCTCATTATCTAACTTCTTGGAAAGATTTTTTAAAGATTCCGATAGCGCATTTATACTAGAACCTGCGCGCATAAGTAAGTTTGTACGAGATAACTTATCAAGGTCTTCGGAATGTACACGTAAAAAGTTACTCAAATCTTGGTAAAGTTTCTTTTCAGTGTCACTAGGAGTAACAGTAATAGTAGTAGCAAATCTTTTAGGTAACTGGACATCGACTAAAGAACGAGTGTTGCGTATCATGACTTCACGCATAAGACTCCGCAACTTTTCTTGATTTTTCGGTACTCTGCCATTTTTGCTGGAAACGTATTCTCGCTTAAAGTCCGCTTCAGTCTTAAGTAAACCTGGTTTTAATAAAGTGAGTAAATTAAATAGTTCCACCAAAGAGTTTTGTACTGGTGTTGCGGTCAACATGAGAATAAATCTTTTATTTAAAGCATTAACAACTTTCCAGTTTAGGGTATTGCGGTTTTTCAAATGATGTGCTTCATCAACTACAACTAAATCCCAGCTACGTGATGTTACCAAAGGGTAATGTTTTGCAGATTTTGCGGTATTGAGAGATGCTACAATTTTTTGATTAGCTGTCCAAAATTCTTCGGGGTTTTGTTGTCTACTATCATCATCGGTAGTGATGGAAGAAATACCAAACTTGGAAGCTAGTTCTAATTGCCATTGAGAAACCAGCGAAGCGGGTGTTAGTATCAATATTGATTGAATCATTCCTCTGGCTAGGTATTCACTAAGTATTAAGCCTGCTTCAATAGTTTTACCTAATCCTACCTCGTCAGCAAGTAATGCACGTCCTCCTAATTGTCGCAATACTTTTCTAGCTGTTTCTATTTGATACCAGTGTTTGTCAATTGCGGTAAGTGCTGGAAGGCAAACTAACTGGTCGTAGTCTGCCATTAGTGATAATTTGAAGAGTTCGTTACGCGCATTGTAGTATTTTATGTCATCGTGTTGACGCTGTTTTAGAGCTGTCATGGCTCGTGAAGGATTGAAGTTGAAGCTGTATGTGTCGTTCATTCTTCGTAGTTGATGTGGTGTGTGTTGGAAGCCACAACTCATTTTCCTTCATTGTTGCGGTTTGGAACACTAGTATTAAAAATTTTTAACGAAACCCAATATATTTAAATTTAATATGTTGGGTTCCGCAAAGCCTCCACCCAACCTACAATAGTCCTCGGTAGCGGATGAAGACTAGGATTACTGCCCATGAACCTAGTGCTACTTTTGCTGCTACTAGGATGTTGAGGATGGGGAGAATTCCACCACTGAATAGCGCTCCTAGTTCTCCGTGTGGTAGTTCGGCGCCTGCTAGAGTAACGACTGACAGTACAATGAAAACGAGTACTGAAAGTTTTTCTAATATGGCAGCGTGCCATCGTTTATAAATTGCCTGCATCCATTCTGGTGGTGCGGTAATAGCTACGAGACCAATAGCGGTTCCACCTGCTACACCTGCTGCAAAACCACCACCGGGACTGAGGTGTCCTCGAATTGCTAGTTCGATACCTACTAATGCTGCAATAGTTGCTCCTAAACGTGCTAATATTACAGATGGTTTATCTGTGAAATGATGGACTTCAGTAGAAGGCTTTTCTGTTGCTAGTAAAAAGTTGGCACCTAATATGGAGATGGTAAATACTACCACCTCGAAGATGGTGTCATATAAACGATTTCTGAAAATGATTCCCGAAACCGCATTAGATACACCACTATCTTTGACCACTGCATCGACAATAGATATAGGATAGTCTGGCGCCGGATTGGCGATGACAAGCATTTTGATATATAATGCTATCCCTGCTAATACGTAAATCCATTTCATTGCTGTTCCCCCAAATGTGACGCACTTACATAAGTCAGGGTTGTCCCTGGTGATGAAAGTTCGGCTTGCATGATGTCGTAGATGCGTTGCAGTCTGATTACGGTTTGTATTGGTTCTTCATTATTTAATTGTGAGTGGACACAGGTCGCATGTACTTCTTTTTCCATCAACGCGCGATGTAATGCTTGTGTATCAGTGTATGGTACTAACTCCAAACGCATATGGCGTTTGTTAAAAATTGTTCGGATGTTAGCTATAACGTTTTCCAGTTCAGAGGTATTTTTATCTGTTTCTGTTGTCCCTTTTAGCACACCTAAACGCATCACCATTGATGAGCGTACTGCCACAGCATACAAAGTAATGGCAAGCATGGTGCCCATTAATGCTTCGGTCAACGCAACATCTGCGGCGCCTAAAATTCCATACACCATTGCCGCAATTGCTCCTAAAATGCCACGAATGACCAATGCATTATAAGGATTTGCTTGAAGTACTAACATGCAAGCAGACAAAGGTAACAGAGCAATGATGAAATATATATAAGTATCAGTCATTGCTTACCTCACTAGGTGCTGTAGAGCAGTATGCTAGTACGTACCCTAACATGGTGTTCCAAATTGCCAAACAGATAATGCCAAGGATAAGTAGTGGCCATTCATTGGGTCTTTTTAACAATAGTCCTACGAGAATAGCAATTGACCCTAAAGTATCTGCAACCGAAAGACTGTGCAGCTTGTATAATACCGAGCGATTACCCAGTAAGAAAGAAGTTCCCCAAAACCAGAAGACAATTCCTACAGTTATACATGTATAACTTAAGATATTTATCATACATCACCCATTCTCTTGATTACATTTGCTAGCAGCATAAACCCAGCATTACCCACACTTAAAATAATTGCGGCAACGACACCAATCATCCAATCATCACGTAAAACAGAAACGACTAATACTATAATTGCCGTTTTGCTAGAAATACTTGCTAATGCCAGCATTTTTTGCCAGATATCATCGTCTCTCCAAGCTTCATAAAATGGTATAAGTAACGCCAAAATCATTGCAATTAATACTATGTTTAAGTTCATGGACTTCTCCTGCGTCGAATTTGGTGAACTTCGTACCAACCTTCTTCGTGGTATTTTAAAACAATGGTCTTGGGTGTAAAAGTAATTAAAAATACATCCAAGAAAATCATTCTGGGTGAGCGTTTTGATAATACTCGCTCCATAACTACTTCTTCATATTTATGAGGACGAACGAGTAACTCAAACGCTTCTATATATGCTTGTGGAACTACTAATATAATTTTCCACAGCATTGGGAACCAATCTTTTAATGTTTCTCTTGTCGCGTTGGTGCGTGGTAATAAAACAGCGATGCAAATACCAATTATAGTATTCGCGACTGTAAAATTGGCGGTAAGCAAAAACCAAATTAGTAGTCGTAGTACAAAATGTCCAATCATGCGGCAAATCTCATCCAGAACAGCAGAATCAAAGTTAAGCTCATAAAACCAACAAGATGCTCAAATCGCTCAAGCATACGCGGCAGTTTCACAAATGTCCGTTTGAAAATTAATACATACGCCAAACAGCCAATACCTACTATTGCCAGCGCTTTTACGATATTCGCAACGGTATATGCCTCGTAATAAAAAAGATTTGTGACGACAAGGGCGCCAATCAGAAAGATTACTGGTACCAAAAAGTTGGAGCGTACCTCTTCTTGTCGGTTATGCGGCAGAAATATAAATCTGGAATAAGTAATTGCCGTTCCGACTGCGGCAATATTCATGATGATTGATTGCCAAGGCAATAAATTTTTCATGGTTAACATCTTCGCCCCGAAGCCAACCAACAAGGGAGTGCCCGAAATTGATAAGCTGGTAATAACTAGAGCAATCCATACCCCAGTATTAATTGGCTTTTGTTGCAGTAGCTTGAGATCACGGGTTGGCAAGGCGCCTGCTGATAGAAAAAGCGCCGCTTTAACTATTCCATGTGCAAGCGCGTAAAAGCCACCTACTACTGGTGCAGCGAGAATCCAGCCTAACTGCGAAATAGTACTTAGCGCTAGCATACGCTTGGTATCTTTTTCAAAAATGGCGTAGATTACTCCTAAAAGAGTTGCCGAAATTCCAAATATTCTGACAATTGGCTCGATTTCCTCTACAACTAAAGCACAACGTAGCAATGGAAGTATCCCAGTTTTAACGACAACTCCCGATAGTAACGCTGACACAGGAGTCTCTGATTCTGAGTGGGTTAAAGGTAGCCACAATCCCGATACAAAAACCCCTCCTTTTATCAATAATCCCAGAAATATCAGGGCTAATGCTTCTGGAGGCGCCCCACGCAACCCAACAAAATCAAACGAATGATTTGCTTTGTAAACCAACGCGGCGCCTACAAGATAAAACAACATCGCCGTGTTGCTAACAAACAAATAGCTTAAACCAACCCAAAGCGAACGGTCGGTGCGGGGATAAGCAATTAGAAGGAACGCGGCAATACCACTGACTTCTAACGCCACATATAAACTGATAAAATCAGAACAAGCAAAGGCGGCATTGACGCTACCATGCAAAATGATGGTTTGTGCGTAAAAGAAAGTCGATTTATCGGTACGCCAACAGTAGAGTAAAACAGCAGTCGTTACCAGCGCATTGGTTAATATAAAGTAGCCAGTCAGCTGATCGACTAGTAATATGACACCGAAATGGTCTACAAGCTGTAGTTTAATAGGGGAATTTTCGACAAATAGCTTTAACGCATAAGCACCAGAAATAACGGTACCGCATAGTGCGAGAAATTTGTCAAGCTTGGGGAATAGATAAATGACGAACCCCAGAAAAAACGGTAGTGCAATCCATGCGATTGTAATGGTGGTCATGGTGTATTATTCTTCTCAATCTCATTGGTTTCTAATGTCGGATTATCACGTGCCAACTTCATGACACCAACAAGCATTAACGCCTGAATCGAGAAACCGATTACAATCGCAGTTAAAATAATTGCTTGGGGAACTGGGTCGGAATAAGCACCATTTTTGACGGATGAAGAAACAATTGGCGTGAATAAGCCCTCTCGCGATGCAATTAGCACATAATAGGCAATAACCCCTGTACTCATTACATCCATAGAGATGATTTTCATCACCAAATTTTTTTTCAGAATTATGCCAAAAAATCCGCATAACACTGTAGCGAATACGAATGCTTCTAACACGGGAATTGCCTGTTTGGTAGGGTTAGCCGTAATTACCTTGCAAAAAAGATACTAATATTGAGAATAAGTTATGTTAGGTATTCAAAGCAAGAAATTGGTGCCTATAAAAAATAAAACGCGCTCTTTCCATATCTAAATACGAATGTATATAAAATTCTTATGGATAACCATAAAAATATCTATAATCCTTAAAAGTTTTTTACAGACATCTACGATTATAATTAGTAAGGTTTGCTGCGACTACATATTTAGTTAGTATAGATGTATGCCAGTTGTAATTGGGTAACTTTTGATGCTTTCACAATGTATTGAATAAAATCACTCCTCATAATTTACTGAGTATGTTGCAGTAAAAATTGAGAAATTATTTTGTGCTTGTTAGAGAAAGTAAGCGCACGTACTAAATATCCAAATTAAATACTCATCGATATGAAAATGCGAAATGCGTGCAAAGTTTGTAGGGTTACCCTTACCATCGCTTTCGTAACGTTGTAACGCTGTTCGGCTGCTAATAAACATCATATAGTGTTATCTTAGTATTTAGGAAACAATGCATTTGCGTGTAACCAAGGCGCGATAGATAAAAGAGGCGATTTTTGAAGTTAAGTAGCTAAAACTGATGAATCTAGAAACATTGTCAAGATTGCGAAGTTTATGTCCAGATGAAGCAACATTCAAGCAGATTAAACAGATTTTAGCAGGCGAAGTCCAGCACTACGAACAAGAAATCGCAAAAGCGAGTTCCTTAATAGAACAACAGAAAGCATTATTCCATGTAATTACCCGTCTGCGGCAACCTTTAGATTTGGAAACAATTTTTCAAGCTACTGCTACTGAGGTTCGTCAGCTTTTAAAAGCAGATCGGGTGGCAATGTTCCGCTTTTATCCAAATTCAGGTTGGGATGATGGAGAATTTGTTTCTGAAGATGTAGACCCAGCTTTTGGGTCAGCGATGGGACAAAAAATTCATGACCACTGTTTTGGGGAACAGTTTGCAGTTCATTATCAACATGGTCGAGTTCAGGCAGTAGCAGACATCTACGATTATGGATTGAGCGATTGTCATATTAATATACTGTCCCAATTTCAAGTTCGGGCTAATTTGGTTGTGCCACTCCTTTTAGAGCAAAATTTATGGGGATTGCTTTGTATTCATCAATGTAGTGCCGCGCGAACTTGGCACTCAAACGAGATCGATTTTGTTGGCCAAATTGCTAACCATTTAGGGGTTGCGCTCCACCACGGAGAGCTTTTAGCAGAGCTACGAGTCGAAATTATAGAACGACAGCAAGCTGAGAAACGTGTTCAAGGCTTGAACCAGGAGTTACAACAAGCCATTACTGATTTGAAGGTAGTTAACAAAGAACTCGAAGCTTTTAGCTACTCAGTTTCCCACGACCTGCGGGCGCCTTTACGTAGTATTGATGGTTTCAGTTTAGCACTGCTCGAAGACTGCCTAAACGAATTGGATGGAACTGGGCAAGACTATTTACGGCGTATTCGGTCAGCGACTCAGCGGATGGGGCAATTAATTGATGACCTTCTTACTCTATCGCGCGTGACGCGCAGCGATATAAATTTAAAACCTGTGGATTTAAGTATGTTAGCTAGCCGCATCTGCACCAATTTACAACATCAGAGCGAGCGGCAGGTGGAATTTGTAATTCAAAATAACTTGGGAGCTACTGGGGATACTAATTTACTACAAGTTTTATTAGAAAACTTACTTAATAACTCTTGGAAATTTACCTCTAAGCACCCCCAAGCTAAAATTGAGTTTGGAGCAACGCAGAAAGAGGATGGCACTAAGGTTTACTTTGTTCGGGATGATGGTGTCGGCTTTGATATGACGTATAGTGATAAATTATTTGGACCTTTTCAGCGGTTGCACGGGATGCAAGAATTTCCAGGTAATGGAATTGGGCTTGCCACTGTACAAAGAATTGTACACCGACATTCAGGTCGAGTTTGGGCTGAGGGGAATGTGGAACAAGGAGCTACTTTTTACTTTACGTTAACCGAAGAGGCTGGAGCATGAATGTGATTGCAAGTAACAAAAGTATCCTTTTGGTTGAGGATAATCCTGATGATGAGGCATTAGCGATTCGCGCGCTCAAGCGTCATCACATTGGCAATGAAATTGTGGTAGCCCATGATGGTGTCGAGGCTTTAGATTACCTCTTTGGCACTGGAATTTATAAAGGACGCGATATTAATATTAAGCCAACGGTGGTTTTATTGGATTTAAAACTGCCCCGCATCGATGGACTTGAAGTTTTGCGACGTTTGCGAGAAGATGAACGTACTAAGCTTTTACCAGTGGTGGTTTTAACGACTTCTAACGAAGAACAAGATTTGCTCAATAGTTATAGCTTAGGGTGCAACAGTTACATCCGTAAACCTGTTGATTTTATGCAGTTTTCAGATGCAATTCGGCAGTTGGGAATGTATTGGTTACTAATGAACGAAGTACCACCTTTATAGCCAAGTAATGTTGTAGCGAGGCGCCTTTCATGAACTTCCACCTACGTATTATCATTGTCGAGGATTCGGAAGATGATAGCTCAACCATCACTTCAGCAATAAATTCACCTTTTTCACTCATAACCACGCTTATATACGGGCATAATTAACACCACTGTAAAGACGGTTTTGACTGTCAGGGTAACTACTAATTGTAGTTGTAATCTCTAAAATTTTCCTTAGTGCCCCTTGTGTTTCTTTCATATATCACTAGTGGCTCCCGTCCGCTAGTCGGAGGCTTATATCTTGCACCATTTTCAACAAGCTCAAAGAAACCGGGCTTATTGAGAAAAATTTTGCGTGCGTACCTTTAATTTGTCGTTCATATGCCCGGTTTCTCGGACTGGTGCATTCCGGTGAGTTATTCCAATTTCAAGAAGTAATTTGATAAGATGAGAAAATGGGTTTTAGCGTTTTTAATGCGTATAACTCTACCACTAAGCAGCATTACAAAGTTTGTACTTTAATATATTAACTGTCTATCCTAATATATCTTCGATTAAAACGCGATTTTACTCTTCAACAAGCAATTATAAACAACTAACTTTAACTAATAAATCATTAGTGAAAAGAACTATAAACCTTACAGATATAAAAATCTTATATAAGTTAAAAGAAAGATTAATGAATTTCAATACACAGCAACTTAAGTTAGCAAATAAAGTAGTTTTGGCGCCGAACAAGAGTACATTATTAACTTATCGGCTGACATTACCAAGTTGAGTTTATCAACGTGGTAAAAGTGTATTACGATATCGGAAAGGGGTAAAATTCTATTTTGGTAGTGGCTAGGAAACGAGATAAGTGTATATTATTGAAGTGTTATTCAAATTTTATTATTTTTATTAATGTTTTCCTTTGGAGAACGAGCTAAAAGATGGAAAATCAACTGAATTTTATTGGGCGACAATTGGCTAAAATATCAGCTATGGCTTCCCCTGCCTTGTTATTTATCGGTATAGTTGCTCTATCATTCGGTTCTATCTTTATTAAATGGAGCGAAAACGAACTTAGTCCCGATGCTACTGTATTTAATCGCTTTTGGCTAGCTACTATATTTTTTGCCCTATGGCAGTTTGCCAAGGTGATAATACAATTTAAAGCAAGGGAGCCAATACAACAGCAGCCTTATACATATCAAAATTTGTTAATATTGTCAACTTCTGGAATTTCGTTTGCCTTAAATCTAGTTTGCATCGCTTGGTCACTGACTCAAACTAGTGTTGCTATTTCTACTGTACTACATAATTTGGCGCCGATATTTACTAGCTTAGGAGCATGGTTACTATTTAATCAAGGCTTCAACCGCCAATTTGTCATTGGAATGATTATCGCTTTTGCCGGAGCGATTGGCATCGAAATCGAGGAACTCTCTACTGCTACCAGCAATTTAGTTGGAAGTTCAGTCGCAATTTTAAGTGCGATTTTTGCTGCTGCTTATTTGCTAACTGTTGAAAACTTGCGAACCAAATTCGATTCGGTGACGATACAATTATGGATATGTGGAATTTCTGTTATAGTGATGTTACCCTTGGTTTTATTGAGTGGAGATGAAATTTTTCCTTCTACACTCTCAGGGTGGGCTTGGGTGATTAGCCTAGCTTTGGTTTGCCAAATTGTTGGTCAAGGGTTATTGACGTATAGTCTTAATAAGTTTTCCTCGGTTGTTGTTTCCTTGGTTCATTTGTTAGAGCCAATTATTAGTAGCCTTTTTGCTTGGGTAATATTTTGGGAAAGGTTAAGTTTTTCAAATTGGATAGGTTTTGTAATACTGCTTATCGGTTTGTATATAGCTGTCTCTAGCCAAGTTACTGTCGAAACAGATTAACTTCATTATACCTATTATTAAAGCAGTTGATGATTATAATCCGCAAAAAAAATTATTTTGGTGTTGAAATGTGGTAATGAATTAGAGGTAGATATGTTAGTCAATTTAGTAATTTCTCCCGTCGAGTCTTATAAACAAATTTCTCGAAGATGGGAGGATTTTAAACCGTCTCATCAAAGTTTTTAGTCAACATTACCATAATTACTCATGCAAAAATCCAACGTAAAAAACATTTCTCCAGCGACTCGCTACCAAAATGCAGCGATTCAATATTATTTAGAACTAACAAATTCTCCATTCCTACATTACGGGTATTGGGAATCACCACCAGTAGCTAATCAGGAACTGACTATTAGTCAGCTGCGTATTGCTCAAGAAGCTTATTCAAATAAACTTTTAAGCTTTATCCCAGAGGGAGTAAATTCTATTCTTGATGTCGGTTGTGGAATAGGAGGTAATGCTAGTTATTTACTGGAACGTGGTTTTACGGTAGAAGGACTGGCGCCAGATGGACTTCAGGAGGAAATGTTTTTAAAACAAACAAACTGTAAAGCACCATTCCATTTAACCAAATTTGAAGATTTTAAGACAACAAATTCTTACAATCTCATTCTTCTTAGCGAAAGTAGTCAGTACATAGCGGCTTCGGATATTGCTCAGTGTGCATCACGTTTACTTAGCTCTGATGGTTATTTGTTACTTGCGGATATGTTACGTGTTGACGATAAGTATAATGAAGGTATTTTTTCTAATTGTCATGTGGTTACAGAGCTTAATACTGCGTTAGGGCAAGCTGGATTTGAGCTAGTTAAAACTGAGGATATTTCTAGCAAAATTACTCCAACTATTGATTTGTGTATTGACAACTTTCGGACTTTTGGGTTATCGACTGGTAAATATATTGGAAACGTTTTAAATATTGCGGTGCCTCCATTGTACGGAGTTTTTAACTGGGCATTTAAACGCTGGCTGGAAAAACCAATTGTTGAAGGATTACAAGCAAAGTATATTTTTGAAAAACATTTATGTTATCAAATTCAATTATGGCGCCTGGTTAAAACTTAGGCTTGAATTTAATAGGAATGCGCTTGCTAGTCAATGCGGTTATTGAATAGTGTTTATATTTAATGGGATGCAGTTAAATCTACTGTATTCCATTTTGCACTTTTTATAATTATTGTAATTAACTGGAAATTCTGTTATACATATCTCTTGACGCTTGGCATTTTAGTAACTACTATGTCAATGAATATGTACTTTTCCTTACACAGCTTAACTTGGAGGTATCCTTGAATTTCACATCCCTAAAAATGACAAAATTGGCAATAGTTGTAAGTTTTGTCCTTATTGGAAATATTACCACAATAGTTATACCATCAAATGCACAGGTTGCCTCAGAACGTAGCATTAATAACAATGCTGAGTTAAAACAGTTGCTTGATGAAGGACGTAGATTGCTTGATATGGGTGATTATAATGGCGCTATAGACAATTATCAGCGTTCGTTAACTATACAGCCAAGAAATGCTTCAATTCATTCTGGAATAGGTATACTATATGTTAAACAGGGTAACTTGGCTGCTGCTCGAACAGCTTTTCAACGTGCGGTTCAGCTTGCCCCTAATAATCCCGATTACCAATACGCTTTAGGATATATCAACGCTAATTTAGGAGATTATGCGAAAGCAAAAGAAGCTTATCGAAGAACTGTACAATTAAATCGGCGCCATTTTAAAGGATATATGGGTTTAGCGACTGTTCTCACACGTTTAGGTGAAAATACTAACGCAATGTGGGCATATCAAGAAGCTGTAAAAATAGAGCCGAATAATCCTTTGGTTTCTGATTTTCGCAATCAATTAAAAATACTGCAAAATAAAAAATAATATTCTTTGATAAATTGGTGCGTGACGCTACTAATGTTATAACTACGTTTGTATTTTTTGATAGCGTCACGCACCCTACTAATTTGTTGTTCGTAGCTTACGAGTATTATCAACCAAACTTTGAGCAAATTGTCAAATCTTTGAGAAAGTTTTTTGTCTACAAGTTTACCTTCTGGGCTAAAGGCTTTCCAAACTTGCCCAATCTTTATCTACTCTGGTATGACCCATCAAATTGAGCAACAGTTTGTTCTTATAAATTTATTGTTAATCTCCTAATTATTTTTGATACAGACGAAATAAACTCTATCTAAATCATGGGCTGCAACATTACGCTCTACACTGTAACAGTTTACTGTTGTAAAACCAACATTTTTGAGCATAGAAATTATCTCTTCCTGCTCATAACCTCTGACTAACCAAGTATTGTCTGCACGCTGCCAGTTATCCTCGATTAATTGAAAGATAGTAATGTGAATGTTTCCGATTTTTTCTTCAGGTTTATAGAGGCGTTTTAACGCCCAGGCATAATCATCTTTGACATCGCCAATCATAGAATTGTTCCAACTTCCTTCATATGTTTTATCCAAGCGTAAGTCGAACATAAACCAGCCATTTTCTATGAGAGCAGCATATACGTTTTTAAAAACGCTGGATAATTCTTCATGATTAATGACATGGTTAAGACCATAATCTACGCAAACAACTCCATCAAAGTTAAATGGGAATTTGAAAAAGCGCGCGTCTTCATGAATAAATTTACTATTAGGTGAGTTTTCACGAGCATAGTGTAAAACCTCTGCGGAACCATCAATTCCAGTAACTTGATATCCTTTGTTTTGTAGCTTTTGTGCTAATTGTCCCGTACCACAACATAGCTCAAGAATATTTGCCCCTTTAGACAGATGTTTTAGCAATAATTCTTCTAAATGCGGTAGTGCAGTCTCGCTGCTTTCTGGTCCCCAAGCTTCATTGAGTATCCGGGCAAAACTGCTATATTCAGAATAGAGAGTTTTGGAAGACATAAAATGTTTCTCCTGTGTTGATATTGAACTGGAAAATAAAATAATTAGCGTATGTTTGGCTAAAAAAGGTTAACTTAGTGCTACTGTTGTGGTTTCAAAGTTCTCTTGAGTTGTTTGATGACTCTTTGTAGGTAAAAATTCTCCCTTTCGTAATTCTTCGACACTATCCTTAACAGCAGAAAGGACGTAATCAATATCTTCATCGGTATGGGCTGTGGATAAGAAACCTCCATCTCCACGCAATAAAATTCCTCTATCGAGTAGCTGGTAGTATAACAGTTCAAAACTCAATGAAGATGCATTAGCTTCCGCTGATGTAGAATTGCCTGCATATGCACGACCGAAAAGCGAGCCAAAATTTACCATACGGACGGGTAATTCTTCTTTTTCAAAGTAATGATTAAGTCTGTTGACAAATTTTGATGTACGTTCGTTCAACTGCATATGAAGGGCAGTTTCTTTTTTTAAATGCTTAATTACGGCGCCTGCAGCAGCTATAGCTAAGGGGTGTTTACAAAATGTACCGGCAAAAAATGTTGTCTTTACTTGGGGATAGGATAAATCTCCATAATTCCATGTACCACCGTCAATTGTATTTAAATAATCGGATTTGCCAGCAATAATACTTATTGGCATACCGCCACCAATAATCTTGCCGTAGGTAGCTAAATCTGCTTTTACACCGAAATGTGCTTGCGCTCCACCAGAGTGAATTCGGAACCCAGTAACCATTTCATCAAATATTAAAGTGATTCCTAACTCTAGTGTTAATTGTCTCAGTTGCTGAAGAAATTCTTTGGGTTGTAAGTCTGGTCTGCGACTTTGCACTGGTTCAACTAAAACAGCGGCTATTTGTTGAGCATTTTGCTTAATAACTTCGAGTGATTGTGCATTGCCATAATCTAAAATTAAAACATTAGTAGCAAAGTTGGCTGGTATTCCAGGAGAAATTGGTACTATTTTTGCACTGCCATTTTTTCCGTTTACTTCTACTAAACTTTCATCAAAATGGCCATGATAAGAACCTGAGAATATGACAATTTTATCACGCCCTGTTACGGTTCTGGCTAAACGAATAGCTGTCATTACAGCTTCTGTTCCTGTGTTACTAAACGCTACCCGCTCCAGACCTGTCAGTTCATAAATTCCTTCAGCGACTTCACCAATTAACTCTGGTTGAGTACCAAGTTGGATGCCTTTTTCAAGTTGTTCTAATAAAGCTTGTTTGATGAATAGTGGGTTGTGCCCGAATAAATTTGTGCCATAGCCCATAATAAAATCAATGTACTCATTGTTATTGACATCCCATATTTTTGAACCTAACGAGCGTTCGCTTACAATGGGATAATACATTTCTTTGGTCAGCAAATCAAAGCGAGATAATACTTTGTTGTCAGCTAAATATGGACGGTAGGTTTGAGCAAAGCTTTTTGATTTATTAGTACGGTGATTGAAGCGAGAGATTAGTGCTTCTAAATGTTGTTTCTGACGCAAATTTAAGCTTGTTGAAGACATATTTTTAGTATTTATAGTTATTTTTGGATTGTAAAAAACCACTGTTAATCAGATATGAGAAATACGTATTAAATAATTCTTGATTAACTGGTGGACAATTAATCGAAGTTGTTGCAAGATCAGCAAGTGTATCTTGACAGTCTAATTCCAACTCGCTTGTGAGCGTAGTAGCATTATTTGTGTCTTCAGTGAACATAGATATTAGTGGATATAAAGCGTTTTCCTCGAAATTCTTACTACTAAGTAGTTCTGCTTGCCATTTGGACTCTGGAATTTCTACGAGTGGATAACCATAGGAGCGTATGTAGTTCACTATTTGGCGCCAATGTGCAGGTTGAGGGTTTACTAAGTGAAAGATTTTTCCCAATGACTCTTTTTGCCGGGATAAATGAACAATTGCTTGGCTCACATAATCTACAGGGCTAATATTAACAGTAGTGTTACGGTCTGGAACTTTACCAAGTTGAATACAACCTTTAATCGTTCTAAAGGTATGGTCGTTTGTATTGCAGGCGCCTGTTTTGCTGCTTCCTGATATGCGCCCTGGCCTGTAAATGCTGATGGGAAGACCGCGCGAACGAGCAATTGTAACTAATTTTTCTGCAACCCATTTACTTTGTGTGTAGCCAGTAGATGGGACTTGACTATCTTGTTCTCCATCTACAACAACACCAAGAGTAGAAATGAAATGTACAGGTTTAAGCTTAATTTGACTTGCTAATCTTAAAATTTCCTGGGTTCCTAAAACATTAGCCGCTTTGAGTGCAGAGTAAGGATAAGTAAAGTTAACTAACGCTCCATTATGATAAATAGTATCAACTTTACTTGCTAGTAATTGAAACTCTTCTTGAGACAAACCTAACAACGGTTTAGATAAATCTCCAACCACAGAAATAATTCGCTGACTAAACTTTTCATCCCAAAGCAAGTAGGATTCTAAACTGCTTTGAATTTTCTGCTTTCCATATTCAATATTGTTCGCGCGCACTAAGCAGTAAATATCCGCTCTCGTTCGTTGTAAAAGTTCATTAAGTAAAAAAGCTCCCAGAAAACCTGTGGCGCCAGTTAATAAAACAACATTCTCTAAAATATTATGGTTAAAGGTGAACCCATTTGAGCAAATTGTCGGGTCTAAAACAGCATCAGCGATAACTGTTGCAAGGATATTACTAGAGGGTGTTTGCTGATTCTCAATTTTTGCAGCTAATCCTGCGACAGTAGGAACCTCAAATAAAGAGCTTATAGACAAATTTATCTGGAATGCTTTCCTTACTTGAGCAAGCAACTGGGTAATCAGTAAAGAATGTCCTCCCAATTCAAAGAAGTTATCGTGAATACCTACTTTTTCTAAACCCAGAAGATTTGCCCAAATAGAAGCTAACTGTTTTTCTAGTGAAGTCCGTGGCGCCATGTATTGCGCTTCTAAATCAAGATGAGTTTGCACGAGTGCTGGTAGCGCTTGGCGATCTACCTTTCCATTCGGTGTTCTTGGTAGGGTTTTTAGCAGTACAAAAGCAGAAGGCACCATGTATTCTGGTAAGTGTTGCTTTCCAAAATTACGTAGTTCTTTAAGTAGTTCATTAATAGGTGTGGAATGAAGATTATGGCGGCGAAACTCAGAGCTAGTCACTATATACGCTACCAGGCGCTTATCCCGCTGTGCTTCCTGTGTTGCTAAGACTACAACCTCTTGTATAGCTTGGTGTTGCTTGAATATTGTTTCAATCTCTCCTAGTTCGATACGGAAACCACGTATTTTGACTTGGTTGTCAATGCGTCCAACGAATTCTATATTACCATCTGTTAAATAGCGGGCTAAGTCCCCTGTTTTGTAAAGCTTTTCTCCTAAAACCGATGTAAAGGGATTGAGAATAAACCGCTCAAAAGTTAACTCTGGTCGGTTTAAATACCCTCTAGTTAGAGGGGCGCCACCAATATACAGTTCACCCGCAACACCAAAAGGTACAGGTTGTAGTTGATTATCCAATATGTAAACTTGGGCATTTGCAAGGGGTTTTCCCAGAGGAACTGTTTTGGAGGCGAGATTTGAAATATTAGATGAAGAAGGGGTTGGATTCACGTGATAAGTTAGTACACCAACGGTTGTTTCTGTGGGACCGTAATGGTTAAGAATTTGGCAGTTAGGTGCTTGTTGGTGGATAATGTCAATTAAATCCCAACTGCTAGCTTCGCCACCTAAAACTAAACACTGTCGAGGCAATATGGATGATGTCGGAGAAGATGCCATCAGCGTTGCAAGGTGAGAGGGGACAATTTTAAGACAATCGATTGGATGGAAGAGAAAGTAATCTGCTAATGCTTGCGGGTCTGCGGCTCGTTCTTGAGATATTATATGTAAACATCCACCCGTATACAAAGCAGGAAAAATTACTGTGTTACCCAAGTCTGCTGCAAAACTAGAAATTGTTGCAAAACTTGCACCTGGGTGTAGGTTTAATTTTTCCACAATTGCATATAGGTAATTTACAAGTTGCCGATGTTCAACAGCAACAGCTTTGGGTTTACCTGTGGAACCAGAGGTAAAGAGCGCATAAACAAGGTTTTCAGGTTGCACATTTGTTTGAAGATTATCAAAAGGTTCCTGTGCAATAATTTCTCTACTCGTATCTAAGCAGATTATCTGAGCGACATCAGCAGGAAGTTTTTCCACTAAAGACTGCTGTGTTAACAAAATTGATGCTTGAACATCCTGCAAGCGAAAAGCTAAATTGGCTTTTGGTAATATTGGTTCTAGCGGTAGGTAAGCAGCACCCGCTTTAAGGATTGCTAATATTCCAATAATAATATCAAGCGAGCGTTCTACACATAACCCTACTATATTCTCTTTTTCAACACCTAATCGCTTGAGGTAAGAAGCTAGTTGATTTGCTTTGGCATTCAGTTCTGTATAAGTCAAATGTTGGTTTTCAAACACCACAGCTATGTTGTTTGGGGTTTGTTCTACTTGTTGTTCAAACAGTTGATGAATGCACTTATCTTGGGGATAACTAATTTGGGTATTATTAAATTCAACTAATAACTTATGACGTTCTCGAACAGTAAGAATTTCTAATTTACCAACAGTAGTTTCTAAATTTGAGGCAGCGCTGTTTACTAAAGTGTGAAATTGTTCTGCTAAACGTTGAATGTTTTCGTCTGTATATATATTATCATTGTAGTGAAACTGAGCAACGAGAGATTTTGGCTTGTGCAAACAGCTAAGTTTTAGTTTGCAGCAGTCAAGGCAGACGTAATGTTTATAAAGGGATAAAGAAACTTCACTTGTGTGATACTCTTCGGGCAATTCCTCAAAGTCAAAACTAATTGATGAGTCGGCGCCACCAGAAATAGTAAAGTATTCCTGATATTTATCAGCTTGGCTAATCTGTGAGCTAATTTGATATAAAACTTCAGAAAATTTAAATTCTTTATCTATTGAAGAAACAATAGGCAACGATTGAGCTAATAACCCCATTGTCTCATAAACTTCTTCGTATTTTCTCCCCAAAAACAAAGTATTAATAATAATATTTGATTGTGTAGTAAGTCGCGATATGAGTATATGGAAGCAGGTGAACAAAAAGTCCGAGAGCTTCATGTTTGATTTACTAATCGCAGCATCAATTTTTTCTAAGTAATCTGATAAATCTACAGAAAAAAGCTTTTGGGTAAATGGAATAGTTTGATCAATTTTGCTTTCAAAGGGAAGGATAAGTGGTTGTTGAGTTTTCAGGTTTTGGTTTAGCCAGTAGTTTTTTCCAGCTTCTGCATCTTCTTCTAATAGTTCATTTTGCCATTCCGAAAATTGGATATATTGTATCGGTTCCAACAATCCTGTTTCTTCTGATACATAAGCTTGATAAATTTCGTGTAGTAGGTTCTTGAGTGTCCAACTATCTGCACATAAAGAGGGTAAAGTAATTAGCAGTATATGTTGATTCTCTGAAAGGGTTATCAAAAACAAACGCAACGTGTTGTTTTCTAAATTAGAAATAAGACTTTTTTCCTCCTGAAATAATTCATTAAGTTTTAGCTCTTGTTCTTTCTGTTTACTTAAATTAATATTACGCCATGTCTGTGTACTTATATCAGCTATAACTTGGATAGGAATTTTTACACCTGGTCGGTGGTGAAAAGTTGTACGAAATATTTCATGACGATTAATGACTTTTTGTAATGCTGATTTTAATAGTTTTTCGCTAAGGTTTCCAGTAATGAGAATTGCTAGTTGTGAACAGTAGATATAGCCGTTTTGTTGTGACGACCACAGACGTTGTTGTTGGGGGGAAAGACGAAACCCTTCTAATGTTTGATTTTGCATTTTTAATTAATAATTAATTGGTAATTATCCCGATTGTAGGGTGGGCACTGCCCACCTTACTTTGCTATCGCACGGTGCATTGCGGTCAGTAGAGACGTTACATGTTTAGTCTTTACAACTGATGTATTTCTCCCATCGCTACAACAATTTTTCTTTGTCCTTCATAAGGAAAGCGACCGTGTGCCGTTAACATGTTGTCAAGCATTAGCACGTCTCCTTTCTGCCACGGAAAACTAATTGTAGCTTGTTGATAAACTTCATTGATTTCTGACATTACTGCATCTTCAATAGGAGAACCATCACTGTAATAGACATTACGGGGTAAGTTATTTTCACCAAATATTGACAACAAAGATTCCCGAACTGTTGAGTTTAAGCATGATATATGGTGTAACTGAAGCTGATTAAAAAATACTGTTTCTCTTGTATGGGGGTGTTTTGTAACAGCTTGTCGGATTTGACGAGTTTTTAAGCTATTGTTTGCTAGCCATTCAAATTCAATTCTAGCTTTTTTACAATAATTTTCAACTACTGCTTTGTCAGTGGTGCGGAAAAATTCTTGCCAGCTTACGTCTAAACCTTCAATGTAGTTACGAACATACATTAATTGCTGTTTCTCAAGTTTTTCTCGTAACTTGGGGTTGAGTAATTGATAAGCTTTGCGACAATCTACAATTGGTGTTTCTCCTCCGCGCGCTGCTGGTTGTACGCAAAAAAACCATATTTTGAGAGGAAACTGATGTAAATGAGAACTTTCATTGTGGAAAAGAATAGCTTGGTCTGCGGGGTAAGGTGTGGAACCGTAAACTTTATCACTTACTCCCTCGCGCGGTAAATCACCATATTCAGCGAATAAATTTGGACAAATAGCTTGAGCTAAGTTTTCAAACGTTAATACTGAATCAATATTGCAGTTACGAAAGAGAATAGCTCCGTGATGTTGTAACTTAGTTTCTATGAATAGCCTATTGTTTTTAGCCCAATTGATAATGTCAATATCATTAATAGCAGGCTCTATTACTAAGGGTAAGCTTTCATCTGGATCGAGGAAACATGTTTTAATTAATTCTCCTTGTGGTAATTTTACAGCTTTGGGTTTAACCTGCATAAATTTTTTAAGTTTACTCTCTTCTTGTTTAGTTTCTGCCATAATCTGTTTTCTCTTTTCTGCTTCAGTAAGTATTTCTAAAGTGTTGATACGGGTATCTGGCTGGGCAACGATATTATTTAGTAACGTTTCAAAGTGTCCTGTCATGCGTGTTATTGCTGCTGCATCGAACAAGTCAGCGTTGTAATGCCAGCTACCAACAATTTCTTGTTCTGTTTTTGCAACAAATAATGCTAAATCAAACTTTGCCGTTCCATAGTTGACTTCTAGGGGTGTTATTGTTAGGTCTGGCAGTTCTAAATTCTGTTTTGGAACGTTATCCATAACGAATAACACCTGAAATAAAGGTGTGTGGTTCAAATGTCGCTCTGGTTGTAGTTCCTCTACTAACTTCTCGAAGGGCAAATCTTGATGAGCATAAGCTCCTAAAGCGACTTCGCGCACCCTTTGTAACAGTTCTCGAAAACTGGGACAACCACCAAGGTAGGTGCGTAAAACTAAAATATTGACAAAAAAACCAATTAACCCTTCAGTTTCTGCTTGGTTACGATTGGCAACATCAGTACCCACAACAATGTCATCTTGCTTACTATAGCGGTATAGTAGGGTTTTGAAAGCAGCAAGCATTGTTATAAATAAAGTTGCATTTGCTTCGCGGCTAAGGGTTTGAAGTGCTTGCGATAGTTGGACAGATAACTTGAAACTATGGATGATGCAACGATTGGTTCCTTTTTCAGGTCGTGGTTGAGAGTAGGGAAGTTGTAGTACTGATATTCCACCTAGTTGTTGCTTCCAGTACGCTAACTGAAGAGCTAACACATGTGATTGTAGCCACTGTCTTTGCCATACCGCAAAATCTGCGTATTGTAAAGGTAGTTCGGGTAGCGATAGAGGTTTTTTGTTAACTGAAGCTTTGTAAAAATTTACCAGTTCCCCGACAAGCACTCCCATTGACCAGCCATCAGAGATGATGTGATGCATGGTACACAGCAGTATGTGTTCTGCAGAGTTTAACTTTAAAAGAGTAACGCGCGCGAGTGGACTGCAAGCTAAGTCAAAAGGTTGCTCAGACTCCTTTGCTATCAGTCTCAGTACCTGAGCTTTCTGTTCTGCTTCCGGCAGTGTCTGCAAATCTATTATTGGTATAGTTAGTTGCAACTTGGAGGCAATCACCTGTACAGGATACCCATCTATAGCGATAAACGACGTGCGTAAAGCTTCATGACGTTTAATAATTTCGTTAAGACTTGTCTCCAAGGCTGCTATGTTAAGGGAACCCTTCATGTGTAGAGCGTTGAAGATGTTATAGCTATTATCTAGGTGTAACTGCTGGAGAAACCATAGTCGCTGTTGGGCGAAGGACAGAGGTAATTCAATATCCGTTAACCGTGCAACAGGTAGTATAGGCGTCGCTTGCAATTCCTCTTGTTGAGAAAATGCCTGAATTTTGGCGCCTAGTCCTGCTACGGTTGGTTCTTCAAACAAGTAGCGCAGAGGGACTTCCACTCGGTAAACTTTGCGAATACGGGAAATAAGCTGGGTGGCAATGAGGGAGTGCCCACCTAAATCAAAGAAGTTATCATCAATACTAACTTGTTTAACACCGAGAATATCGCTCCAAATCCCCACCAATATCTCTTCTAAAATAGTACGCGGTACTTTAAAATTATGCTGTTCGATTGTTGCTATGTCGGGTGCTGGTAAGGCTTTTCGGTCTACCTTGCCGTTAGGTGTAAGCGGTAGGGCTTCAACAAACACAAAGGCACCTGGTATCATGTACTCTGGTAATTTTTGTTTGAGGAAGTGGCGTAATTCAGGAGATGTTATAGGTGTATCAGTAACGATATAAGCTACTAAGCGTTTGTCACCCGGTACATCCTCTCTAGCTAAGACGACAACCTCTCGCACTACTTGATGTTGAACCAGTGCCGTCTCAATTTCAGCAATCTCAATTCGGAAACCGCGAATTTTAACTTGGTAGTCAGTGCGTCTAATAAATTCAATATTCCCATCAGGTAAATAACGAGCTAAGTCTCCAGTTTTGTATAGGCGCCCTTTTTCCTGACTATATGGGTTGGGAACGAACTTTTGCGCCGTTAACTCAGGACGGTTGAGATACCCGCGCGCTAAGGAGGCGCCACCAATATAAATTTCTCCAGCAACTCCCACAGGTACGGGCTGCAAATTTACATCTAAAATATATAGTTGGGTGTTAAGAAATGCCCGTCCAATCGGTACTAATTGTTCACTCGCTAACTCTGAGTGTGTTGTAGCTTCAAACCAAGAACTATCGATAGTCGCTTCGGTGGTGCCGAAAGAGTTAATCAAACGAGTTTGAGAACCACAAAAGCTACGGAATTTTTGATATTCTTGCCCATACCAAACATCTGAACCGCACACTAGTAGTTTCATAAAATCAAGCCTAAGTTGACTTTGTTCTAAGTACTCTACTAGATTTCGCAACACTGCGGGTACAAACTCAGCACAGTCAACCTGTTGCAAAACCATCAAATTATATAATTCTTTTGGAGATAGCAAAAATTCTCGTTTTGACAGAACTAATTTACCGCCGGAACACAAAGCCCTTACCAAATCACCAGAAAATACATCGAAGGAGAAGCTTGCCATCTGGAGGTGACAAGTTCTGGTTGCTCGCAGTTGGTAAGTTTGTTCCCAAGCAAAATAAGCATTAACCAAACTGCGATGCTCAATCATCACCCCCTTAGATTGTCCTGTGGAACCGGAAGTGTAAATTACATAAGCGAGATTTTCCGGTTGTAATCTGCTATTAACGGGATTTGACGGTGGTTGCTGGGCAATTACATTCCAGTCTGCATCCAAACAAACGATTTGCGCTTCATGATTTGGTAGTAAGTGTCTTATTTGCTCTTGAGTCAATAGTATCGACACATTTGCATCTGCAATCATAAAAGCCAAGCGTTCCTGTGGGTAATCTGGGTCTAGGGGTACATAAGCACCACCTGCTTTTAAGATGCCTAAAATACCTATTACCATTTCTAAGGAACGTTCTACACAGATGCCAACTAGCATCTCTGGTTTCACACCAAGGGATATTAGGTGATGCGCTAATTGATTTGCCTGTTGGTTAAGTTGATCGTAAGTTAATGACTTTGTGTCGAATACTACAGCCACTGCATCAGGCGCCATTACTACTTGTCTCTCAAACAGATGATGAATGCACTGCTGAGTATCAAACTTTGAACTTTGATTGAGTTCTACTAACAAATAATTGCGTTCTGCTGGTGTCAAAATTGACAATTCTTCTAAGCGTTGATGAGGATTGGCAATTATACCTTCGAGCAATGTAACAAGATGCCCTAGCATTCGTTCAATAATATCAGTGTCAAAGCCATCGCCATTAGTGTAGGCAATCTTAAGCAACAACTGTTCACCAGGAACTACACTTATGGTTAAAGGATAATTTGTTTTATCAAAGCTACAAACATTACTAATTTCTAAACCGATAGCAGGTGACTGCAAGGAAGCATCGATTGGGTAATTCTCAAACACCACGATACTCTCGAATAAAGGCAAACCTCTAGGAACTTCACTCCATCCTTGTATTTCCACAAGCGGAGTATACTCATACTCGCGCGCTTGCACTTGTTGGGTTTGGAGTGAGCGCAACCAAGGAACCACAGATCCTTTAGGGTTAACTTTGATTCTAACTGGCAATGTATTAATAAACAGCCCTACCATCGACTCAGCTTTGACTAAAGTGGGGGGACGACCAGAAACCGTAGCTCCAAATACCACATCTTCCTCACCACTGTAGCGACTTAACAGCAGAGCCACTGCTCCCTGAATAAAGGTATTTAATGTTACTTGATGCTGATGCACCAAAGTTTGGAGAGCAACGGTGCTGCTGACAGACAACTTACGCTCTTGCTCACAGTAACTTTTTTCCTGGATAGACAAACGTTGAGAAACTAAGTTTTTCCTTAGTGAGGTAGGAGTTGTGAAACCCTTAAGTATTGAGCGCCAAAATACTTCTGCCTGAGTAACATTTTGCTGCTGTAGCCACTCAATATAATCTCGGTAAGGACGGGGTTTTTCTAAGTAGAGATTTTCACCTTGGCAAAAAGATTTATAATAAGCAATTACTTCTTTTAATAGTAAAGGTACAGACCATCCATCGAGCAGTAGATGGTGATGACTCCAAATAAAATGATAAGTTGTTTCTTGTAGGCGGATTAGCGTGAAGCGCATTAGTGGCGCCTTAGAAATATCAAAACCGCGCGAACGGTCGTTTAATTGTAAAACTTCCAATTGTTTTTGCTGCTCCAAAGGAGAGACACCCCTAAAATCATGCTCCTCCCAAGGTAACGTCACCTGCCGACCTACAACTTGAATAGGTTTTTCTAATTTTTCCCACACAAACGCCGTTCGCAAAATGGGATGAAGCTCCACAACCTGCTGCCAAGCTCGAACAAACGCATCCACATTCAAAGTTCCATTGATATTGAAACTCATTTGCTCAATATATACACCATCTTCAGGAGCATAAAGACTGTGGAAAAGCATCCCCTGTTGCATAGGAGATAAAGGATAAACATCCTCGATATTCTTGTGCTTCATCTTCATTACTTCCTTCTTAGTTAAATGAGATTTGCTCGAACGCACCATCAAGTTCTTCCTGATTCAACTCCACTAGAGGAAAGTCTGAAGGAATAAAGTCACCCGTTTCAGCAGATAGGCAGTGAGCAATTAGCGCTCGCAAAGCTTCGATAAATCCCTGTGCTAGTCCTTCAATAGTGGATTGGCAATATAGACTTTGACTGTAAGTCCAAGATAATTGCAGCCTACCCGACTCAATGCCACCATAAATCTCTATCAAATACGAGCGATTGTTTCGCAAACTTTGAGAGGCACCGCTCGACTCCCGTGCTAACTTAAACAATGAAGATTCAGTTAACACTTGGTCGAACTGACCCAAGTAATTAAAGCTCACCTCAGCTTGGGGCAATGACCGCAATAACGTAGCAATTTCCACATTACTTAAGTATTTTAAAATACCATAACCTATACCCCGATTAGGAATAGCACGTAACTGTTCTTTTACCATCTTTAAAGCATCTCCAGGATAGCTAGCTTTATCAAAATCAAGCCGCACGGGAAACACAGAAGTGAACCAACCCACTGTTCGCGATAAGTCGATATCTGTAAATAGTTCTTCTCGTCCGTGTCCCTCTAAATCAAAAAGTAGCGATTCTTCTCCCGTCCACTGGCTAAATGCCTGTACTAGCGGTGTTAACAACACATCATTGATTTGAGTTCGGTAAGCAGCAGAAACCTGTTGCAGTAAGGCTTGAGTTTCTTCTACACTCAAAGCAACTTCCACGGTGCGCGCGTTTGCTGCTGTATTTTGTCCTCCTAAATAATCTACTCTTAAGGGCGCCACGGGTTGACGTAGCGATGTTAACCAGTAATTTAACTCTTGTTTTAGCGCTGACGATTGGGCATATTCTTGCATCCGGTACGACCATTGTTTAAATGAGGTTGTTTTTGGCGGCAATTTTATAGCTTTGCCTTGAATCAGTTGCTCATAGACAAGCTGGAGGTCTGCCAACAAAATTCGCCAAGAAACTCCATCTATTAGTAAGTGGTGAATGGTGAAGAACAAGCGCTGTACATTTCCTAAATTAATTAGGGCAACTTGCAGCAGTGGAGCTTCTGATAGGTTGAAACTAGCTTGCAACTGCGTCATCGCAGATGCTTGTTCATCTGGGGACATTGAAGAGACATCTAAGTTGGTAATTGATACTTTTGTATAATTATCAATTATCGGGCGCCAACCAGATGCTTCTTTGATGAAACAAGTTCGGAGAATGTCATGATGCTCAATTAAAGACTGCACCGCTGTCTCTAATATTACTGGGTTGATATTTTGGGGAACTTCCAGCAGCACCGCTTGATTCCAGTGATGGGGGTCGGCGAAATCTTGTTCAAAGAACCAGTGCTGAATGGGAGTTAGGGGGAAAGAGCCATTGACTGGGCCTTGTTCAGCTTGGATAAGCTTGGTTGTACTCACTACTGCTGCTAATTGGCTGATGGTCTGGTATTGAAATAACTGTTTGGGTGTAAAATGCAGCCCTGCTTGGTTCGCTTTTGAAATAACTTGCAGACTCAGAATAGAATCTCCACCCAACTCAAAAAAGTTGTCGTTAACACCGACTCGTTGCAGTCCAAGTACTTCAGCCCAAATTTGAGTTAGTTGTTTTTCAATGGTCGTTTGCGGGGGAACGAAAACTGATTCCTGTTCGTAAGCTGGTAGTGCTTGCATATCTATTTTACCGTTGGCTGTGAGCGGTATAGCATTAAGCAATATAAAGATTGTAGGCGCCATATACTCTGGTAACTTTTCTTTCACCCAGCGACGCAGTTTATCCTTAATTTCTAAGTCAGCTTCCTCATAAAAGGAATTAGGCACAATATAAGCCACTAAGCGTTCTTTGCCACGTTCATCTTTTGGTGCTAAGACAACAGCCGCTTTTACTTCTGGGTGTTGAGTTAATATCGTTTCAATTTCTAAGAGTTCGATACGGAAACCACGTATTTTGACTTGACGGTCAATTCGACCGAGAAATTCTAGGTTGCCATCCGGTCGATAACGCACCAAGTCTGCTGTTTTATACAAGCGAGACGCATTTTTATTAACATCTTTACTAAAAGGATTGGGAATAAATTTCTCGGCTGTTAAATCTGGTTGGTTGAGATAGCCGCGCGCTACACCAACTCCACCAATATACAGTTCACCTCTGACACCAATAGGAACTGGTTGCAAATATTTATCCAATACAAAAGTTTGAACATTTGGTATTGGGTATCCAATGGGTATTTGTTGCCCAAAGTCTACTGCTTCTTCCCCTATATCGCACATTGTGGCGACAACGGTTGTTTCTGTAGGCCCGTAACTGTTTACTAGCCTTATAGATGAATTTACTTGCTGTCGCCAAGTTGCTAGTCCCTCGCTACTGGCTCTCTCCCCACCAATAATTACCAATCGCAAAGATTCTGGTAATATTAATCCTAGTGTAGATAATTCCGCGACAATCTCATGCCAAAAGGCAGTTGGTAAATCTAATACCGACACCGACTGTTGATAACACTGTTGTAAGAAATTAGATACGGAATTTAACATTTCTTCAGTTCGCAGTACCAAAGTTGCACCCCGCAATAAGGTAGGAAAGATTTCTTCCGCAGCCGTATCAAAGCTGATAGACGCAAATTGCAATACTCTATCGCTGGCTTTAATCTCATATTCAACAGCAGCCATTGTAGCGAAATTTACCAAAGACCTGTGGGAAATTAATACACCCTTTGGGGTTCCAGTAGAACCAGAAGTGTAAATTAAGTAAGCTAAATTGTCGGGTGTTGCTTCGCTAGTTAAATTAATTATACTTTTTATATTTTCCTGGCTTTCACGGTCAATTTCTTGCCAATCTGTATCCAGACAAATAACTTGGGCATTATCAAATGGTAATGGCGCCACAGTTGATTGTGTCAGCAATATTGGTATTTGTGCATCTGCTACCATATACGCTAACCGTTCTTGAGGATAATTTGGGTCTAACGGTACATAAGCTGCACCTGCTTTGAGAATTCCGAGCAGTCCTACTAACAAATCTAGAGAACGTTCCACGCAAAGGCCAACTAAAACCTCTGGTTGCACACCTTGTTTTTGCAGGTAAGATGCGATTTTATTGGCACGCTGATTTAACTCTCGGTAAGTCAACTGAGAATTCCCATACACTACCGCAATAGCATCGGGGGTAAGCTCTACCTGTGCTTCAAACAACTTGTGAACACACTGCTCTTGATATGCTGCAACATTTTGATTTCCTATCAATAATTGCTGCTGTTCCTTTTCGGTTAACAAAGGCAAGTTTGAAATACGTTGGTCAGGATTAGCGACAATTCCCTCTAGTAAAACATTGAAATGTCCTAGCATCCGTTCAATAGTGGCGCCATCGAACAACTCAGTGCTGTATTCTAGCGAACCCGTTAGCCCAGTATCAGTTTCCAAAATGCAAAGAGTTAAATCAAAAGTTGCCGTTTGACGTTCCTCCTCTAAGGGGGTGATAATTAGCCCTGGTAACTGTAGTGGCTCAGAAGGCGTATTCTGGAGAATGAACATTACATCGAATAGCGGGTTTCGACTCAAAAGCCGCTCCGGTTGAAGTGATACTAATTGCTCAAAGGGTAAGTCTTGGTAAGTGTAAGCTCCTAAAGCAACTTCTCGTACCCGTTGCAGCAGTGAGTTAAAGCTAGGGTTGCCTGCTAAATTAGTACGCAACACCAGGGTATTGACAAAAAAACCAATTAACCCTTCTATTTGAGCGTGGTTGCGGTTAGCAATCGGCGAGCCGACAACTATATCATCTTGCCCACTATAGCGATAAAGTAACACTTTGAACGCTGCTAACAGCGTCATAAAAAGTGTTGCAGATTTTTGAACGGAAAGGGCTTTCAGAGCATCAGTAAGTGTTTTAGGCACTATAAATGACTTTGTTGCGCCTGTGTAAGTTGATACTGCTGGTCGCGGATGGTCGGTGGGTAGCTCTAGGGCAGAGCGAGTACCACCTAGTTGTTGCTGCCAGTATGCAAGCTGAGTTTCTAAAACTTGTCCTTGTAGCCACTGTTGTTGCCAAAGGGCAAAGTCTGCGTATTGAATAGGTAATTCTGGTAACGGAGAATTTACCCCATTACTGAAAGCTTGATAAAGTGCTACCACTTCGTGAATCAACACTCCATTAGACCAACCGTCAGAGACAATATGATGTAACGTGAACAAAAGTACATAATCATCTTGATCGAGTTGCAGTAATGTTGCGCGTAGCAATGGACTTTGCGTCAAGTCAAATCCGTGTTGCGCTTCTTTTTGTATAAGGCGCCTCGTTTCAGCTTCACGTTCGGTTGGTGGAAGATGGCATAAATCCACCACTGGTAATTCTAAATTTATAGATGGAGAAATTATCTGTATTGGTCGTCCGTCGGCAATGGCAAATTTGGTTCGCAATACTTCATGGCGCCTGATTATTTCGTTGATGCAACTAGACAAAACTGCTACATTCAGCTTTCCAGTTAGGCGAACAGCCTTGGGAAGATTGTACAATGAGCTACCTGGCTCTAACTGATCGAGAAACCATAGTCGCTGTTGAGCAAATGACAAAGGTAACTCCCCAATTCGGGAAGCGCGCGCAATTGGTGGAGCTTTTAATTCCATTCCCCCACTCATCGCACTTTGAATGCGTTTTGCTAAATCAATGAGTACTGGTGCTTCAAACAACCAAGGTAACGGTATTTCGATTTGAAAAGCTTCTCTTAGTCTAGATATAAGCTGCGTTGCTAACAGCGAGTGCCCGCCTAATTCAAAAAAATTGTCATGGATGCTCACCTGCTTACACCCCAAAATTGTTGCCCACAACCCAGCTAATACTTCTTCAATAGGATTACGAGGAGGCAATACAGTTTTTTCCGATTCTGTGGTTTTTTCTAGTGCCAGTAAAGCTTGACGGTCTATCTTGCCATTTGGTGTTAGTGGTAAAGCTTTCAAGATTACGAAAGCAGAGGGAATCATATACTCAGGCAGTTTTGCCATCAAAAAGCGACGCAGCTCGTCTTTCAAATCAACTTGTAAATGATGCGTTACTACATAAGCAACCAAACGTTTATCATTATTTTCTGTTGCCCACGTCAAAACTACAACTTCTTGTACCTGGGGGTGTTGCAGTAACGTTGCTTCAATCTCTCCAAGTTCTATACGAAAACCGCGAATCTTAACTTGGTTGTCAATTCGCCCCAGAAATTCCAAATTTCCATCATTGATATAGCGAACCAAATCACCTGTTTTGTATAAACGTTCTCCCGGTACATTACTAAAAATATTAGGGATAAATTTTTCTGCTGTTTCTTCAGGGTGGTTATGATAACATCGAGCGAGATTAGACCCACCAATATACAATTCTCCTGCTACACCTATAGGTACAGGCTGCATCTGCTTGTCCAGCACGTAAACTTGAGTGTTAGCAAGCGGGCGCCCAAGAGGTACTGTAGGTGTTTGTGTCTGTACATCCTTGACTGCATAAGTTAGAACACCCACAGTGGCTTCCGTCGGTCCGTAATGGTTAAATATTAAGCAGTTCGGCGCCAAAGACTGAATTTTCTCAATCAAACTCCAACTAGCAGTATCACCACCCAAAATTAAGCGCTGAGTCGGCAAAATAGATTGAGCGTGAGTAGATGCTAATAAGGCATCGAGGTGAGAGGGGACAATTTTTAGACAGTCGATAGGATGCTTTTGACAGTATGCTGCTAGTGCCTCTGGGTCAGATGCTCTTTCAGAAGATATTATATGAAGACACCCACCCCTGCATAAAGCAGGAAAAATTGCAGTGTTGCCCAAGTCGGCTGAAAATGTTGATACAGTTGCAAAACTAGCATTATTAGGTAACTGTAGTTTATCTGTAATTGCATTTAAATAATTTACCAATTGCCGATGCTCAATAGCTACACCTTTCGGCTTACCCGTAGAACCAGAAGTGAAAAGTACATAAGCTAAATTATTTGCAGTAGCCAAGCAAGTCAAATTCTCGTCGCTTTCGTGAGCAATAAGGTTCCAGTCTGTGTCTAAATGTACTACCTGTACTAAATTAGGAACACTATTAATATCTAACAAATGCTCGTGAGTTAACAGTACAGATACATCAGCATCCTGCAAGCGAAAACCAAGGTTCTCCTTTGGTAATTTAGGGTCTAAAGCTAAATAAGCTCCACCTGCCTTGAGAATACCTAATAGACTAACAATCATATCTAAAGAACGCTCAACGCAAATTCCTACTACTACTTCTTTTTGTACTCCTAACTTTCGTAGGTAGCTAGCTAATTGATTCGCGCGTGCGTTTAGTTCTTTATAGGTTAATTGCTTGTTTTCAAAAACAACAGCAATTTGGTTTGGAGTACGAGTTGCTTGTTCCTCAAATATTTGATGAATACATTTGTTTTGTGGATAATCAACATGGGTTTGATTGAAGTGAATAAGTAGTTCGTCAAGCTGATTTTGTGGTAAAATTTTTAATTTACTTATTATAATTTGTGAATTTTCAACTATATTAGTTAACAGAGTCTGAAATTGTTCTGCTAGGCGCCGAATGTCCTGTAGTGAAAAGACGTTAGTATTATAATCAAACTCCAAATTTAAACAAGCTTCTGTCTCAACACAAGTTAGTTTAAGTTTAAATGGTTCAATTTGGTTACATATTTTCTCAACTAAGAAAGAAACATCATCTAAATTATAATTATTGTTAATGTTAACAAACTCAAAAATTACTGGAAACTTTAGTTCCTTATCTGTTTCCCAAACAAAATAATCTTGCCATTCTAAAACTGCTTGATTAGCTTTATTTACTTGTTCTAAAACTTCTTCAAAACTTAAATTATCTGTTAACAAACAGGAAATTGGTAATACTTTAGCAAATGCTCCCAAGGCATTATTTAACTCTTCATACTCTCTACCATCAAAGACAGTACCCACAATCATCTCTGTATTTCCCGTCAGGCGCCAGAGTAACACCTGCCAACATGAAAGTAAAAATAAATCAATATCTTGTATCTGTTGTTTAATTTTTTGGGTGAGAGAAGCAGGGAGAGTTAAATTAAAAGATGCTACTGAAAACTTATCTGTTTGATGATATTTATCTACAAAATTTAGTGTTAAAGAATTGAGACTAGAGAAATCTAGCTGATTCCAATAATCTTTACCAGATTCTGCTTGTGGTTCTTCAAGTAATTGGTTCTGCCATTCTGAAAATTGAATATATTGTACAACTTCCGTTTGATTTAGTTGCTCGTCGTCTAAATAAGCTTTATATAAATTACTCATTTCCGTAAATAAATTGTGGTGAGTCTTGGTATCAGCACAAAATGCAGGTAAAGTCAAAAGTAGAATATGCTTTTCATTTGATAGATTAAGCAAACTTGCACGTAATAAAGGAGACTTTTCAAAATCAAATTTATGACATCTTTCTTCCTGAGAAATAGTTTCAACTTGTGCTTCTATAAATACACACTCTTTCAAATTAATCTCACGCCAAGCAAAAACACTTTCATTCTCTACAACCATCACCGGAACTTTCATGCCTGGAAGAGAGTGAAACGTTGTTCTCAGAATATCATGACGACTGACTATTTGTTTTAAAGCAAATTTTAAAGCCTCTGGTTTAAGCTTTCCTGCAATACTAATCTGGCTTTGAGTTATACAATTTGAGGATGACTTTTGTAACAACCAAAGATGTTTTTGATGTGGGGAAAGGCGAAAACCGCTGAAAGTTGTAATTGTCATATACTTTTTCCCTTATAATATAATATTTTCATCTCTCTTGTGGAACGGGCATCCCTGCCCGTTATTTAACTATAAATCAATTGTTTTAGGCACAATACTAATAAACTTTTCCCTCTTAAAGGTTTGACGCTCTCTTCGTTGCATATTTTGTTCTTTTTTCTCAGCTTCAGTAAACATTTCTAAAGTATTTATCCGAGCATTGGGTTGCACTACAACATTGTTGAGTAGCGTTTGAAAATGATTAGTCATGCGCGCAATTATAGCAAAATCAAAAAGGTCGGCATTGTATTTCCACTTTCCGACGATTCCTTGTTCTGTTTCGGTGAGAAATAAAGCTAAATCAAACCTAGCAATTTTGTTTTCTACTTCTAATACATTTAAGGTTAGTCCTGGCAATTCCAAAGCTGGCATTGGAGCATTTTGCAGCACAAATAAGACCTGAAATAATGGTGGTATATTGCTCAAATTTCGCTCAGGCTGCAAAGCTTTAACTAATTGGTCAAAAGGCAAATCTTGATGAGCATATGCTTCTAATGTACAAGAACGTACTCTTTTAAGCAACTCTCGAAAACTGGGATTTTCACCAAGGTAGGTACGTAATACTAGTAAGTTGACAAAAAAGCCAATTAATGGTTCTAATTCAGCCCGATTACGGTTGGCAATATCAGTACCAACAACAATGTCATCCTGATTAGTATAACGTTGTAGTAATACCTGAAAACTAGCCAACAAAGTCATAAATAAAGTGACACCTTCTTGACGCGAAAGGGTTTGCAGCGCTTGGGATAAATGAGAAGGAATGACAAAGGTTTGAGAAGCACCTCGGTTGGTTTTAATTTCTGTGCGGGGACGCGCGGTCGGTAATTGTAATATAGGAAGATTATTACCTAATTGCTTTTTCCAGTAAGTTAATAGTGTTTCTAGTGTCTCACCTTGTAACCATTGACGTTGCCACACTGCAAAATCTGCATATTGGATGGGTAATTCTGGTAGTGGAGAAGGTTTTTTGTCTAAAAAAGCTGTATACAGTGCTGCAAACTCCCGCACGAACACACCTATTGACCAAGCATCGGAGACAATATGGTGGATAGTGAACAAAAGTATATGTTCCTGTTCTGAAACGCGCATTATAACGCAGCGCAACAGTGGTGCTTTAGCTAAGTCAAAGCTACGTAGAGATTCTTCATCGATTAGTTGCTGTATTTCTGCTTGCCGATCTACTACTAGTACTTTTACAGTTACATCTGGGGTAATAAACTGAAATGGTTGCCCATCCACTACCGAGAAGCTAGTACGTAATAATTCATGGCGCCTGATTATTTCATTAATGCTCTGCTCTAAAACATCTATATCTAATAAGCCAATAAGCTGCACAGCGAAAATTTCATTGTAATTTAAGCTGCTTTGGTTTATTTGCTCTAACAACCATAGTCTAGTTTGAGCAAATGATAGCGGTAAATAATAATCACGCTCAACACACTTAATCGAAGGAATTTCCTGTTTGATTGAGCTATTAATAACTGTGGCTAGTGCAGCTACAGTTGATGACTCAAACAAACATTGTAACGGTAAATCTATATCGAAGGTTTTGCGAACTCGTGAAACCACCTGAGTAGCTAGCAGCGAATGTCCACCTAATTCAAAAAAGTTGTCATAAATACCAACTTGTGGAACATTTAGAACTTGAAGCCAAATTCCTGCTAATAATTCTTCCACTAGATGACGTGGTGCAACAAAAGTATTTTGTAGCCCTTCTAGATGTAAGTTGCTACTGTTGGGTTTAGGCAAAGCACGACGGTCTAATTTACCATTCGGTGTTATGGGTAGTGTTTCCAGTTGCACAAAGACTGATGGCACCATATAACTAGGTAGTTTATTCTGGAGATGGCGCCGCAGTTGGGTAATTTCTGGTAATTGATTTGATTCACTTAAATTAAATACTACATATGCTACCAAAAGCTGATGGCCAGGTTCATCCTCTCGCACTATCACAACACTGTTATTAACTGCTGGATGCTGGTTGAGTAAAGTTTCAATCTCTCCTAGTTCTATACGGAAACCTCGGAGTTTGACTTGATTGTCAATTCGTCCTAAAAACTCAACGGTTCCATCCGGTAGATAGCGCGCTAAATCACCAGTTTTGTACCAGAGCGAACTTGAATCTTTTTGCAAAGGGTGAGGAATAAACTTCTGTGCGGTAAGTTCCGGTTGATTTAAATAACCACGAGCGACCCCAGCACCCCCAATATGCAATTCACCCATAACTCCTACAGGTACTAACTGGTGGTGTTGGTCGAGAATATATAATTGTGTGTTAGCAATGGGACGACCAATTGAGATAACGCCCTCCTCTAACTTTTGTGATACCTTTTGTACAACTGACCAAATCGTAGTTTCTGTTGGACCATATAAATTCCACACTTCGCTTGAACGTTCCAGCAACTGTTGAGCAAGGCAAGAGTCAAGAGCTTCACCACCGCAAAGAATTTTTAATTGTCTATTCAATTGTCCACCTGTTTGCCACCCAGCAGCTAACAGCATTCGCCAGGTTGCAGGTGTAGCTTGCATAACTGTAACGCTAGAAGAAGTTAATTTTTTTAGTAGCTTAGTTCCATCAATGGTGTCTTCACGACTAACTATAACCAAACGGGCGCCGACAATTAGTGGTAAATATAGTTCTAGTGCAGCAATGTCAAAAGATAATGTGGTTACTGAGAGCAACGTATCTTCTTGGGTTATCCCTGGAGTTTGGCGCATGGAAGTTAAGAAATTAACTACAGCACCGTGGGGAATTTGCACTCCTTTGGGTTTGCCAGTAGAACCGGAAGTGTAGATTACATAAGCTAGGTTTTCTGTAGTGGTGCAGTGGATAGGGTTGCAAGTATTTTCTTGAACTATTTTCTCCCATTCAGTATCTAAGCATACTAATTTCGCTTGATGTTTCGGTAAATTTGCAAGTAAGTTTTGTTGAGTAAGCAGCACCGACACTTGAGCATCTTCTAACATGAAAGCTAGGCGTGCGTGCGGATAAGCAGGGTCAAGCGGTACATATACACCACCTGCTTTAAGAATACCTAGCAGCGCGACTATCATGTCAAGGGAGCGCTCAATGCAAATACCTACAAGTACCTCTGCTCCTACACCTAAAGCTTGTAAATAGTGGGCTAATTGGTTTGCTCTTGCATTCAGTTCTCGATAAGTTAATTGCTCCTGCTCAAATACTACTGCTACCTTATCAGGTGTTTTCTCTACCTGCGCTTGAAATAGCTGATGAATACATACTTGAGGGTAATCAACTTTAGTACTATTCCACTCCACCAATTGTTGATGACACTCTGCCTCAGTCAATAACGGCAAATCTTCTAAATGCTGCTGCTGATTAACAATCATACTTAATAGCAAAGTACGAAAATGTCCTAGCATTTTATTTATCGTACTTTGTTCAAAGTAGCCGCAATTATAACAAATCTCTAGTAATAACTCTGAATCTACCTTCACCGATGCGGTGAGGGGATAATGGGGGTGTATACAAGTACGAATATCAGAAATATTTAAACCGACTTGTGGGGTTTGAGAAAAACCTATGGGGTAATTTTGAAAGTTAAATATGTTTTCAAATAGCGGTGCAACAGATACATCGCTCCACTGTTGAATTTCGACTAAAGGACAGCACTCAAAGCAACGAGTTTCATTTTGCTGTATTTGCAACTGTTTTAACCACTGTAAAAGTTCTTCTTTTGGATTAATGTAAACTCGCATCGGCAGAGTATTTATCAACACTCCCACCATTGACTCAGACCCAGCCAAGGCGCCTCTACCAGATACAACAGACCCAAAAAGCACATCCTTCTCCCCACTGTAGCGACTGAGAAGAATAGCCCAGGCGCCATGCATTACAGTACTCAATGTCAAATGTTGCTGTTTAGTCCAAGACTGTAAAGCTGCTGTTTCTGCCGTTGATAGCTGCAACTGCTGTTGTGTATAGTCTTTATCTTGACTGGAATTGCACTTAGGCTTTTGTACTGTCAAAGAAGTGGGAGCAGTAAAACCTTGCAAGCGCTGGCGCCAGAACGTTTCAGCAGCAACTAAATCTTGTTGTTGCAGCCAAGCGATATAATCGCGGTAAGCACGAGGTTGTTTGAAGTGAAAATCCTTACCTTCATTCAAAGCCTGATACAATTTAAAAACTTCATCCAGAAGTAGAGATGCAGACCAGCCATCTAACAACAAATGGTGACGGCGCCAGATAAACAGGTAATCTGTATCAGCCAACCGAATAAGCGTTAAATGCATTAAAGGAGCTTGAGAAAGTGTAAAACCCTGTTGCTCCGCATTTTGAAAAGCTTGTATACGTTTTTGCTGTTCAAGCTTCGTTATTAGGCGCCAATCGTGTTGTTCGATTGGCAACTTTACTTGGTTATGTACAACCTGAGTAGGCTCTTTCAAACCTTCCCAAACAAAAGAAGTTCGTAAAATAGGGTGATGTTCTACTAACTGTTGCCAAGCTTGCTGAAATATTAAGGGATTAAGATTCCCCTGAATATTACAACTGAATTCATCGCAATACATCCCTGGATTAGAAGCATAAAGACTGTGAAAAAGAATGCCTTGCTGCATTGGCGAAAGCGGATAAAAACATTCAATATTTTTCATTTATCCCTTAGACTCTGTTTGTTCTGTGGTTCTACGATCTAACACTTATCAATTGCCGCCAAAATACTATCAATATCATCTTGACCCCACTGACTAGTTTTAAACTCTATAAAATCAGAAGGAGTGTAACTTTCTACCGAAGGCAACTGACTGTCATCAATCATCAATCGTAGTACTGCTACTAAATCCTCAGCCAAATGCTCGATAGTCTTTCTGTGATGTAGATTTTTGCTGTACGTCCAATCCACTCTTAATTGCTTTTCAACAATGACAGCATGAACTTCTAACAAATGGCTTCTGAGTCCCCTAGTACTTCGGGATAACCCACTAGATTGTTGAGACAATTTAAATAAAGAAGACTGAGGTAAACTTTGTTCCAGATTGCCAAGGTAGAGAAAAATTATTTCTGCTGGTTGTAACGAACGTAGTTTTTCAGTAATGAGTGCATCGTTGCTCAAGTAACGCATTACACCATAACCAAGCCCTTGGTTAGGAAAACTACGTAACTGCTCTTTAACTACCTTCAATACTTGGTCAGTATTCGCAGCTTCTCCAGCTTCCAACAACACAGGAGCAATGTTAGTAAACCACCCTACTGTCCGCGATAAATCTACATCATCAAAAATAACTTCCCTACTATTCCCCTCTAAGTCAACCAACAGTGAGGGTGTTCTTGCCCACTTAGCAGTAGCTTGTACTAGGGCACTCAGCAACACTTCCTCTATTTTAACACGATAAGCACTTGTTATCTTTGTTTGTAGTACCTCAGTTTCTTCAACACTCAGTGTTATTGATACAGTTTGCGCTGATGCAACAGTATTTTCACCATTAGAATTATCAACTGGCAGTGGCAATACCCACTCACGTGATGGCGCCAACCAGTATACCTGCTCTCGTTCTCGTTCTATGGACTGTGCATACTTAATTAACCGTTGCGACCACTGCTTAAACGATGTTGTCTTTGGAGGTAGCTTAATAGCTTTCCCTTGACTTAATTGCTGGTATGCAGTTTGCAAGTCATCGAGCAAAATCCGCCAAGAACCCACATCGACAGCTAAATGATGGATAACAAACAGCAAACAGCTTGGCTTGTGCTGTCCTAAATTAAAGTGAGCAATTCTAATAATAGGCCCATCTGAAAGATTTAAACTTGCTTGTAACTGGTTAGCTGTTGCTTCTAACTCTAATTCTTGCAACTGTGATGATAGGGACGACAAGTCTATTTGTGAGAGCGGTATTACTGCATCAATGTTTGTATCAATTTCTGTATTAAGCTGCTTCCAACCAGATGCTTCTTTGACAAAGCGTAGACGCAGCGCATCATGGTGTATTAATAAATGCTGTATAACCTGCTTCAATAACTCTAAATCAAGATTTTGTTGCAGTTCTAGCCTAATACCTTGGTTCCAGTGGTGCGAGTCAAGTAGATTTTGCTCAAAAAACCAGTGTTGAATAGGTGTTAGGGGTATTTCTCCTTGGACTAATCCCTGTTCGGCAAAAACAGTTTGAGTTCTGCTTGCTATATCTGCTAGTTGGGCAATCGTTGGGTATTCAAATAAATGCTGATTATTAATTCGCAAACCTGCTTTGTTAGCTCTAGCGGTAATCTGAATGCTGAGGAGAGAATCTCCACCTATCTCCAAGAAGTTGTCATATATACCGACTAGTTCAATTCCCAGAATTTCTTGCCAAATATTAGCAATGGTCTGCTCAATTTCATTTCGGGGAGCAACATAATTATTACTTAAATTTGGGCGCCTGTGTAGTGCTAGAGAATTTGCTGTCTGAGAAACTTGTTGCAGCTTACCTTGCGGTTTAATCAATTGAGAAATTCTATTTTGTAAATTAGTAGTGGAAACAACTATTTGATTAATGTTTTTGAGAGATAAAACTCGCTGAAATACTTCTACCCCTTCTTTACTTGTCATAAATAATTCAGTAGAAAATTCTGGTTTTATAGCCAATTGAGCAGCTAATTCGCTAGTTAACCAGTTATCCCAGTTTACACTTATCCAACTTGTACGGCTAGTTTGATTATGCTTGTGAACAAAGGCATCGGCGAACAAGTGTGCTGCTGGATAAGCTGCCATACCCAAAGCACCTACAACAGATGATAGAGAAGATATCAGCACACAGAAGTCAAGCTCTACTCCTTGAAAGAGTTTTTCTAATACAAATAATCCGCGTCCATTAGTTATCAGTTGCTGTTGGCATTCGCTAATAGTAATTTCTCGAATAGTTCTAAATAACTTGATTCCTGCTGCATGAATTACTCCATTAATCTTACCAAAGCGCTGTAATGCTAGAGTAATAACTTTATGCATTTGTGATTCATTGGCAACATCCGCAGTTAAGGTAAGAACTTCTGCACCTAGCGCTTCTAACTCTCGCACTTTTAGGATTTTGCGACTTAATTTATCTGAGTTGTCATGAGTTACCAGCCATTCATCCCAGGCATTGCGCGCGGGAAAATCTGAATATCCTATTAGTATTAACTTGGCTCGAATGCAAGCTAAATACTCTGCAATTTCAAGACCGATACCTCCCAATCCACCAGTAATGAGATATACCCCTTCTGAGCGCAATAAGGGGGTAGCACTTTCGCAACGTATTGATTCAAAAGTTTGTACCCAGCGATGATGACCGCGATACGCTATAACTGGATCCGAAGATGTAGTTATTTCTGTGAGTAATTGGTCTATTAATAGACTTTTTAAGCTAGTGGAAACAACAATATCAATGCAGCGACAAGTAATATTTGAATACTCTTGTGGAATTACTTTAGAGATTCCCTGGACGGTTGCTTTTTCTGGACTTAGCTTTTCAGTACCAGTTACGTCGTATACATTGTTGGTGACAGTTAAGATATCTATTGGCTGATTAATATAATGTTTTCCAAGGGACTGTGCTAGAAATAGTAGACTGTAAAAGCCTAAATTTTGACAACCTTCAAAAAATTCGCTGTTTGAGTTCACTTGTTGACTTACTTGCTCATTTGCTGTAAGGCTCCATAAGTGTACTATGGTATCTGGAAATTTATCCTGCAATTTTAATTGTGCAACTAAGATATCGTAATCATTAGGTTGTTTAGGATTGATAGTGTATTCGCTGTGACTAAGTTTGCTAAACTGCTCTCCTATTACTACTGTGATAACATTATAACCATCACTTTTCAAAAGTTTTGTTATTTGCGTGCCGATTTCAGTATCGACAAATACAAGTATTTGTTCTCTCAATTTAACTGCTTGGGGTGTGGTCGCACTTTTCCAAACAGGAATGTAAAACCAGTCGGCAATATCTGCTTTTTTGCGATTTATTGGTTCAGAAGTTGGATTAGAAGTGAGATCAGAATTAGTTGCTTTCTGGGGTTCTATCCAATATCTTTGTCGTTCAAATGGATACGTTGGTAAGGGAATTCGATAACGACGCTCTGAAGTATTTGAAATATAATATTTATTCCAGTCTATTACAATTCCTGATACCCAGAGGCGCCCGACCGTATTTAGTAAAAATTCGACATCTGATTTTTCCTCCTTGGGATGTCGCACAGAAGAAAGTATCAAGTTTTGTTTCTTCTCTTTCTTTTCTAAATTTTGTTTAGCAAAGGTAGATAAGGTACGTCCTGGTCCTACTTCTAATAAGATACGATTGGGTTCTTGCAGCAATGTAGAAATACCCGCTGCAAATTGCACTGTATTTCGTAAATGCCTTGCCCAATAATTTGGGTTTGTTGCCTCTTGTGCTGTAATCCAGGTTCCCGTCAAATTAGAAACAAACGGAATTTGAGGAGGATTGAGTTTAACTTTCCTAACTTCCGCAATAAATAATTCCACTATAGGTTCCATCATCTGGGAATGGAAAGCGTGAGAAGTGTGCAGATAGCGACACTCAACACCCAGAGAATATAATTTTTCCCTCAGTGTATCTACTGCTTGAACAGTTCCTGAAACTACACATGAATTTAGTGCATTGCAGGCGCCTAGCGATAATTCGCCTAGTAAGGGTTTAATTTCTGCCTCTGGTAAGGGAATAGAAAGCATACTTCCAGTGGGAAGTTGCTGCATTAGGCGCCCGCGTGCGGCAACTAAAGCTAAAGCGTCTTCTACAGCCATGACACCAGCTAGACATGCTGCCACATACTCGCCAATACTATGCCCAATCATTGCTTGTACAGAGATACCCCATGCGAACCATAACTGTGCCAAAGCGTATTCAATTACAAACAAAGCTGGTTGAGCTAGGCAAGTTTGTTTGAGTTTTTTTGCTGCACTTTCCTTCTCAGACTCGTTAGGATAAATTACCGAACATAAATTTAGTCCTAAATAAGGTATGAGTATCTCGCAGCAACGCTTCACCTGGTCACGAAATATTGGCTCAGTTTGGTAAAGTTGTTTAGCCATCTCTACATACTGGGCGCCTTGTCCGGGAAACATAAAGGCGATCTGACCATTGCATGGTTCATAAAGTTGAGTAAGAACTCGTTGCTCCCCTTTGTGCTGCAATACTCTAACTGCATCGTCAATATCTCGACAAACTAACATCCGACGATAATTAAATTCTCTGCGCCCTACTTGCAAGGTATAAGCTACATCCGCTAGATTAAGGTCAGAATTTTGTATCAAATGTTGAGTAAGATTGTACGTAGCAGCTTCGAGCGCAGACTCGGTTTTTGCGGAGATTACTAACAATTGCCAGGGGCGAGAAGGACTAGAAGGTTCGACATTGGGAGCTTCTTCTAAAACTACATGAGCATTAGTTCCCCCCATACCTAAAGAACTAACACCAGCACGGCGTTCTTTACATTTCCATTGTGTTAATTTTGTATTAACGAAAAAAGGACTATTGGCAAAGTCAATTTCCGAATTGGGTTGCTCAAAATTAAGACTTGGTGGTATTAATTTGTGCTTAAGAGCAAGGACGGTTTTAATCAATCCTGCAACTCCAGCGGCAGCATCGAGATGACCGATATTGGTTTTTACGGAACCAATAGCACAAAAACCTTTTTTATTGGTACTGGCACGAAAAACTTGGGAAAGTGCAGCTATTTCAATTGGATCGCCTAAAGCGGTTCCTGTACCGTGGGCTTCTATATAACTAATTGTCTCAGGCTCTACTGAAGCTAACATTATTGCTTCTGCAATCGCAAGAGCTTGACCATCAACGCTAGGCGCCGTATACCCAACTTTAAGAGAACCATCGTTGTTTATTGCGGCGCCTTTGATCACAGCGTGAATGCAGTCACCGTCAGCAATAGCATCCTTAAGTCGCTTTAGCACAACAACTCCCACACCATTTCCAATAGTTGTCCCCTGCGCTTGAGCATCAAAAGCCCGACAATGACCATCAGGAGATAAAGTTCCTCCTTGCTGATACAAATAGCCCGTTTTGTGTGGAACTCGTATTGAAACCCCTCCCACCAACGCTATATCACATTGGTAATTTAGCAAACTTTGGTAGGCAAGAGTTGTTGCAACTAATGAAGTAGAACAAGCCGTTTGAACTGTAATACTAGGTCCAGTAAGATTTAACTTATAAGAAACACGAGTTGTTAAAAAGTCATGACTATTTCCAATTAGCTTTTGGTAAGATTTTGCTGACCCCAATTGGTCTTTATTTAAATCAAAATCCAAATAATGATTTAAACTAGCACCACCATAAACTCCAATCCGAATTTCACACCTTTGAGAATCATAACCAGCACTCTCTAAAGCTTCCCAAGCACATTCTAAAAATAAACGATGTTGTGGGTCTGTGACTTCCGCTTCTTTTGGGTTGATATCAAAGAATAAAGCATCAAATAAATCGATATTTTCTAATGTAGCAGTAGCTTTAACATAATTACTATCATTTAGTACATCTGGCTTGATTCCTGCGAATATTAATTCCTCATCTGTTAAAGTGGAAATTGATTCAACCCCATCTCGTAAATTTTGCCAAAATTCTTCAACATTTTTGGCGCCTGGAAAACGTCCTGCCATGCCAATGATAGCGATTCCTTCTATTAATTCATCATCTTGTGTACCATTCATTTTGCCATACTTCCTTGTTTTTGTTATTTATTAGCGCTCTTTGCGCCTTCGCGGTTTATTTTTTGCCTATTTCTCGCTTCTAATTGCTTTTGTATCCGCGCGCGCGTCGGTTCAAAATCTAATTGCTCACCTGATTTGTCGTTTAAATGCTGCGTTAAGGATTTGATAGTGGGATTTTGAAACATTTCAATTACAGATAATTCTCGATTTAAAATTTCTCGTAGTTTGTGATTAACCTGAACTATCAGCAATGAATGCCCACCTAAATCAAAGAAATTATCATCGATTCCTACTTTATCTAAGTGTAAGACTTCTTGCCAAACTTGGGCAATAGTTTTTTCAATTTCAGATTCAGGTGCCTGATAAGCTGCCGTCAAATCTGGACGCTCTTTTTCTGGTGTAGGTAAGGCGCCTCGGTCTACTTTACCATTGGGTGTAAGTGGTAGTGCTTTTAACACCACAAAGATTAATGGTAGCATATATTCGGGTAGTTTTTTACTGAGAAACTGTCGCAATTCATCAATAAAAATTTCCGTTTCTGGATGAGGAACTAAATAAGCGACTAAACAAAGCTCATTTATAATATTCTTTTTAGCAACAACTACGGCTTCTCGTACTTGTGGATGTTGCCCTAATACCGCTTCTATTTCTCCTAATTCAATACGGAAACCTCGAATTTTTACTTGGTCGTCAATTCTTCCTAAAAATTCAATGCTGCTGTTGCTTCGATAACGTGCTAAATCTCCTGTTTTATAAAGCCTTTCTGTTCCAAAAGGATTAGGAATAAACTTTTCAAAAGTTAATTCTAGTCTATTCCAATAACCACGCGCTAGTCCCACACCACCAATATATAATTCCCCAGCGACTCCAGTAGGAACAGGTTGTAGATATTTGTCTAAAATATATAGTTGTATATTGGCTATTGGGCGCCCAATAGGAACAATTTTATCACTACTACCTGGTTGACAGTGCCACGCAGTCACATCAATAGCAGCTTCCGTTGGTCCATAAAGATTATGTAATTCTGCGTCTAAACGTTCAAAGAAGCGTTCTTGCAAGTCAAAAGGTAATGCTTCACCACTGCAAATCACACGTTTGAGACTTTTACATTTATCTAATCTCGGTTCCTCTAAAAACACTTGCAACATCGAAGGGACGAAGTGAAGTGTAGTTATTTGTTGTTTTGTAATCACCTCGACAAGATAGCTCGCATCTTGATGTCCCCCTGGTTTAGCTACAACTAAACTGGCGCCTATTAACAATGGTAAGAAAAATTCCCAAACTGAAACATCAAAGCTAAAAGGTGTTTTCTGTAACACCCGGTCAGATGCTGTTAATTGGTATGTATCATGCATCCATAACAAGCGGTTACATATACCTTGGTGCGTGTTCATTACGCCCTTGGGTGTTCCTGTAGAACCAGAGGTGTAAATTACATAAGCTAGGTTTTCCGGTTTAACGTCGCTGACAGGGTTGTCTAAGCTGTAATCTGTAAAGGCTAGAGATTCAGTATCTATAGATACTTTAATGTCCACTCCACAAGAATTATCCTGTGAGTTTTTCACCAACAGCACCGACACTTGAGAATCTGCCAACATAAAGTCTAAGCGTTCTTGTGGATAAGTTGGGTCTATGGGTACATAGGCGCCACCTGCTTTCATAACGGCTAGTATTCCTACTACCATTTCAATAGAACGCTCCATGTAGATACCAACTAACGTATCTGGTATTACACCTAGCTGTTGCAGATGATGGGCAATTTGATTTGCGCGCTGGTTTAACTCTTGATAGGTGAATTGTTGATTTTCAAAATAAAGTGCGCTCGCTAGAGGTGTCCGTTCTACTTGTTTCTCAAATAATTCATGGAGACATAGATTTCTTGGGTAATCTACTTGAGTATTATTCCACTCGACTAGCAATTTTTGACGTTCTACATCACTCAAGAGTGGTAAGTGTGAGATGTGTTCGTCAGAATTAACAACAATACCTTGAAGTAAAGTCTGGAAATGTTCTACCATCTGCATGATAGTATTTGGGTTGAATAAATCGCTGTTGTACTCCAACGTTCCCATCAAACCTACTTCGCTATCTATCATGGATAGTAAAATATCGAACTTCGCGGTTTCACTGTTGAACTCTCTTGTTTCCCAAGTTAAAGTTCGTAGCGTCACATTCGAGAATGCGGAATTTTGCAGTACAAACATCACCTGAAACAAAGAGTGATAACTCAAGTCCCGGTTTGGTTGTAATTCGACTAGTTTCTCGAAGGGTAAATCTTGATGAACATAAGCATTAATTGCACATAAACGCACCCGCGACAGCAACTCTTTAAAACTGGGATTACCATTTAGATGGGTACGCAGCACTAAAGTATTAATAAAGCAACCGATTAAACCTTCAAATTCCGTGCGATTGCGGTTAGCAATGGGTGAACCTACGAGGATATCCTCCTGACCTGTATAGCGGTAAAGCAAGGTATTAAATGCCGCTAACAAGGTCATAAATAAAGTGGCCCCTTCTTGCTGACTCAACTGTTTGAGAGCATCAGTTAAAGCTTTGGGTAATATAAATTGGTGTTGCGCTCCCCGATAACTTTGGACTCTTGGACGGGCACGGTCTGTTGGTAGTTTCAGTACTGGAAGTTCCCCCCCTAACTGTTGCCTCCAATAAGCTTGAAGACTTTCTAACACCTCGCCTTGCAACCAGTTTCGCTGCCAATAGGCAAAATCTAGATATTGTATGGGTAATTCTGCAAGCTGGGGTGACTTTCCGCTTTCTAAAGCTTGATAAAGCACTGACAGTTCTTGAATTAAAACTTTGATCGACCAACCATCGGCAATGATATGGTGCAGCGTTAGTAACAGTATTGATTCCTGTAAGGACAAACGTAGGATTTTTGCGCGCAATAAAGGAACTTGTCCTAAATCAAAAGCTAACTGCGCTTCCTGCAACGACAACTTTTCCACCTCAGCCTGCCGCTGTGCATCAGGTATGTGATGTAAATCTATTTCCGGTAACGTAATACTTACAAAAGGAGTAATCTTCTGAACAGGATTTCCCTCCTCCACCACAAAACTCGTCCGCAAGATTTCGTGGCGCCGAATCACTTCATTAATAGAGCGAACTAACAAAGAGGTATCCAGATATCCCTTCATCTTCACAGCTACAGGAATGTTATATGCACCAGTTTCTGGTTGCAATTGATTAATAAACCACAGTCGCTGTTGAGCAAAGGAAAGTGAATACTGTCCAGTATTTCTTTCAACTCTTGAAATTGTGATAGATGTACTAGGAAGTGTATTAATAACTTGGTCAAGAATCTGCCTTGCTAATTGAGTAATAGTCACACCGTCAAACAAATCAGCAACAGATACATTTACTCTCAAGTCCTCCTCAACTCGGTTTTTTAACTCAAAAACCTTTAAGGAATCTATACCAAAACTACTTAAAGACTGCTCACGATTTATTCTAAGATGTGTAACTTGCAGTACTCTTACTACTAGAAATTCTAGGTACGACTCTATTCGCTGCTGCCTTTGTTCTGGCTCTACTGCAAGTATCTCTTCCCTCGTTAACTGCTGTTCCTCTCCGACCATATCAGTGTTATCTAAAACACTACTACCAATCACTTCCAGAGTACCTGCCAAAAATTGTGCCTTTGTTGCACGACGTTGAATTTTACCACTGCTCGTCTTGGGTATAGCGCCAGCTTTAATTAAAACCACGGCATACGCTTGCACCTCATGTTCTTCTGCCACAGCTTGTCTGATAGCAGCAGTAACTTCTTCGACATTGGGTTTGGCGCGAAATTCTACCTCTTGTATTACTACTAAGCGTTCTTCACCACCTTCTTCGATTGCAAAAGCCGCACCACTTCCTTGACGTAATATCGGGTGGCTGCGCTCGGCAGTTAACTCAATATCTTGAGGATAGAGATTACGTCCTCTAATAATAATTAAATCTTTGGCTCGACCAGTAATGAACAGCTCACCATTGTGTAAAAATCCTAAATCTCCCGTTCGTAAAAATGGTCCCTCACCTGTGTCTTTGAGGTAAGCATGAAATGTTTGCTCTGTTTCCTCTAAACGGTTCCAATAACCTCGTCCAATACTGGCGCCAGATACCCAAACCTCTCCCACTTCATCAGGGGAACAATGAGTAAGAGATTCTGGATTGACAATTACTATGTGTTGTTGTGATAGGGTGCGACCGCAACTTAGTAAGCGACTTAAGGAATTTTGAGAGTCATTCTCATTAACAGGCATCTCCACAACTTGATGCGCTTCTAATGCAGCTTTGTCCAGGGTTTTCGCAGTGGGTAAAGCTGCTTTCACACTACCAGAAACCATCAAAGTTGCTTCCGCCATACCGTAGCACGGGTAGAAAGCTTCTGGGCGAAACCCACATTCGGCAAAGGTGGCAGCAAAATGCTCTAAGGTTTGCGCGCGAATTGGCTCTGCACCGTTGAAAGCAACACTCCAACTACTCAAGTCAAGAGTTGAGCGTTGTTCATGAGTGATTTTATCAATACAAAGTTGATAAGCAAAGTTGGGAGCGCCGCTAGTAGTTCCGCGATAATGAGAAATAGCCTGTAACCAACGATATGGACGTTGGAGAAAAGCAGTTGGTGGCATCATGATACAAGGGAAACCACCGTACAAAGGTTGGAGTACACCACCAATAAGTCCCATGTCATGGTAAATAGGTAGCCAAGTAACAAACTTACTACTCTTACAATGTTCCATACAAAGGTAAGTTGCGGCAGCATTGTGTAACAAGTTGCCATGACTGAGCATTACGCCTTTTGGCGTACCTGTGGAACCCGAGGTGTATTGCAGAAATGCCAGCGTATCTTGGTGTATTAAAGGCGCCTGCCAAGAACTCTCAAGACCTGGTGCAAGGTTATCAGTTGTTAACCAATGTCCTATATTAATATCAATATTTTTATTAATATCAATATTTTCAGCTAGTAAAGACTGAATTTGGGAGAAAACCTTTGTTGTAGTTAAAACAATAGCCGCTTGTGCATCTTTCAGCACCGACAAAATTCTTTTGGTGTTACGTTGGTTCCGTGGCGGATAAGCTGGAACTGCTACCACTCCTGCATATAAACAACCAAAAAAAGCTGTAAGATAATCTAACCCAGGCGGATACAGCAGTAAAGCTCGTTCTCCTGCCATGCCCATTGCTTGCAATTTTGCTGCGAGCGCGCGACAACGCCTGTCCATTTCTTTATAAGTCAGGCATTCTGCTTCTGTTTCGCCATCTGCCAGAAAAGTATAGGCTACTTCTTGTGCTTGAGTAGAACCTCTGTAGCGCAAAAGTTCAATAACAGTAGAAAAATCATGAATGCCTTGAAGGGCACTGGTACTCTGAGTAATTTTAATTTCACGCATTTTCATGCACACCTAATCTGGATACGACCCTAGTACATTACGCCTTGAGAGCTGTACCAGCGTTTTATACATTTATTCACTACACCAGGCTTACAACGAACACTGATTTTTGTTTAAATCAGCGTTTATTAGAAGCCATGAGCAAAAATTCAAAGTCTTATAAAGTCTTATTAGAATTTATCCTCAATAATACTTCTACCACCTTATTGCAATTTTATGTCTTCAAATATTTATCCTTAAAGAATCTTAATATAAATTTGGTATAGTCATAAGTTATTTTCTTGTAAATAAATACATCTTTAGATAGATGCATATGAAATAAAAATAAAATTTATCGAAATTAATTACAGAATTTATTTAGTACGTAAACACTACAAAACATTGAGATGATTACAATTCAAGGCTTGCAGCACAATGCCAGCAATTGATTTAATATTATGCCAGTCAATAGTGGTATTTATAAGGTATTCTGATAGATACGAGGGATTTAAGTTAGTTAATAAATATAGTCAACAAGTTTGTATACTAGGTGACTATATTATGGTAATAATATAGTTTATCCTGAGCAATATTAATACCAATCAATACTAATAAGTTACTGAGCTATCAGCTAAGTCTTGAGTATCTATAGTGTTTTTATTTAGGTGTGAGCAAAATAAATGAAACTACAGTTGTTGGTTCAAAGCCTGTTGTTCACAGGCTCGATTGTCTTATTTTTAGGTACTCCTGCGTTAAGCGAGGAGATTATAGCTGCGTCCGAAAAGCATAAACGCGAATTCGAGCCGATTAGAAGTGTCCCAAAACTAGTACAGGCGCCAACATCGGCAATAGCGATTACAGGAGTCAAGCTGAATTTCACTGGTCAGGAACTAGAGATAATTTTACAAACTGCGGGCGCCGACAAGTTACAACCTGTAAATCGTAGCGAAGGAAATAATTTTATTGCTGATATTCCCAATGCTCAGTTACGTTTGTCATCTGGTAACGAATTCCGTCAAGAAAACCCGGCTGGTGGAATAAGGGTAATAACTGTAACTAATGTAGATGCAAATACTGTGCGGGTAATTGTAACGGGTGAGGCAAGTCAGCCAAAAGCTGAGTTGTTCGATAGCAATGAAAGTCTGATTTTTGGAGTAGCAGTAACCGGAACGACGCCGACACAAGAGCAACCAGAGGTGCCACCCAAACCAGAACAACAAAAGCCAACGACAGAAGTAAAGCCAGAACCAGCAGCCGAAACTGAGACTCCAGAAAAACAACCATCAGCTGAAGCGGAGCAGCCAATTGAACTGGTAGTAACGGGTGAACAAGACAGCTATCGAGTTCCAGAGGCGACGGCAGGAACTAGAACAGATACTCCATTGCGTGACATTCCGCAAGCAATTCAAGTTATTCCCAGACAAGTTATAGAAGATCAGCAAGTAGATCGCTTGAGTGATGCATTGCGTAACACAGCTGGTGTCACAAGCGATAATTCACCACGCTCTGCTTTTGAAGGCTTTACAATTCGTGGCTTCACTAATCGCAACATTATACGTAATGGTTTGAGAGATGATACTAATCTTACGGGTGGTTCGGGAATTGCCAACATCGAGCAAATAGAAGTTCTAAAAGGGCCAGCAGGTGCTTTATTTGGTCAAGGTGGAGCAGGTGGCACTATCAACATTGTTACTAAAAAGCCTTTGAGTAACCCTTTCTACTCAATACAAGGAAGCATAGGTAATTATGATTACTATGACGGTTCTATTGATTTAACAGGGCCTCTTAATGACAGTAAAACTGTACTGTACCGCTTGAATGCGTCTGCTTTAAGTACAGGAACATTCGTTGATTTTTTTGACATTGAGCGTTACTTGGTTGCTCCGACTTTAACTTTTAAGCTAGGGAATAACACTCAGTTAAGTTTAGAGGCAGAGTATTTAGACACTAAACAACGCAATGACCGAGGTTTGCCTGCTATTGGTTCAGTCCTACCAAATCCCAACGGCAATATTCCCATTAGCCGTTTTGTGAATGAGCCATCGATAGATAGAAATGATCGCCGGGTGTGGAGATTTGGTCATAATTTAGAGCATAATTTCAGTGAAGATTGGAAATTACGAAATTCATTCCGAGCCGCATTGTTAAAAGTTGAACAAAACTCAGTTTTCCCAACAGGACTATTAGAAGACAATCGCACTCTAGAACGAGGTTTAGTAACTACGGGTGAGCGAATTCAAGAAACTTATATTTTAGAAACAAATGTTGTAGGTAAATTTAGAACAGGGAGTATTGAGCATCAACTGTTGGTTGGGGTTGATTTATCTAGAGATTATTCTCAAGCAACTAAAGATAACTTTTTCCGAGAAATTCGCCCTTTGGATTTGTTCAATCCTCAATACGGTCGTGACAATATTGGCCCGATAGTTGAAGAAATTCCTAGCGAACCAGTGACAGCTGATATTTTAGGTATTTATCTTCAAAATCAAATAGCCCTTACTGAAAACCTAAAGATTCTTTTAGGTGGACGCCTTGATATTGTAAGTCAAACATTAAACTTCAGCGATGGAACCCAAGATTTTCAACAGGACGAAGCATTTAGTCCTCGTTTAGGTATTGTGTATCAACCAAGCAAGTTTGTTTCACTTTACGCTAGCTACAGCAGTTCATTTCAACAGGTAACGGGGACAACCTTTGACAGAAGGCTATTCGAGCCAGAACGTGCAACACAGTATGAAGTCGGTGTTAAAACGGATTTAACTGATACGCTATCTGCAACTTTAGCTTTTTATCAAATCAATAGGTCTAATGTTCTTACAACTGACCCAAGAGACGTTAGTGGTAACTTTTCTATCCAAACAGGGGAGCAGAGAAGTCGAGGCATCGAGTTAGATGTAGCAGGTGAAATTTTACCAGGATTGAAAGTTATTGGTGGCTATGCTTATACAGACGCGCGAGTTACTGAAGACAATGATATAGAAGAAGGAAACCGTATTAATAATGTCCCAGAAAATGCCTTTAGCTTATGGACTACCTATGAAATTCCACAAGGTTCTCTACAAGGTTTAGGATTTGGGTTAGGATTTTTCTATGTAGGAGAACGAGAGGGCGACCTTGAAAATTCCTTCAAATTGCCGAGTTATGTACGTACCGATGCTGCTCTGTTTTACCGTCGGGATAACTTTCGAGCCGCTCTCAATATTCAAAATTTATTTAACACCGATTATTTTGAGTCCGCTGAAAATGACCTGCGAGTATTTCCTGGTTCACCAACAACTGTGAAATTTACGCTCGGTTGGCAGTTTTAATAAGGGAGGCGCCGACAACAAGGGGATGAGAATTAACTCTTCCCCATTCCTAATTTTGAATTTACAATTCTTAAATTACCAACTCTCAAAACAAGATTTATGGATACTTTTTTTTGTGCAGAAGAATCACGCCAAGCAGGAGAAGACCCAATTGGAACAGCAGATACTTATAAAATGTACGTGCTATTAGAATGTCCTACTCCCTGGACAGAAACTGCTATTAATTCTAAATTTATACCAGATAATTTGAGAATTTTGTATAAAGAAATTGCTCAAACAGAATTATCTGTAAGACTATTATTAATTTACAACGAACGTCTTTATCAAAAGGGTTCTACAAAATGCATAATTTACAATAAAAGTCAAGAAGTATCAGCAAATTATATAAAACATGAGTTTGAAGTTTCACATATTCAAGATGTAGCTCCCGTTTTAAAACAATATTTTATTGATGGAAATATTCACAGTAAAATCATTAATACTCAAACTAGAGATATTTTAGTTTGTACTCATGGCAGTAACGATAAATGCTGTGCTAAATACGGTAATCCCTTTTACCGTCAAGCGTTAGCTACTGTCGCTGATTTATCTCTAACTCATGTTCGCATCTGGCAAGTAAGTCACTTTGGTGGTCATCGCTTTGCACCCACTGTTATTGATTTTCCAGAAGCCAGATACTACGCTAGACTCGACCAAAATTCATTTTTCTCTATTTTAACACAAACAGGTAATACTGAATATTTAAATCAATGTTTCAAAAATAATTATCGAGGTTGGGGAATATTACCAGAACCAGCACAAGTTCTGGAACGAGAATTGATTTTATTGTATGGTTGGGATTGGTTTAATTATAAACTCATTAATTATCATCTGCTTGCACAAAATGAAACTGGTAATTACCATCGTATTGAAATCAGCTTTGTAAAACCTAATAATTATCTAATTCGTGTTCAAGCAGATGTAGTTGAAGATGAGAGTAAAGTTATTTATTTAATTGGAGAATGCAATGGTACAGAATTAGAAAAAACTCCTCAATTTACTGTCAAAAATATTATTTATGTTTAAACATAATTGAGATAATACTAATGATTAATCATAGGTATCGTTATATTAAACTATTTATCTTAATTTTTCTTCCTTTACTTCTATTTACTGGCTGCTATAGTAAAGTTACTCAAAACTCGTACTCTCATAAAATACAATCAGCAGCACCTGAATGCAGAACAATTAAGCACCAACTAGGTGAAGCTTGTATTCCCATTGATCCCCAACGTATTATTGTTGTGGATCAAATGATTTTAGAAGGAGTACTAGCACTTGGTATTAAACCAATAGGAGCAGCAGAACCAGAGCGCATCAGTAGCACAGGAAGACATTTATTAGACAAGAACAAGGATACAATTTCTATTGGTAAAGAAAGCCAATTAAATATAGAAAAGATGCTGCAACTGCATCCTGATATTATTTTAGGGCTAGAAATTGCCACAGATAATTATAATTTGTTTTCTCAGATAGCACCTACAGTTTCGCTTGAATATGTTCAAACTGCTTGGAAAGATACTTTTCAACGTCTGGGTGAAATACTTGGTAAAAGCGAACAAGCTGGACAAGCATTGGCTCAATATCAACATCGGGTAGAAAAATTGCGGGCAGCTTTTAGCACTCTGAAAGCGAAAACGAAAGTTTCTGTAAGTAGATTTTATGCAGGATTAAAGACTACTGAGTTTCGCACATCTTTTTCATTTCCTGTAAGTGTTATAGAAGAGGTAGGACTTTCAATACCCTTAATGCAGCGTCAGCTTACCACTAGCCCTGACCAGACTTTTGTACAAGTTAGCTTAGAGCGTCTCGACCTACTAGATGCAGATGCTATGTTTGTAGCGCTAGACCCAGGTTCTGAAAAAACCTTTAAAAAATATCAGAATAGTCAAGTTTGGCGCCAACTAAACGTGGTTAAGAATAAACAAGTTTATACAGTTGATTCTAGTTACTGGATATTTGGCAACCTTTTATCAGCTAGGACAATATTAGATGACCTGGCTAAATATTTATTGGAGGTGAAATAAGTATATTAATGACACAAGATATTGGTTCCCAAAGCCTACGTAACTTTATCATTGTCTGGATAGGTCAATTAGTTTCAAATATTGGTAGTAATATGACTACCTTTGCGATTGAGATTTGGGCATGGGAATTTACGGGTCAAGCAACTACACTCACACTGGTGGGTTTCTTTAGTTTGTTACCGAGCATTTTTATCACTCCCATCAGTGGTGTAATTGTAGATAGATGGAATCGTAAATTGTTGATGATAGTAGGTGATACAGTAGCTGTGGCATTGACAGCTATTATCCTTTTACTATATTTAACCAATAATTTGCAAGTTTGGCATCTTTATGTGACGGGTGCAGTTAGTGGAACTTTTAATCAACTTCAGGGACTTGCCTACTCTGCTTCAGTTGGGTTAATGGTACCTAAGCAACATTATGCACGCGCCACAAGTATGGAATTTTTATCAAATTATGGTGGTAGTATTATGGCGCCTGCTTTAGCTGGATATTTGTACTATATAATTGGCTTAGTAGGAATTTCGCTTATTGATATCTTTACGTTTGTCATTGCTATTAGTAGCGTATTGCTGGTTCGCATTCCCAACCCTATATTTACGCCAAAAGAACCCGAAAGTCGTGCAAATATCTACCAAGAACTTAGCTTTGGTTGGCGCTACATTCAAGCAGATAATAATTTACTAGTTCTACTAATTACAACGTTATTGTTCTGGTTGCCTCATGATATTGGTAATGCACTTTACACGCCAATGATTTTAGCACGCACTAAAAATAATACTTTGGTTCTAGGTAGTTTAGCCTCAGCCGCTGGTCTAGGTGGTGTAATAGGAGCATTGATCTTTAGCACTTGGGGTGGTTTTAGGCGCCGTATCAAAGGAGTTTTAGTTGGTATGGTTGGTGCAGGTTTGAGTAAAATCGTCTTTGGTCTGGGTAATAGTGGTTTAATTTGGATTCCCGCTCAATTTTGCTCCTCTTTAAATTTCCCTTTAAATGGTAGTTCTGAAACAGCTATATGGTTAGCAAAGGTTGCACCGAATGTACAAGGTCGTGTTTTCGCTGCCCGTTCGCTACTTTTGCAATTGGTTTCGGCTGTAGCTTCCTTAATAGCAGGACCACTAGCTGATAATGTATTTGAGCCAGCAATGATGCCAGGAGGCAGTCTAGCAGGAGTTTTTGGTAAAGTATTCGGTACTGGAAAAGGTGCAGGTATGGCACTTATATTTACTTTATGTGCGGTATGTATGCTAATGGTTGGAGTTTGTGGATACCGCTCCCGTTCCCTGCAAAATATCGAATATACTCTGCCAGATTATGATCCTACTTGAATATTTTGCGCTCCTCTAAATTGGCTGTAATTTCTTTTCGTGTTCGCCAAACTGGGCGTAACTTTTTCTCTTGCATCATTGGCAATTGCTGTGTAGCATGTGGTGAACCTGGTTGAGTTGCATTACCGTAGCCAGTCAGTGCCATTGCTTTTACAGGTTTAGAAAACTCAATTGCAGCAACATAAGAATCACCTGCAACTGGTTTAAACTTACCTTCAGAGTCGGGAGCGAAATCAATTACACGGAAAATACCAAGGTCTCCATCACCACCATTGCCAGGTAAATCTACATTGCCATGTTTTAAACGGAAAACGTCTCCCCAAGCAACATCTAGCTTTCCATAAGTTTTTTCTACTTTTGCTGCTGCTGTTTCCAGTAATGCAACGGCGCCCTTTGAATTTGCTAAACCATCAGGTGTAATACGTGGTAAGCGTTCAATCCAAGGTTTACTAAAAGCTTTATCAAAATCTAGCTCAACAGCCCAGTTTGCAAAAAGAACCGCTCCTTTGCTATCTACATTTGCTTGTCTATCCCATGTCTCTAAAACAGTAGCCGCGCGCTTTGCCACTTCATTGCCATATTTCCGCGCTGCTGGAATTAAGTCATCTAAAATTCGGTCAGCTAATTCCATGCGCGTCGAATGTTTATACGAAATCATTTCATCAAACGAGATTTTTTTATCTTCGTCTAACATTCTTGCAGAACGCTGCGCGCGGAAATCCATAGAACGCGGCGCCATATAAAGTGGATAATCATCTGCTTTAATAGCTAGCGGAAAGGTAGTAGTCCAAGGTGGGTCATTGGCATTCTGTAACCAACCACTTGGGGGGTCAATGACGCGCGGTAAATCTTGGTAAGGATGAATTTTTGTCCATAAAGTTTTCGATGTATCACCAGGTATAATACCTTGCCAGTATTTAAAATCACCTTGCGAATGTACTGGAACTTGTCCGTTAAATAAATGCATGATGTGACCCTCTCGGTCTGCATACATCACCGTAAACATTGGCAATTGCAGGCGCCTAAGTACTTCTTGAAACTGTGAGAAATTCCGCGCGCGTCCCATATCCCACCATTGTTCTAATGTTCCAGGACGGTTAAGACCAACAACCCGCAGCGCTATAGGTTTACCATCTTTTTGAGTAACAATAGGGCCGTGAACGGAACTTTTGATTTCTAATGGTTCAGAACGCAACGTCCCATTCTTCTGCTTTACCTTCAGTTGGGTAGTTTTTGTTTCAAAAGGACGAACTTTACCGTCAAAAATATAACCATCACCACTTAGCTTGAGTTCATATGCATCCCACCCATCGTGAGTATTTACCGTATGAGTCCAGCCCAAATTATCATTGAAGGCAATATTTAAAACAGGAATTCCTACCAAACTTGCTCCGTAAGTATTAATACCCGGCGCCGTTATCTGTGCTTCATACCACAGAAATAAATCTGACCAAGGTAGGTGTGGGTTAGCTAGAAGCATTGCATTACCACTTGCGGTACGTTTTGGTGCAATTGACCAACCGTTAGACCCAGCTTTTGATTTTTGTTTACTTATACCTAAAACTTGTTCTGGGTTAACCATGAACGTAAAATGTAACACTCGTTGAAGGTGAGCGAGTATGTCTTCTCCTTTTACTGGCAATACAACTTCAACAGAATCATCAATCAAATTTGGATTTTCTTTTACATAAGCATTTATGCCTTCTGCAAAACCGTCTAGATAGCTGCGGAAACTCGGATTTTGTGCTTCATACCAAGACCGCGCACGACTTGGTACTCCCATAGTTAGAGTCCATTTGTCAGATTCTAAGTATTCTTCTCCCCAATATTCGGCGCCACGTCCTCTTGCTTGACCATAAAGACGTAAAAGCAAGTTCCCGTGACTCTGCATCTGTGACCATCCAAAAGCATAGAATGCATTTCGGACATCTTTACCGTAAATATGGGGTACTCCGTAAGTATCCCAAAGTATTTCAGTACTTCTTGGAGGGGCGCCTATGCTTTGGCATCCCATTACCAAAGCAAAAATGACAACAACAATAAAAGGTAAAATCTTAAATGATTTTCGTCTGCATACTCTAATTATATAACGTTTGTTCAAACAGAACAAAATTACTCTTGGAGGAATTAAATACACCCTACTTATAAACATTACATTATGGTAAAGAATGGAATAGATTACAAAGCTAAAACAATACTTATGTATTAAATGAGAGCAGACATCTTAGGCATTATAAAATTTACGATTTTAAGTCTTGCCTTGAGTATTGCTCTTATTTATCCCTCTGAACAGAATAAAAACAATTAGAAATTTTGTCAATTGATTTTAACCCCTCTTAACAATTAATATCTACTAATTAAGTGGGTAGGATTATATGATACTTATTTAAGATGGTATTATTTGTTTTATTTTTTACAAATAAACTCTTATTGTCCAGTGATTACCGTAATCTTTTCTTTTAAAATTGTTATAAATAATACTAGTTAAAAATTGTAGTCTAATTTTAAATAATATTTTTAGATTTACTTTTAAAAAATAAATGATAAAATATATCAACTAAAATCTAGTACTCTAGAAACGAGAAGCAAATCATGAACAATGGGAGATATATCAAATAAATTGATAAGCAAAATACAAATCTGAAAACAAGACCCGATGAGGTAAGTAAATTTTTTAACTATTTAAGGGACAGGAAGTTGCTTGAAACCTTGTAAGATGGTGGCGCCAGTACAAACAGAAAAGCGACCCACTTCACCATTAATAAACCATTTAAGGATAACAGCCGCAAGTAACGCCCATAAAAGACTATAGCCGTAGAGTGCAGCAATCCTTGGCGTAAATAACAACTCTCCAAGTCAGTTATTAGTTAACGTCACCCCAAGCGAGCAATTTAATTCAAGGTACAAAAGATAAAGGTAGTATCTCCTGGTTGAGTTTCTGCAGTATCGGCGCCAAAGTATTCTGTGGGGAAAATGTCAGAAATCATAATTGCTTGGTTGTCTGTTACCTCAGATAGCAATATTTCCCTTTTGTTTCGCGTAAACTTGGGTGAACTCAGCGCCAAATAGTAAAACTTGGGCTGAAAAAAAGACCCAAATTAGTACGATAACAAAAGAACTTGCGGCACCGTAGCTAGAACTAATACCGCTATTACCTAAATATAAACCGATTAACAATTTACCGATTGTAAATAGGATAGCAGCAAAAATTGCTCCTATCCAAACATTGCTCCAAGCAATTTTGATATCGGGTAATATTTTGTAAATAAGAGCAAAAAGAAACGTAGTTGTGCTAAAAGAAATAATAAAATTTAAACTTTGTAAAATCATAATCCATCCCGGAAATAAATGACCAAAAAAGTTAGCAATTCCAGCAAGGACAGCACTAATAATTAAAGAAACTAGAAGCAAAAAACTTATGACTAATACCATTGCAAATGATAGCAACCGATTTTGTAAAAAATACTTAATATTTAAACCTGGTTTAGGTTTAACATTCCATACTGTATTTAATGCTTCTTGGAGTTGTCCAAAAATACCCGAAGCTCCAAATAACAGCGTCACAATTCCAAATATCGTGGCAATAGTTCCACGCGAACCTGGTTGTTGAGCATTTTTAATTATTGCTTGAATTGCTTCTGCTCCTTCTTTGCCAATAAGACCTTGAATTTGTCCTACAAGTTCGTTTTCGGCAACTTCTTGACCAAAAACTGCGCCAGCAATTGTGATTGCAATAATTAATAATGGAGCTAAAGAAAAAATTGTATAAAAAGCTATACCTGCTGCCCATACAGATGCTTTGTGTTCTTGCCACGCAGTGACAGTCTTTTTGAATATGACCCAAATATTTTTTAGTTGCATCCTTATTATCCCTAATATTTTTTGCCAGGTTTTTTTCTAGATTATCTGTAAATAGTGGTATCAAGCTTCGTCCTTTAGGTAGAAGAAATTGCCAAGCAGCAGTAAATGGTCTATCAAAAGATAGTATAAACAGTGCAATAAGCTATTGTACAAAGTTCATTAAACATTATTCTGATGACTTTGATATTGATAATAATTACAAGCTTTTTGCTAGTTCCAATTTTAAAAACATTAAACGTACTATCATTCATTATTGATAACAGTAATTTCTGGATTTTACGTTTTGAAAATACTTCATAAAGCTTTGGGTTTGGGTTAAATTGTTTATCTATATTAATATTAAAGTTAGTACTTTTTACTAACAATTATATTGAGTAAATTTTTACAAAAAAAGTTTGATTGAATTACGTTTTATTAATATAAAAATCTAAATAATTTGTAATAATCCGCTCTTGTAGAAGGCGTATTAACCTGGTTTCTACAGTACCGTATAAAAATACAATCTGCTGTAATTTTTTATAGTTCATATAGTCATGCTGCATCTATCCGAAGATAATAAGTTTTGTACCGGAAGATATAAATAAAAAAACATTATCTATTTTGCTTGTAAAATAGTTGATTAATCCACGAGTTTTCCACTATTGATATTTAGAATTATTAGCAATACTCAGTTAAGCAATTGCGAGCATTTCCATACCATAGAATAGTTTTCCGGAGGAAAGATAGAATGCGTTATATCTTAATTATCACAATGTCAATCTGCATCCTATTGTCAGGTTGTGAATTCTTTATTCCTCATACCAGTGATGCGCTTTCTCAGACGAAGCAATTGCAGGAACTTCAAAAGCAAACGAAGCAAGTTGAGCTACAAACAGAAGCATTAGAACGATTATCTAACTCTGCCGAAAAACTTGCTAAAAGTCAAAAATGAAATAACTATAAAATGAAGAGGATGCAAATTGACATAGTACAAAGTTAAGGTAGTATCAAATTTAGTAGCAGGCGCCAGATGCTAAATATGAAATATCCTATTTTATACTAAATACCCAAAAGCCCGTATCGATGACGAAATAACGGAAACGACCATTATTTCCATCAATTAATATGTTGGTAACAGTACCAATTAACTCATCCTTGGCATAAACATGAAAATTTTTAATGTCAAAACTAGCCAAATTTTCGTCACGATAATCAGGGTAATATTTTTCCAATTTGTACAAAGTCATTTTTCCTCCAGTAAAATCTTTTTGAATTTCAAGAGCTAGTAAGTTCAAGGTAAAAATTTTACTCAATAAAATATATAAAAATCTCCAATAATAAAATATTTGGGAATTATTTTAAATATAAATATTTGTACATTTTTAGTGTTATAAGTCAATTATTCCGGTAAATTTGATTCTATAAAAGTAAAATTGAGCCGCTCAACTGAAGAATGAACTTCTAAAACGGAATGTATTTTTAAGCTTAAGTCTCAATAGTGGAAAAGTCGGGTAGAATTTAAACACACTTTATAAAATACTGCCTACGTTCGTATCGCGGCGTTAAACCAAAATTGATTGAAACTTTAGTAAAATAGACTCGTCAATGATATCGATATCGCTCAGGTAAACTTTACAAGCACACTTACTAGTGTAGTTTTTGGGGGTAATGTTTGAGTTTATTTCGTAGGTCTTACAAGCAAATTCTACCTAAAGGTAGGCGAGCGCATTTGAAAAAGCGATTTTATGCTGCTGGAATGTTTGTATTTGTCGTGCTATCTCTCTCCAGCGGATTAGGCTACCGTTTTTATAATCAACCAAAACTAGATGTGGGTAAAATCGCCCCGCAAACGCTCACTGCACCTAGTTCTGCTCATGTTGAAGATGTAAAAACGACAGAGGAAAGACGTAGGGAGACGCGTAGTGGTACTTTGGCGGTATGGGTTGTCGATCCAGAAATTAATCAGCAAATTCACTCTTATCTCCAGCAATTACTGGCAACAGGCGCCCTAATTCGCGATAAGTTGGGCAATTTTCCCTTAACCAAGACTACAGTATTATCCACAGCGACGCAAATTTACCTGCGACAAGCACCAGAATCCCAATGGCAGACAGTATTGCAAACCTTAGAGAAAAATAGAAATCTAAATGGCTTAAATTTATCCCAACAGTTAGCAGTCAAGCAACTGCGAACTTACCGTAAGTATAACTCCTCTCAAGCTTTCTCTCAACTATTAAAAGCGCTCATCCAAGCTCGTCAGCGTTATAATATTGCCCTAAGTAGTCTTAGGGAAAATGCGCTCGCTCAACCAAAAACCCTTTACGATGTAACTTTGTTGAACCTGTCTGATGCAGATTGGCAAAAAACTCAAATCCAAGTACGTCAAACTTTAGACCGAATATTAGCACAGGGGATTCATCCTGAAGTATCCAAGGATAACCTGAATTATGCCATCGAGATGCAGGTAAGTGCTTCTGTCCCTAAAACAGCACAACCTTTAGCAAGGCAATTGCTATTAAAGGTGATCGTTCCCAATTTAATTAAAGACATTGAGCAAACGAAGCTAATTGCAGAACAAGCAGCACAAGCAGTAGAACCGACGATAGTCGCGATTCAAAAAGGTGAAGTTATTGTTAAGGCTGAAGACAAAATTACTCACGCTAATTTTGTACTATTAGACCACTTTAACTTGAGTCAACGCGGCATCGATTGGCTGCATTTGATTCGTTTTAGTGGGATGGTGGGATTGGCAGTGGCTTTTTTCAGGCTGGTAGAAAAACGGTTTTCGTCCAAATTACGAAGTAGCGATTATATCTTGATTCTGCTCCTTACCCTTAGTGCGCCGTTGCTAATAGTCTTGACCAAATCATTTACAGGTTTAGCAGCCATCGGTTTGCTCGTTGGTAGCTTCTACGGCGCCTCAATTGGGGGTACTGTGATGGGGTTACTGGCGATATTACTCTCAATCGGAACGGAACTTAGCTGGCATGATTTAATACCTAGTGCAGCTGGCGGAATTGTTGGCGGATTGATGGCAGGACAATGGCGATTCCCCGGTAGAGAAGCACTGCGAACGCGAGAGGAATTAGCTAGCTTGGGAATCTTAATTGGGTTGACGCAGGGAGTTGTTTATTTGTTGGTAAACACTGCGCTCGCTCCCCTTTGGTATAATGTCTTGGGTATAGCAGTTCTCAAAAGTTTGGCAGGATTGATTTGGAGTATTTTAGGACTAGGGTTAAGCCCCTACTTAGAAGCTTTATTTGATTTGGTGACACCAATTCGTCTGGCTGAATTGTCTAATCCCAACCGACCTTTATTAAAACGCCTAGCTCATGAGGCTCCTGGAACTTTCCAGCACACACTGTTTGTCGCAACTCTGGCAGAAGCTGCGGCACGGGCATTACATTGTAATGTGGAACTGGTGCGGGCTGGGACATTATATCATGACATTGGTAAAATGCATGACCCTTTGGGATTTATTGAAAATCAAATCGGAAGCCCCAATAAACACGATGCTATTAATGACCCCTGGAAAAGTGCCGAAATTATCAAAAAACATGTGAGTGAAGGGTTGGTAATGGCTCGTCAGTATAAGCTGCCTACTGCAATTCAAGCGTTTATTCCCGAACACCAGGGAACCATATTGATTGCGTATTTCTACCATCAAGCACAGCAGCAAAAAGAACAAAATTCTCAACAAATCTTGTATGAATCAGATTTTCGTTATGATGGCCCCATTCCCCAGTCCAAAGAAACGGGAATTGTCATGCTGGCTGATGCGTGCGAAGCAGCGTTACGTTCGCAAAAAGATATAACCCCAGAAGCAGCCCTGGCAATGGTAAATAAAATCCTGAAAGCACGTTGGCAGGATAATCAGTTAGTTGATTCAGGGCTAAAACGGGCAGAAATGTCTCAAATTGCTCATATTTTTGTTCAAGTTTGGCAGCAATTTCATCACCAACGCATCGCCTATCCTAAACTCTAGATTTAGCTGAGGTTATTAGCAGGCTACAATGTATCTCAAATGAGAAGTAAACGTTATATACAAGAATCGCATCAACTAATGATAAATCCTTAGTCTCGTTGCCAAATTCAAGACTTCGACCAGAAAAGTTTAGGATCAGGCGCCGAACCTCAGTGGGTGGATAAGCTAAAGCAACAAGGCGCCAAAAGCCAAACCGCGAATTGGTAACATCAACGGTGCAACAATCATAGCTCCAATAATCACCGCAGTGCTATTACTGAGTAAACCAAAGCTAGCAATAGCACAAGAGCCAATGATTAAAATTATGTAAGTTGGGTCTGGGTTGGAATCGTCGAGCAATTCTGTTTGTAGCTTTTGTATCTGGATTGGGTCTAATCGATGTCATTTAAAGTTTTTGAAGCGGTTACGAATAGCTACTAACAAAGCTTACTCCTTAATTTCTGACTCGATATTAGCTTTGACATCTAATTAGATTTCTATTTTTGGAATTAAGTCATCTATCAATGTAAATAAATATTAATATTATAATTTCTACCATTTGGAGGATAATTAAAGTAAAATAGGCGTTTCTCTTGTTACTTCTTCAACTTGACTAACCTCAAATATCAAAGTAAAAGGCTGACCCATTTCTTCTTGTACAAACTTTTCTAATAAGCCAACTAGTTTGGGAGTCACGGGTACTCTTGTCCGCACAATCAACCGAACTATTGGTGGGTTAGCTAACCAGTTGGTGTTGATTTTGAGCAATTCCAAACGCTGAAAAGTAATAGTTTTAGTCAGCAGTGCGTTTTTAAGACTGCTTTCTATATTTGTTTGTTTAACTAATTGGGCAAAGCTAACACTTAGAGGCAACAGCAAAATAGCCGTGAGCAATAATGTCCAAAAAAGCGCGGCGCCTGCTCGCTGTATGCGAGAATAACCTATGATTACAAACGTCAGCATACAGGCAAGAGTAATACCTAATAAGTTGGTAAAGTAAAGTAGAGCTGCTCCCTGACTAAGCGACCAATTGGAAGAAGCTAAACCCAAACCCATAACACAAATAGGTGGCATTAACGCAACGGCGATCGCAGTACCCACCAGACTACCAGAAATTTTGGGTTGTACCTTGGCATAACCGCTTATGCTACCTGCCGTCACTGCAATCCCTAAATCTAGTAAGGTGGGTTTAGAGCGGGATAACACTTCAGTGTCAAAAATCGAAATTCCGACTAGTAGCTCTAAAGCATAAGCTAACCCAATTGATAGTAGAGTTCCGAATACAATAGCTATTAGTCCTCTGCGAAAAAGTATGATATTACCTGTAAGGGCGCCTAGGGCAAGTCCCCTAATTGGCAGCATTAGAGGGGCAATAATCATTGCTCCAATAATAACGGCAGTACTATTAGTAATTAAGCCAAGGGTTGCGATAATACAAGAACCAACAGTCAAAATTAGGTAAGCTGGTGAAAGTGTAGACTCGTTTAACAATTCGGTCTGTAACTGCTCTAACTGAGTTGCGTCAACCTCTGAGTGGTTGAAATTTTTAATGAAATCACTAACACTGCCAATCATTTATCAGTTCCAACATTATGACTTTAGTCTCAACTTGTTAATTATGACTGTTTTGTTCTCATATCTGCCACAAGCAGAATAATATGATTAAACTTAGCCTATAACTTTCGGGGGAGTTCTAAAATGGCGATTGAATCGGCAATTCGAGAAGTTGTGATTGAAGACAATCTTAAGCAATTTCTTCTAGTACTTTTGGTTTCTCTGAGTGTAGCAACGCTACCACAGATATTCAGCTGGTTTCGTCGCATCCCCTATACGCTGCTACTAGTTATTGTTGGGTTAATGTTAGCACTGGTAGATGTGCGATTAATGAAGCTTTCTCCCGGCTTAATTTTATTAATTATTTTGCCGCCTTTATTATTTGAAGCTGCTTGGAACTTTAAATAGACAGAATTAAAGCAAGATTTATTGCCAATTTGTTTGTATGCCATTGGTGGGGTAATAATTTCTATTGCTGGAGTAGCGATTAGTTTAAATCAAATAGCGGGACTTTCTCTGACAACTGCTTTACTAATTGGAGCTTGCCTTTCTGCTACCGACCCTGTTTCTGTGACTGCATTATTTCGGGAATTGGGAATTGAAAAAAGGCTTTCGGTTTTGATGGAAGGTGAGAGGGGAGCATCCAGTTTTGGCAGAAACACCAAAACCTTCGGCGCCAAGATATAAACACTTTAACTCTAAACATGGTTAAGTACAGTACTAACTACAAATACTACAAATTTAGTACAATACTCCTTCAATCTCTACTTAGTTAATTAATAATTCTTCTCAATATCCCTCAAAATATTAACTAAAAAATAATACTAACAAAAACTACATCCAACAAAAGCGGAGGTTACTGCATGACATTATCACTATCTTATTAATTGCTGCTCTAAAACCTGCACGAAGCCAATTAAAATTTGAACTATTGTCCAGCCAATTAAGCAAATAGTTGCTGATTTGCGAGTACTAATATCCAAGCCTTGACGGACTGCAACAATTACCGCCGGCGCCATTAGTAAGTTTCTGAAGTGAGCTATCTGGACGTACAAGCGCGTGCATACGTTCGTCATAAATTTCAATATCAGGCATAATTAAATAAATTTCTCCTCTATCAAAATGTTGTACAGGTTAACGTCAGCTTCCACCAAACAAGAATGACCGCTATGAGGTAAAGTGATTAAATGAGAATTTGTAAAAATAGATGTCAAGCGTTGCGCCTCTGCAACTGAAGGTAAAAGTCGGTCTTTAGTACTTGCAATTAGCAACACGGGCTGGGTGATTTGAGATAGTTTTTTTTCGTCCACATCAAACTCTCTTATTAAAGATAGACGCTGATTCGCAGTTTTTTTCGGTGCCGAACGAGTTGAATTTAGTAATGCTTGTCTAGCAGCTTTTGAAAGTTTATTTAAATGAGCCAGGAAAGGTAAAGCTGCAAATGATGAGATTTTATAAAAAAAGTAGGTGTAAAAGGAAATAAAAGTGAGCCGAACTTGAGCCAAGGTACCCGATTAAACGAAGATGCAGAATTAATTAAAATAACCTTTGTAAAATAATCGGGGTGTCTTTCTAAAACTTTCAGTGCTAAACAACAACCAAATGATTCACCACAAAGGTAAATATCTGAACCTGGTGCTTTTTCTAGTTCTCTCTCAGTTAAAGATGCCACTTCAAAAGTCATTTTGTCCCAGTCAGTTAGATTATTGGGTGGAATAACAAAACAACGAACATCAAAAACAGTTTCCAAACCCGCTGTTTGAAGACACATTAGTTCCTTTCCCGTCTCATCCATTCCTGGCAGAAATATAAATAGTGGATGGGATGGATTGCCTGGTCGAGGAGTTAAAAAATAACAATTACTGCTTTTAGAATTCATTTTTTAGTTATTATGTGCTTTGAGGTTTTGATAGTGCCTGTAGTTCTTCCCAACTGTAGTGTCTTAGTAATTCGATAGGTTTATTATTGGCGCCTAAATTTAATCCACTTGGTTCATAGCCAATTTTTAGTTGTTAATCGCAAAGCAACGTAAGTAAAAATGAAACTTAAAAAGATTATGCTCTCCGACAACAAAAACACAATAAACCCGAATATTGCTTTACCGTGATGGTCATGAGCTATGCCACCACCAGTTGGTAAAAACCGTTTCAGCTTTTTTGGCAGGCGCCGATGCAACCGTTCAAAACTAGTAAAATAGCAGTTAACTCTGTTTGCAAATTAAATGGACATTCATTTATTATTTTTTTAATATAATAAGTGCAATTTTTAACGCACTCGGACAGTTAAAAATCGCACTATGCAGCTACTTATCTGACTAATTTACTCCTCGCAGTTTACGAGTATTATCAACCAAACTTTGAGCAAATTGGTCAAATCTTTGAGAAAGTTTTTCGTCTACAAGTTTACCTTCTGGGCTAAAGGCTTTCCAAACTTGCCCAATTCCTATTTGCTCAGGTATAACCCATGCATGTACCCAACGCATAATTACCCGTAAGTCGTTAAGTGCGTTACTGTTGGGCTGTCCACCTAAAACGCTAATTAATCCTGTTACTTTACCAGACAACTGGTCAAAGCTCATTAAATCAAGTGCATTCTTCAAGACTCCGCTAACACTACCGTGATATTCTGGTGTCGCTAAAACCAGCCCATCAGCATTTTTGACGGCATTTTGTAATTTCTCAACATCAGGATATTCTGAATAATCGTCTCCACCATTACAAAATGGCAACTGCATCTGTCTTAAGTCTAATATTTCTACCTCAGCGCCGAGCGCTTGAAGTCTCTGTGCAGCTACTTCTAAAGCTAACTGCGAGTAAGAGTCTGTTCTAAGGCTGCCTGCAATACCTACTATTTTCACCATAATCTACCGTCACTCACTAAACATCTTTTAAAACTTCAGTTCTTACTTAATATCGCTTAATTTCTGAATTAAACGAACTCGTAATGATTATGAGTTTATTGTAGCGAGTAAACATACAGTTGTCAAATGGGCTTAAGAGTAGGCGCCGAGTCACACAGAGTGCAGTATAAAATTTAATTAAGGTGAGGTGAAAGGCGCCTTTTGGATATGGTGTTTGATAGAGTCAAGGTCTATGTAGCGGTCGGCAACGTTAATTAAGCTATCACTGGTCATGGAACGTAAACTTACAACCTCTACTCGGACACCTTGAAAACTAATGGCATTTGCTGCATAAGCAAGGTCTCCGTCACCACTAACCAAAACAGCTGTATCGTAGTGTCCAGCTAAAGTTATCATGTCAACTGCAATTTCTACGTCTAGGTTAGCTTTTTTAGAGCCATCTGCAAGCTGGATTAAATCTTTGGTAATTACACGATAGCCATTTCGACGCATCCACAACAAAAAACCCTGTTGCTTTTCATTGGTACGGTCTACTCCTGTATAAAAGAATGCACGTAGTAGCTGTGATTTTTCAATTAAAAGAGAAAGTAGTTTAGTGTAATCGACTTCAATACCAAGTTGTAATGCTGCATAAAAGAGGTTTGACCCATCGAGAAAAATCGCAACACGACCACGATTTATATTATTGAAGATACTGACATCGCTTTTGTCTTCGGGTGTAGCAACAGTTTCTTCGTGCGTACTAGGGAAAATAAGATTTTGTAATTCATAAGGCATTTCTGACCTTAGCGATTGTTCTTGATTCATTTTTATGATATGATTATTATTAGTAAAGTTCATATATACTACTAAATTAATTCGTTTTTTGGCGTTTTTTAAATTGTAAAACAATAATCCATACCGGAATATTAATCCGGTAGGAAAAAAATAAATATTTAAGAAACTTAGCAATAAATCGTTACATCCTCACCAGACTCTGCGAGATAAGTTAAGGCTTTAAAGCGAAGTTCAACTAATTGTTCGTAGAAAGGATTTAGTTTACAAAGAGGGGGGATATGAAAAATGGTACGTTTGAAGAGTGTAATATTTCGTTCAAACGGACAACTGGCAGGTATAAGTTGGCAGAGTGTATGTGCTTTTTTATAGTTGTTGACTTTGATTGATTCCAGCCATTGACGAATTGGTAGTAGGATTATCTGTACGATAGGATTTACGAGAATATTCATTTGGGTAATAGGTAGAGTGTTTAGAATAGGTGATTTGTTGCTTTTTCAAGCTGGTAGCAATAATTTTTCAATTAGAACACGTTCTGTATTTGATTTGCTGTCCATCAATACGTTTTTTACATCTTCATTTACTAATAGTTGTCCTTGAGATGCACTAAAATCTTTACCGGGAATAAATCCTGCTTTTAATAATTTTTGAATTGTTAACCCAGTCACTGCTTCTAGTAAATAGTCACAAGCTTTTAAGTGTGAAAAATTTTCTATAGTCCAATGAAAAGTAGCTATATCTATTTCAGATAATTCAAGTATTGCAGCCGTAAAAACATTAACTGTATAATTACTTCCCAATAGTGCGATAAATGCCTTTTCACAACTTTCAACCCGTGTCTTATTTTGCGTTTTTAAAGCATTAATCGTTTTTGTAAGACTGAAATTAAATAACTCTGAATCATTTGTCGTATACATAATTTCACCACCTAATTTTATAATGTATATTTATTTACATCAATACTAGCGCCTAGCTAACTCTTACTTGCTTCTGACGTTATAACTCAAATATGCAGAAGTTGTGGAGATACAAATAAATTTACATAACTTAACATTTCATCTATCCTAGGACAGATGAAATTTGGGTAGCTAGCTTCATAGCCTTAAACGGTTTGGTAATAACTGCTCGCACTCCAAGTTCAGCAAATCGTCGTTGGTCTGCGGGCTGTACCTTAGCTGTTAATAAAATTACTGGTATAGACTGCGTTGCAGGATTCGCTTGCAATGCATTAAAGGTAGCAATGCCATCCATATCGGGCATCATTACATCTAGTAAAATAACATCGGGCTGTTCTGCGCTAGCCTTTTCTAATCCTTCACTTCCAGAAGCAGCTGTCGAAACTTCCCAACCACCTACTGCTTTGAGAGCAAGTTCAGCAACTGCTCGAATATCAAATTCGTCATCAATGATTAAAATGCGTTTCATTATTTTCATTACCTCGAATCATACGGTTGAGCAAAATAATTACTCGCTGCTCGAATTCCTGTGGAGAAATGCGTCCTTTGGTAAGGTATATGGTTTGTCCTAATTTTAATCGTTGCCGCTCGCTTTCGTTTAAGTCTTGGGCTGTATATACAACTAAAGGCACACGGCATAAACTATTATGTTGCCGTAACCAATCGACTACAGCAAAACCATCATATTCTGGTAATCCTAGGTCAAGCACTAGTAAATCAGGAATTATGTGCTGACTGACTTGAAGTGCTTCTCTTCCTGTGGGTGCATGATAGGTTTCGATTCCGTGACGGTTGAACATGGCAATTAGTACCTGCGCTAAATCTTGGTCGTCTTCTATAATCAAAACTTTGATACTTTGATTATTTTTAGCTAACGCTTTTTCTAATGCTTGGCACAATAATCTTAAATTTGGTGGCTTTACAATCCAGTCGCTGACACCAGGGGGTAAACTTTGGTTGGGAAGTAAACCACTAAGAATTATAATTGGGATATTTTGCGTATCTGTCCGCTGTTTGAGTAGTGCTAAAGTTTCCCATCCATCCATACCGGGCATCATTAGGTTAAGAAGTATTACGGCAGGATGTTGTTGAATTGCCATTTCTACAGCTTCTAATCCTGATGCGGCTGTTAACACGCGATAACCTTGCCGTTGTAGCATGGTTTGAACGACTGCTCGAATATCGCTGTCATCGTCACACTGTAATATTAATGGGGCGCCTGCTTCTTCTATATTTACATCACAATGAGCTTCTGGCAGCAGTGGTAGGGTAAAAAAGAAAGTACTACCAACACCTAATGTACTAGATGCCCAAATTTGCCCACCGTGATGTTGTAAAATACTGCGACAAATAGCTAAACCTAATCCAGTTCCTCCTTTTTGACGCGAGTCAGAAGCATCGACTTGCTGAAAGCGTTCAAATATCGATTCGAGTTTATCAGCAGGTATACCTCTTCCTTGGTCTTGCACCTTGAAAAGAATGTGGGGAGATAAAGTATTTAGTTGCGAATCTTTAATTTCTGCACTTAAACAAACTGTGGCGCCTTTGGGAGAAAATTTAATAGCGTTGCTAAGTAAATTTGTAAAAACTTGAATAATACGGTCACTATCTGCCCAAATATTCGCTTTGAGGGGAGAAACAGATAAAACTACCGACTCTTGAAGAGCCATTTCTTCTACAACTTCTGCTGATTGCGTCATTAAATCGGCAGTATTACAGATTTGTTTGGTCATTTGAATTTTACCAGACTCAATCCGTTCAATATCAAGGATGTCGTTGATTAAACGCACTAGTCTATCTGTATTATTAGCGGCAATATTTAACATCCGCTTTTGCTCTTCGGGTTGAGTTTGTAGAATACCACTTGCGAGTAAATCTAAGGCGCCTGATATTGAAGTTAATGGAGTTCGTAACTCGTGACTAACGACCGAGACAAATTCATCTTTAAGACGTTCGACTTCTCGACGGTCACTAATATCCTTCATAAAACAGTAGTGCCCAATAAATTGTTGTTGCGGGTTGTAAGCTGTGAGCATCATTACCTGCTTGTCAAAAACCGAGTTATCTTTCCGCACACCCTTGACCTCAATTTCGACTTTCCCGTTAGTTAACATATACTGGTAAGCAGCAATCATTCTTTCTTGGTCATCAGGATGGATGGTATGCTGCCATTCCATACCGATTAATTCCTCTGGTTGATAACCAAGCATACTGGCATAGGCTGGATTAACTTTTATATATCGAGCAGAAGTGTCTAACTGAGAAATACCTTCTACTGCACTTTCGAGAGCAGCACTCATCGTCCGTAGTTCTTCTTGAGAACGAATTAATTCTTGACGCTGTATAATTTCTTGTTCTAATAGTTGAGCTTGAGACAAAGCAATGCCTATTTGGTCTGCCAAATGCTTTAATAATGTTAGCTCAAACTCAGTCCACTGACGTGGCGCCGAGCATTGGTGAGCAATTAATAAGCCCCAAAGCTTTTCCCTAACAAAAATGGGTACTACTAAGTTTGCTTTAACACTAAATTGCTTGAGAAATTCGACGTAACAAGGTAAAATACTACCATTATCAACATCGGTGACGGCGGTAATTTCTCCTTTGCGATATTTCTCTAGATATATCCGTTCAAAACAAGGGTCAAAAATATCCTGACCAAGGGTGACTGGCCAACCTGAAACTACCGACTCTTGAACAACTCTCCCCGAACCATCTGAATTCAGCTTAAAGATTAATACCCGGTCTGCTTGAAGAATTCTTTGCACCTCAGTAACGGTAGTTTGAAGAATTTCTTCAATTTGTAAAGAAGTGCGAATTTTCAGCGTTACTTCTGCAAATAGTCGCGACCGCAAATTTTGGCGCCGTAATTCCTCTTCTGTCTGTTTAATATTAGTAATATCTTGATTAACGGCAATGGCGCCATGTATATTGTTTTCAGCATCCAAAATTGGCAAGGCTGAATTGAGTACGGTTTTATAGCTACCATCGAAACATTGAATTTTAATAACTTCATTAATTGAAGTTTCCCCATGTATAACTGCCCTATAAAGTGCCCATTCTTCTGGTTCTATCTCTTTACCTGTTGATTCCCACCAGCCTTTATACTCACAATATTGCTCTATACCAATATACTTGGCGCCTGCCCAAATTTGCTCTCCTGCGGGGTTCACTCGCAAGATTTGACCGTTTTTATCAACAATCCAAACACCTACAGGTAATATTTCTAACACAGTCCGTAGCAATTGCTCATTTTCCAAAAGCGCTGATTCTGCCTGTTTACGCTCGCTAATATCACTACCAATACCTAAAAAGCCTGTAATATTATTTTCACTATCACGTAAAGCAGTTACTGACAACAACACAGGAAAGTGAGAACCGTCTTTGCGAATGTAAGACCATTCACGCTCGTCTATATCTCCACGACGTGCCTTAGCAACAAAAACCTCAAAACCTGGTTCAATTGTAGTAGATAATTCCTGCGATAATTCTTGCGAGCGCTGTAAAATTTCCGAAGAGTTGTGAATAATTGCAGGAGTAGTTTTGCCAATTACGTCAGCAGCAGTATATCCCAAGCAATTTTCTGCTGCTGCATTAAAAGTCCGAATCGTACCGTCTACAGTTGTGGAAATAATTGTATAGTTTGCACTATCTAAAATTGCCTTCTGTAGTGTTGTAATTTCTTGTAGTGCTAACTCTGTTCGTTGACGTTCGTCAATTTGTGCTTGTAATGCTTGATTTGCCGTCGCTAAATCTAAAGTTCGTTCTCTAACTCGAATTTCTAATTCGTCGTGCGTTCGACGTAAAGCTTCCTCTACTTTTTGACGTTCAATAATTTGCTGTTGCAACTCTTGATTTGCTGCTTTTAATTGTGCAGGACTCGGCAACACTAAAGCTTGAGGTATTAAACATACCATAATTATTGCTGTATACGCTGAAATCAATGCTGTAATTGCTTTGATTGTCCCTGATAACCAGTAAATTGGATACCAAAGCGTCCAAATTTCCATGAAATGGGTAGTTCCACAAGCAACGATAAAAGCTGCAAATAGTAGAAAAACCCAGTTAAAAGGTAAATCGTCACGCTTTTTAACAAAATAAAACAACGTTATAGGTATGGAATAATATGCTAAACCAATCAGTGCATCAGAAATGACATGTAGTGATACCAATCCAGGTTTCCATAAATAACAATGTCCGTGGGGAATAAAGTAGCTTGTAGTAAAAAAGTTATGTAAAAATTCTGACATATGACCTCCCCAGATAGTAGAAACCGGGTTTCTAATTATTTAACAATCGATTTTGTGCTACTGCTTTCGACTGTTCGAGAGCTTCATTAGCGACTCGGTATAAAGTATCAATATCGGCGCCATCTTCAGGATACTGGACAATGCCAACGTTAAAATTAACACAAAATTGTTTGTTACAGGAGACGTTACATGTAACGTCTCTACATGATGTGGCAAGATTTTTAATGACTTCAGACAGGCGCCTAGTACCCTCAACTTTAGTCATACCACACATTCCAATAATAAATTCGGTACCACCCCAACGACCGACTACATCCTCGTAATGAAAATTTAACCTTAAAATTCGACCTAAGCGAGATAAAACAGCATCTCCCACAGCATAACCATACTGCTGATTAATTTGCTTAAATTTATCTACCTCTACAATCGCAAAACAAAACTGTTGATTATAATTAGTACTCCACTCTATACAGCGATTTAATTCCTGAATAGACTTGGGGCGATTAGCAATACCAGTTAAAACATCGGTTTCTGCTAAACTCTTTAGTAAGCGAGTTCTCTCTAAACGATTGAGAATACGTGTTACTAATTCTACTTTCACAATTGGCTTTATTATATAATCGTCGGCGCCTGCTGCAAATACATCTTGCCTTGTTTTGGTATCATTATGTGCCGTTAAAAACAGAATTGGGACTGCACTATAACGAGTGTCACTACGTACAACTTGGCATAATTCGATACCATTAATTTCAGGCATTTCCACATCTAAAATTAATAAATCGGGATTTACGACCGTCATTACCTCCCAAAAATGAGAAGGATTATCGAGGGTATAAACTTTTAAACCCCAAGGTGTAAGCAAAGTTTGCAGAGCAGTTAATATTTGTGGGTCATCATCAACAACCATTACCTTTGCTTCTGGGGAAGGAGTATTCTTTAATACTTGAGTAACAGCTTCTAGTACTTGGGTTACTGACATAGGTTTTTGCAAAACTCCACGTCCACCGAGACGCGCAATTTTAACACGGTCAATCAAACTATCTTGTGCGGTAGTTACAATAACTGATAATGGAGGAGTGCGACTAGTTAATTCCACCAGTAACCCAAGAGCTTTTTCTGCGGTATCACCACAAGAAAGGTCAAGCAATACAATATCAGGACACATATCTACAATCAGCTTTTTAGCTGTAATAACATCGGGAGTAACTTGTACATTGATACCCCAGCTAGAAGCTATAGCAATTAAACTACTTGTAAATTCCGCGTCTTCATCGACAATCAGTAGTAAAGGACTTTTATTTAAAGTTTCGTTTGAAAACATTTCAGGAATTTGTTCACCATTCATGCTTTGCAGACAGTCACGCAAGGTACCAACTAATTCGGAAAAGTGAATTATTTGGGGAGCATCCAGTGTTTTGCCATCGGCAAATAAAGATTCTATTTTACTAGCGACATAAGAACCTTTATCGGAACCAAACATTCCTAGGGAACCAACCAGTTTGTGAGCTTCTTGCTTTACATTTAATAGCACTTCGTCACCCAGCAATTTATTCTGTAATAAAGTAGTCAATGCTTCTTCAATTACAGTAATACGCTGACTAAGAGTTTCTGCTACCTGCTCCCATACTTGGGAGACACCAGTCCTAATTTGACTTTGTTCTGCATATGAAGGGGTTTGAGTTGCTAATTTTGGGTTTTTTTGCTTTTCGACTTCTTTGTGTTTCCGTGTTCCTGCTTTCGTGAGTTCTTCCTTCTCAACAGTTTTAAGACGATAGCCAATACCGTATACTGTCTCTATTACATCACTCTTGACTCCCGCAGCTTTAAGTTTTTGACGTAATCCCTTAATATGTGAGCGCACGGTATCATCAGAAGGAGGTTCTTCAAATGACCATAAATGCTGAATCAACATTCCACAGCTAAATACTCGCTGTGTATTGCGAAGAAAAAGCTCAAGTAAACTATATTCCTTGGGTGTTAAATGTAAAAGTTGACCATCGCTCATTACTTGGCAAGTGCTGGGGTCAAGTTGTAAGTTCTGCCATACAAGCATTGGTGGCAAGGTAGAACCACCTCGACGCAGTAAAGCACGTATCCGAGCTAATAATTCTTGAAAATCAAAAGGTTTAGCTAAATAATCATCGGCGCCTGCATCCAAACCCATAACTTTAGTAGTACTATTGTCTTGGGCAGTTAATAAAAGAATTGGGGTTTTGTTACCAATAGAGCGTAATCTTCGACAGAGACTAATTCCATCAAGCTTGGGTAACATGACATCGAGCAATATCAAATCATAGCTAAAGCAGTCCATCAGTTCCCAAGCAGCTTCACCATCTGTTGCGAAATCAACAGTATAATGCTGGTCATTCAAAATTTTGACCAACCTTCCCACAATTAAATCATCATCTTCAACTACGATAATTCTCATAGTCAATTGTTATATGAATTACATATTATTTAATAATCACGACTATTAAATTTGTTATTTAATTCTGGTCTAATTAGCGATAATCAAACCCTTTTTAATTTTAGCCAAGTAAATACATCTTCAACACACAGTGCAAGATTTATACCTGGTAATACTGACAAAATATCCGTCTCGCTTAACATGCTTGGTAAATTATCTAGTACTAAAATACTGCATAATTATCGGTTCTTTGGCATCAGGAAGTTTGAGAAATTCTTCCAGAGTAGTTATTGAAGTTAAAATCGTCATAGTAAATTTTTGATGTATACATTTATTATTGTAGGTATTGAATCACGTAAATACATTAACATTTATTTACATTAGGGAAGTGCATGAAACGGCGCCTAACATCATTCTTATTACGATTAACAGCAAGCGTGCTGGTACTATTAAATTTACATGCCTGTACACAAGCACCTATTGTAGAGAATGTACAAAATGCAACAGTACAAGCACCAGTTTTAGTACGTGCAAAGGCGCCTCCAGCAATACGCCAAGCAAATAATCTATTTACATGGCGTAATGTTAATATTCAAGGAATGGGTTATGTTACAGGTTTAGTAATTAGCCCAAGTTCGCCTTATGATGTATATGTTCGTACAGATGTAGGTGGCGCCTATCGTTTCGACCGTAAGAATAAAACATGGTTTCCTTTAATGGACATGTTTGACACTAATTTCGCTGGTGGTGGAATTGGAGTAGAAAGTATTACTGTTGATGGATTGACAAATCGTGTTTATGCTGCTGTAAATGGGAATAATTCAACTTTTACAGAAAAAGATAAACTCAAATATAAATATTCAGGTGAAATATTAGTATCTAACAATAGAGGTAATACATGGCAACCAACAGGTTTAGGAAAACATGATGTTTTCGTCGGGCCAAATAATGCATACCGTTCAGATACAGGTGAGAGAATAGCAGTTGACCCAAATAAACCAGAATTGATTTACTTTGCTTCACGACGCAATGGTTTGTGGAGAAAAGACGGGAATGCAGAATGGAAGAAGGTTACAGGGTTGCCAGAAGCTAGTAGTTTACCAGAATATCAAAAAGATGGTAAAGATAATAAAGATATACCTGGTTTTACATTTGTTGTATTCGATAAAGCCAAAAATATATATGTAGGTGTTCATGGTAGTGGAGTTTGGCGCAGTAGTGATGGTGGTAATTCATGGCAAAATATTAGTAATGAAGGCGCCAAAAATCCGGTACGTGCAGTAGTTGGTAATGATGGAACATTATATGTAGCGTTTGGGACTTGGGGTGGTAACGGTCAGAATACATCGGGAAGTATCCGTAAGTATAGTAACGGTAATTGGACATCTATCACACCTGATGGGGAAGGAAGAGTATATTCAGCTATTACCGTACACCCAAATCAACCCAACACAATAATGGCTGTTGCCGACAAGTTTGTTTATATGTCCACCAATGGTGGACAAACTTGGGATAAGCAAACTATGTATATGGGTGCCTATGATGCAAACAATCCTTCATATAAAATTAATCCTACTGCACCAGGGTACTATCAATTTTATGCTTCAACAGGCGCCGCATCAATTACATTTGACCCCAGTAATGCAAAAAAAGTGTGGTGGACAAACGGTTGGGGAGTTGCAAGCAGTGATGATGTGACAGTAAAAACTCCTGTTTATCAATGGTTGATGAATAATTTGGAAGAATTAGACTTAAATATGGTGCGAGTACCACCCAAACCGAAAGCACAAGGTGGTGCAGATTTATTAAGCGCTACACAAGATAAAATAGGGTTTCGGCATGTAAGTCGCTATGAAGTACCAACAAAAGCTATCAGTCCCCAAAATATAGCTATTAATCCTAGTTATAAATGGGCAAACCCTGACTGGAAAGTATATCCCGTTCCTTTTCCTCACGTAGCAGGCGCCACAGGAATGGATTTTTCGTATAATAATCCTGACCATGCAGCATTTGTAGGTTTTCATCAATGGCAAGGGTTTTGGGGAATACATGGTGTAACTAGTGATAACGGTAGAACTTGGAGAGCATTTGAGTCTATCCCTACAGAAGAACTTTGGAAAAGTGATAAGTCAGGAAAAGAGAAAGTTTATGCAATAGGTGGACAAATAGCTATGTCCCCAACGAACCCAAAAAATATGGTATGGGCGCCAGCTTGGGGAACTTGGACGCACTATACTAACGATGGTGGAAAAACTTGGCGCCTTGCACGTAATCTAGATTATAATCCCCCACCTCAACCGTTTGATGAGAAGAATAACGACCATTTACATTATCAAGCTTTACCAAAGTCTTGGTCGAATAGTATTAGTCCGTGGTTGAGTTCATATATTTTGGCAGCAGATAGAAAAGACCCTCAAGGTAAAACTTTCTATTATTATGATGTTAGTGGGTTTTATTATAGTAATGATGGTGGCGCCAGTTGGAGTAAGAGCAAAGCAAATAATTTACCTGGTTGGTTGATTCGTCCTGCTATTATAAGTAACCCGACAAAACAGGGTGATGTGTGGATGAGTTTCGCGCGTAACCCTGAAGATGTAAATGGTAATTCGTTGTATCGTTCTACTGATGGTGGAAAGTCTTTTAGTAAAGTTACGTCAGTCAAAACCTGTGAATTTGTGACTTTCGGTAAAGGTAAATCTAATAAAGTTCCGTATATTTACATATTCGGTCGTGTTGGTAATGCTTCCTTAGACGCGATATACAAATCTGAAGATATGGGCAAGTCTTGGAGTCGTATTAGTGACCCTGATGTTTTACAGTTTCCTGGAATTACTTATATAGAGGGTGATATGCGTACACCAAACTTGGTATATGTAGCTTTGACAGGACGGGGGATTATGGTGGGTGAAAGTTGGCAACGGATGTAACGGATGTAACGGATAGTTGATTATATACAAGAGGATGTTTTACAAGTAAGAGAAAGTATAAATTGTCATTCTTGTCTTGTGGAGCGGGCATCCTTGCCCGCCCATTATCACAACTGGTGTAATATTGCTAGATACATTTGATTTCTTTTGTCTGACTGTGTATGGTGTTTTCGTGTCAGTACCCACTGTTGCCATAATTGATGACGTTTATCGACCAGCAAATTTGTCAGAGTTGGCAAATTCTCTGTAAAGTCTTTACCAAACACATCTATTAACCAGTCTTCCAAAACATCGCTGTTGTAAATTTCTCCTAATATATTTTGGACATTCTTAACTTCGGTAAGATGCTCTGCGTAATTTGATCCGTAAAATTCGGTAAATAATTCCATTTGAGAGCGTAGACGTTTAGCTTGTTTGCGTAAACTGTGGAGAACTTCATAGTTAGAATCTAAACTTTGCTCAATCTGTAATTTAGTCATTCCTCTCAGATAACTTCTTAATAAAGTAGTCGAAGTCATAACTCTATTATTAGGTATTAGTAAATACAAATTTACTTATATGTTTGTATAATATCATAATACATGGAGTAATATAAAATAATTTGTAAACGTAAGGACTATAAATTTTATGACGGTCGTACAAGAACAAAGATACTTTTCACCTGAAGAATACTTAGAACTCGAAGTTAATTCTCAAGAGCGCCATGAATATATTAATGGTACAATAATTACGATGACAGGCGGAACACCAAATCATAACCAGATTGCTCTTAACCTAAGCGGTGCTATGAACTCGCTTTTGAAGCGTCATCACCGTGTCTTTATGACAGACTAAAGATTATGGATACCTAAAAAGGAAATTCATACTTATCCTGACGTAATGGTAATGGTAGTTAGAAAGCCTTTAGAGCTTCAAGAAGGGCGTAGAGATACGGTTATTAATCCACTAATCATTGCTGAAGTATTATCAAAATCTACAAAAAGTAACGATAAAGATGAGAAATTTACTGCTTATCGGACAATCGAAAGTTTTGAAGAGTATCTTTTAATTGACCAGTATACAATACATGTTGAGCAATATTATAAAACTGATAATAATAAATGGATATTTTCCGAATACGACGATGAGAATGCAACGATTTCGTTAACTTCTGTCAAATTTGAAATTACTGTCGCGGATATTTACGATAACGTTGAGTTTGAATCAGAAAAATGGGCAGCAGAATGATAACGGGTAATGAATATGTTAAAATTGATTATCTGGAAAAGCGTAACACCCAAATTTTAGTTCAATAAGTCTCGCATTGAGAAAACTATGCAAGTTCAACTAAAACAAATTGTTGTTCCTGTCGGTCAGCAACTTATAATGACTGATGTCAATTGGCAAATGTATGAACAATTGCTAGAAGAGTTAGGTGAAAAACGGGGTTCACGCATTAATTACAGTGGTGGAGTCTTAGAAATTATGGTGCCTTTACCCGAACATGAAGATGATAAAGTCATAATTGCCGACTTGGTAAAGGTACTTCTTGAAGAACTTGAAATTGAATTTAGAAACTTAGGGTCAACAACCTTTAAAAGTCAAGCTATGAAGCAAGGTATAGAAGCTGATGACTGTTTCTATATCGAAAATGAAATAGCAGTTAGGGGAAAGAAGCGCATAGATTTAAGTGTAGACCCTCCACCAGATTTAGCACTTGAAATTGATATTACTTCCCGAACTCGGTTTGATAACTATAAAGTGTTAGGTGTAAAAGAATTATGGCGATTTAACGGAACGCAATTAGAAATTAATGTACTGCAATCTGGTGAATATGTCCAGGTGAATGAAAGCCCTAATTTTCCTAATTTTCCCTTAAGTGAATTAATTCCACAATATCTAGAGCGCAGTAAAATCGAGGGGAGAAATAAAACAATGAGAGCTTTTCGTACTTGGGTAAAGACAAAAATTTAAGAAAGATAATTAAAATATTTAAAATATTATTGTTTAGCTGCTTTTTCTTTGCGTTCGCTGTGGCGGTCGGTAAGATGATCGACTTTATCGCGTAAGAGTACGGTAAACTTATATAGTTCTTCCATAACATCAATAACTCGGTCGCGTAATGGTGAGTCTTTCATTGTGCCGTCTTCGTTAAATTGTTCGTATGCTTTAGGTACCGAAGACTGGTTAGGAATTGTAAACATTCGCATCCAGCGTCCTAGAATCCGCAATGTGTTTACTGCGTTGAATGACTGAGAACCACCACTGACTTGCATTACTGCTAACGTTTTACCTTGAGTTGGACGAATTGAACCGATGTTAAGGGGAATCCAATCAATTTGATTTTTCAGAATTCCCGAAACATTACCGTGCAATTCTGGTGATGACCACACTTGCCCTTCTGACCACATACTTAGTTCGAGCAATTCTTGGACTTTGGGATGCGTATCGGGGACACTTCTATGAATTGGTAATTCTCTTGGGTCGAAAAATCGAACTTCGGCGCCGTATCCTTCAATAATTCGTGCTGCTTCTTCTGCTAAAAGACGACTATAGGAACGTTCGCGTAATGAGCCATACAAAAATAAAATTCTTGGTTTGTGGTTAAACGTTGTCATCATTAAAATACTTAAAAATAATAAAATACTTGTACGGTGTGTGATGCCACGTAAAAATTGTAACGTATCAATAATACTTATGGCATCACGCGCCGAAGTACCAATTATGACTCAAAATTGTTTCTGCTTACGCAATACTTCTGCAATAGTCAAATCTAATTGAGGTTTACCCGCATATACTGTTCCTATTTTGCCAGTATTTAGCTGAACATAACCGATACGATATGCTTCATCTGGTAATGGCACATAACCTAAAGAACTTACAACCGAAGGCGCCTTTTGTAAGTAATAGTTAACAAATTGGTACGCTTGCCCTTTATTTTTAGTGTACTCAGGATTAATGTAAATAAATAACGGTCTAGATAAAGGCTGATATGTATTGTTCTCTACTGTTTTCGTTTCAGGTAATACAGCACCTTTACCGTTATTTACAGCTACAAGTCTTAACTTATCTTTATGTTCTTGATAATACGCATATCCAAAATATCCTAAAGCATCCGGGTCTTTACTGACACCGTTTGCAATCACATCGTCATCTTCGCTAGCTGTATAATCAGTACGACTAGCTTTAGCTTTTCCAACTGTTGCTTCAGTAAAGTAGTCAAAGGTACCAGAGTCTTTACCAGCACCGAATAATTTGATGGGTCGGTCGGGCCAAGACGCACGGATTTGTGACCACTTAGTAATTTTACCTTGGGCGCCAGGTTCCCATAACTTCTTCAATTCATCTACAGTAATATCTTTTGCCCAGGTATTCTGAGGATGAACAACTACCGAAAGAGCATCAAAAGCAACAGGAATCTCAATATAAGCAACATTATTTTTTCTACAAGCTTCCATCTCTTCGGTAGTTATCGGTCGAGAAGCATTGCTGATATCTATTTCTCCTGCACAAAATTTCTTAAACCCACCACTCGTACCAGAAAAGTTAACCTGAACTTGCACTTTATTTTTTTGATTCGCAGCATATTCTTTACCAATCGCTGCTGTTATCGGATATACCGTACTTGAGCCATCTATTTTAATTGTGGTAAGAGTATCAGAATTACTTACTTGAGTTAAATTCGGCGCCGTTCCTGTCTGAGCAGACTGGTCAGACGTAGAGGTACAACTCGCCAACGCCAACATTCCCGCAATCAAAGTCAAATTCTTCACGACGACGTTCATTTACTTCACTCCTAGAGAGTAGTACCAAAAGTATACACATATTATTTCAAATAAACTTGATGCATAATTATGGATAATAGCAAAAAAACATAAAACTTATCAAAAAAAATTGATGTTTAGTCGATAGCGACTAATGAATGTGTATTTTGCTACTTAAATATATAAGTGGATACAAAACTTATCAATTTTTTTTGAAATAATGGACAATAATGCATCAAAAAAAGTTGATTAGTATGTATACTAGGTAATTGTTCTTGCTTTATTTTCACGTTAAAAAATAAAGTTGCAGCGATTTAATTATTCATTAACTGTTTGTTAACCAATAGTTAATTATTTGGGAGAATTCATGGCGGTAAGAGTTGGAATTAATGGATTTGGTAGAATTGGGCGCCTTTCGTTGCGAGCAGCTTGGGGTTGGTCGGATATTGAGTTTGTGCATATTAATGAAATTAAAGGTGGAGCTGAGACAGCCGCTCACTTGTTGAAATTTGACTCAGTTCATGGACGCTGGGGACAAGAAGTGGTAGCCAAAGAAGATAAAATTCTTATAGATGGTAAGGCATTGACTTTTAGTGAGTTTAGTAAGCCTGGTGATGTAGACTGGGCAAGTTTGGGAGTAGATATTGTTTTAGAGTCTTCTGGCAAGTTCCGAACACCTGATACTTTGGCGCCTTATTTTGAGAGAGGAGCTAAGAAAGTGATTGTTGCGGCGCCAGTGAAGGAGGAAGCTTTAAATATAGTCATGGGGGTAAATGACTATCTTTACGAACCTGAGAAACATCATTTATTGACGGCGGCATCTTGTACTACAAATTGTTTGGCGCCTGTAGTTAAGGTAATTCATGAAGGTATAGGCATTAAGCACGGGTTAATTACTACAGTGCATGACCATACCAACACCCAAACTATAGTAGATGCACCTCATAAAGATTTGCGACGAGCTAGAGCTACAAATATGTCGTTGATTCCAACTACAACGGGTTCAGCAACAGCAATTGGTTTGATATATCCCGAACTTAACGGTAAGCTCAACGGACTTGCTGTGCGTGTACCTTTACTTAATGCATCATTAACAGATTGTGTATTTGAAGTGGCAAGACCCACTACGAAAGAAGAAGTTAACAGTTTACTTAAAGGCGCCGCGAATGGTGAACTTAAGGGTATTCTCGGATATGAAGAATTACCACTAGTCTCAATCGATTATAAAGATGACCCTCGCTCATCGATAATTGATGCGCTTTCCACGATGGTAGTAGACCAAACTCAAGTCAAAATTTTAGCTTGGTATGACAACGAATGGGGCTATGCAAATCGCATGGTTGAACTCGCACGCAAAGTAGCTCTTACTCTTTAACACTCAGCACTCAGCACTCAGCACTCAGCACTCAGCACTCATCACTCATGACAAACACTAATTTAAGAAACTATATCTTAGTAACGCTTACATATTGGGGCTTCACAATAACTGATGGCGCCTTGCGAATGTTGGTGTTACTTTATTTTAACCAGATAGGTTACAGCCCAATTCAAATTGCCTCGCTGTTTCTGTTTTACGAAATTTTTGGTATTGTCACCAACTTTTTAGGTGGGTGGATTGGTTCACAATTCGGACTAAAATTAACGCTTTACTCTGGAATAGGGCTACAAATATTTTCTTTAGTAATGTTGTCTGGGTTAAATCGTGGTTGGCCTGAATGGGTAGCAGTACTATTTGTGATGGTTGCACAGGCATTTTCTGGAATAGCCAAAGACCTGACTAAAATGAGTACAAAAAGTGCCATACGCTTAGTTGTACCCCAAGATGCTCAATCTGCACTGTTTAAATGGGTAGCAATACTTACTGGTTCTAAAAACGCTCTTAAAGGTATTGGTTTCTTTGTTGGTAGTGTACTGCTGTCTGTATTTGGCTTCGTGAATGCTCTATGGATAATGGCAGCAGGGCTATTTATAATAATTTTTACAGGTTTAATGCTTCCGAAAGGAATGGGAAAAATCAAGAAAAAAGTCAAATTTTCCCAACTCTTTTCTAAAAGCCAGGAAATCAATATTCTTTCAGCTGCGAGATTCTTTCTGTTTGGTTCCAGGGATGTTTGGTTTGTAGTAGGTCTGCCAGTATTTTTACGCACTGTATTGGGTTGGACATTTTACCAAGTCGGAGGTTTCTTGGCTATTTGGGTAATTGCTTATGGTATTGTGCAATCATCTGCCCCAACCTTGCTAAAACGTTTTGGTTCCGGTCGTCCTCCTACTGCATCAACTATTCAATTTTGGACCTTTACCTTAACCGCAGTACCAGCGCTTATTGCCATTGGTTTACAAGCAGGTATTGAGCCTAACACCGTAATTATTGCTGGACTACTTTTATTTGGTTTAGTATTTGCCTTCAACTCCGCAGTCCATTCTTACTTGGTATTAGCATTTACCGATGATGATAAAGTCGCGTTGAATGTAGGCTTTTATTACATGGCGAACTCAGCCGGAAGGTTAGCTGGTACAGTATTATCAGGAGCAATTTATCAAGCTTTTGGATTAGTGGGGTGTTTGTGGACATCAATGGCGTTTATTTTAGCAGCCGGATTAGTATCGTTGAAATTACCTAATCCTCAACCAAGTAAGAATATTGCATGGAAGGCAGGTGAAGGTGATTAATTAAAGGGTTTTACCCATTTTACAATACCTATATATATGTCAAAAGCAAGCAACAAAGAAACCTTAACGTTGGCCTTAGCTCTGCTTATCACTGGCGGGCTAGCAGCAGGTGGTATATGGTACTTCCAAGGTAATTTATCTAATCAGAGCATAGAAAAAACTGACGATAATCAAAATCGTCAACTCCAAAATTCTACAAATCAAATTATTGGAACGTCGAGCTTAGACACCAGTTTGCCAAGCCCCAGTGTGTTGACTATTGATGGTAGTGTAACAATGGTCGCTGCGATTAAACAGTTACAAATAGCTTTTTCATTAATAAATCCATCTTTGTCTACAACTTATGGTGTACCCGATGGTAAGCCGAATGGAACTAATGCGGGGATCAAAAATCTAATTGATGGTAAAGTTTTGATGGCTGCTTCTTCCCGGCGCCTGAAACCAAAAGAAATTCAAGCAGGTATTGTGGGAATTCCAATTGCAAAAGACGCTTTAGCTGTAACAATAGGTATCAACAATCCCTACCAAGGGGGATTGACAATGGCGCAATTAAAAGGAATATTCCAAGGAAAAATTACAAACTGGTCGGAAGTGGGGGGACTCAACGCACCAATTAAAGTAATTAACCGTTCTCGCGATAGCGGTACTCACACCTTCTTTCAAGATGTAGTTCTTTTAGGAGAAGAGTTTCCTCCAGATGGGGCAAACTTTAAAACGCTTGAACGAGATGAAACCACACCAATATTGCGAGCATTAGGGAAAGATGGCATAAGTTATAGTACCGTAACCCAAATTGAAAACCAAAAAACCGTTCGCATCGTTCCTATCGATGGAATATCTCCCACAGATCAAACCGCTATTCAAAACGCATCTTATCCAATTAGTCGAGTAGTTTACCTAGCAGTACCACAAAAAACCAATCCAGCAACAAAACAATTTATAGACTTCACCTTATCTACTCAAGGACAACAAATAATCAAAAGAGCAGGTTTTATTCCTATTCAATAGCGCCACGCACCAAACAACATCGAAAAAATATAAAAGTTAAACTCAATGCAACAAACAATTCAGCCAATTGCAGAAAATTTATGGTGGGTAATCCCAAACACATTAGCAGGTGTTCGTAAACCAACCTTAGAAGAATTAAGCGAACTGAAAGCTGCGGGAATTAGTGCAATTGTTTCAGTCATGAATTACCCGGCAAACTTAGATTTATACGAGCAGTTCAGTATCCCTCATCTTTGGCTACCCATTGATGTAGGTAGCTCACCAAGTCGAGAACAGGTTCAGGAATTACAACAATTTGCTAACATCCAAAATTCTCTAGGTCATGCTGTAGCAGTTCATTGTACAGGTGGAGTACATCGCACACCTACTAAAAAACCTGATAAAAACTGGTAATAACTTATAAAATCATTACCATCATCAGTTACGGAGCCACGGTGAATGCCCCTGAATTCGTAACCACTGCTTCTTCTCGTTCAAGTAGAACTTGAGCTTCAGTAGGTTTTGCCTTTCCCTTTCTACTCCCCCCAGACTTATCGCTACCTCCCGGCTTTCGCCTTTTATGGGTCTTTTTCTGGGATTCATTTACTAAGGAATTTAATAAGAACCGAAGCACGGTATCGAGTTGAAACAGATGGGGTCTACGGATAGAAAACTTTTTCAGCCAAGCTGAAATCTTTTTCCACCCTCCCCCAAAACCTACATCTTTCCAATCCTCTGGTCGGAAAAACGCAGTGAGTGTTTTTAACCATTTCTGGGGGATATACTCTCTAAAACCCATAGCTCTTCTTGCGATTACCATTGCAGCAGAACTCGCACTATTTAAGCCGTATTTCTGCATATATTTAACCATGCCTATGATGCTGGTCATAAATGGTGATTTGAATAATATCAAGATTCCATGTTTTTCTGCTCTAACAACAAGATAAGAACGAAATTTATCATAAATAAATCCTGATAAAATCCGATTATATTCTTTACTGCCGCTATGCCTTAATTGATTCTTCCTTGTTGAAAAATCAAGATTCTCACAGGCAATAGGACATTGGTATAATTCCGCTAATTTAACAATTTCACATACAATATCCCTAAGTTTTGCTTCTTTCTGTCCAGTTGTTCCTGTTGGAATGGCAAAACTTATAGCATTGCGACATCTTTCGGGATTACCATCACGTTTGATGTAAATAATATCAATACTCTCTGCATTTAAGTCAATTCCAATACAACCATTATTTATACTAGAAACAGTCGGAACATCTTGAACATAAGTCGTTAGATGAATATACCACTGGTCGTTTTTATGCTCACGTCTAAAACATTGAACAGTTACTGGTTTTCCAGACTCTAATGCGTAAAGTAAATTATGCTTACGTTGTCCTGAAACCTCAAACTCAAGACTGACTGTATCTCCATATTTACTACGCAAAAATCTTGGAACAGTAAAGGTGACACTGAATAAATCGTTGTTTATATAAAATATTTTAGCTACAGGGTTGTTACCCGATACTGAGCCTTTACCTACACTGTAGAAGTTTCCACCACGCTTTCTCTCCCAATCTACACGCCATTGCTCATGAGATGAGTATCCATTCTCTTCTAAATGATATTGAGCATTAAACAGCTTGGAACTACCAAAACATATATGTAATCTTTTCGCTTTTGAAAATTCTTCTTTTTCAACTTGTTTACGTTCAAGTCTACTAATTTTTGATTCTAATCCCATTAACCGCCTTGCAAAACCTTTCATATTCTTACGTGTTGGGTTTGCTAACTGTTGCTCCATTAATTCAATTGTCAAAGCAACAGATTTCCAACCTGCCTTTATATCATCATCTAAAGCTTTAATTCTTAAATCGCGCGCGGTTGTGAGCTGGTCAAATATACCTTTAGCATCGCTTGCTACTGAATCAGCCCATGCCCAATCAATATCAAACTTGCCTTGAAATTTTTTTTCAATATCATCTTCTGATTGCCCACTTTGTAACGCATTTAATGCTGTACGCATTATTGACTGATATCTATCACCCCAATCTGACAAGAATGAGTGATAAGGCAAGATAGCTTCAACCCCAATTCGTAATTGTGGATTACGTGTGCCGTCAGGATTTTTGGTTTTTGAATAGGGGCGATGTGTTAACTCACTCAACAACGACTTTCCCATATTATAACTGCTCGACCTACAGTTGTTTATTTAATTTATATTTTAACATATAATATTTATTTTTTCAAACATATTTGCTATTTTAAGATTTATTAATTGTTTAAACTATTTGACTTTAAATATGTTTTGAGTTTAGTTTATTGAAATTAAGATTATCTAGCCTCAACTAGTTTAATGGTTATATTTATTACATGCGAACGCTGAAATGTAGATTTTAAATAATTTCTCAGGTATAATGGCTTACTAGTAGATATTAATAGTTATTACCAGATTTTATTAACTTGAACACGAGCAGGTACAATGCTAGCTTCTTACCTAATTTTCAATGGCTATTCTTACAACGATGCGATGCAGAAAATTCAGAATGCTAACCCTTCAGTTCATTTAGAACAAGCTCAAACGAGCTTTTTAGCGTCGTTGGCAGATCAATTAAGCATTTAGTACTCGCTTGACCCAAGCTTGAGCGCTCCGAAGCACAGTATCCCAAGGACTGTTATAAATAATAAACCATCTGGCGCCGACCGTAAATTGAAGGCGCCTTCAGGAGTCAAATAGTAAAAGATACGGAGTTAAATGAACCTAAAATTGCTTCTGCTTCTGTAGTAACTGTCCTATCGTCAAATCAAACTGTGACTCTCCACCAAATACGGTTCCCACTTTACCTTTATTTAAGTGAACAACACCAATTCTATAGATTTCGTCAGGCAAAGACACATAACCTACAGAATCTGCAACAGAAGATGCTTTTTGCAGATAAAAGTTAACAAATTCGTAAACATAGTGTTTTTCAGACGAATATGGATTTACATATATAAATAAGGGTCGAGACAGTGGTTTGTATTTATTCTTATATACAGCTTCTGGTGATGGTTCGACTGCTCCGTTTCCGTTATCTACTCCTAAAGTTTTTAATTTATTTTTGTGTTCTTTGTAGTATGCATAGCCAAAGTAACCCAATGCATTAGGGTCTTGAATGATTCCATCTACTAAGACTTCATCATCTTCACTTCCTATATAATCTTTACGACTGGCTTTAGCTTCACCTACAGTCGCTTCAGTGAAGTAGTCGAATGTACCAGATTTTTCACCAGCACCAAATAAAGTAAGGGGTTTATCGGGCCAAGATGCACGTACTTGAGACCAACGAGTAATTTTACCTTCACCTGCTGGTTCCCACATTTTTTTCAACTCGGCAACAGTAATATCTTTTGCCCAGTCGTTTTGAGGGTTTACAACTACAGTAAGAGCGTCAAAAGCTACCGGAATCTCTACATACTGAATATTATTCTGTTTACAGACTTCTATTTCTTTCTTGGAAATAGGTCGAGAAGCATTGCTGATATCAGTTTCTCCAGCACAGAATTTCTCAAACCCACCACTAGTACCCGAAATGTTTACCGATACTTGGGCTTTAACGTTTGGGTTCGCTTGATATTGTTTTGCAATTGCTTCTGTGATAGGAAATACTGTACTTGAACCATCTATTTTGATTGTAGGAACGATTTCTTTATCTGTGACACTTTGCCCGGTAGGTGATGACTGAACTTGAGAAGGTGTATTAGATGTGTTAGTACAGCTAGCCAGTACCAACATCCCGACCACGAGAGCCAACTTTTTCACAACTGCGTTCATTGACCACACTCCTGTGGGTTAGTTACATCAAAGGTATGTGCCCATCATTTCAAATAAAATTGATGTGTGAAACGTGCGTGCGATACAAAAAACAAAACTTATCAATTTTTTTTGATGCTTTTACCAAGATGGGATTATCATGAAACTTATGCATCAATTTTTTTTGAAATAATCTAATTAAATGATTTGGGTCACGGAGTGGAGTTTATGAGTGCAAACAATCCGCAAGTAAGACCAGTTAGGGTACAAGCAGGTAGCAATTTAAGCTTTTTTGAAAAATACCTGACTGTTTGGGTGTTTTTATGTATCGTAGCGGGAATAGTACTTGGGAGATTATTTCCGGGAGTTGCGGTAGCGCTTGATGCGATGAGTGTATATCAAGTATCTATACCTATCGCGATATGTTTATTCTTCATGATGTACCCCATCATGGTCAAAATTGATTTTACTCAGGCAGTTAATGCTATTCGGGCGCCGAAAGCGGTAATTTTGACGTTAGTGGTGAATTGGTTGATTAAGCCATTTACAATGGTAGTGTTTGCTCAGTTCTTTTTAGGATGGTTATTTCGTCCTTTGATAGTGGGGACAGAAATAATTCGTGGAAGTCAAGTACCAATTTTTAATTCTTATATAGCGGGTACTATTTTATTAGGAATTGCACCTTGTACGGCGATGGTGTTGATGTGGGGATACCTTTGCTATGGTAATCAGGGACATACTTTAGTAATGGTAGCCGTCAATTCTTTAGCAATGCTATTTTTATATGCTCTTTTAGGAAGATGGTTGCTGGCAGCAAATGATTTAGCTGTACCTTGGGAAACGATTGTTTTGTCAGTCTTAATTTATGTTGGTTTGCCATTGATAGCAGGAATGTATAGCCGCTACTGGATTTTAAAGCATAAAGGTAGAGAATGGTTTGAAAGACGTTTTTTGAAGTATCTTAGTCCAATTGCGATTACTGCACTATTAATTACATTAGTTTTACTATTTGCTTTCAAAGGAGAATTAATAGTTAATAATCCTTTACATATCTTACTAATTGCTGTTCCACTATTTATTCAGACAAATTTTATTTTCTTGATTGGATATGTCGCAGCGTTAAAGCTCAACATACCATACGAAGATGCGGCGCCAGCAGCATTAATTGGAGCTAGTAATCATTTTGAAGTTGCAATTGCCACTGCTGTGATGTTGTTTGGTTTAAATTCTGGCGCCGCACTAGCAACAGTAGTAGGAGTTTTAATCGAAGTACCTGTAATGTTAATGTTGGTAGAACTTTGTAAGCGAACAGCAGCTTGGTTCCCACGCGAACCAGAAAAAGCTACACTGCTTGACCCCAGGTGCATTAAACCCTTTTAATCTTGTATTTAATCTTGTATGGTGGGCAGTGCCCACTGTACGATAGTACTATTTATTATCAGAACAGGGTGAAGCAGGAGTAATTTTACTAATTCGACTAAAATCTCTTAAATAATTTTGTAAAACTTCAAATTGAGAGCTATTCAGACTGTAGTAAATCCAACGTCCTTCTTGCCGCGCGTTAACAAAACCAGCTTCTTTAAGAATTTTAAGATGAAACGATAGCTTTGACTGAGTGACACCTAACACTTCACACAAATCACAAACACACTGCTCTCGTTTCCGTAATAGTTCCAAAGTGCCAATCCGTAAAGGGTCAGAAAGAGCATGAAAACCAGCAGCGATATTTTTCGGAACGATAGCTTCTTGAGTTGGCATTTTGTTGCTGTACTTATATATATGTGTTTTTTCTAACAGGGTATACTTCTTCTATATTAACAACTAATATAACCAATTGTTGAAATATGCCGCTTATTAAATTGCTTCTTTAAGCGTTATTAACTTCTCTGTGATAATTCTGTAATAAATCCAAGTTCCACGCCTTTGTTTATCTAGCAAACCTGCTTCATACATCACTTTGAGGTGATGACTAATTGTTGGTTGCGAAAGTCCTAGTGGTTCTACCAACTCACATGCACAAACCTCTTGATTTGGTTGTATAGCAATTAAACTTAACATCTGTAAACGCACTGGCTCGCCTAATACCCGAAAAATAGCAGCTAAATCTACAGCTTCACTTTGCGTAAGCTTACCACTAAATAATCCAGAACAACAGGGACGCGAGTTAGACAATTTCATACTTCTATATTGACATATATCGATATGTATTGCAAAATATTGATATTGGTCTATATAGACTAACATCAATATTTAAGGGATTAATAACTATGTCACGTGTACAGTTAGCTCTGAATGTAAGTAATATCGATGCTGCCGTTGACTTTTACAGCAAGCTTTTCGGCACTGAACCAGCAAAACGGCGCCCTGGTTACGCGAATTTTGCGATTGTTGAACCACCTTTGAAGTTAGTGCTAATTGAAAACTCTTCAGCAGCAGGTAGTATAAATCATCTGGGAGTTGAAGTTGAATCATCAGAGAAAGTGATGGAAGCAAGCAATCGACTTCAAGAAGCTAATCTAGAGATTACACCAGAGAATCAAACTACTTGCTGTTACGCCTTACAGGATAAGGTTTGGCTAAAAGACCCTGATGGCGCCGATTGGGAAGTTTACACGGTTCTGGAAGATTCAACAACTTTTGGAGTGTCTCGGTTAAATTCCGAAAATGTTTGTTGCCAATAACTGTTCAACTCGTTCTTTACAAAGGTCACGAACAATGCGGAATTTTTCAATGTCTTGTTCTTCTGGGTCTTCGAGTTGCCAATCTTGAAATACTTCTCTTAGTACCCATTCTTCTGGTAAGTTAACTCCACAACCGCACAGAGAAATTACAGCATCATAATCTTGCGAGTTAAATTCACTCAGTGCTTTCGATGTTTGGTTGCTAATATCAATACCAATTTCCGCCATAACTTGTACGGCAACTGGGTCTACATGACTTGCTTCTAAACCAGAACTAGAAACTGTAATTTTACCTTCACCTAATACACGAGCAAATCCTTCTGCCATTTGGGAACGGCGAGAATTCTTCTTGCAAACAAACATAACTCTTTTCATAATTATCGTAGTCTAAATTTAGACGGTAAGCTCAATAAATTATTGAGCATCACGAAACTGATTTGAAAGGTTTCTGTATACAATTACAGCAATTTGTGCCCCTAAAATTGGCGCCACCCAATATAACCATTGGTGCTGCCAAATACCTGCCATCAATGCCGGACTAAACGAACGCGCAGGATTCATACTTGCACCTGTAATTGGGCCCATACAAGTTGCTTCGACCCCAACTGTTAACCCAATTGCCAATCCAGCAAGATTTGAATGCGCGCGTTTATCAAGTGCGGCGCCAAAAATTACAAACATTAAAATAAACGTCAGAACTGTTTCCAGTATAAAAGACTGTAACCAGTTTCCATTCAACGGCAGCGTTGCTCCCAAATTCCCAACTTTCCCAAAGCTTATTAATAACAACCCCGAAGCCATTATTGCCCCTACTAACTGCGCTAATATGTACGGCAATACGTATCGTCTTGGAAAAAAACCACTCGTCCAAAACGCTAACGTTACAGCTGGATTAAAATGGGCGCCACTTATATGTCCTAGCGAATAAATCAACGCTGTTACAACTGCACCAAAAACAAAGCTAACTCCAACATGCGTAATCACACCTTGACTTATGGAATTTACAACTATGGCGCCAGTTCCAACAAATATCAAAATAAAAGTACCAAATAACTCAGCAGCAAGCAGGCGCCTGCTTTTAGAGACTTCTTTTAAAAAAGACTTTACCAAGCTCCCTCACAACTGAAATAATCTATACCTCCATCATTTCAAAAAAAATTGATATGTCAATGTCGTCAGGTACACTTTAGATTAAAATTATGATCGGTGCTTAAAGAAACCGGGCTTCTTGACAAAGACTTTGCTATAAAACGTTGATTTTTCGTACAGAAGCCCGGTTTCTGGGCCTGGTGCATTCCGGTGAGGTAGAGGCTAAATACATTTTAATAATGAAGGGTCTCTAATATCATGCTGCATTCCATAGTCGGTTGTGGCAAATTCGATTTGTAAGATTAAGCGATTTTTATGGGTAGGAGCAACTCCTTTATGAAAACAAAGTCCATCTTCCACAAATCCAAAACCAGCTTGACCATAAATTGTGATTAAAGATTCTGCACCATAATACTTGATTATATCTTCGTCAGTTTCTCGTTTACGCAGTATTAAATGTGAAAGTTTTTTTTGCTTATGACTGCCACGAACACAAATATGAGGACCACTCAGCTTATCTACATCAGTTAAATAAAAGAAAAATTTGATAAAACGATAATCATCGAGGTCGTAGTGAAAAAGTTGCCCATTAGAACTAAGTTGTTGATATGTTCTCTCTCCGGGAAAACTCCACCAAAGTAGTGAACCTTGATGTACTGGTTCTCGCTCTAAATATTTAGCTGCTATTGCTAATAATTTTGTATCTTTTTGGAGTTTATTAATAGCAGGACAAAGTGAAGCTGTATTAAAATAACTGCCTACTATAAACTGCTTTTTAGTTTGAATTTGTGCCTGTTCTTTTTGATGATAATAAAATCCTAGTTCGGGCTTTCGATTTGCATAGCAAAGAGTAGATTCTGCAAATTCAACTATTTCTTTAACTATGCACTGAGGTAAATTGATGCCCAGAACAATTCCGTCTTCTTTCAATTGATTTACAACTTCATTAACATTAACATTTGTGAAATATGAATTACTTTCATCTATAGTTAATTGAGATAATTTACTTTTACGAGTCAAAAAATATCTAATTGTTCTACCAATTTTAAATCGTGAAACTTTACGCATTAATAACCATTTAGGATTTTTGGTTAAACCTTTATAATTTTCATAAACTGCATTATATAAGTTGGAGAAAATTCTCTGTTTGTAGTTATTTACTTTTTGTATAAACATGATAAGATAATTAAAATAATACTCTAATTATGATGCAATTTAAATCAACGACAAGTGTACAAATGCACTAAAAAGAAAGCATGTACGTTAAAAAAGATTGCTATTGGTACTAACGAGAAACAACTTCAAGCTGCTTAGAGGTAAATACTGGACTGAATAAATGAAAATTTTAATACTAAGTATTTAGTTTTGTAAACATTTTTTATTTTTGCCGTATCTAGCTAAACTCTAAGTGTAAATATAAACATAGAGAATAAAATCACATTGTAATTCATGTTAAGTGTTTTACTGTTTGTGCATCTACGTAATAAACAAAATTTTTTTGGCTGAATTGTATTTTGTTTAAATAGAAGTTATTTTGCTGCTGTTCTTGTAGAACAGGCATAGAAAGCCTGTGATAAATATAAATACAAAGATAAGGGCGGGCAAGGATGCCCACTCCACAAGAGTGAATATGAAACAAATAATTGGGTCTACTGGAGATTCTTTGTCTCCTAAATTTGACGGTATTCATAAACTGCTTGATGATATTCTTTCAAATTTGTTTCCTGGCAATAACAGCTTAGTTTCTGAATTCAGCAAAGAATTTGAGGCTATTCAGTTTCATTTGGGAGATGAGATTACTAATTACACAAAAAACGTTGAGTTATCTAGGCGCCCCCTAAACAGTTACGATAATGGCAAGGGTTTTTATATTATTTGCCAAGGACGAGTGCGATTAGTTGGTTTTAATACAAGTTTGCAGCGTGAGGTTTCTGTATCTTTACTCGAAGCGGGTGATTGCTTTGGCGCCAATGAATTATTTAATAATAACCCTTTGCCTTATCGTGCTGTCGGTGCAGCAACGGTAATAATTGCGTTTATTAGTTCAGCAAAGTTGGAAGCATGGTTAGATAAAATACCTAATTTAAAAGGTTACTTATGCGATGTAGTTAAAGAGCAAAAAGCACTAATTTTCTTTAAAACTTTAACTAAATTACGTGCTGTATCTAGCTATCATCTCAAACAAATTATTCCATATTTAGTAGAAACACGCTTTCAAGCTGGCGAAGTGTTACATAAAGCCACACAGAAAGAAACTGGTTGCTTTTGGCTGCAAATGGGAGAAGTTGAAAGTCAAAATCCTTTATTAAAAGCTCCTCAAGTCGGCGCCAATTGGGGTTATCCAGATGAAATACCTGTTGATTGGGTTGCTAAAACCGATTTGCTTGTATACAAACTACCACACGAGCATTGGGAAGCAGTCCAGTTAGTGGCGCCATTATTAACAGAGACTGACAATGCCAAAAAGCAAGTCGTTAAAGCGAAAATTCCTAACTTACAAGAATCTAAATCTTCTCTGTTAATTCCTACTCCCACATCTGAATCTAAAGTCATTCCCTTTCCTCAACCAACCAAAGGTCGCAAACGTGGTTTGAATTGGCGCTATCCATTTGTTCAGCAGCAGAGCGCAATGGATTGTGGTGTTGCGTGCTTGGCGATGGTGTCGCAGTACTGGGGTAAGCATTTTAGTATTAATATGTTGCGGAACTTGGCAAGAGTAACTCGTTCTGGCGCCTCACTCAAAAATTTAGCGGTTGCGGCGGAAAATATCGGTTTTCAAGCTAGGCCTGTTCGTGCTAGCTTAAATCGCTTAATAGAACAAATGAATCCTTGGATTGCTCATTGGCAAGGCGACCATTATATAGTTGTATACCGTGTTAAGGGGAATAAGATTTTAATTGCAGACCCAGCAGTAAGCAAGCGATGGTTAACAATCCAAGAATTCCAAGCAGGTTGGACTGGGTATGCGTTACTTCTCAATCCAACAAGTCTTTTACAAAAAATACCTAACGCTAAACCATCTTTAGGAAGAATATGGGGCGCCTTCTTACCTTTTAGTTCAATGCTTGCCCCCATTATTCTGGCATCAATTTTGCTGCAAGTCTTGGGTTTAGTTACACCCCTGTTCACCCAAATCATTCTTGACCAGGTGGTAGTACACAAAAGCTTGATGACTTTACATGTATTTGCTATAGGAGTGCTACTGTTTGGTGTTTGGCGAGTTGGCTTACTTGGCGTTCGTCAGTACTTATTAGATTATTTCTCAAACCGTGTAGATTTGACGTTAATTAGTGCTTTTATAAGTCATGCACTCAATCTACCTCTAGAGTTTTTTGCCGACCGTCATGTTGGCGATATTGTGACGCGCGTGCAAGAAAACCAAAAAATCCAAATGTTTCTCACCCGTCAAGCTGTCACAACTGGTTTAGATGCGCTGATGGCATTTGTTTATGTGGGGTTGATGGTTTATTACAACTGGCGCCTAACTTTATTAGTACTTGGCATACTACCACCTATTATTTTATTAACAGTGCTGGCAAGTCCAATGCTGCGACAAGTTTCACGAAATGTATTCACTGAATCTGCAAAACAGAACTCATCATTAGTAGAAATGCTGACTGGAGTAGCAACTTTGAAGACAGCAGCAGCAGAACGAGATTTGCGCTGGTTATGGGAAGACCATTTGACAAGTATGTTCAATGCTCAATTTCATGGGCAAAAGCTCGCTAATAACTTACAAGTCATTGGTGGACTAATTAATACTTTGGGCAGTACTGCTTTACTATGGTATGGAGCAACGCTAGTAATTCAAGACCAATTGAGTATCGGTCAATTTGTTGCGTTCAACATGCTAATTGGTAATGTTATCAACCCAGTTTTATCATTGGTTAGTCTTTGGGATGAATTGCAAGAAGTAATGGTGTCGGTGGAACGTCTCGATGATGTGTTTGCAGCACAACCAGAAGAGAGTGTAGATAAACCACTGTTAGTTTTACCGAAGTTGAAGGGTGAAGTTAAGTTTGAAAATGTCTGTTTTCGCTACCACCCTGATGAACAACAAAATATATTGCAAAATATTTCCTTTGAAGTGCATCCTGGTGAAACGATAGCAATTGTTGGACGCAGTGGTTCAGGGAAGAGTACTTTAATTAATTTACTCCAAGGTTTATATCATCCTACCAGTGGTCGGGTGTTAATCGATGGGCACGATATCCGCCATGTTTCACCGCAATCTTTACGGCGCCAGTTAGGAGTCGTACCGCAAGAGTGTTTTTTATTCTCCGGTACAATCTTAGATAACATCACGTTGTATCGACCGGAATATCCTTTAGCGCAAGTAGTAGAAGTTGCCAAGTTAGCTGAAGCACAAGCATTTATCCAAAGTTTACCCCTTGGGTACAATACCAAAGTTGGTGAACGTGGTTCTGCATTGTCAGGTGGACAGCGACAAAGAATAGCCATTGCTCGTGCGCTTCTTGCTAACCCACGTATTCTAATTCTCGATGAAGCTACTAGTTCTCTAGATACTGAATCCGAAAGACGCTTTCAAGAGAACTTACGCCGTATTAGTAAACAACGCACTACTTTTATTATTGCCCATCGTCTGTCAACCGTGCGAAATGCTTCGTGTATTCTTGTTCTAGACAAAGGCGTTATTGTTGAACACGGCACCCATGAGGAATTAATGCAGCAAGGTGGTCTTTACTATCACCTGGCACAGCAGCAGCTTGATATATGACTGAAATAAATATCTGCCAATTTGGCATCAACTGCGTACATTACTAAATTAATCAGGAATAATATGTATATAAGAAGACTTGCAAAGGATGCAACGGATGTAACGGATAGAAACCGGGTTTCTACGCCAAATGATCATTTTTATTACAATATGTCAACGAAGAAACCCGGTTTCTCTTTGTTGTAAAAATCGTTTAAAATTTTGAGTTTTTATATGAACATTTCTATGTCTTCACTTTCTTTAAAGGATGAAACTTTATCATCGATTAGTGACGAAGCTGACGATGATGAATTAAATATGCTTTATGGTGGTTCTACTGCTTCGGTCGCAATTGCTAATTCAATGGATATGATGCCATTGGCGCCTGTTGGTACGAGTCCATCTAATTGGTCTGCATCATTACAAACAGTTCTGGATAATCCACCAGCGTCGTTACCAAGTCGTGTTGTTTTGGGTGGAATCGTTTTTTGCGCTGCGTTTGGCGCCTGGGCAAATTTAGGACATATTGACGAGGTGGGCAAAGCTAGTGGTTTGTTGGTGCCGCAGGGTGAAGTCTATAAAGTTAATCCAGTTGTTGCAGGTAAAATTACAAAGCTATATGTTCAAGAAGGTACACCAGTCAAAGCTGAACAAGTTGTGGCTGAGATTGATAATCAAATTGCATTTAAAGAAATTGAGCGTTTAGAGCAAGAAAGTACAGCTTTACATACAGAATTAGTTCAAACTGAATCTTTAATTGATAAAACACAGTTGGAACTACAAACGCGCGCGCAAATAGCCCAAGCTGAACAACAAGCGCAGACCAGTGCTGTTACCGGAGCGAAGGTTAGGTTAGTGGCAAGTTATCAACTGCTTAATCAATTACAAAATCAGTATACAGATACCATTAACAGACGTTCTGCTATTGAGCCTTTACTGGCAAAGTCAAAAGAACTATTAAAGCAAAGACAAGAAGAAGTAAATGCATATCGAGAACGTGTTGAACGTCTTAAACCTTTACTTAAAGAAGGCGCCATTTCCCGTGATATGGTATTTAATGCCGAACAAGAGTTGCGTACACGTCAGCTTGCAATTACTAAAAATCAGCTTGAAGAAACACCAATGACGCGCGAGCGTTTATTTGAAGCCAAACAATCTGAAGCACAAATAGTACGTAGTATTACTCAGAACCAAAGCGAAATTGAACAGACGCAAACTGAAATCAAACGACTTCAAGCTGAGTTGATGCAAAAAGGCGCCGAAGCAAGTACAGTAAAAATTCAATCGCAACAAAAAATTCAGCAACTAGAAGTTGAAAAGACGCAAATCAAAGCCAAAATTCAACAAGCGGGAAAACTTATAGAGAAAGCTAAAGCTGAATTGAAGCAACTTTATCTAACTGCACCTGTTGATGGAGTTGTATTATCGCTGAATATTCGTAACAGTGGTGACACTATCGAAGCTGGGCAAACACTTGCTGAAATTGCACCACAGTCGGCGCCGTTAGTTTTACAAGCAGTGTTACCTAACCGTGAAGCTGGCTTTGTCAAAGTTGGGGAAACTGCACAAGTCAAATTTGACGCTTATCCTTACCAAGACTACGGAATTATTACAGGTAAGGTGAAATCAATATCTCCTGGCGCCAGAGTTGATGAACGCTTGGGTGCTGTCTACCGCGTTGAAATAGAGCTTGAACGTAATTATGTGACTGCTAATAAGCAAATTATAAAATTTAAACCAGGTCAAACTGCAACTGCCGAAATTATTACTCGTCAGCGTCGGATTGTAGATGTTTTACTCGACCCAATTCGGCAAATCCAAAAAGGTAGCTTGAGTTTATAAAATATAGGAGATTTATGATAATGGTACAAAATATAACAGCTAATCAAAAGCACCTTGACAGAACTATGAAACCGGAACAATTCAGTCAAGTTGTAGAAGCTATTTCATCTGGTAGGTATTCTTGGGCTTGTGTATTAATTTTGCGCTTTGCTGGTTATAATCCTTTGCATTATATACCTTACCGCACTTACAGCCGTCTTTTGAAAGAAAATCGTCAACAATATTCTATGGCGAGTAATATAAAGAGTCAGGAAGTGACAGATTATTCAAATTCTACACAAAGGCAAGATATTTCTTGTTTAAATCAAATTAATGATTTGACTTATTTGGAACCTATAGATAATCAGGCATTAGCTTCTAGAGGTGGTAAGGGTTCTATTTATGGGGATATAGAGGCTAAAAGATGGAATCTTTTTGTTTTTCCATTTTTTAAGTTTAGATAAAATACACAGGTCGAAAAGCGTGTGTTACAAGAGGTGTACTCTGTTTAGAGGGCGCCTTTTTTATATGTGAACAAGGCTGCTTATAAGAGAAGAAATAACATGCCACAATGGCATCATATTCTGTAATAAATGGTACACATTAAAAAGAAAAGAGCTACATTATAAATATCAACTCAAGAGAGAGTTGAAAGCAAAAAAATCAAAGTTTTTAACAAGGAGAAAGGTATGTTAATTCAAGATTTAAGTTACGTTGAAATTTCTAATGAATCAGTTCAAATCGAAGGTGGTGTATCTCCTTTTGATGCTATTGGATTTAGTGGCTCATTTGATAGTACTCATATGGCTGGTATCAAAACACTTTCTAGTTCTGGAGCAGGTGGAACTGTTACAGGTTCAGAAAGCGTTAATATGACCAAATTTACTGGAGGAGCAACATTTGTAGGTTGGAACTTCTAGAGACTAAAGAGCTAACCAGGATTGCACTACCAATACAAATCATAAAAACTAGTATTTTGCACAGGAGCAAGTTATGTTGATTAACGATTTAAATTATCTCGAAGCTGTAGATGAAGCAAATAATCTCGAAGGTGGTGCTTTAGTTCTACCTAATCTTACAGCACTTGGCGCCAGTGGTTCAGTATATGCAGAACACTTGAGAGGAATCAAAACCTACTCTGCTTCGGGACCAAATGGTACTACTACAGGTTCTGAAAGTATGGATTTAAGTAAAATCACTGGCGGATTAACTTTAGTAGGTTGGAATTAAAACAATAATTAGAAACCGGGTTTCTTTAAAAACCTAGAAACCTGGTTTCTTTATAAATAGTAAAGGAGCAATTTATGATTATCTCTGACCTTGAGCATATGGAGCAAATCACCGAAGCATCTAATATAAAAGGTGGTTTTGATTGGTCAACTATTATGCAATCACTTAGTATTTATCCTGCTGCATCATCTGCTGTAAATACTTTAGGTGGACACTCAATAGGTAATACGGTTACAACCATGAATATATCCATGCCCATTTTTTTAGTGATTAATTACTCACCAAATAGGTCATCTCGAAGTCGGTTTAATCCTTTTTTTATAAGACCGGGAAAATCTTCTAGAAGAGGATTATTTTTTTAGTTTGTCATCTCATAATTCTAATTAGTTTTTATTTTATGTGAGGTGAACACCTTATGATTAGCCTAAAAGGTAAAATAATTCAACCGGAGGAAATTATTGCTGCACTAAGAAAAGACATGCAATTAAAAGATGTATGTCAAAAAGTATTAGAAAAGCAAATCATTGAACAAGTTGCTCAATCGCGAGGAATAACGCTAACATCCGAAGAAATTCAAACCGAAGCGGATAGGCAAAGATATGCCAAAAGGTTAGTCAAAGCTAGCGATACAATTGCATGGTTAACAGATAATTTAATAACTTCTGAGGACTGGGAAGCTGGCATTAGAGATAATTTGCTAGCAAGTAAATTAACTCAAGAGTTATTTGCTAAAGATGCTGAAGTTTTTTTTGCAGAGAATAAACTAGATTTTGAACAAATTATACTTTATCAAATAGTTGTTCCTTACGAGCAACTCGCACAAGAAATTTTTTATCAAATTGAAGAAAGCGAAATGAGCTTTTATGAAGCTGCTCATTTATATGACAGTGATGAGCGCAGGCGCCGAGACTGCGGTTTTGAGGGTAAACTATACCGTTGGAATTTACAACCAGATGTAGCAACTATTTTATTTAACAGCAAAGTTGGAGAATTAGTAGGCCCTATACGCATTGAGCAAGCAAGTTATATTTTTCTAATCGAAGAAAAAGTTTCCGCAGAACTAACATCAGAAATTTATGAAGAAATTTTAAACCGAATATTTAGAACATGGCTAGATTCAGAGTTAAACCATATTGGAATTAGATAAATATGAAAAAAATATTAAATATCACAGGTTTTTTCCGAAATCAACGATAATCGGCTTGTTTTTACGTTTAAGAATCAATAAGAGCGGAAATGCTACAAATCATGATTAACAAGCGATTTTTACCTGGTGCTGTTGTAATTAGTCTTTTATATTTAACAGGTTGTGGGCAAACAAACTCTAACTCTGCAAGCGTATCTCCTACTGTAACATCTAGTCCAGTAGCATCGGCTCAACCAGATACAGTCACACCTGTATCCCAGACATCCCCAACAACCTCACCTGATAAAGCTGGTAAACAATTGGCGCCTGGTAAATATTGCTATGCAGCCAAAACAAAAACGCTTGATGCAACAGCAGAAATAAATATTGGTGCAGCCAATAATATTAGTGGTACTGTGCAAGCAACTATCCAAAATCCTGCTGCAAGTTATTATAGTTCTTATAACCAAACCTTAATAGGAGAATTAGCTGCTGATAAAGCAAAGCTTAACATTGTTACACAAATAGAAGAAGATACTCAAAATACTCAAGAAACGTGGACAATTACCGAGTCCAAATTAAATACAGGTAGAGAAACCTTTACTAAAGCCAATTGTACAACCGCGACTGCTGAAAAAGAAACAACTGGAGCAAGAAAACCTGTACGAGTCAACTTTGCTAGTGGCGCCAACTCAACAACAATAAAACAATCCGTAATTAGAGGTGAGCGCGATACTTACTTGCTTGGCGCCAAACAAGGACAGCAAATGAATCTAAAAATTACATCCTTAGAAAATAACGCTGTATTCGATGTCATCGCACCAGATGGTAAAACTATTAAGCAAGAAGCTACAACTTGGAGCGGAAAACTTCCAGCAAATGGAGATTACCAAATTGTAGTCGGAGGAACTCGCGGGAATGCTACCTACGAACTAACTGTAGAAATAAAATAAAAATTACATTTACACGTAGAGACGCGATTTATCGCGTCTCTACAACACATAATGTTACGAATGATTTACTAACCATTTACCAATTACTTTTTCCATACAAGTGTCACCTTCGGAAAAACCTAACTTTTCATAAAAATCTACCGCATCCTCAGTAAGTAAACAAACATGTTGACCAGGTAACTTTTCTAGCAATAACGATATCATTTTACTGGCAATACCTTGGCGCCGATGAGGAGTGAATGTCCAAACATCTACAAGATAGGCATTACAAATACCATCCGACAATAAGCGCGCAGTTCCAACTATACAATTATCAATATAAGCAATACAAGTTGCATAGCTATTTTCAAAAGAATCTTTAAGTTGTTGTGGACTTCTGCCATTATCAAAAGCATCTTCTTTGAGAGTCGCTTTCATCTCATCCCAGTTTACATTACTCAAATCACTTTTGTACGTCACCATAACATTATATATAGAAGTTTCAGTTTAGGGACTTCCAAAAATTTAATTCTCCATCTTGTGGGGTGGGCATCCTTGCCCGCCTTCTTTAAATGAACGGGCAGGATGCCCATTCCACAAGAAGAGATTGGAGATTTTTTTATTTGGAAGTCCCTTAGAGGCACAGTAAGCAAGGGCTAATCCTTCTTGATTACAAAATATTTTTGCGGTAAATACTTAAATAAGTGTGTAATATATCCAAACGTTGTTGAATATCCTCTTTATATTTACCTATTATAACTCTCCATAACATTTTTCCTAAACAACGAGAGGCGCGCCATGAGAATACTGCATCTTGTATATCAATATGGCTACGTTCAAATAATAAGTGTCCTGTTAAACCTACTAGCTGTGTTAGAGGTAAGGCACAGAGTAACCAAATATTGTGAAAGTAAGCGGCGCCAAGAAGTAAGCTGTAAAATATGAATATTCCTAGGATGTGAAGGATGATGTTAATAGGGTGTTGGTGTTTGAGAATAAATATGTCCCAATAGTCTGTAAATGGATGGTCTGTGATATTATTGTTAATACTGTTTTTGGGATTTTTCATAGTATAAGTAAGATTTATGTTGGGTTGCGCCTACGGCGTACTACGTAAACGCAAAGCCTCCACCCAACCTACGATTTTGTGAATAGAACTGTTCCGAGTTGTTGTTGACCTAAGCGTTTACTTACTTTACCTTGGTCAATGACTTTTATACCGCGAATATATACGGCTTGAATTATTTCTTCTGAACCTCGTTTAACCATTCGTGGTTCTCCGTCGAGTACTGGGTCGAAAACTTCTATTTGGGGACTGATGGGTTGATTGAGTGCATTAGGGTTGATAATAACTATATCGGCTTTGGCGCCTATTTTTATTACTCCTGTATCTAACCGAAACCATTGGGCAGGTTCTCCTGTTACGCGAGAAATTGCTATTTCGGGTTTCATAAATTTGGTGACTACTGCTTGTTTGAGTAAAGATAAGGCGCCATCATAATATCCTAAGTTCCGCACATGTGCCCCTGCATCGGTAAAACCTGGTAATATATGCGGGTGTGACATCATTGCTTTTCTGGGTTCGAGTCGGTCGTTGGCGCCTGTTGCTACCCATCGTAAATCTATATCATATAGTTGTAATGCTTCGATAAAAAAGTCTAAGGGGTCTTGCTGTCTTTTACGTGCAACTTCTGCAAAGCTTAAACCTTGCCATGTTTCATCTGGACAGCGTACTATTTCCATGTTTTCTAACTGACGATGAAATGAACGGCGCCATTTATTACACCAGTCAGTACGAAATTGAGATACAAAACCAGGTGATGTCCATAGTATTTGACGTTCTTCTCTGGAGTTACAACCATTCAGCTTTACACCACAAGCAAATTCTTCAAATAATGGTGTAACTGGGCCGTTGGAATAAATTGTAAAGGGTTCTGTTAGAGTTTGAAACCTGACATTGCCTCTCATTATTCGGTTCCAAAAGAATAATATAGGAGCAAATACTCTCCAGAGTTTACGGTCGTGAACAGCATCTAATGCACTTAGCACAGTTAAGCGCAAAGGTCGCTTTCCTATACTCATCCGAAAAATTTCCCAAAATGAAGCTAGTCGCTGTAGGTTTGGTGTTACCTGAAAAACTTTATCGTGTTGCCGACATAAATTTGCCAGCATTGCATATTCTTTATATTGCGCGTGTTGCGAAGGAATAGTGCAACCACTCCATTCTCCACTCATTAAATGCCAAGGAAACATATCTATAGAGATACCAATAAATCCTGATAATAATGCTTTTGCTGCGATATCCTTCATTATTTGTAGTTCTTTTGCGTTGGGTTGAGCAGTTAAGCTACGTTCCAACCCCATGACATGCGCGCGTAATGCACTATGTCCAAACATTACTGCTACGTTTGGCCCTAACGGTAACTGCTGTAAGTGTTGTAAATATTCTTTGGGAGTTTGCCACGAAACAGATTTTTGTAACCATTTCTCAATTAGTCTGTGTGAGAGCGTTTCGACTCGTTGAAAAATGTCTGCTAGTACTTGCGGCGCCCCTATTGCCACGGACAAGCTACAATTCCCAATAACTACACTCGTTACTCCATGACGAACTGACTCGCTTAAACCGGGTGCTATCTCTACTTCTAAATCATAGTGCGTATGAATATCAATAAAACCAGGTGTTACCCATAAGTCCGTTGCATCAACGATTTTATGTGCATCCATAGATAGCGATGGAGCGATATTGACAATTTGCCCACTTTGAATAGCAATATCTCGACGCACTGGCGCCGTTCCTAACCCGTCAAAAACTAAACCGTTTTTTATTAATAGGTCTAGCATAATTAATTTCCATAATACTCAGTTTTTACCTAGTTTAACTGTTGTAACTTTATATATAAGCGTGCAGTGGTCACAATCATAACTGGTATGCAAGGTACGTCTTGTAGCACAGGCTAGAAGCCTGTGCAGTAATGTACGTAAGTCTTTAATTTCCATAATGCTCAGTTTTTACCCAGTTTAACTGTTGCGGCTTTATACATAAACTAAGTGTAGTAACAATCATAATTGGTATCCAGTGCAGCATGTAAAAAGAGCCTTGAAGCGTTGACCATAATAATGACCATCCCCGTAAGTTTTGAAATTGGTATAGTCCTGCTATAAAACCAATGGTGAGAATTATACCTAGGAGGGTTTGAAGTGGAAGCAGTACGGCATTATGGCTATAAAAAACTGTCCATAATAAATCTGGAATTAGTCCAATTGGTAAAACAAACTGTAGTAATAAAAATAAAAGTAAATCTATTTCTTTTTTCCAACCCAAATTTAGCATTTGTGGTAAATAGTCTAAATAACGCTGATAACCTCCTAGTGACCAACGATAGCGTTGATGCCATAGTTGTCCCAAGGTTGTTACTCCTTGTTCTTTAATAGCAGGCGCCGTGATAAACTCAATTTCTGCTCCTGCAATATATAATCTAAATGCCAAGTCTAAATCATCGGTAACGGTGTTTTCATTCCAGCCGTTACATTTCTCTATAAGCTGGCGCCTTACAAACATTCCACTTCCCCGCAGTTCTGTCATACCAGAAGCTGCAATGCGATGAGTTTGTAACCAAGCATCACAACTCATTTCCATTTGTTGACAGCGAGTGAGAAAATTAAGATTACGATTAGCAATTGTTTTTCTTACTTGTACTGCGCCAATTGTGTTGTCTTGAAATATTGGAAGTGTTTGTTGTAAAAAGTTAGTGGGAAATTGTGCGTCAGCATCGCAAACAAGAATAATTTCTCCTTTCGTGGCGCCGAATACTGCATTTAAGGCGCCTGATTTACCTCCACCTGAAGTTTCACGATGATAAACTTGTAATGCAGAAAATTGAGATTGTAATTTTTCTAAACGTTGACGAGTATTATCTGTACTAGCGTCATTAATAATCCAAATGTCTAAATTTGATGCTGGATAATCTAAATGAAATAAGCTTTCAACTATATTAGGTAATACTATACTTTCATTTTTGGCTGGAACTAGAATTGTTACAGTAGGTAAATAAGCTTCGTTTAAATTAATCAAAGTCTTTGGTTTGGCTATGAGCATTCTTACTGCTTGCCAAGTCAAGATAAGTGTTAATACCAACATGAACCAGCGTGTAATGGGTATTAGGTGCATCAAGCTGATAATACTCCAAACTGAGACTACTATTGTGATGGCTTTGAGGCGCCTATAGTTAGTTGTATTGTGGTTTTGTTCTAAGGTAATGTTTCTCATTACTGTGTAGTAGATATATATACTTAACATTACCACAGAGACACAGAGGACACAGAGAGTTTTTAAGTATTTTTTTAAATGTATTTTTGTAGACTACACACTTTATTGATAAAAAATATACCATTATATTAAGCTCGGTTTATCAATTAGTTATGTAAGTATTATTGCTTTTTTATAAATGTAAACAGTAAATTCACGGAACTATTTTTACGAACTACAAAGAAAAAAAGGAATAGAAACATGATAGATTTACGTGCCTTTTATCAGGCGACAAATCCTAGTAAGACGATAGTTTTTGATAATGTTGAAGACCAGAAGTTGTATATCGATTTTTCTTCGGTCAGAGGTGGAAAAATTATTGAGGAGTTGAGAGATAATATTAGTTTTTTCTCTCCATATGAGCCGACTTGTCAATTATTCACAGGTCACATCGGTTGCGGTAAATCTACAGAATTATTACAGTTAAAATTAGAGTTAGAAAAAGAAAACTTTTATGTAGTTTACTTTGAGTCTAGTCAAGACTTAGAAATGGCTGATGTTGATATTGGTGATTTTCTACTAGCTGTTGCGCGTCACGTTAGTCAAAGTTTGGTTGATATTAAATTAAGCGAACCTGGTAAACTCAAAGAATTACTAATCGGCGCCTGGAAAATTTTGAATTCAGAGATTATTGGGATAAAAGCAAAGCTTCCTATTGGTGATGTTGGTTTTAATTTAGATGGAGATAAGTTTTCGCTCTCAGTTGGTATTGGTGAAATTACAACTAGAACCAAAGGTGATGCGATGTTACGCGAACGACTCAACCAGTATTTGGCGCCTCAAAAAGGTAAGTTATTAGAAGCGATAAATACAGAGTTGCTAGAACCCGCTATTAAAAAACTCAAACAACGCGGTAAAAATGGACTTGTTGTCATTGTCGATAACCTTGACCGTATCGACAGTCGCGCGAAACCTTGGGGGCGCCCGCAACAAGAGTATTTATTCATCGACCAAAGCGAATATCTAACAAAACTACATTGCCATGTAGTCTACACAATGCCCTTAGCCTTAAAATTCTCTAACGACTACAATAACCTAACACAGCGTTTTCCTGAAGAACCAAGAGTCTTACCAATGGTACCAGTCCATCATAAAGACGGTAGTTATGATGAAGCAGGAATACAACTGATGCGTCACATGGTACTAGCACGGGCTTTCCCTAATTTAGACGCAAACGAACGTCTAAGCAAAATAACCCAAATATTTGATACACCCGAAAGCTTAGACCGTTTATGCCAAATTAGCGGTGGTCATGTACGTGACTTACTCAGATTACTAAACAACTGGATTCAACGCCAAAGAAAACTTCCGCTACAAAAACAAACACTAGAAGCATTAATTCGTTCGCGTCGAAACGAAATGACTATGCAAATATGTGAAGAAGAATGGGAACTTCTACGACAAGTACGCATCCGAAAAAAAGTGGGTGGAGACAGAGACTATCAAAAACTCATTCATAGTCGCTTAGTATTTGAATACCGCAACTACCACGGAGAATCTTGGTTCGACGTAAACCCAATATTAATAGAATCAGAAGAACTAAAACCATGATGTCTTTCCAAAACAAAAAAACCGATGCCATCTACCCAGAAATCTCTCCATCTTTAGAAGAACTAGCGTGGACATTATCAGCATCACAAGGAGAATTTCGATTAATCTTAGCACACTGTAACTACATACTTTTACGCTCAGTTTTATACAAACACCTGCAAAAACTAACAGACATTAAAATACCCATACTAAACTTAAAAAAAACAGAAACGAGCTTGTACCAAAAAATAGAAGCACTTCAACCCAAACAACCAGATGCAGTCATGGTATGGGGTTTAGAAACACACTTAAATATAGACCAGTTACTAACCACAACAAACTTAATTCGCGAAGAATTTCGTAAAAACTTTAATTTCCCCATAGTATTATGGGTAAACGATGAAATTTTAGCCAAAATGATGCGGCTATCGAGTGACTTTGAAAGCTGGGCAACCACCATAGAATTTACCATTAGCACCTCGGAACTTATCAAACAACTAAAATGCGATACTGACGCAATTTTTGAATTTGCACTTTTTTCTGACACATATTCTATTGGTTGGCAAATAGGATATATCCGGCGCCGAGAAATTATTAGATACTATTACGATTTAAAACTGATAAAATACCCAGTAGAACCTATAATACAAGCAGGTGTAGATTTTGTACGTGGACAAGAAGCTTATCTAAAAAATCACATAGATACAGCTTTAGATTATTTTCAGCGTAGTTTGATTTTTTGGAATCAAGAAGAACTATTTGAAATGCGTGCAGGAGTACTACTTTTTCATATCGGATTATGTTACTACCAAAAAGCTGAACAAAAAACAGTTTCACGACAATACTTAGAGCAAGCAAGATATTTTTTTGACAAATGCATTAGTATATTTACTGAAGCAAACTATCCAAACTTAGTAGCTAAATATATTAACCCATTAGGTGAAACACTACGACGGTTAGAAGCATGGGACGAGTTGCAAAATTTAGCACTAACAGCCTTAAATTTACAGAAATTATATGGTAATTCAACACGAGTCGCACGTGCTTATGGTTTTTTAGCAGAAGCAGCTTTGAGTAAACGACTTTGGAATCAAGCCAAACAACATGCATATCAAGCGTTACACTATATTATTAAAGACCCAGTTGCACAACAGCATCAAGGACTATATTTACTATTATTAGCTCAGACAGAACTTAAATTAGGTAGAACACCGCGTGCAGTAAATCATTTACAAAAAGCGCGTTTTCTTGGTCATAAAGATAACCCTCAACAGTTTATTCAGATTTTACAGTTACTAAGAACTGTATATTTAAAACAAAACCTTTATCTTGAAGCTTTTCGAGTCAAACTAGAAATACGTTCTACCGAACAGCAATATGGGTTTAGAGCATTTATCGGCGCCGGAAAAATTCAACCGCAGCGAAAACCCCAGTCAAGCTTAACTCAAATTATAGATAGAGTAAATGATAGCTCAATTGAAGAAACACTGGCGCCGGAAATTACTGCATCTGGACGCGAGCAAGATGTTAAACACTTACTCGAACGTCTAATGCGTCCAGACCATAAATTAATCGTTATTCATGGATATTCTGGTGTTGGAAAAACTTCGCTCGTACAAGCTGGTTTAATTCCCGCCATTAAACAAACAAACATAAATACTCGTAATAATATTATACCTGTATTTGTGCGATATTATGATAACTGGATTAATGAATTAAACAAAGCATTATTTTCAGTGCTACCAGCAACACAAGAACACAATAAATTCACATCAGATGAGATTTTGCAAACTCTACGAGAATCTTGTACGTATAATTTTAAAATTATACTAATTTTTGACCAATTTGAGGAATTTTTATTTAAATATAACACCTATCAACGGCGCCGTGAGTTTTTTTCATTTTTAGGAGCATGTTTAAATATACTAGGAGTCAAAGTTATATTATCATTACGCAAAGAATATTTACATTACTTGCTCGAATGTATTCAAATTCCTAGCATGAATATTATTAACCATGATTTACTTAGTAAAAACGTTTTATATGAACTAGGTAATTTTTCAATCAACGATGCAGAAACATTAATTGAGCGTTTAAGCAAACGTTCAAAACACTATCTAGAACAAGATTTAATTAAGCGTTTAGTACATGACTTATCAATTAAATTTGGTGAAGTGCGTCCTATTGAATTACAAATTGTTTGCGCGCAGTTAGAAACAGAAAATATTACAACATCAGCACAATATAAACAGATTGGAACAAAACAAGAACTGATTAAACGCTACTTACAAGAAGTAGTTAAAGATTGTGGAGATGAAAATCAAAAAGTAGCAGAAATATTATTATACTTGCTGACTGATGAAAAAGGAATTCGACCTGCTAAAACTCGTACAGAGTTGAAACAAGATTTTATTTTAAGAATTACAGATACTAATTGGAAACCAACTTTAATAAATGATAAACAATTAGATTTAGTCTTACAAATTTTCGTGACAGCGGGTATTGTAGTATTAATACCTACCAACCCTGAAGACCGTTATCAACTCGTTCATGACTATTTAGCGACATTTATTCAAAAGCAGCAACCAAAAGTAAATGACTTAATTATCAAACTTCAGCAGTTACAAACAAAAATCAAATTTTATAACTGCATATTATTCATTTTATTAATTATAATAGTATTATTGATAGTACTACTTATTAAAGTATGGCTGTAAGAGCGCGCGTAAAACCTTGTCACATATGTAATCAATCGGCGCCTGTTTTGTACCGTGTCAAATACGAAGAAGAAGGAGATTGGGTTTTCGTATGTCCAAATTGTTGGCAGGACATTAGCCAAGATAACCCATTTTACGTCTACGGGGGAACCTGGAAAGCTGAAAAAGCCAAAAAATAATGTGGTTATTGTAGAGACGTTATATGTAACGTCTCTCAGTAATTTCGTACTGGTATATAAAAGACAAAATATACCTCTTAGGATAGAGAATTTGCTCTTAAATAATATTTCTTCGGAATGAGGATTTTAAATTTTGGGTTCTTTCGTACATAGCGTGCTAAATTTTAATTAAAATTTATAACTATGCTTTATTTACAAGGCAGACGCTTATAGTTTTAATTTCAGACAAGAACACCATTTTTAAGATAATAATGGCTGTAATATAAGCCCGACACGGATTTTAAGCTAATGTTTCACTAAATTAGCACGCTAAGTACGCAAGAATCGGCAATTGTAATTAAATTCCTTAAAGAACTAGAGCAAAGGAAAGAAAGTATAGTTTTCTGTTCGATAAGGAATTGATTCGCTTCGATACCGTATGCGTAACCTGCTTCGTTATATCTTTCATTCAAAAATTTTTGGTTATGCCCAGTAAAAATAAAATTACTTATTGTTTTTGAATGGATATATTTTTTTATGGACAGGCGGGACGCGTATCCCACAAGAGCCTATTCCACAAGATTTTTACAATTTAAATCCACCACTTGCTTCGATGTATTGCCCTGTTACCCAACGACTATCTTCTGAAGCAAGAAATGCAGTGACATCGGCGATATCAACTGAAGGTAACGATAGTAGTTTCTTTGCTGCTTGTGCATATGCGGATGGAGCAGTATGGAAAACTGTATCTGGAGAACAGAACCCTATTAAACGGTTAGAATTTTGGAACTGGTGGTTAACACAAGCTGTTCCTGCTGCTTGGTCTGCTGTCGAAGATAATTCAAATCTTGATTTGGTTTTAAAGACTTGTAAGTAAAAAATCTCTTACATTTTCTTATGGGGTGGGCAAGATGCCTAGCTCCATATTAGAACGGGCAAGGATGCCCATTCCACAATTGATGCCCATTCCACAATTAATTGCACAATTGATTATGGTTGTACCATGATTTTAATTGCTTCTCTGTTATCCATTGCGGCATAGCCAGAGGGAACGCCGTTTAGGTCAACTGTTATATCTAATACTGCTGAAGAGTCTAGTTTACCTGCTACTGTGTCTTTTAATAGTTCGGGAATATAAGCACGTGCAGGCGCCACTCCACTGTATAAAGCGATATTAGACATGAACATTCTGCTCAAATTTATTGACCCACTACCGTGAGGAACCCCGACAAAACCAACGGCGCCACCAGGACGGATGATTTTTATTGCTGTGTCCATTGATGACTCAGTACCAACACATTCTAATACTGACTCGGCGCCACCTTTGGTCATTTCGATTACTTCTTCTACTGCTTGCTCGTCTCTGCTTTTTACTACATCAGTAGCACCAAAGCGTTGAGCTATAGCAGGACGTTTTTCGTGGCGCCCTAATATAATAATTCGCTCTGCACCTAAGCGCTTTGCTGCGAGTACACCACATAAACCCACGGCGCCATCACCAAGAACTGCTGCTGTTTTACCTTTTTGTACCCCCGCAGAAACTGCTGCATGATGACCTGTAGACATTACATCAGTAAGCGGTAATATGGCTTTGAGCATCGCTTCGTCGCCTTCCACTTCATGAGGAATTGCTACAAGAGTACCATCGGCAAACGGCGCCCATACTGCTTCAGCTTGTCCACCCCAAAAACCACCTTCAAAACAAGAAGTTTGTAAACCTTTACCGCAAAATTCGCAAGTGCCATCAGAAAAAGCCAACGGAGCTAAGACTTGATCACCTTGTTTCGGGTTTTGAGGTTCACAATCCGTAGTTAAGAAAATAGAAATGTTTAGTGGCAGTTAAAATTTAATATAAATACTATAAAGTATTTATGAACTAAATGATTGGTTTCGAGTCAAACTGAAAATGCCCTTGCTCTGTGAGGAAACACTAAAACCCTTGTCATTTCGCTCCCTCCGTTTTTTAGTTCCTAAAAAATGTACGAATCAAAAGATATAAAAGAATTTTGAGGCAATTACCTGGCAAAGGACTTACCTCAATTATTTTGTTCCTAAGTCAAAAACTTTCTTGCTGGGTCATACTGGTATTAAGTGTATGGAGACTATGCTAGATGACTCAGCGTGAACCGAAAAGCGCCGATGAATGGTTTAACCAAGGAAAAAAGCTATACTGGGAAGACAAAAATTATGAAGACGCAATAATATGCTTTGATCACGCTCTTGATCTTGTTCCGAGAAAATACACTGCTTGGTACTACAAAGCGCTTGCTTTAAGAATGGTAGGTAGATATCAAGAAGCAATTATTAGTTGCAGCAGATCTTTGGAAATAAAAAATGATTATCACAAAGCTTGGAATAATCTTGGTTTAGTATTAGATGAATTAGAACGTTATGATGAAGCAATATCCAAGTACAATAAGGCTCTGACTATCACACATAGTAAGTATCACCAAGCGTGGAATAATCGAGGTAATGCGTATAAAAGCTTGCGTAACTACAAAGACGCAATTGAATCCTATGATCGTGCATTGCAGTTAGATAATCAGTACTGGCGAGCTTGGAAAAACAAGGGTTGGGCACTTTTCTTTTCCTCACGCTACCAAGAAGCCTTAAAAAACTGGGATGCTGGTTTACAGCAACTAAAACCAAAAACTCGCGGTTATAAAGCCCGTAACTACCAAGAAGGTTGTGGCAGATTACATGAAGCGAAGGGTCTTGCACAATATCTGCATGGGCAGCATCAAGAAAATCCTTTTCCATGCTGGCAAGAAGCGGTAAAAAGTTATCATGAAGCTCTCAAATTTCTGACTTTTAAGCATTTTCCAATACCACATTTGGAAATTATACAAGCTCTTATTAAGGTGCTGAAAGGCTTAGGTGAAAAAGATAAATACTGTATGTTAGAATCCGAAGGTTCAGAGTTATTAGGAAGTTTATTGCAACAAACACAATCAAATACTAAAAAAATTCAGTTAGCACGAAAGTTTGCTGCATTTAATCAATATCGCGTAGATTCTTTAGCTGAGTCAGGCAATTGGAGTGCGGCTCTAGAGTTAGCCGAGTGGCGCAAAAACCTGTGTTTGCATTGGCTTCGCGAAAACCGTTGGGTTGAGCCAGCAGAAGTAGATGTTTTTACAAGTATACCTTTAGTCAATTCTCAAACATCTGTTATTTATTGGCACATTAGCCCTGCTGCGATCACCACATTTATCCTTAAACACAATGAACCAGTGATAGGATTTATTTTAACAGCTGATAATACATCTGCTGGGGCTGATAGGCAACTGCAAAAGTTTGAAGGTTGGATGAAAACTTGGAAACAGGATGTAAAAAGTGGATTCAAAACATACGCAGCAGAAAAATATAACGAAATTATACACGACGAAACATTATCTAAATTAGCATCAATTCTAAAAGTTCCAATAATTGAGTCAATGCTAGAGGACATCAGTCAATTAATACTTATTCCTCATAGAGATTTGCATTTGCTGCCTCTTCATATCCTATTTTCAGACACAGTTTCAATCACCTATTTGCCCAGTATTCAAGTAGGCATAGATTTGCAAAAATCTTTCCCTAGTATTTTAGATATGATTGACAAATTGCCTATACTTAGCATAGAACATCCCAAAACAGTTAAAAATCAGGACAAATTACAAAAATTGGATGAGACATCTTTGCTATATGCTGAAATTGAATCAGCCGCCATTACCAATATGTATCAACCTTGCTACCGTCTCACTGGTTCAGCTTGTACTCTCGAAGCATTTATTCAGGCATTAAAAATTACGTCTGGAATTTTTCACTTTACAGGTCACGCATATCACAATACCAATAACCCTGTAGACTCAGCCTTGTTATTCGCAAATACCGAGCAGTTAAGATTACAAGATTTATTCAGATTAGATTTTAAGCATTACCACCTTATATGTTTGTCTGCTTGCGAAACTGGAAAGACTAGCAAACAAGGCTTAATAGATGAATTTGTTGGTTTAGCTGCTGGCTTCTTAGCGACTGGTGCATCTTGTGTTGTCAGCACTTTGTGGCGAGTCGATGAAATCTCAGCTGCCCTATTAATGATTCGTTTTTACCAATTGCTTCCTAATTTTTCTCCGCCAATTGCTCTTAAACAAGCACAACTGTGGCTACGTGACGCTACACACGACACTCTTGCTCAGTGGTGCCTTGATATTGCCGAAATATTAGCTAATAATTTACTCCAAAGTGAAAATTTAGAAGATGCTGCTGCTGACTTCCAAGAAAAAGCAGGTAAAATAGGAATACACTATTGCCCGTATGCTCATCCATACCACTGGGCTGCTTTCACCGTTACTGGTAATTTTACAATATGACACTTCCATACACAAACAACACAACTGAGGCAATCGTATTGCAAGCGCTACGAAAAGCTCTAGATCAACTAAACTCTTTGATACCTGATTCTTTGAAGCTAGAAATAGAGCAGCAATTAAGCCAAATCTTGGCAAATCCAAATTCTAGTTCTGTAGAAAATCTAATTAAACTAGTAAAAGATTATCCCGATATCTATAACGAGTATCGTACTTGTCGTAAAAATATATTTAGAGATTATCAAGCTCAGGAACGAAATAAAGGATTTTATCCTAAAGATAAAGATATACAACCTACAACAGCCCCTATTATTATAGATAATTTTATTGCTCCTACACCAACAATAAATGAAGTATTTATAAAAGTTAAAGAGCAAGTTGAAAAAGATACACAAAGCCCAAACAATCAGTAATTAGTAATGAGTAAATTAATTTATCCAACGCTTGATTTATTTGCTTACCAACTTGGGGAAGGATTAGGAGATAGTCAGGATGAAATCAAAAAACGCCGTGATAATTTCTTGAAAATTTTACCTCAAGATATTGAAAATATACTAACTAGCATTTATGATAGAGAGTTGGCATTTGAAAATCAAGAATATATAAAATTAGTAGAAATAGCAGGTAAAAGTTCACAAGATTTTGATTTTGTTCAATATTTAAATAATTATGTTTTGAAAAGTTATTATTATCCTGTTCGTTTAAATGATACCTATGGCCTTTTATTCGATTGTTCTGTTGATAATAAAGATATAAATAAGGAATATATTCCTCAAACGCTTGATTCATTAAGATACCTTAAACAGCAAACAAAATCAGTACAAGGAATTTTAGGTAAAACATGGTTGATTTCAGGAATAATACCTAATTTAAGTATCGACCATGAAAATTTAGCAAAAAATATTTATAAAGTATTTATGCTAGAAGACAAGCCTAAATATTTAACTAATAAAGCATATGAAGATTTGATAGCAAAGCAATGGCAATATAGAAAAATTGGTAAGTTTTTAAAAGCTTCAGTATTTGAAGTATGGCAACCATCACAAAATTTGAAAAGTGTAGAAGGTAATATTCATGTCCTCATCTTTATTTATCCTAATAAAGAAAGTATGGAAAATGCAGCCGAATTTTACGATGATTGGATGCGGTTGTTTTGTTATCGTAATAAAATTTTATGGGCTTACAGCGAAATTTATTGTATTAAATTAAAACTCAAAGAAGGATTTAGAAGTATCAGAGAAACAATCAATATACTAAATAATAATTTTGACTTGCAAAAGTTAAAATTAATTTTAGAAAGCAATATTCAAACTTATTATAAATATGTAATAAATCTCAATTATTTAGAAATTCAACGTGGTACAATTGAAATAAATTTATATAATTACCAAGAACATTTAAAATATATGGATAATTACATTAAAGAGAATTTAACAAAGTTTGGTGATACTGATTTGAAATTTTTTGAGGATTTCAGTGTTATTGTTCAGCAAAAATACTTAATACAGGCAAAGAAAGACTATGAAAACTTAACTCCTGCGGTAAATATTTTAGAAAATCAGCTTAATAGTATTAGAGGTATTGTAGAAATAGAACAAGCTGAACGTGATCGTCGTCTTGAGACCCAAAACACTAACTTTCAAAACAAGATAGCTGTTGTAGGTGTGGCAGTTGCTACTGCCTCATTAAGTACTAGTGTTATTTCTCCATTTGTGAAAGACATTTATGGATTGCCATCTATAAAGCCTCTTACTTATAAACAACCATTTCCCGAACCTATTTTTAATATGCTGCTAGTGCTAGTGCTTAGTACAATTCTAGGATGTATAGCTGGTTGGATTACTCAGAAACGCTTACAGTCTCGCCATTTATCTACTAAATAATCTCTCTTTCTCTTGTACAATGCCTCTTGTATATACTTAATTTTTTTATTTAATAGAGCCTAAATGTATTAAAATAGTTGCGGAATAAGTGTGCTATATTTCTGCTGTCCGCGCTCGATATTTATGACAGATTTACAAGTTGTAGCAAATTTTGAAGAATTAGTATCAAACTTAGAACCAGAAGTTGCGGCTTCGATTATGACGTGTATTGAAAATGCTCTTGATTATCAACAAAAAGCATTATCAATATATTCTATCCTTCTAAGCGGTCAATTAGTGAAGCCCAAAATGGAGAAGAAAAAAACAATTGCTGTAAGTGAAAACGTAGGTGTTGTGAGTGGCTGGAATTCCTTAAACCCTAAATGGACAGTGTTTATAGCTGAAAATAATGGTATATTATTAGTACAAAATGAAACATTAATTACAGAGTTTTATCAAAATCGTATAGAAGAATTCAAGAGATATGGTTATGAGACAAAAAAATGGGATTTAGATTCAGAGTTAAATCCTGGCCGTCACTATCGTTCGCACGCTGAAAAACAAATATCAGTAATTAAACCTTGTAATTCTATCGGTGTTTCTAAAGGTATATGTGAAGAGGATTGTTATCCTTATCTTTGTGCGTTAGCTCAAATTAGAAAACAGCATATTGTTGTTGCTGACCCAAACGGTGTCTTTCTATTTTACAGTAACGGTCAAGTAAAATTTGTTTATCATAAAAATAAAAGTAAATAGAGGTATAATCTATATGGATATTCCTTCAAAGTTACAAGAATTAATTTTAAGTGCGCTTTCATCAGTACGTGTACATCCATCACACGATTTAAATCTTGGCTATCGTCATGCTATCTGGGCTGCTTTTGGGGATGATGAATATGGTCACAGGCGCCGTGCCATGCTAGCTTTAAAGACAGTCCGTCACGTACTTCCTATCTGGAATAAAAAATTTCCCTACGATGATAGACCCGGATATATTCTTAATCTTGCAGAAAAGACACTCGCTGGGACTATTAGTGTAGAAGTTGCGGAAAATGAGAGCGAGCGCCTGTGGAGGGAAATGCAACAATTGGGATATGGCGGTCATGGTATGGTTTTTACTGTTGGGTGTGCTGCGGTCGCGGCGCTTGATACAGCTATTGATGATGAGACCTTTGACCCAGACGATATTGATTTTAATTTGACAGATAACGAAGATACTGAAGGTAACGATAGTAGTTTCTTTGCTGCTTGTGCATATGCGGATGGAGCAGTGTGGAAAACTGTATCTGGAGAACAGAACCCTATTAAACGGTTAGAATTTTGGAACTGGTGGTTAACACAAGCTGTTCCTGCTGCTTGGTCTGCTGTCGAAGATGACTCAAATGTTGATTTGGTTTTAAAGACTTGTAAGTAAAAAATCTCTTACATTTTCTTATGGGGTGGGCAAGATGCCTGCCTCAATATTAGAACGGGCAAGGATGCCCATTCCACAATTGATGCCCATTCCACAATTAATTCCACAATTGATTATGGTTGTACCATGACTTTTATTGCTTCTCTGTTATCCATTGCGGCATACCCAGAGGGAACACCGTTTAGGTCAACTGTTACATCTAATACTGCTGAAGAGTCTAGTTTACCTGCTACTGTATCTTTTAATAATTCGGGAATGTATGCACGTGCAGGCGCCACTCCACCGTGTAAAGCGATATTAGACATGAACATTCTGCTCAAATTTATTGACCCCCTGCCGTGAGGAACTCCTACGAAACCAACGGCGCCACCTGGACGAGTGATTTTTATTGCTGTGTCCATTGATGACTCAGTACCGACACATTCTAATACTGACTCGGCGCCACCTTTGGTCATTTCAATTACTTCTTGGACTGCTTGCTCGTCTCTGCTTGTGACTACATCAGTAGCACCAAATTGTCGGGCAATTGCAAGACGTTTTTCGTGGCGCCCTAATATAATAATTCGCTCTGCACCTAAGCGCTTTGCAGCAAGTACACCACATAACCCCACGGCGCCATCACCAACAACTGCTGCTGTTTTACCTTTTTGTACTCCTGCAGAAACTGCTGCGTGATGACCTGTAGACATTACATCAGTAAGCGGTAATATTGCTTTAAGTAGCTTTTCATCACCTTCTACTTCTTGAGGTATAGCTACAAGAGTACCATCGGCAAACGGCGCCCGTACAGCTTCAGCTTGTCCACCATCATTTTGTCCACCCCAAAAACCGCCTTCAAAACAAGAAGTTTGTAAACCTTTACTGCAAAATTCGCAAGTACCATCAGAAAAAGCAAACGGCGCCAAAACTCTATCACCTTTTTTCAGGTTACGAACTTCAGAACCGACTTCTTCAACAATGCCCATCCACTCGTGACCAGTACGCCAGCCAGGTTTCCAATTATCTAAGCCACGATAAAACCATAAATCAGAACCACAGATACAAGCATGGGTAATTCGTACTATTGCATCAGTTGGGTTTTTAATTACTGGGTCTGGAACGTTCTCGACTCGAACATCACCTGGAGCATGGTAAACTGTAGCTCGCATTGCACGCACCTTGAAAAATGTTGATGATTGTTCAAAATATTAGTATTCCTTCAACTGGGTGATATATATCTATAGAGTGAGATTTCACTACCAAAAATGTAACAATGCAACTGATGTTGAACTTATAATTAATTAAACCATGATTATTAACCCTGAAAATATTCCTCAAAGAACAACTTCAACTTACCCCGAAGAATTTAAACAGCGGGTAGCAGGACGTATAAAACAAGCTGTAGGAAATGCAGCTCTAATCAAAAATTTTGGTGTGAATTTAGTTAAGCTGGCGCCGGGAAGTTGTTCGGCACTCCGGCATTGGCATAGTAAACAAGATGAATTTATATATGTGGTTGAAGGTGAAATTACGTTGATAACAAATGCAGGAGAGCAAATATTAACACCCGGAATGATGGCAGGTTTCCCCGCAGGTAAAGCGGATGGACACCACTTAATAAATAAATCGAGTCAAGTAGTAATTTATTTAGAAGTTGGTGATAGAACTCCCAATGATGAAGTAGATTATCCTGATGATGACTTAATTGCTTCGTCTAGTGAAAACGGTTGGATTTTTTCGCATAAAGATGGTAGCGAATATTAATATAGTTATTTCAAAAACCAAGGTCATTAGTCTTAAGCCCTAAACCGAAAGCTAAAAGTTCAAGTACAACTCTTAACTCTTGATTCTTGACTAATGACTAATGACCAATTGTGAGATATTAAATGTTATTTAACGCGCGTGTGTTATCTTACGCCAGATTTTTGACGGTAAGGAACATCTTTTTGAAAGTCAACGTTGAAAGGTGACAAGCGTTGTGGGGTGTTGCCAATTTGACCGTAGCTTTGTGCCATAGCTAAGAAGTTTGCTGGGTCGCCAGCTTTTGCTTTCTTCTCTTGAGGTACATAGCGACGTACTTCGGTTTGCCAGATAATTTGAGGGAAACCAAGTTTAGCGCGGGTATAGTCTTCGTAACGTGGGGACTTGATGTTAAAAGGTAGTTCACCTTCTGCACGTCCAGGTAAGTTACGACGACGTTGGTAAGGAACTGTTGAATAGCCAAAGTTATCTAAATATTCTTCGCTATCGAGCAGTTGGTCAACAAAACCGCGAATACCTTTGGTTGCGACTACAATTGACCAAGCGATTTTTTCACGCTCGCTATATACATCGCGTCCAAGTACACGTTGTACAGTTTGCTCAACAAAGCGGTAATTGCTGTTGAGGTCGTAGAAGCTTCTTCTGTATCTATCTGAAAGTACTAGTCCACGAATAAAGTCGCGCACGGTAATTTGTCCGTTGCGGAGTTGAGATTCGAGGTATCTTTCGCGGTCTGCTGCAAACGCATGGAAGAACATCTGACGGTACGCTGCCTCAATCAGATTATCCATATCGCTCGAAGACAATAAGTTATCCGTGGAGAAAATCCTTGGCTTATCGTCATTTCCTACCTCGTAGCCTTCAACACGTTGGTTTTGGCTCTTTGGTGCGTAATCTAGTAGAGGTAATGCCACAACTACACTCCGTGAGGTTAACTAAAATTAACAAGTTCAAAAAATATCTTAAAGGAGTAAGTGTAGCTTAATCTCATAATTAATATAAAAATTAACGAAACTTCACGGGGAAGAGGTTCATTCGTGGGGGGAGAGGAGGAGGAGGACTGCATTCGTAATAAGCACTTCAGTGCTTTATTCTTAAACACTAAAGTGCTTAGTACGCGACAAACCAAACTACCGCACAGGGTCTAATCCATACCCAATCAACAACGTAAGCACAATAACCGCTACAAAAATTGCCACAACACCACCAACGGCTCTAAAATCTGCTTCTCGCAAGAAGGTCGCCAAATTAAACGGCTTAACCGTATCGTAGAATCGGTAAATATGACCGCTCGGTTGCGTTTCTCGATAATGCTTATCATAACGGGCCATACGCGCGAATGGAAGTTCGCCAATACTATGCTGCGGTAAAATGCGGCGCCGTTGAAATGGCACAATATTATAACCGAAGTTGGTTAAATACTCTTCACTCGATAGCAAATCATCGATAAAACCTTTAAGACCTTTGGTTGCTAGCACAGTTGACCATGCTAATTTTTCGCGCTCATTGTAAACTTCGCGTCCCAGAATACGCTGAATACACATTTGCACAAAACGATAATTACTGTTGCTATCGTAATTACGTCTTTTAAAAGTATCAGATATCGCAAGTCCCCGTATAAAATCTCTGACAGTAATTTGACCAGCTTTAAGCTGTGATTCTAAAAACGTTTGACGGTTATAAGCAAGCATTTGCTGCTCGTTAAATATCTGCCGATACGCTGCTAATATCAACGTATCCATATCAGATGCAGTCAGTAAGTTATCGGTTGTAAAAATTCTTGGCTGTTCATCACCAGGAATTTCATACCCAGAAACACGCTGATTTTGTGAAGAGGGTGAATAAGTCAATAATGGAAGTGACATGTAAAACGTTCTCCATGTAGCGCTCATTCTTCACTTAACACCAACATAATTACTATTTGCTGTTAATCAATAACAATTTCACCACGCCAAAATGCTAATGGGTCAGTCATCGACCGACAGTAAGGCCAACTTCGTAAGTTTTTCTCCATCGTTTCCGTTTCCCATATAGGTAAAGGAAACCCTAAACCTAAACACAAATGAAATAAAACGTTCGCAAATTCCTGATTGTGTCCGACACTTGCTACATGTGCATGAGCATATTCATGTGCCACAAGACCCAACCAATCTTCTGGCGCCATTCTACCAACATCAATTAAAATAGTTATGGGCGCCATCCAAATATTACACATTCCATCTATACCCAAAGACTGCGCTAAAGGAACTCCAAAAATTTGAATATTACGACGCTCTTCAGGATAAAAACATTCGTGACAAGCTTGTAAATAAGTACTTAATTGAGCATTAACTGAGTCGATATTTTGACCAATCCAATTACAAATTATAGTACTATCGCGCAAGTTTTCCATTACATCAACCATTCGTGACTCCAGCGCAAAACCCCGCACCATTTGCAGGTACTCAAAACCACGAATATAAGTATCACTTGAACGAGAATTAATCATTATGCCAATGAGAAGGGGAAAATAAACACTTTCCCCTTAACGCTTTACCAACCTAATACTGAAGCAAATTGTGGCGCCGTATTATTATCTGATGTAGATGTTTCACCCTCAGCATTAATACGACTTTCAACGCAATACGAAGCAGTACTAAAACCACCAAAACGTTTTACAGTACTAGTACGCATCCGCATATTACCACCTGAGAACCAGAACCGTTCTATGGAACTCATAGTCTCATAATCGGTAGTTAATACTAAACCGTCTTCTTCATCCATATGGAACTGACCGACCACAGGCATAATTTCTGCATAACCACGCTCGCGTAACAATCTACCCTTGCGAGGATTATCTGCATCTGGCACAATTGCAAATACTGTTTTACCTTCGTGGTTTTCTTCCCCTTCTCTATCCCATGCCATTGTGCCTAACCAACGCACACGCGAACCACCAATTGATAAATTGGGGTCAATATCGTGCATTTTGCACAACTCAATAATTTCAGGGTCGTCAGCTTCCAACGTTTCCACCAAAATTTCAGATTCTCCTGTCTCGGAACGCTTAAACGCAAGGTGGTGTGTCACCCGCGAAGATTTCCACTTGCCCGCACTTGACCGGAAAAACTCTAATGCATCCATCTAACTTTTGACTCCTATTGTCTAATTCTTGAGACTGATGTGTTAACTTTTGTTTGTTCTTAACCTTATTACTTAACATTACAGCTGTTTACAATCAGCTTTCAACTCCTATCCTTGGTTGATTACCCCACCAGCTAAAGTGTTGATTGCTGCAAGCGGCGCCTGTTTCTTACTGACCTGTTACATCGTTGCTCAATTGTAAACTTTCTTTGCCTTAATTAATTAACGCTTGACAAAGTAGACAAAATTACTTTGTAGATGTTAAACTAATGTAAAGTAACAAAAACCATAGTAGTAAGTACATTACTACTATATGTTAGTGATTCAGTCATTTACTAGGAGTGAATAAATGAACTTCCCCAATGAATTGACCTTAGAACAACAATTTCGCTTACAAACGCTGAAAGACCAGGTTCAAACACTCTCGCAGCAAGAAGCTCAAGAGTTTTTGATGGAAGTGTTACGTCAAATGATGGTGAAAGATAACCTAGTTAAGCAACTTTTCAAGCAAGCCTAATTTACTAGACAAGCGAGTGCATTTGATTCCATATGAAAAGGCAGAGTAAATTAGGAAGAGGTTTGAAAAGGAAAACCTTGTAAATAGCACAGGAGTGTAAAACCCCAACAGAATTAATTATAGCTAAATAGTTATACATAAGTCTGGCTGGAGGTGGTTTAACTTCCCCGGACTCAATATTTCGGTAAAATTATCGTGAAATTTTTGGGCAGGAATTATTTCTTGCTCTCGATATATTAGTTCGTCTACGCGGTTGACGAGTAGTTGGGCATTTTCCAGAAGTAAAGATTTGCCAAAGTTTTTGTGACGTTGAAGTTTCAATCAAATATGTAGTACCCATGTTTGCACGTGTAGGTGCCGCTACAATGACAGCAGAGATAGTGGTGCCAATAAAAAAGGCGCCGAGTAATGTCGCTTTCAAGTTCATACTGGTAAATTATTTAAAGTTGTAAAAACATGCAAAACACCTTGTAAAGATGAAGAGATAACATCTTTGCAAGCGAAAATTTATGTTGCATAAACATGAGAAATATTTAGGCTGTTGGAGACACTGATATGTGTAACGGTGTCATTTGCAACCTTCATTTATAAATACGCTGTTAGTTGAGTGTTTTTATGCAACTAGTAAATTCTTTTTTAATGTTGGGTTTCACCAAAGCTACATTTTACTAAGCTACATCCCCGTTCTAATAAATCATCTAAATTGAGATTCCACGAAATTACGGTATTATCTTTCGACACAGAAAAAAGAGTTTGACCATCTGTACTAAAGCGGGCGCCAATAACTGCACCTTTATGACCTTTGAGAGTTTTAATTTCAGTACCAGTATTGATGTCCCAGAGTTTTACGGTTTTATCACCAGATACAGATACAAGAGTTCTACCATCTGGGCTAAAACTGGCGCCATAAACTAAATTTGTATGTCCTTTAAGAGTTTTAATTTCTTTACCTGTGTTCAAATTCCATAATTTTAAAGTCCGGTCACGAGACGTAGAAGCGAGAGTTTTGCCGTCTGGAGAAAAGCTGATATTCCAAACGTGAGAAGTATGTCCTTTTAAAGTGTAAATTTCTTTACCCGTATTAATATCCCAAATTTTCACAGTATTGTCACTTGATGCTGAAGCGAGCATTTTACTGTCTGGAGAAAAGCTAACATTTATAACTTTATATATATGTCCATTAAAATTTTTAATCTCTTTGCCTGTATTAATATCCCAAAGTTTAACAGTTTTATCTTCAGATACGGATGCAAGCATTTTGCCATCCGCGCTGAAACTGGCGCCGAAAACTGCCTCAGTATGTCCTTTAAAAGTTTTAAGTTCTTCACCAGTTAGGGTGTCCCATAATTTAACTGTCTTGTCCCAAGATGCAGAAGCAAGCATTTTACCATCGGAACTAAAGCTTACGCTATTAACTAAATCTGTATGTTTATTTAAAGTTTGAATTTCAGAATTATTTTGAATATCCCATAATTTTATGGTATTGTTATCTAACGTAAAAGCAAGATTTTTGCTATCTGGACTTAAGCTAGCACTTATTATCTTATTTGCGCTTTCTTTAAAAGTTTTAATATCAGAGCTAGTATTTACATTCCAAAGTTTTACTGTTCTATCGGCAGATGCAGAAGCTATAGTTGTACCATCTGGGCTAAAGCTAACACCAATAACTGAGTCTGTATGTCCTTTAAAAGTTTTAATTTCCGAACCAGTATTAATATCCCATAATTTTACTGTTGTGTCTTTAGATGAAGATGTGGAAGCTAAGGTTTTACCATCTGGGCTAAAACTAACTCCAAAAACTGAGTCATTATGGGCTAAGAGAGGTAAGATTTCTGTACCAGTTTTAACGTTCCATAGTTTAATACTGCTATCCCAAGATGCGGTAGCAAGCATTTTTCCGTCTGGACTAAAGCTAACCCCCCAAACTTGGGATGTATGTCCTTTTAGGGGGGGGTTTATTTCTTTACCAGTTTTTATATCCCAAAGTTTTATTGTTTGGTCAGTAGATGCAGAAGCAAGCATTTTGCCATCTGGACTAAAGCTGACTCCGAAAACCGCTTGATTAGCATTATTAGGATTATTACTTTTATGACCTGTAAAGGTTTGAATTTCCCTGTTTGTATTGATATCCCAAAGTTTTACTGTTTCGTCTGCTGACGCAGAAGCAAGCATTTTACTATCTGGACTAAAACTGATACTAAAAACAGCGGCGCCATATGAATGTGCTTTAATGGTTTTAATTATTCTAATTGCTTTAATATCTCTAACATCCCAAAGTTTTATTGTTCCATGACCAGAAGCAGAAGCAAGAACTTTACCATCAGGACTAAAACTAACATCTGTAACGCTAGATATATGACCTTTAAGAGTTTGAAGCTCTTGACCTGTTTTTGCATCCCAGATTTTTATTGTTTTATCGCTAGATGCGGAAGCAAGAACTTTACCATTAGGATGAAAGCTAACTCCAAAAACCGCATCTGTATGTCCTTTTAAAGTTTTAACTTGTAAATTGTAAACTGTCTCTTGTAATGTAGATACAGTTAATATTTGAGTTCCTGCTGATATCCAAGGTTGCCAAATACCTTTTAATTTTTTTCCAGCTTTGATAGCTTCTGCTAAAGCTGCCTCTTGGTCATTTTTGGCAAAGGTCTGTTCTGCGGTTATACTTAGTCTTGCAACTTCTGCATCTATCCTACGTATTTCACTGAGTCCAGCAAATATAGACACCGCTAACAAGCCAAAAGCAAGTGCAAAAATAGTTAGTCTACGTCTAATTTTTTGTTCTCTTTCTTTTTTATTTTGTTTAGATATACTTGCTTCAATAAACTTTTGTTGTTTCTCAGATAGTTCTGATGCGCGCAAATTATACCAGTTTAACGCAACATTTAATGGAGTTTCCTGTAATAACCTACCAGAATCATAATCATTTTTGTGCCATTCCTGTACTTCTAACCTTAATCTTTCTTGCCAAATCCTAAACTCGCGGTTATCATGAATCCAATCACGAAGTGTTCCCCATTCTCGAATTAAAGCTTCATGAACAATTTCTACTGTCTCTTCTTGATTTATATTATTAAAATTTGTTACTATCAATCTTTCGTTTGCTAAATATTGTATTAAATCCCAATTTTCTTCTCCAACTTCGTGTTTTGTTGCTATACGTCGAGTATCTTCGGTACCTTCTCCAGGTTGAACTAATTGAATAAATACTCGTGGCGCCATTTTTTGCTGATGTTTACTCAACTGTTTATAAACATTTTCTGCATGAATAGCTATAGCTTCTCTGACTCCACCAATTTCTCGATAAGCTTGATGTGTTAATAACCCTGGACGTTGTTTTTGCCACAGTTGAGTCAAAGCAAACTGCTGTAAAGGTAAACTACCTTCCCCATCTCCAACATCATCAATTAACTTATTAACTAAGCCAGATTCAAATTCTACACAATACTTTACCGCAGGTTGTATAATAGCATTTTCTAATTCATGACGGTTCATTGGCGCCAGTAAACAAGGAGGATATTTTTGCAAAGCTTTACCCAAAGGTTCGTAAGATATCGCTTTACCTAAAAAATCTGCCCTTAAAGTAATTAATAAAGTAAATGTAGATGAATTATTTACTTTTTGCAGCAATTTATCGATAAAGATTTTACGTTGTTCGACATTTGAGCAAAGCGTGAATATTTCTTCAAATTGGTCAATAATAAGTAAAGTCTTATTGTTACTCTGCTCTAAAGCCATAGCTAATGACTCTAATGGCTTATTTCCGGGACGAAACGAAATTATCTGCCAGTTTTGATTATTATCACGTAATTTAGGAATTAAGCCAGCAAATACTACAGAAGATTTTCCACTACCAGAGGCGCCGACTACGGCAACAAAAGGTTTACGATTAACATCTGCCAGCAAATCCTTAACAAAAGCTTCTCGTCCAAAGAAAAATTCTGCGTCTTGTTCTCGAAATATTTCTAAACCTCGGTAAGGACATAAAGAAATTATTCCTAAACTTTGCCAAGTAGGTGGTGTTTCTAATTGGTTTTGGATAATTACAGGTAGCCAACTAACACAGGGGAATGTAACATCATAGTTGTTACACAAGAATTCGCGCGCTTTTCTAATAGAGAGATATAGCGACTGACCACCAGTAAATTCATGTAAAAAATATTTTAAAAATTCCTGTGCTACTTTATCTGGCACAGGTTCCCGCATAACAATAACTTGTGGTATATTTAATTGTTCTAATTCTATAGCAATACCTAAACCATCACACGAATTAAAAAATGCTATTTGTAATCGCTTGTTGATGGCTATTTGCATGGCGCCTCTTAATTCTACCATCGTCAAGCTATCATGTTTGTTCAGGAATATACGTCCCTGTGTTCCTTCAGTCCGAGAATGTCCTGAAAAAAATAACATGTCCCATCCAGCATTATCACGTAGATGGTTAATTAAGATTTCGCGCGATGGTTCTTTGAGTAAAACTATTTCACCGTTTTTACAATATTCTTGAAGAAGTTGTCTATCAGCTTCAACATTTATATCTGTACTATCACCAAGAACAACTAAAATTTTAGCTTTGTCTCGATAAATACGCTCTCCCCGTTTAGCATCAGGTGCGCTTAAAGCAACTTCAACATAAGGATATTTTTGTAAGACATCCCATAAATGCCAAGGCAGCTTACGCAATTTTTGACAACTAGTAGCAATAATTACACGAACTTCATCTTCTATATTGAGTTTTTCTAAACAATCCTTAACTTTAATAAAAGAATTTGATGCTAACCAGTTATTTAAACTTGTTATTAACTCTTGTGATTTTTGAGCAAAGTCTTGATTAAGAGCTTCAATGTTTACATTTTTTGTACCTAGAGGTCGAATACGAGATTGTCCATAAAAGCTGCGATAAGTATCACACCAAGATTGAGAATGTTCGATAACAGCGAGTGCTGATGGTAATTTTGCGCTGATAATTAAATTTGGTGTTTCACCAGCGTTACTAATTGTTAAATTTACTCGATAACCCGATTTTAAGGCGCCGTCAAATTTAAGAACAACTAGTTTTTTCATAAATGGTTTAATATTAAAATATTTTGTAAAATTTGTGTATTGTAGAGACGCGATAAATCGCGTCTCTACATTTACACGTGATTACACGATAAATTCTTGTGTGACTTTTGACTCTCCTAAACAAATATCAACACTAAATTTTTCACCGACTTGGGCACTCAGTGTAACTTCGACCCAGTTATCATGTTCTCTAGAAGTTGCATTTAAAACGCTTTCTCCATTTTCATCATTGACAATTAACTCTAATCCTTGAGGTAAATATGTACTTTCTAAAGGACAAGCTTGAATTGTCATGTTAATTGTGTCTTCATTTTCTGAAGCAACTCGTGCAACTAATGCAATAGGTGTACTATCTAGTTGTAAACCCAAATCAATCTTTTTTGCTTGCGTAATGCTAAATTGGCGACTCCTGACGAAAGCTAGCTGCTGTGGATTTAATATATTTTCCAGATTTTGCCAACCTTCTGTAATCAATCCTTGTATCCATTTACTAATGTTTACAATCGCTGCTTGTTCTTTCTGAGTTAAATATTCTAGTAAGTTATCTACTGATTGTAATTGATTTAATGTAATAGTAGGCGCCGATTGAACAGTGACATTAGGTGTAAATCCAATAATATGTGCTTCGTCTAAAGATGAATTTATTTGCACGAATATATATCCTATACGGTCAGAAGCAACTTCCTGGGGAATTTGACACTGCTTAGTAGTTGAAAGGACAGGAAAACATTCAAGCTTACCAATATTCTTAACTTCAACATCTGCCGCATTAATGAAACTTTGCATCCAAGGATTTTGACTACTATCTCGATCCTTAATAGTTTCAAAGCTCATACAATTTAGATAATACTCTACTGCATAGGTAGCTAAAGAATTGAGATAAACCTTTTTCGTTGCTTCAGCACTAGATATACCTTGACTTTGCTTTTTAGCAACATCATGTGCTGAATAAGATAAAAAGACTTTAAAACTATCTTGTTGAGTACTTATGTTCATAATGAATTCCCTGTTTGCATTGATTTAATTACTGAATATGGTTTACTGTAAATATTTACGACAATACTCAACGACATTACGCTTTTTTATGCTTCTTTGATAAAAACTTGAAAGTGTAGGAATAGGATGACCTGATTTTGTAGATATATCTTTCCACTCTCTTCCCTCACAAAGGAATATCAAAATTTTTTGTAAATTGGTATTTCTATCTCTTCTAATATGTAAGTCTCGCAAAATACCTTCTGGGTCACTTTCAATAAAATCTCTAAATAAATTGGCATCTTCTTTACTTTGCCCCTCCCCTTCCAGCAAATCTTTAAATAGTCTCTCTTCTGCTGCTTCCTCATCAAAAGAACATATTGGTGTACGTTCGCGATATCTACTCACCGCATCTAAAAAACACCACCTAAATATATGATTTACCCATGCCATCACAGGATATTGAGGACTGTATTTCTCTATATCTTTACAAAACTTGACTAAAGCATCATTAACTGCCTCTTGATATATCTCCTCAAAGTTTGGCAACTGCGACCAACTTTGTTGCCTAGTCAACAGTCCAGAACCTTGAATTAATTTAACCAAACTATTTAGCGCTTTACGTCTAGCCACACTATTAGAAGAGTTATTTTGCGCTTCCATTGCCAACTGCCGCATTTGTTCAGCTAATTCACACATCGAAACCTCCGTTCCTAACGAGCGTCTTCAAGGTAGTTTTAGGTAATATCCCTACAACTACCAAGTTGTTTACGAAGAAAGCAACGATGTTTTATGCAAAATTTATGACAACCTAAATAAATTTACATAACGTAACACAACTTAGGTTGGGTGGAACGACAGCGCAACCCAACGAAAAATAAACTCTATGTTGGGTCTCGTTCCTCGACCTTATATTATATATGCATGTATATCCCTCTTATTTGTGGGAAAGGGTGATGACTTATTGGAAAACACATTTACATAACTTTATACCCAAACCGGAAGACTCCCAAGGTTCTGATTATACACAACATGCTAAGTGGATGGCTGCACTTTTAGAACTGGCGCCGGAGGATTACAATAAGTTACTTCAAGAGTGGAAAGTTGTACACAAAAGGCGAAGCAACTTGTGGAAAGCAATGGACAATTTAAAACTGCGGTGAATCATACATATGCTAAATATTGCATTTTCAACCAAGTAGGGCACAAATTAAGTTAGTAAAACTCTTGTGGAACGGGCATCCCTGCCCGTGATTATGTACTTCATTTAAGCCGCACACCCTGCATTTTTCTGTTGGGTCAAGGAACGAGACCCAACCTACGAAGAAAGCGAATTTACGATGGCGCCTCACTCCAAGCGTCTTTTTTCGGTAACTCTACCATATGGAGGGGCGAACACCGAACCAGTGATTTGTACACTTATATTTACAATGACGGTAGTAGAAAAATAAATCTTAGATTTCCTTATATCTCGGCGCCAAGCCTAAAAGTTCGTCGTCTCTCACATTATAAGCCTATGCAACCAACTAACCCTAACCAATTTACGGAGAAAGCGTGGGAAGCTATAGCCCACACCCCTGATATAGCGAAGCAAAACCAGCAGCAGCAAATCGAAAGCGAACACCTAATGAAAGCGCTGTTAGAGCAAGATGGACTTGCTGGCAGTGTATTTACTAAACTTGGTGTTGATGTTTCAAAGCTGCGTGATAAAACTGAACAGTTTGTACAGCGTCAGCCTAAAGTATCTGGTAGTAGTAGTTCTGTATACTTGGGAAGAAGTTTAGATACGCTGCTTGACCGTGCTGACGGTTTTCGTAAGGAACTCCAAGACGAATTTATTTCTATTGAACATTTATTACTTGCTTATGCCAAGGATGACCGCTTTGGCAAAGGTTTATTTAAAGAATTCGGCTTGGATGAAGCCAAATTAAAGAATACTATTAAACAAGTTCGAGGAAGCCAAAAAGTGACCGACCAAAACCCAGAAGGTAAATATCAATCGCTGGAAAAATATGGGCGTGACCTTACCGAAGCTGCGCGTGATGGTAAGCTTGACCCAGTGATTGGACGTGATGATGAAATTCGCCGCACTATACAAATTCTCTCACGTCGTACTAAGAATAATCCTGTACTAATTGGTGAGCCTGGTGTAGGTAAAACTGCTATTGCAGAAGGACTTGCACAGCGTATTGTTGCGGGTGATGTTCCTCAGTCGCTCAAAGACCGTCAATTAATAGCTTTAGATATGGGCGCCTTAATTGCGGGTGCTAAGTATCGAGGTGAGTTTGAAGAACGTCTCAAAGCTGTATTAAAAGAAGTTACCGATTCTAAGGGTAACATAGTTCTATTTATTGATGAAATTCATACCGTTGTTGGTGCAGGCGCCACTCAAGGTGCTATGGATGCGGGAAACTTGCTTAAACCAATGTTAGCGCGTGGTGAGTTACGCTGTATCGGCGCCACTACTTTGGATGAATATCGTAAATATATAGAGAAAGATGCTGCATTAGAACGTCGCTTCCAACAAGTGTACGTAGACCAACCTAGTGTTCAAGATACTATCTCTATTTTGCGGGGATTGAAGGAACGCTACGAAGTACACCACGGGGTACGTATTTCTGATAGTTCACTAGTAGCAGCAGCGACATTATCTAATAGATATATCTCCGACCGTTTTCTACCCGACAAAGCAATTGACTTGGTAGACGAAGCTGCCGCACGGTTGAAAATGGAGATTACTTCAAAACCTGAAGAACTCGACGAAATCGACCGGAAAATATTGCAGTTAGAGATGGAAAAACTCTCATTGCAAAAAGAAAGCGATTTAGCTTCGCGCGAGCGTCTCGAACGTTTGGAGAAAGAACTTGCTGATTTAAAAGAGGAACAAAGTACTCTCAACGCACAATGGCAGTCAGAAAAAGACGTTATTACCAAAATCCAGTCGGTAAAAGAAGAAATCGACAGGGTAAATTTAGAAGTTCAGCAAGCAGAACGTAACTATGACCTTAACCGCGCGGCTGAATTAAAATATGGTAAGTTAACCGACTTGCACCGCCGTTTAGAACAAACCGAAACTCAACTAGCACAAGCGCAACGTAGCGGTAAGTCGTTGTTACGTGAAGAAGTTACCGAAGCGGATATTGCTGAAGTAATTTCTAAGTGGACAGGTATACCCATCAGCAAGTTAGTCGAATCTGAGAAAGAAAAGCTATTACATCTAGAAGACGAATTGCATGACCGTGTTGTAGGGCAAAACGAAGCTGTCACCGCAGTAGCAGATGCAATACAACGTTCGCGTGCCGGACTTTCTGACCCCAATCGTCCTATCGCTAGCTTTATTTTCCTTGGGCCGACAGGTGTAGGTAAAACCGAGTTAGCGAAAGCTTTAGCAGCGTACATGTTCGACACCGAAGAAGCGCTAGTACGCATTGATATGTCCGAATATATGGAGAAACACGCAGTTTCTCGATTAATTGGCGCCCCTCCAGGATACGTTGGTTACGATGAAGGTGGACAATTAAGCGAAGCAATTCGGCGCCGTCCATATGCGGTAGTATTATTCGACGAAATCGAAAAAGCACACCCAGACGTATTTAATATTTTCCTGCAAATACTCGACGACGGTCGTGTTACCGATGCTCAAGGTCATACGGTAGATTTCAAAAATGCCATCATTATAATGACGAGTAACATTGGTTCGCAGTATATTCTCGATGTTGCAGGTGATGATAATCGTTACGACGAAATGCGTCATCGAGTCATGGAAGCAATGCGTAGCTCATTCCGTCCAGAGTTTTTAAACCGTGTTGACGAACAAATTATCTTCCACGCACTGCACAAAAGCGAACTACGCAAAATTGTACAATTGCAAGTCGAAAGATTACGCGACCGCTTGGCAGACCGCAAAATGTCGCTCAAGCTCTCTGATGTGGCACTTGACTTTTTGGCAGAAGTCGGATACGACCCCGTATTTGGCGCCCGTCCATTAAAGCGCGCGATACAACGTGAGCTAGAAACACAAATCGCCAAAGCTATTCTACGCGGTGAATTTAACGACGGAGACACAATTTTCGTTGATATCGAAAACGAGCGTCTAGCATTCAAACGCTTACCTGCTGAGTTATTAACAACCTAATACCCAGCTGCAAATTAAATCCTCCTGTATTGTGGAATGGGCATCCTTGCCCGTTCCAACCGTTGATATTTATAAGCTATGCAAAGTATTGTAAAACATGATAAATGTTAAAATCGTGTTGTAGACAAATTTAAAAGAATCACTATGGCTATCTTGACATTAGGTTGGGTTTCACTGCTAGTTGTTTTTACTTGGTCTATTGCAATGGTAGTCTGGGGTCGCAACGGATTGTAGGAGGACTGTGGAAAGTCAATTTCTCAACGTTCTAACAATAACAGCCATAGTACTACTTGTTGCAGTTACAGGTGGTGTTGGCTATTTAACTTTAGCTGACTGGCGTGACCGTCGTCGCTTTGAACAAGAAAACCGCGAAGTACGACGTTCTACTGCCCCAAAGCGAAAATAACAACTCGCATATCAACCAACATTGGTAAGGGTACGATAATATCGTGCCCTTAGTATTTTTAACATCAAAATTATATTTTCCTACCCAGGTAATTAATTTATAAATTTAAATTTTAAGAAAAATAAATATATTAAATTTAGGGCATTTGTACCAGCATTTGTTATATGCTGATTGATGTGAAGGTTTATCCTTCACATCATACTATGAGAGTAAAAAGGAGGTATTTTACTGACTAACCAGCAAAATGGTAATGGCCGTAAAAGGTTTTTTAACCCAGTCAAAATTTTTCTGCGCCTTATTACAGGATTGTGGGAAAAAAGAGACGGGGTGTCCGGCGAAACCTATATAGTCAACTCTGATGTAGTTAGAGATGATATTGAGGATATCGCAGACGAACCAGAAAACCTAGACGACAACCGCAACAATTAAAACGAAGTCGCCTCTTATTAGCCATAGAGGCGACCAGTATTACTTTAATAACATACTCAATATGTCTACAGCAACCGTAGTATATCCGGTCTACATTAGAATAGTTTATCGTCGTGGTGGTGAATGGCATTTTCTCAAGGGAGAACCGTTCGTTAACCTATTCAATTGTCCGTTGTTAGAACAAAAAGACTTATTTGCTGCATTTGGCTTATCTTTAAAAGAAGTGTCAGTAGAACTTTTCCGAATTAATGCTGGAATGGCTGGTTACTATTTAGCTGATATTAAAGACAAAAAGTATTATTACTGCGGACAAAATTGGGAGGATGTGAAAGTTAAATTATTAGATATTGGAATTGGTAAGAGAGATAACCCATAGCTGTGCTTCTCGCTTCTCACCTTTTCAAATCTTAAGAGTTTACAACCAATTCAGTTATATTTTTTACATTGCAATTCGTGGTTAAGCTACCCACGACGGGAGCAGTGCTACGTATCCGCGAAGGATACCTTGCTAAATGGGAACCTTAGTTATGTTGGTTTGCGCGGTGTGCAATCATAAATCACTATAATGAATAGTAAGTTTAAAAAAATGTTTAAATATTAACTCAAGAATGCGAAAGCAACTTTACCTGAAGCTAGACGGTGATTTAATAGTTGGAGTAAGAGCTACGCTGACGATTAAACAAGATAATCAAACTAATTATATAGAAATCACCGGAAATTTGCCTATTAATTTGATTTTATCAACGGTTTTTCATAATTGGAAGTCGGAATACAATAGTGTATACGCTTCCCGAATTATTCCTAAAGGAGTAAAACATGCAAGTAATTGGCGCCTGGAATGTAATGTTGCAGCGAATGAATTACGTAACCAATTGAATCAATGGCTACTTTCAGATTTTTTTCGTCCTATCCGTGACAAATGTCTTCAACAATTTGTTGTCAGCAACGAGGTTCTTTTACTAATTCGTACTTCAAATCAGACGTTGTTGCAACTTCCTTGGCATCAATGGGATTTAGTTGAAAAAAATATTCATGTTGAGGTAGCTTTAAGCACGCTAGATTCTGAAACAACTCAAAGAGCAAAAACGCCTACATTTCGAGATAAAGTTAGAGTATTAGCAATTCTAGGTAATAGTACGGGTATTAATCTTGAAAAAGATAGACAAATACTAACTAATTTACCAGATGTAGAAACTACATTTTTAGTAGAACCGCAGCGTCAGGAAATTAATGACTCTTTATGGGAACAAGCTTGGGACATCTTATTTTTCGCAGGTCATAGTAGGACTGAGGGTAGTAGTGGTCAAATTTATATTAATCCAACCGATAGTTTAAGCATTGAAAGGCTAAAGTATGGTGTGAGAAGTGCCGTTAATAACGGTTTAGTTTTAGCTGTTTTTAACTCCTGTGATGGTATGGGATTAGCGTTTGAGCTACAAAAGCTACATATCCCTCAAATCATTGTGATGCGAGAGCCTGTACCGGATAAAGTAGCACAAGCGTTTATCACTTACTTTCTCCCAGCTTTTGCTAGTGGGAAGTCTATATATATGGCTGAACGAGAAACGCGCGAGAAATTACTTGTTTTAGAAGATGAGTTTCCTTGCGCTAGCTGGTTGCCTGCAATTTTTCAAAATCCTGCTACTCAACCATATTACTGGCAAGACTTGGGTCGGCGCCATACTAATAAATGTCCATATCGTGGTTTGTTTGCTTTTCGAGAAGAAGATGCACAGTTCTTTTTTGGGCGAGAAACTTTTACAGATCAACTACTTGAAGCTGTACAAAGTAAACCCTTAGTTGCAATTATTGGTTCGAGTGGTAGCGGCAAATCCTCAGTAATATTTGCTAGTCTTATTCCACGCTTACGTCAAATTAATAACTCGCATATTATTACATTTCGACCTAGCTCAGAGCCACTTCATGCTCTTACTAATATATCATTAGAGCATTTAGAAGGCGCCGAAAAAGTATTTATAGTTATTGACCAGTTTGAGGAACTTTATACTTTATGCCAAAATACACAAGAGCGTCAGCTTTTTATAGATAATTTATTAACATTAATAAATGAAAGACATAGTTTAACATTTATTATTGCTCTTAGGGCAGATTTTTTAAACCAAGCTCTTTCTTATCGACCTTTTGCTGATGCTTTGCAGCATAACGACTTGAAATTGAGTCAGATGAATAATCAAGAGTTACAAGCTGTAGTGCAAAAACCCGCACAATTGCTTGATGTAACCCTAGAGTCTGGATTAACAGAGCGAATTTTAGGCGCCGTAGGTAGTCAGGCAGGTGATTTACCGTTATTAGAATTTGCCTTAACTCAACTATGGGAAAAGCAAATAGACAACCGTTTAACTCATGTAGCTTATGATGAAATTGGTGGTATAGAAGCAGCTTTAGCTCGTTATGCTGAACAAGTATATAATAAACTCAATTTGGAAGAACTTGAACAAGCACGTCGAATTTTTGTTCAGTTAGTGCTTCCTGGGGTAGGTACAGAAGATATTCGATATTTGGCAAAGCGTGCAGAAATAGGGGAAGAAAATTGGAATTTAGTAATGCATCTTGCTTCTAAGCGTTTAATAATAACAGGACGCGATGAAGTAACACAAAAAGAAACTGTAGAAATTATACACGAAGCCTTAATTAGAGAATGGGAACGCCTGCGCCAATGGATAAAACAAGACCGTAAGTTTCGTATTTGGCTTTCTGAATTACGAGCGACAATGCAGCAATGGGAAAAAAATAATTATGATGAGAGTGAATTATTACGAGGCAACCGTTTAATTGATGCCGAAAGATGGTTACAAAGGCGCCCTTTGGATTTAAATGTTAATGAGCAGGAGTATATAAAAGCAAGTTTAGGATTAAGGGAAAAAGAATTTAAACAAAAAAGACGTTTAAAGAAATTAATTTTGGCTAGTGGAATAGGCGCCAGTTTTATTCTAACAGGAGCATTGACAATAGGATGGTGGCAAACAGACGTTCAACGACGACAAGCACAAAAAAATGAGATTAAAGCTATCGTAATTTCTTCTGAAAACCTTTTATTAGCAAATCAAAAATTAGATGCATTAATATCGGTTTTAGAAGTAGGGATAAAATTTAAATATATTATCAATACAGACTCACAATTAAAGCAACAATTTGTAAAGACGTTACAATTAGCAGTTGATAGTGAAAAAGAACTCAACCGTCTACAAGCACATACTAATTGGGTTTATAATATTGCTTTTAGCCCCAATGGTAAAATAATTGCTTCCGCTGGTTTAGATGGAAAAGCCATACTCTGGAATTTAGAGGATGGTTCGCGTAAAATATTAAATCATCAAGATAAAGTTTTTAGCATTAGTTTTTGTACTAACGGTAATATGTTTGCCACTGCAAGCGCAGATAAAACAGTGAAAGTATGGAATATAGATGGCAGCTTACGTAAAAAATTAAATCATAAAGACGCTGTTCTTAAAGTAAGTTTTAGTCCTGACTGTAAAACATTAGTTACAGCTAGTGGTAAACAAGCTCTAATTTGGAACTTAAACAGCCAAACTAAAAAAACTATATGGGCTGATAATGATGTAGTTAGTAGTGTAAGTTTTAGTGCAACAGATAAGATAATAGCGGTTAGTACAAGTGATAACAAGGTTAAACTTTTAGATTTAGATGGTAATCAAATTCAAACTCTTAATGGTCATACTGATAAAATTCATCACATCAGCTTCAGCAAATATGGCAAAACTATTGCTACCGCTAGTTGGGATAAAACAGCTAAATTATGGAATTTAGAAGGCAAAGAACTTGCAACTCTTAAAGGACAAACAGACCGAGTATTTGATGTTAGTTTCAACCCAGACGGCAAAACAATTGCTACTGCCAGTTGGGATAAAACGGTCAGACTTTGGAACCTTGATGGCAATTTACGTACAATTATTAAAGGGCATAATGCTCGTATTAACAGTGTCAGCTTTAATTCTAAAAACAAAGTAATGGCATCAGCAGGCGCCGACAACACAATAAAATTATGGAAACTTGACGACAGGTTGTTACCAATTCAAGCACATAATGGTGCCGTTCGTAGTGTCAGCTTTAGTCCTAATGATGCCTACATCGCAACTGGTAGTGAAGATGGAACAGCAAAACTCTGGACTCAAGACGGGCGCCTTATAAAAGTCATTGATGAAAACACAGGTGGTGTATATGGTGTTAGCTTTAGCAAAGATGGTAAATATATAGCTACAGCCAACGTAAATAAAACTGCCAAAATTTGGTCGAGTAGTAATTACAAAAATATCGTAACTCTTCAAGGGCATAAAGGAGAAGTATTTTACGCGCGCTTTAGTCCAGATAGCAAAACGATTGCGACTGCCAGCGCTGATAAAACGGCTAAACTTTGGAATTTAAATGGTCAAAATATTACAACCTTTAAAGGACATCGCGACCGAGTTGTAGATGTAACTTTTAGTCCTGATGGAACCCTAATTGCTACCGCAAGCGATGACCATACTGCTAAGATTTGGAAGCTGGACGGTACTTTGTGTGCAACTCTCTTAGGACATGACGATGAAGTTAATGGTATTGATTTTAGCCACAACGGTACTCAGATTGCGACTGCTAGTGATGATAAAACTATTGGAATTTGGAAAATAGATATTACCACATTATGCCAAGCAAACAAAAACAAGCAAATATATCTTAAAGATAATAAGCGTTTACAGGAACATCAGGAAAGAGTTATCGGTGTAAAATATAACCGAGACGGCAATATAATTGCTTCCACCAGTTTTGATAATACCGTCAGACTTTGGAACCAAGACGGTAAAAGAACACAAATTTTTCAAGGACACGATGACTGGGTTTGGAGTGCTGACTTTAGCGATGATGGAAAAAAGCTTGCCTCAGCTAGCAATGATACAACTGTGAGATTTTGGAATCTTGACACAGGAACACAAACTTGGGATTTAAATAGTCTATTAAAGAAAGGTTGTTTACAAGTGAGAGACTATCTTAGAAATAGCACCAATAAGCACCTTTGTCATGAAATTTCACCAAATTAAGCCTTAAATTAATGAGAATGGGAATCATTATTAAAAATGTGAACCACGGTTCACATTTTTCAACGGCGCCAAATTTTGGTTCCTTTGGCGCCTTCCCGTTAAATTGTATCTGGGTCAATATTTAATTCACGCAGTTTAGCAGCCAATCGTTCAGCCCGTTGAGCTTGTGGTTCAGCCCGTTGAGCTTGTTGGTCGGCTCGTTGAGCTTCTTGCTCGGCACTTTCTTCTGGTGTTGGAACTAGCTGCCCATCTGCTGTAAAAAATCGCACTAGTCCCTGATAAACTCCCAAATACAACCC
>NZ_RSCL01000011.1:52980-68973 GCF_003991905.1 Dulcicalothrix desertica PCC 7102 | reverse complement strand
TGCCCGTTCAAACTATGGGCGGGCAAGGATGCCCACCCCACAAGAAATTTTTGAGTATTTTTTTATTTGGAAGTCCCTAATGAAATTACATATTTGATATGCCTTTAGTTTAGCGAAGATTGAGTAAAATTAATACTTTTGAAAGAATATAAGCAATTTGCTTTCAACTAAGATGAAAAATTAGTTTGTTGTAAACAATCACCAACATGGAACAGCGACAATTTGGTACTACTCAGCGTCAGGTTGCCATAATTGGTCAAGGAACCTGGAAAATTGATAATGACAACCGTAACTCTGCAATTGCCGCTCTACGTCAGGGTTTAGACCTTGGCATGACTCATATTGATACCGCAGAGATGTACGGTAAAGCTGAGGAAATAGTTGCCGAAGCAATTAGTGGGCGCCGTGATGAGGTATTCTTAGTTTCCAAAGTGCTTCCGAGCAATGCATCTCGACGTGGAACTATTGCAGCTTGTGAAAAATCACTTGCTCGTCTGAAAACTGACCGTTTGGACTGTTATTTATTACACTGGCGCGGACAACATCGGTTAGAAGATACAATTGCAGCATTTGAACAGCTTAAGCAAGAGGGAAAAATTCTTTCTTGGGGTGTTAGTAACTTTGATGTCTCTGACCTTGAAGCCGTTTATAAAATTGTGGGCGATAATAATATTGCTTGCAACCAAGTGCTTTATCATTTAAATGAGCGAGCAATTGAACATGCCGTTATTCCCTGGTGCGAAAAACATAATGTTGCCGTAGTTGCTTACAGTCCCTTTGGTCAAGGTAACTTTCCCAGTCCACACAGTGATGAAGGTAAAGTTCTACAAAAAATTGCAACTGCTCACAATGCTACCCCTTACCAAGTTGCACTTCGGTTTTTAGTACGCTCCAAATCGCTTTTTGCAATACCTAAAGCAGCAAATTCTAAACATGCTACCGATAATGCAGGAGCAGGCAAACTTAATTTAAGCGAAAACGAACTTGCTCAAATCAACGATGCATTTCCAATCGGCCCTCGTCCCCGTGCGCTTCCAATGCTCTAATTATACTCTAAGCGGTTAGTATATATACATTCTCATCTGCATTATGGCGCCTGAAACTTCACAGTAACAATAATTACTGGCGCCAATTATTTTTATTTTTTTAGATAAAAATTATACATAAATTAATACACCGTATTCTAGTTCATTTGCTAATCTGAGTCGATATCTACCTTAAGTAGTAGAGTAAAAACTAAGATGAACAGGATATTATAATTTTAGTTTCTGAAATACTAAGACTTATGTCAGATTCAGATTTTTTCAATCAAGCTTTAGACGCTCTGTATAAAGCGGCGATAGCATCTGCTAATTTTATTGAATCAGCATTAACTTCAAAGGATACTGATTTTAGTCCAGCTGATAAAGAACGTTTAAAAGTAGCGCTTTCAGTTTTAGAGATTACTTGGTCGGATGAAGAAGACGACGAAGATGATAATTCCGATGAGTACAACGGAGCTTTTTAATTTTGTGAATGGTGCCTGATTTTAATACAAGACCTTGTTGATATTATACCAACTAACAAACTCGTTGAAATTAAGAATGATTTTCGCATTTTGTAATAAATTTTTACAGTAACACTTATAAATGCAATACTGAATAGTGCCTGAAGGGAAACTAAAAGACAGACAATAAAAAAACCTCGCTTTGTATAAATTGCGAGGTTTTATGCTGAAACCAACGTAAAGTAACTTATTGCCTTTCCACTACTTACTATTTAATCTCATGTTTATCATGTCCTTCTATGGTTAAAGTGCATTTTCCAGTTTTAATATCTTAGATTTGGCGAATTTTACCAGTTTTTAAGGCGCCGCTTGCTCTTTAAATTCCTTCATTAAAGTGCTTTCACGCACCATTAATACGCGATTGCGAAAACGGGCAAGGATGCCCATTCCACAAGGAATTTTGCCCCTTCCACAAAATAAAAAAAGGCGCCCTTATAAAAAGGCGCCTACATGCAAGCAATAAAATTAATTAACAAGCCAAATGTTCTTGAGCGGCAGCAACTAAAGTATCAGTCCAGTATTGTGTTAGTTCAGCATCTTCAGCTTCGACCATGACACGAATTAAAGGTTCAGTACCCGATGGACGAACTAACACTCTACCGCTATCACCCATTGCAGTTTCTGCTTTCGCAATAGTATCCATTAATGGTTGACATTCTTGCCAACTCATGCGTTTATTACGGTCTTCTACACGCACATTCTTTAATATTTGTGGATAAGTAGTAAAGCTTTTATTTACGAGTTCGCCAAAAGTTTCTCCTGACTCACGAACTAAAGCCGCAATATGTAACGCAGTTAGTAAACCATCACCAGTAATACCATAATGACGGCAAAGGATATGTCCTGATTGTTCGCCACCTAGCATTCCACCAGTTTTTAACATTTCTGCTTGTACATATTGGTCACCTACAGAAGTGCGAGTTAAAACACCACCTAGTTTATTCCATGCACGCTCAAATCCTAAGTTTGCCATGACGGTAGAAACTATGAGCTTTTCGGGGAGTTGTTGAGATGAAACTAAACTATTACCCCATAAATATAATATATAGTCACCATCAACAATACGTCCGGTGTTATCTACAGCTAAAACTCTATCTGCATCACCATCGAACCCGAAACCCATATCGGCGCCGTTTTCGACGACAACTTGCTGTAATAATTCTAAATGGGTGGAACCGCAGTTAACGTTGATTCTATCACCGTCAGCTTTGTTATGCATACAAATTACTTCGGCGCCCATAGACTTAAAAACCGACGCGCCTAAACCAACTGCGGCGCCCCAAGCTAAGTCTAATACTATTTTCATTCCCGTAAAGGGAGTATTTCGTAAAGGTTTTATTAAAGATTCGGCATATTCTGATACCATCTCTGGACGTGTATAGTGACGACCACATTTTGCATGTCCAACAACAGCGACTGAATTACCTCTTAGTCCAGCTTCAATTTCTGCTTGCAACTCTTTTGATAATTTTCCACCCAATGCGCCAAACACTTTTATACCATTATCCTCTGGTGGATTATGGCTGGCAGAAATCATCACACCACCAATTGCGGAACTAATACTTGTTAAATAAGCTACACATGGAGTTGGACATAAACCCAAGTACCAAACCTCAACACCAGCTGCCGTTAAACCAGCACTTAAAGCCATTGCTAGCATATCGCTGGAGTTGCGAGAGTCTTGACCTAATATAACTGGACCTGGGTTAATGGCATGACTACGTAGTACAATACCAGTCCAGAAACCAACTTGTAACGCTAAGGGCGCCGTTAATAAATCTCCAACTCTTCCGCGAATACCATCAGTTCCAAATAAAGGAGTTGTTGGTATACCAGCATTTAGCCCTAAATTGCTCATGCTTGAGGAAGGTATTGCACTTTTATCAGCTTGAGGCTTCGTTAAAAAAGAGACCATAATTTAAACGCTCCACACACTCACATTGGAGGATAGCACTTTACACTTTATTCAACAATTCCCTATGAATACTTTTCCTTCAGGATATGTTTATTTTTTGTTTACCACCAATTTAAACGAGTTTTATTCTCATGTCAGTAAATTTACTTGTATTTATAGTAAATATACTGTAAATATTCTTTACACAAATTTAATATAACATTATCTCAAATATTTACGCAGCAATCCTTTATACGCAATTTTTAATTCAAATTTTGCATACAAATGCTGCAACACGTGGTGTCGTCTGAAAGTTGACACGAAATTTCGTGTCAAAAATTACAATTTGTTGCGATATGCTTCATTTTAAGAGAATTTCTCATCAAACTATTTTAATGTAGCTAAAGCGCGGTTTTTAATTTCAAAGTTGAGAAAATAAGTATGAGTAGTAACTTAGCATCCAAATTACGTGTAGGTACTAAAAAAGCCCATACGATGGCGGAAAACGTTGGTTTTGTCAAGTGCTTTTTAAAAGGTGTGGTGGAAAAAAACTCTTACCGCAAGCTAGTGGGCAACTTCTACTTCATCTACTCAGCAATGGAAGAGGAGATGGACAAACACAAAAATCACCCCATCGTTTCTAAAATCAACTTTCCCCAACTTTATCGCAAGCACACACTAGAGCAAGATTTAGCATACTACTACGGCGCCAACTGGCGTGACCAAGTGAAGTTGTCACCCGCAGGAAGTGCGTATGTACAACGCATTCGTGAAATATCAAACTCGGAACCAGAATTATTAATTTCTCACTCTTACACTCGTTACCTTGGTGACTTGTCGGGGGGACAAATTTTAAAGGGTATTGCTCAAACTGCAATGAACCTCACAGATGGCAACGGAACGGCGTTCTATGAATTTGCTGATATCACCGATGAAAAAGCTTTCAAAGCTAAGTACCGTGAAGCTTTAGACGAAATGCCACTAGACTCAGCGACTTGTGACAAAATCGTTCAAGAAGCAAACGATGCTTTTGGTGTCAACATGAAAATGTTTCAAGAGTTAGAAGGTAATTTAATTAAAGCTATTGGAATAATGGTTTTCAACTCCCTAACTCGGCGCCGTTCTCGCGGAAGCACAGAACTCGCTACTGCTGAATAATTAAAATATATCTACTTAAATAACAACTAGGGGTATTTTCCTTGGGGTTAGCCGTTATGAAGGCGCCTAATTTCAAGGAAAGTACCCCCAAATTTTTTATTGCCCCTCTGACGAAGATGTTTTTTGTTCACCAACACGACTTTGTAGAATATCTAGCGAATCATTATCGGCTAATTCAATGATTGCTTCTACATACTGTCGCACTTGCTCGGCAACATCAGGTTGCCATTGACCTAATTTAACGCTTAATTTTTCTATCAAGGCATCCATAGGTTTTGACTACGTTTTGGTTCGTTACGAGGATAGCATTTTGAAAGAAACTAGAGCGGCATGTATAATATACTATTAGTCTTTTCGATTAAACTTCGAGTCATAGCAGATGACGACAAACCAACCAGAACCAACTAATGACCGTTTAACCCGTATAGAAAATCGCTTAACCAACACCGAAGCAGCAGTAGTTACACAAAGCAATACTATTGATGTATTAGTGGCAAACATTATTCAGTTAACTGAGAATGTCAATAATATGTCTATAAAACTCGATAACCTAGCTGAACAAACCAACCGTAATATCAATACCTTGGCAGAACAAGCAGCACAAGACAGACAGCAAGCAGCTATTGATAGACAAGAGTTTAGAAGCGGAATACAGGGTATCTTAGATTATTTACGTGACCGAAACGGTGGTAGCAGTCCACCAAATTGATTATATTTTGTGCGCCAATGGCGCACAAAATATAATCGCTTAGTAGGCGCCTGTCTTATTAAACACAACACCAACCGTTTTAAACAAAATTCTTAAATCGAGCCATATTGACCAGTTTTCAATGTAAGTTATGTCTAACTTGACTCCATCTTCAAAATTGTCAATGTCCGAACGTCCGGAAACTTGCCATAAACCAGTGATGCCAGGAAGAACTTCTTGACGGATGAAGTGTGTAGTTTTGAAGCGTTCAACATCACGCAAGGGGAGAGGACGGGGACCAACAAGACTCATTTCGCCAAGTACTATGTTAAATAATTGGGGTAATTCATCAAGACTGTAGCGACGCAGAAATTTACCAACGTTTGTAATGCGGGGGTCATCTTTGAGTTTGAAGAGTACACCGTCTTTAATTTCGTTTTTAGCTTCTAGTGCAGCTTGCAGTTTTTCAGCGTCTGTCACCATTGTGCGGAATTTCCAAATTTTAAACTTTTTACCGTGAAGTCCCACTCGGTCTTGTTTGAATAATATTGGCCCTGGTGAGTCGAGTTTGATTAAAATGGCGATGCTTACATATAATGGGGAAAAGGCAATTAATAGAATTGTTGAACATACCAAGTCAAAGATTCTTTTTATCCAAAAATCACTACCTGCAATAATTGGCGCCGAAATTGTTAAGCAAGGCAATTCACCCAGCATCCATACTTCTGATTTTGGATGATATAGTTCGTGTGTTGATGGTAAAATACGAATTGTGATGCCTGCGTTGTAAAAGTGCCAACATATATGTAAACGGTTTTTAATGGAATTCCAAGAGATAAAGACTTCGGCGATACCCAACTGACGTAACTTATTTAGTGTTTGCTCACGGTTCGCTAAGTCAAGGCAACTTGAATCGTTCACACCTTGAATGATGTAACAGTTTTCTTGGTTGAGTAAATTAATTTGCTCTTTTTGCTCGTTCGCATCTGTAATTAAATAAATTGCATGACGCACGGCGCCTTGTTTACGTAGAATGTTAGTACTGGCATCGAATAAGTAACGTGCAGTGCAAATTAAAATTATAGATAGTAACCAAGGAAGTAAAAAGCTTGAGCGTGCTATATCTATTTGTGGAGCATAGAGGTAAGTAATGAGCAGGAGCAATAAAAAAGATATTGATGTACCTTTAATAATGCGAATATAGTTACGACGATTTACACCTGCTTTGTATAAATCTGACGAAATAAAGATGGTGAGTAAAAGACTGAGATTTATTAATGGCAGTGATTGAGTTGAATCAAACGTCCCTAACTTCCAAGCAGATGCTAATGATAAAGTATCTAATGTTAGTAATGTAATAACTCGTAGTAACCTAACTGTTATACCACGTTGTATTTGAGTTCTTTGTGATGACCTTAAATCGGGTTTAAAAGCAGAAAGTGATAATGATTCTGATACCATAATTTTACACCTTTGATGATTTAGATAGTTGACGTAGTACACGGTAAAAAAAGAGTGGATTACCAACTACGTAGCGTTCCCATAGACGTTGAGGTTCTGTAAAAAATCGTGTTAACCATTCAAGTCCTCGGTTAGTCATCCAACGTGGACCGCGATATACTGCACCTGTATAAAAATCAAGACAGGCGCCTAGTGGTAAAAAGACTTTTGCGTTGATGCGTGATGAATTATCGAGAATCCAACGTTCTTGTACGGGCATACCGAAGCCTACATATAATACATCGGGCTGAAATTGATTGATTCGCTCGATAACTAATTCGTTTTCTGTACCTGACTTGTCGAAGTAACCATGATGCGAGTCAATTTTTAGATTAGGTGCAATAAGTCGAAGCTTTTTAACCGCTTGTTCTGCTACACCTGGTTTACCTGCAAGTAAGAATAAAGAAACATTTGCTTTTTCACATGAAGAAGCAAGGTTTTCGATGTAGTCAGGACAGGTCATGCGATTAGATGAGTTCAGACAATGACCACACATTTTGGCGCCGAGTAATACACCAAAACCATCACAGAAGACTACATCAGATTTGTTAATAAAGTTTTTATACCACGGTAGTTCATAGGCAAAGTTTATTGCTCTGACGTTGACGTTACCTACTATTGTTTTTTTGTTTTGTTGCGCTGAGGTAACTATGTAATTTATTAGTTCATTGACTTTGAGTTTATGGAATTTTGTTCCAAGTAATGAAAGTTCTTCAAATTTGTTCATTTTAGTTTTTTATAGAAGTTTAAGTTCTCCCAGAAACCTGGTTTCTTATCACAATTTGCAATCAAATTACAATTTATCGAACAGAAACCAGGTTTCTTTTATTTTGTTAGTTAACGTAGTAAATACCTCTACCATTGGTGCCGATGAAAACTAAACCAAATTTTTGTCTACTTGCTTCCATAAAATTTGGGTCGTTTCCGATGGGTTTTTTACTATCACCAATTCTTTTCCAGGTTTTTCCTTGGTCTACAGAACGAAAGATGCCATTTCCTAATTTGTCAATTTTGCCGTATAGGTATAATGTTGGAGTTTTACTGTTGTTTTGTGCTTTACCAATACTAAATAGATGGGCGCCTTTTACTGATTTTATGGGTGAAAAGGTTTTGCCTGAGTCGGTAGAATGATAAAGTCCTTGGTTATCTAGACTTAACCATAATTCACCTTTAATGAGTGGGACGGTTTTTAATGAATGCCAGTCAGCGTGGGGTATAGATGTGGATACAATATCGAATGAGGCGCCACCATTATCGCTGCGGTAAAGTTTACTGTTACTATAGTAGTAAAAGGTATTACCGCTTACTTTGTCTGCTGCTAATGGTTGACTCCAATTCCAAGGAGCATTAAATCCATCGGGTAGTCCTGATACTTTCTGCCAAGTGGCGCCATTATTTGTAGTTCGCAGTGGTTGACCATTACTTACTGTAACAATAAATAAGTTCGGGTCGGTTGCTGACATGGCGACACGTGTGGGCATAATTTTTTCTGGAAATGAAGCAAACTGTCTCCATGTTTTACCTCCATCATCAGAAGTGGCGCCTCCATAGGTATTATTAAAACGATTACCTCCAACGCGCACCATTCGTTTTGGGTTAGTTTCGCAGTAAGCTATGCTGTAAGTGTCTTGAAAAAGATTATGACGTTTATCTTGACTACCAAGCATTCTTGATGGGTAAACATCTAGTTGTTCATGATAAAATCCTTCCACATCGCTTAATGCACTTATTAATGGCGCCCCAACTGGAGGTGAAACTAAACCAAAAGTTACTACTTCTTCATGTCCTTTTTGATAATTATTCCAAACAACTTGATTGGTGTTGATATTATCTGTACGCCAAATACCATACCAGTCGGTCATCCAAACTCGGTTTTTAACGTGTGCGTCAAATTCAATCGCTGCAACCGAAGGGTTAGACAACATGTAATCTGACCACCAAGGAACACTACTTATTGTTTTACGGTTTTGAAGTTTCCAAGTGGCACCTTTATTATATGAGTGGTAAATTTGTAAGGCTTTTTCTGTAAGCGTACCTACAATTATCTCATTAGAGTTGGATGGATTTATTGTTAAGGCATTAAATGCAGTTTGATTATTTGCGGGTGTAATATTACTCCATTTACCATTAGAGTATTTACTAACGCCAGAACTATGTGTGACATAAAGTGTATTACCTCTAACTGCTAAACGATTAACTTGGGCTGGACTATTAGGAAGCTTTTGCCAAGTAATACCCAAATCATTAGATTGATAAATTCCATCATCATATGCTACCGCATAAACTTGATTACGAACACTTGAATTAAATGTAATTACTGTAATACCAAGATTATCTTTGAGCTTACCAGGAAATGATTTTACTTGGCTCCAAGTTTTACCACTATTACTTGATATCCACAAGCCATTTTTACGTGAACCGAATAAAAGTAGCTGAGAATCAAAAGGATTAATTGCAAGCCGTTCACCAGTCCAGCGTTGAGGTTCGTTACCACCCATCTTTAAATCTAAATTTAATTTCTGCCAAGTGTTACCTTGATTAGTTGATTTAAAAATAGTTCCTTTATGATGCCACCAGTCACTTGCATATTTACCAACAGCAATATAAACAGTATTGGGGTTTTGCGGGTCAAGTGCAATAGCCTCTCCACCGTAATAATTTACCTGCTCTACAGGAAAATGGTCTGTTAAAGGAATCCAACTTTGATTTGTGGAATTCCAACGATAAAATCCACCGACATCTGTTTTAATATAAACTAAATCGCGTTGTTTTGGATGTAAGTAAATACCCGTCACATAACCACCTCCTCCTATAGCAACATTACCTGTTCCTAATACTAAATTTATTGAATTACTTTGAGTATTGAATAATACAATCAAAATAAGTATTGCTGTAATAGGTAAAAATTTACGAAGTAACCGCATTTTGTTCCTGGTTAATTCTAGTTTTTTGATTTGCTCCTGTGATAGATAAAGCTAGCTTTTGAATTTGTGAGTATATTGGTTTTGGTAGAATACACAAGAAATAAGCTGCGGCGCCTGTAATACAAGTTCGTCGTGGTTCTTCGAGTAAAATTTGCCAGTAGGTAGTTAGGGCACGGTATAGTAAATTCATACTTGTCCAACCTGCTTGGAGAGTGACTGCTCGACGTGCTAAATACCTAAGTCTATATGCAATTGCTGGTTTTTCCCACTCTTCCATTTCTGTTGGTGCATAAGAGCGGACTTTTTCGATTAGTTTATACCATGACTCCATCATTTTAGTGATATCTGCTGATAATCCTTTGGCATGAATTCTATAGAGCGTCAGGTCTTCTGCAATACCTTCTATTTGCCATTGTGTCTGAATAGATATTCGTAACCAACACTCTACGTCTTCTGACTCGCGGAAGTTGTCATCAAAATAAAAGTCTTCTGTTGTGCCGTAGAGGTTACTTTGAAACTTTATATCATCAAAGACTCGGCGCCTAAATACTCCTGCTGAACCGTTACCGATAGGAGAGCGACACCAAAAGTCTAGCGGTGTGATATCGCTTAACTTTGACATTTGATAAATACCTAAAGGATTATCGTTCTCGTCAATGAATTGTGAACGACTGAAGCTTACTCCGATATGAGGGTTAGAAGTTAAATGAGTGATGTGTCTTTCTAATTTCTGAGGGCGCCATAAGTCATCTGCATCGATAAATGCTAGGTACTCACCTTGGGCGTTGCGTATACCTGTATTTCTGGCGCCTGCTAAACCACGATTTTTTTGACTGATAATTTTAATACGTGCGTCGTTGAATTGTTTACATATTGCAATGCTGTTATCACGGGTTTCATCGTCAATAATCAGTATTTCTATGTTGCGGTATGTTTGATTTATTACTGATTCAAGTGTTTTGGCAATGAATTTTTCGGCGCCGTATACAGGAATAATAACTGAGACTTTAGGATTGTAATTCATGCTTTATCCGTTGCACTAATTGAGGTGTGAAGAGTTTCATCGATAGCCATTTGAAAAGGTAGAATCTTGTGACTGGTTCGAGAAGGTATTTTGGATTGAGAGTAATTGATTTCCAAAGTGTGTTACCAACTATGTCTATATCGTTGGTATTTTTGACGTATGCGAAGTATGCTGCTGTTAGATAATGATATAAGGCTGCTAAACTTTGTTTTTTTAAGTGCTGCAAATGCAAAGGGACTGATTGGTAGATTACATCTAGTGTTATTAATAAGTTTTTTTCCATGACGGCAACTTTTGATGTTGCACTAGTAGATGATTTACGGTAAAAGACTTGTTGTTTGGGAACAACGGCAAATTTATATTTTGTTGCTAGTCGAATATAAAATTCCCAGTCTTCACCATATTCTAAGTTGACATTGAATCCTGAAACTGTTTCTATGGCTTGTTTGCGTATTAAGGGAGTTGAGCCATTTGCTAAGAAATTTACTATTAGTAATTCTTGATACACATCCCCTTCTAAGTATAAACGGGCGCCTGGGTAGCTTTTTTTCCCGGTTTCATCGATTTCATCCGTCCAACTGTAAACTACTGCTACATCTGGGTTTGCAATCATTTTAGCGAGTTGAAGCTCTAGTTTATCGTTTGTCCATAGGTCATCAGCGTCTATTAATGCAATAAATTCGCTTTGCGCTGCTTTTATTCCTTTGTTACGTGCGGCAGATACTCTTTCGTTTGGTGATGAAATTATTTTTAGTCGTGGGTCGTTGATGGTTTGAAGTAGGGTTTGCGTGTTATCTGTTGAACCATCGTTGACTACTATTATTTCAATGTCTTGTATGGTTTGTTTTTGAACTGAGTTTATGGTTTCTATTATTGTGTTTTGTGCGTTGTAGGCAGGAATAATTACTGAAATTTGAGGCATATTTTTAATGTTGCGAGATATAAAGAAACCGGGTTTCTATGCAAAGTTTTCGTTTTGATTACAAGTTATCGAAAAGAAACCCGGTTTCTAGTTTGTGCGATTAATAAACTTCTGCGATAAAGAAACCGGGTTTCTATGCAAAGTTTTCGTTTTGATTACAAGTTATCGAAAAGAAACCCGGTTTCTAGTTTGTGCAATTAATAAACTTCTGCGATAAAGAAACCGGGTTTCTATGCAAAGTTTTCGTTTTGATTACAAGTTATCGAAAAGAAACCCGGTTTCTAGTTTGTGCAATTAATAATTTAATGGCTAGTTTTTGCGTTTTTAGAGTTAATAAAGTTTTTGGATACAGATTTATTGATTTCCATAGGTTTTTTGTTGCTGTCAGAACGGCGCCTTTATTTTTGGCACGAGTTAAACAGAGGTGTGTCAGAAATTGATATATATATGACTGTCCTTGTTTTTTGAGGTGTTGGTATTCTTTTGGCGCCTCTGTAAATGCCTTTTCGAGGACTAGTAATTGATATTTTTCCATTACGTCTATTTTGCTAGACATGGCGCCACTCGATAAGCGGTAGATAATTTGAGGTTTTGGGATTACTACAAATTCCCAAGAACGCGCTACTCTTAACCAGTAATCCCAGTCTTCGCACGATTTTAATGTACTGTCAAATTCACCTACTGCATCGATTACTTGTCGAGTTAGCAGTACATTAGAACCGCTTGCAATGAAGTTACAGACAAGTAAGTTAGAAAAGACATTTCCTTGGTAACTTGCTTGAACTCCAGGATAAAAGTTTTTGCCTTCGTTATCCATACAGATAGTCCAACTATACGCGACTCCTGCATTGGGATGACTTTTGAGTGCAGCTACTTGTAACTCTAATTTATCTGGCGCCCATAAGTCATCTGCATCAATAAATGATATATATGGACTGGTGGCGTGAGCTATCCCACGGTTCCGTGCTGTTGGTAGTCCTCTGTTTTCGTAGCTCAAGATTTTTAAGCGTTTATCTTGAATAGTCATTAAACGGTCTAGGGTGTTATCGGTAGAACCATCATTAATAACAATTATTTCTATATCAAATAGAGTTTGATTTTGAATTGAGACGATTGTTTCAATAATTGTTGATTCACAATTATATGCAGGCACTATGACTGATACTATCGGCATATTAATTTGTCGAGTAAGTCTAAAATTTTAGTGTCTTGATGAATATCAAACTTGCGAGCAAAATGAATTTCTTTGTTTAATAGCGCATCGTAATCTTGAGTTGTGAGTATGCGTGGGTGTCCATACTTACTGCCCTTAAAATCTACATAACGATGATTATTGTTTAATATCCGGAATAAATCACTGTTTACTAAAATTGTTTGAATCAATGATTCTTCTGCTTGACTTGTTTGTTTATAGTGCTGAATTAAATACTTGTTAGTACTAAATACTTCATACAAATACATCACACATTTCTTTGATAAAGTCACAAAGTATGAGCCACCATAACAAATATATTTCTGGTGAAATGGTGTATGTTTGAGTTCTTTACCAATAGCTAAAGCGTAAGAGGTTTCAATTTTAACTTTCAATGGTGATGCATTGACTAAATTTTTAATTGGCTTAATTAATATTTTTTGCCAATTAGTTAATTCTTGAGATGCACGCCAATAGTGATAGAAGTAACGCTGGCGCCCAAGTCCTATCTGCCAAGGATTTTGCGGTGAAAGTGCGTCGAAATATTCAGCGAAAGCATCGTAACTCGTGTTTTGTAGAAATTTCTCAATTTTCAATAGCGGTTGAGTTGGATAGTCTTGACCTGAAAGGTTGATTAACCAGTCAAAGTCAATATTATGTTTGACTAAAAATTCTATACAGTCAAAGTAACCTTGAGTTAATGAAAAGTCTCCTAATTGGGTTTTAATGTTAGTTATTTGAATATCATTAAATTCTGAAAATTGTTCCTGAGTGAGTTTAAATTTTGTAGGGCTATGAATTATGTAAATGTATGATTGTGGGCTGGAGTGTTTGATGACTTTGACTAGTCTATATATTTGTTCGATGTTTTTATGAGTTTGGATGAGGTAACAAATTTTCATGGTTAAATTTTAAACTTGATTAAATCTTTTCCATAGACGGCCAACATTGTCAAAATAGTTCGACGTGGTTCTCGAAATATAATTTGCCAATTAGACATTAAACCGCGTGTCATAAAATCAACACTAACTTTACAAGGAAGACGTAAACGTAAAGCTCTACGTGCTAAATAGCGTAAATGGATACTACGCGCATACCAATAATGTTTATTAATTAAATCTGGTGCATATGAGTTTGCTTTAGCAGCTAATATCTCCCATCCTTCTTCCATGCGATATAAATTTGAAGATAAACCAGATGTATTTGTGCGGTATGCCATTAAAATTTTGTTGAAACCTTCTATTTTCCATTTGTTACTCGTAATGACTCGCAGTAAAAAATCTAAATCTTCTGCATAATTCATACTCGTGTCAAAATTACCAATACTTTCAAACACTTCTCGCTTCACCACAAGATTAGACACTGTAATTGTGGGATTTTCATATAAAAAGTGTTGAGGTTTTAATTTAGTCAAGCGTGCTGTAGCAATTCCTGATAGCTTACCTTTGGCGTTTAAAAATGTCACTCTTGCAAAACTTACACCAAGATTTTTATCTCGCTTAAAGCTTTCAATATGACTGTTAAGCTTTTCTGGAAACCATGTGTCATCAGCGTCAATAAAGGCAATATATTCTGACTTGGCTAAACTAATTCCTCGGTTGCGAGTAGCAGATACACCTTGATTAGTCTGTGATATTAGCTTGACTCGACTATCTTGCTTGATATAAGAACGCACTACTTGAGGAGTGTTATCTATAGACCCATCATCAATTACTAGTAGTTCAAAATTTTTAAATGTCTGAGCTAAAACAGATTCAATACTTTCCCGTAAATACTCTGAGGAGTTATAAGCGGGCATAACAACAGTTACCGTTGGAATCATACACGCTCCTTAGCTAATACGTATCTAGTCGCCCAAATCGAAAATATCGGCATGGCGCCTGCATGAGTAATTAATACTGCGGTTGCGACACCAATACTTCCCCACTGCATACCAATGAGTAAGCTAATGGCAAATACCAGAGTAAAAGTCATACTCCAACAGAGATTTATCCAACCTTTATCTACTGCTTGGAGTAACATTGCAGCAGCAGCCGCGAACGGACGTGGTATTGCCGAAAGACAGATAATTACTAATATAGGTATTGCCCCTACCCATTTGGAACTAAAAACAATTGGTACATAAAACGGCGCCAAACTCGACTGTAACAATACCAGTGGTACAATTACCAGTGCAATTGTTCTAAGACTACCAAAGTATCTATTTTTGAATTGCACAGAATCTTGTCTTGCCGCGCAGAGATGCGGGAACAAAGGCCAAACCATTGCATTAATAACATTTAGACTAATTCCCAAACCCGCATTAAAAGCAAAGAAATATAACCCTAACGCTTCAACCCCCAAAAAACGTCCAATTAAGAAGTAATCTAAGTTGGCTCTAACTTTATCGAGCATCTCCGAACCCAGAATATCTTTACCATACTTAACAATTTCTTGCCAACGGTGTAAAGAAAACTCTCCACTTGGGCGCCAGGATTGATACTTATAATTAACTACAATCCAAATAGGAGTCGTTAAAACTGCGGGTAGTACAAGTGACCACATCCCAAAACCGAATAAAGCAAATGAGATAGCGGCAATATTCGCGGTCATTGACTGTAGAGCATTACATATAGCTGTCACCTTGAGTTTATTTTCTCTATTATTAAAGGCATTTTGAGTAGAAAATATGGGAATCATTAAATAAATTAAACCAACTATACATATTGGTAAAATCAGTTTTTGCTCGTTGTAAAATAATGCGATTGGAAATGCTGCAATACATTGAAGTGTAAACAATGCAGAGCAAATAATCCAGTTCAACCAATATGCTGTATTTGCTAGACTTTCAACATCTTTTTCATCAGCATGAATAATTTTGTTTCCAATTCCAGAATTCAGCGTAAATACATTAGTAATATCCTGAGTAGTTAAAACTATAGCAGCTAACCCATAATCTTGAGGGCTAAGAGTACGCGCTAACACTACTGTAGTACCTAAACGAAACACACGATTTATTAATTCGGCGCCACCAAGCCAGCCAATATTACGAATAAACTGATTTGATAATTGATATGATATTTTATTGAAAATTTTCTGTCGCACTTTAGATATTAGCATTATTTAAATTTTTAGTAAATATAACTTGTCATTCACAAAACTAACT
>NZ_RSCL01000011.1:22736-52970 GCF_003991905.1 Dulcicalothrix desertica PCC 7102 | reverse complement strand
GTAGCGCAGCGAAGAATCTATAAAATTTCGATATTTATAAAACATTTCGATATTTATAAGATGCTTCACTCCGTTGCACTTCGTTCAGCATGACATTTCAAAATCTAAACTGTCATTAGTAGCGCAGCGAAGAATCTATAAAATTTCGATATTTATAAAACATTTCGATATTTATAAGATGCTTCACTCCGTTGCACTCCGTTGCACTCCGTTGCACTTCGTTCAGCATGACATTTCAAAATCTAACTTGTCATTAGTAGCGTAGCGAAGAATCTATAAAATTTTGATATTTATAAAACATTTCGATATTTATGAGATGCTTCACTTCGTTCAGCATGACATGGGTTGATGGTTGTAAAATAACTTGGCTGTTCTTGTAATCCCATACCAATTAATATTAATCCTGGAAAACAAAGATAACCTAGTATATCAACTTGTTCCCCAAAAGAAAATATTAATAAAACTAGTAAAACACTTAAACTAACTTTAGCCACTTTACTTGTATAAGACTTTAAAGCCAAATCAAAAAAACTAATTACAAACGGTAGCATAAAAGCTAAAAATCCGGTAGCACCTTTTGCAAATAATAATCCTGCCCAAGTATGATGTGAACCAATTGGTAAATTTGCAACGACTTTGGGTCCTGGGTCTTGTGTACCGTGACCCCATATTTTCGCTTCTTTCCAACGGTCTAAGGCAATTCTTACGAGTGCAGAACGAACTCTCGAAGAACTCGCTCGTGATGAACTAAATTCTTCAGATGTATTTTTAAATAGTTCTAACAAGTTTGTGCTAAATATACCTGAGAAAAAACAAACTAAACCACTAATCACCTGTATTTTTGGTTTAAATAAGTTTCGTAATAACCAAGTTAATACCAAAACAACTGGCAACGCCACAAACGCAGAACGTGAAACTGATACAATACTCATGGCAACGGCGCCAATTATTCCAATATACCGCCAAAATCTATTTTTTTCTTCTAATGCCAAAAAAAAGTAGATATTGCCAATTAACCCCAAAGCAGGACACCAAGGTGCAAACAGAAATAAACGTAGACTTTGAGTATCATAATCAATTGCATAAAAACCCACTTGGTAAAATATTGGTCCATTCTGAATAAATCTTTCAACCGGAGAAGAGTAAAGAATATCTGGTAAATTCAACTGATAAGCAATAAATGTAATGGGTATAGCAACTAAGCTTTGTAGACACAATATACACACAGCACGATAAATTAACTGTGGTCTAATATTTAAACACCCACTCAAAATAAACAGTGCAAATACAGCAGAAGTAGTCAACCAACCTAGTGTTCCCCGAAGTTGAGCGTTTGCACCAAGTTTAAAGTCATCAATACCCATATATGTAGCAAATAAAATCACCACCATACATATGCACCACATCCACAGGCGCCAAGATACACATATAGACTTACTTCTTTTAATCACCAAAAAAAATAAAACCCAAGCAAGTAACGCAGTAGCAGGAAATAACAGACCCAAAGCATAGATAACATAGGTAAACAGTATAAAATACCAAATTAAAAATTCTTCAATGTTCAGAGGTTTCATAAATTTGTGGTTTTTTACCGTTCAGAATGTTATCAGTAAGCAAATAATCTGTTTTTTGTACTTTGTTCTGTAAAAGTCTAGCTAAACCACTGCTTAGTAATATTGAACCAAACCCGGCGCCGAGTAATACAAGATTCCGATTCGCTCCAGTCCCAGATTCAGGTAAACTTGGATGGGACAATAATTGAATTTGCGGATAAGCAGAAGACACACTAGATTTTGCCATGTCTAAGCGGGCAATAGTAGATGAAAACACAGCTTCAGCAATCTGTACATCACGTTTCAAATCTTCTAACTTAGACTGACGCTGCGATAAAACTTTTAATCTATACTCCAATTGACCTATTTGCTGATTAAGTCCTAGAATTTGCGCTTTCAGTCCTTGCTTCTCAACATCGGTTGTCACTAATTTCTCTGATAACGCTGCACGTTTAGGTCCCGACGACTCATTATCACTAAAATTGAATTGTTCTATACTTGTAATATCGAATGGACGTTTTAAAAGTATCTTAGCTCTATTCGTCAAAGCTAACTCAGCTTGTTGCACCTCAGCATTCTGATTAATTACCGATGGATGACTAGGTAAAAACTTAGCTTCTAAAATTACAGACTTTGATTTCGCATCATTGTAACTAAGTAAATACTTTTGAAACAGTTGGTCAGCTTGTAAAACGAATGCATCACCTGCTTGCTCTGAAGATAAATTCAAATCTTGCCGAAGCTTAAGTACACGCGCACTAGATTGTTTTTCTTGAGCTATTAATTCTGCTCGTTGCTTCCGCAATGTTTCAATATTAATAGCCAAGTTACTCAGTTGCTCGTTAGCACTCAGACCAGAAGTCACTCTATACTCAGAAAGTTTTTGTTGTGCAGCTTTGAGCTTTTGACGTGAATTCTCAATTCCAACTTGTAAACGAGCATTCTGTTGAGCAATATCATCACTCCTCAGCTTGTTAATTTGTAGTGTTAATGTATTATAAAAAGCTTGAGATTTCTTTTGTGCTTCAGCAGGTGTTTTACCCTGAAACTCAAACCTCATCAACGTTGTGTTATCAACAATCTTAATTTTAGGCGCCCCAAAAGTCGTATTATTCATATTGGCACTTTTAGCAGCTAAATTCAAAACCTGTTCACTCGTGGCAATAGCTTTATAATTTTCTCTGGGGTCATAACTAATGCCAGCATAAGCAGAAGCATCTTGCGAAGTAGCTTGTCCAATTTCAGGAATATTTATATTAGAACTAGACGCTGTACCTAAAACATTAATAGTCCAATCACTAGTATATTTAGGCTTTGCGCGACTCATATATAATAAAGCTGCACTCCAAAGCACTGCATTACTAATTACAAGCGTCAACAACAAAGATTTCCAACGATTCATAACCATCAGTATTATTTTACTACTGCTGAAATTTCATAACCACCGTCTTTTTTATAAGTGCGATACCACTGGCTTTTTTGGCATTGTTCGCACCAAAATTCTTCCAACCAACTCCCATCTAAATTAACTACATTTAGGGGATATTTTTGGCTAACGCTATCTAAGTAACATTTATGTGTTGGACAAAATATTGCCCTCCGTTTAGAGCGCTTTCGGTTTCTTTCACACCTTTTTTGCAATTTGAAATACTCCTCTGTAGAAAAAATTTATACCATAACAAAAACTTAATATTTAATTTTACTTAGATAGCTGTAAAAAACCGATAGATACTATTCGGAATTCCCTGATATGTACATTAATAACAAACATCAAGTAATCGTGTTGCCATTTTGGCAACTTTATGAACTTGGCTTCATATTAAAGCGCGAGAGGCAATAAAATCATTATATTGATATTGATTATAATTATGAATGAGTCAATATCGAGGCGCCGAATGCCAAAAATACGTCATTACCCATCCGGATAAATTGCCTATAATTAGGTACGTTCCGTAATTGTGGAAAAGTAACCGTGACCATTACACCCATTAACCCCAATCAAGTTATGCAGCGTCCTGATGCACAAGGACGCTTTGGACGTTTCGGTGGTAAATATGTACCCGAAACGTTAATGCCAGCTTTATTTGAATTAGAAGCTGCGTATCAACAATATCGTAATGAACCAGGTTTTCAAGTTGAGTTACAGCAACTACTGCGCGACTATGTAGGACGTGCAACTCCTTTATATTTTGCTGAACGTTTGAGTGAGCATTATGCACGCAAAGATGCGACACCACAAATTTACTTAAAACGTGAAGATTTAAATCATACAGGCGCCCATAAAATTAATAATGCGTTAGGTCAAGTGCTACTAGCTAAACGCATGGGTAAAAAGCGGATTATTGCTGAAACAGGCGCCGGACAACACGGAGTAGCAACTGCGACCGTATGCGCGCGTTTTGGATTGGAATGCATCATATATATGGGTGTTCACGATATGGAACGCCAATCATTAAATGTATTTAGAATGAAATTAATGGGCGCCGAAGTACGTCCAGTCGAAGCAGGTACAGGTACACTTAAAGATGCCACTTCCGAAGCAATTCGTGACTGGGTAACAAACGTCGAAACAACTCACTACATTCTCGGTTCAGTAGCAGGTCCCCACCCATATCCAATGATGGTTCGTGACTTTCATGCTGTAATTGGACAAGAAACACGCGCACAAGCAATGGAAAAATGGGGTGGTTTACCCGATATTTTAATTGCCTGTGTAGGTGGTGGTTCTAATGCGATGGGTTTATTCCACGAATTTATCGACGAACAAAGCATTAGAATTATTGGTGTTGAAGCAGCAGGGTTGGGAGTAAACACCGACAAACATGCAGCAACATTAACCAAAGGTAGAATTGGTGTACTGCATGGGTCGATGAGTTACTTGTTGCAAGACGAAGAAGGACAGGTAATTGAACCTCACTCAGTAAGTGCAGGTTTAGATTATCCTGGTGTTGGTCCCGAACATAGTTTTCTCAAAGATATGGGACGCGCAGAATATTATAGTGTTACTGATGCCGAAGCGTTAGATGCATTCCAACGTTTATCACGTTTGGAAGGTATTATTCCAGCATTAGAAACATCTCATGCTATCGCTTACCTAGAAACACTTTGTGCCCAACTCACAGGTAGTCCCCGTATTGTCATTAACTGTTCTGGACGTGGTGACAAAGATGTACAATCTGCCATCAAATATCTAAACATGTAATTCCACAGCATGTAGAGACGTTACATGTAACGTCTCTACAACATTAATTTGCGAAACCGAAAATTTGAATAACACCGTGCTAAAAACGAAGGAATAATCAACGACACTATCAAATAACCTAATAAAAAATTTATATGTACAATCTCAGCTTGCATTATTCCTAGTAAAGATTGTATCGCCAGTATTATAAATAAGAAAACACATAGTGAAATAAAGAATAAATCAAAACGTAATAAATATTTAGACGTAAGTTTGGCGCCAGAAAAATTTCCCCAAGTTAAAGCACATCTACAACCAATCGCTCTAGCAACAAGATATATTCCGATAAGAATAACAGAAGAAACTAAAAATATAAAAAATATAAATGCTGCTAAAATAATATTATCTACAGCTAAAATTACCTTGAAATAAATATCGCTCATAGAATAATTAAATATTACTTTTGAAAGAAATTCAATAGTAAAATATATAATTTGAGTAAAAATAAAGTAGACTACAGAACCAGCGATACTTCCCCAAACAGCTTCCCAATAACCACCGCTTTTTGCTGCGTGCTTTGACATAAGATGACTATAAATTTAAAATCTGGATGTCATCTTACCATCAGTATTTTGAAAATATTGTTTTGGTGTTAACTTATAATGAGATTCTTTACTACGTTCAGAATGACATTTAGGTTAATTGACGTTGAAAGATAATCATTTCATTACCAATTACTGGGTTGCGGGCAACGAGTTTATCTTGAGAGTCAAATATTTCTAAATGGGTAAAATCTAATTCTTGCGAACGTTGGAACATTTCTGTTGCTAATTTATCTTGTTGCGATTTTTTGAGTGTATACCAATCATCACTTATTGTGACAATTAAACTACTGCTACGAAAATTTGCTTTGATTGATTTTACTATTCCTGAAAAGGTATTGTTACTTACTTGTGAAACTTTATTTTCGATTGCTGCTATAAGTGTTTGTTCGGGTGTTAATGGTATAAATTCCGGTGTTGGTGTTGGTGTTGGTGTCGGTTCTGGAGTTACTTCTGCAACAGGTGTTTGTTCTATTTCTGGTTGAGGTGTTTCTACTGCGATGGGTGTTTCTTCAACTTGTGGTTCTTTTGCCGAAGAAGCAACAGGTGGTAAAGGTGTTGCTTCGACTAATGGAGTTGGTGTAGGTTCGGGTGTTACAGTGACAGGTGGTGTTTCTGGTGGAACCGTTGCAACTTGAGATGCTGGTTTACTATTAAAAGATGAAGTCGTCCATACAACAATTACAGCAACAAAAGCAATTATCCCAGTTAAAGCAGCAATAATACCCTCCCCCACTCTCGAAGATGGGTCTTCAAGTTGGTTTGCTGTCGTTTCTAAGACTCCGATAGTTCCTCGCAAAAATTGGATAATTTTTACCTTCCAAAATGGTAGTCGTCTCTGGTAACGTTGTTGACGACCTCTTGGGTTTGGTGGTTGGGGGGTTGGGTTATCTTGGGACATGGAACTTTTAATTCAGCGTGCAAATCAAAATTGCTACAACACTTGCCTTAATTTAGCACTGTTCTGCGCCCCAATTTCGTTAAAAACGTACAATTTATAATCAACTATTATGAATCTCAAACGACGTGAATTCCTATTACTCAGCACGGTTGGTACTATCTCCGCTGGTTTTGCAGGTTGTGCTACAGCAATAAAAGTGCGAAATAGTAACTCAGTTCAAGTTACCAAACCTGTTGTACCTGAGAATAAAGTGTTGTATCAATTTGTTTCTGTGGCAGATACAGGTACAGGTGACAATGGACAATATGCGGTAGCAAAAGCTATGACTAACTACCATACTCAAAACCCTTACGATTTAGTAGTGCTAGCAGGGGATAATATCTACACAAATGGCGAAATCGAAAAAATTAACGCAGTATTCGAGCGTCCCTATGCAGAACTACTAAAAAAAGGCGTTAAATTCCAAGCCGCTTTAGGTAATCATGATATTAGAACTGCCAACGGTGACTTACAGTTAAAATATGCTGCATTTAACTACGGCGGACGCTATTATACCTATAATCGTGGACCAGTACAATTTTTTGTGCTTGATACCAACGGTAATGCTGACTTTCAAACCCAACTATCTTGGTTAGATACAGAACTCAGTAAATCAAAGGCGCCTTGGAAGATAGTATATGGGCATCATCCTATTTATGCATCGGGTGTATATGGAAGCAACCCAGCATTTATCAAAGCCTTTACACCCATCTTTACCAAGCATAATGTCCAACTCTATATTAACGGACACGAACACCATTACGAACGCACCATCCCCATTAATGGTACTACATATCTAATTTGTGGAGGAGGCGCCGGAACTCGACCCGTAGGGAAAAACGAATGGACAGCTTATTCCGCAGAAAAACTCAGCTTTGCCGCATATAAAGTATACGCAGACAAAATCGAAGTATCAGGTATAGGAACCGATAATCAAATCTTCGATAAAGGAATCATCCCAATTAAAACTGCTTAACAAATGTGTTTGAGGGTTTTGGTTAAATTAAAGTTTACTATAACTATATACCAATTATCCCTCAAAACATAGAAATTGATGCTCCAGTAGTTGTAATTGTAGAGGCAAAAAAATCCGATTTAAGGTCTGGAATTGGACAGTGTGTAGCAGAAATGGTTGCTGCCCAACGATTTAATAAAATGAAAAATAAATCTGTAAACACTATTTATGGAAGTGTTACTAGTGGTACTCAATGGCGATTTATGAAGCTCGAACAAAACACAGTAACCTTTGATTTATCAGAATATTCCATTCCCCCCATCGATTTTATTCTTTCTGCTTTAATTTGGATGATTCGCAATGCTTGACAGAAACCAGGTTTCTATGCAAACTTGTCGTTTTTATTATAATATTATTACAGAAACCAGGTTTCTATAGTAATATGTTAAAATGCAAACAAAATTGAAACAATACTTAAAATTTTGTAACATACAGCGTTAGTCCAGTCGGAATACCGGGTTTTATGGCATGATTCTTTAAGTAGACATTATGGCTTCATAAGTACAGGGAATCTCTCATGGCTCTCCGTTTAGGCGATACAGTACCAAACTTCACTCAAGCATCAACCCACGGTGAAATCAACTTTTACGACTGGGCTGGTGATAGCTGGGTAATTTTATTCTCGCATCCAGCAGATTTTACACCAGTTTGCACCACAGAACTAGGAACCGTCGCAAAGCTCAAACCCGAATTCGATAAGCGTAACGTTAAAGCAATTGCCCTTAGTGTAGACGACGTTGACTCACACAACGGTTGGGTAGGTGATATTGAAGAAACTCAAAGCACATCACTCAACTACCCTATTTTGGCTGACCCTGACCGTAAAGTCTCAGAACTTTACGATATGATTCACCCAAATGCAGCAGCTACAGTAACGGTACGTTCTGTATTTGTAATCGACCCACAAAAAAAATTACGTCTATCATTTACCTATCCTCCTAGTACAGGACGTAACTTTGACGAAATTTTGCGTGTAATAGACTCATTACAACTAACCGACAATTACAGTGTAGCAACACCAGCTGACTGGAAAGACGGTGAAGACTGTGTAATAGTCCCCTCCCTTAAAGACCCCGAAGTCCTCAAGGAAAAATTCCCCAAAGGTTATCAAGAAATTAAACCTTACCTGCGTATGACACCTCAACCCAACAAGTAATTATATTTTCAATAACATAATTTGGCGCCATTTATTCAATGAAGGCGCCTTTTTTTATAGAAACCTCATCAATGTCATCATGCTAGACGCACTTTGGAACTGGAAAAATAAGGGCGCCGCAATTACGATATCATGGCTATGTGCCTTGCCTGCCGTTTCCACCTTGTTGTGAAAGATATTCCCATATTCGTTGTGACTCTTCTCGCCACTCTTGACGGTCAATCGCTGCTTGCTGTCTATCTTGGGCAGCTTGTTCTGATAATTCTCTAAGTCTACGATCTGTTTGCTCGCTTAAATTATGATAATTCTCAATCACCTCTTTAATATTTTCAACTAACACATCAATAGTATCGCTCTGCTCATTCGTCCTTACTGATAAGGCATCAATAGCGTTGGTCATCCTTAAAGCTAAGTCATCAATAGCGTTGGTCATCCTTAAAGCTAAGTTATCAATAGCATTGTTCGTCCTTAAAGCTAAGTTATCAATAGTATTATTCGTCCTTAAAGCTAAGTTATCAATAGTATTATTCGTCCTTACTGCCAATGCATCGATAGCGTCGCTTTGCTGATTCATCCTTACTGTCAATGTATCGATAGCGTCGCTTTGCTGATTCATCCTTACTGTCAAAGCATTAATAGCGTTGTTTTGTCCCGCTACCATTTCACCTACGTTCGCGAATAAGGTTTCAAGACGGCTCAATCTAGTTTCTACTGAATCCGGCTGGTTAGCTGTCATTTTGCTCTTTCCTCATTAACGTCATTATACCGCGCGCTTGTATTGGTACGATTCACCGCGCGCTAGTTAAAATCAAAATAATATAACTGTATTCTTATACATGGTTACTTGTGCCAGATGTTATACTGACACGTACAATATTTTAAAAAAGACTGATTTATGTTTAAAAACCTGGTTTTTAGGGAAAATCGTCATTTTTCTTGGAGGATGTCCAACAAAAAACCAGGTTTATACGAGATTTTGCATAAAAATCCAGCTTAATTAGAGTAAATCATAGTAATATTCTTGGTCTATCAGAAAGTTATTAACATACTCATAAAGGAGTTGTTGGATAAATGTTGAATCGAAAATGGTATTTATTATTTGCTATTTTAGCGGTAATGCTTTCAATGACTGCTTGCAGCAGGCGCCTGCGAGGTGGTAATACTACTACTGTAAGTAGGTTAGATACAATTAAAAGTCGGGGTAAACTTGTTTGCGGTGTGAGTGGACAGTTACCTGGGTTTAGTTTTGTAAAGGCAAACGGGGAATATGCAGGGTTGGATGTCGATGTGTGTCGTGCTATTGCTGCTGCCATATTTGATGACCCGAAAAAAGTTGAATACCGTAATTTAAACGCGAAGGAACGTTTTACTGCTGTACAAACAGGTGAGGTTGATATATTAAGTCGTAACACCACCTGGACTTTTAGTCGAGATACTTCTACTGGTATGGAGTTTGCACCTGTGGTGTTTTACGATGGTCAAGGTATTATGGTTAGGAAAAATAGTAATATTAAAAGTTTAGAAGACCTCAAAGGTAAATCTGTTTGTACGCAAACTGGAACTACCAACGAGCAAAATTTAGCCGACCAAATGCGACAAAGAGGTATTAGTTATAAACCTATTGTGTTTGAAGATGTTAATACTGTTTTTACAACTTATGAGCAAGGTCGGTGTGAAGCTATTACTTCTGACCGTTCGCAGTTGGTTTCTCGACGCACTACTTTATCTAAACCTGATGAACATACAGTTTTAGATTTATTGATATCGAAAGAACCTTTGGCGCCTGCTGTTAAAAATGGTGATACTAAATGGTTTGATGTGGTAAAATGGACTATCAACGCTTTGATTAATGCTGAAGAGTTGGGTGTTAATTCTCAAAATGTTAATCAATTAGCAAATAGTAATAATCCAGAAATTAAGCGCTTGTTAGGTACAGAAGGTGATTTAGGAAAAGCCGCCGGACTTTCTAATGACTTTGTAAAACGTATTATTATACATGTAGGTAATTATAGCGAAGTTTATGACCGCAATTTAGGTAAAAACTCTGAATTGAAGTTAGAACGAGGTAAAAATAAGCTTTGGAACCCAGGTGGAATTCTTTTTGCTCCACCTTTTAGGTAATTTTTCATCACACATTTAAAATCTATTATGACTCCTTTTTGGCGCAACCAACGTTTTCTAAGCATTGCCGCTCAATTAATTTCTGTTTTTACTGTTGCTATTGTCGTATTTATATTATGGGATAACCTAACATATAATTTAGAACTATTGGGAATTGGGTTTGGGTTTGATTTTTTACAATCGCAAGCTTCTTTTGATATTGGTGAAACTCTTATTCCTTACAAACCTACTGATTCTTATTATCATGCGTTACTAGTTGGGTTACTAAATTCACTACGAGTTTCTATTATTGGAATTATTTTAGCAACAATTGTAGGCGCCGTTGTTGGAATCGCACGATTATCGACTAATTGGTTGGTGCGTAATTTAGCTTTGATTTATGTAGAAGTATTACGGAATACACCACTACTCTTACAATTGTTCTTCTGGTATTTTGCCGTTTTTATCAGTTTGCCAAAACTTGAAAATCAAATTTCTTTCTTTGGTTTAATCAATCTTAATAACAAAGGTACACAATTACCTTTTGGTCTCGAAATTTCTTCAGAGCTATCTGCATTAATTCTCGGATTAACATTATATGCGGGTGCGTTTATTGCAGAAATTATTCGAGGAGGTATTCAGTCGGTTGCTAGAGGACAATGGGAAGCTGCACGTGCTTTGGGTTTAAAACCGGGGTTAATTATGCGGTTAGTTATTCTTCCTCAAGCTTTACGAGTTATTATTCCACCTTTAACTAGTCAATATCTAAATATAGCCAAAAACTCTAGTTTAGCTATTGCAGTTGGGTATCCTGATATTTACTTCGTTGCTTCTACCACTTTTAATCAAACTGGTAAAGCAGTAGAAGTTATGTTGTTAATTATGATAACTTATTTAACTATAAGTTTGACTATCTCCTTAACAATGAACACATTAAACCGTTCCTTTCAACTTAAGGAAAGATAAGCAAGTGAATCAAAATGACATTATAAAATGGTTGCGGAAAAATTTATTTGACACCTGGTACAATAGTATTCTAACTATTGTTTGTGTATTCTTGCTTGTTTGGGGCGCCAAATCTATTTTTACCTGGATATTGTTTATCGCGCAATGGAAAGTTATTGCTGTCAACCTACAGCTATTTCTAGTCGGTCGTTATCCAGAGCAAATGTATTGGCGAATCTGGGTATCAATATTTATTATTTTGGGTTTAACGAGTGTAACTATAGGGAGTTTGGTTAAGAAAATACCAAACAAGTGGCTACCATTAGGATGGGCAATATCTTTTCCTATTATTTTATGGTTAATTGGTGGTGGTTTGGGACTACAAGCAGCAGACAGTAATTTATGGAACGGTTTACTGCTAACTTTGGTAATGGCTGTAACTAGTATAGTTATTTCGTTTCCCTTGGGTGTACTTTTGGCTTTAGGGCGCCAGAGTAAGTTGTTTGTGGTGAGAAATTTTTGTATCCTATATATTGAGATAGTGCGGGGATTACCGTTAATCGGGATTTTGTTTATCGCTCAGGTGATGTTACCTTTGGTTTTACCCGATGATATTACGTTGGACAGGGTATTGCGAGGTATTGCAGGTTTGACTTTATTTAGCGCTGCTTATTTAGCAGAGAATGTTCGGGGTGGTCTTCAGTCTATACCTCGTGGACAGTTTGAAGCTGGTAAAGCTATTGGGTTAAATAGTATCTATATTATGTTACTAATTATTTTACCTCAAGCTTTGCGGGCGGTTATTCCTGCGTTGGTGGGTCAGTTTATTGGTTTGTTTAAAGATACTTCGCTGTTATCTATTGTTGGGTTGTTGGAGTTGACGGGAATTTCTCGCTCTATTTTAGCTCAACCGGAGTTTTTGAATAGATATGCTGAAGTTTATTTGTTTGTTGGGTTGCTTTACTGGGTGTTTTGTTATTCGATGTCTTTAATTTCTCAACGTTTAGAAAAACAGCTAAATATTGGTCAGAGGTAAATATGAATACACAAGAAGTTGTTATTGTTGCTGAGAATGTTCAAAAGTGGTATGGAAAGTTTCAGGTTTTACGGGGTGTGAGTTTGACGGTACACCGAGGAGAGGTTGTTGTAATTATGGGACCGTCTGGTTCTGGTAAATCAACTTTAATTCGTACTTTTAACGCTTTGGAAGAACATCAGCAGGGACGTATTGAAATTGATGGTATTGCTTTGACTGATGATTTGCGGAATATTGACGCTGTTCGTAAAGATGTGGGGATGGTGTTTCAACAGTTTAATTTGTTTCCACATCTAACTGTACTCGATAATATTACACTGGCGCCGATATGGGTAAGAAAATGGTCGAAAGCGAAAGCGAATGAAGTTGCTATGCAGTTGCTTGAGAGAGTTGGAATATTAGAACAAGCACAAAAATATCCAGGACAACTATCGGGTGGACAACAACAACGAGTTGCTATCGCAAGAGCTTTAGCTATGCAACCCAAAGTCATGCTATTCGACGAACCAACTTCTGCTCTCGACCCCGAAATGGTGCGTGAAGTTTTAGAGACCATGAAAACACTTGCTGCGGATGGTATGACAATGGTCGTCGTTACCCACGAAGTTGGGTTTGCGCGTGAAGTCGCCGACCGAGTAATATTTATGGATACTGGTGTAATAGTCGAAGAAGCAACCCCTACTAATTTTTTCCAAAACCCCACCCAAGAACGCACCCGCAAATTCCTATCACAAATACTGTAAAGTCCGACTTGTCATGCTGAGGTACGAAGGGCGCAGTTTTCCCGCTTTCGCGCGCATCTCCCAAATGTCATGCTGAGGAACGAAGCATCTCACAGGACTTGTTGAAGCAACTCATTCAGATGCCAATAATAGATATAGTGCTTCTTGACACGTCGGCGCCAGTCCAACACTTAACATCGTTACATTAATTTTTAACCGTTTTAATAATAGCGAAATCTGGCGTTGCATAAATGCGGGATGAATTTAGATATATCATGCTTAGTTTCCCGCAGGGTAGCATTTATAAAAATTCTAGCCTGCGGGAAAAGCTTTGCTTTACCTTTACGTTTGCGACTCATGACATTGGGAGATGCTTCGTTCCTCAGCATGACATTGCCCGACTCATGACATTGGGAGATGCTTCGTTCCTCAGCATGACATTGCCGACTCATGACATTGGGAAGATGTTTTACTTCGGTCGCTCTCGTTTGATTTTACCGCGTGTTCCTGGTTTTTTTGTACCTGATTTGGCGCCAACTCGGTTTGTACGTTGACTGAATTCTCTAGGTTGCATTTTGCGTTTATCTGAAGTTTTTTCAGGTTTAGTTTCTGGGTTAGAACTAAAACCAGTAATTGTTTCCCTTGGCAATTTAATCGCGATTAGTGTTTCAATGTCTGCCAACAGCTTAGATTCTTCGGGACATACCAACGATACAGCTTCACCTGAAGCACCAGCACGACCTGTACGACCAATACGATGAACGTAATCGGATGGGACGTTGGGTAAATCGAAGTTGACGACATGGGGCAATTCATTAATATCAAGACCCCTTGCGGCAATATCTGTTGCAACTAATACCTGTAAACTACCGTTTTTAAACTTCGTTAAAGCAAATGTACGAGCTGACTGACTTTTATTGCCGTGAATTGCCAACGCTTGAATACGGTCTTGTCCTAACTGTTCAACCAAACGGTCGGCGCCATGCTTAGTGCGCGTAAATACCAGTACTTGATACCATTTGTCTTGTTTTATTAAATGAGATAGTAATTGACGCTTTTTATTACCATCAACTTGGTATACTTTTTGCGTCACCGTACCAGCGGTAACATTACGACGTGCCACTTCAATCATTGTAGGATGATTAAGTAAACTTGCGGCAAGTCCTTTTATTTCGTCGGAGAACGTTGCAAAAAATAGTAAATTCTGTCGTTTTCTAGGTAAAAGCTTCAAAATGCGACGTATATCACGAATAAAGCCCATATCTAACATTCGGTCGGCTTCATCTAATATTAAAAACTCAATATTTGATAAATTAATTGTACCCTGCTGCACATGGTCTAAAAGGCGCCCAGGTGTAGCAACCACAATATCTACACCATTCCTCAAGCGTCGTTTTTGCTGATTGATGTTTACACCACCAAACATTGCCATCGACCTCAAATTTAGATATTTACCATATTGATAAACACTTTCTTGTACTTGTGCAGCGAGTTCGCGCGTTGGTGTCAAAATTAATGCTCGAATTGGTGGATATCCCTCGCTTTGACTGTTTTTATGGCTACTTTCAGATAACCGTTGTAATAAAGGTAGAGTAAAGCTCGCGGTTTTCCCCGTACCCGTTTGGGCACCCGCTAATAAATCATTCCCCTTCATTACAGCAGGAATTGCCTGCATTTGAATCGGTGTAGGTTGCGTATATCCTAGCTCAGTCACAGCACGGATTATTTCATTCGACAAACCAAGTGTTGAAAAAGACATAATACTCACGTTATATAACATCGACCCATGCGCCTTCGGTTGGCGCCAGTATGCCAAGACGTTATCGCGAGTGCCGCAGCCATCAATAATAGCACATAAAAACCCAAATAAACCAACTTTCTATATTTGGTGCCTGTGAAAATGTGAACCACGGTTCACATTTTTCTACCTTAACTTATTTTTCGCGCGTATAAGCTTTCACATAAGTTCCATCTTTACGCTAATAACCCTGGACATGTATCTTATTATTTGATGTTGTCAATGAATTGCTAACCCCAAAATTATTTTTTTGTTTTTGATTAGATGTATTATTCCAAGGTCTTTTCATCACTACCGCTTATTAAAACCCACATTCCGCACTTCTGTGGGTTCGCGCATAAAGTAAAATCCTGGAAACGAATTTATAGGGGTTTCAGGCAACGCAATTACCTGCGGTACACTTCGTGAACGCGTATAAAATGAAATTCGTAATTTTTTTAGTCAAATTCGCGCATAAAGTGAAGTGAATTTGCCGATAAAATGAAATTTTTTCAAAGTCGGCGCCTTTCCAATATTACAAGGGATAGCTTACAAACGCGAAAAATCGTAGGTTGGGTGGAGGAACGGAACCCAACCTACAATAGAGACAAGGGCTTAATGACTGCTCTTAAATTGGAGGTTTCCACGTCTCTACAAGTTACAATTTGGTAGGGGTAAAAGATTTATCATTTAATTGCGAGTGAATCAAGAAAAGCTGTTGTTGATTGCGAATTTATATCTGCTTCTTGGCTTGCGACCACTATTATCTGATAAAAGGTTGAATTTTTAGTGTCAAAAAATATTTTTGCTCGATGATAAACATTTTTCTCGCTGCTATGGGCTATGAATTCTTTGCCGCTATATCCGTTCATTGTTATTTTCTTTTCATTTATTACAGCTTTGTTCCCACGTTCTAATTGACCATCTCTGAACTCATCTAACGCCTTTGAAACTTCACTTTCGGGAATTTTTTTATCAGATTTAATATCGCTTGCTAAATATGTCATATTCTGTTGTTTATCTTTATAAAAAGCAAGTTTGACATTAACATTTCCTGTCGCTGTTTTTACAGATTGAATTCTTTCTTCTGGCTTAGTAGGAAATAGTGCAGTATAGTTATTATCTTGACTTGTGTAGGTGTACCAATTACTTGTAACCGATGTTGGAGTTTGTTCAACTGTAGAAGTAGAACTAACAGGTGAGCTTAATGGAGTATTTAATGCTATTGGCGCCTTTGAAACACAACCAGGTAATAAAACAACTGATGCCAAAAAGATGGCTGGTAAATAGAATTTCATGTAATTTCTCCAAGAATATTTGCTTTTTTAAGTTAGATTTTCAGCGGTTAACTATTAGTCTGACATAATGAAAATGACTGACCACGACCATTTCTGTCTTTGAAGAACCTTGCACAGGTCAAGGCCGAATATAGATAAACAAGAAAAAGCGGAAATGGCTAACATAGGGGTGCTAGCAACCTTATAGGTTACAAAATTAGATTTCATTGCTTTCATTGCTTTAAATCAAATGTTTTTAACTTCTAATTGCTTATAGGAAGCAACAGCAATTACTTATTTATTAGAGTTCAGACAAACTCAAAACTTTTATCTTAAACGTCAGCAAGTTTCTTTAGAAAAACTTTTACAAATAGCATCGACAGAAGTCAGTCCATTCCGCGTGCCTTTGCGACAGCATTTGTGGAACTTACAGCAACACCCAGAACTCGCTGCGACTTTTCGGCAGGTAGTTATGACAAACGCACCAGTAAGGCTAAAATCTAAGGAGGCATTTAAATTACAAAGCATGGGGTTAATCAAGACACAAAGCGATGATTGGAGTCCGAGTTGTAATTTATATCGTCAATATTTTTCATCACAGTTAGGAGAGATATAAAACTGGAACATTTCACGTTTCTATAATATTGGATTTAATTTGTATTGTCTGTAGAGAAAAATAGGGTGTATATTTTGAGTTTTTGTGGGGATGAATGAAATTTGTGCATTGTAGAGACCGTATTAATACGGTCTCTGTTTTGGGTCTGGTCATACCCAAACATATTATTAGTACATATGATACTGCACTCCGTAATTAGAAATTGTGTTTACGGAGTGTACTTTCAAATAATTATAAATTATTTGAGTCCTTTTAAAGATTCAATATTATTATTTAAATTGATACTTGGATAATTACCAGGAGATAGAATTATGCTACGACCTTTTTTATTTTGTTTTGCCCAGAACTGCCATCTTTGATTATTCAGAACCTTGATAGATGAAGTTTTATTATTAAATCTGCCTAAGCTATCTACTCCCTTAGTCAGTCTAATTGCGCGCCCTGTAAAATTCTTACCTTCATATAAAATTACATCTGTTGTTTTTTGAGCAGACACAGGAACTATCTGAAGAGCAAATCCACCTACTGCACTTGCTATTAATAGTCCTATTGCTGTAATGTGCTTGAATTTACCTTGATTGGATTTATTAGCTGTAAACATAGCTGTTTCCTTTAATTTATGTGTTTTTGGTGTATACACTTATAGAATTAAACAGGACTGCAAAATTAAAAATCGCATTGCTTAATTACCAATAAGCGGAATGAACTTTCTCGTTCTACTTATTAATAGGGGTGACAAAATTAATTTATGCAGCCAGCAATATCAAGCTGCCTCAGATTTTATATAATTGGCTCCTAGGCAGATTGTGAAATAAAAGCTGGGCAAAGCTTTGAAGCTATGTGGAAAACTCATGTAAGCGTTTGAGATAGGGCTGGCACCACCTCTAATTTATGCACGACATAAAACGCAACTGAGCATAAGTAATATAAAACAGGTGCCGGACAGTTAGCGCCGCGTTTGATATTGCTCTCTAAATCATCTAAATCTAAATTCCACAATTTGATGGTTCTGTCTAAACTTGCAGAAGCTAAAGTTTTGCCATCTGGACTTATTGCTGGTTGACCATAATGTAGAGACGCTCCGGAGCGTCTCTACAAGGATTTTATTACGTGCAAGTTGGAAGGTAATTAAAATCCAACTTGTGAGAGCATCCAAGCGTATTCAAATGCAATGTCTTTAAGTACCTCGTAACGACCACTGGCGCCTTGATGACCTGCTTCTAAGTTAATTTTTAGTAACAACGGATTATTGTCTGTTTTTAAGGTACGCAATTTGGCGGCGTATTTTGTCGGTTCCCAATATCCAACTTGGCTATCATTAATACTGGTGGTGAGAAGTATTGCAGGGTAAGCTTTAGCCGCCAAATTATCATAAGGACTATAAGCACGCATATAATCGTAGGCAGCTAAGGAGTGTGGGTTGCCCCATTCGAGGTATTCTTCTGTAGTTAATGGTAAGCTTTCATCCCACATCGTGTTCATGACATCTACAAAAGGCACACCGAGATGTGCTGCTTTGAAAAGGTCGGGACGCATGTTGACGACAGTACCAATGAGTAAACCACCTGCACTTGCACCACTAATTAGTAAACGGTCTTTCGATGTCCAACGGTTACTGATTAAATATTCGGCACTATCAATAAAATCATTAAAAGTGTTTTTCTTGTTCATCAACTTACCGTCTTCGTACCACTGCTTGCCTAATTCATCCCCACCACGTGTATGAGCAATGACATATATTACACCTCTATCAAGTAAGCTAATTAAATTGCTATCAAATTCTGCCTTTTGTTCTAAACCGTATGCACCATAACCATACATTAACAAAGGCGCCTGACCATTACGCTCAACACCTTTACGGTAAACTATAGATAAGGGAACTTTCACACCATTTCGAACTGGCGCCCATACTCTTTCAGTTGTATATAAACTTGCATCGTATTTAGGAACTTGTTTGCGCTTAATTATCTTCTGTGTACCTGTAGCAAGGTTTTGCTCGTAAACAGTTGTCGGTAAAATCAAGGATGTATAAGTGTAGCGAAAAGAATTAGAATCAAACGGTTGATTAATAATCTCACTTGTAAATTCTTGATCGACTCCTAAAAAAGCAGTGTAAACACTATCAGCAAAATTAACTTCACGCCATTTTTTAGTTTTAAAACTATATACTAAAAATCTATTTACACCAAGCTTTTTCTCCGATACAACCGCAAAATCTTTATACAAGTCAATACCATTTATCAATACACTTTGATTATGGGGTAAAAACTCTTGTTCGGCACCCTTAGAATTGCCAACAGGTAAAGTTACAATTCGGTTATTGATAGCTTTTTGATTATTTACACCTTCATTAGTGATTTTATACCACAATCCATTACGGTGTTCAACTGAGTACTCATACCCTTTCGCACGTTTCGAGATGGTTTGCAAATTAAACTTGGGTTTAGCTGCATCAAGGTAATGTGTTTCGCTAGTATCTTTACTTCTGACTGTGTATAAAATGTACTTTTTATCTTTAGTGCGACTAACTTCTGAAGAAAATTCTACATCTTTTTCTTCAATCACATGAAGCGGTGTACTTCCTAATTTGAGGCGCCATAAAGTATTCGGACGGTTAGTCATTTGGTCTGCGGTAACATAAAATAATGTATTATCACTTGCCCAAGTTAGCGAAGTAATATTTTGAATTGAGTCAGACAGTATTTTTCCCGACCGTAAATCCTTTACAACGAGATTGTAACGAATATCACCTTTGGTATCAATCGCGTAAGCAAGCAAATTACCATCGTTACTAACATTAAATATGCTAACGTTCAAATACTTCTCACGAGCCGCAAGTTGATTTTGATCTAATAACATTTCTTCTTTAGCATTCGCGTTCTTTTTGCGGCAATGAATAGGATAATTTTTACCTTTTTCGTAGCGCGTGTAGTAAAGATAACTTCCCAATTGTACAGCGACGCTAGTTCTATTCTCCTGTACTCGTCCCAGCATTTCCTGATACAACTGTGTTTGCAGCGGTTTTAAATTAGCAGTTAAGGACTCAGTATATGCATTTTCGGCTTTCAGGTATTTTAATACTTCCGGATTCTCTTTATCGCGCAACCAAAAGTAATCATCGCGGATAATTTCACCATGACGAACTTCTTGATGGGGTTTTTTTGGCGCCAGTGGTGGTTGAATAGACTTTACTTGTGTTGTGGCTGCCTTATTATTGAAAGAAAATAATAACTCTGTTTCAGGTTGGGCTTGTTTTTCCAGAGTTTTACCTGCTGTAACGCAAGCATTTAATGATACTGTACAAACTAAAGAAATTGCAAATAATTTTTTTAGATCTTTTTTCAGCATTAGATGTCTCTAATAGATAGTTTGGACTTTTTTTGTTTTATAAATTAGGTGCCGCTTCGGAGTGCTGCATTGGCGCCTGTTTAAATCAATAACTAACTCATAATTAGTTTTTATCTAATTAACTCTGTGACTTTAAGGTAGTCAATAATATTTGTTCTGCTAACATCACAATCACAAGATGCATTCATTTCTACTATGCCTTTAACACCGCGCACTTTAAAAATTCCATAAGCACTGTAACCACTTTCTGAGTCTATGAGCAGTGCCCGTATATTATTTTGATTATAGTCATATACCCTTTTTAGTTGACCTTCATAAGCAGATTTAGCAAATGCTTGTAAAGATAAATTTTTAGAATTGGGTAATAGTTTAATGTTAAATGAATATAGACCATGAGGCGCCTGACATCTAACTGCTTCATACGAGCCTGGATCAAGAATGCTTATAGAACCGTCTTTACGAGGAAATGTTTTATAATTAGAAGGAATTTTAACTTTGATACCAAATTTGGGAAATCTTACTGTTTTACTTGTTTTACTGGGTTTAACCGCTTCCGTGTTCCCACACCTTTGTGCAACTGTTATTGAATTTTGCTTCTTTAAAATATTCTTATTATGTGCTAAAACTGGTAGGTTAGAATAATTTGGTACGCCAGTATTTAAAAGTACTAAACTTGTAATAACTAGGACGAAACGACAATTCATCATGTTAAAATTCTCCATTTGCATATCACCAAAAACTCACATTATCTCTTAAAATTAGTAAGTATAAATAATGCTAATCAAAAGATTGTTTGCGAAATTAATACGCTAACAATCACTTTTTGTCCAAACTCAAATTAGATTGGGCAGATGCATAATTTGCTGTTAACATTGTTCCACTCATCGAAGCCACAGTTAAAAGTGCTACAGTCGCTAGTTGTTTGTTAAAGTTAAACATGATTTTACTCCTAAAAAGTTGAATTTGATTTTAGATGTGGGAACGCTTAAAGTTTAGTAGGGGTGGCAAAATTAGTTTATGCAGTCAGCAATATCAAGCTGCCTCAGATTTTATCTGATTCGCTCCTAGATAGATTGTGCAATCCTGGCTGGGCAAAGCTTTGAAGCTGTGTGAAAAATTAATGTACGCACTTGATATAGGGTCGGCACCATTTGTAATTTATGCGCGGACATGAAACGCAACCGAGCATGAGTACTATAAAGCAGGTGCCGGGATAACTGTCGGAGCCTGTCCCGGTTTTCTGTTATACTGCTACTCACACCCCAGACGCGATTAAATCGCGTCTCTACAACGCACAATTTTTACAAATGATTTAGGATTACTATATTAGTTGCATTTGTTACTCAAGACAAGGTTTCTGTGCTGAAATATCCGCTGCTCGCCGCGCTTCTTCATTCGCTTTTGCTCCACCTTCCACCTTCTGCGTTACACAGACCTTCTCTGCTGCGATCTTCGCTACCGCCAAATAGGACGTGGATTCATTAGCATTCACTCGCACGATCAAGGCTCGGGGCAGCACCTTCCCTTTTCTCCTTGTTACTCGCCATTCTGCTTTTTGGGCCAAGCTAGAGAAACCCCCCCTCGTGATCACCTGGTGATAATTGAGCGAATGCCGCTGCCCGTCTGCTGTCAGTACGGTAACAGACTCTCGCCCATCAAAATCTTGAACCAGTAGGCTATAACCCGCTACTCCTGGACATTTCCGCACAGAATCGCCAGTCTCCTTATCAATTTCGATGGTTTTGCAGCGATTAGATGAGAGATCGGTATAAATGCTGTCAATCGAAGCTGCGGAAGCGATAATGGGAAGGCTACAACTTAAGACGCAAATAGCGATAAAATTTCTCACGAACATATTAGAACGCTCCTTTCATATAACTCCAAGCTGCATAACGGCATAATTCAGCTATATTATTAAATAGGTGTAAGTGAACTCGATTTATGCACTTTTTGTTTATATAGAACGTTAATTAAACAAATTGTTAAAGTTGATGTAGCGCTTGGCAATAAAACAGGGTTTTTTCTTAAATATGAGCAAGCGTACTCAATTTACAGTTCCGAAATGATAAATAAGAAACGTAGTGATTCGGAAAAATGAAGTAGCAGAAATTATTTATTACAGGCGCTTGCAATTATCTGAATTAATTAAATCTCCAAATATCTAAGTATTCTGCAAACCTGTAGCAACAATATCGTTATAGCCACCATAAAGTCAAGAGTATTACATATTCAAGACAAGGCTAATACAGCAAGCATTACAAAGCGCGTACCATCTTCAAAACTAATAATGGTATGGTGATACAGGCGCCCGTACCATCAATCTAAAAAATTACCTGGCGCCCGTACCATCAGGTGAGTAATAAAACCATCAGGAAGTTTTACAGTCATTTCCCTCTCAATTATAATATCAACAATCAAAATCAAGCGTCTATGCAGTCCACCCGCCATCAATTTGAATAATTTGCCCTGTTACATAGCCACATGTCGCAAGAAAAAATGCCGCATCTGCTATTTCATCAGCTGGGTACTTATACAGTCAAAACTGGATGCCCCACTCACCATATAAGCTTGGTGAGATTTAATTTAAGTATCGCTCAATTGCATAATGCGAAGGGATGTGCGCCTATTAATATAAGATGCATGTCAGTTTTTGAAGTTTAACTTCTGTTCAATAGATATAGAACTTAGGCTGGGTAAACCTGGTCTCTGCTCAAAATCATTGTTTTTACTACAAGCTATCGACTCATATTCTCAGTTTCTAAGACTTAATTCATAAGTCCACCTTCAGGGATATGACTTAATTTCCAAAGTGCCATTACTACTGCGAAACGGAGTAAGTATAATATGAAACAGGACAATTTATGCTCTCAACCATTAACAAACTTATCAACCGAGCAAACTCTAAACTTTGAATATGGCCTTTTGGAATCTGAAACGCAGTTAGTTGTTCAACAACGCGCGACTGAAATTAAAATGCTGGTGCGCCGTAGCTATCAAGATATTATTGATATTGGGCAGAAGCTAATTGAGGTAAAGCAGCATTTAGGACATGGAAACTTTAGAAATTGGCTTCAGTTTGAGTTTAATTGGAGTGTATCAACTGCTACCAAGTTTATGCAGGTTGCTCTTCATTTCAAATGCGTAAATTTTACACATTTGAATATTGCTGTTTCAAGTTTGTACTTGCTTGCTGCCCCTTCTACACCTTCTGAAGCAAGAATTGAAGTGTTAGAGCGCGCTTCTAATGGTGAAAATATCAGCTATAGTAAGGCAAAGTCAATTGTTAATGAATATAAGAAAACAATCGACATAATACGTGAGTCTAACAATCGAGTCAAGGTTATAAAACCATTACAAACTACTACTGAAACACATTCACTGTCATCGCCAGAGTTAGAGATGAATGTAGTATTGAAAGAAAAGCAAAGCGCAAATACTATTAAAGATATTTATAATGGTAGCACACAAACATTGACTGCCATAAAAGATCAAGTTGCTATTTCTCACATATCAGATACCGCACTTAATGAAATTGCAATTAGCATTAAAAGCTTAACACCGGAGCAATTAGCTAAAATAATTATAATAGCTGCAAATACTGGATTAAGCAAATCTCATTTATCAGCTATAATAACTGCATCTCAACAGGTACTAAATGCTTGACAATTATAGATTTTAAATGAGTTACAGTATATGTAATAATTTTTATTCAATCTAATAGCTTTCAAAAAATACTATCTTAAAGTTAAGTTTTACATGGCAATTAATAAATGTGTACTAAATTAATTTATATTAATTTAAATTAATAATTAGTTTGTTAATCAATCTTTAATAAAACTAAATTTTGAAAAATACTAATCTTTTGATAGATAGTAAAGTTTCAATCATTAAAATATATTTACTTTCATAAGCCATTCGCAAAAACAAGATAAGATAGTCTCAAACTTAACTCAACTATTTGAACAATTGCGTTAGTAATAGATTCAACTGAGATTTGTGTTACCTTAGAATATTCCCACAATTTTTACAACGACTAGGAAGTTTTATTATGAACAACAATCAAGCATCTTTAAGCCAAGCAAACTCTTCTCTCAAAGAAACTACTTACGTTTCCTGCCATCTGCGTTTAAGTAAGCAGTGTATCTTGCGCGCGCAACTAGGTTTTAGCAACCTTCCTCTCACTTTCAACCGTGCGTTAGTTGCAAATAACAATAATATTTTGCCCGATTAGTGTTTGTTTTAGTAGAAACGTTACATTTAACTAAGACTTACGCAAAAATCTTAGAAACCGGGAAGATAAGTCGATAACCTGTCGTAAAAATGACGATTTGTCTGCGACAATGAATGCGTAGAAACCGGGTTTCTTTACGTAATTCCTGTTAACGTTTCTACTCCTTCTTTAAACAGTTAGCAATTACAAGGTTGGCAGATTTAGCGGCTTATGAACTGAACAATAATCCCGATGGAGGAGACATAATTACTAACCCTTACGATTTGCTAATTCAAGGAAATACAGCTTATGTAATTGATGCGGGTGGCAATGATTTACTAAGCTTAAACATTAATGGTAGTAACTTTAAAGTCGATAATGTTTTCCCCACAAGCAAAACTAAGAATCGAACGACAGGAGAAGAAGTGTCTTATCAAGCAGTACCAACCGCAGTTACTCCAGGTCTTGATGGCGCCTTATACGTAAGTCAATTAACAGGAAATCCATTTCCCAAAGGACAAGCACAGATATTCCGAATCGACTCTGATGGTAAAAAAGAAGTTTATGCAGATGGTTTTACCAACATTGTAGATTTGGCGTTTGATAAATCTGGTGGTTTATTTGTCTTAGAATACGACTCAGATGGTATAGCATCAGGAGATTCAAAAGGCGCCCTGGTTTATTTGCCTCCTGAAGGAAATACTTGTCTTACAATTACAAGTGACAATCTAATTTCTCCAACTGGATTAACGATTGGTTCTGACAACAATATTTATATATCTAACAAAGGCTTTACTCCAGGAGAAGGTGAAGTTATTCGGTTTGAAAATCCTTTCAATCGGTATACTCCAAGCATTTTGGGCAAAAAATACTAATATTATATTTACTAATGTTTCTACCAGATCATCCCGAAAACTTTAACGATGTGTCAAGAGCGATGGCAGTATTACAATCAGTGACCAGCTATCGCATTTCACAATCGATTCATGTAGTAGCCAAACTTGGTATCGCTGACTTGCTCAAAGATGGTGCAAAAAGTAGTGAAGAGCTAGCAAAAATTACTGACTCTCATGCACCATCTCTCTACAGAGTTTTACGCGCGCTTGCTAGTATTGGAATATTTGCAGAGGACTTAAATGGAAGATTTGAGTTAACTCCCTTGGGTTCCTGTCTGCAAACTGACATTTCCAATTCAATGCGTGCTAGCGCCATTATTAGAAGTGAAGATGTATACCGTAAGCCTTGGGGTCATCTACTACATACTGTGAAAACAGGTGAGACTGCATTTCGGCACGTCTACAATATGGGACTTTTTGATTACTTAGCTCAGAACCCTCAAACAGCTGAACTGTTTGACGGTGCAATGACTAATTACTCAGCAACAATTCAAGATGCCGTACTTGCCGCTTATGATTTCTCCTCTATTCAGAAATTAGTTGACATTGGTGGCGGACAAGGTAGCTTAATAGCCGCAATTCTTACAAAATATCCAACAATGCAAGGTATTCTCTTCGATCAAGCACCAGTTCTCGAACGTGCCAAGCCTTTACTAGAAGCTTTTGGTGTTGCAAATCGCTGTCAACTTATTGCTGGTGATTTTTTCTCTTCGGTTCCTAATGGTGCTGATGCGTATATTATGAAAAATATCATCCATGATTGGGATGATAAGCAAGCTATTACTATTCTCAATAATTGCTACCAAGCAATGCCAAAGAATGCGAAGTTGCTCCTCGTAGAAGCTGTAATTTTCCCAGGAAATGAGTCTTCTGTTGCCAAACTTCTCGATTTGGAAATGTTAGTGCTAACAGGGGGACAAGAACGAACAGAAGCTCAACATCAAGCCCTCTTCCAAGCTAGTGGCTTACAACTAACAAAAATTATTTCTACAAACTCTTGGCAAAGCGTTATTGAGGGAGTACGTCCGTAAATCAATTGGGTGCGGCTCTTTTAAGAAGACTTTTTTAGTTGTGCGAAAATCCTGGATGCGATACTTTAAAAATACAAGAGCACTTAAGACAAACCAATAAATTCTTAGATAATCTAAGATAGGAGGAGTCCTTGCTTTATAAGCCTTATAACCGTCGTCAATTTATTCAATCATACGCTCTATTCTCTACTAGTTTAGTCACCTTACTAACTTCTGCTCGTTTTGCGAATGCTGGCTCTAGAAAACATGAAATGTCTGGATATGATTACATTGTGATAGGTGCTGGTTCAGCGGGCAGTGTCGTTGCCAACCGTCTTACAGAAGACCCTAATACCAGAGTATTGCTGCTCGAAGCGGGTGGCCCTGATACCAAGCCAGAAATTCAAGTTCCCTCAGCGTGGCCTACACTCTTAGGCTCCGAAGTGGACTGGGCATACTTCACGCTCAGGGAACCATACTTAAATAACCGCAAAACTTTCTCTTCACGCGGTAAAGTCTTGGGCGGCAGCAGTTCGATTAATGGCATGATTTATATACGAGGCAATGAGCGCGACTACAATAGTTGGCAAGCGTTAGGTAATCAAGGTTGGAGTTATCAGGATGTTTTACCTTACTTCAAGAAATCGGAAAACCAGCAGCGGGGAGCATCGTTATTTCATGGGGTTGATGGACTGCTTAACATCACAGATCCACTCTCTCCTGCAACAGTATCGCAACGCTTTGTAGAAGCCGCGATTGCACAGGGCTATGAGCAAAATTCCGACTTCAATGGCGTACAGCAGGAAGGTACAGGACTTTACCAAGTGACCGTGAAAGATGGCAAGCGCCAAAGTACAGCAGTGGCGTTTCTGCGTCCGATCTTTGAGCGCCCCAACTTGACCATTCAAACAGGAGCATTGGTGACTCGTTTACTCTTCGAGGGAAAGCGCACGGTTGGGGTAGCGTATGTCCAAAATGGAACGGAATATCAAGTTAGGGTCAACTCCGAAGTGATTTTGAGTGCTGGTGCGTTCGATTCCCCTAAGCTGCTAATGCTTTCTGGAATTGGACCTGCTGATCATCTCCAGGCTTCCGGCATTCCTGTGGTTGTTGATTTGCCGGGTGTCGGCCAGAATCTTCAAGATCACCCACTTGCAGTTGTTGGTTACCAGTCTACTCAAGACCAGCCCCTGGCGCCTAGTAGTAATGGGGGAGAGGCTGGGTTATTTTTGCGTACCAACAATAATTTAGATGCTGCGCCCAATCTACAGTTTACATTTGTTCCGATCTTATTTGTCGATCCTGCCTTTGCACGTGAAGGTCCGGGATTTACCATTACCTATTACGTCACCCACCCCCAAAGTCGTGGTAGCGTGAGACTGCGTTCATCCTCCCCCTTTGACCCACCGTTGATTCGGGTAAACTATCTTCAGAATGAATCCGACATGCAACTGATGGTTGAAGGACTTAAAATTTCGCGTCAACTTATCCATTCGGGTGTGTTTAATGAGTTTCGGGGCGAGGAAATTGCTCCAAGGTCTGAAGTGTCTAGCGACAAAGCAATCCGAGATTATATTCGGCAAACGTGCAATACAGCATGGCATCCTGTTGGGACGTGCAAAATGGGTATAGATCGGATGGCGGTTGTCGATCCTCAGCTCAAGGTACGGGGGATTGAAGGATTACGAGTTGTTGATGCGTCAATTATGCCAACTATCACCACAGGAAACACAAATGCACCCGCGATTATGATTGGTGAAAAAGGAGCCGATCTGATTAAAGCCGCAAAGCACAGTTTTAAACAACACGACAGTGGTAAAAAGTACATTTGGTGAATAGTAAGGAGTGTGAATAAATTCTTCCAAATAGGATTTAGTCAAATGCTGAACACAAAATCTGCGATTCCTAACTTGCTTAGACTAATCTCACTCAGCCAACGGTTGGGTAAAACGCTGGTTTTATCGAGTCGGAAATTAGGCTGGAGTGGCATTTTGGTTGATCAATGCCAAGGTTCTTTAACTTCATCCTTTGAAATGAAACTTCCCGCTATATCGGATCATTGGCTCAACTTGCCTCTGGGGCGCTCCACCTATTTGCTTCAGAAACGCAACAACGTAAAACATGAATCAATCATACAAAAAAGAGATAGTATTCTTGTTCCGGCTAGACAACCAAGCTATTGGCGTGGGCAACCAGTTAAAGGGCATTTATCAGATAAAATTCATCTTACAACTGAACGTTTAGAAAAAGCTTTACAAACTAATCAGACTTTGAGAAGCGCTTATGAAGAGATGGATGGAGACCCACAATCTAAAATACCCTTCCTGGTTTGGTTATTAGAGAATCCTGATAGCCCATTATCTTTACCTGGAAAAATATATCTTTACAAACATGATTATTTACATCTATTACTCAAACGCGGATTTTCTTTAGATGATGAAGCTTTCATTGTAGGTTTTACAATGGGTAATGATTCAAATACTAAATGGTTTCATATTGCCTTGTTCAAGCTTATCTCTTCTAAATTTTATCCTAAGAAGTATCAGTTTACTAAAAAACATTTTCAGGAATTCTACTTAGGCTTTGAGTATGGTAAAAAAGTAAAAACTAAAAATATTAACAGTCTTGACTTTGAGCTTTATTACAATAAGCCAATTTTAGAGATTAGAGAGCAACTAGGTATTACTTAACATAGTTGGGTTGTTGCGTACAGAAGTATTAATAAAGGAAAAGATTTATTAGAGTTCATCGCACCCAAAATAAAATTGCCTAATTACAGGCAGAAATTGAACAGTTACGTGCAGTATCGGCGCCGGAACTCGAAGCAGAAATAGAAAAGTTACGTAGTCAAATACAACAATCATCTGGAGAAGTAGAGATTGATGTAAATTTGATTGACCGCATTCATTCTTCTACTTTCATATTTTATTGGAGTTTAGACTAAATTAGATTTTTCAGGCTAAAAGCCTTGCCTAGTAATGATTCTAGACTTTAGACTTGAAACAAGCTTTAAAACCATTAAAGGCTGTCTGGATAAGGGTTTGGCGGCTTGATAGGTCAAATTAGTCTAAACTCCAGTATTTTAAAAAGAGCAAGAAATTTACAATTTTTAATTATTTATTGGATTGCAACTTAACTTTAGTTAAGTGTTTTTATCAAACGATTCAATTATAATGCTGTCATACTAGTGAGTTTAGAGCAGCAGTTATATGTAAGACGATAAGTTTTACCACTGTTGACCGCAACAATTTGCAATTAAATCTATTTAATCGTCAATTTAATATTAATTAAAATTAAATTCCCACATAAAATAGTACAAAATCCATGAAAAATATTCTCACAACGAAACATGCAAATTTAGAGTTAAAAACTATTCCTTCCCTATTTAGTAATACAAATACTCTGACATCAGACCTAGACATTAACAATAACAATATTACTTCGTTTCAGTTAAAAGATATCCCGCTTGATGTTACAAATAGAGAAAATGCGGATGTCATCATTACTCTTGATTATATTGATGGAATAAACCCTAGTGACTTTAAAAAAGTAGGTACTATAGCAGATAAAGCCAAAGATTATCTAACTAATTATCCATATAATCCCAATGACCTTTTTGAAGTCATCAATCGCAATCTCGCCTCAGAACTGCTAAATGATTGCAATCTAGGTCTTTCTAAAGTGCTAGACTCATTAAGCGTGAATCTAGATGTAGAACCAAAAATTATTCCTTTCCAATTTGATAATACTGTCACCCTAACCTCAAATGGCGATATCAGCGATATTGTTTCATTTAATTTGCAAGACGTAACGTCTCCAATTGATGGCGGTATAGTTACTGATGTCACTG
>NZ_RSCL01000011.1:22436-22726 GCF_003991905.1 Dulcicalothrix desertica PCC 7102 | reverse complement strand
GCGATATCAGCGATATTGTTTCATTTAATTTGCAAGACGTAACGTCTCCAATTGATGGCGGTATAGTTACTGATGTCACTATTAATTTAGATTATATTGATGGAATTGACTCAAGTGCATTCCAAGATGTCATACCCATTGGTAATTACATTAAAGATTTTTTAGAAAATTATCCAGTAGAAGCAGGTCTTTATGAAGTCCTCAATCGTGACCTTACCCAAGCATTAATAAATGATAGCAATTTTGGTCTTTCTAAGGTGCTAGACTCATTAAGTATTAATCTAGATGTG
>NZ_RSCL01000011.1:3269-22426 GCF_003991905.1 Dulcicalothrix desertica PCC 7102 | reverse complement strand
AATTACATTAAAGATTTTTTAGAAAATTATCCAGTAGAAGCAGGTCTTTATGAAGTCCTCAATCGTGACCTTACCCAAGCGTTAGTAAATGATAGCAATTTTGGTCTTTCTAAGGTGCTAGACTCATTAAGCATTAATCTAGATGTGGAACCGAAAATTATTCCTTTCCAATTTGATAGTACTGTCACCCGCACAGTCAATGGTGATATTAACGATATTGTCTCATTTCAATTAGAAGATATTTTACTTCCTATTGATGGAGCTAATGTTACGGATGTCACTGTCAAATTGAATTTTATCGATGGAATTGACCCAAGTGGCTTCAAAGATGTCATCCCTCTTGGTAATTTTGTTGAAGATTATCTCGCACATTATTCTAATCCCAATGACTCTTTTGAAGTCGTAAACAACAATTTAGGCAATGCATTGCTAACTGATTCTAATCTAGGACTTTCCAAGGTGCTAGACTCACTAACTGCTACGTTAGGTGCGTTTTCCCCTAGCGTTATTCCTTTTCCGTTAGAGAATACTGTTACGTTTACCCCATTCCTTAACTCACATCAACATGAATCAAATATGACTTCTGCCTGACTTTAATAAAAGTAGCATCTCGAATCCTACCTCCACAGGTGTAGGTCAATAACAGGTAGTAATCGTCTATCATTTGGTTCTAAACTTTACTTACTACCACAGCAACGGCTATTCATCAATTTTGCAACAAAAGTCAAATAAATAAATGGTATTGTGTTATTTGACAGATTCACTCCAATCCACTATGAGGGCAGCATGAGCAAAAAACTAATTAATCCCCATAAACTGTACGATGGTGCTGCTTTTGGCATGTCTCAGGCTACTGTCGATACAGAATCAGGGTTAGTTTTCATATCTGGTCAAGTCGATTGGAATCATCAATATGAGACCACAGAGAACTCGATCGAAGGACAAGCAAGAAAAGCACTTAACAATCTTAAAATTGTCCTAACAGCAGCTGGTTCATCAGTCGAGCAGTTATTGCAAGTTCGCGTATATATCCGAGGTGAACTTGGAGAACATATGGAAACTCTTGCTCCCATTCTTGCTAGCTTTTTAGGCGAATCTCGTCCATCTGTAACTGGTATTGGTGTAGCTTCTCTCGCATCACCATCATTACTTGTTGAGGTTGAGGCAGTAGCTAGCCTATTATAGATGAATTGAGATTTATTCCAGTGGGTATTGCACCGAAATGGGAGCGGTGCCTTTTATCGAAACAGCTCTTAAAATCGGTGCCTCTAAAATTTACTACCATTAGCTTTCTTTACCTGTCCACAAATAAAGACCTATCTGAGAATACTCTTTAAATCCAATTTGGCGATAAATATTCATACCCATAAAAGAGGCTTGCAATGTGGCAATACGGTATCCTGCTGCACGTGATTCTTGCAAAGCGGCTTTTATTAATGCTGTAGCAAAGCCTTTTTTACGTGATAAAGGAACTGTACCGACATAACGATGAAGCAGTTAACCAAAAAATAACGCCTTTGTATCTCTTCTTATAATTAGGTGTAGCTTTGCTTAAAATATGCAGTTCGTAAAGTTGGAGTAATTTTACGTTGATTCCTCAAAGTATATTAAATTTTATAAAAACTGAACTAAAGTTTAGTTTTTATAAAATTTACTGAAATATCCGAACAACGTAAGAAGGACTTGTTTTAGTAAAGCGCAAGAATCAGTTATTATATAGTTAATAAATACTATTCGATGGTAATAGTTTAAGTACTAATGAACTTATGACAGTTAGGGGTGCGGAATACAGGTTAGAAGGGTGAAAGATTATTTATGACCAAAAAAATAATTTCATCTATCTAAAGTATGAGTTATATATAGATGTAATTATAACCTTTGATAGATGTTAAGTTATTAATTATTTTTACTGCTGTTGTATAACAATATTTTTTAAAAAAGTGCATATTTTGAACTCTGTTCCCGCTATTAAGTAGTAGAGCTAAAAACTATTACACAGGAAATAGGAAATATATTTATGCAAGTTAAAAGTTGTGTTATTCCTGTTGTGAAATCTCTCAAAGACTATCAAGTCTATCGAATTAGTCCTAATGATTCAAATCGATTAGCAATTATTTTCGATACAAAGAGCGCTGATACCTCTTTAACCTGTTGTGTAGAAATTTTTGACGTTGGTGGCAGTACTCCACTAAATTGCCATGAATGGGCAGTAGAAATGTTTTTCGTGCTTAAAGGAGAAGGGGTAGCTATCTGTGATGGTAAAAATGTTTCTATAAAAAGTGGAGATAGTTTATTAGTACCATCTAGAGGAACTCACATGATTAAAAATACAGGCGCAACACGTTTATATACTTTAACAATCATGGTGCCAAACGAGCATTTTTCCGAGCTTATTCGTAGTGGGACTTCTGTAGAGTTGGATGAAGAAGATTTGTTAGTTCTAAGTAGATTGGCGCCCTGATTATAATCCTGCCAAATCTAACTATCGATTAGAGACACCTACTGGTCAAAACATCAGCACGAGAGAAATCAAAGCGCGGTTGTATCTAGCCAGACTGCTAGTACTTTTAACTCTAATTTGAGTTCAATATTCTTCGGTTAATTTCGCAGGTAGGAAATTATTTGTTCATTTGGTCTGTAGTAATTAAAGAGGTAGCAGGAGTACGAATATGTTTGAATCAAAGCAATCTAGTGTTAGTACAGATATTGCAAGTAATATTTCACAACCATCACACCTAGATATTTCTGGGTTAATTCCTAATTCTATTAGTTTTGGTAGGAGTGGAGAAAATGTAATATTTGGCGGTAGTGGTTCTTCTTTAACTGGTACTAATGGTGTAGATGTATTTGTTATAAAGAGCGCAGGCGCCAATATTTCTGGCTTTGAAGTTGGAAAAGATAAAGTTGGTATTATTTCTGATGAACCGCTGACTTTTCTCGATATTATTAACCCCTATATACCTGGAGGTATAACTGATACAGAAAATGGCGCCGTAGTTAGCCTTCCATTAGGCTCTAAGCGCAATCCTTTTGTAACTTTAAATGGAGTCAGTGCTAGTGTATTGGCAAATAGTCCAGAAAGTTTTTCTATCTTTTCTGCTGGTAATACCGTCATTGACTGGAATGAGATGATGTTTGATGCTGGTAGAAATGCTAGTGTACCAGGTTCGCGTTCAGCTCGTTATTATGCTTTAGTTCATACAGCCATTGCTGATGCGGTACAAGCGATAAAACAAACTTCTTTCCGAAGTACTTACTTAGAGTCTATTGGACAAACATTACCAACAGTTACCGATGGCGCCAGTGCTGAAGCCGCCGTTGCATCTGCTGCTAATACAATACTTAAAAGGTTATTCACCGACCCAGATAATCCTGTTTCTGCAAGTAATATTAGTCCTTTTCCTGGTGAAACAACAAATACAGGAGAATTCCTTTCCAGAGTTTTTGATGCAGCTTTGAATACATCTTTGACAGCAGTTGGTGGTGATACGGATGCCGTACAAGCAGGTGTAGAATTTGGGCGCAACATCGCTCAAAGATTGTTAGAACTACGGGCAAACGATGGTGCATTTCGCAACGCTGACGGTACAAGAGTGAATGTACCAGGATTCAACGTAGAATACCAAAATGGAATCGAAAATAATTATCACCTCAATGAAAAAAGTTTCCAAGATGGAAATTCTACTCTTTTAAATAACGGCACTGTTGGCAGATTAAAAGACGGTACAAATTTAATTGGAGCAGCTAGTCCAATTGAAGCAATTGACCTTCAGGGCAACAAAACCATCACCAGTATTGCAAAAACTACCCCTGGAGCATGGCGCCGTGCAGAAGACTCCTTAAATGAATCCGGTCAATTTTCCGGTTTAGCATCTCCAGATGTCGCCAAACTTAATCAAGCTTGGGTATTACCATCAACCGACTTCTTCAGCAACAATATATTACCACCACCAGCGTTAGATAGCGACCGCTATCGTGACAGTGTTGCAGAAGTGAAAGCGAATGGTAGTATTTTAGACTTACCGGGAAACGGTACAGTCTCCATCCTTAACCGCACCATCACAGAAAATGGTGTGACTCGCTCGGTAGGTGCAGGGGTAGTTGGTAATGCAGTTAATGATACCGACTTAAGTGATGCCAGTTTTGGTTCAGGTTCAGGAGGTAATGATTTTGGTCGGACTCGTCCCGATGGATTAGGATTAACTAGTGCTGATAGAACAATCATTGCTCACGTTTGGGCAAACGCTGAAGGTACTTACCAACCCAACTATTCTTGGCAAAAAATAGCCCAACAATTAGCTATTAATAACAATAGTTCGCTTGAAGATACAGCTTATATCTTTGGAGCGCTGAATATGGCGCTAGCTGATGGTTATGCGAATGTTTGGGATATCAACTGGGATAGAGATTATTTCTGGCGCCCAGTTTCGAGCATCCGTAACGCCGACCAACTAGAATCCACTGCTGACTTGGATGACAACACTTGGACAGCACGGGAAAATACACCCCAGCACCCAGATCACCCATCTGCGGCTTCTGCGGTCGCTGGTGTTGCTAGCAATATTTTATCTAGCTTTTACGGCGATAAACAAACCTTTACCATTGGCGCCGACCCAAACCCGAACAGTGCCCGTTTACTAAATGCATTACGTTCTCTCAATGGTAACGATTTGGTAGATGGCACACCATTAGAAGAAGTCAGTCGTACCTACACCAGCCTCTCCCAAGCGGCAAATGAAGCACGCACCAGTCGCATTTATGCAGGGGCACACCACCGCTTTGCTACCGAAAATGGTATAAATTTAGGTGAACAAGTTGCTCAGTACTTCTTGCGTCATAATCCTTTTTTAGCTTCTCCTACAAAAGAATAACAAAACCAAACATAGGAGATTTTTGATGATTCGAGGATTATTGTCATTTAGCGGTCGCTATCGCATTCTTCACTTAACCTGGTTTGCCTTCTTTCTCTCATTTGTAATTTGGTTTAACATTGCTCCTCTTGCCACAACTATTCAACAGGATTTAAGGTTAACTACTGAGCAACTCAAAGTTTTGTCAATTTGTAATGAAAGTAAGAAATTTTGCGATCTAAACTTCTATCCCCAATGCTGTTCATCCAATAACACAGAGCAATGAATGATACAAGGCTTGAAATTTCAACTTTGGTAGACCTATTGAGTATGAGAGCGCAAAATCAATCTGATTTAACTGCTTATACTTTTTTGCAGGACGGAGAAACAGAATCCTTACATTTGAGCTATAAAGAGCTAGACCGACAAGCACGGGCAATTGCATCTAAGCTTCAAAGTATGAGTGCTGCGGGTTGCCGTGCTTTGCTTGTCTATCCACCTGGATTGGAGTTTATTGCTGCCTTTTTCGGATGTTTATATGCTTCTGTTGTGGCTGTACCAGCTTATCCACCGCGACCGAATCAGAATTTATCAAGGTTACAGGCAATAGTTTCGGATGCTCAAGCAACCTTCGCACTTACCAATACAGCGATGTTGGGGTTGATTAAGAGCCGATGTGAAGATAATCCAGAATTTGGCACCTTACAATGGTTAGCGACGGATAATATTGCTCTTGACCTAGCCTTTGACTGGCAAAAACCGGACTTGTCTTCACATGAGTTAGCTTTTCTTCAATACACATCAGGCTCTACGGGCACACCAAAAGGTGTAATGGTTAGTCACAGCAACATTTTACACAACTGTGAATTGATTAAAAAAAGTTTCGCACATGAGCCTAGCAGCCGAGTTATAAGCTGGTTGCCACCTTACCATGATATGGGATTGATTGGAGGAATTCTAGAACCACTATATATAGGCAGCACAATGACTTTAATGCCAGCAGTCGCATTTATACAAAAGCCTTTGCGCTGGCTAAAAGCTATCTCTCGTTATCAAGCTATGACTAGTGGTGGTCCTAATTTTGCTTATGACCTTTGTAGCCGTAAGATTACAGAGGAAGAACGGTCTGAACTTGACTTAAGTAGTTGGGAAATTGCTTTTACTGGAGCCGAACCAATTCGCCCAGAAACCCTTGAACTGTTTGCTCGCACTTTTGCTGATTGTGGCTTCCGCCCTGAAGCATTCCATCCTTGCTATGGGATGGCTGAAACTACTTTAATTGTTTCTGGAAGTAAAAAATTAGCTTCGCCTGTTGTTCGCTACGTCTCACGAGCGGCATTTGAGCAAAACCAAGTTGTAATGATTGACAATAATCAAGAAGTTACGGCGCGGGCTGTAGTGGGTTGCGGTGAATGTTTAGAGCAGGAAATTTTAATTGTTGAACCAGAATCCTTAACTCCATGTTTAGAGAATTCTATTGGAGAAATTTGGGTATCAAACCCTTCTGTCGCTGGTGGCTATTGGAATCAACAGGACTTGACACAAAAAACTTTTTATGCTCAATTGTATAATGCTGATGGGCGCCATTTTTTACGTACAGGAGACTTGGGATTTTTGCATGAGGGGGAGTTGTTCGTTACTGGTCGAATAAAAGATGTAATCATCATTCGCGGGCAAAATCATTATCCTCAAGACATTGAACTGACAGTCTCTTACAGTCATCCTGCACTAAGACCTAATTGTGGGGCAGCATTTTCTTTTGAGGTAGATGGTGTTGAAAAACTAGTTATTGTTACTGAAGTAGAGCGGAGTTACCTACAAAAGCTAGATGTAACGGAGGTAGTTACCCGCATCCGTCAAGAAATTTCACAGCAGCACCAACTACAAGTTTATGCTGTTGTACTATTAAAGACAGCGAGTATCCCGAAAACTTCTAGTGGGAAGATTCAGCGCTATGCGTGCCGACTTGCTTTTATAAATGGAAATTTAAATGTTGTTGGAGAATGGACTACGGACTTTCAGGAAATAAACTTGCTAGAACTCGAAGAAGAGATTGAATCTATTACCGTGCAACTGCAAAATGCAGTAAAGCAACAACAATTATCAGAACACAATCAGCATGAGGCTAACCAAAAATCACCCAACCCTGCAACGCAAAAAGTAATCATTGCTTGGCTTGTTTCTAATTTAGCGAAGTACTTGAAAGTATCTCCAGATGTAATAAATGTTACGCAAGCTTTTGCTTCATACGGTCTAGATTCATCAGTGGCAGTTACTATGACGGGAGAGTTGGCTCAATGGTTAGATTGCGACCTTGAACCTACCCTTTTTTGGGAATACCCCAATATTAAAGTTTTGGCTCAGTATTTAGAAGCAGAATGCAATTTGTTAAAACCTCAATATAAATAATGTTGATATTTGGGAGATGTCGCGATGGAGTCTATGTTTGATATAAACCAAGAGGTTGAAGCTGTTAGTTCTGAAAAAACCAAGTTTCATTTTAATCCCTTTGACAAAGAATTTCATATAAATCCTTATCCTACTTATCATCGCCTTCGTGCCAAGGAACCTGTACATCGGAATTTTCTGGGTAGTTGGGTACTAACTCGCTATGCTGATGTTAAATTTGTCCTGCGCGACTCAAATTTTCGTAGCGACAACTTGCCGCAACGGCTCAAAAATAAAAATTCTTACCTTGAAGATCGGCATCAAAATCTTAATGCTTTAGTAAGTGCTTGTAGCAAGTGGTTGCTATATATAGAACCGCCTGACCATACTAGAATGCGTTCTTTAGTTGGCAAATTTTTTTATCCTGAGATGGTAGAGCGTTTGCGGCCTCAAATACAGCATATTGTGGATGAGTTAATTGGCAATGCCCAGCTTAACAACAGTATGGATATTATATCTGAACTTGCCCGTCCTTTGCCCGTGCGTGTGATATCCAAGATGTTGGGGGTTCCAGAAGAGATTCAAAACCAAGTGTACAAGTGGGCTGAGGAGATTTCTACCATATTTGACCCATTAAATTCACTCTCAACTTTGGCTCATATGAATGAGATTGTACTCAAATTTACAGAGTCTTTTCGTGAAGTGATTGCACAACGGGAAAAAGAACCGCAACAAGACCTAATTAGTTTTCTGATTACTGCTAGGAATGAAGGTGACAAGCTAAGTAACGACGAAATTTTGTCAATTTGTATGCTGTTGTTTGGTACTGGAGAAGAAACTACAGTTAATTTGATTGGGAATGGGATGTTAGCATTGTTACATCATCCTGAGCAAATGGAGAAGCTTAAACAGCAACCGGCAATTATCCAAAATGCTGTAGAAGAACTGCTGCGTTACGATAGTCCAATTCAAGGGATTTCTCGCACAGCAATTGAAAATATTGAAATTGGAAATAAAGAAATTAAAGCAGGCGATCAAGTAATTGTGTACTTAGGAGCAGCTAATCGAGATCCTAAACAATTTTACGAACCGGACTGCCTTGACCTTACCCGTAATGATAATCGTCACCTTGCTTTTGCCGATGGTATTCATTACTGTTTAGGTGCTGCATTAGCACGAGTTGAAGCGCAAGTCGCAATTAATACGCTTATTCAACGACTACATAATCTCCAATTGTACACTGATACTTTGGAATGGCGCACTAACATTAATTTACGAGGATTGAAGTCTCTTCCAGTAACTTTCTCTTACTGTAACAGTTGAATTTGCTAATAATTAATTTAGTCATTATCAATATGAAACTTTATAAAGAATTAATTACAATTGTTGGTATCAGATATCGTTTTCCTGATGCCAACAGTCTAGGAGCTTTCTGGCAGTTGTTGTACAACGTTACAGAAGTTCCTGCTTCTCAATGGGATATAGAAGCTTTTTACGACCCTAGCTCAACAAAGCCAAGTAAAATGAATACTTGTTGGGGTGGTTTTCTTGAGCAGGTAGACCAGTTCGACCCTCAATTTTTTGTAATGCTCCCCGTGAGCCTTTAAGCTCAGTATTTAGAAGCAGAATGCCAGTTGTTGGATCCTCAATATAAATTAAATTGATTTTAGGAGGTGTTGCGATGGAGTCAATGTTTGATATAAACCGAGAGGCTGAAGCTATTAGTTCTGAAAAAACCAAGTTTCGTTTTAATCCTTCGGATAAAGAATTTCACGCAAATCCTTATCCTACTTATCATCGTCTCCGTGCTGAAGAACCCGTACATCGAACTTTTCTTGGTACCTGGGTATTAACTAGCTATGATGATATCAAATTTCTCCTGCGCGACCCACGTTTTTGTAGTGATAACTTACCCGAACGGCTTAATAATAAAACTTCTTACCTTGAAAATCGTCATCAAAATCTTAATGCCTTGGTAGGAGCTAGTAGCAAGTGGTTGACATTTCTAGAACCACCTGACCATACTAGGATACGTTCTTTGATTGGTGGAGTTTTTCATCCAGAGATGGTAGAGCGTTTGCGACCTGAAATTCAGGAGATAATGGATAAATTAATTGAGAATGTCCAACGTAAAGACAGTATAGATATTATATCTGAAATTGCCTACCCTTTGCCCATGTACATTATCTCCAAAATATTAGGGGTTCCAAAAGAGTTTCAAAATCAAATGCATGACTGGGCAGATGATATTTCTGGCATATTCTGTCAATTCAATTCACTCTCAGATTTGGCTCGGATGAATGAGACTGTACTCAAATTTACAGAGTCTTTTCGTGAAGTGATTGTACAACGGGAAAAAGAACCACAACAAGACCTAATTAGTTTTCTGATTACTGCTAGGAATGAAGGTGACAAGTTAACTAACGACGAAATTTTATCAATCTGTATACTATTGTTTATTACTGGAGAAGAAACTACAGTTAATTTGATTGGGAATGGAATGTTGACATTGTTACATCATCCCGACCAAAGAGAGAAGCTTAAACGGCAACCGACAATGATTTACAATGCTATAGAGGAACTGCTGCGTTACGATAGTCCAGTTCAAGCAATTTCCCGCATTGCAATCAAAGATGTTGAAATTAGAGGTAAAGAAATTAAAGCAGGCGATCGCATCACTATGTATTTAGGAGCAGCCAATCGAGACCCTAAGCAATTTTCTGAACCGGATTGCCTTGACCTTACCCGTGCTGATAATCGACATCTTGCTTTTGCTGGTGGTATTCACTATTGTTTAGGTGCTGTATTAGCACGAGTTCAAGGCCAAGTCGCAATTAATACTCTTATTCAACGACTGCCTAATCTCCAATTGGCTACTAATACTTTGGAATGGCGTAATCACAGTTTTTTACGAGGATTAAAGGCTCTTCCTGTAAATTTTTCTTAATAAAATAACTGAATTTTTTAGCAGTTAGTTTAGCAACAATAAGTTACAAAAATGAAAATGCATGAAGAAGCAATTGCAATCGTTGGTATAGGATGTCGTTTTCCTGGTGCCAAGAATCCACAAGCCTTCTGGCAGTTATTGTGCAACGGTATAGACGCTATTAGTGAGGTTCCTGCTTCTCGATGGAATATAGAAGCTTTTTATGATCCCGACCCAACGAAGGCAGGTAAAATGAATACTCGTTGGGGTGGTTTTCTAGAGCAGTTAGAGCAGTTCGATTCGCAGTTTTTTGGAATTGCTCCTCGCGAGGCATTAAGCATGGATCCGCAGCAACGATTGTTGCTAGAGGTGACGTGGGAGGCATTAGAAGATGCCGCATTAATTCCTGAAAGCCTTTCCGGTTCGCCAACAGGTGTTTTTGTCGGTATTTCCAATTACGATTATTATGAACACCTGATCAGAAGTTCTGTCGATTTGGATGCCTATGCAATTATTGGTAACAATAACTGTATTGCAGCTAATCGTATTTCTTATTTATTTAACTTCACGGGACCTAGCATAGCAGTTGATACTGCTTGTTCCTCTTCTTTGGTCGCGGTTCACCTTGCTTGTCAAAGCATATGGAATAGAGAATCAAGCCTCGCAATCGCGTCTGGTGTTAACATAGTGTTGTCACCGTGGGTAACGGCAAGCTTTTCACAAGGTGGTTTTATGGCTGCTGATGGTCGCTGCAAAACCTTTGATGCTGGTGCTGATGGCTACGTTCGTAGTGAAGGTGCTGGTGTGGTGGTATTAAAGCCGTTATCACAAGCTGTGGCTGATGGTAATTTAATTTATGCTGTTATTCGTGGTAGTGCTGTTAATCAAGATGGACATAGCAATGGTCTTACTGCTCCAAATCCACAGGCACAGCAAGCTGTTCTTCGAGAAGCCTATCGACAGGCTAATGTTTCTCCTAGTCAAATTCAATACATAGAAGCTCACGGTACAGGTACAAGTTTGGGCGACCCTATGGAGATGAAGGCTTTAACAAAGGTACTTTCTGTAAATCGAAAAGATGGTAGTTATTGCGCTGTAGGTTCAGTTAAAACTAATATTGGTCATTTAGAGGCAGCTGCTGGAATTGCTGGGTTAATTAAAGTGGCGCTATCACTAAAACACCGTAAAATACCTCCTAGCCTGCATTTTTTAAAGTCAAATCCTTATATTCCTTTTGACAAAATCTGTTTACGAGTTCAGCAGAAGTTAGAAGCTTGGCCTGAAAGCGATTTTCCGGCTTTAGCTGGTGTTAGTTCTTTTGGTTATGGTGGAACAAATGCACATATTGTTTTAGAAGAAGCACCTTTAGAACTTGAAAACTCAAAAGCTAAAAATCAAAATCAAGAATTAATTGAACGCCCTTTGCATCTTTTGGCGTTATCAGCTAAAAGCGAGAATGCATTACGTTCTTTAGCAAAAAGTTATGAAGAATTTTTAATTCATTCAACAGCATCAGTCGCAGATGTTTGCTTTGCTACTAATACAGGGCGAACGCATTTTGAAAGTCGTTTGGCTGTGGTAGCTGATTCTAATATACAGTTACGTGAACGCCTTCTTGCTTTTGCTGATGGTAGGGAAACTACGGGAATAGTAAGTGGGCTGGTAAATGCTAACAAGCACCCGGAAGTAGCCTTCCTTTTTACCGGTCAGGGTTCGCAATATGTGGATATGGGGCGCCAACTTTACGAGAGCCAACCAATATTTCGACAAACCCTCGACCTTTGCGATATGGTTTTGCGCCCTTATTTAGGAACTTCCTTGCTGGGAATTTTATATCCAAAGACTCAATCTTCCGATTCAAAATTAGATGAAACTGCTTACACTCAACCAGCCCTGTTTGCCATAGAGTACGCTTTAGTACAATTGTGGCAATCTTGGGGTATTAAACCAGATGTGGTGCTTGGTCACAGTGTTGGCGAATATGTTGCTGCTTGCGTTGCTGGGGTTTTCAGTTTAGAAGATGCTCTAAAACTGATTGCATATCGGGGTAAGCTAATACAGGAGTTACCACCTACTGGTGAAATGGTGGCGGTGATGGCTAGCTCTAATTTAATACACTCCTTGATTGCTGGTTATGGCCAGCAAGTTGCGATTGCTGCTTTTAACGGGCCTAGTAGTACGGTCATTAGCGGTTCAACCCCAGCTATCAGAGCGATTTGCGAACTTTTGAGCGACAAGGAAATTAAATTTAAAAAACTCGATGTTTCCCACGCTTTCCATTCACCGTTAATGCAGCCGATGTTGGCTGATTTTGAAGTGATCGCCAATCAAGTTACTTACAATCAGCCTAAAATTCCCCTAATTTCTAACGTGACTGGACAAAGGGCAGATGATACTATTTGCACACCCGAATATTGGTTAAATCATATCCTCCAACCAGTTAGATTTGTTGATAGTATTACCTGCTTAAATCAACTTGGTTATAAAATATACTTAGAAATTGGGTCGAAACCAATTTTGTTAGGTATGGCACGTCAATGTCTTTTAGAGGATGTTGGAGTTTGGCTTCCTTCATTGCGTTCACCTCAAACTGATTGGCAGCAAATACTTGAAAGTTTGGGAGTACTATATATAAATGGTGTATCTGTTGACTGGAAAGGATTTGAAAAAGACTACACTCATCAAAAAGTTGCTTTACCTACTTATCCCTTTGAAAGACAGCGTTATTGGTTGCCAGAAACAGCCGTAAACGAAAGTTTAAGTAAAAAAGAAGTTAATCAAACCTCTATTATAAACTTATTGCATCAAGGAGATATACAAAAGTTAACCGAACGGTTAGCAGCAGAATTTGATGAATCGCGTCGGAGAGACTTACCTCAACTATTGTCCGTTCTTGTTAAATGTCACCAACAGGAAATAAATTCTACACTTATCAAAGATTGGTTTTATAAAGTAGAGTGGCAACTTAAACAACGTTACCAAAATAAACATAGTAATTATGTTAGAGAAATTGGAACTTGGCTAATATTGTGCGATGAAGGTAATTTAGGCACTTCTTTAGCACAAACCTTGCAACAACAAGGTAATAATTGTTTGTTAGTTTACCCAGGAGAGTTTTATCAGCGTTTAAATACTAATTGGAGCGTCAATCCATCTCACCTTGAAGATTTTGAGCGTTTGCTGCATGAAGCCTTGATTCCTAACCAACAACCTTTACAGGGAGTAATTCATTTGTGGAGTTTAAATGTTACTCCAACACAAGAAGTAACACTCTCTGGTTTAGAACAAGCACAGAAAGGAATTTGTGGTAGTATACTGCATCTTGTACAAGCGTTATTAAAGTGTAATAAGTCACCTGCTCTATGGATAGTAACGCGAGGGGCAATTGCCATTGATTCTACGCCGCCAAATGTAGTCCAAGCACCAGTGTGGGGTGTTGGAGGAGTAATAGCGCTTGAACATTCAGAGTTATGGGGAGGTATGCTCGATTTGGCGCCCGAACCATACGATGATGAAGCAGTTGAGATTTTAGCAGAGATTGCAGATTCTCAAGGAGAAGACCACATTGCTTTACGTTCGAGACGACGTTACGTAGCTCGTGTAGTACCAAAAAATATAGATCTGACTAATCCAACTACTTCGCTTGTTGCTAACAAGAAAGATGTTACTTACTTAATTACAGGTGGGTTAGGCGCCCTCGGACTCAAAATTGCTGAGTGGATGGTAGAGCAGGGAGCAACTCACTTGGTTTTAATTGGACGAAGTGGAGCATCGACACAAGCGCAGCAAGCTATCGCCAAAATGGAGCAAACTGGTGTTCGGGTTTTAGTAGCCCAAGCCGATGTATGCAAGCAATCGAATTTAGTCAAAGTTTTGCAAGAAATTAAAGCTGCAATGCCACCTTTAGGTGGTATTGTTCATGCAGCTGGTGTAGTAGGATATCAACCGATAACATCCATGAAATGGAGCGATTTTGAGTCTGTGACTCGTCCTAAGCTTTTAGGAGGTTGGAATTTGCACCAGTTAACTAGAGATATAGAGCTAGACTTTTTTGTTAGCTTGTCTTCCATAGCTTCTGTCTGGGGGTCAAAAGGACAAGCTCATTACGCAGCGGCGAACTATTTCTTGGATACATTAGCTGATTACCGCCAATGTTTAGGTTTACCTTCTTTGAGCGTGAATTGGGGTCCTTGGGCTGAGGTTGGTATGGCTGTGGGTAAAGCAGAGCAGTTTTTAAGCCGACTGGGAATTAAAGCTATGCAGCCAAACCTTGCTCTTACTGCTTTAGAAATTGCTATTAAAGGAGCTTCTGCTCGAGCAACAATAGTAGATGTTGATTGGAGAGTGTTTAAAGATATTTATGAAGTTAGAGGTAAGCGTGCGCTGCTGGAAAAAATTGCAGTAACAGCAGTAACAATAGAAGAAAATATCGAAGTGAATGATAAGAGAAAGTCATTTCTCTGTGAGTGGAAAAAAATAGACCAGTTGTTAGAGGTATCGCAGTCAAAATTTTTACAGCATAAAGATGAGTTTTTCCAGCGATTACAAGAGACTCCTATCAATGAAAGACAGACACTGTTGGCAACTCATATCCGTTCCCAAGTTGCCAAAGTTCTCGGTTTTAGTTCAACTGAGCAGGTAGATTTACATCAACATTTGAACAACATGGGACTTGACTCATTAGTAGCTATCGAATTAAGGAATTGGGTTCAAGCTTGTTTTGATGTAGAGATACCTGTAGTGAAATTCATGGAAAACCTCAACATCATCGATATTGCCATATACATAAACGAGCAAATCACAAAAATTAAATCGACACTAGAAGAATCTATACAAGTAACTACATCCAATTTCAATAATATTATAGAAGGTGAATTATGAATATAACCGAGTTTCTTCAAAATCTTTCTTCACAAAATGTAGAACTGTGGGTTGATGGTGATAAACTGCGCTATAAGGCGCCTCAAGAGGTATTAACTCCAACACTATTAAGTGAAATTAAGCAACGTAAACCGGAAATTATAAACTTTCTCAAAAGCAGTGTTGCAATTTCTAATACTTTTCCACTCTCCTACGGGCAGCAAGCACTATATTTTTTATATAAACTAGAACCTTTAAGTGTAGCTTATAATGTCGCATTTTCATTCCGTATTTGCTCTCATGTGGATGTTAAAGCTTTGCAACTGGCTGTTGAATCTTTAATAGCTCGCCACCCTATGTTACGTACAAATTTTAGGGAGCAAGACGGTGAATTAGTTCAAGAAATTCATAGTAATTACGAGACTTGCTTTGAGGTGGTGGATGCTTCAAATTTAAACGTTGATGAATTGAAGCAACAAGTAATTAAAGAACATCAACGTCCTTTTAATTTAGAAACAGGACCGATAGCGCGAGTAACTTTATTTCACATAACAGATCAAGATTATATTCTGTTACTTAGCATCCATCATATTGCTTGCGATGGATGGTCTATTTGGATACTTTTAGATGAATTGCTTCTTCTTTACGCAGGTCAAAAAGATGGAGTTGCAGTTTCTTTGATACCAATCAATTCTACATACAAAGATTTTGTTAATTGGCAAGCTCAATTATTAAATAGTTCTGAAAAAGAAAGTATGCAGGTATATTGGCAGCAAGAGTTAGCTGGTGAATTGCCTGTATTAAATTTAGCGACTGACAGACCTCGACCTCCAGTACAAACCTATAATGGGGCCACTTATTCCTTTAAGTTGTCTCCAGAACTGACGCAAAAGCTGAAAGAATTAGCCAAGCTTGAAGGAGTAACCCTTTATATAGTTATTTTGGCAGTTTTTCAGGTACTGCTTCATCGCTACACGGGTCAGGAAGATATTTTGGTGGGTTCTCCAACCGCAGGTAGGAGCAAAGCTGAATTCGCGCAGATAGTCGGTTACTTTGCGAATCCGGTAGTGCAACGAGCGAATTTTTCTGGTAATCCTACTTTTCAAGAATTTTTATCTCAAGTCCGCTCTACGGTATTAGGAGCAATCACACATCAAGATTATCCCTTTCCATTACTAGTTAAACAATTGCAACCAGAGCGCGACCAAAGCCGTTCACCACTTTTTCAAGCGTCTTTTGTCTTGCAAAAAGCACAGCTTGGTTCGGTAATAGAATTATTGACACAAAGAGAAACTGGTACTCAAGTTCAAAGGGGTGATTTATTGCTAGAGCCTTTTGAAATAGCGCAACAGGAAGGACAGTTTGATTTAGATTTAGACATTATTGAAGCTAATAAATCGCTTTTTGGTGCTTTTAAGTATAACACAGACCTGTTTAATAGAGAAACAATTGAGCAGCTGACTGGTCATTTCCAGAATTTACTGTCAGCAATTGTGTCCAATCCTCAACAAAAAGTCAGCGAATTATCTATATTGAGTCAAGCAGAACTGCATCAATTATTGGTGGAATGGAATCATACTGCTACTGCATACCCCCAAGATAAATGTATCCATGAGTTATTTGAGCAGCAAGTAGAAAAAACTCCTTCTTCTGTGGCTGTGGTGTTTGGAGATGAGCAATTAACCTACAAACAATTAAATACCAGAGCCAATCAATTGGCACACCACCTTCAAACATTAGGGGTTAAACCAGAAGTATTAGTAGGTATTTGTGTGGAACGTTCTATCGAGATGGTGGTGGGACTGTTGGGGATACTTAAAGCGGGTGGCGCCTATGTACCTCTTGACCCCAGCTATCCCCAAGAACGTTTGAATTATATTTTGAGCGATTCTCAGGTTTCAGTGCTGTTAACCCAGCAAAAATATTTGGAATCATTTCCAGAGATTGGAGCCAAAGTTGTTTGCTTGGATACCGACTCGCAAATTATTAGTACTCATAGCGATAAAAATTTGTCAGCTATAGTTCAAGTTAATAACTTAGCGTATGTAATCTATACATCTGGTTCTACAGGCACGCCTAAAGGGGTAATGGTTGAACATCAGTCTTTAGTAAATTTTATTTCTTCGGCTAAGATTGAGTATGGGATTGGCTTCGAGGATAGAATTCTACAATTTAGTTCTATCAGTTTTGATGTTTCTGTCGAAGAAATTTATCCCTGCTTAACTTGTGGTGGAATATTAATACTACGCACTTCGCAGATACTAAATTCTGTTTCCCTGTTTGTAGAAAAGTGTCGCGAGTGGAAGCTGACAGTTTTGGATTTGCCAACAGCATATTGGCAACAGTTAATTTCTGAATTGGTGGCGACAAACGAAATACTACCCTCATCAGTACGACTGGTAATTATAGGGGGAGAAGGAGTACTTCCAGGAAAAATCCGTCTATGGCAAAAGTACGTGAAGAATCTGGAAAAATCCCCACAGTTAATTAATGCCTACGGTCCTACGGAAACAACGGTAGAAGCGACTATATTTAACCTGTCGGGGTTTGTTCTAGGTGATACGGAGTCACCAATTCCTATCGGACGACCCATTGGTAATATCCAAACATACATTTTGGATAAATACCTACAACCAGTACCCATCGGCGTACCTGGAGAAATCTATATCGGAGGTGATGGTTTAGCCAGAGGCTACCTCAACCAGCCCGAATTAACTGCCGATAAATTTATCCCCAATCCTTTCGACAATTCTAAATCAAAACGTCTGTATAGAACAGGAGACTTAGCCCGCTACTTAAGTGATGGCAATATTGAATACCTCGGTCGCATCGATAATCAAGTCAAAGTACGGGGCTACCGTATCGAACTTGGAGAAATCGAATCAGTCCTACAAACCCATCCTCAAGTTCAACAAGTCGTAGTCATCGCTAGAGAAGATGTTCCTGGTAACAAAAAATTAGTTGCCTATGTTGTTGCTCAAGAAAATTCACTTACCAGCAACCAATTACGCGAGCTAACTCAAAAGAAGCTGCCAGAATACATGCTGCCCAGTAGCTTTGTGATATTAGACACCTTACCATTAACACCCAACGGCAAAGTAGACCGCAAAGCACTACCTGCACCTGGTGGAGAGTGGGAGCGAGAAGGTGAATATATAGCACCCCGTACAGCCAGTGAAGAAATTATTGCTAACATCTTTACAAATGTATTCGGCGTTGAGAAGGTCAGCGTCTACGACAACTTCTTTAAATTGGGAGGACATTCCCTACTTGCAACGCAATTAATATCGAGAATTAGGCAAGCTTTTGAGGTTGAACTACCCCTACGTGCAGTTTTTGAGTCTCCGACTGTTGCACAACTAGGTCAAACTTTAGAGCAATTAAGAATTAGCCATCAAGGGTTAAGTCTTCCTGCGATTACCAGTACATTTGATTCAGTAGAACAGTTACCACTATCTTGGGCACAAGAAAGACTATGGTTCCTTAACCAACTAGAAGGAGCAAGTGCAACTTATAACATGCCCTTGTCTGTGCATATCAGTGGTGAGTTAGATATTAATGCCCTGAGAGAAGCATTATTGCAAATAATACAACGTCACTCTATACTACGCACGAGCTTTCAAACAGTTAATGATACGCCAGTACAGGTCATCCACCCAGAAGTTACGATTGACATCAATTTGGTGGACTTACAACAAATGGAACTAACAGAGCGTGAAACTTCAGTTGCTCAACAAGCTTATAGCGAAGCAATTACCCCCTTTAACTTGGAGAAGGCGCCATTAGTTAGGTGTACTTTATTACAGTTAGCAGCATCAGAAACTGTGTTGTTGCTGACCATGCATCATATTGTTTGTGATGGTTGGTCAATGGGAGTATTTATTCAAGAAGTATCTGCTCTCTATCAAACTTTTTGCTTGGGAGAAGATTCTCCTTTAGGGGAATTACCTATTCAGTATGCAGACTTTGCAGTTTGGCAGAGACAATGGTTGAGTGGAGAGTGGTTGCAAACTCAACTTGATTACTGGAAGCAGCAATTGGAAGGCGCTCCCCAGTTATTGCAACTACCCACTGACCGAACTCGCCCAAGCGTGCAAACTTTTTCTGGTTCAACTTATACTTTTACCCTCAAC
>NZ_RSCL01000011.1:2876-3253 GCF_003991905.1 Dulcicalothrix desertica PCC 7102 | reverse complement strand
ATTGGTTCGCCGATTGCTAATCGTAATCGCAGCGAAATAGAGCCATTAATTGGCTTCTTTGTAAATACGTTAGTACTGAGAACCCATTTTGAAGATAATCCCAGTTTCCAAGAATTGCTAACACAAGTTCGCGAAACTACCCTCAAAGCTTATGAATATCAAGATGTGCCTTTTGAACAAGTAGTCGAGGCATTACAACCACAGCGAGAATTAAGTTATTCACCTTTGTTCCAGGTGATGTTTGTTCTCCAAAATGCGCCAATGGGTGAGTTAGAATTACCTGGTGTAACTTTAACTCCACAACAGGTGGAAAGCACAATTACCAAATTTGATTTGACTCTATCGATGCAAGAAACTGCTGACTCCTTAGTCGGTTC
>NZ_RSCL01000011.1:2746-2866 GCF_003991905.1 Dulcicalothrix desertica PCC 7102 | reverse complement strand
CCGCAATTAACTCAACAGTTATGCCGTTTGACAACTCAGTCGGGTACTACTTTATTTATGACTCTGCTGGCGGCATTTGCGACTTTATTATATCGCTACAGCGGGCAATCAGATATTCTT
>NZ_RSCL01000011.1:1417-2736 GCF_003991905.1 Dulcicalothrix desertica PCC 7102 | reverse complement strand
TTCACCTTTGTTCCAGGTGATGTTTGTTCTCCAAAATGCGCCAATGGGTGAGTTAGAATTACCTGGTGTAACTTTAACTCTACAACAGGTGGAAAGCACAATTACCAAATTTGATTTGACTCTATCGATGCAAGAAACTGCTGACTCCTTAGTCGGTTTATGGGAGTACAACACTGACTTATTTAATAAAGAAACAATTGAGCGGATGACGGGTCATCTCCAAAATTTACTATCAGCAATTGTGTCTAATCCTCACCAAAGAGTTAGCGAATTATCTCTATTAAGTCAAGCAGAACTGCATCAATTATTGGTGGAATGGAATAATACTGCTACTGCGTACCCCCAAGATAAATGTATCCATGAGTTATTTGAGCAGCAAGTAGAAAAAACTCCTTCTTCTGTGGCTGTGGTGTTTGGAGATGAGCAATTAACCTACAAACAATTAAATACTAGAGCCAATCAATTGGCACACCACCTTCAAACATTAGGGGTTGAACCAGAAGTATTAGTAGGTATTTGTGTGGAACGTTCGATTGAAATGGTGGTGGGACTATTGGGGATACTTAAAGCAGGTGGCGCCTATGTACCTCTTGACCCCAGCTACCCAAAAGAACGCTTGAGTTATATGTTGACTGATTCTGCTGTGTCAGTATTGTTGACTCAACAGTCTTTGCTATCATCATTACCGAAACACCAAGCAGGAGTTGTTTGTTTTGATACACATTTGCTTACTGTTGAGCAATTGTCTTTTGATAATCCCAATGTCGGGGTCAAGTCTAATAATTTGGCTTACGTTATTTATACTTCTGGTTCTACTGGTCAACCGAAAGGGGTAGAAGTTGAACATCAAGGATTGTGCAACCTCTCTTTTGCACAAAAGAACCTATTTGATGTGCAACCAGAAAGCCGCATTCTCCAGTTCGCTTCTTTAAGTTTTGATGTCTCAGTTGGGGAAATATTCACTGCATTTGCTTCTGGGGCGATGCTAGTTTTAGGTACAAAAGAGTCATTAATGCCTGGAACTGATTTGAAGCAAATGCTGCATCAGCACGACATTACTCATGTCCTACTTCCTCCCTCTGCTCTTGGGGTATTACCGATTGATTCCTTACCAAGTTTAAGTCAAATAATTGTGGGGGGGGAGGCTTTTGCGATTGAGCTAGTCAGACAATGGTCTTTGGGTCGTCGCTTTTTTAATGCCTATGGACCAACTGAATCTACTGTCTGTGCTACTGTTGCAGAAATTAGTAATAGTAATAATAAAATACACATTGGTCGCCCCATCGGCAACACCTTAATTTATATCCTAGACCAACATT
>NZ_RSCL01000011.1:210-1407 GCF_003991905.1 Dulcicalothrix desertica PCC 7102 | reverse complement strand
CGTCTGTATAGAACAGGAGACTTAGCCCGCTACTTAAGTGATGGCAATATTGAATACCTCGGTCGCATCGATAATCAAGTAAAGCTACGGGGCTTCCGTATTGAACTTGGAGAAATTGAATCAGTCCTACAAACCCATCCTCAAATACAACAAGCCGTAGTCATTGCTAGAGAAGATATTCCTGGTAACAAATACTTAGTCGCCTACATTGTTGCCCAAGAAAATTCACTTACCAGTAAACAGCTACGCGAACTAACTCAAAAGAAACTGCCAGAATACATGGTGCCGTCGTTATTTATACTATTAAGCACCTTCCCGTTGATGCCTAACGGCAAAGTAGACCGCAAAGCACTACCAGCCCCTAATCGAGAGTGGGAGCGAGAAAGTGAATATACAGCACCCCGCACAGCCAGCGAAGAAATTATTGCTAACATCTTTACAAATGTATTAGGCGTTCAGAAGGTCAGCGTCTACGACAACTTCTTTAAATTGGGAGGACATTCCCTACTTGCAACGCAATTAATATCGAGAATTAGGCAAGCTTTTCAGGTTGAACTACCCCTACGTGCAATTTTTGAGTCTCCCACTATCGCACAACTAGGGCAGACTTTAGACCAATTAAGAATTAGCAATCAAGGGTTAAGTCTTCCTGCTATTACCAATGCATCCGATTTAGTAGAACAGTTACCACTATCCTGGGCACAAGAAAGACTATGGTTCCTTAACAAACTTCAAGGAGCAAATGCAACTTATAATATGCCCTTCTCTCTCCGTATCAATGGGAAGTTAAATATTGATGCCCTAAAACAAGCATTGTCGCAAATAATACAACGTCACTCGATACTACGCACGAGCTTTCAAACAGTTAATGGTACGCCAGTACAAATAATTCACCCAAAAGCCACGATAAATTTCAATTTAGTTGACTTACGACAACTGGAATTAAGAGAGCGTGAAACTTTAGTTGCTCAACAAGCTTACACCGAAGCAATTACCCCCTTTAACTTAGAGAAGGCGCCATTAGTTAGGTGTACTTTATTACAGTTAGCAGCATCAGAAAGTGTGTTGTTGCTGACCATGCATCATATTGTTTCTGATGGTTGGTCAATGGGAGTATTTATTCAAGAATTATCCGCTCTATATCAAGCTTTTTGTTTAGAAGCAGATTCACCGTTACCTGCGTTACCGATTCAATAC
>NZ_RSCL01000011.1:0-200 GCF_003991905.1 Dulcicalothrix desertica PCC 7102 | reverse complement strand
CCGCAATTAACTCAACAGTTATGCCGTTTGACAACTCAGTCGGGTACTACTTTATTTATGACTCTGCTGGCGGCATTTGCAACTTTATTATATCGCTACAGCGGGCAATCAGATATTCTCATTGGTTCGCCGATTGCTAATCGTAATCGCAGCGAAATAGAGCCATTAATTGGCTTCTTTGTAAATACGTTAGTACTGAG
>NZ_RSCL01000010.1 GCF_003991905.1 Dulcicalothrix desertica PCC 7102 | reverse complement strand
TCACTGACTCTGTTGGTGATGTTGTACTAAACATTGAGAATGTCTTAGATGTTCAAAAATGTCCAGGTTAAAAGTATCAGCTATATGTATATGTTTAGAAGATTTCATCCGCGCTTCCTTACACCAGCATGGGCAGGAGAAAATATTAGTAATAGTTTCTTTGCAAGTGAGCGCTTTGGACGAAAAGAATCGCACGGTCATGGGTGGGGAGATAGACGACGCACTCGTCGTGGTGATATGAAGTTTATTCTGCTTGGGTTATTGTCTGAACGTCCCCAGCATGGTTATGAAATTATTAAAGAGTTGGAAGCTCGTCGTGGTGGCTTTCATCGTCTCAGTCCTGGCTCTGTGTATCCAACTCTTCAAATGCTAGAGGAGAGTAATCATTTGACTAGTACACAGGTTGAAGGAAAGCGTGTTTATACTATTACCGAAAGCGGTAGACAACTGTTAAGTGAGCGCAATCAACAATCTAATTTAGAAAACCCTTCTGACTTTAAACAAAGTAAACCTTCTGAATTAATTGAGTTGCGCGATACTTTAACAGAGTTGAATGATGCTGTTACTACTGTTGCTCGGAGTGGCAATTTAGAACGAGCAAATCAAGTGCGTGACCTTCTTATTCAGGTTAAGCGTGAAATTTACAAAATTCTGGCACAGTAATAGGTATTAGCAACGCACTTCTTTTTGCAATTCAGGCTGTTCTTGTAGGTGTTGTAATATCAAGTTACACACTTCTGTCGCAGCAACTGTGTTATTTGAATCTAATTGCTGAGTAATAAACACTGGTTTATCTTCTGGAGAAACATCTATACTACCGTGTGAACCTTTGACCAGAGTTGCGTCTAATGGTATTACGTCCATTAGGTAACGGAAACCTAATTTTTTCTGCAATAATTTTAAACCAACTTTTAGTTTTGGGAATTTGATTTGTGGGTCGATGAATAATTCTACAGGGTCATAACCTGGTTTGCGGTGAATATCAACAGTTCTAGCAAAGTCCGGCGCCTTATTATCATTCAACCAGTAATAATAAGTAAACCATGCATCATTGTTAGCAACAGCGACAAGCTCACCCGAACGTGCATGATTTAAGCCATGTAGTTTTTTGGCTGTATCATCTAATATATAGCCGATTCCATTGATTGATTGTAGCAAGTCTTTAACTGCTGAAGTACATTCAGGGTCATTTATATAGATGTGGGCAAGTTGATGGTCAGCAACTGCAAAAGCCTTACTGGCGCCTGCATCTAATATTTCACGCCCTAATTCTTCCCTAACTTTAAGTAAACCCTTTTCGCGAAGCACGCGGTTAATATGAATAGGCTTTGATACATTAGTGATGCCATATTCAGATAGCACAATGACTTTGGCGCCGCGTGTTTCATAAAAATCAATCAAATCGCTACAAACCGTATCTATCTCTTGTAAGTCTTTGATTATATTCTTTTCGTCATGTCCAAATTTCTGTAAACAGTAATCTAGATGCGGTAAATAAATCAATGTTAAAGTTGGATTAGATTTTTCTTCTGTCCACTTAGCAGAATCTGCTATCCAGCGCGTAGAATCAATAGAAGTATTGGGACCCCAAAAATTAAACAGTGGAAATTGTCCTAATTCTTTTTGTAAATCAAATCGCCAGTCACTCGGCTGCGTGTAAATATCAGGTAACTTTCTGCCATCAGCAGGGTACATCGGTCGTGGAGTCACCGAGTATTCAACCGACGAGTACATATTATACCACCAAAATAAATTCGCACAGCTAAACTCAGGATTGTTAACACGTGCAATATCCCATATTTTTGGAGCTTGTACTAATTTATTCGACTGGCGCCAAAATTTGACCTCAGATTCCGAGCGAAAATACCAACCGTTAGCAACAACACCATGTTCATTAGGAAGAACACCAGTTAAATATGTAGCTTGTGCAGTGCAAGTCACAGCAGGTAGAACAGGGTTTATAGTGGTGACTTGTCCACGTTGTGCCCACTGTGAAAGCTTGGGAGTATATTTTAGAAGTCGTGATGACAGACCGACAACATTTATAACAACTGTTTTATTCATAATATATAAGAAGTTAATTATAGAGTTGATCCCCCAATTCCCCGCGAATTCGGGGGATCAAAATAACTATATCTAAGTACACAATCAAATACTTGATGATATTTTAGATGGTACCTGACATAATTTTTGCTTTATCCATTCATACTCGCGCTGAATATATGTAAGTAAATCTAACTCCATATTATGAGGCTAAACTTCCCAAGTATGTGTTTCAATTTCTAAATGATTACAAAAATTTTAAATTATTAATAATTCAAATATTTTTATAACATCATTACTATTACCTATAATATTTTAACTCAAGCTTTATTTAAGTAGCTCAATCAATTAACTTTGTGTAAATAAAAATGCTTTTCTCTGTATTTTTGTGCTTTAACTTATTGGTAAAGTCAAAGTAAATGCGGTTTCCCCGTCTGGTGTTTCTTCTAGGGTAAGGGCGCCGTGATGTGCGCGCATTATTTCGCGTGCTAAACTTAATCCTAATCCTAGGGTTTGAGGGAAAATGTTTCTACTTAAGCCTATTTGTTTAAAAGAGTTGTTATTTTGTCAAGTAGCCGGGGCATTTCGATGGGTTTTGTGTCGTATTCATCACACCCGCTATTAAGTGCTTTTTCTCGGTCGCCTGACATTGCATGTGCTGTTAGGGCTATTATTGGAATATGTTTAGTATTGTTATTGGCTTTTAATTGTTTTGTCGCTTCCCATCCATCTAAGACAGGTAAACTCATATCCATTAAGATTATATTGGGTTTTGCAGTAGTTGCTAGTGATACACCTTCGCTTCCATCAACTGCAATTATAACTTTATAACCTGAGCGCTTTAAACGACGTGATAGCATGTCGCGGTTCATTTCGTTGTCTTCGACTAGTAATATTGTTCGTGCATTACCAACTTCTGTTACTTGCTGTGTGTTTCTGGTTTGATTTATTTCAGTTTGTAGTTTCTCTATTTCGCGCTGTAATGCTAATTCTTTAATCTTTCGCTGCGTAATATCTTCTAATATTCCTTCGTAGTATATAGCTTTTCCATTCGCATCACGCACAGCCCGCGCGCTTTCTGCAATCCAAATTATTTCCCCGCTGTATTTATATACTTGATACTCTATTCCTATAACTTGCCCTTGTGCTTCAAGTAAGTAACGAAATGAGGAGCGCCACTCATTATCGACATATAATTTATAATTTATTGTATTTACGGTTTCTATCATGGTAATAGGGTTATCAAAACCGTGAATCATTGCCATTGACTGATTGACGAATACAATCTGCCCGTCAGGTGTTGCTTGGTAAATACCTTGTAATGCATTCTCAAAAATGCTTTTGTAGCTTTCTGCGTCGATACGTAATGCATCTTCGGCACGTTTACGGTCGGTTATATCGCACAGCACACTCAAAATTGTTGGTTCGGAGTTAAAGGTTAGGGGTTGTAGCGATGCTGTCATCCATAACTGTGTACCACTAGCACTGATAGTACGAAGTTCTCTGTTTACGATAGTTTCGTTTTTTTGCAAAGCACTAGTAATCTGATCATAGTCTGTGTGCCCTAAAAAATCTTGAATATGGCGGTTGCATAACTGCGCTACGGGTAAAACAAAAGTTAAAGCTGCTGCTGCGTTTGCGTAAACAATTAAACCATCACTCAACCGAGAAATTATAATAGCAATTGGCGCCGCATCAGCAATTAATTGTTGTCCAAAGTGTTTCTTTGATGCAGCAGTTTGCATTACCTCTATGTCAATTGCTTGTAACTGCTGCTGCGCTAAGTTTACAATATTATTTACCATATTTAATACTTTCTGAGCAGATGTATTAATACGCTCTAAGTCTGGTGCAAAGTCGGCGCCTGGTTCTTCAACTAATAACTCACAATAACCGATAATTGTACTTAGAGGAGTCAATATTTCCAAACGTATTTTAGCACCAAAGTCATCAAAAGTATGTTCTTTATTTAATTCAAAGTAAGCTGGGTCAATAAGTTTATTTGCGAGGGTAAGCATTTGATGACCGCTTGTAAAAATTTTACTGATATCTATATATATATTTGTATTTTGCTGATGTTTTAATCCATCTAGTAATATCTCGCTATAGCCAATAATAGCATTTATCGGCGTACACAATTCGTGACGTAAATTTGAAAATAATGCTTTTTGAATATAAGGATTTAATTGAGATATATTTAGATCTGAGGAAGATTTCGTTTTTTCGATAAAACTTTCAATTTTGCTAAGTAAACGCGAAAAATCAATCGGTTTACTTTCATACTCATCACAACCTGCTGCCAAAGCTTTTTCTCTATCACCCTGCATCGAATGCGCTGTTAGAGCAATTACAGGTATATTTCGTGTTTGGGAATTTGCTTTTAGCTGTCGGGTAGCTTCCCAACCATCTATTACAGGTAAATTCATATCCATTAGTATCAAATCTGGCTTTTCTGCCAGAGTCTTAGATACCCCTTCGACGCCGTTTAGTGCAAAAATTATCTCATAGTCGTGACGTATAAGACGACGAGATAGCATATCACGGTTAACTTCATTATCTTCTACAATCAGTATTTTAGTCATTTTTTTAAAGCATTCTTGATTTCGTTGAAGAGAGTTTGATAGTTATAGGAAGCTTTTTGATAAATACGTTCAATTTGTCCATCTAAACGTTGACGGTCTTCTTCGGTTAAATCTTTGGCAGTTAACACGATGACAGGAATAGATTGCCATTTTTCAACTTTGCGAAGTTCAGTAATAAAATCAAAACCGTCCATTTCTGGCATCATTAAATCGAGTAATATAATCCCTGGCTGGTAATTTTGCATTACTTCGAGTGCGATACGTCCGTTTTCTGCTTCCATAACTTGCCATTCTGCTTTTTGAAGTTGACGACGTAGCATATCACGGTTTGCTGTGTTATCTTCGACTATCAATACTGATTGCGGCGCCCCTGAACGGTTACAATTGGTATGGTATTTTTGTAATACCGTCATCAAGCGTTCATGATTAATAGGTTTGATTAAATAATCGGAGGCTCCAAGTGCCATACCTAAGTTAAAATCATCGATAATTGTTGCCATTATTACAGGGATATCCGCGCTTTGTGGATCTTGTTTAAGTTGACTTAATACAGACCAGCCATTCATTTCAGGCATCATCACATCTAATATAATCACATCAGGAGATTGTTTCGCTAGCTCAAGTCCATCTATTGGGTTGGCAGCAGTTACAACGCTATATCCTTCACGTTCAAGGTAACGCTGCATTAAGTCTAGTACCGCTGGGTCATCGTCTATTACTAATACAATACCTTGTTTAACTTTAAGTTCTTTAACTTCTTTCTTTAATTCTGTACCTTGTTGTATCTGTTCGGGTAACACAATAGTAAAAGTAGTACCTTCACCAAATATACTCTCAACACTTATATTACCTCCCATCATTTGACAGAATTTTTGTGTAATAACTAAACCTAAACCAGTACCACCATATTTACGAGTCGTCGAAGCATCTGCTTGTGAAAATGCTTGAAATATATTTGCTAGCTGTTCGGGTGTCATCCCAATACCAGTGTCGCTGACACTTATTGTAGTACATTTATTCTGATTTTTAACAGTCAAAGTAATTTTGCCATTTTCGGTAAACTTACTTGCATTACTCAGCAAGTTAAACAGACTTTGACGCAATTTTGTAATGTCAGAACGCATAGTGCCGATATCATGCGAATAATTTAGAATTAGTTTATTCCCATGTTTATTAATTAAAGGCTGAATCGTAGCAGCAACATCTTGAATCATGGCAGCAATATCAAACGTCTCTAGATAAAGCTCCATTTTGCCAGCTTCAATTTTCGACAGGTCAAGGATGCTATTAATTAACTCTAACAGATGCTTGCCAGCGCCATGAATTTTTTGGACATCGGGGATAAGTTGCGTAGAGTTAGCATCAGTCATTTCTTCAAACAGAATTTCGCTATACCCAATAATGGCATTAAGAGGAGTGCGAAGCTCATGACTCATATTCGCAAGAAAATGACTTTTGGCACTATTGGCATTTTCTGCATCTAACTTTGCACGTTCAGCTTCTTTCATAGTTTCGGCAAGTTGAGAAGTGCGTTCTTCTACAGCACTACTTAGATTTTGCTCGCGTTCAGCAACTTCATGTGCCATATATTGGAAAGCACGCGATAATTCTCCTGGTTCATCGTAACGATTTGTAAACTTAGCAATTTGTGGCGAATCAAATTTACTTAATACCTCTGATGTTAAAATACCTGAACTTGCTTGTTTCGCGATTCCTGTTAGTTGTCGAATTGGTTGGATAACCGTGCGATTCAATAACCAATTAATCAACAATACAACCGCTGTAAATATGGATATAAAAATTCCCATACTTAACGATAAATATTTATTGCCCTGTGCGAATACTTCACCAGCAGGAACGTAAACCATTTGAGATGCAACAATCTCATTTAAATTCCAGCCAAAGCCATTTTTGTCACCATAAGCAGCTATCATACTTTTAGGCGCCTGGTCTGGGGTACTATGACATTCTAGACAGCTAGCTTTAGTAACAGCAAGCGGTTGTGCAATATAAAAGTACTTTTCACCATGTTGAACACGATATCCATTTGTACGTTTTAAATTAGGTTTTGCACGGAACTGCTCAACTAATACCTTTTCAAAGTCATCAACTTTATCTTTAAGATTAGTTGGATTTAAAGTGGCTTCTTTGTAAATAAAATTACTATACTCTGATTTTTTCTTAAAGTTCTCAAATACCTGATTTGCTGAAAACGCAGGGACTACTTCAGCAACAAATCGCGCTTCTGTTTCTACCTTATCATTTAATAGCGGTTGTATATTTTTATCAGTATAATCACGTACAGAATTGATTATCTGGGTTAAAATTTCCGTCTTAGTTGCGACTTCATCCTCCGCTTTGCTATGCATCGCACTCGATAAAGTAAAACCGCTAATTATAATTCCACCAACAAATACAAGCAAAAGCAGTAAAGTAAATTTATTCCCAAGCTTCAGTTTTTTCAGCATAATTAGAACTAGAGTACTAAAATAAAATTAGAATATAGCCTCATAAACTATAGGCGCCGTTTTAATGCGATTATGCAGACAAATATCGATACGGGTGTAATTTGCTCCCATTGCATAAATATAAATCATATGTAATCTCAACGCTCAGTAGTAAAGTAGAATCATCAAAGACTAGACAGGCGCCAACGAGCAAAGGGATTAAACAATGGCTTGCACAATCAATGTAAATTTACCAGAGTCCTCATACGAAATTCAAATCGCACCGTCAACTCTTGACAAACTTGGCGAGTATATGAGCAAGTTAGAGCTAGGTAGAAAAGTTTTGATTGTATCAAATCCAACTGTGTTTGAGCTTTATGGAGCGCGTGTTGTTAATTCATTAGAAGCTAATAATTATCAAGTATTTACCTGTATATTACCTGATGGAGAAAGCTATAAAAATTTAGACTCGATAAAAGAAATATACGATGCATGTATAGAACATCGCTTAGAACGTTCTTCAACGCTGGTCGCATTGGGTGGTGGTGTAATAGGGGATATGACGGGGTTTGCTGCGGCAACTTACCTGCGAGGCATTAACTTTATTCAGGCGCCGACTACACTATTGGCAATGGTAGACTCATCTATAGGTGGCAAAACAGGTGTTAACCATCCTAAAGGTAAAAACTTAATAGGCGCCTTTTATCAACCGAAGTTTGTTTTAATAGACCCAGAAGTATTACAAACGCTACCCGAACGCGAATTTAGAGCTGGAATGGCAGAAGTCATAAAATATGGTGTAATTTGGGATGCTGAATTTTTCGCTCAAATGGAAGCAAGTACACATTTAGATAGTATAAAAACAATCAGCCCCGAACTTTTAGAGACTATTATTAAACTATCATGCCAAGCTAAAGCTGATGTAGTCGGCCAAGACGAAAGAGAAGCAGGACTACGAGCAATTCTCAACTACGGTCATACAATTGGACACGCAGTAGAAAGCTTAACTGGATACACAGAAGTAATTCATGGGGAAGCTGTTGGTATTGGGATGGTGGCAGCAGGAGAAATGGCAGCAGAACTAGGAATGTGGACGAAAGCAGAAACCGAACGACAAAATCATCTTATTGCCAAAGCTGGTTTACTAACACATTTACCCAAAATAAACATAGACGAAATCATCACAGCCATACAAATCGACAAAAAAGTCAGAGACGGTAAAGTTCGATTCATTCTACCCACACAAATAGGTAAAGTCGAAATCACCAACGAAGTACCAACAGATACTATACGTAGCGTACTGAATAATTTGCAACGGATGTAACAGACGGGTTATTTTAAGTAACTCATCCGTTACATCCGTTAATCATCTGTTGCCAGTAGAGCAGCAGGTACATTCACTGCTGTCTCCAAACCCCTTACACCTTTCCAGGTTTGATTATCATTCCAAATTATCCCTTCTAGATTGGCGCCAGTCAAATCGACGTTTTCTAAAATGGCGTAGCTTAGATTTGTGTAACTCAAATCAGCACCATTAAAAATGGCGCCTGTAAGGTTACTACTATTAAGGTTGGCGCCAGTTAGGTTTGCGTAGCTCATATCAGTTCCGCACAAAACAGCTTCACTAAGGTCAGCACCATGTAGGTCAGCTTCACTCAAATTAACTCCGCTCAAATCAGCTTCGCTTAAATTGACATTACTAACGTTGACACGACTAAGGTCGGCGCCAAGAAGAATACAAGAGTTAAGATTGGCGCCATTAAAGCAAGCACCGCTAAGTTTGGCGTAGCTTAAATCTGCTGCGTGTAGTATGGCATTTTGTAGGTTAGCGCTAAACAGGATGGAATCACTCAAATTTATTCCTGTTAAATTAGCATTCATAAAATTTACCCCACTTACATCAGCACGACACAAGTCAGCTTGACTTAGGTCAGCACCTTCTAAGTTGGCGCCGCTCAAATTTGCACCGAAGCAAGTTACGCTTTTAAAAATCGCATGACTAATTACAGCATCTCGAAGATTGGCACCTGTTAAGTTCGCACCACGCAAATTCGCACTATCTAAGTTACTACTACTTAAGTCAGCGTAATTCAAATCGGCACCCGATAAATTCGCATTCTGTAAATTAGCACCGCTAAAGTTGGCACTGCTAAGGTCAGCACGTCGCAATATAGCACTACTCAAATTGGCGCCACTCAGGTTTGCATCTCCTAAGTTCGCAGCACCTAAATTAGCACTACTCAAATTGGCGCCTGTAAAGTTCGCGTTACCTAAATATGTGCCCGTAAGAATTGCATTCGTAAAGTTTACACCTGTAAGGTTTGCGTCACCTAGATAGGCACCGCTAAAGTTACCAGCATAAAGGAATTCACCCACAGTACTTGCAAAATTACCAACTTCTATGGAGTCACTATAATTAATGACACGGAGCAACTGCGATGTAAAAAAGTTAGCAGTGTCAGGTTGTCCGGATGGATAAAATATTATTTTTTGCTTAAGTTCTTCAGATTGCCGTGCGTAACGGTGTAGCTCAAAAAGCAAAATTAACACATTTAGCCCTGTATATATATCTACCGCACGCAATCCTAGCTTCAAATTTTTGGCTTTAACTTGCAGCATTTTTTGCTGGGGAAAATTAGCATCGGGTAATGCGTCAATAAATTCCCCTTGGCACCAACGTTGATAAAAATTATTAAGACGCTCAAAAACCTTAATTGGATAGAACTTATTGTTTTCACTAAGTCGTGCGATAACAAGTTCCACATTTTCGGCTTTTAAAGCACTTTCACCCAGCAAATTGTAAAGTTCTGTATAGAAGGCTGTATCGTCAATGAGCCAAACGTCTTGCTCTATTACTTGCCCCCATTCTGTGAACCTGGAATACAGTTCTTCATTCATCAACAATTGCTGTACATTCTTGGTACCGAACTCGCGCTTTTTTGCTTTTCCATTCCCACTTTTTCTTAAGGTACGTCCAACTTTGCCCACAACAGAACCATTATTCAACTTTTGATGCACCCAAGAACCCCTGACATAAGTTCCTAATTGCTTCCAGACTTGAGATAAATCTGACATAGTTGTTTCCGAGTCATACTATATTATAATTACCCGCAAAGGTTGTAATCAAGGGATTATACTTACTAGCAAGCTTTTATCAAGCTACTTAGTAGCGTGTTATTTCATACATTAAATCTTTTTAGTACACGATAATAATAAAGTTCCCTCCTGACTGACTACGAGGCTCATCTTAGAACAAAATAAAATCTCTGGTAAAAGAGTATTTCACTTTTTGGCAAAGATAAAGTTTGTGATTAAGTTGTTTATACTATTTCCAGCTGCTTATTTACTAGTCAAATCTAAAAAAAATTACGTATTTTTTGCTACAGACATAATTGTTCGCAAGAATACTACAGTAAGACAGTACCAAAATAGTTACAGGTACGACACAGTAAACAAATGTAACGCTGTTAATTACACAGTAGGGTGACTTGGATGAAGCGATTAACTTCTTATATTGTTTTGTTACGTGGTTTGGTAATAGGTATTACTACCGCCAGCTTAATGACCTATTCAATTAATGCAGTTGCACAAACTGCTGTTGACAACGGTACGCGGGTTCGTGTAGAAGAAAAAACCAAGGGAGCAGACAAGTTCAAACGACAACAACGGTTGGGCAAGGGTCAGGTATGGGTGTTAAATCAGAATAAGCAAGTACAACCACAAAATTTCGCGTGGGTGGTCGATGATGTCAAAAAAGCCAACCAACAACCTCTGTTACAACTCGCTAAGGCGCCTTCAAGTTCAACGAAAAAACCTGCGGAGGCGCCAAAACCAGCAAAACGCGATGACTTAGAACCGTTTGATGAGGTCACCAAAGACACACAGCGCTCAGAAGGTTTATTTACTCTGTATAGAAATAAAGAAAAAAATAAAATTTATCTAGAGATTAAACCAGAACAGCTAAACAAAAATTTTCTGGCAACCGCAACCCTAGAGTCGGGTATCGGAGAAGGTGGTATATATAGCGGTATGCCACTGCAAGATTTTTTATTTTACTTTAAGCGTGTAAATAACAACTTGCAATTTGTTGTTCGTAATGTTAATTTTCGTACCCGTGAAGGCGACCCACAAGCTCGGTCACTCGCACGGTCTTTCAGCGACTCGGTTCTATATAGCATTCAACTCAAAAGTATTCATCCTGAACGCAAGACGCTTTTAATTGACTTAGGCGATATTTTATTAACCGATGTATCAGGGTTATCGGCAAGTATCGGAGTTAGTGCAGGTGGTGACCAGTCATATTTTGGAGACGCAAAAGCTTTTCCGCAAAACTTAGAAATCGAATCGATAATGAATTTTATTGGGGGTGGTGGCAGTAGTCGCGGCAAGGAATTAGGACTACCAAATTTTGAGACTTTAGCTGATAGTCGTGGGTTTACACTGCGAGTTCACTACAGCTTATCGCAATTACCCGATAATAATTATCGTCCTCGTTTAGCTGACGAACGTGTAGGATACTTTGTCACAGCTTATCAAGATTTATCGAACGATGACCGCAACGACCCGTTCGTTCGTTATATCAACCGTTGGAATTTAGAAAAGCAAGACCCGAATGCGGCAATATCACCACCCAAAAAGCCAATAGTGTTCTGGATAGACAACGCAGTTCCCCTAGAATACCGCAGTGCAATTCGCGATGGTGTTTTAATGTGGAACCAAGCATTTGAGAAAGCAGGATTTAGAGATGCAATTCAGGTCAAGCAAATGCCTGATAATGCCACTTGGGACCCCGCCGACATTCGTTATAATACAATTCGCTGGATAAATACCGTTGATGGTTACTTTGCAATGGGTCCATCGCGTGTTAACCCATTGAATGGGGAAATTTTGGATGCGGACATTTTAGTCGATGCTAGTTTTGTGCGTGCGTTAAAAAATGACTATCGGCAAATCGTTCAACCCAACCAGGTGCAAAACAGAACTTCAATTAGTACGTTGATGCAAAACCGGATGTTATGTGCCAACGGACTTGAAGCAAGAGCATTAGGAGATAAAGGTAAACCAGATGCTTCCAACTTTCTTGGTCGCATTTCGCGTCTCGCAGGCGAGTATGATTTATGTTACGGAATGGAAGCAGTAAATCAGTTCGCTTTTGGTAAAATGGCGATGACGATATTACCAGGCGCCCTTTCAACAAACGAACAAATCAAAACTTATATTCACGAGTATCTTAGGTTAATTATTGCCCATGAAGTCGGGCACACATTAGGCTTACGGCATAATTTCCGTGGCAGCACCATGCTAAAACCAGAGGAAATGAATAATACCGAAGTCACCCACAAACGTGGTTTAACAACATCAGTAATGGATTATATCCCCCCAAACATAGCACCCAAAGGTGTAAAACAAGGCGATTACTTCCCCAACATGATTGGTCCCTACGACGAATGGGTAATTAAATACGGATATACACAAATTCCAGTTCCAACAACAGGCGCTGAGAAACCATTCCTTGAGACAATGGCAAAAGAATCGAGCAAACCTGAGTATAGTTATGCCACCGACGAGGACATGCTCGACCTCGACCCAACCGTTAACGCTTGGGACAATAGCGGTAATGTGCTACTTTACTCACAATGGCAACTTGAGAACTCTCGTCAACTATGGGAGTTAATCAACAAGCGATATCCTTCAGATGATAGAGACTACAGCGAAATTAGCGAACAATTTGGTACCGTTCTTGGTAACTATTTCCAAAATATCTTCTTTACCACTAAGTATATAGGCGGTCAATCTTTTTACCGTGTACGTGCCAATGAAGGAGATAAACGCTTACCATTCCAAACAGTTCCCGTCGAAAAGCAGCGACAAGCATTAGCGACATTACAAAAATACGTCTTTGCCGAAGATGCTTTTAACTTCCCACCTGAATTATTAAACAAACTAGCGCCTTCTCGCTGGCGCCATTGGGGAACAAGAACACGGGTAGGCAGATTAGACTACCCAATACACGACTTAGTACTATTTATTCAAACATCAGTACTAGTTGACTTGCTATCAGGAGACCGTCTCTCACGTATTAAAGACATCGAACTAAAATCAGCATCCGACAAAGCACTAACAATCCCTGAGTTATTCGATACTCTACAAGAAGGAATTTGGACAGAAGTCGTCAAATCCAAAAATCGAGAAATTAAAATATCAAGCTTACGAAGAGGTATACAGCGTCAATACTTAGACGTTTTAACCTCAATGGTGCTGCGTAAAGAACAAGAACGCATACCAGAAGACGCACGTACCATAGCTTGGTATAAGCTCAAACAACTCGATGAAAAACTCAAATCTGTAGACTCAAAAGACGAATATACTAAAGCACACATTTTAGAAACACGTGACCGTATAGACAAAGTACTTAGTGCGCGAATTCAATCCAACTAGGCAACGGATGTAACGGATGTAACGGATGAACTCATAAATCATCCGTTACATCCGTTACGTAATCCGTTGCCATTACTCACTCTTCCACAAATAGACTCGCTTATCGAAACCACCTGTTGCTAGGGTTTGACCGTCGGGACTAAATGCTACTGCACTTACCCAGTCTGTATGAGCGTATAAACTTGTTACTAATTCACCTGTAGTTAAATTCCAAATTTTGGCGCCATCACGTCCTGCACTTGCCAAAATTTCTCCATTCGGATGTACTGCTATTGCATTTACCCAGTCGCTATGTCCTGTTAATGTTCGCTCAAGTGTTGCTGCATTCAAATTCCACAGTCTAATGGTTCGGTCACGACTTGCGCTAATTAATGTTTGTCCATTTTGACTAAATATCAAGCTACTAACTGCATCGGAATGTGCAACATAACCACGAATGACTTTACCTGTACTCAAATTCCACAGTTTGATAACACCTTTGCTATCACCGCTTGCTAAAGTTTGACCGTCAGGACTTATTGCCACAGAATGAATTAAGTTATCGTATTTTACCAAAGTTGCTAACGGGCGCCGTTGTAATAAGTCCCAGACACGAATACCATCTATGGCGCCGCTAACTAGTACTTTACTATCTGGTGTAACTGCTAGGGACATGACGTTAGTGCTATGAGCAACGAAAGACCTTAAAAATTCGTTGTTTCTTAAATTCCATATATTAATGCTGTTATCATTGCTACAGCTAATTAGATTTTGTCCATCGGGTGAAATTAATAATGATTCTACTGCTGTTTTATGTGCGCGGTTGACTATACCCTTTTTTCTGCCTTTCACAGTGTCCCATAGATATATATGACCATCGTTATCACCACCACCACTTGCTAAAACTCTACCTTCGGGACTAAAAGCCAGAGATTTAACTGTTCCAGAATGTGCCCTAAGAGTATATAGTAATTGCGGGTTGGCAAATCTACCTGTTACTTGTTGAGTTGTGTCTAGTATAGCAGGGGCATTTTTGCTTGCTAGTCCTTGGAATTGGGCAGAGCTTAGAATAATAGCCGTTGTACAGCAAAGTATTATTAGTTTACTTAGTTTACGCTTGCTCCTCACTGTCGTTCCTCTTTAAATATACGTAATCATAGTTCAAGTATATTTCCCACCCAGATCAAAACCCACAAAAATAGACGCGACATGTCGCGTCTCTACAAGGGGTTATGAAATTTTCAGACTAATTGGTATTACACCAATTTCAAATCAGTATATTCTGCGAGTAGGTCATCTGATGTTAAGGTATCACCAGGCGCCTGGGGAGTCCACAATACTTCAATTGCTAAAAGCTTGTCGCTAGATATGCTACCAATTTGACGCAGTGCTTGACGTAACTCATCGGCGCCATTTATTGCTGGCATTTCATATTTACCAAGTGTAGCTGCCAAGAGTGTAACTATTATATATTCTCCTGGGCCAGAGGTAATTAAATCGGTGGGGTTATCGATTTCACCAGAAGATGGTAAAGCGTCTTGGTGCGCGATGTTTCCCTTGAGTTGATTATTGACGTTTGATAAGGTTTCTTCAGTAAACTTACTGCGTTCCCCTAATGCCAAACGGTTAAATTCTGCTTCTGCGGAGTTTAAACGTGCTTGTTGTGTGCTACCACCTGCATATACCCAATATTCAGGGTGACGAAGTAAGGCTAAACTTGCTTCTTGTAATACTTCTGCACGTCCTGCATCTGTATTAGTATCTGCTGTTTCTGCTATTCGGTTAAGTTCTTCTTGTAACCCACGTGCTGAAGCGAGTAATCCTACTTGTAATTTTGTTACCGATACCGTTGGGTTAGGTGTATATGCTTCTTCGTATGATGATGAATCACCACCACTGCCAACACGACGGAACGCTTGCAAGATAAAGTTAGCAACGGCAAAAAATATTAAAATACCGAAGATAGAACCAAATCCTCCACCAATTCCCCAAAATGGTAATAGGAAGGGAAAACCAAACCCACCACCACCTGGATAGTATCCACCACCGTATCCACCACCAGGTGCATAAGTACGAGGACCACTATAAGGACGACTACTGCTTGGCATTCTAAAAGAACCACCACCGATTCTACCACCACTGCCTGCTGCATAAGCATTATCTACATGACTAAATGCCAAGCCAAATACAAGACATAGCAGGAGTAACGGTTTTAAGAGCGGTTTAATAGTTCGCTGTAATTTTTTACGCATAACACAATCCTGAGTTTTTGTTAATTCGTTTTTGGTTATATTCTTCCAACCTGGGTAGGAGTGTTGCGCTTGCTAGTACTAGGCGCCGAAATAAGAACAAGTCAACTTACCTGTCCGTACTTTTATAATTTATCGTCTTTTACTGGCTGATGACAGCGAACCACAGACGGATTTCCTCACCAAGATACCGAACACATATATTATCTTTTTTCTTTCTCTTCCTCTGCGTTCTCTGTGTCTTTGTGGTAAATATTATTACATTATAACACAGACAAGGATGCCTGTGCCACAATGCTGGAACAATGCTAATTATAAATACTTAGGTTATTTTAGAAACAAATTACACAATATATATGTCAGCGATACTGGATGCTGATTGAATTAATTACCTTATTCAATAATAGACAAATATGAATTCTTCAACCAGTCGCAAATCTATACTCAATAAGTTTTTTGCCCTAATTGCCTTATCAATACCTTTACTACCTTACATACCCGCAAAAGCAGAAAAACCTGAACATGTCAAGCAGCTACTTGAAACAAAGAAGTGTCGTAAATGTGACTTACAAGGAGCTTCGTTAAGTCGGCAAAACCTTAGAGATGCGGATTTAAATGACGCTAACTTACGTAGAGCCGATTTAAATCGTGCTAATCTCAGAAATGCCAATTTAAGCAGTGCTGATTTGAGTGATGCTGATTTGGAAAGGTCTGATTTACAAAATGCTAATCTTAGTTATGCTGATTTAAGTGGCGCCGATTTGAGCGATGCTGATTTGAGTAACGCGAATTTGAATGGCGCCGATTTAACGGATACTGATTTAAGAAACGTAAATTTATATGGTGTTTCCCTTAGCAATGCCAAGTTACGCGGCGCTAGGCTCGACCGTGTGAACCTGCGCGGTGTAAACTTAAGCGGGGTTGATTTGAGTGGCGTTGATTTACGTAGTCTCAATCTCAATGACATAAATCTCAACGGTGTTAATCTTAGCAATGCGAATTTAAACGGGTATGATTTACGCGCAGCAGAGTTAAGCAACGCCAATCTCAGTTATGCTAGTTTGCGAAATGCTAATTTAAATAACGCTAAGTTACGTAGTACCAATTTAACTAACGCCAATTTAGATGATGCTGATTTACGTGATGCTGATTTACGTGACGCGAATTTAAATGGTGTGAGTTTACGAGGTGCTGACTTACGCGGCGCCAATATTGATGCAGCTAGATTAAGCAATGATACATTTAAAGCAGATGCATCTGACTTTAACCTCTGGGGAGATAATCGTTTTAGAAGACGTGACTACCAAGGCGCCATCTCATACTACGATAGAGCTATAAGTACAGACTCTCGTAACATTGAAGCTTATGCTAATCGCGGTTTAGCTAAAAGCAAATTAAAAGATTACCAAGGCGCCATTGCTGATTACAACAAAGCCATAGAAATTGACGCTAACTTTGCTCGTGCTTATAACAACCGAGGTATAACCCGCACGCTCACCCAAGATTATACAGGCGCCTTAGCTGATTTTGATAAAGCAATCAATATTAATGGCAGCTATGCAGAAGCATACAGCGGCAAAGCTAATATATATAGACTTCAAAAAAATTATTCTGCTGCCATCAACGAAGCATCCACCGCACTACGTCTCAATCCCAAACTAGCATCAGCTTATCACGCACGTGGTGTCGCACACTTTGCCAACAAAAACTATCAAGCAGCAATTCAAGATTATAACAAAGCCATCGATAACTCTAGCGACTGGGCAGAAGTTTTCTTAAACCGAGGAATAGCACGTTATGCTATCGGTGAATATAGAGATGCAACAAAAGACTTCGACCGAACCATAGATATAGATAACAATTATATAGACGCTTATTACCAACGTAGTTTAGCCAGATTTGCCCGCAAACGCTACGAAGATGCACTCAAAGACTGCGTGCGAGTACTTCAACGTGACCCCAACCACGCACTTGCATACGAAAATCAAGCCAACTCCCTACTCGCTTTGAAACGAAAACCCGAAGCAAAACTCGCTATTGAACAAGCTCTCAAAATATATACCCAGCGTAATGATAGCGAAGGTATTAAACGCGCTCAAAATATTCTCTCTACACTCTAAAATATGGGGTCATACCCTACAGGTGTCTGACCCCGTGGTGCATCATGTAGAGTCAACATAGAATAGTGCTTGCTTATAACCTGATAACACTTGGCGCCAGTTTTTGCACCGTATTCACTGGCGCTTTTATTATATCCAGCCAAAATTAAGAATGGGGAAAGTTTTATTAAACGTTCCTTAGTTTTGCTGTGCGCTGTAAGTGTAGAATTTATCGAAGGCGCCTAAAGTCTGAAATTTGTAAGAAGGCACCCAATCACTGATTTTCAATTCAGTACTGTAAACACTGAAAACCATAAAATCGTGTCTTTCGGTGCTAGCAGCAATAATATCGCGCATTTGCGGACTAGCAGCATCGACAAATTTGTCACACTGATTATTAATAAGTTTATCTAATATACCAAGACTTTTCTTACACACGTTGGATTTTACGTAACTAGACAGTTCTTTGACAGCATACTGTTGATAGGAAGCCTCGCTAGGATTACTTTTTACCATAGCGATAGCCAACAAAGATAGTCCTAAAACTCCCACACCTGTAATAATCGCTGATTTCATGCTCTTAAATTGGTTATTAGCTATAATTATCAGACTTGAAAAAAAATCAATCCGTTCCTTTTGAACTACTCTTGCCTATTTTATTTTTTGTGTGCTATTATGTTTTAGTGACGTGGCGAGCGTCGCCAAGTGGTTAAGGCAGTGGTTTGTGGTACCACCATTCGTGGGTTCAAGTCCCATCGTTCGCCCTTAATTATACAAGCAAATAAGTAATAAAAGACTGTAGAGAATTACAAAGTTAAATATCTCTACAGTTTTATAGTTATAAAGCAACCTAATGACAGTCAATATTGAGAATGACGACAGTTAGTATTTAGAAAATGCCTAGAAGGAAAATAACCGTGATACCGCAAAAGATAGCCAAAAGTGTCATAAATATGCTAGGGACACTATGGTCATCAATAATTGCTTTTTGCGTATTGTTAGTCATACCAATCTCCTGTGATATTTAATCACTGAAACCCAAAATGGATTTGTTTCTGGATTTTGTACTGCAATTATAGACATATTGGCTGAGTTATAATATCTATCTATTCAAAACTTGATTTAACTTTACTAATATTAAAATTAGCTGAAATAAAAAACTCGCAAAATAAACTTTTGTTAAAAATCAACCATCCGTTACATCCGTTGGCAGGATTATCTCTTTAGTTAGAGTGCAAGGAACTTGTAGTTAGTGTAAGTATAACTTTGGGCGAATAAAAATAAAAAACAAGGTATATCATGTCTGAATTATTGCAAGCAGTCCTAAATAGTGATGAAAAAAATGATTTACGTTCATTGATGAGTGAATTACGTTTGTGTGAGAAGCGTTATTTATTGCGGAACGACATTTTAAATTTATATGAAGATTTTTGTACAAAACATCAAAAAAATGCTCATACTCAAAGTTCACATCTAAGTAAGCTAATTTATTATACTCAAGAGATAATTCAAGAAGACTCTAATCTTTGCTTTATTATTCGTTCTAAAATAGCGAGTCAAGAAGTTTACTTGTTGACTTCTGATTTGAGTATTGAAGCGATGACTGTGCAAGACCTTTTGGATATGCGTGACCGTTTGGTTAACCGCTATTATCCAAACGAAGGTGACTTATTAGAAATTGATTTTGGTCCATTTTACGATTATTCACCCATAATTCGCGACCCTAAAAATATTGGGAAAGGTGTGGAGTTTCTCAACCGTTACCTTTCGAGTAAACTTTTTGCTGACCCGAAACAATGGCAAGAAAGTTTATTTAATTTTTTGCGTTTGCACCAATATCGTGGTATCCAATTACTAATCAATGGACGCATTCAATCTCAGCAGCATCTTTCAGAAAAAATTAAAGCAGCTATTGCATTTATCAGCAACCTTCCATTATATGAACCGTTAGAAACGTTTCGTTTGGACTTACAAACGATGGGGTTTGAACCAGGTTGGGGAAATACTGCTGCACGAGTCCTTGAAACTCTTAATATTCTAGATGATTTAATCGACTCTCCGGCGCCTCAAACTCTGGAAACTTTCATATCACGCATCCCAATGATATTCAATATAGTATTGGTATCACCTCATGGATGGTTTGGACAAGAAGGAGTATTAGGAAGACCAGATACCGGGGGTCAAGTCGTTTATGTACTCGACCAAGCTAAAAATTTAGAGACGCAACTCGAAGAAGATGCGCTTTTAGCAGGACTCGGTGAACTGAATGTACAACCAAAAGTAATAATTCTGTCACGTCTTATTTCCAATAACGACGGTACACTTTGCAACCAGCGTTTAGAAAAAGTCTACGGTACTACAAATGCTTGGATTTTACGTGTACCGTTCCGCGAGTTTAACCCAAATATGACACAAAACTGGATATCCAGATTTGAGATTTGGCCGTATTTAGAAACTTATGCTATTGATGCTGAACGAGAATTAATAGGGGAATTTCAAGGTAGACCCGATTTAATCGTCGGTAATTATTCGGATGGTAACTTGGTAGCGTTTTTACTTGCACGTCGAATGAAAGTGACTCAGTGCAATATCGCACACGCTTTAGAAAAATCTAAATACTTATTTAGCAACCTTTACTGGCAAGATTTAGAAGAAAAGTATCATTTCTCTATGCAGTTCACCGCTGACTTGTTGGCAATGAATGCTGCTAATTTTGTAATTAGTAGTACCTATCAAGAAATTGTTGGCACCCCAGATAGTATTGGACAATATGAATCGTACAAATGTTTTACAATGCCCGAACTTTACCACGTTGTAAATGGGATTGAATTATTTAGTCCAAAATTCAACGTAGTTCCACCAGGAGTAAACGAAAGTTACTATTTTCCCTACACCCGTAACGAAGAGCGAGTTGAAACTGACAGACTCAGACTCGAAGAAATGTTGTTTACTCTCGATGACCCTGCACTAATATATGGAAAACTAGAAGACCCAAGTAAACGTCCTATTTTCTCAATGGCACGTCTAGACCGTATCAAAAATTTAACAGGTTTAGCTGAATGTTTTGGTAAAAGTCAAGAATTACAAGAACACTGCAATTTAATTTTAGTTGCAGGAAAGTTACGAGTTGAAGAGTCAGGTGATAATGAGGAACGTGATGAAATTATTAAACTTTATCAAATTATCGACGAGTACAACCTGTATGGGAAAATTCGTTGGTTAGGTGTGCGTCTTTCTAAAACAGACTCTGGCGAAATTTACCGTGTTATTGCCGACCATAAGGGTATTTTTGTTCAACCTGCATTATTTGAAGCTTTTGGTCTGACTATATTAGAAGCGATGATTACAGGAATGCCAACTTTTGCAACTCAGTTTGGTGGACCGCTAGAAATCATTCAAGATAAAGTCAACGGTTTTTATATCAACCCTACCAATTTGGAAGAGACTGCCAGCAAACTTTACGACTTTGTGACTAAATGCGATAGTAACCCTGCTTACTGGGATGAAATTTCAAAGCGCGGTATTGAAAGAGTTTATACTGCTTACACCTGGAAAATTCATACAACTAAACTTTTATCTCTTGCACGTACATACGGTTTCTGGAATTTTATATCCAAAGAAAAGCGTGAAGACTTGTTACGTTATATTGAAGCATTGTTTCACCTTATCTATAAACCTCGCGCGCAGCAATTGTTAGAACAGCATAAATATCGGTAAGTATATAGTATCATACATCACACGTAGAAACATTACCATGTAGAGACGTTACATGTAACGTCTCTACAACATTATTGTGGTAAATATATAAGAACAAAATTTTTAAATAATAAATCCTTGTATAATGCCTTACTACCGTAATTTACTTATGCAGATTGTATATACAAGTATAACTACGATTGCAGGATGGTCGGCGCCATGTATAGCAGTTACACCTGATAGTACTCTGCAAAACCCAACTACAATCAACCAAGTTGGTAATCAAATTACCGTTAATGGTGGTATACAAGTCGGTTCAAACTTATTTCACAGTTTCAGTGATTTCAGTATTAATACGAATAATGAAGTAATTTTTAATGCAAATAATACAAATAATATATTTACGCGAGTAACAGGAGGGAATGTTTCCAAAATAGATGGTGTAATTACCGTGATTGGTGGCGCCAATTTATATCTGTTGAATCCTAATGGTATTATATTTGGTTCCAACGCGCGGTTAAATGTTGGGGGTTCGTTTATAGCTTCAACAGCTTCACAGCTAGAGTTCGCCGATGGTACTTTATTTGATACAGCTATTCAGGCGCCAAGGCAACCACTATTAACTATCAGCGCTCCCATTGGATTAGTATTTAATAATGACTTACCAAAATCAATATTAGTTACAGGTACAGGATATCAAATGCGCGGTAGTGGTGCCGCAAATATTCCAATATTTCAAACCACAGTTCCTAGTCAACTAAATGTTAACAGTGGTAAAACTTTAGCATTAATCGCTGGTACTTTTGAACTTAATGGTGGAACAGTTGGTGGTAATGGTGGTGACGTTCATATCGGTACTGCACAAAACGAAACTGTAAAGATTAATAATCCAAATATAATATCTTTTTCTTATGAGTCAAAAATACCATCGGGTGATATTGACTTAATTAACCGTGCTGGGATAAATACCAGTGGTGGACACACAGCACCATCGGGTGAAATAACGTTGCGTGGACGCGAAATCAATATGTTGGGTGGTAGTGTTGCCATCTCGCAAAACTTTAACTCTAGTCGTGGTGGTGATATTAACGTCACTGCACAAACACTTAATATTCGTGGTGATAATTTTGCTGCTTTACTACGTGCGGGAATAGTTAGCGAAGCAGCAGATATAGGAAGAAGCGGTGATATTAATATTCAAGCAAAAACGATTAACTTAACTGATGGCAGTACAATTACTAACCGCAACAACAGTTCTGGAAATAGCGGTGATGTTAATATTCGTAGCGAAACTCTCAAAATTGATGGTGTATCTGCCGCAAGTCCTGCGAGAATAACTTTTATAGGCGCCCAAACAGGTGGTTCAGGTACTGCTGGTAACACAAACATAAAAACCTCAACCCTAGATGTAACTAAAGGAGCAAGTATCAGCGCCTTGGTATGGAACAACGGTAAAGGTGGTAATGTTAATATTGAAGCTAGTGATAAAGTCTCTGTTATTGGAACATATGGCGCCCCTGGCTTTGTTGTGAGTGCTATTAGTGCATCATCTTTAAGTACAGGCGAACCAGGAAATATTAATATTAATACTAATAAACTAGAAGTACTTGATGGTGGTTTAGTTAGCACAACTATTTACTCAGATGCCAAAGCTGGCAGAATAAACATTAATGCTAAAGAATCAGTAATAGTAAGAGGAATTTACCCAGGTTCATTAATTCCTAGCCAAATTCGTTCTAGTGTCAATATAGCTCCACCTCAGTTGAGAGATTCTTTTGGTGGTCCACTTCCAGCAATTCCTCAAGGTGAATCACGTAGTGTTACCATCACCTCTCCAAAAGTTACAATTCAAGACTCTGCACGTATTAGCGTTCGTAATGAAGGGTTTGGTAATAGCGGCAAATTAGAAATTTACAGTAAAAATATTGAATTAGCCAATAATTCAGAACTTACCGCTACCACTTTTCAAGGAAGAGGAGGTGATATTTTTTTAACCACGAAACAATTAACACTTAGTAACCAAAGTCGTATCACAACCAACGCACGTGGTACGCAGGCAAATGGAGGTAATATTACTATTAATACAGATACACTTCTTGCCTTAGAAAACAGCGATATAACAGCAAATTCCGCTAATAGTTTTGGAGGTCAAGTTTTAATTAATACACAAGGTTTAATCGGAATGGAGTATCGTCTAACACCGACCCCATTTAGTGACATAATTGCATCAGGTGGTAATCCTTCACTAAACGGAGTCGTCAAAATTAACACAAATGAAACCGATCCAACAACTAACCAAACTCCACTACCAGTTCAAATTATTGAAACTCCCCAAATATCATCACAATGTAGCACCGTCAAAACCGCACGCAGTCACTTTACGATTACAGGAAGAGGGGGAATACCGCAAAACCCGACAAAAAATTTACTTGGACAGGCAATTTGGAATGACTTAAGGAACCCTAATACTCGTACAACTTTACCCAATACTCAAATATCAACAGAAATTATTGAAGCTGACACCTTTATAATTCAAAACGGAGAACTAGCACTTGCCAATAGCGGTCTATGTCATTAATTTTGCTACGTTGGCGCCAAATTTACAGAACTGACGTATAGAATCTTAGAAACCGGGTTTCTTTATTGATATATTGCAATAACAATGACGATTTGCGTAGGAACCCGGTTTCTTTGTATAGACCAAGACTTCTCATCTTGTTAATTCGAGCCAAGTATTTTGTCCAACGATTCCATCGACTACTATATTACGTTGATATTGAAAAGCTTTGACAGCGGTTTCAGTCAAGGCGCCAAAAAAACCATCTACTTCTATACTATAACCACTGGATACTAATAACTTTTGTATAACTCGTACTGAAGTACCTGAATCACCAAATTCTACCGTTGGAAGACTGCTCGTAGTTCTTCTACGGTTAATTGCTACTATCACATAATTATTGTCTTTATCTGCAACTATTTCTCCTTGTGTCAATAACTGTTTTTCAGAAACAACTTTAGCTAAAATATTACTTAGTATTCCTTTTACTTTATAATTAGATGAAAATACGACAGCAGGAGAAGTATCACCAAGCTGAGTAAACTCAGGTGGTGTCACCTGAAGCGTTGCAGTTGAATTGGGTAAATGTGTTGAATTTGTATTAAATAAATCGTTTTCGTGCTGAACCACAAGCTGTTGGGGCAAATTGTCAGAAACTTTTTGCCTCATTACCAATATGCTCGTCATCAGCAGCCCAATATCGCTCATTGTATATCGTTTTACTACCGCTCACATTTCCATTGACATTAAAAAGTATCTGATTCCGGAAAAGTACGCATTTACAACTAAAAATCAATCAAAAATTCATATTTATATATCAAAACCTATTAAATTATACTTATCTGTAGCGATTATTACTTGAACAAAAAAAAAGACGTATTAAATTACGTCTTTTCTTATCCAGAACTTCTGATTTAAAGTTTTGTGTTATTTACAAACATGGGCGAGGAGAGAATCGAACTCTCACGCCTTTATAGGGCGGCAGATTTTGAGTCTGCTGCGTCTACCAGTTTCGCCACCCGCCCTTGGGTGCAACCTCATTATTATAATCTACCTTCGTATGATTTTGCAATAGTTTTTGATATTCTTTGCTAGAAGACCAGCGGTCAATTTCGCGAGCGCGTAGTACAGGGACTGGGTGGGTAAGTTGAGCGGTGCGTGCAGCTTTAAAGGTTTCGCCAATTTCGGTCTTACTAATATCATCATAGTCGCGTGCTTGAGCAATAAATGCATCAAGGTTGAGTTGCGGCGCTATCTTTGGGGAACCACCAGCAAGTTTCATGAGTACTGACATTACGACCTTGGGGTCACCAGTTGCGAGTAATGCAGCACGGTCGCAGGTAAATTCAGCACATCGTACCCACTCTAAAAGCTGTGCTTGTATAGCTTGGGCAAGAAAGGCGCCGACTGTAGGGACAGCAGTAGCGGCTAGAATTAGTAAATTAACTGGAGTTAAATAAACGCTATGGTCACATTTAAGATGTCCTAACTCGTGTGCGATAACTGCTTGAATTTCTTGAGGAGTTAGCATATCGATGAGCGAAGTGTGAACCACGATAAATGGTTGTTTACCACGCATTGCAAAAGTATAGGCATTTGGCGCCGGATGTTGTCGAATGTAAAGTTGTGGTGGCTCAATATCGAGCATTTTACAAGCTTCGAGGAGCAAATTGTGAAGTTCTGGGAGTTGGTTTTGTCCAACCAAAACACTGGAAGCAATATTTTCGACGTAAAAAACCTGTTCTGCCAGAGGTCCTAAAAGGTTACGCACCATCATATCCAGTCCTGGTATTTGCTTGAGCGCTTTGGTGGCTTCTAAGTCAAGAGGATGGCGAAATGAGTCAGCTTTCAAACCAATTAATTGATTTTTTAATATAGACATAATTAAGTGTAGTGGGGTGCGTAACGCACCAATTGCTATAGATATTATAACGAGATAATATAAAGGGTCGGGCAAGGATGCCCAACCCACAAGAGTTGATTATAATCAAATCAAAAATTTGATTTTGGTTTTACTTTGGCGCCAAATAAGGTGCGGTTTCATCTGCTTCAGTTTCAGCTTCGGAGACGCGCTTAATTTTTGCTCCTACTGAAAGTAATTTCAAATCAAGACGGTCGTAACCTCGGTCTAAAAACTGTAATCCTTTGATGGTTGTTAGACCGCTAGCGGCTAAACCAGCTACAACTAAAGCAGCAGCAGCACGTAAATCACTACCAATTACAGGCGCACCAGATAGTACAGGCACTCCTCGAATAAAAGCAATATTGCCTTTAACGCGAATATCAGCTCCTAAACGATTTAGTTCTGAAGCGTGACGCAGGCGATTTTCAAATACAGTTTCGTTTATTAAGCTATCGCCATCTGCTACAGCCATCAACGACATAAATGGAGCTTGCATATCGGTAGGAAAACCTGGATGTGGCAACGTTTCAATGTCAGCAGCTTTAAGAGCATCTGCTGGCTTGATACGTAGACTATTAGTTCCTTCCTCAATAATGGGAACCCCCATTTCTCGTAGTTTGGCAATAACTGGCAAAAGATGTTCGGGTACTACTGGTGATAATAATAAATCTGAACGTGTAATTGCGCCCGCTGTTAAAAACGTGCCTGCTTCTATACGGTCAGGAATTACTGTGTAATCAGTTGAATGTAATTTTTCTACACCAACAATTGTAATTGTGCTTGTGCCAGCACCCTGAATTTTGGCGCCCATCGACTTACAGAAGTTCGCTAAATCAACTACTTCTGGTTCACGAGCAGCATTTTCAATCAGAGTTTCACCGTCTGCCAATGTTGCCGCCATCATTAAGGTTTCGGTGGCGCCTACACTAGGAGAGTCAAGATAAATTTTGGCGCCTTTGAGCCTACGGTTACTACCAGGAACGTAAGCGTTACAAATGCCATGTTCAATTTGTACTTCTGCTCCCATCGCTTGTAGACCACGAACATGTAAGTCTACAGGTCTGGCGCCAATGGCACAACCACCAGGCAAAGGCATTTGAGCTACACCCAATCGGGCTAAAATCGAACCAATTGCAAAAAAGCTTGCTCGTAACTGGGTGACAAGTTCATAAGGAGCTTTAGAAGTAGCAAAGTCTTTGGCGTTGATATCTAATACTTCGCCATCGCGCTTAACACCAACACCCAAAGCTAATAAAACTTGACTCATGCGCTCCACATCAGCCAGCATTGGCACGTTGCGAATGCGGCAATCTTCAGAACATAGTAAAGCACCAGCCATTAACACCAGCGCCGAATTTTTGGCTCCGCTAATTTTGACATGGCCCTGTAAAGGATGCCCTCCCCATATTTGCAAGACTGAGGAGTCTGCTTCGGGTGACGACTTGGCATCTGATAAGCCGCTAAGTGGACTGATAAGCCTACCCTCCAGAAACAAGAATTAAATTTATACGTTGGAAGTTGGTTAAGATTCTACAGTAAAGAATTAATTTGTCTACATTTTTAGACTACATAAACAAGAAAATAATTACATCAAGAGTCAAAAGTACGGTATTGACAAGAAAAGATAAGTAAGTCACAATTATAGACTGTTAGTTAAAACAAGCCAGCGGAACTGGCGGAATTGGCAGACGCGCATGATTCAGGTTCATGTGCCGCAAGGCTTTCGGGTTCAAGTCCCGAGTTCCGCATTTTAATAAGTAAAAAGTGCTGAGTGCAAAGAGAAGTGCTGAGTTAAAAGTGCTGAGTGCTGAGTAATATCTTTAAACTCCTACTTAGCACTCAGCACTCAGAACTTTACACTATTTATGTTAACAAGTTTACAAAATCCTCTAGTAAAGCAAATTCGCAAGCTGCACTCTTCTAAAGAGCGTCACAGTCAGGATTTGCTATTACTCGAAGGAACGCATTTGCTAGAAGAAGCTTATGCTGTTGATTATCCTTTAATGACTTTATGTTGCACAGAAAAATGGCAAACAACACATTTTGAACTGTGGGAGAAAGCTTCTCAAAAATGTATGCGTGCAGAAGTAGTCAGTGAAGAAGTATTAAGTGCGTTAGCAACAACAGTACAACCGGATGGAGTTGTTACAACGGCCAAGCGGAATTATCAAGTAAAAAAAATACCATTTTCTGGGTTAGTGCTTGCTTTAGAGACAATTCAAGACCCAGGTAATTTAGGTACAATTGTTCGCACGGCTGCTGGTGCGGGTGTATCTGGACTATGGCTTAGTAAAGGGAGTGTCGATTTAGACAACCCTAAAGTGATGAGAGCGAGCGCAGGGCAATGGTTGAGAGTTCCAATGTCTGTAAGCGAAGATTTAAAAAATACAGTTAGTTTAGCTAAAAACGCTGGAATGCAAATAGTGGCAACATTACCAGGCGCCGCAAAAACTTATTGGGAAGTAGACTGGCAAAAACCAAGTTTGATTTTGTTAGGTAATGAGGGTGCGGGGTTATCAGAAGAATTGGTGGCAATGGCGGATATACAAGTGAATATACCCCTTAGCGCAAACGTTGAGTCATTAAACGTTGCCATTGCCTCAGCACTGCTGCTATACGAAGCAATGCGACAGAAGCATTCATTGTAATAATTACTTTAGTAATTCAGTAATTACTGAAGTAATTATTACGATGAGGGGTCTTTTTTGTGCTTACTTTCAAAATATTGTTCGATGTCAGCGACTGCATCCTCCCAAGCTGCCAGGTCTATGTTTAGTTCGTCAGGTGACTGAGTTGGAATTTGCTCTTCGGGTAGTGGTGCCTCGTCTTCTAGAAGGTTTTCTTGGAGAATATCTTCTAGTTCATTGAGGGATTTAAGGAAATCTTGGTCGGCAGCGAGTCGCTGTTCTTGCTGGTTTGGCTCCATCGTCTTAAATGAAAGTAATTATAAGTTGAATAAATAATTAACTATTAATTTCCTTAATTATTATTCCCACTCATACAAAAAAACTATCAACATGCATCAAATATACTATGTTATTCTTAACTATTCTTCAACTCGATAGCCAAGTTCAGCGAGTCGAATTCGTGACTGGCGCCATTTAGGCTGTACTTTCACGAACAATTCTAGATATACTTTACCTGCAATCAATTTTTGAATCTGCTCACGTGCGGCACTACCGATAGATTTGAGCATAGTTCCACCTTTCCCAATTAAAATTCCTTTTTGCGAATCGCGCTCAACATTAATCGTCGCGATAACACGGGTAATAGTAGGTGTTTCCTCAACCTGGTCGATAGCAACAGCAACAGAGTGAGGAACTTCTTCGCGTGTCAGCAAAAGTATTTGTTCGCGGATAAGTTCACCCATAATAAAGCGTTCGGGTTGGTCGGTAACTAAATCGGGTGGATAATAATAGGGTCCTGTTTCTAACCTTTCGATTAATTTATCTTCAAGCTGTGGCAGTCCCTGACCGTTTTGGGCAGAAAACTTAATCGTCTGCCATTTGTGTAACTCAGCCATCTGCATATAGCTAGCATCAATTGCATCGGCATTCTGTGGTTGTTGGTCAATTTTGTTTAATCCTAGAACTATAGGAGTTTGACTACGACTAACTAAATCAGCAATGTACAAATCACCCGTACCACAACTCACAGAAGCATCAACAACAAATAATACAACATCAACCGATTCAATGGCTATTTTGGCATTTTGTACTAAAACTTCACCCAATTGGTGATGGGGTTTATGAATTCCTGGAGTATCGACGAATATTAACTGAGCTTTTGGTGTCGTCAAAATTCCACGCAAACGGTTCCGCGTTGTTTGCGCCACGGGTGAAGTTATGGCAATTTTTTGACCTACTAATTGATTCATCAAAGTAGATTTACCGACATTGGGACGACCAATAATACCGATAAATCCCGACTTAAATTCAGGAGGTGCCTGGGGAATCATCACCTCTTCTGAAAATGAATACATGTCATTTTCAATACTGCTCACTTATAACTCCACCCTTAAATTATGATTCTAACCTTACTTGATTTCTGGTAAATACTACCACCCAAGTCTAATCTATTATTATGCCTTATATCTAGACTATAATCTTCTTGTGGAACTCTAATCCTTGCCCGTAAAATATTCACAATTATTGTATTAACCCACCCCTATCACAAATTCGCCTTCATTCACCGCTTGATTAGTCGAAATATCATAAACTAACCCCTCGGCTTGCGCGTGTATATCGATTACTTGAGGTAACTCACCCTGCTTATTAAAACTTAATATCTTATAAATAATTTCTCCCACTTTCACAGACTTACCTAAATTGACTCTATCTTGAATCATTCCGCCAATCGGAGCAAAATATTTGATATCAGCGCGTCTAATAAACATCATTTGATTATTTAATCTAGTACTTTCAAAAAAAAGAGAATTACTAAGAACGCATTTTTGAATCAAATAATTTTTAATCCCCTCAATACCTCGCGTTACAGAATCCAAATTAATTTGCATTCCCGTACCAAGCTCAAGAGTCCAAGCATCGACATCAAACTTAATTTCTCTACCTAGAGATTGAAAGTGCTGTTCCAAAGCTAGCCAAGGTTTAATAAAAGCTTCATCAAACGCATCACCATCATACTCATCTAGTAAAATTCCGAAATCAAGTAAAAAATATTTAGAACTCTGTTCACGGTTATGAAAATAATAGAGATAATTCAACCCTTGATTGGTTGAACTATGTAAATCAATCAAATAGTCAGCATCTAAACTAAGTGACTGTAGCTTGTAGCGGAACTTTTGAGTAAAGGGGACGCTGCTCGAAGAATTAATTTTTTCTAAAAGTTGAGCGAATTTGTGCTTGATAATGGTTAGATAGTTGTGTCTGACGACCTCTATTTCCAGCAGAAGTTGAGATTTAGCAAAAGCTGCTAAATCATCAGCTTCTTTTTCGTAGTCCCAAAAAATCCGATTCCAGTCTTTCGCTTCGTAGGTACAATAGCGTCCTGGCGAAAAGTGTTGTGCGCGTTCATTTGTTCCCATTGGGTTACAAACGGGAACCAGCCAAATTTCCCCGACTAAATAAGTAGCATCGATACTTAACAAAAATTCAATAAGCTGATGTATTACAGCATTACCAGAAATTTCGGCACCATGTAAGTTTGATTGGATATAAACTTTTTTGCCAGATTGGGCGCCGATAAACTTGTAAACTTGTAGTGACAAAACATCACCAGAAGCCATGTGTCGCAAAGGAATTGTCTCAATAATAGGCTGCATCAACGTGAACCAGGATATTCAGGAGCGCGAAATTCTATTGTTAACGGTTGATTGGGTGATTTTTTTTCCACTTTCGTAAAAGGTCTTCTGCGGTTATTTGCAACGGCGCCTCGTTTTTTGGCTTTAATATTAGGTGGTTTAGCTTTGGGTCTTAGAGTTGAGCCACGTTTAACTTTACGCCCTTGAGCGCGTCTGTAAGGGTACTCCTTAAAAATACTGGGGCGAGGATTTAACTGTGCTTCTGCGGGAGTATCAAATGATAAACTCACACTAGTAGCTACCATTAATGTTGTTAATAACACTAGCTTTTTAATCCAAGTTGTGCAATCAAGTAGATTCATAGATGTAAACCATAATCAATTACTGATTGTTTCACATGCAAAGTATAGTGTCGTTAAACACATACAGCACTCGACATCACTATACATCTCTTGTTATCCAAGCTGTTATAGTAGCTGCTGCATAAAAAAAATGTATTAATAATTACTAATACATTCTTTAAGAGCGGGTTTAGGAAATTTTTCATTCAGTGCCAAGATATCGGTTAACCCGCCCTTACCTGGTTGTGCGTGTTCCGGTTAAGACAATTTTATATTTGATTTGTTCAGGCTTTGCATTTTGATAGCAAGTATCAATTGGTACATCAGCCGCACATTTCACATCTTTAGGCAAACTTGATTCAATATTGAGTAATACTAAATTATTACCTTTATTAAACCTCATTATTTTACCTTCAGAACCATCAGCGGCGCCACTTTTCTCTTCTTTCCATTCTTGTTTGATAAGTATTGCTTCTAGTGGCTTTGCAACATCGGCAATAGATTTAAAGCTTTTAGCAGTGCTTTGCGTCGTTATCTGACACGCAGTTCCTTTAACCTTATTAATTGTGTCCTCAAATGATATCTGTGATTCTAACTTAATTTCTGAAGGCTTTTTTTTAAGGCTACCTACAACATAATCTCTAATACCGATACATGCTGTTTGAGATAAAGGTTCTAACTTACTGGTCGAAACTAGTTTTTTAACTGGTTTTGGTGCTGCAAAACCGACAATACAAGTCAAAACAAAACATACTGGCACTCCTAAGCAAGCCAGTAGAAACACACTGGTATTTTTGTTAAACATAATACTTGTTGCCGAATTAGAATGAAGAAAAAGTATTTCAGTTATATTTGCCAGCGTCAAGTGACTTTGAAAACAGTTTTTATATCTTTACCTCGCCAACTCAATATTTTCACGCCAGAATAGTACAGGAGATTACATATCGAACTCACACACAAACATGACAGTAACGACAGCCAATCCTTATCTGGAAGGTAATTTCGCCCCAGTTAAGGATGAAATTACGAGTGATGCTTTAAAAGTTATTGGTACAATACCTCCTGAACTATCAGGAATGTTCCTCCGTAATGGTCCAAACCCTCAATGGGCGCCTATTGGTCAATACCATTGGTTTGACGGAGATGGAATGCTCCACGGTGTTCATATTAATAACGGTAAAGCTACATACCGCAACCGCTATATCAGAACACGGGGTTTTCACATAGAAAACCAAGTTGGTAAAGCTGTATGGAGCGGACTATTAGAACCTCCACAACCAAATAATCAGTATGGGCCAGGAAAAAACACAGCAAACACCGCACTCGTATGGCACGCAGGTCAACTATTAGCAACATGGGAAGGTGGGGCGCCGCACGCTATCAAAACACCAGAGTTAGATACAATCGGGGAATATACTTATAACAACAAGCTAACATCAGCCTTTACAGCACACCCAAAAGTAGACCCAGTAACGGGTGAAATGATGTTCTTCGGTTATGGCTTTGCACCACCTTACGTAAAATACAGTGTAGTATCAGCAACAGGCGAATTATTGAGAACAGTACCCATTGATATACCAATGGCGGTAATGATGCATGATTTTGCAATTACCGAAAACTATACAATATTCATGGACTTGCCCTTAACTTTTAGTATCCAACGAATGCAACAAGGGCTACCAGGACTAATGTTTGAACGTAACAAACCCAGTCGTTTTGGTATTCTGCCACGTCATGGAAATAATAGTAATATTCGCTGGTTTGAAACTCCTGCTTGTTATATTTTCCATACCCTCAACGCTTACGAAGAAGAAGACGAAGTAGTACTTATTGCTTGTCGCATGAGTCACACTAATGTTTTAATGTCAGAAAATACACAAGAAGATGGAGGTATTCCTCGCTTATATCGCTGGAAATTTAACTTAAAAACCGGAAGCGTATGCGAAGAAATGCTCGATGACACACCATCTGAATTTCCGCGCATCAACGAAAACCTACAAGGACGAAAAACTCGTTACGGTTATAGTGGAAAAATAGCGCCGACTTCTGTACCTTTATTTGATGGTGTAATTAAATACGATTTGGAAAAATCAACATCGCAAATTCATAACTTTGGCAAAGGTTGTTACGGTGGTGAAGCAGTATTTGCACCCTCTAACAAAAACACACACGAAGACCAAGGTTGGTTGATCACCTTCGTATTTGATAGCAACACCGAAACATCAGAACTTGTAATTATTAACGCTCAAGATATCACAAGTGAACCAGTCGCGCGTGTACTTATTCCTCAACGAGTACCTTACGGTTTTCATGGCGCCTGGGTTTCATTTTAAATAGTCCCTGGCAACGGATATAACGGATGTAACGGATGAGTAGCATCTTTTTCCTGTCATGCTGAGGAACGAAGCATCTCTTTTTTGTCATGCTGAGGAACGAAGCATCTCTTTTTTGTCATGCTGAGGAACGAAGCATCTCTTTTTTGTCATGCTGACTTGATAAATTATAGAGATGCTTCACTATGTTCAGCATGACATTTAAAGGCACTCCTAACTCCTAACTTTTTACTCAGCACTCAGCACTTTCTACTCTCTTTTTTGAGTAAAGCATTTCTGAAACTTTCGGTGCCTCCGAGCCAATATGATAGGCAAGCACTCGGTCTTCGATTACCTTATCACTCACTGTTACTCGTTCAAACTGGCGCCGATGTTCTGCCCAAGATTCGACGAGTGCTGTTTCTACAAAACGACTTGGATTAGATACATCTTGATATAATCCCCATTGAATTGCACCGTCACGGCGCCGAATTTGTGCGAGTGCTTGCATGGCTAAAGTAAATTCTTCGGCTTTATTAGGGTCAATATAATATTCAAGCGTTACTAAAACTGGTCCATCGTTTGGACAAGGTTCAAAAGCATGTGTCGGTTGATCCCAATGTAGCGATGCTCGCAAATCTAAAAGTTCTGAACATTTGAGCCGAAAACGCGCAGTAATAAAGATGGCTACTAACAAACCAATGCCTGCTGCTGCAAGAGATGTAGATAAAGTAGTATGTTGAGCTAAAGTACCCCACAGCAAACTCCCCAAACTCATACCACCTTGAAATACTAATAGCTGTACAGAAAGAGCGCGCGCTTTTACCCAGTTTGGTACGGCACTTTGAGCAGCTACATTCAAACTTACCATTACCCCTAACGAAGAAATTCCCACTAACAACATAACTGCACAAGTTATGTAAAAGTTACGTTGTGAAGCAATTATCAGCATCATTAAACCCATTACTGCCGAACAACCAGCAACTATTCTGTCGATGGAAAACTTCTGTCGCAGCTTGGGTAATACAAAAGCTCCAGCTAATCCGCCGATTCCCCAAAAACCCAAAATAATACCATAACCCAAAGCATCAAGTTTTAGCTCTTTACGTGCAAGTAAAGGTAGTAATGCAAACAACGCGCTAGCAAAGAAAATATAGCCAATTGTTCTGAATATAATTGATTGAAATACTGGTGCATTACTAACGTAGCGAACACCTGCTTGGATAGCGCCTACGACACGTTCGGCAGGTAAAACACTTTGCTGATGTACACGTTTCCAAGTGTAAATTACCCAAATTACACTTATAAATGATGCTGCGTTGAGTAAAAATACTACACCTGTTCCCGCTGAAGCAATAATTATACCTGCTAGTGCTGGACCAATTGAGCGTGAAAGGTTAACGACTATTCCGCTTAACGTCACTGCTTGCGGTAGTTCTTCTTTTGTGACAAGTTCGGGTGTTACAGCTTGCCACACTGGCATATTCATCGAGCTACCAATGCTCATCGCAAAAGTTAAACCTAGTAATATCCAAGGTGAAGCGGGATTCGACGGCGCCACTATTCCTGTTACTGTTAATAAACCTAACGAAGTAGCAACTAACAGCATCCAAGATTGGGTGTACAGTAGAACCTGACGACGGTCAACAACATCAGCAATGGCGCCAGCAGGTAAAGCCAGTAAGAAAAAGGGTAAGCTAGATGCAGCTTGTAATAACGCAACGAGTATTGGAGAATTAGGCGCCAGAGTTGTCATTAACCATGCGGCGCCAACATCGTGCATCCAAGTTCCAACGCTTGATATTGCAGAAGCTATCCAGAGCGCGCGGAATACCTGCTGTTTAAGTGGACTCCACATCGATGTTGATATTGCTGATGCTGCCATATAAAAAGCAAAGTGAATATAAGAGCCTTTGCTTCAGAGGATATATTTTTCACATACAATATGCAACTACATGACCAAAATAAAAGTTATAACAGACGAAAGAACAATAAAAGGCTAGTAGCAAAATTGACATGTTGATACCATGATAGGAGTTGATAATTTAAAAATGGATTGGCAATCGCTGACTATTGTTAGTAGTGTTTTATTATTTGGATTTCTAGAGAATATCTTTCCCTTTTTTCATTTCCAATCTACCTTTGACCAAAGAACTTACCCTAATATTATTTTGGGTGTTCTTAATGTTACAGTAAATAGTCTGACAATAGCTGCGGTTTTACATTGGATATGGCGCCAGAAAATGTGGTATGGCTTTTTGCATTATGTCAAACTACCTTGGTTGTCAATTTGTATATCTTTTGTATTGCTTGATTTATATTTATATGTATGGCATCGCATGATGCACAGCTTTTCATTTGCGTGGAGATTTCACAAAGTTCACCACACAGAAATTTCGATGAATACATCGACAGCATACCGCTTTCACATAGTCGAAGTAATATCATCTAATATACCGAAACTTCTATTAGTATGGTTATTCGGTATTCAACCAGTACATTTACTGGTGTATGAATTGACACTAGCTATCGAATTAGTTTTTCACCATAGTAATTGGGCAATACCTAAAAAAGTCGATAAATTACTAAGTAAAATCATTGTAACCCCAAACTTTCATCGATTACACCACTCACAGGTTTTTGAAGAAAGTCAATCTAACTATGCAAGTTTTTTCTCATTTTGGGATAAAATGTTTAAATCTTACTCATATCCAAAGTATCCAGAAAAAATCAAGCTAGGTTTATCTCAACACAACCATGACCTGAATATACTAAAATTAATCCTACTCCCATTAAAAAATAATTAAACAATATTGTCATGTTGAACGTAGTGAAACATCTAATCATAACTTAGCAATGTCATGTTGAACGCAGTGAAACATCTAATACTACACAAACTTATAGAGATTCTTCGCTACGCTCAGAATGACAAAAAATTTATAGATTATTTGCTACGCTCAGAATAAGAATAAATTACAATTTAAAAACCATACCGAAAATTACAACTAACAAAAGTATAATCACCTTGAAATTTTTTCGACTCATTTAATGCTTTTACAGCTGCATCAGTGAAAACATTATGAGATACATCCATATCTGGAATTACACTAGCAACTCCAACACTAATAGTAACAATAGGAAACTCTAACATTTTATTTGTAGTGATAACATGTTTAATAGCTAAATTTTTAACTTGTTCTCGAATATTATCTGCTATTTTAACAGCTTTTCTGGCATTAGTATTTGGCAAAACTATTGCAAAAGCATCATCTTTATAGCGTGCAATTAATACATTTTGTTTATTATAATCCACAGTATTACGAACGACATTTGCAACTTGCCATAAACATATATCTCCTGCTTCTTGCCCATACATAGCGTTATATATTCTAAAATTGTCAACATCGAATAAAGCTATTGATAATGGAGTATTTTCAACATTAGCTTTTCGCCACCAATAATCTAAAAAAGCATCAAGATAACGTTTGTTATAAATTTGTGTAGTGTTATCAATCAAATGAATATGTGTATTGATAGGTGTATGCGTATCAGTTTGCTTTTGAGAAAATATTCGGTCGAAGTCTTGCTGTGCAAAAAATTGACGGTACAACTCACAAAAAACACGACAGCGGTTCCCTTCTATTTTGATTAAACCGATGCTTTCAAGTTTGTATGCAATTTTATTGTCTAACTGTACTGAATCACCGTATTGAATTAATTTTTGGAACGCTACTGCTAATTCTGGATACTTTTGAAGTGTTATAAGTAATCTTTGTAAATGTGTAGCATAAATTTCGTCAAGCTTTATGACATCTTTAAATATAGCTTGCGGGTTATCAGAAGCATACCTGGCTAATTCGCAAAGCGCAAGTTGTACTAAATAAGGATGTCCCCCTACTAAAGATTCCAGTTCTTTAGCTTGATTGTGCTGTGTTGTACTCCAGCCTAACCCATAAAGTGCAGCTAATTCCTGAATTTCTTCTAAGCTGAATTCAAGTAGTTTAATTGATAATCCAATATTAAAAGGCGATTCATATGTATTTAAGGTTATATAAATTTCTGTTGAGTAAACTAAAATTAACCTCAAGTCTTTAAATACATCATTATGTTTTGCTTCTTCATGCCAAGAACGTAACAATCCTAAAAAGTTTTGAGCAATATCAGGGTATTCAAATATTTTATTTAACTCGTTAATAATTAAAACTACAGGGTTATTTATATTATTTAATAAATACTCTTGAAAATAAATAGTACAATTAATTTTGCAGTTAATATCATTATCCCAGTAATTATTTAAATTTGCTGTTAAATGTAATTGTTGACAAGTAACTGCACAAAACCAGTGCAAAAATTTGTCTATAGAAGTAAATATATCTAGGTCTGCAAGCTGTAAATCGATATATACCGTTTGATAATTAATTTTTTTTGTTTGCTCGATTAGTCGAAATATAAGCGAAGTTTTACCCATTTGCTGAGACGCTTTAATCCGGATAAGACTTCCTTCTTTACATACTTCCTGATAAATTATTTTTTCTACCTGGCGCCGGATATAGTATATTGAATGTAAAGATACTGGCCCACTTGGTATACAGTAATAATTTACTAACATGTTAATGCCAATCCACTTATTTTTTAAGCTAATTGATAGTATATCAGTAGAATGTTGGCAATTTATTTTAATTATTTTTTAATATTGGGTTTGACTTGATGGTATATCGAAACCACAGTTATAAATGGTACTAAACGAAATACTATTACGTCCGTTTCGCTTTGATTGATAAAGTGCATTACGTGTTGCTTGGATTAATCTATTAGGTGAGATATCATCATCAATAAAAGTTGATGCAATTCCTAAACTTACAGTCAACATCGGAGCAGATAGACCAGACATGACTAAATTATCGTGTGCAATTGCTAAATTCATAACTTGCTTACGGATACTTTCGGCAATGTCAAAAGCAATTTCTGGAGTTCTTCCAGGAAGGATTATGCCAAACTCTCCACCTCCAAAACGTGCAGTTCTAATTGTAAATGTACCGACTGTATAAAAGCTAATTGTGACATCATGAATAACATTAGCTACTTTTTGAATCGATGAGTTTCCTGATTCCCAACCTTTATATTTATTAAAAATTTTCAGATGGTCAATATCTAATAATATCAGAGATAAAGGCGCCTCTTCTTCAGCCACCATTGACCATACTTGATTTAAACTAGTTTCAAAATAGCGCTCATTACCAAGCGTTGTGATATAATCTGAATTAGATAACTGTACTAAATATTGATTATCTTGTTGTAAATTTTTCATGTACTGCCAGACATTTAGTTCTGCTAAATTCTGATAAGAAAAATATTTTCTATATAGCTCGCAGGAAAACGTACAATCTAAATTATTTATATTTACTAATCCTAAACTTTGTAATTTATAAGCTAACAGATGATTTAATCTAGCTTTACCACCGTTATTAATCAATTGTTGAAGTGCAGCTGCAAATTCGGGATTTTTTGTCACTTGAGCTAATAATCCGCGTAAATAAGTACTATAAATACCGCTAATCGTTGGTGCCTGTTCTAAGAGATAATTTAAACTATTATCTGAATGCATAGCCAAATCATAAAGCGTAAGTCGAATTAAATAAGGATGTCCCCCTACTAAAGCATGTAGTTCAAAAGCATTACTCTTCCCAACCTTGCCTTCCCAGTTCAAATTATGCACGTTCGCTAAATGCTGTATCTGCTCAACTGTAAATTCTGGTAAGTTGACAGGTAATCCCACATTGAAAGGAGATTGGTTAATGTTCAAATGTATGTAAATTTCCGTTGAATATACCAATATAAAGCGAAGTTGCTTAAAACCATCGTTATGCTTCGCTTCTTCATACCAAGAACGCAGTAAAGCTAAAAAATCTTGAGCAACAGCAGGATATTCAAACAAACGGTTGAGTTCATTCAAAACTAAAACGACTGGCTTATTTACTTGCTTTAGCAAATACTCTTGAAAATATATAGTACAATTTACCTTCTCCCCAATAAACTCATCATAGTATTCTTTTATCATCGAAGCTATATGCAACTGCTGACTAACATTGGCACCAAACCATAATAAAAGCTTATTGAGAGAAGTAAAAATACCCTCTTCAGCTAATTGAAAGTCTAAATTAACTGTATGGTAGGGAATTGTTTTAGCATAAGCTAGCAAGCGAAGTACCAAAGAAGTTTTTCCTGTCTTCTGTGGTGACTTGATACGGATGAGACTTCCATCTTTGTGAAGTTCTTGATATATCAATTCTTCTAGATGATTATGTCTAATGTAGAAATGCGAATTTAGCGGTACAGGTTCCCAAGGTGTCTCTAAGCTCATTGTTTGTATTGTTTGTATTAAAAGTTAGTTTAGATAAAACTTATCGAAGACAAATGTTACAGTTTAATAGTATATTTTACAACTGTAATTTATAATATTTTCATCGCTCGGCAGTTTAGCTTTATATAGCTGCCATAGAATATTATAGAGCTTATTAAAGTAATATTTGTTATAAATATTCGCTTCTAATAGTTTGATAATACTTATTTACTAACGTCATCGCACAGGCGCCTGTCTTCTTGAACTTCCGCGTTTGTTCTGAGATAGTCACCTGCCCAGCTACAAGCGCGTTGTAAAAAGTCTAAATTTAAAATGTGCTTAACATTCCATAAAATAGCCTTTTGGTCATCACTTGATGAAATTAGGTAATGGGCATCAGGGCTAAAAGCAACTGTCCAAACGGTAGATTCATGTCCAGTAAGAGTTTTCAGTAAAGTTCCATCTCGATTCCAGAGTTTGATAGTGTTTTGCCAAGTTGCTGCCGCTATTATCTTACCATCAGGACTGAATTCAATTCTGCTGAAGGAACTTTTATTATCTTTGATAGTTTTGGCAATAGTGCCATCTATATTCCAAAATTTGATGGTTCCGTCTAAACTAGATGAGGCAATTATATTTTCTTTTGGAGAGAAACTGAGTCCCCAAACAGGAGCATTATGAGCTTCAAAACTTTTATAGATGCGAAACTTCCCCATTTGGTCTCGCTTCCACAGAGCAATTCTACCATCAGAAGACGTTGAGGCAATCAAATTACCATCTGGACTAAATTTAACTGTTGTGACTCTAGAACGATGCCCTTTTAGGGTAGCAACCACACTTCCATCTAACTTCCACAACTTAACACTATTGTCATCACTTCCTGATGCTATAGTTTGTCCGTCAGGGCTAAATGCTATTGTTAGTATTAATGCATCATGTGCCTTAAAAGCTCTTAACCTGGATAAGGATTTATCTATTCTCGGTTGCCAAAGTTCTATACTGCCATCCTCAGTTCCTACAGCAATATTGTTTCCATCCGAACTATATGCAATTGTTGCAAGTGAGGCACCTTGACTTTTAGTACTTTGTAGCAATATGTTATCTTTTTTATACAGGCTAATCGACCGTTCTGCATCAGCAAAAGCAATAATATTACCATCTGGGCTAAAAGCAGGAAATAAAACGGTATTATTCTGACTATAGAAAACGGTTGATAAGCCAGGGTTAACTTTCCACAGTTTGACTGAACCATCTATACTTGCTGAAGCTACTACATCATTATTTGTATTAATTGCAACATCTAATATTTTGCCGTTATGCTTTGCAAAGGTTTTGATTAAAATACCATTTGGTCTCCAAACTTTAATAGTCTTGTCTGAACCAGCAGAAACAATCATCTGCCCATCATGGCTAAAACTTACTGTTAATACCCCAGCTTCATGTCCTTTAAGAGTACCAATATTAGTTCCATCTAGGCGCCACAATTTTACCGTTTTATCTTCACTGGCAGAAGCAATCATTTTGCCGTCAGGACTAAAAGCAACATGTGCAATTGAAGATGAATGACCTTTTATAGTTTTAAAGACACTATATCCCGTTTTATTTTTTTTCCAAACTTTGATTGTTCTATCAAAGCTTGTAGTTGCAATTATACTAGCATCTGAGTTAAAGGTAATACTTGAAATTACAGCATTATGACCTTTGAAAGTCCCAATATTGCACTTTATTTCTTGGCAGCTTTTATCTAAATTCCAAAGCTTAATGAATCTATCAGAACCCACGGATGCAAGTATTTTACTATCAGAACTAAAGGCAATATCCCAAATAGCACCTTGATGCGCTCTAAATGTTTTTATGAAAGTACCATCTAAATTCCATAGTTTTATAGTACCATCAAAACTTGCTGATGCAATAATTTTACCATCTGGACTAAATCTAACTTTCCATACTGTAGAACCATGAGCCTTAATAGTTTTAAAATTGGTACCATCTAATTTCCACAATCTTATAGTTTTATCGGCGCCTCCTGTGGCAATAATTTGATTATCGGGACTAATAGCAACTGTTGCAACTCCGCTTTTATGTCCTATTAACTTATTATATTCACTAACTCCATAAACAGTTTGTTCTAAAACAGATTCAACTTTGTTTTTAATTTCTGAATCTATATAGTTATGTTGTTGTATTTTTCGCTTTGCCTTAATTGCTGCTACCAGCGCATTTAATTCTTGATTCGATGCAAAAATCGCATCAGCAGAAATTGCAAGTGCTTTTATTTCATTTTGTACTGATTGACGATATTGCAACCAAGTTGTTATACCTAAAGTAGTAGACACTGCAAAGGCGCCACTTACAGCTAAAAGTAATAATTTTTGTAACTTAGTAACTCGTCTCTCACTTTCTTGTCTTTTTTGTTCCTCAGCAAGTCGTGCTTCAATTTCTTTAGTACGCTGTGCTTGTAAAATCATCGACGCTTGCTGACGGTCAAATTCCATACTTGCCGCTAAAAACTGGTAATCTAAATCGCTTAAACTTTTACCTTGTGCCCAAATTTGAGCATCAATTAAAGCTTGTCCACGTAAAAGTCGCGATGTATCTTCTTTATTTGTACTAATCCAAGCGTCAAAAGTTTGAGAATAAGGACGAAGATTGCTTAATTGCTGTCTGACCCATTCCAGATTGAATACTTCTTGGTATATTTGACATCTGGTTTTAAGAAAACCTTTATCTTTGACAACTAAACCTGATAATATTAATTCTATTTGCTCACGACTATCATCAACTTTTACTGCTGCCTCTTGTAATATTTGTTGATAAATTCCTAGTATTCTACCAGCCTGCTGATTATGCTTAATTCTATCACGTATTGTTCGCAAATGTTCAGGTTCGTCTTGCGATTCCCAATTCTCAATAATACATTTGTAGATTATATCTTTTATATCTTTAATTGAGGCGCCCTTTTCTTGCCCAATAATGTGACATAACTTTTGTGTGAGAAATGGTTGCCCACTAGTCCAAGCTAAAATCTCCTTCATGCCTTCTTCGGGTTCAGCAATTCCAATTAATCCCTTGACTAAAGGTGCTGTTTCATGGTAGGAAAAACCGTGTATTTCAATTGCGGTGCCAATGTTGAAGGGTGTACGCTTTTTATCGGTAATCAAATCGGAGGGTGTCGCAACTCCAAAAATTGCAAAAGTTAAACGGTTATATTCAGAATTAACGCTTCTTTGGTTATAGCAAAAGCGAATTAAAGCAAAAAAATCAGAAACTTGAAAATTGAGACTCAGAACACTATCAATTTCATCTATAAAAATAGTTATCTTTTCGGTAGATATTTTTTTTAAAACTATATCTTCAATAAAATTACTCAATTTTTGAACAGGAGATACATTTTCCTGCTCATTTAACCAATTCTTTAAACTAACTTGCCCAAAAAGACCTAAAGCTCGCCATAGTTCTGCGATAATACCATAATACCACTGTTGTAAATTTGTATCATGACTCCCAACGCGCGTCATGTCTAAAAACGCGCACTTAAAACCCTCAAGTTGCAATCGATAACTAGTACGCACTAGTACCGAAGACTTACCCATTTGACGACAGTTGAGGACGTAGCAGAATTTTCCAGCTTTCAAAGTTTCGTAAATTTCTTGATCTGCCTGACGTACCACGTAACTGGGTGCATCACGACCCAAACTACCGCCGAGATGATAATGGGATTCGTTCATACAAATTAACCACTCAATAATTATAAGTTAATGGAATATTATTTACTTTAAAAATGTTTTTTTATCAATACTATCGTGTAAATTTCAATATTTTTTAGTCATTGTTTTTAGTTTTTAAGTAATTACTATTTGTGTTGAACGGTAAACCACACCTAACTATTGACCGTTAAGACTTTACAATTAGTTACAGTGTGTATTAAGAAATGTAAGGGTTTTTCATGGCAGACCAATTAATTCGCGCGACAGCGGCAGATGGGGGAATTAGAGCAGTTGGTGCAATTACTACACGTTTAACCGATGAAGCGCGCAGGCGCCACAAACTATCACCAGAAGCGACGGCAGCATTGGGTCGGTCGATGACTGCGGGGTTGCTAATGGCTTCGAGTATGAAACGACCTGGGTCGCGCGTAAATTTGAGAATTAGAGGTGATGGACCTTTAGGTGGTTTGTTAGTTGATGCTGGTTTAGATGGTACGGTGCGAGGGTACGTAAATAATCCGCACGTAGATTTACCGCCCAACCCTAGAGGAAAATTGGATGTGGGTGGCGCCGTTGGTAAAGGTTTTCTTTATGTTGTGCGCGATATTGGATTCGGGTATCCTTATTCGAGTACTGTGGAACTAGTATCAGGAGAAATCGGCGAAGATGTTGCTCATTATTTAGTAACTTCCGAGCAAACCCCTTCCGGATTAATGGTAGGTGTGTTTGTAGATTCGAGTGGAGTCACAGCATCAGGAGGATTGCTTGTACAGGTTTTGCCGAAAGCTGCACGCGATGAAGCACTGGTAGAAACTTTAGAGTCGCGAATGATGGCGCTTAGAGAGTTCACGCCATTGCTGCAAGCTGGTAAAACTTTGCCCGAAATCTTTCAAGATTTGCTGGGAGATATGGGACTCTTTATTTTCCCTGAAACTCAAATGCTTCGCTTTCATTGCGGTTGCTCGTTTGAACGGGTACTTGGCGCCTTAAAATTGTTAGGGGAAACTGAATTGGAGGACATGATTGTTAAAGACAATGGCGCCGAGGTTACGTGTGAGTTTTGCGGCACAGTATACCAAGCAAGTATTGACGACTTGGCAAGTGTAATCAATGAATTGCAAGCCGAATCATCTGTTTCGTAAAGGTATAAAATAGGACTGTAAAAAATATATCTTCATGATATCTGTGGATAAAAGATGGTGCAGAAGCTAGCTTTTTCTCAACGAGGAAGTTACTATGGCAACAACGCAAGTTTCGTTATTAAAACGAATCGCTGTAAAATTACTATGGTGTGAGCAATGACGACAGAACGGGATATTCCAGAAAGTTGGTCGCGTACCACAGGAAACGAGTCAGAAAACATGACCCAACTATCCCGGCAACGGCAACCCTCTGACCAAAAAGCGCCAAATGTCCCAGGTACAAATTCAAACTCAAAGTCTGTGAAGCAGCAACAAGCGAGTAAATCCAAACAAGTGACACCATCACGTCAACCAAAACGCGGGGAAAATTCCCGCCTCGAAACTGACGGTCAGTTGCGAGATGAGACATCATCATCTACAGAGTGGAAATTGCCGCGTTGGACAAAAAGTTGGGTGCTATGGACTGGTTTGTTGGCTTTTGTACCAGGTACTATAGCTTTTATGTCTATGGCAATACTGTTGAAACTGCCTGCTGCGCCCAATTGTCCATCAATTTTTTGGCCCCTCGCGAGTGCTTCGGTACGTTTACACTGCGCTCAAGTGGCAGCTTCTAAAAACAATGTAGAAGATTTGCTGCAAGCTATTAACCTTGTTAAGCAATTGCCATCCAACCATCCCTTACGTGCTGAGGTAGACCGTTATCTTGAAGAATGGTCGCGGGATGTTTTACGATTAGCGGACACTAGCTTTCAGGAAGGCAAATTAGATGAAGCTATTGCCACTGCTAACCGTATCCCATCTGACATGCCAGCGTCCAAAATCGTTAAAGACAAAATCGAGCAATGGCGTTCGATTTGGTCAAAAGGCGAAGAAATCTACAAACAAGCCGAAGAAGGAATGCGTAACGCACGCTGGCAACAAGCGTTTATGGATGCTTCTCGCTTACTGCGCGTAAACAATAAGTTTTGGCAAACTACCAAGTATCAGCAATTAAATAACCTGATTGCTAAGTCTCGTGAAGATGGTGAGAAGTTAGCCAAAGCTGAAGATTTAGCTAAAAACGGTAATATTGATAATTTGAAAAAAGCTATCAAGTTAGCAGAGTCGGTAACTGCTGATAGCTACATGTACCAAAAAGCGCAAGAAGCTATTCCGCTGTTTGGGCGCCAAATGCTCGATATTGCCCAGAAAAGGCTTGATAGTCAAGAAGCTGATGAAGCAATTTCGATTGCTCAACAAATACCGACTAACGCCAACTTACAAACAGAAACTGAAGATTTCATCGCCATTGCCGAAGCACAGCGTAATGCTTGGATTGGTACTACGTCCGGCTTAGAGTCTGCAATTGCCCAAGCACAGCAAATCAGTCCAGAACGGGCAGTATATCAAAAAGCACAGGGTTTAATAGCTCGCTGGCAGTTAGAAATACAGGACGTAACACGTTTAGACAAAGCCCGTACACTTGCTACACAAGGAACGGTAACTGATTTAACAGCGGCAATAGCTGAGGCACAATTAGTACCAGCAAGTAATCCGCGTGCGAGAGAAGCTCGTAGAGAAATAAATCGTTGGGTAGGGCAAATTCAAACAATTGAAGACCGTCCATTTTTAGACCGTGCCGAACAGTTAGCGCTAGTGCAAGATGCAGGTTCACTACAAGCAGCAATAACCGAAGCAAGTCAAATTCGTCGTGGACGGGCATTATATCCAGAAGCACGCAAACGAATTTCTGAATGGACAGCAATAATACAACGCGCTCAAGACCAGCCTTATTTAGACCGTGCGCGTGAATTGGCTAGCAGCGGCGATTTATCGGCAGCAATTCAAACAGCGAGCCAAATAACAGGAAATAGGGCATTATCAAATGAAGCTTTATCCGCAATAGGTGACTGGCAAGGACAAGTAAATGCACGTCAAGACTGGAAGCAAGCAAGGGAAGTAGCGTTACAAGGAACACCAGAAGCACTCGCTCAAGCAATTCGTTTAGCGAAGAGAGTGCCAGAAAGCAGCTTATTACGTAACGACGTCAACCCAGCAATTGACCAGTGGAGTCAGCAAATATTAGATATTGCCCGTACCCAGAGCGAATCTGACCTAGGACGCGCAATCGAAACAGCACGCCTAATTCCACGTGGAACAGCAGCACATAGCTCTGCACGTGACCAAATACGTACATGGCGTGAATATCTCAACCCAGAACCACCACCACAACCCGAACCGCAGCAAACCGAACAATCACAAAATACTACTACAAACGGATTATAAAACTTTCTTTTTAATCTTTTTTTAGAAGCTAAAGGGCATGGCATTTCGCTGTGCCCTTTATTGTTAAACTATATTTTAAAGGAGATATTTAAATGGCTACAACTATTAGTGTCGTCAAACCTATTAGCCAAATGCATTTTGCTCCTGGTAGCGTTGTCACTATTTCTAATGTCACCTGGCAGGAATTTGAAACTATATTACAGGAATTAGGTCAAAAGCGCACGTCACGAGTAGCTTATTACCAGGGTACTTTAGAAATTATGGTTCCTCTGCCTGAGCATGAAATACCAAGAGATTTTATTTCTGATATCGTTAAAACTTTATTAAGAGCCAAAGGTGTGCGCTATCAACCTTTTGGTTCCACTACTTTTAAAAACCACGGTGCAGCTGGTGTAGAACCAGATGCCTGTTTTTACATCCAAAACTATCAAACCATGATTGGTCGTAGGCGCCTTGAACCAGGTGACCCTCCACCAGATTTAGCAATAGAAAGTGATGTTACTTCAAAAACAACGATTGAGGCTTACGAGTCAGTTGGAGTTCCAGAAGTATGGATATATAATAGCGGTAAATTAACCATTTATTTGCTGCAAGCTAAAAAATATACAAAGTCTGAAACGAGTCCAACCTTTCCTCAAATACCCATAACAGAGCTTATTCCTCAACTTGTAGAAAGAAATTGGCAGGTTGGAAGTCTTCAGGCACTAGAAGAATTTGAAGAAACGCTCCCTAATCTTAAATTTTAATAAAATATAGTACTAAGAATTTTGGCGTCTAAGATTATTAAATTTTTAGTATACTTTTTATCCAAATAACTCCGCATCCCTTAACCTATACTTCCATAACGTTAAATTAAAATTAAAAACTCCACTTAGCAATTCTTAATATTGGGACGGGCAGGGATGCCCATCCCACAAGATTTATGCTCATCCCACAATATTTATATTTGTTTATGATTCTAGAACTTCTCGGCAATAGAATTGTACTAAATTTTCCAACTTTTCCTGTGGACAACATTCAATTAAAGCTTCAAACACTTCAACAAGCTTTGCAGCATCTTCTCCCAAAGTTGGACTTAAGCTCCAAATATCTTCTATCCACTCATGAGGACGGTCGGTATCAAAGATAAGACGTTCGAGTAATTTCTTTGCTTCAGTTTTTGATAGTGACATAAGTTTTATGTGTAGTTATGTGTATCTCTTATGTATAATATTTACTTTTTAACAGCAAACCACTGCTTAGTAGTTAGGTTTAACAAAAAGACTTCTTGATTTTCTTCATAGACATTTTTGTCATTTTCGGAATTTCCTTCGGAATCTGTATCAAAAGTAATAATTTTACCCTTTTCGATTCTTAAACAGTTCTTTTCTTGAATATATTCACTGCTGTGTTCATAAATCCAACCAGGATTTTCACCTTTGGTATTTAGCTTTTTCATTTCAAAGGTATCACAATCGAGTAAAAACACGCGCGTTTCACCAAGAACTCGGTCTTGTTGATATCCCAAACTTCCAATTATATATATATTGTTATCAACGAGTGTTGCCGAATGGTAATGTGAAGGCTGAAAAAAATTCATTGGATAGCCGTAAATGTTAATTTCCCCATTGGGATGTTTTACGACGACATCATTATATATACAATAATCAGGGTCAAAATACTCTTCATGCTCACCACCTATATGTACAACACACCCATCTGGTAGTACTGTACTTGACATCCCATGTCTTTGAAAACACCAAATAGGACCTTCGCGTAATTTATTTGTACATCCAAATTCTTCGCGTGCTTCCCAAGCAGAATAACCAGTTTCGACCATATATAGCCAAAACTCAAAATTCATTGGGTGAGGATTATCATGCCCAAACTTTGGATACTTTTGACGCTGAAACGTTTCGTAACTTACCGTCGCATATACCATACAGCAATCCAGAATTATTCCTTAATCACGTTTTATCCTACCCTACCCTTCGGGAAAACTTCGTTAACGGGATATCCTCCGGATAACGGTAAAACCTCCGGTTTACATGTTTATTTAGTTAAATGCCTTAATTAACTCACGACTGCTGCTATATTAACTTATCTGAAGTCCTGCTTCAATTTGTCTGACTACCGTTAGCGCAGAATAGCTAACACCAGCAGTTCCTTCACCTGGATGCGTAGAGTCACCGACTAGCCACAAACGTGGTATAGGTGTACGATTAGCAAAACCAAAAGGGCCAAAAGTTGGAATGCGTTGCCCAATTCCTCCTACTATCCCTTCAGAGCGTGCAGTATAGCGGTAGAAAGTGCGGGGTGTTGCGGCTTCAACATGAACGATAGTTTCAGGTTTTAAATAAAAATATTTATTTAGATGTGATATTGCTTCCGAAGTAAACCTTTGTTTTAAAGCTTCATAATCTTCGGTCTTCCACCATCGTTCCACATCGACAAACGACGAGGCTATTATTGTCGCTTTACCAGCAGGCGCCCGTCCATCACCTTCATGGCTGACAGAAACAAATAGCGAGTTATTTTCCCCAACTGGGCCATTGGGATTATACAAAAATTGTAGATGTGGTGGACATTCAGCAGGAATAGCACTTGCGTCAACACCAAGATATATAACAAAGGCGCCTGATGGTGAAGGAAGTTTTTCTACGCGCTTTTTATAACCCCGTGGCGCCTTGTCTCCTAACAGCTGCACTAAATTTTGCACTGTGACGTTAGCAACTATATGGTCTGCGGGTTCTTCCCACATCTCCCCAGTTTTCTGGTTTTTAACTGTGACGCTAACAGCTTTACCTTTCTTAACAATAATATTTTCTACACTATGCCGCATCAAGAGCTTTCCAGCATCACGTTCCAAAGCAGTGACTAAACAGTCGCTCAGAACTTGCATACTGCCTTTGAGATGAAATAAACCTTGCGGCGCCTGTGAGACAGATAATGCAGTTGCGGCATAAAGTAACGCAGTTTCTTCGGCACTTACCTGTGAATATAACTTGAGTTGTAAATCTAAGAATGTTCGTAACCGTTGGTCATGAGCTAGCTTATACGCGCGCAGTGCATCACCAACAGTAAATAAAGTGTATGGTACAGTAATAAAAGTACTTGGGCGCACAGCTTGAGTCAACTGCCACAAATCCCAAACATTGCGTGGTGGCAGTACAGGGTCGCGTCCTTGAAATTGCCAACTGGCTTTAAATAACTCAGCTAATAATCCCCAAAATGGTTCGCTACCAGGAAACTGACGAATACGTTCTTCATGCCATTTTACTGGGTCACGCCAAACATTAATAGGAGTACTTTCTCCAGGTAGAAACACAGCACAAGCTGGGTCGCAATGTGTAGCTTCTGGTATATCAATATTTAACTCCGAGAAAATCCGGTGATGAATACCCCCTGCTTCCAACCCCGCAACTTGAGTGGCGCCAACATCAAAGGTAAAACCCTTACGCTTAAACGTCGAAGCGCAACCACCCGGTACTAACGCTTGGTCAAGAATTAAAACGTCGTATCCACGATGCGCTAATAACGCACCAGCAGTTAGTCCACCAATTCCGGCGCCGATGACAACCACGCGAGGTTTTTTACCCATAACATTTACCTTGGCATTTTTACTCTAACTTTTAGATTTTTTAACATATCTACTTATATTGTTACATCTTTCTGAGTAAATAAGTCAGACTAGTAAAATTTCTGACACACAAATCTTGGCACGGTAACAATATGGCTAGGTAGCGCAAGCGATAACAGCGTTGGTTGTCTCAACAGCAAGGTTCAAGTAAATAGTTATTGCATAAATAAAATCAACATAGAAATAGTGATAAATATTAGCTTAATAACAAAAATTTAAATCGAAAATAATTATTTATAGCTGCAATTAATAAAATATATTTAGTTTATAAAATACATGTAGAGACGTTACATGTAACGTCTCTAACTAGGCACGTAAAAAATTGAGTAATTTATCTAAAATTTGTTGTTGCGTTTCTAGAGAAAATTCCCCTAACTCACGTAGAACAAGCGACTGACGCAGCGTTATTAAATGGTCTAATCTAATAGTTGAAGCCTTGTGTAAACCGCTGGTAGGAAAATCAGGATGACTCGTATTAATAACAATATCAGTCTCTAGTAACTCGCAAGGAATCATACTAGTAATTAAAGCAAGAGTGATGTGTTGATTTGCTCCTACAGGGTTAGTCAAGCAAACTGCCGGACGTGCCTTAATAGAAGATAAATCATCCAACGGAAAACTTACTAAAACAACTTTACCCTTCACAAACTGAAATCCTGTTCTTTAAAATATAAGTACTTTCATTTTTGCTCGCATTGAAATGCTATCTATAATAGTGCCATAAACCGCGCGTTATCACGAATACCATCAAAATCAACATCAGTTTTGACCATTTCTCTATACTCAGCATCTAAATTAATTGCTTGTTGTAAATCTCGCAGTGCCAAGTCAACATTATTCAAATGACCATAAGCACAAGCACGATTATACCAAGCATTTGCATACTCAGGGTTTAAATCTACTGCTTTATTGTAAGATTGTATTGCTTCCTTTAATTTTCTTAATTGAAACAAAGCGTACCCACGACTATCCCAAGCTTCGTATTTATCAGGTTTAATTTCAACAGCTTTATCGTAAGCTGCAACAGCTTCGTCTAATCTTCCTAAGTCAACCAGTATATTACCTAGATAATAGTATACTTCAAGGTAATCAAGTTTAATTTTAATTGCTTCATGGCAAGACGCTATTGCTTCGTCCCATTTTTCTAACTGACCTAGCACCTTAGCACGGTGATACCATACTTCATAGTTATCAAATTTAATTTCAAGAGCTTTGTCATAAGATGTAACAGCTTCGTCTAATCCCTCTAAGTCAATCAGCGTAAGACCTCTGTAAAACCATGCTATGTAGTAATCATATTTAATTTCAACTGCTTTATCATAGGATTCAATTGCTTTGTTGAGCTTTCCTAATTTACCTAGCACTTGGTTCTGTTTGCAAATTAGCTATAATTTTTGCAAACTGGGCAATTTGTGCTTCTACACCAATTTTTTCCAGAGAAACTTCAGATAGTGCAAAGTCTTTTAATTCTTCCCAACGGTCTTTTAACCAATTAAGTAGAGGCGCCGGATTAGCGTTATCCTTTAAAGATTCAAGTAAATGTCGCGTGCAGGCTAATAGTATATCGGTATACTGTGCGTCTTCTGGCTCAATATCTTCTTCATAAGCGGCAAAATAAACAACAAAACAACCTTGTTTATCTAAATAATCTTGAAGACGTAGCAACTCGGTTGACTTTCCGGCGCCACGATGACCACCGAAAAGCTGGCAGGTCATTCTATCGGACATTAAAATTTCTCTACCGACTCCCACCAAAATATCACCATCTCCCCGCACACTATTACAGTTTACGTATGCTGGGTCACCTGCGGGCAAAGGACGAAACGGGTCGAAAGCATTGTATAGACGTTTTAAGAACTGAAAATCTTGAGTCATAACTAGTTAAAATAACCAACGCTATGTTACCTCATCCTCTGTAGACTTTACGCTTAATAAGTTAAAAATACTTAGTCTATTACCACAGAGACACGTAGATGCGCTTCGGTTCCGGAGCGTCTGCACACAGAGAGTAATGTAGAGATGAGATAGCGTTTTAAAATAAACGAGTAAGTCGGTTTAAATAATTAAAGCTTCGTAGCCACTGTGGAAGCGCATCGCTTACTACAAACTAATTTTCTAGCTTTACGTTTTTTAACAAATTTTGGTTTATTCTCGCCGAGTTATTTAGTAGTTGATGGGCGCCAATCGTACTACTGGTTAGCTCAACCAGTAGTACCAAAAATACGGATTTGAAGTAATTGCAAGATTTAAAATAGTTACTTGATGTGAACCAGTAGTAGACTTCCAAAGCGGCAACCTGAAACTAATCGAGCCAACAGTACTACTGGTTAGCTCAACCAGTAGTACCAAAAATAAAGATTTCAAGTAATTGTAAGATTAAGAATAGTCACTTGATGTGAAAGAGTAGTACTTAATGGGCGCCAGCCTGAAAGCAAACTAAGCCAGTAATACCAAAAATGGTGCTTTGAAGTAAACCAGTAGTACTATTAAAAGCCGATTATCACAAATTATCGTTATTTATACTGCAAATCGGGAAAATCTAGAGTTTTACAGCAAATATCAGGTATATGAGGTACATACATAATGCCCAAAACCTTGTAAAGACCGTACATGTACAGTCTCTACATGCACCGCATGTACACTAAATCCGCTGTATTATGATATCCAAGGCAGAACTCAGATTCTACCCTACCCTTCGGGATATCCTTAGGATAACGGGAAAACTCCGTTTACGCTGCGTGACTAATGCAATTTGAATCTGCTTTTGGTGTAAAATCATCTATCCGTTACATCCGTTACATCCGTTGCCAATTTCCCTCTTTGAACAATGCAACGCGAATTCTCTTAAAGATTTAGGCAAATTTTATGTTGATTTTTAAAGATTGTGTGAATTCAATATTTAATTTCAGTAATATACATGAACTATCTATGTCTATAGATTGTAGTCAATAGAAGCATTAGAGCAAATCAGTATTATAGACGCATTTATACACTTAGTATAGGGATGTATTTAAAGAAACTTCTCATAATTGATATTTTTATATCTATTATAGAAAAATACGTAAAGTTACCTTGAAATTTTCATATATTTTGTGTTCTCACCAGCTAATTGTACGTAATTACAAGACTAAGTTTACAAACCGAACTTAGTGATAATACTGGAAAAATCCGTAATGCAGTATATATAATATGAGTGCTAAAAAGTCTTTATCTCAAATTAATGTTATAAAGTTTACAAAGTTTATAAAACCTATCAAGCATATTTCTTGCAACAAATTTTTAATGTTGATTATCGCTTTTTTAGGATTCGGAGGCGCCTGGTACTGGCAACCATTAACAAATATGTCTCGAATAAGTCCCTTGGCACATGCAACAGGGGTAACACAAGCTTTGACGCTGACTGGACATTTGGGAACAGTGTCGGTAGTAGCTTATAGTCCTGATGGCATGACAATTGCTAGTGCAAGTAGCGATAAAACAATCAAGCTGTGGGATGTAGTTACAGGAAAATTACGTGACACACTTGTAGGGCATACTCAGGAAATCAATACTATTGCGTTTAGTCCTAACGGTAAAATACTCGCAAGTGGCAGCTTGGATGGAACTGTAAAATTATGGGATGCCAGTATAGGGAAACAAGTTCGCACTCTTACTGGACACGCTGCATCTGTACAGTCTGTTGCTTTTAGTCCAGACGGTGCCATTTTGGCTAGCGGAGGTTGGGACCAGAATGTTAAAGTGTGGGATGTAACGAAAGGAATATTAATCAGGACGATTAATGGGAATTGTGATGTTATTAATAGTCTGGCTATTACAGTGTTACCGAAAGAATTTAGTTTGAGTAAACGAGGTCATGAAGCCATAATTGCTACAGCTACTCAATTCGACAGTAAAATCAAAATTTGGGATTTAAAAACAGGGCAAAGAGTACAAACTCTGGCTGGACATGATGATAGTGCGGTTACAGCATTGGCTATTAGCCCCGATGGTAAAACTCTTGCTTCTTCAGGGTGGGATAAAACTGTTAGACTTTGGAACCTTGAAAATAATGAAGAAATACGTACTTTAAAGGGACATACTGACCGCGTTTGGTCTGTTGCATTTAGTCCAGATGGTAAAACTCTTGCTAGTGGAAGTTGGGATAAAACTATTAAACTTTGGAATGTACAAAAAGGTAAAGCAATTAATACATTCATCGGACATAGTAACCGTATTTGGTCAGTTGCTTTTAGCCCAGACAGCAAAAATCTAGCTAGTAGCAGTTTCGATAATACTATTAAGGTCTGGCACCTAGAATTGTAGAAACTAGGTTTCTTGTTTACAACTTGTAATGAAAACGACAATTTTTAATCAGAAACCTGGTTTCTTAATTTAAATAGATTAAATAATTAAAAATTAGGCAAATTAGCAGAGATATTTATTAGCTAGCGCTATCATTAACATCTATACTGGAACAAAGTTGCTGTGAAGATGCTCTGCTGCCTAAACCCAGATTGCCCCAGTCCTATCAATCCTGACACAAATCAGTATTGCCAGAGTTGCAGCGCACCTCTGACCATATTACTTCGAGGTCATTATCGTGTTACTAAAGTACTTTCCGATGAGGGAGGTTTTGGCAGAACTTATTTGGCAGAAGATGTTGATAAGCTTAATGAACGTTGTGTTGTCAAGCAATTAGCACCCAAAGTCCAAGGTACATGGGCTTTAAATAAGGCTATTGAGCTTTTTAAGGAAGAAGCCAAACGTTTACAAGAGCTTGGGAGACATTCGCAAATTCCAACGTTGCTTGCCTACTTTGAGCAAGATAATTATTTGTATCTCGTCCAAGAGTTTATTGAAGGTCAAAATTTATTTAGAGAACTGCAACAGCGAACAAGTTTTAATGAGGCTCAAATTCGTGAATTATTTATGTACGTGTTACCTGTACTGAATTTTATTCACGAACACGGAGTTATTCACCGTGATATCAAGCCTCAAAATATCATGCGTCGTTCACTTCAATACAGTACTTTTCGCTCGACACCACATACATCAACATCAGGAATACACAAACGTGGTGGTGATATCGTTTTGATTGACTTCGGCGCCTCAAAGCAGTTAACTGCGACAGTCCAAACTAAACCAGGCACAACCATTGGTTCGTTTGGATACAGTCCAATTGAACAAATTAACGGTGGTGAAGCGTATCCGGCTAGTGATTTATTTAGTCTAGGCGCCACGTGTTTTCATTTAATGACTGGTGTTTCACCATTCCAACTATGGACAGAATACGGATACAGTTGGGTAAATTCATGGCGCCATCATCTTCGACATGAAGTATCTAATGAATTGGGAGAGATTCTTGATAAACTGCTTAAAAAAGATATCAACCAGCGCTATCAATCGGCTGAAGAAGTACAAAGGGATTTAGATATAGGCGCCACTTCATCAACCTCCAATGGACAAATTCCTTTGCCTTCCTTATCAACAAACAATCAGCGTCGGTTCTCATCACAACGGTTATTTAAACCCTCACCCCTAGCACAATTCCTAGCTAAATTTGCATCTATACGTTCAGCGTTCCTCGCAAATACCAAAATAGCAAAATCTTTATTAATAAGTAGCGCCGTATTAGTGGTCAGTTTAACTGGTACGCAAATATACGGCTATATGCGGTACAAAATATTTCCAACGGCGCCAACATTTTTGATTAGTAGTTTGCCCAGCAGTGCTTTCTTGCAACAAACAATTTCAGCACATTCAGGTTACGTGATGTCTGTTGCAATTAGCGCAAATAGAAAAACTTTAGCTAGTGGTAGCACTGACAAAACTATCAAACTGTGGAGTCTGGATGGTGAAGAAATTCGTATGCTGAGAGGTCACAATCAAAGTGTAATGAAAGTTGTCTTTAGTGCCGATAGTAAAACTTTAGCCAGTGGTAGCACTGATAAAACAGCAAAACTGTGGAACGTTGAAACAGGGCAAGAAATCCGCACGTTTGTAGGTCATAATGATGCTATTACCGATTTAGCTTTTAGTCCAGACAAAAAAACACTTGCTACAAGTAGCTCTGATAAAACAATAAAACTTTGGAATATTGCCACAGGAGAAGAAATTCGTACCCTTAAAGGTCACATAAGTAGAGTTACATCAGTTGCATTTAGTCTTGACGGTAAAGTAGTTGCAGCAGGAAGTAATGATAAAACTATTAAGTTATGGAACGTTTCCACTGGAGAAGAGTTTCGTACCTTAAAAGGTCATAAAGATACCGTGACGCAAATTGCCTTTAGTCCAGATGGTAATCAAATTGCTAGTGGAAGTAGCGACAGAACCATCAAACTCTGGAATGTATCCAACGGTCAGGAGTACCGAATGCTTCAAGGTCACACCGATACAATTTGGTCTGTTGCCTTTAGTTTCGACTCTACAATGTTAGCTAGTGCCAGTAGTGACACAATGATTAAATTATGGAATCCTTTCAGTGGTGAAGAAATTCGCACCCTGCAAGGTCATAATAGCCGCGTTTGGTCTATTGCTTTTACTACAGATGGCAAAACACTTGTCAGTGGTAGTGAAGATGGCACTATTAAAATTTGGAGAATTACTCCTTGAACACTAACGTCCAAAACCTGTTACGTTCAAAATCCTGTATAGACGTTACATGTAACGTCTATACATGTATTCCATGATACATCTATATCAACATAGCTTAGGTTTAAAATGAGATTGAATTTACCTAAGCAACCACATGTATTCTACATTACTTTTAATCTCGCAGTTATTAACTGTTCAAATTACTGATATAAATAACACTGTCAATGTAAAATACCCTTATCTATGTACACAGGCTGAAATAGTTAATACAAAACAAAATCAAGCTTCAAAAAGAAAAGGTAGCTTTCAAGACATGTTAAATGCGCTTGGAGAACGTGAGACAGGCAGAACAGGCGCCACTGCGTATAGATTTATTAATCCTCAATTATATTTCCTTGGTAAGTATCAGTTTGCAGAAGTTTTATTAAGACGTTTGGGTTATTACAAGGCACAAGTTTACTATGGGAATGGCGCCGATAAGAATTATTGGCGTGGAACGTGGACTAACAAACGTGGTATTGATAGTAAAAACAAATTTTTAAATTCCCCAAATGTACAAGAAACAGCAATCAAAGAAGCTTTTGCTGTGTACTGGCAAGATGTAAACTCTCTACTCAAACAGCGAGGCAAATCAATCAATCAGTATCTTAATAAACCCATCAAGTTTAAAGATGGTAATAAATTAAAAACTATCACCATTACACTTTCGGGTCTTCTTGCTGCTACACACTTACGCGGGCCAGATAACATGGTAAATTTACTTGTACAGGGTAAAGTTTCGCGCGATGAATTTGGTACTTCAATTTTAGATTATTTAGAAATGTTTAGCGGTTACGATACAACTTTGAAGGATATTCAATAATTAGTTGAAAGTGCTGAGTGCTGAGTATTATTCCAAACTCAGCACTCAGCACTCATAACTCAGCACTTTTATGGTGTGATTCGATACCTGTCGCGTGGGTAAAGCGATGCTTGTCGAACGTTGGGTAGATTTAAGATTCGGGAAGTTAAACGTTCTAAACCAATTGCTAGTCCTCCATGTGGTGGCATTCCTAGTTCAAACATTTGTAAATGATTTTCAAATGAGGCGGGATTGAGATTACGATTTGTTAAGGATTGTTTTAAATCTTCGCGTTTGTGTAATCTTTTCCCACCTGTTGTAATTTCAATGCCTTCAAATAATAAGTCAAAACTTTGTGAGGCGCCTTCATGACCACGCGGGTATGTGTAAAAAGGTCTTGCAGATAAAGGAAAACCAATTACAAACAGCGCTGCGACTCCTGTTTCGGCTTCCGCTAGCTGACAAAGTTGACGTTCAGCTTCTGGGTCTAGGTCGTCAATAAGGTCGTTACGACCAAAGTGATGATTAAGTAGTTTCAAACATTCTGTAAATTCCCAAGTGGGTACATTCAACATTGAGGGAAGTAATTTTGTTCTGTAATGTTTAAGTTGGTCTGCGAAGTTTTGGTTCAACTGCTCAAAAATAAACGTTAGTAGCTCTCGTTCTAACTCAATTACTTCTTCAGCACTGTTAATAAACCCCATTTCCAAATCTAAAGAGTAATATTCCGTCAAATGTCTACTACTTGCGTGAGGTTCTGCACGATAAACGTAACCAGTCTCAAACACTCGCTCTAAACCTGAAACACCATACTCTTTGTAAAACTGCGGACTTTGAGCAAGGTATGCTAGACGTTCAAAATATTTGATTTCAAACAAATTAGTTCCACCCTCAGTTCCGCTAGATACTATCTTGGATGTGACTATTTCAGTAAAATATCTGGCGCCTAAAAATTGCCGAAAGTATTGCAAAATAGCTGCTTGTATCCGAAAAATATCACCTATCTCACTATGACGCAGCGACAACGGACGGTAAGCCAAGATAGTTTCGATACCAATATCAGAAATATCTGAACTGGAATTAAAAGGCAGTATAGATACTTGATTAAGAACATTAATCTCAATAACTTCTAACTCAAAACCAAGTTTAGCTCGTTTATCGGGCTTGATTTTACCTCTTATTTCCAAAGGTTCATCGAGCTTGAGCTTCAAGTCTCGCACCAACTCAGAAGCTACAACACATTGCACTTGACCACTACAATCCTTGACGACAATAAATGTAGTACGAGCAAGTTCTCGCAGATGCAGTATCCATCCACAAATCACAACTACTTCAGTTAACGACGCTTCCAACGAAGCAATAAATCTTTTTGAGCAAAGTACCATGACAAAAAACCCTTATATGGGTTAAGTTTTACTCGCTGGAACCGTATTAACGGCGGTACCATCCAGCTTCCACATCCCGCGCACTGTTAACTTCAAGTCAGCACACCATGAACATGACACCTTGTTGCAGTCTCGTTGCACATACGTTTTACCCTACTAATCGCCAATGCTAACCATCTTAATTAACATTTCCTTTTCGAGTAAACCTCTCAGAGGGGTCTTTCCTCTTCCACGAGTTACAACCATACTACATAAAATCTAAAAACATTGCAACGTGACAAATAACTCATCCGTTACATCCGTTATATCCGTTGCAAACCGACTCATCAAATTTAGCATTAGATAAATCGGCGCCTTTAAATGATGTAACACCAACACTAGTAATTTCTTTAACTGCCTGTAGCAAACAAAACATAGTTGATGCAGTAGCAAATAAAGTCAGACATATAAAAATACTTCCTAATAAAATATTTGGAATACTTAGAAAGGCAAACGCCAAACTACTAAGTAAAAAAGCAAACCCATAATTTGTAATACAACCAGTAACCGCAACCACAACCCGTACAAACCCAGTTTTAAATTTAAAGCATACAAATGCCATAACCAAAGATGCGAAAACTGCCGATATCACCGCAATTTGAGGATTATTACCTTGACTACTACCACCATAATAAAACCCAAGTAAAGCTCCAGAAGCGGCGCCGGATATAATTGTAGTCAAACGGTAAAAAATAGAATTTTCTTTAATAATACGCTTTAAACTAGCGCACAACCCAGCTATACCCAAACTAACAAACAAAGCTACACTGTAAGACCAGGCTGACTCTTCAGGAGTGCGTCCAAGTACACCAAACGACATTTCACTGACTGCTTTAAACGTAATAATAGCTACTACACACGCAATCGTTAGCACAAAAACAAAAACCCTTGGCGATTGACCAATCTTGGCTCCTGTCAAATTAACATCTTTTAACTGTGCATTACTAAAATCACATCCGCGAATATCCGCACCGCTAAAGTTGGCGCCATTCAAATTAAGTCCTTTAAACGAGCGATTTTGCAAATTTTGATTTGAAAAGTTAAGGTGGGAAGAATCCATATTTGATTTTCGGAACTAAAACCAGCGATGCAGCATCAAGTCAAAATTCGTAAGCAAAATATTGCCTTGATAATAGGAACGATTATACTGGGTTTTCCATTAATACTATATGGGTGGTTACATTTTATACGCCCACCTCGCACAGCAGAGCAGCGTGAATTATTTCAAGGTATTATTTATCAGCGTATAGCGCGTGTTACACCACGTCCGGTCTTGATACATATCATCAGCATTGACTTAACGGCGCCTGGAGTCAAGCCATTTGTAACTCCAGGTGCAAGTGTTTTAAAAACAGATACAGAAACTATAGCCAAAACTATACCTGAATTCGTTAATGAGTTGAAACTACAGCTAGCTATTAACGGCAGTTACTTTTATCCTTTTCGCGAAGCTACACCTTGGGATTATTATCCACAGACAAATGATACGGCAAATGTATTGGGACAACTTATATCAAATAGTAAGACCTATTCGTCAGTAGAACCAAAGTGGAATGTATTGTGTTTTACAGCAAATAACCAAGTTCAAATTCCAGGTGGTGAAGAATGTCCTGCGGGTACAGTTCATGGAATAGCAGGTGCCGAAATTTTGATACAACGCGGCAAAACCCAGAGTAAAATTGACAATAAAGATAAACCTTACCCGCGTGTTGCCGCAGCAGTTGACAAAGAAGGTAAAAAGTTATGGCTAGTTTTAGTAGATGGTAAGCAACCTTTATATAGTGAAGGACTAACTAAAACCGAATTGACTAAATTTATAACAGAATTTGGCGCCTATACAGCACTAAACCTTGACGGAGGAGGTTCAACAACCTTGGCAATATCTACCCCCAATGGCGCCAAACTTCTTAACGCACCAATTCATACAAAACTGCCAATGGTAGCTCGTCCAGTTGCCAACCACCTAGGATTTTATGCCAACCCCACCCAAAAATAACCACCCACGTACTTCCAACAAATATTAACGCTCAACACTAAGCATCTGTGCCAATTCAGCGTGCATCAAAGCAATATTAGGGTCACGTTGAATTGCGTGAAAGTATCGCTGCTCTAAAGGTGTACCTTCATTATTAGGTTGGAGTAACGTTCGAGCTTGCTCCAATAACTCATTAGGCTGTTCAATTGCTACAGGCTGTTTTGAAAACAACACTTCATCCATTCGGACGATTAGCTGCGAAATTCCATGTAGCCAGTTAAACCACTCATGGTTTATAACTAGCCCAAGGAACTCATTACTCGACTGGATATGTCCGTATATTTGCTCATATAAGGTCCGTTCCGAATCTAAAAGCGCTTTGTGCAGACGCAGCAGTAAGCGACGTACTTCCCGCAAGCGTTGGATTGCAAAATCGAGGGTTTGATTACTTGAAGACATCGAATCTGGATGAATTACAACACTATAGTGATTCTGTCACATCTCGGATGTAGTATACATGTATTTAGTATACTCAGTATCTAAATCCCCAATTTTTCGCGTATTTCTTCATTTGTACCTTTAAACCCAACCATAACTGCTGTTTCCTCTTTTACAAATAAAGGACGCTTTAGTAGCATGGTGTCTTGAGCAAAAGCTTCAACCCACTGTTCATCGCTCCAAGTTTTTCTTTCTTCACCTAATGCACGGTAAGATTGACCGGAAGTATTCCGCATTGGTAGCGAACCTAAACTCTTTACCCAAGCTTCGATTAATTGCCGTGCAGGAGGGCTTTCTTTAGTATTAATAAATTCGTACTCTATCTCATTAGTTTGTAGCCATTGCAAAGCTTTTTTGCAGGTGCCACAGTTAGGAATACCGTAAACTTCTATACTCATTTTAGATTTTAGATTATTGAAAAATGGGAGCATCTTACATTTGCAAGCTTATTGTCATGAGTTTCGCACTCAGCACTCAGCACTCAGCACTCTTAAAGCAATAATGCTGCTCGTTCTGCCAAGTTAGAACGTTCTCCTTTGCCTAGGGTGATGTGACCTGCTAGGGGTTCTTCTTTGAAACGTTCTACTATGTAGGTTAGACCGTTGCTTGCTGCGTCAACATATGGATTATCTATTTGGTCTGGGTCTCCTGTTAATATTATTTTTGTACCTTCCCCTGCGCGTGTGAGGATAGTTTTTACCTCGTGGGGTGTTAAATTTTGCGCTTCATCAACAACCAAGAACTGTTTGGGTATGGTTCTACCACGAATATAAGTTAATGGTTCGATTTGCAGCATACCACGCTCAATGAGTTCTTCGTGTCCCCGGCGCCAGTGTGCGGGTTTTCCAGAAGGGTCTTGTGTACCAAAGATTAAATCAAAGTTGTCATACAAGGGTTGCATCCAGGGAGTGAGTTTATCTTCGATGTCTCCTGGTAAAAAACCAATGTCCCTTCCCATTGGGACAACGGGACGAGATATAAGTAACCGAGTGTAGATACGTTCGTCAGCAACTTTTTGTAGTCCTGCGGCAATAGCAAGCAGTGTTTTTCCGGTACCGGCTTTGCCAACTAGCGTTACCAAAGGTATAGAATCGTTCAATAATAAATCAAGAGCAAATTTTTGTTCACGGTTACGGGGTTGAATGCGCGAAACGCTACCGTTAGAAATTTTAGCTAGAGGAATAATTCTACCGTGGCTAACTACTCCCAAACCTGTGTGTGAAGGGTTTGATTTATCGACAAGAGTTACAGCTTGGTTTGGGAAAAACTTGGTATCAAGCATCACACATCCCAATTTATATAGTTCGTCAACCTCTGATGTCTCAACAAGTGCTTCTGCTGTACCTGTATATAGTTCATCGATATCAACTTTATCGGTTTCGTAGTCTTCTGCTTCTAATCCAACTGCATCAGCTTTAATACGTAGGTTTGTATCTTTACTTACCAGGACTACGTGCGATGCTCCTGTCCGTTTTATTTCTAAGGCAACTGCAAGAATTGCGTTATCTCCATTGCCGTGTGCGAGTTCAACCGGAAGCGAGTTTAGTATTTCTCTGCTACAAAGAGCTACTTTGACGGTACCGCTGTTATTAATTGTGACTCCATCAATTAAATGACCTTGTTCACGTAAAGCATCTAAAGAACGTGATACTTGACGTGCGTTACGTCCCGTCATTTCCGCTTGCTTCTTAAAGCGGTCGAGTTCCTCTATCACTGTAATAGGCAACACCACATCATTGTCCTGAAACCGTAATATCGCGGTCGGGTCATGTAGCAAAACGTTGGTATCAAGGACAAAGGTTTTTTTCATAGTAATTATTTTATGTTGGCACCCAAAGCCAAATAAATTTTAGATTCGCTCAGGTTGAGTTTGAGATTCAATATCAAACTTCTCAAAATTTCAACTTAAAATTTAAAACTTATTTGTATTTATTTACAAGACAAATTTACACTATAAAGTGTTATATAGTTTATACCAAAAGATATTCAATCGAAAGTAAAGCTATTTTAAACAGCCCTGAAATATCCAGTAAGTATACCTATATTTATATATTCCACCAGACAGGCGCCTGACACCAACCGTAAAATTTCGGGTTTATTTGCGAGCCATCTAGAAACAAAATGATATTTTTATGTAAAATTAGCTATGAAGTTAACACAAGGTGCAGTATGCCAGAACCTGACAAGAACATTATCAACATCGACCCTGTAACTGTGGTGGTTATCTTAGCCGTACTAATTCTGGCGCCACTTTTACTGACAGGTTTTCTAGGTCAATAAGTCTTTTTGCTCTCCCAAAAACTTTTCAACCGTTCGATTAAACTCTTCCGGTTTAGTCAAAAATGCCCAATGATTACCGGGTACTCTAGTCACATGTAAATTTTTTAGGTAAGTTTTATAGGGTTTGAGTTGCCATTCTTGACGATTTACACCTTTTTCTGGCTGGATAAACAAAGACGGTGTATCAATGGGTGTTGTAAAACCAGGAGCGCGCATAACTTCCTCAAAAATTCCATCGCGTGCGGCTATAGTAAATTTGCTACCCCAAGTTCCATCTAATTTTTGCTCAATACTGGCTTGAAAAACTTCTTGCTGTAAAGGTGTCCAATCTTTATATTGGTTCATTTGTCTGGCTTTTTCTATAGCAGCTTCATAACTAGAGAAAGGCCCCATTCCTTGGAGGAAAGGTAATACTTTGTATAAAAATGGAAAAGTTAACTTAAAAACGCTAGGTATTTTCCAAATAAAAATTGGGTCTACCAATATCATACTCCGCAGGCGCCCCCTACTTTTGCGTGCCCAAATTGCCGCAAGCTTTCCCGACCACGAATGTGCTACTACATGAGCAGATGACCAACCGAGTTTATCCATTAGTGCTTCGAGGTCATTTATTGCTAGCTCAAAACTATAATAGTCTTTTTCAGGTTTGCCGCTTTCACCATGACCACGCATATCTGGCGCCACAATATGATAATCACGTGCTAAATACTCACCAGTACTCAGCCAAACTAAGGCATTATCTGCCATACCGTGCAACAACAGCAGTGGCTCGTTTCCTTGATTCCATTCGAGGTATGATAGCTCGATATCAGTTTTTGTATGAGTATAACGTACAGGCATAATTTTGAAAATTCTCGCTATATTCAAAGAAAAGGCATTTATGTGAATTATAAGTATGGTACTAATACGCTGGCGCCCCTTTCAAGAAATTCAAGTCTTACACCGTCAAATGGATAGAATGTTTGATGAGATATTTGGAGGTAGTAGCTATAACTTACCAGCAATACAAAAACCAAATATCGAATTAAGAGACACAAACGACAGCTTGATTTTACGCGCTGAAATAGCTGGTATTGACGGTAAAGACTTAGAGGTTCATGTCGCACGACAAGCAGTATTAATCAAGGGTGAAATACATTACCATAATAACTCAAATGAACAGGGCTTTTATCATACGGAATTTCAGTATGGTAAATTTGAACGAGTTATTAACTTACCAATACCTGTGAAAAACGAACAGGTAAATGCTGAATTCAAAAATGGTATCTTAACTTTGATATTACCCAAAGACCAAGATACCAAATCTAAAGTCGTGAAAATCAACTTCGGTGACGACAACCGTGCGCTACCTGGTTCAAATGCACCGTGGGAGGCGCCAAAAATTTTAGATGTGCCAGTTCAAAAGGCATAATTATCTATATCTCTTGTGGAGATATATCTTGTGGAGCGGGCATCCTTGCCCGCCTTTTGTATTAAACTTTTGGGACGGGCAGGGATGCCCATCCCACAAGAGAAATTTAAAATTATCTAATGGCACGTACAGGTTACACTCTACCAGTTTTCGCGGTTGCTGCGGCAAAGGCTGCTTTGCTTCGCTTACAAAATACAACAGAATCTATATCTACTGTTACTCTTGATTTGCTTGACAATACAGCAATAATAGAGATACAGCAAGTTGCTGGTTTAGAAACGCATACAGCTTTGGCTATTACAAAAAGCGACCCAGGAGACAATTTAGATTTAACAAAGAATACTCCAATTTGGGCATTAGTAAAGTTATCACCACGACAAGAGCAAGTATTGGTACTTGAAGCGGGTGAAGGGTTAGGCAAAAATCAAATGGGTGAAGCAGCTATTTACAGCTTTGCTCGTCGATTATTTGAGACAAATTTATTATCTATAATACCCGAAGATAAAACTGCGACAGTACGAATTATTTTTCCAGAAGGGCGCCTGCTTGCACAACGTACATCAAATGAAGCTTTCGGTATATTAGAAGGTTTAGCTTTACTAGGTACCAGCGGTATTTCAAAACCACTAAGTGTTGAAGAACACTTAGAAGAATTCCGTACTAATTTACAAGACAAAGTTAAAAATAATCCGAATTTAGTATTTTGTATAGGTAGCAATGGTTTCTCTGTCGCACAACGTTTATCTATACCAGAAGATGTTATTGTACAAACTGGAAACTGGATAGGCGCCTTGCTTGTGGAAGCAGGATTGTATAAAGCGAGTTCAGTATTATTATTAGGATATCAAGGAAAGTTAATTAAATTAGCCGGCGGTATTTTTAATACATCGAGTCATTTAGCTGATGCGAAGTTAGAAATTATAGCTGCTGCTGTAGTAGAAATAGGGGGAGATATGCAAGCAGTAAAAGCAGTATTAGAAGCGAAGACAGCAGACGCAGCACATAAAGTTTTAATTAACTTGGGGTTGGCAGATAATGTATTTGGGTATTTGGCACAGAAAATTAGCCAGAAAGCGGAGAGTTATGTGAAAAAATATGCTGATGTTTGTTTAAGAGTGAAAGTTATTTTATTTGACCGTAAGGGGGTAATTCTGGCAACGGATGCAACGGATGTAACGGATGGTTTTTCATGACCAATTAATTATCCGTTACATCCGCTCTATCCGTTGCTAGTTGGGTCTATTTACATACGTGTATGATGTTGAAACGATTGTTAATATTGGGTGGGACTGGTGATGCTTCCGAACTTGCGGCAATGGCTTCTAACATACCTGGTTTGGAGGTAAGAGTGTCACTTGCAGGTCGCACTAGCCAACCGGGTGAAGTATCAGGAATTGTTAGGATAGGTGGTTTCGGTGGTATTGATGGCTTAGTAAAATATTTACAAACAGAACAAATAGATTTACTTATCGACGCAACTCACCCATTTGCTTCCCAAATATCATGGAATGCAGCAGCAGCTGTCAAGGAAGTTAAAATACCTAGCTTAATGCTTGTTCGTCCCGCATGGGAAAAAGACAAAAATGATAACTGGATAGAAGTAGAAAGTGTCGAAACAGCAGCAAATATTCTCCCTAGTTTAGCAAAACGAGTATTTCTCACCATTGGTAGACAACAACTGGCGCCTTTCGCCAATCTCAATAATATCTGGTTTTTGATGCGCGCGATAGACCCTCCCTCACCCGACACACCTTTACCGCAGGGCAAATTATTACTTGCACGTGGACCTTTTTCACTCGAAGACGAAAAGAAACTTTTGCTTGAGTACGATATAGATACTATTGTCAGTAAAAATAGCGGTGGTGGCGCCACTTATGCAAAAATTATCGCAGCACGGGAACTAGGCATAAAAGTCCTAATGGTACAGCGTTCAGCAATGCCAGAAGTAAAAAGGACTGCTTGCGTTGAGGGTGCGATGGCGTGGTTAGTGTCTAAACTAGGTGTTTATTAAATTTTTTGAAGAAAGTTTTGAAGTTAAGTTTACACAATTGATAGTTCAGGAGGATAGTTAATGTTAGATATCACATTTTATTTACATAATAAAGAAGAAGCTGAAGCTATTGAAATTTCTGATGATTTTTATCATTGGTTAGCTCAATCCCAATTTTCTAAAATTGGTCAACCTCAAACTCAAGAAATTACGGTAGATGGAGAAACTGCAAAAGTTTCTGCAATTCAACTTGAAGGTATGAACCGGAGGAAATTCAGCGACTTCTTCCGTAACGCTATTGTTCAAGAGAGTGACGAATTAGTTGGTTCTTTAGGTAATTCTTCATCTAAGCAAAATTATCAAGATGCTACATATAGATTAATAATTCTTCAAAATTTACGTAAATGCATAGAAAATGAAGAGTATAAATAGTTTCAGAGATTATGAAAAATTATGATTTTATTACAGACCATTGTGTAACAGGCGCCATTGCTTTCCACCCCATAAATTTACCTATAGGTTCTGCTCTTTGAATTGCAATGCGAGATAATTCTCCTCCAACTTTTTGATACCATTCAAATAGTTTTTGCTCTCCTTCTATAGTGACGACATTCGCTACTAGGCGCCCATTTTTAGGTAATGCTTGCCAACAAGTTTCTAATACCCCCTCGGATGTTACACCACCACCTATAAATATGACATTGGGTGTAGATAAATTTTGTAGAGCATTAGGTGCTTTTCCTTGAATTATGTCTATATATGGAGTACCCAGACTTGCTGCGTTATCAGATATATATTTTAATCTTGATGTACTTTGTTCAATTGCAATTGCACGGCACGAAGAATGACTTCGCATCCACTCTATAGATATCGAACCACAACCTGCACCTACATCCCATAACAATTCTCCTGGTTTTGGCGCCAGTGCAGCTAGAGTTACTGCCCTAACTTCGCGCTTGGTTAACTGTCCATCATGGTGATAAGCATTATCGGGTAAACCTGCTAATCTTGATAAGCCAGTAACTCCAACATCAGCTATACACTCAACTGCAATAGTATTTAAATCCGCTAAATCTCTAAAATTGGCGCCATTTTGCGAAGCAATACCTGTAACAATGCGCTCATCAACACTACCCATTCGTTCTAAAATCGTAATTTTGCTTTCACAAAATCCTGATTTTGTCAAGTTATCAGCAATAATTCCAGGTGTATGTTTATCCGCGCTTAAAATAAGTAATTTGGCGCCAAGGTAAAAATATGAATTAGCTAATTCAACTGGGCGCCCACACAAACTAAAAGTTTCCACGTCAGTCAAAGACCATCCTAAACGCGCACAAGCAAGACTAAATGCAGAAGGTGCGGGAATAATAGTCATTTCTGATATATCAATAAAACGTGTGAGCGTAACTCCAATCCCGAAACACATTGGGTCACCACTAGCAAGAACACAAACAGACTTCGGGCGCCTTCTAATAATTTCTTCCACAGTTTGCTGTATCGGTGAACTCCAAACAACTTTTTCCCGACCATCATTATTACTGAGCATCGCTAAATGGCGCCGTCCACCAACCAATATAGATGCTTGGTCAACTAGAGACCGTGCAATATTACCTAACCCCGAAAGCCCATCCTCACCTATCCCAACTACAGATAACCATTTCATTTCATACATACCTTGCTATATCATTTTCTTCTCGTCAATAACTCTCTGCGCTAAGAGTGTCTCCGTGGTAAAAAAGAAAGCCATAAACTAAACTAAAGATATAAAATTTCAAGTCTACAACAATGGCAAGAGGTCCCAAAAACAATTTTACATCAATTCCGGATAATAACCCCTTCATCCGGAACCCATCAGCTTTTAGTAGAGATAATGGTATTGACGCCGAGTCATTTGCAGGAATTGCCGGCATAGTCATGGTCGTTTTTGCAAGTGCCTGCTTCGGAATAAAAAGAGTTAAACAAAGAGCTAGAGAAGCTGATACAAAAAATTATCCTAGCAATAAAAGACTTCACCATCCAGTGATGTTTGACCCAAAACGAGACACAGCTTGGGACCCTCATATCCAAGGAAGATATCAAGATAACCAACTGACAGTTAGTTGGTCAGGAGATGAGGATTTAAGAGTTTTTAACAACAAAGCAGTTATAAAAATGAAAGGTGGTACAGTTTTTTTAAGAGATGGCATTTTTGGTTATAGTAAACGACATAAAATTGGTAAGCACTCTTATCAGGTAAAGATGTATCGTATTTCTGTACCACACCAATCAGATTTACTAGACTCTGATGTTAAATATTTATTAGAAAATGAGCCTTATTATCGAGATTAATTGTAAAAAAGATTCCCGACTTCAATAAATCAGGAATTTTATAATTTAATTACAAGTTGTTTTGAAAAAGTTCTAAAACATGTTTCCAAGCATCAGCAGCAGCATCAGGGTTGTAACTGGGGTGCTGCTTTAAGAATGGGTACTTGTCTACGAATAATCCTGCGAAAAATCCATGTTCTGCATCATATCTAATTACACGATGATTTATTTGATGTTTTTTTAATTCTGCCTCGATTTGTTCGTTTTCTGACTGTGATACATATACATCTCTTGTGCCAAAAAATGTATAAATGGCGCCTTTTATTTCTCTTGTGCGATTAATGGTTGGAATTTCTTCGCCATAACTCGAAGTGGTAATTCCACCACCATAAAACGAAGCTGTCGCTTTGATATCGGGTAAAGTTGCCGCCATATAAGCAACGTGACCCCCAAAACAAAAACCAATGGCGCCAATACCCGAAGCTTTTACATTAGGTAAAGTTTTTAGGTAGGCAATAGTAGCTTGAATATCACTTAATATTTCTTCATATTTTACCTGTTGGTAGTATTGTAAGCCAAGCCGAAAGGCTTCTGGGCTAAATCCTATATCTTTTTGACTAAAGTCAGCGGTAAAACCGGGAGCAATACGTTGATACATTGCAGGCGCCACTACTACGTATCCTTGTTTCGCAATTAATTCGGTAATATCTCTGATATTACTATTAACTCCAAAAATTTCATGAAAAACCATAACGGCGCCAAACGTTCCTGACAATACTGGTTGAGCTACATAAGCATCTATTTGTAAGCCATTGTTAGGTATTTGAACAATTGAAGTGTTAATTTCGATGTTTGTCATATTTTTTCAGTAAAACCGTGCGTGCCATTTCATTGTAAAATCTTGGTTTTGTGTTCTCATATCAAGTCTGTTTATGCAGCTACTAAATTTTCTAGTTGAATTTCACATTGCTGGAAAGTGTAATTAACTGCCGCGAATAGTTCGTCTAATTGTTGAATGGTATAGTATTTTATGTTTCTAGTAAAAATACTTTCTTCTAATTTGCCAAACTGCCAAAATCCTCCGTTAGAAGTAATACCGTAGATAGTTACTTTCAATTTATTATTTAGTCTTTGAGCGGCAATCATTTCTGCTAGGCACTGTGCCCAGGCGCCTTCAAAGTCATCTTGTTTGGCTTCGACTAAAATAAAATAGGGTTTATCGAATACGATTTTTCCTAGAGGAGACTTTGTTGCTAAAATATATTCAGGGTATCCTGATAATTTTTTGTCACAATTTAAAGAACGGTGACTCCACAAAATAAACTTACTACGGTAGGCTTTCCAAACTTCTTTTATAACAGGGTAAATCAGATTTTCACAAATTGCATACTCTGAACAATCGACAACTGCATCGCGCAGCATTAATTCTAAGTCTTCACGAAAGTAGTCTGATATATTAAATGCTGTTTCAACTATAAAATTATCTTCGATGTAAGTCACCTGATATTCTTGAAGTACTTCGGCAATGATTCTGTAATCGCTAAAAGCCATTTTCTTTTCAAGGTTGTTATGTTTATAGATTTAATTATAAATGAAAATACTGAAATTGATAATTATTGTAATTTTTCTTAGTTGGTAATGTAGGATTTTAATTTGTTTAAGTTGCAGTCTCACCATAACAATTTATTGACTTCAAGTACTAAAGTTCTATTGTATTCCCCATAGCTGGTGTTTACGTATTATATAAGTATATTTAACTCGCGTGCCTCAAAATGAAAAAGCTATTTTCTATAATTACAGCAATTGCCGTTATCGTTGGCGCCATTGCTTTCCTTTATCCTGGGCAACGAGTTACTGCTACAGGTACTACAGTTCAATGGTTAGCTGATAATCAACCTGTTATTGGTGAATTTAAACAAGCACTGGCGCCTCGACAGTTAGAATTTCCTCGTGACTTGGGACCCCATAATGATTATCAAACCGAGTGGTGGTACTATACTGGTAATTTGGAAACCGATACAGGGCGCCCTTTTGGATATGAGTTAACTTTCTTTCGACGCGCGTTAACTCCACAAGTTACACTTACCTCTAATTCGCAATGGCGTAGTAATCAAGTATATTTTGCTCACTTTACTATCAGTGATATTGCGGCTAATAAATTTTATCCAAAAGAACAATTTAGTCGTGGAGCAGCTAATATTGCCTCAGCACAGTCTGAACCTTATGGAGTGTGGTTAAATAATTGGTCTGTGTCAGAAATGGCGCCTGGTAAAGTTCAACTAAAAGCACAAACTGATAAAGTTAGTTTAAATTTAGTACTAGAACAAACAATTCCACCTGTATTGCAAGGGGATAAAGGTTACAGTCGTAAAGGTGTAGAACCTGGAAATGCATCTTATTATTATTCGATAGTGCAGCAGAAAACTGCTGGAACTGTAACAATAGGAGATAAAAGTTATCAAGTTACGGGTAAAAGTTGGAAAGACCACGAGTTTTCTACTAGTTTCTTGAGTAAAGGTGATATTGGTTGGGATTGGTTTTCTCTACAGTTAAATAACGATACGGCTTTAATGCTGTATTTGCTACGTCGTGAAGATGGAACAATTGAACCACTTTCTAGTGGGAATTTTATTGCTGCTGATGGAAGTGTTCAAAAATTGGCGCCAACAGATTGGCAAATAGAAGTTTTAGATACTTGGAAAAGTCCGAATAATGGCGCTAAGTATCCTTCAAAATGGCAGATTAATATTCCAAAATTAGATTTATCTTTGGAAGGAAAACCGTTAATGGCTAATCAAGAATTAGATATTTCCACTGTTTATTGGGAAGGTGCGGTTGGTTTTAATGGTGAGATGAAAGGGGAAAGGGTTGAAGCAAAGGGCTATGTTGAATTAACTGGCTATGCTGATAATGATTTGAGTGAAGTCTTGTAGCACAGATGTCCGACAAAATTAATGATATTAAGTTGTAATAGTTCATGTCATTAGTTTTAATGGGTTGATTAGCAACGGATTCAACAGATGTAACGGATGATTTATTTGTTACAAACAAATTCCAGTTCTTTAAAATTACTTATCCGTTACATCCATTCCAGACTCCGTTGCCAATCTTCTTACCTACGAAAAATATGACAAATATATAATCTTCGCAAGCTGTAATATATATGTAGATATTGGTGTTGGGTTCTGCAAAGCCTCTACCCAAGCTATGAGTATTAATATTTACTTGATAAATTATGGATACTATTAAATACTTACTTTCAGAAAATCAAATGCCTGATTCGTGGTATAATATTCAGGCTGATTTACCTGAGCCAATGCCACCTGTGTTGCATCCTGGTACGGGAAAATTAATTACACCTGGTGATTTGGAACCACTGTTTCCAATGCAGTTAATTGAGCAGGAAGTTAGTACTGAGCGTTTTATTGAAATTCCAGAGCAAGTACAATCTATTTACCGTCAATGGCGCCCAACTCCTCTTTACCGTGCCCGACGTTTAGAAAAAGCGTTAGATACTCCAGCTAAAATTTATTATAAATATGAAGGTACTAGTCCTGCTGGTAGTCATAAACCAAATACGGCTATTCCTCAAGCTTATTACAACAAAATTGCGGGTACAAAACGTTTAACAACTGAAACTGGAGCCGGACAGTGGGGTTCTTCGCTTGCTGTTGCCGGCGCCTTTTTTGGTTTAGATGTTGAAGTTTACATGGTTAAGGTTAGCTATCATCAAAAGCCTTACCGTCGAGCATTTATGGAATCTTACGGCGCCAGAGTTATTGCTAGTCCGAGTAATGAAACTGAGTCGGGACGCAAAATACTTCAGGAATATCCTAATAGTACTGGTAGTTTGGGCATTGCTATTAGCGAAGCGGTGGAAATGGCGGTACAAGATGCCGAAACTAAATATGCTTTGGGTAGTGTTCTAAATCATGTGCTACTACATCAAACTGTTATTGGTATTGAGACGTTAGCTCAATTAGAAATGGCTGGTGATTATCCTGATATTATTGTTGGCTGTACTGGTGGTGGTAGTAATTTCGCTGGTATTGCTTTTCCGTTTATCGGCGCCAAGCTTCGTGGTGAAAAACAAGATATTAACTTTGTCGCGGTAGAACCTGCTGCTTGTCCGACTTTAACTAAAGGTAAGTATGCTTATGATTTTGGTGATACGGCACATTTAACACCTATGGTAAAAATGCACACTTTAGGTAGCACTTTCATACCTACAGGAATTCATGCGGGTGGATTACGTTATCACGGAATGGCGCCTTTGTTAAGCCATATTGTTGAGTTGGGTTTGGTTGAGCCAAAAGCATATGGACAGCTTGATTGTTTTGCTGCTGGTTTGAGTTTTGCTCGTGCGGAAGGTATTTTGCCTGCACCTGAAGCTAACCATGCTGTGAAAGGCGCCATTGATGAAGCGTTGCGTTGTAAGGAAGAAGGTGTAAGTAAAACCATTTTGTTTAATTTATGCGGTCATGGTCATTTTGATATGCAGGCTTATACGGATTATCAAGCTGGGCTTTTGGTTGATTTGGAATACAGTTCAGAAGAGATTGGGATGGCTTTGGCTGGGTTGCCTGTTGTTGGTTAAATAGGGGGCGGGCAGGGATGCCCGCTCCACAAGAATTTATGAGTTTAGGTAGTTTTGCCAAAATGTTGTTGACGCTAATTCTTTTGATGCTTGCTTCCACTGTTTGGTGATACGTGACCATCCGAAAGTGCTTTTAATTATGGACTTTATCCAAGTTGACAAAATGTTGAATGCAGCTTTATTATCTAGCTCGTTGTGATATAAAGCTGGTAGTTTGCTGTACTTTATTATAATTTTTCTCTTGGAGAATGCTTTGCAGATAGAATCGCGTTTTGTCATTTCTTCAGGGTAGTGTATAAACGCGCTTTCATTACGAATCATGAATGGTGGTAGTAAATGACCGTTGAGCGTTATCAATGTCATCAGTTTTTGCAGTTTTCCAACTTTAGTGATTTGATAATCTTTCGGTACGTCTTCTGATGATGATATTACTTGTTGGCTTTTGAAATTTTTGACAGACGCTGATATTTGATTATGTAGCGCTTCAGAGTCATTTTTTTTGATAAAGTCAGGGCCTTTCAAATAATCCTCAAAAGCTTTGACATGCATTTGCGCGCTGTTGTAGTTGAAAAGCAACAAATTATAAAACATTCCTCCGGATATTGTTTTTAATGTAGCCCAATATTCTAAATACCCATGCATTGTATTAGCGATAAGTACGTTGCGTAAGGTGTAATAGATATCCCATATGGGATTTTTGGCATAAAAAGGTTCATGCCATACTGCTAACGATGGAAATGGTACAATTGCATTATTTAAATATTGCTTAACTCTTAAACCAAATTCTACATCGTCAATTTTGATGAAGAAAGGTAATGGTAGTCCAATATTTTCCACTACTTCATGTGAGAACGCAAAAAACCAGAAGGCGCCATAATCTGCTTGGTCTTCTACTAAAAATAGATTAAGATTATTAGGGTCGCTTAAGTCGGTATTCTTTTTGAGAGAGGTAATATTAAAATCTCGGTTTTCTCGATTCCCTTCATCATCAGTATATTTGTTGTACAAAGCTCCAGCTTCATGTAAAATACACTTTCTATACAAGTCTAACATTCCCCCTGCAATAGCAAAATCTTGTTTTGCATATTCATATAAGGGAAAAAGTTTATAAATTACTTCACTATCAAGTTCAATATCATCATCCATGAACAAGTAGTGTGTGTAAAGACCTGATTGTAAAGCTTCAAGCAATCCTTTTGCAAAACCACCGCTACCTCCGAGATTACGATTAGGCAGTAGTGTTACTCTATCAGAAGGAAAATCGCTCTGATTTAACGTTTTACCATTATCAACTACAAAAAATTGAAATTTCTTGTTTTGTAGTAAGTTATCTTGTGTGACTAAATCTACTGTCTTTTTGACATAAATTTCTTTTTTGAATGTACAAGTGATAATTGCAAGCGTAATATCACGTTGTTTTTCTTGCTGCGTAACTAATACTCCTTCGGCAAAATAACCTGTTTCACTCAAACACTTTATTTCTAAATAGATTCTACCTGCATCCGGCGCCGAAAGTGGGAGAGCTAAATCAACATAGTTTAAAAAATCTGTGTGTTGAATTTTTTCGCTGTATATCAACTCTCTTGTATTTGCTTTTTCGCGTTCTCGGTAAACTAATATTTCAAAGGCGCCTTCAAGTTTTAATCGATATTGTAATTCGTTAAGAGTTGTGTATTTGGTATAATAATTTTCGTAAATTGAGTTAAAGTAAGTGTTGAAAGATATAGTGCTACCTTGATGTAAAATAATTTTACCTGCATCAAAGTCAATTTGTGTATTACCATCTAATTTTACGTATAAATCAGCAGTTTCTGATGTTTTGGGTAGTTGTAATCTGCTAACGACTTGCATTTATTTCTCCTGGGTTAACGTATGTAGAGACGTTACATGTAACGTCTCTACAAGGGTTTATGTACAATAAATTAGATTGACAAATTAGAGATGGTGCCAATCATATTAAGCAATAATAACTGGCATACTACCAATTATCGTATCTGGGGTTTTTTCTTGAACTTCTTTCTCGAATAAACCTAACGCACGTAATGCTGCTTGGTCCATGTCGTAATATTTGTACTCTGCCAAGCGTCCGGCAAATATTACTGAACCATTGAGTTTGTTCGCTTCTTTGAGGTAAAGTTCATAGCGCGCACGGTTTTCTTCGCGCGGGACAGGGTAATATGGGTCGTTAAGACCAGGAACATATGCTTGAGGATACTCTTTAACTAAAGTAGTTTTGGGAGACGTTTGTCCAGAGAGATATTTTTGCTCGGTGATGCGAGTAATATCGTACTCGTTAGGATAATTAACTGTGCCAACTTCTTGATAATGTTCTTGGTCTAAGGTTTCAAAAGAAAACCTTAAACTTCGATATGGCAGTTCACCATACATATAGTCAAAGAACGTATCAACTGGACCTGTGTAAACCATGCGGTTAAACTTGATGTCGTTGATGACTTCGCGATAGTCAGCGTTAAGAAGTACTTTGATATTGGGGTGCGCTAACATTTTGCGGAACATTTCTGTATAACCATACTTTGGCATTGCTTGGTATGGGTCTTGGAAGTAGCGGTCATCACGACTGATATATACTGGTACTCTTCCGGTTACTGCTTTATCGAGTTCTTCGGGTTTTAGTTCCCACTGTTTAGCGGTGTAACGGACGAAAACGTTATCGTAAATGTAGTTTGCCAAAAATTCGAGTTCACCGTTTGCGCTTTCTCGTAATTTAAGAATAGGGACTTTTACTCCAAACCCGAAGTTATCCAGCAGTTTTTCTTCAAGTTTTTCAGCGTACTTGGGTGGAAATAGTGCATAGAGTGAATTTAAGTTGAAAGGTATTGGTACTTTTTTACCTTCGACGACTCCTAGAACATGGTGAAAATATGGGCGCCATTCTGTAAATTGAGAGAGGTAGTCCCAAACTTTTTTTGATTTAGTGTGGAAGATATGTGGTCCGTACTTATGAACTAAAATACCATGTTCATTGTAATAATCATAAGCATTGCCACCAATATGGTCACGCTTATCCATAAGAAGGACACGCTGTCCAAGTTGGGATGCAATACGTTCAGCGAGAACGCACCCAGAAAAACCTGCTCCCACTATCAACCAATCTACTTTCATTTTAATATTTCCCCTTATACAACTAAATACAACTAACTTTGACGAGGTTTAAGATAAGTTTGCCAAAATTCTAACGAGGTAAATTCGTCTGCTGCTTCTTTCCACTGTTTATTGATATTTGACCATTGCAAAGTAGTTTTAACTACTGACTTCATCCAAGCTGATAGTATACTAAATGCAGCTCGCTGATCTAACTCGTTTTGATATAAAACAGGTATATCGTTTACCTTCATTACAATTCGTTTATTGCTGAATGCTTTGCAAATTGAATCGCGTTGTGCTTCAATTCGAGGGTAGCTGATAAATGCACTTTCATCGCGAATCATGAAGCTTGGCAATAAATGTCCGTTCAATGTTAACAAGCTTACAAGCTTTTGAACTTTTCCAACTTTAGTTATTTTGTAATCTTTATCTAAATTGACAGATGAAGGTGTTGCTGTTTGGGTTTTATGGCTTTTGCTATATTTACAGATTTGCGTATGCAAAATTTCTGCATCATTCTGCTTAATAAAGTCTGGCCCCGCTAAAAAATCATCGAAAGCTTTAATAAATATTGATGCATTGTTGTAATCGAATAGCAGTAGATTGTAGATTACTGCCCCTGATAAATTTTTTAAAGCAACCCAGTATTTTGAGTACCCATGTATCGCATTAGTCACCAACATATTACGCATACAATAATAAGCATCCCATCCAGGATTTTTAGCGTAAAAAGGTTCGTGCCAAACAGCTATAGAAGGAAATGCTACTATAGGTTGGTTCAAATATTGCTTAACTCTCAATCCAAATTCCATATCATCAATTTTGATGAAGAATGGTAACGGTAGTCCAATATTATCAACTACTTCTTTAGAGAAGGCAAAAAACCAAAAGGCGCCATAATCAATATTATCTTCTAACAAAAGCGAATTAAGTGCTGAAGAATCGCTTAAATCAGCTTCGTGTTTGAGAGGAACAGTTGCAAAATCACTATCTTTAACATTTCCTTCTTTATCGGTGTATTTGTTATAAAGCGCACCAGCTTCATACAAAATATGTTTTCTATACAAATCAAGCATACTACCAGCGATAGCAAAATCTTGCTTTCCATACTCGTACAACGAGAAAAGCTTGTAGATAACTTCGCTATCTAAATCAATATCATCATCCATGAATAAGAAGTGTGTATAAACACCAGATTGCAATGCTTCGATTAGACCTTTGGTAAAACCGCCACTCCCACCAACATTGCGATTAGGAACAAGTGTTACTCTCGAATCGTTAAAATCACTTTGTTTTAGTGTTTTGCCGTTATCAACTACAAATAGTTTGAACTTCTTATTCTGTAATAAGTTGTCGAGGGTAATTGCATTTACCGTCTTTGTCACATAGGCTTCTTTTTTGAAGGTACAGGTAATAATAGCTAAATTAACATCGCGTACTTTTTCTTGTTGAGTTACTAACGACCCTTCGACAAAAAGACCATCTTCACTCAAACAAGTTATCTCTAAATAAATTCTACCTGCATCTGGTGACGACTTCAGAAGTGGCAGACTAAACTCAACATAATTTGATAAATCTTGATTCTCAACCCTTTCGCTTTTAATGAGTTCTTTTTGATTTTCAAATCGCTCTCGATAAGCTACTACTTTAAAGGCGCCTGTAAGCTTGAGTTGATATTTGAATTCATTAAGAATTGTATACTGAGTGTAGAAACTTTCATAAATCGAGTTAAAGTATGTATTGAAAGATATTTTGTCACTTTGATGCAATATAACTTTGTGAGCATCAAAATCTATAGATGGATTACCTTCTAACTTCAGGTATAAATCAGAAGTGTCTAAAGTGTTCGGTAATTGTAATCTGCTTATGACTTGCATATACTTATCTCCTACTTTGATTTGAATTTTAATGAATGAATCTATTTGAGTAGTGTGATTTATAACATTTCTAGTTTATACAGCAACCATAGTATCTAAGGTATTGGTTTGTTGGTGCTGCACATGTTGGTAAATATAATCAACAAATGGTTGATATACTGATTGTGGCGAAAGATTTTCTTCAATGTACCTATATGCTTGTTGCTCCATTAATTTTCGCTTTTGACTATCAGTAAATAATGTATGTACAGAATTAGCAAAGTCCTCAGCGGTATCTGCTACAAGTGTGGTATGACCTGAAATTTCAGGTAGTCCTTGAATACCAACACTAGTTGAAACACAAGCACGACCGTAAGACATTGCTTCTACAAGCTTAATTTTCAGTCCGCTACCTGCGAGTAAAGGTACTAAACAAACTTCAGCAGCGCTGTATTCTGGTTTTAAATCTTTAACTACACCTAATATATGAACGTTGGGGTAAGTTTCTTTAATTAAATCACATATATTACCGCAAATATGAAGACTACTATTAGGATTTAGCTGGATAATTTTGTCCCATACATTCTCTAAAAACCATTTTAATCCATAGTAGTTGTGGTTGGCATTGCTACCAACAAATAAACAGCGACCTGGCACTTGTGGAAACTGATGCGACTTACATGTAGCTGCAAGTGGCATACAAATAACTTTAGATTCCGGCACCATATTTTGAAAAATCTTACAATCTTCTTGTTGAATAGCTAAAAGAACCTGTGCTTTTTTTAATGCATGACGTTCTTTTTCTCGGTTCCATTCAACTTCAAAGCTATCGAGTCCTAATTTTTGGAATTGAGCTGTACGCTGATGACGGACATCATGGGTAAGTATAACTTTTAATATATTCGTCTTTTCTTTAAGAGCATCGAATATATCGCTTAAATGAGCATAGTTAGCAATTACAACATCAGGTTGATAGCGAACTACCTGTGAATTTACGAATTCAATTTCTTTAGGCGCCAGCAATCTATCCCAAAGTTTGAGAGGTAATATATATCTAGGAGGTAATTCTTTTTTGTCTCGGTTTCGACGATAAATATTTTTTATTCTGTTGGGTAGCAATAAATTATACATAAACCTAAGTGATTCGATTATCCAGTTAGATATAGAACTAGATACAAGATAGGAACCAACTGTAAAATGGTCAATCGCTACAACTTTAGTTACAGTTCTAAGACTTTCAGGGATAAGATACCATAGATTCCGACCGTTTGGTGATTCATCAAGGAGTATAAATTCTGTATCAATACCAGTTTGCTGTAAATATCTTAAAAAGTCTAAGATATATGCCGCGTTGCCAAAGGAGTTAGCTAATAAAATAGTACGACTAACTATTTGTATTTTGATTTTATCCTGTTTTGTAGTGTTTACTATACTGTTTACTTTCATATTAAATAATTTGATTTACTTCAAATAGTTTATACATAATATATTAGCGAGCATGACTAGAAACTAAGACTTTAATTGGCAAGCGACAACCACCATATCCTCTATCTCCTACAGTATCTCGCGGTCCTGAACCAACTTCCCAAGTAATATCACCAGGAATATAATCAAGTAAGCAAGCATTTGACAGTACTGCTGGTGAAACTGAATATATATTAGGATGAAGTGGATTTCGCGGTAGATGAAAATGTATTTCGTGAACACCTGCTGGCATTTCTAACGCTGGTTGTTCGTGGTCAGAGTCTAATGTCATGACACGGTTTCCATCGAGCGTTTCAAAACCAATACCTATTGCTAAATCTGATATATGTTGAAAACATTGGACGGTAAATATTAAATCTAGCGGTTCTCCATAACTAAAGGTAGTATTCGTCGCCAAATTCAAACGCAATAAGCGTGCTTTATCACCAAATCCGCTGTTACGTCGCATTAAGTCAAGGTCTACATCAAATGCGGACATTGATGCTTGAGATGAATAACGTGAAATTGCATCTTCAACATCGTTTACTGGTAAAGTTACACCTCGTTCTAAATAGATAGCTTGCGTACACAAACGTCTAACAGCTTGCATATTATGGCTAACAAATATAACCGTTCTTCCTTCTTTGCCAACTTCCCCCATTTTACCTAAACATTTTTTCTGAAATTGAGCATCTCCAACTGCCAATACTTCATCTACAATCAATATCTCTGGTTCTAAATGTGCTGCTACGGCAAATGCTAGGCGAACATACATACCAGATGAATAACGTTTAACAGGGGTATCGAGAAACTTATCGATTTCGGCAAAATCAACTATTTCATCGAATTTTCGTTTAATTTCTGATTTACTCATTCCTAAAATGGCGCCATTTAGGAAAATATTTTCTCGACCTGTTAATTCGGGGTGAAACCCGGTTCCCACTTCTAATAAGCTAGCGACTCTTCCAGAAATACGAATTTTGCCAGTTGTTGGTTCTGTAATTCGACTCAAAATTTTAAGCAGTGTAGATTTTCCTGCCCCATTACGTCCAATAATGCCGACTCTATCACCTTGTTGAATTTGAAACGATACGTCATTTAGTGCCCAATATTCTTCACGGTCTAAACTTATTGAGTTTCTGCTACGTGGGGTGACTGCACGAACTATCGACTTTGCCGCATCTGTAATGGCACCGCGAAATGTTTTATAGCTATCTTGTTGATGTTGAATAACGTATTTCTTACTTAAATTTTCAACTTTGATTACAGGTTTAGACATAGGTTTTTAAATAAAATTAAATAACGTCAGCAAAAGTACGTTCCATACGGCGAAAGTACCAAACGCCACTTGCAAGCAACAATATTACTAGCGCAGTTGACAAAGCGAATCCTGGTAAATATATATTAGATTCCCCTCCTAATATTGCCCAACGAAACCCGTCAATTACACCTAGCATTGGGTTGAGTGAATATAACAGGCGCCATTTTTCATCAATAACTTGACTGCTAAACCCAACTGGAGACACATATAAACCAAACTGTACTATGAACGGAACAATAATCCGAAAATCTCTATACTCTACATTTAACGCTGCTAACCATAAGCCGGCGCCCATACTTGCTGCAAACGCAATAGCTATAAATAATGGTAGTGTCAGAATTCGCCAGTCGGGAATAAAGTTGTAATATGCCATTAACCCAAGTAGAATGATTCCCGATATCATAAAATCTACAAAGCTAACAATAACTGCACTTGTAGGAACTATTAATCTAGGAAAGTAAACTTTAGAAAGCAAGTTGGCATTATTAATCAAACTATTACTACATTCACTTAAGGCGCCAGAAAAAAACTGCCACGGTAGTAACCCCGCAAAAACCATGATGGGATATGGTGTCGTTCCTTCGCTAGGAAGTTTTGCGATGTTACTAAATACAAATGTAAACACTATCATTGTTAAGAATGGACGCACTAATGCCCATGCCATACCAATAATAGTTTGCTTATAGCGAACTAAAATATCACGCCATGCTAAAAAATAGAATAATTCTCTATACTTCCATAAGTCTCGCCAATATTGACCTTCGGTTCGACCCGCTTCAATTATAAGTTCTTTGGCTTGTTCCTTGGTTTTCATAAATTAGTACGATAGGGTTGAATTGCTCTAAACTTTTCTCGATGTCGTTTATCATTCTGTTAATACTAAATTTGGAAACCGCGTGGTTACGACAACGGGCGCCTAGTTGTGGGTCTTCTTGTCTCCAATTAATAATTTTATTCAGAGTATTTGCTAAGTCGGTTTCATTCCCTGGTTCAAAAAGTCCTCGCTGAAATTCTTCCGTCAAACTTTCGGGTATCCCTCCGGTACGGCTTGCAACTACAGGTGTACCACATGCCATTGATTCTATAATCGAACGTGGGAATGGTTCCGACCATCGACTCGGCAAAACTGTTACATCACTGAGTTGATATAGACTTGTTGTATCACTTACATAACCAAGAAAGCTGACGTAATCTTGAATTCCTAAATTAATACTTAATTGTTCTAAGCTTGTTTGATATTCCTCTCCTAACAGTACAGGTTTACCCGCAATCAAAAGTTTAATTTGATTGACATTATTATTGGTTTTGGTAAGGTTATGTAATAAGGCAAAGGCATTTAATAAAATCTCTAATCCCTTTTCCTTGTCGAGTCTACCGACATAAGAAATTACACGGCAATCATCAGGAATATTCCATTGTTTTCGTTGTTGAAAGTTGGTAGTTGGTTTATATTTATCTAAATTGATGCCATTATGAACTACGTTAATTATATCTCCTTGATAGCCTTTTTGTATCCAATCGGCTTTGGTTTGTTTTGAAACAGCTATATATTGCTTAACTCCTTGAAGTCCAATTTTAATTTGAGTACTCAAATTAAGCATTGCAATACGGTGCTTTAATTCTTTAAAATCTAATTTTAGTTTTTGGCGCCATGTGGCTAATTGCGGTGGTGGCAGATGAAGATAGCAAACAAGCGGAATATTCAGAGCAAACGCGAGAATGCGACCTATAAAGGTATCTTGATACTGGTTACTCAGAACAATACTGCTTTCTGACGTATATTCTGGCGCTGTACTAGTAATTTGATGCTTGATTTGCAAAATACTAGTCAAGAATTTAATAATGTGTGAAGGACGATAAACTCGAAACTGTTTTACTTTTATAGTTTGAATACAAAACTTTTGATATTGTTCCAACAAATTTTCTTCATCCGAATAAAGCAGTACAATTTTATGCCCTCGTTGAGCTAAACCGCGACAAATATCGAATAATACTAACTCTTGTCCACCCCGCTGTGAAGTTGGTTTTTCTTCCAAAACAAATATATACATAAAAAGACTTCCCTTTTATAAAAAACCGGGCTTCTTTATGAGACATTAAAACTTTTGAACAAAACTCGTAAGAGAGCATCCGGTTTCTCGATGTGTTTTGTAAAATTTAATATTATGCATTTAAAATCGCGTGTTAAATTTCGCACTCCGTTATAACCTTCATTCCCAAATAAACGCATCATAAAAATAGCTAAATTTAGTCTCAAATAACTTTCCTTGAAGTAAACAAAGGGATAATGTAAAAACGCTTGTTTATGATATTTAATTACTGTTTTTATATCTTGATCATCAATTGCCAACCACGCAAACCCGATAAATAAACTTGCGTAAGCTTGATTTCTTAAATACAGCATATCTAACGGCGCCGTTGCAAATGCTCTTTCATAAACTGTTTGTAGTCCATGCATCATTTTTGTACGGTTTTTAGTAACGTTATATGGATGCTGTCGATAGTAGATTAAAGGTTCTTTTATAACACCAAACTCATACTTTTTAGCTATTCGTAGCCAAAAGTCTAAATCTTCAGCATGGGCAAGTTGTGTATCAAAAGCACCTACATTTTCTATACATTGGCGCCGCACCATTGCGGAACTACCAGTTGATATAACATTCTTAAGTAGTAATTCCTTCCATATCATTCCCGATGCATGAGATGCAAAAATACGATTTATCGAATTTCCTAATTCATCTATTAATTTTGTCCAAGTGTAAACTACACCTACATTTACATATTTATCTAAATGTTTTACTTGTTTCTCTAAATATTCCGGCACCCATAAGTCATCAGCATCTAAAAATGCAATATACTCACCTTGACTATTGACAATACCTGTATTTCGTGCTGCTGATACACCTTGATTTGATTGCGTAATTAATCGAATTCGTGAATCCTTTGATTGCGGCGCCCATTCAATAATAGAATCAGAACTACCATCATTAACAATTATGACTTCATAATCGATGAAAGTTTGCTGCAACACACTATCTAAAGTTTGTGGCAGGTACCTCATTGCATTGTAAGCTGGGATAATAACAGAAACTTTTACCATACTTAACTCCTAACTCCTAACTCTTCACTCCTCACTCCTAACTTTTTATATGCTTCCACTGCCCGTAGTGCATATTGTTCCCAACTCAAGTCTTCAGATTTAAATGCAAGCGCATTTTGCTGTTTTTGAGCTAGTAACTCTGGGTTATTTGCAAGTTTTGTTAACAGTGAAGCGATAACTTCACTATTCGCTGGAGGAATAATATAACCTCCTGGATACTCGTCTATACTATTTTCCAACTTAACTGGTGATGCATTATTAATACGCAATACGTCTTCACCACCACTATTTGTAGTGCAAATTAACGGTACACCACAGGCAATTGCTTGTAAGATGACATATGCAAATCCATCTTCAATACTAGGTAATACAAAAACACTGCTCTGATGGTAGTATTCAGCTAACTTTGGTTCGGGAATGTGACCAATACACTTAACCCGTGAGTCTCCAGATGCAATTAGTTGTGCTGTTTCTGGTGTAGCACCTCCAATTAAGCAAAGTTCACTGTTGGGAATATTTGCACTGCAAAAACCTTCGACAAGATAATGTATTCCTTTGCGAACGCTAAGAGAACCAGCGTAAACAACACGAAATACATCATCTTGCTTAACTCCAGGTGAGAAGGTTTTTAAATTTGTACCAAAACGGTTATGAACTAAACGGTCTTTTTGAAATCCTTCTTCGATAAAACTACGTTCAGCAAAGTAGCTTGGAACTGCTACTTGATTTGCTAATTCATATTCAGCTAATTCTGTCTTAACTATTTGCGGATGAATTTCTGTACAGGATAGCCCAAATTTTTGATATTCTGCTTCTAATAATTTTGCTTGGTAACTGATATGCGCTGAACTTCGCTCTAAAAGAAATGGTACATTATTTCGCTTTGCCCACTCAATTGCTGGAAGTGAGCAACTCGACCAACCATGAACTAATGTACTGCCTTCCAGATGACGAACAGCTGCGGAGGCGAACATTTGATATATAGTAGGTAATGATTTACGAACTAATTTGGCGCCACCAACTTTTTCAATGGCTTTATTTAATAGTAATGTTAGGGGTAAGCTAACGACTTTATCATCAGGTACACCCCAACTGCGTGTTTTGAATTTAGGGTAGTTGGTTATAAGTCGGTGTAAGTAACCGTTTTTATGTAACTCGCGTGCGAGTTCTATTGCGTGCCATCTTCCACCGACTACTATAGATACTTTCATGGTCGATAAGGGGTTAGAAAAATATTTCGTTTGGTTTCCAGTTTTGTGTTGTGGGTGTAGATGTTTGGTTAGAAAGACGTTTTCTGAGTGCGTAAGCAAATTCTAAAAAACGGTTATAACCTCCTATACCCAAGTAACGCATTAATGCTATGGCGACACTCAGGCGCCAAAACTCTGGCGATAAAATTTGTTTGGGATCGTAACGTAAAGCAGAAGCGCGAAAATTTGCTGCAAGTTGAAAATCTTTGTCTTTGCTTTGCAATGCTTTCCAAGCTAGTACTAAATTAGCATGCCCATAACTTGGCTTTTTCAAATGCTGAAGTTCCCTTGGTGCTAACTTGAAAGCATTTTTGATGACTTCATTAAAACCTAGCTGCATCTGGCGCCAGTTTTTAGAAACATTATTAGGGTGCTGTCGGTAGTAGACTAATGGTTCTTTGATGACCGAAAACTCATAAACTGCGGCTATTCTAATCCACATTTCCCAGTCCTCGTTATATCGAATTTTTGTATTAAACAAACCAACTTTATTAAAACAACTGCGTCTAACTACAACTGAGGGACAGTCAATGATATTTTTAACTAGTAGTTTTGAATATACATTACCATCAGCGGTTGGTTTTAGTAATCTACCTGTTGGTTGGCCTTGAGAATTCATCATTGCCGTCCAACTATAACTCAACGCAACGTTCGGATTATTGTCTAATTGAAAAACGTGTGCTTCTAATTTAGTTGGCGCCCATAAATCATCAGCGTCTAAAAGGGCGATATACTCACTTTGAGAAACTAAAATGCCTGTATTGCGTGCAACAGATGCACCTTGGTTTGGTTGTAAAATAAACTTAAACCGTGAATCTGTGATTTGAGAAGCCCATTGTTTTATATCATCTGAGCTTCCATCATCGACTAAAATGACCTCAAAATCGGTAAAAGTCTGATGCCAGACACTTTGGAGAGTGTCTGGTAGATATTTCATCGCGTTATATGCTGGAATTACTATTGATACTTTTGGTATTGGCATATTCATGATAATTAACTCCTAATTCTTTTTCTCAAAACTCAGCACTCAGCACTTTCTACTAACTTTTCGTTCCATTGCCATCCTGCTACGGATATTAATGTCCATAAATAGAAAAATAATGTGGTATGGCTCCAAATATTTTCAGTTAACATTCCCACCATAATGGCAGATAGCATTGCAAGTAGAACTAAACATAAGTTTCTTTGTTTACTATTTGGTTGTGCTGTACGAAAGATTTGTAATAAATATGTAAATAGTGCCATGAATAATAATATAAATGTAGCAAATCCGATTATTCCACCTTCTGCTAAAGCACGGATATAGTCGTTATGTGCATATGCATCAAAAACAGTTAATTGTTTACACGTTGCCAGTCCATATCCTAATATTGGCTGGTGTTCCCAAGCTTGTAGTAAAAATGTCCACTGTGCTATGCGCCAGTTAAAACTATTTCCGTCGCTTGCTGATAATAAAATTGCACGTGATATGTCTATGTTGGAGTTAAACAAAGGTGTACTTGTGAGTGATGCAAGACGCTGTTGTCCAAATTCTGTGCTGGCAAATAAGGCGATGGCTATTGCAAATAGTAAGGCGCCGCCAATAATTTTTGGTAAACTCAACTTTGGAGCAATAAATACCAAAAGAAAAACACCAAGCATAGCTAAAGCAAACAAAGCTTTGGTTGCAACGTAGAAAAACGCTAATAGTCCCAGTAAGCACAACCAGTATAAGCGCTGCTTTGCTTTACCTAGTTTCCATAACGTTAACCCAATGAATAACAGTAAAAATGTGGCGAATGTATTGGGGTGTCCTAGTGTACCATTCACGCGCGATATACTTGCACCAATGGCGCCGTATTCATCTCCACCACCACCAAACATTGGAGGCAAAAGCGATGGTGCAAAAATTTGCATTAATGCAATAGTACTAGGTGCAATTAACGCTAAAAATAATCTTGAGACAATGATTTCTGGATGAACTTTGTCTTTAAGCTGCAACATTAGCAAATAAACCATCAACCAAGAAAAAATTCGTACCCACTCACGTAAACTCGTTTGTATTTGTGAAGCATCCGACCCCAAGCCACCTATAAACATTAGTACTAGCCATAAAGACTGTAAAGCGACCCAAGTGGCAAATATCCACCATAACTTTTCAGTAATTACTTGTTTTTTAGTTATTAGCTGCACTACTACATACAGCAGAGTCAAAGCACTAACACCAATAGCAAACGCTGCTGGAAGTTGCATTCCTGAAAATGGGTCGAGCGCACTTCGCAGTACTAATAATCCAATTGCAGCGACTTCAAACTGCATAAAGAAAAACGCAACAATTGGTACTGTCGCAAACCCCAGTCCCAAAAGCATTGGACTTGCACCTGCCATAAACCCAGACATCACAGCTATACCCACTCCTAAAAGTGAGACAAACAACGCTAGTAAATGGGAACGAGTACGAGTCAGCATGGAGTTAGGAGTTAGGAGTTAGGAGTTAGGAGTTAGGAATAAGGAGTTAGGAATTAAATTTTGGCTTTTAGACGTTTCATTTGATAACCGCTCATGGGATAGCGGTAATATTGTTCAGTTTGCGAAGTCATACCATTAACTACTACTCCAACGATGGGTATGTGATTGTTGTTTAATTCGGAAACTGCGCGTTGAAGTACTTCTTTAACAGTGATGTTCGGACGTGTTACCATTAGCACACCTTCGCATTGTTTGGCTAGGGTGGCTGTGTCGGCACAAGCGCTCAATGGAGGTGTGTCAATTATGACAAAATCATAGTTAGCAGCAGCTTCTGCTATGAGTTTTTTCATAGCTGCTGATTCTAGTATTTGCGATGGTCTACCGTATATTCCGCCACATGTCAGTACTGAAAGATTTTCAATTTCGGTAGGCTGTACGGCTTCTTTTAAACTGATATTTCCTTCGACTATATCGCTAATACCTGGTTTCCCTGGCAGATTAAAAATAGTATGTTGTACAGGGCGCCGTAAGTCAGCGTCAATTATTAAAGTTCGTCGTGATAACATGGCTGATACAGCAGCAAGGTGCGAAGCCACAATAGATTTGCCTTCACCGGAAATAGTACTACTTACTACTAATAACTGTAGTTCAGAAGTACGAAATTCGAGCGATTTAAATAGCATTCGATATGGTTCGACCAAAGCGACATTATCGAGAAAACCGTCAGCGGGTTCTAATGCTAATGTTTTAGCTGGTAAACGTGGTAATACGCCAAGTAAAGGTAATTTGAGTAATTCTTCAGCTTCAGAAGCATCATGTAGGGTGTTATCCATTACTTCTAAGAGGATGACCACACCAGTTGCTAACAGTAAACCGAAGGCGCCAGCAAGGGCAAGTACAACGTTAGGTTTGGGAGAACTAGCGAAACTTGCGGCTTTTGCAGCTTGAATTACTTGCAGGGTACTAACTTTTTGCGCTTCGGCAATACGTGCTTCTTCAAATTTGGCTTGTAAAAATTTGAGTGATGCAGCAGCTTCTTCGCGTTTACGAATTAAAGCAGTAAGGGGTTGTTGTTGGAGGGGAAGTTGGGTGAGTCGGTTTCGGAGTTGGGCTATATTATTTTGGGTAAGCTGAAGCTTTTGTGCAACTGCCGCTCTTTCAATTTCATTTGTTATAAGTTGGGACGTTAAATCTTGGCTGATTGGGTCGCCCGCTATATTATTTGAATTATTGACGCCAGCTCCTGGAGCGACACGCGAGAGTTCTTGGGCATAAAGATTGCGGAGAGCATCGCGTTGCTGCAACATTTTAACGACAGTAGGATGACTATCAGTAAATTTTAACCGAGCCTCGATAAGTTGAGTCTCTTGCTCGGCAAGTTTGGCACGCAATTTTTGCAGTTCTTGGTCTTGACCACCCCGAACAGATTCATATGCTGTATCAAGTCCTTTAGCTTGGGTTACTTGACGCAACGAGTCAAGGCGTGAATTTGCTTCTTGAAGTTGTGTTGCAAGAGTACGCTGTTGGTCTTCAAGGGATGCCACACTTTGAACAAGGCTTTTGGTTTGTTCGTCAAAATCGACGATGCTACTTTGCTGACGATAATTATTTTCTGCCGCTTCTGCTGCTTGAAGTTGGGTTCGCGCTTGCGGTAGCTGCTGCTGTAAAAATTGGCGAACTTTGGTAGCTTCAGAACTTATCGATTTAATGTTATCGCGAATCGTCGCCATTGCTACGGCATTTGCATATGCGGCAGCAAGGTCTGGATTCTTTGATTGATAACTAATTTCGAGAATATTAGTCGCAGGAATAGTTTTGACTCTTATTCCTTGACTTAATTCATCGACAGTAAGTTTAGTTGACCCATTTTGCCCATCCTCAGAATTTTCTACATCTGAATTTCCTACTATCGCTAATGCTTGAGTAAGAATCCGTTCAGACTTAATTAACTCCGCTTGATTTGCAAGAGGGCTATTTCCTGGACTAGTTACTGATGTTTGTGATAAGTCACGTCCTAATTCAGAAACACTCGTTCGTCTATCATCAAATATCAATCTTGATGAGCTTTCATATAGACGCGGAGTTACTTTCAAATAAGCAACCGCTCCACCAATTACCGCAGTAAAAGTAATTAAAGCAGGTAATCCACGCCGTTTTAAAACTGACAATACTGACCAAAAGCCCTTTTCCATTGCATATACCCTTACGGTTATTGTTGACAGTTAATTGTCATTCTTTATTAGTTTCCAGAAACCCAGTTTCTTATCGATAAATTGCAATCAAAACAACGATTTTCAATATAAACCGGGTTTCTTTTTGAATGACAAAAAACTAATACCATACTTACTTCTTTCCTGTTATAGTAAAAAGTCCACTTTCTGTTGTCTCTAATGCTCCTTCAGATAGAGGTGAATTGAGCAATTTTGTGTATAGTCGCATCGTATCAGAGGTGATTCGTTCCCAACTATAGTTGTTTTGTAGATAAATTTGAGCATTTTTTGCCATTTTCGCACATTCTTGTGGATTCTGAATTGACCATTGAAGCGACTGTAGACAAGAATCTACATTCCCAGCCTCAAATAGTATTCCACGTCCTGCTACTAATTGTTGATGGGGAGGGATGTCGCTCGCAACAACAGGAATGCCTTCGCGCATGGCTTCTAGCATTGCTAAAGGTAATCCTTCGAGGTCAGAAGGTAGTGCAAATAACCCGGCGCCTCGTACAATCTCTGCAAGCCGCACACCTCGCAATTCTCCAGCAAAGACAATGTTAGGGTTGTTGGAAATTTTGTTTAATATCTCGGCAGTATAAGTTTTAGTGTCGCTGACACCACCAGCCAATACTAACTTCCACCCCGTTTGTTGTAATTTTGAAAATGCTTCAATAAGTAAATCAGGACGTTTTTCGGGAACCATTCTACCCAGGAATAGTATATAACGTCCCTTTTCTAAACCCAACTCTTTACCATAATTGAACTGTGAGTCAGAGTCCGCATAAGACGCAGGAGCATTGGGGATATAAACAGTTTGCCTACCATAAGTCCGCTGGAAATAAGTCTGAAGCGCATCCGAAACAACAATAATACCATGAGCAAATTTGACGGCTGCTTGCTCACCCAGTTGTATCAGACCACTCGAAAAACTTCCCCATTTTGCTCTTTGCCAGTCAAGTCCCTGACAAGTAACAACAATTTTAGAATTTGAAGCAATGCGCGGTAAACATGTAAATAACGATGGACCAAGCGCGTGAAAGTGAATTATATCGTAGTGACTAGTAGAAGAAGCGATGGCGCCAAGAGCGGAAGTGACGAAAGCATCAATTCCACGCATTTTCAAGCCAGGTAAAGGTATAACGTTAACCCCTTTATAGTCATAACGTTTACCCAATTTAGTTTCTGTATAGGAAGCGCGAGCGAATAAATCGACACTGCAACCCTGAGTAACCATACGCGGATAAAGTTCCGCACAGTAATGCTCTATCCCACCTTGTAAAGGCGGTAGACCCTTTGCACCAATAACAGCTATTCTCATAACCCAAGTAAAATAAATAACTCAAAGTGTACTCATGAACTTAGTAACATTACTTTTTATTCTTCTTCTTTTCCCCCTAGTTAATTCAACTGTGTTGAATCTGATTGTTCGTTTCAATTGGTTCAAATAAACGAGTTCTATTTCTAACATATAAATTATGCAATTCAACGAATTGACTAATTTGTAGGTATTTCTTGTAAAACTCGTACTTTTTTACTCCAAATAAGCAACATATCAGCGAAAACCTCATTTACAACAGTGCGAGCAGCATATGGACGAGCAACGCGCGTGCAAGCTTCTTGCGAAAAATTATTACTTTTACTTAAAACTTGATGCAGTGCAGAAGCAATACATTCCGGGGTTCGTTCATTACAAACTACTCCACTGTCATGAGTTAATAGTAATGGCGTTTCTCCGGTTTGTGTTGTCACAACTGGAGTTCCACAAGCAAGAGCTTCCAAAGCAACTAATGGTAAACCCTCGTATGCGCTACTTAAAGCAAATACATCACAAACACGGTGTAAATCTGCCAACTCAGCTTGATTTAAAGCTCCCAACATTGTGACAGAGTTTGTTAAACCTAAATTATCTATCTGATCCCGCAGTTGTGGTGCCAACTCACCTTCACCAACGATTAATAAATGAACGTCTTGTTCATTTGACTGGCTATTTAATTGTTTTTTCATAACAGATAATGCCTGTACAAGTAACACAGGGTCTTTCTGAGGATGCAACCTACCAGCAAACAAAATAAATTTCGTTTGCTCCTTCTTAGCGAACTTTCGAGCTAATTCGTGTTTCATAGACGCGCGTTCATCGCGATGCAATGGATAAAAAACTTCGTCATCAAATGAATTTTTGATGTAAGCTATACGGTCGCTCAAATTAGGATAGTGCTGTTGATAAAATTGTGCCGACTTAGTATTGCACGACAAAATTTGATTAAACTGACGCACCAATAAACTTTCAAGAGCAAAATAAATTTTTGGGAATCTTCGCCAAAGAATCGCCTTCTTATCGCCTTCTGCTTTCATTTGCGCGTGAATATCATTGTGGATAAACAACGTTTTCTCACCTTGCCAATGCCAAGTGGCTAAAGTTGGCTCCAAACGATGAAAATGCATGAAATCAGAAGCGAAATTACGTCCCAACAAAGCCGCAGTATACTTGACTGTTGTCGGTATCAAATTTCTAACATTATCATTCTCTAAAGCGAATAAAGGCAAAAATTTTATCGGTCTACCAGCAAAAACAGCTTCTTGCCACTCACCGATATTTTTATCTCCTTTATCTCCTGTCCCAACAAGTCTCACCTCAAAATCATTGGGTGCGTACTTGATGAAAAGTCTAATTAGAGTCTGAATTCCTCCGATAGTACTGTTCCAAGGATTGAATTGGTAAAAAATTGTTAGAACTGGTTTACGCATCATAACAACCTTGGATAATCGTGAAAACACATAGAAGGATTCTCACCTTCATAATTAGCACACAGAAGCTTTGCTGGTTTTACATATAAACTTCATCACACTTTTAAAATCGTAATCGCTTCACACTTTATTTGCACTTTTTTCGTCTAATCTTCATGAAAACTTGATACTCATAGTATCTTTTTTATCTTCAATATAGATCAAAGCTCAATATCGTACACAAAAAGAGTGTAATTGTATACTTTTTTGAATCTTTCACCCTTAAAGCTTTATAATAACTTTATATTTGAGTTATTGTCAAGTATATATACTTAAAAACAATAAGTATCAAATACAACTTTTATGCGATAAATGGTAAATACCAAAATAGCTGATAAGCCTATTTAGCAAGGGTTTCGGTTTTTTTTTGAAAATTGCGAGTTGTATAAGTATGAGCCACATAAAGAGCGGCATGTTTTAATAAAAGGATAATTGAGTTAAATTAACTTCTGACTTTTGATAGGTATTTTTATTTATTTTATCTGCACTATTGTGATTTAGTTAACTCGTTAGATGCTTGACAACTGGTAGAATTTCTCACATTAATGTTTAAGGCTTAATGATACTACTTGCTAGCTATGTATACTCGTGGTTTGTGGCATAGATTAATAAAAACCATCAAATCTATTGATGATTAGGGATGTAACAGATAGATAGTCCGTCAAGTTGTTAGGCGCCTTTTTTTTGATAGGCAGGCAAAGTATATTAAGCGGAAAGGAGTAGGTATACAGGCAAGTACTATTTTATGAATCACCCACTTGGGTGAACCAAGCGGGGGAAGCATAAATAACAAGGTGTATTGTATATTTGGTGCAGCATAACACAGGCAGAAAGTAGACAGTTACAGTGCGTTCCAACCCTTATGCACAGGTTATAAACATGCGCTCAATCCTCAAAATAGTAAAACAGGCGATTGAAACTGGATATATTAGTAATATAGAAATTCAGCAATTGCATAATTTACTCAAATACAGTCATTATGAAGAAGATGTAGACGCTCTGATGGAATTACATCAAGCTGTAGTAACAGGAAGTGTTAGACAAGTTAACGAACACAAAAAACCAGCGATGAAAAAATATCATCGCGGCATCGTAAAAATGAAACTTGTATGCCAGACTACATTTGCTGCTGTAATTGTAGGTACTATAGTTTTCGCGATACCAAAATCTGAACAATCTGTTTTAAACAACGAAGTTAGAACGATGGATATTTGGCAACAGTAAGAGAGTTATAGTAAGGTGGGCAGTGCCCACCTTACATAATACCTATTCCTTTTTCTCTGACTTTGCCTCCAAACTTTCTAAGCGACTTCGTAGCTCTTGATTTTGTTGTTTGAGTTGGTCTAATTCTTGACGTAAGGAATTTAGTCCGTTCTCTTTGCCAATTTTTTGAAGAACTTGAATTATTTCTTCATCCGCAAACCGTCGAACTCGACCGTCGGGAGTTTGACGGGCTAAATTTTCTAAAATAGTCATAGCTTTCTGATTTTCCATCTGCCCCAAAGCAACAACTACCGCAACTTGTGTTAGAAAGAAACTATCGCGTGCAAGCTCGGTTAATCGCTCCAGTATTCGTTCCAAGTTAGTAGCATTTTGACCAATGGATATTTTCCCTAATGCCCGAATTGCTGATAAACGCAACGGTTGAGGGGTGCCAAGCTTGGTATATTCAAGTATCAAATCTAACGCCGTTTCAGAGGTTTTCATTTCACTGAGTCCAGCGATGGCGCCACTGCGAACGACTTCGTTCCAACCAGCTTTATCTTCTAAAACAGATTTGAGAACTTTAATAACTTTTTCTTCTTTAGGCTTTTCGTCACCCGTCGCACCAGCAATTGCTCCAATACTACGACAAGCAGCAGCTTCAACGTAATAACTAGCATCTCCTTCTTGAACTACCGATTTAAGGGCTTTATAGCTTGAGTAAGTTTTAATTTTACCAAGCGCTTCGATGACAGCACGACGTACATAAGGACTATCATCTTTTAAACCAGGTATAAGAAAATCAAAACTTTGGTCAAGGTATATATTTGCAATTTGTTTCGCTACCTCCGCCCGTACACCCCAAAATGAGTCATTCTTCAACGCTTTTCCAAGTGCTTTCAGCGACTCCAAACCACCCTTTTTAGCAAGGGCAACAGCAGCATAAATTCGGGAAGTTGGATGTGGGTCAAACTCAAGCTGTGCCTTTAGTTCAGGTATTGGATATTCTAAAGAGACAGTTTTGAGATAATTGTTGCCTACATCAAAACTAATAAACAAAGGTTTTTCGGTAAGCGGGAAATAAAAGCTTTGTTCTCGCTCATGAATTCGCACGGTAAAAGTAGAGACGCGATTAATCGCGTCTCTACACGCCACATCATCATTTTTTACACCAAACCCAATAGGAATTTTTAGGTCAAACAAATCAGGTTGAGTTTGTTTTACTGTTACCTTTGCAAGGTTGGCATCACTATCCCACAAGTAAGTAACATGATAATCTGGATGTCCTCCGCGATATACGTACTGGTCGAACAGAAACATTAAATTTCGTCCAGTCGCTTTTTCTATTGCCCGCAATAAATCTATTGTCTCAACTGTTTTATGAGCATTATCTTGTACGAACGTTTGTATAGCTTTCCAAAATAAATCTTCGCCTAATTCAGTGCGTATCATGTGATAAACACAGGCGCCTTTTTCGTAGATGTGGCGGTCATAAAGTTCGATAGCTTCGCGGTAAACATGTGTTACCATTGGGCGCCGATAACGTTCCGCATCTTCAGAGAGATAACTACGCGCGTCATTTAAGCGATAATAAGCAGCATCCTCAGCGCCATACTCTTGTTCAGTCCACATAGTCTCAGAGTATGTCGCCATACCCTCTTTAACCCAAGCGTGTGACCAATGTTTAATAACGATTAAATCGCCAAACCACTGGTGTGCAAGTTCATGAACAACCAAGCTTTCGGTATTACGGTTATCGAGTGCTGCTACAGAGTCGAGTAAACATCTATCAGTTAATACAGTAGTGGAGGTATTTTCCATACCTCCAAAAATGAAGTCATCGACGCAAACCTGAGCATATTTGGGAAAAGGATAAGGATAACCATACTTTTTGCTCAAAAACTCCATCATCCGGGGAGTTTTGCCCATACTACGCACAGCATCTTCTTCACGCCCTTTTTCGACGTAGTAAGTTACCTGTTTACCATTCCATTCATCGCGAATTTCAGCAAAATCACCCACTGTTAATGTCATTAAATAAGTTGGGTGAATTTCTTTCTGTAACCAATGATAGATTTTGTAATCGCCACCATCTGAAGTAGTACTAATTAACTCACCGTTAGAAATGGCAATATATGGTTTAGGTATACGAACCCGAATTTCGCTCGTAGATAATTGTCCTGGGTAATCAAAACATGGGAACCAGAAACGTGAATCTTCGTCTTCCCCTTGAGTCCAGACTTGTATGGGTTTATTCGGATAATGCTTGTCAGGCTTGATAAAGTAAATACCACGCTGTGGTGTAGTACACAAGTATTTAATACTAATGTTGATTAGTTTTCCAGCTTGTGTGGGTGAATCGAGGTGAACAAAAAGCTGCTCGCCATCGTAATCAAACTTTTGCGCTTGTGTATCGACTTCCACACCTTCGATATTGAGATTAACAGCATCGAGGGTTAGGCTGTGAAGGCTATCGCGAATTGGTTTGAGCCTGATAGTGCAAGTTCCGTGATAACTCTGTTTGGTTACATCAAGGTTGATGTCAAGAAATATGTGTTCAACCTGTCCGGGACGGTCAGGTGTGTAATGCGGTTTAGCTCCTGGTAACTCAAAAGACTTATAATGGCTTTTTTCCGTATCAAAATAAAACTGCGACATCGACGTTAAGTGACCTTAATTATCCTGATTTAACGAAATTCTCTTAAAAGAAACAGCAATTGCTGCTACCAAATTTGGTGATTAGCAGGTTATTGACAAATTACTTGCCTGCACTTGCCAATCAATATAGTAAAAGTACCCTATTGATACCTGTATAACTTAAAATAACTGGTTTATGTTGTTTTAAGCATGGTGAGTTTTGATATGGGTAGTAAACGTGCATTGACAATATCCAACAGAAATGCGGATTTGCGTGTTTTGCACTTGAAGTAGTATTTTGGAACAGATTTTAGCCCTTCTTAGTTTGAGGAAATACTAATTTTATCAGTAGTTACCGCTAAATTAGTGGAGCTGGAAAAGAAATCCATATATTTTCTGCGCTTACGTTGATGACCCAAAAGCAATTTGACGATTTGAGAAAACAAGGATAGACAACAATGCCTGAGAGTAAGTCAAAATTTTTAATCCCAGCGATTGGTGCTGCGGCTGTAGCAGTTGGTGGTATTGCTGCCTACATGTATTTTTTCAAGGGTCCTTCTGGTGATAGTTCTGGCGCCATAGCGAGCGCGCGAGTAGTTCCAGATGACGCATTAGTAGCCACATATATAACAACTGACCCACAAGCTTGGTCTAAACTGTCGCAGTTTGGTACACCAGAAGCTCAAAAAGTTGTATCTAATTCATTAGAAGCTTTTAATAAGACAACATTAGCTGATGGTAATATTTCATACGAAAAAGACTTAAAGCCTTGGATAAGTGGTGTAATGGTAGCGCTTCTACCATCTAACCCAGCAAAACCGACTCAAGCAACTCCTCAAGCAACCCAAGAACCGAACGTTTTGATGGTGGTTGGGATTAAAGATAAAATTAGCGCTTTAAATCTTGCAAATCGCTTAAAATCGCAAAAAGACGTAAAAAGCCAAGAAATTGATTATAAGGGTGAAAAAATCACCGAAACCCAAGGACAGGGCAAACCTACATACAGCGCTATTATAAACAATAATAATTACTTAGTATTCTCCCAAGATAAAATAGCCATCGAACAAGCTATAGATACCGTTAAAGGCGAACCCTCATTTGCGAGTAAACAAGGCGCCAGCGAAATTTTGAGCAAAGGTGTCGATGTTCAAAACGCAGTTGCCCAGATATATGTACCAGATTATGCTAGTATGTTTGAGCAATTAATCAAAAATAGTTCTCAAGCAAAACAGATACCTCGCCAAACTTTAGACCAGTTAAAGCAAGTTAAATCAATGGTTGCAGGTATTGGTATTGATAATGACGGCGTGCGGATGAAAGCTGTAGCTAACATCGACCCCAAACTTTTAAAGTATAAATATGAACCAAGTTCTTCTAAAGTAGTTTCTCAGTTCCCAGCAAATACACTCGCTTTGGTCAGTGGACAAGGAATAAGCCGCTGGTGGAAAGCAGTTACTGAAGAATCTAAAAATTATCCAGAACTAAACCAAGCACTTCAACAAGCACGAGGACAACTTCAATCTGTAAATATAGATTTAGACAAAGATGTTTTTGGTTGGATGGACGGCGAATTTGGATTAGCAGCAATACCTTCTGACCAAGGAGTCCTAGCAGGTTTTGGATTTGGTGGCGCCTTTGTATTTGACACAAGCGACCGCAAAACAGCCGAAGCAACTTTTTCAAAAATCGACAACATAGTTAAAACGCAAAACGTAAATGTGCAAGCACGTAAAATAGGTGATAGAGACATAACCGAGTGGCAAATACCTAACCAAGGTGGACTATTAGCACATGGTTGGCTTGACCAAGACACAGTATTTATAGCACTAGGTGGTCCCATCGCTGATACCTTATCAATTAAAGGTGGGCAACCTTTAGACAATAGCGACTCATTCAAAACCATCACAGGGTCATTACAAAGACCTAACGGTGGATATATATATATAGATATGGATAAAACCATGTTGATAGTCAACAAATTTGCAACCGCAGCAGGCCCAATAACACCCGACACAGCAGCAATTCTCAACTCAATTCGTGGAATAGGAGTAACAGCCAATAGTAACAATGAATCAACAACCCAAATGGAAATGTTGTTATCACTCAAACCAAAAACCGCAAAATAGGCAACGGTACCACTCCTGTAACGGATGAGTTACTCCTTAACGTAGCATAGGCGCCCCACCTGTGCTACTTATTTGCCTAAACCAGTAGTACCAATTTGCGACGTTTAAATACAAATTTACTTAAAATACCTGTAATACCAGTTAGCTGAAATACACGCTTTCTGACCTTTTTCAAAAAGCAGCTTTAGATTAGCATTGATTTTATTGAGATTTTGAAACCTTTTTTGTAAAAAGAAGCGAATTTTATGACTGCTGCCATTAAAAACACTCCAGATATAGCATCGCGTTTAGTAAACGGGGTACTAGCGATTAAACCATTGGCTAACTTTGCTAAACATCAAGCACGTCAAATGATGATAAAACGCGCGCATGAACTTGGTGTACCCTGGAAAAACGAAGTTGACACATTAAAAACCCGTGACTGGCAATCTGATTTGGCTCAAGTCAAAAATCCCGATTTATCATACCCAGAGTATTATCTAACTTCCTTTCATGCTTACGAAAGTGGTAATATGAGTTGGCTAGCAGCTTTTGAAGTCGAATCTGCTGCATATGCTGTCCATGCAAAAATCTGGCAAGATGCAGGCGCCCAAGGTGATACAAAACTGCGCCAAAATTATCACAATATTCTTATAAAGCATATACCAAACCCACCTCAAACTATTCTCGACATCGGATGTAGTGTTGGCATGAGTACTTTTGCACTGCAATATTTATATTCAAACGCACAAGTTACAGGTTTAGACCTATCACCTTACTTCTTGGCTGTTGCCCATTATCGCGCACAGGAGCGACAAGCAAAAATCAACTGGGTTCATGCAGCAGCAGAGTCAACTGGTTTACCTAATGCTTCGTTTGATTTAGTTTCAATATTTCTTGTTTGTCACGAATTACCACAAACTGCCACTAAACAAATTTTTGCTGAAGCGCGAAGGCTATTACGTCCGAACGGTCATTTAGCAATAATGGATATGAATCCGAGGGCAGAAGCATTTAAAATGATGCCTCCTTATGTATTTACTCTGCTCAAAAGTACAGAACCTTATTTGGACGATTATTTTAGCTTGGATATAGAACAAGCATTAATTGAAGCAGGTTTTACGGCGCCTGTCATTGCTTCTAATAGTCCTCGGCACCGTACTATTATCGCTAAAGTCGCATAATTGACATTAACCTTTCTGTGTCATGCTGAACGTAGTGAAGCATCTTATATATGGTTATATATAGCAAAACTCTAGATTCTTCGCTACGCGACTAATGACATGTTTATACTTTTTCTAACTTTTGAACTATCGCCTCCGCCAATTCTTCACGGATAGCTTCTAAGTATATAATGTCATTTGCTAGATAAAAATTTTCATCAGAGTCAGCATGTATATTGTTGAAGCTTTCTTTATAAGCTTTGATTCGATAATCTAGTGCCTCTATGATAAAGCGAACAGCTTTCGGTGATAATTGCATCCAATGTTCTCCAAGAGAGAGTTGCTGAACAGGCAGGATGCCTGTTCTACATTGGATTATACTTGTGCTAACAGTGGTTGGCTTTGTGTTGTAGAAGGTATGTTTTGTTGAGAGTTGTTGCAGTATATTTCACAGGAGTTGTTGGGACTCTCGATGAGTTTAATTTTGTGAAGACTGGCACCTATATTTTGAATTGGTGCCCGTAGTACGTTACTTATATAGAGTGCGATGTTTTCGGCAGTGGGTACTACTTCACTAAAGTAAGCAATATCTTTGTTTAAGAAGGTATGGTCAAAGGGTTCTACTACATAATCGTCAATTACTTTTTGTAGGGCGCCTAAATCAACTAACATACCTGTACGTTTGTCAATATCACCTTTAACGGTCACTTCTAAATGGTAATTATGCCCATGACCGTTAGGACGCGCGCATTTGCCGTAAATCTCAAAGTTTTTTTCGTCACTTAAGCTCGGATGTGCCAAACGGTGTGCGGCACTAAAGTGAGTACTGACGGTAAGATAACCTTCCATTGCATTGCCCATATAATCTGCCCAAAGTTCAGGATGTTCAAATAGCTGTATACGAACCACAGGTAAATGCGGTGTTAATTTGTCCCAAATTACCCGTGCAATATTTTCTGTCGTTGGCAAAGTTTCTTGAAACTCCGACCACACATCATTGAGAAACGAGTAGTCTAGTTGACCTGTGACTTCCCGCTTGATTACGTGTTTGACATCAGATAAATTTAGCACCATGCCATATTCATCAAGTTCCCCAAGCAAGGAAACGAATAAAACATAGTTATGTCCATGTCCGGGAAATTTAGCACATGCACCAAATTTCTCAAAATTCTCAACTTCGCTCAACTCCGGCAACCAATAGCGGTGACTTGCCGAAAACTGTGCGCGGCGATTAACAATGCATTGCATGAGTACCTTGGCAGCAGAATTTAAAATTTCTTAACGTTTCACTACTACCAGCATAAACCAATAAGGCACCTAGTAGTTAGTTGTGTTTTCACTACTTACGATTGTGCTGACAGTATGTTGATGTTTATGCTGGCTATGCTCGCTGCTGCCATATTTTCGGATTGCGTTTACTATGAAACACAGCAATCACCACTATATTATTGGTTTCAATTTTATATAAAATAGAGTAAGGAAATTTTGGAATTACAGCACGACGAGCGTCTTTAAAAACAATAGTGAATGACTGAGGCTCATTCGGAAACTCTTGCCCTCGCCAAAGCTTGAGATCTTACTTCTTCCCAAGAAACTACAGCGTTAGGATTCGCTTCATGAGCAGCTAAACGTCTCGATAACTCTTGCTTTTGTACCTCAGTCAACTCCAGTTGTTCTGGTTGCTGGCTGATACTGTCCCAAATTTCTTGAACTATCTGAATCCGTTCTTTGACACTTAATTCTTTTATTTCTGCGAATGTAGCCGCAACATCCATAAATGTACTCCTTTATATTAACTTGGGTAAGTTACAACTATATCAATAGTATCTTGTATAATCCAAAAGGTGTTGATGGGTTTGCCATACAATTTACGCTACTTGTAAATATCTACAGATTCTTGTGCTTCATATAACAGATGTTCTGCGATACGAAACATTTCTTGTCCTGTGTGCAAATAGTTTTCGTCGTAGTTGAGTGGAAAATATTTAAATTCGTCTAAACCGTCACTAACTTGGTTCAAGCTGTAATAAAGATGTGCTGCTGCTCTCGCTAATAATGGTGGGTTTGGGAGTGAGCGAAATGAGGTTTGCGCTTGTTTGAGTTTTGCACGACAGTCGTCTAAATATTCTTGGAATGCTTCTAACAAGTCATCATCGAAGGGGTCTGCCGATAAATTGTCGATTTGTTCTTGTAGCGATTCTAAAATCCAAGTCAGTGTATCATTTACTGGAAAATAGATTCTCTGTAGCCATTGTTCGACTAATTCGTCAATATCTCGCCCTGTTTGGCGCTTGCCTTGTTGTTTTGTTCGTGTTCGCTGACTATAATCATTCTCACGAACTTGCGAATTTTTATTTAGTCCACGGTCATAGCTTTTGCGACTTTTTTCGTCACCTAACACTTCATAAGCTGCATTAATACGAATAATTTCTTCAGAGTCAGAAGTTTCTGGATTAGTATCTGGGTGAAACAATTTAACCAAGCGGCGATAAGACTGTTTAATCTCCGCTTGGCTAGCATTTTTACTGACTTTAAGGGTGTCGTAGTGATTTGTATCAGTCATTAACTAAATATATCAACCTTTGTGGGGTAAAGTTATTGACCCACTTTTGATTCTAAATCTTGGAATAGAGGTGTGCTTAAATATCTTTCACCAAAGCTAGGTTGAACCATTACAATTAAACGTCCAGCGTTTTCTTGACGTTTACCTACTTGAATTGCAGCATATAATGCGGCGCCAGTAGAAATTCCAGATAATAATCCTTCTTCGCGTGCTAAACGGCGCCCATAAGCTATTGCTTGGTCATCACTGACGGTAATAACCTCGTCAATTAATTTTACCTTAAGGACTTGCGGGATAAAACCGGCGCCAATACCTTGAATTTTATGAGGGCCTGGTTGTCCCCCTGAAAGCACAGGACTATTGCTTGGTTCTACAGCAATTGCTTTAAAACTAGGTTTAATAGCTTTAATAACCTCAGCAACACCCGTAATTGTTCCTCCAGTACCGATACCAGCAACTACCATATCAACCTTTCCATCGGTATCTTGCCAAATCTCTAGAGCAGTTGTCTCACGGTGTATTTGGACGTTTGCTGGGTTACGAAACTGCTGTAACATATACGCATAAGGCGTAGTATCAACTATTTCCTGCGCGCGTCGAATGGCGCCACCCATACCTTCAATACCAGGTGTTAATACTAACTCGGCGCCGTATGCCCGTAACATTGCTCGCCGTTCACCACTCATTGTCTCAGGCATCGTCAAAATTAACCGATAACCCTTAGCAGCAGCAGCCATTGCCAGCGCAATTCCAGTATTTCCAGATGTAGGTTCAACAAGTACAGTCTTTTCTGGAAAAATTAAACCCTCAGCTTCAGCAGCATTAATCATACTCACCCCTATCCGGTCTTTCACCGAAGCAGAAGGGTTCATACTTTCCATCTTCACCACAATTTTCGCCATACACCCCTCAGCTTGGGGTATTCTATTTAACTGCACCAAAGGAGTGCGACCAATCAGTTCAGTAATATCACGAGCAATGTTCATAGTTAATAGTTCAAAGTGCTGAGTGCTGAGTGCTGAGTGCTGAGTAAGGAGTTGGGAGTTGGAAGTAAGGAGTTAGAGAGAATTAAATAAAAATTATTTAACTAATAACTAATAACTCACGACTCAGCACTCAGCAATCAGCACTAAATGTAATACATAATATCCAATTGTTTGCGTGCATCACGCTTCTCGCACAAATCAGCAAGAGTGTAATTCTGTAAAACTACATTTGCGGCTTGGCGAGCTTCTTGCCAAACTTCTTCAATAACTGAGCTATCTGGTGTTTTAGGCTTGACTTCTTCTTCGTTAGTTCGGATATCAAAACCTTCCAAACAAATTAAAACCTCGTATATTGAAATCTTCCAAGGTTCGCGCGCTAAAAGGTAGCCTCCTTTAGAACCGCGTTGACTTCTGAGAATACCTCCACGTCTAAGAGTTGCTAATAATTGCTCCAAATAACGGTCAGGTATATTTTGCTGTGCCGCAATTTGTCGAATTTGTAATGGTTCTCCGTTTTGGTACTGGGACGCCAGTTCCAATAATGCCAATATCGCATATTCCGATTTACAAGATAGTTCCACAGGCGGCCAATTTATTATAGAGATTTCCTATAGTATACTCCGGTTCTCCACTGGGGTTTGTTCGGTTTCCCCACAAAATAAAATAATTCCCCGCGATATCGCAGGGAATTCCAAATTTTGTTCTATTCTCCTACCTATAAGTCTTTCTGACGAGCTTTCGACTGAAAGACTTATGATTCAAAATTGCTAACAATTTTAGAATGTAAAAGTGGTTCTCAAAGTACCGATGATGGCATCATCGTTATTGTTGCTTTGACCAGGAGAGGTCAACCAAATTACACCAGGAGTGATGGAGATATTATCGCTAACACGGTACTTATAGAAACCTTCGATGTGGTACGGTACATCTCTTTGACCACTACCTGCACGATTAAACGAATAAGGTTGGGCGCCTGCGAAGATACCAAGAACGTTACCTCTTTTACCAAAGTCAGGTAAAGCAATACCAGCACCGTAACTCCAAGCTTCACGGTCATTGTTAGCACCTTGGCTATTTAAGTCGTGGTAAGAAACGAAACCACTGATAGATAACCTATCGCTAGGTCTAAATGCAACCGAGGCGCCGTAAGAATTACTCGAAGTTGCAGTTTCATTAAAGTTAGCTTGGCGAGTACCAACAAGAGGAATATTTGTGTTCCTTGTCAGACCAGTAGTTGGGCTAACTATGTCGCCAGTACCACCAAAACCCCCTGCATCGAATAATGTGCTACCTGCACCATGATAACCGTGTACGTAGGTTGCAGCTAAAGCAATGCGCTCACCCAAATTGAAATTTAATTGCCCTAGGGCTGCATAATTACCACCAAATAAACCTGATCCAGGAGTAGGAATATTTGGTCCTTGATTATCACCATTAGGAGTAGGATTATCTGATGCTAAATAACCAACAGTGATAGAACTAGGCTTAAGAATACCGCCACTTCTGCCAAATGGAATATTTAACGCTGCACCAGCACCACCACCAATTCGGTATATGGGGTTTTGAGATGCAAAGGTTGATAGGGCACCGTTGCCACCATCGTAGTCTTCAAAGTATGGATTGTTGGTTGCTGCATAATCTGCATGAACACCACCTGTTGCTGCTACATACAATTGAGCAGGTCCAATAGGCACATAGTAAGCTAACCAATCTAAAGCTACCCCATTACTGGCATTGCTACCTCCTATTACGTTAAAGGTTTGAGTTCCTTCAAAAGTACTGTTAACGTCATTTACGTTGCCAGCACCCAAGTCGAAACGTCCTGCGTTGCCAGCAGCCAAGCGAGTGTGCAATACGTCTCTACCAGTAAAACTGGTTTGTAAGTCAAGACGAATGCGGTTTTGCAGAACTGTGTTATTACGACTGTCTACTTGGTCGCCAAATGCGTCGGTTACAGCGAAGATAGCTTCACCCACTAGCTTGGTTGTGGTTGAAAACTGATTTGCTTCTAGTTCAGCAGTACGTGCTTCTAAGTTGTCAACGCGACCACGCAAGGTTGCTAATTCTGCCGAAAACTCTTCTTGCAAACGCTGTAAGGTTGCTAAATCTTCTTTTCTTACCAAATCAGCGGTTGCGGTTGCAATTAACTCATTAACACGGTCTAAACAAGCGTTTAATCCTGCTGCGAATTCATAACGAGTTAATGCGCGGTTTCCACGATAAGTACCGTTAGGATAACCAGCGATACAACCATAACGTTCTACCAACGATTGCAATGCTTGGAAAGCCCAATCTGTTGGCTGTACATCGGAAAACTGAGAAACCGATGTTACTTGTCCTTGAGAGTTTCCTCTTCCTTCGTTACCGTATTTATTGATTTGGTCAAGACTGTTGACATTAGTTTGTTGTGGTTGCGCTTGTGCCAACAAGTCTGTTTTTTGAGCAGTTTCGATAGGGGTAACTGCTGTAAAGACTGATGTTGTCTTTGTTGTGTTGTCTGTGGATGCTGTTAATGCAGCTTCGTTTGAAGCTACTTTTGACTCTGGTGCATTCACTTGAGTTGTTTTGCTACCAGCTGCAAATGCGGACGTTGACACCAAAAGCGTCGCGCCTAGGACTGCTGGGCTTACCACCAAAGATTTCCACAATATATTTGACATTTTTACTGTTCTCCTCACACCTCGTGTAGACATTTTGTTTGCTGCAACTAATTGTTTAGTTAATGCTACTTCTGTTCTTGACTGCTAGATTCAGGCAAAAGTGCCCGCATCTACAATTCTAGTTCTAGCAAATTTAATAGAGTTACGCTAACTATTCTCACAGTTAACTTATGCAATAAAGCTGCTTATAACTTTTACATTATAAAGCAACTTTTTTGCCTTCTGACAAGATGATAGCGTTCACATGTCTAACTGTCACATACCCAATAAAGGATATTTTTAATTACGAATCCATTACTATCAGTAGATGTTTCTCAAACTGTTTCCCAATTTTTATACTATCCGTATCAGTCTAAATACTGAACAATTTTTGATTACCGTAGTATTAATTCAGTTATTTTTGATATTTGCTGCAAATTTCTATTAAATACTCATCAAAAATACTGTTTCTATGGTGCCACGTGTATTTCAAATGATTTGCGAAATAACTTGAGCTAAGTCAAAATCTTTCTGCGTCAACCCACCTGCATCATGGGTAGTTAAAGTTATTTTTACTGTGTTATAAGAAATTTCTATATCTGGGTGATGTCCTGCTGACTCCGCAGGCGCCACCAGCTTATTGACAAAATCTACTGATTGAATAAAATCTTTAAACTTACGTGTTGCACGCAGTGTCTTGGATTCAATATTCCATCCATCTAACACTTGTACACGTTCTTGAATCTCTGATTCGTTTAGTAATGGCGCCATGTTTTACATACCTTATATCTAGTCTGCACTTTATCCTGATATAGGCATTTTACAGCGATTTGTTTATGTTTACGTAAAACATCAGTAAAACAATCTATAAAACTATCCGCCCTTACTTAAATCAGGTGACTTAAGTAAGGGCGGTCTAGTCGGGTCTTCAGGTTGCAACCAGACTGCCGGAAGGAACTCCAAGCATAATCTAGCCACTTAAGCTAACTTAGTCAGATAAGCAGACTAAGAGTAACTCCTAGAGAACAGCCCCGGCGCACAGCCGGCTAACTGCAACCTGATGACCCATGCGTATACTACTTTCTATCATGGGCATCACCTCCTTGTTGCCTAAACGGTCTTAGTCTCAAAAGGCAGAAACTTAAAGCTTCTGGGTGTTTATTCCTGTAAACAAATATAGCACATACTAATGGGAACGTGTCTACTGTTTTTTAGTAAAATTCCATAAAAAACCCTACCTTGAAGGTAGGGTTTTCCTCTTAATGCTCGTAGCGTTAATGTTTAAACATTCGTAAGCTTACAGCGCGTTACCACGAGGTAATACTTCTTCTGGGAATATGAATTTCTCGTGAGGTTGGTCTTGAGGCGCCATCCAAGCACGAATACCTTCGTTAAGAAGAATATTCTTGGTGTAGAAGGTTTCAAATTCAGGGTCTTCTGCGGCACGTAACTCTTGTGATACGAAGTCGTAAGCACGTAAGTTAAGAGCAAGACCAACAATACCAACTGCACTCATCCACAACCCTGTTACAGGTACAAATAACATGAAGAAGTGCAACCAGCGCTTGTTAGAGAAAGCAATACCAAAAATCTGTGACCAGAAACGGTTTGCAGTCACCATCGAATAGGTTTCTTCTGCTTGAGTTGGGTTGAACGCACGGAAGGTATTCGATGCGTCACCATCTTCAAACAATGTGTTTTCTACTGTTGCACCGTGAATAGCACACAACAACGCACCACCAAGTACACCTGCTACACCCATCATATGGAAGGGGTTAAGTGTCCAGTTGTGGAAACCTTGTAAAAACAGTAAGAAACGGAAAATTGCTGCTACTCCAAAGCTAGGAGCAAAGAACCATGATGATTGACCCAAGGGGTACATCAAAAATACGCTGACAAATACAGCGATAGGCGCACTAAAAGCAATTGCGTTGTAAGGACGAATTCCTACCAAGCGAGCAACTTCAAACTGACGTAGCATAAAGCCAATCAATCCAAAGGCGCCGTGCAATGCTACGAATGCCCACAAACCACCCAATTGACACCAGCGAGTAAAGTCACCTTGTGCTTCAGGTCCCCACAGCAGTAACAATGAGTGTCCCATTGCATCTGCAGGAGTTGAAACAGCTACTGTTAAAAAGTTACAACCTTCTAAGTAACTAGATGCTAACCCGTGAGTATACCAAGAAGTTACAAAAGTTGTTCCAGTTAACCAACCGCCTAGTGCTAGGAAAGCACAGGGAAATAGTAAAATCCCTGACCAACCTACAAACACGAAACGGTCACGCTTTAACCAGTCGTCGAGTACGTCAAACCACCCACGGCTTCTGGGGGCACGTCCTACTGCAATGGTCATGACTAGAGAATCTCCAGGATATTATAATTACAAGAATTTTACCTATCTATGTGCCGAAATAAAAGTATTGGCTTCTAGACAGATAATCAACTAGACGTCAAATCCAGTTAACAATTTTTTACTCTCTCTAATATAGTAAAGCCTATTTACTTATTTTTCCAGGGGGGTTTTTAATATAACTCAGCACGAAACAGGGCAATAATGCATACGTAGCATACAATACAGCAATTGTAGAGAAATATTAAGAATAAGTAAAATATATTTAGAAAGATAGGGGCGGGTTCACCGAAATTTTCCATCATCAACCAAGACACAAGTAAACCCGCCCGTACAAGAGTTAGGAGTCAGGAGTTGTAAAGACCGTACATGTACTGTCTCAACTCTGCGCGCTAGAATGATGGCTGAGATTTAATGAAGTAAAGCTGAAATGTTCACCATCGATTTAACTGTAAAAAATACCGCTTTCCCTCTTTCGATACAACGTAAGTCTTCTGAAGATGCTGAGGCAGTTTACCAACTGATTACAACAGCTATGCGCTCAGGTACCCCAGATATTATTGAGCTAAAGTGTGAAGGTAAGACAGAGAAGAAAATTGCCGTTCGAGCAAGTGAAATTTCTGGGTTACAAGTGACTCAGAAAGAAGGTTCAGCAATTGGTACTGGTAGACCTCCTGGTTTCTTTGCGGTTACTGCTGAATAAGCAGCACGCAAAAACAGCAGCATGGTACAACTAGGTATTGAGGTCAAAGATTTAAACTTTAACTGGACTTCTGGGCAAGAAGTTATTAAATCTTGTTCGTTGCAAGTGCCCAAAGGTGAGTTTTGGATGCTTTTAGGCACTAATGGCAGCGGTAAATCAACTATATTAAGGCTGTTAGCTGGACTATTGGTGCCACTATCGGGTGAAATTAAAACTTTGCAACCCGTTGGTTTTGTCTTCCAAAACCCTGACCACCAATTAGTTATGCCTACAGTCGGTGCTGATGTGGCATTTGGACTGGTAGAAGAAAAACTACCGTCCAAAGCTGTGAAAGCTAGAGTTGAAGAAGCATTAAATGCTGTCAACCTACTTTCGTTGCAAAAGCGCCCAATTTATGCATTGAGCGGTGGACAAAAGCAGCGCGTTGCCATCGCTGGCGCCTTGGCACGTCATTGTGAAGTTCTATTATTAGATGAACCAACGGCATTACTTGACCCTGATAGCCAACTCGAACTTGTTGATGGTGTTCGTCGCTTAGTTAAAAGTAGAGGTATCACCGCTCTTTGGGTGACACACCGCTTGGACGAATTAAATTACTGTGATGGAGCTTTTTTACTCGAAAAAGGCGTACTCGTTGATAGTGGCTCTTCACAGCGACTTAAACAACGATTAATGGAAACAGAGGAGTAGAAAGTGCTGAGTGCTGAGTGCTGAGTAGTAACTCCTAACTCCTAACTCCTAACTCCTAACTCCTAAATTCGTTCCTTAGCACTCAGCACTCATTACTCATAACTTAAATTGTAACATGATGTTACAATAGGGACTTGGATTATTATAAGAGTTATGAACGATTTGTTAACTCTTGAAAATTTGTGAATATAAACCATGTCCCGTTCTCTTGCACCAGCCGTTCTATTAGTGGACGGCTACAATATAATAGGCGCCTGGTCTTGCCTAAAAAAGACTCGTGATACAGCTGGTCTTGAGGCAGCACGTGGTGAATTAGTAGAATCTATGATTAATTACAGTGCTTTTAAAGGCTATCAAACTCAAATCGTTTTCGATGCCCAGTATCAAAACACTTGCAGCAATCGAGAGGTAATAACAGAGCTTTTATCTGTTCATTACACTGAGTTTAACCAAACAGCAGATACTTATATAGAAAAAAGTTGTGCATCTTACCGTCATCACATTGCCCAGTCTTTAATATCGCGTGTCATTGTCGCTACATCGGACCGCGCACAGCAACTGATGATACAAGGTTACGGCGCCGAGTGGATGTCCGCTTTACAACTTTGTCACGATGTTCAAACAAACGTTTGTCGTGCGCGTCAGAAGTATAATCCACGTAAACAATCTAACGGTAGATTTTTAGCTAATTCCATCGATGATAAAGCACGTCAGCGTTTAGCTGAGTTGCGTATGTTACCTTGATTCCTTGACCAGCATTCAACAATATGAACTTAACCGATAACCACGGTTGCGTGACTCTCTAATATTACTATTAGGGAGTCACTGCTTTTAGATAATTATATAGTCAATTAATACTCATGATTACAACGTCTGAAATGCTTTATTTGTAAGGCTTTCAAGAAAAAATCAGAAAAAGCAAAAAAAATTTTCAAAAACACTTGCCATTTTTAAACTTTACCTCTACTATTATTAATTGTGCGCCACATTCCTCAGTAGCTCAGTGGTAGAGCGGTCGGCTGTTAACCGATTGGTCGCAGGTTCGAATCCTGCCTGGGGAGTATTAGAAATACGGAATAATTATAGAAGAGGTTGAGGTTTGTAAGATGATGAATTTTAAGCCTCACGCTTCTTATTTTCAAAGGTACTGGTTACTTGATAGAAATATAAACTTTTTAAATCATGCTTCATTCGGCGCCTGTCCACGACCTGTTTTAGAAGTGCAGGCAAAGTTACGTTCGCAATTAGAAAATGAACCATTAAGGTTTTTTGGTAGAGAATGGGAACCATTATTAGATGATTCGAGAAATAAGCTTGCCTGTTTTTTAGGTGTAGAACCACAAGATTTAGTATTTGTACCTAATGCGACGACAGGAGTTAACGCTGTACTGCGTTCGCTAAAGTTTTCACCCAATGATGAGTTGTTGACTACAAGCCATGAGTATAACGCTTGTCGGAATGCGCTTGATTTTGTAGCAAGTTGTGCGGGTGCAAAGGTGATAGTAGCAGATGTTCCTTTTCCGATTGAGTCATCAGAGCAAGTTATTAAAGCAGTTATAGAAAAAGTTTCACCAAAAACGCGGTTAGCACTTTTAGACCATATAACAAGTCAAACTGGGTTAATATTTCCAATTCAGCAATTAGTCAAAGAATTACAAGCGCGCGGTGTTGATGTACTAGTAGATGGCGCCCATGCACCCGGAATGTTGTCTTTAAACTTGAGTGAAATAGGCGCCACTTACTATACAGGAAATTGTCATAAATGGTTGTGCGCTCCAAAGGGTGCTGCGTTTTTGTACGTTAAGCGTTCAAAACAGTCACAAATACGTCCTTTAACTATAAGTCACGGCGCCAACTCTAAGCTTACACATAAAAGTCTGTATCAATTAGAATTTGACTGGATGGGTACTGACGACCCAACGGCTTACATGTGTGTAGGTGAATCTATACAGTTTATGGGTTCACTTTTAGATGGTGGTTGGAATGAATTAATGCAACGCAACCACGATTTAGTAATGCAGGGAAGACAGATAATTTGTGAAATGCTAAATATGGCGCCACCCTGTCCAGAAGAAATGATTGGCTCAATGTCAACTTTAACCGTTCCTAAGATATTAGAGAAATATACTTATACATCACTTCATGATGAATTATTTGATAAGTATGGAATTGAAGTGCAAGTAGTTCCGTGGCACGGAGAATCAAAGTTATTATTTAGAATTTCAGCACAGATTTACAATTCAATCGAACAGTATAACAGTTTGGGTAAAACGCTACAAGAAATTGTTAAAAACCTAACTTGATGACTTTTTATTTAATATATTATTTTTGTAGATGGTGCGTAACAGCTTTTTGTTTTTGCGTTTTATTCCAGGATTTTTCATGCTGTTACACAGTCTACGTCATATAAAAGAAGAAATGATTTTAATTTATGTCTTCTGGTAGATTTGTAAGCAATGTAAATCATGCGGTAGGTAGATTAAAAATAATCATGCTGGAGACGTATTGCAAATATGTAGTAATCTTATCAAAATGAACTTAACAAATTAAATAATTTCTAAATTTGAATGAACGCAATCTGTTTATTCTTCTGGAAAGGAAGCAATATTTTTTATGGAAAGTAAGCTTTTACAAGTAGTTGCTGACTTTCCAGCGGCAAAACCCAACCACGTTTTACCTACATTTTCACCTGTATTAGTTCAAAAGGCGCCGTTGTCTAGTTGCGAGGTTTGTGTAATTGTTCCAGTTCGCAACGAAGCTCAAACTTTGGTGCATACGCTAAATGCTTTGTTGCATCAATTTGACCTGGAAAGGCAACGTTTAGATACCAAACGCTACGAGGTCATAGTACTCTTGAATAATTGCAGCGATAACTCAGCAGATATTGCAAGGAGTTTTGCCAAACAACATCAAGAATTAGAATTGCATCTTGTAGAAATGACTCTTCCTCCAGAGCAAGCTTATATTGGCAGAGTGCGCCAGATTTTGATGGATGAAGCATATCGTCGTTTAAGCATTATTGGGCGCAAGCGAGGAGTTATAGCTTCAACGGATGGAGATTCACAAGTCAGTCCTACTTGGATTGCTGCTAACCTTTATGAAATATCTTGCGGCGCCGATGCAATAGGAGGAAGAATAATCACAAGTTCTGATGGTCGTAGGAAGCTAGACCCTTATGCAAAAGCTTGTTTTTTGCGTGAGGTCGGTTATCGGTATTTAATTGCAGAATTAGAAAGTTATCTTGACCCAGAACCGTTTGACCCTTTTCCTAGGCACTATCAACACTACGGTGCTTCCTTGGCTGTCACCGCAGAAATGTATGCGCTTGCTGGTGGTTTACCAGCTGTGCGAACTCCTGAAGATGTGGCTTTTTACCATGCTTTAGTACGAGAGAACGCGCGATTTCGCCACAGTCCATTAGTGCGAGTAACAACTTCAGCTAGACAGACTGGACGTACAAATAACGGTTTGGCTAATCAATTGAATGAGTGGACAAAAATGGGAAGGCAAAATCAAGTGTTTCTTGTTGAATCTTTTCAAGCTATTGAGACACGTTTACGCGTACGTCACCAACTCCGAAAAATATGGAAAGGTGTTCTAAATGGTTATCAGGTGACTTCAAATCAGGTGGCGCCTATTTCGGATACTTTGGGAATTGATACTCAATGGTTGCTACAGGAATTAACGCAACCAAATACGTTTGGACATCTGTTTGAACAAGTAGAACAGCGTATGTCCGATGAGGGAGTTTGGGACGCGCGGTTTATGTATGTAGATATTCAGGAAGCGATTATTGATTTGCGGAGATGTGTAAAGAAATTGAGACCTCATGCCACCGCAAATGCCCCTAATGCAGCGTATTGCCAGTAGATAAATAGGGTTTAACCCTATTTATCTATTATAAATTAAACGATGGGCGCCAAACTTACTTTGACAAGCACATCGTTATAATCTAAATCACCACCACCAACTAAATCTTCAAATCCAAAGGTGTTATCTCCAAGTAATCGCAAGTGGTCAACTTTATTGACATTAGCTCCTAAGTATGGGAAGAAAACAGCGGGGTTATTATTGGGATTAGTATCTGTTAATTGCTCAATCGTACTATTGGCGATTAACATTGGAGCTAGAATTGAACCAGCATCAACGATGGCTTTAATAGTAGATTCTCCCTGATTAGCAACTTCCAGTTTGACAGCTTTACCATCTGCACCTGTAACAAGATTTTTGAGTGCAGCATCGAGATAAACTGAGCTACTGGTACTATCTGGGTTTAAATTACCAATTAAACCATCAGCGTTATTGACTTTGTAAAAGTAAACTTGGTTATTGAATGCAGCTTCCCGGTTGATTGTAAAGGTTGCTTCGACCTTACCAGAAATGTCACGTAAGTCAATTAATTCACCTTGCTCTCCTGATTGTAAAGCAGTTCCCAAAGGACGAATATCGCTTACTGTTTCGGCTTTAATACTCAATCCTTCAACGGCTAAATTAAAGCCACTTGTGGAGATATTGGAAACAAAATTATTAGAAGTGGAAAGAACAACTTCCTTGGTTTTTCCAGCTTGAATATCATCTGCTGTACCGTTTTTAATTAAGGCAAAACCTATTCTAGCATTAGCAGCAAACCCTATAGTTCGAGCAGACTCTCCCTCAAAACCAGTAGGTCGGTTGCTAATAACAGAAGAAATTACCTTAGCTTTACCACTATCCAATAGTTGTTTCAAGTTAACATTACTTGAACCATCAAACTCAAAAGCAACCAATTCGCTAACCGCAGCGCTAGGATTATTGGCATTAACGGTGAAACGGACTTGATTTATTGCGACTCCTCCCTTGAAAGTGACAACTCCCGCAGCACCACCTTGCTCAACAGTTGCTTTAGCGAAAACACTATCGTTACGAGCATCTAAACGTTGAATGCGGGTGTCTAAACTAGCTCCAACATCGGCAACATTATATGGAGTAGTAGCAAAATTAGCTTGGAGATATTCTGCGAATGCATCTTGCTCAGTACCCGAAGTAGCAAAGTTAGCTTTTCCTAAATCAAATTTTGCTGGGTCAACAGGTGCGTCGATTTTACCGTTAAGGTTAGAGTCTGTAGTTGTCTCACCGATTAAATCAACTCGATTCGCAAAGGTGGGATTAGCTTTAATAAAATCACCCAAAGGATAACCATCACCACCGTCAGCTAAGAAACCAAGGGTGACAATGCGAATTCCTCGGTCTTTATTTCCTTGAAGTTGACCATCTTTGACCAAAATATCTCTGTAACTACCATCTTCGTTGAGGATAGCTGCATTTTGAATGCGTTGTTTTGCAGGTTTGGTTGCATCAAAACTGAAGGATACACCACCAACTTGGGGAAACTGACCAGGAGTTGCACCAGGTGCGCTAGCTGCTACACCATGTTCGAGAATTTGCTTGAGTTGGTCAGCAGTAACTGTAACCAGGGTCAGTGCATTATTAAATGAGAGAGCATTTTGCAGGTCAGGTTGGGAAATACCACCTTCGGGTCTTCCTGACAACGGGTTTCCTTCGGGGGGAATTCTCACTGACTCGGTTGCACCAGTTGGGGTGAAGATACTACCGATATTGTTGCGAATACCGCCACCGTTTTTCACTGAAACAACAACAGTGGGGTCAAGTTGCTTCCCGTAACTGAGATTTGCATCTGCAGTTAAATTCCCTAAGTTTGTTTCTTGGGTACGCACATCAGAGCGGATACCATTGAGGAATTGTTTGGTAATCCCAAAAAAGTTACCGTCTTGCTTGACAATTACCTGACGAAGTGCATCGGTAATGGCTTTAATTTCTGGATCTACTAAGTTTTGTGCGTTAAGTGCAGCAACTCCTTGGTCATCAGTTGCATAGGCGCCACTAATGGCAGGGTCGATGCTGCTGGGGATAATTTTTCCTTGGGCATCAAAATCAACGACTAAACGACCAACGTATTTATAATTACCATCGGTGTTGACAATTACCATATCTTCACCAGTGGCAGATTTGGTAAAAATGGGGTAATCGCCTTGCTTAATGTCTCCAGATCGCAAACGGTCGGTGCTATCAACTAAGCGGGTATTTGACCCACCTGCCATGATAATATCAACGTCTTTGAGCAAACCAGCCAGTTGTTGCTCAATCGCGATTTGTTGCATGTGAGCCAACAAAACAATTTTATTGATACCTTGGGCTTTCAGGGCATCTACTGACTTTTGAATTTCCGCAGCTAAGGCAGCAATATCATCTGAGTTTGTTGGCAAGACACCGACGCTACCAGGAGAGGAGATTCTTGGTAGGGTGGGTGTGGTGGCGCCAACAACACCGATTTTTTCACCGTTAACTGTAATCACTGTGCTTTTGGCAATTTTTCCAGGGATAGTGCTAGCTTCTTGACCGTCAGCAGTTACCAATGGCGCCAAATTTGTATCGGGAGCAAAATTAAGGTTGGAACTCAGGTAGGGGAATTTAGCACCCGGATAAGCACCGTCGGGGGCAAGTACGCTTTTTATTAACCCAGTCCCAAGGTCAAACTCGTGGTTGCCAAATGCGATCGCTTGAAATCCTAATTCATTTTGAACGACGATATCAGCCCGTCCTTGACCCGCTTTACCCAATAAAGGAGCTAGGGAAGCATCTGCTGCGGCATTGAGAAATAAACTGGGAATGTAAGCATCACCAGAAGAAAGTAGAATCGTATTTGCGTAATCGGGGCTACCATCTTTATTTGCATCTTGATTTTTCAGCGCATTTAGAACTGCAGAAAAACGGGGTGCATCATCGAGAGCAGGAACAGCAGCTTCTTGGTCGGAAGCGTGGAGAAGTTGGAGGGTAAAATTTGGAGCTTCAATTTCGTATAAGGTCGCAGTATTACTAACCTCGTTGGAAACTGCAAGCATAGGTTTCCCATTTGGGCTATCTGCCGCAGAGATGAATTTTAACCCTTCAGGACTAATGTCACCATCAGTACGGATATACTGAACAAACTGAGGTGCTGTCGGGTTACTGAGGTCATAAACCATTACACCACCACCAGCACGCTCTAAACCAATAAATGCGTAGGGTTTACCACTGACATAACCGATAGTTGCAGCTTCCGGTTCGGGTCCTTTGTCATCAGAGCGGGTGTCAACTTCAGCGGCAAGTCCATTATTCGCATTAAACAGTGTTGGTGTTTGGGTTTTAGTAATTTGTTCTAACTGGTCACCACTGTCAAAAACTAATTTACCTGCATCATCCCATATCGAGAAGGAACGAGCGCCGAAAGCGTACAATTTATCATAGTCTCCATCCCCGTCTGTATCCCCAAGGGTATTGGTGATTCTCAAGCGACCGAGACTGGCATTATTTTTTAGCGCAGCAGCGTTAGGAAAAACTGTAGGATCAAGAACAACTGCATTGTTACCAATTCTGACTTCTTCATTAAAAATACTTCCTTCAGTGGCATTGGGAGCAGGTAAAACTCCATCTGCTGTAGGACGAATGCGCGAATCCCCTTCGTTAGCGGTGATATAGTAAGTTTTACCAGCTGCTTGGAATGATGAGATTGCATCTGGTTGGTACATCCCCAAAACAGGATGAGGTTTAATATCACCAACAATAGTATCGCGATCGCTAGCGTCAAAACCATTCCCTGCTAGACTGTGGTCTTTGAAGCCTAATGGTAAAACGCTGGTGATTGTGGAAGTAGCAATGTCGAGAACTGCTAGAGCATTACTTTCCTGTAGAGTTACGAAAGCTCGCTTACCATCGGGAGAAACAGCGATATACTCTGGTTCCAAATCTTGTGCAACTGAGGAAGCAGTACCATCAGCAAGCTTACCAAAAAGTCTTACACCTTGCTGTTTTAAAGTAGCAGCTTGAGCGTTAAAAGCTGTAAAAGAAGCAGTGGTAACCTTAGTATTATCTAAAGCCGCAATACTTCCAGATACATCAATAATGCTTACCGAACCTTCGGGGTCAACAGTGTAGGTTTCGTTTGGTTCTCCCTCATTTGCCACTAGAACTTTTGTACCATCGTGAGTAAAAGTAAGCATGTCAGGTAATGCACCGACTGTCACCTGGGAAAGTGCTGTTGGATTCGCAATACCAACAGTCGCATCGAAAAATACGACTTTACCAGGGTCTGTAGCAGTTGTAGCAGAAACTGCTACCGCAATAATACTGTTATTAGTACCCGTACCTTTCCTAACTGCTACACTTTGAACTCCTGCACCAAAACTGGAGAGGTCAATATTACCGATTTTTGTGGGTTTGGTAGGGTCGGAAACATCAGTAATTTGAAGCACAGGTTTACCTGCTACTTCTCCAGTTGTAAACAGACGCTTAGTTTTGGGGTCAAAATCAGAAATCTCAGCACCGTCTAATTTAATAGTGCCAGCAAATTTTAGTTGAAGTTGATTAGCCATTTTGGTATATTAATTAAGAAACGAAATTCAAGATGCCCTTAGTCTGAACTGGATTGGCTTACACGCGCTTCCAATACCTGATCGAAACCTTCTGGTCGAATGCTTTCAGAATTTAGAAAACAACCGATTTTTTTTGTTCGTGATAATTTGAAACAAGTGAATAAAAACAAGCTTAAGAATAAATCTCATTTTCACCTTCAATACACGATCTAAGTCTTCGTTGTTTTTTTTGAAACCAATCATACTAATCTATTTTTGCTCGAAAGCACTATTATTAAGTACTTTCCACCAAAAGGAATAGCAAATTATATGTGGATGTTCATTAATCCAAAAGGTTAAAGATAAACACCTTAATAAAAGGCATTTATTCAATTCTTCAAAGTTATATTATCTGAATATTGTTAAGAACTAGTTAAGAAAATACTAAAACAAACATTAAATGAAGATTCTTCAATCTGTTAATGCTTTTATATATAAGTCTTATTATCAATTATAGCTAATGATAATGGTTATAGATACTGTATTTATTTACACTAATAAATAACCAAATATTCCGTAAGGGCACGATATATGTTGCCCTGAGTATCTGTAAGGTGGGCAATGCCCACCAAAACCCAAATGTGGTAGAAAAAATGAACCACAAAGGACACAAAGAAAAAGATAAATTACTAAACGACAGGAGTCAAAGTTGCTTTAACAATGATGTCGTTGTAGTCCAAGTCACCACCTCCAGCTATATCCTCAAAGCCGAAGGTGTTGTTACCTAATAAGCGAACGTGGTCAACTTTATCAGAGTTGGCGCCAAGGTATGCAAAGTAGGCTTGTGAAACTTGTCCAGCTAATACCTGCTCGATAGTTCTACCATCGGTAAGTAAGAATGGCGCAAAAATGCTACCACCTGTTAGCAACTTATCATTGAAAGTTGCCGTACCTTGGTTGGCAACTGCCAAGTTGATATCGGTAACGCGCGCGTTCATTGCAGCTTGAGCATAACCAGTTTGACCAGTAGCAATATCTGCTTTACCATCACCAGTAATATCAATACCGCCATTTTCATCTGCTACTTTATAGAAGCCAATAACGTTGTTGAACGCTGCTTCGCGGTTAACTGTAAAATCAACCTTGACTTTACCCGTAGTTGAGCGTAAATCGAAGACTTCTCCTTCTTTTTGTCCTTGAAGATTGGTTCCTAAAAGTAATGATGATTGAGTTGAAGATTGAATTGTTACAACTAAGTTGTTAAAGTCACTACCTAAACCATCTTTGAATCCTAAAGAGAAGCTACCATCAGTATTTGCTGTCACTCTCTGTGTGGTTGGGTCGGCAAACACAACGTTACCTAGAAGTGCAGAATTCGCACGTACTGCATCAGTAGTACTATTTTTGACTAAGTAAAATCTGAGCTTATCGCCATCACCAAATTCCAGCAAGCGGTTTAATTCGCTTTGATTAAAGCCATTAGGAGCATTGGAAATTGCAGATAAAATTGTTTTGCTGCGTGCTAATGCTGCTTCGACATAACCAGCGGCGCCAGGAGTTAAGTTACCGATTTTACCTGTTGTTGCATCATCAACGGTAAATACTCCCAGTTCGTTGACTAGACCGGAATTACGACCTGTCAAACTAACTTGAAGCTTAGGTTTACCGCGACCACCTGTGAGTGTAAAAGTATCACTATCAGTTGCTTTTGTTAGGTAGACATTGTTAGGCAAAGCAGATTGAGCAACAGGCAAGTTATTGGGTAGTTCCAGAATGCCTAGTCTCTCAACTGGGGTTGTTCCTGTAACGTTGAAATCATTGTCGTTGATCAAAGCAAGAGTGTTAGGCGCCACCAGTGCCAAACCTTCTAATTTCTCAACCCCTGTGTAACCCAATTGAGCAGCATTGGCGATTAAGCTCTTGCTCACAGGGCTAATTTTGGCAGTAGCTAACTCGGCAACGGTAAGTTGTTCAATGCTCTTACCTGTCGGCAAGCTAAAATTAGCAGGGTTATTAATATTGGTTGCCTTAGCTAAATCAATTTGGTAGATTAGCTTGTTTGAGGCAGTTGTAGCGATGTCATCTCTTTCGACAACTGCAAATTTACCGTTGCCCAGAGAAACTGCATCGCCGATTTTGTCTGTTCTGGCAAGACCACTAGCTGTAATATCGTCGAGAAGATATAAGTACTCACCTGTTACCGCCTTAGAAACGATATCAAATTCCAGAATTCTGAGATTGCGGGAATTTCTAGATGTTGTATCTCCAGCGTTGTCAGGGTTGTCGATGGCACTTTGAATAAATGCATAGAGTTTGTTACCTTCCAAAGCTACAGCTTCAAACCCGCGATTATTGCGGCGTTGAGCATAAACTTCTGGTAACACCTCAGTACCATATGTTCCAGCAGGTTGGTCGGGTTCGGGTGCGGTGGCAGTTCCTTTGGGAATAAAGCGCTCAAGCAGCTTACCGTTAATATCAAAGTGGTAAATTGCTGGACGGTATTCATCTACCATCCAATAATCACCATTTTCAGCTACAACAATACCCTCTAAATCGGCGCCAAGTGGGTCATTCGTTAGAACTTTACCGTCTAAATCAACGCCAACCTCATCAGTGTAGGCTAAACCACCTGCGGCAGCTTGGAGGTTAGGCAACCCAGTTAACTTGGTTGTACCATCTTGACGGAATAATCCCGTTCTCTTGGTAATGTTAATCTCACTTGTACTGCGGTTGAGTTCAAAGCTGACGATTTCTGGTTGGAAGTTGGGTAATAAAAATGGTCTATTTTGACCAGTAGGTTCGCCATTTGGACCTCTGTCGGTGTGAGTGACAAATTTGAGGTTACCGTTCGGCGCCAATCCTTGGAAATATAATCCAGAGAAACCACCTAAGAAAATATCTTGACCTTTGCTAGTAGTTCCTAACTTCGGTAGGTTGGTAAAGTCGTAATTTGTAATTTTAGGTTGGTTTGCAGGAGTTTTGAGATTAAATCGGGCAACACTTGGGTCATGGTCGCTATCTTGGTCGGCAAACTCGGAATTGATATGAACTACATCAAAACCATCAAGATTGTTGAACAAGTTGTTACTGACCATAATGTGGTCAAGAGATTGAGCGTTCCCTTCAAAATTGTAAGTATAACGCTCGTTTTCGGGAAGACTTTCGATTAAAGTTTTCAACCCTGCACTTTCTAAAGTACTAATGGGGTTAGAAAACTCAAAATCGTTAAGGTCTCCCATCACCACAACATTCGCGTTGGGGTTAATCGCCAAAATACTCTCAACAAAGTTTTTAACTATAGTCGCTTGCTGATTACGCTGAGTTTCGCTAGTTAAAGTTGGTGGTTGGAAGCGTCCAAATAGAGGTTGATCACCACCTTTGGAATTGAAGTGATTTCCAACTACAAATATAGTTTGACCCTGGAAAACAAACTCCCCTACTAGCGGTTTACGACTAGCGGTAAAAGCGGTATTTGTTGGGTCAAGACGACCGGGACTAGCAGAAAGTTGGGGTACACCACCAACTTTATTTACTGTAGTGTTTGAAGTAGAAGTGCCACTTGGACGTTCTACAAAAAGCACACGATTAGGGTTAAATAGGAAACCAACACGGATATTTCCACCAGGTTGACCACCATCTTGGTCGTCTACTGGGTTGATTTGCCGAAATTGATAAGTCGGGCCACCAGAAGCAGCTATTGCACTAATTAATTTGTTGTAGGTTTGGCTCGCATCAACAACACTATCGTTAGTCGCCCCATTATTATCCTGAATTTCTTCGATGGTAATAATATCTGGCGCCTTCAGATTATTTACAATCCGGTTGGCAATGTTGTTAAACTGGGTGTCACCGTCACTAGGGTCAAGATTTTCAACGTTGAATGTGCCAACAGTTAGTTGATTCGGATTAGGAGTTAAATTCGTGACTTCTTTTTGTAAACCACCAGGAGTAACAGTTGGCAAAGCTTGAGTGTTGAACAACTTAAAGTTGCTGAAACTGTAGTCCATTACACCTACAACCGACCCATTGAATTTATCCCCTACATTCACCTGCGGTGGATTGGCGATTAGAGTATCATCAATGAGAATTCTTTCGGGATTAAAATCTGTAGGCTGAATAATTATGCCACCACGAGCGGTACGAGTACCAGCATTGGCGCCGTCATCTGCCAAAACTGGGATTTCACCGAAGTTATTTGTTGGGCCAACAGCAACAGGGTTATTAACCTGTACTAACATTCCTTCCACACTTTCGTAGAAGTCAATACCATCTTGGGTTGGGTCAAACACTGTACCAGGATTTTCGACAGTACCACCGACTGCATCATTACTAATTACCTGGTTGGGAATCGCACGTCCACCGTTACCAATGACTGTAGCGCTAGGTAAAGCATTACCACTCGATAGTTTTACAATCGTCGGGCTGCTAATTTGAGTAGTAGTCAGGTTAGTACCAGTTGTACCACCAGGACGGAACTCTGATACTGTACCGCTGACTTGTACTGAGTCTCCAACAGCTACCGTAGGCGCCGAACTTGTGAAAACAAAAATCCCCTCAGATGTAGCATCGTTGCTATCTGGGTTAGGGTCTTGTAAGTAAAAACCGTTGGTTCTTAATGCTGTAACGATACCAGGAACATTTCGTACAGCTTGCCCGTTGAGAGGAGAAGTATGTGCGGCGCCTTGAATATTGCTAATTCGTACTTGTGGATTCACCTCAAACACTGCAACAGTATTGCTTACCTCATGGGAAAGCACGAGTAAATTTTTGCCATTTGGACTTTCAGCCGCAGGAATAAAGCTTACACCTTCAGGACTAAGGTCTCCGGTTTGATTGGGTAAATACTCTACAAACAGAGGCTTTTGAGGATTGGTAACTTCATATACCATTACACCACCAGTCCGTTCTAGCCCAACAAAAGCGTAAGTTCTACCATCAATAACACCAACAGCTACACCTTCTGGTTCTGGTCCTTTATTATCGCTACGGCTATCAAAGGTAACAGCAGTACCTTCGGCATTGAAAAGGCTTGGAATTTGGGCAGCAGTAATTCTTTCAAATTGGTCGCCACTGTTGTAAACTAATTTTCCTTGGTCATCCCAAATTGTGAAAGAACGGGCGCCATAAGCTAATAAACGGTCATAATCACCATCACCATCAGTATCACCATCAATGGTGGAAACGTCCAACCGACCTAAATTTGTTTCCAGTTTGAGTGTAGCTGCATCTGGGAACTTGGTTGCATCAAGATTTAAAGTTGATACGCGCGCGTTTTCGTTGCGAGTGTCTCCTTCATTGGCTGTAATGTAGTAAGTGCGACCACCAGCTTCAAACGAAGCAATCGCATCCGGCATATACATTCCAAATACTGGATAATTCTTAATATTGATGCTGCCATCTCTATCGCTAGTATCCAAGCCATTCCCAGGTTGGCTGTAATCAACCAGACCTAAAGGCACAATACTACTAACAGTTGCAGTTGCAATATCTACCACTGCCACAGCATTATTTTCTTGCAGTGTCACCCAAGCTTTGGCGCCATCTTTAGAAAAGGCAATATATTCAGGTTCGACATCTTCTGAAACTTTCTTATTAGGGAAAATGCGAACACCTTGACTTCGCAGAGTAGCTTCCTGACCATCAAAGCTGGTGAAGCTTGCTGTCGTAACAGTAGCATTTGCGGCTCCATTGGCAATATTAATAATGCTTACAGAACCAACAGGGTCGATAGTATTACCTGGTTGACCTTCGTTAGCTGTGAGTACTTTAGTGCCATCAGGACTAAAAGTAATCATGTCAGGTAAGGCGCCAACGGTAACATCCTTGATAAAGTTACCAGCAGTATTGTAAAAAACAACCTTACCAGGGTCAGTCTCAATATTATCTGCTATAGAAAAAGCTACCAGACCATTTTTAACAGCAACGCTAGTAGCTGCTGCACCATAAGCAGAAAGATTAATTGTTGAAATTAATGTTGGATTAGTAGGGTCTGAAAAATTCAGAATCTGTGCTATTGCAGAACCATCAATCAAAAACAAACGCTTAGATGCAGGGTCGTAGCTTGTAATCTCTGCTCCTAATGTGCCAGCAGCATAACCGCCGATTTTTTTGAGGATGCCAAAGTCGTTATCGGTAATAGCAGCAGTAACGCTAGGTACGCTAATACCGTTATAGTTTGTATCAGTACTAGTGGCAGTATGGGTAATTGTGCCAGAGTGGTCGCCTTCTATTGCTGTATCATTTACAGCACTAACTGTTACTGTTTGAGCAACATTCCAGTTAGCACTGGTGAAGGTGAGAGAGTTTGGCGCCGTAGTGGTTTGCGTACCTGAATTAATGGCGATGGTAACATCTGCTGTTGGCTGTCTGTTAAGAACCAAAGTGTAGGTATGAGTGGCGCCTCCTTCAGTTACTCTTGTTGTACCATCCGTCTGTGTAACGGTGACACCAGCAGTTGGTGCAGAACTAGTAATGTAAACGCCTGGATTGCCAGTATCATTATTAACTGACCTGTAGGAGTTCTGAGCATCACCTACTGTGGAAAGTACCCAATCTGTATTGATGACTTCGCTATTAAGATTCTCTACTCTAGTCCAACCACTAATATTCTGAGTGCGAATAGTACTTGCATATGTTTGGTCATCGTAAGTTAGGCGGTCTATAAGTTGATTGTTGTTATCATACAAGTTTATTTCGTCAGCACGCCCTAAATTTTGTGTGAGTCCGCCAATAACCTTGACTGAGGCAGGTAGGTTCCACGCTGTCCGGAAAGCTGCACTGTCGGTTTCTGTAAGGATAACAGATTCGCCTGGTTGTACAATTCCAAAACCAGTTAGCGAAAATGAACCTGAAGTACGAGAACTGTCGTCAAAACTCCAACCTGTCAAGTCAACCGGGGTAGTACCAAGGTTAGTAAATTCAACAAATTCACCGTTACCACCGCTGTACATATACTCGGTGATTTGAATATTTGGTTTAGCAGGCGCCGCTGATATATTGATATCATCAACTCCTATCCACTCATCACTACCTAATGCATTAGTAGTAATAATACGCAACTGTACCTGTGCTTGATTTTCCGCACCTGCTGGTAGGGTAGCGTTAACCGTCGTTGTTTGAGTTGCAAGGTCTGGGCCGGAACTCGCATCTGCCACAAAAGCAGCAGGGATGTTGATGAAATTACCTGATGTACCAACACGATACTGTAAAGCAACAGCTTGAATAGAGTTGTCTACTGACCCATCAATATCGCGTAACGTGTAGGACACATTAACATTTGTTACACCAAGGGTGTCCAGGTGAATTAGTAAAAAAGGAGCATCCGCAGTTCCTGAACCCTGAAGAGCAACCACTGAGTCAGTCAGAGCAAACTCAGCGACACCACCATTGGCTATATTAGGATTAGTCTGGTTAGCAATGACATCTACAGTACTAGTTCCATCTGCGGTAACTGTTTGCGGGTCTACACCTGTTGCAGTTGTTGTTGGATCATCCCCAAGATAGCCAATAATGCTAGGAACAGCGTCCCAATTATCGTTTGCTGTAATTAAATCTGTATTACTCCAATTTTGTGTAAAGGCACCAGTAGATAGTTTATGGTATTCGTTAGCCATTTTTGAGTTAGTCTCCGTATATCAACCAGAAATAGCGACTACTCAACTATCAAACAGCACAAAAGTACATTTTGCGTGACTATACGATAACAATTCAATAGAAATATAAATTTACTCTAAGTAATTTACAAAAATTAACTTAATCTTAACCATCTTGTGGGATGGGTGTCCTCGCCCGTCCTAATACCATAATGTCGTAATGCCTTAATGTTCTAATCTTGGGGTGTTTGCTCGGATGCCCACCCACAAGAAATGAGTGGAGATTTTTATATTTGGAAGTTCTGAATAGCGGTTTAAAAAATTTGAGAAATATACGGTACATTCAAGCCAAAAAGCAAGACAACTAGAATACATTATTTAAATTTTATTTAAACTTTTAGATAAATATTTTTTAAATAGATTTTTCATGAAGTGTATACTTTTTTAAACTAATCTTAATTAAATGATAATGTTCAGATAAACTATTGTTAAAATCTAATTTCAAAAAATCTAATATATTGAGTGAATCACTGTAAACGTAAATAAAAAATATGCAAAGCAGATTCATATAGTCCTGTTTACTTTTAAAACTTTAAGAAAATTGTTTTTGACATAATCCTGTCAAGACAAGTTTATACAAAATTTTAATTAATTTTTTAGGATATTTATAATTGCAAATTTATTAAAATCCTTATCTTGTAAATCTAAAATTGTACATGACTTATATTAAAACTTCCTTTAAAGAATTTCTTAGTTCCCTTGAGGGATTTAATGAGTTGCCGGCAGATGTTATCGAGCGCCTTGCTGACACGGTTCAACCACTGCGTTATCGAATCGGGCAAAAGATTATCGGTAAAGACCGTGCGACTAACAGTGTTGCGATTATCTATGAAGGTAAAGCAAGATTGCTAGGGTATGACTCACGGACACAACTGCCTATCACCCTCAAGTTACTAGAAAAAGGGTCTGTCATTGGCGCCGTGAATGTACTACGCTCACAAATGTGTGAAACTGTAATTGCTTCGAGTGAGTTGACTTGTTTAACCTTCAGCTTGACTGAGTACTCGCGTTTGCTGAACAATTATCCCGCTTTTGCAAAAGTTGTACAGAATCAATGCCATATTGCAGAAGTATTTGATATTCTCGCAGCACAACCAGAAGTTCAAGCTAATAGCAATATTAATCTTAAGGAACTCACTGAAGAAGTTTACAAAAACGCGCGTGTTTTTTATCCTTCGTCAAATGTTCAACTCAAACACATAGATGATAATACTTTAAACTGGTTTTTTAGCAGCGGCGGAAATGATAGTAAATATTCAGCTGGCGCCCGTTTAAAATCACTAAAAGCTCCTGATAATATTAACGTGCAGGGCAACGGTCAAGTTCGTTTGATTGGCTTATTGTCGGAAAATTTAGAATTTCTTGACCAGCAACCACAAACTAGTAATACTCCAAAAGATTCATCGATAGTGCCGCAAAATACAGAAGTAAGTATAGATATACCTTATGCACCCGATGAAGAAGCATTGCCAGTAAGCGATACATCCAGTAATCAAAAATATCCTTTCTTTGGTGGAAAAGGTGAACTAAACAGTATTTATGTGTGTTTTCAAATGGTGTCAAAGCATTTGGGAATACCTTTTCGCAAAGAAGTTGTGCGTCGGATATTAAATGAACAAATTAAACGTCATGGAACAATATCGTTTCAGATGTGCGCGTACGTGGCACAGCTAATTGGTCTAAAACCCCAACTTATAGATATACCTGCTGCTTCTGTTACCCGCCTTCCCACACCTGCGCTTGTTAGATATGGTAAGAGCTACGCAGTTTTATACGAAGCAACCGAACGTCAAATAGTTGTCGGTATCCCATCAGAAGGTATAAAACGCTGTAAGCCAAATGATTTTATCACAAAATTAGAAGTTGAAGAAAGTAGCTATCCACCACAAGCACGGATATTATTACTTTCGACTACCAAGGAGACACCACAACAGCGTTTTGGCTTAAGTTGGTTTCTTCCTTACTTATCACAGCATAAGCGTGTACTAACCGAAGTTTTTGTTGCTTCATTTTTTGTCCAGCTAGCTGCACTCGCGAACCCTCTTGTTGTTCAGCTAATTATCGATAAGGTAATAACTCAAAATAGTATTGGTACGTTACATATTTTAGGTGTTCTTTTAGTAGTTATAAGTTTATTTGAATCAATATTAACTACGCTTAGAACATATCTATTTGTCGATACGACTAACCGTATTGATATGGGTTTGGGGTCACAGATTATTGACCACATGTTACGGTTGCCACTACGATACTTTGAAAAACGACCTGTAGGTGAACTTTCTACTCGTATCAATGAGTTAGAAAATATACGTCAGTTTCTTACTGGTACTGCATTAACGGTAGGATTAGACGCGATATTTTCAGTAGTCTATATCGTTGTTATGCTGTTTTATAGCTGGCAATTGACTTTAGTGGGTTTGGGAACTATCCCCATATTCATCTTGTTGACAATTGTTGCCTCTCCTTTAATTAGTCGTCAACTGCGTGCAAAAGCTGAACGCAATGCTGAAACACAGTCATATTTAGTAGAGGTGATGTCAGGTATTCAAACCGTGAAAGCACAAAATATCGAGTTACATTCACGGTTTACTTGGCAGGAAAAATACGCACGGTTTGTTGGTGCTGGGTTCCAAACAGTTATTACATCAACACTCGCAAGTTCTGCTAGTAATTTTCTCAACAAGCTCAGTGCCTTGTTGGTACTATGGGTAGGCGCCTATTTAGTTCTTCAGGGTGAGCTAACGCTAGGTGAATTAATCGCTTTTAGAATTATCTCTGGTTATGTAACTAGTCCCATATTACGTTTAGCCCAACTTTGGCAAAGTTTCCAAGAGGTCGCATTATCTTTAGAACGTTTGAGTGATATCGTTGATACACCTCAAGAAGCAGAACAAGATAAAGGCAATATCCCTCTTCCTGCTATTGAAGGTACGGTCAAGTATGAAAACGTTTCGTTTCGATTTAATCCCAATACCGCGTTACAGCTAAATAACGTTAGTATCGAATTTCCGGCTGGTAAGTTTGTGGGAATTGTTGGGCAAAGCGGCGCCGGAAAAAGTACACTAACTAAATTACTAATTCGTTTATACGAACCTGAAGCTGGCAGAATATTAATTGACGGTTACGATGTTTCTAAGGTTGAACTTTATTCATTACGGCGCCAAATCGGTGTAGTTCCACAAGATACATTATTATTTGATGGTACCGTTCAAGAAAATATTGCCCTAACCAACCCTGATGCAAGTACCGAAGAAATTATTGAAGCGGCAAAAATAGCAGTTGCCCATGATTTTATCATGAGTTTACCTAACGGTTATAACACCCGTGTTGGAGAAAGAGGTGCCTCATTATCTGGAGGACAAAGACAGCGAATAGCTATCGCGCGTTCAGTTTTGCAAAAACCCAGACTTTTAGTGATGGACGAAGCAACTAGTGCCCTCGATTATCCCACCGAACGGCAAGTTTGTCTTAACTTAGCAGGCGCCTTCAAAGGAACAACAGTATTTTTTATTACACATAGATTAAATACAGTCCGTAACGCCGATATTATCCTTGTAATGGAAGCAGGAAAAATAGCAGAATACGGCAACCATGAAGAATTAATTGCTAAAAAAGGTAATTATTATTACTTATACAATCAGCAACAGGTCGGGGCGAATTAATTTAACAATACTCACTCAAAACAATTAATTTATGAAAACTAAACAAAACGGTTCAATACGTGACGCACGCGATTTACCAATGGTGACAAAAAGCCATAATTTTACCTCTGAACAATCCGTTGTATTGCGTCAATCTCCAATATGGTCGCGTGCGATAATGGTATCCTTGATGGGTGTAGCTTGTTTTAGTATAATTTGGGCTTGTGTCGCCAAAATTGAACAAGTTGTACCAGCAGTCGGACAATTAAAACCTAAAGAAGCTATTAAAGAAGTTCAGGCGCCGTTTAGCGGAATTGTCAAACAACTTTATATTAAAGATGGACAACAAGTCAAAGCTGGGGATTTACTATTAACTTTTGATTCTGGCGCCAACAGAGCAGAAATAGAATCATTACAAAAGATTCGTGCAAGTATATTACAGCAAAACCAGCTTTACCGTAGCTTGACAGTTTCAGATTCATTGGCGCCTACTCAAATAGAATTATTACAAAAAAAATTACCGCGCGAAGTTATTTTTCTACTCAAAAGTCGCACTGCACTACTAGCCGAAAATCAATTACTGCGGAAAGAGTTAGATAATACGGGTGAGGGGCAACAATTTGATAACGACTCTCAACAACGCTTACAATTTGCAAAAAAAGAACTTGATACTCGTACAGCTGCTGCACGTTTAGAAGTAGAGCAAGTCAAAAAAGAGCTAGCACAAAATCAAGTTAAAATCGAAGACTCACAAGCTAGTTTAAAGATAGAACAAAGTATTTTAGATAAACTCAAACCATTAGCTGAACAAGGCGCTATTGCTCAACTTCAATATTTGCAACAGCAGCAAAAAGTGCAAAATCGCAACGCTGAAATTGCTACACTCATACAAGAACAGCAGCGTCTTCAATATAAAATTGAACAAGGGCGCCAGCAAACCGACAATACTGTAGCTGTTTCTGGTAAGAATATTCATGATAAAATCGCCGATAATAAGAAAAATATTGCCGAAATAGATACTCAATTTACTAAAATTATGCTAGAGAACGAGCAACGTTTAGCTGATACCAACAGTAAACTAGCTCAAGCAAAATTAAATATGAAATATCAGGAACTACGGGCGCCTATTGCTGGAACTATATTTGATCTACAAGCTAAAAATGCCGGGTTTGTAGCAAGTCCGACACAGCAGCTACTAAAAATTGTCCCGAACGATAACTATGTAGCAGAGATTTACATTACTAATAAAGATATTGGTTTTGTCAAAGAAGGAATGAAAGTAGATGTACGAGTTGATTCATTTCCTTACAGTGAATTTGGAGAAATTAAAGGTAATATATCATGGATAGCTTCAGATGCATTACCACCCGACCAAACGCATCAATTCTATCGTTTTCCTGCCAAAGTCGTATTAGAAAAACAAAAGCTCAATATTAAAGGTAGGGAAGTTGGTGTACAATCTGGTATGTCAATAACCGCAAACGTTAAAATTCGTGAAGAACGAAGAGTCATCAACTTAATTACCGACATGTTTACAAATCAAGCTGATAACCTTAAACAAGTTCGATAGAATTAAATTCGACAGAAGTTTTAAAGTAACGTAGCCTTTTTTACCATAGAGACACAGGGTACATAGAGACAGGAGACGACTCACCAGATGCATTAATGTATTATATATAACATTTAGCATTACTTTAATTTTTTGAAATTATTTGGATTCTTGATTTTATTAAGAAATTAGGAATCTTTTTATTTGTATCGCCATAATCAAAGAATTATTGTCTGAGCATCGTAAAATTTCATATGTTTATCTATTTTTAGATGTATGCACATAATCGATTGAAATTATGTGCGATATTCACAACTATAACGGGAGTTAAAATGCTAAAGGCTATTGTTTTGGCTTGGCTACTGCTGTTTATTGGCGACTTCCTTTCAACATTTTTATACCATATACCTGAGCATGTTTTTGGTAGCTTGCATTTGAAAACGCACCATTCAGCGAAAAAAGACTTTCGTCACTACGCAGTTTTAGCGTTGAATTTTGATGTTATTTTAGATGGTGTTTTAGGTGCCATTCCCTACATTATAGTTGGGATATTTTTATGGCAATTTTCACCTATCGGGGTTATTAGCGGATTACTTTTAGGTCAGTTACATGTATGGTGGAGACACACAAGCGCTCTGGGTTGGCAAACTCAAAAATGGTTAGATATTTTATGTCAGTTTCTCTTTATCACTACTCCAGAAAGGCACTGGTTGCATCATGAAAAAACCAGCGTTGGTTACGGGGATATCTTCAGCATTTTTGAAAAACCCGCAAAAGCTTGGCTGTCTTGGCTACGTTTACTAAGAATTCATTTGCAACGGACATAAAGGATAAGCTTGCTTTGAAGATATAATATAATATAAAATTACGTAACTGCATAGGCTTACCGCCAGTTTATTCGCGTTGCAAGAATTCGGCAATATTTACACGCGCATCATGAACCCGACAACCGATATGTTTGAAAAGCGGGTAGCAGCACTGGAAGAGGAGTTGCCGCATTAGCAACAGCAAGTGGACAAGCAGCGTTAATACCTAACTCTAAGTTCGCTCTTGCAAAATCGCTTCACGGTCACAATACATTAACCCAGATAATATTTAACAAATTATAGGTTGGGTGGAGGTACGGAACCCAACCTATAATTCAATAACAGCAAAAATAATATTTTTGTTCTCAGTGTAATCCTTGAGAAAACTAAAACTTCATAATTTGCTCGAAAAGTATTTACAACATCTTTAACAATCTCTACAACTTTACGTGTATTGTGATACAAGACGCAAAAAAAGGCATTCTTATACAATATATAAATCCTAATAGCAAACATAGAAGGATTTAATAATTGTATTCACTAATAAACGTTCTGTGTTAATTGCTATTTATGATTAAATATTGAGTCATATATAGCTGATAATTTCTATAAATATAATTGAAAGGTTCATCTTTTTTGCATCTGCGGCTGACATGTAACAAGATCAATATTTTTATGCTGAAAAAAATATCTGCTCCCAGTAATCCAGATTCGCGAGTTTTATTGTTATCAATGCGTAATTTGAAATACCATGTTTCTCGCGGAGCAGTTTATGAGCTTGAGGATGTAATACAACAATGTGATGCAGTTGATGTAATTGCACCAAAGTTTAATCCAACTTTTTTGAAAGCTACTAATAGAATAGCTAATTGCACAGCTAATATTTTCAAAAATGGAAAATATGTACAATCACTAGTTAATCAAAAAATTGAAGTAAATAAAAATTACGATTTATTTTTCTTTTTCTGTCAGTCCATTCAGGATGTTCTAGTTTTAAATTCTATCAAAGGCTGGCGGGAAAGGTGCCGTTACGCTGTTTGTTGGCTAGACGAACTTTGGGCAAAAGATATAAATAGTTGGCTACCGCAGCTACGAGTTTTACAAAATTTTGATGAGATTTTTCTAAATTTTGATGGTAGTATTAGTCCGGTCGCTGATATTGTTCGCCGCCCTTGTCACTCACTAGCTTATGCTGTTGACGCTATCAAACTGTGCCCTTATCCTAATTTTACCGAACGATGTGTTGATGTATTGAATATTGGGCGCCGTTCTACAGTTACTCATAATGCTTTGTTGGATTTAGTGAAGCATAAGAATCTATTTTATATTTATGACACTATCCAAGATTTATACATGGCTGATTATAGAAGCCATCGTAGTCTTTATACCAATTTTCTGAAAAGAAGTCGCTACATGATAGTGAATAAAGCAAAATTTGATTTAACTGGTAAATCTAATCCTCAAGAGGAGGTGGGACCACGTTTCTATGAAGGAGCAGCGGCTGGAACTATTATGTTAGGCGTACCTCCCAAATGTACAGCTTTTACACAAAACTTTGATTGGTCGAATGCTGTAATTGAAATTCCTTTTGATTGCTCTAATATTGCTGAGGTTATCACTGAATTAAATCAACAAAGCACTCTCAGCGAAAGAATACGTAAAAATAATATTACTAATTCTTTGCTTAGACATGATTGGGTGTACCGTTGGGAAAAAATCCTTGAAACGGTAAGGTTAGAAACAACTCCTCAAATGCAAGTGCGTAAAGCTACTCTTCAGAAATTAGCTCAAATTGTGAGTACATCAGATTTGGGGAATTATGAGCCACAGCTTGTTTTGAGCTAATTTTTATCGGAGTTATAATTGGCAGTTGGTGCGTGACGCTACGAGTCTTATAACTTCGTTGAAGTTTTTTGGTAACGTCACGCACCCTACATCATTCTTTGAAGTATTATTGCGTCTTCAATATCTGCTCCTTAGTGATTACACTTCGATAACAGCAAATATTATTTTTTGTTCAAACGATAAACAAAATTTATTAATAGTGATTTATAGCAGAGACGTTCGATTACTTATATTTAGGAGTTCATTTTCCGAGTGATATTATAGCAGGTTGGTTGCGCTTGCTTGGGTTGTAGGTATTTACGCAATAATTCAACCACATAAAAGTCAGACTGTTTTAACAAATAAAGAGGTTGAAATTTAAACAGTAAAATAAAAAGTGGCGCCAAATCCCACAGTACTCTCAGCCCAAATTTTACCTTCATGACGGTTGATGATTCGCTGTACTGTGGCTAAACCGATACCAGTACCTTCAAACTCTGCTTCGGAGTGCAATCTTTGAAAGGGTGAAAATAGTTTATCGTGGTATTTCATATTAAATCCAGCGCCGTTATCGCGGACAAAGTAGATTGGTGATTTGGATGCGCTGCCGTCTTTATTTTCAACAATGCCAAACTCGATACGCGCGTATTCAATGTTTCTAGTATATTTCCAGGCATTACCAATCAAGTTTTCTAACACAGAGTAAATTAGGCGTTTGTCAGCGAAAGCAGTAACACCTTCGGGAATACAAAATAAAACTTGGCGCTTTGGTTCTGTTACAAATAAGTCTTGAGATATAGCATATGCCATCTCGCTTAAATTGATTTTTTGTAAGTGTATCTCACTTCGACTAGCTTGTGAAAGAAACAATAAATCTTGAATAAGTTGTTGCATTTGCTTTACTGAATAGCTAATGCGATTTAAATAAACATTGCTAGTTGCATCTAATTGATTACTACATTTTTTGAGCAAAATTTGGCTAAAACTTTCAATTCGACGTAAAGGTGCGCTTAAATCGTGGGAAACTGAATAAGAAAAAGCTTCAAGTTCTTGATTTGCAGCTTCTAACTGTATTGTTCGCTGTTGTACTCGTTTTTCTAATTCCTGATTTAAAATGCGTGCCTCTGTTTCTGCTTGTTGACGCGCAATAATATCTTTTTCTAATTCTTCGTTGAGATTTTGCAAGGAAAATTGCTGATTTTCAAGTGTATTAACAAGTCGATTAAGCGAAACAGAAAGAGTTGCTATTTCATCACGTCCTCGTATTACAGGAATGTTAACTTGGTTATGACCAGCACGAATTTTTTCAGCAGCACTAGAAATTGCCAAAATAGGTTTTACTATACGATTCGCAACTAACCAAGATAAGAGAGCAGATACTATTCCAAGTACTACACCATAGATTAAAACTTGTCTTTGTAGTGTAATGGCGCCTGCAAATGCTATATCTGTTCTTTGACGTACCAATACTACCCAATTTAAACCAGGATAATCTAGATAACCTATACTCGGAGAAAACCCAGTTAGATATTGCTTCCCGTCTGACCAAGTTTCTACTGTGTAACTATTTTTACCTGTTTGGGCTAACTGAAAACTTTTTAGCTGACTTCCTTGTTGTTTAAAACTAGGTGGCGCCAGTAATATATCACCATTTTTGCTCAAAACAAGCATTTCTACCTTGTCGCGTTGGGCAACTGTGCGTAATACTGAATCTTGAACTTTTTTTGCCCACTGCCAACTGAGATGCGCTCCTAAAACTCCAATAAAATTATTTTGCTCTTTAACCTGTGCAGTTACATCAACAAACCGTAGTGGTTCACCAGTATGGTTAGGTAAAATTTGAGCTAGCATCAAAGCTTGGTGAACATCTCCTACATATGCATTTTGCATTTTGCCGTTGATAAACCAAGGACGAGTTGAAACGTCAAGACCTTCTAAAATTCCACCAGTGCTGACAAGGACTTTACCATCTGGACTTGCCAGACCAATCCAGGCATAATCGTTATAGGTATTTTGTAATTTTTCTAAAAGCGCGTGCTTGGCATCCTGACTCGAATCAGATTTATATAATGTTTCTAAAGTAGCCGCAATTTGAATATCACGATACCGCTCGAACATTCCTCTGTCAAGCTTATCTGACATTTGGTAAGATAAATCTGTAAAAAATTTTCCTGTCGAAGCTTCTAACTGCTTACTCGCAGTGTAGCCAACAAGTAAACTGAGCAAAATTGAAAGTATTAATGCTACACTGCCAATTGCTATACCTAGACGCAGCCTAAAATTTCTGCGCGGGTCAAGAACAGCGAAAACGCAGCGCCAATTAATACTCATGCATAAACCTTAAATTTGTGCGCTTCTTAATATATTATGTCGTTTTCACACAAGCTGTGACCGGCTCCAATTGTAAAGAAATGTATATTACAAATCTTAGACTTGCAAGTCAAGCACGCGCATTGTAGATTAATTATTTTTAGTTCGGCGCCATATCCGCAACGTTCTGTCGGCGCCACCACTAATTAATATATTACCGTCTTTGCTAAATGCGAATGTTTCTACAGTATCTCCGTGTTTGGCAAGGGTACGAATATTCTTTGCTGTGATGTAGTTCCAAATTTTGATGGTTTTATCGGTACTGCTACTCGCGAGTATCATCCCATCAGGGCTAAAATTGAGTGCGGTTATTTCTCCTGTGTGTCCTTCTAAACTACGAGCGAATTTTAAGGTTTCAACGTTCCAAATATTAATCGTTTTGTCACTACCACTTGCCAGGTATCTACCATTGGGGCTAAAAGCAAGTGAGTTTATTTTAGCGCTGTTGCTTGTAAATGTATGAATGAGGCGCCCGGTTTCAGTATCCCAGAGTTTGATACTCGAATCATTGCTACCACTAGCTAAAATTTTACCATCAGGACTAAAAGTTACTGCCCGTACTGCCTGAGTATGTCCATTAATAGTACGAATAAGTTCACGTGTTGAAAGGTTCCACAATTTAATAGTTTTATCATCGCTCCCTGAAGCTAGTATTTTTCCATCTGGACTAATAGATAAAGTCTTAACTGAAGCAGCATGTCCAGTTAATGTGCTGATTTCCTGACCATTGCCTAAATTCCAAAGTTTGATAGTACTGTCTTCACTACCTGTAGCTAAAGTTTGTCCAGAAGGACTAATTTTAATGACATTGACACGGTTATTGTTACCGAACAATGTTGAAATAGCTTGTCCTGTTGCTAAACTCCATAGCTGTACTGTCCGGTCATTTGTACTAGCAATAGTATTACCATCTGGTGTTATTGCTGTTGAGATAACGCTACTTTCATAACCCCTAACTGTCACAGCAAGATAAAAATTGGGCATAACACTGCTCATCGAGTCTAGCTGTCCTTCTGTTAATGCTTGATTTGGCTGACTGTTATATGGGTTAAGCGCATTAAAAGAAAACTGCTTGTACCAGAATTGTCCTAGTACTAAAAGCAGTACGCCAGCAACAATTGTGAAGCCAAGTTGAAGCTTAATATCACGAGTTGAAAATATTGATGGAGAAGTTGGTTTTAATTGAGGTGATTTAGAGTGCAAATCTTGAAGAACCTCATCAGCAGATTGATAACGCTGATGTATATCTTTTTTCAGTAATTTCTCTAACACCTTTGCAAAATTATTACTAACAGGAGCTTTTAAATAATTCTGCCAGCTACCGACCCAAGCATAACCATGTTCTGACCATAGCTTAAAAGGAGAAATTCCTGTTAGCAAGTGAAAAGCTGTTGCACCTAAGCTAAATAAATCACTTGCTGGATGTGCTGTTCCATCGCGAATTTGTTCAATAGGGGAATATCCATGTGAACCTATCGAAGTTCCTGTTTTAGAATATACTCGTGCTGTTAATTGTTTTGACGAACCAAAATCTATCAATATTAACTTTCCATCACTTTGACGACGCACTATATTTTGCGGTTTAATATCGCGATGAATTACTGAGCGTTCGTGAATGAATTTGAGAATCGGTAATAAATCTAGCAATAAACTACGTATATCTTCTTCATTATAAGGCGAATTTGATGCTTTTGCTTGGCGCCGTGAATTTAACTCACGTAATAAATTTTGCCCATCAATATATTGTTGAACTAAATATAAATAACTTTTTTCTTCAAAATAAGCAATTAACGTTGGAATTTGTCCGTGTTCTCCCAACTGTTGTAAACGTTGTGCTTCTTGTTGAAACAATTCAATTGCTTTTTTCAATGCCCAACTACTATCAGCTTTTGGTGCTAATTGCTTGATAACACACAGTTCATGTAATTTATCGATATCCTCTGCTAAATAAGTTCTACCAAATCCACCTTCATTACTAAGTACCCGTAGTACACGGTAACGATAGCGTAATAATTCCACTAGCGGGGCGCCGCAAGTTAAGCAAAACTTCTCACTATTCGGATTTAGCGGGTTAGGACAATCGGGATTTAAGCAGCAGATTGTCATTTGAATTTATTAAAATTTGACTTTGGGCAATTGAAATGTAAATGCGGAGAACAAAAAATAGGGCATTGAATATTCCCTATCCCATGTTGTTAAATTAACTTTATATGTGCCAAATTACATACATTGGCGACATCTGTTAGCTAAGATAATTATTCCCGTATTATACAAAGACATTTTAAAAATGAGGTGTTTTTCTTTGTACAATTTTCACAATCTTTTATTCACATTTTCATATTTATTTTGTATCTAATTCAACAAAATTATAGAATCATGTCATGCTGAGGTACGAAGCATCTCCAAAGGTTTGATTTTATTTTTACTATATTTAATTCCCATTATATTCTTATTTTATTGCTCTTCATCAGCAAAGTTTAAATTAAAAGAACATTAATTTTAAATCAATAAGCTTGAAAGTAAATCTTTTTACCACAGAGGCGCTAAGTATAAAAGTGGAAATCCCCCCTAACCCCCCTTAATAAGGGGGGAACAAGAGGTTAATTCTCAGCCTTAGTAAAAAAGACGAAAATAAGCCAATTCTTAGCCCCCCTTATCAAGGGGGGTTGGGGGGATTAATTGTATATTTTGTCATATTAAGGCGCCATCATTATAATTAATAATGTAGAGTAAAAGCCTTTGTTTAAACTCAGTAATAGTAGTAGTTATGACATTCAATTAATATCCATCCATTGAATATAGCTAGACTGTTCTATGACTCTAATGTCTTGCCATTGAATTTCTTCATAATTATTTAGCACACCAGTATTATTATCCTGCGTTACTGCGGATTCTATTTCGTTTCTGTCCTCTGTTATACTAGCTTGTATATCTGACAGCATCTCTGGCTCAAGCCATGATTTTCCACTACTGGAAAAATCTTCCAAAGTTCCAATTTCAAAATTTAGGATACGACACTTTCTGATAACTTCAGGAGATGAGGTAATAAAAATTACCTTTGACTCTAATATTTCCGAAATTTTTAGTAAACTTAAGAGGTAGCGTTCTAACAAACTATTTCCATCAATAAAGCATTGGTTATTATTCACATGATAAATAGCTTCATCAACAAAATAAACACTTCCATTGTAAGAAGTGTAAAATAATAAATCATTTGACTCTATTGATTTAACCAAGGAATTTATAACTGTGCTTGCCGCATCTGTAACCACTTGATAGTTAGCCTGACTGAGGTATGTTAGTTGAATATAAAAAAATTTTGGTAATATAACATCTTTACAAAAAAATGTTAAAATTTCGGCATATTCCATACATAAATCAGGTTCAATGCCGTATAAAATTTTCATTAATCTATACTCCTTAACTGCGAATCTTTATTTATATTTATACGAGGTTGATTTTTGTTGTTTAAGCTCACTATTCCAGAAACAACTACATTTATTTCTAAATAAGATGTTGGATTTATAAATTTGTTATAACTGTTTCTAAGTACGTAAGCATAAAATCCATTTAAGGCATTTTCTGTAAAATAAAAGTAAATTATAAAATTATCTTTATCAACATAAACGCCTTTAATTTTTCCTTTGACACTGATTGTGTGATTTACATACCTACGTATCTTTTCTATATCTAAAGCACTAATATATTCTTCATATATCTCAGTTTGTAAATAGTTAGTCAAATTGCGAGAGCTTGTTTTTACCTGTTGTATGCTATTAAGTTTTGCATACGCTAATTCTAAATTTTTGGCTGCTCGAAAATGATTAGGCTTGATATTAAGAGCCTGATTATAATCGCTTATTGCTTCTTGTAAATTTCCTATTATATTAAAACTGTTCGACGCTAAGAGCAGCAGGTAATGAAACTGCAGCTTTACGTGTTTGGTCTGCTGAACGGACAATTAAGGAAACTGAATCTGACATTGTTACTCCTATGTTTGGCAAAATTGAATTGCTATTTGACCTTTCGTTGTTTCGCAGTGTAATATCTCGTTCTTGGGTAGACATAAATCTTTGAGGGTCATATTTAACCCAGAACTAGTGAGGGAGAAATTTCTGATGACTTCAAAATCTCTTTCATGGCTACACTTGGGACAAGCCAGCTTGGATTCTGGAAATTGGCGCAGGGGAGTATTTACTTGCTCTTGATAACCGCAATCTGAATTTAGACATTGCATCAAGCCGATAACTTCGTTTCGCAGCCAAAGTAATGGTTCTTTGAAACCGTCTTTTTCCAGGTTTTCTAAAATTTCTTGGACACTGAGATTTTCGTTATATTCAACACTGATTGTTGGAGCAATATTTATGTCATGAGCAATACAAGCTTCTTGACGTTGAATTTGCACTTTAAAAGCCATCCAAGGATTTAAGCCAAGAAAAACCTTTTCACCTGGATTGAGTAAACCAGGTTTACCATGCAAAAATAAAAGAGCTTGCTGCACTTGCATGGCGCCAACTATTGAAGCTATTGGCGCCGTTGTGGGCATTGCTACATCTGGGATATTGCGTTTTAAACCCTGACAAGAGTACCGCTGGTTACGTCGTTCCCACATTTGGTTAGAAATGCCACACTCGTAACAAGCTGCTTCTGTATTGGGGTCAAAGAAACTTACTTCCCCTTCAGCTACACCAATACCCCCATTTATCCAAGGAATTCCCGCGCGATAAGCTAGTTGATTAATGTAATAGCGAGCATTGATGCTATCGAGACAACCAATTATTACATCATGCGCGCGGACATCTCCAATACCCAAACCAAACTCTAAATCACTGTGGATAGCTTGAATTTGTATTTCTGGGTTAATTTCTAGCACCCGCTGACGAGCAACCTCTACTTTTGGCAAACCAATATCAGACTCGCGAAACAAAACAGAGCGTGTAAGGTTAGTAACTGAAACCGTATCAAAATCAATTACGGTAATATTACCAACACCCAGCAAAGCTAAATTCTTTAATACTTCATTGCCTAAAGCACCCGCTCCTGCAACTAATACTTTTGAACCTTTGAGTGTGTTTTGCTCCCACCAGTCAATTAGATGATGCCTATCGTAGCGGCTCTCTTGAATTTCTGTTATTACAAAAGAGTCCATATTTACATCCGGAAACTTCTATTTATACAGTTCCCAAAATCAAATAATAAAATTACAATAAATATACTGAAATTTTCTATTATTTTAAGATTGGCTTGCAAAAAATATTAAGTGAATATGCGTAATTTGTGTATATATAAGATTCCTTTTTGATTTTTGAGATACTACGTAAGGTGGGTACTACCCACCAAGACCTGGATGTGGTGGGCGGTGCCCACCTTACGGATTAAAGGATTAGGATTAACTGCGTAAATCATAAAAAAGCGAGGAAAATATGGTACAAGCTACTTATGTTTGGAAGCCAATTGAGAATTTACCAGAAGATTGGACAGAATTTGCTTCTACTGAGTTAGAAAGTCTTGCTGAAATATGGAAAGCTCAGGCTAGTAAACTTCAAAAATCTAATGCGTTAAATAATTTTAATGAAAAACTGAGTCGAGAGTGGGCAATTGAGACTGGTATCATTGAGAACATTTATTATATTGATGAACCAACAACACAGCTTTTAATTGAAAAAGGAATTAATGTTGATTTAATGCCCTTTGGTACAACGGACAAACTAGCATTAGAAATTGTTCCACTTTTGAATGCTCATCAAGAAGCTTTAGAAGCGCTGTTTAATTTAGTACAGCAAAAGCGGTCACTTTCAATTTTCTTTATTCGAGAGCTACATCAAATTATAACGCAGCATCAAGAAACGGTTGATTCGGTCGATGCTTTTGGGCGTAAAGTACAGGTCACTTTATTACAAGGACAGTGGAAAAAACATTCTAATAATCCAACTAGGAAAGATGGAGCATATCATCAATACTGTCCTCCTTTACAAGTTCAAACTGAGATGGAGCGTTTAATTAATATGCATTTGGAGCATATTAAAGAACAAGTTACACCAGAAATTGAAGCTGCTTGGTTACATCACCGATTTACGCAAATTCACCCTTTTCAAGATGGGAATGGAAGGGTAGCACGGGCATTAGCATCACTAGTTTTTATTCAAGCTGGTTGCTTTCCTTTAGTTATTACTCGCAATGTAAAAGACGAATATATTGATGCCTTAGAAGCAGCAGATAGGGGAAATTTATCTAATTTAGTTCATTTATTTACAAAACTACAAAAGAAGTTGTTTACTAAGGTTTTAAGCCTTTCAGAAAATAATGTTATTGAAAATGAAGTAGTTCAACAAGCTATTATAGCAGGAATTACACGCATTAAAGCTAGAAAAGAAAAAACAATTACGCTAACACAGAGTCAGTTGTTTGAACTAGCTCACAAACTAGAAAATATTGCAGAACAAAAGTTTGGACTAGTGGCTTTAGAATTAAATCATAACTTAAAACAACTAGAAGAAATTTATTTTGCAGATGCTGAGAAAAGTAATGAAACTAACAATTACTGGTTTAGACAACAAGTTATTCAAACTGCGTCTTCTTTAGAATATTATGCAGATACTAGAACTTATTGTTCTTGGGTAAGGTTAAAAATCAAAGAGGATAGGCAAACTGAAATTATTATTTCTTTTCATGCATTAGGGTTTGAGTTTTTCGGTCTATTGGCAGCATCTGCTTTTATTCAGTATCGGGATATAAGTGAGGGACAAGAAATTTTAGTGGTTAGTCCGCACGTTTTATGTAATGAAGTTTTTCAATTCTCGCATATTGAGCAAGAAGATTCTGTTATTCAACGCTTCAATGTTTGGTTAGAAGATGTTCTCTTAGTGGGAATAGACCAATGGAGAAAACAACTTTAATTGATTATAATTTATTCCTATAATGTTTAATAGAAGTCTTGTGGAATGGGCATCCTTGCCCGTCCTGATATGAAGAACAGGCAGGGATGCCTGTTCCACAATTTTACATGCAAATTACAATCCACAATGTATTTAATTTTTGAATTTTATTATATTTAGTTAGCAAGGAGTTAATGTTATTACGGTAAGTGGTTTCGCTTTCGCATGGCTTGTTTTTGTTTTAATTTTTCTCGCCATTCACGTATGGCTATTGCTGTTCTTGTCACATGTGTTTTATATCCTTCTGGAATTTCTAAGCTGTTACTGCTGCTAGTGGCGCCTAAACGTTGGCTTGTCATACAGTTGTTTAAGGTTGGTAAATACGATTCCATCCCTAAGTCCCACATTACGTCTTCTGCGTTTTTGTAACGTTCTTCAAGAGGTATTTTTACCATTTTGGATAATACTTTGGCGAAGTGGTCACTAATTTGTACTTCTTTTTGCCAAGCTATTTCTCCATTGTGGGCATCATAATCAAACTCTAACGGCGCCTTGCCTGTTAACATGAATAAACAAGTTACCCCAACTGCGTAAACGTCGCTTGCGTAAACCGGACGTAGCGAAAATTGCTCTGGTGGTGCAAAACCCATTGTTCCAACAAAATTTGTCGTTGCGCTTTTAGAGTTACCATCACTGCTTTTTGCTAGCTCCTCTTTTACGGCGCCAAAATCTATTAGTACCAATCTACCATCGTCATCGCATCGCAGTAGGTTGTGTGGTTTAATATCACGGTGAATTACTTTGTGTTTGTGAATGTACTGTAATACAGGCAGTAACTCGCGTAAAAATTGTTTCACGACTCCTTCGCTTTTTGGCCCAGTTCTACGAATTTCGCGTGCGAGTGTTGAACCACGTACATATTCTTGCACGAGGAAAAACTCACCATTCATGTCAAAGTAATCTAATAACATTGGTATTTGAGAATGATTACCAAGTTTTCCGAGAGCTTTCGCTTCTTTCTCAAACCGAACACAAGCACGTTGCCAGCTTTTTGGTTTTGTTACCTTTGGGCAAAGTTGTTTAATTACGCAAAGTGGGTTTCCTGGTAAAGTCATATTCTTAGCTAAGAATGTGACTCCAAAACCACCTCTACCTAAAACTCGTTGAATTTCGTAGCGGTCACGAAACAGTTGCTTGGTACCGCATAATTGTCCAAGCTGGGTTTCGTGCAAAACATCATCGTGAAAATCAGACACTTTGTGAGATAAACGATTCATTAGAGTATTGCTGGTAATAAGTTAACAGCTACTTTGCAATGTCTTTAATTTATCCGCGATTCGAGCTTGGCGCCAGTAGCATTACCGTATCTTTGCAAAAACCTAATGTTTCTCCGAAGTATCCGGATTTCAGTACTTTTAAAATGTAAATTATACAACAAGAGAATAGTGCTGAGTAATGAGTGCTGAGTGCTGAGTAATAAGTAAACTCAGCACTCAGCACTCAGCACTTTCCACTTTTTATGGGACTTCAATTGGGACTAAGGTGTTTTCTGGCAAGTAACTGTGAAATTTTTCTTCTTCGCTAAGTATTAATACTAGCCGTAGAGGGTAATCGGGGGGTACTTGTAAATCAGCCCAAGGTACTGCGATTTCCAAGCAGTTATCCATTGCTACTTGCGCTCGACTGCTACGACTGTGCCATTGAAAGTTTTCTCCAGCTTCCTGGAATTGAATTGATTGTGTGATTAAGTTAACTTCTAAATGGTGGTGATAGTGGTAGTTTAATGGCTCCGTGTTTGGAACGGATGTTAGGGGTATGGGGCTGTTGTGCATGGTGCGGTCTGGATAAAACCACAGTAGGTTTAATTCAGCGGGTATATCTTGTCCTGGCTGTACTCCAACTTTGAAGTCTAAGCGTAAGTAAAAGTTAAGGTGGTCGGCGCCATACCACAATCTTTGTATTGCACTACTGTTATGCATTGTACCTCTGGCGCCACCAATTTCCATGCGTCCAGCTTTGTCCCAGTCTTGTTCGTCACCTTTGCCGTTAATAACTGGATGGATAAAACTGGCAGGACGACAGTCACCTCGCGCTGCATGACTTTCTAGTGGTTGGCGTAAATAAGAGGGTATTGGTTCATTGAGTGCTTTGTATATACCGTAAAGGTGTTCGCGGAATAACTGGTCAAAAATGGCATCTTGGTTCGAGGAATGTCCTTCACCAAACCACCAAAACCAGTCTGAACCCTCAGCAGCATATAGCGCTTCCCAAGCTTCGGGGTTACTTTCCTCGGTTGCTTCTGGATGGCTTGCTAATACTGCACGCGCTTCTTTAAGATAATCCCACGCACGGTTTTTTACTGGGTCGCCGATCCAAGTGGTAAAACTTCCATCAACCCATGAACCACTATGAAGTTGGGCGCTTGGTATTGTAGCAGTTGGAGGAAATTGGTCTAAAAATTCGGCGACGGTAACAAGTTTGATATGGGGTTCGTTACTCAAACTTCGATACAAAGCTTCTAAAAACGGTTTACCATCTTGCTGGTAATATTCCCAACAATTTTCACCATCTAAGGCAATTGTCACCAACCAAGGCTGTTCAGGTTGCCGTTCACGCTGCATTTTGGCGATGGCTTCAAGATGTCCTATTAAATCTGCTGCTGCTTTTTTAGGAGGCATTGAACCATAAGTAAAACCTATCAAATCTGATAAGCGATGGTCACGAAAAACTATTGCTAAATCACCCGCAGGTGTTTGCAAGCGATATGGTCGATATAGCAATTCGGGTTCTAAGACATTTCCTGCTGCGTTACGGTTGAAAAATCTTTTTAAAGTCCAACCTAAAACTGCTTCATCCGAGCAAATCCACTTAAAGCCTTGTTTTATGATATAAGGCAATACTGCTGGACTAACCGATTGTTCTGAGGGCCATAGACCACGCGGTTCACGTCCAAATCTGTCTAAATATAAATCCCAAGCTTTACGTAAATGTCGAGGAATATCTTCTGCCCACTCAAACCGAGATTGCGGTAGTGTCATATTTGGAACTGCCACACGTCCCGAATTTGTATCAGCAAGCAAGGGCATAATTGGATGAGTGTAGGGAGTAGTTGTAACTTCCAACTGTCCCGCCATTTGCATTTTACGATGTTGAGGAATAATTTGAGCTAAAATTTCGCGTTGTTTCGAGTAAATGCGCTGACGGTCACTCAATGTAAAATTACGGTCTTGCTTTAGCCAAGCAGCTATTTCGGGGTCATCCCAAAATAGAGGGTCAATCCACGCTAAGTTGTGCCAAGCTAGCAAATCACCATATTCTGATTCTTGCCAATTTTCAAAACACCAATTTACACCATTGTTATTACGTTGCTCGTATAACTCTGAGTAACGAGGATGAGGGTCAATTAGGGTGTGGTGATTGGCATCGAAAAAATGTTCAATAATAAACGCGCGCTGTTCGCGACTAAGATTTTCTGTAGGTGTGAGAGTCGCTTCTAAATAGGGGTCAAATGCAGTTCCCGCGATATAATCTTCGAGTTGTAATATTAATGACGGTACTAAATTGACAGTTTGGTGCAACTTTGGATACTTTTCTAAAAGCAGCACTAAGTCCAAATAGTCTTTTGTACCGTGCAATCGTACCCAAGGAAGGCGGTATTTTTGAGTATCGGTACTACTAATACCAATCTGAGGGGATTTGTACAGAGGTTGATGCTGATGCCAGATAAAAGCTACGTGGAGAGGATGAGGCATAAAAATTTGTATGAGTTGGGGGTAGAGACGTGATTAATCACGTCTATACAGAGCTGATTAATCCTAACTCCTAATTTTAGACGTGACATGTCGCGTCTCTACACCTTTAAATGACTTGTTCTACTTCGGCAATTTCGGGAATCATTTCTCGAAGACGACGCTCTAAACCCATACGCAGGGTCATTGTCGAACTGGGACAACTACCACAGGCGCCTTGTAACCGCAGTTTAACAATAGGGCCATCGAGTTCTACAAGTTCTACATTACCACCGTCTGACATCAGGTAGGGGCGCATTTCATCTAGTACTGTTTCAACGTTTTCAACTGTAAGTTCCATAGTTTTAGACCTGGTAAGTTAATTGTGGTGCTTTAACAAAAATTATCTCTTCAGGAATTGATGACAATTGATATTCTAAGTTCCATATTCCATTCTATGGAAATATCAACGATTTTTGGCAGTTCAACTTAATACTGGCTGCTGGTACAAAGGAACTGTAAATGTCACGGTAGAACCTAATCCTTCACCTAGACTGTAAAAATGAACCTCTCCACCCATTGCTTCAACAAGTTTCTGAGAGATGGCAAGTCCTAAACCTGTACCACCATACTGACGGGTACGTGAGCCATCAACTTGTGAGAATGATTGAAATAGTTTATCTTGCTTATCCAATGATACACCAATACCAGTGTCAGCAACTCGAACTTTTACAATGCCTGGAAATTCTCGGTCTTGGAATCGCATTTTTTTACGCACAACATCCGCACTCAGTGTTATACCACCTTCATGAGTAAATTTAATCGCGTTTCCGACCAAATTAATCATTACCTGCTTTAAGCGCAAATAATCGCCAAAAACCACAATTTTATCGGACGTATCAGGCAATTGCATTTGGAAGCTAAGATTTTTTTGTTCAGATTGCAACCGCATTGAATTACTCACGTCTGTGAATAATTCGTCTATATTGACTGAACTTAGCTCTAAATCGTTTTTTCCTGCTTCTATTTTGGCAAAATCAAGAATATCCTGAATTATATCAAACAAATGTAATGATAATTTATGAGATTCTTGTAAATACTCTCGTTCTTCTTCAACACTGTCAGTCATATCATCAAGGATAAGCTTTAGAAAACCCATTATTCCATTTAAGGGAGTTCTAATTTCATGAGAGACGTTTGCCAAAAATTCGCTTTTGCGTCGCGTAGCTTCTTCTGCCTGGAATCGAGCGGCACCTAGTTCTTGATATAATGTTGCATGTGCGATTGCAGTTCCTAGTTGGTCAGCTACTTCTTTAGCTAATTCAAGTTCTTCAGCGGTTAGAGATTTACACTCGTCACGCAAAGTTATGGCAATAATTCCGTTTGGCTGGTCTTGGTGACATGTAACAGCAACCAAAATACGTCCCTGTCGAAAATATGGATGCTGAGAGTCAACGACAACTGGTTTGAGCGTTAAGAGTGTTTCTACCAGTCCAGGTTCAGAATTAATATCGATTTCTAAACCCAACATTGAAGTGATATTTGGCTTGTGATACTCGGCTATGACTTTAACACTCTTGGCGCCGGGTTTGTAAGGACAAATAATACACCTGTCCAACCGTAACGCTTCACCTAAGCTATCAACAGTTTGCTGCCAAATTACATCTAAATCAAGAGTACGACGTATACTACTTGTAATACGATTCAGTATTTTTTGGTGTTGTTGTGAGCGTAACGCTAAATCTGATATGGATGTCGCTGATAATGGCGGTAATGCTTCATAATTTTTTTCTGCCACTTGTAAAAGTCTTCCCATTACCAACACAGTAGTCGCGGCATCACCTAATGATGGCATTACAGGAGTGATTGTTAAATCGAACTCGTATAAATACTGTCGATAAGCAAACCAAAATTGACACCGCTCAGGCGCTAGTGCGGTCATAACTCGCTGTAAATATTGTAAATAAGTAACTTTATCAACAGGAGTTAATGAATCATCTTGATTCAAAGAAGCAACAATTTGTTCAGTATTAATACTTAAACTATCCGAAGGCTGCCAATAAAAGCTTGAAAAGCGTCCTGCCCAATCTTGGGTATAAACAAGTTCGGCTCCTAAATTTGCCCATGAGCCATCAGTGTTACTAGCAATTGATTCCAAATTTCTTGACAATACTTTTGAGAGTTGGGAATTGGCAGTAATGCTCATGGCTCAAGTTCAATAGTTTAACGGCAACCAAAGGTTATTTAGCTAGATAGCTCCCTAAAGTTTGGCATAAATTTTTACAGATGAGGTATGGTAAAGCTGAAAAATTTTGGTTGCTCTTGAATCAAGCATTACACGGTTTAAATGTAAATAATATTCTCCTTTCAATAAAAATTAAGGAGTTTAATCATTCCACTCACCACGTGGGGGTATGGCTCGACGCACAGGGTTGCGCGTTAGTTCGTCATCTCTTGGCACATCCCCACGTAACCACTGACGAATGGCTACTTCTATGACTTTACTAGGGTCATTAGTCAGATGCTGAATTTGCTCAAGCAATTCTGAGTCAAGACGAATTGCTATCTCAACTTTCTCAGCGGGTCGCTGGTCAACATCTGTTGGTCTATCTTTCATATTCATAGGTTGATGTACCTGAAACTGGTTTTACTATATAAATGCTGTTACAAGCGGCGGACATTCAATGTTTATTGTACGCCTCTACTTGGCAAATGCCAGAATCCATAGGCTAGGTTTAATATACCCCCCAAAGTCATGCAAATGAAGAGTAGAACTCTACTCTTCATTGATATTACCGTTCAAATTGTAACTTTTGCTACAGATTTGAAAAACTTAACTTTATCCAAACTCACCCAAAGGAGAGAGGATTATGTTAAATTTTCTATTTTGCGTTTTTTGAGGAAATTCGACATGAAGGGTCGTTCAAAAGCCAGATAAAACATATAAGCGAATATTAACGAGGCGCCCAACCCTACAATATAAGATGCTGCTGCGAACATTGATGGGGATAAATTCTGGTTGAAAAGCCAGTATCGAACTAAAACGAGTATTGGCCCGTGAGTTAAATATAAGCTGTAAGAAAAAGTACCTAATGCCACTAGCCTTGGCTGTTGAAAAAGCTTTAATAAAATATTGGGCGCCTTTTCTCCATCAACTATCGACTTTGTGCAAGAAATAAATAGACAAGCTACGGCTAATCCAAAAAAACTATAACCAACCCAGATATGTAAACCTAGTTTTCTCCACTCGGTAATAAAGCCGATTACAACAAAAATAATACTAAGTAAGTTCCACGGCAAAGAATTTTTGATTGAGATAAATTTGGGGTTTTGAGAGAATGAAATTTCTGCTGCCAGCATTCCCAGACTAAATATACCTATATAAAAAGCAGGCTCAAAAAATCCATCAAAAGCAATAGTTGGGATTAAGCCAGTTATATAAGCAACAGCTATAGTAGCAACAATACCAAAACGGCGCCTTACAGGCAGTAATAACAAAGGAAATATAAAGTATATTTGCCACTCAGTTGCCACACTCCACATTGGTGGATTAATTGACATGTGAGTATCAGAACTTAAATTATGAATTAGAAACAGGTGAGACAAGATATCAATTAAGTCAAATTTGGGATGAAATGGTCCCGCACCTGCAACACTATTCCAAATAAAACCATTAAACGTTTCTAGTATAAAAATTACCAGCGCTAACAGAAAGCAAAATATTAAAGCAGCATAATAAGGTGGTAAAATTCGTCGCGCACGTCTTTTAAAAAAATCGCTTAAACCACCTGGAATATAGCCTTCCTCCGACCGTGAGACAGGAAGCATAAGCACATACCCTGACATCACAACAAAAATTACAACAGCGAAACCACCGTACCTTAAAAGCTTTACAAATGCAGACCATAATAAAGGTAAACTTGCTTCTATGCTTGGTTCCACGTGAACTAACACTATATACAAAGCAGTTAATCCACGCAAGCCATCTAAATAACTAAGGTGAAGTCTTTTTGTTTTTTGTACTGTTTGATTCATCTAACAAACCCTGATATACAAAAGTCCTAAATCATTCGTAAAATCCCTGCGTGAAAATCTCCAGTTTCCGCGCTTTGTAGAGACGCAATTAATCGCGTCTCTACGTGAATATCTATTTCGTATTTTTTTATAGTTGCGATAATAAGTTATTGCTAAGGGAGCAAACCAAATATATATTCAGGTTTATATAAGCTCTTGCAGTAATCATGATACGCAGAAAAAATAATATCTATAAATTAATTGTTTAGATTTTGAAGTCAAATTTAATTAGGTAACTTATTAGTAAATTTATCAAATATTCGTTCAACAGATATAAAGCCTTTATAAAGCACTAATAAATTATTATGAAATTTTGATATTTTTTAATATTTATTGCAAATTGTATAACTAAGAGGATGTTTGAAAAGTTGGATAAGGTATAAATTGTCATTGTGATTGGAGCGAAGCGGAACGTAATGCGGAGCATTTGCCGCAGGCTAGAATCTGGGTTCTACACGTATACTGAGATGCTTCACTGCGGGACTCATGATATCATGTCCCGGAACGTAACCATAATAAAATCGTTGTAGAGACGCAAAATTTACCTTCGGTACACTCCGTGAACGCGTCTCTAAATTATGTGGTAATTATCGGTAATCAGCCGGACATGATATGACACGCTCATGACACTTTTCAAACAACCTCTAAGCATAGATAAAAACAAGGTAGTATCAGCTAGCGAAAAGCATGAATACTATTATCCGCTGTTCCCTGCTTGCTAAGTGCCAATCTTGAATCGAGGCGCCCTAGCTCCAGCTATTAAATTGCTTATAGCAGCGTTTGGGCAAATAAAGCATTAAAATACGTTAAGTATCTTCTTTTTTATCTTGGTTGCTAAAAACGGCAAATAAAAGTATATGACTGACGTTCCCGCAGCGCGCATTCGCAATTTTTGCATTATTGCTCACATCGACCACGGGAAATCCACCCTTGCCGACCGTTTACTGCAAGCCACCGGGACTGTGGAACAGCGGCAAATGAAGGAGCAATTTCTTGACAACATGGACTTGGAACGGGAGCGCGGCATTACAATTAAGCTGCAAGCTGCCCGGATGAACTACAAGGCAAAAGACGGTCAAGAGTATGTACTCAACTTGATTGATACTCCTGGACACGTGGATTTTTCGTATGAAGTATCCCGCAGTCTTGCCGCTTGTGAGGGGGCTTTATTAGTTGTAGATGCTTCTCAAGGTGTCGAAGCACAAACCTTGGCAAACGTTTACCTTGCCCTAGAACATGATTTAGAAATTATCCCAGTCTTAAATAAAATCGATTTACCTGGCGCCGAACCGAGTCGAGTCGCTGGAGAAATTGAGGAAATAATAGGTTTGGATTGTAGTGGCGCCATTCTCGCTTCTGCAAAAGAGGGAATAGGCATTGACGAAATTCTCGAAACGATTGTAGAACGAGTACCACCGCCAAAAAATACTGTTGACGAAAGATTGCGTGCGCTGATTTTCGACAGCTATTACGACAGCTACCGAGGCGTAATTGTATACTTCCGAGTCATGGACGGTACTGTTAAGAAGAAAGACAAAATTTACTTGATGGCATCGGGTAGCGAATTTGAGATTGACGATTTAGGTGTGTTATCACCTAGTCAAAAGCCCGTCGATGAACTTCACGCTGGGGAAGTAGGTTATCTGTCAGCCTCAATTAGAGCTGTTGGTGATGCGCGCGTTGGGGATACAATTACTCTTTCTAACGCAAAGGCAAAGGAAGCATTACCAGGTTACACCGAAGCTAACCCAATGGTTTTTTGCGGTATGTTTCCCATTGACGCTGACCAATTTGAGGACTTACGCGAAGCTTTAGATAAGCTAAGTCTTAATGATGCAGCGTTACACTTTGAACCAGAAACTTCGAGTGCAATGGGTTTTGGTTTCCGCTGCGGATTTTTGGGACTACTGCACATGGAAATTGTGCAAGAACGTTTAGAGCGCGAATACAATCTTGATTTAATTATCACGGCGCCTTCGGTGGTTTATAAAGTCATAACTATTAAAGGGGAAGAGCTATATATAGATAACCCCAGTCGCTTGCCATCTCCTAACGAACGCGAGCGAATTGAAGAACCCTATGTAAAAGTGGAGATGATAACACCAGAAATTTATGTTGGGACATTAATGGAGTTATCGCAAAACCGCCGAGGTATATTCAAAGACATGAAATATCTCACCCAAGGACGCACGACTTTAACTTATGAATTGCCGCTGGCAGAGGTTGTTACCGACTTTTTCGACCAAATGAAATCAAGGTCACGCGGTTATGCAAGTATGGAATATCACCTGATTGGCTACCGTGAAAACCCACTAGTCAAGCTAGATATAATGATTAACGGCGACCCTGTAGATTCGCTGGCAATGATTGTCCATCGTGATAAAGCTTATAATGTAGGGCGGTCAATGGCTGAAAAGCTCAAAGAACTAATTCCGCGTCACCAATTTAAAGTACCTATTCAAGCTTCCATTGGTAGCAAAGTTATCGCCAGTGAACATATTCCAGCATTGCGGAAGGATGTACTTGCTAAATGTTACGGTGGTGACATTAGCCGGAAGAAGAAACTTTTGCAAAAGCAAGCTAAAGGTAAAAAGCGCATGAAATCTGTTGGTACGGTAGATGTACCACAAGAAGCTTTTATGGCTGTATTACGTTTAGACCAATCTTAGTAGACCTCTAGATTGATTAATTCTTAGAATAATCAAAAATTTTGTGGGGTGGGCATCCTTGCCTGCCCTTTATTGCATCATTCCTCATTTCCCTCAGCATCAAATTAATCAATTAAGACAATATGGTACAGCAAGAGGTTATTAACCCAGGTTTAGCCATTTGGATTACAGAGTATAATCTGTATAAAGTATTGCCTCCTGTTTGGAAAGCCGACGGCATTGCCATTGATGCTTATCATGGTTTTGGAGACAGTGAAACTCGATATTTTGATGGAGAAGCTGTATTGTTATCCTTAGAGGATGTTTGAAAAGTCGGATAAGGTATAAATTGTCATTCTGAGTGGAGTCTTACGGAACGAAGAATCTAGGGTTTCAAACTATATACTGAGATGCTTCGTGCCTCAGCATGACATTCACAGATACTTTTCAAACATCCTCTTAGACAATAAAATTATTCAACGCTTATCAATATCAAATACTCACTTTTCTCGTGAGGGATTTCAGTGGCTTATACAGGGTACTAAACATCTTCCTCAAACACCTTTTTTAATCACATCTGACCCAAAGATGCAAATTATCTTCGATGGGCTTGTTGAAATCAAAGATGATCAAAAAGTTATTGATTTTTCTGAGCCAGATGCCTGCATTTACCCTGTTGGTACAAAAGATTGGTTTGCTATTATGACAGTAAAAGGCAATAACAGAGCTTATCTAACTGCCTTCTCGACCTATAAAAATTTAAAAGTTTCAGATAACGATGAAATATGGTCGTTTGAGTGGGACTGTCCAGTAAGTAGAATAGAAATTGTTCAAAATGTGCTAATTAAGTAGTCTTTTTCTCAATAGTAAGTAGATAATTGATAATCAAACTATAAATAGAAAGCGCTAAACTAAGGCGCCAACACAATTGCGCGTCTATTTTTTGCTAAACCTGAAATCACTTACTAACGCGCTCCATAACACCACCAAATGAAACTGCAACATTGTATCCAATTTTAATACCGAATAGTCGGGCAGTTGGATTCTTTGGACGCAAAATCTTTACTGATTTTAAACCAGTTGTATCAACGCCATACTCTCCTGTCTCTATATCAATGATGACCATCTTCCCGATGTTCTCTTCTTGCTCGACCTTTTCTTGAATACTTTCCTCATATAGTAATTTTGCACGCTGTGCAACTTCTTCTCGACTCAGAAGTATAGTTTGCATATGCTTCTCTCTATGGTGACAGAATCTTTACTTAATCGTATCTCATTTTTTCAAGGTTAAAATCTACAGTTTAAACTTTATATAGCATATATATACTATACAATTAACATATAAAGCGGCTATAAATAGAATTTTGTATGAAAAACCAAAATTATTAGTGAACTTGCATAAATACTAAGCCTAGTAAAAGAATACATAGTATAAGCCAGTGATTACATTAAATATGGAATCAAATTAAGACATTACGTTTAAAGCTTATTTTTTATAACTTCACGCCAATGGGTGCATCTAGTTTCAGATGGCGCCACGATTTTCAAGCGTCTAAATATGACTGAGCTTTTTAGTGAGCCATAACTGAACTTTTTAGTGAGCCATAACTGTGGCTTGTAGCGTTTGTAGACTCTCGGTACATTTATTACAGAGAGACCCACAAGGTTTACTACTGTAGATAAATCGTTATTTCTATAAAGTCATGCTATCTATCAAAACACTAAAAATTATTATTGCGATTACATTATCAACTGTATTTATGGAAATGCATAACTCTCCATCAACATTGGCAAAACAAGTTACTAAAACGAATTCAGCATTGGTTACAGCAAATAAGCAACCTCGAAAAACCTTTAATGTGTTTAAGTTGCTTCGCCAACCAAAGCAACCTCGTATTTCGCGTTAAATAGCAAAAAGTTTATTGAAGGAGTAACAAGTTGAATATACCAAAAACACCACTTATGAAGAATTGGCAGTATATTGCAGACCAAACTTTTATCAACAAACTTATGTTTATTGATTGGCAAGCAATATTTTTGAGACTAGTCAGTTCTAATGAAGGTAGTAAATTTACCTTATCTCAAGCAATTCTTGCAATTGAGCAGTATGGGTTACTTCTACACTTAATTAGCAAGTATCCACATAAAAAGATGATTCCTAACGAGGAAATGGATGTAGTTCTACATGCTCACATTGCAAATACTGAGCAGTTTGAAAAAGACTGTATTAATCTGTTTGAGACCAAGCTTGTACATGTTGCTGAAGTAGGGACTAAAGCAGAAGGACGGCAAGAATGGTTACTCGCTTTTGCTCAAACTCATTCATTATTCCAGCGAAACTTTGGGCAAGATGCGATAGCTAGTTCAATACCTGCCTGCTGTGAATTACTTTTGAGATTTACATAACAAGCTGTTGGCAGTGTTTTATTACTGCCACTCAGCACCAATAACTTTTTCTGAATCTGTGCCATACCAAATTGAGGTTTATTATGATTTCATCCCAAAAATTACTTTGTCACACTCTTGGTGTTACAGCAGCTTTTCTTTCTTTAGTTTCATACCGAGATATTGCATACGGCACCCAGCCAGTACCAACTCAAAGTTCATCTAAATCTAATTCAGTAGATATTGAAGATGAAAAGCCAATTTATTCTGTAGCAGAAAAGATTATTCGCGCAAATGGGCTAGATGAGAACCCGTGGCGCCTGAAAGTAGAAAATGAGTATGATGATAATGCTTCTGCTACAGATGTTAACCAAATCGTACTTCTGAAAGGATTACTAGATAAAGTAGATGGTGATGAAGCTGCAATAGCTTTTATTCTTGGGCACGAAATTGCTCACCATACACAAAAACATATATACTCATATACTACTTATGCTGCTAGGTTAAATAAGCAGTTGCAGGCAGAGGTTGACGCAAAAGTTCAAAGTATAATTGCAACGGAAACAAAAAAATTTGAGACTGCTAGAAGTACTAAGCGTCGTGGTAAGTCATTGTGTCCAGTTCAAAATACTGCTCAAAAAACTTCATTATCAGCAATTCCAGAATACGTAGCTCTTAATTGCCAAGGAAAACCAGATTCTGATAAAATTGAACAACTCAAACAGCAAATTACTGCCGAAAGAGAACCAGAATTATACAGTCAAATTAAAAAGCTAAGTCGTCAGCAAGAATACGAAGCTGATAAATTTGGTTATATGTATATGGTACGTGCAGGTTACAGTCCAGAAGGCGCCTTGCGTGTGCTAAATTTGATGTCACGTTTACCTTACCATGATACAGATGATAGTACTCATCCATCTTTTCTTGATAGACTTAATGCTATCAAAGAGTTTATGAATAAATATCCGGCGCCGAGTTTAGTTGCTGAGGGTGAAACTCGTTTGCGTCTCAATCCTCAACCTTTGACTTATGATGTTTCCAAAGATGGAGAATCTTTGCGAATTAATTCTCGCTTTGGTTCGCAGCGACAAGTCCCGTAGGTTGGCAACGCTTGGGGGTAGGGCAACATTAACCCCTTGACTTTGCACACTTTCAACCTTTCCCGCGCTTCTGGATGGGTGACAAAATAATCTTGCAGCCAATCGCAACCCCGCAACAGCAACCCATCCAAATTATCAACCCGCCACACCTTGGCGGTACCGTCGATTGATGCAGTGACAATGTGCTGCCCATCTGGGCTAAATTCTGCGCTGGTGACCCAATTTTGACGCCCTTTAAGATCAGCCAGTAAGTTGCCTCTTGTGTCCCACACCTTGGCAGTCTTGTCCCTTGATGCAGTGACAATGTGCTGTCCATCTGGGCTAAATTTTGCACTGGCGACCCAATTTTGATGCCCTTTGAGATCAGCCAGTAAGTTGCCTTTGGTGTCCCACACCTTTGCAGTTTTGTCATCTGATGCAGTGACAATGTGCTGCCCATCTGCGCTAAATTCTGCACTGTTGATTTTACCCTGATGCCCTTTAAGGTTAGCCAGCAAGTTGCCCTTGATATCCCACACCTTGGCGGTATTATCTTGTGATGCAGTGACAATGTGCTGCCCATCTGGGCTAAATTCTGCACTGTTGACATAACTCTGATGTCCTTTGAGGTCAGCTGGTAAGTTACCTTTGGTATCCCAAACTTTGGCGGTATTATCTTGTGATGCAGTGACAATGTGCTGCCCATCTGGGCTAAATTTTGCACTGGTGACCCAATTTTGATGCCCTTTAAGATCCGCTAGCAAGTTACCTTTGATGTCCCACACCTTTGCAGTTTTGTCAGTTGATGCAGTAACAATACGCTGCCCATCTGGGCTAAATTCTGCACTTGTGACCCAATCCTGATGACCTTTTAGATCAGCGAGTAAATTACCTTTGGTGTCCCACAGCTTGGCAGTTTTGTCTGATACCTCAGCGGTAATGTCCCATGATGCAGTAACAATACGCTGCCCATCTGGGCTAAATTTTGCACTGCTGACCTCATATTGATGCGCTTTGAGTTCAGCGAGTAAGTTGCCTTTGGTGTCCCACACCTTGGCGGTTTTGTCATCTGATGCAGTGACAATATACTGCCCATCTGGGCTAAATTCTGCACTGTTTAATGAACTTTGATGCCCTTTAAGGTCAGCGAGTAAATTGCTTTTTAAACTTTTTATGTCTATATCCCACAGCTTGGCCGTATTATCATCGAATGATGCGGTGAGGATGTGCTGCCCATTTGGGCTAAATACTGCACTACTGACTCCGTTGACTCCTACCTGATGCCCTTTGAGTTCGGCTAGTAAGTTGCCTTCGGTGTCCCACAGCTTGGCGGTATTATCTTCTGATGCAGTGACAATATACCGCCCATCTGGGCTAAACTTTGCACTGTAGACACCACTTTGATGCCCTTTTAGTTCAGCCAATAAGTTGCCTTTGGCATCCCACACCTTAACGGTTTTGTGACCCATAGTAACAATGTGCTGCCCATCTGGACTAAATACTGCGCTGTTAACCCCACCCTGATGCTCTTTGATATCATCTTTGATATCAGTCAGTAAGTTGCCTTTGGTGTCCCACACCTTGGCAGTATTGTCAAATGATGCAGTGACAATGCGCTGCCCATCTGCGCTAAATTTTGCACTTCTGAGCAAACTCTGATGCCCTTTGAGATCAGCCAGCAAGTTGCCTTTGGTGTCCCACACCTTGGCAGTATCGCCAGATACAGCGACAATATGCTGCCCATCTGCGCTAAATTCTGGGCTGCCTTTCTTCTCACGATACCCACTATATCCTTTGAGGTTAGCTAGCAAGTTGCCTTTAGTGTCCCACACCTTGGCGGTATTATCTTGTGATGCAGTAAGAATGCGCTGCCCATCTGCGCTAAACTCTGCACTGGTGACTGGCAGCTTATGCCCTTTCAGGTCAACCAGTAAGTTGCCTTTGGTGTCCCACACCTTGGCAGTATAGTCAAATGATGCGGTAACAATACGCTGCCCATCTGCGCTAAATTTTGCACTGTAGACTCCTCCCTGATGTCCTTTGAGGTCAGCTAGCAAGTTGCCTTTGGTGTCCCACACCTTGGCGGTATTATCTTGTGATGCAGTGACAATACGCTGCCCATCTGCGCTAAATTCTGTGCTGAAGACCACATTTGAATGCTGAAGTTGGTTGTGTTCACGGATCTGATCGACAATTGTCTGCAAAGCCAAAATTGGACTTACAGCCGGATATTTATCTAATTTTCGTCCATCTTTCACCAGTTCTTTCAATCTTTGCCCTGCTTCCATCGCCACTAATAAAGCATTCATCTCGTCACCTTGTTTCTGAAACTGGTTTAACGCCGAAAGTCCTGTTTGTTCCAGCCTTGTTCCTTCCTGTGCTACTTGGGCTTCTTGCAAAGCTAGTTTTCTAGCTTCTTGTGCTTGCTTCAGGGTTATTTGTGCCTGTTTCACCGCATCTTGGGCTTTTTTCGCTTCTACTTGCGCTACGCTGGCTTGTCTATTTGCCGAACCGACTTTTTGCTGTGCTTCTTGGGTTTTTTTGGCTGCGTCTTGCTGCACTATCTGTAAATTAGTTTGCGCTTGGGCTAAATCCTGTCCTGTTTTGATAACTTTCTGTTCTGCTGCTTTTTGTTTCGTTTCGGCTTGTTTTTGGTTGTTTTCTGCTAATAATTCTTGCTGTTTGGCTCTATTCGCTTGTTGTTGTGCGGTTGTTAACTGCTGTTTGGCTGTGGTAGTTTCTTTTTTTGCCTTATTTAAATCCTGATTCGCTTTTACGATACCTTGTTTAGCTGTGTTTAAATCCTGACTTGCTTTATTTGCCTGTTGGTTTGCCTTATCCCGGTCAGATATTGCTATGGTTTTTTCTTGGCTGGCTTTATCTCGATCTACTACTGCTGTCTGTCGTTGCTTGTTCGCAATACCTGCGGCTGTAGCTGCTAAAATTACTCCGGCAATTGACACAGCCAAAATACCACCTCCAACAGCCAATTGTCGCTGGGTTTTGCGTTTGGCTTGGGTAAATTCCCATTGCTGGCTAGCGGAAATAAATTTATAATCCCGATTGCTCAAACTCTTACCTTCTGCCCATGCCAAAGCATCCCGCAGTTTTTCCCCCTGTAATAAATCTTGGGGATTTTCGTTAGATTTTGACCAAATATTAAATTGTTCTTCGTAAAAGTCGGGACGGAGTTTTTTGAGTTCTCCATCCACCCAATTGCGGTCAAATACCAACTCATAAACTCGGTTATATACTTGCAAATTTCCTTGCTGCTCAACCACCAACCCCGATAACCGCAAGTCCATTTCTTCGGCAATATCGGAACCTAACCCCCTAACCCCTTTCCCTGAATCCCTCCCTGCAAGGGTGGAGGGTTGGGGTGGGGTTGCTACTGAATGGTTTAAAATCTCCTTATATATCCCTAAAAGCCGATTTGCTTTTTGTCCTCCACCTTGCAGTATGCGATCGCGTATCGTTTTTAAATGCTCTGGTTCATCCTGCGATTCCCAATTGTCGATGATTTTCTGCTGCACTAATTCCCGAATCGATTCGGTGATGTGATCGCTGGGAATTTCGGTTGTGCGGTCGAGAATAATTTGACAGAGTTTTTGGGTTAAAAATGGTTGTCCCCCAGTCCAGTTTAGAACTTCTGCCATGACTGACATGGGGTGATTTGTTTTAATTCCCAATCCTTTGGCAAGGGGTTCAGCTTCCGATAATTGAAAACCTGTTAATTGAATCGCTCTACCAATATTAAAAGGGGTACGTCGTTTATCTTGAATTAAATCTGAAGGTGTGGCAACTCCAAATAAAGCAAAGCTCAAATGTCGATAATTTTGTTTTGATGCGCGACTATTATAACATTCCCGAATCAAAGCGAAAAAATCATCAATGGGAAAATTCAAGCTTAAAACACTATCAATCTCATCGACAAAAATCACAATATCTTTAGTTATATCTTTGAGCAAAACCGTATCGATAAATTTACTTAATCGATTAGCTGGAGATAGTAAGACTTCTTTTAACCACCATTGATTTAAATCAAAATCATTGTAGATTTCTAAACTATTAATAATACTATTAATTATTCCTGCATACCATTGCTCAGGTGTAATATCAGCGGTTCCAATGCTTGTGATGTCAATATCAACACAAGCAAAGTTTTCTGACTGTAAACGTTTCATTGTTCGCACTTTTAGGCTTGATTTACCCATTTGCCGAGAGTTAAGAACATAGCAAAATTCGCCTTTTATTAAGGCTGTGTAGAGGTCGATATCTGCTTGTCTTTCTACGTAAGTTGGGGAGTTAGTCGGTAAGCTTCCCCCTACTTGATATTGATATGGTGGGTAGATAAGTTGCGTCATGGAAGGTTGGTGATTTTAATTTTTTGTGGAATCGCGCGTTGTGGAGACGCGATGTATCGCGTCTCTACATATATGGGTTCTAATTCATTCGTAAACTTTCTTGAAAATACAGGCGATATAAATCACATAATGGCATTACATCATTTCCTTGAAATTTTACTAATCCCATGCTGCGTAATTTAAATGCTGAACTTGATTCTATGCGTATAGGTTGTGTTGCTGCTACTACTTGTTTGATTGCTGCAAGTAATTTGGCATCTTCTTGTAAATTATACAAGTGCCTGCGTAGATGGTCGCTGTACATTCCTTGTTCGGTTGGTGCTATTTGCAATAGTTGCGATAAGGTTATTTTACCGCGCGCGATTTCATAAAGTGCTTTTCTGACTAAATAAGGATGTCCTCCTACCATTGCTATAAGTTGTTTTATTTCTGTGTCGCTCCATGTTAATTTATGTCGTTGTACTAAATCTTTGATTTGTGACTCGCTGAATTCTGGTAAATCGATAGGTAATCCAACATTGAATGGTGATTGGTTGATGTTCAATGGTATGTAAACTTCTTTTGAATGCACAATTACTAATCGCAGTTTTTTCCAAATTTCTTTGTTCTTAGACGTTTCATGCCACGCGCGTAATAAGGCAAAAAATTCTGAGGCAACTTGCGGATATTGAAATATTTGGTCTACTTCGTCTAAGCCCAAAACTATTGGAGTATTTATTTCAGATAACAAGTATCTTTGAAAGTAGTTTGTACATTTGTCTTTACTACCCAAAATACCTTGCCAGTATTGACTTAGCTTATCTTTAAGGTTTAATTCTTGAGCAATGCTGCCGCAAAACCACTGCAAGAATTTATCTAAACTGGTGAGAAACTCTGCATCTGCTGACTGAAAATTTAAGTACGCTGTCGAAAACCCTTGTTGCTTACCATGATGGAGAACGCGCGTTAGAAGTGAAGTTTTACCCATTTGTCGCGGTGCTTTTATCCGAATCAGCGCTCCTGGTTGTAAAATTTCTTCATAACAATCATTTTCTATTGGCGCCCGCTCAATATAAAGAGGAGATTTTAAGCTAACTTGCCCTTCTGGTTGCTCTAAATTTGTTGGATGTGTGGGGGTAGTAGAGACATACTGGTTAGTCGTAGTCGATGAAGTGTTAGGTGTATCACTAAATAACTGCTGGAAGAATTGCAAAATCTTTTGAAAAATCGAGGTTTCGCTAACGCTAACTGACTGCTCAGACTTTTGCTGGGTGTTTGGTATAACTGTTGGTGGTGTTTGAGCCGATATTGGCGATACATTAACAGTACGTGCTTGAGAAATACTTAGATATTGCTGCACAACGTTTAAAGCTTCACCTGCATTTTGGTATCTCTGACGGTAGTCGTAACGTACCATCGTATCCAAAATTTGAGCAAAACTTGGACTAATATTAATGTCGCGAAACAAAGCGCAGTGCAATTCTCCATTATTTTTATCTCGTGGCAACTTAAATACGTCCAACCCTGTTAATGCCTGAAATGCGATAATTCCTACAGCATAAACATCACTACTAAACTGAGGATGAGAATTCTGTTGTTCGGCTGGCATGTATCCAAGAGTACCAATTACAACAGTGCTACTTGATTGCCCTTGAGCATTTGCTCCCAGCGTGCCAATTTCTTTAACTGCTCCAAAATCAATTAATACAATCTTGCCATCGCGGCGCCGCATCAAATTTTGTGGCTTTATATCTCGATGTATAATACCTTTGTCATGAACAAATGCTAAAACCTCTAGAATATCGATAAGAAGACTTGATACTTCAGCCTCACTTCGAGTTACACCTGGGATAATTTCTTTTGTTAAATCATATCCGTCAATAAATTCTTGGACTAAGTAAAATTCTTCGTCTTCTGGAAAATGTGCGAGCAGTTGGGGTATTTGAGGATGTGAGTTACCTAGTTGGTATAGAAACTTTGCTTCTTTGTCAAAGAATTTACTAACTAAAGCTGCTCGCGCGTGGTTTAGGTTGCGTATTTTGAGATGTTTAACAACACAAACAGGTTTTTCTGGTAAGAATAAGTCGTTAGCTAGGTAAGTATCACCAAAACCTCCCCCTCCTAAATAAGCTGAGATTTTGTAGCGATTATTAAGTGTTCTACTAATCAAAGTATTTGTACTCATTCACTTTTTATCCTAGAGACTAGCAGTTGGTCAAAGCATAGAAAGCGATACAAAAATAAAATAAATAAATATAATTTTTTATCTATTTTTTCGCTCTCTTTCGTTTTTTGTCTATAAGTTTTATTAGCGCTAAATATTTACTTCAAAGTGTATGTTTTGGAGTTTAAGAAAATATTTATTTTATTGCTAAGTGTATGTAATTATAATAAGTTTACCGCGAAAGCTGATGCTAGGGTAATTTATTTTGTTTTTTGTAACAATTGATTGATCCCCCCAACCCCCCTTAATAAGGGGGGCTAAGAATTTACTTTTTACCTCCTTTTTTAATAGAAGTTAAAAAACTGCTTATTGTCCCCCCTTTTTTCAATAACAGCTAAAAAACTACTTCTTCTCCCCCCTTATTAAGGGGAGTTAGGGGGGATCAGAATCTAATTCTTGAAGTAGAGTTTGTGTTTCTTCTGCTTCTGGTAGCATTCCTAATGTTTCAAAATTTTCTAATGCTTTAATTGCCCAATCGCTAGCTTGTGGTAAATTATTTTGTGCTTTTGCTAAATTAGATAATGAGCGTTGACAAAATGCAGTGCGACTTTTATCTTGATTTGCTTCTGCTACCCGCAGTCCTTCTGTTAATAATATTTCTGCTTCGTTATGGCGCCCTTGTTTAATGGCGATTTCGGCTAACCAATTTTGTATACAATATATAGCGCGGCGCCAGTCTAATAATTGTGCGTGTTCTAAAGCTTGTTGAAAGATAGTCAATGCTTGGTCGTAATTTTGATTTTTGAAGATAATTTCACCTTGATAATAGCGAATTTCTGTCAATTGCCGTAGTCGTTGATTTTCATCTAATTGTATATGCTCAAATAGTTCGATTGCTTGAGAAAGCCAAGTTTCTGCCTCTTCGTATCTTTGCTGTTGAATGTATAAAACTCCTATATCTTTAGCTAAACTCAATACAAATAATGGTTCTTGATGATGACGAAGTTCCCAAGCTTTTGTAAATAGTTCCCAAGCTTCTTCTAGCTGTTTTTGCTTACCCATCGAGGTGAGAGTCCAAGCACGGTCTACCATTACTTTTGCTGCTACTGCCCAATCTCCACGTTGTTCTGCTGCTTTAATTAACCACGCTGTCCAAGTTATGCGGTCGTCCCAATACTGTAAACGGCTTTCACGTCTGCCCATAATATGGGTATATGCTTCAATATTTTGCCAAAACTGCAACATCTCGGTGTATCGACCCTTAACCATACACCACTCAATCACGGCTTGCAAATTTTGCCATTCTTCTAAACCGTCAAATTCCCCTTGCCATTCTTTTGCATCTTGTTGAGCAAACCTTTGAGAAAAGCTTAAGTACCAACCAATCCACCTTTCTCTCGCTTCTGCTTCAAAATCTGGACGTGCGTTAAGTTCGCACATCGCATATTCACGAGTTAATGGCAAGATACTGTAGCGGTTATTTTCTTGTCTAACTAAAGACAATCCTCGTAACCGAGCTAAGTCACTATTTATTGTATTATTTTCAGTGTCAGGCGCCGCTACTTGGACAAGGGCATCTTGCAAAGCAGGTATAGGAAATAATGCAAGTGCCATTAATAACTTGTGTGCCGTTTGTCCTTCGAGTGGTTTCACTGAAGTTTCAAAGCAAAAACGGGCAACATCTCCTGTAGACTTAGACACTCCTCCCAATACTTCTTGAATAGGATAGCCGTTTGCTAACTGTCCAATTGCGTAGCTGATGGCAACTGGAATACCACCCGTCATTTTATATAATGCTTGAGAATCTTGGGTGTTAAGTGATACTCCTTTTTCCTTAGCTTCGTGTCGAATTAAACAAAGACCATCCTCTTCTGGCATCGATGTTAACCGCACGGGAACAAAAACTATTTGCTCGCGCGTTGTAATTACAGCTTTAACGGTTGGTGGTAACTCATACAAAAACGCTAGAACATCTTGCTGGTTTTCAACCGTTTCCAAATTATCTACAATAAGTAACGTGCGTTGGCAAGAAAGAGCATCTTTAATTAAATCTAATTGCTCCTCAAAACTTACCCCTGTAATTTCTAAACCCAACACGCGCGCTATTTGTTGGAAAATATCTAGCAGAGTTTTGCGCGGCGCCAGACTAGGCAAAAAACCAAACGGTGTAAGATAATATCGTTTGGCTGAAGTAAAGATAATAACATCAAAGGTAGGAACACCCAAAAAAGCTTCATTATTGTAACTAGCGTGCAAACAGCGATAAGCAGCTTCTACCACAAGCGTAGTTTTGCCCACACCTCCAGTACCATCGACGCTAACCAAATGTGCAGCATGTCGGGTTGATAACAACTCTAAAAGTCTAGCTATTTCCTCTTCTCGACCAATAAAATTAGTGCAACTTGCAGCAGGTAAATTATGACGTAACTGTTTGATAGGGATAGGGAAAGGTACTGGAGGTTGTTCCGTTGAAGTCATTTCAACTTGATTACTTGTACTACAACTAGATTGCGTCTGTATTTTTTCTAATATTAGATTAACAGTATTAATACGTACTTTATGTCCTGTTGCGTCTGACAATAGCTCCCAAAGCTTTGGGCAAAAGACTCGTTGTACTGTGCTGTCAGAATACCCAGTCACCTGAATATCTTTAAGCTTTTTTCCTTGTAAAACTTGCTCAAGGATACACTTTTGTACATCATTCAAAGGTCTTTCAGTTTTAAAAAGAACTAATGTATTAGCTGCCCTCACAAGCTCCGATATTGTTTCAGTACCCATCGGTTAGCACCGTTATAACTCCTTGTAGTGAGCTTAACCTAAATTTGTAATAATTTTATACCTTGAGTATATTGAGCGAACAAACTGAAAATGTTGAATATATTGAACTGGACAGTTGAATATAAAAATGAAGTTTATGATACAAAATGAATGATGCTTTCGATACTTTATGAACAAAGCTTCTGAGCAAAATTCATAGAGCATCATCTATGTATCATAGATTTTTTAGCTATATAATGTAATCATAAGTTTCATCCTATTGCAAAAATAATTACTTTAACTGAAAATGATTACTTAAGTAATAATTCTGAGAAAGTCAAGTTTTCATGTACAGTTAACACTTTATTATTATTTGATTTTAATTATATGAGTCAGCGCACTTTAAAAGCTTCCGAATCAGGAAAAAGTAAAATTAAACAGGCTAGAATGAACAGGGGTTGGATTAGAGATGACGTTAGATGGATTAATGAAGCTACAGAAATTCTAAAGCTTAGTGGTGTTAAGGGTGCAGGTGTTTCGCCAGCTACATGGAGACGCTTTTTGGAAGCTAAACATCGTATTGAACCTGATAATTTTAAGGCTTTCTGTCAAGTGTTAGGTTTAGATTGGGAAGATGTGGTAGAAGATACAGTCGATAGTAATATAGATTTAAGTGAGGCGCCTCCTCTTTCAAATTTTTGTGGTCGGACAAAAGAATTAGCAGAACTTGAGCAATGGGTTATTCAAGAGCGTTGTCGCTTAGTAGTTATTCATGGAATGGGGGGAATTGGCAAAAGAGCTTTAGCTCGACAGTTGATAGAGCAAATTGGTGATAAATATAGTTACTTAATTTGGCGTTCGTTAGAATCAGTACCACCATTTCAACAACTATTGACGGAATTAATGGAATTTTTATCCAAAGGGCAAAACACTGAAGTTAAAGTATCACAATTAATTCAGTACTTGCGTCAACAAAAGTGTATACTTGTATTAGATGCGTGGGAAGAAATATCAAGTAATAATAGCCCAGATTATAACGATTACTGCGATTTGTTAAAACGAGTTGCAAGGGAGTCTCATCAAAGCTGTATTTTATTACTCAGTCGAGAAAGACCTCGGAATATTGAAGCGTTAGAGGGAGGATTTGTTCGCTTACAAAGGTTAGGGTCTTTAACGTATGAAGAAGCGAAGGAAATTTTAATAGCTGAGGGTCTTTCTGGTACACCGGAAAAATTAGAAGAATTTAGTAGACGCTATAGTAACCCGTGGATACTTAAGAAAGTCGTAAAGATGGTTCATACAGTCTTTGCAGGTGAAGTATCAGATTTTATGGAAAATCCATCCATTTTTGTTGATAATGTAATTACTGATTTTTTAGATAATCAATTTCAACAGTTATCAGCATTGGAAAAAAATGTTATCTATTGGATTGCAATTAGACGTAATACCGCTTCATGGCATCAACTTTTAAAAGATACAGATGGTTTTTTAACCTCTAGTCAACTTTTATCAACTTTAAATTATTTAATTCAATGTCGTTCTTTAGTTGATAAAAATGTGGAAGATAAACCAACTCTTTACACTTTAGAATTAGTAATTTTAAAATACATAACTAACCGTTTTGTCGAAGAGGTATTTAATCAAATAATTCAAACTATAAAAATTAAAATTATTCAAGGCTCAGAACTTTTTATTACCCATAGCTTTTTGACAGAGAATACTGATGAAGAACTTACTCAACAACAGACTAGGCGGATTGTTAAAATAATTCAAGAAAAGTTATTATTTAAGCTAGGGAGTCAGCAAAGCGTTCAAAACGAATTAAATACAATTTTATCTTTACTTGAAGAGAATAGATTTCAAGGGTATGGGCGCCAAAATATTTTGAGTTTACTTTCATCATGATTATAAGTTGTCATTCTGAGCGTAGCGTAAACGGAGTTTTCCCGCAGGGAAGAATCTGTAATCTCGCTGTAGATTGAGATGCTTCACTTCGGGACTCATCACATTCAAGGTATCCCACGGTTAATAATTAACGTGTGGGTGGCGCCTCTGGTGCAATGGGTGTGTCGGGTAGTTTTTGTTGACGCTGTAGATATTGACTGAGTAAATATGCCATTTCACCGCGTGTCATGGGTTTTAAGGGTAGAAGATTACCTTGTGCGTCGGTGCTGGCAAATCCTTCGGAGATAACTGTGGCAATTGCTCTTTTTGCCCATTCTGGAATTGAGGCTTTGTCTGGATATGCTGCTAAAATTTCGTTTACTGTTTCGTCAGGAAATTGGAATACTCCATATGCTTGGGCAAATATTGCCATTGCTTCGGCGCGTGTTACCCTTTGGTTGGGAAAAAATAAGTTGTTTCGATATCCACGCATGATGTCGGTTTTTAAAACCGTTTGAATATCATTGTAAGCCCAGTGCGAAGGAGGTACGTCGGCGACTGTTATACTCTCTTTTGGTAAATTTATACGCTTGTTAAGTCTAAATGCTTTCACCATTATCGATGCTAACTCAGCCCGACTAATCAATCGTTCGGGATAAAATTTACCATCAGAAAAGTTAGTCATTAAATTAGACGCAATTACTTGTCCAATTGGGTCTGTAGGCTGTGTTGCTGCCGTTTGAATCTCTTTTACTTCCGCATTAACACTGATAGGCAGTGATAATAGTAATGCAACAAACGAAAGTGTACTAATAAGCTTACGCATGGTTATTTTACTTTCTACTGCTATTTAAAATACGAAAAAATAAAAACATCCTACCTAAATAGTAAGACCAACTCAAACCGATTTCGTTCCAAAAAAGTAGAAAGTGCTGGGTGCTGAGTGCTGAGTGGTAGGATGGTGGATTATGTAGATTATTAGGAGTTTTGGGAATGACGGCAGCAGCAGACCCCGTGAAGTTGATGAAGCAAGAGGTTGGTAAAGCCGCCGCAGCTTTGGTTAAGTCTGGTACCATAGTTGGGTTGGGTACGGGTTCAACTACGGCGTTTGCAATTCAGTATATCGGCGAACGTCTTAAGTCGGGCGAGTTGAAGGATATTGTTGGAGTCCCCACTTCGTTTCAAGCTGAAGTTTTGGCAAAAGAATATGGCATTCCTTTGACTACCCTTGATGCTATTGACCATATTGATATTGCCATTGACGGCGCCGACGAAGTTGACCCACAGAAAAATTTAATCAAAGGTGGTGGCGCCGCTCATACACGCGAGAAAGTTGTAGACTATTTAGCAAACCAGTTTATAGTCGTAGTTGATGGCGGTAAAGTCGTTGATAAGCTTGGTTCTATATTCGCTGTTCCTGTAGAAGTCATACCAATGGCAATGACTCCTGTAATGAATGCACTCAAAAAGCTTGGTGGCAAACCTGAACTTCGTATGGGTGTGAAAAAAGCGGGACCTGTTATTACTGACCAAGGCAATATGGTTATTGATGTTAGATTTGACGACATCCCCGACCCAGTTAACTTAGAGACAACACTCAATAATATTCCTGGTGTTCTAGAAAATGGAATATTTGTTAACTGTGCGGATATCGTCTTAGTTGGCGAAGTTGTCGATAACCAACCTGTCGTCAGACAATTATAAATTGTAGAGACGCGATACATCGCGTCTCTCATATCGCGCGCATTAAGACGCGATATATCGCGTCTCTACATTGATTATTTAATGTGTTTTCTCGTCAATATTTATATGCCACAACCTTTCTAACTTAGCGATGCGATTACGGTGTGTGGTGATTTTATATTTTTTGAAACCAATAATACTTAATAATACTACTACAGGAATTGCGATGACAAAATATCCTGCGTAATTACATATCGACTCAGAATGACTTTTAGCTGGAACTGGCGCCGATGGACTTACAGACTGTGAAATTTGCTGGGAGCGCATTTTAACCTCTAACTATCTATCTACTAGCAACGTGTACAGACAACTACTTCAGGGGTTATTCCCTAATTTCCTGATAGATAACTGTAAATTTTTTATGTCAGGCTACAATTTTATTCCGCAACAATCAGTAATTAATTACGCGACTTTACGTAACATTTCTGTACGCACGAAACTAAATATGTGATATGCAGCTATTCGCACAAGGCAATACCTGACAAGACAATCTACCTAAAAGGGGATTACATCTGGATGTAGAAACACCTATAAATTCTAACCGAAACATGAATCATTTGGCATCATTAAATTACAATGATATCAATAGATTCACTTACAACCCCAGTTTTTCAACCCTAGTGATATAATGCTGTACCGAAGATTTGGAAGAACTGAGTTACAAATGCCCGTTTTCTCCTGTGGTGGAATGCGATACCAGTTCAAATGGCAAGATGTTTCACAGTCACAGGTTCCTGTTGATAATCAAGCGAATCTCGAAGCGACGATTAAACGCTCGTTCGAGCTTGGAATTAATCATATCGAAACTGCACGCGGTTACGGTAGTTCTGAAATGCAGTTAGGTCAAATATTACCGATGCTACCGCGCGCTGAGTTAATTGTTCAAACCAAAATAGGACCTACCGCAAACCCGAAAGATTTTGCGCGCGACTTCGACAAGTCTCTTAAATATTTAAATTTGAATTACGTAGATTTACTGAGTATTCACGGTATTAATAATTCTGAAACCTTCAATCAAAGTGTTCGTTCAGGTGGCTGTTTGGATGTTGCTCGCAAACTCCAAGCACAAGGCAAAGTTAAATTTATTGGTTTTTCAACTCACGGCGCCTGTGACACTATTATTCAAGCTATAGAAACTAATTACTTCGATTACGTAAATTTACATTGGTACTACATAAATCAAAACAACTGGCGTGCAATAGAAGCTGCCACACGTCATGATATGGGAGTATTTATTATCAGCCCATCAGACAAAGGTGGTAAGTTATATAGTCCCCCACCTAAATTAGAACAACTTTGTGCCCCCTTAAGTCCGATGGTATTTAATGACTTATTTTGTTTGAGCCATCCGCAATTACATACTCTCAGTTTAGGCGCCGCAAGACCAAGTGATTTTGACGAACACCTCAAAGTATTAGATTTACTTGATTTTTCAGACGAAATTTTACCACCTATATTGGAAAGATTCGAGCAAGAAGCTATCAAAGCTTTGGGTGAAGAATGGGCGAAAACTTGGCATCTGAATTTACCAACTTATGAGCAAACACCCGGTAATATAAATATACCAACAATTTTATGGCTACGAAATTTAGCTGTGGCTTACGACATGGTAGATTATGCCAAAATGCGCTATAACTTGCTTGGTAACGGTGGTCATTGGTTTCCTGGCGCCAAAGCTGATAAGTTAGAGAATCTTGACTTGCGCTCCTGTTTGGTCAAAAGTCCTCACGCGGAGAAAATTCCCAATGTTTTAGCTGAAGCACATAATATGTTGAGTGGAGAATCGGTGCAAAGGTTATCGCGTAAATAAAATTTTTAGGTTGGGTGGAGGAGCGGAACTCAACCTACAGTTCTAATAATTTTTCTCTGACGATATTAAAAAAGTTTTCGTCTGTTAAGAGTCGGTATAAAAAGGCTTGATGTGTGTAAGTTTGTACTAAGCTAAACCAGGCGCCTGCTGGAATGTTTTCAAAAAATAGTGCTGCGACGCGCGCGTTTGTTGTTCTGGCTGGTTTTAAATACCATGCTTCTGTGAGAATACTTGCTAAACTACCGTTTTTGGCACCGAATGTGTCTAATTCCTGTTGGTTAGAGGGTAATTCCATTGCCCATTCCAAGTATTGACGCATAATTTTGTCGGCGCCTGGAGAAATTAGTAAACCACGATATACTCTTTCCATGATTTGAGCATAAGCGCTAGCTGTGCCTTTACCATTCAAAGCTTGTGCCATTGCTTGCTGTTCTTTAAGCTTTAGCCATTGCTGCGATGTAATGTGCTTAATTTGTTTATCGCGAAATTCTTCTGAATGGTGCCATACTTCTGTCCAGCGATAAACTTCTTCTATGTAAGTGCTTTGTGATGCTAGGTATTTATTTAATCTTTCGGTTGGAGTGTCAGTGAATGTATGATTACTCCAGGTTAATATTTGACCAATAATTGGTGCCGGGACATCTTGATTTTTGAGACTTAAACCAGAAACTAAATTTTCTAAATTTTTACGCCCTAACCGTAAGATTAAATAATCGGTCGCAGCATTATCACTATGTTTAATCATTGCCCTAGGAATATGACGCAGTTCAACTTGATTGTGTGAATTTATATATTGTTTTTGCCTAAATTCAGTAATTGCACTTGGATGAGCATCTCCATCAGTACGAGGCAAATAATATAAATCAATATCATCAAGATTTATTAATTCTTCAGGTAATATTATCCCGTTTTCTACCTGACGCGCATATTCAGCCAGCACTAAAATTTTTATTGTCGAAGCTAAAGGTCTTGGAGTATCAGCATTGTAAAAAATTTCCTGTTCAGAATTACCAGTATCGCGCGCGACAAGAGATACATCATTGGGATGCATAATTATGTATTCAAGTACGTCTTCTGGTGTTTTAAGTTGTGATGCCCATTCTTTACCTTCAGATAAGACGTTAAAAATATCAAAGATACTAAGTATCGCTTGTTTTTGCCAAAATATTACACCAATTAAACCAATTATTAAAACGGTACTAATTAACCAGTTTAGATTTTGAATAAAGTTTATATTTATCAAATAAGTCATAATACTCTTCAAACGTATGTAATTTATAATACTTCATCACTACAGTGTAAATTATCAAGTCATCTTTTTTACTAAAACTGATGATTTATTGCTCAAATCCCAGAAAATAAGGTAGAGACCATATCTCATTATTAATTGTCTTATCATTTTATGATTCTAAACCGTCGTCATTTCTTACTTTTACTCGGCGCCAGTGTTGGCTCGTTAACTTTAGAGGGGTGTGCTTTAGCCCAAAATAATCCGTCACCTCAGAATACCTCAACTGCGGCGCCTTCCCCAACAGAGAAAAGTCAGGCGCCGTCATATGCTATTGCACTTCCACCATTACCATATGGGTATGATGCTTTAGAACCGCACATCGATGCAGAGACAATGCGCTTCCACCACGATAAACATCATGCTACTTATGTAAATAACTTAAATGCAGCTTTAGACAAACATCCACAGCTAAAAGGCAAAACAGTAGAGCAAATGCTACAAAATCTTGACGGCATACCAGCAGATATTCGTAATATCGTGCGTAATAACGGTGGTGGTCATGTCAACCACAAAATGTTTTGGGAAATTATGAAACCCAAAGGTGGTAGTGAACCTACTGGCGCCTTAGCAGCAGCTATTGCTGAAAATTTCGGTAGCTTTGCTGATTTCAAAAATAAATTTAACACTGAAGGTGGTAAGCGGTTTGGTAGCGGTTGGGTATGGCTAGTTCGTGATAAAGACGGCAAGTTGGAAGTTGTCAGCACGGCAAATCAAGATAGTCCCATTAGCGCAGGTAAGTATCCCATTATGGGAAATGATGTATGGGAACATGCTTACTATTTAAAATACCAAAATAAGCGTGCCGACTATTTAGAAGCTTGGTGGAACGTTCTTAACTGGAATGAAATAAATAAACGCTTTGAACAAGCAAGTAAGATTGCTTAATAAGCAGGGTACAAGGTATGGTGGGCAGTGCCCACCTGACTTTATTGGTAAGGCATTTGTCGTGGTGCATTATTTATGTTTCAAGACAAGCATATGTAAGGAAAGATTATTTTTTCAACCAAAATATATTTCTAAATAATATCTAATCTTTTTGATAACTTATACATTAAACAAAATACTTTTTAATGCAGTAAAATAGTACTATTGCACGTTAATCAATAATAAGCCTATCTAAAGATAGATTCATCAATTCAGGTGACTATTTACACTTTAATAGCTATTTAAACACTATCTGATTAAAATAGTGGTTTTGTATTATTAAAATTTTAATTGATTTTGATTAAACCTATCTAAAGATAGATTTATTAACTCGTATTAACAATTTGTGTCAAAGTTATAATTTAATTAATTTTATTGTTCGTGAAGAGGTGAATGTTTATATTTGTATTTTAAGTAACGTTAAACCCGATTAAAACTATAAAGAAAATCTAAAGATTTAGAGACTAAAATCACATATCAAATATTTATGACTTGTGTCAAGGTTTTGTGACACAATAAATTGTGAACACACATAACTGTTGTTACCAGCAAAAAAATTATACTCTGGATAAAGTATATATTCAGCTAGTTAATTTCCGATTTACGGTTCAGTGTGTTGTCTACTTGTTTACAAACGCTCTCCTAAATATTTTTATGTTTTGTGTTTTTCTTTACTTAAATGACCTGGTTAGTCAGTGTAACCTAAAATACAAAGAAATTTGCACCCTAAGAGTCCGAGGAAAATTATGAGTAATCAACTGGATAGACAAAAATCGCTCCTGAGAAAAATCTTTAATCAAACTACGGACAAATCGCTTCAGCATAAGAACTTAAGTGGGTGTGATTTGGCTGGGATTGATTTATCTGGAATTGATTTGAGTGGATTTAATCTTGTAGGTGCGAATCTGAACGGTGCAAATCTGAGTGGTTCAATCCTTACAGGTACAAATTTGAGTGGTGCAAACCTTGTCAAGGTTAATTTGAGGGAAGCTTACTTACATGAGGCTTGTCTATGTGAGGCTAATTTAATGGACGCGGATTTATCGCGAGCTAATTTATGTGGTGCTTTTTTATGGCGTGCAAAGCTAAAGCGTGCTAATTGCTGGGCAGCTTCGTTATGTGGTGCAGATTTACGAAAGACTGACTTTCGTGATGCTCAACTAGTTGAAGCTTCGTTAATCGAAGCTAACTTGATTAAAGCTAATCTTAGTAATGCCAAGTTATGCGGCGCCAATTTTGTTGAAGCTAATCTAAATCAGGTTAATTTGACAAACGCCAATTTAAGTTGGGCAAATTTGATTCAAGCAAATCTGTTTGAAGCAAATATCAGCGGCGCCAATTTCTATAATGCTAAGTTAACAGATACAATTATGCCCGATGGGACAATTGACCAACCACATGTATTGTTTGATTAAATATTAAAATAGCGAATAATGGGGGTGCCATTCGACCCCCAATTAAAATTCGCGCTTAGAAATTAAAAGAATAGCTAAACTCAATAGCATAACGCTATAAAATATACCGTAACCAGCATTGGCAACCAATGTCATAGATGATGGTAAAGCTTGTAAACCGTAAACAGCTTCGTTTTTAAAATCTAACCGCGATAAATCGGGCAGTATCAAATATATAGCTTGCGTTATTCTTTCAATTACAGGGTTACGACTAATATTACCAAGTTTGAGAAGGTCTTGAGTAATACTGCCCATGAGATATATACCGAAAGTCAAAGCTGTTGCTAATAGCGAACTAGTGAAAACACCCAAGGTAATTGCAACAGCAGCAATTAAACAAAGCTGTAACAATAAAAATATCAACGCAATTGTTATAGCTTGTACCGAGTAAGATACTTTAGCAATTTGTAAACAGCCTAACATTATAGCAGTCATTGCCAATACCAACACAGTTAACACCGCTGATAATCCCAGAAACTTACCAGCGATAAACTCACTCCGACTAATCGGTTTGGCTATCAACATCAAAATCGTGCGCTTTTCGATTTCCTTGTTTACTAAACTTGTGCCAATAAATATTGCCACTATCACACCTAACCCACTCATAAAAGCTAAAGCAAAATCTGGAAGCATTTTGTCTTCAGTGGCAGCGGCAAATTCAGGCAACAGACGCATTGAAGCAACAACAATCAAGGCATAGAAACCAATAATATAAAGTATGCGGTCACGCACTACTTCGCGAAATACATTTAACGATAGTACTAGTATTCTACCAAAGTTCATAAGTTAAGAATAATTGGGTAAGGGTAAAGGGAAAAGGTACAAATGGTTTATCCAAGGTATACCAAATTCTTTATACCCGCTTGATTGGGTATCTGCCCACTATGAAGTTGATAATTATCCTTTTACCCCTTACCATGAAGCCCGAAATAATTATTGCTTTGGTGGAAGACTTTCGGGGACGGGTTTAGGCGCCTGATCGCATTGAATTTCTGCAACAGTGATTCTTTCTCCTGGCTTCTTGATATTTACTGTTGACACATCTGCTGGTCGGGAGATGGGGTCAATTTGACAAGATTTACGTAGGTAATAGCTCTTGTTGGCAGACCTTGGACCATCCCAGGAGGCTAATAAATCTAAACGATACCCGCCACCTTTTCTATTAATTACGCGCGCATCAACATTCCAATATCTCAATTCTTCAAGGCTTTCTACTTGATTTTCTCGAACTTTTTTACCGCTTTGACGACTTAAATCTTGTATAACTTGTCTGCCTAAAGCATTTACTCTACCTAAAGAGTTTTTAGTATTTGGCGCTTCAATTAGCCAGCGTTCAACATTTGACCAAGGTGTTGCTTCGAGTTGTTGTTGAACTAATGGCTGTATTCTATTTAAGATTTTGGCGCCGTTTTCAGGAACTTGTCTGCGCGTTTCGGTTTTAATAACAAAAGCACTGCGACTAAAATCTTCAAATAATAAGGTCGGATATTGTCTTGCCCATTTGTCAACAGTAAAATAAAGTTGTATCCAAGCACTCAATATCAAACAACAGCCAACTAAAACAATAATTCTCTGGCGTACTTCAGCTTTGGGTATTTGACGTTTAGAATCGATACCACTACCTTCAAAGAATTCTGGAACCGCCGTAATTAGCGCACTAATGGTAGGCCACAACACAATAGTTCTTGTTGTGATTATATCTTCCTCATGACCGAAAGCAAAAACGCTAACTAAAAATCCTGTAATCACAGCACCAATTGGCATATTGGTACCAGGGATTAGTATAGGCTGGTCGGTTGTATACCAAGATGTACCTGCGATTAAAAATGCCCAGCCAAAAAAGGCAATTACGTTTTTAATTGGGTATCCAGCTAAGGACGACATTATCCAAGAAAATAAACTCAGATAAATCAAAGTTTGCCAAGAATAAGCGCGAGGTGGAATGAATATCTTTTTTAGTCGTTCATAAATGCTTTCAACAATACCTAGTAAGCCGAATAAGTCTTTTGTTATTTGCATAGTATTTTCTACTCATTTGTAGATGGTTAATAGTTTGTGAGTCTGTTTTGAGGATATAATTTTAACTCAATTACTTCAAAAGTGTAGTGATTAATAAAATGATAATAGTTATTGCAGTATAACTCAGCGAGTTTCCGATCAGAACAGTTGTTAGTATGCTTGTATTTTGCAACTTCATTCGACCTAGGCGCCGCGAAGTTTTACGACCAATAATTTGGGCTTCTTGTTTTACTTGTCCAGGTTCGCGTAGTGACATCAATGCCATTTTTAGCAGGAAAAATTTGACTAGAAAAGTCGAGAAGAAAATGATGAAAGCAGTCATCATTAAAATTAACAAACTAGTATTACCACCTGGTCGGTTAAAGAAAAAGTAGCTAACTATTTCTGATCTGATTTCGGGCAGTAAGATTGGCTCAACCAAGAAAAAGACAAACCACCCAATGGCACCGGAAAATAGATTGATAGCTATCGAGTAAAATATACTAGTGCGCTTGTCAAATTTGAGTCTATTAGTAAGTATATACGCTTCAATCGGTATCGCAAGCGTAAAAAATAGAAAATTGAACAGAATTGCACCAAGCGGCAAAACAGGGGATACATCAAAAAACGGGAAACTAACAAAATCTAGCATACGAGTGTTGATAGTAGTGTTTGAGTAAAGGTGTAACAGCGTGTCTTACACCTGTTGGGGGAAATTATCGCATTCTCAAGCGTTGTTTAACACTGTTTGATACAGAACTTTCCATACGATTTAACCAAGACATAGTATAAGGCACATAGTTAAAACTATTGGTAATAAGTAATTTAGTTGGGAGAGGGTCTACAAAAAATATTACACAAGCAAGAACGTCGAAACGCGCTACCATATAACACTGCGAACTAATAACTCTGGGTAAAATGACAAGGAACGGCATTGGTATTCGCACAGCTAGTGTGCTTTCTCAAAGGGTAACGGGACAAATTCATGTTTATGATGGTTTAGGTAAGGGTAAATCTCAAGCCGCTTTGGGTGTAGTTTTACGCTCGATAGGTTTAGGTATAAATACTCCGAATAATTACAATCGTGTTTTACTGCTACGATTTCTGAAGGGGCCTGAGCGTGACTACGATGAAGACGGCGCCATAGCGGCTTTGCAAAGTGGTTTTCCGCATTTAATAGACCAAGTTCGTACTGGTAGGGCAGAGTTTTTTAGTTCTGAACAAGTTACCAGTTTCGATAGACAAGAGGCAGCACGTGGTTGGGACGTTGCAAAAGGCGCCATTGCTTCTGGACTATATTCAGTTGTAGTACTCGACGAAATCAATCCTGTTCTTGACTTAGGTTTGCTAGATATAGATGAAGTCGTTCGAGTTCTCAAGTCTAAACCACACGACTTAGAAATCATAGCTACAGGACGTGCGGCGCCGCAAAAGCTTTTAGATATATCTGATTTACATTCCGAGATGAAACCCCATCATCACGAATCAGCATTATTACAAGGAATAGATGGTATAGAAATATATACAGGCGCCGGAAAAGGTAAATCTACGAGTGCCTTGGGTAAAGCCTTACAAGCGATTGGACGAGGTATAAACCATCCTGGTTCAACGCGCGTGTTAATCATGCAATGGCTCAAAGGGGGCAGTGGTTACACCGAAGACGCAGCAATAGCAGCATTACAGCAATCGTATCCAGAAGTAGTAGACCATCAGCGTTGCGGACGCGACGCAATTGTATGGCGTAACTCGCGACAGGAATTAGATTATGTAGAAGCTGAACGCGGTTGGGAAATAGCCAAAACAGCCATCGCTTCTGGGCTATATAAGACTATCATTCTCGATGAACTAAACCCCACAGTCGATTTAGAATTACTTCCAGTCGAACCAATAGTTCAGGCACTGCTTCGCAAACCGCGCGATACTGAAATTATTATTACAGGTCGCTGTCAAAATCAACCAGCCTATTTCGACTTAGCCACAGTACACTCAGAAGTATACTGCCATAAACACTACGCCAACCAAGGTGTAGAACTCAAACGCGGAGTTGATTTTTAGACTCATAACATCTTCAATTAACCATTAAAAACTAAGCATATGAACGAAAGTACACTCGACTTAATAACAGCCGGACTAGCAGTAACTATTCTTGCTGGTGGAATGCTAATGATGTATACAACCATTTTCACAACCAAGAGGTAGTACCAAATCTGAATAATTGTAAATAAAACAAAAACCCTTTAATTAAAGGGTTTTTATTTGTAAGCCGGCAGTAGGATTTGAACCAACGACCTTCCGATTACAAGTCGGATGCACTACCACTGTGCTATGCCGGCGAGGTGTTTTGTTTTTTTGCTCAACAGTCATTGATTATAGCATAGTAGATTTTTTTGTAAATAGGTAAGTTAAAAAATTTATTTTAATTGGGGTTTTGATTTTAAGGACGGGCTTTCCTGCCCGTTCCACAAGAATAATGTAATTTCTCTGTCTGAAGAATGATTTATAAAATTCTGCGAATGTGGTTTATCTGTAAAAGGGTCAATATGTCCACTGGTAGCAATGCAACTGTTGACAGTTAACCTAAATCTTGGTTAAACCAAAGAAATATCTAGATAAATGTTTGACTGGCTAGCTAGCACTAGTAAACTGCGGTGGCGCCCATGAAAGCATTGCTGGGTATGAAAATGATTATAGTACTATTTTTCTTGGCAGAGAAAGCATGGCAGCGTTGATTGGAAGAGACTTATTAGGTTTGGCTGATTTGACTGGTGAGGAAGTTGAGTCTCTGCTAAAACTAGCAACCCAGTTGAAATTAAAACAGGTGAAGCCACAGTGTAATAAAGTTTTAGGACTTTTATTTTCTAAAGCTTCGACTCGGACTAGGGTGAGTTTTACAGTGGCAATGTATCAATTAGGTGGACAGGTAATTGATTTAAACCCAAATGTGACTCAGGTGGGTCGTGGTGAACCAACACAAGATACAGCTCGAGTGTTGGATAGATATTTAGATATTTTGGCAATCCGCACTTTTGCTCAACAAGAACTTGAAACTTTCGCCAATTACGCCAAAATTCCTGTTATTAACGCGCTTACTGATTTAGAACATCCTTGTCAAGTTTTAGCTGATTTGATGACGATACAAGAATCTTTCGGCTGTTTTCATGGGCTAACCTTGACTTATGTCGGAGATGGTAATAATGTCGCCAACTCTTTAATGTTAGGTTGTGCGTTGGTGGGTATGAATGTGAGAATTGCCACACCCGAAGGGTATGAACCAAATGCTGGTGTCGTGGAAATTGCCCGCAAAATTGCGCGGGACAAAACCGAAGTTATTTTGACTAATGACCCCGAAGCGGCAGTAAAAGGAGTAAATGTACTTTACACCGATGTCTGGGCAAGCATGGGGCAAGAAGAGGAAGCCTCAGATAGACTACCAATTTTCCAACCTTACCAAATTAATGAGCAATTATTAAGTCTTGCTGACCCTAACGCAATCGTTTTACACTGCTTACCAGCCCATCGCGATGAAGAAATTACCGACGCTGTAATGGAGGGTTCACAATCGCGAATCTGGGAACAGGCTGAAAATCGTATGCACGCTCAAAAAGCTTTGCTTGCTAGCATTTTAGGGGCAGAATAAAAATAAGGGCATTCGATAGGGAATTACGAAAAAAAGGTAAGGTATATGAGAATGAATCTTAAAATCTTATCAAGTAACTTCAAATCTAGGCGCCGATTTGGTTCGAGTTCATGCTTACCAGGTTCATGTTTACTAAATTTTTGTTACTTTAAGTTTTTTCTGACAAAAAACGAGTATACTTACTTATTAATAGGATTTATGAATCTCCCTACGCCCCATCATTCTTCTTACGAATATAAATTTTTTGATCAAATATTCAAAAAGTATGGTGCTTTTGTAAATTTTGTAGTACTAATGTTCTAAGGGAGATTTGTATTTCACCTCCTTAAATCTAGGTTATATGGAACGATTAACGGAAGCGCAAAAAGAATTGTACGAATGGCTAACGGAATATATCCGTATGCACCAGCATTCGCCCTCTATTAGACAGATGATGCAGGCGATGAACTTAAAATCGCCGGCGCCAATTCAAAGTCGTCTTGAGCATTTACGCACAAAGGGCTACATCGAGTGGAATGAGGGTAAAGCCCGTACAATCAGGGTATTGCGTGCGTCAAGACACGGTATCCCAGTTTTAGGAACAATTGCCGCAGGTGGTTTGATTGAGCCTTACAGCGATGCAGTAGAGCATATTGACTTTATGAACTTAGCATTGCCGTTACAAACTTATGCGTTGCGCGTCACAGGTGACAGCATGATTGAGGATTTAATCGCTGATGGTGATTTAGTCTTTTTACGTCCTGTGCTTGAGCCTGACTATTTGAAGAATGGCACAATTGTTGCCGCGCGCGTTGAAGGTCATGGCACAACTCTGAAGCGGTTTTATCGCGAAGGAGAAATGGTTACTTTACAACCCGCAAACCGTAAATATGACCCAATTGAAGTAACTGCTTCAAACGTTCAAGTTCAAGGTTCACTTGTAGCTGTATGGCGCACTGAAATTCAGTAGACCGCATCGGCTTTCTGGCGCCGATGCAAAACTTGTACCTTTTTGACGAAACAAGGTGCTATAGATAATTCTGTAGAGACGTGCGTGTTAGCACGTCTCTGCGGTCATCGATAGCGTGTTAAAAAAATTTACCAAAATAGGTATGACAGATTACTTGTTTGTTGTGCAAGTTGTGCTGTTCAAATTCACCCAGTCACACCGTAATTTGTATAACAAGTTCAAGTTGATCCCCCTTTATAGGGGGATCAAAACTCAAATATAAAATCAACTAATATATGTATTTAACCAAAACCAGGGTAGAAAAAACATCTGGGCAAATTAACTTATCTAATAAATTTCAACTTTCAACGAAAAAATTATTTCGTTCCGTCAGGGAGTCAACCAACAACTACCATGTAAAACCATCACCTGGGCGCCCCCATATACCATCATGGTTGGTATTACGTCCATATCAAACCCAAGCGATTACCAACTGGTTTAAAAGTAATGGTCGGGGTACATTGAAAATGGCGACAGGTAGCGGTAAGACTATTACTGCATTATCAATAGCCTGTGAACTTTACAAACAAATTAAACTTCAAGTATTACTTGTAGTATGTCCTTATCGACATTTAGTGACGCAGTGGGGACGGGAATGTGAAAAATTTAACTTACAGCCGATATTAGCTTTTGAAAGTGTAAGTAGTTGGCAAAGTCAGCTAACAACACAACTTTATAATATACATTCAGGCACGCAACAATTTTTAACTATAATTACGACTAACGCGACTTTAAATACAGACAGTTTTCAATCACAGCTTAGATATTTACCTGAACGTACTTTAATTATTGGAGATGAAGCGCATAATTTAGGCGCCGCAAAAGTCGAAGAAAGTTTACCCAGGCAAGTGGGGTTACGGTTAGGGCTTTCAGCGACACCCGAAAGATATTACGATGATGACGGTACTCAATCTTTACTTAGCTACTTTGGGGCAGTTATTCAGCCGGAGTTTACATTAAAAGATGCAATTGGCCAAGGGGCATTAGTTCACTATTTATATTACCCAGTTCTTGTAGAGCTAACTGAGACAGAAAGCATTGCGTATTCTAAGATTACCCAGAAAATTGGACGTAAACTTTTGTTTAAGAACAAAGAAAGCGCCAATTTAACCGATATTGAGAATAACGAGGATATTACACACCTGTTAATGCGACGTGCAAGGCTTGTTGGTGCCGCCGAAAATAAGCTTAACGCATTGCGCGAACTCATGCAGCGGCGCCGAGAAACTACTCATACATTATTTTACTGTGGCGATGGTTCTCCTCAAGCGGACTCAAAATCTGACTTGAGTCAACTTAGGGCAGTTACTCAAATATTAGGCGTTGAATTAAATTATCGTATTACTACATATACAGCACAAACACCCTTAGAAGAACGAGAAAAATTGCGGCGCCAGTTTGAAAGTGGAGAACTACAAGGTTTAGTCGCAATAAAATGTTTAGATGAAGGGGTTGATATTCCAGCTATTCAAACAGCCGTAATACTCGCGAGTTCAAGTAATCCTCGTCAGTTTATTCAGCGTCGAGGTCGAGTTTTACGTCCACACCCTGGAAAAGAAAGGGCAACGGTATTCGATATGATTGTTTTACCGCCAGATTTGGATAGGAATACGCTGGAAGTTGAGCGTAATTTACTGAGGAAGGAACTAAAGCGGTTTATTGAATTTGCTGATTTAGCTGATAATGCCGGAGAAGCTAGGATTAAATTGCTTGAGCTACAGAAGCGCTACGGGTTACTCAGTATATAATCTTGGCAACGGATGCAACGGATGTAACGGATGGGTTGTTGCTCTTTCTTCGTCATGCCAAGCAACGAAGCATCTTTGTCATGCCAAGCAACGAAGCATCTTTGTCATACTGAAGAACAAAGCATCTTTGTCATACTGAGGAACGAAGCATCTTTGTCATGCCAAGCAACGAAGCATCTTTGTCATACTGAGGAACGAAGCATCTTTGTCATGCCAAGCAACGTTAACGCAGTTTTCCCGCAGGGTAGCATCTTCAGGATTTTCACTCCTGTTTAAAAGTAAAGTTGTAACCAATTTTTAGTATAGTTTTTTTAAATCACCTATCCGTTACATCCGTTATAATCCGTTGCCAGTATTTAATATTACATAAGAATTGTGTAAAGCTATATATACAAAGACTTTTGTAAGATTGCCTTGCCAATTTAAATACAGTGCGTTCACGGATAGAAAAATATGATACGAAAAAGTACAATCGTATCTAAGGGGTTATTTGAAAAGTCAAATAAGGTATAAATTGTCATTTTGAGTGGAGAGAGGCGGAACGTAAACGTAAATGAAGTTTTCCCGCAGGGTAGAATCTAGGGTTTAGCCTATATACTGAGATGCTACCCTACGGGAAAACTGCGTTAACGTTCCTCAGCATGACATTTACACACACTTTTTAAACATCCTTTAAATATATCTGGAATAACTACTGATGGAAAAGCAAAGTAAGGTAAGTAGTAACTTAGAAAATACAGAAAATAATTTTGACGATATTGAGGATGTACAGGCGCCTATATCCACAGCACCAGAAGAAGTGAGAAAGATAATCGAAATGGTATGGCAGTTGGAAAAAAACCGACTTGATAGAAAAAGTTTTGGTCATATAAGTGACGATATTTTAACAATTATTAAGGGTGTAGTTCAATGAAGCTGATATCGATAAGTTTTTGTAACTTTCGCTCGTTTTATGGTAGAACACCAGAAATGTTTCTCGCAGTTGACGAAGTAAAAAATACAACAGTGATTCATGGAAATAATGGTGTTGGTAAGACGAGTATATTAAATGGGTTTACTTGGGTGCTTTATGAAAAATTTAGCGCTGCATTTGCGTCGGCAGAACAGTTAGTGAATAAACGCGCGGTTGCAGAAGCATCTCCTGGGCAAGCGGTGGAGTGTTATGTAGAAGTAACGTGGGAACATGATGGTAAACGTTATCGTGCGAAGCGTCAGAGCCGGGTGTATAGAACTGAGTCTGATGTGGAAGCGGGTAAGACTGATATGTTTATGTTGGTGACGGCAGGTGATGGAAGGTGGTTTGTCCCCGACCAACATCCAGACGATATTATTAATCAAATTTTGCCTTGTAGTTTGCACCAGTACTTCTTTTTCGATGGTGAACGGATAGAGAAAATTGTTCGCAATGATAAGAAAGCTGAAATTGCCGAAGCTACGAAAATGCTTTTGGGAGTGGAGGTAATAAACCGTTCTATAAGGCATTTGGCAGAAGCGAAACGTTCGTTAGAAGCTGAACTACGCACTATAGGTGACTTGGAAATTAAGAAGTTGCTGAAGCAGCATAATAATATTGAGTCTCAGGTTGAGGCAATTAGCAAACGCTCTTTTGAGATTCAGCAAGAGATAGAATATCAAAATATATTTAAGCAAGAAGTTGCTGGTCGCTTACGTGAACTGGGTGCTGTAAAGGAGTTGCAAGAAAGGCGCCAGCATTTGGAGTCACAAAAAAGTTCATTACAGAAGCAGTTAGCAAAAAGTAAAGATAACTTACAAAGGTTTATATCTAATCAAGGTTATAGTGTATTACTTTCAGAAAAAAATATACAGTTCCGTAATATTATTGAGAAGCTTAAAGATGCTGGTGGCTTAAAGTCTGGTATATCAAGGGAATTTGTGATTAATTTACTCAATGGCAGTAAATGCATTTGCGGTAGTTATTTACACGAACATAGTCAAGCACGTAAGCATGTTGAACAATGGTTAGAAAAAGCGGGTTCTTCCACAGTAGAAGAAACAGCTATTCGGATGACTGCACAAGTTGATGAAATTGACAAGCAAGCAGTGTTATTTTGGCAGGCAGTAGACACAGAGCAAGTAAGAATAAATGAGACCAGGCAAACACTTGGTCAAATTGAAACAGAATTGCAAGAAATTAAAGAAAAACTGCGAAAAAATCCAAGCGAAGAAATTCGCGATATTGAGCAGCGTGTGGAAGATATTGAAGCGAAGATTTCTGAGTTAATTTTTGAACAAGGTCGTAACCAGCAGCAAACCGATACTTTAAATATCGAATTAGATGATTTGAATAAACAAATAGCCAAGCAAAAGCTGAACGAAGAACGGCAACTGCTTGCACAGCGTCGTATTACTGCCACTACTGATGCCATTGACAGGTTGAGCGAAGTAAAAACCCGGCAAGAGAATCATTTTCGTTATTCGCTCGAAAAGCGAGTTCAAGAAATATTTAGTGCTATATCTCCGGCGCCGTATATTCCAAAAATAAGCGACAAATACGAGCTAACACTAATGGAAAATAGTCTTGGTGTAGAAATGCCCGTTGCGGCATCAACCGGAGAAAATCAAATACTCAGCCTTTCGTTTATTAGTAGCATTATCGATAAAGTGCGTGAGTGGAGCGGAAAGAAAAAAATGTTAATGCTTCCCGAAAGCAGCACATTTCCAATAGTTATGGACTCCCCATTTGGTAGCTTAGATGAGATATCACGGCGCCATATAGCCAAAATAGTTCCAGAAATGGCGAACCAACTAGTGGTGTTAGTGACAAAAACCCAGTGGAGAGGAGAACTAGAAGAAGAAATAGCGAACCGCGTAGGTAAAGAATACGTTTTAACTTACCATTCATCTAAACCTGACTGCGAACAAGACTATATAGAACTAAGGGGAGTTAGATATCCTTTAATTAGGCAAAGTCCCAACGAATTCGAGTATACCGAAATAGTGGAGGTTAACCCCGATGTTGAGTAAAGCATTTGAGGATATAGCAACAGCAGTAGATACAACACCAGAAACAAGTTTACATTTGTGGACTGTGGAAGACTATCACCGCATGATTGACGCTGAAATTATTACGGAAGAACACAAAGTAGAATTACTCGAAGGTCAAATTATACTTCGGAGTGCCCACAAACCTCCACATGCTTCAATTACACAAATATCATCTGATTATATTAGGGATTTGTTAAGACAAAAGGCAACTATTAGAGTGCAGGCGCCAGTAACGTTACGTCCTAACTCAGAACCTGAACCAGATGTAGCAGTTGTTCGCATCGAACCTCAAGGATACGCTACTGCTCATCCCGCACCTGAAGATATTTACTTGCTTATAGAAGTCGCAGACAGAACTTTGAATAAAGACCGCAAAACAAAAGCACGTACTTACGCTAAAGCCAAAATACCAGAATATTTTGTTCTAGATGTTAAATCTCAACAAGTGTATGTGTTTCGCGAACCAGAAAAAGACAACTATACGCAACAAACTATTTTAGATAAAAATGCCAAATTATCACTGGTTGCTTTTCGCGATATTGAAATTGAAATTAAATATTTATTTGAACCGTTAATTACACCAACACCACCCACACCACCGACAACACCCATACCCTAAAGGGTAGGCTACACGAGCAAAGCCCGCAGAAACCGGGTTTCTTTCTCACTGAACACAAAAATCTACAATAAAAACGAAAAGAAACCCGGTTTCTCAACACCACGAAAAATCTAGACTTACTAAAATTATGACAGAAACAGGCAAAATTAGAATCGCAAAAGATAAAGCCGAACTAGTAAAATCTCTAACAATTTCAGGTGGTAAAACAGGGGCATTTCAAACCTATGCTGATGTAGTTGTATTTGCAGCCACACTAGGCGCCAAACATAAAAAGCGCGTTCCATTAGAAGGAGTATCTAAAAAAGAACCAGGCCCGATACGTATAGAGCAATTTATATCAATGGGATATGACGTAGTAATTAAATTATTAGCAGTCGTCGAAACTCAAGATGTAGAAATACTGTCACCAACCGAAGAAGAGTTAGAGAAACAGCGCCATCAAATATTTGAAGAGTACGCCAACGGAGGGTTAGAAATAATTCAAAATGAAGTACTTGGCGCCGTAGATTATTTAGAACGAATATTATTACTACTCAGCTACGAACGTACAAGCAAAGACAGAACAGATGGAGAATTTGATTTAAGTAGATTTTTACCGTAATTGCAAGACTTGTAAAAAAGTGTGAGATTGAGGCAATAAAATTGATTTTAATTGGATTAATACAACTTGTAAATTAATTTTTAATAATTGCTCTGTAACCATGTCACAAATTAAACTCTCCTTATACGTTGAGTAAAAGGGTAACATAATCATTCTCTAACATCTGAGTAGTTAATACTAGTATGGTGTATGTAACAAATTATCAACAAAAATTTTTAGCTAGCTTTGCTAGACACATTGAAACACTACTACTGTGCAACTTGCTTTTGCCAAAGCACAGTAATAGAACTTTAATAATTGTATTTTATTTTACGTAAAAATTGTAAGCATACCCTAAAATACAACTACAAAATGGGTGGAAGTGCAATTTCTTTAGAGTCTACAAAATCACCTTCAAAATTTACTGTCTTATTCTCGAAGGTTCTTGCTTTTGCGAGACTTGAGCGTAATTTCGCGCGTTCGACTGAATCTTGGACTCCACCCAAAATATATATTAGTAGTTTTGCAGCTAAGTCTTTTCCAGCTACAAGTATTCGCTTGCGGTTAGGGTCATATAAAACACCGTACCATATGGATTTTGGAAACTCGATGTTATTAAAACCACCTTCACGGTCAAATTTGCGGAGCTTCTTAAAAATCTTTTCGAGCGAAAGTTCTTTTTTGAAGACTAAAACACCTAGCGCTTGAACTACTGCAACTTGACCAACTGGACGGAAAAGCATGTTTCCCTCTCCACTCTCTTTCTCGAAGCTAAAGCGTCGTAGTGATGGTGTGTCCTCTTCTTCTAAAACTTTATAGCTCGATAGACTGGCTAAATAATCAAACAGCTTATGAAACTCAGCAATTCCCTCGGACAATTCATCGCTCTCAGGACGTTTGGGGACTAAACCTTTTTCTTGTTTCCAATGTGGATATTTCTGCCCTAAGTAGCGCTCTGACATTTCTTTGAGTGCTTGCAGCGTCGTTAAGACTGTAGATTTTGTGGCAACTGTTGCGCTATTCCAATTTACGCGCGCTTTTCTATCCTCTCGCTGTTCTAGCAAGGGATGAGTAACAGCAATTTTTCTGGCAGCGATAGAGAAACCATCATCCTCATCTAACTGTGTTAGCTGACCTTTGGTCAAAGGTACTGCCATTAGGTTGACATGGACAAAAATCGAGCGTACTCTTTGCCTTGCTTCTTCGCGGGTTTCTCCAATCCCAACTGCCGATATAAACTCGATACCAATTTTTTCTTGTGGTATGTCTTTCAGGTAACTTTGTGAAATATCGAACTGTTCGACTAAATCATCGATAGTTATGAATGAATCATAAGGAGTTTTGTCTCTTTTATAACGTTGAATCTTACGTGCGGAAAGCAACTCTATTAAACCTTGCACGCCCATCAAACGATGCTGTCCGTCTAAGGCATAAATAGTTACATCTTCGTCCGAAATATTGAGTAAGCCAAATTTGTTTTTGCTATCTAATGGGGTAAATTCTATAGCAGACCTTCTTGCTTTTCCTTTGTTATCCCACTCTTCTGCGTGGGGAATGTCTACCCAAGGTTGGTTAACAACTACCAAAACTGGGGGAAACTTATGGTGCTTACGGGATACAAGATATTGTACTAAAGCTGATTGACGTGACCAGTCGATAGGACGCTGTTGAATTTCGTCGATACTCTCGGCATCTATCTCAATATTGCCCGTTTGAGGATTATACTTGTGACGAAGCAAAGGTAAATATGAAGCAAAGTTAACTCGGTTCGCAAACCATTCGAGGGTAACAGAGCCTACATATGCTTCTGTACCTCCCATTTCAACTTTTTGCACTGGAATTTGATTCTTATTGTCGAAACACTCATCGAGGAGTTGAGAAAGCACCTGTTTATCGGTGGTTCCTCCCAATGAGTAAGAACCTGTAGTATCCTTAACTTGCTTAGATGTTCTGGCGCCCATATGAATTTTTAAAAACTAGGGTTGACATAAGAGTCAAATTTTTTAACAATTATATGTCTGTAGTGTAGTTTTTAAAAACCATATAATGCTATATTTTATTATAAATATTTTTACTTAATGTGTAGTAACAATTGTTATAATCACGTTACAGCTATTTTGGAGCATTATTGTAAAGAAATGATAAGAATAATATGTGATATAAGTTTAACGGTTGTTAAGTCCGCTTCTGTAGCGGACTTTATTTGTGAGGTGTAATTTTGTGTTAGATGGGGAACTCATATGGCAAAAGTAAAAACAGCAGACAGTAAAGGTCAGCAAAAGCGTGGATTACCAGAGTTTATCGAAGATGTTCAAGCTCTGACAAAAGAAATTCAAGATTTGTACTGCTTGGACGCTGTACCTTGGTGTCTTGGTTACAGTGGTGGCAAAGATAGTACTGCGACTTTACAGTTAATATGGAATGCTATAGCCCAACTTCCACTAGAAAAACGTACAAAAACCATCCACGTAATTACAACAGATACTCTTGTAGAAAATCCTTATGTTTCCAATTGGGTACGCAAATCTTTAGAGCAAATTAAAATTGCTGCTAAAGAGCAACAAATGCCTATGGAACCTCATTTGTTACAACCAGAATGGAAAGAGACATTTTGGGTTGGACTAATTGGGAAAGGGTACCCTGCACCAAGAAGAAAATTTCGTTGGTGTACGGAGCGTTTAAAAATTAGCCCATCAAACCGTTTTATTCGAGATGTAATTCGCTCCTTTGGCGAAGCTATTGTAGTTTTAGGGATTCGGAAAGCAGAAAGCGCTCCACGTGCAAAACGGATGAAGGAGTGGGAGGCAAAGCGAGTTCGCGACCATCTCAGTCCTAATATGAACTTACCAAACTCTTTAGTGTATAGTCCAATTGAAGATTGGCGTAATGACGAAGTTTGGCTTTATTTAATGCAGTGGGAAAATCCTTGGGGATATAGTAACAAGGATTTGTTTAATATGTACAGAGGCGCCAGTGCTGATAACGAATGTCCACTGGTTGTAGATACATCAACACCGAGTTGTGGAAGTTCTCGTTTTGGATGCTGGGTTTGTACATTAGTAAGCGAAGATAGTTCACTTTCGGCAATGATTCACAACGACGAAGAGAAAGAATGGTTACAACCACTTTTAGAACTTCGTAGAGAATTAGATGTAGAGGAAGAAGACCGTTCTTGGAGAGATTTTAGACGCAGAACTGGAGGTGTTCAACTGTATGAGCGCAATATAGAAGGTGAAATTTCTGTAGAACCAATTCCTGGTCCATATATTAAAGAAGCTCGTGAGCATTGGCTCAGAACACTTTTAACTGTTGAGCAACAGTTACGACGCGATGCACCAAAAGATATGAATGAAATCAACTTGATTTCTCTTGAAGAATTAAGTGAAATTCGCCGTATCTGGTTAGAAGAAAGACACGAGTTTGATGATAGTTTACCTCGCATTTATAAAGAAGTGACTGGAGAAGAATTTAAAGACCCGCGTCCAGGTGCTGGCTATAGTTTACTTGGTAGCGATGAATGGGAAGTACTCGAAGAAGTTTGTGAAGGTGATGCTATGCATTTAGAACTAATTGCAAAGCTATTAAACACCGAATATCAGTTTCGTAAGCGCGCGCGTCGTGTTGGAATATATGATGAGTTGTTAAAGTGCTTTGATACAAGTTCGCGCTCACAAGAAGAAGCTATTAAAAACGCTCACTTCAAGCGAGATTTAAAAGACGCAGTTAGCGAGGGTAACATTCAGAAGGTCAAACAATTAACCATAGGAGATGCTTTACTCTCTGAGGAAGCAAAAAATTCATCTTCCAATGATGTATCTTTAAGCTCAAACGACAAAGATGATTCAATTGCTTCAATAAATTGGGGGAAAAAGAAGTACAAATCTAAAGATTGATTTAGCATTACCCAATCGCTAAAAATTCATTAAACAATACGTGTTTAGAGACAATGTTTATAATGTCTCTAAACAAATTATAAACATTTTCTTCTCCTCACATATTATTTATTTGTGTTCTTCGCGACTATTTGAACTATAATCTTCATGTGCCAAGGAATAAAAGGCTATCACTAATCTTGCATTGTATGCCTCTACAAAGCTGTAAATAAAAAACTATTATGAAATTTATTGAACTAGTATTACAAAACTTCGGACCATATAGCGGAAAAAACGTTATCAATCTTGATACAGAAGTTGATAAAGATACTTCACGTCCGATTTTATTACTTGGTGGAATGAATGGTGGTGGAAAAACAACATTTATGGACGCGATACGTCTGGCACTATACGGACATCGTGCGGAGTGTTCAACTCGCGGAAACTTAAGCTACAGTGATTTTTTGAGTCAATGTGTTAATAATCGTGCGACTCCTGTTGATAACACAAGGATTGAATTAACTTTTGAACATATTCAAGAGAATAAACCTGTAGTATATAAAATTGTACGTTATTGGGATAGTATTCCTAAAGAAGGCAAAGACTCATTAGGTATTATAGAATTAGACCCCAAAGTACCTGATGGATTGACAAGAGAAGAATTAGTAAATACCTGGGATGATTATATTGAAAATATACTACCCGTAGGAATTTCTAACTTATTTTTATTTGATGGTGAGCAAGTTAAAGAGTTAGCAGAACAAGAAATTCCACCTCCCCCTGTTGCAGACGCAATACGAGCAATGTTGGGATTAGAACTTGCGGATAAGTTAGCAGTTGACATTGAAATTATAGTAAACCGCAAGCGTAAAGAATTAGCTGATACACAAGATTTAGCAAACCTTGAAGAAATTGAAGAAAAGCTAAGTTCTTTACAAGAAGAACACATAAAAATTAAAGAAGAAGAAGCTTTGTATATAAATTATTTTAATCAAGCGGAGAAAGACCAAAAAGATGCGCTGGATAAATTTGTTGCAGAAGGTGGGAAAATAGCCGCAGAGCGTAGTCAATTAGAAAAGCAGCGTGACCAAAAAGTATTAGAAGTCGAGGAAGCACGCTTGGGTATGTGTGATATTTCAGCAAACGTATTACCCTTAGCTTTAGTAGAAAATTTACTTATCCAGGGACAAACACAAGGAGAAAAAGAATATCGTATTCAGCAAGCGCAAATTGCTAGCGATATATTATTTGAGCGCGATAAACGTTTACTCGATTTGATATCAAAATTAGATATATCATCTGAAAAGTCAAAAAAAATCAAAAGTTTTTTAGATGAGGATATTACAACTCTCAATGCTAATTTAATACAGCCGGAAGAACTTTGGTTATTACCAGATGCAGATAGTCTAAGCCAGTTAAGTAATATATTCTATCAGTTACAAAATACAAAAACCTTAGCCAAACAGCAATTAAAGATTTTAAAGCAAAAAGAAGACGAGATAATTACGTTAGAACGTCAAATCCAAACTGCGGCTTCTCCTGAAGAATATACTTATTTAGTAGATGTTTTAAAAAATGCTCAGAAAAAAGTTACTGAAGCAGGCGCCAAATGCGAATCTATTAAAGGACGTATTAGAGAATTAGAGGTAGAAATTGAAAGCACAAAGAAAGATTTAAGAGAGTACACCACACAAACAATAGATAAGAAAAATACCGAGCATATTATTGCTGCATCGGCAAAAGTACAACAAACACTCAAACTATTTCGAGAAAAGCTGACATTAAAAAAATTAAATAAGCTAGAAATTGAAATAACTGAATGCTTTCGCTATTTGCTGCACAAATCAGACTTAGTTCATCGTGTAGCCATTAATACCGATAACTTTAGGCTTTCACTATATGACGTGCGGGGTAAAGCTGTTCCCAAACATCGTTTATCGGCAGGAGAAAAGCAACTTTTAGCCATAGCTTTTTTATGGGGACTCGCGCGTGTTTCTGGGCGCCGTTTACCTGTTGCCATTGACACACCATTAGGGCGCCTTGACTCATCGCACCGAGGTAACTTAGTAGAAAGATACTTCCCAGCAGCAAGTCACCAAGTAATATTACTTTCTACAGATACAGAAATAGGTAAAGCCGAAGTTGAAAAACTTCGAGAAAACGAAGCTATCGCGCGCGAGTATTTACTTAAATATGACTCAGAAAAGCGTCAAACATCAGTAGTTGATGGATATTTCTGGTAATAGAGGATGATAGGAGCAATGTTAAGCTGTTTTGATGTAGCTAAATATTTTTTGGCTCAAGCTTCTGAGTGCAGAAATTTCTCATAGTTCAATGAAGGAATATTTTAAAACTCAGCTAGAAAATGAAGAAGCGGTTTTATGTTAATAAGCTTTATCTTTACTCATAATTTGGGTTACACAAGGTAAAATTTTTAGACAATGAGTGGTGAGATTCTTCGCTTCGCTCAGAATGACAGTTATGGCTAACTCCTAACTCCTAACCCCTAACTCCTAACTCCTAACTCTTAACTTATTATGGAACCACCTCTTGAACGTGTCAAAATATCGCAAACGGCAAAAGAGCAATTAATTAAGCTCAAGCGTATTACAAAAATAGACCAATGGAATATATTATGCCGTTGGGCACTATGTCGTTCGCTAGCAGAACCAACACCTCCCTCTCCAGTACCTATAAAATTAGATAGTAATGTTGAGATGAATTGGCGTGTATTTGGTGGTGAGATTTCCGATATGCTGTTAATAGCCCTTAAACAGCGCTGCTATAACGATGGTTTCGGCACTACAAAAGAAGTTTTAGCAGAACAGCTAACATTACACCTACATCGTGGCATAGGTTATTTGGCTGGCGACCAAAAAATTAAGAAAATTGAAGATTTAATTGAATTAACAGTAAATTAGCTATGTTAGAAGACCCAGAAAAATCAGGGGAAGTCTAGAGTAGGTAAAGGGAAACGCTACGAATGTATTTTTGAAAGCGAGGTTAATGATGCTTGAACTTCCAATTATCCCCAAAGTTGGCGAAGTTTTCTTAGCCGTTGAATTAAGTGCTATACAAAATATGACTGTTGCTGAAACTCTAAACCGATTAGAGAATATGGGCTACAATCCAACTCTACGTTATCGGCAATCTAAAGATGGTAGTATTTCCGTTTACGCTTTACTCAAGCACGAGCATATAAATCCTGATATATTGCAATCAGATTACCTTGGCGAAGAACTTGATGCACTAGCAGAAGTAATTCAGGCGCCAGATGCTATTGTCTCACCTCGCGGAATTAGTAGTGTTAAAAAACCAAGCTCAATAATTAGTGTTTGATTTTTAACGTTGGGATGCTTTTATATGTTGGGTTCCGCAAAGCCTCCACCCAACCTACTATAGTCTTACTCAGGAGTGTCTTCTTGCTCATTTTCTAGATGTTCCTGGTTAGGTCTACCTGACCAATCTATTGGTTCTAGTAAATTTGCTCTAAAATCTTCAACGGTATCACGATACTTCTGCTTCAAGTCTCTAATTCTGGTATCTATTTTTAGTCCCAAAGCGTGGCTGATGATGTCGGCAATTAATTTTCTTGACTCCCTACCAGCGTCCGCGCGCTGTTTAATTGGGTTCCAAATTACATTCACCCAAGGCGCCTTATCTATATCCGCAGGTACGTGAGTCATAATAGCATCAATCGCATCTTCGATAGATTTACCTTGAACTTTGACTAGTTTCAACACATCAGCTAAGATGTACTGACCGATAGGACGAGCATAAACATTTCCCCCAGCAATTGGTTTTCCACCATCATCAAAAATAAGCACACCATCAGCATCCGCGCGTTTGCGAATATCTCCAGCTTTTTTTCTACCCCTAAGAACATCATCAAAACCTGGACATTTATGTAACCAACACATCCAAACATGTTCTAGATACTTATAAAAATCGTCTAATTCTTCATCAGAAGGTCGGAACTGTTTAAATTTTGCATCAATTTCTAACCCACCATTATAAGCCCTAAGCAATACTTCATTAGTCTCATAGAATGTTGGCAAGGTCGCAATATAAGGGTCATGTACTTTCTTTGGTGATATTTGCTTAGAACCTAAGTTACCTAAAACTAATATTTTTAACGTATCATTCTCTTTGATTAAACGACGTGAAACAATTGCCACTGCATCATCTTCATCGATAGCAATATTCATACCTGAGCTTGTAGGTTTAGCTCGACGGTTCAAAGTAGAAAATAATCTCCGAGTTCTCTCAAGCCCTTCCCTTGTATTCTCATGCTTTAAAATAATAACAGTAATTTCTTCTTTGCCTAGCTCAGGATTTTGTCTCAATGCTTCTTGAATTGACTTTAATCGGTGTTGACCATCTAAAGCATAATATATTTGGCTACCATCAAACCGCAATAAACCAAATCCATAACTTGAACGGTCTTCTTTATCATCAATTAAATGATGTTCATCTACTTTAACGTGGGAAAACATCGGTTCTCCTCCATATACAGCTACCACTAAGGCGCCGTAAAATCTTTGTGGTGCATTTAAAAGATAAGGAACCATTTCCTTTTGCACACGGTCTTGAATTTCTCTTTGAATTAATTCGTCTAAATGTTGATTTGCGTGAATCTCTTCTGCTAATCTACATTCACGCGAGACTTTACCTAATTTCATCACGGTGACATAATAATCCCAATCACCCATTTTTGCTTTTAATGCTGGTACATAATCTGCCATAGTAGTGCTTCCCTAATTAAATGATTTTACTATTTATATTTCGTGTGCGGCGCTTATGACAAAATTAAGCAAGGTTCTCATTCTCATAAAAACCCGCATCTATTCATCAATCCGACACTAGCTTGGTGTAGTTACAAATTAATTAACTGATTTGAGTATGGAAATAATCTGGGCGATATTAAAAAAGGTTAACTCCAACTTTTATAACAAATACTTAAATAATTTGTATGTAAATTAGCTTGGCTTTACAGTAATTTTACATACCTAAGCACTTTTATGTGTTTAAAACAAATGAAGTTACACAAATAAGATTATAAATACTCTTGTAGGATATAAATACTCTTGTGGGATGGGCATCCTGCCCGTCTTATATTAAATATGCTTATATTAAAGGCGGGCAAGGATGCCCGCTCCACAAGACAAAAATTATAAGTTACTCAAATTTAACTTTGCTATAAATATCAGCAAGCATTATTTGGAAGGGCATTGAGTTCAAAGATAAAGTTTGATTTAAATCATCATATTCTGTAAATGTCCAAGTTTTGCTGTTAGTTTTATAATATTGCTCAACATGTACGCTATATTGGTCTATTAGAATATATTCTTTAAAGCAAGGTATAGTACGATAAGCAGCAAATTTTTGATCTTTATCATATGCCCTTGTAGATTCTGATAATACCTCAGCAATTATTAAAGGATTAGTAATTGTATCTCGGCGCCCTTCTTGTAATTCTATCTCACCTTCAACTACCATTACATCAGGATAAGTGTTAATGCGTTTTTTAGGTATCCAAAGTTTTTGATCTGAAACAAAGGTTTCATATGATTGCTGTTTCACGGCTAAATTCAATGCTGCGCTAAAGTTTAAAGCTATTCTATTGTGATTCGGCGTTCCACCAGTCATAAGAATAATTTCACCATCAATGTACTCATGACGTTCCTGTGAATTAATTTCTAATTCCAAATATTCGTCAAGAGTATAATATTCTTTTTTGTTAGCTTGTACAATCATTTGATTATTGCCTAAGCATTCAAGTTATTACCTTATATTATAAATATATTTAGAGTAATTTCAGAGCAGTTGTAACAATTGAAACTTACAGTACGAACTGCAAAGGATACAAAGGACACAAAGAAAGAGGAATTGTCTTTATGTCAAATATAATACTTGAAGCAAGTTAAGGCGCCTGAAATATCAAGAAAGTTGAAGATTTTGTCTAAATTACAGCAAAAAATATATATAGATAGTATATAGTCCTCCTCTGCGCTTCTTTCTTCCTATGACTGGGAGTTACATTGAAATTGAACGTCACCGTGCTGCGATACAGCGTGTTGATATATCACGTCCTGTGAAACTTGCCCTTGAGTGGAATATTCTTACTCTCAGCAAAAGCTTTTTTGACTACGGTTGTGGTTACGGTGGTGATGTTCAGCGCACTACTAGGTTAGGGTATCAAAGTACTGGTTGGGACCCTTATTACTTCCCTAATGAGACGCTAATTGCTGCGGATGTCGTTAATATTGGTTATGTTCTTAATGTTATTGAAGATACTACCGAACGTGCAGAAGCTCTTTCTAAAGCTTGGAACCTTACGCAAAAAGTACTCGTTGTCTCAGCACAAGTATTAGTTAATGCTGCAAGTCATCATCAAATATCTTACGGTGATGGAATAGTTACTCGTTTAAATACGTTTCAGAAATATTATGAGCAAGAAGAACTTAAAAAGTATATAGATGAGACACTAAACGTTGATGCTGTACCCGTAGCATTAGGTGTTTATTTTGTCTTTCGCGACGAAGAAGAGAAACAACATTTTAAAGCTATTAGATATTTCTCCCGCACCTCCACACCGCGCGTTCGCATTCCTACTAAGCGTTTTGAAGACTACCAAGAAATACTGCAACCGCTTATGGACTTTTATACTCAACGCGGTAGATTACCTATAAAAGGAGAATTAGCTAACCAAGAACAATTATTAATCGAGTTTAGTAACTTTAAACGCGCGTTTGCTGTTATCCTCCAAGCAACCGATGAAGCTGAATGGGATGCTATCGCTTACCGTAGGTCACTCGATATTCAAGTATACTTAGCATTAATGCAACTCGAAGGTAATCGTTCGCTCTATAAGCTTCCACTAGAAATGCGCCAAGATATTAAAGCCTTTTTTGGTGACTATGAAGACGCTTGTGATGTTGCTGACCGAAAATTATTTAGCTTAGGACAAGCTGGAGTCGTCAAAACCGCGTGTAATAAAAGCAAAGTCGGCAAACGTACCCGTAGCGCACTTTACGTTCACACTTCCGCACTCCAAGAACTTGACCCTCTACTACGAATATACGAAGGATGTGCAACCCGCTTTATTGGACGTGTTGATGATGCCACTTTAATAAAATTTTACATCGATGAACCGCGAATATCCTACCTATACTATCCAGATTTCGACACAGACCCACATCCAGCTTTAAAAGCAAGTATTAATATTGACTTAAAAACACTTAGAGTTACTCACTACGATTATTCAGATAGAGCAAACCCACCTGTTCTACACCGTAAAGAAACATTTGTTGTATCAACTTATCCTGATTATGATAAATTCGCTAAATTGACTCAGCAAGAGGTAGAATTAGGGTTGCTCAAAAATAAAAATGAAATTGGCACGCGCGATGGTTGGTTAAAGTGTCTTGCTGAACATAAAGTGAACATTCAAGACCATCAAGTAGTACCTGGCAACGGATATAACGGATGTAACGGATAAGTTATTTGTTATCAACAAAAACTTGTTATCTAAAATCAACCATCCGCTACATCTGTTTATCATCCGTTGCCAACTGACCGTTCGTATGCTTGTGAGATTTCTGACACTCTTTGTAACCATTGTTGTGCTTGTGAAGATGCCTGGGTTCGCGTCTCTAGATTGTCTGCTGAATTAGACCAGATTTTCTCCTTATCAAATAACCAACGTGTTAGAACACGTCCTAAATCAACTAGTTCTGCTGCTTGGTCGATGTCATCGTTTTTGACTATATCCGGAACAGTCCACTCAATAAAATACCTGTTTTCTTTAGCAAGATTTAATATTGCTTGTTGTTGCGATTCGTCAGTAAAAAAAGGTTTGAATGGAAGCTAAGTTGGTGCCTACTTGTTGCAAGCGAGTAGATATATCATTAATTGTAAAATTTTGTTGCTGTAAAGTTAAGTCTGTCATATACCACCTAAAAATGCTACGTGCAACAAACACGTTCTTTTTGTGTTACGGCACTATCAAATTATCTGGCAACGTCATCAATTAGAAAAGAAGCTTGGTAATATTAAATACCATGAAAGCAAGATATTGTAATTATACTAAAAACGGCTTCAAACTATACTTTTCAAGCAAACGTAAATCTTTAAGATGCTACCCTGCGGGAAAACTGCGTTAACGTCCCTCAGCATGACAAAGTTCACTTTTTACGCGTTTGCATTATAAGTAGTGACTGACCGTTCATACATGTGTCAGATATTTAGCCAAGTTCAGGAACCAAAGCACAGATTTATACGTTTTACATCTGTTACATCCGTTACATCCGTTGTATGGGTTGCCATGAACTTACTTATATGTAATACGTTTAATAACAAATAAGTACAAATAACAAATATAGTGGTACTTTCCGTGTAACTAACCGGGTGCGGTATCTATATGTATGAACTAAACAAGAAAAGGTATTTTTTAAGCGATGAAAGAAAATCCGTCTATATTACAGGTGTTTGTTAGTCGCAAGATGGCGGCTTTATTGTTGCTGGGCTTTTCGTCAGGTTTACCACTTTATCTAACAGGTAAAGACCCTTTACAAGCTTGGCTTAGTCAAGAGGGAGTTGGGTTAGGCGCCATTGCAGCATTTAGTCTTGTGAGTTTACCGTATTCGTTAAAGTTTTTGTGGGCGCCTATTCTTGACCGCTTTGTACCACCGTTTTTGGGAAGGCGCCGGGGTTGGTTGTTAATAACTCAAGTTGCTTTGTTGCTGGGTATTCTAGCAATGGCAACACAAAAGCCTTCTCAAGGGTTACAAGTTCTAGCAATTATTGCGGTTGTAGTCGCGTTTTTTAGCGCTAGCCAAGATATTGTCGTTGATGCTTACCGTGCTGACGTTCTCGAAGAAAAAGAATTAGGTGCAGGTGCATCGACGTTTTTAATGGCATATCGTCTTGCCCTTCTAATTACTGGAGGGATAAGTTTTTCTCTAGTAGGTGTTCTTCAGTCATGGCAAGCAGTTTATGTGGCAATGGCGCTGTTAATGGGAATTGGTATAATTGGTTCGTTTTTTGCTCCCGAACCAAGACTGCGCGCGCGTCCACCTCAATCATTATATGACGCTGTAACATTACCCTTTCTTGAGTTTTTCCAACGTAATGGCACTTTACAAGCTATTTTAATCTTGGTATTTATTGTTATTTATAAACTTGGAGACTCTTTACTTAGAAACGTCGCTACACCATTTTTATTAGAAAAAGGTTTAAACTTTACTGCACCTGAGTTAGGATTTCCAAAAACTCTGGCAATTTTTGCCGTTATTGTCGGAACTCTAGCCGGTGGCGCCATCATGACTAAGATTGGAGTTAACCGCGCTCTATGGATATTCGCTATACTACAAGCTGCTGGCAACTTAACTTACTTTGCATTAGCAGTTGTCGGTAAAAACTACCCCTTGATGGTCGCTGCACTAAATATCGAAAATTTTTGTGCTGGTTTGGAGTCGGCGGCATTTGTCGCGTTTATGATGAGTCTTTGTAACCAGGGTTTTTCCGCTACGCAGTACGCTCTACTTTCAAGCCTGCAAGCGTTCAGTCGAGATATTCTTTCCGCACCTGCTGGAACGTGGGCAGAAGCAACAGGCTGGCCTACTTTCTTCCTAATAACCGCAATTGCTGCTTTACCAGGAGTAATCCTACTACCATTTTTTGCACCTTGGAATCCCAAACCAGTATCAATAAATCGACCCGGACTAGATGAAGAAATATAAGGAAATTTAATCTATGGGGCAAAGAGTTGTCGTTGTTATTTCTACGACCATCCTTTTCTTAACAGGTCTTTTACTCGGTTATGTCCTCTCACAACTTGTTCTCGGACGCTTGGCACTTAATATCGTCACCTTCCTAGGAACATTTAGCTTAATTGTTATCTTTGCGACCCTTTACTACGTATTATTTTGGGAGTTCCGCAGACAGCAAGCACAACCTGTAGGGCGCCAACCGTTAAATCAACAATACAGCGCAGATGAATTTGCACCCCCCATCGCCCAACTCAAAAACCAACTTGTTAATTTGTTAGGAGGAGATAGCGAAGGCGCCGAGCGTCTTGTAGCCCAAGCGCGTAAAACCTACCCCAAAATGCCAGAACATTGGTACTGGGAAAGAGTTATCGCCGATGTAGAACGCGATAGACGATAATACCATTTCTTGTAGGATAGGCATCCTGCCTGTCCTTTAACGCTAAAATATATTAACCAGGGTTAGTCACCACCCTTGTTTATACGAGTAAAATTATGAATATTATTCGCCAATACATAGCTCCTCTAATCGCAGTTATTATTTTCTTCATTGCTTTGGCAGCAACCAGCGCGCGTATCTTCTTACCGTCCGATATGTCGGCGCCTGCTCCTATAGATGGTGTTGGATTTAATGGTAGTGAGTTACATAATCAAAGCAGTACTTTTGTTTCGATGAAGGCGCCTTGTTTTGATGCTAATGGTTGAAATATAGTATTAACTCTTGTTATTGTTGGGTTTCGCTGGCGCTACACCCAACCTACGATTCTAAAAAGTTGGTATATCCGAAGTAAAATTTACCAAAGGTTATTTTTTTTCAGTGAGTTTTTGTGTCAGATTGTACTTACTGAGTTCCCTTAAACAGCTTTGAATTCCTTTTTAATACCATCATATAAAATTCGCAAAGGCTCAACTCTAGATAGAGCATTACTGGTAAAGTTCATGCAACGGACTTACCAAGACATTTTTCCGAATCAAGATTTTTCACATTTGTCGAAGACTGTTGAGCAATATCTATCTAGCGAAACCCCTCTGTGGTGGGTAAACTTTACAGACACCGAAACTGTAACCCAAGAAACTTCTCCTGTAGCTTGTCTTTGGATGGGAAATGCTATCGACCAAATTACAGGTCAGCGTCATGCCCACTTATTTTTACTGTATGTTGTTCCTGAACATCGGCGCCGAGGTGTAGGTAGAGCATTAATGGAATATGCACAAACCTGGGCAAGAGCGCGAGGAGACAAGCAAATTGGTTTACAAGTGTTTTCTTCAAACACACCTGCGCTTAACTTATATAATCAACTCGGTTTTCAAACACAATCTTTGTGGATGATAAAACCATTAGAGAACGGGGAGTAGAGGCGGGTTTAGCTATATCCTGGTAAATAATCGGAAATTGAGGTGAACCTGCCCCTTCCCCAAATTAAAATCAAAAAGGTGTGGAAGATGACCGCTTGTAATGGTACTTTTTATTTATGTATGATGAAGATGACCTCAGCCTACTCGACCCAGAAGCCGAGCTAGAAAGTCCTCTCGACAGTATTGAACCGCTGACTGAAGAATCAGAGGCACAATTACCTGACCCGGATGAGATGCTCGCGCTTCTTGATAGCCCTGTGCCACAGCAAAGAATGCTAGCGGCACGTGCTTTTAGTGACATAGAAGATGCGCGCGCAACTTCTCCCTTAATACGTTTATTAACAGACACTTGTCCTTTAGTAAGGGTAAGTGCAGCTTATGGAATTGGACGTAACCCTAGTTCCGAAGCAGTAGAACCACTGATACATCAGTTAAATCGCGACTGGAACGGCTACGTGCGTAAAGGCGTAGTTTGGGCATTAGGAAACTGTCGCGACCGTAGAAGTTTAGCCCCCTTAGCTAATGCACTCAAAACAGATATTTCGGCTGTACGACTGTGGGCAGCTAGCGCACTTGCTCAAATGGCAAACATAGGTTATGACGCTGTTGTAGGCGCCATGCCAAGCTTAGTTGCGGCTTTGGTTCAAGACCCTGTTGGAGCAGTTCGCAGTAATTGCGCTTGGTCTATTGGACAATTATGTCGTGAGCTACCTTCCAATGTAGTTTACGCGACTGCAATTGATGCCTTAATCCAAACCTTTGCCGAAGACACCGACTTGGGAGTACGCGAAGATGCAAAAGCCGCTATTTTAGGTGTTGGAGATACGCGCGGGCTTGAAATAATAGAAACGCTGGAACAAGAAGGATGGTTTTAAAAGAGTGCTGAGTGGAAAGTGCTGAGTGCTGAGTAAAGTTAGGAGTTAGGAGTTAGGAGTAGGGTGGGCAGTGCCCACCTTACGAGTTAGGAATTATAAATAAATAGTTACATCCGTTGCGAGCGTTCACCGTAGCGTAACAATTTTTCAATTGCTCCTAAACGATTTTCCCAGACGCGCACTTGGTAGGGATTTTCTGCTGAATGTTGACGCATCCACCCTCTAAATTGTGATTGGAAACGCGAGAGTGATGACTTTGCTGTGGTTAAGCGTGAAGCACTGGGTGTTTCTGCTAGTTGATTTAATGCTGTTTCTAAGACATTTGCTTGTTCTTTGAAAGCTGATAGCCCTGTTGGTGTTAATTTTAATTGATTGTTTTGCTCAATCCATTTCCATTCTGCTTGTAGCGCTGTGTAACGTACTGCTGCTGTTTTGAAGGGTTGACGATGTGGTATTGGTTCAGAGGCGCTTGTAGATGATTTAACGGTAGCTGAATTACCTTGGGTATTATTAAATACTTGTTGCAATTCACCTGTTAAATTTTCTGCTGCAAATAATGCATAACCAACAGCAGGCAAGTCTCTAATAACTTGAAGTTGGTCGAATGCTCCTGGTGTTGGTAGGTTTAGTAAGCGTATACCTGGTACTAATAATGCGGCGCCAAGTTGCCCAAATTGTGTGGAAGCTATCCACGGTTGTGCGAGTCGCTCGAAGCGTGTAGTATCTAGCGCATAAGTCATTGGCACTATTAAATCTATATCACCTCGTCTCGCCCAAACTTCCCAGTTTTGCTGAATTTTTTGAATTCGTTCTTGTTCAGGTAAGGGAAACACGGCAACTGATATAGTTAAATCAGGTTTCTTGGCCCGTAAGGAACGTGAAACTTCTGCCACAAAACTATTAACTTGCTCTGTGCGGAATGCCGTCCATTTCTGCCATAAATCTGTTTGACTTGGTGAAATGGTTGCTGGGTCAATACCATATATTTGCCGAAATTGAAGACGTGCCGCTGTTCCATACCCATAAAGTCTTCCTGCACTGGGGTCTTGAAATGGGTAACGAATATAATCTAGCTGTAACCCGTCTACATCATATTTGGTAATTATTTCTTCGTATAACAGCCGCAAATATTGCCTTACCTGGGGATTTGCTGGGTCGAAAAATGGTTTACCTTGTCCTTGAGGTACCATTTGACCTCTATGGTCATATCCCGCCCAAGAAGGATTTGCTGCTAATACTGGACCTGGATAGTTTTTATCTATACCCAACAATTCGTTATGTCGCTGATTTCCGGCTGCAAATACCCAAACCCAAGCGTGTAATTCCATACCACGTGCTTTTGCTAGTCTTACAGCAGATGCAAGGGGGTCCCAAGCTCGAATTAATGGGTTTTGCTGCGGCGCCACTTTACTTGGGTAAATTGGATAGCTGGCGTTGAGTGTTTCAAAAAATACTGTGTTAATTCCAGCTTGGGCGAGTCTATCAAAAACACGTGCAAGTCCTGCTTCACTTCCAGCTCGAACTATTGTACCTCTATCTAGCCACATCGACCGAATTTCTGGTTGTGCCATTCGCTGGTCAACAGGAAACTGCTTCCATAAGGAACTGCGTGCTGCTAACCATGCAGAACGAGCTTGAGCATATTGTCCTCTGGCAACAAGTTGAGGGATGCTGTCTGCAACTTGACGCGCTTGGGAGTTACTAAAAGTTGGCGCCCCAGGTCTAACGGATGCAAAACTTGCTTGTTGCGCTTTTAGTGGCTGTGCTTTACCAGAAATTGCTGATGCTGATAATTGAGAACTTTCGACTCGTCCAATCAAATTTTGCAGTTCTTGACGTAATGCTGCTGCTTCTGAAGCACTTATGGGCTTAGTCGAATTTGGCACTACGTCTAGGCGCACATTTTGTTCGAGTTGGTCAATTGCTTCGTCGCTTCTGGGTATATTTCTAGGAAAACCACTTTGAGAGTTTGTAGCTGTCGCCGTTGTCCTTGCTGTTGGAGAGGTAAATATTGAAGGGTCAACTCTTATTGCTCCAAATTGCTGTGTATTTGAAGCGGCACTATTTATAGATGTAGACCTCGATGAGTTGGGAAGTTTTGCGACGGATGTGACACAATTTTTGGCACCACCTGAAACTGTTCTAGAGGCGCCTGGTGGTAACTGCATATGACGGTTAATTGCTGCTTGCAACCATCTCGAATCTAATTCACTAGCAGCTACTGTATCAACACCCCAACGCCAACCAAAAAAGGTCGAACGGTCGGTCGTTAAAACCGCTGTTGAATTATCTTTTGTATCCCATATTGCTGCTGGCTGTCCAGTAGATTCGTCGGAAATAACAACTCCACCCCGCACTTGTCCAAAAACACCAGCTTTTGCCCAATCTTGAGTAACTTTAACTTTTGTTGGCTGGATTTTTTGAATATTATTCAGGCTAAACCCCCAATAACCACCCAGTAATGCCCGTACTAACTGCCGCACTCCTGGCGCCGATGTAGTACCAACGGGGCCTGATGCGATTAGGCGCCCACCTTTACTCATCCACTCTTCCAAAGCAATCGCTTGTGCGGGGCTTAAGGTTTCAACATTGGGTAAAAATAAAACTTTACGTTCTCCCCAGTCAGTAGCAGTTCTAATTGAATCTAGAGAAACAACACAATAATTAACGCCTGCTGCCTGTAAGCGGCTGGTAATACCCGACCACTGATTAGCGTTGTCTTGACTATAAATAATAGTTAAATTCGTATCCGAGGCTGCCGTTGCCGGAATACTCAACAAATGAAAAATAATAAATTGTAAATTAAAGAAAAATAAGCCAAATTTTGTAATGCTGTTTACCTTGGTTGACTTAATTATTTCTTCCTTAACTAATTTAGCCCGTTTTATCACGCCCTAATCCTCAGTTGGTTGTTTACGATTAAAATAGTTATTAGCCAATACATAATTGGCATTATCAGCGGAAGCAATCGAGTCAAAACCATTCTGCGTTCATTAAAAAATTAACGAACGCACGAAATGGAAGGAACAAAAATTCCTGGGTTTGCTAGTGAAAAAAGCAGACGCTTATAATTAAAGGTAGCTTATCACTAATAGCCTAATTTATACAGGTGTTTATTAACTCATTAACTCCAGTGACTGGAAAAATTTTGGTATTGAGTCTAGAAGCGACTTCCTCGACACTAATATCGTCTAGAAAGATTAGTTCACCGTGTTTAAGCATGACGCTTGGTAATAAAATTCCATCACCTAAATCAACACCTTGTAACTTAGATAACAAATCATGACCAGTAAGTAATCCAGTGACACTTATATCTTGCCCCCAGTATTCGCTTGATAAAGCTTGTATATTCACTTGCAATCCTTCAACCGAATTTAACTGTTGGTTTAGAGGTTGAAATGCTTTTTCTACAGCATTACCCACAACCCAAGTCAATTTTCTGGGTTTGACTTTTGCTGGTAATAATTCCGATGCTGTGGTTGTAAATTCTTTGATAAACAAGCGAATTGAACCAACACCGTTATCAATTTGGGGATAATCTTCGTAATCAACTTCACATGGTAACTCCTCACCAGCAATCAAAAACCATTCATCAGCTAACCAAACAACAGTAGAACCCAACTTTTTGCGAAACTCCTCTTGTAGACTTTTAACTTGTGAAATCACTTCTCTAGCTTTTTGAGGGGTGACAGGTACAAGTTCGTCGTACTCTGGTCGAAATCGCGTTAATCCTACAGGTACCACCGCAATTGATGCTACCGCAGGCACATCACCTGTATAAAACGACGCTAAATCATGAATTGTTTGTTCCAAGTGCTTGCTATCATTTATACCCGGACACACTACTACTTGGGCATGAATTTGCAGGCGCCGTTCTTGAAACCACTTGATTTGTTCTAATATTTCACCAGCACGCTGATTTTTTAGAAGTCTAATTCTAACATCGGGTTCCGTGGCGTGTACTGATACGAATAAAGGCGAAAGTCGCATTGCTTCGATGCGTTGCCATTCGCGAGCAGGTAAATTGGTCAGCGTCAAATACGAACCGTAAAGAAAACTAAGACGGTAATCATCGTCCTTATAATATAAAGACTCGCGTTTACCTGGTGGTTGTTGGTCGATAAAACAAAACGGGCATTTGTTATTGCACTGAATCAGATTGTCGAACAGCGCAGTTTCAAACTCTAACCCTAAATCTTCGTCGTAATCCTTTTCAATCTCAAAGCAGTGAGTTTTACCCGATGCGTCTAATACTTCAAGTTCGAGTACCTCATCGGCACACAAAAATCTATAATCAATCAAATCGCGTGGATGACTACCATTGATGCTGACAATTGCGTCTCCTGCTTCAAAGCCAATTTCAGCAGCTATCGAGTCAGATAATACTTTTGTTATAAGAGCAGGTTTAATAACGGACATACGAGAAACTAATACTTAGCTACATTAATGTCATTAGTCGCGCAGCATGACATGTCATTCTGAGCGTAGCGAAGAATCTCTATTATTTCGATATTTATTTAGATGCTTCACTACGTTCAGCATGACATAATTTCAAAGCTAATATCTACTGCAACCCTTTTACTCCTGTGGCAATGGCGCCTAAAATAGCTGCACCAAAAGCGAGACGATACCAAACGAACACCCAGTTGCTATTGCGCTGTAAGAATTTGAGCAGCCAAGCGATGGATAAATAAGAGAATATAAAGGTTGAAATAATGCCAACAATCATTGGCACAAACATATTTGAGACTTCAAGAACGTCTTTAGTCTGAACTAATGTGGCAATAGCAAGGGTGGGAAATCCCAGTAAAAACGAGAATCTAGCCGCAGTTTGACGTTCTAATCCTAAAAACAGAGCAGTTGTCAGTGTTGAGCCAGAACGCGAAGCACCTGGTAATAAGGCTATCATCTGTCCTAAACCAACGAGAATTCCATCTTTAATTTCTAACTCTTCAAACCCGCGCTTGCGTGAACCTATTTTTTCCGCTAACCCCAATAGTGTTGCCATTACTATCGACATACCAGCAATTGTTAATGGACTTTCTAATTCGACTTTTAATATTTTTAACACCAGCCCACCCAAAAGCGCTGGCGCCGTACCAATTATAATTCCAACAAATATCTTCCATTCCTCACGCTGCCACTGTTTGCGTTGAAATGCAGCCCAGGCGCCTTCTAAAATACTAAAAATATCTTTACGGAAATACCAGCCAACTGCAAAAACGCTGCCTAGTTGAATTCCATCGATTGCGGCTTTATTCCATGTCGCTTTCCATCCCAAAACATCACGAAAGATAATTAAGTGCGCTGTGCTGCTGATGGGCAAAAACTCTGTAATGCCCTGCACTATGCCTAAAACGATACCTTGTATAACCTGCCAAATTAAGTTGGAATTACCCGCAGCAGTATTACCTGCTTCTTGCATCAAATAGGTGAATGCAGGCAAATAATCTACACCTATAAACATTGTTGCCATTAACCAGACTCCCGAAGTTGCCGCGTTTTACGAATTATCCAACTTTACGTTACCAGCGTCAGCGGTTCCGGGTGACATTTATTTCAAATGTAGAGACGCGATTAATCGCGTCTCTACGGGGTATAATGTTTTTTAAATGCCCTAGGGGGGGATGTATTGTTATGTTACTTTAAATAAGATAAAGTTAAGTAACAAATATTAAAATTAAAATTTTGGTTAATACAGCCTTGGTTAACACACTTTTGCCTGCACGCGCAGCTTCTACCCAATCATTAAAAACACTAGACACGCAAGAGGTATCCAGCACCGTTGCTACTCAAACCGAACTTCTAGATTTAAAGAATGATTTAACAAGTGATTTTACGCTTTATACGTCTACGGCACCTGTATCGTTAGTACCTCCGATTACGCTTCTCATTTTTGGTGCGGCAGTATTTTTAGTGTCGGTTCCAGTATTTATTGAGGCGCCTTTAGTTAGAGCTTTGCCAGCTTTAAGCTTGGGGCTAACTGGGTTTTGGATGTGGCTAAGTTTCAGCTTAATGTCGCATCACAAAACTTATATATGGGGTGATTTACTCTATGGTTTTAGCTGGAGTTGGTTGGCTGGTTCGATTTATTGGGGTTGGTTACGATGGGAACCGTTATGGCATTTACCCGTAGAAGCTATTGGTTTACCTTTTGCGATATGGTGTTTGCAGCGCAATTGGGGTAAAGTTGGCAACTGGTTTTACTTAGGTTCGCTTTTTGGCACTGTTGTCACAGATATTTATTTTTATTTAACAAACTTAATACCTTATTGGCGCCAAATTATGATTGTGGAGCCAGAAGCAGTACCGGGGATTTTACAGGCAGCTTTGGTTCAGGTGGAAACACCAATCGGTCAGTTATGGGGAGTAATTCTTGGAGCTGTATTGTTAACGGTGGGAATTTTGCCACTGGCAAGACACCGAAATCATTGGTTTGCCTTTGGTGGCGCCGTGTTAAGTACTATTTTGGTTGATATGTTGTTTTTGGCTGCTGCCATGTTCGCTTAAACTTTACTTAAGGACATTGTGTAGATTTGTATCGTTACTTCATGAAAAAATTCACGGTAAATTAACCATTTTCGTTAGTTTTAGTAAAAATTTTACCAAACCCATAAGGCATCAGAGTTTTGAGTGTTAATACGCTGTATATTAGTTTCTGATAACTGCTGTGTTGGTTTATGAGTTGTCAGTTGTTAAAGTTTAACTATTGACTATTGACTTCTTATAACAGTGATATTTGTTCGATGATGAAAGGTGGAAAGTATCGTGAAACGATTCGCGCGTATATTATCAGTATTTAGCTTGCTAGTAGCTTGTTTAGGATGGTTGGGCACTTCTCAACCAGTTCAAGCGAGTACATTGAATAGCTTTGCTTTTCGGTCGGTTCCTGTATTCGCGGCAGAAACTAGCGAAACGTATCGTAACCGTGCAGATGACAGACTGGCTGAAGTTTATGGTAAAAAAATAGATTTAAATAATACCAATATTGCTTCTTTCCAGCGTTTCCCAGGACTTTACCCAACGCTTGCAAGTAAAATCGTTCAAAATGCTCCATACAAAGATGTTCAGGACGTTTTGCAATTGAAAGGACTTAGCGAACGCCAAAAGCAAATTCTGGAAGCTAATCTCAACAACTTCGTTGTTAATGAAGTTGAGTCTGTTTTTACCGAAGGTGACGACCGTTACAATAACGGTATTTATAGATAGAAGTTAGGAGTTAGGAATTAGGAGTTAAGAGTTAAGAATTCCTCACTTCTCATTCCTAATTCCTCGTTCCTCGTTCCTCAGAACTCAGCACTCACCACTTTATTTAGTTTGTCAATTGAACGCTGTTAAGAATGAATTTGATGTTTTAGTAGTAGGCGCCGGTGCGGCTGGACTCTATACTGCACTGTGTTTACCTAAAGAAACGCGAGTTGGCTTAATTACTAAAGAAACTATTTCATTATCTGCTAGTGATTGGGCACAAGGTGGTATAGCGGCAGCTGTTTCACCCGAAGATTCTCCGCAGTTACATATAGAAGATACTTTAAAAGCTGGCGCCGGGTTATGTGATGTAGCGGCAGTTGAGTTTCTGGCTACTAATGCTTCAGTTTGTATTAAGTCGCTTGTAGATTTAGGTGTCGCTTTCGACCGTCACGGTAATAATTTGGCGCTAACTCTAGAAGCTGCTCACTCTAGGCATCGTGTTCTTCATGCTGCTGATACAACAGGACGCGAAGTCACGACGACTTTAGCAAATCAAGTTCTTAAACGTCCTAATATTCATGTTATTCAACAAGCGCTGGCATTAGATTTATGGCTTGAACCAGAAACACAGCGCTGCTGCGGTATTAGTTTATTTCACAATAATCAAATTACTTGGGTACATGCTGCTGCTGTTGTGTTGGCAACAGGAGGTGGAGGTCAAGTATTTGCACAGACAACCAACCCAGCGGTAAGCACTGGTGATGGTGTCGCTATTGCTTGGCGAGCTGGCGCCATTTTACGCGATTTAGAATTTGTACAGTTTCATCCAACTGCTTTGACTAAAGCTGGTGCAGACCGTTTTTTGATTAGCGAAGCTGTTCGAGGTGAAGGCGCCCATTTAATTGATGATCAAAGACGGCGCTTTGCATTCGATTATCATGAAGCTGGTGAACTGGCGCCACGCGATATTGTTAGTCGAGCAATTTATAGCCACCTACAAAAAAATGCCTCTGACCCATCAACGGCAAATGTATGGCTAGATATGCGCCCTATTCCCAAAGAAACTATTCGTTATCGCTTTCCCAACATTGTTAAAATATGTCAGTTCTGGGGAGTAGACGTATTCTCGACACCAATTCCTGTTGCACCTGCTGCACATTACTGGATGGGTGGCATTGTCAGTGATTTAACTAATAGTACTAACATAAATGGTTTATATGCTGTTGGTGAAACAGCTAGTACCGGAGTTCATGGAGCAAACCGTTTAGCAAGCAATTCACTGCTCGAATGCATTGTGTTCGGCGCCCAAATGGCGAATATTAAATTAGAGCAGGTAAAAATATCTACAATAGAGACAAATACTGTAGATTTTACGTTAAGTGCAGTGCAACTTGAGTCTTGTCAAGTTTATCTTAATGACTTGCGCGAAAATATTCCGCGTTTGATGTGGCAAAGTGCTGGGATATGTCGTGAACAAAATCTTTTAGAAAGCGCTATTACAACTGTTGAAACTTGGCAGCGTGATTTTAATAGTTTACCGCTTAGTCAATTTTTAGTTGCTCTGCGTCCGACTGAATGCGTATTTAATATATCTAGCGTGGAAAAGCTGTTACGACTGTGGGCAGAAACCCGCAATTTGCTTGATGTTGCTTACTTAATTCTTAAGAGTGCAGGTTTTAGGACTGAAAGCAGGGGTGGACATTATCGCACGGACTTTCCATCATCTAGTAGTGACTGGGAATTACATACGCTTGTGCAAAATCAACTTTGGTATAAATCTAAATAGAGGCGATAAATCGCGTCTCTACATTTTATCTTGTTCCACTGGCGTGTTCGCTGTCAGGACCACCGTAATTAGGTGGTTCATATTCGCTATAAGAATTTTGAAGCACCTGTACTTGATTTAAGTTTTGGTTATTAAGCTCAATATTACTCGAACGATTTGCTGCGGCAACAGGTTGATTCAACATTGCTGCTGCATCAGCTATTCTTGGAACTAATACATGGGCGCCGACAAAGAACAATAGCGCGCTTGCTAATTTTAAACTAGTTACCATAAGCTCGGCATTACTCCTTTGTATGGCTAAAGTATTATTACGTAAGTGTTTTTACTGAAATTTTTTCTGAAAAGTGAAAACCCTATAAACTTTTAACAAACATTTAAGAAAGATTCGAGTCTTTGTTGTTACAAGTTCGCTTAAAATTAATACCAGTTGACAATTAGGTATAACCAACTGGATAACAAATTTGAAGCAATATTCAAGTAATACTGCTGCTGTATCTTTCCTCGCATCACCCAAAAGAGCGATATATTTATTTCATAAATAACACGTTAATGGTTACAAGCCTGTCTTTCTTTGACAATATTTTAATATGCTTACGTATAAATGCGGTGTAAATCAAATAACAAGCTTATGAAAAAATACCCATATTTAAGCAGCAATGAGTAGAATCAAAGCTATGACAATGGTAGAAATATCTATATTTTTGGTTTAAATAATCGAAAAATAAGAGTTATAGGCTTTACTGATACCAAATATAAGATAGACATAATAGTATTTTCACTTATGTTATTTAATACTTTAGTATTAATACTCAGGTTATAAAGGTTATTGGAAGTCTTTAAGCAAACTCATAACGATTTTTACCCATGTGTTTGGCACGATACATTGCAGCATCAGCTTGCTTGATTATCGTTTCAGTATCATGACTACTAACAGGGTATATGCTAATACCTATACTTGCAGATACTCTGGCAACGTTACCTTCTAAGAGAATTGGTTCTGTGATTGTTAGTAGTATTTTTTCAGCGACTTTGGCGGCGACTTCTTTTTTGGGTATTGCACGTAGTATGACGGTAAATTCGTCACCACCAAGCCGCGCTACAGTATCGCTTCCACGCAGGCAGTTGTTGAGTCTGCTAGCAACAGTAATTAACAATCGGTCTCCCATCTCGTGACCTAAAGTATCATTAACTTTTTTGAACCCATCTAGGTCAATGAACAATAGTCCAACCATAAGGCTATTGCTTTGGGCCCATAAGAGCGATTCTTCGAGTTGTTCGGCGAATAGTTTGCGGTTTGGTAAACCTGTAAGGGGGTCGTGATAGGCTAAGTAACGTAAGCGGTCTTCTCGGATTTTTAACTCCTTATTGGAACGAAATAACTCTGCTTTCTCGCGTTTGAGGTCTTCCTCGATTAATTTTCGTTTGGTAATATCACGAATGACTCCCACTAAGTAGCAGTTACCAGCAGCGTCTTTGTGGAGCGAACGTTTTGTGGCAATTGAATAAGTATTACCATTTTTGTCAGTAAATTGTTCTTCGGTTTCACATGGTTCTTGAGTTCTAAAAACTAAATCGTCATGAAAGCGAAATGCTTTGGCTTGAGAGTCAGAAAAGTATTCGTAGTCACTTTTTTCTAACAAAACTTCTTTTGGATAACCCAAAAATTCACAGTAAGCTTCATTTAGAACAATCCACTGATAGTTTTTATTTTTAACAAAAACGGGGTCAGGAATTGTGTTTATAATTTGGTATAGAAACTCTTTAGAGCGTTTTAACTCTTCTTGAACATAATTAATTTGGCAAGTAACGACAAATGCTGAAGCAGATAAGCTAATTAATCCGGGTATAATCGGTATCCACCAACCATCAAGAAATATCACAAATGTGCTTCCAGCTAGTACAGAACCAAAAAATATAATTATTAAAAAGCTTATGGTAGTTTTCTTAATTTGGTATCGTGTTACTACACCTAAATACGCGCACACCCAAATCCATAAGTATTCGATTGGGTCTGACCATACTTTGATTAATGGTCTTGAGTATAAGGCGCCAGAAATTATTTCGCTAATAAAATAAGCTTGCAGTTCAACTCCAGCTATTGTTTTAGCTTGACCAACAAATTGACTAGAATATGGTATTTGCACATAATCTTGTAGAGAAGGTGCAGTGGAACCAATCAAGACAATGCGGTTTTTAATCCAGCTTTCTGGAACTTTATCGTTGAGAACTTCGCGTAATGAGACTTTACGAAAACCCCAATTATCACGAGAACAAGTTGTGCAGCTAGGTTTAGGGAAATTAGATATAATTTGATAGCCTCTGTTATCCGCTCCTACATACGAACCATCGTTTGGTAAAAACCTAGAAAAAACTGCTTTTCCTAACTGTAAATACTCTGGATTACTCTGTGCTGCTAATGGTACAATACCAGTTGATTGTAAATATAGCTTGGCAATTTTTAGCGCAAAACTTTCGTGCTTTTCCTTGTATGTATGCCAATATAGTAAACTTCGCCGTACTTTCGCATCACTGTCAAGTACTATATTATTAAAACCTACTTGGCTTCGATTTAAACCAATTGGTGGCAAAACATGATTATCTTGCTTTTGTGATAACTTCTCAATACCAACTAAGTTGGGAGTGTTTTGATAAGCAGCTAGTAGCTGTTCGTGACCAGGGTCAACTTTGAAATCTCGATAAATATCTAAGCCAATAGCGTGTGGATGAGACTTATTCAATTTCGTTAATAACTCGGCGATTGTACGGTCTGGTACAGGCCACGTACCAATAGTTCTCAATGATATCTCATCAACAGCAATAATTGTGATAGGTTGAGGATACGTTTCCAATGGACGTAACTGGAAAAATATATCTAACGCAATCCATTCAAAAAGCTGAAAAAATCCCAGTAAGCGTAAAGCAACAATGCAGCCTGCAACTACAAAGGAAACGAGTAACTCTCTTCGATTTAAAAGAGGTTGTTTTTGCTTGAACCGAAACATTTGCAGAAACTTATATCGCTGCTTACTCATTCCCAATTACCGAGTCGAGTTTTGAAACAGAAAACTTATTTAAACAGTTACTGCTATAGTCATTACTATGGCATATTTCTATTTATAACGAGTTGTCAAGTCTAATTCTTTCTAAATGTAGTTATTTGTGATAAAACTAAATCGCAACCATGAGAGTAGCCTATTTAGCAGCTATTAAAATATTAACTAGATAACAATTTATTACAATTTGCAACAATTATCCATAATTCGTTAAAATACTATATAGTTTTCTATAAATAAAAATACCTCCTCTAACCTTAGAGAAGGCGTAAATTTTATAAAACCTTACAAATAAAATGATTACCTGAAGTATTTGAAATTACGAGAACCAGCGTAACCAGATGCGTTTGCTAAATCATTCAAATTCTGGACTCCACTATAAGATTTGTTATTAATAATCCAAGTGGGAAACCCTTGAATAGCAGCAGCTTTACAGTCTTGTGGTTTACCAACTGGGCTTTCTGGCGCGCATTCTGTTTTAACGTTATTATCTGTGATTACTTTGTAAGCTTCTTTACCAAACAGTAATTTTTGTTCGTGACAGTGCGGGCACCAGAAAGCAACATATTCTCTGGCGCCAACTTTAGCCAAGTGGTTTGCTAATTGAATTTCAGCTTCGCCACTGGTAGTAGTTATTTCCCAACCTGATTTTGGGTTAGGTTCACCAGCTTTGCGTGCATCGAAGAAAATTTGTCCGGCGCCAGACCCAGTTTGTGCAACAGTTACACCAGCACGATTTGGGTTAGTTGGGTCAGCATTATTTCCATTTGTAACCAAGTTATTAATGGGAGCGTAAGCAGCAAGAGTACCGATTAGCGTTACCATACCGACAATGACTGCTGTAAAAAATATTTGACCGATATCGTCCCACGAACGACCAATAATAGTCAATACTAATATACTAAGTGAAAATAATGCACTTGCAATACAGTAATAACAAACAGTTTTGATTTGGAAAGCGAGCAAGTACATTAAGTAACCGCTGAACACGGTCATGGCGATGCTGCCAGCTAGTAGTAATAGCCAGGTTATGTTCTCTAATTTTTTGCGTTGCTCTTTATTCGTTTCTGGCTTAATAGCCAATGGCGCCAGTGCAAAACCAGTCATGCTGGCATAAGCCAAAAACCCAAATATAGCTAGTGGGACACCAAAAATGGTAGCCCAAGGGCTAGAGAGAACACTATCACAACCAGCAGTTTTATTCACGCAGGCAACGGCGCCTCCGCTTAACTTGACGTAGCTAAGATAGCCAGTGTTTACAGCACCAAGTCCAGCTATCGCAGCAATACTTAAGCGCGAAGTGCGATGAATCCAAGGGATAGGACGACGGCGACTCATAATTTTGATCAAGGGGTTAGAATTAAATAAGTTAGGAGTTATAAGTTATGAGTTATGAGTTATGAGTTAAAACTCAGCACTCAGCACTCAGCACTCCTCACTTTTATTTTAAGAATGTAGTTTTACCGAAGACGTAGACTTTTTGCCACCTTTGGAATTACTACTAGAGTTGTTACTAGAATTACGGATGATTCGGGCTGCTTCGACAAATGTAGCAACACGGTTGGGGTCGATAGTCTGCTCAATCCGCCCTTGACGTTTAAGCGAACTGGATACAATTACACCATCCGCAGCTTGCATTAGTGTAGCTATATTATCCACGCTAGCACCACTGCCTATAAATACTGGAGTCCCATCAGCAGCAGCGGATGCTAATTCTAAATCTTCTAAAGATGGTGGGCTACCTGTCGCCCAGCCAGATAAAATAACAGCATCAGCTAGACCACGTTCAATTGTATCTTTGACGGCAACGGTCAAATTGGGAGAACTAAGGGGACGTGCGTGTTTAACAAGTACGTCAGCAATAATTTTGACATCGCTACCTAATTCACGCCGATAGCGTAGTAATTGATGTGCTTCTCCTTCAATTAATCCTTGGTCGGTTGCCATCACCCCAGTTAAAACATTAACGCGAATAAATTGTGCATGAACACAGCTAGCTATTGCCATAGCGCTTTTGGCATCATTCCGCAACACATTCAACCCGATGGGTTGTGTAACTAAATTTTGAATTCGCTGCACTACTACCGTTATGGCACTGACAACAGCTGGGTCAACTTGGTTTTTAGTAAATGGCGCATCGAAAAAATTTTCGACTATAATACCGTCAACTCCTCCACTGGCTAAAGCGGCAGCTTCTCTTTCGGCGCGGTCAATAACCGCTTTCAAACTTCCCCCCCAACGCGGAGAAGTCGGCAGCGGCAAAAGGTGAACCACGCCAATAATTGGGGTTTGGGTTTTAAATAACTGATATAAGTCCACTCTTCAATTAAACCGCTTCGCGGAGTCCTCTATCTAATGTCACAGCCTTCTCTATTGAAAAACAACCGTGCTGAAAGTGAAAGGGGTAGACTTTGCTATATTTTCTCAAATATGTGCTATATGGTTCGGTTTTCTGCCTCCTCCTTAAGGAATAATTTGAGGTGAAACCTTTCATAAGATATGTTAAGATAGAAAGTGGCTACAAGAGGAGACTGCCACTTAATAAAATGCACTCTGACTCGTACTATTTGGAAAAGTCTACACAAACGGTACACTTTCCTGTATAATGGCGACGTGATGAATAAAGTGAGATAACAAGCAGCCCACAGCTCCCGCGCTTTTTAAAAAGAGCAACGAGCTAACACCACCGCACGGCAGCATAAAATGCGCTTGCGATACTACCTACGGGTTGCGACTTCTTTTGGATACGCCACAGACTAGTAGTAATAACGAACTTTAGTTCGTATACACCAGTCATCCAGAGGGCGAACTTGACTACGGGTAAATTCACAACGCATTTGCTAGCTCCGGTAGTGTACAATACCTACAGCTATAAAGTTGTAGAATTGTAAAGAGTGTTAAATTTGCCCTAAGAATAAATTTGGTTTTTTCTCTGGAAACACAGAATCAAGCACAATCATAGCATGTCTCGTTACTGTAAGCAGTCTTAGCCCCTAGTTGAGGCTAAAGACGCTTGATAAGCATTTGTAGGGATATCACTCTCGAATGTAAAATCAAATTCCACGATATAGTGAAGGGAAAATAATGCTTAACTGTTTGATAATTAACAAACGTGACAAAATAAGCAAGAATGATATTAAAATATGGGTGAAAAGCCAACGATCGCCATTTCTCATCTAGGCTGCGAGAAAAATAGAATTGACACGGAGCATATGCTGGGACTGCTTGTAGAAGCAGGTTATGGCGTAGATAGTAACGAAGAGTTAGCAGATTACGTTATTGTAAATACATGTAGTTTTATTGAAGCGGCGCGCGCTGAATCGGTTCGCACTTTAGTCGAACTAGCAGAAGCGAACAAGAAAATTGTCATTACCGGCTGTATGGCGCAGCATTTCCAAGAGCAATTATTGGAAGAGTTGCCCGAAGCGGTTGCAGTAGTAGGGACGGGCGATTATCACAAAATCGTAGACGTGATTGAGCGCGCATCAAGTGGCGAGCGAGTAAAAGAAGTTAGTGCCGAGCCAACTTATATAGCGGATGAGTTGACACCACGCTACCGAACAACAACAGAGGGCGTAGCTTACCTGCGAGTTGCCGAGGGATGCGATTATCGGTGTGCATTTTGTATAATTCCCCATCTTAGAGGAAACCAACGTTCGCGTACTATAGAATCGATTGTTACTGAAGCCGAACAATTGGCATCTCAAGGAGTGCGAGAAATTATCTTGATTTCTCAAATTACAACTAACTACGGTATGGATATATATGGCAAACCGAAGTTAGCCGAGTTACTGCGCGCGTTAGGTAAAGTTGATGTACCGTGGATTCGGATGCATTACGCATATCCAACGGGACTTACCCCTGATGTAATTGCAGCAATTCAAGAGACACCCAATGTTTTGCCCTACTTGGATTTACCGTTACAACACTCACACCCCGATGTTCTTCGTGCAATGAACCGCCCTTGGCAAGGACGAGTTAACGATGCGATTATCGAGCGCATCAAGGAAGCGTTACCAAACGCGGTGCTGCGAACAACATTTATTGTTGGGTTTCCTGGAGAAACTGATGAACAATTTGAACATTTGTTGCAATTTGTTCAGCGTCATGAATTTGACCATGTTGGGGTATTTACATTTTCAGCGGAGGAGGGAACACCAGCCCAAAATTTACCTAACCAGGTACCGCAAGAAATTATGGATACAAGACGAGATGCCTTGATGGCACTCCAGCAACCGATTTCTGAAAATAAAAATCAACAACTTATTAATCAAGTTGTGGATGTGCTGATTGAACAGGAAAATCCAGAAACAGGTGAATTAATCGGTCGTTCGAGTCGTTTTGCTCCAGAAGTTGATGGGCTTGTATACGTTGGTGGACAAGCCAGTTTAGGAAGCATCGTCCAAGTTGAAATTACTGGCGCCGATGCATATGACCTTTATGGTCAAGTTGTTAAACAGTTAGTAGCTGTTAATTAGCTGTTAACTTTGCCCGTTATGGCTAGTAGATTATTATCCTGATTACAACGATTACCCTTTTCTATTAGCCCTTATTATCCATATCAAGTTAATTACCCATTACCAAATAAGAAGATTTAGGAGAATTAATGAATCCTTCCTTTCAAGAATTAGGTCTCTCAGAAGAACGTGTACAACAATTAGAAACACTTGGTTTCACCGAACCTACCAATATTCAGGCACAAGCGATTCCACATTTGCTATCTGGACGTGATGTTGTTGGTCAATCGCAAACAGGTACAGGTAAAACCGCTGCTTTCTCCTTACCTATATTAGAGAGATTAGACGTTAACCATCGCGCCGTACAAGCTTTAGTTTTGGCGCCAACTCGTGAATTAGCGATTCAAGTTCACGATGCAGTTTCTACTTTTATCGGCAACAGTGGATTACGTACAGCAGCTATTTATGGTGGTCAGTCGATAGACCGTCAAATTATGCAACTGCGACGTGGTGTCCACATCGTCGTTGGTACACCTGGACGAGTAATTGACTTGTTAGAGCGTGGTAGCCTCAAACTTGATTATGTTCGCTGGTTTGTATTAGATGAAGCCGATGAAATGTTAAGCATGGGCTTTATCGATGACGTTGAGAAAATTCTCTCGCAGGCGCCAACAGAGCGTCAAACGGCATTATTCTCAGCGACAATGCCACCAAGCATACGTCAGCTTGTCAACAACTATTTGAATGACCCTGTTACCGTTACCGTACAACAACCAAAAGCGGCGCCGAACAAAATTAACCAAGTAGCTTATGTAGTGCCTCGTAACTGGAGCAAAGCCAGAGCATTACAACCTATTTTGGAAATGGAAGACCCAGAGTCAGCGTTGATATTTGTACGTACTCGTCGTACAGCAGCAGAACTTACCAGCCAGCTTCAATCAGCAGGTCATAGTGTCGATGAATATCACGGTGACTTGTCGCAACAAGCCAGAGAACGTTTATTAGGAAGATTCCGCAATCGTCAAGTTCGTTGGGTAGTAGCAACTGATATTGCTGCACGTGGTTTAGACGTAGACCAGCTATCACACGTAATTAACTTTGACTTACCTGATAGCGTAGAAACTTACGTACACCGAATTGGTCGTACAGGTCGTGCAGGTAAAGAAGGTACTGCGATTACTTTAGTACAACCATTCGAGCGTCGCAAACAGCAAATATTTGAGCGTCACGTTCGTCAAGCTTGGCAAGTACTGCCAATTCCAACACGCGCGCAAATAGAAGCACGCTATATTCAAAAGTTACAAGAACAAGTGCGCGAAGCACTAACTGGCGAAAGATTGGCATCCTTCTTACCAATTGTTCGTGAGTTGAGCGAAGAATACGATGCTCACGCAATTGCCGCAGCAGCATTACAACTAGCTTACGACCAAACTCGTCCAGCTTGGTTACAAACCGAAGCTGATGCAACTGAAGAAGAACTACTATCCCCAACACCCAAACCAAAACTTCGTGGAGGTGGTGGTTCACCCCGTCGTGAATATTCAGGAGAACGTCGTGGTGGTCGTTCCTGGGATAATGGCGAAGGTGGACGTGGTGAAGGTGGACGTGGCGAAGGTGGACGTTCCGTTAAACCCAAACTTAAAGGAGGTTCTTCTTCCCCTCGTCGTGAGTCAGCAGCATCAGGTAAGAAAATAGGTTCTGTTAGCGCTGCTCAAGAATCAGCTTCTTCATAGCTTTTAGGCGCCCTCTTTAAATAAAGGGCGCATCCTACACTAATTAAAAACATCAGCCTGCTGCAAAGCTTTTCCGGTTTGGTCTTTCTTAGATAGGATTAGCGGTGCAGCATGCTTCCATGTTTTTATTTTGATAGACTAATTTAGATTGTGAAGAGGGACAGGGCTTGCGATGCCCATCCCACAAGAAGTTTATTACAAGAGGTTTATTGTAAAAGTTACTTAAAACTTTTAAATCTTTGTATTTTACTTAATTGGGTCAATTAATGTTTTGTCTAGTTGTTTTATCAAACCTTGATAAGTTCCTACCAAACAAGCACAAACCTTAAGCTGTCTTTGTTCGGTATCAAATAACACAATTTTAACAACAGTGCAAATTGTGTATTTAATGCGATATTTTAAACTTAATAAACGATACCATCCTTGAGCGTATTTAATATCTAAATATGTGTGATTACGACAAATGTAGTAATGGCGTAGCACAGAGTATTTATGTATATAATATTTTTTATATAAAAATTTGACAGCTAAGGGATTACCAAAGTTATGCTGCATGGTAGCTTTAGTAATAATCAAATTAGAATAACCTTTATATCTCAATCGCAGTCCATAATCGAGGTCTATTCCGTCAATAAATAATTCGGCACGTGGAGGAGAAATTGTTTTAGCTTTTTCTATAGAAATTAATGAGCCAGAGGTAATGGGAGCGTCACATTTGTAAAAGTCTATTTGATTTATGTGTTGGCATCCAATAAAACGGTACTTTGCAAATACGGCGCCTTCAACAACAGTATTAGTTTTTACATCAATTGCAGTTGGAGCAATAATACCAATTTCATATTGTCCAGATAATCTTTGATGCGCTTCTAAAAGTATCTCTAGACAATCTGGTGCAGGTACACTATCTTGGTCGAAAGCCCATAAAAAATCATATCCTTGAGCTTGTGCTAAATTTAAAGCTATATTCAATCCGGCGCCGATACCTATATTTTCTGGGTGACGTTCGATAATAATATTTTTTGAGTTACTAAGTGAAACAGGCTCAATACGGGAATTATCTATAATAAAAATTTTATCAATTGGAAATGATTGATTTTGAATAGCTCTAACGCAAGTTTTTACAGCTTGATTATCTTCGTAAGCTGTAATGTATACTAAAACTTTGATTTGTTTCACGTTTTGGATTATTTTTTAATAAAATAAGACGCGATGTAGAGACGCGATTAATCGCGTCTCTACATTTGGGTTTGTTACGAATGATTTAAAACGATAGATTCGTAAATTGTTTCTAGTTCGTTTATTTGTTCTTCGATTCTTCGTATGTGTTGAGTATTAGGTACAAGTTGCTTCTGGTATTTTTCAGGCGCCTGTTCAATTCGTTTTAAAATCTCAATTAATTCATTTATATCGTCAGGAGAAAAAATGTCTCCAGTTATACCTGGACAAATATCTTCTGCAAGTCCACCTTTATTGGAAGCGACTACCCAGACTCCTGCTAAAGTGGCTTCGCGCGTGATTAAACCAAAGCTTTCTGACCATAATGACGGCGCCACTAAAACATCAATTTGACTATAAAAGTCAGCCATTCTTTCGTGTGGCAGCTTTGGTATCAATTGAACTGGAGTGCTACCCCAGGTTTCATGTCTTGGTAAACCTGAGTCTATAAATAAGTCAATTACTGTGACTTCTGTTTTATAAAGATTTGCTGCTATGATGGCTTCTTTGAGAAAGTAATATCCTTTATGGACACAAATTCCACCAGCGAAACCTAAGCGAATGCGTTTTGATGGAGTTCGCGCTAGAACTGGTAAGGGTTTGATGCCGTTGCGGTTGACTTGAATTTGAGTAAAACCGTTAAGACTATATAAGGAAGCTTGAAAGTCAGAAACGGCGAGGATTAGTTTGGCACGGTTTAACTGTTGTGCTAAGTAGCGGCGCCGAGCAAGTGACTTATTTAAATCATCAGCGTAACGCGCGACTACTAAAGGGTCATTTTGGTGAAAATTCCTTTCGACTCCATCACGGTCGAGCATAAATTGGTGGTCGCATATCCACCACGCATCATGTACGGTAACGATGGAAGGAATGTTTAAGTCACTAGCGGCTTCGAGAACTGATGCAGTTAGTCGCTGTATACAGTGGAAGTGTATTAAGTCTGGTTGCGTTAATTTAAGGTATTGAGAAAAAATTTCGTATACCCTTTGGTCTTGATAGCGCCAGTCGATATCGGGATAGGGAGGTAAACTTAGACGGGTAACGTGAATTGAGTCTTGAAGGTATTCACATAGTTCATAACCGTTGGGGTTGTGTAAGTCGTAGGTAAAAACAGAAATTTCGTAACGGTCATCAAATTTTTCTTTTAGGGTGTCAATTATATTTTTGACTACACCTGTTGCTCCACCTAGGGCTTGAGGTGGATATAAGACATTGACAAATAGTAATTTTGTCTTAGTTTGCTTTTGTATTGCACGGTGTTGTGATACTGCTTCTAAGATTGCGTTTTCAAGAATAATTTGGAAATTTTCTGCCATTACAGTGGGATGATACTCCCGTAAGGCTTTTTGTTTTGCTTGATGTGCAATATAAAGACGGTATTGGCTGTCACCTATCATTTGGTCAAGTTTCTCAAACCATTCTTGTTGTGTAGAGGCAATTAAAACATCTTCACCGTCTTGTAAAACTTCTAGATACATTTTGGTATCAGTGACAACCGAAGGAACTCCTAATATTGCTGCTTCTAACCATTTGATTTCGCTTTTACAGTCGTTAAACAGGTTTGATTTGAGTGGTGCAATATTTATATCAGCTTGACAAAGAAATTCCCAATACACTTCTAGATTACTCAATAGTCCAATTCGGTCTACTCTATCTTGGTAAGGCGCCAATAAATCTGGAAGCGTTAGATATCCGACTATAGTTAGTCGAACGTTTGGGTATTTTTCCATGATGCGGGCAATTGCTGGCGCCGCTATTAAAAAATCAGCATCATGAGTTTTTGTACCACTGCCATAAAAAATCGATATGTAAGCGCGTGTGATTTTAGGAGACTGCGTGTGCATAAATTGCAGTAGCGTGCTGTCAATTGCATTGCGGTGACACCAAACGGCGCCTTCACCAATCACACGTTCCATTTCTTCAGCAAGTGCAGGAGTAGAAGCGATGGCATAATCACATAATGTTAATGCTTCACGGTAAAATTTAACTCCTTGCACCAAACCTTCGTATTCATCGGGTGATACTTGTCCTACTAGGTTCTCGTATGGTTCGGGGTATGCATCACCATTAAATATCAAGTCATCGATGTCAAAAAATACAATTTTATTAAGTGATTTTGCGTATTTAATTGTCTCTACTACTTCTCGAAATGCTGGGACTCGATAAAATATGGCAATATGACAAAAATGTAACTGCGCTTGTGCTTGTTTGTAATGGCGCCAAGACACCCAACTAACTTGATATTTTAATGCTTGTAATTGTTCGAGTTTTTGCTGAACACGATAGCGAAAACACTGCGGTAAAGTTTCTTCAACTATTAGTAATACTGTGGGCTTTTCTGGTATATAGCGAGGTAAGTTGATATGATAAAAGTTTATATCTGATGATGTTGATGTTAGTTGATTTTGTATAAAATGTTTCTTAAGTAATATTGCTTGTAATTTTTGTTGAACTTGTTTAATTTTATTTCTTGATTCTATGAATTGAAGACGAAGTTTCCAAAACTTGCTCGTCTGCATCCAGGATACGAGTCCCTGTGATTGTGCTAATTCGGCTTGTGTTGCTTGTAACTGCGCTTTGATGTGTTCTAATTCTAGCTGGGTTGTGCGTAATTGAGTTTGTGTTTGCTTTGCCTCAAATTCACTAACCATTTGTATTAATTCCTATAGTTCTTTAACTGCGGGTTTAATCCCCCCAACCCCCCTTAATAAGGGGGGCTAAGAGTTATTTTGCTATTAACTCTAGTTCTCCCTTTTTTAAGAAAGGCTTTTTATCTTGTTCCCCCCTTATTAAGGGGGGTTAGGGGGGATCAAAATGATATAAAATTTATTTAATGGTTGACTATTTATTCTTGAAAAATTATTGATATCAGGATGCTCAATGCTCTAAATCTAAGAGCTTTAATTAAGTATAAAGTATCACTGTATAAAATGTTAGCTATTTAAACTATCAACTATCTTTAGTAATTCTCTAACTCGATGTAAATAAGAGTGATTATCTATAACAAATTGCTGGACAGATGAAGCCGCGCAATTCCTAATTTCAAAGTTTTCTTTTACGTAGGTTATTGTATCTATTATTTCGTGCGCGTTTTGTAGTTGAAAAATATGGTCTTTTATTTCTGGGTAAAATTCTGGTATGCTGATGTCATTTGATACAATTATCTGTCCTGTGCCAGCTAGGGCTGTTTCGTAAAATCTGTTGGTTGGTGAACTTTGGGGTCTTGGGTTGCCGTCACCGGAAAAGTCTCGAAATAGTGTTAGCGCAAATAATGAATGGTTTTGCAGGTTGGCTAAGTCAGTAGGCGCCAGTCGAAAGTCACGTTCAAATTTGATAATGTCTATATCTGATAGTGTGTCTTGAGGTATGTGAGAATTTGTTGGCAGTATAAATCTACTGGTAAGATGGTTTTGTTTGAGTAAGCTTATTAGTTCTTTGAGGAAGCTAATACGGTTGGGCCAAGCTGTACCTATAAAAATTAAATCGTATAGTAGTTTTGAGGGTTGTTTGATTACTGGATGATAAAACCAGTTTTTGGATGCTGCGAAGGGAAGGTAGTAACAATGAGGATGGCTGTATAAGTTTTGGCTGGCTTTGTCTGATGTTAGTACAATGTCAAAGTGTTTTGCGATTTGTTTGTTAAAGTTTATTTCAAACGGGTCTTCTGTTGTCCATAATATCCATTTGGTGTTAGGGAGTTTGAGGTGTTCAATTGTTGGTGATATTTGTTCTCCTCCGAAGCATATTATGAGTTCGGGTTGGAAGTTTTTGATGAATAGCTGTAGTGTTTGTGGTTGGGATATTTGTATTTGTAGTGATGTTTCTTTAAATGCTTGCCATAGGGAGTGGAGTAGGTGGTAATTGTTATTTGTTGTTTTGGTGTTGTGGATTAATATACGATTTATCATGAATTAGAGATTATTGAGGACTTGTTGGACTAGTGTTTGTAGTCTGTGTCTATATAGGTGTTCTTTATCTACTTTTTGTTTGGCTTTGTTAGCTATGCTATGGCGTAGTTGAGGGTTGTTTATGTATTTATCTGCTAGATATGCAAATTCTTGTTTGCTGCTAAAGGTTATTATTTCTTCTTCGGTGAAATATTCGTGTATTTCTGGTCGGTCGAAGAAGACTAGTTGAAATATTCCCATTGCTGCTACTTCAAATGTTCTCGGCGCCACTGTGGATGGTACTATTTCATAGATGTGGTTTGCGATGTTATGGTTTCGTGATAGGTTTAAGACTATTTTGCTATTTCTATAAATTGATATTAGTTCGTCGTAATCAACTTGAGTACGTGTGAAAAAGTTTTCGGTAATTTGTTTTGACCAATTTGACCCGATAATTAATGTTGAGTAATTTTTCAGGATGTCTTGCAATCCTTCGATAATATCAATACGGTTCGGAAACCCTACACCGCAAAATACAAAATCCCATTCAGGTTCTGTCAGTGGTTCTAATGTATTAGATGCAGATGCTAAGGGTAAGTGGTAAACATTTTGAGAATGATAATAGTTACATGAGTTTTTGTCGTTACTAAATACAAAATCAACTAGTTTTGGTAATAAGTAATTACAATCAAACTCATAAGGGTCTTCTGTTATCCAAGCAGCGACACGAGTTCCTAAGTAACGAATTGTTTGTGTGATGAGGTTGTATATATCTGTATTGGGTTTATAGAATGAGCCAAATAATAATATTAAATCTGGTTGTTTTGTTTTACGTGCTTCGTCTAGATAAGTTTCGCTCTGATAAAATTGAATTGTAAAATAACATTGTGTTGCTTCTGATATCAGCATTTTACGAATGTGTTGATTACTATCTAAGTGTTCTGGAAGCATCCAAATAAAATGAAGGATAAAATTTGCAACGGATGTAACGGATGTAACGGATGGTTGATTTATATCTTTTGTATCCGTTGCCAAGTGTAATTCACGCTGCGTTTGATTGTGGAGAGTAATCCTTGTTGTTTGTAGTATTGCCATGCTTTATATAAAAGATGTTTATTTTCAGGAATAGGAGGAATAGGTTGTTGTGGGTCTGGTAATTGTTGGATTTCTAGGTATGTTTCTATATGACGGGTTTCTATATGGTGTTCTTCGATAATGACGCGCGATAGTAGTTCTAGAGTGTTAAGTTCATATTTTGCTTTTTGTATATGGGTGTAGAGTGCTAAATATTGATTAATATTAGATTCTAAGGAGGGGTATTGTACTTTACTAACTTGTTTGAGTAAATTGAGGAAACTTTCTGTAGTCATTTTTAGAAAATTGTCTAATATTGTGATAATTGAACCATAATCTGTCAATTCGTAAAGGAATCCGTTTTTACCATGAGTAATTCGCTCACGAAATGCTCCGATATTAGGCGCCACTGGAATTAAGCCGCATGACCAAACTTCGGATAAAGCTAATACAAAAGTTTCAGGCCATATTGAGGCAAATAAAGCAATATGACATTGTTGTAGTAGGTTCGGTAATTCTTCAGGAGTGTATTGTCCATGCACTTTAACATTTTTATTTGCTGATGGTAAAATGTCTGAGTAAGGATAACGAACATCTCCATATATATGAAATTCAATATTTTGCTGTGTGGATTGATAGTAATCGATAATTTGTATAATTAATTCTGCTCCTTTGTTCGTATCAAAGTTACCTACACAAGCGACTTTTAAAGGTAATGCAAAGTTATTTAACTTATTGGGTATATCTTGCTCTGTAAAAAAGGCGCCGATGCCTAAACCCATTATTAAGTTAAGTTTGTCTTGTAAATATGGATAAGCTATAATAAATCGATTATATTGGTCGTGACACAAATAGTGGACAGCATCAGCGTAGTAGAGTATTTGTGAGATTGTATTTCTTCGGGTATTTTGCGTACCTGCTTGAGAATTAAAATTTTGCTTTAAACATAAATCACAAGTTGATATAGTAATATTTGGATAATTACAAAAAATTTTATTTTCTGTCAAAAAATTAAATTGTTGACATATTAAATAGTAATCAAAAACAGAAATAATTACCTTGGCACCAGCTTTTTTGGCAATTAATGGTGTATTTAGAGGAAATCTAATTAGATGAAAAATGTGAACTATATCAATGTTTTGTTGTAAAAGTATGAATTCAAACTTAGCGAAAAATTCTTGATGTGAGTAACAATCGGAAGTGACAGGGTAACTTAAGTTTATTTGCTTGAAAGTTTTATTTTTTATATTGAATAATATATAATTATTGCAGTCACTAGCTGTTTTCGTGTCAGGAAATAATACGTACACTTGATTATTTTCAGTCTGTGCTAATGCTTCAACTAAAGTTATAGCGTGAACTTCCGTACCTCCGTGTGGAGCATAACCAACCCAGTTATGTATGACAAATAATAAGTTCATTACGAACAATTTTGCTATTTCTACATGATGAATTCTATATATATTTACATATACAAAAATATGGACAGTAAACAGTAATATTTTTATTTATTTTACTTGAAAAAACTTTTTATTTTAAACCATTTTTCACGTAATTGCCAAAATTTACTGGTTTGCATTGCCACAATCATATACTCAAGGTCTTGTAGCATTGACTCTTTTTGTTGAATTTGAGAATTTAAAATATCTATTTTTACCGAAGATTGTGCTTGTTCAGTAATTGCTTCTGTTCGAGCTTGCTGCAATTCTTGTAATATAGACTCTGTGAGTGCTAGTTCTGACTGTGTATATTTTAATTGAGACTCTAGTTGCTGATTTTTTTCAAGAAGCTGGGAATATTGCTCGTTTAAGCAAGTATACTGTTTTTCTAATATCATGTACTTGTCTTCAACTGTACAAGGAAATGCTTGAATAACAAACTGTAAAGTGTCTGCTTCCTCATCTTGTTCAATTTGGGCAATAACTTCTTGATGGAAATCATCACGCTGAAAAGAGGGAACGAGATGAACGTCTGTAAAAATATCTAATTTTGTTCTATCAATTCCTTTAACTAAATATCCTGTTGTTTCAAACAATTGTTTTATAGTCTTTTTTGTAAAAAATCTTAAATGTGTATTGTCTAATATACCAAACTGTGTATATTCAAATTTACCTTGCAGTAAAGCTAAACGAATAGCTCCATGAGCAATATTTGGGATAGAAGCAACTACATAGCCACCAGGCTGTAATATATTCTTTGTATCTTCTAAGACTTTCCAAGGGTTACGGAGATGCTCTAAAACATCTCCAAAAACAGCAACGTCAAACTTTTGGTTAGGGAATATTTCTGTGATGCTGGTAAAATCTAAGTCAGCAATTATAACTTCTTGACAGTACTTTTCTGCTTCTTGAGCTGCTTCTTGATTATAATCTACTCCTGTAACTACACAACCATTATGTTTAAGTAACTGAGCTAAATAACCTGTAGCACAGCCAAAATCAACTACACGTTTGTTCTTACCAATGAAATGTAATGTCTTTTTTAAACTGGTATTATCCTCAAGAGCTTCCTCAGTTAATCCATCAAAAGAAGGATAATCTTTAATCAAGTCTTTATATTTTTCCATAATACTTTTTAAATATATAAATGTTGGGTTGCGCTACGTGGAACCCAACCTACAAGGTGTACAAATAGTTACATTAATAGGATGGTCAATTAGAGCATAAATTTGTTTGCCTGTTTTTGGTGGTAAAACTTGAAACACCATTGCGTTATCAACCCAATCGAAAGTTAAGGCTTCGTTATTTTCGGCGCCTGCAACAGTTAAACTATACGAAGCGGGTCTTAGTGGTAATTTAAACTTAAAATTGACAACGACTCGTTGTCTAAATTCTAGCTTATCGATTTTGACATTTTCTTCAAAGGTATTAGTTCCAATAATCTCGTTACCGTTTTTATCACAAATATAAAAGCCTAAAATACAGCTAAGGAGTTTTTCATTCGCTTTTATTTCTACAACTAGCGTTACTTCTTCATTAAAGCCAAACACGGGTGTTTCACCAGCATCTTCACCCAAATGATTAAGCATTTTTACTGATTCAATTCTGGCTTTACCGCTTCCTCTACGTGCGATAGTTGTATCTTTATTACATTTCTCTTCTTGCTGCGTTTGTTTAGACTCGGTTGCTGATATGCCTAATTCTAAGTCTGTTAATAATTTGAGATATGTAATTGTGATATCGTTAGGCGCCCCTTTGCTATATATTTGTCCATCATGAATCATAATGGCTGAGTTACATAACGTTTTAATGGCGCCGGAATCATGCGATACAAATAGTGTAGTCACACCAGAGTCCATAAGCGCACGCATTCGTCGCATACAACGGTGCTGAAACACAATATCACCTACAGCTAGCGCTTCATCTACAATAAGTACTTCGGGGTCAACGTTTACTGCAACTGCAAACGCTAAACGAACAAACATTCCACTAGAATAAGTTTTTACAGGTTGGTCGATAAAATCACCAATATCAGCAAACCCAGCAATATCATCAAACTTTGAGTCAATTTCGTTTTGACTCAACCCTAGTAACCTGCCATTAAAAAATACATTTTGTCTTCCTGTAAATTCTGGGTTAAAACCACTGCCTAACTCCAACAGCGCTGAGACTCTACCCTTAACTACCACTTCTCCTGTAGTAGGGGTCAAAGTTCCAGCGATAATTTGTAGCATTGTGCTTTTACCCGAACCGTTACGTCCAATAATTCCCACTGTCTGACCTTTGGGGATATCCAAGTTAATATCGCGCAAAGCGAAAAACTCCTGAACTTTATTGGAGTGGGGCAATAATAATTCCTGAAGTCTATCCATTGGACGTGCGTAACGCTTATAGCACTTGGATACAGAATGAAGTGAAATTGCGATTTCCTCACTCATTAACCAATACCTTGATGACTATATAACTATTATTTGAAGAAAAAAGCAAAAAGAAAAGGACATCGCTGTCCTACTTCCGTTTACCTTTTTCCTTTTTCTACGAAATTACAACACATCCGCAAAGGCAGGACGCAGGCGCCGATAAACCCACAATCCGCAGCAAAATAATACAAAGGATATCGTCGTCGCAACTCCCCACTCTCCCCAGTGCTTAACTTCACCATTTAAAACGATATCACGGTAAAATTCGGCAATTGCGGTCATTGGATTTAACCAAAATATCCAAGTTCGCAGTCCTTCGGGAATTGCTGTGGCAGGGTAAATAATTGGTGTTGCGTACATCCAAATGTTTAATAATACACCTAAACTTTGTGGAATGTCTCGTAAAAATACAGTTAAACCAGCAGCTAAATAACCTATTCCTGCGGTTAAAAGCAACTGCGTCAACCATACCAAAGGCAACAGTGCCAAAGTCGCATGTAAGGTATGAGAAGTAAAAGCGACGAATACAATCAATATCATCAAACCAAAAGAGCTTTCGATAAAAGATGACAAAATTGGCACTAAAGGCAGCAAAGACAGCGGGAATACAACTTTTTTGACTAAATTAGGCTGTCCAACTACTGAGTTTGCTGACTGTACTAAACCACTAGAAAAAGCAATCCAAGGCAACAAACCAGCAAACAACCACAAACCAAAAGTAAAGTTATTATCAGGCAAAGCTTTGAGAGTTAGTTTGACTTTAAGTACAAACGAGAAGACATATGTATAAATTAATAGCTGTGATAGTTGATTTAATAGGGGCCAAAGATTTCCTAGCACAGAACCTTTATAGCGTGCTTCCAAATCACGTCTTACCAGCGTTCGTAGCAAATCATATTTTGCCAGAAACTTCTCGTTAACAGGCAGCAAACGCTTTAACTTTTTAAGTTTGCCACTAATACGCTGAACTTCCATAATTATCTCCTAGTCCTCACACACACCTAAGCTTTTTTCTCGAATGAACGCTAGTTATCATTACAAGTTCCTATATTGTCGCAGATTCGTATAAACTGAGTCTTGGTTTACTGCATTAGTTTATATATTTGGCATGGAAATCGGACAAAGAGTAAAGATATATCGTTTACGCGACCGCGTTAGCGCTGCAACTGCTGCGAAATTAGGACAAACTGGCTTAATTCAAGGTTACAAAATAACGGATGGTATGGGTGTTGGTGTTGTAGTGTTGTTTGATGACAATTATTCTACTTGGTTCTTTGAGGATGAACTCAAAGTCGTGTAGAAGCGCGAGAAACATCGTATGTAGAGACGTGATTAATCACGTCTCTACGACGGGTTTACAACTTTGGGGGAAGTGAACAGGCGCATTAAGAGTGCTAAGTTGTGAGTGCTGCACTACATTTACGAGTATAGGAATTATTTCAATGGCATTGATATTAACATTTTTAGGTAAAAGCAGTACTGCGCGGACTAAAATTGCAATTGCTGCTGCAATGAAACAAGCGCGTGAGGGTAAGCGTGTACTTTTAGCTGGAAATTCAGAACCAGCTATGCAAATTCTTTTGGGAACAACTTTATCTAACGAACCTCAAGAAGTTGCACCTAACTTACAAGCAGTGCAATTTCATGCTAGTACGCTACTTGAAAGCAGTTGGGAAGAGGTAAAAAAACTGGAAGCGCAGTATCTCAGAACACCCTTCCTAAAAGAGGTATACGGTCAAGAACTTGCCGTATTACCAGGAATGGATGCAGCTTTGGCTCTCAACGCAGTACGGCAGTACGATGAAAGCGGTAAATATGATACCATTGTTTACGATGGTACTGGTGACTCTACAACTTTACGATTACTCGGTTTACCTGAATCATTAAGTTGGTACGTGCGACGCTTTAGACAGTTATTTGTTAACTCTGATTTAGGCAAAGCTATTTCTGAATCACCTTTAATTCAACCTTTAATCAGCACATTCTTTAATATCAACTGGACATCAGATAACTTTTCGCAACCCACCAACATGGCAAATAACTTACTCGATAAGGGTAAAGCTGCACTTGCCGACCCAAAGCGAATAGCTGCTTTTTTGGTGACAAACGATGACCCAGTTGAAATTGCATCTGCCCGTTACTTATGGGGTAGCGCACAGTTAATAGGGTTAACTATAGGGGGTGTTATACTTACAGGCGCCGTTTCTAATCCAACTTTACAAGAAGAATTTGAGCCTTTAACTATTACCACAGTCAACGATGCGACCGAAGGGCAGTGGCAATCAATGATAGACACATTACCCGACTTCGTAGCGCAAGCAACACTTGCACCTCGTCCAATGGAAATAGATACAGGTGCCCGTCAAGTACGTTTATTTTTGCCAGGATTCGACAAAAAGCAAGTTAAACTAACTCAGTATGGTCCAGAAGTAACCATAGAAGCAGGAGACCAGCGTCGGAATATACTTTTGCCACCTCCATTGAGTGGAAAACCTATAACTGGCGCCAAATTCCAGAATGGTTATTTGATAATCTCATTTTAAGAAAGTTATGAGTGCTGAGTGCTGAGTGCTGAGTACTGAGTTGAAAATAACTCCTCACTCCGCGCCTCCTCACTCCTAACTCCTAATTATTTATTACAGCTTATGTCAGAAACACCGATTACCCCATCTACTGAAGACCGTAGTGCTAAAGCCAGACAATTGCTGGGCATGAAAGGCGCCGCATCTGGTGAAAGTTCGATATGGAAAATTCGCCTGCAATTAATGAAGCCGATTACGTGGATACCCTTAATTTGGGGTGTTATATGCGGCGCCGCTTCTAGTGGTGAATTTACATGGACAGTGGAAAACGTTCTTAAGTCATTGACTTGTATGTTGCTATCGGGACCACTGATGGCAGGATATTGTCAAATAACAAATGATTATTACGACCGAGAAATAGACGCAATAAACGAACCCTATCGTCCCATACCTTCTGGAGCAATTTCTATACCCCAGGTATTGACGCAAATTTGGGTATTGTTAATAGCAGGTTTGGTATTAGCGTTTGCTCTCGATAAATGGGCAGGTAATAGTTATCCTACAATTACAACTATTGCCGTTATAGGCGCCATTATTTCATATATCTACTCGGCGCCACCTTTAAAGTTAAAACAAAATGGTTGGCTCGGTAGCTATGCACTTGGCGCCAGTTACATAACATTTCCTTGGTGTACAGGTCATGCATTATTTGGCGAACTGCACTGGCAAATAATTGTTTTGACTATGTTCTATAGTTTAGCTGGCTTAGGTATTGCCATAGTCAACGACTTCAAGAGCGTAGAAGGAGATGCCAAACTCGGTTTAAAATCGCTGCCAGTAATGTTTGGTACCAAAACTGCCGCTTGGATTTGCGTGTTGATGATTGATATATTCCAAGCTGGAATTGCAGTTTACCTTATTTCTATTCATCAACAACTCTACGCAGCAATTTTGTTACTGCTTGTAATACCGCAAATTACATTCCAAGACATGTACTTTTTACGTGACCCATTAAAGAACGACGTAAAATACCAAGCATCAGCGCAACCGTTCCTCGTTCTGGGGATGTTGGTGACAGGTATTGCAATTGGTCATGCGGGATTGTAGTTTTTAGGCTTGCTTTGAATCATTGATGTAATTCATGATTGTGTAGAGACGTTACATGTAACGTCTCTACATTTTTGTATATATTTTTGTATATAAATTCTAAAAAATTACAAATTACGACAATCTCTCTTTAGTGGGAAGTTAAAAATATATAATCCAGTTTACATAGTACGTATGTCAAGCGCTTGTATTCAGAACTACTCACCTAAATATTGCTGTGTTACAAATAATTCTAAACATAATTAGGCACATTCAACCTTTTCTCGTCCCCATTTGCTTTGTAGGCGCCTGGAGCTTTATAATACTCGCGATATGGAGTCTATGGACAACTGCACGTGATAGTGTATCGGCCGCAAAGCAGATGCATCAAATACCCTGCACTGGTTGCCAATATTTTACTGCTGACTATCGACTCAAATGTACTATTCATCCTTCTATCGCAAGCACTGAAGAAGCGATTAGTTGTATGGATTATCAACCCAAGACAAATCCTATGTTTTACTAATTTCGAGTAAAACCTTCATAACACCCTTTGTTTTCGCTTGTTCAAATGCAGTAATTCCTTCATCCAGAGGAAATATTGAATGAATGAGCGGTTTAATATCTATTTTTTCTGTTGCTAACAGTTCAAGTGCTGGTGCAAATGGACCACAACGTGAACCAATTAGAGTTATTTCATCAACAACCAAAGCAGAAGCATCTAAGCTAAGATTACCTGCATAAGTGCTTTTTAATACTAATATTCCGCGCGGACGTAAAGCGCGACGAGCGATATCAAAGCCTGCACTATTACCTGTACATTCAACGGCAATATCAAAGCTACGTGTTTGTACGTCATCAGCATAGCCAACTTTAATACCTTTAGCTTCTAAATTAGCAAGTTTATCGGCATGGCGCCCAATAGCCAACAAATCGCAACCAGTAAGCGCTAGTGTTTGAGCAACCAATTGTCCTAATTTACCATCCCCTACAACCAATACTTTATCATCAGAAGAAATTGAGATTTGCTGCTGAATTTCCAAAGCTGCTGCAACAGGTTCAGTAAACGTTGCCACATCTGTCGGAACATTATCGGGAACTAGATGTAAATTTGCTACAGGTAAAGATAAATAATCAGCAAAGGCGCCGTTACGGTTGACAATACCTAATACCGTGCGATTTTCACAATGAGTTGGAATTCCTTTGAGACAATAACGGCACTTTCCACAAGCAGCATTAATTTCGCCAACAACCCTTTTATTAATTAAATTATCGGGTCCTTGCTCAACGACGCCCACAAACTCGTGACCCAAAATACCACTGTAAGGATAATAACCGCGCGTCAATTCAAGGTCAGTGTTACATATACCCGCTTTACATACCCTCACCAAAGCTTCCTCTGAAGCAGCTTCAGGAACTGGTATATCAGTACGTAGTTCAAGCTGTTGATTTTCTAACCAAAGTCCTTTCATAAGTATAAAGTGCTGAGTGCTGAGTGCTGAGTTTTATAAACCAAATTTCTTTTAGCACTAAAGTAGCAAATTGCGCGCATTTACTTATATGCTTATTCTAAACGGTAGCACAAAATGAAGAAAAGCTTCACACTTACCACTCAGCACTCAGCACTCAGCACTCAGCACTTTACACTCTACTTAACGCGAGTATTTGCCCTAACACTAGGATGCTTTGTACTTTGTACTTTACCAGCAGGCGCCTTACAAGAAAATGCAAAAACCTGTGAAACTCGTTTTCCCCTAAGTAAATGCGTTAACAGCGTTACTCAACTAGTTTCCCAAATTGCGCGAGCCAACGTAATATATCTAGGAGAAACGCACGATAGCGCTAAAGACCATGAAAACCAATTAAAAATTATTCAAGAACTACATAAACGAAACAAGAAAATTGCCATAGCAATGGAAATGTTTCAGCGTCCCTTCCAAAACGTTATCAATGAGTACCTAGCAGGTAAGATAACTGAAGCAGAGCTAGTCAAGCAAACAGAGTATGAACAACGCTGGGGTTTTAACTGGGAATTATACGCACCCATAGTTAGATTTGCGAAAGAGAACAAAATACCAGTTATAGCAACAAACACTCCCTCAGAAATTACCCGTAAAGTTTCGCATCAAGGTTTAGAAAGCTTAACACCCGAAGAACGCAAGCAGATACCACCATTTTCAGAAATTCGCACCTCTCCCGAAGAATACCGCAAAATGGTTTTAGCGGCATTTAAAGCGCATCAAAGTGCGGGACATGGAAATAGCAAAAGTACAGAAAGATTTTTTCTTGCCCAAGTTCTATGGGATGAGACAATGGCAGAAAGCATTGCCAACTTCGTAAAAAGTAATCGCGATTATCAAGTAGTAGTTTTAGCTGGACAAGGACACATCGTATACGATTATGGTATTCCTAGTCGTGTAGAACGGCGCCTGCAAGGTAAACAAATAACTCAACATTCAATATTATTAAGTCCACCAAACGATGATAGCTTACCCAGTAACAAGCAAATAGCTGACTTTATCTGGCGCCAATAGAAAAGTAATATATTAAATTGATAATCATTATTGTCATGCTGAGGAACGTTAACGCAGTTTTCCCGCAGGGTAGCATCTCAGGTATTATATTAATCATTATTGTCATGCTGAGGAACGTTAACGCAGTTTTCCCGCAGGGTAGCATCTCAAGTATTGTTCAGAAACTTTTGAGTATAATAAGTGGCTAGGCAATTTGACGCTGCTAATTAGGCAGTTATTGAAGTTTGTTGCTTGAGATATTATACGTCACGTAAGGTTTGTACATGAAACCCGGTTTACAAAAAGGACAACTGATAAGGTGGAAAGATGACCGAGGGTTCGGATTTATACAACCTGCTGACGGTAGCAAAGAAGTCTTTCTGCACATCTCTGAACTAAAAGACACAAATCGGCGCCCAGTAGCAGGTGATACTATTTACTATTACGTTGTACCAGAAAAAGGCGGAAAACTTCGTGCAAGCAAAGCTTACATTGAGAGTGGAACACCCAACGCAGTATCTTCTAATAGCAAAGGTGCATTTAAAACCAGGTCTTTATCTAAAGTCCCAGTATTCAAAACAATCTTAGTATCTAGCATACCGTTATTTGGGGCAGTCCATTTTGCATTAACAACTACTATTGTGTTCCCACTCATTCTTTATGCTGTAATGAGTTTATTGACTTTCGGGCTGTACGCGGACGATAAATCTCGTGCCCAAAAAGGAAAATGGAGAACTCCAGAAAATACCTTACATCTATTTGAACTAACAGGTGGATGGTTTGGAGGATTTATAGCTCAACAAACTCTACACCACAAAAGCAGTAAAAGTTCATATCAGGCTGTATTCTGGACAATTGTTGTAATTCATTACACGCTTTGGTTAATATGGCTGCTTTTTGGTAAATCTTTATTAAGATAGCCACCCATAAACTTTTGCTAGAAATAGAAATATAGATAGTAGGTGGTTGTTTGAGCAAAGGCAATGATGACAGGGCAAGATAAGTTTAGTTTAAAATCTCAAATATCTAAAAGCGAAGATTCTAAAGATTGGTCTTGGCCATTTTGGTTTGCCGTACCATTTTATCCTTACGGCAGGCGCCGAACTGTAAAGAACGAAGTTATAAAAGATACGATTTGGACATTCGACCAGCTTCATGGCATTCTTTACACGATTACACCAATTAGGATGACGGTTGTAAAGTTAAAAGCGGGTGGTCTTCTTGTATATGCACCTGTGGCACCAACTCGTGAATGCGTCCGTATGGTTAATGAGATAGTAGCGAAGCATGGTGATGTTAAATACATAATATTACCAACCAGTTCAGGTTTAGAGCATAAAGTATTTGTCGGCCCCTTCGCACGATGTTTTCCTACAGCACAAGTATTTGTTGCCCCTCACCAATGGAGTTTTCCGTTTAATTTACCGCTTGGTTGGTTAGGGTTTCCTCAAAAAAGAACTCAGGAACTACCAACTAATGTAGAAATGGCGCCTTTTAAAGACGATTTTGATTATACGGTGCTAGATATAAACCTGGGACGTGGTTCTTTCGTCGAAGTCGCAATGTTTCATAAAAACTCACGCACATTGCTTGTAACAGATTGTGCATTATCTATTTCTGAAGACCCACCAGAAATAGTTCAACTAGACCCATATGCTTTGTTGTTCCACGCGCGAGATAATGCAACTGAAGTTATAGAAGACAACGCAGCAAACCGTCGCAAAGGATGGCAGCGTATTGCACTATTTGGAATTTACTTCCGTCCGAGTGCTTTGCAAGTAGCTGGAACATGGGAGTCACTGCGCGATGCTTTAAAAGCACCCGATAAATCTAGAAAAGCATACTTCGGTTTTTTTCCATTTCGGTGGAAAGACAACTGGCAAGAATCTTTTAATGCTTTGCGTGGTTATGGGCGCCCATTTGTCGCACCCATTTTACAAACATTGATTTTACCACAGGCGCCGAAGCAAGTACTCGACTGGGCAGACAAAATAGCCACATGGAACTTCGCACGTATAATATCCTGTCATTTTGACTCACCAATTCAAACAACACCGCACGAATTCCGCAACAGCTTCGCCTTCCTCGAACAAAATTCTTCCACAAGTCAAGCATTTGGATGTGCAGATGAACCCTTAGTAGAAGAAGACTTTAAATTTATTAAAGAACTCGAAGCCAATCTCGTCCAACGTGGTGTAGCTACCCCACCCAAAGAAAAAGTTTAATGTTTGTTACACTTATCTCTTGTGGAACGGGCATCCTTGCCCGTCCAACATTCAGGGCAGGCAGTCAGGCCTACCCCACAAGAAAAAGTTATGTATTTTTTTAACTGCCTAAAAAAGACGGCGCCGAATTTCTTCTTCTGCAATAAAAATATTTTCTTCTATAGGCGAGCCATCTTCTTTAAATAGTCGAGGCATAGTTTTCCACTTCAAACTAGGATGATGAAATAAAAACCGAATAGCTTCCATATCATCTGGATGTTCCAAAACATACATTCGGATTTCAAGTAAGCTCATTTCTTGAAAATTAGGTTTCATCTATAAACCTCCACATTTCATTGAGCATTTATCACTATAGTAACTTTATCTAAGCAAACTATGGTTATGCCATTAGATATAATGGATTTCTTAATAGATTTCTTTGTGACCTTTGTGGTTTATTCGTCTTACGCACAAAAACTAATTGACATGAAGCATTTACCACAGAGACGCGGAGAACACAGAGATATTTTGCTGGCTTTCCATGCGTTAAGATTTTGAAATTTAAGTAACTATATGAAAAAAGTCGCGGTGTTTGGCAATGCTGGAGGTGGAAAATCAACTTTAAGCAAGAGGTTATCAGAAATCACTGGTTTGCCACTTTACGTCTTGGACAAGATAAAAAATCCTGAAGGGGACACTGAGATTGCACAAGAAGACTTTAAGCGCGCCCATCAACAAATTTTAGCTACTGACCGATGGATTATTGACGGGTTTGGTTGCATGGAAACCATCTGGCAACAACTGAACGAGGCAGATAGTCTAGTTTTTGTCGATTTTCCACTATATGTACATTTCTGGTGGGTAACAAAACGACTAATTACAGGTTACTTTAAACCACCAGAAGGATGGCCTGAAAATAGTCCAGTATTAAAGAGTTCACTACTCAGCTACCGCGTACTTTGGTTATGTCATAAACATTTGACTCCAAAATATCGTGAGTATATCAAGCAAGCTCAAAGCATCAAAACTGTTTATCATTTTCGCTCGGCTAAACAGATTTCGCAATTTTTTGAATTAATTGGAAATGATAATCTCAATAGCACTCAGCAACCGCGACTATAAAATGCGCGCGTGGTAAAATGGACGCAGTAAATAAATAGCTTATGGCAAAAACATGACTGTTGCTCTAGTTAGGCGCCAGCCAAAAAACGCAGGTATAGTCATCTTTAACAATTAAAATTCGTAACTTCTGCGAGTCCAAAGGCTAGAACTATATTCAAATTTATCTTGGCATGGACAATACCATTAATATTTCATAATTGTATCTACCAAAAGAACTATTGCTTTAGTAGCCTTTTTACTGATAAATAATTTATTAGGTGTAAATAATCAATGATCTAAAGACGCGATATATCGCGTCTCTACAGTGTCAAATTTTTACAAATTCTTTAAAATTATGTTTTTAAAAGATAAAGTTGCAATCGTAACAGGCGCCAGTTCAGGAATTGGAAGAGCTTGTGCAATAGCTTTAGCAAGTACAGGCGCCATAGTAGTGGCAGCAAGTCGTCGTATTTCTGAGGGGGAAGAAACAATTCAGCTAGTTAAAGAAGCTGGTGGAGACGGTATATTTGTACAAACAGATGTCAGTAAAGAAGCGGATGTACAAAGATTAGTAGAAAAAACAGTTGCTTATTATGGGCGCTTAGATTTTGCTTGTAATAATGCAGGTATTGAACAAGTACCAACTCCTTTAAGCGAGCAAACAGAGACAGTTTTTGACGAGGTAATTAATACAAATGTCAAGGGAGTTTGGTTGTGCATGAAACACCAGATTCCCTACATGCTCGAAAATGGGAAAGGAGCAATTGTTAACATTGCATCAGCAGCAGGATTAATAGGCTGTCCTACAATACCTATTTACTGTGCAAGTAAACACGCTGTCATCGGTTTAACCAAATCTTTAGCAGTCGAATATGCTTCGCAAAAAATTCGTATTAATGCAGTTTGCCCAGGTGTAATTAAAACAGACATGGTTACGCGCGCAGGCGAAGTTAACCCACAATTTATTGAACACCTAAACAACATGCATCCGATGAAACGTGTTGGTACACCTGACGAAGTTGCGAATTCTGTTGTTTGGCTACTTTCAGAGCAATCATCTTTTATTACTGGACATACGTTAACTATAGATGGTGGTTTTGTTGCCCAGTAAATATTAAAATCCCCCAGACCCTAGAGTTGGGAGGATTAAATTCACCTTGATACACTAAATTGTTTTGTATATAAATTAGCGTAGCGTCCTTGAATATCTAATAACTCTTCATGAGTTCCAGATTCAACAATTTGCCCTTTTTCTAGAACTAATATTCTGTCGCTTTTCCGCACAGTAGATAATCTGTGGGCAATAACAAATACTGTTCTCCCTTCCATTAATCTTTCGAGTGCTTCTTGTACTAAAGCTTCTGACTCTGAGTCTAATGCGGATGTGGCTTCATCGAGAATAAGAATACGTGGGTCAAGGAGAACTGCACGTGCGATAGCGATACGTTGTCTTTGTCCCCCTGATAAATTAACACCACGCTCACCAACCACAGTATAATAACCATCAGGCATTTGGCTGATAAATTGGTGAGCATTGGCTATTTTAGCTGCATTCTCTACAGCTTGCATATCAAAAGTCTCTTGTCCAAAAGCTATATTTTCAGCAATTGTTCCAGAAAACATTGTAGTTTCTTGGGGAACTATACCTATCTGGCGCCGCAAGCTATTTAATGTCACATCACGAATATTGACACCATCGATAAATATATCACCGCTTTGAGGGTCATAGAAACGCGGCAACAAGTTTACAAAAGTTGTTTTACCTGAGCCACTGGCGCCAACTAGTGCAATTGCTTCACCTGGATATGCTAATAAACTAATATTATTTAAAACAGGTTCATTTGGTTTATAAGCAAAAGACACGCGACGATATTCAACTTTACCGCTAACTGTGGGGAGAATATCAGCATTGGGTTTTTCTTCAACTGCGGGTTTAATAGCTACTAACTCAAATACTCTATCTACCGATGCTTCGGCTTCTTTGAATAAATTATAGTTGGTTGTGGTGTGACCTACAGGGTCTATTAATAATGCGGCGCCACTTAGAAAGCTAAAAAACTTTCCAGTAGTTAAATTACCAGCAGAAATTTGCCAAGCTGCAAAGAAAAGTAACAATAAGAAACTTAAAGCCTGTAAAAATCCGACAATTGGTACTTGAATAGCTTTCAAACGCTCCGTAGAATACTTGGCGCGCATAGCAACTTCTGCTTCCTTACCAAACCGTGCAATTTCGTATGCTTCCGCAGCAAAAGCTTGAACTATTCTAATACCATTAAAAACTTCGGTTAAAATCGCTGATAAATCTGATACTTGGTTTTGACTACGACGCGAGTATTTTTGTAGTCTTTCTCCAAACCAAGCAATCAACACCAACATAATTGGTACAACTAATAAAGTTGCCAATGTTAATTGCCAGCTAAGATACACCATATATATGGGAATCGCTACTAGCTGCAACGCACAGGGAATAAAATCATGTAATAGCTTGTGAACCGCTTCGCCAACTCTATCAACATCCTCAGTAACGCGGTAAGATAAATCACCAGCTTTTGCAGTCTCAAAATAGCTCAAATTAAGCTTCTGCAAGTGCCCATATACATTTTTACGTAGATTAAAAGATACTCGCAGCGCCGCCTTTGCCATGTAAATATCTTGCACTGACTGAAAGAAACCGCGTACAAGAAACACACCTCCCAAAATACCAGCAAGTTCAGCAATAGCAACAACGTTACCATTACCAAAAGGCGCCGATAGTTTCTGCACCAGATGCATTAAAGTTAAAGTAGCGAGAACATAACCTAAAATACCAATAAATCCCGTGGCAATATGGCGCCATTGAGGACGTATATACGGTAGAAGTTGCCAATAATTAGAACGGTTCGAGCTTTTCACCACACCACACACTATATTTTATTCTCTAAGACGCTACCAGATGAAGAGTAGTTTCTGATAGGCTAGCCTAAAACAAAAATTAGCCCTCTTCTTGTGGAACGGGCATCCCGAACCGTCAATATTCAGGGCGGGCAAGGATGCCCACCCCACAAGAAAACATTGAAATTACAAGCTTACTACGACTCGAAAACCGCATATTCGTAAACCACCGTCTGACTCGTTCCAACTGCGACTAGCGCTACGACATAGTACGGGACTAAAGCTCCATGAACCTCCGCGCAATACTCGACGATTTTTGTCTCCCTGCCATTCCCATACACTACCATCGGTCGGCGCCCCTACATAATTATTGTGCCAAGGGTCAGCGCACCATTCCCATACTTGACCGTGCATGTCGTATAGTCCAAAGGAGTTTGCGACTTCAAAGCTACCGACGGGAGTTGTTTCTTTACGGATTTTGGTTTTGGTTTCAAATTCAAACATTCTTGTTTCACTGTTACCACAGTTTGCTAGGTCGGGGGTAATCGTGTCTCCAAAGTGGAAGGGTGTGGTTGTTCCTGCTCGACAAGCATATTCCCATTCTGCTTCGCTTGGCAAACGATATTTACGTCCGGTTTTTTGATGCAAACGCGCGCAAAATTCTTGTGCTTCGTGCCAAGATACGTTTTCTACTGGACGATTGGCGCCTTTGAATTTAGATGGATGTGGGTTTAGTGATAGATTAATTTTAGGTAGATTTGAGACGGCACGCCATTGCGCTTGTGTTACTGGGTATTTGCCGATGCAGATTGGTTCGACTTGAACATTATGCTGGGGACGCTCGTCAGCATCACCCTCACCATCTATTGAACCCATCATATAGTTACCACCAGGTATTGACACCATTTCTAAGAAAACACCACTACCTAAATCTTCGGTAAAGAAACGCGCGTTTGCTCGTGTACGTTCAATTATTCGACCTTGTGTATCTAATGTAACAACATCAAAATCAAAAATGTGGAACTCTGGGTATAAATTTGATTCGGTTGATTTCGAGCGAGGAGTTGATATTGTTTGAGAGGGTATTTGCGCTGTCTCAAGTTGAGGAACAGTGGTCATTCCAAACAAACTTTTAAAGTTATTACTGTTTAAATCTTGTAGTACTTCTACTGCTGTTTGGTATCTTTCTCGCACTACATGTTTAAGTAATTTATCAAGAATATATCCTAGCTGTTCACTGACTTGGATATTTTTGGTTTTTGCGTATTCTCGCCATCTCCAATGTGCATTAATTGCATCATAAAGAGGGTCAGTTATATTACCATATGCATCTTGATAGGGTAAGCATTGTGTTAAAAGACGTATACAAGTTACACCTAATGAATATAAGTCACTTGCATGACAAGCAAAACCTGCCATTTGCTCGCTTGATGCATAACCTACTGTATAAATTACTGTTGCTTGTCGAGCTAAACTTGTTTGAGTGATTTGTTTGGCGCCACCAAAGTCAATTAACACTAATTTTTTATCACTATAACGACGTATAATATTTTCGGGCTTAATATCTCGGTGGATAACGTTGCGCGAATGGACAAAATCAAGTATAGGTAGAATATCTATTAAAACATGGCGAATTTTAGCTTCAGTATATGTAGTGTTTTGAAGCTCTTTATGTAGAGTATCTCCCTCAATAAATTCTTGCACTAAGTACAAACTGGCGCCTTGTTCAAAGTAAGCGAGTAATCTAGGTATAGAAGGATGATTTTCACCTAGTTCATATAATCTAAACGCTTCCTCTTTAAATAACTGTGCAGCTTTTGCACGTGAGGCAGTTCCCTGAACTTGGGGTACAAATTGCTTGACGACACAGGAACCATCAAGTCTATCAACATCTTCAGCATAATATGTCCTGCTAAAACCACCCTCACCTAACAACCGGATAACGCGAAAGCGGTTTCTTAACAAGTCACCAAAGTTGCTATGTCCGCAGGTCGTGCAAAACCGATTACCGTCTGCGTTAAATGGATTTGAGCAATTGGGATTTTGGCAGATTCGCATGGTTATTGAGATGTTGCATCGTCCAAAGTTAGCCCCAATATCATGATTTTGAAAGTGTTTGTGTATTGTTTAAATTTGAAGTTTTTCTAAGTACGATTAAATATTTTTTACCTATTAATTTATCCGTAATTAGAGTTTAACAATTTCCTTTACAATATCAATTTAATATGGGCACTTTTATTGGAATTATAGGGCGAATATTACCTTAATAGGGTAAGTTTTGTCAAGGATTGGCAACGGATGTAACGGATGTAACGGATGGGTTTATCAGGTACAACTATGGGGTGTGATTGGCAACGGATGTAACGGATGTAACGGATGTAACGGATGTAACGGATGTAACGGATGGGGCTGTGAGATTTACTTTGATTTATTCGTTTTCGATTTGTTACAAAATATTTTTTATATATTGCCATTGTCTAATACTTAAAATACTTTAGTACTAAGCAGTGATTATAAGCAATTGGCACTTTTTGTATTTGATATATTTAGGAAATGCTAGGGTTTGTCAATGTTTATATAGTTGTATTTTAAGAATGCATAAAGATATTATAAAAAATGGAAAAAACTTTTACTAATATCCCACATCAAGATATTACCTATGCTATTATCGGCGCCGCAATGCGTGTTCATCGTAGGATGATTTGTGGTTTAAAGGAGATACATTATCAGCGCGCGCTTACTCAAGAGATGTGTGAAGCTGGGTTAATTGTAGAAGAAGAATATCATATTGAAATTTATGATGATCAAATATGGTTAGGAAGATTGTATCTTGACCATTGGGTCAATGAGTGTGTAGTTGTTGAGGATAAAGCATTTTCTCATCCATTAGGAGACAAGGAAATAGCACAAACAATTGCTTATTTAGCAGCTACACACGCAAAAGTAGGTTTATTGCTAAACTTTGGGAGGAAGCGTTTAGAATACAAGCGAATACTACCCCCAAAGTCATTAGACAACTGGCAGCAAGAAATACAACCCTATCTCTGGACACCTCACCAAACTGGTCAACAATTACAACAAGGACAAAGCTCATAGCAAAAAAGCTTGCAATAACTTAAACAGCAGACACTTCAACGGGTGACATTCAAAAAACAATTCATCCGTTGTCAAGCACACCCCACAACCAAGCGAACAACCCATCCGTTACATCCGTTCTATCCGTTGCCAGTAAATTTACTTATTTTATGAAGAGTTTGTATGTAAATCAAAGATGCTTCGTTCTTCAGCATGACAAAGTTACGGTAATTAGAGCAACAACAATAAAAGTGCCGGACTAATGCCGGTGATCATCGCACTGACTGCAATGATTAGCCCGTCTTTTTCAATCAAACCAAGACAGATGAGAACGATGACGACTGCGGGCAGCATATTCCCAAACGGAATAGGCAGGGCAATGATGAAGCTGAGGAACAACAAAACTACGCCGACACCGCGTTCTGCTTCAGGGCTGGTAAAAAACGGCAAGCGGGGTTGAACAAAGTATTCCAGCTTTTCGAGAAGAGTGATGGCGCCCTTAATTACCTGCTCACAGTGTTCTCGTTTGAAAGGCTGGTCTAGCAACTGGTCAGGCAACCAAGGCTGCTGAAATCCAAGCACTAACTGACCGGAAACCAGCATTAAGGGCACGGCTACAAGGGCAGAAATACCAGCGATAGGAAGCGGGAGGGCTTCAGGCAAAGCGCAAATCAGCAGGGTTGGACCAAACGCTCTATCTCCCATCTCGTTCAGCAGGTCTCGGAGGCGGACTTCATCCCCTTGATGCTGGTCTAAAAATCGTTGCAGCAGTTCAGAGATTCGCAGCGTATTGTCAGAAGTTTCAGAGTGTTGAACAACTGGTACTAGTGCATTCATTTTATTTAGCCAATATTAAAACTGTGGCTTTGATTATAACGTCTCAGATGTAGGGTTATTTCATACCAAAGATTGACTTTAATCGTTTGAAGCTAAACCTAAAACAACATGGTGTGAAAATGATTAACTAATATTATGTAAATGATTATAAACCTATATTTAAAGAGTTAATATCAGGCTGGTATAACTCTCGCCAAATTAATACAAACAATAAATGGTACAAGTTATTATAAAAAATTTAAAGAAGCGTAATGATTTAGTTTACCAATCGGGACTAGACCAATTTAACTCAAACACTTAACATTTTGTATTTTAACAATTGGAGCATCCCAGATGCTTCGTTCCTCAGCATGACATTCGTACCTCAGCATGACAGAAGTCTGTATTTTACCCGTTTGCAGTATATTTCAAAAATCAAATTAACAATCTTGTGGGGTGGGCATCCTTGCCCGCCCATTTTACACAGAACGGGCAAGGATGCCCGTTCCACAAGAAAGCTCTAAATATATTACCTCTAGACATGTCTAAAGTAAGAGGACGGTTTTAGTTGAAGTTGGGAGAATAAGCATATAAATCAATAATATATGAATTATCAGCTAAATATATGTATATCACTGGAAAAAAACTAGACAATTTGAGCCGAAGCGTTTTGGTAGTCGATGATATTTTAGACAACTGCATGATGTTGCAAACGCTTTTGGAAACTGAGGGTTACGAGGTTAAGATAGCGGAAGATGGTTACGAAGCGTTGGATATTATTGAATCTTCGCCTCCAGGGTTAATTTTAATGGATATGATGATGCCTGGAATAAACGGGTTGGAAGTTGCTAAACGCATTCGACGCAACAACAATTTACCTTTTATTCCTATTTTACTGCTGACGGCTTGGGATAATGTATCTGATTGTGATGATTTTGATAAGAACATAGATGGATATATTAGTAAGCCTATCGATTTTGATAGACTCTTTTCTGAGGTTGAAACACTTACTCAATCTAAAAATTAATGCTTTTCTGGGGTTGCTGTAAGTTGAACGGTAAAGGTAGTGCCTTCTGTTAATTTACTTTTGACTGAGATATTACCGCCAGATTTTTCTAGGTAATATTGAACCACACTTAGCCCAAGTCCGGCGCCTCCTGGTTCTTCAATGCTGGGTGGACGATGACTGTAAAAACGGTTGAATATTTTGGGTAGTTCACTTTCAGCGATACCTATACCAGTATCACGAATTTCTAGGTAAACGTATTCTCCAGAAGTACGCGCTTTCACCCAAACTTGTCCTCCTTCGGGTGTAAATGTAATACTATTTGCAAGTAGATTAATCATTATTTGTCTAAGTCCACCAACAATGAATGATACCGGTGGTAACTCTGTTGGTACTGTATATGCCAGCATGATACCTTTTTCGTTAGCTAGCGGTTGATAAGTGCTAACAACACCAGGAATAATATCCGAAAGACGCACTGTCTCAAAATTGGCAGATTGTAAGCTTCTTTCTAATTCCACTAATTCTAAAACACCACTAATAAGCACCGTTTGACGGTCACACTGGTTATTCAGCATTTGCTGATACCGTTGTCGCTGTAATGTTTTGAGTGAAGGTGAGTTAAACAACGATAAAGCTGTTTTCATATGAGTTACTGGTGTCCGCAACTCCTGACAAACTTGAATTAAATAATCGTCTTTTTGCTGTAGCGTAGTATACAAATTTTGATTTCGTTGCTTTAATGTCTCAAGCCGCTTTTTACTACGAGTGACGCTTATTTCTTCCTGGCGCCGCATTTGCTTTACTATTAAGTTACTCAGTAATGCTGGTTCTGTATTGTTTATAGAGTTATCAGCTTCAGCTTTTAATGGCAAAGATGCTGTTACTTGCTGTATAATGCCATGTTCATAAGAAGTAATAGCAACTAAAAGGGGTTTTGACTTATTGGCGCCGGTTCTTTTGATGCGACTTCTAGAAGGACGTAACGCTACAACCAAGCTGCAAAATTTGGGAGACTCAACAATCCAAAAATACTCACGCTGCAACTGATTCGAGTTTAAATATATAGGTGAATGCGACGAAGACTGAGAAAGGGTATCTTTAGATGTCGCTTTAATCTCCTTATTACCAGTTAAATGATATGTGTAAATAGTTGCTCCTGGTAATGCGCGTTTTTCATAGCGTTGAAGCTCGGAGTGCCAAATATTGCCTTTTGGTAGCTTTACCCATAAAGTCGCTGGTATTTGTTGTTCAATTAACAAATCAATTTGCGCGCGCAAGGTAGCAAGCAGCGCGGAAGGGGTAACGGCAAAAGTATTGGGAGCATTTTCGGCGCCTGCTGCCAATTTATATATAGAAAAGTCTTGAGTCAGAGATACGTTCATGGGTAAAGCAAAACCAAGCTATTAAGAAGTCAGTATAAAGCAATAAATAATACTGCCTTACATTGTCACCTGGATGTGTCCATTTGTAACAAAATTATTTTTGCAACGGATACAACAGATGTAACGGATAAATGAAAAAACCATCCGTTACATCCGTTACATCCGTTGCCTATTTACCTTTCGCTCTTTCAGCTAAAGCTTCGCGTGCGTGTTCTCGGTCGTCAAAGTGAATTTTTTCGGTTCCAAGAATTTGGTAATCTTCGTGTCCTTTACCTGCAAGTAATATTCCATCACCTGGTTGTGCTTGTAAAATTGCTGTGCGGATAGCTGTCGCACGGTCGCTTAATACAAGTGGTTTAACTGTTTCGGGAATACCTGCCAAAATATCTTGTAAGATTTTTTCGGGGTCTTCTGTACGTGGGTTGTCTGAAGTTACAACTGCTATATCAGCAAGTTCTGCGGCTATTTTACCCATTTTGGGACGTTTGGTTCTGTCTCTATCTCCACCACAGCCAAATACGCAAATCATTTTGCCTGGTATAAATGGACGCGATGCTTTTAATAAGTTTTCTAAGCTGTCGGGAGTATGGGCATAGTCTACTATGACGCTGATATCTTGCACTGTTTCTACTTGTACTCGTTCCATTCTTCCAGGTACACCAGGAAAGTCGGTAATGGCGCCTGCAATTACTTCTAGCTCGATACCGAGGTGTAAAACTGCTCCTACTGCTGATAGTAGATTTTCGAGGTTGTATTGACCGACAAGAGGTGAACGGAATGCTACGTCTCCCATTGGGGTGTGCATTGTGCCGCTTACACCATTTGGCTCGTAGCTTAAATCACTCATCCATAAATCGGCGCCGGAGTTATTAACGCTGTAACTCCAAGTTTTGTCTTTACCTAAAGCTTCAACTAAACGTTTTCCATAAGCGTCATCTATATTAATAATGGCTCTGCCACCAAGATATTCTGGAGTAAACAACAAGGCTTTTGCGGAAAAATAATCTTCCATGTCCTTGTGGTAGTCTAAATGGTCTTGGGTTAAGTTACTAAATACGGCAACTTCAAACTGACATCCCGAAACTCTTCCTTGAGCCAAAGCGTGGGAACTTACTTCCATTACTCCATATTCATTTCCCGCATTTACTGCTGCTGCGAGTTGTTTTTGGAGTTCGACAGCAAAAGGTGTGGTGTGTACGGCAGTTTCGTTAAACCCTTTCCAACGAGTGTAAAGAGTTCCCATTAAAGCTACTGCTTTGTCTGCACGTTCTAAAAAATATTCGATTAAATGGCTAGTTGTGGTTTTACCGTTAGTACCTGTTACTCCTACAAGCTTCATCGCGTGTCCAGGATAACCATAAAAAGCTGCGGCTAATTTTGCACAAACTTTGGTCATGTCAGAAGCAACTATCACACAAGCACTTTCTTGCCCTGAAGGAGGTACTTTTTCGGCTGCTTGTTCAGATATTACCGCAGCAATTGCTCCGGCGCCGATTGCACTTTCCCAAAATTCACCACCATCAACGCGGGTACCTGGCATACCTATAAATACATCACCCTGACTCGTAGCATGGGAGTTGGTTGTTAAACCGTTTATCTCCATATCCATTGATGGATGCTCGGCCAATTGCACTATATCTTTTACAGATGCTAATAGTTCACGCAGTTTCATATAACAATTCCATTCTAACTCCGCTTATTTTGCACCATTTTTCTTTTTATACAAATACCTATAGATACTTTTTTTTAGAAACCGGGTTTCTTTATAGATAGCTTGTAATAAAAACAAAAATTTTGCATAGAAACCCGGTTTCTTTGTTATAAGTACTTTTGCAGCATTTGCGCTAGTTGTTTGACGGTAGCGCGCGGAGATGGGCGAGATATCATTCGTTCGACAGCATTGCCATTATTTTCTGTATCTTGCGCGACAAAAAGCACAGGAACTTCGTATTCATATGCTTGATACCAATCATCGTGCGTTGTAATGTCACGAAGTTCGATTTGCAGGTTGATATCCGAATTTAAATCTGGTGTTGTGGCTATTTGTTCGAGTTTTTCTTGTAACCCTTCACAAAGATGGCAACCAGGTTTGCTGTATAAGATTAGTTTCATAATGTTGCGATAGTATAAGTTATAATTAACTTTTGTAACATAACTGAATGCCAATGTTATCTGCGTACCTGCTAGTTTCTCACGGAAGTCATGACCCACGTCCAGAAATTGCAATGTCGCATCTTGCTTTCTCTGTACAGTCACGTTTCCAGAAAATCGAAAGTCAACAAGACAAGATTAGTTACAGTAAGTACGCTGGTGGTGTTGCGGCGCCTCCTCAATGTGAGACTAAATATGAGACAGTTGGTACAGCTTATTTAGAGTTACAACCTCAACCACTGCATTTGCAAATAGTAGAGTTTGCTCAAAATATTCTGTCACGCTCAACCGAACAATCACTGCACCTCAAAATTTTACCTTTGTTCCTTCTTGCGGGAGTCCATGTTATGGAGGATATTCCTACAGAAGTTGAAGCTGCACAAAGAATTTTAGGCGATAATGTCGTAATTGATTTACAACCTTATATAGGTTGTCATGGTGGTTTGGTTGACTTAGTTCGCTTACAAAAGAATAGTATTCGGGCGCAAAAGTATATATTATTGGCACATGGCAGTCGTCGGCCGGGTTTTGAACATCATACCGAAACGCTAGCGGCAAATTTAGGTTTAACTACAGCATATTGGGCAGTACAGCCAAAGTTAGAGTCACGAGTAAAAGAATTTGCTTCTTCTGGTTATAGAGAAATTGCGGTTATCCCATACTTTTTATTCGCGGGTGGCATAACTGACGCTATCGAAACTACGATAGAAAAGCTAGAATTACAATTTCCTGGGGTGAGTTTAAAATTAGCGCAGCCACTGGGAGTCAACGAAGAATTTGCTGATTTAATTTGGGATTATTTGCATAAATGAATTGCACCGAGATTAAAAAGAACGAATTTGTAGGAAAAGTATATCTTGTTGGTGCGGGTCCTGGCGACCCTGGATTATTTACGCTCAAAGGGAAAACGTTGCTTGAATGCGCGGATGTGGTAATTTATGATGCCTTGGTGAGTCCGGAAATTCTCGCAATGATTAACCCGCAAGCAGAGAAAATTGATGCAGGAAAGCGCAAAGGTAGGCATTCGCTGTTACAAGAAGAAACTACGCAGTTAATGATTGAGAAAGCGCAGTCCAATGCTATTGTTGTGCGGTTAAAAGGTGGCGACCCGTTTATTTTTGGACGTGGTGGCGAGGAAATGGAAGAGTTGATAAATGCGGGAGTGTCCGTAGAAGTTGTGCCCGGTATTACATCAGGCATAGCGGCGCCTGCTTACGCGGGTATTCCTTTGACTCACAGATTATATAGTTCATCAGTAACGTTTGTCACAGGTCACGAAGCCGCAGGTAAATATCGTCCTGCTGTAAATTGGCAAGCGATAGCCCACGGTTCTGAGACAATAGTGATTTATATGGGCATTCACAATTTAGCTTATATAGTTGACGAATTAGTAGGGGCAGGTTTGAGTAAAGAAACACCTATTGGTTTAGTTCGTTGGGGAACACGTTCTAATCAAGAAGAGTTAATAGGTGTACTCGAAACTATTGTTGAGCAAGTGGAAAAAAGTAAGTTCGAGGCGCCTGCTATTGTGGTAATTGGGGCAGTAGTTCAACTACATTCTGTTTTAACTCCTGCTGTTGGTATTAATGCGACGACGTGAGGTACTGGACGAGGAATATAACCAACTAACGATTTTCCTTCCATTGCTAAAGAAGTACTGGCGCCAGAGTCTAGCATTACAGCATTTTGTAATGCTGCTTTGGCGAGCATAATTGCTAAATTAGCAGAATCAACAGGTTTTGTAGAAACACCAATTGTTGGAACTCCTGTTTTACTTATGCCCCAAAATGCTCTGTGACGTGCAACATCCGCACCATAAAGATTTTTAAAGCTACTCGCAACGCTTGGTTGACCGTTTTTGAGCAAAAAGGCGCCTGCAACAAAAGCATCAGTAACATCTGCCATTTCAGCTTGGATACCAGCGAGAGTATTATGCTTGTCTGGGTCAAATTCAATATAGCGAGCTTTACGAGGACTAATTAATACTAAAGGTCGTCCCGTAAGTTTTTTGTTTTCGCTGTTGTTACCAGGAATAAATTGGTTATTCACCTGGCTTAAAACTGGCCCAATCATTACATTAGAAGTTAAGTATTTTAGTGAGAAGAAAGTTCCATCTACTGCGGCAACAGCGTTTGTTCCACTTTTCGCTAAAATTTCTGGCACTTGATACCGACTATCCGCGTGGATAGTTATTGGTTTACCACCAGAGATAAGAATTAATGAAACATTATCGATAGTTATTTCTGTTTTTTGAACGGGACTATTGAAATCAAAATCGAAGTTGAAAAAAGGAGAGACTGCTTGCTTCCAAATTTGAGTATAAAGACGCAATGGTTTTTCAATAGTGACTGTATGTAAAGGTACACTACTAGCTATAATTTTAAATAAATTTTGAATCAAAGAATTTGATTCGTTAAGCACAGTAGGCATTTTGGGTGTAGATACTAAGCGAGCAATTGGTTGGAGACCGAGATTAGTGTTGCATGTATTTGAAGTAACTTTTGCAGATTCAGCAACACATAAATTCGGAAATAACAGAAATATTACCGTTATACAGTAGGCGGTAATAAATAGTTTATTTTTTTTAGGAATTAACGTCATACTTCCTTTCCAGAGATTTGCGATTTTGTAATCGTAATTACTCTGATTTATAAAGATGGCATTAATACCCTAAAATTTTACTGTTAAGAGGTAACGATGATAAATGTAAGAAGAGCTTAAGTGTTACGAAATGTGGGTTTGGTGCGTAACACTACAATATTATAAATTATAAGATTGTAGTTGGGTTACGCAAAGCCTCCACCCAACCTACGTTTTATTTACAAGGGGTGCCTGTATGTTCGTTTCATCTGTTTGGCATACTCCTATTTGATTAACAAAACCATTACAATGAATTCTTCTTCGTCTTGAATTTTCTCCTCCTCTGTTTCTTTCCGTATTGTTGTTTTCTCTGTCACGTTCCCTATCATTTCTATCGCGTTCATTGATACCATCTCTGTCGCGTTCAGTATCATTTCTATCGCGTTCATTAGTTCCGTCTCTATTGCGTTCAGTATCTCCTATTCCGCGTTCAGTATTACTATCTCTATTCCGTTCAGCGTCGCTCCTCGTTGGGGTTGCAAACGGTTCTTGTGTAGAGAAAGGGTCGTCTTGCGGTGTTCGCCGTTGAGGTGGGTTTCGGAGATTACAGCCTGCAAGTAAACACTGAGTTACAATTAGAGAAAAGACTATAATTCGAGTCCTCAATTGGTGGTACCTTCTACAATCAATTTGGTTTAGATGCTTCTATTGTGAATAAAAAGATTGAGAACGGCACAAAATTTTCCAGTTTTCTTAAAGGATTTTTTATTAGTAGTTATTTGATGGATAGTTGAGGGCTGAGTGCTGAGTGTTGAGTGTTGAGTGCTGAGTGCTGAGTGCTGAGTGTTGAGTGTTGAGTTATGAGTTATGAGTTATAAGTTCCTTGTCATGCTGAACGTAGTGAAGCATCTATATAACTTATCGAAACTTTTAAGATTCTTCGCTGCGCTCAGAATGACAATCTAATATCTTCTTTAACTCCTAACTCCTAACTCCTAACTCCTAACTCCTAACTCCTAACCTTACTCAGCACTCAGCACTCAGCACTTTCTACTTTTAAACAAAGACTCGATGTTGAAGACTGGGCATTTGGCGCCGCACTTGTTCGAGTCGAGAGGGGTTAATTTCAGCGATGGCGACACCAGGTTTTTCGCCTGCATCTGCTAAAATGCTTCCCCACGGGTCTATAATCATTGCATGTCCATGCGTTTGGCGCCGTGCGTAGTTAATGCCAGTTTGGGCAGGGGCAATAACATAACAAGTGTTTTCAATAGCTCGCGCTTGCAGCAAAACTTGCCAATGGTCTTTTCCTGTAAACGCTGTAAATGCAGCAGGTACAAACAAAATATCTGCTCCTTGGTGCGACAGGTAGCGGTAAAGTTCAGGAAAACGAACGTCGTAACAAACCGAAAGCCCAATACAACCAAGTTTCTCTGTGGAACAAACTTGGGGTAGTTCGGTACCTGCCATTACTGTACTGGACTCACGATATGTATTACCGTCAGGAACGTTTACATCAAAAAGATGAACTTTACGGTAACGACTTAGTTCTTGCCCGCTGGAGTCAATAAGCAAAGCTGTGTTGTAAACTTTGCCGGAGTCGGTAGGGACAGGAAAGCCGCCGCCAAGGATAGCTATTTGATAGCGTTGCGCCATCGTTTTGAGGAACTTCTCAGTTTCGAGTGCAATATTATCGCTCTGGGAGAGCTTATCACTTTCTTCACCCATAAACGCGAAATTTTCAGGCAAACCCACCAACTGGGCGCCTTGATTTACAGCTAAATCAATAAATTCCTCAGCAGTAGCCAAATTTGATTGGACATCAGGGATACTGGTCATTTGAATAGCAGCGGCTAAATAAGACTTCATAGATTCGATTAACAACAGTCAAATAACGCGGAGCGCAAGTTATCAAACTACTATCATCACTCAAAAAAGCACTAATTAATAAGCAATATTGCATTTATAGTGGTCAAAATTGCGTTAGTTTTGTTATAAAGTCCTGATAATATCGGTAAATTTGTGGATACGTCAATTTTAATTAAAACTTTTGTTGCTGTTTTTGTGCTTGCTGATGCTGTAGGTAACATCCCCATACTCCTGGTACTGACCAAAGGGATGGAAGCAGAACAAAGAAGCAAAGTTATTAATAAAGCTGTTGCAGTAGCAATAATGGTCTTACTGCTTTTTGCATTCGGTGGAAAATTTATACTAAGTTACTTAGATATTAGCTTCGCCTCACTACGGGTAGCAGGAGGATTACTGCTGCTGTTAATTGCTCTGCAAATGCTTCAAGGTGATTTAGATACACCAGTAGTAGAGCAAGAGCGCGATATCGCCATTACCCCCCTAGCTTTGCCCTTACTAGCAGGCCCCGGAACACTGACAACCGTCATGTTACTAATGGCGGAATCACCAAGTCCACACGTCAGTGTAATTGTCGGTATTATAGCAGCAATGTTTGTTACCTGGCTAATATTAAGACTCGCCAACAACATCGACAAATGGATAGGCGCCGAAGGTGAAGTCATTATCACCCAACTTCTAGGCTTCTTACTAGCCGCCCTAGCAGTCCAAATTGGCAGCGAAGGCATAAAAGGACTATTCTTCTAACAAAACTTAACAACATTTAACAACGTAGGTTGGGTTCCACTATAGCGTAACCCAACAAAACCTACTTGCAACGGATACAACGGATGTAACGGATGATTTATACTGCAAACGGATAAAATACCAACTTGTGTCATGCTCTAGCTTGCTTCCCGCAGGGTGGAACGAAGCATCTTAAAAATTTCAACTTGTTTTAAGAGTAAATCAAATTAGCTAACAAAATTTCGATGCATATAATTACTCGCTCTAGGCTGAGGCAATTTTGGGAAAAGCATCCCGATGCGGAAGCTAGTCTAAGAAGCTGGTACGAGGCAACATTATTAGCTCACTGGTCAAACTTTGTTGAGTTACGTGAAGTTTTTCCATCAGCAGACCAAGTTAAGAAACTTACAGTCTTTAACATAAGTGGTAATAAATACCGCCTTATTGTTCTGGTAGACTATAATTATCAAAAGGTGTTTATCCGTTCTATTTTAACCCACTCAGAGTATGACAAGGAGGACTGGAAAAATGACCCTTGGTACACGTAATAACAATGCTTACATAGAATTATTCAAAACTTTTCCACCTCGTCCAATTACTTCTCACGAAGAATTTATTGCTACCCAAAAAGTAATTGATTCTTTAATCGATAAAGAAACTCAACTAACTAGCGATGAACAAGACTACCTAAATATTTTAGGTAGTCTTGTCTATGAATATGAGGAAAAGTATGTAGAGATACCACGAATATACGGGGTAGAACTGCTTAATACTTTATTATCAGACTTAAACTTAAGCGCTAAAGACTTAATTCCAATTTTTCATACAGAATCGAATGTCTCTGATATTTTAAATGGTAAAATAGATTTAACTGTTGAAGATATTGACAAACTTGCTAAATTTTTTAAGATTTCACCTGTTGCTTTCTTAAAAAATAAATAAGTTAGTATATTTTAAACTCTTTGCTCTATTTTCCTAAATCTCTTTAACAATATTATATATTGTTATTGCATAAATATGGAGTAAGCTACATTGTGTCTAGCATCGATGCTTTTAATGCTCTGCAAATGCTTCAAGGTAATTCGGAAACACTTGCAGTAGCAAAAGAGTGGGATATAGCAATTACTAAAATGGTTAGCTAACGAATGAGATAGTGTTTATCATTAACTTTTTGGATGGAAAAGTTCTTCTAAAATATCTAATTCTGCTTGTGTTGTAGCATCTACTTGCGGCAATGGTCGCTGCATAATCGAATAAAGTGAACGTTTTTGAACTTTTGAACCTTGTAAACCTAACTCCTTTAAAAAATCTTCTATTTTCATTACCATTTGGCTACGGTCAAACTTTGTGATATCAGGACTACGGTAAATAGTTGTTTTGATAGTAGGCAAAATAAATTTCTTTACTTTTTCATATTCTCCTAATAAAACTTCATCCTGGGCTTGAGCTACAAGCTCTTTTATGCTTTTTAACGACTCCCAATCTTGTTGTTTACGTTTTTCTATACGAAATAACATATAGCTGTAGCCTTGAAAAGGCTTGCTATCACGAATAAATAATTTATTTTTACCTGGAGAGGATTCTCGAAGATTATCATTTACAACACATAAATTATCTAAATTTAATTGATATTCTTCTGCCAAAATTATAGCAAAGTAGCCTTCACGCAAACAATTACTACTACCTCCATCTGCATCAGAGAAAGTTTGTTGGTAGCCTAACTCAAACTGCTGTTGTCCAATGTTAAGTAAATCTTCAATTCCTCGATATACTGGCTCTGCTAAATTTAGAACGCTTGATAGTTCGGCTACAGGCAATAATTTAGCAAATGTTCCTATAGTCTCAATAAATTTGCCTACGGGATCACTCGCTGCAATACTAAATAAACCAGCTTGGAATTCTACCAAACCTTGATTAAATGGGAAAAGCGGAGTGAGAGCATATCTATCTTGAATAAATTTATTCAAATTGCTGCTGCCAACATCTTTCAATTTACCAGGTGCCGCTAGATAGGGAATAGTAACTAGTTCTCCATCGTAATGAAAACGAGTGGCAGCATGTACTACTGGATACCGCTGTTTAAACCAGTCTACATCTTTAGATAAGTTCATATCCTCTAACCAGATACGGCAATAAGCATCACCAAGGCTAATAGGTGTATCATCAATGTCTATATCAACTCGATGTTTCGGCAAAAAAATAGTTGTATATTTTTTAGCTTCGCGGCTAAAACTTTCAGAGAGATTTTTGAATAAACTCATAAAATTATTCCTCTATCAGATTAAGTTAAATATGATGAAATTTGATTCCAAATTATACGGATGGGAATTCCTCCTGTTGTACCTGGTTCACAATTGCGGCCAATACCTACGTTGCCCTGATGAATAGCAACTACTTCCCATCCGCGATTAAAAATAGGGGCGCCAGAAGAAGCATTATCTGTTTTTAAATTATGGTCAATATAATCTTCTCCTACTTGCATTATTAGCCCTAAGTCAGAAACTAATGCTGGTTTTCCTTGCGGATGATGGATAATACGAATTTCCTGACCGCTATCTAGTATTTCATCACTAAGAATAGTTGTTTTTTGTTGAGAATAGCCTTTTATTTTGATTAGAGCGTAATCAGGACGATTATGATTACTGACAAAATTCATATCTACTTCAAATAAGTCTTTATCCGAGAGATAATTCCCAGTACTATAGTTCAAACGAACCCAAGCTTGTTTAGCCTGAGTTTTACTAAAAATATGATTGCAGGTAAGTAATAAGTCACCACCCACCAATACCCCTGTGCCAATACCTGTTCCCTTGGGCGATTCAATCCTACAAACACTACTACGAGCCTCTAAAGCTTTAAAATTTTCTTGACCTCGTTCAGTTAATTTTTTGAATAAATCTATATCTTGGTCTTCCAACTCATAACTTTCTTTTCGCTGAAGTAAATACTGCAATAAATTTATCATAGGATGATAATTGAATCGTTGTGTTGTATATTTATAATCCTTAAATTTTGCAACTATTATATTAGTAAATTCTACAGGAGCCTGATTAAAAATCATACTTCTGATGAATGAATTATCAACACCAGATGTGCTAAAAATACTTCTCCGATTATTAGAATTATCAATTTTAACAGTAAATAGCTTTTCTAAACTATCCACTAAACTTACAATATCTTCTTGCTCTAAAAACACTTCTGGATTCATAATATGATTGTCTGACCAACTGACGCTAAAATTTGTGTATGTAAAAATAGAATTGTCATATCCTGGAGGTAGAGGAAGCAATGATGAATTATAAACAGGTTCAGTTATTATTTGCTGAATATTATTATCTACTTTATAATTAGCTGTTTCTACACTATTGCTCAAAGTTGAAGTTATAATGGGAGATTTAGTTGAAGGCAAAGTAGAATTTTCTGAATTTAACTTTGACTGCAAATGCTCAATAAATTCTTTTGTATTAGTCAACTTGCTTGGATATTGTTTCAAAGCTCTATTAATTGGTTTGAGAATAGCTTCGTAGAGATTATTAATGTACTTTTCTCGTACAGCATATGATTTTTCTAATTCAGACGACCAATAATTATACCATTGGCAAAGTGATCTAAAGCTGTTTGGATGTGAGATTTTTATACCAATTTCTTGCATTAGATTTATTTCCAATGTAATTTTTCTATAAAGCGTTATATAGTTTTCTTCCTCACTCCTAATTAAATCAATGGGTTGCCCTTGATTAGCAACAGAAATCATTATGCCCTTTAATTTTTCAATTTTGGCTATAAAGTCTTCAAATTTTGATACTTGCCAGTCATCGAGTAAATCTTGCTGAGACTTATTTTTTACATAATATTGGCACAGAACAAAATCTGTTTGATTAAAAAAGTTCTTATATAAATCATGAACAAAGCTGGCTTTTGAAGCGTATCCACTTAAAGATGACCAGCAAGCTTTCCAATCATAAAGAGATTTAAATTGATTAGAATTCTCAATAAAAACCTCTTCATATTCAAGTAATTCGATTAAATCTACAACATCTTCGTATAATTGCGTGTAAATTTTCTCTTTCTCTCTAATTGGGTTACGGTACGCATCAGTTGCAACTGCAATCATAATTGATTGCAGCTTTTGAATTTTAGTGAAAAGTTCTTCAAGTTGTGCGAGAAGTTCCATAGACCAAATTTAATGCTTTTTAAATCTCAATTTGTAATACTACACTCTTAATCATGCTTATTTCTGATTACGGAGATATTCTATATGTCCAATCAGTTCATTTATTTGGCTGTCTCTGTCACGATACCACTCACAAGACCAAATTCTGTAAATGTGCCAGCCTAACTTTTCTAGAACTTCTTCACGAAGACGATCTCGGTCGCGTGCTGTAGGGTATTTACGGTAAGTTGTTCCATCACAAATAATACCTAAAAGACATTCTTCTGTTTCTGGCTTGCGATTATCTATTACAACCAAATCAATTGGGTAAGCTGAACGACCCACCCGTTTTTTAACTACATACCCTTTTTGTGTCAGAACCCGATAGATATCTTGTTCAAAAGGTAAACTTATACCATAGGTGTTTTCATCTACTTTTTCATCTAGTTGTTGACCACGACTTCGAGCATATGCAAAATATTCCTTAAGTAATGGAGCTTGTTGACTTCGTTCGGAGTCAAAATTCTCTGCTTTTATTGAGGCAACTAAAACGAACTTACATTTAGCACGAGTTATCGCAACGTTTAACCTTCGTTTTCCTACATTCTGTTGATTTTTACTAAGGGGACCAAAATTGTGATTCAATTGAGTTGGATTTTTATTATCAAAACCAAAGCCAAAACTGTAGAAAATGACATCTCGCTCATCTCCTTGAACTTCTTCAATTGTTTTAATAAAAAACTTGCTTGAATTATCTTGACAAAATTCTTCAATTTGTGTATGGTTCTCACTTATTAAATTGATTTGTTCGCTAATCGCTTTTGCCTGCTCCTTATTTGAAGTAATAATACCTAAAGATTGCTGAGGATAATCTCGGAAATGCTGCAATGTGAGCTTTGCGACCTCTTCAGCTTCGCGGATATTGTCTTTACGCCCTCCACGATCATATATCCCATCTTCGACAAAATGAAAATGTACACCTCGACTAACATCTTTAACAGGATTTGGGAAAGCAATTAATTTTGATTGATAAAATTTTTGGTTTGAGAAAGCAATTAAGCTTTCATCTTTACTACGATAGTGCCACCTCAAAGTAAAGTTCTTTATAATAGATAAAGCAGAACACTCATCAAGCAAACTTTCATAAATTTCTTCCTCTTCATCGTCGTCGCTAGAGGCTGTGCTTTTGAAAAAAGAAGTTGGAGGTAACTGTTGGTCATCTCCCACGACAATCACTTGTTTAGCTCGCATGATGGAACATACAGCATCTTCAGTACAAACTTGGGAAGCTTCATCAAAAATTACGACATCAAACTCTAGCGCATCAGCATCTATATATTGGCTAACGGCTAAGGGACTCATGAGCCAACAGGGTTTGAGTGTAGTCACAAGTTGAGGTGCATTTTTAATAAACTGACGAATTTTCTGTTGCCCTTTTTGCTTTCTAGTCTCCTTTTTAAGTGATGCTAATTGTTCTTCAGCTTCTGATTGTGTTGACCACTCTTGCCAAGATTCTGTATGTAGTTGTCTTAAACGTTGTATTGCAATTTCATACTGTTGCTTATCCTTATCAGAAAATTCATTTATTTTGCGTTCATGCAAATCTTGGCTAAAGTTACGTAACTCATAGTTATCATTATGTATATATTGCAGCCAATTTTCATAGACACCTTTTTCTAACACAGCAAACCAATAATTTGGTGCAATGTTAGAATCGCGGAGCTTAGATAGAAACTCTTTTATTCCAGGTTCATTTAACTGGCGCATAATTTCTTGATAGTCCAACCAGCTTTGGAGTAGATCAAGTTCATTATCGGCTTGCTTTCGGAAAATTTCTACTTCGCTTAGTAGCATTTTTTCTAAAACACCGTTCGCTGTTTTTCGTTCATGAGGAAAATGTTCTCTTAAAAATCTAAAGCCTTCTTTAATCTTATTCAATGATACTTCCAAATTCTCTAATACAGTTCTTAATTCACGCAGACGCTCGCTTGAGCTAAGAGTCGCTATTACACTCTTTTTATCCAGTTGGCGCCAGCTAATAAGCGTTTCCAACCATTGGAGGCCTCGCTCTATAGTTTCTAACTCTGTCATTTCTCCATCAAATGAAGAACCAAAAGCCTTGCGTGCTTGAGATTTCGGATCGCGCAATATATCTAAAATATTTTGGCGTTCAATTGCTTTGTCAATATCTATAATTAGTTCCGGCTCGGAGACTTGACGCTGGTCTTGTCGTAAACCAAGGAGACGTTGACGTTCACGCCTTTTCGCACCAAGCCATCGCAAATAGCCTAGGAAGTTAAAGAAACGCGAAAATCCAGTAAACCTTTTTGAGAAGATTTCCTTAATGTTTAACAAATCGAAACTAAAAAATTCCTGAACGTACTTAGCATTTAGTTCTCGATTAATATTTTGAAAATTGGTAATATTGGTTTTTAACTCAGAATACAACTTTTGAAATACAGCAATATCTGTTGCAAGTAGCCAATTTTCTATTCCCGGCGGAGCCTCAACAATATGAACAATTGCAGGCTGTAGCTTGTCTAAATCAGATAATGATTGGATTGGCTCTGTTATTTTTAACAGTTTTTTAAATGACGCTATCGTATCTTGTGCGCGCTGTATTGCATCGCTAAAATTATCTAGACTACCACGCAAGTCTGTATATATCCTAGATGACCAAGGTTGATACTGTAGCGGGCTACTTGACCATATTGTACTTAGTTTACCTCTGAATATATTCTCAAATTTACCAAGTTCTTCGAGTAAGTTTTTAATTTTCAGTAACTTAGTTTCCGACCAATCGTGGAGGTCTAAACAATTAAACTTTAGTACAGGAATGTCTTCTTGCTGTAATCGAAGAATCTCACCGTAGAGGTCAAAAGCTGATTTATTTAAAGGTTGTTCAAGATTATGTAACTTTACTGCGTGGTTATTAAGGAATTTACGACAATCATCTAAAGATTTAAAGGATGTGTCCCAATTTTGCTGTTGTGGTGCAGTTCTTTGTGAAAGCTTAGTGATTGTTTGATCTAGTTCATTGAAAAAGTCTTTCGCCTTTGTAGTTCCTTGATGGTGTAAATTTAGACACGTATCTTCTAAATTATTTTCTTTTAGTCTTTGAAAGACAACATCTAGAGCAGTTTGCTTTTCAGCAACCACAAGGACTTTCTTCTTTGTACCAATTAACTCAGCAATAATATTGACGATTGTCTGGCTTTTTCCTGTTCCTGGGGGTCCCTGTACTACACAGCTAATGTCTTTTTTAGCTGCTTCTATAACTACTTGCTGGCTAGAGTCGGCATCACGTATTTGATAAACTAATGAAGGGTAAATATTATCAAGTTCCTGCTCTTGAGGAACAGTAGGTTTGTTTACATCACCAAGTACCCTTTTTGAAGCTAGCCTTTGAAGTATGGGATGCCCAGCGATTTTATCTTGATTTTGCTTCAAGTCCTGAATCATTGCTGCTTTCGCATCTTGAAACAATGTCAGGTGCGTTGTTTCTTCTAGCTGCCAGTCAGGTTGTATCGCAATAGCATGGCGAACTCCATCTAAAAATGCTTCATAACCCAGTTTTTGGGCGTTATCGCTATCAGGCAAGGTAATATTAAAGTCATCACTTAACTTGTTAATCAAAAGAAAGTTGACAGAAGTATCTTCATCTGTAGAGTAAAGTGTATACTCTGGTAACTTTCTACCTTTTTTTTCCAATTTCACTGGAACGAGCAAAATTGGGGAAACATACTTGTCGTTGGGTTTTTGGGGGTCAAACCATGTCAAAGTACCGAGGACTAAAAACAAACTGTTAAAACCCTTTTCCGCTAGGCTTGATTTAGCACCTTTACGAAGCTCGTCTAAAATTTTGTTTAGGTCAGTATCGGTCTGCTCGGTTTCCAACTGACTAAAAGGTAATGAGACAGTATCATCTCCTGCAAAGCTACTATACAAAGATGAAGAGTCTGTAAGAATGTTAACTACTGGTTTTTTATTTTTGCGAAAATCAACTAGAGGGTTACTGTTGGAGTCGCCAACGAGCCTTTTTTTCCAAATCTGGATTTTTTGTTGAATTTCCTCAGTTACCGAGATACTCATTCGCTTTCAACTGGTAGTGCTACAAGGAGTGACCTTGTGTTTTAATACTCTTATTTTAAGTGAAATTTCTTATTGAGATCGCCATTTGTTACAAATTGAAGACAATTACTGGATATACAGATACTTAATGGTACAAAATATGGTACGCTATCAGCTTCTCCTCTATAGTAAACGGTAAAATGATTAGGGTGAAAAGTAAGTAAGACAATTATTTGGCAAAACTTGAGATAAATATATGATAAAAATCCTCCACCTCTCCGATATTCATATGGGAAGTGGGTTTTCCCACGGACGCATTAACGCGGAAACTGGTTTGAATACACGCTTGGAAGATTTTGTTCGCACGCTTTCGATGTGTATTGACCGCGCGATTAATGAGCCTGTTGATTTGGTAATATTTGGTGGTGATGCTTTTCCAGATGCTACTCCTCCTCCTTATGTACAAGAAGCATTTGCTTCACAGTTCCGGCGCCTAGTCGATGCCAATATTCCTACTGTATTATTAGTGGGCAACCATGACCAACATTCGCAGGGAATAGGAGGCGCCAGCTTATGTATTTACCGCACGTTGGGTGTGCCTGGTTTTATAGTTGGTGATTCAATAGCTACACATGTAATTCAAACTCGCAGTGGTCCAGTACAAATAATTACACTCCCCTGGTTAACTCGTTCAACGTTAATGACACGTCAAGATACTGAGGGAATGTCACTTTCGGAAGTTAACCAATTATTGACCGACCGTTTGCGTGTGGTTATTGAAGGTGAAATTCGTCGTTTAGACCCTGATATGCCCACGGTACTTTTAGCACACTTAATGGCAGATAATGCAACGCTAGGCGCCGAACGTTATTTGGCTGTTGGTAAAGGTTTTACGCTGCCTTTGTCGTTATTAACGCGCGATTGCTTTGATTATGTGGCATTAGGACATGTTCATCGTCACCAAAATTTAAATAAAAACAATAATCCACCCGTTATTTACCCTGGTAGTATCGAACGAGTTGATTTTAGTGAAGAGAAGGAAGATAAAGGCTATGTAATGATTGACTTGGAACCAGGAAATGCCGAATGGGAATTTTGTCCTTTACCCGTAAGAGTCTTTCGGACTATCGAGCTTGATGTTTCAAAAGCTGAAAATCCTCAAGCAGCAATATTTAAAGCTATTGCCAAACACGATAATACGGATGCGGTAGTCAGGTTAATCTATAAACTCCGTTCCGAGCAATTAGATTTAATCGAAACTTCTGCATTACATGAAGCTTTAAGTTCTGCCCACACTTATAGCATTCACCCTGAATTGATTAGTCAACTTGCACGTCCACGTGTTCCTGAGTTAAACGCAACTCACAGCATCGACCCTATCGAAGCACTCAAAACTTACTTAAATAATCGTGAAGATTTAAAGGATATCTCTGGAAAAATGCTAGAGGCAGCCCAAAATCTACTCTTTGAAAATGAAGAAGATTGGTTGGTCAGCGAAAATAGTAATGACTCTAGTCAAAATCAACTTTCTATGGTAGACAAAAACACACAATTAAAGTTGCTCTAACAAAAGCTTTGTAACTCTTTCCTACTAAACGGGAACAATAAATAAGACAAACGCTATATTGATCCCCCCCCACCCCCCTTACTAAGGGGGGGTAAAGACCCCTTTCTGGTTTCCCCCCTTATTAAGGGGGGTTAGGGGGGATCAGTTCGTCTGTGTTGTTTATTGAAGTAGGAATTACCAAACATGTTAAAAATCTCGAAGATTGTATCTAGCACTATTATTGCAACAACATTACTATTAGGTATAAATAATTACCCTAATCTAGCAGTTGCACAAACTTGTGCTTCTAAGTGTGGTCGGCGCCCGCTTCAGTTTGTACCTGGGCAGTTAGTGAGAGTTGAAGTAGTAAATAGAACACCACGTGTGTTAGCATTACAGAAGAGTGAATTTTCTGAGTCAATTGCTATACAGCCTGGGCAAACTATAAAATTCGAGCAAGTACGTTTGACCGAGCCAAATATCTCTTTACTGTTTTGGGATGATACTGGACGCTCATTGAGTGCATCATTAAGTAAGCTAAATGCGTCTACTTTACGTGTGGAGTTGCGACCTAATTGGCGCCAACCTGGCGACCGTTCGGTTTATGTCCGTGATGATGGTATGATTAACGTTTTGTAACAATAAGTTATCTATTTTGTGGGATGGGCATCTTGCCCGTCTTAATATTTAGATGAAAAATCTTAATTGTATTTTTAATTTTAATGCTCAACACATCTTTTTCCACATCAATTGTAAATACTCGGCGTTTGCCTGACCAAAGATGGCAAATTCAACCAGAAAGACCGGAATTAGCGCAAATGCTCGCGGATAGGTTTAATATATCGCCGATTATAAGTCAGCTTTTGATAAATCGTGGAATTGATACGCTTTATGATGCCGAAATATTTTTAGAACCCGAATTATTAAATTTACCTTCACCGCTAGAAGATTTTCCTGACTTGGCTGTAAGTTTGGAGTTGTTGGAAAATGCCATCGCATCGCAAGCTAAAATTGCCATTTGTGGTGACTATGATGCCGATGGAATGACTAGTACTGCGTTGTTGTTACGTAGTTTACGATATTTAGGCGCCCAAGTTGATTATGCAATTCCAAGTCGAATGCATGAGGGGTACGGTGTAAATAAACGGATTATTGAAGAATTCCATAGTGAGGGAGTAGAGTTAATTCTGACTGTTGATAATGGTATTTCTGCTTTTGAACCAATTGCCAGAGCGAGAGAACTTGGTTTAAAGGTAATTATTACTGACCACCATGATATTCCTCAAAAGTTACCACCTGCAAATGCAATATTAAATCCTAAACTTATTCGCGAAGATTCTCCTTACCGTGGTGTTGCAGGTGTTGGTGTCGCTTATATCTTAGCTGTATCGCTTGCTGAACAACTTGGACAGGCAAATTCTGACATTACTACACAAATGTTAGAACTTTTTACTTTAGGTACTATTGCTGATTTGGCGCCGTTAACAGGTGTTAATCGTCGCTGGGTACAAAGCGGGTTAAAGGTATTACCCAAATCAAATTTAGCAGGAATTCAAGCATTAATTCAAATGTCAGGAGTTCAGGCGCCTTCTAAAGATAATACAAATATCTTAACGCCTGACTTTGGTAATCAAAAATCCACAATCAAAAATCCCAAATCGTTAAAACCTGAAGATATTGGTTTTCGCCTTGGTCCTCGCATTAATGCTATTGGTAGAATTGCCGATCCCCAAATTGTGATCGAATTGCTCACAACTGATGATATGGGGATGGCACTCGAACGTGCGATGCAGTGCGAAAGTATAAATCGTCAGCGTCAGGACATGTGTAAACAAATTGAAGAAGAAGCAATTGAATATGTAGAGACGAGACATGTCGCGTCTCTCCACGATGACCGAGTATTATTAGTAGTCTGTCCTGGTTGGCACCACGGTGTAATTGGTATTGTTGCTTCACGTTTAGTTGAACGCTATGGAGTCCCAGTATTTATAGGCACATATGAGGACGAAGGACATATTCGCGGTTCCGCACGTGGTATTCCTGAATTTAATATATTTGAAGCGTTGGAATATTGTCATAACTTGCTCGGTAAATACGGCGGTCATAAAGCTGCTGGTGGTTTTTCGATACCTGCGGAAAATTTAGAGTTAGTACATTCACGTTTAAGTGAGTTTGCAAATAAGTGCTTAGAGTTACAACATCTGAAACCTTTACTCAAAATTGATACACTCGCTAATCTTAATCAACTCAATCAAAAACTTTATCGACAGCTTAATGTATTAGAACCTTGTGGTATCGAAAATCCTGAGCCAGTTTTTTGGACACCGAATGTCCGCATTATCGAGCAAGGAACCGTAGGTAAAGCTCATATAAAAATGACCATAGAGCAAATGGTAGACAATCGGCGCCATACAATAAAAGCGATAGCATGGCGATGGCGTGAGTATTGTCCTCTACCAGCAAATATAGATATAGCTTATAAACTTCGCGAAAATACCTTCAATGGTGAAACCAACATCGAACTCGAAATTATTGGCGCCAGATTGCCGATTCCAACACCGCAATCACAGGTAATATTATTCAATCAGTTTAAGTCCGTCTCAACGAAACCGCGTACCCAGTTTGAACATCTTGGTCGCAGTTACACTTGCTGTATCTATAATAATGACAAAAATAATGGCGCCTTGGAACTGAGAATACAAAACTCTGAAGGGAAAATCTTGGCTGCAACACCGAACAGTACTACTGGTTTACTCGGAAGCTCCCGTCAAGATGCAAAAGAGGTTGATATATCTCAACCTCCTTACGACACCATTATTCGTGCGGCACTTCAAGCTTTAGATAATGATGATTTTTAAATATCGTTATTTCATTTGGAGTATATGAGTATTTTTACTCCTAACTCCTAACTCCTAACTCCTAACTTGTTACAGGTCGCCGTTACGGAATGCTAATACAAAAATTACTATTGGACCAGACAGCATGATTAGGGCTACTGATGTAAGCTGGAAAATAACTTCCCAATTGATGTTTCCCAACGCCTCAAACATTTTTTCCTCCGAACTTGTATTAAAAAGTTAAATAGCGCACTTAAGGACTAGGATTATATAATATCTGGCTTCGGTCGGTTAATTTTAATTTTCTTAACAAAACTATAAATAAAGATACAATTATCCCTCTGACCCTCTACCCAGACAAACTATGGCTACTTGGCAATGTGTAAAGAATTGTGGCGCCTGTTGTAATCTAGACCCAGCAGACCGTCCTGATATTCATGAATATTTGACCCCTTCTGAGTTACACGAGTACATGAGTATGGTTGGTGAAGGTGGTTGGTGCATTAATTTAGACCACTCAACACGCGAATGTAAGGTTTATGCCAACCGTCCAAGGTTTTGTCGGGTGCAACCAGACGTATTTGAGGATATGTATGGTATTGAGCAAGAAGATTTAAACGATTTTGCTATTGACTGTTGTCGTGAACAAATCGAAGGAGTATATGGAGAGCGCAGTTTGGAAATGCTGCGATTTGATAAAGCTGTAGGAATATAGGCAACGGATTATAAACGGATGTAACGGATAGCTGATTTTATAATTCATCCGTTGCATCCGTTGCCAAGATTCTCGCGTTGAAAATGATTTTTATTATTTTAAATTTATATTTCAAATTGAATTTATGTTGAAATCAAGCAGTTAAGCGCGTTTACCAAGTAAGTATTTTACATAGTCAATATTCACGATCACAAGGCAGAAACTAACTACGAGTAACATAAGATACAAATAATTATTTTTTTTTACAAATAAACTTGGTATCTAATATTGATGCAATTGCACATATGCTTGAATACTATGACTTTGGGAATACGTTTTTTGTATACAAGTGCAAATACTTGCATCAAATATTGCAATGACCTTTTTTTTTGATACATCACTTAAAAAGAAATGTTAAAATTCGGTGAAATAATAATTAGGTTTATATAAACTTTCTATGAAGACAATTAGAAAATGTTAAACATGGTAATGTAGATAATGATTCTGTGTGGAAAATTTATTAAAAATAACAAGATTTTAGATACTTTGGTTTACAATAGCTTCTTAATGAGTTAAAAGAAGTTTTACATGAGCCAATTACTTCACAATTGCTTAGTAATTTGCCTAAATTGACTTGTCATAACTCAAAGTTTTGGGCAACTTCCCGGTGTTCACTATTAAAGCTTGATTAATTCAGTAGTATCAGTTAAAGGATATTTAGGATTTAAACGATGAGATTTAACAAATGGATTAATCTCGAATTATTTCATTCTGTTTTTTCCCAGCAACCAGACTCAAGACAAGATAATAGACAAAAGTCTATAGAAACTCAGCAGTCCATAAAGCTGTCTGTAATTACCCAATTTTTTCCTCCAGATTATGCGGCAACTGGTCAGTTGTTAGAAGAGCTGGTAATGAATTTGGGCTTACTGGGAATTGAGATTGATGTTTTTACGAGTCAACCTGGCTATGCATATCAGGTGAAAAATGCTCCACAGGTTGAGTATAAAGGTCGAGTTAGAATTCAGCGTTCACGCACTGCTCAACTTGCTCCAGGAAGAATTCGCGGCAAAGCGATTAATGGTGTTCTGTACACTTTGCGTGCTGCGTGGCATCTATTTCGAGCTAGACACTGGAATAATGTGCTGCTGATATCTACCGCACCACCATTTCTGCCGCTCTTGGGCTATTTCGCAAATATTGTGTTCAAAACGCCTTATGTTTGCATACTCTATGATTTGTATCCAGATATTGCTGTAGCACTAGGTGTAGTTTCTAAACGTCATTGGTTGGCAAGATTTTGGGAGTCTGTGAACCAAAGAGTTTGGAAAAGAGCTATGGGAATAGTCGTTTTGAGTCCAGCAATGAAGCGACAGGTGGTAATAAGCTGTCCTGCTGTTGCTGATAAGGTTTCGGTAATTCACAGTTGGGCAGATCCAAACTGGATATTACCAATTGCCAAGCATGAAAATTGGTTTGCTTGGAAATACGATTTGGTCAAAAAGTTTACAGTGCTTTACTCTGGTAATTTGGGTCGTTGTCATGATATGAACACGATTCTTGAAGCTGCCAAGCAATTACAAAATGACCCAATTCAATTCCTAATTATTGGTGGAGGCGCCAAGTTGACTGAGTTGGTTACTGAAGTGAATCGTCTTGGTTTGAACAATTTATTGTTCTTACCGTATCAAGACAAGAAGGTTTTACCTTACTCGTTAACAGCTTGTGATTTATCGCTTGTGAGTGTAGATGAGCGAACAGAGAATTTGGTTACTCCTAGTAAGCTTTATTCGGCTTTAGCTTCTGAAAGACCAATTGCAGCAATTTGTTCGCAGTTTTGTTATTTGAGGCAAATCATCACCGAAGCTAACTGTGGTAGTTCGTTTGATAATGGAGATAGTAACGGTTTGACTCAATTTATTCGTTTGCTGAGTCAAGATAGTTTATTAGCTGAACGTATGGGTAAAGCTGGCCGTCAATATTTGCGCGCGAACTTTACACCCAAAATAATTGCTAAACAATATTTAGAGGTATTGAAGCAAGCGGTGATCTCCTCTGAAATCGTCAGTATGACTCAAACACAATCTGAGTAGGCGCAAATTTCAGTAACATTTTGTTAATATTAATTTAAAAAGTTAAGATAATAAAATGTAATGCAACAATTATCCAAGATTGTTATATACTGAAAATAAGAAGTTTAAGTGTTACCCATAAGATTTATCAGGCTAGTACATTACCCAATATCAAAACCACCCGAATCGGTTAAATAAACTGAGCAAACTGAATAAATTAAGTACAACTAAATAAATTTAAAGAGTAAGTTATCAATTAGGAGTATGGGCTTCGATGGTCTTATGATCTCAGTCCCTCCAAACGTAACCTTCATGCAAGTATCTTGTATTGACATTGGAGGTCGAATTATGCAGAAAAGGTGTGACAAAAATCGGAAACGCTCAAAAAAAAGAGCAATATACTGTCCAATTCATGGTTGTTATCTAGAAAGTAGAAGTCCGAAACATCTACTTTTTGCTGATAAAGCAGGTCAATTACAGCAAAGAGGAATGAGTCGGAAAAACGCACTAATAATAGTAGCCTCTCAAACCGCTGTTTTAATACCAGGAGAATGGTTAGAAGCTTTTTGGTGTGAGGAGTGCCAAGAAACCAAATGGTATCACGTCCGTAAACACGAACATGGATACACAGTTTCTTTGGCGCCAGATGAATTATGGCAGCAAGTATCAGGGGTAATTGACCCAAATGGCAACCCAAGTGTAGGAGAGTTCACACGCAGACAAGCAAAGTTAGTTGGTAGTAATTGCATCAAGGATTTTCACTGTGTTGGTTAGCTAATACCCCGCATCAATTGCATCAATTAGTGTAGAGACAAAATTAAATGATGCTGTTGCTCATTCAGGGGCATTACCCCTCATAAAAAGATTTTACGTAATTCCAGGCTATGTGGAGACCGAATGAATTCAGTCTTTACCAACCAATTTGCGTTAAATAGGAGGTATCAACCCTTATTTGTCCACAGAATCATTAAATTGCGTCTGTATACTGATGGAGTAATAAAATTATAAAATCAGGTAAAGTAATTAATATGTTTCTTAAACAACTTGAAGATAAAATCGACAACAAGCAGGCAAAAATTGGAATTATTGGACTAGGGTATGTTGGGCTACCAATTCTTGCCGCATTTGCGAAAAAAGGTTTTGCAGTACTAGGATTTGATATTGACCAGAGCAAAGTAGATAAAATCCTAGCTGGACAGTCTTATATTAAACATATTCCATCAGAGCATTTATTAAACGAACTGATTGATGCCACAACTGATATAAGTCGTTTAGGGGAAGTTGACGCAATAATAATTTGTGTTCCAACTCCTTTAAATGCTCATCGTGAACCTGACTTGGCTTATGTTGTTGATACTTCCTATGCTATCGCACGTAATTTGAAAATAGGTCAGCTCGTTATATTGGAAAGCACTACTTACCCAGGTACTACCAAAGAAGTTATGCTACCAATACTTTCTCGAAGCGGGTTGATAGTAGGAGAAGATTTTGCACTTGCCTACTCTCCAGAACGTGAAGACCCTGCAAATGAGAATTATTCCTTTGCGAATGTTCCTAAAGTGGTTGGTGGAATAACTCCGCTGTGTCTAAATTTAGCTCAAACTCTTTATAACCATATTGTTATTCAAACAGTTCCAGTTTCATCAACTCAAACAGCAGAAGCAACTAAAATTCTCGAAAATATTTATCGTGCGGTAAATATTGCCTTGGTAAATGAGTTAAAGATTCTATTCCAAAAAATGGATATAGACATTTGGGAGGTCATCGAAGCAGCGAAAACTAAACCTTTCGGGTTTCATGCTTTTTATCCAGGACCAGGATGGGGTGGACACTGCATCCCCATAGACCCATTTTATTTAACCTGGAAAGCAAGGGAATATGATGTGTCTTTAAAGTTTGTTGAGTTGGCAGGTGAAGTTAATAGCTTAATGCCTAACTATGTGGTAGATAAGGTAGGAGAGGCACTAAATAATGTTGGTAAACCTTTAAAGAATTCCAAAATCTTAATACTTGGGGTAGCTTATAAGAAAAATATAGATGACCAGCGAGAAAGTCCGTCACTCAAAATTATTCAGCTTTTACAGCAGAAAGGGGTGCATATTGAATATCATGACCCTTATGCGTTGACCTGTGGTAATCATCGTCATTATCCAGAAATAAATCTAAAATCAATAGCTTTAACAAAAGAAAACTTACATAAATTCGACGCTGTTATTATTGCAACTAATCATGACCAGGTAGATTATGACCTTGTTGTCGAACATGCAGCTTTAATTATTGATACTCGCAATGTTTTAGGACAAAAAAACCAAGATATAGAAAAAATAATAGCAGCGTAACTATTAGACAGCATCAATACCCATTCACGTAAGAATAAAGGATGCAAACAAGTATGTCACCACCAATTAATAAATATGTTGCCGTTGTTGGCTGCGGTTACTGGGGCAAAAACTTAGTACGAGATTTTGCTCAATTAGGAGTATTACGGGTTATATGTGATGCCAGTCAACAAATATTAACAGATTTAGGCGCCAAATTTGATGTCGAAGGTGTTTCTGATTTTGATACTGTTTTGGCAATGTCTGATGTCAAAGCTGTAGTCATTGCAACTCCGGCGCCAAGTCATGCTAGTTTGGTTATTCAAGCCTTGAATGCGGGTAAAGACGTATTTGTTGAAAAACCTTTAGCTTTGACGTTAGAAGATGCGCTCTTAATTGAAACTGCTGCACGTAAAAGCAATCAGATTGTGATGGTAGGACATTTACTAGAATATCACCCAGCTTTGATAAAACTACGTAACTTAGTAGCAGCCGGAAAAATTGGCAAGCTACGGTATATTTATTCTAACCGTTTGAGTTTTGGTAAGGTTCGCACAGAAGAAAATGTGCTTTTGAGCTTTGCACCTCATGATATTTGCTCAATTTTAGGATTTACTGGTAAGTTACCTTTATCAGTACAAGCTGTTGGTAGCGCTAACATAACGCAAGTTGAAGATTTTTGCTTAATTAATCTAGAATTTGAACACAATATCAAAGCGCATATTTTTACAAGTTGGCTACATCCGTTTAAAGAACAGCGACTTGTAGTAGTTGGAGAGTCAGGAACATTAGTCTTTGACGATGTATCAACTGATGCCAAGCTAACATTTTATGACCAACAAGCTGAGATACAAGATAATGTACCAGTTCTCAAACTTCATTCCAAGACAGTTATTCCTATTGATACCGCATCACCATTAACCGAGGAATGTAAACATTTTTTAACTTGTGTAGAAACAAGGCAAACTCCTAAAACTGATATTCAAAATGGTATTAATGTTTGCTCCGTTTTACAATCGGCGCAATCATCTTTAGAATCTCAAGGTAAAGCTGTAAGTTTAAAGGAGCTTCAACTTGTCCACTCATAACGGAAATACACAAACCACAGAAAAAAGCACCGATTATTTTGTGCATGAGTCAGCATATGTTGATTTACCTTGTAAAATCGGCGCCGGAACTCAAATTTGGCATTTTAGCCATATTATGCAAAATGTTGAAATTGGAGAAAAGTGTAAAATTGCCCAGAACGTGTTTGTGGCAGCAGGGGTAAAAATTGGCAGCAACGTCAAAATACAAAACAACGTCTCAGTATATGCAGGAGTTACTTTAGAAGACAATGTATTTTGCGGTCCTAGTTGTGTTTTTACTAATATCAATACACCACGTTCTGCTTTTCCACGCAATACTATTGACGATTATCTAGTTACCTTAGTTAAACAAGGTGCAACAATTGGCGCCAATGCGACAATCGTTTGCGGTCATACTATTGGACGTTATGCGTTTATTGGTGCAGGTTCAACCGTTACTAAAAATGTCAGCGATTACGCACTAGTTTACGGCAACCCAGCCAAACAGGTTGGATGGATGTGCGAGTGTGGCGCCAAATTAGATGACTTTGAGGTTGATACTGCGACTACTTGTAAAGCTTGCGGTCGCGAGTACGAATATTGTGCTGAAAACCAAATAAAAAGAAAAGAATAAAGAAAGGATAATATAACAGTGATAAATATTTCTCCATTTGAGGCAACGACTCAGTATAAAAGTATTGCTGACGAAATTGAAAAAAATGTTTGTGCGGTTATGGCAAGTGGACGCTATATTATGGGTCCACAAGTCAAAGAATTTGAAATACAGTTTGCTCAATACTTAAATTGTGAGCAAGTAATTTCTTGTAATTCTGGTACTGATGCACTGCATTTAGCATTAAGAGCATTAAAAATTGGTGCAGGGGATGAAGTTATTACAACACCCTTTACATTTATAGCGACGACTGAAGCAATAGGTATAGTTGGGGCAACCCCTGTATTCGTAGACGTAGAGTTAGATTCTTATAATATAGACACTCAACTCATCGAATCTAAAATCACCGAACGTACCAAAGCTATCATACCCGTGCATTTATACGGGCGCCCATGTAACATGACGGCAATAATGGAAATTGCGCGTAAGTATAATCTGAAAGTGATTGAAGATTGCGCTCAAGCAACAGGTGCCACGTGGGAAGGTAAAAAAGTCGGTACAATTGGTGATGTTGGGTGTTTCAGTTTTTTCCCAACTAAAAACTTAGGTTGCTTTGGCGACGGAGGAGCAATTGCTACATCTAACGCCGAAATAGCCGCACGTGCTGAGTATCTTCGCAGACATGGGGGTAAAGTAAAATACCATCATGAAGAACTTGGATTAAATAGCCGTCTTGATACATTACAAGCAGCCGTATTGCTAGTAAAACTTCCGTATCTTGACCAATGGAATGCGGCTAGAAAGGCAATTACAGACTTTTATCTTGAAGCACTCTCAACAACTACAGGTATTGTTTTACCCCAAAAATTACATCAGGGAAATTCAGTATGGAATCAATTCACTGTTAGGGTACTTGGTGGGAAACGTGACATTATTCAGAAAAGCCTACAAGCTAAGGGTATTGGCAGTATGGTGTATTACCCAATACCGTTACATCTTCAAGAAGTTCATGCTGATCTAAATTATGTTGAAGGTTCACTACCTGTAAGTGAGCAGCTAAGTCATGAGGTTCTTTCTATACCCTTGTTTCCAGAGCTTGAAAGTTCAGCGCAACAAGTTGTTGTAGAGTCGGTAAAAGAAGTGATGGCTGATATTTATTGTTTGCAGTAACTCTTTTTCGTGAACGAGCGCGTTCTTTTTATTAAGGTGATAAAGCCATGACGGTACAGTCGCTGTCTTCTCGTCAAAAAGCTATTTCTTATACAACTTTGTTTATTAGTATAGGATTTGGGATTGTTGGACAATTGCTAATGAAGCACACCATGAGTAGTTCTACGGTAGGGTTGAATTGGTCGTTTATTCAGCAATTAGTTCTTGCTTTGACTGTATATAGTTTGGGTATAGTTAATTGGATTTTAGCGTTACGTGTTGTTAAGTTAAGTATTGCTTATCCTTTGACTAGCTTGAATTACATCGGAATACTTTTTGGCTCTTATTACTTATTTGGTGAGGAAATTACTTTAATTCGCATTTTTGGAGTTATTCTAATTTTCTTAGGAGTACTTTTGGTCGCACTGCCAATTCAAAGAGGAGCAAAAACATGAATTTTGTTCCTTGGCTAATTTTAGCAATGGTTGTGGTGCTTGGTACTGTTGGACAGTTATCATTAAAATATGCATTTCAGGCGCCTGTAAGTAGTAATAATAATACTATTAAAAGTTTATTATTTTCTCCTTTTTTTTGGGTTTGGTTTATTAGCTATATTGTTGTTACAGTTTTATGGCTAGTAGTACTAAAAAGTGTTCCGCTTAGTCAAGCTTTCCCAGCTTTGGGAATGACTTTTGCTCTTGTACCTTTGGCATCTAATAGGTTTTTAAGAGAGAAAGTCGTTTTAAGTCAGTGGTTTGGTATCGCAGTAATTATTGTCGGTGTAATACTTGTTGTCCAAACTTAAACTCATAACTCATAACTTTTTATTATGACACTACCAAAAAGAATTCTGGTTACAGGTGTAGCGGGGTTTCTTGGTTCCCACCTACTTGATAAACTCATTGCTTGCGGACACGAAGTTATCGGTATTGATAACTTAAGTATGGGTAAATTGGAAAATATTGAGCATCATCTCACAAATAAACAATTCCAATTTCTCCAGAAGGATATTACCGAAAAAAGTACCTTTGATCAAAATCTTGGCGCCGATATTGACTGTATAGTTCATCTAGCAGCTTTTAAAATTCCCCGTTACGGTAAAGCTATAGACACGTTAAAAATAAATTACCAAGGTACAGACAATGTTTTAGAGTTTGCTAGAGAGTTAAATTGTAAATGCGTTTTAGCTTCTACTTCTGACGTTTATGGACGTAACCCTGAGTTACCTTTTAGCGAAGAAAGTAATTCGGTAATTGGTTCATCGAAAGTCGCGCGTTGGAGTTATGCTGTTTCAAAACTATTTGATGAGCATTTAGCGTTTGCATATCAAGAAAGCTATGGTTTTCCTGTTGTTCTGCTGCGCTTTTTCGGTTCGTATGGTCCACGTCATCACTTATCTTGGTGGGGTGGTCCGCAGTCAGTGTTTATCGAACAAGTATTAAATGACGGAGAAATCACTATTCATGGTGATGGTATGCAAACCCGTAGCTTTACATTTGTTGATGATACGGTTGCAGGAATTTATGCTGCCATCATTAACAGTAATGCGAATGGCGAAATTTTCAATATAGGCAACAACCAAGAAGTTACTATTTTAGATTTAGCCAAAACCATTAAGCGCATCAGTAACACACCCGGTGAACTCAAGCTCAAGTATATTCCTTATGAGTCATTCACTGGTAAAAAGTACGAAGACGTAATGCGACGAGTACCTGACAGCAGCAAATGCGAACAAGTTTTAGGTGTTAAAGCACAAGTGAGTTTAGAGGAAGGACTTACACAAACTATTGCATGGCAACGTAGCTTAGGTCTATACAAATATTAAGCCTTACCCCTTACCCGTATGAAAATTGGTATTATCGGCGGTGGGATGATGGGATTATCACTTGCCTATCGTCTATCACAACAAGGTCATCAAGTCACCGTATTAGAAACTAATGAGCAGTTGGGTGGACTTGCAACTCATCATGATTTCGGCGCCTTTGTGTGGGACAAGTTTTATCACGTTATCTTACCGTGTGATACCGATTTGGTTAATCTTATCAAAGATATTGGCTTAAAAGATAAACTACATTGGCGCCCTACACTCACTGGTTGTTATATCGACCAAAAGCTTTACTCGATAAGCAACACCATCGAGTTTTTTAAATTTCCCCCTCTGAGTATTATTGGTAAACTGCGGTTAGCTTTTACCATGCTCTACGGTTCACGGGTAAATAACTGGCAAAAGTTAGAAAAAATACCCGTTGAAAAATGGTTGTTGAAAATATCTGGTAAAAACGCTTACGAAAAGCTATGGAAACCCTTGTTACTCGCCAAGCTTGGAGAAAACTATCAACGTGTTTCTGCTGTATTCATATGGTCATATATCAAACGCTTATTTTCTGCGCGTGATTCTTCATTACATAAAGAACAATTAGGTTATGTAGAAGGTGGTTACAAAACAGTTTTTGACCGTTTAGCCGAATTAATTCGTGCATCAGGTGGAAATGTTCTTGCCAGTACAAAAGTTCAATATATTGCACCTCACCCTGAGCAGGGAATATGGGTGGAGAGTAATAGGGGTAAAGAGCTTTTTGATAAAGTCGTTTTTACGGCGCCTGTAAATGTACTACAACAAGTAGTATCTAATGATTTAGCTCAAGTATCAGGGGATGGGAATGTTGAATATTTAGGGGTTATCTGTATGGTTTTGATAACTCGTAAACCATTGGTACCTTTTTATATCGTAAATCTTGCTGACTCTCGAATACCTTTTACTGGGGTGTTGGGGATGAGTAACTTGGTTTCTCTAAAAGAGACAAATGGGTTACATTTTACTTATTTTCCTAAGTATATACACTCTGAAGACCCTTTGCTCAAACAACCAGACCAATCACTGCGTGACTTATTTTTCAAAGGGTTACGTTTAATGTTTCCAGATTTAGACGCTGATGACATTGTATCAGTTCATATCAATCGGGCACAGAAAATGCAACCATTACAAGTATTAAATTATTCTCGAATGGTGCCCCAAGTATTCACGCAGCACAAAGACTTCTATGTGTTAAATTCATCACAATTTATTAAGGATACTTTGAACAACAACACGGTAGTTCGACATGTCGATAAATTCGTACATGATTGGAAAGAAGGCAATAGTTAAGTTTGCTTTGCTGTCAAATTTGTAAGTATATATACGATAGTCATTAATTAAATATTTAGTTACCTTAAATAATAATCATACTTATGTAAAGATTATAACAGCGTTTTAAAAACACCAAAATGTAACTATGATAAAAAAAGGGTTAATAGCACTCTTCTTCAGTATTTCTACGATTGTGACATTAACAAACGAAGCTTTTGGTTTCACTTTTACTCGGATTGCCGATAGCAATCAGGGTTATAGTGAGTTCAAGCTGCCTACTATAAATCAAACAGGCAATGTTGCTTTTACAGCTAACTTGGCAGATGGAAGCAGTGCCATATTTACAGGTAATGGATTAGGTTTAACAACCGTTGCAGATAATACGGTATTTAACTCGTTTGGACAATTTGTAGGCATTAATGATAATGGAGCAGTGGCATTTAAAGCAAATGCCAACACTGGAGGCACTAGTGTTTTTATTGCTGAGAATGGATTAGTAACTTCTGTAGCGCAAGGTGCCAACTACTTTGGTATAGGCGACCCTGTAATCAATAATAATAATGCTGTAGCTTTTAATGCTAACATCAATGGTGTTTTTGGGATTTTTACAAATTTTAATGGCTCGGTAAATTCCATTGCTGATACGAGTGGGGTATATAGTAATTTTGACCGTCCAAGTATTAATCAAGAAAGTACTGTAGCATTTTCCGCTAGCTTGAAGAATGGAGGTGGTAGAGGAATTTATAGGGTTGATAGCAACGGCGCCGTTAATACTATAGTTGATACAACTGGAGATTTCGATTTTTTATTTAATCCAGCTATCAATAAAACAGGTACAGTTGTCTTCAAGGGAATATTAGACGCTTTAGCAGGTGAAGGAATTTACACTGCCAGTAATGGCCTAGTTAATAAAATTGTCGATAATGCTGACCTTTTTGATTTTTTTGAAAACCCAGCTATTAACGATAAAGGTAATGTTGCATTCAAAGGTGTTCTTAGAGGTGGTGGTTTAGGAATTTATAACGGCGCAGACCCCAGAAGTAATAAAATTATCGCAGCTGGTGATTCTTTATTCGGCGCCATCGTTACAGACCTTTACATATCTAATCAAAGTTTAAATAACAGTAATCAACTTGTGTTTTATGCCAAGTTTGATGATGGTTCAAGCGGAATTTTCCGCGCTGACCCAGATATTCAAAGTACTTCTCCTGCAACTTCTATACCTGAACCATCATCGGTGTTAGGTATATTAGGTGTCGGTGCTTTGCTTATGGGTTGGAGGAAAAATTTGCAACGGATTTAACGGATGTAACGGATGGTTTTTTAATATATTTTTGAAATTTAACCGTGTAGAGACGCGATATATCGCGTCTCTACATTTTTTATATATTTTTGAATTAAGGCAATGGCTAATCAGACGATTTTTACAACACAAACACCAAGCAACCCTGATGCTACTGACGGGACTGCTTATGAGTTAGGGATGAAGTTTCAAAGTTCTGCGGCTGGTCAAATAACGGCTATTCGTTATTGGAAGTCGCCAAGCGAAACGGGTAGTCATATCGGTAAAGTATGGGCGGGAACTGGTGGCGCCAATCCTTTAGTGACGGTAACGTTTGCAAACGAAACCGCTTCAGGATGGCAAGAGCAAGCATTAACGACACCATTAAATATTCAGGCGAATACAACCTATGTAGTTAGTGTTAATACTAATAATCATTTCGCGATGACAACAGATGCTTTAGCGACTGAGGTTACTAACGGCAATTTGAGTTCGGTTGCTGATAATAACAACGGTGTGTTTGGCAATGCTGGTAGTTTTCCGAATAATTCTTACCGCAATAGTAATTACTTCCGTGATGTTGGGTTTGTTGTTACTACTATTCCTACGATTACCAAAACTGGTGGTGATAATCAAACGGGTACAGCAGGCGCCGCGCTAACAAATCCATTGGTAGTTAACATCGAAAATGGGGGTAATCCACAAGCTGGTGTAACAGTCAATTTTACTGTGACGGCTGGAGGTGGTAGTGTATCACCAGTTAGTGCTGTTACTAATGCGAGTGGACAAGCTAGCACTGTACTTACTCTTGGCGCCGCTTCAGGTGCGATAATTCCTATTAGTAATACTGTGAATGCTTCAGTACCAAGTATTGGGACTGTGACTTTTAATGCTACAGCTAATCCTGCTGGTGTAACTGTAGTCAGTGTGTTTACTAACCAGACACCTAGTAATGCCAACGTTTCTGATAACGCAACATATGAACTGGGAATGAAATTTACCAGTACTAAGGCAGGTCAAATTACTGGTATTCGTTTTTGGAAGGCAGCAAGTGAAACAGGGTCACATATTGGTAAAATTTGGTCGTCTAACGGTACTTTGTTGGGTTCTGTAACTTTCGCGAACGAAACAGCTTCGGGATGGCAAACTCAAGCACTTTCCACACCAGTTAATATTGACCCGAATACAACATACGTTGTCTCTGTTAACGTTAATTCATTCTTCGCACTCACTTACGATGTTTTAGCAAGTACTATTACAAACGGCGCCATAAGCTCAGTCGCTGATGGTAATAATGGTGTGTACGGTAACATCAATGCGTTCCCGACTAACTCGTACCGTAATACTAACTATTTCCGTGATGTAGTATTAGTGATTGGCAGCACCATTAATAAAGTAAGTGGTGATAATCAAAGTGGTAAGGTTGGAACTGCGTTACAAAATCCCTTGGTAGTTCGTGTCGAAGATGGAAATAATAATCCACAGTCGGGTGCTACCGTCACGTTTACTGTGACTCAAGGTGCTGGTACTGTGTCGAATGCCAGTGTAGTAACTGGTAGTGATGGTCAAGCAAGTACGACACTGACTTTAGGAAATATACCAAGTGGACCCAATAGCGCAGTTATTGTGACGGCAACAGCAGCGGGTATTGGTAGTACTACTTTTAGCGCAAAATCGGCGCCTGCAAATGCCAACGCGATATATTTAGAAAATATCAAAACAGGCACAAATAATTGGGTAATCACAAATTATGCGTTAGACGAAATTACAGGTTATGCAGCAGCAACCAGTGTAAATAAAGGTGCTTCACTACCAATTAAAGTATCGCTCAAACAATCTGGAAGTTTTCAAGTTGAAGTGTACCGTTTAGGTTATTACGGTGGTTTAGGCGGTAGGTTAGTATCGAGTAGTGGTTCACTTACTGGTAATACTCAACCCGCGTGTACAGTAGATGATGACCCTAATAATCCAAATAGAACTAACCTTGTTGAGTGTAACTGGTCAGATTCTTATACAATTGCAGTTGGTTCCGATTGGACAAGTGGACTTTATATAGCCAAACTTATCGACCAAGCGAGTGGTAAACAGTCTGCTATTTGGTTTGTTGTCCGTGACGATAGCAATAATTCTGATATCGTATTCCAAAGCAGCTTTACTACTTTCCAAGCTTATAACAGTTTAGGTCAATATAGTTTGTATGCTTGGAATAGTCTTAATGGACAAAAAGCCATCAAAGTTTCTTTCGACCGTCCGTTCATTCAAACTACTAGTAAAGGCGCCTGGTATTTTGACTCAATGTTACGTTTTGAGCGTCACATGGTGCGCTGGTTAGAGTCACAAAGTTATGATGTCAACTATATAACGAACCTGGATGTTCAAGCGAACCCGCAAATAATTCGACAACACAAAGTCTTTATATCAGTAGGTCATGATGAATACTGGTCGATGCAAGAACGCGATGCAGTCGAACAAGCACGCGATGCGAACCCACCAGTTAACTTAGCGTTTTTCAGTTCAAACACAGCTTACTGGCACATCCGCTTTGGAAACTCCACTAACGGTGGACAAGCTAACCGCATCATGACGTGTTACAAGAGTAACGCTGACCCAACCTCACCAGCAACGAACAAATTCAGGTTAATTAACCGTCCAGAGAATGCGCTGTTAGGTGTTATGTATACAGGTGATAGAAGTGACGGTTTATACGATACAACAACAAATATAAACAGCCCTTCATATTCGGGTTTTGACCATGTAGTATCAAAGAGTGATGACCTTTATTACGCTAATACCGGACTAACTAACGGCAGTAAATTAACAGGTTTAGTAGGTTTTGAATGGGATGCTAATGTAAATAACGGCGCCGCACCAAGCGGTTTAGTAATACTATCACAATCAACAGTAGTCCCAAGTAATACTGACCCCGATGTTCCACCGGGCACTAATTATAGCGTTTCTAATGCGGTACGTTACACAGCCAGCAGTGGGGCAAAAGTCTTTTCTACTGGTTCAAACCAATGGATGTTTGGTTTAGATAACGGTGGTAATAGCACAAATTTAACTGACCCACGAGCAAAACAAATAGCTGTTAACGTTTTTGCTGACATGGGCGCTCTCCCTCAAACACCCGATGCGGGAATTATCGTGCCTACGTCTCCCTAAACCCTCTATACAGGGAAACTTAAAACTTTATTGCCAATAAAATAACCTAAAATAACCGTAAAAGACAATGTACATCAGAATTAGACGGCGCCGATTTGGGCAGCTTGTTTTATCCGGTGCAGCTACGGCAGTGTTAGCTAACTTACCACGCCGAGCATATGCTCAGTCAGAATCACAACTTTATGGAGTGCAAGTTGCCAAAAAAGAAGTTGCAACTGATGCACCAAACAAAACTCCAGATACTGTTTTTGTAGTAGCTGACACAGTAACAGGAAAAGAAACTTCTCGAATTAGTGTTCCTTCCCGGCAAGTTAGTAACTTACAAACAGATACAAAGCTTGATAGTGTAGAAATTGACAATGCACAAGTTGACAATACAGATGCAAGTCGAGGAGTACCAGGAAAATCAGTATTGACTCGTACTAGAGAACGCATAACAAGTTTAACTCCTCTTACTGACGGAACTTTAGCTGTTGTATCTGTAGTCAATACCCCACGAGGCAACTTTACACGGGTAGCACAAATTAACCCTAAAACTGGTGAAAATTTAGGAGCAACAAGAATTTCTGGCTTTGAAACCAATAGTTCTACACTTGAAAGCTTAGTAGCAACAAAAGATAATAATCTAATTGGCATAGCCAGTTTTAGCGATGGGTTACCACCATTTAAATTAATTGGTATTGATTTAAAAGGAGGTAAGGCAAATAACGCCGAAAGATTAGCGCTACCTACATTATTTCCAAATCGACGATACAGTAACTTAGTACTGGGTCGTGACAACGTAATTTACGGTACAAGCATAGGTTCCGAGGGTTCAGTTGTACTGATTAAAATCGATTTAAACGATAGAGCTGCAATAACAGGTCGAGCGAAAGTTACCACAGTCGTCGAATTGCAGCTAGACAATAAAGATTTAGAAAACGATATATTGAGCCTAGCAATTTCTCCGGGAGGTCAAATATATGCCCTTGCCGACCCGGCATCAAAAGGAACTAATTCGCTATTTATCGTTGACGAAAAAAGCGGTGCCATTAGATTTGTGCGAGATTTTCAAGTTGATAAAATAGCGTTTGCAATAGCTTAAAAGTTTATCAAAAACAAAAAATTAGAATCTCGACTTTTGTTAGAAGTCGAGATTTTTTTTTACGCCACAAGAAATAGCAATAAAGCTAAAATTATGTATTCCAATCACATGAATAATAGCGATTACGAACTAATTAGTATCATTATACCCTGTTATAATGAATCTGAGGGAATACCAGCCCTAAAGCAAGAATTACTACCAGTATTATCAAAACTGCGAGAGCGAAAAAATGTAGAAGTAATTTGTGTCAACGATGGCAGCACCGATGATACATATTTACAGCTAGAAAAGCATTTAGGAGAACATGTACAAATTATTAATCATCCAAAAAACGCAGGGCTTTCAGCAGCAATTAAAACAGGGTTAACATCAGCCAAGGGTCAAATTATTTGCACGATTGATAGCGATTGTACCTACCATCCAAAATATCTAATAGACCTTCTAGACTTAATGTACCCGGATGTCGATGTCGTCACTGCATCACCCTACCATCCACGCGGAAGAGTCAAAAACGTACCAGGTTGGCGCCTATTTTTAAGCAAAGGGCTATCAAACTTATATCGAATCGTACTACCACAAAGACTATATACATATACAAGTATGTTCCGCGCATATCGACGCGAAGTCCTTGAAGAAATACCTATTACATATCCAGGATTTTTAGGGTTAGTAGAAGTCATTGCAGAAGCAATGCTATGTGGATATAGAGTAGTCGAACTACCTACAGAATTAAGTAACCGTGTATATGGTCGTTCTAAACTGCGCGTCGTCAAAGTCATCTTAAGTCACCTAAATTACATTAAAAAATTAACAATTAGGCGCCTACTCCCAACCGCATCATCCCAAACCATCAAACCCCTTCCCACCTCAGCAAAAAAAGCAATACGCCGATGAAAATTACAACAATACTAGGCGCCAGACCTCAATTCGTCAAAGCATCTGTAGTTAGCAATGCCTTCAAACACTCCAGCATCGAAGAAACCATTATCCATACTGGTCAACACTTTGACGCTCAAATGTCAGATGTATTCTTCAAAGACTTAAACCTTCCACAACCTAACCATCATTTAAATATTCATAGCCTCAACCACGGAGCTATGACAGGTAGAATGATGGAGCAAATCGAAACATTGCTACAACAAAACAAACCAGACTGGGTATGCGTATACGGAGATACTAACTCAACACTAGCAGGCGCCTTAGTAGCATCCAAGTTAAACATTCCTATAATGCATATCGAAGCTGGTTTGCGTAGTTATAACCGCGAAATGCCAGAAGAAATAAACCGAGTTGTTACAGACCACCTAGCAAAATTATTACTGGCGCCAACACAAATAGCAGTAGAATGTCTTGAGAAAGAAGGTATATATCGGGGAGTACACTGTGTCGGAGACGTAATGATGGATGCTGTATTAACATTTCATCATCGCGCCAAAGAAACATCTTATATCCTCGACAAATATAATTTAAACCCAGATAGTTTTTATCTAGCGACAATTCATCGTCCTAGCAACACAGACAACAACGAGCGGTTGAGTGCAATTTTAGAAAACCTAACAAAATTAGACTTCCCTGTAGTATTCCCAGTTCATCCACGCGCGCTTAACCAAATAAAGCAGCAAGGATTAGATAATTATCTAAACCACAAACAAATTATAACAATTCCTCCAGTCAGTTACTTAGAGATGTTGATGTTAGAAAGTAATTGTAGCGGAGTTATTACAGACTCAGGGGGAGTGCAAAAAGAAGCTTATATTTTCCAACGTCCTTGTTTTACCTTACGTAACGAAACTGAGTGGAAAGAAACAGTGTATGCAGGTTGGAATCATTTAGTACAGCCAGAAAACCTAAGAGACACCATTACTAATTTTACTTACCCATTAGAATCACCTTCATTTTACGGTAACGGAGACGCAGCCCAGAAAATTGTTGAGATATTGATAGGGAAAGAAAATGATTAAAAATATTAAAATTCCAAACAGTATCGTTACTTACGCAGTTCTAAGTATTGCAGTCCTTGCCGCGTGGTTTCCTGCACTAGGTGGTCATCCTTTATTTTCCGAAGAATTCCATTATCGGAATATGTTAAATAATGGGTTCTGGAGTTTTTGTGTAGAATGGTTACAATTTCAGGGAATGTGGCGCCTTTTAAGTCAAGCAGTAAATGGTGTAACTACAAATCACCCTGCATTTACTTCTTACTTGGCTGTTTTTACACATATAATTACAGCATGTTTATTTTTTCGAGTTACAGAAATTTTATTCAAAAGAAAAGGGTTAGCGCTGGTTCTCGCATTGACTTTCGGTGTATTTCCTTGGGGATTTCAAACTATAGTCAATGTAATGGGTTATACACCAATGTTAGCCACAACTATATTTTGGGGAAATTTGTTATTACTATTAAAATTTGCAAATAACAAGAAACAACAGCCTTATATATTTGCTATAAGCTTTATATTGACATTTGTAGCACAGTCACTATATGAGATTTTAGTTTTTGCATTCATGTTTAGCGGCGCCATTATCTGCTTTGATGAAGGCGATAAAAGTTTTAATCTTAGAAAAATAATTAATAATTTACGAAGAACCTATATTGCACTGGCGCCATTTTTAAGCGGACTAGCGTTTTTAATTTCATACAAGCTTACATACCCTGAAAGTAACAGAATGTATCCTCCTGGATTCGCCATTCAGGCAGTTTTTTCAATTTACTTTCGCCAATACACAAATTACTACATTTTTCAACCTTGGTTAAGTCCAGTTACTCGTAATTTAATTTTTCACTCTTGGGGTTTAAGCGACGTACTGCTGTTTGGTATATTGCTGTTTGCCTTAACTCTGAGTTTATCTATATTATTAAAGCAAAGAGATTTTGTTAAGTCAAAATTATTACCTGTAAGTAAATTTTTACTACCTTACATTTTGCTATTGATTTTCGGCGCCTCTTTGCTTTATGTTGTATCAGGAGGGTATCAACTAGAAAGTCGTAAAAGATATTCTCTTATTCCACTGCTACTACTTTTAGTAGGATGGATATGGTGTAAATTCTTTGAAAATCGAGTTAAATTTACTCGAAAGATGCTAGTATTAATCATGACTTGTGGAGTTTTTGGAATAAGTACAAGTTGGTTAGTAACAGGAGTATATCTTTACGAGATTAACCGTCAAGATGCATTAGCCGAATTTATAGTAACTCACAAGGTAAAAGGAGATATTGAGTTAGAATTCAATCCTGATATTAAAGCCGCTTGGCCCACTTTGTACACAACTATTGGCTTTGATATGTATGATAACTGGGTTTTTAACTTTGCCCCAGAGTCGAAACTTGGTTTGTGGACTGGTAGACCACTTACCGATAGAGCTTGGTTTCTACACGAAGGTGAGCGTTTAGTCAACATTACCCAAAAACCAGGCGCCGTCAAATTACGCTTTAACCCTGATAAATTTCGCTGGGAATTTGCAAACACTTAAAATAAATACCGCTGATGTTGGGTTGCACTTTGTTAAACCCAACCTATTAATTATGAAAGAAAAAACTATATTGATCTCACTATATCAATTTGTCAAACCTCATAGATATCTGGCAATAGTATCGTTAATTTTAGCAAGTATTTTGTCAGTATTAGAGGTTCTCAGCACTGCACTGATATTGCCTCTGACTCAAGCATTAAGTGGAAATCAAGACTACAGCAATATTCAATCTAGTTTTTTAAAACCATTATTAAGCTTCCACACTTACTTCGCTCCCAAGTGGCAATTGTTGGTAATTATCATAGCTTTATTATGTTTGACGATTATCAAAAATGCCGTTGCTTACTTATCAAGCATTAGTATATATGATTTCATGCTCCGCAGCGGAACTTTACTCCGTAGAAAGTGCGTTGAGCATATATTAGAGTTAGAAATACCATTTTATACTCGAAAAAACTTAGGAGAGTTGTTAAGTCATATTAACGAACAGGTACAACGCAGTGAACTATTATTTTCTTTATATTTAGAAGTTATTCGGAATATATTAATTATTAGTTTCTTGCTATGCTTTTTAATGGTTCTTTCTCCACTTTTGACTATTTTTGCTCTGGTTAGTTTATCTATAGTATTTCTGCCACTACGAACATTAAATCGAGACCTACAAGTTTATAGTCGTAAAGCAGCTGTTGCAATTGAAGCTTTCTCAACACTAGTTACTGAGATAATTACAGGTATTCGAGTCGTCAAATCATTTCATGCGGAAGCACGGGAGTTAAAGCGCGCGGACGAATCGCTGCAAAGTCGGTATAATGCTGATTTGACAGGATATAAGTATTATTGTGCTAGCGCTCCTGTGACGGAAACGATAGGAATATCAGTTCTACTAGTAATAATATTAATTGGAGCAAACTTACTTTCAACATCAACTAACTCAACTTTACCGATTTTATTGACTTTTACAGTCACTTTAATGCGGATTTTACCAAGAGTAACCGTTTTAAATAGTTTTCGCTCACAAATATATTTATTTAGAGGTTACTATGAAGCAGTTCAAGGTTTTTTATATAATACCGATTATTTAAAATTACCTAATGGTGAAAAATATTACCCCGGTTTAAATTCCAGCTTAGTCTTCCAAAATGTAACATTTACTTTTACGCATAATACAGAACCGACTTTACATAATATTAATCTGGAAATAGTAAAAGGTAAAACAACTGCAATTGTTGGTTCATCAGGAAGTGGAAAATCAACATTAGTTGATTTAATCATGCGATTTTATGATCCTGAAGAGGGTAGTATTGACGTTGATGGAATTGATTTAAGAGATTTGCAAATTGGTTCTTTTAGAAGCGCAATTGCAATGGTTAGTCAAGACACGTTTTTGTTCGATGTTTCAGTTCGTGATAACATTGGATACGGGCGCCCAAATGCTACAGATTCAGAAATTGTTGCAGCAGCAAAACAAGCATATGCTTACGAATTTATCCAAGATTTACCTCAAGGCTTTGATACGATAGTTGGTAATCGTGGTACAAGACTTTCAGGTGGTCAACGGCAACGAATAGCAATAGCAAGAGCAATTTTATGTAACCCTGATATTTTAATTCTCGACGAAGCAACAAGTGCGTTAGACTCAAACTCTGAAAGAATTGTACAAGAGGCAATCGAAGCAGTAAGTAAAAATCGTACTGTAATTGTGATTGCCCATCGTCTTTCAACTATTGAAAAAGCTGATAAAATCGTTGTTCTTCAAAATGGACATGTACTTGAGCAGGGAACTCATCAAGAACTATTAAACAATCAACGTGTGTACTACTCTTTATATAAATCCCAAGTTCATGTATAGAGAACAAAAAAAATTTGATAGCATGAATAAAATCAGAACTATACTAAAAACACTTAAAACCGGGCAGTTTTGGTATTTGTTTCCACACTACTATTATTCCTGGAGACGTTCTATAGATATTGAGCAAACGGCGCCAGTTATTACAGCTACTTATGGTACTCCTGATGCCATTGAAGTTCACATGTTAACGGGAGCAAAACACTATGTAGACTTATTATATGCAGCTAAATCTTTTATTTCTAATTATCAGGCGCCAATTAGTTTAATTATTCATGGTGATACAAGCGTTACAGATGATGTAATTCAAAAAATTCACAAACACTTACCGCAAGCTAAAATATTTACAAGACAGCAAAGAGATGAAATAGTGGTGCCTAAGTTAGAAGCACTTGGTTTGAAATACTGCCAACGATTTAGACAAATTAACGTATTTGGCACCAAGCTTATCGATGCTTTCTTGCTTTCGCACTCGCAAAAAGTTATTCTTCTTGATACCGATTGCTTGGCTTTTAAACCGCTACATCGGTTACGCAAGTTAGTTGATAACAATGAAGATGTGAATGTTTATGCTAAAGACCCACAGCCTTATCCTTATAGTCTTTCTGAAAAACAAATTCAAGAGTACTTTGGCGTTGAAATTATACCATACTTTTGTGCTGGTTTTTGTGTAATTAACCGCCAAACAATCGATTTAAATATTACAGAAAAATGGCTTTCAACACCAGGTTATCCTAGTTATTCCCATTATGCTGAACAAACTATTACAGCAGCTTTGGTAAGCCAAAGTGCTAGAGTAATGTTACCTGAAAATGAATATAATACCGGACGCATTTATGATGAAAAACAGTGTGTTTTTATACATTATTGTGGACATTACTTAAGTGAAACAAGAATTGCAATGCGGCATATTGGACAATCAATAGTATTGCAAAAATTAAAAAAATCATGAGTTGTTGATATTAAATAGTTATATTTATTATGACTGTAGATTGTACTGTTAGCAGGTTTAGATAGCATGGATACATCTCATGTAATAAGTAAGCTTTCTTACTATTTCAATAAGTATGGCTTATTTCATACTGTTTTTAGTTTTATAGGGCGTTATAACCAAGAGTTTTGGAATTTAATTGGTTTCTCAGTAACGTCGCCTTATATTAATAAATGGAAGACTCAAATATCAGTAGATAAACGTATCCTCAATTTAGGAGGTGGAAGTAACTGCTTATCAGGGTGTCTAACAGTAGATATAGACCCTAGGGCAGATGCCTATGTAGACATAACAGAAAAACTACCTTTTGATGATTGCTCAATCAATGCAATTTTTTGCGAAGAAGCGATTGAACATGTTGATCTAAAATGCGGTTTACAATTGTTAAGAGAATGTTATAGAATTCTCAAGCCAGGTGGAGTCATTCGTTTAACAACACCTGACTTAAACTATTTTGCTAGTAAAATTTCTGAATCTGTTTCAGCCTGTAGTGAAATAAATGAAGTTTTTTATAGTCATGGGCATCGTTACTTATATACACGAGAAGCACTTCAATTTCATTGCCAAGAAGTAGGATTTACAAATTTAAAAATGTCATTTTATCAAGATTGTGAATCGAAACTTGGCTACTTGGATTCTCATGCGAATAGGTTTAATCATATACCTGAAATTACTCAATATTTGGAAGCTGAAAAATCTAATTATAACCAAAGAATAAATATTTAATTTAAAATTAAAATAATGAAACTTTGTTGGCTAATTGCTAGTGACTCAAGTGGTGGAATAACTCCTGTAGCTATATCTTGCTGTCGTCAAGCTACCCAAGCAGGGTATGAGACAACAATGCTTATGCTCCTTAAACCAACCAGGATAACTAATAACTATAATTTCAAAATATCGTCTTTAGAGCTAACAGGATGGGCAGCAGAAACACCAGTAAATTTACTGCAATGGTTAAATGAAAATCACCAAGATATACTGTTTTTTAATGCCTGTGGAGAATTAGAAGCTATTATTCCTTACTTGCCTCCCAATATAAAATGTGTTTTTGTTGCCCACGATACTGCTCCTCCCTACTGGGGTAAAGCTTTGGAAGAAGAAGATAATTTAGAGGCGATTGTTGCAGTATCAGAAACTGTGGCAAGTAAATTTCGTCACCGTCTAAAAAATCCTCAAAAACTATCTGTTATTTACAACGGCTGTCTTTTCCCAGAATTATTGGATATAAATATTACACGGCAAGATGATTTAATATTTCTTGGTGGTGATAATCCGACAAAAGGAGCTTTTGATGTCCTGAAGTTATGGAAAAAACTTATTAACTTAGGGTTTAGAGGTAAGCTACACTGGTTTGGTAATATAACACCGGAATTTCTGACTCAGATTAAACAATTACCTAATTCTGAGGCTATTCATATTTATGGTTATGTTGCACGTGATGTTATTTTCTCTAGCGCAGCATCTGCAAAAGTATTGCTGATGCTGAGTCGCGTTGAACCGTTCGGTATGGCTACTATTGAGGCGATGAGTATGGGGTGCGTGCCAGTTGCTTGGGATGTTGAGACTGGTACAAAAGAAATTACTACGGCAAACGAAACAGCGCTTTTTGCACCTTTAGGCAATACTCAAGCTTTAGCCAAGCAAGTTCTGTACGCTTGCAGAAACTATGAAGCTTTTGGTGCAAATGTAATTGAACGTGCGCGTTCCAACTTTAACGAAGCACTAATGTGGCAAGGTTACGAAGCCCTCATCGATTATATTTCCACTCTCCAACCGATTGAAAGGAGCAAGCAGTGTCAACAACCAACACTTTATCAAGTTCCTGTACAACGCTTTCAGCTTTTACCCCCTCGCCTGCGTTCTGTCATTAGAGAATTCATCGGGCGATCTCCTTTTCTTGGCTACTGGTTGCGGGATCTACGCGGTTGGTAGATAGTTGGTAGATAGTTGGTAGATAGAACATGGTGTACATATGGGAAAACTAAGTTTTCTATTTTTAGGTGCTAACAGTCCTTGGACTTACGGTATGGCAGAAGCTTTAGCTCAACGCCACCCAACCCATGCAATTGAGTTTTATGATTGGCGAACTTATTATACTATCCGTCCAAGTTGGTCAAGCCGGACTCCGCCATCCCTATTACAACGTTCAATGCAAGTAATGCCTACTGGCTATGCAGGACGACTAGAAATACTATTCAGATTTTACTTGCAACAGTTAATTTTGCAATGGTGTCAGCAACTGAAAAAAGTTTCTGGTGAATACCCTTGGGTTATAGGTTGCCATCCTAATCTTACCTACTGGGTTCGCAAAGTTCCAAGAGAGCGTTTAATCTACTATAACTTTGATGACTATACTCTTTATCGACAGTCGCGCAAAAGCCAAATTTTAGAGAAGGAAAAGGAGTTAGTAAACGGCGCCAATATAACTCTTTGCGCTTCTCACTCGCAATTAATCTCTTTTCAGAAGCTTTACCCTTATAGATCATCGCGAATTTGTCATTTTCCGCATGGATTAATAAATACCTACCTCAATCCTCAACCAGAAAATTCTCCAGAACCAATGACTGTAGGTTACGTTGGGAACTTAGGCGATCGCCTAGACTGGCAATTAATTTATCAAGTTATTAGAGCTTGTCCGAAAATAACTTTTGTATTTGTTGGTGGTCGAGACGATCAAGGTATTTTAAATCCACAAGACTGGCATTCAACCCGTGAAGCAGTGCTAGCATTGACTAATGTTCGTCATATCGACAGAGTGCCATCAGAACAAGTAGCAAAATATTACTGGTCTTTTGCAGTAAATTGGATTCCCTATGTAGTAGATCACAAGTTTAATCAAGCTGCTTGTCCCACCAAAATTATGGATGGCATCGCTAGCGGGCGCCCACTTATTAGTACTAAAATACCAGAGTGTTGTTTATATCCTGAGTGGATTAGTATTTTCCGAACTGCACAAGAGGCAGTAACTTACATAGACACTAAGCTTAGTATTTGTGGAAGTGATTTAGCTTATAAGCATAGCTTGAAACAATTAGAATTTGCCCAGCAAAATACTTGGTCAAATCGTGTTCAAACATTAGAGAATATACTTATTTCTGCTCAAGACACAATTTAAATTATGAATATTTGTTTATACTCTAGTGCATTTTTTCCCAATATTGGTGGACTAGAGCAAGTAAGTTATACTTTGGCTAGTTACTGGTCAAAACAACAACATCAAGTAAGCATCGTTACTGATACTCCTGCAACTAATGAGCAGAATACAAGTTATATTTTTCCAGTTATTCGTTGTCCAAATTTTGAGTCTTGGAAGACAATACTAGATAAAAGCGACTGTATTATTTCTAACGGTTATAGCTTGAAACATCTAGCTGTTTGGCTATTATCACGTAAACCGATAATTTGGATACATCCAATTTACATTCCAGAACTGTTTCAAGATGGTCAAAACAGTTTGACAAGTCTTATTAAACCTTTACTAAGACGAATGCTTCTGTCTTTAGGGGCTGGACATATTTATGTAAGTCATGCTATTGAGCAACAAGTTGGCGCTCGTAAAGGAGTTGTGATTTATAATCCAGTAGAAGATAGGTTTCGACCTTTACCTAGCGTAAAAATTGACAATGATTTTGCCTTCTTTGGCAGAATGATTCCTGATAAGGGTGTTGATACTTTACTGGAAGCTTTAGCAATTTGTAAAAGCAAGAGTAAAATGTATAAGCTTGATTTATATGGTGAAGGCTCTTACATTAAAGAACTACAGCAGCTAGCGTTAACTCTGGGTATAGAATCACAAATACGTTGGTATCGCTTCTTACGTGGTGAAAAATTAGTACAGGCGATGAATGCTGCTGGTGCTGTGGTAGTACCTTCTCGATGGGCAGAGCCTATGGGTATAGTAGCAGTGGAAGCAATGGCTTGTGGAAAAGCAGTGATTGGTTCACGTTGGGGTGGTTTAGGGGAAGTTTTAGAAGGTTACGGTATGACCTTTGAAAATGGTAATGCGGAACAACTAGCAGAATGTATGATTCAGCTTAAAGAGCATCCTGATTTACAAATAAATCTAGAAAAGAAAGCATATGAGAGGTCGCATGATTTTTTAATAGACACAATTGGCACTAAATATCTAAAAATTATTGAAAGTATTTTGAAAAATAGATGATGAGTCAGTATGTTTGTGCATTTCGAGGGCGTAGGGATAATTATCAGATTCCTTTAGCTTTGGTGGAAAAAGGTTTACTAAATCAATTGATTACTGATTTTTATGCAGTAAACTATATTCAGAAAGTTTCTCCCCTGCTACCTAAAAAGTGGCAAAATAAAATCTCTTTTAGATTAGAATCTAATATTCCCGTAGAGCAAGTGAAATGTCTATGGGGTTCTGCTGTACTTGAACAAACTCGCCATTATCTAGGCTTTTCTCCTGCTACTACTTTTGCTTGGTTAGATCAAAATTTTGCCGAAGCAGCTGCGTCACAGGCACGTAAAACCAAAAGTAATTTACTGCTCTACACGCCATATGCCTGGGAAGCTTTTATTGCGTCTTATCAACATAATCCTCGGAAAATTTTGTTTGAATTTCACCCCCACCCTGAAGTTGAAATCCCTTTGTTAGCACAAGACTTAATACGCTTTCCCTTTGTACAAGAATCTTATTTAGAACAAACAGGTGCCCACTTACCAGAAAAATTAATAGTAAGAGTTAAAGAATGTTGGCGCCATGCTGATATTATTTTGTGTGCAAGTAGCTTTACTAAGCAAACTTTAGTAGCAGCTGGAGCAGAACATAATTCCTGTAAGGTGATTCCCTATGGTATTGACTTGCCTGTACTACCATTGCACTCATTTAAATTAGATAGTTTGGATAGTTTCCAGGCGCTTTTTGTAGGTTCTGGATGCCAACGCAAAGGCTTGCATCATTTACTCTATGCATGGCAAAAAGCTCATTTGCCAAAGGAAAGTTTGCTGACATTAGTTTGTAGGTACTTAGACCCAGGTATGGAATCTCTTGTGTCTCAAACTCCACGAGTACGTCTAATCCGAGGCATAGATGCAGCTTCTTTGCGCCATCTTTATCACAATAGTTCTCTTTTTGTCATGCCCTCTCTAACTGAAGGATTTGGGCAAGTATTTCTAGAAGCACTCAGTTATGGTTGCCCTGTACTTGGAACGGCTAATACTTGCCTACCTGATTTAGGTAGAGAGGAAGATGGCATTTTTTTGACAGAAGTGGGAAATTTAGACCACCTAATCTCTCAACTTGAATATCTATCAAATTTTATACCAGCTACTCCGGAAATACGTAAAAAGGCGCGTTTTTGTGCAGAGCGTTTTCCTTGGAAAAGTTTTCGTGATGCAATTTGTCGTGTTCTGTAATTACACGTAGGGTGGGCAGTGTCCACCTTACATTCGCAAGTCAATAAAATGGAAATGGTTGGAATATATAAAGATTTATTTATTATTATTTGCCTGGGTTTGTTAGGTTGGGGAGTGATACGTATAGAGCGAATTTATCAATATCCATTTTTTATGGGTAGTATGTTTACTTCATTTATACTACCTCAAGCTTTTGCTTTAATTAGTAAACCTGAACAAGTCAGCTTAGAGGCTCTCCAAAGAGTATTATTGGTCTCATGTCTTTGCGCTACCGCCTGTTGGATAGGCTATCAAATAAGACCAGACCCAAAATGGTTGACTAAACTAAATACTGCTATCGATGAGCGTAAATTATTTAGAGCAGGAATTGTCCTAATGGCTAGTGGCTTGTTCTTTACTTTATTACTTTCTCGCACAACTGCCGCTACTGGAGAAAATGGTAATTGGACAGGTTTAGCCACAATATATCTTAATTTTTCTCAAACTACTCAAATTGCCTTGGGAATTTTTATTTTAAAATTCATACAGCGTCCTAACATTATTAATTTTATTTGTACAGTGTTCTCCGCTTGGCCCCTACTGGGTGCAGTTATTATCGGACGTCGGCAACCTACTATGACACTTCTCGTTACCATAGGACTTTCATTATTCTGGGTTCGTCGCTTAGTACCACCTCGAATATTAGTTATTATAGGTATGCTTTCAATAGCTGTTCTCATTCCAGTTTTAGGTACGTTACGTGGCGATTTCTGGAATTTGATTTTTAGTGGTAAATGGCAGGATGTCTTAGCTGTATCTCAACACGCTTTTGATAATCAACAAAAGGGAGATTTATTAGAACTAAGAAATGCAGCATTAGTAATGGATGCAGTAGAGCGGACGGGTTTATTTGGATATGGCACTGGATGGTGGGATAGTATTGTACTTCAATGGGTACCTGGACAAATTGTAGGTTTTGACTTTAAGAAGTCTCTACAATTTAACTTGTGGGATAAATACTTAAATTTATTAAAAGATTTTTATGGCTATAAAAACCCTGCTGGTGCAACATTTACTGGTATTGGAGATTCTTTTGTAGAATTTAGCTACTTTGGCTTTCTTAGTTTTGCGCTGATAGCCTATATTTTTAAACATGTATGGATATCAGCTACCTATTATAAAAGTACTTGTAGTCGAATATTATATCTTGGGCTAGTTAGTCCAACAATGATAGCTCTAACGCATTCTGTTGGATTTGCAATACAACAATCAAGCTTTCAATTAATTTTTATAGGTTTAGCTTTATATTATTCTAAGGTTAAACACAAATATTCAACTGAATGGGTATAAATATGAAAATATTAAATTTAATGCAGTGCTTAAATCTTGGAGGTATGGAACAATCGGCATACATTTTAATGAGAGAAACGCATGAAAAAATGATAACGTGGCAAGTACAAAGTATTACTCCTGGCGGTGTAGGTAAAAAAATTGCTGCTAACTTAAATATTCCAGCAAAAGATAACTTATATATAGGAAAATTTGGCTGGCGCTCTTACTTTGAACTAAAGAGAAAAATTTTAGAGTTTATCGGTGATATTATTTTAGTGACTGGTCCTAGCTTGACATCTTGTTTAGCGATTAAAGGAAGTTCTTATAAGAAAGTGCTTGGAATACATTTTTGTCATGGTAGTTCTATTAAAGAAAGATTAAAGTGGAAATTATTTTATAATTTTTTTGGAAAAGATTATGATGCGATTATATATCATTCTCAATATATTCTAGAAGAGGCAAAACAGATAGCTCCTTATCTTGAAGATAAATTTCATTTGGTTGAATATTCAACTCAACACTGTTCAATAACAAGTGAAAAAGATAAGCGTACTGCCCGTCAGCATTTAGATATTCCTACTGATAAGTTTATTATCGGTAATGCTGGATGGCTAATCGAACGAAAGCGTTTTGATATTTTTTTACAGGTATGTGCAAAAATATCCAAATCATATCCAAATGTTTTTTACCTTATCGCTGGTGATGGCCCTATGCGTCAAGAATTAGAGATACTAGCTCGCGATTTAGGCATTATTGATAAAGTAAAATTTCTAGGTTGGCAAGAAGTTTTACATACTTTCTATCAAGCTTTAGATTTAGTATTATTTAACTCTAATTCTGATGCATTTGGTCGCACAGTTATGGAGGCAATGGGATATGGGGTTCCAGTTGTTGCATCTGTTTTAGAAGGTGGTACAGATTCTGTTATAATTCATAAAGAGAATGGATATTTAATACCAAAACACGAGATTGAACAGCTTGCTGAGTATTGTTTGAAGTTAATAAATGAACAAGATTTATATAATAAATTTCAGTTAGCTTCAATAGAGACTATTCGCAAGCGCTTTAGCAATGACTTATATGTTCAGAAGTACTTAGAAGTGTTTAATGATGTTTTAAAAGCATCTTAAAAGGTATAAAAATGCATATCGTTATAATATTTATCAATATTGGTAGCTACCACGCTGCTCGACTTCGTGCGGTTTACTCTGCTTGTCAGGAAAAAGGCTGGAATTTTACGGCAGTCCAAGTTACAGACAATACCCTAGAGCATCCTTGGGGTGATTTAGAGCAGGAAATAACATTTCCTTTGAAAACCCTTTTGCCAAAAGACTGCACATCTAACAAACCAGAAGCTGTACTACCTGGTTTTTTAGATAATTTACTACCTGATGCGGTTGCTATACCTGGTTGGGGATTTCCTGTATCTCGTGCAGCACTCTCTTGGTGCAGGCGCCACCGTATTCCAACTATAGTAATGAGTGAAACAAAGTGGGATGATGAACCACGACAATGGTGGAAGGAGAAACTCAAATTTTGGTTATGTATTAACAAGTTTGATGCGGCGCTGGTAGGAGGGAAACTACACCGTGACTACCTTATCAAGTTAGGCTTTCCTAGGGATCGCATTTTTTATGGGTACGATACTGTTGATAACGATCACTTTAGCCAAACAGCATACAAAGCTAGGCAAAACCCAGAAAAAGCAAGGCAAAGACACCCACAAATTCCCACAAAACTGTATTTTATAGTTTTGACACGCCTGTTAAAGCGAAAAAATTTAGCTCGCTTAGTTATAGCTTATGCAAATTATCGCCAACAAATAGGGATTGAAAAAGCTTGGGATTTAATCATATGTGGTAGCGGTGAAGAAGAAAGTAACATTCATCAATTAATTGATAAACTTGGCATTACAGACTGCGTGCATTTACCTGGATTTATTCCCTATCAAGCTTTGGGAGATTGGTATGGGTTAGCTGGTGCTTTTGTCCATCCTGCCCTTCTAGAACCTTGGGGTTTGGTAGTGAATGAAGCTTGTGCAGCAGGATTACCAATTATTTGCAGTCATACAGTTGGGTCTGCTAGCGAACTAGTCCAAGATGGGAAAAATGGCCTGCTGTTTGAGCCAGAAAACATTTCAGACATTACTCGTACTTTAATAAGTATTTCTCAAATAGATGCCGAAATGCGGATGAAAATGGGAGATTTGAGTCAGGAAATTATTGCTAAATACAGTACTAAAAATTTTGCTGAGGGTATTCGTAAAGCAATTAATATATAGCAGTTCGCGCATTATGTGTCAAAAAATATACTTATTCCCTTTAATAAATCGTGAAATTTATTTGAAATTTTGCAAAATATTACTAGGTAATTTTAACGTAAATTTGAATTTTTACCCCTTATATGATGTCCAGTAGCATAACCGTAATAAAAACCTTGTAGAGACGTTATATGTAACGTCTCTACATTATGGGTAATCAACCGGACATGATATTAATTATTGCAAAAGTATTTTGCTTAATATCTAATTTGATCTACCAAGTGTTGTTGAAATCATAATAAATGAAATAAATAGCTATGAAAATTTTACTTGTTATTCCTGGTATTGGTGATGTTTATGGTGGTACTTCTAAAGTAGCGATTGAATTTGCCCAAGCTTTGGGTAAACTAGGTATTGACATAGATATTGTAACTACTAATGCCAATGGCTTAGAAGATTTAGACGTACCATTAAGAACTTGGCTTAATCAAGGACTTTACCGTCTTCAATACTTTCCACGCTGGCATATTGGAGATTATAAATTAAGTACTTCATTGACAAAATGGCTTTTTAAGAATGTTGCTAGCTACGATTTAGTACATACAATTGCTGTTTTTTCTTACCCAGTTTCTATTACTCACTTAGCTTGTAAAATTAACCGCGTTCCTTACATCAATAGTCCTCACGGAATGTTAGAACCTTGGGCGCTTAGTCATAAATCTTGGAAGAAAAAACTTTACTATAGCTTAATAGAGAAAGCTGCTCTTGATAATGCAAGTGCAATTCAAATGTTAAATCAGGCAGAAGCGCAAAACGCCGAACCCTTACATCTTAAAGCCCCTTTGGTTACAGTACCAAATGGTATTAATTGCCAAGAGTTTCAACTGCAACACAACCCTAAAGCTTTCTATGAACAATTCCCCCACACGCGCGACAAAGCCTTAATTCTCTTTTTAGGTCGTATAGACCCTAAGAAGGGACTTGACTTATTGGCGCCTGCATTTGCCAAAGCATTATCTAAATTTTCTAATGCTCATTTAATTGTTGCAGGCCCCGATAGTATTGGGTTTTTACCAACAGTTCAAAATTACTTTGCTGAAGAAGGTTGCCTTAATGCTGTCACCTTTACAGGCATGTTAACAGGCGCCATGAAATATGCAGCACTTGCTGCCGCTAGTATTTATGTCGCACCTTCGTATTCAGAAGGGTTTAGTATGTCTGTTTTAGAAGCAATGGCTTCAGGTTTGCCTTGCGTAATTACTAAAGGTTGTAATTTCCCTGAAGCTGCAAATAATCAAGCTGCTTTGGTTGTTGACATTGAAAGCTCGGCTATTGCCAACGCTTTAATTGATTGTCTCAGTAATCCAGAACAAGCGAAAATAATGGGTGAGCGCGCGCGTCAATTGGTGTTTGAGAAATATACCTGGGACAAAGTAGCTTGCCAAATGCAAGAAGTTTACTCTTGTTTACTCCAGCACCAGCCAGTTATGGCTATAAGTTAATATATGTTAGAAAAAATAACTCCTGTTATCCTCACCTATAATGAGGCGCCCAACATCAACCGGACTCTCGAAAAGTTGTGTTGGGCAGCGCAAATTATTGTGATTGACAGCTATAGCACCGATGAAACTCTAGATATTCTAAAATCATATCCACAAGTTAAAATATTTCAACGTGCATTTGATACTCACGCAATGCAGTGGAATTACGGGTTACAAAAAGTAAATTCTGAGTGGGTACTTTCTCTAGATGCCGATTATACAGTAAGTTCTGAGCTAATTGCTGAAATCAAAGCATTACCTGAAAATACATCAGTAGATGGGTATTATTGTAAATTTAAATACTGTGTATTTGGTAAACCCTTGCGCGGTACAATACTTCCTCCCCGACAAGCGCTTTTCCGTAAAGATAAATCTATTTATATAGATGATGGACACACACAGCTTTTAGAAGTTAAAGGTAAGTCGGGGATGCTTTTAAGTTATATTTACCACGACGACCGTAAACCTTTAAGTCGTTGGCTATGGGCACAAGATCGTTATTTGGTAATTGAAGCTAAAAAATTACAACAAACCCCAATTAGTAAGCTGAGTTTGAGCGATACTATTCGCAAACAGAAAATAGTGGCGCCGTTTGTTGTCTTAGTTTACTGCTTAATTCTCAAAGGTGGCATTTTGGATGGATGGCGAGGCTGGTATTACGCATTTCAACGTGTTTTGGCTGAAATTATTCTGGCAATTCGTTTAATTGAAATGGAGAGTGCAACGGATACAACGGATGTAACGGATAAGTTATTCATCACAAATAACAAATACAGATATAGATAGATAGATAGATAGATAGAGAAATAGATAGATAAATAAATAAATAGAGAAATAGATAGATAAATAAATAAATAGATAGATATTGCTCTATCTATCTATAATTACTTATCCGTTACATCCGTTCATCATCCGTTGCCTAGCAACACACATCAACGACAGTGCTGCTTCTGTTTTATCTGGGTCTATACTGGATAACCGTTGAGCAAAACGACATTTGTCGAAAGATTTACCATAATCTCCTTGTAAAGCTTTTTCACCCACCATATGACTATGGGGATATATTTGAACTGCAAATCCAAGCGGTTCAAGTATATGACGATAGAACTCTGATGTTGTACCATCACCTGGTTTATGATGCACTTCTGTTGCTATACTCCAAAATTGCTCTTGAGATGTGGAATGTCCACCTCGTTTTATTAACCGATAAAACGGTAAACGCATCTGCCAAAGCAGTAAACCCAAACCCCGAAACTGGTAAGCAGTTAACTGCGGGTCATGATCGGTTATTAATAGTCCACCTGGACGCACTAAACGCGCAGCTTCTGCCAAAACTTTCGCCATATCATCGCAGTGGTGCAGGCAAGCATTTAGCATCACAATATCGGCAAACCCAGAAATAAATGGTAATTGATGTGCATCCGCTAATACAGGAGTATAACCAATTTTTTGAGCCATTTTTAAGGCGCCAAGTGAAACATCTACACCAATTAACAAACTTGGTTCTCCACATTGGTCTTTCAAAGATGCATACACATTACCTGGACCGCAACCAATATCAACTACTATAGCCGCATCCCAACGATTTATAACTGCCTGCCAAAGTTCTACAAACTTCTCATCCCGATGACAAGCTTCAAAATAATTTTTTCCCCATTCTGGATGCCCAAAGTAATAACTATTTGCTTCAATCGCTGGTGTTATATGAGGAATTTTGCATTTTAAAATCCCATCTTCCCATGCTTCTACATTATTTTCTACTAATATAAGTTTTTTCAAATCAAGCAATTGATTTAACATACATTGTCGTTATCTAAACAAACATGAACTATTTTATTTCTGATGATTTGCTAAATCTAAATACATGTGCTGAAATTATTGCTTATAAATTGGAAGGAGCTAAAGAAAACCTCAAAAAACAGTTTCACATTCCTAACCAAGTAGCTAGCTGTTATCTTGATGATTTGTTAGATGAAGCTGATGTTAAAAGTATATACGCAGCTTTCCCTAAAAAGCAAGATATGTTACAGTTGAATGACTGGCGCGAATATAAATACGTAGGTATTCAAATAGATAAATACAGCCCGATAATATCCGAGATAATTTATGCTTTCCAGCATCCGAAAGTAGTAAAGGTTATTTCTGAAATTACCGGAATTAAGCAACTATCTCCCGATGAATACCTCTATGCAGGTGGTATTAGCTTGATGGATGAGGGTTGTTTTCTTAACCCACACCTTGATAACTCTCATGATAAAGACCGAGATAAGTATCGCGTTTTAAACTTATTATATTATGTCACTCCTCATTGGCGCCCTGAATATGGAGGCAACTTAGAACTATGGGACTCCGGTTTAAAAAATCAGTGTCGAACTATTGACTATAAGTTCAACCGATTAGTTATTATGATGACTAATAAAAAATCTTTACATTCTGTCAACAAAGTTAATTATCACTTGTCAAGGTGTTGTGTGTCGAATTATTATTTCTCTAATCAACCTGTAGACAGTGAATCATATTTTCACGTTACTTCTTTTCGCGGGCGCCCAGAACAAAAGCTTCGAGATATTATATTACAAGGAGATGCCATGCTGCGTAATGGTATTCGTAAAGTGTTTAAATATGGAATTAAAAAGTCTCATTATTATCGCAAATGAAACTTTTCTATCGTTTTTTAACAAAATACTGGCGCCTATTTATAATTACTCTCATTCTAACCCTGATTCTAATCATTCCCATCAAAATTAAAATAGCGTCACATCAAGCACCCCAACCTCAAGCATTTTTTGTCTTAGGTGGTGAACCAAAACGCGAAGAGGTAACTGCTGAAATTGCGCGTTGGTTCCCAAATTTAGATGTATGGCTATCTTCGGTTCCCAATGTTGTAGAAACTAAAAAAATCTTTAAAACTGCGGGTATTAATTCTACTCGATTACGTATTGACCAACGCGCAGTTGATACTGTGACTAATTTTACTACTCTGGTAAATGATTTCCAAAAATCTAAAATTCAACATTTGTATCTAATTACCAACGATTATCATATGCCCAGAGCTAAAGCTATTGGTACTTTGGTTCTAGGTAGTCGAGGTATTGTTTTTACTCCTGTTTCCGTTCCTTCAAATCAACCTCAAGAGTCAAATTTTCGTATCATCCGAGATATGCTTCGGTCGGTACTGTGGATTTTTACAGCACAAACGCTTGGTAAATGATTTTATGCGTTTAGACCAATATACTATCGGCACTTATACACCAGGGGCGCCTTTATGGAAGCAAATTCTATGGTACTTCGTCGGTTCTCCTTTGGTAGAATGCCATTGGTTGCCCATGTCTAATATTAAAGTCTGGATACTTCGCTTCTTTGGAGCGCAAATTGGGCAACTAGTTCGCATTAAACCTGGTGTTAGGGTAAAATTTCCTTGGCGCCTAACTGTTGGTAATTGTGTTTGGATTGGTGAGAATTGCTGGATTGATAATCTTGCTCATGTAAAGATCGAGAATCATGTATGTTTGTCTCAAGGTGTGTACTTATGTACTGGTAATCATGATTGGAGTGACGCTAATTTCAAATTGTCTGTAGCTCCTATTTATATTCAAGAAAGTAGTTGGATTGCCGCTAAGTCAATGATTGGACCAGGTGTGACGATTGGTAGAGGTGCTGTATTGACTTTGGGCAGTGTCACCACTCATTCTCTAGAATCAATGACCATATACTCTGGTAATCCCGCACAAGCTGTTAAACGACGCAAATTTTGAACCGCAGGTATAAATTGGCAACGGATGATGAACAGATGTAACGGATAGTTGATTCGTTTAAGAAAGGTGCCGCAAAATGAAATCTTGTTTGCATCAAATAAATCATCCGCTACATCCGTTGCAAATTCATCATATATTACTTAGTCATTATTTTAACCAAATATATGCGTATGAAAAATGTGATTAAATTTTTATAGTATCTTCAAGAACAAAATTAATGTATCATTATATGATTATTAACATAATCACCTGTCGAAAATAGTTATACATATACTTTTTATTGTTTTGAGAAGGTTACTGTAATCTCGGTATTTAATGATGCTTGAATTTATACCTTTCTTAATCGCCTGCACAATACTATTAGGCGCCATTAGCTTAAAAAGTCCTGTGCTGCTGTTTTGCTTGCTCGCAGGTAGTTTAATTTCAGTAGTTATACATCAAATCGGGCGCCAAGTCAATTTACCTCGGCGCCAAGTTATATTTTTACAGGTTGTTGCAGTAGGTGTAATTTTAGCTTGTTTTTGGTTAGACTATTTTGCAGACCCGGCTCAAGCTCAGTTTTTTAAACGTGCGGAGGATTTTTTCCGAAATAACTTAACACAAGGTACCTCTAATACGACTAATGCAGCTGGTACGCAAGCTGCTATAAGTTTGATTTTTAACGTGCTACGGGCGTTGTATTTACTGTATATAGCAGTAGCTCTAATTGGCGTAATTAACGCAGTTCGTAGGGATGATGACTGGCAGAATATCGCTAGAACGCCTTTACTAGTTGTGATTGCTGTGACAATTGCGGATGTACTTACAGGTTTTGTAATTGGTAATTAATGAGTCAAGATAAAGATAAGGATTTTCGTCCAGTTAATAGGATACTCGGTAGTCAACCTTCATTAGGTCCCATACCTGCCGACCAGGTTCTTCCTTGGACGATTATTGCTCTAGCTTCTTATTTCATTGTCAACGGCATTTTTGGAGGTATATTCCAAGATGAGTTTCAAAAATGGTTGTGGACTGCGTTATTAGCTACATGGGGAATTGCCACTTGGTGGATACTCACAGGGGGTAGAAGTTGGCGCTTTTTAAGTAAGTTTATCGGTGTTCCGACTTGGACTAGAGGATTTGCCCGTTATCACAGCATCCTGAGAAATCATGAAGGAAAAAATCGGAAAGCAAAGCGTCGAAGGAACAGGAAGTGAAAGATTAACTCCGTTTGAGGATGCGCTCAATTTGGCTACCATGTTGCGGATCTCACTAGGTGGACGCGATATTGGCGCCTATATTTTGACACAAGGAACTCAAAAGGATAGATTATGCTTTGTTTTTGGTTTTGAGTGTCGGGGTGTTCACACGACTTTGAGAACAGAACAAATCGACCAAATCATCGGTAATATCGAAGCTGGTTTAAAGGATATCCCCGTCAACGAGCAAATTACTTTTCACCTTGGTTCGTTTAGTTCAGATGCTCAACGACAAGAAGAACTTGCGTCTCTAATTAAAAATGTACCCTCAAAAGATATAAAATATTTACTGCTCGCAGAACGCGCGCGTATTCAAGAACTTACGAGTAATGGTGTTCGCAAGCCAAAATTTCTACGAATTTATGTCACTTATACAGTTGAAAGTAATTCGACTAATACAAGTGATTGGATAGAACGGATTTTAGCCAAAGCTGAATTATTCTGGCTCAAATTTAAGGGAGAAGTCGCAGAAGTCGAAAATCAGCGACTCGAAGCTATTATTGCCGATGCTTTTCAAGGATTTTGTCGCTGGGAGCAAGTATTAGCCAATAAAATGGCACTCGATATTCAACCTTTAAATACAGAACAACTTTGGAGTGAAATTTGGCACCGTTTTAATAATAATCCACCCGTCCCTATTCCGCAGTTGCTTACATTCGATGAAAATGGACTCCACGAAGAAGTTTATTCGGACTTAGCAAGTACTAAATTACTATTAGAGAATATTCATAGTACAACACTATTGATAAAGTCAAGTATACCGTGTGCAGACCGTCGTTGGATTCATGTTAAAGATAATTATATAGGCGCCTTAACATTTCTAGAAAAACCGGGTAGTTGGCAGAGTAAAACAGCGCAGTTACGATATTTATGGGAATTATTAGCACGTGAAACGGTTGTAGACACAGAAGTATTTTGTCAACTCACTGCGGCAAACCCAGCTTTGGTTAAAACAACTTTACAACGAGTCTTAAAGCAGTCAAATATGACCGCATTAATGGCTCAAGAAAAAAGTAAAACGATTGACGTTAATGCTCAATTAAAGCTCAGAAAATCAGTAGCAGCGCAAGAACAATTATACGAAGGCGCCGTACCAATTTACGCAGGAGTCGTGATTTTCGTCCATCGTTCTACCGTCGAACAACTAGACGAAGCGACGAGATATATAGAAAATTGCTTTCAACGTCCAGCAGAAGTAGTAAGAGAGACTCAGTACACTTGGAAAATATGGCTACAAACTTTACCAATTGTATGGGAAAAACTATTAGCGAAACCATTTAATCGGCGCCAATTATATTTAACCAGCGAAGTACCCGGTTTAATGCCCCTAGTACTAACCAAACCCAGTGATAACTACGGGTTTGAATTAATAGCAGAAGAAGGTGGAACACCGATACATTTAGATTTATTTAACGAACATAAGAATTTAGCTTTATTTGCGACAACACGCGCAGGTAAATCAGTATTAGTATCAGGAATATTAACGCAAGCCTTAGCACATAATATACCAGTAGTTGCATTAGATTTTCCCAAACCCGATGGAACATCAACGTTTACCGACTACACACAGTTTATAGAAGGAGGCGCCTATTTTGACATATCCAAGCAATCGAATAACTTATTTGAACAGCCAGACCTACGCTTATTATCACCAGAAGAACAACGCGACCGTGAGCTAGATTATACAGCTTTCCTCGAATCGGCACTCATGACAATGGTGTTGGGCGCCGAAACTGATAATCCATTGCTATCACAAACAGTGCGTTCGCTGTTGAACATAGCATTAACAGCATTCTTTGCCGACGAGGGGATCAAACAAAGATATAAAATGGCAATGGAAGGAGGGTTTGGAACTACAGCGTGGCAAAAAACCCCAACCTTACAAGATTTTCTCTACTTTTGTTCCCCCGAACATTTACAACTAGACGCAATGAGTCAGCGAGTTGAAGACGCACTTAGTCAAATTCGTTTGCGGTTGCGGTTTTGGTTATCGAGTCGAGTCGGACAAGCAATATCAGCACCATCAAGCTTTCCCACCGATGCTCAACTCTTAGTATTTGCTCTACGAAATTTATCAGATAGTGAAGACGCAGCAATATTATCATTGAGCGCATACTCAGCAGCATTACGTCGCGCACTTAGTAACCCAGCATCAATATTCTTCATCGACGAGGCGCCAATCTTATTTGAATTCGAGCAAATCGCCAATCTTGTTGGTAGAATATGTGCCAACGGCGCCAAAGCTGGAATAAGAGTTATTTTATCAGCCCAAGACCCCGACACCATCGCCAAATCAAAAGCCGCATCCAAGATATTACAAAACTTAACAACGCGACTAGTTGGACGTATCCAACCCGTTGCGATAGATAGCTTTGTAGACATATTAAAATACCCACGCGAAATCATCTCACGCAATGCATCAGAAAGTTTTTTTCCAAGAAAAGAAGGAGTATACAGCCAATGGTTATTAGATAATAACGGTATTTACACCTTTTGCCGTTACTACCCAGGATACGAACAACTAGCAGTAGTAGCCAATAACCCTAACGAACAAAACGCACGAAACATAATGATGAAAAAATACCCCGATAAATATGAAGCAATATCAAAATTCGCACATCAACTAATTACATCCCTAAGAAAACCGTCTTAATTTTTATATGAAAAAAATCTTTATAATTACTTCTTTTCTATCCCTTATTATCACCTTACCAGCCACAGCACAACTAGGGCAAGTATGGACAGACTTTCAATCGTACTCAGCAGACCTACAAAACCATCTTAGAAACAACCTAAACGAACTAAAACCCCTACAAATTCAAAGCCAAAGCGCCATCACAAGCAATACAGGAGAACTAAACATTCCTAACCCACTAGGCGCCGGAGAAACCCTCAGTAACGACATTAATGTAAACTTATTATCTAGTAACTATGAAACAAACCCTTTAATGAACTCAATAATATTTGGCAACGAAATGAAACGTTTAATATTTCGTAGTTCTGCTGCTGGAACATTAGGCAACAACGGACAACTGCGAACAAAAATCAAACTCCAAAACGTCGAAACACAATTAAAAAGTATTGACGCATTTGCCGAAGAAGCAGACAACATAAACCAAGATTTTGTCAACGACATTCAAACCGAAATTAATCGACTTGCCAGTATCAGCCAACCTATTGGAACATTACTAAGTGTCCTCAACCAATCCAACTTACTAACACAGCAAATCAAAATACAGCGTGACCAATCCAAAATCATTGCCGAAACGCTTGCACAAACAATTCACGAAAACCAACTTTTACAATACTCCAACCTAAACCTAGCCAATATCGGAGAGCAGATAGAAGACACAAACCGAGCGCGTCGAGTCGATAACTCAACCGAAGCAGCGCGACTTTTGCGTACCACATCTCAAACTGACTTATTCGGTCGAAAACCTTAACTATGTTTTATTTAGCCCAAACTGGTATAGATAATGTAATAGGTAGCGGCGCCACTACAGCAAAGAGTATCGCCGAAGCATGGGACAAACAATGGTTAGATTTATTACAAAGCAATAATAGTTTTTACGGTGCCTTAACAAACCTAGGTATATTTTTTGCAGTTGGTACATTATTATTTTTCATGTTCCAATGGCTCAAAGATTTAATATATAGTGACTATTCGCGACCAATATCAGCATTGATATGGCCCTTTATTATAGTATTACTACTTACAAACACAGGAACAGGGAGTGCATTATCTAACCTGACACTAGGAGTTAGGAACTTACTCAATACAGTTAACCAGCAAATTATCACAACAGCAGACGCGAATAAAATATATCAGCAAGCTTTAAACATGAGTACAGGTGAAGAAATAGCAGGGTCTTTACTGCGTCCATGTGGGTCACTTTTAGGAGAGCAGCAAACTCAATGCCTAGTCAAAGCAAGTGAGAAAGCTAGCTTACTTTGGCAAGAATATCGGAATTTATACGGAAATCAAATTTGGATAGACCGCTTGGAGACTAAAGTAACTCAAATTGCTTATAGTCCGGGGGCTGTATCAGAAAGCACTTTTAACGCATTGCTTGGTTCCACAATGCAAACGATTATTAAAAACTTTTTTATTTCATTACAGTATGCATTTCAGAACCTGATCGAAGCTACGATGTTGTTAGTAGCTGCTTTGGGTCCACTCGCAGTAGGAGGTTCATTACTACCAGTTGCAGGTAAACCAATTTTTGCATGGTTAACAGGATTTTTATGTTTAGGAATTTCTAAAATATCCTTTAACATTATCGCTATCATAACAGCCGCAGTCATTGTCAACGGGCCAGGACAAAATGCCAATACCGACCCAGACTTGATGTGGTTTATGATTTTTCTTGGTTTATTGGCGCCTATCGTTTCTCTAGTTATAGCAGGTGCAGGAGGGTTTGCGATATTCAATGCCATTAGCTATACGGGTGCATTAGTTCGAGATAGAGTTTAGCGAGGTGTAAGACATGGTTCGTTTACTCGAAAAGAAAAAAGCTAAAACAAGCGTTCTAACGATTTTTGCGTTTACAACTTTTGGGTTACATCTATTAGCTTTATCGATGCTGGTATTACAGGGGTTAAACATTCGCTCGTTGAGTTTACAGAAACCTCCAAATTTCGTGCAAATGATAGATGGTAAAACGGTAGATATAAATAAATCGAATTTAGAACCAGAACCAGAGACAATACGTCAGTTCGTAAATAAGACGATGACGTTAATGTTTAACTGGTCAGGAAAGTTACCACCGCAGTCTATTGATGAAGCAACACAACCTAAACCAGATGGGGGTGTACCAGTATCAACAGGAAAGGGGAATCAAAAAATTAGTACTACTAGTTGGGTTGCTGGGTTTGCGTTATCTGAGGATTTTCGTAAAGGGTTTTTGACGAAAATAGCGGAAATGACACCACCAGAGGTTTTTTTAAATAATCCGAGTCAAGCTATTTCGTCACGGTTAGCAGTTAAAAGGATATATCCACCCAAGAAAATTGCTCCTGGTAAGTGGCAAGTTGGAATGGTGGCAGATTTAATACAGAAGAAACAATCTGATAACCGCAGTGTGATAATTCCCTTTAATAAGGATTTGCTTGTGCGTTCGGTTGATGCTTTTGGGTATCCGCAAAGTATGAAGAGCGATTTACAAAAAGCTATTTATAGTGTTCGTGCTGATAAGTTGGAAATTTATGAGATTAGAAATTTATGTTTGGTGGATGAGTATAGTGGTTTGAGTCAGGATAAGTCTTGTGGGAATTTGAAGAATGACCAGACTTTCATTAAATAACCGCAAAGAACACTGCATAACGCAAAGGAAGAGGTGATGAAGTCAGAGAGTAAGAGAGCTAGTTTTTTGCCGTTGTTTACTGTAGCGACGTTTGGGTTACATTTGTTTACTTTTTTGTTGTTGACGTTTCATTGGTCGTTGTTACAGCAGTTGCAACAGCGCTTAACTCCTCAAAGTTTGGTGCAGTTAATTGATGGACGTGCCATAAGTGTAGACCCAAAACCTGATATGGAAAGGTATCCGGAGACAATAAGACGGTTTGTGGGTGAAACAATGACTTTAATGCTTACTTGGTCACAGCAACAACAACCACGAATGGTTTGGGAAACAAGTTCCGTTTTAGTAAATGATAACTTAAAGCCAAAATTAGAATCAATAATTAGTCCTTCAGAAACATTGAGTCAGGGTACCGAAAACGTTTTAGTCATCCAAACCATTGGACAACCAAGTAAAATTAGTGAGGGTAGATGGAAAGTTGAAATAATCGCCAATCAAATCATCTTCACCAACTCCGATAAATTAGGAAAAACAATCCCCTTTAATAAACAAATTTTAGTACAAGCAGTAGAGGCGCCGTTTGCCTCACTACCAAATTTACCAGTACCACTAAACGTAGCAGTCTCCCGTCTCGGAGAAGCAAGACTACAAATATATAACGTCTGCGACATCAACGATAAAAACTGCTCTTAATTCCTAGGGTTGAAACCGAATATGAATAAACTACCAAACACCCCAGACACATCCGACTGGGAAGCAAGAATGTCAAAGTTAGTAGGACTAGAAACAAAACATCCAACTAACAACCAACCAGAAAACACCGCACAACCAGAACCCCAAGAACTACAAACCAAACAACCCCTATCCGCAAGTCCCTTCGCAAAACTAGGCTTAGTCGGCGCCGGCACATTCGCTGTAGTATTAGTAGCGGGTTTATTCCTATCACAAATAATGAACCCTGGTAATCAAAAACCAAAAGCCAATACCATTACCGCACAACCGCAACCAACACTCCAACCCACCCCACAACTCGAATCACAAGTCGAAGATTTAAAAACAAAACTAGCATTAACCGAGCAAGCACAAGCAGTCAAAGCAGCACAGCAAAAACTGAGAAACCCACTACCAATATCTCCCAAACCAACACCACAAACACCCGTTAGAACTCAACCAGTAGTTACAAATAGAGTACGACTAATCCCAACCCCTAGAATAGCAACTAACTATACACCACCGCGCGTACAACCACCACCAGAACGTATACGTATAGTTACCATACCCGCACCTCAAACTCCACCCGCACGACCCCAAGCAACCGCAAAACCTATACCAAAACCAACAATTCAACCAACCCCACAAATTACACCAGACTCACTTCAAGATTTAGTCAAACTAGCAGAATTAAACGACTACTACAAAAAAGATACACTAGCTAGCAACACTCCTACACCCACACCAACCCCCACACCATTACCAGTGATACCAGTAACACCAACACCCACACCAGCAATAATATCGACTCCGACACCAACTATCGCAGCAACACCCATACCAACACCTACACCTACACCTACACCTACACAGGCGCCTTCTTCGGTAGCAGTAGGTAGTACAGTAAAAGCAGTATTTGCAACTGCTGTATTTGGAGAAACCACTCGTTCAAACAACAGCAACACAAACGAAGCAGGAAAACCAGTATTTGTAGTGCGTCTGCGAGAACCCCTCAAATATACAGATGAAAAAATAGCTTTACCCGTAAACACAGAACTACTAGCAGAAATTCGTTCAATATCCGAACAAGGTTTAGTTCAACTCAACGTTACCAAACTAGTTACCCGCAACGGTAATAGCATATCAGAAAAAACTTTAGCCGAAAATGCAATAATAGTTCGTGCGCGTGAAGGTAGACCCTTAATAGCAAACCAATATCCCAATAAAGGGGGGTCAATAGCTTGGATGGACACAGGATTATTCGTATTAGGAGGTATTGGCAAAGCTGCGGAATTAGCTAATCGTACAGAATCTCAAGTCGTCGTCACAAGCGGTGCAGGAACAACAATTAGTAATAGCAACTCTAGACGTAATGTATTAGCGGGTGTTGTCGATGGTGGTATAAGCGCTATAGTACCTCAAATCGCACAACGTAATCAACAAGCTATTTCACAAATGACTCAACGCGGAAATATTTGGTTCTTACCTGCTGGTAAAGAAGTTGAAGTATATATTAACCAAACTATGCAATTTTAATATATTTTTTTCCTAATAAACCATCCATTTCTGTAACAATAAACTCTTGATTAATAGCTGCAATTTCTGCTTGTATTTCTGGGTCTTGAGCCATTTGGGCAATTTGTTCAGCCATATATTCAGCATCAGCAAATTTATCTAGTAGCTGTTTTTTGTGGTGTACTTGTTCAGAGATACGTTCTAAGAGCCATTCTTGCTCTTCCAAAGATAAAGTACCGATAGAACGCTTTATATCATCTAAATGCGGTGACATCATACTAATTTGCTACTTATCACAACCTATTCAGTATTTATATTATAATCTACATTACAAAGAATATGAAAGAAAGTATAATTAATATGGTGCGTGCTATGGCTATCCCTTAAATTAGTATCGTCACATAGCGATCTTGCTTATGATAAATTCCACTAATGCAGCTATTTTAAAAATTGGTAGTTTCACAATGCGGCCAATTAAATCTTCTGATTTGGATGCACTTGCAGAAATTTGGGCAGACCCAGAAGTAACTCGTTTTCTTCCTAGTCGAGGAGTTGCAATTCCAAGAGAAAAAGCTGAAAAAGCGCTCTTAACTTTCGTTAAACATTGGCAACGAGGTTATGGAATTTGGGCAATTATTGAAAATGCTTCATCTCAAATGATTGGTTATTGTGGACTTCGTTATTTAGATGAACTGTCAGAAGTTGAAGTGCTTTATGGACTTAGTAAAGCATATTGGGGAAGAGGAATTGCAACACAAGCAGCATCATCAGCAGTTTCATATGGTTTCAATATAGCTAAATTACATAGAATTATTGCAATGGTATTACCTGATAATCTAGCTTCAAAAAGGGTAATTGAAAAAGCTGGTTTGCAATATGAAAAACCAATTTATATATTTAATTTGGATGCTCTTTATTACTGTATACAACAAAGAATGAGTTCTTTTCCTGCCTGGTATTTTGATGAATCCTACATGGCAGGTGTTGATTTTGAAGATGCAGCACAAGTTGAAGTTTACGACCGCAATCAAACAGTAAGTACAAAAGAAAAAGAACAAGCTTTAGTAAATCGCTTAGGAATCAATGCAGAGCATACTGTTATTGATTTGGGAGCAGGTACAGGCAACTTTACAATTCAAGCTTCACTTACTGGAGCTTCTGTACATGCTATCGATATTTCACAAGCGATGCTTAATTATGCTCAAACCAAAGCACAACAAGCAGGTGCTAATAATATTAAGTTTCATAAAGCTGGTTTCTTAAGTTACGAGCATCAAGATAAATTAGCAGATTTTGTAATTATTAAAAATGCACTTCATATATTGCCAGATTTTTGGAAAATGGTTGCTTTTACCAGAATTGCGGCAATGCTTAAATCAAAAGGTATTCTCTACTTGCGAGATGTAATTTTCTCATTTCCACCAGCAGAATACGAAGCATCAATTAACAAATGGATTCAACAGGTCGCAAAATCAGAAGGTGAAGGTTGGACAGCTAGAGACTTTGAGACGCATGTGCGTGAAGAACATAGTACTTTTTCATGGATTATTGAGGGAATGCTAACCAGAGCAGGGTTTGAAATTGTAGAGGCAAATTATAATACAGAAACTTATGCTGAGTATTTATGTATTAAAATAGGTGGCTAATTTTAATTTTATTTAGATTATTAGATTACAGTTGGCGCCAGTTAGCACGTACTTAAGATTATAATGCTATATAATAAAGCCTTTTAATGTTAAATTATGAGTTGGGTTCCTTTAGCCTCCACCCAACCTACATTTCTTAAGTTTGTGCTATGCCACCCTAAGTTTTGTATTTGCCTGCGTAAGTCCTATTAATAAAAATAATTGTAAAATAAATAAATTTTTAGCCCCCCTTCCACGCGGGGGGTTGGGGGGATCAATTCTAACTGAAGTGATTGCTTTGTTTACTTAGTAATGGTTTAATAATATTATCCCTATAACTAAAAATTTAATTTTAAGTAAAATTTGATACTTATAAAAGCGTAAAAGTAAAGTTTAAATTGTAACTAAGTATTTATAAAAAAAATGGGGAATTACTCTAAGTTTTCTTCTTCAGACCGTGACCGCAGTCAGAACTCTGAAAAATATAGTGAACCAGTGGCTTTACCTTGGTCTGAAGGAACTGGTGATGATTGGAATTTTCGCGACTTTCTGGGTATTATACGGCGCCGTATGCTAGTTGTGGTTGGGGTGGCAACCATTGTGATGGGGATAAACGCTAACTCGATAGTAAACCAGAAAAAAGAGTATGAAAGTAGTTTTAGATTATTGGTGGAAGCAGTAAATGATGACAGCAAAGCACTGGATATTACTAAAGACCCTAGTGCAACAAAAACAAGTTTAGATTACGAAAGCCAAATTCAGGTTCTCAAAAGTCCTGATTTACTAGGTGATGTGGTTAAGATGTTACAAAAATCTTATCCAGAAGTTGATTATGTCAAGCTAATTAACTCTCTGACTATAGTGCGTTTGGGTGAAACTAAGATAATTGAGGTACGGTATCGAGGGGAAAACCCAGCGCAAGTTCATGATGTTGCCAAAAAAATCTCTGAAGATTATTTAAAGTACAGCTTAGAAAAGAAGCAAACCAAACTCCGTCAAGGAATTAAGTTTATTGAGAGAGAACTGCCAGCATCACAACAACGAGTTGACGCAATTCAAAAAGATATACAGTTTTTTAGACAGCGAAACAATTTTGTAGACCCAGATGCTCAAGCGCAGCAAATAGCAAGTCAACTTAGTTTATTATCGCAACAGAGACTCGCAGTTAATCAACAGCTAGCACAAGCGCGCTCGAATTTATCTGAATTGAGTGGAGAAAATGGTAAACTCGCGGTGTTGAACGATGCGACTGTTTACCAGCAGTTGCTTGTACAAGTACGTCAGTTAGAAGCATTAATCGCTACTGAACTCGCACGTTATCAAGAAGAAAGTCCTAGTATTCGCACCCTAAGAGAAAAGAGGGATAATTTATTACCCTTATTGACGCAAGAAGCACAACGGTTCATGGATGTGAGAACAGCACAAGCAGCTACACAAGTGCAAACGTTGGAAGTACAAAGTAACGAGCTAGCTTCTTCAGAAAAAAGGCTTCAAGAAATGCGTAAACAATTACCTGTCCAAGCACGCAAATATACTGAGTTACAGCGAAAATTACAGGTTGCAACCGAAAGTTTAAATCGTTTTCTAACAACACGCGAAACTCTACAAATCCAGATATCACAAAATGAGTTACCTTGGCAATTAATTCAACCACCCAGTAAACCAGAATCACCCGTAAGTTCAGATACGAAACGTGCTTTAATTATGGGATTACTTGGTAGTATGGTAGCAGGAGTAGGCGCCGCAGTTCTACAAGAAAAGTTAGACAATACATACCACACAGTTTCAGCTTTGAAAGAAGGAGTCAATTTACCATTAGTAGGTACCATTCCATTTGAGAGACAACTTCAAAGCGAACAAAATCGTCCAAGTAAGCAAATTTCTGCGATAAAAACCATAAACTCACAGCATCCCAGTATTCCAGAATTTTCAATTGCGCGAGTCTCGGATTACGGTCATTACTCAGAGAAATTTTTAGAGGCACTGCGAGTACTATATACCAACATACAGTTCCTCGGTTCCGACCGTCCAATTCGTTCAATAGTAGTAAGTTCGGCAATGAATTCAGATGGTAAATCTACAATTGCCTTCCATTTAGCTAAAATTGCCGCAGTAATGGGTCAACGTGTACTACTAGTCGATGCAAATTTACGTCAACCTGCAATTCACACCCTTGCCAACCTTAATAATTTATGGGGATTAAGTAACTTAATCTCAACAAACTCTCCTATCGAAGAAGTAATTCGACAATACCCTCAAATTAAAGAATTATCTATTATTACCTCTGGACCAACACCTCCAGACCCTATCAAACTACTTTCATCTGAAAAGATAAAGCGATTGATGGCGGAATTTCAGAATAGCTTCGATTTAGTAATATATGATACTCCTCATTTAGATGAATTAGCAGACGCAAGCTTGCTGGCGCCTTACACTAACGGGATTTTACTTGCCATTAGGATGGATAAAACAGACACATCACTACTGAAGCGCGCGTTAGATAACCTCAAACTGTCGCGTATCAATATACTAGGTATAGTAGGCAACGCTCAAAAAAGAAACTCGTAAAATCTCCAAAGGGTTGCGAAAAGTCAACACTATCTGTAAAAATGAGAAGAATATGAAAAATAGCTAGTAAATTACAGAAGGCGCCTGTGAAAGTTGACGATAGACCAAGCAACTACATAACTCAGTTAGAGAACGACCTCGACACCCCAGTCGTTACTGACTCAACAATTAATAGTATTGCCACCATTGAAACAATACAATCGATTTCAGAAAAGGCGCCTTGTAAGCAAGAATCGGTATGGGTAACTTTCACAACAACATTTGTAACGATATTTTTAGCTGAGATAGGCGATAAAACCCAGTTATCAACGTTATTGATGAGCGCCGAGTCTCACTCACCACTAGTAGTATTTCTAGGTTCAGCAGCAGCATTAATCACTACAAGCTTATTAGGGGTACTGTTAGGTAGTTGGATGGCAAGCAAATTTTCACCCAAAACAGTCGAAAAATCAGCAGGAGTAATGTTAATGCTGATTTCCGTCATGTTATTTTGCGATGTTTTCATCGGTTAACTTACCCCCTACTTAATAAATTATGAACTGGCATCTTTTAGGAATAAGCTTTATTACAGTATTTTTATCAGAGTTAGGCGACAAAAGTCAGCTAGCGGCAATTGCACTATCAGGACGTTGCCAATATCCACGTGCCGTATTTTTTGGTAGCGCTGCTGCATTGTTATTAACTAGTTTACTAGGCGCCTTAGCAGGAGGTGCAGTAGCAGAACTTTTACCAACAAGATTGCTCAAAGGTGTTGCAGCAGTTGGATTTGCAATTCTCGCAGTACGTCTACTTTTCTTCAATAACCAAGAAGCTGATGATGCAGAAGAAGAAACAGCTTCATAATATGATTGTAGAGACGTTACATGTAACGTCTCTACAAAATTTCATTATAAATTTCGTTGTGATTTTGAATTTATACTAAACCTTTCTGGCGCCAGCACCATCCGAATATTAAGCCAAGTGCTGTCAATTTAAATGCTTCAAAACTCCAGTATAAGCCGTGTAGCAGATTCATTGATGCTGGAACTTCAGACACTGAGTCAAACAAGTTTAAATCTATCCCTGTGGCGCACATTTGTGGTGTTAAGAAATATGTAAATGCCAGAGATATACTGAAGAGTGTGACAGCTAAAGCAGCTACACCACCATGCCAACGTAGTTGAGTTTTTGATAAAGCGAGAATGCTAGTTAAGACGGCGCCAGCAGATAATAATTCAATGCGGTTAAAATTCCAAAAAATCGAATAACCTGCGGAAGCAAAACTATCTAGGTTCATCATCCCCGAAAAGTACATGCTAGGCATAATTACCCAGTCAATAAGTAAACTAGCACTTAACCAGAAACCTAGAGTTAAAGTTAACATGGTGTGCCAAACTGGGCGTTTGAATTCAACGTTAGAAATAGCATTCATAGAATAATTGCCTGTATATATAGTTCTAGTTTGTACCTAACAAAGTAACTTTGACAACAGATGGCAATTAACCTTTACAAAGTGGCTTATTTTTTATAAGTATTTACGCTTATTCGGTGTCTCAAACCCTTTGTATATCTGAAGTTTTTATTAACTAAGAATTGTTAAGCTTTCTTTGGCTGATAATGCTAATCTATACCCTTGCGTGCATGTGTGAGCATGGGTAAGCCATTTTTAGGGCGGGTGTTAAAATTAAATATTGGTTGCAATTGATAATCAGAAAGTGATGTTAATTTAAAGCGTTGTAAAATCATAGCTATATTAATTCGCATTTGCATAGTAGCAAACGCATTACCTATACAAATGCGAGGTCCTCCGGAAAAAGGAAGATAGGCAAACTTGTGAATATTGTCTTTATGTTGACTATTAAATCTATCTGGGTCAAAGCGTAAAGGTTCAGGAAAGTAATCACTACGACGGTGCAGCGTCCAAGGCGCCACTAAAACTAAACTATTTTTGGGTATAATATAGTCATCAATAACAACGTTTTCAATCGCTTGTCTAGAAACGACTGCTGTTACAGGCAATAATCGCATTGATTCAAATAGTACCATTTCAAGATATGGCATTTGATTTAAATTTGAAATTGTTACAGTCTTGTCTCCAACCACTTGATTAATTTCATCTAACAAGCGCGCTTCGACTTCTGGGTGTTGAGAGATAAGATATAATGTAAACGCAATGGAGTGTGCAGTTACTTCATAACCCGCAGCAAATAAATTTAGTACTTCGTTTCTAATTTGCTCATTCGTCAATAAACCTGTTGTATCACTTGCTTGTGCTTGAATGAGCATTGATAATATATCACCATAATCTTCGCCTGATTGGCGCCGTTTTACTGTTATAGAACCTACGTGGTTATCGATGAGGGCAAATAGCCGCTTCATCTCTAAGTTACTTTTAATTGGTATCCAAATTGGTACAGGAAAAGAACTTATCCGCTGAGAGAATAATTCAATAAATTTAATAATTGCTTGACCAATTTGATTATCTCGCAAATCTTCACCAAAAAAAGCTCTACTTGTAATACCCAAAGTTAAATCCATCATTGCAGTAGGGATATCAATAACTTCTCCAGGTTGCCATTGCGAAATCATTATTTTTGTATAATCGGTCATAATGCTTGCATATGCATTAAACCGTTGGGCATTGAATGCAGGATTAATAATAGAGCGCAAAACCTGCCATAACTCACCATCACTAGTAAATAAATTTTCTCCAAAAATTCCCTTTGCTGTGTATTTTACAGTGAATATCTTCTGAAATTTTTTAGCTTGCTTGAGTAAAACTTGTTGTGCTAAATCGGGATGATTGAGAAAATAGCCTGAACCTAGTATCCCGAAAGGTATGCGAAGAAAATCACCTTGCTGGGCTAAATGTTCAAGGTATCCTAGCATATCATCATTCATAGCACTTGTGTGACTGCGGCGCCTTGTAGTTGTTGGAGGTGTAGCAACAGGAATAGATTTTGTCATATTAAATAAAAGTAGTTTGAAAATATAAAAGCTAAAAGTTATTTAGGTATGGTTCCTTCAACACCTTCAACATACCAGTCCATTGCTAATTGTGCTTTATCATCGAGTATTTTTCCTGTTGGAACTCGCACGACTCCCTTTTGGTCTTTAATGAGTCCCTCGAAAGGATGGGCAATTCCTTGAATTATTTCGTTGCGTTTTTGATTAACTAAATTTTGTATATCTGGAGGAATTACTGCGTTCATTGGTGATATATCAACCATTCCTTGTGCTATTCCATACCAAGTATCCTCTGGTTTCCATGTTTTTTCAATTACTGCTATGGCTCTTTCGGTGTAAAATTTACCCCATTGATTAATTGCTGATGCTAAATGTGCTTTTGGTGCGAACTTGCTCATGTCGGTATTGTAACCAAACGCATAAATTCCTTTTTCTTCAGCAAATTGAACTATTGCCGCTGAGTCGGTATGTTGTGCTAAGATATCGGCGCCTGAGTTTACCAAAGATATAGCAGTTTCACGTTCTAAAGTTGGGTCGTATAAAGTTTTTACCCACGCTACCCGTACTTTGGCTTTTGGATTTGTCAATCTTACACCTTGGGTAAATGCACTAATTCCCCGAATTACTTCTGGTGTTGGAGAGGCGCCAATAAAACCAATAATATTCGATTTGGTCATTTTACCAGCAATCATGCCGGTTAAATATCGCGATTCTTCAAAGCGACCGATGTAAGTACCAACATTTGCCGCACGTTGAAAACCAGTGCAGTGTTCAAAAGCAACTTGAGGAAAATATGAAGCAACTTTAATAGTGGGGTTCATATAACCAAGCGAAGTTGTAAAAATCAACTCATGACCGTCAAGCGCTAATTGCCGAATCACCTTCTCAGCATCTGCACCATTATTGACGTTTTCGATAAAAGTTGTTTTTACTTTCTCTTTAAGATTTGCCTCCATTTCTCTACGTCCTAAATCATGTGCGTAAGTCCACCCCATATCCCCCACTTGTTCAGAATAAACAAATCCAACCTTTAAGGGTTGATAAAGAGAAACTGGTGAAGCTTGAACTGTCGGTTTAATTGTAGGAGTACTTTTTCTACCTCCACAACTAGTCAACGTCATCCCAGCACCTGTTAAAGTTATATATTGAATAAACTTTCGACGTTCCATATCAATAAGCAAAAAATATAACGTTTTTTGCTTGATTGTAGCTTTTATCGTCCGCAATCACCTTTACATACGTGAAAACGCTTGCCAAGCTTGCCAGAATATATATATAGATAAAACACCTAGTAGTGTCCGAAATGCTAAACTGACGATATGGTCGGGTAACTTCGGTAAAAAACGAGTACTAATTTGGGCGCCAATCAATCCACCTATACCTAATATCAATCCTACTGTCCACGAAATATTACCTTTAGCTGCGTGTCCAATAGTGGCAGAAACAGCGGTAATCATTATCACCCCTAAACTTGTTTGAATTGCAACTTTAATTGTTTCACCTAGTAACAAAATTTGCAGTGGCACCATAATTACACCACCACCAACACCAAATAATCCAGCTAGTACTCCAGCGGCGCCACCTGTAAAAAGTCTTGCCAGAACAGGGTTGAAGTTATTACTCTTTTCGGCTTCACTATTAGAAAGTTGTTTACGTAATTGTACTAAATAGATATTAAGTAAAAGTAACAATGAAAACGCTACTAATAAAACATACGAAGGGATACGAGTAGCAAGTTCTGCTCCTAATTGTGCAGTAATAACCGCAGGCAATCCTAAATATATAACTCGCTTAAAACTCAAATAGCCCATACGCCAATTTTGGATACTTCCAGAAATAGCGGTAATAACTATAGAAAAACTGCTAGTAGCAACAGCTTGAAGCGGCGTATATCCTAATGCGACCTGCAACGGTACTAAAACAGTACCGCCACCAATACCCAAAAATCCAGCGAGAATTCCAGATACTAAACCACCGACAGCTAGTGAAATTAATTTTGATGTATCCATATATTGAGCGTAGGGAAGTGCAAAATTCAAGCTTACAATACATTCTTTGGTAAAATAGACTTAAGCAGCATCCCATGTACACCCTTCTGTGGACTATTTACCACTTGGCTAATGCGAAAATTTACAGCCAAACTACACAACACATAAGCATCTTCGGCTGATATACCAACAAAGCGTTCTAGAAAATCAATCATACTTGAGACGGCATTTTGTAAAGCCTCATCAAGGGTATTCCCAAAACCCATCGTTATAATATCAGTTGGTGTATCAGCGATTGGCGCCTTCAAATGCAAATCTTTACGAACTTTTAGCTTAATAGTACCATTCATCGAAGTTTCAATCGCCGTGACATTAACTTCCCCATCACCTTGTGCAGAATGACCATCACCTATCGAAAATAAAGCACCAGATACAAACACAGGTAAAAATATACGGGCGCCAGCTTGAAGTTCCCGATTATCGATATTACCACCATAATATCCAGGTGGTATCGAAGAGCGGTGTTCATCATGAGTTGCCACACCCAAAATGCCAAAAAAAGGCGTAATAGGTATTTTAATACCTGACCCCTTCGGAAACTCCGCAACATTATTATCTAAATCCAAATCAATAAATCTTAGTGCAGGTTGTGTAAACTTTTGTGGCAAGGCGCCCCATCCACTGCGAATAGCATTAAACCCAACAGGTAAACGCGGTGAGATTGAATGTAATTCTACTTCCAAAACATCTCCCGGTTCTGCACCCTTTACATAAATAGGGCCAGTCAACAAATGTGGACCACCAGCAACCTTACGCTCTGGGGCCAAATTTTGGCAAATATCAACAAACTCAGGAGTCAGAAACGCTGGTGGTGCCTTATCATACACATAAAACCCACTATAAGTTTCAACATCTACCGTATCTCCAGAATCAACCCTAAGCGCAGGTGGTAGTAAATGCGAAAAACCACCTAGATGCACCGTTTCTTTTGTAGCCTTTAAAATATGACGAACCATTTGATAATAAGCAAATTTTGTATCCATTCTGACACAAGAGGTGCCCAAAAAATTAATTCTCCATCTTGTGGAGCAGGCATCCTTGCCTGCCTTAAAAGATTAAAAAGATGAGTCACTTTGAAGATTGGACAGGCGAGGACGCCCATCCCACAATAAAATTTTGAGTATTTTTTATTTGAAAACTCTTGAACTAAGCAACCTCTTAGAGGAGCATTTCCCGGAGGTTAAAATATTAAATATGAAAGAACTAGCTGCAAAATTACAGCAAATCAACGATGGCAAGCCCGGTTACTATTTAGCCGATATCGCGGATAAAAAATATTATTACTGCGGTGAAAACCTTGAGGATATACGGGTAAAATTAAGAGAAATAGGAATTGGAAAACTTGAACCGCATTGATTTTTTAGTTAAGGCGCCTCTACGGCATGAAATATAATTTTTTCTTCAGATTGGCGAAATTCGATATTGAATTTATCAAATACAATTTCACGACCGAGTAATAGTTGGGCTGCACCTGCATCAGTTTGTAACCATGCGACAGGTGCAACAAATTGCTTCTCATTAATAGTCATTTGAATATCGCGCATAACATACTCCACGTTTCCACCAATAGTCTCTGCGACTAGTTTAGACTCAGAATCTGCCAAACTATATCCTAATTCTTCGCCTATTTTAAAAGGTATTAAACTAAGTTCGGCACCACTATCTACTAACATAACAGCATTCATTACTTTATCACCATGCTGGAGTCGTACTTCATAATTTGGCTCCCAATCATGACGCACTAATGCACGAAAGCGAATAGGTAGTATTTTAACTGAACCTGTAGAACGAGGGACAAAATAAATAACAAACCTTTGTCCTGAAGCCTCCGCTATATCTAAAGCTTCTCGCAAATTTTCACTATGGGCAATGATACCGTTAGCGTTATAGGCAATATACTGATTTTTGTAAAAATCTAGTAACATCCGTCGGTTTCTATTTAACCATGTGAGTATTTCTTGAGTTTCTTCTTGCGAATGTGTTGTATCCATAGTACATACCGCTAGGCGCCAGTCTGTAAGTTGTTATATTTATTTTAATAGGCAAATAACCTTAAAGGGTAAAATCTTTATTTTCTTTCTTTTTGCCCTTTGTGTCCTTTGTGATTAATTACATAAGTCTAGTATTTGACAAATAATACTTGTTTTGATAGTCCATTTTAATGGACTTAAACTATTAGCCTATGGTTTGCAACCATAGACGGTGTGAATTTTAAATTAAAATGTTAGTAAATCAACATGATATATTGGAAAATAAATATAATATGTTGGGTTCCGCAAAGCCTCCACCCAACCTACTTTAACCTCCAACATGCATTGAAACAAACTTAATTACATTGTTTAATCCATCTTGAGTTTTTAAATTAGTAAATATAAAAGGTTTATTACCGCGCATTTTCTTAGCATCTTGCTCCATTACACCTAAGTCGGCGCCAACATAAGGCGCCAAATCTATTTTATTAATCACCAACAAATCAGATTTAGTAATACCTGGTCCACCTTTGCGGGGAATTTTGTCACCAGCGGCAACGTCAATTACATAAATAGTTAAATCTACTAGCTCAGGACTAAAAGTAGCTGCTAAATTATCTCCACCGCTTTCTAAAAAGACTAAATCCAAATTTTCAAAGCGTGTTTCTAACTGTTCAATAGCAGCTAAATTCATTGAAGCGTCTTCACGAATAGCAGTGTGAGGACATCCACCAGTTTCTACTCCTAAAATACGGTCTTTTGACAGTGCTTGCGAGCGAACTAAAAACTGCGCGTCTTCTTGGGTATAGATATCGTTTGTAACCACAGCTAAATTATACTCGTCGCGCATTGCCTTACACAGCGCATCGACTAACGCGGTTTTCCCTGAACCAACTGGTCCTGCAACCCCAACTCTAAAAGTCATAATTATAATAATCTAACTTCTAAATAATCTTGTATATAGTGTCTCATGCTGCATACTAGCTAGGGATACACCCCAACTGCAACAACTCAAGTCATCGTCTTCTAACTGTAATACTTCTTCAACCGCACTCGTTAAAAGTGGTTGTAAATTTAATAATAGTTGCTGACCTGTAGTTTGTCCTAAAGGAATTAATTTAACTCCAGCAGTTACTAAATTACTTACCCAGCTATGCAAATAACCAAGTAACGCTGCTTTCATATCCACATGCCAATATGCTGTAGCAATACCAAACGCTACCGCATAATTACACAGTGTGCCAACTTTATCACTAATAATCTTAATTTCTGGCTGAAGTTTTTCGAGTAATTGAATTAACGACCGTCCCATCTGCAAACTACTATTGCGTAACTCCTCAGTTTCTCGCACTGCTGTTAACCACATATTCCAGTGTGTCAGTGCTGCAAAGTCCTGATTTTGCAAAGCTTGATATACACGTACTATTAGTGCTGCTTCTAAACGAATGGCGCCATACTGTAATTCAGCAGTTAGCCAGTGCATGAGAGTATCATGGCATGTAATAACACCATGTTCCGTTAGCGTTTCTAAGCCTTCCGAATAACTATATGCACCAACAGGTAAAGCTGGACTAGCAAGCTGTAACAACCAAAGAAGATTATTATTCGTGATGATGGTGTCCATAAGCACCAGTTTCTGGATAAAATGTTGAGATTTCAGGTATTACGTGTAATCCCAAGTGTTCAAGCATTGATTGTAAAACACTATCAGGCGCCAATCGTAAATACTGAGGAGTAATTTCAACGGGCACATGACGATTACCTAAATGATAAGCCGCGCGGAGTAAATCTATCTCATGATGCGCCGTAACTGTAATTACAGCTTCAGGTTTCGCAACAATTCTGACTCTGATTTCATTAGTTTCATCAAGTAAAATATCACCATCCTGTAACACAGTCCCGCGCGGTAAACGTAAAAACACAGTTTTACCATCTTCCGTCTCAAAACGGTGACGACTACGAGTACGTTCTTCTGCTGTCAGCGCTAGTGTTAGAGTTACTACCACATCTGGGTTCGGTGGTTGGCGCCGTGTAACTGTTAACATTTTTAACAAATTTCGAGGTTTAAACATGATTATTACAGATTTACGAGAGAAAAACTGGAATAATTTCTTTGTACACCATTTGCAAGACTGGCAAGGTGTTTGCACAAAGTATTCACCTCAAGGCGAAATGTTTGAATATTTTGAAAGTTTGAGAAGTTTTTGTGGCAACCAAGAACAAACTCAGGTGATTCAGAACAACGAATATAAATACCCTGACGGTAAAATAGTTGAGAAAACATGGCAAATTAACAAAAAATCGAATAACTTAGCTGATGGTTTATGTCACGAAGCAATTCCATCGATGCGGACTCTGTTTTTTGACCAAGGCGCCGCTGTATGGTTTAAAAAGGAATTTGAAGTAGGCATTAATTTCGCGGTTGAATTATTGCTGAAAGTAGAAAATGGTCGTAATAGTGTAACAACACACTACGATGGTGAAGGCAATTTAATTAGAACAGTATGTATTCGCGAAGACATTAATGGTTCGCAGGTTCAGCAATGGACAGATGAAATGAATTTATGCGCCGAAAGGGATTTTGGAGGTAATTGGCAAGGCACTTCAATAACAATGTCACCAGATTTACAGGTTTCTGATTCAGTAAAAACGCAGTTGCATTTTCCTATCGAAGGTAATAAAAACTTCTTTTTACCCAGCGGTATTTCCGTAAGCTGTCCTAGTCGAATAACTTCTCAGAACAAGTTTACTATCGTTGCCAATTGTTTTATGACAGCATTGCACCTACAACAACTTGTGGTTAACTATGATGATAGCGGCGCCTTCTCTAACGTGAAACTAGAATTATTCTCACTTTAAAAACTCTTTCTTTGTGTCCTCTGCGTCTCCGTGGTAAAAAATAAAGATATAAGAGCGCAGAGGAAAATTTGTCAATAAAAATTAATAAAAAGTTGCGAAATAATGCTGCTTATTCGTGTAGATGAGCTTATCTTTGAAGCAGTAATAGTAATATTTATATGATTTCAACACAAACAAAAATTGGAATAGTCGGTGGTGGTACTACTGGTTTGTATCTGACCATATTACTTAAAAGCCGTGGATTTGACGTTTGTTTATTTGAACGGGCGCCGAAACCAAGAGTAGATGGATGTGGTATTTTGATGATTACTAGTGGATTGCAAGCTTTGTCAATGTATGACAAAGAACTCAGCAATGAAATTATTCAAGCAGGAATAAAGGTTAGTACATACGAATTTCGTAACCTCAAAGGTGAACTAGCATTTTCTAACTCAGCAGCAGAAGCAGAAGCAGAAAATGGTTTTCCTGCTGTTGTTGTGCATCGAGAAGATATAGCAAAAGCATTACTAAGACGGATAAATCCCGAAAACTTATACTTTGACCATAGTTTAGAATCTGTAGAGTCAAACAACGGTAAAGTAACAGCAAAATTTCGTAACGGTCAATCTTGGGAAGGAGACTTATTAATTGGTACAGATGGATTAAATTCCAAAGTGCGGAGTTTCGTAGAACCAGATATTCAACCATCTTACCTCGGAGATGCTGTATGGCGAGGAATTGCGCCGAACAATCATATTTTCTCAGAAGGAGAGTTTATAGTATTCATGCGCGCACACGGTATTTACGCAAACGCATTTAATATCGGTCAAAACCGCTGTCACTGGGGATTTTTCACCGAATGCGAACAACCAGAAGATGAAAAAGGACTACACGCACCAAAAAATACTCAAATGCCACCTGAAGAGTTAGCAAAACTCCCCGACACCATCCGTCAAACTATTGAAATGACACCGCAAGAAAACATAGTTTGTCGCTACTCCTATGACATCAACCCCATGCAGCACATAGTTGCTGGCCGAGTAATAATATTAGGAGATGCAGCACACGCAAAAAGTCCATCAAGAGCGCAAGGAATGAGTAGTGGACTCGAAGACGCTGTAGCATTCACAAACTACCTAACATCATCAACAGCAATTGACGAAGCACTAGCAACATTTGAACAAGACCGTCTGCCAATCATACATGAATTACAGCGAACCAGCCGAGAAAAGAGCCAAAAAACAGGACGTACCAAAAAACTTCAAACAACCCAATAACACACACCTGTCATGTTGAGCGCAGCGAAACATCTAGGCAAAGTGCAGAATATTCGTATATATTGACAACGTGTAAGATGCTTCACTACGTTCAGCATCACACTTGACAGGCGCCTAAGAATCATACTCAAAACAGACTTTGAAAAGCTAGCTGTCATACCAACCATCACTTAAATCTTTCCACGTTGGGTTTATCGACTCAATTAAAGCAATCTTTTTTTCGCGTAACCAACCTTTTATTTGTTTTTCTCGCGCCTTCGCGTTAAGATTATGAATTCCAGTACAGCCTAGAAACTCTTGTGTATCTTTTTTTATAATTACGAGTTGGAGATTAGACCCTTCAGCCAGACCAATTATAGATTCATTAATAAACGATTCTGTCTCAAATATGTCAATCGCAGGTCTAGGAGTCATATAAATAGCTATTTCATTTGTAAATTCTCTAAAAATCTCGCTCTTATACTGCATAGCTATTGGTTTGAGCAAAAGTCGATTTGTAATGATTTCTGTTTTTAATAAATTAATACGCAATTTAACATAGATTTTTTGTAATTATTTAAACTTCATTGTCTTCATTGATAATACTGATAAAAATCATCAATAGTTTTTTAAACACAAGTGTACCTAGTATGACACATAACAAAATCTCATGAAAAAGTCATCCTCTCTTTAGGATGATTTTCTGAAAATTGCGTTATGATTTATTTGAAGTTTTGTTAAGATACCCCTAAGAGCAAATTTTTAACGGAATTGAATGCTCTGGGTGTGGAGGAATAAATACTACCAGTTCACTTACACAATTGAGGATAAAACAATGGACAGCTATATTTTCTTCGATGATGCGCTCCGGATTCTTGTCAATGCTTTTTTGGCTTCTGCGATACTACTTGTGGCAGCTTCTGGTATCGGTTTAGCAGTAATCGAATCAATAGAGAAGGCAAGCGACCGCTAAGTAATAACAGCAGACTCAAAAAAAAGGGCATTCTCATCCCCAACTTTGATTCTATCTTAACAAAACTACATAAGTACAAAAGTACACTTAACTTTTGTATCATAATTGTTGCTTCCCTGGTGTTTGCCTAGCTGTGGTGCTGGGAATATTAGGTGTGAAAGTCAGATAAAGCAGTTGGTCTTAGTAAAACCTTCTGGGTAAACAAGCAATGCTATTTCGATGTCTTACACGCAGCAAGCAACGATAGGCTTATTTGATAAGATATTTTTCGGTGGCGTTCAAAGTAAAGTTACAGAGGCACTTAGTCCTGCGGTGGCCTTTGCAGCAATAAGTTTGGCAGCAAAAGCTTGTGATGGTTATTTGTCAGATGATGAAGCGCGCGGAATTTCGTTAGCGCTATCTAAAATGAAGTTTTTCCAATGACGTGATATATAGGATGTTTGATAAACTCCTGGGAATGCTTCGACGCTTTATGTGTTGCCGCATTAATCAATGCAGCCAAAAATTCTTTACCCTACTCTCTTCAAGAAACAGTATTTGCTGTAGCTGCCGACTTGGTATTATCGGACGGTTATGTTACAGAACTTGAACAAAGCTTTTTAGACGACTTTTTAGACGATTTATATCAAAGCCTAAATATATCAGACAAAACGGCTACACGAATTGTAAAAGTCATGATAATCGAGAATCGGGGTTAATAATTTACTCATACTTAACTCATGGTGTTAGTTTTTACTTAATTTAGGGAATACTGAGATTACCAGAAAAAAGACATTGCACAAGTTACGACGCTTGCCAGCCATATAACAAGTGTAATGTCATCTTGAAATATTTCCAAGAAAAGGATAACACTAAAATGGGTTTATTTGACAAAGTACTCGGTAATAATACGGTAAAAGAATTGATGACTCCGGCAGAAGCTTTTGCTGCTATTACTTTGTCTGCTATTGCGTCTGATGGATATCTCTCTGAAGATGAAATGCGCGCTCTAACTGCTACCTTGTTTCGGATGAAGTTATACCGCAGCTACTCAAACGATGTAATGCAACGGATGTTTGATAAGCTTTTGGGTATTTTACGTCATGAAGGAATAAATGGTTTGTTCGATGTTGCTAAGGAGTCTTTACCTTACGACATGCGGGAGTCAGCGTTTGCCGTTGCGACCGATTTAATTTTAGCGGATGGAGTTGTTGCTATAGAAGAAAAGGAATTTTTAGACGACTTGTACCAAGCTTTAAGTTTAGACAGCGAAGTTGCAACTCAAATTATCGAGGTCATGTTAATCAAAAATCGCGGCTAATGGCAACGGATAAGAACGGGTGTAGCGGATGATTTTTCATATTTCATCCGTTACATCCGTTGCATCCGCTGCCAAGACTTTGACAAATTAAAGTAAGAATGTTAACCTCTACACTTCCTATATTAAGTAAAAGAATATAGGATTTAAGGACTTTTATCCTTGCGTTATTCACTGACGCTGGAATATAAAAAAACGAACCTCTGAAATAAATCCAAGCAAGATGTCCTGTTCTGCCACCCTCACAAAGTTAATTGAAGCTACTGGCGCCAAGCCTTTAAATGTATCGAGTACAGCATTAAATAATATAAGTATAGGTATACAAACAGACACTAGGTTAATTAAACCTGGTGAGGTATTTGTAGCTTTACGCGGTGAAAAGTTTGATGGACATAAGTTTGTGTCTATGGCTATTGAATTTGGCGCCATTGCAGCAATCGTTGATTTTGAGTATGAGAATCAAGGGTTGCCTGTACTCCAAGTAAAAAATACATTAACAGCGTACCAAAATATTGCGCGTTGGTGGCGCGATAGCCTTGATATTCCAGTGATTGGTGTAACTGGTTCTGTAGGTAAAACTACTACTAAAGAGTTAATAGCTGCGGTTTTGGCGACACAAGGAAAGGTTCACAAAACATACGCGAACTTTAATAATGAAATTGGTGTACCAAAGACTTTATTAGAAGTTGGCAAAGAACACGATTTTGCTGTGATTGAAATGGCAATGCGTGGAATGGGGCAGATTGCTGATTTAACGCATATTGCACGTCCGACAATTGGAGTAATTACAAATGTGGGAACCGCGCATATTGAGTTACTTGGTTCTGAAGAAGCTATTGCCCAAGCAAAGTGTGAGTTATTAGCCGAAATGCCAACTGACGGTGTAGCTATTCTCAACCACGATAACCCGTTGTTGATGGAAGTTGCTGCAAAAGTGTGGCAGGGTGAAGTTATTACCTATGGATTATCGGGTGGTGATATTCAAGGCAGTTTAATCGATAATCATACTATCGAAGTTGCCGGAATACAATTACCTTTACCCTTAGCTGGGCGCCATAATGCAACTAACTATTTAGCTGCTTTGGCTGTAGCAAAAGTGCTTGATATTAGCTTTACGTCGTTACAATCAGGTGTAGAAGTTAACATGCCATCTGGACGTTCGCAGCAGTTTATGTTACCCAACGATGTGGTAATTTTGGATGAGACATATAATGCGGCACCAGAAGCAATGTTAGCAGCATTGAATTTACTGGCAGAAACACCAGGTAGGCGCCATATTGCAGTATTAGGCGCCATGAAAGAATTAGGTGAACGTTCGCATCAATTACATCAGCGCGTTGGTGAAATGGTAAAAAATCTCAATTTAGACGCGCTCATGGTATTAATTGACGGACAAGATGCCGAAACAATAGTTAAGAGTGCAGAAGGAATACCATCTGAGTGCTTTACATGCCATACAGAAATGGTGACGCGCTTAAAGTCATATGTACAAGCAGGTGACCGTTTATTATTTAAAGCAGCGCATTCAGTAGGATTAGAAAAAGTAGTAAACCAATTACGTGCCGAATGTAATTGTTAAATACGGTAGGGGCGGGTTAATCGACAAACTTCAACACACATTACAATTAAACTAAACCCGCCCCAACCCAAATCAATAAAACATTACAATTTAAATCACAGGCAAGGATGCCTGTTCCACAAGAAGAATTTGAATTCAGAATAATATACAAAGGTGCCTTTATAGTCAAATCATAATCGTATCCCTTCAGATTGTGGTAAAAAAGAGACATAGTGAATCCACAGGCTTTCCGGGCTGTGCCACAACAACAAAAAAGGGTACGGCGGCGCCGTACCCTCAGTGTTAGTTGAAGTTACAATTTAGCCAACGTTAGCTAAAAGCAACTCAGGTTTTTCTAATTTTCTGACTCTTACTTGACCATCATCGTCAACATCAACTACTGCTTTGTCTCCATCGACAACTTGACCAGAGAGCATTGCTTCGGCTAATGAGTCTTCTAACAGACGCATAATAGCTCGACGTAATGGTCTGGCGCCATAGCTTGGGTCATAACCTTCTTGTACCACGCGATCTTTGAAGCGCTCAGTAACTTCGAGGGTAATACCTTTTTCAATTAGACGGTTAGAAACGTCTTTAAGCATAATGTCAGCGATTTGCTTAACTTCGTCTTTGTTAAGTTGAGTAAAGACAATAATGTCGTCAAGACGGTTGAGAAATTCTGGACGGAAGAAAGCTTTGAGTTCTTCGTTGACCAAGTTCTTGATGCGGTTGTAGCTCGCTTCAGCTGCATCTTCAAACTGGAACCCTAAACCACCACCACCTTTTTCGATGACTTTGGAACCAATGTTCGATGTCAAGATAATTAAAGTGTTTTTGAAGTCCACTTTTCTACCTTTCGCATCGGTAAGCTGTCCGTCATCAAGCAATTGCAGCAACATATTAAATACATCGGGGTGCGCTTTTTCGATTTCGTCAAATAGCACCACTGTATAAGGTTTGCGGCGAATTGCTTCGGTAAGTTGTCCGCCTTCATCGTAGCCTACATAACCTGGAGGCGAGCCGATGAGTTTGGAAACGGTGTGACGTTCCATGTACTCAGACATGTCAAGACGAATCATCGCATCTTCGGCGCCGAAGAAATATGCTGCCAAAGATTTTGCTAACTCGGTCTTACCTACACCAGTTGGACCTGAGAAGATAAAGCTGGCAATTGGTCGATTTGGATTTTTCAAACCAACGCGCGCGCGTCGCAGGGCACGAGAAACTGCGGTAACAGCTTGCTCTTGTCCAATTAAACGCTGGTGCAATGTATCTTCGAGGTGCAACAGCATTTCAGATTCAGACTCTGTAAGCTTGTTGACAGGAACACCAGTCCACGAAGCAACAATTTGTGCAATGTCTTCTTCGTCAACAGTGGGGTTACTAATAAAGCCATTTTCTTCAGCTTTAAGTTGTTCTTCAAGCTCAAGTTCTTTATCACGCAGTGTTCCTGCTTTATCAAAGTCTTGAACACGAACAGATTGTTGTTTATCTTTACTGACTAATAATAATTCGCGTTTAATTTCACGACTTGCAGCGTTTTGTGAGTTCCGCAAACGCACGCGCGAACCTGCTTCGTCAATTAAGTCGATAGCTTTGTCAGGTAAGAAACGGTCGGAAATATATCTATCAGATAATGTAGCGGCAGCTAGTAAAGCTTCATCAGAAATAGTAACGCGGTGATGCTGCTCGTATACCGAGCGCAAACCATATAATATCTCGATGGTTTCTTGGACTGAAGGTTCACCAACCATAATTGGCTGGAATCTTCGCTCTAATGCTGCATCACGCTCGATGTGCTTACGATACTCATCGAGGGTTGTGGCGCCTAAACACTGTAGTTCGCCACGTGCTAACGCTGGTTTCAGAATATTGGCAGCATCCATGCCACCTTCAACTCCACCGGCGCCTACCAAAGTGTGAATTTCATCAATCACGAGGATGATATTTCCGGCTGTGCGGATTTCCTCCATGATTTTCTTAAGACGCTCTTCAAAGTCGCCACGGAAGCGTGTACCTGCAACAAGTAAGCCCATATCAAGGCTAACAACCTGCTTGCCCATCAAAATATCAGGAACATCTTGGTTGATAATACGCTGCGCCAAACCTTCGGCAATAGCTGTTTTACCAACACCAGGTTCTCCTATTAATACAGGATTGTTCTTGGTACGACGGCCGAGAATTTGAACGGTACGCTCGATTTCTTTGTCACGACCAACAACTGGGTCAAGCTTGCCTTCTTGCGCTAGCTTGGTCAAGTTCTTACCAAATTCTTCAATAGTAAGATTTTGCTGGTTGCGACGCCCGGTACCGCTACTACTAGCACCCGGCGCCACTGCTACTTCTTCACCTAAACGGCGAATTACAGCAGTGCGAACTTCTTTAAGGTCAATACCCAAATTTTGTAGTACTTTAGCTGCAACACCTTCGCCTGCGTCAGTTAAACCTAAGAGTAAATGTTCAGTGCTAATGTAATTGTTGCCTAGTGTACGTGCTTCTTTAAAAGCTTGCTCAAATAAACTTTTAACTTTAGGGGTAAAAGGAATCTCTGGTGGTACGAACCCAGAACCTCGACCAATAATCTTCTCGACTTCGCGACGCGCATCTTTGAGGGTAACGCCCATGTCCAAAAGCACTTTGGCGGCAACACCGTTTCCTTCTCCAATTAGCCCGAGGAGAATTTGCTCAGTGCCGACGAAATTGTGCCCCAGGCGGCGTGCCTCCTCCTGAGCTAACATGATTACCCGAATGGCTTGGGAAGTGAAGTGTTCAAACATAAGCGGGCTATTGCCTCCCTTGCTGGTACGACGTTGGGTGATAATGAATCTCACCCTCAGTTTAAGTTGTTTGTACTTTCTTAAAGATAATGTATCTTTATTTTAAGCACTGTGACAGTAGTGAGAGCCGTATGCCTAGAGTTGTATTTGCCGCCTACTTAAGCAAAGTGCTTGAAAGCCTTATTATTAGGTAGTTTTCTCTAGGTATAGTTAGGAAAAAAAAGTATTGATTATGACTTTAGACCAGCAACATCCCCAATATAATCGTGACCGCCCCATAATTGAGAGTTTGCTTCAGGGCGAACCATCTGATCTTAACTTAGCAGAATTAGCTCGTTTGCGGGTGCGTTATAATGGTTTTCCTGGCGCCCGCGACATTCAAGCTAATTTAGACACAATTTTACAAAAATGGAATTTAACTGAAGAACAGCTATTTGAGCGCACTCGTCTTATACATGAAGCAGGTGGTATATATAAAACTCGCGGTAAGCGCGAAGAACAAGATTGGAATTAGGCAACGGATGACAGCGGATGTAACGGATAGGTAGTTTTAAATCACTATGCTCTGATCTATATTTCATTATTTCATCTTCAACAAATAAATCATCCGTTACATCCGTTACATCCGTTGCAAGCTGCCGCTATCTATTAAAATGTATATTCCTAAGCAAATTAAAACGATAGGCGCCAATATACTTCCATATTTATTAAAAACGCTAGTAATTGCACGATGTCGTGTGAAAAAGTATCCTAAATAACACCATACAGCAATCAAAATATAGAAAACTATCAGAGTTATAAGCAATTGCTGAAGAGTACTACTTGCAAATAAAGGCACATATATACTGATATTATCACCACCGTTGGCAAAGGTCACGGCGGCAACGTTGTAAATTTGAGGCGCCAATAAGTTATTAAATATATTATTGCCTCGATTTATAGTTGCAGTTACAGCTTGGATTTCATCATCATTATCATTATCATCGTTTTGACGTTTTACTAATTGATATATACCGATAATGATTGGTAAAAATCCTAACAAACCAATTAAGGAACGTTTAATAACTAAACCACCGAAGAAACCAGGTAAACTAGCCAGGATTATTATAGAAAAGCCTAAATATTGTCCAATGATAATATGACGCTTACGAAAGTTAGCGTTTACTTGTGCGAAAAGTAACGTTAAAATAATTATGTCATCAAGATTAGTTGCCGAAAAAGCAGCACAAGCTGATGCAACTGCACCCAAAAATTGGTTCATTTTGATGCACGATGTTTATTTATCTATCTCTTTTTTTTTTATCTACTGAAAGATTTTTATCTTTAGTATTCTGTGGTAGTTTTGCAGACTCAGTGTTTCGTTTTAAAACGCGCGTTAAACGGTTTATAGATTGTCTACGCTGCATTGTTTCTTTTGTTTCTGGAATTTGCGAAAATTCTGCAACTGGGAAAATTTGACCTGGTGTTGAGGTACTAAATGTCGCGGTTGGTGTAGATACTGGTGCAGATGGTACTTGAATTACTTGATTACGTTTCATCATATCAAGGGTTTGCGCGACTTGAACTTGCTGTTCTATCTGTTGTGTAGAAGAAACTAAGCTGCTTAAACCGTTAACAAGCTGTCGAAGATTGGTACGGAATTTAGGGTCTCCTGTCAACTCATCAAGGTCAGAAGTAATTTTTTGGGTGTTTTCAAATGTTACCCTGGCTGAATCTAATGTTTGTTGAAGCACGACAGCGTTTTTAGGGTCGGTGAGAGTTTTGGTAGCATCGCGTAAATTTGCTGATGCTAGTGCTGCGTTTGCAGAAAGAGTTTCAAAGTTTTTAATTAATTCACCTTGAGTCAAACGGTTAATAGCTGGTGAAAGACCACTAGCAGCTACACGTAGTTGGTTACTGCTGGCAGAAATATTGTTGAGTGTGGAAACTAAAGAAGAACGGTTGGTAGTTACAAGACTATCGAGGTTGCCAAGTAGCTTATTTGCTTGACCTGCTGTGGTACGGAGTTCGTTCGCTGTAGAACTAAATTGACCAACTGTAGAGTTTAATTGATTTGCTGTGTTGCCAAATTTATTGAGAGTTCTATCAGCAGTAGCAGTAAGTTGTGCTGTTGAAACGGTGACTTGATTTGCTGCACGCTGTACGGAAGTTGTTACACTAGAAGTCGTATTGAGTTGAGACTGTGCGGTTTTACCCAACGAGTTTAAAGTTTTACTCAGTTCAGAAACATTAGCAGCAGCTATTGCCCCTTGTTCGAGCGTGCGATTCAGATTTTGATAAAATTTTTCGTTAGTAAATCTATCTGCTAACTCAGTGGTTGAGCGCAAAACTTCATCAACGTTAACACCAATTTGACCATCTAAACGCGAATTATTACAAACAATTTGCTTATTGTCACAATTTGGCTCTAACGGTTTCGCTGCAATGGCACCTTCTGGTACCTTGGATAAAGGTGTAATATCAATAAGGCTTTCGGCAATTAAACCGCTTTGATTCGCTTCAACTTTAACATCTCGCGGGATAACTAAGTCACGTTGAGAAATTTCTAGTTCCACCTCAACGTTATTCGGACTCGGTCGAATTGCTGCAATTCTACCTACTTTAACACCGCGAAAGCGAACGGGGGCGCCTTTTTGCATCCCACCAGCGTTGGTAAAGTCAACAAAGATTTTATAGTTACTTTGAGTCGCATTAAAACGATTGAGCCATAAAAAAATTAGCCCAAATACACCAAGACCAGCTAGGAATAGTAATCCTACGGTACCTTCTCGGACTGTACGCAATGAACGCATTTTTATTTCCTCTCTTTTTAGTTTAGTAATGAGTGCTGAGTGCTGAGTGTGGAGTGCTGAGTGTGGAGTGCTGAGTGTGGAGTGTCTACATAGATTTGATTTATAACTCCTAACTCCTAACTTTACTCAGCACTCAGCACTTTCTACTCAGCACTGAATTTTATCCCACGACATGAATTGGACCAGCAATACTGCCACTCAAAAATTGTCGAATTAAAGGATTGGATGTTGTATCCATATCGCTTACGTGTCCTTCCCATTGCACCCGACCTTCGTAAAGAAACACAAGTTTATCAGCTGTGCGCCGTATCGTACTATCTTGGTGGGTAACAATCGCATAAGTACTACAAACTCCTTGGGTACACTGCAACTGACGTATCAAATCTTCGATAACCGTTGAAGCGATGGGGTCTAAGCCAGCTGTAGGTTCATCATATAACAAAACTTCAGGCGCCTCGTTGGGACTTTCAGGGTTAGAAATAATCGCACGGGCAAAACTCGCACGTTTCCGCATCCCTCCCGAAAGTTCCGATGGATATTTATCTGCACTTCCTCCCAAACCAACCATCTCTAACTTCTCATGTACTATATCTCGAATTCGCTTTCTAGATAACTTCGAGTGTTGATACAGCAAAAAACCCACGTTTTCTTCCACAGACAGCGAGTCAAACAATGCAGCTTGTTGAAACACCATACTAATTCCAATCGGGTCAGCACTATCCTCGATTAAACCCTTTCGTCGCACTCCTTGTATATAGATTTCTCCGCTGTCGGGTGCTGTTAACCCCGCAATTACCCGTAATATAGTTGATTTACCAGTTCCTGATGGGCCGATTATTCCTAGTGCTTCACCTCGATATATTGTTAAATCTATATTGTCTAATACTTTATTATTACCAAATGCCTTAGAAATACCTTTAAGTTCTATTAATGGTTCAGTCATGATTAAAATTAACTATTAACTATTATACGGGCGGGTTTATCTATATACTGTTAAAATAGAAAACCTAAGTGAACCCGCCCCTTCTAACATGTTTAATTTTGATGTCATAGTTATTGGTAGCGGTATCGGTGGGTTAACAGCAGGTAGTTTACTTGCACGTTACGGTAAGCGTGTAGTTGTATGTGAGAGTCATACAATTGCTGGTGGTGCTGCACATAGTTTTAGACGACGTGGTTTTGAATTTGATTCTGGGCCCTCCTTCTATTGTGGTCTTACAGGCGCCAATAGTCTGAATCCTGTAAAACAAGTATTAGATATTTTAGGCGAATCTATAGACGCTCTTGCATATGACCCATTAGGACACTATCATTTTCCAGAGAATACTGTTCCTATTTATAGCGATAACTCTCTTTATCTCAATGAAGTATCCAAAATAACACCACAAGGTGCTATCGAACTTCAACATTTTATAGATAAAATGCTTCCACTGTATGAAGCGATGAAAGGAATTCCGACTATAGCTTTACGTACAGACTGGCAGATGATACCTATATTAATAACAAATTATTTACCTTCACTACTGAAAATGTTACCTAATTTGCCACTGATACAAAGCTCAGTAGGTAATGTAATGGACGCAACAGTTACAGACCCTTGGGTGCGGCGCCTAATTGACTTAGAATGCTTTTTATTATCAGGCTTAAAAGCACATGGTACTATTGCACCCGAAGTAGCATTTATGTTGGGAGAACGTTCTCGTGCAGGAGTTGAATATCCTGTGGGTGGAAGTGGAGCAATTATTCAGGCATTAGTGCGTGGTTTGGAACGTTGGGGTGGTAAACTCCGTTTAGGTTGTCATGTTGAACAAATATTAGTGGAGTCAGGAAAAGCTGTTGGAGTCAAGTTAAAAAATAATGAGATAATCAAGGCGCCTATCGTTATATCGAACGCGACAGTTTGGGATACTTATACAAAGTTATTAAATCCAGACGACTTACCAGCATCTTATCGTCAAAAAGCATTACAAACACCAGCCGTCGAAAGCTTCATGCATTTGCACTTGGGAATAAAAGCTTCTGGTTTAGAAAACTTAACCGGACACCATGTAGTAGTTCACGACTCAAAACTTGATATAACAGTCCCAGGAAACACCTGTATGATATCAATTCCTACCGTCTGGGATACTAAATTGGCGCCAGAAGAGCATCATGTAGTTCATGCGTACACATTAGAATCATATAAAGGATGGGAAAGAAACGAAGAGTACGAAGCAAAGAAAAACTCAAAAGCACAAACACTATATAGAGCGTTAGAGAGAATCATACCCGACATTCGAGAACGTATAGTGCTAGAACTTATCGGAACACCATTAACACACGCACATTATTTAAGAAGACATCAAGGAACTTACGGTCCAGCAATAGAAGCAACAAAAGCAATGTTTCTTGGCGCCAATACACCCATCAAAGGATTATACCGCGTTGGTGACAGCACCATGCCCGGTATCGGAGTCCCCGCCGTAGCTGCTTCCGGAATACTATGCGCGAACACACTGCGTTCGTAATAAGCACTTCAGTGCTTAATAGGTATAATTTGCAACTAATTCAACGGATGAATTATTCGTTACAAACAAAATTGAATTATTTAAAATCACAAGCACCGTTATATCCATTGGAATGGATCAATTAACAAGTACTCTTGAAACGTCTTAATTGCAGGGTATGCCTCAAACTTACCCTCTTTGTCTATATACTTGAGTTGATTTCGATAGCACTTCAATAATAATTTGAGGATTGGTAACAATATCAGTACGCTGATTATAGTACTCAGGCTCTCCAGGTATAACCATCACATCAGGATACGTATTAATCAGCATTTTAGGTATCCATAATTTTACTTCATTTGTGTAAACTCTATAATCTTGCCTTTTAAAAGCAAAATTTAACTCGGCGCCAAAATTTAAAGCAACGTCGTTATGATTAGTGCTAATATTCGCTTTTGCTGTTTACTACATCTTCTAACTTAAGATACTCATATAATTTTGTGCGCCAATGGCGCACAAAATATAGTTTACTAGTTTTTTTGTACTATTAAAATCGACTCAACAAGTCTTCGCGTGATAACTGTAGCAGTAGAGGACTAAATTCTTCAGGTGACAGCAAAGCTATGGGTTGAACAATCGAGCTTAATTCATTATCAAGGGCGCCAAACCTAACTTTCAAGAGGTTTTCGATAATAGTGCGACGTTCTGCTTGTTTCACGTCAGCCAATTTTTGCTCGTAAAGAGGTGATAACTGCATAATTAATTTCCTTTCGTCCTTATCTTTTTTTAAATCTTCTCGAACTTCTAAAGTTGTTTTTAAGCTTAATAGTAGCTCAATGGCTTTTTTCCGCAGTGCGTTGTTTTCAGGAAGTGCTTCGAGTTCCCTCACTGCTTGTTCCCGCACTCTTCCTCTTCCTAAAATTCTTAACCATAGTGTATCTGGAGTACGAGGTAGTTGATGGATGACGATAACTACACTTTTAAGTGCGTCACCAAGGAAATATACTCCTCGACCCCAGTTGTCCTCATCGCTGTTTGCATTTAATCCTCCTAATATGGCTTTTGAAGCAGTTGGTGTTAAAATCCATAATCGAGGCAACCCAGATTCTAGAATGCGAGTTTTACTCTGTCGTTGCATGTCAGCAAACAAGGTAAATAATTTACCCATGCAACTGCGAATTTCTGAACGAGTCGCTGCGTTTCTAAACGGTTCTATTAATGCGGGTTGTAATGCAAGGCGCCCTAGTAACCCTATTTGCATTGTACCTTGTGGCGATTGTGATGAAGGCGCAAAGTAAACGTCTATTTCTCTGATTTCTGCTGGCACTTTGCGACTTGTTTCAACTTAACCTAAAGGTTGTAACAATTCTTTAAGATAACTTTTGGAAAATTCATCGTATGGAAATTTGGTCATTAGCTGGGAATTAGTATAGTACTGCTGCACCTGTATGCAATAATAGCTTTAAGTAATTTATGGAGTTAGAGGTTTCGCAATATCTTTAAATCTATTCAACGTTTCCATTACATATTGCTGCAAAATAAAGAATGATAGATATTTACAAGGCTTTGTGTAATGTCTTATTCTAATGTTCTATAAGTTATGACAAGCCTTTAGTCCTTTTAAATTTTTATAGTATGCTGACTTATCCCAATTTAGAACAAGCGCTGAAGCATCACTTCGGTTACGACAATTTTCGCCCAGGACAGCGACAGATTATCGAAGGCGCCTTGCAAAATCGGGATTTACTCGTAATAATGCCTACAGGTGGAGGAAAATCACTGTGCTTTCAGCTACCTGCGCTAATTCGACCTGGGTTAACGGTTGTGGTGTCACCGTTAATAGCGTTGATGCAAGACCAAGTGGAAGCACTGCAAAAGAATGGTATAAACGCAACATTTCTTAATAGTAGTTTAAATTCACATCAAGCTCGGTTACGCGAACAAGCTATTCTCAATGGTAAAATTAGATTACTTTATGTGGCGCCAGAGCGGTTAATGAGTGAAAGGTTTTTACCGTTTTTGGATTTAGTTCAGCATCAAATAGGAATTTCGAGTTTTGCGATTGATGAAGCACACTGTGTATCAGAATGGGGACATGATTTTCGTCCAGAATATCGTCAATTAAAATCGCTGCGTCAAAGATATCCAAATGTTCCGATGGTTGCACTGACTGCAACAGCTACCGAACGAGTGCGTTCAGATATTATTGAGCAATTGGGATTAAAAGAGCCGAATATACATCTTACCAGTTTCAACCGCGAAAACTTATTTTATGAAGTTCGTACCAGAACCAAAAACGCTTATGCTGAATTATTGGAAATGATTCGTGAAAGTGATGGTTCGACAATTATTTACTGTTTGACTCGCAAGCAAGTAGACGAACTAACTTTTCAACTGCAACACAGCAAAATATCTGTTTTAGCTTACCACGCTGGTTTATCTGATGAAGAACGTAGCAGTAACCAAACTCGCTTTATTCGTGATGATGTGCGTGTAATAGTCGCGACAATAGCTTTTGGGATGGGTATTAATAAACCGGATGTACGGTTAGTAGTTCATTATAACTTACCTCGGAACTTAGAAAGTTATTATCAAGAGTCTGGACGTGCGGGAAGAGATGGGGAGTCATCGAGGTGTACTTTATTTTTCAACGTTGGTGATATAAAAACGATTGAATGGAGTATTGCACAGAAAACCGATGAACAAGAACAAAAAATCGCGCGTCAGCAGTTGCGGCAAGTGATAGACTATGCTGAGACTAACGTTTGTCGTCGTACAGTTCAACTTGGTTATTTTGGTGAACGCTTTGCAGGTAACTGTGGAGCATGTGATAACTGTCGTAACCCTCAACCAACTCAGGACTGGACGTTAGAAGCGATGAAGTTTTTATCGTGTGTCGCGCGTTCTAAAGAAAAATTTGGCATGACGCATGTTATAGATATATTACGCGGCGCCAAAACCGAGAAGATTAAGTTATATGAACATGATAAACTTTCGACATACGGTATTGGTAAAGATAAAACAGTAAACGAATGGCGAACATTAGCACGTTCATTACTACAGCAAGGTTTTCTTGAACAAACTACTGACGGATATTCTGTATTAAAGCTGAATGAACAGAGTTGGGAAATAATGCGGCGCCAGCGTACAGTATTTATAGTAGTACCCGCAGCGCAAAAAGTCGCTTTGCAAGAACTGAGTGGAAATAATGTAGAAACAGAATTACTATTCCAGAGATTACGTTCGCTACGTAAAAAGTTGGCAGATGCTCAAGGAGTGGCGCCGTATGTTATCTTTGCTGATTCTACGTTAAAATTAATGGCACAATCACGACCGCAAACGAAACAAGCATTTAGCAAACTTTCAGGAGTTGGGAGTCATAAATTGGCAGAATATGGTAGCCAATTCGTCAACGAAATTTGTGCATACTGTAGAGAGAATAATTTATCATCAGAAAAACAAGAAATTACTCCGATTGTAAATAATACAGCAACTGGCACAGAAATAATGAGCTTGCAATTACATAAAGAAGGTTTAAATATCAATGAGATAGCGAGAAAACGTAATTTAAAACCTTCAACAGTAATGCGTCATTTAATTGATTTAATGGATAAAAATCATGATATAGATATTAACTTATTAGTACCAGCAAAAAAACAGCAGGTAATTTGGAAAGTATTAGATACTCTAGGTGACATTTCACTCACCCCAATAAAAGAATACCTTGGTAATGATTATAGCTTTGAAGAAATTAGATTAGTAAAAAGTAAATGGAAAAAGAAATCTAAAAAATAATGGTTCTTCAAATTACAGTTCGTTTAGCTCGACCCGAAGATGCAGAAAAAATGCATCATATTCACGTTAACTCAGTGCGTCAACTTTGTGCAGTGGACTATACTCAAGAGCAAATAGAAGCTTGGGTGGGTCATTTAAACCCCGAAACACTTCGTCAATATATAATAAATGGCGCCAGATATGAAGTACAATTTGTTGCAGAAGATGAAAATGGCATAATAACAGGTTTTTCCGCTTTTGATAAAAATGGAGATATCAGTGCTGTTTATGTTCATCCTGACTATACACGTCAAGGAGTAGGGAAACAGCTACTTAAAGCAGCAGAAAACGAAGCACTAGCTCATAACTTCACAAAGCTACAAATATCAGCATCGATAACTGCTCTTCCTTTCTACAAAGCAAATGGTTATAAATTTATAAAATACTCATCACATCGCTTGCGTTCTAATGTAACAATACCATGTGCCTTACTAGAGAAAACGCTGGCAACGGATACAACGGATGTAACGGATGATTGATTTTATTTAATAAGTATAGAGTTGAGTTTTTTAGTTTTTTTTATAAACAATTACTCATCCGTTACATCCGTTTATCATCCGTTGCCAATATTTATCTTGAATGTTATATTTACCTATAATTCAAATCATTTCACTTTTTTAGTTACTATTTAAACTCAAATAAAATTTAACATGTCAAAAATAATAGGTATCGATAACATGACTGTAGAAGCAGCTGCCCGTTTAATAATTACAGCACAACCAGCCAATAAAGCAGGAATTGCATCAATAGTGGATAGTAACAGAGGAAAATTCCAAGGACTAATTACCCCGACCAGTTGATAGGGTACTGTTGTTTGTTGCAATTGAATAAAGGGAATCGACGTATCTTTGAGAGTTTCTTGCAATATCTTCGGTGCTAATTGAGACCATCTATCGATACTACTGAGAAAAGAATCTACTTCTAGATTAGAAATTGACAATCTTCCTGTATCATCAACCAAAGCCGAAACAAGTTGATCATGCAACGCCAATATCTCTTGCTTCCATTGTTGTAACGCTTATACCCGCTTTTCAACACCAAGTTGCAGCCAAAGACTTTGACTGCTCCGCAAGCGATTACACTCCTGTGCATCGAGAGCTACGGTCATGGTTTTATAATTGAGTCACCAGATGCAGTGATATAGAGTCATGCTTCAATTTTTAGCAAATACCACATGTAGAGACGTTACATGTAACGTTTCTACAAATGTGACAATTCCCAGGTGTGCTTCAAACAGGTGAAAATTGCTGTAATAGAGGCGCCGTTTATCATCTTGTAAAATTTTCTCTATACTTTTGATACTGCTTGGCTCGGCAATAAATGATAGGGTTATGGAGATTTTCTTATGTAATATCATGTCCGGTTGATTACCCATAATTACCGACAATGTAGAGACATTCTTTCAATCGCGTCTCTACGATGATTTTATTAAGGTTACGTAACCGGACATAATGTAAAAACCCGGTTATATGTGAACCGGGTTATGTATCGATTTGAACTAGCTGTGTATTTATGGGAAATAGATGTTTAACTTTCAGGAAGTAGGGTGGGTACTTCTTGACTAGGCGCCTCTGATAATGTTTCTGTTAAAGGTGGTTTTATTTTCTCTGCTCTGTCAGTGAGTAGCGTTGACAGCAACTTTGGTAATACGATGCAAACAGTTGCACTAAAGAGTGTTAGGAGTAAACCCTCTGTCAAATTCAAAGCCTTCCCCCTTTTTTTTATAATTGGTTCTATTTATTAAGTGTGCAGCATATTGACTAATATGTATTCAATTGAATGTTTGGAATTTCTTCTGATAACTATAAGTTTGATTTAACATAAAGTTTTGTAAACATAAATCAAAATAATATTAAAAAGGGAGATACTGCCCCTTGTAGGCAATCTCCCCATCAAGTTGTTCTACAAATTTGGAGAACATCTCTCGCAGAAGTGCGGGCTGAATTTACATGATGGAGTGGTTTTCAAGGTATAAGTAGCACAGAATGGAAAACTACTAACCTTTGGTTTATGCTTTTGTTTTTCTTTTTGAAGAACAAGAACTCGACTTTGTTTTATTGATTGATTGCCAAGAGCCAAAATCATTGAAACCATTCGCGGCAACACAAGGCAGGTAATTGTGCTGACCAAAGTTAGTAATATGATATCTATTGAATTCATGTCTGGTTTACCTCTTAATGAATCGTAGTAGGCTGTGTGAATTTTACATTTTAGGTTTTAGACCTTGGATTAAAAACAACTCAAGGCCTAAAATTCAAAATTTAAAATAGATGTGCGCTGCGGTCGTTCAGAGGGCAAAAACCCGTCTCTTTTTTGAAAGCGGGTTTTGAAGCATCACTGTTTGTTTATATAAGCCTAACACAACATAGAGTTTAATCAATAGGTGAATTTATTTTGATGTGGAAAAGTCAATGTAAGAAAGTTGTGTCTTTTTGAGTAAGTTATGCTGTCTCTGATGCGGAATATGCTGGAAACAGTATTAATTAAATTTTTAGGTAATAGTAGGGTGAGGTGGTTATGGCAAAAACATATAATATCCCAAATTTCTTGGAGAACTGTATTTTGTGCGAGCTGACAAACGCTCGGCATTTGCTCGATTATTCAGGTGTTAAGAGACTAAGCGAAATATGGCGTGAAGTAGCAAAGCGATGTTAGGCATGTGGTGGCAGTTAATGACCTTCATGCGAAACCAAAAGTTGTTTTAACTTACACTCAATTAAATCAAAAAGTTCAGTGTTTTGCGGCTAGTTTACAGGCTTTCTTGATGGGACCAGGTGATAAAAGTGCTTTAATAGCAGATAATTCTCCGCGTTGGTTGATAGCTGACCAAGGAATTATGATGGCAGGTGCTGTTGATGCGATGCTAACGACCTGATTTTAACCGGACGTGCAAAAGATACTATTGTATTAACAAATCGTGAGAACAATAGAGCCACAACCAATTGAGGATGCAGTTTTACGTTCTTAATGGCGCCTTAAGCTATGTATACAAAAAGACAATGTTACACTGGCAGGCAGCCAAAAAATAAACTTGGAGAGTAAAATAATCCTGGATTTATTTCGTCGAGAACTTAACCGAGAGGTGCAAAATCGTCCTGGCGTTCCGTCCGGACGACCGTATAGGCGCCTGCACGGTTAATTTTAGAGCCATTTTCGACAGAAAATGGTTTAATGACACAAACATTGAAGGTGAGGCGCAATTAGTTGTAATCGAACGTCCCAGGCGATACGATTAACAACATGTTCGCCCTCACCTCCACAACTGTTAACTAATGAGTGAACGTGAAAACTTTATGGATGTCTCCAAGCAACTACTATTAAAGCGTGCTGTCAACGTCAAAGCGATTGTTACTACGCTTTGGAAAGAAGAAGTACAGCAGCAACTTCAGGGTCAAATAATCCAAATTGACCAACAGCTACAACAACTCGATGTTCAAGGACAGCGGGCAATAGCAGAAATTCAAAAACAAGGTTTGCAACCACCCGGACCACAAACCTTACAGCAAATAGATAATATCCAAGCGCAAGTCAACGAAAAGAAAAGTGAACTGCTAGAACAAAAGAACCAAAGCTTGCAAAATCTCCAACAGGTTCAGTTATTAGAACTCGACCAAGAAGTAAATCAATTCCAAATGGAAGGTTTCTTCCGTGTTGAACCAGGAGACAACTTAATTAGTAAGTTACAAGTCGAAGTAGTCATCCGTGATGGAGTCGTTGAAGAAATTCGCGGAGACATCTAAGAGAGTGAAAAGTGCTGAGTGCTGAGTGCTGAGTAGGGTTAGGAGTTAGGAGTTAGGAGTTAGGAATTAAGGATATTACTCAGCACTCAGCACTTTCTACTCAGCACTTTACTCAGCACTCAGCACTTTCTACTCAGCACTATTTTCGTTGCTATTTCGTTTTCCCACCCAGACTATTTGCCACATAGGAGGAGAGGTAGCGAGTATTGTGCGTCCAAAAGTGCTGAGTTCGACGCGGTAGCGAACTGTATCACGAGAGTTTTTAACTAGGTCGTTTTGAGTAATTGTTACTAAAGCTTGATTGGGTTGTGGGTAAGCGACCTCGACTTTTCGGGGTTTACCCTCAATGCCATTTGTATCAAATGCTTCCATTGCTAGCGATGCTGGGTCTGAACCTTGGAGCGCGGATTTGATACTTTCTAAAGGTATCTTTTTATATTTTGCGCGTTCCGGATTAGCTGCAATGTCAGCTTCTATTGCCACAGGGGGTTGTTGCGCTTGTGCGTTCTGATTGGTGTAAATCAGTGAGGATGAATTAGAATTGTTAAAAACAACGCTAGCGCTGATTGTGGCAAAGATACTGAGTATCAAAATAAAAACTATCTTTGACTTTGCCGACATAACAAAAACGTGTGTGTGAGAAGGTTTAGTTATCAACTTTGCATTCTAAGTCTATATACAGCATTTCCTCCGGTCGTTTTATAACTTTTATATATAAATCACACTTTGGGGAGAGAGGTCAGGAAAGAACGCTTATACAAAATTTATAGACATAAACATTATTAAGATGGTTCCTCGTGCGAAGAAGCAAGCTACAATTCGATTTGGCACAATTTATAATTTATCGATTAACCTAACCACACAAGATGAGCATTTACGAAGTATTCATGCCCGCACTTAGTTCCACCATGACCGAAGGCAAGATTGTTTCCTGGGCAAAATCACCCGGTGACAAAGTGGAAAAAGGCGAAACTGTGGTGGTTGTCGAGTCTGATAAAGCTGATATGGATGTGGAATCCTTTTATGAAGGATACCTTGCCCATATCATAGTTCAAGCTGGTGATTCGGCGCCTGTTGGGGAAGCGATTGCTTTTATTGTTGAAACCGAAGCGGAAATTGCCACTGCGGCAGCACAAGCAACATCAACCCCACAACCTGTTGCACAACCAGTTGCTGTAACTTCGGGCGCCAGTGCAACTGCAACTGCACAAACCTCAACAGCAAACTCTAACGGCTCAAACCATCGCGAAGGTAGGGTTGTAGCGTCACCACGCGCTAAGAAATTAGCAAAAGAGCTAAAAGTCGAGTTAGATAAAATTACTACTGGTAGTGGTCCTTTCGGTCGTATTATTGCTGCCGATATAGAAGCTCTTGCAGGCAAAGCTCCAACAACAGCTCCTGTGGTTGCTCCTGTAGCTCGTGTTGAAACACCAGTTTACACACCAGCACCAGCTGCAAAACCAACTCCAACACCACCAGCACCTGTTTCAGTAGTGCCAGGAACAACAACACCATTTAACACGTTGCAAAACGCTGTTAATAGGAGTATGGTTGCTAGCTTGGCAGTTCCAGTTTTCCGTGTAGGCTACACTATCACCACCGACGCTCTCGACAAACTCTACAAACAGCTTAAATCTAAAGGTGTGACAATGAGCGCGCTGCTAGCGAAAGCTGTAGCGGTAACACTACAAAAACATCCTTTATTAAATGCTAGTTATTCTGACTCAGGAATTGTGCATCACTCTGGCATTAATATAGCTGTTGCGGTTGCAATGGACGATGGTGGGTTAATTACACCAGTCTTGCAAAACGCCGACCAAATAGATATATATTCGCTATCACGTAACTGGAAGTCTTTGGTAGAACGTGCGCGTGCGAAACAACTTCAACCCGATGAGTATAGTACAGGTACCTTTACCATTTCTAATTTAGGAATGTTCGGTGTTGATACATTCGACGCTATCTTACCACCTGGAACTGGTTCGATACTAGCAATCGGCGCCTCACGTCCTCAAGTTGTAGCAACCCCTGACGGTATGTTCGGTGTCAAACAGCAAATGCAAGTCAATATTACCTGTGACCACCGTATTATATACGGCGCCCATGCAGCTGCCTTCTTAAAAGACTTGGCATCGTGCATTGAAACTAATACACAATCATTGACTATGTAATATTACTTAACATAGCGCTAATTTTAATTTATAAGGCTCGGTTTAATTCTGAACCGAGCTTATTATTTTAGATATAGTTAAAAGGTTACTTCTATGACAAAAGAATCTCCTTTAGTTTCTGTTATCATACCGGCTTACAATGCTGAGACTTTTATTAAACGAACATTGGATTCTATCCTCACTCAGACGTACACAAATATTGAAGTTTTAGTTGTTAATGACGGATCGCTTGATGGAACTGTCGATATTTTAAAATCTTTTGTTCAGAAAGACAGTCGTGTCAAACTCTTGCAACAGTCAAATGCAGGGGTAGCAGCAGCTCGTAATTTAGCAATTGAAAAGTCTAGTGGTGAGTATATCGCACCGATTGATGCCGATGATATTTGGTATCCCCAAAAACTAGAAAAAGAAGTGCAATGCTTGCTAGAAGCTGACCCATCTGTAGGACTAGTTTATGCCTGGTCGGTCAACATTGACGAGGATGATATAATCTATGGAATACCTGATACTGAATATCATAGAGACTTTTATAGCGCAGAGGGAACTGTTTACCCACTTCTGGTGTACACCAACTTTATAGGCTGTGCTAGTGTGCCTCTGATACGTCGATCTTGTTTTGAAAAAGTTGGTGGTTACAATTGTAAGCTCAGAGCAGATAATGCTCAAGGTTGTGAGGATTGGGATATTTATTTGCGTATTGCTGAACATTACAAGTTTAGGGTAGTACAAGAATTTTTGATTGGTTACCGTCGGGTAAGAGGAAGTATGTCTTGTAACTATCGGTCAATGGAAAGGTCTTACAATCTGTTTATGGCAGATTTCCAACAAAGACATCCAGAAATTCCTACTTACATTTACGATTTGTCTGCCAGTAGTTTTTGCTTTTATTTATCAGCAGCCAGCCAGTCTTGCGGAGATTATTGGAGTACTTTAGTCTTGGTATATAAAGGTATAAAATTAGACTACACCCAAATTGTTAGCTTATTTCAATATCAATTTCTGATTAAATTGCTTTTGAAAATTGCAGTTAAACCAATAATGTCTTGGATGGGTCTAGAGCATGACTACTGGTATGAGTATCTTAAGAAAAAATTTAAATCGCCTAATAATTTAGGTGTTAATCGTGTGATTAATGTTTCTGATATCCAGAAAAAAGCTGACGAACGTAAGCCATTGCGGAAACGATACAGCAAAATTCATCAACAAAGATGGTTGCAAGTGTTGCAGGTTTGTCGAGCAGTTGAATTATAGGTTTAATCACGGTACACGGTTTTACCATCACCAGGTAATATTGTTAGTGACCGAGGACTAATTTTTTCTCCAACAGAAACCTCAATATCTCCATCCCAAATTTCAATTGATAAAATTTTTCCGTCCGTACTTTCATAGTCAAAATATTGACATTTTTCTGCTTTTCGTTTCATCGTTATACCAGTACGTGTCATTCTGGCTTTACCATAATCTACACGTGTATATATTTCTCCTGCAAAGTTTAATTCGGGTGGTGGGTCTTTACTTACATCAAGTTGGTTTGTTGGTTCTAGTAATGCAATTTCAACACGGTCATCTTCTTCGACTGATAACCAGGCTATTTTATCTTTGTCTTGTAGTAAATATTCGTACCAGTAGTAGGCGCCTTCTTGATAAGTCAATCTACCTTCGACTACCCAATCAATACCCATGTGCTGGATTATATCGCCTATCTTTAAATCAAATATAGTGGTATTTACTGGCGCCAGTTTTTTATTAGTAGTTGGTTTTAATAAGTTTTGTATTTGTTTGCGCTGTGTGTAGATTATTATGGCTGTGACTGCGATGATGGCTAGGGTAATATATAACATTGTTTTACTCTCAAATTATAAATGCTGTACGGGCGGGTTCACCTAAATTTTCATTGTTTACTAGAGTATAGGTAAACCCGCCCCTACGGTATATTTCTTATTCTTGATTCTTGCGACTGGTAACGAACAATGACGGGATGAGTAAGACGATTGATTTCTGTGTTGCCAAACTCAATATCTTTAGGTAACTCGAATATGTGTTGTAATAAGGGGGTGGTGAGATATCTAGTTGGAATTTCAAGCTTCAGTTTTGTTGTATCTATATTATTTCGTGATGCGAGAACAAAACCCCAAGGGCCAAACGAGGGTACATCAGCAACATAGGGATGTACCATAAGTCCTGTATGGGCTATTGTGGCAGTTATGCAGCTTATGACTTTGGGTGTGAAAAATGAGCTTGATGCTTGGGTGACAAGAACACCATTTTCTGCAAGGCGCCCCATTAACCGCCGATAAAATCCATCTGAATAAAGTTTAGCTAAACTATCATGGTCTGGGTCAGGAAAATCGGCGATAATGACATCGAATATATCGGGTAATTTAGGCGCCTGTACAAATGCATCGGCGTTGATGACTTGAACTCGTGGGTCTTTAAGTGAGTTAGCGTTTACTTTAGCTAGTTGCGGGTAACGAGTAGCTAATTTGACGATTGTTGGGTCAAGTTCAATTAAAACAACACGCTCTACACCCTGCCATTTTAAAACTTCTCGCACTGCCATTCCATCGCCGGCGCCTAGAACGAGTACTTTTTTACGCTTTGGGACAGCGCTCATTGCTGGGTGAACTAATGCTTCATGATAGCGATACTCATCGACAGTGGAAAATTGTAAGTCACCGTCGAGAAATAAACGCAGGTCTTTACCTTGACGTGTTAAAACAATACGTTGGTAAGTTGATTGAACTCGCTTAATGATTGGTGCATTATATAAATTATTTTCGAGCTTGTTGCCTAGTGGGATAGATGCTGGCGCCGATATAAGTAAGACTATACCTAATATCAATCCTGCATATCCCCAACGACGCATTGATGGAAAACACTGTCCAATAGCAAATACCATTAAAGCAGGAAAGGCGCCTAACACAAACGCAGTGGGAAACATGCTCAAAAAAGGTAATAAAAGTAGGGGAAATGCTAGCGACCCCAACAAACCACCCAAATAATCAAGTGCCAGTACTCCAGAAATAGCATCGCGTACACCGTCAACTATTTCAAGCAAGCGCGCGAGAATTGGCACTTCTAAGCCTGCTAAAATTCCCAGTAAGATAGTAACGACAAATAAAGCTTGCCAAATTACAGCACTATCGGCAACGAACAGCGCGAATAATGCCATTGGTAATAAGGCAGTTAAAGGTGCTATGAGTAGTTCAATTTTTATAAATGCAGTTAGCATTTCACGCTGTAACGCGCGTCCTTGTTCTTTGGGTGCGATAAATCTGCTCAAGTATGAACCGATACCCATTGCTGCTAGGAATCCACCTATGGCAATACCATATGCGAGTGCTTGGTTGCCCATTAGATAGCTTGCTAGGTTACCCAGTAATAATTCAACCGCTAATCCTGTGCCGGATGATACTGCGGCTGCTAATAATAATGTTCTTCGCTGTACTTTGTTTATAAAGATACTTTCTTCTGTTTCGGCGCCCATATATTCCTAAAATTTAAAATCAAATCATTTCCCGCTTCCTGGTCCACCACCTTGGAAATTTTCGTAACTGGTGCGTTCTGTGGATGTAAAAATCCATACACCTTGTGAATTATATCGTCCTGATGGATTTGTGCCTTCACGCGGTGAATAATTTGATTGCTGTTCTTGACGCAGAACTAGGGCACTGGAGTCGGTGACGCTGGCATAAATTGTTGAGGCAGCAATTAATACGGTTCCAGCAGATAAAATTTTGGTAATCATAATTTAATTATTAACGGCTAAATCTTTGTGATTTTCCAAATAAATTACATCAGTAGGTAGAATTGTACGGGCGCCATCGCGAACTATTAGTTTTGTTCTGTCTATAGGTGCATCAGGATAAACTTCTACGTGAAAACCGTAAGAGTTGCGTTCAGGTATTACAAAGAATTTGTCTAGTTTAGCAACAGCTTTTATAAACTGCCCATCTTTTGTTTTACGCTCAACGTTAACATCGGTTGATTCGCAGTATATTTGTTCGCCATAGCCATCATTAATAACTAGCCTAACTTCTACTTGTCGAGGCGCCGTTTCGTCAGCTTCGACTTCGACGCGAACACGCACCAAACGTTTTTCTCCTCCCAATATTCCACGCCCAGTAGGGTCACTATCCTGAATCTTCTCAAAAATCGCACGCTTGCCACTTTTACGGGCAGCATACATAGTTGCCAACGCGAAAGGAGAGGAAAGAATCATTCCTAACCATAAATATCCAGTATCTATTATCCCGTCACTGACAGTAACTTGAAACGATACAGGTTGATTTAAATCTTTTCCTTCCGTAGTTCCATAGTCAAGCAGTGCGAGTGCAACCGTCAATGTCTCATCTTGCTTCGCACGTACATCTAGCCCACCAAGAGTATCTTGTTCAGCCCAACTTCCATACTCTCCCTCTTCATACCAAGTCCCAGTTTCACTCCATCCTTCCTTAGTACCCGACGCTATTACTTTTCCAGCTTTATCAAGCAATTGAATTTCAAACGCTACCCACTCATTCGCATTTATTCGTGCTTCAGCATCAACACGTAGGGCACCGAGTGTATGTGGTTTTAATTCTATAGGCTTAAGTTTTGCAGGCTCATCATCAACCGTTACTGTTTCATTTAACAGCGTTCGCTGCCACATCGGTGACAGAATTAACGTTACAAAAATTAATATGAAACTAGTGAAGGCGCCCCAAGCCCACCAATCAATAAATTGGCTTGTTCGCTTCGTTTTTATAGTCACTTGCATTGTAATTGTATAAATTAAAAAAGCGTGTTAATTACTCCATATTAGCCCTCGCTTTTCAAAAATGGCAAAAACTGTAGGTGCCTGTGCAGTGTAAGTAAGAGAAAGTTTACAAAGAATTATAAACGGATGTAACGGATAGTGAACTCATTTTTGAAAGAGGCGCCGTAAAAATCTTATACGTATAATACAAACACGCAAAATTCAGGCTTATGTCATGCTGACGCACGAAGGGCGCAGTTTTCCCGCTTTCGCGCGCATCTTCAATATTTTTAATACAAACGAGTTAAATTCAAACTTTTTGTCATGCTGACGCACGAAGGGCGCAGTTTTCCCGGAGGGTAGCATCTTCAAGGTTTTGACACACTTTAAAAGTAAAGGTGTGACCCGTTAATGTTATAAATATCAATATCGTTATCAGTCATCAAATTTAGATTATGACTATTCATTGCTAACTTTGGGTTATGAGTCAAGTATAATATTATCAATGATAAAATATATGTTATGAATACTAAGTAAACAGATAAAATGACTTTTACAGAATTAAAATCTCAATTACTCTCATTAACCCCAGCAGAAAAAGCCGAGGTCATTCAACTATTATCGCAAAGTCTAGCTAACACTTGGCAAGGAATAAACAAAACTCCTGGTGTCATGGGTGGTGATGCTTGTATAAGACAAACTCGTATTCCTGTTTGGTTATTAGTAAGTTACCAACGCTCAGGTCTAAGTGAAGCCAAAATCTTAGATAATTATCCTACTTTATCAGCTGTTGACTTAGCAAATGCTTGGTCTTATGCCCAAGTATACGCAAACGAGATTGAAGCAGCAATTGCAAAACATAACGAAGCGAAAAACATAGTGCCATTACGTACCATCAACTGCTGGTGTGTAAATCAAAGTGTTTACACTTTGCTTGTATGAATATTTTGTATGTGCCCGTATGTATGTAAAAATTTATCCCTTGCTTCTAACGTAGTAAATTTTGTTGAATTTTCTAATTCTCGAAGGCGCTCTCTGACTATAGTTACAAGTAACGAAGCAGGAACAAATTTAAAATCAGGTTCATTTTCAATCATTAATTCCATGATACTATTGAGAATATATGGCTCACAAGACGGTGCCTCTTTAAGCATATAATTAATCGCTTGTTCTTGGTTAGTTTCAAAAAGAACAGATAGCGCGGTAGCCTGTAAATATTTATCTCCCTTGGATTCAGAAAGTATTTCATAAGCAATTATAGCAGCTACAAGACTTTCGCGTAGTCTTAATTCTACAAGGGCAGAAGTAGCAATGAATAACTCATCATCTAAAGCGAGTTTTTTTAGTACATCTTCTGACAAATCACCATAATCAATATCGGCATCAGTCAGAATCTCCAAGTTTTCGCTATTCATAGTTTATCCTCATTTTTGAATTGGAATAAAATTAATAGTTGATAGATATTTTGTTCCGTTTGGAAGGATTATCCAAGTACTTTGTACTTTCAAATATCCCAGAGGTGCCTCCAATCGGCTTGAATATCTAACTCGATTTTCAACAGTTATATCTTCACCAACCGTTAATAAGTGAGCAATGATTTTATCAACAACATCAACAGAATCCTCCCATCCAAGTTGTTTGATTGTTTTAAACATTTCTTGGGAGCGATCCCAATTATGCTTTAGCTTATCCCGTATAAACAGTAATCTTTTTTCATTCTGCTTGTCTGCATCAAATTGTTTACGATTACTTTGTTTAAAGCTTTGTAATTGTTGCAATTCTTCTTGGGGATACATAGGTACTTTACCCATACAGTAGATATTAACTTTGTCAATAGCCACTTTGACTAAGCCTTTTTGAACACAAGGAATGACCTTATCGTTTTCGGCGATATGGTCTACAAGTTCAGCACCTAGTTCTTCAGACGGTATATAGCTTTCAGGGCTAATTTTAACCTCCAAATGACATGTTATTTTTACGTTTTAATCAATTTTATCAAAAGATTCATCATTACAATACTAATGTTTGCTCTTCGTCTAGCTTGATATATACAAGCTAAAGCGCATTAGCTAGAAAATCTACAAGGACTTTTTTGGTTTATTGCGTTTCCTCCACGAAGAAGCAAAGCAACGCGATATTTGGAAGCAACTGCGGTTGGTGATAGAGTCACTGGCTATGGCAACTAAGTAAAACTATGCCGTTAAATGAGTATAAAGCAGCACTTGCACGCATGGGAGAATTATTTTACAAGATGAATTAGTATTTATATAATTTGATACACTCTAGGTAACTAACAATGAAACTTGCGAATGTTCCAATTAGTTAAACGTTTGTTTCCTTACCATTCTGAGGTAGATAAATTTATTCAGCAAAGTGAGCAGGTGATAGCTGTTAAACAAGGTTGATGAATGCTCACAATCAAATATTTTGTTGCATAATACCCGCAACCTTGTAGAGACGCGATTTAATCGCGTCTCTACATGTATTGTATAAACACGTAATCTGCTGCATCAGATGCTTCACGTAATAAGGATGATAGGTTTTGCTAAATTTATCTCAAATTAACTCAATTAGAATCACAAATTTCTCAAGTCTATACTCAAATACAGGTGCCGTTTGATAGAAATCATCAACCTAACAAACAGCCCAATGTCTACCACAATTACAAAATCTATTGCAATTGTTTTACTGTGTATTATATCGCTAACAGCTTGTAGCTTGCCTTCAGGGCTTCTAACAGCAAGCAAGCACAAATAACAAATAAATCTGTCTCATCTACTTTAAATAAGTTGCATAAATTGATAATAAATTCAGGTCGGCGCCGTAGAACTGCAATTAGTAGATAAATTTTGGTGGGCATTGCCCACCATACATTACAAATCTGTTGCTAGCATTTGGATAAAGCGTGGTGCGCTAGGGTCAAAACCTGCTAAGTCCCAAGACATGGAACATTGAGGATCAACAAGTGAGATTTTGTTCGGCGCCAATGTTACGTATACAGCTTTGGCTTTCGGGTTAACTTTGTGGTGATATTCTGCAAGTGCTTGACTTGGATGTTTACGTCCTGCCCAGCTTTCGCAGTCTGTCCAAAAACAAATTACGTCAGCTTTAAATCTGTTTTTAATCATCCAGTCATAAGTAACTGATGCATCGGTACCACCAAAGTTTTGATTACTTGCTTTCTTCATTGCTGAACTAAAGGAGTCTTTGGCTGTAATATTTAAGTCAACGAATTGTGTTGAAAAACCACGGATGGCATAGTTTTTTTCAGCTTTTGCAGTTGCTAATGCCATTGTTGTCGCAATTTCACAACATGTTAATCCAATTGAACTGACTGTATAGCAACTCATCGAACCAGAAATATCTACTGCGTGCATAAATACTTTATTCGTTGGTTCGACAGTATCGAAAGAAAGTTCTAATGCGCGCTCTAAAATATCTACAATACGAGGAATAGGTTGCCAAGTTTTTTGGCTGCGTCCTAAGCTTCCACCAGATTTATAGGTTTTTAGCGCTTTTAATACGTCTATTGGATGGATACGTCCTTTGCGAAGATGGTTACGACTGTTTAATATAGATTCTGCATGGTCAAGGTTTTTTCTTGAGTCTGCGCGCAATACACCTAATTCAGTTAAGGAACCAAGATTTCGTAACATGGCGCCGATGGGCATATCATTAAATAATAATTGCCATGCTGTTTTATCCATTTTACCGACAGGCGCCGCCATTTCATGAGTCAAGCGACCTTCAGAAATTGCTTTATGGGTTTCACTCGGATTACGTTTTAACCACTCGTACCACCAAATTTGTGTTAACGCACCAGATGGAATTGCTTCTGGTAGTTCTTTCCATCCATTTAATACCCATTGGTACAATTGGTTATGGTCTCCGGTAGGTGGTTTGACGTGAAATAAACGTAAAGCGTCACGGTGAGAGAAACCTTGTCTTTGTTGATATTTCAACAATTGATATGCCAAGTCTCTAACGTTCTCGCGCGCTAACCAGCGTTGTCCTGCTTCACGAACAATTTTACCAAATCCACGCACTGATTTTGTATAATTTAACCATTCGTAGAAATGGCTGCCAGTACGCACAACTTGGGGGAAAATTTCTTGGAAAGCTTTTTTGGCGCCGTTTGTTTCTCCCATTGATAATAGTACTAGAGCAAAAATTGGTGCGCTGTTATTAATTGAGCGTCCGTCAGAAGCATATATAATTTCTGAGGCTACACGTTCTGGATTTTCGGCGATGGCTTTAAATAATGTATCGACAAAAGCATTGGTTAATTCATGCTTACCTGCATAATAAGTATTTTGTGATGTACCAATTAACAAGCAACGACGTAATACTTGCCACAAATCAGCTTTGAACATGTAGCCACCAGAACGTCCCTGAATCATCTCAGTTTCGCGTCCGGGAATTGGTTGAGATTGTCGAGTATTTTGATTTTTGTTATTTTGATTTAGAAAAAATTTATATGTCATTTTTATCTCCGCGACTCCCGTTGGGGCAAATATAAAATTGACAGGACGAGCTTTGCACTCGCGTCTCCGGCGATTAAGGGGGGATTCGTGAGTAAGCGATAACCCTAAATCTTCGTCCCGTAAGGGTAAAATTGGCGCTTTACTATTAAGCTACCTGCCAGTGAGAATAATGGTGGCGGAGCAAGATTTGAACTTGCGACCTCGCGAACCTAAATCGATAACCCTCATTCAGTCGTCCCGTGAGGGCAATAAGTCGAACAAGGATATTACGCGCTCTACCTCTGAGCTACCCGCCACATGATGTTTGGATTTTAGGTTATGGTTGGGAGGGTGAGGCGGGTGGGGGGAGCGGGTG
>NZ_RSCL01000009.1:119893-369985 GCF_003991905.1 Dulcicalothrix desertica PCC 7102 | reverse complement strand
TACCTAAATAAGGAGTGTTGTTACATCTGTGGGAGATTTTCTCTAGAAATTTTCTAGGTAATGGCGCCGTTACCTAAATAAGGAGTGTTGTTACATCTGTGGGAGATTTTCTCTAGAAATTTTCTAGGTAATGAACAGGCTTTCTTCCAAACCGAACTTTTCTCTACAAAATTTTACATTATTCAATTTTAAATTTAATAAAATCTCTAATTACTTCAATAGCTACATTTGTTTCTATCATTTGCTTGACTGTATCTATTTTATCTCTAGAAACGCTCAAAGACTTAGATTTCCAACTTTGCTGTATTAGAACCTTGTAGCTGTAACCCCAATACCAATGATTTATATTATCAGGGTTACGGGCGCCTTTGATACGAGGATAAGATGCGATAACACCAGATTTGAGCTTAATATTCTTTAAATAACGATAAAGACAACCACTGGGAGTGGATATAACTTATTGACGGACAGTTATATATGGTAATTCTAATTGCTGGTGATTTTCTAGAGAAAATGACGTTTCATCTATCTTGAAGTTTTCTCTGTTATTTGTGTTGTTTGATTTCCCTGTTGAATATTTGCCACCTGATTCAAATACTCGATTAGTCAAAGTCTTTTTAGCTACATATCCGATAGAAGTTGAATAATTGTCAAGCTTTGTTGATAAACTATTTTTCCAATAAAATTCAACGTCTGTAAGGTCTTGAGATGTTGGTAAAGCTTTTTTGGCGCCAAATTGCAATTTGTCCAAGGCATTATTAGTGTTTTTCATGGTATTAAAAGATGCATTACTACCCGAAGTTAACTTTTCGTGCGCGACTAATTTGTCTTTGTTAAGCAATACTAGATAGGAAAAGTTTACTTAATTTTGTATACGATTAATAAATTATAGTTGACTGTAAGGGTGAATTTACCTACTTAATTAATAATTTTGCAGTCAATAAGGATATATTACTCGTTAAACTGAGCTATCTGAAGGTGTTAATTATTGCTATGATGAGATTCTAGGCAAGTAAGATGCTTGCTCGATATGGAAAACTTGGCGTGTAACTCGATGGAAGCAAACAAATACGGCATAGCACTACATACTACTACACCCGAATTAGGTTTAGCGATAAGTAATTCTATTGATACACGTTATCAAGTTTGGAACTTAGAACGTGAGTTATCAAGTCATTTACACGCTTATTTAATGGAGTTTATCAAACCACAAACTTGGAAGGATATTGCATTTATCGCTGTTGCTAAGGGTCCTGGTGGTTTTACAGGAACACGCATCGGTATGGTTGCTGCACGTACTTTAGGACAACAGTTGAATATACCCGTGTTTGCTATTTCTACTTTGGCAGCAGTTGCGAAGATGAAGGAAAACGAGAAATTAGATACAGATATTATTGCAGTACAAATGCCCGCACAGCGAGGACAGCTATTTGGAGCAGTATATAAGAAAGTATCCGATGGAGCAGGAATAAATACGTTGCTGAACGATACGGTATTTACACCATTAGCTTGGCAGTCTAAATTAGCCAGCTTTGATTCTTATGACTTAGTAGAAGCAAAATTCGGGTTAGCAGCAACCGTAACGAGTATTTTACAACTTGCTTATTATGACTGGCAACAAGGTCGGCGCCCTATTTGGTCAGAAGCTTTACCTTTTTATGGACAACATCCCGTGGATATTTAAAGGTAAAATGTTACTTGTTCTATAATTACTGGTTTTGGCAATGTTACGACGCCAAATTACTTTGCCAATAATGGGGTGCGGAACTTGGGCATGGGGAAACCGTTTGCTCTGGGGATATGATACTTCTATGGACAATGATTTACAAGCCGTCTTTAACTTGTGTGTCTCCAACGGTGTCACTTTGTTCGATACGGGTGATTCTTACGGAACCGGTAAACTCAATGGTCGCAGCGAACAACTTTTAGGACAGTTCTCTCAAGCTTATTCTACAAACTCTAACGGCGCCAACAAAGAAAATATTTGTATCGCAACCAAACTTGCTGCTTATCCTTGGAGGTTGACCCGTCAGTCAATGGTAACTGCTGGAAAGATGAGTGCAAAACGTCTTGGTAGAAATATTGATTTAGTGCAAATGCATTGGTCAACTGCAAATTATGCACCTTGGCAAGAACCTGCACTTCTCAACGGGTTAGCAGATTTGTACGAGCAAGGACTAGTTAGAGGTGTAGGATTATCTAATTATGGAACAAAGCGTTTAAAATGGGCGCATAAATTATTATGCACTGAGCGAGGAGTCCCAATTACTACGCTCCAAGTTCAGTACTCTTTATTATCAACTTATCCGGTGACTGAGTTAGGGTTGAAAGAAGTTTGTGATGAGCTTGGTATAAAAATAATTGCTTATAGTCCATTAGCATTAGGATTACTTACTGGCAAATATTCTGAAAGTTCATATCCCAAAGGTATTCGTGGTTTAGCTTGCAGACAAATCTTACCGGGGATGAAACCGTTATTAGAGTGTATGCAGGAAATTTCCCAAACCAGAAATAAAACTTTAGCTCAAATTGCTATCAATTGGTGCATCGCTAAGGGTACTATACCAATACCAGGCGCCAAATCTCCACACCAAGCACAACAAAATATAGGCGCCATTGCTTGGTTACTTTCGGACGCAGAAGTTGAAGAATTAGATAAAATTGCCGCTAGCTTAAATAAAAAGATGGTGCAAAATATCTTTCAAACCAAGTAGATACTAATAGTAAGGTGGGCATTGCCAGCCCTTTCAACGCGAACTAACGAACTAGTGCAGCAAGGCAGATGGCAGATGGCAGATGGCAGACGGCAGAAGGCCACCTTACAAATGTGCGCCAATGGCGCACAAAAATTTAAACCCTCTTATTCTCCAGGTCGTTAATTTCCTTCGGAACTCCTGCTGTCAGTACATCATTCCCCGTAGGTGTAACCAATACATCGTCTTCAATACGTATTCCAATACCTACCCAACGAGGATCTATTTCGGGTTGACCTTCGGCAGGTTGTGTACCTGGTACTATATATATACCTGGTTCGACTGTTGTGATTTGACCGGGTTGTAATATTTGGGGTTTATCTTCTCCATGCTGATATACACCCACATCATGCACATCTAAACCTAACCAATGTCCGGTGCGGTGCATATAGAAAGGTTTATATTTCTCTTCTTGAATCAGAGTATCAATTTCTCCTTTGAGTAAACCTATTTCTACGAGTCCTTCGGTAATAGTACGAACGGCAGTATCGTGAATAAGATTATAAGGGTTGCCTGGTTGCACTTGAGCTATGGCTTTTTTCTGTGCTTCGAGTACTATCTCATATAATATTTTCTGCTCTCTTGTGAATTTATTCCCAACTGGAAAAGTGCGGGTAATATCAGAATTATAATAACCGTAAGCGCATCCTGCATCGATTAATAGTAACTGCCCTTCTTGCATTTGACTATGGTTTTCGATATAGTGCAATACACATGCGTTGGCGCCACTTGCGACTATAGAAGGATAAGCTGGTCCCATTCCTCCTCTTAAACGAAAAATATGCTCAATTTCTGCCTGCACTTCATATTCATAACGTCCAGGTTCTACAAACTTCATCGCAGCAATATGCGCTTCAACTGCAATATTGGCAGCTTTTCGCATCAATTCTAACTCTGATTCGCTCTTAACTAAACGTAAACTATGTAAAACAGGAGCAGTGTCTTCTATTGCGATTGGCCCTGTTCCGCGTTTGGGATAAGTTCGCATCAAACGTTGCCAATGCATGATTACTTTATCATTAAAGGCGCGCTCACGTCCAAGGTTATAGTATATGCGACTCGCTTTTTCTAAATAAGACGGTAATTTCTCGTCAAGCTCTGCAATTGAGTATACTTCGTCGGCGCCATAAATTTGTTTGGCAGCATCAACACCACAACGATAACCACTCCAAATTTCTGCATCTCTATCTTTGGGTCGAACGAACAACACAAACTTATGTTCATTGTGATGTGGTGCTAACACAGCAACAGCTTGCGGTTCATTAAAACCCGTCAAATAGAAGAAATCACTATCTTGACGATAATTATATTCAACATCATTATGCATTACCGCGTTCGGCGCACTGCAAAAAATCGCAGTTCCATCACCAATCTTAGCCATTAATTGCTCGCGACGCTGCTGATACTCATTATACATAACTGTCTAACTTTTCAATTCCCCATTGGTTTGTTAATCCTACTGCTATGATAATCTCATTGCAAGCAAAAACAACGAGCGTCCGTGCGTGAAAGTCGAAAATATATCTTTTACTAATCAACCAATCAACGAAACATCTAATAAGCCAGATGCTTTACTCATACTACGAGGATTTGCCTGTTTGATGGTGGTGATAATTCACTGCTCTCCTCCTCGCAACTCTATAATATATCAAAATTATGACATATCGTGGTTGATGTTTAGTAATGGTTTAGTAGCTGTATGGATATTCTTTTGTCTTTCAGGATATCTAATGGGAAAAGCTTTTTATACTCACCGTTATACTTTAGATATAGAAGGAATTATCAAATTTTGGAAAAACCGCATCATTCGGATATGTCCATTATATTACTTCACCGTGTTCATCTGCGCCCTCTTTGTCTATCCTTCTATACTTCAAACCGACAACTGGGGACATTTCATCAGGTTGCTAACCTTTACATATCAACCTCACATGTACGTGCGAAGTGTCCCATTTAATGATGCATTATGGTCAATATCAACTGAGATACAGTTTTATTTGATTGTTCCTTTTGCATATGCGTTATTCTTAAAATTCGTATCTAATCAAAAACATGCTTTTATCGCTATAACAGTAATTATTCTTACAGTCGCACTTATCAAACTAGGAATATACTTAAGTCTTTACTCACAAATTACCAATCAACTACAGTACGCATTTACCTACTGGTATACACCATTACTGATAAATTTAGATGTATTCCTGTGTGGTTTTTTAATAAATCCCTTGATTCAATACTCAAAAACACAGTCAGTAAAACCAAACTTGAAAATTCTTGCTTCCTGTTTGCTAATTATACTTTACTTGTATACAGCACATCATTTCTATGCCCAAGAACTATGGGGACTACCTGATAGAGGCGCCAAAGGTTTTCGCACATCCACTACAATCTTTATACTCCAACCTTTAACTGCATTAATTACTTGTATTTTTATATACGCATTTGAGAAGAAAGTATATAACTTATATACTCAGAATGGTAAATTAACGTTTACAGCAATTCTCAAAAACCCAGTACGTGCGTTAGAAATACTTGGGGTGTTATCGTATGGTATATATGTATGGCATATGCCGATTATAAATCGGGTTGGTGCCAATTTTGCGTCTAAGCTTCCAATTGAACAGTTTTATTCAACGCTGGTTGGCACGATATTTCTTTCGTCTGTGTTGGCGACGCTGACCTATTATATAGTAGAGGCGCCTGGTTCTAAATTCAAAGTTTAGTAGTTATTATTGCTGTGACACACCCGACGTGCCAATTTGCTTAACCAGGCTTCGGCTTCGTTGTAATATTTAAATTGTGCTTCTGATGCTCTAAATTCGGTTGTGTGTACCATGCGTCTACCGTTTACCCATTTTTCACCGTAATATTTATGTAGCATTTCATGGTAAATGACAAATTCTACTACGTATTGAGGGATTATTGGTTCGTCGAGTGTTAGGCTGATGACTATTCTGTCACGTGCTGGTTCGTAATGTCCAAATTTACGGTAGGTTTGCATTTGACTCCAAATTAAACGCGGTTTGGTTAATGCGTTGCTGAAGTACTCACGGTTGATTTTGTCAAATAATGTTTCTAAGTTGTAATGCGAACCTTTCCCGTCTTCAGTAACTGTCTCCACAATTAAGTCTAATTCTAATAAAATGTCGCTAAATTCGTCTAAACTCGCATATTCTCGAATGATTCGCGTATTTGAAGAACTTTTTCCTTTTAATGATGTTTGAACTAATGCTGTTAATACTTCTTCTCCTGCATTTATAAATCCCTCGCTCATTATCAAATTTATATCGTTCCCAACCCAACGACTTCGATAGAGTCCAGCCAAATTTGTGATTTCTACTACAAAATTCACTGATTCATGTCCATATTTGCTGCATAATTTTTTTGCTATTGTGTAAACACGCTGAGTTGCTTCTATATGTAACTTTACATTTTCATGTGGCGCCAAGTACTTTAACCAAGCATAAATTTGTCGCGATGAACTCGTAAGGTTAGCAGGTGTAACTTGCTGAGTAAAACATATCTTTTCTATTGCTTGCACAACTTGATGTATACAAGAGGCAACTTCGTGTATTTGCTCACAGTCAATATGTGAATTTTGAGCTAATTGCGACATTTTCCACGAAATTGCTCGCTGTTGCGTTTTAATGTTCTTAATTCCTATCGTTTGCACCATCGAACGCAGATGGGTACCTGTAGATGGTAAGTTCTGCAAATCAATATTCTTAAGAAAATAATACGCTTGACGCGAACGTGCTGGCAACTGATGCGGTGTTACTCTCGCATCAGCACATAAACGTTCCACTGTCTCAACCGAAGTGAGGACAAAATGCGCGAACGTTGGGACATCCGCATCCCTAACTCCTATCTTTAATTGTTCCTGCGCTTTCTGAGCAGCTTTTACCAACCCGCGAATTTGCAGCATTGTTTATCATTTCTTAGCTGCATGAATTGTACCAAATCTCTGGGAAAACACAAAGTTCGAAACTAAACTTAAAAACTTTACAGTTCCATCAGTTCTAATTATTTTTCCCCAAACCCTTGACTCAATCTCGATTTTATAGTATTTATGTATTAAGTAAAAATTTTGTGATAAGAGCATTATAAACGATTCAAGCCAAATAATTTAAATAAACAGGAGTGGAGTTGATGAAGCTATCGAGATTAAACTTAGGCAGTGTTGTAGCTGTTGGTCATGATAAAGGACACTTACAGTTGTTGCTACAAACTACTGATGAACTTGAGTTGATAGAAATAGAGGCGCCTGTTGCGGCGTATGATGGGTTACAGCGACTTAATAATATAGTTGCATCTATTTCTAGTAATGCTTTACCTTCGGCGTCAGAAAGGGTAGAGATGCTGCCTGTAGACTCATCGATGGCAAATGCTCTGGGTTACGATGCAGAAAACCATATATTGCAAGTCGAATTTAATAATGGTGCAGTTTACCAATATACAGGAGTCGAGTCAGAAATTTGGAATGAATTGCAAGAAACTGATTCGATAGGTAAATATTTTAACCATGAAATTAGAGGTAATTACCAGTGTGAACGAGTCGATGATGACTGCTGTTAATTACCTTATTTAAACGTTCCTGGTTGCTCCTGGCTAATTGTCGTTTACAATTAGCCATTTCTTGCATTACTTTAATTTAAAATTATTAGTATTAAATTTTGCATTCTCATTTAAGTAATAATTTTCAACGGGTATAAATTTATCGCTGATGTTTGTTTGAAACGGTGAAGTCAAAACAAACGGCGCCTGAGTAACAGTATGATTAGGTTTAGAGTTATTAGCCCAAAGAATATAAGTTTGAATAGGAATACCAAGACTTCTACCAGTGCGAATACGATAAAACTCTGGATTTAACTTTGGAGTATCATAGCTAAATATTTCCACCTTACCATTGATACCAACCAACTCACCCTTTTCATTTAAGATTGGACCACCGCTCATCCCTGGCAACACAGCGTTATCATAAACTAAACCATAACCTTTTACAGAAATTGGCTTTAAATACGGAGCATTAAAAATTACTTTACCAGGTACAAAATGATAAATGGGACGTTTAATAGCAAAGGAACGTCCAGGAAAACCCGCAGAATAAACTTTTTGATTACGCTGTAAAGACTGCGAACTGCCTAATTTGGCAACCGGGTAATTAATATTACTAGTAAATTGAACTATTGCAGCATCAACTCCTGGTAATTGACTTACAGAACCTTCATTTATCGCGTAACTTTCACCATCTGAAGTAATAATTTTATAATTAGAAATAGTCTCATCAACAACATGCCAGTTTGTCAGTACAGAATAAAGATTACCTTGCTTTTTAACAATAACTCCAGACCCGGAAGAACTATCTACACTATCGATTAAAACTGTAAACTTTTGTGTTATTTCATCTACCTGACTTTCGGTCTGCGCTACAGCTACTTGCGCTTGTATCATAAAAGCAGATATTCCTGCGACTGCAAACAATGAAGTGAATTTCATTCAATTTAATATAAATAATATTGAAGATGCAATTAACTTAGCTAATTCAGTAAATTTACACAATATGCTTTAACCAAAAAATATTATTAGTTAACCAAATCTTTAAATTTGATTGATAATAAAATAATAAAGATTATATTATCAACAAAAAAGTTTAATTTTTCGGTAAATAATTATACATTTAGTATTTTAAAGATAATTATTTCATCGTAGTATTAGTTTACTACACATACAGGGTTACACAAGTGAGCTACGATAACGTTTGTAAACTACTAGCTGAAAAATATCCATTGGAATTTGTGCGTTGGTTGCTTCCAACCAGAGCAAAAAAAGTCACAGTCTTAAAAACTGAATTAAGTATTGAACCAATACGCGCAGATTCTGTGATATTCTTACAAGCAGGAAACCGGATTCTTCATATTGAATTTCAAACTTTAACAATATCTGACCCTCCAATACCTTTCCGAGAATTAGATTACTCAGTCAGAATTAAACGGCAATATAATCTTCCGGTAACACAGGTAGTAATTTTTTTGCAAGAAACCGACGACGAAATAGCCAAAACTGATGAATATCGAGACGAAACCACAGTCCACAAATATCAAGTCATCCGTATGTGGGAGCAAGACCCCAGACTATTTCTCAATAATACTGCTTTACTGCCACTGGCGCCATTAGCACAGACAAGCACACCAGAAGCGTTATTATCGCAGGTTGCCCAGAAGATTGCTACAATTTCAAATAAAGGTGAAAGGCAAGACACAGCAGGATATACAGAAATATTAGCTGGTTTGAGGTTCGACAAAAATTTGATTCGTAATTTATTAAGCGAGGACATCATGAAAGAATCGGTTATTTACCAAGATATATTACAGCAAGGTAGACAACAAGGTAAACAGCAAGAAGCATTTGAATTAATTCGTCTTCTGTTAAACCAACGTTTTCAAAAGGTAGATGCATTATTAATTGAAAAGATAAGAGCTTTCCCTACCGAGCAGCTAGAAAAGCTAGCAGTAGCATTTTTAAATTTTCAAAAGGTCTCGGATTTAGAAACGTGGTTAAATCAGCAGTAAAATTATAGTTAGTATTAGGTCGGAGCTATTATTACCGACCTTTTTAATGTCTCAATAAAATCTGTTTACACTTAGCACTGTTACATGGGAGATAGTAGTGAAAGAATCGGTTATTTACCAAGATATATTACAACAAGGTAGACAGGAAGGTAGACAGGAAGAAGCATTTGAGGTAATTCGTCGTCTGTTAAATCGACGTTTTAAAAATGTAGATACATTATTAATTGAAAAAGTACGAGTTTTGTCCACCGAACAGCTAGAAAATTTAGCAGAAGCATTTGTAGATTTTGCAAACATATCGGATTTAGAAGTGTGGTTAAATAATCAGTAAAACAGTAAAACTATACTTTAGTTCTGGGTCATAAATAATAACTCTGACCTTTTTAATGTTTTAATAAAATCTGTATACGATTGGCGCCACTACAGTAAAAGATATGGGAAAATCTACACTAATGTCGATGTTGCAGCGAAGTTACAGAATCGCTCAAACATCCATCGAAACAGGAATTCCGGTTACAGAGTTAGTTGATATGTTTAAGCATAAAACAACTCGGCGCCGTTTTATCTATTCTGGATTGGGAATTGTAAGTGCAGTCGCTGCCGCAACATGGCATGATGGAAATAATCAAATCGCTAATGCAGCAATGTCTAAAGTTTTGATAGTAGGTGCAGGAATTGCCGGATTAACTGCTGGTTATCGCTTAAAACAAGCTGGAGTCCCTGTAGATATTATTGAAGCAAGAAACCGTGTTGGTGGCAGAATATATACTGCTCGTAACGTGGGTGGTACTGGAATTTATGCTGATATCGGTGGAGAGTTTATTGATACAACTCATACTAGTTTACGGAGATTAGCAAGCGAATTAAATTTGGAAACCGTTGATTTATATACTGCCGACCAAAAATTGGCGCCGTCAATACGATATTATCAAGGACGTAAAATCAAAGATACAGAAGTTGCTGAATGGAGTATTCCGTTAGTAAAAAAAGTTAAGCAAGATTTAGCTGTTCTTGGCAATGTTTCTTTAGATTCTGCAAACACGATAAATTACCGCACTCGTAACCCAATTGCCGTAAAGTTAGATAATACCTCGATTAGTGAATATCTAGAGCAAGCGCAAATTAACCCAATTTTAAATCAGTTGCTACAAAATGCTTACACTGGTTTATACGGTCGTGAAGCTTCAGAACAATCTTGTTTGAACATGCTGCTTTTTATTGGTACTAACGGTGAGGGTTTGAATATTAGTGGAGATAGCGATGAACGTTACCAAATTAAGGGTGGAAATGACCAAATACCAACATTATTGGCAAAAGCTTTAACAAATTCTATAGAAACAGGAACAGAATTAGAAGCTATTACAATGCAACCAGATGGACGTTACCGAGTTAGTATACGTGCAGGAAATCGCACTTTTGAAAAGATTTATGAACGAGTTTTGTTAGCATTGCCTTATACAACACTGGGTGCGGTAGCATTAAATATAGATTTGCCACCACTCAAACAAAAAGCAATTGCCGAACTTGGTTATGGAAGCAATAGTAAACTAGTTACTGCTTATAAAGAACGTATATGGCGTACTCGTTATAAATCAACTGCATTTGTCTCTACAGACTTAGACTTCGGCTATACTTGGGAAGCCACTCGTAATCATCGCAGCGTACCTGGAATTATAACCAACTTTACAGGTGGTAAACTAGGATTAGCTATAGGTAATGGCGCCGCAGAAACTCAAGTACAAAAGTTCTTATCACAACTACAACAAATTTTCCCAGATATTAGCTACTATCGTCAAGGTAATGCATTACGTGCATATTGGACAGGAGAAGAATATACACAAGGTTCTTATGCTTGCTACTTAGTTGGACAGTGGACAGGTATATCTGGTATCGAACAGCAAAGCGTAGGTAATATATTTTTTGCAGGTGAACACTGTTCCCAAAAATTTCAGGGATATATGGAAGGTGGTTGCAGAACTGGTGAAATTGCCGCTCGAAATATTCTACTCTCTTTAGGATTCAAGCACTTGGATTAATATAGATATATATAAACCAACTTCAGCACCTTACAATCATAAATAAAAATCTATGCTTATTCAAGAAAAACCGCAGCAGCGCAATTGGAAGCCAATAATTAAGGAACTTGAAGCTGTACTAGGATACAAAAATGTTGTGCAGCGTCGTGAAGAGCTTATTACTTATGAGTGTGATGGTTTAGCTAGTTATCGTGAGCGTCCTGCTTTGGTGGTGTTACCTCGAACTACTGAGCAAGTTGCAGCGGCTGTTAAAATTTGTAATAAGTATAATATACCTTTTATTGCGCGCGGTTCGGGTACTGGATTATCGGGAGGCGCCTTACCCGTCGAAGAGTGTGTACTAATTGTCACCTCAATGATGCGGCAAATATTGAATGTAGATTTAGATAATCAACGTGTAGTAGTGCAACCGGGAGTTATAAACAGTTGGGTTACACAGACTGTGAGTGGTGCTGGTTTTTACTACGCTCCTGACCCTTCGAGTCAAATTATTTGTTCAATAGGTGGGAATGTCGCTGAAAATTCAGGTGGGGTACACTGTCTCAAGTACGGTGTGACAACGAATCATGTGTTGGGACTCAAAATAGTTACTGCGACTGGTGATATTGTTGATTTGGGTGGAATGCTTCCAGAAATGCCTGGTTATGATTTAACTGGTATATTCGTTGGTTCTGAAGGCACTTTAGGTATTGCTACGGAAGTTACATTACGTATTCTCAAAGCTGCTGAGTCTATATGCGTACTGCTTGCTGATTTTACTAATGTTGAAGCTGCTGGCGCCAGTGTTGCCGATATTATTAGTGCAGGCATTATTCCTGGTGGTATGGAAATAATGGATAATCTCAGCATCAATGCAGTTGAAGATGTCGTTAAAACAAACTGCTATCCACGAGATGCCACAGCTATATTACTTATTGAAATAGACGGTTTAGAAGTTGAAGTTGCTCACAGTAAAAAATTAGTCGCAGAAATTTGTCGCAGTAACGGCGCCCGTAATGTTACCTCAGCAAGTGACCCCGAAACTCGTTTAAAATTATGGAAGGGCAGAAAAGCAGCATTTGCAGCAGCAGGACACGTCAGTCCAGATTATTATGTACAAGATGGAGTCATTCCACGTACACAACTACCATACGTATTAAAAGAGATTGAAGAATTAAGCCAAAAATCAGGATATCGAATAGCCAACGTCTTTCATGCCGGAGACGGAAACTTACACCCACTCATACTTTACAACAATTCCATACCTGGTGAATTAGAAAAAGTTGAAGAAGTCGGCGGTGAAATCCTAAAATTATGTGTCCGTGTTGGTGGTAGCATATCTGGAGAACATGGAATCGGCGCCGAAAAACGCTGCTACATGCCCGAAATGTTTTCAGACTGCGACCTAGAAACAATGCAGTTTGTCCGACAAGTATTTAACCCCAAAGGTTTAGCCAACCCCACCAAAATCTTCCCCACCCCCCGCACCTGTGGAGAAGCAGCAAGAGTAATGGGAGATGGCGCCAAAAAATTTGAAACCTCTGGAGTTGAAAGGTATTAACCTGTAGGTTGGGTGGAGGCTTTGCGTAACCCAACACAAATATAATATTTATGTTAGAAATCTCCAGTAAGGTAATTATACCAGAAAATGAAATCGAAATTAGCGCAGTACGCTCAGGAGGCGCCGGAGGTCAAAACGTAAACAAAGTTGCAACTGCCGTCCATTTGCGCTTTGACATTAAAGCATCTTGCTTACCTGAGTTTTACAAAGAGCGCTTATTAAACCTCAAAGACAAACGTATTACCCAAGATGGTGTTATAGTTATCAAATCTCAAGAACACCGCACCCAACTTCAAAATCGTGAAGAAGCTTTAAAAAGACTTCAAGAACTTATAAAAAGTGTTACGGTTATCAAATTAAAACGAAAAGAATCTGTACCAACTCGTTCTTCACAGTTACGGCGCCTTGATAGTAAAAAGAAACGTGCCCAAACCAAGTCAAATCGAGGAAACGTCACAGACGACTATTAATAAAATCCTAGAAACCGGGTTTCTGTAATAATAACGGCGATTTGTCTGCGACAATGAATGCATAGAAGCCCGGTTTCTAAAATATCATAAACTGTATTTAGATTTATATTTGTGCAAAATACTTCCTGATGTGGAACTTTATAGCTAGGATATTGTCCATAGTTGGTAGTATCCTGCATTCTAGATTTTAAAACGATGGTGTTAGACTTCAATATCAAGGTTCGCCCTCACGGGTATGTATATAGCGACTTTGGTTTTTACCCTAGTAAATATACCGAAATTGAAGTGACACCACCACAGGATACTATTGCCAAATTAGAAGCGGATATAGCCGACTTAGAAATTATGAGCAATCAACTAGCACAAGCTAAACAGCAAAATCAACAGCAAACTCTTGAATCAAAAATCGAATTTGGTGTACAAGAGTTAGAGCAAATAGCCGAAAGAATTAACTATTTAGCAGCTCAACTCGAAATTGAAATGCACAACTTTAAAACTGTTGCCGTCGAGGTTAACAAAAATTATCATCAACAACAATTAAATTCAAATAATCCTGAAAATAATTTAAAACCTAACCGTTGGATACCTTTAAATATTTGGGACATCCATTTCTCATCCATTCCAACGATAATCAAACGTGGTACAAAATTTATTATCGTTGAAAAAATCGTTAATTTGTTCAAATATTAACTGGATTTTTGAGTATATTGCTGTAAAAACCAAGTATTCTATTCCCTTCTTAATATCTTTAGATAGAGTTGACCCTCAATCTGTCGAATGATGTAATAATCTGTAATAAAAATTATCACATAAGGGTAGGGAAAAATTATTATAAACTGAGTTATGCTTCTTAAACCAATTAATCAGCAAGTAGTTGCTATAATGGGTGCCTCTAGTGGCATCGGTCGGTTAACAGCGTTTATGTTCGCGCAAAAAGGCGCCAAAGTTATGGTATCCGCTCGTTCGGAAGCGGGATTAAAATCGTTAGTATCGGAAATTCATTTATTCGGTGGTGAAGTAGATTACGTTGTTGCTGATGTCAGCAATATTGAACAAGTTAAAGCATTTATTGAGAAAACAGTAGCACGATATGGGCGCCTAGATACATGGGTGAACGCAGCAGCTACAGGTGTAATGGGTCGCTTTGAAGATGTTACAGTTGAAGAATTCCAGCGTGTAATTGATGTAACATTAATGGGTCAAGTCAACGGTGTAACAGCAGCTTTACCTTACCTTAAGCAACAAGGAGGAGCAATTATTTGTGTTTCCTCAATGGAAGGTAGAAGAAGTCTGCCATTACAAAGTGCATATTCAACAGCAAAGCATGGTTTAGAAGGATTTTTAGAAGCTGTGCGGGTTGAGTTAATGCACGATAAGGTACCCGTTAGCGTCACATCCATACTTCCATCAGTTATAAACACACCTTATTACAATAAAATTCGTACCAAGCTGGGTGTCAAACCAACAGGAATACCACCTTATTATCAACCAAGCGTTGTTGCTGAAGCAATTATTTACGCAGCAGAACATCCAACGCGCGATTTTATTGCTGGAGATGTTGGTAGAGTATTAGATGTACTTCAAAGACTCTCACCAGGATTAATAGATATAATATTAGCAACAATAGGTTTTGTTGGACAACGTACAACAGAACCAAAATCTGAAGCTGCACCCGATAACTTATATGAACCGATTGAAGGGTATGACAAAATAGAGGGTGATTTTGGCAAGTTAACAATACCAACTTTTCTAGACAACCTTGATAAAAATCCAACCTTGAAATGGGGTTTTGCTGCTGCTGTAGGAGCTGCCACCATTTTCGGCTTGCTTCCTAAAGATCAAGCTTAACATTCCTTATCTTCTGTAAACCTTGTGCAAATCTTGTGCAAATCTTGTGCAAATCTTGTGCAAATCTTGTGCAAATCTTGTGCAAATCTTGTGGAATGGGCATCCCTGCCCGTTCCATTAAAAGGCGCCTTATTTCGTAACTTATATCTTGCATCTACATTTTTGCGTGTAATATTAATTGCCGAATCTATAACTACGCTCATACCCGCCGTGCGTACTAAAAGTCGCTAGGCGTTGGGGCAAAAGTTCATTAAAATGGACTGCGGATAAAAGTAATATTAAGAACATGCTTGTTTGAACTCAAGAATTAATACGTAGAGGTGCAAGATGTCAGGTAAGGTGCAAGATGTAAATTTACAAATCAATACCTCTATCTTGTAGCTGCTTTAATAATTCTTGATAACGCTGACGTTCCTGAGCAAGTTCGCTTTGCGCTGCTTCCTTATTAAGTCTTTCTGTTTCAGCAAGTTGCTCCGCTTGCTGGCGCCGCTGTTGTTCGAGTTGTCGTTGTTGTTGTTCAAGCAAAGCGCGTTGTTCTGCTTGCTGACGCTGCTGGTCTAACTCTACGGGTGTCACAAACTTTAATCCATCAGGACGATAAATTTCAAGTACCATATTGCAGCACCTCCAGTTTGGCATGAGGTAATTATCCTCAGTTTAACGGTAGATGCGGTAAGTTACCACCGCACGTTATGGTAGTAAAATATTATGAACTCTATATGTACTATTTATATGATATGACAGCTATTTAACTGGTACTTGATATTACTTTATGTGTTAGTGCTAAATTGGCAACAGACACTTATCAAAAACTCTTGGCCAAAAATGCGTGCATCATTGATAAAATCATCTTTACTGATGTTCTTTTTGTTACTTGCCAAGCCAGCAACAGCAGAAATTATTCCAGATGGTACGCTACCAGCGAATTCTAAAGTAATACAACAGGGAAATACTAGCCTGATTGAAGAAGGTACTATTAAAGGTACAAATTTATTTCATAGTTTTGATGAATTTTCTATATTCTCTGGAAATACAGCTTATTTTAATAATTCCTTAAATATTCAAAATATTATCAGTCGAGTAACGGGTACATCTATTTCTAATATAGATGGATTGATTCGCGCGAATGGTAGTGCTAATTTATTCTTATTAAATCCTAATGGATTTATATTTGGGCAAAATGCAAAGTTAGATATTGGTGGTTCGTTTATTGGCACATCTGCCAATAGTATGAAATTTAATGATGGTTTTGAGTTTAAAGCTACTAATTCCGAATCAACACCTTTATTAACAGTAAGTACTCCCATTGGTTTACAGTTTGGCGCCAATCCGGGACATATTACTAACTTTTCTCGTGCCACTAACCAAAACGGTGAGATTATCGGTTTGTCTGTACCATCAGGAGCAACTTTAGCTTTAGTTGGTGGACAAGTTGCAATTGATGGTGGCAATTTAACGGCGCCTGGAGGTAATATAGAATTAGGCGCCATTAGTGCAAATAATACCGTTAATCTTATACCTACAAATTTTGGTTGGAAACTAGATTATGAAAAAGTAAGTGGTTTCCTAGATATTCGTGTAATTAATAATGCTACTGTTGCTAGTAATTTTAATGGTAGAGGTAATATTACAATTACAGGCAATAATATTGATATTTTATCTAGTCGTATTCAAGCTGGTATTAATTCTGGATTGCAATTAGATAATCAACCAGGAGATATTGCTCTTAACTCGCAAGGAAACATCACGGTTGATGCAGGGGTGATTACGAATAGAGTTGATGGTATTGGAGATGCTGGTAATATTAACTTGACGGCACAATCGCTTTTTCTTGATAATGGTGCCGAAATTACTGCAAATAATTTGGGTGAAGGTAATGCGGGAAACATAACTATTAACGCTACAGATACTATTTCGCTATCGGGAGTCGCAACCAATGGTTCCTCTATAGTCATAGGTGCAAGTCTATTCGGCGCCAAAGGCAATGGGGGTCAAATTACTGTGAATACTGCAAATTTATCTTTAACGAAAGGTGCCACAATTGTTGCTCATACTCTTGGAGAGGGGAATGCTGGTAATATTGAAGTCAATGCTAGCAACAACATCAATATTAGTGGTTTAGGTAGTAACGGATTTACTTCGGGTATTGGTAGTCAGGTTTTCCCCGAAGCTGTGGGAAATGGTGGTCAAATAGTTTTAAATGCTCCAATAGTAACTTTATCAGATGGCGCCAATGTAGTCGCTCATACTTTTGGAGAAGGAAACGCAGGTAGCATTGAAATTAATGCTGAAAAAGTATTTTTAGATGGCTTGGCAAGTAATGGTGAATCTAGTGGTATAGGTAGTGCTGTTTTTGAAAACGCTAAGGGGAACGCTGGAGAAATTGTTATTAACACCAATTCTTTGTCTGTAACCGATAGTGCTTCATTATTTGTTGCGACTTTTGGACAAGGGGATGCTGGTAGTATAACCATTAATGCCTCATATAATGTAATTTTTGATGGAGTTGGCGCCAATGGTCGTTCGAGTAATGCATTTAGTACTGTAGAAGAAAAATCTAGCGGTGATGGCAAAGAGATAAATATTACAGCAAATACCTTAAATGTTAATAATGGAGCTGTTATTGGTACTACTACACGCGGTAAAGGTGACGGTGGCAATATCAATATTAAAGCTAATCTTTTAGAAGCACAAGGAGGCGGAGAAATACTTAGTACTAGTCGCAGTAGTGGAAATGCAGGTAACATTACTGTAAACGCAACTGAAAGTATTAATTTTTCTGGCAACGACCCAAATTTTTCTCAAAGATTAGCACGTATAGGTAGACCAATAGTACGCAACGAAGGTGCTGGTAGTGGTTTGTACGCTAACACCGATGAAAAATCTACCGGAAAAGGCGGTAACATTAACGTTACCACACGCCGTTTTACAATTACCGATGGCGCCATAGTTAATACTAGTGCCTTTGGACAAGGTTCCACAGGTGACATTCAAATTACAGTTTCTGATTTATTTATTAATGCTGCCGATATTGCATCTTCCAGTCTTTTTGGTCAAGGTGGCAACATTAATTTACAAATTGCAGAAACATCTATATTCCGTAATCAAAGTACAATTTCAACACGAGCAGGTACTTTATCTAGTGGTGGTGGAGACGGAGGAAATATTAGAATCAATGCCAACGTATTAACAGCTTTAGAAAGCAGCAATATTAATGCTAATGCATTCCAAGGACGCGGTGGAAACATTCAAATATCAGCTTCTGGTTTACTTCTTTCTCCTAATAGCTCTATTACCGCTAGTTCTCAACGAGGAATTAACGGCAATGTACAAATTAACACACCTGATGTTAATCCTACTTCTGGATTAGTAGAACTCCCAAATAATTTTTCCGACCGCTCCAATTTAATAGCTCAAGTTTGTCCAGCATTTCAGGGTAATTATTTTACAATAACTGGACGTTCCGGTTTACCAGCTAACCCATCTGATACAATTCGCACTAACTTAACTGAAACTGTTGATTGGGTGGCGCAAAATTTTCCTAAAACCAAACCTGAAAAAGTAATTAATTATCAAAACCTAAAACCGAAAACGACAACTAAAATTATCGAAGCAACTAGCTGGGTTAAAAATAAACTTGGAGAAGTTATGTTAGTAGCCTCTACACCAAGTATCCAAACTACTAATACTGCATCTAGAGATTTATGTCAACAGTAAACATAGAGACGCGATATATCGTAGAGACGTGATATATCGCGTCTCTACAAAATGCGAAATTTATTCCCATTGGTGGCGAATACTATCGTATATTTCTATATACTTATCACCGGGATGATTCCATGAATAATCGTATTCCATTCCTTGAATAGCTAACTGACAGAATAGGTCGGGATTGATGTTATATAAATCTATCGCTCGTCCCATTGCTGATTCTAAAGCGTAATTATCTAGGTCAAAGAATACAAACCCGTTACGTGTTTCTTTGGAGTGCATTTGGTCATAGTCCCAGTCAAATACTGTGTTTACTAACCCACCAACACCTCGCACTATTGGCACTGTGCCATATTTTAGACCAATGATTTGCGTGAGTCCACATGGCTCATAGTTACTAGGCACAACTATCATATCGGCGCCTGCATATATTAGGTGCGATAATTCCTCGTTGAATCCTAATTCAATATGTACATCTGGGTTCTCTGCTAAAAAAGATTGTTCGTGAACAAACCAACTGTTGATACTGGGTTCAGTGGCAGCACCAAGTAAAACAAATTGGGCGCCGCGTTCGAGGGCATGATAAATTGCATGGTGAACTAAGTGTACACCCTTTTGAGCATCAAGGCGCCCAATATAAGCAATTAGGGGTTTATCACTATCGCTTAACTTTAACCGTTCGCGTAAAGCCTTTTTATTATATTGCTTCTGTTCAAAATCTTCACAAGCGTAATTGAAAGGAATGTATTTATCAACTTTAGGATTCCAAAATTCAAAGTCAATACCGTTGAGAACTCCTTGGAACTTATCGCGATGTAAGTATAAAGTGTGTCCTAAGCCGCAGCTAATATCAGTATGTTCGGCTTCCCAAGCATGATGCGGTGATACTGTTGTAACAGCATTTGAGTATACAATACCCGCCTTCATCATATTCAGTGCAAACGGATTAAAGTTATCCTGTAGCTTATCGTACTGATAATAATATTCAGGACGGTTCAAACCAGTTGCTTCTAAAACCTCGTTTCCACATGTACCTTGGTGTTTGAAATTGTGGATAGTATAGCAAACGCGCTGGAATTCCATACCGTTATACTTATATATCTCGTATAACATGACAGGTATTAAACCAGTTTGCCAGTCATGACAATGAATAATATCTGGGCATTTATTACTTTGTTGCAAGAACTGCAAAGCTGCTTTACTAAAGAATGCAAACCGCATATTGTCGTCATTGCACCCGTAGTAACACCCACGATGGAAAAAGTTGTCTTCTGAATGCGGTTCAATAAAGAAGCAAACTCGACCGTGTACCCAACCGCAATATACAGAGCAATGAATTCGTCCACCATACCAGGGTACCCAGAGGTCGCGGTACGCATCATGTAATCCCCATATATGGTCATAGCGCATACAATCGTACATGGGAAGAATCAATTCGACACAATGCCCCTTGTTCTCTAACTCCCTACTTAGTCCGTACACGACATCGCCCAAGCCACCTGCTTTTATTACAGGCGCACACTCTGAGGCTATTTGTACAATGTACATTTTTTACCCCCCCGGTTAATAAAAATTAATCTTATCCATCTTCTAAAATATATGCAATATGTACTTTAAAGCAAAATATTTCACTATTATTCATCGCAACGCATCGTTTTCTAAATCTTATCAAACTAAAGTATGACTATTTTCGATGGAGACGAGGCGCCATTTATCCCAACTTTTTCCCGATACCCAAGCGAAAGCGAAATTTATAGTATATATACAAGAAAGCCAACAAACGCATTCAAATAAATATAACGGAGATTAAAAATATGTCTAATGAAGCAATTGAATTATCACTGGATGAACTTGATAATGTCGCAGGTGGTTTATCTTTAATACTAGGTGATATTGGTGGGTTTGCGTCAAGTGCCAACAATAGTTTTTATCAAAAAACTTTGAATGTTGCTCAACAAACCTATGCAGGCCCTAATGGAAGCTATACTGGTTCACTATTCAATTTTAGTGAAGTAGCATCTAGTGCTGGGCAAAATATTGTTATTAGCTAGGTCTTCTGAGATGTTGGTGTGTAACTTCAAGCGTCACGCACCCGAAAAAATGATTATAATATTTATGCGTGATAATTTTTTTTGATATTTACGCTACTTTCTCAAAAAGAAAGTATGTTACTATTTTACAGATTATTGAGTAAAAAACATTAAGAATTATTGAAAATTACTCAATAATCGTATCATGGACTCTTCTAAATTATCAGCAAATACCCCTTTTGGGAATATAGATTCAGTTAGCGCTTTTATACCAAAGAATGACCTGATAGACAACCCAGGTTTTAGTTTTGATTTTAGTAAGTCTTCTAATTCATCTTCAGGAGAAATATCGAACCAACAATATAATATACCCAGGTCTAATCCAAATCCTAATTCCATTTTTAGTAATCCTGCTACATACGCCGATTTTAATGGGGATGGCAGAAAAGATTTATTGTGGCGTAATGATAAGACGGGTGAAACAGCTATTTGGATAATGGATGGCAAAAATATATCTGAAGGTAAGTTTGTGCCAAGTATGAGTTCAGACTGGGAGTACAAACTAGGTGATTTTAACCGCGATGCCAAAAGTGATATTTTTTGGCGCAATAGAAAAACAGGTGAAAATAGCTTGTGGATAATGGATGGTGGTAATGTTGCTAGCTCCACTCAACTACAAACCATAGACTCTAATTGGAAACTAGATATTGCTGATTTTGATGGTGATGGTAAAAGTGATGCATTTTGGCATAATACCGCAACTGGTGAAAATGCAACTTGGTTGATGGATAATAATAACGTCAAAACCGCAGCTTATCTGACTCGAACAGAGGATTTAGGTTGGGAACCAACGATAGTTGATTTCAATGGTGACGGTAACACAGATTTGTTTTGGCGTAATAAAAAAACCACTGAAACCGCAATTTGGCTGATGAATGGCACCAATTTCTCTGGTTCATTCTTGCAAAAAATGGATGCAAATTGGGATTATAAGATAGGAGATTTTAACGGAGACAGCCGAAATGATGTTCTATGGCACAATAAAGCCACAGGTGATACATCAATGTGGTTAATGAATGGAACTCTACTTTTCAGCAGTGACCTTGAGAAAGTAAATTCGGATTGGAAAGCTGATATCGGTGATTTTAATGGAGATGGTAAAACCGATATTTTTTGGCGTAATCAAACAACTGGAGAAAATACAGCTTGGCTGATGGATGGCTCATCGGTTTCTACTTCAGCATTTTTGGCTAAAACTGACCCATCGTTGAAATATACTATCGGTGATTTCGATGATGATGGTAAGACTGATATTTTCTGGCGTGACACCACAAGCGGTGACAATAAATTATGGTTCATGAATGGTACTACTGCTTCGGAAAGTACCGTAATTAATGCTGGCGCCGAATGGAAAACCAATATTAACTAGTAGCACAGGCCGGAAAGCCTGTGTATTATTTACCCCGCCTGTGTTTTAGGTCAGACGGGGCGCCAATTAATAATTTTTTTTGCGCTTATTCTTAGACGGTTTCAACTGGCGCCACAAACGATTTAACCAATTATTATTCTTACGAGATGTACGCTTAGAATTATTCGGTTTCATTCCCTGTTGTAAACGCGCTTCTTCTGTTATTGGTACTGCGTTTTTATCGGGAACTATTTGTGTTCCGTATCTACGTGCATATACCTGTGTAAATTCGGCGCCGAAAAATAAAATTTGAGCAGCGTAGTTAACCCAGAACAAGATTACTACTATCGAACCAGCGGCGCCATAAGTAGAGTTAAATGTGGCTCTTGCTAAGTAAAAACCTAGTAAATATCTACCAATTGAGAATAATAACGATGTTATCGAGGCGCCGATTAAAACATCACTCCAAGCAATTTTAACATCTGGAAGAACTTTAAAGATTAATCCGAATAATATAGTCGTAACAACAAAAGATACAAAAAATGTGACTAACTGCCAAATACCATCAATACCTGGTAATAGATTTTGAAAATAACCGACTGTAGCAGATAAAGCAGTACTCATCACAAGTGATACTAGCAATAAAAACCCGATTCCCAAAATCATCGTAAACGATAAAAACCTTTGGCGAATCATGTTTTTTACTGCACGTCCAGGTTTGGGCTGTACTTCCCAAATTGTATTGAGTGAATCTTGTAATTCTGTAAATAGACCAGTAGCACCAAATAATAGTACTAGAACACTAATTGCTGATGCAATCGTTCCTTGTTGAGGTTGACTTGCGCTTTGAATGGCGCCTTGAATAAGAGCAGCACTTTCTTGACCTACTAAACCTCGAAGTTGTACTTCGATAGCACCTCTTGCTGCCTCTTCACCAAATACGGCGCCGACAACAGCAATGATAATGATTAACAAAGGAGCGATGGAAAATATCGTGTAATAAGATAATGCGGCTGCTAACCGTGAAGCCTTATCCTTTGACCACTCTTCAAACGTCTCCTTAAACAGACTAACAACCTTATTAAATATCAAGTGACTCTCCTTTACTGCCTAGCGTCAACTCCACTGAATTCTATTAATACTCCACACTACTGAGGTAAGCATCCTTCTACAGACACTTCTCATCGCAGTCAAAAGAAATAAATTATAAATAAACCGGGTTTATAGGAAAAATCTTGATTTTTATGACAAGACTCAATAAAAAAAACAGTTTTTATAAATTACTGTATATATTGTAATGACGCAAAAAAGCGCTTTCCAGAGTGGTAATGCATACCGCTGTATCAGAGTGTAATGTGGAAGTCCGCATTTTCTCGGTTTATTAAGTAATCACAATCAAGGCAATATTTATAGATGTAAGTTAGAAATTGCTCAATAACAAAGCTTTGTAAGATAAAAAACAAAACGTGAAAATATGAGGGAAATAATGAACACAGCTGACTTAGACTTTTTCAACACAAACGAGATTACCGTAACCATACCTAAGCCATATCTTGAAAGATTGTATAATTTGCTCAAAGATAGCTCACAAAACAATGACCAGTCTTCAAAAGCAAAAGATGCCCAGTTACAAGAGCGAGTGCAAAAAATGCTTCAACAGCGTGAAGACCATGATATTTTGGCTTATTTAGATTGGGTGTTAAAGCAAAATAGCTAGAATTTTGATGACAGTAGTGCGTCAACTTGCGTCATGACCATTGCTGGAGTCACCGCTAATTTAGCAGACATCTGACGAAGATTACCCTCACTGTTAAAACCAATCCATTCGGTTATAATTTTGTAATCTGAACTCAATATACGATGAAGTTGACGGTCTTGTGGCGCCCACCGTTCGACTTCACCATCAAGTATTACGATACTTTTAGTGTGTAATGCAGCAGCTAAATATGATACAAAAATATTATTGCAAATTAAAAGTGAAGTATTAACTAAGAGCGCTGATAATGCTCCAATGCTGATTTTTCCCACTAAATTGACTGATGAAATTGAGGAAAGAGAAGCGACTGTGGCCGCTAAATTAGTTTGTTCTGCTGAACCTGTTAATACTACTTGATAACTGCGTTCTGTAATTGCTTCGGCAATTTTGGCTAAGTTTTCAGCTGACAAATGTCGTTGAAAATTATCTAAATCAATGCAGACATATTTATCTGGTGGTAGGTAATTTGTAACTTCAATTTTGCTCAACTCAATAAAATCTGTTTGTAAAAGTGGAAATTCTAATTCGTCGTCTTTAACTGGGATACCTAAAAATTTCATTAATTTTAGATGGCGCCATATTTCCGGTTGGTTATCAGGATAATGTATAAAGTGGGTGGGGTCTGGACAATAATAACCGCTCATATAAAATCCGGCGTTAATACGGGCACCGAGTAATGAAGTAAAGCTATTTATAATAGTACCGTTATCGTGCATTTGTAACGCTAAGTCAAACTGTAGAGCCTGAACTTTGGCTAAAAATTCTGGAATTTTGTGAACTGATGGTGATTCTGGAATACCTGGATATCCTGGAAATTCAATAAAATCGTCAATTAAGTGGCGCCATCGCTGTTTTATAATCTCTGGAGAGAATAATCCTATTAAAGTTATATGAGCATGAGGGAATGCTGCGCGTAATGCTCGCAAAGCTGGAATAATGCACATCAAATTTTCCAAACCAGGCAGCGCGCGCACTATTGCAATGCGTTCAATATGCTGCTTTAACAAAAGTTGATTCACTACCATTATTATTACCTGCGCCGCATCATCAAACAATATCCAACTATTTCCATGCCAGGTCATCGTGCTAACGGCATAATATACAATTGTTTTCTTTTATACTAAATATAGTCAATCTACGACTAAAGGTATACAGATATTTGTAATTTATACCAATAGCAGTATCATTCTCTACTATAAAATATAATTACTTTTAGCGATTGCCCAGCAAGGCGCCTAGTTAGAAGCAAGTATCGCGTATCTAATACAAACAATTGATTACGCGATGGAGCGAATGGAAGAAATGTTAAGACGCTCACTTAATCCACGTTTAGAGTGTTAATCAAATTTAAAAGGGCGGGCAAGGATGCCCACCCCACAAGAATTATTTGAAGATGTTGTTAATTTTCGTCACGTCCATGCACTTGTGCTGGTGGACTTGTTGCTTCGACTGCGGTAAATGATTCTAAGATTTTGTAGGTGTGGGATGCTCCTTTGGGAACTACCCATGAGTTACCTGGTTCAAGTTTTACTACTTGACCTTCGAGGTGTAACTCTGCTGTACCTTTAATGACGTAACCTACTGTTTCGTACTCGCGTGCTGTTGGTTCTTTAGCTTCACCTGGTTGTTCGTCTTGCCAAAGTCGCATCGAAAGGGTTTTTCCTGATGCTAAATATTTTTGTCCGAGTTGACCTGTGGGTGAGTAAGCAGAATCTACTTTTTTAACGCTTGTGTCAGCCATGATTATTTTCTCCTTTTATGGTGGTGCTGCGGCGCCGACTATTATTTCTACATTTGCTAAGGTTTTAAGACAATTTTGATGCAGTTGTCTTTTTTGTGCTTGAATATGTCGTAACCATGCGGGGCCTGATCTAATGGCAGAGTGTGTGTAATTACAAAGGTTGGGTCAATATCACCGTTTTGAATACGTTCGAGTAAAGGTTTTAAATATTTATGAACGTGTGTTTGTCCCATTTTAAAGGTTAGAGCTTTGTTCATTGCGGCGCCCATTGGCAGTTTATCAACAAATCCACCGTAGGCGCCTGCTATAGATACGTGACCACCTTTGGCACAAGAAACAATAACTTGACGTAATGCTGTAGGACGGTCGGGTTCTATTTTGACGGCTTGCAAAACTTGGTCGTGCAATGCCATAAAATCAGTACCATGCGCCTCAAGTCCTACTGCGTCAATAACTGCATCTGGGCCACGACCTCCTGTCATTTCTTTGAGCGCTTCACCTACATCTAGTTCTTCGTAGTTAAGAACCTCTGCTTTACACATGTCTTTCGCCATTTGTAAACGTTCAGGAATACGGTCAATAGCTATGACTCTTTCGGCACCTAACATAAACGCGCTTTTTATGGCAAACTGTCCAACTGGTCCACATCCCCATATAGCGACGATATCACCTGGTTTGATATGACAGTTCTCTGCTGCCATATATCCAGTTGGAAAAATATCTGTTAAAAATAAAACTTGCTCATCAGTCATTCCATCAGGTATTTTGAGTAAACCTGTATCCGCAAATGGAACACGTGCATATTCTGCTTGTCCACCAGCGTATCCTCCGAAGATGTGCGAGTATCCGAATAATCCCGAAGGTGAATGACCCATAACCTTTTCTGCTAACCAACCATTGGGGTTAGAGTTATCGCATAATGACCACAAGTCTTTTTGACAAAAGAAACAGTTACCACAAGCGATAGTAAAAGGAACAACAACTCTGTCACCAACTTTGACATTTTTGACAGATGTTCCTACTTCTACCACTTCTCCCATAAATTCATGACCTAATATATCCCCACTCTGCATTGTCGGAATATAGCCATTATATAAATGTAAGTCTGAACCGCAGATAGCTGTTGAAGTGATTTTAATTATCGCATCGCGCGGATTTAATATTTTTGGGTCTGGCACTGTATCTACTTGGACTTTATTGGCGCCATGCCAGCATACTGCTTTCATAATTATATTCCTTATTTATTTCTCTCTTCTCTTTTCGCTCTTTGCGTCTTTGCGGTTCGTTAAAAATAAACCACAAAAACACAAAGGTCACAAAGTAAGAGTTATGGTATTTGATAATAACCGCTACGAGTTCCTGTTACAGGTTCAACTGCTTTTTCTACTTGTTTTTCAGTAGTGCGTAAGAACTCTTTAGTCGCACGGGGTGTTTCTTCGTTCAAATTGAGTTTTTCTGTTACTGTTTCAGCGGTTTCTTCGATTTTTTCTTTAATTTCTTCTATGATGTTGCCGCTGCTGGTATTGTAGTTTTTGGTAGCGCTTTCGTAGCTATTTTCTCTTATGCTTTTGTGAACATCATCATCTGGCACACCTTTATAGTATACGCCTTCAGGCGATACTACTGTTCCATCGCTGCTTTGAGATTTATTTCTAGCTTGTTGTCCAACAGTGCCGTCGTCAACTTTGGTTCTATAGAACTCGGTCTCGTCAGCATTATTCTTGTAGTTCTCACCTTTGATACCGTTATTTTGTTTGTTTCTGTTGGTATCGCTATCGTAGCTATTTTGTTTGAGGTTTTTGTGAATACTATCATCTGGCGTACCTTTGTAGTATACGCCTTCGGGTGATACTACTGTGTTATCAGCAAATGCTGGTTGGATGTTGGTGTTACCAAATTGAATTGTGATGAATGCAAATGCTGCTATTAATAAAGTCAATGCTCTACGTAATATATTCATTGAAAAGTTACTCCATTGGATAGATGTAGAAATTTTGAACTCAATCGACGCAAAATTCGCCAAAAAAATTGTTTTTTACGGCTTTAAGACTACTTTAATACAGTTATCTTTCTTTTGCTGAAATATTTCGTAACCGTGCGGCGCCTGTTCAAGTGGAAGTTGATGTGTGACTACTTGTGAAGGGTCAAATTTACCTTCTAATATCATTTCGAGAAGCTTATGCATGTATTTTTGACCGTGCATTTGTCCCATGCGGAAGGTTAAACCTTTATTAAAAGCGGCGCCGAGAGGGATTTTATCAATGAAGCCTCCATATACACCCATAATGGAGAGGGTGCCACCTTTACGACAAGCTAACATCATTTGTCGTAAAACATGGGGACGGTCAGTTTCTAAACGCAATTTTTGCTTTGTTTGGTCGTAAAAGTCCTCAAATCCTACACCATGTGCTTCCAAACCTACAGCATCAATACAAGCATCAGGACCACGACCACCCGTCATTTCCTTTAATGCTTCACCTGCGTCTATTTCTTCATAGTTAATTACTTCAGCTTTGGCATATTTCTTGGCTAACTCTAACCGTTCTGGAAAGCGGTCAATACCAATAACTTTCTCAGCACCCATCATATAAGCACTGATCATTGCAAATTGACCGACTGAACCACATCCCCATACGGCTACAGTATCACCAGGTTGAATATTACATAACTCGGCGCCCATATATCCGGTTGGGATAGCATCCGAGATAAATAATAATTTCTCATCTGGTATATCTTTAGGAACTTTAAGAGTGCCAACATCCGCAAATGGAACTCTTACATACTCAGCTTGGGCGCCTGCATATCCACCAAAAGTATGAGAATATCCATAAATAGCTGAAGTGATATTACCAAATAGTTTCTCTTCCATCCAACCTTTATGGTTAGAATTATCACATAGCGACCACATATCATGCGAACAGTAGTGACAGTGACCGCAACCAATCATCGAAGGTACTACTACTCTATCACCGACTTTAAGATTACTGATATTACTACCAACATCAACTACTTCTCCCATAAATTCATGACCGATGATATCACCAGGCTGAACAGTAGGAATATAACCACCATATATATGTAAGTCCGAACCACATATGGCAGTGGATGTAATTTTCAAAATAGCATCGCGCGGGTTAATAATCTTTGGATCATCTACAGTTTCAACCCGCACGTCATTTGCTCCGTGCCAACAAACAGCTTTCATAATTTTACCTTACTTTCCGCGTGGTTGTCCTTCGGTTGTGGCTATTTCGCCAGCTTCCATTAACATCTTGAAGCGACGTAGCTCATCACCTATTTGCTGTTCTGGCTCTTCCCCGAAGAGTTTTGCAAAAGCTGCTGTTAAAGCGCCTCCTGGTGGAGTATATTCCATTACAACTTTCACTTCGGTACCTCTGTCTCCAGGTGCTTTTGTAAACCTAACAAAACCAGAGTTATCCACATCTGCATCTTCTACAGAAGCCCAAGAAATAAACTCATTCTCACGGTCTTCGAGAATTTCAGCATCCCATTCAATACTTGTACCTAATGGCGCCGTTGCAACCCAGTGTGAACGTTTGTTATCAAGCACTTTAACTTCTTTGAGATGCTTCATAAAATTAGGCAAGTTCTCCAAGTTACGCCAAAAACGGTATAACTCATCAGCAGGTTTGTTGATAGTTACCGTTTTTTCAACTTTAATAACTTGTCCTATTCCTATAGCTTCTTGTGCTTGTTGAATAGTACTTTTTTTCTTTACACCTTGGTAAAGTAGTCCACCTCCAGCTATAGCAGTCAATACTCCCCGTAGTGAACGCTGCTTCAAGCCCATTAGTACCATAGTACCGCCACCAATTAACGAAGCCCAGCGTTCAGTATCGCCTGCTTCGTTTTGATTACTACTTATATTTTCTGATGTTGATGCCACTTTTCTACTCCATACATACTATTAATATTTCTCTGTGGAGACGCGATTTATCGCGTCTTTACATAGATGAAAAGGTTTACATAGTGACAGCGGCGCCAGTTGTTGGGTTAGCTGGTTTCATATCGGCGCCAACTTTGGTACGATACAATTCAACTAAACGCTGCTCGGACATCATTAAGTCTTTGACAATTTCTGCAAAAATAGCAGTTGATATTGGGTCAGTAGTAGAAGGCATTAAATTGCTAAGGTCGCCAATACCAGTTTGCACGTCACCTAATGCTGAACGTAGCTGGAATATATCATCACTACCTGTTAGCGCAGTTTTCACTTTCGCATACTGGTTAGCTATATTCGCAGTCAACGAAGGTTTTTCGCCAAGTTGATTTAATCGCGCTTCTAAATATTGAATATGGCGCCCTTTGTTTTGAATCATCTCTCCAAAGAGTGATTTAATTTTAGAATCAGATTCTTTTTGCGAATATTGTTCGAGTGCTTCGAGGGAATATTTCTCACCAGCTAAAGCTGTATTGAGTGCTTTAACTATTTCACCCTTGGTTGAACCACCCCAAGCATCAGCTAATTTCCACCATTCTGCGTCTTTATTTCGTTCGTCTGGTAACGCTACATCCTTGCCACCGTAACCTAACCGACTCAAAATTGCTGTGCTAAATACAGCCAAATCTCCAGGTTGACGTGATGTAATTAAATTACCATCAACTACTAATGCTTCATCAATATAATTAGCGCCTGCGTTAATCATATCCTTCCGGATAGCCATATATCCAGTGGCTTTCTTACCCTTGAGCAAGTCACCTTCTATCAATAACTGAGGCCCGTGACAAACAGCAGCGACTATCTTGTTTTGTGCCATCGCTTCCTGCACAAATCTTACTGTATTACGGTTACAGCGCATTTTATCAGGCGCCATACCACCAGGTATAACAACGGCATCAAATTCAGCAGCAATAGCTTCACTTGTCGTAGCATCTGGTTTCACAGAGACTTTGCCACGCTTACCTTTATAAGTCTCGCTCATCCGAGAACCAAGGACAACTACATCCATTCCTGCTTGCTTTAAAGCATTATAAGGTACCTCAAACTCTGCATCTTCTACATCTGCTTCAATGAGAATAGCTACTTTCTTCTTATGATGACCATTACTTGACATATTATTTATCTCCAATTGTTGCTCTACAATATCAACTATGCTTTAACTTCATTTTTGACAGCAGGTAATATTTCGCTGTAATCATCAGAAAAATTTAAACGTACATCTTCAAACTCACCTGCGGATACTGCACTTTCTACAACACTAAATACCGCACGAGCGTGACTGGTGGCGACTTCCGTAGAAACACCTTCTTTGTCGCTCACCATTTTGATAAATTCGTCACACTTGAAATAATTCCCATTTTGACCTTCACGTCCATGTAAAAATTCACCTAATTCTTTAGGTAGTTGTGAAGCTAAATCTTTTGCCTCATCACCAACAATACGTTCGCGAATAGTTTCCAATGTTGCACGAGTAGCATTTATAGCTTCCTCACGGGAATTTAACTTAGCTGCATCTTGTACTTTCTTAATAAACTCGTCGTACTTCATAATCTTGGTTGAGGATATTTATTTCTATTGCATTACAAATCTACATATACAACTCGCTTTAAGAAGAAATATATGAGCTACAAGTCTAAATAAGCAATATAAGATATATTAATTATCCTTACTTATAGCCCATAAATATCAAGGAGCTAGTTGACGATTTTTGATACTTATTATGCTATCTATCAAAGAATTTCAAAGCTTCGCTCTAAAGAGAGATATACTAATTTTTTACCGTCCGAAATATAATATCTAAAAAAAAGTCAAATTTTACAAAACTTAGTCTAAAATAAAATAAAAATATTAAAAATACTGTTATAAACAAAAAAAACAGCTATGAGTCATGACATTCATAACTCATAACTATGCGTGAAGTGGCTATAGCGTGAATTGACAATTACTAGACTACGCATAATTCGCAAGTATATCTTCGCTCCAAAGGAATATCTCGGTGTATATGTATCTCTATCTAAAGTAGTACTTCTATTGGGGTATAGAGACTTGACGGAAAAACGTTATTGTGAAGTAGCGGTTGACCCCGCATAAGCACGAAGATTATGAAGATAGAATTTAATCAATGTAGAGACTGAATTAATACGGTCTCTACATTTGCAGCATAATTACGGCAAACGTGTGACGGTTGGTTGGTCTAGATAGTTATACACCAATTGAGAAACTTGGCGAATAAAATCCCTAGCTTGCGGACTATGATGAGGTCTTCTTACTAAAATACCAGCCAAATATTTTCTACCTGAAGGTGTTTGGATAATACCCGCATCTCCCAGCACAAATCTTAAAGTACCAGTTTTGTGAGCAATATTGGCGCCTTTCCCCAAACCAGAAGGTAATAATCTACGATTTTGGCATCGATACATTATATTTAAAACTTGAGTACGACTCGCATCACTAAGTAAATTACTGTTTGTCACTAAAGCTGATAAACGTACCAAGTCTTTCGCACTTGTTCTATTCGTTCCCCCAAAGTCTCCTAACATATTTCGCATTGCAGTCTGCTCAAGTCCCCACTTGCGAAAACGTTGATTTAATTTTGCAATACCTCCTAAACGTTCGATGACCATATTAGTTGCAGTATTATCGCTTATAGTCATCATTCGAGTTGCCGTCTCTAACAAACTAAATTTAGTTCCACTCCGACGAAAGCGCATATTCCCCGAACCACCCGCTAAGTGTCTGCGTTGCATCACCATTGTTTCATCCAGCCGAATTCTACCCGCATCAACTTCTTCAAATAATGCAATCAAAACTGGATATTTTATTGTACTGGCAGCAGGAAATATTCTTTCTCCATTAATATTTAAGTAATCACCTGTTTGTAAATCTAAGAAAAATAGTCCTGGTGTCAGCGACTTGTAGCGATTCATCAATGTTTTGATTTGAGTTTCTAACAATGACATCTCTTGTCTTAAACTAATAACACCAGCAAATTTAGAACTATTTATATTTACTTCTGGAACTGAGATAGGAACAGAGTCATTTCGCTCCTTCGGGGGAATGAATCGAAGTCCTGGTAATGGTATTGTATTTGTACTGAATGAAGTAGCTAGCTCGTTAACCTTTGTTGTTTGCTCCGCTTTTGCTGTCAATGGGAACAGGATAACACTTAAACAAGTAAGTAATAAAAAATTAGATTTCATGTGTATATTTTGTGAGGAACACAGAGATGTAACACGCAATTTAAAAAAGCGTGTTATAAAAAAATGCAATCGACAAACCATCGTATTTAACAATATCTATATTGTCAAGAATTCTATTTTACAGAAACCCGGTTTTTTTGTTGAAATATTGTAATAACAATAACTATTTTGCGTAAAAACCGGGTTTCTTCAGGTTTCTATTTCGCAATAAGCCAATGTTTATTGCAACGGGAGCGCCTATGTATCGTATGATTAATTGATGTACCATAGCGAGTGAGTTGTAATTTATGTATACAGCAAATTCTCTCAAAGCCGAACTAAACTCCAAAGGGTGGCGATTGACACCTCAGAGGGAAGTAATATTAGAGGTGTTTCAAAATCTGCCACAAGGAAAGCACCTAAGCGCAGAGGAACTATTTGCTCTGCTAGAAAAACGTCAAGAAGGAATTAGCTTGTCTACTATTTACCGTACCTTAAAGCTCATGACGCGGATGGGGATATTGCGGGAACTAGAGTTAGCAGAAGTACACAAACACTACGAGCTTAACACATCATCACCCAATCATCATCACCACATGGTGTGTGCCCAGTGTAATATGACAATCGAATTTGAAAATACTTCTATTCTCAAACAAGCAACAAAACAAGTTGAAAAATCAGGCTTAGAACTAATTGACTGTCAACTAACCATTTACACGATATGTCCCGAAGCAGTACGCAAAGGATGGCCAGCCGTTGTTTCATCTGACTGGGTATGCTCGCGCGCAATAAGAGCCGCTGAACTTGAAGAAGGCGCCTCTTTTTTATAAGTTGTACTCTACGTCCTTAATTTTAGGGGTAGGCACCGATTTACCAACAGTACACAACATGCAGGAAAACAACGTTTATGATTGTTGGTAAATACTTCACCCCCAAACCTGCTACCTTCTCTTGAAACTAGTTTCATACTAACTTACGCGATTGTGGCGCCTTTATCTGTGCCTTATATGTTACACTTATACGTGTAAGTAATTAATTCGAATATAAATGTATATAATTATACGTTATTTTAAAAAGCTTAGTTAAATTGACTTTAATTATGAGCATAGCTTTTAACCTGTATGATGCGCCAAAATAATTCACCTGTCTGTAGGCGCCAGTGAACCAATATATGCAGCAGCATTAGCAACAAACTGGGGAATATTCATAAAAGGTCGTACTGCCATATAGCTATAGATGAATTAATGTCTTAAATTTTTGTTGAGTCTGCAAACCCTGCTATATTTCTAGGGTAATGTGGTTCGAGAGTTAATTTAATTTACTCACGCTGATTATTAAATTACACCTTTAAATCACTTGAGTAGAGTAGGAGCCAATACCCAACTAAAGAGGGATGTCAATAGCTTCCTAAAGTTGGTCAGATGGTATGCAAGCCTGTACCTCAAGGTTGACATGATTACAAAAGTTTTGGAGAAACATCAATGGGACAAGCAAAAGTAGGTGACACAGTAACAGTACACTACACAGGTAAATTGACTGATGGCACAGTTTTTGACTCTTCGTCAGGGGGCGACCCGTTAGAGTTTACAATTGGTACAGGACAGTTAATACCTGGATTTGAGGATGCAGTTGTAGGAATGAACGCTGGTGACTCAAAAACTACTCATATCCCCGTAGAACAAGCATATGGTACATATCGTGATGACATGGTTATTGAGGTAGACCGTGAACAAATGCCACCCGAACTAGAGCCAGAAATTGGTCAACAGTTACAACTCCAGCAACCCACAGGTCAAGTTATACCCGTCGTCATCACCGAAATATCAGACTCTACCATCACTCTAGACGCAAATCATCCTCTCGCTGGCGAAGATTTGGTCTTTGATATTCAACTAGTTGGTATCGGCGCCTAAGTTTCGTAACATCGTAGGTTGGGTGAAGCCGCAGGCGTAACCCAACATAAACCAACTTCTAACTATTTTCCGTCCCTAATTCCACTTCTTGCATAACTTTGCTCTCGCCAGAAATATATTTTTTGGTTCTGGACTAGATAAACGGGCGCCTTCTGGCTTTGCGCGGTTAGCTATTGGGTTAACACTTTTTGTTGATTTAATACAAGGCATTGTCAACTTAATCAAAAATGAAGCAAAGTAATTCGATAGGTAAATACAGTAGCCAAGTCCTGGTGAAAGACTTGGCGCCACATTTAAAGTAAGTCTACCACTACTTAAAATATCTTAATTACATATGCACCAAAATTAATAAACCAAGTTACCTGTACCTGTTAACTGACGCAAAGAATTGAGACAATACGGACAGTCACAGCCAAATAGCTTAATTGCAGCATCGCTCTCTTCTTCTGTAAAATCTAACATTGCAACATTTGTATTTGTTGCCCCATTCACAACAGTTTGCGATACTACAGGTTTGGCGCCTAAGCTCCTCTCAGAATCACGAATACAAATAAAATTATGATGTCCGTGAGGATTGGTGATACATGTTTTATTGTCGCGTGTATGAATTAATTTCTGCTCTAGACGCTTTTCTACCGCGTGTGCAGGATTAATTAACGATAGTGTTGACATTAATGAGGTAAACACAGTAGAAGTTGAAAGCAAAATGAGAATGAATTTCTTGTTCATAGCCTTTCTTAAAAAAACAAGCTTGACCGCCTAAGTTGTTCGATAACCTATGTCATGGTCAAGCTATTTGTTAATAGAATACCCGTCCTTGACTAAAATAGGCGCCTAAATGTTTCTTATTTTTAAAATTTTTAAGCGCGAATAATTTATATGGTCAGATGTAACCATGCACGTTATAATTAGAAAATTTGCTTAAACAACTATTTGCTTTTTCGGGCACTAAAGTCGATAATGATAATTCATTTCAAGTGGCATATCTTGAAATGGCGATATATCATATATTTTTTGGGTATACTTTTTTAGGATTACCAGCAAAGGTGTAAAGAATGTTAAGTAATATTTCAATATCACCACGAAAGTGGCGCCTAATCAATTTGAGTTTAATGGCATTTTTAAGCTTTTACTTAGTTGTTGGTTCCGAAGCAAAAGCACACGCAATGCACATCATGGAAGGTTTTTTACCTAAAGAGTGGGCAATATTTTGGTTTATAGTTGCCTTACCGTTTTTTGTATTAGGTTTACGCAGCATCACACGCATCACCAACGAAAAACCTGAGTTAAAATTACTCTTGGCATTATCAGGCGCCTTTACCTTTGTACTATCAGCATTAAAAATACCCTCAGTTACGGGTAGCTGTTCACACCCAACAGGTACAGGACTAGGCGCCATATTATTCGGCCCATTAACAATGTCAGTACTCGGAACCTTAGTATTAATATTTCAAGCATTATTATTAGCACACGGTGGTTTAACGACATTAGGAGCCAATGCATTTTCAATGGCAATAGTTGGGCCAATCGTTGCCTTTTGGATATACCGTTTAATTGTGTCAACTGGTAAACAAAGATTAGCAATATTCTTAGCATCTGCTGTAGCCGATTTAATTACATATATAGTCACATCTATACAATTAGCCTTAGCATTCCCTGCCGCAACAGGTGGCTTTGTCGCTTCATTCCTAAAATTCGCTGGTATTTTTGCAATCACACAAATACCCCTAGCCATTAGCGAAGGACTACTAACCGTCTTAGTCTGGAACTGGTTAACTAACTACGGGCGCCAAGAATTAGAAATGCTGAATTTAATACAGAAACCAGGTTTCTTCAGCACTGAACATAACAATCTTCAATAAAAAAGAAAGAAACCTGGTTTCTCAAGTTCATTACAATATAAAAGGACTCATCATGTCAAACAAAACTAACAACTGGTTACTATTCCTTGGAGTAATAACACTAGCAGTGGCGCCATTATTATTCGTAAAAGGAGAATATACAGGTTCAGACGACAAAGCTAAAGAAGCAATAACCGAACTACACCCACAGTATAAACCTTGGTTTCAACCTGTATTCGAGTTACCTAGCTCAGAAGTTGCAAGTTTGTTATTCTCAGTACAAGCAGCAGGTGGTGCAGGTGTAATAGGTTATGTAATAGGTCTATATAAAGGACGCACCGAAAGCAAACAGCGTAATGAAAATACAGATAGACACACTCGCATACACTAATAACTTGCGGTGGCTGCCAGTTAAGCATAAATTAATATTGGCAACTACCCTTTTTGTAATTACTTATGTTTCTCATCCCCCTGTACAAATTCTAATTTTTATCTGGATGAGTATTTGGATAGTCGGATATGCACGTATTCCGATAAAAAATTTTTTGAGATTAATTTATGTTCCTTTCTTATTTTGGTTAACAAGTGTACCTGCTTTAGCTATCAATGCAGTTAATACTACTAATTTAACCAGCATACAACTCGATTCATTAGCCGGTTTAACAATTGGCTCATACTATATATATATAAGCGTACAAGGAATAATTCAAGTACTTACAATATTAACGCGGGCATTGGCTGCACTTTCGTGTTTATACTTTATCATGTTAACGGTTCCTTTTGTTGAATTGCTGCAAGCTTTACGTAAATTTGGCTTTCCCCAGCTTTTAGCAGAACTATTATTATTAATGTATCGTTTCATTTTTATTTTACTAAACACAGCAAGCGAACTATGGACAGCACAGCAAGCAAGGTTTGGGTACCGCACTTTTAATTCTGGCATGAAAAGTTTAGCGCTATTAATTGGACAATTATTTCAACGCACAATTGAGAATTATCGTCAAATGTTATTAAGTGTAGAATCGCGTGGTTTTAATGGAGAATTTCGTGTTTGGTATCCAGAACGCTATAAATCATCTAAGCGTTATTTGATAGAATCTATTTTTGGCTGTACATTATTAATTATATTAGAAATTTTTCTTAGAGATATTTAACAATGCATGAATATTTACTTGAACTTGAACAAGTATATTATACATATACAGGCGCCAATAAAAACGCCTTAAACGGATTAACATTAAAAATACCCACAGGTAAAAAGTGCGCGTTAATTGGACAAAACGGTTGTGGCAAGACTACTTTATTCTTACTAGCAAACGGATTATATAAACCTAACCAAGGTTCTGTGATTTGGCAAGGTAAACCAATACAGTACAATCGTAAATCTTTAATGCAACTGCGTCAACAAGTTGGTTTAATCTTCCAAGACCCCGAACAACAGCTAGTTGCCTCAACCGTCGAAGAAGACATTTCTTATGGTTTGTGTAATTTAAATTTACCAGAATTAGAAATTAAAACACGAGTCGAACAAGCATTAGAAGAATTTGACCTCATAGAACTCGCACAAACACCAGTTCATCATATGAGCTTAGGTCAAAAAAAACGAGTTTCTATAGCAGACGTAATGGTATTACAACCCCAACTACTTCTTCTCGACGAACCAACCGCATACCTAGACAAACTACATTCCCGTAAACTTATCACAACTCTAAAAAATATTCATCAAAATGGTACAACAGTACTGATGGCATCGCATGACCTTGACTTAATATATCGTTGGGCAGACTGGTTATTTGTCATGGATTCTGGACTACTAATATTAGAAGGAGAACCCAAACAAGTATTCAACCAGCGTAACATCATTGAAAGCTTAGATTTAGAAGTGCCGCTCATCCATGATATATTATCCATTCTCGAAACCCAACAACGAAAAAACCTTAGAAAAATTAAAATATCAAATATCCAAATATACCCTTTAAGGCACCCACAGAAAAACTACCTTAAATGTGATACTATTGAGCGAAGTTTTTTGGGTACAAATGTATGAAAACTCGAATAAAAAAAATCAGAGTTAAAAAGAACTTTTTTTGGCGCCGATTAATACTAATATCACTTATTATCGGTAGCAGTATATTAACTTACACCCTATTAAGTAAACGAAATCAACAAGAACTATTTGGGCAAGCGCAATATCCTATTCAAATGCCACTCAATACTTTCTCATCCGAAGTATTAAATCAAACATTGCCCTTTCAAACAGAGGCGCCTGTAAATAGTATATCTTTTAACGCACCATCAAATTTTGCTGGAACAGTAGTACATGACATCAAACTTCCCAAAACAGAGAAATATGTAGCTTTAACGTTTGATGACGGTCCTTGGCCTAACACCACAGACCAAATATTAAAAATACTGCGTCAAAATCATATCAAAGCCACCTTTTTCATGATAGGACAAAACGTCAAAGCCTATCCTGTTCAAGCAAAAAATGTACTGAAAGACGGTCATGTTATTGGCAACCATACATGGCATCACTGGTACATGCATATGAATCCACAGTTAGCAGCATCTGAAATTGAAAGTACAGCAGACATAATATACAAAACTACAGGCGCCAAAACAACATTATTTCGTCCACCCGGAGGAATTTTAAACAACGGTTTAGTAGACTATGCGAAAAATCAAAACCACTCAATCATTCTTTGGTCAGCTGACTCCGAAGACTATCGTATATCCTCTGCATCTACATTAATTCAACGAGTCATGAAAGTGGCGCCGGGTGGTATAGTACTAATGCACGATGGAGGAGGAAATCGTAGTCATACCGTAACAGCATTACCACAAATTATAAGTAAACTTAGAAAAAAAGGCTATAAATTTGTCACAGTTCCAGAACTTTTAGAATTACAAAACAAACAACAAACACCTACAGCAGCAACAAATTAAATTATACATAATTAAATATCTTGCCACTCACGAGCATCTATAAAACAAGATAAATATTTAAATGGGACTACGTACTCTTGTGAATATGTAGTTGTGGGAGCTTTCAATGATGGTAGTGGTAATTTGAAGTTATGTTCACAACAATATTGTTTAATTTTAGAACTAACTGCCTCTCAACTCGCAAATGTTGCTTCACAACGAGACTTTTATGTCTATCAAATGTCATGGCAACAAGCAAGCAGTATCGTTTCCGATTGGAACTCTTCGATGCGTTGTGGTATTAGTCGCACTGATGGTATCGGTTGTATCGGTACTTCTGACAACGGCGCCGAAATTGCCATATATACAGAATGACCTACGATTGATATACCATTGACGTAGAGACCGGATTAATACCTGCGGGAAAACCTCCGGTTTACACGTCTCTACAACAACGTGTCAATTTTTAATCTATCCGGAACCGTTGATTCTAATTCTGTATCTAACCTTTAAATATCAAAAGTCACCAAATATTTATTTATTAAGTAGTGGTTGCACTGATGATTTTTAGCTACTATGTGCGCTATTTTACAAATAATGCTTTGAGTACTTAATGGGGGTATCTAAAATGACACCGGAGGAACACAGCAAAGAACTCGAACGTATCGAACGCGTTCACGGAGTGTCCCGCAGGGAAATTCGTCAGCGTGAAACTGAATCACGTTTGCGCGATTTAGAGTCAAAGTCTAATAAGCAAGAGATTCAATTTTATCAAACTACCAGAGTTCCGCATAACCAAAACGAACAAGCGAAGGGAAAATTATGGAAACCCAAGGTAATTCTAGGGTTAAAGTTATTTGGTGTTGGGGTTGCGGCAATAGCTTTGGTTAGAGTTGCTGCGGTTGTTGCTAATTTGCTAATTGTGGGAACACTATTATTTGTAGGGTATAAATTGTTTTTCGATAAAAAGAAATAGTATATAGCAAGGATTATTTGAAGATGGCAGGAAATGAGACTGATACTTTTCTCAATGATTTAGAGCGTGTAATTCAGGTACGCGCGCAAGTGGCTGCATCCCTTGATAAAATGGCTGATACCATTAATCAAGCTGTAGGGGATAGTACACGCGATATTGATGATATACGTGTAGCAAGTAATAATCTCCGTACAGGAGTATTTCGCTTAATGGTGTTGGGTGACATGAAGCGAGGTAAGAGTACTTTTCTCAACGCTTTAATTGGAGAGCGGATTTTACCGAGTGACGTTAATCCTTGTACTGCCATCTTAACTGTACTTCGCTACGGTGCCGAAAAAAAAGTCACGGTGCATTTTGACGATGGCAAACCACCTCAAACTATGGACTTTGATACCTTCAAGGTCAAATATACCATCGACCCAGCTGAAGCAAAGAGGTTAGAACAAGATAATAAACAAGCTTTTCCTGGTGTTACTCATGCCATAGTAGAATATCCTTTACCTTTACTCGAACGCGGAATTGAAATTGTTGATAGTCCCGGTTTGAATGATACTGAAGCACGTAATGAGTTATCATTGGGCTACATTAATAACTGTCACGCTATTTTATTCGTTTTACGTGCGTCACAACCTTGTACGTTAGGTGAACGACGATATTTAGAGAATTATATTAAAAATCGTGGTCTTTCTGTATTTTTCCTGATAAATGCTTGGGACCAGGTAAAAGAAGCACTTATTGACCCCGACGATGAAGACGAGTTACGTGAAGCTGAAGAACGATTACGCAAAGTCTTTCACGCTAACTTAGCAGAATACTGTTTAGTCGATGGTCATAATATATATGATGAACGAGTATTCGAGCTTTCCTCTATCCAAGCGCTTCGTAAACGGTTGAAAAATCCTCAAGCTGATTTAGATGGTACAGGATTTCCGCAATTTATGGGCGCCTTAAATACTTTCCTTACCCGTGAACGTGCTGTTTCAGAACTGCGACAAGTTCGTACACTCGCACGTACTGCAAGTAACAACACCAAAGAAAGTATCGAACGAAGAATACCTTTACTTGAACAGGGTGTTGAAGAACTTCGCAGCAGAATAAACTCCGTTGAACCCGAATTTAATAAACTTACCAATATTCGTGACGACTTCCAAAAAGAAATTCTCAAAACCCGTGATACCCAAGCACATAGCATCTCCGACTCGTTCCGCAGCTACGTTTTAAACCTGGGTAATACCTTTGAAACAGACTTTCTGCGTTATCAACCAGAATTAAATATACTCGACTTTCTTAGCAGTGGTAAACGGGAAGCATTTAACGCTGCACTTCAAAAAGCGTTTGAACAATATATTGCAGATAAACTTGCTGCGTGGAGTCTGACTGCTGAACGCGATATTAATAGTGCTTTTGTACAGCTAGGTCGAAGCGCAGCTAAATACGGTGACTCATATAATCAAATTACCAATCAGATTACCGAGAAACTCACTGGTGAGAAAGTTAAACTTAATACTAATGTTTCGGGTGAAGAAGATGCACCAAGTTGGGCAAAATGGGCAATGGGACTTTTATCGTTATCTAGGGGTAATTTAGCAGGTTTTGCAATGGCAGGCGCCGGGTTTGATTGGAAGAATATATTATTAAATTACTTTACGGTATTAGGTGTCGGTGGATTGTTATCTACTGTTACTGGTATATTCCTTGGACCCATAGGTTTTGCTGTACTTGGTTTAGGTGTAGGAATGTTACAAGCAGACCAAGCACGAAAAGAATTAGTCAAAACTGCGAAGAAAGAACTCGTTAAGTATTTACCCCAAGTAGCGCAAGAACAATCTAAAACAGTGTACGATGCTGTTAAAGAATGTTTCGATGCTTATGAACGTGAAGTGAGTAAGCGGATAAACGAGGATATATTATCGCGTAAGTCTGAACTCGATAACTTACTCAAACAGAAGGAAACGCGCGAGATTAACAATGAAGCTGAAATTAAACGGTTGAATAAACTTCAAGAAGAAGTATCCACCCAGCTCAACTCTATCGAATCATCTTTCTCTAATCTTCTCACATATTACAGCTAATTACCTTTGCGAACTTTGCGTCCTTTGCGGTTTAATAAACGAACCGCAAAGTTCGCAAAGAACGCAAAGCAAGAAAAGAAAGAATTATGCAAGATTTAATAAATATCCTTAAGAGTGTATCGAAGTTACTCAACCAAGATGTAACTGCTATCTGTGACTATCTTACCAATCCGAACTTTCGCATTGCGGTATTTGGTCCCTTCAACCACGGCAAGTCTACATTATTAAATGCCATTTTGGGTAGCAAGACTTTACCCATCGATTTAATTCCAACGACAGGCGCCGCTATTACAGTAAAATATGGTACAAATATACGAACTCGTATTTTGCTTAGTAATGGGAGTGAGATATATCGTAGCGGTACAGATATCCTCAAAGAGTTTGCTGTATTAGATGGTGATAGACGAATGCGAGGTGATGTTACCTCGGTAGAAGTGTTTTATCCGCATCCATTTCTGGAAACGGGAATTGAATTTCTTGATTTACCTGGTACTAATGACCGCGAAGCACAAGATAATTTGGTTAAAGAGCAACTTTTAGGCGCCGATTTGGTTGTACAGTTATTAGACGCTCGTAAGTTGATGACTTTGGGTGAGCGTGAGAATTTACGCGACTGGTTACTCGATAGGGGTATTAAGACAGTTATTTTTGTCGCTAACTTTATTAACTTGCTCGAACCAGATGAGCAAAAAGAGGTGCAAAACCGTTTGCGGTTCGTTGCCGAAAGTTTTCGTGCGGATATTCCACCCGGTTTTAGCAATTTATATCGAGTTGATGCATTACCCGCTTTGCGTGCAAGAATTAAAGGTGATACTAGTTTGGCTAGTAGTAGCGGGTTAGTAGAATTTGAAACAGCATTACAAAATGTGGCTACTATACTCAAGCGTAACCGAAAAGAAGTTGTGGCGCCGCGAGTTGTAGCAGTAACACAACAATTACAACAAGCTTTGCAAGCAAAAATAACCTCTCTTGAGAATGAGATTAAAAAAATTACCGATAAAAGTAATGCTGCAAATGAAATTAAAAGACGTGCAGAAAGCTTGATAAAACAAGGTTTTTCTCAAAGTCTTAATAAACTACGTTCGCATTTAGAGTTAAATAAGCTGCGGGAAAAATATCAAAGTGATGCAGCTGTCGCTTTAGCACAAGAAAATTTTACCACTTGGGAAAACACCTTTAAATCAGATTTGAATAATTTACAGCTAGCAGTCACCAAATGGTTAGACCAAGCTTACGAGTTTTTCTCATCTCAGCCAAAAGAAAATTTAGTATTACCGTTACCCAAACATCCTAGAGTAACTCTACCACCCCGTACTAGTAATAGTAGTGATTTGAGTGAACCTGGTTCATTGGCAGTTGGTAGCGGTATCGGTTGGGTTCTTGGTGGGCCATTAGGCGCCGCAGTTTTAGGTAGTATTGCTTATTTAGCCAATAAAACTATTCAGGAACAAGGAAAAGAAACATTAACTCAATCATACCATCAACAGGTTGCAACATTATGTCTTGATGCAGTCGATAATTATCTCGGTACCTTTAGTTGTGAAAGCTTATCTATATTGAATGAGTACGAAGGCAAAGCAAACCTTGTTATTCGTTTCGTCGAACCTACCGATACACCAGATATTATCCAGAAGCGTCAAGAATTGTTACAGTGGCAAAATAGCTTACTTCAACTCAACCAAGCACTTGAAAACAATTTAGGAATATCAACACCGAATCAATTCAAAGTTAAAGTAACTAATGAAGTAAATAAAAATACAAATACTCAAACAGTATATCGTTCTCAAGGAGTTGGCGCCAAAGAATCTGTAGGAATACCTCAGCAAAATCAAACATCTGTTTCTGAGGCACCATTACCAAAACAACCGCTACCAAAACAACCGTTACCAAAAACAAATGTAGCAGAAGTTGAGGCAAAATTCCGCAACTGGGAACTCGATGAAGAAATTGCACAAATGAAAGCTAATATGGGTGTGCCAGGTAATCAAAAACCAAACACCCCTCCAATTAATATCAATCAAACGCATAGCCTAAGTGTGTTAGGTTTAAAGGAAGGCGCCTCAATTACAGATATTAAACAAGCATACCGAAAACTTGTAAAACAATGGCACCCTGACTTATTTACAGATAAATTACAACAACGACAAGCACAAGAAAAAATGCATCAAATTAACGAAGCATATAATTTATTATCAGAAAATTAATTGATAGTAGGTAAATACCCCTAGATTAGGTAATGAACGGTAATATTAACTTTGGTTGGGTGGAGGAACGGAACCCAACCTACGTTAAATGGTACCTAAATATTTTTACTTTTAATTTCTACTTTTATTTTTTAAATCAACAATAACGTTTACCAGATGCTCTGGGTCAACTGGTTTGGTAACATGTCTTTGAAATCCTGCTGCGAGTGCTTGCTGTTGATTCATTTCTCCAGCATAGGCAGTTAGTGCTACAGCTATAATTTCTGTGTTTTGCCCATATGTTGCTGCCCGAATGTGTCGTATCAGCGCGTAACCGTCCATTTGAGGCATTCCAATATCGCTTAGAAGCATATCAAACTTACTTTGCTCAAAAGCTTTTATAGCTTGGACTGCATTTTCTACTGATGTAACCACGGCGCCGCTTTGCTCTAATATAAAAGCAATTAAATCCCGTGTGTCTGTTTCGTCATCGACCAGCAAAATTCGCACTCCTGCAAGGGGAAGGGATGGGTGCATGGCAGATAATAAACTTGATTCAAGTTCCACATTTCCAGAGTTTCTAGGTTTTAAAAGCGGTAATTTAATAGTGAATATAGCTCCTTGCCCAACTCCAGGACTTTCTGCTTTCACAGTTCCCCCATGTAGCTCTACCAAATGACGAACTATTGCCAACCCTAACCCTAGTCCACCAAAGGTTCGAGTTGTTGTACTATCAGCTTGACAGAAATATTCAAATACGTAAGGAAGAAAGTCCGAAGAAATGCCTTTGCCATTATCGCTAACTTGAATTTGAGCTTCTTTATCTACTTTCCTAAGTTGAATTTTTACCCATCCCCCAGAAGGAGTAAATTTAACGGCGTTAGAAATTAAATTCCAGACAATTTGCTGTAAGCGAGTAGAATCTCCTAGTACTTGCAGCACATCTGAATCAAAAATTTTTTCAACTTGAATTGATTTGGCTTCTGCCGCTAACTGTACGGTTTCCATTGCGGCTGTAATAATTGAAGCTAGGTTTTGAGGCGCCATGTTAAGGCTAAGTTTACCACGCAATATGCGAGACACATCTAACAAATCTTCAATTAGTTGCACCTGTAACTTGGCGTTACGCTCAATTGTCTCCAAACCGTAAGCCGTTTTTTCGGCATCTAATTTACCTTTACGAAGCAAGTTAGACCAGCCCAAAATTGGATTAAGGGGTGAGCGCAACTCATGAGAGAGTACCGCTAAAAACTCGTCTTTAATTCGATTTGCAGTTTCGGCGGCTTCTCGCGCATCTTGCTCTCGTTGTAAAATTTGCTCTCGCTCGATTTCAATGAGCTTACGCTCAGTAATATCAATAAGCAAACCATCCCAAACTTCTTGGTCTTCTACTTGCAACGCACTCGACCGACCTTGAATCCACTTAACTTTACCACTAGGTGTGGTAATTCTACCCTGCCAATCCCAAGGTAAAAAATTTTCAATTGCGGCGCCGACAGATGCAGTAAAAGAAGCTAAATCATCAGGATGAATCAAATTCCAAATTGAGCCAGCATCCTGTAATGCCACTTGGGCTTCTACTTCAAACAAATCACGACAACCGGAACTAACAAAACTAAATTGCTTAAATATATCATTGCAAGGTATATAACGATAAACCATCCCTGGCATATTCGCGATTAAACTTTGCATTTGTGCTTCGCTTTGTTGTAATGCAACTTTTGCTAATTCAGCTTTTTGGCGAGCTTGACTACTTTGTAAAGCAGCAGCAGTAAAGTCCGCAAGGCTCGTCATTATCCTTACATCTTCACTATCGAAGTGCTGTTGCTCATCGTGAGATAAAATCCAAATCGTGCCTAGTGGCTGCTTATCAACAACTAAAGGAATAACTAAGCTCTCAACTGTTAAAGGTTTCGCCTGTTGAAAATAAGTAAAATACCGTGCGGGGTAAGAATAAAGCTGAGGCGCCCCACGTTCTAAACACACGCCACAAGGGCTAAAATTGACTGGAGCTTCCATCATCTCATACTGCTCCAACTCTCCAGCCAATGCCACCCAACGAAAAACTTTTTCTCCACTGGGTATAGTTTCTAATAAGCTAACTCCAGCAGTTCCAGCTTTACACAAATCCCTTGCCATAGTTACAAGGGTTTTGAGCATAGTTTGAGGTGCAGATGCTAGTTGCCGAGCCAGGGTATGCATGGCTTGGTTTTCGTCTTGTAAATTAGGCGTTTTGGGCAAACGATGAACTAATTCTTCTGTAATGAGAACATCTTCTAAATCTATTTGTTTTTCCCCATCACAGGTCATTGCTAATCTCCATCTCCACCAAACACTGGTTCAAACTCACCTATAATAAAATAATTTTGGTAATATTTTTCCCTCCTTGGGAAAGATAAATATAGCAATTTAGTTGTACTTAGCAGGCGCCTATGTGAAGAAACCCTAGCACGAACAAGATTAAAGCTTTTAGTAAAGCCTTAACCTTGATCACGGTGGGTGCTGCTCCACATCGATTAACTTACCACACTATCTGCGCCTCTGTTAAAAGTCTAAGTAGCGAACTATACATTCGCGCATAAAGTTAATTTCCTGTCCAGGATTTAAGGATAGGTAACACAAATTCGATAGGCTTTTTCTTTTCTACTGTTATTCTGACTGATGTTGTGGTACCAGGTGCTATTTTAAATTTCGGACCAGAGGACGATGACCATTTATAACCACTTGGTGTTGTATCAATTTGGGGTTCTGTATAAACTGCGATTTGAGGTCTTTTGTCTAATACACCTGGTAGAATATCTGGGTTGCCTATAATGTTGGCAACACCTTGTTGAGTTACTGGAAATGATGATACTTTTGTGACTTTAGCTTCAATACCACCAAATTCTTCACGTTTGACTGTGGAAGGGATAATTTGTAAAGGTGTACCAACCTTAATTTTTTTGTTTTCGCTTTCGCTTAAGAATACGATGTTTACTAATTTGGCGCCAGATTCTTGTGTGGATACTGTTCCTATTCCTAAACCTGGTTCTAATTGTTGACCTGGTTTAGCTGTTAATTCTAGCACAGTACCTGTATAATCACTAACGACTTGACTGTTTTTTTGTAGCTGCAATTCTAATTGCGCGATTAAACGTTCGGTTTCTTGAATTTCTTTTTTCCGACTCGTTGCAGTTGTAAAGTCTTGCTCTTTTTGAGTTTCTTTACGACTATCTAATGCTTTGAGTTGTGTTTTTATTTCGTTAACTTGATTCAAATTTTGCAAATATTGACGTTGAGCATCTGCTTCTTTAACATCAAGTTGATTTAATTGTGATTCTGCTTCGTCTATTTGCGCTTGAGAATTAATATATTCTTGTTCTGCGCTTAATGCTGTGTCTTTAGGTACTGCTCCTTGTTGAAAGAGTTTTTGCCGTTCTTCCCATCGCTGTTTTAATGTTGGTTGCAGTTTACGCACGTTTGCTAACCGTGAACGTAAATTAGAGCGCTCTTTTTTGATAACATCTAATCCTTTTTCTCGCAATACTGGGGTTAATGACTCCACAGTTTGTAAACTTTGTAATAATGTTTGACGCTGTTGAGCTATTGCGGTTTCTTCTACAGTAGTACGTTGTGCTTGGACTGTGTTTGCTGTTTGGTCTTGAATTCTTAGCTGCGTTAGCTTTTCTCTGTTTAATTGTAATTGTTTACGTAGTTCGGTTTGGTCAATTGTGGCGATAACTTCACCTTTTTTTACTGTATTTCCTGCTCGCAGTTTTAATTCCGAAATACGTCCTGAGCTAGATGCTTGTAGTGTTGCTACTTGGCTAGGATATACCATTATACCTTTACCTGTAACTACAATTGGTATTTCTCCTAGTACGCTCCATGCTCCTCCACTAATGACTAAGGCGCCTAGTGCAAATAAAGAAAACCAACGTTTAGGACTTGTGATTTTAATTAATTGGTCTAGTTGTTCTGGAGAAGCTACTTTGTCTAATGCTTCTTTACGAAATAGATTATTTTGATTTTTTTCGGTGTTTTGTTGCGTTACCATTTTTTTCTCCTAATCTTGTAATACTCAAAGAAACCTGGTTTCTATGAAAAATATTTATTTTTATTACAGTTTCTAATAAAGAAACCAGGTTTCTCTATTTGATTATTCAATGCGAATTCTTTTGAGCATCCAATCAAAACGGGCGCCAGCGAGTCCCATTTGTGTTAAAGAATAGTTATTAAGCTCGTTTGCAAAAGTATCATCTAAAGATTGATCGCTACTATAAGTTAATCGACCGTACCCTAAACGTTGGACGAGGGATGTTTGTTTATCTGCTAGAATTATTGCCAAAACGCGGTAAAATCTAACTGCAAAGCCAACATCGTGTAGTAACTTGGCTTCGAGGCGCCATTTTGGTATTGATAATACACGTGAGTCTTTGACTGCTTTTACGGTTACTGCTTCGGGTTGCACCTCAATGAATGGTGTTTCTCCAACCATGTCACCCCGCGATAACCTACCAAACTCGCGTTCCAACGGTTGACTTTTACTATCTTCCAAATTAGAAAAAGCATGTACAAGTATATTACCATCATCATCACTAGCATTCAAAGCAACGGCGCCATCAAGTAAAATATATAATGCTTCCGTAGGTCTACCGCTACGAATTAAAACAGACCCAGTACGAAACACTTGAATTTGACCTGCTGCAATTAACCAGTCAATATCACTATCGTGCAACTCACCAAATATTATTAAAGCTTCGCGTAATTGTGGTTTACTTAAAACAGTTGTACTGCGTCCTAATTCTTTCATTATTTGTTGAAGACGATTAGCGAGCATTACAGCAAACGCACGATATAAATGTGCAGCAAACTCTAAATCTTGATGTAGCTTCTGAATAAGGTTAGCTAAAGGAATCATCAAAACCAAAGATTTTTTTCGCGCACAAACAGTAGTAGAAGATAAATTCTTTTCAAAAAGAGGAACTCCTATTATCTCTCCCTTCTCCAAATGCGCTACTTCCCTCCCTGGTATTCCACCTTCTAACACCGCAAACGCACGTCCCAAAGGGTCAGCACTTTCTTGGTTTAACGTTACCGTTAAGGCGCCTTCGAGTAAAATATATAATGCATTTAAAGACTGACCCTGTTCCACCAAAACCGTACCAGGTAAAACTTCGACTCTTTCCCCAGTGGCTAACATCCAATCAATATCTTGATTGCTAAGTTCCTTCAGAATAACAGATGACATAGTAAGTTCCTCGTCGCGTAATTATCTTCTACCGAAAAATCCAAAAATCCCTTTAAAAAAGGTCATAATATCCTCTGAGGAATTTAAACCTATGCCCATAATTTGAAAAGCCGATGAAGATATCTGCGAAGACCCGAAACTAGAACTTCTACTTCCACGACGCGAACGTCTTCGTGACTGTGCGAACACATCACTCCTTTGGAAAGTCGAACCCGAAACAAAAATACTAATACCTCCAGAAATTCCATCAAGTTCTTCTTGAGATAACTCCACAGGAGAATGGTTATTAGTATCTATATCTTTCTCGTCTGGCATTGTTTCACCTCGGTTTTACTAAATTATTGATATATAAAGATGCACACACATAGCTGCCGGCGCCTTTGCCTATGCTTAGAATGTAAAAATAGACTATTTCTAGCGATAGAAGACTTATGCAGTCAATTGCAAAAATATTGTATAGGTGCCTTATATACTTCCAAATCAAATGCTCATCTTGTGGAATGGGCATCCTGTGGAATGGGCATCTTGTGGAATGGGCATCCTTGCCCGTTCCAAACCTGGGCGGGCAGGATGCCCACCCCACAAGAGAAGTATTTATATGGAAATCACCTTACATATCAACTTCAAACCCTCGAAACGTGATAGATATTCTTTTACCTAGATGACGCTTAGACGAAATAACCTCATGCGTCCAAGCTTTATTTGTTTGATAAGGAATAACAAACACACTGCCCTGCGTCGTTGTAAAATCTTTATAACCCTTACCTTTCCAAGGTCTTAATCTAAATATACGCTCCTCTCCAAACGAAATAATTACAATAGAGGCGCCTTGTACCATATTTACAGTAGAATCACGATGCTTACCCATATAGTGACCCAACTGCCCATCATACCAATTTATAACCATGCCATTGAGACAACTATCTATATTATGTTGACTCCATAGATGAAGCGGTTTAAGTAACGGTGGTATGGGTAAAGCTTTGTTTACTACCCCTGTATAATGATAATCAACACCATAAACCTCTTGCCAACGTGGTGTTTTTACTAGGCGCCCGTGTATCTTAAGTACTTTAAAGTCACTTGGATGCATATCCCAAAGTTCATCAAACTGTGACTGGTTAAAATTTATTTCATTAGGTAAACATGCCGTCCAAAACTCATGACTCTCATCTAGTTGATGCAATGTAAATATCTGAGTATTAAGCATATTGATGTAAATCTTATTCAAGTTTTACTGCTGTACCATAAGCTAGTACTTCAGTTACTCCCTCAGCAAATTCTGTGGCATCATAACGCATACAAATTACAGCATCGGCGCCTAAACTTTGTGCTTGTTTTATCATACGGTCATATGCTTCTTGCCGTGCTTGTTCACAAGCTACTGCATATGCTTCAATGTTTCCACCAACTAATTGCTTCAACCCACCCATTATTCCTTGTCCAATCGTTGGTGAGCGTACAACAATACCTCGCACTATACCAACGTAATTTTTAATTGCGCGTCCTGCAACATCGTTCCCTGTTGTAACAATCATAACTATACTAATATTACTTTTCTTCTTTATCTTACATAATAAATAACAGTGGCGCCTTGTATCGCAGCAAATTTTAATTTCCAGAAGTACATACATAATACCCCAAATCCTGTAGAGACGTTACATGTAACGTCTCTACACGTATTTCATAATTACGCAATCTGCTGTATCTTTATCCTGATGTTTCAATCCCTGAAAGGGATTATTTAATATTGTAATGCCTGTGGCAATCGGTGTTACCAGAGCAAAAGTGGAAAGTTTCAATCCCTGAAAGGGATTATTTAATATTGCAATGTTATTTGCCGCATTAGCGAGAAATCTTTATACGTTTCAATCCCTGAAAGGGATTATTTAATATTGCAATCAATATTTCTCCAGATAATGCCCAAAACGTTTTGTTTCAATCCCTGAAAGGGATTATTTAATATTGCAATGAAGTGCGAGAATGAAATGTTTATTAGCTACCCTGTGCGTTTCAATCCCTGAAAGGGATTATTTAATATTGCAATTCGTCACCAGGGTTATAGCTACTATCTATACCCCTTCGTTTCAATCCCTGAAAGGGATTATTTAATATTGCAATTAGCATCAGTCATAGGTTGCGCGTCAATAACATCGTTTCAATCCCTGAAAGGGATTATTTAATATTGCAATACTAGGGGCGGTTTTAAAATCCTACCATGCTGCATACGTTTCAATCCCTGAAAGGGATTATTTAATATTGCAATATGTGGGCATTATCTTGGGCAAGGGTGTTAAATTCAGGTTTCAATCCCTGAAAGGGATTATTTAATATTGCAATTGCCCGCTTGGGATAAAGCGTCGCTTCTTAGCTTTTGGTTTCAATCCCTGAAAGGGATTATTTAATATTGCAATACTTTTAGAGGAAAAGAGCTTATATTTGTACAAGAGTTTCAATCCCTGAAAGGGATTATTTAATATTGCAATCCATTGCCACAGACCCCCTAAGCTACGGCTACTTTGTTTCAATCCCTGAAAGGGATTATTTAATATTGCAATAATATGGGAATATGCTATCAAAAACAATATCATTGTTTCAATCCCTGAAAGGGATTATTTAATATTGCAATTTCGCTGGAATCTTTGTGCAATGCTTGGGAAAGAAGGAGTTTCAATCCCTGAAAGGGATTATTTAATATTGCAATAAGTTAGAAAAATGATAGGTTATCACGCTGGAGAGTGGTTTCAATCCCTGAAAGGGATTATTTAATATTGCAATGGAATTCTGCCAGAGAAGTATTTGTTAAATACCGTGTTTCAATCCCTGAAAGGGATTATTTAATATTGCAATAGTAGCAGTTGTAGTCGTGGCGCCACCATCGTTGTAGTTTCAATCCCTGAAAGGGATTATTTAATATTGCAATTGCTTGGCGTAGAAGCTTTACTGTATTTAGTTTTCAAGGTGCTGTTCCGCGAACCTAAAGTAAGAATAGCGTTTTAGAGGTTAATGTGTCAAGACAGGCGCCGTTCAAAATGGCTAAAACCGTTTTTATGGTAAGGGTTTCAGACTTACCGCGAACCTTGTAAATAGGTGGAATGCTTCAAAGCTATACTGGACAAGTGTTTACACAATAAATTCGGACTCTGCCAAAAAAACACCCTATGGTTCGCGGTGCCTGACCAAAAAAAGCTGCATCACTATCTATATAGTATTGCTTGTGCGGCTTGGTTGTGAAAACCGAGTCATGGCACTCGCAATAATTGCTTTAATATATTAACATATTATAATAAATTGCGGGTGCATGTATTGCTAATAACTTTGAAATGAAAACACAGCATCCCCAAAACACATAGAGGGAACTGAGCGTTTACTTTTAATAACAACTTCTTGAATGCTACTTGTAACACCTGTTTTTATATTTAGTCTAGGGCTGTAAGCTTGTGCTGGTGGTAATAATTTTTCCCATGCGGTTGCTGCTGTACAATTAGTTTCAATAATAATAGAGTCAACTTCAATAATTTGGTTTTTTCCTCCTCCAGTTGCAGTTAATTTTTCGGTAGCTGCTAGACGAAGACTGGATATATCTTGGTCATAATGACAAATAAAACACATTGAACCTCCCCCTTTGCTTGACGTAAATCGTCGTATCGCGCTCACTTTCATTAAAGTTGTGGAGAATGCTGCAAAAACTTTTGCAATTAGCCCGTCACCTGAGAGTATACCTAAAGAATAAGGCGCCGGAATTGGATTATCTAAAAAACCATCTAAAAGAATTGTACTCCAGCCCCATTGCTGACCTGAGCGTATAATTGTTGTATGAATTGGCACCGTATGTGGAATACGTAACGCTTTTAACGTTGCTGTAGTCCTCCAAATATTTTGGGAAACAGCAAAAGCTATTCCATAAAAGTAAGGTTTTGTTATATTTTCCTTTCCAATTCGCAAAAACTCGATGTCAAGATTACCCAAACGAATAATACCGCTGCAAAAATCACCATAATCATGAGCGGGAATGAGAATCGGAACATCAAGCTGTTTGCTGGCTGTATCCATTAGTTCGACAGGATTTGAGCATCGAATTACAATATGGTCAATGCTAGTTATTTGAATTTTATCCATAATTTAGCCAATATAAATTTTTTACTCATTTAATAATTTCTAAAAAAATGCCTAGCAGAGGCTCTACAGGTTCAAGATCAATTTTTACCCTATCAATCTTAGCTTGAACCTATCACCATATTTTTTTATCAAGGTAACCTTTTTCCTCTGGCTTGCCACTATATATATAAAGTTGTTTAGCGAGGGAGTCATGTCCGAACACAGTGATCTGGAGTTAGTTTTTCTATCACAACAGGGAAATAAAGCTGCATTCGGTTTGCTTGTGTCGCGTTATCAACAAATGGCGCAACGCCTAGCTACACGAGTGGTGGGCAATGGAGATTTGGCGCAAGAGCTTGTACAAGATGCTATGCTCCAAGCTTATCTCTCGCTAGATAAACTCAATGACCCAACACGCTTTAAAAGCTGGCTGTACGGCATTGTACTCAATGTTTGCCGAAACGATTTACGGCGCCGTAAATTAATTTGTTTTTCCCTGGAAACAATGATAGGGAATTTTATAGATAAACCGCTACCAATTGCTGGGAGTTCGCCTGACCCTCAGCTTGTGGTAGAACAGGAAGAATTACAGACTGTAATACAAGATGCAGTTGAAACTTTATCTCCCAAGAATCGCTCAGTAGTTTTACTGTTTTACAACGAACAGTTTAGTTTACAAGAAGTAGCAAATCGCTTAAATATTTCAGTTAATGCTGTAAAAGGGCGCCTACACAAATCTCGTCATCAACTGAGAGAACGATTATCTCCTCTTCAAGAACAAATTCGACCTACTTTACTTAAGGAAACAAAAACCATGACTAGTAGTGCTGTCGAAACCAAGATAGAATTATGCTGCTCATTTTGTCACAAAAGCCGAGAACAAGTGAATATTCTTATTGCAGGGCCAGGTGTATTTATCTGCGATACATGTGTGAATATTTGTAACAAAATTATTAGCAAAGAAATTCCGCCATCTCCATTGGTTCAGGAGGAAATTGATAAATTAATTGACTTAGGAAAGTTGAGCGAGTAAATCCATATAAATTAGATTACAGGATTAAGCAATTTTAGCAAGAATATAATTTACTCTGGTAATGCACACGCAGAAGCGTGCCTGTGCTACGTTTACAAGCTTCCATTTATTCAAGTGGGGGTGTACTCTATGTGTATTGCAAGATGCTGTAATCTACTTTTACCAAGTTGAAGTATATAATCTAAATGAATTGGGAGCATCCACTTTTGGAAGAAACACAAATTATATGGCGCCGGAGACCTTACTATATGGTTGGTCTAAAAAAGTCTATCTGCCTTCATTGGATGCTCCCGAATGAATTTAGGTTAATTGGAATAAATTATGTTAGATGAAGCAGCTATTGAACAGCGTCTAGCCACTCTAGAAAGAGAGGTTGCAGCCTTAAAACAAAAAAATAATAATGATTCTACTTCTGATAATTGGCTTAACAAATTAATTGGTTCAATTTCGGACGAAGCAGCTTTTCTTGAAGCTTTGGAATACGGACGTTCGTTTCGTCAATCTGATAAACCTGAAGAAACGTCTTGAGCATGAAGATTTATCAAAATAGATATAATTACTAAAGTAATGTATACAAATCTAAGGAAAAGCAAAAGTATCGCGCTTATTAAGTAATGCTTATGTTAGGCTTATATTTATATCCCTAATTTACTTGAATTTTATGTCCGTGCAAGCTTTAGCGAAACCTTCTAGCAATGATATTACGGTGACATTAAAGCGACTTGTTGCTCTTTTAGAAGAGGATGAGACAGATGAGTATGGAATTTTACAACCAAGCCAATATGCTTTTAAGTCGGTAATGCGATTGGTCGTAGATGCTTATGAAGCAATGGGAGATTCTTTTCCAAGGGCTTCAGCTTCGACGGATGAACAAGGTGGTATTCGATTAACATGGAGCAAACAGGCGCCTTCTGGTGAAGTTCGGTTAGTTTGCCCTGCGGATGCTTCTCAACAAACTTATTTATATCATGAGTTGGGAGATAATTACGCCGTTGAGCGGGACGTAACAGTATCAATATTAGTGCAGTGGTTGGAGTGGCTGAACCAAGCATGAGTCAGTTTGAGCCATTAGCAAAGGATGCAATTGTTTATAGAGCGTTGCTTCGTAAACAGTGGATTGATGAGGACACAGGAAAGGTGAAGGCAGATGCATATTTCCTAAGAGCTTCTGAACCAGGACTTTCAGTCAATTTGGCCAATGCGTGTTCTCCAGAACAGTGCGCTGAATTATTTCGTAAGTGTTATGGAGTTGCTAGTCTTGAGGTTGGGCACGTTCGGGAAATTGGTTTGGATATCAAGCAAGATTCTGTGAACCATGCGAATATTATTGGTTTACCTTTGCGAGAGGATAACCTAGCCCAAGCGGAACGATTAGCGGGATTGTTGGCGAAACGTTCGGAAATTGTATGGCAACCAAAGTAATATGGGGTAACTCCTAATTTGCACATTCCAAAATCCATATATAGCAAGGGTTCCAAAAAATGTGCATGTTTCATATTTTACTGGAGCGTGGCGCCAGTCGGAGGCTGACATCTTGCACCTCTACGTATAAATTCTTTATTTTAAATAAGCATGTTTCTAATATTACTGATTAATTTAGTTCATTTTAATGAACTTAAGCTACTCGCGCCTACGGGTTTTAACCCTAGGCGGGTATGGGCATAATTTTATAATTGGTAAATAAAATCACATGTATAAATCCAGGTGCAAGATATAATATGTTTCTTAGAAGGTAATGCACAGGCAGGATGCCTGTGCCACTATGTTAGGCACCCATTAATTCGAGTAATACTTCTGTGGACATTTTGCCGCTAATGTCGGCGCCTTCGAGTAAACTATCTGCTAGGTCACGTTTGTGATGGTGTAATTCAACGATTTTGTCTTCGATGGTGTCTTTGGCAACTAGTCTATATATAGTAACTGGTCGTTGTTGTCCTATGCGGTGCGCGCGGTCAGATGCTTGGTCTTCGACTGCTGGGTTCCACCACGGGTCCATATGAATTACATAGTCAGCAGCAGTAAGATTTAAGCCTGTTCCTCCTGCTTTTAAACTAATTAAAAATACGTCTCCTTCTCCTGCTTGGAATGCATCAACTGCTTTTTTGCGGTTTGTTACAGGTGTGCTGCCGTCTAAATATTGATAGCTGATGTTTTGTGTATCTAAATAATCACGGATAATATGTAAGTGGTCTACAAATTGACTAAATACCAGGACTTTATGACGGTTTTCTAGTAATTCTCCTAATACTTCGCCAAAAAGTTGTAGTTTGGCACTTGGTAATTTAGTGTCTTTTGCCACCAACCGAGCATTACAACAAGAACGACGCAGTTTCATTATTTCTGCTAATACTTGTAGATGTTTTTGACCTGAGAAAGGCGCCTCTTCGTTCGTAAGTTTTGCTACTGCTTCACGTCGTAATGCTTCGTAAAACGCCATTTCTTCGCGACTTAATTCTACATGTAATAATATTTCGGTACGCGATGGTAATGATTCTAATACTTGGTTCTTTGTACGACGCAGTATAAATGGTTGAATGAGTTTTTTCAACTTGGTACGGGCGCCTTTATCTTGGAATTTTTCGATGGGGTTGGCAAAGCGTTCGTTAAAGCTTTCAAATGAACCAAGTAAACCAGGATTAATAAATCTAAATAAATTCCAAAGTTCACCAAGATGATTTTCTATTGGTGTTCCGGTTGTAATTAGCTTAAAACCTGCTTTTAAATTCATTGCTGCTTGCGAGCGTTTGGTTGACATGTTTTTTATCGCTTGCGCTTCGTCTAATACTATGGTTTGCCATTCGACCTGAGATAGCATTTGCGAAACTTCTTCTTGCTGTAATAATCCATAGCTACAAATAAACATGTCAAAAGGCTTTAAATTATCCAAAACTTTTTGCCGCTTATTATTACCAAATTGAATAAGATTTAAAGTTGGCGCAAATTTTTGAGCTTCGCTAATCCAATTCATGCATACAGATGTTGGTGCAATAATTAAAGTTGCCCCAGCACTAGCACGGTTTAAAATTACTGCTAATGCTTGTATTGTTTTTCCTAATCCCATTTGGTCTGCTAAACAGGCCCCTACTCCCCAATGTGCCAAACGTGACATCCAATTAAAACCTTCAACTTGATAGTCGCGTAACTCTGCTTGAAAGGTACTTGGTAGTTTAGGCTGTAAGTTTTGACTTTCTTTTAAACGCTGTACATGCGCTTTCCAATGTTTATCTGCTTTGAGTGTACCTACTTCGTCAACAAAGTCTTCTAACCCCAGTGTTGCTAACGGATGAAACCTTATACCTTTATTAGATATTTCTGAAAATGTTTTTAATTCATCTAGGCGCCTACGGAATGCTTGTGTTAATGCTAAAAATTGACCATCACCAAGAGGAATAAATCTACCAGGTGTATTATCGAGCAGTTCTAACAACCGCTGCATATCTAACACCAAATTATCATCTAATTTTAACTCACCTGTGGCGCCGAACCAATCAGAGGAGCGTTGAATCGACATTTGCAAATCTTTCAGGTCAGCACGATGACTTACCCGCAGCTTTTCTCCTTCAGGCCACTCAATTACAACACTATCTCCTAACGCTTGTAGTTCTAATAAAAGTTCTAAACAATCTTCTGGGTTATTTATTTGCCATTCCCCATCTTCTGTTTCAATACCTGCTAAAGTTGGACAAGCTGCAATGGCATTATCTGTCAGCAACTTCTCTTCTTTTAGATTACGTCGTGTTTGTTGGCGCCTATTTTTAATTTCAGCAATAACCGTTTCGCCACCTGTACCCGGACGATAATAAGGACCACCACTGCCAAACGGACAAGATAATAAACTTACTTTCAACCCTTCTTTATTCGGTAATAATATAATATATGGTATTGTTTGTGCGGGTATCTCATCGGCGCCTCCAACCCCACCACCAATATCTGAATGTACTGTTACAATTTCTGAAACTCCATTAATTGCCTCTAATACTTGCTTTTCGGCACTAATCGGTACTACTAATCGATTATCATTCCCAATTATTTCAGCAATACGTCTGTGTTCGCTGGTAATTTCAATTACTTTAATGCGCGTAGGAGTTTCTTTGATAGCTAAAACATTTTGGCTATGGGATAGTTTTGGCGAAAACTCGATAGTTAATTTACCTTTGCGACCTTTCTTAACTATTAACTCTGGTTCTCCCTTTACAACTTCTACTCGTGTAGAAGCTGCATCGTCCCAAAATACTAAAGGATGACCAACCAAAGCTGTTATCGCTCTATCGGGAAACGAATATTCGGTTTTACCATAATAATGCCCATCATATTCAGCTTCAATACAAGCACAAGCTTTAATATCCTGCGTTGTTAAATAATCAAATTCATCCAACTCATTTTTTAAACGCTTCAAAGCTATCGGGCGCCCTTTACCCCATTCTCCCTTATTATTCACCTTTTGTTCGCGCGGTTGTAGCGTACAATTGTATGCATAATGAGTAATAAACCAAGCTAACCGTGTGGTACCCTCTTTAATAGTAGGCGCCTGTTTCTTTAAATTAGCAAGAGCATTCAAACAGCGTTGCCATGAAGATTGTGGTGCAATAGTATTAATAATACTAGTTATCCCTAATTCTTCGTTGAGATTTTCTGCCTGAGTTTCCAAACTAGCATCTGACCGAAGTCGCGATAATAATTCTACACTTTCCATCGCCAACCAAGTATAATCGTTTGTCATCGCTTGCGAATAACAGCGCTCTACCAAACCAGGTAAATGTCTTTTCGCACTATTGGCATCTGTCCAATAATGACAAAGCATAAAAAATAATGCTTCGATAATATTGTGTTCTCCAGGAAAGATGATGCGGTTAGTGAGAATAAAATGTTTATGTGAAATATCACCTAACTGAACTTCAAGTAAAATTTTTAACTGAGAGTAAACCATTCGCAGCCAATGATTACCGTGCGACATCAAGCTACAATAATCTAAAGCTTTTTCTAAATTCTTTTTTGAACCTTCTTTAATTAAAGCGAGTATAAAAAACAACCCAGCCAAATTATTAAAATAGCTTTGACGCTTACCTCGACCTGGATTTAAAGCTTTGAGGGCATTATTATAATATACAATAGCTTCATCAACATCATCGCGTAAAAAATTCATCCATCCCCGATAAACAAGAGTAATATCTTGATATGATTCAGATATAGACTCTAAACACTGCTGTGCTTCTTGTAAACGACCACGCAGTAACAACTGTTCAGTCAAAATTATCCGTAAATAATCAGAACAATGCTCACCTTGAGAAAAACATTCTTCTTTAAGTAAATTAAATGCTTCGTCAGCAGCCAATAACTTGAGAGCAGAATCTAATAAAATGATTTGTAAACAATTTTCGTATAATTCTTGAGGTAAAGCTTGAATCCACTTGGCATCAAAAGGATTGTTACATATTTTATAAATAACTTCCTGCCGTGATATTTTATTTTTAATCTGTCTACATTGTTCGTAGTCAATAAACTGTTTATCTACAAAATTTAAATTACCACGGTAAATACCAATACGAACCTCGCGTATTAACTGCGTATCATTCGAGAAATATCGAGACCCATTTATTTCATAATTCCTTATTGGTATCCCAACTTGAACCGAGTCAGCAAAAACTTCAAATTTTCCACTAGACACTGCATCTCGTGTAACAATTTCTACCAATAAATCATGACATTGAATCAACTCATTATTTTTGACAAGTAGTTCTGCTTTAACTAACCCATCTATATATACATCTAAAGTTTTACTATCTACGGCGCCTATTTTACTAAAACAGCTAGAAAACTGCTTTTTACTCACAGGCTCATAAATTATTGAGAACAATTGCACTATCTGCTTTTCAACAGGTGGTAACTCTTCGTATACAACTCTGAGTTGCACTCGTTTTCTTTTGGTGTCAGTGGTAGAAGGATTTATTGTAAACATATATTAAGTAGGCGCCTGTGGGTGAAAAACAGATTTGTATATATTTTGCTAATATTCCACTAATACACCAATACCGACCAAATACCTAAATAGTTTCAAACTGTATAATTTTATGTGTACTCTAGCAAACTTTCGTTAAATAACTTTACACAATTTTGTCCAAATTCAAAAAATGAACTTCTATTTTGCGTGATTCCTATAGATGTAGTAATTATAAATATTGAGCGAGTTCGTTTTATTGCCCACGTCCTGGTTTACAATCAGCAAAACCTAAAGCCTCTGTGTCCAGGAAACTGGCAATTGCCATTTCAATGACTGCTTCAATAGGATACTCAATTTCAGTGGCATGGGCAATTAAGGCTGCTTGAATTCTTTCGGGCAGGCGCCCTAAGATAATTTCTGCATCAGAAGAATCAAGTTGCTCTTTCGTTTTCGCTTGCATAGCTTTATTGTTCGCTTGGGATTTGCACGTTGTAAGGAGGTTCGGTTGCTCTTAAGATAATAGCTTCTAATTCTAATAGTAGCGCAGCATTATTCCAGTAAAAGATTGGTAAAATCTCTACTTAATGATTGACATTCTTCAAATGGAGTAAAAGCGATTGCATTCAGAATTTCTCTAGCTTGGGCAAGTATTTCAGAGTTATTTGTCGGCATTTTGGCAGCGCTGGTAATTGCACAGAAATTATGTTCTCACATTCTGTCTTGCTTGTAATTGTAAAAGGAGCCAAATATACATTTAACAAGGACATTGATTATTTAAAATTGCCCATCCGTTACATCCGTTTTTATCCGTTGCCAATTTTTTCAGCATGAAGTGTAATAACGGTAATTTCTGGACGACAATTAAATCTGACATGAAGTCCTGTCATACCTACACCTCGGTTTGTGTATAATTTCATTCCACCAATTTGATAGAGTCCTGCGTAATATTTTTTACCTAAGTCAGGTAATACAGGTGGTTTTAAAAAGGGTAAGCGTATTTGTCCAGCGTGGGAATGTCCTGATAATTGTAAATCAAACCTGTTGGTTGCGGCGCTGGTGTCGCCAAAGTCTGGTTCGTGTGCTAGTAATATTGCGGCGCCATTTAATGGTAAGTTTTGTAGCACTAAGTCTAACCTAGCTTTTCCTGCCCAAACATCATCTACTCCAGCTATATACAATTTTGCTGTTCCACGTTGTAATATATAATAGGTATTATTGAGATTGATGACACCAGTTTCTGCCATTGTTTTTGCAATCGCTTCGGGATTGGCGCCATAGTCATGATTCCCTAACACTCCAAATTTACCCTCTTTTGCGGTAAGTAGACCCAGTGTCTGTTGTAATTTAGGAATAAAGCGTTGTTGCTCATGTGTTACCAAGTCACCTGTAATTACTATTGAATCAGGGTTTTGCTGATTGACTAATCGAAAAATACGCTTTAAACGTGCTGAAGTCATCCATCGATTGACATGGATATCACTAATTTGTACAATTCTATATTCGTTAAATTCTTGTGGAAGGTGTGGAAGACTTAATTGTAGCGATTTAATCTCAATCCAGTTTGGTTCTATGAAGTAAGCGTATAGTAAGGTACATATTCCGAGTATAAATAAGCCTGACTTGATAAATCTAAATACCCTTCGGCGTGTATAACGGCGTTGCTTATAGTATATCAAGGTTCAATCTCCAGTCTTTTAGACTTATTTTTATATACCCTGTACTGTTTTAAGTTTGAATTCGTTTAACTGTCAAATATAAATATTTTAGATGGAGCTAACTAAACTATTATGAGTTTACCTGTTGTTGCTATTATCGGGCGCCCCAATGTGGGCAAGTCAACTTTTGTAAATCGTCTCGCTGGTGAACAAACTGCTATAGTTCACGATGAACCAGGTGTGACACGTGACAGAACCTACTTAAAAGCGTTTTGGCGTGATAGAGAGTTTACAGTCGTTGATACAGGTGGTTTGATATTCAACGATGATACCGAATTTTTACCGTTTATTCGCCAGCAAGCGATGACGGCACTCTCTGAAGCAAGTGCTGCTATTCTTTTAGTCGATGGACAAACAGGGCCAAATTCTTCTGATGAAGAAATTGCCTCTTGGTTGCGAGTTCAAAAAGTTCCCGTCTTGCTTGCAGTCAATAAATGCGAATCTCCCGAACAAGGTTTAATGCAAGCTGCTGAGTTTTGGTCATTGGGACTCGGTGAACCATATCCTATTTCTGCTATTCACGGTAGTGGTACAGGTGATTTACTCGACGAGTTAATCAACCATTTACCGATGGTACAAGATATACCAGAAAACGAAGAAATCAAAATTGCGATTGTCGGGCGCCCAAATGTCGGTAAATCAAGTCTATTAAACGCATTCGTTGGTGAAGAACGCGCCATCGTTAGTCCCATTTCCGGTACAACCCGCGATGCAATTGATACATTCATTGAACGTGACGGGCACAAATATCGTCTTATCGATACCGCAGGAATTCGCAGAAAGAAAAGTATCGAATATGGTACAGAATTCTTTAGTATTAACCGTGCATTCAAAGCTATTCGACGTTCGGATGTAGTGTTATTAGTAATAGACGCACTGGATGGAGTCACCGACCAAGACCAAAAACTAGCGGGACGAATCGTTGACGAAGGACGCGCGTGTATTATTGTTGTAAATAAATGGGACGCAATTGAAAAAGACTCCCATACAATTTACGACTATCAGAAAGCGCTTGAAGAACGATTACATTTTACCGAGTGGGCAGACACAATCTTTGTCAGCGCTCAAACCGGACAGCGTGTTGAAAAAATCTTAGAACTAGTCACCAGCAGCGTTGAGTCACATCGGCGCCGTGTTAGTACATCTGTTATCAACGAAGTTCTCGAAGACGCAGTACACTGGCATTCACCCCCAGTTAGTCGCGGTGGTAGGCAAGGTAAAATCTATTATGGCACCCAAGTAACAACGGCGCCGCCAACAATTGCCTTATTCGTCAACGAGTCCAAGCGTTTCAACGATAACTATCGTCGCTACATCGAGCGTCAATTCCGTCAACAACTAGGTTTCAAAGGTACACCTATAAGAATACTATGGCGCAGTAAGAAAGTTCGCGACGCAGAAGGCAGCGTTATTACCACAAACCGTGCAACGCGAGTGTAGTAAAGAGTGCTGAGTAGAAAGTGCGCTCGTGCTGAGTATGGGGAGAAGAGTGGAGAGTAAAGAGTAAAAGATAAGTGATGAAATATTTGAAGATAATGTGCTACTACTTATACAGCAAAACTCTTTTACTAAGCACTCTTTTACTAAGCACTCAGCACTCAGCACTTTCTACTAAAAAATGGATTTACTTCGCTCTTTACCGCTTGGTCTTTATCTCGAACAACCGCAAACCTGGTTACATAAGATTGACCCCCGTGTCAAGATTTTTTGGTTGATGAGTTTTTTGACTACTTACACTTTCGCTAATAATGAATGGCGCCTGTTGTTGGTGGTACTTTTAGTATTGACTACTTTACTATCTGGTATTCCTCGACGCATTTGGCAACAACCTCAACAAATGGCAGGGTTGTTGTTTTTAACGTTTTTTGTGTTTGTGATTGGATGTTTTACTCCCGATGGACTCGGTTTACATTATCAACCCCGTTTACCTGAATATCAGGTTGTTACACAATCTCAACCCACACCTACACCTACACAAACTCCTTCTATATCTACTTCTACTCCTACTCCTACTACATCTAATCAAACTAGTAGTAAAAAATATACATATGTTTTATTTGAACGCGGTGTTTTTAAAGTTACTCGTCGTTCACTTGATTTAGCTATCAGAATTAGCACTATTCTATTTACTGTTTTATATAGTAGTAATCTATACTTAATTACAACGGCGCCGGAAGAAATCACTGCTGCTTTAGAAGATTTGATGCAGCCGTTAAAAATGTTTAAATTACCAATCACAGAAGTGACTTTAACGTTAACTCTGTCGTTGCGATTTATACCTTTAGTGCTAGAAGAAATACAGAATTTAATCCGAGCGATAATGACACGCGCTATCAATTGGAAGAAAATCGGATTCAAAGGTGCTGCTAAAATTTGGCTGACAGTTACAGAACGATTATTTGATAATTTGTTTTTGCGTGCAGAACAAATGGCAAGTGCCATTACAGTACGTGGTTTCACAAGTCCCAACCAGCACCGTGTTCAATGGCACGATTTTAAACTCAAACCACGCGACTGGTTGGCAATTATGTTACTTATACTATTTTGGGGCGCCAGAATTGTTTATGGTAATGATGTTAATTAAGGTTAAGGGGAATCTAATTTCATATCTCTTAAGTCTTCTTCACGTAAATCGGCAGTTCTATATCTACAGTCAAAACATTGATGCACTTTTTTGAAGTGTTTTGGTAAGTGTAGTTTTTTACCAGGCTTAATAAGTGGTTTATTCGGAACTTGTAGCGGTAAAGGTTGCGGTTGTATTGTGTGTAATGTAAAAGCACTCAATAAACCTAAACTTAATGCACTTAAACTCAATCCAACCGCCAACGGGTATTTATAATTTACTTTATGAGTACGAATCGAACTACTTGTATTATTAATTGCCAATAATGCTCTTAAAGCGGTTGCAGCATCGAGAAATCTTTGTTCTTGATTGGGTGCAACCATTTTTTCTAACCAGTCAACCCAGTACAAGTTCAGTTCTGGCAATATTTGATGAATTTTAAAACGAAACGAATCGTCTATTAAATTTCCAACTTGACTGGATGGTGTTTGTGTTAACAAGCATATTAACGTTGCACCCAAACTATATAAGTCTGATGCTGTTGTCAATGACCTGCCTAATATTTGCTCCGGTGGCATAAACCCTAGTGTACCTTTCACCGTTGTACTGGCGCCCATTTCTTCCCCACTCATCCGCGCCAATCCAAAATCAACTAGATATACACTCGATTCATCTATTAATATATTCTCAGGTTTAATATCGCGATGAATTATTGACGGCGCCTGCTCTTGTAAGTATGTTAATATCTCTAACACACCTGAAGCTACTCTAAAAGCATTATCTAAAATTGAGAATGACTGTTGGGGAGATAACATCCATACAGCTAAACTAGAAGCATTAATATACTCTTGGACTAAGCAAAAACCTTTTTCTGTCTCAAAACAGTCAAGATATTTGGGTATTTGCGGATGGTCTAGGTGTTGCAGTAAATTAATTTCTTGTTCAAATGCAGCAAAACCTGACCAACTGGCGCCTACTGTGGCAAATTGAAATTGTTTAATAACTACATACTGCGAATCTGTTTTGGCTTTGTAGGTGACTCTACCACCACTCAGGTTTTGTCCTAATACACATTCAACAGCATAACCGAACTCACTAAAGTCAGGTAATTTGTTCGGAAATTTAGAAGTGTGATTAAAAATACTGTTAGCGTTGTTGTTAGGACGACTCATACCCATTCACCAATTGGAGAGAATTACACTATTCTGGCGAGGAACTCTAATTGTTGTACTATCTATATTCCACCTTTCGGTGATTGGTTACTAAAAATGCAACAAACCTTTCTCCTTTCCCCCCTAACACAAGCATGACAACTCGGTACTGGCACTCACAACCACTCAAAAATCGCACTGGTTCAAATATTTTTGCCGCTTTGTTCTCTAATCATACTTTTGCGACGCTACTTGAAAGTCCTTATCTGAATGGCAATGATAATGATAATCAAAAATTAGCACGGTATTCAATTTGTGCAGGCGCCCCACGAGTTGTTGAGGGACAGCTACAAATGTGGACACCCCAGTTAGGAGAAATTTTACCTTTTTTGCGACAATTACAACAAGAAGTAGATTTTATACCAGCGTCTGCTCCATCTCTTCCTTTTACAGGTGGTTGGTTAGGTTGGTTAGGTTATGACGTAGCGTGGGAAATTGAAAAGTTGCCTTATCATAAATATGACTCATTGCCGTTTCCGGTTGCGTATTGGTATGAACCTGAAAGCTTTGCTGTATTAGACCATATTGAGCAAGTACTCTGGCTGTTTTCAACTGAGCTTAGTCATGTATATGATATGGAAGCACAACTAGAACACAAAATACATCCAGTAGATAATAAAAATTCTGTGACAACAAAGCTTTATACTTTATCTTCCCAAGAAGAATATGAAGCTGCGGTACAACAAGCTAAAAAGTATATTCAAGCAGGTGATATTTTTCAAGCTAATTTATCACTGCGTTTTACTACAGAAATTAGTGCTTCTGGGTGGGATGTTTACCAAACGCTACAAAAAATTAATCCTTCCCCTTTTGCTTGCTACTATAAAACACCTTGGGGAGAAGTTGTTAGCTGCTCTCCTGAAAGACTCATTGAATCCACATGTAAAGACGCGACATGTAAAGACACGACATGTAAAGACGCAATTAATTGCGTCTCCACACGTCCTATTGCTGGAACACGTAGACGTGGTACTACTCCAGAACATGACGAGCTACTTGCTCACGAGCTACTAACTAGTGCAAAAGAACTGGCAGAGCATATCATGCTGGTTGACTTGGAGCGTAATGACTTGGGGAGAGTTTGCAAGTGGGGAAGCGTAAAAGTTGACGAGCTATTGACTATTGAGCGGTATAGTCATGTTATGCACTTAGTGAGTAATGTGGTGGGAATTTTAAAACCAGAATTAAATGCTATCGATTTAATCGGCGCCATGTTTCCAGGTGGTACGATTACGGGGTGTCCTAAAATTCGCTGCATGGAAATTATCGAAGAAATCGAGCCAGTACGTCGCAGTTTATTTTATGGTTCCTGTGGTTACATTGACTGGCGAGGTTATTTAGATTTGAATATTTTAATCAGAACTTTACTCGTGGCGCCCAACGGTAATAATAATACTGTCTGGGGACAAGTTGGTGCCGGAATTGTCGCAGATAGTGACCCAGAACGCGAATGGTATGAATCACTACAAAAAGCCGAAGCTCAACTAGCTGCCCTACGTATCCTATAGCACCACACATCCTACAGCACCACACATCCTACAGCACCACACATCCTACAGCACCACACATCCTACAGCACCACACATCTTGTAAGGGCGGGTTAACAGATAACCTAAAACGTAGTTTAATATCTCGTAAACCCGCCCTCTTCCCAAGACCCATCCCCTCCCATCCAAGGCCCAAAACCACACATGAACATCCGAGTCGGGACAGATATAGTCTACATACCCAGAATACAAGTACTAATAACACGCTTTGGTAATCGCTTCTTGCAACGTGTATACACACCCAACGAACAGCAGCACTGTGGAGTTAGTAATGAACTTACTCGCATGGCAATAAATAAACTTGCTGGACGCTGGGCAGCTAAAGAAGCGGTTGTTAAAGCTTTAGGCACAGGATGGCGAGGAATTGGATATACTGATGTAGAAATTTGCCGCCATTCTTCTGGTGTCCCATTTGTTGTATTCCACAACAAAGCGGAAGCTATTGTCACTGCTTCAGGGGAGCTAGATAACAATTGTCAACTTAGTTTAAGCCATGATGGAGATTATGCTACCGCTACCGCCATTTTTGTGGCGCCAGGAACATAAACAATTCTCAGTTTGCAGTTATCAATTCGCAATTATATGATTTTAAGCAAATCTTCCAGCGAAATATGGTAATAATTAGGCTGAATTTTCGTTATTAGTAGAGAAAAGGTTATATGTACAAAAAAGAAGTAACAGCACTAGATGAACTCAGATAGCTCAGAAACTTATATAAATCATCCAACTTGGGGTTTACTCTACCGAATAAGCTTGGTGGATGATAACCAAGAGCTTTTCACAACCCTTTACGCACAGCGTCTATTCTTTATAGTGACTGTCGAAGCCAAAAATATGAAGTTCCAGTCTATCGGACGCACGGAAGCACGGATGATGCTCGAAAATCGCCTGCGTTCCCTACGCCGTTCTGGCGCCTCAGAAGAATACAATCAGCTTCAAAGTGTTTTCCAGCGCACTTTTAATTAACATCCACTAATTAAAACAGACGCGCTCTTCGCCACCCAAACCGCGCGCATATGAGCAACCCATACCACGACCGCATCAACCAAATTCGTTCTCAATTACCCGCTCAGGTTCGATTAATCGCTGTTACAAAGACAGTTCCTGCGGAGGTAGTTCGCATCGCTTACACCGCAGGAATTCGCGATTTTGGCGAAAGTCGAATCCAAGAAGCTGCCGCAAAACAAGCTTTACTCCACGATTTACCAGATATCACCTGGCACTTCATTGGTCGTTTGCAAAGCAATAAAGCCAAAAAAGCTCTGGAGCTATTTCAGTGGATTCATTCTGTTGATACAGTAACGATTGCTCAACGTCTCAACCAGCTCGCTTCTACAATGAATCTCAATCCCCACATTTGTTTCCAAGTCAAAATTCTTCCTGACCCCAACAAAGCTGGGTGGGATATCCCCCAGCTGCTCGAAGATTTGCCTTTATTAAACGAATGTAAAAGTTTACAATGTCAAGGTTTGATGACAATTCCACCTTTAGGTTTGAACGAAATACAAACTTTAGAGGTGTTTAACCAAACTCGTGAATTAGCGGAAAAAATCAATGCTCAGAATTGGTCAAATATATGTATAGAGCAGCTTTCAATGGGAATGTCGGGTGATTATGAGCTTGGGATCAAAGCAGGCGCCACAATGGTCAGATTGGGAACTATTCTTTTCGGCGCCCGTTAATGAAAGCAATCTATACACACGCTGAGAGGCAGTCTAGACAAATGATACAGGCATTAAAACAAGATTAAATAAGGCATAGCATGGTATTAAGTATCGAAGATTAACTTCGGTACTGACAATATTTGATACTAAAAAAAACTATCGCATCCTGATTCACGAAGGCGTGCGAAATATAGTATTTACAAATGTGTACCTATTTAAAATATGGGTCGAAAGAAACTTTTCCTAGCGGACTACTTAGGATATAATCTTGACTCATTGTTACGTATAAAAATATGTTCTAACGTTAAGGCGTAAGACTCATAGATTTTATTTGTGCGTGATAGATGCTACAAATGACGGTAGAATTCTTAAATTGTCCGTGCGAAAAAATATGGTGAAGACAGCGAAAAGCTATTTTTACCTAACTAAGTCAAGGTATTGAGTACCAGGAGCGTGTCAAAATGAACAACATATTTACCAAATTAAAAGACTTCGTTGGTTTAAATGAACCAGTAGAAGAGTATGAGTACTACGAAGAAGTCGATAATGATAATTATCAGAACATCTACCAAGAGCAAAATCCACCACAACAACCAGCACCACAACCAGCAGAAGCACCAGCTAACAATGGACGTTGGCGTGAACCCATGACTACAATGAATACTGGTGTAGCAGGTGCAAAAACAATGAATAATGTAATAGGTATGCCCGGAGCTTTAAATGGAATTTCGGAAGTGTTAGTGCTTGAACCACGGACGTTTGAAGAAATGCCCCAAGCAATTCAGGCACTACGTGAACGTAAATCTGTGGTATTGAATTTAACAATAATGGATCCAGATCAAGCGCAGCGAGCAGTTGATTTTGTTGCAGGTGGAACATACGCACTTGATGGACATCAAGAACGTATTGGCGAAAGTATCTTCTTGTTCACACCAAGTTGTGTACAAGTAAGCACTCAAGGTGGCGTTTTACACGAAGTGCCACAGCATCCAGCACGTCCAAATCGTCCTCCTGCCACAAACCAAACTCAAACTTGGGGCTCTGACCCAGTTCGTATGGCGCAGTAACTAAGTACCTTTATTCGCAGCAATTTAAGTTATATCAGGACAAATTTGGGCACCGGGATTTTATAGGGGAAAATAAATTAAAATTCCTTGCGAGATGAATCTTTCTTAGGCTGGAAAGATTATCATTTATCCGAATTTGATGTTTAGTATTATTAGGGTGAATTCGACTTGTCAGTAAAATTTGGCTTAATCGGTGGCGGGGTAATGGGTGAAGCGCTGTTATCCCGTCTCATCAATCAAAATATTTATAAATCTTCGGAAATTATTGTTAGTGAACCTTCGAATGTACGGAGGGAGTTTTTGGCTAGTAAGTATTCAGTGCAGGTGGTTGGGGGAAACACTGAAGTGTTTATTACGAGTGGGGAGGTAGTGTTTTTAGCCGTGAAGCCCCAGGTATTCACTAGTGTAACTCACGAAATTTCTAGTGTCATCAGTCAAAGTCATTCTCCTTTGGTAGTATCTATTTTAGCAGGGGTAACTTTAGGACAGTTGGAAGCAGCTTTTGTCGGTTTACCTGTGGTACGTGCAATGCCTAATACTCCTGCCACTGTAGGCGCCGGAATTACAGCAATTTGTGCGGGTAAAGATACTCAGGCAAATCATTTAGAGAAAGCGCGTCAGTTATTTTCAGCAGTAGGGGAAGTAGTAGAAGTTTCTGAAAGTTTGATGGATGCTGTGACGGGGTTATCGGGAAGTGGACCTGCGTATGTAGCATTAATGGTGGAAGCTCTCGCAGATGGTGGTGTTGCATCTGGTTTACCACGTCCTATTGCCCAGCAATTAGCATTACAAACAGTATTAGGTACAGCTACATTATTACATGAAAGCAAAATTCATCCGGCTGAATTAAAAGACCGGGTGACAAGTCCAGGTGGTACTACTATCGCTGGAATAGCTGAATTAGAGAAAGCAGCATTTCGTTCAGCTTTAATTCAAGCTGTTAAAGCAGCTACTAACCGTTCGCAAGAGTTAGGTAAGTAATTCTTTTTTTGCACGTTGCCAAAGTTCTTCTAATTCTGCCAAGCTATATTCGGTAAGTGGACGGTCGGTAAACGCTTCCATTTTTTTGAGTCTTTGAATAAAGCGTTGATTGGTTCCTTGTAATGCTTCTGCTGGGTCGATATTATTCCAGCGTGCAAGTTGGACGAGTGAAAATAGCACATCTCCAAATTCTGAAGATTGCTGTTGAGGTGTTTCGTGCGCTAAAGCTTGTTTAAATTCTTCTAGTTCTTCCGCGAGCTTGTTCCAGACTCCATCTATATTTTCCCACTCAAACCCGGCGCCTGCCGCTTTTTGAGAGATTTTCATTGCCGCTGTTAAAGGTGGTGATTTCTTCGTGTATTTATCTAGCTTTGTGCTGAGTAATGGTTTTTGACCAGATTCTCCTTTTTCTTCAGCTTTTATTTGCTCCCAATTTTGCCGCACTTCATCAACGCTTTCTACTGATGTATCACCAAATACATGAGGATGGCGCCTAATTAGTTTTTGTGAAATGCCTTCCGCAACTTCTTTTAAAGAAAAATCTCCATGTTCACTAGCTATTTGTGCTTGTAGTACTACTTGTAACAGTAAATCTCCGAGTTCTTCGGCAATAGCATTTTTGTCACCGCTTTTAATTGCGTCTACTGTTTCGTATGCTTCTTCTATAATGTAGGGTGTTAGAGTTTGCGGTGTTTGCTCTAAGTCCCACGGACATCCCCCATCGGGGTTACGGAGTTTTGCTACTACATCAATTAGTTCTTGTAATGCCTGGAGATTTTCGTTCATAATTATTTGCTTTTGACTTTCCGCTTTCTGACGACTCGTTTACGTTTCTTAATTTTGCCATTATTTGCTAACCCCTTTAAATATTGACGAATTCCTTGTTTTTTAATGCGCTTGTAAGTCGAACCCGTCCAATCGCTAAGATAATGACTCATGGCACCGAATTCTAAACCGAGAAACAAAGCGATAAATTCAGCCTTATGAATAACTACTGTATTGGCGATGCTATCAACCAAACTATGCCAATTAAGAGTTAAATTACCGCTTTTCTCACCAATCAACAAAACAATAACTGTAACAACACTAATAAAACTTGTAAAATAAAGTACTCGTAACGCAGTCCCAATAACAGGCCCATGCGATAAAAACGAACGATGACGTAGACTCTTTTGATACGGTAACCAAATCCACTTGAACCATCCCCAGCGCTGATACTGCACCGAGTATATATCCAAGTCAGGCCCAAACATTAACCCACCCAACATAAACCCCGTAGCAATAAGCAGCGTAATATTCCCGTTACGCGTTTGCCAAAAAGTGGCGCCAACGAGAACAGGCAAAACCCAAATAGTAATACGGTCATGAGTCCGACCAGAAGGCATAAGAGAGTGCTGAGTAGAAAGTGCTGAGTGCTGAGTGAGGAGTAGAGACGGCGATTTATCGCGTCTCTAAAAAGTTAGGAGTAGGTTGGGTGGAGGCGCCTCAGTTCCAACATAATATACTTTATATATTTGTTGAACGCCAAAGTCGGGTGTGTGGCGCCATCAACCAACCTCAAACAAAGCTATAACCTAGTGGCGCCACGCACCAGCAAAGTACAAAATTAAAAGTATTCTCGCTAAGTATATTATTTAAACTGCCCGCCCACAAACATTATTTATCACTTTCCCAAAAAACTTTTAAAAAAGACTTGCATAATCAAAACAGCTTTGCTATATTTAATTCTGGCAAGAAAAACACGGGTGGTTAGCTCAGTTGGTAGAGCGCCTGCCTTACAAGCAGGATGTCACAGGTTCGAGTCCTGTACTACCCATAGGTCAAATTATTTTTATCTAGAAAAAAGATGACATGGTTACACTTTTAAGCGAAGTTAGGATATGTCATATTTTGCGCGTCAAAAGTTGCTTATCCAACACAGTGGTGTCCATCCGTTACTTTAGTAGGTATTTCCGAAATCGAAGAACCATCAGTCATGATTGAGTGATTTTTCGAGCATGGATGACAGTGGAATGATTGGAGCCTTTAAACTTGAAGTGCAAACGGTTCCTGGTAATGGCAAATTAACACGTACTGGCGCCGCCAATACAGCCAAGATTAAATATGGCGCCAATATTGCCTTGAATTACTTTAAAGCTAACTCCCAGCCAGTCAGTGCGAAGATTTACCCAAATAATTTTGATTTTTTAGTTCAGCTATTAGACCTACAAGGGGTTGGTGTTCCCTCAGAAAGCGGACTTGCACTATTTATATCCTTGTGTTCGGTTTGTCTAAAACGTAGCGTTCAAACACAGCTAGCAATATTTGGCGAAATGACCCTCGGCGGTACAATTAGCCCAGTTCGTAATGAGTGCAGGTAGTTTGCAAGTCGCATTCGATGCAGGCGCCAAACGTATATTATTACCAATGTCCAGCGCTGTTGACTTGGTAAGCGTCCCACCAGAGCTTTTTGCTAAATTTCAAACTTCCTTTTATACCGACCCCATTGATGCCGTATATAAAGCCCTTGGCGGTTGATTAGCAACCGATGAGCGCGGATGTAACGGATGATTTGTTTGTTAGAATAAAATGTTATTTTGCGGCGCCTCTAAAAACGAATCAACTATCCGTAAAGTTTTAAAACAACACAGGCAAGGATGCCTGTTCCACAAAATAAAAATTTACTAGTATCAAAAAAATCTAGTTACTTAAAATAACCCATCCGCTACATCCGTTCATCATCCGTTGCCAATCATTCGTTGCCAGAAGAACACATAATATAAATAGCGCTTAACACTTCTTAATTATTGGAATATCAGTAGAATGGCACGAGATTTACGTGGATTTATTAAAATATTGGAACAACGGGGACAATTACGGCGAATTACGGCGCCCGTGAACCCAAATTTAGAAATTGCTGAGATTTCCAACCGAATGCTCGCAAAAGGTGGACCAGGGTTAATATTTGAGAACGTTAAAGGCGCCGCGTTCCCGGTTGCAGTAAACTTAATGGGGACGGTGGAGCGTATATGTTGGGCAATGAATATGGAGCATCCCCTAGAGTTAGAAGACCTAGGCAAAAAGCTGGCAATGTTGCAACAACCAAAACCACCAAAGAAAATTTCTCAAGCAATCGATTTTGGTAAAGTATTATTCGATGTCGTCAAAGCAAAACCTGGACGTGATTTTTTCCCCGCATGTCAGCAAGTAGTTGTACAAGGTGATGATTTAGATTTAAATCAGATACCAATGATACGTCCATATCCAGGTGATGCAGGTAAAATAATTACCCTTGGACTGGTAATTACAAGGGATTGTGAAACTGGTGTACCCAATGTAGGTGTGTATCGTTTACAGCTACAATCCAAGAATACAATGACCGTACACTGGTTGTCTGTAAGAGGAGGCGCCCGTCATTTACGCAAAGCCGCCGAACGTGGTAAAAAGTTAGAGGTTGCAATTGCACTTGGTGTAGACCCCTTAATCATCATGGCAGCAGCAACACCCATACCTGTAGATTTATCGGAGTGGTTATTTGCTGGTTTGTACGGTGGTAGTGGTGTAAGTTTAGCAAAATGCAAAACAGTAGATTTAGAAGTTCCTGCCGATTCCGAAATAGTACTTGAAGGTACAATAACACCAGGTGAAGTATTGCCAGATGGGCCATTTGGCGACCATATGGGATATTACGGTGGTGTTGAAGATTCACCATTAGTACGTTTTCAATGTATGACGCACCGCAAAGACCCTATTTATTTAACTACATTTAGCGGGCGCCCACCAAAAGAAGAAGCGATGATGGCTATTGCGCTCAACCGTATATATACCCCAATTCTACGCCAACAGGTTTCAGAAATTGTAGATTTCTTCTTACCAATGGAAGCATTGAGCTACAAAGCGGCAGTTATATCTATAGATAAAGCATATCCAGGACAAGCTCGTCGTGCTGCGTTAGCTTTTTGGAGCGCACTGCCACAATTTACATATACTAAATTTGTAATTGTGGTAGACAAAGACATCAATATACGTGACCCACGTCAAGTTGTCTGGGCAATAAGTTCCAAAGTAGACCCCACACGTGATGTCTTTATTTTACCCAACACTCCATTCGACACCTTAGACTTCGCTAGCGAAAAATTGGGTTTAGGTGGACGCATGGGTATTGACGCTACTACAAAAATACCACCAGAAACAGAACATGAATGGGGGGCGCCTTTAGAATCCGACTCAGATACTGCCACAATGGTAGAAAGACGTTGGGCTGAATATGGTTTAGGTGACTTACAGTTAGGAGAAGTTAACCCAAATTTATTCGGTTACGATATGTAACCTAGAAACCGGGTTTCTTGTGACATACAATAAAAACGATAATCTAAAACAGAAACCCGGTTTCTTCTCTTATCTTCTCTTATGGCAAAGAAAGCAAATTCCTCAGACGGTTTAGCTTGGCGTGAATTTGGTGATGGTGTAAAAAACTCAGCAGCATTCGAGCGACCTGTTGAGGAATTACCACCTGAAAAGCAAAATTTGCGTGTGCAAGCAACACGTGCAGGACGTAAAGGTAAAACTGTTACCGTCATTACTGGTTTTCAAGCCAAACCAGAAACTCTACAAGCCTTATTAAAACAGTTAAAAACGCAGTGCGGTACAGGTGGCGCCTTAAAAGACTTGGAAATAGAAATACAAGGCGAACACAAACAGAAACTTTTAGAAATTCTCACCAAAATGGGTTACAAAGTCAAAATTAGTGGTGGTTAAACGATTGTACGAAATTTTAGTACGGTTTCCCGAATCTTGAACGTAATCATGTTTTCTCGTGTTGTTATTAAACTTGTAGATATAAAAAAGTTAGATGGTTAGCCCCAACTGGCGCCATCATCCTTAAGGAGGATGTAAATGGATTTAGTTCGGATTATCTGTGCTATTTTCTTGCCCCCACTGGGTGTATTTTTACAAGTTGGTATTGGTATAGATTTTTGGATTAATATACTACTAACTATGTTTGGATATATACCAGGTATAATTCACGCAGTTTGGATTATAGCTAAGAAATAACTGGCAACGGATGTAACGGATGTAACGGATGTAAGTAATAAATCATTCGTTACATCTGTTTTTTAGTTGTTTATAGCTTCATATTCTTCAACCGCAGAACTGGCGCCTGCTTGTATAATTAAATCTAAATCGCATCCATATTCACCTGCACAACTATAAGAACCTAGCTCGAGTACGTACAGTTCTCTTTGAGATTCACAAATATCTATGGTGTATAATGCTTCTGGGTACCAATTTACACAAGCTAAAACTTTGTGTACATAATTTTCAAGATATCCACCTTTGATAATTTCATTAATCCGTTCTTCACCAACTAGGTATAGTGAACCTGTGATAACTTGGTTTTTATAGACAAAAAATCTCCATTCTTTGGTGATGGGTTGTTTTGGACTGACTAACACTAAAATTGTGTCATTGGTATTTAATTCAGATTTTAATGCTTTAATTGTATTAAGTCTATTTAAATTAAAGGTGCCAGCGTTGAATGGCTTCATATTGCTATCTGGTCGGATAAATACTTCACCGTCGGAGTTAAAATATTCGAGAATTTCGTCTTTCCTTCTAATTAGCTCACCTAAAGACAGAAAAAAGTATTTATTGTTGAGTAAAAACTGGCCAAAATAATTATAATATGTAGAGCAACGTAAATTCTTCTCATCCAAATAGGCGCCGGGTATCCAAGGAGTCTTTAGAACATTGCGACCTAAATTCAGAGTACCTTTAAATATCACACAATCATCCAGAGTAAAATACTCATTGGCACCAGAACTAATATACTTAAGATAACTAGTTTGTTTATAAAAATATCCATGTCTTTCTAAGGTATCGATAAATTCTTGATGACGGTCAAATATATCTTGTTCTATTAACCAATTAGCTTTTATCATAATTATTTTGTAGTAAGTACGTTCTGGTATTATGTTTTATAGGATAACCGAATAGAAAAAATAAATACCTTGTTTGAATATATAATTCAAACAAGGTTAAGCACAATGTATGGCGTTGAGAATCATTTAGTTAATTGTGACTGCATAGGAAACTATATTTTTTTATAGTTGATATTCATTATTCGCTCTTTACAGTTACTTGTCATTAGTAATTATATTGAAGTTAAACATGTGTCATAAATATAACATAAGTGTAATTACGTATGTAATCGAATGTAGATTTATATGTAGAAACGTTACATGGTTAGTCTTTACAGGCGCCAATATAAATAGGGATATCCAAAAGATAGAGATACAAAACTTAGTATCAGGTGTTATAGAAAAGATTTAAGGAGGTGCTATATTGAAAATTGTATCGTCATTGAATAAAGTATTGATATTAATAAGCGCGGGGCTAGGCTGAAAGAATACGCTTTTAAGTAGATGTTACAAGCTTGTTACTGTCAATAATATATAGACGTATAGTTCACATATTCCTCTTTCCTTTAATAGGAGGTTTACCAATGGTTGCGATTTTTGCTTTTTTGGGTGGATATGTATTGTTCTCAGCTTTGTTTGTTTCAAAAATGGAATAATAATAACCGTGTAGAGACGGAGACGCGACATGTCACGTCTCTACATTGTGTCGGTTTCAATTTCTGACCATCCGAGTACTTGTTCGTATAGGGTTTCGTATACAGAACTTATCTTGTTACCAGTCAGGCGCCGCGAATAGCGAATAACTTGTATAGGATATGCTATAGAGTCACTTAGCTTTGCTGAAAAATCTATACCTAAAATGCCAATGAAGTCAAATTGTGATGCTGTGTCTCGAAGTGTATCTAATAACTCGGTGTTATCGAGCGGACTGGCAAAACAAAGATAATTACAGTATTCTGAATAATTTTCCCAATTTGCGAAGTATTCTAAATCATCGGTGCAACTAATAATTTTGACGGCAAATAAGTCTTTTGGCTGTTTAAAATTCCACCGAACTACACCAACTAAATCTAAACGCAGTACTTCTGATTTGATAATAGGTACTTCTTGGTGCGTTGTCCAATGTTTTGGAGCGTGTCTAATATTTGTATAGTTTTGCATCCAAGTGCAATCTTCTTTAAGCGCACGTTTGATTGTCGATGCAATTTGACGACTTGTAAAGCGACTACTTGCTGCTGGTATCGCTTTAATTTCAAGTTCTCCTTGTGTTTGCTCAATAAATGTATTAAATGCCGTTCCTCTCCAATGCCCTAAATGTTCTATTTTTCCTTCTTGTCCTTTGTGCGGGCGCCCACGATTTGTGCGTGCTTCTGTAATCGGTGGTCTATAATCTTTTTCTAGGCGCCGACACTCTGCAACCGTTGCATCTCCAGAAAAAACTCGCTTTTTTAAAGTCTCAAATACCGGAGTTGGCGCCTGACGTTGGAGTTTTTCAAGTTTTTCTAAAGCTTCGGGTGGTATACGCGCAGCTTTATGAACTTCCTCTAAATCATCGTTTCCTGTTAACTTCAGAAAATACTTCGCAGCTTTGATAAATCGCCAAAGTAATGACGGTTCACGGTCGTTGGTAACAGCTAACTGTCGCACCCAAGCCGAAAACGAAGAAAAACCACCTTGTCTATAAAGCTTTTCTTGCTGTACATTCAACGTCAGCTTCGCCATCTCTGTCCAATCTGCCCGATTTTTAGTCAGTAATTGCGATAGACGATTTTCAATATCTGTTAATTTTGGTTCTTCTGGTTCTGTCGTTAACTTTTTGCTTGTTGCCATTTAAATCCTAGACAGAATTGTTGTAATTCTTAGTATTCTTGAGATATCATATTTAGCAAATATATTCAACAATTGTTATAAAAAGTTTACCAAGTTACATATTAGTTATTTTGATGCCATCTGGCAGTGCCACTAGCTTATACTTTTTGTCAGCAGTCGGGCGCCATTGAGTTGTTTCAATTTCACTTGCAGGAATGTATATTAAGATACCATCTTGGTTCGATGCGACAATTTCGGCATATTTATTGACCTTTGTATTTGATTGTTCAACTACGGTTGTTTCTTCTACTTCAGGAATAAGAGCATAATTAGAAATATAAATTTTATCATTTTCTCTATACCCTTGACAAAGGTATATTAGATTATTAGTCATTTTAAATTTATTATTTGTTTGCACAGGAATTGTGATATTTGTACTACCTTGGGCATTAAGTAAAAGCTCTACAGCACCAGTGCGGATTGTTTGCTTGACCCTAGCTTGAATAATAAATACTTCTGATTTAGCTTTTTGATTCAACTCAATAATGTGATAATAAATAATTTTTCCACCACTATCACAAATTGGAATTATCGAAAAGTATCCTAATTTATCTATAACATCAGTGTCTTGTGAACGATAATTACCTTTGATTTTAATCGGGAAAACCAATCCATCCGATTCGCACTTAAAATATTTTTCATTATCAACTAAAATAATTTTACCTATTTGCGTAAAATTGAGGTAAAATTTATTATTCCGGTTGCTTAAGTCATTGTTATTATCGTGCATATGTTATTTACTGCAAGCGCCATCCAATTATCTAGCATACAACAAGAGTTGTTAGAAAAAATTGAAAATCACTACCACTCAGGTAAAAAATCATGCTTATTGTTTTTGCCTACAGGTGGTGGAAAGACTGTGGTAGCAGCAGATTTAATCGCGCGTTGGGTACAAAACGGTAAACGTATCTTGTTTTGCTGTCACCGTACCAAGTTAGTTGGGCAAACAGTAGATAAGCTACAACGATTTTATGGCATTGCCTCAAGTGTTATCCACGGCGCCAACCCTGTCAATTATAAGGCGCCTGTACAAGTGGCAATGCTACAAACCCTTAGTAACCGTGACTTACCACCCGATATAGACTTAGTAATTTTCGATGAGGCACACACCACAAGTTACTGGGGCACTACATATAATATTATGCTGCACTACAGCGGTGGTGTATTTGCTCTAAGTAAATGTAAATTTTTAGGATTAACGGGTTCACCCTGGCGTACAAAACAACAGCAAGGTTTTTGTCAATTTTATGATTCTTTAGTAGTTGGCCCATACCTCGACGAACTAGCAGCGTTGGGTGAAGTTACACCAGTACGCCATTTTGGCTGGGGTGGTTTAATTGACTACTCAAAGTTGACGATGGGTACCGATGATTATACCGCCGAGTCATTAGAATTGGTGTGTGATGCCACATTTAACGAAAAAGTCGTGCTTGAATACAAACGGCATTACGGGCACTTAAATTCAGTAGTCTTTTGTGGCACAGTCAAACAAGCAACAGATGTGTATACACAACTTAATAATGCTGGTTTACGTACAGGTTTAATTGTTGGAACTACATCAACTAAAGAACGCGATGACCTGTACGAACAATATAATGCGGGTATTATTAAAGCACTAGTAGGTGTTTCAGTATTTACCGAAGGGTTCGATGCGCCTATATGTAACGCCGCAGTACTTGCTTACCCTACAGCCAGCTTATCCAAACTTTACCAGATGAGCGGGCGCCCAACACGAAAATATGCGGGTAAAACCTACGCTTATTTGCTTGACTTTTGTGATAATTTTTCAAGACTAGGATTTGTGACTGAGCATCATCCAATCTCATTATGTCCAATTGAAAAAGAACCACAAACATTTGAGCCAAAATTAAAATCGTGCCCACAGTGTAACGCTTTAATTAATCGCTACGCGCGAGTTTGTGAATGCGGCTATATATATAGTAAGTGTAGTAACCTTGCCGCTGAAATTAAATCGAGAAGTCGTAAACCTGATTTTAGCCAATACGGTGAGCTTTTAACTCTCTCTGAAAGGCACCAAGTCGCTTACTTACGCAGGAAACTACATAATATCATCAATAAAGGTAGTGACCCCAGCTTAGTAGTACGAATATTCTTTGAACATTACCGAAAAGTGGCGCCTGTTGAATGGTTCTTAGGTGCGGTGTTCGATGGCGATAAATCACCTGCAAAAATGCAAGTTTGGTATGATTATCTCAAAAGGGTACGACCGTTCGGTGATGAATGGTGGTATCAATATTGGATGGAAGCGGAGTTTGGGAATAAAGCTGTAAATTTTAATAATAATAGTAATTGGTGTAAATACTTTGGGTGTGGCGCCGATGCAACATGGGAAGAAGTATTTGAATCATATCGTATGCGAGTAGTGAGCGCGAGTGAAAATGACGTAGTAAATGCGAACGTCATGTTGACATATGCGGCTGTTGCATTAAAACAATGGGATTATGTAAATACCTTTACAGCCAACCGTGCGCGCGTTTCTGGGATACAAATGAAGATGCTACAACTAGCATCAGATGTAATTGCGGCAATAAAAGAGTGTAACGTCGCAAAATTAAAAACACTAATTAACCAAGACCTACATCTGTGGCAAAGCGCGATTAAATATTTGACACATGAAGAGCGCATTCAACTAACGAATCTGCTTAAATCTTATAATAATGAAGCAGAAGAAATTTTAACCCTAAACTCGAATAGTGTACAACCAACAGATTATATTGGTAGTTGGTGTTTATTGAATGATAACAGAACATGTTTAATAATCAAATTCGATAGTAGTAGTGGTCATTTTGTTGGCATGTTAGGAGAGAAATATATCAACTTTGGATTTAATAGTATTGATTTGATAGTAACTCTTGGTTTAAACATGAACGACGAAAAATTACCAACAGAAACACCACCATTGTGGTCAGAGATAATAGCAAAACAGGCGCCACCATTTTATAAACTATTAGATAAACTGTATATTTTTGCGAATCATCATCAAACTCGTTGCGAATTGGAATTATTCGCATCCAGTATAATTTATAAACGACTTGTAGATGACTTATTTAATGGATTATTGGCGCCGATAGCATCTATATTAAAACCAGAAGATTCTGGAAATCCTCCTAGATTGTTAGTGCGACAATTCCCACACAAATCCCTGGCAACGGATATAACGGATGTAACGGATGAGGGAAAGTGACATTTGGCGCCGTAATCTTAATATTAAGCGAGTATGTAATGTATAAAATAAGTTTACAAGCTTATACTGCTTCAGATATTGTTGACCAAGGAACTTATAATCTTTTTATTACAGAGACAGAACACTACAATCCCAAGGTTGAAGATTTTGAGTCTAGCGCGCATTTATTCCATAACGCTTTTCCTGCGGGGTTCGTTTGCTCCCTAGTTGAAGTATTTTCTGGCCCACCTAATGTAAGCTTTAAATGGCGCCATTGGGGAACTTTTACAGGACGTTATAAAGATTTTGAACCAACTGGAGAAACTATTGAAGTTGTTGGGATGAGTGTTGCGCGCGTTTCGGATGATTTAAAAATAGAATCTGTGGAACATTATTTTGATACAAACGCATTTCTAGAAAAATTAACATCTGGGCAAAAATCTAGTTCTGGTGACAAGTTGGAATCTGGTTGTCCTTTTCACTCGTAGTTGATAGTTTGATTAAGAGTCGGTGCGTGAGTACTCATACACCTACTCAATAATTCCGATTAAAATTTGCATCAATATATTTAAGTCGTCAGGTACACGGTACAATGCGATATCTTGGGTAATGTGCTTTTGCTGTGCTTCTAATTTACCAAAACTCCATGCATCACCGACTGTAACCGCACCGTATAGAATATCCAAGTCTTCAAAGATTGATAATGCAATTAATTCTGCTGATAATTGTGTAAATCCTCTTGATAAGTCATCATTTTTTGCTTCTACTACAAGAAAGTTTTTCTTTGCTTCTTCAATACTATTTATTTTACGCACCAGATAATCCAAATTACCGCGCAGTTGAGAACTAACTTGTAGTGGATATTCTAAACGCAGTTGGCACTTACAAAAACGCGCTAACTCAAATAATACAGGTGCCACTAATGTTTCGCGTCGTGCCGTTTCGCTGGATAATGTTACCAAAGGTAATAACTCTTCTATTTGCTCAAGTAAAGAAGGCAAACGCTCTGGGATACGTTGGGAGGAAGGTAACGTTAGACGTACACGTGAAAAGCTATAACCCAATTCCGCAAGAATATCTTCGGTTTCATAAGGTAACTCGAAGTAGGAACGGAATGTATAAGTTTGCCCTTCTTGAAGTATTTTAGGTTTAGACATAAAAATTCCGTTTAGCAAGCGGACGTTTTAATTATATCAGCTTGGCGCCTTCAGCAATATATATTCTACAGTTAATAAAAATAAAATATAAAGTATTATAGCAATTAAGTAAAGATATCAAATATTTCCTGATATAAAATTGCGTGTGAATCATTATCAATATTAAAATAGAGGAAAATATTACTACTGAATTTAAAATGCTTCATTTTACAAAAGCTTTTGTTTGCCTTGTTGTATTAATTACCTTTAATAGTCCAGCGTTTGCCCGTTCCAAACCCCGTGCAAAATATGGTTATCCAAGAGTAACAACAAGAGAAATTCCTAATTGCTATATGATAACAAAAGACCGCACCAAGCTAAATTTAGCACGTTTGTGTGGAGAAACTGTACCCGCGCAACAAATTGGCACCAACACATCACCCCCAACCCCAGTTAAGAAGTAGTTATTTCATTCATTCTTCCATAGTGATTTATCAACAGTTTTAGGAACTAACACCCATAAACTTTCGGGTACTACTTGAAAGTTCATTGGTGTTTTTCCTAAATAATCTCCGTCTACTTGTACAGGTAATAATTTCTTGCCTTTGATTTCAATTTGCTGTGCGCGGTAATATACTACTTTTGGGTCACGATTATAACGACGTGTAAATACCGATAATAGACGCAACGGCGCCACTAACATACTATGTCCTTTAATTATACAAACATCTAAAAAACCATCATTAACAATTGCATGGGCAGTTAATTTGACAATTCCACCATAAAGTTGACTGTTGCCTATTATGATTAATAGTATACGTCCACGTACTCGTTTACCATCAATACGGATGAATGAACGTACTCCTTGATAATTCCATGCAAGCTGTAATGTTTGTTTGACATAAGCAAATATACCCAATCGCTTCTTTTCTCCGGGGTTAATTTGTGCTGTGACTGCACCGTCAAACCCAATACCTGCCATTAACAAAAAAAATCTTTCTCCTGCTTTACCGACATCTATCAGTTCTAATTGTGCTGTTAAAAAAGCATTAGCAACACGATGCAAGTCCATTGGTAAACCTAATTCACGGGCCCAAATATTAACTGTGCCAATTGGTAGTACAGCTAAAGCCGTTCGTGTCCCTACCAATCCGTTTACAACTTCGTTGACTGTACCATCACCACCAGCGGCTACTACAATATCATACCCTTGTTCTGCGGCTAGCCGTGCTTGTAATATTGCATCACCAGGCGCCTTAGTTGGACGTACTTCGACATCCCATCCTTTGCTTCGCCATATATTAGCAGCGTTTTCCAAGGTTTGTTTAAGATTATATGCTTGACCTGCAAAAGGATTAAACAGTATGAGGACACGAGGTTCAGGAGGAAGCAGTACAGCCATGATTTAAACGATTCCTGGAGGTATCCATCCAATTTAATCGATATTTATATACTATGCTACGAGGCGCCTAAATCTATTCTTAAACTTATTGATTCACAATTGTATTTCATTCAATCTTGATAAAAGTTATATCACTATATGTCACAGCAGTTATCACGCCGTCACTTTATCAAAATGTCTCTCGCTACGACTGGCACCATTATTACTGAGAACGCTTTTAATAATAAAGCTTTTGGTCAAGCTCCTGGTATTGTTATTTCCTCTAAAAGGCGCCCACAAATACCGTATGGTGTAATGAGTGGAGATATAAATAATAACAATGCCGTAATTTGGAGTAAAACTAATAAGCCTGCCCAGATGATTGTTGAGTACTCAACAAACGAATTATTCCGTAATATCCGCAAAATAATTGGCACAATTGCTACTGATAAAACAGATTTTACAGCACGATTAAATTTATTAAATCTTCCCAAAGGTCAACAAATATTTTACCGCGTGCTTTTCCAAGATGTGACAGATAAAAATATATTTAGCAAACCAGAGATAGGAACTTTTCGCACAGCGGCTGATAATAAAACTAATAAAGATATCTTGTTTGCATGGTCGGGAGATACTGCTGGTCAAGGTTGGGGTATAAATCCTGACTTCGGTGGTATGAAAATATATGAAGCCATTAGAAAATTAAAACCTGATTTCTTTATTCATTCGGGTGATACAATTTATGCTGATGTGCCGATAGAAGCAGAAGTTAAACTTGATAACGGCAAAGTGTGGAAAAATATCACGACACCAGAAAAATCGAAAGTTGCGGAAACACTCAAAGAATTTCGCGGTAACTATATATATAACTTACTTGATGAAAACGTTTGTCGCTTCAACGCAGAAGTTCCCCAGTTAATACAGTGGGATGACCATGAAGTTCGGAATAATTGGTATCCTGGACAAATTTTTGACGACAAACGCTATCAAGTCAAAGATATGTCGCTACTGACAAAGCGGGCAAAACAAGCTTTTCTCGAATATACTCCCATACGGTTTGATGCCAATGACCCAGAAAGAATATATCGTGCATTTAATTATGGTTCGTTACTAGATATTTTAATGCTCGATGAACGCAGTTATCGAGGCGCCAATTCAGAGAACCGTCAACCGATAGCAAGCAAAGACACAGCATTTTTAGCAACACCTCAACTACAATGGTTAAAGCAAAAGCTATTAAATTCCAAAGCCACCTGGAAAGTAATTGCTAGTGATATGCCGATTGGTTTAATTGTACCCGATGGTAAAGTTAATTTTGAGAACTTTGCCAATGGCGATGGCGCCGCTTTAGGTCGGGAGTTAGAAGTTGCTGATTTACTAAGATTTATTAAGCAACGCAATATAAAGAACGTTGTCTGGTTAACAGCAGATGTACATTATGCAGCAGCACATTATTATGACCCGAATAAAGCGCAATTCCAAAACTTTAAACCTTTTTGGGAATTTGTAGCAGGCCCTCTTAACTCAGGAACATTTGGCCCAAATAAATTAGATAACACCTTTGGTCCCGAAGTCAAATATCAAAGCGTTTCTGCGGGGATAAAACAAAATCAGGCGCCTTCCGAAGGTTTACAATTTTTTGGAACAGTCAAAATTGGCGCCGATAGTAAAGTAATGACTGTTGAGTTGTATAATTTAGACGGGAAAAAGCTTTATAGTACAGATTTGCAGCCGGAAGTTTAAGTAAGATGTAACCTACATATGTATGGTGGGCATTGCCCACCCTACAAGTTTAATCTGGTTTAGGCAAGTCACCAAATTGTTCTTGATAACGAGCTAACAATGCTTCCAGTTCTTTAGCGCGTTGACTTTCTTGTTCCGCACGTTGACGTTCTTGTTCAACTAGTGCTTCTGCTTCCATCCGACGCAGAGTTTCAACTCGCAGTGCTTCGACTAACTCATCGGATACTAGAAGTTTTTCGCCATTATCCAAACGATAAAAGCCAATTAGTTTGCCTTCGACTTCTAGGCGCAGTTGCAATACTTCGCTACAGTTGTTTGTTATTCGCTCATAGCCATTATCACCTAACTTATAACCAATTAATTGCTCCTCTATCCATTCGGCTTTTGGGTCAAATAACCAATATTCCTGTATCTCAAGTTTTTCATACAGGTCTTTTTTACCTTCTTGGTCTTCTTTTTGCGTACCTGGTGAAGTCATTTCAAACACGACTTTTGGTACTTGCTTCTCTTCCCAAATGTTATAGTTATCTCGTCCGCCTGGTTCCACGTTGTAAATAACCATAACATCGGGCGCCACTCTTAATTTCGGAAAGTTTTCAGCGTAATATAAAAACTGGTTTGCTAAAACTGTTGCCCGACGACCCTGAAGATAAAGTCTCAAAACTTCCAAAGTCGTCAATATGGCAAACAAATGGTCGTATGTTTCTGCCACTGGTTCTCCATCACCGCTGGGATAAAATACTTGCTTTGCTTCTTGCTCTGGTTGGGATGTTGCGATATATGTAGTCATGGCGCCGCCCAGTTGATTTGAAACTTTTGTACTATTATAATAGAGATTATACAAATTGACGAAAACATCTTTTTTTGCGGCATAACACACCTGTTTGAAGTAACTTAGTAGCAAATTACTATGAAAAGCTAAATTACTAAAAGATATTGTGTGCCAGATATTAATGCGTCACTAAGAGGTTGTTTGAAAAGTAGCCAATAATGTCATGCTGAACGCAGTGAAGCATCTAGGTATAAGTATAAAACCTAGATTCTACCTCTAAGCAGTATTGACACAGGTGTTAAATTTATGAAAACACTTTCAACAAAGCTTTTTGAAACTCAGCCGCAGTCTTAAAACGAATTTCCGGCTTTTCTTGCAATGCTAAATCAATCACCTTTGCCAATTGTTCGGGAATAGGAGGATGATATTTATGAATATGAAATAATAATTGACGAATATGAAGATGAAGACAAATATAAAAACGAAGACGAAGACGAACAGATGTAACAAATAGCTTATCCGTTACATCCGCTCTTATCCGTTGCTAGCTACTTCATGTTCTAGCTAAAAGAGGCGCCGCAGCAAGTAAAGTTTGGGTATATGGATGTTGAGGGTTAGCAAAAATTTCTTCTTTGGCGCCAAGTTCAACAATTTTACCACCGTGCATTACAGCGATGCGGTCACATAAAAAGCGCGCTAACCATAAGTCATGGGTAATAAATAAATACGTTAGCTCAAATTCTTCCTTCAATTCCAGCATTAAATCTAAAACCTGTGATTGCACGCTGGCATCTAACATACTAACTGGTTCATCACATATTACTAGTTTAGGACGAGTAATTAATGCGCGCGCAATAGCTACCCGCTGCTGTTGTCCTCCAGAAAGGTCAGATGGGCTGCGTTCATAATACATTTCGGCAGGCTTTAAACCAACCCGTTCTAACATAGCTATAACTTGCTTTTTAGCTTCTTCGGGTGTAGCAATACCATGAATTAATAGTGGGTCGGCAATACTTTGTCCTACTGTCATTGCTGGGTTTAAGCAAGCGTGGGGGTCTTGAAACACCATTTGCATTTGGCGCCTTTCTTTTCGCATATCTTGACGCGATAATGTTGTAAGCTCTGTACCTAGGAATTCAACTTTACCAGCGGTAGGACGAATTAATTGTAGTATTGTGCGTGATAATGTACTTTTTCCACATCCTGATTCACCTACCAATCCAAGAATTTCCCCAGGATATAGTTCTAAATTTATACCATCTACGGCTTTAATTGTTTGACCTTGACCTTTAAATATACGCTCGATAAAGTTAGGTTCAATTGTATAATGCTGTTGGAGTTCGGTGACTTTGAGTAAAGGCGCCTGAGATTTTATAAGTTGTGTCTCTTTAGATGGTATTTGGTCGCTCGTGACTTCATCTATAGATTGAATATGTAAAGCTGCTTTCAATAGCGACTGTGTATATTGATGCTGGGGGTTGCGGAAAACATCGTTAGTTTTTCCTGTTTCGACCATTTTGCCAAAGTACATTACACCAATGCGAGTACAATACTCTGCCACCATTGCTAAATCGTGAGAAATAAGCAACAGTGCCATATTCTCTTCGCTACATAACCGGGTAAGTTCTTGTAAAATTTGTGCGGAAACGGTGACATCTAAACTAGTTGTTGGCTCATCGGCAACGATTAACTTAGGATTTAATAGTAATGCTAACGCTATTGCTACCCGTTGTCGCATTCCACCGCTAAATTCATGGGGATATTGGTTCCAACGTGTTGCAGGAATTTTAACTTTTTCTAGAGTTGCAATTGCTCTGTCTTTAGCTTCTTTATTTGACAACCCAGGTGCGTGTGCTTTGAGAGTTTCCAAACAGTGATTACCAATAGTCATTAACGGGTCAAGACGTGTCATTGGGTCTTGAAACACTAACGCGACTACCTCACCCCGAAACTGTCGCATTTGGGGAGGTGTTAAATCTAATACAGATTGTCCTTTATATATAATTTTTCCTTCAGTGCGCGAACCATTAGGGAGCAACCGCATTACTGCACGTCCAAGCGTTGACTTCCCACATCCAGATTCACCAACTAACCCCATACGCTCACCAGGTTGTAGCGTAAATGACACATCGTCTACTGCCCAATGTACATCTTCATCCGCACGCTGTGGGTATGCTACACGTAGATTTTCGACGCTAAATAAGTCGCTCATAGCTTAATTTATAGATATTTATAGTATTAGTTTGCAGGCGCCGTATCGGGAATTTAGTACTAACCCCCGATTAGTTTCCACACACTGTATCAGATTTCAGATAGAACACCAAGGTAAATGTTCCCAAATTGCACAAAATTTGATAGTAATGAGTAAATGTTGCTTTAAGATAATAACCAACTACAACAATAATGTAAGTACTACGTGTTTTTTAGGTAAGATGGGCAAACGTTATGCTCTGGATCCCACCAGAAAAGAGTCATTATGCCTTGGTCAAGAATTCCCCAAACTCTTTGTTTACCACTAAAACGCAAAGACACAAGTTGGTCTACATCATCTTGCTTGATTTCACGTAAACGTGTTTGAGCTTCTGTACATAAATCTTCTACGTTTACCGAATGATTGAATTTTTTGGCATCCACAAGAATTTCTGACCAGGTCATACTTTCAAAGTGAGCAAGTTTATCCTTCATATAAACAAGCGTCTCGGTATCTAAATTATGCCATCCGTAAGCACCTTCCATTTCTATTTTAGAAATACGCCAACACGGGTTCATTTTATTGTAACTATCTGGAGATGAAGCTATTTTTGGCTGCTTAGTTGGAAAAGGCGTTATTTTTGTCTTCGGCTGTTTCTTTTTGCTCATACAAAATAAATTCAAGACAGTTATAGGCTGCCGTAGTATTCTGCCATCGCAGCATGAGTAATTTCTTGGTTACCACGTTCTCCAAGCGCCAATCCCTGACGAGCATTTATCCAGGGGTCTTCTTTGTGCGTTAAATCACTTAACCACTGAGAAGAATGCTCACCATAAAAGTTGATAACTTTGTCAATTGTTTCACGTTGAGTTTCGGTAAGATTACTAGCATCTCCTTTCGGTAGGTGTGAAACCTTAAATTCATTTTGATGCGTATTGTATAAGGCTGGTACTATAGGTCCATTCGCCCATGCCTCAATCTTTTCATGAAAAAGAGGTTCTTCATCCTACACTAGAGACCACGCCTGGGAATAATAAACAAGCTTTTGAAGCTTCATTGCTGTTAATGTTCCCATTTTTTCTAAAATATAAGCTGCCACATCATAAACATTCGCCATAATTACACCTTGGTTTGCCCTTTCGCTAAAATCTATTTTAAAGATTTGACAATAAATACCCAATACATTCTATACGATTATTTTAGTATGATTGTACTGTCAAGATGCCTGTTGCAAAGCAGTAATAGTTACCTACTCGTTATCGGTTATATTCGTTGCTAGCACTGCCTCACAATAACTTATAAGAGTTGTAAGACGTTCTGATATAGTATTGAGTCGAGTTTGAGTAGTTGCTTTGGTACGCGCGCTGCCCAAAAAACTGATATCAATCTCCAAAAGCCGTAATTGCTTACTAGTTTCAGTACGGAACTTGACTTCTTGGGCATTATCGTTATCTAAAGGCACAATTTCTTGGGTGAAATATTGCTGTAATGAGGTAAGCTCGGTGCGAAGTTCAGCTACACTCAACCGATTGGCGCCTACCATTGAGCGTAATTCCATCAGTTCCGTAAAGAGTGTATTATATTTATCCTTAGTTAGAGACATCTAATGCTAATTAAGATACTATTAATGTCAAGTAATTTTTCCATACACTAATTCTCTCTTGAATTGGATGCCACAAATATTAATTATTTTGGGGCTTATTTCGCTATTGTCCCCATTATTTTCCTATCATTGCTTAATATACGCGCTCAAACTACATGAGCGCGTAGCTCCCAACAATTGAATGTAGTCATTTATTGACTGCTTGCATTCAAAAGACTTGATGCGGCGCCAACCGTATCAAGAGATTCCCCTTTACAAGAGCGGGAGTCAAAAAGCAAAGGACGCTTACACACCCATTATCTAAACCCAATTGTATGAGTGGCTTACTACTAAATACCCCAGTCGATATCACCCTTCCGGATTGGCTTAAAGATTGTTTAAAAAAAGGAACTGCTGACAAGGCGGAAGAGGAACGAAGGTCAGATGATAATGACTTGATTTGTCGGGCATTCCGATTTGCTTACGATTTGCACGACGGGCAACTTCGTAAGTCGGGAGAACCTTATATATGCCACCCGGTTGCAGTCGCTGGGTTATTGCGTGACCTAGGAGGCAGTCCTGCTATGATAGCAGCTGGATTTCTTCATGATGTAGTTGAGGATACAGATGTCACAATTGAGGAAATCGAGGAGCGATTTGGTGCCGAAGTACGTCGTTTAGTTGAAGGTGTAACCAAACTCTCGAAGATAAATTTTAAAACAAAAACTGAAGGTCAGGCAGAAAACTTTCGACGTATGTTTATGTCGATGGCGCAAGATATTCGTGTTATTGTTGTAAAATTAGCTGACCGCCTCCATAACATGCGAACAATGGAAGTTATGTCAGAAGAAAGTCGGCGCCGTAATGCCCAAGAAACGCGCGATATCTTTGCTCCTCTAGCGAACCGTTTAGGAATTTGGCGTTTTAAGTGGGAATTAGAAGATTTAGCATTTAAATATTTAGAACCAGAGTCTTTCCGGCAAATTCAAAACCTTGTTGCCGAAAAACGCGACGCACGCGAAGACCGTCTTAAGAAAGTTTCCGATACGTTGCGGACTCGAATGGTGGAAGCTGGTATTCAATGTACCGATGTTAGTGGTAGACCAAAGCATCTTTATAGTATTTATCAAAAGATGCAGCGACAGAATAAGGAATTTAACGAGATTTACGATTTAGCCGCACTCAGAATTATTGTAAATAGTAACGAAGAATGCTATCGTGCGCTCGCAGTTGTGCATGATGCCTTTCGTCCAATTCCCGGACGCTTCAAAGATTACATCGGTTTGCCCAAACCCAACCGCTATCAATCATTACATACCGGAGTGATTGGTCCTTGGGGGCGCCCTTTAGAAGTGCAAATTCGCACATTAGAAATGCACCGTATTGCCGAATACGGAATTGCAGCCCACTGGAAGTATAAAGAGACCGGTGGTTCTAATTTTACCCACATGAGTACGAACGATGATAAGTTCACTTGGTTACGTCAGTTAATAGAGTGGCAGAACGACCTCAAAGACGCTCAAGAATATTTAGAAAGCATTAAAGACAATCTTTTTGAAGATGATGTCTATGTGTTTACACCCAAAGGTGATGTAGTCCCTTTAAATCCAGGTTCGACCACCGTCGATTTCGCTTATCGTATTCACTCTGAAGTTGGCAATCATTGCTCAGGCGCCCGCGTCAACGGAAAAATGGTACCACTTTCCACAAGACTACAGAATGGCGATATCGTTGAAATCTTAACGCAAAAGAACAGTCACCCCTCTTTACACTGGTTAAACTTCGTTGCTACATCTGCCGCCAAAAACCGCATCAAACAATGGTACAAACGTTCACGTCGAGAAGAAAATATAGCACGTGGACGGGAGTTGTTGGAAAAAGAGATAGGTAAGAACGGATTTGAAAACGTTTTAAAGTCGGAACCAATGCAAGCAGTTGCCGAACGATGTAATTATCAAAACGTAGAAGATTTGATTGCTGCATTAGGTTACGGGGAGGTAACGCTCAACTTACTTTTAAATCGTTGGAGAGAGTTAGTAAGGTCTCAAGAAACAAACGTAATACCCTTACCACTACCATCATCATCACCCAAACGTGAGGCGCCTCCATCTTCGCGCATTAGCGACTCACCAATACTTGGGGTTGAGGGGTTAATGTATCACCTTGCAGGTTGTTGTACACCAATACCAGGTGAAAAAATTATTGGAGTAGTAACGCGGGGTAGAGGAATAACAATACATCGTCACGGATGTAGTAACCACGAACATATCGAAGGTGAGCGTTTGATTCCTGTAACATGGAACTTCAATATGGAGCATAATGCACGCTCTTTAACATACCCAGTGAATGTGCAAATTGAAGCATTAGATAGAGTTGGTGTACTGAAAGATATTCTTTCAAAACTCACTGACCAATGCATCAACGTGCGTCACGCTTCAGTAAAAACAGCTACTAATCAACCAGCGTTAATTGATTTGGGAATGGAGATACGTGATACAGCACAGTTAGAACAGGTGTTTACTCAAATTAAAAAACTGAGTGACATCCTCAATATTCGTCGTGTGGGCAATAACGAGGAATAGTGGTAACGTGGCAACGGATAAAACGGATGTAACGGATAATTTATTTGTTATGTCCGTCTTTATATAGGTTTTGTATTATAAAATCAGTAGAGACGTGTAATCCGCAGGATTTCCCGCAGTGATTAATCACGTCTCTACAAGATTTTCATATTGATGGATTAGCACAGCTTAATCTTATCGTAGGCGGTAATAATAGCGGCAAAACAAGTTTATTAGAAGCGATTTATTTACTAGTCAATCAAAATAACCCTCAGTCGGTGATTGATTTATTAGATAATCGAGGAGAATTTGCTCTATCTAAACATTCTACTACATCTCGCGGATATCAGATTAAACATTTATTCAATAATCATCAACTTAGCTTTGACCAAAATATTAAAATAGAATCTCATCATAAAAATCCTCTCAAATTACAAATCAAACTATCATTAGCTGATAATCAAGAAGAATATTCTCAAGATATTTATGAAAATGAATCACTGTATTGACACTTAACTTTGCTTATAATTCACATAAAGAAGTTAAAATACCAGTATCTGAAGATGGAACATTAGAAGCAAGACTTGCTAAAACAAAATTTGCAAAAGTACTATTAGGTTTTACTCCGGAAACTTGCAAATTTTTAACTACAGAAAATACTAACTTTAATGACTTAAGTTTACTTTGGGACGCTATAAATTTAACACCTCAAGAAGACGAAGTGATAAAAGCATTACAAATCATTGAACCAGATGTAGAACGTATTAGTTTTACAAGTAGTCGTTCAAATAGTAGCGTAATTATAAAAATGCGTGGACAACATACACCTGTACCTTTGGGTAGTATGGGAGATGGAATGAGGCGCCTTCTGACTTTAGCATTGTCTGCGGTAAACGTTGAAAATGGTTATTTATTAATTGATGAAATCGACACTGGTCTTTATTACGAATTCCAAACTGATATGTGGCGCCTAATTTTAGAAACAGCACAGCGACTCAACATACAAGTTTTTGCAACAACGCATAGCTGGGATTGTGTTCGTGCATTTGAAGAAGCATTAGAAGACGTATCTAATAGTACAATTGGTAAACTATTTCGGCTAGATGCTAAATATGGCAAAATCCGCGCGGTAGAGTATTTAGCCGAAGAGTTAAAGATTGCTGTGCAGCAAAACATCGAGGTGCGTTAATGCCGAAGAAAATTCAATCATCACAATTACTTGTTGAAGGAAAAAACGACAGACATGTTATTTGGGCTTTATGTTACATGTATCAGCTTCCAGAAACATTTTCTGTAGAAGTAGCAAATACAGATGAGACAGAAGGAATTGAGGCACTATTAGATGGATTACCATTGAAGCTAAGAGAGAAAAATTTGGAAATATTAGGAATTGTAATAGATGCTGACCAAGATTTAGCAGCACGTTGGCAAGCTGTGAAAAGTAGATTAAAAGCAAGCGGTTATCAAAATATTCCTGAAAGTTTACCACAGTCAGGATGGGTTTATGCTGAACCAGAATTACCTAAAGTTGGGGTTTGGGTAATGGCAGATAATCAGCTTCCTGGCATGTTAGAAGATTTTGTTAAGTGTTGTATCCCTAACGATGACAAACTGCTGACAAAAGCTGAACTCGTCCTACAAGAAATTGAACAAGCTAGTCTCAATCCATACACATTAATTCATCGACCGAAAGCATTAATACATACTTGGCTCGCTTGGCAAGAAAAACCTGGTATGCCAATGGGGCAAGCAATTACAGCAAGAGTATTAAGTCATGATTCGGCGCCTGCAACTTCTTTTGTGGAGTGGCTAAAATGTTTATTCAATCTGCCTTGATAACTTATAATTAAATATAGTTATACCAAATCAGGAACATCAAAGTACTGAGCTACCGTCATAATTTTATCCATCTATGACACGTGTTACATGTTACCAATTGATAAAGTCATTTTTCTGCTGTTTTTTCCGGCTTGCGTCGGCTTATTAACCCAAGTTATTTGGGGTATAGAGTTAACTAATCAATTGGTAGCATTAGGAACGTTTATATTTTGCATTGAACAAGCTCGAATGGCTGTAAAGGATTTACGGCAAATAGAAGATGCGAAAGCTTATGTTCAAGATGGGCGCTTAAATACTTTTTATAAAGTAACTATTATTACTATTGCTGTTGAGCTTTTAGGTTTTTATACTTCGATAATTTCTTTGGGGTGGGGGTCTATTTTAATTTTACTCAGCCAAATTTGGTTTAATTTGCTTGCTAATGTGAAAATAGAGTATATCAATCAAACTGATAATTATAATTTTTATAGTACACCTGCTGTTACTTTGTCGGCGCCTGTATCTTTGTTAGATGCAGCACCAAGCTTGAAAGTGCGAGCTTGGAAAGTTTCTGAACGTTTACCAGTTTTATTTGCTGATGTATTGGGATTAATTTTAATCAGCTTTTGGATGTTGCAAATTGGCTCTCTGTTTATATCTTGGATATTATTTGCAATGGTAATAGCTTATGGAATAGCCAAGTTAGTGCTGCTTTTCTCTCGCTGAATATTACTCGCAGCGACTCACTGCAAAACACAATCTTAACAAGGCGCCTGTTTTAATTGAGGGAATTCAAGTTTGGTTACGGTCAAACTCGTAATAAGACATGAGAAGGAATTAATTTAGTCTCTCAAAAAAATTTATAAGAATATCTATTTGTTTATACGCAAATACTCTTCTTTTGCAACTTTCCAGAGATGTTCATAATTTTATAAATTCGTTGATGCGGTAAAGTGGTTATACATGTTCATCCGACCAAATACATGCATCAAAATGTGTGATGCGTCCACGCGGTTCAACTGCTGTTGCTTCCGCAATAATTAATCCGGCGCCACCTACAGCACGGGTGCCGAGATGTACTAAGTGCCAGTCGGTAACTAGTCCATCATCTGAACTATATTGGCACATTGGCGATACACCAATGCGGTTACGTAAAGTAATAATTTTAAGTTTATACGGGTCAAATAAGTTTGGCATAATCCCCCCTAATAGTGCTGAGTAGAAAGTGCTGAGTGCTGAGTATCGTTAGAAGTAGTGAGTACTGAGTATAGTTGAAAGTGATTACTCAGCACTCATAACTCAGCACTCATAACTCCTAACTCTTCACTTTGTTACAAATACTGTGATAAAGTTTTAGTCAAGGTTGCTTTTGGCACTGCGCCTACGACCGTATCTACTTGCCGACCCCCCTTGAAGACCATTAGTGTTGGAATACTGCGAATCCCGTAGTGGCTGGCGACCGTGGGATTTTGGTCAGTATTTAACTTCACTACTTTTACCTGTCCAGAGTACTCGGCAGCAACTTCATCTACCACGGGAGTCACCATCCGACACGGGCCGCACCAGGGTGCCCAAAAATCAACTAGCACTGGCATTGAGCTTTCTAAGACTTCTTGCTTAAATGTGGCTTCTGTCACATTTGTAACGGATGACATACTCGCCTCCCAAATATTATTTCGTTAGTTCGGTTTTATCGAATAAATAAAATATAGTCCTTTTTGTCAAATAATGCAAGTATGAGATTTCTATATCACCCAGACCAAAAAGATATGACCTTAGCAGGAGTCCTATATGCTTTAGGCGACCCTGTACGGTTAGAGATTGTTAGACAGCTAGCGGTGACTGGAGAACAGTGCTGCGCTGGCTTTGATTTTGCAATTGCAAAGTCTACTATGTCAAATCATTTTAAGATTCTTCGTGAATCTGGTGTGGTGTTGACACGCAAAGAGGGAACGCAGCACATTAACACTTTACGACGTAATGATTTAGAGGTGTTATTTCCTGGTTTGTTGGATGCTGTCTTACGTTCTGCACTTCCCTTGGAATTTACTACAACCGATAGAGAAGCGTCCAGGGAACCTGCTATTGCATCAAGCAACTAACCGCACATTTGAGAAACCGGATTTTATCAACAAAAAAATCCGGTTTCTAGGCGCCTTCGCGAAAATATTTGGGAGTGGCGCCAACAATTTTGCGAAATTGGGAAGTAAAATGGCTGGGATTAGAAAATCCAACTTGATACGCAATTTCAGCTGCTGAATATTGCGTAACTTTTAATAGTACTTTCGCTCTCTCAATTCTTCGCTGTAAAATATAGTGATGAGGAGGTTCTCCAGTTAAAGATTTAAAAGCGCGGGCAAAATGGAACTGACTCATTGGTACTAAAGAAGCAATGGTTTCGATAGATAATTCGGATGCCAGGTTATCTTCGATATAATCTTTTATTTGCTTTAATTTAAGGGCACCAATAACACCAGCTTCTTGTTTGGGGGTTTTAATTATACCTGTATAGTTTCTAAGCAAATGCAGTGAGAGCAAGTTACGTAGAGACTCTACATACAAGTTTCCTGCCAAACCGCCGTTTATTGCCTCTGATTTTAATAACTGTGCGACGTGTAAAATTGTTGCATCTGGAAAAATAACTTTATGCTCTAACTCAATATTAGTCGAAAGTCCGCTTTCGCTGGCTAGGCGCCGGAGTAAGGTAGGTTCTAAAAGTAAATTTACATACTCGCTTTCTTTGTGTCGCTGATGCCAGACAAACTCACGTTCTGAGTATAAAAATACGCTTCCCGCAGGTAAAGTTGTTGTTTGTGACTTACCTCCATCCACCGACCATGTTACCTTTTCATGAGGGGTAAACGCGACACTTATGGCATTCTTGGGCATTGCAAAATCAAATAGCCCCACTTTTTCTAGACGACCATACTCAATAACTAAATCATTCCACTCAGCTTTGTAGATACATGCCTTTGGTTCAGTGTTAGGTGGTTGCATATAAAACTTTATTTAACAAAATTTTAATAATTTTTATTATATGTCACCGCCGTAACTTCAACAACACGATTATGAACTGATGTAACAAATAAGTGATATCACCCTTGAAACAAATTCAATATTTCTGTATTGTTTAATTATTTGTGCCCATAACGTCGTTGAATACTTTGGCGCCGTTTTGTAGTACGTACAGGATAATATATAAAACGAAGCTTTATTAAAAAGATGCTAGAAAATCAAGAAAAACAGGCGCTACCAATCAAAAAGCCGAAACCAACTATAGAATCTATAGAAAAGGATTCTAACACCTCAAGTTCTGAACTATTTTTTAAGGCAGTAGGTATCATACCTGCTATTGTAGACTTCGACGAAGAGCAAAAATATGCTACTATAACAGTTAGTGGTAATAAATATCCATTATTCTACATTCCCACCAACAAAGGATTAAAGGCTTTTGACGCACTTAAAAAGTGTGTCGCAAATCAAGGTAATCGTCAACGATTAATAGTCTACCCAAAAATAACTCACTTTCCAGGACGAGACAAAGCGCATCAAATCGGATTTCAGCTTGTAGCATTTGATGCAGGAAATAATGAAGGAATGTGTAGAGAGTTGAAAGACTTTGAATTTAAATTAAGTGGAATATGGCAATTTATCCCTGTGTGTCAGGTTCCTTGTATTTCTGTCTTCAAAAACTTTACAGAAGATAGATTAGAATATGTAAAAAAATCAGATATTACCAAACGTGTTAGGTACATGAAAGCTAGTCACATACCTTTATTTTGGAGAGATTCGCTCGTACCACCATTTAGATTTAATCCCAAAATACCGAAAGAAGAACAGAAAAGACCATACTTTGTTTCTGTAATAGCAAAGTTTCTTCCTCAAAAGAATGCGTTTGGTTTTGAGTCACTTGCTCAAATGCCATTAGAAGAACCACCCAAGTTTTTTAAAGCGAGTAAGAAAATGAAAGCTGATGCACTTAAATTACGTAAAGAAGAAGTTGCATCTCAAAAAGAATCAACTCCACAAAATGTTTAACTAATCGTTTATGTTATTAATTTTAGGGTGTAGAAAAAACTAACCGCAAAGTACGCAAAGTGCGCTAAGGAAGAAATAAGAAGAAAGAACACACCAAAACTTTTGACACGGACTACTAAACTAATTAGCGTGGGATTTTTGTTCTCACGCTTCTTTGTTTGTGTACAATAGCGGCGCCTTTTCTAAAGGGCAGATTAAAAATGATAGTCAAGCTGATTGACGTGCATTCGCAGCATTTTTTTGCGCTTCCGCATAAATTGCTAATGCAGCAGCCATATGTTGTTCTGCTTCCTCACCTTTTGATTGGAACCATGCTAAAGTTTCAAAATCAATACGAATGGCAACTGTTGCCAATGATGATGAAGGCTTTTTTAACTTTGCTTTTGAGAAAAACTCATCTGTAAGAGGTGGAATATCTGATGTGTCAATATCATCGTCAGTCATTGCATCAATTCTAGACCAGTCGGTTCTTGAGGTATTGTTCATAACGTTTCCTTTCATGAGTGAGTGCTTTTCTCAAAGAGATAATGCGAATTGTTTTATCATCAGGTTCGGTGTATACAATGACTACAATGCGTCCATCCAGCAATCCAATTCCTATCCATCGATCCTCGCCATAATCGTTACGTTCATCAAGCTCAACCGCTATCGGCAACTGAAAAACTCGATAAGCATCGGCAAAATCAAAACCGTGCTTACTTATGTTAAGCTCGTTTTTCTGCTCGTCCCACTCAAAATTCATGTATAAAATTTATGAGTTAAACTCATTACATTTATAATAAGTGCAACAGTTCTATGCAAGCGCTAAGTGTGAATTGAAGGCCAGGAACATAAACTATGTCCTCAATTTAACTATATTAACACAACTTGATTTGCTTAGGAATGCTCCTGATTGACAGACTAAAATATTTGTCTGAAGAATAGGTTTAGAATGAAAGTAAATATTTGTTTATTTATCTTTACTTTTGGGCATGAAACGCATAGTTTTGATTGCTGGGTTTGAATCGTTCAACGCTGACTTATATCGTAAGGCGGCTGAAATGGCTGTTTTACGTTGTCCTGAATTAGATGTGTGTGTATATAGCGACAGGGATATAAGTAGTAAGCGAGTTGAGGTGGAAGCAGCACTCAAGAACGCCGATGTGTTTTTTGGCAGTTTATTATTTGATTATGACCAAGTGATTTGGTTACGTGAGAGAATCGCACGAATTCCCATTAGGCTTGTGTTTGAGTCCGCTTTGGAATTAATGGCGTTAACTAAAATAGGCGCCTTTTCTATAGGTGATAAGCCCAAGGGAATGCCTAAGCCTGTACAATTTATACTTGATAAATTCAGTAATGGACGCGAGGAGGATAAACTCGCAGGTTATATCAGCTTTTTAAAGATTGGTCCCAAACTGCTTAAATATATTCCTGTTCAAAAAGTCCAAGACCTTCGTAACTGGCTGATTATATATGGATATTGGAACGCAGGTGGCGCCGATAATGTCGCATCATTGTTTTGGGCACTTGGCGAAAAATATCTAAATCTTAAAGTCGGAGAAATACCCCCACCTGTCGAAACCCCTAACATCGGATTATTACATCCCGACTACCAAGGATATTTTGAATCTCCACGCGAATATCTACAATGGTACCAATCACGTAGAGACGCGATTAATCGCGTCTCTACAGTTGTTGGAATTTTGTTGTATCGTAAACACGTGATTACCAAACAACCTTATATACCTCAACTCATCCGAAAATTTGAAAATGCCGGCTTAACACCGTTACCTATATTTATAAATGGTGTCGAGGGACATGTTGCTGTGCGTGACTGGATGACAAGCGAGCATGAAACGACTCAGCGTGCGTTGGGTAATACAGAAACACCCTCACTTTCCAAAGAAGCTGTAAAGGTGGATGCAATAGTTTCTACTATAGGTTTTCCGCTTGTGGGTGGGCCTGCTGGTTCGATGGAGGCAGGTAGACAAATTGAAGTAGCAAAAAGAATTCTTAGCAGCAAAAATATTCCGTACTTTGTTGCGGCGCCTTTGTTAATTCAAGACATTCACTCTTGGACACGTCAGGGTATTGGTGGTTTACAAAGTGTGGTTTTATACGCATTGCCGGAATTAGACGGTGCCATTGATACTGTTCCTTTAGGTGGTTTAGTAGGAGAAGATATATATTTAGTACCAGAACGTGTCAATAGATTAATTGGTCGGGTTAAAAGTTGGGTTAGTTTAAGACAAAAACCCGCATCGGAACGTAAAATAGCTGTGATATTATATGGCTTTCCTCCCGGATATGGCGCCACTGGTACGGCAGCTTTGTTAAATGTGCCTCGTAGTTTGGTTAAGTTTTTGGAAGCTTTGAAAGCACAAGGTTATACAGTTGGGGATTTTCCGGAAGATGGGGAAGAGTTAATTAAGCAAGTTAAAGAAGCTGATGAGTGGTTGGAGGACGGGCAAGATGCCCATCCCACAAGAAATGTGAATATTAAAACTCTAGAAAAATGGCTTGGTTATTTACAAACTACGCGCATTGAAAAGCAGTGGCAGTCTTTGACGGGTAGTGGTATTAAAACTTATGGGGATGAGTTTCATGTTGGTGGTGTGAGTTTGGGTAATATTTGGATTGGTGTACAGCCACCTTTGGGTATTCAAGGTGACCCGATGCGGTTGATGTTTGAACGGGATATGACACCACATCCTCAATATGCTGCTTATTATAAGTGGTTACAAAATGAGTTTCAGGCTGATGCGATAGTTCATTTTGGGATGCATGGTACTGTCGAATGGTTGCCTGGTTCCCCTTTGGGTAATACTGGTTATTCTTGGTCAGATATTTTATTGGGTGATTTGCCTAATCTATATATATATGCTGCGAATAATCCTTCGGAGTCGATATTGGCGAAGCGTCGCGGTTATGGGACGTTGATATCGCATAATGTTCCTCCTTATGGACGTGCGGGGTTATATAAGGAGTTGGTTGCTTTACGAGATTTAATTGCTGAGTACCGTGAGGAACCAACGAAGAATTATGTTTTGAAGGAAGCTATTTGTAAGAAGATTGTTGATAGTGGGTTAGATGTTGATTGTCCGTTTGAGGAAGCGCGCAAGTTGGGGATTAGTTTTAGTCCTGAGAATGTCAAGATGTTTAGTGCGCGTGTGTTTGATGATTATTTGGTGGAGTTGTATGAGTATTTGCAGGTTTTAGAGAATAGGTTGTTTTCTTCGGGGTTACATGTTTTGGGTGAGGCACCGGATGATGAGAAGATGGAGTGTTATTTGGAGGCTTATTTTGACGAACCGCAAAGACGCAAAGAGCGCAAAGAGGAAGAGGGAAGCATTAGAGAGTTGTTGATGCAAACTACTGATGAGTTGACGAATCTTTTACGGGGTTTGAATGGTGAGTATATTCCGCCGGCGCCTGGTGGTGATTTGTTACGTGATGGTGCTGGGGTGTTGCCTACGGGGAGGAATATTCATGCTTTAGACCCTTATCGAATGCCTTCTCCTGCTGCTTATGAGAGGGGTCGGGAGATTGCTAGGAAAATTTTGGCGCAGCATTTACAGGATAATGGGGAGTATCCGGAGACTGTTGCTGTGATGTTATGGGGGTTGGATGCAATTAAAACTAAGGGTGAGTCGCTCGGTATTTTGTTGGAGTTGGTTGGCGCCGAACCTGTAAAAGAGGGAACGGGGAGGGTTGTACGTTATGAGTTAAAGCCTTTGGAGGAAGTTGGGCGCCCGCGTATTGATGTTTTGGCAAATTTATCGGGTATTTTCCGTGATAGCTTTGTCAATATTATTGAGTTATTGGATGATTTGTTTCAACGCGCGGCTGATGCTGATGAACCTGTTGAGAAGAATTATATTAGAAAACACGCTTTAGCATTGAAAGCACAAGGTATAGAAAATGCCTCTGCCAGATTATTTTCTAACCCAGCCGGTGATTTTGGCTCCCTCGTTAATGACCAAGTTGTTGATGGTAACTGGGAATCTGGAGACGAGCTTGCAAATACTTGGCAAAGCCGAAATGCCTTTAGTTATGGTCGAAACGATAAAGGACAAGCGCGTAAAGAGGTGCTAAATACTTTACTCAAAACTACAAGTCAAATAGTTCAAGAAATAGACTCTGTAGAATATGGCTTAACTGACATTCAGGAATATTATGCTAACACAGGCGGTTTGAAAAAAGCCGCTGAAAAGCAACGCGGTAAAAAAGTCACAGCAAGCTTTGTAGAAAGTTTCTCTAAAGATACCACACCTCGAAAATTAGATGATTTATTAAGAATGGAGTACCGCACCAAATTAGTAAACCCCAAATGGGCTGATGCTATGGCTAACCAAGGTAGCGGTGGCGCCTATGAAATATCCCAACGCATGACAGCATTAATAGGATGGGGTGGTACCGTTGACTTTACCGATAACTGGGTTTACGACCAAGCCGCAGATACATACGCACTAGATGCCGAAATGGCAGAAAAACTACGCAAATCAAACCCCGAAGCATTCCGCAACATCATCAGCAGAATGTTAGAAGCACACGGACGCGGTTTCTGGGAAGCAAGCGAAGATAAACTACAAAAGCTCCGCGAACTATATGAACTAGCCGATGAACAACTAGAAGGAGTAACACCTTAACATCTGTAGAAATATAGCCTCTTGTGGAGCAGCCTTCCCAGGCTGCCCAAAGAAGAAGAGAAATATTTAGATTATAATTTAAAGTTGTTATTATATATAATGAAATTGAAACTAATTATGCAGTATCAAGTTTTTGTTAAAAGCCATACAGAGAATAAATTTATTGCCTCTATTATTGGCATTCCTGATAGCACGGTTGAAGGTGGTACAAAAGAAGAAGCTATAGCCCTTGCCAAAGCTGCTTTAGAAAAACAATTGGCATCAGGTGAAATAATTACAATTGATGTGGGTAAAGAGTCCTCTCAGCAAGAAACAGACCCTTGGCTAAAGCACATGGGTATTTTCGCATCAGACCCAACATTTGACGATTTTTTGTCAGAAGTTGCAGCTTACCGTCAGCAAGTTTCAGAGGATGAGGTTTTTGAATGAACTGCTACGTAATGGATACAGACCACCTCAGTATAAACCTCTTGTTTAAATTGTAAGTTTTTGCGCTAATATTTTTTTGATATTGGAAGCTTCATAGTGAAAATTGATTGTCATTACGCCATAAAAAATAAAAGATAAAAGTGTCATAATTATGAATACATTTACAGGAGATTTATAACCACCCAAAGTAATTAAACAAATCAAAATAAATAACCCAGATGTTATTGAACCCTTGATGTCGTCATCTAAAAGGCGCATTTTTAGCTCTATAATGACTCCGTTAGTATTTGGTTCAGACATTATTTTACCTTGAGTTAAGAGACATACTCTTTTATGCATAAACGGCCCCTCAACTTTGAAAAAATCTTCGTTTATTAACCGTACATGGTACTTCACATCAATGGCGCCAAATAATACTGGTATTTTTTCTACAATTCCCGTTTCAGAAATATCTATGAGTATTTGTTGTAACTTTTCCAGAGAAAGAGGTATGTAAAGATTTGAAATTTTATAGGGAACTAGCCACGAAAAAAGCTTTTTACTTTTTGAAATTATTTTTTTCATTTAGTTCTTATGTTATTTTCTATTCTTCACAACGCATCTAGAACCCAAAAACCGGGTTTCTTTGCATAAGTCCTAACAATTCTAAGTATTTAATCTTGACCCGACATCGTTTTATTTACGGATAATACGAACCGTTGTTGGCTGGTAAGCGTGAATACCGATAGTTCTCAATACTGCGTAGGTTTTGAGAATCTGTAGGTTGGATGGAGCGCGAGTGCGGAACCCAACATTTCCCTGATTTTGTTGGGTTTTCCTACGGATAACTACGCTCATGCTTCCTCAACCCAACCTACGTCTAAACGTACTTTTGAGCTTAACCGACGACTCCTCTCTGTGTTCTCTGCGTCTCTGTGGTTAATAATCAAGGTTTAATGACACGGTAATGCAAAAATACTTCTTGTTCGATTGTTTTTACTTCTAACAATTCTAAGCGCGGCGCCATTTTTTCTATAAATCCGGCGCCTCCTACTACTGTTGGTGCTTTAGTACCACCTAGTATTAATGGACATACTGTCAACCATAGTTCGTCAACTAAGTTTTGTTCTAGCATTGAGGACACTAGTTGACCACCACCTAGCACAGCCAGCTTTTCGATACCAATTGTTGCGAAATATTCGAGGGCTGCAACAAGATTAATTTTTGTTTGGGAAAACTTTAAATTATCTTTAAATACTAAAATTTGCTCAAATTCGCTTCGATGGCGCCAAAAACTCGCCCCTTCGTCGGTTGTGAGCAACCAGCGACGCACTGGCTGTTTAAAAAAACGAATTTCCGGATTTATGTTTGCCTTTTCTGTAATAACTATATGAAGAGGCTGTGAATCTTTACCCGAATTTTCTCTATGTTCGAGTAAATTGGAATCGGTGACAGTCAATGTTGTGCCATACGCTCGTAAGGTATTAGCGCCAAATAACACTGCGTCGGCAATGGCAATTTGTTTTTCTAAATGTGCTTTGTCATGTTTTGACCCGAAGCGCGCAGGTGAGTGTTGGAAATCTGTTATTTTGCCATCAGCACTCATTGCAAGAACTACTGTAACGTCAGGACGAGGTGTGAGCATTTTGTCAGGCTTTAAACATCTACTTATTGCAAATTTTAGGAAAATGTCTAACACACGTAGGTGCTAGATGGGTGTATAATTTTTAGTCAGGGTAGTAACCCTACATAATTTGCTGTTCCTTTTGTCACCAATAATCAATTTATGCTTACCTCATAATCATTCCTTAATAACTTTTTTCATGGAGTTAAGATATTGTAGCTGTTGTGGTTTGCATATGCTAAGTGAGATTGCCGATGCCTAAACCGCGTCCTTCATCGTTTCGTCGTTTACTGTTTTCCAGGATTCTGCTATTGTCAGTTCCGGTTTTGTTGACCGGAGAATTTATAGTCTTCAGGAAAGCACGTCAAACTCAGCTTGAAACTGCACGACAAAATTTGACCGAAAGTGCTGACATCAAGGCTGAAAAAATTACCGATAATGTTGAAAGTCTCAAAAGTAATTTACTTACAGCAACTCAAATTGACTTTATTCAGTCTGGTAACAGCGCCGCTGTGCAAGAATTTATTAATAAACTTGAAGAAAATTTATCTAATATTGAATGTGTTCAGTTTAGCGATTTAGAAAATCATAAAGTTCTCGCAAGTACTTGCGGAGACGAACTGCTCGATGATATTAAACCAACGGAAGCATCTAGTGGTGTCAGAGCTACAATCGTTATTCCACCCAAGGTTTACATTAAATCTATCAAAAACTCTGAACGGGGAACTCAAAATAAATTACAGCTTCTACTATCGGCGCCTGTGGAAGATGATAACACGGGTATAATTAGATATACGCTCTCTATTCAAGCCGAGTTGCAACAAAAAGTCAGAAAAAAACCAGGACTATTAACAGGGTCAACCGTAGTTATTTCGGATGATGGGACAATTTTGTCACATCCTATTGAAAAACGTGTAGGTACAAATATCGCTCAACATGCTGATGCTGCAAGGTTACAGCAAATTGTTAAAAATGCTATATCAGGTAAAAAAAATAGCTTACAGTTTTTCTTTGAGAAGCAAGGTGAAGAATTACTCGCAGGTTACACTGCAATTAAAAATCCTATTTCAGATGTCCCTGGTCAAAAATGGATTATTTTGGACGTTACCACTTTAGATAACGCTTTGTACGGTTTAATAGAACTTAAGGTTATTTTATTTATTTTAACATTAGGTTTAGTCGGCGCCTGTCTAGTAGCATCATTATGTTTAGCACGCTATTTAGCACGTCCAGTAGAAAAACTTTGTGATTATGCGTTAAATATCAATTCGAGTTCGCAGTCATTGCGTGTTCCCCGTTTTCAAATTCGTGAGTTCAACCAGCTATCTTTGGCAATTGACCACATGGTCGAACGATTAAGAAGTTGGGGAGAAGAACTTGAAATTGCTTGGCAAGACTCAAAAACAGCTAACCAAGTCAAAAGTCAGTTCATAGCAACAGCTTCACACGAATTAAGAAACCCTCTCAATACAATTATGACCTGCGTTAAATTGGTACGCGATAATTCGTGCGATAGTAGAGAAGAAGAACTCGAATATCTCAAAATTGCTGACGATACAGCAATTCATCTACTCGAAATAATCAACGATTTGCTTGATATTTCCAAAATAGAAGCAGGAAAACTATCGGTATTTATAGAGAAGATAGATTTACGTGACACATTAAAAGAAGTTATTAACTTACAGTCAGTCAACATTCAGCAAAAAGGGTTAAAGTTAAATATTCCAGAATTAGAAAATTCTATACCTGTGAATGCAGACCCTATCAAATTAAAGCAGGTTTTGATAAATATAATTAGTAATGCTACAAAATTTACAGAAGAAGGAAGTATTACAATTCTTGCTGAAATTATCTCTCAAGATGAATTGACAAGTAATCAATCACATGTGGTAATTAGTGTTATAGATACGGGCATTGGTATAGAACCAGACCAACAGCATAAATTATTCCGTCCCTTTGTAATGGTAGAAGGCGCCAAAAATCGTAAACTTGGTGGTACGGGGTTAGGACTAGCAATATCTCGCAACTTAATCGAAATGATGGCAGGTACAATTTCTCTAGAAAGTGCAGGTATCAATAAAGGCACTACTATCAAAATTACCTTACCCTTAATTAATGCCACTAATACTACAACAGAAAATATACCGCCAATAGTAATAACTGAAGTGTCAGCTATTAAACATCTAGTAGCTCAACCTTCAACACGTGAAGAAACAAGCATAGCTAATACAATTGAAAAATCAAGCTTTAACTTGTTAAACCGAAAATTAAAAACCAGCCATAACCACAAAACCAAAAGTAAATAGACATAAATAGTGTGAATGAACTAATATGATTTATAGACGGGCAAGGATGCCCGTTCCACAAGAATAATTGTAATAAAATTTAATAATCTAAATTAATTGGTATTCCTCCAGAATGGAGTGATTTTGTGAGGATAGTTAAAATTTGTACTAGTTCGGCGCCTCTGAATGCATCGGAGATAGTAGGGTAAGTGTTAGTTTGTATACATTGTAGGAAATGGCTGCAAACTTTTTGTAATGGTTCTGCTTTTTCGAGTTCTAATATCTGTTGATTTTGGTTGACTGGAATATATACATTTCCCTGTACTTCAAATTCTCCGTTTATTAAGGTTAACGGTGCCTGTGACATTTCGTCAAATATTAAGCTACCTTTACTACCGACAATACCAAGGCGCCTTTGTTTATCATTATTTAACCAGCATAGATGAATATGCGCGGTAAAGCCACTTTTGTAAGTCAATGTTGCCCAAACTAAATCAGCTAGGTTAGATTTTTGTTGTAGCCATACTGTACCAGTTGCTTGTGCTTTAACTGGGACTTCTCCTAACCAAGTATTAAAAATAGCAATATCGTGAATTGCCAAATCCCAAAGTGCATCAACGTCTTGCCGCACTGGTCCTAAGTGAGTACGAGTTGCGTAACCGTAGCGCAAATCACCAATACTTCCCGACTCAATAACACTTTTACCACGTTCAACAGCGGGATGAAACAAATAAGTATGGTCAACCATCAATATTCGTTGCTGCGCTAATGCTAACTCATATAGTTCACGACATTCCGAAGCTAAGAGCGTCAAAGGTTTCTCTGCTAGTACATGCAGGCGCCATTTTAAAGCATCTGCAATTAAAGAATAATGAGTGACTGCCGGAGTTGCTACTACTACTGCTTCGAGTTCATTAATATGTTGCAATGTTTGAGCATCAGTAGTTAGTACAATATCATTGCCCAAATTATACTGATATTTAACCGCTTCTAAGCGTTCTGGGTTGGGGTCTACGACTGCTTTTAAATTAGCTTGCGGATGCTCTAACAAAATCCTCAGCCAATGAACTCCCCAACGTCCAACCCCAATAACCGCAGTATTAATTTTATTTAACATAGCTTGATATTTTAGTTTTCATAACAATAAGTTAGTGTTATATTATACATTCACATTTAAATACAAGCCACTACTACTCCATGTCAAAAGTTTTGGAAAGTACTAAGAAAACAGCTATTACATCCGTTACATCCGTTACATCCGTTGCAAATTAGGCATTTTTCTGTTCCGAATCTAAAGCAAAAAAAGCTACTTTAGCGGCAGCTTGTTCGGCTGCTTTTATCGAGCGTCCTTTACCTTGACCAAGTTTTTTATCGTGCAACCAAACTTCGGCGCTAAAACGGTCTTCGTTGTGCTGCGCGTTGGTAATTTCTACGACTCGATACTCAGGCAAAACCTTAAATTGTGCTTGCGTCCATTCTTGAAGTGCTGCTTTGTAATTTAGACGTGCAGGGTCTTGACGTATTTGATTGGTAAGTTCTTTAAAATGTGAGTCTAACCAAGGTCGAATTAACTCTAAATTGTTTGTACTCAAGTATAAGGCGCCAAGAACAGCTTCAAAAGAATCTGCTAAACGTGACTCTTGACCAATTTTATCGGTTGTAGCGCTGCCAGCAACGAGTAAATATAACTCTAAACCATAAAAACGTGCGAGTTGAGCAAGAATACGGTCACTGACTAATACCGAACGAATTGCCGCAAAATCACCAACACGACATTCAGGATAACTCTCCCAAAGTACTACAGCTGCTGCCAAACGCACTACCGCATCACCGACAAATTCTAATTGCTCATAATTTGCTGACTCTGAAGCTGTTGGGTGAGTCAATGCCATATCGAGCAAATTCCATTTAATAGGTGCATCTATCGATAAACCTAATTTTTTAACTAAGTTTTCAAGTTGTCGTTGACGGCGTGGGTAAGCTATGGACATGTTGATTTTAGATTTTGGATTGCGCGATTTTAGATTTTATATTTTGCATTTTCGCTCTTAGGACTGATGATAAAGCCGAATCTAAAATCCAAAATTTAAAATCTAAAATTTTAAGAGAGAGTCGGACATAAGCCGGGTTCTGTTATCTAATAAGAAACACTACGTATAGCATCTCTATATTAAACGGCAGTTATCTATCTGGGACATTTGTTACCAAACGCCTCAAGCGGCTCATTTAACGGAACTGGTAAAAGACCAACCGTAGTTCCATTACCTTGCTTCCAACCGGGGTTTACCGAGCCAGCACCTCTCGATGCTGCTGGTGCGCTCTTACCGCACCTTTGCACCCTTACCAAGATTTTAGATTTTAGATTTACGATTTTAGATTAAATCCAAAATCCACAATCCAAAATCCAAAATCGATTGGCGGTATCTTTCTGTGGCACTATCCTCACGCTCGCGCGCACTGGGAGTTATCCAGCAAGTCTGGTCTTTCGGAAGCCCGGACTTTCCTCAGACTCTTTATAAAAAGAATCTGCAACCGCCTCGCCTACTCTCTCAATATATTAGTGTAGTCTTGTTTTCTGTATTTACCATTAATATTTGTTTTATCTTTTCTTATTCCAAGGCAGCGCGTAAGTCCAGGGTAGTTTACGGATGGTAAAGGGACAGTTTACTATACACATTGGTGGTTTATTTGACCCAGGTTGCAAACCTACACGTACTTCTGATATGCGGAGTACTAATTGTAACGAGAATTCTAAGGTTGTTTCCTCGTTCATGAATTTTTTGAACAATATTCGGTTGGCTTTTACCGGATTTTTTTCTAAACTCGCTATATCAACAATAGGCTTGGTCGCTGCGTAAACTCCTGTATCTTTATCACGCGTAAAAGCGTTTTCTGACGTAATGGACATTGTTAGCGTTTTTTCTGGCGCCACTAAACTCGGTGTTTGGGGCACTCCTAAGTCGCGCGTGATATCTGGAGATTTACGAATCACTCGCATTGATTGTTTACTATGCTTGATTACTATCGTACAATTATCCCAGTCTACATATACAGCAAGATTTTTTGATTTGTTCTCAACAAACATTAATAATTCTTTTAATTCACTCAGTTCATAAGTTGCCGCAAGTTTGAACGAAATTCCAACGTCATCCGCTATTTCTTGCTCTTTTAGTTGCTCATCAACGACTGCTTTTTGAAGCGTAAAGTTTATTTTGTCGGCGATAGATTCAATCATACGATTGATTGTATATGCTATCCCAATTATATAGAACGTAAGTACCAGTAAATTATTATCTTGCATAAGGTTTTAACTTTAACTCCCACCGCGTCACAAAAAGATAACTAAAAGAATAATAAGCGTATATTTTTGGCGCCTTGTCAAGGGTTATCATCCTTTAAGGAAGAAGCATTATCAAGCCATCCCCGCCGTTTGAATATCAATAGCAGCCCGATAGCGATGGCGCCCATTGAGCCAAGACAAAGAGGATACCCCCAGTACCAATTTAATTCGGGCATATTCAGTGGTGATTTTTCGGTGTTAAAGTTCATCCCATAAATGCCCGCAATAAAAGTTAAAGGAATAAAAATCGAGGACATCACGGTCAAAAATTTCATGATTTCGTTCATTTTATTACTTACTGCCGACAAGTATACATCCATCAACCCAGATGAGAGTTCCCGGTAAGTTTCGACCATATCTATTACTTGGATAGAGTGGTCGTAACAATCGCGTAAATATAGCCGAACTTCATCGCTGATTAAATTACCACTGTCTCGAATTAAACTATTAATGACATCGCGTTGGGGCCATATGGCACGTCGCAACTTTAAAAGCTGGCGCCGAATCTTATAGATTTTTCGCAAAGTCTGAGGAGTTGGTTTGATAATTACTTCTTGCTCTAGATCTTCGATTTTTTCTCCATATCGCTCTAAAACTGGGAAAAACCCGTCAACTATAGAATCTAGGAGCGCATAAGCTAAATAATCGGCACCGTGTTTGCGAATTATACCTCGATTGTGCTTTATTCGGTGTCGAACTGCTTCAAAACAGTCGCGTGTAGGTTCTTCTTGAATAGTCAATAAATAATATTTACCCAAAACGAAGCTGACTTGCTCGCTATAAAATCCTGAACCCTTGGGTTTTGGCATTACCATCCGCGCAATAATCACAAGCTGGTCTTCATAATCTTCAGTTTTAGGACGCTCTGCCATATTGACAACATCTTCTAAAACCAAACTATTTAGCTCAAACACACGACCTAATTCTTCAATCACTTCAGGACTACCTAATCCTTGTACATCAACCCAAGATACAGATTGAGTATCTAGAAACTCTCCGCACTGCTGAGGAGTGATATCTTTTTTGTTTATCAAATATGTTTCGTTGTAATCAACTAGACGAATTTGAGTTTTCACAGCATCCTCTTGTATGTTGATTTGTCCTGGAATTTCTCCTGGCTGATGATAAAAATCTTGTATATCGTCTTCTTCTTCTTGATGTTGCATTCTCGTAAGCTTTTGCAATGATTTACGTAAATTTAGCTTCATATTTTTTTACATTCTAGGCTAGCTTTTGAGAAACCTGTTTTCTTCAAGAAACCTGGGTTCTTAGTCAATATAAATTTACATTACATTACAATTGAGGTTAAAAAGCCATAAAAAAGCAGCTTGTCTTAGATTAAAACAAACTGCTTTGAAGATTCTAATATTGGTTAGACTGAATTAGGTCAGCCATTGGTAAAACTTATGTGTTCCGTACGGCAATGAAATTACATCATACCCATGCCGCCCATACCACCCATACCCATGCCGCCCATGCCGCCCATGCCGCCCATGCCGCCCATGCCACCCATATCGGGAGCAGCAGCTTTCTTCTCAGGCTTTTCAACGACAATTGCTTCGGTTGTTAATACCATACCCGCAATTGAGGAGGCGTTTTGCAGTGCGGACCGTACAACTTTCGCTGGGTCAATAATACCAGCCGCGATTAAATCTTGGAATTCGTTTGTTGCGGCGTTGTAACCGATGTTGAATTCAGATTCGCGAACGCGAGCGACGATAACCGAACCTTCAACACCTGCGTTATCAGCCATTTGGCGTAAAGGCGCCTCTAATGAACGGGCCACGATGTCGGCGCCGATTTTTTCTTCATCACGAAGACTGTTTTTAATGGCTTCAACTTGTTTCGATAAATAAATTAAAGTTGTACCACCACCAGGCACAATACCTTCTTCAACTGCTGCTTTTGTCGCGTTTAAAGCATCTTCTATACGTAGCTTACGGTCTTTTAATTCGGTTTCGGTAGCGGCGCCAACTTTGATTACCGCAACACCACCAGCTAATTTAGCGATACGCTCTTGTAGCTTCTCTTTATCGTAGTCAGAGTCAGTTTCTTCAAGCTGTCTACGAATTTGACTAATGCGCTTTTGAACGTCGTCGCCATTTTCACCAGCAGCAACAATGGTGGTGCTTTCTTTATCGATGGTAATTTTACGTGCGGTGCCAAGCATTTCTAAGGTCGCGGTGTCCAAACTCAAGCCGATATCTTCGGAAATCATTTGTCCTTTGGTCAAAACCGCAATATCTTCTAACATGGCTTTGCGACGTTCGCCAAAACCAGGCGCCTTAATCGCACAAACAGATAGCACACCTCTAGCTTTGTTAACAACTAAAGTCGCTAACGCTTCACCTTCAATGTCTTCAGCAATAACCAATAAAGGTTGACCACTGCGCGCTACTTTTTCTAGGACAGGTACTAAATCTTGAATGCTGCCAATTTTTTTATCGGTAATCAGGATACGAGCATTTTCATACTCCACCGTCATCCGGTCATTATTAGTAATAAAGTAAGGAGAAATATAACCACGGTCGATTTGCATCCCCTCAACTACTTCGAGTTCAGTATTAAGAGACTTTGACTCTTCCACGGTTATTACACCGTCTTTTGTCACCTTCTCCATTGCTTCGGCTAACATGGCGCCAACTTCTTCATCATTACCAGAAGAAACAGTCGCAACTTGGGCGATAGCACTACCTTCAACTGGTTTGGCAACTTTAGCTATTTCTTTAACTAATGCTTCTACAGTTTTGTCAATACCTCGTTTGATAGACATTGGGTTACTACCAGCAGCAACGTTGCGTAAACCCTCTTTAACCATTGCCTGCGCTAGGACTGTAGCAGTTGTAGTGCCATCACCAGCAATATCCTTAGTTTTTGAGGCAACTTCTTGTATTAGACGGGCGCCAGTATTTTCTAACGGGTCTTCCAACTCAATATCTTTAGCGACAGTAATACCATCGTTGACAATCTGTGGAGCTCCATACTTTTTCTCTAAAAGTACGTTGCGTCCTCTGGGTCCCAATGTGATTTTCACAGCATCAGCCAGAGCATTGATACCACGCTCTAACGCTCGTCTCGATTCGTCGTTAAATGCTACAATCTTCGCCATATTGTACTTGTTAAATCCTTACGTTTAACAATTTAGCACTCAACGCTCACGAGTGCTAAGGAGTGAAAACCGTATTTATCTAAGAAATAGATACAGATAAATTCAAAAAAAATGATTAATATACAGTTGTCCGTAGAGTTCATTAATATTATTTACTGAGTCGGGAGATGAATATAAACGGGTTTCTTCAGTCTCTCGGAATAGCCGACCCTGGCGGTTCCGGCTGGTTGGCAGTGGTGTTTACCTTTATGCTGGCTTGGATTGTAACATGGCGATTTATTCCCACTGTTCGGAAATTTGCCCTACGTGTGGGATGGGCCGACCAACCCAACGCGCGGCGCCTCAACCGAGAACCATTACCAAACGCAGGAGGTTTGGCGATATACACAGGTGTAATAGCAGCGCTGGTACTAGCAAGCTTACTGCGACCAATTGAGGTTCAAAATGTATTAATACAGGTTTTAACAATCTTGTTAGGAGGTTCAATCCTAGTCTTAATTGGTTTTATTGATGACCAGTTTGGCTTACCATCGTCCGTGCGAATGTTAGTGCAAGTACTAACGGCACTATTACTCGTAGCTAACGGTATTACTATTCAAATAGCAATTGGCACTCCAATAGACTCAACCCTGTCGATTTTAGTTACCGTACTCTGGGTGGTAGGAATTACCAATGCCATTAATTTAATGGATGGTATGGATGGGCTAGTTGGAGGAATTGGATTTATTACAGCGATGAGTTTGCTTGCAGTGAGCGCCCAAATTCCTAACCGTGCTGCGGCAACATTAGTTTTAGCAGCTTTAGGGGGAGCCGCGCTAGGCTTTTTGCGGCATAACTTTCATCCATCGCGAATAATTATGGGGGATGCAGGTGCCTATTTTTTTGGTTATGTTTTAGCAGCAACAGCAATATTAGGAAAACTTCAAGCTTCTACTATTTTTGCACTGGTGCCTCCAGTCTTATTTTTGCTACTACCTGTACTTGATACAACTCAAGTAATAGTTAGGCGCCTAATGGCAGGTAAAAACCCAATGAACACTCCGGGTAAAGACCACTTGCACCATCGACTACTAGCATGGGGTTTATCGCAGCGTCATGCAGCTTTTACATTATGGTCTATTGCCTTATTCTCAAACTTATTAGCAATGCACTTTCAGCGCTTAAATTTAATGCAAATAGCTGCAACTGTAAGTAGTATAATAGTATTGTTAGCCTTTACCGTATGGCAACGCATCCGAGCCGCAAAAATGCCAATCATTAAAGAGTAGCGAGTGCTGAGTGCGCTCGTGCTGAGTATAATTAAGAGTCAGTAATTCAGAGTTAGAAATTAAAACTCAGCACGAGCGCACTTTCTACTCAGCACTCTTTAAGCCATCACCATTCCGCCATCGACGTTAAATACTTGTCCGGTAATGTAGGCGCCTGCGGGGTCAGATGCTAAAAAACGCACCATACCGGCTATTTCTTCAGGTTTACCAAAGCGTGCGAGTGGGATAAATTTGAGTATTTCTTCTGTGTTGCTGAGTTTGTCGGTCATATCAGTAGCAATAAAACCAGGCGCCACAGCATTAACTGTAATGCCACGTGATGCTAGTTCCTTTGCGACTGTTTTTGTAAAGCCAATTACACCAGCTTTGGCAGCACTATAATTTGCTTGTCCAGGATTACCCATTTGTCCTGCTACAGAGGTAATATTTACAATTCTCCCTGAACGCTGCTTGAGCATGATTTTACTGGCTGCGCGTGTACAGTAAAACACACCTGTTAAATTCAGGTCTATCACAGCTTGCCAATCTTCAGGCTTCATTCGCAGTAGTAATGTGTCGCGCGTAATGCCCGCATTATTAACTAAAATATCAACGCGCCCAAATTTTTCCATAACGGCATTAAATAGCGCATCCACTTCTGATACTGAAGAAACATCAGCTTTTATCGCAATTGCAGTTCCACCAACATTGGTAATTATATCAACTACTGCATCAGCAGCACTATTGGATGCGGCATAGTTCACCACTACACTTGCTCCAAACTTCGCCAACTCAATTGCACTCGCACGCCCAATACCTCTAGAAGCACCTGTAATAATTGCAACTTGTCCACGTAGAATTTGCAGGTTTTCTGGCAATTCCATCCTTTGTTCCTCCCGATTTTATTCTCATAGCGCGCTTGCATCAATCTTACAGGTTAAGGGGAATAAACAAGGAACCATAATTAAATATCTATGAAGGAAAATTATATATCGACTAAAAATCTATTTTATAAACTAGCCTTATGCATCTCTTAAATTTATACAGAGTATTTAAAACACAATTAAAAAATAAATTGTATTTTGTTGATTTATTGGTATATTTATTACCAGCACCACTTCTGTATAAACGTCAACTTAACAGTTTGTAACAATGTGTTTTGTATAATAAAATACATTTGTCTTTATGTTAAAAAATGTTAAGGAGGAATTATTAAGAATTGGTAATTAGTTGTTCCTATTAAAGACCTGGCTATAAATTTATGACTCCTTTGTACCAAGTTAGTGATTCTCCTGCGGTTGTCAGTAAGAAGTATTTTTCGCGCCGCGAGTTAATGCCTTCGCAAAATAGTAGCGTCTGGCAAATTCAAAGTGGTTCTGTACGAACTATGACTTATTTAGATGATGGTACAATTGTAACTTTGGGAATTTGGGGTGCAGGAGATATTGTTGGCAGTGCCTTATCGACTATAGAGCCACACATTATAGAATGTTTGAGTGCGGTCGAAGCTGTAGCGCTACCTTTAGACCGTCAAAACAAGATGGTGGAAGCATTAGCAGCACACGTTGAGCAAGCAGAAGAATTGATGGTAATTCGTAGCTACCGAACAGTAGATTCGATGTTACTAAAATTATTAGGATGGCTGGCTAAAAGGTTCGGGCGCACTGTTGATAATGGACAGTTGATTGATTTACGTCTTACGAATCAAGATGTAGCGGAAATACTTTGCTCTACTCGCGTTACAGTGTCGCGTGTTCTGACGCAGTTTGAAGACCAAGGTATAATACAGCGACTTCCTTTACATCGTATTGTTTTGTGTAACCAAGAAACTTTGCGTCGTGCTGGTTAATATCGTTAATTGCATGTGAAGTTCAGATGTCGGCGACGAAAGTGTTAACCAACTCAAATATCTACTTTAAAATGTGTCCTTTCGGAGGCACGTAGGGTGGGCACTGCCCACCTTACTATTTGGATATAATATAAGGATTTCCATCTCGAAACGCTAATAGTTGACCTGGTTGAATTTGTGTCCAAACTTCATTATCAGTCAGAGGTGTAGTGGCTATTACAGCTACTCGGTCATCTGGTGTAGTAAGTTCATTAAAATCTACTGTTATATCCTCGTCGATAAGATGAGCGCCAGCAAACGGCGCCTGACGTACTATATAACAAAGCTTAGTTGAACAATGAGCGAAAAAGTAATCACCGTCAGATAGTAAGTAATTAAAGATACCTTTTTTTGCTATATTTAATGTAATATCCTCAAGTACTGAATATAATTTTTCAATTGGTGGTCTGCCTTCTGGAAAAGCTTTGCGTAAAGTTTCGAGAATCAAACAAAACGCTTTTTCACTGTCAGTATTACCAACAGCAATGTAAAAACTAGAACTATTGACCTCAAATCCTGGCAAATCACCATTGTGGGCAAATACCCAATATCTTCCCCAAAGTTCACGTCGAAAGGGATGACAATTTTCGAGGTTAATTTCACCTTGGGTAGCTTTACGGATATGAGCAATGACATGGGTTGAGTGGATAGGGTAACTTCTTACTAGTTCCGCAATCGGTGATGCCACAGATGATTTGGCATCAAGAAAAATTCGACACCCTTTACCTTCAAAAAACGCAATACCCCAACCATCTTTATGGTCATCTGTTTTGCCGCCCCTTGCACAAAACCCCTCAAACGAGAAGCAAATATCTGTCGGGACATTACAATTCATTCCCAGCAACTGGCACATGGTCATTAGGCCTAATTTTGAGTCATCTTCATTTGCTATAGAATACTTTACTATTTCAACGTTGTTTAGTTCTTACCTCACAGAAACCCCAGAAACCGCGTTTCTTTATCGATGACCTCTAATATAAATAAGATTTTACTTAGAAACCCGGTTTCTTCTTGCGATTTTTGCATTTACTTGATTCAAAATAATTTTAATCGAGTTAAGTATTTTTAATATAAAGTATTCAAACTCCCGGTAAAAGTCTGAGATTTATGAGGATAATATATTGAAATGTAACAATCACTCGTTTCTGATTAAGAATTGTTGCAGGTGAATGATCCCGTTGCTAGCGTATGCGAGTAAGGCAAATTTTTACTAAGTCTTTATATTTACCCTAGGAGGACGCTGGAATTCATGTAAGGTATTTCTGAAGAATGCAACTATAAGCTAATTCTGGAGAATATAGGATTATGCGACTGATGCTAATGTTTTAGATGTTTACATGCGCGCAACTGTTTTCGGAATTTACGCTTCGTTTCCTATACTCGTTACTCGTTGAGAGATGATGTAGTTCCACTCGTAATGAGGGAATATTTGCCTGAAATTTTCACTTTTTATGTCGCCACTACAGCAACAACATGACATAGAAGACACGAATATTAAATAATTGGAGTGAAGTGAAATGAATATTCAAGGAAAAACTGTCCTAGTGACAGGCGCCTCTCGTGGTATTGGGCGTGCTATCGCGATTGAATTTGCACAACAGCAAGTCAAAAGATTGATACTGGTGGCTCGAAATCATCAGCGATTAAGTGAGGTTGCCTGTGAAGTGAAGAAGTATGGTGTCGATGTCATACTGCTACCTTTGGATTTAACTCAATTGGTCGAAGTGGATATTGCAATTGCTCGGACTTGGAAAGATTACGGTCCCATTCATATGCTCATTAATTGTGCTGGAGTTGCACACCAAACTCCTTTCTTAGAGTCCAAACTTAAGAGCGTGCAATCTGAACTACAAACTAATTTAATCAGCATGTACGCAATTACCCGATTAATTGCTCGACGTATGGTGACACAGCGTCAAGGAGTTATCGTCAACGTCTCTAGTTTGATGGGTAAAGTTGCTGCTCCTACAATGGCAACTTATTCTGCCACCAAATTCGCAATCGTTGGATTTACTCAAGCACTGCGTTGTGAACTTGCTGTACACAACATCAAAGTCTTGGCACTGTTACCATCACTCACTGATACAGATATGGTGCGTGACTTTACATTATTTCGCTGGGTGGCGCCTGTTTCACCTCAGCAGGTAGCGAAAACGCTTGTAATTGGATTAAAGCAAGAATCTACTACGGAAATACTTGTGGGATGGCAAAGTCATTTGGCGGTCTTATGTAACCGTATTGCCCCTTTTGTAATGGAAAAGATTATTTCCCTTGCTGCTCCTTTATCTCGACAATCTAAGTACTATTTGAAGTTAAAGGAGGCTAAGGCGGATATTTAAAGAGTTTTTCTAAAGTACTAGAAACTGGGTTTTCGCAGAAACCCGGTTTATTTGTATAGAAACAAAATAAATACCATAAATATATGATGGTAAATTGCGACTTTATGATTCAAAATTGTACAGGAAACCAAAAAAGGTAATATTGTACGAAACAGAAATGGCACAGAAGACAAAAAAAGTATTACAACAATCAGGAGTAATTCCATACCGCGTTCAGAATGGAGCTACTGAGGTCTTATTGATCACAACTCGAAATCAACAAAATTGGGTTGTTCCGAAAGGAGGTGTGGTCAATGGCATGAGCGCTCCTGACTCTGCGGCAAAAGAAGCCTGGGAAGAAGCTGGAGTTATTGGGCAAGTAAACCCAAATCAAATTGGCACTTATGAATATCAAAAAAATGGCAAAACTTATACCGTTCAAATGTACTTATTGCCCGTTGAAGTAGAAAGCGATAAATACCCAGAAGTTGGGCAACGTGTTAGACGATGGGTCAATGTTAACGAAGCAGTACGGCAAGTCAAGAAATCATCACTTAAGCGTATCCTGAAAAAATTTGTCTCGCAGGCACCTAGCAACGGATTATAAACGGATGTAACGGATAGTTAATTTTACATAATACATCCGTTGCATTCGTTTGAAGAATAAACTAAAAACTCTTATCGGTGGAATGATGCAAAAAGGCGCCAATCGTCATATACTAGTACAAGGGAACCACATAAGAAGCAGGAATGTCTGATTTAATTTTATTTTGGCATCGTCGCGATTTACGCATTGCTGACAACACCGGACTTGCAGCAGCAAGGGAACGAACACGCAAAGTAGTAGGGTTATTTTGCCTTGACCCAAACATACTAGAGCGTGATGACATTGCTGCGGTAAGAGTGAGTTATTTGATAGGCAGTTTAGCTGCACTGCAAAAACGTTATGAGTCAGTGGGTAGTCAACTGTTGATATTACACGGCAACCCAACGCAAGCTATTCCAGCACTTGCTGATACTTTAAAAGCGCATAGCGTTTTTTGGAATTGGGATGTTGAACCATATTCACATGAACGTGATACTAAGATTATCGGTGCTTTGAAAGAAAAGGGAATAGGGTTTATTGAAAAAAACTGGGATCAAATTTTGCATACCCCAGAAGAAATAAGTACTGGTTCCAAGGCGCCGTATACTGTTTATAGTCCATTTTGGAAAAATTGGAGCAGTAAACCCAAAGCTCAACCTGTGGCAACATTGAGTGATGCAGAAGGTTTGACGGAAGCAGAACTTGAAATAGCGCGTATAGCAGGAGTAAAAGAGTTACCAAGTGCTACAGACTTAGGATTTGTTTGGGATGGTGGCATGTCAATAGAACCAGGTGAAGTTGCCGCACTCGAACGCTTAGAAGAATTTGCTTACAATGCTATAAATAGCTACAAGGAAGACCGTAATTTCCCTAGTATTAATGGAACTTCAAGGTTAAGCGCTGCCTTAAAATTTGGAGTTATTGGAGTGCGAACGGTATGGAAAACTACGCTTGACGCAATGGAGAATAGTCGTAGCGAAGAAACCGAAATAAGTATTCGTACTTGGCAGCAAGAAATTGCATGGCGTGAATTTTACCAACATGCAATGTATCATTTTCCTGAACTTGCCGAAGGCGCCTTTCGTGAAACATTCAAAAATTTTCCTTGGCAAACCAACGAAAAATATTATCAAGCATGGTGCGAAGGTAAAACAGGTTATCCAATAGTCGATGCAGCAATGCGTCAAATGAACGAATTAGGATGGATGCATAACCGTTGTCGAATGATAGTAGCAAGTTTCTTTACAAAAGACTTACTACTCGACCCGCGTTTGGGTGAAAAATACTTTATGCAACGACTCATAGACGGGGACTTATCGGCAAATAACGGTGGTTGGCAGTGGAGTGCTTCGAGTGGGATGGATCCTAAACCAGTGCGAATATTTAACCCCGCTTCTCAAGCACAAAAATTTGATGCAGAAGCAGAATATATACGTGAATGGGTACCCGAACTGCGTTCTGTAGACACCGAGTATTTAGTAACAGGGAAAATTACACCCCTAGAACGCGATGCTTTAGGTTATCCTCAACCAATTGTAGACCATAATAAGCAACAGCGAATCTTCAAAGAAATATACCAGAGACAAAAAGGCGCCATTCCAGATTTAGGAGGAGCTGGCAACGGATTATAAACGGATGTAACGGATAAGTTATCCGTTACATCCGTTGCATCCGTTGCTAATCTTGATCACCAACTGAACTATCACGTTTTGGAATCAGCTTTTCTGCACAATCTTCAGAAACAATAATATATTCCGTCTCACGTTCGGGTTTTTTGCCCCACTCATCCAATACATCTTTAATTAATACTTCTTGCGTCCATATTTTCGTAACAACAGTCAAAGGTAATGCCAGTAACAACCCCAAGAAACCGAAGAAATTCAAGAAAAACAACTGGGCAATTAAAGTTACAGCAGGCAGTAGCGAAACTTTTTGCGCCATAATCAAGGGTGTAATAAAGTTACCTTCGGTTTGCTGTATTACAAAATATACTACAAATACAGCCGCAGCCTTCCACGGTGCATCTAACAGGGCAATAGCCATTGCTGGAATAACGCTAATTGTTGGGCCAAGGTTAGGAATTAAGTTCATAAAACCTGATAGCACAGCTAAAGCTAACGCTGATGGTACACGCAATATCAACAAGCCAATCATGCTCATCGCACCAACATATAGCATAGCAATACCGGCGCCTGCTACCCACCCTTCTAACGACACCTCACATTTATCTAAAATACCATCAACTCGGCGCCGATAAAACGAGGGAAATAAACGTACAAATAATTTACGGTAAGCTTGCGGTTCAGATAAAAACATCCCCGTCAAAACCAGCACCAGTAAAATTTTGAGCAGAGCTTCCAATGAACCAGAAAGAAACGCAAAAGAACTACCCAACGCACGGTTGACAAACGGTTGTGCTTGTTTAATCAAACTATCAACATTTGGTATATAAGGTGCCACCTGTGCTGGTACACGAGCCTTAAAAACATCAAGCCAATTATTAAAAAGCTGTATACCTTTGGGTACACGAAAAGTCAACTCTTGAAACTGCGTAATAAAAGGAGGTACAACAACCAGGAAGAAACCAATAATTACCGCGAAAAAAATACCTACAGACAGTAGAACAGCACCACCACGCTTTACCCCTTTACCTTGGAACCAAATAGCCAAGCGGTTTAAAGTAGTGGAAATTACAACAGCTGCAAACATCAGCAACAGCACATCTCGAATTTGCCACAATATATATAAAGAGATAACAATGGCGATTAAACCAATCCACTGACCTAATTTCACACCCAACTCCCAACTTTTAGCGAACTATTTTACTAACGATGTAGCTAGATTAGCCGATTTTATCCCTTTCGCCCAGTAATTGTAATGGTTCGTTAGTTAAAGAGGCGCCTGGTACGATAACTGATAATGCGATTATTTAAATTGACCATTTTCTAGTTGGGGAGGCATTCTATTCACTTTAATACATATACGTTAATTGTAATTTAACTTTACGAAAAAATTCAAAAACGCGCGCAGGCGTAGTTTTAAATGTGCGCCAATGGCGCACAAATTAATTAGTAAATTTGTTTTATAATACAGACTCAAGAATTTTCAACCATTTTTCGCTTTAATCAAACGGGCGCCCAGCAAAACTGCCATTATTATACTGGGGGATAATACGAGAATTAGGGCATTTATATCTGTTGCAGGAACTAAGATATCTGGTTCAGCATATTTTATCAAAAATGACAATACCCCTGAGAGCAACATGACTTTAATAATTAATCCAATCTGATTTTCCATAAAATCTATTCTATTAAAAGTACGGCTATACGAATCTTCTGGGACGGTTGACGCGAACGTCTATAAAGCTAAACTCTCTCTACAATAGAACTATTCATAATCCTTTACAATGTTTCTCATAATTAACTTGCAAGGTTATCAGGGATTTTGAGGATAAACCCTTAAATATAAATAAACGTTACATGCTGGAGGAATATATTAATGCCGGTAGAGACTAATAATAACAAAAATAAGATGAAGCCACCCCGTGTTAGGCAGTTTGGTGGTAGTTTATTAGTTCTGTTAACGTTGCTGTTGGTGCTAAATTTAGTCGTTCCTAGCTTCTCTGGTCCTAAGTTACCTCGAATTGCTTACAGTGACTTTATTGTGCAAGTGCAAGCAGGTAAGGTAAATAAGGCAATTGTAGGTCAAGACCGAATTCAATATTCCATTAAAACTCAAACTCCTGAAGGTAAAGAGGTCGAACAGGTTTACCAAACAACACCTGTTGCAATAGACCTTGACTTACCTAGAATTTTACGCGATAACAAAGTCGAATTTGCGGCGCCTCCTCCAGACCAAAATGGTTGGATAGGCACTTTATTAAGTTGGGTTTTACCTCCGTTAATATTTGTCGGTATTTGGGGTTTCTTCCTTAACCGTCAAGGTGGTGGGCCTGCTGCTTTAACTGTTGGTAAAAGCAAAGCGCGTATTTACTCTGAAGGTAGTACTGGAGTCAAATTTAGCGATGTTGCGGGTATCGAAGAAGCCAAAGCTGAATTAGAAGAAGTTGTAGACTTCCTCAAAAACGCTGATAAATATACTCGTTTGGGTGCGAAAATTCCTAAAGGCGCCTTACTTGTTGGACCTCCAGGAACAGGTAAAACTCTCTTAGCAAAAGCAATTGCTGGTGAAGCTGGTGTACCTTTCTTTAGTATCTCCGGTTCTGAGTTTATCGAATTATTTGTAGGTGTTGGCGCCGCACGTGTACGTGATTTATTCGAGCAAGCTAAACAACAATCTCCCTGTATTGTATTTATAGACGAGTTAGACGCTTTAGGAAAATCACGGGCAGGAAGCGGTGGTTTCTATGGTGGAAACGACGAACGCGAACAAACCCTCAACCAGTTACTCACAGAAATGGATGGGTTTGACGCTAATACAGGTGTAATTATTATTGCCGCAACCAACCGTCCCGAAGTTTTAGACGCTGCGCTACGTCGTCCTGGACGCTTTGACCGTCAAGTAGTTGTAGACCGTCCTGATAAAATTGGTCGTGAAGCAATTCTCAAAGTTCACGCACGTAACGTTAAATTAGACACAGATGTTGATTTAGCGGTTATTGGTACAAGAACACCTGGTTTCGCTGGTGCTGACTTAGCGAACTTAGTCAACGAAGCTGCATTAATGGCAGCACGTAACAACCGCGATGCTGTAAAAATGGCTGACTTCAACGAAGCTATCGAACGGTTAGTAGCTGGTTTAGAAAAACGTTCACGTGTTCTTAACGAAACCGAGAAAAAGACCGTTGCTTATCACGAAGTTGGTCACGCTATTATTGGCGCCTTAATGCCCGGTGCTGGTAAAGTAGAAAAAATCTCAATAGTTCCCCGTGGTGTAGGTGCTTTAGGATACACAATTCAAATGCCAGAAGAAGACCGCTTCTTGATGATAGAAGACGAGATTCGGGGTAGAATTGCAACATTGCTAGGTGGACGTTCGGCAGAAGAAACCGTATTTGGCAAAGTTTCTACTGGCGCCAGTGATGACATTCAAAAAGCAACTGAACTCGCAGAGCGCTACGTAACTTTATATGGTATGAGTGACCAGCTTGGTCCAGTAGCGTTTGAAAAAATGCAACAGCAATTCATCGAAGGATATCCTAACTCACGGCGCCAAATTAGCCCAGTAGTGGCCGAGCAAATCGACCGTGAAGTTAAAATGATAGTCGATAACGCTCATCATATCGCCTTAAGTATTCTCAAAGAAAACCGTGAATTATTAGAGAATACAGCCCAAGAGTTATTAGAACGCGAAGTTCTTGAAGGTAATGACCTACGTAGTAAACTCGAAACTGCAAAGGCGCCTTACGATATGACAGAGTGGTTACGCAGCGGTAAGTTAGACGAAGATAAACCGTTGATGCAAACTTTAATGAATTAACAGTGCTGAGTAGAAAGTGCTGAGTGCTGAGTAAAGTTGAAAGTGTAGAGTTTTAACTCAGCACTCAACACGAGCGCACTTTTTACTTATATTTTTACTTATATTGTTGGGTTAATTCGTCTAATTCCCCAACTTCATTCTCATTTAATCGCCAACCAAAGGTGCCAGCAATCGGAATTACATTACCTCTTGTTGAATGAGTTTCTTTTTAAGAAATTTAATAATGATTATCAATCAAATAACATTAACTTAACATAAAAATGCAATTCATTATATCCTTCTAACAGAGATAATTATATTGGTAATCCAGCATAATTAAATTATCCGAGCCAATGTAAGTACTATGACACAATTATCTCAAGGGCACCGCACACTCCCACCACGAACTCCAGTTGATCTAGAAGTTATTAAACGCGAGCAAGAGGCTCAAGAAGCTCTCGAAAATCGGTGTCGTCCGGTGTTTGAGCGTCTTTGCTCTACTCTTAGAGAAACATACCCGAATTGGTTTATTGCTATTGACCCTGATACAAAGGACTATCTATTAGACCCAACCCTGCGTGGTGTTTGCGAAAAAATTAGCCAAGCACCTAAAGGAAAAACAATCCGAATGATTTTCTGCCTCAACGATACAGGAACCTGTGGCAGGATATGATTCAAGGTACATTTGGGGAAAACGGCGAACTGTTCTTTGAGCTTCAACTAGTTCCTTCTTCTGGTAAGTCGTTTGCGGCTCCAGTTTTGTTAGATACTGGCTTCACTAATGGGTGGCTGGTTATAAATCAGCAAGACTTTGAAGCATTAGATTGGTCAGTTATTTTAGCGCAAAGCAAAATGCGGACAGCACGCGGAGAAGGAAATTTCTACATTTACGAGGGGAAAGTTATTATCGATGAGGTTGAGGTGACTATTCCTGTGCATGTGGGACGTAATGTTCCTGAAACTGCGATGGGTTCGGCATGGCTTGATGTTATGGAGTTGATTGTTAACAAGCAGGAAGGCATATTGACCTTAGACTTCATTGCCGCTTCATAACATCTTACGTTTGCTTCTGCGGTATAATTATGTCGCCCATCGGCGACATAATTATATCTATTTCCATTGTTGGGTTAGTTCATCTAATTCTCCAACTTCATTCTCATTTAATCGCCAACCAAGGGCGCCTGCATTTTGTACAACTTGTTCAGCAGTTTTGGCGCCAGCGATAGGAATCACATTACCTTGGCAAATTAACCAATTTAAAGCGACTTGTGCAGGGGTGCGACCGTATTTTTCTCCAAATTGACGCAATAAAGATAACACTGGCTCAATCTTTTGTAAATTTTGTTCTTTAAACCTAGGGTCTACTTTTCTTGCACCCGTAGGGGTGGCGCCACCAGAAGCACTATATTTACCAGTAAGTAAACCTTGTGCCAAAGGACTATAAGCCAAAATAGTCACACCTAATTCACGTGCGGCATTCGTAATACCTTTACTTTCAACTTGGCGAGTAATTAATGAATAGCGCACTTGGTTAACAGCCAAAGGTACACCACGTCGAGCAAGTAATTGATGAGCTTCACGCATTTGCTCTTCTGAGTAATTACTAACACCAACAGACGCAATTCTTCCCCGTTGTACTTCATCCGCAAGCGCATTCATTAGAGTATGCTGGCTCATTAAAAAAGCAAAAGGCCAATGCACCTGATATAAATCAACTCTTTCAAGCTGTAGACGCTTAAGACTTGCTGTTAACGCATCAGAAACAGCTTGACCATTAAAACGCCACGGCATTGGGCCAAACTTAGTAGCAATTTGTACAGGTCTATCAGTTTCCTTAATAAATTGCCCTAAAAACTTCTCAGATAGTCCCGTTCCGTAAATTTCTGCTGTATCAAAAAACGTTACACCTGCATCTAACGAAGCTTTAAACGCATTTTGTAATTCGTCGGCGCCGTAATTGGTGCCATAATTCCAAAACAACTTATCACCCCAAGCCCAAGTACCAATACACAGCGGTGTTACTGTTGGGCCATTTTGCCCCAGTCTAATCGTTTCCACAGTTAGCTTAAATTTGTAATTTACATTTCTTTACCTTTCTAGTTTATCGCTGCTTCATAAAAAGTAACATATAACTGAAGGTTAACTTTGAATGTGCTATTGAGAATATTCTCATTAAGTCTCAATAAGTATTGTCTTATAATTAGATTTAATTTCTAAATATAAAAATTATAATTCAAGACAGCATTTTAATATAGTAAATGTAATGTATAAAACAAAAAGCACAATTTTAAGTTGCTTATTTATAGCTTTAAATTTCTGCACCCAAGCAGCTGCCACAACTACAGCAAGTGAATATCGACAATTAGGTTTATTATATCGACAACAAGGGCGCCAGCAAGAAGCAATTGCAGCGATGAAAAAATCTGTAGAACTGGAACCTGAAAATATTACAGGAAAAATTAATTTAGGTTGGACATTGCACTTATCAGGACAAGAACAGCAAGCAGCCAAATATTTATGGCAAGCAATATACCAACAGCCACTTCAATATTCAGCTTACAACGCATTAGGTATAGTTTATCTTGTAGATGGAAACTTACCTGCTGCGATAGCAACTCATACTTGGGCAGCTATTTTAAAACCTAAAAACGAAATAGCGTTTTACAACTTAAGTTTATCGCTACATCGACTAAAAATATTTAACATAGCTATTGCTACAGCTAATTACGCAGCATCCTTAGAACCAAACAATCCACATCCTTTAATTGCCAGCGCTATCGCACACTGGGATAGCGGTAAACATAATTTAGCTAAAAAGACTTATCAAAAAGCCATTTATTTAGATAATAGATACAAAAATAGCTCCTTTCTTATAAACCTTAAACAAGCAGCTTTTACACAAGAGCAAATCAATACAGCAAAAATTATTGCTAAATAACTTCTTCCTCATTGGTTTAACGGCGCCTAACATTACCTAACATTATTTTATTGCGCTCCTGTATTGTTCATGTATTCTATAAATTAATTACTTAAGTATGCATCAAAAATTTATACTTATAATATTCCTTCATACTCGTCTAGATAAATGAAATTGGCGCCGAGTAAATTGACGCATGTTTTTATCGATACATTATGTACTGTCAATTTTGATGTTGCCAAAAAATCAGTATAAATAAACTAGTGAATTGTGCTAATCTTTCAATTAAGGCACCGAAGTATCGGATGCATGTAGATATTTGCCGCGTTTAGGATTGTTATATTGGATAAATATTTGAATAATGTTACCAATATTCGGTAGGATAATAAATCAGCTCTTCCTCAAGTAAGTGATATTGCATTAAATGCTGAACCCAAATCTAGATGAAGTGCAGCTAACGAAGGACGATTACGAACGTTACTCCCGCCACTTAATTTTGCCAGAAGTTGGTTTGGAAGGACAAAAACGCCTTAAAGCTGCGAGTGTGTTGTGTATTGGTACAGGTGGACTAGGTTCACCCTTGTTGTTGTATTTAGCAGCAGCAGGTATTGGACGTATTGGAATTGTTGATTTTGATGTAGTTGATACATCTAACCTGCAACGTCAAGTCATTCACGGGACATCTTGGGTAGGTAAACCCAAAATAGAGTCGGCAAAAAATCGGATTCATGAAATTAATCCTTATTGCCAGGTCGATTTATACGAAACTCGTATTTCTTCAGAAAATGCCCTTGATATAATTCGTCCGTATGACGTTGTAATTGATGGAACTGATAATTTCCCTACACGTTACTTAACAAATGATGCTTGTGTACTGTTAAATAAACCCAACGTTTACGGTTCTATTTTCCGATTTGAGGGACAAGCTACGGTCTTTAATTACGAAGGTGGTCCCAACTATCGTGATTTATATCCAGAACCACCACCACCAGGAATGGTGCCTTCTTGTGCAGAAGGCGGTGTTCTGGGTATTTTACCTGGAATTATTGGTATTATTCAAGCTACCGAAGCTGTGAAAATTATTTTGGGTAAAGGTACTACCTTGAGCGGGCGCCTGTTATTATACGATGCGTTGAATATGAAATTCCGTGAGTTAAAACTGCGTCCAAATCCAGAGCGTCCAGTCATCGAAAAATTGATAGACTACGAACAGTTCTGCGGTATCCCACAAGCGAAAGCGGAGGAGGCTAAACAGCAAATGGATATGTCTGAAATAACCGTACACGATTTAAAACAGTTACTTGATAGTGGCGCCAAAGATTTTGTGCTACTAGATGTTCGTAACCCTCACGAATACGAAATAGCCAAAATTCCCGGTTCCGTTTTAATACCTTTGTCAGATATTGAAAGTGGTTCTGGTGTTGGTCAAGTTAAAGAATTACTCAACGGTCATCGTTTAGTTGTTCATTGTAAATCTGGCGCCCGTTCTGCAAAAGCACTTGGTATTCTCAAAGAAGCCGGAATAGAAGGCACCAATGTTATAGGTGGCATTTTAGCTTGGAGCAAAGAAATAGATTCCTCAGTTCCAAGTTATTAATCTTTATCTTGTTCATCTTGTGGGATGGGCATCCTTGCCCGTCCTTCATAATAATACTATGACCCAGTTATCTGCTTTACGATAAAAGTTGTACAAACAAAATTATTAATATTCATATTCTAATCATATACGAATTTAGAAAGAGTCGTATAATATAAAAATATAGAATCTTAGATTTATTTCTGTAATAGATTATGACCGAAACTAAACCAAATCGCACCAAGCGCCGAGGACGTATTTTCCCAGAAATTCAGTGGACTCTTGAGCAGAGAGCGCAGTATGAAGCAGAAAGTGAAGCTTTTTACCAGCGTTGTAAACCTATCTTCGATAAAGTTAAAGCCGAATTGATTGAGACTCATTACAATTGGTACATGTCAGTAGAACCTGATAGTGGTGAGTATTTCATCGATAAAAATTTAGAAGTGGCATCATTGCAATGCCGTGAGAAACATCCCGGTAAGCTACATTATGCTTTCCGAATTAATGAAACAGGGGCTTGCGGAAGAATATGATTAACGGGTCTTTTGGTGATGAGGACGCACTACTATTTGAAATTGGTTTAATTGCGTCAAATGGATTAGAGTTTGTAGTAGATGCAATGTTTGACAGCGGCTTTTCCTACTGGTTAGCTATAAATGACCAGGATGTAAGCGCTTTTAACTGGCTGAGTTTACGAGACCAAACTATGGTAACAGCACGGGGAAACTCAAAGTTTAAAATCTACGTTGGTAAGGTTAAGTTTGATGGACAAGAATATGATATTCCTGTTCACGTTGGTAAAAATTTAGACGAGGTTTTACTTGGGCGCCAGTGGTTAACTACTAGGCGCTTGGTGGTTGATATGCCATCTAGTTTGTTGACTATTGGTTGATGGCACAGGCGGGACGCCTGTGCTACAAGAGTATCGTTTATAAGCGAGATTTTTATTTTTATGCTTTGTGGTTATGGCGTTTTTTGATGGCGATACCTGCGAGTAATCCTAGTCCTAGAATAGAAGCAGGTTCACCCATATTTGTAACGTATTGATTTTTACCGTAGACTGCGTTACCGTTATTTACTTGGCTGTTGCTCATTGTTAAGTCACCACCAGCAATAACTACATCACCACTGTTTGGCGCCAGCTTATTACCAATTCCATCCATATAATTGATATCACCAGCAGCAGCTAACTTGCCTTCGATATCTGTATATTGCTGTTGAACATCTCCTAATACAAACACGTTGTAACTTGATGCTGCTCCTAATTCAACCGCTTTTGCTGTTTCTGCAAATCCAAAAAATAAAGAAGCTGCAAAAGGAATACTTGCTATTCCCCAGTTAATTGTTTTTGATATCATGGTTTAATATTTTCAGGTTTATGCTGCTTATGCTACCCTGTTTGTCTTATTTTCTATTATTGTCACCTTGTATACGAATCGGCAATAGTAATTTTAAAGGTTCATCATTTTTTTATGATATAAAGTGTGTATATACTTAGGAAAATCTTAGAAACCTGGTTTCTTTTTGATATATTGTAATAAAAACGATAATTTTACGTAGAAACCAGGTTTCTTTAATATGGCTCATTTAAATGTTTCATCTGATGATATCATTTTGGTCGCTGGTGCCACTGGTGGTGTAGGACAATTAACTGTGGCTAAGTTACTAGAGAAGAATTTAAAAGTTCGCGCTTTGACACGCAATCCTGCTAAAGTTCAGACAATGTTTGATAACCGCGTCGAAATTGCAGAGGGTGATATTCTTAATCCTGATAGTTTACATAATGCAGTTAGCAATGTTAAGTATATACTTTGCTGCACAGGAACTACCGCTTTCCCTTCTGACAAATGGCAATTTAATTCTAACTGGAATTGGTTTGAAGCTTTATTTGACTCTCAAAAACTCAAACAGAAAGCTGCTAACACTCCCGAAAAAGTCGATTTTATCGGTGTCACTAACTTAGTAGATGTAGCACCTACCGATTTGAAACGGTTCGTTTTTGTTTCCTCTTGTGGTATTCTCCGTAAAAATAGCTTCCCATTTTCAGTACTCAACGCATTTGGAGTTCTCGACGCTAAAGAAAAAGGTGAACAAAGCATTATCAACTCAGGACTCCCCTACACCATTATTCGTCCAGTTCGATTAATTGATGGCCCCTACACTTCATATGACCTTAACAGCTTACTAAAAGCCAGTACCCAAGGTAAACTAGGGGTAAAAATAGATACAGGTGATAAAGTTGTTGGTGAAACGAGTCGTATTGATGTTGCAGCAGCTTGTGTAGAGTGTTTAGCTTACAGTGAATCCCAAAATAAGATATTTGAACTAGTAAATCAAGGCAGGCGCCCTGATATTATTGACTGGCAGGGTTTATTTGCGACATTAGAGAATTAGATAATGAGATAATAAGATAATTATAGGGTTGGGTTACGCAAAGCCTCCACCCAACCTACAATATTAAATGCGTGTTTGGGTTTCGATACATTTAGCGATAATATCTAAACGGAAGTTATCGACTAAATTAGTTAATGTCTCAGCTAAAAGATTTTGCGTTTCCGGAATATCTTTAATTAACTCAGTTATTGATTGGTCATTTAAAGATATTGCCGCATAGTGTAACTTATCTATCCATTCGGATGACATAGTACTTAACTGTTCTGATGTAAGTTCTAACAATGATGCTTCTTGAGGTTTATTCTCTTGTTTATGTTCGACACAAGATGTACAAGTAGATATATATTTAACATCTAAATATCTAGCTATTTGTTCGTAAAGTAATGTTTCGTTAACTGGCTTACCAATAAAAGCATTACATCCAACTTTGATAAACTGGTCTTGTTGTTCTTCAAAAGTACTCGCTGTTAAAGCTATAATTATTGTCTTAAATGATTTATCTTCAATAACACGAGATAAATTATGCTTTTCTTCTAATTTCTTTTCTATTTTCTCTATTTCTCTTATCCTGCGAGTCGCTTCATATCCATCTACTATTGGCATTCGCATATCCATAAATACTAAATGTGGGCGCCAATTTTCCCAAATTTGTACTGCTTCTTCGCCGTTAATAGCAATTCTTACCTCAAAACCAATTGGTTCCAACAATTTTACAAGCAATAAACGACTTTCTTCCACATCTTCTGCTATTAATATTCTATAACACGGTTGGTTTTTCTCTAACCCCGTAACTTGCTGAGTCGGCGCCAAGTTTTCTAATGACGTATATGTGGCATAATCGAATTTAATATCGAATTGGAATGTTGACCCTTCGTTCAATACACTACTTACTATTATATCCCCACCCATTAACTTCACATACTCTCGACTAATCGCTAACCCTAAACCTGTTCCTTCCATCGACTGACGACCAAGTTGAGTTTGCACAAATGGATTAAATAATTTCTCTAGGTCTTGAGACGCTATTCCATACCCTGTATCTATGACTTCAAAAACTAAATGCTGCTTATTATCTATATTTATATCATAATCAAAATTTAAAGATTCAGGCGCCTGCTTTGAAGGTTTACGCTCATATTTTCTTCTCAACATCTTATAATATCTATATCTCTGACCAAATAAACTTTGATATAAACTTTTAGGTAAAATAGTTTGCTTTGTAAAAAAATAATTCTTTATACTTTCTTGTAACACAGTAAATGAATTTTCGTGCGATTTTTTTTCTTTCTTAGTCGTACATATATCTTGTTGTGAAGCCAGGTGTGATTTAATCAAATTTGATACTTCTGCTGTTTGTAATTTAACTCGTAAAGTCACACCTCCATAAGTTGTAAATTTGATTGCGTTACCTAATAAATTAATCAATATTTGACGTAGTTTACTTTCGTCAGTAATGATGTACTGTGGAATATCACCAATTAATTCAAAGTTAAAATTTAAGTTTTTACTGTTAGCACGCAGTTGTAACATTTTATGTATGGCATCTAGTAATGCATACAAATCAAACGCACGCTCTACTAACATTGTTCTACCTGCTTCTATTTTAGACATCGATAGGACATCATTTATTAATTCCAATAAATGTTTACCACTGCGGTTAATAATTTCGATATGCTGTTTTTGGTCTAATGTTAATTTTTCTTCACGTCCTAAAATTTGACTAAAACCTAGAATTGCATTCAGTGGAGTACGTAATTCATGACTGATGTTGGCTAAAAATGTACTTTTGGCTTTGTTCGCTGACTCTGCTTCTTGTTTTGCAATTTCTAGTGCTATATTCTTTTCTACAAGTTCTTGAGTTCGTTCTTTCACTTTCAATTCTAGGTTACTAGCGTAGTTTGCTAAAGCTTTGTGCGATAACTGCAATGAACGCACCAGTAAATACAGCTTACTTCCAAGAGTTGCGCTAGTCAGTCCTAATAATGGTGATACTACATTTACCCACCAACCACTCAAAAATAGTGAGTACGTACTAAATAAAAGACTGAGGATGGCGCCAGGTAATAGTATACTAATTGTAAATACTAATGAACTGCACTGTGTAACGACTTCGCTCAATCTATGCTTCTTGAAGTAATATCTATTTAATCTAATTTTGACTCCCCACCCAATCGTAGCACCTACACTTGACCAAAACAATATCCATAACCATCCTAACTGTTCAGATATTCCTCGTAACAGTTGTCTGTCATCTAATGCTGCACTTAATATTTGACTCGTTAAGTCTGCGTGTAATTCAACACCCGACCAAGCTGTATTTACATCACGAGTAAAAGGAGTATAAAACCTTTCACTTAAACTTTCAGCTACTGAACCAACTAAAACGACTTTACCCGTCATTAAGTTTGGAGGAACCCGATTTTCGAGTACATCTAATAAACGTATTTTGGTGACTGAGGAATGTGAGTTGCGAAAATTTGCTAAAATTTGATATCCTCCCACATCCACACGCACAAAACCCCCTTCACTATCCTCCATTGGTACAAATTTGGCTTTCCCCAGTTTCAGAGCTTGTTTTTGCCCGTCATGAATTTGTTTAATATTCTGCTTCTCTAAGTAAGTTAACGCTAACTTTGCTCCTAATGTTAAATAAGTTTTAGTTTTACTCTTATCTCTTACCGCGAGTAAATAGCGTCTGACTTTACCATCGCTTTCTAATACTAAATCACAAGCTGCAATTTGGTCACGTGTCGCAAGTACAGGTGGTGGTTCAACGACTGGCCCGTTATTGTTACTTAATATTTTTTGAATTCCAATCAAATTTGGTGTCGATTCATATATGTCTAGTAGTTCTTGATGACCTGGTTCTACTGGTAAGTTGCGATATAAGTCTAACCCAATCACTGCTGGTTGCTGCTGTTTAATTTTGTTAAGCAATTTCGCAAGTGTTCTGTCGTCAATAGGCCAGCTTTTGAAACGCGAAATATCATTCTCATCAATAGTGACTATGACGATGCGGGAGTCTATTGGTTCTTGTGGACGTGCTGCAAACCACTGGTCTAGCATCGCGCATTCCATAAACTGCAAGGCGCCTGTCAGCTGTAAACTAATGATTGTCAGCGTCACAAACACCGATGTCATTTCAATGCCACGATACCGCAGAATCTGTATTTTCAACCTTTTCCACATAAACAAAGCAAGAGTGTTGGGGAAGTGAAAACTTAATTTGCCGTTGCAACTATATTTAAACTCAAACCAACCGAAGTTAATAACTCCGTCCAAGTTCGTGCTAGTTGTGGGTTGTGCGGTTCTTTTTGCTGAAGTTCCATCACTGTTGCAACTGCATCATACCAGTATCCATTTTTGGCGTACAAAGATATACGTTCGACAGAGGAAGCTTTAATTAATTTGTTTTGTAAATCCTGGTTTAGCTGTGTATACTCTATCCAACCTCCAACCACCATGTCTGACGTTCGGTCTTCTGGGTTACAAGCTAACGCAAATGACCAGTAATAAGGCTGATTTTTGACTAAAGACGGCGCTGATGGTAATTTAATCGCAATAAAACCTTTACTGTTTTCTACTGATATTTCTGTCTGATATACCCCATTCATTTTGTCATCAAATAAGCTAAACTCTCCTACTTTCGCGTTAGTTTTCGGTAAATATACATACAACACTGGGCGCCTGTCATGAGATAATCCAACATGTTTACCCGGAGTCAAAGCAGTTAAAGCTTTAGTTCTAGCTTGAATTGAAGAACTACAAGAAAGCGTATCAGTACGTGAACCTCCACCTGCTGTCCCACCACGAGGTGCATCTTTTCGTGGTGGTGGTTCAAAATTTACCGTAGTTAACCCACTTACACCACCCACCTCACTAGGAGTTACTGCACTAACTGATGATATTGATATCGATAATGGTAGGGTAACTGTTGCCGTTAACCAACCTACTACTAATTTACACCCGCATTTTTTTGTTAGAAAATCCATATACGTTTAGTATCTTTTTTTATATCTATCCAATTATGTATTCTCTATAGCCAATTGCCAACTAGTATAAAACTTGCCCAGTAATAAGGATGTTTGTATTCTTCACTCTTCATTAACTCAAGTTGCGCTTTCTGTAAAGCTTCCGCTCTTTTGGCGCCAGAATATAACTGTTTGTAAAAAACATTCATAAACACTGGTGTATACTCATCGTTGATTTGCCATAGCGATGCTAACACACTGCGCGCTCCCGAATGTGCTGCAACTCCCGCTATTCCTAATGCCGCAGAATCATCTCCAGAAGCTGTTTGACAAGCGCTTAGTATTAATAACTCTATTGGACTGGTGCCTTGCAAATTCCGCTCGGCAATTAATGAGTTTAACATGTTAATATCAAGCTGCTCATTCCATGTTTGAATATAAGTACCCGCAACATTAGAACTAAATTGACCATGTGTAGCTAAGTGTATTACTGAGTACTGCTTAGATAAATTATTCCGTAAATTCTCTATTGTAAAATTCTGATTGAGTAACACTGTCGTCGGAACTAAAGCGCGAATACTTTTAATTTCTTGCTCAACTCCTGGTAACGGTGATAAATTTTGGTTTGGTAAAGTCACTCCTCCTGCCAGAACCTTGATTTTATCTTTATGTAAAACTCCTGCTTTAAACAACTCTAAACTAGGCGCCACGGCAAGAGCATATTTTTCAATCAAATATTGTGTACCATCATGTAATGCTGCCATCGGTATATTCCGCAATGAACCATCCAGCACAAATACCAACGTTTTTATCTCGTGTTTCGCTAAAATCTCAGCAGCAGGTTTGATTAACCAGTCATATAATTGTTGAGCTATTAATAACCGTTCGCGTTCAAACGAAGTTTTTCTTTGCGAGTGTCGCATTGCTTTAATCGCAGTTTCCACTTGTGCGGAAGTCTTTAAAGTCGCATAATGACGTAACGGTTGGTTGGGAAGCGATAGAATAACTTCGAGACGGTCTTTTAAGATGATAGGATATATTACAGCGGCATTTGTATCAATTTGTTCAATCGAAATTGGTTGACCGTTTAAACAAGCTTGGCGAAAATAATTAGCAAGTTCTGCCATTTGCAACGCTTCGATGATTTCACGTGCAAAGACTAATTTTGATTGCTGCTGTTTTAATGCAATATCTGGAACATCCTGCAACAGTAAATCTACTAATTCTCGGTAGACAGGTTCAACACTTTGACGAAATGATAACTGAACATCTTGATTAATGCCTACTAAGTCTTGACGAAGTGTCTGTAAAATACGATATGCTTCTGTATAGTTAGTTATGGCTTTTTCAATATTACCCTGTGCTTTAAAAATTCGTCCTAGTTGCCATTCCCACTGATACGCAATATCAGCAGCTTTTAACAAGTGTGCTTTTTCTAATGCAAGAGTAGTAAGTTTTATTGCGTTTTGCCACTGTTGAGTTTGTTCATATAGACTTGCCAAACGTCCCAAAGCTATCGATTCAGCACGAGGATGTGCTAAAGTTTGAGCGTCTTTATAAGCTTTTGCTAATACCTGTGCTGAAATATTTAAATAATCTTGCTTTATATTCCCATGTCCCGACGATTCTTGTAAGCTTTTCATTTTAATTAAGTCAGAAGCTAACTCAATTTGGGCGTATACTTTAGTTTGGCTGAGTGGGTAGTTCGGTAATAAGTCAGTATAAATTTGTTTGAATAGTTTTTGAGCATCGCTATAACGGTCGAGATGTACAAGAGTTTTCAGTTCATAAACACTCGCTTGTAGTCTGACGGGGCTATTTGCAACGGCGCCTTTTTGGTAAAATTGTAAAGCGTTAGTTAATCGACCTTGCTCTTCGGCGAGTCTTCCTAAATTGAGTAGTATCATAAACGCTTGTGGATGTAATTGCATCGCACTCGCAATTTTTAAGCTTTGCATGTTGACTTCATTTGCACCAACATAGTTACCCACAACTCGTAACAAATTACCCAAATTCATTAGTGCAGTCACTTTCAACTCTGAGTCAGGTTGTGCTGATAGTGAAGTTTGTACTTGCTCAAGAATATTTTTCGCACGCAAAAAATATCCTAACATTTGTAAAGCACGTGCAGAATTCAACTGTGTCCCAATAACACCCATAACATCATTACTTTTTCGGTAATATTTTTCTGCTTGTTGAAAAGATAAGAGAGCAGATTCAGTATTACCCAGGTTAAATAATAACTCACCTTGATTATTCAAAACACAGGCGCCTATTTTTAGATTAACAACCTTACCGTTATCGTAAATTAACCGCTTTGCTTGGGATATAGAAGACTCAGCCAAAACTAACTGTCCATTTTGCTGATAAGCTAAAGCTAAGTAAGAAAGCATCAAAGCTTGAGATTGTTTATCATTTTTATTTTCATAGCGACTAACAGCATGACTCCAAACGCGAATCGCATCATTATACAGTCCCGCAGAATAAAACACCTGTCCATTCATCAACGAATTCGATGCAGATGCTGTTACGGCATTACTAAAAAAGATAAATAATATAACTATAGTAACTACAACAAATAAACGTAACCATCTACGTAACTTCATAAGCATAAACCCATAGTTAGGGTGCATCATCTCTTAAGTCTCGTTAGCATTACAACAGCATCCTTACGTACTTACGCGATATCACTAGGAAATTTGTACGTAATAACACTTATAAACTGGGTTTCTGTAACCTATCCGTTACATCCGTTCACCATCTGTTGCCAGTTTGCTTTATGACTCGCAACAAGTTGAATCGCACCATTCTCAACTTCCCACGCAGTTGCTTCTACAACTTGATGTTGTGTAGATACATCATCCCCTTGATTATCTTGTACCTCGTCAATATGGCGCCAGTCTATCCAACCAGAGTTGACGCTCAAAGCTTCTGTGGTATTCAATGGTAAACCACCACGTCCAACAATAACAAATCGATTTGTGGTAGCTTGGTTTGAACAAGTTTGATTAATTTGCTTTGACACATCTATTATAGATGTGGGTAACTGAGTAACACCTCGATTTGGGTCGATATTTAAAGTCGTAATATTGATGTTGCTATTACTCAAAGCAGGAGATGTTACCAAGATATCACTGCGTCCTGTTGGGGAACGACGTTTTTCTAGACCAAAGATAGCATTACTGGATATTTTAATTTTTCCGCCATCTTGCATCACGTTCGTGGTAATATCATTATCGCCATTTGGGTTGACTAAAATAAACCCTGCTTCAATATTAATATTGGCGCCATTACCTTTTCCTATGGATACAGTAGAAATAGTCGCATTTTGACGCAACGTTAACAAACTCGAAGCGTACACATTCACATTTCCACCTTCTGTGATTGTTTTTGCGCTGACAGTTCCTCCTTCAATTGTCAGGTTATCCGTTACTAATTGCAAGTTGCCACTGGCGCCACTTTCTTGACTACTCACACTAACTGTAGCTTTATCATTTATCATCAATTTATTGGTTGCTTCTAGAGTAATATCACCACTACTAGTTAGATTTCCTGTAATTGTGATGTTATTTGCTCTCAGATTCAAATTTTGAGCGGATAAATTAGCATCAACTTGAATATTACCAGTAGAACCCCACTGTACACCAATAGGCACTGATATATGTAGTAACGAAGGATTATCAACGTCTTTTACACCATGTGGAAATTTCCAAGACTCAGCAGTACTCAAATATAACGACCCTTTTATATCGAGTGCGGCATTTTTACCCAAGTAAATTCCATTTGGGTTAAATAGATATAAATTAACATTACCTGCTGTGCGTATCAAACCATCGATATTAGAGATATCACGTCCTGTCACCCGCAGAATAATGCTATTCACCCTAGGAGCATTGTCAAAATAAACGTTTTCCCCATTTTTGATGGAAAACTGCAAAAAACTGTGAAATAAATTGGCGCCTGTTTGAGTTCCACCTGTAATGGTAATATTTTGATGTTGCGATGTCACGATTGAATTATTGCGAAGGGTTGCATCAGGAACAACTTGCGCTTGTACTGCTGCATTCAATAGACTGTAAGTAATCACGTTTAACGTCACTTGTAATATATTATTTGCAACAGTAGTTATACTCACAGCACACTCATCAAAATACTGCAAGTCAAAAATAACACATCTTGGTTACACCCCCCACCCCAATAATTAAAATAGAGAAAGTGATTTTGGAGAAAATATTTTAAGATAGAAGTGGTATAACCAAATATATCGTTATATTTTTTATCTAGTTATATATACTTAATATGAAAGTTAGGCGCCTAAAAATAAAGAATTTCCGTGGATTGAGTGATTTAGAGTTGGAATTTAAGGTTCAGGAACCAATGGTGTTGGTTGGTGTTAACGGTGTAGGCAAATCCAGTATTCTGGATTGCTTGACAATTTTATTATCTCAGTTTACTGGGCGCCTGCAAGATTCTTTGTCAATGCGATTTTTTGACGACAAGGATATTATGAACGGGCGCCAGTCGTTGGAATGTGAGATTACAATAGTTGAAGGTGAGCGTGAAATTAGTTGGTCATTACAAAAAGAGCGTCCATCGTCAGTTCGCGATGTTAGAAGTACAGGGATGAAACGCTTAGAAGCAATTAAGTCAATATTATATGATGTAAATGAAGAACAACTGCAAGCGTTGAGTCAAAAGCGTAACGAGTTAAGCAAAGCATTGCAAGCTGTAACTGTTGCACTAGATTTTATCGAAGAAGAGGGTGATAATCAAACACTGCCTTCTTTACAAGCATATGTAGATGAGTTAGCGACTGGACTAAGTACAAGCAATATAAACTTACCCGTTATAGTATCTTACCCTGTCAACCGTGCGGTTTTAGAAATGCCTCTGGATATGACGCAGGAAAATATATTTAGTCAAGTTAACGCATACGACCAAGCACTAACAGGTGGGAGAATAGACTTTAAAGGTTTTTTTGAATGGTTTAGGAACCGTGAAGACCTAGAAAACGAACAGCGACGCAATAACCCAGACTATCGAGATATACAGTTAGAGACAGCACGAAATGCAATTTCTTCATTACAACCTGATTTTACCGACTTGCATGTAATTCGTGCTTCACTGCAAATGATGGTTAAAAAGCAGGGTCAAGAACTTGTAGTTAACCAACTTTCAGACGGAGAAAAATGTTTGCTTGCTTTGGTCGGTGACTTAGCAAGACGACTAGCAACAGCAAACCCATATTTAGCAAACCCACTCCTGGGTGATGGGGTAGTGCTTATCGATGAAATAGAACTACATTTACATCCCAAATGGCAACGAGAAATTGTTCCTGCATTAAAAAGGACATTCCCCAACTGTCAATTTATTGTGTCTACCCACTCACCGCAAATAGTCAGTCATATCAAACCCGATAACATCTATATTATTACCGCAACACCCGACGGTGTGACATTACAGCAACCAGAAAACTCGTTCGGTCGAGACAGCAATCAAATTTTAGAAGATTTAATGGGTGTATCGGAACGTCCGCAACAAATCAAAAACGGTTTAAGCGACTTATTTAAATTAATTGACCAGGGTAACTTGGAGACAGCGAAACAACTACGTCAAAATCTTGCAACACAAATAGGAGAAGACGACCCCGAATTTGTGCGTGCAGATGTATTAATTCGACGCAAGGAAATATTAAATCGATGAAATATATTCAAAAAAATCAAGAACCCCGAAGTTTGACCGATTGGAATATAAAGCTAGGTGGTAGGACAAAAGATTGGAAGTCTTTTAATAAATCGGTTAAGAGTGACGTTTATGAATCTTTGTTGAAAGAGCAGGGATTTATTTGTGCTTACTGTAGTCGTCCTATTATTCGCACGACTTGCCATATTGAGCATTATCGTCCAAAAAGCGTTTACAAAGAGTTAACCTTTACATATACCAACTTAATTGCATCGTGCCAAGGAGAAGACGAGAGAAAACCTCGTACACCCGTACACTGTGGACATAAAAAAGGCGCCTGGTATGATGAGGAGTTAATGGTATCACCCTTAGACCCAGGATGTGAGACATATTTTAGATATACAGGGTCAGGGGAAATAGCACCAGCACAAGGAGTCAAGGAAGAAGCAGCGCAAACAACTATTAATAAACTTGCCCTAGATATAGATAAGCTAAGAAGATTAAGGAGAACAGCGATAGATACAGCGATACAAATAAGTGAAGGATTAGAAGAGGTAGAAATACAGCAACTAATTCAAGGATACCAAAAACCAGATAATAATGGGCGCCTGACCCCATTTTGCCACGTGATAGTCTATACACTGCAAAAATTTGTGCTATAAAAGTGCTGAGTGCTGAGTGCTGAGTGCTGAGTGTTGAGTAAAAGGAGATATAACAATGATACTTGAAGCGGTAATGCTGAACGTAAAACCAGGAATGGAAAACAAATTTGAATCAGCATTCAAACAAGCATCAAAAATTATATCTCTAATAGATGGATATTTATCGCACGAACTACACCGTTGTATAGAAGTAAAAGGAAAATACTTATTACTCGTGCAATGGGATAACTTAGAAGCACATACAACAGGGTTTCGAGAATCTCCTAAATATGAACAATGGAAAAAAATATTACATCACTTTTACGACCCATTCCCCACTGTAGAACACTTTCAAATCGTAGAAAGTAAAACTAAAAATCCAGAATACTACTAGCAATCAAGCACCTCAATTTTCATTATAAAGAATGAAGCATATCAATTGTCATTATAAAGAACAAAGCATCTCAATTGTCATGCTGAGGAACGAAGCATATCAATTGTCATGCTGAGGAACGAAGCATCTTAATTGTCATGCTGAGGAACGAAGCATCTTAATTGGTATTTGAAATACTATTACCAGGCAACACCAAAGTCGAAATGGATAAAAAGCGCGACTTTTATGAAAAATATGGTCTAGAAGAATATTACCTTTACGACCCAGAAACCAATAATTTACAAGGTTGGACGCGCGTAAATCAAAGTTTAGTACCAATAGCGAACATAAATGGTTGGACAAGTCCACGTTTACAAATTAAGTTTGTACTGACAACAACGCTAGAAATTTCTTTTCCAGATGGACGAAAGTTTCTAACACCTGTCGAACTTGAACAACGCGCCCAACAAGCTGAACTTGAACGTCAACGTTATCAAGAATTATTAAAGCAGCTAAGAGACAGAGGCATTGAAATTTAATGCTCGTTGAAGTGCGAAAACACTCTGGTCATTAACCTTGTTTCAATAGAACTCTGCACTTTAATTGCTTTCAATACTATACACAGGAGAGGCGCCCAGCCAACAGGTGCCTTTCTAACTATCCTTGCCCTAATAATCATAAATTTTACATCTATCTCAAGAAGTAAAAATAAAAACTAGTGAAGATAGTAAATAAACAAAAATAAGATAAATTGTAATACTAGTTATTGATATTTTTTTGGAACATGGCAATTAAAAACAACATTATCAAGGTATTTAGCTTGTATATTATTAACTAAATAATGTATTGTATTTATGTACAATCATTAAATTTTACACCGCAAGTTGAATGTAGTTATTGTCAAAATAATTACATGTGGTAACTGTATAGTTACTTAGAAATAAGATTAGATTTGCTATCTACCGGAGTACACATGACTATGATTTCAATTTTGATCAAATCATTCATTTGGTTTATTGCAGGAATCGTATTAGTTGTTGTAACTATTTTTCAACCACAACAATTAGCTGCGGCGCCTGCACCAGTATCTATAGCTCAAGGTAATCAAGTACAATCGGTAATAAGCCAAGGATTAAGCGCAAATCCTGCACAGCTAGCTCCATTACCATATGCTTACAATGCATTAGAAAAAGCTATAGATGCAGAAACGATGAAAATCCATCACGATAAGCATCATAAAGCATATGTCGATAATTTGAATAATGCTTTGAAAAAGTACCCGCAATTACAAGGTAGAACTATAGAAGCAATGTTACGTGACCTTAATAGTATACCAGAAGATATTCGTACCACTGTACGTAACAATGGTGGGGGTCATCTTAACCACACCATGTTCTGGGAAATTATGAGTCCTACAGGTGGAGGTCTACCTACTGGAAATATTGCTCAAGAAATTAACAAAACTTTTGGAAGCTTTGAAAATTTCCAAAAACAGTTTAATACAGCAGGTGGACAACGTTTTGGTAGTGGATGGGTATGGTTAGTGCGTAACCCCAAAGGTCAACTTCAAATTACGAATACAGCAAATCAAGATAGTCCTATTATGGATGGTTTATATCCAATTATGGGAAATGATGTATGGGAACACGCTTACTATCTAAGATACCAAAACCGTCGTGCAGACTATTTGAGTAACTGGTGGAATGTAGTTAATTGGAATGAGGTGAACAAACGCGCACAAGCTTCACGTTCTTCAACATAAAAGCGCAACAATAAGTGTAGAGATGTTACATGTAACGTCTCTACAATGTTTTTGAAGATACTCTAACGTCTCTAGTTGTTCTTTTAGTTAGCTCAAAAATTTAAAAAGATGTTTGTTAAAGAAAAAGAGACGCGCTGTGCGTCTCACTCCAGAACTATTTCTCTAATACTTGTCGAATGCGTCGTTCGAGTAGGTCTAAGTCTAAACTGCCTTCGTCACGACTAATTCGTCTAACTGTTGAGTTTACATTGTTTAAATCAACGAGTAAATCTTGGAGAATTTCTTGTTGTTGTCTTGCTTGGGTGACTTCACGTGGTTCTTGCACTAGGTCACGCACTATTGTATCTTCGGCTCTTGATGCAATTATAGGGTCATCGTCACCTTCTAAGTAAACAAATGTCCGGCGCCCTGGTCCTCGGTCTTCTTCGATAGGTACAACTGCTGTAACTTGGTCGGAACGCACATATTTACCAAATCCGAGATGAACTAATACTGAAGACTGTATTTTCATATGTATACAAAGTTCTTTATTTCTTATAATTCTATTTTAATGCCTAAATAAAGAGTTGTGAGGTATCAAGGAAGCGGGTTTTACCCTTTTTTATGTAGTGCTTACCTGTCGCAATTATTGAGTGTTTTTGGTAAAAATATATGTATTGTAAATTACTTTATATAAACCTTCATGTGGGTTGGGTGTTGGGTTCCGTTCCTCCACCCAACCTACAATCTCATCCGTTACATCCGTTTATCATCCGTTGCCAGGGTTGTCTAATGAGAGTAAATATTCGATGAGGTTGTTTTGGTCTTGGATGGTGAAACCTGCTTGTTTGTCTACCCAGTAGTTGTGTCCGCTACCGTCTGCGTTGGATAATACTAGGTCGGGGTTTGCACGGTTTGCTGCTATTACCTGGTTTCGTAGGTTACGGTCGATTAATGCGCGTAAGCTGGCGCCTGCATCCGGTACTATATTATTTAATGAGGTTCCTGCTAGTCCTAGTTGGTTTGGGTTGACTATTTGATAATCGTTTTCGTTGATTTGTAGTGCGTCTTTACCTACGGCAACTCCTCCATCGTGTAAATATGGCGCCGTTACATGCAAACCTATTAAACTAGGCACTTTATAACCTCCTGAGTTACCAATTGCGTATGCTAGTTTGTAATCTTGTTCAGATACGCTATCTGTTGGGATGTTGAGTATAGATAAATTAGCTGGTAGTGGAGTTCTTGTGTCTGGTGTGTAAGTTTGAGGTTTGGCAAAGACTTTTGGAAATTTGGCTAAAGCTAGCGCACGTGAAGGTTGTGATTGAATTTCGTCTTCGGCAATAACGTGATTATTGGTAAAGTAGCGTCCGCTATGGCAAGTTACACAACCTGCGTTACTGAAAATTTTAGCTCCTTGTTGTATTGATTTTATATTATTCGATTCGTAAGCTGGTGGCGCCAACGAGTTTTGGAATGCTGACATCCCGTTGAGTTGTAAAGCTACTGGCATTCCGGGACTGTTTGCCATTAACCCATCGAGTATAAATCTTGAACCAAGGGGAAAACCTGGCATTTTGATAACTTCGTTTATCGCAGGTGTTCCGGGTGTTGGGTCTATTTTATTTAGAAATTGCGAAGGTTTGGCGCCGGATGGTAATTTAAATTTCGAGTTCGCTGAGTTTTGTAGCAGAATTCCTAGGTAGGTTTCTTTGTCGATGCCTAGCAAATCTTGACTCGAATCGCCACCTGTTGTTAAATCAGAATTTGTGGCATGAACGTTACTATTGAGTGTTGTTAGTCCTTTAAACCAACCAAGTGCTGCGAAACCACTCCATCCATATGGATGGGCGCCTAATGTGTACGATGATGGATTTTGGGCAGGATTATTTTTATTATCCCCCGATGAATCAAAATTACCAGGCGCCCAACTGAGTAAATGTTCATCAACTGCACGTTCTAATGCTTCTACATTAGGTAAATGCTCTGTTTTCCCATTGGCATCTATATAAGTATTATTACCACTAGCAATTTGTGTTGGATTTACACCAGTCTGTCGAAACCAAGCAGCCGAATTACTTGCTAGCGCTAGTATTGTACCAGTGTCTAAATCATTATTTGGGGCGCCTTCAATAATTTTGCCTTCATCATTTACTTTTGCATGACACGCAGCACAAGTAATACCAACACGTACCTTACCATTATTGATATTAGCAACAACACCCAAAGGAAACAGAGAACCAGTAGCAACATCGAGTCCAGTATTGATAATATCACCCTTCTTAAACTCGCGATTACCAACCTGCATATCTCTGTCCATTTCAACTTGCAAGTTAGTTGTATGCCCACCTCGCAAAGCTAAAATAGCTTTAGTTAAATTACCAATATTGAGAGGACCGTTTAATATACCAGTAACATCGGTTATAAAAACTTCATTCCCAAAAGTTTCCTTATAGAAACTATCACGTCCGAGTTTAATTAAATCTTTGTTAATTTCAACAGCACCATTACCAGGAGATAAAAATGCTTTACCTGCATCAGTTTGTAATAAACTAGCAGCTTCATCTTTACTAACTGTTTGTCCTAACACATCGTATGAACCTATTTCTTGTGCAGTTGGTTGAATAGATGGTGTTAAAGTTTTCTGCAAACTTGGTGTATTGGGCAGTGTAATGTCAATTTGGAAACCCCAAAATACAATAAAAGAGATTAAAAACACCAAAATTGCAGTTCGACGCAATGCAGCACTATTTAACCAGCTAGTACTAGATGTTTCAGATTCGTTACTTGGCTGAGATTTAGGAGAAGACAACATAATTTATTCTACATTTTGCCGATTCTCAACTACATTAAGAAATATTGTCTATTTACTTCACTACAATAAGATAGAATCTAAAGTCATACTATACAATCAAAGATACATACCCATAGATAGATGTGAATAAAATAATGGTAATTACATGCAGGAATTATTAAGTTTATTGGCTCTCCAGCAGGCGCCAAATTACCTTTACCTGGAGCGGATACATCAAAGGCGCCTAGACCAAAATTTCTGACTTTTCCGCCACTTTTCATAAAATCAGCAAGATTTGCCTGTGGACGACTTGCTTTTAATTCGTTATTTATATAAACTCTTATAGTTGGAAATGTTGTACTATCTATATTAATAACGCTTGAACCATCAAATTTAAAATATCCATTCATTTTAATATAAATAAATGGAGCATCATAATTAGTAATATTAGCCTGTCCAACTCGTAAAATTCTTGAAAGTCTTGCTGCACGTTGCTCTTGTACAACTAACGTATCATTTTGACTGTTTGTTGTTACAGTAAAACCATTAAATGCTGAAGCAGTATAAGGTTCGGACTCCTCGTACCCAAAAATGGGTATATTAGTATAACCGTAACTAAATTCAGTCGCAGGTGTTGCGTAACTAACTATTAAGCCATTAGTAAAAGTAACTTCAACAGAAGGTATATGAATAAACCCTCTATAATCCTTGCTGTTCTTAAAAGTATTCCAAGAACTATCAGTAAAATAATCTGCGGGTTTATAATTAGCAGATGCATTCAAAGTGGCGCAAGCAATCGCAGCATTGAATGGCTCTAAAATACTTTTTGATAACTCTTGAGTACAACTCAGAACCGAAAAAGCCTCTATATATTGCACTATTTTAATATCAGGTGTTCTAAATACTCCTGATATAGTTGAGGCTTTGACTATTTCTACTGAGTTAAAAGAAGTTGTCACTTGAAAACAGCGATTGGTAATATTAACTTTACTTTAAGTGTATTCAATCGCTTCTCATAAATATGTAACACAAATATTAAATCTTTATTAAATATTGATAAAGCTCTTATTTTCTCCGTCCACTGACAAAATAACATTGTAAATAATTTAAGTATATATGCGGAATTTATTAAGATGTGTGGTATATATAGTATCAAAACTGTTTTAAAACACACGCAGGAATTAATCAAGTGAAAAAAAATAGTAAGTCCGTGTTATTATTTAGCTTAGTTAGTTTAACTTTGAGTTTTACTCAAAACTTTGAAATTCAAAGTGCAAATGCTCAAACAACGAAAGTTTGTAGAGTACCTGCTTTAAGCTCTGGATATCGCAAATTAGGCGAAGTTCCTATTATAGAAAGAAAAACAAACGGCGCCAAATATAGTAGTACAGCGTATAGTGCAGGAAATAGACGTTTTACTTATCTTGTTATAGAGTCAGAAAAGCAGAATATTGTAGGACGTGTAGATTTGAACTATTCTACAGACAGAAGAGGTCGCAACGTTGCTAACATCAAAGTCTGTGGAAATGTTCAACAAACCTCAGATTTTCCAGGTCTTAAGTTTAATTTCTTAGATGGAAAATCGGTAAGCGTTTCTGTACTGGGTACTCAAAGTGTAACTCATGTTATTCCAAAACCAGCACATACAACAAGTGTCTTGACGGTGATTGATGCCATATAGTACAAACAAGCTACTTTTAGTCAAGCAAAAAAATAACGAGTCAGGCGCCTTTGAAAGCAAATTAAAATGCTAAAATTCATGTTTATCTTAAATAGCTAAAGCGTAGGTTGGGTGGAGGCTTTGCACAACCCAACATCTTAGCGTTGCCAACCTACACAGGTTTATTTATTTAATTTATAATTACTTGAATGGAAAAGCTTAGTAGAAATTTAAAAGCATTAATTCGTCAAAAGTGGAAAGATACAAATTATATTTGGCGTGGTTATGCTGTCAATTATTCAAGAATACAAAATATGAATAATTTCTCCGATTATTTATATAAATGGAGCGAAATTAGCACTGATATCAAAAAACGTTCTGGGTTGCCAGAAATAAATGAAAATCGGATTTGGAATATGAAATTAGCCGCAAAACATATTCACGGTTTAATGTTGGCACCGGGACAGATTTTTGATTTCTGGCACTGTATTCCCCGTCCAATTCTTGCTAATGGTTATAAAGAAGGACCTACTTTAGTTGCAAATCAATTAAAGTATGATGTTGGTGGTGGATTATGTCAAATTTCTACTAATGTTTTCCAAGCTATGCTATGGGCTAATTTGGAAATTTTAGAACGTTCTAACCATTCAATTGATGCTCATGGAGAAGGACGTTTTTTTACTTTAGGGCAAGATGCGACGGTGGCTTATGGGTATAAAAACTTAATTGCCCGTAACTATAGTCAAACTTCGCTACAGCTACGTTTAGAGGTATTGCCTGAAGAATTAAGGGTTGTTGCTAGTGTTTGGGGAACGACTCCAAAACCTTTCAGTGTAAATATTTCTTCTACTGTTTTAGAAAAGTTGGCGCCTTCTTGCGATAATGGAAAGTCTGGTTGGCGAGTAGAAACTGTCCGCTCAGTTGGTATGGAAACCTCTCCCATCAGTGAATGGCAAGTTAATTACCGCGCGATTGATATTTACCATCCCCATGTCTGAATATATTACGGTTTCAGCTTTATCTCTCCATAAGTTTCTCGAACGGGTACTGTCACCCTACGAGTTATTACCAGAAGTTGCCAGCGCTCTAATAACTCATTTGGTCGAGGCAAATCTTTGTGGTATGGACTCGCATGGTTTGCAGCAGATTTTTGGTTATGTTAAAAGTCTTGAAAATGGACGCATTAATCCGAAACCACAAATACAAATAAATTCCAAGCGTCCGGCAATGATTCGGATTGATGGAGATGGCGCCCCTGGTCACTATGCTGGTAAGGTAGCAATGGAAACTGCTATTTCACAAGCAACTAAATTAGGTATGGCAGTGGTTGGAGTAAATAACAGCAATCATTTTGGCATGGCAGGTTACTATACCCGGATGGCAGCAACTGCGGGAATGATAGGTTTTGCAACTAGTGATACTAATGCTGTAGACTTGGCGCCTTATGGAGGACGAGTAGCTAAAATTGGGAATAATCCCATTTCTGTGGGAATTCCTACGCTTACGTCTCATCCGATAGTATTGGATATGGCAACAGGAGCGGTAAGCGGTGGTAAAATAAAACACTTTAAATATCAAGGATTACTGATACCAGAAGGTTGGGGAATTACAGCGACAGGACAACCAACTCAAAATCCTAAAGATGTAGCGGTAAATTTGCCTGCTTCTTACAAAGGTGCAGGTTTAGCATTTATTACAGATTTATTATGTGGGCCCCTACTTGGTACTACTGCTTCGATGTTCAAACAAAAGGCAATTCATGATGCTGCAAATGGAACTGGGCATTTTTTCTGGGTGTTGGATATTGAAGCTTGGACGGAAAGAGAGGAATTTATGCAACAAGTAGAAAAGGCAATTGCATCTTTAAAAGAAACACCCCTTTTAGATGAGAAACAACCTATTTATTATCCGGGAGAATTAGAGGCAATTACACGGGAACATCGTTTAATCGCAGGAATTCCTGTTCCTCGCAGTTTAGTTAATGAATTAAAGGATGTATTTGGTGAAGAATTTGCAACGGATGCAACGGATGTAACGGATGTAACGGATGTAACGCAATAAGTTATTTGCTTATAAATAAAATCTGGTTGTTAAAAATCAATCATCCGTTACATCCGTTCATCATCCGTTGCCAAGCGTCTCACTAATAAATCTACTTCTGGTAATCGTAACAAACTTGCTAACACTGCAAAAATTCCTAATCCTATACAAGCAGCGATGCTAACTTCTAGCAGTTGCCATCCTAAACCCTGACTACTCAAAAACCCTTCCCAAACCTTAACAAATCCCCAAGTTATAAACCCTGCAAGTCCAGAAGCTCCAGCTAATGCTAAAATTGACAAACCCCATTCTCTCAAAGCCAAACCATTCAAACGACGGTGTAAACACCATAACATCATTAGCATGGCGGTTACATTTACTCCCATTGATGCTAAAACTAACCCAGGCGCCCCAAATCTATTTACCAAAAAGTAATCTAAAATCATATTCAATAAGATATTCACCAGCGAAATTTTTAACGGTGTTTTCCCATCTTCCAAGGCATAAAACACCCGCACTAATACGCCAACTCCCACACTGGTAAATGCTCCTAAACCATATGCTACTAATATTGATGCCACTAGTCGAGATGCTTCTTCATCAAATGCTTGACGTTCGTAAACTATCTTTGTAATTGGTAAAGCTAAAGCTGCCAGTAATGCACCCAAAGGTAACATTGTCAAGGCTGTAAGAATTAGGCTTTGACGAATTTTTTGTTTTAAGTCCGTCCATTTCTCTTTGGCGCCTAACTGAGAAAATAGGCTCATGTAAGGAATTAAGATTGCGCTGGTAATAATACCTTTGGGAGTTTGAGCAATTAATCCTCCGTAGTTTAAGCCAGCAGCAGCATGGGGAATATAGGAAGCAAAAAATAAATCTATATATGTATTAATTTGAGTCATACCTGTAGAAATAGTCGCAGGAAGCATCAGCCCAAGTGCTTCTTTGACACCCGGTAAATTCCAGTTGAAGCTTATACGTAGTGTTCCCATTCCTTGGCGCCATTGAACAATTAACTGCATCAACCACTGCCATATTGCACCAGCTAAGGTTCCGAGCGCTAATATCCAAGCTCCAAGGCGCCAATATTCGGGAGAATTAATTTTATTGCCCAACTGCAACGCAAACCACCCTAACCCTAATATTACAGCTAAACTAGAAAACATTGGACTTACCGAAGGAAGCCAATAATGTTGCGCTACATTTAGAGTTCCAAAACCAATCCCAATTAACCCTGATAATAAGGCAATAGGCGCCATAATTTGTAATTGGAGAATGGTAATTTCTCTGATTTGAGGCTGTAAACCAGGTGCTATGATATCAATCACTAACCCAGCACCCAACATCAAACCAACCGTAACGACTATTAATATAGTACCAACAATGGTGGTAATCGTTTCCACTAAAGGAGCTACATCATTGCGCGCGCGTTTTGCCAAAACACTAACTAAAGCACTATGTAAAGGGCCATTAATTCCACCAAGAATAACTAATAAAAATCCAGGGATTATATAAGCATAATTATAAGCATCCGCAACAACCCCCACACCAAATACAGCTGCAATAATAGTTGCCCTTAACAAACCAAAAAATTTGCTAATTGTAGTGGCAATTGCAACAATACCAGCAATGCTAAAAAGTGACCGCTTCATTTTTGCCACCTTTCCCAAGAAACATTAAAAATTATCTCTATCAATTCTTGATATGATAAACCAGCAACATAAGCAACTTGAGCCAAAGAACGTTGAGGGTGTAAAGTCGCATCAGCATTGATATCTAATAAATAAGGTTGTCCCGAAGTGGAGATGCGAAAATCAAAAGTAGCATAATCTAATGGTTTTAAAAGCTGCATTAATTGCAAAACTATTTGATTCACATTTTCTAAATCAGGTGAAGATAAATCAACACCAACTTTTTTATATTTACCTTGACGTTTAGCTGTCAAATCTAAAATTTCTGATTGTAATGATTCACCTTCAGCATTTACTGTTTCTACTCCTCCCAAAAGTAGAGGCAACCCATTACCAACAACACCTACGGTAATTTCTCGACCAACTATAAATTCTTCACATAATATCGGCGCCGAAAATAATTCTCTCATTTCACCAACAATTTGTTGAAGTTTTGTTAACCCCTCTTGACTATCAAAGCATTGTAAACCTAAAGAATAACCTTCACAGCTAGGCTTTAAAATCGAAAATGACCAATTTGGTAAAGATTTAATATCTTCTGGTGAGTCATAGCGATGCCAACTAGGTGTAAGAATTCCGCTCCACTGTAATAATGGTTTAAGAAAATCTTTGTTAAGAGTTAAACTTTTTACCGTTGCATCACCACCAGTATAAGGAATATTTAGTTGTTCTAATATAGCAGGCGCCAACGCAGTGCGATTGCGAGAAACAACTCCTACAGAAATATTCCACACAAAATCCGGTAAATCCTCTACATTTCGAGTGAGTTTAAGTAAAGCATCTAATGTACCAATTTTATTAACGTGATGACCTAAAGCAGTTAAACTTTCTGCCACTGCTTCAACTTCTTCTAATTCTCGCCAATGATAATGAGTTGCTTCATTATCATTCGGCAACGACATAATGTCAACTTGGCGTTCAAATAATAATCCAATTTTAAGGGGTTTACAATTTTGATTCACAAGAATTAACTTAAATTTAATTATCAAGCCAGCAAGTATCTTTATCGATATTAACGAGCATTAACTCAGGTTTTTCCACACCTATTCTAACTTGCTGCCATTTTGTCACCAACTGCGTAGACGCTCCAGGTATGATACCTACCAATTCTAATTTGCCGTCAGCATGAGTTAAAATATAGCGAAAGCGTTTTACAGAACCATTACAATTTTTTCTCACAGCTTCTACTAACTCAATTCCATAAACTATCGGAAATTGAAAATGAGTAGCGTGCTTAACAGGACGGGGATGAAATAAATATTGGGGTATTACACCATAGCGATGCAAGCGTTTAAAAAGTTCGGTTAAAGTATCTACAGAATTATTAACACCTTTCATCAAAGCAATTTGAGAAGTTAGCAAGCAACCAGCTTTTTGCAATGCTTCTAGAGCTTCTATTGATGCTAGTGTAAGTTCCCGTGGGTGATCGTAATGACACTGAATTACAATTTGAAATCTTGATTGATATGCTTGTAACACCTCTAATAGCTCTGGGTCGCTAGTAAATCGACTTGGTAAAAACGCAGGTAATTTACTACTAATACGAACTTGCCAAATATGAGGGATTGCAGCTAGAGACTTCAAAATATTTTTCAAACGATTGGTATGGCAAATCATTGGGTCTCCCCCAGAAAGTAATACATTATCAATTTCTGGATGAACCGAAATATAAGCTATCGCTTCTTGTAAATCTTCTATAGTCTCTTTTACCAAAATATCACGACTCATGAGGCGCCGGCGAAAGCAATAACGGCAGTGTCCAGCACAAGCCTGAGTTACAATTAATACTGCTGTTTGGTGATATTTATGCTGCAAACCTTGAACTACCGTAGAAAATTCTTCTCCACTAGTATCAAAACTACCAGCATCATCAAGCTCCCATTCCGAAGGAAGTAACAATTGACGCAAAGGGTCATCAGGATTTTCCCAGTCAACCAAATCAGCATAACCAACAGGAACCATCATTGGGAACTGCTGCTTTGCTTGAGATATCCTTGCACGCTCTACAGTAGACAAAGGTAATACACTCTCTGCCTGCTGAGACATTTTGATGCTTTCTATTAACTCTTCTTTCCACTTCATGTTTATTTAAAAACTTGCTTTATCGCAAACAAGTGCTTTCAGCTTACCAGATAATCGCCTGTGTAAATTAACGGCAATAATTATCTACAAACTTGGAGTTGTGGAATAACGATGAACCAGTCTTCTACGACACCTGATGCATTATCCATTTGTAAGTGACGGTATATGTTTTTGACTTTTACCTCACCTAAACGGAATTCAAATTCTCCTGGAATACACCCAACAGATGCTAAATTACTATTTCCTTGTTGGGATAAGGCGCCGACTTTTTGCCCATCTACTGTAAAAATATCCCAACCATTAAAATATGAGTTTACTTTTACTGACAGTTCGGCGCCTTCTGTTAAGTTTATAATTACTTCCTGATTTTTCTTGGTGCTGTAATGTCCTGGAAAAATATCATCGGGAATTAAATCTAAACAGAACATTAGTTCTGGTAAAAAGTCGATTTTGACGTTCAAACGCTCTGGTTCGGCGCCTGTTTCATTAATAAACTGTGATTGTTCAGTAGTACACATCACAAGTTCAGATTTAGCGCGGGTCATTGCAGTGTAAAACAATCTTCGTTCTGCTTCAATTTTGTTAGCATCGGTACTAAACCCGTCTGCTAATAATATAACTTTTTCATATTCAAACTTTTTGGCGCCGTGACAAGTTGTAACTAAAACTGCATTCTCATCTCTCACAGCTTCAAAGTTTGCGTTGTATTCAAACAGCGCATCTAAAACCTCAACAATATTAATAGGTCGTGCAAAATCAGTAATACCATATCCACGCTCTATATCAATATCATGGGCAATTCTAAGCAAAATTTGTACTGTGGGTTCATTTAATTGGCGCCCCCACATATGAAAACAATTTTCAAACCATTCTAAAACTGATTTGTCTGGTAGAAAAAGTTGATTGCGGTTGAGTTGTAATTCGTCGATGAGCTTGCAAGTTATGTGATTTTTCACAAGTTCTATATTATCTTGCTTCAAATTACAAGTTGGAATACCTGCTTTTTCTAAAAGTAATCTAATTATATCTAAACTATCCCAACTTTGAGCAAAAACAGCTATGTCTTTTAAACTGGCACCTTGTTCAATACGAGAACAAATACGTTGCTGTATCCATATTGCTTGACTTTTTGTACTATCAAATATGTAAGCCTCTATTGGAAAACCTTTATAAGACTGTCCCATTTTATCTAACCGTACTTCTTCGTTAATAGTAAAATTTTCTTGTCCTTGATTATGACTAATTAACTTATTCGCAGCAGAAATAATTGATTCACTCGAACGATAATTTTCATAAAAGAGTAATCGTTTGGCTTGATACTCTTGCTCAAATTTATGATATTTACCATTACAGTCATTATCACCAATTATACAAATATTTGTTTGTAATAATTGGCTATTATCATTTAAACCAGAAATTAATTTAATCAAACGATACTCGTTATCATTGATATCTTGATATTCATCAATAAATAAATATTCAAGATTACCAAGCAATTCGATTCTGTGTTGTAAAGAGTTAGATTTACCATTCTGTTCAAAAAGTAAACATGCGTCGGAAATTAATTTATTAACATCAAATTGAGTTTTAGAATTTACGTCTAAAGTTCGACCTAAAAGAGTTAGAGATAATTTTGGAAAGGTGAAAATACGAACTTGCGTGCCAAAGTCTCCAATGAGTTGTTGTAATTTGACTCGCATTTCTGTAATAGAGTTGCGGTTAGGAGCTAACACTAAAATGCTTTGTGGGTCAACAAGCTTTATTTTAACTAAATACGCAATGCGGTGAACAAGAGTCATTGTTTTACCTGAACCCGGATTACCAATAACAGTTAATGCTTGGTCATCGGATAAAACAATTTCTTTTTGATAATCGTCAAGTGGGTCTATTATATTTTGGTAATCTTCTATATCGTTATCGGAACGGAAGATATAATCTGGCAAACTATAGCAGAAAGTCTCCGAATCGGAAGTATAAGAAAATTCTTGTTTTAAATTAAATTGAATTGGAATGTCATTAAAACTTTCTCCAAATAGATTATCTAGCACTTTTTCAAAAGGTGGCAAATTTGAAAGCCAATTAGAATAAGCTATTTTGGATTGAGTTAGATTATTTTCATAATTCCACACTAATAATGCAGCTACACATAACCGTGTATCAAAATCATAAGACTGTGCATTTAATAATAATTTTTGTAAATATGAACAATTTATCCCTGCTAGCATCTCTTCTGGCAGTTTTTCAATCGTTACTGGCGCCATATTCCAACCTAACGTATCACAAAACAGTTGCCGATATGCAATACTGCTAGAGTCTACCCCACTACCGAGTAACCAAGCTATCAATTCTTGACAAAATTCGGGTTGCGTTGAAAGCGTCTGGATTTGTTCGTATAGCATTAGTTTAGTCGCACGTGCATCTTCCAATGGACTACTACAATAATATTTACCTGATTTACTGAAATTACTTAATTCAAATGTAGGTTCGAGAGGAAATGCTAGAACAGATAGTTCTAAAGTATCAATAATTTGACAATTAGATAATTGAGGTGCAACCTTAACTAAACGTGGATGATGCTCGCGGCGAAAATTATGCCCGCAAACTCTTAAGCTACAATTTTCTGGACAAGTAAGTTTTTCAAAAGCTTGGATTAAATTTTCAATAGCGAACTCGTCTGCCATATCATTAGACACCAATTCTAGACAATAGGCATTTTCTTGGGCGCCAACCTCTAAGTCAACATAGGTATATGCTAAATCAATAAGTGGTAATGTTTTCATCTTTTCTCTTACCTTTCGTACAACAAGAACCTAAAAATGTATAAAACAGAACTGCTTCCATACGGCGCCTATACAGTTCATCAATCTCTAGCCTTTAGGAACACGTAATACAATTAGTAATCTTTTCAACAACACACGTAGATGCAATAACCATATACAAAGTAAAACTACAGCATTTCGGCTTTAGTTGCTATCTAGAACAGGCAAGGATGCCTGTGGAACAAGATTTTATCACACAACAATTAATTTTGGGTGGGTGTTTGTTGGCAGAAGTTATCGGTATATTTTTTGAGTAACTCTGTATATTCGGCAGAAGGATTATTTATTTCATGTAGTAATTGTAATACATCTGACCATAAGTTAGTAGGCTCACTATTTTGATGTTTAATTTGATAGTTAGAAAAATATGCAGCTTTTCGTAGCGCTATTTCTTCAGACGGCGCCTTATTTATTTTTAAGTTTTGTTCTAATGCTTGTAAATCAGATTGAATTTTTTCGCGTTCAGATGATGGCATAATTTGAATTGTTTGCCAATCTGTAATTTTATTTAAATTGTTTTCTGCGTTTACAAGGCGCCATTGATAAAATTTGCCAGCTTCAAGAGGCGTATTTTTACTGTATAATAATTTTTGAGTAGAAAGAGTAACAGGTTGTTCCCATACTGTATCTTGGTTGCCTTCGTACTCGCGCAGAACTATTTTGACTTGTTTATCTGCTCCGGAATATTTCCATAAAAATAGTGGACGGTTGTGCCAAACTATGTATGTGCCGTATGGTGGTGAAATAGAACAAATTGAACCGCGCGATGTTTTAGGTTTGCGGGGTGGACGACGAGGCCATATCGAAATTAAATTTGATGCTCTTGTTTGGGCAAAGCTTTGAACTGATTTTATTTCAGTAAAACTTTCGCTTGTGATAGTAGAAGTTATTATCAACGGCAATATAATTAGTAATAGCCGATAATTTATATTAAGCATGAGATTTCCTGGTTGCTGAAAATACATAGGCTAAAAATATAGATGATGGTAATAACCAAGAAATTAAAATAGCAACTGATATATATATTTGTAATACTATTATACCATATAAAATAACTAAGATAATAGAAGAAGCTAGTACTTTTTGTCTCTGAAGTTTGGATAGCTGATATTCAATGGTTAATGCTGCAATTTTACTGAAAATAATTGCAGTTCCAAGCATGAGAATATCAGGAATGACAAAGACTAAACGTTGTCTTATCAAATGATGAGTTGGATATGCTAAATATTCACCTCCTGTTAATGATGACTGATTTACCCAATAACTCATTGCACTAGGTATTGTTACTTGGTCGGGTGTACCAGGCGCCATTCCCAAGCGTTTATCATCTCCTGATGCAATTAATACAACTTGTTTAGATATAGCGTTAGATTTATTTACATTCAAATTACCCAGAAATTCATGGGCAGGAATTTTTGTGTAAATACGGCCGGGAGGTATTGAATAATCAACTAAGGGAAATATTCCAAAAATAGGGCGTAATTTACTTATAATACTTAAATTACTTTTTTGTGGACTTTGTTCAATTTTATTAAATAATTGGGTACGTAAATCTAGTTTATTATTACGAGGTTGAGGTAATTGATTAATTTCTTGTTTTGCCATGTGTGTGAGTGCCATTAAATAGGATATAGGGCACATTTGACGACAATCGGAGTTAAAAGGTATTTCAATATAATCAGTAGATGCATTAGTATAAGCTTTTAACATCGAATTAGAATTATAAATACCAGCTTTAGAAATATCTAATTCGCCGTCTTCGCTTTGATTGAGTATTGTACCAAATATGAAAAAAATATTTTGATTGACAGCGTTATTTACTGCTAGTTTTAAATCTTTATCTCCAGATGGAATATTATCTTGTGGTGCATCGATAAGAAAATCTAAACTTATTATAGGTGCTTTTAACTCGCTAGCACGTTTTACTAACTTCGCTAAGTAACTACGGTTCATCGGGTATAACTGAGAGTTAGTAAGTTGAGCATCGACGATAGACTGAGTATCAATTTCTACTAAGGCAACAGGCGCCGCTTCATTTGGTATTTGTGATGTAATATCACGATAAGCTGCTTGAAATAATAAGCGTGTATCTAGAAGTAAATTATCAACAGGGTTCAAAACGCAAAGAGTCAAACTAACAAACAAAGTTGCTGTTTCAATCGGAGTTGGGAGAAGACGCTTTAATAGTTGTTGCCATATTGAAGCAGGTGGAATACGAAATAATTTGGCGCCAGGATGGCAAAATAGTGAAGGTATTAGAAATGAAGAGGGATATGTTCCTTTATGAAGCAAAACTTGACGCGCTTGCAGCATAGACTCGTATATATCTAAATGCTTCGCAAGTCCCCTTAAAAAGCTTACCAAAAATTCTTGCGCCACATTATTATGAATAGGTTCGCGCATCACAATAACTTGGCTAAACCCTAAATTAATCAAAGCATCGGCAATATTCAAACCGCTACACGAATTAAAAATGGCAACTTTTAACCCACGCTCACGAGCTATACTTAACTTCGATGCTATTTGACTAATAGGTATTGATACTTGTGGAGCAACACTAATTTCACCTCCCGTAACTTCACACTCATTACTATGTCCCGCGAAAAATAATATATCCCAACCGCGTTCATCAACAATTGCACTATTAATATCTTTAATTATCTGAGTAGAACTTATTCCAGGTTGCCAACCAACGAACTCGACATCAGCAACTTTGATTAATGACTTTAAAGCATGACGCTCTTTTCTAAAATCAAGTCCAGTTTCATCACCCAAAATTGCTAAAATACGAGGGCGCCTCGACGCTTGCTCATCAATAACACCATTACCTATATTTAAAGGCGCCCGAATAATGTAAACTTTTTTATTGTTAGCGATTTCAGTCCCCAACTCCCAAGCTTCCCAAGGAAAACGGTCTAATTCAGTTGAACCGCAAGTCAGAAATATTTGTACAGTCTTAGCATCGTGACTCGCCTTAGTAATCGCCGAACGTATATCGTATAACTCAGCACTACGTAACCAATTATTAAAAATCTTGAGTAAATTCGCTTCAAAATTAGTGAGTTCCTTGTACCAGTTAGTATTCGGCGTTAAAATTCCTCCATCTAACTTGCGTCCCCGCATTTGTGCCGACTGGTAAAAATTAAGATAAGCACGGCGCCAGTCTTGGTAAGACTGAGTTAAAGAAACTGGAAAACTAAGCTGTGCAGTTAACCTTTGCCCTTTTCCCCAAGACAACTCAAACAAACATAGCTGTTCAACATGAAGAACCTTGAGATGAAATACACATAACTCAGGCGCCATAGATAACTCCCTAACCCTTCACCCCAATACTTTGCTTGAACAATGTAGAGTTTATCGCATCCGTATTAAAAAAGTAAATTACATTTCAGTATTTGTAACATTATAGGCGCCTGTTACATCCCTAATAAAAATCTGATAATAACCCCAAATGGCGCCCGTCCCAATATAAATATAAACATCCAGATACAAGCCTCACTTTCAAATTTGGAACAGTCAAGCTACTAACATACTCGAACCGTTGGCAAGAACTTGAAGACAGCGATAACGTTTTTGCAACAGTTGTAATGACACATCTAAAAATGCAGGAAACCGAGAAACAACCACAGGAACGTAAAATATGGAAACTCAACTTAGTTCGACGACTATACGAAAAAGGTCTAAACCAAGAAGATATCCGTAACCTTTATCGATTTATAGATTGGGTTATCATGTTACCAAAGGACTTGGAAGACGAGTTTTGGCAAGATTATCAAAAAATTGAGCAGGAGCAAACTATGCCTTATGTAACTTCAGGTCAACGCATTGAGACTAAACGTGAACTACGTGGTTTAATTTCACGCCAATTAAAAAAACTAGTAGGAGAGGTGCCAGAAAATGCAGAACTAGGCATTAAGGCTCTTTCTTGCTCTCAGTTGCGCTCTTTAGGTGAGGCAATACTCGATTTTACATCAATTGACGACTTACATAACTGGCTGCAAGCAAATCCACCACTATCTGACATAGACGACAGATACGATTACTAAATAGTTTTGTAGGTTGGGTGGAGGAACGGTGCCCAACTTACTATTTTATGGTAAAGATTATTACCACAGAGGCACAGAGTTCGCAGAGAAGATGAGAGTTATGAACTAAGGTAAACGCATATAGTCAATTGTGTTTTCGGGTGGACAATATATTGGTCTGCTCAAAATATCGCCAGTTTCAGCATCGATTACTTCTACAATTTTTGCATTATCGGTACAAATACTGCTACCTCCGGACATTCTAAATTCACCAGGAACAAAACCAGTTACTATCCATACCATTCGATTTGTCGAAATAGCTGATTTGTATTCTCCTGTTTTGGCAGCAAACTCTTCATATGTTGTTAATTTTACTTCTGTTAAACGCATAGGAATTGCTCTTTTAATCGCACTTTTAATTGTCATCAAGCGACTAGCCGGCAGGTTATTATTTGCTGCATATGTTTTTATTGTTGTTGTAGGTTCTAATTTTACTGGCTTTTTTATCTGTACTGGTTTAGCTATGACGCTTGGTGCTAAAAATAAGGTTGCGGCGCCTGCTAATGCAATAAAGACTGCTATTTGTTTGGTGATATTATTCATGATTATATTGTGACAATTGTGATGTGTGACTAACAGTTTGTAAGTTGGGTTCCGTTCCTCCACCCAACCTACAGTAATCCGTTACATCCGTTGTATCCGTTGCCAGTGTGGTATATGTACGTAATTATTTTTACAGATGACAAATATTATCTACTGAGAATAAAATTTGTATAAGACGGCGCCATGCCTCTTTAATAAAAAGCTCTTTTAGTTTATCGGGTATATATGGGATTAGTAATTTTTTTGGTTGTTGTGATTGCAACTGCTGCTGCTATATTCATTAATTGTTATAACGATTTGGTAAAGTTTCGGAATCGCTATAAAAATGCTTATTCTCAAATTGATGTTCAGTTGCAGCGTCGTTATGATTTAATTCCAAATTTGGTGGAGACGGCAAAGGGATATATGAAGCATGAGCGCGAAACCCTTGAGGCTGTGATTAACGCTCGAAATTCGGCTATAAATGCTAGTGGTAATGCAGCGCGTAACCCCGGAGAACCAGGAGCGATGCAACAGTTGGGTAGTGCGGAAGCTGCACTAAGTGGCGCCTTGAGTCGATTGATGGTAATTTCTGAGTCTTACCCTGAACTCAAAGCTGACCAAACGATGGCGCATGTTATGGAGGAGCTTTCTTCTACAGAGAATCGTGTTGCTTTTGCACGTCAAGCTTTTAATGATGCGGTGACTTTGTATAACACTAAGCGCGAGGTGTTTCCTAGTAATTTAATTGCTGATTCGTTTAATTTCGTTTCTGCGAATTTGTTAGAAGAAGTTGCACCCGAAGTTAGAAATGTTCCGCGCGTATCTTTTTAAGTTGCTATGAATTTTTTTGAAAATCAGGATAAGGCACGCCAAAATACTCAGCATTTATTTGCGTTCTTTGGTGTGTCTATTTTTATTATGATTGTGGCAGTTTATATTGCCATGTTGTTTTTCTTTCGTCTGGCGCCTCGTGTTTGGTGGCATCCTCAGTTATTTCTCGCAGTAGCATGTGTAACAACGGTTGCTATTGGACTTGGGAGTGCTTATAAAATTGCCTGTTTGCGTGAAGGTGGTTGGGTTATTGCTGAAGAGTTGGGGGGACGCGAAATTATAGATGATATGGCGAGTGAACGCGAGCGTCAGCTATTGAATATTGTCGAGGAAATGGCGATTGCATCGGGTATTCCCGTTCCACCTGTTTATATTCTGGATAAAGAATATAGTATTAATGCGTTTGCTGCTGGGTTTACAATTAATGATGCGGTAATTGGTGTTACTCGTGGTTGTTTGGATAGCTTTGACCGTGATGAGTTACAAGGTGTAATAGGGCATGAGTTTAGCCATATCTTGAATGGTGATATGGGTATCAATCTGCGATTGATGGGTTTGTTACACGGTATTTTATTTATTTACATCACTGGTGAATTGCTACTGCGTACTCGTGGTGGTTCGCGTGATAAAGGTATGCCTCTATGGGCGTTAGGATTGATTCTAATGGCTATTGGTGGTATTGGTTTATTATGTGGGCGCCTAATTAAAGCTGCTGTTTCTCGACAAAGAGAGTTTCTTGCTGATGCTTCTTCTGTACAGTTTACCCGTAACCCAGATGCAATTGCAGGCGCCTTGGAAAAGCTGCAAAGAATGGATACACGATTAATTTCACCTCATGCTGAAGCTGCTAGTCATATGTTCTTCGGCAAAGTCACAAATATTTACTTCTGGGAAGAAATGCTCGCAACTCATCCACCAATTCAAGAACGAATTCGTCGTGTCCGTGGAGTGAAAGTTAAACAGGCGCCTTATTCAAGAACACCCAGAAATAATTCTACTACACAAGACTCTTTAGCTATGGGGTTTGCGAGCAGTACACCAACTAGTCCATCTCAAGTTGTTGCCAAAGTCGGAACAGTGGCGCCAGAAAATTTAACTCATGCTCAAGGTTTACTCGCGCAGTTACCAGAATCTTTACGCGCAGAAGTCCGAGATACTACTAGTGCAATGGCAATTTTATTTGCGCTTGCTTTAAGTACTACAGATGCTCAACAAAAAAGTCAGATAGAGTGGCTGCGACAAGTACAACCAGAAGATATAGTAGAAAAAACCCTAACAATAAATATCAAAATCAGACTATTAAATGAAAACATTCGTTTACCCTTAGTAGATTTAACTATACCAGCATTACGACAACTGCCCACTATTGAATGCCAAAGGGTATGTAAAACGGTTCAAGGTTTAGCCAAAGCAAGCGGTAAACTAGACTTATGGGATTTTCTATTACAGTTAGTACTGTGGCATCGCTTACAATCACCCCTAAATTTCGATATGATGACAACACAAATTAATTCAATCGAAGACGTTTGGAATGATTGTTTACAGGTACTATCAGTAATAGCACGAATTGGCGACTCTAACATAGACGCAGCAACATATGCATTTCGTTCAGGAATTTATAGATTACCCAATCAAAGTCAACTAGAAAAACCAGATACACTTGTTAAATGTAATTTTGCGGAACTTAAAAAAAGCCTAGAACGTTTACGACTTGCTAACGGTAAGCTTAAACAAGCAATTGTCGATGCTTGCGCGCATACAGTATTAACAGACAGTAAAGTAACGAGTCAAGAAGCTGATTTATTACGTGCTATTTCAATGACCCTAGACTGTCCTATCCCCCCATTCTTAAACAAACACAACACATCTACCAAAAAATAATTGTCTCATGTAATTATCTTGTGGGATGGGCATCCTTGCCCGTCCAATTAAAACTATATCTATTGGACTAGGAAAAAAGTCATGTTTCAACAATTATAAGTATTATATTAAAAATTTCAGCGAATTAAGTATACAGCTAGTAATAAAAGTTTTAAGTCAAATATCTGCCATTTTAAAGATTTATTAAGCAAATTGTTGAGATTATATAGTAATTACTACACAGTCCTCGACCAAGAGAGCGGGAGCTTATATTTTAGTCACACAACTACTTTGGAGAATATATTTATGTTACAACGGCTTTCTGTATTATTAGTTCTTGCTTCTATGTCAGTGTTTGGAAGTTCCTTGACAGCTAAAGCAGAAACCCCAAGCGGTACTATATCAACTAGTGCAGCAGATTTAGTTGCTAAACCTTCAAACACATCAAACACGGCGCCTGTAACTGCACAAGTAGGGCAAACTCAGGTAGCGCAAACCATTGACCCAGGTCGTCCTACACGCGGTGTATCTAGTTATATCGGAGTTGCAGGTAATATTGGTTTAGGTGGAGATTCTGCGCTAGGTGATACTAACTTTACTGTAATTAGTAAGATTGGATTAACGAATAACTTTTCTGCACGTCCTTCTGTAGTTATTGGTGACGACCCTGTAGTTTTAGTACCTTTGACATATGACCTGACGGCACGCACAGCAGATGCTTTTGAAGATACGTTAGCTATAGCACCATTTGTTGGCGCCGGTGTGGCAATAGAAACTAGTGAAGATGCTGATGTTGGTTTGTTATTAACGGGTGGTGTTGACGTACCCTTGAGTACTAACTTCACTGCAAATGCAACTGTGAATGCTGCATTTTTAAGTGAGACTGATGTCGGTTTAGTTCTAGGTGTCGGTTACAACTTCAACGGCTTGTAAATCATTATATATAGTACTAGTGCCAAGGGTAAGGTGGGCACTAGTACTATACAGCTTTCTACAAGTTATAAGATTTTGGAGTATTTATAAGCAAACACATCAAACGTTTAACTATACCTACCATTTTATCAGGATTCTTGCCATCAAGATGATGCCCTTCTCTTCTCTTCTCTTCTATTATGGAACGGGCAAGGATGCCCATTCCACAAGATGATTAGATGCTTAATTTATTTTTTGGAAGTTTTTTAGAGTTCACGTTTAGGCGCCAATGCATATATTCAGCCATAAACACGGTTAGATTTGTCGTATTCAATTTTTCCATAATCTAGTTTAATAATGCGGTCTGCAACAGCAAAAAAGTGGTCGTCGTGACTAATTACAATCACTGTTTTACCTCGTTGCTTGAGATTCATGATAATTTGTTTATAGAAGATTTCTCTAAATATAGGGTCTTGGTCTGATGCCCATTCGTCGAATAAATAAATAGGACGGTTTTCTAAATATGCTGCAAGTAATGCTAAACGTTTACGCTGTCCTTGTGAAAGTGATGTAGTTGATAGTTTATTGTCTTTAATTTCAACTTTACTGTCTAGCTGCAATTCTCTTAAATATTCACTTGCTTGTGTTTTCGCTAATTTACTATCTAAGCCTGTGATGCGTTCAAATAAGTAGTAGTCAGAAAATACTACTGAAAAGTGCTGCCGATACCATTCGCGGTTATCGTCTGTAATTAATTTGTTATTTAGACGTATTTTACCAGATTCGGGAGTATATAATCCTGTAATGAGTTTGGCTAACGATGATTTACCGCTACCGTTACCACCAACTATAAATACGACTTCGCCTTGATTAAATGTTAAGTTTATTGGGCCAAGTGTAAATTTACTGTCTTCTTTCTCGCTTCTATATGTATGGGTGACTTCTTCTAGTTCTAATTTATTCCAATTGTGGGTGATGGGGTGCAATATAAATTGGTTGTTTTCTGTCTGCGCTGCTAGTGATAACCCCATTGTGTGTATTTTTTCTAATGCTACACTTGCTCTTGCTAACTGTTGAAGTTTATCTAATATACTTTGCATCGGTAGCATCATATACGTCAAAGTTAGCACATACGCAGAAAGTACAGATGGAGCAATACTAATAAACTGCGGTACGGTAAATAAGAGTAGTCCTATTAAAATAAAAAATAGTAAGTTTCCCCATCCTGTTGAAACTGAGTAAGTAAATAGTGCTGCTGAATTTTGATTTCGTGACTTAGCTGCACTCACTTGCAAGTCTTCAGTAAAAAAATCTTGGCGCCTAGTTGCATTCAACTTCAGTTCTTTAACACCGTCGGTTATGGCACGAAAATGTTGGAATAAATTATCTTGTTCGCCACGCGCTAGCTTCAGAAAATAATCAGCACGACCTATTAGTATCTGAACGCTTCCAACTCCCATCATTAAAAAGCCGATGGTAAAAGCAAAGACTGTGCCCGATAACCATAACATGTAACCCAAACACCCAACAATGACGGCTATATCCACACAAATAAACGGTATCGCGTAAACTGTACTTGATAAAGTTGATACATCCTCTGTTAACGTCGCCAGCAACTTTGAGGCGCCGAGTTCTTCGAGATGACGCAGTGGTGAATACAAAATTCCATCACTCAACCCTAACCGCAGCTTATATACCGCATTTTGCGAAAGCTTAATTAATAGAACTTGCGAGACTATACTGCTAACGAGAACCACTAATGCCAAAATTGGGAACTGCGTCGCCAAATCTTGAGTATAATTACCACTAATCGCACTGTTAATTAGCGCAATTAGTCGGGCAGAAGTTCCACCGCTAATTAAGCCCGTCAGAATTGCAATTGCAACCTGTATTCGTGACGCGCGCAATAGTAACCAAATCAAATTCATTTATAAATACCTTTATTTAAGCGGTGTCTCCGTTTGGTTTATATCCAGGTTGCAGAAAACTCCACCATCATTGAGTAAGTCAAATATTTCAGCGTATAAACTTCGCTTGCGTGGGTGTGTGAGGTGATGGATAGCAAAGCTAGAAACAACCACATCAAAACGACCTTTTACTATATGAAGTAAAGAGTCATCAAGTTCTGGTGTATTTATTTTTAGTAGAGACAGTAATCTCCCATCACCGGTTCCCAAGTCAAGAATATTTCTTGCCGTTTTCGGTACCAGTTCTAAAAGCACTTTCTCTCCCTCCGTGCGATGGGGGATTGTATCTGCTATAGCCAAGTAGCCTAAAGCATGGTTTTCAGATGACCAAAGGTTAGTATGAGCCATTAGGAAGTACTATTTCCATCGCAAACTTTTTTACCTTAACAAATAAAATTACTAGATTAACTAATCACGAAAAATTTCTTATTATGAACATAATTTTAGTAATCTGAGTTACATTGCTATTTGCTATACATTTCTTTATTCAGCCTCAACCCCTTGCTATCCGGTCAATTTTTCACAAATTATGGTGCCTGTTACAATTATTTTATTAATGCTCAGTAGTATCAAAATTAGCACTCGTTACCCAAATACCCTGAATTATCTTTCATTCAATCACAGTACAAAAAATGACTGAGTAAGTACGTCTTATACGTCTAATATTGCCAGCATATTTTACAGATTTACTGGCAATATTTAATACCTCAATAATGGTGATAAATCATACACCAAAAATTACAGCTTAAATTTTAGGAACAGGTACAGCTTCGTTAAATACTACACCGAAGCATATTGATACTATTTGTTCGATTTTCTCATCAAAACTAATGTTTCCAAATGCGGCGCCATCTAGTAACGTTTGAGCTAATATTACAAAAATCATACTCAATAACGCATCTGTTGCAATTGGCCGAACTGGATATTGTGCGCGTAGTTGCTGCACTATATCTAATAACATGAGTTCAGTGTTAGATAATTCTTTACCCTCTACCTCACTCACCAGTTTCTTTTGCTCTTGCATCATATGAAAAATACACTCCGTTGGATGTAATGATGCCCATTTGATTAAACCACGAATCACCATTGTAAAACGCATTAATGGTTCTGCTATATCATTACCATCAATAATTACAGCCTCTATTTGACCCAATATTCCACTTGTCAACGCTTGCGATAGTTCGTCTTTACTCTTAAAATGAGTATACAAACTCGCCTTCGACTTAAAACCCGCCCCCATTCTAATCTCATCTATTGAGGCGCCTTCGTAACCCTTCACTGTAAATAACTTCAGCGCAACCGCTAAAATTTTACTTCGACTGTCTTGCCCCTCTGCCTTTGGCGATGCTAGTAATGCACTCTCACTCATGGTTTTATGACTTTATTAATATATACCATTATGTCCGAACGTTCGGATGTTGTTTTAAAGTTAAAATATAACTTTGTGTTTTGTCAAGGAATTAGTAGGAATTAATAATTATGTTTTTCTGGGAAGAAGATTCGATAGAGTATGAATTATTCAAACAATATGAACTTCCACTGATAGCGTTAGGTGTAGATTTTAGTAACCAAGATGTTTGCGATGCGCTTGAAGGGTGTACTTATGGGTTAGAGGATGCGTTTAGAAGTGCGATTGAGTATATATTATGGTTGAAAGAACATGATAGAGAAGTGTTTCCCAACGCTGTATTAATTAGTGCGTTGCAGCGACAGTGGAAACCTTCCCATTGGCATTCTGGATATTTTGATAAACCAGATGTACAGTCTATTGGGCAAAAATGGTGGAACGGCGCCGCTAAAATGTGGGGGTGGGATATACGTAACCAGCTTGTCTCTGATGTGTGTTACGAAGACGGCAAAGAATTTATTTTATTTATGAATGGCAAGTCATTACTAGTGGAAACTGCTTGGCGTTGGGGATGGGAACGTGTACGCGAGTTTGCTGAAACGTAATATATTACCTGGGTGTAGCTTGCATTTGCATTTTGGGAGGGACTACTATTGTTAAACCTCGACGCGCTGGTTTGATAGGGCGCCTTGTTGAAGATGAAATTTGGTATTGGCTTAAAATGGTTCCTAGAATGATTTTCATTTCGTACATAGCAAATGCCATACCAATACATTGACGGTTGCCACCACCAAAGGGCAGATATTCGTAAGGTGAAAATTGGCGTTCTAAAAAACGTTCTGGAATAAATTGCTTTGGGTTGGGGAATACTTCTTTACGGTGATGCGTGAGGTAAATATTAGGGATAATCAAAGTCTTAGCAGGTAACTCATACCCCATAACATTTAAAGGAGATTTTACTACTCGACTAAAGCAAATTGTGAAAACAGGATAAATTCTCAGCGTTTCTTGACAAACTGCTGTTAAATAAGGAAGTTTGGCAAGTTGTGATGGTTCAAAGATATTTTGACTGAGTTCTTTTTGTAGTTTTTCTTGCACTTTTGGTAATTGGTCAATCCAAGATAACGCCCAAACCAAAGATGAAGCACTTGTCTCATGTCCGATTACGAGTAATGATACCAATTCATCGCGTAACTCTTCATCTGTCATTGCTTGACCGTCATCATAACGAGCAGTCATCATCAGGCTTAAAATATCTTTACGATTTTCGTCAAAGTTCTTGCGAGTTTCTTGAATATGACTATAAATTAACTCATCCACCTTTTTTAGCAGATGCATAATTCTACCCCAAGGACTCCATACACCTAAATCTTTTTTCCAAAACTGAAATAATAAGGCACCAGAAACTACAGGATGACAGACTAACTCTAAAAGTGATATCAAGCAGTTACGCAGCTTTTCTAAATGTGTACCTTCATCTAAACCAAACACAACTCGTAAAATTATGCGTAGAGTAATTTCTTGCATAGCATTACGAACATTAAAAGGTTTCGTATCTTGCCAGCGCTCAATAACTTGCTGAGTAATATCTTGAATAGTGGCGCCATATGCACGCATTCTATCACCATGAAAAGGAGGCGCCAACAATTTGCGTTGATTACGATGAGGTATACCGTCTAATACAACAACAGAATGACTACCAAAAAGATACCTTAATATTTCATTTTCGCTACCAACATCTAACTTACTGGCATCAGCAGTAAAAATTTGTTCCAGTGCTTTCGGATGACTAAAATATACAGTATGATTACCGTTCTTATTTCTGACAGTAAAATTATCACCATAAACCTTTGCAAAATCTTCCAAATATTGCAAAGGCTGAAAAACTAGTTTCATCTGACGTAACAAAGTCGGCATACTTGGACCATTAGGCAAATTTGTATCAAACATACACCAATTGATGAAGCGTTAATATAGTGCATTCATTATTGGTCGTAATGTTAGAAACGATTAACTAGAAAATCTGTACATTTTGAAACCAAATCTTTGTAGAGACCGAATTAATTCGGTCTCTACTGCGTCTCTGTGGTAAAATATAACGTTGTAATCAATGGCGGACCGTGATCGAACGTTATACCCTGCCCGAAATGGGCGCCCTTTGGACTGATGCCTACAAGTTTCAAACTTGGCTACAGGTAGAAATTGCCGTTTGTGAAGCACAAGCTCAGTTGGGTTATATCCCGCGTGAGGCAGTTGCCGAAATTAAAGCAAAAGCTAATTTTGACCCCGAACGCATCCTCGAAATTGAAGCAGAAGTCCGCCACGATGTGATTGCTTTTTTAACCAATGTTAACGAATATGTTGGTGATGCTGGACGCTACATCCACCTCGGTATGACAAGTTCTGATGTACTAGACACCGCATTAGCAGTACAAATGGTGGCGAGTTTAGATTTAATATTACGGCGCTTAGAGGATTTAATTGAAGCAATTCGTAAACGCGCAGGCGAACACCGTTATACAGTAATGATAGGACGTTCGCATGGAATCCACGCCGAACCAATGACATTTGGTTTTAAATTAGCGGGATGGTTAGCAGAAGCATTACGTAACCAAGAGCGTTTACAAAGCGTCCGCAAAAATATCGCCGTAGGTAAAATTTCCGGCGCCGTTGGTACGTATGCGAATATAGAACCGCGTGTAGAAGCATTAGCATGTGAGTCATTGGGACTTCGACCAGATGCAGCATCAACACAAGTAGTATCGCGAGATATACATGCTGAGTACGTACAGCAACTAGCATTACTAGCAGCATCTATTGAAAGATTTGCTGTAGAAATTCGTAACCTGCAAAAAACCGATGTCCTCGAAGTCGAAGAATATTTTTCTAAAGGACAAAAAGGTTCCTCAGCAATGCCACATAAACGTAACCCTATTCGTTCAGAACGTTTAACAGGAATGGCACGAATGGTTCGTAGTTATGCAGTAGCAGCAGTAGAAAACGTTGCACTTTGGCACGAACGCGACATATCCCACAGTTCAGTAGAACGAGTTATGTTACCAGATGCGTGTATAATAACGCATTTTATGCTTGTAGAAATGACCGAGCTAGTAAAGAACTTACTCGTTTATCCTGACAACATGGCCAGAAACATGAATTGTTACGGGGGTGTTGTATTTAGTCAAAGAGTCATGCTCACATTAGTAGAAAAAGGAGTACGACGCGAAGAAGCATATAAAATAGTGCAAGAAAATGCCCATATCGCATGGAATAAACTTGACGGTAACTTCCGTGATTTAATAACTCAAGACGCACGGGTAAAAGAAAAACTATCACCCCAAGAAATTGAAGCTTGTTTTAACCCACAGCACCACCTTCAACATCTAGATGAGGTATATCAAAGACTAGGAATTTAATATAAACTGTCATTCTGAGCCAATGTACACTGTCATTCTGAGCGCAGCGAAGAATCTCCTTAACTTTCAAGCTTTTTAGATGCTTCACTACGTTCAGCATGACATGATTGTAAATTAAAATAAAAACTTATTAATACAAAAAATGAAGTCGTATCCAGAAGGGCAAATTTCAGTTATTGCACTGACAGCTTATGCTAGTGCCACCCATCAAGAGCGCTCATTGCAAGCAGGGTTTACACGACACCTGACTAAACCCGTGGAACCTGATGATTTAGTTGCAGCAATTATTAATTTGGTAAAAATATAGAAAAAATAATGCTAGGGTTATTGTTAATGTCAGTTAGGCGTTTACAATCGCGGTAATCGGCGCCAATTAATCCGTCTACAAATATAATTAAAAATCATATAATATTCTAAGAGTTAAGCAGTAAAATTATGTCTCATCTTAAAATTAGTATTAACGCATCAACACATGACCACTTGGTAAAACTAGCGGAAGCTTCTGGTGAATCAATTCAGACAGTTTTAGATAAAGCAGTAGATAACTACCGTAGACATATATTCTTAACACAAGCTAATCAGGAGTTTGCAGCTTTAAAAGCTAACAAACTACTTTGGGAAGAAGAAGTTGCTGAGAGGCAAGCATGGGACGTAACTATTGCTGATGGAGTAGACGACTAGTGACTAATATTACAAGAGGTGAAATTTGGCTAATAGACCTTAATCCTGTTAGAGGTCATGAACAAGCCGGAAAACGTCCCTGTTTAATAATTTCAGTAGATTTATTTAATCAAGGTGCATCTGGTTTAATTATAGTATTGCCTATCACCTCAAAAGATAAAGGAATAATATTTCATGTGGAAGTTGTACCACCCGAAGGAGGTTTAACAATACGTAGTTTTATTAAGTGTGAAGATGTAAGGTCTATTTCTGTTGAAAGGCTAGATAAGCGTTTGGGTGCAGTTAATTCTGAAATATTGCAAGTGGTTGAAGAAAGGTTACGAATTTTAATGGGTTTATGAATGATGGTCTGTGACGCTACGAGTCTTATCGCTACGTTTAAGTTTGTTCGTAGCGTCACGCACCCTACGATTGAATATTGTTTACAATTGCGGTAATCGGCGCCAATTAATCCATTAATACTCTTATTTATAAGATACCATAAAACAAAAATCATCAAAAAAATTATGGAAATTACTGGTTTTCACGCACATGTTTACTTTGACCCCGAAACTCATGATGCAGCAGCACGTGTACGTGAAGGGTTAGGCGCCAATTTTGAGGTAACATTAGGACGTTGGCACGAGAAACCTATTGGCCCACATCCTAAGTCAATGTATCAAGTTGCGTTTGCATGTGAACAGTTTGCTCAAGTTGTTCCTTGGTTAATGTTAAACCGAGAAAATTTAGATATACTTGTTCATCCAAGCACAGGTGATGATGTGGCAGACCATACCAAACACGCTTTGTGGTTGGGTAATAAATTAGAGTTAAATGTCGAGTTTCTTCAACGAATTAATTTATAACCCATTTTGCTTAAACCATTTTTGAAGCTGTCTCCAACCATTTTTTGCCTCCTTCTCACGATATGATGGACGATAATCAGCAAAAAAGGCGTGTGGTGCATCAGGATAAACAATTATTTTAGATTTATTATTCAACTTTGCACGCATTTGCTCGACTGTGTTTAATGGAATACCCGTATCTTTACCACCATATAATCCTAAAACCGGAACAGTTAATGTAGAAGCAATATCAAGGGGATGTTGTGGGGTAATTTCTGTTTTGTCTCCTACCAGGCGCCCATACCATGCAACTCCAGCTTTAACTCTCGGATTATGTGCAGCATATAACCATGTTATTCTACCACCCCAACAGAAACCTGTAATTCCTAATTTTGAAGCATTTCCCTTAGAAGATTTTACTGCCCAGTTAACAGTCGCATCAAGGTCAGATAGCACCTGAGCATCTGGAACTGTAGCAACTATAGGACGAATTTCTTCAATGCTGGTTAATTTAGATACATCCCCCTGACGTACAAATAATTCTGGAGCTATGGCAAGATATCCTAATTTTGCAAAGCGACGAGTTACATCTTGAATATGTTCGTGAACACCAAATATTTCTTGAATGACTAAAATTATCGGAAAATTTGCACCTTTGCTAGGTTGCGCGCGGTAAGCTGGTATTTCTTCATCTGCAACAGGAATTTTTACGGCGCCTGCTATTAGTCCTTTTGTATTGGTTTTAATAACTTTGGCTGAAATAGGTTGCACGGCAAGCGCAAAACCTGTAGCGAGGGTAGCTGTTGCAATAAATTCCCTGCGGGACACTCTGTGAATGCGTCGCGTTATTTCTGGCATGATGTTTAATATATAAGTAATTCAATAGTATACCGATGAACAGTCGATATGGGTTAACACTAGGTAAATATGCTCCTCTCCATAAGGGACATCAGTTTGTCATTGAGACTGCCATTTTAGAAATGAATAAGGTAGTTGTAATGATTTATGATTCTCCTGAAGTTACTAATATTCCTCTGGCTGTTCGTGTAAATTGGTTACGTTCTATTTATCCTAGTGTTGAGGTGATTGAAGCTTGGGATGGGCCAAGTGAAACTGGACTTACTCCTGAAATTAAGAAAATGCACGAAGATTATATTATCAAGCAGTTAGCAGGGCGGAAGATTACACATTTTTATAGTAGCGAATTTTACGGTGAGCATGTTAGTGAAGCGCTTGGCGCCATAAATAGACTTGTAGACTGTGAGCGTAATACTGTGCCTATTTCTGCTACTCAAATCAGGGAAAATGCTTATGCATGTCGTTCTTATTTACATCCATTAGTATACCGTGATTTGATAAAAAATGTTGTTTTTCTTGGCGCCCCTTCAACTGGCAAAACAACGATTGCATCACAGTTAGCTCAAGAGTATAATACCGAATGGATGCCAGAATACGGACGCGAGTATTGGGAAGAGCATCAAGTTAACAAAAGACTTTCGTTGATGCAATTGGTGGAGATTGCACAAGGTCATTTAGAACGAGAAGAAGCTTTATTACGTCGAGCGAATCAATATTTATTTACAGATACAAACGCACTAACTACTTATCATTTTTCGTTATATTACCATAATGCAGCGGCGCCGGAGTTAGTACAACTTGCGATTGAATCGGCGTCACGTTATGATTTGGTGTTTGTATGTTCGGATGATATTCCGTATGATGATACTTATGACCGTTCAGAAGAGGTAAACCGTAAAATATTTCAAAGACAAATTGAGAATGAGTTGATTATTAGGAAGATTCCATTTTTTCGTTTATGTGGCAATATTGATGAGCGAGTTAAGTATGTTAAAAATGTGTTGGGTCAATATATAAAGTATAGTAATATAGTTGATTGTATATAAATGTTAGATTAAATGTTAGATTAAATGCTAGATTTTTGGAGTATTAATAATATTGCCTTTGAGGTGATTGGGTATCCAATGAGCTATATTGAGTTTATTGGAACAATTTTATATTTGTGGGCAACTTGGCTTGTTGCTAAACAAAAAATGCTGAATTGGTTTGTTGGTATTGTCAGTTCAGTGTTGTATATGGTGCTTTTTTTTCAAATCCGATTGTATTCGGATATGTTAGAGCAGTTATATTTTATCATTGTTAGTGTGTATGGGTGGTGGCGTTGGAGTACGCCTTTAAAGGATACTGGTAAAGTTTTGAGAATTAAATATAGTGAGCGGCATAAAATTATTTTTGTTGCTGCTATAACTTTAGGGGTTGCTTTTGCTTTGGGTGGTTTGATGAGTCGAGTGCATTTGTTGGTTCCTGTTTTGTTTCCGGAGAAAGCTTCTTTTCCTTTTTTGGATGCGCTTACTACTATTATGAGTTTTACGGCTATGTGGTTAATGGCGCTTAAGAGGTTGGAAAGCTGGTTTTATTGGATTGTTGTGGATGGTGTTGGGGTTTGGCTTTATTATGTTAAGGGGGTTAAGTTTGTTGCTTTGCTTTATGTGATTTTGTTGTTTTTGGCTGTGTATGGTTTTAGGTGTTGGTTGAGGGGGGGAGAGTATGAGGGGAAGCACTGAAGTGCTTATTACGACGAGGGTGTTTGGGGGTTATCCTAGTTTCATGGGGATTACTGGCGCCCCTGGTGTTGCTCCTAGTACTAGTTGTAAGCCTTCGGGTAATGCCTCTGGGTGGATAACTATGAAACCAAAGCGAGTGTAAAAGGGTATTAATTCTTTGAAACAAGATAAATAAATGGGTTCTCTTGCTTCTAAAATTAAATGCTCAATCATACATGATGCTAGTTTTTGGCGCCGGAATTCTTTTTTAACGCACAGATTAAATATTAAGGAATATTTTTTAAAGACACGTAATTCGGCACACCCAACAACGGCGCCATTATAATCGATAACCCAAAAATCAGAATAATCTTTTAATCTAACTTCATATAACAAATATATAAAGATAATAATCGCAAATACAATCGCGTTGAACCATAAGAATACACAACACAATAAAATCAGTGCCAGCGAGTAAAAATTGATGGGCAAAATGTTATTAGCCTCATTCCACGTCAGCAATAATTGTTTAATTTTCCATTTGTCCCTCGAACGCGCGCGTCGAATAAAAAAAGCAGGAGGCAAATAATAGCGATTTTGCATCTTCACGCAAAAATATAACAGTTATACAAATATAGCCTGCCAAAGCTTGCTTTGTTTGTATGGCGCCATATCGTCTATAAATAGCACCCAAAAGGGTACCGCCAATACCTTGTTGATTGCACAATACTACGAATAAGTAAAAATCAAACAAAAATCACAAGGTATACATTATGGCAAGAGGACACGGATTTAGCGCTCGCAATGGAGAAAATCAACCTCTAGGAGAGTTCACTCAAACAGGTAAATTTGGCAGATTGTTCCCTCGACTTCCTGCTTTTACTCCCAGCGTGGAAAAGCTAACTGAATTGGGTAATGCAATGATTGACCCAAATCCAGAATTACCAGAAGGCGATAATAATCAAGTTCCAGCAGGATATACTTACCTTGGTCAGTTTATAGACCATGACATTACTTTAGATACAAGCAGTTTACAAGAAGTTTTAGTTGACCCATTGGCTGTGAGAAACTTTCGCACTCCAATGCTAGACCTTGATAGTATATATGGCTCAGGACCTTTAGCACAGCCTTATCTTTATCGTTTAGATGACCCTAGCTTATTTTTAATTGGCGAAACTTCACAAGGAGGAGGAGACCCTAGCATTCCACCTGGGTTCCCTAATGATTTACCGCGCGTAAAAAGCGGTTTAGCAATTCTTGGTGATTCGCGTAACGATGAGAATTTAATAGTTGCACAGCTTCACTTGGCTTTTTTGAAGTTCCATAACAAAGTTGTTGCAGGTTTGAGAGATGGTAGTATCAAAGCACTTCATTCTATAGATAAACCAATTTTTGAGCAAGCAAGAGAGTTGGTTATTTGGCATTACCAGTGGATAGTACTCTTTGACTTCCTCGCGCGCGTTATTGACAAAGACCAATTAGAGTCTGTGTTGAAAAACGGTAGAAGATTCTTTAAATTTAAAGAGCAACCTTTTATTCCTGTAGAATTTTCTGTGGCTGCTTTCCGTCTCGGACACAGTATGATACGCGCGGTATATGATTACAACAGAGTTTTTACTCCTCTTCCTGGTGGAGTAGTACCTGCAACACTAGATTTATTATTTACTTTTACTGCTAAGTCTAACCGAGACGGCGCCATAAATGTTCCAGTTCCTAGTGACTGGATTATTGACTGGAGAAGATTCTTTGATATTGACTCGAATGTAGCAACTAATCCTAGCCGCAAATTAGACACATCTTTAGTTGACCCTCTCAAAAATATACCAAATATTCCGGCGCCTACTTCTTTAAGTGTTAGAAATTTGTTACGCGGTCGTAGCATGGGTCTACCATCGGGTCAAAGTGTTGCTCGGTTTATGAGATTCAAACCTTTATCTCCTGCTGAAATTGCTCAAGGTAAAGATGGCGCCGTTGCAGCGAAGCACAATTTGCACGTAGAATCACCTTTATGGTATTACATTCTCAAAGAAGCACAAGTTCAAGGTAAAGGGTTACGTTTAGGTCAAGTTGGAAGTCGTATTTTGGCTGAGGTGTTTGTTGGATTGCTAGAAGCTGATAGTAGTTCGTTTATAGCACGTAACCCTGAATGGAAACCAACGTTACCTGCTAAGGTACACGGTACATTTTCAATGGCTGATATGCTTAAGTTTGTTGATGATGTAAATCCTATTGGGTAATTTTATCCCCTAATTCCCAAAATTCGAGAGGCTAGAGGGATTAAAAATGTGCGTGACTTTCATATTAATAGCCAAGTATAATTTGACGTATGTGTCAACAAACCTTGACAAATAAGTCTCTTTTTACCTGAAAATACGTAATCTAACTCTAAGAAAATAGCTACAGTACAAGCAATACGTCTATAAAATAGATACATATATATAATCTCTCCAAAAGACCAGTGCCTTTAAATATCTATATATATGTAATATGAGCAACTTAGCTATAGTTATCATTAATAGCGGCAGCTTTGATGGAGGATTTAGAGTCGATTTACGCATCCGTAAGGGAATGAATGATTTTGATTATCATTTTAATGTGGCTGCGGCGCCAGATATACCTCGGTTATATGAAGAGTTTGCCACATCGTACCACCAACTAGGGAGCAAGTTTAATTTTGCTCCCATTACCATGCCCCCTGCTCAAATTACAAATTGTTCGTTAGTGGAAGACTGTCAGACAGCAGCAGAGAGATTGCAAGACAGCTTTATTTTATGGTTGGCTCAGTTTGGGTGGCAAGAAATAAGGCTGAAAATAGAGAATACTTTCAAAAGCGATGAATTTTTTCGGGTTATATTTCACTTTGATAACATTCAGAAAAATAATACACAAATTGGTAATTCGCAAATAGATAGTGCTTGTTTGAAAAAGCTACCTTGGCATTTGTGGGATTTATTTGAAAACCGGGAGAATACATATTTTGCATTAAGTCTTCAAGATACTCCAGCGAATCCACCGTTAAGATATCCAGTGAGAATATTGGCTGTGTTTGGTGGTAGCGATGAGGGACTAAAGCTAAAAGAAGATAAACAGTTATTGAATAGTTTAAGAGCGAAAGGAGCAGAAGTTACACAAATTACAAAACCAACCAGAGAACAATTAAGTGACGAGCTTTGGAACCAAAAGTGGGATGTATTATTCTTTGCTGGTCATAGTTCTAGTCATCCAGGGTTAAAAAGTGGAGAATTAGCGATTAACGATACTGAGCATTTATCGCTTAGAGATTTAAAGCAAAGTTTAAAGAAAGCAGTCAAGAAGGGTTTAAAGTTAGCTATTTTTAATTCTTGTGATGGACTTGGTTTAGCGGCAGTTCTAGATAACGTTAAAGTCCCGCAAATTATTGTAATGCGGGAACTGGTGCCCGATGAAGTCGCACGCAAATTTTTACAATATTTTTTAGAATGTTTTACCACAGGAAAATCACTGTATTCATCAGTGCGAGAAGCTTGTGAACGTTTAGAAGCATTAGAAGGTCGTTACCCGTGTGCTTCTTGGCTACCTGTTATTTATCAAAATCGTAATGCCGAACCATTACGGTGGTCTAAAAGGTCAAAAATTCTTTCATGGCTATCTAGTATTCAACGTTTTGTTGCTAGTACTTCTCGTCGCACGAAGATTTTATTAGGTTTAATGGCATTATCACTATTCTCGTTTGTTTTAATTTTAGTTTTACAGAATTATCCAAAAATTGTAACAGATTCGGAGCCACCAAAACTAATACCTACGAATAAAACGCTAGTTCAGACACCAATGACACAAGCACAAGTCAGTTTATCAAGCTACGGGCAAAAGTTTTTTACCGTTTTAAACAATAACAATAATACCAGAGAAAACGGCGCCAAAGCTTTTAAAGAAGCTCTAGACTTTTTAAAAAACGATAAAAGCTCTGCAATATTGAAATTAGATAAAGCTATTAACTATTTTTCGACATCACTTTCAAATAATCTAAATGACCCAGAAGCAAGAATTTATTTAAATAATGCTATCAGCTACTACCCCAAAGAAGAATATTCAAGTAAAATTAAATTTCTGGGTCAAAAACTTGATGTAGAGAAAAATAAATGCACTTTACCACAATCTCAAAATAATCCTATTGAAATTGCTGTTGTAATTCCACTTAGTTTTGCTGAAGCAGCTAAACCTGATATAGCCTTAGAAATGTTGCGAGGAGTAGCACAAGTCCAAAACGAGGTAAATTGTAAAGGCGGAATAAAAGATAGAATGTTGCGGGTAGCGGTTTTTGGAGATGGAAGTAAAGATGATTTAGCAACCAAAGTAGCTCAAGAAATTGTTCAACAAGATTTTCTAGCAGTCGTTGGTCATTCTACCAGTAACACAACAGCCAAAGCGGGTAATGTATACGACGAAAATAGAATAGTGGCAATATCTCCTATTAGTACTGCGGTTAGAGACTCAGTTAAAAATCATCGCACATATTTTTTAGGTAAATATATTTTTCGTACTCCAGCAAATGATATGGTTGCCATTGACACATTATTTGATTACTGGAAAAACAACGTTAATCAAAAATTTGCTATTGCTTATAGTAATAATTCTGAATATAGTAAGCTTTATAGAAATGACTTTATAAACAAACTAAATGATAAGAGTCTTTATTTTAATGACAATATGAAGTGCATTTTTAATAGTAGTAATTTTGACCAAACTGATTGTTTAAATGCAATTAGAGGTCAAGCAGGAGCTTTGTTAGTAGTACCTGGTTCAAATGACTCTCCAAAAGCATTAGATTTATTAAAAGCTTTGAATGACAGTGATAAAATTCAAGTTTTAGGTGGAGATACAATGTATAGCTCAGACACCTTATATTTAAAGGAAAAATCTAAAAATTTAATTATTGCGGTACATTGGTTAAGAAATCGTCAACAGCCAACCGAATTTGAAAAACAAGCTAAAGCTTTTTGGGGTAATGCTCCTATCAACTGGCGTACTGCTACAACATATGATGCAACTAAAGTAATTACCACAGCATTAGATAAAAGTCAGCAGTTACAAAACTCAAAAGAAAATATTCGCCAAGATTTACAGAGAATTATATCTGCTCCTGGCTTTTCTGCACAAGGCGCCTTCAATGACAATATCAGATTTGAAGAGGGCGACCGTAAAATTGACGCAAACTCCAAATTTGGTGTCATAGGTAAAGTTGAAAAAATTGGTGTCAACAAAGACGGGCAAGACCAGTATGATTTTAAACCTATTTGATGTAACTGTTCAGTCGGCGCCAATTAATTTTATTTGTAAAATTTTGTAAGTATAAAACCACCAATTGAATTTTGGATGTAACAATTTTTGTGTTTGAGAGTAATAGAAAACTCTAAAAACAAAAAACACGTGTGTAATTTGATTCCATTAGAACATTATGACTACACAAGGAAAACTGGAAGTCACTATCAAAATTAATGAATTTCCAGCCGCAGTTAAAACGGTGGAGAATAACTGGAAATCCTTTGATATCGACTGTGATGGTCGAGTTGTCAGCATTACTGTAAAGCCAAAAGTTTTTAAAAAGTTAGAAGATGCTCAAGCAAACTATCCAATGTGGGTAGCTGCAATTGCTGGTAAAATGGGTGAGAATACTGAATCGGGGTTTGTATTGACTGAACCAAATATACAAGTATTTGAGAAAAAACCCAAACCAGAACCCCAAGCTATTGCTTCATAATTGTGATTAGTTGAGCAAATTGTCATTTTGAGCGCTTCACTACGGGCGGGGCGGGCAGGGATGCCCGCTCCACAAGATAGATGTAAACATTAAGATTAAGATTAAGATTAAGATAAAGAACCTCCACCGTCAATCCAGACTTCGGTACCTGTAATATATCTAGATGCGTCTGATGCTAGGAATAATACGAGTTCTGCTACATCTTCGCTACCGAGGGCAGTATTTTTTGTCAGGGGAATATTATCTTTGATAAATTCGCCTAAATTTGGTATCCAATCTAGGTGACGTTTGGTAACGCTTTCTTCAATACCTGTTAATACTCCACCTGGACATATTACATTAACTCGAATTTGATTGGCAGCTAGTTCGAGTGCTAACATTTTTGCTAAAGTTACTTGAGCCGATTTAGTACATGCATATGCAGTGGCGCCTACTTTTCGGAAGCTGCGGGTACCGTTGATGGATGATGTGATTATGATTGAGCCACCTTGTTTTTTGAGATGAGGCACTGCATACTTTAAAGTTAAAAATGTGCCATTCAAATTAATATCGATTGTTTGTTGCCACTCGTCGATTTCAATATCTTCTATTGGCGCCCATACTCCATTAATACCCGCATTCACAAATAATATATCAATTCTTTCAAATTCATCAATAATTTTTTTAAATGCTTGCTGCATTTGATTAGCATCGGCAATATTAGCAGCAATCGCTATAGCTATACCTTCAGCATGTTGAATTTTGCTGACTGTTTCATCTGCTGCTTCGATATTACGGTCAATAATCACAATTTTTGCTCCTTCTGAAGCTAACAAAACTGCTGTAGCACGACCAATTCCAGAACCACCGCCAGTTATAACTGCAACTTTATTTAAGAGCTTCATATTATTAAATTATATTCTTTATCATTAACAATTTTGAATTAAATAATTAGGCGCCAGCATATACCCTCCGACATAAAAAAGAGACGTGGTACACCACATCTCAAGAATTGGCTTAAATTTAGACTTGATAATTCTATGCTTTTTGAGGAACCCATACCGAGACTGAACCCGCAGGACAACCGAATTCTGCCCAACCTTCTTCGTTAGTCGTAACAGGTTCGCTGATATGTTCGGTAATGTCTATATAAGTACAGTTAGGTTGTCCGACTTCCATGTACTTAGTACCTTCACTACCGTTACTGACTACAACTGCCATTCCACCTGGATGCTCTTCGTCACCTAGTCTAGTCCAACCAATTGTGTTTGCATGGTCAAAATAATCATACTGGTCGCCGTATGCGTATGTTTGACGCGCAAATAAATATTTATCAATTAACCACTTGTGACTATCTATCCAAATTTCGTACTCATTTCCATCATTCGCATAGTCTTTGTAATGGGCGCCGTAGTAATCAGGATAGAATATGCATGGATATCCATCGCGACGCAGTAAGATTAACGCATATGCTAATGGTTTAAACCAAGATTCAACGACTGACTCTAAAGACTGTAAAGGTTGAGAATCATGATTATCTACTAAAGTTACAGCTAAAGTAGGTTGTTGCTGTACTAGTGTATTATCAAAAATGGTTCGTAAATCGTAGTTATTACCAGATTTACTAGCAACGTGGAAGTTGTAGTGAAGAGGTGCGTCAAATAATGTTACTTTACCATTGGTGACAGAAATAAAGTTGTGTAAAGCCTCTACATCATATGACCAATACTCACCGACTGCAAAAACTTCACGTTGTACATAGTTGCGGACATGTTCCAACCATTCCAAAAAGAAATGTGATGATACATGTTTGACAGCATCAAAGCGAAAGCCATCAACGTTAGTAGTATCTAAATACCACTCACCCCAATACTTTAACTCTCCTTTGACTTCTGGGTTGTCCATATCTAAATCACAACCCATCAAATAGTCAAAATTGCCTTTTTCTAAATCAACGTTGTGGTCAAATTCTTTATCTCTAAGTAAATAAATTGCGTTTGCTTCCCCATTGTAAGCATTGTAATCGATTGCATCGAAGTGCCACCAATGCCATTCCATAGTGGAATATTTACCATTGCGACCTGGGAAAGTAAAATGTGTCCAAGCCTTAATGTTTTGATATTCTCCAACTACATCACCACGGTTGTCGGGATTAAAGGGTGTTGCTTCTGCTTCTTCTTCATGGTCAGCGCCCATTTTATGATTGAATACAGCATCAGCATATATTCTAATGCCTGCTTTTTGTGCGGTTTTTATCGCGTGCAAATACTCTTCTTTGGTTCCGTATTTTGTCCGCACAGAACCTTTTTGGTCAAACTCACCTAAGTCAAACAAATCATAAACACCATAACCAACATCCATTCCACCACCTGTACCTTTATAAGCAGGGGGTAGCCAAAGCGATGTTACACCAATTTTCGCTAATTCTTCGGAATTTTCAGCGACTTGTTTCCATAAACTACCATCCTCTGGATTGTACCAGTGGAAGTATTGCATCATTACACCATTTACTGCGGTCATATTTTTTAAGTATTTGTTTAATAAAGAAGTAGTAAAGCAGGATATGCGAAAAATGCCGCTTCAGCACTGCTATTGAGCTAAATTATGTACTTTTGCAAATGGTTATGTAATCAGTCTTTAGTTGATTTAAATTACTATCTTTAGGAGAGGTAAGTAACTATGCTTACTATCTTAAGATAGATATCCTGGCAACGGATGAACGGATGTAACGGATAAGTTATCTGTCACAAACAAGGATTTGCCCTCTAAAATAACCCATCCGTTACATCCGTTGTATCCGTTGCTAATCTTCGTTTAGCATGGTTTCGATGGTGGCGAGCATTTTTTCTAGTTGCTTACGCTTTTTGGGATTGTCCCATAATTTTGCTTTCAGAAATTGGCTTGATAGGGTTTTGTAGCGTTCTTTAAGAGTTGCTGTTTCATTATTACCTGTTGCAGGCGCCGAGAGTTCGCGAATCAGATTTTTTATTGCTGACAATGATAAATCTTCGGCAACTGCTTTTTCTAATAATGATGCTTGTTGTTTTGGGTCTTTGATTCTAGATATTGCTAACGCTTTGGTATATTCTAATTTACCACTACTGAGTATTTTTAATACGTCGTCTGGTAAGTTTAGTAATGGTAAGCGAACTTTAATGAATGATTCCCATGTCAGGCGCCCTAGGGTTTTGAAGAGTTCTTGAATTGCGATACTCTCTGGTTGGGAGAAAACGTTTTCCTTCTGGGAATCATCACCTCTGTCACATGCGTTACGCATTCTATAGAAGTGGCTTGTAATTTCACTTTCTTGTTTGTGAAGTTGTATTGCGAGCAGTGAAATTATCGCACTCGCTTCTTCGACTGGGTTGAGGTCTTCGCGTTGAAGGTTTTCGACGAGACGGACTTGAGCGGTGGTGTAGTCGTCGAGGTCGAGAATATTGACGGGTACTTCTGTGAGTTCGGCAATTTTGGAGGCTCGCAGGCGCCTTTCTCCAGAAATTAGTTCGTATCTGTTATTAGCTACTGGTCTAACTAATAATGGTTCGAGGACTCCAAATTTTTCGATTGAGCGAGCCAGTTCATATAGCTTTTGCTCGTCAAAGTAATGTCGAGGTTGAGAAGGTGGTAAGTTAATGAGAGAAATGGGAATGCTGTTGGTTCTGATTTCTTGAACTTCATTATCATAGGCACCGCTTTGGTTACTGAGTAAAGCGGCCACTCCTTTGAGTTGACTTGTGTAGGGTAGTTCTTTTTTGGTTTTCACTTGAGTTTCTCTAATTTAGAAGCTGTTTTTTTGAGAACTTCAACGGCTGGATTTTTAGGACTAGATAAAGCAATAGGTAGTCGCGCTTCGCTAGCGTCGGCAAATGCAATTGTTTTTGGTATCGGGTCAAAGACCGTAGCAAGGGGTGATAACTGTTCAAAAATTGCTTTACTAGTTCTGCTTTCTTGAGCAGTACGGGAATCATACATTGTTGGAATGAATCCGGCAATAGCTAATTGTCGATTGGCGCCTTTTTTTAATGCTGCGACGGTTTTAAGTAATAAATCTGTTCCTTGAAATGATTTAAATTGACATTGAATTGGGACTAATACGTGAGTTGCAGCTACTAAACTCACTACACTCAAAATGCCTAAAGATGGTGGACAATCGATAAGAACGTAATCGTAATTATCTAATATTGGCGCCAATGCATTTTTTAAACGCATTTCTCGCATTAAAGCAGAAACTAACTCAAGTTCCGCTGCACTCAAGTTGATATTAGCAGGCACCAGTGCCATATTGTGAATCAATTCGGGATATATAGGTAAATCCTCTTCTCCAACAATTGCTTCATATACAGTTTTGTTTAAAGAATCAGGGTCTAAACCCATGAAAGTAGTTAGACTTGCTTGGGGGTCCATGTCTACAAGTAAGACACGGTTTTTTTTCCTTCGTGCAAGGTGATAACCCAAGTTCATGGTTAAACTTGTTTTACCAACGCCTCCACTTTGGTTAAATAAAGCCAGAATGCGAGTTGTGGACACTGTTTTAAGTTAGAACATTTGCATTAGACAAGTGGTGATTGTACCGCTCGATGGGATTTATTACAACTGATTTTAGTAATAATTTTTGAATTTAACCAAAAAACAATGTAGAGACGTGATTAATCACGTCTCTACATGGGGCGCCTATTATCTATTGATTATGCATTTTTCCACCAACTCAAAAATTCATCCCAATTTGTATCTGATGTAAAAGCTTGGTATGAGTTGTTGTAATTCCAAGCTCCGTACCCTCTTTCCTGTAAATAAATGCATAAACCAGTCGCGCGTCCATTGACAGCAGAAAAATTGTTGATAATTGCGGTGTTATAAGTGCCTAGGGCAGATTCAGCAGCGACACGAAGAGCCAAACTCATACTATTATCACTCGCAATTCTAGAAAGAAGAATACCTAAGTCGCAGTACTCGCTAAAATACCCTTCTCCAAAATTTGCGGAATAATAGCTATGCGTTTCTAAGCGACTGCGGTCAAGAGATGTCGAACTACTCATAAAAGTTGATGCAAAATTGCTCAAACGGTTTGATAATGTGCTAATGCTTTCCAAGTTAATTGCAGACAAGGTTGTATCAAAATATGTCACGTTTCTATACTCTTGAGCATAGCGATTCACTATTATCGAACCTAAATCTCTGGCTCCTATTTTAGAACTAGCTGTTAGGTCAGATAAAACTTTGGTGTAATTAAAGCCTGTTCCCGGAACTAATTCTTGTGAACCTACAAAAACTGATGCTTGATTTCTGATTCCATATGCATATTCAGTCATACCCATTAAACAAGAGTCTGCTGCAACTAAGCTCATGCGACTAGAAAGACCAGCTAGTACGCTACTTAATTCATTGCTAGTAATACCATCTTGGTTGATATCGTCATAAGAAGCAGATGCACCGTTTCCATGACCCCACAATACTAAGGCGTAGTTATTTGCTTGATAGTTGGTGGTACCCCAAGTTAAGAAGTTTCTGAGAGTATTGGTATCACCCATGTTAACTTCACCAATGCTTGTACTCCAGTTTAAGTCTGGAGTATCTCCCCTTCTTACAATTCCCCGACGAGTATCCGTCCAGTTACCGTGGGAAGTATCATCCTGCCAGTCAGGGTCAGAAACATTCTGCTTGCTTGTGCGGTCAAATTGAACAACAATATTAACGTTTTGGCTGGAACCGACGGCAGACATTTCTACAAAGTCTTCAATGCCAAAGTCCTCTAAATTATCTCCAGCCATGTAGACAAAGAATGTCCAGTCAGCTTTAGGAGGGGTAACAGGTTGATTTAGTACTGTAAATTGCCGCTCAAAAACACTGCTTCTAGCTCCTGCTTTATCATAGGCTACTGCCCACAAGCTATAATCATCTGTTGCTAAATTCAAATTTGACAGTGATAAATTGTAGTTGAAATTTGCCAAGCGGTTATCGGAGTTACTTATACTGAAATTTGATACATTCGCAACATCAATAAAGGTTCCATTACTGCGACGAATCTGAAAATCTATCGTCGAAATATCACTAGCGCCGTTTGCATCAAATACTGAACCGTTGGAAATACTGATTGTTTCTGTATTGTTATATGCTGTTTTATTAATTTGGAACTGTAACGAAGTCGGTACGGTGTTAACTGGAAGTTGTGTAAACGAAAATCTTTGTTCAACAACATTACTTGTGGCGCCTGCTTTATCGTATGCTATTGCCCACAAGCTATGATTCCCTGTCGTTAAACCTAAATTCGCTAGCGATAAGCTGTAATTAAAAATACCTAGACGATTATTAGAACTTGCTGGTGTAAAGCTTGTCGCATCATTAACCTCTACAAAAACACCATCACTTCTACGAATTCTAAAGTCAACGCGAGAAATATCACTGGCGCCGTTTGCATCAAATACTGAACCGTTGGAAATACTGATTGTTTCTGTATTGTTATATGCTGTTTTATTAATTTGGAACTGTAACGAAGTCGGTACGGTGTTAACTGGAAGTTGTGTAAACGAAAATCTTTGTTCAACAACATTACTTGTGGCGCCTGCTTTATCATATGCAATAGCTCGTAATGTATAATTCCCTGTCGTTAAATTTAAACCTGCCAGCGATAAATTGTAGTCAAATCTTCCCCAGTGGTTTTCATTAATACTAGGATTTACACTAGTAATATCCGCAACATCAATAAAAGTTCCATTGTTGTGAACAACTCGAAAATCAATTCTAGCAATATCATTAGCTCCATCTGAGTCAAAAACCCAACCATTGATAGTGCTTAAAGTATCTCCGGTTCTAATGCTGGAGTTTTGAAGACCGAATTGTAGGGCACTTGGAGCTGCATTGACACTTTGTGCAGAAACATTTAGACTATATTTCGTGCTACTTGAGCTTAACCAACTTAAGCTATTTGACCCTGGATAAATACGAATATAATAATCACCCGCTTCCAAAGTTGCTCTAATGGATTCACTTGCAGTCCCAAGTACATAAGAACCATTAATAATTTCGCTTGTGCCATCAATAAGGAAATTTGAATTTATATCTCGGATGATTTGCACATCCGCATTGGCTGTTAAACCATTTAATGTAAGGTTAAAGCTACTGCGACTACTGACAGTAAAGCGGTAAAAGTCGTTTAAGTCGCTTGAACCAACCCAGTCTGTAAACGTTTGTGTATTGGATGTAAGATTAAGTCTTCTTGCGTTACTCAATACATTTCCAGCATTATCAAGCATTGTATCTACCCCTGTTGAAAGCGCGTTAGTAATCTTTAGACAAAAATGAAGAGACACTTCAAAGCCTTATAAATCAAGGCTCAATAGTCATACTCTACGGATATATTTATATATTTTGGTACTAATTTTTACTATTAGACTAGGGTAGGCTTACGTAATTTATTTTTAAAGAGAAAATAAAAATACAGGCTTTATTTTAAAGAAATGGCTTTCATAAAGATTTGCACTAGCGAAAAGTGACTGAGAATAATAATCTCAATCACTTTTAAGTTTGTATGAAAGTATTCGTAGAATGCTATTTAGAGTCATACTAAAGTTTGAGATGTTGGTTGGGACGGGCAAGGATGCCCGTTCCACAAGAGAAGTTTACTTGTATCCGGATGCTTGTAATGTAAATAATTCGGCATATCTGGCGCCTTTTTTGAGGAGCTGTTCGTGGGTTCCTTCTTCGATGAGTTCTCCACCTTCGATGACGATGATTTTGTTTGCCATTCGCACGGTAGAAAAGCGGTGTGATATTAAAAAGACCATTTGGTGTTTGGTCAAGGTTCGTAGTCGTTCAAAAATTTCAAATTCTGCTTGGGCATCAATAGCGGAAGTTGGTTCGTCTAATACTAGAATATCTGCATCGGTTCGCATGAAGGCGCGCGCAAGGGCTATTTTCTGCCATTGTCCACCCGATAGTTCTTGTCCGTCTTTAAACCATTTACCCAACTGGGTAGAAAAATTATCGGGCAATTTTTCAATAAATGGTGTTGCCATACCCTTTGATGCCGCCATTTCCCATTGCTTTTTATCATCGATGCGCTGCACATCTCCCACACCAATGTTCTCACCGACTGTAAACTGGTAGCGGACAAAGTTCTGGAAAATAACTCCAATACGTTGACGTAATATATCTACATCCCACTCTTGTAAATCCAAACCATCGAGTAAAATTCTTCCAGAGTCAGGATTATATAGTCGAGTTAGAAGTTTGATTAAAGTTGTCTTACCTGAACCATTTTCACCAACAATTGCCAGCTTTTCTCCTGGTTTAAGGTGAAAGGATATATTTCTAAGCGCTGGCTGATTACTTCCTGGATAAGTAAAGCTAACATTTTCAAATCTAATTCCGTCGTCTAGCTCCACTCCCTTGGTGGCTTTACCTATTCGCGTTGGCACTTCCGCTTCCAAAAATTCGTATAAGTTAGATAGATATAAATTATCTTCGTACATTCCGCCTATCGATGTTAAGGCGCCGGAAAAAGTTGCTTGTCCTTGGCGAAACACAGTAATATACATCGTCATATCTCCCAAAGATATTCGTCCCGCTACTGTTTCGATAACTATCCACGCATAAGTTATATAAAAAGTAATGTTACTCAGTAACCCTAATAAGTACCCCCATAACCCTCGTCGCAACGTTAAATCTCTGTCTTCATAGAAAAGTTGATGGAAGTTATTCCTATAACGTCGCAGCAACATGTCTCCCAACTGGTACAATTTTACTTCTTTGGCAAAATCTTCGCGAGCTACCAGAGTTTCTAAATAAGATTGTTGCCTAGTTTCGGGCGCCCTCCAGCTAAAAAGGCGAAAAGCTTGAGAAGCGAATTTAGTTTCACCAATAAATGAAGGAATAGCGGCAATGACTAATATTATTACAGCCCATATCGAAAACTTGACTAATAAGGCGCCGAAAGTTAGTAGGGAAAGAGCATTTTGAACTAACCCAAAAGTCCGAGTCACCAAAGATAGCGGACGCGATGAAGCTTCACGACGCGCATTAGTCATCTTGTCATAAAACTCTGAATCTTCAAACTGGGGTAACTCTAAAGTTAGAGCCTTACTTAATATAAGCTCATTAACCCGTTGTCCAAGCATTGCCCGTAACAAAGACTGGCAAATACTTTGTCCACGTTGACTTGCTGCCAGCAATATAACAGCTATAGCTTCCAACCCAACAAACATCAACGGACGATAGATATCATTATTTGACTGTGATGCTGCGACTACTGCATCTACAATAAACTTACCAATATAAGCCATTGCAGCAGGCAATATACCTCCAGCCAGTGTCAACACTCCAAAAATAATAGTAAGATTTCTGCTCGTCGTCCATACCAAATTTACAGCACGCCCACTATAGCGAAAGACACCCAGAGACTGCCGCAGCACGTTCCCAATGTTACTATTTCTCATATCTCTAATTGTAGTACAAAACTTCAAAGAAACCGGGTTTCTACCCAAAATCCGCGTTTTTATTACAATTTATCAACAAAAACCCGGTTTCTGGGATTTAACCATTTGTTAGAAAAAATTTACAAAAATGAAAATATTGACTCAGTTTTTGTTTTATATTATTAATATATAAGCCTTAGTTTTTGACACAAAACTTCAAGTTTTAAGAATTTCACGAAATTAGTATCAGTTCTATAATAAAATAATTCAGTAATACTTAAACAAAAGTTGAATTTAAAATTCCTAATTTACAGAACCAAGCTTGATAATTAAAACCTTTTTTAGCTAAAAATGATGAAGAATATGTAATTATAAAATCTGCGGTAATTATCGATGTTATTTTTACACGGCAAATATAAAACAGAGATACAGACAAATTAGGGTCAATCCAAATGATTAACAAAATATTTAAATATTCGAGTTGTGATGTAGTTGTGAAGTATGTACTCGATGATTTAGGAGCAACTCTAGACCACACTAATATGACTTCTCGAACCAGCGATATGCTAGCTAAAGAGTTTGAGTTGTTTGAAGAAATCAAGCCAGAAGAGCGGTGTACTTGTTATCACATTATTTTTTCAATAGATTCTCGTGACCCTGAACATCATTTAGGAGAATGCAATCAGCACCTAAGTGAATATGACTACTATCAACTCGCACGCAGATATTTAGAACAGATGGGTTTTTTGAGCGGAGATGGAATGCACAAAAGTCAATATGTAATGGCACGAACACAAAGCGTGGATGAACAAGATATACATATTGTTGTTTCCCGTGTTCGCATGAATGGCACAGTTGTCTCGAATTATTTAGAAGAGCAGCGTAATGAATTTGTTGTAAACCGACTAAATCACGAGTTTGATATGCAAGATTTAACACACACATGTTAACTCTTTATTGTGTGATGCTTCTTGTGGGATGCTTCTTGTGGGATGCTTTTTGTGGGATGCTTTTTGTGGGATGCTTTTTGTGGGATGCTTTTTGTGGGATGCTTTTTGTGGGATGGGCATCCTTGCCCGTCCATAATACTAATATTTAAATTGCTCTTAGTACAAGTCAGAATTATTTTTAAAAAAGTAAAGGTACTTATTGACAATTAAAGAGCTTGTAAAGCTTGTTTTTGCGTAGGGTGGGCAGTGCCCACCTTACCCTTATTGATAAGGTGTATTGCGGTCAGGTAATTTAAAATCTAGCTCATTGAATCTAAATCTAAAGAACTCATTCCGCGTGTTTCAACGAAGGTCATCATGCTGCCAAGCTGTACCCACATAAGTAAACATGTCAACAGCGCAATAGGTAAACCTATAGCTAAAGCGAGACTTGGAGGAAACCCAAATATTTCTAAACCTGACACTAAAAACGACACTAAACCAATGGTTACACCCAAAAATGGGAATAATAAAGCTTTTTTCGATAAAGTAGTACCAGACTTCTCGGCGCCACTGCTTTGCCATTTAGTCACAACTGTTTTTAGAGTTCCAGCGAGTGCTGCACCCGATGTTATAGCCGCAAATAATCCAAATACAAGTACAAAATATGGCGGGTAGGTTGGATAATAGTACACGCAGGACTCCTGTTTAAATTCTGAACGTTAAATAAATTATGCCTTTGTAACAATAGTTTACTCTACAACCGACAACTTCACAAAAACCTGCCGTCACTCTTGTTACATCTCTATATTGCTTGGGCATACTAACAGCAGAATTTGTTATATAACTATGCTGCGTACTAAATTGGTGGCGCCACACCTTACTAAGCTATATAACAACTGGGTTGTAATAACCGTAATGCTTACAGCAACCCACTATGTTTTAGCTAATCTTTCTCAGTTTGTATCGTTCAAGGATGGAGCATCTGCTATTTGGCCCTCGTCAGGGTTTTACTTAGCAATGGTTTTACTACTCGGTAGACGAGTTGGACTACCTATTTTTTTGAGCGAACTTACCGTTAACTCCCTTTTATTCTATAAAGATATTCCAACAATTCTTGGTATATCTTTTATTAGTACTATAGAACCATTAATTACAGGATGGCTACTGAGTCGTTTTTTGAATAGTAACCGCTCAGGGAGGCGCCTGTTTGAAAGTTCACGAAATGTATTCAAGTTTCTGATTCTAATTCTGCCAAGTCCGATGATAACAACTAGCTTTGCTGTAGCTGTGTTGTGTCTGACTGGAAAAGCTTCTTGGGAATTTTATGGGGTAATTTGGCAAACTTGGTCTATTAGTGTAATTACTGGTAGGTTAATTATTACACCCTTTGTATTAGTTTGGGTAAGTCAATTTTGGCGCCGTATACAATTCAAATCCTCATCAGTAGCAGAATTTGCAGTGTTACTGATTTTACTCTTAATTATCAGTAGGTTTGCTTTTTGGGTTGGTAATCCTGTGGAATATATGATGATTCCACTATTATTATGGTCGGCTTTCCGGTTTGGAGCAGCACAGTCAACGCTGCTTGTAGTTGTAATTTCTGCTGTCGCTATTTTTGGAACTGCTCGTGGTTTAGGAGCATTCGTCCAATCTTCAGTCACAGAATCTTTAATGCTACTACAATCTTTTATTTGTGTAATTGCGTTGACGAGTTATTTTCTCTTGGCTGTTATTCATGAAAACCGCACGGCACAATTTAAACTAAAGAAAGCAAATGAAGAATTAGAACAGCGAGTTACAGAACGTACAGCAGAACTACAACAAGCGAAAGAAGTTGCTGATAGTGCAAACCATGCGAAAAGCGAGTTTTTGGCTAATATGAGTCATGAGTTAAGAACCCCGCTCAATGGTATTTTAGGATATGCTCAAATTTTGGCACGTTCTAAAGCTTTACCTCAAAAAGAGAAACATGGTGTTGATATTATTCATCAATGCGGCGCCCATTTACTGACGTTGATTAATGATATTCTAGATTTATCTAAAATTGAAGCTCGTAAATTAGAGTTATATCCTCAATCTTTTTACTTCCCGTCATTTTTACAAGGTGTCGTAGAAATTTGTCGTATTCGTGCTGACCAAAAGAATATTGAGTTTATTTATCAACCTGATGCTAGTTTACCAGAAGGTATTCAAGCCGATGAAAAACGCTTGCGACAAGTACTAATTAATTTACTAGGTAATGCTATTAAGTTTACTGATAACGGCGCCGTTACTTTCAAAGTAGATGTTATAGAATCAAGAGGAAAACACAGTAAATACATTAAATTCCAAATTATAGATACTGGTGTGGGTATTGCCGCAGACCAAGTTGGCGCCATATTTCAAGCATTTGAACAAGTAGGAGACCAAAAGCGTCAATCTGAAGGTACAGGTCTGGGACTAGCTATTAGTCAAAAAATCGTTCAGTTAATGGATGGAACAATTCAAGTTACAAGCCAGTTGGGTGTGGGAAGTAACTTTTACTTTGAAGTAGAATTACCTATTGATTATAACTGGGTACAACAAACTAACAGGTGCCTGCAAAAAATTATTGGCTATACAGGACAAAAACACTCCGTTCTAATTATAGATGACCGTTGGGAAAATTGTTCGGTAATTCGCCACCTATTAGAACCTATTGGTTTTGACGTTATAGAGGCACCGAACGGACAAGAAGGATTAAATAAAATGTGCTCCCAACAGCCTAACTTAGTTATTACTGATTTAGCAATGCCTGTTATGAATGGGTTTGAAATGTTAAAACAGGTGCGTCATTCAGAAGATTTAAACAACTATATAGTAATAGTATCTTCTGCCTCAGTTGCAAATATTGATAGACAAATGAGTTTAGATGCAGGAGGAGATGATTTTCTTCCTAAACCTGTACAAGCAGATGAATTATTCGCCATCTTAGAAAAATATCTAGATATAGATTGGCAATATGAATCTGAAGACAAGGGAATTTCCAATACCCTAGAATTAAATGATATAGCAATAATTACACCTCTAACCGAAGAATTACAGGTATTACTCAAGTTAGCTCAACAAGGTCGCTTGAAAAAAATCACTGAAATGCTTGAAGAGTGGGAACAACGTGATATTTCATATCAACCTTTTGCAAATTTGATTAAACCGCTTGCAAAACAATTTCAAGCCAAGAAAATAGAACAATTAATTGAATCTTATTTAAATCAGGGGGATGTATGATAGATAATGGATTAATCTTGATTGTAGATGATACACCAACAAATTTAGAAGTATTATCAGAAACTTTGTATGATGCTGGGTTTGAAGTCGCAATCGCTCTAGATGGAGAAAGTGCATTAGCACAAGTGCAAGTTGGCGACTTTGATTTAATTTTACTTGATGTTATGATGCCCGGTATCGATGGTTTTGAAACTTGTCGGCGCCTAAAAGCTGACTCAGTAAATAATAATATTCCTGTAATATTTATGACTGCTCTTTCCGATAATGAAAGTAAAATCAAAGCATTGGAAATAGGCGCCGTAGATTATATTACCAAACCCTTCCACGAAAAAGAAGTACTAGCAAGGGTAAAAACACATCTAAAATTACACAAGCTGACCCTGAGCTTAGAACAAAAAGTTACAGAACGCACCACTCAACTAACCGAAGCATTAGAAAACTTGAAAACCTCTCAACTTCAACTAGTAAATAATGAAAAAATGTCCGCACTTGGTAACTTAGTAGCAGGAGTCGCACACGAAATCAATAATCCAGTCGGCTGTATTAGCGGCAATATAAACCACACCGAAGCATATAGTAAAGACTTATTCCAAATAATTAACATTTATCAACAAGCTTGTCCCCTACTTCCCCAACATCTTCAACAAGAACTAGAAGCATTAGACTTAGAATTTTTACACGAAGACCTGCCAAAAACAATTCATTCTATTCAACTCAGCACCCAACGCATCAAAGAAATAAGCAACAGTCTCAGAACATTTTCCCGTGCAGATAGTGACCATCCTATTCTATGCAACATCCATGAAAGTATAGATAGCACAATTTTAATTCTCAAACATCGACTCAAAGCCACAGAAAACAGACCAGAAATTCAAATCATTAAAAACTATGGTATAATACCTCAAATTGAATGCTACGCTGGACAACTAAATCAAGTATTCATGAACCTGTTAGCCAACGCCATCGATGCATTAGAAGAGTCAAACACTGGACGTAGCTTTACCGAAATTGCAACCAACCCCAATTGTATAACCATCACCACCAACATCAGTGATGAAAAATTAATAATTAGCATTCAAGACAACGGTAAAGGAATAACAGAAAATATCAAAACACGTATATTCGACCAACTATTTACTACCAAAGAAGTTGGTAAAGGTACAGGGTTAGGACTAGCTATCGCACGACAAGTGATCGTAGAAAAACATCACGGAACCATAAATGTACATTCAACCCCTAAAGGTGGCGCCGAATTTACAATTACAATTCCACTATCTTAGAATTTTAGAAACCGGGTTTCTTTGTCAAGATTGTAATAAAAATGACTATTTGTCTGCGACAATGAATGCGTAGAAACCCGGTTTCTTGTTTATTTGCGTAAATTTCATAGGCGCCACTGTATATAAATATATGACAGGGTGCATAAACACAACAAGCCAAACATATAGAGAAGTGAATCCAAACAAGTACGTACAGTATCTAAAAATACAAGGTACCTAATATATGATTAAACAATTTGCAATAGGAATAGTTGTACTCCTGGGAAGCGCTACAGTAAGTTTTGCTGGTGAAGTTGCAAAAACCAATACTTTGCAGCAAGTACAAAAAGTCAATGTTGAGACCCATGTTAATGTTCCCATATCTACAGGCGCCAAGCTAGGTGGTGGAATATCAGATACAACAAGACCAAAACCACCTGGTCCAGGTGGAAGTGATGCATTACAAACACGACCAGGAATAGATTCAAAGATTAATACACGAGTACGTCCAAGACCAAAAGGTCCTGGTGGTACTGAAGCATTACCTCAAATTAATTCTATTATTAATCAGACACGATAGAACCCAATACTGCTCGGTTAAGAAAATTCTATAAACCCAAAACCTTGTAGAGACACGATTAATCGCGTCTCTACATGTCGGTAATCATTGCAAAAAATCCTTAAACGAGCAGTATTGCGATAGAACCTATATGGTGCGTAAAAGCAGCTTAATTTGCATTTTATTGATGAATAGTAAAGGCTTTTACGCACCCTACCAATTACCAATTCCGCAATCAGCGACGACATTGAGATTATATAATGATATATAATAATAATCCGTTACATCCGTTTTATCCGTTGCAAAGTTTATCTTCCAACATAACCTTAGAATTACTGCTTAAATAATCTTTGACCCATTCACAACCATTATCAATTAGCTGATTAACTTCTAAAGTCTTTATTTGATTATTATCAAACTGCCAAATTCTCACGCTATTATCTATACTACCTGATACTATTGTTTTATTATCAGGACTAAAACTTACGTTCATAACTCCGGCGCCTTGTTCTGGTAATGTAGTTATTAGGTGCCCATCGATATGCCAAAGTTTGATTGTTTTATCTTCAGATGCTGAGGCTATAGTTTTACCATCAACAGAAAAGTCTGCTTTATATACTTCTGCTGTATGTCCTCTGAGTGTACGAAGCAATTTTCCATCGGCACGGCGCCACAATTTTATCGTTTTATCTGCGCTCGTTGAAGCTATAATTTTATTGTCTGGACTATAGGTGACGCTATACACCCAGTCTTGATGACCTGAAAGCGTATTTAATAATTTACCATCACTGCGGCGCCACAATTTTATCGTTTTATCTACACTCGCAGATGCGATATTTTCTCCATCTCGACTAAAGCTAACTCCATATACTTCTGCTATGTGTTCTAATGTATGAAGTAATTTACCTGTACTAACTTCCCAGATTTTTACAGTGTTGTCTTTACTCGCAGAGGCAATTAATTTGTTGTCTGGACTAAAAGTTATATGATTAATTTCTGCATTGTGAGCGTTGATGCTTTGAATTAATTTATCATTTTGCCATATCTTGATGGCGCCGTCACTACCTGCGGTGGCAAATTTATCTTTACCAACAGCTATACTATATATTTCTTTACTATGTGCAGCAAAACTTTTTAATAATATTCCATTACGGTTCCATACTTTGACGTATCCATCACCACTGGCTGATATTATTTTACTACCGTCAACACTATAAGCAACTGCATAAACTCCATTATTGTGTCCACTCAATACATCTAATAGTGAAATGTCTCGGCGCCGCCATAGTTTTAGTGTATTATCTAAGCTAGCGGATGCGATATTTTTTCCGTCTGGACTAAAGACTGCATTATAAACACCGTTATTATGTCCTTTGAATTCTTCTAATATACTGCCGTTACGGTTCCAAAGTTTAATCGTTCTGTCCCGACTTGCTGAAATTATCATTTTATCATCAGGACTGAAACGGACACCCCAAACTGAAGCTGTATGTCCTGGTATGGTTTTAATTAACTTGCCGTCGGCAACGTTCCACAGGATAATATTTTTATCGGCACTTCCAGAAACAAGATTTTTACCGTCTTTAGTATAACTAAGACTATTTACCCATCCTTGGTGTCCTAATAACGTTTTTAGCAGGCGCCCATTGTTAATATCCCAGATTTTTATCGTTTTGTCTTCACCACCCACAGCTATATTTTTACTATCTGGACTAAATACCACGCTGATAATGGGGAAATTATATCCTGTAATCGTTTTGAGTAGTCGCCCATCTTGACGACTCCATATTTTTATCGTTTTATCTGAACTCGCAGATGCAAGAGTTTGTCCCGAAGGACTAAAAACCACATTATTAACGTTTTGAGTATGTCCTTTTAGGGTTGTTATCAAACTTCCATCTTCGACATTCCATAATTTAACCGTTTTATCAACGCTACCCGAAGCGAGAATTTTACCATCGGGCGCCAAGCTGACACTGTATACTGGTTCGGTATGTCCAGTTAAAGTTCTGAGAAGTTTACCGTTAATGCTCCACAGCTTTATCGTTTTATCTAAACTGCCACTCACGATAATTTGACCGTCGTTACTAAAAGCAATGCTGATAACTCCGTCTTCGTGTCCCTCAAAACGGTTTCGTTCTTGCATTTGCGAAATAGATTGTTCAAGTGTGGTGATTGTCGCTACTCTAAGATGAGATGGTAAGGCAAAAGTATTTTTTAACTGTTTTCCTGCTTTAATACTGGCAACTAATGCTTCTAACTGTTGATTCAATAACAGATTTGCTTTTGATGATTGATTTAATGCTTGAATTTCACTTATCCGTGCTTCACGACGTTGCCAGTAAGCTAAACCACCAAAACTACATGCGATAATACCTAATATACTGAGGGCAATTACTGCTCTTTGTGCTTGTCGCAGTCTTCTTTTTTCTTGATATTGCAGTCTTTTACGCTCAACTAAACAAGCTTCGATAAATCTTTGAATATCAAACGAAAGTTCCGAGGTATACTTAATATAAATATCTTCAGCTTCTGCTAAACGTACACCTTGCAGTAAAAAGTCATTATTTTCGTGATTCTGTAACCATAATTTTGCAGCTTGTTCAATTTGACGATGAATTCTAATTCTGCTGCGATTTTCTTCTAACCACCATCGTAAAGTTGACCAGTGACGTATTAATATTTCGTGGATAACTTCAACACTTGGTTGTAAGGACATTATATCTGGTTCGGCGCCTAATGATTCTTCAACATTTACAACTACTAATTTTGCCGTCGTTAAAGCTTGTAAAGTACTCTCTACCAAAGCTTGCGAAAACTTTTTCACTACTAACTCAGATTTTAATACACGTCGTCGCGTATCTTCGGTACCTTCACCCAACTGAGTTAAAGCAAGAAAAATCCATTTAGCACATTGTTTACTTTCATCATCTAAACCAGCATATACGGAATTGGCTTTTCTTTCTAGGGCGCCTGCAATACCTCCCAAGTGTTGCTGATATGCTGATAAAGTTAATTTACCTTCACAACGATGATGCCATAATTCTTCCAAGACAAATTCTAATAAAGGTAAATCTCCTGCTGAATGTTGAAGTTCTTGTAATAAAACTTCAACTAAGCTGGGTTCTACTTGTAGTCCCACTTTTTCTGCTGGGTGAATAATAACGCTACGATATTCGTCGTCATTGAGATGTGGGGGTACAAATACGCTCGATTTTTGGAGTAATGTAGCAAGGGTGGGAATTTCTAAGCTTGACCCGATAAAGTCAGCACGCAGTGTAATTACGAGTTTAAACTTATCGCTGGCATATTCCAACGCTCCCAAGATTAATTCTATAAAATGCTGTCTATCTTGATTTGGCGCCAGTGTAAAAAGTTCTTCAAATTGGTCTATAACTAAGACTACCATTGCTTCTTTACTTCGCAACCAGTAAACAAAACCTTCGACACCTTGATAAAGTAGTGCTTCGAGGATATTATTTTCGTTTTCTAACTTTTTGACTAAAGTATCGAGAGGATTGGCGCCGGGACGTATACTATAAATAAGCCAGTCACTAGAAGCTAAATGTTTACCTTGTCGTAGTTGTGCAATTAACCCAGCTTGAACGACCGAAGACTTTCCACTGCCAGAGGCGCCGACGACAGCAAGAAATGATTGCGATGCGATATGATTGAGTAGCTGCTGCGTTAAAGCTTCACGACCATAAAAGTATTGACTATCGTTTTCACTAAAAGCATGTAAACCTAAATAAGGACAAATTCCTAAGTCTGTATTTTGAATTAAACTATGTTCTTGTACGGGGACAACTTCGATAACACCCTGCATACCAGATAACCATATATATAGTGGAGCAGTGCTAATAATTTGTAATTGTGTCAACCATCCTGCTGCGGTTAACCCAGTGTAAGAGTCAACTGAAGAGAGAGTTTCGATTAAAGAATTGGCAAAATCGTTATTGCCAGAGGCGCCTGCTATAATACATAAACCTTTGTCTGTGTCCATCTGTAAATCATCGACCCAATCAGAAATATACGTTTTACTATCAGGACAATCTAAGATAATAATAAGATGTAAGCACGAAGAATGACGTAACTGTTGCCGTAACCAGTCACGACTCAAACAAATATTTTCCCCAACCGTTAATATTGCATCCTCTAACTTACCCCGTAAATATAATAGTACTGTAGTATTGAGATTATTTTGTAAACAAGCTTGGATAGAACTGGTTATATTTGTGGGCGCCGAAGAGTGTGTAGTATCATGTGCAGATAGATATTCAATATCGAAACTACCTTGAGTTCGTAACAGTTTACTCAAAGTCAACGTTGTATTACTCGTCAAACCTTCGATAACCAAAGCAACTCGACGAGAGTTTTCGATAATTGATTTTTTCCCTAAAATAATTTCTCCCACACCTTCGACTATACGCTTTGGTGTTTGCAGAGGATATTCACTATATAAATGTGTGTCTCCCTTGCTGCGTCGTTGCTGGTTAATTAAACGTAACTGTTGATTAGTCTTATCTATATATCTTAGAGTTTGATGATAAACGTAGCGATAAAGTCCATCTGCTGTCACAATACCACGATTATCTGCGGCTTCACCTCGTAACCCCCGCATCAGGTAGTATGTAAACACACCATGTCCTAACTCTGGAAACTCCCAGGACTGCTGATTATTATCGCACGAAAGCATGGCATAGAAACCATTACTAGCAGCAGCAGCGTTTTGTAAAACTTGTAATAACTGAGATGTCGGGTTTAAAGTACTTCCTCGTAGTGTCATTCCTCCACTATGACAAGCATCTAACCAAACAAGTTGATGACGTGCAGACGAAGTTTCTAGAAGCTGTAATAATTCGTGAAGTGCAAAAGCGGTATTTTCTAAATTATCCTTACGAGTATCGCGTAAACACAAATAAGTTTGTTGTGTCGCGGCATCTATTATACCATGTCCAGAGAAATAAAATAAAATAGTGTCAGCAGCTTTGGCGCCTTTGCTTATCATCGTTAAAGACTGTCGGACATTTTCTAAAACAGGTAACTGACCAAAGTCGTGATAAGTCGCAATATAAATATCAGAAAATTGTCGTGTCGCAGTTTCTAACGCTTCAGCTAAACCTTGACAGTCGAGTGCAGGATACCGCAAAGAAAGTAATTCATCCATGTACTCATTAACCCCCACTAACAACAGCCATATTTTGGGAGTTATATTTTGCTTACGCTTAGTACTGGCGCCTACACTTACGGGAGACATATTGAGTTAAATATTTGGTTTTACGTCTAATATATCTCTCTGTGAACTCTGTGTCTCTGTGGTAAAAATAAATTTTTATAGTTTTTTAGTACTCTATAGTAAAATTGATGCTTATAACTCCGGCGCCTAGTTCTGGTAATGTTGTTAGTAGGCGCCCATCAAAATGCCAAAGTTTGGTGGTTTTATCTTTTGATTTTGAGCATTAGTAGATTGGTCAATTTTATTTCAGTTTGCTTAACTTATTTAATAATTGAAAATTTTTGTCACCTTCATTAAGCTGATATTCTTCAATTAGCTTTCCATCTTCAGCCCATTCTTTTTTACTAACAATAATACCGTGCTTATATAAACATTCTATTTTTAATTGCCCACTTTCATACCATTCTTTACATAAACCATCTAAAGCTCCTGATTCATAGTAATATTCGTAGTGTAACTGTCCATTGGTATACCATTCCCTTACACTTTTAAGATTATTTCTTGAATATATTCTCACACTGAAAACAAAGCGTCAAGTCTTATCAACCTGATTTCTTGCTACGTTTATCAAGGAGGCATCTATTTATTAGTATGCAAGTACTTTTGCAAACTTTTGCATCACAGAAGTAGTAGAAACCCTACATTTTCGGAAATAACGCATTTATTGCCGCAGGCAAATCGTGAGAATGAGGGGTTATACCATTCGCTCTTCTGTATCCTTGCAGGAGAGTGGTTGGGGAGAGGTTTTTAACATGCAAATAAATTGACATTGCCAAAAGTAAGTATTTGAGTATTTGCCTAGAGGTAAATACCTATAAAAATAAAACCCCTTGTTAAGGGGGTTCATTATGAGCTATTAGGTTTTTGGTTTATCAAACACGGCAAACATCGGCGCCTTTGGTAAAATAGCAGCAACACCTTCGCGTGAAAACTCTGTTAACACTCCAATTGCTGCGCTCAATATTTTGTCAGGTTGTAAATCATCCTTGACTAAATTCCATAAACGTTGTACTTCTTCGGTATGTAAACGGTCGTCTTCGGTTAATGCTAACACCAACTGGCGCCGTAAAAACTTACCTTCATCCGACATTAAATATCGGATACCAAGTTTTGCTGTGGGTAATACGTCAAAGTTGTTATCAGTACGGGCAATACTAATTAAGTTTTCTAACCGTTCCCACTGGAATTTACCGTCTTTAAATAGTATATTCAACAGACGGCGCCGTAGTTGAGGTGATTCACCCGTTAATAATCTGCGTGCGACATATGGATATGCAACCTCGACTATTTTGAAGTTAGTATTGAGACTGAGAGCTATACCTTCCTGCGTTACTAACGAACGAATAATTAAAGCAAACTTCGCAGGAACTCGGAAGGGATACTCATACATCAACTCAGAAAACTGGTCGGTAACAGTTTTAAAGTTGAACTCTTCGACGTTTTTACCTATAGCATCTCCCAATACTGCTTCGAGTGCAGGAATAATTGGACGAATGTCTGTATCGGGTGTTAAGAAACCTAAATTAACAAAATCTATTGCTAAGTCAGTGTATTCTTTATTAGTTAAATGTACCACCGAATCAACCAGCGTCTCTTTTGTGGTTTCATCAAGTTGGTCCATCATCCCAAAGTCAATATAAGCCATACGACCATCGGGAGTTGCAAACAAATTACCTGGGTGAGGGTCTGCATGGAAGAAACCATGTTCGAGTAATTGTTGTAACCCAGCAGTTACACCTATTTGAACTATTGCCTCTGGGTCTAAACCAGCTTCACGAATAGATTTTGTATCGTTTAATTTAAACCCATTTATCCACTCTAGAGTTAAAACACGGTTAGTTGTTTGGCGCCAGTAAATTTTGGGAACCTTTACAGTGGGTTCGTTACGGAAGTTAGCAGCAAACTTTTCAGCGTTGCGTGCTTCGTTGAGATAATCGATTTCTTCAAATAACTTAGTGCCAAATTCATCTACTATTAAAGTTAAATCGTGCCCAAGGTTGAGAGGCAACCACGGAGATAGCCAACCTGCTGCCCACCGCATTAAATATAAGTCAAGCATTAGTGTGGGACGAAGGTTGGGACGCTGCACTTTTACCGCTACTTCTTCTCCTGTAGAAGCAAGGCGCCCACGGTATACTTGACCTAGAGAAGCTGCTGCAACAGCAGTTGGTGATAACTCACTATAAATTTTAGATATTGACTCACCAAGTTGAGCTTCAATAATACGATAAGCGAGATTACTGTCGAATGGTGGTAACTGGTCTTGCAGTTTTATCAATTCTTCGAGAAAATCCTTACGTATCAAGTCAGGACGAGTTGAAAGCGCTTGACCAACCTTGATAAAAGTTGGACCCAACTTTGTCAACATCATTCTTAACTGGGTTGCCCGCTTCAACTTATTTTGTTCAACACGGTCAAACCATTCATCGGACTTTAAACCAAGAATAAACCCAAGCATATTCCATATTATCTTGATTGCCCTTGCCCAAACGCGCCAAGGACGGAAGCGATAATAACTAGCTACAGCATCCGGACTGTAGCGAATAAGCTGAGTAGGTTGATACTGACCCACAAAGACCTTTGCCTCTCAAACCAATAAATTGACAATTAACAAAACGTACTAAACAAAATGCACGCTTCTCCCGAAGGATACTCGCTGCTTTTTTTTAAAACAACTTGAATATGTACATTTCCGGGTAATATACAAGAGGTAAGTAACAAAAATTAACTACCTACGTATATATATCTTCATTCTTAATTATACTTCATAAAAGTACAACTAATGCAGTATTGACAAAGGCTTTAAGTACAATTAAAAATGGCTTCAACTTAGCATCATCAAAAACCCCAAATGTAATCACTGAGGCATTTTTGAGTTTTGTGGCAGTAGTTGTTATATGCTGGAACTAGGCGCCTTACCATAAGGTAAGTATTTGTAATGTAAAGAAATATTTTTAACTTTTCTTAATATTTTGGGATATTAAAACAAACAGGATGTGAATTAATTTACTGTCAGCATAGATTTTATCTTATGGTATTATCATCAACGGACACAAATCCACCAATTGAATACGTACCAAACTTTTTAACACCAAGTCAGGCTTTGGAACTTCATAATCATTGCGAAACTTTAGCATGGCGCCAAAATACAATTAAAATTTTTGGTAAAACTATGCCCGTACCGCGATTAGAATGTATGTACGGTGATGAAGGATGTGATTATCTCTACTCAAAATCAGTATTATTGCAGCCAATTGCTTGGACACCAGAGCTTCAACAACTACGATTACATATTGAATCAAGTACAGGTTATCGATTTCATATAGTGCTATGTAACCGTTATCGAGATGGTCGCGACTCGAATGGATGGCACGCAGACAATGAGAAGAGTATGGGTGAGTCTCCAGCTATCGCATCAATAACGCTTGGGCAAAAGCGCAAATTCCAAATGCGACAAGGAAAAAAAGGTAAACCAGTAGATATTTGGTTAAAACATGGGAGTTTATTGGTGATGCACCCAGGATGTCAGGAAAGCTGGGTTCATCAGTTGCCTAAAACTACTCGACCTGTAGAAGAGCGTATTAACTTGACTTTTCGACCACATATAAATGGGAAAATTTGCAACGAAGAGACTGATTTGAAGTAGATTACACCCAAAACCTTGTAGAGACGCGCAAGCGTAAACGAAGTTTTCCCGAAGGGTAGCTTCACCGTAGGAAAATTTACCTTCGGTACACTCCGCTCTGCGCGTCTCTAAATGCCCGAAATCCTTGCAAAAATCCTTAACCGAGCAGTATTGGGAGCGATGGTTACTTGAGTTTGGCTAGATCATTCATCGTCACTCGCAGAAGAGAATCAGCGTCAGGACCCATTTTTTTGTAAAGCTGGATGGCGTTTTGCAGATCCTTAATTGCGGCAGCTTTATTCTTCAAGGCAAGGTAGCTATCAGCACGATAACGATGAATATCAGCGCTTTCCGGACTCTGAAGTTTTATGTCTACTGTAAAGTCAGCGATTGCCTTCCGATGATCGCCAACTTTTTGATACAGGCTACCACGCCAGAAATACAACCCTTTACTATTTTCTGATGTAGCCCCAAAACTAATGCGACTTCGCGTAGTCGTCTTGCGGTTCCACTGGGTTTTAAGTAAGCGTTCTCCTATTTCTGCTTTACTGGTAGTAGATAGTTCTAAGCGTTACTATCTATTACCTGTTCTTTGTATAATAGATATTTACCACAGAGGTACATAGTTCACAGAGAGAAGAGTAAGGAAAAAGTTCATTTTTGATTCCAATCCGTGCGTGGGAACGTTTATCCTAGGAAAAAGATGATAAAACTTTTATTCCTCGGAATTTATAAGCACAATGGCTAGCGGAAATTTATCAAGTTCACAGTCCGATGCACACAGTCTCCCAAAAGTCGATATTTTAACGATGTTTCGACTGGGCTTTTTTCAAATGGCTTTGGGGATAATGTCGGTTTTGACGTTAGGTGTGCTTAACCGCATCATGATTGATGAGTTGAAGGTTCCAGCGTTTATAACTGCACTGGCTATTGCAATGCATCAATTTGTTGCTCCAGTTCGCATATTGTTTGGACAGATTTCTGACTCAAAGCCATTTTTAGGACATCATCGCACGGGTTATATATGGTTAGGCGCCGCTTTATTTACTTCTTCAGCATTTTTAGCAGTACAAGTTGTTTGGCAGGTAGGTAATAGTTTAGAAAAAGGCGCCTGGACAAGTCAAACTACAATGTGGGTGGCACTGCTAGGGTTAGTATTTGCCATATATGGAGTTGCATTAAGCGCTAGTTCTACACCTTTCACTGCACTATTAGTAGATATCTCAGACGAAGATAATCGCTCCAAAATAGTTGGTATTGTTTGGTCGATGTTGATGGTGGGCATTATTATCGGCGCCATAACTAGTAGTGGCTTACTTAGACAAATTCAACTAAACGCACCAATTGAAGTTATTCAAACTCAAGTCAACCGCTTATTTACCATAATACCTCTTGTTGCATTTTTACTGTGCCTGATTGGGACAGTTGGTGTTGAGAAAAAATACTCGCGTATGAGTACACGTTCTACACCTAGTGTTAGAGAAGATAAAATTACCCTAGGTCATGCGTTGACTATATTAACAGCCAGTCGCCAAACAGGAATATTTTTTACCTTCTTACTGGTAATGACCATCAGCTTATTTATGCAAGATGCAGTAATGGAACCCTACGGTGGCGAAGTATTTAAAATGACCATTGCCGAGACAACTAAGTTAAATGCATTTTTTGGAACTGGGACACTGCTTGGCTTAGGACTAACAGGTATTTTAATCGCACCACGTATTGGTAAAAAAACTACTACTAAACTTGGATGTATTGGCGTTGCTATTTGCTTTATACTACTAATTTTTGCTGGAGTAACTGCTAACCCAAAAGTGCTGCAATTGTGTTTAGTATTATTTGGGTTTGCTTCAGGTGTCACCACAACAGGCGCCCTTAGTTTAATGTTAGACTTAACCGCCACCGAAGCCGCAGGAACATTTGTAGGCGCCTGGGGTTTAGCACAAGCAATGTCACGGGCATTAGCAACAGTATCAGGAGGGGCAGTATTGAATTTTGGGAAATACTTATTTAATACACCCCTAATGTCATATGGCTTAGTCTTTACAGTCCAAGCAGTTGGTATGATAGTAGCGCTATCATTTTTAGCGCGCGTCAACGTCAGTGAATTTCAACGCGACGCAAAAGGCACAATGGTGTCAATTTTGGAGCAGGAATTAGATTAAGATTTGCAACGGATGTAACGGATGTAACGGATGGTTTATTCGTTACAAACAAGGCTTGGTTTATTTAATCCATAATTATCCCTCTATCCGTTACATCCGTTGTATCCGTTGCCAGTTTTCTCCGTCGCATCAACCCAGCAAGTGCAATAACACCCAATGCCACAATTAAACCAGGTTCAGGAACAGAGATAGGTTTGACAGATGCACTTTTTGTAGGAATCCCTGTTACCTGACTGCTGCGCGCGATATTAATTCCAGACGAACCAGGCAAAACATCTATTTTTACACTCAAATTATCAACAACATCAGCTAATTTATAATCAAACCCAAATGCTGTAGGAATGGGTTTTGTAAGTAAATTGCTAACGAGGTTTTTATTGAGAATTTCCCAAAAATCGGTTTCGTTAGGGTATTGTACCAAGAATTTATCGATGTAGTTATAAATTTGCGTAAATTCAGGATATTCAAATGGGTCTGTTTTACCAATACCATCCTTATAGTCATAACTCACGTCCAAGTTGATAACTGCCCCACCTTGGTGTTGAATTGGATAGTTTTTAAAGGCAAAATTCCATGATTCATCAAGTTGAACTGTTGAACCTGGAGTTCCCGTAACTGTACTGGAGCGAGGAATATTAATTCCTGATGAACCTGGTTTAACGTCGATGTCAACAGTCAAGTTATCAACAACATCAGCTAATTTATAATCAAACCCAAATGTTGTAGGAATTGGTTTGGTAAGTAAATCAGTGACTAAATTCTTATTGAGAATTTCCCAAAAGTCGGTTTCATTGGGGTATGTGACGAGATAATTATCAATATAATTGTATAACTGCGTAAACTCTGGATATTCAAACGGGTCTGTTTTACCGATGCCATTTTTATACTTGTAACCAACGTTCAAATCAATAACGGCGCCTCCTTGATGTTCAATCGAGTAGTCTTTGAAGGAAAAAGACCATGATTCATTCAAACTTGGTTCAGATATGACGGTTAGTGCTTTTGCAGGTGCGGCGCCAACAGCAGCACCTAGGCTTAAAACAGTACCAAAGATTAAAGAAGCAAATCGATTCACACTATTATTAGCCATCTTAGTTTATATGTATTTATACTGTGCCAGTTTTATCAATTGGATTCAGTATACCAATATATATCTAAATATTTGTAAAGATATTATGCGATTGAACCTTACTATAGGTTTTATTCCCAACTCCTGTAGAGACGCGACATCGTCTCTATAACTCCTAACTTTAAAAAGATGATAGATTTTTGGACAACGGTTCTCGAATTCGCTGGAACAACCTGTGAAAAAGTTGGCAGTCAACTTATTCAAGATTTTGGACAAGTAAGCTCAGACCAAAAAGCTGATGGTAGCTTGGTTACGAAAGCTGATAAATGGGCAGACCAAGCTATCCGTGATACTATTATTGCTAATTTTAACGGTTACGGTATTTTAACTGAAGAAGGTAATAAAGTATTGCCTGATACTAATTGGTGCTGGGTAGTTGACCCGTTAGATGGTACTACAAACTTTGCGCGTGGGCTTCCACTTTGGTCAATTTCACTAGGGTTACTGTATAAAGGCACACCTATTTTTGGATTTGTTTATGTTCCAACATTGAGGGAATCATATCATGGATTTTACGCAGGTAATTCTGGATTAGATACACCTACAGGCGCCTTTCGTAATCATCATCCTATACATACAAGTAATGATGTACCAAGCGGCAATCATTTTTTCAATCTTTGTTCGCGCAGTACTTCTGTTATTCAAAAAGACTTCCCATGTAAAATTAGGATGCTAGGGGTAGCAAGCTATAATTTTCTTACTGTTGCAAAAGGCGCCGTGTTAGGCGGTATTGAAGCAACTCCTAAAATTTGGGACATCGCAGCAGCATGGGTTATTGTTCAAGCAGCAGGTGGAACCTGGATATCCCTAAAATCTGAACCTTTCCCCGCTGAACCAGGAGTTGATTATAGTAATATTTCTTATCCAACTCTGGTTTTAAGCCGTTCAGAATTATTGCCTACTTTTGAACCGTTTTTAAGCAAATAACCGTTCGTTGGGTAGAGGCTTTGCGGAACAAAACTTATGTACTAACTTTTGTTGGGTTCCGTTCCTCCACCCAACCTACTGGGCTACTGGGCAACATAACTCACATCTTGCACCAGTCCGAGAAACCGGGCTTCTGTACGATAAATTAGGGGTTTATAGCGAAAATTTTGTCAAGAAGCCCGGTTTCTTTTGGCTTGTTGACAATGCTGCAAGATGTGAGATAACCACCATCAATATTTAATGTGTGTCCTGTAACAAAAGATGATTGGTCTAAAAGTTGCTGCTACTACTATGGCACCTGCACTTGCTAAAGCTACTGCACAAGCTCTTCCAATTCCAGAACTTGCGCCTGTTACTATGGCAACCTTATCTTTTAAATTCATAATTTTAAATCATTTGTAAATACCGTATATTGTAGAGACGCAATTAATTACGTCTTTACATACATGAAAATTTAATAATCTGCTAGCTGATTATTTTTATCTAATAAGTTATTTAGCAGTATAAATACTTCTAAAGCAATAGTCCTTACGGTAGATACAATTATGAATTATGGATGGTTTTATTATTTAAAATATAAGTCTTAATGAGATGTGGAGTGAACGGGCAAGGATGCCCATTCCACAAAGTTAACCTCCGAGTTGTCGCAATGTTGCGTCAATACGGGTGACGTTTTCTTGTTTCCCTTGTTTTGCGTATATTTCGCGCGCTCTTCTAAACAAGGTGACTGCATCTCCTCGTTTACCTTGTTTCATTAAGAATGTACCGCGTAATTCAAAGACTTGAGGATTGTTTTTATCTAAGTTCATTGCTTGCTCGGTTGCCCACATTGCGTTAGTAGTTTCCCCTAAACGCAGTAACACTGTTGCTAGTCCTAAATAAGCATCAACACTATTGCGGTTGAGTTGAATAGCTTTACGATATGCATCCTTTGCTGTACGGTTATCGCCTAAGTTACCACTAATGTAAGCTAATGCATATTGATAATCACCGTTATTGGGATTGAGTGATACTGCTCGACGATAAGATGATAATGCAGCTTGGAGATTTCCTTGTAATGCTTGTAGGTAACCTATTCCTGACTGAATTGAGGCATTTTTTGGTTCTAAGCTTGCTGCTTGCTGATAAACGCTTATTGCCCCATTGTAGTCGCCCGAATCAACCATCCGGCGCCCATCCTCTAAAAGCTGTTTAACTTCTTGGTTGGTACGTTGCGCTACAACAACCTGCGCGGAAGCTACCGTGGGTACTGTTGCCGCAATGCTTCCTAGTAAGAGAACACTTAAAATAAATGCTGTTCGATTATACACAGTAAATTTCCTGAAAGTTTTTTGCCAATGTTATAATTCAAAATTTCCGTAATTGCTTGTACATTAAAACAAAAATATTCAGTTTTGAAAACTCCATTACTCAACTTTTACAAAAGATTTACTATTGAGACAGTATGTTCCCTGTTTCCAAATCTTAAATAAACGTTTGGGGAGTTACATGTTATACGGATGTAACAAATACTGATTTTCAGATTTTGAGTCAATTTGACTTAAAACCCAGCCTTATTTACATTTTCGAGGATAATGCGATGATTTTAACGACTACAGATGTCATCCAAGGTACGGTTGTTCAGTCTTACCTGGGTGTCGTTACTGCACAGGTTGTTTATGGCAGCAATTTCCTACGCGATTTTTTTGCTGGCATTCGCGACATTATTGGTGGACGCACTGCTAGTTATGAGAGGTTGTTTGAAGAAGGACAACAAAAAGCTCTGAATGAACTTGAACAACGAGCTAGGCGCCTGGGAGCTAATGCTGTTGTTGGTATAGAAATTGACACGGGTACTATTAATGTTGACCAATCTGGGGTTCTTTTACTTATAACTGCTAGCGGGACTGCGGTTAGAGTTTGATTGGTGGAATGATTTATTAATATTAATTAAGATGGTAAAATGGTGCGTGACGCTATAAGGTTATTTGCTTCGTTGTTCGGTTTTAATGGCGTCAGGCACCCTACGTATTAATTTTTTATTTTAATTTAATCAATTATTTTTTCTAACTCTGGATAGATTACATAAGTATTTCTAGTGATAGATTTGTTTGGACTTAATATAGCTTTAAATCATAGACATCATCGGAAAACAAGACAAAAAATTTACTTTAGAGGTAAGGAGAAAGGCGATGTCATATGTAAATCGAGTTGGTGATGATGTTATTCAGGAACCCGCTGTGGTAGGTCGTGTGGCCGATTATCATGACCGCGTTCGCTGGGGTCCTATCATATCTGGTTTATTGGTCGCATTAGCTACTCAGTTGATTCTAAGTGCGATGTTTTCTGCTATTGGCGCCGGTACTGTTGAAGGTTCTGGCAGACCTAGAACAATTGCAGGAGATGTTGCTGGTAATGTTGGTATTTGGTCTACTATTGGTTTATTAATTTCTTTATTTACTGGTGGTTGGGTAACAGCACGCGCTTGTGGTCCCATGAATCGTAATACTGCGTTACTTAATGGCGCCATTCTTTGGGCAACTACTTTGGCTGTTAGTTCTTGGTTGCTAGCAAGTGGTGTTTCTGGTGCTTTTGGTGTTGCTGCTTCAAATGCTGGCGAAGTTATTAACCAAGTGCAGCAACAAGGTGGTGTTAATGTTCCTCAAGCTAACGTCAGCGCACAACAAGCTCGCGAAACTGCTGCTGCTGTACGTCAAGGTTTATGGTGGTTCGTGTTTGGTTCGCTGCTTGGACTTCTCGCTTCTATGATAGGCGCCGCAGCTGGTACACGCAGTCCACGTACTAATAATTACACTTAAATATTTCTCTACAATCAGCAATCACTTCCTTAAAGCACCCGTTTGGGTGTTTTTTATGTTGTGGGAGTTAAAGATAGTGATTACCATTGTAAATACGCTGCTTCGATTCCTTGTTCGCGACGGATTTTTCCATCTTTTTCAAACCAGGCTATTATTTGCTGTGTGGTTAGTTCTTCAACGGGGATACCGTTTTCTTTGGCTATGTGTATGAGTAGTTTGTGGGAGGAGAGCGTTATGCGTGCTAGGAATTTTTCTGGCGAGGATAGTAAGGCTGCGTCTACTTTGCCGGAGTCTTCTAGCGTTAGAAATTGCGCTCCTGGTTGTGGTGTGTTCATGAATGTGTCCTTTAAGCACTGAAGTGCTTATTACGAAAGGGGGTAGGGGTGGGAATACGCAAAAACTGATGAGTGTAGTCAATCTGTAACCCAGATGACTAATTACTCAACAATCTTCACCTAAACTAAATATTTAGTAATGAATCTTAATTTATTTTATTTCATTTTATCTTTCGTGACTGTACTAAATAGCCACAGCGATGTTCACCATTGATTATCCAGTGGGTACGCTCGACTGTACAGTCTGGCAAAACTGCGGCAAACATTTCTAATTCGTGACCGCATACGCTGGGGAATGACTCTGCGACGTTCGATATGGCACAATTATGTTCTGCGATTATAAAGCGTTCATCCGATGAGTCATTTGATTCTACTGGATGCCACTCTGCCATATAACCTTCGGCTTTTCGCAACGTAACCAGCATTGCTACCCGGTCTTGTAATGGCGCCATCCCTAATTTTTGATGATATTCGACTGCTTTACGCTGCCACTGTAAGCGTAATATTGTACTTACTTGCTCGTGTCCCACTGTTTGAGCTAAGGTGTCTAACAGTGATACGGCAAAGTCCCCATAGCTATCGACAAATTCCTTTCGTAAGCTATCGCGTCCCTGCTGACTTAACTTATATATATGTTGCGGGCGCCCTGTTCCAGTTTGTACTGACGCTGAATTTACTATCAACTCCAAACCTTCTAAATCCTTTAAATGGCGCCTAACCGCTTGGACACTAATCTCCAACGCATCGGCAAGTTCTAGTGCGGATGCTTGGGTATGCTTTAAAAGATACTCTAGGATATCTTCCTTAGAGGACTGCTGCGCTGTTTGCATTGTCGTCCTGGTTGAGTTCAAAAATAAATTTCAGAAAATTGATCCAGAAAATTTGACTTTAACAACATTGTTGTTGTTAATTTAGCGTAAAATAAAGATATATTAAACAACAAAGATGTTGTTTTACTCTTAAATCTATTCTAACAGCCCTGTTGCCCCGTGGTAACAAAAACCTAAAAACAGCCTTAATAAAGCTGATTAGCCCGTCGAACACCCTTGAATAGAACGCATAGGACAAGAGAACTACCAATGAGTGCTACTGTCAAAACCCTAGTCAACCAACCCTACAAGTATGGCTTCGTTACCGATATAGAGGCGGACACTATACCGCGTGGGTTAAGCGAAGACATTGTCCGCCTCATCTCCGAAAAGAAGAATGAACCGGAGTTCATGCTGGAGTTTCGTCTGCGAGCGTATCGCCAGTGGTTAAAGATGACTGAGCCAGATTGGTCTGGTCTAAATTACCCACCCATCAATTACCAAGACATTATCTATTACTCGGCGCCAAAGCAAGCCAAGAAGAAATTAAATAGTTTGGATGAGGTAGACCCAACGTTGCTAGAAACGTTTGAAAAGTTGGGTATTTCTTTGACCGAACAGAAGCGTTTGGCGAATGTAGCAGTAGATGCAATTTTTGATAGCGTATCGGTTGCAACTACTTTTAAAGATAAGCTTGCCAAAGACGGTGTAATATTTTGCTCCATTTCTGAAGCACTACACGAGCATCCCGAACTTGTGAAGAAGTATTTGGGTAGCGTCGTTCCTCCTGCTGACAACTATTTTGCAGCTTTGAATGCTGCTGTGTTCAGTGATGGTTCGTTTGTATATATTCCGAAGGGTGTAAAGTGCCCAATGGAACTATCTACTTACTTCCGTATTAATAGTGGTGACACTGGACAATTTGAGCGTACCTTAATTGTTGCCGAAGAAGGTAGCTATGTATCGTATCTCGAAGGTTGTACGGCGCCGATGTACGACAGCAACCAATTACACGCCGCAGTAGTGGAGTTAGTAGCTTTCGACAATGCCGAAATTAAATACTCCACCGTGCAAAACTGGTATGCAGGAGATGTTAACGGAAAAGGTGGTATTTACAACTTCGTTACCAAGCGCGGTTTGTGTCAAGGTGTTAACTCCAAAATTTCTTGGACACAAGTAGAAACAGGTTCAGCCATTACTTGGAAATATCCAAGCTGTGTATTAGTTGGTGATAACTCCGTTGGAGAATTTTACTCTGTAGCATTAACCAACAACATGCAGCAAGCTGATACTGGTACCAAAATGGTTCACGTTGGTAAAAATACCCGCAGCACAATTATCTCTAAAGGAATTTCTGCCGGAAAATCTAGTAACAGCTACCGTGGTTTAGTCAAAGTTAACCCCACAGCAAAAGGCGCCAGAAATTATTCACAGTGCGACTCAATGCTAATTGGTGACAATGCCCACGCGAATACTTTCCCATACATCCAGGTACAAAACCACACCGCTAAAGTCGAACACGAAGCATCGACATCGAAGATTGGAGAAGACCAACTATTTTACTTTACACAGCGCGGCATTTCATCTGAAGATGCAATATCAATGATGATAAGCGGCTTCTGTAAAGACGTATTTAACCAGTTGCCAATGGAGTTCGCCGTCGAAGCAGACAAATTACTCAGCCTCAAACTTGAAGGTAGCGTCGGCTAAATTTTATCTCTTGTGGGGTGGGCATCCCTGCCCGCCCACAGTTCAACATCAATCACAGGCAGGGATGCCTGTTCCACAAGACAAGACAACAACAGGAAACATGATTATTGAAAACAGTGAAGTAGTGCTGTCAGTGCGTGACTTGACGGCAAGCGTTGATGAAACTCCAATCCTCAAAGGTGTAAATTTAGAAGTACGCGCGGGCGAAATTCACGCCATAATGGGACCCAACGGTTCCGGAAAAAGCACCCTCTCCAAAGTACTCGCAGGACACCCAGCATACGAAGTCACAGGTGGAGAAGTAATTTTTAAAGGGCAAAACCTACTAGAAATGGAACCGCAAGACCGCGCACGTAGTGGTGTATTTCTTGCTTTCCAATATCCTTTAGAAATTCCAGGTGTCACAAACTTAGACTTTTTGCGCGTAGCATACAACTCAAAGCTTAAAGCACAAGGTTTGGAAGAATTAGAACCTTTTGACTTTGAAGATTTGGTTCACGAAAAGCTAGATGTCGTCAAAATGGACGCAGCATTTTTAAACCGCAGCGTTAACGAAGGGTTTTCCGGTGGTGAGAAAAAGCGTAACGAAATATTACAAATGGCGCTTTTAGAACCAGCAGTAGCAATTTTAGATGAGACAGACTCAGGTTTAGATATTGATGCCCTCAAAATTGTATCAAGTGGGGTAAACCAATTAGCCAAACCAGAAAACGTCACAATTATGATTACTCATTATCAGCGCTTGCTTAATTATATAGTTCCTGATTATGTGCATGTCATGGCACGTGGAAAAATTCTAACTTCTGGTGGTAAAGACTTGGCATTGGAATTAGAAGAACGCGGTTACGACTGGGTTTTAGAAGAATTTGCTGAAACTGTGGGGGTGTAAGATGATAACACAAGTTTCTCCTAGTCCGATTCCAAATTCCAATGTTGTCAGTCTAACCTCTACTTTGTTAGATAGAGATAATTATTTAACAGAGTTATTAAACAACGTTGTCGTTGGGGAGACGCAACATTGGTTACAAGAAATTAAACAGCGTGCAGCAAATTCGGTACGTCATTCAACTTTACCAACCAACCGTGACGAAGAATGGCGTTTTACAGATTTATCCAAATTAAAACAGATAAATTTCAAAAATGCTGCTGTAGAGACGTTACATGTAACGTCTCTACAACCCCAAATTCTACCCGAAGCCCAAAACAGCCGTTTGGTCTTCATTAACGGTATATACGCACCAGAATTATCAGCAGTATCAGATTTACCCGAAGGAATATTAGTTACAAATTTAGTTAATCTACCTGAAGAATATACTGTAAAAGCACAAGAATACTTAGCGCAAGCGGAAGGCGCCTTGGAGGTATTTACAGCTTTAAATACTGCGGGTATGCAAGATGCAGCAGTTATTTGGGTATCGAAGAATGTAGTCGTAGAAACACCAGTACACTTGGTATATATTACTGCTGGTGAGGGTGCTATTTCTTTGCCGCGTTGTTTGGTGGTGGCTAATACTGGCTCACAAGTGAGTTTTGTGGAAGAATATGTAACAGGCAAGATGCCTGTTCCACAAGAGGGCAGTTATTTCACCAATGCTGTTACGGAAATCTGGATTTCTGATAATGCTAGTGTGAGTCATACTAGAGTGCAGAAGGAAGATTTTTCAGCTTTTCATGTTGGTAAGACTGCTGTTACTCAAGCACGTTATAGTCGTTATACCTGTAATGCTATTAATATTGGTGCGAGCTTAGGGCGCCATAATTTAGAGATTTTACAAACTGGTGAGCAAACAGAGACTACCCTGAATGGGTTGGCGATGATAAAAGGTATACAAGTAGCGGATATGCACAGCGCTATTGCTTTAAATCATCCTAATGGTGTTTGTAAACAGTTACAAAAGAATATTGTCGGTGATAAAGCGCACGCTATTTTTAACGGGAAAGTATTTGTTCCTAAACCAGCACAGCAAACCGATGCAGCACAACTAAACCGTAACTTAATGTTAACGAGTAAAGCACGAGTTGACACAAAACCTCAACTTGAAATTACCGCCGATAACGTTAAATGTGCCCACGGCGCCACAGTTAGTCAGTTAGAAGATGATGAAATCTTCTACTTACAAAGTCGAGGTATTGATGAGAATAGTTCGCGTCATCTTTTAATCAATGCATTTGCTACTGAAATAATCAACAACATTTCCGTTACCTCTTTACGCGATAATCTTTTAAACGAAGTCAAACAATTTTAAACACACAACTAGGAGTTACACACAAACAACCAATCTTAACTCCTAACTCCTAACTCCTAACTCCTAACTCCTAACTATTATGACTCTTGCAAAAGACATTACCATTGCCCACAGAGTACGTCGTGACTTTCCTATTCTCCACCAAGAAGTTAACGGCAAGCCTCTTGTTTACTTAGATAGTGCAGCTACTTCCCAAAAACCGCTATTTGTTCTTGATGCATGGCGCCACTACCACGAAGGTTACAATTCTAATGTTCACCGTGGTGCCCATACTCTCAGCGCTAAAGCAACAGACGCTTACGAAGCAGCACGTGATAAAGTAGCAGCTTTTGTAAATGCTAACTCGCGCAACGAAATCATTTATACCCGCAACGCTTCCGAGGCTATTAACTTGGTAGCATATAGCTGGGCAATGAATAATTTAAAAGCAGGGGATGAAATAATCCTCTCAGTAATGGAACACCATAGCAACTTGGTACCCTGGCATTTTGTAGCCCAAAAAACGGGCGCCGTACTCAAGCATGTGGAATTAACACCCGAAGAAACCTTTGATTTTGAAAATTTTAAAACATTAATTTCAGAAAAAACTAAATTAGTATCGGTAGTTCATGTTTCTAACACCTTGGGATGCATTAACCCCGTCCAAGAAATTTCTGCGCTCGCTCATAAATATGGCGCCAAAGTTTTAATAGACGCTTGCCAAAGTGTACCTCATATGCCTGTAGACGTACAAGAAATAGACTGTGACTGGCTAGTAGCCTCCGGTCATAAAATGTGTGCCCCTACTGGTATCGGTTTCTTATACGGAAAAGAAGAAATACTCAATGCTATGCCTCCTTTCTTGGGTGGTGGAGAAATGATAGCCGATGTATATTTAGACCATTCCACCTACGCGGAACTACCACACAAATTTGAAGCAGGTACACCCGCTATCGGTGAAGCTATTGCATTAGGTGCCGCAATAGACTATCTAAATAAACTAGGAATGGATCAAATTCACGCCTACGAAGCTGAATTAACATCATATTTATTTGAACAACTCGAAACCATCCCCGACATAAACATACACGGTCCCAAACCCAACGCCAACGGGTTTGGAAGAGCAGCACTAGCATCCTTCACAGCAGGAGACATCCACCCCAACGACTTATCAGCACTACTAGACCAAGAAGGTGTAGCAATACGTTCTGGACACCATTGTACACAACCCTTACACCGCTACTTAAACCTAACAAGCGGAACCGCACGCGCAAGTTTAGCCTTCTATAACACCCACCAAGAAATCGACGTATTCATCAAATCCCTAAAAGACACAATCGACTTCTTCACCAGCATGTTAGGGTAGGGTGTGTGAAAGCTTGAAAAAATCAGAACCGAAACGAAAAGTATTATAGCTTTCACGCACCATCAAAGTGAATATAAGCTTTATACAGTAGAGAAGTTTCCCAAAACCTCTCTACTGTATATTTGTGTAAAGCAATAAAAAATTTCTCTACTTTCATATATTTATTAAGTACTGCTTATAGTTAGAATAGAAACGACTGCTACTTACATTGTATGAGCGAAACCGTTTACATAGAAACCAGCATCTTAGGTTATCTCACAGCCAGATCAACTAAAAATTTAATTTTGGCTGCGAATATCGAGGTAACAAAAGATTGGTGGGAATCTCGTCGAAGTGATTTCACGCTGTACATCTCACAAGCAGTGCTAAAAGAGATAGCACAAGGAGATGCAGAAATTGCAGTTCAACGCCTAGAAAAAATTCGTGATGTTCCATTGCTAGAATTAAATCAAGCTGTACGAGACTTAGCTGCCCAATTTCTCACCCGTAGCAATCTTCCTCCTAAAGCAGATGTTGATGCAATTCATATTGCAGCGGCAACCGTTCACGGTTTGGATTATCTGTTAACCTGGAATTGTAAGCATATTGCTAACGCACAAATTCAGGGAAAGCTTGCGGAGATCAGCCTTGATTTCGGCTATCAATTACCAATCCTTTGTACGCCTTATGAACTGCTAGGAGATTAATATGTTTAAAGATGAGATTGTAGAAGATATCCATCGAATTCGTGAAGAATACGCCAAGTCATTCAATTATGACTTAGACGCAATATTTGCAGATTTGCAGAAGCTGCAAACTGAAAGTGGAAGAGAAGTCGTAAATTTGTTGCCAAAACGCTCACTAACAACACGTTGGAGCGGACGGAGCAAAACTAATCATTGATTTAACTAATGCTTGTGCTAACTACTTCAACAGCATCTAGAGAACCCTTTCTCATTGTTGTTGACGCAAGTCGCAATAATGAAGCGCGTGATGCTGTGATTGGACTGGATACTTGATGGAATTTGTTATATGTTGTTCAGATCGAGCGTGAGGAGAATATAATTCGGATTATTTCAGCACGTAAACCCACTCGTCAGGAGCGAGCAGAGTATGAAAATTGAAGCATTAAAAAAGCGGTTAGATAGAAATCGCCCTATGACCTATTCTAGTTTCTTTAGATGCAGCATTTGATTATTATAGAGACATAATAGAAATGGAGTACATGGGAGCAAGGTAAATATTTCTTCACTTTACAGCCGTTAAGCGTTGGTTTAAACAAATCAATATAATGTCGCTCAAATTCGTCTAACGAGTTCACTGGTACTTCTTGCCAATAGATTCGATGGCACAGTTTACGGTTGGAACGAATTAACTGTGGATACCTGTGGTGGGTTCTACCAGCCCACCGACTTTTAAGATTTGTAGCTTGTCCAATATACCATACGCAATTATTAGCATCGGCAATAACATAAATCCCTGAAATTGATGGCAACCGATGGCGTTCGGCAAACAAAACATTAAACCAACAAGACCATTCCATAGCAACTAAGATGGTAAGTACACTCTACTCTCGTTAGCATTCCCACTACTACAACACCTTGTAACGCACTTCATCAAAGATTTAAAACCCTAGCTGCAAGTCTAAACTTAAAACTGTATTGACAATGTAAATACGTATTATCTACAATATGAAGCATGGATGTGTATTTCGTGCTAAACGGCATCACCTTTGTTTGGAACGACGAGAAAGCTCAAAACAACCCAGGAAAGCATGATGGGATTACATTCCAGCAAGCTGCCGAGGTATTTTTTGATCCATTTCTCATTGTTGTTAACGCAAGTCGCAATAATGAAGCACGGGATGCTGTGATTGGACTGGATACTCGATGGAATTTGTTATACGTCGTTCACATCGAGCGTGAGGAGAATATAATTCGGATTATTTCAGCACGTAAAGCCACTCGTCAGGAGCGAGCAGAGTATGAAAATTGAAGCATTAAAAAAGCGGTTAGATAGAAATCGCCCTATGACCAGCGTGACGATTCGCATTCCCGAAGATGTTATTGAAGACTTAAAGCGGCTTGCACCGTTGTTGGGCTTTTCTGGGTATCAGCCATTAATTCGCGCTTACATCGGTCAAGGATTACGTGCGGATTTAGAACGATTTGAAAGCGAAACAGTGACAGCTTTAATTGCGAGTTTGAAACGTCGGGGAGTAAGTGATGAAATAATTCACGAAGCGTTAAACGAAGTCGTTCACAGTTAGTTTTTTGCTTCCAAGCGCAAAAACAACCTTTTTCAGGCGCCTTTTTAATACCTAAAAACTACCATGTCTATTTATTTAAGCATTTTTAGCAGCAAGTCGATGTGCGAGTACAGATGTACTTTAATATATTCGGCAAAAATCTGATAAAAACTGTTGATATCTCGTGCAGAAAAAGTACGATAACACAAACAACTATGCTTGCTACTTCTTCGACAGGCGCCGAACAGCGAACCGTACTACATAATATTAGCTGGGAAACCTTTGAAGCTTTGCTACGTGAAACAGGTAGCGGTAGAGGTTCAAGGTTTGCGTATGAAGATGGTACGTTAGAAATAATGGCGCCACTTTTTGCACACGAAAATCTTAAAATTCAATTTCGTCGTTTTATAGTAGTTATAGTAGAAGAAACGAACCGCAAAGGACGCAAAGGAAGAAAGGAAAGAAACAAGAGAAATATTTTACAAGCGATTTTGGATTGCTATATGTAAGTATACATAAGAATAGTAATGTATAAAGCTACAGCAATATTTACAATAATTCCGCAAACACTCAAAGATAACAAGTCCTACAATTCTTTCGGTAATGGAAATACATTTTTAATTTTATAATTTTTTTGCTTGATTAACCGCTGTAAATTTTTAACTCTTTGTTGCGGCGCCGGATGAGTTGATAGAAATGCTATATCTATATTTTTTTGTTTACTTAATCGATTAAAAAAGTCAGTTGCTCCAGCTACATGACCGTAGGTTTTATATAATAAATTTAATCCTATCTCGTCTGCTTGTGATTCTTGCGATTGTGAATACTTAGCATCGCTAAAGGTTGTAATACCAGAAGCGACAGATACTAGTAAATCATTATTTCCTGTTATGGAAGCTAATGCAATTGGTAATATTAGTTGTCTTAATATACTGCGTAGATGGTCGCGGTTAGCAAAATGTCCTAATTCATGACCTAAAATCATCATTAATTCATTTTCTGACTCTGCTTGTTTGAGTAAACCATCAAAAATTACAATGCGGTCACCTGGTAGTGCTAAAGCGTTTACTGTTTTATCTGGTACGTAGATTATTTGATAATCGCGCTTATGTTGTTCTGATGGTAAATTCGATTCTAGTTTGTTTAAAAGCTGGTTTAAGATATCTTGTGTTTGTGATGGTTGGGATAGTTTTTCATATGTTGGAGCTATTAAGGTGCCTAATTTTGTTTCTACATCTGGAGGTACTATCCAGACTAGGTTATCGATTAGTAAGCCTATTAACCAAATTATACATAGAATGATTGATAAAAATATGCTTAGAATTATTAATAGTTGACGGTTACTTGTTGGTGGGTTGCGATTTGTTGGCGCCATTTATTTTTAAGGTAGTGTTAAAATCGTAAGGTGGGCAGTTGCCCACCCTACACGCTTCGTTCCTTAGAGGATGTTTGAAAAGTGTTCGTGAATGTCATGCTGAGGAACGAAGCATCTGAGTATACGTGTTAAACCTAGATTCTACCCTTCGGGAAAGCTTCGCTTACGTTCCGCTGCGCTCCGCTCAGAATGACAATTTATACCTTGTCTGACTTTTCAAACATCCTCTTAGCATCACAAATAGATGCTTCGTTCCTCAGCATGACAAATAGATGCTTCGTTCCTCAGCATGACAAATAGATGCTTCGTTCCTCAGCATGACAAAAGTCTAGATTTTACCCTTTAGCAGTATAAAAAATAGACCGTTTATCACAAATCAACCATCCGTTACATCCGTTATATCCGTTGCCAGTTTACCCGTCGCTACTACTAGAACTAGAACTACTTTCAACAGGACGAAATACATTCAAGTAATTTATCAAATTATAAAGTTGACGCGACTGTATCCACAGTTTTCCTGTACCTGTAAACCTACAAACTAAACCTTCTCCACCTAAAACCCCTGTCTTCAGTCCTCTAAATGATAAACCGCCTATCATTTCGACTTTGTAGTTGAGTGTATCTTCAAATGCTACGATATAACCTGTGTCAACTACATATTCACCTGTTACAGGAATTTCTACGATACCACCGTAGGAACTAAACCAAATATCTCCTTCACCAATAGCTCTTAGCAAAAATAAGGATTCACCACTGAAGAAGCCTTTAAATCCTTGAAATTTCGTATCAATTTCTACAGTTACGCTCGATGCAAGGAATCCTGATGATTGTACCATTAAACCTTTACTACCATCTAGGTAATAGTGCTGTACATCTCCAGGTACACCAGGAGATATATATAATTGACCGGGTTTATCTTTGGCTGTAAAGTCACTTAAAAATAGTGATTCACCCGCAAACATTCGAGCTACACTTTTCATTAAACCCCCTCTCGTTTTGGCTTTCATTTCTATCCAGGGGTCCATTGCTGCCATCGCACCCGATTCTACTACTACAGTTTGGTGCGCTTGTAATTGAACTTTTAACGAAGCGTAAGCAGGTGAGTGTTCAATATTGTAGGCTATTTTATTCATGTTTATATTTGATGATGGTAATGTTGGGTGAAATTATGAGGTTTTGATAGCTGGTAGTTGTGAACTTACTAATTGACCAAAGGCGCCAGGGTTATGAGTTTGACAATATACTTTACCTTTGCCTTTAAATCGACAAATTAATCCTTCTCCACCAAAAAAGGCGCCTAGCCAAGATGTATTTGCTTTGCTGATACTAAATGTTAAGCTTTTCTCGAAGGCAACTATGTTACCTGTGTCAACCACATATTCACCATCTACATCTATTTCATAAACGGCGCCGAACGAAGTCAGTGCAACTTCACCATAGCCACTTATTGTTAACCAAAAAATAGACTCTCCAGAAAACATTGATTTAAAACCTTGAAATCCTAAATCAATATCTACACTCGCAGCACTAGCAAGATATGAACTAGCTTGTACAACTAACTCATTATTATTGACTTTGTAAAGTAAAATGTCTCCCATTAATTTTGGCGCCAGAAAAACTTCTCCCCCATTTACCGGAGAACGATAAACGCTCAAAAATAAAGATTCACCACCGAGCATTCGCTTCAGTCCACCGAGGATACCTCCTCCTTTTCCTTGTCTCAAAGTGGTGCTGGTGTTAATATTGTCGCTCATGGCAATCATACATCCTGCTTCAGCTACTAACTCTTCACCAGCCTGCATTGTTACACGTGCAATTGTACTGTCTGGCTGCTGTAATAATTTTATATCCATTGTTTAACTTTTATTTAATTTACTTTTAGCGAACTTTAGAACTTAGAAACCGAACTAAACCATCGATACTGCGGGACTGCAAATAAATATCTCCCTGACCGGAAAGTTTACTAACGACACCTTCCCCAGAAGTTACAGAACCAATTAAACCACCAGCAAGTTTAAGATTTAACTTCATATTTGCTGGATATGCAACTAAATGACTGCTGTCAACAATGAATTCACCGTCTACACGCTTCTTGGTGATACCACCATAGGCGCCAAAAAATACCTGTCCACTGCCGCTTAATTTGAGCTTAAATAACCCTTCACCAGCAAAAAAGCTCGAAAAACCAGCCCAAGCTACACCCATTTTGACACCGGGAGTATGAGCTATATAGGCGCCGGGTTGTAAGCAAATTTCGCCGTTATTCAAATCAAATTTTTCAATATCACCAACGCAAGACTGGTTTAACACTACCGTCAAGGGTTGAGAAGCTTTATTAGAGAACTCGTTGACAAATAAAGATTCACCACCGAGAAATTTTTTTAATAACCCAGAAATTAAACCACCTGAGAACTGAGTTTGCATGGATACCTGACCATCCATACTAGTCATGGTGCCTGCTTCTGCAATAATGCTGTCACCAGGGTTAAGCGTGACAAAAATAGACGCAAATGCAGGTTTATAACGGATTTCGTATTTCAATTGCTCCCACCTCTAATTATAGCCATTAAGTTAATAGATACAATTTTTCCACCGTGATATCACGTAAAAACTTATCTATTTGATGATGTATTTATATATTTCATCAATCCACGTCAGGTATAACTCATAGCCTAGGGTATCCGCAACATTACATCTGAAAAAATTTAATATCTGATTAAATATACGTAGAGACGTTACATGTAACGTCTCTACAACAGGTTTTATTTTGCGCGCGTTGGAAAACACAATTTATAATTCATCAGGATTTACTCCTAGCTGGCGTAACTTTTCTGCTAATTTTTGCGCGCGTTCTTCTGCATCGGTAGCTAATTCTTCGGGTGTTTTGTATCTAACACCATCTTGGTTGTACCAATATAACCACTCGCGCGTAATACCTTGAAAAGTTCCTCTTTCATGACCAATTGCTAAACTAAGTTCTGGTAGCCAAATACGATTACCTAATTGTAATATGTACTTTCCTTGAACCAGTCGATAAATTTCTAACCGTGCTTTGCGTTTTCGTAATGGATTATAAACAACATAGTATAAAATTCCTAATTGTTCGTAAATTTCTTTTTTCTTAGTATATTCACCCCGTCGTCTATGAGAAACAACTTCGATTGCTAAAATTGGCAAAACTAATTCTTCCCACAAAAGATAGCTCAAACGCAAATCTTCATCAATTACTCGCTGTACACCTAAACTCAAAAACCCATCTGGAACTACTGCTGGAATGTCAGGGTCGTAATAAATACCCATGTCGATGCCAAAGAACCAATCATTGCGACTGCTCCAAATCCAGGCGAGAATTGTTTTTAGTAGATGCGGAATATAATCTTGTAGTTCGTTGTCCACGGGTGTATCGTCAGAATCAGGTAGGTCTTCTGCTGAGGGTAAGCAGTGCAACGGGTTATACTCTAACATGGCGCCAGTTGGGGGGTATTATAGATTTATGATATCTATTTAAGGTTGCCATTTACTCGGTATTAATATCAGTGAGAAATAGGGTACTGTGTCTGGGTCAACTTTTTCTAAGGGCATAATTACTTGAGTGCTAGTTGTGGCACGTTCAATGTATTTTGCGCGTTCTGCTAAACCTAAGTCTTTTAATACGCCATATACTTTTCTAAAATGTTTGCCCAGTTTGATAATTACTGCTGCATCTGCAACTGCTAATTTTTCTGTTAATACTTCTGCGCTTAATATCGAAGATAGCACCATAAATACATCATTACGGTAGGTAAGCGGCGCCCCTAATGCTGATGCACTTGCCATGATAGAAGAAACTCCCGGTACTACTTCTACATGAAACTGTGGTGATAAGCGTGTGTAAAGATACATAAAGCTTCCGTAAAAAAACGGGTCGCCTTCGCATAACACTACAACATCTTGACCACCATTTAAATATTCGGCTAATTTTTCTGCGGCACTGTCATAATAAGGTTGAGCAGATTCCTCAAGTTTAAAAGGAAAAAGCATTGGGACTTCGATTTGATTTCCTGTTAAATATGGAGCAATAATTGAACGTGCTAGCGGTTTCTGTTTATCGGATATAGGATAAGCTACTACAGGTGAAGCTTGTAATATCCGTAAAGCTTTAATTGTTAATAGTTCTGGGTCTCCTGGCCCGATACCGATACCGTACAGGCGCCCAGTTGTTTGAGATACTAAAGACATGTTATATTTCCTCCTCTTTTGCCAGAGCATTTACTGCCGCTGCTGCCATTGCACTGCCACCTCGGCGCCCATTTAAAGTAATAAAAGGCACTCCTCTACTGTTTTCTGCCAACGCTGCTTTCGATTCTGCTGCGCCGACAAATCCTACTGGAAAGCCTAGAATTACCGCAGGTTTACTTGCTCCAGCATCAAGCAGTTCGAGTAAGTGAAATAACGCAGTAGGAGCGTTACCAATTGCTACCACTGCCCCCTCAAGGTAAGGTTCCCATAACTCTAAAGCAACCGCAGAACGAGTATTGAGCATCTTTTGCGCTAATGTAGCCACTTCAGGATTATTTAAAGTGCAAATTATTTGGTTGTTAGCAGGCAATCGTTTTTTAGTAATTCCTTCTGCGACCATTTGAGCATCGCATAATATTGGTTTACCGTTTTTAAGTGCATTGCGTCCTGCTGCGACTGCATCGAATGAGGCACTTAAATCATTTACAATATCTGTCATTCCACAAGTATGAATAAGACGCACAACTACGGTCGCTAAGTCAGTAGGTAATTTTTCTAAGTTAGCTTCCGAACGAATAATACTAAAAGAACGACGGTAAATTTCATTGCCATCGCGAATATAATCCATCATGTAATTCCTCCTGCATTTAACCAGTGCTGTATTTCACATACTGTATATTGGTCTACCCATTCCCCAAAGGAATCATGATTATGTTTACGCAGGAGTTTATATACTTGCAGTAACCGTAATATTACTTTTGGTAATTGAGTTTGATTAATAAAACTATATATTTCTCTGCCGAAATTTTGCTCGCTTCCGACAAAAATTTGATACCCTTCTGTAAGGATATTATTTTCAATTTTTTGGGCACCTAACAAAGTAATATCACTTTTACCATGATAAGCGCAGGATTTAGAACAGCCAGTAAAGTGAATTTTTACAGGTATATCAAGGGTAATGTGTTGCTGTAGATATTCTGCTAAAGCAAGAGCGTCACTTTTGGTATCGGTAGCAGAAGATGCACAACCCTTATTTCCTGTACAAGCAACTAGACTACTATATATATGATTTACTGACCAATGCAATCCTAAATTTTCGATATGTTCTTGAACTTCAGGTATAAATTCGTTTTTAATATCGGGGATGATTATATTTTGCCAAGGTGTTAATCGTAGTACACTGCTACCATAGCTATCTACTAAAGAAGCTAAGTTATATAATTGGTTTGTATTTAGCTTGCCTAGTGGTAAAACTATTCCAATGTAAGAGTAACCTTTTTGTCGTTGGGGATGGGCGCCTAAATGGTAATTAGTATTTGTATTTAAGGTATGTGTGTTATTTGAGACATTAAGTGAAAAAGGTAAATACTTTTGTGCTTGTTCTAAAGTCTTAGAAAGGCCTTTTTCTTGAAATAGCTTTTTTAAACGAGGTTTGCGTTTTTCGGTAATATCCACTTCGTTGAGGTAAAGTTGTGCGAAAGCGGCAACTACGAATATACACTCTTCTGGTTTTAATAAGATATTGGTTGCTTCCCCTCCTATTAAAAGGTGAAAATATATAGATGTATTTTCTTTAACAGCAGCAAATGTAATTTCATTTGGTTGTTGACATACCGACACTTTCCCACCACCATCAAACGCTACACTAAACTTAGGTGACAACCCTCCTAATTCTTTGTGCGAACATATATACTCATCTAACTCACGAACTAAATAACGAGTATCAATCAGTTCATCCTTATCAATACCTGCTGTCGGACTTGACATAATATTGCGAATATGGTCAACTTCGGGAATTCCAGCTAAACCCACAGAACGCAAAGTAATTAAAGCTGTTTCTGTACCCCTTATTCCTCGAACTTGTAGATTTGCACGGTTCGTTACGTAAACATTTTTATCGCTACCACCAAAATTAGTAGCATAATCAGCGACAATCCTTACCTGCTGACTAGTCAAAATACCAGAAGGAATGCGGATGCGAGAAATAACTCCATCAATAGCTGGTGTAGCGTAAAATAATCCTGGACAAGTTAGAGGATTATCTAATAAACGCAGGGGGTCATCAACTTGGTCAACAGAAATTTTGAACACAGCACTATCTCCTTCCCTGTGCAACGCAGGGAGTTGAGTTTAACACTGCTCAAGCTGGCATTCTGACTCTTCAGTGCTGAGTGCTGAGTGCTGAGTTATGAGTATAAATCTACTCAGCACTCAGCACTTTTAACTCAATACTGTTTACAGCTGCGGCACAGTCCCGGAATTTCACCAGAGTTTCCCAACTTTGAGCATATGAACTATATCACATGCTTGGTTCCCAAAACTTTAATTCTTACTTATCATTACAAAAATAATTGAAAATCAGTTTGCCTATGCCATCTTTGCTGCGCTTGTTTATCCTTTCTACAACCATCGCTATTTTCCCAACCTCTAGTGCCTTCGCATTCAACGACACTCAAAACTACTGGGCTACTGATTGTATTCAACAACTCAATGAACGTAAACTTATTACAGGATACTCTGATAATACTTTTCGTCCAAATGTAACGGTAACACGTGCAGAGGCAGCTGTCTTGATGCTAAATGCTTTTCCTACGGCGCCAAATAAACGTAGTTCTACAGCATTTCGAGATGTTCCGCAAACCCATTGGGCATATAAAGCGATATCTAGCGCGTTCCAAAAAGGCTTTTTTTCTGGGTATCCAGGAGGTATATTCCAACCTAACCAAGCAATACCCCGCGCGCAAATTATTGGTGTCATCGCTGGAGCAAAAAATTACAGTGCTGTAGCGAACCCCGCGCAAACACTACGAACATACTTTCAAGATGCAGCAGAAATTCCCAACTATGCTCAAACTTCGGTTGCATCTGCCGCAATTAATAGTATTGTGGTTAATTATCCTAACGTCAAACAACTAAGACCCAAAGTTGGCGCCACTAGAGGAGAAGTTGCAGCATTGATGTGTCGCGCGCTTAACATCTACACTATTCCCCCGCAATATATCGCTGGGGTCGAAGTACAACCGCAACAAGTATATCCATTACCAGGAAAACTCGATACTATACCCACCTTCAACAGCAACAGTCCAGAATTGGTAGAAACCGATGGAATTTTACTATCAACTTTTCCCCCAGAAGGTAAAAAAACACCTGCTGCACATTTAAATTACCCGTTTCAAGGCAGATTTGATATTTTTTCTCATCATATTATTAGAGCAGCAACACCATCTCGAAGCCGTACAGTCTACCAAGGAATAATCGTGTATAATCCTGGTGATAAAGCTGTTACGCTAGAAGTATTAAACGGCGCCAGCTATCTTACTCAACAAGCTCCTTTTATATCGTTACCCGACATTCAAGATAATCTCCAAAATACAGTTTATTCGGGTCCAGGAAGCAGAACAATGGGTGAAGTATTGCGAGGAGTTAGGCAAAACGTTTTCTCAGAAAAAATAATTATAGAACCCAGAAAAAGTCAAATATTAGCAAACCTACCAATCCCCGTACAAGCACCTTCTTCCAACGGTCGCACAACAATGATGCGGTTGAAAAGCGACAGTGTAATTCACGTTGCCAATTTAGCAATGACTTCCAATCGTCCACCAACTTTAAACGAATTACAAAATTTACTCAACACAGGTAATTTAGCAGAAAAACGTGACGCCATCCCCACCCCATTAGAACCACCCAGAGAACCAACAGTAATCGGTAGAGTAGCGGGTGTTTCCCAAGGTACAAAATGGGAAGCAGTAATTACTGACAACCCTGGCGCCGCAAAATTAACCATACCAGAACCAGGAAAAGCGATTTCCTATCCATTAGGAACAGTACATTTAGTCACATTAGCTACTAAACAGATACAGAGCGCTCCTATGTTAGCTCGCTACCCAGATACAGCATATTTTGCCCATAGTAATTACGGTGTAGAATATGATTTGACTTTGCCTTTACATAATCCAACAAACCAAACTCAAACAGTAAGTGTATTAATTCAAACACCACTTAAAGATGAGGGTGGAAGCGATAGATTATTATTTTTAAACCCGCAAGTCGAGCAAGTGTTTTTTCGCGGTACAGTAAAGGTTAGTTATGAAGATGGTTTGGGGAAAGTGCAAAGGTACTTACATTTGGTGCAAAAAAGAGGACAGCAAGGTGAAGCTTTGGTGACGTTAAAATTAGCAGCAGGCGCCACCAAGAAAGTAGAAGTAGATTTTATTTACCCCCCAGATTCCACACCACCCCAAGTTTTAACGGTAAAAACTCAAAATAATTCTATATGATAAATAATTTAGCGCAGGCGCCGATTCATACTGTAGCATAGGCGTCTCGCCTGTGCAGTCACATAATTATGTTTACCACAGAGACGCAGAGGATACAGAGAGAGAGGTGATATGAAAGCACTAAGTTTCAAATTTTACTTATTTATAAAGCAGTAATCCTAAGTTGATTATTAAATTAAACGCTGAGTTACAATATAAGTTAAAGGTAAATCCTCTCCGCCTTTAACAGGCACCTATTTTAGCATGAAGTTGAACTCGTATGGCAAAAGATAGATTTCATGGTGTTGTTAAAACAGCCTTAGAAAAAGACGGCTGGGAGATTACGGCTGAATGTTATAATATTAATGTAGATGATGTAGATTTCGAGATTGATTTAGCAGCAGAAGAAATTTTAGGAGCAGAGCGAGAGGGACGAAAAATAGCGGTAGAAGTTAAAAGCTTTATTAGTACATCGAATGTTTCAGAATTTCATACTGCGTTAGGACAATTTTTAAACTATCGAGACGCATTAGATAAAATTGACCCAGAGCGTCAGTTGTATTTAGCGGTTCGTTTACCGATTTATGAAACTTTTTTTCAACGAAAGTTTATTGTATCGGCAATTGCCAAATATCAATTACGATTAGTAATTTATGATGTAGAACAGGAGGTTATTAGTCAATGGCTGTAGAACAATATCGGCAATATATTCAACATCTTCTTTCTGAAAAACAACGGCGCTCTTCAATGCAAAAAAGAAATGCCGAAGAGTATGAGATACAAACAGTTTTCGATGAAAAGCAAGACCATTATCAATTACTTTATGTTGGTTGGCGTGGAAATAAACGTGATTTTGGTTGTGTTCTACATCTTGATATTAAAAATGGGAAAATTTGGATTCAGCATGATGGTACAGAAGAAGGAATAGCCAATCGCTTAGTTGAAATGGGAGTGCCTAAACAGGATATCATTTTGGCGTTTCATGAACCTTATATACGACAGTTTACTGAGTTTGGCACATCATAAGCGTCATCTCTCCAAACCTGCTTGTAATAACGCACGTTCTAGCAAGTCACCAAGTCCTAAATTTCTTCCCCAGTGTTGTAAATACGCAAAATCTAGCCTTAACGCTTGTACTTTTAATACTCCTAACAAGTCTCTCCACTGTCTGTCAGAGACACCCATTCCCATACGATACCATCGCAGCTTTTGTAAGATAATATCTTCTGCGGAGTATATATATATTGATGAATCTCCTTCAACAGATAAAGTATACAACTGTCGGCGCCTTAATTTCTCTCTTGAAAATTCATCGTTACCTAAAATAAAAAAGTCTGCTTTTTCTGTTGTTTCTAAATGTATAGCATTAAACGAAGCTTTCCGCTCAACTGCTTCTCTCACAGCATCAATGCTAATATAAAACTCTGTGGTCAGCGTATTAACTAGCGATTCGATTTGTGACGCACTCACATCAACAACTAAATCTAAATCTAAGGTTGCACGTGGTTCTCCTAATAACGAACTTGCCACTGACCCACCTACCAAATAAGGTATACGCAGTTCTTCTAAAATTCTCCCTAATTTAACTGCCAACCAAATAGCATCTTCCATTATTGCCGAAATTCCCTCAACACCCGTCAAATTTACCCAATTATCCTGATTACACAATACCTCAATCCACGTGGCGCCTAACTTTCTTTTAATAAATTCGCGTCGAATAGCTTGTGTTGCGGCGCCTGGTAAGTCGTGTAATATACCTATTAAACACAACTTCCAGCACCCAAGCGTTGATTTTTTAATTAACTTTGCTTTTTCATAAGGTAACATTTGCTGCCAACGTCCAATTAAGATACGTTCAATCTCAAATGACGTATCTGATGCTTGTGTTGCGTATCCTAACGGGATTTTACCAAGTGAAGTTTGCAGCATTTACATGAATATCCAAATAATTAAGATTTATATACTAACTTGATGCTGAAGTATGACTAAAGCCCAATTTATCTAACAATTCCTTATGAGAAACATTTTTGCTTTTCGAGTGAAGTTTTTCTTTCTTAACTTCTTTTGTAGGAATATCAGCAAGAGTCAGTACAGGTAGTGTTAAAGCCTGCTTAAAAGCTTCAATATCACTAGCTAATTCTTCCATTGTTCCTCCCATTGGTTCAACTGCATCTTTTGTACAACTAACAATTGAACCATCTTCAGCATAAATTACTTCTCGAATGACATAATCGCCATTATCTTCACAAAAAACGCGGTAGTTCCAACTTATTTTCATACATCCTCCTGTTGACCACGAAACAAAAAAGCGTTACCCTGCTTTTCACCAATACGCTGAACTTCAACAATTAAAACTACTTCATCAACATTATAGAGTATTCTAAATTTACCGATGCGTAATTCCCATGCAGCCAAATCATTTGGTCGCATTTGTTTACGATTACGTGTTTCAACTGTTGGTTCATATTGTAATTGTATTTCAATATTATCTAAAATTTGTTTCTGGTCATTTTTTCGGAAAAACTGAAGGTCTTCTATTGCTTGGGGGGTATATTCAATTTCATACATTAAGGTATACGTTCCTCCAATTTTTCCTATCTTTAGTTGACGCGCGATAATACAAAGCAGCATTCCCTAACTCTTGTAACTACCATACGTCACTGCTTATTAGTAACTCTATCTTCAGACACAGGTAGGGGGTGAATACTAAAATCTTGCATGACTTGAGTAAGTGATTGCTGTTTTAATTGAGCTAAATATTCGATACGTTTTGCATCTAAATCTTCAATTTGATCAGTAAGTTGAATTAGCTTTGTATGTTCTGCATCACTGAGTTTTTCTTTACACTTTAACTCGGTAAAGGTTCGGGGGCACTCACGTAACCGCTCCAGATATGATCTGCTTGAGTAGAAATTTTAAATCGGCTCATGGAGTTTTGTTCTGCTCTAATCTCTTGCGTCCTCGTGCTTTAATGTCTTCAAAAAAACAAAGGAGCGATTCTTCATCGTATTCGGTATACTGACCGTTATCAAGCTGCTCTATTCCAATGGCTATTTCTCGTCGCAATGTCTCTTTTTTGAGTATTTTTAATTCTTCCTCCGCACGATCAAGCCTATCCATCATATCTTGAAACGCTTGCGCCTCCTGAACTACAACCTCAGCTTTCCCGTTGACCGTCAGCACAAGCGGAGATTTTGTAGCCTTTATTCGTTCTACGTAATCCTTGGCGTTTCGTTTAAAGTCAGTCAGAGTTTGAATATTTTCGAGATTAATTTTAATTTGCATAGCATTTTATAAAGCATTTAATAAAACATCTTATTAGATGCTATAGTTTGTATCTGTTCTTGTCAAGAAGCAAATTTTTGAAATAACCGCAAGCGACGATCAGAGAACGTAAAAACTTAAGGATAGTGATGACAGTGGGATATGCATATCTTTTCACAACTCTGAAATAGTATTTAGTGAAAATTAGCTTATGGAGGATTGTGCAGTTTTGCGAAAAACCTGGTTTTTGACGATTTATCGCGTTAATCGTGCGATTTGTGACTAAACGATGATTGTTTTTGTTACGGAAACTGAAACCGGGTTTACTTATTCTTTGCTTTCGTTTTAAAGTATTCGTGTAATTAAGTATATTTTCTGAGCAAAAATATATCTTATTTATCTGCATTCCGTATAAATACGGTCGAGTTTCCATACAAATATTTAATAGTTGAGGCGTGAAAATGGCACGGTGCAAGAGAAGCAGGGAAATATTAGGTTACTTTCTACCAAAAATCATCCGTTACGGCTTGATTGGCTTGTTAAGTGTGGTTTTATTCTCGGAATCGGTGGGCGCAAGGGCAACATTCGCACAGTTGCAAATAGCACAGCAGACAGCACCCGCTCCGTCAGTTCCGTTAAGTGCGGATAAGCAAAAGCGATATCAAAATGCAGTTAAGTTAGTTCAAGAAGGGCAAGAGTTACAAAAAAAAGGGACAAAAGAAGGGTATCAAGAGGCATTAGGAAAGTATCAACAAGCATTGAAAATTAATCAGGAATTGGGATTACGAGCAGATCAAGCCGAAATATTAATGAGCATTGGTTTAGTTAATATTTTTCTTTCAGAATATCAACAAGCACTAGATTTATATAACCAAGCATTAATAATCTGGCAAGAGTTAAATCAACCTTTGTTTGAAGCAAGTGTACTCAGTATGATTGGTGATACCTACAACAACATGGGAAAACCACGAGAATCACTTGAATATTTGAAGCGAGCAGAATCAAGCTTTCGGATACAGAAACAATTTCGTCATTTAGCTATAAATTTATCTTCTATTTCTCGTGCCTATATGAGATTAGGTGAGACGAAGAATGCACTTAATTCCCTTAATCAAGCACTAGAAATTTATCGTACTACATTTAAAGATAAAGAAAAAGAAGCTGATACTCTTAATTCCATTGCTTTTCTATATTCTCAAATAGGTAAGTCCGAAATGTCCTTGAAATACTACAATCAAGCCCTAGATATTTATCGAGAAAGAAAAGACTTGTTAGGAGAGGCTGAAATATTCAAAAATATTGGCTCTCTTCACGGAAAATTGGGTAAACATGATTTAGCACTAGAATATTTAAATAAAGCGTTGGGAATACAATCAACAAAAGGTACATTAGTTGATCGAGGTTTAACTATTAATGATATTGCCAGTATTTATAGCTCACGAGGAAATTACGAAAAAGCAATTGAATACTACCAAAAAGCAAAATTACTCTTCCATCAAGCTGGGTGGACAACCTTAGAGTCTTTAAGTCTTGGATCGATTATCAGTATCTATCGAAATTTTCTAGGTAATAACCAATCAGCACTAAAATATACGGAAGAAGTACTTGAACTTAACCGTAAAACTGGCGAAAAGGACGAAGAAGCATCTACTTTTAACCAGCAAGGTGATATTTACATCCAACAAGGAGATTATCAGCTTGCATTAGACCGTTATAACGAAGCCTTGCAAATTGAGCTTTCCATAACAAAAAACCCTAAAGCAGCAGCTCGCACTCTTGGTAATATTGCATTACTCTACAATTCATTAGGTGATAGTAACTTAAGTATTAGGACTTACAATCAAGTACTAGATATTTACAGGAAACTTGATAACAAAGCTCAACAAGCTAGAATCCTTCTCTACATGGGTGGAGTTTATCAAAAAAATGCACAATTTAATGAGGCACTTACATCTTATAATGAAGCTCTTAAGTTATTAAATAAAGAGGATTACCTATCTGAAATAAATATACGTTATGGTCTAGCAAGAATCTATCGTGATAAAAAGGATTATCCCAGAGCTTTCGAGGCTGCTAATCTGGCGTTGAAATTATCGAAGAAACATAAATATTCTTTTCAAGAAATCGCGTCTATTGGAATTATTGGTAGTATATATCTCGTACAAGGAGATTATAAAAATGCTCTAGATAGTTATCAGAAAGCTCTAGATGGTTATAGACAGTCAGACTTAAAAATTAAAGAAGCTGAAACTTTAAGCACAATCAGCATGGCTTATAGTTTTCAAAAACAATACCAACAAGCAATAAATACACTCAACGAACAACTTAAACTCAGGCGAACTTTAAAAGACATTCAGGGAGAATCTGACGCACTTTATTACATCGCAAAAAATCAACGTAAACTAGGAAAGTTGGAAACTGCACTTACCAGCATTGACGAAGCAATTAAAATCGTCGAAAACATACGTGGTAACGTCAAAAGTTCAGATTTACGTACCTCTTATTTTGCCACAGTCCAAAAGTACTATAAACTCTACATCGATCTGTTGATGGAACTGGACGAGAAAAATCCAGATAAAAACTACGACGAATTAGCGTTAAATGTAAGCGAGCGCTCGCGCGCCAGAGGTTTAATAGAATTACTCAAAGAATCCAATGCCAAAATCCGTAAAGGTGCAAATCCAGAACTATTAGAACAGGAACGTAATTTATTACAACAAATAAATGCCAGAGAAACAACGCGAGGAAACTTAGAAAACTCACCCAATAAAAACGACCCTATCACCAAAAACTCTATCCAAAGACTCATTACAGAAGCCGAAAATCTTCGCAGTCAATACAAGGAACTACAAACTAAAATCCGCACAACTAGTTCTGCATACGCTAAATTAACAAACCCAGACCCCGATAAGGACATTTTAAAATTACCGCAAATTCAACAACAACTCGACAAAGACACCATCCTACTGCAATATTCCATAGGCGAAGAACGTAGTTATCTATGGGCTGTCACACCCAATTCCTTAAACACCTACAAACTCCCAGGACGGGAAAAAATTGAGATAGCGGCAGAGAAATTCAAATCTGCTATATCAAATACCACAGGTGTACCACCAAAAATAATTGAAGATACGAAGGAGTTTAGTCAAACCCTTTTAGGACAAGTGGCAGGTAAAATATCAGGAAAACGCTTGGTAATTGTCGCCGATGGTGCATTACAAACCATACCATTCGCTGCATTACATGATGTAAATTCCCCGCAGGCAAATGCAACAAAACAAACCCCATACCAACCCCTAATTATCAACCATGAAATCGTTAATTTACCCTCAATTACAGCCCTGGCAACCCAAAGAACAGAACTCGCCAAGCGCAACACGGCGCCGAAAACCCTCGCAGTTCTAGCCGATCCCGTATTTAAACCCGATGACGAAGAATTTACAGGTAAACCACCAACCGTTACCAAAAATCTTGACCTCAGCCAAGAAATAGACCAATCGGCCCTGAAAACATCTGCCAGAAATCTCCAGCGCGATGGTTGGGACAGACTTCCATTTACAGGAGAAGAAGCCAAAGCACTTCTAGGATTAGTCAAAAACCAATCCCATAAAAAACAAGCCTTGAGGTTTGATGCAACTTACGAATGGGCAACTAACCCCGAACTCAAACAATATCGCTTGCTACATTTCGCCACCCACGGTTTTGCTGACCCCATCGAACCAGAGAGATCGGGAATAGTTCTTTCCTTGCTAGATAAACAAGGTAAACCCACAACCAAAGGTTATCTCCGCTTGGGGGATATTTTCAACCTTGATTTTGCCGCCGATTTAGTTGTATTGAGTGCCTGCGACACTGGACTTGGTAAAGACATCAAAGGCGAAGGCTTAGTGGGGTTGACAAGAGGATTGATGTATGCAGGGGCGCCCAGAGTTGCCGTTTCTCTGTGGAATGTCAACGATTCGGGTACATCAATATTGATGCAGAAATTCTACAAACAAATGCTCGAACAAGGAAAAACCCCTGCTGCTGCCCTCCGAGCCGCACAGTTGGAAATGTTGCAGTCAGGAGATAAGCAAAACCCCTACTACTGGGCAAGTTTCACACTACAAGGCGAGTGGAAATAGGGTATTTCAATACATCAAATTCAGCTTTTCAACAAATTTGAAACTTTTACTAACTTTTACTTCAGGAGTACCAACAACATGAACACCAAACTTTTCTCGAAAAAATCTTTCGCTCTTTTATTCGCAGGAATTTTCACTGCTGCCAGCGTCCATACATTTGTAAACACATCAGTCCAAGCACAAAACAATCCCAAACCTCCCGAATTTACGAAATTTCAAGATGCAAGTCAATTAAAACTACCAGGAAACGGAAAACCCTTTATTCCCAATGGTTTGGGAAGCTCAGAAAAAGCAAATGGAGAACGCGGAATACCCGATGGTGTGGACGACCGCATTCCCATGACTAGTAACCAATACCCTTGGTCAACAATTGGCAAAGTGCAGGGAACAACCGCAGACGCAAAAAGCTATCATTGCACGGGTACATTGATTTACGATAATCTCGTCCTTACCAATTCCCACTGCGTTCTCGATCCAGAAACAGGTGTTTTGAGCAAAAAAATTGAGTTTATGCCCAACTTTATCAACGGTAGAGTTAGCAACCCCAGAGATATTGCTTCAGTACAAAGAGTTATTTACGGTACTGATTTCAAAAATGGATTTCAAGACAATTCCAAAGACTGGGCAATTTTGGTACTCGATAAACCCTTGGGTCGCAAATATGGTTATTTAGGATGGAAATCTCTACCTACCTCAACTCTTACTCGTAACCCGAAAAAATTCTTTTTTGTCGGATATTCCAAAGATTTCCCCAAATCAAATCCCGGAATGACAGCAGGATTTGAAGCAGGTTGCAGCATTACCTCAGAAGAAGCAAACCTTTTACTCCACGATTGCGACACTGCTGGTGGTTCTTCCGGTGGTGCAATTATCGCCACTATCGACGACCAATACTATATTGTTGCCATCAATAATATGGAATTTAAAAATCGTCGTACTGGACAAGATATTATAAATTCTGCCGTCAAGATTGATTTCTTAGATAGATTATTTAGCCAAAATTAATATTACGGATTGTATTTAGCCAATCATGACGCTTCCCGTTACTCAGTCACTAGTTATTGAGAACGGGGATTTTACATATGAAATTTTTTGGTATGAAGAGTATTTACCGCGCCTGGTAAGTCATGTAATATACCTATTAAACACAACTTCCAGCACCCAAGCGTTGATTTTTTAATTAACTAGTGAAGTTTGTCGCATTTACATCAATCTCCAGGCGGATGTTCTCCTGAAGCAAAAAGGACACGGCGTAGATTAACTAATCCTGGTCTATTTAAGAGTAACTCTTTTACCGTCGCACGCCCTGTTGGAGTCAATCCTACAATTTGCGTATAATCCTCATTCCAAGCAAAATGCTCTTGCCATGATTGTTGGCGAGGATGAAAGAGTGGGGCAATTTGTTGAGTTGTAGAGTCTAAAGCTTCTGTTTTAGTGTGCTTGTGATTATTACAACCTTGGCATGATAGTGCCAAATTTTCCAAGATTGTTTTACCACCCTTGTAACGAGGCGTAATGTGTTCTACAGAGAATGATTGAGTCGCAAACTTTACTTGACTGCGACAGTACTCGCAACATTCTTTAGCCCTCGCAACTACTATGCGTCGCTGCTCATTAGTAACTCTATCTTCAGACACAGGCAGGGGGGTGAATGCTTAAATCTTGCATGACTTCAACAAGTGATTTCTGTTTTAATTGAGCTAACTGAGCTAAATATTCGATACGTTTTGCATCTAAATCTTCAATTTGATCAGTAAGTTGAATTAGACGAGCGTGTTCTGCATCAGTGAGTGCCATTGAACGTTGTTTCTCAATTAGTTCATTAAACTGCTGCTGAATATCATCAGGGATGGATTGCTTAATTTTCAATATTAATTCAGACTCTGATAATGAAAGCGATTGAACTTGGCGTTGAGCGCGGAGTTTTAACACCTGTATTACAAATGTCTCAAAATCAGGTTGAGGCATTTGTTCAACGGCTTGTAAAAGTTGCTTTGTGTCCACTTGTGCTTCAACTTTGTACACAGGTATACCTACTAAGTGTTGATGAACGTCAGTTGTGGCTTTAGTTTAACGTTTTTTCTGAATTATAGTGCGAGGAGACGCATTATCAAGCATCATTAGTAATTGCTCTTGATTAGTTAACAGTTCCCATTAAAGAGCGCACTGCTAATACCGCGTCGCTAGCTAGTTTTTCTACTGCTGACATTGGAACCGCAAAAACAGCTATAGAATCTCCCGCAGCATTAAAAACTTCCAATATATAACCATCTTCCTCGTTGCCAGGATGGGTTACGTAGTCGATCAGCATCGCTACATCTCCACGCTTGAGGTTGTGTTCTGGAATATCTCGACACAGGGCAACGTACTGATAAAGTTCAAGCTTCATAACAATTAGTCCTTTTTAAATTTGAGGGTGATAAACCGAAAGCTTCCGTCATTTATTGATTGTAACCAAACTGTTACAACTGGTAACTTCTAACTTTATTTACCAATTTTATTATTATGCCCATACCCGCCTAGGGTTAAAACTTAAGTTCATTAAAATGAACTAAATTAATCAGTAATATTAAAAACATGCTTGTTGAAAATTAAAAATTTATACGTAGAGGTGCAAGATATCAGGTAAGCTACGACCACTAAGACCTTGTAAATCCCCCGTAACGGTATAAAATACTCCATATTCGTTAATGTTATCTTCTACTGCGTCGGTTATGAGTACAAGTTGCTTAATTGCATTTAATAAATCATTTGGGTTATAGCATTTTTCAATCAAGTCAGGTACAAATTAAGTTAATAAAACTCTTGTGGAACGGGCATCCCTGCCCGTGATTGTGTACTTCATTTGAATAGGAACCGCTATATCTTGTGTAAATCCTGCTTGTGCTAAAAACTTTGATTTATCATCTTTAATTCTCGGAACCAAAAGATAGCGTGTCAGCTTTTCTTCTGGTATCACTGCATCTTCTGGTATTTTCACAAAGAGAGCTATAATCCCTTACTTGCTTTTAAACATAATTTTTTTTATAAATAACATGTTTGAAACTTGAAACAGTAATGTTGTAATAAAAATAAATGTTTACCTACTTATAATAACGTACTAGATATACCTGGATTCGTTGAATGTTTTGAGCGTGCTAAAAAAGATATAGCTTTCTGTCGGGTTATTAATTGGAGAAGTGTAGGTACTGATGTATTGATTTGAGGACAATCGGCGCCGACTTTTGGCTAAATACTTTGTTAAAATAAGCAAAAAGACGGTAAAATCACAATGCAAACAAAAGAACCATACGCGCTTGTTGTAGTTAGCCTTATCGATAAGCATCGCTATGTGCTACAAGGTCGAGTTGAAGATGTAACAGAAGCAATATTATCAGATGACGTAGGTGCTATAACAAAAATATTACAAGAGTTAACACCCGAAGGCGCCGCAATTGTGCTAGAAGCGTATAGATGGTTTATAGAAAAGAAAACTATTGCAAGAGTTACGAATAGCTCAAGTCCTTGGGTAAGACGTTTACTTTACTCAAAGCCTCTTTAACGGATGTAAAAAAAGTTTTTATTTCCGCCGCTTTGATATGTGTTGGGAAGAGGGTGGCATTGACATTGATTATTTAAAAAATCTTGCGCCAACTTTAATATTGAGTCTTCATCTAGAGTTCCACCCATTTGCTTAAGAATCAAATGAGTGTCGTAAATAGCTTTTTCTCCAGAGACACCATTGGGTAAAAGTACAAATATCTGGTATTGTTCCAAAATGATTTTTTCCTTAGTTTCTTGTTTTAGGTAAGATAAATCTTCCATTGTCAAGTAAAAATTTTGTGCCCACTGAACAATTCCTTCTTTTATGCCTCTTTCCAAAAAATCTGGAATATTCCATTGTGTTAAGCTAAATAATTGTGAGGCTTTATATTCTCCTAACCTATCATATTCCCATATAAAAGCAACAGCTATTCTTCGTTGGATATCTTGTAAAGTATTCATTATCTAATTTATAAGTTTTTATTAAAGCATAACCTTTAAAATGGCGCCTATAAAGGTATTGTTCACTTGTTGATGGTGCGTTACTGCTATTATATTTTTCGTTTAATTTGAGTTTATTAAAGCAGTAACGCACCCTACATTCTATGCTGCTATTGCATTAAAGGCTTCTAAATAAAAAAATACCTAAAATTTTCTTGTGGGGTGGGCATCCTTGCCCGCCATTAGTTTGGAACGGGCAAGGATGCCCATTCCACAATTGCCCATTCCACAATTGAGCATTTCACAATTGAGCATTTCACAATTGAGCATTTCACAATTGCATATGGTGGAAATATTATTCTTGACGTATAGCTGATGCGATGACTGTGTTACCCAGGCGCCAAGCGGGATAAATTCCAGCTAAAATAGCGGCTATTACGGCAACGGCAAATGCTTGTAAAAAGTAACTTGGTTGTAGTTGCATTTGTAATGTCCAGCCGAACGAACGGACGTTAATTACATAAATTAATATCCATGCTAAGACGTATCCTAATGGCATTGCGAGTAATCCGGCTATTGCTCCCATTAGTCCGGTTTTGATAAATGTCATTACCCATAGTTGTAAGGGTGTCATTCCATTTGCTCGTAAAATTCCGGTTTCGCGGGTGCGTTCGAGTTGTAAGCTCATTAATGCGCTGAGTACACCAATAAATGCTACAACTATGGCTAAAAGTCGCAATGCGTCGGTAATGGCAAAGGTGCGGTCAAATATTTCTAATGAACCGTTGCGTAAGGTGCGGTTAGACTGAACGAGTAATCCTTGTTTGGGTTGAAAGTGGGTTTTTATTGCTTGTGCTATTTCTTCGACTGGTTCTCCTGGTTTTAAGAATAAACCGATGGAGGCAATATCTTTATCTTGCCAGAGGTCTACATATATATCGTTGTCGAGTAAAATTGTGCCTCGGTCGTTTGAGTAGTCGTAAAATACTGCTATTACCGGAAAACTTCGCCAACCTACAGGTGTTTCAATGGTTATTTGTTCGGGTGGAGTTGTGAGGTTGACTCTATTTAGTAATGCTTCGGAAACAATAACACCTTTTCCATCTGCTAAATATTGCCACGGGTCTACACCTTTATTACGTACCCAGCTATATGGGCGCCTACCATGAGAAACATCACCATCTGCTGAGATTAATTTTACTTGACGATTAAATTCTTTGACTACGGTTTCTGTTTCATTGTAGGTGACAAAATCATCCCAACCTCGCCAAGTTTTCATTTCATTGACGACTTCGGGTGATATTTTACCCAAGACACGGTTTGCTGTGGTGCTGGGAGGGGTAACGTAAATATCTGCTTGTAATGTTTGGCCAAGCCATTCTACAACGGTTCCTCTAAATGAACCAATCATTATGGATACCCCAACAATTACTGAGACAGCAACCATTAAGGCAGCAATTGCTACTGAGGTACGACTTAAAGACCGAACAATATCGCGCGTTGCTAATTTACCGACTATACCAAAAAGTAAATTTCCTACCGAGGTTAAAGACTCCATTAAAAATGCTGTAACAGGTGGTGTTAAGAATGCAGCAGCGAGTAATATTGCAAATAAACCTGCAAAACCAAGAATTAATCCACCACCTCCAATTCGTAATAGTCCGGCGCCGAGTATAGTAAATACAGCCCAAGCTAAAACCAACCAAGGTAGTAAACTACGAACTTTGCTTTCTAAGCTTGAACGTTGCAAGGTTGTTTGGGGTGAAGTTCGCATTGCTTCCACAGCAGGAATAGCAGAAGCAAACAGCGAGGCAAAAACACCTATTAATAAACCTTTTGCCAAGCTCAACGGGGAAATACTTACGTTTTGGACGTTGACGACGAAGTAAAAATCGTTGATGCTTTGGGTAATTAAACCAACTATTGCACGTCCCAGAATTATCCCTAAACCTAATCCTAGTAAGGAACCAATAATACTGAGTACAGCAGATTCACTGATGATTAGGGTAAATAATTGACCTGGTGTTACACCCAAACACCGCAATACACCAAACAATGGGCGCCGTTGAATTACACTAAAAGTAACGGTGTTGTATATCAAAAACATCCCAACGACTAAAGCAAGCAAACTCAATGCGGTTAAATTGAGTTCAAATGCAGCGGTCATTTGTTGTACTGCATTTTTTTGCGCTTCGGCAGTATCTAGCTTGACACCTATTGGTAAAATTTTCTCGATATCAGATTGCTGTTGCTGATTATCTAAAATTAAATCAATATGGCTAAGATGACCAACTGTACCTAAAATTTCTTGGGCTGTAGCAATATCTGTAAATAGAATACTGCTTAAAGCACTGCGGGTAAGATTATTCGCAGGGTTAATTAAACCAACAACTTTAACGTTGATATCATGTCCTGATAACTCTAGAGCTATATTATCTCCAGCTGATATCTGGTATTGCGTTGCTAGTTCTTGAGGAAGGATGATAGTGTTAGGTTGAGTTAAAAAAGCAGTGGCGCCTTCGGTATTTTTAGGGCTATTATCATTAAAATAGTTACGAAATGGTGGTTCTGCAAATAAGTCCACCCCTACTAACCGCAAAGGTTGAGAACCAAGCTGCTTAGAATTAACATAACCTTCAACGATAGGCGCCGCTTTTACATTACCAATATTTCGCCTCAACTGACTATACAAACTTTCATCAATACCACTCGGTGAAACTGCAACTATTCTATGTGTCGTATGTCCAATAATTGCATCAGTAGATAGCGAAAAAGCTCGCTGTGCCGAACCATTCGCTAAATCAATTGATACCATCATCGCCACACCCAACGCTACACCCAAGATAAATAACAGGTATTGAAAAGCGTTTTTGCGGATACGGCGCCAAGTTAGCAGCAATAAAGGTTGATTAGATATTACCTCACTCATGCCGCCACCTCTCTAGTTATTACTTCCTGTAGGCGCCCATCTTGCATCCGTAATACTCTATTTGCTAAACTCGCAATTGCTGGGTTATGCGTTGCCATAATCAGAGTTTTATTGGCACCGCGCGTAAGTTCCAACAGTAAATTTAAAACTTTTTCCCCTGTCTCTTCATCTAAATTACCTGTTGGCTCATCGGCGAGTAGTAACATTGGTTGATGTAGTAAAGCACGCGCTATCGCGACTCGTTGCTGCTGTCCTCCCGAAAGTTTGTCAGGAAAAGTATTGTATCTGTCTGCTAACCCGACTTTCTCTAGTAAACTTAAAGCCTGTTTTTCTAAGTCTTTCCCTTTTTTCCCTGCTAACTCTAGAGGTAGGCTGATATTCTCCAATACCGTTAAAGTGGGAATTAAATTAAAAAACTGGAATATAAACCCTATATTATCGCGACGGAATAAGGTACGCGCCCGCTCCGAAAGTTCGGTAATAGCGGTGTTTTTAATTAAGACTGTCCCCGCTGTTGGCTTTTCGATACCGCTAATGAGGTTTAATAGCGTACTTTTGCCGCTACCGCTCTGACCCAAAAGAACTATAAACTCTCCCTCGCTGAACTCTATATTCAGGTCATGAATAACCGTGCGAGTACTGGCGCCTTCCTCAAACTCCTTACGGAGGTCTTTTATTTGTATTAAAGAACTCAAGCTAGACTTCCCCTCATTGTCGTTACAAAGCTTTACAATCTAGCCTATCTCATAATTCAGTGCTGAGTAAAAAGTGCTGAGTACTGAGTAAAGTTAGGAGTTAGGAGTTAGGAGTTAGGAGTTAATAGCAAAAAATAAAAACCTTACTATTCAGCACGAGCGCACTTTCACACTTTGGGGAATTTTGATGATAAAGGTGGCGCCTGCTCCGGGTTTAGAGATACATTCTAATATACCGTTGTGTTTTTCGGTTATAATTTTGTAGCTTAGAGGTAGTCCCATACCTGTACCTTTACCTACTGGTTTGGTGGTGAAAAATAAATTAAATAGTTTTTTTTGTATATTTGGACATATACCATTACCATTGTCTGTTATACTAATTGATATTAAATTATTTTTCGTTAAACTTGTGGAAATAATAATTTTTGGATGCGCTATTTCGGCTTCATCTAATGCATCAATCGCATTTAATAAGATATTCATAAATACTTGATTCAGTTGTCCAGCATAACATTCAATTATAGGTAATTTACTATAATTTTTAATCACTTCGATTTTGGCGCGTTTACTTTGCTGTTTCAGCCGATAATCTAATAAATCTAATGTACTATCAAGTCCAATGTGAATATCTACTTTTTTATATTCAGCTTCATCCATATGAGCGAAAGTGCGTAATGAAGAAACTATTTTGATAATTCGTTCAGCGCCGACTTGCATTGAACTAAGTATCATAGGTAAGTCAGTCATGATAAAATCTAGTTCAATCGCGCTTATTTTATCTTGAATAATCTTTATAGGTTTTGAATAATATTTTTGATAAAGCTTGATTAAATCAAATAAATTATTTGTATATTCTTGGGCAAAATCTAAATTACCAAATATAAAATTTGTAGGATTATTTATTTCGTGAGCAATACCAGCAACCAATTGCCCTAACGATAACATTTTCTCGGTTTGAATAAGTTTAGTTTGAGTTGAAGCAATTTGAGTTAGTGCTGCTTCTAACTCAGTAGCTTGAGCTTGAAGTTGAGATTGTGTCTTTTTTAGTTCTGTAATTTCAGTTACAGTCCCAACTAACCGATAAATTTTACCTGTATTATCTCTAATGGGGTTAAGCGTCGTCAAACCCCAAATATTCTCATTATTGACAGTTATATATTCTTCGTAAGTAATCGCAGTGCCTTTAGCAATACAATCCAAATAATTCTTACATAT
>NZ_RSCL01000009.1:70468-119883 GCF_003991905.1 Dulcicalothrix desertica PCC 7102 | reverse complement strand
AGTCGTATTTGAAGAAACTCTGCGCTCCCACTTGACCGCTATTCCTTGCCCAAAGCCAATTTAAGATGCGTTTGCCCTGGCTATCTGCTTAATCTCACGTTCAAGATTTGACATTAATGCTGCAAGAATGTCAGCACGCATAATAATGTCTTCTTGGGAAGATAATTTTTTTGACATTTCATAAAAACCAAACTACTTTATTCGCGAACTTCATGCGCGAATATAATTAGATTATTATGAAAATACTTCTAGAGGTTGAGAATTAACTAAAAAATATAAATCTTCATGAAAATAAATACTTGTTTGAACAATAATTATAGTAATAATTATCAAGTTTCTAGGATACTCTTCAGGCGCCTAAAACTAAAATACACAACCTATTTTTATAAGCTTTAATTATGTACTAGGTGCTTTTAGTTACATTTGTATACGGGTATCCACAGCGTTCAGAAAAACTTTGGGATTTACTGAATGTTTGATATATTGAACATTATATTTTCAGCAAAAATTTTTAGCCATCAGGAAATATTCGTAGAAATTCCTTGGCACCGTCATAATGCTGATTTTTATAGTTCAAAACGTTGACACCCTGTAAGTTTGTAGCAAAAGTCTTGTATTAGAAATATCTTCTACTCTAAATACAATTTAATTTGTAGCTATTCTAAGTAATTCTATTAAAAGTAAAATTACTGAGTTAATTCGCGCTTATCACCAAATAATCAGTGCTTATTTATTTGATTATTTGGTAAAATCTAGTTCAAACATTGACCACTGATGATGAATACGCTTCTTACACACGACGTAAAGTATTGGTAAGCAAGCTAAATACTATCGATTCTTAATTAATACTCTATCAAACTAGTTAAAAGCCAGCACATTTGCTGAGTTTTCGCAAGCTTGTTAAGTATGTAGAATAATATGTTGTTTGATCTGTTCCCAGTTTAAATGAAAATTCTTATATTAGCTGTAATACATGTTACACGCAAATAAATAGACATTAATCTATACTACGTACTTATACAGGGAAATAATACAGGCACCTGATTCACAGCACAATAATAAGCCTACTGTGAACAATATGCGGATAACCTGGTCTCGTTCTAGGAAAAACCTATGACCAGAGAAAAGTCTTTAGAACAAATATACGCATTTTAAAGCGTTGAACATTTTATATTGCTTCCAAAGCGCCACCATATAAATATCTAGGCGTTTTTAAACAATGCTGTATGAAAGCTACTCACGCATAATATATAGATATACTCAGTTCTTCACTGAAATTCTTGAGTGCTTATCGAAAGATTAACGACTTGCACGCGTAACCTACTGTCTGACCTACAACGACGACTCTCCAAGCAGGCGCCTGCAAGCAACACTTCCGCTCATTATTGTTAAAAGTACAAACTGCTTTGACCCAAGCTAACCAATTTGAGGAAGAATCAGCAGAAGCAGAAGCCAAAGAGCGAGTGCTATTGACAATTAAGGAAGTTAACCTGCGTACCTACGAAAAAGACATCAAGGTAATTTGGGACAAGTTCACTGATAGTAAAGACATCGGCGCCTTGCTAACAGAACTTGATGAGTTATTCGTTGACCAGCAACTATTTAATTAAATACAGTGTATTTTACTTCACTCCAAGGCGCCATTTATCAGAGACATAAAGCTGTAACCACCTAAGCGTAACTTATACCAGTTACACAGGCGCCATCACTAATAAATACTTAGATACTTAAATCTTCAAGTACTTAGTAATAGGTACCTATAACAATCAATTGACACTATGTAGATGAACACTCTACCTTTATTGTCGAAAATTAGCTTTACTAAGACTTGATATAAAATTAGTCTTTTATTTAAAAATGTTTATTCTTTTCAAAGGAATTAATGGTTAAAATATAAGTAATATTACTGAAGTTTAAGCTCTTTATGAAATCCCATTTTCATAATTTATTTTCAAAGCGTAATTTTTACAAAAGGATAATTCTTACTATCTGTTTATGCTTAGGATTAATCTTGGCTTTGGCAGATGGAGAACTAGCTTTATCAAAAACAAACAAAGAATTCCCAGTGATGACCATTAACGCGCTCGATCTTCCTTGTATTGGAGCGCATATTAGGTACGCTCAAAGCAGGAATAGACCTTCACTGTTAACTTATAGCGGTCCAAACAAAAGCAAAAACAATAGACAAGAAGCTTGCAGCAGTTTCAGAAATAATCACTTATCAAAAATCAATCGGCGCCGAGGAGTAACAGATGCTCGGAAAAAAGAATTTCGAGATATAGCGTTAACTTGTGACGAATATCCATTTGCCAGCACAGTTCAGGGAGGCGTCGGAGCTTCTGTATGGGGAGTACCTAAACGTGAACAAGATAAACAAGACGATGTAATTCGTAACTTTTATAATGCCAATAAAATGACTGGTGGAGAAGAGTTTAGGGTTGAAGTCATCAATTACAAAGAATGTACTGATTCGTTTTACATTTCGGAGCCTTTCAAAATACGTTGGTAAAAGCTCAGTTCATGCTTCCACCCGCAGGTAATGTAGGCGTCATGCTTTGTGTCGCCCCACTTATATATTGAACTCGCGATAAGGCGCCCACACCTATAAACACCTAAATACTTAATCTAGATGTTCATACGGCGCCGTCACAGACAAATAGAACCCATGTATTATATATTCGTTATACAAGTGGACATAAAAATTATGAACGCGCAGGCGCCTACGTTTATCAATATCCTTCTAAATTGGAAATAAAAGAGCAAGCTTGTAATCGGCACCCACCCCAAACAACAGGTGCCCACAAAAACTATTGGTTCTTCATAGCTTCCACTACTCGCTTCACGGCTTTCTTCGTGAATAAAGAGAAATCACCTTTAATAATCCAATCCAAATAGCCAGGGTCGGTTGCATAAACCTCTGCTAAAGTTTTGCCATTGTACTTGCCGAAAGCAAGTGTCTCTACATGTGAATCGTTGTAAACTATTCTTCTCGTAGGGTCGAGTAAATCAAACGGTGTAAAACCAGCTAAAGCATCCATATCGTTTTGGATTGGATGATATGAATTACCGTTATTGTCTTCTAGCTCAACATTCTCATACCTTTGAAGCTGTGATTTGAACACCTCATAAGTCGCGCGTATATCGTTTGCAGCATTATGGGCGCCGTCTAACTCCTGACCACAGTAAAACTTGTATGCTGCTTTCAGGTTACGAGGTTCCATCTTATGGAAAATGGTTTGAACATCGATAAACTTCCTACCTTCAAGCTTAAAGTCTATTCCTACACGTAGAAACTCAGCTACCAGTAGGGGGATATCAAATTTATTTGAGTTGTATCCTGCGATGTCGCAATCTTCAATAAAATACATGATTCCATGAGCAACATCAAAAAATGTCTTTTTCTCAAGTACATCTTTATCATAAATCCCATGCACTTGCGAAGCTTCGAGAGGTATGGGAATAGTTGGGTTAAGTATTTGTTGTCTTAGTTTATCTGTACCACCTGGAAATACCTTTAAAACCGCTATTTGTACGATGCGGTCAGTAGATATATTTACTCCAGTTGTTTCTAAATCAATAAATGCGAGTGGGCGTGCTAAATTTAATTTCATCTAGGGTATAACCTTTAAATATAAATAGTCAATTGATTTGAATTATTTGAGTTATAAAAAACAAGCATTCTTCGGAATGCAGATAGCTTGTATTTCTAATTCTTCAATACTTGAATACAACTATTAAATTTAAGTTCAGTCAAATAATCCAAATTTTTTTCACATACATACCACGGTAACAAATCTATTGTTCTGTCTCATGTATATAACTTAAAGCCATATAATTTTATTCGTAAAGTTTATATAAAATGTACATCAAGGTTTTTTGAATAAAATCTGCTGAAATAAAAATTCATATATGGCTATTAAAGGCGCCTATTACTCAAATAATTAGTAATGATTTACTTGAATATTCAAGCTTTGATTGCTGCTGGTTTATAGCAGGCGCCTATACACAGATACTTTTTAAGCATATAAATACATATGAACTTAATCAGCAGCGCCGTTTAACAAACTTGAACTATCAAGGCGAGTTAATTTACAAACAATACTCTTAACTATTGACCATGTATTAAAGAGTTGAGTGTTGATTTTGTAATGCAGGCGCCACAATTAATTAGCAATCAGTGAATTGGTGCCGACGTTCATAAACCTGTGTCTTTACATGGCGCCTGGTATGAGCGCTCCGGTAGTGAAATATTTCAAAACACATCGTATTTCAACATTGGCATTAGCAAGTTACCTTTATCAGGCTGCTTTTAAGACTTTATATTTGTTGCTGATAGATTTTGATATTGTTTATCATGTATCTAATACTACTCGTTGGTGGGCATCTAACCGTTTGAAGAAGTCGAACAACAAAGCGTAAATAGTTCTATCATTGCTTTTTTATTAATGAACCACAAAACTTTAAACTACATTTTAGTAATTGTTGCAGTACTTGCCGCAGTGAATGGTTATTTTATTGGTTACGGGAAAGGTTACACGCAGTTAGCCATTGACGAAAAAGATTCTATTAATAAGTGTATGAAGAGAAATATAGAAACAGCAGCAATTAGCAACGCGAATGATTACCGAGCTTTTTTGAGCAGCGGTTCCCTTGGTGTGCTTTTTTGTTTTACGGAAAGCCAAGAGAAGTTAAAAAAAACATCCTCTCAGTAGTTTTCCAGCTTTCGTATTTTTCTGATTGTAATTATTTATACTTTATTAGGCAGAACTATAACCTTTTGTTTAAATCACATAAAAATTATGGGCGTGCAGGCGCCACTCCAGAACTGAAGGACTCCAGGCGCCTAAACTGTATCAATTGAAAATTGTTCTCATTCTTATGCATTTTCCCGGATTGAGGAGTAATCTTCCCGTAACTAATACGCAGCGCAAGTGATGTATCATTCGCCGCGCGCTTCGTGTTTCCTAATTAAAGGCGCCATTTGTAATTCATAGAACAATATCTTAAGACAATGGTACAATTTCATTACTCTACTACTAAACGTGAGCAAGATATTCAAGCATTTCTAAAAATCATTGGTATCTCAGATTTAAATAAAGAACTAATCGAAATAAGTTTAATGCATCCGTCATACTTACATGAGTTAACTATAGATAAAGAGAAAAAAAAATTACAAGAAAAAGAGTACAGGCGACTAGCTCACCTGGGAGATGCCATAATTGGCGCCGTTGTTACGGATTATTTATATGAACAATACTCAGATTTAGCAGAGGGCGAACTAACTCAACTTAAACAACAACTGGTAAATAAAGTAAAATTATCTAAGTTCGCTTATCAAATAAAGTTACATCAATATTGCTTATTAGGTAAAAGTTTAAAAAGAAGTATTTTAAATAGGCAAGGAAAGCTTTTTTCAGAAATGTTTGAAGCTGTATTCGGTGCCATTTATTTAGGGTTAAAGCGTGACTTTTCTCTTTCTAAGTCATGGTTGATTGAAAACTTGCTTGCAAGTACATTAGATAAGGTTATTGATTTAGACGAAACAGATGATGAATATGAAGATTACGATTATGTTTTAACTACTAGAGAATACCTAGACCCGATTAAATTAAAGGACTTTCCTGATTATAGATGGGCGCCTGATAATGACGATGACTAACGCGCTTTAGAGTTTATATGAGGTGAAACAGGCACCAATTTAACAAATACTTAGATACTTAAATACCTAAGTATTTAGTCGCGGGCGTCACTGTATATTCACATATTAGGGTGCGCTCGGCAATACAAAACGCCTATAAATGCACCCTAAGTAATTTATACTTATAAAACAAAAATATTATTCGCTTGGACTCTGCGGCGCCTGTAGTGTTTGAAAATACTAACTGTTGTCAGGGCGCCTTCATTTCAAGGCATATGTCCAAACAACTTTGTTTAGATACGGGAATTTCCGTAACTATCCAACGCAAACCATAAAGATAGATATTGATGAAAGGCACCTTCATCCCAAAATATATTAAAACAAATGTACGATTATGTTTTGGATACGGGATTTCCCGCATCTATAAGTCAAGTCAGATGTAACGTGAAATCAACTCTAATCCTTTCACAGAAGGGAATAATTATTTTTTATGTGCTACGTTGTTCATGTTTATTAGGGTGCGCTCCGCAATAAAAAATGCCTATAAACGCACCCTAAGTAATTTGTCTTTATAGAGCAAGTGTATTACTATAGGTGAAGCGATGCTTGTGGTGTCTCAAAATATTTACTGCTTGTAGGGCGCCTTCATTCTAAGGTACATACTAGAACGAACATACTACTTTGCTTGGATACGGGATTTCCCGCATCTAAGAGTGCTTGTCCGATGTAACGTGCAAATCAACTCTAATTCTTTCACAGAAAAGAATTGATTATTTTTTCATGCGTTAGATTGTTCATGTTTATTAGGGTGCGCTCCGCAATAGAAAATGCCTATAAACGCACCCTAAGTAATTTATACTTATGAAACAAATATATTATTTTCAAGACGAAGTGGGCAGGAACGTGCCTCAAAATACTAAGACATGGTGGGCACCTTCATTTCAAGGTGTATGTCCAAACAAATCACAAATTATCCTTATGGTAATGAGTGGCGCCACATCCAGTATTTAAAAATTTGATGAAAATAGTTCATAGCATATTTCTATATATGTGGTGATAGAGCATAAGCTTATATAAAAATTATCAATAGTCAGGTGTAAGTAACGGCGCTTTGCATTGATTCTTTGTATGTATGGCTTACAAATTTAATTCATAAACAGTGAGCGGTCTTTTTTGCAATCATTAATTTTAAACAAGTATAGGTCAGAGTTTGAAGTTAAATTAGTATTAGTTTAAAAATATCTTTTTTTAAAAGTAAAATATTATAAGCTCTGAAAAAACAATCAATAAAAGCTTTAAAATTAAATAATAAAAAACCTCTCGCGGGATGGCTGCTGCAAACAGCCTTAATCCCCAGAGGTAGTACGTTACATGACTAACGCACATGACTATCATACTTCACGATGTTAATGGGTTGCAGATTGGGCAACGCAGTGAGGATGGCTATATCAACCTCACAGGAATAGCGAAAGCAAGCAACAAAAAGTTGAACGATTATTTAAGACTCAATAGTACCAAAGCATTGGTAAATGAGCTTTCCATGAATACAGGAATTTCTATACCCGATTTAGTTTCAACGAAAAAAGGTAAGCCTGTTGACTTACAAGGGACTTGGGGGCATCCTCAAGTAGCCATAAGCTGTGGACATTGGTCAAGTCCCCAGCTTGCAATCTTGGTAACTAGATGGGTAATTGATTTGGATGTTTCTATAAAGCTAGCCATCAGAATTCCATAACTGAGCAAACAGAAGAAAAGCAGGATGATTGTAAGACTGTAGAGAAGCTCTTACAACAAGCAGCACAGATGTCTAAAACTCAACTAGAAGAGTTATTGAGTTGTTTGAAAGCTTTATTGGAAGCGCTTGATAATCCAAGTGATGAAGACAGCGATAAAGATAAACCTTCAGGTGGTTCCCGTGGAGGCGCCTCCATTGAGTGGAAACTGATAAATGGCTATGGACCATATCCTTACTTGCGCTTTCGTCACGATGGAAAATACCGCAGTTATTACTTGAAGAATTTAGCTTCCGACTCTAAGTAGACATTCAGGGGCGCCATCTCCAAAGGGTGCCATATTAGGGTGCGTTCAATGACATTTTTTGTGGCGGAGCGCACCCTAATAATGATTCATCAGTTGCTAGCTATGAAGGCTTAACGCGAGTTCTGTAGCGCAGGAGATTGAGGAAAGGCGCCTCCACTCCTAAAATATATTGAACCCATGTACAAAGATTTATGGATACGGGATTTTCCGCATCCAAGAAAAACAACTTATGAATTGAAAGTAGTCTTTCCTTTAGTTTCTACTCAAGCTCTAAAAATGAATGGCACTTGATAACACTCTGGGTCTGAATCATAATCATCGACAGTAAAATTTAGCGCAGGTTCAAGCAAGAATTGTTCTTGTTCGGCGATTACTTCCCAATCTTCTTGGTTCGCTAGGTAAGCATCGTGCCATTGCTCGAAGTCGTTTAAACGTTCAGATTGTTCACGTTCGGACAATCTAAATGCTCGACGACTTTGGTCGATTCGATACTGGCGCCAACCAGAAACCAGTAATGCAGCCGCTTTTTTATTGCCTCGTTCTGCTTCTACTGCAACAAGAATATCTAGGTCGTCACCTGAAATTGTTTCTGCTATGGTGGTGCCCCGTTTACCTTCACGCTTAACTGATACTCGTTGACTCCAACCCGTATAACCCTTATCTAGCAATAGTTTTAATAACTCTGGAGTCTTAGACTCCAATCCGTTAATCCATGTGCTTTCTTTTCTTAGCAACCTTGCGGCGCCTGTTTTGCTATAACGGATTTCACCTGAAGAGAGCAGAAAAGCATCAATAGTTATGTTATTCCCGAATTGGACAAAACCTTGTAATGCTGGTAGTGCCTTTACAGTGTTCATGATATTTTTCCTTATTCTTCAAATTAGTTGACTGAGTTTTGTGGGTACCATGTAGTATTGATACAGTTATAGTTGGACATTTGTCCGCATTTGTACTAATACCTAAATTACTTTAACTCTCGCAGGCGCCTACGAAGCTTGTTCAAAATATTAAAGTCTTTGCACTTGTGAAATTGAATTAAGGTTTTAATTGCTGCTTTTATTTAATAATAGGCACCTATATATAGATATGCCTTGCATTCTCCAGGTTGTTACCTGATACAGTCGCTGCTTTCTAAGTAAGGCATTTGTACTGGTAAACAGGCGCCAATTAAGATAACGTATAATTAATTTTCCTCTTCATCGACTGACAATGTAACTTCTAAATTAGAAACTCGCCAATCTTCATTTTCGAGGTCGCGCTCAAAATCATTTAAAAATCGCTTTAGCATAGAATCTGACTTAGAGCTAGATGACGTAATATAATCACGATAAGCAGAACAAGAAAATCTAGCATCGCAGTTGCGGCATACTTGAACTGCAAATGTATTTTTATTTCCAGGTAACAGTTGCTTTAGTTTATCTACGTCTGGCGCCTGGAATACCCTTGACTCAATTGCATCAACGACCTCTCCAAAATCTTGAATTGTTGCCTCAACATCTTGTTGATTAAAAGGAATATCAATTAATGGGTTCCAGTCTTCTAATTCTTTAATAATTAACTTTTCGTCATTTGTAATAATAGCATCTTTAAGAGACTCTGGATAGGAAGTAGCAATAATTGCAGTTTCATCTAATTGCTTTTTTCTTAAACCTTGCCAAATATAGGCATATACATTCAGTTGCTTTTCGTACTCAGATGTATTTGCTCTAACGTATTCTGCGTCGTGAGTTTTAATATCATACATCACCGTTGTATCGTGTTCACAAATAATGTCTACAACACCTTCAATACCGTACTTACGCCCTGATGGTGTTATCTGTTCAGGTAAATTTAACCTTACTTCAGTATCAGTTACTTTTTCGGCAATATGTTGCATTTTACGCCAATATAATAGTACTTGTTGTAAGGCAGCATTTTTTACATCAGCCGATAAAGCATGACCACCTTCGAGTCGCATTAACTCATAGTTTTCTTCAAACATACGAGTAATTTCTGCTTCCATATTAAAATCTATCATTTATTTTTGCCTCCTTGACATAAGTAAATAATGCAAATCTTCTATTGTTTTATGAACAACACTTCCAAAGAACATGGTTTGTGATCTAGATGGAATAAACCCATACTTACGAAAAACCATATATTGCCGAGGACAGCGTTGATAAAGTAGATAGTCACTTGTATAAGAGTAGTTCTTTGGTAATTCATCAACATCCTCTTTTACTTCCGGTAATGTGTTTATATCAAAACGAGGAATGCGCGCGACATTTCCATTCAATATGGTTTTGAAAGGTTCATTAAGTCTCTGCCCTGTCCCTTTATAATGAGCAATTATCATTAAATTTTTTGCTCTAGACAACGCGACGTAAAACATTCGCATAATGTCAAACTCTGACATTCTATCCAGTGGTTCACCCTTTTTATTTAATAAAGGTGAAACAATTGTTTCTACTCGCTGTGGTCCATTATCATCTTTTCTAGGGTTTCCTAACACTACGACAGGAAATTCTAAACCTTTAGATTGGTGAATAGTTAAAAATGGAATTCTGCCTTTGGGGAAAGGGTCGTTAGCATCTTCATGTTCGGATTCACCTAAACGAAATAAGCTATAGAGAAAACCTGTAAAAAAAGTATTCTGAAATTTATCATTAAGAAGAAATTGGGCAGTAATAACAGAAGCATATTCTTCTGTAAAGCGGGCAAGATATTGAGTTATTAGCCCCATACTATAAACTGGTCCCTCGTCTTCTCCTTGTTCTGCTAAGTCAAGCATTGTTTTAAAATGGTTGAAAATACAGAGACGATAGAATAAATCAAGTACACTCCAGTCTACAGATGATGCGGCATTAACAACATATTTTAACGAGAAAGGTTTATTTTCTGCTATTCTCTTCTCAATAATACGTTCAAAGTAAATATTTCCTAAAGCTTTCTTTGCTGTGCCTGATAAACCCCTAGCACCATACAGCGCGCGCTTCATTAAACCAATATCATATGGCTGACTCAAATCCCATTGGTTTTGTTCAACAACTTCTAGTAATATTCGATGGTCGCTGGTAACTTTTTCAATTTCTTCTTGTCGTTCTCTAACATACTCGTCAAGACTTGTATCTGCTTCTATAAGTTGATCAGCTACATTGACACATTTATCCATCCAGTCATGAAAATTTTTGTAGTCTGCTCCAGGAAAAGCGCCTCGTACTGGTTGACCAAAAATTTTTAAGTAGATACCAAATACAGCAACAGCTTCCGGAACCTCTAGAAACCGTCTTGCTCTTGGTGCGTAGACTTTTAAACCAACTTGCTCCAAGGCGCCAATCATCTTCTCTACGTGTGGGCTTTTGAGAGAAGGGTATAAAAATGCAATTTGATTGGGGTCTTGTACCTTGTTTGTATCAACTAATTTTTTTACTAAACTTGCAATTTCACTACACACATGCTCTGGTTTAGCAGGGGTACTCACAACTATCGATGTATTCGCATCTTGGCTATGAGCTTTAATATTTTTATTGTGAATTCGGTAAAAACCTGTTCCAGAAGCTTTTCTCCAATTAGTACTGTTAATAAAATTGCCGTAAAAATCAACTATCTGCTGTCTTGAACGATAGTTAATATCTAGAGGTATTTCTTCAGCATCACATCCGAAGTACTGCTGACAACGAGACGGAAAATCAACAAAATTTTCAACCGTGGCGCCTCGAAAACGGTACAGAGCTTGGTCATCATCACCAACAACACAAATATTGTTATGACCACTGGCAAGTTTAAAAACAAGTTTTTCTTGAATTGTGTTTGTATCTTGATATTCATCAATAATAACATGCTTAAAAATTTGCTCTGAATTATATGAATTAGCTAATACATCTAATGCTTGTTGCTGTATAAGAGACAAATCGGTTTGAGGTAATTTACCTGCTTCGTGAAGAGAGTCTTTATAATAAGTATACATATCAATTAAGCCATCTAAAACCTCATTATCGACTTTTCCTTTAGCCAATATTGGGTCTAAATATTCTTCTGAAAATCGGTTAAACAAAGACATACAGTTAATTACAGCTTTATGCTTTGAATTTGAACCTTTATCAAAATATTGATTGATAATAAAATTTGCATCACCTGTAAAGTCACCAACTTGTGTAATTTTTTTCCAGTAAGAACTTTTAGAAATGTAAAAGTATTGACCTAATTGGTCTTTTAGAACAGGTGTAATGATTTTCTTATCATTGTTTGATAATCTTCTTTCTTTAAGAAGCTTTTGACATAAAGAATGTATTGTACCAACATACATTCCTGATATATCATAAGGCTTACCCGTTATGTTGGTTACAATACCAAGAAGTGAGCGCAATCCCTCTTGCAACTGGAATGCAGCTTTTTCTGTAAATGTACCTAAGAAAATTTCTTCTGGCTTAACATCATGGAAAACAATTAAGTTCAAAGTTCGCCACAGCAATACTCGCGTTTTCCCTGAACCAGGGCCCGCTGTTAGAAATAATGGCCCCTGCGTATGGAGAATAGCTTTTTCTTGATTAGAATTGGGTTTAAAAGGATGTGGTTGTACTAGTTCCCACAGTTTGTACATTGTTAAGTTATTAGACAACATAATATTCCTCTCACTTTTAAATTCATAAAATTTTTACAACTGATTTACGATAATTTACCTAGCTTGTGCTAATTTAAATTCGTATTCTCAACTACGAATGCTTTATTTCGAGCTTGCATCTAATGATATTTATGCTTGAATAAAATATTAATTCAAACTCTTTAGATATTTAATTAAGCTTTAAATATATGAAAACAAGTAAACCGGATTTATTAATATTTAATTGTCTGAAAAATTAATTAGTAATATTACATTACTACAATTGATACGAAACCAAAAACTTAATAGGGCAATTTTATTATAATACTTGTTAAAATGTATCTTACTGTAATTAAAGTTTGATTACATGTGCTTTATACCTTTATCAGGACGAAACTTAAATAATCTTGTTCCATTATTATTGATAATTTTCAGGTTAAAGCTACGCGCAAATCGATAGTACTTAGATACATAAGATAATTTCTTTTTTGAACAAATGTATTACTTTTGTCGTTCGATGTACATGGTGCCACTGAATCTCAAATTTCAGTATTGTTGTACACAAACTTTATTTAATAGGCATATATTCATTTAGTTAGTAAAATAAGTTGGTTTACTTGTACAGGCGCCTGCTATATCATGTCCGGTAGCGTAACCGTAATAAAATCCTTGTCCTGATGTTACATGTAGCGTCTCTACATTGTGGGCAATCAACCAGACATGATATTAGAGTATGCAGTAGAGGTTTAGGCAATTCTTCAGTACTATACTGAAATATTTTAGAGTAATGCTTAGTACTGAAGAACTGAAACGGATTTATGCTGTAAAACGTTCTTTGGTTAGTTTTGAGTTACATGCCTAACGAGTTTTATTTTCGTCGGACGATGGAGGTAGAGCTTGACGCGCAACATTAAAACGCTGTAAATAGCGAGTGACGTTAATAGGGTTAATATCAACATCACGTTCATCAATCGTTTGATTACGACGTTGAGCCAACTTAGCCACTACGATTGATTTAAAGTCACTTTCGAGCTTTTTACCAAGTGTTTTAGCGAATTCATGAGCTTGATAAACAACCGAAGGAATTATTTTAACTATATTGAGGTTACTCATATAGTTATGGTCACGATCAAGTTGAAATTCACAAGTAAATAATCCAGTAACTAATTGCTGTACAGTGCTTTGAACAAAATTTAAAGCTGGTTGCGAGTCGCCATCTAGAGACGTATGCTGGCGTAGTGAGCATAAAAACTCATAGCGTGGAATTTTTGGTGCTGGGTTTCCGCTAGTATGACCTATGTAAAACGATACGTAATCAGCATTTTCTAGCAAGTATAGATAAGAATCATTTGCTAGCTCTTCTTCACTAATTATGGCATGATAAGGTAAATTACCACGATACTTTTCATATTCCTCTAACTCTTTTTTTCTATGGGCAAGTAATAATTCAAACCATCCATTACCTTGACTTAATTTTGTATCAAAAAAATTAGTCAGAGAGGGAAATTCGCGTAAAACAGCGCAAGAAGCCCATGAAGACTGCTTTGGGTTAGGGGGAAGCGGCATTGAAGCAAATAATGAAGTCATTGCGTCAGTGTCAGAAATGTAAACCCCTTGGGAAATATCCCAATTAGGTGCTATTGCTTGACCACGTGTCAATTTTGAGCCTAAGACTATGTACCAATTCAGTAAACGGCAAAATAAACGATTTTGGGTAGACTTCACAGAGCCAGCATATATTTGTGGCTTGGCACGAGAGTTTTCAATCGGAGTAGAGCGAATTCGCTCCAAAATACTTCGACTACGACCAATACCTTCGCGCACAATATCACCGTAGGGATCCATGCGGTAATAATGGCTAAAGTAACGTTCTTGAGGTGTTATAGTACCATCGCGTATATGTATACGGGGAGTTACGATTTGCTCGCCAGTAATTACATCTCGTGCTTTTCCATTGAAAACTTCGTCGTCCACTCTCCATTGCACCACATCTGTAGCAGCCTTAGCCATATGCTCATATTCTGAGTCAGTTAGCGTTGGAAACATAAACGGCGCCAGTACCATTCCTTTGTAGGCTGGGTCATCAAGCGTTTGTCGGGTAATGGGAGCAGAATGTATAAATTTTTTCTGTCCTCGTTGCTGATTTATTCTCTCAGAAGAGCGTATATAAGCAACCCCATTGTTGAAAGTTACAACAAAGGATTCGTCTTCTACGTAACCCTTAGCTGTACGTATCCCTAAAGTGCCTGCATGAAAGCTGCCATCACTACCCGAAATTACATGCTCCTGTTTTGCTGTTGCTAATGCTTCTGATGTAACTGTAATAAGACCGAGTACAGTGCGTTTTTCACCAACGCCAAACACACGCCTTTCAAGAATGCGTTTAAAATCATCCCAATTGTAATTAACCTTTGCTTCTTGCTTTAAACCATATAATCCACCATTCCATTCAGGTATATCTACAATATTTCTAGGAATACTAAGTTGCCGATAAAGCAAATCTCGTAAAGTGTCACATTGTGATTGCAGGCGCCGTTCTAAGGAATTGTCTACAAAAACAGCTTGACCAACACAAGTACCACTTTTCTCAAAATGTCGATAGCTTTTTAAATCAGCTTCCAACATTTGTATCAAATGTTGAATCCAAAGAAAGAACAAGTTGGCGGCTGGCTCCTCAAGTAGAGCTTGAGCAGCTTCTCTAATTACAGTTTCACGATGCTCAAAAAAGTATCGTTGTGCTTCAATCGCTCGTGCCATCGTTTCTGACGATTCCACAAATGGCAGCATCTCATATACATCGTCTAATGTTAGACGATTTGTGGCATGGAGTTGTGGCAGCAAGAAATAACGCCGAGTACCTCCCGCCTCTGATTGTTCAATTTTACCAGTTGCTACCAAACGGTCTAGTAACTTGTAATAAGCTGGACGACTAATGGTGTCACCAAGGCGTTTGCTAACCTCTTGATGAATATTACTTGCCGTAGAACCTTCTGGGTTTTCTCTAAGGAATTTAATAATAGCAACCTCACGTTTTGGTACGTCTGGTTTTCCAACTGCTTCACTATGCATCGAACGTTCCTCCAGAATTTAATTCAATTTGACGTTTAGTTGACCAACCTTTGCTTTCAAAATCGCTCCAGATATCCGGTGTTTTGCCACCATGAGTAGTGTGACGCTTGCGAATATCTATGACTACCGCATGACGTACAGTTTCATACACACCTGTAAGAATGCATACACCTTGAGGTAATTTAGGTAATGATTTAATCAAAGCTTCAGATGCATCAGAGAAAACGCTCCGCAATGCATCTAGTTGATCTGGCTCAATCGAATGTAGAAAACGTGTCAGCAAACGTTTCAAAATTGAACGGTCTACGTCTTGTGGAGATTGGGTAGTTAGAATCAGACCTATTTTGTAGTGTCTACCTATACGGGCTATTTCACGTAGCACTTGTGTTGTTACAGATCTATCATCATTTGGAGCAACTAAGTGAAATTCATCAATACTAAAAGCGACAAACAGATTATTTTCTTTACGAGATAGACGTTGTAGGTCACGAGCTACGGATGCCACAATTAAACGTAAATCAGAAACTAATAGTCCTCTACAGTCAATATTGATTATTATTCCTGGTTGAATGTAATCTCCCCAATTGTAAGGCTCACCTATATACGGAATCTTCTCTAAATTGCTTGCCCTTAACATTGCTGGCTTTAATGTTCTACCATCTTTCATATCCAGTTCAGGCGCCACTTCTTCAATTTTTTTTACCAGGTCGCTTACTGTAAAATGCTCGCCACGAGATAAAGTCTTTTCTTTAAGTAACGTTTCATGTGCATAGCGAATCAGCGTCTCATAGTTTGTCCCTGAGCGCATACCAGGTATAGCATCAATCACATCGTCAGGAGTAAGCGCGCTTAAAGGAAGAGTAAAACCATCTTTACCAGGAACCAAGTTAATGCCACCAAGTTGCTTTGTCGCTTCAACCATTTCACCGTTCGGGTCAATATTTATTTGCGGCACACCAAGCATATGAAGCTCTTCCGCAATTACACCGCGCGTGTAACTTTTTCCAGAACCGATACCTCCACCAATAAAAATATGTCGTTGAATAACAGAGCGATTGAGAGTAATTGATATTTGCTGCTCTCCTGTTGTATAAGCATCACCTAGTTCTAAACCCATTTGAGGGTTGCTTTCTAAACCCAAAGCAGAGGTTATCAAATTTGCATCTGCTATATAAACCGATGCCCCAGCGCGCGGTAAAGTGCTGACCTTCTGTACAGAATCGATCTTGCCGTATTCATTAATAACAGCTTCTTCAACTGGCTCGACTTCAGCAATACGATATATAACAGTTGATTCCCCTTCCGGTGCATATGTTGTGGGAAAAGGTATCACTTCTGCAACAGTAGAACCTTGAGCATCTTCATGAGGATTATGCTCCCAAGTATTTATCACTGTAGTCAAAATCAGTAGTTTTTGTCCTTGGCTATTAGTAGCTTCTACCGCTAGCCAAGAACCTGGTTGTGGACTTTCAGAAGATGGATGCAAACGTACATGCATACTTACAAAACTTGGCGAACTGCTACCAGGTAGGCTAATTAATTTACCAATAGAGGTTTGCCCTAGCTTTAAATTCTGTTGGTTCTCTTGACCTACATCATCTATTACTGGTTCTGCTAGATAAACATGTCCATTCGATTCCGATAGCTCTGAGTTACTTATCATTGTTGTTGACCCTGTGTATTTCTTTTGGGTGACAGCGTAGCAAGCGCTGAATCACGCAACAATTTTCGTGCTTCAGCTAAAATATTGACTTTTTGTAACCTGTTTTGATTATAGGTTACAAGCTCAGATAATACAATAGTGGTACGGGAATTACTACAAAAGTGGTGAAAATAGCAAAGAGGCAGTTTGTCGTAACTCGGAAAGGGTGTTCATCCTGGTGTGTTTAAATTCAAATAAACCCAATTTTGTGCTGTAGCCAAAAAATCTTGTAAAATTTTTCTTCTCAAAATATGCTAATGAACAGCGTATTAAGAAAAGTGCTTGTAAAGTGAAAACGAAGCTGTGTAAATAGTTTACAATCCTTAAATAATTAAGAATTGATACAGCAACTCAAAAGCGCTTAGTAAAACATATACATATATACCAGGATAATAAATGTATTTTCGCATCCCGTATATTTAACTTAAAGTTATGTAATTTTATTCGTAAAATTTTGATGAAATAACGAAAAATTTGTGAGCGTGTGTCTTTTAGACTTAACTGAACTATTAATCGGCGCCTATTGGTCAGGTTTAATATAAAACACTACGTGTTGATTTGTTGTTCTTTTGCGCGAGTATTCAAGCAACGACATGAAAAGTTGTGCTTTTTCAATAAATTTGCGTGTATCCAAGGTCTAATTTTGTATTCAGGCAATTGCTTACTCCAGCACTTGTATTTCTTGTTTCCTCAGACATATATCATATATATAGATACGCTTTCCATTCTCCAAGACAAGCGCATCTCCATATAAATCACTTGTACTAACATAGGCGCCGTTCCCATATTGAGAAACACATACGCTAAACTCATGGTTGTCTCAAAATATCCTTAGTCGCCAAGCAACCAACGAACAATAACATCAAAAACTGTGCTTTCTTGAAACCCACATTCAGGCGCCAGCCTTGAAATATCATTATAAAACCGTTTAGTAACAGTGCAGATGCACCAATTACCAATTGCGCTATATCCAAAGTAGAGGCTGTGCGTTGATTAAACTTGTTGAGGCAAAATATCAGATAAGTAAGACCAGCAATTACATAAATAATGCCTATACCACTGGTGCCTGTATTTCCTGAAAAAACATTGACTTGAGAGAAAATAATCATATAATGCCTCGAATGTACGCGCGTTATATATATAGTTCCCTGAATCGCTTCATCATATATAGGCGCCGTTTGACAAACTCGATCTATCAAAGCGAGTTAATTTACAAACAATACTCTTAACTATTAACCACGCATTAAAGGGTTGAGTGTTGATTTTGTAATACTGGCGCCACAATTAGTTAGCAATCAGTGAATTGGCGCCGACGTTCATAAACCCGCGTCGTTACATGGCGCCTGTTTACTCAGATTATTATTACAAAGACACTTTAATCTTAAAGCTTGATTGCTGTTCTGTGGCAGGCGCCCATATATAGATACTTCTTGAGAATGGTGCTTAATACAGGCGCCGTTCTAGAACTTCAATATAAATTTTGTGTGTTTTCCCGGATTAAAAAGTCATCCCTTTGTAGCTAATGTGAGTGTAGACTAATCAAGATACCTGTGTACTAATTGTGTTCCCGCTACTTAAAGTTTGCTTTCAGGCGCCGTTTATAATTCATAGCTAAATATCTTTAAAACAATGGTACTACCAAATAATTCTAGTATTAAGCGTGAGCAGGAGATTCAAGCATTTTTAAGAATCCTTAACATATCAGGTTTGGATAAAGAACTGATAGAAGTTAGTTTGATGCATCCGTCATATTTGTATGAATCAAATATAGATAGAGAGAAAAAAGATTTACAGGAAAAAGAGTACAGGCGCCTAGCTCACTTGGGAGATGCCATAATTGGCGCCGTTGTTACTGATTATTTATATGAACAATACTTAGATTTAACAGAAGGCGAACTAACTCAACTTAAACAACAACTGGTAAATAAAGTAAAATTATCTGAGTTTGCTCGTAAAATCAACTTACATCAATATTGCTTATTAGGTGAAAGTTTAAAAGGAAGTAATGTAAATAGGCAAGGAAAGCTTTTTGCAGAAATGTTTGAAGCTGTATGTGGTGCCATTTATTTAGGGTTAAAGCGTGACTTTTCTTCTTCTAAGTCATGGTTGATTGAACGCTTGCTTACAAGTACATTAGATAAGGTTATCGATTTAGATGAAACAGATAATAAGTATAAATATTACGATTATGTTTTAACTACCGGAGAATACCTGGACGCGATTAGATTAAAAGACTTTCCTAATTACGGATGGACGCTGGGAAATGGTGATGACTAATGTTGTTAAGCTTCTGCTTGCAGGCGCCCAATATTTATAGATACTCAGATACTTAAATATTTAAGTACGCATAAGTTTTAGCGCCAAAGCGTGCAGGTAGTCTACACGGCGCCGACAATTTCCCGTGCGTAGGGACATGAAGGTTAGGGTCTGAATCCGCATTCAATTGTTCATAAGTGCCCTCTTCAAAAATTCTCGCGTGACCCCTAGTTGTACTCTCCAGGAAGATCAGTTTTTATAACAGTAATACTGCCAACTTTCTTACCTGACATTCTCAATAATTCATCACCTGAAAATTCAAAACCAAGTTTTAGTGCTATTCGCGCAACATCATCTGCGGTTGGTGCTGCGAGTACCTCGTTTTTAAGTTCAGGTTCAGACTGCATTTTCTTTAAAAATGCTTCGATTTGCTCAAAAGCCATATTTAAAATTTTATCCTCGCTAGCTACTCGTAATATAGAACCCATTTGGAATCTAGTATACTTTAAAATAATAACCCAAGTTGTGAGTTATTTAATTCCGAGTGTTTTGCACCAAAATGGCGCCACTTTAAGATAGTTCTTTTGTATTCAAAAACTTTGCAATCTGCTGTGATGCCAAAGTAAAAGCGAACTGTAGTTCTTGACTATTGGCGCCCCAAAATATAGCCTGTTTTCCTTTCACTTCTTCAATTGGCTGCTCAAACAAAACTGGAGTATCTAATTGATATGCCCAATTACCAACACTACCTGTACATCCATTTATTTTAACGGCGCCGATGATTGCTCCTCGTTTTACCGTACTTGGATTAATGTTGTAAGTAGTAAAATACTCATCACTGGCTTTTGATAAAGACGCATGTACCAGCACCCAACCTCTACGTTTGGTCGGTTGTGTCCTATATTCTTCCCTTTTCAAGCCAAGGCAGATAGCATATGCGAATGGTGCATGTATACTAATAGCTTTTAGATTAGTTGGATAATTAATTTCCATTTTTTAAAAATATCTTAGGACAGGCGCCAGGTGCAGGTGTTGGTTGAGAGTACAGGCGCCGCTCTAGACCGACTGAAATACCTTAGACTTGCATAAATGGCGCCATTTAAGAGCAAGTTAGTTTTAAAACCATTATTTACCCCAATAATCAAAAAACTAAATTAAGTAGCGTCTGTAAATATAGCACAGTAAGGATTTGAGACTCTGAAAATCTTCCTTAACGTACAATTTTCTTGTTTTGGGGCACGATGACTCTAAATTAATCGAAGATACCCTGAGCAGGCATATGTTTCGCAGCACAAACAGCCTTCAACATGTTCATTGATGCGGGTGAGTCGGCAAAAATATAACCATTGTCAGTGAACCATCCGGGATTCTTCATGACATCAATGTTGTTATATATTTTCATAAAGAAAAAGCTTTGTTGGTCTACTGCCCTGCCGTCTACTTCTACTCTACCGTTTCGACACCAATGAGTGGAAGCTCCGAGATTAATAGACTGCGAACCATCTTTACGTAGAACAGCGTAATTAAAATATCTGTTGTAATCTCCTAACATTGGTTCTTTCGGATTCTGCGGAAACTTAATGTTTACGCTACTAGGAGCAAACATTAACCGACTACCGTTTTTTGTAGTTCCCGCTACGATAACGAAATTGTTTGCTTTTGCTTGAGGAATAGAAACTATTGATAAAGTGAGAGATAACACTAGTACTAATAAATGTTTCATTTTCAGTATAGATTATAACTAATTATTAAATGAATATACGATGAACTATAATTTTGGTTCCATAGCTTATAAACAAATGGTGTCATTCCAAAACAAAAGCGCAAATCACAGGCTTATGCTTTGTATAAGTAATAGTTGCAGCGAATATTAGAACAGGCACTTATTACAAATATTGTTTTACCTTTCATGTTTTTCAATCCACCGTTTACGAGCTTTTACATCCATTCTAAATTTCATAATAACGGCTGCTATTGTTCCTCGTAAAACTAATTCTATATCTGGATAATTACCTTTTTTAATATAAATACCTGTACTTGCTAAATAAAGGCTAAGGGCAATACCACATACAGCCTGCCATAAGTACCATGCACCAAATACTCTTAGTTTTCCAGATAAATCACGAACTTCTACAACTTGACTCTGATGCGGTATTTCTACCAAGTTTAAATTTTTTTCTTTCACAATCCATCTACATAGAAAAATAAAATATACTTTAATAAATGTAACGAAATACAGTGAGACTTTGTTTCGATAATAACCTATCTTTACAAGAATATTAACAATGTTAAACAATGATGAAAAGTCTCTACAAAAATAAAAAATATTCAGCTTATACAATCACGCTTATAAATATATTATTAGTTTATATATATATGACTTTAAAAGAATTAAGGCACCTTAATTCCTTGAGGGCAGAGGAAGTCGCTGCGTATGTAGGTGTTTCATATGGCACAGTCCGTAACTGTAACTGGGAACAGGGACGAGCAATCCCAACGTTAAATATTTTCTAAACCGAGAAACTGTTAAACCTTTATGGAATATCATTTGATAAACTTGCATCTGCTGTCAAAGCTACTTGTAAAAATTCTTACGTTACATAAAGAACGTAACAGGCGCCATATAGATACGTTTCCAATTCTCCACTGGGCAATACATCTGTACGGAATACTGGTGCCTTCCACAAGCTACTGATAATTTTTTATACCTAAAAGAAAGCATCAAAAGCAGCAATTTGTGCTTGAGCAAGAGTTTTGTGCCATTTAGTGCCATTATATTTTTTAGTCTTAAAACCACCAGCTAAGGGATTAACTGGTGCAAATGGGCTAGGGTCATCAAGTAGATATCCAGGCGCCTCAAGAGTTGCGCGAAAGTTCCACTGCCCATATTTTGATTGAAAAACAACAATATGATACCTAACGCCTCTATGTCTAAATTTTAAATATAAATTTCCTTTCCCTGACTTTTTCCATTTGCGTTGAAGCCAATTATTACGGCGACCAGTTCTGTTCCTTGTTTCTTTTTCAAGAAGTTTAGCTTCTTCAATATCCCCAGTCAGTCTACCTGCACAAATACATCCTACCTCTATAGCTTCATCCCATAAATCATGTTCTAATTCGTGAACGTAACGAACTTCCTCTCTACCACACGCTTCACATTTATGTAGAGGCGCCTCTGGATCACCCTCTGCAATATCATACACATCAACATGTTTCCAATCACGCTTTGGAAAACCTTGTATATTCCATAAATTCATTTGTTTATTTCCTTTACTGTAAATTAAATTTCAATATATGATACTTTTAATCGGAAAAATCTTATTACTCAAATCACGTAAAAAACAACGTGCTGCCGAAGCTTTAAGTCTCTACGTTGAACGCATAACATCTACTTATACTTATTTTTTTTTATACTTCAATTTATAGTTAAGCCTACGCTTGCACCAATCTTTAAATTGCTTCCACATATCATCACTATCTCCCATGTCATCAAATACTGGTAGTATATATTGACTAGTATTTGATTCTAAGCTATCTATCATCTGCTCGATAGTTAAAACATCATACTCATCCTGATTTGCGTAACAGAAACAATCACCAGGGTCTGGAATTTCAAATGCTTCTTCTACTAATGGTTTGCTACCTGAAATATTCTCATTTGATACTGCTCTTAAAGCAATTATTGTACGATCAGTATCTACAAATACTGGGAGATAAGCAAATTGTGTAGAGTTATCCTCATTCGGGGTAACAATCCATTGACCACTATTGCCAACGAAACTAAGAATAGCCCACTGCAATTTACCAGTATTAGGATTTAATAGTACTTTTGGAAACTCAAATGGAGCAGAGCAATCATCACAACGATAATCATAATCCTCTTCATACTGCTTTGTGTTTAAATAGTCCTTGTTTAAAAAGTCTGGCTCAAACTTAGCATTAAAGTTTCCTTTTCTTTCAGAAGAGTATTCTACAGAGCCATGCTTATGGCTATCCCAAAAATCATATTCATTTTCTGAGTCGTAATCCTGACCAGTACTGTAAGGAATTAATACAATCAATCCTTTTTGAGTTGCTTTCATATATTTGTAGCTAGACTTTTAAATTAATGAAGTAAGTCAGTCAGTCAGTGTAAAAATTCGATTGAAGCTAGTAAACTGACTAGAAAAAATTATTGTCTAGCCAAGCAGAGTTGCTTTGAATGAAAGAATTTCAGGAAACGAAATTCGTGGATAAAAATAGAAATTTTTAATTGTACTTCTGTAGGACAAAACATTGTATAGTTTACACTCACGTCTCTATACAAAATTATCTACCCCACACTTGTAGAATAAGATATTCCTTTGATGAATGTAACAAAGTTAGAAATATATGATGTGGTGTACAGTATAATTTTATGAAAACTTCACTATTATAAAAAAAACATGAAAAAACTTTGGTAAAATAAAAATATGAACACGTAATGGACGGTGCCAACCGTAAGCATATATTACTCCTACTGTTGATTTACATTCCTAAATGCTTCAATACAAGCTCTTGTAACAAGCGCCCATATATATAGATATGCCACCTCCAATCCAATCTGTTATCTAACACGGGCGCTTGAGTACCAGCCACAAATCACTACTATAAATTAACTAGCTAATTTAAGTTCCTGAGCGCTATGACGTGGTTCTTCTTTACTTGACGAAACCCAACTGGCAATCATAACCAGAATCTCAGCTTTCTGGGCAGGTGTTGCCAATGCTACCAGTGAGTGTAAATCAATATTTGAATGACCAGCCATAAATTCAGCCGGGTTTTTACCAGCAAGCAACAAGCAAAAATAGAATCTCGAACCAGGTGCCAGTTCTTCCATCGCTTGTAACATCTGCTCCAAGATTGTATGAGATACGGCACTGCCCTTACCATTCCTGAACTGGGACACATGTGAAGGGCTTATGCCGATATGACGTGACAATACGGCGCCTGTAATACCATATTTTTTTAGAGTTTCGTCAAAACATTGATTTATGAGCATTGTTGACTTGTTACCTAGATTCACTGATAATTAACTATATTCACGCTGAGTGAACAAAATATATATAAAGCTTACTTTCTAGTATCGCATTCAAAAACTTACTTCTGGGAATCATAGTGATTAAGTCAGGGTGAAACAATGCTATGAAACAGCCTCAAATTTACAATCAATATAAAACCGCGCAGGTGCCTTCTATTGTCATAGAGGGTAATTTTGCATCAACTTACAAAGTTAGAGAGTCGGGTGGGAAATACTCGACTTCAAGAAAACAAGTAGGTGAAGGTGTCTACAATACCCCGCCTCACCTTATAGAGTTGGTAATTCAAGTGTTAGGCACCATTGATCTAGACCCATGTGCAGACGATGGTAAACGAATACCTGCGCTTCAACACTACACTGCTGCCTCGGACGGGTTGCAGAAAAAGTGGAACGGGCGCCTGTTTATCAACCCACCACAAGAATGTCCTGAATTATGGATAAGAAAGTTACGAGAAGAAATTCAGTCAGGCAGAGTCACAGAAGCAATTGCAGTGGTCGCGGCTGCCACTGATACAGATTGGTTGTCAGAATTGTTAGCTATTCAACCTGTATGTTTTTGGAAGGGCAAAATCCAGTTTTTAGATGCTGACTATTTACCAACGGCGCCTGCAAATCAGTCTTATGTACTAGTTTATTGGGGCAATAACCAAGATAGGTTCAGGGAAGTATTTGAAGAATACGGAACTGTTCTCCTCCCTGTTCTTGAAAAAGTTCTAGCGGATGAAGCAAAAACTTCTAGAGAAAGTGTACTAGTGGATAAAGTGGGATTTTCTCTAGAAAAAAATCTAGAACCGTCCGAGGCGCAAGAAACAACACATATAGAGGTTGCATCGAGTCCGAGTGGTAGTTTATATCGGTATCTGAAGAACAACAAACTTAAATCGGGTATCGTCGCATCTTATCCGCGTGTGGAAGGCGCCCGTGACCCAGACAGTCTAAATCACTGGTATTGGGGTTACAACTATAAAATACTCGTTGGTGGAAGTTGGAAATCTAAGTCTTTGAGTGTTTCTAGACAAAAGGTTCACGCAGTGCGACAAATGATAGATACTAGTACACCTGTTGCAGTAATAAGAGATTTTATAAAAGTTCTAAAAGATGATCCAGAAATTTCTAGAGAAACGGTTCTAGTGGAAAAGACACCATTTTCTCTAGAAAAAAAATCAGCTAGTGGGCGCCTGTACAAATACATTAAAGATAAAACCCTGAAGTCTGGTGTTATTGCTTCGTACCCGCGCGTTGCAGGTGAGCGTGACCCTTTGAAATTAGAACACTGGTACTGGGGTTATTCGTATGAGGTTCTAGAAAATGGTGACTGGAAGGGACGCTCGCTTTCTGTACCCAGGAATAAAGTGGCGCCTGTGCAAGCAATGATTGACAGCCACAAAACTGTGAGTGAAATCAAATCTTTTATAGAAAGCAAATTTTAACCTATTTAAACAGGCGCCACTTCACATTCCTTCATGCGCCGCTCGCTTCTCCAAAACTACTGCTACCAATGTACTTTAAGTAAATAACTCGAATTTATGTATTAATTTTACTAAATATTTTGGGAATACTCAATATTGAGAAGATCAGGTTATGCAATAAAGGTTATAAAAATGCGTGCAAATAATAATGTGACTGAAATCACAGGTTCACCCGCGCGAGTCTGGGGTAATGTCCTTATACCAGCAAACGGTAAGATGGCTTTAAAAATTACAGGGGACATTCTCCAAACAACACATACAACAGCGTTAGAAAAAAAAGAATCTTGGACACCCATTCAAAATATTGATTCTAGACAACAGTCTAGACCAGAAACTGCTTAACACAACTATTTGTAAACAATATCAATAATCAAGGATTAAAAGATGAAATTACGCAAACATATTAACTCTTTCTTACTAACATCGTTACTTCTGAGCGCGCAGACTGTAATTATTAACCCATCTTTAGCAGAACCAAGTAAGCACAGCGTTATGCCATCACAACAAGAAGCGCTTGCACTTTTGGAGGGAATCTGTGGCGCCGATAATATTAATGCAGAAGGTACGTGTAATCAATGCCCATCTTGGACAAGTGGTAATAGTACACCAGTTATCGCTTCTGTTGTGTACGGTAGTTTTACAAAATCCGGTGCTAAAGAAGCATTTGTAGATTTAGAGGGCTGCGAGCCTCATGCGTACAACTGGGGAGGAAGCGTTTTACTGCGTAGTACTAACGAAGGTTGGTCATTTGTACACTATGAACCAGGATTACGTTCTGAGCGCTGTCTAAAAGCGTCTAACAACGGGCGCCCCAGACTTGTTTGTGAAGGTTCTTATACTCAAGGAGGCTATGTGATGTCTTGGTTAGACGCAATTGATTTTAGTGGCGCCAAAATTAATAAATCTCAATTAGTAAAAGTTGCTTCCAATACAGGAAGTTGTAGACCTCCTTACTACGCAGTAGAAATAAAAGATTTTACCTTACAAGATGTAAATAAAGACGGTCAGGACGACCTTGTTGTTAAAGTTAGCGAAGCAAGAGAACGCAAAGGTGCGAAAAGACCCAATGGTGAACAATGTGTAGGAAATCTTCCCAAACCTAAATTTCATCGTCTTACTTTTCTCTCCAATGGTCAGTCACTCCGCCCAACACCTGAAACTGCAAAATTTGTGAAACGCTTCGATATTATTTAATTATCATTACTCGCATGGCGCCAACACCTACAATACTTACAAATTATAGGTGCCGCCAAGAGAACAACGGATAAAAGGAGAAGGCAGGAACGTGGTAAATAGTCAGAGTATAGAGTTTAACCTCGAAAGTGGGGTTGAAGTTGGAATAATTGAAAAGATTCCTCAAGAAAATGGTAACTATCAATATGAACCTTATAGAGGAGTGGGACACTTAATGATGGTAGATCAAGTTAAAGCTGGCAACAAGGCGAAATGTTATGTTCTGCTTAAGGGTGGTGAGGTTGCCAAATTTCTTGTGACAAATTTACCTGAATACGGAGTACTTCAGGTATTTCTAGGTTGGGAAGAGTGAAATTTTTTCACTTAAAACTAAAAAATTGCGCTCTGGAGAGGAAAAATCTTATATTAACGTTGGGTCATAGGGTACAACTTTCTCCTTTTGGTCTGGGTCGTTACGTGCAGCTAATACATAAACAGGTTCTGTTGCACTCAAATTCCGAGGTTGATGGGGAACACCGGGGGGAGTAAAAATAAAATCTCCAGCTTCACACACTTGGCATTGCTTGAGTCCTTCCCCATAACGGATTTCGACTCGACCCTTTAACAGGTAAATAGCTGTTTCATGCTCCGGGTGGTAATGTGGTTCGGCAATTCCACCTGGAGGAATAATAGCTAAATACATTGCAATACTAAGAGCGCCTGTTGTACTTGAACAAATACCAACAAAACCAGGCAAACTTTGGCTGTTGAGCGTTTCTGCATCGGGACGGATAATAATTAGCTCTTTCGGCTTTTGATCGAGTTGACCATAGGAATCATGATTGGATACTGCTTTTTCTAGCATGACAAACTCTCATAAAGATGATTTGAGACACGGATTAAATAATTCACGCGCGTAAAAATCAATTTATGCAGGCGCCGCTCCGTTAGTTTCGTTCTAGACCTGGGTATCCTAACTGTATAGAATAATCATTCTCAGTTAAAAACTATACAGGGGATATTATGACAACATACTGCCGTGACCAAGCCAGAGAAGAATTGACATTGATGATGGGAGGAGGCGCCTTATGTGGAGTTGCTGGTGGCATTCCTGTTGTGGGCGCCAAATTTTTTGTAATTCTGACGTGCTTGATTCAAGCTAACTTTGTTTGCTCCTCCTTCATAATCTGGGTCGTCAAATTGAATGTTATCGTTTTCCCAAAAACAGACTGGGCAAATTTCAAATGAACCAATACGATCTTCTTCTAGAGTTAGATTTTCACAACACGGACAAAGAAATTTATCCATAAAAAAGCCCTTTATTATTTAGCTTTGGCCAACTACACCTGTCCATCACAGGCTTGGAGCTACTCACCACGCTTACTATGTAAGTATCCTAGCGCCCCAAATTTTCTTTGATGGTTGTGAGGCATTAAAAAACTTACTACGTAAAGGATTCAGCTTTTTTATCCAAACCGAGCGCGTAACCTAAATTCCCTAAAGGGCACGGTCTAGCCTAATAGCCCCAGCGATACCCGTTTCTACGTCTAAGGATATAAGTTTATTTAATTTTGAGATATTAATGAGATATTAATAAGATATTTAATTGAAAAATTCAGATAGAAAGTTATGGCAAACGAGCAAGAGCTTCAATCTCTTTTTAATAACTTAGATCGCGATCAAGACGGCAAAGTGTCCATTAATGAGCTTTTTTTAAGTCCTGGCTTAAGTGCAATCATCTCATCAGAAACAAATACCAGTAGCCCCCAGGAGTTACTAGCACGGTACGGTTTGGGCGAAGACGGTAGCATTACCTTTGAAGAGTTAAAGCAAGCAGTTGAGAAAGCAAATAATTTAACCTAGCAGTCAAAAGACCCAATACCAAAATTCCCTCTTTAGCTCGTGCTTTGAGGGATTTGCAATTTCTAGGTCATTAGTGACTAAGAAAAAGAAAAGATAGGTGCCACTCACGCGCGTTAAAGTATTGGGAATTCGTTAATGATTTACTTAAAAGCGCTTATTATCTGGTTTTTTATTATACTCGCAGAAACATTACACGGCGCCGCACGAACATTATTTTTGGCGCCACTAGTCGGTGACTTTACAGCACGGCAAGTTTCAGTATTTACAGGCGCCGTTATAATACTGTTTATCGCTGCACTGTTTGTACGCTGGCTTCATGCAGCTAATATTTATCAGTTACTTGGTGTTGGTCTACTGTGGCTGAGTCTTACTGTAACATTTGAGATTGTTTTAGGGCGCCTTGTTTTTAAATACTCTTGGCAAAGAATATTATCAGATTACGATGTACTACACGGTGGTTTCTTACCTATTGGGTTGTTGGTGTTGGTATTGGCGCCTTTAATCACAGTTAAAGTTAGCTCATTTGTTTGAGAGCAAAGTGTAAAAAAGTTAGTATTGTAAAGAAATATGAACCATGAGGCGCCTTCTTTCAACGGTACAAAAATTGGTGCCTATAAACTAATGTATGTACATGTATCTCTGTTTACCGTAGCGCTAAAATATTATGCGGTTAAGCTATCGAAGCTAAATGGCGCCGCGAATTCCTATAAAAATGCCAACTACGAAATTATTGGTGTTCCTGATTAGATTAGCAAAAAACAGGCGCCACTCAAAGTAAATAATTATTGCCATAGAGTAAATATTCTTTATACAATAAATTAATTCCATCAAAGTCTAAAAAATTACGCAACCGAACCGTGTCAATATGGCAAGAAAGAAAATAACGAAGTCCTCTGAACCCAAGGCATCAGCTAAAGAAACTAAACAAAGTAAACCCCCTGAAAGTGAGGCGCCTGCCCAAAAAGTAAAACCAATTAAGCCCGAAGTTAAGGAGGAGCCAGCTAAAGAAGCTAAAAAAATTGAGGCTCTAGAAGGTAAGGCATTAACTGATAAAGTCAAAGAAATGGCGAATAGTAGCAAAGAACAGAAAGCTAAAGCGTGCGGCTACTATAGCGTTGATAAAAACGGCGCCGAGCGAGTTAACATGATGAAATTCCTCAATGCTCTACTTGACTATGAAGAGATATCATTTGATAGTCGTTCAAACGAGAGTAGTCGCGGACGTAGTGCTAGCTACCGAATTGCGGTGCAGTCTAACGGCGCCTTGCGTCGAGGTTCTACTTACACAAAACAGTTAGGTTTGAAGCCAGGGGATGAATTTTCCCTCAAGATAGGTAGAACGAACATCAAGTTGACAGCTATTTCCGAAGAAGAAAATCTTCTGGAAATCGCTGCTTAATAGTATTAATGGCGCCAGTCTTATAAATACGTGCGATACTTAAACCATGACGGTACTTATGAACAGGCGCCGTTTATCAGCTTTAAAGTAGGCTGTTAACTTTGATGGTTTTTGGGCAATTTTCACTCATGCATAATACATGTTTTATGATACTAGCGCTAAAAGCTTATCAAATAAAAATTATAGAGCTTTTATTTTCGACACAAAAACTGTATGAAATGAGTGGGCGCCCATTTCCCGCAAAGTAAACACCCTAGTCTTAAAGTCCTGATGCTAAAACGTCGTTCTTGGTTGTCCTTGTCCATCAGGCGCCCATAACAACAATGCAGAAACTGGCGCCACTCACTAATACTAAACTACTAAGACTACACCAACCAGATGGCGCCTTGGCTCACATGCATTTCTAAAGTTATCTCAAAACCATGTACTTTGGCATAAACAGTGAACTCGCCAGCTACTTCCGAGTGGCATGTTAAATCGATTTGCTTCTACCTAAAGGTCAGGAACGGCGCCATCTGATAACTCAATTGCTATGGCTCTATTTCTTCATCTATCTTTTTTTTCAAATCAGATTCAATCATGGTAGCCCATTCTTTTCCGTTAATAACTGCTATAAATACTACTTTTTTACCACTACCAATTTTTTTAATTACATGTCCGCGATAAATATTCTTTTTGGGTTTAACTATTTATTTTCATTTTATTGACTATTTTACCATACTCCGTTGGTGCCAATACCAATATTTACAAGTATCCAAGTATTTAAGTATTTAGAGGTTAGAGGCGCCCTTCTTCAGTTGAGAGAATCTCGCTACTATAAGTCGGTCGAACATAAACAATATCCCTTGTGTCATTAGCGCCAAATTCTTTGTAGTTCTGGCGTGCTTGATTTAAGCTAACAATATTTGCTCCTCCTTCATAATCTGGGTTTTCAAATTGAATGTTGTCGTTTTCCCAAAAACAGACTGGGCAAATCTCAAATGAACCAGTACGATTTTCTTCTAGGGTTAGATTGCCACAACATGGGCAAGGAAATTTATCCATACAAACCTTCTTTTTATTTAACTAAATAACTAGCTAAAAATAAATATACAATTGCTGGCACTCTATGACAGGCGCCTTTTTTAGAGCATCGACTATTGTTTTAACTAATGGTAAATTACAATACCGTTATCTTAACTCTATTGATTAAGATTTTTAAATCGGCGCCACTTCGTGATAATAGTAATAATATATTTTCATCAAAGACGAAATCGCTGCTTAACAGTATTAAAGGCGCCAATCTTATAAATACGCGCGATACCTAAATATCTAAATACTTATTAATAGGCGCCGTATAATGAGCATCATTTATTTATAGCTAGTTGGTTACGTTTTTTAGCAATGCCTTCGTGCTGGAACTCGACGGGCTTGCGCGCGACGGTCAGACTCTCGGCTGCGACAAGTTCGACAAAGTTTTGCATTCGTTTAATCAATGCCCCGGATTAGGCTCCTTACTTCTTGAATACAATAAAAAAGCTCCCAAATCATGCTTCCATTCTTTTTCAAATGCCATACCGATATGTTTGGCAACAGTCGCGGAAGCCAGATTGTCTTGATCAATCAAGCAGATCAAGCGGGGTAAGTGCAACTTGTCGAAGCCATAATCAAGGATAGCTCTCGCCGCCTCGGTTCCCAACCCTTGACCCCAATAAGCTTTAGCAATCAAATACGCCACCTCAATTTCTGGTTGCCCATCAATCGTCCAAGGAAGCAAGCCACACCGACCAATGAGCTTACCACTTTCTTTGTAAATGGTTGCCCAGAGTCCTAACTGAGGGTGCTTGGGATGTCCATTCTGAAACCATTCGAGTTCTTCCTTGGCTTCTGAGTATGTCCGAGGAGCGTCCGGGATATATTGACTTACTTCGGGATCGCGATACAGTGCCCATAAGCTATTGATATCCGATGGCACCAGGTATCTAAGAAGGAGTCGCTTAGTCTCTAAGATTTTCATTGACTAGTTTAAAAAATGTCGTTGTAATTCGGGGTGTTAAAAATTTATTTAAGGATGTTTAACTAATTCTTGCTTAGTCATCCAAAGTAGCCAAATTGATATCGCTAATCCAATCGCACTACTAATAAGAAGTTCGTGGAATGTCAGAATGCGATCAGTATAGCTCAAAGCATAGAATCCAAGACTAAGGGGCAATAACAGTAATAGTCCCGTCCAACTGCCAGGTCGAAGTTTTTGGGTTTTCCAACTCAATCCTAAGTGATCTAGTAAGGTATGAGTCACTCCAATTGCTGGTAAAATTCCTCCTACAATCCCCCATTGCCAACCAGCCAAAGCGGCGCCAATTACAGATATAAAAATAGGCAAATTATCTAAGAAAAGCGCGCGATTAAAAATGAACGTTCGCCAGTCTGATAAGGCTTTTTGCTCTGCACCAAACCAGGCTTCATCTACTGTGTGGACAATTATTGCTATTGCTAACACTGAAATTGAGATATCAAATAGAAAGTGCTGACTATTAATCATTTGTTAACTTCTCCATAGCAAAGTGGAATTCTTTGTTCAAACTTTAACAGTACAATTAATCGTTTTTGGCGCCAATTTAAAACAACAACTCCTATTTTTTCTATTGTTACAGACTCTCATAACGATGATTTGAGACCTTCTCAAGTAATTCACGCGCGTAAAAATCAACTTATGCAGGCGCCGCTTCTAGCTAGCTGATACATTTTCATCTGGCAAACCCAACCATTTCCGTGATTCTGAGTCATACTTGGCTTTCTGCCAATTTTTAGCCGTTTTAAATTTTTCTAGAGTTGAGTTTGTAGCATTACTCAAATCAGCATCATAACAATATACTTTTTTTGTACTATTGTATATAAAAGTATATAGGTAAAATATCATAATACTTAATTGTTTTATTTATACAACCAGTCGGCGCCCTTCAGAAAATATGTTCAAGACACAATATGAAGCGGAATGCTTAATTGCAAGCGTTTTGTAAGTTTAAATATTCAAATATTTACGTACTTAGATACTTAAACATATACTCTGAAGGCAAGCGGTTCTGGAGTGGCGCCTTTGTAATAAGCGCTCCATAGCGTGATAGTAATACGAACCCATAGTAAAAGCATATAGTTTGTGGAATTTACAACCTCCTGTACTAAAGCTTTTAAAAATAGCTACAATTTTGGTGAGTGCAAATAATCATTACGAGGCGCCGAACTTAGACTTTATCTAAAATTTATATAAAATTTGTAAAAACTTTATTGTAAAATTTATTAATTTTAAACATAATACTTAATCAACTACGAAAAATAGTTCAAATAGTTACCTAGTTAAAGTAAGCTCAAAAGGTTAAACACAAAACTTTTTTATTCACGTATCGCTGATTAAATATACATAATTTAATCTTTTTGATTAGAAGATATTATCATAATCTCAACTAATTAATTAAAATCAAATTCACTAAGTTTTAAATTTATTAGCATGTTTAATATACAAAAACTAGCAGCAGCAATATTAGGTACGATTATAAGCTATACAACGATTGAAACTGCTAATCCGCTAAACTCCGAAGCCTTTGTAATTTTCAACCGAGTTGGTAATACACTTGAAGGCGGCTCTAGGTGGGATGCGGCGCCAAGAATTATCAATGGGAATGAGCGGTCTTTGGATGGTGGGCTTCGATATTCGCTACAAGGTGGTTCTTATGAAGCATTCCGAGACTTGTTTACTTGGGATGTAATTCCTAGTATTTCTAATTTTCAAAATTCGATTGAAACCGCTTTCAACGCCTGGACGGTGGTTGACCCTGTTTCTAAGCTGGGTACTGATTTAACATTTTTTCCTGATTTAGGAACACCTGTTTTAGGTACGGGTAATGGTGGCGTAAATTCAAACGGCGCCGAAATTGACTTGTTAGCGTCACAAGATGCATTTTTTTGGAATCCTGGAGATAGCGGAGCGCGAGGCGAAACTTTTTTCAATGACATTTTTGATACGGTAACTCTCACTTCCAAAACAGCTAACTATACAGGCTCGCGCGCTATATCGGGGGCGGATATCACATTGAATAACAATCCAGAAACAGTATACTCACTTGATATTTTCCGACGGTTGCTAACCCATGAGATAGGTCATGCGCTCGGCTTGGGAGATGTTGAAGGAGATATTAATCCTGGTGGATTCATTGATGACAACTATGATGGCACAAGTAGTGCAACCGCATTAGCTACATTGACCAATCCCATCGCTCAATTAATTGATCCGCTCAATCCAGCTAACTCACCTTTTTCGTTGTTCACTGTTCCTGACACAGACCCAGGAATTAGCACAATCGGTGTAAATATCCTTATGGAATCTCGTGGACTAGGTATAAGCGAAGGCAATCCTCTGAGTAATCTGACTCCTTTGATTAATGATGATTATGCTGGTCGCCAATTTTTGTATCCTGTAGTAGCCAGAGTCTCTGTTTCGGAACCAGCTACTATTTTGGGAACTAGCCTGACTTTTGGATTGGGAATTTTATTAACGAAGAGGAAGAAAATTAAATCTCAAAAAAGTACTTTATAAATGTTAATTTTTATGGCAATACCCAGTATTCTTCCAGACAAGAATGAAAATCAACCTTCTCCGCCTTAAATATCGTTAAATCCCACATTCCGCACTTCAAAATGTCGCATCAAATACTACCTAAGTACTTACTAGTCTAAGTCAATAAAGTTACCAACATCTATTAAGTAAGATGACATCCTCTATCTCAATACTGCTCGTGTGTGTCGGTTCGCGCATGAAAGCGCCGTCTACTTCGTTACTGTCCAAAGTCGTAACTATTTCGCCTTTTGTTTAAATTTGTAATATTTTATACCTTAGTAAGTTTTAAAAAATCTACCTTTGTGTGGATTTTAAACTTGTTTCCATACAGGAGAGCGAAAAATTTCAGGCTAAGAACGGAAGAGCCGCTTTAAATATTTGTGCATATAAATGTACCTAAAAATATATTAATATACAGTAAAATAGTACTATAAAAGTAATTCTAATGTCTCTTCATTTCAAGTTTTTTGGCAATGTTTGGTGAACCGTTATTTATTTGTAGTCGGCGCCACTCCGTGATAATAGTAATAATGCACCACCGTCAAAAACCTATGGTTTCCGAAACTTATAAACCTCCCGTAGATAAATTACTTACTTATGCTGACTGTAGTAAGCTCAAAGAATTACCTAACTACATCGAAGAATTTGGTTTTGGTAAAGAACATATCCCAGACCTAATACGTTTAGCAACGGATAAAAATTTATATGAAACTCACTTCGATAGCCTTGAGGTATGGGCGCCTGTTCATGCATGGCGTGCGCTTGGTCAACTGCGTGCAAAGGAAGCAATTGAACCCTTAATTACGTTATTTCATGATATTGAAGATGACTGGACTAATTTTGATTTGCCCAAAAGTTTCGGTTTAATTGGGGAGCCAGCTATTCCTGCACTTACAGAATATATTAATGATGATTCGCGTGAAGATTACCAGCGCTTTGCTGCAACTTCGTGCTTCTTTTATATTGCTGTAAATTATCCTAAATTACGAAAAATATGTGTTAGCATATTAACACGAAAGTTAGAATTATATAAAGTTAATGAAAAAGAGTTTAATGCTATTTTAGTTGAAGAACTTATTAAATTAAAAGCGGTTGAGTCAGCTTCAATAATTAAAAAAGCCTTCAGCGCGCGTAAAGTAGATACTTTGCTTATGGGTAACTGGGATGATGCCCAAGTCGGCTTAGGATTGAAAACGTGGGAAGAAATTTACTGTACCGATGGTTACGAATTAAGCCCCTTTGACGCAATGTTAAAGTACTCGGCGCCGGAACTCTACCCCTTTCCTAATGCTTCTAGCAAGAAAAAGAGAAAGAAAAAGAAAGGCGCCAGTTCGAGATAAAGCTATCTACATAGTTAATTTGTAACTATATAGGATTACGGTGCCCTGAATTACTACTAAAAATCAACTTATGCAGGCGCCCACATTTTAATATTTCCCATTCTCGGCTTGACAATACACCAGTACCTAATGCAGGTGCCGAAAACTTGAAGAACGAGTTTCATGCATATTTTACGAAATTCAACTAATCAACCTGTAGGTAATGATAGTCACCTGTACAAAAAAATTTTATGAAACTTGAAAGTATTGCATTAGTTACAATTATAGGATTTGCTACACCTGCAGTCGCTGCTATACAAAATTTTGATTATCCTAGTGGTTATTATAGAGATAATACATGGGCAGTTCAACTTAGATTTAATGAAGGGGAATATAATTTTCAGCGCATTCATCTTCAAACTAACCAGTCGATTTTTAGTACAGATGTAACAAAATCTGGCGATAAAAACCGTCAAGTCTACACCTGGAAAAAGGATGGATATAGTTATAAAGTTTCTTACCGACCAAAACAGCCAAATATTATTCGTTTAGAAATATATCATCCTAACGGACAGCCTATATTGAATCGTTTGCTATATAGTAATCGTTAATCAAGTCTCGAAACAAAGAGCAAGAAAAAGAAACTCGAAGTTAGGCGCCACTTTTAGCTATTTGATACATCATCTGGTCGGCGCCTCTAAAGCAAGCTCCAATTTGCCACGATTGTTTTGTTGACCACTACCAACCCAAGCACGCAATCACATTTAAAATCTCACAGTAGAGTGGAATGGTGTTGCAGATGCTACCAAGAGCGTGCGTAAAGTAGATATTAGTTTATCTTGCTTTGAAAAACGTCAATTACGAGACGTGATAAAAGCAAAGTTTTTGCCCCGGTTTTGTGTATCGTACTCAACACTATTGTAGTCATGGATAATTAATAGTACTCACGTTCTGAAACGCTAGTGTTCAAATTTGTTCGGGTATGTTGCACATAATTTTACAGATGTTTACTCTTCTCGATGGCTCACAATATTGATAATAGTGCCGTTTGGTTCACGGACGAAAAAGCGACGAACACCCCACGGTTCATCGGTAAGCGGATAAACAACCGCATAGCCTTGCCTTATAGCTTCCTCATAAACACTATCAACATCTGCTACTTCAACCGATAGATTCGGGTGCATACCCGATGGGTCGCTTGTAAGCACGCTGATTTGTGTTGTTGGTTCGGATGGTGCAACATATGTTTGAATCCAGCCTAAATCCATAGCCTTAACTAAGCCCAAGACTTGGGTATAAAACTGTTCGCTCTGCTCAGTGTCTGTAGTCTGGATGTTGGAGACAATTCGACGAATCAAGTTCATGTATCGAATCCTTTACTGCTAGAAGTTGCGTTAGTATATACCTACTAAAAAACCTGAAGGGCGTAGTTTGCCTGGAGGGCGATAAAAACATACAAAGAAGAAAGAATGTTTCATAACTGGCGCCAATTAACAACCAGAATCAAGCATTTCTATAGTTACTTTATACTATATAGCATTGTGGTGCCCGAATTACTATAAAAGTTTGCTAATTACGAAATTATTGGTATTTATGATTACACCAACAAAAGACAGGCGCCACGAGCGAGTGAATAATTATTGCCATAAAGTAAATATCCTCTATACAATAAAGTAATTCCACAAAATGTAAATTAATTTCGTAATTTTCCTTAGTCAACATGGCGAAAAAGAAAATAACTAAGTCCCCTGAACCCAAGGCATCATCGAAAAAAACACTCACAAGCGAACCATCTCAAGGTGAGGCGCCAGCCAAGGAAGTAAAAGCAGCTAAACCCAAAGTTGAAGAGGCGACTTTCTCTAAAAAAGCTAAAAAAATTGAGGCTTTAGAAGGTAAGGCATTAACTGATAAAGTTAAAGAAATGCCCAACAGCAGTAAAGAAGAAAAAGCTAAAGCGTGCGGTTACTATACCGTTACCAAAGATGGCGTAGAGCGAGTTAACATGATGAAATTTCTCAATGCTCTACTTGATGCAGAAGAGATATCATTCGATACCCCATCGGACAAGAGTAGTCGCGGACGTAGTGCTAGCTACCGAATTGCAGTCCAGTCTAACGGCGCCTTGCTAATAGGTTCTACTTATACAAAACAGTTAGGCTTAAAGCCAGGGGATGAATTTTCCCTCAATATAGGTAGAAAGCATATCAAGTTAATAGCAATTTCTGAACAGGAAAATCAAGACGAAATCGCTGCTTAGGAACGTCAATGGTGATGGGCGCCTGAGAGTTATGTATTTTGAGGGTGCCTAATTTACTATTCACTCTTTACGAAATAATTACTCTTAGGCACCGATTTATAAAAGCCTTTTATGGGTACTGGAATTCCCGTGTAATTATCCAACGTAAACGATAAAGATAGATATTGATGCAAGGCGCCTTAATTTAAGGTGTATATCAAAACAAATATACTATTTTGTTGTGGATACGGGATTTCCTACATCCACAAATAAATCTTAGGATATGACTCTTTGAAGCTCAAGATAAATAATTTTTTCCTCAAGACTATCGGTAGCCAAAGCTAGACACTTTTTACTTTCAATAACATCCTTGGCTCTTACGGGCACGAGCCAGATATCTAGCTCATTGCTTAATTTCTCAATTAATGCTTTGTAGCTTTGAAGTTCGTTTTCTACCGAGTCTGGGTAAAATATTGCCCCTACGAATACCCATTCTGGGCACTCTGGTTCCGCAATTACATGTACAAAACATTTTTCCAGTAGCTCTTTAAATCTACCAGTACAATGATTTTTGATTTTGATAGATTTTTTTAAATAGCGTAAAGTCATTTTACAGAAGTCCGGAATTTAAAAGTGGTTGGCACTTCCACAGTTAAAAAACCATAGAAGTGTCAAAGAGTTTTATATTCAAGGTCTTTATTGCTGCTAACCCCGTTTTAATCAAATAATCTTAACTTGTATTTAGACTTGTATCGAATTAGTAATAATTCTTAATATTTTAGAACTTGCATTTAGATTTTGAATCTTTGCTTCAGTACATTTGTTGGCGCCTAGCACTTATAAAGCGTATGCGAAAAACCTATACCTAGAACCAGCGGCGCTTGCAAAGAGCAAGAATTTTCCTCCTTGTCTGATTCGACAATTCTTGAGAATTTTTTTAATTGCTCGGTGCCTGTTCTATATTTATATTTTTTTAATTACGAAGCGCTGAATCGATAAAGTGCATAGTATTCGCATACTTACACTATTTATCTTGATTTTAATAGCACAAACGTTTACAAATTGAATGAAAGCAGGCGCCGCTTAAATCGTCTCCTTTTGAACGCGCATCCGTAACTAGCTAATCATAATTTGCTATAACTTGAAAAAGTAACTACTATTAAATTAAAGAGTATTGACTTCAGACACAAAAGACTTACTGCAATACTCAAACTAAACAAATTATTGTTAATAATGTTAATATAAATAAAAATCTGTTATGAAAGCAATAACCTACAACCAATATGGTGATTCTGAAGTTTTGAAACTTAGCGATATTCCTAAGCCAGAACCCAAAGGAAATCAGATTTTGATTAAAATGATGGCGACTACGGTTAATTCCGCTGATGTTCGTTTGCGTAAGGCAGACCCATTTTTAATTAGATTAGCTTTTGGACTTTTTCATCCAAAGAAAAAAGTTCTTGGAACAGTTATTTCGGGTATAGTCGAACAAATTGGTAATGAAGTCACAAAATTTAAAGTTGGTGATCAAGTTTTTGGATTAAACGATTTAACAATGGGAACTTATGCTGAATTTGTACTAGTTACAGAAACTATTCCACTCTTCTTCAAACCTAGTAATATAAATTTTGAAGAAGCTGCTGCCCTAGTTTTTGGTGGTCATACTGCCTTACATTTTCTCAAAAAAGCTAATATTACAAAAGGTCAAAAAGTGTTAATTTACGGAGCGTCGGGTTCTGTGGGAACGTCTGCGGTTCAATTGGCTAAATATTACGGCGCCGAAGTAACGGCAATATGCAGTCAAAGTAATATTCAAATGCTAAAAAATTTAGGCGCCGACCACGTTATTGATTATAATACAACTGACTTGTCAACACTGAATAAAGATTTTGATGTAGTTTATGAAACAGTAAACAAAACCAAAGTTGAAACCATAGCTCAATTAACACGCACCAATGGGGTATTAATTCTGGGAGCAGTAATTATCATTCGTATTAATTCAAGGAATGTGGATAGCCAAAAAACGTAAGCTTAAACTTATTGCTGGAGTTGCTGAAGTAAATTCCGATGACCTCAAATTTCTTGGCTGGTTAATTGAAAATAAACATTTAAAACCAGTAATCGACAAAACTTACCCGCTTGAACAAATCCGCACTTCTCATCAGTATGTTGATTTAGGACATAAAAAAGGAAATATTGTTATTACATTGTAATTATTAAATTCTGAGAACCATACAGGATTTGAGGCGCCTCGAATTACTATAAAAGTTTGCTAACTACGAAATTATTGGTATTTTTGATTACATTAACAAAAAAACAGGCGCCACCCACCACAACCACGAAGCGGAAGCCTTCCTCATAACAAATATCTTGACCAGGTGCCCTTCCTATAACCAAGCTGTTCTATCTGGATAGGCACCAGTATCTAGATAGTTATAAACGCTTCTGTGTCGTATTCTGGTGAGTTCATAAATACTATTAGCAATGGCAGCAAAGGGTGAACTTTCTCAAAATGGCACAACAACCACTTAGAATGCATAATTTGACTCTTCCTCCATCCATATATAAATGACACGGATTTCTTGGAGTTTGGACTCATGGTTAATACTGTGCTTCAGAACATTTTTACTAAAATACCTCATATTGTGACTACAGGCGCCATAGTTTCTGTCAGTACAATGTTTAACATTCCACGAACAGAAGCTGCAACATTTACTTCGCAATTAGTTCAAGAGGATTTATTCTTCGGACGCAATATACCTGGGGGTGGAGAGGTAAGTAGCGAGCAATTTCAAGCATTTGTAAACAATGTAATTACTCCGCGTTTTCCAGCAGGTTTAACAGTTTTTGATGCATCAGGACAATTTTTAAGCAGTACAGGAAATTTGGTTCGAGAAAGGTCTAAAAATGTCACCCTATTTGTTGAAGACAGTTTACAAAATCAAACTTCTATCAACGATATTGCGACAAACTATATTCAAGCATTTAACCAAGAATCAGTTTTGCGGGTTATTAATAAAGATGATTTAAAAGTCAGCTTTGGGTTAGATACTGATTTATTTAATAATTCTTCTCAATCCAAGTTTATTGAAGTAGATTTATTCTTCGGACGCAATATACCTGGAGGTGGAGAAGTTTCTACTGAACAGTTTCAACAGTTTGTAAACAATGCCATTACTCCACGTTTCCCAGCAGGATTAACTATTTTTGATGCATTTGGGCAGTTCCGCAACAGCGCGGGTATGATTGTGAGGGAAAATACTAAAACTGTTACACTTCTTTTAGAAGATACGGTAGCAAATGAATCTTCTATTAATCAAATCGTCAGAGATTATGTTAAAAGCTTTAATCAAGAAAGCGTGTTGCAAGCTGTCAATGAAGACATTAAAGTGAGTTTTGGTTTAGAGCCAGATTTATTTAATAATTCTACTCAACCGAAGTTTATTAGGGTAGATTTATTCTTTGGGCGTAACCTCAAAAATGGTGGAGAGGTATCTAATGAGCAATTCCAAGAATTTATTAACAATGTCATTACACCTCGCTTTCCAGATGGGTTAACAGTTTTCGATACATTTGGACAGTTTCAAAACAGTGCGGGTACGATTGTCAGGGAACCAAGTAAAGTAGTCGCTTTACTTTTAGAAGATACTCTAGATTCGGAATTGTCTATCAATGAAATTGTCAAAGCTTACGTTCAACAATTTAATCAAGAAAGCGTGCTACAAGTTGTAGATGAAGATGTACAAGTCGATTTTATTACCAGTAAACAGATTTCTGTACCTGAACCAACAACTATTTTAAGTTTAATCAGCATCAGTATAGTAATTACTTTAACAGGTAAAAAGAAACGGAATAGTTTGGTCAACTGCGCGCGACGAAAGCAATAGAATTACTAATTTCCGAAATTACATTCTATAAATGTGCCGACTGATTAAAAGCTTTTTTATAAATACGGGAATCTCCGTATCCATTGTTTGGGTATTCCCTTAACACTCTCTTGAAGGCGCCACTGTTACAGAAAGTTATCGCTTTTCACGATAACCTTGCTTACACCTACTTAAAAACCTGATAAAAACACCTATCTATATAAATACATAGGTACTTAAATACGTTTTTTTCTTATTACTGACTTGCTCTCGCACGCGAAAAGAGCGCTCAAACACAATGCTCTCCTTTGATAACTAGCTTTATTTTGGTACAGGCGCCATACCTGTTTGATTTCACACGAGAAATTAAAAGTATTTAAGGATAAACTGCTGTAGTGCGTGCGAGTATAGGCGCCTGCTCCCGATCACTTCAATCAGTAATAAAATTGTAAAATTTTAGACTGCTTTTTCAATAATACGGATAGTGAATTGATTCACAGAGTTTAATCTCGTTGCTGTGTTTACATAAAGACTTGAGTATTTAATGATAGACACCTTCCGTTGCGCGTTCCTTCAATCGTGCGCGCGGGTCTTCTCTGTAAATCTAAACCCCGTGAAATTTTTCACAGGGTAACTTTACTACCAAATTTCTGAACTCAGTTCAAATATTCGTACTTGTATATATTATTTATTTAAGTACTATAATTCAATTTCACACGTGAAATCAACTAAGTTTATTTTCGTATCACGATAGTATACCTGATTAGTTACTACAAGTTTCAGCACTAACTTTTATTCTCCGGGAATTTTTTTAGCTCCTCAAATATTGCTAATATGCGGTATGTTGACTATTTCCAGCAACCATCATACTATAACGGCGCTGTTTGTTGTTGGATGTAGCGCCAAAATTGCGTTTAGTGGCGCAACCTGACTTCTTACGGTTTGCAGGCTAATTTGGTTTGTAAAGGCGTTTACACTTAACAGTAGTTTTCTGTCTAAACCTAAATCTAAACAGTTTGCTTTCCTTGTAGTGGGGTGTATCCCTAGAATACAGCGATTAGCCGAAGTTTGAAGTCAGTCTAATCGGTTTGTAAGTTGTTGGGTGTAGAATGTGTCTAGTTACTGCAAAGTTTCAGTAACGAGTCAAAGTAAAATAATTTTTGTAGGTAACTTTCGGATTTTAAACTTATTCATGGTTGTTTTGAACTGAGTTCAAAAATTCAAAAATAAACTTAGTTTATTTTGTATCACGATTATATGACTAATCTGACACACATAACTTGTCTATAAAATTGATATAATCTTTATCCTGAAAGAGTTATACAGATAAATATGTATACAAACATGATATAAAAGTGAGAATATTAAAACTCTTTGTATACAAACGTACTATAAGCAATAAGTTTTACTTATAGTACCACTTTTTAATATTTCCGGTACATAGAAACACCCATTAATATCTAACAAATTAATAATGACACTATTTTTAGCAGTTATGAGGCTTTATTAGTATTAGCCTAGATAACTTTTTATTGATATACCGTACTTTTTAAATGATTGAAATAGCTAATGTATTGCTAAATTCACCACACATTTACTTTGCAAATACTATACTAAACATATGAGCAATGTAGTTGCTTGACTATCTTCTGAAATATCGCAATCATAAAAGCTTTTAAAAAGCTGTATCAGGTTGCAGAGAATCATAACGTAAACAGGCGCCAACTACACTATGAAACCAGCTAGCAAACGGGCATAAACAAAATAGCTCAACGCCCCAAATTAGCTAGGCATCGAGCTTGTGCATCTACCAACACTGACGCCAATCAGTGATGAAGACTTTTATTTGAACTTAATTCTATTATATCTAATGATTTCGCAAAATATAACGGTTGGAACCTCTATTAGCGCTCCAGCCACATCTGATGTTGTAATTCCTCAAGTCCCACAGGCGCCGATACCCGCCGGGTATATAACAGAAATTTCACTATTAGTTACGGCGGTTACTCCACTGATACTGGGGTTGAGGAAGAAGGATAAAGACAAGAATGATGACAAGGAGGATGATGACAAAAGTAATTAACTAACAGCTTATAGAGACGGCACCCATATACCAAACGCGCTTAAATAAGTAGTAACGCAAAATTAATTATGTATCTGCTCCCGCAAACGGAATGGAGTAAAAGCTATTAACGGCAAGGGTTTGAGCTAAATCATAATTCCCTAGCTCTTTGCATAAATATTTTTGCTTAAGTACTTATCGGCGCCTGTCTCTCACACTGGTGCCATTCGCTCTTACAAAAAATCCAAAATTATTAAAGGCAGTGGAACGGGACTCGAACCCGCAACCTCGCGATTAATAGTCGATAACCCTCATTCTGTCGTCCCTGACGGGCAAAAAGTCGAATAAGGATGTTTTACGCGCTCTACCATTTGAGCTACCCACTGCATGAATATAGAATAAGCTTCCTACCTTCCCTCAAGCTATTTGTGATTTGAGGAAAGTGTATTGCTTGCTCTCACTGCATTTAAGGATTAAGGGAAATATTTTTACTACAGGAATTCCCCTAGGAATGTTTGAAACCCACATCCCATACTCTTAGGCGCCAACCATGTATATCAACTGACTAGCTATTTGCTGGATACCTATGTATAAAGGAAAAAATCGTATGAGGCGCCCATATGTCAAAGGCCGGGGAAAACATCAGAGAACTAGCAACACAGAGACGAACGGATGCATATAAAAAGATTGGTATCGCAGTAATTACAGGACTGGCGCCTGTTATTCTCCTACTGCTAAGATTACCAGCGGGTATTGCAGTATTAGCCTGGGTTGGTTGCTGGGGTGTAGCATACGTATATTTCAATAAAGGGCAACATTTATTACTACGTGCTAGACAAGCAGATCAAGGCGCCGTTGCGGAGGAGAACGTAGCTGAATTATTAAAACCCTTGGAACTTCAAGGATGGAAAATTGAGTACAATGTAGTACTTGAGTACGGTGATGCAGATGCATTTTTACAGGCGCCGAACGGTGAGTGTTTCGTAATTGATACTAAGAGTAATAAGGGTAGCGTGTTTTATGATGGCGCCGTGTTGAAGCTTCGTTATGGCAAGCAAGTTTATGAATTTGGTAATGGTAAAAATATATTAAAGGCAGTTAAGGGACAAGCGCGCGCGTTAAGAGAGATGAAGCGTGTCAATTTCGTTCAACCGATTCTTTGTTTTACCCAAGCCAGAATGGAAGAAATCGACCAAAATAACAAGATTGATAATGTTTATGTTTTAGATACTGCTAACTTGCTAAGAGTTATTACTAGTTTGTAATAAGTAGAAAATATGTACTTAAGCATGTAAAATAAAATGCAGCAAAAAAACTGGCGCCTCTGCGCTCGTTTTTTGGTAGATGATCCACTTGCGACTCTGGTATTCTCCATTACCAGAGTTTTTTATTATATACAGGAAGTAGGCGCCGCTCAAAGCTTTTCAAATAGTTCTTTATTTAGAATTTCACCTTGAATGTCAATAATCAATGGAAACTTCCATCCTTTCAAATGAACTGACTTCCAAGGTGCATTGACAGATATAGAAGAAGGATTAAAATCAGTCAAATCAAACTTACCTTCATGCTCGTTACCACCAAGAATATCCGAGAATTTAATCACACGTTGTTTAGTTCCAAAAAATTCAACGGTATTTAAATAAACTTTCTCTGCGCGCTCATCAAAGTCAATGCTTGCTACATACAGCTTGCCGTATAACCACATCCCACCAGCAAAAGCTATACCAAGACTGGAAATTGCTGTCCCTAAAGCAATACGTTGTGGTAAAGGTCTCAAAACTCCACCATCGCTTTTTGTCAGCCCAAAATTTTTAAATAAATATACTCCGGCTGTAGTAGTTCCAACTAGAGCGACTAGAGACAGCAGCATCAAAAAACGAACTTTTATTAATTGCCCACCCGCGCGGAACACAGGGATTGTACTCATGTTAATCACGAATTAGACAGTCTAAACTTATACAAGTAGCTATTGGTAAAATACATATGCCTTATGATATCAGTATGTGCCCTGGACAAGATTGCCCATTAAAACAAGATTGTGTTAGTTTTACAGCAGAAGTCCTTGGGCGCCAAGATTTTTTTGCACAAGCTCCATATAACTTTAATAATAATTGCTGCGAATTTTTCATAAGTAACCGCCCAACGGACACTCAAATTCGTTTAAGAGCTTACAAAATTTGGGAAAAAGCAGGTTGTCTAGATGGTGAATCAGCAGAACATTGGCGCTCCCGCTGAAATAGAGTTAACAAGTAACAACTAGCTTATAGGCGCCTCACATTATGTTTTTTCAGTGAATTTTTGATACAACTCGCTTTCGTTGTAATAAATTTAACTGTAAACGTTTGAAGTTGTAATTAGAGGTTCATATTACAACCAAAACGATGGAAAGACTACGTTCTTGCTTAATAAAGCTGTTTTTTGCTAGTTTCGTGATTTTCATTGCACCTATTATAATTTTTGCTTTTCTATCGAAACCTAGTTTATATCGCACAATTCCAAGTCCTGATGGTCGATTTAAGCTGGAAATTTGGATAGAACCAAGGTTTATAGCGATGCCAGGGGATGGAGGCGCCAGTAATAAGTCCGGAACAGTGTACTTGTATGATAAAGCGGGTAATGAGTTGGCATCTACTCGGTTTGAAATGTTGATGAATCTAGATTTGAATTGGGGTTTGGATAAAATTAAGGTTGATAATGCCAATACTTGGACTTTACCCAAGACTAATAACCCTAATATACTTCTGTTCCATGCTGCTCAGAAAGGAAACTTTTCCGACTTTGAGAGATTGTTACCTTCGTCTAATTTACAATTCCGCACATCTACGGGGCGAACACTTATTCACGGCGCCGTTTTGGGTAGTAATTTAAAGATTATTGAACATTTACTGCTTCATAATATTGATGTTAATGTGAAGGATAGTGAAGGGGAAGCAGCTTTGCAGTTAGCTACGGATATTGCTGTAAAAAAGAGAAATACTTCTGTAGTTGAGCTTTTATTGAAATACGGCGCCAATGTTAACACTTATGTGAAGTTTAAAAACGAAGGTTCTGAGCAAGTTACCCACAAAACTCCTTTACTCACAGCTTTAGAGTCTCAATATGTTCAATTAGCCGAGTTACTACTTGAATCGGGCGCCAATATTAATGTTGTTAACCGTAATAATGATACTCCTCTAGGGCTTGCTGCCAGTATTGCTGATACTAGTTTAATGGAGAAAATAATCGCTCGTGGCGCCTCTATCAATCCAAAGCATCCCAATCATAATTTATTAAGTAAAGTAGTGTATAATTTTCAAACTACATTACAACAGAAACAGAAAGCAATTGATTTTCTTATTGGCAAAGGAGCTAGTTTAAATTCCCCTGTTTTACACACAGCGAGACTTCAGGGTGACTTGGCAATGGTAAAATTTTTAATTAGCAAAGGCGCCAACGTTAACTATACTGATAATTTTAATGATTTTCCTCCAATCGTTAAAGCTAGTGCTGATTTTGGACTATTAGCAAATAATAAACCTTCCGTTGAAGAACATAAACAAGTTATCGAACTACTTCTTAAAAAAGGTGCTGATATTAACGCGCACGATAGTTCGGGACGTACAGCTTTATTTGAAGTTGTTACTCGATATGATTCTAAAAATTTAGCCGTTATCGAATATCTGCTTGAACAAAAAGCGAATCCTAACATCGCCGATAATTTCCAAAAAACTCCATTAATGATTGCCGCTTCATACGCTCATCATGATGTTTCTCCAGATGAACGAATTAAATTAATCAAGCTACTGATACGATACGGCGCCAAGGTTAATATTAAAGATAATAATGGCAAAACAGCACTTGACTTAACTAACCAACCTTAAATTAGAGAATTTTTACAGAAAACAAGCACTCCTAGCTTGTAAATGCACTCTATAAACATGGCTTATAGATATCTAGATACTTAAATACTTATGTACTTAATAATAGGCGCCGACAAAGTACTAATAAAGTATCGGCACCTGTTTTACTTTTTAAATAATTTTGGTATATTTTGATAATTATTCATCCCAAAATACTCTTAACTGATTAAATTCATTTGTTGTAATCAAAATCTTTATATAACTATGTATCAAAGTATGACATCAAATTTTCTTATACCTAAGATTAGCTTTTCGGTAGAGCCAACAACTTTGCAAGAGGGCGCCCAACTCTTCTGGAACTTTAATTTAAGTCAACCAGTACCAGATAATGGTCTGACGGTTTTTGTATCTTTACTGGAAGACACCGACCCAACTGGTAGTGACATTAACTTCTTTGTAGATGGCAGCACGAACATTACAGGGTTTAAACCGTTAGTAGAAAACGGGTTGGTTAATACAATACCTTCGCCAAATTTAAGAACTGGTGGAGCATGTACTAGCAGGGTGTATGCGCCCTAAATTGGTAACTCTGTGGAAAATATTTGCCATTAAAACTGGGTCTGGTTTTTCGGGAAGGAGTTTTATAGTTTCCTCAACATATTTATATCCTCGGAACATTGCCTTCAAGTCCGTAACACTAAAATCCGGGTTAAATTTCCGAAAATGAACAAGCAAAACTTGTGAAACACTAACCATGAAAAACGCAAGATTAGCAGCGTTTGTAACTGCAGTTTTTCCAACATTCATAAAATCTTCTAGCCCCCAAAATTGTTTAGCATCTCGGTAATTGAACTCAATTTGAAATCTGAGACTATAATAATCAATTAACTTCTCATGACTTAATTCTAAATCCGTTGAAAACAACACCGCATGAGTTCGTGTTAAAGTTTTAATATTTGTTCGTACTAGGATGACAACATTTAATGCCTGACAATACTCCTTGTGTAGAAGCGTTGCTTGGTAAATATCTGTACGAATGTCATCTTCAATATTAGTTTTTTTGAGAAAACGCTCTGGTATAAATGAGTAGTTAATTTTCTCACCATACTTACGACGAGACTTGCGTGTCGGGTTTGGATTCTCGTAAGGTATATATAAAGCAGAGTCATGACGCATTTTACAAATTAGGTGTAAACCTAGCTGCCGAGCCATGACTACGGCTTTATTATTTCCAAAATAACCATCTAGTACTAAG
>NZ_RSCL01000009.1:0-70458 GCF_003991905.1 Dulcicalothrix desertica PCC 7102 | reverse complement strand
TTACAAATTAGGTGTAAACCTAGCTGCCGAGCCATGACTACGGCTTTATTATTTCCAAAATAACCATCTAGTACTAAGTAAGTCAATGGTAAAAATTTACTTATTTTCTTGAGCAAATCCTGAACCATACAACGAATACGTAGGAAATCTGGAGTTAAATTTACTTCTTTCTTATCCTTTGTCCTACTACCCTTTGGGCGCCCGCCTTTCTTTTTTATAGTTTCTGTATTCAACTCATTTTTAGATGATTTAGGCTTTTCTGCTACTTTTTTTACTTTATCTTCTTTTGGTTTTATTATTTGCTCAACACTAATAGGAAATGCTTTTCTTTTCTCAACACTTACAAGTGACAATGTAAAAAAAGATAACCCAAGTATAGGTTTTTCGTACAAAGATGAGAAAAATCTATCAATTCCATAGCTTTTTTCTCCTGCTTTACTAACTACTACTTCATCCCCTGCTAATATATATGTTTCCTTACTACAAAATATATGTTCTTTAAAAAATACCCAAAACAACACTGCCCAAGGTAGTGATGAAGCAAAAAAACGTTGTATTGTTCGATAACTGCCCCCCTTTCCACACCATCGTGATATGCCCAGCATGGTTATTCTTCCACTCATGGCTAGTATTGCTGGTATGATTCGACTCCAACGTCTCAAAGTTGTTCTTGTCGTATGTCGTTGTAAGCATTCCAGTAGTGCTAATATATTTGGCATGGGCTTTCTGTACGTGTTTGAGTTGTAGTCTAGTCAACATAACTCTACTACAGAAGGCCCTCTTTATTTTGGCGAAGGTATTGATATTTAAACGAGTATTTTGTCCAAAAAGAATCCCCGCAGGGTTTAATATAAATAAATTAGCGGCGCCGTTCGCTTTGATAATGCCATCTATATTAGAAGGCAACCCACCTGTAACTCTAGTAATAATGTTTATAACTCCAACATCATTATTAAAAAATGCCGTATTTCCTGTTATTTCAGGAGTAAGCGTAGAAAATGAAAAGTCTTTGAAGCTATGAAATAAATTACTTTCTCTCTGCGTTCCACCTCCTATTACCTTAATATTTCCCTGAGTTGAAACCGTTGAGTTGACAGGAAGTGTTGTATCGGGAGTAATCTCTGCAAGCACAGGGTAAGAAGCGCTGAGAGATAATATCACACCACCTAAGCTGTGTAAAACAAGTTTGTAAGTATTCACAGATTTATTTTTCATTTTTAAATGTAAATGCTTTTACCAATTCACATTCTTTTTTGAATATGAATTATTTTTGGCAATGATTAGCTTTTATTTAAATTAATAGGATAATAGCATAAAGCATAAAAAAATAATCTTTAAGGAAATATAAATTTTGTTAATGGCTTTATATGATTGCTTTGTCATAGTATGTTGGCATTAAAATTTAACAACCAAATAAGTAAGTTTGCTCCAAGCTAATATTATGCAAATGTTTACATTTCTTCACAAAAGACTGCCAAAATTTTTTTGTGAGTCTTGTGAGTCTTGTGGGTCTTGTGGAGCGGGCATCCTTGCCCGCCCATCCCACAAGATGGCGAGTAGATTAAAAGCGTAATTAAAAATTCGGCGCCTTCTCCCATGCTTTTCAATAATAATTTGACGAGCAATAGCCAATCCTAACCCTGTACCTTTACCGACAACTTTTGTAGTAAATAAGTGGTCAAAAAGCAGAAATCAACAAGAGCTCGGATATATCTTAGTTCCTAACTCAAAAGTTTCGATATTGCCAGTTTATTTATATTGATATAAACAAGTTTTTGGTTATTGTTACATTTGCCTTTGTATACTATAATTATGAGACCTGTGTAGATTTGCTAGTTGTGCATAACAGAACTAGATATTCACATCTATAAATACATCGACTATAATGTTGGTGTTAAAAGCTATTAATATTTTTGAGCTTATTCCTGTAAAACAGGTTAATTTAGGCGTTTTCTGATGATTTATGAAATTTTGGTAAAGAATTTTAACTATGGAATCCCAGACTGCACAGAATAAGTCACAGACTAACACTGATACGAAGACACAGCAAGAAACCGAACAAGAAAAAATATTATGCCCTCATTGTAAGCGCACTGCTACAAATGGTATTAAGTGTAAAGGAATTTGTGTTGCTGATAATGATTATTAAGAACGGGCAAGGATGCCCATTCCACTCTAGATGCCCATTCCACTCTAGATGCCCATTCCAGGGTTATTTTTGGGCAACTCTGGGTTGACTGAGAAAACTGTATACGGTGCGGGATACTTGAGAGATAAATTCTCTACCTCTTCTGTCACCAAAAGGTCTTCTGACGAAGATACCTGCTAGGTAGCGTTTACCGTTGGGCATTTGAATAATTCCTGCATCTCCGAGAATGACTCCTAGTGTACCTGTTTTATGGGCTATTGTGGCGCCTCTTCCTAGTCCAGATGCTAGTAAGCTGGTGTTTTCAACGCGACGCATGATGTCTAATACTCTTGCACGACTTGAGTTACTCAATAGTTGGTTATTAGCAACTAAAGCAGATAATCTAACTAAATCTTTAGCACTAGTTATATTAGTTCCTTTGAAGTCACCAAGTAAGTTCCGAATTACAGTATTTTGTAATCCCCAAGTGCGGAAGCGTGGATTTAACTTGTTTCTGCCCCCTAAACGGTCGATTATCATGTTAGTTGCGGTGTTATCGCTGATGGTAATCATTTTAGTCGCAGTTTCTAGCAAGCTGAATCTAGTTCCCGGTGCCCGATATTGCATTGTACCAGAACCACCAGTCACTAAGTCACGACGCATTGTTAATGTTTCGTTTAACTTAACTCGACCAGCATCAATTTCTTGGAATAAAGCAATTAATATCGGAAACTTAATTGTACTCGCTGCTGAAAATGCTTTTTCACCGTTGTAGTCTACATAATTCCCCGTTTCTAAATCAATAAAAAATAATCCTGGGTCAAGCGAACGGTAACGTGACATCAAAGAACGGACTTGTGAACTTAGCTGTGTGATTTCATTACCTAGAGGTACCACTCCAGCAAAGGGTGAAATACCACCTACTTGGACTGGTGTTTTAACCTCACCCGACTGTGAATCACCACTTGCAATACGTTCTATTGAAGAGAAATTGACAATCCAGTGCGATGACGTATCACCTTGAATTAATACCTTATCTGGTTGTACCGTGTATCCCGGCGCCAGTTCTACAACCAATCTAGTTGTGTTAGCATCAAACTTGCCAACACGAATTTCTTTAATCGCAGCACCATAAGTTTGACGAAGCGTATTTCCTTCTAAATCTGTATTAGGAAGGTCAATAACTAAGCGTGTGGGATTATTGATTAAAAATGCTCTTGGTCGAACACCAGATTCTGTAGTGATGTTGAGTTTGTTTTGCGCTTGGTCAAAATACCAAGACTCTAAACGAGCAGCATTAACAGGAGCGCATAGCATTACTACACTCGCACTCGCAAGTAAGAAATATCTTAACTTCATGCGGAAACAATCTTATGTGTGTGTGGGATTTACTAGCACCATTTTTCTGTATTAACCTCCTACATCCGGAAGAAATTACATACAAATGCCCGTAGCAATCTTTCTCACAAGACATCTGTACTGCAAAATAGTTCCCTGGCAACGGATGTAACGGATGTAACGGATGTAACGTAGGGTGCGTCACAGTAAGATAACCTGAAAACGAAGCGTAAAACTAATGCTGTGACCCACCATCCACCAATTTACAACCACAGGCGCCGATTACAAAACTTTTCTATCAGCGTTTGCTTTGTCCTGTTCTTGTAAGTCATCCCAAAGCTTTGCCCTTTGCTCGTAGTGTTTGCGAATAGGACTAAGTTTAATGGCTTGACTATAATCAAAAATAGCTAGCTGAAAATAACCCATTTGTTTATATATATCACCGCGATTACTGTAAAGATGAGCTTCGTTGGGTTTAAGAATAATAGCTTTGGTATAATCAACTGCTGCTTGCTCGTAGTTACCCTGTGACATTTGAACGATTGCTTGATTTTGATACTTGGTTGCGTTAGCACCCTGAGAACCCACGTGAAAACCAACTGCTGCGGGAATTGCGGCAAATAACAATGCCCCTATTACAATTTTTGTAGACTTGTTCATCTCGATATATCTTTACGTTTTTATACATATTCATCAGTATTTATAGCCAAACAGTAAAAATCTGCCAAGGTCAGTATGTAACATTTGTCGCGTTAGTGACGTTGAGGGGAGGATAAAGGCACCTCGAAGTAATAGCATATGCTTTATAAAACGATTAAGATAATAAGCAGGTAATTTGGGTACCTCATATGCCTTCACCTTTTCCAGGAATGAATCCTTATTTAGAGCATCCGGAACTGTTTCCGGGTATACATCATTATTTGATTAGCGAAATTGCTAGGTTTTTATCGCCTCAGCTACGTCCTAAATATCGTGTTGCTGTCGAGGTGAGGATGTATGAAACTACAGATGACAGCTCTTTGGTTGTGGGTATTCCTGATGTAACTGTTAAAAGCCGTCAAATTCAAGATTCAAATTCATCTAGCATGGCTAATTTGGCTGTAGCTACACCTACTTCTCAACCTATCAAAGTCAAAATTCCTATGCCTATAGCTATAAAAGAAGGATATCTGGAAGTTAGAGAAGTTGGAACGGAAACATTAATTACTACTATTGAAATTCTTTCACCTAGTAATAAACGTGTTGGTAAAGGACGAGAGATGTATGAAGAGAAACGTGAGCAAGTTTTAGCGAGTCGCACAAACTTAGTTGAAATAGACTTACTGCGTAGAGGCAATCCAATGCCTATAGTTGATAATAATACTCAGAGTCAATATAGAATTTTAGTGTGCCGTGGTAATAGCCGACCCAATGCTGATTTATATGCTTTTAATTTACCTGATGTAATCCCTTGTTTTTCTCTTCCCTTACGTGCGGGGGATAACGAGCCTGTTTTAGATTTACAGTCTTTATTAAATAATGTTTACGATGTGTATGGTTATGATTTGGTAGTTAATTATAATGATGAACCTGTGCTGGTATAAATAAAAAATGCCTTTTTACACTATGTAATGTAAAAAAGCATTTACTTATTTTGTTCGTGTGATTTATGTTAACTGGTTTGTGCGAGAGAGAATATAACGAGGAAGTTTAGGAGGTTGGTATTTATTCCAAATTTTCTAACAGGCAGGGATGCCTGTTCCACAAGATAGTCACTGTTTTACAGGCGCCTTGAACCTAGTCCTGTGATAGATTCTAAGGATGCTCTGAGTGCTTGCATGTACCATCTGGTTTCGGTACGCTCTCTGACGATTTTTTCATAAATCGCTTCGTATCCGTCTACCATTTGGGTGACACTAAAGTTGTTTTGGACGTGTTCACGACATTTCCGACGGTCAAGTTCTAACACTTGTGGCATTACAGAAGCCATTTCTTCGTATGTGTCGCAGACCATTCCACTAACACCATGTGCTACTACCTCGGGTACTGAACCCATGTTCATCCCTATAACTGGTGTTCCACAAGCCATTGATTCTATCATGACTAAGCCAAATGGCTCTCTCCAAGTAATTGCAAACAATGTTGCTGCTGCATTACCTAATAATTCTGATTTCTGCGCGTGATTTACTTCACCCAAAAACTCTATTTGCTTACCGTCTATAAACGGTTCTACTTCTGCTTCGTAGAACTCTTTATCTACTATGTCCACTTTCCCTGCCATTTTTAGCTTCATTCCCGTTTTCTTGGCAATGGCTATTGCATGTTGGGGTCCCTTTTCTGGAGAGAATCTTCCCAAAAATGCTAAATATGGTGGGTCATGGGGCTTTTCTACAAACGGATATTCTTCAACCACTATTCCGTTATATACTGTGCCTGCATAATTTAAATCTGCTTGTCGCTGTGCATTACTTATGCTGATGTATGATTGTGACCCATATTCGCCAAATACTTTTGCACTGTCTTTTGTGAAGCTTCCATGCAGCGTATGAACTGTTGGTGTTGATACCATGCTTGCTAATGCTAATGACCAAACCCCGACGTGTGAGTGTATTATGTCGAAGTCTGCTGCTCTTTGATATACTTGACCCGGCGCCAACACTTCGTAAATAATGTGTTCTTTAATATCTGGGTCTAAACGCAATGCACGTGGGCTAACTCCTTCTAACTTAGCTAACGTTTGTGAGTCCCCAGAGGCAAATAATGTTACTTCATGACCTCTACGTACTAACTCGTCAGATACGCGACTTACTACAAGTTCTATTCCACCATAGGTTGGAGGAGGAACCGTTTCCCATAAGGGAGCAATTTGTGCGATTTTCATAAGTTTTGTTGGTTCAGCTTTTCAAAGCCTATAAACGATAATTCAATCAGATGCTAATTAGAGTTAGTAGACTAACTTTCACCCTTCAACTAGACACCAGAGTGACACTAACCTATACGGTTAGTCTGTAAGCAAACGCAGTTAAGGCTAACACCGAACCGTCTAAACCTCACCTCCAGTTTTTATTCAACTTTGTGGTTTTAGACATGTCTATTCTTACATATGTTATTCCTATCAACTAATTTTTGTCATCTATCTTGCGGACTATATAAGTTTTATAAATCAGTCCAAAAATGCGAATTTTTGATTAAAAATCACCCAAATTGCAATATTCATTACAGCTTTTAAAATAGCTGTTTACTTTATGATTCTTATAAAGACGTAATATGTTACGTCTCTACAACAACGCAATTTTTGATGTTATGATTCCGGATATTGATGTGATATGAATGGTATTTCTATGATTTCACCTTCGTTTTCTGCTATTCTTACTTTTGTCCCTACTCCACCTGCTTTACTGCGAATATAACCTAGTCCATAATACCCTTCAGTCGTTTCTGTAATACTTGTTAAGGCGCCTACTTTCTCTTGTTCTATATAGATTTGACTTCCTGGGTCTGCATAATTATTTAATTTTATTCCCCACAAGTATGTTTTTACACCTTTGTACGTGTTTAAACGGGCAATTGTTTCTTGTCCAATATAGCAACCCTTAGTAAAAGAAATAGTTTGCCATAACCCAACTTCTAAAGGATTATAGTCTTCGGTTAGTTCTTTTTCTGGTACTGGACGACCTTGCATAATTCGCAGTGTTTCCCATGCTGTCTCTTTCATCGCAACGGCGCCTATCTCTACAAGTTTATTCCATATTGTGTCTTTATGAACAACTGGAAAAATTAATGTGTATCCGGGTAAAGCTAAACCACTACCTACTGCAATCAAAGTTTCTACTGTATGTATATTATATTCTTGATTACTATTCTCAGTTTCAAGAGGAGTCACACCTAACTCTTGAAGAATTGCCTGACTTTTTGGGCCAATTAAACTAAAAGCGGCAGTTTCCTCTGTAATATCACTCAATTCAACTTTATCAGCAAAGAATATATATTTATCTAACCACTGTATTAAATACTCACGACGGTTAGGTGATACCATCAATAATACAGCATCGTCTTTGATATACGCTGTGGCTAAATCAATTGTTCTAGCTGTGGATGTGACAAAAACGGTATCACAACCTTGACCGGGTTTAAGAGACTGAAAGTCATTTGTACTTTGGTTATGCAGAAACCGTAAACGGTCATCACCAGATACTTTTATACGTCCCCAATGACTACGGTCATAAACTGCAACTGTTTCAATAGCTGCTTTGATTGCTGCTGCGTCGTTTTGATTAATGTTTGATACTGACATATGTACTTATATTATAAATGACGTTCTAACCAATCAATTAAATCAGATAATACCTCTTGATAACCATAATCGTCGTGAAGTTCGTGATAGCTCTCTGGATATTCTCGCAGTTCTTTATCAGCAAAAGTGATTTTTTCAAAGAATTTACGACTTCCTTCGGGTAATGTCACCTTGTCGGCGCCTGCGAGCATCATTAAAAATGGTATATTAATATGACTCGCATGGGCTTGTACCCAAGTAAGTGTACTCGAAAACTCTGTCGATAAACGCGCAGTTCCTAAAGTATGTCTCAATTTATCTTGTTGATGATATGCAATCACTTTTTCATCACGAGCTGCTAACTTCATGTCTATACCAGTATTCATCGAAAAACGAGGATAGACTTTTGAGAGGATTTTACCGATTAAAATTTTAATTGGTGAAACACCAGATTCCCCTAAAGCAGGAGTAAAAGCTATTACACCATTTAATTTCGGTTTTTCTCCTTTATACCGCAAAACGTAATCTAAAACTGTTAACCCCCCCAAACTGTGACCAAACAAAAATAAGGGTGTCCCCAGATTCGAGGTCGCTACAAATTCTAAAAAACTTCCCACATCCTCACGATAATCGTTCCAAGAATTTATATACGCACGTTGACCGGGTGATTTTCCACTTCCTCGTAAATCTACACCGTATATAGCATAATTTTTTTGTATTAAATGCTTTACTATATTTAAGTATACTCCACTATGTCCTCCTAAACCGTGAATTATAGCAACTATTCCTCGCACCTCATTCTCTGGGCGCCAGGATTGGTAGTATAATTCTGTACCATCAGCACTCTTGATTAAACCTTCGTGGTTACGAATCATCTTTTTCAACTACACAGTAACTAAATAATACTAATGTTATTCCTAAATCAAATCAATTCAGCAAACGCATTAATTGTAGGAGCAAGTCAAGGTATTGGCTTGGGTTTCGTTAAAAAACTACTCGATGATGGTAAAATTAACAGAATTTACGCAGCATATCGAAACGCAGACTCTGCTACCGAATTACTACAACTCGCAACCGAAAACCCTACACGCTTAACATGCTTAGTCATTGATGTCACTAATGAAGCGCAAATAACCGAAGCATTACAGCAAATTAAAAGCGAAGTCAAAACACTGCACTTGGTAATAAACTGTGTCGGAGTACTTCATGATGGGGACTTTCAACCCGAAAAAAGCTTAAGACACTTAAATATAGAAAATCTAACTCGTTATTTTCAGGTTAATAGTATAGGGAGTGTACTCTTAGCGAAACATCTTGTACCGCTATTCAAGCACCAAGACAATAGCGTGTTTGCGAGTATTTCCGCTAAAGTTGCTAGTATCGGCGATAATAATCTGGGTGGATGGTATGGTTATCGCGCATCGAAAACAGCACTCAATATGTTTATGCGAAATGTTTCAATAGAATATGCACGCAGTTGTCCTAAGAATATAGTAGTTACGTTGCATCCAGGTACTACAGACACTCGTTTATCTCGTCCTTTTCAAGCAAATGTTCCACCAGAAAAACTTTTTAGTGTTGAACGCACCGTCACTCAGCTTTTGGAAGTAATTGGAAAATTAGATAAAAATGATAGCGGTCAATTTTTCTCGTGGGATGGTAGCAAACTACCTTGGTAAATTATAAATCTTGTTGCACAGGTAGGAGCGGCGCCACACACCCTACGTTTTCTATTGCTCCTTGTTAAGGATATAGCAGGGAAAAGTAAAATGCTTGTATATCAAGGCTTTTACTTTTCCCCGTTTTTAGTTTTGCGTGTTAAATCTGGTAATTAATTCCTCGCGAGACAGTCGCATTAACATAGGAGTAAATTCCCCAGGAGATAGTGCTAAGATGGACGGAATAATTGCTTCGAGTTCTGAATCTAACGAACCAAAGCGAAATAATAGCAAGTTCTCTACAACAGAGCGTTGACCTTGCTCCTTACCAATCTCCTTACCGCGCTCGACAGTTTCTTGCTCCCACTCCAAGTAAGCTTGTGATAAGTTCATCATTAGTTCTTTCCTATCTTCAACGTCGTCAATAAGAGTGTTTACTTCCATGTTAATCTTCCAAGTGTAAAGTAGCGATAAAATCTTGGAACGTTTGGCATTACCTTTTGGTAAGGCAATTACATCATCAACTGCTTGCTTCTGAATCAAGCCTTTACCCAAAATTCTTAACCAAAGTGTGTCAGAAGTCGGGGGTAATTTGTCGATAGCCACGATTCTAATTAAAAATACTTCTCCTACGAAATAAATACCAGTTGGCCAAGAAGGCTCTCTGTGAGCAGGTAATTTCTCTAGGAGTTCATCAGAAACAGAACTGGCAATAATCCACAAACGTGGAAGTTCGTTTTCGGATAATGTATCCTCATCTCGTTTAGCTTCACGTCGCAGTTCAGCTTCCAAGTGAACTAACTTCCCAAAACAACTGCGAATTTCCCAGTTTGTTGGTTGGTTACGGAACGGTTCCAACAAACATGGGGTTTGAGCAATTTGAGCCAAAATACCTAACTCTGACAAGGTATCAGCAGGCGCCTGATTTGATGGAATAAACCAAATATCCACAAATCTTGGTTCACCAGGAATTTCCTCACTGATTCTTACTTCACCTAATTGTGATAGACATTCCTTAAAAAATTGCTTTGAAAATTGGTCAAAAGGGTTTTTCGTCATTGACTTGTAGAATGTACACAGCCTGGGTTTCTTTTTAATACCAGATTTTTATTCTCCAACAAATAAAATCTAAATAATATATTTGATTAATAAATCTTGAGAATAACATTAGCTATGTCTCTATTTTTACAAGCATTACAAATATGTGTTACTACGGTAAAACCTCCGTTTCAAGAACGTTGTATAGACAAGAGTTCAATCGCATTTCACGCGCCGAGAAATTATATTATGTTTTTGGTGATGAGCGTAGCTTTCTGATTTCTTGTTTGGACATTCCTAGTACTTTGCTTATTTCTGCTTCTAGTTGCAAAGTGTCGGTCGTGGAAAACTCGAATATAATCTCGGTCATCGGGAAGTCTTTGGTTTGAACCTTGACTTGCGATATTCCCCTGTTTTTATCTACTTCAATAAAAATAGCACGCGGCGCCACTATATAAGGTACTGTAATTTGAAGTGGTTTTGGTTGCGATTCAAGTTGTAAATATTTTGGCGCCTTATAGTCACGATTTAACACGGCATACATTACAATTCCACTTAGTCCCCAACAACCAAATGCGAGTAGAGGTATAGGCAACCATAACTCGAACAAAGTCGCGCGTAACTTTTTCAATAACTTAGGTTTAAACATGTTATGTTAATTTTACTAGTGGAAGACGACACCGACCAATTAGAACCGATACGCGCAGCACTCGCAAAAGTCGGACATACCGTTGACGCTGTTGAAGATGGTGACACTGCCCAATGGTTAATGTCCCAAAAAGATTATGATTTATTAATTTTAGATTGGATGCTACCAAAAGTTAGCGGTATCCAATTATGTCGGCAATATCGCAATAGCGGTAAAACATCCCCTGTCCTCATGTTGACCGCAAAAGACACCACACAAGACAAAGTTATTGGTCTAGATGCAGGCGCCGACGATTATTTAGTCAAACCCATTGATATTATAGAACTATTAGCACGAGTTCGCGCTCTCGGCAGACGTTCCCCCCTATGGCAAAGCGATACACTCACACTCTCTTCACTACATCTCGACCGCAATAACTTAACAATCACCAAAGATAATACCACAACGCAACTATCAGGTCGCGAATTCCAACTTATGGAATACTTAATGCGTCACCCTCGTCAAGTATTAACTTATACCCAAATCGAACAAGCACTTTGGGGATGGGGAGACGAACCCGAAAGCAATGCTATCACAACTTTGGTACGTAGACTTAGACAACGACTCCAAACCGTTGGCGCCAAAGATTGGTTAGAAAATGTTTATGGTATTGGTTATCGTCTCAATATCTCCGAATAAAAACCCTAGAAACCTGGTTTCTTGTTGATAACATGTAATAAAAATGATGATTTTGCGTAGAAACCAGGTTTCTTTATCGTTGCCAAGCTTCATCTAAAATTTAAATATTAGTTAAAACAAACCAAGTATTTTCACTGAGCTAAGTAAGTATTAAAACAAGTTATAGTTCAAGAGTTAATTTCTAAAGCTATATAAACCCGTGATAGCACAGGCTTTAATGTCTATGCTACGCGATATTGTTATGTGTATTCACAGGAATAAATGGACAGTTTAGATTTAAATAGTTTATCAGGTACGCAACTTACAAATTCTCCTTTAAATACAGGCCTACCGGGAGAATCACAAAGTTTTATTAGTTTTAGTGCCAGTAGTGCTAATATTGCTCCTATACTTCGTGATACACCAGTCACTCTACTCCCTGTTTTTGAAGATGCTGCGGCGCCTGTTAGAATTGTTGGGACTCCAATTTCGTCTATTATTAACTTTAGTAATGTCACTGATAACGGGCAAATTGGTATTGCCATTACTGCAATTGGTACTGGCAGTAACGGTACTTGGTATTTTACTACCGATGGTGGTAAAGCATGGGCGCCACTCGGTAATGTCTCAGAAAGCGATGCGCGTTTATTATTAGCAAATTCCAATAGTCGTATTTACTTTCAACCAAATGCCGATTATAACGGTTTTATTAGCAATGCCATAACTTTCCGTGCTTGGGATACCACTGATGGAACCGCAGGTAGTACAGCAAATGTAGCTACTAATGGAGGAACTACAGCGTTCAGTAACACTACAGATACTGCTTCTCTACAAGTTCGAGCAGTTAATGATGCTCCTGTAAATACTGTTCCTACTTCTACTCAAACTTCACGTATTGGCTTTAATGAAGATACAGAGTTTGCTTTTAAAGATAATAACGCAATTCGAGTGGCGGATATCGATGCTGGTAATGGCGCCATTGATGTCACGGTGAATGCTACTAGTGGTACACTATTCCTCTCAGACTCTATCATTCCAAACTCCACCAATACAATATCTATATCAGGTTCGCTCACCACTATCAACGCTACTCTCGACAAACTGGTTTACAAACCTATTAAAGATTATAACGGCGCCGTTAATATTAGAGTTACTACTACAGACCGTGGAAATACGGGTGGTTTTGCAAGAAACGATGAAGATACTATTTATTTAAACGTCTTACGTGTGAATGATGCACCTACATTCACAAAAGGTTCTAATGATACGATTGATGAAGACTTGCCTTTACGAGCAATTACTTGGGCTACTAATATATCTAAAGGCGCCAGTAACGAATCGAATCAAACAGTCGCTTTCACCGTCACCATCAGTCCCGAAGATAGCCAACTATTCCAAAGTATACCAACTATCGATGCCAATGGTGTTCTTCGTTATTCACCAAAACCAAATACGTCTGGAACAGCGAATGTCACAGTCTTTCTCACAGATAATGAAAACGCTGAATCAAAACGAGAATCATTTTCTATTACTGTTAACCCTGTCAATGACCCTCCTGTTAATTTAATTCCCTCACAACTTCAAACAGTACTAGAAGATTCTGTACTCACTTTCTCTAATGCCCGTAATAATATCATCAGTATCAGCGATATTGATGCAGGCGCCGGAATTATGCAGGTCAAAGTCGAGGCGCCTAACGGTATACTATCTGTAGCAACGACCACTGACTTAAACGTTCGCAACAATAAAACAGGTTCGGTAACTTTAACTGGTACTCTCGAAAAAATCAATGCTGGGTTAGATGGTTTACAATTTACACCCAATAAAGACTTTAACGGTAGAACCTTAGTTAAGATGACTACGAATGACCAGGGTAATACAGGAATTGGCCCCGCATATACAGTTAGTAATAATATTAATATAGATGTCATCGCTGTTAACGACGCACCTCGCTTCACCAAAGGTGATAATCAAGTCGTTAAAGAAGACACACCATCACAGAGTATACCTTGGGCAACTGCTATTTCTCCTGGCGCCGCAAATGAAACTGGTCAATCTTTAAGATTCAATGTCACGAACGATAATAATTCTCTATTTTCCGTTCAACCTCAAATTTCTGCCAACGGTATTCTTTTCTATACATTGGCAAAAGACCAGAATGGTATAGCGAATGTGAGGGTAGTGTTAGAAGATGGTGGTGATAACAGTGATGGAGGTATAAGTGTATCCAGAGAAGAAACCTTTACCATCACCGTCACTCCAGTAAATGATGGACCCACAAATAGAGTTCCAAATACACAAACACAAACAATTTTAGAAGACTCAGAATTGGTGTTTACCGATGATAAGCTTATTTCCATCAGCGATATTGATGCAGGTAATAACCCAGTACAAGTTAAAGTCATCGCTAATAATGGCATATTGACTTGGAATGATAGTAAAACCCTTACCACTGCACAAGGAAAAGGAACAGGTACTGTCACCCTTACAGGAAAACTCACCGATATTAACGCTGACCTAAATGGTTTGACCTTTAAACCCAGCACTAATTTTATTGGTTTCACAGCTATTCAAGTTATTACCAATGACCAAGGTAGTACAGGTGATGGACGTGCGTGGGAAGTTTCTAGCAATATTGGAGTTGTAGTCAACCCAGTTAATGATGTTCCTAGTTTTACTAAAGGTAGTGATATCCCCGTTAATGAAGATGCTGGTTTACAGCAAATAACTGGTTGGGCAACAAGAGTTAATACTGGTGCTGCGAATGAATCTCAGAGTTTACAATTTAACGTTAGAAACAGCGATAATGCGTTATTTGCAGAACAACCAAGAATTTCTGTAAATGGTTCGTTAGGTACGCTTATTTTTAGAACTGCTCCAAATGCAAACGGAACAGCAAAAGTATTCGTCAGTTTGCGAGATACTGGTGGTACACGAGATAATGGTGTTGATACTTCCGCAGAACAAGAGTTTACCATTAATATCGGCACCGTTAACGATGCTCCAATTAATCGTGTTCCAACTCCTCAAACAATGGATGAAGATGATACAATTGTTTTCTCTGCACTTGGTGGTATTAATAATGCAATTACAGTTAGCGACGTAGATGTAGATGTAGAGGGATTAACATTAGAAACTAAAATATCTACAGAGAATGGAACTCTCAGCGTAACTAACACGAGTGAACTTACCAGTTCTAGTAGTACTCCTGGTAGCATTACTTTGGTTGGAACGGTAAATGCCATTAACAAAGCTTTGGATGGTTTGACTTTTACACCTACAGCCAATTTTAATGGTATAGCCAGAATTCAGGTAGAAACTAACGACCAAGGTAATACAGGAATTGGTGGCGCCCTTACAGATACAGATATAATTACAGTTAACGTCAACCCAATCAATGACGCACCAACCTTTACTAAAGGCGCCGATGTTACTATATCTGAAGACGCAGAGCGGTATAATAAAACTTGGGCTACAGAAATTACCACAGGGCCATTAGACGATAACAGACAAAGATTAACGTTTATCGTCACCAACACTGACAATGCATTATTTAGCGAACAACCAAGGATTTCGAGCGATGGCAAATTAACCTTTAAATCTGCTGTTAATGCAAACGGAGAAGCGACTGTTACAGTTATATTACAAGATAATGGGGGTGTATTGAAGAGTGGTAAAGATACTTCAAACCCAGTTACTTTCAAAATTACAGTTAATGCAGTAAACGATGCTCCTGTCAATAATATTCCTAGTGGAGTGCAAACAATTACCGAAGATGCTTTACCTTTGGCTCTTTTCTCAGTTAATACAGGAAACGCGATAACTATTACAGAAGTAGACAAAGAGCCAAATGCGACGGTTCAAATCAATCTGTCTTCAGAAGATGGTACAATTAAACTGGTGTCGAGTGCTGATTTTTCGAGTAATGTATCTTTAACTGGCGCCTTAAGTGATATTAACCGTGCATTGGATGGTTTAACATTCAAACCAAACCTCAACTTTAACGGTGAAGCCAAAATTAGACTAGCTAGCAGTAAACAGGGAATGGAAGATGTAGACATTATAAAAGTAAACCTCACCCCTGTAAATGATGCACCCACCGTTATACCAGGAGCAAACTTATCAGTATCAGCAGGTGCTTCGTTTAACATTCCAACATGGGCAACATTTTCTCCTGGCCCAGATAATGAGTCTGCACAACAAGCTCTTCAATATACTGTTACAAGTATTAGCGACCCCAGACTATTTTCCACAAGACCATCTATCGATAGACAAGGCAACTTAATTTTCACTACCGCAAGAGGTATTAAAACTCCCACCACAGCAACTATTGGAGTCAGAGTTCGAGATAATGGTGGAACAAACTTGGGTGGAGTAGACACTTCTGTTGAAAAAACCTTTGAGATTACAGTTAACCCAATTCAGGTTAATATAACTGCGGCAACTGAATTTGTCGAAGAAGGAAATAGTGGTACAACTGATTACGACTTTGATGTTCGTTTATCAGGCGCCAGTAACGAAACAGTCACCGTCCAATATTCTACCGTAGATGAGACTGCTACGGGCGCCGATAAAGATTATCAAGCAACTTCACAAACAGTTACCTTTAGACCTGGAGAAACCAGCAAAACAGTAAAAGTAAAAATTAACGGTGATACTAAGTTTGAAACCGACCAAACGTTCCGAGTCAACTTGTCAGAACTTAGAAACGTAGATTCTGGAACAACGACGAGTGCAATCGGTACAATCAAAAACGATGATACCAAACCTGTAATTAGTATTGGTGACGCTTATAGTCGAGAAGGTAAATCAACTTTAGAGATTCCAGTTAGTTTATCAAATGCCAGTGACGAACAAGTAACCGTAGACTACATTGTAACAGATGGTACCGCCACAGCAGCAAGCGGAGACTATACAGCAGGCGCCAGTGTTGCGGTAGTATTTGCATCAGGAGAAATTAGTAAAAGCATCAGTATTCCCGTAAACAATGATGATACATTTGAAACAAACGAAACATTCTTCGTAGAACTAAAAGACCCAACCAACGGTACAATATCAACAACCTCGAATAAAGCGACAGCAAAAATAATCAACGATGATGCCAAAAATACCACCGATTTCAATAATGATGGTTATAGCGATATAGTATTGCGTAACTACCGAACAGGTGAAAACCTAATATGGTTCATGAACAACTTTACAATTGATAAAGGTGTCATCATCGACCGACAGCAGGATAAGAACTGGGTATTAGAAGGAGTTGCGGACTTTACAACCGAAGGAAAACTAGATTTTCTATACCGCAACTATAAAACAGGTGAAAACGAAATATGGATGATGGACGGTACACAACGTCTGCAAGTACTGCCATTGTTAACATTAACAGACACCAACTGGGTAATAAAAGGAGTCCAAGACTTTAACGGCGACCGTAAAACCGATATTATGTGGTATAATGCCAAAACTAGTGAAAGTATGATTTGGCAAATGAACGGGCCAACCATTTCCAGAAGTATATCATTACCAAAAGTCACATCTACATATTTAAATGTAGAACTTGTTGCCGATTTAAGCGGTGATGGTAAAGCTGATATTATATGGCGTAATGAAAGAACAGGCGCCAGTACAGTATGGGTAATGGGTGACACAACCGTACAAAAACAAATTACGTTAGAAGCATCAGCAGATGCTAATATTCATATACAAGGAGCAGCAGACTTTAACGACGACGGTAAACTTGACATCGTAGCAAGTAACTACTTAACAGGTGAAAATACCGTTTGGTACCTCGATAACACTGCGAACGAAATTAAAATAAAAACCAAAGCCATACTACCAACTAATGGCGCCAACATGAGAATAGAGCAAATTACCGACTTCGACAACGACGGTAACTTAGACTTTCTCTATCGTGATTTTAGTACAGGAGAGAATGAAATTTGGCGTATGAAAGGCGCCGAACGCGACCAAATTATCAAATTACCTAAACTTCGTGACAATTTCTGGGAGGTTTCTGTGTAATATTGTTGGCACCTATAAAAGCGCCTGAAAACACAAACTGTAATGCTTTCAGGCGCCTTGGTAAGCTAGTATAATTAGGTTTCTGATTGTTGTTTTTGTAGTTCCTGAACCTGTTCAAGCGTTAAACCAGTAAATTCCATAACAGATTCAACTGAAACTCCCTTGGAAAGCATATTCGCAGCAATTTTTCGGGTCGCTTGTTCACGACCTTGTTCACGACCTTCTTCCAAACCTTCTTCGAGAATTGATTGATAAATGACTGACTCACGCATAATATCTCTCCTTAAAATACGTTGAATAACATCTTCATTCAATGTTAACCCAGCTAAAATGGCTGCTGATGCGGTCACGTTATTTTGTGTCCTACGGTCGGTGATGTTGTCGATTTGGGCTGCTACTGCTTGCAATGTGCTGTCTTTAGTACTAGTATTGCTTAAAACTGCAAATGGAAGCAAGCCTGGAGTACTTATAAATAACTCAGTAGGTTGTTCCTAAAGACGGATGACATTGAAACGGTGGACTGTATTTTCTAGAGTGAATTTGGTCTGCTTAACAAGTTTTAAATCTTTTTTACTGGTTACCTTTTTTAAGTAAATTACTACTTGGTACATAGGTTTGTCTGGGTGAAGACGATACCCACGCAGACGATAATCAGTCACACGAAAGGGTATTTCTTCTTCGGGTAGAGTTTGGAACTCGACATGCAAAATCAATTTATCAGATTGTAGAAGTATTACCGCATCAGGACGGATTGGTTCAACAAAAAATTCTTTTGGCTCCATTTTTGTTAAAGTTATTGGTTTACCTAACAACCAAGTCGCTAAATCATCTGAAAAATTCTCAGCTAGAAATTTGCAAATATTATCGTACATAACGGTGTTTAAGCTATTTATAATCAGAACCATTACAATCCTGATTTAATATTAGATATATCATTATTTTTTATACAAATGTATTACATTTTTTAAACAAGTTTGGGTATAAATTATAACCTTGAATATCAACGCTTCTATCTACGGGCAGAAAAAATATTTTAAAAATATACTTAAAAAGATTTTATTAAATTACGGAATTTTAGCACAAGGTCGTGAAGTTAGTTAATAGAAGCACAGGGTATTAATCGTCTACTTAAATAAAAGTTACGAAATTTATCGAATTGTTTATCTAATTACAAAACTTTATTATAAAGGGCGTGGCGATATGATAGTCAACGACCGTAGGAACTCTGTATCTAAATTAATATTACTGACGCTTATTTCTGTTTTGGCTACATTTAATATAGTACCTCAACAAGCCATATCGGCGCCAACACCAACACCCACACCAACACCAACAGTATCAAAGTCAGAGAAAATAACTCAAAAAATCAACGAGTTAAAGCAGTCACAAGAACGTTGGATAGAAATAAATCTTAAACAACAGAAATTAAATGCTTGGGAAGGAAATAAGGTTATATACCAAGTCACAGTTTCAAGCGGTAAAAAATCTACTCCTACACTTACTGGAGTTTACGCTGTTCAAACTAAACTACGTAAAGCCAGAATGCGCGGTGCCGACTATAATATTCCTGATGTACCTTATACAATGTACTACGACGGCAACTATGCAATTCACGGCGCCTACTGGCATAATAACTTTGGTACACCCGTTAGTCACGGTTGCGTCAACCTACCACCAAAAAAAGCACAACTATTATTCAACTGGGCAAAAGTCGGAACCCCTGTAATCGTTCGCAGAAATTAACGTGAATTTTGTCGCCCATGAGCGACAAAATCATCTAAACTACATCAAGTTGAATTTCATAACCCAATCTTTTAGGCAACGAAATTTTATACACATCACCTTGATTCATTTCTCCTGGTTCCTTCATCTCACTTAATGCTGTAACTACCTCGTCTGAGTTTGCCGTCAGGATAACTACGGGTGTTTCGCAAGCTATGGGGAAATCGTGCCATGTGCCCAAATGTAATAATAATCCGTGTCCTGGTGGAAAACGTAACGCTTTTACTTCATTTAAATTTGGTACATTTTGATTATCATTATCATGATTATGTGGCGCCATTACCATAATAAAAGGTGATTGTCCTAACCCAATAAACATCTGGGTCATATGCATATGACGTTCTAACCAGATAATATTGGGATATCCCGGCATAATTTTAGCGGTTCTAAATGTAGCAGTACCACGATAGCTAAAGTCGATATTTTCACCTTCAAGAACTCTTTCTTGGTAAAAGGGTATGGATAAACCAGGTTTACTCACATCGTCACCAAGTAAATATCCATACGGTTTGATATTTTCTTGAGTCGCATCGATAACGGGAATGGTTAGAGTCTTAGTTTGTGATATTGTCATGATAAATGTTCGTATATTGCCTCACCTGTAGTTATCCAGGTATCTGGCTTGCTTTTAATATATGATAAACACTGTTTTAGGTATTTCATCCGTAATGGTTGACCGACTATGAAGGGATGTAAACCTATTGCCATGATGCGTGGGTTTTTTTCGCCATCAAGCCAAAGTTGGTCAAACTGGTCTTGTATTGCTTGTGCAAATTCGGCGCCCGAAAATCGATTACTAAGGCATAAAGTAATATCATTAGCTTCAATGGTATATGGTATCGCTAACATTCGACCATCTTGAAGTGGGTACCAGTACGGTTGGTCGTCGTTAACCCAGTCAGCAGTATATACTATTCCGGCGCCGTGCAATAATTCAAACGTTGATTCTGTGATGGAAAACCCTGGTGTTAACCATCCTTTGGGTAATTTTCCAGTTGCCTGCTTTAACAAACTTAAGGTTTTCTCAATAGTTTGTGTCTCTGTTTGTTTATCCATACCGCTATGACCTGTGGAATTATTAATACCATGAGCCATGACTTCCCAGCCATATGTATTTATTGCCGTCATAATTTCTGGGTACAGGGTGCAAATTTCACCGTTGACTGCTGCTGTTACTGGTATGGATAATTCAGCGAACAACTCAAACAGGCGCCATATTCCTACTCTATTACCATAATCTCGCCAACCGTAGTTAGCAATTTCTGGTTGACTATTTAAATGTGGCTGAATAGCAGTACCAAGTTTACCAAAAGTAAAATGTTCTACATTCATTACTACCCAAACAGCTACCCGCTCATTATTGGGTAGCTTTAAAAGGGGGCGCCTGTCAAGGGGGTCGTAAGATGGTGGATACATGGCAACGGATGACTCTAGGATGTAACGGATAAATTATATAAATTAATTGATTGTAAACGAAATCTAATTAAAACCATCCGCTACATCCGTTACATCCGTTGCCTAAATTTGATACAATGCGGTTAATGCGATGGCTAATGCGTCTGCGGCATCGTCGGGTTTTGGAATAGTATCCAAATTTAATTCGTTCGCGACAGCTTCTTGAACTTCGTATTTTTCTGCATTTCCATACCCTGTTAAAGCGTGCTTGACTTGTTTTGGTGCAAATTCGACGTATGGTAGTTTATGCTGTGCTAGTACCAGCATAATGACGCCGCGTGCTTGGGCGACTAAGATGGTATTTCCCATTCGATAGAAAAACAATTGTTCTATCGCAACTAAATCTGGTTTAATTTCTTCAATTAGGACATGCAAATCATCAAACAGAGTACACAAGCGCGTTCCCATTTCTGTTCCTGCTTCTGTGCGAATTACGCCAAAGTCAAGCATTTTTACTGATGTATCCTGAACTATATTATTGCTTGCTGTATAAGTAATGGCGCCAAAACCTAAAATGGCAAGACCTGGGTCTAATCCTAAAATGCGCTTTTCCATGTACTTTTATTACGGATACCATAAACAACGTGAGATAGTAATGCTAGCAACTTTAATTACATGTTTTTTAGATAAATAGAATTATAAATGTAATAATCTTGCACTCAGTTTTGAATGCACGTAGTGTACATTTTCTGTTAATCATTATTTTAGATCACCACGTTCTTCATGCTTGTATGTCAATTGGTTTTATAAAACAAGCCCTCAACACTCTGCTTCCTCAGTCAAGGCGCCGTACTTCCTACCGGGTTAACCAGTGGTTCAAGTGGCTATCTCCAGGACTTTCGGTTAAGCGTTGGCTACTCATCAGCATCAGTGGTGTGGTGCTTGGAGTTTTAGGGTTGGCTATTTCGATTCGACTCACACCAATTTTCTGGGCCATCGAACTACTTAGAAATTTCTTAGGAAAAATCACAGATATTGTACCCTACTATATTAGTGGTCCCATTGTTTTATTGCTGGGGCTACTACTACTGCTTTGGGGTCAAACGCGCACTGTTAGCTCTATTACTCAAGTTCTTCGACCTGGCGCCGAAGAGGAACTAGTAGATGTTTTATTAGCGCATCGTCGGTTATATCGCGGTCCAAAAATAGTAGTTATTGGCGGTGGTACGGGACTGTCAACTTTATTAAGTGGTCTTAAAACCTACAGTGCTAATATTACCGCAATTGTGACAGTTGGTGATGATGGTGGCTCGTCTGGTAGACTGCGCGAAGAATTTGGCATGTTACCACCAGGAGATATCCGTAAATGTTTAACCGCGTTAGCAGATGAAGAAAAACTGTTAACAGAATTATTTGAATATCGTTTTAGTAGTGGTGACGGTTTAAGCGGTCATAGTTTTGGTAACTTATTCTTAACCGCTTTAAGTGATATTACAGGAGACTTAGAGCGTGCAGTTGCTGCGAGTTCTAAAGTCTTGGCGATTCGCGGACAAGTATTACCTGCAACGCTCAGTGATATTCGTCTTTGGGCAGAACTATCTGACGGGCGCCGAATTGTCGGAGAATCAAAAATTACCGATGCCAAAGGTACAATTACAGACTTTGGTTGCACACCCATAGACCCAAAAGCTTTACCAGCAGCCATAAAAGCTATCAAAGAAGCCGATTATATAATCATAGGTCCAGGTAGCCTTTACACTAGTGTCATTCCTAATTTACTAGTACCACAAATAGCAGATGCAATTGCAGCAGCAGACGTACCACGTATTTACGTGTGTAACATAATGACACAACCGGGTGAAACTCAAGGTTACTCAGTCTCCGAACATATAAAAGCGATAGACAAAGCATGTGGAAGACCATTATTTAACGCAGTACTCGTCCATCAAAAATCACCATCACCACGAGCATTAGTACGTTACGCTCAAGGAAACTCACACCCCGTTTTCTTAGACCGAGAAGACGTAACCAAACTTGGGCGCCGTATCGTCTTAGCTAATATAATGCACGAAGACGAAAAAGGGTGCGTTCGTCACGACTCGCAAAAACTCGCAAAAGTACTTATCAAATGGTACAGTGGCGCCAAAATTTAGTAGGGTGCGTAACGCCATTACAATTATCAAACAAAACGAATAATCAAAGTAGCGTTACGCACCAAAACAAAGAATAGACTCAAATTAACAATAGAATGACTCTTCCCCTTTCCCATGACAACGTTCACCCTCGACAACGCAGAACACACACACCAAATAGGAGTAAAACTAGGTAGCACCTTACCAGCTTCAACGGTCATCTTACTATTCGGAGACCTAGGAGCAGGTAAAACCACCTTGATAAAAGGAATAGGAGAAGGTTTAGGTATCACAGACCCCATCGTTAGTCCAACCTTTACATTAATCAACGAATATACCGAAGCGCGTATACCACTTTACCATTTAGACCTGTATCGTTTAGAACCAAACGAAGTCACAGCATTAAACTTGGAAACTTACTGGGAAGGAATAGAAGTTACACCAGGAATTGTAGCAATCGAATGGGCAGAAAGAATGCCTTATAAACCAGATAGTTATATAAACATCCACTTAACCCATACCCAACAGGGAACTCGCGAAATTACGATTACCCAAATTAACTGCACCCTGCACCTGAATATTATTTAATTACAGTTTTAATAGAGCACAAACAGTTTTCGTGAGTTACAACAGAAGTAACCTCAACTGTACATAAAAATAATGAGCAAATTAAATTACCCTAACTTTAATCATTATCAGTATAATGACGTAATATTTCCTTACACTTTAAACAAAGGTATTTAAGTTTATGCTCAAAAATATTGTATATTTTATTACCAAAAAACTACCAGAATATATGGGTTTAAAACTCCAGCGAAAGAAAAAATCAGAAGCACAAAAACAAGGTGAAAACTGGATTGAAGATTTTGACGAACGTGAGAGGGATTGTTTGTAGGCGCCTATAATAATTTAATCGGGATATACTAAATATAATTTAGCCCATACCCGTAAGCGGGTTAAAACCCGTAGGCGCGAGTAGCTTAAGTTCATTAAAATGAACTAAATTAATCAGTAATATTAGAAACATGTTTATCAAAAAGCAAGTATTTATACGTAGAAATGCAAGATATCAGTTAAGGTAAACTGCCCACCGTAATATAAGTACATACTTATATAAAGTAACAGCAGGCGCCGTTTGTAATAAAACTTGTTGTAAGACTGTTGACAAAATAGGTATATTCAAAGTTATAAGAGTGTGGGAAATGTGCTAATAAATACAGAGCATGACTAGAACAATAATTCAACAGGTTACAAGCATCAACCAGTTCGTGTTAATGGTTTTCTACACAGGTACGCATTTGTGGCAGTTCCGTGTGATTAGTCCAGAAGGGAGCGTTTACGGAAAACGCAAAGTATATAATTCTGCCCAAGCAGCAGAACATGCTGGACGAAAATGGGTAGAACATTCTTAACTAAACTCTCTAGAAACCCGGTGTCTTGTGTCAATACCTTCGCGGCTATTTCGGAGTCATAACATAGCATCAACGCTTCTAGAATTAAGGCTTTTTCGTATAAGAGTGCAGGAGCGCTATAATTTCCAGGCTAGTTAAAAACTCCTTCCCGTTATTCCACACCGGGTTTTTAGATTCAAAGTCCTGGTATATAAAAACTCTGGGGTCAACGTATAGCAGACAGATTCAATATTTTGTTTGACTGAAAACGTTGACGGCAAAAGTCTTTTTGCCAATCATATTTTTGGCGAAGGTATTGTTAGAAGGGACAAATTTAATTAAAACTCAAGCTTTAGGTGTCGATTTTTACGATGCTACATTGTCTGGAGCATGTATAGAAGCTTGGAATATTGACAGCACAACAAAACTAGAAGGGGTAAACTGCACTCATATATATTTAAAATATGGTGGAAAAGAACGGCGCCCTCATAGTGGAGAGTATGCTCCCAGAGAATTTACCAAGCTGTTTCAAGAAACGCTGGATACTATCGATATCATCTTCAACAATGGTCTTGATTGGAAAGCTTTTATTATTGCATTAGACAAAGTGCAAGTTGAGAATGAAGGAACTCAACTATCTGTTAAAAGTGTTGAACAAAAAGAGGATGGTTTATTTGTCGTGCGAGTCAATGTACCTCCAGATGCAGATAAGGTAAAACTCAATGATGGATTAAAGCGAATACATGACGAAATCAAATCATTCAAGGAACAGCGTAAGGATGAAATCAAAGAATTGAAAGAATCAATGAGCGAAATGTTAGCTTCTCGCCCAAACGAACATATATACGGAGACAAAATTATGGGAGATAAACATATGCATCAAGAAACAAATAAAAACTATAACTTTAATGCTCCATTCACAAACTTTGTTGACAATATAGAAGGAAATCAAAATAACTTTTTTTCACAACAACCGCAAACGTTAGCTGAAGCTGCTCAAGAAATTCAACAATTGCTCAAACAGCTAGAAGTAGTAAATGCTCCTACTACTGTGGAAGAAAAGCAGGCAGTTGTAAATCAAGTAATTGAGAAAATCTACGAGAATCCAACACTAAAGTCAAGAGTTTTTGGCGCCCTCAAGGCAGCAGGAACAGAAGCATTCAAAGAAGCTGTTGACCACCCATTGGTTAATATTTTAGTAGCAACTATTGAAGGTTGGCGCGAATCATAGTGGCGTAATATTGTGAGGTAATATTTCCACCTACTGATAGCTCCAAGCCTTCAGATAGGTGGTATATAAGTAAAAAACGTTGAAAAAAACAAGAAATTAGGGAATAGTCAAGTCAACAAGTATTTGACGATGGTCTAATCCTTTACCGCCATCTGCTCGTGGATGTTTATCATAACCGCCTAATGCTGAACCAAAAGGTAAACTAGCAGTACTGTAAAAGTTACCACAGTCAATGCAAGGAGTACCGAAATTTGAATAAGTATGGTCAAGTTTTCTCTTAATCTTACCGAAGAAATACTTGGCACTATACTCACCAGAGTGTTTTGCAATATTCCAGTGCTGACCTCGTGAATAGTTAACCACAAATGTTTCAGGCTGTTGGAGTTCTTTATCCGAACTTGTGTTCCAATCACCGCCAATTATAACGTGGGAACTATCGGCAAGTGTTGACCAATAACGAGATATTTCCTCAGTTCGGCATTTAGCGTTTAGTGAGTTTGGATGTACAGCAACAGGAGTAATCGTTGTTTGACTATCAAGTAATAATTTAGCGCGGAAACCAGTAAAATCATAATTGCAGTTTGGGTTTTCGTCATCATATTTACGAGCAAGGAGCCTGTAGTAATTACGACCGTAAGCATCGTTACGACCATAGGCAGATTTAGCGCTACTTGGTATGAGAGAAAGGCGCGAAACCTTCCAGGCAATACACTCATGTTCGTGTGAAGCATTTTTAGCATTCCAGGCAGCTGGCGCCCCTGTATTGCGGTCACGGCTCGAAGCGCAAATTCCAGTGTAACCCTTTGGTAAAATAGGCCCATTTGCTGATTTACCAGTAAGTTGCTCGGCTCGGTACACCTCAGATAACATAATTACATCAGGTTTCCAGGTAGCAATATAATTACGTATATTTTGAACATCTTGTTCACGACATAACTTGTATTCCCAGCATCCAAACGTTAAAGAGGCATTGCCGACATTTATCGCTAGATATCGTAACGGTGTTTTCGCTTCAGCCTGAGCAGTAAAAGAAAATAATACTACACTAAATAAAAGAATTGTTTGCGTAATTATTATGGCTATTTTTCGGTACATTTGGGTGTATAAGTAAGAATTTAATGTTATCTACTTAACTCTTGGAGGATTATAATGCCAGATTGGAATGCAATTGAGAAATCATTTTTACGTATCGGGCGCCAACAGCAGTTAGGCGAGCTAGCATCTTCTTTATCCAACATTACTCGCTTGGCGCCAAAACTGGTCAGCTATCACTCTTCAAGAAGGTGAACTATTAAAAGTTGTTGAAACAAGCGCAATCTGGAGTGATAAAGTATTAGATAGCTCCGGTTTGCTCGAACTTGTCAAATGAAACATTTATTGGCGTCAATAAATAATGATTGTCGTTTTTTTGCTCTAATTACCATTTCTACTCCTTATTCAGTAATAAGGGTAGTACGACTGTAAACGTTGCTCCCTGGTCTTGACCTGGACTTGCAGCAGTCACTATACCCCCATGCAACTCAACCAAATTACGGACAATTGCTAAACCTAAGCCTAATCCGTCTTTTGCTCTGGAACTGCTATTAGCTTGGCGAAAACGTTCAAATACGTATGGCAGAAAGTCAGAATTAATACCTTTACCTGTATCTTTGACTTTTATGATTGCGGAGTAGGAATAGGGAGGTGTTGGGGCGCCGTCGTGTGATAGTTCGACTCGTACTTGCCCTAAATTGGGAGTAAATTTTGCTGCATTGGTTAACAGGTTTAGTACTACTTGCTGTAAGCGGTTAAAATCACCACAAACTATAAAAGGTATGTTTGCTTGATTATTTTGTATAAGTATTATTTAGATTGAGGACAAGCAGCCCGCGCGTTTGTTTTTAATGGTGTACCCAAGGGCGCCGCTGCGATAAGTTCGATATTACCATCCGACGTTTTGACCCACCCTTGCGCTTCAATAATTTGAGTTGGGAAAACCTCCGGCGCCTGTTTAATTTTTACTGATTCATTTGATGTATTATTAGTATCTAAAGTCGCAAGAGTGGGAGTACTATTACCAGGTAATGATTCTATTGGTGATGGTGGTAAAGAGCCGCGTCCTGTAATAGTAAATTCTCCTAGTTGTTTGGCATCTGGTTCTCTAGGACAAATTTGAGCAACTTTACGTGTAGCATCAATAACTTCTTCTGGTAATTCGATTAATCCTTGCTGTGGTTGAACTTCGGGTTGTTGGATTGAAACTTGTCCTTGTACGCCAAGTGTAGAAGATGCTGTGATATCACTTTCAGGTAATAATTTTAGACGTGGTGTAATACCGAGTATACTTTGCGCGCGGATATTAACGTTACCACCTCTACCACTAAAAGCATTCGCAGTAATATCACTGTTTTCTGTTGGAACAGCAATAATGAATGGCGCATTAACATTAATATTACCACCATTACCAGATAAACGTTCAATTCCAGCAGTAGTAGATATTTCACTATTATGACGTAATAAGATTAAATCTTTAACATTTAAATTGATGTTTCCACCATTATTGCTTAAGCGTGTTTGTGCAACAATTTTACTGTTATCAAGTTCTAATTTTGAAGCATTTATATAAAGGTTGCCTGCGCTTCCCTCATAATTACTACTAACTGTTATTCTTGCCCCATCAAATGCACGCAATAAAGGAGTGTTAATTATTAAATCGCCAGCATCTCTAACACTATAACTATCGGTAAATAAACCACTTTTAATTTTACCATCCGGTGTTTCTCCTTTTAATTCTATAAAATCAGAAGCAGCAATAAATAAATTAGTAGCCTTACCGTAAGGTATATTATTACTTATTGAACTTACGAAAGTCTCATATTGCAAATTATCATTATTTGGACTGCTAAAACTTCTAACATCTACTGTAACTTGAGTAAAATCCTGTATGGAAAAACTTGATGCAATGAAAAGTAGTCTTGAACTAGGATTAAAATTCCTCACAGAAATTGTAGCTTCTCCAGAAGCAGTAGAAGTATATATTCCTGCTCCTGCGCGAATAATTAGTTTTCCAGTATTAACCTCTAAGTTATTAGATGCTTTATTGCTTGAATTTTGAGAAAATAAACCACTAACGCTGTAATATCCGTAAGGACTTGGGAATGAACTTCCGCTTAGTTCTATATAATCTGAAGCAAAAACACTTAAATTTCCCTCCTGACCTCCTCCTCTAGTTGAAGTTATTACGCGCGCTCCGTCTCGAACAACTAATTTTCCTGTATTCATTGTTAAATTACCAGTAGCGCCTGTATTATAACTGTCATTCAAAATACTACTAACAAATAATCTATTTGTATCCGATGTTGCTCCCGAAATTTGTATTTCATTTGAGGCAGTTACCCGCAAATCTCCTCCTCTTGGCGAACCAAAGTTTGTATTAGATATTTGTCCTCCATCTTGGACAGTTAATGTTTTTGTATTAATTGTCAGATTACCAGCAGCACCCGTACTTAGACTTTGAGCATATAAACCATTAGCCAACCCATCAGACCCACTTTTTCTTATTTGTATTGAATTATCAGCGAAAACATTTAAATCTCCACTTTTTCCAGAATTAGTGGTGTTGACAGACACAACAGAGCCATTTTCAAGTATTAAATCGGATGAATTTATAAAGATATTCTTACCATTTTGGTTACCTAAAGTATGTGAAAAAATAGCTGAACTATTTAAGGTAACATATTTACCTTGTAATTGAATTGAACCACCACCCTCTCCGCTAGTATCTAAAGCTGCTTTAGATAAAAGAATATTTCCTTTATCTAGAGCATCATCATATCCCAAAGTCCACCCTGTATCTGTTGGAGTTAAACTTATTACACCCGGTTCACTAACACTACCAATTTCAATAGCTCCATTACTGGCGCCAATATTCCCAGATTCTAAGGATATATTTCCTCCGACTAGTGACAAAGTTTTACTAGGCTTTACTTCTAAACCATAATATATATCATTACTATCTGCTGCCTGTACTTTGTAAGATATATTTCCTGGGTTTTTTCCAAATTGTAAACCGATTGGGGTACTAACTGTCAACAATTCTGCACTTTGAGGTGCCTTGGTATTAAACTCAGTACCATCTGCAAATTTCAGACTTGTTGCCGTAGTTCCTAAAAAGCTGCCACTTATATCTAAGCGTGCGTTTGTTCCAAATAAAATGCCATTAGGATTAATTAAAAATAGATTGGCGGCGCCATTAACCCCTAGTGTTCCGTTTAGGTTTGAAGCTTGACCACCTGTTACGCGCGTAAAAATATTTTGCACTCCAGCAGGATTACCAAAATAGACTCTTTGTCCATCACCTATATTAAATTCTGTAAAGCTATGAAACAAATTAGCACCACGAACGGCGCCACCATTAATTAAGTCAGCATTGGCGCCGTTGACTGTAGAGTTTGGCGCAAAAAGCGAAGATTCTTTTCTTAATGTATTATCTGCAGTAATTTGCGCTTGTGCTGGTGTCTGAAGCGCAAGCATGAAGCCGCATAACAGTAGCTTGTGTAATTTACTCATGAATCCCCCAACGTGCCTTGTACGGTTCGTTCGATGTTCCCATACATCACTATTTCCGAACAACACTAACATATGCAGGTTCACCAATATTGCTGTTTATATTAAATTAAAACTACCAAGCTACACATTTTTTTATTTCACTTTGGACTAAAACTATCATTTGTAACTCTAATTACTGAATATTAACTTATATTATCGGCTTGTAACTAAGCCGAAGACAATTATACAAGTATAAAAGATTGCTAACAAGATTAGTTTATACTTATAGGAGGATAAGCTCATAAGCATCCAATTAAACACTTATTTTTGCTATTGTTCACATATTCGCAGCACATTATCTTGTATAGTTAAAAATCATATAATGCACCCTGTATAAAATAGCTGGTTGTTGCTAGATTTAACCAGCTTATTTTTATCTTTGAGATTTTCGCGCGTTCCCACGGTTTAATTAAATCACTGCGTGACCATACACCGTTACATTGATTTTTGGCTATCTCCTCAGCTTTCACGGCTTGGCATCGTGACGAGTGCGTATCTGAGTATTTATAATATCGGCGCCTCTATATAATTAGTTCCTGCGCGTGGGGAGTCGAAAATCCCACGGCATCACTAGATTATCTTGATTCCAAAAGCCTAACTTTTTACGCTTTGCCTCTGCAAAAAGCTTTGATGTATTGTTCCTTGGTGGCGCCGTATGCATCCAGGTATTCACGATAAACCACTACTTTTTAAAATTACTTAAATTACACTTCAATGCGCGAATTCCACAAGTTTTAGTACCTATTCTTCTTTCATTACTAAGTTCTGCAACAATTCAAGTAAAACTATTAACTTTTTATTTTCAGTTTTTAATCGCTTAACTTCATCTCTCAAATTAGTGATAATCATATCTTGAGATTTTTCAAGATTAATTATTTGCTCATCTTGAATTGCCCTTTCAATAGCTTGACTTGCACGTTTCGCTGACTGTTTCGCTTTTTGTGCTGCCTGTTGTAAAATTTCCATATTTTATCTGTCCGTCATGGGCGACTTAATTAAAATCAGGCGCCTGCCTAAATTGGAGATAGCTTTAGCATAAGCAGCATTTAGATAGCGAGCAGATTTTGTCTTATCGGTAAGGTAGGTTTGGAAAAAAGGTGTAGTCAAAATGTTCATATAGTTACGTGCGGTCTCTGGATTATCTCCAACTAACTCTCTTGTCGATTCTATTGAACGTTGACCATCACCTATCACAGAAAAGTGACTAGTACCTCCTAGTACAACAAGATACTTTTGAGTATTAATCGAAGAAAACGGTTGTATTTGCTCGTATAAAGCTGGAGTAACTACATCATCACTGCTGGCAACCATCATCACAGGCACTTTTACTTCACTTAGACCACCTCTTCCAAAAACAACACTATTTAAATAAGTTAGATAGACGCGCGGAGCAGAAATGCTTGGATAATTTAAGCTACTAGCAGGTAATACCATTAACAAAAGCAATAATAAAAAATACTTCCCTGATGATACTATCCAATGTAAAGTTTTCATCACCAAAGAATGTATTACTTCAGTATTACAAGTATTTTTTAAGAGCAGTATTTCTAGTTTGCTCGCTAATTTTATTGTTAAAAGTACATAAAATCCTATGAAATTTTGATAAATTGATGGCGAGGTTTTGAAAGTTTGTTTCGGATGTAAACTCCTGAACTTGAATAATTCTTTTATACTACACTCTTCATTCCGAACCCACATCATGGATGACGTATCTGAGTAATCCGGATAATCTGTTAATTCTGTTTCCCAAGGGAATAAAGGAGGTTGAGCTTGTATCTTTACTTGTAGATGACGCTTGAGTACAGATTGAGAAAGTTCGTGCATACTATAGACTCTGTTTTAATTTAAATTTAACTTTTGTAACCTTGATGACAGAAATATCTTCCATCAAACTCCAAAATACTTATAATTAGTTATTCCTTAGCATTGCGCGCGTACATAAGCATTTGGGTTCAAACAAGTTATTCCAAATCGCGCAGCCTACTTTAATCCAATAAAGAAGCTCTAGATTATTCAGTTAAATAGTCTTGGTAAAAGCACGTAAACCTGGTCAAGCCCAAACAATAAAGCCACTGCGCTCCAAAGTTTACCTAAAAACCTTGGGAAATCACACGCTTACAGTAGTAGAGAGGGTAGAAGCAAATATAATTAATCAAGATCTCAAATACAGACGTTCTTGTCTGGTAATGCAGCTAGAAGTAGATAAACATGGTAGGTAGATTAGCAACAAACAAAAGTGAAATAACTCTATCTAAAGTAGCGTTCGTAGAAGCACCTGTTTAGTTGAAGTGTAAAAAATTGCACTTTTGTCTTGGAGCATCAATCTAACATAGGACGAAATTAATTAAAAGAGCTTGATTAACGTAAAAATCACTTCGATACAAGTGTTTGTAAAAAATAATACAAATTAGCATCAATAACAATTATTATCATTAAACAAAGTATCAAATAGTTGAGTAATTGACATTTGATACGGTGTTTTGGCGAAATTACCCCAACTGCAATACTCGCGAATAGTATAATAAATATCTTCTTTATTAAATATACACATAACTAATCGAACGTGTATATTAGTAAATTAAGCATGTTTTAGCTATATATTAACACTCTAATTATCAGAAAATTTCCGCAGAATTCCGTAATAAAAATTTTATTTTTTTACAAACTACAAGTTAAATGGCGCCAATTAATATTATTGTCAAGAACGAGGAGTATATTTTCTTGCCTATCATCCTGATAGAACTAGATTTTAAAGGCGCCAAACGAAAAGCTCAAGCTTAAAAAACGGAAATAATCGTTAAATTTATTTCATGCATAAGTAAGGAGGTGCCTGAAATATAAGATAGAGTTATCGTTGTTCCTGCGTCATTTTATGCGTATCTACAAGTTCGGTCATGTGTTACTGACGTTGCTTATTGCCACAGCTTCCGCTTCTTTACTATTAGCGGATGCATCATTGGGGGAAATGCAAATGCTAGCACAGGCGGTAGATAGAAAGAAACAGGAAGCTGATAGATTATTCAATCAGGGTAAAAAGCAATTTTCTGCGAGTCAATTTGAAGCAGCATTACAATCTTGGCACTCTTCCCTCTCTATTTATCGCGAAATTAAAGACTCTCAAGGAGAATATTATGCGTCAGGTATTATTGGCATGACTTACTAAACACACAATTCTTACATCTCCATCAATACAAGTACTTGATTTAACACGTAAACAACGAGAAGTACAAAAAACTTCTTTTAAAGATGTATTAATTGTAGGTAATCCCACAATGCCCTTTATTCCACCAAAGATTGGCGCCACTCCCAGGTGCAGAAAGAGAAGCAAAAGCTATTGGTAATTTACTTAACACAAAACCTTTAATTGGTAACGAAGCGACAAAAGCCGCTGTATTACAAAGATTACCACGCGCACGATTTATCCATCTAGCAACAAATGGTATCTTCGATGATGTTCAGGGTATTAATAGCTCTATTGCAAGCCGCGCCTAATCCAAATAAGTCAGATAAAAATGGCGGACTACTTACACTAGTTGTATATTTAACTTAAATCCTTTGAACTTGGTAAACCAGGAATAGATTCAGCAGTTTTAATCGCACGAATAACTGCTTGAGCCATAACAAGAGCAGAAGTGGCTCCAAGCAAAGTTACATTAACAGGCGCCGCCTCTAATCCAGTAGATAACGCAAAAATTGTGTCTCCATCATACATGGTATGCACAGGATTTATTGTGCGAGCTAAACCATCATGTGCCATTTGTGCAATTTTCTGGCATTGTGCCTTATCTAGTTTTGCATCCATTGCAACAACTCCAATAGTCGTATTTGTACCACCAAGCAAGGGTGGTAAATTTTCACCACGCTTAATTGCTTCCATTGTTCCCAATAACTTTTTGCCGTCACGAGAGCGCGCTCCTGCGAGTAATTTGTTATTAGATGGATCAAATACGTCACCAACAGCATTAACCGCAACAATGGCGCCAACTGTAATTCCTCCTGGTAACTTAATTGATGCCGTGCCAATCCCGCTTTTCATTGCACGACTCATACCAAAAAATTTTCCGACAGTGGCGCCTGCTCCTGCACCAACATTACCTTCTCTCACTAACTTATCTGAAGCATTTTTACAGGCTTGATATCCTGCCTTAGCATCTGGACGAACTTTGGCATCTCCAACATTTAAATCGAATAAGATTGCTGCCGGAACAATAGGTACTTTTACTCCACGTATACCTACATCATAACCAATACCACGCGACTCTAAAAATTTCATTACTCCCGTTGCCGCATCAAGTCCAAAAGCACTTCCGCCAGAAAGTAGAATCGCATGAACTTGTTGCACTAAATTTTTTGGGTCAAGTAAATCTGTTTCACGTGTTCCAGGTGCCGCACCACGAACATCTACACCTGCAACCGCACCCGATTCAGTTAAAATAACTGTGCAACCTGTTGGTCTACGGCTGTCAGTAAAATGACCTACTTTAATACCGGAAACATCGGTAATAGCGCTATTCGATTTCGATTGGGCAAATGTATGAAGAATTGGTGTTATCCCAAACCCAAATCCTAAACTGCCCATCAACAATTTACGACGAGATATAAAATTACTCATTGTTACTAAATCGCATCTAAAAAACACTTGGGTATTAATAAATTGGCGCCAATCAGGAAATCTCAAACGTTAATTCGAGGCACTGTATCTAAAAAGTTAATTTTTATCTATCATCTGGTGATAGGTCTATTTACGAACTAGATGGTACTAATAATACTCTCACTAACATACCAATTTACTACATTTTCCCAATTTTAAGATTTATTTTTCCGTAGGTAGATAAATTTAGCTTTATATAAGGCGCCTAATTTTTGTAGAATTTTAAAATTCGACAAAATTTAAGAATCAATTGCGCCAAAGTGTAGTAGCCTTGTAAACTACATGCAGACGGAATTTTAATATATGCAGCTTCGTTTAGCAATACTCGCAAACGCGGGTGGAGTAGGAAAATCTACGCTCAGTGTACATTTAGCGTATGAAGTTAGTGGTCAGGGTTTCAAAGTAGCACTTTTAGACTTAGACCCTCAGAGGTCATTGGATGTATTTTGTGGACTAGAAGGCGCCGATGTTACAGAAACAATGGCACATGTATTATCCAAAGATTTTAAGGGGAACTGGAAACTGGTGCCTGTTTGGGATAATTCAGGAGTTGAAGTTTGCCAAGGACATCCAACAGTCGCAGAAATAGCAAATGATTTAGTAATTCGGAAGCGAGGAGAATATACATTAGCAGATAGATTAAAAAAATACCCCTTACCACACGATTTAATTATTATCGACTGTCCAGCAACAATCGGAATGTTGACAATCAATGCGTTAGCAGCTGCAACCCATGTATTAGTTCCTATCCAATTAGAAATGAAAGCAATTGCTGGTTCCGCAGAATTAGTGGAATGGTGCGTAACTTCAGCTTCGGAATTACAGCTGGAACCAAGACCACCAATACTAGGATTTGTACCTAGTATGTACGATTCTAAAATAGCAATGCACCGTCAATATCTTGACCAACTTCCAGATATTGCTGCACAGTTAGAAATCAAGTTATACCCAGCAGTTCGTAGTTCAAACGAATTTAAAAACGCCAGCGCATACGGAATACCAATACAAAAATGGCGCCAGTTACACCCTGCTGCCAAGGACTTTACTAAAATTGCCAGCGATGTAGTTAAATTAATCAAACACAAATAAGGAGTTTATAATAATGGCGCGCGCGTTACCAACTATTAATAAAAAGTTTGAGGGAGCGGTTCAAAAAACTGAACAGGAGAAGAAAATTGCCGAACTGCAAGCAGAAGTAGAACAATTACGAGCAGCATCGGCGCCTCAACTCGAAGTAGAGATTGAGAAATTACGCACTCAAATACAACAGTCATCAGGAGAAGTAGAAATTGATGTTAATTTGATTGAACCAAATCCTAATCAACCGAGACAAACAATTACTGGCGCCTCAATTCAAAATAAAGCGCGGTTACTCAAAAAGCATGGTCAAATCACTTCGGTTATTTTAGTTCCACATCAAGGTAATCGTTACATGCTGCTTGATGGGCAGTTACGATGGGAAGCCGCGCGCGTTTTGGGATGGAAGACAATACGCGCGGTAATTGTACCCCAACCTCAAGATTTAGAACAATCTTCATTATTAACATTCTTGGGGTTTGAAGATTTAAACCCTTTGGAGAAAGCAGAAGCTATCGTTAAGGAAATAGTAAAGACAACAGATTTTGAAGAAGAGGAAATTGCTACAACACTTGCTACGGTCTTAAAACGCATTGAGCGTGATGGAAAAACAAAAGAACTCGCAAAGTTAATTGATGTTAGCAGTGAAGAACAAGAACAAGGTTTAACTGATTTAAATGTGCTTGACGCCGAACAAGATATGTTTTTAATGCTACTTGAACTCGGTTTGAATCCGGTTTCTGTAAGAACAAATTTGATACCAATGTTATCTTTACCTCAAGACCTTAAAGATGCAATTAGGTCTGATGGATTAAAAGGCGCCCATGCTTTGGCATTATCTACACTTACAGCAAAAGCTCTGAAAGTAGAAGAAAAAATTGCGTTTACTGAACGCGCGCGTGCTACCGATGAAGTATTGAAGAAAAATCTAACAGTACCAGAGACACGCGAGCGAATCCGCCAAATCAAAGCAAAGTATTTTCAGGAAGATAAAACTGAATCAAAGGAAGTTAAGGGTGTAATGCAAAAAATTAATACTATTACTAAGTAGATTATAAAAGGCGCCAGTACCGAACAACTGACTGAACTAAAGGAATTATTACAAACAAAATTAGCTGTAACAAATGAAGCATTAAATTAATATATACGAGGCACCATAACCAAAATATACACAACTCAAAGCGCTTGTAATTTTTCTAGTGCTACCGCGCGCACCAGTCGATTCGCATCTACAGCAAGTGAGCGAAAGTACATGAGCGGGTGTGCTAAGGTTTTGAGCAACAGCGTATCTTTCTATCCAACATACGGAGTTAGCGTGTTTTTCCAAAAACTCCGCTGGCGCCAGTGGATGAAGAAGGAAAATAAAACGTGGAGATGTTGGTTCATCCGAACTAACGAATTCAGCAAGAACGGCGCCTGCTTTTTTAGGGTCTTTCTGGATAAGGGCTTTTATAGCGTGCGCGCGGATGTTAGAGTAACCTTTTTTGCGCTTGCTGGATAAGGTTAAAAGCGTTTCCAATGGCATTTCTTGGAATAAACTAGGTTTTTCGAGTACCAATAATGGAAATACTGGGTTATTTATTAATTCAGATGGAAAGTCGGCGCCAAGTGCGATTAAGACTTCACTAGGCGTATTCGGATTAGTTGTAACATTTCTTTGTATTTCTGGGTCATGTTGATAACCGCTCAATACTTCTAAAACATCTGGTGGCGCACTAGGATTCTTAGCTACGACGCGCGCGAGTTCGATACAAAAATCTGCCAAGTCTCGGAGTCTATCAGGATGAGTGTTTATATCCGCTGCTTGCTTGATTAAAGAATCTGACATTGTTATTTAATTTGGAGGCGCCTGTTTGTTTTGTTGCAGTACTTTAAATTCATGATACTTTGCGGCGCCCTAAATCCTCTTTCCCTTGGCTTTTTTTGTAGCAATTTTTAAGTATTTGGCGCCGCAAAAACAATTCGAGATACACTAAGTAACGGTTCACATTACTCCCAATGGTTTGGCGCCGAGCTGTCTTGGACAAATTTGAGCAACTCCACGGGTAGCATTAACTACTTACATGACTGTATAAAATGTTTTATTAACATAAATGCTAATTTTGTAAAACAACGTATTTTTTGCGATAAATACTTAAGCAATTATTATTTGAGCAACAAAAATTACATTTTAACTTACTCAACTAACTCTGTTTTCTGAACGATCTCACCCCATTTTTTATAATAACCTTTTATCTCTAGACGAGTAGAGATTTTTATCAAACCTTTGTCAACTAAATTGGTGATAGCGCCTGTAAATCCAGGATTGATAGCAAAAGCACAAGCCCTGAGACAAGCTATGTTAACAACGTTAGAAGAACAGCCCAAATCCAGTTGATTGGGCAGCTTTTACACTAATTGGAGAAGCTGATTAATATTTGGGTGTTTGTAAGTTAGCGCTTGTAATTATGTACTATTTTTCGAGAAAAGTTTAAATATGAAGATTTAATTGGTAATGTGTTATTGAACAATTCTTGGGAAGTAGCAATGACTATATCAATGTACCAAGCTTCAGTACCTGTATGTATTCGCACATTGAATAACCTAGTAGGTATTTTAGAAAAAGGTGCCACGTATGTAGAAACAAAAAAAATAGACCCATCAGTATTGGTCAATTTTCGTTTGTTCCCAGATATGTTTCCATTATCAAGGCAAGTACAAATTGCTTCTGACATAGCAAAGAGAGGCACCGCACAATTAGCAGGAGTAGAGGCGCCTTCCTTCGAGGATAATGAAATTACATTTCCTGAACTCATCGACCGTACTCAAAAAACTATCTCTTATCTAGAAACATTGAAGCCCGAACAATTTGATGGTTCAGAAGAAAGAACAATCACTTTACAAGCCGGAGGTAACACCATTACTTTCCAAGGAATGCCTTTTCTACTATATTTTGTTTTGCCAAACGTATATTTTCATGTTACAACCACATATAACATTCTTCGACACTGTGGTGTAGAACTTGGAAAACAAGACTTTTTAGGCAAAGCTTAATGCAAACTACGCGCTTGTAATTCCTCGCTTCGGTCGGTGCCAATCAGAAAATCCCAAACATTAATTCGAGGCGCCGTATCTAAAAAATTAATTTTTATCTACCATCCGGTGATAAGTCTATTTACGAACTGGATGGTACTAATAATAGTCTTCCTTAGCGTCCTTTGCGGTTCGTTACATAAACATCATTTTTTACAAATCAATTAAGAATTTTATAAAATGGTGCGACGCGCAACGGCATAACGCACCATACCCTGTTGCGTCAAGTTGGGACTAACTCACCTGGACGCAGTTTCGACCACTTACCTTTTTCTTCTTTGAAACTGAGACAGCCAACTACGTCCCATTCCATCTCAATAATATCTCCGCGCGGGCGGATGTTAACATTTATTGATGGTTCATTTGGCTCGAAATCGGGTGTTTCGGTCAAATGAGGTTGTTCGTGCTGTCCTTCTACTGCGTGGTAGGTAAAACAGCGGTCTACATAGTGGCAGTTGATACAAACACACATAACAGAATCAACTCCATAACCTTGTACTGCTAATCTAGCTTAAAATTTGAGAAACCGGGTTTCTTTACAGAGATTGTAATAAACATGATAACTTTGGGTAGAAACCCGGTTTCTTTGACAAAAATGTATAATTTACCTTTACCTTCTTTATCTCCAGAAAATTATCCTTTTGATTTAGATTTATTACCGCAACCTATTTATTTAGTGGGAGGCGCCGTTCGGGATGCGATATTAGGTAGAAAGCGCGAGTATTTGGATTTAGATTTTATATTACCTCTGAATGCGGTTGGTGTTGCCCAGAAACTTGCAGCACATTACAAAGCAGGGTTTGTTTTGCTCGACCCACAAAGACATATAGCACGGGTAGTATTTGCCAATGCGACGGTAGATATTGCCCAGCAGGAAGGAGACAGCTTAGAAATAGATTTACATAGACGTGATTTTACGATAAATGCGATTGCGTTTAATCCTCACACCCAAGAAGTAATCGACCCCCTATGCGGTTATGCTGATATACAAGCGGGAATTTTACGAATGGTTTCGCAACATAACCTCGAAGATGACCCTTTACGGTTAATGCGTGGATATCGTCAAGCTGCACAACTTGGTTTTGATATAGAAACCCACACTCAAAATACCATTCGAACTCTGGCGCCACTACTAACCCAAGTTGCCACAGAGAGAGTGCGTACCGAACTGAGTTACATGCTTCTTAATTCTCAAGGAACTCCCTGGATAATAAAAGCTATACAAGACAAATTATTGGCACCATTCTTTCAAAATACAACCCCAGAAGCATATTCACGGTTACAAAAAGTCGATGCAGCTTACCTAGAACTATCACAAAAATGGCGCCAGCTAGAAGTTGAGCTAAATACGTGTATTCGTGATACTATAAAAACAACATGGGTAGGTATTGCCAAACTCGCATGTCTAGTAAGTCCAAATTTAGAACAAGCCGAACGTGAATTGACCGAACTTAGCTATAGTCGTGCTGAAATCAAAGCTGTAATAACTGTATTAAAACTGTACCCACAATTAAACACACCACACATGCCATTGCGCGAACAATACGAGTTGTATAAGGAAGCGCAAAACGTATTGCCCGCGACATGCATTATGGCAATGGCATGCGATAATTCGGTAGAGGGCATTGCACCAATTATCGCCCGCTACCTTAACCCTGATGATCCGGTGGCTCATCCCATTTCCTTATTAAATGGGAAGAAACTGATTATAGCACTAAACATACCAGCTTCGCCACTGGTAGGAAAAATGCTGACTGAAATTGCCATCGCGCAAATTGAGGGTAAGGTTTCCACCGATGACGAAGCTATAGAATATGCTCGCCAATTTTTGGCGCCATAGAAACCAGGCTTTTAAGATAACCTAAACAAAAAACGCTAATCTATATAAAGAAGCCTGGTTTCTCTAAAATATTTTGTAACTGTAGAATATCAACGACAAAATTACTATTCCAACCTTGCGTCGCATCATACTCACCATTCCCACACCAATATTGGTACTTATGACCCATTGATTGAGCAAGATAGTAAAAGTAAGGAATAACAAAAGGGTAAGGGAAAAGCTCTAGCACTTTAACATGCTCAGAGAATAATATATTAGTTAACCCGGCGCCGTGAGTAGCAACAACAACATCAGCATCGTAGAAAAGCTCAATTTGTTCGTTTATAGACATTTTTTCGAGGGTATAAACTTCAAAGCCATATATAGCAAGAGTTTGAATCACCTCAGCTTCGTTGATAATATGACGCTGGTTATAAGCTTGTCGTCGAGAAATGAAGATGCGCTTGTTTTTAGTGCGGGGTCGTTGAGGTAAAAAACGAGAAAAAATCTGATTGCGGTATGAACTTGGAATAAAACCGCTAAAATTATGATTTAAAAATTTTGATAAAATCAGCTTTTCGAGACGAAACAGCAAAGGTTGGTCTGTATGTGTAGAATCTGGTACTTGGCAAATTTGAATATTAGGTGATAGAAATTTCGACAAGTAAAAATATTCCATGTCAAAAATTTTACGTGAATGTATTAACTTGACGTGATTATCATTATCTTTAATGATGTCGTGTAAAGAAGTGAGATAAAAACGGGGTAGATTATCGATAAGCGTATGATAGTAATTATTTGTGGTTTGATGCCAAATAACAGAATACCCAGAAATCTCTTCAACCTTGGAAGTAAATAAACAATCAAGCTTGAAATCTTCTACTGGTTTAGTAATATTAAACGATTCGCGGATAATTTTTCTATCTTTGGTAAGAATAACTGAATACAAAGGACAGTAAAAAACATCTTCTAAAACAGTAGTGTAAGCAAGGGGAGTAGAATGAGATACTCCTTGTAAAGATGTTGCTTCCGAAGCAAAAACCATTTGTAATGCTTCTTCCGTGGCAATAGTCTCTGGTAACACTACATTATATTTACTTAAATTATCTTTTAATAATGTTTCAATAGAGACACTCTGAATGATTGAACGCTTAAATTGCTTTTTAACTTTTGTTAGTAAACTCATTTAAATTTAACGATAAAATTTTATCATACCTCTTCCTTCGTGTCCTTTGTGCCTTTGTGGTTTATCTTTCTTATCTCTTTTTTTGATAATTATTTTGAATATAAATTGTAAAGATATATGATGTTGAATTTAAATATAGAGTAAGCCAAGAAAAGAATAATCCTGTGGTGTCATGCACCAGGTAGAAGCATTGGCAATTAAATATATCTACTGCCTTAGTTTTTGAGTACGAAGAAATAGTTTCTGACATCGAACTAGAAGATTACGATAAAATATTTTGAGGCTTTCGGGAAGTAGAATCTGGCTGTATCAAAATAGGCATTCCCCCTTGTCCAGAACCAACGACAATAATTTTAAAGTAACTTTATTTACCAATTTTACAATTATGCCCATACCCGCCTAGGGTTAAAACCCGTAGGCGCGAGTAGCTTAAGTTCATTAAAATGAACTTAATTAGTTAGTAATATTAGAAACATACTTATTGCAAATTAATAATTTATACGTAGAGGTGCAAGATATCAGTTACTGCTAACTGTACAAATATTTTGGTTAATTAATCGACTTGCATCAACAATATCTAGATTTAATTCAACTAGAGTTCAACTTTGTAGATACTACCGTTCAATATTTAAGTAGGGTCTGTGAGATGGTCTTGAATAACTGGAAAGTTGAGTTAGTATTGAACTGAACAATTTATACTTAGTGTCAAGTTTAACAAATATTGGTATAGATATATGAGTGGTGAGAAACGTCGTTATGTAAATGTCGAAGAGCAAGAGTTACGGCGCCTGCGGGAGCAGGAGAGTCGTTTGCGTTCTGTGCAACGAAATTTACCAGAGCGGTTAAATGCTGTTAGAGAAGAAGCGAGACGGGAGTTTCAACAGCGTTTGGCGCCTCCAAATGCTTAAGAGGATGTTTGAAAAGTCGGCTAAGGTATAAATTGTCATTCTGAGTGGAGTTTTACGGAACGTAAACGTAAGCGTAAGCGAAGCTTTCCCGCAGGGTAGTTTTCCCGTTATCCGTAAACTCCGTTTACGTTCCTCAACATGACATTCACGCTTGTTAAAAGTAAAGTTATAACCCGTTTTAAGTATAATTTTTTTTTGATGAATAACTCATCCGTTACATCCGTTATATCCGTTGCCAAGTTTCCCTATAGTATCAATTAGTTTTTTTTGTGAAGTATAGATACAGTGCCATTAAGCCATAAATCAATATTATAAAAATTTTTTCATCATTTGTTTACGTATATATACGCAAATCTTAACTTTTACTTAATTTGGTCTGCGTATATCTTTAACTTTCGTGTGTCAATTTGATTTATATAACGCTTTTGTAACACATTGTTACAAAAGTATTTTCGTGGTTATAAGCAGTTTTGACGGTTGTGGCTAATTTATTTACTTACCAGTAGAAGAATATGGCAAATAATCACGTAATTTTTATCCACCCCGATGGTACTAGTCCAGCGCATTATGCTCTCGCGCGTTTTGTGGATAAAGGCCCTGATGGCAGATTGAACTGGGATAAATTGGACGAAGCACGTGTGTACTTGGGACATATGCAAGACCAGTTAACGGGCACATCAAATGGCGGCGCCGTTACTCATGCTACGGGTACAAAAGTTCACGCTGAGTCTTTCGGGTTAGAAGAAGATAATCAAACTCCGACTACTGCGCTTTCTGGTAAACAGCAAACTATTATGCAAGAAGCAGTTGCCTCAAATAAGGTGACTGCTTTAATTAACTCTGGCTTTATTGCTGAACCTGGAACTGGCGCCTTCGTTGCAAAAGTGGCGCCTCCTGCAACTTCTGGACGTTCTGCACCTCGTAATAACCTAGCTGAAATCACTCGTCAAGCAATTGAGTCGGGTGTGAATTTCATTATGGGTGGTGGTGAATTACATATGCTACCCGTTGGTACTACTGGGCGCCACGTCACAGAAGCTATTGATGCTCAGTTCAGTACTGGTGATGCTGCAATTCAGAATCGTCCAGCTACTAACTTGATAGATTTAGCTAAGAGTCTCGGTTATACAGTTGTATATACGCGCGATGAATTAAACGCACTACTTAATACTTCAACTCCACCTCAAAAAGTATTAGGTGTATTCGCAGCTATTCATACCTTTAACGACCGTTCCGAAGAAAGTCTAGCAGCGTCGAATACTCCTTTTTATGTAGAAACGGCGCCTACTGTTGGCGAAATGCTAGCTGTATCTCAAAAACTAATGGAGGTACACCCTAACTTCAAGAATGGTTCATTTACAGTACTCGAAGAAGAGGGTACTGATAACTTTAGTAACGTCAATAATGCGGCTGGAACTCTAGAAGCTTTACGTCGTGCCGATGATGCAATTGGTGTAGCGTTAGAGTTTTCAGAAAAGTATAAAAATACTCTGATTGTTACTGCTGCAGATAGTGATGGTGGTGGTCTACAAATTCGTGACCCGTTACCAGCAGGTACTAATGTTGGAACGATAAATTCTAACCCTACAAATGTAAGTGGACTACCTGCTGCATTTGCAAATCCGTTAGATGGAGCTACTGGACGGGGAACTTTACCTTTCACGTCGGTGCCAGATGCAAGTGGTAATTCATTCAATTTTGGAGTAGGTTGGGTTGGAACTCCTGATTTTGCTGGTTCTATTGTTGCCAAAGCACACGGTTTGAATGCTGATACATGGAATGCCACGGTAGATAATACTGATGTGTATCGTTTGATGTATGAGACGCTATTTGAAACAGATTTACCCGACCGTCCTGTAGCACAACCACAACCTGCACCTGCTGCGACTAAGAAAACAGGTAATGTAATATTTATCCACCCCGATGGTCATAGCCCTTCGATGTTTGGCGCCGCACGTATGACAAGTGTTGGGCCGGATGGGCGCCTTAGCTGGGATATGATGAGTGACACTGGTGTATATTTAGGACACCTCACCGACCAATTAACAGGTAGTTCTGATGGTAGCGCTGTAGTTCATGCCAACGGTGTTAAGGTATTCCAAAACTCTTATGGTTTGAATGAAGATGGTAGTCGGGTAACACCATTTTCTGGAAAAGTTGGTTCTACAATTCTTGAAGAAGCGCGCGATTCAGGTAAAGCTGTTGCGATAATTAATTCGGGTACAATGAATGAACCTGGTTCAGGAGCATTTGCCGCAGAAGTTGATACCCGCAGCAATAATACTGAAATTGTTCGTCAAATTATTCTCGAATCTGGCGCCCAAGTTATTATGGCAGGTGGAGAACGCTGGATGTTACCTACAGGAGTTGCAGGTAAATTTGGCAGTTCATTAAACCAAACAGGAGCTAGAACCGACGGTTTAAACTTAATTTTAGAAGCTGAAAAACGCGGTTATCGAGTTGTTTATAGCAAAGACGAACTTAATACAGTTCAAGCAGGTGATGACCTACTAGCAACCTTAAAATGGGCAAAGCTAGATAGAATTCAAGTAGTATAATCATTTATCTTGTATTCTTGTGGAGCGGGCATCCTTGCCCGCCCAAAAAATAAAATCATATAATTTATACAAAACCCAAACATAAAAATGAGCTTTTTTCTCAAAAAAACTACTTAAATTCAAAATATTAAGTTACAAATTACACATTATAATTATCTCACTCTTGAAGCTGTAACATAAAACTTGCCGCATCAGAAACAGACTAGACCAGCTACCAACACTAAATATGTATCATGTTACGGTAACTTACAATAAACTTTGCTCATATAATTTTATATGATAATTAGTTTACCAAAGCGATAACTGCTGATATTTATTTACTGATGTAGGCACATCTAACCAGTCAGGCGCCACCAACCCATCCTCCAAAAAAATTAATTCTACAGGCACACCAAGGTAATAAGCGTAAGCAACAGTCAACCAAGTACCAGAACCTTGTCCATTAGGATTTCTACATGGCTTACATCCAGCAGGACAAGACTTATTCGCAAACGCATACAGCTTGTTATAAGTACCAGCAATTGCATCAATCATCGATTTAGAACGTTTCGCAAACTCATAACGCTCCTTTCCTTGACACACATATATATTTAACTCTTTAGCTAGGCGCCGAGCTTCAATTCTAACCAGTGCATCAACTCCCATTGCATCACCCACATGCCAAGTTGCATCTATTTGAGCAATCTCCTGTAACTTATCCTTAACAATCAAAGCTTGCTCAGAATTTGTGTGTCTTGTTCCAGTAAATGCTATTTCCATATGTTACCTTACTGTTCTACTTTTCATAGTATAGAACAAAAATATTACAATAGATATATAAACTATTATTGACAGGAAAATTTTATATTTAATTGCTCAATTACGGAACAAGCACAATATCATGGGCGCCACGAACAACATTTAGTTTTAACCCAGTACGTTCAAGGCGTGGTTTGTTGCTGTTAATAACATTCCAAAACTCAACCGCGCCAGTTTTAGGGAATGATTCACGATAATTGAAAATTACAACAGCAAGAGATTTTCCCTCTGCATCAAAAGTAGCTTGTTCTGGTAGCAAGCCCTCAAACCCATACTCATCAATAGTTTCTAATTTCCCAGATTGAGAATTAAACTTCACTAACGATAAAGAGCTATAATGTTTACCTCTCCATGCTGGAGGTAAATTAGGGCTGAAATAGGTACGGCGCATATTCACCGTAGCAATTAGCTTGTTATCTGAACTCAAGGCAAACCCTTCTGGACTTAGCCCAACTTCAACTCTAGAAACAACTTCAGGCAATTTACCTGATTCTGGCTCAAACCGAATTGCTATCATTTCCCCTTTAGGATTCAACAAAAAGTTAAATGCTCGAATTCCCCAAGTACGCCATTTTAAATCAGGTACTAACAAAAAACGTCCGTCAGTAGTAAATCGAGCATTGCTAAGGTGGTTCCCAACGGTAAGCGGTTCACTATAAGGCAAAATTGAAATATCTCCACTGGAGTTAATATCTACTTTGTAAAAACCAACTCGGCTATCACTATCCTGAGTCATTGCTATATATTTACCAGAGGGATGCCAAATAGCGGCGCCATTGCCTGACTGGGAGTTATCCACTGACATTGGAAAGAACCATCGCTTGCCCAAATGCCCATCTTCTTGCAGTTGAATGATAACTAATTCACGTCCTGGCTCTTCTAAATTCACCGCTAGAAACCGACCATCTGGGCTAATGCTTACGTGTTCAGGATTGCGTCCAATTGCGATAGATTCTAGGACTTTGGGTTGATTTAAATCTGCAATGTCCACAACAGTTAGTTGCTGACCATCTGGCATTTGGTCAATGCTGGCAAAAGCTTGAATGTTATTGTTAGGGCGCCTCCGCACTTCTACAACATAAGCTCGTTGACCATTTGGTGATACTGCAATAATTTGAGGCCACGACATCACCGAGTTAGAGACGCGCAGAGTTTGTATATTAGTACTATTCAATGCATTCTGTAACCCAATAACTGTAAGAGTATCTTCAACACCAGCAACGCGCTCTAATTTGCCATCAGCATAAGCAGTTGCTACCATGTCAGCGTCCGAAGCAACTAATAATGCCCTTCCCGCAAATTTTATAGATTGAGAAGATTTAGTAATAGGCGCCAAACTGACAGGCTCAATTAATTGCAGTAACCCATAGCTAACGAGAGCTATTATCATTCCCAGTATAGATAGCATAATAGTTTTGAACCATCGTGAACGCAGCCATTTCATCACAAAATATTTCCTAAACTCAGAAAGTTACTTTTCTTTACTTTAAAAGCATATTTTCCTCGTGTCCAAGTCATAATTAGTAGGTTATTAATAACTCACGGTTATTAAAGATGGAATTGCGCTTATTACGGTATTTTGTGGTTGTGGCTGAAGAACTGCATTTTGGCAGAGCAGCAGAGCGTCTGCATTTAACCCAACCTGCTTTAAGTAAGCAAATTGTAGTGCTAGAGCGAGAACTAGGAGTTTCTTTACTGACCCGGACAAAGCGTGTAGTGCAGTTAACTGTTGCAGGAGAGGTATTTTTAGAACAGGCAAAACAACTACTTACCCAGACACATAACGCTATTCAACTTACCCAACGCACTGCTCGCGGAGAAATTGGACAATTAAAAATAGGCTTTACTTCGACCGCAACTTACACGGTATTTCCAACTTTATTAAAAAACTTTCGCTCTACATTTCCTAATGTCGAACTCAATTTACAAGAACTTTCTACAGAAGCACAAGTCACCGCTTTAAATGGGCGCCAAATAGATATAGCATTTTTGCACCCACCAATCGATGAGCGAGGCTTGAAAATTCATTCTATTTTGGAGGAAAACTTTGTAGCAGTGCTGCCAAAACATCATCATTTATTGGAGTATGAACAAATTCCATTATCAGCATTTGCCTCAGAGCCACTAATTATACATCCTCGACAAGAAGGTCCTGCACTTTATAATGGACTAATTCAACTTTGCCAGCAACTTGGGTTTCAACCTAAAATCGCCCAAGAATCAATCTCGCTACAAACTCGTATATGTTTAGTCACTGCTGGAATTGGCATTAGCTTTGTATCGGAAAGCGTCCAATCTTTAGTTGGCACAGATGTAGTTTGCAAACCTCTAGCAAATTGCCCCATTAAACTCAAATTTGCTGCTGCTTGGCGCCAAGATTCCTCTATCCCAACACTTCAGGAGTTCTTAACTATTTTAAGAGCCAACAGAGCGTTATAATTTCAACGGATAGACTGACCAAACACTATCCGTATATGTATAAAAAAATCGCCATATTCTCAAATCTTGATAACAGTGAAATTGCTAAAACTCTTGTATTAAAAGCATAAAACCTACTACTTATGTTTTGAGAATGATTATTGTCATGTTCAAGTAATTTATTTTGAATAAAGAATGACATGAATCAATATAGTTGTATATTCTATACATTAATCAGTCAATGCTGCATCTATATTGACTATTAAACCTTGAATGAGTACAATCGTATATGGCGAAATCATCCGATATTGGTTCTAAACGTTTAATTAGCCTTGCTCCAGAAGAATGGGTAAATTGGATTACACAAACTTCTGACCTTAAAGTTAAGGAAGTAATTAATACTGGGTTTGAATGGATAAGTCGTGAAAGTGACATTCTCATCCGTGTTGAGAATGCAAAACACAAGGAATTCCTTGTCCTCAACGAATTGCAACTGCGTTATAAATTGAAGATGCCAAAACGAGTGCGTGCGTATACAGCGTTGGCTGAAGAAAAATTTGATTTGCCAGTTTACCCTGTACTTATAAATATACTCAAAACCAGTGATGCTAAAATACCTACTGCTTTCAAGTCTAAATTTATGGGTTTAACCGCGCGTCAAGACTATCGAGTAATAAATCTCTAGGAAATAGACGCACAAGTTGCCTTTAACGCCGTACCGAGTTTACTACCATTTGTGCCAGTTCTTCAAAACGGCGCCAACGAAGCGACAATTACACAAGCACTACGAGTAATACGTACCTCCGAGCAGTTAGAGCAGTTTGACATGCTTTTAGGTTTTTTTGCTAGCTTTATGTTAGATAAGGCGTTAGTTCAAAATATTATGAGGTTAGATATGGCAATATTACAAGAGTCTCCTTGGTATCAACAAATTTTGAGTGAAGGTGAGCAACTGGGTGAAAAACGGGGTATTCTAGCTGCAATTGAGTTAGGACTAGAGTTAAAATTCGGCGCCGAAGCCTTAGAATTAATGGAATCTGTTTCTCAAGTACAAGATTTAAAAAAGCTTAAAATGATTAAAGACGCAATTAAGAGTGTAAACACCTTGGATGAATTGCGACAATTAATTTAACAACTTTGGTGCGTGAAAAATTAAATATATATTCACGCATCATTTTTAATTAACACGCTGTGCTATAAGTTCTTCCCACCTTGCCCAAATTAAATCAGTATAGTTTGTACTATCAATAGTATAGGCGCCAAGCGCAAAACCGTCATTCATCTCAACCAAAGCAGTTTGACCCGTATCCAAAACTCCAAAGTCTATTCCATACCCAGCATAAGACTCACCTGCTTTATCCAAAACTTGAATAGCTCTTTGTACCTTTTTAATATCAATTGGAATGGACGTATTACCTGCATACCAATCAATACTTCTAATTTCTGAATGCACAACATAAATACGGTACTCACTAACCCAAGTCACAACCTCAGAACATAGCAACTTTTCTTGTCGTGACACCCCATAAACTTGAGACAAATCGTACTCAGACTCAAAAACACAACCTGTAAAACGTTTGCGACGAGTTGCTGGTTTGGCAAATATTGCTGGATACCTACCATTTCTTAAGCCTAATTCTAATTCTCCAAGCGTTAGGCGCCAAATACGACGATGTAAAAACTCACTTAACGAAGCAGGATAATCATTTGGTTGCGGTTCGGGAATGGAAAGCTGCTTCAAAGCCAAAGAAATACAAGGCATATCTCCAACTACTAAGGACGTACCATCAAGTTGAAGTTGTCTGCGACGAAGACGTTTTTCTGTATATAGCGTAATCTGAATTCCACGTTGATAAAGTGAGTCAACAACTAACTGTTCCTCCTCTCGCAGGCGCCCATTACCCTGTTCTTCAATAAACGCTTTAGAAATCACACTCATATTACCCTATTTTATTTAAACTTAAGCCAAAATAGACTTTTCACATAACTTTTTATGAAACGCACTCAAGATATACAAGCCCAAAAACAAGCTATTCTAGAACGTCTTACCAACAATAAACCTAGCAAATGGAAACTAGAAAGGGCAATTTGGCGTGCGGGAGAACTACAAATTAAAGAAGCGGCGCCATTACTCACCAATCTTATTGGTACAGGAGAACCACTAAGAGATTACTGTATTGCTTGGACATTAGGTTGGTGCGGGTCAGAAGAATCTATACCCATACTACAAGCATTGCAATCAAACTCTGCAAATCCTGAGTTCGTACAGCGAATTGCTTTTGAAGCACTACTAAAACTCGTAGATGCACAAACTAAAGTGAATTTGCAACTTGGGTTAATAGAAAAATTACCGACACATACGCAAATCTTAGCACGCGCGACTTCGGCAGAATTTGAAGAATTTGCTACAACACATCCTTACTCTTTCTTTGCGGTTCTCGACCAGATATATCAAATTGATAATGAATTAGTACGTCCAGCATTGTTAAATATTTTACGTACTGTACCTTTCCAACCGAACTATTTTCGTGCTATACGTAGAATTTTCAAAATAGCTGAATACCGTCGTGATGCAAAAGTATTTGCAATTCTCGCTTATCGCTTTGAACAAGAACCAGGAAACTTTGACAATAATTTACTAGCATATTCTTGGAATGAGGAAGACGGTAAATATCTAACTTCAAAGCGACGTGTTTACAGTCATGAGCAAGAACAAGACGAACCATCATTCGTGTATAGCTACCAAACTCAGCAATATTTAAGAAGAAGAGTATGGCGTACTTTAAGAAAACTGGGTGAAGTCGGAGACTCTGACTATATTAAAATGGCTGTAGCTATACTGCTCGAATATTTTGACGGCAATACACCTCCAATTCGACGTTCAACTTTTGATAAGTGGGATTACTATCAGCGAGAAGTTATTCATCATTGGGATGCTTATGCTGACTATCTCACCTTTAATCACATTCTCTACACTAATAGCTACCGTTACGAGTTTACTTCAAAAAGTTGGCGCCGACGTAAAGGTTATCAACCAAGTTTAGCGGAACCAAATGTCAGAGAAGAAGCGTTTCCGGAACTTTGGCAACAGCATCCACATGTACTACTACAGTTATTAAGGGATAGTAAATGTCGTCCCGTTCAGCACTTCGCAGTTAATATTTTACGTGAGTGTAAAAGCTTTTGCGCTTCACTTAATGTTGATACTATTATTACACTTGTCAATTCTTCTTATATAGATACAGTAGTATTCGGTTTTGAGTTAGCTTTACAGTCTTTAAATGGAGATGAACAAAATCAAATATTAATTAATGCATTAACTCAGCGTATATTTCAATACACTACTACACAACAAAACTATTGGGAAATAGAAGAAAATAAATTTATTCAAGAGAACATTCAACTTATTGCTAACCTATTAACCAGTCCAGATAGCAAAACTCGTAACTTTGCAAATAAATTGCTCTCTTCTTACATCATCAGTAATTCTACAGCTTCTTTAATAAATAAACATATTATAGATTGTGTCATACTTAAAATCTTTAAACTATTAGCACTGGCGCCAAATCAAATTCAGCAAGCAAAATTAATAATTGATGATTTAGTCGCTAACTCCACTGCACAGCTAGGTGAAATAGACTATAATCATCTACTCATGTTGCTTGCACATCCAATTTTAGAAGTTCAAGAACTAGGCGCCCTCATCATTATATACTTGTACGATAAAGAGATTACATCAAAAGTAACAAACTTATATGATATAGTTTACTTAATTAGCATTGAAAGAGTAGATAAATGGCGTACTCCAAAAGCAATTACTATAGGAAGCAACTTAATTATAGCAATTGCACAAAATCCCTTTCCTGAAATCCGTAATGTAATTAAACCTATTTTCAGGCGCCTAGCAATTTACAATCGAAGTTTACAATTCAAAATCGCAGTTGAATTTATTCAAATAATTGAAAATTCCAAAACAAGTACAGATATATGTAAATTTTTAGTAAAGATTGTACAAGAAAATATAAATATATGGGCACAAGCACAAGATATTAGTAAAGAATTTATTTACAAGCTACTGCAGGCAAATTATGATTTAGCACAATTAGCAAGTTTAGTTTTAGAAGTCAATCCGCATATCAGCAATGACTTTACTACTGAAGAAATTATTGAACTTGCTAAATCTCGATTTTTCAACGTCCGTAAAGCTGTACAAACAATCTTACTACAATCTTTAAAAAGAATTCGTATTCATCAAGAGGAAATTATCATATTAATAGGTCTATTAAATTCAGATTGGCAAGATTCAAGACAACTTGGAGCTAAAATATTTACAGATGAGATTAAAATTAACGAACTTACATCTAAAATTATTATTACTATTTGCGACACAGATAAAGAAGAAGCTAGAATGCTGGGTTTAAATTTATTAAAACGTTACTTACATAATACACAAAAACCAGCAATAATAATTCAATTTATTCAACAACTAATATTACTTGAAAAACATCCAAGTATTTATAAACGTATTGTGCAAGCATTGCAAGAAAATATACAAGATTGGATATCAGATATTGACAAAAATTTAGTATTTAAAATACTACAAGCAAAATCATCCATCTTACAGGAATTTGGTTTTTATTTATTAAATTCCGATTTTGACCGTTTTGCCTTACAACTCACAACCAGCGAAATTATTCAACTTGCCAATCATAATCTTGTTGCAGTCCGTGAAATTGGGCGCCAGCTATTTTCACAAAATTTAAATAATTACCGTAATAATACTCAAGAAATGTTAAGCGCAATAAAAATACTAGAGAGTAAATGGCAAGACACACGCGAATACGCATTTAAAATATTTACAACAGAATTTGGGAAGAGCGAATATACATCTAGCGTGTTGATTAGTATCTGTGATAGTACTGATGAAGAAGTTAGAAAGCTGGGACTACATTTATTAACTCAACATATGCAAGGCGGCGATATAGAAGAGTATATTCTCAAGTTTAGTGAACATCCATCGCGTGATATGCAAATGTTTGTTACGAACTATTTAGAAACTCACGTAGCTAATAACATAGAGCATCTGCGCGCGTTGGTTCCATATTTTAATAGTGTACTATCTAGCGTTAACCGAAATGGTGGCGCCAAAAAACGTGTTTTAAGCTTTTTAGACAAAGAAGCATCAAAAAGTGAAGAAGCAGCAATCATTATCACAGAAATAATCAAACGTCAATCAGCGACGATGGTTACTCGTGATAAAGCAACAGCAATACAAATCATGCTGAAAATAAAAAAATCTTATCCACACCTTGAACTACCTATTCTCGTTCAAGATGTCACAGAGGAACGTAGGAAGAGCTTAATAAATACATAATATTTGACGCTTGATATTCGTCTGAATATAATAAGAGAACAAACAAATAATTACGTGCTGTCCAGTTGGTATAGTGACCTTGCAATTTGGATGGTGTATCGTCATCCGTGCTGTCAGTTAACATACGCATTCTTTATTTATCTCTTCACTGACCACACTATGGAACCCATTTTCCCTGTGCGACTGTCGTAAAGTGAAATTAATGAGTTCCATAGTGCTTGGAGTTGAGACAAATAAACCCAAGCGGTTTACGAAGGAAATCCAATCAAAGCAGCACGTACCTTCCTCTAAGAAATAATCTACTAAAAGAGACGTGAAACATCGCGTCTTTTTTAGTACCACTAAAATCAATATATTATATCAATCAACAGTACAACGAGTTTCACGCAAAGTTTTATATTTTAAAAGTTTTTTTAATGTCATGTTGAACGTAGTGAAGCATCTAAATATTCAATGAAACTTTAGATTCTTCGCTACCTGATATCTTGCACCTTGACTATAAACCGGGCATAAGAGCGAAATATATTCCTAAAAAACGTTAATCTCCCCTAGAGAAGCCCGGTTTCTTTGAGCTTGTTGACAATGGTGCATTCCGGTAAGCTAGGCTCAGATTGATAATTTATTACGCTTAGAATGACAATTTATACAATTTAGATATTACGTAACTTTGGGAGCATCTTTTTATGAAACAAAAGTCCTAAGCCTAAAATGCCCAACGCAAATGTACTACTATATTCTGGCACTTTAGTTACTGTGTCTGTTTGGGTAAAGCTTAAATTGCGAATTACATTAGAACCTATTTCTCCACTACTCACAGTTCTAAAACCCAAGATTGGCGCCTCTTCATTAGATGCTAGCACTCCAAAGAAGCCCGAGTCACCAAAACTACCTAAATTTACACTACCAAAACTTCTAGTATCTTCGATTGCAAACGTACCTTTTTTGACTTCAAAATTAAAGCTGAATCCTTTAACAGGGTTAGGAAAAGCAAACTCTTCTAAGCTTCCAGGAAATCCTAAACCTACTTCTAAACTGCCTTGAGATACTCTGGCACCACCTAAAAATCCTGAGTCTACATACCTTAATCCACTGTCAAAAACTGTATTTGGTGTTACAAAGTCTTCTTCATTGAATTGTTCTGTCACTAATGGTTGGTTCTGTGTGGCATTGTTCCAACTATTGCGGTCTGTAAATAATTGATAAGCTTGAGCGCGCGGTATTATGCAAAGAGTTAACAATACGGCATTAGCTGCGATTCCTACAATCTTATGTGTATTCTTAGTCATTGTTGTTAAATTATGTAAATATTAATTAAGTATCTAATTTTTTCTTATATTACCATATAAGCATAATTTGACAAAGTGGTTTGCTTTAACATCAAAAAAAACGTCAAAGTTTCGTTTATTATGATTTATTTTGATTTTTTAGAAAACATTAAAGTTTTGAAGTAAGAAGGTTTTTTTATTGGATATAAGTCTTTCCCATCACCACAAAGACATTTTAAATTATTAGGAAATAGTGACGAGTTTATTGTGTCAGTTGATGAGAGTCAAAACAAAGTGGTAAGATTTATTACAGCAGATTAAGAATGCAACCTGTACAAGGTATGTTAATTAGAAATTTCGATAAGTTGACTACGGCGCCTTAATAACACGCTACCACAATCTCACAACAGACAGACTGCATCTACAACCAAAGACAGAAGTTATTTATGTATATGTCAAATATGTTTATGATTGGGTTCATTCAGTTGCTCAGACTTTTTACGACTCTGAGGCTGAATTGTCACCATTAATAGTACTGGAGACATTGGCATGAAATTGGTTCAACGATTAAGTAAAATCTTATTAATTGCGTTTTTGGCTGTAATTATCGCCGTTGGAAATGTTGGCGCCGCATTTGCGAGTACATTAGAAGCGGGTGGTGTATATGTAGCTGATAATTCAGTAGATTTAGGTAATAAAGTTAAGGGTACTGTTCAAAAAGCTCAAGGTAAGGTTCAGGAAACTTACGGAAACCTGACTGGAGACAGAGATACACAAGTCGAAGGCAAAGCAAAACAAGCTGAAGGTGAAATTCGTATAACTCAACCCATTTCTGAAAGCGAAATCGAAGGTAAGGCAAGACAAGCTGAAAATAATATTTACCGCTACCAGACTAATGAGAAGAAAGAAGACAAGTTAACTGAAGCTGTAGATTAGAACAACCGTAACAAAGAGTAGTAATAACCGAACAAACGAGGTATTTTATAATATCTCGTTTTTTTGTCTTAAAACATATGCTGACATTTTTTTGTCATATTTAATTTACATACTATATATATACAGCACTTACACACCCTATGTCCGTAAAACCACAAACTAAATCCTGGCTTAAGGTTGTATTGGTAACGTCATTATTTATCATACCCCCAGCTTGTGCGATTCAATTTAACATAATAAATGCAGTAGAACCAACCGTTAAACAAAAAACTCAAAATCAAACTGATAATCAAGCTTATACAGATGTACAAAACTTAATTAATATGGGTCCGCGTGTTGCTGGTACTCCTACAAACGAAAAAGCAAGCGCTTATATAGAACAGCAATATCGCAAAGCTGGTTACAGAACTCGTATTCAAACCTTTACCTACTCTAAATTTCGGGACTTTGGCTCAAACTTAACGGTAGATGGAAGAAACATTAAAGCCAGTGCGTTTAAAGGTTCGGCGCCTGGTAAACTTTCAGCAAGACTTGTAGCAGTTCCTAACTTTGGGCGTGCAAACGATTTTGCCACAGTTAACTTTAAAGGAGCAATAGCACTTGTTAAACGTGGAGAAATACGATTTTCAGAAAAAGTTACTAATGCTATAAATGCAGGCGCCATTGGTGTAGTTATAGTTAATAATAAAGCTGGCAACCTTACATATGGTACGCTGACCCAAAACTCACCAATACCTGTCTTAGGTATATCTGGTGATGAAGGCAACAAGCTTTATGGACGGGCGCCACTTACTATTAACCTCAACGCGAATGGTCAAAAGATTGATGTTACTGGACGTAATGTCGTCGCTTATCAAGAAGGTGTCACACAACCGCGCGTTATTTTAGGTGGTCATTTTGACTCAGTAGAAGGTGCCCCAGGAGCAAATGATAATGCTTCGGGAACTGCGGTAGTGCTTGATATTGCGCGGAAAGTTTCAAAAACACCCTTAGCTCGTGAAGCTTGGTTTATTGCTTTCGACGGAGAAGAAGACGGTTTGCATGGTTCACGGGCATTTGTTGACGCTGCAACTCCACAGTTCCTTAGCGAACTAAAAGGGATGATGAACTTTGATATGGTTGGTGTGAACAACAAATTGCTAATTGGTGGTAGTTCAGATTTAACCAAATTAGCTCAAGTTGTTCAACCAAAAGCTGAGTTATTCGGCGCCAGCTACGCAAACGGCGCCAGTGACCACGCTCCCTTCGCTGCCAAAGGTGTACCTATTCTGTTTTTCTATCGAGGTATGGAGCCAAACTACCATTCACCGAACGATAAAACCGTAGACCCAAAACTACTTGATGAAACTACTCAAGCTGGTTTGGATATTTTCAAACGCTTAATAAGCAATTAATAGTTTATCTACTTACTTACTTACTTACTTACTTACTTACTCACACTAGGATAATTGCAATGTCTTTTACAGCTAATAAAAGTACAATAGCTACTTTGTCTTTATTAACCTTTGGAGCAATGGCTGCTTTTTTAGGGCCACAAGTTGTACCAGCATCAACCCAAGTACCTTTTGAGTCATCTCCATCATTCGCTACTAATGATAATAATTTTGTCGCTACGGCAGTTGAACGAACAGGCCCTGCCGTTGTGCGAATTGACTCATCGCGTACTTTTCAAAATTCCGATAGCTTTAGCGGTAGGAGAGTTGCGCGCGGTACAGGTTCAGGATTTATATTTAGGCGAGATGGTTTAATTCTGACAAACGCTCACGTAGTAGATGGCGCCGACCGAGTAACCGTAACCCTCACTTCGGGGCGCCGTTATCCAGGTAGAGTAATAGGAGAAGACCGACGTATGGATGTAGCAGTAGTAGAAATTCAAGCTGACAATTTACCTGTTGTAAATATGGGTAACTCCGACCGGCTCAAACCAGGTGAGTGGGCAATAGCAATAGGCAACCCCCTCGGTTTAGACAACACCGTCACCGTAGGCATTATAAGTGGTACAGGTCGAAGCAGTCGTGATATAGGCGCCCGTGGTCGTAACGTCAACTTTATTCAAACAGACGCAGCTATTAACCCAGGTAACTCAGGAGGACCACTATTAAACCAACGCGGACAAGTAATAGGTATTAATACTGCTATTATTCAAGGCGCCCAAGGACTAGGTTTTGCTATCCCCATCAACCAAGCACAGCAAATAGCCAACCAATTAATATCCCAAGCATCGTAAAACCTATAAATTGTCATTCTGAAACCTATAAATTGTCATTCTGAGCGCAGCGAAGAATCTTAAATATTTTGAGACTTTAATAGATGCTTCACTACGTTCAGCATGACATTGTTTGAATACTTAACCAAATTCATTTATATCAAAAGCACGCCAAGTAAGACTAATTCGTGAATCAGCACCTTTTTGTTTATTTATAGCGTGTACCCACTCATCCTGAACCGAGTTTTCCATATATAGCAGTGAACCAGGCAAGAGCGTAAAATTGTGTCGTATCTCTTTATTTTTCTTATTGCGGAAAGTTATTTTACGAGGGTGACCGAGTGATACAATTGCTACACCAGTTCCTGCTTGCAAGGCGCTTGTGTCATCAGAATGATAACCCATTTTATTATTACCAGTTTCATAATAATTCAGTAAACAATTATTGAACTTGACCCCAAGTTGACTTAAAAGTTTGGACTGGATGGGCACAAGAAGGGGATGCATCGGCGCCATCTCATAACTCATTTGTAAATAATTGTACGGGACACCAAAGGATGCTGTTTTACGCGCGCTCATGCTGTCATCCCATTTAACTGTTGACAACAATGTTTGAAAAATAACCCAATGTGTATCTAGAAAATCTTCAATAATCAGAAGGTTTGGTGTTTCAATTTCAGGCATTTTTGTAGGTTAATTAGTTCTGGGTATGAAGTATTTTACATTTGTAAGCCCAAACAAAACGCGCTTACAATTCCGTATAGTTCGAGTAGTCAATAGTTATTATACCCGTAAATATTAAAAATAAGCCTATTTCAAGTTAGTTCTTTTGTATTCAAAAATTTTGCAAGCTGCACTTAACAACTCTTCAAATAAAGGCTCACCAAAGTTTATTAATCGTAGCGATGGCTTTTCATCATACACATCTGGGTAAAATGTGACTGTGTAGTTTTGTTGTTTATATAAAATTTCCCAAATTTGAGGTTGACTTTGAGTAAAAGTTATGAATTTACTTTGTAATATGGTAGAAGTAGTAAATAATTGTTCGATACTTTCTGGTGTAAACGGCGCCTGAGCTATTGGTTTTTGTATTTCCGCTTGGGTCTGCATTAATATTTATTTGTACTATTTCTTCAATGGATAAACGTGACTGTGGCGCCGTAATTAAGTTATCAAATTCTGACATTAATACATCTTCTTCTTCCGGGTCAGCGCTCATTGCTGCCTGTTAAATAAAAGTTGGGACTTGCACGTAAGCGCTAGTTGAGTCGAGAAGTTTATGTTTTAGCGCTAAGTTATTAACGTCAAACCCTTCCACTGCGCGCTTCAAAAGTATCCCATACCACGAGTAACTAAGCATTTAATATACAGTTAATATTTAAAAGTTGCCAGTTTGGGTAATGAACGTTAAGTGTTTGGTTCAGTATATAAAGTTGATGAGAAAAGTTCACTCCCTGGTGCCTGAATGTAACAACATATTTATATAAAATAAATGCTCATTATTAAAAGTTTAGATAAATTAAATTAAATTAAATTAAATTAAATATATACGTTATTTTAAAAATAAATATTATACATTTATTCATGGTGTAGAAATTTGCTTCATTATCATTAAATTAATATTGTTAACATATATTGTTTCCTGATAAAATAATATTGTTAGTGATTTTAAGGGGTGAATTTCTGCATGGCAAGAAGAGTATTGTCAGACTATGATAGTCCTTGGAAAGAAGCATTAGATGTATATTTTGAGTCATTTATGCAACTATGTTTTCCACACATTCATAAAGATATAGATTGGCACAGAGGTTATGAATCATTGGACACAAACTTAAGAGAAATAACTAGAGATGCTGAGATTGGAAATAAAGTTGCGGACAAGCTAGTAAAAGTTTGGCTCCATAGTGGAGAAGAAGTTTTTGTATTGATTCATGTAGAAATTTAGACTCAATACCAAAAAGAGTTCCCCAAACGAATGCACGTTAGCAACAATAGAATATCTGATAACTATGGGAGAGAAGTCGTAAGTCTCGCGGTTCTCGGAGATGATGACCCAAATTGGCGCCCGACAAGATTCGCTTATTCACGTTGGGGATTTATTAGTGGCACAAAGTATTTAATGGTGAAGTTATTAGATTTTCAACCGCGCTGGAGCGAATTAGAACGTTCATTAAACCCATTTGCAGTGGTAATTATGGCGCATTTAAGTACTTTAAATACTATTGGAAAGCCAAACCAAAGGTTTCAATCTAAGTTAACTTTAGTGCGCGGACTTTATGAACGGGGCTATACTAAAAATGAAGTGCTGGAATTATTCCGCTTAATCCAATGGATGATGGTATTACCAAAACCGTTGGCAATCACCTTTAAACAAGAATTGAAGCGTATTCAGGAGGAAGGACAAGTGCCTTATATTACAGATATCGAATTAGATGGGATGGTAATAAATGCTCGTGAGTCAATTGTTGACGTTTTAGAATCGCGATTTGGAACTGTATCACCACAAGTTAGCGAGCGTCTTGAGACAATAGATGATATAAATGTGTTAAAACAACTTATTAGGCAATCCGCCGTTATAGATTCTGTAGAAGAATTTCAGCTTCGACTAAATGAAATTCCACCATCCGAAGAAGTTTCAGAATAAGAAAAAACGTAAATTGCGTTTTTTGTTCTGATTAAATATATTATGTAGAGACCGGATTAATACGGTCTCTACAGCTTTTGGAGTTATATAAGATTGGGCAATTTACTGTTTAATTTAGTTCATTTTAATGAACTTAAGCTATTAGCCTACGGGTTTTAACACTCTTACGGGTATGGGCATAGTTGTAAAATTGGTAAATAAAGTTACATATTGTTATGGCGTTACGCACCCTACAATTAAACATCCGTTACATCCGTTGTATCCGTTGCCAAAATTAATAAAGGACGCCTATCTAAATAGTGGCGCCCTCAATATACTAATCAGGTGCAAAATATTTTAGACGTAATCTAAAACTATTTGTGCCCACCGTTGGCAAGAATACGTTCCGTTAATTTTTCAGGTACTTCTTGGAGATGGTCAAAGTCCCAATGGAATGAACCAACACCTAAAGTTTGTGAACGTAGTTCAATGATGAAGCTTTGCATTTCTGCTTGGGGTAAGTATGCAACTATACAATCCCAACCGTGCCAATCTTCGATGCCTTCGTATCCTAATATTTGTCCACGTCTGCCGCTAACTATTTGCAGTACTCTTGCTGTAAATTGGTTCGGTGTAGATACTTGGACGCGAAGTATTGGTTCTAACAGTGCTGGCTCACATTGTAGCATTCCGGTTTGCATTGCCAAGCGTGCAGCTTGTTTAAATGCTTGTTCGGAACTATCGACGTTGTGGTATGAACCATTTGTTAACGTAACCGCTACGTCTACAACGGGGAAACCTAAAGGCCCGTGAGCAAGAAATTCACGCACTCCCATTTCTACACCAGGAATATATTGTTTGGGCACTACACCACCAACAATAGTTTCTTTGAATGCGAATCCTTCACCGCGTGTTAGAGGTTTGATATCTAAGAAGACATCACCAAATTGTCCGTGTCCACCGCTTTGATGTTTGTAGCGACCGTGTACCGCATTGGTTTGTTTCTTGATGGTTTCTTTGTAAGGTACTTGCGGTAAGCGCGTTGTCATTGGTAAATTATATTTGCGGCGAAGTCTATCTAATGCAACTTGAAGGTGAATTTCTCCTTGTCCCCACAAGATGACTTCGTGTGTGTCACCGTGTTGTTCCCACATTAATGATGGGTCTTCTTCGAGTAACTTGGTGATGGCGCCGCTTAATTTTACTTCATCGTTACGTTTTTCAGGAATTATTGCGAGCGCATACACTGGTTCAACTACTTTGGCTTTCGCTAATATCTCCTCAAATGAATCTGTTGTGAGAATATCTCCAGTTTTAATACCTTCCATGCGACTGAGTGCAACAATTTCTCCAGCTTCCGCGCACATTATAGAATTTTGTTGCTGTCCACAAAGACGATATATACCACCCGCACGCACATTATTTAGAACTGTGCCATCTTTGATTTTACCTTGCCAGACTCGCACGAGTGATAGTTTGCCGCCCTGTGGAGTGTAGAAAGTTTTTAATACTTGCGCGATAGGGTTATTATTTCCTGCTTTAATACCGCGTCTTTGTGCTGTAACTTCTGGTTCGGGTGCTTCTCTATATAATGCTTCGAGTAAAGGTCTAACACCGTAGTCTTGTTCTGCTACACCAAAGAACACTGGTACTACTAAATCGGCGCCTAATTCAAGTTTTAAGTCTTTGAGAATTTCCTCTTGTTCTGGTTCGATATCTTCTAACAGTTCTTCAAGTAAATGGTCATCAAAATTAGCTAGCGCTTCGAGCATTTCCACTCTTGCAATGTGTTCTTCTTCTTTAAGGTGTTCGGGAAACGGAATTGGGTCAGCAGGGGCGCCGCTATGATATTGATAAGCTTGTTCGGTAACTAAATCAATAAATCCTGTGAGTTCTTCACCTCGTAGAATTGGATATTGGTGAGCTACGAGTGGACGAGAGGAAACGGCTTTGAGAGCGTGTAAAGTATCCAATACATGGATATTTGCTCTATCCATTTTGTTGACAAACACAAGGTGAGGAATTTCTTGGTCGTCAAGGAACTTAAATAAAGGAGCAAGCGTTTGAACTCTGTCGTTAATAGGTTCACAAACTACAATCGCTGCATCTACTCCCATTAAAGCGTTGTATGTCTCTTGGCAAAATTCGACGCTACCCGGACAGTCGATAAAAGTAAACCGCAAATCATTATATTCTGTACATGCGGCACCGACTTCAACGCTCATTTTGCGTTCTCTCGCTTCTGGAGCATAGTCTCCAACTGTGTTTCCGTCTTTAACACTGCCCTTCCGCGTTATTGCCCCCGTGACAAACAGCAGACTTTCTAGTAGAGTAGTTTTTCCACTCAAGTATGGACCGACGATTGCGACATTTCGCGAACCCGATTTGACTTTTTCGGTCATACAACCTCCTTGCGGTCAGCTTCCCCTGCCGCGTTCATGGTTTATGAAGAGATTAAGAAAGGTTAATTGCGAATTTATCCCTTCTTTAATTTGACTCTACTACCAAATTGTCAATTTAGCTGCAATTGGTATTTTGTTGTAATATTTATTTCAAGAAAATTGAAACAATACTAAGAAAGATTTACAAAGTTAAAGATTTGTATATATGATGCTTCCTTACTAATTTATTTCAGTCGTTTTTAACAAAATTTACTTCGGGATATTCAAATTAACTATGCGATTACAAAAAAAGAAAAAGGTCAAGAGCTTACTAAAGTACCGTTTAACGAGATTAATCGGCGTTATACTAGCTTTCTCGGTTTTACTTTCGGCCTCAACACCAAGCGGCGCCGAGACACCACCATCTTATAACAAAACTTTACATATTGCTCAAGGATATGTAGGAGGAACAGCCGCAGACTTTTTAAATCAAGGGTTACAGTTAATTCAAGCAGGTAGAGCGCCAGAGTCAATAGCTTACTTCCAAAAAGCTGCCGAACTCGACCCAAATATGGCGCCAGCACACTATAATCTAGGATTAGCCTTACGCCAAGCTGGACAATTACAACCTGCGGCAGATGCATTTTATCGTGCCACCCAAGCCGACCCAAAATTTGCACTAGCATATGCTAACTTAGGAGGCGCCTTACTCGAAGGAGCGAACTGGCAACAAGCAGGAGATTATTTACAGCGTGCAATAGAAATAGACGCAAAACTTGGGATGGCACATTATAACCTCGGCTTACTGAGAAAACAGCAGCGCGACTGGGAAAATGCCATTAAATCATTCAAAAAAGCAATGGAGTACAGCAAAAATGCACCAGAACCAGCATATTATTTAGGTGTATCCTACATGGAACAAGGACAATTAGATAAAGCCAGAGACGCATTCCGTAGAGCCACAAAAATCAACCCCAATTACACAGAAGCACACTACAACATCGGCTCAATACTATACAACCAAAGAAAATACAAAGAAGCTCTAGAATCATTTAGAAGGTCAGCAGAAACAAACACCAACTATCCCAACGCTTATTATGGCGCCGGCTTAGTCTTCATGCAACAGCGTCAATGTAACGATGCAGCCCAAGTCTTTCAATACGCTTTTAACTTATTTAACGCCCAAGGAAATGCTCAATGGGCAAACGCATCTCAACAAATGTTACAACAAGCACAAGCATGTAGATTTTAAGAGTGCTGAGTAGAAAGTGCTGAGTGCTGAGTAGAATAGGAAGTTAAGAGTTAATACTCAGCACTCAATACAAACCAAATAATGTGCTTGGAATTAACATACCAAGGTTTTATTTTTCTAAAATACGAATTTTCGCACCATGAATGTCATAGAAGAATACTGTGACAGCATGGTTAGAGGCATGTTCAATTCTAATTATGTAGTTAAAGGTACTTATAGTCATTCTTTCATATCATGTCCGGGTGTTTGCCCATAAATACGCATCACGTAGAGACCGTATTAATTCGGTATCTACAAACATTTTATTATGGTTATGCTCCCGGACATAATATCAGGTGCGATACCTTTGCGGATAAGATAGTTTCTTGCACTACGCACGCGCCGAATTTTGTTACCCAGGTGGACAAGTCACACTTAATTTAACGCCACATTTATAATTACTCATCACCCAAAGGATTATTTTATGTCTCTACATATAGAAAGATGAATCAAATGTTGCACAAAGCTAAAAAAGCAGTGTATTGCAATTAAGAGGGTAGTTTTATGACTCAAGCAACAAATGGAAACCAGACCCGTCCGTTAAACGACCTAGAATACGATTTCATTACTGTACTCCAAAATAAAGCAGAGGCAGTCAAAGCATACGAAACCTATATCCAAGATGCACAGCAAGCAAACTCTCAACCTTGCGTAGAACTATTCCAAAAACTACGTCAAGCTGATATTGAACAAGTACAAGAAATTCGCCACCATTTGCAACAAGTAATGCAAAGCGGCAAGATGTAATTTGCAATGGATGTAACGGATGGTATTGAGGTGCCGCCCTTAAACATGCTTTACTAAACTAGTTATCCGTTACATCCGTTCATCATCCTTTGCCAATGTATTTAGGAATTACAGCAGTAGATAACTTAGTTAGTTTACTTCAGTTACCATTTATGCAACGCGCAATAGTAGGCGCCGTTTTAATGGGAATAGTTGGAGGGTTATTAGGTTGTTTCGTAACTTTACGTTCTTTATCGTTTTTCAGTCATGCAGTAGGACATGCAGCATTAGTGGGGGTTGCATTAGGTGTCCTTTTACAAATCAATCCAACTTGGATGTTACTACCATTCACTTTGGTATTTGGGGTAGTCGTTCTTTATTTTATAGATAAAACAGACCTTGCCAGCGATAGCATTCTTAGTATAGTGCTTAGTGGCGCCTTAGCAATTGGATTAATTCTAACCAGCTTCATACAGGGATATCGCGGCAACTTAATGAGCGTATTATTTGGAGATATCCTCGCAATAGATAACACTGATTTGGTACTAACCCTGATTTTACTTGTGGTCGGCGCCGTTTTTTTATTATCAACCCTGAGTCAGCAAATATTATTAACCCTAAACCCAGCGGTTGCCCAAGTTCAAGGAATACCCGTCCAACTATATCGTTATACATTTGTAGTATTATTATCACTTGCAGTCGCTATAGCGATAAAAGCCGTTGGTGTTTTATTAGTGAATGCCTTTTTAGTCATTCCCGCTTCTACTGCAAAAGTCATGACCCATCACTTTAGCCGTTTCTTAATTATGTCTGTAATTATCGGCTCAACAACCAGTATAGTTGGTATTCTTGCCTCAGCATTATTCAAACTAGCCTCTGGACCAAGTATCGTTCTCGTCCAGTTTATCGTATTTATCCTTGTATTTGGCGCCTTCAAGCTAAAAATCAAGCCCACCTAAATACTTTTTCAAATATTTCTCAAAATATTTTCAAAACCCTATTGCATTATCTAAATATCTTTGCTACATTTATTAATCGTTGCCCCAATAAAAAGCAACAAGCCGGGATAGCTCAGTTGGTAGAGCAGAGGACTGAAAATCCTCGTGTCACGAGTTCAAGTCTCGTTCCTGGCATAACTCTCAGAACCCCCGCAAACACTCGTTTGTGGGGGTTTTGTTTTTCTCAAAAACCCCGATGAGCGCCATTTCAAGTGGTGTAAAGATGGATAAATTTACCCGACGTTGGATATTGTTGGCCATAGTTGGCCATTTTTCTGGGGTAAATTTGGGGTAAAGGGGGGCGCCTATCATCAAGCAGTTAAATAAGGAGTTGTGAAATGAAAGCAAAAGTGGCTCAGGGTAAGGCTTGTAAGGGAACTGTCCAAATTAAAAATTCAAACGGTTGCTTGCAGCTTGTTTTTAGTTACGCGGGCAAACGTCACTATATATCGACCGGTTTTACCGATATACCAACAAATCGTAAAGTCGTAGAAATGAGAGCTAGGCAAATCGAACTCGATATTCTCTCTGGTCATTTTGACCCGACCTTAGCAAAATATAAGCCAGAATCCTTACACAGCACCGTTACCCCAATTTTTACCCCAATAAATAAACCTAGGATTGAAACTGGTCCATCTTTAGTTGAATTATGGGAAAAGTACACCGACTTCAAGCGTCCTAGTTTGTCGCCAAGTACGATAGCAAAGGATTTTACAAATGTTTCTCGCTGTATCGACAGGAGTCTACCTACAAAAACTTTAGATGGCGCCGTTAAAATTCGAGATTGGTTAGTTGCCAACAAAAGTTCTTCTACTGCCAAGCGAATACTGACTCAACTAAGTGCTTGTTGTGACTGGGCAGTCAAATCTCAATTAATCAAACTCAATCCATTTGAAGGTATGTCAACCGATATAAAGATTCCGAAGGGGAAGAAAGACGATGGGGATATTAATCCTTTTAGTCAAGAAGAACGTGACCAAATCATTGCAGCATTTCAAAGCAATCAAAACTATAAGCACTATGCATCGTTGATTGAATTTCTGTTTTACACAGGTTGCAGACCATCTGAAGCTGTAGCTTTGCAATGGAAACATGTCGCAAAAGACTTTAATTCAATCCGCTTTGAACAAGCTGTAGTCATTTCTCAGTCAGGACTAACGTGTAAACCTGGCTTAAAAACTCAGAAGAAGCGCATCTTTCCAGTTAACGCGCGTCTTGCAAACCTCTTGAAATCTATCAAACCAAGTTTTCGGGCAGGTGAAGCGAAGGTGTTTCCTTCACCCGAAGGTAAGTGGATTGATGTTCACAACTTAGCCCAAAGAGCTTGGAAAACAGTTCTCTCAACACTCTCGGAAATTGAATATCGGAAGCTTTACCAAACCAGACACACATTTATCACCTTGGCACTCGACAATAAGATGGATGTGAAAGACGTTGCAAAGTTGGTAGGTAATTCACCAGAAATTATTTACCGACACTATGCAGGGCAAAGTAAAGAGATTATTGTGCCAGATTTTTAAATGCGCGCTCCTCTATCTAAACATGAATTGTGGCGCCATCTATTTGTAGCACGGCGCCTCAATTAATCTCTGCGGATGTATTATGGAGGCGCCGTATCAACGGTTTGCTAATCAAAATTGTATAGATGCTACAAGTGTATTATTTTTTACCTGTTTAATGATATTTGCGTGTTTATATACAGAAAAACTCGATGTTTTATTTTTGCCTTTGGTATAAATAATTGAAACTTTAATTTTTCAACTATTTCGGGGTTGGTGCCGACGAGCGACTTATCCAACTTAAGTACTTAAATAAATAAACTAGGGTTTGGCACCTGCCCTTGATATTGTAGTAGAAGTTGACTCCGAGTAAGGTTTAACCTCGTTTTGCTTAACTGCAAACCAAGCAATTGTTGTGCCATCAGAGCGAGAGAACTCAACCTCGTAAGCATCTTGACCATATACCTCTAAGATAGTTCCGATTGCTCCAATAGAAACACCTCTATCTTGATAGCGCTCTGTAATAAGTTGAATAACTGAATATTCTTCCAATACCATTATGAGTTACCTTTAATATTATCAATCGTCGGCAAATCCAGAAAAAGGAGTAGCCAATTTTAGTATACCATCTGTACTCAAAATCCATCCAGTGTATAAGCGCTTACCTCTAATCTCAATAATTATAGTGAATCTCTGTCCATATTGGTCTTTTTCACCAACAATGTAATCACTCTGAATAAATTTAGCTTGAGCTTGACTAACATAAGTTGATAAAAGTTCTTGTGCGTCCTCATCACTGTTAGGACGAAAGCCTAAAAAATTAAGAAATATTTTATCTTTACCAGATTTATGATTAGGTACTAAAACATAGTTTGAAAATTTTCTGTAGTCACCAGTAACAAATCTTACTTCCCATTCTGATGATTGTTCTTGATTATTAGATTCTTCGGAATTGTTCATATCTTAAAGAAGCTACTCCTCACAGGCTGTTAAAATTTTACATCTCACCAGTATCATTTTAAGAAAATGTTTGAAAATTATATTTAATATGCAATTTTGGCTTTAATCTTTCTGAACATCCAAGATGTATATTCTAATTTAACATTCTTTAAAAATTCTCTATAAATGTATTTAGATAACAGCAAATAAACATCGTGCGCTCTTTTTTGTACAAGTTTTTCTAAAATTTCTGCTGATATGTTTTTATCGACTGTATTATTTTTCACGCATTTAATACTATTTACGTATTTATATAGAGAAAAAATCAATATTTTATTTTTAATTTGGTATAAATAATTAAATAAATTAAGATAGTATACTTAAGTTGTCCTGGGTTTCCGAATTATCAGTCATTTAGAGGTAAAACGATAAGGTTAGAATTGGTATAGTATCAGCATGAAAATTACCAAAAGCTTACAGTACAAATATATTTACATACTAATTTTGTTCAAAACTTAAGTCTTCATCAAATATATTGTTAACAAGGCATTCCATTAATACTATATCACTTGCGTTGATAAGGTTAACTTCACCATCGTCATCGACAACTCGAATAAAAAATTCGGATGGTGTGTAGCTGTTTATACCCATTATCGTATCAATAATTTCCTGCAAATCGTCTGACCCTACTTCGCTATAGTAAAATATCTCGTCTACACCATTTAAAACTAAAGCTAAAGAATAACACCCTTCATCTTCTTCGCTATTGCTAGCAACAACGCCATAATCCCACAAAAGCTGACACATTTGTACTTGAGAGATTTTAATATAAATGTTCTGATTCTTGGATAAGTGTTCAAATTCAACAAATCCACCATTTGTCACATGGTCAGGACTTAAAAGACATTCCTCAATCCTTTTAGCTGTTTGCTTCAGTACTGTGTAAATAAAAGGATTCTCTTTACCTCTAAGAAAAAACTTCAAATAATAATTTTGCACACTCATAATCTCTTCACCCTGAAATATAAGCCGCCAAAAGTAAAGTCTCCCATCTTAGCGTAGCGCAAGAAGGTGCTGTACTAAAAACAAGTACAGCACCCTAATTGCTAATAGCTATATATTAAAATTCAGAGTCTTTATAAATTTGACTCCGTTTGATAACGAAATGTAACTTAATAATTAGATTCTCATCAAATTACATCTAAACACTTTCTCTTAATATTTTCTTTATATTTGCTCACATAATCCTCGTGTGAGTCTGCGAACCGACACGACAGTATTGGCGCCTCTACAAGCATCAACCACATCAAGCAAACTAGAACAAAATTATTGCAAAAGAATACCGAACGGCAACAGTTGCCGTTCGATGAAGACAGATAATCAAAGAACAAAATTACCAATATTTAAAACGTTTGTAATCTTTCCAGCGCCACCGCACGAACAAGGCGGTTGGCATCAGTCGCAAGTTTAGAAA
>NZ_RSCL01000008.1:286527-410192 GCF_003991905.1 Dulcicalothrix desertica PCC 7102 | reverse complement strand
TATTAGTATGTTTATTTACTAATGCCAGTACGTATTTATGTAATATTTTATGCGACATTCTGAAGTGCGGAATATGGGTTTTAAATTTAATTGAAAATCGGTGCGTGACGCTACATGTCTTTTCCGTGCTGCTCAAATTTTTTCAAAGCGCCACCCAACCTACGATTATTACTAGGTTAGGAACGGGCAAAGATGCCCATTCCACAAGACAGAGTATTAAGCATCCGTTACATCCGCTCTCAGGAGTTGCCAAAATTATCGGCGCCTTTCTTGGAGTTTCCTATATACGTCTTTAATATCTACTTTATGATGCGCTAATGCGACCATTGTGTGATAAAATAAGTCGGCAACTTCGCCAGCAATTTCTTCGGCATTATCATCTTTGAACGCCATCACAACTTCGGCGCCTTCTTCACCAATTTTCTTCAAAATCTTATTGTCGCCACCTGCAAACAACTTACATGTGTAAGAGCTTTCGTTAGGGTTATCGCGACGGTCACAAATTACTTGAAATACTTGAGATAAAGTGTCTGCTGGAGGGGGAATTATGTTACCATCAACTTGGTGGAAGCAACTGCGCTCTCCGGTGTGGCAGGCTATATCACCAATTTGTTCGACGCTGACTAAAATAGCGTCGCTATCACAATCGTAACGAATACTTTTTATCTTTTGCGTATGGCCTGATGTGGCACCTTTGTGCCAAAACTCTTGACGCGAACGACTCCAAAACCAAGTTTCTCCCGTTTCCAAGGTTTTTTGTAACGATTCGCTGTTCATCCAAGCCATCATTAACACTGTACCATCCAAGTAATCTTGGACAATGGCAGGTACAAGACCCTTTTCGTCGTAACGAATCTTATCAGTTGGGATAGCGTTGCGTAATGAATGTGACTCAGAAAACATACCAGTTGCTCACAGGGCCAGAATGATTCATTCAATCAACATACCATTCTTGGCAAAACAACTGGCAACTTTTTATTTTTTTGTACCTTCTACTTTTTTTAAATCCAGGATGATTTATTCACATTTGATTTCAATCAAAACTTAAACACCAACACCTCTATGCACTGCCGCTTGCATTCTCACAGCGCTTCGAGCGACTTGGTGAGCTTTGGAGGCTTCACCATACCAGTGTACAGCCGAATTAAAGGCTGCTCTATAGACATCCTGGCACTCTTGTGATAGAGAGCGAATTTCTACAGGTAAGTCTTGATTACATTTGTATAACATATTGTTATTTTTTTGGTTCAGCTATTCTTTTACAATATAGAGTTTAAGGTATTTTTGCGCCTATCCTAGGATAGAGCTTCATTTATAGCATCGTAGGAGATAACCCTTGGTAAATACCACGATTAAAACCACAAAATCACAAGAAATTTTTGAGAAAGCTCAAAACCTAATGCCCGGTGGAGTTAGCTCTCCTGTCCGCGCGTTTAAGTCTGTCGGTGGACAGCCTATTGTGTTCGACCATGTGAAAGGCGCCTACATTTGGGATGTAGATGGCAATCAATACATCGACTACGTAGGCACATGGGGGCCTGCAATTTGTGGTCATGCACATCCCGATGTTATAGGCGCCCTCCATACCGCTCTGGATAAGGGTACCAGCTTCGGCGCCCCAAGTCTTTTGGAAAATGTTCTCGCTGAAATGGTTATCGATGCTGTACCAAGTATTGAAATGGTGCGCTTCGTTAACTCTGGTACAGAAGCCTGTATGGCGGTACTGCGGTTGATGCGCGCGTTTACTGGACGCGATAAAGTCATTAAGTTTGAGGGTTGTTATCACGGTCACGCTGACATGTTCCTTGTTAAGGCAGGTTCGGGTGTGGCGACACTTGGTCTTCCTGACTCACCAGGAGTACCAAAATCAACTACTGCTAACACTCTCAATGCACCATACAATGATTTGGAAGCAGTAAAAGCATTATTTGAACAAAACAAAGACGAAATCGCTGGTGTCATTCTTGAGCCTGTTGTCGGAAATGCTGGGTTTATTACTCCTGATGCTGGCTTTTTAGAAGGACTCCGCGAACTTACTACTGAACACGGCGCCTTACTTGTGTTCGATGAAGTTATGACTGGTTTCCGCATTGCCTATGGTGGCGCTCAAGAAAAGTTCGGCGTTACACCTGACTTAACTACTTTAGGTAAAGTTATTGGTGGCGGTTTACCTGTAGGTGCTTATGGTGGGCGCCGGGATATTATGTCAATGGTGGCGCCAGCAGGGCCAATGTATCAAGCAGGAACTTTATCGGGTAATCCTTTGGCGATGACAGCAGGTATTAAAACACTTGAGTTATTACAAAAGCCAGGTACTTACGAATATCTCGATAAAATTACTAAAAAGCTCGCTTCGGGTTTATTACAAGTTGCCAAAGAAACAGGGCATGAAGCTTGTGGCGGTCAAATTAGCGGTATGTTTGGTATGTTCTTTACGTCTGGGCCTGTACACAGCTATGAAGATGCGAAAAAGTCCGACACCGCTAAATTCGGACGTTTCCATCGTGGAATGTTAGAACAAGGCATTTACTTGGCGCCTTCACAGTTTGAAGCTGGGTTTACTTCCATATCGCATACTGATGAAGATATTGAACGGACTCTTGCTGCTGCACGAGAAGTAATGTCAAGTTTATAAGTAATGAGTGCTGAGTGCTGAGTTTGGGGAGGTGATTAGCTTCCCCATTCTAAGGTGATTTCTAGGTTTGCTGTATTGGTGCCTTTGGCTAATACAGCAGTTAGTCTACCTGAATCTACACCGATTTCTACACCAAACTTAACACTCGCTTTATCAGGCTTAACTTTTTGCACTGTTTCTGAAATTTCTTTAGCCAAAGATTCGATGGCGCCAGTAACCTCACTAAACGGTCGAGTTTGCAACCCAATTTTACGGTCGCCTATCGAAGTCGCCTCAACTCGAACTACTGTACCATCCGTAAGCTCAACAGAAATTATTTTGCTTTGAAATTCCATCTTTGTTACACATACTTTCTATGCCTTTATAGCATTTAAGCACATGTTACAAATATAACTCTTATCACAATGACAGCACGGTAGTTTGAATAAACAAAATACTAATTTTTTCCTTCCCCAACATTCATTGCCGCAATAACAGCTTTTTGACTAACGTCTTTGTAAAGACTATCTAAATATCTCATTACAATATCAGCTGTTGAAAAGTTTGGTAAACTTTCTTCATCTTTGGCTAAAGGAATTGGGCCTAAAACATCTAAAATCATTTCACCCGTAGATGGTGCGATTACAACTAGAGAAGATTCTAGGGGTTGATTGTATTGCCAGTAGGTATCAAGATTAACGGGGTATTTCTGTGTAGGTAGTGATTCTTGAGTATTAGTTACTTCTGGTGGATTAATATCATCACTTTTATTTTCTTCCGACGTATCATCAGTTGTATCTATACCAATGTTTTTACCGCGCAGCTTGCGTAAATTGCTAATAACTTCTGCCTTGGTGCGTCCGCGTAACTGGAATAATACAAATGGGTCTTCGCTGAATCTATCACCTAATTGATAGTAAACAGCAGCAACATGCTTACAGGGATTTGCTTTATCGGGACATGAACATTTACTTTTGACATCTGACAGTGTAAATGGAAATAGTGACAAACCATTCGCAGTAAAAACTTGCTCGATATTTTGGGGCATTTCTCCAGCTAACAATTTTGCGGCAAAAATTGCCTTTTGTGACATAGTTTCAACTACGTAACCCCATTCTTCATCACTAAAATGGTCAATAGAGAGCGATACACTGTAAGGTTCAACTTCGCTTCCTTGTACCTTTGCCAGAACTTTGGCGCCTTTAAATTCGATACTTAAAACATTACCTTGACGTGAGTAATTTCTCGCACGCTCTAAACGCTTCTTAAAACGATAAGAATCAAGTAATTCTAGCCACCTTTGTGACCACCATTCGCGACTTGCTTGTAAAGTATAATCAGACATAAGAAAGTTAGGAGTTAGGAGTTAGGAGTTAGGAGTTTAGAATCTCTGAGCCTAATACATAAACGCAAGCTTTGTAGGTTGGGTTACGCAAAGCCTTCACCCAACCTACAATTCGTGTAATTATTCGTCGTCAATTACGGCGCCTCTATCGAGAAGGAGTAAATCGCGTAGTTGGTTGGTGTCTAGTTCGGTTAACCATTGTTCTCCGGCGCCTACTACTTGTTCTGCTAATTGCTTTTTGCTTTCTATCATGTCGTGGATTTTTTCTTCGAGTGTTCCAGTACATACAAATTTATGGACTTGGACATTACGAGTTTGACCTATCCGAAATACACGGTCGGTTGCTTGGTTTTCTACGGCAGGGTTCCACCATCTGTCAAAGTGGAAAACATGATTTGCGCGCGTTAAGTTTAAACCAACACCTCCCGCTTTTAAGGATAAAATCATTACTGGTGGACCTTGGGGGTCATTTTGAAAACGGTCTATCATTTCTTCGCGCTGTTTTGTGCTAGTACTTCCGTACAAAAAGAATATTTCGCGTCCTAGCTCTTTTTCTAAGTGTGGTTGAAGTAATTTACCCCACTCGGCAAATTGCGTAAATATTAATGCTCTATCTCCTTCTGCTAAGGCAACATCTAACATTTCATCTAATCGCTGTAGCTTGCCTGAGTCTTTAATATTTATTGAGTTTTGCTTTAGGTATTGAGCAGGGTGATTACAAACTTGTTTGAGTTTGACTAATAGTGCCAAAATCATACCGCGTCGCTGTAGACCTTCTGCTTCGTCAATTTGTGCTAAAGATTCTTCTACTACTTGTTGATATAACTTCGCCTGTTCAGAAGATAGTCCGCAGAAGACTGTCATTTCTTGCTTTTCTGGCAAATCTTGGATGATTTCACGGTCTGTTTTCAGGCGCCGTAATAAGAAAGGTTGTACCAAAGAGCGCAATTGACCTAGAGATGAAGTATCACCGTATTTTTCTACGGGTGCTGCAAACCGTCGCTGGAAAAATTGTTTATTGCCTAAATATCCTGGGTTGAGAAAATCTAAAATTGACCAAAGCTCTTGCAAACGGTTTTCTACAGGTGTACCCGTTAAGGCAATACGGAAAGTAGTTTCTAGTTGTCGTACTGCCTGTGATTGTTTTGCATCGGAATTTTTAATATTTTGCGCTTCGTCTAATACTATAGTTTGCCACTCAACGGTTTGTAGCAATTTTAAATCGCGATGAACTAATGAGTAGCTGGTAATTAGCACATCATGCTTTTTAACTGCGGTTTCAAATTGTTTTCCTTTTGCACGCTTATCACCGTGATATTGTAAAACCTTTAAAGTTGGGGCAAATTTCTTAAATTCACGTTCCCAGTTTCCTAACACTGAAGTTGGGCAAACAAGCAAGGTTGGTTTTTCAAGTATTTGTTGTTCTTTGAAATGTAGTAGAAGCGCAATGAACTGCACTGTATTGTGGCAAATAATATTATTTGCTACAAAATTGTGATATTTACTCACTTCAAAGTCGTAGACCCAACCTTCATAGTCAATATCCTCTATGCTTTCGATTTTGCAGTAAAACACCTCTTGATTAAGCAGATGTTGTAAAGATTGTTGGGTTACTGTTAAGTATTCCAAATTTAAACTTGAGTAAGCTTCCAGAGTTTTATTTGTCCACTTTGAAGTTTTTAATTGCCGATACTCTTGTAAAGCCTCTCCACTGATAACTTTATTTAAACCTACTACTACCTGTTGCAAACTCTCTTTGGAAAACTGCTGCGTTCCATTAATATACACTGTGTTATGCATACCAAAATGTCGCAACGGCAAACCTGTTGTTTTAATTACTTCTGCTACGATATCAGAAGCTGGAATTCCTTCTACATTAGTATTGCTTACTACCTGGCAAATTCTTTCTAACTTCTGCTGTTTTTCTGCAATTCCAAACCCAATTTCTTCTAGAAACCTGCGGGCACTATTACCACCAATAGTACCAATATAGTAGGTACGATAAATACCAGAACCATTTGTAGCGCATTTCTGCTTTGGTGCTATTCGCATCCAAATTCCAAAGCGTCGTAGTAAAGTAGAAAGCTGCTGAATAATCATCTGCGAGGCAGAAGATATTTCAATGCTTCGCATACTGTAAATAACAGAACCTTCTGCGTCAAAATAATTGCGTAAGAATATACGCGCGCTCCTCAAGTCCGCTTGCATGACGAAAGACGGAATCATTTTTTGTGCTGATAAATTACCCCATTGATAGCCCCTGTTTTCTAAAAAGCGTTGATAGGAACAACTACATAATGATAAATATGAAACTCCATTTCTTTTGTCGAGCAGAATTGAGGGGTGATTTATCTTAATACTATATTTTTGACTCAATCTGAAGAGTGTAAGTTGCAAATCTTCTAATATGGTCACATCTTTTTGGCTTACTCTTAATCTTGCCTCTTTTTTGTTTTCTTCTCCTTCAGAAATTTGCCAAGCAATAAATTTTACTAAATCAGGGTCAAGAGATTCTCCTTTCCAAAGTAACTTAGCTGGCACACAAACATAGTCTCCTACTCGTAACTCATTTGTCCAACCTTTATTCGTTAAAAGTTTATGCTGACGAGTGATAGTTATATGGCTACCATCTTCCAAAGTTACTTTTCGTAACTGTTCTCGCACTTCTTGCCGATATAAACGCGCTACTGGCGCCTGTACGATTTTGTTATTGTCATCAATAGAGTTTACAAGTAAATAATCTGTTGGACTTGCCCAAAAACCTTCACCGTCAAATGCTGTTTCCCCAGCATAGCTGTTCCAAATTTCCTCTGCTGTGGTGATTTTCCCATTTACGTACATTAAAGTGTCATTTTTAACGCACTTACCGAGACCCATATCGTCCGCAAGACAGGCGCCTAAACCCCAACGTTCAAGAAAAGCTAACCAAGCAACACCGCGTTCTTGATACGGACGTAATTCTCCTTTAAAGTCTTTGGGTGTAGGTAATGGGGCTATAGCTTTATTATTAGTTAAGGCTGTTACTAATTCTTGTAAGGCGCCTGAAGCTTCAAAGCTGACTACTGGTAGTTTTTCTATTGTTTGAGTATCACCACTACTTAAACGCAGTGCGTCTTCGAGTGATAAAGACATTTGCTCTTTTCGAGAAGCAAAAAAGTTTTGCGCTGTTTTTATATCATTTGGACGCAATTCTACCCATTCGCCGTTAATTTCCACCAATGGACTATTTAATGCCACTAGCTTATCGAATTCAGCTTTGGAAATAGTCTGACCACCAATTGCTAACTGCCATTCAAAATTTAATAATGATTTTAAGTTGAGGCGCCCTGGCTGTTGAAGTGTTTGGGCGGTTATTTTTAGTCCTAAACGGTTTGCCCAGCCTTCGCGGTTTGCCAAACTTGGTGGTAATATTACTCCTAAACCGCTATCTTCAAAACGCCAAGCTACAGCTTTAATAAACTCATAAGCTTGCATTGGGGTGATAGGGCAAGATGTGGGCGCCTCGTTATCAAGATTTTCGGCAAGATGTGGATATAACCGCGAAGCTAATCCTAAACCGCGTAAAAATGTTTCTTGCGGCTGTTCAATATTACGATTTTGATATGTAAAGCTTTCAACTGGGTGTTGCCAAACTGTTGCTGCGTCAATTAAAAACTCAGTATCATCGGTTGCTTGCAAAAAATACGCTAAACTCCACTCTGTTTCCCCAGGTTCAGGAGAACGCAGTTCAAAACATGTCCGAAATAGCGTTTTGCCAGCTAACTGATATTCTAAGGGCATTTTCCAAGCTTTGAGTGCAGCTTGTACACGCTCCATTTCTGAGGCAGTTGCACTATTTTGATTTGATGAGGGAAAAGGTGTTAATCCTTGTAACCATTGTCTTACTGGCAAAGGTAAACCTGCTATTAAACGAGCTTCTGCTGCACCCAAAGGACTTACCATCCCTCGGACTTGAGTATCAATAATCGTATTTAGAAAGTCCAGTAATATTTTTTGCGGTTCAATAGGAATAATTGTAGAGACGTGATTAATCACGTCTCTACCATTACCGTCTTGATACGTTCTACAAGCGAGGGGCATTTGTTGCGAAAATTTTTCTAATCGCGAGGTATCAATTGCACTATCTAAAAGCGCTTGCCACTTAGAAACGAAAGAACCGTCAGATTTTTCTAGGCTTGGTAAAAATTTACAGCGTGAGATTAAATCTAAACTCCAACGTGCGATTTGTGACCAAAAGCGTAAATCTCCCCCTAAATAGTAACTTTTTAGAGAGGCGCCTGTTTCAACATGTAAAGGTAGGGATGCCAGAAATTTAATAGTATCTGCTGGTTCTAGACAAAATCCTTCTATGTGCCAAGGTTGTAGTTGTACTGTTTGGGTGTCAAGGGTATCAGCGATTGTTCCAGAATGTAGTACTGATATTTCAAATGTCTGTTTGTTTGAGCCTTGTGTTATGTAAGTTGGTAAAGCAATGATTTCTTTGCTACTCGGTAAGCTGATTTCTACTGTCGCTGTTGCTTTACTTCGTAGGCGCCCTGAAGTTTTGTTTTGCTCAATATTTACTGGGTATAATGATTTTGGCAGTGTCACTCCAAGAGTTTGCATCCATTTCAATAACTCGGATGGCGCCATCAAGAGCGGATTTAATAATATATCATCTCCAACTTGAGTAGATATTGATTCTTGGACTCGCCAAGTTTCACCCCAAATAAATAAACAACTATTTTGACTTTTATATAACCAAGTTCCGTGTAATATTGCCATCTGCCAGACACTAATAATTACTAAATAATATTTGGTTCACTGCGCGACGTAGATTTTTAATTATAGCTTGTCATCAATTAAGAGTAGCGCTTGTATTAAAACGATGTCTCGTGGCTCTTTGTAGGGTTGGTAGCCAATATTTTCTAACTCGGCTACCTGTTTTAAGTACAAGCGCATCTGTTCTACTACTTTGATTGTACAATGGGCGGGCTGCTTAAACATAGGCGCCCAAAACCTTTGTGAGGTACAAAATAATTCTACATGTAAAGTAGAAGCAAAATTGGCTACAATATGCTTGAACATTGAAAAAACTAACAAACGGCGGAAAAAGTTATAGATATTTACTCAAAAGTCTTAACTATAATAACTACCAGCCATAGTACATAAATGTTAGGATTGCCTTACTAGAGAAAAGAGATCGTAGAAGGAAAAAAAACTGAATGGGAGAATTTGAGAAGTCAATATCCTTTGATGGACGGGATATTCGACTGAAGGTCGGCTTGCTTGCTCCCCAGGCTGGTGGGTCTGTTTTGCTACAATCTGGGGATACGGCGGTTCTAGTAACAGCGACGCGCTCGCAAGCCAGAGAAGGCATCGATTTTCTACCTTTGACCGTAGATTACGAAGAAAGACTGTATGCAGCAGGTAGAATTCCTGGAGGGATGTTACGGCGCGAAGGACGACCACCAGAAAGAGCTATTCTGACAAGTCGTTTAATTGACCGTCCACTACGTCCTCTTTTTCCGTCTTGGTTGCGCGATGACCTGCAAGTGGTAGCATTGACGCTCTCGATGGATGAATTAGTACCACCTGATGTATTGGCAGTTACAGGCGCCTCAATTGCAACGCTGTTAGCAAAAATTCCATTTAATGGCCCAATGGCAGCCGTGCGCGTCGGCTTGGTAGGTGATGATTTTATCATCAACCCTACTTATGCAGAAATTGAAGCTGGTGACCTTGATTTAGTTGTTGCAGGTTCGCCTGACGGTGTAATCATGGTGGAAGCTGGCGCCAATCAACTGCCCGAACGCGATATTATCGAGGCAATCGAATTTGGCTATGAAGCGGTGCAAGATTTAATTCAAGCACAGCGCGATTTATTAGCTGAACTAGGAATTGAAATAATTCAAGAAGAACCTCCATCCGTAGACCAAACGTTAGCGAACTTTATTCGCGAACGTGCTACAGGTGACATCAAAAAAATCTTGGCACAGTTTGAATTTACTAAAACTGAACGCGATGCCGCTTTAGATGAAGTCAAGGATGCCATCAAACATGCTATAGAGGAAATGTCGGAAGAAGACCCGATACGTTTAGCTGCTGTAGCAGATGGTAAAGCGCTTGGTAATACTTTCAAAGAAATTACCAAACACTTTATGCGGCTTCAAATTATTGAAGATAATGTTCGTGTGGATGGTCGTAAACTCGACGAAGTACGTCCTGTTTCCTGTCAAACTAGCATTATTCCCAAGCGCGTTCATGGTACTGGTTTATTCAACCGTGGACTAACCCAAGTTTTGTCTGCATGTACTCTTGGTACTCCTGGTGATGCTCAAAATTTGAACGATGATTTGCAGGTAGACCAAGAAAAACGCTACATGCATCATTATAATTTCCCTCCTTTCTCTGTTGGAGAAACTAAACCCATGCGGGCGCCAGGTCGGCGGGAAATTGGGCATGGTGCTTTAGCAGAAAGAGCCATGTTACCTGTACTACCACCTAAAAACGAATTCCCTTATGTTATTCGTGTGGTTTCTGAGGTTTTATCTTCTAACGGTTCTACCTCAATGGGTTCGGTATGCGGTTCTACCTTAGCCTTAATGGATGCAGGTGTACCAATTATTAAACCTGTTAGCGGCGCCGCAATGGGTTTAATTAAAGAAGGCGATGAGGTGCGTGTACTTACTGATATCCAAGGTATAGAAGATTTCTTGGGTGACATGGACTTTAAAGTAGCTGGTACCGACTCAGGAATTACTGCCCTGCAAATGGACATGAAAATTTCTGGGTTATCGATGGAAGTAATTGCTCAAGCTGTTCATCAAGCCAAAGACGCACGCTTACATATTCTCGGTAAAATGTTGGCTGCTATTGATAAGCCACGCACGGAAATGTCGCCGTTTGCCCCACGTCTACTTACCATTAAGATTGACCCAGACATGATTGGTCTGGTCATTGGACCCGGTGGTAAAACGATTAAAGGCATTACCGAAGAAACTGGCGCCAAAATCGATATCGAAGATGATGGTACCGTTACTATTTCTGCTATCGATGAAAATAAAGCCAAGAAAGCACGCAATATTGTTCAAGGCATGACACGTAAACTCAATGAAGGTGATGTTTACGTAGGTCGTGTGACTCGAATTATACCAATAGGTGCTTTTGTAGAATTTTTGCCTGGTAAAGAAGGCATGATTCACATTTCCCAGCTTGCTGATTATCGTGTTGGCAAAGTTGAGGATGAGGTAGCTGTTGGTGATGAGGTGATTATTAAAGTACGCGAGATTGATAACAAAGGTAGGATCAATCTCACTCGCTTAGGTATTCATCCTGACCAAGCTGCTGCTGCACGCGAAGCTGCTACTAAGTAGGCGCGGATAATGTAAGGGCGGGTTTACTATACTAGTAGTGTAGTTGTAGGATATCTGTTAACCCGCCCTTACAGTCGGGCTATACTAGTAGTGTAGTTGTAGGATATCTGTTAACCCGCCCTTACAGTCGGGCTATAGTAGGGGTGAGCTAAAATCCTTCCAGTTCAGCTTTCTCCATTTCTGACACTATTTGTTGACTGCGATTTAAGTATGTAACAAATAGTAAAATGGAGAAGCCAAGAATAGCAAAACCAATTAGTCCGCTAGAAAAAGTATTGTAACTTCCATGTAACACAGCAGAAATCGTTAGACCGATAAATAATATTGAACCTTTTCGGGACGGGTTAATTGCTGCTAAACCAATAAAATATCCAAATATACCTGCCCAGATGGCATGATACAAAGGTAAAGATACAAATCTAATCGTATTTATTAGTACATAAAAGCCAAAATCGCTTTGCCCAGTTGCAAGACTAATTGCGTATTTATAAGAATATTGAACACCTTCTGCAACGGCAAATCCTAAACCTGACATTGCTCCATAAAATGCGGAAGTAAACGGGTCTTGTAATTTACCTGGACGTAGTAAAAATAAGTAAACTGGTAAAGCTTTACATGCTTCTTCTAAAACACCGACTCCCAAAATAAAACCAATTAGTTGGGGTATGAGTGCTTCTTGGCCGATTGCACTGTAAAGAAATGTAAATGGGGGTACTCTTTGGAAAAATAAAAGTATTGGAATACCGATGAACGCTGTAAATAAGCTACATCTCAGCGTATTTCCCCAGGAGAATGCTGCTGGCTTGAGCAAATCATACAGTACTACTCCCCAAATAGATGAATAATAAATACCTAATATAAAAGCTATTAAACCAAGACCGGATGTTCTAGCGATTAAACTTATCCCTAAAGGAAATAAACCAAAGAATAAAAGTAGTCTAACTGTATTACTATTATATAACTTACCGCTAAGAACATCTTTGAATGGTACTACCGAGTCAAACTTGAACGTTCGCAGCATTGCTAAAAATTCTGGGTTTGCTGGCGCCTGAGAAGTTGGTATTATCGGTGTTAGCTTACCTTCACCAACATTAAACTCTTGAAACCAAGCAGGCATTTCTTGCTGTAGTTCTCTACCGTAAACTTTAATTGTTTTAATTGATTGAATTTTTAATCGCACTAATTCTTTACGAAGAATAGCTGTTGATAGCGATTGATTAGGAGTTTGAGATGATTCTAATAATATTTGTAAACAGTTATCTTTAATAGTAATTTTTGCAATATTAATATTTTGTTTATAAAAAGCGGTATTTAAAATTTTTGCTATTGCTTCAACATTTCCAGAACTCGCAAGCTGTTTAAGTTCTTGTTCTTGTTGAGACGCATTTAAGTTATCTAAACTAAATTCAGCATTCCAACAAGGTAGATTTTCACTTCCTTGCCATGCGTAAATTTTAACTGTTTTGATAACGCTGGCGCCTAATTTCGTCATTCCATGACGGATAAATGCAACCGAACTTGTTTGGTCGGGTGGTTGATTTGATTTCAGCCAAACTTGTAAGCAATTATCTTGAAGAAGCGCTTCGACACTAATACCATGAGCTTGGAAAGAACGATTCAACAGTGACGTTATTGCCTTGGGGTCACCTTTTTTTGCTTGTTCGATTATGTTTGGCGGTGTCATAACATATTACATTGAGGAGAATTAGAAGCGAGCTTACTACTCCCAAAATGGCTTTGCTATGTATTTTTCTACAACCGCAAAAATACGCAACTACTTAAAGGCATTTTTGCTTGATCTGTATCATGAGTATTATGTCTAAATACTAGTTACATTTATATTTGTTTTATAAATTTATGACAAACGACTTAGGTACTGTACAAGTCAAATCACAATATTTGATGTAAGTTAGTTAAATGTACAGCGATGTACGGTCATAATTACGTAACTAAGTAAAAGAATCCAATTAATTAATGCTGTGAGTGCCAAACGTCTACCTGAAACTACTGCCCATGTTAGGGTTATACGCCAGTCTTGGCAGCAAGGCTTACTTGAAGGCGAAGTGCGCGCGGGCGAATTTGAGTGGCAGTTCCAATGGCATTTCCGCCAAGGGGAACTGACTGTTAAACCTTCTCAAGGTCGAGCATTAATTAAGGAACCGCTTGGTCGCTTTTTGGAGCAAAAGGATTATCAACTTGAACCAGGAGGTGATTATGCGTTTACTATTCGTGCCGATTTATGAAAAAGTAATGAGTGCTGAGTAATGAGTGCTGAGTATGACTAGGAGAGTTACAAAATATACTCAGCACGAGCGCATTTTCTACTCAGAACTATTTATTCAGCACTATTTATGAGTTAGTCGGCTTAAATATCGTTCGATGAGCAAAATCGCTACGATATCGTCGATTGGTCGCGGAGGTTGACGCATACCTTGGGGTAAAAGTTTATTTAATCCTTGGGGTGGATACATTTGCCAGTAGCGGTCACGCGCTTCTAAGGTTGTATAACGTTCATCTACCAAAATAATATTTATTGTTTCCGTCAATTCGTCGTTTAACTTTTTTTTCCATTGTTTTGCGGTGGTTTGGTCGCCCATTACTAGTAATGTTATGGGGTATTTTTGCCGCAGTTGGATGATTTCTACAATCGCAGAAGGCGCCGGAACAACTTCATGGTAGTATAACTGGCGGTCTAGTCCCATTACCGCTACACCACATTTATCTTTTCCAGGGTCAAAACCTAGAATCATTGGTTGTGTCATAAAAGTTATGAGTCATCTTATTTAAGTACTAAAAATAACTTGCCCGTTTTGGATTGCGATTAGCTTAACCCTTAAAGGTCCTGCTGTATAAGTATCTTCAGATGCAATAGCTCGAATTTCAACAGGTTGCTGGTACTGTCGTAGCTGTGCTAAGAAGCGCAAGAATGTACTATCAATTTGAATATCGTTTAATATACCAGCATTCCGTGCCCGGAATTGCGAAGCGGAAATTAACAAATCGAGTCTTTGGCGCATTTGATAAGATGTCATCGTATTGGGATCAGCTGTTGTGGTTGCCAAAAGCTCTCCCCCTCGAAATACGATTTGATTTAAAGTGGCATCGGTGAAAAATTCAATTCGTTTTTCTCCTCGTACATAGTTACCTGCTGAAAACACTCGTACTACATATTCGCGTCCGTTTTCAATTTGCTTGCTCAATTGCTGTACTTGTTCTTTTGAGATTTGCAAAATACCGTCTGCTGGTGGATTTGTACCAGGTTCGGTCAGTTCTGAAACCGCATTACGATTAGCTTCTTCTAAAAGCTGTCTTACTGCTTGCTTGGCTGCACTTGGTTGTTGGACGCTAACTACTGCTGATGCGATAACTTGACCGCGAACCAAAGCTAATTTACCCAAACGCAAGTCGCGGAATGATTGATAGTACTTTTCTAGTCTTGCTACTTCTTGCTCTAAATCACTTTGCTGCGATTCAAGTTCTTTAAGACGTGATTCACGTTGGGCAATAATTTGCTCGCGTGCGGTAATTTCGATGTTGCGCTTTTGGATTACGGTATCGAGGTTATTGATTTTGCGGTCACGTAACTCAATGGCATCTTTACGCTTGGCAAGTTCACGGTCACGTCTACTAATGGCATTTTTGGCTTCGTCGATTGCTAATGACGCCTCGTTAAATAGTCTTTGACTTTCTGCCTTTTGTAAGCTAATTTCTTGCTGAAGCTTTTTACGTTCGTCGTAGACGCTTTGTAGTTGTGATATAGCTTGTCGGTACTGCGCGACTACCTTAGTCAGACGGGTTTGTGTTTCTTGGAGTTGATTTTGAGTTTGTGCTTGGACTGTAAGGGTTTTGTTAAGTTGGGTTTGTGTTTCTCTTTGTTTTTTGTTTGCCTGTTGCAGGTTCTGATTCGTCGCTTCTAAACGCTGTTGTGCTTCTGCTTGCTGCTGCTTTGCTTGACTCAGTTCGCTTGTAACTTGACTAATTTGAGTTTCGGCGCCTTTTAGCTGTTCACGTTTACGTCGTAAATCCTTCTGAATATTCTCTAACTCAAATACTCCTTTTCGCAACCCATCATCGGCGAGAAATAATATCCCTAACGTTGAACCAGAAATGCCAATTCCCGTTAGTATTGTTACTACTACCGCCGTATTTTTTGGACGTAGGTTAAATAGCGAGAGTCGTTTTTTACCAACTCGTGTACCAATTCGGTCACCAACGGTAGCAATAACGCCTCCCAAAATTAAAATAGCTGTAATTAGGATGAACGCGGTGGTCATATAATGGCTACTGTAACCTCTTGGTGATAGGGAATACCACGAACAGCCCCGTTAAATATAAAATTCAAGATACTTATATCCAAATATAATGTGTAACAATTATCAGCTCACCAAATAGCACGTGCGATTTGTAAGAGAGCAAGCTAATTTAATTTTAGTAAATTTCAACTTCAGGTTAAAAGCGGCTGACGCCGTCCCTCTAAAAATATTGGTCGCGCGAGTCCTGCCATTCTTATTTTAGTCAGGATCCGCTTGGTAAGTGGAGGCGCGAGCAATAATAGAGTACGGCGTTCCGCACTTGGAGCTATTGGTATAGCAGTAGTACTAATTACACGTGTAAAGCAACCTTACTACATAAATTCTATGCCACCGAAATATTCCTCCACTAAGTTTTAAGTGAACTGACGACTCAGAGTTACAGGTTTATGGACAGTGATTTTTTTCTTGTGGATTGAAATCATCTTTTTCTCGCGTAGATCGCCCAATAACCTAGTAACGGTTACACGAGTCGAGCCAATAGCTTCAGCAATAGCTTGATGCGATAACTTCAAATCAATTGTGATGCCATCTGCACAAGGAACTCCAAAATCTCGACAAAGAATTAGTAGAAAGCTCACTAACCTCGAACCCATGTCACGGTGCGCGAGCGTTTCAATCATCATCTCTGTTTGCAATATCCGCGAGGAGAGTCCACGCAGCATTAACATCGACAATTCGGGATTTTCCTTTAACGCTTGTTCGACTTGCTCGATTGGCGCCGATAGCAATTCCACAGGGGTAAACGCAACCGCATGGTAAAATCTGTCCGACTTGTTTCCAGTCAGTAAGGACAAAACGCCAAAAACGCTATTTTCCCTCAGCAGCGCAACCGTTATTTCTTCTCCTGCTTCGTACACCCTGGAGAGCTTCACAGCACCTTTAAGAAGAAAATAAACTCGTTCAGCAGGGTCACCGGGAAAAAATATGGTTTTATTACGTTCAAACGTTTCCACAACAGGTGGGAACGCTCCGGTTGCCATCTGACGAAAAACATTTGCTAGGGCTTTATCTTGTGTCACGATCATCTCCCTTCCCCTACCCAATGCCAGAAAATAAAAACAGATTACCTAAGAATACACTCGAAAATTCAAGAATACATTGTCAACAATATTGTACTTTCCTATACCCAACCTCGCTTTATCAACGTTTATCACAGTTATTTGTCCTGTATGATACATAATTTTTGATGACTTCGGCTACTACTTTTTGATAACTATTTACAAAAACACTCCCATATGAAATTTAAGAGCTTTCTTACCCACATAAAATTCATAAAATCTTAAGAAATAACTTGGGCATTCGTAATAACACGCTTACAAATAACATTATTCCTTGGTAATAACACTCTCACTTTATACAAAAACTTTTGATGAGAAGTTGAGTCTTGTTACGTTTGAACATGCTCGTACAAAAGACATCAGATTCTAGTATGCTCCTAGTTATGCGTCTGTCTTGAAATATATATATGCTCGATTTAACCGGAAAAAATGCCCTTGTTACAGGTATCGCCAATAACCGTTCCATCGCTTGGGGTATAGCTCAGCAATTACATAAAGCTGGCGCCAATCTAGGTATTACGTACCTTAGCGACGACAAAGGCAAAATGGAACGCAAGGTATTTGAACTCGTTGAACCACTCAATCCAAGCTTATTCCTACCTTGTAACGTCCAAAATGAAACTGAGATTCAATCGACTTTTGCTGAGATTAGCTCAAAATGGAACAAGCTGGATATACTCATTCACTGTCTTGCTTTTGCCAACAAAGATGATTTAAGCGGTGACTTCAGTCAAACTTCGCGTTCCGGTTTCAATACTGCCTTAGAAATTAGCACTTACTCGCTTATTCAGTTAGCAGGCGCCGCAAAACCCCTTATGACCGAAGGTGGGAGCATTGTCACCCTAACTTATTTAGGAGGTGTACGCGCCATTCCAAATTATAATGTTATGGGTGTGGCCAAAGCAGGTTTAGAAGCAAGTGTTCGCTACCTTGCCAGCGAACTTGGACAGCAAAACATTCGTGTCAACGCTATTTCCGCAGGACCTATTCGCACCCTCGCATCGAGCGCTGTTGGTGGCATTTTAGACATGATTCACCACGTCGAGCAAGTGGCGCCGTTACGTCGCACAGTCACACAAACAGAAGTAGGTAACACAGCTGCCTTCTTATGCAGCGACTTATCAAGCGGTATTACCGGACAAGTGCTGTATGTTGATGCAGGTTATGAAATTATGGGAATGTAATAATATTTAAGTTGAAAGTACTGAGTGCTGAGTGCTGAGTTGAGTTGTAAGTTGAAAGTGCTGAGTGAGTCGTGCTGAGTTATGAGTTGTAAGTAAAAAGTTATGAGTTTCCAATTAGTAGCTCCTAACTTCTCATTCTTAACTCCTAACTCGTACATACAGGATTAATTTTCTTTCTACTCAGCACGACTCACTCAGCACGACTCACTCAGCACGACTCACTCAGCACGACTCACTCAGCACGACTCACTAATAACTAAAAGAATGCAAACCCTCACAAATTTAAACCAACGAACAGCTACTGTTTGCCGCACCACTGGCGAAACAGATGTAGAAGTTTCTATAAACCTTGATGGCACAGGTGTTTGTCACGCTGCCACTGGTATCCCGTTTCTTGACCATATGCTGCACCAAATTGCTTCGCATGGACTAATTGATTTAGACGTGCGCGCTACGGGTGATTTACATATCGATGACCACCATACTAACGAAGATGTTGGTATTACCCTTGGACAAGCATTAAATAAAGCTTTGGGTGATAGAAAGGGAATTGTGCGCTTTGGTAATTTTCTTGCACCCCTTGATGAAGCTTTGGTTCAAGTTGCTCTCGACTTTTCTGGGCGCCCTCACCTTAGCTACGGGTTACAAATTCCTACGCAACGAGTAGGTACATACGACACTCAGTTAGTACGTGAATTCTTTGTTGCGTTAGTCAACCATAGCTCTACAACACTACATATTCGTCAATTAGATGGTATTAATTCTCACCATATCATCGAAGCTACATTTAAAGCTTTTGCGCGTGCTACCCGAATGGCAGCTGAAATAGACCCACGTCGTGCTGGTATTATCCCCAGTTCCAAAGGAGTTTTGTGAACCGTGGTTCACATTTTAATTATCATGGTTTCATAACATTATAGTTGTGGCACAGGCATAGAAAGCCTGTGCCTTAGCCATAAAATCTATTTTTATGCCAGTTCCTCTATGAGCCAACTAATTATTTCTGGGTTAACTTTATCTGGAACTTCATCGTGGGGACAATGACCAGCACCTGGAATAGCTACTATTTTTACTTGCTTTCCATCTGCACGCGCTTGTTCGTAAATTTTTGACCCAGTTATTGGTGTCCAAGGGTCATCTGCACCCCAAAGTACAAGTAATGGTACATTCACCTTTGGTAATAGTTCATTTGGGCTTGCACCAGGAGGCGCCGTTATTATTGACGCGAACACTTTTTGGGCGCCTGGGTCACACGATGGTTCATATAATAAATCTACTAATTCATCGGTTACAGCATTGCGGTCACGATACACTTGGTACAAAGTGCGGCGAATTTGATGCTTTTGACGAATGCGATTAAATACAAATGAACCACTAATTGGATGATTGACTAACCGATTAAAAGTTGACATGACGATGCGTAACGGTGGGTTTAACTCGTGTGGACGGTGACTTAACCCACCTGCACTGTTTATTAATACAGCACCTGCGGCAATTTCTGGATGTTCAGCCAGTACAGTCAAACCGATAAGGGCGCCGATGGAATTACCAATAAATACTGCTGGTTGCTGAATATGGGCAGCCCAAAAATCTTTAAGTAAATCTACCCACAGTTCTATGTTGTATTGGAGTGGTGGTTTATCTGAACCACCAAATCCTAATAAATCAACAGCAAACACACTATATCCAGCTTCTGCAAGAACAGGTATGTTTTTTCGCCAGTGACCAATAGAGGCGCCGAACCCGTGAATGAGTACTAGGGGTTTACCCGTACCCATAACTGTGTATTGAATCTTAAACGAACGCCAAGTCCAAAAATGTTTCTCAAGCGCGGTTGTTACTGTTTGCTGTTGCGTAATCACTGTTACTATTAATTTTTCTAAACTGCCTCCTCATATTTTAAGTTTTATTGCATAAAAATTAAATCTGCCCAACTCACGATTTTTTTTCTTTTGTCTGTATAACTCTACCGATGATAATTAAGGTGGCGCCAAAAGCTAAAAATCCTAAATCCCAGGCGAGTTGGTTAGGTCCCGATTTAACGTGGTGGATACCGAGAATTTGGTGGTCGATGATTCCTTCGATAACATCGAACATACCAGCACCTATCAACATTGAACCAAAAAACGTATTCGGCGCCCAAATTACATCATCTCGTTCGCCTGCACGCCACAGTAAAATTACCCCAGTAAAAGTCATGACAAAGTCAAAGGCATGAAATAAACCGTCCCAAACCGTGTTTAAATCAATATTGGCGACTGTAAACAATGGTTTAACATTGCTTAACATATGATGCCACTGCAAAATCTGATGGAGTACAATGCCATCAAAAAACCCGCTAAAACCCACCCCTAGGAAAATTCCAGGTGCAATTAGAGGTTTGGAACTCGAACTTCCTTGTGTCTCCATGAATCTCTCGTCCCATATAATTCGTTTTTTCAACGATAAGACTGATTTATATAGAGAATCTTCTGTCCAAAGATAAATGTCTATGCAATTGCGTACAGGAGGTGATTATTATTGGTATATGGGATATTTTATAAAATATTTCTTAAATATTAAATAAAAATTCTGTTAAAAAGTTTATATAAAGCTTTTTATAAAAATGACGATATATTTTTACAAGGTTTGTGACCCTTACGGTTGTTTTTCTAACTTTTCTCTCCACCCTATCGAAATTGAGGGGACAGTTTGGGCAACAGTAGAGCATTACTACCAAGCGCAGAAGTTTGTTGGTAGTCCAGATGCGGCGATTATTCCAGAGATTTACATAGCACAGACACCTGAGAAAGCAGCTGCACTTGGACGCTGTGATACTAGGTGTGTTCGTTCAGATTGGGATATTGTGAAAACTCAAGTAATGCACAAAGCTGTCCACAAAAAATTTTTGACCCACATTGATATTCGCGAAGTCCTTTTTAGTACGGGTACACAGTTACTTGTAGAAGATTCACCCTGTGATTATTTTTGGGGATGTGGGGCCGATAAAAGTGGTCAGAACCATCTTGGCAAAATTCTGATGCGTGTACGTGGCGAATTGACAAATGTACGAAGAAGCCAAGTTCAAAGTCAACGTTCTGGAGGCGCCTGTAACTCAATGTAAAAAAAAAGAAGAAATCCAAGACTTCTTCCTTTTTTATGCTTTACAACAATTTTTTTTTATGGATACGCAGGGGCTTTATCAATACCACCAACTCTCTCGAGAGGCCAAAACCGAACTACTGCACGACCAATAATATTTTGGCGAGGTACTAAGCCCCAGCAGCGTCCATCATAACTTTGAGCGCGGTTGTCACCAAGTACAAGATATTGACCTGGGAGTATTGTAGTGGGTTTTTGTAAAAATGGCGGATTTGGGCTAGAGACACAAACATCAATTGAAGTTTGCTGGTTGGCACCAAGATAATTTTCTGCAAGTGGCTTGCCATTAATCAAGACTTTACCGTCTTTAAGTTCTATTTTTTCTCCAGGTAAACCAATTACACGCTTAATAAATGCATCTTGATATTTTTCTCTTTGTAGCTCGTCTGTAGGTGAAAATACTACAATATCGCCTCGTTGTGGGTCAGAAAATCTATACTTTAATTTATCAACTATAATTTTGTCAGCTTCCCATTGGTTAGGGGTACCGTGAAGAGTAGGTTCCATTGAACCAGAGGGAATCCAGCGCGCTTCGGCAACGAAAGTCCGAATTCCTAGGGCAAGAACGACGCTTAGTATTACAGTTCTACCTAGTTCACCAATCCAGGAATGGTCAGGTTGTTTGTTAGAGTTATTTTCAGACACTTGATTCTGCATGTAGTTACTTAAATAATAGATTGATACACAGGTGGCATACCTGTAAAACAAATAAGGCGATATTTTTTAATCTTAACCATAGATGATGGACATGCAAGTGATGTTATCATTTTGACCTACCCTTATAGGGTAAAGAAAAAATGAACTTTTTTGTCAGATGGTCAAAAAGTGATTGCGATTGAGACAACCAAGTTTAACCTTAAAAATATAATCGTTATTTGCAAGGGAACTTTTGTGTGAGTGCATTTACCTCTATGTCATCTCCAATTAGTTTACTAATTCGCCGTGCAAGCATCATTTTACCTGATGGTACGTACATGGTTGGGGATGTACTAACGCGCGGCGGAATGATCGTCGAAATAAGACCCGACATTGAAGCCACGAGCGCGACTACGGAAATTGACGCAGAAGGGTTAACTTTGTTGCCTGGAGTTATAGACCCGCAGGTACACTTTCGCGAACCGGGACTCGAACATAAGGAGAACCTGTTTACTGCAAGTTGTGCTTGTGCCAAAGGCGGAGTCACTTCGTTTTTAGAGATGCCGAATACGCGACCTCTAACTACTACTCAGCAAACCTTGGACGACAAGTTACAGCGTGCGTCACAAAAGTGCCTAGTTAATTATGGCTTTTTTATTGGAGCAACGTCCGAAAATTTACCTGATTTGCTTTCATGTAACCCCACATGCGGAATCAAAATTTTTATGGGGTCAATGCACGGTCAGCTTTTGGTTTCGGAGGAAACTTTACTCGATACAATATTTGCTTCGGGTTCGCGCTTGATTGCGGTTCATGCCGAAGACCAAGAGCGTATTAACCAACGGCGCCAAGAATTTGCAGGTATAACTGACCCAGCAGTTCATTCTCAAATTCAAGATAACCAAGCTGCACTTCTAGCAACCAAACTAGCATTAAAACTATCTAAAAAATATCAGCGGCGGTTACATATTCTGCATATGTCTACAGCAGATGAAGCAGAGTTGTTACGTGAGGATAAACCAAGTTGGGTTACGGCAGAAGTGACACCACAGCATTTGCTTTTAGATACAAGCGCTTATGCAAAAATTGGAACCTTAGCGCAAATGAATCCTCCCCTACGTACATCTCATGACTGTGAAGTACTATGGCAAGCGCTACACGATGGTGTTATTGATTTTATTGCTACTGATCACGCACCTCATACTTTGGAAGAAAAAGCTCAACAGTATCCTAATAGTCCTTCTGGAATGCCTGGAGTTGAGACTTCGCTTTTACTAATGCTAACCGCAGCAATGCAGGGTAAATGTAGCGTTCATCAAGTCGTCAACTGGATGTCTACTGCTGTAGCCAAGGCTTATAAAATACCAAATAAAGGGGCAATTGCCGTGGGCTATGATGCTGACTTAATACTTGTTGACTTGAAAACATATCGTCCCGTGCTGCGCGAAGAACTATTTACAAAGTGCGGATGGAGTCCTTTTGAGGGGTGGAACTTGACGGGATGGGTACAAACGACTATTGTCGGTGGTCAAATCGTTTATCACCAAGGTAAACTTTGTACCTACGTGCGCGGTCAAGCTTTGCAGTTTGGCTAATTAGAAACTAGAAACCCGGTTTCTTCAAGAGAAATCGGTTTTTTTTTACGTAAGTGCCAAACTATGCGTAAATTCTCTTAATTCATAATAATAATCAATTTCTAATTTAGTTAAAAACTCGCAGATGAAGCGAGTTTTTTTATATTTACTTAACGTTTTCTTAATATTATCAATATATTGACTTGTGCCATTTGTGGTTTTTACTGACTGATAATTCTACTTACACAAGTAAGAAATACTTAAAAAATGTTTTTTTATTAAGAAGAATAATCAGCATTGAATAGATACTTAAGAAAAGAAATTTAAGTAATTATTTTTTGTTACTTTACGGAGAAATACTCAGGTGAAAGGAAAATCTCTATGTAAAGCTGAGAAAAAGTTAAAACATTATCAAACATTAATCGGAGTCAATGATAATAAATAGTTTCAAACAATCTTTAAATTATTCATTGTTTTGGATGAAGGAGATATTTAATGTTAAATGGATACTTGATTATTTGAAATATGAATATATATATTGGCTGAATTGGGCGCCTTTGATATTAACGGTTATCTGGACTACATTCTACCAGTTCGGAAACTTTTTTAAAAACAGTCAAAAAAAATCCGGATTGCACAAGAGGCAGGGTGTAATTGGACTTGATGTATTTAAACTTGAAACTGAATTCAGTTTACATACTCTCTTAATGCCTGTATCTATTTGATTCTGGGAAAGAAATATTTGCAAAGTAAAACTATTAATTAAAATCGAGGAAAGAAAAATGATGATATTTTTTGACTGCGAAAGAGGTAGCGGTAGAGTTGATGCAGTAATGTTTTTAAGTGATGATAGAGGTAGCGGCAGAATTGACACTATAATGGACACCAACTCATAGATAGCCTTCGCTTTCTGCAAATTGACGTAACCTAGGTATACACTGACGCTGGTAAAAACTGCTCAAAGTCGAAACTGTTAATCCGTATTCGTTCGCTAATTCCTTCCAACTAACTTCTGGTGGTAAACGTTTCAAGATTAATACCTGACAATTTACATCGGGTCGTCCTTGAATATAAGTTTGACGCAAGTCTCCTGATATATCAGCTTCTGCCCACAACTGAACATTTTCTAAAATAGGGGGAGCGTCAGGAGGTGCAGCAATATTGTCAACAGGGTCATATATATCACTCTTATCACCCGAAGCTAACTGCTGTATGCCCAAAGATGCTTTTCTGATATTGTCTTCTTGTGTTTTTAGGTACAAATCTTGTAACCTATGCTTTAAGTACGCATTCAGCCACGTTACAACCGTTCCCCTGTCAGGGTCATAACCGTCGCAAATATTTCGGCAGAAATATAACCAAGTTTGCTGTAAAGCGTCTTGATAATAAGAAGTATTTTCTCTCCACAGTCTGACGGTAACTAAACGAATAATTTGCGTCAAAACTCTAGCTCTTTGTGGACTTCCGGGTGGATGTCCACAAGCTTCTTCAACTAATCGACGTAATTGTTCCTCCAATCCACTCATGCAATAGTTCAAGCCAAACGATGCTATCTGAGTATTGCTTATGGTATGCATAAGTAATATTACCCTTGATGGTGATATTACCTGTTTGATGAGAAAAGGGGAAGACTTTACTTCTTAAGATTGGTTTTTTTGCTTGATTTTTTGACGAATATCTCGAATATTCCAATTAGTGAGTTTCGCTAAAGTTTGCGCTTCAAGTTCAAAACGTTTGTTTAAACGACGCTTATATTCTCGACCCGCAGCACATTTTGCTTCACCCGTAAAGGGATGTTGAAGGATGTAACGTCCTTGGAAATTTTCTTTATTTGAAGTTTCTTGGAATATCAAGTCTTCAGGAAACTTATCGCGTGTGTAGCGAACATGCAACCTGGTAATGAAAACGTTATTAGTTTTATCACCCCAAAATACACCTGCGTCTTTGAGTTCAGAATTACTCAAAGGTTCAGCAGAGCATGGGTCACAGCTTGCCATGTCCCAAGCATATTCAAGAAATGCGACTTTACGGTCTTCTTTGGTGTAAGAGGTTTGAAACATCGATTTGTAAAAGTCTGCAAATTCTTCTTTCACAAATACTGGAATGTTGACATCACTCGGAACCTTGACCGTTCGATAGTTAGTAACTTCAGCTTGTCCTTGTGGAGAAAGTACATACACTATCAAATCTTGTTCACTCAGAGCGTTCACCATCCCCAAACGAATTGGCAGCATGAATTTGGGAGAAGTGTAAGATATTTGCAGGGGACGTAAATATTGATAACCACTTTCTTCAAACTTATCAAGATTTACCTTCGCGACAAAGAACTTCATTTTTTGGCGAATGTAAGGTTTGAGTAATGAAGAAGCTTCTCGTGGAATTTTATAGCCGTTACGGTTGAGCCAAGTTTGTAAACCTCCTGATTCTTTGGCGCCAAGAATGAGAATATCGTACTCACCCACACTATACCGTGCTTCCACCGTCACACCTAAATCCCCACCGCGCTCGCTGCGAGCAGATGGTGGTAAAGGCATTGGTAAGGGTCTTAGTACATCGCTTTCTCTAGAATACGTTTGCTCACATGGGTCAGGGTCAAAATATTCAACTAAACGGGGAGCGCTAAAAGCATCCAAACGTTCTATAATCTTAGGCTTACCAACAATTACCTGTTCTTTTTGCAACACGGTTGGTACAGGAACAACCATTGCAAAATCTTTGACTTCACCCTGAAAGTCATTTGCCATCGTTAACACAGTTTTTTTATCGTCTCGCGCAATGACTACCTGTGATGCTTTGTTATATAGTTTGGTATCAGCTTTAGCTACGTAAAAACCACAAAAAGCCCAGGCAGCAGGTGTAAAGCATAATAGTGCAATACACAAAACAAATAGCGTCATCAAAAATTTTAATTTCATAACTCCTAACTCCTAACTACTGTACGGGCGGGTTCACCTAAATTTTCCATTCTTTCGCAGGATATAGGTGAACCCGCCCCTCCTAACTTTTTACTCAGCACTCAGCACTTTCCACTTAAAAGAATGTCCTTGAAACAAAGTATCAAACCATACTGTGGTGGGAGCAAGAGCAAATAATGCCCAAAAAACAGCGGTAGATAGATAAAAGTAGTTGCGTAAAATAAAAGTAAGTGCGGCAATACATAATGCCCAAGTAACTCTGCCGATGGGGGTATTGGGTATTGAGCGAGGGTCTGTCACCATGAATAAAGCAAACAATAATAAAGACCCACTCATTAAACGATGCCAGAATACATCCCAAGTCCATTCAAGCCAAAAATTGCGAACAGCTTCAAGTAAACTATAGGCGCCTAAAAATGCAGCAGTAGTATCCCAACGACCTACACGCTTAAGAACCATACCTCCACATCCAGCAAAAATTATTGCATACCACCAATCTTCACCCCACTGTCCAGGTGATACCCAAGCATCATTCGTAAACACTAAAGCTGTAATAATGCCAAAGTTTGCCGGGTTGAAAAAGTGTTTCTCACCGACTTTAAATACAAATTTACTTGCAATAGCACAAGTTGCTGCAAGTGCCATTGTTGTCCAATGGTCTACACGCAGCAGCAAACTAAGTCCTAAAGAAGTAATTAAGGCACTTTTTAGCGATTTTCCTACGGGTGATTCCTTACTGAGAAAAAAAGACATTAATAATTGTGTAACTAAGCACGTGCCAATAGCTACACAAATAACTTTAGGTTTTAACGTCCAATCTCTGGCGCCTATTCCCAGTATTAGAAATGAACACAGGAATAAAATTTGATAATCACGAGGGTCTTTAAAGTAAATTGCTAGCCATTTCACAATATACAAGCCATGTAGTTGTTTTAATCTACATGGCTTGCATTCAAAATTACTTATCCGTTACAGATTTTGTTACAACTAGCTGTTTAATTACCTGCTCTTTCCAAGTACTTACGCACACCGTCGCTCATTTGGACTAAGCTTGGTTTTATTTTGGCAGCTAGAAAATCTTCAACGACACGGGCTATTTGACCTGTAAGAAATGCAGGCGCCCCATGAATTTGATTCGGGTCTATTTTCAGCTCGCCTCGACTTTGAATAATAGTTGCATCACCATCTTCAATAAAAGTATTTTTACCTATACAAGAAACAGCTTCAGTAAAAGCCCGCGTTTCTAGGCGCCAGTCTAGTGTAAATTTGGATTCATCCCAGACATCGTGTTCAAGCCAAGACAGCATATCATTGCTAAGTAATGCTCTTGCTGCCAATGGAATTTCGCCACCACCATGCCACTCATTGACTATATATATAATGTTGTCTGCTTCACGTCGGGACTTGACGTTAATAGTGCGAATATCTGGCACATAACGAACTAATTCGGTTATTTTGTCCCGGTAGGTAGTATATACAATTTGGCGTGGAAAGGGAACTCGGTTATCGGTCGAAATTTTCATCGGTAACAAATTAATAGTATAAACAGCCAGATAAATAACAATTAACCATTAACGAGAAACAATTAACAACTAACCGTTGAGAATATTTAGATTTTGCGACGGTAGTATATTTATCCAATTGCGATTATCGCATTCTTTTTATGCGTAAACTGCAAGTACACAGCACAATTGGCTTGAAACGAAATCAAAACACTTGTACATAGTGCCATAATGATGAGACTCATGGGTTTATTTACTTACGCACAAATGCAGAAAAGCAGCGGAGAGCGATTTATCGTCCTAGCACGCCTTTCTGCAATTTCGTTTTATAAGAAAACACCCTGAAAACCCTGACCCTTCAGGGCAGGGATGAAAGGTGTTTGAAGGCATTTACGCCTCACTGATCAATACGTGTATCAAAAGCATTTTTTTAGTTCTGTAGACCAGAAAACAATGCTGCTCAAGCCTAAGCAGACGATTAAATCGGTAGCTGAGAGTGGTGTAGTTGAGAAGATTCGCGCGAATTCGGGAACGTAAATTATTACTAGCTGCATAAACAGCGTGAGTGCAACTGCCATTAATAGGGGTTTGTTTGAAAATAATCCAATTTTGAACAGCGATTCACGTTCGGCACGAGTTGCTAAAGCATTCCCCATTTGAGACAGAGTGAGAACTGTAAGTAACATAGTCTGCCAGTTTGCGGCGCCACTTTTAAAATAAATATAACCAGTGGCTAAAGATACAGTTCCCAACAATAATCCTATCCAAAGAATATCTTTGCCCATACCTCGACTAAAAATATTTTCATCATGTGGGTATGGGGAACGATTCATTATATTACGTTCGGGTGGTTCCAGACTCAAAGCTAAGGCAGGTAATCCATCGGTAGCAAGGTTAATCCAAAGTATTTGCATTGGTAGTAAAGGTAATGGCATTCCCAAAAAGGGAGCAATCAACATTACCAAAAGTTCACCAATATTGCTACTTAACAAGTACTTGATAAACTTACGAATATTATCGTATATTACTCGTCCTTGCTTCACTGCTGCTACAATACTGGCGAAATTATCATCTAATAACACGATATCAGCAGCTTCTTTAACAACATCAGTACCGCGTAATCCCATCGCTATCCCAATATCTGCTGTATGGAATGTCGGAATATCATCAATTCCATTACCTGTTATAGCAACAACATGTCGGCGCCGCTTTAAAGATTCAACAATTGCTAGCTTTTCTGTAGGTGATACACTTGCATAAACTGATACCTTTTTTAGTCTATATGTTGATTTATTTTTTAATAAATCATTGAATTGGCTACCAGTAACAACGCGCGCTTTTGTATTAATGTTTACTTCTTTTGCAATATGAATAGCTCTAAGGGGATGTTCGGGTGTAATCATAATCGGACGAATACCCGCACGCTTGCAATTTACAACAGCACTCCGAACTTCTGGACGTGCGGAGTTGTTCATTCCTGTTTTACCAGAACCAATTATTGTCACAAAACCAAGTGTTTCAACACAAGAGAGATTACGAACTAGGATACGTCTTTTGAGCAGAGAACGGGCGCCGAGAGCAAGAGCAATTGCAATGGCAGCAGGTAAACCTTCAGGTAAAGCAGCGACAACTAAAGTGATTGCAGTCAAAAACATTAATTTTGGGTCTTCACCTCGCAGCAATCCGAAAGCGAGAATAATTCCCACAACCGAAAAAACAACTATAGTTAATATTCGTCCGAGTTTTTCTAAACGAAGTTGAAGCGAAGTAGGGCTAGTTGCAGTCGTATGATTAGTAATGCATCCAAATTTTGTGTTTACTCCGGTTTCGGTGACAATAGCTTTAGCTTGTCCACATATAACTACTGAACTTTTATAAATCGAGCTTGTATAGATAACATCTGCACTTTCTTCGACTCTGAAATTTTGGCTCTCTAATACTTGACAGTCAGCGGGTACAATATCCTCAGTTTCAAGATAAATAATATCTCCTGGAACCAAGTGCAAGGCAGAGATTTTTTGAATATAACCATCGCGAAGTACCTTAACATCGGGAACTGATAGTTTTTTGAGAGTTATAATTGCTTTTTGTGCGCGATACTCTTGAGTAAATCCCAAGCAACAAATCAGCACAATCATCGCGATGATTCCTACCGCTTCTTTATAATCTCCAAAAATCGGGGTAATTACAGCAGATAAAATAAGTACAATTACTAACGTTGCGCTAATCTGCTCCCAAAAAATTTGCTTTATTGAACGCAGTTGTTCAACTTGTTCATTGTTTCCATATTTTTTGAGCCGCAAGTTTGCTTCACTAGTTGTTAATCCATCAAATGCATTACTGTGAAGTTTTTGCAATATTTGTGTTACATCCAATTCGCACAAATTGCTCATAGCACACCCCCTCTTTAAGTGAAATAATTAGCGGTATCAAATATGACTATTTTTGGCATGTCAGTATGAACCCATGATTTATAGCATCATGAATATGTCCACTATTTTAAGAACGGGCAAGGATGCCCATTCCACAATATGGAGAATTAGATTTTTGGAAGTTTTTTAATGAAATGGTGCTATTTATGGGATTTGACTTTATCTACTACTTCGCGCGCTGCTTGACTTCGATTCAGAAAGTTCGGCTCTAGCTTCTGCGACAATATCCTCAAGAGCGTCACTAGCTCCAGTAATCAATCCTTTACTTTTCACGTAGACAATAATTACTGGAACATTAAGACCCTTGTTGATATTTTCAAGGTCAGGCATAATTTTAAGTGTTGCCATGAGTTTTACCCCCTTGAACTGTGAAATTTTAGTTTAACACCAATAAGAGAAAAAACTTATTTTTAATTATGTAATTTTTCTGCAGATGGTGAAAACATAAGCGAGCTATAGCTTTACCTTTTTAGAAGCGGAACCATATCAAGTTCTTCCCAAGGTAAATTTTTTAAATCGTCTCTACCAACGTGACCGTAAGCAGCAAGTTTACGATAAAATCCGCCATCGGTAATAGAAGGTAGTGCGCGTAAATTAAATTTACGAATAATGCCACCCAAGCGGAAGTCAAAGTGTTCTTCTAAAATAGCAGCAATATCAGCATCGGGGATAGCGCCTGTTCCGAAAGTTTCTACTTGAATACTAACAGGACGTGCGAGTCCCATTGAGTAGGTAACTTGCACCTCACACTCCGAAGCAAGTTGAGCAGCAACGATATTTTTTGCAGCGTAACGGGCAGCGTATGCACCCACTCTATCAATACGAGTGGGGTCTTTACCACTTAATGCGGCGCCGCTATGGCGTGAATATTCACCATAAGTGTCAATAGCATTTTTGCGACCAGTTAGACCAGAATGTACTGATGGTCCACCAATAGCGAAAGACTGGTCAAAGTCAATGAAAATACGAGTATTATTATCGGGTTTGATAACTTCGTCTTTAAAAACGTAATCAATGATAGCTTCTTTAATTTCTTGCTGATGTGCGACGATTGAGGCATTTTGCTGATTTTGACTAGCTAAAATTGAGATACTGTGGATGCGGTGAGGTTTGCGATTACTGTATTCAACACTCACTTGAGTTTTACCATCAGGGGCAATATAGGGTAATATCTTTTCTTGACGTACTGCCGTTAATCTACGTGCTAAATTATGCGCTAACCAAATCGGTAAAGGCATAAAAGTTAGAGTTTGATTACAAGCAAATCCAAATACCGTAACCTGATCTTTTACAGGTATTAAATCTAACTCTTCATCAGATAATTGTCGCGCGTCCCAATACCGATAGCCACTATAAGGTAACTCCTTCAAACTCGTAATAATACTACAAGTGTTAGCATTAAAATCAGGGTCATTGTAACCAACTTGTTTAATAACTTGGCGAGCAATTTTAGTAAAATCAACAACAGCATCCGACTCAAATCGAGCAGCAATAAACACAATAGCCGTAGCTACAGCACACTCAGCAACAACTCTTGAATAAGGATCTTTTTGCAAAAACTTATCAACAATTGCATCACTAATTTGGTCACAAAGCTTGTCCGGGTGTCCTTCTGTAACGGACTCGGAGCTAAACATAAAGTTTTGTTTCATTTTGGCAACGGATTATAACGGATGTAGCGGATGGTTAATTTTTAAATTGGACTTTAAATATACTATCGGGTGATTTTGTTGCAATTGTAGCTTCCCAGCCAATACCTTGTAGGAATCTTTCCGCGTCACTTGTTTCCACTACATCCACTCCCCATTGTCCTGGTTGCAATGAATCGGGCGAACTGCTCGTTGGAGGGGTTGTTTTTATACCACCTAAAATTAAAGTGTCGGGCAGTTTAGCATCTTTTGCCTGACTGCGACGTGAATTTACCAAAGCTTGAGCGCAAAGCTCACCCATTTGTGCTGGGGAATAATTATCAGTATCAAATAAAACTTCAACAATCCAATGAGGATTATTTACCGAACGACATTGAGCGTTGGCGCCTAAACCATTAATAAAGACCTGTGCAAATTCATCGCGACTCAATGGGGGAATAACCGAATCAGAGATATCGAAGTTGTGTGAGAGCAGCATTCGTCCTTGAGTAGCCATTAACCTTCCCTTAACCTTGAACAACCAATATCTAAAATACCATTACGCGGCTACATAGCACGTTGTATCACGATTCGGTTTATGCGATTAGCAAGTGTTGCCGCTCTTCTAGTAAAATCAGGGTGAGAGAGAGGAAAATTAAAGCATGGTAGCCGCTCAGACTAAATTTGATGTTGCAGCACTAGAAGCTGAGTACAGTCAAAAATCACCACGGGAAATACTTAAATTAGCCCTTGAAAGTTTCGATAATATCGCGATTTCTTTCAGCGGCGCCGAGGATGTGGTATTAATAGACATTGCGTCAAAAATTACTAAAGATTTCCGTGTATTTACTTTAGATACCGGACGTCTACATTCAGAGACATATCAATTTTTAGACGAAGTAAGGAAGCATTACGGCATTAAGATAGAAGTCATGTTCCCAGATGCAGCCGAAGTGCAAGCAATGGTTGAAGAAAAGGGAATGTTCAGCTTTTACCAAGACGGTCACAAAGAATGCTGTGGGATACGTAAAGTTAGACCACTACGTCGTAAACTCAACACCCTTGATGCATGGATAACAGGTCAGCGTAAAGACCAAAGTCCTGGTACTCGCAATGGTATACCTGTTATTGAAAATGATGGCGCCTTTTCAACCCCAGACCACGAGCTAATTAAATTCAACCCCCTAGCAAACTGGTCATCAGCACAAGTGTGGGAATATATCCGCGCACTAGGAGTACCTTATAATAAACTCCACGAACGCGGGTTTATTAGTATTGGTTGTGAACCCTGCACAAGAGCAGTATTACCAAACCAACACGAACGAGAAGGTCGCTGGTGGTGGGAAGAAGCGACTCAAAAAGAATGCGGACTACACTCTGCCAACGTCAAAAATGCATAAATTTGCAACGGATACAACGGATGTAACGGATGGTTAATTCGTGCAATTAGGCGCCGATAATGTAGAGACGTTACATGTAACGTCTTCTACATAAATTGTCGGGTTAAAGTTGAATAGGCTTTAACCCTTTGCCTGGGTCTTTGGGTAAGCTAATAGTTGGTTCAGGATAATGCTGAGTAGGAGCAGGTAGTAAAGCGGGGGTTGGTTCTCGAATTTCTTCTATAGAGACAGAAGAAAGTAGAGGAACACCCACCCATAACTCTAATTCTTTGCCATATTTTCTCAACAACAGCTCTACTACGTGGCGATGGGTAAGACCTGTAATTACAGAGAGTCGCTCAACTATATCTACGCTCTCACCTCGGATGGTAACTTGCTTTTTTCTCTTGCTCATAACAACATACCCAATACACCGCTAATATCAGGTTGGTCGGCAATTTTGAATCTTCCTTCGGTTTGCTCTTGTAAACTTGTTGCCAAATGAGCAGAACCACCTATTATCAACACCTCTCCCAACTCTGGTAGCCAAGATGCCCAACTAATTTTAAGCTTGTTGCGAATGCCAGACAGCCATTGAGAAACATATGTAGGGAATCTGTCGGCAAAACTAATTCCTGTGGTGCCATAAATAAGAGAACCATCAGCAATACCATCCATAATTAAACTGAGACTGGGAGTCATATCTTGAGCAATTAATGCCGGATGTCTTGCTATCATTTGCGCGAGTCTATAGGTTCCCTCAACTATGACTCTAGATTCTCGAATCAAAGTACCGTTTTTTGTATAGAGTTGTCCAATTCCAGTTTTGCCACCTAAATCTAAAATGCCGTTAACCCTGGCATAATTAAATAATCTATTTGCCAAAGCGTATTTATATGCTCCCAAAGTTTCAGGCTGAACTTCCACCTCCCGAACTTCTATATTCAGCGATTGATTATTACGAATAATATGGTGATTCCCAATTAATCCTTGAATCAAAACCTCAACTTTATCTGCTTGCAAATCGTTAGGCAGAGAACAAACAAGACGGTTTACGGTTAAATGACTAACACCTGGTTGCGGGTCAATCATTGCTAAAACCAACTTCGGCGCCAAAAATGCCTTTTCTGATTCGTAAGTCGGCATTCCTCCTAAATCTTGAGCCACCGTTCCCACTGCCCAACTATTATCTACTAAAGCAGAATTATCTCCTCGTAAGTAAGTGATAATAGCTGAGTTTTCATCTGGTTTGGGTGTATCCCATTGTTCTAAATCTTTGTGCCACGATGAAAAAACTTTTACTATTCCTTCTCCTGTACAATATTTGATTAATCTATTTCCAACATCAACAGCTACCTGCACTCCAGATTTTTGGGTTTGTTGCTCGGTCTGTAGATGAATTAATTGTGAATGTTTATACAAATTAGACATAGGTTTTTTGGTAGCACCTGCGCGCGATAGTTAATTTCCACAACAATTTACCCTGAACTTCGGGGTCAATTTTTTCCAACGACCGATAAATTAAGGGAGCAATTTGTTATAGAGTTGATACCAAACTAAATTATTGGTTCTTTACCAGAGCCGTTTTATAGCATAGCAGAGCGGTTTTACTATTTCTTGTTATCTGACACACACTAAGTAATAGTTATAATTACGGAGCCTTCATAAGAGTATGTTTTATTTAAAACTTACCAGCCCTCGTGATCTATCGTAGGCGCCACCAATTGCTCCATAATAAGCAGAAGGTTCACCACGTACTAAACTTGAGTTAATTGCTTTAGTAGCAAATTTGCTTAATTTTTCTGTTTCTAGTTGTTTGGCAATTCGTTCTTGTAATTGTTGGCGCCAATGATGTATTTTTTTAAGTTGTGTAACGCTGGCTTTAAAGACAAGTTGATTTGACTCTAACATAACTTGTTGTAATATAATTATTTACACACACATTATATTTTAAGTATTAATGGCACAACCTGTAGCAATCGACTTATTTGCTGGAGCGGGTGGCTTCGGTTTAGGCTTTAAGATGGCAGGGTTTTCTGTTCCGGTTTCGCTGGAAGTTGATGCTTGGGCTTGTGATACATTGCGCTATAATCATCCAAATATGATAGTTCTTCAAGAAGATATACGCAATTTTAATACCCTAAGCAGTGTTACAAAAATCTACTCTTCTAAGCCTGATATTATTATTGGCGGTCCACCGTGTCAAGGTTTTAGTATTGCTGGCCCAGCAGTAAAAGACCCAAAAGACCCTAGAAATAGTTTATTCCAAAACTTTGCTGAATGGATTAACTTTCTTGAACCTAAAGCGTTTGTGATGGAAAACGTGAAAGGTTTACTTACACGCAAAAGTGCAGATGGTGAAAAAGTTATAGATATTATTAGACAAACATTTACAAAACTTGGATATTTTGTAGAAGTATGGTTGTTAAATGCAGCAGAGTACGGAGTACCACAAATTCGTGAGCGTGTTTTTATTGTGGGTAATAAAACAGGGAAAGAATTAAAACCTCCTCGTAAAACCCATTCATTAGAATTGGTTAATAAAAAAACTATTCAATTATCTGTATTTGACACCGTAAATTTATTACCAGCGACTACTTTATGGGATGCAATATCTGATTTACCACTGCTTGAAGCACGTGAAGGTGTAGAAGAGCAAACTTTTACAGCAGAATCTCAAAATGAATATCAACACTGGATAAGAAATTATAGCAAAACGCTTTACAATCATGTAGCGATGGAGCATTCAGAACGATTAGTTGAGCGTTTTAAACATATCAAATGGGGCGAGTCTAGTTCAAATGTTCCAGAAGAACATGGAGCTAGGCGCCGTAGTGGTAATGGAGATCTATCAGGGATAAGCTACGACCAAAATAATCGGCGCCTACATCCATATAAACCATCACATACAATTGCCGCTTCATTTTACGCGAATTTTATCCACCCATTTCAGCATCGTAACTTAACAGCCCGTGAAGGAGCGCGCGTACAGTCATTTCCCGATACTTATAGATTTATGGGAAAAAAAACAGTCGTTTCCCATAAGCTACTACAAAGAGAAGAACGGCTAGATGAAAAATTTCTCTGCCAGTATAACCAGGTAGGCAACGCAGTTCCACCTCTCCTTGCTCAATGTATTGCATCTCACCTCAAAGAAAAATTACAGTTATGCCCACAAGCGATAGGAACCCATTAGTTCATGGTTCTAATTTAGAACAAAAAGAAGCTCACCGTACAAAGTATAGAGACAGTGATAGCAAGAAGTATCTTAAGGAAATTAGAGCAGAGTATGATAGATGGCACTCAGATAATATAAAGTTAGTTGGGCCAACTTCAACGCCAACTGATAACGATGATACTATCCTTACCCAAAGAGTAGAACTTCTTTCAACTTACAAAGATTTTCTTGACCAGCAACACTATGCTGAAAAGTTTGACTCTAGGTCAAACCTTCATTCCAGCGTATTGGAAGAGTTTTTGTACTACTTATTTAAGGATTTGGTAAGAGATTTTGGTGAAAATACTCTAATTGGAAAATCGCATACCTTTAAAGATATTTTCTTTGTTCCGCCAAAATACTCCGAGATGTTAAAGCGACCATATGCGCGCATTGAAAAGAAAGACCATGATTTTGTGATTGGAGCAACAATACAAGTATCATTTGAAGCGGCGCCTCCACCAGAACAAGATGAAAACCCAGGTGAAAAGCTTACGCTTGTAAAAGAAGAACCGGAAAATTACTCACAAGTTAAAGTTACAGGCAATACCGAAACTCATATCTTTGATATTCCTGTTGTTGCAATTGAATGCAAGACGTATCTTGATAAAACTATGCTCGAAGGGTCATCACGAGCAGCGGAAGATTTGAAAGCAAGAAACCCAAATAGCTTATATATTGTGGTAATGGAGTGGATAAAACTCTCTAGTGATGTCAACCTCCGAAAATACAAAGTTGACCAAATTTATGTATTACGACAACAAAAAAATACTGACCGTGAATATAGATATGAAGAAGACTACGTAAAAAACCCAGTCAATGTGGCTGTAGTTCAACATCTTTTTTATAAAGTTAGAAAACACTTAACTACTGACTGGAGTGGGGGTATTGAGCAAGGAATAAAACGTGGCTGGCTGATTGATGAATAAATGTATGCTAAAAGGAAATTAGATAATATGGAGTGCATTTCTCCCAAATTAAACTTTTCATTTACTAATGTAATAGTTCTTTTTGAAACTGGAGGTTGTAAAATGCTTGCTGATGTTGAAGGAGACTTGAAAATTACTTTAGGAGAAAAGTTTTTTTTTGATGAAGAGTATATTCTTTTGCTTGAACTAGCAATAACACTTATTAAGTGGATAAATAAAATTGAATCTGGAGAAATAGTTGATTTTTATTATGAATCGATGGACTATGAAGATGAACCAATTCTAGCGTTTAAAGTAAATACAGATTCTACTTGGCATCTTTTCTCAGTATGGCAAAATTTTAATGATAGTAGCCACATATTTTTAGAAGAGTTAATTCAATCTACAAAGGCGTTTATTACTCATCTAGCAGCACATCTTACGACAAATTTAAATATTGATATATCCAATATCAATGTAGAATCGCATCGATTTGTAGGTTGGGTGGAGACGCACAAAAATCTGTAAACTTAATTATCAATCTCCAATGCGTCGTAACCCAACACTTACCAATAATTACTTAATTGCTCGTATTTTATAACTCCACAACAAAACTCTCTCGTAGGTGAAAATCTGGTTTGGCGCCTTTATGACTCAATGCCCAGTAAGTTACATCACCGTTTGTTCTTTTGATGACAGTTGTAATTGCTACTTCAATTTGTTGCTCTACAGAGATAATTTTACCTAAGTTTACATCGAGTGCTAAGGATAAAGAGTCTGAATTATGCTTTACGTTAAATGGAAGTGTTGTAAAAGCAGTTTCTTCTTGCATCCCTTGACGGTAGTTATTAAAGCGGTAAATGTTCCAGTGTCCAGCAGGAGAAAGATTAAATTCCCAGTAACCAGAAGAATTTTTGGCGCCTAGAAAAAACTCAAAACAGGTGTCTTGCCACAGTTCGTGTTTACGCGCGGGTGTTTCTGGTGATACAATATCAACTTGTTGGATATCGCCAAGAAGGTTATAGCTAATGGTGAGTAAATTCTCATGTCTAGCTATGTTACCTGTAATTTTCAGATTTTCTGGCGCCTGTGTGGATGGAAAAAGCTGTAAAGAAAAAGTCTCTGCCATTATTTTACATCCTGAATAATTTTATTAATTGTTGCTTCTTGCGCTTCGATGCTTTCGGTGAGTTTAAACTGTACAAGCGCGCGGGCTAAGTTATGTTCTGGATGTTTGACTTTGAAATAAACATTGCCTGCTAAATAGTCGGCAAAAAATCTTAACCCCAACTCGAATGCTATCAAGCGGATGGCATCGTACATATATATATAGTCATTGGGGGTAAGAAATTCCTTCGCTACAGCTAAATATCCTTGGAGAATTTCTTTACAAATATCGCTATCAAAAGTAATGCTTTGCCAATTTTCGGTTTCTTCACCTACAGGGTTGCAACCAGACCGTAAACAGTCACCAATATCATAATGCACTAATCCTGGTTTTACTGTATCAAGGTCGATGACACTGACTGCTTTTTTAGTACTAGTGTCGAACATGACATTATTTATCTTTGGGTCGCCATGCATTAAACGTAGTGGTAGCTTGCCTTGTGCTTTGGCATTTTCTAGTATAGGCGCCAGGGAATAATGTTTTTCTACAAACTGTAAGCAATAATTGACTTCTGGAGTCGAGGCAGGAGTTACAGTAGCTAAAACTTCGTTGTAATGCTTTAAATAAAGTGGGGTAATATGAAACCCTTCAAGAGTATCGGCAAGTTTTTGTGGTGATAGGTCGCTAATTAAATTATGGAACATGCCTAACGCATAACCAATTTCCCTAGCTTGTTCCGCGTCGTGCATAACATTGAAAGACTCAGAAGCTTCGATAAAACTAATCGCGCGCCAAAACAAACCTTGATCATCTGTATAATGGTCTTGCCCGTCCTTGGTAAGTAATACATTTGGCACTTCCCAACGACGATTTAAAGACGTATTTTGTAGTCGTTGACTGACATGCTCTGTAAAAATACGCATGTTTTGCATAACAAATTGAGGCTGGCGAAACACTTGCGTATTGATGCGCTGTAACACAAAATTCTTTTGCTGCATAGAATTTAGCGTTACTAAAAAAGTATCATTTATATTGCCACTACCAAATGGTCGAACGTCTTTAACTTGTCCGACTTGAGTAAATTGGTCAGCTATGTTAATTAAATTATCTGTCATTGCGCGCGACTCCCCTATCATGAGAGATATAGTAGCGCAACTGCTGCACACTGGTCTGTATCAAAGTGTTGCAAGGTTACTTTTACAACAACACTCTGCTTAGGTCTAAACTAATAGGTTCAAACCCAGGAATTAATATATGTTGATGAGGTAAGTAAACCTGGGCAGATAGATAACTATATTTACCTTGAGCATTTTGATAAGGGTGATGTCCACGGATGACGGCTCTGTCACCTAACAGTCTATCAAGTTGGCGGCACAATATGGAACCACATACAGTATGTGGCGTTCCTTTTGCTATCCGAAGTATCAATTCCCCACGAATCAACTCAATTTTATCGCCTTCTGTAAAAAAGCCAAGTTCAATCAGCCGATGGTATTCGTCAATCGTAAATCGCTTAGGTGTTACAACAGTCATTATCTTATTTATATTTATTTTGTGCTGTTACTGCTTACTATACTATAAGTAATACATATGTTTATGTCATAGGGGTGTTAAGTCCAAAGTTTCATCTCCACAATAATATGACTGTGATGTATTACAAGCTTGAATAAGCTACATATGATTATTGATGGTTTGCTTATTATTTTCGATAGTAGTGATAAGTTGTTGTGACTTCTGAGTTTACATTATCGTCAGAGTTCTTTTCGTAAAGAATAAATGCCCAGAACCCACATATAAATAAACAAATAGCAAACCACTGAATATACGAAGATTTTAGAGCTTTATTTGTACTAGTTTGATTTTGTTGTACAGAACTTTGTTCAATAACTTGCTGCAACAGTTTTTCATTATATTTTGCAAGTTTTTCTGCTTTGATATTTAACTGATAAACTAAATAATTTAAGTTTTTACATCTATCTCGAAGATTTAAATAAGTAGCTTTTGTGTCACCATAAAGAAAAACTAACTCAATTTTTTTACGATTCACAAATTCCAACCCTATACTATCCACGCTTTGGATAATCTCAGAAATATTCTTGTTTGGGTTACTCTCATTTATTGCAATGGTAACTTCTTTGAAAAAACCTTTATAAACTAAATCGAAAACGTATTTTACATGTTTTTCCAATTCTATTAATTCCGAATATATATATTTAGAACTTAAAGCTTTTTCTTCTACTTCTGTAATGTTTGTCTCTGAATCTACTTCACATTTATCAAGTTTGGCTTTATATTTATTGAGGTAAGATTCAATATTTTTGGCGTTTGTCAAGTAAGATTGTTGCAATGCTGCAAAAAATTGTGGGTATTCAAGACACTGTTTACCAATTTTTAGTAAAAAATTTATTTTTGATATATACATTTCAATTTTAGCTTTGAATCTTGACAATTCTTTGATTACATCTTCTAAAGTTCTAAACATAGATTTGTCATAATTAGAGTACAATACATACTCACCAAAGCCATTTAATCCAAATCCTTGTATTGACAACCCAAATATTTGCATTAAGCTTATAATCTTATTCGTATCGAAACTTTTATTCTCCTGGTTATAACTTAAAAATATTTCTATTTTTTCACCTGTTGCTTGCAAGTATTTTAAATTAGCATGTTTCTGTAAATGTTCCATACTCAAGTATAAGTTATTGGGGCTTGTTAAACGTAATTTACAATCCATCTTTTTGAAACTGTCATTAATTTCACTTCGCAATGTAGTAAGAGAGGTTTTCTCCTTTAAATTAAATTTTTCTTTGTAAGTTGCAATAAATTTCTTATCTTTTAAGCAATTTTCAATCACGCAATTAAGATTTTCTGTTTGATTAAGAATATAATTAAGCTGTTTTTCAACCTTATGACATTCGTTGATAATGTCTTTTATAGAATAATTTTTATTATTTATATTTATCACTGTTTCAAACTTATCATTCAAATGAATTTGATAAATTGTATTTAAACCTAAAATGTCTATTAAATGTTTTGCCCTAGCAATAATTTCTTCAGTGTATTCAGAATTTTCATCTAAAGACAGTAGTTTAGTTACTTTTCTTTTGATGTCAGTTAACTCTTGAATTACAGCTTGAACTTGTTCTATGTATGAGTCATTCTCTTGATTAGCTTTCAATACTATTTTATGTCTAATCATTAAACTTTTTGTTGATATATAACTCTTTAACCCGTCAAAATTTTTATAAGGATAATCTATTTTTTTCTTTGGTCTAATATATTTTTTAAGGCGATAATGAATTTGTTTAAGTAAAGTTATTTTCTGAATATAATTGGATATAAAGTTTATCGACTCACCAAATTTTACATCTACTTCTTCTAACTGCTTTTTGGTAATAATAGGAACAACAATTACATCTTCTAATTCCTTTGGAAAATTAACATATTTATGAGAGCCGCTTTTACCTCTTATCACGTCCAATGAAGGAGTGTTTGAAAGATTTTGAGGATTAATGTTAATTTTATTTAGGAGGAATACATTATATTGATTCTTAAAATGATTATGAGTTTCGTGTAGATAAGAAATAGTTTCGTTTAAATAATTAATTTCTTCCTGAACATCGTGATTAACAGTAAGTTTAATACTAATATTTTTAAAAACAGATTTATCATAGACAGAATCTAGCTTAACCATAAATTCTTTATAATCGAATGCACCGTAATAAAATACAATTTTATAATGGCTAATAATTTTGGTATTTAAAACAGTAAAATTTCTGAAAATATTACTGACTTTAACTCTTTGTAACGGCGCCAAAATCGGTAATATTACGCCTCTCTTTTTTTCTTCTCTGTGCCTCTGTGTCTCTATGGTAAAGATAATTACTTTTATTACACAGGCAAGGATGCCTGTGCCACAATTTATTAAAGTGTTATGTTAGTGCTTCAAACTGGCGCCAGCATAAGTACATTGCGCGTGGTACATGGAAGCATCCTTTCCATTTGCCACCTTTGAGTTTGAGTAATACTTCTCCACGTCTGTTTAAATAACCAAACCATTCGCCATTTTGAGGGTCTGCAAAATGTGACCATGAATATTCGTGCAGTTTTTTATACCATTCCCAGCAGAGTTGGCGCCCTGTTAAGCGATAACCCATAGCCAGTGCTACTAAGGTTTCTAGATGTACCCACCAGAGTTTTTGGTCCCATTCGAGTTGTTGAGGTGGGTGTCCTTTGCTATCCATGAAGTAGTAAAGTCCACCATATTCTCTATCCCATGCGAAGTTGAGAATATTTAATACGACATCAACAGCTTGGTTGATTGTTTTTGTGTCATTTTTACGGTGAGCGATATCCATAATAAACCACATCGCTTCGATGCCGTGACCTGGGTTTATTACTCTACCATCGAAACAATCTATATGGGCGCCTTCGGGAGTGACGTTTTCAAACATTAATCCTCGTTCTTGGTCGAGAAAGTCACCCATAACTTCACATGCAGTTGCTTCCAGAACTTGTTCGAGGGTCTCACTCGGTAACAACCACTCCATCTCCAAAGTCAGGTTCGCTAAAATCATAGGTACTGCTAACGATTTCATGACGCGCGTACCAGGATAAGCTTTTGTATATTTACCTTTGGGATTGTCTTTGCGACGCAATACATTATTATAAGCTTGCATTGCTATATCTTTCGCCCACTCTTCACCTGAAGCTAGTGCATATTTACTGAACGCCATCGCCGCGAAGCAATCGGAGAATATATTGTAAGGTTGTACGAGTGGTTGACCTTCGCGATTTAAGGCAAAATACCAGTTTCCTTCCTCGTCACGTCCGTGTTGTGCAAGAAATTTGGCGCCACATTCCGCAATTTTCAGCCACTCCTCACGCTTTTCTATCTCGTTACACAGCATTGAGAACGTCCAGACTTGACGGTTTTGCAGCCAAATAAATTTGTCGGTGTCGTAAACTTGACCGTTTGTGTCTAAACAGGTGAAATAACCACCTTTTTCCCAGTCGATAGAATATTTTTTCCAAAACGGGAGTACATCGTTAAGGAGCGCGTTTTTGTAAAGTTGTGCTAATTCCTGAGTGTTGTACTCCATGAGTTTTAACCTGTCGTGTTTGAGATACTGGGTGACGGAAAATTATAGTTAATTATTACTTTGTTGGGGAATAAGTACAAGTGTTTGGAGAAACAAAGTGTTGAATTTTACCTTATTAGACGCAGAGTTCACAGAGGAGTAAGTAAGTAATTCACCCTCTTAGGTGAAGGCGCCTTAGCGTACAAGCGGTTAATATGAACTCATATTAAGTAAATCTTTACAAAGTAGATTACGGTAATTAATAGGCGATTGGTTGTATACCATACCAGCGGCTAAAAATATATTCTCCATTAACCATACCCATCAATTAAATATATATACGTGTTTCTATGGCAACGCAAATCAAAATTCCTGTTTTTGGTACAAAGATAAAGTCTCCGTCCCGTTGGGTATTGGGTTTGATGGCAGCTGGTGTTTTTGTCGCTGGGACTGTCGCTACTAATACATTTATTACTCAACGTGGTCGAAACGAAGATATTTCCCAACTTACGGTTCCAGTTGAGGCAAAAAATGTCACCTTACGAATTACTGCTAGTGGTAGAGTTACCCCAGTTCAAAGTGTGAATGTCAGCCCTAAAACTGGTGGTATTCTTGGGCAGCTATTTGTCGAACAAGGTGATAAGGTACAGCAAGGGCAAATTATTGCCAAAATGAATAGTGCTGATATTCAAGCTCGTATTCAACAAGCACGGGCAAATGTTGCACAAGCAAAAGCACAACTCGACCAAGCACGTGCAGGTAGTCGTCCCCAAGAAATAGCTCAAGCACGAGCTAGGTTAGCTTCACAAGAAGCACAGTTAGCTTTATCGCGCGCGGGAAACCGTCCCCAAGAAATAGCCCAAGCTCAAGCACAAGTTGATGCAGCACAGGCGCGAGCTAATTATACTGCTGAACAAGTGCGGCGTTATCGTTATCTTGTTGGTCAAGGCGCCGAAAGACAGCAGTTATTAGACCAAGCTATAAGCGATGATAATTCTGCTAAAGCTTCTTTACGCGAAGCTCAAAAACGTTTATCGTTATCGCAAAGTGGTAGCCGTTCAGAAGAAATTGCCCAACGTACTGCTACAGTTGCAGAAGCGCGCGCGGCACTACAATTAGCTCTAAGCGGTTCACGTCCTGAAGAAATTGCTCAACGTACTGCTGCGGTTGCAGAAGCACAAGCAAGACTCCAATCAGAATTAGTAAATTTAGAAGATTCAATTATCCGGGCGCCGTTTTCTGGTATTGTCACACAAAAATATGCCAACGTTGGTGCTTATGTGGCGCCGACAACTTCCGCATCAGCAAGTGCTTCAGCTACATCAAGTTCGGTAGTAGCTTTAGTACGTGGTTTGGAAGTTTTAGCAAGTGTACCCGAAGCCGATATTGGTAGAATCAGAGTTGGGCAGCAAGTAGAAATTACTAGTGATGCTTACCCAGACCAAGTATTTAAAGGACGTGTTCGGTTAATTGCACCCGAAGCTGTCAAAGAAGAAGGCGTGACTTTATTTCAAATACGAGTACAAATCGATACAGGTGAAGATAAGTTACGCTCTGGCTTAAACGTTGACTTGACGTTCTTAGGCGACGATGTACCAAATGCTTTAATGGTGCCGACTGTAGCTATTGTCACAGAGAAAGGAAATACAGGTGTCTTGGTGCCCGATGCTAAAAATCAACCGCAATTTCGCGCCATTACCGTTGGTTCACAAATCAAAGACCAAACCCAAGTTCTTGATGGAGTCAAACAAGGCGAGCAAATTTTCTTAAACCCGCCTAAAGAATATCAAATGCAGAAACAAATGGAAAAACAAAATAATTAATTGAGTGCTGAGTGCTGAGTGCTGAGTAGAAAGTTAGGAGTTAGAAGTTAGGAGTTAGAAGTTAGAAGTTAGGAGTTAGAAGTTAGGAGTTAGAAGCTATTACTTATGAATCAGAACTCAGAACTCAGCACTCAACACTCAGCACTTATAACTCAGCACTCAGAACTCAGCACTTATAACTCAGCACTCAGAACTCAGCACTTTTTACTACTTATTTATTATGAATATTGTCGAAAGTATGAAAATGGCGGGGAAAACCCTGCTCTCAAATAAGTTACGTAGTGCCTTGACAATGCTTGGTATTGTAATTGGCAATGCTTCAGTAATTGCGATGATTGGGATTGGAGAAGGTGGTCAAAAATACGTCGCCAAGCAATTAGAATCACTTGGACCAAATGTATTATTTGTAATTCCAGGAAACGAGGAAACGCAGCGAATATCATTTGATGTCCCTAGAAATTTAGTTTTAGCAGATGCTGATGCGATTGCTTCTCAAGTTCCAACTGTAGTAGGAGTGGCGCCTGAATTAAACCGTAGGCAAAGAGTAACTTTTGGTAATCGTAACAGCGATGTTAATATCATTGGTAGTACGCCTAGTTTCTTGCAGGTGCGTGATTTTACTACATCCAAGGGTCGCTTTTTTACTGATATTGACATGAAACGTAACAACCAAGTTATTGTGCTTGGAGGTAAATTTGCTACCAAGTTATTTGGTTCAACTAACCCTATTGGTCAATCAGTACGTGTCAAAGATTCTCGGTTTGAAGTTATTGGTGTACTTACAGAAAAAGGTTCTAGTGTCGGCGCCGACTATGATAGTGCAGCAATAGTACCATTAACAACTTCTGCAAATCGCTTAATTGGTCGCAACTCTCCATATGGCATTGCTTTAGATTATATCGTTGCTTCGGCTCGTGATGGTCAAAGCGTAGATGCAGCAGTATTCCAAATTACGAACTTACTGCGTTTACGTCACAAAATTACTAACGAAGACGACTTTACTATTCGTACTCAAAAAGACGCACTCCAAACCGTTGGACAAATTTCAGGCGCCTTAACTATTATGCTGGCTGCAATTGCCGCAATTTCCTTATTTGTCGGCGGTATCGGTATTATGAACATTATGCTCGTTTCCGTTACCGAACGTACACACGAAATTGGTTTACGTAAAGCTATTGGCGCCACCGAACAAGATATTTTGTTGCAATTTATGATTGAAGCCGTAATCGTCTCTGCCGCAGGTGGTTTAATAGGTACTGCTGTTGGTGTTTCTGGAATTGTATTAGTAGGTGCCTTAACTCCCCTAGAAGCAGCTATTTCTCCAGTTGCTATTGGTTCTGCTGTAGGTATTTCTGGCGCCATTGGTTTATTCTTCGGTGTATTCCCAGCACGTCGCGCAGCTAAACTTGACCCAATTGTCGCATTAAGAAGCGCCTAAGATAGTTAAAAGTGCTAAGTAAGGAGTTAGGAGTTAGGGGCGGGTTTACTAAATTTTTAATTATTAATTAGGATATAGGTTAACCCGCCTGTACAGGAGTTAGGGGCGGGTTTACTAAATTTTTAATTATTAACTAGGATATAGGTTAACCCGCCTGTACAGGAGTTAGGGGCGGGCTTACTAAATTTTTAATTATTAACTAGGATATAGGTTAACCCGCCTGTACAGGAGTTCAGGTCAAAATTATATTTATAACAGGAGAAAAATATGAAGGAAGAACAACCAATTGATAATATAATAAATCAACAATCGATTATTAACTCTACTCAGCACTCAGAACTCAGCACTTTCAACTATAAAAAAACGATTATTCGTCTAGAAAACATATTTAAAGTATACGGTATTGGTGAAACAGAAGTCCGCGCCCTCAGTGATGTCAATCTCACAATAGAAGAAGGTGAATATTGTTCAATTATGGGACCATCAGGTTCAGGAAAATCTACAGCAATGAACATTATCGGTTGTCTAGACCGTCCTAGCTCTGGACATTACTACTTAGATAGTCTCGATGTTGCTCAAATGCCCGATAGCGAACTTGCACACATTCGTAACAAAAAACTAGGCTTCGTCTTCCAACAGTTTCACTTATTACAGCAACTAAGCGCTTTAGAAAATGTAATGCTGCCAATGGTATATGCGGGTATTCCTAACTCTGAACGTAAAGACAGAGCAACCGAAGCATTAATTAAAGTTGGATTAGAAAAACGTTTACTAAATAAACCCAACCAACTGTCTGGAGGACAACAACAACGGGTAGCTATTGCACGTGCTATTGTTAATCGTCCAGTTTTACTCCTTGCCGATGAACCTACAGGCGCCTTAGACTCGCGTACTACTCAAGAAGTACTTGATATCTTTACAGAACTTAATAATACTGGAATTACAGTTGTAATGGTGACGCACGAGCCAGAAGTTGCACGTCAAACGAGACGTATCGTTTGGTTCCGCGATGGCGAAGTTGTTCATTCAAATTTAACACCAGCTGATTTAAAGCAAGTTGCAGCTATGCAATAAGTTATAAGTTATAAGTATCATGCTGAACGTAGTGAAGCATCTCTTAAATCTCGAAATATAAAGATTCTTCGCTGCGCTCAGAATGACAATTTGTATTCCGCGCCTCCTAACTTTAATTAAAGGCTTGATGTTTTGCCTGTTTGGGCTTGTGTTTCTATTGGTTTAACGTTGCTGTAACCCATTTGGTTTACAATTGTGCGGAATACGGACATTTGTCCTTCAAATTCTAGGTTTTGGATTTTAGATAATAAGCTTTTTACGTTGTCGCTTGGTGTGTAGTCATTAGGCATTCCCACTACGCTTTTACCCATTTCTTCTGCCCAAATATACCAAACTAGTAATTGATTGTTATCTTTTAAGGCGCCGTATGTACGCGAGTATTCTGTATTTTCTTTGTCAACGATATCGCGCATAATTTGCAATTGTTCGTCGTCAGACAATTTTAAATAGTCTTGCACTAGCGTTGGCGCCAGTTCTGGTTCTGCGGCATTGGGTGCTGCACGAGTGATAGATTCACCCATTTCTGTGTAAACAAGATAAAACCAAGCAAGTTTTGCGTCAGTATCTAACTTATCAAAGTCTTTTACCACTTCTTGTGATTCTTCTGTCAAGGCTTGAGGAATTTGATTATTAAAACTGCTAACCATCTTTAAGTTCCCTTATATTTTGATAATTGAATGATTGCTCCTTAAATCAGGAGTAACAAATTAAGGGCATCAAAAACTACTACTGTTAGTAAGATTAGTTAGAAAATATTGTGTTGAATTTATCTGTCTTTGTGTAGAGGTAAAGTTAAAACCTTGATTTATCTATCTTTTTATAGAGGTAAGAATCTATCAAACGGTATCAAGACGTGATTTATCAATGTTGGTAAGATGACATCATAGAATGAAATGCGTAAATTACGAGGGAGCAAAATAATGGCTGACGAAGTAAAAATTAATCCCAGTGAAGTGTCTCACGATGCACAGTTACTTGCAGACAATGTTGCCGATGGTGTAGAAAAGGCGCCTAAAGTTGATTTTGATGCTGACTATGAACTAGCAAAGCAAATGAGCGTCAGCCCAATTGATAATACTGAAGAAGGTCAAAAAGCTGCTGAAGCTGCAGTTGCACCTCAATATGAAATGCCTGAACCTGAAGATATGAGAGTTGAGCCGGGTGTAACTGGTAATCCTAGTGATTATATGAGCATGGCAAGTGAAATTTCGGGTACAGAAGCTGTTGGTAACGTTGATGATGACCTCGTAAAGAAAGCTTTAGAATTAGGTCAACCTGGTCAATAATTTTGTATAAGCTCGTTGTAAGCATTGTTGTAAGCACTTAAGTGCTTTTCTTAAATCAAGCACTGAAGTGCTTACAACAATGCTTACAACGAGTCTCCATTCACAACATGTATTAACTCACTAGGATGATTAATTAAAAAGTTAGGTTTCTGTTTCGCTAACGCTTCTGGCGAATTAAATCCCCATGTTACAGCAACAACTTTAATATTGGCTTTCTTTGACGCTTCAATATCCCGCGTTTCATCCCCTACATAAATTACTTCTTGTGTTTTAATTTGTTTTTGACGCAATACATTATTAATTATTGTAGTTTTACCAAATATTGTCACTCCCGAATAAACAAATTCAAATAGATTATCTAAATTATTTATTCTCAGAAACTCTGCTACATTATCTTGCGAATTAGAGGTAATAATTCCTAGTCTATGTCTTTGATTTCTTAATTCTACTAAAGCTTCCTGCATCCCAGTAATTGGTTTAAGTTCAGGAATTTTATTCTTTAACTCTGATTTTACTTTTTTAACTAAAAACGGAATTTTAAAAATTGATATACCAGAATACTTTATTATTTCCCTAGATGTTAAATTTCTTAATATAGATAATTCTTCTGATGTAATTTGAATATAGCCAAAATCAGCGGCTAAACGATTTGCAACGCTAACAAGCGCATCTACTGTATCGGCGATAGTACCATCGAAATCAAAAATAATTACTTTGGTCGTCATAATTTTGCCTGGAATGCTTCTATATTAGCGCGGGCATTCCGTCGTAACATAGACGGCTTTATTCGTCTTAAAGCCGATGCTGTAAAACGTTTATCCCATTTTTCGTCTGATATTTCTGCTAACTCTGTTAAAGACGGCGCCACATTTTCAGGATATGGTTGAAATTCGACGACATCGGTTACATTTGCAAAGCGTTGGTTCCAAGGACAAACATCTTGACAAATATCACATCCTGCTACCCAACCTTGCATTTTTGATTTAATCGTTTCTGGTAGTTCTTCGCTACGATTTTCAATTGTATGATAAGCAATACAACGATTTGCATCAACTACACCATCCGCAATAATGGCGCCTGTAGGACAAGCATCTATACAGCGAGTACAAGTTCCACAATGCTTAGTATGTGGTGTATCGGGTGTTAGCTCCAAGTTTGTTAGCACTTCTCCCAAAAATATCCATGAACCATGAGAACGTGAAATTACATTACCATTTTTTGCTATCCAACCAATACCCGCTTTTTCTGACCACACTTTATCTTGAATTGGCCCTGTATCGGCATAATATCGCGTTTTGATATCCGGATGTAATGATTCTAACCAACTGCTTAAGGCTTTGAGTTTTTTGTGCATGACTTTGTGATAATCCCTTCCCCATGCGTATCGAGAGATTTTACCACATCTGTCCCCTGTCCCTGTAACTTCTTGATGTTGATGCGGTGTGTAATAATTTAATGCTACGCATACTAAAGATTTTACGTCAGGCATCACTAGCTTTATATCTTGGCGCGCTTTGTTTGACATCCACATCATATCGGCTTGATAGCCCAATTCGAGCCACTTACTCAAATTATTTACTTCAGAGAACGAATTCGCACTTGCCACAGTAATTCCAACCTTATGAACTCCAAGTTCTAAGGCTTTACGCTTGACTTCATCGCTACTGATTTTTTGCAATCCACTCATTTATCTCATCTACCTACTGCGCCAACACTCTAATAAAATGTACTTTCTAATACTTTATCATTTACAACCACCGTTAGAAGTATTTGTAATGGTTTTAATAAATCCTTCTTAAATAACTTTAATTTTCAGTTCAGGTGATGCAAATTAAGTTTAGCACGCATGATATATAGGTAATCTTATGACAGCCGCTGAATTTACTTCTGTTGCAAATTCAACAAAAATTGAAGGAATTGAGGAACCAACAGTTTTAAGTTATTTTGAAACACTTAACGCTGGATATTTTGAAGCAACGGCTGATTTATTTGCACCTGACGGTGTTATGCGTCCACCATTTGAATCAGATATTTCTGGACGCGATGCCATAATCAGTTACCTCAATCAAGAAGCTAAAGGTATAAAAGCTTACCCTAATCAAGGAATTATAGAAGTTTTAGAAGATGGGCAATACCAGGTGCAAGTGTCTGGGAAAGCAGAAACTTCTTGGTGCGGTGTTAACGTGAGTTGGATATTTATTCTCAATGAAAGCAAGGAAATTGTTTACACGAGAGTCAAACTTTTAGCTTCGCCGCAAGAACTGTTGAATTTACGCAGGTAGTATGTATATTATAGAACCAAAATATGCACAGGCAGGGATGCCTGTGCTACTTTGTGGCGCCTTCTAAACAGTCACAATTTAATAGCACGTGTATAGTGTGGTATTAAGATTACTGGAGATAATAGAGCCTTTTAATTGTGAGCTAATAAATGATTCAACTATTTTATTTATGAACCAGAAATAAATATTGGTAAAGCTGTTTAAGCAATTTCAGGCAACTTTGCTTCAAGTTTGAGGCAGTTACCACCATTAACTTGTAATTGATACTCAACTTTGTCCATTAAGCGATTCATAATTAGCCATCCGTAACCACCTTCTTGTTTATCAGTGGGACTAGGGGCAAAGTAGTCTGACATATCAAAACCATCACCACTGTCCCAAACTTCTAGAGCAATATCTCGGTCTTGAAGTTCTAGACGAATCAATATAGGAGCGTTAGGCAGGTCTTTGTGAGCATGACGCACAGCATTTGAGTAAGCTTCAACTAATACTAACCGTAACCGATTAGACTGCTTAGACCAATCAACCGATTGTCCTAACTCGACCTTAAGACATCCTAGTAGCCAATCTTCTACAATCGTCAAAAACTTCAAGTCACTCGGTACATGAAGCTCAGTTTTCATCATTCTATAAAACCTCCAAAGCAAGTATGGTTTGGTCGTCTTCTTGAGAATCAGTATCTTCCTGGATGCGAGCTAGCAAACTATCTAGACATAAGGGTTGCGGTTGATTTTTTAGTAGCTTCCACAAACCTTCCTGTTTTAACATAGAGCGGTTAATACCAGCACCAAGCTTGGATACCTCAGCATCAGGATGATTTGTTACCATTGCTTCGGTAATTCCGTCGCTAGCAAGGAGTAGTATATCTCCAGAGGAGAGAACTAACTGACCATATTGAGCTTGCCACTTGGGCAATATACCTAAAGGAACCCCACGTGTTGTTAAATAAGTTGGTTGTTGAATACTCGTATCTTTGCTCGACCAAAGTAAAGGATAGATGTGTCCAGCATTAGCATAAACTAACTCCCCAGTCGCACTTATATAGCGCGCCAAAACCATAGTTATGAAGCAATTATTGCCGATTAAATCATCGCACAAGGCATGATTTAGGTTTTGCATGACTACGTTTGGCAATTCAGGTGTTTCTTGGGATAGTTCACGACGTAGCACTGATATTGCGCTTGCCATAAACAAAGCTGCTGGAACACCTTTTCCAGATACATCGCCAACAGCTAACCATAAGTCACCTTTTGGGTGAACAAACACCTCAAAAAAATCGCCTCCAACCTCACGTGCAGGTAAACAAGAAGCCTGTATTCGAGCGCTATCGATTTCTGGTAGTCTTTGACGCAACAAATTATTTTGAATTTGACGTGCGACTCCTAGTTCTAGACGGATTTGCTCTTGTTTCTCTTGTAGACGCTGATAAAGCTTGGCTTGCGAAAGCGCAAGTGCTGCTTGTTCAACAACTCCTGTTATCAACTGTATGTCCTGTTCAAGCCAAGAATAATCGCGTTTATACTGGCATAAAGTCAAGATAGCTAAGAATTGTTGCTGATAAATCAACGGTACAACCAGTTGGTAACAAGGGTAAGTATCGTCACCTGACTGCGAAACTTGATAATTACGAGTTTCCAGAACTTTTTCGATTAAAGCTTCTGAATCAACCGGATAGCTAAATTTAGAAGCTTTCGGGTCTTGGTAGTAAAACTCGTCTTGTGTTAAATGGTCGTTTTCAACTGGTCGTACAAAGCAATAAGTCGCGTCAAAACTCTGCCCAAGTGTCGCGACAATTTTTTGCAGCATACTACGGTAGTCAAGTGACTCCCTAACTGCCGTTGTCACTGCATTAAATAGTGACTCACGTCTTAAAGCGCGACTCAATTCTTGGGTTCGCTTTTTAACAACACGATACGTATCGGCTGCCTGTTCGACTACTGCTTTGAGACGGTCAGGCTTCCAAGGTTTGGTAATATACTTAAACACCTGACCGGAGTTGATAGCATCCACTAAGTCTTCGACATCTGTAAACCCAGTTAGCAAAATGCGAATTGTGTCGGGGAAACGCTCAACCGTGAGGCTAAGAAATTCCGTACCGTTCATCTCAGGCATTCGTTGGTCTGAGATAATTACAGCCATTTCGCCTTCTTTATCTAAGATGTCAATAGCACTGATAGCGTTGCTCGCTTTGAAAACTTGAAAATCGCGCCGAAAAGTACGGTAGAGTAGTTCTAGATTATCCGGTTCATCGTCTACCACCATCAGCTTCAGTTTATCTAGCCCTGTTTCAGTCATATTTGACTTTGGTTTCGCGCCTGTTTAAAAGTGTTTCAGTACGAGTACTTCCACCCAATGAACGAAAATAAATTACATGCTTATATAGAGGATACCCAGTTTGAATCTGATATTTTACTAGTATTTAAAAATATCCATCACACTCCATATGTATTACTGCACACCAACCAATAGTTTAACAGTCTTGGTTTATTATCCGCACACTAATGTATTTTTATTATCTAACAAGTTACGTAAATAATTATACTTAACTAGAGTATAATATATAATACCAGTATAAGCAAAATACTTGATACCATGACAGTCTTTACAAATGTAGAGGCGCCTTACGTGAGCGCCTCTGCATCAATTGATAATTTTCCTCTACTAACCAACTAAACCAGAACGCAACGCGCGCACAGCAGCTTGAGTACGGTCATCAGCACATAGCTTATTTAAAATGTTACGTACATGGGTTTTGACGGTACCGACGGTGATATATAACCTTTCGGCAATAACAGCGTTACTACAACCTTCAACAATTAACTGCAATACCTCTAACTCTCGTTCCGTAAGAGTATAAGGGTCAATCATTTGTTCATCGGTTTGCCCACCCGACGGCTCCGATGCCGCGTTCGCCTCGCTGGTTGTGGCATCTATTTTGGTAGGATTAGTTTTTGCCTGTTGTAGGACAATTCGGGCAATCGCTGGGTCAATCCAAGCGTTACCGTTATAAGTGACGCGAACCGCTTCAAGCAAATTATCGTACTTAACATCCTTCATGCAGTATGAATCTGCCCCTGCTGCAAACGCCGCTAAAACTGCCTCCTTACTATCGCGCAGCGTTAAAATTAATACTCGAGTTCTTGTTTCATCGTTACCTGCTTCTGATTTAATCTCGCGCGTTAACTCGATACCATCTTTGTCAGGTAATCCAATATCCACAATTGCTACATCCGGATGCACCAAAGAAAGCAGTTTTAGCCCTTCTGCTGCATTCGGCGCCTCTCCAACAACTTCAATTTCTCCTTTTTGTTGCAATGCAGTGCGGATACTCACACGGGTGAGGTCATGGTCTTCAATCAGAGCAACACGAATTTTACTCATGGTCGATTTTTGCCCGTTTCGCAGTTGGCTGTAAAGTTGAGTTTACTAAAAAGTTTTACAAAATGTAGTAGTCATACATCTTTACAAAACTAAGAGAAACCTAGAAACCCGGTTTCTCCCTGATTTACAAGAAGTATAAAGGTACTAACTGGAATTTAGTTTAACGAGACACTCCAAAGTATATTCAACATCAAAAAATTATATTCTACCCTTTGTTTGTAACTATTCAGACCAATCACCTTTGGAACAAATTTGATAAACTAGCGTTCGTAATTAGTATGGTGTGAGGAACCAGAATTTGCAGGCTATGTCTAATTTGCCTAAATCGTTTTCAGTTTTGGGACTACCCGTCCACGTAATCGCTAACTACCCTAACTGGTTACAAGAACGCTTAGAACAAAGTCAGGGAGCGCATGTTGTCACCCTAAATGCGGAAATGACGATGCAAGCGGAACGTAACCAAGCTTTGTCTAAAATTATTCAAAATGCAGAGCTTGTAATTCCCGATGGCGCCGGGGTAGTTCTATATCTCCAACTGCTGAAGAAGCAAAATGTAAACCGTGTTCCAGGCATTGAGCTTGCAGAAGCATTACTACAAAATTTGGGACAATCAAGCTCAAAATTAAATCCACCCAAAGTATTTTTCTACGGTGGAAGTCCTGGAGTCGCTCAAAAAGCTGCCGACTATTGGCAGTCACTGTCACCAGGATTATCAATTGCAGGTAGCCATTCTGGATATCACTCAGAACTTGAAGAAGAACAATTAAAGCAAACTTTGGCTCAAATTCAGCCACAGCTAATTTTAGTTGGTTTGGGAGTCCCTCGCCAAGAAATGTGGATTGCTCAAAATCGCCATTTATGTCCACAGGCCATTTGGATCGGTGTTGGTGGTAGTTTTGATATTTGGTCGGGCATCAAAACACGCGCTCCCAATTGGTTAGGAAAAAATAACTTAGAATGGCTATATCGTTTATATAAAGAACCTTGGCGCTGGAAGAGAATGTTATCTTTACCTGAATTTGCACTGAAATCTATTGTATATTATATTACCGATAGATGTGCAATCAGTCAGTAATTAAAATAAAAAATTATCTTGTGGAGCGGGCATCCCTGCCCGCCCCTATACTAAGAACGGGCAAGGATGCCCATTCCACAAGAGAAAAATATTCAAATTTTGATATTGTTGGTCATAATTTGGGAATCCTTAATTTTGTAACCATACATTTTTAAGTAAATACCCTTTTAATGACTATATGGCTGTACTAGACCGAGAACAAGATATTCCAACGTTAAATGCAGTAAACATGGTACAACTGCATAACGTTACAAAAGCATACGTTAACCAGCTTGCCCTATCTGACATCAACTTAGAGGTCAAAAAAGGAGAATTTCTATTTGTTACAGGAGCAAGCGGTTCGGGTAAGTCCACGCTTCTAAAAATGCTGTACGGTGAAGAACTACCTACACAGGGTGAAGTGACGGTCGATGAATGTAATGTCGCACAAATGCGAGGTGACGCTTTATCTTTATTACGGCGCCGTATTGGCATTGTTTTTCAAGACTACAAATTAATTCAACAGCGAACAGTCGCAGAAAATGTAACAGTCGTCTTAGAAGCTCAGGGTTATACACGTAAAGAAATTCTTAGGCGCCTAGAACCAACTTTAAAACTAGTAGGTTTGCGAGACAAAGCCAATTGTTTTCCGGGTCAACTTTCTGGAGGAGAGCAGCAAAGAGTTGGGATAGCTCGTGCAATAGTCAGTACACCACCGTTAATACTCGCAGATGAACCTACCGGAAATCTTGACCCCGATAACTCTTGGCAAATTATACAAATTTTTCGGAAATTAAACGCTTTTGGCGCCACCGTCATTATCACCACCCACGACGAGCAGTTGGTACGACGCTGTAATCACAGAGTTGTACAGGTTTGTAATGGAAAACTATTAACCAAAAACATTTAAGCAGTGGGGGCCTTCTGTTTGACCTTAACGAACAGTGGCTTTAATGGAATAGCACCACCATTTGATGTTTGTAACTTTTCTACCGCTTGTAAACTATCAAACGCTGTGTCTCGTATTAATGTTTCTTCTTCAGTAGTTAACAAAAGCTGTAAGCAATCAATTACAGCTTTGCGCTCTGAAACGTCAATATCAAAACGAGTCACTAATTTTGTTAGTTGGCGTAAAGCAATTAAACGTTTCAGCGGGTCTGATTCAGTTAACTTTTGTAACAATTGGTCAATTTGGTTCTGCTCTTTGTTGTCATTAATAGTGGTGATTAGCCATACTAGTAAGATTAAAGTCAACAGCGTTCCTGCACCTTGCATTAAGGCGCCAGTTGCAATCCAAGGATTTTTCGAGCCAAGAAATACAGCTATAGCCGTGTAGCTAGTAAAAGTAGCAATACCACCACTAAATACAGCTATTAGTAACCGCCGATTGTGTTTGTCAAAAAATTGACTCAATTGCAACCAATAGTTTGACAAGTCTCGCTTTTGCAACGAATAAGCTGATACCATTGTACCAACGCCAATACTAGTTGCAAGCAGTAACTTCCAGTTCCATAGCAGCATCGCTAAAACGATTGTTAAAAAGCTAAGAACTCCACCAGGTCCTGGCTGGAATCGCTCTTTACTTCGCAGATGCGTGGCTTTTATCTTGGGCATTCCAAGTGCCAAGTTGGAAATCTGGTTTATTAACTGCTGCCACGAAGACGAAGCCTGTGCCACTGTTTTTTACCTTTTTATAACCTTGTATTGAATTGATATAAGTAAGGTTGACCCTAAAATAATGGGACAGATACCTTGCTCCCGTATATTCTATACAAGAATATCCAGCAAACGGAAAAAACAATTGATTTTTTAGGTATTTTAAAAAGTTTTGGCGCCATCGTAAATAATGGTTAAGAGCAAAAGCTAAAATTATCGACGGTAAATTGCCCATCAAAAGCGCAGAAGGTGATGCTGTATATTTGGGATGCTTTGACTGACATCAAGGCGTTAGGAAGAAGCGTTGAGTCAGAATTTGCCAAATTCCCAACTGGCAGTACTGCTTGTGCCACAATTTTACGTTCGCGGTTGTATGCTGACAGTAGTAGTCGCTGCGAACTTGTAACTAAAGCTTTTACTATATTTACCGGACGTGTGAAAGCAACTTCTAAGAAACCACCTTTAGGCGCCCCCATCAATACAACTGCATTATCGGTTGGAAATGCTGGATTTGAGGGTTGTATCGCAATACAATTGTTGAAAATGACTCCGAATTCTTCATACTGACGTTCGACAACTTCAAAGCATTTCAAAGTCTCTAAATTTAGGCAAACGCAATCTCCATTATCATTTGTAGTATCAACCTCATTACGGGTTACTGGCTGTGGCGCCTCTAGATACTCTAACGAAGATGGTTCGATAGTACGCGACATTCGAGAATCGGTAAGTTGACGTGTGTGTTGGGATAACCTCAGTAAAGTATCTGTATCTGTATCTGGTTGAAAAAAACTCTGTTTTATCATAAAAACCTCGCCTCTAGCATAAACGAGAAATTAAAACCACTGTTAATTAGATACAAGGCAATCGCTCTAATTTCGGTGATAGTGCGTATTTTGTTAAATTTTAAAGTTTGTGTATAGGTTTGTTTCATCACAGTCATTAACTGTAAAAGACTGATTTACAAGGATTGCCGCTTGCAGGGAATGAACACTAAGTACTATCAGTAATGTTTCTGATAGATTATCACAAAACATGGTAGTTAAAATGCACCATAAGTAATACCTGCTACACGTATTAGCATTAAAATCATAGTGTGTATAGCTATGATTCGACTCTATGTATGGCATAAAAATCACTAAATCTTCACAAATGTTACGGTGACATTTACATCGGCTTAATTTGCAAGTCAGGGAAATATAGGCTTTTCCTGACAGTACTTACAAGATTATCTATCTCAGTAAATAGAAATTGATAGTAGTTTTAAACTAGTGCTTATATTTACATAAAGCCGCCAATAATCGCAAACCATACGACAAATGAGAGGTAAGGCACAGGTCAATTAAATATAAAGTGTGTTAGTTAAGTACTTGAGAATGCAATTTTTTGTTTCCCGTTCCCAAAAAAACTTTAATTTATTTATGTTTCAGCCATTAGGATTTGAGCAACGCTCGATAATGACCTCACTTGGTAGAATGGTATATTACACCAATGGCGCCAGCCCTTGGCAAAAAAGTGAGCAAAAAAATATAGTAAAGGAAAACTTAGTATTTCTACACGGCTTCGGTGGTGGTTCTTCTGCTTACGAGTGGTCAAAAGTTTACCCAGCGTTTGCTGACTTCTACCAAGTTTTGGCGCCTGATTTAATCGGATGGGGAAGTTCAGAGCATCCTGCACGCAATTACCAAGTAGATGATTACTTGACAACGATTCGAGAATTCTTAGTATCAACCTGCCCAGAACCAGTAACCGTAGTTGCTTCTTCGTTAACTGCTGCTTTTATAATCAGAGTAGCTTGTGTACATCCAGAACTTTTCAAATCGCTAATTTTAACCACACCTGCAGGACTTGCCGACTTTGGTGAGGATTATTCACGCAGTATTTTTGCTCAAATCGTCAGCATACCAATAATTGACCGTTTGCTTTATAGTACGGGTATCGCCACAAGAGAGAGTATTCGCTCATTTTTAGAGCAACGTCAATTTGCCGAAAAAGACCGAATTTTTCCAGAAATTATCGAAGCATATTTAGAATCGGCACAGCAGCCAAATGCCGAATATGCGGCATTATCGTTTGTGCGTGGCGATTTAAGCTTCGATTTATCATTATATATACACAACCTTAAAACCCCTACAGGAATTATCTGGGGAAAAAAATCTCAGTTCACAGGACCCGAAATTGGGCGCCGTTTTGCCCAAATAAACAGTAACGCAATCCGCATTTTTGAACAAATAGAAAACGTTGGGTTAACACCACAGCTAGAATTGCCTGCTGTGACGATTGGATTAATCCGCCAATTTATGCCTTTGCTGGCAACTTAAATAAAGTAATAAAAGTCTCTAAATCTTCAGGAAGATGGTGAACAGCAAACTCAGCGTGTTCAAGAAAAATGTCTTTAGCGGTTTTACCCTGAAAATGGTGTGATACTACTTGGTTAACACCAATATGGTACTTATTGTGAAATATCTTGGACATTTTGGACAACTTCATCCATTGATTCCCAGTTCGAGACTCTTCTTCGCGAATAATATCTTTGATTTGACTGACAAATTGCTCCATAGTTGGTAAAACCGTATGAACATGTGTTTTACCGCTCTGAATATCAAGTACCGTCAAATTACTACCTTGTTTTACTACCCTAAATACATTTAAGCCGTTTTGCATCATGTGATTGCACAAGTTTGTCATCACATTATCTGATGAGCAAACGAAAACCTCTTTGGCATTTGGAAAGCGCTGATTAATCGACGAGCCAAAAGTTATCATCTTTCCATCTGCGTTATCTCTACCCGAAGGTACATGAATCAAATCATAGTTACGTGCATGTAGTTCAGCGTCGAGCTTACCTTTACGACACCAATTTGCAAAAGCAACTTTAACTTGAATTGGATAATTGCAAACTGAACTCAAGAATTTTTCAGTTTCGCTATTAAATTGTAAGTTTTCTGCATCCAATAATAATACTGCGACTCCACCCTGTGTATAAGCGGCGTTGTTTGTATTATCATCTATGGCACCTGGAGTATTATTTGTAGTTTCTGAAGTGTTTGATTCTGAAGTGTTTGATTCTGAGGTGTCTTTTGTAGTATCTACATTCTCTTGAGTTTCTTGATCGACTATCGCAGCTTGAGGAGCATTATTTGTAGGGTTTTCTGTCTCAGGAGTAGATTTTATAGGTTCATCATTTACTGTAGAACCACTAGAACCACTAGGTACATTTAGATTAGTTTCACTTTCACTTTCACTAATTTTACTGGTACTGGCGCCGTTGCCATCTGGTTTTGAACTACCAAGTTGAGAAACTTCCTTAAATAAGTTAATTAATATAGGTGAAGAAAAAGACTCAGGGGAAAGCAACGCTCTCAAAAATTTCTGTAAAAGTTGCTGTGTAAGCTTTTCGTCTTGAGTTTGTCCAAGTATTTCGGTTAACTTGTTAACCAAACCAGATTGATGACGACTACTTTGCCAAGGTATATCTCTATACTTATCGAGTAGTAATTCTGGCTGCTGTACTTGAATAGCAATAATAGCTTGGCAAACCTTGGAACCTATTTGCGAATGTAAAGTAGAATTGTCAGCAGTCAGAACAGTACTCATAACGCTCATATAGCACAGTAGGGCATCCTCGAACAGGAATGATTTTCATAGACGGTAATATACTTATGTTATATTCTCAGCGAAAACTCACTGGCATCAGTATATTTACTGGGCATCGACTGGCTTCAAAACTTCTTTCACTTGATTTTGCAACCAATTCTCAAATAATTCGTTGAGTAAACGTTGTTGTGTTGGTTCGTCTAACTTAGCAGGAATCAACTTTTCGAGTCGAACTATCATAAACCATTCTGCTAGACGAGTTGGTGGTAGCAGTTGTCCGGGTTGACTGGTTGCAAGCAAATTGGCTAATGCTGGGTGTGGTGTTGCTAGTTCCATCGGTCCAAGTAAACCACCTGTTGAAGCTTCGGTACCTTGGGAATACTCGCTTGCGAGTTCTTGGAACGTTTGTTCGCCTTCAGCGATGCGAAAATATAATTCTTGGGCAATACCAATATCATTGACGCGAATTAATGAGTATACTACTCGGTCTAGTTTGGCTTTGCGCTGGATAAAATATGATTCTAGTTGACTCAGCCAGTTTGCTCGTTTGAATTTTTCAAGTTTGGCGCCACGGGTAACTGTATAGTCTAATAAAGAGCGGGTTATTTGACGCGCATCTAGCCAAACTTGTAAATCTCCATCTGAATTTAGCTGTTGCTCTTGATAAAACTGTTTATATATTGTAAAAACTTCGTCTTGACTGAGTTCGATAGATGAAATAGCACAATCTATAATAATTTCACGCACGAGTTGTGGTAAAATGCCATACTGCTTGAGCAAAGGTGTAATTTTATCTTCAGAAATATTATTTAAACGTTTTGCTGCTTCTTTCCAAATTTCATCTATTTCTACAACTAATGTCATGACCTGATTATATTCTGCGCTGGCAATGATAAGGTTAGCATTTTAACTTAGTGATTAGTGTTGTTTATATTACTAAGTAGGTAGGACGGGCAGGGATGCCCATCCCACAATATTTTAATGCTTAAGTGGTGATAGTTAGTGAGTTAAGCTGTACATTTTTTAGTGTTGCAATTAAGTTATTGCCTTTGCTGATTAGGGTGTCATTGCCGTTAATTTTGGTGTTGAGTACATCTGTGGCAAGTAAAGTGCTACCGCGACTGATTTGGTCATTGGCGCCAAATCCAATTATGGTAGTTGTACCGGAACCTGCGTTGATGACGAATTTATCGGCGCCACTTCCACTGTAGATAGTATTGTTACCACCAACAGATGTGATGGTATTTGCTCCTTCACCTGCGTAAATTGTGTTATTTCCTTTACCAACAGTGATGTTATCATCTCCGGTGCCTGCGTAAATTAAATTATTACCGTTGCCTGTAGAGATACGGTTTTGACCTTCACCTGCGTAAATGGTGTTATCTCCGTTGCCTAAAAAGAAAGTATCGTTGTTGGCGCCACCAAAAGCTTTGTTGTTTCCCGAACCAGCAATAATATAGTTATTACCTTCACCACCGTAAATAACATTATTGCCATCACCAGCAGTAAGTAGTTCCGAAGCTACTGTGCCATATAATGTATCATCTCCGGCGCCACCTGTAATTTCAATGGTTGGCAGGTTGAGTCCAGCAACTCCAACACGTGGGTCGAGGTTGAGGGGTGTATCAAGTCCGAGCAGTATTATTTCGTTATTGTCGATGGCAGGAGGACGACCAACGGAAAATGGATAGTTGTTATCGTTGGCAACTAAAATTGTGTTTTCGTCAATTACTAAAACATCTTCGATGGTTTGGAAGGGGAATTTAAAGTTGGTGCTTCCGTCTTGGTTAAGGTCGTTAGGGTCTTTGACGTTGAGTAAATCTACAATTTCTTGCTTGCTCACAAAACCATTAGCGTCTTTTTGCGATAAATCAACTTTGTAAATTTTCTTAAATTGTGCCGCATCTCCCTGTCCATTATCGCGCTCAATAACCAAGTACTCGTTAGCATTCACAACGGCAAAGTCACCAATTGCATTATTAGGACTTTCCATTTGGTAATAACCTGCCAAACCCTCGTACTTGTTCGATGCAATATCAAATTCATAAATTCGCAGTGAACCAGCAGGGTCTCCAACTACTGTACCTTCGAGTAAAGGATACAATTTGGTTTTATCAGGATTAATTGCCATCCCTTCAAAACCTCTCGAACCAGCTAAATTAGATACTGCTGGTGTATCTACATAAAGGTCACGAATTGTATCTCCTAATCCTGGAAAGTCAGTAAAGTAACCGTCAACTCCTAACTCGATAAACTGCTTGTATTCGTTTGCTGGATTACCGTTATAGTCTGGCGCCAAAAATACGTTTTCATTACGCAGTGTATAAAGATGTACTAGTAAACCTGCTGCATGAGCATCTTGAACCAAAGTTGTAGGCGCCAAAAGTGTACCATTTCTACCTGCGGGTATAATTAATCTTTTATTCGGGCCAATACCAGCAGCATATTTAGATATTTCACCAAGTTCAGCTGGTTTTGTTAAATCACCGTAAGTCCGGTTGTCACCATTAACAACAAAGTCATACGGACGGTCGTTTGCACCACCAAATAATTGCACTAAAGGAATATCAACACCAACGTTGGGCATAATGACATCGTTGAGTTCCCTCAGATTAACAGTTTCAAACGACTGGATAAATACACGTTTGGGGTCGGTAAAGTTTTGGGCAACGAGAGTATCGATTAATTTTTGTCCCAAGTTCGTATTAATGGAAGTACCATCGATGCGCTTACCTTCGCTGGCAAAATAAGTAGGGTGCTTGGTTTCTGGATAAATACCAATTTTGCGTCCGGTTTCTAGCTCGACTTTTTGTACTAAGTCGATAATTTCATCCAAAGTTGGAACTTGAAGTTTATCGTTATTGAAACGAGTACCGCGTAAAGCTGGTAAACGTTCGATTGCGTTGAGAGTTTTGAGTTCCGCCAATGTAAAATCTTCGGTAAACCAACCACGTACCGAGCGTCCATCGATAACTTTCGTTGTTAAACGGTCAGCAAATTCAGGACGTTCATAAACATCAGTACTAGTATCGGTATTATTGAGACTACCATCAGCATTAAGAACAGCTAAAGCGTTTTCGTGACGCGCAACGAGAATACCATCTTTGGTTGCCACTAAATCAGGTTCAATAAAATCGGCGCCTTGAGCAATTGCTAATTTATATGCCGCCAAAGTATGCTCAGGACGTTCACCACTGGCGCCTCGATGTCCAATAACTATAGGTGGGTTTTTGTCAAGGGTATTAAATTCAGGTGTTGCTAGAACATCGGGGTTTTGCGGTGAACGAACAAATGGCGCCACAATTTGGTCGCGGACTAAATCACCTGTACCAGGAAAATCAGTAAAGTAACCATCAACTCCCAATTGAATAAACTGTCTATATTCAAGTTCAGGATTATTGTTATAGTCTGCTGCTAAAAATCTTCCTTCGTTACGAAATGTATATGGATGTACTAATAATCCTGCGGTATGGGCATCTTGAACTAAGCTGGTTGGAGCTAAAGTGCTTTTGTCAGCATCGTTAATAGCACCATCTTTATTTACATCATCAGCAATACCATCGTTGTTGGCATCTACTCCTTTAACAGAAACAATCATTCGTTTCCAAGGGCCAATACCATCAGCATAAGTGGCAATTTCTTTCAACCCATCAGGTGTTCGCAGGTCAGCATAAGTACGTTCATCACCATTAACTACAAAATCATAAGGTTTTGTCTCAATTAAGGAACCATCTAATCGAACATCGGTAGCATCGAGTAACTGCACTAAAGGTATATCAATACCAGCATTCGGCATTAATACACTATTAAGTTCTTTTAAATTACTAGTTTCAAACGACTGAATAAATACTCGTTTGGGGTCGGTAAATTCTGTTTTGACTAATGTGTCAACAAGCTTTTCTTCGAGCGATAGACCTAAATTATCATGGAATATCGGGTGCTTAGTTTCTGGATAGATACCAACTTTGCGTCCGGTGAGTGCTTCTTCTTGTTTGACTAAATTAATAATTTCTTCAAGCGTAGGAATTTCTAAAACTCCGTTAAACACTTGAGTTCGGTAATCTTGCGGCATTATTGCGCGCAGGGTTTTAATTTCAGCCAAAGTAAAATCAGAGGCAAAGAAACCTTCTTCTGCGACACCATCAACAATTTTAGTTGTTTTACGGTCAGCAAATTCTGGACGGTTGGCAACGTCGGTGGTGTTAATTAAATTTGGTTCATGACGCGCGATTAATACCCCATCCTTAGTAGAAACTAGGTCAGGCTCGATAAAATCAGCACCTCGGTCAATTGCTAATTTATATGCAGCTAACGTATGTTCGGGCAATTCACCACTGGCGCCTCGGTGTCCAATTACTAATGGAGCTTGTCCATTTAGGGTATTTAATGTAAATTCATTCGGTGTAGCAATTGGAGCATCGAGTAATTTACCACTGTTATCGAAGTGTAGTAAATAGGGTCCAAATTCATCACCAATCCAGATAGTATTATCTTTGGCAATGACAAACGATTCAATATCAAAATCGGCGCCTGTAAGTAACCGCTCTTGTGATGCTTCGTTGGTAATTTTGAATGGTACTTTTTTATCTGGGTCTGCTAACTGAATAAAATTATTGTCTACTTTTACAGTTCCATCACCTGAAGAAATAGTACGAAAATTTGGTTCAACTTTGTATATGCGTAATAAAAAATCTGAACTATTTGTTTTGGCGCCGTAACCGTTATCAGCCATAAACCAAAATTGATTTTGTCCTGCAAATTGCACCGCGCTAAATCCTTGAACAGGTTGTCCAGGAAACGGGCCAGTGCGACCATTTGCAGAAATGTCTTTACCTGATGCTGGGCCTGAAGCGAAGGTATCAGCAGGAAGGAACGCGAATCCTTTGAGTGTTGCGTTTGTCATTGTTTTTATATGTGTAAATACAAAAGAGTAGGGAAATACAACTTTCCCGTATGATTCTTAATTTTTATGCTTATGGTAAGAAAAACACACTATAGCCGTATATTCCACAAGCTTGTAACTACACTTTTGCACTTAAAAGTTAAGAAAAGGCAAATAAACGATTAACAGTTTGCAACGGATACAACGGATGTAACGGATGTAACGGATGATTTATTAGTTACGAACGAAAATTGTTACCAAAGTACTGAGGGGCGAATAATTGAAGCGGCTTGAAAAGAATTTAATACGAAGCAGGTTAGTACAAAATAATACTATAGAAACCAGTAATTTATACTGTAAATTTAGAACTTGTTTTAGGTATTAAGCACTTTGCATAATATAACTAGATAACTGGGCATCTTATTTTAGTGGAGTGAAATAAGACTGTAAATTTACAATCTTATTTTAGTTACAGCCAATTTTGTAAAATAAGTTTTGTATTCTCAGTCACATTTGCCCGTTATCGGCTTTTATAACAAAGCAGGGGAAGTACAACACTCTCCAAAATTTTAGTTTCAATTGCACAATACTTACAGAGACAACATTGTTACTTAAACCAGCAATAAAGACGATAGTCAAAGCATTTTCGTGACGCGCGAACGAATATACCGTCTTTTGTACTAAATCTGGTTTAATAAAATCGGCGCCCTGCGCTATTGCTAGCTTTATATACTGCTAAAGTATATTATGGACGTTCACCACTTGCATCTCGGTGTTCAATCATTACGGGTGGTGTGTAGAATTCGGTTGTTGCTAGAACATCTGGATTTTGCGGTGAGCGAACGGACGGTGCCTGTAACAAAAGCAGACAAGCTTTACGATGTACTTTTGGAAGAACTTAAAAAGGAAGGATTAATATGAATACTAAACCTTTTAGCGAATTACGAAGTAAAATGACACCTGAGCAAAGAGAAATGAGCAAGGCTCGTGCTATCTTGATATCGCTTCATATTTCTCTTATCGAGTTACAAGAGTCTATGGGCATACCCCAAGAAAATTTAGAAAAAGAACTTGGTATCGATTTAGCCAATATTTCTAATTTAGAAAACTTGGATGATATTCAAATAAGTACTCTCTTCCGTTATATCGAAGCTCTTGGTGGAAGTTTAAAAATAGTAGCCAATTTTCCAGAAAAGGAAGTTGTGCTTGCCAAGTCTTAAGGTATTGTTGATAGTTTTGTAAGTTGGGTTATGCGTTTGCGTAACCCAACCTACTTTTGCGTTATACGCTACTTACTGAGTTCAACTGAACATCCCTTAGCGTTGCGAGTAAGTTGCTACCTTTACTAATTAGAGTATTATTACAGTAACAAGCTTGATATTACATTGACGTAGAAAAAGATTATTAAGAGTGTTCTAAAAAGTAAATTAACCTGCAATTGTAAGATGGGTATTTTACTTGTTTGCTCGTATGGGACGGGCAAGGATGCCCATCCCACAAGATAATTTTGGATCAAACGAAGTGGTAAGGAGTAAATTTAGCTGTCGATATAGGAATTGAGCGAACAAGCGAAAAAATTAACCGAAACGACCGGACACGTAATCGCGCGTGCGTTCATCGAGAGGACTGTTGAAGATTTGAGTGGTACCACCAAATTCAACCATTTGACCGATGCGACTTTCGTCAGTAGTAAAGAACGCTGTAAAGTCAGATACGCGCACAGCTTGTTGCATGTTATGGGTAACAATTGCAATTGTGAACTCTTCGCGTAATTGATGAATGAGTTCTTCTACTTTCATTGTCGCGATAGGGTCTAAGGCTGAACAAGGTTCATCCATTAATAGAATTTTTGGTTTAACGGCAATTGCGCGCGCGATGCAAAGACGCTGCTGCTGTCCTCCAGAAAGTCCTAAAGCGGATTTACCAAGTTTGTCTTTGACTTCATCCCACAGTGCGGCACCTCGAATTGCCGTTTCGACGATTTCATCGAGTTGCGCTTTTGGAACAAATCGGTCGATACGTAAACCGTATGCGACGTTATCATAAACACTCATTGGAAATAAATTCGGCTTTTGGAACACCATACCAATTTGGCGCCGTAACCGATTTAAATTAATGCGACGTTCGTAGATATTTTGACCAGCGAATTCAACGCTGCCTTTAACCTGAACGTCACCTTCTAATTCGCTAATGCGATTAAGAGTTTTGATAAATGTCGATTTACCACAACCACTAGGACCGATAATAGCGGTGACTTGATTTTGGTAGATATCCATTGAAATATTTTCAATGGCTGGTTTAGTCGTTTTAGCTCCGTAGTAAAACGTGAGATTTTTGACTTTGATAGCCGGGATTAATTTATTCATGTTTGCCCAAATTATGCGACAAAAATTGACAACACCACTTACTCATTACTTTGTTTTTTTGCTAGTAATCAAACGCGAAAGCAAGCTGATGCACAAAACTAAACCTAGTAGGACTATAGAGGTAGTCCAAACAAGTTGGTTTTTCTCTGGCGAGGGGTCGTTGTAGAGGTTAAAAATTAGTACTGGTAGCGAAGCAGTTGGGCCATTAAGGTCAGTTGACCAGTCCAAACTAAATAAAGCAGTGAAAACGAGCGGTGCTGTTTCGCCAGCGGCACGAGCTACAGCTAGTAAGACCCCTGTAGTAATACCAGGTACTGCCGCAGCAAGTACAACTTTAAACGTGGTCTGAAAACGGCTGCTACCCAAAGCCGCAGAAGCTAGTCGTTGAGCGTTTGGAATTAGCTTTAAGGCTTCTTCAGTAGTTAACGCAATAACTGGCAGCATAATAATTGATAACGCAAAACCACCAGCAAAGGCGCTGAATGATTTTGTAATAGCAACTACAACACCGTAAGCAAATACACCCACAACAATCGAAGGTACACCTGTCAAAATGGTGGTAATAAAACGAACAAAGTTAGCCACAGGATGGCTTTGACCAAACTCTGACAAATATATGCCCGTCATTACCCCTGTCGGAATACTTATGAGCGAAGCAATTGTTACCATGATTGCTGTACCGACTATTGCGTTAGCAATTCCGTTGTCAATCACGGCTGTAACAAACATTGCAGGTCTAAAACCGGAGAAACCCCGTATTATAATTTCCCACAATACTGATAGTAATGGAACAATTGCGAGTCCAGACAATCCGAATGCAAGCCCGTTCATAATATACGTGAACAGGCGCCGTGTAGTCGGTAAAGGACTGCACAATTCGTTCGCGAATGATGTATCAACTTGCGAATCTTGATAAGCACTCATGCTATTTTGGCTTTTACTTCGTAATATGAATGGATTTTTGATTTTTACAGACGTTACATGTGTACAGACGTTACATGTAACGTCTCTACTTGGTCTTGACTCCTAACCACTGCACCAAAAGGTTGGCAGCTACATTCACACCTAAAGTTAAAACAAACAATATTAGTGCCAAATAAGTTAAAGCACCTGTATGTAGCGGACTTAATGCTTCAGCAAATTCATTCGCAAGCACTGAAGGAATTGTATACGCAGGCGCCAGTAGTGAGGCATCGATTTGAGCCGAGTTACCTATTACCATTGTCACAGCCATTGTTTCACCCAGCGCGCGTCCTAAAGCAAGCATTGTAGCGCTGATAACTCCAGAAAGCGCTGTAGGTAATATAACTCGAAAAATTGTTTCCCAACGAGTGCTACCTAAAGCCATTGACGCACTGCGTAACTCTTTAGGCACTACTAACAATACATCTCGTGATATCGCTGCCAGTGTTGGCAAAATCATAATCGCCAAAATGATACCAGCAGTCAGCATGTTAAACCCAGCCGGGTTTTCAGTATTAAATAATGGTATCCAACCTAGGGTTTTGTACAAAGCGTTTTGAACTGGTTCCAAAACAGGAATAAATACATAGATACCCCACAAGCCAAGGATAACGCTGGGAATAGCAGCAATTAACTGGACAATAAATGCAAAAATGCTACGTATTGATGGAGGAAGAAAGTTTTCGCTAGTAATCAAAGCTACAGCTACACCAATAGGAAAAGCAAATAGAATTCCAATACCACTACTAACTAGCGTTCCGTATATATATGGTAGCGCACCAAACAATTCATTGCCCGTATCCCATTCCATACTTGTCAGAAACCCAAATCCAAACTTATCAATTGCTGGTTTAGCTTGCTGAAATACTATTAAACTCATCCAAAAAAGAATTAAAACAGTAATAGCAGCAAAAGCGTAAACAAACCATGTGAAAGCTTGATTAGTCCAGTAATTTCTTCCGCCGATAACTGTTAGGTCGAGATTAGCATCAACAGCATTGGAGGAATGCGTATATTTTGGGGAGACTGGTTCAGGTGTTGCCATTACAGTTTAGTGAAAATAAATTATTCTCATACAAGTAAGGTGGACTAAAGTCCACCCTACGTTCATGCGTTGGTTTTGTTTTAAGTAAGGTGGGGCTAATTATATATAAATGTCACCCCTTTTATTTTCCCTTTACCTAAAAAAATTACTTAACAGTGCTGTTAACTACGTTCAATACACGATTAACTACAGCAGGAGGAATTGATGTGTAGTTGAGGTCATCATTGATCTTTTGACCGTCTGTAAGTGCCCAGTTAACAAATTGCTTAATTGCAGTTGCTTTAGCAGCGTTGGGGTACTTTTTGTAAATCATCAGCCAGGTTAAACCAACGATTGGATAACCATCGTTAGGGTCGCCAACGAATACACGGAAGTTATCAGGGAAGCTAACAGTTCTTAATGCTGCGTTAGCACCTGCCAAAGAAGGAGCAACAAATTGCCCTTTCTTGTTCTGAACTTGCGCCATTCTTATGTTATTTGCTCTAGCATATTCAAACTCAACGTATCCGAGCGAACCTTGGGTACGAGATACTAGGTTAGCAACACCAGGATTACCTTTTCCTTTAAGTACGTTGGTAAGTCCTGCCCATCTTGGAGCTGTGTTGGCGCCAACTCTACCTCTGAAGTAGCCATTGATTGCGCTAAGGTGATTGGTGAAAATAAAGGTTGTACCACTGCTATCTGCACGTACAACTGATTTGATTGGAGTGCCAGGAAGATTTACACCTGGGTTGTCAGCTCTGATTTGTGGGTCATTCCAGTTTTTGATTTGACCAGAAAAAATAGCTGGTAAGGTCTTGCGGGACAACTTGAGGTTGTTTACACCAGGAAGATTATAAACCACTGCAACCGCACCACCAGCAGTAGGCACGAGGATAACGCCATTCTTGACTTTTGCAATATCTGCATCTGTCATTGCTGCGTCAGAACCACCGAAGTCAACGGTTCCTGCAATTACTTGTCTGATACCACCGCCACTACCAATTGCTTGGTAGTTAATTCTGAGGTTAGGGAACTTCTTACGAATTTCACGAGCATATCTTTCGTACAAAGGTGCTGGGAAGGTAGCACCTGCACCATTAAGAGTTTGAGTTTGTTGAGCTTGTGCTTGAGTAACTGTTGCAAACAATGGAGCAACAGCAACAGCAGCAGCTACTACTGAACTGGTAATTGCACGACCGAAAACGGTAGTATAAATTTTCATATTTCCTCGTATCTAGAATTTATTTCTGTTATCAACACAGACTAAAATTAAAGTACATGCTAACTGGTTAAGAATTGTTTAAGCATTTTCAAATTTCAATTTAAACTATATTTAAATTTTGATTTATAGAGATTTTATACAAAATTATATGTATTGTAAAAGACATTTAAATTAATATAATTTTATTCAAAAAACTAATAAAAAATAGTTTGTTTAATATCAAATTATTTTGATAAAATCATTCTAATATGCTGAATATATAAAGCTAATCATTTACGCTTCAGGGCAAGATATGATTTTGTGTAGGTTGGGTGTAAACGGAGTTTTCCCGCAGGGTAGGCTTTGCGTAACCCAACCTACGTTTTAGCGACATAATCAATAAAATATTTTTTAGTGAATCAAGTTCATCTATTTGATTATCAATTAGGTTGTCATCACATTTTTATTTGTAAATTTGCTCAGATAATTTTCTTTATTTCCTGTTGAAATAACTTGTTAAAATCTTTTATTAAATAATTATACTAAATTAATATATGTTTAATTCATCTTTCTCGAAAGATTGGTTGTCGGCTGTCAGGCAATTATCACCTTCGATGCTATTACTGTCTTTAACTTTACATGGGTTACTGCTATTAATGCCCTTATCATCTTTTACAGGAAGAAAAATACCCTACAGTAAAACAACACCAAAACAAGAACAAATATTTGTTTCCCAATCAAAATCGAGTCAATTTTTTAGCGATGACAAAGCGCTAGTCAAGCAAAAAGACTTGACGAGTACTCCTATACCCACCATTGACCCACAATTTACGTCACAGTTACCTTCTCTGCCCCAAGATGCACCAACGCAAACTCAACTACCAATACCAGAAATTGAAGCCACACCAACACTGCCACTTCCAGAGGCACTTCCAGAGGTAACACCAACTGTGGCGCCAGCTAATCCAGATGTCTCTTTTGCATCATTTAAAGAAGCACAGCAAGTCACCGACGGGACAGCAGCAGTTGTTGTGGCGCCAAAAACAGCTTCACCTAAAAAACAGAATGCCACACCCAAAGTACCCGTAAAAGCAAAAACCGTGACTCCAGTTACTTCACCAACGCAAGAACCACCAAAACCAGTGCCCACTAAACTGGCGCCTATCAAAGAAAGCATACCACCTGAAGCATTACCAAGCTCTCAAGAAAAAGAAACGTTTGATGGTGTCTTGAACAAACTCAATCAAGAGCTGAGTCTAAGCGAAGAAGTAAACTCTCAACCAGAGAAATTTTCTTCTGCTATAGAAATAGAACGCATTTACGGAACTGTTATAGACAAAACACCCGAAGAAGTAGCTGCAAATGTCATTAGTAAGTTAGAACTGCAAAGCTTTAAAGTATCCCAGCTTAATAACTATGCAGGTGGACTTGTTTATACAGTGACGAAAAATAAGTTCACTCAATACATCACTTTTACTGCTAATACTGACAAGACAGGAACGGTTATCATTATCTGGAGAAATTTATAAATCTTAAAAAAGTAATTTTGTCAAGTTCTATGCGCCCCATTATTGAACATGGTAGACTCAACGGCAAAGGTCGCCCTCTTCAAATATCGGCGCCGGGACAACCAAATAATGAAGCTAGTCAATTATCAATTGTTGCTTTTTATTTCGTTTAATTGCGTCTTCGCAATATCTACCGCAGGCGCCGAGATTATTCCCGATGCGACTCTGCCTAGCAACTCAAAGTCATCACAAACGGATAGTATCATTACTATAAGTGGTGGTACACAAGCTGGCGCGAATCTGTTTCACAGTTTTTCCCGTTTTAACATTCCTACAAATACTGAAGCAATTTTTAACAATTCTGCGGTAGTAAAAAATATTATTACGCGCGTAACAGGAAGCAATGCATCACAAATCGATGGACTAATATCCACTACAAGTAAAGCGAATGTCTTCTTAATCAATCCGAACGGTATTATATTCGGTGAAAACGCGCGTCTTAATATTGGCGGTTCCTTTCTTGCTAGTAGTGCGATAAATATAAAATTTGCCGACGGTACTATTTACTCAGCACGTCCTGCACCAAATACTCCACTTTTAACAGTTAGCGCACCAATAGGACTTGATATTGGTAATAACTCCGGTGCAATAACCGTTCGAGGTCAAGGACATGATTTGAGTGGAACACCATTCCGTCGTAAAGACTATAATACTGGTTTACAAGTTGAACCCGGACAAACTTTGGCTTTAGTGGGTGGTAAAATCAACTTGGATGGAGCAATATTAACGGCGCCAGGTGGACAAATTGAGTTAAGTAGTATTAAAGAACAAGGAACCGTAAGTATTAATACAAATTCAGGATTTAATCTTGGTTATCCAGAAAATCCTAACTTCGATAATATTGAACTATCGAACAATTCACTTATTGATGTGAATGGGACTTCGAGTGGTGTTGTGAAGATTTATGGTCGTCAAGTTAATTTTCAAGACGGTTCGCTTGTTTGGTTACAAAACCGAGGAATGGGACAAGCTGGTGATATTGATGTTTTGGCATCGGACAGTTTAAAACTCACTAATACTACAGTCAATGGTATTCCTAGCGGTCTTGTAAATGAAACTATTGCAGCAGGCGCCAGTGGCAATATTAATATTACTACACCTTTGTTAGATATTCATAATGGTGCTGTGCTGGCAGCAAATACATTTAGTACTGGTATTGGTGGTAATATTAATATTACCGCCCAATCGATGGGTGTTTTTGATTATTCTCCTTTTTCTACTCGTACAATTAGTACTGTAAGTGCTTTTGCTTATTCCGAAGGCAACGCTGGTAATATTAATATTTCTGGGCAGTCACTATCAATATTTGGCGGTGGTTTTATTGGGTCAGTGACAACTTCGAGCGGCGCCAGTGGTAATGTAAATATTAAATCTGAAAATATTCAAATTTCTGGAAGGGCGCCTGCTGGTGATGTAAGTAATATTACTTCTTCAAGTTGGAGAAATGGTAGTCCTGGTAAAATTAATATTGACACAGCAAGACTAAAAATATCTAATGGAGGTTTAATATCCTCTTCTAGTTTTAGTAACAGTTCTGCTGGAAATGTGACTATTAATGCCTCTGATAGTGTGGAAGTTACTGGTAAATCTGGTTCGACTACAAGTCAAATACGCTCGGCAGTTCGTGTATTTGGTTCAGAATTAGAAGATAAAAACCAAGCTGCGATTATTCGTAGTCAGTTAAAACTACCTGATGTTCCCCAAGGAAATGCAGGAGATGTAACAATTAATGCACGCAATTTACAAGTAAGTGATGGAGCAAGAATTAGCGTTCAAAATCAAGGTATCGGAAATGGGGGAATGCTTTATATTAATAGTAATTCGCTTGTAGTTAAAGACAAAAGTAGCATTACAGCAAACACAGCATCAGGTGTAGGTGGTAATATTCAGATTAAATCGACAGATGTGCGTTTGCAAAACAATAGTAATATTACAGCTACTGCTGTTGGCAATACAGGTAGCGGAGGAAATATTAATATTGACACAAAAAATCTTGTGGCACTAGAAGACAGTGATATTATTGCAAATGCTCAAGCAAGTTTTGGTGGTAGAATTACTATTAATGCTATAGGAATATTTGGCACACAGCCTAATAAAAATTTAACATCGGAAAGTAATATTACAGCAACATCGCAGCAAGGAAGTTCATTCAACGGAGTTGTTTCGATAAATGCATTTAACTTTAACCCAAATATAACAGCAATTGAATTACCCTCTAGCATCACCCAAGTCACAGACCAAATTACTACAGGATGTGCAGCCGAAGCTGGAAATAGATTTGTAGCAGTTGGTCGGGGTGGACTACCCGAAAATCCTACAGATGCTTTAAGAGGTGAAACAATTTGGTCAGATTTAAGACCATTACAAGAAAATACAAATAGAATCAGTAAAATTATTACATCTTTACATACGGAGGCGCCTGAAATTATTGAAGCAACAAATTGGGAACTAGATGCATCAGGAAATATAGAACTAGTAGCACGCTTCCCCCACCAAAAAAACCAACTTGCTCTCAAATGCACAAACCAATCGTCGTAATAAGCACTTTAGTGCTTACTAGAGTCTTAAAATCCAACTTGCGAAAGCATCCAAGCATACTCAAACGCAGTATCTTTGAGTTCTTCATAACGACCACTGGCGCCTTGATGACCTGCTTCTAGGTTAACTTTTAGTAGTAAGGGATTATTATCTGTTTTGAGGGTGCGTAATTTAGCAACATACTTTGTAGGTTCCCAATATCCAACTTGACTCTCATTAATACTGGTGGTAACAAGTATTGAAGGGTAAGCTTTACGCGCCAAATTATCATAAGGACTATAAGAGCGCATGTAACTATAGGCAGGTTTTTGATGCGGATTGCCCCATTCGAGATATTCTTCGGTAGTTAGTGGTAAGCTTTCATCCCACATTGTGTTCATAATATCTACGAAGGGTACATCAAGATGTGCTGCTTTGAAAAGGTCAGGACGCATGTTTACCACAGCACCAACAAGTAAACCACCTGCACTACCACCACTAATTAGCAAACGGTCTTTAGATGTCCAATTGTTACTAATTAAATATTCGCCACTGTCGATAAAATCATTAAAGGTATTTTTTTTCTTCCGAAGCTTACCGTCTTCGTACCATTGCTTGCCTAATTCATTTCCACCACGTACATGAGCAATGGCATAAATCATACCTCTATCAAGTAAGCTAATTAAATTGCTATCAAATCTTGCTTCTTCTCCTAGACCATATGCACCGTATCCGTAAAGAAACAAAGGCGCCTTACCATTAAGTTTTATTCCTTTACGATAAACTATAGATAACGGTACTTTTATACCATCTCGAACTGGCGCCCATACTCTTAGCGTTGTATATTTAGTAGCATCGTAATTTGGAACTTGTCTACGCTTGATTACTTTTTGTATACCTGTAGCAAGGTCTTGTTCGTAAACGGTTGATGGTGAAATTAAGGAGGTGTAGGTGTAGCGGAAAGAATTAGAATCAAAGGATTGATTGATAGCATCAGTTTTACCATCTTGGTATAACCCTAAAGTTGCTGTATAAGCACTTTCAGGGAAATTAACTTCACGCCATTTTTTGGTTTGAAAGTTATATACAATAAATTGATTTAAACCAAGTTGTTTCTTCGATACGACCGCAGAATCTTTATATAAATCAATATCTTCTATAAGTATATTTTGATTATGCTCTACAAACTCTTGCCAGTCGGCGCCATTAGATTTGCCAACGGGTGCTGTTACAATTCGATTATTAATTAGTTTTTGATTCTTTCTATTTTTATTAGTAACTATATACCATAACCCATAACGGTGTTCAACTGAGTATTCATGTCCTTTTGCACGTTTAGAGATGACTTTTAAATTGGTATTAGGGTTGGCTGCATCTAAGTAATGCGTTTCGCTAGTATCTTTACTACTCACTGTGTATAAAATATACTTTTTGTCTTTAGTGCGACTAACTTGTGAAACAAATTCTACGTCTTTTTCTTCGATGACTTTAACAGGTTTGCTTCCTAATTTGAGGCGCCATAATGTATTCGCACGGTTAGTAATTGGGTCTTGAGTGACATAAAATAGGGTATTATTATTTGCCCAAGTTAGGGAACCAATATTTTCAATCGTTAAAGGCAGTATTTTTCCGGTTCGTAAATCTTTGATTTGAAGATTATAACGAATATCACCTTTTGTATCAATTCCATAGGCTAGTAAATTACCATCATCACTAACATCGAACATGCTAATATTCAAATACTTTTCGCGTACAGCTATTTTGTTTTCATCGAGTATAATTTCTTCTTTTGCGTTCGCAGTTTTCTTCTTGCGGCAATGGATAGCGTAGTTTTTGCCTTTTTCGTAGCGTGTGTAGTAATCATAGTTACCTTCACTCACAGCTACACTAGTTCTATTTTCTTGTATTCTTGATAGCATTTCCTGATACAGCTTTTCTTGCAGAGGTTTCAGGTTCGCTGTCATTGCTTCAGTATATGCATTTTCGGCTTTGAGATATTTCAAAACTTCAGGGTTTTGTTTGTCGCGCAACCAAAAGTAATCATCGCGTATAACTTCACCGTGACGAACTTCTTCGTGGGGCTTTATTGGCGCCAGTGGTGGTCTTATAGACGCCTGTTGGGCCAGTGATAGAGGTAGATTGTAGAGTAAAAGTGAAATACTTATTATAATCCCCCGAAGTTCGGGAGATTTAGTTCTATTAAATTTTGACATATCAAACAACAAACAGCCATATTCTTGGAAAATTTAGTATACGGCGCCTGTTGGACACTTGTCTGTAAATTTTATTTTTCTTCCATATGCTCGGCTAAAGAAGTATATAAAGTTACAATATGATCGTCTGCCAAAGTGTAATAGACATTGCGACCTTCACGACGGTAGTTAACCAAACGCATTGCTTTTAATAAACGCAGTTGATGACAAATAGCAGATTCGGTCATTTTTGTGACTGCGGCTAAATCACAAACGCATAATTCTTGTGATGCCAGTGCGGAAATTAAACGCAGACGATTTGTATCTGCTAGCAGACTAAATACTTCTGCCATCTGCTGCGCTTTGTCAGTTGGTAATATTTGTGACTGTATAGAGCGCACGCTTTCTAAGTGTACTAAATGGTCGTCACACTTTGGCGCCTCTAGTCGTTGAGACAATTCGACACTTTCTTGGCGCTTGCGTTTACTCATATATCTAAAACTATCTATGGTTACTTATATTTGTATATCAAGTATAACAATCAAAGTCATCGATATTTAACAATTGAACAATTTCTCAAGAATGCGATAAAATATCTATTGCGGTAGAGCCGTTACATGTAACGTCTCTACATTGAATAATCGTGAAAATCCTCACCATCAAGTTCAGAGAAAACTAATAGTGTACTTTCTGGAGCATAATCAGAAACAGCCATCATCGCGGCAGCTTGCAATTGTCGTTTTTGCTCTATGCGCGATAAGTTTCTTTCTTGATTGATTAATTTTAAAGCTGCTTCTACTATAATTAAGTGGTCTTCAAGGCTCAAATTAGGAAGAACCTGTAAAATTTCTTGTGTATTCATAAGCAATCTTTTTTACTCAACCTCGTTAATCAGCAGTTTTTTCTGATACCTGTCCCAATTTTACTACCGTTTTCTAAAATTCACATGCCATTGCGCGGTTATCTTCTTCAAAACTAATTAATTTTAAATGTTCGGGGTTTGCGATGAGTTGCTTCGAGAGTAAAAATGCAGCTATCGACCAAGTTTGATAACGACGCGCTTCTTTACCAATGAGGCGCCCGTTTTTACCATCATAATATTCGGGGAATAAGTCTTTACCTAAACGTGCTTCGGTAAGTTTAATGGCATTTTCTGCAAGTTGAATATTACCTGTTTTAACTGCAGCAGCAACTAAAAACCATAATAAAACGGGCCAGTTACCTCCATTATGGTACGACCAAGGTACATTTTTAGGGTCAAAACCAGTAAATAATTGCCAGTCGCGGTCTTCTACTGCGGGGAAACAAATCTTCATGGGCATTTGTCCCACTAAATCATCCCAACGGTTTGCTACCAAAGTTAAAATATTACTCGATTGCTCTTTTGTTGACAGCGAAGTAATTACCGACATTAAATTACCTAGCGTAAAGAAACGAAAGTCTATTAAACCGGGGCCAATATTTCCGGCAAAATATCCACCTTCATCAGGAAGCCAATTTATAAACCAAGCTGGTATAGAAGAAGCATAAATATTAAACTTGTTAACTGCGCTGATGCCAAACTCTTCACCTTTATAATGATAAATTTCGCTCAAGCGTTGCATATCAAGCCAGTAATAGCTTCGCATATGAAAAGCTAAATGACCTAAACGTTCAATTACTGCTGTACGTATACCATCTAAGTCGTTTGGTAACAATAATTCTTCTGCCGACCGTAAAGCGGCATAAAATAAAGCTTGAATTTCTAATGGGTATCCATACACACCCATCCGACGGTCAATCATAAATGAACCATCGGGTACTAACAGTGTAGGATACATATCAAACCGGGTTTCCAAACATAAACGCAATATCAAACGCATTCCATGCTGAAAGTCACTGCGGTTTGCAAGCGCTAAATCTCCTGTTGCTTTTACATAAGCGCGTAGCAAAATCATCCACCATAAACACGAGTCGATAGGAGTGACTCTTGCTATAGCATGTTCACCAAAATCGGCAATTAGAACTTCTCCACCACCGCGTAACTCTACCTTGAAACTAGCAGGCATTAAACCGAGTCCTGGTTTAAAGCAGTCCATTCGTCGTTCTTGGCTTTGCAGCGTTAAGGTTATTTCCAAGAAATTACGAACTATATCTTCTCTGCCTGTTGTTAAAAAGACTAATGCTGATGATACAAAATCGCGCACAAAACACTGGTCATAGTTGAGCGCAAGTGCATCTCTATCACGCGCGGCAATCGTTCCTACTGCTTGCCCTTTATAGTACATAATACTCGCTTCAAGGGCTTTTTGAGCATCTTCAACTAAATTTTTGTACGTCGGCATGAGTTGTATAAATGAAGAAGAAAGTTAAACTAATACTGTGGTTAGTTAAATTATTGTATTTATTTACGTGATTTTATAGTGTTAATAATTACGAATGTACCTAAATTTATGTTAAATTTAAATTAAGGTGCAATTTACAACGGATGTAGCGGTGGATTATCTGTGTAGTAAAGATAATAACTATAGCGCGCGGGAAAATGATAAGTAGGTAGATAGAGGAGATGAGGATTGTATGGCATCTCAATTAGAAACTAAATGGTTATTATTACTTGATATGAAGCGAAAATGGGTTTTAATGCCGATATATGGAGTTATAGTACTGTTAATTCCCATTAGCTTTGCATGTAAACCTCTAACTCCAGATACTAATGATGATAAGCAAGTAAATACTTTAACGAATGTTGCGATTTACGAACAAAATAATGGTAGACAACCAGTCCAGGCAAAACTGTTCGCGAAAATTGCTCTTGGATATGAACTCATCGGACAGGAGCATAAAGCTTCAAAGCTATTAATTCCAGCTATTCAAACTTCCGAAAAAAATCAGTCTCTTTATATCAAAAGTGGCTTGTTAGAGGAATTAGGCATCATTTACATAAAAATGGGGGAGTATGATAAAGCACTTCAAACCGCGAAATCTCTCCAGATATATGAATCAAGCGAAAAAAATATTCCTTTAAAGCGTATAGCTGTTAAAATGGCAGAAGCTGTGCAGTACAATAAAGCGCTTACTATTGCTTCTTTAGTATCAGTAAATGGGGTCAGTTCAAGCTATGAACCTATTGTGGTTTCTAGGTCTACTACGGAGGCTAATATTGCAATTTTTTATGCACGGGCTGGACAAAAGCAAAAAGCAGCACAAGTATTAGCCCAAGCATTTGAAAAAGCTGATAGCAAGGCTGAAAAAGCTTTTATTGCTGTATCTTATGCACAAGTAGGGCAAAAGGCAAAAGCTTTACAAATTCTTTCTGATGCTTCTCAGAACGCATTGACAACACATGATAAAACTGCTATCGCTGTAAGCTATGCCCAACTAGGAGAAAAAGCTATAGCAGAAAAGCTTTTAGCCGAAGCATTTGAACAACTTAATCAGCAAAAAAAGCGAGATGACTATTCTTTAGCTAACATTGCAATTAGTTATGCATCAATTGGAAAATTTGGTCAAGCTTTTGCAACTGCTAAACTGATTAAAAATTACGCTAGTCCAGAAGATTATAAAAACGCTTTATACGTCACTCCGGATGGTTTAATTAGCGGCGCCATGTCAACAGATGTATTTGCAGAAATTGCGAAAAAATCTGCTGCGGAAGGAAAGTTTGAGCAAGCTCTCGAAATTGCTAAATACATCAAATGGACTGGTAATAAAGCTGAGGCGATATCAAAAATCGCTGTTGAATATGCGAAAGTTGGAAAATACGAGCAAGCTTTTAATATTATCAAAGATTTAACTGAAAATGGAGGAATTCATAGAGATGAGGCTCTATCAAAAATTGCTGTTCAACATGGAATCAAAAGACAGTATAAAGAAGCTTTTCAATTAATTCAAAAAGTTCGCTCAGAAAATTACAAAACTGAAGCATTATCGAGAATTGTTGAGCAAGCAAGACTAAAAGAGCCAGCAAATGTTGCTATTCAGGTATTATCTCAAGCGATGGAAACTGCTCAAACTCTTAATCGGCATGAAAAAGTTGATGCATTAACTATGCTTGCTATAAATTATATAAAATTAGGGCAAAAAGATAAAGCCGAGACATTACTTGCACAAAGTTTGCGTATTGCTGAAAACATAAATCAGTAATATCATGTCCGGCTGATTACCCATAATTACCACATTACGTAGAGACCGTATTAATTCGGTCTCTACAACGATTTTATTATTTATACTACCTTCGCAATCTGTAACCTATACCTCTAACTGTTTCAATTCGATTGCTGCCAAATTTTTTTCTTAAATGTCCAACATATACGTCAACTATATTTGAACCTGGGTCGTAGTCATACCCCCAAATTCGGTTTAATAATTGTTCCCGACTTAGTACTTGCATGGGGTGACGCAAAAATACTTCTGCAAGGATAAATTCGCGGGTGGAAAGTTCTACTAAGTTATCTCCTACCCAAACTTGACGTGTTAGCAAGTCTAAACAAATATCACCAACTCTTAATGTAGTGTCTTCTTGTTGACGGGGAATATGACGGTTTCGCATTTGTACGCGAACGCGCGCTAGTAGTTCTTCAAAGCGAAATGGTTTGGTAATATAATCATCGGCGCCTCCTTCTAACCCTGCAACTGTATCATCTACGGTATCACGGGCTGTTAGTACAATAATTGGTAAGGTTTCTCCTCTACCACGTAAGTTTCTCAACACATCAAAACCGTCTCGGTCGGGTAAACCAATATCTAAAATTAGTAAATCAAATATTTTACTGTCAGCAACGTTTATAGCTTCACTACCAGTTGCTACTATCGCTGTTGTGAACCCGTGTGCTTGTAACCCTGTTTCCAAGAAGGAACTAATGCGGGGATTGTCTTCGGCGATGAGTATTTGGTTCATGCGTTGCTGTTTAGAGCATAGAACTAATATATAACGATAGTTATAGTACCACAACTCGGGAGTGTGTATGGGTCGGCGCCCTAAGTAGAGACGTTACATGTAACGTCTCTACAAGGTTTCTCAACCACTAGATAAATTTGCTTTAATTACTTGATCTCCATCCGGACGACTTTCATCTTGATTGCTCGAATCATCAAACATCTTTAAGTTATCATCCTTGCTCACTTTATCATCGCTTATTGGCGCCGCTTCTGGAGCATTGGGGTCAATAGTGCGAGGTGGTTCCTTCGCATTGGAAAAATCAATCTTAGCTTTTTGCTCTTCGTGTGCCATAAATTACTTTAAACATGATTACACCTATAGTGTTTTACTAGTGTTCATAATAAACATCATTCTAAAGATTGATACGTACCTTGCAAAAAAGGCGAAAGTTCTTTATTTAACCAACCAGTTTTTACAAATTCCCCATATGTATCAGCTTCAACTGCTAGCAGTTCTTCGCGTAGTTGTTGTTTTGTGAATTTCTGTAAATTTGGATATTCATCTTGCATTTTGTCTATTTCTGTTTGTAAACGAGTGAGTTCTCCCTTAATTAATGTTTCCTGGTAACGATAAAATTCTGGCTCTATACCTATACGGTTTTCTGTCTGTGCTAAATGTTCCAGTACACGATTCAGCGCTACTTGACGAGCTACAGCTTCTGTATACAGTTTACGTAATGGTTGTTTGTCTATAAGCTGCAACTTTTCTAACAAAGGTTTAACGGTTAGTCCTTGTACTAATAATGTAAATAAAACGACACCAAACACGGTAGCAATAATTTCTTCCCTTGCTGGAACTACAACAGATACACTTAATGCAAGTGCGATAGAAACCGAACCTCGTAATCCTCCCCACCAAACAACCGTTTGGTCAGGAATTGGAATTTCTGATTTAACGAGGAAGTTACTTAAAGCACTCAACAAATAAATCGAAATTGCCCGCGCGAATATCATGGCGCCGACTGTGATGGCGATAGTGATAAAATTGGCTTGCAATACATCAAAACGAATTTGGTCGCCAATCAACAGAAACACAATAGAATTGACGAAAAAGGCTAAAAACTCCCAAAATTCGCTGACAATGAGTCGCGTGCGTGGGTTCATGCCAATGCGCGAACCAAAATTACCCAATATCAAACCGCAAGTGACAACTCCAATTACCCCAGAACCTCCTAAATCTTCAGTAATGAGGTAGGTTCCATAAGCAGAAACTAATGTTAAAGACTGCTCTACTAAAGGCAAATCAAAGCGTTGCGTTAAATAAGAAATACTAAATCCGATTAAGCAACCAACAGCAATACCAATACCAACTACTGAAAGCAACTCAACTAAAATAGGTTGTAATGTTAATTGTGCAGTTCCCTGTTGTAATGCAACTAAAAATCCAAACGCCACTACAGCCATGCCATCATTGAATAGGCTCTCACCTTCCATCAATGTAGTCAAGCGTTGCGGGGCACCTAATTCTCGAAACAAAGCAGTTACAGAAACAGGGTCAGTAGCAGACAAACTGGCGCCAATTAATAAAGCAGTAGTCAAAGACATTCCTGCAATCTGGTTTAAACCGAGCGCAACACCAGCAATTGTAATTAGTACACCTAAAATGGCATACAAGCAAATTGGTACTAAATCTCGTTTTAAATTTGACCATTTTAAATTCCAAGCAGCTTCAAATAATAGTGGTGGTAGAAAAATAGTCAAAATTAGCTCTGGAGATAGATTGACTAGTCTTACATCTACCAAAGCTAATATTAATCCTACAATCACTAACAATAATGTGTAAGGAATTTGACGTAACCAACTAAATATTTGCGGCAGCGTTGCAACACTCAAAGAAACTGAGAGTACTAACAGAAACGATTTCAGATTGGCGTGAATAAGTTCTTCTTCCATTATTAAATTCTACCTTAACTAAGCAGACCAAGCTTCTCGAAAATCTGCATATAGCGTCAAGCCACCATCTACAAAAAGTGTTTGCCCCGTAATATATGCAGCTTCATCAGATGCTAAAAAAGCTACAGCAGCAGCCATTTCTTCAGAAGTTCCCGCGCGACTCATCGGAATATGACTTTCGACAACCGCTTTTTTTTCGGGGTCATTAACCCATTCTTCGTTGATAGGCGTTATGGTAGCTCCCGGTGCCACTCCATTGACGCGAATACCTTTATTAGCATACTCTAATGCGAGAGTTTTAGTCATATTTTCCATTCCACCTTTGCTGATGGAATAGCTAAGGTAAAACGGTCTTGGAATAATTTCGTGGACACTGGAAATATTAATAATTACTCCAGAACGGTTTTGTGAAAGCAGGTGTTTGATGGTTTCACGCGCGCACAAGAAAGCACCCCTTAAATTGACTCCTAACACAGAGTCAAAATCTTCTGCCTTAAGCTCATGGGAAGCACATTCTTTCTGAATTCCAGCGTTATTTATTAGTATATCTAGACTACCAAACTCTTGAACTACGGTATTGACCATGTTAATAATATCTTCTTCTTTAGAGACATCACCTTTAACTGGTAAAGACTTAACACCGCAACTACTAATATCTCCACACGCTTTCTCCATTGCCATGTCTTCCGTATTTTCAGCATCCTCAATGTTTCTACGGTAATTAATCGCAATATTACAACCTTCTTGAGCTAAACGAATTGCTATTACCTGCCCAATACCCGAAGTGGCACCTGTAATTAGTGCATTCTTACCTTTTAATCCTTTCATAGTAATTTCTCCTTCTTGTTAACTATTCAATCTTACTTTGTTTGTTCTGTTAGTGAAGCACCTTGCTGAGGTGGGTTAGGACGGTTTTGTATCCAGGCAAAGATTGCGGCGCCACCAACTAAAACTAAAGTGATGCCTGTAACTAGTTGAAGCATTATACTGTAACGCATGGCGGTATATTGAGTATTAAACAAGATTGAAATGTTCCATGTGAATATTTGTAGGTGGAACATCGAGTTGATGCAGTGCTAACTCTACTTGTTCCATCATTTTTGGCGCCGCACAAATAAGATATTGCCTCGTACCGCGCCGCTTCGGAATATAACGCTGTAGTAATTCTTTGTCTACATAGCCTGTTTCACCTGACCAGTCTTCTGGTGGTTCTCTTAGAACATGAATGATTTTTAAGTCTAACTTTTGTTGTAATTCATTCAATTCTTCACGGAAGGTTATATCTTCCCATTTTTTGCTGGCATAGATAAGTAAATATGGACGCTCGTCTTTACGCTTAGAGGCAGTTAAAAGTATACTCATCATTGGTGTAATACCGATACCACCTGCTATTAATACAAATCCTGCTGAGTCTTCATAACGTTCTGTTGTAAAAACTCCATATGGGCCATCTAAAAAAGCTTTAGTTCCCGGTGCTACATCTTTAATAGTATTGGTAAAGTCGCCCAAAGCTTTGATACTAAACTCAATACGCTCCAAATTATCTCCGTTGGAAGACATAGAGAATGGATGTTCACGCATCCGAAAAGGGGAAATATCAAGAGTTATCCAGGCAAACTGTCCAGGTTCAAAGCAAAAACCTTTGTGTCCGATAGGTCTTAGTGCTAGCGTCCATACATTTCCACGTTCTGGACGTACTTCTTCGACTAAGTAAGGTTTTTTCAGCATGAACCAAGGTTTTACTAAACGCACGTAGACCAACAACCAAAGTGCAATAAGCGCTATACCTGTCCACAATACACTTTTCCAAAATAATCCTAGATAATTACCCACACCGATAGCATGTCCTAACCCTAAACTTACTGCTAAGACAGCAAAAATACCGTGGGATGTACGCCAAGGTTCGTAGGGTATTTTCAATTGTTGGCGCCAAATAGTCGTGACAACTAGCGCGATTAATGCTAATGTTGCCAGAACAGCCATTCTTGCTCGCCAGGGTGCTGTAAAAAAGTTTAAAAGTTGTAGTGTTTCTGGCTGTGCGACAAACAATATCAATGGATGGATAAGAATTAAGGCGAACGCGACTAAAGAGATATAACGATGAAATTGGAGAATAATGTCTACTCCATAGGAAGCTTCAATGCGATTAATACGCGCAGTTAAAGCAAACTGAAGTGCCATCATTGCCAAACCAATAAAACCGAGGGCAACAGAGAAATCAATCCAAAAGCCTTTATCTTCTGGCGCCGGATATACTAGCAACAGCAGCAAAGGTAAAAGAGCTATTAAAATATAAGTGCCTATCCAACTGGCAGCTACAATAACTGGACTTCGCATTAACAGACTTCTCATGATACACCCCTTGTTATATAGTAGAAAATTACTTTTATTTAAGCTTGGCGTGATGCAATAACACGTCGGTTGACTTCGTTCCAATTCACAACATTCCACCAGTTATTTAAATAGTCCGCGCGGCGATTTTGATATCGTAGATAGTAAGCATGTTCCCAGACATCATTACCCATAATTGGATATAAGCCATCCATAATTGGGTTATCTTGATTTGCAGTATTGACAATTTGTAATTGACCTTGAGGGTTACGCACTAACCATACCCAACCACTACCAAAACGGTCTCCACCAGCTTGATTAAACTGTTTGCGGAATTGTTCAAAACTGCCAAAAGTTTGATTTATTTCTTGAGCTATTTCTCCTGTTGGTTGTCCACCACCCGTAGGACTCATTATTTGCCAAAAAATTGTATGGTTCAAATGTCCGCCACCATTATTACGTACTGTGGTACGAATGCTTTCAGGAACACTATTTAAGTCGCGTAGCATTGCTTCTACACTTGATGCGCGCAAATTAGGCTGTTGTTCTAATGCTTTATTCAGGTTATCAACATATGTTTGATGATGTCTGTCATGATGCAGTTGCATAGTTTGAGCATCAATAGCTTTTTCTAAAGCATTAGCAGCATAAGGTAGCTGTGGTAACTGTGCTGGGTTGGCGCCTAATTCTCTGTCAGAATAAGCAACAGGTTTATTTGATGTCACAGATGTTTGCGTCACTACAGGTGTTGTCGTAGAATTTTCTGTAGGTGGTGATGCAATTTCTTGTGGTTGGCAAGCAACTAGTAACGTAGTTATTAGCCCAATAGTTACAAAACCTAGGATAGTTATTTTTCTATAGATTGATTTGACTCGTGATTTCAATAAAAACCAAAGCTCAAACATTCGCGATTTTCTCCAATTGGCAATAGGCGCCGGGTATACCAGCCTAAAATTTATAATTGTATATTTACTATCAGAATGAAATGTGACTACAAAGTGACAGCTAGTTAGGTAATTTCCAAGGTTGAGATTGTAATTATGTATCTCAAGAAGGATACGTTATGCCAGAAAGCTTGCTAATATTTATGTATGACTACGTTCAAAAGAATAGTTCAACAAATTGTGAAGCAATATTTAAATAGATAAGAACAAAGGAGTGAAATCATGAATATTTTAGCTTGGATTGTTTTGGGTTTAATTGCGGGTGCTATTGCTAAAATGATTTATCCAGGTTCGCAAGGAGGCGGTTTAATAGGCACTCTTCTATTAGGAGTTGTTGGCGCCTTTATTGGAGGTACTTTGTTTAGTTTATTACAGACGGGTACATTTACGCTAACCGCAACCAGTCTCTCTTTCGGTGGTATAGTTGTTGCAATTATTGGCGCCTTAATAGCTGTATTCTTGTACAACTTACTTACTCGTAGAGCGGCTTAGTCAGTATTTTTAATTACCTTTCAAACCAAATGCAAAATAATAACTTATGGAGGTACAATTACTTGTATCTCCATATTTTTGGCATAATTATAATTGTGTCATCTGTCATTAGGTATATTTAAATTTTACTCCCCCCTAGCCCCCCTTATTAAGGGGGGTTGGGGGGATTCTATCACATTTCAATCACATTTCTCTTCGAGAATATATATAAGCTAATTTTTGCAGAGTAACGTGGATGCAGATGAAAACAATTATAAACTAAAGAATATGAGAGTAGAATCAGAAGAAATAATTCAATCGAGCCAATGGCATCAACTATCTACAAATGAAATTACGCGCCACTTAGAAACTGACTTAGAAACAGGTTTAAACGAGTCAGAAGTTGCTAAGAGACAATCACATTTTGGTGCCAACGAACTCAAGGCGAAACCAGGCACTAGTCCCATAGTAAAATTTTTACAGCAATTTAACCAACCACTACTATATATATTACTAATTGCAGGCGCCATCAAAGCAATAATTGGACAGTGGGTAAATGCTTGGGTAATTTGGGGTGTAACGTTAATTAATGCCATTATTGGTTTTATTCAAGAATCAAAAGCTGAAAGTGCCATTGCTGCTTTAGCTTCTTCTGTGCGAACTAATGCCACTATTTTAAGAAATGGTAAAAAAATACAAGTTTCTTCTACTGAGTTAGTACCTGGAGATATAGTATTACTTGCTTCGGGTGACAAAGTACCAGCAGATTTACGTCTTGTACAAACGCGGAATTTACAAATTAATGAATCTGCACTAACAGGTGAATCAATAGCAGTTGAAAAAAATTCTCAACCTGTTAATCCTGATATTCCTCTTGCAGAACGCACTAACATGGCTTATGCAGGCAGTTTTGTCACATTTGGCACTGGTAGCGGTATTGTTGTTGCGATTGGAGAAGCTACAGAAACAGGGCGCCTAAGTCAGCTAATTGAACAGGGTACAAGTTTAAAAACTCCATTAACTCGTAAGTTTGATAAATTTAGTCGGACTTTACTATATATAATTCTTGGTATTGCAGCGCTAACATTTGCAGTTGGATTAGGATACGGTAATTCTTGGGCAGAAATGTTTGAAGCTGCTGTTGCTTTTGCAGTTAGTGCTATTCCTGAAGGTTTGCCCGCAGTAGTTACGGTAACTCTGGCAATTGGAGTTTCACGTATGGCACGGCGCCATGCAATTGTTCGCAAATTACCCGCAGTAGAAACTCTCGGAGGCGCCACTGTTATCTGTTCTGATAAAACTGGTACTTTGACAGAAAACCAGATGACAGTACAAGGTATTTATGCAGGAGGTCAATATTATACAGTTACAGGAGTCGGTTATGCACCATCTGGGGAAATCTTATTAAATGAACAGCAAATTGATCTTAATACTTCACCTGTACTTGTAGAGTGCTTAATTGCTGGGCTTTTGTGCAATGACACACGGTTAGAACAAAAAGATGAACAATGGCAAGTTATTGGTGACCCAACAGAAGGAGCATTAATAGCTGCTGCAAATAAAGTTGGAATCAACAGAAGTGATTTAGAGCGTGAAAACAAGAGACTTGATGTAATTCCCTTCGAGTCTGATTTTCAATACATGGCAACCTTACATCAGGGGAATAATAACATTCGTCGTAGAGACGCGATTAATCGCGTTTCTACAGACAATACTATTTATGTTAAAGGTTCGGTAGAAGCGATTCTCAAACGTTGTCAGCTTCAGGTAGATGCAGAAGGTGAAATTATACCTGTACAAGCAAATATTGTGCATCAGCAAGTTAATGCAATGGCTCAACAGGGTTTAAGAGTATTAGCTTTTGCCAAGAAAGATGTACCCAGTAGTCAAAACTCGCTCGACCATGTGGATATTGAGTCAAATTTGATTTTCTTAGGGTTGCAAGGGATGATCGACCCACCCCGAAGCGAAGCCATTATAGCAGTGCAAGCCTGTCAAGAAGCTGGTATTCAAGTAAAAATGATTACAGGTGACCATGCTGTAACTGCACAAGCTATAGCTAAACGTATGGGATTTAATAAGAATGGCGAAGTGATGGCTTTTACCGGACAACAACTTGCCCAAATGGATAATCAACAACTAAAAACAGCTGTTGAAGATGGGGTAGTATTTGCTCGTGTGGCGCCTGAACAGAAACTGCGTATTGTTGAGGCACTACAATCTAAAGGTGAAATAGTTGCCATGACAGGTGATGGTGTTAATGATGCACCTGCACTAAAACAAGCAGATATTGGCATTGCAATGGGAGGCGCCGGAACTGAGGTAGCAAAAGAAGCATCGGATATGATATTAACGGATGATAATTTTGCTTCGATACAAGCTGCGGTTGAAGAAGGGCGAACCGTTTATCGTAATTTGCTCAAAGCTATTGCTTTTATATTACCAGTCAACGGTGGTGAATCGATGACGATTTTGATTAGTGTATTATTTGCCAGAGTGTTACCTATATTATCTTTACAAGTTCTCTGGTTGAATATGGTTAACTCCATTGCTATGACTGTACCTCTAGCATTTGAGCCTTCTTCAAAGCGAGTGATGCGACAACCACCGCGTAACCCTCGCCAACCTTTACTTTCGGGCAGTTTAATTAAGCGCATCGCAGTTATTTCTGTTTTCAACTGGATTTTGATTTTTGGCATGTTTGAATGGATAAGACAAACAACAGGAAATATTGACTCTTCACGTACTATGGCAATTCAAGCTTTAGTTGCTGGTAGAGTCTTTTATCTTTTAAGTATCAGCAAGCTAGGTGCAATAATTATCGATACGATACGTGGAGTTAAACACAATATTAGCGATGCTTATGCAATCATTATTGGTATTGTGGCAACTATAGTGTTACAAATAATCTTCAGTCAATGGAGTTTAATGAACAATTTGTTTTCAACGGCGCCGCTGAATCTAAATCAATGGTTAATTTGTATTGCCGCAGGTTTACCAATGATTTTAGTTGCTGCATTAGTCAATCGCTTTGACCCTCTTGATTAAGCTTTGCTATTAAATTTAAATTGGCAACAAACAATTAGGTTCATTTAATATTTTTTGAGAACTGGTGCGTTATTTGTTAACATATAAAGTGAAATAGGAAGTCGAAAAGTGTCAGGAGCAGCCAATGTATGTGCTAATTGGTGGAGCGGGCTTAGTGGGGCTAAGTTTGGCTCAAAAATTGGTAGAATTAGGGCATACTGTTGCCGTTATTGATATTGACCCTAATGCTTGTCACTATGCTCGTGAACAAGTGGGAGCAATGGCATTTGAAGGAAGTGCAGTCAGTACAGAAGTGTTGTTAGAAGCTGGAATTCGTAAAGCCGATGCCTTAGCAGCTGTTCTCCGCAGTGATGCCTTAAATTTGGCGATGGTGACTCTCGCTAAACATTACGGTGTCCCCCATATTATAAGTCGTATGCGTCATCCCGATTTTGCCGAACCGCTGCGTTTGGTTGGAGCCAATCATATTATCAGTACTGTAGAACTAGCGGTGAACACGATGGTAAATGCCATTGAGTATCCGCAAGTGGAATCAATGATGCATTTTGAGCAAGGGCAGATTGAGGTCTTGAAACTTTCTATCCCAAATAATTGCTATGTTATTGGTCGTAGTGTTGCTGAAATTGCTCAGGATTACCGTTTTCCTACTGGCTCTCTAATTATTGGCTATCAATCTCATCCGCACGAAGATTTAACGATTCCTAACGGTAGTACGATACTGGAGCCTAGTTCAACTGTGCTGATTGCGACAAAACCCGGCTCATTACATCAAGTTATTGATTTTATAGAAGGTTGTAAATAAATTGAAATAAACTGAAATGAAGCTGTACCCACATTTTTCTTTATTTATTGCATTTATTTTTCTTGCCTCTTGCACATCATCAGAGAATCCACTAAAGTCACAATCAAATACTAATCAGGTAAATCCATCTCAAAAGGTAGTGACTTTAGATAAAAATTTTAAGATAGCAACAGGTCAAACTATTTATGTACCCATCTATTCTTATATTTATCACTCAGATCAAAAAGAACCTTTAAATTTAGCAGCTACGCTTAGTATTCGTAATACAGATTTGAATCGACCTATGATTATTACTTCTGTGCGTTACTACGATTCATCTGGTAAATTAGTTAACCAGTATTTGAAGCAAGCTATTCAACTCGAACCATTAGCTTCTACAGATTTTTTTGTGCAAAGAAGTGATATTAGTGGAGGTTTAGGAGCAAATTTTATCGTCGAGTGGGTAGCCCAAACTGAAATTTCTGAACCTATAGTGGAGGCAATTATGATTGCTACTGAATTTCAGCAAGGAGTTTCTTTTATTAGTCCTGGTAAAGTTATCAAAACTAAAAAAAACAATAATGCTTTATCTCCAAAACCGAGTTCTTAAGTTATTAAAAAATTATTAATTAATCATCTTCTAGCTTTAGCAATTGCTCATCAATTTTTTTAAGCCGTCCACGCGCAATTTCTTCTGAAAGAATTCGTTTACGTATTGCTTCGTTTAGTGCAGCTTTAGAAGCCAGTAGCAATCGACGGCGAATCGCATCAAGTTTTTTGTATTCTCCACTTTTAGTATCATATTCGTCTGGGCGCCGATTATATAATTCTCGTAATGCCTTTTCTGCACTTGCTATTTGCACTTGGTAAGCTGAACGCATTTCCTCATATACAGCTTTTGGTAATACTCCTGTTTTCAATAGCGTGTCTAATTCATCTTGCGCTGCTTTAGCTGTGATTAATTGAGCTTGTAATTGTTCAACCTGCTGCTGTGCCTCTGAAAATTTAGATAAGTTTAAGCGTTTGACTAACCAAGGTAAGCTTAACCCCTGCCCCACTAATGACAATAGTACACAGCCAAAAACTAAAGCGATTAAACTTTCTCGCCCTGGTAGTGTGGTGGGTAAGCTTAACGCCAGAGCCATTGAAAGTGAACCTTTGATATTGCCTAAAAATAGTAAATGTTGCCAGCGCATTGGAATTGGACGGTCAAACCAACGCACCATACCTAGCAGGGGATAGACCGTAATAACTCGTCCAGCTTGATACGCTAAAACTGCCAGTAGAATTGCAGGTAAAGTCCTCCAAAGTGTTACCAGGTTAATTTCTACACCAATTAGTAGAAAAATGAAGGTGTTAACAGTAAAACTGGCATATTCCCAGAAACTCAACAATGTGATACGACTAGAAGCAGAAGTATTGCCAAGCCCTAAATTGCCGAAAATTAATCCAGCTACAACTACAGCCACAGCACCTGATACACCGATAAATTGACCAACCTGAAAAGTTCCTAATGCAACTGCGACAGTTAGTAAAAGACTGCTAAGGGGATCATCTAAACGCTTAAATATAGGTATACTCAAGTAGCCCAAGACTAACCCAACAAGGCAACCTCCTAGAGAGATAAATAGCAGTTGCTGGATTCCTTCTAGGAACGTAAGCGAACCTGTCGAATATACTTGCAAAATCAGGTTGAACGAAACTAAAGCAGCGGCATCATTAAATAGAGTTTCTCCTTCAACAATAGTGGAAAGTCTCGACGGTACTGGTATTTCCTTGAAGACAGCAATCATGGAAACCGTATCAGTGTTTGCTAGAATTACTCCTATAAGTAGAGCGGGTATCCAAGCTAGTCCTAACAACAATTTCAATAGGACGGCAATAATAGCACTGGAAAACACAGCCCCTGGCCCAGCTAGAAGGGCAATTGGTTTAAACGTATTACGTAGGCGCCGGATATCTGTATTAATACCAGCTTCAAATACGAGAATTGGTAAGAAAAGATTTAAAACAAGGATTGGGTCTAAACCAATGCGGCGAGACAGTAGCTCAGTAATTGGCAACCCTGCTAACACTAAACCTGTAACATAAGGAACACGAAGCCGCCGTGTTATCAAGGCAACACCAGTAGCTAGGAGCAGGAGAATAATTGAAACAGTAATTAAGGAAGCAACATCCACTTTGATTTTAATAAATATGTTTTGACTTTATCTTACTCAATTTTAATTTAGCTATCAAATGTAAGGGTAGTCATATTTAAATCACATTTTTTTCCAAAAATATATTCAATAGATAGATGCGCTAACTTAATTATGAACTTAGCATTATTGAATAACCCGTATTAACATTAGGAGGCATTGATTATGAATAGATTTTTAAGATTTTTATCATTATTTGCTACATTGCCAGCTTTATGCTTTGTAGTTGACGCAATGGCGCCTTCATCAACTAACGCTCAAATAGCACAAACGGCGCCGCAAACAGCACCACGAACAAGCTTCCCAGATGTTCCATCAAACCATTGGGCACGACCATTTATTGAGCGGTTGGCACAAAGGAATATTTTAGCCGGATATCCAGATGGTACATTTCGACCTGAACAAACAATGCAACGTGATGAATTAGCAGCAGTAGTTCGTAGAGCTTTTAATCAACCACCAGTAAAACAGATAGAAAGCGGTTCGGTATATAACGATGTAAATCAAGGATATTGGGCAGAACGTCCGATTGAATCAGCATCTGAACAAGGTTTTATGTATGGTGATGGACAAGGCAACTTTCGACCGAACCAACCTGTTACCAAAGTTCAAGCCATAACTGCTTTAAATAGAGGTTTAAATTTAGCTTCTGGCACACCAACGGCAACTGCATCAACACAACGAGCAGCAAGAAGAAGACCTGTATTTGTTCCTATTGCAATCACTTCTTTAATGCAGTCTGTAATACTTCCTAGGGCAGAAGCGGCGCCAGTTCAAACATCAACAAATCAAGCTGCACAATCAAATTCAGCTTCAGAAATTGTTAATAAATATTATACAGATGCAAAAGAGATTCCTCAAAATGCTGTTAGCGATGTTGCCGCAGCAACCAAGCAAAATATAGTCGTGAATTATCCAAATCCAAAAGTTCTTAATCCTAATAAAGCCGCAACACGCGCCGAAATTGCGGCACTAGTTCATCAAACATTAGTTAACCAAGGACAACTCGAACCAATAGCTAGCCAATATATCGTTAAGTAGTTAAATAGGTTGGGTTCCGGCTTTGCGTTCACGTAGTGTCCCGCAGGGAAACCCAACCTACAATGGCAAAATAATTTTGAAGGTAGAGCCTTTATCAATTACACTTTTGACACGAATATATCCTCCGTGTGCAGAAACAATTTGTTGAACAATAGATAACCCCAAACCATATCCACCAGTTTTGCGCGCGCGTTTTTTATCAACTCGGTAAAATCGCTCGAAAATGTGTGGTAAATCAGCTTCTGGAATTCCCATACCAGTATCTATTACTTCAATAACTGCCCAAGAAGACTGAGCGAATAAATTTAACTGAACTTGACCACCTGCTTTAGTATATTTACATGCGTTAGTTAATAAGTTAACTACTGCTTGATGCAGTAAATCTGCATCACCCAGTACAATTAAGCTATTATTTGGTAATTTATAAGTAAGATTGATATGCTGTGCAATTTCTAGTTTCGTGTATTGGTCAGCTATTTTTAAAAGTTCATTCTTTAAATCAACTGGTTGCAAAGATTCGGGAGCTAATCGACCAGCATGACGTGCCAGAAGCAGCAAGTTATTTATAAGAGTACTCATAGACTTCGCAACATCAACAATATTTTCAAACCGTTGACGTTGTACAGAAGGGTTATTAGAAATTAATCCATACTGAGCATTGCTGTTAATTGCTGACAAGGGTGAGCGTAATTCATGAGAAGCATCAGCAGTAAAGCGTTGTAGTTGGCCATAGCTTTCAAGAATTGGTTGCATTGCTAATCCTCCTAACCACCAACCAGCTAACCCAATAATGAGTAAAGTTGCTGGAACTGTTAAAAGTAAAACTAAGCGTAAATAAGCCAAATCATTTTGAGTATATGTTAGTGGTGTTGCAACTTGAAGATAACCAATTAATAAATCATCTTGATATATGGGAAGTGTTAACTCACGCAACCAAGCATCTCGGAAGGTTCCTCTAACTTGATGATACTCAGGTTTTATTGTATGAAATCCGAGAGTGGTTATTAAACGCTCAGGTGGAGTGGCGCCGAAAAATTGTACCACCTGCTTTTGAGTATCATACCAACGTGCGTATACAAGGTCACTATCTACTGGTGATACGTTACTACCTAATAGTGGCACATTTTCTAAATCAAGCTGCTGCTTCAGTGTGTCATACTTTGCATTTACTGCCATTACTCTAGATTTTTTGTCTAGTAGCTGGTCGAGATTCCTTAACGAATCTAAAACTTCTTGGTAATATAGCACTGAGGCAAAACCTACCAAAATACTTCCCATTGTTAAGGTAAACCATAAAGCTAAATTACTACGGCTACGACTAAACATGACAACTCATATTTTTATTTCAATGCTCTACTGGTTACAAAAATTACATTATTCTCAATTCACACTTTTATTATTGCCACTGTTTTTAATTAGTTTTGCTTCTTGTGGTGAATCGTTTACAAACCAGATATTAAGCCGTTCATATAATACCACAAGTAAGCTACAAGCAGACAAACAAACGGTAAAAGCACAATTTGCAGTCAATGTACTAGTTACGGCAGTTGAAGTTGAAAAAAAGCGAGAGTCAACTGTAGTTGAATATCAAACAGCAAATTCTGTACTCAAAAAAATAAGATTCGTTTTACCAGTTACAGAAGTAAATACTGCTAAAACCATAATTGCTCAAGAAATGGGACAGACACAAGCGAAAGATGTTTTGCAAGTTGGTAGAAAAATGCAGGTACGGTCTGCATTCAAAGTTTTAGGAATTTTGGCTGAAATTGAAAAAAAGCGAGGAGTTACTTTAGTAACGGTTAATACTGCTAATTCTATACTACAAAACTTAGAGTTCGAGTATCCAGTTACAGATTTACCCACTATTAAAACTACACTAATTCAACAGCTAGGATTATCTAGAGAAGATATTGCCAGATTTGTAAGTTATCGAGTTAAAAACTAGTTATCCGGCGCCTTCAAACTATAACCCATACCATAGACCGTTTTTATCCACGAATCGGCGCCAACGAGTTGCAAACGATTTCGTAACTTACGTACTAATACGGTTAGTGCATTGCTTTCTGGCTCAGAACCCCATTCCCACAATGCTTCTTCAATTTGCTCGCGCGTTAAGATTTGATTTTGGTGACGCATTAAATACTCTAGTAATTGAGTTTCGCGCGGTGACAACTCTACAGTTTGTTGGTTACGCTCAACTGTTAATGTATCTAGGTGCAATTGCAGGTCAGCAACACGGAGAGTATTTCCGACCCAAGTAGGGGAACGTCTACCCAAAGCACGCACGCGCGCTAAAAGTTCCACTAAGTCAGCAGGTTTAACAAGATAGTCATCTGCTCCCGCATCTAAACCCTCTACTTTATCGAGTGTAGTATCCTTAGCAGTAAGCATCAACACAGGTGCCGTTTTGCCAAGAAGTCGATATTGCCGACAAAGACTCAAGCCGCTGACGGTAGGTAGCATCCAGTCTAAAATCAGCAAATCATATTCCTTTTTAGATAAAAGCCACTGTGCAGTGTCGCCATCTTCAACGCCATCTACAATATATCCAGCTTCAGACAGTACACCCTGTAATGGCTCTAATTGCTCCGGGTCATCCTCTACAAGTAATATTCGCATATAATATATCTAGTAAATAATGCACCTAAAATTGCTAACATTTATTTTAAGGATACAATAGTCGAACTTATCTTATATCTTCCATTAGCCACATTTTTTCGTCGATCCCCGATTTGTTCATAATTTCATCACATTTTCAGAATAAGTTGTAAATATATAGTTTGTGTGTCTTCATAACTCCAATTTCACACCTAATCGATTCTTGTCTTTTTTCAAGAATCGATTTTTTAATTTACTATTTTTAAATATTTATGCTTAAGTCACATTATATTCATCATTTCTCTGTAATTATATAAGTGACGCGATTATATTAATTGCTAATCACAAACGATTTATTAATTCTTGCCGCATTTCTTGAATCCGTGTTATAAGAACTTTATCTACCCGCGTACCGTCCATATCCATCACCTCAAACCGTAGTCCATCCCATTCAAAATGGTCGCCTGCTTTCGGTATATATTTCAAGAAATTAATTATAAATCCAGCAAGGGTATGGTAATTAAGAGTTTCTTCTTCAGCTAACGATTCTTTATCGAGCAAATCTTTGAGTTCATCGGTTGGAAGCAAACCATCTACTAGTAAGGAGCCATCTTCTCGCCTAACTACCATTGGTTGCTCTAAATCTTCTCTTGCAGTAATATCGCCAACTATTGCTTCCATTAAATCATTAAGCGTTACCAAGCCTTCAATGTTACCATATTCATCAGTAATTAGTGCCATATGTATGCCCGTTCGTTTAAATTCCTCCAAAACTTTTAAAGCTGTCATATTTTCGGGAACATGCAGGGGTGGTTGAAGTATTGTCTCAAGGTTAACTTCTTGTCCACTTAAACGCGCGGATAGAAAATTTTTACCGCGCAAAATACCCAAGCAGTTGTCCAAATTTTCTCTAGCTACAGGAAATCTGGAATGATTACTTTCTCTAACCAAATGTTCAAGTTCTTCTAGTGGTGTGTTAATATCGAGCCATGTGATATCGAATTTCGGTGTCATCAAAGTTTTGATACGACGGTCACCGAAACGGAATACTCGCTCAAGCATTTCTTGTTCGGATTCCTCGAAGGTTCCCGACTCTGTAGCTTGCTCTATTAGCACTTTAATTTCTTCTTCAGTCATTGCTTGCTCTTCAGTTGCCCGTACACCTAAAATATTCAGCAATGTATCAGTAGAAAAACTGAGAATACGTACAAATGGGGCTGTAATAAACGAAAGCGACCGCATCGGTTTAGCTACCGTGCAAGCTATTTTTTCGGGATTACTCAATGCTACTCGTTTAGGTGCCAATTCCCCAACTACTAAAGATAAATAGGTAATAATAGTTACTACTATTACAACACTAATACCTTCGCTGTAAGGTCTTAGAAGTGGAATAGTATCTAATGTAGGCTTTATTCGTTGAGCTAAGGTTGCCCCACCCACGGCGCCGCTCAAGATACCAATTAATGTAATACCAATCTGGACAGTAGAAAAAAAATCATTGGGCGAGTTTACCAGTCGCAACGCAGCTCTAGCTTTAGAATTTCCTCGACTTGCCATTTGCTCAAGGCGAACTTTACGAGATGATACAACAGCAATTTCTGAACCTGAAAATATACCGTTAGCAATAATAAGCACAAAAACAAAGAAAATTTCTGTAGCAATGGCAGACATTTTTATAATACCTAGATAGATGTGAATGTATACTGATATTCTATATCATTAGTTTCGATTGTAAAGATTTAGACATTCGGGAGAACATAGTCAAAGAGTTTCAAAATGGCGCCAATTCATGAAAATTAATTAAAAATAGTATTAGTTTATACAAATATTAATAGTATAGAACATAAATGTGATTAAAAAGTGACAGTGAAATTTATATTATAATATTTATTTATTCATTTATTTATTCTGCGGAATAGTAACAGTAAAAGTAGTGCCAACCCCCTCTTGACTTTCTACATTAATTTGTCCTTGATGTAGTTCTATACATTTTTTTACAACTGCTAATCCCAGTCCTGTACCAAGAATACCCAAGGCATTTTCACCTCGTCGAAAAGGTTCGTACATCTCCTGTTGAGTTGTTTCAGAGATGCCAATTCCTTGGTCTTTGACCTGAAATATTACAGCTTGATTTTGGCATTTTAATTTAAAATAAATATTTCGACTTTGAGGTGAATATTTAATGGCATTGTAAAGTAAATTACTTAAAATAGAATATAATAATTTTTCATCTACCCATGCGTTAGTTGCACTACCTTCCATCTCAAATTGAATTGCATGGCTAGATTCGCTTAAGGTTTGCATATCTTCAACTAAATTGAGGCAAAAACTCTGCATTTCTAATAGTTGAGGTTTATACTCTAATTTTCCGGCTTCTGCTCTTGCTAAGGTCAGAATATCTGAGAGTAATTGAGTCATTAATCGAGCATTAGTTTGAATGCGGTAGAGATTTTTTAGCCTCTTTTTTTCTACGAATGGTTGAAGACTTTCTTCTAAAAGTTGAGACGACCCCAAAATGATACTTAAAGGTGTACGAAACTCATGAGAAGCCATTGAAAAAAATTGCAGTTTTAGTTCACCTAATTCTTTTTCTTTTGTAAGTTGGAGTTGTTTCGCTTCTGCTTGTTGACGTTTGACTAATTGTCGATAAAGTTGAGCATAAACACCAAAAAGAAAAGTAAATGTTAATAAAGTTCCAAAAATTTCAATTAACATTCTTGACTGAATGTTAGCTTGAGATTGTTTTACCCATACATCTAATGCTTGTTCTTCTTGACTTTGCATTTGCTCAATAAGTTGCTGAATTTCATTGCGGTTACGATTATTATCAGCCACTAACTGAGCTTGTTTTTTTTGTAAAGAGGGATTTTTTCTATATAATTGAATAGTTTGATTAGATATCACAAATCTTTGATCTAGTAAATATTCTAGTGCGATTAATCTTTGCTTTTGATTGGAATCATCTGCAAATAGATTTTCTAATATTTTGATTCTTGGCTTGATTTTTTGAATAGCTTGATTGTAACGCTGTAATTCTAGGTCATCTCCCAAAAGTATATAACCGCTTCGTCCAGATTCAGCTTCGTTTAAATGAGCAACGACACCAACTAAAGTCTCAATAACTTCATGAGTCTCTTTTACTTTTACAATAGTTTCTGCTAATCTGGTAGCATTTTGGTAAGAAATAAAACTAATATACCCAGTAACCGTCATCGCCATCGCGAAACCGCTTGCAATCCATTTTCCCTCTACAGACCATTTCATATTGTTTTTATGCTAGTAATCTATAAATACAAATTCACATTTAAGATATTGGGTTCAAATGCGTATTTTAGTTGTTGAAGATGATGTGCAAATAGCGGATATGCTAGCGGAAGCGTTGACGAATCGTCAGTACACGGTAGATGTTGTGCAAGATGGTGAAGCCGCATTAAATTACGTGGAGACATTTGATTATAACTTAATTGTGCTAGATATTACGTTGCCTAAGCTAGATGGTATTAAGTTTTGTCAAAAACTGCGCTCACGTAATTTGCCTGTTCCCATTTTAATGCTTACTGCTCGCGATACTATCGCCGATAAAATTATTGGGCTAGATGCAGGCGCCGATGACTATATGGTTAAACCGTTTGACTTAGGTGAATTGATGGCACGTATCAGGGCACTTTCACGTCGCGGTAACTCTCGACCAGGAATAAATTTATCCTGGGGAAACTTATGTATCAATCAAAGTACCTATGAAGTTTTCTATGAAGAGCAACTGTTAAACCTGACACCGAAGGAATACGCAATTTTAGAGTTACTCGTTTCTTGCGGTCGTCGTGTTTTGAGCAGACCGGGTATCATCCAGCAAGTTTGGTCTATAGAAGACTCTCCTACCGAAGACACCGTTAAGTCCCACATCAAAAGTTTACGCCAAAAACTCAGAGAAGTGGGGGCGCCTGACGAGTTTATCGAAACAGTTCATGGACTGGGTTATCGTCTGAAGCAACTTTAACTTTAAACTTCTACTCAATTTCTGCCCGTTTTTTTCCTATAATCTCAACTTTTCAAGAATAACCTGGTAATAACAGGTTAGATTGAACTTCGACAACATACACATCCCACTTTGGTTCTTGCTTAGAGGCGAGAACCAATTTTTATAATTTCAGTCTCATTAATTTAATTTACCCGATTTCTACACAATTTCTACCCTATCTTTAGACTTATTTGCTGTTAAACTAAAGTTATAAGTGATTTAGTTACATTAAGGGAACACACGTTTTTTGGTTCTTGCCTATAAGCAAGAATCTATTTTTATTTTTTTGTAAATTTTACAGTTTATTATGTACTTAATTAGAATCTACTCAACTTCTACCCGATTGCTTCCTATTTTTTTCACAATTTACAAATAAATTGTAAGTATATAATTTGTGTGTCTTCATAACTCCAATTTCACATTCAATCGATTCTTGTAAACAAAATAAAACAAGAATCGATTTTTTCTATATTTTATATTTACTATTTTTAAGTCTTTCTGACTGTTTAGTTTTAATTGTGCTTTTATACATAAATAATTATTACCCGATTTCTACCCGATTTTTACCAAGTTTATTTACTTTGCGGCATTAATATATAACTGATAAAACTATAGTTCATAACTCTTCTAACACCAAGAATCAATTCTTGGCTTGAGTCAAGAATCGATTTTCCATATTTTTTTGGGAACTATAGCTCTATAGCTTACCTGAGTTTGAAGTATATATATTGTTAATTCTATTATCTATAAGAGTAACATGGCAACAATTAATATAGAGAAGCCTGTAACTGGTATGCACCCACTTACTGATACTAAATGGCATCACATTGAATTGGAAGAAGTTGCATCTTTATTGCAAACAAATTTACAACAAGGATTAGAATCTACAGAAATTAGCTCCAGACAGGCATTGTATGGAATTAATGAATTAACAGCAAAGCCTCCTACAAGTCTTTGGCTACGGTTACTTATACAATCTAAGCAACCGTTTCTATATATATTATTAATTGCAGGATTTATTAATATTGTACTAGGCTATTGGGCAAATACAGCGGTTATTTTGGGTGTAATAGTTATCAACGTAATTGTTAGTTACGTTCGAGAATTAAAAGCAGAAAAAACAATATCAATTTTAGATCAAGCTTTAACTATAAAAGCAGTAGTAGTGCGTGACGGTAAAAAGTGTTGCATTCCAGCTAAGGAATTAACACCAGGAGACTTGGTATTATTGGCATCTGGTAATAAAGTTCCAGCTGATTTACGCTTAATAAGTGCAAACAACTTACAAGTTGACCAATTTGCTTTAACTAAAGAATCTTTACCAGTTAGTAAAAATGTAAAATTATTAGATGTAAACGAAAATACTTCTCTGTCACAGCGAACTAATATAGTTTACGCTGGAAGTTTTGTCACATTTGGGGAAGGTAGCGGTATTGTTATAGATATTGGTAATAATACTCAGCTAGGGCTAATTTCTGAATCAATTTCTGCGCGTCCTAGTTTGGACACACCTTTAACTCGTAAGTTAAACAAATTTACTCAGATTTTAACTTATATTATTTTATCATTAGCTAGTTTTACATTTGTATTTGGAATTGGATTAGGAAGACCTTGGGGTGAAATGTTTAATGCGGCGGTCGCGGCTTCTGTGAGTGCTATTCCTTATAGTTTACCTGTGGTTATCACTATTATTTTCGCGATTGGAATAGAACGAATGGCACGGCGCCATATAATTATTCGTAAACTGCCAGCAATAGATTCACTCATAAACGCCACAGTCATATGTTCAGATAAAACAGGCACATTAACAGAAAATCAAATGACTGTAAAGTATATTTATGCTGGTGAACAGCAGTATACCGTTGGTGGAATTGGTTATAATCTTAAAGGAACAATTTGGCAGTCAGGTAACTTGCAGCCAGTACATTTAGGTGGGCGTTTTCTATATAATAATACAGATTTACGTACAACAATTTTTGATTCTAATGGCACAGATGTAACAACTAACAGCAGTGATAACAAATATGAGTCACACATTGCTTTAAGAGAATGCCTAGTTGCAGGCTTATTATGTAATGACTCTCATCTAGAACCTAAAGGAAATCAATGGGTTGTAGTGGGAGACTCAACAGAAGGTGCTTTGGTGGTTTCTGCCCGTAAGGCTGGGTTAAGTCAGTCAAAGCAAAGAGAAGCTATGCCTAGACTAAACATCATTCCTTTTGAAGCAAAGTATCAATACATGGCAACTTTGCATGGAATGGGCAACTTACAAAGTAATCATAACAAAATTAATAAGACAATCTATATTAAAGGCTCAGTCGAGGCAATTCTGAGTCGTAGCAAGCAAACGTTGGATAAAAATGGAAATCTTGTTCCCCTAAACAGTACATTTATTGAACAAGAAGCAGAGATGATGGCAAAGCAGGGATTTAGAGTACTTGCTTTTGCGAAAAAAATTGTAGACAGTGACTGTAATTTTATAACTCATGATAGTATCACTTCTGGTTTAATTTTTCTGGGATTACAAGGAATGATTGATGTGCCTAAACAAGAAGTATTCGCTGCAATTAAATTTTGTCATTCTGCGGCAATAAGAGTCCAGATGATTACCGGAGAGGATATTATTACAGCAGTTGCAGTTGGCTATAAATTAGGGTTAGGTCAAAATGGTGAAATAACTGCATTCAAGGGGCAAGAAGTTGCAGTTATGAATGATGCAAAATTAGAAGCAGCAGCAGAAACTGGGGTAGTGTTTGCTAGAATTGCACCTGAGCAAAAATTGCATCTTGTTAAGGCATTACAAGCTAAAGGTAAAATTGTAGCGGTGACTGGAAATTCGGTGAATGATGCTCTGGCATTAAAACTGGCAGATATTGCTATTGCAATGGGCAAGGCAGGGACAGACGTTGCTAAAGAAGCTGCTGATATATTGTTAATGGATGATAACTTTGCTTCGATTACAACTGCTGTTGAAGAAGGACGAAGCATTTATCAGAACTTGCACAAAGCTATAGCCTTTATATTACCTGTTTGTAGTAGCGAGTCAATGACGGTTTTTATTGCTGTACTAGTGAGTTTGCAATTGCCTATCTTACCGATACAAATTCTCTGGTTAAGCATAGTTAACGTTATCATGACAGTTTCATTAGCATTTGAACCAAAATCTAACGATTTAATGAAACAGCCTCTACGCAATTGGAGCGAAGCTTTGCTGTCAAAAAAATTACTATGGCGCCTTTTGCTAGTCTCTGCACTTAACTGGATTGTGGTTTTTGGGATGTTTGAATGGGCATATCGTGCATTTTTAGATGTGGCTGTTGCTCGAACGATGGCTATTCAAGCTCTAATTCTCGTGAGAATAGTTTATCTGTTAACTATCAGCCAGTGGGGAAGGTCTTTCTCTTCACTGGGGATTTTTGCCTCAATTATCCTGCAAATAGTCTTTAGCCAGTGGGATGTTATGAATACCTTGTTTGCAACTGCTCCTTTAAATTTAATTCAGTTGCTTATCTGTTTTATTCCGGTTTTGCTGATGATTCCGGTAGCTATTTTAGCTAATCGTCTAAATCCTATCGATTAGTATTAAATTATAAAGTTCATCTACCTAAAGAAAGATTTTTTAAGAAAAATTAATTTAATATAAGAATAATTAAAGTTTTGTTAAATATGATTGTAAATACAATATGATGTACAATAAATTTTACAAGTTTTTTGTGAAAAAATCACTGTGGGTCAGCGCTTTCTAAAAATATTTCTATATATCCTTGGCTTTGTGCTACTTTTGGAATTGACTTCTCGCCTAGTAGCAGAAATACTTTGGTTTCAAGAAATCGGTTATCTATCAGTATTTTGGCTTAGATTGATAACTAAGGCACTTTTGTGGGTAGTAGTGTCTGGCATTAGTGTGTGGTATTTGCTAAAAAATCTGTCCATTGCCCAGAAACAAAAACACCCTTCCCCAATATTAGATGATGCACATAAGAAAAATTACCAAAATACTAAGTACTACAATAAAGTAGTCAATAATAACTACTCGGTAGTGACATCAACTCTATCAAATGATACAAAGAAAGGTGAATATTCTTTAAGATTTAGGTGGCTACTACCTATAGTTATTGGACTCAGCTTATTACTAGCTATATTATTATTTTTTTATGGACAAATAACTATATCACAACAATTTAATATAGATTTTAAACGTGTATTGATTACCCCAACAATTCCGACTAGCTTTCGATTTGAAGAAATATTGCAAATAGGAACAATAATAGCTGCTCAAATTTGGTCTATTATTATAATTGTAGCAAGTGCAGTCGCATTTTTAGTTTATCCTCGCTTTTTACTGAATGCGTTTGCGATTTTATTAAGCATTGTGCTGGGAATGATATTTAGCTCTAATTGGGGAAAAGTACTGCAATATTTTAATAGCACTTCATTTAACAGTACAGAGCCTTTATTTAATAAAGATATCAGCTTTTACATATTTAACATTCCTATTTGGGAAATGTTAGGACTGTGGATAGTTGGATTATTCACATATAACTTCATTGCAGTCGCTTTAACTTATCTATTATCAGGAAATAGCGTTAGCCAAGGATTTTTTCCTGGCTTTTCGTCAAAGCAACGACGCCATATATGTATTAATGGTGGCTTTGTAATGTTGGTAGTCGCCTTTGCCTACTGGTTAAGTCGCTACGAACTAGTATATTCTCCTCGTGGAGTAACTTACGGCGCCAGTTACACAGATGTGACGGTGCAATTACCAGCCTACAATGTTTTGAGTATCTTAGCATTAGTAATTGCAGTGTATTTAATACTGCGGTCTATTTTCTGGCGCCATAAATCATCTTTTAGTAGATTACTGTTTCACGGGTTAGGCATTTTTGCGGTGCTGGGTATTGGTGGTATTGTGGTACCAAGTCTAGTGCAGTATTTGATTGTTCAACCAAACGAATTAGCAAGGGAGCAACCTTACATTCAGCGTACTATAGCTTTGACTAGACAAGCATTCAATTTAGATACAATTAATGCAACAACTTTTAACCCACAAGGAAAATTAACAGAAGCTGATATTGCCGCAAATGATTTAACCATTCGTAATATTCGTTTGTGGGACGAGCGACCACTATTACAAACCAACCGCGAATTACAACAAATTCGACCTTACTATCAATTTCCCGATGCTGATATCGACCGCTACACTTTGCAAACAGACGTAACGACTCGTAGACCTGCTGCTCCACAAAAACCCCCAGCATCTGAATTAAACACTAACGAGACAACAGAACGGCGCCAGGTATTAATTGCAGCAAGGGAATTAAATTACAGTGGCGTACCTCAAGAAGCTCAAACCTGGATTAACCGTCATTTAATTTATACTCATGGTTATGGATTTACATTGAGTCCAGTAAATGTAGTAGGTGCAGGTGGGCTTCCAGAGTATTTTATCAAAGACATTGGTGGTGAAGGTAATGCGCTTTCTACTTCCAGTGAGTCAATTCGCGCTAGTATCCCAATTGGGCAACCCCGTATATATTTCGGTGAAATTACTAACACTTATGTAATGACTGGAACGCGCGTAAAAGAATTTGATTATCCAAGTGGAAGCGAAAACGTGTACAACGTTTACAGCGGAAAAGGTGGAATAAATATTAGTTCACCCTGGAAAAAATTACTATTTGCAATTTATTTTAAAGATTGGCGAATACTACTAACACGAGAATTTTTACCCCAAACAGAAGTTTTATTTCGCCGTAATATAAATGAACGAATTCGAGCGATTGCTCCCTTTTTACGATACGACAGTGACCCATATTTAGTAACGGCTGATACTGTTCCTGATAATCAGCAAGGATTTAGTTCTGAGCAAAATTATCTTTACTGGGTTGTTGATGCTTACACCACTAGCGAACACTATCCTTATTCTGATACCAGTGTAGATGATATAAACTACATTCGCAACTCGGTTAAAGTTGTTATTGATGCTTATAATGGTTCAGTAAACTTTTATGTTGCTGATACTAAAGACCCAATAATTGCATCGTGGCAGAAAATATTTGGAGGTATGTTTAAACCGCTTAGTCAAATGCCAACAAATCTTCGTAGGCATATTCGCTACCCTGTAGATTATTTTAAAATTCAATCTGAGCGGTTAATGACTTATCACATGACAGACACCCAAGTATTTTATAACCGGGAAGACCAATGGCAAATTCCCAACGAAATTTATGGTAACGAACCTCGTCAAGTTGAACCTTATTTTTTAATTACTAGTTTACCTGCTGTACCGTTTGAAGAATTTATATTACTCATACCTTATAATCCTCGCGGAAGAACTAATTTAATTGCCTGGTTAGCTGCACGGGCAGATGGAGAAAACTATGGTAAGTTACTTTTATATGAATTTCCGAAAGAGCGCCTAGTTTATGGAACAGAACAAATTGAAGCTCGTATTAATCAAGACCCAATAATTTCTCAGCAAATTTCTTTATGGAATCGTCAAGGTTCAAGAGCAATTCAAGGAAATTTGTTAATAGTTCCCATTGAGCAGTCTTTGCTTTATGTCGAGCCAATTTATTTAGAAGCAACTCAAAACAGTTTACCTACTTTAGTTAGAGTTGTTGTTGCTTATGAAAATAGAATAGTTATGACTCAAACTTTACAACAAGCGTTACAGGCTATTTTCCAACCAGAAGCAACGCCTGCTCCTGCTATTATTCGTCCATTGGAAGACCCGGCGCCACCTGAACAATAGCTAAAATATAGTTTGAACTATGATTAATCCTAAATTGTTTATAAATAAGCGAATTTTAATCTTAACTGCTGGTTCGCGGGGAGATGTTCAGCCCTATGTTGCGCTGGGAATTGGATTGAAGCAGGCAGGTTTTGAAGTTATGCTAGCGACTGATCCGGGCTTTTCTTCATTTGTGACCAGCCATGCGTTAGACTTTGCTGCATTACGGGCGCCTTTTGCTCAACTTATTGATACCGATGCAGGTAAAGCAGCTTTAGCAGGTAAAAAATCATTCAGTTTAAAGCAAATAAAGCCTATGCTCCATCAAATGATGGATGATGCTTGGGATGTTGCTCAACAATACAAACCTGATGCCGTTATCTACCATCCGAAGCCTCTGGCAGGCTACCACATTGCTGAGAAACTAAATGTACCGGGATTTTTAGCCATGCCTCTGCCCGTATATTCTCCAACGCGAGCCTTTTTCAATCCTGTGTTTGGTGGTGCTAACCGTGGCGGATTTTTGAATAAACTAAGCTATACTATATTTTTAAAAGCTACTCTATTAAGTTATCGTGGCTTGATTAATAACTGGCGCCAAGAAAAACTAGGCTTATCCAAATTTCGAGATGAATTGACCTTAAAGGGTCGAGCCGTACCCAAACTTTATGCTTACAGTCCTCATGTTGTGCCAGTTCCACCCGATTGGGATGAGACCTCAATCGTCACCGGATATTGGTTTCTCGATTCTAATGTTGACTGGAAACCTCCCTCTGATTTAGTTGCATTTATAGAACAAGGTTCTGCCCCTATTTATATTGGTTTTGGTAGTATGGCATCTCAAGATTCGCGTCGAACCACGCGCCTTGTCCTCGAAGCAGTACGACAGTCAGGTCAGCGGGCAATTCTAGCAACAGGGTGGGGAGGTTTATCGTATGAAGAAATTGCAAACAATGTTTATATCCTAAAATCTGCACCACATGATTGGCTTTTTCCTCGGTGTGCTGCGGTGGTTCATCATGGAGGGGCAGGAACAACTGGCGCCGGGTTAAAAGCTGGAAAACCTACAATTATTTGTCCATTCTTTGGCGACCAACCCTTTTGGGGAAGACGTATTTTTGAATTACGTGTGGGTTCCCATCCAATTCCTCAAAAGCAACTGACAGTAGAAAAGTTAGCGCAGTCAATTCGGGAAGTAATCACAGATTCAGAAATGCGCCAACGATCTGAAGCATTAGGAGAAAAGATTAGAACTGAAAATGGAGTCACTCAAGCAGTTAAGTTAATTAAAGAGAAATTATCACGTCACGTGCAGTTATAGTTAATTTCAAGGGTGAGCTTTTAACATCGGATGTAGGATTAAAATTAATTGCGAAACTTGATAGAAAAAGTGCTATTATCCGTCCATTGGAGGAGCGGGTGCCACCTGAACAATAGTCATATTATATTCACATTTATTTGTAATCATGATAACACGATTGAATTAGTAGCTGCCAAGAGGCGCCTGCTAATCTAATACTTATAAACTTTATGGTAATGAGTTATGAATGTTGAATTTTTAAATCGATTTTCTTGGTCGTCTTTATTGTTAATGTGTCTAGGTTACACTCTTGTAGGATGGTATTTATCTGCTCATCACATTGTTTGGCTCCTAGGAATTTTTATAGCATTAGTAGTTTTATATATAGCAAGTAAAACTAATCCGATACTAGAAAGTTTAATAACTTTTTCTTCTCAAGGTTGGCTAGCTGTTTTATTTATCAGTTTTATTGCGAGTATATCAATTGCCTTGGCAGTAATTTGGTCGATGTTGTGGACTCTTATATTTATTCCACTTTCGACTACACTTTTAGCCGAATTAGAAATGCGTTTAGGAGGCTTTGATAAAACTGATACGTTTTGGATTTTAACATTTTTTGCTGCATTGGGTTTGATTACAGGTGAAATTACTGACTTAGTATTTTTACCAAGTATTCGGTACTAATAAGTACATTAATATTATCTAAATGAATAAATTTTGGCGCCGATTGATTTATATAGTCAGTAGAACATGTAGAATAATTAATTAGATTAATATCTGGGCAATGGAGCTTGCCATTAACCGCCGTTATATATAATAAAAGGCTGATAGCTCCTACTTTCCTCTACTTGTAGCAGGATGGTAGGGCTATGTGTAAACATTACCTGACTCTCTTGTTAGCAAGTTTGTGTACAACCATTATTTTGAGAGTCACGTCATGTTACTAAGTGTAGTTTTTATTTTATTAGCGGGTTTTTTTGTCGGTCAGATAGCGCGACGGTTAAGCGCTCCTGGGCTAATTGGTATGATTTTAGCTGGTATAATGCTTGGTCCTCAAGTCGCTAATATCATCCATCCAGATATTCTCGCAACTGCCTCGAACTTGCGAACAGTTGCTGTAATGATTATTTTGATGAAAGCGGGACTGGGTTTAGACAGAGAAAAGCTCAAACAACAGGGTACAGTTGCACTCAGGTTAGGATTTTTACCAGCAACAACTGAAGCAATTGCAATTGCACTCATCGCAATACCGCTATTTCACTTTGATTTTCTCACAGGTTTACTGCTTGGTTGTATTATTGGCGCCGAATCTCCAGCAGTGATTGTCCCAGCAATGCTAAGACTCAAGAGTTTAGGGTGGGGAGTTACTAAAGGTATTCCCGATGCAATTTTAACCGGAAGCGCTCTTTCTGATGTACTACTGCTTTTAGTATTTGGCTTATTGGTAGATTTTTTAGCACAAGGTAATGCTCGAAATATTACTCTTCCAGGGGGATTGACGTTAACAACATGGCAGTTTCTACCTATCCAAGTGTTGCGAGAGATTGTTTTAGGGCTTTTGATAGGCTACCTTGTCGCGCGTCTACTTGTATGGCTTTTGGCACAACAGAAGTGGACACAAAACGCTGTACAAGATACTTTAATTGCTGCCTGTACAGCTTTATTTTTAGTTGTTTTACCTCAATATTGGGCTTATTATTCTGGATATTTAGCCGTCATGGCAATGGGATTTTTCCTGATTGAATTCGATGCACCTTTAGCCCGAAGATTGCGATTAGGATTTGATAATTTATGGGTTGTTGCTGAAATATTTTTGTTTGTATTGTTAGGCGCCAGTATTGAACTAAAGGTATTAGGCAATATTTTATTACCTGGACTTTTGATTCTGGCTGTTGGTACATTAATCGGTCGAATGTTAGGCTGGTATTTGTCAACCTTGGGGAGTAATTGGAATTGGCGAGAAAGGCTATTCCTCTTACCAGGAAATTCAGCTAAAGCCACAGTACAAGCGGCAATTGGCGCCATTCCTTTAGCTCGTGGAATTGAGGGAGGAGACACAATTTTGGCAGTTGCAGCGCTTTCAATTTTAGTAACTGCACCGCTCGGGGCTTGGGCAATACCTACTTTTGCTCCCAAGTTATTACAACGTGGCGAAGTTGACCCAACAAAAGTAACAGTTTCTACGCGCGTAATATTGTTAGCTGCGGTTGATACTTCTTCTATCTCTACCCAAGTGTTAACAAAAACTGCTGCCTTAGCTCGTCGTAGCGATGCAGAAGTAATTGTCTTGCATGTTATTAATGTTGCACAAGCCGAATCTGTTGAAAAATTGCGCTTATCAACTGAGCAATTACTTTCAGATATTCGGTATAAATTTGTAACGTTAACCGGGTCTGTGCCAGAACAAATAGTACAAGCAGCAATTGATTATCAAGCATCAGAAATTGTGATGGGGAAACGAGGACATCAAGCGTGGGAGCAGGTACTTATTGGTTCAGTTTCGCAAGCTGTCATTGAATCTAGCAGTGTTCCTGTTATTGTTGTTGAAGATTCTCTAGCGTCTAAATAGATACAGGTATTTGTAAGGTGGGCAATGCCCACCAGAACAATAGTGACGGAAGCATATCACTTTTTTAAAAATAATTATCCTAACGTCGCATTAACTAAATGCCCTTAGATAGATTCAAATCTAACGATTATTAATTAATATTGTTAAAAATTGATAAATAATAAATTATGAAGGCAGAAATATCTACAGCTTGGGACAAAGTTGAGGCGATGATAAATGGTTTTATTATCTTGCTGCCTAATATTGTGTTAGCAATAATTGTCTTTGCTATTTTTTTCTATGTTGCTAGAACAATTAAACAAGTAGTTAGACGTTTAACTCGCAACCGCCGTCATGCTAGAAATTTAGGAATGGTATTAGGACGGTTAGCGCAAGGAATTACAGTGTTGGTAGGCTTATTTATATCACTGACAATTGTAATTCCCACGCTGCGAGCAGGTGATTTAGTCCAATTGTTAGGAATTAGCGGGGTTGCTTTCGGCTTTGCGTTTCGAGATATTCTTCAAAACTTTCTTGCAGGTATTTTGATTTTATTGACAGAACCATTCCAAATTAATGACCAAATCGTGTTTAATAATTTTGAAGGAACGGTAGAAAATATCGAGACACGAGCAACAACGATTAAAACTTATGATGGGCGCCGAATTGTAATTCCCAACTCAGAATTGTTCACAAATTCTGTGCAGGTAAACACAGCTTTTGATAATCGCCGTATTGAGTACGACATTGGTATTGGCTACGGAGATGATGTTAACCTAGCCAAGAAACTTATGTTAGAAGCAATTCACAGTGTAGACGATGTTTTGAAAGACCCGGCGCCTGATGTTTTGCTGGTAGAACTCGCAGAAAGTAGCATTAACATTCGCGCGCGGTGGTGGATTAATCCTCCTCGACGTATAGATTATCTCGTCTCGCGAGACAAGGTGATATCCGCAATTTTGCAAAAGGTATATGTAGAAAATGGTATTGACTTGCCTTACCCGACCAGGCAAATTTTGTTTCACGACCAAACCGAAGAGACAGATGGAGACAGAAGTCGTCAACGTGAAGGCTGGCCAGCAGGGTCATGTGAAGTACCAAAACCTCGCAGACTAAGTGACGCATTGTGGAAATTGGCTCAAATGCGCTCCGAAAGAAATGGCAATCAAATCTTTAATGATATTTCATCTAATAGTAATAAATAACCTATGAAAAACATTAAGTTAAGTAAACTCTGGGACACGCTTCATTCAAGCTACTGGTTTGTGCCCACACTTATGGCAATTGCATCTGTTGGTCTAGCAGTGGCAATGTTAAAGATAGACCGTGCTGGTAATTATGGAGTAATAAAGGAGTGGGGCTGGATTTATTCTGGTGGGCCAGATGGAGCTAGAGCCTTACTTTCAACCGTTGCTGGTTCCATAATGACTGTTACTGGTACAGCCTTTTCAATTACAATCGTTGCTCTTCAACTTGCCGCTTCTAATTTTGGTCCGCGACTGCTGCGTAATTTTATGCAGGATACAGGTAATCAGCTAGTGTTAGGCACGTTTATTTCTACCTTTGTTTACTGTTTGCTTGTACTGCGAACTATCCGCGCAGAGGGCTACAATATCTTTGTGCCGCCACTTTCGGTAACAGTTGGTATGATACTAGCGTTTATCTGTATTTGCGTACTGATTTACTTTATTGATCACGCATCAACTATTATTCAAGCATCACACGTTATCAAAAGTGCTAGTGATGAATTACACCATGCAATTGAGCGATTGTTTCCCCAAAGAATTGGACATAGTATAGCCGATAATCAATTTATTATAGAAATACCAGCAAACTTTGAAGAAGAAGCTTACCCAATCAAAGCTACTAGAAATGGTTATGTGCAGGGAATAGATGACGAGGAATTAATAAAGATTGCTTGTCAGTATAATATAATTTTAAAAATTTTAACTCGACCGGGAAAGTTTGTTGTTGAAGGCGCCAGTTTGGTTAAAATTTTTCCTGGGGAACGTGCAAATCATAAATTAACAGAAAAAATTAACGATGCGTTTCTTTTTGGTAAAGAACGTACCGAACAGCAAGATGTAGAATTCCCTGTTAATCAGCTAGTTGAAATTGCGCTTCGTGCTATTTCTCCTGGTATAAACGACCCATTTACTGCAATTCGCTGTATCGACAGACTCAGTGCTGGACTTTCTAATTTTGCTCAAAGAGATATTCCTTCTTCTTACCGCTACGATAAAAACAACAATTTGCGTGTAATTGCTGAACCAGTAACATTTGCAGGACTAACAGATGCAGCTTTCAACCAAATTCGTCAATATAGTACTTCAGATGTTGCAGTAACGATTCGCTTGTTAGAAGCTATAGCTTGTATCGCCAATTTTACGCATCACCCCGAACAAAAAGAAGCACTACGGCGCCATGCTGATATGATTTTACAAGGTAGCAGTGAAGCACTTTCTTGCAAGGAGGACTGTAAGGATGTAGAACATCAGTACGACATAGCAGTACAAATGTTAACGCAAAACTAATATTCTTTAAATATATGATAATTACGGATGTAACGGATCAGTAGAGACTAAACATGTTTAGTCTCTACATGGTTTATAAAATTGCTGTAAATTAAATACTACAACCAGGACTTGTAGCAATATCGTCAAAACTAATTAACTTTAAGTTGTGAGGATTATCCATAAATTCTTTCGCCGCTAGTAACCCAGCTATTGTCCAAGTTTGAAAAGTTCTAGATTCTTTTCCTATCAAGCGACCATTTCTACCGTCGTAATATTCAGGAAATTTATCGATTATTAAACGATTTTCAGCAATTTTTATTGCTCGTTCAGCTAGGTCTACTCGACCTGTTTTTTGTGCTGCTGCAACAAAAAGCCAAAGTAAAACTGGCCAGTTACCTCCATTATGGTAAGACCAAGGAGTATTTTTATGGTCACATCCTGTGACAATTCGCCACTCTAAACCTTCTAAAGCAGGGAAGCAAATTTTTACAGGCATAAAACCAATTAAATTATGCCAGCGTTGCTCAAATAGATTCATAATACTATTAGCTTCTTCTTTGCTAGCTAAAGAAGTCAAGATAGCCATTAAATTACCCAAAGCAAAGAAGCGAAAATCCATTAATCCGGGTCCAAGATTACCTGCTAAGTATCCTCCATTTTCTGGCAACCACTCAGTTAACCAATCGGGAATAGATTCTGCGTAAATATTAAATTTATTTGCAACTTCTTTACCAAACTCTTCACTTTCATAGCGGTAAATTTCATTTAAACGTTGCAAATCTATCCAGTAATACTCACGGACGTGATAACTTAATGTACTTAATCGCTGTTCAATACGGTGATAATGTTTATCTTCATTCTGTAAAATTAACTCACGCGCTGCACGTAAAGCCGTATAAAATAATACTTGAATTTCTAAAGGATGTCCCGATACTCCCATACGACGGTCAATCATAAAGGCGCCATCAGGAACTAACAGTGTAGGATACATTGCAAACCGATGTGCCAAACATAAATCGAGAATTAGCTTTATTCCTTCTTGATATTTTGGTTGATGGGCAAAGCTCAAATCACCTGTTGCTTTACAATATGCTCTTAATAAAAGAATCCACCATAAGCAAGAATCAACAGGAGGGACACGACCAATCGCGTGTTCTCCAAAATCAGCGCTTAAAAATTCTTCTCCATTAAATACTACCTTAAAACTGGCAGGCATTAAACCCGGACCAGGTTGAAAGCAATCCATTTCTTTTTCATGACTTTGCAACTTCAAGGTAATATCCAAAAAGTTACGCACAATATCTGTTTTACCATGCATCAAAAATAATAATGCTGACGGCACAAAATCACGAATAAAGCACTGGTCATAATTGAGCGCTTTTAGAGTTGGGTCTTGAGCAGCTTTGTTACCTACAGGTTTTTCCTGGTAATAAATGATGGATTTATCAAGAAGATTCCAGCATTCTTCTATCCAATTTTGATGATTAATAATGGTAGTCATGGTTATATAAAGGATTATAATAAAGGTTTAACAATCAATCCCAATTGACCTTGCATTTTTTCTATAAATGCGCGATTTTCCCATTCAGAGTAGCTAAAACACCGACTCGATGCCAAAGACTTTACAAAAAAATTCTCTATTTTGTTAACTAGCTGTGGATTACTAGTAGAAACATTTAACTCGTCGTTGTGGTGATAGCTGCGCGGGTCAAAGTTTGCGCTTCCTGCACTTACCCAGCTATTATCTATTAAGGTTACTTTGGCGTGCATCATGCTAGGCTGATATTCACAAATTTGTATTCCAGCTTTTAACAGTTCACCATACAATTCACGGGAAGCAAAATGAACAATCGGTTTATCATTTTTTCTTCCCATCGTTAACACACGTACATCAATACCTTTATTTTTGGCTTGAATCAATACATTACGTGTATTTGCATCAGGGACAAAATAAGGACTACCAATCCAAATTCGCTTTCTAGCAGCCAAAAAGCTGATTTGAAATAGCATTCGCATTGTAGATTCACTTAATGTAGAAGTATCATTAGTTATATAAAATTTATTCTCGGCTTCTGGTTGTGAGCGAAATGTACCCTCTGCTAAATCTACTGTCCCACCTGTATAAGCCCAATTTTGAAGAAAATTGCCCTTCAAAACACTGGCAATTTCTCCTTCATAACTCACTTCAAAATCCAACCAAGGAGCAGTATCACCTATTTCCGGGTTGCCATCCCATTCATCAGAAACTCCTGCACCTCCTATCAAAGCTTGTTGACCATCAATTAATAATAATTTTCGATGAGTTCGAGAATTATATTCTAAAGGCGCCCGAACATCAAAGCTACGAAAGAAGCGCACCTCTGCACCTGCTTGACGTAACCTTTGCCAATAGTCATCAGAAATAGAATCTGTACCAAAGTCATCTATCAAAAGTTGTACTTTTATTCCGGCTTTAGCACGTTCAATCAAAGCTGCTGCAAACTTGTTAGCACGGCGTCCAGGTGTCATATAATATGTTTCAAAGCGAATTGAATTTCGAGCATTGCGAATTGCATCGAGTCTCGCTTTATAAATTGCATCAGCACCTATCCAGAAATTAGTAAAACGACCGCTTGTAGCTAAAGCATTAGATAAACTAACTACTAACAGTGGAAAGCGGTTGTCTTGTAAGTTAGGAATATTTGTAATTTTGTATTCTGGCTCTTGACGAAAAAATCCTCGTAAATAAAGAAAGCCAAAACCAATAACAAATAGAGAAAGGATACCACCACCAAAACATAATAACGGCTTTTTATTTAATATTCGTCGATTACCTGAGCGCTTTTGTCCGGTTTGCATAGCTTTCGTCAGTGGGTTTGAATAATCATTTAAGTCACATTTCTTACAAATAGTCCTAAAACTGTAGAAACAATTGTCAGTACAATCGAAGCTAATAGCGCAGGAATAAAACCATTAACTATAAAGCCAGGTGTCAAAACTCCTACAAACCAGAGCATAAATGCGTTGATAACAAATAAGAAAAGACCTAGAGTCACAATAGTTATAGGCAATGTAAAAATAAATACAATTGGTCGAACAAATGCATTTACTAAGCCTAAAATTAATGCGGCAATAGCAGCAGTACCAAAGCTATCAAATTTAAATCCTGGTACAATATAGGCTGTTATCAAAAGCGATGCCGCCGCAATTACCCAAGTCAAAAAAAAGTTAACTATTAACATATTTAACTTGACTCGTTATTTTATACGCTTAGTATGAAAATTAAATGTGATTTAAAAGTGACTGCTACGTTGCTGTCGCTCATATAGCAGTCACTATATAGATTAGAAGTTATAGCCTACACCCAATAGTAAGCCAACATTGGTGTCATCTAAAAAACTTACATTTAAAGCCGCATTGGCTGTTAATTGTTCTGCAACTGGTACATCTAAACCACCAGAAATCAGAAAACCAACGTTGCTGTCATCCGCTGTTGATACTGACACTCCGGCGCCTACATAAGGAGAAGCGCTGATTTGGGTTTGTCCAGTGTTTGTTATTGTTTCAATTGGAAAGTCTAGAGTTATGGGAACAAGAAAAGTAGCATTGTCGCCAATTAAAGCAGCAGGACGCACTGACAAACTATTGGTCAATCCAATTTTACTGATAACAGCGAAAGACCCTTCGCTCAATGTTGTTTCACCTGCAATACCGAGATTACCACCAACTCCTATGTAACTAGAGCCTCCACGAGTTGCTCTTCCGGGAGAAACGAATGGAGCTTGAGTTGGAGTTTGCTGCTGAATTTCGGTTGGAGTTTGAGTAGGTGTTTGATAAGGAGTTTGTTGCTGAGTTTGAGTTGGCGTTTGATAAGGAGTTTGTTGTTGAGTTGGAGCTTGAGGATAGGTTGTCTGAACGAGTAAATCAGCGGCTTTTGTGCTTGAGTTTACATTACTTACTTTTTGAACCTCTTGAGCATTTGCTTGTAACATGCTGGAAGCAACAATAGTAGAGGTAATGCCAAGTACAGACAAGGTTTGTGTGAGAAGACGATTAATCATAACAGATACTGATTCGTTAGTTAGATGAATGAAGCGTACATTTTGAAAAATTTTTAGGAAATGTAGTCTACCAATAACTCGTATTTGATAAACTACAACTTTAAGTGAGGGATGTTAAATGAAAACGCTTATTCTTAGTATTGAAGATAAATATGAGTAGAAAGTGACAATATAGTTATTTACTAAAAAATAATTAATTGTTGTAAAATAGCACAAAAGCAATACATTTAAATATATACTTGGGTAGATGTCAAAAAATTTTATATTGTTAGGATATTAGTTATTAAAAAAATATTAGTAAGTTCAATTTTTTTATAAAAAATCAGATTTATTTTTCTGAGACTGCAAACTATTTATTATGAATTATGACCGAAGCAGAGTTCAATCGATTTTGGGAACTATTAGGAGCAGTCCTTGCCCTTAAACCTCGAGCGTTTGAGCAAATTTATGCTCAAAGGGTTGATGCAACTATTGCGCTAATAATAGTTTTAGCAGCAGGTTTATCTCAAGAAGTCGCACAAAGTATTGTTTTATTTGTGAACCGCGTCAAGCCCCTACGGTTTATTCTTTGCTTAATTGTTGGTGCTGTTTTATTTGCGATGGGTTACTTTTTTCTCGTTTGCAGCACTAGTGTCATTAGTTTTAGCCCATTTATTAATCATGCTCCTTTTAGAACCATTGCTAAGATTTTAGGGTTTAGCTATGCACCATTAATGTTTAGCTTTTTAGGTGCAATTCCTTATTTAGGAGTGCCTATTTTAACACTACTTTCTTTGTGGAGTTTACTTGCAATGGTGGTTGGTTTGTCTGTTGTACTTGACACTAGTACGTGGCAGGCATTTGCAGCAGTCGGATTTGGGTGGTTTACTTTACAGATATTACAAAATACTATTGGACAACCATTAGCAGAGTGTGGAAATTGGTTAGTAAATCAAGTTGCTGGAGTTCAACTTGTCAGGCGCCCTCAAGCTGTGTTTGCAATGATGCAACAAAGATTACTCTCTTGGGGTAATTCGGCTTCTAGTTCATCTAGAGAAAAACAAGAAAAGTCTTCTCGGTCACGACACCAACAGCAAATAATTGGTCTTTTCACGCTAGGTTGTATTACATTTGTGGTAATGCTGATTTTGTCTCCCGTACAAAGTTGGTGGTTTGGTTGGTCTGCTGATTTGGCTAGTATACCAAAGTTAGTATTTGATTTGTTTTGGATTGGCTTTATAGGTATTATAGTTGCTGCACTACTGGCGCCGTTAGAAGCTTTGGGGTGGTGGGCTGGTTGGTACTCTGATGAAATTAATGATAGCAAAGAGAATTGGAAGTCAGATGTAAAAGTTACTCCTACTCCTCAAAAAATTTCCAGATATATTGTTTATCTCGATGGCGTTGGTCAATCAACCTTTGAGTATTTGCCAGATATTCAAGAGTTTCTTGAGAAGTTAGCACTTGCACTACCACAAGATGTTTTGCTAATTGACGGTATAATGCCTTACTCAGTTCGCAATAAACCGTTGACTGGTAATCGTCCTCTAGCTATTTTCTGGCGTTGGGCGAATCGGTTGCAAGTAAAAAATCCTGCTAGTATATTAGGTTTTTTTGTTAACCTTCGTAATGTATTAGTTGTCGCTGTTTCTGCGGATCAACGCTATGGACAAATTTATAATTTTGGCATTGCCAAAGTAATTTACAAAAGTATATTAGAGAAAGGTTATCAACCTAATAGCGGTGTCCCTATTACATTAATTGGTTTTAGCGGTGGTGGACAAATGGGAGCAGGAGCAGCTCCTTTTCTCAGGCAAGCTCTTAATGCACCAATCGAACTTATATCTTTAGCGGGAGTTATGAGTGCCAATGTTAATGTTATGCATTTGACTCATTTGTATCATTTAGTAGGGGATAAAGACACCGTTGAGCGCATAGGTTCATCTATGTTTCCAGGGCGATGGCCAATGTTCTTTTTATCTTACTGGAATCGTGCCAAGCGTAAAGGTAAAATTAGTTTTATTTCACTTGGTGCGGTAGGTCATCAGTTGCCTGGTGGATTAATGGACCCAAATGAGTTTTTACCCGATGGTCGGAGTTTTTTGCAGCAAACGATTGACTGGGTAATAAAAATTATCAGCGGTACATTACCTATGAAACTAACTCAAAAACAAAAAATTAGTGATTACGAGCGCTATCAGCAAGCCGCATTTAACCAACCAAGCAATTACCCAATTAATCAAGTCGTTTCGTCTGAGTTATATCGACCAATTGCAGTCTGGATGGGGCGATTAATTTTGCCGTCATCTGAAGAACGCCCTAATGTTCAAGGTGCATTATTTGAAGTTTACCACGCTGATTCTGCGTATCGGCGCCTCGTTGGACAGATTGTAAACTTAAGGTGGAGCAATGACTCAGATGTTCAAGCTTATGTTCGTGCAATTAGTAAAGATGTTCATTTTAATGCTGATGCAGAGTACAGTAGTAAACAAGGACGAGTACATCCTGAGCGAATAAATCATTGGCGCTCCTTAAATCCCTTAGAATCATTAGCGGGGGCAAGACCTCACGATGATGTAATTGTCATGTTACCTGAACCTGTGGTAGTTGAAGAAACAGATAGTCAAAATGAATACCGTACAAATCTGTATATTTCCCAAGAACCTACTCAAATTACTGGACGGTTTTATGGTTTAGTTAAATTTTTGCATCCCTTAGATACTCATAACAATCCACCAGAAGAATTTCGGGTAGTTCACTTTAATCGCACTTCACGTCAGTTTGATGGTATTTCGGAAACAATAAAACTACCTCATGTAATTGCAAATCAGCAAGGTATTCATCCCTCTACCACCAATTGCCTTGAAAATTCTCCTCTTAATGAAACAGGTTGGTATATCTATGGCGCCAATGATATTAATGGGATATTTGTAGTACAAGCAATCGCTCCGCGCGCTTTACTACGTGTTGAACCAAATCAAGTAATTCACGGGGAAAAACCTGCACTCCACTATTTAAAACACCAATCTTGGGCAGATATAAAAGCTCAAAAGGGACACATATCATCTACTTTACTGGTGCCTCAACAACAAAATCAATCCGTTGATGCTTGGCGCAATCACGATTATGCTTTGGTGATTCATGTTTACGGTGGGATTGGTGGTAAAAAGCAAGAAAAAGCTACTAAAGGTCCGCTTTATTTTGGACATTTTGCCTATGGCATTGCTCAAGTTGTGTGGGAACCGCTTTGTGATGAATTAAGGTTTGATATCAAGTATTATCAGGTATACACTCACAATCACGAAGGTATTATTTCTGGAGCTATTCACTGGTCACGTTTTATGGGCGACCGTCAATTTGGGTGGTTAGGCACTCGCCCTGTAGTAGATTTATTAATAAAACTTGATGCTTTCACACAAGAATATGAAGTCAGTGAGGGTCAGCGCTCAGTTTTATTAAACTTGATGCGACATCTAGAAGCTATGAGCGCGCGTTACCGTATTGGTAATGGAACGGGTGGTACTTACGTTACTCCTGCAAATAACTGTGTTCAGGATGCTAACCAGGCATTTTATGGAAGTGTTCAGCAGTTGGAAACAAATATTAAATCTAATCCTGCCACTTTGCAAAACTGGTTAAGAAATTTCCCTGAACAGACTGAACGGTTCGAGCAATTAGTTCAGCTTAATTATCATCTCAAACGTAAACTACTTCCATTTAATAATCTTCGCCCCGATTGGGAAAATCATGAATACACATTTGGAGTGAGTTTAGAAGAGCGTCCTCTCAAACATTTAGTTAGAGCAATTGGAAGCTTCAGAACTATATTACCTCGTCTTACTAGCGATACTGTTGCCAAAATTTTTATTGAGCAAGGAGCAATGGTATGGGTGCTGCGGACTTTGCAAGTTGGTGGATTTGATTCTGATATTGAACCTGTGGCGCCTACTAATTTACAGTTTGGGAGAAGTAGGTGAATGATATTTTTTTGTTAATCACATTTCAGTCATATTTATCGCCAAAAATGAAAATAATTGATAATTAAATTTTGGAAAAAGGCTGAGAAATGAAGCAAAATTTTTTTTTGGCTTTGGCTATTACCGCAACTAGTGCAGCATGGCTAAAATAACTATCCAGTTAGAGAAAGCTAAAAAGCGTGTGTAATAAGGCTTCTTACCTTCTGCCCAATTACAAACAATTAGAATTGCTGATTTGCAACGTCCTAGGAATATGGCAATATCTGGTCGCGTGCAAAGCATAGTTGGTAACAAGTTTACGCTTAACGATGGCACAGGGCAAATAATTGTTGATGCGGGTCCGCCTCACTGGCGCCAAATCAATCTTAGCAAAGGTGAGCAAATTTCTGTCAAGGGAGAGTTAAGTAAATCTGGTCAAGAATTTAATGCTTTCAATATCAGACGTTCTAATGGTTCTGTAATAGAAATTCGTTCACCGGAAGGATAACCACCTTGGGCTGGCAGTTCTGGCAGAGGCAAACCTAAACCTTAAATTATGGAGTAAATAAATGCACAAGTCAATTTCTAGAAAATTCTTTTTTTGGTCATCAAGCGCAGCATTGTTAGTATTTAGTGCTGCTTGTAATACGGCGCAA
>NZ_RSCL01000008.1:265138-286517 GCF_003991905.1 Dulcicalothrix desertica PCC 7102 | reverse complement strand
TTTTAGAGCGCTTTGTTATGAAACACGCATTATGCGTGAGTAAAAATTGCCCAAAAACCCTCAAAGTCAACACCCTAGGCGCAACCTCCCCAAGCAATAGAAGAGCAACCACAAGCTGCTGCTCCTGTCGTTCAACAAGCACCTCAATCTGTAAATCCTCCTGTTGTTCAACAACCAGTTCAACCAGTAAATCCTTCTGTTGCACAGGCACCAAACCAAGGGGTATCAAATCAAGTTTCACAGTTGTTACAAACTAAACAATGTCCCAGATGTAACTTAGCGGGAGCAAATTTGCAAAATGCTGATTTAGAAGATGCCAATTTACAAGGTGCTAATTTAAGCCAAGCAAACCTTCAGCAGGCAGATTTGGAAAAAGCCAATTTACAGGGAGCTAATTTGCAAAGAGCTAATTTGATTAATGCCAATTTAGAAAAGGCAAATCTACAGTCAGCTAATCTACAGCAAGCTAATATGCAAAGAGCAGATTTGGAAGATACAAATTTGACTGGCGCCAATATTAGTGGAGCAAATTTACAAGGAGCAGATTTTGAAGATACGATTATGCCTGATGGAACTGTGAGACGGCGATAATTTGAAAAAATAAACCGCTATTTCAATAACCTAATGTATTTAAGGGGGAAACATGGCAATGCAATCAAATTTTCGAGCAATTGGAACATTTTCGAGCAGACGAGAAGCTGAAAAAGCTCTAGTTCAGCTTAGAAATTCGGGTTTCGCAATGGATAGAGTTTCTGTACTAACTAAAGATTCTAACCGTAGCGAAAGTATTAGTGACGCCTCAATGACAGACCGTGGTGACAATGAAGCCCAAGAAGGTGCTGGTATTGGCGCGGTGACAGGTACCGTTTTAGGTGGTATCGGTGGTTTACTTGTAGGGTTAGAAGCTCTACTTATTCCTGGTGTTGGACCATTTCTGGCAGCAGGTACAATTGCTACAACTCTCGCTGGTGCTGGTATTGGTGCTGCTGGTGGTGCTTTAGTTGGGGCTTTAACAGGCGCCGGCATTCCAGAAGAAGATGCTCAACTTTACTCTGAACAAGTATCTCGTGGTGATTACTTGGTAATGCTAGAAGGTTCTAAAAATGAAATAGACCGTGCTAGTTCAATTTTGCAAAGTAGTGGAATTCGTGGTTGGAACGTATACGACATATCTAATGGGCGCCGTGATACTGGTATCGGTTCTACACATATGAATCGAAACACTCAAACATATGTAGATAAGACTGCTGTTAATAATGATGCAGTAGTGGAAATTATTGACGAACGAAAAGGAAATGTGAGTGGTTTTATAGGTTGAAAATCCCCCCTAGCCCCCCTTATTAAGGGGGGAATAAGAGGGTTTTTGCCCTCTAATCAAGAATAAAAAGCAGGATTTATAAGCCCCCCTTATTAAGGGGGGTTGGGGGGATTAAACTAAACTAAATATTATAATCTTAAAATCCATCGAGCAACATTTAAATAAATTAAGACGCCTAGTACATCAACTGCAGTCGTAATAAATGGAGCAGACATTAATGCTGGGTCTAATCCTAAAGAGCGAAATAAAAATGGCAAAGCCGAACCTGCCAATGAAGCTATTAACGATATAGCACATAAACTAATACCTACAGCCATTGCTACAGCAAGATTTCCTTGAATAAAATAAGCCCATATAGTCACGACCAAACCTAGCATAGCTCCTAGCATAGCTCCAGCAATTAGCTCACGTCGCATTATATTCGTCGCTTTACTTACTTCAACTTCTTTAGTGTTCAAACCTCTAATGACTACAGTAGAAGATTGCGCTCCTACATTTCCACCTGTATCAATCAATAAAGGAATAAAGGCGGTCAAAGCGACTACTTGCTCTAAAACATCTTCCTGACTACGAATTACTGCACTAGTCGCGGTATTTGTCAACAAAAGCACAAGCAACCATACTACCCGCCTACGAGCAACAGTAAATAAATTAGTTTGAAAATAATCATCGTCCCCAGATTCTAAGCCACCTAATGTATAAATATCCTCAGTGGCTTCTCGTTCAATAACATCAATCGCATCATCTACGGTAATAATTCCTACTAATCTCTGTTCGGAATCTACTACAGGTAATGCTAATAAGTCATAGCGCTTAATAGTATGGGCTACTTCTTCTTGGTCAGTATCAGTATGAACAAACACAAAATCACGGGTCATGATATTGTCGATTGTTTCTTCTAGAGGCGCCAATACTAGTTCTCGTAATGATAAAACACCCGTTAAACGACGAGCATCATCGGTAATGTAAAGATAATAAATTGTTTCACTACCACTAGCATTGTGGCGAATTCGCTCTAAAGCCTGGGTTGCTGTAAAATTTTCTTTAAGCGATATGTACTCTGGAGTCATGATGCGTCCTGCAGTATCAGGTTTATAACCCAAAAGCAGGTTTGTTGCATCACGTTCTGTAGAACTAAGCTCTCGCAAAAGTCTCCGGACTACCTTGGCTGGTAATTCATCAAACAGTCGCGCGCGGTCATCGGGTGACATGTTTTCAACGATATCTAACACATCCTGCCGATGAAAATCAGCTAGTATTGCTTGCTGAAGGTTAGGAGGAAGGTATTCGTAAACTTCAATAGCTTCTTCCTTTGAAAGCAAGCGAAAAGCAATAGCCTGCATAGCTTCAGGCAAATCTTCAATCGCTTCGGCAATATCTACAGACTGCACAGGAACTAATAAAGCTTTGGCGCCTTCATAATTCTGCCTTCTAAGTAATGTTTCTAATTGCGCTCGAACTAGCTCCCGTATTTCTTGTCGGGGAGTATTTTGCAAGCGTGAAGCGGAAAAATTTTGAGTCACGGCAATCTCCCTAAATTCACGCGGATATTTGGTTTATATACATATAAGATAATAAAAGAAAAATATGATTAAAAAGTGACCAAAGCTTGCTTCTGTTTTCTAACTTAAGGAGTATGCTTTTTGGCAGAGATGATGATTTTAGGAAACTGAGAAAATCTGTGGGGCAACAATAAAGTGGTCTACATTCAAAAGTATTGGTAAATTATATGATATTAGACATATTTTGGGGTGTAGGGTTAATGTTTTCCTTGCATTTCTTCAATTTCAAACAAGTTAATTAGTACTCCTGCAATAGGAATTGATAAAAATACACCTACTAAACCTGCAACTTGGGCGCCTACTAATAATGCAAAAAACATAAAAACTGGATTCATGTTAATTGAACCTTGCATAATTCTTGGCATTAGTAAGTTTTCTTCTACCTGTTGTAGTAAAACACAGCCAACTAGTACTTTTACAGCTTGCCAAATTCCTTGAGGTAAAATAATCAAGCAAACAAGACCTATGCCGATAGTGGCGCCAATTCCAGGTATTAAATCAAATACACCTGCAATTGCAGCTAAAACTAAAGCATAAGGTAATTGTAAAATAGTAAATACAATAAATACAGAAACTCCAAAGAATAGAGATAATATTAATCTACCCCAAAAGAAACCTAAAAAGTTTTTCTTAATCGCGTGATTAAATTTATTACGAAAATTTTCTGGCAATATTTTTAAGATAAAATTCCATGCTCGTTTACCATCCAAAAGCATAAAGAATGCTACAACAAGAATTAAAATTAAATCAATAAAATTGGAAAAGAGAGCTTGAATTGTGGTGAAACCATTACCTAAAAACACTAGTGCCTGATTCCTAATTTGCTCCTCAATACCTTGAAAATCTACTTGAAAGTTTAAACCGATTAAAAGATTTTGTAATCGTTCTATTAAAGAAATTGCTGACTCGATGAATTGAGGAGCTTGATTAAATAATTGCTGTGCTTGAGAGAATATTGTAAAACCAAGTGTGGCTATTAATCCTCCTACAAGTAGCAGACTGAGTAGAAAGACAATTGTTACTGCCACACCATGAGGTAAAAAACGCTCAACCCACTTCACTGGATAACTTAGTAAAAATGCTAAGACTCCTGCAAATATAAAGACAATAAGTACCGTGTCAAAGTAAGCTAATACTTGAATAATTGCCCAACCCAGCGCAAAAAGTAGTAAATACCGGATTAGTTTGGTGTTATTAAGATTATCCCAAATTCTTCTAATATTTGGTTCATTCATATTTAGTTAAATGTGAAATTATCCAGCGCTGGTAATAAAACATTAAGACTATGTGGAATGCAGTTTATTTCAACAGAATTTGCTTCTATAGGGTCGCCATCTAAGGAAACTTTTTGTAAAGGTTTCGTTTCTACTTTTACATTCTTTGCTTTGAAATACTGTATGTCATCTCGATGAGTTGCATCATTTGTAAAGCCCGACCTCAAAAGATGATAGGCGCCGAAGAAAGCATTTTTACGGTTGCTAGGAGCAAAAATTGTCACATCAAGTAGTCCATCGTCGGGAATTACATGTGCTGGGCCATGTGCAAGTAAAGAAGTCGGCGCCGCTGTATTGGCAATTGTTACAGCGACTGCTTGCAAGTTCATTGTTTCATTTTCTGTTTCAATCGAAGCTTCAAAAGTTTTTAACTCTCCAAGTTCTTTTATACCTGCCAAGACAAACGATAGCATTCCAAACTGCTTTTTAATCCTACGACTGCTGTGTGCAATTGTTTCTGGTTCTAAACCAATACCTGCGAGTACTATCATTGGTTTCCCGTTACAAGTTGCAGCATCCACACGGTGGGGTCTTCCTAACAAAATAGCTTCACAAGCAGCTTTGATATTAGTAGAAATATTCAAAGCTTTAGCAAATGCGTTGACAGTTCCTCTCGGTATAATGCCTATAGGGATGTCTGTTCCAATTAATGCTTCTGCTGCCGATGAAACTGTACCGTCACCTCCAGCAATTAATATCATATCCGTACCTTGCTTTATAGCTTGGTGCGTTAATTCAGCAGTACTCACTCCCTTATGACTTGGATGAATGTTTAGATTAATCTTTGACTCGAAAACTTCTCGGATTGTCACTAAATCTTCAACCGGGTCATTCTGTCCTGCGTTTGGATTGAAAATTAGAGATGCGGTTGTAGTCATAATAATATCTTACTGTTATCTTACTGTCTTAAATTCTGAGGAACGTTTTCTGGCACAACCCATAAATAAATGGTGCTTCCATTTACTTGTTGCACTTGTTGTGGTTTCCAGTCACCCATATCAAAAGAGTGAGATACTATACGTGTACCTGGTCTAAGTTCTTGTAGTAGCTTTGGTCTGAGTTTTAAATTAATATCAGGTAGCAAATAAAGTGTCACTACTGAAGCATTACTTAAGTCGGTTTGAAATAAGTCTTGTTGCCGAAATTCAACGCGGTTCCCAACTCCAGATTTTTGCAGATTGGCATTTGCATCTTGGACACGTTCTGGATTAATGTCTATACCAACACCACGCGCTCCGAATCTCTGTGCTGCGGTAATTGGAATTCTTCCATCACCACTTCCTAAGTCATAAATTACATCATTGCTATTCACTCGTGCTAGTTGTAACATCGCATCCACTACTGGTTGCGGGGTGGGTACGTAAGGTACATCTGGTCGGCGTTGCGCTGTAGTTGTTGTAGCTGGTGTTTGGGCATCAGCTTCAAAATCACGTGTATTTGTTGTGCATCCGCTTATACCAATGCTCGCAATACTAATGGTCGTTCCAAGTAGAAGTAAAATTCGTTGTAGTTTCATGATTTAATTACCTGTTATTTAATAATGGTGTCGGTATTGGTTCCATAGCAATAATGGAATGCCTGCTAATACAACCAAAACTCCTGTAATGGCGCCTATTCCGGTATATGTCAAGCTGGAGTACAGCAAATATCCGCAAACAAGGCAAAATAGTAGTGGTGTCCAAGGATATAATGGCACTTGGAAAGGTCGAACGATGTCAGAGTCTTTTCTCCGCAATACAAATAATGAGATAGCAGAGAGTAAGAAAAAGAACCAAAACACAGGCGCCGTATAATCCACCATCGTTTCAAATCCATTGCGAGTGATAGTGCCTAAAAACACTAGTGCTAGAGAAGCTATTCCTTGTAGTAATAAGGCTTGAATGGGAGTTTCTTTTCCTTGTTGCCAACGTCCCATAAAACGAAACAAGGAGAAATCTTGTCCTAAAGCAAAGTTAGAACGGGCACCTGTTAATATTGTGGCGTTGATGGCGCCTAATGTACAAATTGTTACCAAGATACTAAGGAATATTGCTCCTGGTGTGCCTGCTACTCTATCCATTAAAGCGGCGCCTACAGCTTCGGACTTTGCCATTGCTGTTAATCCTAAACCTCGTAAATATGCAAGATTTATAAGTAAGTAAATAGTAGTGATAATCCCAATACTCCACAGTAGAGAACGTACTATATTACGTTTTCTATTTTTTATTTCTGCTGATATATAAGCTGCTTCATTCCATCCACCAAAAGAAAGTAAGACAAATACCATTGCTAATCCCCAGTTAGTGGAAGTTGAGGAAGTTGAGGGAGCGGGAGGAGAAGCGTTTGAGAAAACTCCAATCATAACTACTAGGAGTAAACCCAGTACTTTTGCTGCGGTGAGCCAGTTTTGCGTCCATTTACCAGGACATAAACCAAGAATGTTCAAACCGGTCATCAAAATAATAACTAGAGCAGCGTATATAGAAGATGAATAGGTGCCGGCGAGCGGCAATAACCCAGAGAAATAGTCTCCAAAAACAAATGCCAGCAATACAATAGAACCAGTTTGAATCACTGTCATCCTTGCCCAGGCAAATAGAAAAGCAGTTGGGCGCCCAAAAGCGCGCTTTAAATAATAATATGTTCCGCCCACATCTGGATAAGTTGTTGCTAGTTCTGCATAACACAGGGCGCCAACAAAAGAAACTGCACCACCCAACAACCACAATAGTAATACAGCTATATCACTACCTGCGTTCGCTGCCACAAAAGCCGGAGTTTGAAAAATTCCAGCACCAATCACAATACCAACAATTATTGCCACCGCATCAAAAAGCGCTAGTGATGGTCTTTGTTGGGCAATTGGTACAATTGCTGCGCTTTCTTCTACACTGCTATAGTGTCGTCTGCTCACATTAACTCCTGTTTTCCTGACAGTAATGTTCGTTTATTCATTGGTAATCACCTTTTAACTTTTGCTTGTTTCTAATTATTCATACAAAATGTGACGAAAAAGTGACCTCTACAGAACAAATCTATTTTATTTTTACGATATTAATTTAGCATACATCTTGAACATCATTTGATTTGATTTTTAAAAATATCCTCTCTCTATAGGTAGAGATTATTGCTGTTATTTTCAAATAAATATAACCTGTTACAGATGTTAATTTTGATGAGTTTATTTAACCTGTATTTATAGATAATATTTCTAAAGAAGTAAGGTGGGCACTGCCCACCCTACGTTAAACAAAGTTTTCAAGTTATTGGATTTTAAGAATTTCAAGATGCAGGGCATCATAAAAACCAAATTAAATAATTTGGATTATTGAATTGTTAAACTCTTAGGTTTAAATTTTTATCATGTCTTCTCATGAATCAAATCATCGCACACCAACTTCAATAGATACGAATAGTAACCAAAATAGCTTTTCTAGTAAAACATCTGTTGTAGTTGAAAATAATTTAGAAAATCAGAAAATTAATGACACGTTAGAGGTAGAAAATAAACAACCTTCTAAAAATAAGAATAAATTAACTAGTTTTATCAAAAAATATTGGTGGTTATTTCCTGTAATTGGAATAGTACTCACAATTGGTTTTGTTACATTTCTACGTTTGCGAGAAAACTCTAGGGAACCAACTGCAACCACAGAAATTGCTCCTTTATCAGTACGAACAACAGTAGCTCAACAACAGCCATTACAAGCTTGGGTTTCAACTCAGGGTGTTGTTCGAGCAGTTAAGTATCAACATCTTTCTTTTCAAGTTGAGGGAGATATTACTTATCTTGCAAATCGTGGTGGAAGGAGTTTGCGTTCGGGTGATGCAGTTAGTAAAGGAGAATTACTAGCACGAGTTGATGACAGAGAGCTACAGGCAGATATTCAACAGGCACAAGCTGCCATTGCAGAGGCACAAAAGCAAAGAGCCGCAACCGCTTCTCAAGTATCCACTGCCCAAGCGCAGGTGGCACAAGCTCAGTCTCAAGTGCGACAGGTACAAGCACAACTAGCCAAAGCAAGGACAAATCGTAATCTTGCTCAAACGCAGTTGCAACGTTACCAACAATTATTTAATGAGGGAGCAGTTTCTGCTAGTGAGTTGGATACTCGTAGAAATGCTGTTGAGGATGCTGATGCAAATGTTCAAGCTGTACAGGCTGAAGTTGCAGCCGCTGAAGCTCAAGTACAAGCTGCACGCGCGCAGGTACAAACTGCAAATCAACAGCTAGCTGCAAGTCAATCTGGTGTTACTACTGCCCAAGCACGATTAAGTCAGACACAAGTCGCTTTAGAAAGAGCAAGTATTTATGCGCCTTTTAACGGTATAATTACTAACCTTAATATCCGGCAAGGGGAATACTTTTCACCGCAATTGGTTACTTCGCAATTAGGAGGTAGTTATCAGGGAATTTTAGAGAGAGTACCAATGGTGATTATTGACCCTAGTCAGTTTGAAATTATTGTTGATATTGCTGGTTCTAGTGGAGAAGATGTTCGTCCGGGTCAAACTGCACTGGTTAGTACTGGTACAAATGTTACTGCAGGCGCCGCAAACTCAAATACTAATAATCAAAGTTTAATAGCAGGCGCCAGAGCAAGAGGTAAAGTTTTTGCCGTCAACCCTGCTATTAGTCCTGGGGGAAGGGCAACTGAAGCTAGAATTCGTCTAGAGCCACAAGCTGCTAGTAACCTGCGACATGGGGAACAAGTGACTACTTGGATTGCTGTTGCAGAAAAACAAAATGCGGTAGTTGTTCCTTTAAATGCCATCGTTCGACGTGACCAACAACCATATATATTTGTTGTGAATCAGAATAAGGGTGTTGTAGAACAGCGACGGGTGGAATTGGGAATCACAGGAATAAGCGAGCAAGAAGTTATCAGTGGTGTTCAACCTGGAGATTTAATTGTTACAGAAGGACAAAATCGGCTTGTGAATGGAGCAGCAGTAAGAGTTGTGAGCGAGTAGTAGGAAAATGAAAACAGATGTTAATTTAGAGAATGCAAATCAGCACCCTAAAGCTTCTCAGGATAAAAAAACTTCGGCACTGGCTAATTTTCTTTTTTTAAATCCTATTTTTGGTATTCTTTTAAGCTTACTATTGATTGTTGGCGGAGTGTTAGGTTATTTTTCTTTAGTAAAACAATCCAACCCAGATATTGATATTGCTGTTGCGACTGTCACCACTACCTGGCCTGGTGCTGACCCTCAAACCATAGAGCAGCAAGTAACTGCGAAAATTGAAACAGAAATAAACTCTGTGGAAAATGTCAGGCAAGTTAGAAGTGCTTCTTATACTGGATTTTCGGTAATTAACGTTGAGTTTGCTTCAGATGCGGATGTACAGAGTTCAATTACAGACTTACGTGATGCTGTGTCCCAAGCTCAAGCTGAGTTACCAGCAGATGTGGAGCAACCTGTAGTTAGGCAAATATCTGTTGATGATGCTCCAATTCTGACTATCGCTTTGTTTGGTAATCTTGATTCGACGGTAATTAGTAGTGCTGCACAAAGAATTCAAGACCGTTTGGAACAAGTAACTGGTGTTAGCGAAGTCACTCTTGGTGGCGCCAGAGAAGAGGTAATTCAAGTACAAATGAATCCCTTTCGTTTGGCGGAGTTAGGTATTTCACCAGCAACTATTGCGAATCGAATTCGTGCTGCTAACCAAGATACTCCTTTAGCGGATATAGAAAGTGATACTATTGGCTCTCAAGTGCGCTTTTACGGTAGATTTCGCACTGTAGAAGACTTGCGGGAATTACCAATTACTCGTTTGGAGGGTCGAGTTGTACGTTTAAATGAAGTTGCTACTGTTAACCGAGAATTAGAAAGGGAAGAAGCTCGTGCTTTTATTAGTACACAAGGTAAGTCATATCAACCTGTTGTGAGTGTAAGTGTTACCAAAGTGCCAGGTCAAGATTCGATAGGGGTGATTGATAATGTTATCGCAGCAATGGAACAAATTAAACAAAATCCAGATGATTGGCCTTATGGGATGGAATATATTGTTACTGCTGATGAATCTGAAGTAATTTGGGAACAGTTAAATAATGTATTTAATAATGTATGGCAAGCAATGTTGGCAGTGTTTGTTGTGCTATTTATTGCTCTATCTTGGCGTGAAGCTTTAATTGCTGGACTTTCAATACCATTAACTTTTCTGGGAACTTTAGCGGTTCTTTGGTTAACAGGTCAAACGCTTAACATCATGGTATTAATTGGTATGGTGTTAGCTTTGGGAATTTTGGTAGATGTATTTATTTTAATGATGGAAGGTATGCATGAAGCAATTTTTGTTAAAGGTTTAAGTTTTAATCAAGCAGCCTTACAAACAGTAAAAACTTATGCTTTACCTGCTTTTTCTGGTCAATTAACAACTATTTTGGCGCTTGTACCTTTGCTAGCGATTAGCGGTACATTAGGTAAATTTATTCGCTTATTACCATTCACAACTATTATTTGCTTAGTATTAAGTTTTGGTATCGCTCTTTTAATCGATATACCTTTATCTCGTTATTTACTAGCCAATGTTAAGGGAGTAGAGAAAAAATCTTTTATCGACCGACTTACAGAAAGAGCATCCCATAACTTTGCCAGATGGAGTTTAAACCATACGGTGAAGAATAAAGCTACTGCAATTGCTTGGACGGCAGGGGCTTTATCATTATTTATTTGTGCTATATTTGCTTTGACACAAATCCAAGTTGAATTTTTCCCACAATCTGATGAGCGTAATTTTAGTGTTAATGTTGAATTGCCGCCAACTACAACTCTAAATGTTTCTCAAAAAGTTGCTGATGATTTAGGGGAAATATTACGTCAAAAGAATTATTTAGAGAGTGTTATTAAATACGTTGGTCAACGTAGTACTTTAGTTAGCTCTGGAGAGTTACAACCAAATGAAGGTAGTTATTTAGTTGGTTTTTCTGGCGTATTTATTCCTGAAGACGAACGTGACCGACTTTCTTTTGAATACCTTATTGATTTACGAAAGGAGTTAGATACAGCACTAAACAACTATCCTGGAGCATCATTAGTAGTAACTGGACAACAATCTGGAGGCGCCCAAGAACCAATTCAAATTGTAATATCTGGCACTGAGATAAATCAACTACGGCAAATTTCTCAAGAGGTGCAAGATTTATTGCGACAAATTCCAGGAACTCTTGATGTCCGTGATAACCTGGGTGCTTTAGTGCCAGACTTACGTTTAATACCTAGACGAGAAGAATTAAGCTTTTATGATATTTCTGAAGAAGAATTAGCAACACAAGCGAGTTATTATACTAGAGCTATTGATGTTGGAGATTTTCCCATTGGTGGCAATCAAGAAGATATTGAAATCCGTTTAAGTACAGCTTGGCCGTCTCGTAATGGTAATGTTGGTGGTCCCACTCGTAGAGATGAATTATTAGCAGTGCGGTTTTTTACAAATAATCCTGACCAAGAAGTAGTGAGCGCAGGCACCGTTATCCAAGCAATCCAAAATGAGGCGCCGATTTCTGTTACCCGTAGAAATGGACAACGTACAGTAACAATTTTAGCCAAAAATGAAGGTCGTACAGTAGGCGAAATTTTAGCTTCTGTACAACCAAAATTAGAAGAACTAAAAAAATCTTGGGGACAAGGTTATAATTATAGCTTTGGTGGTGAAACAGAAGACCAAGCAGAAACCTTTGGTTCAGCAACTTCTGCGCTTGGCATTGCCGTTTTCTTAGTATTTGCGGTATTAGTACTGCAACTTGGGTCATTTCGCCAACCGTTTATTATTATGTTGGCTATTCCCTTAGCCATGATTGGGACAATGGGTGGGTTTTTTCTTGCAGGTATTCGTTTTTCTTTCGTAGCTTTTATTGGCATTATTGCTTTAGTAGGGATTGTCGTCAATGATGCGATTGTCATGGTTGATACGATGAATAGCTATCAACAGCAAGGAATCAGCAAAAAACAAGCCGCAGCTAGAGGAGTAGCAGACAGACTCAGACCAGTAATTACAACATCTGTAACAACAATTATTGGTTTGATACCTCTGGCTCTAAGTGACCCAACTTGGATGCCTCTGTCTTGTGCAATTATTTTCGGTTTGCTGACTGGTACTTTAAGTGCTTTGTTGGTAGTACCTTGTTTGTATCTGCTAATTACACCAAAAACTTCATATTAGCGAATTTTTATAGTACAAAGTCTCAGATGTGGGGAGCATCCCAATTTTACCAAAAAATAAATTGTCATTCTGAGCGCAGCGAAGAATGTTCGTTATATTCGAGTTCTTTAAGATGCTTCGTTCCTCAGCATGACATGATTCCTCCAAATTGGGATGCTCCCCAGATGTGTGAATTAAAATTCCCCCAAACCCCTTATTAAGATGGGTTCAGGGGTTTTTCTAAAGTCATATTTGATTCACATTTATTTTCAATCATAGAAATAGAAATACAGCTAATTTCAGGTACGTGAGGTACATAAATAATGCCGAAACCCTTGTAGAGACGTTAAATGTAACGTCTCTACAAGATGTATTATATAAATACGCAACCTGCTTTAATTAGCGTACCGCAATTTGTTCATTGATTGTTGTTTGTACTCTCTGAGCAATTTCTTCAGACACAGGTATGTATCCAAGCTTGACAGCGTATTCTTCACCTTCAGTTAATGCCCAGTTAATAAAATTTTTGAGTGCAGTAGCCTTGGCAGGATTATCGTATTGATTGTATAGTAATAACCACGTTAGACCAACAATTGGATAAGCGTCCTGTCCAGCAGGGTCTGGAATTTCTAATGCAAAGTTTTGAGGAATTGTTTGTCCCTCCAATACTCTAGCGGCACTTTCTGGTGAAGGCTCTACAAATTGACCTGCTCTATTTTGCAGAGTCGCCATATTCAAGTTATTTTGTCTCGCATAAACATACTCAACGTAGCCGATTGCTCCTTGGGTTTGTTGAATCTGAGCAGTTACGCCTTCATTTCCTTTAGCACCAATACCGACAGGAAAGCTAATTGATTTTCCAACACCCGCTTTCCAATTTGGACATGCTGCCGCAATATGATTAGTAAACAAAAAAGTAGTACCACTTCCATCAGAGCGGTGAACAAAAGATATAGGAGTATTGGGCAGATTAACATTCGGATTCTGTTGAGTAATGCGTGGGTCATTCCAGGTTGTAATATCTCCTTGAAAAATTCCACAGTAAGCCTCGCGTGAGAGCCTTAAATTCTTAACATCTCCTCCCAAGTTGTAAGCGAAAACAATGGCGCCACCCGTTAATGGCACTTGAATTGGTTCAGTATTATATTTAGCTTGAAATTGTTGACGTTCTTCGTCCGTTAATGGTGCATCAGTCGCTCCAAAGTCTATAGTTCCTGCAATGTACTGATTAATGCCGGCGCCACTACCTATCGATTGGTAACTAATTTTAACATTTTGGTTTTGTTGATTGTAAGCGTTAAACCAAGTTAAATATAAAGGTGCTGGGAAAGATGCCCCAGCACCAATAATATTTACTTGGTTGCCGGCAGATGGTTGATTTGTATTCCCGGCTTGAGGAGGAACAGTTGTATTCTGCGGTTGGCAAGCTGATAAGCCTGTAGCAAATAGAATTCCCGAAAATGCAGCAATTAATCGAGTCGGCTTACGGAAATTAAGCATAATAATGTACCAAATGTTTCACTAGGTTTGTTTTTCATCTTTCACTTTTTGCTGCTAAATCGGAAATTTGTTCACTTTTACACTGAAGCGTTAGGTAAAAAGCAATGCCTGTATTGAATATTTAACGAGTGATGCGAAGAATTTTATCCCCTCCTTGAGGACAGTTACCACGACCATCACAATTACTTGTAGTCACGTATAATTCACCATCAGGCGCCATAATTACTTCCCTTAAACGCCCTAGACTATTTGGTGAATTCGGTTGAAAATAAACTTCATGGGTTCTCACTTGTCTAGGATTTGCTGAATCAAAAACAACTCTTTGCAAATGGCTAGAACCAAGAGTGCCAATAATTAAGCTACCTTTCCATTCGGGAATTGCATTACCTGTGTAAATTGCGGCGCCACCTGGGGGAAGAGCATCTTGCCAAACTATAGATGGAGTTACTATCCCTTCTTGCGTTTCACAGTTTTGTATATTAGGCCAGCCTAAATTATCACCAGCTTGTGCCACAGAAACTTTATCTTCGCCAGTTCTGCCTAATTCTCCACTTGGACCGTGGTCAGTAACCAAAAGCGTTGATTGATTTAACCAATCGAATCCTTGAGTATTACGAATCCCAGTAATGAAAACTGGATTACCTGGGAATGGATTATCTTGCGGTACTTGCCCATCTGGTGTTAGACGTAAAATTTTACCAGCTAGGCTATTTTGATTTTGAGAAGTTTCTGGTTCTCTCGCATCACCAGTACCAATATAAAGCATTCTATCGGGTCCAAAGCGAATACGACCCCCGTTATGGAAAACTGCTGCTGGAATATCATCGATAATAATTCGGTCTGATGATGCACTTTGACCATCAGGTGATAGGCGCCAACGTTCTACTCTATTTACTGGAGTCCCGTTTTTACTAATAGTGTAGTAAAGATAGAAAGACCTGTTATTTGCAAAATCTGGGTGTGCTGCAATTCCTTGTAAACCACCTTCTCCAGAATCTATTGTTTTCAAAGTAGCCACTGGCTTTTGTTGTAATTGTCCGTTTCGTACCAGTCGCACTCTACCTGGTCGCTCAGTTACTAACATTTCGTTATTTGGTAGAAACGCAATTCCCCAAGGAACGTCTAAATCTCTAACAACTTCTTGTGCTTGTACTTTAACTTGTCCTGCTGAACCAAAGCCATTTTCGACTAAAGTGCAAGCTTGTGCTTGAGATGTTGCTGCTGTTGTATTGATAGGTACGGCTTCGGGAGTTACTTGAGTATTATTGGTGCCTGTTTGTTCAGCAGGTGTACCATTACAAGATATAAGTCCAATTAAACTTAGACCAAAAAAAATCTTAGTTGTATTGAATATAAAACGTTTCATGTTGAAATATTAATTAATTTGTATATAATTTAATTCCCTGCGTGGAAGGGGAGATAAAAATGATATAAACGATAAATTTTATACATAATTGTTTTGTAGGGTGGCTTAAGCCACCTTACTCTCTGCGAATGGGCTATAAATGTGAATCATTTGAATTATTTATTCACAATTGGGCGCCCTTGAGTATCGATATCTAATTCTTCGCGACGTATTTTTTCTTGGGCTTCGACAGTTTCAGTGTCAACAACTTTCTTGACTCGTATTTCTTCCTTGACAATAGCTTCTTTATGAATATCTGCCTTTTCTTCGTAAATGTCCATACGAGCAACTTCACCTGAACGAAAAGCATTTGTCGGCGCCGAAGCAGGTTTTGTGCTTGTGGGAGAAGTACGCTCAATAACTACTCTTTCTTTTTCAACGGGAACAGCAACGCGAGCAGTTTCAGTCTCAACGTGCTTACCTATTGAAACTTCCCCAGCCTTTTGGCGTTGCTTGTTAGCAATCAATCTTTCTTCATACAACTTCAAACTTTGACCATCAGTTTGGCTATTAGTTTCTGAGATGTCGTATAAAGAAGAGTCTTGCTCATAGTTGTAGGTACCACGGTCCGCATCAGCAGGTTGAGTTAAACCAGAAGAGGCAACAGAACCACGATAAACACCACGTACTTGCTCCTCGTAGTCATAACCAATTTCTTCTAATTCATCATAATTTGGCAACTCTTCCACTTGTTCTTTAGTTAGACCTTTGGCATAAACTATTTTATCGGTGTAATGAATGTCTGCACGACCAACAGGTAGTAAAACTTTTTTACCAAAAATCCAAAAACCTGTGTCTACCACTATATAGCGGAAACAACCACTGGTTTCATCCACTAATATATTGTGTACCGTTCCAACTTTTTCGTGTCTAAGAGTATATACGTCGAAATTATCAATATCATCAACATCAGAGCGACTGTCTATAGAATCTACGTAGTAATCTGTAATCTTTACAAGTGCCATTTTGTACTCTCCTATTCAATTCGCTACTTTGATTGTGAAAAATGAATGTGAGCAGAAAGTGATAACAATTTAAAATTCTATTCAGACAAGTTTATTCACTGTTTGCAAATATATCTTAAGTAAGAGGTGCAACTAATCTTAAGAGGATTGAATTAATAATTGCCAAAGAAATAGAACCCAGTAATGCGCTCCAAAATCCATAACGTAAACTAAACCCAGGAACTATTATAGCAGCTAATCCAAAAGTGATTGCATTTAGAATAAAGAAAAATAAGCCTAAAGTTAGAATAATAAAGGGAAACGCAAAAAAGGTTAAAATCGGTAGTAAAATTGCATTCAGGATACCAAAAACTGCTGCTGAAAGAGCGGCTTTCCCAAAACCATCAACATCAATTCCTAAGAAGGGTAATCTGGATATAATTAAAAAACTGACAGCAGTAACTAACCAGGTAATGATAATTCCAACCATAATAGTACCTCTTTGAGATTGCCTGATATACAAAGTTGGCAAGTTATTTTTTAGTATTAGAAATAAATGTGAGTCAAAAGTGATAGAGATATAGAAACACGATTTGACGTGACTTCAGGCTTTATAGCAATTCAATCGTGCTTCTATAGAAATTGGCGTGTGCTATAATTTTGTTAACCCAAGCTATTTAATGTTAGAGTTATTTGGCACAGCTTGATTTTGACCATCCGCACCTCTACACCTGTGAGTAAATTTGTCAACTGTGTAGCTGACTAAGAAAGGCTGCGAGTGAATAGTTCCAAAGGCAGAAAAATCAGAGCCGCTATGATATTAAAATAGTCTAATACCATAGAGCCTGTGAACGCTCGCTTGAATTCATCTTTGTGTTTAAAATGACCTAGAGCAACAATAGTATTAGTTACACTAGTACCGATATTGGCGCCTAACATTATTGGAATTGCTGCTGCTGCTGTTAGGGTTCCAGATGCAACCAAAGCAACAGTCAAAGAAGTTGTTGTTGATGAACTCTGAACCAGAGTTGTAGCTAAAATTCCTACTAGAAAACCAGTGATGGGATTCGCCGTAGTTCCTAACAGCGTTTGTGCTGCATCTTCTCCCATTAATTCAAATGCTTCACCTAATAAATCTAGGCTAGTGAAGAATAGTAACAACGCTATTATAAGACCGAAAAAACTCCAAAACGCACCTTTAGGTAAGGCATGTATAAAACGGCTCATAACCTAAAATCTCAATTTCAAAACTTGTTACTTTCAAATTACTAAAAAATCTGATATTGAAGGTTAATTTATTATTAAAATAAAATTATATAAAGCTTTATTTTTTGTTTAGGAAACTTGTCTTATTTAATATTTAATAAATCTACCAATGGTAATACTTTTATCAAAAAAATAAAATTAAAGCAATCACTTTTTAGTCACATTTGTTTAGAAAATTCTTATATACAAGTAAGCTTTGCTATAATTATGTAGGTTGGGTGGAGGCTTTGCGTTTACGTAGTATGCCGGAGGCACAACCCAACATTCCCATCCGTTAATAAGTTTGGTTCACGCAAAGCCAACCAACGGGTTAATTTAATAAAGCATGGTGATTTATGATGTTTTTCAAACGTTTCAGCAGAAAACTCGCTTATTTAAGCTTAACTAAGCTAACTGCTTTCATTGTTGTCTGTAGCTTATTAACTGCTTGTGCAAACGCCTCTAATACACCTCAAATTGGAGCGCAGTCAGGAATACAAGAGTCTCCTTCATTGGAGCAAGTTAATAATGCTTCCCAAAATGAAAATAGTGATTTACCAGAAGCTGTGAGTAATGCTATTTTGAAGGATGCTTCTAAACGCACGGGACAATCTAATGATAAGTTAAAAATTATTGCTTCTGAATCACGTACTTGGAAAGATGGATGTTTAGGTTTAGCAGACCCTGGAAGTCTTTGTACTCAAGTTGTAGTTCCTGGATGGGAAGTAAAAGTTAGTAATACAAAATCACAAACTTGGGTTTACCGCACTAATAATTCTGGTAGTTTGGTTAAGCTTGACCCTGCATCAAAATCTTAATTTATCTATTTGCTTTGATTCCTTTTCGATGAACGAGAAGTTCTCCTTTTGTTCTTATTTCGAGGAACAGCATACTCTGATGGAACAATTGGAGAACCGCGCCTTTGAGCAAAAACTTTAGTAAACACCGCCCCTAAAAGAAGAATTTGAGCAGCATAATAAACCCAGGTAATTAGAATAACAAAAGAACCTGCTACACCGTAAGCAGAGCCAAAGTTGGTTTGCCTAAGAAACAGTCCAAACAAAGATTGACCGATTAAAAATAAAATTGCTGTTATTACTGCTCCCACAACTGTATCACGCCATGAAATCTCAGCATCGGGTAAAATAGTGAATATGGCGCCAAATATAAATGTTGTCACTCCAAAAGTAAGCAATAAGCTCAGAATCTGCCACCAATAACCGGCGCCAGGTACTATAGTGTTTAAAACATCAACTAAAGCAGCTAAAAGAGTATTAGTAACAAAAGATACTAGTAATAAAAATGCAATTACTAATATCATGGCGAACGATAACAAACGTTTACGTAAAAAGTGAAATATTTGTTGTTTAGGGGCTGGTTCTACTTCCCAAATTCTATCCAATGCGTCTTGAATCTGAGCAAAAATACCAGAGGCGCCAAATAGTAAAAACCCAAGACTGAAAATTAAGCTGAAAGGTCCCCCAGTCGCATCAGCCCTCATATTAGTAATAGCAGTAGCAATTACCTCTGCTGCTTGTACTCCAACCAATTCTGTCATCCGAGCGACAATTTGCTCTTTTGCAGCTTCTTCTCCAAAAATAGCTCCAACAATCATCATTACTATAATCAGTAATGGCGCCAGAGAAAATACTGTATAGTAAGCAAGCGAAGCCGCTAAAAGAGAAACTTCATTAAATTGCCATTCGGAAATAGTATCTCTCAATAGTCCCCAAATATTTCTTAAACGTGCCTTGATATTCCGCATATAATTTTTGTACATATACGTATGGTGGGCAGTGCCCACCCTACACTCTTAAAAAGATGCGACTTGTTGAAATGATGTCTCAGGTAAAACAACCGGGTCATCATCAATTGACAACAAGAATTTGATTAAATCATTTTGTTCTTGAGCGCTATAACCTGCTTTTTGATCAACCCAGTATTCATGACCACTACCGTCTACATTTGAACGCTGTAAGTCAGGATTAGCTTGGTTAGCTGTTACTGCAACCGCGCGTAAATCCCGGTCAACTAATACTCGTAAACTAGCTTTTGCATCAGGTATAATACCACGCATTAAAGTACCAGCCATCCCTAATTCTTCTGGTTTGGCAACTATAAAGCGTCCATTTTCATCTGGCTTGATTGACTCACCACTAGCTGCAACACCACCATCATGGAGGTAAGGTGCGCTAAGATACAGCCCTATCAAATTTTGTACCTTGTAACCACCATCTGGGTCACTCAGAGCATAAGCTAGTTCAATATCTTCTTTTGGTGTGATGTCTGTAGGTACGGATAGCACGGGTGGGTTAGGAGGTAAAGGTACAGGTGTATTTGGCGGATAAGTATCAGGAGGTGCAAACTCAAGAGCAAATTTTTGTGAGGCAGGCGCCCGTTTTGGTTGAGTTGCAACTTCTTTGACTGGAATTATTTTGTGGTTTGTAAAGTAACGTCCACTATGGCACTCAGCACAGTTTGCTTTTTGGAAAATAGCTGCACCTCGCTTTAAGGTATCAATATCGGCAACTTGATGAGGAGGTGGCGCCAAGGTATTTTGGAAAGCTGACATACCATTAAGTTGTGCTGCCACAGGTAAACCAGGAGTATTCGCCATTAAGCCATTTTGCATGAATAAACTACCTTTTGGATATTCTGGCATCTTAATGACGCTATTGATACCAGGGTTTCCTGGTGTGGGGTCTACTTCATCGAAAAATTCTGATGGTTTGGCGCCCTCTGGAAGTCTAAATTTTGGACTAGATGCATTTTGTAGCATTGCCCCCAAATAAACTTCCTTATCAATTCCCAAAATTTCCTCACTCTCGTCTGCTGTAGTTGTGGGGTCAGCATTTAATCCAAACACAGCATTATTTAATGTAGTCAAACCGTGGAACCAACCAATCGAAGCAACACCGCTCCAAGCATAGGGAAATGTTTCGTGGGTGTAGGAAGTGGGTATTTGTGCTGAGTTATTTTTCAAATCACCATTCGATACAAAGTTACCAGGTGGCCATGAAAGAATAGCAGCATCTACTTCATTTTCCATTGTCTTTGTGTCGGGAAGTTTCGCAGTTTCCCCTTTATTGTTAATAAAAGTATGCTCACCCGGTGGAATTTGATTTGGTTTGACATCTGTCTGGCGGAAGAGTGCCGCAGAATTACTTGCCATCGCAATTAACGGACCTAAATTAATGTCTGTATTAATGGCGCCTTCAAGAATGCGTCCTGTTTTTTCACTCACCGTTGCATGACACAAAGCACAGGTAATTCCAGCTTTAATAGTACCTTTTTCGACATGGGTGATTAAACCCAAGGGAAATAAAGAACCTTTAGGTACATCTAAACCAGTATTTAATACTGTACCCGCTTTGAAAGTGCGATTTCCTACAGTAATATCTTCGTCTATAGGCACTTGCAAGTTGGTAGTTCCCTGTCCTTTCAAAGCTAAAACAGATGAAGCGATACTGCCTAAATTGATAGGACCATCGAGAATACCTACGACATCTGTAAATAGAACCTCGTTACCGAATGATTCTTGGTAAAAAGCATCACGCCCTAAATCTATCAATTCTTCCGTAACTTTAACGGCGCCGTTATTAGGGGAAAGTGCTTCCTGTCCAGCTGGGGTTTGCAGTAGTTTGCCAGCATCTTGCTTAGAGACTGAATATCCTAACACATCATAAGAGCCAACTTCTCGTGGTGGAGATTGTGTAAAAGGTGTGTAAGTGGTGTTAACGTTTGGTGGTCTTCCTGGTAAAGTCAGTTCTAGCTGAAAACCTAAAAAGCCAACAAAGACTAGCACGGAGATGAGGATGAGAATCGCGCGTAATCGCATAGTTTCCTCACTATTCGTTTTCTTTTACTTATTCAAAATCACAAACATCATTTTTGCCAAAGCAAATCATTTCTGCTAAGAGTTATATGGCTTAAATGTGATTAAAAAGTGATTATGGCTGATATAACTAACTTATTGTTACTGGCATCTGGCTGAAGAAATAAT
>NZ_RSCL01000008.1:0-265128 GCF_003991905.1 Dulcicalothrix desertica PCC 7102 | reverse complement strand
TCTTCGTCATCCTGAATTTTTGCTTTTTTCTTGGTTGTAATCTTTTGTACTTCAAATTGAAGTGCGGAATGTGGGTTATATGTTCAGCATTGGGAATGATTATTAAATTCCTTGCTTTTCCATCTGCAAAATTCCGATTTTCTCCACCTGCTGTTTGCAATAACCTTTGTGCATTAGCAATAAATCTACCTTCCCAACTACCCGCTTGCAGTTGAAGATTACGAGGTGCATTTGTTGTGGGTCTGGCACCTGTGGGTGAGACGGCAATAGTGGCAGCAAATTTATTAACATTTTCTATAGCAGCAGACATAACGGCGCCGCTTCCCATTGAATGACCTAAAGTTGCTAGACGTAATTTATCTACTTCTGGTTGTTCAATTAATGCTGTATAAGCAACATTTAAATTTGAAGATAATGAATCTTGTTGTAATGGCTGCGTATTTGCTGCATGGCTGTCAAAATCCCATAACATTACAGCATAACCAGCATGTGCAAACGTGTAAGCGTAACCCAGCATTAATTGTTTGGAACCAGCATAACCATGAGCGATAAGAACACCTGGTACTTTTTGGCTGTTTTGTAATTGTGGCGCCATGTATAGTAAAGGTACACCCGCGCGTTGGAAATGGCGGATTGTTAGAGAAGTTTGCGCTGCCATTACATTCCACCATGAAGCGGCGATTAGTACTAGTGCGATGGTTAAGGTGAGTATACGCTTACGGTTCATGCAAGTAGAAATATTATAGGTTTTCTAATTATCTACTTTATAAGATATTCTTGTGAGATAGTCTTGTGGGATAGTCTTGTGGAATAGTCTTGTGGAATAGTCTTGTGGAATGGGCATCCTTGCCCGTTCCAATGTCCTAATATAAAGGGCGGGCAAGGATGCCCACCCCACAAGATTAAAAATAATTCAGAATATTTTTCATTCTTAATTCTTTCAATTAATTTTTGAAGAAAATCTCATGTGGCAAAAAGAAACGTCCTATTAGTCCCTTTGGTATACCAGGAAGCTGAGAGCGGTAATTTTGGATTGCTTTAGTTTTGCGCTCGTTGACATTAGCGATAGGCAATCGGTATACATGAGTGAAATCTTCGTGTTTGAGATTAGATGATAAGGGATTTTGCCAAAGCATCCAAATAGGATATTCTTGTAACTCTACTTTTAGTTGTGATTTAGCAATAGCTTCTGCAACCAAGTTGTAAGTAGCTTCATGGTCTGGATGTCCATCTTTACGATGAGGAACGTAAACTTCCTCTGGCATAAAGGACTGTAAATGTTGCACTAATTTATCAACAATTTGTTGACGTTGCTCGTTCGATAAGTTTTGCAACGAACCATCAAGGTGATTGAAAAAATAAGTATAGTTATATATCTTTATATTCATTTTTGAATTTTTAATAGATAATACAGAATAGTTTCAATAGATTTAGACCTGTAGCAAATCTTCTTTAATTTTAATAAATTGTGATATAATACCATTCTTGTTAATGCGCTGAGGTAATCTTAAGCCCTATAACTCCTGCAAGAATTAAGCCAATACAAAAAAATCTACGTATCTCTATAGGTTCTTTAAATAGAATTACACCTAATATAACCGTACCGACGGCGCCTAAACCTGTCCAAACCGTATAAGCAGTACCAACAGGTAAAGTCTTTAGTCCAATAGAGAGAAACCAAAAACTTAATATCATCAAAATTATGGTAATAATACTAGGAACAATTTTAGTAAAACCCTCCGAGTATTTAAGAGTAATAGCCCATCCGATTTCAAATAAACTAGCTATAGCGATATAAATCCAAGACATAAGTTTCACATATTAAATATTTACGTATTTTACTTTTTATTTGTAAGTTTTTCAACTCTCTCTATAGATAGAAGCATAAAACTTAAATAACAAAATATTTTACTTTTAGTACTGATTGTTAAAACTATTTGTGGTGATTGCCACAATACTACACTAATATAGCTACGTAAAAAAATATTATAAAAAATTAATGCTAGATAAGTACTCTAAAATTATAAGAATTACCCAACCTTTCAATTTAGGACGGCGCCGATTCCTTAGAAACGTCAGTTTAATAACATTAGGAGTAGTAACGGCTATTGTAGAAACATTGCTAACTGGTAGGAATAAAAAGGCAATTGCCAAGCTTTCACCCAAACGTGCGGATACAGCAATCAAACAAACGCGCGATAGTATTACAGATATTTGGGGTAAACGAACTCCCTATATTAATAAATCTCAATTAGCTGATGTCGTATTACCAGCAGCAATTTGGGGCGAGAAAACGGGAACATTTACCAACGCTGACCGCACCGTTCATATTTCCTATCAAGCAATTAAACCACCAGGTGAAGCGCGCGCTGACTTTAATATTTTTATTGATTATGCACGACGCATGGACTTTCGGGATAATGCGGCGCCTGATGCTTTTGTACAAATATTTCAAGAAGATGCAAAACAATACGACATTTCTAAAGGAGACAAAGTAGAAGTAACATCGCGCCGAGGTAAAGTTATGGCGCTTGCTCAAATAGGCGATATTGAACCTGGATTAGTGTTTATACCGTTTCATTATGGTTACTGGGATAAATCTAATAGAATGCGCGCGGCGAATGAGCTAACTATGACTGTCATTGACCCTGTTAGCAAACAACCTCACCTTAAATATGCTGCCAGTTACTACTAATCTTTTAGAAGGAGAAGAAAATGACTCCAATTGAATTATACAGAAAAGGATTTAAGGCGTTAGTAGATGCTTTAGGATATGCCGATGCTATGACTGATTGGAGACGCTGCATAGTTGTAAAAATATTTATTTAGTATATGTATACTATAAATTTTGAGTTATTGGAAGCTTTTACAGCTTATTTTTATTATTCCCAGCCAGAAAACAAATATTATCTATATGAAGCGCCTTATGGGTGATTTATAAACTAGTGGTTCATTTCCTTCAATCTGGAAGGTTGAATAAATATCGAAACCTTGTAGAGACGCGATTAAATCGCGTCTCTACCTGTTTACGTTACAATTGTGCAATCAAAATATGGATGCGATGAGTGTGTTTGGCTGTCCTTTTAGAGTAGGGCGGGCAAGGATGCCCGCTCCACAAGAAGAGTGTATATGATTCAAGGTGTAAAACCAGGTTACAAAAATTGCTATGGGGCAAAGGTAAACAATCTGAAAAACAGTGGCGTGATGTTCTAGGGATTCTTAAGGCACAATTTGATAGTCTTGAGTATAGTTATCTCATCAATTGGGCTGAATATCTTGCAATTGCTGAAAGTTTATCTGAAGCTTTTATAGAAGCTGGAATTTAATAATTTACAAACTTTATATATTATTGCATTATTCTAAGTGAAATTACTAATATAATCACTAGAAATCAGTATTTATATGTAAATGAGAAATATATCCGAAAATCCTACAATGTTGTCTTATAAAAACCAGCTGACAATTTAGGAAAATAGCGTGGATTAATAAAAGTGGCTGGAAAATCAAAATATATAGTTGCTGTAATTGGTACAGCAGTTGTAGCAGCAGGCGCCTTCGCCGCATATACTTTTTTACTCAAGGGACCTTCGGGTGATGCTTCTGGCGCCTTAGCTAGTGCCAAAATAATTCCGGATGAGGCAATTATGGCGGGTTATATTACAACTGACTCTCAAGCTTGGGCAAAAATAGAAGAGTTTGGTACTCCTGAGGCACAAAAGTTATTTGCTAAAGGTTTAGAGGAATTTAATAAAAGCGCTGACAAAGAAGGCTATTCTTACGAGAAGGATATTAAGCCTTGGGTAGGGGGAATTATGTTTGCTGTGTTGCCACCAAGTCCGGTGAAACCAGCACAAGCAAAAGCCTCTAATAAACCCGAACCTGAACTTTTAATGGTTATTGGGATTAAAGATAAAATTGCAGCTTTAAATTTTACAAAGAAGGTAGATAAAAAGGTAAAAACTAAAGAAACTGAATATAAAGGCTTAAAAATTACTGAAGCAATCATTGAAACAAAAGCTGATATAAAAGGTAATACGAAAAATACTCCGTCATATACTGCGATATTAGATAATAATTATGTGGTGTATGGTTCAAGTAAACGTTCTGTTGAACAAGCTATCGATACATTTAAAGGTGAACCATCGCTTCTGAGTAAACAGGGTGCTAGCGAAATTTTGAGTAAAGGCGCCGATTTAAAAAACACTGTTGCTCAATTTTATATTCCTGACTATGCAGGAATGATTGATTCACTTATCAAATCTGACCCAGAAATGGCAAAAATTCCACCCAAAGCTTTAGATTCACTCAAACAAGTTAAATCAATGGTGGTGGGATTTGGAATTGATGATGCTGGTATACGGATGAAGGCAACTGCCAATCTTGACCCCAAGTTAAATGTATATCAATATGAACCAACAAATTCCAAAATTGTCTCTACGTTACCAGCCGATACCCTTGCTCTAATTAATGGACAAGGTGTAAACCGTTGGTGGGATGCAATGCTTAACCAATCAAAAGATTTTCCTGAACTTCAAACAGCTTTAGGCGCCGCACGCACCTACACCAGATATGCAAATATTGACTTAGATAAAGAAGTATTCGCTTGGATGGATGGTGAATTTGCATTAGCTGCAATTTCTTCTGATAAAGGATTACTTGCACAAACAGGATTTGGTGGCGCCTTGGTATTTGATACCAAAGATGATAAAACAGCTAAATCAATGTTTGCTAAACTCGATAGTCTTGCCAAAACTCAAAATGTCAGCGTTAAGCAGCGCAACATTGGTAGTAAGCAAGTTACCGAATGGGATGTTCCTAACCAAGGTGCAGTAGTTGCACATGGTTGGCTTGACCAAGATACTGTATTTGTAGCACTCGGCGCCCCCATAGCAGATGTGTTGACAACACAAAACGGTAAATCACTTGAAAGTGATGATTCTTTTAAAACAATTACTAGTTCGTTACAAAAGCCCAATGGTGGTTACTTCTACCTTGATATGGATAAAACAATGGTATTGGTAAATAAATTTGCAACTGGCGCCAATGCTATAGACCCTCAGTCAAAGGCTTTTTTAAGTTCTATTCGTGGAGTTAGTATGACTGCTACTAGTTCTGATAAGACTTCGAGTCAAGTGGAAATGTTGCTATCACTTAAATCCAAAACCAAGTAGGCTCACACTAGACTGCACAGTTCGTATGCCTGTGCCACAAGAATAATAATTGGTTATAAAATGAGCAAATTTTTGTTCAAATTGAACAGTTTTTGAACTTTAAAGTGAACATTCGCTTCCGGCAAACTTATTCACAGTTGCGAGTAAAGCAGCTGTGAATAGTTAATTAAAGGAGTTTTGAATGAAAGCTAAATTGAACATACCCAATAAGTTAGTCATTATTGCGACTAGTGCATTAGTAAGTTTACTCAATTTTGGAAGTATTGCACTCCATACAAACCCTTCTTTAGCTCAAGAGAAGTCTTCTATATCTAGAGGTTTGAGTTTTATTGGTTTAACACCTAACAATACATTAGTACGCTTTGGTCTAAATAGTCGTATCTTTAAACCTATTCGAGTCAAAGGAATTGATGGAAATCTTCAGGGTATTGATTTTCGTCCTGCTAACGGGTTACTTTATGGTGTTACAGATACCGACAATGTTTACATTATTAACCCAGATACCGGAGACGCAAAGCTAGCAAGTAAACTCTCAAGTAGTTTTGATGGTGGATTCCAATCAGGGTTTGATTTTAACCCGGTACCAGACCGTTTACGAATTGTTGGTAGTAACGACCAAAATTTTCGTACCAACGTAGATAATGGGACTGTCAATGTTGACAAACCTTTAGCTTATGGTTCATCTGACCCTAACTCTGGCAAAGACCCTAATATAACAGCGATTGGGTATATAAATTCTCGTGCAGGTGCAACTTCAACTCAACTTTTTGGTATTGATTATGACTTGGATGTTTTAGTACTCCAAGACCCACCGAATGATGGTAATCTTCGCACTATTGGTTCTCTTGGCATAAATTTCTCTCCAATTGGAGGATTTGATATAGCTACGGACGCATCAGGTAAAAATACTGCTTTTGCTACCTCAGATAATACTTTGTATACAATTGATTTATCTAAAGGCGCCGCTTCTAAAGTAGGTAATTTACCTTCAACTGGCTTTATTGGGTTTGCTATTGTGCCAAACTTACCAAACAATAAACCTAGAACTTTAGAAACTCAACCAAGTACACAAGAGGCGCCAACACAAGAACCTAGTGAAACTACTGATAATACTGAGACTATGGAGGCGCCTGAACAACCTACACAAGAAGCAATGCCGGAACAACCAGCAAATTAGTCCAGAATGCATTGGGCTTTATCAACAGAGTACGCTAACATTACAGCAACCTTGATAAAGAACATTGCCTGGATGTAGAGACGTGATATATTCCCTGCGGGACACTCCGTGAACACGTCTCTACAATTTCGGGTTTTACGAACGATTTAAAACTGCATAATATCAATTAAATTTAATTATCGAGAACACAAAATCTTTGCGATAGCATCAGAAATTGGCAAACCAGAATATTTTTCTAACCAAAAGAACTCACCAACAGGGTTAACTTCTAGAAATACATGGTGCCCGTCAGGAGTTAAGATAATATCGATGGCGCCATAGTTCAACCCAAAATAAGCCATCAACCGAAGTAATTTATTTTCAACCTCTTGAGGTAACTGATAAGATTGCCAAGCTTTAAGTAAAGCAATACCTTTCTTTCGCCAATCATCGCGTGCCATTTCTAAAGCTTGCGAATCTACGGCAGCAGTAAATATATGTTTACCCACAATAATTGTTCGTAACTCTAACGCTTTCGGAATTTTTTCTTGAAATGTCATCGGACAATATTGCAAAGATTCAAGGTCTTTAAGGTCTTCTGATGTAACAGTATTAGTAAAAACAACCTTTTCCTGTCCTTGCTCGTCGTATACAGCAAATGCCGAAAGCATTTTTGTTACAACTTGCTTACATTCCTGTATAAATTCTCTGACTGCTTTTGGATTATTTGTAGTTAGAGTGCGTGGTGTGTCAATACCTAACTCGCGTGCTACTTGCAATTGTAGTTGTTTATTTTCAGCTTTACGAATATTTTCTAAAGGGTCAAGATGAAACCCTTTAATACTAGCAATCATTCCCTGAATAGTTGCGCGCGATTCTTTGATAGATGCTTGTCTTAGTTGCACATCCATAGTTGTAGGAATTCTAGCACCAATAGCTAGGCGCCGATACCATACAGATGTAACGTCACTTAAATCAAGTTGCTCTGTATCATCAACAAGTATTAAACGCTCATATCCCTTTTGGTAATAAATATCTAGTGTTGCCTCAGTTGGAAATCTATCGGTATTAAAACGAAAAGCTTTACCACCTTGATTTTTTACTGCCTGCATTACCCTAGAAATACTTTCATTATCATTACTATGAGTGATTATTAAAACAGTCATATTAAATTAATATTATTTAGGACTGAATGCCAAAGATTTAACTAACACTCAGCCCTGTAAAATAAAATGGTGCCAATATTTAGCTAAATCTAAAATTTTGGAAATCTTGGAAAATCAAATTTGGATTGAAAATCAAAATCAATAACACCAGGAATGGGGCTAAAACCGCTATCTTCTTGGTCAGAAGGATACTTTTTAGTCGTCATCATTCCATCATCTCTACCTTCTTGGTCAGAAGGATAAGCCATTGTTGTGACTGTGCTACCACCCACAACCTCTGCCATTTCCTCTTCAGATAAATCTTTTAACTGCCCTTCTAGATAGCGCGCAAAGAACGGTACTGGTGGTTTTGAGTTTATACTGTCGTTATTGTTATTGGACATAACCTTACCTCCATAGAACTCTATTACAATAGTAAATCAGAAGTAACCACAGAGGTTTTATGCTTTTTACAAACATTTGTTACAAATCTTTATAAATAAAGCAAGTTTTTAGCATTTTATTTGAACATAGCACAGGCAAGATGCCTGTGCCACATGAATTATAGGATGCTATGCGAAGGTTGTGCTAGTGATGGTGTTTGACTGTACCCATTTTAGGGTTGCTAGTAGGTCGTTACTGTTGGTGATGCGAAGTTGTGTGTCTCCACCTAATTGACTTATAGTTATGTCGTTAAAATTAAAGCCACTGCCTAAACTAATTGTGTCACTGGCGCCAAACCCATATATAGTAGCTTCACCTGTACCTTTATCGAGTTTAAAAGTGTCTTTACCGCTACCTGTGTAGATGGTGTCTATTCCCGAAGAAGTTATGGTGTTATTTCCTTCTCCTGCATATATTAGGTTGTTACCGTTGCCTAAGCTAATAAAATCATTTCCGGCGCCTGTATATACAACATTATTTCCGTTACCAGCAAAAACACTGTTGTTGCCTTCTCCTGCATAGAAGGTATTATTGCCGTTGCCCGCATTAAAGTAATCATTTCCAGCGCCTGCATACAGGTTATTATTACCATTGCCAGTAAATATCCAGTTATTACCTTCACCCCCATAGATAGTGTTGTTGCCACCAAAGCCATAGATTTTATCGTCGTTATTGGCGCCAAATAAAGTATCATCTGCATTTGTGCCACGAATACCAGATGGATGGGGGTCATAACTTGTTGTGTCAATTTTTAATCCATCAGGGAAAGCGTTAGCAATATTTTCCCAAGGTACAAATTTAAAGTTGGAACTGACATTTTCACCATCTACAATTTTTGCAGGTAGGTTGTTTCCATCTTGGGTGACAAACAAACCAAATGGGAAGTCGGGGCCTAATGGTACATTAATAACATCGGCGCCATCTGATTCTTGGACGCTATCAATTGCCCCATTGTTACCTACTGCAAATCTACCCAAGAAGTTATTGCTACCTTCACGGGTGTAAGCTGCAAAGGTATTATCTCCTTGACTGGATACTAATAAATAACCAGTTCCATCTTTGCTGTAGTAAATGGTTAATCCTTCAACATCATCGGTGAGATGCTCACCACCTAAAGCTTTAACTTTATCGACTAAAGTACCAGCTTTACCACCATCGGGTTCTGCCTGGAACTTCCAAATACCAACATCTTCTTGCCCTATATATAGATAACCAAGTTCTTGGTCTGCTACCATACCCTCGGTTTGGGGAGAACGTTCACCTGTTGGTGAAGGTAAAGTAAATTCCCGTACTCGTTCGGCGCCTATCTTGCCGTTACCTTTATCAACTAGTTTATACTGAGCGACATCTCCAGTTGTTCTGCGGTTAACAAAGGCGTAATAATCATCAGTTTTAGGACTGCGATATAAAGCTAAACCATATGCACTTCGTGTGGATGGTGAGTATGGCGCCTCAAAGGGTTCTGCTTGGAATAAAGTACCTATACTGCTATCGGTAATATCTTTTAAATATTCACCAGGTGTACTAGCGTTGGGGTCTATTTGGAAAATTACTAATTTGTCGTTATTGCGGTCAGAAGCAACGGCTATATCTACAGATTTATCACCTAACTTAAAGCCGTACTGTAAGTCTACGTTGTTGTACCTAATATTACCAGGATTTGTTTCTTGTAATAAATTTCCAGATAAATCATAAACTCGTAGACCTCCATTTTTAACGCTTGTAAGCACCAAGCTCTTTTGACTATCTGTGGAATTTACGTAGATGGCAGGGTCGTCAGCATCAGCGCGTTCGCTAAATGGTAAAGTTGAATCATCTATTAAGTCAGGACGAGTTTCGACGGTTGGGATAACAGTGGGTACCAAGTCGGCGCCTAATGCTAAAATTTAGGTAAATTGTGTAGGACTAAAGTTATTATCGCTTACTAATACAATAGACTGGCGCCCGTCAGCAAGTTTTTCACCAAATGCTAAACCTTCAATGTTATCGAGTCCGGTAGATAACTTTAAGTCATCAAAGTTTAATAGCAAGCGTTTTTCTACAGGTCTTATTGCTGCTAGTTTATCACTACTAAGATTATTTAGTGAATCTAATGTACTAATATCACTGGCGCCTTGCAAAGTGATTTCATACAGTTTGATAGTATTACCTGTACCTGGGGCACCTGTCGAGAAGGAACGTTCTAAGGCAAGTAGTGTACCACGACTATCTAATGCTAGTAAATCTACTAAGCCGTTTGTATTAAATGCTGTAGTTGGATTTGAAGGCGCCGCTACAGCATCGGTATTATATAAATATTCTTTTTCAGGTTGTCCGGTAACGAGGTTGTATTGAATAATGCGTGAACGAGTTCCATTAGTAGTTGTGGCAACAGCACCATCTTGGAACAATGCGTTTTCGGTAGCTGTATATAGGAACTTTTGGTCTGGAGTAATAGTTAAACTTTCAAACGCTAAGTTGTTGCGAACACCTGCTGTTTGAGTATCACCCGCATCAACTCTACCATTACCGTTCGTATCTTGGACAACGGGAAGGAATTTTTGAGGTACTGGTAGTGAGCGAATAAGCTGTCCTGTTGTTAAAGAGTATTCGTTAACAAATGGGTTAGTTACACGTCCTGCACTTGGGTTCGCTTCTCCTTCTGAAGAAATGAAAACTGTATCTTTGTTAGTAAGGGCAATACCTTCTGGGTCAAGACTTAATTGTGGATATAAGTTGCCGTTCGCATCTGTGATAGGAGTAACATTAGTAAAAGTTACCCCACTGGTTGCAATAGTATTGGGGTTGGTTGTAAAAGTATAGAAGCGCGCGGGACCAAATTGAGAGCGGTCATCAGAGATAGCATAGTAGCGGTTATTAACAGCATCGTAAGTAACACCTGATAAACCACCTAATGGTATTTGTTTATCGTTTATTGTACCTGCGGCGCCTTCAGGAATAAAGCCTGTAGAAATTATAGTTTGTCCCTCAAAACCAATATTTGGAATTGTTGCACCATTAGTAGAAGGGGAAACTTGGACATCTGCCCATACTAGACGGTGGTCAGAACTGGGGAAACCTCCTGGTAAACTAGAGTTAAATGTGCCAACTCGCGAAAATCCAGGGTCTGTATTTACAGGCCAATAAACTGCACTATCATTTATAGTTAAATTACTCGAAGGCAATATATAATCTACACGAAGATTTCCTGGAGCAGTATCTGAAAAGTCTGCTGTATCAAAAGCTGGGTTGCCTTTTTGTGTAAGGTTAGCACGACCTTGTAATTCAGCTTGTTGTATGGCGCCTTCACTAGTAGGGATAAAATTAGTGTTAACGCGCGGGTTGTTGAGAATTTGAAGAATGGCGTTATCAAAGCTATCACCATCATTCGGGTCAGCATTTTGATCCCCCATGATTACAAATTGAGACCCAGCATTTAAACCGCCCTTTTTACCGCCATCATCATATATATAGTTACCTTCACCGGGAGTAATATAATCTGCCCAAAAACGAATTTCGTCATGGTTGCGTTTGCCGTTGCGGTCTTCGGCGCCATCAAATGTAGGTGGTGTAGGATGACTTACTAAAACGTGAACGGTTTCACCATTTATTTTAATGGGTACATCCCAGTGATTTTTTGAAGAAAGACGTAAAGCTGCTTGTTCTTCGGGTGAATACCAAGGTGTGGAAGAACCAGGAGTTGCAATAGTAGAAAGCAGAGAATTTGGCATATCCTGCCATAAGAAGTTTTGGAAGGTGCGGATATTTGCTGTATCTATAGGGTATTTTGACAGTAGCAACATTCCAAATTGACCGGGAAAGTTACCAAACCCATATGCATCATCACCATATCCTGGGGCGCCTGGTGTTGTGACGACGCTACCATTATTATTAAGGTCAAACCCAGAAGCTATGCCAGTGTTGGAAGGGGCAATGTAAACGTAGGGGTAATTAACAGGGGTGGCGCCGTTTTGGCTTACCGAAAGATAATTATCTTGAAGCAGTTTAACTGGCGCCAGTGGGTCAGTCGCAACGTAGTCAAATTCGTTGATAAGTAAGATATCTGGGTTATTGCGTTGAATGATTTCAGCAACAGCTTTAGCTTGGGCATTATTGGGTGTCGATAAATCTCGTACTAAATCACCTTCATTGTTGCGGTTAAGGGAAGCGTTAAACTGGGAAAAGCGAATATTGGATGAATCCATAAATATTTTTTAGAGGTGATAGATAGTGTTTATAATCATCAGGGGTTAACTTTGAACTAAGTTGTAAAAATAAATCTACCTAAAGTAGTATTTTGTTTAAAACTTTTTATCTGAACTACTTTAGTTATTAATCCCTGTATCTACCATTGAATAGCTGTTAATTTAAATACTGATATGTTTAAGTTTATGTACTGGTTAAGGTTGTTGTAGGTTGGGTGTAAACGGAGTTTTTCCGCAGGGTAGGCTTTGCGTAACCCAACCTACAGATGATGTGGCGCCTTTTTTAAGTATTTTTAGAGAGCGAGTATGTTACTTCTTTGTAACAAATTAGCCAGAAATAAAGTGCGGCATTTATTCCGCTAAATAATTTAGGTATACCTTCTGAGAAGGTGGAAATAGTAGTTAGTTGTAGTGAGTCTATTAGAATTGCGATTGATAGTAAAGCAATGCTAGTTAAAAGTAAACGGTAAGGTGTTGATTTTATTATTTTCCAGAATGCTTTGCCGTAGCTGAAGGCGATTAGAGCGTAAATAGTAATAGTTGTAAGCTTTGGGATGCCAGCATAGACGAGTGTTATATGAATTCTATATTTTTCATTGATTAAAAAGCCTAGCATTAATAAGGCTGAATATAAAATAAAATTATTGTTTAGATTTTTGGGACGAGTCTTTTTTAGTAATGCGTAGCTGAAAGCGCAAACTACTGGCGGTATACAACATAATAATTGAAATGTATATGTAAATAATCCATCGGTTAGATATTGAGGACTTTCTGGCGGAGAAAATAATCCTTCTGTAGGTAGATTTAATAGTTTAGCCCAGGCTGTAAATAAGACTACTAGGAGTAAAAATATACCGTTAATTGCAAGTATGAAATGATAATTTTTCATGAAATTGTTAAGAAGTTATGTTTTTAGATTATTTTATATTGATTGTGGAGGGACGGGCAGGATGCCCATTCCACAAGCATTTCACAGGAGTTTACCAAAATGCATTAAATTATTCTTGTTGCTTTGTTCACATATACTATGACAAACGTCGAAATTAAGACTGAGCATGTTAAAATACCTAACAATGGCTTGGAAATTGATGCTTATATCGCTCAACCAGCTAGTACAGGAACTTATGGAGCGGTTGTAGTCATTCAAGAAATCTTTGGAGTTAACAGTCATATTCGGGATGTGACGGAACGAATTGCTAAACAAGGGTATGTGGTAATAGCACCTGCGATGTTTCAACGTGTTGCTCCCGGTTTTGATGTTGGGTACTCTCAAGAAGACATGCAGCTTGGTTTTCAGTATATGCAGCAAACTAAGGCGCCGGAGATAATGAGCGATATTCAAGCTACTATTGCTTATCTTAAAACTTTACCCAATGTAAAAGCTTCGGGAATAGGCGCCATTGGTTTTTGTTTTGGTGGTCACGTTGCTTACCTAGCTGCAACATTACCCGATATTAAAGCTGCGGCTTCATTCTACGGTGGCGGAATTGCTACATCGGGTCTTGGTGCTGAAACCCCGACAATTAACAGAACTTCAGAAATAAAGGGCGCCGTTTATGCATTTTTTGGCACAAAAGATTCCTTTATTCCACAAGAGCAAAATCAGCAAATCGAGGCAGAATTAAAGAAACACCATATAAATCATGGTGTTTTTCGGTACGATGCAGACCACGGATTTTTCTGCGACCAGCGCGCAAGTTACAATTCAGAAGCTGCTGCCGATGCTTGGCAACATGTATTAGAACTTTTCCAAAATAACTTAAACTAAACTCTTGTAAACTCTTGTGGAACGGCTGTCCCCAGCCGTCTCCTAAAATACATATAAAAAAAAATATTTCCAATTCTTTTACAAACAGAGAACATCTTTTTAACAGTACCTAAAAATCCTCATACAGATAGAAGTTTAGAATTGAAGCGAGAGATATATTAAAACCTAAAAAGAGAGGTACACTAATGGCAAGAGAAGTTACAGATACAGATAGTATCACTTGGTCATGCGTTCAAGCTTATGCAGGATTATCTGATAACGAGGAAAATAGCGATGCTGCTAAAGTTAGTGGTGAAGATGATACATACTGGGTTGTTTGTACTCCAAGTGGTGGCGCCAAGTCAGCACGAATTAAGCTATCAGGTGATTGGGAAAATTCATATTCAGATGAGGAGTTATTAGACCAAATTAAGCAAGAACTATAGCCAGCAGTTTAATATTTATAAGACTTATAGAGTTGTATATAAAAGCGTTAGCTACGTGGTGCCTTGAAAAAACTTAAACGATGGAACGTTCGCGACGAAAACCATGTGCAGCATCATGAAGTTCTATTTCAAGAATACTTGCTAGTATTCAGCGTGCGAGGAGCATGACTTAACTGTAGTATTATAGTATATATGTTTAGAATCTTGGTAATATGACTGAATTGCTTGAAAGCGCGATTGCTAGGTTGAAAGCTTTGCCAGAAAACGAGCAGAATGCTATTGCTACGATAATTATGGAAGAACTTGAGGACGAAACTAAGTGGGATGAAGCATTTTCACGTTCTAAGGATGGTTTGGCTAAACTTGCCGCTGAAGCAATGGCTGAATATCATGCTGGAAAAGCTATTGAGTTAGACCCAGAAACATTGTGAAGTCACGCACAACAATTAAATTCCGTCAGAGTTTTGCTGCACTTCCAGAGCAAGTTCAAAAACAAACACGGCAAGCATACCGTCAATTTAAAAAAGACCCAAGTCATCCAAGTTTACGCTTTAAAAAAGTACATCCAGAATTACCTATTTACTCCGCTCGAATTAGTAAAAGTTATCGAGCAGTTGGACAGTTAGAAGGTGATACTGTGATATGGTTTTGGGTTGGTTCGCACGCAGAATATGAATATTTATTATCGTTGTTGTAAAGCATATTAAAACAGGCAGGATGCCTGTTTCACAAGAGTCTGTCTTGTGGGATGGGCATCCTTGCCCGTCCTCTTATCCCCGCATCTTGCCTGTCCGTCACAACATTTCGATTTACAACAATTATTAATTTTTGATTGTTTCATTAGTTTGAATAAGTTTTGGAGGATAAGAAACATAAGTTCTTTTACTTTTCTTCTCGCTCTCTTTAATATCTTTGTAAATCGCCCATAAGTCGTAATTAAATTTAGCGGCATGGGCTTCTCGGATTTGTCTTATTTCTTCTATAATTGAGTCTTCTTTCATTGGTTTAAACCTCTAATAGTTCCTCTGGTGTACAAATTGCGACTGGTTCATAATGTTAAATGCTTCTCTACAATTTTCCCACCAGTTTCGTGTAGTCTGTTGGTGTCCCGCGATAATTACATCACGGCTAGGACGAGAAGTTAAATAACTAATTACCGAAGTTTCTACATAACTTTGGCTTTCATAAGACAACTTACTATTTTTACAATCCAATTATTATGTACTAGTGAGAACATATATTTGCAAGTCGAATACAAAAAAATTTACGATAGCGTATTTTGCTTGAGTTTCTCTTTGATTCGTTTTACTTGCTCTTGGAATTCTGCTCCCTTTTCTGGGTTGACCATTGCGACAAAATCTGCAAATCCTGTAATTGCAGCAATGGTGTTGGAAGTGTTGCCCCAATGTTTGCCTTCTATACCAGATTTCTCGATTTGATATAAGGTCGCGCGGAACCTGTTTAGTGTTTTTCTACAAACGCTAGGTTTCTCGTTAACTACTACACCTGTAACTTCTTGTTGGTTGTATTTTCTTTGGATTCGAGTTTTATCTTGGTTTATTGTAAAACCTTCGTGAGTGACGATGGATTCTGTACGTCGGAGAATGTTACAGATAGAGTTGAGGCTGTCACCAGAGGCAGAAAAGGTTAAATCATCAGCGTAGCGAGTATAAGCAAAACCTAATTTTTCTGCCATTTCTGTTAGGCGACGGTCTAAACGACGACAGAGCAAGTTAGAAATGGCTGGACTGGCTGGTGAACCTTGGGGAAGGAACCTGTCACCGACCGCAACATAATAATTTTGACCATCTAATTCTAGTTCTTCGACTTCAGCAGCAGTACATATTAAAGCAAAAATAGTTGCTGCGGCGCCTGAATAACCAAAGGAACGGAATAGTCCTTTGACTCTTTTGTAAGATATAGAGGGGAAAAAGTCTTTTAAGTCAAAGTTAATTATTACTTCAGCACCTACATGAGGAGTTGCGTTGGAAACAATGGAACGTTCGCGACGAAAACCATGTGCAGCATCATGAAGTTCTAATTTTTCAAGAATACTTGCTAATATCCAGTGCTGTGCTTGCTTTAATTGTGGCATTGGTGCCGATATGATACGTTCTCCCCCTGTTTTTTTGGGCATTTTGAAGCGAATGTAGTGGGAGACTGTGGAAGTTTTACGGTTAAATGCTAAGAAGCGTAGTTTACCAACAGTGATCTCCATTGCTGCTGCTATTTGTTCAGCAGTATTACAAACTGGTAATGAGAGTGAGTTTAATCTTTCTTCATTACCTTCGGTATTGTTTAAATCACCCGAAACATCTTCACCAAGGTAAAGAATTTCTTTTTCTTTTCTTTGTCTCCAGGCTTCTGCACGTTCTTGGCGTTCTCGTTCTTGGCGTTCTTTGGTTTCCTGACGCCTGCGACGTGATTCTTCTAAGCGCTTCTTTAAAGATAGTTCACGCAGTAGTTTCTCATTTTGGAGTTTTGAGCTTTGTCTTCCTAGTTCGTTTATTTCTCGTTGAATTTCCAGCTGGCGCCGAGTATCTTCTTCTGAACCTTGTGGTGAATCACCTTGCCAAAAACCGTAGCGTTGCATGTCTTCGAGAATGAATTTTTCCCTGCCAACTTTGCTGATGTATTGGTATAACTCTTCTCGGTTACGGGGCTGGTCGCTCATATTATGCAGTAGAGACACTAATATTTAATGCTTTCAGCTTAACTTTAAGATTTAACAAATGTCAGGATTATTTGTATAAAAAATTACGCACATCTGCTAGTTTGTAAACCCCTTCGTAAATCACCCGAGACTAGACAGTTTTACTCAGCGGAGCCACCCACAAGCATTATACCAAGATTGCTAGTCTCGGGTGCTGTTAGGATTTAGCCATTTAGAGTCGTCGGTTTTACAGAAACCAAACCGCGACACTGGGTGGCGGAGCGCCGTAAAGAACTGGCTAGTGAAGCATGTATAGACTCAGCGCAAGGACGATGATACATCGTCCGGATTGCAAGGTTAATACTTACGACTAGCTGCTGTGCGCGAACTTTTATTTTTTTGTATTTATAGCTTAATCGCAATCTAGTGATTTTGGGAAGAGGGTAAGCTAAAAATTTACAGAAACCGGGTTTCTTTTCGTTTTGTTTTAAGATTATTGTGTTCAGTGATGAAGAAACCCGGTTTCTTTAGACTGGCGCCTAAATTGCATTCGTAGCGCTAGCATGTGTTCACATGGGCCTTTGTAAAGTTTGTGGTGTTTATACCAACTGCAAGTGCATTCACCTTGTGCAATACGCTCATCTTTGTCGATAGTCAGAGATGGGGTGTAAGTTTTGCCTTTACCTCTGACACGACCTTTTAAGGTTAATATGCTGTCTTGCTCGTTAATAGATGCGACTTTGACAGCGTTTTGTGCTAAAAAACGTGTAGCTTTTTCTTCTCGTTCGTTGGCAAAGCGCAAGCGCTGTATTGGTAAAGGTTCGCGGCTAAGTTCTCGGACTCTATACACCTGTTTGTTTAAGTCATAAATTACTCTACCTGCTTGTGTATAAGCACTTAGACCTCCCATTAATGTTGTACGACTAATACCCAAGCGTTGTGAAAGACTGTCTATATCTTCTACCCAATTTTCTCGCAGTGCATTAAAAATAGTTCTTTGTGTCCACTCATCAACATCTAGACGCGGCGCCATTAAGTCAAAGTTACCAGCACCCGCCCAGTCATTGGCAGTCCATCCTGATAAACCCAAGGTAAAGGACATATCACCCAGGTCGGCAACATAAAATGATGGCATACCTGTACCCAGTAGATGAACAGTAAACTTGTTCGCTACAGGAATAAGACGTTCGAGAATGTTCAGACGACGGCGTCCCCATATACGAATAGTTTGAGCATCACCAAAATAAGGCGAACGGTGACAAACTACCTCTATGTTCCACGGTTCAAAGACTATTCGCACGGGTTCACCTGGTTTGAGGTGGTAGCAGATACTGCGTGGCCCTTGTTTTTCTTTATGGCGCCGTAGGATAAAACATATATTATGGATATCCATTGGATGCAAGTCGAACCGCGTTGCTGGTAGACACATTGCCGAACTTACTTGTAGAAAACCTCTGACCCAGCTATCGGGTAAGTCTATTTTGACTTCTTTATAGGTGTCTTCGTTTGTGGTCTGAACTTCAAAGCCTGAAGGGTCAACTTGTAGCTGTGTTGTTTTGTAGCTGCGGATTTTTTGAAATTCATTGTACAGTGATGCTGAATAATCTACGTTTGTTGTTCCACAGGCAAATTCATTTATGTTCTTGAAGATTTCGTAACTGGCGCCTAAACGACCGTAGCTTGATTCATCAACGCTAAAGCACTCAAAAAATACTTCATCGGGGTGAACGGTAATTACAGGGTCAAAAATGTACAAAATATCGCTTTTTTGTTCATATAAGTACTTGCGGTAACGATTTTGAGCTTCATAGTAACTAGCCCAACGTTTGTAATTACGCTTTGTTATTTCGCTAGACTCGGCTTGTAGTTGTTGGATTCTATCTACTATATCTTGGCGTAGTGTTGTAACTAGTTGCCAGTCTATTTGGTCTTGTTTTGCTCGCCATTCTTTATATGCGGTTTTGTCTTTTGCTTTGAAGCGTAGGTCTGATACTACTACGTCGTGTAAAGCCATAATGGCTTCACGAAAGGCTATGTTTTGACGTAGTTCACCTATGAAGTATGTGGGTGGACGCTTTGTGTCGGGGGAGAAGGACATTTGAGTATTACTGCCGTTTTGCACTATTTCTGTGCTTTTTTTATAGCTATAGTTAAATTCCATATGTTTAAAAAGATTATTTACCACAAAGGCACAAAGGACACAAAGAAGGAAGAAAGAAAGTTATTTGCTTCTTGTTTCAGTTACGATTTTTAAATTAAATGGTAGAGATATATGAGGAAATTTTTTACGAATCTTTAACATAATTTGTATTGTCATCGATTTATTTCCTATTGCTATAGTTGCTGATTGTCGTGACATTATTTCTGCCACAATAGTTGCGGCAGCTTCACTCTTTTGTACTTCTGATTCTAAGAAGGCGAAAATTCTCTTTTTTACTATACTACCACGATTTACAAGAGATAATACACGTATAAAAAATGGCATTAATTCACGTAGCCTTTCTGGATTGTTTACTGCGTATTCTTCTAAAAAGTTGCTAGCAAATAGCTGCATATCTGCTGATGTATGTTCGCTAAATTTGAGAAGGTATTCTTGTCCTTGTTGGGTGTGGAAGTTTTGAGTTACTAAATCTCGTCCTAGTTGCTGTACATCTTCTCGAACGCTATCACAGATAGCTATTACAACTTCTGGTACAATTTCTTCTGGCGCCAAATTTTGGGTAAATACTCTGAATGCAAACTCTCGTGAGTCATCCCATTTGGAGTCTAGCAAGCGTACAGTTGCTAGCATGTCTTGAGAATCCGCACGTAAACGGTTTAATATTTGTGATAATATCTGTGTTGCGGCTTGGCGGACTGTAAAAATTTCGTGGTTAGCAAGTTTTACAATTTCACTGGTTGCTAGCTCTGGTATTAAAGCTTGACAATTTTCATGCAGTAATATACCTCCTAGCTCTTGAGCATGTGGATACTTTGCGTGCAGAAGTTTAAAAATGGTTTCTTTATTAACACTTGATGTCCATCCTTGTAAGTCTTTTAATAGTAAGCTTTGTAAATAAATATGAACTCCTTGATGTTTTTCTGGGATGAGTAAAATTTCAATTAAATCTGAAGCAAGTTGAATCTTGAAGCTTGGGTAAGTTGAAGCCAAATATCGAATAGTTGGTTTGATGGCATTACGAATTGCTGGACTGACATTTGTTGCCATGACGACAATTAAGCTTCTATGTTCTCCAATCAGGTTTTCGTAAGGTAAAGCACTAAATAACCTTAGACCTATTACCCGGACTCGTTCATGCGATGATTCTAAGACATTGACTATTAATTGTGCTGGAAAGGCGCCTATTTCATGATTCAATAAAATGCGGGCGCCTAATTCTTGAATGATTGCCAGTGGGTGTGTAATTAACTTTTGAATGGTATTTAATGGTAGACTGCGTAACTGAAGTGTAAAGTTAATTAATAAAACAGCCATCAGGTCTTTGGCTGTGTTGTGTTGATATTCAGGTATTGCTGAAGATTTAATTGAAAGCAATTTAGCAATAATTGTTTCAATAAATACAAGTGCTACACTGTTTGAAATAATACTGTTGTTTAGTATATTACGAGCTAACTTGCGAGTTTCTACATACTCGCTTGTAATTAACTTAGGTATAAAAGTATTGTCTTGTAAGAAGCTATCTCGCCTTTTGCTAATTAGTCGTAAAGCTTGAGCGCGCACGTTGTCATCAATACAATTTGCAAGTGCTATAATTAACTCATTATTAGGCTCGGTATAATTATATTTTTTCCTTGTTACCTCAAAAGCAAATTGCACTGTAGTTAAATAAGGCTTTTTAACTAATTCAATAATAGTATTTATATTGATGTAGTCTAAAAAGTTAGACGAAGCGTTTAAAGCTTTGACTGCGAAATTGTGAACAGGACGACAATTACTTTCTAAAAGCAATTTAACTAATATACTTGGATTTTGTTCCCAAAGCTGTGGGAAAGCTTCTTCTCGCTGTAAGTGTATTACTTCCCCAGATATCTTATAGGCTTCTCGACATGACCAAGCGTGTGCATTAGATTTTAGTTCATAGCGTAGACTGTTCTTGTACAGAATATGATTAAAGGTTATATAGCGTGCGTATATGTCCCAAACACGCTGATATTCGATAAATTGATTCTCAAAAATTTGTTGCTCAGAAGGTAGTCTGCGCTTGAAAGTAGACTCTTTTACAGGTTCTGCATCTGCATCAGAATATTGAAGTAAAATTGTGGCTGCTATTCTTACATAGTCTGGGTCGCCATCTTCACCTAGTTTTGTGAGAGTACGCCACAGACGCCGCAAAAAGTAATCACGAGTTTTTGTGCTGTAAGCAAGCTTTGAGTCGGGACGTTTGAGTTCTTCGGCAACTTCATCTTTAGTTACTTCCTTTGTACTCTTCGTTTGCGAGTCCCAATACAAACCAGATTTTCTGAGAAATTTATCTCCTACCACCTCAATAGTCCTCTTTCGACTGGAAAACATTGGTGAATGCTTGTCGAAGCGGTAAGCCAGAATAGCGAATACTTCAGCATCACGACGGTATTCGGCAATTTTAAAAATATGTCGTATTCGCTGGAAATAATTAGGTGCGAAAGGTGCGCTACGTAATATATTTAACAACGCTGGACGCACGTATTCATTATCTACTTGATAGATAGGATCGAGAACAGCAAAATTTTGATAATCTCCACTTTCTAAATATGAGCTGAGTGATTTTGCAAATGACTCTGAAGAACCAACGCGCGCTAAAGATAACAACTCTGGAGGTAAACTTTCTATTTTTTGAGCCTGTAAATTCGCTTTTGTGGCATCGTCTGCTAGCTTTAATAATGCTTCAAAAGCAATGCGTCGAACAAAATCAGGTGTTGCTGAGTTTTGATGTAACTGAGTGACGAATGGTATTGCTTCACTGGCGCCACACCATCCTAACGCCCAAGCTATGCAGTAATCTCTTAAAGGGGTGCCTGTTCCAAGAAGATTGATAAGTAGTGGTGTAGCTTCTTTCATTTTAAGCTCACCTGCGCGCCATATTGCCCTTTCTAAGTTGCATTTATTGGGCTGATTATCTGCTAGACGGTTAATAACTGCTTGCTTTTGTGGGTCATCTACTATTATGGGTTGAGTTAAATCAAATTTATTTAAGTTATTTTCTGCAACGTTTTCTACGTAACCCTTTTTTTGCTTCTGTTCGATTAATTTATCAAATACTTTCTGCGCTTCTTCTAAAGGTACAGCTTGAACGGTCTTTGTACCCTCCTTTAAATTCGCACCGTGTTTGCTGTAGCGAAAGTTAACCACATAACGCTGGTTCGCTATTTGACATAAGTCAACTTCGTAAACTCGATTAGATGTACCCTCTTGGTGATGCAGCGTTGTGCGTTTAACCAGCTTCATAAGGATTTTGGACTACTGATAAACCGTTATGAATACTATTTTGACTTATACAGAGAAAAATAGTCAGATGGTAATTATACGGACTTCAGCTTCTTTTTGGAAACTTTAAATAACTGCGAGGAGCATGAATTAACGGTAGTACTATATATGTTTAGAGTCTTGGTAATATGACTGAATTGCTTGAAAGCACGATTGCTAGGACATTCCTTTGGGGGAAGTGTCGGATTGTCAGCAATTTCGGACGTTTGTTTGCCTCGTTTCTGTTCAACACAAGCAAGTTTACCTACTGAAGTTGCAGCAGGCGCCTTCTATGCCACAGGTTTAGCGTGCGTCTCTATATAGTAAAAGTGCTTAATATAGAGATGGCGCCATTTTTTATAGTATTAAGTTATGAGTGAATCACAACCTCCATTACCAAAGCCACAATTAGAACCATCTGGTATTACATCTGAACAGTATTTGGAATTTACCCCTGAAAAACTTGAATTTTACGACGGTTACTTAGGCTATGGGTGTCAAGAGCAAACAGCTTTTCAATTAGCTGTGTTAACAAATATGGGGTTAATTAAAGCGCTACAGCATACGAAATCATCGTTATGGATAGAAGTTTTAGAGTATTATCTACAAGAAAAGTTAGAAACTATTAATAATGAACCGGAAGTAAAAGAAGCAATGTTTAATCGATTAAACCGCGCGCTGTATGATTTAAGAGTTGTAGCAGAGTTTTTAGAATCAGAAAATAATTAAATTATTTTTTAGCTTTGTTTTGGGCTTTTATTCCTTATGTAATTTTGTCTCGTTTGTATTGTTCAGACAAAATATGCTGGTCAATTAGGCGGTCATTCATTGTTGGAAGACCTTGCCGATATTTATCTGTTTGGTCAACGACTTTGTTGTTTTTGGTTTGGTCGTAGGCGCCTTGATCTATCGCGCTTTCTTGCATATTGTTTAAACTTGCCATTGCGTTTTTATAATCAGGATGTTTTTTATCTCCAGGTCTGACTTTGTGCTTTGCTTTGTTATCTGTAAGCTTTTTAAAAGCATTGTCTGCTTCTTTCTTATTATTTCCATAGGTTGCAGCATTATCTAAGCCATTTTCGCTGTAATCAACTTTCTGTTTCCTATATTGGCTTTCTATACCCACTCCTGAATGGAAAGGAAGATTGCCGCCTATAATATCTTGGGTGTCCCCTATAAAGTCATTAAAGACGTGATCTCCCTGCATTCTGCGCTCTTGTTCTGGCGGTTTTTATTTGTTGAGCTTTTTTTTCGGCGCCAGTTGGACAGGTTGCTCTATATGTAGTTTTGGTGGTACTGTTGTAATATATGAAACACTAGTTGAGTGCGTCCGATTCAAATTATGTCCGTATTTCTCCGCTCGTATGAAAGATGTATTCAAGTCAGGTACTGCTTGTGACGCTTTTTTTGCCTCCACTGTAAACGGTCGTGATTGAAACATGGACTGCCCTGAAGTGGTTGACAAATGCTATGAGTGAGTGTGTAGTCCTTCCGTCATAACAATCCTAACTTGAATTAAAAAACAATTGATAAATAAGAGTAAAAATCACGCTCAAGTAAGCTCTCTTACTTTATCCTAATAACTTATAGGTAACAACGACACTAATTTATGCCTAAGTTTTTATATACACACTTATGCTTTTGTATAAAATTTACATGTTGTTTCTAGCTTTTGACTCAGTATAGAAGGTTTTAAAAGCATGAGCATAAACAATAGTTTATATTTAGATAAATATATATAGAGTAAGGGGTTGAGGTTATTCTTTGAAGAAACCACGTTCCTTAGATATTTTTTCAGATAACGGATTGAACAGGGGAAACCTCGACAACTAGAACTCCCTCTTGTTCACGAAGTGTCTCCGAAGGAGAAAAAAACGGCACCTCCACCTCCACCACCAGGCACCCAGTTAAGTTTATTCCCCGATACCAAATTCCGCGCGCGGCGCCAAGAAGATTTATTAATGGATGCTGACGCATTACAACGGTGGAAAATCAAATAATTGACTATCAACAACAAGCGCGTACATGTAAACCATCTGAACAAGTAGCATTATTTGACCTGGCGCCATCCCATTGCGCTCCGGAACGTATCGACCCATTGCAGTTGCAAATGCAATCGATGGCTTTTTACAGGATGCCTGTCAATACTGCTCGGTTAAGAAAATTCAATAAACCCCAAAACCTTGTAGAGACGCGTTCACGGAGTGTACCGCAGGTAAATTTCGCGTCTCTACATCTCCGAAATCACGAAAAAAATCCTTAACCGAGCAGTATTGGGATGCCTGTAGATTATCCAGGAGAAGCTTGTTTGTATTTTGTAATTGATTCGGCGCGGGGGCTAATCCTAGGGTGTTTACTTTGTGGAAAACGGGCGCCTAAAAGTTCATACAGTTTTTGTGTCTAAAATAAAAGCTCTGAAATCCTTATTTTATAAGCTTTTAGAGCGCTTTGTTATGAAACACGCATTATGCGTGAGTAAAAATTGCCCAAAAACCCTCAAAGTCAACACCCTAGGCTAATCCTCTATATTGGAGAACTTGCCGCAGTAACAAGCGTTGGAAAGGGGTTCACTATTGTAAAGAATATATAGCTTCTTATATTATAAGTACAAGTTGAAAACTGCTGTCAATATTGCGTTTTGGTGGGAGACTCCTCAAAGACGGGAATGGCGCCAGGATTTAGAGCAGTATTTGATACTCAAATGGAAGGCGCCGTTTAATAAGGAGAATTGGGCTAAGTGGGGACAACCATTCGGCAAGATAATTTAAATGTACTAAGTCATCGTGCTGTATAAATATAATAAAGTTGGATACTGGATAATAAAGTTGGAAACTGAATAATAAAGTTGGAAACTCAAACATGAAGTTTTTTGAAGACTGGCTCAAGCATTTGCACTACCATACCTGAAATAGCCATCATTGAGTAAATAATATTTATACTATAGCTGTAAACTCATATCGTGAGGATGTTATACGATATTTCCTAGGGTTATCTCACTGCATAAGTTAATTTACTCGATACCTAATTAAATGTATAGAAGAGGTAAAAACATCTTCTTGTAAAATAAATTTACGTTTATTAGGGAAATATCATGAAATCCGAAAAATTACAACAGTTACAATCCGAAAACTATTTAACTATACCTCAAATTAGTGAAGGTAATAATGAGCAAGAACTTGAAGGAAGGGAATTAATGGAAGCAAAATCGTCTGAACTTCATAGTGAACAGATACAAGAAGTTTTACAAGAAAGTATAAAACCTGAGATTAATTCCAAAAGCAACCAATGCATAACAATCAAACCTTGCCCAACAACTGGCAGTCCTCAAGGATGCTTAGTATGCTTTTAACTAGTACACTATACACTATATAGGAAATTTTAATCAAAGTTTAAATAATTTTTAAGTATGTAGGATGGGCTATTGCTTATCCTACATGTTTATAATGTAGAAGTTTTACGTGCCATATCGTTCTAAAATGTAGCAATATAATTAACTATCATCAAGTTAACGTAAAGGGTAGGCATCCGTATGTAGATTGATGATTGTTAGTCAGGCATGTATAATTATGAACAACATTTTCAGTAGCGGCTTGAGATTTTTAGGTATAATTTGTTGTGGGGTAATAGCTTTAAGAGAAAACTTTGCTGTTGCTCAAGTCATTCCGGATACTACTCTACCTAATAATTCGCGTGTAGAGAGTATTAATAATAGTAAAATTATCAATGGAGGAACTCAAGTTGAAAGTAATTTATTTCATAGTTTTGAAGAATTTTCTATCCCTATCAAAAATAGAGTTTATTTTAACAATCAGCTAGATATTCAAAATATTATTAGTCGAGTAACGGGTTCTAAAATTTCTAATATTGATGGACTAATTAAAGCAAACGGCGCTGCTAATTTGTTTTTTATTAATCCGAATGGTATTGTTTTTGGTAATAACGCCGAATTAAATATTGGCGGGTCATTTATAGCAAGTACAGCGTCAAGTCTCAACTTTGCCGATGGTAGTAAGTTTAGCGCTACAGATACTAAATTCCAACAAGTACTAAAAGTAAGTGTTCCAGAAGGTTTACAATTTGGAACAATCGCGAATCCTATCTATTTAACATCTCAAGCAAGTCCAGATAGCAAAACGAACAGCTTAGGTTATGCAGTTGGTCTACAAGTTGAACCAGGCAAAACCTTAGCACTTGTTGGCGGTGATATAATACTAAGTGGTGGTAATTTAACAGCACCAGGGGGAAGAATTGAGTTATTAAGTGTAGGTAGTGATAGTAATGTAAGTTTGCACTTCTCCAGAAAGGGTTGGTATGCCGGACACGAAGGTATTCAAAATTTCCAAGACATCCAAATAAGCGAGCGAACTAAAATCCCATCGTTTTTAGATGCCAGTGGTTCTGGTGGCGGTAGTATTCAGCTTACAGGAAGGAACATACTAATTAATGGTGATTCAAGTATTTTTACTACAACGTTAGGCTCTGATGAAGGAGGAAATTTAAGCGTGACTGCAACAGAGCTTGTAGAACTTATTAGTAACGGTGGTAAGTCCTTGCAAGTTGGAACAGAGAGCATGGGAAACGCCCCTTCCTTAACGATTACAACTAAAAAACTTGTTATTAAAGATGGAGCGCAAGTAGAAACTTATAGTAATGGTTTGGGGTCGGGAGGGCGATTAACAATAAACGCTGACTATTCTGTGGAACTCTGGCGTGGTTATTCTTTTAAATATATAAGTATAGATCGTGATTTATTTATACCCAGTGCTATTTTAAGTTCAGCTTACACTACTGGGAATGCTGGAGAGGTAATAATTAATACCTTTTTGCTAAGTATTCACGATGGGGCAAGGGTATCAACTTCTTCACCAGGACTGTATCTAGCGACTTCTAACCAATATATACCAGCTAGTGGACAAGGGGGAAATTTAACTGTAAATGCTAGAGATTCTATAGAACTGGCTGGTGGATTTTATGGTAAAAATAATTCTACAGTTAGTGGTTTATTTACTTCGACTCAAGGAACTGGAAATGCTGGAAACTTGGAGCTTAATACACAGCGATTAATTGTGCGCGATAGAGCCTCCGTGAATGTTAGCAGTGAGGTTACGAATAATTCTATTTACTCTTCAACTGATGTAAACAATATCGGTTCATCTGGCGCCCTTAAAGTCCAAGCTAGTTCGATAATTTTAGATAACCAAGGCAAACTCATATCTGAATCTGTCTCTGGTAGGGGCGGTAATATAAATTTACAAATACATGACTTATTACTAATGCGTAGAGGTAGTCAAATACCAGCATCGGCAGGTAAGTTAGAGACTCCTGGAGATGGTGGCAATATTACTATTGATGTCCCTACTGGCTTTATTGTGGCGCCACCTCAAGAAAACAATGATATTACAGCGAATGCGTTTAGCGGTAGTGGTGGCAAAGTTCAAATCAATGCAATTAGTCTTTTTGGTACGGCGCCAAGAAGTCGAGAAGACTTAGTGAGAAAATTAAAAATTAACAATGGTACAAACCCAAGTGTACTTGACCCAGATTCGCTACCAACAAGCGATATCACAGCTATTTCCCAGGAAAATCCAACATTGAATGGTATTGTAAATATTAATACTTTAGATGATAGTATTAACCGCACACCTATTAATTTATCCACTAAGCTAGTTGAGCAGAAACTTAGCCAAAGCTGTAGAACCGATGTATTAATAAATCAAAGCCAGTTCGTCATCACTGGACGTGGTGGACTCCCTATTAATCCGTTAGAACCAATTAGAAGTAGTACTATCTTAGAACCTGATTGGGTGTCAGTTGAGAGAGGTGATAGTGAAAGTCGGCAAGATTTTCTTCATTATGCACCGGGCAAAATAAACATAGATTCTTCGCGCGACCCTATGAAAATTGTGGAAGCTATTGGTTGGGTGCGGTCTTCTAAAGGAGATTTGTACTTAGTTGCTAACACGCCTTTTACAAAAACTAATACACCTAGATTTCAATCTGTATCTTGTAGGAGAGATTGAAGTATTTGTAAAGCATACTTGAACAGGCAGGATGCCTGTTCCACAAGAGTTTTTCTTGTGGGATGGGCATCCTTGCCCGTCCTTTCTCTATGCCCAAGTCCACATTCCAGGACTATCATCAAGATGGTCGGTAACTAGGCGCCCAATAGCATCAATTTGTTGTAAATCTTGTTTTGATAGTTTTACATTTCCAGCTTTGGCATTCGCTACAGCTTGTTCAGCATTTCTGGCGCCTACTATTGCATTACTTTGAGGTTGAGCTATTAACCAAACTATAGCAAGTTGAGCAAGTGTACAATTATAACTTTCTGCTTCTTGACGCAGCTTTTCTAATGCTTGCAACGCGCGTTCAAAGTTTTCACCTTGAAATAGTTTATTATCGGCGCGGTTATCACCTTGTTCAAATTTGTGTCCTTTTTCAAATTTTCCTGTTAATAATCCTTGTGCTAGGGGTGAGTAGGCAATGATAGATATTTGATTTTCAACACAATAAGGCGCCGCATCTTTTTCCACATAACGCCAAAATAATGAGTATGGAGGTTGTAAACTATCAATACGCCCGTACTGACTTGCTTCTTCTAGCTGTGCTAGCGAAAAGTTAGAAACACCTATTGCCCGTATTTTCCCCTGTGTCTTTAATTCGTTCAACGCTCGCATTGTTTCTTCTATTGGCACTATTTCGGTTTTGAAGGCGCCGGAAGGCCAGTGAATTTGGTACAAGTCTATATAATCAGTTTTGAGGTTTTTAAGTGAATTATCGCAAGCTTCTATAACTTGATTGTACTTAAGATGGTTGGCGAATACTTTGGTGGCATATTCTACTTGGTCACGTATATTAGATAATGCTTCGGCAACTATTCGTTCGGAGTGTCCTTGTCCATAAACTTCTGCTGTGTCGATGGTTGTAATGCCTGCATCAACTGCCGCACGTATTGCTTTTATTGAGTCTGCATCTTCTATTCCTACCCATTGTTTTTTACCTGCTTGCCAAGTTCCCATGATAATAGGTGTTATATTCACATCAGATGTTCCCAAACGTCGCTTTTCCATTTTTCCTCCTTTGTATCTCTTTGAATACTGCCTTAGATAGTTACTTAATTTATCTAGCTGTAGATTCAATTAAAATGAAAATTTATGATGGTGCTTATGGAATTAACTACAAATATTCATGCTTTAAAGGAATGGGCTGTAGCTATTCAAGCTTTGGAAGCTGGTGATACTGTGATGCTACTTCGCAAGGGTGGTATTAACGAACAAGGTGGACGTTTTCGAGTTGCCCAAGAACAAGTTCTACTGTACCCAACTTATGAACACCAACAACCTTTCTTACTTAAAACAGAGTATGCTGACCGTGTTGTTCCTGTAACATCTGGTTGGCATCCAGAAACGGTAAGGATTGGTAGCTTTGCTCAAATTACTCATGTGTTCCCAGTTAGTGATGCCCATATTGTTAACCAATTGTTACCTTTTCATATTTGGAACGAAAATTTTTTAATTGACCGTCTTAAGTGGAAACCTCGTCAACCTTTATTTGTGCTGCTGTTACGTGCGTATAAGTTAGCACAAACAGAAGAAGTTCCTTACCGTGATTCATATGGTGGTTGTAAATCTTGGATTGATTTAGAGCGGTCAATTAGTATTAAAAATGCAATACCTGTATTATCTGAATCTACTTATCACCTAACTGTAAATGATATTAGCAGCATTATTGGTCAGGACTTATGCATAAAATCATAGAAACCGGGTTTCTTTGTTAAAGTTTGTAATAAAAACAATGACTTTACAATAGAAACCCGGTTTCTTTAGGTTATTACAATTTCGGCGCCTCTTCTTCAATAAAAAACATACATCTTTGTCCCCCAACATGGTTTTCCCGTTTTTTTCCGGTTCCTGCTTGTATGTTTCGCAGTGCTACATAGCGCTTCATTAACATTCGCAGTTGATCCGGTTGTAGTAATTTGGGAAATTTGTTAATTGCAAGTTCAAGGTCATCGATATAAGACGCATTATTAGAAAATGCATTAAATTTAGCTTCCATCCATTTTGATGAGCTAGTTAGCAAAGTGTTAACTTCCTCTACACGACGTGCTGCATCAAGGTGTCTTACTAAATAAAGTAGTCCATAATTATCAAATTTTTGAAAGTCTACTTCTTCCCAAGTAGTATCTTGCTGATAGTGCTGAATAATCAAGTTATGGTAGAAGCTAGCATCACACCAAAATTCTCCACTACGTTTTTTATCTAGCAAATAATCTCGTAGCGATTGGTGAAAGATGCAATAAGTTTCGTTTTCTATATATAAAAACTTGTTTAATTTGTCTAAGTAATAAAATATACTCTCAATCCTTGTAAAATTTATTAACTGTTCTTGTGTTAAAGGTTGTTGTGCTGCGGATAGTACTCCCAATATATACTGATAATTCTGCCGCTCATCTATATTAATGTTATTGAGGAAGCTATGGTAAATATCATCTATACATTTTGGTAAAGCTTCTGTGTTATCTATGAATTCCTGTGTAACAATATTGTCTATTAATAACTTAGTATATAAGAAATTACCTTTTGCCCAGTTGACAATTTGACTACTTAATGTTCCACTTGTGACAGGCGCCTTATCGAGTATATTTTGAAAATCTGGTTGTTTTAATCGCTCCTCAACATACTGCCATATATCTGCCTGATTCTTCTGCGATGTATTCTCTATATAATACGGTGTAACTGTTGAGAATTCTCGTAAAAGCGGGTCTCGTGGACGAGATGTCAAGATAAAGCGCACAAAAGATGGTAAATCTAAGTTCGATAATTGCGCGAATAGTCTAATTATATTTTCATCTCCTGTAATTGCAGCTTCATACAAGGAGTCTATAAGGATAACTATATTAGTCGGCTGTGGCTGTAATATTGTTAAAGGTCGGCGAATAAGTATTTCGAGTTCATTTTCTGGGTCGTTTGGCGCCAGATTATCAATGTAAAGTTGAGTAATTTGACTTTCTGTCATCGACGAGTCAATACTATTGACTGCTGATAGTAAGTCAAGTGGTTTAACTGTAGTTGCTAAAGCTTGACCATAGTTTGGTAAATTTCCTAACTGTATAGCCAATGACCTTAAGATGTTGCTTGATTTTGTAGTTTCTACATCCCCAGCTTGACAAAAATGATACGCGGTTATGTAGCTGCGCTGAATCAATTGAGTAGAAATACTACTTATACCTACCCCTGATTCCCCAGTCAGGATAAAAAAACGCTCACTTGTATTTGTTAACCAGTTGTCTATAAGTTCAAAGAGCCAATTACGCCCAGTAAAATCTTCTATATAGGTTTTCATTTTATTTGGATGTAAAATAATAAGCTGTCAATACCTCATAGGTATGATTGCTCGATATGATATAAGGTTAAATTAACATAAGTTGGTTTATAAAGTCCCTGGCTGTTAGTCGAGTAAGTTGGTACAAGCAAAATAGCCTACTTTACGTTTTCGTAAAGTAGGCGAAGAATTTCTGTTGTTATTAGAGTGATGTGAGTTAACGTCGCTCTACATAATTAAGGTGTTTGACCTGGTATAGGCGCCGGATTTGATTCGGGTGTTTGACCTGGTATGGGCGCCGGATTTGATTCGGGTGTTTGACCTGGGATGGGCGCCTGGTTTGTTTCAGGTACTGTGTTTGGTGCTGGCACCTGCTCCGGTTGAGTTGTGGGGCTTGATTCTTGTTGAAGTTTTGTTGCGATGGTTTTGCGTAAGCTTGATGGTAGAAGCACGCGGTTGACTGCGTGAATCACACCATTGCTCGCTTTGATGTCAGCTTGGGTAACGCTAGCATCGTTTACAATGACCCTCTGACCAGTTTTGCGAACTGCTACTCCACCACCAAGAGTTTTGACCGGACCACTTCTTAATTTGTTGGCAGGAACTCTACCAGCTACAACGTGATATGAAAGCACTTGCCGTAACAAGTCTTTATTTTCAGGTTCGAGTAAAAGCTGTAAGGCGCCTTGAGGTAAGGAAGAACTAAAAGCTTGGTCGGTAGGCGCGAAGATTGTAAAATTACCGTCAGAGAGGGTGTTAGACAAACCTGCTGCTTCAACAGCTTGGGCAAGAGTTGTAAATGTACCACTCGATTGAGCTACTTGCAGTAAATTTTCATTTGCCGCATTTGTTGGAGTTTTGGCTGGTGTGGATTGATTTGTTGATGGTTCAGTCGTGTTGCTGGGAGTATCTGTAGTGGTACCAGGAGATTCTTGGGTGTTTGTTGGCGCCGAAGGGTTTGGACTTGTTTGTGCAGTAACTGGTATTGCTAACGCGCTAATACCTATGATAGTAGCAGCAATCTTGGCGGAATTTATAAATTTGTTAAACATCATTACACCGGTTTGTAATTAAACACGCACAATATTCAACTTCGTAATTAAACACGCACGGTAATCAACGTAGTTAATTTTTGTAAATATTTCCTCTAGCAAAAGTAGTATTTTTTATGTTCAATATTCAATTGCTCCCCCGTATAAACGCTCAAGTTTCACGTCAAGATGGTAAACAATATTACGTTGATGCTGATGGAAAAAGTTTTCCGAGTGTGACAACAATATTGAATGCTACTAAACCCCAAGAAGACCGTGATAGGTTAGCTAATTGGAAAACACGCATTGGTGTAGAAGAAGCGACTAAGATTACAACAAAAGCTAGTCGTCGTGGTACTCAAACACATAAACAGATTGAACGTTATTTACTTAACCAAGACCCTGTTTGTCCTGAAGCAAGTCTTCCATACTGGGAAAGTATTAAACCTGTTTTAGATAAAATTGATACTGTAAGATTAATTGAAGGTTCGGTTTTTAACTACAATTTAAATTATTCGGGTCAAGTTGACTGCGTTGCCAGCTATGAGGGTATAAATTGTATTTGCGAGTGGAAAACTGCTGATAAACCAAAAGGTTCTGTAGAAAGACTATACGAATATCCATTGCAGTTAGCAGCATATTTAGGTGCAGTTAGCGAATCTTATCGCGAGTATAATATTGAAGTAAAACATGCGCTTTTGGTTGTGGCTATTCCCAATAGTCCTGCTGAAGTGTTTTGGTTTGACACCGAAGCGATAAAGCAATACTGGTTGATATGGGAGAAACGAGTTAAGGAATATTGGGAAAAGAGAAAATATTGGCAATTATAGTAGATAAATGTCTCTACTGTTCTTATATCTGTAATATAAATGAATAAAAAGGAAAATCTACAACAAACGGCGCCTGAAACAACATCTTCATTATTAATAACTTTAGCACGTGGCGCCAGTAGTGCTTTAGCTGTACAAATATTAAATGCTGCTTTAAATTATGGGTTTCAAGTCTTTTTAGCGCAGACTATTGGAGCTACAGAATATGGAGTGTATGAATACGCAACGACGCTAGCAACTTTCTTAGCTTTTCCTGCTAGTTTGGGTTTTCCTACGACTGTGTTGCGGTTTATTCCTGAATATATTATTAAACAAGATTGGGCACATTTAAAGGGAATAGTTACGGGTAGTTGGCTACAAACACTTATTGCTAGCTTAATAGTTTCATGCACGAGTACTGGAGTATTACTTCGGTTAGAAGTATATTATAAATTAGAAAATACCATAGCTTTGATTATTGGCGTTTGGGGAGTTCCTTTCCTAGCTATTGCAATTTTACAGCAACAAATGGCAAGGGGTTTGCATCGGATTATTTTAGCATTGGCGCCATATATGGTTGTTTACCCAATCTTATTTATGGTTATAACGATGTTATGGAGTGTGGGGCATTCTTTAACATCATATAATGTACTGTTTTGTTCAATACTATCTTTACTCATTGTTACAGTTGGGCAATTGATTTTATTACGTCTGAGTTTTCCTAGAGAAATTAATTATGTCAAGTCAAGTTATGCATTGGGTCAATGGTGGAAAGTAGCATTAGTGGTAATATTTCTCGATGGTTCTAACGTGATTTTGAACCAAGCAGACACGCTAATGATTGGTGGTATGCTAGGAGTGAAAGCAGTGGGTGTTTACGGCGCCGCTTTTAAAACGTCACTGTGGGTAAATTTGTTGCTAACATCAATCAATTCAATTGCAGCGCCGATGTTTGCTTCATTATATGTGAAAGGTGATATGGTTGGGCTGCAAAAATTAGTATCGACCAGCGTTAAGTGGATGTTTTTTCCTGCCCTTGCAGTTGGTTTGGGAATGATTATTTTTGCAGAACCTGTACTGCGAATGTTTGGTGAGGAATTTGTCAGCGCGAAGTTTGTATTAATAGCTTTGATTTTAGGGCAACTAGTTAACGTGGGTGCAGGTTCGGTGGGGTATTTGTTGCAGATGACTGGACATCAAAATCAGTGTGCGGTGGTTGTGGGTATCAGCGCACTCGTTAATATTGTACTGAATTTGATTGGTATACGCACTCTGGGAATTTTAGGCGCCGCATTAGCAACAGCGTTTTCGATGATGCTATGGAATTTATGGTTACATCGCTTGGTAGTCAAGCATTTGGGTATTCGTCCTTCGATTGTTGCTGCATTGTTAACACCCTGTATCAATCGTTGAATATCCAAATATTAATATTGCTAGGGTTATAATGATTATTTTAATCCATAAATAAATATTATCTTTTTTATTATTATGTAACGCTGGGAGTATTCCTACTAGAGTTCCGATTAGCGCACCCATTATTAACCATGCAATAGAAGGTTCTTTTATACCTATAAATTTTAGTGGAGATACGAATAAATCCAAAATTACGATAAAACAAAAACTAACTAAAGTTAAAAGGTAAAAAAGTTGACCTGATGTTATAATTATTGGTAATAATATTAAAATAGAAATTATTATTAAATGAACAAAGTTACCGAAAAAATCAAAAATTTTTGTAACAAAATTTACACTTGTAAACTTTGGCAATATTATAATTATTAAACACCCAAACAAAGTTAGGATAAAATTAGGCTCTAAGTTTGTGATTAAAGATATAAGATTATTGTTTGTATTATTAAGATAACAAAAACTTCTCAATTGTACTAATGAAAATGAATTGACAAATCGAATTAGTCCAAGACTGCATCCCGCAAAAAAAGCATAGAAAAAAGAAATAGATAATATATTTTCCCATCTTGTTGGAATTTTGAAAAGTATGGGAATCGAATATTCGCCGACGTTTGTTTTTATAATAATTTTATCTTCATGCGAGCCTAACTGCATTAATCTTGTATCAACTTTTAAATTTATATAAAATTTTGAGCTTTCAAATATTGTCGGTTTTATTTTAATATGCTCTGGCCCAAAAGAATATGCTTGAGTTGAAATAGTACCTTTAATTCTACCTGTAGGTGGTTCGCAACTTACTTTTATTATCTCATCGAATTTAACTTCATCACCTTTAATAACGCCTAAATTTAATTGAGCAGGTTCTAAATAAATCTTAAGTTTTGTAACTTTGTAATTAATATCAATTCGACAATCATAGTCAATATCTTCCAAATAAATATTAATAGTACCTTGATAATCTCCTGGTAATGTGTAAAGTGTATCTATCTCAACAAAAATTGATTTAGTAGTAAGTGAACTAAAAGACGTGTTCATTATAGTTATACTAGGAACATCTCCTTCAATTGTTATCTCACCCCAAGCAAAGCCACGTCCATTATTGCCTATTTCTAAATAAACTTGTTGTTGATATCCAATTGGAATTGTACCAAAGTCTAGTTTATTTGGTTTTACAAAAATTTTGGGGTAAGGGTCGATTTCTTCTGTGCTTTTACAAAGTTCTCGTACAAACATCTCTAACCCTCTGCGTTTGTCCTGTTTATACTCAGATACAAACTTCGTTGATATGCTTGCTAAATCTGTTCTTCCTAAATGTCCTACAAACCATTGCTCAAAATAGTTAATAAATAGAAATTCCGTAGCTTTTTCAGGATATTTGTCGCATAAAGCAATTAATTCTAGTACATTAGACGCTTCTTCGTCATTGTTAAATTTAAAACGTATTAATTTCCAAGCTTGTGCTTGACTTGCTTGTAAAAACTGATAGTCATCGTTGCTCAGTATTTTTTTATCTGCCCATCGCAGTGCATCTTCTAATGCTTTTCCTTGTAATAATCGCGAATCATCCATACGTTCAGACATTAGCCAAGCATTTATTGCTTCAGCGTATGGTCGTAATTTCGCCAACTCCTTGTTAATCCAAGTCTGGTCAAATACTACTTGATAAATACGGTTATAAACTTTTAGCTTGTTTTGTTTTTCAACAACTAACCCAGATAGACGTAGTTCCATTTCTTCTAGATTGTCATTAGGTGCAACTTCGTCGTTTTGCAAAATATGTTGATATAAGCCTAATAATCTTCCAGCGCTCTCGCTTTCTAAAATTCTATCGCGGATTGTGCGTAAATGTGCTTGCTCATCTTGATATTCCCAATCATTAATCACGCGAGCTTGTACCAAGTTTTGGATTGATTCCGCTTCATTACCTGCAATTATATATGATTGTGATTCATTAACAAGTTTACAAAGTCTGTGTGTAAGATATGGTTGTCCTCCTGTCCAATTTAATATCTGCGTCAATATTTCTAACGGGTTATCAACTTTTCCTTCTAACCCTTTTGCTAAAGGGTCTACTTCGTTCAACTGAAAACCATTAAGTTCAATTGCTTGACCGATATTAAATGGTGTACGTGTTTTATCTTTGATTAAATCAGATGGAGTCGCTACTCCTAAAAGTGCAAAAGTTAGGCGCCTATATTCCAGGTTATCGGCACGTTGATTAAAACAGTATCGAATGAAAGCAAAAAAATCATCTATTTTAAACTTAAGACTAATAATGCTGTCGATTTCATCTATAAAAATTACAATTTTTTCATAATTATAATTGATTAAAATTATTTCAATAAATTTATTAAATTTTTGTGTTGGAGACAAACTTTTGTAACTAAACCACCAATTGTCTAAATTAAAATTATCTGCTAAATCTAATTCATTAATTAAGCAATCTATTAAATCAGTGTACCATTCCTCTAAAGAAACATTAGTATTGATGCTAATATCTATTGCAGCACAAAGAATGCCTTCCTCTTTCAACCGCTGCATAGTTCTTACCCGAAGACTAGATTTACCCATCTGCCGCGAATTAAGAACATAACAAAACTTCCCTGCTTTTAGTGCTTGGTAAAAATCCTCATCTGCTTGCCGTGTTACATAAGTCAAAGATTCAGCAGGTAAAGTGCCTCCATCTTGGTATCCGTAATTTCCTTGAAATACTGCATTCATGAATTAACCTCTAACCTATCTTTAAAATAAAGGCGAAATAAATCACATAAAATCTCAACGGAATTACCTTTTGATTTTACTAACCCCATATTTTTCAATTTTGATGCATTCTTAGCATCTATTTTTACTGGAGTATTTGCATTTACTATTTGCTGAAGTGCTTCAAGTAACTCTTGATTATCTTCTAAGAAACTTAAATAGCGCAGTAAGTAGTCACCGTACAAACCTTCTTCAGTAGGAGCAGTTTCAAGAAATTCTTCAAGTGTGATTTTTTTATATGCAATTTGCTCCAATGCTGTCAGTACTAAATAGGGATGACCACCTACCATTCTCATCAGTTGTTTGACTTGTTCTTCATCCCAATTTAATTTATATTTTTGTACTAACTGAAAAACTTGCTTCTGACTTAATTCTTGAAGTTCGACGTTCTTGCCAACATTAAATGGGGACTGATTTTGAGGTAGATAAATATTATCTTCTCTGGAGTAAGCTAGTATTAATCGTAATTTTTGCCAAATTGGCTTTACCTTCGCGTCTTCATGCCAACTACGTAGTAAGGAAAAAAAGTCGTGAGCAGTTGTTAAGTTAGAAAACAGTAAATCAACATCATCTAATCCTAAAATCAAAGGGTTATCAATTGATGCTAATAAATATTTTTCAAAATAATTACTGCAATTCCTTTTTATACCTCTTGTTTGGCGCCAATATTCATCTAGCTTATCTGACAAATTTATTTCATCAGTAATTTTAGAACAAAACCACTTTAAAAATTGTTCTGAATCGATAAAAACATTTGAGTCTGCTTGCTTAAAATCTACTCTTACAAATTTATATCCTTTTTGATTACCATAATTTAAAATGTGCATCATTAAGTATGTTTTTCCCCATTTTAAAGGAGCTTTTACTCTAATTAATGCGCCTGGTTTATCAATTTCTTTACAGCAATCAGAATAGAAACTAGAATCCAATAAATAATCTTCTGATTCTGTTAATAATTCTTGATGTGTAGCGTGCAAATCTTGTTTTTTATCGGAGCTTGGTAATGTTTTAGAATGAACACTTTTTTGTGGAAAATTATTTAAGTCTTCAAGTAACTTTTTAATGTTGAGTAATTCCTCATGATTTTTCTGTACATTAGTACTTGTCCGAGACTGAGACAAAGTTGTAAAGATGCGATAAAGTAACTCATACTCTACTACTTCTTCTAAAAAACAGTCAGATATTTTTTCAAATAAGCCACTTTTTTGGTGCTTTAGCTTTTGCTCATAGATAGCTACGGGGCAGTTTTCTAGCGCTAATGGTAGTAGTTTATCTATAAGACTTGTAGAGGTTGAACAATCGGCTCCAGCTTTAGATGCTAATAGTTGCTCAATTTCTGTTAGACTAAAAATAGGTATACTGCTTGGGTTCTTTTTAATCAAAAGTAACTGTTTTTTTAGAGAGTCAATTTTATGTTGTAGATTATGAATATCAATATGGTTTTGCTCTGGCTTATAGGTAATTAGTCCGCGATAATTAGCTTGGGTAGAATTACGTTTGAGTTCTTCAATACATTCGTTTGCAATATTTTTTTGTGCATTAATAAAACATTTAGCAAGTGCCGAAGCTAAATATTGATTTAATTGATGATTATTTCTTATTTTTAAAATGAAAGTTTCTAAATGTAATACTTCTTCAATTACATCATAAGCTACATTGGTTAAACAGCCTTGCCAAACAGTATTAAACAGTGCCACCATACATGTAGAAGAAATAATATCCATCTTACCTCCATTTGGTGTTCTGCCACTGCCATTGAGAATTTATATTTATTTATACCAATAAATACCAAGACCGTCTGTTTTATTTATTACAATAATCGAAGTTTAAGTTTTTTACTTTAACTATAGTTTTAAAATCCCCCTAACCCCCCGCATGAAAGGGGGGTTGGGGGGATTAAATACGTATTGAATTTTACTTTTCAAACATCTTCTAACACTGCTAATACTGCTTTTGGTTGTAATTTGTCTTTGAACCAAACTATGCGTGCGGGTACGTCGTTTAATTTTACACCTGCTTTTTCTAAGTTGAGTCTTTCAGAAATAGCCAGTATTAAATTATTACATGCTGAACGTCGCACTTGAGAAAATTTCTTCTGTAGATATTCTGGGCGCCAGTACCCTACAATTTCTAATAAGTAATCTCTACCGTCAGGATGAACGAGACGAAAATCGGGAATCATGACACTACCGGGAATGGGAACTAAATCAACTTCACGTTCTAGTTTCCATTCGGTTTTTAATGAATCCCATTTATCAGCAAACGATGCTTCTAACATGCTATCGTATGGTTTGCCAGGTGGGTAATGTGTAACTAAACCACAATCTGCTGAATTCAACGCAAATCTTCCGATTTTCCAAGTATCGTTGTAAGTATCGCGGACTTGTAATGTTGCTGCTAGACTCCATTTCGTGACGTGAAGTATAGCGGGAATTAATTTAGCTATAGCAAGACCATACCGTGTACTCGGATTAAATAAACTAACTGGCCCATCAATAGTAATAGTAAACCCGTGGTCTGAGTCACCTTCGATATAAGCCATTAATTGAAATAATTTTAAGTACCTAAATAATAACTTGTACTCTCCAGGGTTGTTACGATGTGCGTTGATAACTAGCTGACTCGCTTTGTAAAATATCCCCTGCACTTGTGACAAGTTGTATCTATGTATCAAAGCTTCAGGATTTGGTTCCTCAAAAGCTGTTAAAATCCTATTTTCTGACAAATCGGCATATAACCCTGATTTTACCTGTTCGGGTAACACCTCGCGTTCAAGTTCTTTAGTTAATACATCAGCTACATATGTAAGTGTAGCCTGCGTTTGATTTCTACTAGGAACAGATAATGCAGCACGTGCGAATACACGTTCGCGTAGTAAAAGTGGGTCAATGGGACTGACTATTTCAAAATTGCAAAAGCTGCTTTTAAGAATATAAGCTAATCCTCGCTTCACACGGTAATCAGTACTTTCCCCCTCTAATTCAGACAATTGTCGTTCTAAATCACCTTGGGTTTTACCTCGCATACTGAGAAAACAATTAATTAGCTCAGTCGCTAACTCCAAACTTTTCGATTCAATTTTCAAACGTTTAGGTATAATCTGTTCACCATTTTGGCGATAAATAAGTAAATCAGTTGTTAACATGGTCAATACCGTAGGGGCGGGTTAACCCATATCCTAAAACTGTATAACTATTTCGTAAACGTTTGATGATACAGTCATACCAAATAATGTTTGGAAACTAACTCTATCTTATCATCATAGTTGTTGATTTTTTACGGCATATTGCCGTATATAATAAAAATGTAGGCTTAAGCTTATTTTCTATGAATGATACAAAGATAGCTCGACTAGAAGCGCGCGTTAATCCTGAGATAAAAGCTTTATGGCAAAAGGCTGCTGACTTACAGGGAGTCACGTTAACAGATTTTGTCATCGCGAGCGTTCAACAAGCAGCTTGCAAAGTTATAGAGCAGCATCAAACGCTCAAGCTAAGTTTAGAAGATGCTGAAGCTTTTGTAGAAGCCCTAAAGCAGCCAGCGATACCAAATGATGCTCTGATTGCAGCAGCTTTACGTTATAAACAGGTGATGCAAAATGGTATTAACGATTGAGTTGCTCGATAGTAAAAGGCATAATCGTTCAGTATTTTCCTGTGGAAACGATAGTTTAGATAACTACATACGTAAATCCGCATCCCAAGACCTCAAGAAAAAAGTTGCTACAGTGTTTGTTTTGATTGATTCACCAAGTACTGATATTATTGCTTACTATACTTTATCTTTTTATACGCTAGATATTAATAATTTAAACGAAGCTTTTGCTAAAGGTTTACCTCGCTATCCTTTGCTTCCTGCTATTTTACTTGGTCGCCTTGCTGTTGATAGTAATCGGCAAGGTCAAGGTTTGGGAGGGGTCATTTTAATAGATGCTATGAAACGCGCGCTTAGAACGACAGAGCAAGTTGCATCCGTTGCTGTAGTTGTAGAAGCTATAGATGAAAATGCAGTTGCTTTTTATCAAAAGTATGGTTTTCAACAATTTAAGGAATATCCCTTTAAGCTGTATCTGCCTGTTAAAGCAATAGAGGAACTTTGTCAACGTTTTGATATTTAACTTTATTGAAGTAAGTAAGGGCGGGCAAGGATGCCCACCCCACAAGAGTTAATTTAGAACTAACTAGTTAATCATCTTTTTTATTTGGTGACCGTTTTTTATCATCGTCATCATCGTCATCGTCATCGTCATCGTCATCATCACCTTCGTCGTTGCTGCCACCATGTGGACGGGAGTTACCTGGGTCACATCCTTCGGCGCCGTTTCCGATACCTTGGTTACAGGGACGTTTAGGTTTTTTGCGCTCTGAGTCATCATCGTCATCATCGTCGTTGCGCGATTCAATTTCGGTTTTGTTTCCTCCACCAACATACTCAGAAGAAATGTCGCTAACTTCACCTTTGCTAACCAATGCTTTGTAAATTAAAGCACAAACTTCGGCGCGGGTTGCGACTTTATCAGCATTGAGAGTTTCGATATTTGGATAGTTAACGACGATACCGCGTTCGGTAAGGGCAGCAATAGAAGAGCGAACATCACTACGAATGGTAGTAGCATCGCTGTAAGCTGCTAATATTGCTTCGGTTGAACCTGTAACTGTGTAATTCAAACCGCGTGCTATTGCTAGCATTGCTTCTAGACGCGATAAACCTTGGGTTGGTTTAAATTGACTACCAGAACTAGTTAAAAATCCTGTTTGATAAGCTTCGCGAATTGCATTAAATGCCCAGTAACGCGAGGAAACGTCGCTGAAGGAAGCTACTTTGCGAACTTTCGCTTTTTCAAATGCTTGGGCAATCATTGCTGCAAATTGGGCACGAGTTACTTGTTCTTCGGGACGGAAAGAACCATCGGGGAAACCTTCGATAACTTCCATTGCTGCTAACTCGGCAATAAAATCTTTTGCCCAGTGATTTACAGATACATCCGAGAATTTAACTTGAATACCGTTTGCAACACCTACTTCACGATAGTCCATCATCTTTTGACTGACATCGAAAGTTGAGTCATCGCTAACTTCATTCACTTCCACCAACTGACTTGGCGCCGCTTTGAGTGCTGAAGCGAGATTTGTACTAGAAGCACTCACAGACTGTCGAACTAGCGCATATTCACCTTGGGTAAAAGATGCAGGATAAACGCTGCGACTGGCAACTGCTGATAATCCTTCAATTTGGAATTGACTGACATTTACTTGCTGCGAACTTCTTAAGAAAGTAACGCGCTGTTCGTTTACTTGGGTAAAATAATCGTAAGTTGTGCTACCTGAGTCAATGGCGCCATCAAAATTGGTATCTAAACCATAAACGGTGCGAACAACTTTATAGCCACTGGGATTATTCGACAAAATCAGATTAACAGCAGTATTTGCCGACAAACATTCAAATTCGCTGTAGCCGATAAAGCGATTTTGAGTATCATACAACCGGACAACAATTCTGTCGCCAGCTTTCAAACCTTTAACAAATTTGGCTTTTTGTTGGATTTTGTACTTATAATCACCCAAAAAGCGTTCTTTGAGATAACTCTTACCGCGTTTACCTTTTATAGAAACGCGCGCTATAACTTCTTCAAAACTACCTGACGGTTGCAGAATTGCCAGACTGAAACCGGGTTTTTTGCTTTTTACGTCAACAGTTGCAGCACTAACTTGCATACTACTGCGACTAACAGCATTTATATTTGCTTCATCCTCACGACTAACCGCAGTAGTTCTGGCAGCGAGTACTTGACTGCGACGTTGAATAGTAGTAGTGCGACTGCTAATTTGTTCGTTAACAGTTCGTGTTTTGAGAATTGTTGCAGTCACTGACTGACTTGATGTTTCATCAATTTTGGCTATACTGCCAGATTCATTAGTACGATAAACCCAAGCTTGGGTACTGCCAGCAACGACGACTTGCCAACCAGGAAGCAACGTTTGTGAACAAACTTCATCGGATTTTAAACCCAAACAGCCATTAGACCAAGTAGTCTTTTCGGCTCTAAGAACGCGCAAAGAAGAAACTTCTACATTTGTGCGCTGAGAAATATCTTTAAAAACAGATGTTTTAACGACTTCCGGCAAATCATCATCATCGTCATCGTCGTCGTCATTGTCATCGTCTGCGCTTGCTAGTACTTTTGATTCTTGCGGATTAGTAGATTCTTCAATGCTGGTAGGCAACCCTGATGCTGTATTTGCAGAAGCTATTGGTGAAACCATTGCCACATAGGCAACTGCAAAAATAACTTTGCTAAAAAAAGCCAAGAAACTTTGATTTTGGTTTTTCATCCTACACCATACCGAATTAATAAAACTCCAAGAAGCGATAATCACTTCTTGTCCTAGTTATCCCGTGTGGCGCCTTAAACCAAACATCAAACACAAACCCTTAAGCAATTTTCATAAATTATGTAATTATACATAATAAAATTATGGTGGGCACTGCCCACCATACGTAAGTATTTTAAAAATTAGGTGTATCTCCTGAATCATTCCATAAACCTAACTGTTCAGCAGCGCGCGGAGTTTTCTTTTGCCCAGTACCATACACAACCTTTAAATCTCCTTTCTTCTCCCCCTCTTTGCTTTGAGTCCTTTGTGTTCTTTGTGGTTCATTCCTTCTTCTTGCGGATGTTCCTTCCTCGCTAGTATCTTCCGTCACCACCTCATATAAAATCGCTTGCTTATTAGCTTCCTGACCCTTTCTCAACACCCGCCCCAACCTCTGCGTATATTCCCGTACAGACCCAGTGCCAGACAAAATAATTGCTATTCGTGCAGCAGGCACATCCACCCCTTCATTCAACACATGAGAAGCAACCAAACTCTTAAACTCACCTTCTTTAAACTTAGTCAAAATCTCATGTCGTTCCTTCACAGGAGTTTGATGAGTAATCGCAGGAATTAAAAATTCATTAGAAATTTTATACACAGTATTATTATCAGCAGTAAAAATTAATATCCTGTCTGGATAATGCTCTGCTAACAAATCGGTGAGAATTCTAATTTTACCATCAGTACCCAAAGCAATCTCCTTCGCTTCCCGGTGCGCTAACATCGCTTTGCGTCCAGCTTGCGACCGAGCGGAAGCCATGACAAAATGTTGCCATCCTTGAATGCTGCCCAAAGATATTTTTGATTCTCTTAAAAAATCGTTGCGAATTTGCATTAATTTATTATATCTTTCCCGCTCATGCTGCGATAATTTCACCTTAATTTGGACGATTTCGTGTTCAGCTAAAGCTTTCCCTGCTAAATCTTCCGCGCGCTTGCGATAAACCTCCTTACCAATCAAAATATTTAAATCAGCGTGTTTACCATCGGTACGTTCAGGAGTTGCCGATAAACCCAGTCGATAAGGAGCAATAGCATACTCCGCAATTACCCTATTAAAATCAGTCGGTAAATGGTGACATTCATCGAAAATAATTAGCGCGTACATACTACCTATCGTTTCCGCATGAATTGCGGCACTATCATATGTCGCTACTAATATAGAACTTTTATCGCGCGAACCTCCTCCTAATAAACCCACATCCGCATCTGGAAACGCTGCTTTAAGATGCGCGTACCACTGATGCATTAAATCTAACGTTGGCACCACTATTAATGTAGTTCGTGGTGTCGCTTGCATTGCCATTTGCGCTAAATACGTCTTTCCTGCTGCTGTTGGAAGCACAACAACACCTTGCCTACCTGCCAACTTCCACGCTGCTAGCGCTTCACTTTGGTGCTGGTAAGGTTCCATTTCAAGACTCGCTACCAAGTCCACCTGGTAAAACGCTTTAGCATCATCGTTAAAAATAGTATTCTCCGCTTGTAGTGATTCGACAAGCGCGCGGTATTGAATCGCGGGTATACGGAATTTTTCTACCCGGTCATCCCATGTGGCAAAATCCATCCAACTTCTGCCCCTAGGTGGTGGATGTAAAATCAATGTGCCACGATCAAAAGTTAAAGTAGGGGTGCGAGCCATTTTTCGCGGTGAGCGTTGTTGTATCTATTTATTACTAATAGCGCAAAAGTGGCAACGGATGATAAACGGATATAACGGATGATTTATACAATTCAGGAAGTCTTTTTAAGGTACCATAAATAATGGTTACTATTTTCACAAAATAAATAATCCCTTACATCCGCTCTCATCCGTTGCTAATTCACGTTTATCTATCGGCGCCAATTTAAAATAGTATCAGGTGAAAATTACCCCTTCCCCCTCTTCAGGCATGAAGCTACCATTGATTCGACGACAGATTAATCTTGGTTTAGGGTTAACGCTGTTACTAGTTATTTTTAATGCAGCGCTTTCCTATCGTAATACTTTGAAAGTAGTTCAGAATGAACGGTCGGTTGCTCATACACATGAGGTAATTAGTACACTTGAGAAAACTTTGTCTATGCTTAAAGACGCGGAAACTGGGCAACGTGGTTATTTACTTGTAGGTGATGACCGTTATTTAGAACCTTATAAGACTGCTATTAATACAGTTAATCAACAAATTGCTGGTTTGCAGCAGCTAACGAGCGATAACCCTCAACAGCAGCAACGGATTGTTGATTTAAAAAAGTCTGTAGATACAAAGTTAACTGAGCTTGAAGGTACTATTGATATTCAGCGAACTCAAGGACAACAGGCTGCTTTGCAACTACTGCGAAGCAATCGAGGTAAGCTGATAATGGATAAAATTCGGCGCCAAATAGCTTCGTTGCAACTCGAAGAAAATAAACTGTTGCAGCTACGTAATGCTGAGTCTAAAGCTAGTATTGATAGTACATTATTATCTTCAGTTATAACGAATAGCGTAAATATACTAGGAATAGGAATTATTTATTACTTATTTCGTCGTGATAGAATTCTTCGGCATCAAGAGCAAACTAAGCAAAATCAGCTTTTCTCTGAGTTGCAGGCAGAACGTAATCGTTTGGAAACGATGATGCAACAATTACCTGTAGGCGCCGCAATAGCAGATAATGAAGGAAAATTAATTCTTGGTAACAAGCAAGCAGAAAAGATTTTAGGACACGCACTTGTTGCAACAGAAAGTATGGATGATTATAGCGAATACCAAGCTTTACACCCAGATGGACGACCCTACGAAGCTCATGAGTATCCAATGGTTCGCGCTTTGACCACAGGGGAATGTGTTGTAGATGAAGAATTTAGGTATCCTCAACCCGATGGTAGCGAGAAAGTTGTATATATTAGCTCTACACCTGTTCGCGAGTCTAATAAAATTGTTGCTGCGGTTGCAACGTTCTATGATGTTACCCAGTTAAAAACAACCGAAGCAGAATTACGCAGCAGCGATGAGAAATTTCGCCAGCTAGCAGAAAGCATTCATGAAGTTTTTTGGATTTTTGACCCACGTAACGGCCAATTAATTTATGTTAGTCCCGCATATGAGAGAATTTGGGGACGCACAATTGACAGTCTTCAAAATAATCCTATGGGGTGGAGTGAGGCTATTCATCCAGATGATAAACAGCGTCATGCAGAACTACACCGAGAAAATATACATCGTGGAACGTTAAATATAGAGTACCGGATAATTCGTCCAGATGGTGAGGTGCGCTGGATACAAGACCGAGGTTTTCCGATTCGCAATCAAGAAGGAGAAATTTATCGAGTTGCTGGTATAGCAGAAGATGTCACCGAACGCAAGTATAAAGAGGCAGAAATTCAGCTACTTAATGAGACATTAGAGCAACGAGTCCAAGAACGCACTTTACAATTACAAGAAGTGAATTCTGAAATGGAGGCTTTTGCTTATTCAATATCTCACGATTTACGGGCGCCGTTAAGAACGATGCAGGGTTTTGCTCAAGCTTTACAAGAAGACTACGCTGACCAACTTGACGAAATTGCACAGGAATATATTCAATATATAACCGAAGGCGCCGTTCAAATGGATGCTCTCATCGCCGACTTATTATCATACAGTCGTTTAACGCGCGTTCAAATAGAACTACAACAAGTAGATTTGAATAGCATCGTCCAAGAAGCATTGAAACAACTTGGCGCCTCTATCAAAGAAAAACATGCCTTAATTACAATAGACACGTTACCATCAGTAATGGCGCATCGTCCGACATTGATGCAAGTAATTACAAATTTAATTAGCAATGCCATTAAATTTGTAGAACCAGCAATACAGCCAAAAGTACATATATACGCACGCAAACAGCAAAATTCGGTATATTTATGGGTTGAAGACAACGGTATAGGTATTGCACCCGAACACCAAGAAAGAATTTTCCGTGTTTTTGAACGCTTACACGGTGCAGAATCTTATCCAGGTACAGGTATCGGTTTAGCTATTGTACGGAAAGCCGTAGAACGTATGGGCGGCAAAGTTGGGGTAGAATCACAAGTTAATAGTGGCAGTAGATTCTGGATTGAATTGATCAAAAGGGTGTAGGGGCGGGTTTACCTATATCCTGGTAAATAATTGAAAATATCGGTGAACCCGCCCGTACACTATATCCTGGTAAATAATTGAAAATATCGGTGAACCCGCCCGTACACGTATTAGTAGTAAAATGCTCCATGTCTTAGTTATTGATGATAACAAAGCAGACCGTGCATTGGTAATTCGAGAACTAAAGCGCGAATTTGCTCAAATTGAGATTCAAGAAATTCTTGATGAAAAGGAATTAGCTGCTGCTATCACAGCAAAACAATTCAATGCTGTTGTTACTGATTATGACCTACGTTGGACTACTGGACTTGATATTTTAAGAACTGTTAAACAGTTATACCCTTACTGCCCTGTAATTATGTTTACTGGTACAGGTAGCGAGGAAATTGCCGTTGAAGCAATGAAGTCTGGATTGGACGATTATGTTCTCAAATCGCAATCTAAGTATATTAAATTACCAATCTCATTACGCATTGCGATTGAACGCTTAGAAAATCGACGCTCTTCTGAGTTATTAGAAATTCAGTTGCGTAGATTACTCAATCAGTTGCAGATAGGAACGTTTAGGGCAAACAGTAATGGCAATTACATTGAAAGCAATACAGTTTTTCTCAAATTGCTAGGCATAGATAATTTAGCACAATTACAAACCAGAGATATACTGAACATTCGCGAATACTACTCAATCTTAGAAGAGCTACCAGAACCACAGCAAGAGCTAGAAATTGAATTGCAACGTCCTGATAGTACATTTATTTGGATAGCTTTAAGTATAACTATGAATGAGATTGATAAAGAAAAGGTACTTGATGGCTTGATTGAAGATATTACTACACGTAAGCAAGTTGAACTCGAAAGACAGCAGCTAAACTCAATTTTAGAACAGCGAGTAATTGAACGTACTGTTGAACTCGAAGCTACAAATCGTGCGCTAGATGAAACAAATCAAAAGTTAATCATTGCAAACCAAGATTTAGAAACATTTAGTTACTCGGTTTCTCATGACTTGCGCTCACCACTACGTGCAATTCAAGGATTTGGTACAATACTGCAAAATCAACAACTTGAGCCAGAGCGTCAAAAACAATATTTACAGCGTATTATTATTAGCTCACAGTCTGCTTTCAGACTTATTGATGATTTGTTGACGTACAGCCGTATTAGTCGTAGCGAGTTACCATTAAGACTTATTGATTTGTCTTGTGTAGTCGCAGAAGTATTAATGCAGTTAGAATCAACAATACAGCACAGACAAGCAACAGTACAAGTCGAAGAACCTTTACCTGAAGTGATTGGCAATTATACCATTTTAATTCAAATTATTTCTAACTTAGTAAATAATGCGATAAAATTTGTTGCTCCCGAAGTTAAACCTGTGGTGCGAATATATACCGAGTACACTTTTAATAAAATACGTCTCTGGATAGAAGATAATGGGATTGGAATTGCTCAGAACTATCAAGAGCGTATATTCACTGTATTTACGCGCTTACATAGCAATGACGAATATCCCGGTACTGGTATCGGTCTAGCTATCGTCCGTAAAGGCGCCGAGCGTTTGGGCGCCCATGTTGGTGTAGAATCACAGCCAGGACAGGGTAGTCAATTTTGGATCGAATTTAGTGCTGAGTGCTGAGTACTGAGTGCTTAGTAATACTCCTAACCCCTAACTTTGAATAAATGAGTAGTCAAGACACTATATTATTGATAGAAGACAATCCTAAAGATGTTTTGTTAATGCAACGTGCGGTTCGTAAGGCAGGAATTGCCAACCCGCTACAAGTTGTTAACGATGGTGATGCCGCAGTACTGTACTTATCGGGACAGGCGCCTTATAATGACCGTAATAGTTATCCTCTACCTGTGCTGATTTTACTCGACTTGAAACTACCACGTCGGTCAGGGGCTGAAGTTTTAATGTGGTTACGACAACAACCTGGTCTCAAACGCTTACCTGTTGTTGTTCTGACTGCTTCTCAAGAATATATAGATATTAACAATGTTTACGACTTAGGTGTAAATGCTTACATAGTCAAACCTGTTGCTTTTAATGATTTAGTGGAAATAGTTAAAACTCTCAATTTACATTGGATAATTTTTAACGAAAAACCACAAATCACTATATGACTAACAACAGTTCTTTAAATATTCTTAATCTTTATATAATTTTCAAGAATTTTTAAGAATTTAATAAATTTTAGATTATGCTAACCATATGATAATTTTTATATATTAATTATTGTTCACATTTATTTGTTACGTTTAATTTAAAAAGTCTCGTGTTTGTTTTCGCACATTGATGGTGAGTTGAAAGTGCGTATTTTACTTATTGACGATAACTACGATGACCGCTTACTCATAACTCATGCACTCGAACATGAATTTCCAGAAGTAGAACTTCAAGAAGTTTTTAGAGCGCAAGACTTAGAAAAAGCTTTATCTTCAAGGCAGTTTGATTTAGCGATTACTGACTATGAACTGCGCTGGACTGATGGTTTGACCGTGGTGGGAGCTATTAAAAGTTTATACCCTGATTGCCCAGTAATTATGTTTACCGCAAGTGGTACGCAAGAAATTGCTGTGGAAGCGATGAAATTAGGGTTAGATGATTATATTTTAAAATCTGCTCATCATTACGTTCGTTTACCTGCTGCCGTTAAATCAGCTTTAGATAAAGTTGAAGCGCAGCGTAAAGTCGCAGGGTTAGAATCAAGATTACAAACGCTGCTCGATAATTTAAATGTGGGAATTTATCGTTTAGGTGAAGGTGGGGTATTACTCGAAGCGAATAAAGCATTTTTACGACTTGCTGGCTTTAGTTATATCACACAGAATGCTGAGATATTGAGTAAATTAGAGTTCAACGGTACACGCGATAGGGAAATTATCTTGCGTTACGAGAATGATATCCCAATTTGGGTACGAATTAGTCAAACTGTCACAACTAAAGAAGGCGCCGTTATTATAGATGGGTTGATGGAAGATATTAGCTTATCTAAGCAGCGTGAAGCAGAACGTTCTAGAGTCATGGCAGAGTTAGCAACTGCGAAAGAGGAATTAAAAAGGCTTTTAGGAGAAGCATGTGAAGCTAACCGTATTAAAGACCAGTTTATCGCAATCGTGTCGCATGAACTTCGTAGTCCCTTAACTTCAATCTTGGGATGGGCAAAAATACTCAGAAGTGGAAAAGTCAGTGAAACAAAGCTAGCACAGGGTTTGGAGACTATTGAGCGAAATGCTAATCTCCAAAACACGCTGATAGAAGATATATTAGATATTTCGCGCATTATTCAAAATCGATTACGTTTAAACAAGCAACCAATTAATATAGCAGCGATTATTCAAAGTGTTTTATTAGATGTGAAACCGCGAGTTCAAGCAAAATCCATTACTCTTGAGTCTAAAATCGGCGCCGAGGTTGGTAGAATAATGGGAGATGCAGCGCGGTTACTGCAAGTTATTTCAAATTTGGTCAATAATGCCATTAAGTTTACTCCGCAGGGTGGACATATATTTGTCGAGTTGCAACAAATTAATTCTTCTATCCAATTTACAGTTAAAGATACAGGAATTGGAATAGGCGCCGATTTTTTGCCACATGTATTTGAACCCTTCCGTCAAGCAGATAACACTAAAGCACGCACACACAATGGTTTAGGTTTAGGTTTGGCAATAGTACGTAATTTAGTTGAAATGCATAACGGCGCCGTCAGCGTGAAGAGTGAGGGTATCGGCAAAGGTGCTACATTTACAGTGGAGCTTCCTATATATAGTATCCCTAGTCAGGAAATAAACGAATCGTTAGAAAAATCTAAGCAAGATGAAGTTGAAGAAGTTCCATCACTTTCTGGAATACATATATTAATAGTGGATGATGATAAAGATACACGCGAGTTACTAGCTCAAATAATTGAGGGGTATGACGCAAAGGTTACGACTACTGCATCTGCCTCTGAAGCATTATCCGTACTACTTCAATTAGAACCTGATATATTACTATCGGATATCGCCATGCCACAAGAGGATGGTTACTCATTAATTCGTAAAATTAGAAGTCAACCTGGAGATATACAGCGTATCCCAGCTATTGCTTTAACTGCTTTTGCACGTGAAGAAGATAGAAAACAAGCATTAGAAGCAGGTTTTCAGCAGCATCTCGTTAAACCCGTTAACCTTACAGAGTTAGTTAGTGCGGTTTGTAGGTTGGGTATACGCGCCAATCTCAGATAATCATTGTTGGGTTATCAGCAGTTACAATTGTATTGCTGCTATATATATTTTTTGCTGTGTCTGACTCTCTATCATTGCGCGATAAATATCTGGCTTTAATCTCGGAAATCGTCGAAGCCACGTTAAAGGGTAAGATTAGTTCTGTTGAGCAGGTTTATCAAATGCTGCTCAAGGGAGTTAGTGTTGATACAGGGGAAGTGTTTGAGATGATATTGGGGGAGCAGGTTAGTTCTACCCAACTTTCGGTTGACTCAGAAAAAGACGAGCTTAAAAAAGCTAAACTAACCCGTAGTCTACGTGCGATGAAGACTATTCAAACGCAATGGCAACGTGCAGAGGAGCAAAACAAAGCGAGTGCAGTAACTGCGTCGGCAATTAGAGAAATTATTACGGCAGAGTCAGATAAACAGTTAGGTGTATTTTTACGTGCGGTTGACCCAAATCAAAAGCAACCTTTGAATATACAGCAAATTCAACAGTTGGCGAAGTCTTTACAACAATACGCCCAAGCAGATTCTAATTTACAACAAATATATGATGGAGTCAATCGTGGCATTGCATCATGGCAAAGAATCCAAGATAACTTGGTAAGTTGGATGTATGAGCGGCAAGAAACAATGGGATTTGGTGGGGCGCCTTCTGAAAGTGGTCCTTGGGCAACTTGGGCAAAACACGTAAAAAGTGAAATACCCCAAGCGTTGTTTAAGACTTTGGCAGCAGAAAAATCAGCAATCGAATTTGCCGAACAGCAACGCGCGTTAAAATTAAGTGATTGGGTTGAGTTAGCTATCGTTTTACAATATATTCAACGTGGGTTAGTTCACTGGTTCGATCAGCAACCATATAATGTCAAGGCAGGTTCCAAACTTTCGATTTCGACGTTTTTGACTTTTGCCGTAATTTGGAGTTTGCTAGCAAATGGTTTTCAGAGTATTTCTAAGATGTACACTGATGGCTGTTGGCAAATTATGATACAAATATTACGGACTTTTTCACAGCGTCAGTATTTTCCTTTGTATGGAGGAATTTTTGCGTCGTTTTCAGGTAATTATTTACGCGATGCATTAAATTATTTAGACGAACCACTACGTAATGCTGAGGGAACGCAAGAAAAAGCCAGAATTTTAACGTTACTTGGATATTCACAACGTGCGATGGGACAAAACCAGCGTGCGAAAGGTTTTCATACCGAAGCGTTAGAAATAGCAAGAAGTGCAGGTGATAGAACTTGTGAGATAGCAAACCTCAACCATCTGAGTCGTAGTTGTGTGGAAGAGAAAGATTATAGTGAAGCAATAAATTATAGTCAGCGTGCATTAATATTTAGTCGGCAAGCAGGTGATAAAGTAGGGGAAGAGAATGCGCTGGTTAATTTAGGCTACAGCGAAGTCATGAACTTACAGCAAGAAGATGCTGAAGCTGATAGTTATGAAATGCCGATTAATTATTTACAGCAAGGTTTAAAGTTATCTGAGCAACTCGGTGATATACAGGGTAAAGCTTTGTGCTTGAGTAGTTTGGGGATAGCGTATCAAGTCATTGGAGAATTACAACTTGCTGTCACAAATTTAGAAGCAGGGTTTCAAGCTGCACAAGTAGCGGGAGACTTATATTCACAGGGATTAAATTTATCGCATTTAGCTGCTACTAATTATAGTCTCGCCAATTTTGAGCGTGCGGTATATACTGCTTCGTTAGGAATGTACTTATTAAATCAAATTGCATCACGCGAATGGCATAAAGCTGCATCATTACTAGTTAGACTAGAATCACAATTAGGTGAGAATAGTTTTCAACAAGCATTAACCCAAAGTCGTCCTAGAATTATTGCGGTTATCGGTGTAGATGGTTATGATTATCTTCCACAATTATTAGAAGATTATAAACGAGAATTATAATTGTATGCAAATTACTCTTGTAGAATGGGCATCCTTGCCCGTTCCATATAAATAATCCAAAAGTAGTACCGTCAATTATCATTCACTATTTAAACATCAATCTTAAACGAGTCGGCGCCTAAACTAGTAAACGACTATAATTTAATTTGATTATAAAAAGCACTATGTATATAAAAACACCTTCTTGATCTTAAATATGACAACACTAATAAACTACTACCAACAAGTAAAAGATAAATTAAAGTCTCAGCTTCAACCTAACACGGCGCCTGAAGTCGCTGTCAAGGTTATTCAACGAGAAATTAACGCACTTACAGATATTAATAGTGAGTATATGCAGAGCTTGACTCCACCTCAAGCACGTCTAGCACAGACTTTGTTACAATCTTTGAGTCACTATACAAGCGTATTATTATTAGTCAAACCTCAGATAGATGAAAATAATGTATTACCACAACAAAATTTTGCAGAATTAACGACAAAGTTAGTATCACCGATAAAAAATGCAATTACGGCGCCTAATTATAAGTTAGCATTGATACAAAAAGCACAGCAAAGTAGAGAATTGCTAAGTAGTTTTCTAGCTGGGGGTTTGGCAGGAGTTCTTGAAGGTGGATGGTATTGGGGATTGATAGGTGCCGCAATAGGTGGTATAACTGGAGGCACAATAGCACAAGTTATAAAACCAAAGAAAGAAAATCAGGCTTTAGAAATAAATCAAACTGCAGTGACTGAAGTAAATATAGATATAGATAAATTACTAAATTATCTTTATCAAGCTTTGCAGTCAATCGATATAACAGTAGCAGGATATAGAAACGAGGATAAAGTACCCAAGGAAGGTATAGAGAATAATCTTGACTTATTAGAGTATCTGCAAGATTTAATGGCAGATGGACTCGATGATAACATTGATTTGCCTGTAAGTGTAAGGCGCCGGATAGAGCAAGCAGCAAGTATTTTAAGACATCATGGAATTGAATCACGTACCTACCAACCAAATGTAGACCAAAACATGTTTTACTTTGAGCCAAGTTTGGATGCAGAAATTACCGACTATATTACGCTAAAACACGCATTAGTAAAAGATAACCGCGTTTTACTACCAGGTTACGTTCTTGAACCCAGCACAAAACCCTCGTAATAAGCACTTCAGTGCTTTCCAAAAAACAACCATGCAAGATTACCTAAATACAAAAATTATCGGTTTCGACTTAGGTCACGGAGAAACATCACTCACCTGGGTCAGCGCAAATAACCAAGACACTCCCCAAAGTCTACTAATCAACAACCGCAAAAGTCAAATAACCGCCATCGCCAACCACCCAACACGCGGTACACTAATAGGCGATATGGCTTTTCAAATATCTGATGCCAACACATTTGATATAGCATTCAAAAGTCGCAGATTCGATGATAAACAGTACCAAAAGACCATCCAAGACTTTGTTACAGCCATCTATGACCACTTAATATCTACCACACAAATCCAAACCTCCGACACAAATTACTTCTTTATCGGTTGTCCTTCGGGATGGTGGCAAGAAGAAATTAACACCTACAAACAGCTTTTAAGCGAGATTTTACCCAATTCTAACATCGTCAAAGAATCCCGTGCAGCTTTAATGCACGCCAAAGAAAGCGGTATATTTACAATTCAAGAACTCCAAAAATCTGTATTAATCATCGATATCGGCTCCTCAACAACCGATTATACCCTAGTCAAAGGTATGGCTGATACCCCTATTGACTTTGGATATGATTTAGGCGCCTCGCTCATCGACAAAGAAATATTACAATTAACTTTAGAACTACACCGTCAATACCGTCAAGGAGATGAAAAAATAATTCATCTTGCTGACCATCTCAGTGAAGGTGAAATTTTGCAGTTAGAAGAAGTCGAACAGCTAGAAGCGATATTTCAACAACATCCTATATATAGAAACCGTTGCGAGTTACGTTGTCGCAAAGCCAAAGAAGAATATTTTAACTTTTTTCAACTACACGAAGATAGTTTTGTAAATGTCGGTAGTGAAGATATTCAGCGTAAATATAAATTTATGCCTTTGGTTAATGGCAAAATAATGGATGTTATTTTAAATAAACCTTTGGCTAAGTTAGATAATAACAGTTGGCGCCAAGCATTTACTGAGCAGTTAGTAACAGTACAGAAAAAATTATCAGAATTAGATATTGAGCCAAGTGCTATTTTACTTACAGGTAGTGCATCTAAAATGTACTTTATATTAGACACCTGTCAAGAGGTATTTCCGCAACTGTCTTGTAAACGTGATGGAGAACCCGAACTTAGTATAGCTAGAGGACTTGCACGTTGGGGAAGGGTATATCTTCGTACATCTGGCTTTGTAAAAGAAATAAGTCAATTTCTTGACAAAGAACTTACAGATATTGTGGGTAATTACGTACCAACATTTTTAGATAGACTTGCACAAGAGCTAGCAACAGGTTTAGTTAATGAAGTAATTACGACTAGTATAAAAGACTGGCGCCAGCGTAAGATTATTACATTAAAAGCACTCGAAGCAGATATTGAGCAAAAAGCCAAAGCTTGGTTAGCAGGAAGTGAAGGAAATCAAAAAGTCACAAATTGCTTGTTAGACTGGTTATCTACAGTGCAAAGTGAAGTTCGCGAACAAACTGATGAAATTTCTCGTAAATATAGCTTGCCAATAGGTACATTAAATGCTAGAGAAATAAATTTAAGTGACCAAACCGAGAAAGTATCAACATCGGTATCGTTCGATGACTTAACTGGACTTTCGGTGTTTATGGGACACTTAGTTGGGTTAATAGTAGGCGCCGTTTTAGCAGGGTTATTCCATATACTACTATTTGCGGGAATATTGGCGCCTATTTTAGGAATAGTCGCATACTTTGCCGGAGAATCTTTGGTTAAAGAAACTGATATACCAGGTTGGGTACGCAACTTCATCTCCGACACCCGCATTAGTAACCTAGCAACAACAAAGAAACCAGAACTCCAGCAAAAAATCCATGAAACCCTAACAAAAGACCCGACTATTGCAATTAAACTAGCTAAAGCTATCAGTGAATGGTTAAAAGAAAGCGTTCAAGAACAAGCAGACAAAGCAAGGTTATTAATAGCTTAAAATAAACTCTTGTGGAGCAGGCATCCCTGCCTGCCTCCCCAAAAATATCTTCTTATTTACCACAGAGACACAGATTATTTCTTTGCTTAGAGATAGCTGTTTGCCGTTTGCTCAAAAAATATTTGAAGATTGGGGTGTTGCGAATTACACTCACAGGACAGACGCGCGTTATTGCCAAGCTACCTGGAGCAACGAGCGGAATTGCTTTAGAGTCACCAGGGGTTTATATTGTTGCTGTTAATCGTCAGGATGTGAAACCTGCCACAAGTCTATGGCGCACGTCGTGTCTTTAACTCGCAAAAACAAACAACAAGCAATATTCATCAGTAAGGCAATTACATTCATAAGCTATAACTCATGCTATGCATAGTTTTGTTTAATTTGCTAGCTGCATAGAGTTTGCTTATCATATTTATCTCTTGCGGCTTCTACTGCATCAAAATTTTGATTTGACCAATCACATAATGATTTTAGTACCCCATTTAAGCTTTCTCCTAGTGGCGTTAAAGAATACTCTACTACTGGCGGAACCACTGGATACACTTTTCTGTTTACCAGCCCATTACGTTCTAAATCTCGCAAGCTTTTCGTTAGCATTCGCTGAGAAATATCACCGATTTCGCGTTGTAACTCCCCGTAGCGTTTCGTTCCGTTTGAGAGTACGTACAAAACTGCCACAACCCATTTATCGGCAACCAATTCCAGCGTTTGTCGCAAGAAAGGATGGTTATCTAGCACGTTTAAAGATATATTTACTTTCGACTCTCGACTCATTCAATCTCCCCCATACATACATTTTTGTATGTATAGCAGTTTTTTGTTCGTACTTGTCAATCTTAATTAATGATTTGATAATTAAATCATGCAGAGCTAAGGCAGTGTTAACTAGGGCTGGCAAAGCTATATTTTTAAAGCTATCGAGGTTTTTTATGAGCGAGCGCAATCTCTTTTCATCGATTCAGCTTGGTGTACATCGTCTGGCAAATCGGATCGTGATGGCTCCCATGACGCGGTTGCGAGCAGTGGATTCAATACCTAATGCTACGATGGCAGAGTATTACCATCAACGAGCATCTGCTGGACTGATAGTCACAGAATGTACAATGGTGTCGCCCATGAGCAATGGATACATCAACTGTCCGGGTATTTATTCGCCTGAGCAAGTTGCAGGCTGGCAACAGGTGACTGATGCTGTCCATCAATCTGGTGGCAAGATTTTTCTACAACTTTGGCATTCGGGTCGGATTTCTCATCCTGCGTTACTCAATGGGGAGTTGCCTGTAGCGCCCAGCGCGATAGCACCTGTGGGAACGCTACATACCCCAGTAGGAAAAGTCACAATGGAAACTCCGCGCGCCTTAGAAACCGAGGAAATAGCTGGTATTATTGAGCAATTTCGTCAAGCTGCAAAAAACGCTATGCAAGCAGGATTTGATGGTGTGGAGCTACATGGAGCATTTGGCTATTTAATAGATCAATTCCTACAAGATGGCTCCAATCAGCGAACTGACCGCTATGGCGGTTCGGTTGAAAATCGCGCTCGCTTTCTTTTGGAAGTTGTGGAAGCCGTTTGTCAAGTATGGGGTGGAGGGCAAGTTGGAATTAAGCTATCTCCCAGCAATACGTTTTATGGAATACGTGATTCCAATCCTATCACAACGTTCAGCTATGTAATCCAACAACTCAATCAATTCAATCTGGCTTATATTCATTTAATGGAGCCAAGTGAAGACGACCTCAAAACGGAAAGCGTAATCAATCCAGTGCTAAAAACCTTTCGTCCCTTCTATTCTGGCTTAATTATCACAAACGGAAATTACAACAAAAGCAAAGGCAATCAAGTTCTTTTGAGCAACGAAGCAGATTTAGTCTCCTTTGGCAGACCCTTTATTGCAAACCCCGATTTACCCCATCGGTTTGTCCTCGATGCACCTTTGAACGAGGTAAATTTTGCAACTGTTTATGGTAAAGGCAATCAAGCTTTAGAGCAAGGGTATACAGATTATCCTGCTCTAGCAAGATAACTCTCGCCACATCCCCGTCATGGAGTAAGTGTCATTAATTTTGATAGAGCAATATTTTCTAAAACCCTGGCGTTCGTAGAAGGAAATATTGCGCGAATTGGAAGAAACAAGGTAACACGGAAGTTGATTTTTATCTGCGTAATCAAGAACGGGTTTGATTAAATCTTGACCGATACCCTTTCCTCGTGCGGATGGTTTCAACCCAAGAAAAAACACTTCACAATGACTTTGTTGTGGTTCGTGATTACCAACTTGTTCTATTAAATGTTGAAAACGTTGAGCGGATTCTTCTCCAGCAAGCTTGGTAAGAGTTTTAATAACTTCCATCAACATTTGCTCAAATTGTTCGTCAAAAATTTCCACTTCGGTTGGATACCAAATACAAGCACCTTGCAAATTAGGCGCCATAATAATTTTGCCGCGTTTGGTGGCATCCGCCACAAATGGCTCAAAAAAAGCACGTATAGTAGCTAAACGATTGGGATTTTGACCAAAGACAAGGTTAAAGCTAGGGTCATCAGCAAATGATTCTGCCAACACCTGGGCAATGGTAGAGATAGAGCTATAAGATTCCAACGTCAAATTATTACTCATCGTTACTGTACCGCTATTTATGCCGAATTTATTTAGATATAGGACTTGGGCTGCATTGAAACCCTGAAGCTTACTTGCTTTTGGGTGGCAAACATAATTAGAATTTAAAAAGTTTTTAGCGAATGTGCTATTTAATTCTTGCGGTAATACTACAATCTTGCTGCATCTTTCGCCTTGAATGCAATTCCTGTCAAAATGAACGATGAACATAGCACTCAACTCAGAAATAACAGAAATAATTTATTCATCCAATGAAGGCTTAATTGTTTCCAGCCAAGATTTAGGTTGGGAGTCAATTATTGTAAAGGAATACCGTTTACCACCGAGTCAGTGTTCCTACCCAGCTTTGGCTGTACATGATTTTACCTTGTGTCTCTCAGCACGTCCCCAGCGTATCCATCAGATGATGGGACGGCAACGCTATGTAGGAATTTATCGCAAGGGAGATATTTGTATTACACCCGCAGGAATTGAAGGTACATTTAGGTCGGAAGGTGGAGACCATTTTGTTCAAGTTCAAATCGAACCGCAGCTATTAAAGCTTGCAACTCAGGAAATTGCAGAAATTGACGCAAGCAACCTAGAACTAATCCCTCAATTTCATTCTCGTAATTCTCAAATGGAGCAAATTACAATGATGTTGCATTCCGAACTCATCCAGGGTAATGGTTGGGGAAACAAGTTGTATATCGAATCCTTGAGGAATGCTTTGGCTGTAATTTTACTGCGGAACTATTGTATCAACAGAATCAGCACAAGTTTTTACGAGGGAGGATTATGTAATCGTTTGTTACTTGTAGTTACCGATTATATTAATGACAATTTAGCCACAGAAATTAAATTATCAGATTTAGCAGAGCTAGCAGGAATTAGCCAGTTTCATTTTAGCCGTTTGTTTAAGCAATCTATGGGTATGTCTCCATATCAGTATGTGATGACAGAACGCATCGAACGAGCCAAATCTCTTTTAAACAATTCCCACCTATCTATTACCGAAATCGCCCTAACTTTAGGTTTTAATAGTCACAGCCATCTCGGTAAACACTTCCGCAAAGTCATGGGTGTTACACCTAAAGATTATCGTAGCAGATATTATTAAAATTGTATTAGCGGCTCTTCCGTACTTGGCGTGCTAAATGTATTGATAAAATAGCTTGAAAATCCTGCTATGCCTATCTTGCAGCCATTATTACCTTTGTAAAAAATAAAATTCCCAAAATTTCAACTATAAGTGCCTGTAAGCCTTGATTTTAAAGGAAAAGTATCGATTATAATTAAAATTTAGCACGCTACATACGCAAGAACCAGGACTGTCTAACCATCTATAATAAATCATCCCGCTTGCTCCAAAGATTTCAACAGCAATTGGTATTGCGCTTACTCAACCTCCTTTAATTGCCATAGCTATTTTTGAAGTATTAGGCTTTGGGTTAGCACTTCCTTATGTAGTAATCTGCTTCACTCCAGGGTTACAGCGCATCCTACCAAAACCAGGCGCCTGGATGGAAACATTTTCGCAAGTTTTAGCCTTTCCAATGTATGCTGCCACCGCTTGGTTGGTATGGATACTAACATTACAAGCAGGAACTAATGGTTTAGCTGCTGCTTTGGCTGGACTTGTATTAATTGGTTTTGCTGCTTGGTTCCACCAAAAAACACGTTTAGCCAAAGTACTATGGCAACGTTTAGGAACCATAGGCGCCTTAGTAGTAGTTGGATTTGCGTTAACTTTAGCCCAAATTCCCAATAACACTACAAACACAGTCGCAAATAACCCTTCTCAAAACAGCTTAATTAATTGGCAACCGTATACTTTAGTACGGTTAACCGAACTTCGACAAGCAAGAAAACCAGTATTTGTAAATTTTTCCGCAGCTTGGTGTGTAAGTTGTCTCGTAAACGAACAAGTAGCTTTAAATCAACCAGATACAATTGCAGCTTTTAAATCAAAAGGCGTTACTTTGCTCAAAGCTGACTGGACAAATCGTAACCCAGAAATTACCAAAGCATTAGAATCTTTTGGGCGTAGCGGAGTACCCTTGTATGTTTTATATCCTGCTACCAACTCCGACAAGCCGATAATTTTACCTCAGTCGCTTTCAGTAAGCGAAGTTGTAAACACCTTGCAACGGATTTAACGGATGTAACGGATGATTTATTAGTTAAAAAAACAACCTTCTTTACGAAGCCCATTTATTTATCCGTTACATCCGCTGTATCCGTTGCCATCAACCCATAAAACCAACCATGAAAACACGTCTACAAAAACTCGACTGGAAAAAGCTAGCTATAGCAGGAATTACTACACTAGCTATAGCCTCAACAGCAGGTTGCCAAAGTTCTACTAATTCAGCAGATAGCTCGGTGCCACAAAATGTATCAAGTCCTGTTTCACAAAATACTGATACTACTGCTGTTAGAGTAGGCGCCCCTGCACCTGCATTTACAGCAGTAGATAGCAATGGCAAAACACACAATCTTAGTGATTTCAAAGGTAAAACAGTTGTATTAGAATGGACAAATCACGAATGTCCATTTGTGAAAAAGCATTATGAAAGCAATAATATGCAAGCGCTGCAAAAGGAAAAAACTGGTAAAGGAGTGGTTTGGCTATCAGTAATATCCTCGGCGCCTGGACAACAAGGAAATGTAGCTCCACAAAAAGCCAACGAATTAACAAAAACTCGTAATGCAAATCCGACAGCAGTACTTATTGATGCAGATGGAAAAGTTGGTAAATTGTATCAAGCTCGTACAACGCCTCATATGTATGTAATTGATAAAAACGGCGTGTTACAATACACAGGCGCCATTGATGATAATTCGTCTAAAAATCCTCAAGATGCCAAAACAGCCAATAATTATGTGCGTGCGGCTGTAGATAGCGTCCTCAAGGGTGAAGCAGTAAAAACATCTACAACTCAACCTTATGGATGTAGCGTCAAATACGCTACATAAGTGTAGCCCCAGTGTAGCCCCAGTGTAGCCCCAGGCTTCAGCCTGGGGTATGGGGTATGGGGTATTGGGGAATAAGAGATTATTCGGGATTCAATATTTTGGGCACTTTGAAAAATTCGCCTTCTTGAGCAGGCGCCCCATTTAGAATTGCTTCACGTTCAGGATAAGGTTGTAAGTTATCGGCACGTGTGACATTACTAACATCAATTGCTCGCGTAGTGGGAAGAACATCGGTAACGTCTAGTTCGTCTAATTGGTCTACGTATTCTAAGATACTTCCCAATTGCGTAGTGAATTGCTCTTCTTCTTCAGGTGTTAATTCTAAGCGCGCTAAAAAGGCGACTTTATGTACTAGTTCGCGGTCAATCATTTTTTAATTTATGGATTATTGACATATGTATTGACATATGTAGAGACGTGACATGTCACGTCTCTACATTGTTGGCTTTTAAAAGAATATGTCAACTTGGGAGCGTCCGGTAGTCTTGAGCCAATTTTGTGCTTCGATGTAGTTGTTCGGCGCCAAACGAATTGCACGAATCCAATAATCGGTAGCTTGGTCAAACAGCGCTTCCCCTGCATCGTTGTCACCTGCTTCCTTGGCTCTTTCACCTTGGAAGTGGTAAATTACGGCGATGTTATTCAATGCTTGAGGCATTCGTGGGTTTAGTTCGATGGCTTGGTGGTAATATTCCAAAGCCTTATTATGGTCGCCGTTACTTGCGTATATTAACCCCATGTTGTAAAGAACGTAACTACGGTCATTGGGGTCTTGTTCAAGTTCTAGCGCTTCATTGTAATAATCTAAAGCTTCGGCATACTCACCTTCTGCCTGTGCCGACATTCCGTCACGGTAGTAAACGAACGCTTCTTTGGCTTTTTTGTTTGCTGGCAGTATCTTAAGGATGATGTCCGCCATTACTGTGAAGGATTTATCAATAAAGTTATCGTTTTTCTGGGTTCTTGGCATATCCGCCTCTTTAATAGTTATATCAATAGAAATATTGTAGAGGCAGGTTAAGGCGTAAATCAGGACTATATACAAATTAATAAAATAAACCTGCCTCTATGTGCCCCGTTATCCAACAGGCGCCACGCACTCAGGTGTATTGTTTTTGGGACTGTTTACGATGGTGCTTACTGGATATGCCGTCATAGCTTCGGTTGAATAGGGCTGCAATAGTGGTTGTAACATTTTTGGGTCTTGCACTTGCACGTCAAGCCACAAATCGTAATCTTCTGGCTTTAATATTACTGGCATTCGGTCGTGAATTGGCGCCATTAGAGAATTGGCACTCGTTGTCAAAATAGTACATGTATCAATTTGTTCGCCTTCATTTGAGTGCCATTGCTCCCAAAGTCCAGCAAAGCCAAACGGTTGAGAGTCCTGAAGTTGGAAATAATAAGGCTGTTTTTTACCTTCTGTACGCTGCCACTCGTAAAACCCGTCTGCAATTACCAAACACCGACGCTTTTTAAACGCTGACCGAAATGAGGGTTTCTCAGCGACTGTTTCTGAACGCGCGTTAATTAGTTTTGATGCGATGCTGGGGTCTTTTGACCACGAAGGGATTAATCCCCAATGTAATAATTGAAACACATGATGATGTTCTGGATGATGCAATACTGTCATGACGGTTTGCGTAGGCGCCACATTGTATTGTGGTTTGAAATCTGGAATATTTGGAATATCGAAAACTTCAGCCAATTTTTCCTCTAATCGTGTTAAAGTAAATCTTCCACACATAATTTAAACCTTTAGTACCTTGCTAAAAATGAATTTCGCGCTTCCGGAAATTAAACATTACTTTATAAGGGAGATTTCTCTCTTTTTTATACCTTCGATAAGGTATATATAAAATTTTATCCTAATTATTGGGTGAATCTGATAATATATAGTTTTTTCCCCCTTCTTAAAAATATCAACTTCATCCCAATTTCTTGGCATGGAAACTTTGCGTTTGTTCGATTTTTTACCTTCTGGAAATGGTTATAAGATACGGCTTTTACTAACACAACTGGGGATACCTTTTGAGCGCATAAATCTGGATATAACCAAGGGTGAGACTAGGAGTCCAGACTTTTTGAGCAAAAATCCAAATGGTAAAATACCTGTGTTAGAAGTACAACCGGGTCAGTATTTAGCAGAATCAAATGCTATTTTAATTTACCTTAGTGAGGGTACTGAGTATTTACCATACGACCGTTGGCAACGCGCTCAAGTTTTGCAATGGTTGTTCTTTGAGCAGTTTAGTCACGAACCTTACATCGCATCACCGAGATTTTGGATTTCTATTCTCAAAACTCACGAGGAACATCAAGCCGAAATCGAAAAACGACAGCAGCAGGGTTATGCAGCACTACGCTTAATGGAAAATCATTTACAAACGAATAACTTTTTTGTGGGAGGACGTTACTCGATAGCAGATATCAGCTTATTTGCATACACGCATGTGGCACCTGAAGGTGGTTACGATTTAACACCGTTTCCTGCTATCGGCGCCTGGATTGATAGAATTAAAAGTCAACCCGGATACATTGATATTACGGAAGATTAAACACAAAAGATGTAGAGACGCCATACGTAAAGACGCGATTAATCGCGTCTCTACATATCAATTTCAACTAATTTCTGCCGTGCGGATAAACCAGATTTGATTGTAACGTCAGATTTTGGCACATTATATTTCTCAGCAAGAGTCTTAATTAACTCCTCGTTTGCTTTACCATCCACTGGTGGCGATTTAAGATGTACCGTAAGGCTACCATCTTCTTCTTCAATAATTTTCGGCGCCTTGGAGTTAGGTTTTACTTTGACTCTTATTTGCATTTTGATAACTATTCACAATAATAAAAATGCTCACCGCGACGATGAGCAAAGAGAGGATTACGTTTCAGCTTTAAAGCTTAGACTGTATATAATAAGCAAAACGCCAAAGCTTAAAAGTTTTGTAAATAACTTTTTGACTTTGGCGCCTCCTAAAAGCTTACTAATTTTCTAAGGTTCGCTACGACTACCATTACCAATTACTGATATTTTATGGCGATATACAAGTTCTCCACCATACCAGCCAGATAACCCTAAAGCTGTAGCGACTATAAGTGAAATAACAAGCCCCCAAGGTAGTACCGCAGAAACGGGATGATTCCAACGAATTAACAAGTTAACGAGTGTTAAACCTAAAACGATAACATTTAAAATTAAGTGTGCCCAACCTGCGGTGCGCTTACGAACTCTCTCAATACGGAAAAAGTCTGATAGTCCAGTAGCAGCAGCGGCAAGTCCAGCAACGAAACCACCAAGAATTAACCAGTATGCACCTAGTGCCCAGAAACTATCGCGATTAAACCAAAAAACTACATCTGCTAATGTGGAGCCAACCAGAAAAGCAACTGGGAACTGAACCAAAATAGGATGAATTGGATGTCCAGCAATTGCTACTGTGCTTGGTACACCAGTATCACGAAATTCGCGACTATCGCTTTCAAGTACAGCAGGAATGTTTGGATATGGGGTAGTGTTTCTTTGTTCGGTTTCCATAGTTGTTTGTATTAATGGTTTGTTGATAACTAGAAACCTGGTTACTTTGTCGATATATCGTCATAAAAACAATAATTTCGTGTAGAAACCAGGTTTCTTTCGGTTTGTTTTAAGCTGAAGGAATTTGCTCTACATAAGCTTCAGCAGCAATAATGAATTGACCAACTTCAGGGTATAAACCTTTAATGGTCAGCGTCATACCTTGTAAATCAAAATTATCCAGGTTTAAGATTTCGCTTGTAGCATCAATCAAGGATTGTGTGATTGACGAGCTTTCTTCTCCTTGTGGATATTCGACGTTTTCTAAATTAATTGTTTTGCCGTTCGCGCTAACAGTTGGAACTGCTGAAAATTCAACTAGATGATTCTCATTATTGTCTAACTGCACATCGGCTTTTAGTTCAACTCTATTTTGTCCTGGCAAATGAAAGTCAACTTGCTTCAAACTAACTGCTACAGGTTGACCTGATAAGTTAATTGTTTGGCTTTGCAATTTGCTGCGAATATAATCTGAGTTAAACGCGCAATTAATATCAGTTTCAGTCAAAACAATCTTTGCACTGCCTTGAGTTGGTCTTGTCAGTTCGACTTTGCCAAATGCAACGCTAAGAGGATTTATAGCAACGTTGTCAACCTGCATGTGCAATTCTTCCACACGCAGACTTTTTTGCATTACTAAACCTTCACCATCGATTTTGACGCTATCTAGTTCCCCCTGCATAAGTTTTAGAGGATCTGTCTTTACGTTTACATCTAGGTTTTCCACTTCGTCTAATTGGCTAGTTATACCAATTTCGGCAGCTTTATTCAACGCCTGCTCGCCTAATCCAGGATTGTTAGGCATTATTAGTGCAATCTCCCATCTTAACCTTCACTGTCAATCTAGAAAATTGCAATAGAATTTTGCTCTATCTATTGGAATAGGACGTATTCATTTTGGCTCTATCGAAAAGTATAAATCTAGTTTTGACAATTAGTTCTTTATTTATTAATACAATGCAAAAAATAAAATCATGCGTTTCTACCTTACGGTTTTAATGGTAATCGCTCAAAAGTCAGATGGAAGCTCGTAATCTATGTGGCAACCTTGAAATTAAGGAATTAAACAAAACCCTTTAACAGGAGAACACACAAATGGTAGCTACATTAGACGATACCAAGCGCTTTGCTATCGGCATGAAGCTAGCTGATATGAAAGCGTTGCAAGAATTGTTGATTCAAAACGAACAGCAGTTTTTGCGTGAGTCAAATGATTCTGAAATTTCTGAGCGCTTCCAGAAGATGCTCGAAGATGACCAAAAGAATCTAGGTGTTTTAGATACTGTTATCGTACAGTACGGCGTACAAGCACAACCTGAGCAAACGATCACCAAAATGATTGACACGCTTAAGCAGTTGATGCAAGGTTCAGAGTTAAGCTTCTACGAAAAAGTATTCCAACATGAATTGTTGAAGCACCAACAAGTAATGAGTGGTTTGACCATTCATAAGGCAGCACAAAAAGTTGGCGCCGATGTGATGATGGCAATTGGACCTTTAAACACCATCAACTTTGAAAACCGCGCGCACCAAGAGCAACTCAAAGGTGTATTAGAAGTACTAGGTGTTCGCGAACTAACCGGACAAGATGCTGACCAAGGTATCTGGGGACGGGTACAAGATGCTATGGCTGCTTTAAGCGGTGTATTTGGTAGCGCTGTTACCCAAACCAGTGATAAGACTGACATGAACATTCAAGACATTATTCGTCTTGACCACAATAAGGTAAATACCTTGTTCACTCAGTTATTTGCGAGCAACGACCCTCAAAAAATTCAAGAGTACTTCGGTCAAATCTACAAAGATTTATTAGTACACTCGATTGCAGAAGAAAAAGTTGTATACCCCGCAGTACGTCCTTTCTACGGTGAAGACGACACCAAAGAATTGTATGACGAACAGGCACAATTGAAAGTAGAGTTAGACCAAGCCAAGGCAATGGATCCAGCTTCTCCTCAATTCAAAGACAAAATCAAACAGATCATGGATGCAGTTGGCGACCACATTCGTCAAGAAGAAAGCACCATGTTTGCTGCTATCCGTAACAACTTCAGTACTGAGCAAAGCGAGCAATTAGCTACACAGTTCAAGAGTGTTAAGAGCGAAGAACAACAAAAAATGGCTAAAGAAGCCGGCATGATGAAGTAATCGTAGGGTGGGCACTGCCCACCGTACATATTCGATATAATATTAAAATTTGTAGAGACGTGATTAATCACGTCTCTACATTGTTTTGTAACTATCATGGAAAAAAGTATGTAGTTTAATTGAGATATGTTGACTGATATAAAAGATTTAGCAACAAAGTTGGCGCCTCGCTTAATTGAAATTCGTCGTCACCTGCACTCGCACCCAGAACTAAGCGGTCAGGAATATCAAACGGCAGCTTTTGTTGCTGGTGTTTTATCTTCGAGTGGTCTACATGTACAAGAAGGTGTAGGCAAAACAGGTGTAATTGGAGAGTTGCAAGGTACTGGAGAAAGTAATCGCATTTTAGCGATTCGTACTGATATGGATGCACTACCAATTCAGGAGCGTACAGGATTAGATTTTATCTCGCGCGCGTCGGGTGTAATGCACGCTTGTGGTCATGATGTCCACACAACAGTTGGTTTAGGAACAGCAATGATATTGTCGCAATTAGCAGAAGAATTACCAGGAAAAGTTCGGTTTTTATTTCAACCTGCTGAGGAAATAGCTCAAGGTGCAAGTTGGATGGTTAAAGATGGGGCAATGAATGATGTTACCGCAATATTGGGAATACATGTTTTTCCGTCAATACCTGGTGGTTCGGTTGGGTTACGTTACGGCGCCCTAACTGCTGCGGCTGATGATTTAGAGATTATTATTATAGGAGAATCGGGACACGGCGCCCGTCCACACGAAGCAGTCGATGCAATTTGGATAGCTTCGCAGGTAATCACAACATTACAACAAGCGATTAGTCGAACCCAAAACCCATTACGTCCCGTAGTATTGAGTATTGGACAAATTAATGGAGGACGGGCGCCGAACGTAATTGCCGATAAAGTAGAATTAAAAGGAACAGTACGCTCATTACATCCAGAAACACGAGCAAATTTACCAGCTTGGATTGAGAATATTGTGGCAAACGTTTGTGACTCGTATGGCGCCAAATATGAAGTTAAGTATCGTCAAGGAGTTCCCAGCGTCCAAAACGATTATACGTTAACGCAATTACTACAATCCGCAGCCGAAGAAGCATGGGGATGCGAGAGAGTTCAGGTACTACCAGAACCGAGCTTAGGCGCCGAAGATTTTTCAGTATATTTAGATTATGCACCTGGTAGCATGTTCCGTCTCGGTGTCGGCTTTAAAGAAAGACCAACAAACTACCCATTACATCATCCACAATTTGAAGTAGATGAAAATGCCATCATTACAGGTGTAGTCACAATGGCATATGCTGCATCCAAATTTTGGAACTCATAGAATAAACATCTTGTGGGGTGGGCATCCTTGCCCACCCTTTAAAATCAGTCTCCACCCAGTTCTACCAACTTACCAATATTAAAATCAATCCTTATCCAACCTCGATTTTTCTGCAAATTTTGAATTAACAGCAAGAAAATTTGCCAGTGAGGATTCATCAAAAACGGTAACGGGTCTTGCCAAGAAAAAATAGCATCTTTACCATGCTTAATAATTTTGAATCTATAAACAAAATCTGACCAGGAACGAGTATTAAATAGGCGCCATATTTCATGGTATGTCCAGTAAGTTGGTTTACTCGTAAATTTTGGTTGAATAGGTTCTGCCAAATTATTTCCTGTACCTAGATATGCATCTGCTACACCTGGATGATTATAAAACATCGTGATAGCACTGTGAGTACGAGGATTACATTCAATAGCGTATATATTCCCGTCTTCTGCTTCAATAAAGTCAAAAGAAACCTGCCCAGTAATACCTAGCTCTTTAACAAAACGACTTACCCATTCAAAAATCTTAGGGTTATCAACATTTTCATAGTTGACTTGAAACGCACTAGACTCACAGCAGCAGTGCAATGTAATTACCCCATTACGAACGGTACTGTGGGTGCAATATTCTTTACCTGGAATAAATTCTTGCATAATCCAGGGTTTTTCTGAACTAATAGGTAAACTTCTCACGAATGCTGCGGTTGCTTCGGGAGTATCGCAGGGAAGTCTAGTTAAATCTAACCTACGTACTGAGTCGTAAGGAATACTTTTAAGAATGTATTTACGCTTTTCTTGGGAGAAATCAAAGTTTATAACTTGTTCGGGGTCAGTAATTTTAAAAGACTTAGGAACTGATAGACCAAAACTTTGTGCAGTTTGTGCGAATGCGTGCTTATCATCAAGCATTTGTGTCATTTCTGCATCGCAATGTATAACTTCACATTGTGGCAGTGCTTTCTTCGCGAGAGAATCATAGTAACTCGCAACAGGACTACACACAGGTACATAAACATCGATATTTTCTTTTTCTACGATGTCTACTAATGACTGAATATAACCTTCTGGGTCTTTTTCAGGCGCCTCAACTGTGTAAAATTTATTTACAGCAGACGAAAAGCGGTGTCCAGTTAACCAATATTTATGCGCTTCTAATAAAATAACTCGATGCCCAGCATTATGGAACGAGCGCGCAAGTTGTAATGCTTTGGTCATTTTACCACCGCTAATCAAAATATTTTTAGGTTTTTCAGTGGTAAAATTTTGAGGACGCAAACTTTTTAAAAGTAGTGCGACCAAAACAAGAGATGCATTTAATGGTAAAGCAAGCAATAGAAGTGTAAGAGTGCCTAAAGTTTTTAGCGAAGAAGCGCTAATACCAGGAGCATGTGTTTTTGCAGGTGAGGAAAGCGAAATTGACTGTGCCATGTGTATAATCAAATTCTTCTAATCAAAGTAACGCCATCACGCAAAGGTAATATTACTTGCTCCACACGGGAATCATTTGCGACCACTTGATTAAATTCAGTAATTGCTTTACCGTTAACACTACGTTGTTCGTTAGGTAGATATACTTGTCCTTGCATTAATGTGTTATCAACACATATCAAACCACCAGGCGCCAGTAAGCTGCTGTCTAATATGGTGTGGAAGTATTCAATATACTCTTTTTTATCAGCGTCGATGAAAATTAAATCAAACGACTCACCGTTTTGAGCTAACTTACGTAGTGTTTCAAGAGCAGGCGCCACTTCTACACTAATTTTATTACCATGAGGGGAATTTTGAAAACAAGCTTGAGCAAAGCTAGCAACATAAGCATCAACTTCACAGGCCACAAGTTTACCATCATCGGGTAATGCTTCCGCCATTGCCAACGCCGAATAACCAGTAAACATACCCACTTCAAGAACACGTTTGGCTTTAGTCAAGTAAACAAACATCTTCAGCGTTTGTCCTTCAACATGTCCAGATAACATTTCTTGTTCGAGTTGACGAACAGTTTCACCATCAGAAAACCGCTTAGACCAATCTTCAGTACTCGTCTTCTGTGCAAGTGCCTTCAAACCCTGAGATTCATTCGTCGTATATTCACCAATATAAGGTTCCAAACCTGCCGCTAGATTATATATCTGCTGTAATGAAGTCAATACCTCTGCGGAAGTATTTGATGATTGCGCGAGTTGTAATGTACTTTGGAGCAATTCCACCAAAATACCATGAGGTGTAACAGCTCTCGGTTGATTAATTTGAGTAATAGTCATTAGATTTTAGATTTTAGATTGTGGATACCATAGGGGCGGGTTAACCAATATCCTAAAACTGTGTGTACCATCTCGTAAACCCGCCCCTTACAGATATCATAATTTTACAAACCACCCCGTAATATTTACACCGCAGCCATTTCCACCTCTTCTGTGCCAATATAAGCATCAATACCAGCACCAGAACGCGGTAAAGCTGCACAAATTTCTTTATGCGCGACAACCGCAGCATCTAGCTCCTCGCGAGTCAAATCATTAACAAAGAAGCAAGTTCCAATTGGTTTTGGCATTGCTGCACGTAATTTCCCATCACGAGTCTGAGTAATTGACTCAGTAGCGTGCCAAAGTAAATCACCTTCTAATAGTGGATGGTCAAGTGACAAACCAATGCGAGACATTAAATCGAGAATACGGTCACGTTCTCCTACAGAAATATATCCGCGTCGAGATGCAATTGTTGCCGATAATGCCATATCAATATTTACCGCATGACCATGATATAAAGGAACGCGCGGCGCCAATTCCAGTGTAGGACTCCAAGTATGACCATAGGCAATTACCCGGTCAAGGTCGATTTCATGCAAATTAGGTGTTTCTAACTCTAGCATTGTTTTAATCGCTTCGTAATTCACCTTATGAGCGATTTCTTGTAAATGCTCTGAACCATTTACATAACCAAAGTGAGTTTGTAGTAAATCATGACCGTACTCGTACAGCAGTTCAAAAACTTCAGAATTTGAGACTACGGCAATCTTGACTAGCTCTGCCATTCCGTTACGAACTTGTGCAACAGGCAGAGTTTTTAAGAACGAAAAGTCAAGAATTACCTTCTGTGGTGCATGATAGGCGCCTAAACGGTTCTTCAACTTCTTGTGATTCACTGCAACTTTAATTGCGACACCTGCATCAATTAAACCAATAAGCGTTGTTGGAATACGGATATAGTTAGTCTTACGACGATAAGCAGAACAAGCAAAACCCACTACATCAGTAACTAGTCCACCACCCACTACCAAAACTGGTTCTTTACGAATCAAACCAAAATCAGCAAATGCATCTACAACCGATTCAAACGTCGCTAGCGTCTTTGCAGGTTCGGTAATAGTAACAGGATGTACCGTCAAATCAATGTCATAGTAACGGAAGTAAGCTCGAATTTGCTCACCATACAAACGGTTAACGTTCGCATCAACCACTGCCAAACAGCGTCCAAACGGTTGGTAGCTGTCTGCGACTTCAGTATTTTTAATATCAAACGCACCGTTGACATACTCTAGACTGAAGTCTATTTTTTCATACCCAGTAACGTGAAACGCTTTTTCAGTCGCTGTAAAAGATGCGTGAGGTATACCCATATCTCTCGTCCTTGATTTAATAATTCAAAATCGAACAAAATTGAAAATACTGTGCTTTAACGTCAGTCACCCGACGACCATTACAACTCAACAGAACAGACTATAATCAAACAGAAACCGGGTTTCTACACCAAATCGTCATTTTTATCACAGATTTCAACGAAGAAACCCGGTTTATAATGCCCTAAATTTGGACATTCGGGAGTAAAAATATTAATGTTTTGCTTCTGTTCCTAGTAATACTAAGTATGTTTACTGTGGAACCTCTAACGTAATCACTAGTAAAATCTGTACCGTGGAAGATAGTTTATTTTTATCTCCTAATTTCCACTTGAGATTACAGCCCTGATTAATATTCAGTTCGCTGCCTTTAAGCATTCACTTTTGACCTCATTTAGCTAGAAACAGAAATAATTTGCAGCAAAGACTGCCGCATTGGCCGTGCTTACATTAGTAATATCGGGCAAATTGGATGTGAAGTTATTTTTCGCTATGAACCATAAAATTCAGATTAACTCTATTAGGTGACATATTTACCAATCGAAATATTAGTATTAATTATCGGACACAACAAATTAAATAATTATTAAATATATAGAGAATCTTTCAAAAGTATGATATGGCGTAAGGTGGGGATTGCCTACCCCCACCGTCAAGATAATTATTCGCGTCTTTCTGTAGTTTCCTCGGTTATTTGCTCGGTTGAACAAACGCTACCACGCGCGCCCCTCTCAATCTTAAATTTTTCGCAATCACGTTTTTGAGGACGTTGTAATGACCAACCATAAGGTTTGTCACCAGTAACTAGACCGTTAGACAACGTTGTTAAACGAAAGTTGGCGCCGCGCATATTTACCATCATGCTGGTTGAACCTTTAAGGTTTGCACCCTCTAAGTTGGCGCCCATCATGCTAGTAAACCTCATATTGGCATTTTCTAGGGATGCTGACTTTAATAAGGCGCCTGTGAAAGAAGTAGCAGTAAGATTTGTATTACTTAATATAGCACCTTCCAAATTTGCACCAGTTAAGTCAGCACCACTTAAGTTTGAGCCGCTAAAATTGGCGCCTTTGAGGTTGGCATCGCGTAAAATCACCCTAGTTAGATTAGCTCCGCTTAAGTCGGCGCCGCTCAAATCACAACGAGAACAGACACCAGTAGCCTTAAACTGCTCTAAATCTTGTTGGTTGACTGCTTTAGCTTGTTGAGTTAATCCCAAACAAGCTAGTACCGCTAAAGTAGCAAAAATTGTATGTTGTTTATGTCGCATATTTTTAGAATTTTACCAATCGTGCGTATAGCCATACTTACATATAGGACTTTTTTCGCAAACAATAGGAATAAAGAAAATGTAAAGAAATAGTAAAATAACTATAAACTATACACTTACATAGGTTGTGTTGGTACGATACATGTAATCTAACAAACAAAAAACCTCAGTAATGCCTGTAAATACTAGAGATAAGACGCATGTAAACATAAAGAGCCTGTAAAAACTCTGTGAAAATACCATAAACTCGCGTCTTTGAACCACCGAATATTGGACGTAGATATTAGAATGGACATAACTGCTAATTATACAGAAACTCTATAGTCTAAGCCTTATGTAATCCCTCGGTCAGATAATGACTGGGGGATGAATATTTATGAGTAATGAGTGCTGAGTAATATTCTTAATTCCGCTCCACAGCACTCAGCACCCAGCACTCAGCACTCTTTACTTCCAACCTAAAAGCTTTAACCAAGGAACTACTAAATAATGACTTAGAGCTAGGTAAAAGCTGTTGAAAATACCTAGTAAGCTAAAAAAGATAACTTTAGGCGCCAGTTGAGATGCTTCTGTGGAAAGTAGAAAGTTAAATAAGCTAGGTGACAAAATACCAAGATTAATTAGTAAAGCAAAAGTTAACGCTGTACCGAAAGCGCTAGTTAGTGCATGAACTATGTTATGACTACGTAGTCCTAAACCAAGAGTTAGCAAAGAAACCGCGATTAATATCAACCCCATTAATCCTTCGGCTGTAACTGAGTAAGCGAGATTAGCAGTAGGTACACTAATACTAGCTAATACTACCCATCCTAAACCGTAGCCAATAATACTTGTAATTAAAGCGATGAAGTAACGGCGCCTTTGTCCAAATGCACCGCTAATAGTTAGTGCCCATGAAGTTCCTAAACCAGCAACCGCGAATGATATTATTTCTGACCCTGACACATTGCTTGTATTATTCAATACACCTGGAAGTTGGTTAGCAATATATACAGAAAGTTGTTTTCCCCAGATGGTGTTATTAGCGAGTAGTAAACCAACGATTGTACCAATACAGGCGCCAATTGCAGCAAGGAGCATTGCCCAAGTAGTACTAAGACAAGCGAGAATAGTATTAATAAAAGTCTTGACTGTAAAAAGTACTGTTTGAGAAGTCGCTTGTGCGAATGCAGTAGTTATTTGTACGCTTGTACCTTTTAACCGTTGCCAGAAGTTAGATAACGGTGATGCGGTGTTATTAACTTGATGGGTAATTTGAGTAAATTTTTTCTGAACGTTTTGCCCAACCTGAGAAAATAATGATATGGCAGGCGCCGCTTGAGAAATACTAGCGAGTCTTTTTTGAATAACGGTAGCAGATGCAGGACGAGAGCGGGCATCGTATTTAACCATTTCGTCAAGTAAATCGCCCAATTTGGGTTTAACGTCAACTAAATGGCGCCAGCGTAACTCTCCTGTAACAGGGTCTTCCAAATCTGCAGGGTTTTTCCCAGTAAGTAATTCTACCATCGTTCGACCAAGCGCATAAAAATCGGCTTGGGGTCCAACGTTAGCACCAGTTAGCTGTTCTGGGGGACTATAACCCGACGAAAACAACCGCGTTGAGCGACTAGGAAAGCGCAGCAATGCCGAACTAACTTGCTTGACTCCACCAAAGTCAATTAACACTAGCTGGTCTCCACGTACCGCCCCACGAGAAAAGGCGCCTGTACGTAGCATAATATTAGAGGGTTTAATATCACGATGGATAATTTTACGGGAATGCAAGTGATTTAAAATATCAATCGCTTGCAGCAGCCAGTTGAGTACTAATACTTGAGGACAACCTTGCGGGTAGTGCTTTTGAATTTCCTCCAGCGTCAACCCATGAATTTTTTCCATCACCAAACATGGCAGTTTGCGAGGTTTGGGGTGTGAGAACTCAACCTGAAAATGCCCGCAAATATCAACAATCGGAACTCCAGGGTGTTCAAGATTACATAATATTTCTGCTTCTTGTACAAACAGTTCGAGTGCTTTAGGTGAATCTTCAATTAAGACTTTTAGAACCTTTTCGGTTTGCGCTATTGTATCCCAAACCGTATAAATTTGGGCAAATCCACCAGAACCTAGGGTTTGCAATGGCACATAACGTTCAAGTAGCTGTAGATTGGCGCCACAGCTATTGCAAAATTTATTACCCCAAGGTTGCGGATAGGGACGCAAACAATCAGGATTTATACAATGAATCGCACTCTTGTTTACCTGGGACACAACTGTTTAAGAGACACTAGCTTAGTTGATTATACTAAACACAGGGTAACGCGAACTGTGTCTCATTAACTATTGTTAAGCTTTTACGGGTCTAATCGTTACAAAATTTGTAATTAAATTATTATCTCATTGTCATACTGAGGAACGTTAACGCAGTTTTCCCGCAGGGTAGCATCTTGCATTTGTCACACTCAAGAACAAAGCATCTCCTTGTCATGCTGAGGAACAAAGCATCTTACATTTGTCATGCTGAGGAACGTTAACGCAGTTTTCCCGCAGGGTAGCATCTTGCATTTGTCATGCTGAGGAACGTAGCATCTTGCATGTGTCATGCTGAGGAACGAAGCATCTCTAAGATTTTCTTATAATATTGTAGGAACAGGAGACCCAACAAAGAGCTTCTTACGAAGATATTCTGTGAGAAACAGAGATTATTTCTCAATCTTTATAAAATTCGCTGATGATTTCTAGGATTTCGTTTACTTGAATATGTTCTCTATCAAATTTTGAAGAAATTGTTATCACCAAAATAGTTGTAGGCGCCTCAACTTGATATATGACTAGATACCAGCACTAAAATAATATCATGATTTAGTATCAATCCGACTCCATAGCTCGCTTACAGGTCTAGTTTGCCCAGCTTTTGCTTGCTGAAATCCTCTCCTTAAAATAGCTTTAACTTCTTCGATGGGCGTATCATCAGGGTCAATTTCTTCTTGGTCAGTAAACAAAACTATGACTCGAACCCTATTAGAGTGTTCTTCTGCAAGAATCGGCTCATCCAAGATTAAATTTCCATTTTTGTCAATACTGCCAGTGACTTCAACAGCTTTCAAACGGAGCAGGCGCCTCAATTTTTCATATTTTAACAAAAACACGCGCCTGTGCAGTAATAGTAATTATCTTTACCACGCACTACTAGGCCTATTGACGAGATGGTACGAATAAATAGAAATTGAAGTAATGTAAAATTTTGACACGGAGAAATAGATTTGTTAGGGACGAATTCGGCATCAAATAAACTTGCTAAGATGATTTATGGCTATTGGCAAAGCCAGTGTCTTTATATAGCAACAAATTTAGGTATACCTAACCTGTTACAGTCAGGGGCAATGACTGTGGAAGCGATAGCAGAAAAAACTTCGACAAAAGTAGAAACTCTTTATGTTCTTCTTCGTGCTTTAGCTCATCTAGGTGTGTTTGCAGAAAAACCTGGACGTGTATTTGCTGCAACAGAACTCTCAGAACTCCTGGTTACAGATGCAGAGCCAAGTTTAGGACATTTTTTGTTACATATTACAGAACCACCGATGTGGGATGCTTGGAGAGAATTAGGTGGTTCATTGAAAACAGGGGAAGTCGCTTTTGAAAGGGCACATGGCAAAAATTTTTATGAGTTTTTCATGTCGGAAAACCCCGATAGTAAAAACTTGTTTAATAATGCCATGAGCTATTTGACGAATCAAGCAATTGATTCACTGTTTGAGGTCTACGACTTCGGCCAATTTGATACAGTTATGGATGTTGGAGGCAATCGAGGCTCACTAATTGCCCATATTGTCAAGAAATTCGGATGTAAAGGTATATTATTCGACCTTCCACATGAAGTTGAGATAGCTCCTGCTTTCCTCGCAAGTCAAGGAATTGATAGTGATGCTGTGCAAGTTGTTGGCGGAAATGCTTTAGAGGAGTTACCAAAAGGTGCTTCGGCAATTATAATGAAGTATTTCTTGTCTGTATTTAATGTTGAAGACGCGCGTCAAGTAATTACTCGGTGTAGAGAAGCTCTTCCTCCACAAGGTAAAGTCGTACTTCTACAAACACTTGTTCCACCTCGCGGGGCGCCAGTAGAATATCCAGATGGAACTATTCCAGGTCTTGCCGCAGTTCAGATGATGGTGACAAATCCAGGGGGTTATTGGCGCACCGAAGAAGAATATAAGGAGTTGTTTAGTACTAGCGGCTTTCAACTAGAACAAGTGATTCACACAGGAACCAGTCTGACAGTGATGGAATTTAGCAAAAAGTCTTGAGCATCCTAAAAACCCGGTTTCTTTCCGAAACCGGGTTTCTTTTATCATATTTTTAGACTTTTTCTGATTTTTCTTTTGGAAATCATCAAAAATAGCTATAAATGTAGTTAATTACCTCTGTTGACAGATTTTTTTTAATGTGTTGCACTCGGACAATTGTAATAAAATGTAATAATTATGACATTATATATTTGTACGCTCAAAAAAGCGACAAAGTAGCAAGCAATACAAATACATTTGATAATCTAATTGGAAATTAATGCTCAAGGTAAAATCGAAACTCCCCGGCGAACAACTATTCGCATCACCAACGACCGTAGCACTTGCTTCTTTGTTACTTAGCCTAGTGGCTCTATCTTTCTCGCCAATTCTGATCCGTTTGAGCGAAGGTGAACTAGGTCCTAACGCTACAATTTTTAATCGTTTTTGGATATCTACTGTCGCTTTTGTGCTGTGGAATCAATTTACAGCAGCACGCGGGCAACTGTCGGGTAGTCAACCGAAATTACCGCAACGTTACACAATCCGGCAAATCTTGCTCTTGATAGGAGTTGGAGTTGTGATGTTTGCCACTCTTGCTCTTTGGGCTTGGTCTTTAGCTCATACCAGCGTCGCAAACTCTACGCTCATGCACAATTTGGCGCCACTGTTCACGGTTTGTGGGGGGTGGTTGATTTGGGGAAAGCGCTTTGATAGTAAATTCCTTAGCGGTATGTTAGTAGCAATAATAGGAGCTTGCCTCCTGGCATACCATGATTTTACCGAAGCTGCGACTGACAAACTCCAAGGAGATTTAGCGGCAATACTATCAGCCGTTTTTCTTGGCTTATACCCACTTTTAGTAGAGCAACTACGAACTCACTTGAGTCCAGTAGTTATTATGACTTGGTGTTCTGCAATTGGCACGGTTTTGCTTTTTCCTATCGTCATACTTACAGAAGGTCAGATTTTCCCCCATTCGTTGCATGAATGGATTTACGTAATTTCACTAGCATTGATATGTCAAATACTAGGGCTGGGACTTTACGCATATTCACTAAATTGGTTAACTTCAGGATTTGTTTCCTTATGCGATTTGTTTGTTCCCGTTCTTAGCACCCAAGAAGCTTGGGTGATTTTTTCGGAAAGTCCTAGCTGGGTTACTTTGGTCAGTTTTGGTGTAATTCTGGTGGGGGTATGTATAACTTCAACCAGCCAATCTGCGATTAAAACAGAAGCAGAATCAGCCTAGTGGAGGTATGGAAATTGGAACGATTAAAGTTATTATTTTATTAACTGGTGCATTTTTTAGCTTTACAGTATAAACATGCAAAATCTTCCAATTTCTATCTCAAAAGACATACAATTCAGATTTTTACGAGATGACGAAAAAACATACAGCACGTCGGAAAAAGAGCTACCTTTGGTAGTTGAGCCTGTACAAGAAACATCCTTTGCACATCTTTCACGATTACTGGCTGAAAATGGCGCCGAGTTTAATAAACTGCTAGATAAATACGGCGCCGTTTTGTTTCGAGGATTTGATATTAAGGATGGTAATCAATTTCAGAAAGTTTTAGAGTTCTTGAATATCCAGTTAGAGTCAGTTTACCACTTTGGTAGCGCTCATCGTGTACGAATAACCGATAAAGTCTTCACGTCTTCAGAAGCTCCACCAAATACCGTTATTGCTCCTCATAATGAACTCAATATGGTACCTTGGCGCCCTAATCTACTTGCTTTTTTTTGTCAAGTACAGCCAGACGTATATGGTGAAACTCCGATAATAAATACAGAAAGGCTATTTAATAACTTATCTCCGAGTTTACAGCACAAAATTGCCAATTATCCGCAGCGATTTGTGCGATATGTTCCTGAACATCTACTAGGATTAGTCTTTGAGGGACTATCGAAACATGAGATTAGCAAACTTATTACTGAACAAGGATTTGATTTTAACTGGGAAGAAGATGGCTCTTTAAATTTTGAGTGTTCTTATATTACCTTATTTAGTCACCCAAGAACAAGTCGGCTCTGTTTTTGCCTAAGTATTGTTGATTGTTTAGTAAGTAGAGAATGGTATAAAAATATTAGCCAGCGGTATTCATTGGCAAAAAGGCTTTATTATAATTGGCTACCAGCTTCGTTGTACAAACAATATCAGCAAAGACTAACAACGGCAGCAACTGTTGTTGATGGTTCGCAAAAACGAACTAGTACACTTAATGCGTATTTTGTCAATGGTGATAATGAATGTATTACAATAACCGAAGCAGAAGCGAAAGAATTGGGAAAAGCTGAATGGAAAAATGCAGCAATTTTTCAATGGAAGCAAGGGGATATTCTTCTCATCGATAATCTACAAGTTGCTCATAGTAGACTCAATACTGCACAGAAGCGAAAGATACTCACTGCTTTCGGAAACATGTGTAACATTCGCGATATGACACCAGCTACTCTTGGTCTAGCTTCAGCAAAGGAATTAAAAGCCAGCAAAATATTGTAAATACAGCACTGATAATCACAAGAACGTAAACTGGAGTTCCCCAACCATATAAGTAACCTCCCAAAATAGGCCCAGGTTGTCTAACTAGCTGATACACAGACATTAGTATTGCATAGGTGGCACCTTCTACACCAACAGGACAAGACCTTGCTGCAATTTCTAAGACACCCAGCATGGCTATCATTGAAAAAAATCCAAAAAATACACTAACCAACATAGCACTTTGTGCATTGGTTATGAATAATAAACCAATTGTAGAGGCAGCTGTAAACCCAATTGCTAAATTTAACAACAGTTTTCGCGAAATCCTAAAGGCAAAGATACCAAACATGAGGGCGCCTATACCATTAGACAAAGCTTCAAATGTACCCAAAATACCTATAAATTGAGAGTCAAAATTCAAAGCATCCTTGTAGTAATAGACAAGGTAATTTACTAGCGTTGGCACAAGAGTAAATTGTAGGCAAGCAATAAAAGCTATAACAGTAAGAAAACGTCGTGATTTTACTGCTAACCAAACAGCTTTTAAATTATTTTTAACCGGAACAGTGTTACGCTCCTTTTTTTCATCTGCAAGTAATATAAAGGTTGCAACTAAACCAATCAATGGTACAATTGCTGTGAATATAAACGCCATCGATAAATTAGAATTTTGAGCAAACCAGCCGCCAACAAAATACAGTAAAGCTTGACCAAAACTTAAAGAAGTCCATTGAATTGCCTGTAAGCGAGCTGTATTGTTTAAAATGCGACCCTGAACGACCATTATTTTATCTGTTAGTACGTCGCTAAAGGCTATGAAAAAATTAACTAAAATTAGACTAATCGCCAACAACCAATATGTGTTAACTTGAAATATACCTAACCCTAATAAGACAGCAAGCGTTGACGCATAGCAAATAAAAAAGTAGCTTTTGAACTGGTAGCCAAATAATGAAACAGCATCTCCAAGCATTCCGTAAATTGGTCTAACTAACCAGGGAGAGAATATCAGACTGCTAAAGGTTGCTAACTGTGCTGGTGAAAGTCCAAGGTTATCTTTGAGATAAATGGTCAGCGGAAGACCAAAAAGTCCTGGATTACATCCGTAAGTTTGAATTAAGTAAAACAGAACCATGATGCCAATAAGTTTCTGTATTGTCATCGAATCTTGCCTAGTTGTGTTGGACATTAGTCACCTGATTTGATAGTTACCTGATTTAATTAAGCCATTAAACTTTATAATAGATTAAATTCTTAGCAGCGTGACGCTGAAAGCATCAATTTCTATGTCTTCTATGTCAAAACTTCAAGCATATTGGGAAAAACATCTATCCGGAGAATTACCTTTACTCGAATTTCCTACTAATTTACCTCGTTCTACTAAAAAATATAATTGCGCTTCTCATAAGTTTGTAATCAATAATAAACTAACTGCGTTACTTAAAGAACTGGCAAATAATCAAAGTGTCAGCATTGATAACGCTTTGTTAGCAGCATTTAAAGTTTTGCTTTATCGTTACACAACTGAGAAAGAAATTATTGTTGGTTTGCTACTCACTAAGCTTATCTCTAACGTAGTCGTTTCAAAAGATTTGATTTCGGAAACTACCTCATTTAAAACCTTTTTGAGCCAAGTTAGTCATACTGTTTCAGAAATAAGCAAGTATCAAGATTATCCCTTTGCTTCATTGATAAAGCAATTACAGTCAAAGTCTAATTCAAGCCATTTATCTATTTGTCAAGCTTTATTTACTTACCAACTTGAACTAGAGTACCAGAAACCACCCCAAGATAATATAGAATTCGATTTATGCTTGGAAGTCATCGACACTTATGAGTCACTACTGTGTAACTTTAAATACAATAGTAATTTGTTAGATAAAGTAACGGTTGCTCAGTTCAGCGAACATTTTCAAAATTTAGTGGAAAGTATTGTATCAAATCCAGAACAAGCAGTAGCTCAGTTATCATTGTTGAGTGAGAGGCAACGAGACGAAATACTGGTAGAGTGGAACGCAACTGAAAACGATTATGAATTTACAACTCTTCATCAATTAATTGAGGCACAGGTCGAGCGAACACCAGATGCAGTAGCGGTTTCCTTTGCTTCTAAAGAGCTTACCTACCGTACACTAAACTGCTGTGCAAATCAACTGGCACACTATTTACAAACACTGGGAGTTAAACCAGGGGTATTGGTTGGTATTTGCGTTGAGCGTTCTTTAGAAATGGTAGTAGGACTTTTGGCTATCCTCAAAGCAGGTGCCGCTTACCTACCTTTAGACCCAGGTTATCCACAAGAACGTTTAGAATTAATATTATCTGATTCTCAGGCGCCAGTATTGCTGACTGATAATATAAAGTTATTTTGTGATGATAACCAAAGGAAAACAATTTGTTTACAAACACACCAAGAACATATTGCTACCCATAGCCAAGAAAATTTGGCGCCATGTGCAACCGTCGAAAATCTAGCATATGTTATTTACACCTCTGGTTCAACAGGTAAACCGAAAGGAGTAGAAATTCCTCATCGCGGTGTGGTAAATTTTCTAAAATCGATGCAGCATGAACCTGGAATTACAGCAACAGATGTACTATTAGCAGTTACTACAGTATCATTTGACATTGCCGCCCTTGAGTTATATTTACCTTTAATTACTGGTGCTAAGGTAGTATTAGCTAGCCGAGAAATAGCTAGTGATGGTAGGCGCCTGTTAGAACTAATAAATAGTAGTGGTGCAACGATAATGCAAGCCACACCAGCAAGTTGGCGAATGTTACTCGCAACTGGATGGAATGGTTTTGAGCGATTAAAAATTCTTTGTGGTGGTGAAGGTCTAACAAGTGAGTTGGCGCAGCATTTATTAGACAAAGGTGAATCAGTATGGAATTTATATGGGCCAACTGAAACTACTATTTGGTCAACTGTTTGTAAAGTCGAAGCCAATAAATTATCTCATGCTCTAATCCCTATCGGTCGTCCCATTGCCAATACACAAATTTATATATTAGATGAGCATCTCCAACCAGTACCAATAGGAGTAAGCGGCGAATTATATATAGGTGGTGCAGGAGTTGCGCGTGGTTATCTTAACCGTCCTGATTTAACTAGCGAAAGGTTTATTGATAATCCTTTATTACCAGGTTCGCGTTTTTATAAAACTGGAGACTTAGCTCGTTATCTGCATGATGGCAACATTGAATACATTAATAGAATAGACAACCAAGTAAAAATTCGGGGTTTTAGGATTGAATTAGGGGAAATAGAAAACGCTCTATCTGCTCATCCAGAAGTGCGAGAAGCAGTCGTCATTACCCGTTCTGAAGAATTAACCGAAAAACAAATAGTAGCTTATATTACTACAAATTGCGAACCAACTCCAGGCAAGTTGCGTGATTTTTTGAGACAAAAGCTACCAGATTACATGATACCCGTAGCTTTTGTGATATTAGAGGCATTACCCTTAACACCGAGTGGAAAAGTAAACCGCCGTACTTTGCCAAAGCCAACAGCTTCAAGCTTTAGCCAACATGATGAATTTATCGCACCGCGCAATGATACTGAACAAAGACTGGCAAAAGTGTGGTCAGAGATTTTAAACATTCAACCAATAGGTATTAAAGATAACTTCTTTGAAATTGGTGGAAGTTCTCTTTCAGCAATATTCTTGATAGCAGCCATTGGGCAGCAATTTGGTAGGGAATTACCGATTTCAACACTCCTTACAAATCCTACTATTGAAGAATTTGCTGTACTTCTTAATACCACAGATACTTTTGATAACTCCCTTCTAATTCCCATCCAGCCAAAAGGTAACAAGGCGCCATTTTTCTGCGTACATCCCGCAGGTGGTCATGTTATGAGTTACTTAAAATTAGCGCAGCACCTAAGTAACGACCAACCATTTTATGGCTTACAAGCACAAGGATTTAATGGAGAAGAACCTTTAACGCGCGTCGAGGATATGGCTAGCGTCTATATTGAAGCTATTCAGAAATTTCAACCAAATGGGCCATATTATATTGGTGGGTGGTCATTTGGGGGAGTTGTCGCGTATGAAATGGCGCAGCAACTACACAAAATGGGACATGAAGTCTCTTTGTTAGCAATAGTAGACTCTTATATTCCAATTCTCTTAGATAAAAACAAGAAAATTGACGCTCCTTATTTAGTTGGCGCCCTTTCGAGGTATTTTGGTGGAATGTTAGGTCAAGATAATTTGGTAAACAGTAATGAAATGAAGCACTTGGATGCTGAGGAACAAATCGACTACATCCTTGACAAAGCAGTAGAAGCCAAAATATTACCACCATCAAATCAAAGCCAACAAAACCGACGCATCGTCGATGTATTAGTTGGCACACTAAAGGCAACTTATTCCTATGTCAAACAGCCATACCCAGGAAAAGTCACCGTATTCAGAGCTAAAGAAAAGCATATAATGGCGCCTGACCCAACTCTCGTATGGGTAGAATTTTTCTCTATCATGGACGCAGAAGATATAACAATCATTGATGTTCCTGGTAATCATTACACATGCGTCTTAGAACCGAATGTACAAGTATTAGCAGAACACTTAAAATCATCGTTTTAATTAAGATTCCCGACAACTTTTACAAGGTCGGGAATCTCTATTAATCTTTTTTTTTGTCGCTATAATATTGACCAATAATTTCTTGAATTTCGTTCGCTCCAATATCTTCTCTGTCAGATTTTGAATAAATTGTGATCAGCAGAACACTTGTTGGTGACTCAAGTTGATATACCAGACGATACCCAGCACTTTTACCCTTTTGAATGTTGCTGTTGCGAACTCGTACTTTATAGACTATGTATTCTTCGCCAATACCAACAATTCTATCTCCAGTAAAGTTCCCTAATTGTAGCTGCCCTATTATTGATTGGGTATCCGAACGAATATTACGATAACGTTTAGAAAGCTCACGTAAGTTTTGCTTATATTCAGGAGTTAAGTCAATTGAAACTAATGGTAAATCATTCGGCATCGATTCCCTCCCACATTTGGGATAATGGCAAGCGTTGACCAGCTTTAGCTTGCTCAAATCCTCTTCTCAAGCTAGCTTTAACATCTTCTATGGGTGTATCGTCGGGGTCACTCTCTTCTTGTTCTGTAAATAGTACTATCACCCGGACACGACTAGGGTAAGTTTCTACGTGAATAAGCTCATCTAAAATTAGGTTTCCCTTTTGGTCAATACTACCAGTCACTTCAATCGCTTTCATGCAGGCGCCTCAATTTTTTATATTTTAGCGTTAGAGTAAGCACAGAATGAATGATCCAGGGGTGTTATGCCCAGAAGTATCTCAAAGCGTAACATAAATGTAGTTTTGCCTCAAAGTAGGATATCCGGGAGATTCTACCTCTGCGCCCTAATAGTCTCCGTGGTGACAAAGTATTCTATTTTACTACAGAGGCATATAGTCCACAGACAGAAGAAGCCCAATCAATAATCAACTAACCTTCTTCCCAAGAAATAGGCAAAGCATACTCTGAAATACTAGAAAAATCACGATTCTTATTACTAGTTTCTGCATCCAAAACTTTCGTGACCTTATTGTAAATATCTTCAGCCTCTTGTAGCGAGTCGCCAATACTTGTTAACCCTAATTTTCCAAACTGTGACAAACAGCCCATCAAATGGAATACTGTTCCCGTCTCAGTGCCAGAGTCAAAGTGCAAACGGTGATGGGCAATGATATCCATCAAGTCATTCGGTAATAATCCTTTATAGCGGTCTTTTTGTAGGTTATCAGTAGCAATATAGTATTTCGGGCGCCCTTGTTGGCTGTAAAATAAACCTGTTGAAAGATTATAACGACCGTTCGTTAGCAATTTTAACGTCATGAATGGGTGAGTTGTACCACCTTTTCGCAAGTTAATTTCAATTGCTTGAATATCCCACTCGCCATTTTCTTTTTGGACGGTAATAAAGTCAACACCATAACGCTCTAAGGCGCCTTTTTCTGCTAAATTCTGACCAACTTTTAAACCCAACTGCTGTAAGCGTAGTCTATATGCTTCATCAGCAGGGAATTCGCAACCTAAGTATATTTGCCCATCGGGGCCACCTAGTATTTGGTCGTGAGTAGATAAAATTTCTACCTCACCTGTGGGAGTAATGCGTCCTTGTACACTAGGAGAACGTTTGATTTCTCCTTCTACAAAAGCTTCGACGATGGCGCCAAGTTCTGCAATACGTCCAGAAAAATTATCCCAACTTTCTTGGCTTGCTTGGAAGCGCAGTAACAAGAAATTTTCTTTAATTGCTGCAACACGAGATGAATGTGTCTCGTTTGGTGGCGCCATATGAGATATTGGTCGTAAGTCCAACAAAGCATTTCCTTCACCAGAAATACCTTCGTTGAGTTTAACAACCATACGTTGTAATGTTGGTTGACGCTCCCACAACTGTGCTGCAACTTCCGCTAACTCCGAAACAGTTTTAACCAAAGGACTTCCATCAGGATGAGGCACATTTGACTCTGCGAAAATTTGTCTACTACCGCTTTTCGTTCCCCATATCTGTAAGTCAGGCGCCGCAGCATATAGAGGCACACCTAACTTTATAGATAATTCAGCCTCTAAATCGGTAGAATTATAGCACGTCATAAATGACTTGTTTAAACGTAAAGCTTGACGAATCCGCTCAAGCAAACGAGGACGTTCTAAAATTTTTTGACTAAGGGGCTTTTGCGATGAGTCGTAAGTAGATAATAGTAACAGACGGTTACGTGCGTGAGAAAAGGGAATTCCTGGCAATAACTGTAAATAATAATCAACAACACTCGGATGCAATGGCATTGAAGTCACGTAAACTAACCGTGTCCGAGGATTTCTTAACCTAATTAAAGAGAATAATAATCGTTCTTCATAATGTTCACAACCTTCAACCTTCATAAGTTCGCGCTGGTCGAGACTTAGCGAGGGAATGACAAGAATATCAGCATCGCTGTTGTCGAATAATTCAATGGTTTTCCAACGGTCGCGTAAAGTAGTTTGCAAGTCGCGGAAAGTATCAACCTGCTCTATTACATGCGAACTACTATCAAAGGTTTGCATAGCACTTGTGCCTCACTCATATACTCCCAATTAGATGCTCAACACAAAGGTATACCTCGACAAACGCGCGGATGCTTGCTGTGTTTAAGTCACATTATATAAATCTCGAACATTAATGTGAGGAAAGCAATTACTCTAAAGAAGCAGTTTTGCTCAAAAAACCCTAGAAACCTGGTTTCTTTGTCATAACTTGTAATATAAACAAAAATTTGGGGGTAGAAACCAGGTTTCTTGTATCCTTTCTTGTATCCAAAAAAATCCTAGAAACCAGGTTTCTTTGTCATAACTTGTAATATAAATAAAAATTTGGGGGTAGAAACCAGGTTTCTTGTATCCTTTCTTGTATCCAAAAAAATCCTAGAAACCAGGTTTCTTTGTCATAACTTGTAATATAAACAAAAATTTGGGCTAGAAACCTGGTTTCTTATATCTCAAGGTTGAGATATTCGGAATTTTTTTATTATTTCTTTATATCAGAAGAACGATTAATTAATTTTAAAGAGAGTTTAAATTGTATAAACAAGTTTACAAACAATCCTTTATTGCAATAGGCTTGTGAGTAAATAGCGTTGTCGGTTACGAAGGTATAATTTTGGGTGTGAGGCAATAAAAAGTAATTTTACCTTGATTATTGAATACCAGTAGTAACTAGCAATGCACATGGGAACACACACACATCTTTATTACCTTGGAGAGAGTAATCAATCCAAGGTTTAGTTTTTAATTGCGGCTGATAGTTAATTAATTTTAAGTTTTGTTATGCCACAAGAACAATTACAGCCACCACAATCTCAAGAGTTACCAGGTTCTGAAGCGCAAATGACTCCAAAACCCGTATCTGATGATGAAAAATATCGGGGTAGTGGTAAATTAGAGAATAAAGTCGCATTAATTACAGGCGCCGATAGTGGTATCGGACGTGCTGTTGCCATTGCCTATGCAAAAGAAGGCGCCGACGTAGCAATTCTTTACTTAAGCGAACACGAAGATGCCAAAGAAACAAAGCATCTAGTTGAGAAATACGGTCGTCGCGCGGTTACAATAGCAGGTGATATTGGTTCAGAATCTTTTTGCCAGCAAGCAGTTCAGCAAACTGTAGACGAATTGGGCAAGCTAGATATTTTAGTCAACAACGCTGCCGAACAGCATCCGCAAGAAAGTATAGAAGATATTACCGAAGAACAATTAGAAAAAACCTTCCGTACAAACATTTTTTCAATGTTCTTCATGACCAAAGCGGCAATGAAGCACCTACACGAAGGTAGTGCAATTATTAACACAACTTCAGTTACTGCCTATAAAGGCAATCCGCAATTACTAGATTATTCTTCTACCAAAGGCGCCATTGTAGCTTTCACCCGTTCGCTATCACAAAACTTAGTAGAAAAAGGCATTCGCGTTAACGGTGTTGCACCAGGGCCAATATGGACACCTTTAATACCTGCAACATTCCCTGAAGAAAAAGTAGCTAATTTTGGTAAACAAGTACCAATGCAGCGGGCAGGACAACCCGAAGAAGTGGCGCCAAGCTATGTATTCCTAGCTTCAGACGACTCATCATATATAACAGGTCAAGTATTGCATCCAAATGGTGGCGCCGTCATCAATGGTTAATATTGAGAAGCAGCAACCCCCCCGCAAATTCGGGGGCTAAGAATTCTCTATCTTGTTCCCCCCTTATCAAGGGGGGTTAGGGGGGATTAATATTTCAACCGTAAGAAAGAAGACTCAATAAATATAAATTGTTACTTTAACCAAAGTGGCGAATATAAAATAAAGGATAAAGTAATGGCATCTCTAGAAAAATTACAAGGCACAGAACTAGTAGACTGCGCGCGTGCGAATGCCAAACAAGGAATACAAACCGCTGCACGACAATGCGGTTATGGTGATAATCTCAACGAGTTTGCCAGAGACTTACGCAAAGCTTGCGAAGATATGAACCTACAAGTCAAAGAATTAAGCGAATTAATAACCGATCAAGACATGATGTTGGAAATCGGCGAAGGTGAAATTGTGGCGCCGGACACAGAAGGTGTATTGTAAAAAAATTTATTGTGGAGCGGGCATCCCTGCCCGCCCTCAAATTATTAATAGGCGCCAGTTTTATTAAACACAACCCCAACAGTTTTGAACAAAATTTTCAAATCAAGCCAAACCGACCAATTTTCAATATAAGTAATATCCAATCGCACACCCTCTTCAAAATTATCAATATCCGAACGTCCAGACACTTGCCATAAACCAGTTATACCAGGCAGAACTTCCTGACGAATAAAATGCATAGTCTTAAAACGTTCCACATCACGTAACGGAAGTGGACGTGGACCAACTAAACTCATTTCACCAAGTACCACATTAAATAACTGTGGCAACTCATCAAGACTATAGCGACGTAAAAACTTACCAACTTTAGTAATGCGTGGGTCATCTTTAAGTTTAAACAGTACCCCATCTTTAATTTCATTTTTGGCTTCTAATGCAGCCTGTAGTTTTTCTGCATTCGTCACCATAGTTCTGAACTTCCAAATTTTAAACTTTTTACTATGTAACCCCACTCGGTCTTGCTTAAAGAAAATAGGCCCTGGAGAGTCAAGTTTGATGAGCAGAGCAATACTAATGTACAGTGGCGAAAAAGCAATTAATAGTATTGTCGAACAAACCAAATCAAAAATTCGTTTCAGCCAAAAATCAGTACCAGCAACAATAGGCGCCGGAATAGTTAGACAAGGAAGGTCGCCAAGCATCCAAACTTGAGATTTGGGGTGATATAGCTCGCGCTTATTCGGCAGTATACGAATTGTAATGCCAGCAGTATAAAAATGCCAGCAAATATACAAGCGGTCTTTAATAGAACTCCAAGAAACAAAAGCTTCCACTACACCGAGTTCGCGTAGATACTGCAATGTCTGTTCACGATTAGCTAAATCAAGACAACTCGAATCAGCAACACCTTGAACTATGTAGCAATTTTCTTTTTCTATCAAATTAACTTGCTCTTGTTGCTCTTCTAAATCAGTAATTAGAAAGATAGCGTGACGCACGGCGCCTTGATTACGGAGAAGTTTTGTACTGGTATCAAAGATAAAGCGAGAAGCACAAGTAAAAATTACAGACAATAACCAAGAGAGCAAGAAAATTGAGCGCGATACATATACTTCAGGAGCATAGAGAAAGCCAATGAGTAGCAGCAGAATAGAAGAAAGTGAAATGGCTTTAATAACGCGCGTATAGTTACGACGATTAGTACCAGCTTTGTATAAACCTGAAGTTATGAAGATAGTAAGTCCAACAGTTACATTTAGTAATAGAAAAGATACTTCTTGTGTCCAAGGTGATTGAATTGGAGTCCCGAAATATATTGCTAGCCTCCATGCTAAAACTAAGGATACAGCATCTAAAATTACCAATGTGATTACCCGAAGTAATCGAACTATGAATCCTCGCTGAATTTGGGCGCCTTTTGCTGACCTTAAATCTGGTTTAAAAGCTACTAGCGGTAATGATTTGTAAGTCACGATTCGCTTCTATACCTCTTGATAATTTTGTTCTTAAGCTAAATGTACGTACAAATTAGTTAATTTATATAAATACAAACTAACTATTTAAAACTCAACTTAATTACTTGAATAACGAACAAGATTTTTCGGTGATAACTTTGATAGTGGGGAAATAGCAAAATAAGCATCCAACAGTTTTGGTGCTTGATGGCGCCATTCAAGAATTTCTTCCATTCGTCGTCTTCCTTCCGCTCCCATAGATTGGCGAAGTTGCGGAGAATCCAGCAATTCAATGATTCTATAAGCAAACTCTATTTCATCATTTGGCTTGGCGTATAGAGAAGCCTCCTGTGCTGAACGTCTTCCCTCTCGTAAATCGAACTGAACAATCGGTTTCCCTAAAGCCATGTACTCTAATATTTTATTCATTGTACAGTGTTCGTTATAAACAGATGTTGGGGATGGTTCTACACAAACATCGCAAGTAGAAAGGCGTTCTAAAAGTTCTTTACCAGTTTTAAATCCAGTAAATTCTATATATTCTGTAATCCCCAATTCAACTGCTAAAGTTTCTAGCCGATCTTTTGCGGGGCCATTTCCAATTAGCATGAAGTGAATATTTTTGCGATTCTCCTTCTGAACTAGGTACTGCACGATTCTCAGCAAATAGTCAATACCCTCTGGTTCACCCATAACACCCATGTAGCCTATCAAGAATTTTTTACCTTTTTTGTAGATTGGATTTGGAGGCATTAAAGTAAAGCGTGAAAGGTCTGGCGCACTCCGGACGATAAAAACTTCCTCTGGCTTTTTACCACCTCTGGTAATAGCTACCTTTCGGTGGGATTCATTTGTGGCGATGGCAAGGTCTGCTATTGCATAAGTCAAACGTTCTGCCCAACGCAAACCGTGGTAAAAAATATCTTTGCGGTTGTACTTAGCAATGTACATTTCTGGACTCAAGTCGTGGTGGTCGAAGATAACTTTTACACCATGAAATAGTTTGAACCATCCTGCTGTCAAAAAAAGTAAGTCTGGGGGATTACAAATGTGGACGGTATCGAAACCCTGTGTTTGCCAAACCTTGTGCGCTAAACGGAACTGCCAATACACAGCCCAAGCATATTCTCTAAGATAACCCTTGACAGAACTCTCTTCTACAGGAAGTGGATGACGATAGATATGAATTCCTTCAATTACTTCATAATTTTTATTACAAGTATCACTTATTGGGCAAATCACTGAGACTTCATAGCCAGCCTTCTTCAAAGTAATTGCTTCCATCCATACCCGTCGGTCAAAAGGTACAGGAAGGTTTTCAACAATAATCAGTATTTTATTCGCTCGGTCTAAACTGGACATAACTATCTAATCTCCTAGCTCTTGATTTCGTGAAAACAAATTAGCTTTAAACTACATAATGTAAAAGCAATTTTTGTGATTAACATATATAAAATTTATCTTCATTATTTCAAAATTTATTGACTTCATTATTTAGAGCCAACTATATCAATTTTTCTGCTTGAGCAAGCCAACGTTTTTGACGTTCTATAATTAATTCACTAACTGCTTGAGTTAATTCATTTTTTCTCAGTAAAGCTTCTTTACAACCTTGTGCAATCGAGTTAGAATCAATAGCATCTACATAAATTGCTCCTTTGTAAAAAAGTTTTTTCAAAATATGTGTATTGGCAAGAATCATTGGTTTTGCAGCCCCTACAGCTTCATTTGCAACACTAAGCTGAATGCCGTCTAATTTTGTTAATCCTAAAATTGCATCTGCATTGCACAGCAAATTATCGAATTCCGATTGTGAAAGAAAACCAGGGAACTTAATATTAGTTGGAATACAACTTAAATCATGGATACCTTTGGCTCGTTCGACTTTTCCTGTCAGAACATATGTAATTTCTGGAGTTAATCGAGCAGCATCTAAAACTGTTTGAATTGGTTCATCATAGTTAAAAGAACAGGGACATAAAATCAAGGGGTGTGTGAATAATTGCTGGTTAAGTTTTGTGTTATTTTCTACTAATGCAGGTGGGTCTTCTAACACATATAACTTTTCTGAATTTACACCAATTGCTACGGCCTGCGCTTTGACTAAATCATTATGTATCAGAATTAAATCGCAACGATTAAGGAGAGTTACTATTCCAGGAATTTTTATCCAAGGAGAGCGAAAAGTAGCATTATGACAGTCTGCAATAATTCTAACTGTTTTGTCAAAAAATATCTTATAGAAATAAGCTATATGAAGTATGGGGCTTGGAGGAAGTTGCACCCAGATGACTTGAGGATGCTGGTGTAAAAATAGCGTTAGAGTTTTCCAAGCTTTAAAAGCATACTCTAATGGCCTTAAAAAACGACTTTTAAATGCAAATGATAAAAATTGAAGTTCATATCCAAAATACGACTTCATAGATATTGAACGACGTTGAAAAGGAACCCATGCGATAAATAATTGCATCATGATTTTAAATTAGATTTTTTATGCTGACATTTTTTATAATTATTTATTATTCAAATCCATCGCTTCCATCGCAAAGCCCAGACTTTATCTAAGCCGTAAAATAGAGCTAATATAAAGGTGACTACTATCCAAATTAATCCAACAATGTATAACAGAACCTGATTGTCATAAAGAGCCATGCACCGCTCTAAAGGATAACGTAGCCTTCTATGCCAAAATGTTAGAGGAATTATTTCTTTTACATAAGTGTTATATATACGTTCTAATTCAAGAGTAATTTTGTAGCCTCCCGTACTAGTCTTATTTTGACCATCTTGAATAGATACGCTTAACACATCATCAATGCATTTCCAATTAGCACCTTGACATTGAAAATAATTCCAAAGTTCTGTGTCCATTGCATAGTTATAAGTTTCGTCGATTGGTTTAGGACGATTCAGCAAACTACGTCTAAAAAAGCAACTTGGTTGGGCAATAGGATTCTGAACAGATATAAGAGAAATTTGTTTGAGTGTAGGAGCCTTGATATACGTCTGTTTACTTTGCTTGTTTTGGATTATAGAACGATTGCCTAACCCAATAATTTTACCCAATAAATTTAGCCAAAAGTTAACTTTCCCATTTGATTTATCTAAATTTTCACCTGTGAAAACAATCTCGCCACGACCAACCAAAACATCAATATCGGGCAACTCGATAAAGTACTTAGCCACTTTATGTAAAGCACCAGGTTTAATAAAATCATCGCTACACAACCAGTTAACAATTTCACCAGAACAATTTGCCAAACCTTTATTGATAGCGTTAGATTGACCATAATCTTTTTCACTTACCCAGCAAGCTAAATAAGACTCAAATTCTTTAATTACTTCAAAACTATTATCTGTTGAACCGCCATCAATGACAATAATTTCTAAATTCGGGTAGTTTTGTGCAATTAAACTTTCTATGGCGGCTCCAATAGTTTTTCCACTATTATAGTTAGGAATAACTATAGAAATAGTTGGAAATTGTGTTAAATCTTCTGTTTTTAAATTTTCGATTTGCTGTGAAGCTAACATTGTTGGTTACTTTTTAAGTGTTGAAATTGGGGTGTAATATGTTGTTGCCTAATAATGAAAAAAACTAACGAATTGCTTTAGAAAACTTTTGTTGTAAAAGCCGATAGAAGAATAAGGGATTACCGACCAGGTAGCGGCTCCACAAGCGTCTTGGTTCAGTGAATAATCTAGTTAACCACTCCAACCCTAAATTAGTTATCCAAACAGGACCTCTATAGACTTCAGCAGTATAAAAGTCAAGGCAGGCGCCTAGAGGTAAAAAGACTTTAGCATCAATTTTTTCTAAATTATTTAAAATCCACTTTTCTTGTACTGGCATACCAAAGCCAACGTACAAAATATCTGGTTTAAATTGATTAATTTGTTGAATAACTAGGTCGTTTTCCTTGCCATTCTTATAAAAATAGCCATGATGTCCTTTGACTTTTAATTTTGGTGCGACAGTTGATAATTTAGTAATAGCTTTTTCTACTATACCTGGCTTGCCAGCGAGTAAAAATATAGAAATATTTTCTTTCTCACAAGCTAGCGCTAAGTTTTCAATATAATCTGGACAAGTCATACGATGATGAGATTCAACGCAATTACCACAAAGTTTTGCTCCTAATAGAATACCAAATCCATCGCAAAATACTAAGTCAGATTTATTAATAAAATCTCGGTACCAAGGTAAATCATAGGCAAAATTAACAGCTCTTATATTTACATTACCGACAACCGTCTTTTTGTTTAATTTGGCGGTAATAATAATATAATCTATTAATTCATTAACTTTCAATTTGTGAAACCTGATTCCCAATATTGATATTTCATCAAACTTTTTAATTAGAATACTATTATTCATATCTACTCCAATTTATTCTTGTCAATTAATTTTTAATAAAAAAATTACCAAGCACCATACTTATCTGCTGGTAAGCCACCTAAGATTGACCTAATATAAGATTTAAGTTTTCTAGCTAAATGTGGTTTAATTAATAACTTAATTGGTAAAGCTAATAGTTCTTTTAGCATCCAAACAATATAAAAAATTAATCGCTTTTTTAGAAAAAAATTTGATTTTTTATCAACAAAGCTAGAGGCAACTTTCCAACTTTCATAAATTTGTTTAAATTTTGTTAATGGTTTTCCAGTTACGCCATTTAGCGAATAACTAACAAGGGGAGTATTAATGTGGTAAAAGTTAATCCCCATTGTGTAAGCTCGAAAAATAAAATCATAATCGGCAGCCATTGAATATTTTAAATCAAATATACCTACCTTTTGGTAAACTTCCTTTCTTACAAAGCAACTAGGATGATTAATTGTAAATTTAAATATTAAATTTTCTAAACTTCCTGGAACAAAAGTATTTAAATACTCATTATTAAAGTAATTATGTATTGGTGAATAACTAATCTCTATATTTGTGTTATCAAGAAAAGTCTTTTCAACGATTTTAAATGCTCCATCGTTATACCAGTCATCAGCATTAATAATGCCAATTATATCTCCAGTAGCAATAGCTAACCCTTTATTCATGGCATCATATACACCTTTATCTGTTTCCGAAATAAATACGCTTATTCGGTTGAAATACTTTTTAATTATTTCTATAGTACCATCATTGGATTTGCCATCAACGATAATGTATTCTAACTGGAATTCAATTTGCTGATTAATAACACTAAGAATAGTTTTCTCAATGGTATTAACAGCATTATACACAGGTGTAATAATCGATATTTTCATGTGGTCTACATTTAATTTGGAAACAAATATGTTATAAAAAACTGCCAAATATTTGAGGAATTAAAATATAATAACACTTTTTTATTATAAGCTATCAATTCATTAATGATTGTTTACTAATATAAAAGCTAATTAAATAGCTTTAATCGCGTAATCAATTTCGTTAAAAAATTTATTTCTCCTTAAGCAGTACCAGTTTTTTGCATTGTGAAAAGTTTCTTGATGATGTGAAGAAGCTGTTGCTTTTACAAGAAGTTTAGTAAATTCCTCTGAGGTTTTGGCAACTTTGACTGTTAAAGGAGGCTGAGGAATTCCCCGCATAGCCACTGGAGTAGCTACGAGTAAAGATCCAGAAGCAATGGCATCCAAAGTTTTAATTTGTATACCACCACCACTCAGGGTAGGAACAGCGACTACCTTTGCCTGTGCCATAAACTCTTGGGCATTAGGAACAATACCGCGATAATGAATATTAGGGTATTCTTTAATTAGCCAATCAGCACCTTTACCAGCTACATGAATTGATAGATTATTAGGCAATTGTGGATATACATTTTGTAAGAACCAATGTAAGGCTTCTTGATTTGGCTTCCACAACCAACTTCCAATCAAACCAATATCAAACTTTTTATTAATAGGTTTATCTGGTAATTTACCTGAACCAGGGCTTAAAGGAAAGACCTTTACTCCCATTGCTCCCTTTACCCCACGAAAATACTTAGCATCATGTTCCGTTAGTGCCCAAACTTGTCTTACTCCTGTTACCAATTTATCTTCGATTCTCTTTATTAACCTGGCTTCTCGTTTATAAATCAATTTTGATATTAAGTTGCTTGATTTTTGAAAATGGTAATGATAGATTTCATGCTCAATATTATGAGCGATAAAAATTAGCTTATCTTTATTTTTTATGAAAGGCGCCAACCAGCCTAACTGAGAGTGTTCAATAATAATGGCATCATATTGATTACTTGATACTAGCGATTTTATTGTTTTGACATAAGCACTGGAATAATACTTTGCTGCTGAGTAAGGAATTCCTTTGAATAAACTGATGATAAACCAAAAAATTGGGTATAGTTTTGCTTTTTTGGTTTCTATATACCGCTTACTTATGACTATCTCTTGAGAATTTGGCTCAAAAACATCATCTTGCCGCATATATCCTACAACTGTGACTTCATGACCCTTCTGCTTAAGAGCATCAATGAAGCATTGCGATGCAACTTCACTACCCATCTTTTGTTGACGGGGAATGATAGTGGTTAAGAAAAGAATTGACATAAATTTTACACTTTAAAACAATTTCTTTAGCTAAACTTGAGTTGAAATTCTTTTATCTAACTGGAATATTGCTTGTTTGTTTCTAAGTCGTTTGTAATAAACAGCAATTGTAAGTGCTATTGATACATAAAAAGACCAAATAGAATCGTTACTTAATACACCACCACTATCAGCCCAAGCTAATAGAAACATTGCAACTAAATTTTGAATTACCCAGAATAATGTTATCCTGTCTTCTATTTCAAAAGTTGAATTAAATAAAGTAATCGAACGCAATAACACTGTTAAGTAATTAATAAGGTATAATACAAGACCTGGAATTCCTATTTGTAAAAGTATTTCCATATAGCTATTATGTGAATTAAAGCGGAAATCTTTAGCGCCTCTTGCCCAAGAATATTGGAGAATATATGAAGATTCATCAGAAGTCCAGAACGCAGCAAAACCATAGCCTGTCCAAGGTCGCTGCCAAACTTTATCAAACATCAATTCCCAAATTTGGGTACGTCCATTAAATGTTAAATCTTTTCCTAAAATGTCTACCAAAAATATTTCTAAGTTTTGTAAAAGTAATGCTATGCTTATGCCACTGATAATCAGTGAAGTTAATAGTAATAGTGTTTTTGACTTATAACCAATACTAGTTAACTTATATAAAGGAAAAAGTATAAGCATAATGGTCATAATTATATAACAAGACTTAGCTTGAGAAAGAATAATTAATATTATTGCAAGCGCAGACAAGAAAGCATATAACCAAAAAGCTTTACCTCTTTTATAAATTTTAGCTAGAAAAAGTATTGCAGTGAAAACCATTATTCGAGCTAAGTGATTTTTGTATCCATATATCCCAGTCCAAGCAGTATTGATTGGGTTAATGCCAAAAATTAAGCAGAGAACGGCAGTTGACCCTAGAACCCAACTCCATAATTGCATTTGCTCTTTCAAACTAAAGCGAGTTGCTAGATATGCTCCAAATAATGTAGAACGAACCAAGGCTTTAACTTCATTTGAGGTATAATTTGGGGCAGCAGACCATAATTGCGATGTTAAACATAGTACTATTAAAACTAGAATCAATATATCCATTGTAGAAACGTACATAAAACGTTTCCATTGCCCAATAATTAAAATACCAACTATTGGATAGCTTAAAGCTTTAAAAACGGGGTCAAAAGGAGGTGGAGCTAAACCCGGAATTAAAAAATAGAAAAGATAGAAGATAACAAGAAATATTTCTATTTTTTTTGCTAAAGGTTTTAGTGACTTAAGATTCAATAAAGATTCTCCTAAATATTTTTCGTTTTATTTTTAACGCTCAATTTGTTATTTATGCTTTAGACAATTAGATTTAGACAGAACATCATTATAAAGAGATGAGTAACGATGAGCTTGAAGTTCTAAGGAAAATTCTTGCTCTGTTTTTTGACGCGCGCGCTCTTGAAGTTTTTGATAGCGTTCTTCATTTTCTAGCACCCAAGCTACACCAGATGCTAAATCTGTAATTTTAAAAGGTTGTGCTAGGTAGCCATTTTTGTAATGCTCAATCATATCAGGCATTCCACCAATGTTAAAGGCTACACAGGGAGTTCCACAAGCTATCGCTTCAAGCACAGTGTTTGGTAAGTTATCTTCTAGTGAAGGTAAAACAAATACATCTGCTGCTGAATATAAAAGTGTTAAAGATAAATCGTCAGTCAATGTACCTAAATAATTAGCTCTAAAACCGAAATTAGGAGGATTCTCTGGTTGAGTAGCTCCAAAAATCACTAGCTCTAACTTATTGTGCCATCCTGCTTGACTTAATTCTTGTAGTGTAGTTTGTAAAAGGTGGAACCCTTTTCTTTTATCACTAGTTGCATTTAATGAACCAAATAAAACAAGCTGCTTATTTTGGGGTAAGCAAAGTATCTCTCTAGCTAGTTTCTTATTTATTGGTCTATAATTCTTTGTGTTCAATCCATAAGGAATTTGTTCAATTCGTAAACCCTGAAATAGAGAGCTAGCACTCGCACACTTTGCCAACCACGAACTAGGAGTGGCAATAGTAAGATTCAGATTTTTCCAAGCTTTAGCTTTACGTTGCCATACCCAATGAGACAAATCCCACTTGGTATTACTACCGAGTTGAGGACATGAACCACAGGAAGCTGTGTAATTATTACATTCGCCACTATAATGACATCCTCCTGTAAATGCCCACATATCATGCAGTGTCCAAACTAAAGGTTGTTTAAATTTTGCAAGAGTCTCTGCTCTAATATACGCAGTACTGACCCAATGAAGATTGATTATGTCCGCCTGAAAATTAGCAACTTTTTGAGGTATTTTATCAGGTAGCCATTGTAAAGAGAATATGGGAGCTTTTCTTTGTCGATATTTTTGATAAATATTTAATGGCAATACATCAATACCAACCCTCAGTTTGGAAATACTTTGCTCTAAATTACGTGAGGGCGCCATTACTGCTCTATTATCGCTAGACTTACTTTGTACCAGCATCCGAGAATCAATACCAATTTGTTGTAAGCCTTCATGTAAACGATAGGCAGAACGACTGGCGCCACCTAAAATATCAGAGGTACTTAGTTGTATTACTTTCACTTTTTTAATTAATCAAAGTATTATTTGACTGTTTTTGGGATAACTCACATCTTGCGCCAGGGTTAGAAACCGGGCAACAGTCACAAAAGTTTCGCTATAAACCCCCAATTTATCGTACATAAGCCCGGTTTATGCAGGGCTTGTTGAGAATGCTGCAAGATGTGGAATAACGAAATTTATTCTAAGGACTTATGAAAAAGTAACACATATTAATAGTAGAATTTAAAATCGTTTAAAGTGACTAATAGCTCTTTATTAAAACGATATGAAAAAGCCAGTACATTTTTTAATCTTTTTAATATACTTTTTTTTAAGCTTCTGGAAATATATGAATGTTGCCTCACAGCTAATAACTTATTTAATCTACCTTCTTGAATAGACCATCCAGCCTTAGCAGCTGCAAAACCAATTGAATTTCCATCACCGTAAACTCCTCTAAAGTCTAAATATCTAGCCACTTTATCCCACTGCTCGATAAACTCAGTTTCCTTACCTTCATCTTTAGTAATTACAAATAAATTTTCTTGAACCCAACGTACATCTTTAATAGAAAGATTCATTTTGTTACTTAACCTGTTCAAAGTATTTGATGCCTTCTTTTCTTTATTTTTAAAGAAATCGAGAATATGTAAATGCTCATATACAGTAATACCAGGTAAAAATTCCATATCTTCAGGAACATAACCGATAATTCGAGTATCAGCATCTATACAAATAGCAGAGTCGAACATTGATAAAGCTTTTTTGATAGCAAATCGTTTATCATTCCAGCAACAACGAACACCTTTTTGTGAATGCCGACAAGCAATGACATTAGAATGCTCTTTAAAATAATGAGGTAAGTCTGTATAAACTATCAATAAAGTTCCGGGAGAATATTTCTCTAAATCTTTGGCAAGGTCTTGTGCTAAAAGATTATATGGACGGCTAATTGCCAAAGTACAAAAACAAAATAATTTTTGCATTTTTCAGTTGAATAAAAATTGTAAATATTGTAATTATAAAATTAGGGCTACATCAATAACTAAATTGTAATAAAGCGCGATTTATACACTTACAATTTTATATGCTATTAATGTAAACCCAAAAACTTAACCCCGTGAACTTTTCAAAGGTTTTCTAATGAATTGCGCTATTCGCATTAATTTAGGCCGCTGAGATAAATAATGGTATAGGTCTGTTTGTACTTTATTCGGCACTGAGTAGTGTTTATGTCCTACTGGAGCAAGTTTATATTTCATACCTTCGTATGAAGCGTACTCCACAGCTTTAGGAGATGTTGCATATCTATTACCAAATTGATATTTACTGGGAAGGTAATGAGCAGTTAAAGATTTTCTAGAGTAACTAGCATCTAATGTTGCGCTTGAACCGTGGATTGTTCGAGAATTCCAAAACAATACATCGCCCTTTTGTAAAGCAGGAGCATACATTTCTTCTTTGTGAGCTTCTAAATATTTTTTTAATTTTTGTTGGTAATAAGGACTAGAAATTTTTTCATCAATAGTTAATTCAAAATCTATCAAATGAGATTTTGGAAGTACATAGAATCGACCTGCCTCTTGTTGAATATCTTCTAGAGCAAACCATCCAGCTAATAAGTGACCATTGGGCATTGAGTCTAAATAATACCAATCTTGATGAGCAGGTGTAGCTGTATTTAAGTCAAAAAACATGGTTTGCATTACGTTATGCTCATGCTCACCTGTAAGAAGAGTTAAAGCATTTCTAACTTCTGGTAAACAAAATATACGTAATGCACTGTCGGAAAAAGAGGAATGATTTGGATAATCGTGAATATCTAGAAGTGATTCTTCGCAATAACCGTAGATGGAGATTTTATTTTTTTCCCACTTATTGCTTGATTGTCTAAAAAAGTAGTCGTTACTTGCTACTATTTTAGACTGATATTCAGCTAATAAGCTATCAATTAATTCATGAGAAATTAACTGACGGAATATATAATAACCTTGTTCTTGATAGTATTTGTATGCTTCCATTATGACCTCTGTGTAATTTCGTAAAGCTATGAACTATGAATTTTTACAAACGCTCAAAAATTGGTATATCTAAGCAAGCTGATTTTAAAATAGTTTCCAGTTTTTTAATATTGATATAAGTATCTAATAAGCGTAAATCTTGATTATTCTGCTTTAGAGATTCGCCTTGTAAATAGAAATAATCAGCTTCTGCATAGCTTGCAAGTGTGTAAAAACAATTATTTGTATAGTTATCAGGTAATAGTTCAATAACTTTTGAACCTGGTTGTACAAACAGTAAATTGGTTAAAGCTGCTCCATGAAGCGCAATTATAGCCTCTGCTTTTGAGAATAAATTTGCTTGTTCTTGGACTGTTCTATTATCCATAGTAACTGTTTCAAAACCATATTTTTCTATTAAATAAATAACTTCTGCCTCATTAATTATTTTTCTTCTACTTACATTACCTCTACTTACATAAATACGAGATTTTTTGGTATAACGTAAATTTGAAGGCTTATAAAATAAGTTTCTCGTAAATTCAAATGATTCTTTGTTAATTGGGTCATTTACTTGATTATTGAGATGCAGAGAGCGGTTAGTTACGGCTATTAGCAAATGCTTTGCCGTACAACCTTCCTGAATGACTTTATCTAAGCACACACCTGCTGCTTGTAAAGTTTCTTTATGGAACTCAGAGATAGAAAACTTGCCAGTATAAAAATAATCTATTTTGGCTAGCGTAGACAAATTTTGGTAAAATCTGAGCAGTGGTAACGTTCTACACATCCAGTGGTAATAATTTGCTGGGTCAGGGTCTGATAAGTAAGCAATTGTTCCATCTAGGCAAATAGTTTTATCAATAAACTTTGTAATAATAGGTAGAGGAAGTCGAGCATCAAATTCTTTCGTTCGAGTTTCTCCTAAAACATTCAGTTCTTTGTCTAATAAATGACTGTTACGGAAAGAAAAGCAATTACAACTATTGTTTATTTCTAATAAAACCGTTTCTGTTGTAGCTATATAAGGTTGTATTGTGCTTTGTAATTGCCCAATATAATTCACAACGGGTTTGATTTCATCTGACTCAACAAATTTGTAGTTGTTAATGTCTGTTTTATATTTTAACAAAATTTCATCTACGTTTGAGTGATTAAGATGGATATATTTATTAGATATTGATAAATTGAAATAGCTCAATATTTTTCTTATGCCAAGCAGTCTTATTACTCTAAACATTAGCAATCTGATATAATTACGTTGCTTTAGAGGGAATAATTTGAAAACAATTTGTTTAACTAATGACATAAATTGAAAGCCTAAAATATGTTGTGGGTTAGATTAGTTTTATTGCAAATATTTGTTCTCATTTCTTTACGCAATTTATTAAGCCTGAGAATAAGCTTCTTCTAAAACAACTTCTTTGTAAGTTCCTGATTTAACTATATGACCTTCTTTCAGCATGTAGAGACGGTCACAATGTTCGACTGTAGTTAACCTATGGGCAATAATAATCATTGTTTTGCTGCCAGATAATGCTCGGATTGCTTCTGTTACTAAAGCTTCAGTCTCATTATCTAATGCAGAAGTAGCTTCATCTAATATCAATATTTCTCTCTCGTTGTACAAAGCGCGTGCAATTCCCACCCTTTGACGCTGACCACCCGAAAGTCTAACTCCACGTTCACCAACAACTGTATTAATGCCATCTGGCAGTTGATTGATAAACTCTGTGATTTGAGCAGCTTCAATAGCGTTTTTGAGCCGTTTTTGGTCAATTAGATGTTCTGGAACGCCAAAAGCTATATTTTTTTCAATGGTGTCATCTATAAGAAAAATTGATTGAGGAATATAAGCAACTAGGTTTTGCCAAGAAGAAATATCCTGATATATAGAAGTTCCATCTACACAAATATCACCACTTGTGGGTTGTAAAAGACCCAAGATTAAATCAACTAGAGTCGTCTTACCTGCACCAGACTTACCAATTAAAGCTATTGATTCTCCCTTTTTTAAAGTTAGCGAGATATTTGAGAGGGCAGAGTATTCAGCATTTGGATAACTATAGCTGATATTTTTCAAATTTACTTGATTAACGAAAGGTATAATTTTATTATTGTCTTCCCTAGTCTCAAAATTTTTAACACTACTTATTTCTTTCATGGCTTTACCATCTTGGTACAATTCTGTATCCCGTAAGTCCTTGTAAATAATATCAAGAGAGTAAGCTGTATTTTGTACATAGCTGATTGCTGCAATCGATTGACTTGCAGACGGAACTAAACGAAGCGACGTTATTACAAAAACGCTCAAAATAGGAAGAATATCTTGTAATCCTTTATTAAATAAAACTAAATTGACACAAACGAGAAGTATCAAAAATAATACTAAAATTGATTCAATTGCAACGCGCGGAATAATTTGTGAAGACTTAAAAAGAGATTCCGATTTTGCATACTTTCTTCCTTGCTCATACATTTTGCTCTCGAAGTATCTCTCACAGCCAATAATTCGTGTCTCTTTAATACTACCTAAACTGTGGTTAATAATACTAACCATTTCTTTTCTAGCTTGAGATGCTTGTTCTCCCCATCGACGAAAGCTTTTTCTAAATTGATAGAAGATTATTATTACTGGTAAAATAACTGCTGACGTTACTGCCAAAAAAATTAAATCGGTTTTTGCTAGCAATAATATTAAAACAATAGTCACAACTGTGTTAGCGCAGCCTTCTAGCAGAGGTAGAACGTAATCATAGCAAACTTTATCGGTCTCCATTACTATATTCTTAATGATTGTAGCAGTATTTTTGCTTAGAAAAAATACATATGGAACTGATAAATAAGTATGCATTAATCTAGAGCAAAGCTGTGCTTTTAAATTAGATGCAAACTCATAAATATATCTTTTAACAAAAAAGTATGTTAATGATTTTACACAAAATACTATTGAAATAAATAATCCGGCAATCACAATAAAATCTCTAGCCGTTTGTAAACCTGTTTGCTTGTAAATAGGAGCCAAAAATGCGTTGTTATGTACTGACTCTGGATAAGAAGCTAAATTTAAAAATGGTCCAATTAGCCCAATACCTATAGCTTCTAATAAAGATGCCATTAAAGCTGCTAATAACAACCAGAATAGTTTAACCTTTTCTTCTCCAAGAATATAAAAGAATTTAGAAAAAAACTTAATCACTTAATCAAATCCTCACTGTAAATATTTAAATAAAAGTATGGAACAATGATATAAAGATGTAAATTACTTATAACGACTCTTTGCATTGATTCCCATACTGAGTAAATTCTGCCAAGACTACCTTACTATAAATACTCTTATTTCACTTTTACTAATACAGAATCATTTGATGCGCTTTTTGATGCGGTTGTAGATTCAAGATTGTTTAGATTGTAGTAGAAATAACTATCAGGTTCTCGCTTTACATTCACACCATTGATAACTATCCCTAAAACTTTTTGACTTGTCTGAGTTAAAAATCCTTTTGCAGCATTGGCGCTAGCGTAATCAATCACCCCAGGACGTACTACTAATAAAGTACCATCAGTTAAATTACCTATAACAGCCGCATCAGCGGTTCCGGCGAGAGCAGGCGTATCGAAGATTACAAAGTCATAGTCACGTACAAATTCATCAACTAATGCACTCATTCGCATCGAGTCGAGCAATGCCAAAGGATTAGGTGGTAAAACTCCAGATGGTAAAACAAACAAGTTGGGCATTACTTCTTGTATAACCTTATCACTTTCCATTTGTTCAACAAGTAAATTAGAAAGACCAATGTTATTATTGAGATACCAAATATGATGTTGAATCGGATGGCGCATATCTGCATCAACTATTAATACTTTTCGTCCAACTTGGGTCATTGCCAAAGCCAAGTTTGCAGCAACCTCAGATTTACCCTCTTTAGATATAGAACTTGTTATAGTAAATGATCGCAGTTCATGGTCTGAACTTAAAAATTTCAAGTTGGCTCGCAGCATTTGATAAGCATCACCTAGCGGATAGTGCGTAAAATCAGTCGCAATTCTAGGAATACCCGCTTCAACAACATCAAGCGATGAGCGATTTCGCGCCCGTTTGCTGACATTTGGAATTACCCCTAACAAAGTATACTTGAATAATTCTTTTGCTTCTTTTACCGTCTTTAATGACCTGTCAACCAAATCTAACCCAAACGCGGTTATTATACCTAATATTATTCCTGCTGCTGCCCCGGCGCCTATAAATATTATCCTGCGGGGACCACTTGGCTTACTAGGTACAAGCGCACTAGATATAATTCGAGCATTTCCAACTTTCTGATTTTGTGCAACATCTACTTCTTGTAGTTTAGTAAGTAGTGTTTCATAAGTTGTTTGTGCTGCTTTCAGGCGCCTTTCAAGTTCACGCTGAGTTTGTTCAAGCTTGGGCAGAATTTGAGCGCGTTGTTGATAATTAACTTTTGCCCGTTGTAGTTGAGAAATCTTGGCAGAAAGTCCATTATATTGATTTTCTGTGCTGATTAACTCTCCTATCAATTCCTGCCGTAATTCCCCAATTTGAATATTACCCTCTGGAACAGACTTATTGCTACCAGTTATTTGCTGCGTTCGCTCATTCAATAAACCTTTAAGAGCAGCAACCTTCTCTTCAAGATTTATCACTGCTGGATGTCCAGGCTGAAAGCGTGTTTTTTCTACTTTTAAGAGACTCTCCGCTTGTTGAAGTTGAGTCAAAACATCTTGAGTTCCCTTTATTTGACTCAAATCAGCATAAGTTGCAGCTTGCTCTGATTGAACTTTGGCTTGACTACGTAAATTTACTAATTTTCGTTCAACCTCAACTAAATCAGCTTGAGCTTTAGTAATTTCTGTTTCTAATTGCGAAATTGTAGTAACTGCGTTTGATGCTTCCTCTTGCAGCACTAAAACTTTATTATCTTCTTTAAATTTACGCAAGGTTAACTCTTCTTGCTTAACAGCCTGCTCGCGTTCTGGTAGCTGCTTCCAAATAAACTTACGTGCTGAAATCGCCTCTGCCTGATTATCTGTAACGTTTCTGTTGATATATAAGTCGATAACCTTGTTTACTACTTGAGCTGCCAGTTTCGGGTCATCATCTGTATAAGATATTTCAAGCACATCAGTGCCAACTGCTCCTTTAACTTTAAGTTTTTTGACTAGTGCTTCAATTTCAATCGGTTTACCTTCCTTATCTTCAAGGTTCAAAGATTTGATAGTTTCTTGAATTACTGGTACTGATGTTACAATTTTTGCTTGCGTCTCTAATGGGCTACCTTCTTGCGTTAAAGCTTGAATTCTTCCCAAGTTTTCGCCTAACCCAGTCAAAGAATAAGTATTATCGCTTTTAATCAATACACTTCCTTGAGCTTCATAAGTTGGCTTTAATGAAAACGCATACACTGATGCCGCAGTGACAATAACCCCAAAAATTCCAACAGCAGGCAACCAACGTCGCTGTAATATCTGTAAATATTTTTGAAAATCAATTTCTTCTACGTTTGGAAGTGAATCTATCATGCAGATATCTCAACTACTTCATTACTTTAATTGCGGCGCCTGAACATACAAACCGGGGTCTGCAATAGTTATGTACCGCGAACATGAAATTCCTCTTTGACATTGTAACCAGTCATCCGTGCGTGTCTACGGGTGAACTCTCCAACAGAAGAATTTCCTTCAGGGTTTATTACTCCTATCGCACGCTGCCAGAGTTCAACAGGCGCCACCGATATTTCATAAACACGGTCTTTTTTCTTGACATAGTACCATTCAATACTTTGACATTGGTCGCACCAGAATGCTTCTAACCATTCACCTTCTAAACTAACCGCAGTCTGGGATGCGACCAACATCATAGCTTCCTTTCTGCGAACACCGCGCTGCTGGAGTTGCCCAGGAGTGTCAGCATAAAGCGGATATTTTTGGCTAGCGCTATCGATATAGCATCCATGTATCGGACAAAATATCGCTCGTCGCTTAGAGCGTTTCCGGTTTCGTTCACATCTTTTCAGCAATTTCAGATACCCCCTACACCAACACACAATGCAAACTGCTTACCATATCAGCAGCCATAAATGCCATACAAGTTATACAATTTTATTTTTCAGTAGAATATTATTTTGGCGCAAATAAATGCGAGTAACAGTAGTAATTACTGACTCGTCATTTTTACTCCACAAATGCGGATTCCTTTATTTACATAATTTACGTTAATAAATAATAGTGTGTGAAGCGATAAAAGTGATTCTTAATCAACATACATTGATGTATTCATGATGTATTTAAAAATCTATACAATAATTCTGTCATTTAACCCTCTTCACAAAAAACGACCATGAAGAAGGTGTGACCAGAGACCGAGATCAAAATGACCGTCAAAGCCCCATTCGTAACAACTGGTTATTTGATTGCAGCTAGATAGTTAAAACAGGTCTCTCAGTTCATCTCAATAAAAAATCACACATAGATTTAATAACCTACAAATTATGTGAATTTTCAAAGCATTCTTTCTGATAGTCCTCAAATAATCATGCAGTTATCTTAAGAGACACTACTCAAAGATAATAACACTGCATACACAACATATCACAAACAACTCATAAAATAAGTAATAAATTTTGCTTGTCTGTCTAAAGGAATAGATACCGTACTTATTGGGTGCATATTGGTTCCAGAGCCTCTCGTAAATACATTAATAACAAATCTAAAACAGTTGTGTTGCCAGATTGGCAGGTTTCTAACATCGACGTAATTTTGCTTAGTTGGTTTCACTGACTTTAAAAAAAGTTTTACCTGCTGAAATAACGCTATACAGATAGTTCCCGACTTGTGAACGGCGCCAATACAAATAGCTCAAGCTGTGAAAAATATGCTTGGTATCTACGGCTGATTCGTTTTTCAGTCAATCAAGAAATAATCATTGGCGTTCTTCTAGATACTAAGCGAGATTATCACTATCAACATTGTGAAATTGTCATACAGACTACATTAACTATTCTCTCCTTCATGCTAGAAGTTAACTCCTTGCTGGCAAAACAGCACCCTTAAATATTTAACAATTCAGTAAGAATAACCAACGATAATTATATAGCAGTTGTATACTGCTATGCAAACTAATCGAGGTTATTCAAAACTTATCTAACTGTTAATTTCCATAGTATTACAGCTAAAGTACATAGAAGTTACTATCTACTACAGAATATTTTTATACAGTTTTATTTAATACATCTTCAATCACAATGAATTAATGTTTAGTATTTTTATACACATTAATTCCCGTGAAAGTAAATTTGAGATGCTGGTTACTTGAAAACTAGTATATTGGTATTTACTTAAGTGTATACACGGCACATCAATATAGTTGCGGCACAAGTGTGATTTGAATCACAATTATCTAGTGAATAGGTCATTGACAAAATTATTATGTATTCAATGTACATGATATTATTGTTATCAACTTATGCGTGCGGATAACTATAATGTTGCTAATTTATACTATGCGATTACTAGTAGTGACAGTGAAATAATAGTATCTTTTTTTATATATTTCTTTACATACTCATTAAAAAATACACGCTCTTCTGCTGAGTATTGCTTTTGCGCGCAAAATTTCCAACTTTTATTCGATAAACAACGTATTTTAGCGGCTGTCAGACTTTTTCTGATCTAAATTTCTTGTTCAGGGTGAATTTTTCAATCAAGCCTCAACTTTATCAAGACTTTAAAATATAGTAGCGGTGTCTTTATATTTTCTTTAAATTTGGGTGGGGATGGGACGGGCAAGGATGCCCATCCCACAAGATAATGTTAATCTCACTCTTAGGATGCCTATGTTTATCTAGTAAAAGGCGCCTACGACCCACTGAATAAAAGTAGGGCTGTTTGCAGTAAGCCGACGACGAACCCTAAAATACCACCTAAGCTGACAATGGCTTGCAATTCATTTTTGACGATTCCTTCGATGGCTGCTTCAAGGTCTGCGGGTGATGTGGATTTTACGCGGTCAACAATAACCTGGTCGATAGAAAGTATAGGTATTACTTGAGCTACGATTTTTTCTAAATCTCTCTCCAAATACCGTTCTAGAACTAAAGCGAGTTCTTTACTAACGGTTTCCAAGGAAGCGCTTACTACTGGTGAGGTGCCTAAACGGGTAATAAGTACTGCTGCGATGTTGTCCCAGTCCATAGAGTCACTCAATCCTTGAAGCAACTCACCACCACTGGTTTGCAGGTAATGACGAACGCTCTCGCGCGTTGTTTTGCGTAATTGGCGAACTGTGGCGATAGGGAGATTTTGTAGCGACAGGTCGAGCAAAAATCTTTTAATGCGGTTATTAACGTTTAAATCTTGGGTGAGTTCGCGTATGCGGATGTTTGTTGCGTCTTTTTCGTCAAGGCAAAAAGTTCTCAAGCGCGTTAAGGTGTTGCGTAACCCAAATAAGTTGGCCACCACCCAGTAAGTACCACTGGTTTTTTCGCGAAAACTCTCATCTATAGTTTGTATCGTGCGGTCGGTTAAAAAATCAACGATTGCCGACCGAATTGTATCGGGGGGTAAAACAACTTGCAGCAACCAATCAGCAAGACGTTTAGCTTGTTCGTCGTTAAGCTGAAATTCGAGTAATACTTGGTCGAATATTTGGTTGATTTGCGTCTCTAAAAAATCTTCGCGACGCGCTAAAGTCTTGAGCAGACGCGGCAAAGACTCGCCGAGCAAGTCACGCAAAATACTCGCTAGAATTTTGGCGCTTTTCTGGTCTTTGTCAAATTTTATTTGTTCGAGTGCTGATTGCAGCAACCAAAGAATCGCACCCTCAACACGATCTGTTTGCAAAAGGCGCCGCGCCAAATTTTGCAATTCTTGGGGTGTCAACAACGACCCCATAATCGTATCCGAAATATTTTTAGCAAGACGTTCCTGGTTACGGGGTATTAAACCAGGAGTAAACGGGATACGCTTATTACCAATATAAAGCGCGCGGTAAGGACGGAATAGCATTTTGATGGCTACATCGTTGGTGAAGTAACCAATAATTCCGCCGAGAACCGGGGGGGACACGTAAAGCCAGAGATGAGACCAATCCAAGGGATTAACTTAGTTAGGAGTTACTAACTTAATATTTATTAACGACTAATACTCCCATCATACCGTTTGCAATTGGGTAATGTGTGGAAGAAGCAAAACCAACTTGGCGCGCGATGGCAACTTGTTCGCTACCAATAGGGAAACGGTCTAAGCTGGGACTGATATAAGCGTATTCTTCTTTCAATCCCATTTGTGTAGCAGTACTCACGACTAAATTATCTAGATACCATTGCTGAAAAGAGCGCATTATTGGGTTACTCGGACGGTGAAAATCTAGTATCGCACACGAGGCGCCTGACTTTAAAACACGATAAATTTCTTGTAAGCAGCGCTTTATATCGCCAACGTTTCGTAGTCCATACCCCATTGTCGCAGCATCGAAGAAATTATCCTCAAATGGTAAATTTAAAACATCCGCTTCTATCCAAGTAACTGGGGGTTGCTTGTACAAACTTTTTGTCCGTGATGCTGCTACAGCTAATAACTCACTCGAAAAATCAACCCCGTATACCTTTCCCGTGCCGATACGACGCGCTAACCGTAACGAGATATCACCACTACCGCAGCATAAATCGACACATGTATCACCTGGTTTAGCTTGGCTCCATTTCACCGCCATTTCTTTCCAAACCCGATGCTGCCCAAAACTTAGCTTGTCGTTGAGTTCGTCGTAAACAGGAGCAATGCGGTTAAAAATAGCACGTACTTCTTCGCTCATGAATCAGGCAGAAATATTTATTCTATAAGAATACTAGAAACCGGGTTTCTTTATTGAATGTCTTGCAATAAAACAAAGATTTTGCATAGAAACCCGGTTTCTTTGGTTTCTTTAATGCTTCGCTTCAGGTAACTGAGAAATAAACAGCACGACTACAAGAATAAGTCCACCACCTAAAGTCTGAATTAACGAAAGTCTTTCTCCAAGGGTCACATAAGCAGTTGCAACACCAAATAATGGAATAAGCGTTAGATATAGCGAAGTTACACTCACACCAGATGTTCGTAGTGCGAGTAAATATAGCCAAAACGCCAAACCTTGTCCGACAATACCTGAAATCATTGCTAACAAGACACTTTCAAAATGGAATTGCCCTAAGTTAATGGGGTTTTGACCCATCAACTGCAATATTGTAAGAATTAGTACAAACCAAGCTAGTGCAAACGACTGTTGAAGCGCTACTAAAACTAACGGCGCCACTTTTTTAAGTAAAGGTCGAGCTACAATCGCATATAGTGAAGCGCATACAACCCCAAGCATTACAAGAAAATCCCCAGTTAAAGAATCACCTGTAATATTAGTTATACTTGGAGATGCGACCATCCCAACTCCCACACAAGCAACGAGTGCTAATTTAATAAGTGGTGAACTAATTTTTTCTTTGAGTAAAACCGCTGCTAAGGCAATAGTTATAATTGGTTCGCTAACAGAAATGAGTGTCGCATTACTTGCTGTCGTCAAACTTAAACCAATAGTCGCGAAAATATATGACAAACCCGGTTCTAAAAAACCGATTAAACTCGCACTCCAAGCAACTGATTTTTTTGGTAACTCCACTTTTTGATATAAGACAACTGACCACAAAAAAATAATGCTTGATATACCTTGAATTACCAAAATCATTAAAGGTGATAAATCAACAAGCGATTGCTTCGTCATTGGAACCGTTACACCGAAGCAAGCAGCACATAACACTGCAAGTCCAACCGCTGGAAATTTTGATAGTTTGGTTGATAATGTTGTCGATATAGGTAAAAGCGTAGCTTCCCCAAACGAATCTTTCTTTATAGTTTCTACTAGCTGAGTCATAAAAAATTTTGGTAGTTCGAGACCTTAAGCTAGTGGATAACCACGCGCTTCTTGCAGAAAACCAGAGACAATACAAATGATGTCCCTACTTAGTTTCCACTCATTGGAAAGTTTTCTTTGTCTCTTTTTCTTGATGTGAAGCATAGGATATTACCTACGACTTCAAAAATGCTTGAAACGCTTGCTATTACTTATCGAATTTCTAATTCTTCTTTACACAAATATACTGCTGTATTTTCAATAGCAAGCTTTGTTACAGCTATCTACCAATAGCTATATATCAGGAATTCCTTCTAAAACATCATCAAAGTTATACATAAAATCGCACCTCTACTACTACTGATATAAAATTCTTTGGTAGTAGCTTTCTTGATTGATTACAAGTTTATTTTTTATAGCACTTACACCTACAATACAATAATTAATAACTTTAGTCAAGAAATTTGGTTGAAGAGTAACAATCTTTCTATACAAATAGAGCGTTATATATCTAAATGTAGAGGCGTTATAGAATGTATAGATGTAAATAGATACATACAAATATAAATAATGTAGAGACGTGAAATTTCACGTCTCTACACACGTGGGATTTTTACAATAAAGTGTAAACACTATGTTAGCAACAGCGAGTAGCAGTAAGTGCTATAGCAGCAAGTTGAGCAGAACTATGAATAAGTTTGAGTTCGTCTTCACGTAAAGCAAAGGGTTGTTTCCATTGGAGCGACAGCACAGCAAGAGTTTGACTGCGATAGATAATAGGTACCATTAAATGCGCTTTAACACCATTATCTGAATAGTGTGAAACTGCTGCTAGCTTTTCATCATTACTCACATTTACTGAGACTTGCATTTGACCAGATGCTATTGCCTGCGTAGTTAGTGGGTCAGATCTTAGCCAGTTTTCAACTTTTCCAGCAGTCGAGTAACTTCCTTGTATCGGCGCCAGTTCCCGCGCGTCAATCATTTGTAAAATACAACCATCACAGCCAAAGCTTTCTCCAAATGACCTTGCAAGGGGGTCGAGAATAGAATCAAAGCTCGTTGATAGCTGTGTAACATTGACCAAAGAAGTTAGAAGTGCCATCTGGGCATTAGCACGACGTAATTCTTCTGTACGCTGCTTAAGCAAGTCATAAGTTTCTGCCGCACGTTGAACCACTGCCTTGAGTTCAGTAGGGTCCCACGGTTTGGTGATGTACTTATAAACTTGTCCAGCATTAATTGCTTCTACCAAGTCCTCAATATCGGTAAAACCAGTGAGGATAATACGAACGGTATCAGGAAATTGAGGTACAGTTTTACTAAGAAACTCAGTTCCCTTCATTTCTGGCATTCGCTGGTCAGAGATAATAACAGCTACTTCTCCTTCAGCAGCAAGAACCTCAAGCGCGTTGATACCGCTGTCTGCTTTTAAGACATTAAAGTCTCGTCGAAAAGTACGATAGAGCAAATCGAGATTATCTGGCTCATCGTCAACGACTAAAAGCTTAAGTTTTTTAGGTTTTTCTATCGTCATTAATTGCCTACGGATTTTATCAATTTCAGGAATCGGATTATCCATAAGATAATTCCTTTAATTCTTATTGATATTGTGATATTCAATACCAAGCTTAATTTAAAAAAAGAAGTATTAACTTGTGGAATATCCTGAATTATTTAATTTGAATATCAAACCTTACGTATTTATTTCTAAATGCAGTATCCGTATTTGCAGATTTTGCATAAGATAAAACACGCAAACACACTTACGCTATCAAGTATTTTTTATTTATAACCACAATCATACATGGTCGGCAAGTGTTACATCCCAAATCGCTCTATACGAGCTTCTGTAACAAATTGTGTAGAATCAAGCATTAGTTTTCCCGTAGTTACAGAGCATCATAACTATATGTTGCGTAATCAAGAACAAGTACAAGCGCCTACCGTAGAATATATCTGACTAGTAAAAATGCCCAGCGTTCTATGACCTCCCAACCACAAGATACTCAAAACCCCGGCAATATGAGCTCTGAAGAGAAATCTGAGCTATTGCGAAAACTCAGACAAAAACAAGGTAATTGGGTGGAATGGGGTTCTGCCATTACGCAGTTGCAAAAATCTGGTTACAATCCCCAAACAATTTTTGAAGAAACTGGTTTTGAGCCAGTTCAGCAAAATCAAGTCACAGTTGGCGCCCAAGTTTATTCGTCTATCGAAAAAGTCGGCGCCTCCTCTGAAGTACTATCCCACTTTAGTCAACGTGCCAGCGATGTACTATACGAATTTCGCTTATTGACTCAAGAAGAACGCGCTTCTGCGGGAGAACTTGCCTTTAAACACCAACTTGACTGCGACGAAGCCAGAGAAATTGCGCGAGCAATCAAAGATTATTCTCGCTTCCGTAACCCTCCTGAAGGTTTTACCGCACACCCAGGTGATGCAGTTGCCTATCAATCTTGGAAACTCGCACGTCAATACAGCGACTTACAAGAACGTTCGCGTCTCATAGCTAAAGGACTACGTTTTGCCCACTCACCCCAAGCACGTAAACAAATCGAGCAATTATTAACAGACTTTACAGTAGTAAGTAAACGTCCGGCGCCAACTTTACCTTTTTACCGTCTGGAATCAACAAGCGAGTTAGCACGCATTTTACCCGTAGCAGGTGAAATGCCATTAAAACCCGAAGACTTAAAAGCTGTACCAATAGTTGAAGAAATAGGCGCCTTTCGCATGGTGCGAGTTTCGGGAGAACAAGCATGGATACCACTACCCGGTTGGCAAGTAGTACTAGCCATAGAAGACCCTGTAGTTATTTTATCTAGTACCGAAAGACTACCCAACCAAACCGCGAATTCACCATTAGAACAAGTGGTAGTCGTTATCGACCGTGCCCAACGTCAGTGGGACGATAATAGCTATTTTGTCATCGATAATAATGGTGAACTAGACTTTCAATGGTTTGAAACGGCGCCGGAAGTACCAATATTAGGGAAAATTACGGTTATAGTGCGTGCGAAAAAAGTACTCGACGAGGACTTTAACAAAGACTCCTGGCAAATTGAAGAATAAAACACCCAAAATTGTATTGTGTAGTCTTGTGGAACGGGCATCCTTGCCCGTTCAAGCATAAGCAGAATTGATAGAATAAAAATATGACCGAAGCGGATATTAAGGAGGAAGCCTACAAAATTTTGGAAATCCTCATATCAAAGCCATTCTCACAATGCTACTGTTTAACGAGAGATTTTAAACAATTACCCACATCTCCTGGTATTTATGCTATTAAACATAAAAATGAAGAAATTCTTTATATTGGCAAATCAGGTGCTATAAGAGCGCGATTCAGAAATGGTCATAATGCCTTAACACAAGCTTTTTTCGATAGATTGGATCCAGCAGACTTGAGAATTGCGACTTTTGTTGTAACGAATCGACAAATTCGGCAGCTATCAGAAATAGAATCTTTAATTCTTCAAAAAGTAGATAAACCGAAATATAACAGTAGAATTCCATTAGTAGAGTAACTACCATGCAAGCACAAGATACAACAGCACTAAAAAATATCTTGGACTACCTGCCAGAACGTATAAAGCAGGCAATACAAGAATACTGTCAAGAAACTCAACTTTCTCCTGAATTGGTTATTGAATTGGCTATTGCTCACTTCTTAGATGTTGATTCTGTGACTTTTGATGATTGCCAAATTGAATCACCAGGGGTACTTAGAGAACAAAATAAAATCCTGAAGATTGAGTTAGCTGCTGCTAAAAATAATAGTTAAAATTTGGCACCAATAGAGACCGTATTAATACAGTCTCTACGTATCTCTGTGGTGAATATCTTAAACCTCTCGGATTACCTTAAAAGGGTTATAACTTTATTTTTTAAACAAGCATCAAAATATTTTAAGATGCTACCCTGCGGGAAAACTGCGTTAACGTTCCTCAGCATGACAATTAAGATGCTTCGTTCCTCAGCATGACAAATGTTGAGTATAATAGAATGCACGATAAGTTTTTAATTTCTACACCGATAAAGTTGGTAAGGAATACCAATGCGGTAATATTGCTTCTCATCTTTATTACAACTCAATTGTGAAGAAACATTTATTTGTTGGGGAAAATCGCGTCTTCGCAAACCCGAAGCAACAACCCATAAATTTAAAGGCGCCTTCTGGGTTGGTAACTGTGCTAATTTATCTATAACTGCTTGAAAATTAGGTTTCTTATCAAAGAAGGCTAAATTGTATGGTGTTAAAGAGTTACTTTTGATTTGTTGTAATGCCAACCCAAAGCTTAATCCTAAAGCCACATCCTGATAATCACTGTATCCGACTACTACCATTAATGGAACTGAAGGTTCTTGGTTAAAGTTACGCGCGACTAGTTCCGGTTGGAAAGGTTTTTGAAAAACCAAGTTGAAGTTTAAAAATATACAGCTAACAATGCCAACAACTAAAACAGCAGGAAACGCTTTACCCCTCCCCAGTAAACTCACAGCGAGTAAAGCGCAAAAGCCAGGATAATATACAAAGTTATAACGCGGTACGACGGTAATATCTTTCTGAGTTAGATAAATAATGGCAAAAAATTCTAAGACTACGCAAGCAGTAAAACCCAATAGTGTTAGGGTAGAAAGCTGAGTGTCTGGATTTTTTAAAAGTTGTCTTAATCCTTTTATTGCTTCACAAACAAACCATACTCCGCAAAGCAGCATAAAAACAGCACTAATAGCAGCGTTGACTATTGGTTGTTGTTCTACAGGAAAGGCAATCAGCATTAATAGCCAATTAATTATAGTTTGGTATAAGGGTGCCACATGTTGAGGCGCCTCTAACCAACCAGTTTCAGAACGTTTGGAGTGATGCAGCATTACCATCAACCAAGGAACAAAACTAACTGCAATACCTGTAATAGACAAAATTAATGTCAACCAGATTTGACGGCGCCTGACTTTTTGCCATATTAATAGTGAAACTAACGTAGCTATTTGAGCGACTAAAGCCAGAATACAAAAGTAATGGACGTAGAGACTAATACTATTGACTATTGCCCAACAGCCCCATACCCAAACGCGAATTCTTTGATGACGAAAAATATCCTGCTGAATTTTAACTAGAAAGAGCAGCGCTAAACTAATTAACAGCATTGGCAAAGTGTAATGTCGCGCTTCTTGAGAAAGGTAGACAGCAAATGGAGAAACAGCCATACAAGCTGCTGCAGCTAACCCAGCTTGAGGTGAAAACGCAATTCGGTTTACCCAATAAATCACAAAAACTGTCGCCACACCAAATAAAGCGGGTAGAAATCGCAATTCAGCTATCCAATTTTTTAATGGTTGCCACCACCCCAACCAAGTGTACATAGTGCAGAAAAACAATGGCGGGTGTGTAGATTGCAAAGCGAGATTGGCAGCAATATCATGACAGCTTTTTCCTGATTGATAGCTAAAAATATCTGTTAAGTTTGTTAATGGAAATACCTTATCGAGAGGTAAATCTTTGTAATTTTTACCTAAACTAAAGATAGCGGTGATTACTTCATCCATCCATAGCGGTTTAAAATCTAAATTCCAAAACCGTAGGAAGGCGCCGACTAAAATAACCCCTAGTAAAATTAGATAATGTAAATAAACTTTCTGTTTTATCATTCAGCTTAGTCAAAATGTGCAATGTAACCTTATGTAAGGACGGGTTTAGAAGTTTTTTCAATCACCACGAGGATATTTATAAACCCGCCCCTACGATAATCTATAATCTAAAATTCTAAATTTTATATGTCAGACGCTTATATTACCAATTCAGTGCCGCTAGATACATCCGCACTTAGAAATGCAGCAATTAACAGCATTCGTAATGGTTTGCGCCTGGGGCAGCAGCAAATGGCAGATTGGACATCTGGGAAACTCGCGGTTTCTGCGGTTCCTGGCGCCGGGAAGTCAACCGGGATGGCAGCAGCAGCAGCTATTGCAATTGCGCGTCAGTATGAACAGTCTGCGATTAGTCTTCGCAATACTCGGCGCCAATTAATTGTCGTTACATTTACTCGTTCTGCTGCTGCAAATATTAAAATCAAAATTCGTAATTACCTGCGTGATCAATTATCCTTACCTCAAACTGGATTTGTTGTCAATACACTGCATGGATTAGCGTTAAATATAGCCAGTCGTCACCCCGAACTTTCAAATTTACAGCTTAACGAAGTAACTTTAATAACTCCTAACCAAAGTCATCGTCTCATTCGTAACGCGGTTGAACAGTGGATTGCATATAATCCAGGACGTTACATGCGGTTGCTCGAAGGTATCCAATTTGACGGAGAAGAAACTGAAAGATTGCGGCGCCAGTCTGTATTACGAACCGAAGTATTACCCGAATTAGCAACGACAGTAATTCACGAAGCCAAAAGTTCTGGCATATCTATAGAAAACCTGCAAAACATGAGCAGGTACATAGACGATGAATACAGAATATTAAACGTTGCCGCTGGGTTATACGAACAGTACGAAAATTTAATGAAAGCGCACGACTTTATCGACTACGACGATATGATTTTAGCAGCATTGCGAGTCTTAGATGACCCTCATGCACGACGTATCGAACAAGGTCAAGTATTTGCGGTATTTGAAGACGAAGCGCAAGACTCAAGTCCTTTACAAACGCGACTTTTAGAAATTCTTGCCACAGAACCGCAAGGAGGACAAGTTAATTTAATTCGAGTTGGCGACCCAAATCAAGCCATAAATTCAACCTTTACTCCCGCAGACCCTATATACTTCCGCGAATTTTGTGAAGAATGTGATGGCGCCAATCAACTCGCCACAATGGACCGTGCCGGACGCAGTAGCCGTATTATTATCGAAGCCGCCAACTTTACACTAAATTGGGTCAACAGTTTCTACGGAGCAAAAGCAAATGGGGAAAGTAGAGACCGAATTAATACGGTCTCTAGCCAAAATTTCCCCAGTCCTTTCCGTCCACAAATGATTTGTACTGTTGACCCAGATGACCCACAAACAGATGCAAACCCTCCTCATGTGGGACGTGGGCTAGAAATTTGCAGTCCGCGCGATATTCATCACACTGTTGAATTATTAAGTAAACGTATTGTTGAACTTTTTACCCCAGACCCAACTAAAACGCGCGCTGCGATTTTAGTACGCGAAAACCGTCAAGGTAAATGGCTAGCTGAAGCACTTGTTCAGGTATGTAAAGACAATAATATAATTTTGTATGATGCAGGCGAACGAGATAGACACTCACACGTTCCTGCCGAAATTTTGGCGTTACTACAATTTTGCGACCGTCCTCACTCCCCTGATTTTCTCAAAGCTGCTCTCGATGTTTTGGTAAAGCGTCAGTTAGTCCCAACCCAAGACCTTAATACTCTTGCCGCACAACCAGAAGACTTTTTATATCCGGGTCCACTTGCTCCCGAACAACCTGAACCCGTGCAAAAAGCCGCACGTTTGTGTCGGAGTTTGCTTCAAGCCAAGCTAGCACTACCGTTGTATCAATTAATATCTTTTATTGCTTTAGCGCTCAACTACGACCAAGCCGAACTAGCAACTGCCGATAAACTTTCTGAACGGCTAACACAGCAAATAGCTAGCACTAATTCAATGGGTTCAATGCTGGGTTTTTTAAGCGAAATTGTTAGTTCAGAACGTTTTGAAGCCGTCGAAACCGAAGATGTCGAAGCCCGCTACACCCGTGCAGGACAACTGACTATTATTACCATGCACAAAGCCAAAGGGCTAGATTGGGATTATGTATTTCTACCGTTTCTACACGAAAACTTAATACCAGGAAAATTTTGGATACCACCACAAGGACAATTTTTGGGTAACTATACACTTTCCGAAGTCGCACGCGCTCAAATTCGTGCAGCACTCCACGGAGAAGAAGACATTCCCAGCGTTACCGAAGCTTGGGAACAATCAAAATATCTCAAAACTGCCGAAGAATACCGTTTACTATATGTCGCAATGACGCGCGCAAAGCGTTTACTATGGATGTCCGCTGCCAAAAAGGCGCCCTTTACTTGGAGTAAACCCGAAAATCTACAAGACCAAAACCCATGTCCCGCATTTAATGCATTAAGGCGCCAATTTCCGCAAAGTATTGTAGACCAAGCAGTTTCCTCACGGTCGTAGCACAGGCGTCCCGCCTGTGCAGTTCGGGATGCCTGTGCCACAATTAAGTTTTGAGTAGCTTGGCGATAGCGTTTACTAGTTCTTCTGGGTCGATAGGTTTTGCTAGGTGTAGCTGAAAACCTGCTACCTTGGCTTTTTCTTCATCAGAGTCGCTAGCATATGCTGTTAATGCTATTGCAGGAATTTGATTACATTTATATTCTGATTGAAATGGCGCCATTTCTCGAATTTGACGAATTAGTTTATAACCGTCGGCTTGTGGCATAGCTATATCACTTAAAAGTATATCTGGCTGTACTTGTTCAATAATACTTAATACTTCGGTCACGGAAGATGCAACGGTGACAGTGGCGCCACTTTGTTCGAGTATTAATTGTAATAACTCGCGTGTATCTGCTTCGTCGTCCACAATTATTATCTTGACTCCTAATAGTGAGGTTGAAGAATTACTCGCAGTCGAAATATTAGATTCAGAAAATACTTGTTCCACTTGGTAAGCTGGAAGTATGACTGTGAATATGGCTCCTTGCCCTTCTCCAGCACTGTATACTTGTACTGTACCATGATGCAGTTCGACTAACTGACGGACTATTGCTAAACCAAGTCCTAAACCACCAGATTTTCTAGTTGTACTGTTATCAGCTTGACGAAAGAAATCAAAAACATATGGTAGAAAGTCAGGTGTTATACCTTTACCTGTGTCGCTGACTGTAATTTGAATTTGAGAATTAAGTCGCTCTAATCGAATTGAAACTTTTCCTCTTGTCGGAGTAAATTTTATCGCATTAGAAAGTAAATTGCCTAGAATTTGCTGAATTCTATTTGCATCACCCCAAACAAAGTTAAATGGTGTACTAATATTATTAACGTAATCTATATATATATTCTTCGTTTGTGCTGCTAGTTCTATTGTTTGTATAGCGGATATAATCATCGATGACATATCAACAGCAGCACAGTTTAAATTAATCTTACCGCGTAAAATTCTTGATACATCGAGTAAATCATCTATTAGCTGCGTCTGCAATTTGACGTTCCGCTCTATTGTATCCAAAGCCCGTGCTTCGGCTGCAGCATCCAATTTGCCACTTTTAAGTAACTTTGTCCATCCTAATATCGGGTTGAGGGGAGAACGAATTTCGTGGGAAAGAACTGCAAGAAACTGGTCTTTGAGTAAATTAGCTGTTTCTGCTTCGGTTCTTGCTTGGACTTCCCGCATTAACAACTCTTCACGTTCAACTTCGGCAGCTTTTTGGGCACTAATATCTTGTACGGTTCCTAACATCCGAACTGGTTTGCCATCAGTGTCATATAGTGTACGACCACGCGCTGCAATCCAATGAATGCTACCATCAAGCCAAATAACTCGGTATTGTGTATTGTAATCTTTGTGATTTAATATGGCGCCTTGCGCTGTCTCTAAAACCCGTTCTCGGTCTTCTGGATGTACATTTTCTAGAAAAGTTTTTTCACTTACATCCATACTGTCGAGCGTAAAGCCCAATATGTGCTTACACTGATTTGAGCAGAACGCCATACCCGTCTGTAAATGAAAGTCCCACATTCCTATAGCTGTAACTTCCAGAACAAGTTCCAAACGTGCTTGGTTATTCACATCAATATTCAGTAAGGTCACACATTTCTTATAGAGGGAAGTAAAAGTTTTCAACCGAATCCTGAATGAGTAAAAAGTTACATAGCATGTAAGCTGTTACTTAAATAGCAATTCGGTCAACTCTAAATTCCTCTGCTTTGTAACAGCGGTCAAAGTTCAGCGATTGGCACTTTCATTTGCAATACTCGTAGTTAATAGAAGTTTTGCAAAGTCATAAAGCGTTGTTTGAGTACTTTCACCAACAATGACCCCAAAATAAGAAATATTAGTGAATTAGCCTTAACATTGCTCACAATAATTTACCTTATTTTTAGATCAGATAAAATATAAATCAATTTTTGTTATGAAATTTTTACTTTTGAACACAATTACCTGTTGGGGATGATACAGAGAGATTTTACAAATCAAGAGAAACCTGGTTTCAACAAAGAAACCAGGTTTCTTGAGATTATGCGGTAAAATCGACAAAATCGTAGTAACATATTAGATTGTGTCGTTTTAAAGCCAATTATGCCTAAGCTAAAGACCAGAAAAGCTGCGGCGAAACGGTTCCGCGCAACAGGAAGCGGTAAAATCGTCCGTCGTAAAGCTTTCAAAAACCACCTTCTCGAACACAAATCCTCGAAGAAGAAGCGTAACTTGTCCAAAATGCCAGTTGTGGATGAGCGCGATGCTGAAAACGTGCGTATGATGCTGCCTTATTTGTAAATTCAGATTGTAAATTTTGGAACTCTCAAGGACTATTTAAGTTATGACACGGGTAAAACGCGGTAATGTGGCGCGCAAACGCCGCAAAAAGATTCTCAAGATAGCTAAGGGTTTTCGCGGTTCACACTCAACGCTGTTTAGAACTGCAAACCAGCAGGTTATGAAAGCACTTCGCAGTGCATATCGTGACCGCAAAAAGAAAAAGCGTGATTTTCGCCGTTTGTGGATAACCCGTATTAACGCTGCTGTACGTCAACATGGAATGAGCTACAGCAAGTTTATCGGCGCCCTCAAGAAAGCTAATATCAACCTCAACCGTAAAATGTTGGCGCAAATGGCTGTTCTTGACCCACAAGGTTTTAGCAAAGTAGCTGAAATTGCCGCAAGTCAAGCATCATAAAAGGTAGAAGGACAAAGGTAAAGGTAAAAGACTACCAACAAGGTTTGCTTATCTAGGCTATGATTAATCGACATAGTTCAGATGCACCTTGTATTTTGATTAGAATGCGATTTTCAATCGTGTAGGTATGAAAATGCGGTTTATAGTAATCATATTTTTTACTTTTGCCTTTTGCCTTTTACCTTGTACAAAACCTTGTGGCGCCGCCCAACTCGAAGAAATTCAGCAACGCGGTCATATTAGAATTGCCGTTAAAGATAACCTTCCCCCGTTGGCATTCCGTGATCAAAGTGGTAATTTACAGGGTTTAGAAATAGATTTAGCGCAACGTTTAGCACAAGACTTACTTGGCGCCAGTAAAGCTTCTAAGTTAAAACCAGTTCTAAATCGTGACCGTATTTCTCAGGTTTTAGATAATAAAGTAGATATTGCCATTGCTAGAGTCACAGCTACCCCATCGCGCGCACGTATTGTAAATTTCAGTATTCCTTACTATTTAGATAGCACTGTTTTAGTAACTAAAGACACATCGCTTCAGAGTTTAGATGACTTTAAACAGCTCAAAATAGCTGTTTTAGCAGGCTCAAGTACAATTGCTCCGATAAAATATTTTATACCTAATGCTGATTTAGTTGGCGTAAATTCTTATATCGAGGCTCAAAACCTGCTGGAAAGCAATAAAATTGATGCTTTCGGCGCTGATGCAACAGTTCTTAGCGGTTGGGTGCGACAATATCCCCAGTACCGACTATTAAACGTTAGACTCTCCACAGAACCATTATGTGTAGTTATTGCTAAAGGTTTACAAAACGATAAACTCCGGCGCCAAATTGACATATTAATCGCAAGCTATCAAGAAACAGGATGGTTAACTGAACGCATCAAGTACTGGGGACTTCCACCTTCCAGTATTCTAGATAAAGACGCAAATCGTAGAGACGCGATTAATCGCGTCTCTACGCGATAATAAAAACGAAGATGACGTTTAATAAAAACAATGGATAGTAAATTAGCGGTTTTTTATCTCTCTGTTTTCGTAGCGATACTAGTATTCGCACTGGTTAACGTGGTGCGGCAAATTTTTAAAACTCGTCGAGTTGAAAGCTCGTTCTCGAAACTGCGAACCAAACTCACCAAAGAAAAGGGCACAACGCAAGAGTATTATGAGCTTGCGAGTATTTACTCCGAAAAGAAACTGTACGCACAAGCCATTTCCTTATTTCAAAAAGCTTTAAAGACAGCTGAAGAAGAAGGTGAGGAAATCGTTGCCCCTATATACAACGGACTTGGGTTCGTATACTTTGCTCAAGAACAGTACGACTTAGCGATTCGCCAATACAAAGAAGCAATCAAATTTAAGAGTGATTACGTTGTCGCTTATAACAACCTAGCACATGCTTACGAGCGCAAAAAGCTAACCGCACAAGCGCTAGAAATGTACGAACAAGTACTTAAATATGATGCTAACAACACAGTCGCAAAACGTCGTGCTGAATCTTTACGGCGCCTAGTTTCAGCGTAGTTTGACCCCCCCTACGGGGGATTATTCCTTTTTCTTTATCATTTTTGCTAGTACATTGCGCGTTATTGCTTGTGCGTCTTTACTTAATAGTTGAGGACGCAGTTGTGGTGCGTTGAAATTATCTAAACCCCAACTCCATTGAATGGAACCTGTGGCAAATACGGTTGCTCCTGAATCGGTTGTATAAGTTGTCATATCTGAATATTTGGTTCTGCCGCTGTGACGGTAAGGTGTATGAGCTATACGGATAGTATTTGGCGGCGCCGATTTAAACATTTTATCTACTTCGTAACCTAATAAGCCTGTTAGCCGCATTTCTTTTTTATCTGGATATAAAAAGGCTAATAACTTATTTGATGCTTGGTTGGCAGTTTGACTTAATTGTGTATCAGCAAGAAACCACTGTGGCGCCGTGTTTGGTACTACAATATCGGCGTTTACTTGAAACGTGTCGTACATAACTCCAATTAATGCATCTTCTGGACGGTTAATTGGTTTCTGGCGCCATTTTGTTGTGACAAGATAATCATTATTTGTGTCTCTATCGCGCGCAAATGGGTCTAACGCTTCACCTTCTTTGTAACCAACTATCACCCGGTTAAGGTCTCGACCGATACGACTTGCCTCAAACCGTATTTGCCAGTAACATGTGTTCGCTGAGAAAAACCCTAAACTTACACCTGCATCACGTGCTGCTTCAACGTTGTCCCGCATTTTCCAAGACCAGTATTCATCGTGTCCTACTGATAAAAATGCTTTGTGTAGTAACAACGCCGGTTTACCACTCAATTCATCTAAACGATTTTCGTGAGTATCTATATTAGTAGAGTAGGTGACATCATAACCATTTTTTTCTAACCAGCGCACCATGTTATACTCCCAACCGGCATTATAGGTTCGACGTTTGGGTTGAACGTTGGTTAAAAATTCTCCAGCACCCACACCGTATCCAGCAGCTTTATTTGGACTAGCTGCATAAGGACGGTTAAAAGAAACTTTCGACGCTTGTTTACCTCTACTGTTCCAACGATACAGCGACATTCCACCCCAGTTGTTATATGCTTGGTACGTTGTTACACTCGATTGAAATAATATATCTGATGGGCGCCCATCATCGCGAACGACAAAAATAATATAGCTTTGTTTACCACTTCGACTTCCTGTTAACTTCGCTAAATAAAACCCACTTGCCCATTGCGAGGGGTCATCAATATTATTTGGTATCTTTAATATATATGGGTCTTTCCAATCACATTCAATTAACCCTGTTGCCTCATCAATAATTGGTGCTGGCTGTTTTACGGCTTTACGAAATACTGCGGGTGCTACCTGGCGTCCACCTTTACCGCCATACCAACCCATACGGTAAAGTTCAATTGTGTAAGCTGGGTCTTTAGTTTTGACAAACAGCTTGATTTCATCACCACGATTGACGCTAGTTAATGAAGCATACCCTTCAATTTCATGATTTATCGCGGGTTTCCTCAATTGCCAGTCAGAAGTCCCAGGTTTGATATTTTCGATTTGAATCGGATTATTCTTAAGAGTTGTAGGTGGTAAATCGATTGCAAATACTGGCGCCTGAATAAAAAACAAGGCTGTAATAATAGGCAGTAATCTTACAATCAATAACCCGTAAATAGCTTGTATTTGTGTTCCAAGTATCATTTGCTTTGACTTGTGGCACTATGAATTCTAAATAGATTGTGTCACTTAGTTCAAAACTTTGGAACTTAACATGTAATGCTGTATACGTTTGTTAGGGTAATTTTATTTGTAAAACCTAATATATATATCGTGGATAGCAAACGATATATAAGATACATAAATTTAAACAATGCACCGAAGAAAAGCTACCCACTCACCTGAAAGAATAATCAAATTCTCTACTCAGCGCGATGCCGCCAAATCACGTATTAAAACCAAACGCGAATCTATGTAAATACTTAACGCCGTAATTTCTTCGGTACTGAGTATTCCGTTGTATTGAAGTTGTCTGAGTAGCTGCTGTACGAGTTCCGTATCGCTAAAACCCAGAAGGATGTTAGTTTGAGTATCTTCGACCACTGACCAAAATTGGCGTAGCAACGAAGAGTTGATAGGACATACCCGCATTGCATTAGCCTTTGTAATTGTTTGTAGCATTGCAGTGCTTCCGTAAACCTTAAAACAATCTTAAGTTATTAAGATGGAATCGTCTGTAATATTTACATTTTATTTGTAAATAGATACAAATCGAAATATCCTGTTTACAAAAATTAATGATGTGGTGGGTAATGCCGAACTAACTATTGAGTCACGAAATCTTAGTCAAAAGTCCTAAAAGTCGCTTGGTTCTAGGAGTGAGGAGGGTTCGACGGTATGCGTCAGCAGCTTTTCTAATTGCTTCAGCTTGAGTTGGATAAGGATGAATCACGGTAGTAAGTTTGTTTAAACCAAGTTTGTTAACAATTGCCGTTGTAACCTCAGATATCATCTCACCTGCGTGCCGCGCGACAATTGTAGCACCAAGAATTTCGTCGGAACCCTGACGGAGAAGAATTTTTACAAAACCTTCTTCTTCTCCATCTGCAATCGCTCTGTCTACGCTGCTAAAAGGTATTTTAATGGTATTGGCGCCACTACCTGCGCTATGGTCATACATTCCTACATGGGCAACTTCAGGGTCGGTGTATGTTACCCAAGGCATGATTAAGCTACTTAGTCGCTGCTTTGATAAACCAAATGGTGAGAATAAAGCATTTTTAATGACGATTCTAGCTGCCGCATCTGCCGCATGGGTGAATTTCCAATCCATGCATATATCTCCAGCGGCATATATTTGTGGATTCGTTGTTTGTAAAAAATCATTAACAACTACACCTCGGCTTTTGTCGTAGTCAACACCGACTGCTTCCAAATTTAATCCTTCAACATTCGGCGCCCGTCCAGTACCGACTAAAATTTCATCAACGGTTATTGAATTGCGCTCTCCCTTGCTACTAAAATAAATTCGTTTACCGTCGCTAGTTTTTTCAACTCGTTCAACTTCGCAGTTAAGCTCTAGACGTATCCCTTCTTTGATAAAAGCGTTTTGTACAACTTGTGCAGCTTCTATATCTTCTTTATTCAGAATATGCGCCTTGTTATGGAACACTATCACGTCACACCCCAAGCGTCTAAACGTCTGTGCCATTTCACAACCAATAGCACCACCACCAATTACTGCAAAACGCTGTGGTCGTTGGGTTAATGAAAACACTGTTTCATTTGTTAAATATTTAGCTGTTTCAATTCCTGGTATCTCTAACGAAGCAGCCCTGGCGCCAGTAGCAATTACAGCCTTTTTGAATCGAAGCGATTTTCCAGCAACTTCTACGGTATCACGTGAAGCAAAGCGCCCGCTACCCAAGAAAACATCTACACCTAACTTTTGAAACCGTTCTGCTGAATCATTATGACTAATCGAAGCTCGTACCCTTCGCATCCTTTGCATGACTTCAGGAAAATCAACTTCAATATAATGAGCAGTAGAAATACCAAAATCTCTAGCACGAAGTATTTCTCCAACTACCCGTGCGGAACGAATAATCGTTTTAGAAGGTACACAGCCATAATTTAAACAATCTCCACCCATGAGATGCTTTTCGACTAACGCCACTTTTAACCCTACATCTAACCCTGCGGCGCCTGCTGCCACAACTAAACCAGCTGTTCCGGCGCCGATAACAACCAAATCGTAATAATCAGCAGGTTGTGGATTTACCCAATCTGGCGGATGCGTATAAGAAACAAGTCTTTGGTTATACTCGTCCATTGGACGTAAAGAAATAGAGTGAGATTCAAAATTGGGGATATCAGAATTTGACATAATAATATTATTTTTAATGTAGATAGATAATTAATTCTTTTCTAACGCATTTCGCGCAATACGGGTAACATAAATTGTGACGGCTACAGTAGCAATAAAACCGACAATGCGAACACTCCACTGCAATGTTGGATTTGTCGATTGCTTCGTGCCAATCATCGCAATATCTCCTGCAAGCGAACCAATATAAACATACATAATGGTTCCTGGAATCATGCCACTTGAACCTAGTATGTAATCTTTAAGTGAAACTTGGGTGATACCAAAGGCATAATTCAATAAATTAAATGGAAATAAAGGTGATAAGCGAGTTAAAAAAACTATTTTCCAACCTTCACGAGCGACAGCAGAATCAATTGCCTGAAACTTTGGATATTTTTCAAGTTGTCGTGATACCCAATCACGCGATAAATAGCGCCCAATCAAAAATGCTACAGTAGCTCCAATCGTAGCTGCAATAAACACATAAATCGACCCCCAAAATACCCCAAATAACACGCCCCCACCCAAAGTCAGAACAGAACCTGGTATAAATAATATTGTAGCTAAATTATAAATAACCATAAAGGCGATTGGTCCTAACACACCAAGACTTTGTACCCATCTTAAAGCTTGCTGCAATAAACTTTGAAAATTTAAAGCTTTGGCGAGAAAAATCACAGTTCCAACAGCAATACATACTAATAAAATCTTAATAATCAATTCTAATTTTAGCTTGCCCATATAGTTATATGATGGTTAATTGAATACAATCCTCAAACTTTTCTTAAACTTATCTTAATTTTCTTCCTCTATACCAATTAGCTAACCGAGTCGGAGAAACACCTATAAAATACCCTATAATTATAATTTGATTAATTAAAGTAGTCCTTAAAATTCCACGCAGCAACCATCGGCGCCCAGAAGTAAGCACAGGTGATGGAATAATTGTAATTTTTCCAATACTTTTCAATCGTCGCACTAACTCAAAATCTTCCATTATCGGTAATTCAAGAAAGCCATCTATTTTATTAAAAATCTCACTTTTACAAAAAATTGCTTGGTCTCCATAAGGAAGCTGAAAATATTTGGAGCGCACGTCAACTCCCCACTCGACCAATCTTAAACCCCAAGGTGTACCATTAATTTTTAATTGAAATGCACTTGCCACAACACCAGGTCTTTGTAACATTTCACGAACCATATCATCAAATTTAGGCGGTAACAGCGTATCAGCATGAAGAAATAATAAAATATCTCCACTTGCAACTGCGGCGCCTGTATTCATTTGTATCGCACGTCCTCGCTCAGAAGCAATAACTTTTACACCTGTCCCTAAAGCTAGATCACAAGTTTTATCGCGTGAACCAGCGTCTACCACAATGATTTCAGTATTTGTACTTTTTTGAGCAGTGAGAATAGTCGCTAATATATGTTTTTCTTCATTGAGAACTGGAATAATAATAGATATTTTGTTCGGACTACGCATTTGCGACTTACTCAAGCCTGTTGACTTATCCAGGGTAATACGAAATTTTGATTAAAATGAATTTATTGTTACTTTTTACTTAAATTTTATCCCCCTCAACTCCTTCATTAACTGTGTAGATTGACTCTCCCCTGCCTAAAGGCGAGGGGATTCACTAAGATTTTCTACCGTATTTCTTAGTTATCCGATTGTCGAGCGAGTGATAGTCAGTTGTATCAAAGAGGGACAACTGTGTTCCACTCACCCCATAGGTATGGTTCCTAGGCTCAACCACTTTGTGTTGATGACTCCTAGGCGTAACTTTCGCGCAGTCCGCACGTAGAGACTTCTTATTTTTAGGGAAATCTAACCCTGCTTTTAAAGCAATTGTTCTGCTCGCTTTCGTGTCGGCGTGGTCAGTATGACCGCAATTAGTACACAAAAACTTCTCACCTTCACGGTTTGCTTTGTCAATATGTCCGCACGCTGGACATTCTTGACTAGTATGTTTTGGATTAACAGCAATTACATGCTTTCCTGCTTTTAGTGCAAGCCAAGCAATCTTGTTAAAAATATCTCCCCAACCACAATCTAAAATTACTTTATTTAATCCCGATTTGGCGGAAGCACCATTCATGACGTAACCACCTTTCCCATCATGTTTTGGTTTAGCACGTTTGACCATGTTCTTAATTTTGAGGTCTTCACGTACCACAACATCCGCAGTTTTTACTATATCATTCGCAACTTTCCAATTGCGCCCATTCCTTGACGCTGCAATTTTATGCTTGGTTCTTGCTAATTTTATTACTGCTTTTTTTCTATTCTTTGAACCTTTGACCTTACGAGCAATACTACGTTGACGCATAGCCAAACGTCGTGCTGTCTTCTTATTTGTTGCAGGTTTCGTATTCTCAGCAAAGCTACCATCCGAGGATGCTACTAACTTATTAACTCCAACATCAATCCCTACCACTGACTTAACTTTTTCTAGTGGCATTTGTTCTTGAATTAAATCAGGTATTTCTACAATGATGGAAATAAACCAGTATGTTGCTTCCCTTGATACTGTGACGCTTCTAACATCTGTAACTGTATCGAACTCTTTTTTACGACTATTATGAAACTTTACGTTACCAATGCCAGGAAGATAGGCCGTAGCGTAGTTTTTATTAGTTAATCCAATCTTGGCTTGACCTGGTTTATATTCAAACGAATCAAGTCGAGTCACATAGCCTGGATAACCACGTCCGTGCTTAAAGAAGTTAGTGTAAGCATCGTCCAATCTTTCTAAATTACCTTGCAATACAGCAGAATATATTTCTCCAAAGTATGGTGACTTACCACGTAATTCCGTGGTTACTTTTTTCTGTATACCGCTTGCGTCATCCCATTTAACAATACTTGGCTTTAACAACTTACCCGTTTTAGTATCAAACTTTTCTTTAGTGTTTTTGAACGCAATAGACAGCTTTTCTGGTACTACACCATGCTTCAAAACAGGACATGTTAAAGGGCAACATGCACCATATTCTACTCGCGTTTCTAAGTCACAATAACTACCAAATGCGTAAACTATTTCCTCTACTACATCCTGATTGTTCGTACTATATCCTTGCTCTCTTTCTCGTAGCGCATAGTTACGATGTTTTCTAAGCGTGATAAGCCATCGCTCCATCGTTTTGACATGCGTCTTATTTGGTTTTAACTTAAAGTTCCATCTCACTTGCACTACTAATCACCTCCTTGGTTGTTGTGAATCTGTATTGTTTAATCTACAGTGTAAGTATACAACAAAGCAATATGGAATTACAAGATATGGCGAAATTTTCCCCAGACGAATACCGTCATGAAGGCAATGCAGTATCACTGCTAAATTACCACTTTGTTTTTATACCTAAACGTAGAAAGAAAGTACTAGTAGGAGCAATAGCAGACAGATTGCAGCAAATCATATGTGAGGTTTGCAACGAGAACAGATGGAAGATTATAGCTATGGAAATTATGCCCGACCATGTACACCTGTTTTTGAACGCAAAGCCAACAGATGAACCTTCTTTGATGATGAATCGAATCAAAGGACGAGCATCTCATCACTTACGCAAAGAGTTTCCTGAACTACTTAAGCTTCCAACAATGTGGACACCAAGTTATTTTGTTAGTACTGCTGGCAATATTTGTACTGAAACCGTGAAGCGTTATATAGCACAGCAGCGTGAATAGTTAATGGAGCGTGAGGCGTAAACGCCTTCTTTTAGCTTTCATCCCCTGGCTAAAGCCTAGGGGTTTTCAGCATATTCCTTATAAAAAAAAGCTAAATTTATCGTGCTTGTTCGTTTTAGAACAATATAATTACCGAGTCAAGCAATAAATCTAAAACACTGTGTTTCGAGTCAAACATTTAACGATAGTAAGTCTAGCCCTAATAACTACCGCTATATTAATCGTAGTTGCTCCAAGCTTTGCTGTAACAACCCTCAGTTTTAACGGTATAGCATCGGGAGACGCCACTCAAAACAGCATTATTGTATGGACACGCGCTTTCAATACTGCTACAAACCAAGGTATCGTAACTAACTTAACTGCTCAAATTGCCACAGATTCTAAATTTCGCAATATCGTTTCTTCGACTAAAACTAGTACAGACCCCAAACGCGATTATACTACCAAACTAGATATAAAAGGCTTAAAAAGTGGTACGCGCTACTATTACAGATTTTTAACCAAAAATAAAATCAGTCCAGTTGGCACCTTTAAAACGGCACCATTAAATAGTGCAAAAGTACCTGTACGTTTAGCATTTAGTGGAGATGCTGACGGTCAATGGCGCCCATATCCTTCTACACAAAACTTTGACAAGCTGAATTTAGATTATTTTATTTTGCTGGGTGATGCAATTTACGAAACCAAAAGTGCCATATCCTCTTCAACCGCTGACCCGTTTACAAATACATCTCAAGCATTATTAGACTATCGTCGCAAATACCGCGAACAGTTAGAACCTGTCAAAGCAGGTGGTTTTACAGGTTTACAAAAGCTGTTTGCAGCAAACGGAAATTATACACTTCTCGATAACCACGAACTCGCTAATAAACAATTTATCAACGGTGGGGCGCCTGCGGGAACTCCTAATGGTTTTGGTGTAGACGCTGCTAACTCGCAATATGATGTCAACACTGCCAATAAATTTATCAATAAAACTCAGGGTTTCAGAACCTTAGTTAAAGCTTATAGTGAATATGAACCAATTCGAGAGAAAACGATTTCCGTCAAAAACGACCCTCGTACAGATAAAACACAACAGCTATATTTTGCACAGCAATGGGGTGCAAATAGTATTTTTATCAATTTAGATGACCGTTCTTATCGAGATATTCGACTCAAAACAGAGAAGAGCGCAGATGATATTGGCGCCCGTGCGGATAATCCAAACCGTACCATGTTAGGTAAAACTCAATTAAACTGGTTTAAGCAAACACTTTTGGATGCCCAGAAAAAACGTATACCCTGGAAAATAGTTGCTATTTCATCTCCAATTGACCAAATAGGCAATGATAGTGGTAAATCTTGGTACGGTAATTATCGGGCTGAACGTAATCAAATACTCAAGTTTATCGACGATAACAAAATAGAGAACGTAGTTTTTCTCTCAACAGACGACCACCAAAACCGCATCAACGATTTAACGTACTTAACAGACTTTAACAATCCTGAAACTCGTACAGTCAGTCAAAACGCTTTTACCATTGTCGCAGGGCCAATAGGCGCCGGTGGCCCAGATAAATTTACCAAACACGACTTTGACACAATTCAATTTTTAACCGATGGTCTTGTAACTTTACAAAAAGCCAAAGGTATTAACCCTATTGGTTTAGACCCAAAATTTCCAGGACTGCAAAAAGTATACCGCGAAGGCGACCCACAAGCAGATCAACACCGCGAACCAATAGATTTTTTCAGCCCAGATACATTTAATTATGTAACGCTTGATATTGGCGCCGATGGTAAAACATTATCTGTTAACACTTACGGTATTAACTCCTATGCAGCTAATAGTTTTCCTGAACCTGAGCAGACAAACTCACCTCGTCATATTTTAGGCTTTGAAATCACCAAATCTTAGTAAGGTGGGCAGCGGGCAGTGGGCAGTGCCCACCCTACTGTGTAGAGACTGTAAACTAAAAATTCTCTCTTGTGGAACAGGCATCCTTGCCTGTTCTTTACACTATTTTTTAAATCTAGCTCTTATCCTAAAAATTGTATTGTCAAATACGAAACACCGGATAATCAGGATGCTTTGGATTTGGAATTAAACATCTATTTTCATAATCAACAACGAAATCTAATGTTTCTAAAGCAATAAGACCAATTATCACCTCCGAACCCTGAGTAACTACAGCACCTCCTCTTGTCTCACGTCCTTGTACTTGGATAATTATTGGGTCGCTTAATCCTACTGTTTCCTCTCTACCATCCGCGTAGCTAACTGTTTCATAACGCCGAATATCTAAACCCAGTTTTTCCGCAATCTTTGTTGGTAGTACTGTACGTATAGAGCTTGCATCTACCAAAGCCTCTGTTTCTAAGATATGTACTTGGTCTGAATTGAGTAGTCCACGAGAAACTAATTCTTCATCTATTTCGTTTATTAGTTTTACCTGAACTTTTATTTCTGTATCATTCTCGCTTATCAAGCGCCGTGAACGATTAAAATCAAGCATTATCTTTACCACCTATTAAATAGTTAATGTCTTTTTTAAGCCAAGTTCGTTATGTTGCTTTTATGCAATACTTTAATTTTATGATGTTTTTGAATTTAGAGTTAAACGTTCACCTCTACAATCTACAAGTAAATTTAAATCTTCTAAGACTGTTTGACCAATTAGCACCTCCGAACCAGTAACTAATGCAGTTTGTATTGTGTCCAGTCCTTCTATCTGGATAATTACAGAACTCGTCAATCCTACTACTTCTTGTCTAGAGTCAGCAAATTCGGCTATTTGCTGACCGCTAATTTTTAACCCAAGTAGTTGTACTATATTCATAGGTATGACAGCATGTGTTGCTCCAGTGTCTACCAACGCTTGTGTTTCATAAACACGCAGTAAATTGGGGTTTAGTAGTCCACGATTGATTAATTTTTCATCAGTCGCATTTATTAATTTTACCGTCACTCTAACTTCCCCCATTTTTTCTCCACTCACTATGTGATGCAAATTTAAACTTAAATATAATATGGAATCAATCTTGTGGAACAAGCATTTTAACCTGTTCTTAACATCATAGGAGGGGCAAGGATGCCCGTTCCACAAGACAAACTTAAGTTAATGTCAAATATACTATGCTATAAAATAGTATAAGATTATTACATACAATAGCGGTATAGCTCACAAATATTTGACTAAGAACTGAATTTCACTAATTCTATGAGCCAAACTAACACTAAACCAACACCAGAAACGCTAGAACAAGTAGTGAAACGAGCGCAAGAAATTGTACGGCGATATATTCCCGAAGGGCAGTCGCTTAGTAATGAACTTATAGAAAAACGGCGCCAATAAAATCTAGTTGAGTAGTTATGCTTTGGACGCTTCTGTTATTTCGGCTCTTTTAAATAACGAAGTTACTAGCAGAATAGAACACAGTTGGTCAAGCTATTATTCAAAATTTTGGTCGCGCGGTGGTTCAAATCACAGTAATTTCATTTGTGAATTTTTAAATAATAAAAATTAATTTTAAATCAAATTATTTCCACAACGCGCGCGCGATAATCACACCTAATTGAACACCAATAACTCCAAGTATAGCGCTACCTGCCCAGTAAAAAGCCGCACGCAGTAAGTTACCTGTACGCAATACATTAATAGTGTCTAGTCCGTAAGTCGAAAATGTGGTATATGAACCTAAAAAACCGACTGCTACGAGTAAACGTATTTCTGGAGGTATAGTTGGAATTCTTTCGAGTGCTAAAGTAGCAAAGAATCCCATAATTAAACAACCTGTGATATTTATAAAAAATGTGCCATAGGGAAAACTGGCGCCAAATTTTTGTACAAACCATAATGACAAGTAGTAACGAGTTAAAGCACCTGCTATGGCGCCTAAACTTACTGCTATTGCGTTTCTTATTTCTTAGTCATTTTGCATTTATTAATTTATAAAGCTGTAAGATAACTCTGCTCAGAATTCATTGGTAATAATCGTAATTTATGGTTTTGTAAATCTGGCTCAAGTCCTAAACGTTGCATTGGTATTACACCTAATAAAGCATAAGGTACTTCGGTAAGTTCTAAGCAGTCGAAAATACCTTTACGCTCTTCAATACATAAATCAACGTCTTTAAATATTCGCTCTTGCGTGATTCCAGCACTTGTTTGTACGCTTGCTTCTCCTGCTTGAATTAAACCTAATTGAGTAATCACAGATGGAGGTAGACATAGTAATGTGGCGCCTGTATCAACTAAAACATTTGTTAAAGTCAACGAACGAACTTCCTCTGCGGAAATAAAACCACGTTCAGCTAAGATTTGATCAACATGGTTAGTTATGCTTAAAGTAACTATTACTTGCCCCATTTGTCTTTCTCTAAAATCTGGTATCGGTAATTTCATCATAATATCCTGCCTCGGTGTATAACTGAATATTAATCTCATATACATCTTAAATCATTCTGAGTGAAGAAGACGGAAAACCGTACTAAACTAGAACGTAATTTCTACCTGAAGAGTTCATGTTTGAGTTGATACAATGATGATGTGGCTAAAATTGTGCTGCTAGCTATAAAGCTTAAGTAATTATATAGCAGTGTTCAGGAGAATATAATAATATGGGAAATCAATTCAAAACTCTAGGTTTGCTTGCTGCGCTCAGTGGTCTTTTGATTGCAATTAGCTATTACTTTATTGGTGGAACTGGTGGTCTAGTTATCGGTATTGGTTTAGCAGCAGCTACTAATTTATTTTCTTGGTACCAGTCAGATAGAATTGCTTTGGCTGTGTACGGCGCCCAAGAAGTAAACGAAGCGCAGGCGCCTAGACTTTATCGGATGGTGCAAAAATTATCCCAACGTGCGGGTCTACCAATGCCAAGAGTATGTATCGTTCCTGGTGCAGGTGCGAATGCTTTTGCTACAGGCCGCGACCCTGAACATGCGGCAGTTGCTGTCACTGAAGGTATTATGAGCATTTTACCCGAAGATGAACTCGAAGCTGTTATTGCACACGAACTTACTCATATTTCTAACCGCGACACTTTAACACAAGCTGTTGCTGCTACCGTTGCTGGCGCCATTTCTTTTTTAGCGCAAAACCTGTTTTGGTTCGGTGGTGGTTCCCGTGACGACGAAAACCGTGGGGGCAATTTTGTCGGTGTGTTATTAACAATGATATTGGCACCTCTAAGTGCCACCGTTATTCAAATGGCTATTTCTCGCACTCGTGAGTTTGCCGCTGATGCTGGCGCCGCGCGTATTACAGGTAATCCTCGCGCCCTTGCCCGCGCGTTGCAACGTTTAGAAGCGACAGCAAAACAAATGCCTATGGACTCAGCAAATCCTGCATTTGAACCATTATTAATTATCAACCCATTTTCAGGCGGGTCTTTGGCTAATTTGTTCAGAACTCACCCCACAACCGAAAAACGTATCGAAGCGTTACTTCAAATCGAGCAACAACTCTCTGCACGTTAGATATTTAGTAGGCAGGCGCCTATCCTAGTATCCATTAATAAAGCCCACCGAAATCAAGTAGTTTCCGGTGGGCTATTTTAGTTAAGACTCAAGAGCCAATATCAAAAATTTCTAATTATTCTACTGTTATAGTAATTTGAATTAGTTGTGGTAGACTATATAACTAATAAGAGACTCTAACATTCAATACCAGGGATTCATCTACCTTTTTCTTGGTAAAAATTTTGACTACAACTAATTGGCACATACAGTGTGATAATTTTAAACTTACCGACGCTTGTAATGTATTTAATTGTCGGTTGAATTGATTTCATTGATAAAAATTATACAGCTTGGTCAAGCTTTTTGCTTTCTTATCTTTTACTTTGAATTCTTTCTTACTATACCTTTTGATAGATTATGAATATTGCTATATAGGCTACGGAATTTAGATATACTTTCTAAAAAAAGAATAAAATTTTAATTGTTACGTAGGGTGGGCCCTACATAAGGTGCATTCCGGTCAGGTAGTGAGCAGACAGTTAATTAAGAATCTTCGGTTAATTGCCAAATTTTGATGGTTTTGTCTGAACAGCCACTAACTATAAAGCGGTCATCAGGAGTAATTGCGATAGAGTTAACGGCGCCCAAATGTCCGGTAAGAGTTTGCAGTAGTTCACCCGATGGTAAGTGCCAAATTTTAATAGTTTTATCACTGCTTCCACTTATAATTAATTTGCCATCGCGGCTAATAGCAAGACTTCTTACTTCGCTAGTATGTTCGATTAAATTGTGTAATATCTTACCAGAGTTTAAATCCCATACTTTAATGGTGCAGTCTGTACTACCGCTAACTAAGATTTGTCCGTTTGGATGCAGTGCTAAAGCTTTAACTTCTCCCGAATGTCCCATAAAGGTACGCAGTGGTTCACCTGTTTGAGGATTCCAAAGTTTTATTTTGTTGTCGCTGGTACCACTAACTAAAATTGTGCCATCGGAAGTAATAGCAGTCGCGTTAACTGCGGATGAATGCCAAAGCGTGCAAACTCTATCTCCTTTTTGCAAGTTCCAAATTTTGATTTTATTACTGCCACTAGCAAGTATTTGACCGTCGGGACTAATGCTTACGACGTTAACGGGTTTGTTGTGTCCAAGCAGTGTATGAATTAATTTGCCTGTTTGAAGGTGCCAAACTTTAACATTACTACGAGGTGTATCACTAATCCCTACTGCTAAAAAGGCGCCATCTGGACTTACAGCGACTGAAGATATTTCCCCTGAATGTCCTGAAATAGTACGGATGACTTTGCCGGTGTGAAGGTTCCACACTTTCACCGTTTTGTCAGCACATCCACTCACAATTGTTTCACCATCAGGACTAACAACGACGGATGTAACTTTTTCAGCGTGTCCAGTAAGAGTATTGACGACGTATGCATATTCAGAGGAACGCAGCTTTTTTAAGTCATTAATTGCCGAAAGCATTTCCTCCACTAAGTTAAGATTGGGCAAATCTCCAATCGCAGTAAAATAAATTTTGAGATTACTAATATATTTTTCATCTTCAATTCGTACTGCGTTTAACATTGCGGTTAGCGGATTACTAGTCTCTTTCGGGGAAATTTGATGGAGTTGTAACCAAGCTTCGAGTGAATAACTTACTTGTTCGCTTGCCCAAGTTGGGTCATTTAAGCCCGATAAACTATTCGCCAATTGTAATGCTAATTCGGGAACCCAATGCCCTCGTTCATTTTCCAATGCCTGATAAACTTGTTTGTATCCTTCGGCAATGGCGCCTACTGATTGAAAATCAATACCATCTTCTACTAAAGAAGGTAATAATTCGGGTAATAGGGGCGAAACATCGTGATGAATTAAGTGATATACATCAGATATCCAGCTAGCAACCAAACAGTGACAATTAGTTAATACCTGACACAACTTTTCAAAATCTTGGCGATTAACTCGATACTTTAGTTCAATTTTACTAGTATCAACTCCCTTGTCTTTCCATTTTTTTTCGCGCTCTAAAAGGTCTAAATTATAGACGTTATCTCCTCCCATTTGATTTATTTCGTCTATGTCTTCCCCCAGAAGTATTAATTCATCGCGGATTTGCCTCCACTGTAGGGCGCGGTTTTTTGCCGACTGATAAACAATATCTCTGTAAGATATTCTTGAAATAGTTTTGTAATAATAGTTGTCTTGACCTAAACCCCAATAGCCAATACGAAAATTAATATAATCTCCGTCAGTTTCCGATTCTAATATAAGTATCGGCTCCGATTTCAACATTCCAAACAAAGCTTTAATGCTCGATTCGCTATGAAACCTTTTACTATACCAGGCACCTGCTAAAAATTCAGTTGGACGAACTGGGTTATGCAGCGAGTAATAGCAATTCAGAAAATCACGCAAACCCTCTGCTAACATCGGTTCAATCTCAGAAATATCTCCTTCACGAGTATCAAACTTATCAAATAGAATTTTGGGTGGCGCCACAAATATTTTTAGCGGAGTCCTAACTGTATTATCTTTATGAGACTCCAAAATTTGCGATGGATATAACCGCAGAGGCCAACTATCTAGTATACGATTGACTTCAGGTAACTTTAGTGTAGTTTCTCGTTCGTACTTTGCTATATACAACTGAGTTTGACGGTTATGTACAGCTAGTTGCTGCTGAATTGTCTTTTCCCGTTGATACTCAACTTGTGCTAATTCCGATGTATTACTCTCTACAACCGAATTATTTATAACTTCAAGAAACTCTTTAACTTCATTCGGTGGTTGAAGTTTCGCAAGCATTGAACTTGCTTCGTTCCTTTTTTGTACCAAATTTGCTACTACGGGTGCAAATTCAAGCACCAACTGAATTAATACTCTTAATCCTTGCTCCATAAGGAGTTTCCATTTTAGTTTCTTAAACTAATAGTGATTTTTCGTGTTCTAGCTTTTACTTTTTCTTCACTCATTGCTGCTGTAAATCTGGAATAACACCAGTTATATAAACTTTATTGGAACTTCACTTATATTTGCAGGGCGCCCAATACGGGATTATTTCCCTACCTACAAGATTTATACCAAAATCTCTACAGTCCACTCACTACATATATTTTAACCCATTACAAACTAAAGTATTTTTGAATTGGTCGTATTGACCATACAAACTTTACCCACTATTGCCTATAAAGACAAGTAGCTTGCTGAATAGATACCCACTTAATTTTATAAGATGCTAGAGATACTCCAAAAACATTATATCTACGTTACTTATTTCAATTCACATCATTTCTACCATTTCTTTATGTAAATTTACTGTAAAGATAACTTTCAAAGATTTTAAATGCCCTTACAATCACGTATTGTATGTAATTTTTACAACTTTAAATACTTATTCACCGAAAGCTGACAATTCAAGTTCGCCAATTGGCGAACCTGAAAATAGTTTTAATTACTTTTAGGGGGATTATTATTATATCAAATTAGAAGCTAATTCCTAACTGTCCGTTAAAGCCACGCACAGAATTGTAACCGCCTCCTACAAAAAAATTATCACTTGCGCGAACTTGAACTCCACCAGAAAATGCAACACCTTTATCTTCAGAATAGTATCCTAACCCAACATAAGGTGATACAAATGGCAAAGATAAGAACTTCAAAACATCCACACCAGTAGAACCATCGGGTCCAAAACCGAGTTCGGCGCCTAAGTCTAAAGCACGGGCGCCAACCGAGTAAGTAACATCACCTTCATTACTACCAACAGAAACCCAAGGTTGAGGTATAAGTTGTGCCGACGCGCGCAAGGGCGAGAATAAAGTCACAAAACCAACCGATGCTATAAGTGTTTTAATAAGTGCTGTTTTCACCGTTCATCTCCTCTAATAAGAACTTGTCTGTAATCTTTATATCAGCACTTTTACAAAATGCCGATGTTATGACATTTACAAAGACGAATTTAACGTTGCCTGTGTGCCAGAATAAGACTCAATTATTTTAGGTATGAGTCAAAATGAGTAATCAAATATATACAACAGATGTATTAGTCGTTGGTGGTGGAACAGGGGGAACTGCAGCAGCTATTCAAGCAGCGAGACGAGGCGCCAAAGTAATATTAGTAAGTGAATTTGCTTGGCTGGGGGGTATGCTAACTAGTGCAGGAGTTACGGCGCCTGATGGTAACGAGCTTGCAGCATTTCAAACGGGTTTATGGGGTGAGTTTTTAATTGAGTTGCGCTCTCGGCAACCTGGAGGATTAGACAATAGTTGGGTTAGCTTTTTTAGTTATGAACCACGCATTGGCGCCCAGATATTTGCTGACTGGGTGAATGCATTACCAAATTTACAATGGATTTCTGGATATGTACCTTTAGAGGTACTGCGTCAAGGTAACTGCGTTACAGGTGTGAAATTTGCTTCATTTACTGTTCATGCCAAAATAACCATCGATGGTACTGAACTTGGTGATTTATTAGCTTTAGGAGAAATACCACATCGTTGGGGTTGGGAACTTCAATCAGAGTTTGGTGAGATAAGTGCCCCTACTGAATATAATTCTCTCACTAAAAAATATCCTGTACAGGCGCCTACTTGGGTAGTAGTCATGCAAGATTTTGGTGATTCTGCTCCAGAAATACCACAAGCACCCAATTATGATGAATCGTTATTTATTGGTGCCTGGGATAATTATGGTGCCGAGAAATTTATGAATTATGGGCGCCTGCCAGGAAATCGATTTATGATTAATTGGCCCCAGCAAGGTAATGATTGGGGTGTAGGAGCAGGCAGATTAATTGAATCAGAAGCAAAACGACAAGAATTTTTACAGGAATGTTTTTGGCATAGTCAAAATTTTGCCCATTTTATTCAATCACAACTAGGGCGCCGTTACGGATTAGCGCCAAATATTTTTCCCCAACTCAACACTCAGCACTCAGCACTCAGCACTCAGCACTCAGCACTTACAAGTTTCGCATTACATCCTTACTATCGCGAGAGTCGCCGTTTAATTGGTATAACGACGGTGCGTGAACAAGATATATTACCGGGGAATGGTGGTAATGCAGCACCGTTACATAAAGATGCAATTGCCATAGGTAACTACGCTAATGACCATCATTATCCTGGTATAGAGTTTGCTTTACAACCTAAATCGATTCGCTGGGGTGGACGTTGGACAGGGACACCCTTCACTATTCCTTATCGTTGTTTGGTAAGTGAATACATCGATGGTTTTTTTGCCTGTGAAAAAAATATATCAGTATCTCATATTGCTTCGGGCGCCACTCGGCTCCAACCTGTTGTTATGAATATTGGTCAAGCTGTAGGTATGGCAGCAGCATTATGTATTGAATATAATCAATTGCCACAGCATTTACACGTAGAAAAATTGCAAGATGCCTTAATCGAAAATTCACATTTACCTGCTTTAATTGTGCCATTTTTTAACTTAACCCTTGAACATTCTGAATGGTTAAAATGGCAAAAATATTATACAGTCAATCATACAGCTTATCCAACCACTGGTATTTGTCCCAATCTTAATATATCCCAGTATTTAGACTTACATAAAAATTCAGTAAACTCACGTATAAATATTTCATGTGTTGGAACTTTTCATTTTTATGGTCAGCAAGATTACGCATTTACCGTTTTAACCCCATCTGAATACGAAGGACAAACTTGGCAGCTGGTAACTTTACATCCACATATTGATTCGACACTTGAAAAGCTTGTAAACGGTGAGCAACTTCAGCTTCAGGGTCGTTATAACTCAGCAGGTAACTGGTTACTAGTAGAACATATAGAAAAATAACAACTTTTTTGTCGGAGTAAAAAACAATACTTTTTTTGAATCATCCGGATGCACTAAATAAAACTAAGTACTAGTGGATGGAGAGTTCTAAAATAAACATCTGCTATGCGTACTGTCATCTCACTTTTGGTCACAACATTTTTCTTCGGGTCTCTATCGTTAGAGTGCCAAAACAACTTGCACTCTGAGTCTGTTACTCCAGTCACAATAGCTTCAAGAGCTTCATCAAAAGCGAGACCCAAGCAACCACAACCATTTCCTCATCGTGGTAGTGGGCGCCGAAGTTTTACAGAGTACTTAGTCAGTACCTTTCATTCTGTCTAATTTACAACATCTTATATACTTACAAGGTTTAGATCGTGTTGTAGCATTAGATGCACGCTAAAAATATAGTAGCATGTTAAAATTAACACTGTTAATACTAGCTACGTTAAAACAATAAAATAATTAACACATAAGTTACTTACGCAATAGCTCGATACAATATTTTGAGCAGTGTGTGATTTGTTAACCTTATGAACACATAATGTTGGAATGGCACCGACAATATATCAAAGTGCGTATTACTCGCAAATATATTGCACTTCACTACAACACGAGTTGAGTTAACGAAACTGCATCAATACCGCTACAAATTAGTTCACACCAAAATATTTAGATTTTTAGGGCTAACCGGAATATAGCCAACTCAAGTTGATTGTCATTAATCAACAACAATTTAGTCTAGCAGCCTACTGCTAGGCTAAATCGCATATATATATTTTTGGATTACATCATCATCTAGCAGATGTCCATATCCAAAATAAATGCTATCTTGAATAAGTTTTAATATTGCAAGCAATATAAACGTAAACAATTTACCTAACTACAAAACAAAAGTAACTATTTATACTATGCAAGAGTAGTATATACCTTATATAAGGGTTTATATTAAAAAATTATTAATAAATATTATTTTATGACATTCATATGGTAGAAATGCATGTAACATGATATTATCAAGCATGTAACTTGATTCATTATGGTTGTAAAGAAAAAGAAGAGATTTTTATGTAAAAAAAGAATTAAAATTTTTGTGTTTTTTGCGACAGTTACAGTGATTTTGCGAAAAAATAGTCAAAAATAAAGAAAATATAAAATTATCACGTTATGTTAATCAATGTGTATGTTGTAGCGTAAGTTCGATTGACTAGGTAGTTTTGGCGCCTGCTTTGTCAATTGGAGCGAAGGCTGCTTGTAACTGCTATAGTTACACCATTGCCGTTTGCTCATAGTGAAAAAATATACGCTTAGGAGCGTCAATCAATATTATGCAGTTGCTTCCACAACCTCGGAATAATAAAAAGTTACCATTAAAAGTAGAGTCAACCGCGCATGAGCATTTGGCGCCTTATTCAGAGATTGAATCAAAAATTGAGAGTCATGCAGAGATTACAAGTAATATAAAGCATGAAGTTGGTTTCCCAAAAGTTCGCGCAGCATCGGCTATGGAAGATTCGATTATGCCTGGAATTATTGGACTGAATAATGCTGAGAATTTTCCAGCAGTATTAAGACGCGAGCGTCGTATGTCAAGGTCAAGCGGTTCGGCAAGTGAAGAAAAGGTAGCAATATTTATAGATGGGGCAAACCTGTTTTACGCGGCAATGCACCTCAATTTAGAAATTGACTATACTAAGCTTCTGCGTTGTCTAGTTAAACAGCGTCAACTTTTACGTGCTTATTTTTACACCCCAGTTGATAATGGCAACGAGAAGCAGCAAGGGTTTTTATTATGGATGCGCCGGAACGGGTATCGTGTATTCACAAAGGAATTAGTGTATCTTCCTGATGGCTCTAAAAAAGCCAACATGGACGTAGAAATCACAGTAGATATGCTGACATTAGCTAGATATTGCGACACCTTAATTTTGTTAAGTGGTGATGGTGATTTAGCTTATGCAGTCAACGCTGTTGCATACCAAGGTGTACAGGTAGAAGTAGTAAGTTTAAGTTCTATGACAAGCGAAAGTTTAATTGATGTCGCTGATAGTTATGTTGATTTAGAGCAACTGCGAGAAGAAATCCAAAAATAATATAAATAATATAATGTAATGTGCTGTAGAGACGTTACATGTAACGTCTCTACTATTAATTTCGACGTTTCGGCAGACAAACAGTAACCACAGTACCTTGTTCGACATGACTGTCAAGGGTAATACTGCCCTCATGCAATTCAACACAAGCTTTAGCAATAAATAATCCTATACCTGTACCTGGAATTGTATCGACGTTACTAGCACGGCTAAACGATTGGAACAAGTTATCTAGCTCTCTAGGAGGAATGCCAATACCTTCATCTTTAACATGAAATATTATTTCGGTTTCTTTATCTATCAAATGAAACTCAATATTTCCCCCATCGGGAGAATATTTAATCGCATTTGATACTAAATTTGTAAATATTTGTCTTAATAGTCCTTTGTCTCCCCAAAACAAATGAGCATTACCAGTAACTTTAAAAATTAACTCGTGAGCATCAGTTACCACTAAACGCTGCTGTTCCATCAAATCGGAAAAAAAATGCATCAAGTCGAGCGGCGCCGGTTTAAACTTGGTTTTATCGAGTTCAATTTGGTTAACTAGCAGCATGTCATCAACGAGTTTTGACAAATGTCGAGCTTTCTGCTCAATCATTTCCAAAAAACGCTGTTGCTTTAATATATCTAACTTGTCACCATGTTTATGAAGTGTCGAAGCAGCTGCCAAAACTGAAGCTAAAGGCGTTCGATATTCATGAGAAACTGTAGTAATAAACTGTGATTTAAAGTTATTCAACTGCTTTTCTTTTATAAGTGATGCCTGAGTTTGAGCTAGTAATTCAGCTTGTTGAATTGCAATTGCTAACTGCACCGAAACTTCGCTGAGAATTTCCACCTCATCCGGTTGCCAAAGTCTTTCTTCTTCATGGTGATGAGCAACTAACAAACCCCATAGCTTACTATCGTGACTTAAATTTATGGGGATTACTAAATTCGCTTGTGTTTTACCGTTTTTTTGTACTAAATCATATGGATGTTTCATCCCTGCAGCATAAATATTGCTAATTGCACCCCGACATTGCCAATGATGATGGTTATTTTGGGTATCAACTTGGTAACAACTGCCAAATAATTCAGCGTGGGATATTGTAGATTCCCTAGATGCTGCAATCAAATTCGTAATATTATCTACTGAGAAATCTGGGGCGAACTGATATACTGCTACACTACAGCGAAGTAACTGCTGTACCTCTGCAACTGCCGTAGACAAAATTTGTTTTAAGTCAAGTGATTTACGAATTCTTAGCGCTGTTGTTGCTATCAAGCGCTGCCGTTCAAGAGTTTTATTTAACTGTGCTTGCAGGTGCGATTGCTTAATTGCATTTCTAACCGCTAACTGCAATACATCCGATTTTAAATTGTTTTTGACTAAATAATCTTGTACGCCAAGCTTCATTGCCTGCACTGCTAACACTTCGTCCCCATGACCAGTCAGCATAATTACGCAAGGCCTATTATTAACTGTTTGAGAGGCAAGAAGTTGAAAAAACTCAAATCCGCTCATTTCTGGCAAACAGAAATCAAGCAGAACAACATCGAACTGCATCTGCTGCCATAGCGTCAAACCAGTTTCCGCAGAATCTGCCTCCACAATCTCATAGTTAAAGTGGGGGTCTTTTAAAAGGTATCGGCGATATACTTTTCGGTCTTCCGTACAATCGTCAACGATTAGAAGCGTCCTATTATCTGTCATACCAGTAACAAGGAGACATCTATCTCCCAAAATTTTTTATAGATTGCACTATTTTGAAACAAATCTAAATAAATTATAAAGAAAATATACGTATATTATCTATATAATAGTGATTACTTATCAATTCTTAATATTCATTAGCTTTTTAGTATTTTATCATTGGCGCCACATTAGCCTCCAACCAGTAGTTGACAAACGCGCGCATAATGTTGTGAAGCTCTTTGTAATCCATAGGTTTGATTAAATAACCATTGGCGCCTTTTTGGTAGCATAATTCAATATCTTCGGGGTTAGATGATGTGGTAAATACAACTATGGGAATTTCTCTAAACGTTATATCCTGCTTAATTCGTTCAAGAACATAACGTCCATCGACCCCAGGTAAATTCAAGTCTAAGAGAATAACCGACGGTCTTGGCGCCTTTCTTGGGTTATCATAAGCACCCTTGTGGTAAAGATAGTTCAATACCTCATCTCCATCGCTACAGCGATATATTGGATTTTTGACTTCAAAACGCTGCATCAAGCGTTGCAACATTCTAAAGTCTTCGTTGCTGTCTTCTACGACAAGCAAGGGTTCTTGAACTGCATCTATCATGAGTTATAAATGTAAATAAACTTTTTTAAAGAAATATTATTCATTTTATAATATAAACAAAAATGTCGAACCGTGACCATAAGTAGATTCTACCCAAATTTTGCCACCGTGGCGCTGCACGATTTTTTTGGCGATTGCTAAACCGGCGCCAGTACCACCCCCATACTTTTCTCTAGGATGAAGACGCTTAAATAAACGGAAAATAATCTCTTGGTGATGGGGTTGAATACCAATACCATTATCTCGAACATAGAACACAGGAGATAGCGTATCGTTTTTGTGAATTTGCCCCTCAAGATAACCAATCTCAACCCATTTGTGTGGCTGCTCGTTATATTTAAAGGCATTACTAATCAAGTTAGTAAATAACTCGTTGATTAAAATTGGGTCGCATTCTATGACAGGAAGATGTTGGAGTATACGAATCTCAAAATTATCTTTTGTACGACTGGCACGAAACATCTCTATAATATTATTAAGCAAATCATTCAAATCAATAAATTGTTTTCTTAATTCGGCTTGACCTAACTGAGATAACCGCAGCAACACATCAATTAGCGTATCCATGCGTTGAGTTAATGTAACTAAAGTGTTTAAATAATCTAATCCTTCTGCATCAAATAAATGAGCATAATCTTCAATGAGAATATTAGAGTAATTATGAATACCTCTTAATGGTTCTTTAAGGTCATGAGAAGCTACATAAGCAAACGAGTCGAGTTCTTGGTTACTGCGCTGAAGTTCTAAATTTATTTTTGCCAATTCATCTGTCTTGTTTAAAACAATTCCAACCATCGCATTCCTTAAGTCGATGGCACTATCAAGCTCACATTGCATCCAAGGCAGCGAAGTTAAACGCACTATTCCTTTCCATACTTCAAACGATTTACGTGGCGATAGTTTTAAACTACCATCAGCAGTAAATTCATATAAAGCATTTGGGGCGCCTGCCCAGTTTACAGTTTGTATAACTTCAGGTCGAAACCAAAGGATATAATAGCGACGAATACGAGAAATTCGTAGTACAAGCAAGCCACTGGCAAAATCTTTAAAAGCTTCAGCATCTGGATAAATTTTGGGAAGCGAGTCAGTCGAAAATAAATCTTCATCAATTGTATTTTGACACCACTCAATCAGTTTCTGAACCTCTTCCAGACTCGGTGTGGCGCCAATTAAAGTAATTTCATCATCAAAACAAACTGCACAACCGTTGGCACTAACAACATCAAGCAAACGAAGTTGAGGGTGAATTAATGCGTCAATAAAATTATCAGCACTCGATATAGTCGCAATAAATTGTGATTGTAATAACTTTAGCTTATTTTTATAATCGAATTCTTCGGTAACAATTTTGTTACCTAATTCAAGTGAAACAATTTGTCCGAGAAATGCACAAGCTGTTCTAACTTCTGAAGTCAAATATTTGGGATTTGAATTGTGACATGTAATTAATCCCCAAAGCTTTTGGTCATAAATAAGTGGAATTACAAAAAGCGCGCTTACACCCATATTTTGATGATATTCAATACAACAATTATCAATGCTGCGTAATATTGCATTTGATAAATCAAGAGGTTGTGAGGTGTGGGGGTTATCGCGTGGAATCAAATTACTTTGCTGTGCATTAAGATTTGGGATATAGCGTAACGAACAGCGTTTGTATAATCTTCGTGCAGTTTCGGGTATATCGCTTTCAGGATAATGCAGTCCTAAATATGATATTAATTCTTGATGTTTTGCTTCAGCTACGACTGAACCAGCACCAGACTCATCAAATTTGTATGTCATTACCCGTTCAAATTGGGTAAGATTTCGTAACTTTGAAACAACTAAGTTTAAAAAATCACTTAATTTAGATGTTTGCTGGATTTGTGATACAGCATCACCTATCAAAGAACGGAAATTCAAAAAACTCATTTCGGTTTTTGTAAATGTTGGTTCTAATTCCAGAATGATAGTTGATTCACTTTTATGAATAGTCGCATCAAAATATTTTTCGCCGTTTGCTGTATTCAGTATTACTTTTAAAAAGTTAAAGCTAGTTGGTGTCTGTGATGTTGATGTAAGTAAATCTTGAAGCGCTTGAATATATTCGGCGCCTAATAAAGTAGATAATGGTTGGTTCAGTAAGTTTTCTGGTTTTACATTTAAGTACTCTTCAACGTTCTCACTAACCTGTAAAATTGAGAGCGACAACGAAAGTGCGATTAAAACTCCATGTGGTTGAATTGAGCCAGGTATATGAATGTGGTTATAGTTTGGTTCTTGAAATATTTTACTCGTCATTTATAATTATTTCTTAAAAAATTTTCTTTTTAGTAATGTGTCTATTTCATAACCAAATACTTTACCAGTGGTCATCAGCAAATATCCAACAACAAATAATGCTGCTGCACAAAGAATTGCTAATAAATTAACTGATGCAAACAAATTACCTGTAAACAGTATTATACCAATACCCAATGCAATCAAAATCCATCCAAAGTTACGGTTAAATCGTCGCTGAAGTAGGAAGACAGCACCAGAAATACATAATAACACGCCAGGAATACGAACAAAAAATCCCACTTGAGTATTAGCTGCGAAAACTATAACAGATGCAACCATCAACGCTAACCCAATGAATTTACTCGTTTTATCGATTTGGGTTGTCTGATTTTGTTGTACTAGTTTTTTAGCTTCTGGTTGAAACACTGTCCGAGATGCTGGTAAATAAGTTGAAGAAGGCGCCTGTAGCTTGTGCTGTAAAATAAAAGCAACTTTATTTTCCTTTCCCAGCGAAATTATATCACCTGGCTTGAGCAAATAACGCCGTAACGGTTCTAAAAGCTCATCATTAAGATACGTACCGTTGACACTACCATTATCAACGATGTAATAACTATCTTCACTTCTGTGAATTTCTGCGTGTTGACGCGACACAATATCTGTATCTGGCAAGCCGGATACATTTACTTCTGGTATAATTAGGTCGTTTGGCTTACCGATACGTATCACATCTTGAAGAGGCAACTCGAACGAGGTGTTGCTTTGAAGGTGAACTAACTCCAGCAGCTTTGCATTACTCACAATATCTATATCTTCTTGCATATTTTATTGTTGCTCGCAAGTGATTAGTATATTCTAAAAGCTTTTTGAATAAGTAGCACAGGCATACGAACTGTGTATTGAATAGTAAAAACCCAAAACCTTGAGGGTTTCGGGTGATAAAACGAGACGATAGATAATCTAGTTTGGTTTTTCAGCTCTTAATTGTGCTGTAGTGGTTGATGCTACCTGGAAGTTCTGTTCACATCACCCATGTATTTAATATACGAAACTACATGTGACAAACTTGTGACAAAATCAGTCAAAAGTGCTGAGTGCTGAGTAGGTATTTAAGACTCATTACTCAGCACTCATTAATACTGAGTGTAAATATTTACGGACTGTAGTTAAAACTTTCTCAGCGACAACAGGTTTAGACATGAAATCAGTAGACCCAACTAACTTGGCACGCATTCTGTCTACTAAACCATCACTACCAGTTAAGATAACGATAGGCGTATTGGCAAAATGGGAAATACGTCTAATTTGTGTACAAAGTTCATACCCATTGACAACGGGCATAACTAAATCTAGAAAAATAAAGTCTGGTTTATGCTCTAATAGCAATGGTAGCGCTTGAACAGCATCTGGAATTTTGACGAACCTCATCCGGTTTGAAGTGATAATACTTTCTAGCATTTGACAAACTTGTGGACTGTCGTCAATGCAGGCAATTAAAGGACTATTGGCAATTTGAGGTTGGACGTTACTTGTTCTAGTTGGAATTTCAACTCCTGGTAAAGCATAATCTGCTACTTCTACTAATTGCACATAGCCATTGTCTATATAAGGCAACAGCGAACAAGCGATTTGCAAAACTCCCTGCCGCATTTTCACCGCTAAATCTCGCAGTGTATATTTACCATTGAGCAAATTCACAAAGTTATTGTACACATTCTGTGTAACAACTTGCTTCAGTTCTGCTGGCTGCTTTAAAAATGGCGCCAAATTTGGAGAAAACCGTTTTAGCCCAGAATCATTCCAATTACGCCATTCTTTCTCCATTCTTTGAATATGTACATTTGTATTGGCAAAATTAATCGGTAAATCTAAAATTAGTTTTGGGTTGCGCGCACAGTTACAAGTGGCGCCATTCAAATGAGTTTGTTGTGCAAGGTCGAATAAGACTTCTACTATAATATTTTCTGCAATTGTATCAACTTGTTTAGAGTCTATTTCCTCTCTTCCGTATAAAAGAGTTAGCAGCTTATAATCCCAGTAATCTAACTCTACATCATTTGCAGTTAAACGTAGTTTATTTGTATCGACTCCTGGACAGTGTTGAGCTATTTGCCTTTTCCAACGTCGGAAAGGATGTAGAGTTCCAGTCGCCCAAATAATTCTTCCAAACCGATAATAAAAAGTCCAGCTTTGACCCTGATATGATTGAATATTTAGACTACCGCTATACTTGAGCTGCGTACAACTTCTCAGTTCGTCAAGCAGGTTGTTGGACACCATGAGTTGAAATGCACCCTAAATTAAAACTAGTCATTTTTGATACACCAATTATATTTCTAAATTTCATACTTTACCACTCTTGACAATGTTTTAGTTTCTAAGAGTGCTTCTTAGAAACGGGAAATTTTTCATTCCCGTGTTATCACGTGATTAGTTAACATAACTCATTTTTAAAGATGGCGCCATAGATGAACTGTAATTTGACGCATTTACATTAGTTTGCCAGTACCTATGTATTGTCTGTATAATTTTATCTTCTACAACAGGTTTAGTAATAAAATCTGTTGAACCAGCAACTTTGGCACGCATTCTATCAAAAATTCCATCGCTGCCAGTCAAAATAACAACGGGTACATTAGCAAGAACTGATACTCTGCGTATTTGTGAGCAGACTTCATACCCGTTGGTGACAGGCATTATTAAGTCTAAGAAAATGAAGTCAGGCTTATGCTCGATTAAAATTGGTAAAATATTAAGAGGGTCTTTGATACCGACAAACTTCATACCGTTAGCTACAATAATTTGTTCCATCAACATACAAATTTGCGGACTATCATCAATGCAAGCAATTAAAGGAGCTTTTGCTTGTATTTTTATTGGTTGTGATTTTGCCGATGTATTTTGAGATGAATTTATATGCTCTTTTACTGGGAAAAGTGGAATTATTGTATGGTCTTCAACTTCTACTAATTCTATAATTCCTCGTAATACATAAGGTAGTAAGGAACGGCTTACCGTCAACACATCTTGTTTCATTTTGAACGCTAAGTCCCGTAGCGTGTATTTACCTTCCATTACTCTAAGAAAATTTGCATATACTGCGGGACTCACTAAATGCTGTAGCTGTTCGGGTTGACGTACAATAGGCGCCAAATCGGGTGAGAAATTTGCCAAACCAGCTTCAGCCCAAGAATGCCACGATTGATACATTAGTTTTAGTGACGTATCTGTACTCGAAAGAGTCATTGGTGCCTCTAATATTACATCTTGGTTACGCTGGCAAACAACAGTGTCGCAGTTTACCTGCTGTGCCAAATCAAATAAAACTTCGGCAATTGTACAATCAACAATTGATATTACTTGCTGACGGTTGATTATTTTCTGTTTACATAGAGTTTCTAAAATTTGATATTCCCAATGTTCAACTGCGGTATCTTGAACGTTTAGTCGTATCGTATCAAGGTTAACTTGGGGGCAATACTGTGACATCTGTCTTTTCCAGCGTCGAAATGGATGCTTTGTTGCAGTTGCCCAAACGATTCTTCCCAAACGGTAGTAAAAACAGAATTTATTACCTTTACACGATTGAATTTCTAGCTTGCCATTAAATTGTAACCGTGTACAAGTTTTAAATTCATCGAGCAAGTTAGCAGGAATAATTGAATCAGATAGCAGCACCATTTAGATAACCTCTTTTACCAGCCATAGCCACATAGCTTAATTTAAGAGTTGTGACAAAGTTGTGACAGAAACCTAGAAACCGGGTTTCTCAAAAAATTTGATTAAGCTTGATAGTAAAGCTAAAAACCTGGGAACAATAAACTTGACAGCATAAGTAAGGTTTCGTAGGTAAATAGCGTGGCAGGGTAAAAACACTTACGTTCCCATAAATGCGGTGGCTAATCTATCATTAAAAGGCGGGTTATTAAATGAGTCAGATGACTAGAGACGATGTGCGTGAACGGCTTGGCAATATTGACCAAATTCGAGATATTATTTTTGGCACCCAAATTCGCGATTACGATAATCGTTTTAGCAAGTTGGAAAAAGACATTTCTCTAATACAGCAAGAAATGCGCGCTCAATTCGAGCAACTCAAAACCAATTTTTCAGCCGAGCTAAAAGCGGCAAACGAAATAATCGACAAGAAGATCAAAACACTAAGCTTGACGACCCAAGAAGAGGCAGCCGATTTTCGACAGCAGTTTGATAGACTAAATCGTAGGTTTTCCAGCAGTTTTCAAACTCTGGACGAAGAGTTGGATACTCAAACCAATTCGATACGCGAAGAATTGTTTCAAACAAAAGGTAAACTGCAAGATGACATTGCTGGATTACGCGACTTAGTATTACAAGAGTTAGAGGAACGCTTTGGTGCATTAGCACAAGATAAAGTTTCTAAAGAAGACATTGCTGAAACCTTATTTGCTTTAGGAATGCGAATCAAAGGAACTGAGTTTATTCCAAAGCTACGCGAAGCAGGAGATGATGGTAACGGCTATAAGTCACTGCCATTTATGGACTCAGGTGCATCTAAAGCACTAAAGTACGGCAACGGCAACGGTAACGGCAACGGTCATGGTGCTACAGAAATTCACTCTTAAAGTAGAACAATTGTATGCCCAGATTTTACTAATCAACAGTTAAGAACCAATTCATTAATCACGCATCTGCCCAGTGTTATCAAATGGTATTTAGTGTCATGACTCAGGTGGGAAATTCCAACAGTAAATCTAAACATAATAGTACTAATTATAGTACTATATTGAATGATTCAAACGAGGAAGCAGTTCTGGAAGGATTTATAAATCTCCTTGCAGACCTAAATATTATCACCTCACCTGAGACTGGCACTTTAAATCATGAAGAAATAACAACTATTGAATACGAAGAAATATCACACCAGACAATCAAAGCAGACTCTAAGCAAAGTAATTTCATTGAACTTACAGAATCTTTAACAGAATCTAGCAGTGACGCTAAAATATTTACTGACGTAGAGTATGCCGTCATCGATTTTCAAGCTGAAACTGTAGATTCTTCGAGTAATTTTGCTGCATTCGAGCAATTACAAAGCATTTTAGTTGGTCCCGAATTAACAGATTTACAGTTGATTACAGACAAAATTAACAACAGTTTGAGCAAGTTAGAACATCAAATCTATGACCCTAATGCTTTAGTTGAGTTGCTTGTGCCTTGTATTCACGAAATATTAAGAGTTAAAATCGGTGAGTCTAGAGAAGATATTGTAAAAGTAATTACTCCAATTATCGATGAGGTTATTCAAAATCGCACTCAGCAGAGCAAAATTAGTATGGGTGTAGCTTTTGCCCCTATTATACCTGAAGCGATTTCTCAGCAAATAAATAATGCACCTGATGAAATGACCGAAGCTCTTGCTCCAACAATGGGACGGGCAATCAAAAAACAAATCGAAATCGAGCAAGATTCAGTAGTAGATGCTCTCTACCCTATTATTGGTAGTACGATTTCTAAATATATGGCAGAAACTATTCGTGCGATTAACCAGCAAATCGAGGATAGTCTTAGTGTCAAAGGTATTCAGAGAAAAATTCGTGCTAAACTCCAAGGAATTTCTGAAGCTGAATTAATTTTTAGAGAAGCAATACACTTTACTGTTCAAGCTATCTTTTTAATTCACAAAACATCAGGTTTAGTTATTTCAGATATTCAACGTTTAGATGCTCAACAACTCGAATCAGAAATGGTTGCTGGAATGCTAACTGCAATTCGTAGCTTTGCGAACGACTGTATTATTCAATCCGGTGCCTATAATGAATTAGACGCAATAGAATATGGTACATCTAAAATAATTTTAGAAGTTGCAGGCTACTGTTATTTAGCAATTGTCGTCAAAGGAGAGCCACCAAAACAATTTATCAGCAAAATGCGACAAATGCTCATCAACATTGTTCGAGAGCATGGAACTATAATAGAAAACTTTGATGGAGACCCTGGAACTATACCGAATGAAATCAATGTTAACCTAAAAAACCTTCGAGATTATGATTTAGAATTAGATGTAAATCATAAAAATAAACCATCACCCCTTATTTTATTAACATTAGGGATTCTTGGCGCCATTTTTATTCCCTTGGGAATTTGGAAATATCACACCGGAGTTATTGATGCAGTCGAACAAAAAACTTCTACAGCTTTAGCTTCGGCGCCAGAACTCGCAGTCTACCGTCTCAATGTCGAGGAACATCATGGTAAACTCAAGCTAACCGGACGAGTACCAAATCAATTTTTAAGTCAAAAAGCTGCACAAATTGCGTCCTATGCTGCTCCCAAGTGGTCGATAGATAATCAAATATTAGCAGTCGAAGTACCAGCAGACCCCGTAACTGCCGCAGCTGAAGTCAAGCGAGTTACCGAAGTTTTTAATCAAATAAAAAGTACAGCTATTTCCACTCAATACACCAATGGTCGAGTTTTGATTCAAGGCAGTGTTAGAAATAGCTTAGATGTTACAATGATTACTAACGCATTTGAAAAAATTCCAGGTGTCAAGCTTGTTTCCAGTGCAATAGAAGTACCACCTGCAAAAATAGGTATTAGATTTTACTTTAATATAAATTCTGAAGCTTTAATGACGGCAGATTTTGACTCAAAAATTGAGCAAGTTAAATCTTTTTTAAATCAATACCCAATTAAACGCTTAAAAATAACTGGTTATAGTTATTCTCATAAAGGAAACTCAGAATATCAAAAGTTAGGACTGAAGCGCGCACAAACTGTAAAAAAAGTTTTAATAAATCAAGGTATTAACGGTGCGCGTTTAGAAATTGCGGGTAAAACAAGTTTACCACCTGGGGTTGATATTAATCAGCCTGAATGGCAAAGGCGTTCTGTAGTATTGGAACCAGATTAGAAACCGGGTTTCTTTATTAAATCTTGGAATAAAATGATAACTTTGCTTAGAAACCCGGTTTCTGGTTTATTTTATATTTTAGAGAAAATTATTATGTCAACAATATCTAAAAAAATATGTTTAGTAGGCGACTTTGGAGTTGGGAAGACTAGCTTAATTCGTCGATTTGTAGATAGACAATTTAGCGATAAATATTTATCTACAGTTGGAGTAAAAATATCACGTAAAATAGTGGATTTAATAGATGTAAACCCAGAGAATAAAAAAGAGCTACAGCTTTTAATTTGGGACATTGAAGGAAGTAACAAATTTAAAGCAATTGCTCCTACATATTTTCAGGGGGCAAAAGGCGCCATTATCGTCGCTGATGTCACTCAACAGGATACACTAACAAGTATAAGTGACCATATCCAAACATTTTTAGCAGTCAATCCTCAAGCTTCTATAGTTATAGCGCTAAACAAATCAGATTTAATCGAGACTGAATATCTGGAAAAAATTAGACAAATGTATCAATTTGATAATAATAACCACGTTTTGTCTACATATGTGACTTCAGCTAAAACAGGCACAAATGTTGATGAAATATTTCAATTATTATCACACTCATTAGTTTAGCTTCAAGTTCATTGAAAATCAACATAAATAGTTCACCTAAAACCTTAATAATACACAACATGAATACATTACTAAGCAATCTTTTCTCAGTTAATTCAATTGAATACATAACTATTTGTGATAATTATAAAATTATCGAAACATCTTCAAATGTCAAGCATTTTTCAGATAATCCTAATCAAGTTAAAAAAGGCAGTGATATCAGAATTAGCTTTCCGGAGCTAACAGGAACCGAAGAAATTTTAGATGAAATATTACAAGGTGAGCAAAATGATTTTAAACTCAAAGGAATTAGTCGTTCACTCGATAATCTTTCACCTTTATATATAGATATATATATTATAAAAAATCACAAAGAGAATTCTCAATGTAAAGAACTGATGATTTTGGTTGTAGATTCAACCGAGCGTATGGTGATGGAACAGTCACTAATGCAAAGTGCCAATCAAGCAAACTTTTTATTACGTAACCTTACCGCTTCCAAACAATACATAGAGCAAATTTTAACTTCAATGTCTGATGCAATGGTAACAACCACACCATCAGGAAATATCAAAAGAATTAATCCGGCAACAGTAACTCTTTTAGAATATGAAGAAACAGAAATAATTGGTAGACATATATCAAGTATTTTCAAAGGAATTGAAGCTGCTGCATTTGGTGAGGTCGAAGCTAGTTGTCAAACCAAAAGTGGTAAAACTATTCCCGTTGCGGTTTCTTGTTCGATGCTGCAAACCGATATTGAGCATTTTCAAGGTTACGTTTACATTGTTCGCGACATGACCGAACGTAAACAAGCAGAACTTGCTAAACAGCAATTTATGGCAATGATTAGTCATGAAATTCGTACTCCTATTACATCGGTGACAGGAATGGCAACTTTGCTATTAAATACCGAAATGACTATAGAGCAACGTGATTTTGTTGAAACTATTTATACAAGTGGCATTGCGTTACATAAAATTATTAATGATATTCTTGATTTTTCTAAAATTGAAGCTGGAAAATTAGAAATGGAAGCGCAACCTTTTGAGGTAAGACGCTGTATTCACGAAGCAATTGCTATCCTTATGCCGAAAGCGAAAGAGAAAGCTTTAAAATTAAGTTTTATTGATAATACTGAAACTCCTAAAATGATAGTAGGAGATGTTACACGAGTACGACAAATTTTAGTTAACTTGATAAGCAACGCTATCAAATTTACTAGTACAGGTAGCATTGCAATTTATGTTACACCAAAACAAAAAACGACTAATAATACGAGTGCTGACGACAGTAGCAACAAATTAAATACTTGTACATTACAATTTGCCGTTAAAGATACGGGGGTTGGCATTGAAGCATCGGAGCAAGAGCGTTTATTCAAAGTTTTTAGTCAAGTCAATTCTTCGATTACACGACAATATGGAGGTACAGGTTTAGGACTAGCTATTTGTAAACAGTTATGTGAGTTAATGGGGGGCACAATTTGGGTTGAGAGTAAAAAACAAAAAGGTAGTACTTTTTACTTTACAATTCAAGTCGATGCAATTCCTGAAAGTGTTGCCAGTGTAGTTTGTCGAGGTGCAGAAGCTTTAACGCTTCCAGGTTTAGATGTATCAAGTGATGCCAAAATAGAATTAATTGCTCAAGAACATCCATTAAAAATACTGTTAGTTGAAGACCATGCCATTAACCAGAGAATGATAAAGTTGATGTTACAACGTATGGGTTATGAACCTGCGCTAGCAAATAACGGTTTGGAAGCACTCGATGCATTGCGAAATCAAGTTTATGATGTTGTGTTAATGGATATGCAAATGCCAGAAATGGATGGTTTAACAGCAGCAAAACATATCCAGCAAGAATGGGCGCCTTCACAACGTCCAGTAATTATTGCCCTCACAGCTAGTACAATGTGGGAGCAACGCGAGCGCTGTCTAGGAGTAGGGATTGATAATTATCTCGCCAAACCTCTTCGCATTGGTGAACTAGTTGAAGCTTTAAAAAAGTGCCAACAGCTAGAAAATAAATTAGAAAATCAAAATGAGTTTATTTCAGATTACGTTCCAAATTACCCCTTAAATACAAATTCTTCGATAGACTCAAAAGCACTACAAGAAATACTTTATATGGCTGATTTCAATTCAGCAATCAACGCTAAAGAATTTCTTGTAGAAACAATAGATTTATATCTTGATGACGCTCCTAAATTACTCCAAGATATTCAGCTTGCACATTCAGAAACTAATTTAAAAAATCTTCAAAGACTAACACACACTTTATCTTCTACAAGCGCAACACTAGGAGCAAACCATCTAGGACAATTATGTAAAGAAGTAGAAGAAATGGTGGCACAAAAAAGCTTAACAGGAATTGAAGCAAAAATCAGCAAAATTGAATCAGAATATCAGCAAGTACAAATTGCCCTGTTAACAGAACGTCAAAAGTATAGTACATAAACTTTAATCATATGGTGGGCAATGCCCACACTACGCAAAAAAGTTGATTTAATCCTTTTGCAAATACAATTCGTGTGTAGGATAAGGAATTCTAATGCCTTCTTGTTGATATCTTTTGTGCAATTTTTTAATAAAAATATGTCGAGCAATACGTTGGTCAAAAAACTCATTGACTCGAATATAAACAGTAAAATCGATACTAAAATCAGCAAATTTTTGATACCGAATAAACGGTTCGCTGTTTATTAATTCTGGCGCCACTTCTTGCATTACTTCTTTAGCAACATCTATAGTTACATCTTCAACATAATCTAAATCACTTTCATAATCGACACCGACATTTACAGTTAAACTAATTTCTTTGACAGGAAGATGGCAATTAGTAAAAATAGCCGATGCTAATTTAGAGTTGGGTACAATAATAACATTATTAGTCAACTCTTGAATTGTTGTGTTCCTCCATGTAATATCTGTAACATATCCTTCATGTCCACCATCAAGTTTGAGATAATCACCAGTTCGTATTTGTTTGGAGAAAATTAAATAAAATCCTGAAAAGAAATTTTCTAACGTATCTTTTAGTGCTAAACCAACAGCTAAACCGCTTATTCCTAAAGTGGTAATTATTGGAGTAATTTGCACACCCACAGTTTGCAGCAGTATTAAAGTACCTAAAATTAAAACTGCTGTTTTCGCAATATTGGCAAACAGTGAAGCTGATACAAGTTGTGACCTACGAATGTAAATAGTTACAAACCCAGAACTCAAACGGGCAAAAACCACCGTTACTGAATACAGAAAAGCTATAGTTATAATTTTTTGCAGGGCGCCATTAACATCGGGTGTAAAATAAGGGTAAGCTAATATAGCCCCATAGCAACCAGCAAGCACAAACCAAAGTAGTGTCATTCGATGCAGCGAGTGAATAATGATTTCGCTACCTGGTATTTGACGCTTTGCTACAAAATTTTTCAATCGCTTATAAATAACATTTTCACCGATTAGACCTGCTATCAAGCCCAAAAACACGAATAGTATCGGTATTATTAATTGCATTTGCAACATAAGCAATTTTCATGTCTCAATATCTCTAGCCATTTTCTACAATACCAGTTAGTAACGAAAAATATCAGTATCGAAGTCACTCTTCATGAATTTGCCAATCGTTTATCATCCAGATTATGTCGTTCCATTACCAGACGGTCATCGCTTTCCAATGGAAAAATTTCGGCTACTCTACGAATTATTACTAAAAGATGGCGTAGCTGATTTTACCCAATTTCACGCTCCGGCGCCTCCACCACAGGAATTAATCGAGTTAGTTCATACAAACTCATACGTAAACGCTTACTGCCAGGGTACTCTTGATGCGAAAGCACAGAGACGAATAGGTTTACCGTGGAGTCCAGCATTGGCAAATCGTACTTGTGTAGCAGTTGGTGGAACAATTAAGACGGCAACTTTAGCTTTACAATCTGGGTTAGCTTGTAACACTGCGGGTGGGACGCATCATGCTTTTCCAAGCTATGGTTCAGGGTTCTGTATTTTTAACGATTTAGCTATTGCATCACGTGTTTTACAAAAACAAGGTTTGGTAAAAAAAGTTTTAATTGTAGATTTAGATGTACATCAAGGAGATGGAACCGCATTTATTTTTCAAGGAGATGATAGCGTTTTTACGTTTTCCATGCACTGCGACGTGAATTTTCCTGGTACCAAACAAAAAAGTGACTTAGATGTTCCTCTACCCGTAGGGATGGAAGATGATGATTACTTGCTTGTTTTAGCGAGTTACCTGCCAGATTTATTATCAGACGTAAAACCAGATATCGTTTTGTACGATGCTGGTGTAGACCCCCACATTGCCGACAAACTTGGCAAGCTAGCTTTGACAGACAGAGGAATTTTTAAACGCGATATGCAAGTTCTAACTACCTGTGTTACAGCAGGTTATCCAGTTGCTTGTGTTATTGGGGGTGGTTACGCAGATAATTTAAATGACCTTGTTTATCGTCATTCCCTTGTATTGCGTGCAGCTACAGAAGTTATGACCATGCAAAAAATGTAGAGACGTTACATGTAACGTCTCTACATGACATTTCAACCAAAATGCATAGGCGCCTAATCGTAATGTTCGATACAATTTATATGTAAAGGAGAGACTAGGAGATATTTAGGTGGCGCTATTGAAAGGCTTTGAAGTTGAAATGTATACTGGAACGCCGAATGGTGATGTTGTAGGTCTCTCCGACAAAATTGTCGCGTCCTTAGCTTCAGATGGGTTTGTTCGTGAACCAGATAGTCGTAACGTAGAGTATACAACGGCACCAAGTGCGAATTATGAAAAATTATTATGCAGTCTATTGCAGCCTCGGCAGCAGTTAAGGTCATATTTAAGCAAATTGGGTGACTATACTATCATTCCGGGAAGTACCTTGTCTTTAGGAGGTAATAATCAATTTTTCCGTTCCGACCCAAGTAACCCATATCATGACTTTATTGAAAAAACATACGGCACTAAAGTCGTTACTGCCAGCATTCACATCAACGTCGGCATTAGTGACTTAGAAACATTAATGCGTGCCTGTAGATTAATTCGTGTTGAAGCACCTTTATATTTAGCTCTTAGTGCAGCATCACCATTTATAGATGGCGCCACAACTGGATATCACTCGACTCGTTGGGGAGTATTTCCACAAACACCTGCGCGCGTGCCTTTGTTTACCAGCCATGCCCATCATATTCAGTGGGTTGAAGAGCAATTAGCAGCAGGTACAATGCAGAATGTTCGCCACTTATGGGCTTCTGTACGTCCAAATGGAAATGGGCGCCCTTATGATTTAAATCGCTTAGAGTTGAGGATTTGCGATTTAGTGACAGACCCCATTGCTTTACTTTCCATAACAGCCTTACTCGAAGCACGTTTACTACAGTTAATCGAAAATCCGAATTTAGACCCGTTAGTTAGTAGTAGCTTTACAGACGAGGAATTAATAGATATTACTTCAGCCAACGAAATGGCAGCGGCATCACTGAGTCTAGATGCGAAACTTCAACATTGGCAGGACGGCAGAACAGTAACTGCCCGTGATTGGATTGGTGAACTTTATGATGGCGCCATTATAACAGCCAAGCAGCATGGTTTTAGCTGTTTTCTTTCACCACTGCAAAAAATCCTCCGCGAAGGTAACGAAGCACAGCAATGGCTCCAACTTCACGCCGTAGGTATTTCGACTCGTAACGTACTTACCCAAGCAATTGCTGCTACACGTGACCGTGAAATCGAATTACAAGACAAAATCTGTTCCTCAGTTGGCTAAAATCTTAGAAACCGGGTTTTTTAGTTGAAATCTTGCAATCAAAACAACGATTTTGCGTAAAAACCCGGTTCCTTTGTATTAAGTGCCTCAAATTCAGTATTAGACAATACAATTTCTCAAAATATTTTATTGTCAAGTTTCTATAAAACAATTCATCGTCTGTTTTAAATTTCTAATCAATCGTGGTAGATTAGCAAATATTAATAAAAACTATCATTGACCTCTATCTTAAGGTAGATTCGCAATGAGCAATACACTGTGTATTTGAATACATACATACGAATTAGCTAGCCTCGATGCCTCAAGTTGTCTTAATCAATCCGTTAATACCTCCAAACACAGGTAATATAGCCCGAACCTGCGCTGCAACAGGTACTGAATTACATTTAGTTGGTCCACTAGGGTTTGAATTGAGCGACCGTTACTTAAAACGGGCTGGTTTGGACTATTGGGAATATGTGAAATTGCATTATCACGAGACATTGGCAGATTTTCTCTTGGCACATCAGCAGCGTTCTGGTCGCTGTCTGGGATTCACTGTGCGCGGAAACCATAATTATTCTCGCTTTGAGTATGAATTAGATGACTGGTTGCTATTTGGTAGTGAGACCAATGGGTTGCCACCCGAAATGCTCTCCAAATGTGATGAAACGCTTTATATACCGATGTCTGAGAGTGGAGTTCGCAGTTTAAACCTTTCTGTGAGCGTTGCAGTTGGTTTATTTGAATGTCGGCGCCAGTTGGGGTATTTAGCGTAATTTTTTTCGTGTACTAGTTGACTATATTAAAAACAAGTTAAGTAAAGTAGGTTAATACGTATTTTTTTTGTAAAGACAATATTTTTACGTATAATTCCTGTAGCGTTGTAGTGGGTTTTCCATGTAAACGAGCATTAACTGAGTGATTATACTTAAAAAGCTCAGTGTGTTTATATAAGAAATTTGTATATAAACTGCGAGGTTAATTCCATATTCAAACATAGAGATTTATAAATTGTTATCTGTGATTTTATTGGAACAAAATAGACAGGATATAGTCATATTAGGCATTTGAGCCAATAACAAAAAAGCAAAAACTTTTTTGTGTAAAAGTACCTGTCCTGTTACTACGGTTGTTTTTTTGGGAATAATTAACGTAAATTCTCGTGAAGAGGAAGTCAATTGGGTGCATAGTCCTGTTTTTGGGTATATACCGAAAAGACATATATAATTGTTTGTTCCTCAAGATGTTAAGCACGTCTTCGACTGCTTTGTGTTTTTCGTACCGATGTGTTTGTCGTCTGTTTTATCCTGAAGAACAGCACATAACGAGATAACTGTAAAGAGGGAGACCTGTAGAGCTATGAGGAATAATAAGACAAGTAAAGAAAAAAATTAAGTTTTTTTGAATCATATGAACTTGTCTAAATCAGAGAACCAGGTTAATCTTGCGTAAGTATCTCTGGTGAATGTGATCTTGATCAATCGTTCGTAGTGATCTAAATCATTGACTATTGTCCGACTGAAAACAAAATCGAGGTCAGTTAAGCGCTAGCGATCATAGGAGGTCGTCTTTGAAACGAGTATTAAAAAGTAAAGTAAAGGCTAATCTAGAAAATAACTCCAGTGAGGATGCCACGGTGGACAGTTTGAATTTACCAAGTCAAAAAGTAAACCGCCGCAAGCGGACAAGCGCAGCCATGATTGGCTTGGCAATCTCAATGGGAGCGGGTAGCCTTTTTGTGACTCGGCAAAGCGACCAAGCCCTGGCAGCGGAACCTGTAGGCAACCAAAATACAGCTTCTGCCATTCCTGCTGCTGGTGACACTGGGGTGAAATTAGCAACCACTAACCAGATGGGAAGCACATCCGCCGTCTCGAATGTGAGCGCGCCAGAAAATCCCGTTTCGGTAGTTGAGCCAACAGCAATTTCACAGGTGCCTGGGCTTGGTGCTAAATTGCAAATTGCGGCAAGCACAAGTGAGCAGTTCGCTCCCAACGCTTCTTCCTTTACTAAGGCAACTACTGAACATAATTCTGTTTCCGATGTTCAGACAGCCAATAAAGGTCAGAGAATAGGAAATGCAATTGCCAGAGTGCGTTTCAAAAATCTTGCACAGGCGCCAGTACCAACAAGTTACGGTATTACAAATGGTACGGTTGCTCAATCGCCAACAGCAAACACACAAACATTATCGTCATTTACCAATTCTAACAATAATGGCGATGTGGATGCTCAACTCAAAGCACAGCAAGAGTTTGCGATTAATAAATTACAGCAAAAATCTGACAGACTAAGGAATAGTCTGAACAAGTTGCGTCCGAGTGACGAAATCTCGCAGCAAAATGAGACAGTTGGAACAAGCCAGCAGTCACAGAGCACAGCAACAAATAGCTCAGAATCAAGTGCAACTCCTAACAATGGTAGTGTAGCAGAAAGACCTAACAGTGTTGTAGGGGCAGTGGTACCATCTGCATCTAAAGTTTATGAAGTAAAATCTGGAGATACGCTAGCTGTAATTGCAAGCAGCAACGGAACTTCAGTTAATGAAATAGTTAAAGCGAATGGGATTCAAAACCCAAACGAGTTAAAAATTAATCAGAAATTAAATATCCCTGTAGCGAATGTTGCTACAACAACCGCTACGCCTTCGGTAACAGCATCAAATCTGACGGCGCCAACAGCTAGTAACGTAGCGATTCCAACACCAGCGCGATTGGGTACAGTTGCATCGAACGACACAGTAGCTCCAGTAGTAGTTCCAACACCTTTTTCAACTACCGAAGCTTCGACAGTTCAAGAAGATTCAACACCAATTGACCCAACAGCAAGCGGTGTAGGTGGTGAAACAGCGCCTAAAGTGTTTGCTGAAATGCGGCAACGTAACGCAACAAGCAAGCAAGCAAAACAAGACCGTGGTCTTCGCAGTTTGCAAGCAGAAATTGAGCGTTTACGTGAAAAATATCGCGCTCAACAATCAGGCAGTCAAGTACCGACACAAGCTAACTTAAATAATGTCTCGGTACCTGTTCCTACCTATACTCCAAACGCTGTAACAGTACCTTCAATTCCTGCGGCTACAAGACGTAACAACATCGCTATCCCAGTTCCTGCAGTCAGACCAAATACTGTAGCTATACCAATTCCGGTTCCAACACCTATGGCGCCTAACTTTAGTGCCGAGCCTGTTAAATCAGAATGGTCTACCCGCAATACACGCAATAACAACAGATTGTCAGTACCACCAGTACCAACAACTGTCAATGCCTCCGAATCGCTAGGTAACATGCGAGGAGTAACAGTAAGTCCACAACTACCTCCTTTGGCTGCGGTTGATAGATATCTACCCAGAGCAATTGATGAAAACACTCCTCCAATCGCACCAGGGGCGCCAGGAATTGGAAACACAGCTTTTATCTGGCCAGCTAAAGGCGTTTTAACATCAGGTTACGGCTGGCGTTGGGGTCGAATGCACCGTGGTATTGATGTCGCAAACTCCACTGGAACACCAGTTTATGCAGCAGCAGCTGGTGTGATTGAAAAATCCGGTTGGAATAATGGTGGCTACGGTAACTTAGTTGAGGTTCGTCATGCTGACGGTACTATGACTCGTTACGGTCACAACAGCAAACTCATGGTTCAGGTTGGACAACAAGTCAACCAAGGCGACATTATTGCCCTAATGGGAAGCACTGGTTTTAGTACTGGCCCGCACACCCATTTTGAAATTCACAAAGCAGGTAAAGGCGCAGTTAACCCAATTGCGATGCTGCCTCCACGAGTCTAAACACCCAACTGTATCCAACTTAATAAATCATCCTGTGGGATGTATTTATTGTGGGGTGGGCATCCTTGCCCGCCCTTAATATTAGACACTCTTAAATCGGACGGCGCCTCATCCAAAAATTTATTTGAAAAAAGACTAGTCAACACATTAATCTTGTGCTACATTAATAAATCGTTGGACTAAATCGTTGAACAAAAATTGTTAAACAAAAGTTTTCCAACAAATTACGGCTCAGTAGCTCAGTTGGTTAGAGTAGGGGACTCATAAGCCCTTGGTCGTGTGTTCGAGTCACACCTGAGCCATCCATATTTCAACCATTACAAGCCCCTCGTCGAGGGGCTTTCAGTTTTTTATCGGGTCATTTTAGGTTTACCACCTGATTGGAGCGAAGAGAATTTTACTACTCTTATTAACTGCGTTCATCCTGACGATCGCGAGTTGATGCGTCAATTACAAACACTAGCGATAGATGCTCAAGGTAAATATGAAGCTGAGTTTCGCGTAGTTTGGTCCGATGGTAGCATTCACTGGCTTGCTGATAGGGGACAAAGTTTTTATGACCAAACGGGACAGGCTGTAAGGATTGTTGGTATGGTAGAGGAAATTACTGAGAAAAAGCAAGCCCAAGAACAAATTAAACAACTTTATAACGAGTTACAAAGCCGCGTTGATGAACTGCAAACTCTATTTGATATTATGCCGGCAGGAATTGCTATATCACATGACCCAACGTGTGAGGTAGTTCGTACTAACGCTTTCGCTGAGAATTTAATGAATGTGGCGCCTAACTCATATCTTGCACCTGGAAATTTGAATGTCAATTCCTTGACTCAGTAGCAAGTCTCTCAGCCGTTCGATATGTTGTAAAAGAAGTAACACTACGTTTAGGAGGAAATATAGTTTGGAACGCAATTTCTGCGGCTTCACCCCAGTCAGGTAGTGAGCCGTTGGCGCCTGAATAAGATAAGTATGCCCAGTGCGCCAAAACATAAGATATAAGGGACAGTATCAGCCAACGATAAACACCCAAGAGGGTTCCTTGTCCAAACCGATGCAGCCCAAAACGGTGTTTTGCGGTTTTAAACCAACCCTCTATCTGCCATCTTCGTTTACCCCACCAAGAAATGGTGCTAGGTTTTAAGGCTTTGGTAGAAATAACAAATCGTTTTTCATACTTGCCATCATGGCGTTTAAAATAATACCAAGATATATAAACAGGAAACTTCAAACCCTGAAGATAAAGCTGCTGTCCTCTTTTATGTAATTGGGCGACACTGCGCCCATCAACTAACTTGCGCTTTACTTGCGATGCCAGCAATTATGTGATATTTTTTCTCTCGAACACCGTGTATAAATTGGATACTCCCAAAGCCTGTATCTACTAGAACTATCACCTCCTTAAAGTGCTTGGTTAATTTTTTTGGTAAAGATTTAACCATTTTTAATCCTAGCCTAGCTGGGGAAGTGGCGCATGCATCCCCGCCAAACGCGAAAATTCCAGGGTACTCGCCAGCGACCAACCACTAAATACACCACAACCAAATGCAACCCTCGCTTTCCGTGGTATACACTGATTAAGTTTTCAAGTGCTTTAAATTTTCCGGCTTTCTCCAAAGTTGTCAGATCAACAATGACTTGTAAAAATGGTTGGCGCCAAGCGCGAACGCTCGGATAAAATCTCCTTAATAATACGGTCGCGAGCAGTACGAATTACACTTTTAGTTGACCAATTATAGATATTTAGAAATCTACTCAAAGCGCTGGGCGACTTACTTTTACTGTGTTGGGGTAAAGGATAGCCTTGTGCCTCTAAGAACATCCCAAACATAGCTTCGAGATTTTCTTGTTGGTAAGTAGAAGGCATCAATGACAGCAAAGTGTAAACTAGATTTTGTCCCGCGCCTAAGAATTGAAACCATTTTTCTTGCTTATTCATATAAACTTCAACGCCCTTTTTCTCATGTTTTGGCGCCACAATGCAAATGAAATTCATTACTACTCACTCTTAATAGTACACAGGTATGTAGTTTTCCAAATTAACGGCGCCATTGTCAAATCAAAATTTGAGAAATAAATACCGTATTAATTCGGTGTAACCTAGTTAAAAATATGTATATTAAATACGCAAAAAAACATTTATATTATAGTTATATTTTTGCCCACTCTAATTCGTTTTGTACGGGTTTACACGTTAGGTGCAAGATATGAGCTAATACTAATATGTCAGCAACGGCGCCTCAAGCAGAGAGAGTACCATACAAGCAATTACGCGATGGCAAAGAAATTCCTTCAGAAGAGTTACCAATGTCTATTTCTGCTAAACAAGGTATAGAAATACGCAACTCCGAAATACAAATTGTGCGAGCGGATGGAATAAGCTTCGACCTTTTAGTAAATACAAAACCGCTTTTTGACGCACAGCAAAAAGTACGAGGTTGTATTGCTGCATTTATGGATATTACCGAGCAAAAGCTTGCTCTATCTGCACTGCAAGAGAGTGAAGCTCTTTTCCGAGGCATATTTGACTCTGCTTTAATCGGTATTTTGGTTTGGAATTCTCAAGGTCAAATTACCAATGCCAACAATGCATTTATAAAAATGACAGGTTATACCCGCGAAGATTTACAAGCAGGAAAAATTTCTTTTAAAAACATTACCCCAAAAGAATATCACGAAGCAGACGTTCAAAAAATTGAACTTTTATATAAAAATGGAGAATACAAACCCTTTGAAAAAGAATATATCTGCAAAGATGGTAGCCGGATTCCGGTTTTGATCGGTTGTACATTTTTACCCGGTTATCAAGACCGTGGTGTCGCTTTTTGCTTAGATATCAGCGAGAGAAAACGCTCCGAGCAAGAGCGTGAGAGACTTTTAGCCGAAGCACAAGCCGCGCGCACTGAAGCAATTGTTGCTAATCAAACAAAAGATGAGTTTCTTGCTATAGTCTCTCACGAATTAAGGGCGCCTCTAAACTCAATTTTAGGTTGGGCAAAACTATTACAAACTCGTCCATTTGACCAAGCTACAGCCAAACGCGCATTGGAAACTATCGAACGTAATGCCAAATCTCAATCGCAACTAATAGAAGATTTACTCGATATTTCGCGCATGATTAAAGGAAATCTTCGCCTAGAAAAAGCGCCAGTAAACCTAATAGAAGTTATCGAGACATCTATTAATATAGTATCTCCAACAGCTTTAACAAAACAAATTAATCTCGAATTTGCGAAAAATAATGAAACAAACACACCTCTTATAGTTTGTGGTGATTTTAACCGCTTGCAGCAAGTAGTACTAAATCTACTAACCAATGCAGTAAAATTTACTCCCAATCAAGGGCAAGTACGAATAGAACTATCACGCTCCGAAACCCCCACACATCCACACCTTCATTCCGCAATTATCAAAGTTAGAGATACAGGCAAAGGTATTAATTCAGACTTTCTACCATACGTATTTGAGCGCTTTCGTCAAGCTAGCAACAGTTCTAGAGCAAAAGACGGGTTAGGCTTAGGTTTAGCAATTGTCCGTAACCTTGTAGAGTTGCACCACGGTACTGTGACTGCTGCAAGTCCGGGTAAAGACCAGGGAGCAACATTTACGGTTATATTACCGATATTAGTGCATGGAGAGTAGAGATTGTCAACTCTCTAGTGAAATAGTTTGATTTTGATAATCATATCCAAAGATAGAGATGCTTGATACTCCTGTAGTGGTATTTTAGAAACACATCATTGTTGTAATTAAGTTTACTAACACTGATAAAATTATTTTCTTAAGTCAAAAATAGCAGAAAATATGCACACTTCTAATTTAGAAAACCGTTTTTTATCCAAGAATAAATGGGCAAAAGATATACCTAAATTTAGTAGCATTTTTGCTTTCCTTGTTGGCTGGATTGTTTTAATTGGTTGGAATTTTAATATTGCTGTTATCAAAACGGGAGCGATAGAAACTGCGACCATGAAAGCAAATACAGCAGTTTGTTTTATATTGGCTGCCATTTCGCTCTGGTTTTTACCATCTAAGAAAAAAATAGCTACAGCTTGCGCTATTGCTGTTTTAGCAATTAGTACGCTAACTCTCAGTCAATATCTTTGGGACTTTAATATTGGTATTGATGAATTATTTTTCCGAGATGCGCCTTTGTCCTCAGCAACTTCGCATCCGGGACGAATGGGTTTAAACACTGCATTAAATTTTATACTTTTAGGAGCGGCTCTGTTACTATTATATACAAATGAAAAGCGAATAAAAAGCTGGAAATTAAATGCAATTGCTTTAGCTCAAGGATTAGCTACTATTGCTTTTTTAATTGCTCTCCAAGCATTAATTGGTTATGCTTACGGAGTTAGAGTCTTTTATCAACTAAGTATTTATACTACTTCGATGGCGCCACATACGGCGCTGGCATTTATAGTCTTATGTATTGGTTTATTGTTTGTTAGTACTAATCGTGGTATAGTTGGCACTTTTACCAGCAAGCTTAATGGTGGAACCGTAGCGCGGCGCTTACTAATGAGTGTGATGCTATCACCTTTAATTTTTGGTTGGTTAATCGTTTGGGGACTGCGAGCAAATCTTTATGATCCAGTTTTTGCTATATCGTTATTGGTCATTTTACTATTTATTACTTCGCTGCTATTACTGTGGCAAAGTGCAAGATATTTAAATAGGGTAGATAAAAGGCGCCAGGATGTAGAATCAGAACTGCGCTACAACCAAGAGTGCTTGCAAAAAAATATTCACGACCTCAAGCAGGCAACAACATATCTGGCAAAGCAAGAACAAAAATACAAATATATTTTTGATGCTGTCGGAGTTTCAATTTGGGAAGAAGATTTTTCGGAGGTCAAACTAGCTCTTGATGAATTAAAAAATCAAGGTATTCAAGACTTTAAGCAATATTTTGCTAATAATCCAGATTTTGTAGATTGGGCAATCGGCGCCGTGAAGTTAGTAAATGTTAATGATATCTCGCTCCAAACATTTGGAGCTAAAGATAAACAGCAGCTATTAACTTCGCTAAATCAGATATTTCTTCCAGAAACGCGAGAGACCTTCACTCAAGAGCTATTAACACTGGTCGCAGGAGAAAGATTTTTTAGCTCGGAAGTGGTTGTTCAAAATCTCCAAGGCGAAAAACTTAATATTTTGCTAACAATCAAATTTCCTCCACCAACCGAAAACTGCAAATGCGTTTTGGTTACACTGATGGATATTGGCGAACGCATACAATTAGAGCAAAATCTTCAGCAAAATGTTGCAGAATTAACCCATGCAAACCGTGTTAAAGACGAGTTTTTAGCTGTTCTCTCCCACGAACTGCGAACTCCACTCAACCCTATCTTAGGTTGGGTAAAATTATTGCAAAGCGGAAAGTTAACTCCCGTGAAAATGACCCAAGCATTTGATGCTATCGAGCGTAACGTCAACTTACAAATCAACTTAGTCGAAGATTTACTTGATATTTCGCGAACTTTGCACGGTCAAATCAAACTAGAAACTCAAACAGTTGACGTTGCTCTTGTTATCGAAGCTGCGATTGAGACGGTAAATTTTGCTGCTGAAGTTAAATCTATCGACATTCAGTTTACTATTTTGTCATCAGCAACTGTCATCGGAGACAAAAAACGCTTACAACAAGTTTTCTGGCATTTGCTCTCCAATGCCATCAAGTTTACACCTTCATGCGGTCGTGTAGAAATTTGTTTATCGTCTGTCAACAATTGTGCGTTAATTTCCATCACCGATACAGGTGTTGGTATTTCTCCAGATTTTCTGCCTCATATTTACGAATACTTCCGTCAAGCAGATGCTAGTAAAACTCGTAAATTTGGAGGCTTGGGTCTAGGTTTAACTATCGTCAAATATTTAGTAGAACTGCATGGAGGTATTATTCAGGCAACTAGTTCAGGAATTGGGCTAGGCGCCACATTTACAGTTATGCTGCCACTAATGCCTGCTTTAATTACTAATCTTGATAAAAAAGAAGCAAACGACATTTTGCCAAGCTTGGACGGAATTAAGGTTTTAGTTGTAGACGATGAGCCGGATAACTTAGAGCTTATTTCTTTTGCGTTGGAAAATTCTGGCGCCAGCGTTACATCTGTCAATTGTGGTACAGAAGCTTTGCGAGCAATTAGCGAAAATCTACCAGATATTTTAGTGAGCGATATAAGTATGCCAGGAATGGATGGTTATGAACTACTGCGCTCATTACTTAAGTTAGAAAATGCTTGTCATATACCTAGTATTGCTCTAACTGCTTACGCAGATGATACAAGTCGTGAGCAAATAGTTGCGGCTGGCTTTAAATACCATCTCGCTAAACCTATCGACCCGTATGAATTAATAAAGGTTGTCGCTCGGATGTTTCAATCTAGTCACATTCCATTATAACGAGAGGCGCCTTTATTGCTTGTGGTAACAGGAGAAGATATTAGCGGTAATTGCACTGTGAAAGTCGCTCCCAAACTTTCCCCTCGACTGTCTGCGGTAATAGTACCTCCGTGCAATTCCACAAGGTTACGAACAATTGCTAAACCTAAACCTAAACCATCTTTAGTTCTTCGGGTGGTGTTATCTGCTTGACTAAATCGCTCAAATATGTAGGGTAAGAAGTCAGGACTAATACCAATACCTGTGTCTGTTACTTTGATAACTGCTGTAGGCGCCTGCTTGCCTATACCATTTGTGGGTTCTGAGTATAATTCTATTTTTACCTGTCCGTTATCAGGTGTAAATTTAATTGCATTGGTAAGTAAATTAACTATAATTTGTTGTAAGCGGTTAAAGTCACCAGAAACTTGCCCAATTGTGTCATCAAGCTGAGATTGAATATCGATTTGTTTTGCTTGGGCTGCTGGGTTTACCATATCCACAGCTGCAGTAATGGTAGTGGCAAGGTTTACTGAAGTGAGATTTAAACGTAAGTTGCCACGAACCATACGCGAAATATCGAGTAAATCTTCGATCAGTTGAGATTGAGCTTTGGCATTTCGTTCAATAGTTAAAAGCGCGCGGTTGGTACTATCTGCATCGAATTTACGGGTTTGCAATAGTTTTGCCCAACCAAGAATCGAGTTTAGGGGTGATCGTAATTCATGGGAAACTACAGCTATAAATTCGTCTTTACTGCGATTTGCTGCTTCTGCTTCAGAGCGCGCTGCTTGTGCTTGGACTAAAAGTTCCTCCCGTTCTTTTTCTATCTGTTTACGTTCGGTAATATCCGTTGAAACACCACATATAGCGTAAGGAGTTCCGTCATTATGTATCAGAGGAGCTTTAACTGATAGATAAGTGCGAAGTTGATTATTAACTACAACAATTTCCTCTATTTGTACTGCCTGTTTCTGTTTTAAGACTTCGTGGTCATTGGCAGTTAATAAATCTGCTATCTCTTTCGGAAATAATTCATAATTTGTTTTACCTAAAATTTCTGATTGCGATAAGTTAAATATTGTTTCAAATTCGCGGTTTGCTAATAAGTGGCGAGTTTGTAAGTCCTTAACATAAACTGCCGCTGATATTGCATTAATAATGGTTTGCAAAAGTTGCTGATTTTCACGTAAATTTTCCTCTGCTAATTTACGTTGAGTTATATCACTACTGCTACCAACAATCCGAATTGCATTACCTGCATTATCTCGCACTACATAATTGACATCTTGCACCCAAATGTAATGACCATGTTTGTGACGCACGCGATACTCTAGACAATTTCTATTTTGTGTTGCAATAATTGTCCACATTTCATCGCGTCTTTGATGTATTAGACGATAATCATCAGGATGGATAATTTTTGACCACCATTGGAAAGTTGGCTCTGCTTCTTCAATCGTATAACCTAATAAATCCGTGAGTCCGCGACTTCTTTCTACAATATTACTTTGTAAATCCCAATCATAAATAATACAGTTAACTGCTGATGCTGCAAATTCAAAGCGCTCATTAGCTTTTACTAAAGCTAGCTCAATGTTTTTACGCTCAGTTATATCTTGACAAATACCTACAATTTGCTGCGGTAAACCCAACTCAGTTCTCTTGAAGAGAATTTCCCGTGAGCATAACCAACGCCACTCACCATTGGCGTGTTGCATTCTATACTCGAACTCTAAAATATCAGTATCGCTAGCAGTATTAAATCGCTGCAAATGAGCAGCAACGCGAGGTAAATCATCCGGATGGATAAGAGAGGGTAATACTGATGCTCCCATCGCCTGAATTTGTTCTGGAGTGTATCCAAGTAACTCAGTAGTCTGACGATTTATATAGACATTGCACCGCTTAATTAGGTCATGGACGTACAATAAACCTGGTGTAGTCTCAGCGATGCTTTGGATAAAATGCTGACTTTGCTGCAATTGCTCTTCAGTTTTTTTCTTATCTGTAATATCTCGTCCTTGGGGAATTAAAAGTACAATGTTTCCTGCTTCATCGCGCACAGGTTTAAGAGAAAAATCAATAGTTATTACCCTATCATCCGCACCAAGAACATCAACTTCATATCGCACAAACTCCCCCCTAGAGGCTCGTAAAATTGCTTGTTGCAATTCTATTTGTGTCTCAGAACTAATCGTCCACCACCTTGCTTCCCAAAACGGACGGTTGACCACATCCGCTCGTGTCAATCCGCCAAAATCGAGCGCTGTTTGGTTCGCTTCTAATAAAATACCATCAGGCGCCAACAAGCCAATAAATTGAAATGCAGAATCAAAAATCGCGCGAAATCGTCTTTCACTCTCCAAAAGCGCAATTTCTGACTGCTTGCGCTGTGTTATATCTCGCCAAGAAACAACAATCCCATCTTCTAACTTATTCGCGTGCAACTCGTATACTCTGGTTAAATACTCACCTCCAAAGGTGTCGGTATAAATTAAGTCTTCTTTAATCAAGGGTTTACCCGTTTGCACTACCTGGCAATATTCTGCAAACAACCCGCTTTCGTAATGAGATGGCAGCAGTTTGCATAAACTATCACCAATATCAGCCCTAGTCATGCGATTACTTTCCAATGCCGCAGCATTAAGATAATCAATGCGAAAGTCTACAATTTGCCCCGACTGATCACGGATGGCAGAGAAAACACCAAAACAGTCAAGCATATTCTCTACTGAGATACGGAAACGTTCTTCACTCGCTTTCAATTTCCGTTGTAATTCAGCATTTTCAATTGCACTGGCGATAGCACTTCGGATGTCCTCTGCTGTTGTTTTCCCCTTAACTAAAAAATTTTCCGCACCACTTTTTATCGCTTTTACTATTATTGCTTCATTTCCACAACCTGTAATAATCACTATCGGTGGAAAACAATATTTTTTTTGACCTTTGAGTTCCTGAATAAACTCTAAGGCATCAATATCTGGCAAGTAAAAATCTAACAAAATCGCGTCAATTTTATATTTTTGACACAAATCTAAACCTTTTTTCCCAGATTGTGCTTCTAAGACTGTGTAAGCATAATCTGAATCAGTTAGTAAGTACCTTTGATAAGTTTCCCTATCGGGAGAAAAATCATCAACAACCAAAACTGTGCGATTTAGCTGTGCCATGATTACAATAAGTAATTAACAACATTTTAGATTTTTTCTTTTGATGGTATATCATAACACGTTAATAGACAAAAAAGATCAAATATTTTAATGCAATTAAAATTATTATTATTTGCAAGAATAGAAAAAATTGGTATTTAGATACTGGTTTGTTAAGTAATTTTCTCGGAATCGATTCTCCCTGACAGTTTTATTATAAAAAAATTATGATGATTAAGAACATACATCTATCAAAGTAATTAAAAATTGCTTCATTTTATATATCTCTAGATATAGATACAAATGATTTAACTCATGGCTAACTTTATCCTGGCAAATCATAAGGAAGTACCGTAATTTCAAACCAGTAGCTTAACAATGTGTGAATACTTTGCTTTAATAAATTGATGTCCATAGGTTTAATCACATAAGCATTTACCCCTTGTTGATAGCAGGTTTCGATATCTCTGGGATTATTAGATGTAGTAAAAACAACCACCGGAAGCGTTTTTAAATTTTTATCCTGTTTAATTTGGTGCAGCACCTCTCGTCCATCTGTTCCCAGTAAATTGAGGTCTAACAGAATTAGTCCAGGACGCGGCGAAGTTTCAGGGTCGCTGTAGCGATTGGTGTGGTAAAGAAACGCCAGCGCTTGATCACCGTTAGTACAGCGATAAACAGGGATTGCTAACTTATACTGGTCCAGGTAGCGTTGGAACGATTCAAAGTCTTCATTGCTGTCTTCAACGACCAGTAAGGGAGGGAGTTGCACATTAGACATGACATTTGATCTGATCATAATTTTTCTGCTGATAATGTGAAGTAAAACGTGCTGCCTTCATCGGGTGTAGATTTTATCCAAATTTTACCCCCATGTCGCTCGACAATCTTCTGCACAATTGTCAAACCGGCGCCTGTACCTCCTCCATATTCGTCTTGTGCATGAAGCCGCTTAAAGATTTGAAATACCCGTTCCAAATGCTGATGAGGAATTCCAATGCCGTTGTCGCGGACGTAGAAAGTGTAAAGCGACTCTTTACTATTTTCATTTTCTGATTCGATAAAGCCAATTTCAACCCATTTCTCGATTTTATCGTTATATTTAATGGCGTTGCTAATCAGGTTAGTAAATAATTCGCTGACTTGAGTACGGTCACAGCCAATTGTCGGCAAAGGTCGAGGCAAGCGAAACTCAATCACCTGCTGAGGCTGGCTAATCTTGAAGGTGTCAATCACTTGCCGCACCAGGTCATTTAGGTTTGTTGATTGGCGCAAGAGTTCGGTGCGTCCCAAGCGGGAATAGTGCAGCAGGGAGTTAATCAAATCCTCCATGCGCTGGGTTAGGCGCACTAACGTTTGCAATTTGGCGATACCGCTTGAGTGCAACACATCCGCATAATCTTCCATCAAAAAGTTACTATAATTATGAATTCCCCGCAACGGTTCTTTGAGATCGTGGGAGGCAACATAGGCAAAAGCATCTAATTCAGTGTTGCTGCGTTCGAGTTCCAAATTGATTTTTGCCATTTCATCTGCTTGGCTCAAAATTATACCGACGATTAGGCTACGCAGTTCGGTGACGATTTCAATTTCACAGGGTTTCCAGGCTGACGAGCAGCCCTGCACCGTTTCTTGCCAAAGTTCAAAGGATTTTCTTGGAGACAACCGTACTTCGCCATCCTTTGTGATTTCTACAGGTTTGTTGGGGTTGCCTCCCCAGTTGACCGTTTGAATTACTTCAGCACGAAACCAAAGGATATAATTTTGGTTGACTTTAGAAATTTCTAATGCGAGTAGTCCACTGGCAACTGCTTTAAATGTCTCTGCTGCTGGATAAACCTTAGACAAAGATCTGGTTTGAAACAGGTTGTGTTGAATTTGTGTTTTAATCCAGTCCCGCAGGGCAAGCAGTTCACCGATAGGAGGCGTGTTACCTATGGATATAATTTGTTCCCCAGCGCAAACCACTGCTCCCGTGGCGCCTACAAGATCAAGTAGGCTTGAGTCTAGTTGAACTAATCCATCCAAGAAGCTTTTTGACTGAGATAGTGATTCTACAAACTTACTCGATAGCGACTTTAACGCCATTTTGTAGTCTAAGTCTTCATGATTTTCTTTAGTTACCAGTTCGATTGACATTACTTGCCCCACAAACTCACAAATGGTTCGCACCGTGTAGGGTACATATCGACTTTTTAAGTGATGACAGGCAATTAGTCCCCATAATTTTTGGTCGCGGATGAGTGAAATCGACATTGAGGCGCCCACACCCATATTATTGAGGTATTCCAGGTGCAAAGGAGACACACTTCGCAGCACAGATAAACTTAAATCCGTTGGGCTATTGTTATCGGGATTAAGCGCTGGCACTAACGCTACAGATTGATAGGTAGAGTCGGGAATTAACCGCAGCCAGTTGAGGGTGTAAAGCTGTTTGGCTTGCTTGGGAATGTCTGTAGGAGGATAGTGCAAGCCAAGATAAGGAGTCAGCGCGTCTGCGTGATCTTCTGCAATCACCCGCCCGGCTCCTTCCTCATCAAATTGATACACCATTACACGGTCGAACCCCGTGAGTTTTCGTACCTCTTTAACCACGACCTCGCACATTGAAAGTAACGTTGGCGCCTTTTGAATCTTTGTAATCGTGCCTTTGACTCGCTGGTAAAACTCGAAAAAATTCGCTTTCTGTCTCGCTCGTAATGGTTCTAATTCCAAAATAATCATGCCATTCCAACGATGAACAATGCCATCAAACCGCAGTGTTTTATTTTGACACTTAATGGAAATATTCAACGGATTCACATGCTCAAAATCTTCGCTTAAGCATTGGCAGATGGCATTAACTTGCTTAGGGGCAAGTAAGTTTAATAATGGTTTACCCAACAGTTCTTGGGGATGCTGACCTAACAACTCAAATGTGTTGCTACTGACCTGGATAATGTTCAAGTTGGGTTCGCAGCATACCAACAGCACCCCGTGGGGCTGAATCAACCCTGGAATATGAATTGGTTCGCGGTCGCAATTGGTTAAATCGACAGCCTGATTTATCATCATATTTTATAAAACGCAACGAATTGTTTTTTATTTATGTACTAATTGAAGAATCAATTCGATAACTTTGTTTTGATCAATCGGTTTTGCAAGGTGGTATTGAAACCCAGCGGATATTGCTTGCTGCTGATTCCCCTCTCCCGCATAAGCAGTGAGAGCAATTGCGGGAATTTGACAATAAGGTTCGTGAGTTTGCCCTCGAATCATTTGGATAAGCGTGTAACCATCAATTTCAGGCATTCCAATATCACTGAGCAAAATATCAAAATGGCTTTGCTCTATAGCTTGCAATGCTTCAAAGGCAGATGCAGTTACGGTGACGTTGGCGCCACTCACCTGCAATAAAAACGCCAGAAAGTCGCGAGTATCAGGTTCATCATCCACGATCAGGGCGCAAACGTTCGAGAGTGGGGCAGCGTCAGACGTGGTTTGGGAAGGAGTTATTTTGTCAGCTTGAATTTGAGGATTTGAAGCCTGAAGTAATGGAATTTTAACCGTAAAAGTTGCTCCCTGATTTTCTCCCAAACTTGCGACCTCAATGCTACCACCATGCATCTCGACAATTTGACGAGCAATCGACAGTCCCAACCCTAAGCCGCCAAATTTTCGTGTCGTGGCAGAATCTTCTTGGCGAAAATGTTCAAAGACGTAAGGCAAAAATTCCGGATTTATGCCCTTGCCTGTATCGATGACTTGAATTTGGGCATAAGTTTCTTCTACCTGCGTCAATCGAATGGTTATTTGTCCCCCAGACGGAGTAAATTTTACGGCATTGGAGAGTAGATTCCAGACCACCTGTTGCAACCGTCCTGCATCCCCAAAGACCAAAATCAAACTGGAAATAGGTTCCAGATTGAGTTGAATTTTCTTCGTTTCTGCTGCCAGCCTTACCGTTTCCATCGCTGCAAAAATCACGAACTTTAAACTGACGGGCACAGCATTGAGGGTGAGCTTACCCCGCATAATACGGGAAATATCCAGCAAATCATCAATTAATTGTACCTGTAATTTAGCGTTGCGTTCAATCGTGACAAGTGCCTCTCTGGTTCGAGATTCATCTAACTTGCGCTGTAGTAAAAGATTTACCCAGCCCACAATGGGATTGAGTGGTGAGCGTAATTCATGGGACAACACCGCCAAAAATTCGTCCTTAATTCGGTTGGCTCGTTCCGCTTCTGCCCGTGCCCTTTGCTCCTGTTGTAAAAGCCTTTCTCGTTCTAGTTCTGCCTGTTTGCGCTCAGTTACGTCGATTGCTGCTAAAATTGCACTCTTTGGTCGCGCCGAAGCACCAGAACCATTAAAAAAAACTTGTTTGCGAACACTAAGCCACTTGACCTCACCATTTTCCCAAACAACACGATGCTCACGGGCAAACCAACCGGCGCCTGTTGGGTCAAGCACTTGCTCAATAATTTTTAGCAGTTCGTCACGCTCGTCGGGATGAAACGTAGCGTGGATGCGCTCGCGGGTGACAGTTAATTCTGAGGCAGAAATTCCAAATAAATCAGCAGCTTCTTTTGAAAGCTCAACCAGATTTGAGGCATAATCAAATTTGGCAAGCGCAACTCCTGCCACTTTAACCCCTAATTGTAATTGTTCCTGCGATTCTTGCAAACGCTGTGTAATGCGTTGAGCAATTTGAGACAACAACCGCTCTTGTTCAGTAGAGCGCTGAAGTTTAAGCGTTAATTGGGCATTTTCAACGGCAAAATCTATAGCGCATTGCAATTCATGCGCTGAAAACTGTCCCTTGATTAAATAATCCTTTCCACCACCTTTCAAAATCTGAACCGCGAGTGCTTCATTGCCTTGCCCCGTCACCACAATTACAGGGGGAGGATTCTTTGATTGAGCTTGCAGTGCCGTTATAAATTTTAGTCCTTCATAATCTGGAAGGCGGTAATCTAACAACACAGCATCTAACTGAGTCGTTCGGCAAATTTCTAGCCCAGCATTTCCTGTCTTGGCTTCTAAAACCCTGTAAGTACAATCCGTATCCTGTTGTAAATACCGACAGTAAACCTCTCGGTCTTCTGGACAATCTTCTACTACTAACACCGTTCGGTTCTGCGGCTGGCTTTGAGGGAGCAAGCTCTTTAAAGTGGGTTCAACCTGTACAGATTTTTGCTCCGTCACATCCCAAAAAGTCGCCACTGCTGCCCAAGGAGTCGAACTATGGGCTTCAAATAAGGGCTGGGCATTAATTTCTATCCAAATCAAACTGCCATTAGCTTGATAAACCCCCATAATGACTCCTACAACGGGTTGACCCGTTTGGAGCGCTACCATTGTTGGATGAGTCTCTCCCGGAAACGGTGAGCCATCCTCCTTAATGGTTTGCCAGAGGTGGTCAAGCGACGTACCTCCACGCATTTGCGTCAGCGTAAAGCCCAGAATCGTTTCTGCCGCTGGATTACAGGCTTGAATCGTACCGTCAGCCAGTTGAAACACCATTCCAGGGGCAATTTCTGGGCTAAACCGTTCTAACAAATCAGAATCATTTATATCCAAGCTACTGGGGATTTGAATTCCAAAATCATGTTGGTTCTGCATTTTGTATACGTGGCTGGTAAATTTATTTACAAATATATATTTAATTTATGGCTAATTATTACATAAATCGTAGAAATAACTCAATCTCTACAGTTTTCTTTAAGTTACTTCTACTGCTGTTTAGTTAGATACTTGTCAAAGAAATGTTGTAGCCTAAAACATAAGTGACCAAAACACCAAACGTTGGTTGGTTTTCACTAAGTATAAGCCAACTGTATAAAAAATTATGTCGTTTCACGTGAAGCGTAAACTAACTTCAGCACGCTTTCCCACAATGAAAGCATTTGTTAATTAAAAATTAAAAAAAAAGAAATATCCAATCTTACAACTTATAGGCAATTTCTACTCACCCTTTTTCCTTTGGAATATTAGCAATATTAGCTTAATTAATTCACATTATTGATGCCTTGAGTTTTTAAAGCTATTTTATTCTTAATTTTAACTCTCAATTTCCATATTTATTTTTATAATTCCCTCGCTTTAACTATCAATTTTATCCAACAATAAACCAGTAAACATAAATTTTTATTATCAATTTAGCATATATGCTTATTGATTACTCAATTTTTATTAATTGATGCTTATTGACATTATCCCCAGGCGCCAACTACCAACATTATCAGCACGCTTACTATTTTAACCCTTCGGGAAGACTACGTTTACGTGAACGCGCACCGAGCAATATTGACTAATACCATCATTTTCTCCTAAGATTATATTAACCAAAAAAGCTTAACCTATAGGTTAAGCTTTTTTGCAATATTTAGGCATATTTAGGTACTTTAATATACAAAAGCTAACGATAAATGTTTGAACCATTACAACCACAAGAGTTTTGCGCTAAATGGGTTCCAAGGAAAAGTAACAAAAAGGTAGGACGGTACGGTTATCGCAAAGAGTGCTGTAAGCTACTAGCTGAACTAACTGGATACAATGAAAGTAGTTGCAGTAATTGGTTAACAGACCCAAGCGATATACCCAAGCTGGCACCAGGTTACCTGCGATTATTAGATATCGTTTGGGAAATGCAGATAATAATTCCAGCAAAAGACAATAATTCTAAAGAATCGTAACAAGTCAAACTTAGAAGTGCCTTTTTGGGTATAATTATTGAAATAGCAAAAACCCCCCGCATTCTGACTCGCAATCGTTTCGGAGGGTTTTGCTTCCCACATTAGTAAAAGGGATATCTCTTAATTATGCACTCAATAGCACAAGACGACAAGGCGCCCATCTTTAACATTTCATTAAACTTAGAATATAGTTTCGACTACACTCGATTTAATGAACCCAGCCTGGAAAGCACAGCAAAAGCCACTCTAGGTAACTTCTTTGGCTTTGTTCGTCAAAGCTTCGACGGTCTGCTTCAAGTTGGTTATAGCCTAGAAAATTTTTACTTAGAGTGTCTTTCCAAATGCCCTGATGGAAAAAAAGTGTTTGAAGAATGGCTCAAAAGCGACGATTTCGGGAGTTCTCGCTACATAGCCACATCAGCGATGGAAATATGGGCATGGTTTAACAAGCTTCCTGTAAAAATACAACAGATTGTTCGTCAAAATGTCCAAAAGTGGAGTGTTTCAGCACTTCGTCAATTAACCAAAGTCAGCAACGACTTGGTAAAAGAATTAGTAGGTACAGGCAAAAAAACAGCGCAACAGGTGAAAAGTGGAGGAGGTTCAAGAAAGGGAGGAAATTTTTCTTCCCCCTCTACTCCCCCACTCAAGACCTCAAGAACTCCGGAACAGGCACCAGAATTGTTTACTGCTGCCCAAGTGGAAGAGAAAATAGCCGAAGCTTTGGCACAACGAGATAGAGAACAAGCAGAAGAGAAGCAAGGGCAATATATAGAACTTCGAGACGCAGCACGACAAGAAGTGAAACGCGAACTCATAGCAGCTGAACAATACGCTTCATCAATGGCACAAGCAAAACAAGCATTGCTTGAGCAACTAGCAGCGACTCAACAGGAGCTACAGTCTGTGCGTGCTTTACAAATTAAAAACGAACAATTAGAACAACGAGTGACGGAATTAGAAAAAGCTTTAGAGGGCGCCAGTGCAAACAACTGGAATAATACTTTTACAACCCAAGCAGCAAAAGTAATAAATTCAGATTTAGAGAAAACAATTACGCCATTGTCATCAGAAGTAGAAAGGCTGCAAAACCTTGTGAAATCTAAGGAGCAAGAATTATTAGAACTTCAAACTCAAAACGAGAAGCAACACGAGGAACTAGTAATACTCCAGCAATCATCAGTACAAGTGTCTGAAAACATTCTTACGGAGTTTGGTGAGATTGGAGAACAATTGGGCTGGGCTGGCTGGAGTCGGCGAGGTTATAGAGCCGCAAGTGGAATGTTACATACTGGAATAAATGCAATTGCTGCTTTTATCGCGGATTTATCCTCACAGTTGAGCTATCGGGAAGAAATGGCTTTTTAGGCGCCGCAACCACCAGACGCATAATTCCTAAGTTTTAGAACAGAAACTCTCACTTTCAGCTAAGATAATAAAGTATTGTTAAGATTATTTACAAAATTATTATGAATATCATTTGGCTGTTAACGGTGGTGCTAGGGCTAGGAATAATCTATCTCTTTAGTGCGCGTCGCTACCAATCGAGTGATTCTGTAGCAAATGCCTACGACGAATGGACTCAAGATGGGATTTTAGAATTTTACTGGGGCGAGCATATTCATTTAGGTCACTATGGTACCCCTCCAAAACCCAAAGATTTTCGTGCCGCTAAGGTAGATTTTGTGCATGAGATGGTGCGTTGGGGTGGGTTAGAAAAATTACCACGCGGCGCCTCCGTTTTAGATGTGGGTTGTGGAATTGGAGGTAGTAGCCGAATTTTAGCGCGAGATTATGGTTTTAATGTTACAGGCATTACTATTAGCCCAGAACAAGTAAAGCGGGCACAGGAATTAACGGCGCCAGAAATTCCGGCTAAGTTCCAAGTAGATGATGCGATGAATTTGTCTTTTCCAGATGCCAGTTTTGATGTTGTTTGGTGTATAGAGGCAGGACCTCATATGCCAGATAAAGCAGTTTTTGCAAAAGAACTATTGCGGGTACTTAAGCCAGGAGGTGTGCTTGTAGTAGCAGATTGGAACCAGCGAGATAGCCGAAAGCAACCCTTGGTATTATGGGAACGTTGGGTAATGCGGCAACTACTCGACCAATGGGCACATCCAAAATTTGCCAGTATTGAAGGATTTGCAGAACTTTTGCAAGCAACAGCATTAACACAAGGGGCAGTTACCACTTCTGACTGGACACAAGAAACGCTACCAGCTTGGCTTGACTCCATTTGGCAAGGAATTATTCGTCCTAAAGGTTTAATAAGTTTTGGTTTACCTGGTTTTATCAAATCACTGCGAGAAGTACCCACCCTGTTGTTAATGCGTTTAGCATTTGGTGTTGGTCTATGTCGCTTCGGCATGTTCCGAGCAGTACGTGCGTAGGTAGGGTGCGTGAAAGCCCTAAACAAATATAAATGAAAAAGCAAAACATAATAGCTTTCACGCACCAGATAAAAAATAAGTAAATATACCAATAATTAATTATATTAGTAATTTAAATAACGTATGATTACGTAAAAAATCCTGTGAATAATCTACTTTGCCTGTTAAGTTGATTGTTGGTAGTAGTAAACAGGAATACAATGAGCGATATTAGTCTGCTGATGGCGGGCGTATTAACAACAGGGCAACCATCATTGCCTGTATCACCTATAGAGCCAGAAACTCAGCAAGACAAAACTGCTTTATCTGGCGAAAAATTAGAAAAGCAAAAAGAACCGCAATTCGTTTCTTCATCAAATAAAGTAGCTCCACCAGAGTTTGCACAAACCGAAAATAGCTCCGGACAAACACCTGTGGAACTAAGAACACAGCAAAAAAATATACTTAATAAACTTAAGAAAAAAAGCAGAACGGAAAAAGTAAACGAGGAAGATAAAAATAAACAAGTAAAAAATCTTTCTCCAGTTCGTTTAATTCCTCCTAATGTAACTACCCCCACTTTAAAAAATTCCCCAACTCCTTTAAACCTACCTGAATCTATTTCCCCTGAGACACTTGAGGCAACAGAATCTCAAGAAGATGGGATGTCACAAGTTACATCTGTATCGCAGTTAAATGATGTATTACCTGACTATTGGGCGTTTACAGCTTTACAGTCTTTAGTAGAACGGTATGGATGTATTGCTGGATATCCAGATGCAACATTTAAGGGTAATCGCGCGTTGACTCGTTATGAATTTGCAGCAGGATTAAATGCTTGTATAGACAAAGTGAGCGAGTTAATTGCTGCAAGTAAAGAAAATCTAGCATCGAAAGAAGATTTGGTGACACTGCAACGCTTGCAAACAGAGTTTGAAGCTGAACTGAAAGAAGTTACTGCGCGTGTAGATAATCTTGAAGTTCGTACTGCTCAAGTTGAGGCAAATCAATTTTCTACAAGTACAAAACTTTATGGGCAGGCAATTATTAGCGCTCAAGGAACTAACGAAACTGATATATTTTTATACCGGGGTGAGGAACAACCTCGTAAAGCCAAAACAAACACAACTTTAACAGCGAGTAGCCAAATTACTCTTGCGACTTCGTTTACCGGACGCGATTTACTTTTGACTGGATTATCTGCCGGAAACCTGAAACCTTCTACAGAGTCGGTGTCTACAAATATGGGCAGGTTGGCTTTTGAGTCGGATACTGCAAATGATTTATATCTCAGCGAATTATCATATCGGTTTCCTGTTTCCGATAATTTAGGAGTCATAGTTGGAACAGCAGGAGTTAATGCCGTTAATACTTTTCGTGGTATTAATCCATTAGAAGGTGCAGGTGACGGCGCCATTTCTTTGTTTGCTCAACGTAATCCAATTGTGGCAATTGGTAGCGGTACTGGTGGTATAGGATTCGATTGGCAAATTAGTGACCGAGTAAGTTTACAAGGTGTTTATAGTTCCCAAATACCCAGCTTTTCCGGTGATATAAATATTGGTGGTTTGTTTGGTGGTAACTACACCGCAGGCGCCCAGTTAACGCTCGCACCCAGTAACAATGTAGATATAGGAATTCATTACCTGTTTAACCACTCACCTGACGGCAATATAAGTACTGGTATTGGTGACACACAATTAGCTTCACCTTTGGTACCAGAAACAAGCTTCGATACTCATGCTGTTGGCGCCACTGTGGCATGGCGTGTTAATGAAAATCTTCAATTAGGTGGATGGGGTGGTTGGACTACTTCTAAGCCATTCAACGTAGAAGGTAACGTTGAAAGCACCAACTGGGCAGTATTTGCAGCGCTTCCCAATTTATTGTCACCTGGAAACTTGGGGGGAATTTTATTTGGACAACCACCTAAAATCACATCAAGTACTATGCCAGACGGTTATAACTTACCAAACTTTGCTATCCCAGACTTCGAGACAGGTGGTGCCCAAGGAGGACGTGATGATACTTCATTACATCTAGAAATGTTCTATCGTGCCCAAATTAATGACAATATTGCTTTAACTCCAGGTTTATTTGTAATTTTTAATCCTAACCATAACGCCGATAATAATGCTTTGATTGTCGGCGCCTTGCGTGCAACATTCCGGTTTTAGTTTTACATCTATGTAAATGTAACTAAACGTACTACGTGTGCGGTTTAGGAGATAAAAATGCACCTTTCAAACAGTAATTCAAACAATAATTTAGGCTCACAGTCAAATACAAGCGATAAGTTACAAAATCAAAACTTGTATAAATTAGGATTTTCTGCCCTAAGTTGTGGTGGGTTAGCGTTTCTATTGTTAGGATTAGGAGCTTCACATGCAGCAGCTCAGCTGACAATTCAAAGCACAGGAACAATATCTGGGACATTACGATTTCCATTTGGACCAACTACTAACGGTCGCGTGACTCGTATTGACACAGATAAAAACGGTACTTACTTCCGTAATATTGGCACCAGAAGTAATCCAAATTTAGTACCAGTTTATTCTTCTCAATTTGTACAAATTGAAACAAATCCAGATGGTTCTTTTAAGAAAGCTTTTGTAGACTTTTTAGGACTTCAATTTATATCATCAAACGGGTCAATTACTTCACCAGCGCTTTCAGGAGGTCAACTCAAAACTTATAGATATCAAGGTAGACCAAACCCAGAATTTCAAATTAATTTTCAAGCAGCAGTTCAAGACGAATTAGCTTTACAAAGAGCTTTTTACGAAGGTGTTGTAACTGACCCCAGAACGGGACAGCAGTATCAAGGAGTCTTTGAAATCAACGGACAAGGGCCTCGTTACAGCGATAGAAATGGTGGGGATAGTCCTACAGTTTTTGATTTTAAAACAGACTATAACCCTAAATCTGGTACTAGACCTAGACCAGCGCTTAATTCCTATACGATGAAGAACACCCCCTTGGTGCGGTTAACAATTACAGTACCAGCGGGAATGCAACCAATTAATCCTGGTGGGACTCCAGTGGCGCCACCCGTTGTAACTCCAGTGGCGCCACCCGTTGCAACTCCAGTAACACCACCCATTGCAACTCCAGTAACACCGCCCATTGCAACTCCAGTAACACCGCCTATTGCAACTCCAGTAACACCTCCAATCATGGCGCCTATTGAAACTCCAGTAACACCTCCAATCACGGCGCCTATTGAAACTCCAGTCACGGAGCCTATTGATAGTGATTCATTTATTTCTAGTTCACCAACGGCGCCTACTATTTCAACTCCCACATCGCCTTCAGAACAGACAGGTATCGAATTTAGCAGCGGAAAAGTCGCAATAAATTCCGATAGCGCAATTCGGCAAATTACATCAGAACAAACAGGTTGTTTGAAAGATACAGTCAACTGCCGTCCACAAAATCAGTCCAGACCAATAGGCCCTCGTAGTCGTGTATTAGTGCGCTAGTAATATAAAGAAACCTGGTTTCTGGAATTTCTGTAATTTCACGTGTAGATAGTTAAAATAGCGATAATTGGTGTAAAGTCAGCACTCATACATTAAAAATTCACACTTTTGCCACACTGCCACCACTATCGATGTCGCTATACTTTAACAAAACACGTGAAAATTTTTCCTAGGGTCTTCTACCCAGGATGTATGTACTACTTTATTTATTTTTCAGGAATAGGTATGAAAACAGAGCTAATAGAATTAACTGCTAGAGTCACGCAGGTTTTACAAATCAATAGCACATGGATGGTTTGGAATCTTTTTCTGGCATTTATACCCTTAGTTCTTAGTATTTGGTTATTTCGCAACAAACGTGACCATATAGGCACTTGGGCACTTGGATTTCTTGCGTTATTTGCCTGTGTATCTCCTAATAGAGACTATATAAAAAGATTTTCAATCGCTATCATAAATCACATCACAAATTTTTCCACGCTTAAGTTAGCTTTACTTTTGGCTTTTGGGTTACTACCACTTGGCATTTGGATATACAAGAGTAAGTACGGAAGTTCTACGTTTTGGTGGTTAGGTTTTGTTGTATTCTATGCTTTTTTACCAAATGCTCCTTATTTATTGACTGATGTCATCCACCTTATAGATGATATTCGCACGATTCAATCAGTGTGGATGATTACTTTAGTTTTAATTCCTCTTTACATATTTGTAATTTTTGCAGGATTTGAAGCTTACGTAGTTTCTTTGATAAATTTAGGTTCTCACTTACACCGCGTTGGTAAGAGTCAATGGATTTTAGGAATCGAAATAACAACCCATGCTCTATCTGCGGTTGGTATATATTGGGGAAGATTTTTACGCTTTAATAGTTGGGATTTGGTTACTCAACCTGATTATTTGTTAACGCGCGGAGTTGAAGAGTTGCTAGGGAAACAACCTTTGGTGATTATTGCTATTACCTTCGCGATTTTAACTGGGTTGTACTGGTTAATGAAGCGGGTAACTTTGGGTTTTGTCAGGCAATCAAACCGTAGAATGAATATTCACTCGGTAAATAATTAAGGCAACGGATGTAACGGATGCAACGGATGCAACGGATGTAACGGATGAAAAATCGGTTACAAACAAATTTAAAAGCATTGCTTAAAATTCACCATCCGTTACATCCGTTTACAATCCGTTGCCAATCCACTTGGAATTAATTACAGTTGCAATTACACTTCTGCCGCTAAGAGTTGTATTGGTAAACGATTCAAACAAGTTTGCATACTTCTAAGTAATTTTGTATCAGTCAACCATCTGCTGTGAATCTGTTTGCTTCCAACTGGGCAAGGATAAGCAATTTTGCCTTAAATCTATCTGCTGCTAATCATTCAAGCTTAGAGTACCGAGAATTCTGAGCAATTTTTGCAGTTTTATATTCACGAGAGGGTTTTTCTTGCCGCTTCTAAAATAATTCGCTGTTCCGCACGTGCTATTGCATGGTGAGTTCTTTGTATTGCTTCGGGTTCGACGGAAATTGATGTTATACCCCATTGTACTAATTGGTCGATTATTTCTGGGTATAATACAGGCGCCTGACCACATATAGAACAAGGTATATTGTACGAACGTGCTGTGTCAATTAATTGTTTTATCGCGCGCATTACGGCAGGATGACACTCGTTTAAGTTTCTTAATTGCTGAAATTCTCTATCGACTCCTAGCAAGAGTTGTGTTAAATCATTTGTACCAATTGCAATTCCTTGCACTCCAGCTTTTATATACTCTGGCAGCATGAATAATACGCTGGGGACTTCTGCCATTATCCACAGTTGGAATTGGGGTATGTGTGTCAGTCCAGATGATTCAACTTTTTGACGACAAAATATAAATTCTTCGACGCTGCGAACAAACGGTAGAATTAAACGCAGGTTATTAAATCCTGCTTGTTGAACTTGTGCTAAAATAGCTAGTTCAAATTCAAATATTTCTGGATTTTGCACATAGCTGAAGGTTCCACGTTCTCCTAAAGATTGTGATGTTGACGTTGCTTCTAATACGTTGAAGCGTAAATCAAGTGACCGATAAAAAATGGGTCGAGGTGTAAATGATGAAGCAAAGCTTATAATTTGCTCGAACCAACGTGTGTGAAATTCTATTCGTCGTTCTTGATTTTGTAAAATACTCAAGTTTTGTTCATTTAAAAAATATACAGCCATCAATTCGGAACGCAGCAACCCAACTCCGTCAATGGGTAAGCTTTGAATTTGCTCTATTAAATGAGCTTGGCTTAAGTTAACCATTAATTGAGTTGAGGTGGGAATCTGTGTAGAAAAGTCTTGCTTTTGTTTCGATTTGGTTATTTCTGTTAAATCCTGGTCAGATGATATTGTGCTAAATTTGACTTTATTTATCTCACCATTATCACCATTAATAGTTAATTTATCACCATTTTTTATTAGTTCTGTAGCTTTATTTACGTTGACTACAGATGGTATTTCAAGCTCACGGGCTAAAATTGCAGCATGAGATGTCAAACCACCAAATTCTGTTATTACTCCTTTACAGTTACGCATTAAAGGTAACCAATCTATACTGATTGAACTCGCAACTAAAATAGTATCTGATGCTAATTTTTGCGGTTTTTCTTGGAAGTTTGTGATTAAATATGCTGTTCCTGTGACTTGACCGGATGAGGCGCCTAGTCCTTTAATAACTTGTTGTGGTGAGTTAGTATAAGCTGTATATTCACCTGGTGTGACCTGCGTTAAATATAGTGTTTCGTTATTTTTTGTTATAGTCCACTTGTAACTGAAGCTTGTAGCGAATTCCTTTGTTAGTTGGTTTGCAAGTTTTAATAACTCTTGTAACTCAGTTTGAGAAAGTGCAAATTTTTGTTGTTCTTGTAGGTCTAATAAGCAACTAAATAAACAACTCGATTCAGGTTCAAGTATAGTATTAGTCTGAGCTAAAAATCCCTGAGAGCAATCTTTGACTTTATATGCTAATATTTTATCACCTAATGATTTTTCAATAATTACACCATCTGGCTTAATTTTGTAATAATCTCCATTTACTTCTCCACTATCAATTGCATTTCCTAATCCCCAATTAGCTTGTACTTCCAAACCAGAGGAATTTGCAACTAATAACCCACTCTTTGTTGCATCCCATAATGGTTGTACCAATATACCAAAATTAACTTGCCGCAGATTAATTCCTTTTTTTTTACAATATAATAAGCTACGAGCGCGAAATAATTGACTCCATGAGCGTTTTAGTGCCAAAGCAATTTCTGTGATATTACACCAACAAACTTGTGATTCTAAAAGTTCAGAGAAATCTTCTATTTCTGAACTAGTATCATTTGTTCCAACGGTTGGACTAAATATCAAACAATTTGCTTGCCATTGACTTGCTGCATCAAATATTAGCTTAACCCATGTGGATGGTACATTCGCAATCATTATTTCCTGACGCAAACTACTAGCGACCTGCTGTAACTGGCGCCAGTTGGTAATATCTAGGTGTAGTTCAGAATAGGGTAAGTCGGTGATAAGAGCTTCTGTATCGAGATTTAAAAGAAACTCGCGTGTTACATCCGCAGCTATAACAAAACCAGGCGCCACTGGGTAACGAAGTTGCAGCAAGCGACCCAAGTTAAACGCCTTATCACCAACGCGGACAAGGTCTTGCTGTTCTATTTGATTAAGCCAATAAAGTCTTTCCACTCAAGTAGTCTTTTTATTGTTGATTAGCGTTTGCAGGCTGACAATTCAATCGAATAATAAAAGTGCTTTTGTGAATATTTCTTCTCCACTTCGAGTTTGAAGTATAGCTTTGACTAATTCTACAAAATTATTGTCTGCTTTATCGTCTGCTTCAATGGTTTTTGTTGCAGCATAAAAGCTAACATCATCCATTTTTAATTCGTTTGTTACACCTGTTTGTAACTCACGTTTTTTATTATCCCAAGAAAGAGATTTGGCGCGTAATGTAAATTGAAACCATACTATCTCCGCATCTTTAAGTTCAAAGAAAATATCAAAGTAAGGTTCTTCTCCTTGATACCAAATTCGCTGTATGCCCTCTTGATTAGGTTTTTTCAGGAGTTTCTGCTCAATTTTGTGTAGAGAAGCTCCTAGCGATTCTATTTCATTGCGACTTAACGCTTTATTACTGTTTTGCATCTTGAACTGTTCCGTATGAGTAGCATTTGTTTCTATAGAAATAATTATTATTTATATGTATGAAAATAATACAAATATAACCATTTATTTATTTATATTAAATCAAACAGCATTTATATTGAAGATTGGGTATAAATTTTCCCACTATCAACCGAAAGTATTTGTGATGAATTCAACCACTGTGAATCAAAAGACCCTAAATGGGTAGTAGTAATCAAAGTTTGAAAACGGTCTTGAATTGCATCAAGCAATTGATTCTGTCTTGACGGATCAAGTTCTGCCAAAACGTCATCGAGTAGCAGTAAAGGAGGTTCCCCAACAACTTCTTCAATTAATTGTAACTCTGCCAACTTAAGGGCTAGAACCAGCGTTCGCTGTTGACCTTGCGAACCGTACTGACGAGCAGGTGTTTGATTGATTGTTAATTCTACTTCGTCACGATGAGGCCCGACAAGGGTAGTTCCTTGACGTAGTTCTGGTATTACACGTTGTTGAATTTTATCTAAAAAGGCTTGCTGAACTTGTTCTGATTGATTTTCAACAGTTTGTACATTTGGAGCATATTTAATTTGCAGTATTTCAGTACTACCACTAATGCTAGCGTGCCATTTAGCAGCAATAGGCGCCAAACGTTGTATAGCTCTCTCGCGTCTTCTAATTACTCTAGTTCCTGTTGTAACAAGTTGTGCATCCCAGATACCCAATTGTTCTGAGTTATGAGTGCTGAGTGCTGAGTGCTGAGTACTGAGTGGGGAGTTGTTGGTTGTGTCGGTACGGGAAGTTGCGGCAATGTTTTTTAGAAAAGCGTTACGTTGACGTAGAACTTGGTTGTATTGCTGTAATATATAGGCATAAACTGGCTCTAATTGTACTAATAATGTATCAAGCCAGTGGCGCCGACCTTCAGGTCCACCACGAACTAATTCTAAATCTAAACTCGAAAATTCAACGGCGTTAAGAACACCAAGAAAATCGGTTTGGCGCCGTATATTTTCTCCATTCAAGTTGACAGTACGGCGCCCGTTACGACGTAAAGTTAAAGCTAGGTCACTAACACCTGTTTGCCGCTTCAAACAAGCTTTAATTTGAGCAATTTCCTCTCCATCACAAACTAATTCTTTATCGCGTGCCATGCGATGGCTTCGCAAAGTCGCCAATAACTCCACAGCTTCCAACAAATTTGACTTACCCTGAGCATTATTACCTAACAAAATAGTTTTCGGAGCTGTGAAATCAATATACTGCTCCCGATAATTACGAAATGCTCGAAGTTGGATAGATTGCAGAAACATAAAACAAAGTTAGGAGTTAGGAGTTAGAAGTTCTGAGTTCTGAGCTATGAGTTAAAACTCAGTACTCAGCACTCAGTACTCATAACTTTTTTAGACGTTTTTCTTGCCAATGAGACGGAAGAAAATTTTCTCAGATTCAATCCAAACGAACATCAGCGCACTAAATCCTATACATACTAACAACTCAGTCATGTTTAGGACATGAGTACCAAAGAAGTCGCGTAGTGGTGGAACGTAAACCAACATTAGCTGCAAGATAGAGGTTACTACTACTGCTGCTAATACATAAGGGTTTGATAGTGGGTTGACTTCAATAGTTAAGCGGTTGTTGGAACGAATTGCAATAGCATGACCCATTTGAGCTAGACACAATGTTGTAAATACCATTGTTTTCCAAGTATCTGGGTTGCCTTGGTAACCCGGAGCGTGAGTATATCCATATGCCCATACCATCATTGTAATAGTAATAATCGCGAAGACTATTCCAATGCGAATCATGTAAGCTCCCAAACCGCGTGCGAATATGCTTTCACGTGGGCTAAATGGTGGACGCTTCATTACATCTGGTTCAGGGGGTTCAACAGCTAATGCTAAAGCGGGCAGACCGTCTGTAACCAAATTCATCCATAAAATTTGTAGTGGGTCTAATGGTACACCTCCTAAACCAAGTAGCGGCGCCGCTGCTACTGTAATGACTTCTCCGATATTACTACCTAGAATATATTTGATAAATCTACGGATATTAGTGTAAACTACACGACCTTCTTTTGTGGCAGCAACAATGGTAGCAAAGTTGTCATCGAGTAAAACCATGTCGCTGGCTTCTTTACTAACATCAGTACCAGTAATACCCATTGCAATACCGATGTCAGCTTGTTTGAGTGCAGGAGCATCGTTAACCCCGTCTCCTGTCATTGCTACAAAACGACCACGCCGCTGTAACGCTTGTACTATTCGTAATTTATGCTCAGGCGCCACTCGTGCGTAAATGCTTACCAGGTCTACTTGCTGCTCAAGTTCCTGGTCGCTCATTTTTTGGAGTTCCTGCCCAATTAAAACTCTGTCGTTACTACCATCAGCAATACCTAAATCTTTAGCTATTGCGCGTGCTGTTAATTGGTGGTCACCTGTAATCATCACAGGACGAATACCAGCTTCGCGAGATTCTTGTACAGCAGCGCGAACTTCTGGACGTGGTGCATCCAGCATTCCCACTAAACCAAGCCATACTAATCCCTGTTCAGAAGTTTCATCAGAATTTTCGGGTGGTATTTCAGTTAATGGCTTGTAAGCGAAACCTAGTACACGCAAACCATTACTCGCCATGTTGTCGTTTTGAGCGAGAATTACTTTACGTATATCATCTGTTAAAAGGATAGAGTGTTTACCATTATCTATTTCATTACAGCGAGCTAATATCAGTTCGGGTGAACCTTTGGTAAACATCAAATATTGTTCTTGACGTACCCGGTCTTTTAACACTGGGTCAATACTGTTCGCTAATAAACCTGTATCAACTGGTTCCACTTTAGTAATAACACTCATCCGCTTGCGTTCGGATGAAAACGGAAATTCGCCGACACGAGGCAGTTTGCTTTCCCACTGGTCTTTTTCGATGCCGCCTTTTCCCGCTAACGTTACTAAGGCGCCTTCTGTAGGGTCTCCTAAAATTTTCCAGTCACCTTTATCGTTTTGTAAGTCTGAGTCATTACAAACAGCACAAGCGACTAACAAAGCAGAAATTTCTGGATTTTGTTCAGGCGTAACAGTTTTTCCATTTAAACTAAACTCACCTTGTGGAGCATAACCATTTCCTGTCACCCCAAATAACTGATTGTTAGTGAAGACTTGCTGCACCACCATTTTATTTTGGGTGAGGGTACCAGTTTTATCAGAACAAATCGTTGTCACTGAACCAAGAGTTTCTACCGCTGGCAACTTACGAATTAAAGCTTTTTGCCTAACCATGCGCTGAGTTCCCAACGCTAAGGTAACAGTAATAACAGCGGGTAGACCTTCTGGTACAACAGCTACAGCCATTGATAACGAAACTTCTACAAGCTCTCTAAACGTGTTTAGCAGTTTGTTTCCAGTCACACCAGAACTTATAGCTTGAAACATCCCAGCCGCAATTACTAGAGCAACTAGAACCAAAGAGCCAGTAACAAGTACATTACCCAATTGAGCCATTCGCTGTTGTAATGGTGTCGGTTCGCTTTCAACGGACTGCAACATTTGGGCAATTTTTCCCAACTCGGTTTTCATACCCGTGTTGGTAACGACAATTTTGCCACGTCCATTTACTACTTCGGTTCCTTGGAAGACTAAATTAATCCTATCGCCCAAAGCTGTTTCTTCTGGCAACGTTAAATCTGACCGCTTGTTAACAGCTTCAGCTTCTCCCGTCAGTGCTGACTCTCGAATTTGCAGGTTTGATTGTTCAATTACTCGCCCGTCTGCTGCTAACTGCACGCCTGCTTCGACTAACATTAAATCACCAGGGACTAAATCCTTACCTGCAATCTCTACTTGTTTGCCGTTGCGGATAACACGAACATTTGGAGAAGATAATTTTTTTAAGGCTGCAAGTGCTTGTTCGGCGCGGCTTTCTTGTACATAACCGAGAATCCCGTTCAAAATAACGATTGCTAAAATGGCAATTGTATCTTTAAAGGGTAATTCGCCCGGTTTGAGTTCTCCCGCACGCCAAGACAGAAAATCTAAAACCCCGGAAACAAAAGCCACCCCAATCAACATCAACAGCATGATGTTTTTGAACTGGTCTATCAAAATTTCCCAGGAACTGCGACCACCAGACTCTTCTAACTCGTTCGATCCATATTTTTGTAAACGCTGTTGAACTTCTTCTGGCGTTAAGCCCTTGTCTGCGCTAGTTGACAGTTGTTGTATTGCTAATTTCGGTTCTAAACTATGCCACACGGCATTATCAGGCAGAGAATGAGCAGACATCGTATTAAGTACTAAGGATTTAGTTACAAATTTCAATCATAATTTAGATATGGTTAGGAAACCATTGACTAAGCTTACACGCTTTATTGTTATAGATATACATCTATATAAGTACTACACAAGTAATACTATATAGATGTTATTAACATTTCATAGGCAAGTTTTCCTCATTCCTAAGTAATATTGACTTTCGATAGAGTAATTTGTAACACATAATTTACCATCATAAGAGTAAATATTGTCTGAAATTGTGCATGAATGAGATAGAGCTTCTTGGAGTTTCAGGCAAATCAAAGCGTTGGACAAATAAGTTTAGTATGAGTTACGCACTGGATAATTTGAATAATCTAACTACGGGTAAGATGTTTGGGCAACGAACAATTAGACCACTTTGTGCAGCCTCGATTTATGGCATCGCCTTCATCAAGGATACACTTATTGCGATTGACCAAAGAAAGGGATTTTTACTAGAAATCAACCCTTATACAGATAACACTAAGGTATTGAATCCACATCAGGTGCGTGAATTTACCGGGGTAACAGGCATTGCTCTCTGCGAAGATACGCTATGGGTGGTGCGAGATAACAGTGTTTATTTATGCAAGCTCAACTCCTTGGGTTTAGAGCATTTCATCACGTTACCTTATCCTGCTGATGGCATAGCTGTATGGGGGTCAACCATTTACGTCAGCTGTCAAAAACTGGGTGGAATTCTCATTTTTGACCGTAACACACGCAAGCAAATTACACACTTTTACGCGCCCGGAGTCGGAGTAGAAAATTTAGCAGTATGTGAAGATACGCTTTGGGTTTGCGACCGTACCGAACAAACCGTTTATGCTCTCGACCGCGCAACAGGAGAAATTCAGTTTAATGTTCTTACACCGTTTGATTCTCCTACAGGCATAGCTATCCACACAGACGAAAATGGCTTAAGTAATATCTATGTTGCTTATGCATCAGATGAGCCTTACGTGCGCGATAATCCTAACGCCGACCCAAACTATGAGGTTGCATATCGTGACCGGACGTTTGTTCATAAGTTACAATATCATTACGACCCAGAAAAGCGTGTTGCTTTATCGAACGGATATCGCATAGAAATGTCTTATGTTGAGGAAGTGGCGCCTCTCGAAGAAATTTATTTGCCCACTTTAGAATGGCATATTGCTTTACCCAGCGATACCGACCGTCAAAAAGTCGTCAGTGTTGAACCAATTGGGCTACCTTTTAGCGAACAAACCGTTGAAGGACAGCGAGTTGCGGTTTTTAAATTTGACGCCCTTACCCCAGGTGAACGCCATGTTCTTGGTTGGAAGGCAATTGTGGAAGTGCGTGGCATTAAATACCGCATTACTCCGCGCGATGTCGAAAATATCCCTGAACTGCCCGAAGAATTCAAAACGCGCTATCTCGTAGACAACGATGACTTGGCAATGGATACGGGTATAGTTATTCGCGCAGCACAAGACGCTGTTGGTACAGAAACTAATATTTTACGGAAAATGTATAACATCCGTAATTATGTGTATGACCAGCTTTCATACGGTATAAAACCTTATATCGACTCTCCTGATGTTGTACTTGAACGTGGTGTAGGTTCGTGTGGTGAGTACGTAGGAGTTTTACTCGCACTATGTCGTTTGAATGGCATAGCTTGCCGTACAGTTGGACGCTATAAATGTCCTGCATTTGCCGAACATCAAAATGTTCCTTTACAACCTGACTTCAATCACGTCTGGTTAGAATTTTATATCCCTGGCTTCGGTTGGTTGCCAATGGAGTCTAACCCTGATGACTTAGGATATTATAGCGCTCATCCAACCCGATTTTTTATGGGTCTATGCTGGTACCATATCGAAATCGGTAAGGGTATTTCATTTGAAAGCTTGTTTAGTAAAGGTGTACGCCTGACAAAAGAAGATATTTCAATCGGTGAGCTAGCTATTAATCACATTCGCTTTACTATTCTTGATGAGTTGCCACCTCAAAAGTAATGAGTAAAAAGTTCTGAGTGCTGAGTTCTGAGTAGAGATGCAAGGTAAATTGCGTCTCTACAATTACTTTTACAGATAATTCATCGTTTTATAGCAAAGCTTTATTCAAGCTTGATTAATCTCAGTATATTCATAGATTACTTTGGAAATTATCACGCACTAAATTTAGTCACTCATATAAAAACAGTAAGATGCTTAAGTAAAATTCTTTAATTATAATCAGGTAATATTATCGATAAACAGTAAATTTTCTTAAGTTAAGTACATCAGTAAATATATTTAAATTTTATGAATATTATTTCTTCAATTAGCGGTAATTGACATTGCATAAGAGATAAAAATAAAGATAAAAATATAAATATTAAATTTGACTTTAATCTACTATTAAATGACACTCGGCACAAGAGGCGACATGTCACGTCTTTACATTCAGCACTATATATTAGCGGTGAAAGCAAGTGAGCAATTTAATAAATCTCTACTATACAAGCCTTCCTGAAAAACAAAAGATATATCAACATTTGCTACATTTTGTGCAAGTTGAATCACCAAATCAGATGCTTGTACGTTTTAAAGCACTTTTTATAAATGGTTTTGATTATCCAGAATCAGAGATATTATTGGCTTTAGATAAAATTACTACGTCTGAAACCGCTGAACATGAGTTTAATTTTTTTCTTAATCGTTGCTGCCATATTTTGATTAATCGCTGGCACATGCAGCCACAAATACATAGTTTTATCCCCGATTTAATTACCTTATTTCAATCTTCACCTTCTCGTCATAAAATTATTAGTATTCGCGAAAAGGCAATTCGGCGCCTACACATATTAGTGAAAAATTTTATCCAAAGTGAGCAATATGTTGCTTTGCGCCGATTAACACAAGTAATTTCACACAATCAAACACAGCGCAATGTTCATCAACCCCTAGCTACGTTAATGCGACGCTACCCATATTTATATGAGCATTGTTTACTAACAGAAGACTCAACAATTGAACATAAGTGGACTGTTAAGAAAATTAAAGCTGAAGTTCAAAAAGACTTTGAGCTTGATTTATCGCGTTATGTTACTTGGAAAGTTCGTTGCCATCAAGCTTCACAAATCGATAAAAATAATAATACAAGTAAACTAATTTTGCCCGTTAATAATCCGACTTTATTAAGTGAAGCAAATTTAAACGCTGCTCTCACACAATTTATGGGTAGAGTTGAGGGTGATTACACTTATGAACAATTGGCACGAAGATTTTTAAATTATACTCAAGCTTCTTGTTATGGCGCCTTTAAAGATGACTTATATGAATATCTTACTTCTGGCATTGATAGAGAATATGGCAAGCTACAATTTAATAACCGTTTGTATAAACAATTACAAAATACTTTAAGAGATACTAACGACCAAAAAATGAACGAATTTTTATTAGTTCGTACCTGTAGTCAATTACTAAACTTTTTAGTTGTAGAAAGTGCAACATCACCCCAGCATTTTACTTTTATTGATTTAATTGCCAACCAAGGTACCCTGATTACAACAGGATTGTTACTCAAAATAGTGTTGATTTGTCGTAAAGTCAAACCTTATTTAACAAAACGATTCGCAATTCTGTTTAATCATTATGAGTCAGCGACGACAAGCGGTATAGTTTGGCTTGTGGAAACCCTTGAACAGTTGAATATTGCCTACAGTATTCATTTTGGAAATGTAGACATTTCATACTTTAATCAGATTAAAACTAAATAATAGTACCACAATATATTTATACTATTTTTTTAGGTACGCTGGAAAATTGGCAAATGGAGTTAAACGGGCAAAAACGACAGTGGTAGCCTGGGTTTGGTGGAAATATTGTGTTAAAGAACTGTGCTTTTTGTTGATATCTTTCGATATCTTGCTGGTGTTTAGTAGCTATATTTGCCAGTTCTTGCTCGATTTTATCTAATTCGCTGTCAGAAATTACGATTAGCTCAGATTTTTTGCCAACTTCTAAATTATAAAACGAAGCTATAGCTTGATACTCAGGGTATAAATATCGTGCTGCGACTAAATAAACTAACGCTTGTCGGCGGTCAAATGGTGATTTGCCTGTTTTGAAGTCTAAAATATGTAAAGTCCGTAGTGATGCAGGTTGATGTTGGATATTTATGTCACCTTCTATAAAAACACAGTCCATTGCTGCGTATAATCGAAAACGGTAATCTTGTTTTTCTACGGCAATTGGTTTTGGAAAACCTTCATCACCACGTGTCAACTGGATTATTTGCTTATTATGTAGTAAAGGTGAACTATGATAGTTTTTTAAGATTTGCAACACCCGTTGTTGGACTTCTGTGGTTGTATAATTTAATTTCAGTAGTTGTGCGACTTTTTCAACGCCATCATCTCGCTTTAGAAGGTGTGGGTTGTGATGAAATTCATATACTCCTTTTTGCGCTAACAGACCTATACGCTGTGATGGAGTTGCGCTTTTTAATAAAGCTTTTACTTGTGGTTCGTGCTGACGTGCTTTAATAAACCCCCTTCGCATTTGACAATGCAAACGTTGTTGTCCTGCTGCCGGGGTAACTAATGACCAAAGATGATAGCTTATGAATGGTCGAGGGGTTAACATTGTTCGAGTCAAGTTATAGCTTAATGTAAAATTTGACACCAACTTCATTCAAATGAAATTTGGCGCCTCAGCGACAAAAAACTGCTTTTATTTATTAAAAACGGTGCTTTCAACAGCTATATTGATAAAGCCTATACTTAAGCCAAATTAATTTTGGTTATTTGGTATACTACTTAAGCGCAATTTAGCTTCATCAACCAGCAGTAGCGAGCGGAAACAATGTAACAGAAACAGCCACAACAGTAGTTTGTTTACTATTGTGGCAAATATAAAAGCTATGTTGTATACCAATTGATGAGTTTTTTATAAGATGTGCTTTAACCGCAATTCGCCATAATCCTGTTATATACAGCGTTATACGTTCGACTGACCTAGCTTTAACCTTAATAAAACGCTAAAAAAGTAAACAAAATGAAAACTATTGCCAACCTACTAACATCTTTACTAATAGCGTTCTGGGTAATTGCGATTGCTATTGTTGCCGTCCAAAACGCTGAACCTGTATCTTTAAGATTTCTGTCCTACCAGTCGATTCAAATACCTTTCGGCTTACTATTGGCGTTTAGTGCTGGTATTGGAATTATTAGTATGGCTCTTCTAATACCAGTATGGGGTCTTAGCGGCTCTGTTCGAGGGAATTCGGTCTCTGATGATGACCCAGAATTTTTTACTGATGAATATTAAGTAAAAAAAAGAAGGACAGGCAGGATGCCTATCCTACAAGAGGTAATATTATCGCTGTAAACTGCGTGGGTCTAGGGCATCACGTAAACCATCTCCCAGTAAGTTAAATGCGAGTACAGTCAAAATAATTAACAATGCAGGTGGTATTATCAACCAAGGCTGTAGCACTATAATCGAAGCGTTTGAAGCTAACGATAACATGTTACCCCAAGAGGCATCTGGTTGTTGAATGCCTAAACCAATCAAACTTAATACCGATTCTGCCTCAATAAAACTAGGAATTGAAAGAGTCGCTGCAATAATTATATAAGTCGCTGTTTGGGGTAAAATATGGCGCAAAATAATGTATATAGGTTTACCTCCCATTGCCCGTGCAGCTTGAACAAATTCGCGCTCTTTAATTGATAATACTTGACCGCGAATTACCCGTGCCAAACCAGCCCAACGAACAAACGAGGTAATAACGATGATAAGTAAGAAGCGTTCAGTGCTACTTAGTCCGGGGGGTAGTACTGCAGCAAGAGCAATTAATAAATAAGTTGTAGGAATTGTCATTAGCACTTCAACAAATCGCATAATCGTGCTGTCTGTCCAACCAGCAAAGTAGCCAGAAATACCACCAACTAACATCCCGATAGGAAAAGAAATTGCAACCCCAACAATTCCTATAAATAAGCTGATACGACCACCGTGCAAAAGACGACTAAATTGGTCGCGACCTTGGTCATCAGTTCCCAAAATATTTACTCTTCCGTCACCATCCGCACCAAATAAGTGCAAGTTGAGAGTGATACCTGGCAGAATATCAACTTCTTGCCATGAAGGTGGTAATGGTAAACTTAACTGAAATAGCTTATATTCAGGCCCTGCGGTAAATAGTCGAATCGGCGAGGGTTTGGTGTAATCTACGATAATTTCGCGTTTGCCCGTATTCAAATCGGTCTTTCCCTGCGTCGTTGGGTAAACGTGAGGGCCAATAAACCTTCCTCCATCGCGCGTTTGATAATAAATCTTAGTGGGTGGAAGCAATGAACCGTTTGCTTGTGGTTCATTGGGTCTATATGGAGCAAAAAAGTCTGCTCCAATTACCGATACATAGAAAATTATCAATAGTATTGCCCCAAACCTTGCTAAAGGGTTTTTCTTTAAACGTTGCCACCAATTCATAGTCAGTTTATGTAAATTGTCAAGTGCTTATAGTTATAAGTTAATTGTTTATCGTCAACGTTGTGGGGCAAAATGTCAATCTTTACAAAGTGCTGAATAGAAAGTACTGAGTAGAAAGTGCTGAGTGCTGAGTTTTTTTTTACTCCTAACTCCTAACTCCTAACTACTAACTCTACTCAGCACTCAGCACTCAGCACTTTTAACTAACGAGGTACAGTTTTTCTTCAATTTGGCGCTCGTGTTCGACGACAAAGACGTTGGAGTATAGATTGGCTATGATTTGTTTACCCTGTTGCGTTAAAGACAAGTAACGTAAACCGTCTTGGATATAAGGGAACACACCGTTCCAGTAGAACTTGGCGTAGTTTTTACGCAAATCCGCAGGTGTTTTATACCCTAATACCTTGTTCATTCCTGTTTCTTCAAATTCGTAGAACAATGAAGTGATTTTATTTAGGTAACGAGGGTCGCTCAATTGTCCAATTAAATCAGCAGCACGTACCAACCCTGCAAAACACTGGGTTCCTTGACTGTCTTCTTTTGCAGGTACTGGGAAGCGAGTTAATTCAATGTTGCTTTTGATAACTTCTGAGTCAATAAGTTTATGACCACCGAATCGCTCATCAATAAACAGTTTCGCTCGGTCTACATGATAAGGTGTCAGACTTGCATCAGAGGCGCCAGGTGGTAAAGGAATCATTTTTCCTTCTTTGCCTGTAGAATATAAACCATCAATTTCTTTGTCTTGACGGCATACTCCCTTGACATAGCCAATATCATGACATAACAACGAAATAATACAGTGTAACCAGTCTTCGCTCGATACTCCTCCCTCACGGATATGCTTACCACGAAGAATCTCTTGCCCAACTAGGGTTACTAAAATAGAATGTTCGACGTTGTGATAAAGAGCGTCACTGTTGGCAATGTTCTCTAACGCCATATTGCCAGCCCAAGCGATAATATCTTGATAATCTGTTTTTAGACAGCCGTAAGTACGTCTATATCCTTCACGAATCTGCTTTACAAACGCATCAATTAAAATTTCAGTTGTATTAAACATATTGGTATGAATCTAGATACTATGTATTAATGGGTTTTCTTAATCAATCTACTTAGACATAGTTTGATTAATTAAGGGTTATACAGATTTTTCCCAGATTTTGTTCGTAGCTACCATCACTATTCATTAAATTGCCCGAATCGCTTGCACAGACGAGAAAAGTTTTTCTGCCCTTATCACAGGATATGCTATGCCTTTAGGTAGATGCAAAGATTTATGGTTAATGAGTTATATATTTAGGCGCCTTAAAACTGCAGGCTTACTACGCTAACTCACTATAATACATAATAACTATTAAATTTAGTTGGTAAAGCATAAGCTTTGAGAAACCGGGTTTTTTTGTCTTAATTTGTAATCAAAACGAGAATTTGGGCTAGAAACCCGGTTTCTTTGGTGGACAAATTTAAATAACCTATTATGATTGTTATTTTTTCACATCAACTCATTGTGCTGCGGTGATTTGACGATGATTTGATGGTGATTAAGGCATTGTCAAGAGTGTGACGCGCTTCGTCATTGATTAAAAATCATGCTATCGGGTGACATATTCTACAGGCAGAAGTCAAATTTGTGCGGCATAGTTAAGATGTAGTAATTGTTTGAAAACTTTCTTAAACAAAACAAAACTGCGTAAATTCAACTTGGTCATACTGGAGGCATTAATTGTGGGGGAAGAAAGTTTTTCTGAGTTGGAAGTGCGGAAACCAATATCGGTTGATGAGGAAGATTGGCATTCGGAACCACCAAGACCAAAACGGGGATGGTTGACTCCATTGATGCTTGGTTTGGGAATGGGAATAATTATTGCCCTAGGAGGGATACGAGCATTTAGCCAGCGTCCGGGTGCTATGCCACAAGCCAAACAGGTAGCAGCGTCAACTAGTGTGGCGCCAAGTATGACTGTGACTCTTGCACAAGCTGAAACAACTCGAATTGCTCGTACCTTGCCAGTAACGGGAAACATTGCCGCACGAGACTTGACGCCAGTATTGCCACAAAGTAATGGTTTACAAGTTAAGCAAGTGTTGGTAGATATTGGTGACTTTGTAAAAGCAGGTCAAGTCATGGCAGTACTTGATAACTCAGTCATACAAGACCAAATTCGTCAAGCAAGAGCAGATATTGAATCAAGACAGGCAGATGTTTCATCGAAGCAAGCTGATGTAATATCAAGGCAAGCAGCAGTTGAAGCAGCACAAGCGGCAGTCGCATCTGCACAAGCAGTTGTGCAGCAAAGACAAGCTGATTTAGGACAAGCACGGGCAAGATTAAATGATGCACAGCGAAATGTTACCCGTAATCAACAACTTTTCGCTCAAGGCGCCATTAGTCGTCAAGCATTAGACACCTTAGAAACCACTTTGGCTACAGCGCGTGAAGCAGTGCGTCAATCTGAGGCAAATATACGTAATGCTCAAGCAAACGTTGCCACTGCACAAGCAAACGTCGGTAGCGCAACTGCAGCGGTTCGTATTGCTGAAGCTGGAACGTCGAGTGCAATTGCTAGTGTCAAGAGTAATAATGCTAGATTAGAGCAAATCAAAACGCAGCTAAGTCAGACTGTTGTTCGGGCGCCAGTTTCAGGATATATAGCAGAGAAGCTAGTGCGTGTGGGTGATGTGACGGGAGTTCCACCACAAAGTCAAATTGGTACTGTAGTTGGTGGCTCACAAAAGCTATTTTCTATTGTTCAAGACGGCAAATTAGAATTACAAGCGCAAGTCCCAGAGGTTCAGTTACCTCAAGTTAGAATTGGCGCTTCGGTACAAGTAACTTCAGACCGCGATAACCGAGTTCGTTTAATTGGCACAGTTAGAGAAATTGAGCCAGTGGTAAACCAACAGCGACGCGAAGCAACCGTAAGAATAGACTTGCCACCCACAAATTTGCTCAAACCAGGAATGTTCGCGACTGGTGAAATTAACACATCAACTGCTATTGGTGTTGCAGTCCCACAAAAAGCTGTTCAACCACAATCTGATGGCAGTGCGATTGTATTCATTCTAATGGGTGAAGACAAAGTAAAAGCCCAGAAAGTACAAGTGGGAGAAATACTCAATAATAACCGTATTGAAATTAAAGACGGTTTGAAAGTAGGTGACAAAGTGGTCATCGATGGCGCCGGTTACATCAAAGATGGTGACACAGTTAGAGTGGCAACTAACTCATAATTCCTAATTCCTAACTCCTAACTTAATTTAATGTCATTTAATATTTCAGCTTGGTCGATAAAAAAACCAGTCCCGACCATAATTTTATTTATAATTTTGACCTTAATTGGTTGGTATTCGTTCACTACTTTGGGAATAGATATCAACCCTAATATTGACGTTCCGACTGTTTCGGTGACAGTAACACAACCTGGTGCAGGTCCTGCCGAACTGGAATCACAAGTTACTAAAAAAGTAGAAGATGCCGTTGCTTCTTTGGGTAATATCGACGAGTTACGCTCGACAGTCACTGATGGTTCTAGCGTTACAACGATTAATTTTGTTTTGGGTACAAACACTGACCGTGCAACAAACGATGTTCGTAACGCAATTGCCCAAATACGACAAAATTTACCCCAAGATGTTAATGACCCAATCGTAAGACGGTTGGAATTTTCTGGTGGTCCAATCATGACCTACGCGGTGACATCAGAATCTCGTTCGGTCGAAGACTTGAGTAATTTAGTTGACCAAACAATTAGCCGTGCGCTTCTGGGTGTTCGTGGAGTTGCTCAAATTAACCGTGTTGGAGGAGTTGACAGGGAAATACGTGTAAACTTAGACCCAGAAAGATTACAGTCTTTGGGTATTACTGCCACTCAAGTAAACGACCAAATTCGAGCGTTCAACATTAATTTACCTGGAGGACGCGCTGAAGTTGGTGGCAGCGAGCAAAGTATTCGTACTCTTGGTAGTGCCGAAAGTGTTTCTGCTCTCAAAAATTATGAAATTGTCTTGCCTGGGGGAGGAAGTGTACCTTTAGCTTCTTTGGGAAATATAGATGATAGTTTTGGCGATGTTCGTCAAGCAGCAAAATTAAATAATAAACCCGTTGTTGCTTTTCAAGTGTTGCGAAGTACGGGTAGCGTTATGGTGACTGTTGAGGAAGGAGTAAAGCAAGCAGTCGCACAACTACAAAAAACTCTGCCTAAAGATGTCAAACTTGAGCTAATTTTTACACGCGCTACCTTTGTTAGGCAGTCTTACGAAAGCACCATTGATGAATTAATTCAAGCGTCAGTACTGGCGGTAATAGTAATTTTATTATTTTTACGTGATTGGCGTGCGACATTAATTACTGCTGTGGCGTTGCCTTTATCGATGATACCGACTTTTGCTGTACAGCAAGCGCTAGGTTACACGCTTAACAATATGACATTGTTAGGGTTAGCTTTGGCGGTGGGTAACTTAGTCGATGACGCGGTAGTAGAAATTGAAAATATGGAACGGCACATGGCGATGGGCAAAACGCCAATGAAAGCTGCCTTCGACTCCTCTGCTGAAGTCGGGTTAGCTGCAATTGCATCGGGTGCTACAATCATTGCCGTATTTTTACCTGTTGCCTTTATGGGAGGGGTTCCAGGTCAATTTTTCCAACCATTTGGTGTTACTGTTGCCGTTTCTACTCTTTTTTCTACCTTAGTAGCGCGCATGGTTACTCCTATGATGGGCGCCTATTTACTCAAAGATAAGCACGAAGGTCAAAATGCTGAAGGTAGAGACGCAGTTCGTGTGTCTAATTTGAATCGTGGTAAGGGGCGCCGTTTTAAACCTTATGCCTCACTGTTAAAATGGTCATTGCGCCATCGCATCATTACAATTGGCATCGCCATTGGATTCTTTATAGCTTCTTTAATGCTTGTACCGCTTATTCCTAAAGGGTTAGTGGATGGTGGAGATATCGGTATTTCTACGGTAAATATTGAATTACCACCAGGTTCAACGTTAAAAGATGTTGAAAGAGCAAGCGCTACAGCAACTAATATTATTCGCCAAAATCCTTTAGTAGAAAGTGTTCTCGCAACAGAACAAATAAATACGGCTTCACTGACAGTTAAACTAAAACCTAGAGAACAACGTAATATTTCTCAAATTGAATACGAAAATCAAACACGCCCATTACTTGAAAAAGTACCTGGCGCCCGTATTAGTTTTGCTTCGGCAGGTGCCGTTGGTGGTCGTAAAGACTTAACTATATTATTACAAAGCGAAAACCCCGAAGCGTTAAATAGGTCTGCTGTAACGTTGGAATCACAAATGCGGACAATACCTGGTATCGTTGAAGTATCTTCAAGTGCCAGTTTAGTTAAACCAGAAATACTTGTCATTCCAGACCCACAGCGTGCGGCAGATTTAGGAGTCACCGTACAATCAATAGCACGAACAGCATCGTTAGCAACAATTGGTGATAACGAAGCCAACCTGGCAAAATTTAATTTACCCGACCGTCAAATTCCCATACGTGTACAAATTGACCCCAAAGCTAGGGCAGATATTAATACACTCAAAAATCTTCGTGTACCTTCTTCAAATGGGGGCACAGTACCGCTACTTTCCGTTGCGGATATTAAATTTGGTAGTGGACCTTCAACAATCAACCGTTTTGACCGTCTGCGTCAAGTCTCAGTAGAAGCTAACTTAACCGGATTGTCATTAGGTGATGCTTTAACCAAAGTTTCTCAGTTGCCAGCGCTGCTTTCTTTGCCTGCTGAAGTTATTCAGCGTAGCTCAGGTGACGCAAAAATTATGCAGGATATTTTTAGTCGCTTTGGTTTAGCTGTACTTTTGGCAATTACCTGTATATACGCGATATTGGTGCTACTTTACAACAACTTTTTGCACCCTATTACCATCATGGCAGCATTACCATTTTGTTTGGGAGGCGCCTTAATTGGCTTATTAGTATCACAAAAAGCATTGGGTATATACGCGCTGATTGGAATTGTATTGTTGTTAGGTATCGTTACTAAGAACTCTATTTTGCTCGTAGACTACACCATTATTAACATGGAAGAAGGAAAACCGCAGCGCGCAGCGTTAATCGAAGCTGGTGTATCGCGATTGCGTCCTATCATAATGACATCATTAGCGAGTATTGCAGGCACAATTCCATTAGCATTAGGAATTGGAGCAGGCGCCGAAGTTCGTCAACCAATGGGAGTGTCAATTTTAGGAGGTTTTACAACATCAACATTGCTAACACTGCTTGTTGTACCAGTCTTATTTAGTTATATAGACGACTTCCAAACCTGGATTATAAACTTATTCAAATATGGGTTTGGTAAAAAACGGCGCCCTCGTGGAGACGTGAATCGTGGAGACGTGATTAATCCCTCCGGGAAATCCTCCGGATTACACGTCTCTACAAATCCTGACATGGAAGAAACTAGAAAATAATTAACTTCAATATAAAATTAAAAAATTAATTTTATGCTCAATCAACAAAAACTACCATTTCTAGAGTCTATTGGTTGGCAGCTAAAAAATGTATATCAAATGAGTGAAAAAGAAATGGTTCAATTGTATCAACGCAATTGGCATCATCAAACTACCTTCAACAATTTAAAACGAGAAGAAAAGGATTTTGTTCATTATTTAGCAAAAAAATATAACTCTTGGATATTACCGGATTTTGAAATGTTTAGTATCGAACATCACAATAATATACTTAAAATCCTTGATGCTTTTAATCCAGAAGTTTTCAAAAAAGCTTTTGCATACTTTGGCGGTGGTACACTCTTGGCGTTAGAGTATGATGAATACAGGCTTAGTAAAGATGTTGATTTTCTCTTCCCTTATGGAACTGAAAATTACAGGTATTTAAGAAATTTGATTTACGATGAAGGAATTGTAGCATTATTTCAAAGTACAAGAGATATCGAATTAGGTGACACTACAATAAATCAATATGGCATTCGTTTCCCTGTTGTAGTCAATGAAACAACTATTAAAGTAGAAATTGTAGCCAATGGTACTTTTACTTTAGACCCTCCTGTTTATCCTCAATGGACAAAAATTCCTTGTTTGAGTATAAGCGATAGATTTACATCTAAACTAATGGCTAATGCTGATCGATGGAACGATTCAAGTACACAATCTAGAGATTTGATTGACTTAGCAATATTGCGTGTAAATAACGAAATACCTGCACGGGCAATCGCTAAAGCTGAAGAAAGCTACGAAGTCAAGAAGCCATTACTTAAAGCCATTACTAATTTTACTCAACAAGAAATATATAGAGATAAATGTTTTCAGGAGTTAAATGTACCTGAAGAAAAATTTCCAATAATAATGGATGGAATAAATAGACTTCTTGTTGACTTTGAATTTGTGAATTAGAGGTCATTTATAAAGTAAATCTTAAATAGCTGAAACGGAGGTTGGGCTAAATATAGCCTAGAATTTAATAAGAGATAAACTTAGCTTACGGAGTGGCTTAATACTATTTCATTATTGCTCCGCTTAAATTAGCGTCTGCAAAGTTTGTGTCTTTCAAATTTGTGTCGCGCAAATCGGCGCCACGTAAATCAGCGTTCTTGAAATTAGCGTTACTAAGATTGGCGCCACGTAAGCACGAACCAGATAAGTTTGCTGCTGTTAAATTGGCGCCACTCAAATTTATATTACTTAAGTACATACCCATCAAATTAACACCTGTTAAATTAGCAGCGCTCAAATTATGTGTAAAATCTTGCACATACTTAAGATTAGCTTTGCTAAGATTAGCTGTAGTTAAATTAATATGTGTTAGTTTAACGCGACTCAAATTAGCCCCACTTAAATTAACACCAATCATATTTGCTGGAAATTCGCCTTCTGGGTCACTTAGTTGTGCTTCAGTCAAATCAGCATCACTTAAATTAGCAAATAATAAATTAGCACCTTCTAATCTTGCTTTAGTTAAATAAGCACCACTTAAATTAGCTTCACGTAAATCTGTTCCACTCAAATCAGCACCAGTTAAATTTGCACCCTTAAGATTGGCACCGCTTAAATTAGTGTTACCAAGCTGTACACTAGTTAAAAGCGCGTTTTCTAAACAGGCACCAGGTGCTATTAAATAGGCGCCTTTTGTGGCAGGATCAAAATTATCAGGGAAAACAGTAGCTTCGTTATAAACCGCATGTTGGAGATTTGCATCGTCTAAATTTACACCCGCTATATTGGCATCTAATAAATCAGCTCGACTTAAACGGGCGCCTCTCATGTCTATATTTTTCAACTCAGCTTTACGTAACGTAGACCAACTTAAATTTGCACCACTTAAATCAATTCGATTTAGCTTAATTTCACTAAAATCAACACCGCTTAAATCAGCACAACTAAGATTTGCACCATCTAACTTAGTACGAGTTAGCTTTGCTCCACTCAAATTAGCATTGTTGAGATTAGCATTTGTCAAATTGGCGCCATATAAGTTAGTATTATGCAGGTTGGCATTCTGAAGATTAGCATCGCTAAGGTCAGCATAGCGTAAATCAATACCGCTAAAATCGGTGCCGTTTAAATTAGCTCGATTTAGCTTAATATTATTTAGCGAATATCCAGTAAATAAAGCACCTTCTAGTTCAACTTCACAAAAATTACGTTCTCCGTTTTGATAACGATTTAGCAATTCATCAAGATTGATGGACGTGCGCTCTTGGGCTATATACATTTGATTAAGTAGCAATAGCATACGCTCTATCTTAAATTCTTCATCATTGAGTTTTTTAGAAGGTCTTGTTGTATTGCCAGTGTTATTACTTTTTTGAACATAAATAGTATCAATTGCTTCTAAAAAAATAGCAGTAGTGTGTAGCAAAGATTCAGATTTATCAAATTTAGAAAATTCTATATCTGAATTTATGTCAGCTTGTTGATAAAAAAGATTTTGTAAATCTGCTACTTCCCACTGTAAACTTTCTACAATTTGGACATCGGGTCGATTCTCAAATTTATCTATTAAATTATCTAACTCGCGTTTCATCCCTTGCAAATACTGTTTGAGTAGTACTTGCTGGCGTTCCATTTGTTCTAGCCTAGAAACCAAAGATAAAAATTCTCGTTCAGAGTTAGAAATATTCATCGATTTATAAATAAAAGTAGAGTGCTAACCTGATAACCTATATGCCATGAGCATAGAAGAATCCGTATACTCGAATCCTATATCTATGTTTCCCAAGATGAGACTGCCTATAACAGGACACGATGATGCGAACACTTGCGGAAATCAATGAAAAAATTGGTCAACAAAAAGCTGTAGTTTTAACCGCTTCTGAAATCAAAGCAAGAGTTGCAGAAGTTGGTGTTACTCAAGTCGCTAAAGAAGTTGATGTAATTACCACTGGAACATTTGAACCAATGGAATCAAGCGGCGCCATAATAAACTTAGGACATACTGACCCACCAATAAAAATTCGGCGTTGTTGGCTAGATGGAGTGCCAGCATATTCTGGTTTTGGTGCTGTTGATTTATATATAGGCGCCAGTTGTACAGTAGAAACAAAAGACGGTGAAGAAGCGCGTGTTCGGAAAACGACACCTAAGTTTAAACGTGGTGGTGGGCACGTCATAGAAGATTTGATTGCCGGAAAACCAATACAATTGCGGGCAGAAGGGCAAGTAACCGACTGTTACCCCCGTGCTTCATTTGAAACGACAATTTCGCGCGAAACCATAAATCAGTTTTATTTATTTAACCCCAGAAACCTTTATCAAAATTTTATAGTGGGTGTAAATGGAGGAGAAAGACAACTATTTACATATTTAGGACCGTTACAACCCCGGTTGGGAAATGCTGTATTTTCAAATCCGGGTGCAATATCACCGCTTCTCAACGACCCAAAATTACAACTCGTTGGTATCGGTACAAGGATTTTTCTAGGTGGAGGAGTTGGTTACGTGACATGGGAAGGTACTCAACATTTTCCTTTACAAAAGCGATTACCTAACGACACTCCTATAGGTCCGGCTGCCACTTTAGCATTGATTGGCGATGCGAAATCAATGGACGCTCGTTGGGTGCGAGGCTGTTACTTTAAAAATTATGGCCCATCTTTAATGCTGGGTGTAGGCGTTCCTTACCCTGTACTTAATGAAGAAGTAGTAGCTCGCTGTGCAATTCAAGACAAAGAACTAGTGGCGCCAATAGTAGATTTTTCAATTCCTCGACGTGTTCGTCCGACATTTGGGTTAGTAAGTTATGCCCAACTAAAATCAGGACGCATTACCATCGAGGGTAAAAATGTAAGAACCGCCCCCCTTGCAAGTATGTATCTTTCATTACAAGTTGCAATTGAATTAAAACAATGGATTGAAGAGGGTAAATTTACGCTCACCGAACCTGTGGCTTCAATTTCAATGGAGCGTTCGTTTTTACCACAAGACCGATGGACAGAATTTTAAGTGTTAAGTGCTGAGTGCTGAGTGCTGAGTGTTGAGTGTTGAGTGTTGAGTGTTGAGTGTTGAGTGTTGAGTGTTGAGTGCTGAGTGCTGAGTGCTGAGTGCTGAGTGTTGAGTCCCTTCCTTTGTTATGAATCACCGCAGTGAAGCATCTCTATAACTTATTGAGGTCTTAAAGATTCTAGCCTGCGGCAAATGCTCCGCCGGAACGCTGCGTGGCTAATGACAACTTATAACTTCTCCAACTCCTAACTCCTAACTCCTAACTCCTAACTTTTACTCACCACTCAGCACTCAGCACTATTTCATGCTTCTTCAGGTTTTGGACGTTTAACAGGTTTGGGAGTTGGGCGCCCCGACGTTGTTGTAGGTCTAGGTGCTACGTTAACATCACTACCTTTTTTAATTGGCAGTGGTGTTTCGCCGTTGCTTGGTCTCTTGAATGGCTTTTTAGAACCACCTTTATTAAAGCTATTAAAGGGTCTTTTTCCTCCTCCTGGGCCTGCTTTAAATGGTGGGCGCCGTTTTTTGGGCAGGTCAGCAATTGCTTTTCCGCTTTCGATGGCAAGATCGTCACCTTGGCGTATAACTTCTATATCCCAAAACTTACCTACAGCTCTGGCGTCAAGAGTTCCTTTAAGCTTTAGTTTGAAATATTTAGGTTTATCATCCTGCTTGCGGGGAGCTTGCTTGATTTTTATGACCAAATTGCTACCATCTTGCGCTTGGTAAACAACCTCACCACGCACAGAGAACTTACCATCTAAAACAGTTGATGAAGATGTAGGAACTTCGGATGATTCATTACTGTGTAAGGATGGTAATCTTTCTGTTTCTTCAATATTATTTGATTTAGCAAGTTTTTCTGGCTCCCAAACACCAACTATTTGAAGGTGTAGTTGGTCATTCTCTTGGCGAGTACGTGGGTAAACAACCCATAAATGTTCTTGTTGCAGGTCGAGATGATTTTTAACCAAACTCATCATCCGTCCAAGGAGAACGGTGTTGATAGAGGCGCCATCTGCGGTAACAAGCGAACCTTGAGTAAATTGTTCGGCACTACTCACGTAACGACCTCGAATTAGACCAATTGCTCGGTACTGCATCGGTTCGCTAGGTGGTGGAATTGGAGAAACACGATTCGCGCTTTCATCTAAAGTAGCTTCGCTATTGTCTGATAAAGTTTCTTTTGCATAAGCATGATTTTGAGTCGGAGTAGCAGATACGGATAGCTTGGCTGAATCAAGATTTGACGTAACTGGTAAGATCGGTTCGGATGACGGCATCAGGTCGGAATTCATAGAAACTCCTTGCGACGGAGATATATTCCCGCTGTGGGATTAGATTAATCGTAAACACAGAAAGAGCGTTTGTGTGGATGAATGGAAAGTATATTTCTTCCATAAGCACCGTGAAGAGCATACCTTATGTGATACTGAAGACGCGATGCCAGTTATTTCAACAAGGAACACCCACATGAAAGATACTGACTCGCGCACTCCTATTCATCTCACAAGTTAGGTGTAAAAAGCGCGTCTTTATACTAGTTTCGGAAGCATATCACAGTTACAATTCTGACGATTCCTCCTAAAGTTAGCACTCCTAGACTGCTTTGTTTTTTGCTATTTGTTATAAAGTTCACAACATAAACGCGGTATTCCGCAAAGTTTTGCAAATTTTTAAATTTTCCTATCACGTTTAATTTAACGGAGGTTTTGTGGCTAAATCGGAAAATCGCTTAGTAGTTAGGGTTATACTCGGATTAGCCGTCTTGGCTTTTATAGGTGTTTCCGTACTCCCCATTATTGACGGATTCAATGCGTCGCGCAGTTCTCAGGCTAATAATTCTAGTAATAACAAAGGAACGGCGCCTGTTGACCAAAAAACCAAGCTCCAAGATGAGGTACGGGGTTATGAGCTAGTTTTACAAAGAGAACCAGAAAATCAAACTGCGTTAAAAGCTTTGCTACAAGCACGTTTACAACTCCTAGCTCTGAAGCAGGGAGAAATAAAAGATGTAATTCCACCCCTTGAAAAGCTTGCTAAGTTAAACCCCGACCAAACCAGGTATGCTGTTTTACTTGCTCAAGCCAAACAGCAAATGGGTGATCCGGAAGGCGCCGCACAAACTCTGCGCGCAGTTTTAGAGACAAAACCTGGTGATATGGATGCTTTGCAGTCGATGGTAGCGTTGCAAATGAGTCAAAAACGCCCCGAAGCTGCTATTGGTTTGTTACAAGAAGCTTTGGCTAAAGCACCCCAAGCCAACAAAATTCAACCTGGTAGCATTGATACAATGGCCATCCAAGTCTTAATAGGCAATATCCACGCTTCCGAAAAGCGATATGGAAAAGCTTTTGAAATTTACGAGCAAGCAATTAAGAGCGACCCCAAAGATTTTCGTCCGGTTTGGGCGAAAGCTCTCGTTCTCAAAGAGCAAGGCAAAATTGACGAAGCCAAACCTTTGTTTGCCAACGCTGCTGCTTTGGCACCTGCTCAGTATAAAGATGAAATCAATAAAACTGCTACCGAGGCGCCTAAACCGACTGCGGAACCAACAGCAACAACTTCACCTTAAAAAGCAGTTATAAACCAGGTTTTTTAAAAAACCTGGTTTCTTTATTTAACTTTTTTCAAATACTGCAATGATTCCAAACACTATAAACAAGAACCCACCGATAAAAGTAAGCTGCCGCTCACTGATGCGTCCACAGAGCATTTTGCCGCAGGTGACAGCTATTGCTGCACAAATCGCGTGCCCTAAAACGGCGCCAGATGTTAAACCAAAGGGGTTATTATCAATTGCGAGTGAAATAGTCGCAAGTTGGGTTCTATCTCCCCACTCCGCAATAAAAGTTAATAAAAATCCTTCAAGCCAAATTCCTAGAGCATTTTTCTCACCTAGTTGTGCTTCTGCTTTGACGACTGCTTCTTTTGCTTCAGACAGTACCTGGTCGCAGTTTGCCACCACTGGCATTTTAGAGGCATCGTATATTAGCTTCAACCCAAAGCCCAAAAATAATCCTATTTTCGCATGATAGACAAAACTGGCTGGTAAAAGCGAAGCAACCTGTCCTAATCCAACAGAAAGTATCGTCATTGCTGCTAACGCTGCCGAAACTGCGGTAAACACTAGCCGTCGCGAATGTTGCATCGCTAAGAACATTGCAATAAAGAAGGTTTTATCACCTAGTTCCGAAACTGTAATTATAGACAATCCCGCAGTAAAAGCTGTTAGCACTTAATCAAGCTCCTTTTAATTATGTTGCGGTATGGAGCTTGATGAATGTAACAAAGACCTCACCAAGCTCCACACACGTCTAGGCTGTGTGAACTTAGTGAAGGTCTCGCTCGCAAAATCTTATTTGGTGTATGCCATCTGAACCAGGTTTATCACCAGCATGTTGATTCAAATGTACTGACTAACTTTTAATTTTTATTTTAAAGCTGTCAGCAGCTACTCCCCTTCATGTATAAGCAATTATACACATACTTGTACGAACATGTAAATAAATTAGAAAGATTTTATTACTGCTGTCGCTTGAGTGCTGGTTAACTTTCAAATTATTGAATATTTATATACTATATAGTACTAATTGCTTCTACTAAAATATGACTCTAACTTTAGCTGTTACGGATGGCATTACGACTTTTCGTGATTGTGAGGAAAAACTTGGGTTGACTTTAACTGGGGACAACGATTTTTTTACAGAGTGGATGACTGAGCTACCTGCATTAAGTCAAGCAGAGCTAGCAAGACTAAAGCAAGTACGTCAAAACTATCTGTATCAAATTTCGGATGGAGTTCTTTTAGAGGAAACTGTCAAGATGGTGGTACTTTCCCCTTTGCTCGAACTCGCAGGTTTTTATCAGGCGCCTTATAGATTTAAAACAGAAGTTTCTGTAGAAGTTGAAGCAATTGGAGATAACGACGAAATTTTGCGTGGACGAATTGATGCGCTAGTTTTACAAGCAAAATTGTGGATTGTTTTGATTGAGTCGAAAAAAACAATTTTTGATTTGGAAGTGGCAATACCTCAAGCGCTTGCTTACATGGCAGCAAATCGTGAGCCAAATCAAGTACTTTATGGGATGGTAACGAATGGCAGCAGTTCTTTATTTATTAAAACCTCTGGAAAACAGTATGGAATTTCTGATATCTTTACAACTCGCTCCCAATACCGAAATAATCTAAATGAAGTTTTAAGAATTCTAAAGCGATTGGCACCATTTACTACCCAATAATTAAGCTGTTTTGTGGAATGTTCTTGTGGGATGTTCTTGTGGGATGTTCTTGTGGGATGTTCTTGTGGGATGGGCATCCTTGCCCGTCCCTTAAATCTCAACAAGTTTCAGATTGTTCACAGGCGCCAATACTAACCCAGTTACTCGTACCATCTTCCCAAAATTCCTTTTTCCATATAGGAGCATTGTGTTTAAGGGTATCGATAGCATAGCGACACGCTTCAAACGCTTCGCTTCGATGAGGACAACCGACTGCAACTAAAACGCTAATTTCTCCCTTTCGTAGACGCCCGATTCGATGGTGGATAACTACACGGTTAACGTCTGGCCAGTGAGCGCGAATTTGATTAGCAATTTGGTAAAAAACTTGCATCGCCATCGGTTCATACGCTTGATATTCTAGGCAGATCACGGGTTTTCCGTCGGTAGAGCAGCGAACTGTACCGCTCATTGTCACAACGGCGCCGTTTTTCCAGTCTGAAGCGAGTTCGTAAATTTCTGTAACAGATAGCGGAGCAAAGCTAATTGCAAAACTATCTTCTTGATGCGGCTTTTTTGACAAAGCCTTCGAGAATGTCACGCCTGAGTTCATTTGAATCTATATAGATTGTAAAGAGGATTACTTATTCATTTTACTTAATTATTAAGCGCTTCTAAGTTGTTGATACACGTAAATCAAGCTGTAAACATAGGGTTTTGAGAAGCTAGAGTATATAGAAAAACTTAAATATATACACAAAAATACATAATTTTTCTATAATTTAAGTGATTATACGTATATTAGAAAACAAAATAGTCATCCTCCTTAAGGCATATTACTATAGTAGGGTAACAAAATAGCTTTATAACCCTATTGAGTAATTCATGGCATTTAGCATGGATTGCTAGTTACTCGGTTGCTGTGCGGTGCGAAACGTGTAAGGTGGCTAGGAGGCAAATACCAAAAATTGAATCAGCTTTTATTACGTAAGCACCATTTTTGACGACGCGGCGCCCCGTCAGTGGCTGGACATAAAGTGGCTTGACATATTGCACAACCCGTAAACTCCTATTCCGTGAATTTGACGCACGTATTTATCGAGCAAGACTAGTGTGAGTACTCACGTTTAGGCTTGACCGAAAAACTGTAATTGGTTTTATAGCTAGGGTTATTTAGATGAATTCTGTAGTATTGAATAAAGAGAGCGCCCGGCTTTCGACCCTGAGACAATACCAAATTCTTGATACGTCACCAGAAGAGGCGTTTGACGATTTGGCAATGTTGGCTGCACAAATTTGTGATACTCCGATTGCGTTGATTAATTTAATTGATGCCGATCGCCAATGGTTTAAAGCAAAAGTTGGCATTGATTGGACTGAAGTGCCTCGTGAAATCGGGTTTTGCTCTATTTGCATAGAAGCTGACGATATTTTAATTATTCCTGATACATTAGCTTCAGAAAAATTTGCTACTTCTTCTGTTGTAATTGCGGAACCGTATGTGCGATTTTATGCGGGTGTACCGCTAACAACACCGCAAGGTTTGGCGTTAGGAACACTTTGTGTTGTTGATACAAAGCCCAAACAAATAACACAAAAGCAGGTCGATAGTTTAAAGTCTATAGCTCGTTTAGTAATGCGGCAGTTAGAGGTTCGCAGAAATATTAATCAGTTAGTTGATATTCAAAGCGATTATAAAGAAGCTAAAGAAGCGCTTCATCAAAGCGAGCATATTCTCAGTAGTTTTTTTAATAGCGCTGCGATGATGATGGGTGTTGTTGAGATATACGAAAATGATATTAAATTAATTTCTGGAAATGTTGCTAGTGCCAACTTTCTAAGAGTACTTCCTCGAGAACTACAAAATTGTCGCGCCAGTCAAATAGGTCTTTCGCAAGAATACATTAAAAAATGGATTGGATATTATCGCAAAGCAGAACGAATCAAGGCGCCTGTTAGATTTGAATATATCCACGAAAGTTCAGGTAATGTCAAAGTTTTTAATGTTACAGTAACGGCAATAGATACTTACAGTGATGATACAAGTATAAATGAAGATAAAAATAAAAAGTTTGCTTATATAATAGAAGATATTACAGAACGTAAACAAGCCGAAGAAGAACGGTTAAAATTACTTGAGCTAGACCGCACAGCTACTAACCGTATCAAGAATATATTTGAAAGTATCACAGATGGTTTTTTTGCTTTAGATAATAACTGGTGTTTTTCTTATTTGAATAAACAAGCCGAACCATTATTACAGCGTCAGCGCGAAGAATTACTGGGTCATAATATTTGGGAAGCTTTCCCTGATGCTGTCAACTCAAAATTTTATCATCAGTATCACCATGCTGTAGCAGAACGAGTTAGCGTTGAATTTGAAGAATTTTATCCACCTTTAAATACTTGGTTTGCAGTTCATGCATACCCTTCTAAAGATGGCTTATCAGTATATTTTCAAGATATTACAAAACGCAAACAAGCCGAGGAAGAACTAAATTGCCAACAAGCTATTATGCGGTCAATAAATAGCGTTTCTCCTTTAGGTTACTATGTTGTAAATAAATGTTCTGGTCAAGTTTTCTTTCTTAACAATCGTTTTTGCGAAATTTGGGGCATTGAACACTTACAACAAAAAATTGAGCATTACCAATTAAAAAACAAAGATATTATAACTGAGTGCTTAAAACTTGTTGTAGATGTTCCTGCTTTTGTCGAAGCTGATAAATTAATACATAATCAAAATAAGTTGAGTGTCAGCGAAGATGAAATTTTATTGAAAGACGGACGAGTTATTCGTAGGGTTTCAACACGATTTCGTCAAGAGGGTGACTGTTGTGCTGGTAGATTATATATATTTGAGGATATTACCGAGCGTAAACGCACTGAACAGCAAATGCGTTCTAGCGCCGCATTACTTGACGTTACTTCTGATGCAATTGTTTTACGCGACTTATCGAATAAAATATTATTATGGAATAAAGGTGCCGAAAAGCTTTATGGCTGGCAAGCAGAAGAAGTTATTAATAATAATAATGCTAACGATGTATTATCTTGTGTAAAATCACCGCAATATAAAGATATATACAATACAGTTTTAGAGAAGGGCTGCTGGCAAGGAGAATTAGTCAAGCCAACAAAATCAGGTCAAGAAATTATTGTTGATAGTTGCTGGACACTTGTACTTGATGAACATCAAGAGCCTAAATCTATTTTAACTGTCGATACTGATATTACACAAAAAAAACAACTTGAAGCACAATTTTTACGCGCACAACGTGTTGAAAGTATTGGAACTCTTGCAAGTGGAATTGCACATGATTTAAATAACGTGCTTTCGCCAATTCTTATGTCCGCCCAATTATTAAATAATAAATCTAACAATTTGCGAGATTCACAAATTTTGTCAATTATTGAAAATAATGCAAAACGTGGCGCCGACTTAGTAAAACAAGTACTATCGTTTGCGCGCGGAATGGAAGGTGAACATACAAAAATTCAACTTCAAGATTTAATTAAAGAAATCAAGCAAATTGTCGAACAAACTTTTCCAAAGTCAATAGATTTTTACACCGATATTAAACCAAATTTACAAGTTATTATAGGTGATAATACTCAATTGCATCAAGTATTAATTAATTTATGCTTAAATGCTCGTGATGCAATGCCAGAAGGTGGAAAGTTGACACTAAGTGCTGAAAATATTTTAATCGATGAAAATTTTCAAAGTATGCACATTGATGCAAAGGTTGGGCAATATATTTTACTCACACTTACAGATACAGGTATTGGAATTGATAGACAAAACTTAGACCGAATATTCGAGCCATTTTTTACAACTAAAGAGTTTGGCAAAGGTACTGGACTAGGTTTATCAACTGTTATGGGTATCATTAAAGGTCACGGAGGTTTTGTTAACGTTTCTAGTACTGTAGGCAAAGGTACGCAATTTAAAGTTTATTTACCTGCTGTTAATAGCCAAATCATTTCCAATAACTCATATACAAAAATTCCTCATGGAAATGGTGAACTTGTTTTAGTTGTTGATGATGAACCATCGATTAGAGAAATTACCAAAACCTCACTAGAGAGCTATAACTATGAAGTTATGACCGCAAGTGATGGTATCGAAGCTGTGGCTATTTTTGCTCAATACAAAAATAAAATTAAAGCTGCAATCATTGATATGATGATGCCGAATATGGACGGTTCAACTACCATAAGTACTTTACTTCGTATGAATCCTTTACTTCCTATTGTTGCCGTTAGTGGGTTAGCAACTAGTGAGCAAGTTAATATCGATAAAAATTCGCAAATATTTGCTTTTCTTCCTAAACCATATACTGCCCAAGAATTACTGAACTGTGTATATAAAGTTTTGTATTCATTTTAATATGTATGTTGGGTGGAGTGCGAGTGCGTAACCCAACCGATTGTATATAATTTTATGAAGTTTATGAAGTTTTATAAATACATAGAGCTATTGTGAAGCTAATGATAAAAAAAACTAATTATTTTTCAGATATAAACTTAATATAAAAATGCTAAAAATATAGTCCAACAATAAAAACACTACTAAACTCGAATTAAATATTATGTTACGATACTTTACACGCAAAACTATTTAATAAAAAAATACTATTAGAATTTGATTAATTATAAATTATGAACAAAAAAATCTTGCTTTAAAATGAATAATTTAATTTTAGTTGTAGACGATGACGCATTAACTCGGATGCAATTGCGCGAGTTACTTGAATACTCTGGATATCAAATTATAGAAGCTTGTAGTGGCTCTGAAGCGCTGGTGCTGTATGAAGAGCGACAGCCAGACATGGTATTGCTTGATGCTTTAATGGGGGAAATGGATGGTTTTACTTGCTGCGCTCAGTTACGGTCATTTCCCCAAGCCGAAAATCTTCCAATTTTAATGGTTACAGGACTTGCCGACCAAATTTCGGTTGAAAATGCCTTCTCAGCAGGCGCCACAGATTATGTTACAAAACCAATTCACTGGCAAGTGTTGCGTCAACGGGTTCGTCGTTTGCTCGAAGCCAAGCACACAATGGAAAAATTGAAAGAGCAAACAGAGTACGCATTACGACGTGAAACACAGTTAGTAATAGCTTTAAAATCTGCCCAAATGGGCGCCTGGGATTGGAATATAATTACTGATACAGTTACTTGGTCGGATGATAAAGAATCTTTATTTGGATTAGAAAAAGGTACATTTACAGGTAATTATGAAGCTTTTATACGTTGCGTTCATCCGAACGACAGAAACTTAGTTACGAATGCTGTCAAACGCGCGGTTGAAGAAGGGGCAGAATATGACCTAGAATTTCGAGCTTTGCTACCCAATAATACAACTCGCTGGATGGCAAGTAAAGGTGTAGTATTTCGCGACGAAAAAGGAAGAGCAGTGGGAATGTCTGGAGTTGATATGGACATTACCAAGCGTAAACAATCAGAAGAAGCACTAGAAATATATGCTAACCGTCAAGCAATTGTAGCTGAGTTAAGCCAATTAGCGCTGGCAGGTTCTAGTTTAAATACGTTAATGCAACGTGCAGTAGTCGTCATTGCCCAAAGTTTAGAAGTTGAGTATTCTAAAATACTGGAATTGTGTGTTGATGAAAATAATTTTTTATTACGTTCTGGAGTTGGATGGCGCGAAGGTTTAATAGGGAAAGTAAAAGTTAATACTGGACACTTATCGCAAGCTGGATTTACTTTAATTTCCACTGAACCAGTTATTGTCAATGATTTTGCAAGTGAAACACGATTTAGTAAATCACAATTGTTAGCAGAACATGATGTTGTTAGTGGTGTCAGTGTTGTTATTCATTGTCAAGAACGACCTTTTGGTATTTTAGGCGCCCACTCAAAGTCACCAAGAAACTACAACCGCGATGAAGTTTACTTTTTACAAGCAGTAGCCAACGTTTTAGCAACAGCAATTGAACGTAAGTTAGCCGAAACACGGTTACAGCAAAGTGAGGAAAGATTTCAAATACTCGCGCAAGCAACAAATGACGCCGTATGGGACTGGGATTTAATAACTAACCGCGTATGGTGGAATGAAAGTGTTGCTACGCTTTTCGGATATTCAACATCGGATGCTAGCTCGACATCAACTTGGTGGCGCGAACGCATTCACCCAGATGATAGACGGCGGATTGTCGTCGATATGCAAGCCGTTATTGATAGCGGAAAACAAGTTTGGTCAAACGAGTATCGTTTTCGACGAGCAGATAATTCGTATGCGTATATTTTAGACCGAGGTTATGTTGTAAGAATTGGAGGCGCCGCAGTTAGGATGATTGGCGCCATGATGGATATTTCTGAGCGTAAACGGGTTCAAGAAGAATTACAGCGTCAGAATTTACGTACTCAATTATTTGCTGATTTTACTCTAAAAGTTCGTCAATCGCTGCAAATCGACGAAATCTTATCGACTAGCGTTATTGAAGTCCAAAAAGTACTCAACGCTGACCGTGTATTAATTTTGCGGTTGCGGTCAAATGGTGCGGTGACGGCAGTTCAAGAAGCAGTTGTTCCTGGTTTTCCTGTAATGTTAGGGCGAGAGATTTTTGACCCTTGTTTTAGTGAAAATTATATTCAGAAATATCGGCAAGGACACATTTCCTCGCTGTCGGATATTGAGAATGGTAATATTCAAGCTTGCCACGTCGAATTTTTGCGGCAATTTGCCGTCAAAGCAAACCTTGTTGTGCCGATTTTACTTCAAAATCAACTGTGGGGATTGTTAATTGCCCATCAATGTGGGCATACCCGTTATTGGACGACATGGGAAATTGAGCTATTGCGTCAACTTGCCGACCAAATTGGCATTGCTCTGGCTCAAGCAAAACTTTTAGAGAAAGAAACATTACAGCGTCAAGAACTTACCCGTTCCAACGAGGAACTTCAACAATTTGCCTTTATTGCTTCCCACGATTTACAAGAACCACTACGAAAGATTAAAGCATTTGGAGACCGACTCAAAAGTACATGTAATGAGAATCTTTCTGTTCAAGGACGTGATTATCTTGAACGAATGCAAAATGCCGCTGAGCGTATGCAGGCACTAATTGAAGATTTATTAACATTGTCGCGTGTAACAACGCGCGCTCAACCGTTTATACCTGTTGACTTGTCGCAAATTGCTTATGAAGTATTATCTGACTTGGAGGAAACTATTGCACAAGCTTCTGGACGCATTGAATTAGGCAATTTACCAACAATTAACGCCGACCCACTTCAAATGCGACAACTATTACAAAACTTAATTGGGAATGCTCTGAAATTTCATCGTCCGAAACTTGCTCCAATTGTAAATATTTATAGCGAGATAATCACCCAAGAAAATATACAAATGTACCAAATTATCGTTCAAGATAACGGTATTGGGTTTGATGAAAAATATTGCGACCGTATTTTTCAAGTTTTCCAACGATTACATGGACGTAGTGAATATGACGGGACAGGTATTGGGTTAGCTATCTGCCGCAAAATTGTTGAGCGACACAAGGGTTGCATTAACGCCAAAAGTCAACCTGGACAGGGTGCAAAATTTATCGTCATATTACCGATAAGTAAATAAAGAGGGTTTTTAGTCTTTAATTACCAATTTTTAAGTTTGGGAAGGATTATGATACCTTCATAGTGTCAGAGAAAATATGTATTATTGTCACATTTTATATTGAGATTTAATACTAAACCAATACTATTGTTAGTAAAAAAGGAGAAAATGCATAGTGATAGGTCGGCAGACAACTGTAAAAATTCTATTAGCAGATGATGATGAAGACGATTGCATGTTAGCGCGCGAGGCATTGGCAGAAAGTCGATTGTCAAGCGAATTGTACGTAGTGAAAGACGGTGAGGAGTTGATGGATTATTTGTATCATCGCGGTCGGTATGTATCTTTGAGCAGTTCACCTCGTCCTGGGTTGATTTTACTGGATTTGAATATGCCCAAAAAGGACGGTCGTGAAGCGCTTAAGGAAATTAAGAATGACCCGGAGTTACGAAAAATCCCTGTAATTGTACTGACGACTTCTAAAGCACCAGAAGATATATATCGTACATACGAATTAGGTGCAAATTCGTTTATCATTAAACCGATGAATTTTACAGCTTTAGTTGAAGTGATGCGAACAATTGGAAAGTACTGGTTTGAAATTGTAGAACTACCGTTTTAAACGGGGAGGAAACCATGAAAAATAGCCCCATCCAGGTGCTTCTTATCGATGACGATGAAGATGACTACATCTTAACTCGTGATTGGTTTTTTGAATTTCAGGTGGCTGGGTGCGAATTAGAATGGGTCAGCTGTTATGAAGCTGGACTCGTGGAAATTGCCAAACATCAGCACGATGTTTATCTTGTTGATTATCGTTTGGGTAAAGGTAATGGTTTAGAGTTATTACGTGTTGCTGTAGCTTCGGGTACAACGGCGCCAATGATTTTACTGACAGGTCAAGGCGAACGTGACATTGATATTGAAGCGATGCAAGCTGGCGCCGCTGATTATTTAGAAAAAAGTCAACTTAATGCAGCATTACTCGAACGTTCGATTCGCTACGCATTAGAACGTAAGCGTGCGGAACGTAAAATTCGTGAACAAGCAGCGTTACTTAATGTTGCCACCGATGCCATTTTTGTTTGTAATTTAAAAAATCAAATACTTTTTTGGAATCAAGCCGCAGAACGTTTGTACGGATGGAAAGAGGAAGAAGCAATAGGTAAACAAACAATACAGCTTTGGCAAGAAAAGAACTTGTCACAATTACAATCAGCTTTTAATATCCTGCTTAGAAATGGCGCCTGGGAAGGCGAGTTAAAACAAACTACAAAATCAGGTAATATCATTATTGTTGAAAGTCGTTGGACACTAGTACCAGAATTTGATAATAAAGCACAAGCTGTTCTTGTAGTAAATACTGATATAACGCAAAAAAAACAGTTAGAAGCCCAGTTTTTTCGCGCACAACGTTTAGAAAGTATTGGAACTTTAGCAAGCGGTATTGCACATGACCTTAACAACGTGTTGGCGCCGATTTTAATGACAGCACAACTTTTAGAGTCGCAGTTGCGCGACGAACGCAGTCAACGACTTTTACCAATACTAATATCTAACGCCAAACGCGGCGCCAATTTGGTGAAGCAAGTACTATCATTTACACGTGGTATTGAGGGTGAGCGTACATTGACACAAATCAAGCACCTGCTTACTGAAATTCAACAAATTATTAAAGAAACATTTCCAAAATCGATTCAAGTATCTGTAAATATCCATCCGGAATTATGGACTGTTATAGGTAATGCAACTCAACTCCACCAAGTTTTGATGAACCTTTGCGTCAATGCGCGTGATGCAATGCCACAGGGAGGAAAACTAGAAATATCCGCTGAAAATCTTTTTATTGATGAAAATTTTGCCAATATGAATATTGAAGCGAAAGTTGGTAATTATATATTAGTATCAATTACAGATACAGGTGTTGGCATACCCTCAGATATAGTAGACCGTATATTTGAACCATTCTTTACAACCAAAGAGCTTGGTAAAGGTACAGGACTAGGACTTTCTACTGTTTTAGGAATAGTCAAAAGTCATGGAGGATTTATAAACGTCACCAGTGATGTTAACAGAGGTAGTAAATTTCAAGTTTATTTACCTGCACAGCAAATTCCCGAAACCATAGAAGAGAGTGAAACAGAATTACCACAAGGTAACGGTGAGTTAATATTAGTCGTCGATGACGAAGATTCAATCCGCAATGTCACTAAAACATCGTTAGAAACTTACAATTACAAAATTATAACAGCTTGCGACGGTATTGAAGCAATAGCTTTATACGCCGAACACCGCGATAAAATCGAAATTGTGCTGACAGATATGATTATGCCCGCAATGGATGGACTAACAACTATTCGGACACTACAAAAAATTAACCCCGCCGTCAAAATTATTGCAGTCAGCGGACTTATCTCCAGCGATAAAATAAACAGTGCAACAGAAATAGGTGTCAAAGCCTTCCTATCCAAACCCTACACCGCCAAGCAACTCTTGCAAACCATAGGCGCCGTCAAAAATACTGTCGGCTAGGCATTTCGCTTGACCGAATGCCTAACTATTGCACAGCCCAAGAAGACCTATGCTACTTTTGTTCTTTTTCTGGCACTTTTGGTACCCAACCAGGTGTCTCGCTAGCTTCCCAACCTGCGGGACGCTTCGAGTTATACCAACCAATTGAGCCAAGAATCGTAGCTGCTAAAAATCCTCCTATACCTACAAAAGTCAAAATCGCCTGGAGATGCGAGTTGTAAGATGCCTTGTCTATAGCCACCAGAAAAAAATTCATATTGAAAGAACGTAAAGTTTGTTAACAGTATATTAATAAATATTAATACAAGCAGCCAAACTCATCAATATATCCGCAACATATCAGCAACTGATAAGTTCTACTGCATCGCGACCATCAAAGTCATTCAAGTAGACTTTAACGATTTCTTCTTTCGCAGTAGGTAGCTGCTTACCAATAAAGTCAGGATGAATCGGGACTTCTCTATGACCTCGGTCAACCAACACAGCCAAACGAATTACTTCTGGTCTGCCATATTCGTTAACAGCATTTAAAGCTGCTCGGATAGTTCTACCTTTAAAAATAACGTCATCAACAAGAACAACTGTTTTATCTGTTAAGTCATAAGGAATATCAGTTTTTGCTGGAGTTCGCAGACCAATTTGGTCGAGGTCATCTCGATAAAACGTGATATCCAATGCTCCCACTGGAACTTCTATTCCTTCCATTGCTTCGATTTGACGCGCGAGTAATTGTGCAAGTGGTACCCCTCTTGTAAAAATACCTAGAAGCACCAACTGCGATAAATCACGAGTTCTTTCAATAATTTGCGAAGCTAGACGGTTCACAGTGCGACGAATTTCTTCAGGTGAAAGTATGGAGACTACTTTCGCAGACAGATTCATATAGTTAGTTTCCCTAATTCTTAAGCTTTATATTTATGATTACCTGTTTGCCACCAAAAAGCCTATAGAGGTAGCTACCCCTAACCAGATTAAAAACGAATATCTCGTTAGTTGTAACGAATCTCGGATTGAAGATGGTTCAATTCGGTGAATGTTATCTCCCAACTTCGGTTTATGTTTAATTATTCCTCGGTAAGAGTTGGCGCCACCGACTTGCACTCCTAGTATGGCAGCATAAGCGCACTCACTCCACCCAGAGTTGGGACTAGGGTCTAATACTGCATCACGACAACAAATATTCCATACATATAAAAGTTTAAAAGAGATTAAAGCTAAAGTTATTACAGTCAAACGACAAGGTACCCAAGTTAAAACATCTTCAGTTCGTGCGCTAAACCAACCTAAATATGTGTAGGGCTGCTGTTTATAACCTACCATTGAATCAAGTGTACTACTAGCTTTGTATGCCAGCGCTAAAGATACAGGTTCAAATATTGGTATATAAGCACTAATCAATATGCCAACAATTGCATAAAATAAAGGCGCCATAACAGCGTCGGTGGCGTTTTCGGTAACAGTTTCTAAAACAGCACGTAATATTTCTGATTGAGAGAGATTTTCAGTGTCGCGTCCCACAAATTGGCGTATGTTTAGACGTGCAGTCGCAGTATCTTCTAAAATTAATGGCTCCAAGACAGTTTCTGCCGCGTTTCTTAAACTTTTTGCAGCAAAACAACTAGCAAGTAAAATACATTTAGTAATAATTCCTAGTACTGGATGTATCCATAAAGTAGCTTTTATCAATATACTGCTGATGGCGCCAGTACCAAATATTAAAAGAATAGTAAGGAGAATACCAGCGATTCTTTGTGTCAAAGCATTCTTACATAAGAATAAAGCGATATTAGTAAAACGAGAAATTACCCACCCCATTACTTGGACTGGATGAAGCCAATTAATCGGGTCGCCAATTAAATAGTCTAAGAGTGCTGCAATCAGCAACACAAAAACGTTAGTAATTAGTAATTTATCTGTAATTGTTACCATTGACTATCGACTATTGACAATTAATTAAACAATAAAACTAGCTTCTTCACCAAGCGATGCTTGCCGACTGCGGGCATCGTAATAAAGGTCAGCTAAAGTGATACTATACAAAGCTTCTTTGAGTTTTTGATTTAGCCGTTGCCAGAGAGTTGACGTTACCCAGTCAAGAGCTTGGTCGGGTTCGGATTGTTGTTGCAGTTTCGGAGAAATTTTTTCACCTGCTGCCTCTAAAATTTCTCCTATTGATATTTGTGCGGGTGGTTTGGCTAGCTGGTATCCGCCTACGGCACCACGAATTGATTTTACCAGTCCTGCACGTCGCATCTCGATTAGTAATTTTTCTAAATAAGGGGCAGGAATATCTTGACGAGATGCAATTGCTTTAACAGATGCGCTTTTCGTAGGTCGAAGCATACTCAAGTCGAGTAATGCTTTAACGCTGTAATGTCCGCGAGTGGTCAGTTTCATAGGAAAACACTTGTGCTATTTGTTTTAATCGTATTTATGTTTTGTTATGAGGTGTTACATACTTAACCCATATACCAATAATAGATGCAACTCAACAGTGGTTGAGAGATACCTTTTTATACGTCAATGAAAGTATAGGGTGTAGCAGATAAACTGTAAATCTAAAAACTACATCTATATATGTAGGGATTTTGGAAATAGAAGAGGCATAACTGCTGTAGACAATGGCGCCACTTATGTGCAAAATTTACACTCGTCGCGTTACGGACTTTTGTCTGCGATATTTAACTTCATGATTCAAAATTCATTACAAAACTTGACACTCTTGTTGTACGAATAAGCGGTAAGACACGCTCAACAGCTTGTGGGTGGATACTATAAATAAAATTGTTTTGATGCGACGTTACGAAAGACTTTGATTGCGGATCCCCTTCAGAAGTTTGACATAAGGCTAATATTGCTTTTCTCAACCACCTAATTATGTAATATACTTAGCTAGGCTGATATAAAAATAAAAAGTTCTACTCGCTTAGAGCAAATTGTCAGCTAAAATAAAAACGATTCGACCTTTTGAACCATTCATTTTTGTTTTACGTTGATGGCTAAACAGAAAAAAATTGAACCCCTCGTCGGCGAAGATTTGCTCACCAAAGTCAAAGAACTCGAAAATCTGAGCAAAGACGAAAAAGCTAAACGTTGTGGATACTACACCGTTACCAAAAACGGCATCGAGCGCGTCAATATGATGAAGTTCTTGAATGCCTTAATTGATGCAGAAGGCATTCAATTAGATAGTTCACCTAGTGCAAATGGACGTGGTGGACGCAGCGCTAGCTATCGGATTAGCGTGCAGTCAAACGGTAACTTGCTTATCGGTTCGGCTTATACCAAACAAATGGGTCTCCAAGCAGGAGATGAGTTCATCATCACGTTAGGTAAAAAGCACATCAGACTCCGGCAGGTAGACTCAGAAGAACGTGAAGAAAGTGAAGCGATGGAAGCTACAGCTTAAATAGCTTCAACTCAAGTTGTTTATTAGTCATTAGTTATTAGTCAGCACATTCGAGCGCTTATTACTCAATGCCTGTTTTTATGGGCGTTATGAAATAAGAAAGCGCTTGTGTGCGCGTAAACTATATACGTAATATAGGGTACTGCTCTGCTTGGGAGGGGGCTATTTATGCTGCGAACGTTTGATAGCGCGCTTTCACTTGAGTTCGCGCGCTTAAACTAGCACAACCAATATGCGTACTATAAGCCAATTGACTAATGGCTATTGGCTAACAAGACACTCTTCAACATCAGTTTTGGAGGGTGACGGTAAGTAATGACTCAAAGCTTTGCGCGTTGCTGCTAAATTGCAGGTCAATGCAACTTGTTCGCGTTCGAGTAAACCTAAAATCTGTTCGTGATTGTTTCGCGCTACTACTGGTAATTGATGTAAACCTCTTAATGCCATTCGGTCTAATGCCTCGGTTAAAGGTTCATCGCTGTAAGCATACAGAATATCAGTAGTAGATATTTCTTTCAAGCTCAGATTTGACAAATTGTGTTGTATTTGAGTGGCTAAATCCGAATTGTTTTGATAATTTGCGAGCGTGCGGTTGATATCTTCGAGAGTAACTATACCCACTAGTTGTTCTTGTTCATCAATTACTAGTGCGCTATGAGTACGAGCGTGCCACATCGACAAAGCTGCTTCTAAAACTTTCATTGTAGAAGGCAGCTTTTTTGGATTGGCATACATTGCATCAATGACAAAGATTTCTTGCAACATTTCTGCTTGCTCATCTTTTAGCTCTGATAACCCAATCCGCTGCAAATTGGAGTTAGAGTTTTCGTTAGGCAACATTTGTTCTACTAACCAAAAGCTCAACCCAACTGCTGCCATTAATGGCAGAACAATTCGGTAGTCACGAGTTAATTCAAATAGCAGTAAAATTGATGTTAAAGGCGCCCGAACACTGGCAGCGAGTACAGCAGCCATACCGACCATTGCATATGCAGGGGGTGCCGCCATGTAAATAGCAATATTGGGTGCAAGCAGAGCGATAATTTTTGCGTATGCGGCGCCGAATGATGCTCCTAAGAACATTGCTGGGGCAAATAAACCACCCACAAAACCACTGCCAGCAGACACAGCAGTCATTAGCATTTTTAATACTAACAAGGCAAGCAAAAGCTGAATTGATAAATGCACATCTTGAAGCATCGCTTGTACTGTTCCATAACCAATTCCCAATATTTGTGGAAATTGTAGCGCTACTGCTCCAACGATGGCGCCACCAATAATTGGATGAACTGGTTTTGGAATACGACCTAGCCAGTTTAATACCGGAACTTTTCCGTCAAAACAAGCTTTTGCAAATCGAATTGCTTGGGTATACGATAGCGAGACTAAACTTGCTCCCAAACCTAAACCTATATATAAAGGCAATTCTAAAGGGCTACGAACTTGATAAGCTGGTAATTCAAAAGCAGGCTGTGAACCTAAACCAATTTGAGCTATAAGCCCCGCTAGTACAGCAGCCAATAGTACAACACTCACCGCCGAAGTCGCGAATGATGTAGCACCTAATACGACTTCTAACGCAAAAAAGACTCCAGCAATAGGGGCATTAAATCCTGCTGCTAAACCAGCAGCAGCTCCCGCAGCTAATAGCAAGCGCAAGCGTTCTTGTGAGACTTGTAGCACCTGCGACAGTAAAACACCAAAATTGGCACCAATTTCCACACTCGGTCCTTCAGGGCCAAGCGAGGCGCCGCTACCCAAAGAAACGGCGGCAGCGAGCATTTTTGTAACAGGTCGGAGTTTTTGCTTTAAACCCCCAGCTCTAGAAGCAGCAATTAGCGAAGATAAACTCGGACCAAAATCTTGAGTGCGCCAGCGCATTAAACTGACAATTAAACCGCCTATAATTGGAACACTCCAAAGAGTCCATGCACCCCAAGTACCTACTAGCCCCATAAAATCTTCTAATAGCAGGTGATGAATAATCTGAATAGAGTAATGGAAAGTAACAATACCCATACCAGTACCACCACCGATTAGCAGACCTAAAAGTAATATCAGTGTTTCGGGTGATAATTGAAACCGATTGAGCAAATGTGTTAGATGTTGTGTAGAAGGAGTAGACACAGGTTGGTCTGCCACCTTCTTTTCAAACGTGGGAGGCAGGAGAGTCATGGATGGCAGGAACTTAAATCTAATAAAAAAATTAAAATATATGTCTTACTCAATATTGTCGTGCATTCCACACCAACCAGACAAGCTGTATTTACTCAAAGCATAATGTTCTGCCGATTTTTTAATTATTTAGGTAAGCACGTGCCTATTTGCCCCTTGAAAAGGCAGAAAGTGAGCTAGCATTATGGATGTCATCTCCGAGAATTGCATAAAACAATGAATCATAATTGATGCATAGGTGTAATTAGTGGAGTTAGACCATAGGGACGATCTAAAATTGGGATTAACTCGGAAATCAAGATAACTAAGTTGTAATTAGCGAATAAGTGGACTTGACGGATTAAGTAGATGAATACACACACTTTTGACAATCATTACCTGACCTGCCCAATTTGCCAAAAGAATGCTACGCCAAAACCTGTTAAATCTTGCGTCGGATTATTTAGTTGTCCGTATTGCCAAGAACGGTTAGTTGTCTCGCAAAGCGGACATTATGTCCGTGACCCTTTTATACTGAGGCAAATTATTGTAAGTAGCGCTTTACGCCGTCAAAGCCGTCCACTGGCTCGGATTCTTCGTGATTTTATGCTACTGCGTCCAATGTTAGCTTTGGCTGTTGGGGGAGCAATTGTGTTTGGCATGATTGCCGCAACGCAGCAAAATACTAGTTATGAGCAAAACTTATACAAAGTTGAAAAAACTGATAATTTTATTGATAAACAGTAAATTATGAATTTAACGGATAGTCATTAATCCAATAATAAACTATCCGCACTTATTATTTTGAAATTGATAATTGATTTTATCTAGCAATAACGCAATCTTAAATTCTACTAGTACTTTTAGTAATTAGTACAAATACTTGATTGCCAGCTTTAGTGCGCGCAACAATTTCTGCAGCATCTAGCTTGAGTTTTGCTTTGTCAGATTCTTCGAGTAATACGTATGGTTGTCCATTTTGGCGCCAATATTGTTCAATCACGTTTGGCTGATTAGTGGCAGGTATAACCCTATTACTGTAAAAATCGAGTGATGGACGATGGTAAGGTGAAAAACTGTAAATTTTGCCTGTAGGATTTACTGCGCGTTGAATCATTTGGGCAACTGGTTTAACTGGATAGTTTTCATTGAGTTCCCACACCCAGTAATTGGATTTTACAAATAACAGCAGCGAAATATAAGTTCCCCAAAGTAATACCTTTAAAAATTGTGCGTCACCTCTCTCTGTTAGAATGGCGCCCAATGCCATAGTACCTGCGACTGCGGCAAATATTAACTGTAAGTCGGGGTGTACTGGTTTTGCAAAGCTGTAATAAATACTGCCGACCGTTGCAACAACAGCAAGAATACCTAAACCTGTTCCCCAAAGACGTGGATAGGATGAGAACAAAGGTGTACTTTCAATTTCAGCAGCCTTGGCGCCGAGAGCAAGCGCTAAACTTGGATAAATAGGAAAAACGTACCAAGGCAGCTTTGTAGTCATTATAGAAATAGCAACTAAATATAAGCAACTCCATACAAGTACTAGTTTTGCCCAACTGAGGTTACGATTTTGCCAAGTCAAGCGAAAACTTGCGAATAAGAATAATAACCAAGGATGAGTATATTTAACAATTTCTAATGGATAGTACCAAATTGGTTGTGAATGTCCTTCTACAGGTTGCCAAATACGACTTAGCGACTGGTCAACCATACCAACGTTAGTAAAAGTATTGCCGTAGTGAAGCCATTGAGCAGCGTACCATAACCCTACAGGTAAACAGCCAATTATAATGCCCACCCACATATAAACGCTGGTTATTAGTCGGGGAGTGTCCCAAAATAAAAAGGCAAATGCAATTGCTGCAAATAAAACTCCTAGTATTCCCTTAGTTAGACAAATTAACCCCAACCCAATGCCAACTCCAAGACAATAGCGAAGATTTCGACGTGAACGCAGCAAGCACAACATCATCACCAAAAAGAAACATACCGAGGCGCCGTCTAACATTGCTAAACGTCCATGCCGCACTACTGGTAGCATAGTGACATAAATTAGAGCGCTGTAAATAGCAGCTGTACGTTGATGGAATATCTCACGCCCAATAAAATACAGTAATGGTACTGAAACAGCGGTTAAAACTGCACCAGGCAAACGCGCCGTCCACTCATGCACTCCCCACAACGAATAGCAACTAGCAATAAGTATATGTATCAAAGGCGGTTTATTATGATACGGTACACCTCCTAAAGTTGGATAAAGCCAACGTAATGAATTAAATGGCGCCTCAGATATTTCACGCGCAACTTGTGCTACCGTACCCTCGTCCCAGTCCCGTAACGGCAAGTCACCCAAATCAATAGTAAAAATGATTACTGCTGCTAATAGCAATAAAATTACCCATATCGAGTCTGGTCGTTTTGAAACCGTGCGGTACTTTTTCTCTAGACGACCCCAAATGAAGTTTACGAATGGCATAGTGTAGGATATTTATTTTGCATGAGAATTTAGTGATTTACAACAGACGGTTTAATGCAAGAGTTGGTTGCCACCCTCGCAACCAGCGTTGTGGATTGCCAAGCTTTAATTTATCTCAACTTTGCTTGATTGGAAAAAACGCGCTTTGACAATCTGTGAATTTTCTTTTAAATTTGTGTCACGTTCTAGGAGCTTAAAAATAATCATTAAAGGAGTAAGACAATTTTATATTATTTAATCGTTATTTGGTGATACTTACACTAATTTTAACGTAAAGTTACGTAAAATGTAGGGTAGCTTCGCCCTGCTTACTAATGATGAGGAGTGAAAAATATATGAATTTACCATTTATCTTAGATGTCTCAATAGGGCTAATATTTATATATTTGATATTAAGTTTATTGGCATCAGAAATTCAAGAGTTACTTGCAACAGTTTTTCAATGGCGTGCTGAACATTTAAGAAAATCAATTGAAGTATTATTGACGGGTAATGCCCAAGATGCAGAACAAGCACGAATTTTAGAGCTTGCCAATCAAATTTATGCGAATCCGTTAATACAAAGCATTAATCAACAAGCAAAAGGCATCCTTGTTAATATACCACGTCGTTTGACTTGGACAATGGCAAGTACTTATCGTTCAATGACAAATATTCAATCTGACAAGAAACAAACTGTATTTAATAACGAAAAAGTTGGTGATAGTAGGCATAGTGGGCCATCATATATTCCTTCAGACGTATTTGCAACGAGTTTAATTGAAACATTAGAAATTCCAACTATTGAACAGTCACTTTCAAGCACGCGGTTAGACAATTTTAAAAATCAGCGTTTAGCGGAAATTGAGAATGTAGTTTTTAAATTACAAGAGCAAGTAGGAGAAAACGAGGAAAACGAAGATTTTTTTAATTTTTTGTATCAAAGTTACTCAGAAATACAAGCTGATTTTGAACAGGTTGTTTGGAATTTTCAACAAAATAAATTTGACTTGAATAATAGTATTGGTAGCATGATTGCTAGTTTTGATAGATTTATTGAGTCATTAAAAGTAAATTCACCTCTCCCACAAGAAAGATTATCAAACTCATTGCAGCAATTGCAATTTTTAAAAAATAATTCAATGCCATCGGTTGAAAATACAATTTCACGAACAGGTTTAAAACCAAATGTTCGAGAAATAGCTCAAGCAATTAAACGTGGAACTGATGTATATCAGGAACTGACTTCAGCGCTTCAAGACAAAGATAATCAGGTATTGCAAAGAATGGAGAAGATAATTGATAGATTACCTCCATCAATAGCTGATAATATTAAGGATTTAGCAGAACGCGCAGAGCTTAATATTAATAATACTCAACAAGGTGTAAATGCATTACGCCAAGAAATAGAACACAATTTTGATAACTCGATGGAACGTGCGTCAGGTGTATACAAGCGTAATGCAAAAGGTGTAGCTTTATTACTTGGCTTAATTATTGCAGCGGCAACTAACGCAGATGCTTTTTATATGATAAGTCGATTATCAAAAGATTCGGCATTGCGCGACACTATTACACAAAATGCCGGACAAATTGTGTTACAAAATCGTAATCAGTTAGGATACGTTGATATTAATACATTAAGAAGTCAAACCGACGAAGCATTAAATCAAATTGCTTTACCTATTGGTTGGGGTGATGCAAACCTAGAAAGACAACTTTCGTGGACAAGCAAACAGCGTAGACCATTTCCAATATGGAGAATTATTACTTTAATGCCTGGTTGGATAATAAGTGGAATTGCAATTGCAATGGGGGCGCCGTTCTGGTTTGATTTATTAGGTAAAGCAGTAAACGTCAGAAACACCGGCAGACCACCAGCATCAACAGTGAGAACTGAAGAATAAAATAAAAGTAGGGTGGGCAGTGCCCACCATACGAAACAATAAGGTTTTTTAGTTTTGCATAGCGAATCTAGCTATTAATTCTTCGCGAGATAATTGCAATAAAATAGGAGTAAATTCAGATGGAGATAGTGTTAAGACAGATGGAATAATTGCTTGGAGTTCTGGGTCTAACGAACCAAAGCGGACAGTTAGCAAGTTTTCTATAACCTGGCGCCGCTCTTGCTCCTTACCAATCTCCTTACCAATCTCCTTACCAATCTCCTTACCAATCTCCTTACCAATCTCCTTACCAATCTCCTTACCGCGCTCTACAGTTTCTTGTTCCCACTCTAAGTAAGCTTGTGATAAGTTCATCATTATTTCTTCCCTATCTTCAATATCGTCAATCTCTGTGCTTACTTCCATGTTAATCTTCCAAGTATAGAGTAGGTTTAAAATTTTGGAACGCTTGGGGTTTCCTTTTGGTAAAGCGACTACCTCATCGGCAGCTTGTTTTTGTATTAAGCCTTTACCCAAAATTCTCAACCAAAGCGTTTCAGGGGTACGTGGTAATCTATTAATCGCGACAATTCGAGTTAGAAGTGTTTTTCTTGAGAAATATATACCGTCTGGCCAAGAAGAGTCTCTGTAAACAGGAAAATCATATAACGCCTCATCCGAACAGGTGCTTGTGATAATCCATAAGCGTGGAAGCTCATCGTAAGATAGCTTATCCTCATCTCGTTTTGCTTCACGTCGCAGTTCAGCCTCTAAATGGACTAACTTGCCGAGACAACTACGAATTTCTTCATCTGCGGGTTGATTGCGAAATGGCTCTAACAAACAGGGAGTTTGAGCAATTCGGGCTAAAATACCCAAATCTGACAAAATCTCAGCGCTAGGTTGAATTGATGGAATAAACCAAATATCAACGAATTTTGGCTCACCAGGAATTTCTTCACTGATTTTCACTTCGCCTAAAGGTGATAAACATTCTTTAAAAAACTGCTTTGAGAATTGGTCGAAAGGATTTTTCGTCATTGAACTTGTAGAGATACAGAGCCTGGTTTTTTGTCACCTAGTTTTTATTCTCTAACCAGTTAAATATAATAATATACTTGGTTAATAAATCTTGAGATGAACATTGGCTATATTTCTATTTATACAAGTTATATAAAAAGAAAATTCCCGATTTCAAGAGAAATCGGAAATATAAATCATCTAAGTATGCTTTCTAAGCAGGTATCATTTGCTTAGTTTCTTTTTTCTCTTCTCTTATCCAGTGACGGTGCTGTGCAATAGCTTTTACAAAGTCTTGGACAATTTGTTTGACATCAGATGCATTACGGCTAGTAATAACACCTTTGTCTGATACTGATTTTTCTGCGTCAGCTAGTTTTATATCCTTGATGTTAGCTGCTGCAATTAAATCTACACCTTCGCCAGTTGCAGCTATGGCTTTACAATGTTTGAATGCTGAGTAAATAAATTCGCTTACATCATTATCCATTTTGAGAGTTGCTATGCTTTTCTCTCCACCAGGAATGTAAATAGCATCAAACATTACAGAAGCACTAGTAAGGAAAGTTCTTTCTACGTCAATTTCTTTACCGTCTGTTCCCTTTATCTTACCGCCAAACTTGGAGACAATTCTTGTTAAGGCGCCTTCAGCTTCAAGAGCTTTTTTTATAACCATTAATTGAGCGGCATCAACACCATCAGCAGCTAAAACGGCAATTTGACGAGTTTTAATTGAGTCTTTAGGCTGATTTTCCATGCTCAAAGCAGGAGAACTCTTACCATGATTAGGAATTAGTTCTTTGGCAGGCGCCTCTAAACCTAATCCTGCGGCAACTAAAGTAGCAAACTCATGGTCAATGTGGTTAAATAAACCAACTACACGTTCTTTGACCTCTTTGTTCATCACCTTGCCTAACTCGAAGTGGGCAGCTTTAACTAAATGCTCTTTCTCAGCTTTCGACATACTATTTAAAAATAGTGTTGCTTGCGAGAAATGGTCGCTAAAGCTTTCGCTACGTTCGCGAACTTTTCTACCACCTAACTTTTCAGCGTAATGTACAAAGGCGCCCATATTTTCGGGTGATGCCATTGGACAACCACCACCGAGTGAATTGGGAGAGTAGTTTACCTTGGAAGTGTAGATATTGTATTGCGAGAAGCCATCACGTTGGTCGTTATGAACCGGACACACAGGTCTATTGATGGGCAAACTTTCAAAGTTAGCTGTTCCTAAACGATGTCTTTGTGTATCTGGGTAGGCAAATATCCGACCTTGTAATAATGGGTCATCAGAAAAATCAATTCCTGGTACTACATTTGTAGGTTGGAATGCGACTTGCTCGGTTTCGGCAAAGAAGTTATCGGGGACGCGGTTGAGTACCATTTTACCTATTGGTTTAATGGGTACTAACTCTTCGGGAATTATTTTTGTTGAGTCGAGGATATCGAAGTCAAATTTAAATTCGTCTTCTTCTTCAACAATTTGCACACCAAGCTCATACTCTGGATAATCACCCATTTCAATAGCTTCTAACAAATCGCGACGGTGGAAGTCAGGGTCTTTACCACCTAATGTTTGAATTTCATCGAACACCATTGAATGTATACCGAGCAATGGTTTCCAATGGAATTTAACGAACCGCGCTTTACCTTGTTCGTTGACAAAGCGAAATGTGTGAATACCGAAACCCTGCATCATTCGATAACTGCGAGGGATGGTACGGTCGGATAATACCCACATTATCATGTGCATCGATTCTGGCATCAATGACACAAAATCCCAAAAGTTATCGTGTGCCGTCGAAGCTTGGGGCATTTCGTTATGAGGTTCAGGCTTAACTGCGTGAATTAAGTCTGGAAACTTCATCGCATCTTGAATAAAGAAGACGGGGATATTATTTCCTACCAAGTCATAGTTTCCATCTTCTGTGTAAAACTTAACGGCAAATCCACGTACATCACGTACTGCATCCGCCGAACCCCGGAACCCAGCCACAGTTGAGAACCGCACAAAAACAGGAGTTTTTACTGAAGGGTCTTGAAGGAACTTTGCCTTTGTTAATTCTTTAAGTGATTCGTATGGTTGAAAATAACCGTGGGCGCCAACACCACGAGCATGAACAACGCGCTCAGGAATCCGCTCGCGGTTAAAGTGAGCATTTTTCTCTAGTAAATGAAAATCTTCGAGCAGGCTTGGACCGCGTGTACCTGTTTTGAGTGAGTCATTGGTATTATTGACTTTTACGCCTTCGTTAGTCGTTAATAATTCTCCTGGCTCTTTGCGGAACTGTTCTAAATCCTGATTTTTGCTTTGTTCGTTGGTATGTTCGCTCATAGAATCTTTGTTCACTAGTCCGTTTACGAATCAAGGTATAAATACAGTGTTTTGCAACCAGCAAACAAACAGCTTTTACCATCCCAGCAAGCATCCATTCCACGCACAGGATAATAAAAGCGTTTTTGTAGGGTTTGTAAATTGTTTGTGTCGCTATTTATATATTCAAACTTTAAAATTCGGGCGCCATCAGCCACCAGGAGTAGTTGTTTTGAACTGTAGCTATATAAAAAGGCTGAGATTTTGTTTAATAAAAAAATAAACAGGCAAGGATGCCTGTTCCACAAGATTGATGATTTAATTTTGAAAATGTTTTATTAATCTAGAACTTCTACTTTTACTGATGCGATACCGCTGCTAATCATACCCAGTTGTTTTGCGGCGCCGAGTGAAACGTCAATGATGCGACCACGGATGAATGGACCACGGTCATTTATTCTTACTATTACAGAACGACCATTCCAATTATTAGTAACACGAACGCGGGTACCAAAAGGTAGAGTGCGATGTGCTGCTGTTAAGTCCTGAGGATTGAATCTTTCGCCATTTGCGGTACGAGTTGAATCTCCATAGCCGTAATAAGAAGCTGTACCACTCTTTGTTGCTGTGACTCTAGCATTTGTAGTTTGCTGTGGCTTTTTAGCTACGGGCTGTTGCTTAGTTACTTGTGGCTTTTTAGCTATAGGTTGTTGCTTAGTTGCTTGTGGCTTTTTAGCTGTGGGTTGCTGTGGTTGGGTCTTTTCTTGTCGCGCAATGGTTGGTTGATTTAAAGGTTGGGCGCCACCAAGAAGTCTTCGTAAACGATTAGTAGCTTGTAATGTGTCTTGGGCTAAATTATTAGTTGTGTCTGGTAATATTGTGCTAGCATCAATTTTTATTAGTTCTTCACCGTTGACTTTGATGCTTTGTCCGTCTTTTGTCCAACTAGCTGTAATTTGATTTGCGTCAACATTAGAAGCGACTAATTGATTAATTTTGGCTGCAATTGTATTTGCTCTTTCAACGGGATTTGTTTCTTCACCAACAAAAGTTAATACAGGAATACTGCGAACGTATAAGGTTGCTGCTTGACGACCTGCGATTTGGTGTGCGTGGACTTGAGTAACTGTAGTAGGTGTACCTGGTTTTGCGGTTGCAGATGATTCTCCTGTTGTTGTATCACCCGACGGTGGCAATTGGGGAGAGGTTTTTTTAGCCGTTGTAGCACTAGCAACCGAGGGTATTCCTAAAACAGTAGTTGATAAAGCAACAACTGACCACAGCTTAGTATTATTCATCTGTTCGGTTTTTTTGATAATAGGGAACTAAGGCAAGATTTAAAACTCCAACGTGGTCAATTTATCAAAATCAAATCACTGTTTCCAAGTGATGTACATCACAATATTTCCTTTTTTTGGTAATATTATTTTTATTTTCTTGCTAAATAATCGTTTTTAGTAGCCCTGTATACAAAAAAGCCAGATTTTTATCTACCTTAAGATATACTTAATGTGATTTATATAACTATATGTACATGCGTTAACAGTGTTTATTTTGGTAAACATGTCTGAAGATTATTTAACCTCTCAACGGCTTGGTTGCTTTCATTTTTTTTGCCAAGCTGTGTGTATATGTCTACCGCGCGTTGATAATCTTGGATAGCATTTTGCTTATTGCCTAAAGTACAATTTACGACTGCGCGATTTATATGAGCAACAGCCGACTTGGAAGAAATACCAATTGCTTTTGTATAATCGGCAATAGCAGCTTGGTAATTTTTGAGGTAAGAGTGAGCGTTGCCACGTTCAATATAGGCATCAATATTTTGCGGGTCTAACTTAATAGCACTAGTATAAATTTTAACTGAGTCTTGATAGGCGCCTTGTTCAAACTTAGTTTGTGCCTGTGTTAATAATCTTTCATATGACTTAGCGTTAGATGCTCTAATAAAAATCACTACTGTTGCAGCCGTAAAAACTAAAATCCAGATTAAAGCAGTTTGATTTACATACTTAGAGTTTCTTGTCAATGCAGCTAAAATCTTTGAAGTTTTAGCTGTGAGAGTTTTTTGTTCAAACAAAGCAATATCATCTGGCTGTAAACATAAAAATTTTTGAAGAGACTGTAACTTTTGACGGTCTTGTTCTGTAATACCTTTTTTACTGCGTTTAAAATAATCTAATTCTTTTTTATACTGTATTAATTTTTGCTTGTATTCACGTTGAGCTTGGGCAGTTACTTCCTGCTGTACTAAGTCGGCATCTTGATTTTTTATACCCAAGTAATTCTTTATATCGTTTAAATTATTTAAAGCTTTCGCTCGCAGTGGATATTCTTGAACGATTGCGGCGCCGTAACTATATCTATATTCTTGTAAACGCTGCTGATATTTTTTTATTTCTACTACAGTTGCTTCGATACCTTGAGATATATCAGCTAAAGCAGCATCAGGATTTTGCCAACTCTTGACAGGCATACCATTTTTTGGTAGAGGAGCAATATTACCCAATAGCTTCTGCCATCCCTGAACTTGATATAAAAGTATAGGTATAGCAACAACCTCACCAAGAAAATGCTTTTCTTGTAATTTGGCGATTTCACTATTCCAGTCAATTCGATTTTGAATCAAACCTAAAAAATCCGAACTAATTAGTAATACGATTACATCAGCAGTTTGCAAATGGTAAGAATTCTCATAATCTTCATATGTGTTTTCACTGTGATGCTGATACCAAACCATCACAACATCCAATTCTTCCAATCTCATCAAGTGTTTTTCTAACACAATTCTTAATTGCTCATCTTGATAAGAAGGAGAATAAGCGAAAAAAATTTTGATAGGTTTAGCCGACTCTGGTAGTAAAAACATAACTATAAATCCAAGTAGAACTTCACCCAGGCAAAGTAAATCATCCAGCTACTAACTGTATGATTTCAGCTATATACTGCTACTTGACATTTAGCAAAAACCCTAATTTAAATCAATAGGGTAAGTAGCTATTAATACTTAAATATTTAAAAAATAATGGCGCCTTACTTATACCTAACTCTTCAAGTTATATTATTAACATAAAAATTGTATAAGTTATATCGAAATCACCTTGTGTTATAAAAAATAAACTAGTTATTAGCTAGCTTTTGACGGTAAAATTTCTTGTAACCTAGCGACCATTTCCGCACGCGCACTGACTTCAAGTTTACGGAACATTCGCTTTAATGCTTGTTTAACAGAGTTTTGTGTAATCCAAAGTTTTTCTCCAATTTCAGCATTAGTCAAACCGCGTGCTACTAGTTCGGCAATTTCTAATTCACGTGGAGTTAAGAGACTCGAAGCAGTAATATTAGAAGATGGTTTAGTTGCTCGCAAGCTAGCTAGTTTTGCTGATAAATGTAGGCATAATGCGCTTAAATCAGCTAAATCATTGGCTGTAAAAGCGGGGTTTCCTTTGGCGCGCGCTAAATTTAATGTTCCCACAAGGCGCCCGTCAGCAACAATTGGACCACTCATAACATGGGCATGGTCATCGCGCGAACAAAATTGTTTCCAGTCACCAGCAGGTAGTATTAATTGTTCATGTGCTGGTGCGTGACGTTCGACAACATATTTACCAACAGGATTTCCCCGCAAGCAAACTTCAGGGATGTCGGGAAAACCTTGAGAATTTACTTTTACTTCGGGTTGCTCATCTAAAAGATAAATACCCCAGCGTTGTACATCAAAATGTTCGCCGACCGTTTCCATGACAGCAAGTTGGAGTTGTTGTTCGGTTTGGGCAAAAGCTATTGCATCAAATACGGTGTGGAGGGAATTTGGCATAAGTGTACCCAGTTGGGGTCTAGGCGGACTGACTCGATTACTTCTATCCTAATAAATAACAGAAGCAACTAAAAACAAGCATACATAACAGTTTATAGGAGAAGTACATGACAGCCACACAAGTATCAGCCAGAGAGCTTTTCCGCGCTGCCTACGAAAACCGTTACACCTGGGACAAAGATTTTCCTGGTTATACAGCTGATATTACTTATAAGTACGACGGTAAAGAGTATACAGGTAAAGTTACCATTGGCTCGAATATGAAGGCAGAAGTGTTGGGTGTCGAAGACGAAGAGGCACAAAAAGCTATTCACGGTCAAGCATGGGAAATTGCCGTTCACCGCGTCCGTCGCACTTTTGAACAAACCCACGGCGAAAATACCTTTACTTATGGCGCCACAGATGAAGATGGTGCAGTAGAACTTTTAATGGGTGGCAAAGCAACAGGTGACAAATACAAAGTTCGTAACAACGAAGTTAGCTTAGTTCACCGTCACATTCATAACGTAGTTGTCACCATCAACACCTTCAGCAGCCATGATACAGGTGAAGGATATCTTTCCCACACCTACGACTCGATATACCATGACCCTCAAACAGGCGAACAAAAAGGTGGCAAGAGCTTTTTCGTTGACGAGTATGAGAAAGTAGGCAAATACTTTGTTCTCAACCGTCGTGAAATTACAACCGAAGTTGACGGCAAACCCTCAGTTCAAGAGTTTATCTTCTCCAACATCCAATTACTAGAACCTACTGCTTAAGTACAACAATCTTGTACAACAATCTTGTACAACAGTCTTGTACAACAGTCTTGTGGAACGGGCATCCCTGCCCGTCTCATAACACAACATACTTAAAATCCTGACTTCTTCAAGAAGCCGGGATTTTTATTTTTTCCGTAATCTAATTATCTCAATTTGAAGTTTGTTAAAAGTAAAGTAGTATAAATTTTTATATATGTAACAGGCAGGGATGCCTGTTCCACAAGAGTGTTCCACAAAATTGATAAATTATATGCTTAAAATTATAATATTAGTTACACTATGTATTTTGGGATTATTATCACTTTTAAACTATTTTGCTTGGTCTTATCCTCTAGAACTATTAACACACTTTCGCGTTCAATATTTTGTTGCAGCGTTAATTATTACTGGAATTTTATTAATTTTACAGCAAAAACGTATTATAAAAAACAAAGCTATTATTTTTATTGCCGTAGCAATAGTTAGTTTAAATTTAGCTGAAATACTACCTTGGTATCTACCTAACTCACAAAAAGTGAGTAACAACGAATCTCCTCAAATTAAAATAGAAAGTTTTAACGTCAACGTCGAAAATCAAGAATATACTACTGCTATCGATGTAGTTCGCAAAGATAAACCTGATGTTGCTTTATTTATAGAAGTTCACGATACTTGGTTTAATAACTTAAAAATAGGTTTAAAAGATATTTTTCCTTACTCGTTCCGTAGTCCTGGTGGTGGACTAGCTGTTTTTAGCCGTATACCACTTGAAGGCTCGCACGGTGTTAATTTAGATGAAGTAGGTCATCATTTAGTAACAAACTTTAATGTAAATGGAAAAACTGTTCATTTTATTGGCACACATCCAATGGTACCAGTTAAACCCAAGACTTTTCATCGTCGTAACCGTCAACTAGCCGCTTTAGAAAAATATATAAATCAACAGCAAAACCCTGTAATCATAGCAGGTGACTTTAATGTAAGTCCTTGGTCGCCATATTATCGAAAATTTATTAAAAAAACAAATTTACATAATACACGCTTGGGTTTTGGTATTTTACCAAGCTGGCCTCGTCCAGCTACACATGTCAAAATACCTAGCTGGTTAATACCATTGGTAAACATTCCTATTGACCATTGTTTAGTGAGTAAAGACTTTGGGGTGGTGAATACCCGCATTAGTCAAAATGGAAATTCAGACCATGCAGCAATTGTAGTAAGTTTGGTATTGCGTTCTTAGATTTTTATGATTCTTTCAATTTGTGAATATTTGCTTCCCAGTTTTTTCCATCGAACGGCACTATTTCAAAGTTGTTTATCACGTCTCCGTCTAAACACCGCGCGTTTACGTCTATACAGTCTGGGTGGCTGCGAGGTATGTAAAATGAGTGGATACCGCAGTTACTACAAAATTTATGCTTTGCTGTTTGTGTATTAAATGTATATGTTTGTAATTTTTCTTCTCCTTGTAGTAATGTAAATTTATCTTTTGTAACAATTAGATGTAGAAAGCCTTTCTTACTGCAAATTGAACAGTTACAGTCGTCTAGTTTGTGGTTTTCTACTGTGACTTGGAAGCGGACGGCGCCGCAATGGCATCCACCTTGATATGTTATTGTTTGGTTGGTTGTTGGCATAATGATTTAAGAAAATTGAACCGCAAAGTACGCTGCATTACGCAAAGGAAGAGGGAAGAGAGAGTTATTATTTTATTATTTATGAGTTTTTACCAATTTCCAAATGATTTTTGTTGGGGTGTGGCTACTGCTTCTTATCAAATTGAGGGTGCAACTGAGGAGGATGGGCGCCAAGCTAGTGTGTGGGATACTTTTAGTGCTACTCCTCGTAAGGTGCTAAATGGTGATACTGGAAAGGTGGCTTGCGACCATTATCATCGTTATGAAGATGATGTTAAATTAATGGCTTCTTTGGGTATTAAACATTACAGGTTTAGTATTGCGTGGCCGCGAGTTGTTCCTGATGGTAGCGGACAGGTTAATGAAGCTGGTGTTGATTTTTACAAGCGTTTAGTTGATTGTTTGCTTAAATATGGCATTACGCCACATGCTACTTTGTTTCATTGGGATAGTCCCCAAGCTTTGGAAGATAAATATGGTTCGTGGCGCCATCGTCAAATGGCTTATGATTTTGCTGATTATGTGACGGCAGTGGTTAGTCGTTTGGGTGATAAAGTCACTAATTGGATGACCATAAATGAAATTTCGTGCTTTACTCATATGGGTTACGATGTAGAGCAAGAAGCAATTCATGCGCCTGGTACTCGTGTAAGCAGTAAGAAAGAAGTATGGCAAACTTCGCATCATGCAATTCTTGCACATGGGTTGGCATGTCAAGCTATCCGTGCAGCAACCCCGGTACCTTGTAAAATTGCGCTGGTTGATAATATGAGTGTAACTGTACCTATTAGCGAGTCACCAGCTAATATCGAAGCTGCTAAAAAAGCTTTACACACCTCTATGCAAAATGGTGGGATTATTTTTCCTGTACTTACAGGCGCCTATAGTTCCGCAATGTTGGAAGAACTGGGTGAGATGGCGCCTGATATTCAACCAGGAGATTTAGAAATAATTCATCAAGCACTTGATGCTATAGGGTTGAATATCTACACAGGTGGATATGTACGCGCTACAGATAATAATCGTGGTTATGAGTTTCTCGCTCTACCTCAAGGCTATCCACGAATGTATATGCCTTGGTTGAATATTTTACCTGAGAGTATTTATTGGGGTGTTCGACATATAAGCGAAACGCTAGGACACCCAAATTTACCTGTATTTATCACTGAAAATGGCTGTGCAGCACAAGATGAGGTAAATGCAGCAGGTGAAATTATCGACCTTGACCGCATTATGTACTTACGACAATATCTCAAAGCAGCACATCGTGCGGTGAGTGAAGGATACCCATTAAAAGGGTATTTTTTATGGAGTTTTATGGATAACTTTGAATGGGCTTGGGGTTATGGGCGCCGTTTTGGTATTACATATATAGATTATGCAACGCAACAGCGCATTCCCAAAGCCAGTTTTGAATGGTACAAAGAATGCATCCGCCAAAACTCCGTTGTCTAAAGCTTTAAGAGAAATTTAGAAATGTCATGCTGAGGAACGTTAACGCAGTTTTCCCGCAGGGTAGCATCTGGAACGAAGCATCTGGAACGAAGCATCTCAGCACATCGTTAAAATGCTAGATTGTACCCTGGTGCGCTTTACGTTTCGAGTAGCGAAACTCACAAAAAAACGTATCTTAAAAAAAGTGAAAAATAAACGGATAACGATATGGTATATTCTCGTTCTCAATTACTTTGACAATAGCAATAATTGGCACTATCAAACTAAAAATACCAAGTAGTATTAAAAGGGGAATACCAATCAGTACAAAACTTAATAATCCAAAAATAAATGCCGCTATATAAAGATTAATATGAAGGTTTAAAGATTCCCTAGCGTTCTTTTTAACCACTGGGTCATCTGTAACAAAGAGTATAACGATAGGTATACCTACTGATATAAATAAAGAACTGAAAAATATGGCGCCGTGGCATAGAGCGGACAGGAGCTTACGTTGAGCAATTGTTTCCATACAATAATCCTCCTATATGTAATATTTTTTACTTCTTCATTTTAGCTTTATTGGTTGAGTTAGCTGCCAATCTATAGGAGATATTTAGATTTAGATTTGGATTTAGGTTTTGTTGGGTTGCGCTGTCGCTCCACCCAACCTACAGCTAATTAATGCTAGGATGCTTAGGATTGTTAGTAGGGGTGTTAACCAGTCACCCCAGCGTGTGTATAAAGTTTGGGTTTGGCGCCTATAAATTGTTTCTGCGTGTGTTTCGTAGGTGTTGTGTCCAGATATCCACAGGGTTTTTCCGTGGGGATCAACGAATGCTGATAAACCTGTGTTAGTTGCGCGCGCTGCCCATCTGTCGGTTTCTATTGCCCGCATTGTGTCTAATGCGTGATGCTGCATTTGCATTGCTTGACTATATGGGTCGTTATTCGATGCTGTAATAATAAATTCTCCACCTGCATATGCTTGGCGCCTAAATTGTTCAGGAAAGGCAGATTCGTAACAAATGCCAGCAATTACACGTCCAAACGGTGTATCAAATATTTGATTTCTTGAACCTGGTACTTGTCGTGCTGTTACTGGTGATAGGCGCCTAATTAATTTACCAAGTATTTCTTCAAACGGTACATATTCGCCTAAAGGTACTAACTTAGACTTTTCAAAGTGACTATAAATTTTACCGTCTTTTGTAAAGGTAAATAAACTATTTGCATAGGTATTAGAATTTGGACGTTCTGCAAAACCACCAATCCACGCAACAATTCCTTTTTGTTTCACTGCTGCAACTAAAGAGCTATCAAGTATATCGCGCGAAAAAAATGGTAATGCTCCTTCTGGAGTTAAGACTGCATCTACACCTTGGTCTACTAGTTTTAAATATCCAGTTGTGTAACCTTCAATGGCACGACGTAATCCATAATAATCAAATTTAATTCGGTTGGGTATATTTCCTTGGACAATTCCTATTTTTATTGCTGCTTCCTGTGTTTTAACTAACGGCTGATTGTATAAGTTAAAACCTATTAAATGTAGAATGATAAATAAACTTAAAGGTATAAAATAATATTTATTAGATTTGCTATTTTTTCTTGTTTTTATCCAAACTTCAGCTATTAAGCCGTTGATAGCAACGATTGAAGCAGTAACAGCACTGGCGCCACTATATTGACCCAAATGTAAAATTACTAAATTATGGGGACTTTGGGTGTACGAAAGTGAACTCCACCATAATGGGCCATTAGTCCAAATATGTTCGAGAACACACCACAGAGTAGTACCAATAAGAACACGGAATATTGGAGTTAAAGAAGATGTTGTTAGTTTTTGACTAATCCAAAAAAAAGAAGTTGCCCAACTCATTGCAAGCAGTGTTCCCCAAAGCGTTACAAAAGTCCAGGCAAAAAGCGCAATAGCTATGCTCGATAACCAAGGAACTCCCATCCAAGTTAAAGGATGAAGTCCTGTTATCCATGAAAGTGTGGCGCCATAGTAACCTAAACCCCAGACGCCTGCTAGTTGTAATCTAAATAATTTTGGTTTGTACGCTGGGTTAAATATTAATACCCATAGTGGAGCTAGGGCAAACCAAGCTAAAAACCAAGCACCAAATGGTGCAACAGTTAACCCCATTAGTACTCCACTCAATAGGGCAATAATCAGTGGTGAGTAAAAATTATTTGATTTACTCATAAATTTTTACTCACCTTTCTAGTGTTTAATTACTTGGCTACTCAACTTCAGCACCTTCAGCACCTTCAACAACTTCAGCAACTTCAGTACCTTCAGCGTCAGGTGGGACAATTGCTACCCCAGTGATAGCATCGTCTTCATCGAGACGTTGAACACGCACACCTGTAGCTGAACGCGATTGAATCGAAATTGCGTTTGTTGCTTGTCGAATGATGATACCGCGATTTGTTACCATCATGATTTCGTCGTCGTTGTTGACGATGTGCAACGTTGCAAGTTGGTCTTTGGTTTTGCGGTTCTTAAATTTAGTTGCCATTAATCCTTGACCTGCACGGTTTTGCAGACGGAATTGAGCAACAGGAACACGCTTGCCATATCCTCCCATTGTAATTACCAGTACCCAAGGCCCAACCGAAGCGGTTTCGCTAACTTCAGTTGTTTCCTCACTTTCGGTATCAACTTCGATATTATCTGCATTATCTGGCGCCTCAATTTCTTCTGCCTCAACTTCGCTTGCTGCTGCAAAAGTTTCGAGAATTGCGGCTGGTAAAATATCCATGCCAACAAGCTCATCACCTTTTTTGAGTTTCATCGATTTAACACCGCGAGTTGCTCTACCCAAGGGACGAAGTTGGTCGTGGGTACATCGGAAGTGAATTGCCATTCCATGACGCGAACCCACAAGAATGCTGTCTTCTACTTTCGCACGACGTACCCAACGTAATTGGTCACCTTCTTCTAAGGAGATAGCAATCAAACCGTTGGAACGAATATTACTAAATGCTTCCAGTGCAGTTTTCTTGATATTTCCGCCTTTGGTAAGCATGACGAGATATTCTTCGCTGCTAAATTCATCGACTGGTACGATTGAAGTAATTTTTTCTTCTCTAGGAATTGGCAGCATTTGCACGATGGGAGTACCCCGACTGGTACGTGAACCAACAGGTATTTGGTACGCTCTCAAACAATACACAACACCTCTATCGCTGAAGAACAACACGCTGTCATGGTCGCAACAGGTGAGAAAATGCTCAACGGTATCATCATCTTTTACTTTTGCAGCGGCTTTACCGCGCGTTGCTCGATGTTGCGCTTCAAAAGTATTGACTGGCATCCGCTTTATATAACCTTGTTTGGTTAGCAAGATGATAGCTTTCTCGTTAGCGATTAAGTCTGTATCTCCTAAATCGCCTTCAGCGTGAGTAATTAATGTGCGACGTGGTGTTGCAAATCTTTCTCTTAAAGAAGTAACTTCACTCTCAATAATTTCGAGTATGCGCTCACGTTTTGCCAGAATATCTTGTAAATCAGCGATTTGAACTTGCAAATCTTCGTGTTCGTTACGAATTTTATCTGCTTCAAGTGCTGTTAACCGTCGCAATTGCATTTGCAAGATTGCGTCTGCTTGTCCTTCCGAAAGTCCATAGGTTGTAATTAATTCACCTTTGGCTGTTGGTGCGTCGGCAGCGTGACGAATCGTGGCAATAATTTGGTCTAAATGCGACAGCGCAATTAGCAAACCTTGTAAAATATGGTCGCGTTCTTCAGCTTTTCGCAGTTCGTACCGGGTTCGACGAGTAATTGCTTCGATGCGGAAATCGAGGAATACTTGTAAAAACTGTCCAATTGTCAGTATTTGCGGTTCGCCATTTACTAACGCCAACATATTGGCGCCGAAGTTCGCTTGTATAGGGGTTTGCTTATACAAGTTGTTGAGAACTACGCGGGGATAAGCATCGCGTTTGAGTTCAATAACAATCCGCATTCCGTCACGGTCACTTTCATCGCGAATATCGGCGATTCCCTCAATCCGTTTATCGTTCACCAACTCGGCAATCTTTTCAATTAAAGCTGCTTTGTTGGTTTGATATGGTAGCTCAGTGATAATTATTGCTTCCCTATCTGGGCGCCCACGATGTTCGATTGTTTCAATATTCGCAACACCACGCATCGTTATTGACCCGCGTCCAGTCATGTAGGCATCTCGAATTCCAGAGGTGCCGAGAATAGTGGCGCCTGTTGGGAAATCGGGGCCGTGAATATACTGCATCAACTGGGCATTAGTAATTTCTGGGTTATGTATCATTGCCACTAACCCATCAATCAATTCTCCCAAATTGTGCGGAGGAATATTCGTTGCCATTCCGACGGCAATACCCGACGAACCATTTAGCAACAACTGTGGTACACGGGCTGGTAAAACCGTTGGTTCTTGCTGCGAACCATCGAAATTACTTGCAAAATCTACAGTTTCCGACTCGATATCTTGCAACAGTGCATTAGTGGTCAGCGCTTGCAAACGAGATTCGGTGTATCGCATCGCCGCTGGTGGGTCATTATCCACCGAACCGAAGTTACCATGTCCTTCGATTAAAGGTGAGCGCATCGAAAAATCCTGCGCCATCCGCACCAAGGCATCATATACTGCCGTATCGCCGTGTGGGTGATACTTACCCAATACTTCCCCAACTACACGCGCGCATTTACGAAAAGGTCGGTCGTGCGTTAAACCCAACTCATGCATAGCGTAGAGGATACGACGATGCACAGGTTTCAGACCATCCCTGGCATCTGGCAGCGCCCTACCCACGATGACACTCATTGCATACTCCAGGTAAGACCTGGACATTTCATTCCGTAGGTCTGTTGGGATAATCCTCTCCTGAGAGAATGTCATAGCCTAAATAACTCCAAAAATCGCTGTTAAGTGCCTTGATAGCCGGAAAAAAGCCAAATTATTCCAAAATTTTCTTGAATAATAGCTATATTTGTATACAATTCTATCATAGAATGGTATTTTTATGCCCCTAGAGTACCTCATTCAAAGATAAAAAATACTGAGTAGAAAATTAAAAATTAAAAACTTTTTTTCAGAATTGAGCCAACCTATAATATAACAAATTTTTTTTCGATTATGCACATCTTTTGTTAATCTTACTTAATTCAAGATTTAACTAATAATAATTATAAAATTTGATGTGAATTTCAATGTAAGTTTATGCGATTATAATATATATTAATTAATTGCGATTAAACTAGTAAATAGAAGTATTAAAAAAAATTAAATTAGAGTAACGATAACAATAATATAATAATATTTCCAAATAATAACAAACAAAATAAGCCCTAAGATAGTGTGCATATAAGCATTACAGAAAATAAGATGTAAGCAAGCTAGAACCGGGTAAAAATTATGAGTGAAGACAAAGCGTCTAAAAAACAAGAAAATTCATCTACAGAAAGTAGTTCAGAACAGCTACGTCCAGAATTACTAGATATGATTAAACATCCTCCAAGAATTGATGATGCAATGCGCGATTTACCCGTCGAAGAGCGTGTAAGTAACCCAGCAATGGCGCCTGAAATGCTTGACGACCGTCCCCAAGACTTAGGATAAGAGTTAAAAGTTGAAAGTGCTGAGTGCTGAGGAACGGAGGAACGGAACATTTACTCAGCACTCAGCACTCAGCACTCATTACTCTCCGTTTTCCTTTAAAATTTCAAAATCGCTACTATTGCTCGTGCTATGCTGCCAGTTATTTACTCTGACGAGTTTCTCGAACATAAGACTGGAAGGGGACATCCAGAAAGACCCGAACGTTTAAGTGCTATCACTGCTGCACTGCGGGAATGTAATATCGCTTCCCAAATTGAATGGCGCCTGCCAACACCGACAAGTGGACGTTCTTTAGTACCATTAATCGAACAAACGCACGACCCCAGTTATATTCAAAAAGTTCAAGAAATTTGTTCGGCTGGTGGCGATTGTATTGATTATGAAACAACTGTCTCATCTCAAAGCTATGATGTAGCGTTATTAGCTGTAAGTGCATGGCTAGATGGAGTTGAAATTGTTTTAGAAACGGGTAAACCCGCTTTTGTTTTGGCACGTCCACCCGGACACCATGCTGAACGCGAGACTGGGATGGGATTTTGCGTATTTTCTAACGCCGCTATTGCAGCAGCTTATGCTCTTGAGAAACCAGGTATTAATCGTGTTGCAATTCTGGACTGGGATGTTCATCATGGTAATGGTACTCAAGCAATAGTTGAAACGAACCCAAACATAGCTTATTGTTCGCTACATCAATATCCGTGTTATCCCGGTACTGGCAGGCATACAGAACGTGGATTTCACAACAATGTACTGAATTTACCTTTTCCGCCTGGTAGCGATATTAGCCTTTATAAGCCCGCATTTGAAAAAATGGTAGTTCCATTTTTATCTAATTTTGAGCCAGATTTACTCATTGTTAGTGCTGGGTATGATGCTAACGCTGATGACCCACTGGCAAATATTAACCTTCAACCACAAGACTACGGAGTGTTTACTGATTACTGTTTACAAATAACTCCTAAAATTTTGTTTGGTTTAGAGGGGGGTTACGATTTGTATACGCTTTCCCAGTCTGTAATCGCAACAATTGAGAAGTGCTTGTAATAAATAGCGATTACTGTTATGCATTTTTAAATCTTGTGGGGTGGGCATCCTTGCCCGCCTTGAAAATGAGACGGGCATACTGAAGATGAGACGGGCAGGGATGCCCGTTCCACAAGATGGTTAATAATCATTTGGCAGTTTAACCAATTAGCTTTTGCCAAGTAGCAGGTCCAATTATTCCATCAGCAAATAAACCATTTTGCCTTTGGAATCTTTTTACTGCTTCTTCAGTTCCAGGCCCGTATACTCCATCTATCTGAACATTCATGCGGTGCTGCAAGTAGCGAATAACAGGCCCTCCAGCGTGGTTGAGTCGAATAATTCGCTTTGCTAAAATTTGATTGATGGTTTTCCAGCTTGTTTCACCTGCAACACCAGTAACTTGAAGTCCCACGATGCGTTGAAATTTTTCGAGTGCAAATTTTGTTTGAACATCGATGGTACCGTCTTCGATTAATACTTTTCCATTTTGGTCGGTAATTTTGAGTCGGTTCAAAGCGCGCTGTAATCGTAACACCGATACATCAATATTGTCTTCTTCGTCGGGTAAGGCATTGACGTTTTCAGAAGGCAGTCGCCCAGTTAAACCTTTAACGATAGCATTGGCTAACGCTTCCGGATTATACAAAGCCATATCTTTTTTTGAATCTATAAAACAGCCTTCTACCAGTATTCGAGTCATGTTTGTGTTTCTTAACACAAATAAATGCGAGCCATTTTTAACACCACGATTAAAAAAACCTATCTTTACTATTTCGTCTAATACTGATTTCGCAACTTTTCTACTTTGTTCTCCAACAGCAAACACTTCTGTTCCGTTTGCCTGTTGGTTAAAGGCATTAAAATGAATCGATACAAATGTTTCAACTCTTGCGGAATTGGCTCTATCACATCTTTGTGACAGTGATTCTCTGACTGTACCAGCTTTTTGCGGTCTACATTCGATTACTTCATGTCCTAATGCTCTTAACTTGGATATTACCCGATTCCCTACATCTATAGTTAGATTATCCTCAAATTTGATACCACGGGCGCCTGTGTCAGGGGGACAATTATGACCGATATCAATTCCGAATTTCATGAAAAATACCTCAATCAGCGATAATGTTGTTTCTGTCAGTTGAAGTTGAATATAGGTAGTTAATTACACTTCCGCTAAAAAATAATGTATACTTTTTAGTTTCCAGACCCCAATATACATCAATAATCATCTTATATATAAGTACTTTATATCACATTCTATTCTATGTACATATGCTCAAATATACTATGATAAACATTTATTATGAAAAATAAAAATTGAACGGTTAACATAGATAATAACTACAATTACAATGTACTTTTTTAACATTTTTATCAGTATTATTTCTGATAAGATTGAAGTTGTGTAATAAATAAAAATTAACTTGCAGCAGTAAAAAATATGGTAAAAGCATCTAATTCCAAATTTAAAGACCCTAAAACACCTCCAGATGTTGAGATACGGTTTGAAGCGCGTAAACCAATTACAGATTCAACCCTTGGAATACCTGTAAATGTAACTAAAGTAGGAAATCCACAGCATCGATTAGTGACAATTGGAGATTCATTAACACATGGGTTTCAAAGTGGGGCAATTTTTAATACAAATCAGTCATATCCAGTAATCATCGCCAAAGAAATGGGGTGGTCAGATATGAGATACCCTGTTTATTCTGGCCCAGAAGGTGGATTACCGTTGAACTTGGAATATTTGTCTCGTGATTTAAGGAAAAGATTTGGGGATAAGGTTAACTGGTTGAATGGTTTACCAGCAATATTGTCAATTCGTCAATATCTTGATGCAATTGAAGAGTATTGGGAACGCGGCAAAGGTAATGTGTATAGAAGTCAGGGCAAAATAAATCATAACTTAGCTGTATATGGATGGGATTTGCGAAATACATTATCCCGAAATGCAGATATTTGTTTAGATATTTTGGCTCAAAATAAGCCTAAAAATGACTTTCTGCGTCAAGTTGTTGAATATCATAACGAACGTTCTGCAATAGTTGTATTGAATAGTGCGCGTGATAGTAATGGTAAAGCGCTAACACCCATACAAGCAGCAACGGTACTTGGGGTTGAAGGTAATACCGAGGAAGGAATTGAAACTTTAATCGTGATGATTGGTTCTAATAATGCGCTTGGTTCAATTTTAACGTTTAATGTTTCGTGGAGCGATGAAGGTTATAATGATATGAGTGTCAATGATAAATATACAGTTTGGCGCCCAACTCACTTCAAAGCTGAACTAAATTTATTAGTGACAGAAATAAAAAAAATTAAAGCTAGACACGTTATTGTCGCGACAGTACCTCACATTACAATAGTGCCATTTGCGCGCGGAGTCGGTGGAAAAGCTCGTAACAAGTCGCGGTATTTTCCTTACTACACATTACCCTGGATTCAGGACAAAGATTTCAACCCCGATAAACATCCACATCTTACAGAAAACGAAGCACGTGCAATTGATTGTGCTATCGACCAATATAACGATGCCATTACAGAAGTTGTACGGCAAGCGCGCTTAGAAGGTAGAGATTGGTATCTAATGGAACTTTGCGGACTACTTGACCGTTTAGCATCACGTCGTTATATAGAAGACCCACTAGCGCGTCCTGATTGGTGGGATGAAGTAGGAGGAGAGTATCAATTACCACCTGAACTAGAAGCAATTTCACCACCTTTAAATTCATGTTTGTTTCGTACAGAACCAGGTAAAGGTCGTACTGATGGGGGTTTATTTTCACTGGATGGTATTCACCCAACAACAGTAGGATACGGAATTATGGCACAAGAAATCATCAAAATTATGCAGTCTTCAGGGGTGAAGTTTTATAAAGAAGACGGTAGTCTTAGAGAGGGAGAGGTAAAAGTAGATTGGAAGCGTTTGGTTGCACAAGATAGTTTAATTTCTCAAACCCCACCAAATATAGATAGTATTTTGGATTTTGTTGGTGGTATCGACAAATATTTAAATTTGTTTAGCGGAATGCTAAGAAGGAATTACTAAAATAAGAGTAAGAACCAAGCAATACACAAAAACCAATGTTCGGCAAATTTCAACAAAGTCAACTACGTATCGAAGTCGAGGCGCCTTTTTCAGCCATACGCGACAGTTTACTGCGTCCTGGAAACCTTGGAAAATGGCTTCCATCCGGTAATTTTACCAACTCAATGCCAGAAGAGTTGCGTCCTGGATTAGAGTTTACGCGCGTTCTTGGACCAATTTCGATTCACCATCAAGTCGATGTCGTTAATTCCGACAGCTTACGTTTATTACTAAGTCAAGGAATTGACGGTTTCCACGAATGGTACTGGGGTGACGGTTGGGTACAGTCACGTATAGAAGGAGTCACAGTTTTACCATTGTCATTGGGACAAACACTCTCGTTATTGAGCTTGAGGCAATTTTTGGCGAGTCAGAAAAAATCTAATTAGCTGTGAAAATTTTAGGGTAGTATGTGTCTGTTACTTTTATTGTAAGCAATAATTAAATGGAAACTCTACCCAAAAAATGGGCGGATATTCAGCCTGATGTGACATATAGTACAGCCAAGGAGTTATCAGTTTCTTTTAGCCAGGAACAAATAAGGCTAGGATTGAAATATGATCCTAATGACAAGCATTTAAAAGCAATTGAGAAAGGAGCAGTGCCACCACGATCTAGTGTAGGACTAGTACCTTCTCAAGAAGAAGGTTATGATTTAAAGTCTAAAACTCTCGGTAAAGGAGGTGATAAACGATTTAACGCGAAATTAATCGATGGTGTATTGCATTTTCCAGGTTTGATGACAGAACATTGATATCAAAAAATATTAAATCAAAAATTATGGTGTTTTTAAAATTAAGAAATCATCAAGTGTGGGATAGCTTGAATGAAATACTAAACAATATAGACACGAGTGTTCTTGTAAAAAAACACTTAGAATTAAGTGATTATAAGATAAATGGATATTGGGATGATCAAGATGAATATTACGAAGAAATTATTTTACCGCGAACTTTAGAAGCAAGATTAATCAGCAGTTCTGTTGGGATAGCAAATAATAAACGTTTTTTACAAATGAGGTTTTCTCTTAGTACTTATAATGAAAAAACAAGTAGGGGTGATTCTTTCGGTGAACTGCTTTTAATTTACAATGAAGATTTAGAGTTTATAGACGAAAATTGGGATTTGGATATTAACTCTCCTTTTATTGAAGTAAAGCGTGCTTAAGTAAATTCTTAGCGTAATTACGGCTAATCAGAATTCACGCTCGTTTAATGAAGACTACTTTCTTCAGTTGAGGGATTTACTATAAGACTCAGCAAAACGGAGTTTTTAAAACTAATGAAACTCCATTATTCTTGAAGACTACCCTTTTTATCCGAGGAAGATATAGTATTTGCTCCTATTTACTTACAAATATACCCAAACGTTGGGCGCCTGAAAAAGCATGAAGTTTTTGATTGACACGTGACCTATCATCTGCCGTAATTTTTAAAAGCCTGATATTAGAGTTTTCATTTTCAAATCGTATACTTGGCTAAGTGCCTTGATTATGTCGCGTTTATCGCTTTCTAGGTTGAGCTTATCTACAGCTTGATTTAAAGTACTTCCACTACGTATCAACTTTACTAAGCTTTTTTGCTCTGATTGATTCAATATTTTCGCAATTTCGCGGTTATGTCCTTGATTTATTGCTTGAATCATTTGACGTTGACGAGGAGTAAGGTCGAGTTCGATTAAATTTGATTTTGTGGTATCAGTGACAACTACATTTTTGTTAAGTTGTGGTGGTAGTGCATTTGCTATCCCTGGCGCCATAAATACTGTGGCGAATATCAGCACTATCAGTAAAAGTTGTCGAGCTAAGTAACTCATCAGACTCCCGTTCCTTCCAAAAAGTATCCACTGTTGTATAATTTACCAGCTTATGGGAACCAGGAACAGAAAATAAAGCATTAGTAATGAAACGAAATAATTGGATACTTTTGCTACATGCTTACGACTTGTTTGTAAGTATGGAAATGGTTGGTTAACTTGATAGGGTTAACGAGTGACGATGTAAAATAGCTTTTGTCTTTAATGCGCTCAATTGCATAATTGCCTGAATTGTGTCCCATTGGTCGTGGTCAATGTCTAATGTGTTGATAGCGTATTCAAGGTCATGACCAGAACGAAGGAAATGTTCGAGTTGGCGCCGTTGTGACTCGTTTAGTACAGAAGCAATTTCACGGTTACGGCGCTGACGTACTGCTTGTAACTCTTGGTTTTCCTGTGGGGTAAGGTTTGTGTCTGTTGCGACATCGAATTGACTGGGAAATCCTGAAGCAATGTCCGGCGCCATCGAAACAAAAATGATGATTAGTGCCAAAATAGACAGCAATTTTTTCAGGTTAAGAGCTATAGCCATATTAGTTTTGTTGATATTAGGTGTGGAATAGGGAATTCCCCACTAAGAATAGTCAGTTCGGTTGGTTTAATATGTTCTCTCAATGACTTACCAAGGATATTGATAATTAAAAAAAATATATCAGTCTCATTAGAATTACAATCTTTTATATTTCCGGACTCAGGTTATCATCGAAAAAACCAACGAAGGTAGCGACTATGAGCGAGCAAGTTCTGGAAAAAGATTTAGTTAGCGCTGTAGGACACGATATACAAGATACAATCGATACCCCTATTGATTTAGAAGCTACATTTCGCGAATCCCATGTGCAAGAAATCTTAGACCGACTTGACCAAGAGTTAGTCGGGTTGCAAGCTGTCAAAAACAAAATCAAAGAAATGGCAGCTTTGTTGTTGGTTGACCGCGTTCGTAAAAGTTTAGGTTTAACCGCAGGCGCTCCAACTTTACATATGACATTTTTGGGAAATCCGGGTATGGGTAAAACCACAGTCGCAATGCGGATGGCAGAAATTTTGCATCGTCTTGGCTATATCCGTAAGGAAAATGTCATGTTGGTGACGCGCGATGATTTAGTCGGACAGGGAATTGGACAAACTGCTCCGAAAACACGCGAAGTTTTAAATAATGCAATGGGTGGGGTATTACTCGTTGATGAAGCGTATACCTTATTCCGTCCAGATAATCCTGGTGACTTCGGTTTAGAAGCAATCGAAATTTTGATGCAGGTAATGGAAAATCAACGAGATGATTTAGTTGTAATTCTCGCTGGTTACAAGCAGCAAATGGAGCATTTCTTCCATAGTAATCCTGGAATGAATTCGCGTATTGGTTTACACATCGAATTCAATGATTATTCGGTAGATAACTTGATGGTGATTGCCCAGTCAATACTAGTTTCGCAGCATTACCACTTTAGTCGGGATGCTGAGAAAGCTTTTCGTGAGTATTTAATTAGACGCAAAGCAATGCCACATTTTGCCAACGCACGTAGTGTACGCAATGCTATTGATAGAGCGCGTTTGCGTCAAGCAAATCGTTTATTGAATATACGCGATAGACAGGTAACAAGAGATGATTTGATGACTATCGAAGCTGCTGATATTTTAGCAAGTCGTGTGTTTAGAGATGGTGTACCTGATTGTGAGGCTGAAAGTTAAATAGTTAATCTCCACAATCCTCACTTAATAAGGTTACGGTAAGTAAGTCGGCGCCAATAAACCAAACTATGTAAAGATATATAAATACGGAAATGCATCTACATGAGGTAACACAGCT
>NZ_RSCL01000007.1:219474-448135 GCF_003991905.1 Dulcicalothrix desertica PCC 7102 | reverse complement strand
AGAATTAAGCTCAAAAGGGTTTATCCTACACCCCAAAACTAATGACATGGAACACTAGTGGCCTGTGTCATTAATTTTGGGTAGTTGAAACAAACCCCCCCCTTAATAAGGGGGGGCTAAGAATGACCATCTTGTACCCCCCTTATTAAGGGGGGCAGGGGGGATTAAAATCTACAGTAACACCCCAAAATTAATGACATGAACCACTACCTATCAAAGTGCCTATGTTGTATAAAGAAATACAATGTACTGCACAGGCAGGATGCCTGTGCCACAAGAGATCAAAATAGTGTTAGGGGTTTTTAACTTCTTGTTTATCTGTTAGCTTCCAGGAACGTCCTTGACAGTATACGTAGCTGTCTTTAACTTCAACACCAAAAATTTGCGCTCCTAGTTCAAGTGCTTCTTTCCTTTCTTCTTCTGTTAAGTAACTGTTGTCTACTGGGCGCCGTGGGTCTCCACCTGCGTCTAGATATCGGGAGCGGGCTTGGGCAAAAAGTTCATTTAATCTTTGATATTGTTGCTTTTGCTTTTGTGTTGGTTCTTTCATATATCTGATGCCCACGAAGTTGGAATTATTTCCCCATCTTGTAGAACAAGTGCTATTGGTAAAATAGAACTAAGAGTACTAATAAGATAAAATCCTCTCTCTTCATCATAAAGCATACCTTCTATTAACTCCAATGTTTCGAGCGCATTCAGTACTAGATATTGAGCTTCTGTTGGCTCCATGTGATGTCAAATTTTGTGTAGATGAACTTTCAAAATTCTACAGGAATATATACACTTTGAACTAATGTACTATTTCTTCGCTGGGGCGCCTATTTTTTGCTTATATAATTCAGTACAGAAAACAGTACAACTCGAAATAATAAGAAACTGGGTTTCTTGGTCATAACTTGTAATAAAAACGACTATTTTGCTTAGAAACCCGGTTTATATGTATTTAATGATACAAGTAAAGATTTTTTTCACATTTTTGCCTATAATTTTGCCATGTTTATCTTTTGGCAAAAGTGTGGCTTTGGTTGTTGTTTGACTGGGAATTTTTCCGGCAAAACTACCTTGTATACAAATATGTATCGCACTTTTTGCCAAGATGATATTATTTCCCAACTCGCAAAATAATTACTGGGTAATAATCGGCATGAGTGAAAAAACAATTGAAAGCTACGGGAAGGGTTTTCTCGTTTTGCTTTTGCCCATCTCTTTTCTGGTTGTTTTCCTGGTTTCTACCTGGCGTATTTGGCTGGGTCTGATTTTGCTGATAACGAGTATTAATCTTTGGCAACGCTACCAATGGGATAAGTGGTGCGAGGGAGTTAATCCTATGTTCCATCAGCTAATTCAGCAAAACCAGGGTAGTGTTACTCCTATGGATTTGGCTGTTAGGGGTAATTTTTCTGGAGATAAGGCTAAACGCTTTCTTGATACGAAAGCTTCTGAATTCGGCGCCAGTGTCCTCAATACTAACGATGGAAAACAAGTTTACTACTTTATGACTGCTAATATTCTTGGCAGCATATTTGATAGCAGCGAACCTGTTAAGCAAGAGCCAAGAAAAAGCTCGACGACTGCAATGCCTCTTTTAGCGGCGCCAACGACAACGCCGTTCATAATTGAGGAAAAACAACCTGCGTTAGTAGTAGCAGAAACATCAACAGCAACACATCAAGTCAAAGAAGCTGAATTAATACAAGCTGAAGTACCCGAAACGGATAATAAAGAAACTGAAGTACAACAAGCAGAAGTTAAGCACGCTCTTTCACAAGAACCGGAATTGCTACAAGCTGAATTACCACAAGCTGAAGTAAAAGAACCAGAACAAGTTCATGAGCAAGCAACAAAAACACTAGCGCAACAGTTAGTGTTTGGTTCATTGATTCAATCTGAACTTGCTAAAAGGTTAAGTGTATACTCCAGTACAGTCTTTAAACGGCGTGATGACCCAGATTTTCCTGAATGGAGTCGTAACCGAGACCCTGAAGGTATCGCATGGAGGTATGACCGCAAAGCTAGGGAGTTTTTCCCAATTGAGAAATAATGTTGTAGTAAGGTGGCTTATGCCACCCTACTAACCCCTTTCTATTCCTATTGCTTCCGAAATCGAAGTCAATCCTCGTTGTTCGAGTAACACAAGCAAACCTTCAAGAATACGGCGTATCATCCAAGGCCCCTCATATATCCAACCTGTATAAATTTGGACTAAGCTGGCGCCTGCGGTGATTTTTTCCCATGCATCGGCGGCAGTAAATATTCCACCTACGCCGATAATTGGTATTTGCCCTTGAGAATGTTTGTAAATGTAACGAATTATTTCTGTTGAACGGTCGCGTACTGGCGCCCCACTAATTCCACCAGCTTCTTCTTGAGGTGATTTTCCTGTTGCTATAAATTGCGTTTTTAAGTTATCGCGACGAATTGTAGTATTTGTAGCTATAATTCCCGCTAATTTATAATTGAACGCTAATTCGATAATGTCGGATATTGCCTCTAATTCTAAATCTGGCGCTATCTTGACAAATATCGGTTTTTGTGGTAATAAGTTTTCTTGACTTAATGCTTCCAAGATAGAAGAAAGCATAGTAGCATCTTGAAGCGCGCGTAATCCAGGTGTATTAGGGGAAGAAACGTTAACGACAAAATAATCACCGCAATCTTTGAGTAAGCGAAAACTGTCACGATAATCAATAGCAGCAGCTTCAAGCGGTGTAATTTTTGATTTGCCTAAATTAACACCAATGGGTATGGGTAGAGTTAGGTTCTTTCGTACTTCTGTTAATCTATGAGCCATATCAACCGCACCTGAATTATTGAAACCCATTCGATTAAGCGCTGCATTATCTTCGGGTAAACGAAATAAGCGAGGTTTTGGGTTGCCTGGTTGAGGATGAAAAGTAACAGTCCCTAATTCGGCAAACCCAAATCCTAAGCTTCCCCATACTGGTGCGGCAACTCCATCTTTATCAAACCCAGCAGCTAAACCAACTGGGTTGGGAAAATGCAATCCAAACAGATTTTGTTCTAAACGTTTGTCAAACAGGCAAAATGAATGCCGCAAGCGCTGGTTTACCCACCTAGTGCTTGGACTATAACAAATATCACTCAGCCAATAAAGTGTGCGAATCGTTGAAGAGTGCAGTTTCTCTGGGTCAGCTTTCACCGCATTGAATAATAACGGGCGAATTGCAAGTTGGTATATATCGTTCATTTTGATAGCTATCGATAGTATTTGGGCATCTTAAGTACAAACCAGCTATATTAATTCTTACTAGACGACCGCTTCTATGGGGCAGCCACAACGACCAATCGGCGCTGAACAGCATATTATCTCTTTAGGGCGTGTCTTACAAAGCCTACGAGAAGAAGATAATATTGATGTTCTAATTCAAACTATTATTACTTTTGTCAAAGAACAATTTGACTACAACTTGGTATGGGTGGCGCTTTACGACCGCTTAAATCATATCGTAATTGGCAAGGGAGGATTTTCACCCGGAAATGATAATGGTTATTTAAATCAGCGACTAGTTCTTAGTCCCGGAGATTTATTAGAACAAGTAGTTATAGAACAACGTCCTGTTGGTGTTGCTGACTTGCGGGCAGAAGCGCGTGCAGAAGTATGGCAAGAATTAGCTAAAAAGCATCAAATTCAAGGAACTATCATTCTACCTATTCGCTATAAAGATCGCTGTTTAGGTTTACTCATGCTTGGTTCAATTCGTTGGGGATATCTTTTACCAACTGATGCTAAAGCAAGATTGATGATGGTACTAGGTGAATTAGCCGCAGCGTTACACCAGTATGAACTTGACTGGCAGCAAAAACATACTAAGCGTCTCGAAGAACCTTTATTAAACTTGTTACAAAAATTACAAGCCTCTAATAATTTAATGCAGCGTATAGAAGCTGTAGTTAAAGCTGTACACGAATTCACGGCGCCAACTCGTACTCATATTTACTGGTATGAGCGTGATGGTCGGTATTTTTGGCGCCGTTTTAGCAGTCACTCGAATGGCAGTACACAAAAGTATGATAAAAATCGAACTGGGATAGGTTCAATAACTGTTGAGGAGTTGAGCGACTTTTACTATGCTTTGGCAACGAATGAACTTGTTGCGATTGGAGAAGGGCGAAGTTCACTCAAAAGCCATTTTACTGCTCAGTTGATGCAACGCTTGCAGGTTCGGTCTTTATTAGCGGCGCCAATTATTTGCCAAAAGGATTTAATTGGTTTTTTAGCTATCGAAGCGATGGAAGCACGCATATGGAAAGAAAACGATAAAAGTTTTGTTCAAGGTGCAGCAGGTTTGGTATCGCTTGTAGCACCTACTGAAGAAATGGAAAACACAATTGAGCAAATTCGAGGTGATGCTGATTTAACTAGCGAAGTCGCAAAAGGAATATATAGCGAACGTGATTTTGAGCAGACCCTGAGCAATTGCGCTAAAAAAATCCTCGAAAGACTCGGCGCCATGAGATTTGTGCTTCTGTACTATAATCATGACCATAGTAAGTACGAAATTTTGTTTCAAACTCAACCTCAAAACAGGCGCCCGTTCAATTTTGACTTTGAACGTTTGCGTGAGGTAGATTGGTTACTTTTACAGCGTTCAGATGAAGCAATTGCAATTGAAAACTTAGAAGAAGATTTACGGTTTTTTAATTGGCGTTCTTGTTTGCTCGAAGTTGGGGTTCGCTCTTTAGTTATAACTAACTGTCAGGGTGGAAATGTACCTGAAACGTTAATGCTAATTACACACGAAAGCAAACGAGCTTGGACAACAAGAGAAAGAGAATTAGTTCAAATTGTTGGTCAGCAAGTTGGTGTAATTACTAGGCAGTGGCAGTTATATTTTAACGGCGAGCAAAATACTAAAATTATGCAAAGCTTCCAAGAATCGTTACGAATTTTGGAACAAGCACAAGGCGCCAATACAGAAGCAAGTAATAAAAATCTAGAAATTATTTCTTTGCGCCAAATTGCTGCCGTTCTTAACTGTCCTTTAGTGCTAATGCTATCTTGGGCACCTAACTCACAATATGCTGAAATAATTCCTGGCTTAATTAATGACCAAGAATTTGCCGTATCGAGCGAAATCTCTGTGCCAATATTAGGCGAAGCTTTGATACAGTGGGCGTTAGGCAGTGAACCAATGATGCTTATTAAAGCCGAAGACTTGCCCAAAGATACACGTAAATGGCTACATGGTTCAAGTATCGGTCAAATTTTAATAGCTGCATTACATACCGATCCAGCTTACAAACCCACAGGTGTAGTGGTGATAGCTGATAATATTGCACGTCGTTGGTCTGAGCAAAGCTTAAGTGCAGCATCTATGTTAATTAGTCAACTTGCTTGGTCACGACGTTTTCGTCAAGTATCACAAACATTGTTAGAATCAAAACAAGAGTTACAACAAATAAACTGGTATAAACATCGAAAATTTGAAGAAAACCAGCGTACAGCAAACTCTTTGATTAGCCAGATTAAAGCGTTAGGTGTTCCGAATAACGAATTTACTCAAGTGCGCTATCAGCAAATTCTACGCCAGTTAGAAAGTACTTATTCATCAGTAACTAGCTTGCTTGAAGAGGAGCAATGGCAGTTACAGTTTAGCAAGGGTAAAATGCCTATTGCAAGCTTATTAAAACGTTCACTAGAACGAGTTGATAAATGGCTCAAAGAGAAAAAATTATGGGTGGGAGTACATGGTTTAGGGCAAAATACAGTTGATAATACAGGTAATACGGAACTAACATTAGGAAAAACTAACTTGAATTTATCGCAATACTCGTTAATCGTTGTTGGCGATGTTGCGAAAATAGAATTAATAATAAATGAAATTTTAATAGCTGCTGTCGAACGTTCTGTACCCGGAGGAAGAATAGACTTTTGGTGTCGGCGCCTAGAAGATAATACATTAGAGCTTTCGATTACCGATAATGGTATTATTAATTCTCAATTACTGGCAGAATTATATCAAGATACTTCAACAGATGTACTTGTATCTTCTTATATAGACAATTATCCGGGTTTACACTTGTTTATTAGTCAAAATTTGGTAAGGCAAATGGGAGGGGAACTAAATTTTTACCAGTTACCTGATGGTCGTGTTGTTAGTCGGTTATTGCTGGCGTTAGCTGTGAAATAATGTAGAGACCGTATTAATACGGTCTCTACATCGCGTAGACCTGGGAAGGTGTAAATTCTTCGGGTTGTGGCACGCGCTTTCATTCCGGCTTTAAAAACTTTGGGAAAACTATTTAGGTCTTGACTTGATATACCAAGTGCCTCAAAACCACTGTGAGTAAATGCAACATTCTTCCATGTTGATGATACTGTTCCCAATTCTCCACGGCGCCGTTTGTTGACTAATTTAAATAAGTTATTGAAAGCTTGTACTTCTTTAACTGTCGCTACTTCAGGAATAATATCCGTTAACCATCTACGTGCTTCTTCGGTATCAGTAAATGTCAAAAATAAAAAAGATTGAAAGTCTTTGTTAAAACCAGTAAGAATATTACCTTAAATATTGGCTAAGTTGATTTGATATGTCATAGGGCTATTACGATTATTTGTTAATCGGTAATAGATGTAGGCAAATTTAGCTTATGCAGATTGGGAAAAGTATATAATATGGTTCCACCCTTGATAAATCTCAACATTATTCTGTAAACCATTTATGGCACGCGCTCGTTCTAAGTCTGACCTGCCAACAAAAATATGTCCGGTTTGTGGACTTCCGTTTACTTGGCGCAAAAAATGGGAAAAGAACTGGGACGAAGTAAAATATTGCTCTGAAAGATGCCGTCGTCGGCGTTCGCAAGCTAAAACTGAAGATTCATGACAAAATATACGGAGTTACACAGGTGCGACCTAAATTAATTATTCATGGTGGGGCAGGTAGTTCGCTTAAAGGTAAAGGTGGCGTTGAAGTTGTACGTCAATCGCTATATAAAGTGTTAGAAGAGGTTTATGCAATACTACTATCTGGCGCTTCAGCCGCAGAAGCAGTAGTACATGGTTGCCAATTGTTGGAAGATGACCCACGTTTTAATGCTGGTACCGGTTCTGTTCTGCAATCTGACGGGCAAATTCGCATGAGCGCTTCTTTAATGGACGGCGCCTCTCAAAGTTTTAGTGGTGTAATTAATGTTACACGGATACAAAATCCAATTAATTTAGCGCATTTTCTCCAGTCATCTCCCGACCGAGTGCTATCAGATTTCGGCGCTTCGGAGTTAACACGAGAGTTGCAGGTACCTAGTTATAATCCGCTTACAGATTTACGTTTAGAAGAATGGCTGCAAGAACGTCAGGATAATTTCAAAAAAACGATGGCTGGGGTGGTAGCAGAAAAAGAATTAGTTGAAAGTGGTGCTGGTAGAGGCACGATTGGTGTTGTTGTTTTAGACACGGTTGGAAGAATTGCTGCTGGTACTTCTACTGGTGGAAAAGGGTTTGAGCGTATTGGTCGTGTTAGTGATTCTGCTATGCCTGCTGGTAATTATGCTACTCAATATGCTGGTGTTAGCTGTACGGGTATTGGTGAGCATATTCTCGATGAATGCTTGGCGCCGCGTATAGTGGTGCGGGTTACAGATGGAATGTCTTTGCTTGAAGCAATGCAGCGTTCGTTTGATGAGGCAACTCAAAATCAGCGTGATTTTGGCGCCATTGCAATTGATGCTAAGGGGACGATTGCATGGGGTAAAACTAGCGAAGTCCTTTTGGCAGCTTATCACAATGGCGAAAAGATGGACGATACTTTGGAACTGCCTGATGACCCACAAGTCGGAAGTGCTGAGTAATGAGTGCTGAGTGCTGAGTGCTGAGTAATGAGTAACGAGTGAGTCGTGCCTTGTCATGCTGAACGTAGTGAAGCATCTTATAACATTCCAACTTTTAAGAGATTCTTCGCTACGCTCAGAATGACAGTTTATACGTTTTCTAACTTTTAACTGTTCATTTCATTTTGTTTTTTTGATACCCAACCGGGTTTGAGGACTGGTTGGGGACGCGCTATTACTAGGCAGTCGTCTGGAATGTCTTGAGCTATTGTTGAACCTGCGGCTATGTATACGTTTGAACCAAGGTTAAGTGGCGCCACCAAAACGCTATTGGAACCTGTTTTTGTGTTGTCACCAATTGTAGTTGGGTGTTTTTTGAAGCCGTCGTAGTTCGCGGTGATGGTTCCGGCGCCTATGTTTACTTTGGTGCCTGTTGTTGTGTCACCTAAGTATGAAAGGTGAGCAACGTTCGTTTTTGTGCCCAATTTAGTATTTTTTAATTCTACAAAATTACCAATGCGGCACCCTTCACCAACATGAGCATGACCACGTAAGTGGGCGTAGGGTCCAATGCGAACACCCGCTGCAACACTACTATCAGTAATTACTGAAAACTGTACTGAAACGTTTTCACCAATTTGACTGTTTTCTATTAAACTTCCTGGCCCAATTGTAGAACCTGTATGAATTATCGTTGAACCTCGCAGGTGGGTTTGCGGCTCAATAATTACATCTGGGTATAACTCGACGGTCTCATCGATTGTGACGCTACTTGGGTCAACTATTGTTACACCCGCTGCCATCCACTGATTTTTTATTCGGTTTTGCAATATCTCGTAGGCGCCTGCTAATTGAAGTCGGTCGTTAATACCTAAAATTTCTTGGTAATCTTCGACATCTACCGCCATTACTGGTGAAACTTGTGTAACCGCATCTGTTAAATAATATTCTTTCTGAGCGTTATTTGCCTGTAAGTGAGGTAGTACTTGTGCTAAATCTTGCCAGCGAAAACAGTATATTCCTGCATTAATGCGAGTACATAGCTTTTGCTCTGCTGTACAATCTTTGTCTTCAACCATTTGCTGCACAAATTTTTTACCACCATCACCATCACAAAAAACACGCCCATAACCTTTAGGGTCGGGCAAATGCGCGGTCAGAATAGTTGCAGCATTTTGATTCTCTCGATGGGTTTGCAAGAGATTACTTAATGTTTCAGGGCGCAGTAATGGTACATCCCCATTTAAAACTAGTAAGTCACCCTCATAACCTTCCAGATGCGGTAGTAGCTGTTGGATGGCGTGCCCTGTTCCCAACTGCTGAGTTTGCTCAACAAACTCTATATTGGGTATTGGCGCCATCGCAGTTTTGACGAACTCAGCTTGGTACCCTACTATTATTATCCGCCTTATAGGTTGCGTCTGATCAACGCTATTTAAGACTCGCTCGACAAGCGATAGCCCACCTAATTTATGTAAAACCTTGGGCAGGCTGGATTTCATTCTTGTGCCGCGTCCCGCCGCCAAAATTGCTACTACTACCATAATTAGCGATACTGGATGTGTGAATTGCTTATCAAAGCTGGAGATACTCCGCTTTCTTCGTTCAGGCTCAAATAATACCAGCTAATCATCCATAACCGAAATGTTAACCGCTTACATTTCGATTTAGTTGGATTTAATTTCTGGATTTGATTGCCAGGAGCGAATAAAGTCAGCAAATTTCTTCATTAATTCAGGATTACGCCAACCTCGTTTGGTTTCTTCTTCCATCGTAGATAGCGCTTCTTCTGATGTATAAGCCTTTTTGTAAGGACGTTCACTCGTTAAAGCATCATAAATATCAATAATTTGAAAAATTTGTGCCAATTTGGGTATTTCATCCCCTTTAAGACCATCAGGATACCCCGAACCATCCCATCGCTCATGATGGTGTCTAATAATTGGTATTACCCCACGTGTACTACGCAAAGGTTGACAAATTTGTTCCCCAATCAAGACGTGTAGACGCATTGTCTTCCATTCTTCATCTGTCAGCTTGCCCTGCTTGAGCAATATCGCATCGGGGATACCAACTTTACCAATATCATGTAGGTTGCCTCCCCACATTAAATCGCGAATTTCATTACGCGAGAGTTTCAGATATTCACCAAATGCTTTACCCAACTGTATTAAGCGTTCGCAGTGATCCCCTGTATTTGGGTCGCGACTCTCAATTGCCCGTGCTATTGAAAATAATACTTTTTCGGCATGATCAAGGTCTTCGTTCAAACGCTTTTGTCGCACTAGCGATTTTACGCGCGCTGCTAATTCTAAACGGTCAAAGGGTTTAGTTAAAAAGTCGTCTGCTCCAACTTCGATACCGCGAATACGAGAATGTCTATCGTTTAAAGCTGTAATAAAAATCACAGGAATCAATCGGGTTTGCTCGTTTTGCTTGATTCGTTGGCAAACTTCAAACCCGTCCATTTCTGGCATCATGACATCAAGCAGTATTAAGTCTGGTGACGAATGGGCAATAAGTTCTATTGCACTAAAACCGCTATCGGCTTCAATAATTTCATAACCCTCCATCGCTAATAAAGCCACAGATGTCATTCGACTAGCTGCATGGTCATCAACGACGAGGATTTTTGGTGTATCACCATCAAATATATCCACTTGTGATTCGGCGTGCTGCTTTCTTGAAACCAATGATTCATGACCTGAATCAGCCTTTTGGTTTGTCCAAGATGATATGGCTTCAACTTTTTCAACCATAAGGTCTTGTTTTGATAAGCCCAAGGAGTAAGTTTGCGCTTTTTGCAATCCTAAAGCCTTATTTGAACCGATATCATTTATTGTCTCTGAGGGGTTTGACCCACTCGTAACTCTTTCGGTAGAACCTGTATAATTGGATTTCAAAACCACAGAGGCGCTCCAATTCTTAAAACAATTTAAATTTATATACTGTACTGTTCTGCTTGCTTTTAAATAGTCTCACGTCATACTGTAATCTTTCACGTTAAGTCAGAACTTACTAATTGTCAATTATCATATATAAATGACACTTGACTTTTGGTACTTATCACCTTTATAAATTCTTACCACTTGTATAGCCTTACAATACAACGCAAACTTAATCTATTTATGTTTAAGCAAAATCAGCGCGTTTCTCATCTTTTTAAGGCATCTGAGAAAATTGTGGTCAATATTCCCCACCTATCTTTCTAGTATGGGCAATTTGAGCAAATCTTAAATCAGGTTTTATACGGAGATTTGTTCGCATGACTGTGCAAAATAACTCGGTTGTCTTATTAAATTTATTTTTTGGCTCTAACTAAACAATACAGTATTTCTTTTTTGATAAGCAACTTATGTATTTTCCCATAAAAATTATTAGCAATTATCAAACTATTGTAAAGTTATTTGTCGCAGTGATCATTTATTCACTTTTACTGTGATTCTGATCACAATCACTTTATATACTCGATTAAAATTTCAGGCGTTTGTATAATAATATACTATAAATTTTCAGTATTTAGATTTCTTGATGACCAGCGCTTTCGAGCCTGAGACGTGGTTTCAAGCGTACTCGACTTTTGTTCTTGTCGGCGCCGTTCTAGAATGATTTGAGCTTGGTCTTGAAGTGACGGGTCACGATAAGGAATTGCGGCACGTGTATGTAAATGTTCGAGTTCAGCAGTTGAGAGGGGAGATTGTTGGTCTAGTAATTGGAGACATGCAGGATGTGCTGCAACAGTACCAGGAGTTTTTCTGCCTACAGGAGGTGTTGAAGCGATAATTAAACCAGAGAGCAAAAGTGCTGTACGTACTGCTGCGGAACATGAGTAAGTAGCTAGTAATCCTTCGTGGTGTAGACATTTGGAAACAAGCCCTATAAATTCAATTGTCCACAATTGTGGACATTGTGGAGGAGAAAATGGGTCTAGGAAAATAGCGTCTGCCTGAAATGACTCTGTTAGTACCTGTTTAATTGTAGTTCGAGCATCGCCAATCAATAAAGATGCTTTCAGATTATCGTTTTCTACGTAATACGTAGAAGCAAGTTTTGTCAAGATATCTAGATATTCAAAGTCCCAGTCAGCATACAAATTATGACGGTTCGCTGCACGTGGTACAGATGAATTCAACTCTAAACCAATGACTTCAATATGGCAGTTAGGATTCTGGCGCCAAATAGTTTGTAGTGCAGCAGCAGTGTTATATCCTAGTCCGTAGCAAACATCTAAAATTCGGATGGAATGTCCTTTTGCTACTTTTGTCGCTCTTTGGGATAGCTGTGTCGGAACAACAAATTTTTGAAAACTTTCTTGTCTGGCGCCAAAGTGGCTATGATATGACTCTTGAAATTCTTCGGAGAAGAACGTAAAAGAACCGTCTGCTGTTGATTGTGGGATAAATTGTTCAGGCATTACGGACATTAAGTTGGATAATATTTTTAGCAATTAATAAAAATACAAGTACTAGTAATTATGAATGTGGTTTCTGCTCCCTGGCTTGTTGAGCATCTAAATGATTCTAAAGTCGTGATTATCGATTGTCGATTTTCTCTCAATGACTCAGATTTAGGAAAACAACAGTACAAGCATTGCCATATTCCAGGCGCCTATTATCTTGATTTAAATGAAGACCTTTCTGCAAGAGTGGGTACGCATGGAGGAAGACATCCTTTACCAAATTTAGCTTCGTTAGCGGTAAAGTTATCAAAAATGGGTATAAATCACCAAACATTAGTTGTAGCATACGACGATTCACGACTTGGATTTGCCGCGCGTTTATGGTGGTTGCTGCGCTATATGGGACATGAAAGAGTTGCGGTTTTAAATGGAGGGTTTAGTGGATGGTTATCATTATCATATCCAGTGACTTCGGAAGTTAGGGAAGCATCATGCAGTTATCAAAACGCTATTTTTACTGAACAAGTCCAATCGAATATGGTAGTAGATATAAACGAAGTGAAGAATCGTAAAGATTTGCCAGGTGTAGTTTTAATCGACTCCCGTGAGACAGAACGTTACCTAGGTATCAGGGAACCTATTGATAAAATTGCTGGGCATATAGAGGGTGCTGTAAACTATCCTTGGCAATCTGTAACTGATGGTTCAGGGTACTTACTTAATGTTGAAGGCCAGCTTTCTCGTTGGCAAGATATAAGAAACAGCGAAGAAATTATTGTTTACTGCGGTTCTGGTGTTACTGCATGTGTAAATTTACTATCGTTAGAATTAGCGGGTTTTCGTAATACAAAGCTTTATGCTGGTAGTTGGAGTGATTGGATTAGTTATTAACTTAAAATCTGCCGATTTCCCAGTTATAATTTATACTAAAAAACCACCCATCGAAGTTAATGTTAGGTTCTGTAGAATTACCTAGTGTTACTCCGCTTTGAACACTAATACTACTGCTATTGGTAGCTTTATAGTTAAGGTGTGTGAATAATCGATGATACAAGTCTTCGCGATTACGCTGGGTAAAGTCAGAAAAAGTAAGTTGATAATTTAAACCGACGTTAAGCGATTGTTGTAGATAATAACTTAATGAAAGCCATAACGAGTTTGTGATACGGTCACGTCTTTGGGGGACTTCAGCTAGGTTCCAGCGAAATTCGTAAAAACTGTCGAGTGCCCAAGAAGGCGCCAGAAAGTCTCTACGTCCTAATGATAGGTGGAATGAATTCTCATTAAGAAATCGGTCGCCAGATGCGAATCCAAGGCGTTTGCTGTTTCTGGCATAAAACAATTGTTGGTTGCTCCAACCGATTTCGCCGTACATGCGGCGAGTAAGTTGTTGATATAAATCTACATTTAAACGTACTTGGTTGTAGTTAAATTCCGATTGATTGATGTAGCGAATAATATTGGCATCAAACGAACCATTTAAAAATGTCCTTGGTCCTAATTGTAAAGGGGCAGTAGCAAGTGTAACCCCAGAATATATCAAACCGTCTTCGATAGGGTCTACTTTTGAGGCAAAAAGATTGTTTGTTTGGAAAAAACTAACTCGTCCTAGCACATAACCGATGGGTTCAGATGGTTTTGGTGGAGTTTCTGCAGGTTGTTGAGGTTGAGTTGGTAGCGGTGGTTGTTCAACTGGTTTTACGATGATAGTGCCTAGTTCTGGTGTTTGAGGTTTGGCAATAATTTGTCCAAGTTCTCCGTTACTAGTTTCAGCCGCAGATTGCTTATTTTTCTCAAGAAGACGTATAAGGCTTTCTAACCTTTTACTGTAGTCAATATCAGGTTTATCTAGACGTTGTTCTATTTGCGTTGGGGTAGGCGCCGCAGGTTCATTTGGTTGTGCCTCAACTTGTGGAGGTTCTGCTGGCTTTTGGGCATTGCTGCTGTCTTGTGGCTGTTCTGGGGTTGATTGAACTATAGTCGCCGACTGTACCAAATCAGGCTGTTCTATATTGATTGAATTTAAGGGTTGACTATAAGTCTTAGGCAGGAACTTGGGTAACACTTGTGTAGTCTGTGTTTGTTGTTCATGCGAATTTACAGCATTATCACTAAAAGGTGGTATATTTGATACATTCGGGGATAATTGCCATTGTGTGGCGCCTATTGCTATTGCTGCATCTAGTTTTACCATATACTGACAGCTAGTACTGAAAGTGAGTGAGATCCACAATGACCAACAGTTTTTAAGTTTCTTTGGTTGCATCTTTACGGCATCGTTTAGAAAAATCAGACTACAAACTATTTATTGAAGTTTCAATTATCTAACAGAGTGTAACGTACAGCTAATATCAGGGTTGAGTCTAGGTTGTACTTAAGTATATACTTAAGTAGCATTGATGTTATATAATTTGCATACCTCTGTTCTACCTATTTCGACTAACGAAATTGCGATTAGTAAATAATTTATAGCCTGCTGGAATGTTTTTGATTTTTAAGATTTGATAATTTTTAAGCAAAAATACGTATATAAACTTGTTAAAACAAGCATAGACCTAGAAATCTACCCCTTGAATTGTTTTTACCTGGTTGAGTATGAGTAAAAGTTCTGAACTGCAACAAATGTTTCGTAAGTTGTTGCCACTTCTGGTGATTAGTTTGTCAGGGGTAGCAATACCTGTATCGAACCAAGCTAATGCCCAGACACCCTTAACTAGGGCTGTAATTCAAGATTTGCGTAACTTGGTACAGCTAATGCCCCAACGTCAGCCAAGACGTAAGGCACAGCGTTCGGATGCCATGACACCTGGGGATGGTTTGTCTACAGGAAGACTATCGTTAGCTGATTTGCGCTTCAACGATGGTTCTTGGGCACGAGTTGGAGAACAAGCAGTATTTCAGTTTTTACCGCGAACCAGAAATTTTACGCTTAATAACGGTACCGTATTATTACTGATTCCTCCAGGACGAGGAAGAACAAATATTAGAACACCAAGTGCTGCTGCCGCAATTCGTGGTTCAGCGTTGTTTGTACGTTATGACAAAGTTACAGATACTACAATTGTTGGCGCCCTTACAAACAGTGGAATTGAAGTATTTAATAAAGATGCTTCTAGCAGCCAAGTTTTGCAAGCTGGGCAAATGATGGTTGTTGTCAAGGGTAAATTTCAGGGACTATATGGTTTTGACCTGCGAACTTTTTATGACACAAGTGATTTAGTGCGAGGACTTGATTTAACACGTCAAAATCCAAATGCAACCAGTGACCCAGCGCTTAGTAGTGTTCAAGCAGAAACTTCAGCAGCTTTAGCCAAGCAATCACCAATATCGGGTCCAGGTACTATCAAAGACCCATCATTTATCAAATTATCTACAACCCCCGAAGAAACATCTAATACATTAGAATCTCTACCGGAAAGTGACAATGTTGATGCCATAGTAGATTATTCGCAAGTTCAACCGAATTTCAGTCAGCGTAATAACCGCAATAACTCTACGACAGAAGATGATACAAAACCACCTGTAAACCAAACTCCTAAACCCGAAGTACCAAGTCCCAAACCCGAAGTACCAAGTCCTAAACCCGAAGTACCAAGTCCCAAACCCGAAGTACCAAGTCCCAAACCCGAAGTACCAAGTCCCAAACCCGAAGTACCAGACCCTAAACCTGAAGTACCAAATCCTAAACCTGAAGTACCAAATCCTAAACCCGAAGTACCAGACCCTAAACCTGAAGTACCAAATCCTAAACCTGAAGTACCAAATCCTAAACCCGAAGTACCAAATCCTAAACCCGAAGTACCAAATCCTAAACCCGAAGTACCAAATCCTAAACCCGAAGTACCAAATCCTAAACCTGAAGTACCAAATCCTAAACCCGAAGTACCAGACCCTAAACCCGAAGTACCAAATCCTAAACCTGAAGTACCAGACCCTAAACCTGAAGTACCAAATCCACCGTCTGATTCAACAACAGACCCATCAACTAGACCAAGTACTTAAGTTTACATAACGGTTCTATATCATTAATGCAAGGGAGTAGGCGCCAATATATAACTCTCTTAACCTTATCTGTGTGCCCTCTGCGCCTAATAAGGTAAATATATTAAAATAAATGACACGAACCATTAGTAGTGGTTCGTGTCATTTGTTTTGGGGTGTTGGCTGGCAACGGATGAGAGCGGATGTAACGGATGATTTATTTGTTACAAACAAAATTTTCTTTTAGGGCGCCTTCAAATAACGAATCAACTATCCGTTACATCCGTTTCACATCCGTTGCCAATCTACCCTCCATATTTGATGACACAGACCACGCTTTAGTTCATGTCATAAAATTTCGCTGGTTGGATAAACTCGTTTGAGTTTAAGTTAGTTCAATATTGAATTAGAGTAATATTATTAAACTATTAAAAATAAGCAAAGTAGTTTCTGTGCCAACAAATTTTGCCTATTGCTCCCACGCTAATTTCCATCCCAAGGGGTAGTTGGAGTATCTGTATCTTCTAAAGATAAAGTGTTTATAGATGAATCATTTGAAGATAGAGATTGAACCTTATCGGCAAAAAGTAATTGATTTAATGCATTCAGAGCTTCGGATGCAGATTGATAGCGTTCTTGGAAATTATCGCGCACCATTTTACTGAGAATGTTAGCAAAGCCAGTTGCAACTTCGGCACGTTCCATCCATATTAATTCACCGTTGTCATCATGCTGAAGTTCATGGGGAGGTGTTCCTGTTAATGCTTTAATGCCAATCATTCCAACTGCGTAAATATCACTGCTATATTGCGGGCGCCCAAAGCATTGTTCTCTGGGTGCGTAACCTTTTGTGCCAATACCAATAGTAAATGCTGTATCGTCCTGGCTTTCAATTAACTTTGTAGATACTTGCTTAACGGCGCCAAAATCTATCAGCACAAGTTTATAATCGCTTTTTCGACGCATGATGTTACTCGGCTTGATATCACGGTGAATTACACCATTTTGATGCACGAATACTAGTATTTGTAATAATTCCCGCACTATATCAATGACAACAGCTTGGTTATGACGTTTTCCTGATGGCAATTCTTGACTAAGCGCATTACCAAGAATGAATTCTTGAACTAAGTAAAATTCTTCGTCTTCTTCAAAATAAGCTAGAAGTTGGGGTATTTGAGGATATATACCTAATTGTTGAAGAGTTTGAGCTTCGGAGCTAAAAAGGCGCCGCGCTACTTCCATTTGTTCAGGTTTATTATTTACTGGTTGAAGTTGTTTGACAACACATAAAGGATTACCAGGTAGTCTTGTATCTTCAGCTATATATGTTTCACTAAAGCCACCTGAGCCTAATACTTTGACGATACGATAACGACCATCAAGAATTTTTCCACTGATTTGAATTTCACGCTTTTTAAGTAAATCTATCAGGTCTTCTTGCTGACTAAGAATCTCTTGGGCAATGCGAGAATAAGGATTTTTCTGAATAATATCAACTAACTGAATTTTGCGTAATTGCTGAATTGCTATTTCAATACCTAAATATGATAACCCAATTGCAATAAGTGCAGTTACAGGTACAGCTGTGGGAAAAAATAATTGATTTGTAATAAACAACAAATAATTAATGCCTCCCCAAACAATAGCTATACCAAAGCAAGAAAAAACCCGAAGCCTATTGTATTTATTCCGAGATACAAAATATGCGCTTCCACCAACTAATGCTAAGACAAATAAACTACTGCCATAAGGACTGTTGATTGCTATTTTTACTGAATTACCCTCCATGAGACTTGCTAGTGCATTCGCGTGTATTTCCACTCCACTCATACGTTCGGGAAATAGCCAGTTTACAGCAACTGCATGAAAATCATTTGCTACTGTTGCCGTGGCGCCAATTAGTACTATTTTGTCCTTGAATACTTTTCCTGACTGTAAATTGCTATCCCAAAACATTTGGTCAAAAACATACCAAAATGGAATTTGCTCAAAACTACCCATAGGTCCACGAAAATAAATGCGGTCACCTTTGGGTTTAGGAAAGTCAATATTTGCAGCCCGCAAAGTCGCTACACTAAAATCTGGTATTTTCTCTAATAAGCTACCTTGGGTTTCTTTTAGTTCCTTAGTATACTCACCCGCCAAACGATGAATCTTGCCATCAACCTCTAATGGGAAAGTTATAGACCCAGTTGAGACAGAACCAACACGCAGTAATTCTTGGGGAGAACGTAATTGTGTTACAAAACCACTACGAGTTTCAAAATTTTCATATGACGCAGCTAAAACGACTTTGCTGCCATAGCGTTGTAACATCGTTTGGAATTTACGGTCATCTTCTAAACCGTGACTACTCGGCAAGTCGAAGATTACATCTAATGCAACAGCACGCGCTCCTGCTTGAACCAGTTTTTCGATAACTTGCCCGTATGCTTCACGTTTGTAAGGAAATCCTTTTAAAGGTTCCAAATGACCATATTTTATCGGGTCAGTTGCGTATGATACCGCTGGTGTTGATATCGAATCGTCGTCAATTGCCAAAATTACGATGTCTTTTGGCGGTGCAATCGAGCCACGAAGTTGATAAAATGCCGATTGTGCTTGATTTTCCATCATTTGCGGTAATCGCAAATTGGAAATAGTCAGTAACGCTGCACCTACCGTCCACATTCCTGCTAGCCAATGACCCAAACGCGCTATCTTTTTTGATTGGCGCCCGTTAGTCGTGGAAGTAGATTTCGTGGTTCGACTTGACTGTTGGTCTGTTGCCGGGACATATTTTTTAGTTAAGGTAGGTGTAGGTTCTTCGTTCATATCGTAATATCTAGTTGATTTACGTAAGTTCAATTATTTATTTACACAGACTTTAAAGGCTCAAACTGCGAACGATATTTATATGAATATTTTATACATTAGTAATTTATACTCATTATCATTACTTAGTCACCAGAAACTAAGCTCTAAGTATAGCGGTGAATTGCCACTTTACACACCCCTGAGTTCTCAAAGCTTTATTGACATTACAGATACAGCGATTCAAAGGCAAAGAAGGCTTATGGGATAAACTCTGCGTATTATCAGGTGTCCGAAGCAAATTTTTGACGAATCTTGGGAACAATAGATGATGTAGATACGGATAGCGAAATTTGTTACCCACAAATATTGCTACTCGCAACTATAGCACTACCAATACGAGATTGAATGCATATTGTCAATGTACGCAGTGCATTTCATGACATGCAACTTATGCAAAACATGAAATTGCTTCCATTTGTCATGGAGCTTGCTGTGCTTGCTCAACTGTGTCACGCGCTTAGTATAAACCTGATTCATGGGTTTTGAGTTAATAAACACAGCAGTTGCCAATTTCATACCTCTTTAGGAGTAAACTGGATTGATATACAGTTTTAAATGCTGTTACAAAGTCTAATTTATTGGTAGATTGCAATTGTGGGGAATAACTATCCATGTATTTGGGTAAAAGTATAAACCTCAATGGCAGTACTGTAATAAATGTTTAAATTATTTAAATTGGGAGTAGTGCAGGATAAAAGCTATACACGTCAAGTATTTTTATTGTTAAGAGCAAATTAATCATTTGAAATTGCTATAACCTCTTGTTTTATCTAAATTCTTATTCTATATATGTAGGTGTTATTTTCTTATGGGTACTACTATGAATCGTCTGTCTATTTTTGTAGACGGAAACAATATGTTTTACGCTCAACAAAAAAATGGCTGGTTTTTTGACCCGCGACGAGTACTAGAATACTTTAAATACGAACAGTCCGAAACGACGCTCATCAACGCATTCTGGTACACTGGCTTAAAAGACCCTCAAGACCAAAGAGGTTTTCGTGATGCTCTCATTAGTTTAGGTTACACTGTCCGCACTAAAATTTTGAAAGAATATTATGATGACACTTCCGGTCGCTATTCTCAAAAAGCTAATTTAGATATCGAAATTGTTGTAGATATGTTTAATACTGTAGACCAATATGACCGGGTTGTTTTATTTAGTGGTGATGGTGATTTTGAACGAGCAATTGAATTATTACGTTCTAAAAATACTCATATAACAGTTGTATCAACAGAAGGAATGATAGCAAGAGAACTACGTAATGCTACGGATAGGTATATTGATTTAAACGATATTCGCGAAGTTATAGAAAAAACTGAAGGTCCTTAATCTTAGTATTTATTTACAATATTAAAACCTATAAACATTAAGTTTGCTTCCAGTTGAAAATATTTTGTAGCTACTAAAAACTAACAAGAATACCGAAATGTATAACAGCACAGACAAAATCATCATCTTTGATACTACACTCCGTGACGGCGAACAGTCTCCAGGTGCCACGCTCAACATCGACGAGAAGCTAGTCATAGCCAAGCAACTAGCGCGTCTTGGTGTAGACATCATCGAAGCAGGGTTTGCATTTGCTTCTCCTGGTGACTTTGCAGCAGTTAGCAAAATAGCCCAAACTGTTGGTACAGAAGACGGGCCAATTATTTGTAGTTTGGCACGCGCACGACACCAGGATATCAAGGCAGCAGCAGAAGCTATTAAAGGTGCTGCTAAAGGAAGAATTCACACTTTTATAGCGACTTCGGATATTCATCTTCAATATAAGTTGAAAAAAACTAGAAGTGAAGTTGTGGCAGTTGCAGAAGAAATGGTCGCATACGCTAAAACTTTCACTGATGACATAGAGTTTTCACCCGAAGATGCTGGGCGTTCTGATCCAGAGTTTTTGTACGAAGTATTAGAAAAAGTTATTAATGCAGGCGCCACAACGGTTAATATCCCCGATACAGTTGGTTACACCACACCAAGTGAGTTTGGAGCATTAATAAAAGGGATAAAAGAAAATGTCCCCAATATTGACAAAGCGATAATTTCTGTTCACGGTCATGACGACTTGGGTTTGGCAGTGGCGAACTTTTTAGAAGCAGTCAAAAACGGCGCCCGTCAACTCGAATGTACAATTAATGGTATTGGTGAACGTGCAGGTAATGCGGCATTAGAAGAATTAGTCATGGGTTTACATGTACGTCGGCAGTATTTTAACCCCTTCTTAGGAAGACCTGCAAATTCTCTTGAGCCATTAACAAATATTGATACACGCCAACTATATAAGACATCTCGTTTAGTATCTAGTTTAACGGGAATGTTAGTTCAGCCAAATAAAGCAATTGTAGGCGCCAATGCTTTTGCTCACGAGTCAGGTATTCACCAAGATGGAGTTTTGAAAAATAAACTTACCTATGAAATTATGGATGCTCAGTTGATTGGATTAACTCAGAACCAAATAGTTTTAGGTAAACATTCTGGGCGTAATGCAGTAAGAACTCGGTTGAAAGAATTAGGTTATGAGTTAACAGAGACAGATTTAAATAAAGCGTTTGTTCGATTTAAAGAAGTCGCTGATAAGAAAAAAGAAATAACCGACTGGGACTTAGAGGCATTAGTTAACGATGAAATTCAACAGGCGCCGGAGTTATTCAAACTTGAATTAGTACAGGTGTCATGTGGAGACCATGCACGGGCAACTGCGACCGTTACATTACGTAACCCGGATGGGGAAGAGTTAACAGATGCGGCAATAGGAACAGGGCCAGTTGATGCAATTTATAAAGCTATCAACCGCGTGGCGAATGTACCTAATCAATTAATCGAGTTTTCTGTACAATCTGTGACAGCGGGTATTGATGCGCTTGGAGAGGTAACGATTCGTTTACAACATGAAGGGCGAGTCTTTTCGGGTCATGCAGCAAATACCGATATTATTGTGGCGTCAGCACAGGCATATGTGAATGCACTGAATCGGTTGTATGCTTCGAGTCAGCAACAACGCCAGCACGCACAATTAGCAAGCAACAGTTAATATTGTGGCACAGGCCGAAAAGCCTGTGCAGTCATTCCCTAATTTCTTATCTATATATAACTTCTTTTTTACCACAGAGACTTTAGAAAGATTTTTCTAGTTCTTTGGTGAGGGTTTTAAGTTTTATGAAGGACGGGCAGGAATGCGAATGCCACAAGATTCTCTCTTTAGATATTATTTAAAAGATTATCTTTTTTAGAAAGGCGCCGGAATTCCTAATTGTTTACATATCCTCACTGCTGTAAAATCAGATATTTCCCTATGACGAGGTATAGAAGTCCTTGCGTTATTAGCAGGATTTTCCCAGATAGAATGCTCTCCTCCCTCACGTACCAACCTACAACCATGCTGGCTTAAGTGACTAATTAAATCTCGACGTTTCATGACACAGCTAAATCTGGTACAACTTTGACACGGGAAGCACCTGTAAGTATAAGATGAATCGGTTCTTCTATATCAGCTTCGGAATCAGTTAATAAAGAATTAGGTGTAGGCAAAGGTTCACCATTAATTAAATTTGTAAGTGCCATATCAACAAGGGCACTTGCTAAGGAAATCCTTGCTCTTTCCAGATTTTCTGCAAAAGTGATAGTGCCAGGAAAATCTAACACCTCCCCATGTACGCCCTCATCTAGGAACTTATACATAGCCTTGTAGGTTAACATATCGTAGTTTTCACGTGGGTTTGTACTATCCTATTATGGTGCATTTCGTAATTGAACATGTAGAGAAGAATTAGCACAGGTGCCGTTTGCTAGTAGATTTGAGCGTACAAAGCTAGCTCTAGCTGTATCAAAGGCACCTTAAAATATTTCTTAGCTTTGATACATTTGAAAATCGTTGTATGTTAGATTCAAGCTACTATGCTGCTTTTCAAGGATGAATAAAAATGACAGCACAAATACAACGATTCGATAATAACGTTTTTGTGCCGCCTCTAGAAAGTGGTGATAGACTTACACGGCAAGAATTTGAACGTCGTTATAGCGCAATGCCTTATGTTAAAAAAGCAGAATTAATTGAGGGAGTCGTCTACGTGGCATCACCACTGCGTTTTAATAGTCATGGTAAACCGCATGGAAATTTAATTATTTGGCTAGGAGCTTACAAGGTCTCTACTCCAGGCGTTGAATTAGGTGATAACGTTACGGTACGTTTAGATTCAGATAATATGAACCTCAGCCTGATGTCTCGTTATTAATTGATGAAAGTTTAGGTGGGCAAGCGCATATAAGTGATGATGATTATATAGAAAGGGCGCCTTAATGTAATATGGTTAATTGGATTGTTGAAGATGGTGTGTTTGGAAGTTCGATTATTCCACTAGTTTCAGAGATTAAAAATCAAGGACATCAAGTAAGAGTCATTGATTATGCTAAAGAAGATACAGATTTTACACACTTTTTCCCAGAAGAAGAATGTATATTATTTTACGGCTCTATTCATGTAGCTTCTAAAATTTTAATTTTACCTTGGGCGCCTGGGGTAATTGGTGAAATTAAGAATTATTACTGTACGAATTATTATCAGTATTTATCCAAGTGGTTGCTAAACAGCCCTAATTATATTTTGCCTTTGAAAGATTTATGTTATCGAGTTGCCAATAGAGACCCAGGACTTCATAATTTAGCTCAATCAACCAAACGTTTGTTCGTTCGTCCTGATAGTCCTCTTAAGCTGTTTGCTGGAAATGTATATTCACTGTCGGAAATAAGTGTACTACAGGAATTTATGCGGCGCCTTCCGGTTGAGGATGAAAATATACTGGTTGTTGTGGCAAAAGAAAGACAAATTGATGGTGAGTGGCGAGTTATTGTTAGCGATGGGAAGATTGTTGGCGCCTCTCAGTATAAACAGTATGGTAAACCTTTTTATACTGAAGGAATGCCAGAACAGGTACATTTGTTAGCTCAAGAGGTTATTGCATGTGGTTGGCAACCTGATTCAATTTGGGCACTTGACCTTTGTATTTCTGAGGGTAAAGCTTATATTGTAGAGATTGGCTTTTTTTCGTGTGCAGCTTTGTACCACTGTAATTTAAGTTCCGTTGTTAGCGAAGCTTCAAAAATTGCTTTGCGAGAGTGGCGTAATGTTTAAAGCCGTAAATATATGTTAATTAGTGAGTGGGAGTTTGATAACAAATTCGGCGCCTTTTCCAGGTGATGAAAAACATTCTAGTTTGCCATTATGTGTTTCTGTGATGATTTGGTTACTTATTGATAGTCCTAAACCTGTTCCTTTGCCTTCTACTTTGGTGGTAAAGAATGCATCAAATAATTTTTGGCGGACTTCTTCAGTCATGCCTAAAGCGTTATCAGCAATTTTAATTTGAATGTAAGATGTAGAATCGTTTACTAGTTCGGTGGTTATTTTGATTTGATTAGGGTTTTTCTCAACTTCTAAGTAACTTTTACCAGTATTTGAGTCTTCTAATGCATCGATAGCGTTGGCTAGTAAATTCATAAATACTTGGTTGATTTGACCGGAAAAACACGGAACTAATGGTAATTTTCCATACTGTTTAATAATTTGAATTACTGGGCGTTCGGGTTTTGCTTTGAGACGGTGAGAGAGTACGATTAAAGTTGTATCGATACTTTGATGAATATCTATTTGAGTTTTTTCACCTGTATCGGAACGCGAAAAGTTACGAAGCGACTGCATGATATCACGAATGCGGTCGGTGCCTAATTTCATTGAGATGATTAGTTTGGGGAGGTCTTGGAGTAAAAAGTCAAGGTCGATATTTTCGATTTCGGTTTCTATTTCGCTGTCAGGGTTGGGGTATTTTTCTTGGTATAAATTGACTAGGTTAACTAGGTCTTCAATATATTGTTTTGCATGGGTTAAGTTACCGTTGATAAAACTAACAGGGTTATTTACTTCGTGGGCAACACCTGCTACAAGTTGTCCAAGTTGAGAAATTTTTTCGGTTTGGACAAGTTGAGATTGGGTACGCTGGAGTTTTAATAAGGTTTGAGAGAGTTCTTGAGAGCGTTGTTCGAGTGCTTCTAAGGTACGTTTACGTTCTGTAATATCTTGTACAACAGCTAAAATACAAGGCCTGTTTTTTAGCAAATACGGTATACCTTTAACTTCGATATCTAATAAAGTGCGATTTTTACGGATATCTGTTGCTTGACAACTATATGATTTACCTGATTTTACAGCGTTAATACACTCACCAAATAAATGATGCGAGTTTGGATGTATATATTCTAAGGGGTTTAATCGTATAAATTCATCACAAGTATAACCATGCATTGTGTAGTAAGCAGGATTTGACGCTAGTAACTTTCCCGTTTCGAGGTCAAAAATACCAATACCATCAGTGACTGTTTCAAAAATTCCTCGATACTGTTCTTCTTTTTGTCGCAGTTCAGCTTCCACTCGTTTACGTTCTGTAATATCACGTGAGACTGATAATGCACAGTGTCTACCGTTATAGGTAATCGCATTAGCTTTGACTTCAACGTCTATTAATGTTCCATCTTTACGAATAACTACAGCTTCACAATAAAATTCTTTACCTGCGTTGAGAATATCAAGAAACTCAGCAAGTACATGTTGTGAGTCTGGGTGAATAAAATCTAGGGGTTGAATATTTGACCATTCGGAAGCTTCATAACCGTAAATTTCACAAAGCGCTTGGTTTACAGTAAGATATTGACCTGACTCTAAATCGTAGATAGATAAACCGTCAATGGTGTTTTCAAAGATGTTACGGTATTGTTCTTCTTGCTGTGCTAGTTTATTTAATGATTCAGCTAGCTGTTGAGATTTTTGTTGTTCTGCGCTGAATAAACGTGCGTTTTCTATTGCAATAGCTGCTTGTGAGGTCAGAACTTGGAGAATTTGCAGTCTTTCTTGGGTAAAGGCGCCTGTATAATGGTTATTTTCTAGGTAAACAACACCTAGAAATTTATTTTGGTAGAAAATCGGTGTACATAAGATAGATTTAGGTTGTTTATTGAGAATATAAGAGTCTTCTATAAAAATATCTTCTTGACTCGCATCGGTTAGTACTAATGGTTTTTTAGTTGTAGCAACATAATTAACGACTGTAACCGGAATATCGCTGCTAGTATTGACGGGTGTTGATTGTAATTGAATTAGCGATATATCTTGATTTGTGTCAGCGACTTCGATAAATAACTCGTTATCACGTTCGAGAATAATACAACCAATTTGAGCAGAAGCATTTTCAATAATAATATGCAGCAATTTCAGAAGCAATTTATCGAGAACTATTTCGCTTGATATTGCACTCGTTGCTTTGATAACCGTCGCTAAGTCTAAAACTTCTTTGCTTGTTGTAGTACTCGATACTTCACAAATCTTATTAGATAGTATTACTTTGTTTGTAAGCTTATCCGTGGTTTTCCACTGATTTAAACACTGCTGTAAATCAGCTAATAACTCAGATGCGTTTTGATAACGTGCGTCTGGGTTCTTTGCCATAAGTTTAGTAATAATCGATTCAATAGCTTCGGGAATTTCCTCGTATAAGTTTTGACTTAATTCTCTAATTGGTGTTGCCTCTTTCGCTGTATGTCCATAAACAATTTCTAATGGGTCATTACTTGCAAACGGTAACTGTCCAGTTAAAAGCTCGTAAAATGTTATACCTAGAGAGTAAAAATCAGTACGGTAATCAACTTTGCGGTTTATTCGTCCAGTTTGTTCAGGAGATATATATGAGAGTGTTCCTTCGAGTTGAGTTGAGTTATTAAGTTCAACATCTTGAAACCTTGCAGCGATACTAAAATCAGTGATTTTGACTTGTAGCGTTTGTGGGTTAATAATGATATTGCTCGGTTTAATGTCTTTATGGATGATGCGTCTTGAGTGTAAAGATGCTAAAGACTCGGCTAACTGTATGGCTATCAGAAGAAAAATTTCTAGGGATAAAGTGTGTGTGGAGAAAAAATCTTTAAGACTAATGCCGCCAAAATCTTCCATTACTAGAATAAGCTGATTGTCAGAGCTTTCTAGACCGTAAACTTTGACGACTCCCTCCAAATTCAAGTTTTCGCAAATCTTAAACTCGCGTTTTAGCCGATAAACCTGCTCTGGGGTTGAAAATTCTGCCTTTACAACCTTTAAAATCGCAGGCAAGTTATTTTTTTGCGATTTGGCTCGATATACTGTTGTATTCTCAGCTTCATAAATTACTTCCGTAATTTCATAACCTGGGACTCTCGAAGTTAAAGGCATATTCTCACCTTGTGCTGCATACTATCGCTTCTTTTATAGGATTCCCACAGCACGGTCAAAACTTTATAAACTTTCTATAAAATCTTCTTATATATTATCGTTGTAGAGAAAATTATCTACTGGGCGCCGATTGGATAACACAATATAATTGGCGGGTCTGGTAGTACAAAGCATTATCAGGCATATTAGAATATGGATACCTCTATTTTAAGGAGCAGCCTATGTCGTTACAGGAACTTAAGGAGCAGGCTTACAGACTGTCGCCAAGTGAGCGGCTAGCATTGGTAAGTGCTATAGTTGAATCACTACAAGATACAAGCAGCTTTCTGCCTGAAAGGTCGAACGCCATTGAACGAATGCGAGGTTTATTAAAAACAGATAAACCCGCACCTACAGATGAAGAGGTAGAGGCAATGTTAGAAGAGCGTCGGGTGGAGAAGTATTTGACGTGAGAGTTTTAATTGATACAAATATTATTCTAGATTTTTTATTGCAACGAGAGCCATTTGTACAAGATGCGGAATTATTGTTCCAAGCAATAAAGTCTGGTCGTGTTGTTGGGTATGCGACAGCCACAACATTAACAGACATTTTTTATTTAGCTGAAAAACATACTCGTAGTATCGAGCAAGCAAGGCAGGCAGTTCTAGAGGTACTGAATTCAATGATTATTTGCTCTGTTAATCGAGCGATTTTGGAGTCAGCATTCACATCAGGTATAGCAGATTTTGAGGATGCAGTCCAAATTGCCTGTGCAGTGAGTCAGGGGTTGGAAGCAATTTTAACGCGCGACAAACAGGGTTTTTTAGATTCACCCATACCTGTATTATCAATTAATCAGCTATTACAACAGTTATAAGGTATAAGGCGGATTTTAGATAAAAGGTGAAGGGAAGAAAAAGGCCTTCCCTAATACCTTTTGTGCTACTGTTTGGGTTTTTCGGTCTTTTGTTGTGTTTCTGCGGCAGGTTGTTGTGTTGCTGCTTGGTCTTGTGAACCTTCGTGGGGTAGTTTGGGGTGTTCGGCTGAGTATTTCGCGACAATTTGCGAAATTTCAGGGTTGTACAAACGCAGATAGTTCCAGTAGTTACCAAATACTTGACGAACGTAGTTTTTGGTTTCGTCGAAGGGTATGTTTTCGACGAAGTTATCGGGGTCGTCTTTTGGTAAGGTTGTTAACCATTTGGATACGTTACCAGGGCCTGCGTTGTAAGATGCTATTGCCAGGAGTGAGTTTTCTTTGTACTGGTCGTGGGTATGTCCTAGATACCATGTTCCGAGCATGATATTGTCTTCAGGTTTTTCAAGTTGTATGTTCTTGATATCCTGTTTAATTTGCGGTGCAATGAATTCTGCCGTTGCTGGCATTACTTGCATTAAGCCTGTGGCGCCTGCTGTTGATTTAGCTTTTTTCTCAAACCTGGACTCTTGACGCATTACTGCTGTCACGAGCAGTGGGTTGACTTTGTGCTGCGCTGACCATTTTTCGATGATGTCGATATATGGGAAGGGGTAGCGCGCTTGCCAATAGATAAGCTGTTTTTTTAGTGCTTGATATTGTGCTAAATCTTCAGGTGCATCACGGTCTTCGAGCGTCGAAACTGTGTCAATACCTTTAAGATTTTCACCTCTTGCAAGTTGCATTAAGCCTTCGGTAAACTGCTCGTTTATACTTGGCTGCATTTTGTTTTGGAATTCGGTGTTCCACTGTAACCAAGCATCCCGGTCTTGCCCTAACAGGTATAATTCTTTAAATGTTTCTGAACCTGCTGTAGGTACAGGACGAACAAGTTCAACAATTTGAGGTTTTAAATCTCTAACGTTGTTGAAGTTTCCGACGTTTAACCCTAAAAGCCCTGCTGAACGCCAAGCGTAGTATGAGTATGGAAAATTACTAACTGTGTACTCATAGGCTTGTTTGGCTTCGTTTTGTTTACCGAGTAATGAAGCCCATTTTCCGACCCAGAAACTTGCTCGCGGCGCCAAAATGCTATCGGGGTTGTTGGTAGCAATTGGTTCTGCCCATTGCCAAGCAGCTTTAAAATCTTTGGCTTTGGCTTTGTCGAGAGCAACTTTCCAACGGTATTCGGCAGCTTCTTCAGTATTGCCAAATTTGTCAATTAATAGCTTGCGTGCAGTTTCTGCACCTTTGCCATCGTTTTGTGATTTAAGAATTTCTATTTTTTTAACTAGCGCGGCACCTGCTTTATCAGGGAATTTACTGACAACAGCGTCAAGATATGGGAGCGCATCTTTTTTATTAGATGTTATTTCTGCCATTCGTATTAACGCTGTTCCGGTTTCTTGCGCTTCTGGAAATTCTTTAATTAATGCCTGATAAGTCGCAGCAGCTTGTTCGCGCTCTCCACCAATTTGCAAACCGCGTCCAGCACGGTATAAATTGCGAGCAGTACGAGGCGCCTTGCTGTAAGCGGTTGAAGCTTTACCAAACTCATTATTTTCCCAAAATGCAGTTCCCAAAATTTCATATTCTTCGGGTTTAAGAGTTGGGTCATTGACAAGTTTGTTCAAAACTTCAGTAATACCCGGTTGGTCAAACGAGTATTTTGCCAATGCTAACTGCAATTGTGGTTGGTTAGGATTTTCGCCCAAGCGCTTCTTGATAATTTCCCAAGTTAGAGGATGTGACGGAAATTGAGCAATTGCTTGGTCTTGATATTCTTTAGTGCTAATCAAATAAAGCGCTTTGCCTGTAGCAGGGTGCGTTGGATAATCTTTGATTACCTTTTGCCGTAAATCTGACGCTTTGCCATCTTCTCCTAACATTTCGTGCGCTTGTGCTTGTCTGAGAATGACATAAGGCGCCAGTTGTGAGTAATCATTTTCGAGCTGATCAAGATGCTTTAGGGCGTTTTTGGCATCTTTACTTTCAATCAAATCGCTGGCTAAAAGATAGCGTGCGCGGTTGCGGTCAGTTGAGGGAGAACCTTTGGCAATAGCCTCAAGTTTAGCCGTCCGTTCCTGCGGGGATTGTACAACCAGAGGTAGTACGGCTGATTTGGCTTTTGTTTCCTCTGTTAGGAGTTCAGGTTTGTCCCTACCAGATTTAAACAAATTACCAAAGTTTTTGCCAATCTCAGGGGCTGAAACTAAAGCTCCAGCTAGAAAGGCACACAACCCAGCACCCGCAATCAGAGAAATTTGCTTTTTTTGTAGCTTCTTCAGCATTTCAACCCGCTGAAAACGACGTTTATTGAATGCAACTTTAGCATCACTAGAGCCAAGGAGAACCAAATTCTAAAATTTTAATTTTAATCTTAATTTTATAATTGGCATTCATATCTCCTTAAACTAACATCCGAGTGACCTCTACACAGTTTACAATCTACCGTGCAATTTGGGGATCAATTGACAAATTATCTTTATTAATTTGTTTTAAGAGAGTATTAATATTCACTGAGTGGAGGAAGTATAAAATAGAGATATACATTTATCACCTCAGCATCTTGTGAACTTTTATAGGTACATTTTTCACTTTCTTAATAATCCTTTCCCTATCAGGAATCAAGCTTGATAGAGAATACCAGCGCGGAGTTATTTCCGTTTAGGTAGAAATAAGGGTGTTATGGGACCAGGAATGTATTGGATATTACCATTTATCGACCAAAAAGCACAAGTTGATATTCGCACAAAAACAGTAAATATTGAGCCACAAGAAACAGTAACCGCAGATAGTGTTACGATTCGTGTCAATGCAGTTCTGTTCTACCGAATTCTCGACCCATCGAAAGCAATTAACAAAGTAGAGAATTATCAAGTTGCTGTATACCAAGCTGCACTTACGACTTTACGCAACGTTGTAGGTCAGAATATTTTGGATGACGTATTACAGAACCGCGACAAAATAAACGTCAAAGTTCAAGAAATCGTCGATGAAATCACGGAGCCGTGGGGTATAGTTATCGAGCGCGTGGAGATGAAAGACGTTGAAATTCCAACTTCGATGCAACGTGCAATGGCTTCATAAGCGGAAGCTATTCGTGAAAAACGCGCACGGATAATTAAAGCTGACGCAGAACAAGAAGCTTCGATTAAATTAGCTGAAGCTTCAAAATTAATTTCTCAGAATCCTGCCGCGTTAGAGTTAAGACGTTTACAAATGTTAACAGAAGTAGGCGCCGAGAATAATACAACGACTGCAGGTTGAACACCAACATGTAAAATAGTTATTTCGTAACGTTTGTTGTAGAGACGTGATTAATCACGTCTCTACATTTAACATTAGGATAAAGTTGTAGGGATTTCTATAACAAATTTGCTTCCTTTACCTGGTATGGAGTCACACCACAGGCGCCCATGATGCTTTTCTAGCATGATTTGATAGCTAATAGATAAACCTAGACCAGTACCCTTATCTACAGGTTTAGTAGTAAAGAATGGGTCGAATAGCTTGCTTTGAATACTTTCGTCAATACCCTTACCATTATCAATAATAGATATAGAGATAATATTTTCCATCATATAAGTAGAAATTGTAATAGTAGGAACTATATCTTTATTTTGAGAAATAGCTTCTTCTAAAGAATCAATTGCATTGAAAAGTAAATTAGTAAATACTTGATTTAATTGCCCAGCATAGCATTTAATTAATGGTAATTTTTCGTATTGCTTAATGACTTGAATTTCTTGACGATAAGTTTGCGCTTTAAGACGATATTCCAGTATCATTAATGTACTATCTATACCTTCATGAATATCTGCTTCTTTAAAATCTGCCTCGTTGGATATATGACGGGCAGGGATGCCCGTTCCACAAGATGTAATGCCCATTAATAATAAAATTAGGGGTTAGCGCTGGGCTAGTTTGGGAGTTCTTCCTAGTAAGCCAATCATTAGTTTTAAGGAGAGGACTTTGACTATGGGTATATATTTCATTGCGAGTAAACCCAGGCGCCGTAATATAACTATAGGTAAAAAGTTATTGGAGAATACTCTGTCTAATATATCTGTGAAACCTAATATTGCTAAGTTTTCTAATTGGCGCCAGCGTTCGTATTGTTTCAAGATTTTAATATTACCTATATCTTGACCTTTTGAATGCGCTTCTTGGATAACTTGCGCTAATGCTGCGACATCACGAATGCCTAAATTTAAACCTTGTCCTCCAACTGGGTGACAGTTGTGTGCTGCATCACCAACTAATGCTAAACGGTTTTTAACGTATTTATCGCTTTGCATTAACTGTACTTGGAAAACAAAACGCTCTCCTAGCAACTCTAGTTTACCCATGTGGTCGCCGTAACGTGCTTGTAACTCGGCTAAAAATTCCTCGTCGTTCATAGCACATAATGCTTTCGCTTCAGAATGCGGCGCCGTCCAAACTATTCGGCAACGGTTTCCTGGTAATGGTAATATCGCGAAGGGTCCGCTTTTTTGAAATTTTTCGTATGCGGTTTGATTGTGCGATTTTTCTGGTTTGACAAAAGCCACAATACATGACTGCCAATATTTCCACCCACGGGTTGTAATTCCAGCAGCTTGACGAATACGTGAACGCGAACCATCTGCCGCAACTACTAATTTGCTACGTATCGTTTTTGTTTCGTCTGCGACTTTAATAGTTGTAACAGCAGCATCTGCTAGGTATTTTGTCTCTACTACTTCTGCTGGACAAAGTACTGTAACGTTAGAACATTCTTTGACAAATTCTTGTAATGGATATAGCAGTGCTTGGTGTTCTGCTACATATCCCAAATCATCTTTATTTATATCACTAGTGCTAAATTCTACTACACCAGAATAATCTGCATCTGATAAACGTACCCGTCGATATGTCTCTATATTGGGCAAAATCTTCTTCCAAACTCCTATTCCCTCGTAAATCAAAGCAGCCCCGATATGTACTGCATAAGCTTGTCCTTTCATTACTGCTGCTGATTCTACACGAGCTTCGATTAACAAAACATTTAACCCTGAATCTTTAAGAGAGCTTGCTAGGGTTAAACCGACAATTCCACCACCAACGATTACTAGGTCGTAGTCATAACCGTTAGGGTTCGTTGTAATTTGAGGAGTGTCAAGAGTTTGAGAGATTTGTACTTGCGCCATTGTGAAGAAAAATTACAACTTTTATTTTTATTGTGACGCACAAGAGCCTTTGAGGGCAAGGGGAAATGTAGAGACGCAAGGGAAAATGTAGAGACGCGATTAATCGCGTCTCTACTGAGAAGAAATGTTTATGGGAAAAGGATAATTATTTAAATAAACTTATGTATTCTGTATTTATACGTAAAAACTTGTATTTATTAAGTAGTGATAAAGAAGTATGTTTACCACAGGGGGATGCTAGCACGCGACTACTGCCGGGTAAGTCTACCAGTAAAATTACCTGGTTTCAGGAGAAAATCAATGACTCGGCTAACTATTCCGCATAAGTTCTTCCCTGTTTGTATTGGAGTGTTATTTGCTGCATTAGGTTTGTTACAAACTGGAAGGGCAAGTGCGACTCAAAGTATATTCGACCAAAAAAAAGTGTTGTTTGACAATGATGGGGTGCCTAGTTTGACTGCTGGAAGAGAAGCGACTTTATGGATACAAGCAGAAGATTTTGCAGTTGAGCAAGATAGCTGGTTGGATCATATTCAGTTTTGGACTGTTGAGGCGCCTGGATCTAAATGGGATGGCACTGTTAAGTATTCTTTATTTGAAGATATTGATGGTCAACCTGATACACAACCTTTTGTTTCAGGTATTGGGGCTAATGTAGTAAAGAAAGCTACAAATCGTTCGCTGTTTAATTATTATGACGAGTATAGTTACTCGTTTGATTTAGAAAAGCCAGTGAAAATAGCTGCGGATACTACCTATTGGTTGGGTTTACACCTTTCTAGTAATTTTGACCGTGATGAAATTTACTGGGAAACCACAGATAAAGGTTTTGGCACTAATGGTATGAGTGCTTACTTGGGAGAGTTAAAGAACTGGTCGAGAAGCAGCGCACCAGTCGAACGCGCGTTTGTATTAAATTCTAAATCTAGTACTAATACCCGTGAAGTTCCTGAACCGTCTGCTATTTTAGGTACGCTGCTTGTTGTGGGCGCCGTATTGAGAAGTAAAAAGAATTAAATGTAGAGACGCGATTAATCGCGTCTCTACAAAGTTAACCGCTGTATGCTACGACCGAATTTCATCAGTAGCTTACAGCGGTTTACTATATGTGGAATGAATTTGTAGTAGTTAAAAATTAGCAGGAGAATTACTTTACTAGTGTGGACAAATACATCGCAATTTGTTTTCTATAATGCTGTACATCCTTTTTTTTTACAGCTAGGCAGGCATTTTTGGCTGTGCGTTCAATAACCTCCAAAAACAATGAAACGAACTTAAGGCGAAAACACATTTATCGAAGGATGCGACTATAGAACAGTGATTGCGGCGATATTAAAGCGAGGTGGCACTGGCTTTAACATCAATCTATTGACTGATTGAAACTTGAATTTCTCTGTGCCATGTTTTTAAGTTAGCACTTCTTTCTGGGAAAATCTCACATATTTACCATTTGTGATGGCTGTTTACTTTCTGCAAAGTTTTGCCAACTAGCTTTATATACATGATAGTGATTGCTTAGGTATTACATAAAGTTTTGTTAACGTCTTTTTAATCTAAACAAGCTTTTTAGGGTTTGACATAGCCTTTGATGAAAGGGTTTAGGCTTACGGTAGTATGAGTATTTATAATTTGCAGGTGCCGCTGGCGGTTTGGTATGTTTACCGTGTAGGCGCCGTTCGAGTTCGGCAGCTTTTGTTAAGTCGGCAGTCGCACGCAGTTCTAAGCCAAGTTGCGAACAAACAAGTCCTCTATATTTGTATGCTTCTATATAAAGAGGGTTGAGACGAATTGCTTGACTAAAGTCATTTAAGGCATCTTCGTATTTGCTCAGTTGTACGTTACCAACCCCTGATTGATAAAATCTCTCTGCGCTTGATGCTTTGGATTGAGTATTTACTGTAGTACGTTTGGGTTTAGGCGCCTCTTGTGTAGTTGGTATATATGATTTTAATGTTCTATATGCTGTATTGATTATTTTGGTTCTTTCTTCGGCTTCGAGCTTTTTTACTGGGTCTGCAATACTATCGGGATGCCATATTCTTATTAGTTGACGGTATGCACGCTTTATTTCTTCCTGTGATGCACCGGGTGATAATCCGAGAACTTCATATGCACGATTAATATCTATGCGGTCGCTCATAGTAGTTCACAGGCAGTAATGTAACTATTTACTATATATAGTAACGAATTAAGGGTTTTGATGTTGTGTTCCTACGACTCACTCAGCACTTAGCACTCAGCACTCAGCACTCAATTAGTCGTTTGCTTTGCCTCGTCTTGGTATTTGACTTGTTCTACCGGCGCCATTTCCGACTATATCGCCAACGGGTAACAGCATAATTGTGCGGTCTGCGCTACCTGTGGCAAGAATTTTACCGTCGGGACTAAATGCAACGGTAAATACCCGGTCTTCGTGTCCTGTGTAGGTTTTTAGTAAGGTTCCTGTATCAACTTGCCAAAGTCTTACTGTTTTATCACGACTGCCGCTTGCTAAAACTCGACCGTTGGGGCTAAAGGCTACAGTATAAACACGGTCTTCATGACCTGTGAAGGTATTTATTTCTCTACCGTTTTCTAAGTTCCATAATCTAATTGTTTTATCCCAACTGCCACTTGCTAAGGTTTTACCATCTGGGCTACTAGCTAGTGCGCTGACATCATCGGTATGTTTTGCAATAGTCAAGAATTTATGTTGCTCAAGGTGCCAAATCTTGATTGTATTATCATACCCTCCGGCGCCGCTGGCTAATATTTTACCGTTTGGGCTAAAAGCTAAACATAAGACATCATCGGAATGAGCTTTGAGGACATCTATTTCTCGACCGTCTATAGTCCATAGTTTAACGGTTTGGTCTTTACTACCACTGGCAATAATACGACCATCTGGACTAAATGCAACGCAATATACTCGGTCATCATGTCCGTTAAATGTGTTAATTGCTTCTCCGGTTTGCACATTCCATAATCTAACTGTTGCATCGTCGCTACCACTAGCTAATATTTGACCATTGGGACTAAATACAACCGAGTTTACTCCACCAGAGGATGATGTTTGTTTGTGTCCGGAAATTGTATTGTATTTTTGGTTAACTAAATTCCAAATATTTATTGTTTCGTCACAACTACCGCTAGCTAGTAATGTTCCATCTGGACTAAATGCTATTGATAATATTAAGTCAGAATGTTGTTTGAGAGTTGTAGGAAGTTGATAGGTGGTAACTTGTTGGGGAGATACAGATTGATTTGAGATTACAGGTTGGTTTGTAGTAGTAGGTTGAGGTGGTGTAGGTTGAGGTGGTGTAGGTTGAGGTAGTGTAGGTTGAGGTGGTGTAGGTTGAGGTGGTGTAGGTTGAGGTGGGGATGGTGCTACATTAGCTTTTGCTTCTTGTTGAGCTACGGAAGGTTTAGTAGTTGTATTTTCTGGCTCAAGTCTACCTGATAGTCGCGCGATTTGAGATTTTATTTGCGAGATGTCTTCTTGCGTTTTTTGATTCGCTTGCTGCTGAGTTTGCTGTAGTTCTTGAATTGAAGTGCGAATCCAATTGAAGTTTTGCGCGATATTATCTATTTGTGCTAATCGCTGATTAATTGCATTGACGTTAACTTGTTGATTCGTTTGCAGTTGCTCGATTTGTTTGGCTAATGTAGAACTTAACTCTGTAGTAAATATATCTAGGGCTGATAATTTTTGATTAATATTTTCTGTATTTTGCTGCTGGTTTTTTTGTAATTCTTCAATTTGCTGTTGTGTTGCACTTAGTTGTTGGTTAAATCCACTTACTAATGCAGTAATGTTAAGTTGCTGATTTGTTTGGTATTGCTCTGCTTGTTTATTTGAGTTTGTATTGATTTGTCGAGTCAGTGAGTCGATTTGGGCTAATCTTTGATTTATCGCTTGCACGTTTTGCTGTTGGCTTTTTTGCATCTCCTCTAGTTGTTTTTGCGTATTCACTACTTGTTGTGTCACATTATCTACCTGAGCAAAACGCTGATTGATTTCTTGAAGGTTTATTTGCTGGTTATGTAACTGCTCTACCTGTTGCTTTGTTGAATTTAGCTGTTGTGTAAAACCATCGATTTGAGTTAAGCGCTGATTAATAATATTGACGTTTTGTACCTGGTTTTGTCGTAACTGTTCAAGATACTGCTGTGTGGAATTTAATTGCTGGGCAATATTATCGATTTGAGTCAAACGTTGATTAAGCGCATTTGGATTTGCTTGTTTGGTTAAAGCATCGAGTTGCGTTAATCTCTGATTTATAGAATCAATATTCTGCTGCTGTGAGGAGCGCATTTCCTCTAATAGTCGTTGCGTAGCGTTTAACTGCTGGGCAATATTGTCAATTTGAGCCAAGCGCAGGTTGATAGCATTCACGGTGTTCTGCTGGGTTTGCTGAGTTTGAGAAATTTCAATACGAAACGATTCTATTTTTTTTAAGCGTAAGTTGATTGCTTCTATATCTTGTTTTTCTTGGTTACGCAGTTGCTCAACTTGCTGTTGAGTTAAGCTTAATTGGGGGTTAGGTTGTCCTAATTGTCCGATTGAGTTTTCTTGGCGCCGTTGTAAGAAGCGCAGACGCTGTTGATTGGCTACATTTAATGCAATAGCGAGGGTCAAGGGGAAAATGGCGTAAGAATACTCTTGACTGATGAACGCTGCGAACGCACCCCATATACAGAGTCCCAACAACAGATATTCGAGAAAATCAATAGTGTTGCGTTTAGTCATGATGGCATAGCAAGTCTGTTGCTGGTAAAAAAACATCCCAAGGTAGGGAGCGTTCAGAGTTTGTTGTCAGTTACTCTGGAGTAAATAACCCATTTAAGTATTTCAAGGGTTTTTTTCCTTCGTCAGCCAAACAAGTCCATGTTATCTACAAGAAGAAATTCGCTTCTGTCAATCCAAACACCCCACAGTGGTTATCATCATAGTGGGAGTGACCGTCGCTTTTTTGAGGGTTGGTATTATCGCGTTACTATTCCCGAAGTTCGACAAACTTTTGCGTTCATGTATTCCATCGAAGACCCGGTTGGTGCAAAACCCCACAGTGGAGGCGCCGCGCAGATTTTGGGTCCGAATGATGAGTACTTATGGCGAACTTTTCCTGACACGAGTAAATTTTGGGCGAGTCGAGACGTGTTAGCTTTGGGACACTGGGGTAAAAGTAATTTATCTACGCAACCGCTTTATTTAGTTCCAAGTGAGTTTGAGCATCACGTTCAATCTGGTTATCAAGCTACAGCGACTTTAAATCAGGGCATAATTCAAGACCCTGCAACTGGTAATTATTCTCGCTGGCAATACGAAATTGAACCTATATATGGATGGGGAAGTGCAGGACAACCTCAACAGTCAACTGCTGGTTTTTTATCATCGCTACAAATATTTGAGCCAGGATGGCAAATTTTAATGGCACATGGACTTGCCACTGGTTGGATAGACTGGAATGGTCAACGCTACGAATTTACTAATGCTCCCGCTTACGGTGAAAAAAATTGGGGTGGCGCCTTCCCGAAACGATGGTTTTGGGTAAACTGTAATTGTTTTGATAATGAACCAGACTTGGCGTTAACTGCTGGTGGTGGAAGACGTGGTGTTTTATGGTGGATGGAGTCAGTCGCAATGGTTGGCATTCATTACAAAGGTAAATTTTACGAGTTTGTGCCTTGGAACTCAAAAGTTACATGGGATATTTCACCTTGGGGACGCTGGGTAATACGCGCACGCAACTCTGAGTATGAAGTTGAATTGATTGGTACAACCGACTTACCAGGAACTCGCTTACGGGCGCCTACAGATAACGGTTTGGTTTTTTGCTGTAGTGACACAATGCAGGGAATGTTATCTTTAGAACTTCGAGAATTAGGTAGTAGCGAAGGAAAAATTATCCTGAAAGCGACTAGTAACCTGTGTGGATTAGAAGTAGGCGGTAGTCCTTGGGATAATGCATGGCAATGCCATCCTGAGCTGCTATAATCTGTGTAACAACTCTTTTGGGGCTGTAGCTCAGATGGATAGAGCGAGCGCCTCCTGAATAATCGGGCACCACAAAGGAAACTTTGTGCGTGAATGTGGTTAAACTCGGTGAAGCCTAAAAAGTGCGATGTAGTACTTCATGGTAATACCAAGCCAAGCCTGTTCGTAATACACAGATTCATCTGTGTATACATAGGAAGGTCTAGAGACTAAACAGCCACCACCTAAAGGTTTTTATTAAATACCTATGGTGAAGATATAGTCCGGAGAGTGGGGAAACTCACACAAATCTGAAGCGCTAGGTCGCCAGTTCGAGGCTGGCCAGTCCTGCTTAATAAATAAAACAAAATAAAGTATTATACAAATCTTTGCATTTTCGCGTGTTGCGGATACAATTCAGAGTGCATCGGGTTATAGGATTATATTTTTTATATTAAATTGCTCTAACTGCATAATATATTTTGGTTTTCTTGGGTTATGCAAAGCCGTAACCCAACCTACGTATTAATATTATTGAAAAAAAATTGTGACATCAGCAGAAACAACAAGACGTTATAGAACCTTGAATAAGCTAGTGTTTAAAGGTGTTCCTCGGTTTACAATTCTTGCCCTACCGCTAATGTTGCTGTTGGGTTACAGGGAAGTGCAAAATACTTTTATACAACCAGAGGCAATTTTAGTTCTAGGTGGCTCTACTAAAAGCCTAGAACGAGAAAAATTTACTGCTCAGTTTGCCAAAAAGCATCCTAGTATACCAATTTGGATATCTGGTGGCAGTCCAAAGGCGCCAACAAAGAAAGTATTTTCAAAGCAAGGAGTAGATTTAAGGCGCCTACACTTAGATTACGATGCTGTAGATACTGTAACAAACTTTACTACACTTGTCGATGAACTCGAAGCACGCAAGATTAGAAAAGTATATTTGGTAACTTCAGATTACCATATGCGACGCGCGTCGGTTGTCGGCGAAATTGTATTGGGTAGTAGAGGAATTGACTTTAAAGCAGTGTCCATACCTTCTGACGTTCCCCCAGAACCAATACAAAAAAGTGTCCGCGATGGAGTTCGCTCTATATTATGGTTAACCACAGGTTACACAGGAGCGAAAGGAGAACAGTTAAAGCAATAATATTAATACAATGATATTAATTTATTTCTCTTTAACTAGCACATAAGGTTGTACAATTAAAGTATCAAACCGTTTAGTGCGGTCAGTATTCCAGGCGCCGAGTTGTTGAGGTGAGGGTTTAGTAATTAAAGCTTCGTCTATCCAAATCTGGACTTCGTTGGTACTATCAGATGCAATGGCAACCCCAACATCGAGAAGGTCAAGATGTGATGACACCAAAATAATTGCATCTCGTTGTGCATGAGGAACTAGCCAATCCCATTCTGCTTCATCCAGGTTTTCGATTAACTCTATTCTAATATTTGACATCCTAGTGTTTATAATTCTTTACTAGTTTTTTATTTTACCTTATTTTCACGATATATGGCAGACGGAATATTATCACGTCTCTACATTTATTCAACTTCTGCTTTCATTTCATCAATTTCAAATAGAGATACAATGACACCAGCAATGGGAATAGAGATAAAAATTCCTAATAAACCTGCGACTCTAGCACCTACTAATAAGGCAAAAAATACGACAACAGGATTTAAATTTAATGCTCCTTGCATCACCCTTGGAGAGATAAAATTATCTTGAATTTGTTGTAGAACAATACAAGCAACCAACACCTTTAATGCTAACCAAACACTTTGAGATAGCACGATTAAAGTTACCAAAGCAACCGCTAAAGTTGCTCCTATCCCTGGAATTATATCTATAACGCCAACCATTACAGATAGTATTAAAGCAAATGGAACTTGAAGCACAGTAAATACTATAAACGTACTTAGAGTTAAAAACAAAGTGAGTATTAACTGACCACGAAAAAAACCTAAAAAGTTTTTTCTAACTATTTTTGTGATATGTGTTCTTCGTTGCTTGGGTGCAGCTTTCATTATCAGTTCCCATAATTTACCGCCATCAAGTAGCATGAAAAAAGCAACAACGGCAATAAAAATAAATGTAACAAAATTTGTGATAAAGCCTTGAAATATAGTTAAACTTGTGGCTAACCAAGATAATGCTTGATTTCGGAACTGCGCTTCAAAAACAGACAAATCAATTTGGATATTACGACTACGGAAAAACTCTTCTACCTGATTTGATAGGGGTACTAATGAATCTAAAAACCGAGTAACGCTGTCAATTAACTGCTGTCCTTGCGATATAATCGTCAAACCAACAGTAACAGTTACTCCTGCAATAATAGTCATGCTAATCAAAAAAATTAATATTGTTGCAACACTATGTGGTATGTAACGTGTTAACCATTTGACTGGGTAGCTAAGTAAAAAAGCAATAATTGCAGCAAATGCAAAAATAACAATTATCGATTCAAAATAAGCTAGTAGTTGAACACTTGCCCACCCACATGCAACAAACAGCAGAAAACGAACTAACGATGAACTGCTAAGTCGCGACCATATATTTTTAGCTTCTAACCCTGTCATACCAAGTATTTATCGCTTTTTTTTTATTTGAAGCTAACTTAGCAGAATTAAAGGGTGCGTGAGTACTTCCTTTGAGCGTATTTAAGTTCATCCCTAGGAGTAAGAAGTGTTACCGACCTAAGTCGTGTAGCGCATTAATTGCGTCGGCGCATTTTTTTGTGATTTCTTCTAGTTCTTCTTTACTACCAGAGGTCGGCGCCTCTATTAATTGACCTATTCGTACTGTTACACCTGCTGGACGAGGGATGGCGCCTTTTTGCTCAATTTCTTGTGTACCCCATAAGGATACAGGTAATATGGGAGCATTACCTTTGGCTGCGAGTAGTGCGGCGCCGCGTTTGGGGTCAGTTATTTTACCAGTTTCGGTACGTGTGCCTTGTAAAAATACGCCAACAGCCCAACCGTTTTCTAGGTATTCCAACGCAGCACGAATGGCTTTGGTGTCAGCGCTGCCACGACTGACGGGATAGGCGCCGTATAGCTGAATGGCCTTGCTTAAAAAAGGGATGTCAAATAATTCTTTCTTTGCCATATATGCTACAGGACGGCGAACACAATTCGACACAATTGGAGGGTCATAATTGCTTGCGTGGTTGCTAACTACTACCAGGGGACCTTCTTGTGGCACATTTTCAATGCCATGAATTATTCCCCGGAAGTATACGTGAAGCATAGGCGCCACAACCGACCATTTGAAGGCATGATAAAGAAGGAGGCTAGCAATTGGTTCGCGGATTCTGCTCACAGTGGCTTACTTTAACTCAAACTGCATTTCAGCATATCAAAGAAACCCGGTTTCTCGCGCAAAATCATTATTTTCATTAAAAGATATCGATAAAGAAACCGGGTTTCTAGTTTTCGTCGATGATTTTTTTGACTTCGGGTGAATTGAGAAAATCCATGAAGGTTTTTACAGTAGGACTCATCGGGTCTTTATATATATAGAATAGCTGGCGCCGCAGTGGATATTTTTCAGAGTCTGGCATTAAACCATTGATGGGGACTACTCGTACACTCTGTTGATTTACTTGACTATAGCTACCATAGCTAATACCATCTGTTTGGAGTTTTCTGAGGATGCGAGTTGTTTCGTCGGTTGGATATGTAGTTATATTAGGTGTCGTACCAAATTCGGCATTATTGAGAACTAGTTCACCGAATGCGTGATGTGTACCACTAACAGATGGTCGGTTTATAACTTGGATGGTGCTATTATTACCACCAACTGCCGACCAATTGGTAATATTACCTTTAAAGATGTCCGCGACTTGGGCAGTTGTTAATCCTTGCTGGAATGGATTTTGTTTACCAACTACAACCGCGATTGCATCACGCTTGACAAAATTAGGAACTAGCCCATTTGCTTGTTCTTGTGCGTTTAACGGTCGTGAAACAGCAGCAATATCTACTTGACCTGCGGTAACTTGTTGAATTCCCACATCTGAACCATTCGATGCAGTTTCGATGACCGAACCAGGACACTTTGACTCTATTAGTTGTTTGAGCATTTTGTTGATGCGTACCATGCTGGTGGAACCATTGATTCGCACCTTTGTACCAGATGGTAAACAAGTTATATTGGTGGTCGGCGCCTTTTGTGTAAAATGCCAATAGCTATAGCCAGCAAATAATATTAGGGCGAGTGGAATTAACGATAGTAAGATAATATTGAAATTCTTTGGCTTTGGTTTCTCGTTCAGAAGACTCTCTAAATATTTGATATCAGCATCCAATACTGAGAGATGTTCCTCAACTTCAATTGCCTGCATCATCAGTTTTTTTGCACTTGCATCATCTCCGGATGCTTGAGCTGCATGTGCTTGTTGCTCAATGCTTTGTAACTTGCGGAGGTTTTCTTCGTAAGAATATTTAGCGGTTTCTAATGCTTCTTGTGTATCTTTTAATGAAGTTTTAGCCTTATTCATATGATTATATTAAATAGAATTGTTGAGTAAAACTTACTAAATGCTAGTGACGCTGCACTGTGCTAACTTTAAAGCAATTATGTCCAGGTAACGCCAATATTTATCACAGAAAGCCCAAATTCGCGAAGGGAAGTGTCCGGGTGGAGCTTCGTTGCTGAATTTGAGACTTTGGTGGAACAACGTTGAGTTGTAGCTTTGCCATTGTACATGTTGACAAAATAGTACGTAGTCTTTTCCGACACTCTCTAATATTTGATTTTGAATGCTAAAGCCAAATTTACCATTACTTGCTTTTACCCAAAGCTGGTCTATTTTATGTAATTATTCGCAGTTAATCAAGTTAATTTCGCTACTTGTTATCTTAACTTCTAAAGGTTTATTTAATGCCATGCATAGTAATTTCCAAGTTTCTAAGTCAGCTTCTTTCCATTTCTGAGATTTAAGTAAAAGTTCAAGTTTAATATAATATATTTCTATTTTAGAAGTTTGACTCGCACTACTTAGAACTGTAACTGGAATCAATGTGTCTAGATGTAGCGTTGGCGGTATCTGTGTACTAATAGGTGGTAACAACGAAAGTGCTTGCAGAACTTCTTGTGCTGACGAATACCGATGTATTGGCTGAAATTGTAGTAATTTATCTAAAATTTGTCCTAATTCATCGCTGATAGTATTAGTAACAGGTACAAAGTTACGCCAACACCAACTGGAACTGGCGCCATCATAAAGTTTTTCAACAGAGAATACACCCGTAATTAAGCTAATACAGGTAACACCCAAGCTATATAAATCACTATTTTGAAAAACAGACCCTCTAAATTGCTCAGGCGCCGCATAATGTAAAGTACCAAGAGCGGTTGCTTGTTGAATAAAACTTGACGACTGTAAAACCTTGCATTTTTCGCTTAAGTTTTTCCAGACTGTCGGTGCTAGAACGGATTTCAATGATAAAATCTGGCGCCAAATCAAGAAATTGGTCTTCTCTAGTTTCCCAGTCTTGGGGTAAACGTTCCGCAGAGACAAACGCAGCATCAGGAGAGCGTATTGCTTTGTTTTTGAGTCTAAAACCAGTACTAAGTCCAAATACCTCACCCAGTCCTTGACTTTCCACCCAATTTAATAATGATGCACCAGCTTTTAATTCTCTGTTGCCAGAAAATCCACCTGTAGGAGACATAGTTTCTAGAGTTCCGTCAGCATTACGTTCAAAGCGCATCTCTGGATTTTGTGCGCTCATTTCCATTAAATCCGCATCACTGCACCAAGATGGTAATACTATTTCACGAGTCATAACGGCTGGTAACAAGCAAGGGATATGCTAATTTATTGTAGCAAGCTTCGAGAACCATGTGAACTTTGCTAAATTCATATGTGAACTGCGATTGCTATATAAAGGTTTATGAAGCATCTCCGAATTGCTCCTAATTGGTTACGGTATTTTATTGTTGTGGTTTTACTGCTAGGAGTGTGTTTTCGCTTCGTTAACCTAGACGGTAAAGTTTTTTGGCATGATGAAACTTTTACAATGCTGCGAGTATCGGGATATACAGCAAGTGAAGTCAAGCGGGAAGTGTTTAATGGTCGTGTAATTACGAGTGATAGTTTAGCTAAATTTCAAGGTGTTAATGATGATAGAGGTTTGATTGATACTATTAACTCTTTGGCGATTGAAGACCCTCAGCATCCACCGCTTTATTATATATTGGCGCGGCTTTGGGTGGCTATTTTTGGTAACTCGGTGACAGCTATTAGATGTTTATCTGCTGTTATTAGTTTATTGTTAATTCCTTCTATGTATTGGTTGTGTTATTTATTGTTTAGAGTTCCATTAGGGGCGCCTTATTTTGCTGTAGCATTAACTTTATGTTCGCCAGTGTTATTTGTTTATTCTAGTGAAGCGCGTGAATATATTCTTTGGGCTGTAACTATTTTATTATCGAGTGGTTGTTTATTACGGGCGATAAAAGTTGAAGAATCGCAAGATATAAAATATCCTGTTTTTAATTGGGGTATATACGCACTGAGTTTGGCATTAAGCATGTACACATTTTTACTGAGTGGGTTTGTCGCAATTGCTCATGCTGTTTATGTAATTACTACAGCTAAATTTAAATGGACAAAGACTGTAGAAGCTTTTTGTACAGCTATGTTGGTTAGTTTTTTGTTTGCTAGTCCTTGGTTGATTATTGTAGTGACTAATTTGTATAGATTTAATATTACTACTGAATGGACACAGGCGCCAATTCCTGTAGCAAATTTATTTCAATCTTGGTTATTGCAAATTACGCGCATTTTTTTTGACTTTAATTGGAATTTAGATAATATTTTTCAATACTTAGCTGCGCTGTTCGTTTTGGGTTTTGTTAGCTATGCGGTCTACTTTTTATATGTCAGAACAAATATAAAAGTATGGTTGTTTGTTGTAACTCTAATTTTTATTCCAGCGTTACCGTTAGTAATACCTGATTTGATTTTGGGTGGAATGCGGTCAGTTTCTGAGCGATATTTGATACCTTCATATTTGGGAATAATTATTGCTGTTGCTTACTTTTTGTGCTATCAAGTTAATGACGGTATTTTTTCACGGCGCCAAATTTGGTGTAGAGTGACGGTAGCAATACTAACGCTTGGCATTATTTCAATTGCCGTTAATTCTCAAGCTGATACTTGGTGGAATAAAGTTGTTAGTTATGGGAACCCTGAAGTTGCTCGAATTATTAATCAATCACGCTCGGTTTTAATTAGCGATGATGCTGGAATTAATTATGGTAACGTTTTTTCTTTGAGTTATTTGCTGGATTCAGAAGTAAGATTATTATTAGTTAGAGAAAATTCGGCGCCGAGGGTAGCAAATTTATCCTCAAATGTCTATGTGTTAAATCCATCTAGTCAGTTGCAACGTGATATAGAAACGGTATATAAGTCGAGAATGAATCGTGTTTATTCGGATAGGTTTTATTCGCTGTATAAATTAGGAACTAATTTTGATCCCCCCAACCCCCCTTAATAAGGGGGGCTAAGAATTGTTTGTTTACATATAGGGCTAAGAATTGTTTGTTTACTTTCTTGTCCCCCCCTTATTAAGGGGGGTTAGGGGGGATCAATTCTTTGCCAAATTATTCTAATTCAAGTTCATCAATTATTTTGGGTAAGTCTTTTTTAGAAACTTGACGATGACCTGTCTCTATAGCATCAACCCAAGATATACTTTTTCCCATCCTAGTAGCAAAAGATGCTCTTGACCAACCTTTGGCTTTTCTTGCTTCTCTAATAGCATTTGCTGTTGGTGGTTTGAGAGTATCTTCGTTATTATTTACTATATGTTGATTTTCTGGTAAGGCTAAATACTCCTGTGCGTCGGTTGGTAATTGAATACGCAATGTTGTATTTAATAAGTCGTTCCAATAACCAATAGGTCTTTTAGTGGGGTGTTCACTTTTTAGCCAGACTGTTCCTTGGTTAACTTCCACATGCCAACCTGCATCTTTGACTACTTTTAAATCTGTTTCAAAGTCATCTGCTAAGGAGCGTCTAAGTTGTCTGTCTTGTTCGACCATTGATACTTTTTCGGCGCCATAAGCTATTTCCATTAGGGTTTTGCCCATTACACTGTCTTGTTTACCTGGTTGTACTTGGAAGGTTAGCCATACTAACATTCTTGCGGCGCCAATATTTTGCTTGCCGATGCTAAATAGTTTTTGGACGGTTTTTTTGGTGATTACACCTGTACTGTAATGATATTCTGATTTGTTGAGAAAGTATTTTGCCCAGGCGCCTGCTTTACCAATTACTTTTAAACCAACTAACTTAGTATTACCAGCTTTATCGGTTTGGTAGTCTCTTAATACAGTGATATCCCAGATTTTTAAATCTGCAACTGTAAATGCTCCGACTTTTCCTTGCTTAGGCCAAACTATACGAGCTAATATCTGGGCTGGTTGACGTAATAGTTCATATAAAATGCTCAATTGTTCGTGTTTGCACAAGTCGCGGCGCCTGACGAGTCCTGTATACTCAAGTAGCTGTTTGTCGTCAATGACAAAAGTCTGTTCCCAAGGTTTGTCAAGGTTTGCAGCAAGGGCACAGTATATTAAATGAATAGCGCAAGCTCTAGGGTCGAATTGGTCGATAACGTTAAGAGCAGTTTCTTCAACTAAAGTATCTGGTTGCGGCGTTTCTGGGTTATCGGTGATGTAATAACAAATTTTTCCTTTGCTACTATTAATTTGTTCGTAACTCAAAGTATTATTACTGGCTTCAACTTTCCAGGGTAGGTTCATTTTTTGTGATAAGACTTCGGCAACACCGCGCATGACCAGTGACAATGCTGCCTTGTTTGCTTTACCATTAGGAAATAAAGAGGCTTTTTTATATTGCTGGGGTTTTTCGCTTGGCGCCGAAGTTTTTAATGCCTTTTTAAAGGAGTTCCATTTATAACGTATTATTTCTATTAATTTCATCGTATTTTTTAACAAGTATTAATAATTTGACGGGACTGTATATAATTTCTTGATATATACTTATAATTATCTAACTTAAATTTTTACGTTTCATATATCGAAAGAATTATTTTTACCGAGCGAAGAACCCACTATTTAATTTTGGGATAAACTGACTTAAAGTAAGTAGTGCATATGCGACAAAAGCGAAGAGTATACAAGATAAACACGCACCGAAAGCTATCACAATACCATCTTGCTCAATTAAACCCAAACTAATGATAATGATAATAATCGCAGGGAGCATATTCCCGAAAGGAATGGGAAGCGCAATAATAAAAGCCAGTATGAGAAGTAATAGTCCGAGCAAACGTTGTGCGTTTGGGTGAGTTACAAATTTCCAACGTGGACGAATTACACTTTCGTATTTTTCAAGAATTGACAAAATTTTGTTGAAAAGCTTTTCAACATCTTTACGCTTTAACGAACGGTTAGCTATCCAACTTGGCAACCAAGGTTTGCGAAAACCCAAAAGCAACTGAAGAGAAACTATCATTAACGGTATACCAATAATTGCTGAAACTCCGGCAACAGGTAATGGTAGAGCTTCTGGTAATGCACAAATCATTAATAATCCGGCAAACGAACGTTCTTTCATCCCAGAAATTAAATCTCTTAAGTATATACGTTCTGCTGAGTGACGTTGTAATATATCCCGTAGTAGTTTCGAGGTTTGCAATTGTTTCTCCGTAGTTAAGTTTATATGTATTACTTGTATAAACAATATAATTTGCTGATGAGAAAAAAATCTGACGAAGGTAAGGTAATGTATTTCTGATTTAGATTTATAAGTTTTATGGCAACTATAAGCCATTCGCTTCTGTTTTCGTTTTTGGAGCTACTAACCTACATTTAACGCAAGAATATAGTCACATTTTTAATTTGTGCAAGTAAGTAGTCACATGGAAACTATACAAATGTTTTAATATTGTCCATAACTCTTACTCTACAAGCATTTGAGCAGACCTTACATACATAATTATTACTCGCTGAAAGCAATCTAAATATTAATCTAACTCATCCTAAAGAAAGATGATTATAAGGGTTTTAGTTCTTAACTTAGGAGGTGAAGATAGGCGGAGGGAATCAAATCAGTATGGCGCCTCATAAAATTAGTGATTTTGATACCAAGTACCGTGATGCTGATATAATCAATGTGTCAAAATTAACAGAAATGTATGCGTATGAAACTCAAGATAAGATTAGTTGATATAGCAAAGTAAGGTGGGCAGTGCTACGTAACGATAAGCTTTTTGCCTAAAATAAAGGAAAACTTGGTTAACAAGCTGCGATTTTCGGGAGCAAGATAGGGGTGCAAGATATTAGGTAAGAAAATGTTATTAATTACTCCGAGAAACCCGGTTTCTTCAGCGAGACTTGGTGTAAAAATGAAGATTTGCACTAGAAGTCGGGTTTCTTTATAGTTAACAGTTTCTAATTAACCTCTCGATAGGGAGGTTTTTTGTCGTATTCACAGAAGGTTAAGAAGACATTAATTAAACAAATTTTAATGTAAAAATTAATAATTTATTCAAATAAAAGTATGAATATGTGTTAGTAGCTATCATCGATGAAGATAGCGGTTAAATTTGATTAAATGCTACCGCTATAGATGTAGATAAAAAAATAATATACTCTGTCTACAGAAAGGTTAATATACTGTTTTAAATCGCTAAATTAGCATTATCGAAACACATTTTGCCTTTACAAGGAGTCGAAGAATATGGTTGATAACATACGAAACAATGAGCAACGTGATAATCAGTATTATCAGAGTCGAACAGGCGCCGATGCCAATATCAGTGATATAGGTAGACAGGGCTATGAAGGCCGCAGCGGATACGGTCAACAATATAATAATCAGCAATATAGTCAATCTAATCAACCTAATCAATCTAATCAACCTAATCAACCATATAGTCAGCAATACAACCAATCATCTGGTCAGTCGAATCAACAGTCAGGTGGTAATTCTGGTTCAGGCAGTATGGGAGCGAATGCTACATCAGGACAAGACAAAGATAATGGATTAAGCAGAATATTGTTAGGTGGACTTATTGGTGGTACTTTAGGGTCTTTAGCTGCTGCATTTGCTGGCAAAAGAATTGCTCAAGGTTTTGGGCACGCAGCTAAGGGTATTGGTGAAGCAGCTAAAACCATTGGTTCTGGTTTAGTGCAAACTGGTCAAGGTTTAGGACAAGCAGCACAAAGTTTAGCTGAGGGTACAACCCAAGCAGTTGTTGGTGGTGCAGTAGATACAGCAAAAGGTGTTGCTGATAGCGCTTCACAAGTAGCAGCTGGCACGATGGATGCAGTACAGAGTACAGCACAAGGTGTAAGTCAAGGTGTAGGTCAAGTAGTAAAAGCTGGAGCTGATGTTGTACAAGGCACAGCAGATAGTCTTAGCCAAGCAGTTAAATCTGGAGCTGACGCTGTGCAAAATACAGCAGATGGTCTTAACCAAGCAGTTAAATCTGGAGCTGACAATGTACAGAGTACTGCTGAAAACTTGAATCAGTCGGTGCAATATGCAACTGATACATTTAAGTATGAAACGCAGAAACCCCAACAGTCTTCAGGTAGTCAATACAGTAGTGGTTATACTGCTGGTCAATCAACAAGCAGTATGAGCAGTCCAATGAGCGATACAAGTTCTGCCTCTATTTATGTAAGTCCAACTTCAGACCTCGAAGCGCGCAGAGCTTCTGCTTCTATTGATATGGATTCATTAGAAGAAGAAATCAACCGTACTGGTAGTGCTTTTGAATAAGTGAATTTAATATGGGGTGGCTTGAGTCACCCTGTATTTTAGTTTGTTGGACGGGCAGGATGCCCGTTCCACAAGAGCATAGACAAGAGTAAGAAAATAATTTTTTATGAGGAGCTTGTTATGAATAGCAATCAACCATTATTACCTCCAGAAAGACAAAATATACCAACACAAAATACACTCTCTAATACCTACATCTTGAATGGAGAGACTGACACAGCAAATAATGCACGTAGTAATGAGTTATCGAAAGTTATTATTGGAAGCTTAATTGGCGCCGGAGTAGGTGCAATTGCTGGTACATTAGCAATAAAAGGAATTGGTGAAAAGCTGAGTCAAACAATACAAGGTGTAACTAACGTTGTTAGAAACACCGCACAAGGTTTTAACCAAACAGTTGCAGCAATAGGTGAAACTGTTAATACTGTGGCAACTGGTGTTAGCGATACAACAAAAAATGTTGGAGATATCATCAAGGATACAGCGGTAGACGTTAATAACACTGTTAACGCTTCTGTAGATAAAGTCAAAAATACAGTAGTAAACGTTAATGATACTGTTAAAAATACTACTGACACTGTTAAAACTGCTGCTTATAATACAGTTGATTCTGTTAAAAACGCAGCTTACTCAAATCCCGAAACAGAAGCTGATAGCCAAGGTAACGAAGACGGCGATTCTTCTGAACAAAAGGATACCTACACAGCAACTGTTAATCAAAACGAATACATTTAAGTTTTTTGATTGTCTGGCTACAAGTATAAAACGAATACATGGTAATTGTAGAGGCGCCTGCTCAAAGCTGTCTCTACAATTCTTTTTTATTTGAAGTATTATATTTTACATGTTCTAATGTTGTTTCAATACTGCTCGGTTAAGGAAAGAATCCCCCCAACCCCCCTTAATAAGGGGGGCTAAAAGCTGCTTTATTCCCCCCTTATTAAGGGGGGTCAGGGGGGATCGATTCCGAGAAAATCTCTTAACCAAGTATATCTGGCTGTTGTAGTTTATCGAGCTTAATCATTCTCTATTTCGTTATTTGAAGAATCGAATACATTTCCTAAATTAGCGGTGTTACCGATTATATTTTCTAAACCTGCCGCAGCTAATTCTGCTTCTAATTCATCGATAGTTTCTTCGCTTACTCCCTTTTCGGCATATTTATTTACAATTGATTTTAATTTTGCTTCTGCCCATAAAGGTATAGTAAAGGGTAAACCTAAAACATCTCTTAATATTTCATTTGCAGTACCTGCTTTATCAACTGTTTCAAGCTTTTCGCTTTCTACTTTATGTTCTTGGTTATAATCTAAAATATATACATTAGAATCATATACTGCACTAATCATAAATGGATTGTGCGTAGCTATGATAAACTGTACATTTGCAAAAGCATTGATTAAGTTAGGTAATAATGATTGCTGTAATTCTGGATGTAGATGATTTTCTGGTTCGTCTATTGTGCAAACAAATTTATTACCCTCTGGTGAGTACATAAAAATACGCCATGCCATATCTAAAATTGACGCAACACCTCCTGATACTGCATCTAATGAAAAATTTCCAGAGTCCGTTTCTAATAGCACCTCTGGAACTTCAATTGATATGCGTTTAAATCCTAGTTTCGGTGGTAGTACTTTTTTAAGAACTTCTTGGAACCCTTTAAAAGCTAACCGTGCGTTTTCATCTGATTTTACATAATCATTACCTGTACCAAATATAGCAAGCGACATTAATGATTCTTTGGTTATTTGACTTTGTTGTTTATTTCTAACCTGAGTTGGTATGCTAGTAACTGGTTGATAAGAATATGTGGGTCGATGTGACGGAATATGCAGACCTGAAATAGTTTGCTGATTTGTTATATTTATACTGTATTGTTGATTTGTTTCAGCAGGAACCTGAAGTTGTGCGACACTTCCGTTTGTGTAAGCAATTTGACCTATACTATGAGTTGTAAGCGATTGCTGATTTTTGTGTGCAAAAGCATCTGATAGGTAGCGAATAATGCCAGTGACTTTATCGCGTTGAGGAGTACTGACAAAGTTAACGTGCCAGTTGTAGTGATAACCAAGAATATTAAGTATAGTAGTTTTGCCGGAACCGTTTGCCCCTGTCAAGATTGTTAGATTATCATGGAAATCTAGCTTTACATGCTGAAATTGGCGCCAGGTGTTAAGTTCAAGGTAGCGAAATGTCATAATTCATGTGTTGAACTGTAACTTTATTTTAATATAATTAGACAGGCAGGATGCCTGTTCCACAAGAGATGTTAGAGTTTGGTGAGTGCTATTGGGGTGACTTCTAGGTTTTTATTAAAGAAGATGCGGGGTTTTAGAAGTATTCTGAATATTAGTAAGAGTGATTGAAGTTCTCCTGGTGTTTTATTGCGTTTCCATTGTCCTGGACGACAAAATAACATTTTGACGAGGCGCCGATGTTGTGTCAAGCTCAGTGATGTATATTTGACTTTGAGAGTATGGTATTCGTTATTAATTCCTGTTTGGATGATTTCGGCGCCTATTTGTAAGTTTTCTTCTGCTATTTCTAGATGTAATGTGGAGTTGGGTAGTAGCTCAAGGGGAGTTTTCGTAAGGGCTATTTCGGCGCCTGCTTCTGAAATAATTGTTGTTACTCCCCATAATATTTGATTATCATCAAGGGTTAATTTAACGACTCGTCGTAAATCAAACCATTCGTAAATATCTGGTTTGGGTGCATCTAGAAGTATTAATAAGGCAATGCCAATCATAATTAGGTTATATGTACTCCATAGCCAACCTAAACCAATTCCTTTGACAGTGTTATCAACTTCAGGCGCCCATACTCCTTGTATCATAGACATGCCTAAGTTTCGCCACAAGCTGATGGCTGTAAGAATAAATAGACAGATTAAAGGTAGAGCTAGTTTCCAATTGAATGTATAATTGTTGTTGACTGTTCCTTTGGGTGTAACTTTAAAACCTTTGGAAAAGGGATTTAGCATTACCTGAATAACTGTCAGTGCTAAGGGAAAACACAGTACTAAAGAATATATATCTGAGAGTAAAGCAGAACGTGCATGATTATTTAACCAAGCAAATACTGCTAAATTTACTAAATAATAAGGTAAGAAAAAGAACATTAACTCTGGGAGAGTGGCTTTGATGGGAATAACACCTAGAAATGAGTACATTAAAGGCATGATGAGAAAATAAACCCGCGATATACTAGTAAACCAATGCAGTAATCCTTCTAAATGCGCGAGTCTTTGAATTAAACTAAGTCCAGGAATCGTTAGTGGATTTGATGTAATAAAAAATGCTTGTAGTGTTCCTCTTGCCCAACGTAGTCTTTGTGTAGTATGAGCGGCAATGTTTTCTGCTGCTAAACCTGCACTCAATTTTTCATCTAAGTAAATTAAACGGTATCCATTTGCAGAGAGACGAATACCTGTAAAATAATCTTCGCTCAAAGATTCTGTAACGAAACCACCTGTTTCTAGTAATGCACTGCGACGCACTACAAATGATGTTCCTGCACATACTACACTATCTGCGCCATCGCGAATTGGTTGAATTTGTCGGTAGAATACTTCTTCTTCAGAAGTTAAAATGTTTTCTAGACCGAGATTACGAGCTATTGGGTCTGCGTTATAAAAGCTTTGCGGTGTTTGGACGAGTGCAACGTTACTATCTTGGAAAAAGCCAACGGTACGAGTAAGAAAGTTAGTGGTAGGTATAAAGTCTGCATCGAATATGACTATTAACTCACCCTCCGTTTTTGTTAATGCGTGGTTTAAGTTGCCAGCTTTAGCATGAAGGTTATCGAGTCGGGTTATATAATTACACTTTAACTCTTTTGCTAATTCTGCCATTTCTGGACGCCGTGTATCATCAAGCAAATATATTTTCTTGTTGGGATAATGTAGAGCTTGGCAACCAATAATAGTACGTCTTAGTATAAATGTTGGTTCTGAATAGGTAGGAATAAAGATGTCTACAGTTGGGTCAAAGCTGCCATCAATAACAGCTTGAGATTTTATATCGGCAGCACGCTTGCGGTCTTTAACGTTTAGCATTAAGAATAATTGAATCGTGCTGCTAGCTAGCATTAGCATCTCTAACACAAAAAGTCCTAAGCTAAAGACACCGTTTAAGGGGTTGGCTAGGTTGAGTGTAGACAAGCTGCGCCAAGTGACGTAGCGCAAAGTCAATATAATTACAATACCTACTACAACACGTCGTGACCAGGTGCGTGGTAGTGGAGAAACCCGCATTACAGCTATCACCCCTATAAATAATGCTATTGTTGGCGCCAGTAAATATTTACCTGTTACCATTGGTGCTTCTAACCACATTGGTGGGTTTTGCTGTAATTTATTAACTTGCTCAAATATTTGACTAATGCGATGTTCACCAGCAAACCAGAGAGCGACCACTAACCCCGAAATTATCAAGGTGCTAACTAGCATTAGCGTTGCTGTTTGCAGTTGCCTACTGCTTGTCCATCGAGATTTAGGTTTTAAGTGCGATACTGACATTTTGCTATAAGTCTTGATTTAAATGTTTTGCCCAAAACTTTGCTATTAATGGGTTTGACGCAATTTATAAAATTACATCCATCTTAATAATAATTAATAATCACATAAATAGTTTAAGTGTTTATACGGTAATAGCCACCACATTACCAACAATAACCAATATAGTTGAAGGTTTTATTAGAACTGGGTGAGATTAAGCTGAAATTAGAAGTATAAAACTTAAGCAAATTCTCAACTTATATTTGTTCCGTCATCTCCTAAAAGGTTTAAATTTTAGTTATGGGACAAAATCAAGCGGAATATGAAATATAAATTGGCTATTCTTGGCGCCGTTGCAGTATTAATGGCAAGTTGTACGACTTCCGTTAGTACTAACCAGACCGATACAGAAAAGGCGCCTTCGAGTGAAACAACATCAAAAACTGCGAGTGCGGCAATTGGAAGTTTTAGAGCAGCAGAACATCCAACTCAAGGAAATGCACGTATTGTGAATCAAAATGGAAAACGCTTTGTTGAATTTAACGAAGAGTTTAAAACTGATAATGGTCCAGATTTGTACGTTATTTTGCATCGGAATGCAACAGTACCCGACGGTATCAAAGAAAAAGATTATGTGCAGCTTGCTCGTTTACAAAGAACAAATGGTGTTCAGCGCTACGCAATACCCGAAAATGTTAAGTTAGCAGATTTTAAATCGGTTGCTATTTGGTGTCGTCAGTTTAATAAGACATTTGGATATGCTCCTTTAGGTAGTAGTAATTCCAGGCGCCAATAATTTATTTTTCTATGATTTCCACCCTAAAATCTCAGATACTTCTTTGTATAAAGTCATTGGGTCAAAGGGTTTGGCAATCACACCTGCAACACCAAGCTGAGAAAAAATTGCTTTGTCACTAGGCTGTACCTTAGCAGTTAAAAAAATCACAGGAATTGTTTGTGTAGCGGAATCATCCTGTAACTTTTTGAATGTTTCAATTCCGTCCATAATTGGCATTGAGACATCAAGCAAAATTACATCAGGAGATTGAGAAGCAGCAACAGTTAACCCTTCAGCACCTGAACTTGCTAGTAATACTTCCCAACCAACGATGTCTTCCAAACTGGCTTGGATAACTTCTTGTATCAACTCCTCGTCGTCAATTACTAAAACTCGTTTTGGCACCATAAATTAATGTATTGTTATATACTTTTTGGCTTATGTAATATCACGTTTCCTTAGCTAATGATAATGTAAAATAAAAGGTACTGCCTTCACCTAAAATACTTTCTGCCCAAATTTGACATCCATGTTGTTGGATAATACTGCGGCAAATGGCTAAACCCAAACCAGTTCCTCCCTTTTGACGAGAATCTGATGCATCGACTTGTTGAAACTGTCCAAATATCGTTTCTAGTTTATCAGGTGGAATGCCACGTCCTGTGTCTTTGACTGAAAAGAGGACATATTCTCCTTGCAGTTTTGCATCGACCCAAACTGTTGTTCCGGGTTCAGAAAATTTTACAGCATTACTTAACAAGTTTGTTATGATTTGGACGATGGCATCACAGGCAGCGTAAACTTCAACTTCTAGGGGAGTAACATTAAGGGTAATATTGTTTTGCTCGGCATCTCCCCGCATTAGTTCTACTGATTGCTGCATAATTGTTGCGGCATTGCAGCGTTCTTTAGTTAGTTCATATTTACCAGATTCTAAGCGCTCTAAGTCAAGGATATCACTAACAAGTCGCACTAAACGCGCAGCACTATCGGCGGCAACTTGTAACATTCGTTTAGCTTTTTCTGGCTTTTTGTCGTAAATGCCACTTTTAAGTAATTCCAAAGAACCACGTAGTGAAGTTAATGGTGTGCGAAGTTCATGGCTAACAATAGAAATAAATTGGTTTTTCATGATTGCTATTGCCCGACTTTCGGTAATGTCTTCTAATGTACCAACATGTCCCAGTAATTTTTCGTGACTATCAAAAACAGGAGCAGCTTGTACTTGACAGTAGCGAACAGAACCATCTTTCCGGACGTAGCGAATTTCGCTCTTTACATGTTTATACTTAGATACAGCATTTGTCCATTTCGCGATAACAGCAGCTTTATCTTCTAGATGTAAAAGGTTTAACCAACCATTTCCCAAGGTTTCTTCAAAAGTACAGTCACAAATATCGTGATAACGTGGATTTGTATAAGTGTATTCTCCATTTGCGTTGGTTCTAAAAATACCAACAGGAGAACTTTCGCTTAAAGACCGAAATTCTTGTTCGCTATGACGTAATGCTTCTTGGATATTTTTAATTGCGGTGATATCTTGAGTAACGACGAGAACAGATTCAACGCTACCATCGCGACCAAATTCTGGAACATAACGTGCCTGGTAGTATTTTTGTCCTTGAGGACTTTGATAGCGGTACTCAAGACGTCTTTCTTTGCCAGTTGCAAAAGTTTTGCGTAACTCAGCCTCAATACTAATATCAGTTTCAACAATTTTTATTTCCTCTCGATAAATTGTACCAATAATAGCCTGTGCTGGAATACCATGTTCCTTTTCGACGGCAGGGTTTATATAGAGATAGCGTAAATATTTATCAAAACGTGCAATTATATCTGGAGCATTTTCAACCAAGGCAATAAATTCTTGTTGACGTTGATAGAGAAGATTTTCTGCGCGTTTACGTTCGGTAATTTCAAACACAACGGTTCCAAGTCCGCTAACAGAACCATCTTCTAAAAATGTGGGAAAAAAGTTGATTAACCAATCTCGTGGTATACCAGGTTGACTAGCAGTTTCACCTTTAACTTCTAAGTTCAATATTGGTTGCCCTGTTGTTATTACTTGGTCAAAAAGTGAATCCACATTAGATGCTAACATTGATGGTAAGACATCGTATATCGTTTTACCTAAATGTTCATTAATCGCGGCGCCGTTAATATCAGCTAAAGCGTGGTTAACTGCTAAAAAACGTTTATGATGGTCGTGAATGCCTATACCAATACCAGCTGCTGCTGCTGCGTTTAAAAAATCGCTCAATATTTTTTCTTTGACAGTTAATTCAGCGGTTCGTTGTGCTACACGTTGTTCAAGTTCTGCTTTTGCTTGTTTTAGTTGTTCTTCTCTTTGCCGCAAGACATTTTCAGTTCGCTTACGCTCTATTAAGTCAATTTGTACTTGTTGAAACAAATTAGATTGTTGAATTGCAATTCCGACTTGTGTGGCTAGCTGTTGCAATAATTCGATTTCTGTATTTTGCCATAATCTCGGCGCCGTGCAGTGGTGAGCAATTAGTAATCCCCATAAATTATCAGCTTGTAAAATTGGAACTACAAGATTTGCACGGACTTGAAAGTTAGCTAGTAACTCTAGGTGACAAAAGTCAATATTAGCAGTATAAATATCAGATTTTGCTGCAACGAAACCCTGTTTAAAAGCTTCGACATTGGCGCCAAAACAAGAGTCATGAATTTGCTTATCTAATATAGATTTCCACTGTGGTGCTACAGATTCTACAACAACAGTTCCATTGCAGTTTTGATTAAACTCAAAAATTATTACACGATCAGTTTGAAGAAATTGCCGTACCTCTTCTACCGTGGTGTTAAGAATATCGTTTAATAAAAGTGATTTTTGAATGCGCTCTTGCATTTTTATTACCAAGCGCTGTTGTTCAAATTGCTGTTGGAGAGCAATTTCAGCTTGGTTCACTTGAGTAATATGATGATTTTGCCGTAAACAATTCACTTCCACTCTCAAAGCTTGTAATTCAGCAAGGAGTTCTTCTTTAGTTTTATCGCTGTCTAATTTGTGGCGAGCGTGGTTGTTCATGCACTTTTCTTATTTTCCTTTCCTCGTCACTAAATGCCTCAATATGCTGTGTGCTGTACAGTCTGGTTTCCGCTTCAGCACCCAAATTACTAAGATGATATTATAACTATTTTAGTACAAAAGTATTATCCACGAGTTGGAGACGGGCACCATAAGTAAATTGCTTTTTATTCAATGTGTTAATTATAGCGCCAAAAAGTAAATTGATGGTCTGTCGAAGTTAGTCTTGGAAAGATTATTGCCAGTACTTGTACCAAAGGGTATGAAATCAGGATTTAAAGCTTCTTCTAAATCTTCACCCTCAGTATAGTAAGAAGGACTATAGCTATTGATATACGTCAAACCAATTCTAGAATTATCGCTCGGACTAATAATTACTTGAGCCAAAGCAGCATAAACACCGTTAAATAAACCGTGCTTGGGTGTCGGTTTTCCAGCATTGTTTCCTAAACTCAAATAGCCCCAATTCAGTTCCAGATTATCATTAAACACGTGCCTTAATCCGGCGCTGGCGCCACCACTGTAATTGTCAATGGGGTTACGTAGGGCAAAAAGTGATACCGCTCCACTATCAAAGTTGGGATTTAATTGAGCTGAAGCATCAAGGTCAACAAAACCATTACCTGTTCCAGCGAGGTAAAAATTAGTGTTAGGACTAAGAGGAAAACGATAACGTAGTCAGGGCAAACGCATCTAAATTCTGTAAGCCTTACGTAGCGAGAGTTTCAGATTTTAGTTACAAAACTAAATAATGGCTAATAAAGATAATTTATATGTAAATTGTAAAACATTGTAAACTTTACAAAATATTTTAACCCTAGCGAATAAAACTGAGTCAATATTAAAAAAATCTAATTTTATATACCTTTAGATAGAGCAAGTAAATATCATTTATCCTTAAAACCAAAAGAAGTAGCAGTCGAATAATCTTTTTGATACTGAAATTATGCTAAAATCTAATGATACAAAAATTGATAAATCAGCTAACAGTCAGTATCCCATTCATGAGTTTGTTTTTTCTGGTAGTTGGAATCAAGCTTCATCATTAGTAGAACAATAAATTAAGTAGAAAAGTATTATGCAGTATAGACGACTTGGTAATAGTGATCTTAATGTTTCGGAAATCAGTTTAGGGTCATGGTTGACTTATGGGGGTGGTGTTGAGCGGCAACAGGCAGAAGCTTGCATTCACAAAGCCTTTGATGTTGGTATTAATTTTATTGATACTGCTAATGTATACGGTCGAGGCGCCGCAGAATCATTTTTGGGTGAAGTTTTACAGGGTATTGACCGCAAATCCTATGTACTAGCCACTAAAGTATATTTCCCCATGTCTCCTACTGACCAAGGATTATCTGGCGCCCAAATACATAAACAAATCGATGCATCATTACAAAGATTACGCACAGATTACGTAGATTTGTATCAGTGTCATCGCTATGACGCAAATACCCCGTTAGAAGAAACAATGGAAGCGTTGACCAATGTTGTAAGACAAGGTAAAGCTCGCTACATTGGGTTTAGTGAGTGGAATCCGTCACAGATTCAAGCGGCATTGAATATGAATAATGTGGAGCGATTTGTATCAAGTCAACCGCAGTACTCAATGTTATGGCGCAAACCTGAAGCTGAAGTATTTCCATTATGTGCAGCGAATGGTATTGGTCAAATAGTTTGGTCTCCACTTGCTCAAGGTGTTCTCACCGGAAAATATAAACCAGGAGAAGTTCCACCTCAAGATTCCCGCGCGGCAAATAGCCAAATGAATGCTTTTATGGGTGATATTACTAGTGAGCGCGTACTTAGTGCAGTTCAAAGTCTTAAGCCAATTGCTCAGGGTTTAAATATTTCGATGGCTCAACTTGCTTTGGCATGGGTGTTAAGAGATTCGCGCGTATCTTGTGCTATTATTGGCGCCAGTCGTCCTGAACAAGTTGCAGATAACGCGGTTGCATCAGGTGTAAAGTTGAACGATGATGTGTTGCGAAAAATTGACGAAGTGCTGGCGCCTGCCTTACTTCATGCAACAGCAGCTTGATTGGTTGTCTTGTGGGGTGGGCATCCTTGCCCGCCTCAAATAATGAGAGTTCAATTAAACACCCACTAAGTCTAAGTATTTACTCGATATATAGCACAAAGACGGCTAGGCTTAGATATTTTTGCCTTGAACATAAAATTGGGTGGCACATTAATAATAAAATGATTATCAGAATTATGATACTTTTCAAATTCCGCAGGCATTCCCTTGGGTGTAGCTGTGGTATAGGGAACTGGTTGGAATAATAGTTCTGTAAATTCGACGCGATTGCCATTTAATTTATCTGCAATTGCACTAGATATTTGACTCAAAAAGCTTTCATTTTTTAGTAGTTCAAATAATACTAGCTTTGCATCTGGTTCTAATGAAAAGCTGCTGTCAAAGTTATCAATAATTTTTAGCGTCATTGTAATCTTACATAAACAATATACTCATAAAATATTACAACAAACTCTCCAACTCATTTAGATACTTTTGATTGTTTCCGTAATTACCAGGCGCACGCTGTAGATAATAGTATCAAATTCAACCACACTCTCCGTAATAAATATTACTTTAATATTGCACCTTATAAGGGGATGTATATCATACAACCCCCTTTTTACTGTCAACCAAGCAAATTTAATGACATGAACTACTAGTGACATCTCCTACACCAACCTTGCGGTATGGAGTAGGCTTCATTGAGTCTTTTTCAAGATATCAATGATTTCCTTCCTAAATATGTTATTCAGGGGGCAAATTATTGGGGTCAATGCCTTGAGATAACAAATAAGCCATCAGTCGTTCTTTTTGCTGACGTTCCTGTTCGGCACGTAAACGTTCCTGTTCGGCACGCTGGCTTTCTTGTTCAGCACGTAAACGTTCCTGTTCGGCACGTTGGCTTTCTTGTTCGGCACGTAAACGTTCTTGTTCAGCACGCTGATTTTCGAGTTCAACTCGTTCAACAGCCCACAGTAATAAATTACCGTCTGCGTCCCACCAGCGTAACCAGTAACCTGTTCTCTGTTCTTTTGTTCCTTGCCAAGTTCCCAAAAATAGATTTAATGAGTCAATCCAATGGCGCCCATTTTCATCGGGTTGTTTTAGCTCATAGTGTCCATTTTCAAGTTGGTAAAATTCTAACAAACCCCCATCTTGGTCAAAAATCACATAAATAGGGACTTGTAAAATTTGTTCGTAAAAGAACCATTTACCTGGTGGGTGAGTTCGTTTAAAAGAATATTGTTCGTCATCTTTGTCTGATAAAAATTCCATTACAATCGCAGGAACATCACCTTCCAAGTTAGGTGTGTAGCTTTTGCGGTCGCTTAGAATCTCGTTAACTGATGGAACGTATAGCCAGTCAGGCGCCTTTATAACTAGTTGCCCGTTTACATTTGCACACAAAGCAAAGTTAGAGGCTATTAGCATCTGTGCTAAAATTAAACCATAAATTTCTAAACTCTCACGTAAGGCACCAGCCACAAGTGGGTGACCTGTACTCTCCACTGGTTCATCCTCCAACTGATAATCGTCGGGCAACGCTTCCCAAGTTATTACCAGTCCAGTTGAAGATTTGGCTTCACGAAGTTGGGTTGCCATAGGTAGTGTATATAAACTAGTTTTTATTATTCTAATCTTAATTGCAAATTTTACTTTATATTTATAAAACAGTTCGTATGCCTGTTCCACATTATTATTCCACATTGTGATTTAATGTGCGACGGCGCCACCTGTTGCTTTAACTTTTTTAAAGAATAAAATAGCAATACCGCTAACTAATAAAGCGATACCAATAAAATAGAAGCAGTCATTGAAAGCCATTACAAACGCTTCGCGACGAACTAGATTGTCGATGGCTTTGATTGCTTGGTCTTGGGCTGTACTTAAATCGGCGCCGCGACTAGTAAAATATTGTGTAAGTTGATTGATTCTTTCTTGGGTTTGTGAATCATATAATGAGATAGAATCACTAAGTCTATTTGAATGAAATTGTTCGCGGGTTGTTAATAAAGTTGCTAATGCGGCAATTCCAATTGAACCACCTAAGTTACGCATCATATTAAATAAACCACTCGCAGAACCTGCATCTTTTGGGGTTAAACCTGCTGTGGCAATTGAAGTTAATGGTACTATAATTAATGGTTGTCCCATTGCTCTAACTATCTGTAACCAGATTAATTGCTCGTACCCTGTTTGATAAGTTAAGCGCGCGTTCATAAAAGCGCTGACTGAAAATAAAGCAACTCCAAGCGCAACCATAAAGCGTACATCGATACGCTGCATGAGTTTGGGAAGAAATGGAATAATAAATAATTGTGGTACACCTGCCCAAATTAAGACTTGACCGATTTGTAGAGCATTATATTTCTGGATTTGAGCAAGATATAAAGATAATATATATATAGAACCGTATAAGCCAACGCCAAGAAAAAGATTAACGATACTTGCTAAACCAAAGTTTCTATTCTTCAATAATCGCAGGTTAATAAATGGTTGTTTGCGCGTTAACTCAATGACAAAAAATAATGCTAAGAATATAACAGCAACTATTGTTAAATATACAATCAACTGCGAACTAAACCAATCTTTACGACTACCTTCTTCTAAAACAATTTGTAAACAACCTAAACCAATTGCCATTGAAGCAATTCCAAACCAGTCACCTTGTTTTAATAATTCATACTGAGGTTTTTGCTGATAAATTCCATACCAAACCCCAGCAAGCATTAAGGCGCCAGGAAAGATATTAATATAAAAACTACAGTGCCAACTCAGATTTTCAGTTAACCAACCTCCTAAAGCTGGACTAATTGAAGGTGCAAATACGGCTGTTATCCCGAATGCTGCTAATCCAACAGATTGCTTAGAAGCTGGTAAAGTAGTTAGTACAACTGTCATGGCACTAGGTATTAACACACCTCCGGTAAGACCCTGCAAAGCGCGGAATAATATCATTGAATTTAAATCCCACGCAAAAGCACAGCATACAGAGAATAGTATAAATAAAGCTGTGTTAACTAATAAATATCTTCGCAATGTAAAAATGCGCGATAACCACCCAGTTAAAGGAATAACAACAATTGCGGCAACTAAATATGATGTGGAAATCCAAGAATGTTCGTCTAATGATGCTCCTAAACTAGCTTGTATTTCTTGTAGGGATGCGTAGGTAATTTGGATATCGAGTACTGCCATGAATGCTCCCAACATGCTCGCTAAGACACCTATCCAGGTTCGTAGGGGTACTTCGGAAGGGGAATTAGGTTTGCTTGCCACACTCATGTTTGCCACTGAAGGACTCCTTTTTATGAGACGCGATTAATCGCGTCTCTACATTGTTTTGATAATTCCTTTTTTTTCGTAGATAGGGATGACTAGGCGCCTGAGTGATGGTAACTGTTTGGCTAAGAATATTGAGGCTATAATACAAATAATACCGTCGATAACCAATGTAGTCGGCGCCCCAATTCGTTCTGCTAATGCTCCTCCTAATAAGTTACCAAATGGTGTCATTCCTAAAAAGGACATTGTAAATAAACTCATGACTCGACCCCGCTTGTCTTCATCTACAATTGTTTGTAGTACCGTATTACTAGAGGCAACTTGTAAAATTGTGCCGAGTCCAACGAATAACATTGTGAGCAATGATAGCGGTAAATGGCGAGAAATAGAAAATGCTATTAGTCCTAGTCCAAGAATACTTGCTGCTAAAACAATTACTTTACCTAGTCCAGCTACGGTTTTTCTTGTAGCTAAATATATACCACCTGCTAAGGCGCCTATTCCCGATGCAGCCATTAAAAAGCCTAGAGTTTCGGCGCCACCTCCAAGAATTTTCTCAGCATAAATAGGTACAAGCACGGTATATTGAATACCAAATAAACTAATTATGGCAGCATGTAATAATATAGTCCGAATAGGTGGAAAACCAAAGGCGTAAATAAAACCTTCTTTGATTCTTTGTATTGGGCTAACATCAGATTTGGGAATCCGTTTTTCTTGAATTCGCATTGCCAGTAACCCAATAATCACAGCAATGTAGCTAACACCATCTATCAAAAAGCAATAACCAGCACCAACGCGCGCCAATATTAAACCACCAATTGCAGGCCCTATCAAGCGGGCGCCGTTGAACATGGTGGAATTAACAGCAATAGCATTTGCTAAATCTTCCCGCTTTTCAATTAATTCGGGTACAAACGCTTGACGTGCGGGAGCATCAAAAGCATTAATAAAACCTTGAACCAAGCTCAAAGCAATTATTTGCCAAATTTGAATTGCTCCCGTCAATGCTAGTGCAGCTAATGCTAGCGACTGCAACATTGCTAAAACTTGAGTACCAATTAAAGTTTTGTGACGAGAAAATCTATCAGCAAATACACCACCAAAAGGTGATAGAAAAAAACTAGGTATCTGGCTTGTAAATGCGACGACTCCCAGCATTAAAGGGGAATCAGTCAGACTATAAACTAACCAAACAGTCGCAAGTTGAGTCATCCACGACCCAATCAGCGAGATACCTTGTCCGGTAAAAAATAAGCGGTAGTTACGTGAACGAAAAGCTGGTAATAGCACCATAGTTAAGTTGAAAGTGCTGAGTGCTGAGTGCTGAGTAAGAGGTAGGAGTTAGGAGTTGGGAGTTGGGAGTTGGGAGTTAGGAGTTGGGAGTTAGGAGTTATAAGTTATTTCCTCCACTCAGCACTCATTACTCAGCATTTATTACACTAAATACATTTTAATTTATCTAAAAACAAATATACGTCAATTCATTTCGTATACGTAATATTTTTACAAAAGACTTATAGGGTTTACATCACCCAATTAGTAGAAGTTACCGTATATACATTTCGGTTTAACAGCAGTCAATGGATTTACGCACAACCACACTAAGATAGATTAGCTATAGCTTTATTGAGGATTTGGGAAAACATTTCGCGCTCCGATGGAGAAATACCTTGCATGACTTGTTCGCGCAGTTCGACTCCAAGGGGAGGTAAAATCGTCTCAAACTCGCGTCCAGCGTCGGTTAGCCAAATGCGCCAAATGCGACGGTCTTTTGGGTCACGTTCGCGTCGCACTAAACCGCGCTCCTCCATCCGGTCGAGTACACCAGTTAAAGTCCCACCGACCTGCTGTAACTTATCACCAATACTAGAAGTCGGCAAACCATCCTCTTGCCATAAACAACATAAAACTAACCAGTGAAAAGGAGTAAGCCCATACGGCTCCAACTTTTCGGTAAACTTCCGCGTTAGTAATTGTGAAAGCAGCTTAATACGATAACCGAGACCATGCGGCGCCAGTACAGAAAGCCACGATGCAATTGCTTGCCCACTACCTGATGTCATTACCATGTGTGATTACTTAGCATACGTAATATCATCATAGCATAGTCTTCATTATTGAAGCGAAAGAGTATCTTCTGCTATCAATTTAGTACTAAATAATACATTCGCCTTGACAGGTAAATAAAATCTAATCCGTAAATTTGAAGACAGGAGATTGATGACATAGAATAAGTATTCCAATAACTGAAATTAAAAGCTTTGTATTAAACTTCATTTTTGTTATTATTTTAACTATTGTATTATCTATAGATATATCATTATCAGATATCTTCTAGCTAACTCTCGAATCGTAAGCAGACTTTGCAGTAATCAAACTCTGCTTATTCATTACTTATTCAATTTCGTCAATCCAACTTTGAATGACACTAAGTAAATTGTGCTGATTAGACGGAAAAGCTCTTAATGGCGCCTCTAAAGACTGGTCAGCGATAAAGGCAATATAAATTCCTAAAGTGATTTTTTCACTCAACTTCAAAGCAATGAGAAGAAAAAAGGGATAAAAGCTAGAGGCAAAGGTCATGGTTTGACTACTTTTACTGAAATACTTATGAGTGACTGGTAAAAAATATCTTTAAAAATTTAATTTTAATATATCCTGGTACCAAGCCAGATTTTTTTTTTAATTAATTTTGAGAAGTTGATATTCTCTTACTCTCCTCTCTTTGTGTACTCTGTGTCTCTGTGGTAAGTTAACCATTAAGACACATCTGGGACTTTGTGCCACAACCTCTTAAAATTAGCGATATAGACTAGTAGGACTTATATCAAAGAGTGAGATGAACATGTATCTCTTGTGGGATGAGCATCCCGGAGCGTCCCAGAAATTCTATAGAAATTATTTTTAGATTGACAGCTATAAGGCGCCAATGACTCGCTTAATTAATGCATTTTGCTTCTCGGTTTTGTCATCGAACGTCTGAAACTAACACACTTTTACAGAAATTAGCCAAACGCTTCCAATTTATGTAGTACATTAATAATTAATTTACCCGAGGTCAGACTAAGAGCATTTATGCTGACACAACGCCACTATACAATCCTCATTGTTGATGATTCGCAAGATAATCAGGAAATGTATCGGTGCTATCTAACGACCGATTCAGATATCGCTTATACGCTCTTGGAAGCAAAATCGACAAAGGATGCATTAACGCTGTGTCGTACTATGGTAACTGGAAGCGACCGAAGTACACTTGACGCAATTCTGTTAAAATCTAATCTTAGCGATGGAGATGGATTAGAAATTTTAACGACGCTTAAAGCACAACTAGAAGAAAGCTGTCCTCCTGTAATAATTATTGATGGTGATAATATTGCACTGGCAGTGAAAGCAATCAAAGAAGGCGCCGAAGATTATTTGGTTCATGCTCAAATTACACCTGAGCAGTTGCAGTTTGCAATAAAAAGCGCTATCGAGAATGGCGAACGGCGGAGGATACTGCACAACGAAGAACGCACGGCTGAACTAGAAGCAACGTTACAGAGTTACTACGACAACGCGCCGATGATGATGGGCGTAGTGGAGTTAACTGAGAATGATATTATTCACATTTATGATAACGGCGCCACCTGTCGCTTCTTTGGAACTGCACTTAATAGTACCACCGGGAAACTAGCGAGCGAGTTAGGAGTGGCGCCTGCTGTTATCCAAAAGTGGCTAGGTTACTATCGAGAATCTCAAGAAAGGCAAAAACCCGTGCAATTTGAGTATGTTCATAGCGATGGAAGCAAAAATTTACGTTCTTTATGGGTGACAGTATTTCCCATCGAGCCAGTCTTATTTGCGTCTCCCCGATTTTGCTATGTCGCAGAAGATATTACTGAACGTAAACTAACTGAGGAAGATTTACTACAAAGCAAGGCACAACTTCAACAACAACTAGCTGAGATTGAGTTAATTTACCAATCAGCTCCCATTGGACTAAATATAATCGACACCGACCTACGCTTTGTGCGAATTAACGAACGGTTGGCAGAAATCAATGGATTTTCTGTGGAAGAGCATATAGGTCGCACGGTACGAGAGTTACTGCCACATATAGCCTCAGAAACCGAACCTCTGTTACGGCGAGTATTGGCAGGGGAGTCACTTTTAAATGTGGAAATTGTTGGAGAAACTCCGGCTCAACCTGGTGTGCAACGCACTTGGTTAGAGCATTTTTTGCCGTTAAAGATTGGTGATAACATTATTGGCATTAATACAGTTTGCGAAGAAATTACCACTCGTAAGCAGCATGAAGCCGAGTTACGGCATTTGCTGCAAAAGCTGAACTTCCACGTCGAAAACTCTCCCCTAGCAGTAATTGAGTGGGATAGCAACTTGCGCGTCATGCGTTGGTCAAAAGAAGCTGAACGCATTTTCGGTTGGCAAGCTTCGGAAATAATGGGCAAGGGACTAGATGAATGGAACCTCGTTTTTAAGGAAGATGCCGGACGAGTGGCAAATATGGTAATGCGATTAATCAACGGCTTAGAACCACGAGTAGTAATGCATAACCGGAATTACGCTAAAGACGGGACGGTTATTGATTGTGAGTGGTATAACTCTGCTTTAATAGATGAGTCTGGTAAATTAGTTTCGGTACTGTCGCTAGTGCTGAACGTGAGCGAGCGTGTACGGTTATTATCAGACCGCGAGCGTGCTTTGCAACAAGAGCAAGTTGCGCGCGAGCAAGCAGAACGTGCTAACCGCGTTAAAGATGAATTTTTGGCCATTCTCTCCCACGAACTGCGTACTCCACTTAACCCCATCCTTGGTTGGATTAGATTATTGAAAGGCGGTAAGTTAAGCCCAGTAAAGGTGACTGAAGCCGTAGGCATTATTGAGCGCAATGCTAAATTACAGGTTAACCTAATTGAGGATTTGCTGGATGTATCCCGTATTCTTCGAGGTAAGCTCACCCTAAATGTTTCTACGGTTAATTTAGAATCCATAATAGAGGCAGCTATAGAAACAGTGCGTTTAGCGGCTCAAACTAAAGCAATTCAAATTCAAACGATACTTGAACCAAATATTGGGCAAGTTTTAGGTGATTCTACACGTTTACAACAAATTGTTTGGAATCTTCTCTCCAATGCTGTCAAATTTACTCCCCAAGGTGGGCAAGTAGAACTCAGACTTTTGAGCGTTAATTCCTATGCTCAAATCTCCGTCACTGACACGGGTAAAGGCATAAACTCCACATTTTTACCACACATATTTGAACACTTTCGTCAAGAGGATACCTCAATTACAAGAGAATTTGGCGGACTAGGGCTGGGACTAGCGATAGTTAGTAAATTAGTAGAACTGCATGGTGGCACTATCGAAGCTAATAGTCCAGGCTTAGGGCAGGGAGCTACTTTTATTGTTAAGCTGCCGTTAATAACTTCTAACTCAGAGTAGACTTAGACGCTATCTTTTGGCGCCGTTATTCCTGAACGTTCTAAATCAGTATTAAATCGCTGATTGTAATAATTATGTAATCATTAATACAGGATTTATATACATTTAAATTAAAGAGTATATTACTTAAGTCTGACTGCAAATACTCTTAAAGAATGAAGGTTTCGTTTCTATAACCCTAGATAATAAAGTCGTGCGTATGCTTTTATTTATTAATATCTTGATATTAAGTAAGTTGAGAAAAAATGATAAGAGACAAGCAACAATAAAATTATAACTTTGCATATGAAGAAGGACGGTTGTCAGTACGACCCTCGCAACCAAAAAAATTACCAGTATCGTATGGTTTACAACCTCTGGGAATGGATGCTGAACGTGACGCACTTCTTTACATACCCAAAAGCTACAAGCTTAACAAACCTGCGCCGTTAGTACTAATGCTACATGGTGCTGGTGGTGATGCATATTCCGGTTTGGCGCCATTTCTACAATTTGCAGATGCTGCTAGAATAGTTTTACTGGCAACTTCTTCACGCCAAAAAACCTGGGATATGCTTTACAGTGAGTATGGCGCCGATATCGCATTTATCGATGAAGCATTAGCACAAACATTTAACCGTGTAGCAATTGACCCCACACGTATTGCAGTTGAAGGCTTTTCTGATGGCGCCTCTTATGCACTTAGTATTGGTATTACAAATGGTGACTCGTTTAACCATATTATGGCATTTTCACCTGGATTTATGGCGCCAGCTTCACAGCATGGGCAACCGCGCATTTTTATCACTAAAGATTAAACAAGTTATAGTTTTGTGCATATTCTTATACTTACTCGTAACTATCACTGTGATTGTAGTTAAATTGGAAATACCGCTAGAGTCAGATTTTATCAATTTGAGCAACAAAAGCGCTCCGGAGGTAATTATGCGAGAAATGAGCTTTACAACGTTAACTGAAGAAGACCGGAAGAGTTAATCCTAGAAGTTACAAAACAAGGACATAGTAGTAAAAAGCAGTACATATCATAATATAGTGAGATGTAGTTAATTTTTATGGAAATGTCCAAATATGTACCACCAAGAGTGGCTGCTACCCAATTGGGAGTTTGCACCAAAACGCTCGAACGCTGGGAAAAAGAGGGAAAAATCAAAGCCTACCGAACTCAAGGGGGTCAAAGAAGATACGATGTCAATTCAGTTGTCGCTACTAGACCTATTGACAAACCCACCATCCTCTACGCTAGAGTTTCCAGCCATAGTCAAAAAGCTGACTTGCTTCGACAAATTGAGTTTCTTATCTCTCGTTACCCCAGTTGTGAAGTTGTCCGAGACATCGGCAGTGGACTCAACTTCAAAAGAAAAGGTTTACTTGCCTTACTGGAACGAATTTTGTCAGGCGATGTCGGAATGGTTGTCGTTGCCAACAAAGACAGACTTTGTAGATTCGGGTTCGACCTTATCTCATGGCTCGCAGACCGCAGCGGGTGTAAAATTTTGGTTCTCAACAACAACTTACTTAGCCCAGAGCGAGAGATGCTGGAAGATGTTCTTGCCATCATCCATGTCTTCTCTTGCAAATTATATGGACTCAGAAAATACAAGCAAAAAATTAAAGAAGACCCTGACTTACCGAGTTTATCCAAAGGGGAAAACAAAGAGAATTTGGATGCTGAGGATACATGCATACCGCAAAGTTTATAACAACGCAATTGCATATTTGAATAAGCATCAAGGTTTTGAATATTTTAATAAGGAGGGTAAGAAAACGGGAGGTAAAACAGCGTTTAGAAGTTTTTGTAAAACACTGGGAGAGGAAATCATTCCTGCTTGGTGTAAAGAATTAAAAGTTGCTCATGCTTTGGACAACGCATTGTTTGAAGCGTATACAGCATGGTCAAAAACCAAGCGGATGCCGAAATTCATTTTTCAGGGCAACAACAAAAAGCCTAATCCTCAAGGTGGATTAAAAATTGCTAAGTTCCGCAGTACACGCGACCAAAAACAAACAATTCAATTTGACCCAGGTAATTATGACGATGGTCATTTTATGTCTGTTGCGTCAAAAGGGTTGTCCAAGCCAGATTATTGGGGTCAAGATTATTGTCTGATTAATTTTGAGGGAGCGACTGAACTGACTTACAACAAGGGAAGATGGTATGTAAATTTTCCTGTTGATGTTGAAAGAGAACTAATAGATAAGGGACAAAAAATAATCGCTCTTGACCCAGGTTTACGTTGTTTTATGACTGGTTTTGATGGTAACAACTTTAAAGAGTTTGCGAGTGGGGATTTTGCTAGAATAGTTAAACTGTGCCAGCATTTAGACAAGTTAAAGTCAAAGCACGATAAATCCAAGGGAGGTAAATTTAAACGCTTTCGACATCAATTAAAAGCAGCAATGGAACGGGTAAGAACAAAGATTAAAAACCTTCGTACTGAAGTGCATAAACAAGTTGCTTCGTACCTTGCTCGCAACTACGACACAATCTATCTACCGACATTTGAAACCTCGCAAATGGTTGCTAAGAAAAAGCGCAAACTTAAAAGTAAGTCTGCGCGTGCCATGATGACTTGGGCTTTTTATGAATTTAGTCAAACGCTTCAACATCTCTGTAATCGTTACGGTTCGAGATTAGTTCGAGTGACTGAAGAGTACACATCGAAAACATGCACTTCGTGCGGGCAAGTCCATCACAAATTAGGTGGAAACAAAAAATTCAAATGCCCGAACTGTGGCTATGAAATTAAACGAGATTTTAATGGAGCCTTGGGGATTTTCCTTAAGGCGTTGTGGGATACCACCTTTATTCACGACTTGTTCGAGAATAATGTTGTATTCAGGCTGTCCGAGGATGTCTTAAATGTTCAAGGTTGTCTGGATTAAAAGTATCAGAAACGAGTATTTAGATAAAATCAATCATGCTCCTTACTTTACAATTGTAATGATAGGTATGGGAATAGTGTCGTTATTTACCATGTTTGTATTGCTAGGCGCCTTTTGAAATATGTCTGTAATATTACAATTTTAATTTTTGAAGCTCTCTTCTAAATGCTAGGAGAGAGTTTTATGTTTTTAGTATTGTAGTGTTGGTTGCCACAAGTGTTTACGCAAGTTGATTTTTCCTTTGGGACTAAATTCTACTCCTTCTTGTTCTAAAAGGACTTTTTGCGTGTGGTCTCCACCTTGACGCAGTGGGGAGTAAGATATTTCACCTTTGGCGTTTACTACTCGATGCCAAGGAATGTCAGATGATATGTCTACGCGGTAAAGTGCGTATCCGACTAAACGAGGTTTACCACAAAGGTTTGCTAGTTCTGCGACTTGCCCGTATGTGGCTACTTTTCCTTGGGGTATTTGTCGTACTACTTTATATATGTTTTCGTAACTCGACATTTGAGAATTTTGTTATTGGGTTAGGGTGTTGGGTTACGGCTGGCGCCTAACCCAACCTACAATTATCTCATCCGTTACATCCGTTACATCCGTTGCAAAGCTTTCCACCCGTTTAACAAATGTGGATACTTCATTGGTGTAGAAAACATACTTTGAAAACCAGCTTGACGCTGTTGCGTTGGTTCATTACTCATATTCCATAGGGTTTCGTAGAAAAAGAATGAAACTCCTGCAAATTTACGCGCGCGCACGTTTTGCACTTGGGTTTGAATTTGTTGCATTGGAACATATTTATTTTTCAAGCCGCTAATAATGCCAATGCTGACGGGGATATGGCTTCTTGCTGCTTTGACTTCTGGACGGTCTAATTCGCTGTTAAATACTTTTAAGTCATTGCGATATATCTGTATAATTAATTCTTCGATTAGTCCCATGCGTTCCCAACGTTGCCAGTCTGCGAGGAAGAAGTCATAAGAAAAGCGCTGTGGGTTTGGAGATACTGATACCAGGCAATTTTTGTTGGCTGCTTTTATGGCTGTAAATACCCGTTTCATATAGTTTGTAATTTTATTGGCACGCCAACGTAACCATTCTGGGTCTTGGGGATTTTTTGGAGGTAGTTTTCCGCGATTTTCTTTTTTATACAACGCTACTGTGTAGGAATCATAGCCTAGTTCGGCAGGTAATCCAAAATGGTCGTCAAATTGAATACCATCTACATCGTAGTTTTTAACTATTTCTACAATTAAATCCAACATAAATTGCTGGACATCTGGGCGAAATGGATTTAACCATACTCTCTCGTGTGTGCCTTCTTTGACAATTTTAGTACCGTCTCGACGACTAGTCAGCCATTGCGGGCGCCGTTTTGCTAGTTCTGAGTCAGCAGGCGCCATAAAGCCAAACTCAAACCAGGGTATTACCTTCAAACCTTTAGCATGTCCTAATTCTACGGCTTCTTTGAGCATATCGCGTCCTTGTAGTCCTGGTTCGGGGTCAAGGTTACGTCCAATGACTCTTTGGGCAACTTTACTTGGATATAATGTCCACCCCCAGTTCCATACGGTCGGATATACGATATTAAAATTTAATTCTTTGAGACGGTTTAGAGCATTATCTAAACGCTGTTTATTGAACAGGACGTTACTATCTATATTAGTTAGCCAAACTCCCCGTAACTCACTTGCTGGTGAGCGCGAAGGTATTTGTGCGGTAGTTGGTAAAGATACGAACATTGTTACCGCTAAACTCAAAGCCACCAGTGCAGCAAAGTAACGCTGTTTAATGGGGCGCCTCACACTCCACTTCAAATTTATCATTGTGTATTCGTGTAACTCTTTGAACGCATGATACAGGTATGACCACCAATTTTGCTGATAAGTTGCTTGCAACGGATAAAACGGATGCAACGGATAGATAAGTATGAAATAGTATACTTTTATTAAAAAATAATTTAGTCTTCTCTAAAACTCGATTTTTGACCGTTGTTGATGGATTATTAAGAATGATTAAGAAAAAAAAAGAGATATACTTAGCACGATATGGAGATTTTAACTCGTTTGGACGTAATAGAAGCAATTCAGGAAAACTGGGCACCTGTAGTAGTCACTTGCATTCAATTTACAATTTGGGCTTTGCTATCGCTGTTGCTTGCTGAGGTGTTGAGAGACAGCTATCACGCTTTGTGCCACCAAGTTAGTTGGTTAGCGAAATGGCATAACAAGCACCATATGGCGTATAAACGAGATTTTTCGGTGGTTTCGCTCAAAGCTTATCAAGATTCGCAGTTATACCATGATATTTTAGAATCGGGTTTACTTGTGGCAGTCGTTACACCACTTGCTTTTGTTGTGCATCAAGCGGGGTTTTGGTTGGGAGTCGTTTATGCTTGGGGTTTTCTGTATGGTGCGGGTTTAAGGTATTTTCAGGGAAGTATTGAGACTGACTATACACATTTACCTGGACCATTGGAAGAAGTTCCTTCTGTATGGCTGGTAAATAGAACCTACCACTGGCGCCATCATTTTGATAATGTAAATGCATACTATAGTGGTGTTTTTCCTCTGGTGGATAAAGTGCTTGGAACAGGATTATCGCTTCAAGGTAAAACAGTAGCTATAACTGGAGCATCTGGTGCTTTAGGACAAGCGTTAACAGCAGAGCTTGTACTGCACAGAGCTAAGGTTGTTGCTCTCACAACTCGTCCAGACCAAATATCGCTTCCGGGGATAAAAGTACTTACCTGGCAGATGGGTGACGAAGCTGCACTTAAAGACAGTTTACAGAAAGTCGATATTTTAATTATCAACCACGGAATTAACGTATATGGCGCCCGCACAACAGAAGCAATAAATTCTTCTTATGAAGTAAATACTTTTAGTGCGTTGCGGTTAATGGATATATTTATGACTACTATAACTGGGGTTTCGGACAAAGCCACAAAGGAAATTTGGGTTAACACCTCCGAAGCAGAAGTATCTCCAGCACTTAGTCCGCTTTACGAACTTAGCAAACGTGCTCTAGGAGAAATTATCACCCTCAAACGCTTAGATAAGGTTTGCACCATACGCAAATTAATTCTTGGCCCGTTTAAAAGCCAGCTTAATCCTTATGGTGTTATGTCGGCGCCTTTTGTAGCTAAAGGAATATTATTTTTAGCAAAGCGAGATTTTCGTAACATCATCGTCACCGTCAACCCTTTGACCTATATATTGTTTCCCATCAAGGAATTTAGCACATTTTTGTACTACCTCCTTTTTAGTAAACAGTTGTAAAGACGTGACATGTCACGTCTCTACATTAAATGTGGGGTCAACCACCCCACCCTCGATTTGAAAACCGTGAATAAAATCGATTCAAGGTTATCCCAATAGATGTCAACAAAATTACTCAATAACCTGCTTTTAGGAAGATTTTTCTGGGTAATTTTGCTGATATTTTCTTTATTGTGCATCAAATTATAGTCAGGGCGTGAAATGATAGGTCTACTTAAAACACAACGAGAACCAAAACGAGATACAGCTAGCTCAACTGCTGCCATAAAAACACTAGCAAGGTCAATAATGGTAGCAAGCGGTGATTTTTCGTTACTTTTAGCTTGCTGCAATTCTCCACAGCGACAACAGGATATAGTTAGTTTGCTGTATGAGTTTTCATCTGTGGATATTAAAGAGATAGTTTTACCTCCAACGGCTGATACACTGTATACGACTATTGCAACTACATTGGGTTCTACTCAACCTGAAGCTTTGATGGTTAGGGGTTTGGAGTCAGTCATTTCTATTAATCAATTAATTGTTTCTACGAACCTCATGCGCGATGAGTTACGTAAACAGTTTCATTTCCCTTTGGTACTTTGGGTCAATGATGATATTGTACGCCGTTTGGTATGGCTGGCGCCTGATTTAAAAGACTGGGCTGCATGTACAATTCGTTTTGATGCTACAGCGTCGTTTAATCAACGGTCTTTGTCAGCGTAAAGACGCTCCGGTTCCTCGCGTCTCTACACTAATCTACATATCTACATATAAATACATAGCCTCACTCGCCCTTTTTAAAGTTTCTGTGAAAACAAAGGAACAAAGGGCGAGTAAGTTTGCGTCTATTTTTGTATATCAGGGCAACAATACTATATTTATTTTGTTTAATATTTCGTCCCGAACAGTATAAGTTTAGGATGAAGAATTTGTTGTCGTTGACAATTAATCATCTACCAGAAATTAATGACTAACGATTAATTACTGCTCCTCCAGGTTTGACTATGAAAAGCAATATCACTAAAAATTCTATCATGAATCAGCGGCAAAAAGTTACTGCTTTGGTATTAAGCGGTATTTTGTCAGTTAGTAGCAGCGTCACATTAATTAAGACTGCTACAGCGGCACCTATAAATTCTGCATCAAACGTTACTAAAGAAGCTATAAAAGTCAGCGCTACTCGTAATTTACCTCGTTCGGTCAGAAATGCCGTTATTAGAGACTTATCTCGGCGCCAAGGTATTTTACCAGCAAATATAAGTATAGTTGAATCTACTGAAAGAACTTGGCGTAATGGTTGTTTAGAGATAGCAGGTCCCGGTGAACTTTGTACACAAGCGCTGGTTCCAGGATGGCAAGTTTTAGCATCTGACGGTCGCAACAATTTTGTTTATCATACTAATAACAATGGTCGTGTTTTACGTGTTACTAATCGAAATATTGCTGATAATCGCAATAACACTCGTTTACCCAATAGAGTTCGTGATGCTGTAATTAGAGATGCATCATCTCGTTTAAGAGTGCTACCCAGACAGCTTAACATTACTCAAGCACAATCACGAGATTGGAGAGATGGATGTTTGGAACTCGCTGAACCTAACCGAGCATGTAGTCAAGTAATAGTTTCTGGTTGGCGTGTTGTTGTTGGTATTAAAAACGTAAGTTTGGTTTACCATACTAATGAAAGTGGTTCTACTGTTAGATTAAATAGAACTGAAAGCGATGTTAATAACAAAGGTTTATCTGATAAAGCTGAACGCGCAGTTTTAAGAGCTGCTGTTAGCAATACAGGTTTACCAGTTTCTCAATTAGAAATTGCAAGTGTTCAACAAATAACCGTTGATGGTTGTTTGGGTTTAGCAAGACCAAATGAAGCTTGCACTAAAATAGCACAACCTGCATTTCGTGTCACAGTAGAAGCAGGTCAACGGCGCCTGGTGTACCATGTTTTACCAGATGGTTCACAAGTAAGATTAAACTTAGCTGCAAGTAATATCAAGCTGCCCCAAGTTGCCAGTGATAGAATATTACGGCGCGTTTCTGAAGGTACAGGAATACCTGTAGCAGCATTATCGGTTGTTAATATCGAAAGTGGAAAATGGGAACAAGGACGTAATTCATCATATATATGGAAAGTAACTGTAGGTAACGAGCAAGACCGTTGGGTTTATTTGAGTAATGAGAACGGTGAGTCTTTACAGTTATTGGCAGAAGGTTTACCAAAAGCTGCAAGAAATGCAGTTTTATCTAAAGCTGCCCAAACTGCGGAGTTACCACAAAAAGATTTTGAGCTTGTTTCGTATAAGCGCAAGCAGTGGTTCTTTGGTTGTGAAGACCCAGGAACTTTACCTGCTTGTACACCGATACCAGTATCTGGTTGGGAAGTTAGCGTTAAACCAAACAACGTTCGTGATGCATGGGTTTATTTGGTTAGTGATAATGGGTCACAACTCAAACTAGTGCAAGGTGGTAGACAAGACCAGGTAGGTAGTAATGTAAATATACCGATAAATATTGCTGATGCTGTATTGCGTGATGCTTCTAAATGGTCGGGACGTTCAGAAGATACATTCAGAATTACTTCTTCACAAAAAGTAACTTTCCCTAACCCTTGTAATTTAACTTTCAACCCCATATGCGACAGGTCATATCGTCCTACTCCAGGTTGGAATGTTACAGTTGATAGTGGACTTGGCGCCTGGACTTATTTAGTAAGTGCAGATGCTAAGATTGTAAATCAAGACCAGACACCAGCTTTGGCGCCAAGGCTTGCAGAAGTAATTAAACGCGATGCGTTAAGACGTTCTTCGGGTAATGAACTAGCAGACCTTCGTGTAACAAACATCAAGTTAGGAAATTCTGAGAGATTTGATGCAGAAGTAACTGTATCGGATGGAATGCAAAATTGGGTATACGCTGTTGATAAAGAAAGTACTCGTTTTGAATATCTACCTGTAGCTAGCATACCAAGAGCGATAGTAAATAGCGTATTAGCAGATGCTCAAAAACGCGCAGTTGCGAAAGTTAATGTATCGACTAAAAACATTACAGGCGCCGAACAAGTAACTTGGAAGAATGGTAATCTTGGTTTGAATGGAAGCTCAACTACCTCTTCATCAGTAAAAGGATGGCGTATCACCGTAGCAGTTGGTAGAGAACGTTTTGTTTACCACACCAATAATTTTGTTGGCAGTGCAAATAATAAAATTGCATTTCAATTAAATGAAGATGCTAGCAGAATTGCAGATGGAGTAGCAAACGGTGGTGTACCAATACCTACACGTGAATTACCACCAGCATTAACAAATGGTGTAATATTCCGATATGCAACAACAGGTGGTATTGTTGGCAGAACCTACGAAACAGTTTTACTCGAAGATGGGCGCCTTATTCAAACCCGTTTAGATGATACAAATGATTCGGAGCGCAGAGTCTTCCGACTTTCTATTGAAGAAACAAAACGCTTTGAACAGTTATTAAAACGGCAGGCAGAACTATTCCAAAATGTTACTTACCCTGCACCAAGCGGCGCCGCAGATTATATCACTTATACTCTTACCAGTGAAGATGGCACAGTTCAGTATAATGATACATCGAGCCAAAAAGTACCAGACAACTTAAAGGTTGTATTAAAAGCTTGGAATGACTTAACAGCAACAACACTCAGCAATAGATAACCTCATCTTAAATCAAATTATCTTGTGGGATAGGCATCCTTGCCTGTCCCATTATTTATGCTATTCACAAAAAAACATTCAGGATACTTAAAACGATGTTAAAATAATACCAGTAGTCGCATTTATATAGAAATAGGTGAATAATTTGGGTAGCTTGGAATCACAGCATAGTGAAGAATCAACATTTTACTATTTTGCATATGGTTCGTGTATGTGTCCAGTGGACTTAAAACGGTCACTAGGTGAAAAAACTCATCTTTACGTTGTAGGTACTGGAACACTAAAAGGTTATCGACTAGGTTTTTATCGCTATTCACAAACTCGTAAATGTGGTGTATTGGATGTAGTACCAGACCCAAAAGCGAGTGTTAAAGGTGTATTGTACAAGTTACCTTGGCGCCTGAGCGAACAGTTAGACAAACGTGAAGATGTACCAAGAGGTGGTTATCGTCAAGAAATAATTGAAGTTCGCGCTCACGGTAAAATTTATAAAAATGTGCGAACTTATGTAGTTGTTAATAAACTTGCTACTGAAGTGGCGCCGAACGATTGGTATTTTGATATAGTTTTACGAGGCGCCGTTACTTGTGGGTTGCCAGAAGAATACTGTTGGAAATTGTTTAACCATATGCACCAGTTACAGCAACAGCAGCAAAGGCAAGTAATAGAGTCCAGATTGATCCCTCCAACAGAGCTTGATAAGGGGGGCTTTAACTTTTCTTGTTCCCCCCTTATTAAGGGGGGTTAGGGGGGATTTTAATTTAAATACTATCTACCAACTCTTCAATCCTTGCACATACTCCTTCAAAACTCTTCAAAACTTCATCATTTGTAAACCTTATAACTTTCAACCCATACCCTTCTAAAATTTGTGTTCTTTCTAAATCATAAGCTATGGCATCGTCTGTAAAGTGGCTATCACCATCAACTTCTATTACTAATTTTAAAGCTGCACAGTAGAAATCAACGATAAAATAATCAATTGGTCGTTGTCTGACCACTCTATATTTAAATGTTTTTAAGTAATTGTTCCATAGTTTCTTTTCTGCTGGTGTCTGGTTTTTTCTTAGCTCTCTTGCTGTTTGTTTTAATTCTGGGTTATATGGTAAGTAATAACGTGTTTCAAGTAGATGTTTTTGCTTTGGCATTTTTAAGTAAAGCGCTCGTTGTATGTTGAGTCTATGTTGGGAAGGATATGGTTAGTAACTGTGGTTATATCTAATTTTGTTTGAAGTTAATGTTTACTTTGTTTAGCTTTTGATAAAAAGATGGGAGAATTTTACTAGGTTTGTAGCTGATGTCAGTAGATTTATGAAAGTTGATTTGATTATTATTATCTTTTTATTTGCCTTTTTATCGTTAAAATCCCCCCTAGCCCCCCTTAATAAGGGGGGGACAAGAGGGGTTGTTTATTGATATTGGTAGGGATAAATACGACAATTTGCAAAAAAAGCCCCCCCTTATTAAGGGGGGGTTGGGGGGGATCATTAACGATAATCAGGGCTTTGAATTTGGCGTAAGCGTGCGGCGTCTCGCATTCCATATTCAGGACGGCAGAAGCGACCTATTTGCATTTCAAAGAATTCGCGGTTTGCTTGTAAGTGTTTGGGGTTGGGGTCGTCTAATGGGTATAACAAGGCTGTTCGCAATGCTTGAATTACTGCTGACGTTACGTTATACATTGACCGTTGGAAGGTAATACCTAATTGAATTAAGATGTCCTCGTCACCACGGCAATGTTCTAGGTAATAGTCTTTAAGATATTTGGGTAAGAAATGCAACATGTCTTGCATTAATAATGTTGGTGGAATACCAGCGGTACCTACTGGGAATACATCGGCGTAAAGGATTCCGTAGTGGAAGTCTGTTTGTTTGTCGGGTACTTGTCCGGCTTGGGCGTTGTATGATTTTGTACCACGGAATGGTGCAGTACGATAGAATACGGCTTCTACGTAAGGTAGTGCTGCTTCGTATAGCCAGGTAAAACCTTTTGATTTGGGAATGACTTCGTAGCATTCACCGTCTACGTATACGTGGTGATAAATTGGGCGCCCAGCAATAGCGAAAATTCCATTTACCAAGAAGTTCATTGCGTCGGGTACACCTTTGAAACCACCTTCATCATAAATATCTGACATTTCAAAGAACACAGGCGCCATTACTTCCCAGAATAAACCTAGGTTCGAGTAATATGACATTTGGCGGCATTGTTCAATGAACATTTCTGGGAATAATTTGTACATTCCCATCATTAAAGGATTGCGTTTGAAGTATGCTTTAATAGCACGGTCAGCGTTAGCGCGGTATTCGTCAGAGTCTAGATACGCATCAAATTGGTTGACAGGAGCGTACATGTGACGATGCCATAACATCGCACGCATACAAGCTTCGGCAAACTCCATATTTACCCGGTCATGCAAAAGGTGATGGAGTAGCTTTGGCATTTTGGTTGTTTCACCTTTTTCCATGAACTCTAAAAGTTCAGGGTGCGCTGTTGCAGGACCACGCCAAATTCTTAAGTCAGCATCATCACCAGCATAATGGTTGTGACGCTGTAAGTATTCATCTGAAATAAAGTATTTGAAAAATGGGAATGGGTCTAAGAATACTTGTTCGGCAATATAAAGTAAGTCACGCCAGTAAAAATCCATTGGCACAGCGTAAGCTTTATATATACCAATGATTTGCATCAAGTTTTCTGGTGTATCTGGCAGCATTGAACCACCCGCTTCTAAACGATGAATGACATCGGCAAACTCGTGAGTTGAAGGTGGTAGTTTAGTAGTTTGTTTTTCAGGAGTTAATACCATCGAGATTCCTTTATTTTAGATTTTAATGGGGGCGGGTTTACGATATCCTCGTTATAAAAGAAAGATATTGGTTGACCCGCCCTTACTTTACGTAGTTTCTAAGTATGAAAAGTCTCTACAATTTTTTATTTCATTGCTACTTGTGGGGTGACTGTTTTTTCTATGGCTGGAATTGCAGCAACCATTGCGGTGGTGGTTGGTTCACTCCAACGTACTAGGTTATTGGGCTGGAAACCTAGGTATATAATTAATCCTGCCAAGATTAAACCGGGAATTTTCTCTGACCACAATGTGCGAGGGTAATATGCTAAGTTGTTGTCTAATTTACCGAAGCAGGTGCGGTTGAGCAAAATTACAAAATATACTGCTGTTAAACCTGTGGCTACTACACACATTAGTGTGGGGATGGGGAACACAGCAAAACTACCTTGGAAAACAATAAACTCTGCTACAAACCCTGTCATTCCAGGAATACCCGCGCTTGCCATTCCACCAAGTACTAATAAAGCACTTGTTAAAGGTAAACCACGAATTGGACTCATTAAACCGTTGAGTTGGTCTAGTTCTCGTGTACCAGCTTTAGCTTCAACGACTCCAACAAGGTGGAATAGCATTGCTAAAATTAAACCGTGACTTACCATTTGGGCAACGGCGCCAACGAGTGCAAGAGGTGTACTAGCAGCAGCAGCGAGTAAAATGTAACCCATGTGACCAACCGAACTGTAAGCGACCATGCGCTTAATGTCCTTTTGAGCAACAGCTGTGACTGTTCCGTAAACGGCACTAGCGGCGCCCCAAATTGCTAAAGTTGGTGCAATAACGCTCCATGCCGAAGGGAACAGACCTAAACCAAATCTTAGTAAACCGTAAGTTCCAAGTTTTGCTAATACACCACCAAGAAGAATTGCTATTGGTGCAGATGCTTCAACATAAGCATCTGGCAACCAAGTATGGAATGGAACTAAAGGTATTTTTATACCAAAACCAATTACAACTCCAACCAAAAGGAGCAATTGTAGTCCACTTGACAAACCTTGAACCGAAATAGTGTCCATTGCAAAGCTTTTAGCGCCTGTCAACCATACTATTCCTAAGAAGCTTGCCAAAATCAAGGCGCCTGAAACCGCAGTATAAATTAAGAATTTAATTCCTGCGTAAGCACGTCTTTCACCACCCCAAATTGAAATTAGCAGGTAGAAAGGAATTAATTCAAATTCGTAGAACAAGAAGAATAGTAGTAGATTTTGTGCAGCAAACGCTCCTGCAACACCACCACTAATAAGTAGAATTAGTGAGTAAAAAAGTCTGGGACGCTCTGTTTGTTTACTACTGCTGTAAATGGCAATCCAAGTAAGAAAGCTATTTAATACCAACATCAGAATAGATAAACCATCTGCTCCCAGTTGATAGTTCAAACCAAGAGTTTCATTCCAAGGTAGATACTCAGTTAACTGCATCCCTGGATTGGTAACATCAAATTTGAGTAAAATAAACAGGTTCCAAAGACAAACTAGTCCTGCAATAAACAAGCTTACAAACCGAACATTACCCGCAGGTAGCTTTTTCGGAAGTAAGGCTACTACTAACGCACCTAAAATTGGTGCCCAAATTAAAACACTTAACATAAATTCATTTATTGATGGTCTATGGTAGAGACGTTACATGTAACGTCTCTACATGGTTTATTGAGGAAGTAAAGAAACAGAAGCGGACATTAAATGCATAAATTCGTCTCCCCAGAATTGCCAGGTAACGAAGGCGCCTAAAAGACTAACTCCAAGCAAAATGGTTAATGCGTAGAATTGTGTTTGCCCAGAGTTACTGTATTTGAGTCCTTCACCACCACCAAGGGAAATTAAACCAAATAGATTGACGATACCATCAACGACGAAGCGGTCAACAATATCGGTAAGTTTTGATATTAAATCGACACCCAACACTATGCTCGCACGGTACAGCTTGGGAGTGTAAAAATCGTAAGCTAGCAAGTTTTGTAGAGGTTGCAGCGGAAGTTTAACTGGTTTGGGAATGAAGTCACCTAAGTAAATCACACCACCAATGCTCACACCAAATATACTCGACCATATCAGCAATAAAGCTACATCTTTATTGAGTACTGCCCAAGAAGGTAGTAAAGAGAAGCTTTCTAGTATCAATGGTAAGTGCAATACAAATCCAGCTAAAATAACCATTGGTAATATCATTGGCCAGAAAACTTCAGGAGAGCGTTCACTCATTTGTTTAGCTTTACCACCCCAAATTAAACCAAATTCACGGGTTAAGCTAAATGCCGTCAAAGCATTAACTAAAATAATGACTCCAACTAAAAGAGGATTCGTTGTCCAAAGTGCGTCTGCGAGTTTGAGTAGTGCCCAAAAAGAACCCAATGGTGGGAAACCAATCAATCCGAGGGCGCCTACAATAAAAGCTAGACCAGAAATTGGACGACGCGACCACAAACCACCGAGTTGGGTGACATCTTGAGTAATGCTATTCCAAACAATTCCACCAGTAGACATTACTAACAATGCTGCTGATAAAGCATGGCTAAGTACCAGTAACAATGCAGCTTCATTTTGTTGAGTTCCTACAGCAATGAATATTAAACCCATGTAAGCACTTACTGAATATGACTGACAGCGCTTAACATCGATTTGTGCTATGGCAATAAGTGAAGCTCCTATTGCTGTTACAGAACCAACAGCTACCATTGCACTTGATACAAATGGCGATAAGCTAAATACTGGTTGTAACTCTACTAAAACCCAGGCGCCGGAAGCAACAACAACCGAGTTCCGCAAAATCGTACTGGGTACGGGTCCTTCCATCGCTTCATCTAACCATAAGTGCAATGGAAATTGCGCGCACTTACCCATTGGACCTGCGATTAATGCTAAACAAACTAAAGAAATTATTGTAGGGTTAACATTAGCAGTTTGTACCCACTGCGCTAAATCTGTATAGTTCCAAGTTTGTGCTAGAGGATATATACCCAATACACCCATTAACAAAATTAAATCACCTATCCGTTTTGTCAGGAATGCATCGCGCGCTCCTGTCACCACTAGAGGTTGGCTAAACCATAGTCCAACTAATAAATAAGTTCCTAGCGTTAATATTTCTAACACTACATAACTACAGAACAAACTATTAGAAAGAGCTAAACAACATAACCCCCCTTCAAACAAACCCAACAAAGAGAAGAAACGTCCCCAACCCCAGTCCATTTCCATGTAGCCGATGGCGTAAATCTGTGCTAAGAAATTTAATCCACACACTACAGTCATCGCAGCAACGTTGACGGATGTTACCTCTATATCTATTGATATATTTAACCCAGCCGTTGAAAGCCAAGGAATAAATATTTCTTGCGGTGGATGGTTCCAAGTCCCAGTTAGTGCTAAAGCGCTATGAATAAACGACGTAAACGTCATAACTAGGTTGGCATAACCAGCTGGTCTTGGGCCTGTGAGACGATTCACCCCAGGCGACCAAAGTAAGGCTATAAGCCCGCCCAGAAGGGCATAGCATGGCACCAACCAAATGGTGTCAAGCAAGTACTGTATCATTAACTTACCTCTAGAGAAAGCAGCATTAACTTAGGGGCACATCCCATCAACCTAAATTCAGGCACCCCAAAAATTGCAACTTATGCAAATTTATATTTAATTAATCTTATTAGTTATAGGGTAACTTTATATCGCTCAAAATGGAATTATTATTTGAAAAAAATCAACGATAGATGCTCTAACTTTTTCTTATATCAAGCATCATCAGTATATCTAATATTTACTATCGTATCTCGTCTATGGATTTATTTAACTCTATCCATCATGGTTCGCGCGTCAATCCAGCGTATTCGTTATCTATATCCTGACTATTAGGCTTTATTTATCATTTAGAAACACATTTTCTCTAGAAAAAGTATTTAGTTGTTTTAAACGCTTAATCGGAGATTTTTGTAAATAAGCAAATGTACTTTTATTAATATAACTTAACTTTTTCTAAAATCATATAAATAAAAATTAAATTTAATTATCATTATCATTATCATTAGTAACCTTGTGGAGTGGGCATCCTTGCCCGCTCTAATATAAAAACGTTAGGACAGGCAAGATGCCTATCCTACAAGATATAACAAGATATAAAAATTTATAGCTTGATGAATGAAGGTGTAAACTTTAAACCAGTGGTCTGAGTATATGTTACTAGTGGCTGATTGAGCATACCGACAGGCGCCGGTTTCATTTCTCCTCTATAATCAAGAAACTGGACGATGATTAAATAAGCGACAGCTAAAATAATAGAGATGGCGCCAGTAAGTACAGCAACTATTTTTGAGCGGTTCATTTCGATTTCCAATTTGAGCAATGATATTAATTTTACGTTGCATCCCCTAAGTTGGTGCTTTTGAGTCCTGCAAGTGTATCTATAATTGAATTTAGATGTTTTTTGGCAATTAGCAGACAGCAAACTATTTGTTCAGTACGTCGGAAACCGATAATAGCTCTCAGACGCCGATAAATACCATTTTTGCTGTTACCTTGAAAATCTGGGCAACGTTTGAGTGCAGCATCTAATAATTTTAAATATAGCGAGTAGTCTTCAAACAGCGAGTATCGTGCCATATCGAAGTAACCAGCAGCTAACGCACGTCGGTAATTACTCGAAAGTCGTTTATTTTGTATTAGTTTACGTTCTGCTTTTTCTAAGACAACACAGTGACCCATTACCCAGTGTGGTCGAGAAACTGTTGAGACAGTGACATTACCATAACGTCTATATATAGAATAGCAGCCAGGTTGATACATAACTTTGGCGCCACGCATGACAACAGAGATCAAAAAGTCCCTATCTTGTGCAGTGCTAAGTGTTTCATCCCATCCATCGCTACGTTCAATAGTTTTACGTGTGTAAAGTAAAGCTGCTACAGCAACCCACCATGTACCAAGTAAAGATTCAAGAATATCAGTTTGCTGTCCAGTAATTTTGATATCTCCAAGTGTGTAGCTACCGTTATTGTAATGATATTGATGGCGCCAATCTCCGTAAACAACATCGGCGCCTGTTGATTTTAAGAAATCAACTTGATGTTGTATTTTTTCTGGTAGAATACAATCATCCGCGTCTAAAAATTGTATGTATTCGCCTTTTGATAAAGAGAGACCAACGTTGCGAGCGTGGTTTCCTCCTGTGTGGGGAATACGGCGCCAGATAATGTTTTTATATTGTTTAGCGTAACTTTTGATTATTTCTAGAGAATTGTCTTTAGAACCATCATCGATAATGATAATCTCAATATTTGGATAAGTTTGCCATAAACAACTTACGATGGCTTCGGCTATCCAGTGACTGGCGTTGTAACAAGGTATGATAATTGAAACAAGTTTAGACATAATAATATAGTTGTATAATGAGTTGTAAGCACTGTAAGCACTGAAGTGCTTATTACGATGAGGTGTTTGTCACTTTCCAGGTGTGGGGTTGGTAGAATAGAGATTGACTAATAACTTGATTTGCTTTTACCGCAAATCTAAATGATTGGACGATATCTAATGATTGCACCCCCTGTTTAATATAAAGTTTGGCGTTGTATAAACCTGGCAGCAAGCAACAATATGGCATTTGCATTTGAATTTCAACGGCGCCACGATTAATTTGAATTAAGTTGTTATCACTCGCAGATGTAATATATAAAATACGTTCGTTTTGTCCAGATAAAGCCGAAATTATTACACCAATATTTAAATTATCGATATTTTGATTAGCTTGGCAATTAATAGCTAAGTTTGCAGGTTGACCGGATATTAATATTGGAATTATTTCACCTTGATTATCTTTAAAGCATAATGAAGTAATATCAACACCCATACTTTCGGATTCAGGTTTAGCTGGTAAATACATAATGCTCTCTGACTCAGAGTAAGTTACCATGTTTAAATCGTCTTCATATGCGCGAATTACATCAACGGTGTTACCAGATGTGATAATATTACCCTTTGCTAAATAAATCGAAGATTCACATACATTTAGTACAACATGTGGATTGTGAGCTACTAAAATAAAAGCTGTTCCCTGTTCCCGTAGCTGTGCTAACTTTTGATAGCACTTCATGCGAAATTTTATATCACCAACAGCTAATACTTCGTCGATCAATAGTACATCTGGTTCGATATGAACAGCGCAAGCAAACCCTAAACGTGCTGCCATTCCTGAACTATAAGTTTGTACAGGTGCATCAATGGCAGTATCAATTTCGGCAAAATCAATTACGTCTTTTAAGCGTTTGGTTATTTGTTGTGTCGATAATCCTAATATCGACATATTGGCATAAATATTTTCACGTCCTGTAAGGATGGGATTAAAGCCGGCGCCTAATGCAATGAGTGGCGCCACTCTACCACGCACTTTAATACATCCGGTGTCAGGTTTCATTAAACCGCTAATCAAACGTAATAAAGTAGTTTTACCCGCTCCATTGGCGCCTACTAAACCAAGTGCTTCACCTGGTCGTAGTTGTAAACTAATATTTTGTAATGCCCAAAATTCTCCATTACGTAGTTTATCGCTGTTTCTATTCGTACCTGTTATTTCTGTAATAATATCTTGAACACCATATTTTAAAGACTGTTTGAGATTACGACAGAATTTTTTGGATACATTCTCAACAATTAAATACGTCATATTTGCTAACCTACCCGCTCAACAACAAATGGCATCGCAAGACGAAAGGCAATCCATGTTAGAATTAACCCAATAAAAGTAATAATACTAACAATCCAAAATGCTGTAGATTGCGATAAGTTCCCGGTAGTGGCTAACTCGCGCGCTGTAACTAATAATGGTGTGACAGGGTTAAAATTTACTAAAGCTGCAAAAATACCTGTTTTGGGAACTGGATATATAACAGGTGTGAGAAATAACCAAAACCCTGTTATTAAACTTAGTCCTCTGGAAATATCTTGGTATAATAGACCGAGTGGCGCCAGTAATACACCAATTAATGTACCAAGTAAGATTAAATGAATAATTGCGACTGGGGCTAATATAATTGTCCAGGTGACTGGTATTTGAAACCAAATAAATAAGGCAATAATTAGAATAATTTTTATAGCGAAATTAAATAAGGTTTCTCCGAGTTTGGCTATAATTAAAGCCTCGCGCGGAAAGTTGACTTTTGCGAGTATTGGTCTTGCTTGTGTTACTGCTTGTAATGGTGCATTTAACGCTTCGACGAATGTTTGCCACAGTGCAGTGCTGAAGGTGACGTATGCTGGGTAGGGTATATCTGTTTTTCCTACTTGAATAACGTTTGCTTGGTTTGCTAGGGTAAATCCTGTTGCCATGACTATGGGTGGTAGAAATGCCCAAGTTATGCCAAGTAAAGATTGACGGTATTGTGAGTTGATATCACGTACCATTAGTCTCCATGCTAGTTCACGTGATGCGAGGAGGTCTTGCCACATTTCGCGAAGTAGTTTTTTAGGATGTCGGAGACTGCTTTGTGGTGTGTAAATAATTTCTTTCATTTTTGGAAGAGGTTATGTGTGTTGATATTTTTTTGTGTAATAGTTCGTTAGGAGTTTGTTTATTGGTTTGTCGAGGAGACGTAAGAGTTTGTTGGTGATTCTTCTGCCGATACGTGAGGGTATTTTACTGGTGATTGGGTTGATAATGGTCATGTGACGGCGCCATCCTAAGCTAACAAGTTAATTTAATCCGCTCGAATTCGCATTCTTGTTTGAGGATCAATTTTTGATATATTTCAACAAGTTCATCGTTGAGCTTGTTAATTTCATAATGTTCTTCTACAAAGCTTCTTGCTGCTTTTCCGATTTCTAACCAAGCATCCTGCTGTTCGATAAGATACATTATTTTTTCTGCAATAGCATCTGCATCTCGTTCAGGTACAAGAAAACCCGAAATACCATCTTGAACTAATTCGGGAATACCTCCGTGGTGGGTTGCGATAACTGGTAGTCCCATTGCCATTGCCTCTTTCAAGGTGTTTACAGGTGCGTCTTGGTTGCCATCTTTTGCAGTAACGCTAGGTGCTATAAATATGTGGGAGTTATTTAAAATTTCAATAATTTCTTGCTGGTTTTTTCTTCCGAGCAATTTAATCTTACCACTCATATTGAGCGAGTGTATCAATTCTTGTAGATAATTTTGTAAACATCCGGCGCCTATAATGTTATATTCAATATCTACATGTGGGTATTGTTCTATCACTTTGGCAACACCGCGTATTCCGTACTCAATACCTTTTTTCTCAATCAAACGACCTGTAGTAACAATTTTGATTTGACCGTTGTCATTTGTATAACGTGGTTCAAAAGCAAATCGGTTACAATCAATTCCAGAACCATGCACAACTATTTTATTTGGATCACAGCCTAGTTTTATCGCGCGGTTGCGAAAGAATTGGCAGTTACTTAGAAAAAAGTCACCTTCACGGAACAATTTTTTATAAACATCGTCTCCATATTCTTTAACATACCAGCTAATATCATACCCACGGAGCGAAGTAATTAACTTACCTTGAATGGCGCCTATCTCACATAATATGACACCTTCAATACCGAACATTCCAAATTGACAGTGAATAATATCGTATGCTCGTGATGGTAGTAGGGGTATAACTAAATAGAATAACCTCAACGAAGCTGCACGCCTACCGTATTTCAATAAATTCAGCGACCGCAATATTATTTTATATGAGGAGCGGAACTCAAACGCCAATTTTATCGCCAATAGCAGGCGCCATACATAATTCTTAGGAACAGACGGAGCATAATATGTATGTTCTAATAAGTTGTAATTTAGAACATCAGGATGAATTTTGGGTGTATCATCCGTTTCACGTGCGTAAATATCAACTTGATGTCCACGCATGATTAAACCAACAGCTTGATTTAAAACAAAAGTTTCGGTTAATACAGGAAATTTTTCAACTATAAAAGCAATTTTCATAGCTTAACTAACAGCTTACTTGCTGTTTATATGCTGTTTATTAAGGCATGTATCGCGGTCATTAATAGGGGTACTCAGTAAATATTGGCTCCGAGAGAATATTTACATATAGTATATCTTTGTCGTTTCTTTATACTAGCTTAAAAGAAACTAAAAATTTAGTCAGTGATTTTACTCACACGTAGGCACCATATTGTAATTGTAGAGACGTGATATATCACATCTGGTTTCGCGTCTGGTTTCACGTTTCTACATTGTTCCCCGCGCGCAAAGACGTGATATATCACATCTCTACAGGTATTAATCCTTGTTACGATTACTAGTACTAGTTGTAATACTTTATTTACCATGTCTCTAACAGAAAAAGTTTTTGCGCGTCTACCAGGTAACGTATGGGGTGGTTTGCAACGTGCTGACGCATTACTTGAAAAATTGCGTGAAGGTAATATTCCTATACCCACAGTAGTTACAGAAAATTCCGAGTGTATTGGTGATATTGAATCGGATGTGGTAATTTGTGGCGGTACACTAGGAATATTGATAGGCGCCGCTTTGGCACTTCGAGGCGCCTCAGTCGTACTATTAGAAAGAGGTATTTTAAAGGGAAGAGAACAAGAGTGGAATATCTCACGCCATGAGTTACAGGTATTTGTAGAGTTAGGACTGCTTACAGAACAAGAATTACAAAAAGCAATAGTTACAGAATATAATCCCGCACGAGTAGCGTTTCACGAGGGTGTCGAAGTTTGGGTCAAAGACGTACTCAATATAGGAGTAGACCCAGTATACCTACTAGAGACACTCAAACAAAAATTTCTAGAGAAAGGCGGTAAGTTATATGAAAATACCCCATTCCAAGAAGCCGTCGTACATCCCGACGGTGTAATTATCAATAAGCAATATAAAACCAGACTTTTGATAGATGCTATGGGACACTTTTCACCCATTGTCCAACAAGCGCGCCAAGGAAAAAAACCCGATGCACTTTGTTTAGTAGTTGGAACATGTGCCCAAGGTTTTCCGGAAAACCGAACCGGCGACTTGTTGTTATCTAACACACCCTTGCACAACCAGTGTCAGTACTTTTGGGAAGCATTCCCAGCTAGAGACGGAAGAACAACATACATGTTCACTTACATGGATGCAAATTTGCGGCGCCTTAATTTAGCAGCACTCTTTGAGGACTATCTCCAATTAATGCCTCAATACCAAGGTGTGGAATTAAAACAGCTTGATATTAAGCGTGCATTATTCGGTTATTTTCCCTCTTATCGTGAAAGTCCTCTGCAAACTCCTTTCCATCGCATCTTACCAGTTGGAGACAGTAGTGGCAGTCAATCGCCGTTAAGTTTTGGTGGTTTCGGGGCAATGGTGCGACATCTACGCAGGTTGACACAAGGTGTAGAAGAAGCACTTGCAAGTGATGAGTTATCAAAGCAAGCTTTATCATTACTTCAACCATATCAACCGAACTTAACAGTTACATGGTTATTTCAGAAAGCCATGAGTGTAGGTATAGAGCAAAAAATAGGCGCCAACCAAATAAATAATTTGTTATCAGCAGTATTTATAGAAATGCAAAAACTAGGAGAACCAATACTCAAACCATTTTTGCAAGATGTAATTGAATTCTCAGGGTTAACGCAAACGCTATTAAAAACAGGTTTACTGCATCCCCTACTAGTAATGAAAATAATACCTCAAGTAGGAATTATGGCATTGCTTGATTGGACAGTGCATTATATCAACCTTGGCATTTACTCAATCTTATATTCATTAAATCAACACATAGAACCGTGGGTAAAAAGATTATCATTACAACAACAATATTATTGGCGCCGTCGCATAGACGCATGGAAATATGGTTCAGGAGGAGATTATTTTGATTGAAAAGTACGCTCGTTGTAAGCACTTTAGTGCTTTCCTATACAAGCACTAAAGTGCTTACAACAAATCTTTATAAAACCCTTTTATAAAAACATGCTTGAAAAAAGAACCACAGGAAACAAAAACTTTACAACCCTAATAACCCTCCTAAGAGAACGACAATCATTCCTAGAAGAAATTCGGCAAGGAACAAAACTACCAAGTAAAATCATCTCATTACTAGTGTGCAGTTCCATATTCCTAGCAATATACGGAGGAATAATAGGCGCCTATCACAGTTGGATGCAAGCAATATCATCAGCAGTTAAATTACCCGCATTATACTTAATCACCCTACTAATATGCTTACCAACACTGTATTTTGCCAACATCATATTTGGTTCCAAACGCTCATTTCCTCAGTACTTTACCTTAGTCCTAACAGCAGTCTCAGTAATCAGCGTCTTATTATTTAGCTTCGCACCAATAACACTCTTCTTCCTAATAACCACCAACAACTACCAATTCTTAATCCTATTAAACGTCATCATTTTTTCTCTAACGGGATTTATTGGTATATCCTCACTACACCAAGCAGCAAAAATAGTATTAGAACAAGACGGAGAAGGAAGCGACGTGCGACGTAAAATCATCCGCTCCTGGTTACTACTATACGCATTCGTAGGAAGCCAACTAGGATGGACATTACGACCATTCTTTGGCACACCCGACTCAGCATTTCAACTCTTTAGAGAACGAGAAGGTAACTTCTACCTAAGCGTACTTCAATCAATCATGTACCTCCTAGGTGTTCGCTAATTATATTCCTAGGGTTTCAACCCTAGGCTACACGTAAAAAAATCATGCTTCAAAAAAAGACAAACAACATCCAACACTTCACAGTACTACTTAGCTTACTAAGAGACCGTCAAAACTTCCTAGAAGAAATCAAACAAAGCATACGTTTACAAAGCAAAGCAACATCATTATTCGTATCCAGTTCCCTATTCTTTGCAATATACGGCGCCATTATCGGTTCATCGCACAGCTTTGCCCAAGCATTATCAGGCGCCATCAAACTACCAGCATTCTACCTACTCACATTAATAATCTGTTTCCCCACCTTATTCTTCTTCAACGTACTGTTTGGTTCCCGCAGCAGCGTTCAACAGCACTTTGTAGTACTAATGACAGCAATCTCAGTAATCAGCGTCTTATTATTCAGCTTCGCACCAGTAACACTATTCTTTTTAATTACCGCTCCCAAAGCATACCAATTTTTCAAACTACTAAACGTCGCCATCTTTGGCATCACAGGCTTCTTCGGCGTCAAATTTCTATACGAAGGGATGCAGCTATTATCAGAGCTAGATGAAGTCGGCAAAAAAACCCGCACCACTATATTAAGGTCATGGTTATTATTATATGGCTTCATTGGAATGCAACTAGGTTGGTTCCTACGACCATTCTTTGGTTCACCAGATACTAAATTTGAGATGTTTAGAGCCGTACAAGGTAACTTCTACCTCGACATAATATCAGCCATATCCGAAATTCTAGGCTACCGCTAACATTTAAGAAGTTGTGGCACAGGCATCCCTGCCTGTGCAGTAATATATTTTTATTTACCACAGAGACTTCTAGGGCACAGAGGTAAGAGAAATGAACCACAAAGACACAAAGGTCACAAAGGAAGAATGAAGAAGAGACCTTACCTTACATCTTGCACCAGCCTAGATAGTTGTAACAATCAAAACTTGTATATTTGTAGATTATTAGCTTTGTTTCTACCCGCATAGGGTTGAAAACCCATATGCTAATAGCTCAAGTCCTCTAAAAGAGGACTAATAAATCATTGTTATTTTAGCTACTATTATATTATTTATACTGCTGTTTTTACGGTTCTATCGTACATAGCGTGCTAAATTTTAATTAATATCTATAAATATGCTTTATTTACAAGGCTTACAGACGCTTATAGTTTTAATTTTAGACAATAATAATATTCTGAAGGTAATAATGACTGTAATCTAACTATAGTAAGGGTTTTAAGCTGATTTTTTCACTAAATTAGCACGCTAAATACGCAAGAGCCGTAATTGCACTGCTTGAAGAATCAGAAAAACTTACTTATGCAACTGCGAACTACTATTCTCCAGCTATCCAACGTACATAAGGACGAAAACCACCTATTCCTTTATATGTAATTTCTGTCTTTAGTGTTTCTTTACTTAAATCTAGGCGAAAGTAAACTTTTCCATTTCGGAACTGGAAGTTATACACGTCAGGTCTTTCCGATTTAGCACTGCCAACACACGATTTATAAGATTGTCGTAATTCTGCTTCGTATTCTACAAATTTATTGCCTGATGCTACAACGCGCGTATTTATTGGAATATCAGCAACAGCAGTATGTTCGGCGCCTCCTTCAAAAGGTAGCATAAAAGTCCAAATTCCTACTGTTTGAGGACAAACTCCTGACTGACGTTTAACATTGATTATAATATTTGGTTTTTCTGGGGATGAATTACTATTAATGCTTGTGATTCGCGCTTCTGCTACGGTTTCACTTTTATTTTTAACACAGCCAGTAAATATAGATAAACTTACTATTGGTAAAATTAAAGTTAAATACTTAAGATTTGTTAAAAACACGTTTCTAGCTCCATTGGTTAATTTACCTTTTGAGTAGCAGGAATTTATATAACTGTTGCTCAAAAACGATTTTTTATGATATATATCCTTGATGACTAATTTGAGTATTAAAAAGTTGCAAGCCTTTTAAATTATCTTGTTAAATGATATTTTGTTGTGTTTATCACAAAGTTGGGTATCTTTATATATGGCAAATTAATGAGAGCAGGTGCAGGTTGGCAAGAATTAGAAATTTTACTTTCCGTGGAGACTCAAGACCTCCTGAAGAAATCTTTAATACAGGTTTTCAACCGTGGAACCCAAGCGGAAACCTAACATTACAACAACATGTAGACTTATTCGATGAAACAACTGGCGCCCCGATAGATATACGAGACAGCCAATGGATATCAACAAGCTATAGTGCAAGTGTAGCTAAAGGGTTTGCAAATCAAAATTTTGAAGGAGGGTATGTTTACAGTTTACGCCCAGAAGTCGGATTAGATGTTAATCTAACTTTGGTTAGAAATTCCCCAGAAAGCGAGTTTGCTGTACTTGGTGGTATACAGTCAAAAAATATTCTTGGTGCAAGGAAAGTAGATGAGTATGATAAGTTCGTAGGAGATTTTATTCTCAATCCTAATTTTGTAAGATAAGAAGTAATATGTAAGTAATAACCTAAACACTAAATAGTCATAAATTATGTTAACTCAACCTTTACAAAGCTTAACATTAGAGCAAGAAACAATAATTAAAAAATATGAAGCAAAATGGTTAAAGTTGATAGCTGCTAATAACGCATTTGATAAAAATGCGGCGGCAGAAGCAATTAACACAGCATATACTATTTTTGAAAAACCAAAACCTACTATAATCTTCTGCGACAGTCAATATCATGCTTTTAAAATTGTTCTTGAGCAAGGTATATGCAATCTAGAATCTGGCGTAGAATACGACTTAATCAATAAACTATGGAATGGCATAAAGAATCAACTTAATCCACAAATAGCACGATTAATTTGTCAAAGCAATGAACCAATTAAACAGATAATTAGTCAATACAAAAGTAACACTATCAATCAAATTAGGAGACAGTTAGATAGTGAAGCTAACGAGCAGCAAAAAAAGATATTAATACGTTCCAATACTTACATTCAACCAGAAATATTGGCAAGTTATGGAAGCCAGTGTGACTTCTGCATATCAGAACTTAGTTGTGAATATGATGACAAAATTTGGCTAGTGTTTCAATCAATACTACAAAATTGTGGTTGGATTATTACTCTAGAAAAATTAGTAAATAGTGAGAATGGTTCTCTGAATAGAGAAAAGATAGTAATTATTTGCGAAAAACCTATAGCAGTATTATCTGATTAAAAAAAATTATCCACGTAGAGACGCGATTTAATCGCGTCTATAAGTATGAATATTGCGATTGTATCGTTACGGTTTGCAGCAAAATGGCATTACTCAGTTCTTTCCTATTTTGCGTCTTCCTGTACCTGTTAACCCGCAACCGCAACCTGTCACCTATACAGATGCTCGAAATATTTTGCAAAACTTGTTGAATGATTTAACTGAGGTCAAAAACACTCTTGAGCCTATTAAAGATAATAAAGTTAAGCTGCCATTGCGGATTGGGTTGACGCGAATGGATTTTAATGCAAATGGAAAATTAGAGCCTAATGAATCTTTTTGGAAGACTTTAAGCTTGTTGACGGGTATACAAGCTACAGAGAAAGCAGCACAAACGGCATCTTCGTGATGAAATTATTCCTCCGAATTGGCGTGAATTTATGTGGGAAGGTTAATCAATCTGAATCGCGGTATTCCTTACCGTGCCAAATTCGTAGTATAAAAATTTCTTCGTCGCTACGTGAATACCTAACTACATAATTTCCTGCAACCAGTTCGCGTACACCTTCAGGTTCTTCTACTCTTACCCCGATATCAGGAAACAGCGCAAGTTTTCCAATCGCTTGTTGCAATCGAAGCGACATTCGCTCTGCGGCTAATGGATTATTAACAGCAATAAATTTCCGTAAGCGAATTAAATCTCGAACGGCACTAGCTGAAAATTTAATCTCCATATTGAGGTGCCTTACTTTCTGCTTCGGTTCCCCAAGTCTTTAACCAGTTCAACACCTCTTCTCCAGAGACAACACGCCCAGCTTCAATATCAGCGATAGCTTCTTCTGTTTCAGACAGCATCTTAGCTCTGAGTTCTTCGCGCTCGATATACTGACGTACTGCTTCATTAATTAACCATCCTTTGGTTCGTTTAAGCCGCACAGCAGTGCTATCCAACTTCTCTTGTAGGTCTTCATCCAGCCGAAAGCTTGTAGTACTCATGTTTAACATTAATAATGCAAATTAATACAATGCATTATTTAAGATAACTCATTATCATCCATCAAGCAACGAAGGCGCCTCAAAAAACTCCAATTTGTTAGTAGGTGTTTCAGGCGCCTTTTATAATCTTGCTTTTACAACTGACTGAAAGCCATTACAAACTTGACTTGATAGAAAAATTAGCTGCTTTAACGCACCTTACCACAGACGCTCTCTGTGCCCTAATAGTCTCTGTGGTAAATATATATCAAGTTTATTTAATGAGAGAGCGCAAGGAACTTGCGCTCCACAAGAGTCAATACAAGAGTTAGGCAGCTTTTTTGGTGGCTGCTCCTAGTTTTGCAAGCTGGTCTGCAAGTAGTGTTTCTAAAGTTTCTAGGGCTTTGGTGAAACCTTTGATACCTTCGTCGAGTTTTTCGGAAGCCATGCGGTCTTCTGCGTGCATTTTGTCGTAGGTTGCTTTGTCAATGGTGATTTTTTCTATTGACATTGCTGCAGCTTTGTCTGCATCTAGTTTGCGGGGTAGTTCGCCAATTGTTGATTGCAGTTCTGATAATAGTTGGGGTGAAATGGTTAACAAATCGCTACCTGCAAGTTCGGTGATTTCGCCAAGGTTACGGAAACTGGCGCCCATAACTTCAGTTTTGTAGCCAAATTTCTTGTAGTAGTTGTAGATGCTGGTGACTGAAACTACACCTGGGTCTTCAGCGGGTGCATAGCTATCGCGTCCGGTTTCTTTTTTGTACCAGTCGAGGATGCGTCCAACGAAGGGAGAAATAAGGGTGATGCCAGCTTCAGCGCAGGCAATTGCTTGGTGGATACCAAATAGTAAGGTGAGGTTACAGTGAATTCCTTCTTTTTCAAGAATTTCTGCCGCGCGAATTCCTTCCCAAGTACTCGCAATTTTAATTAATACTCGTTCTTTGCCAACACCCGCAGCTTCGTACTGAGCAATTAAGTTACGTGCTTTGTTCAGGGTTGCTTCGGTATCGTAAGACAAACGCGCGTCAACTTCGGTGGAAACGCGACCAGGAATAATTTCTAGAATCTTTAAACCGAAAGCAACTGCTAAACGGTCGAAAGCTAAAGATAAAATATCTGCTTCTTTGGCGCCTGCTCCTAAATCTTGTTTTGCTTTTAAGAGAGTTTCGTTGACAATTTCCTGATACTCAGGCATTTGTGCCGCAGCGGTGATAAGAGAGGGGTTGGTGGTTGCATCTCTTGGTGTGAACTTAGCAATGGCGCCTATATCACCTGTATCAGCTACCACTACAGTCATTTTCTTGAGTTGTTCGAGTAAATTACTAGACATAAAATTCCTCTTGAAGTTTGTTTATCAGGACTTATATCAATTGCGTTTTGCGTCGGCAGGAGTACTGTGGTATAAAAGCGCGTGTTTATGTAATAGGCAATTAACAATGCCACTACGCTTGTCCTGAGTTATCCCCCTCAGCCCTATTCTAGGCAGGTCGAATTAGATTTTACAGTGTGTTTTTATGCAGTTTTGTTAAATCATCTTGATCTTTTTAGTGCAAAGTGCTGAGTAATGAGTGCTGAGTAATGAGTGCTGAGTTTTGAGTGATAACTCCTAACTCCTAACTCCTAACTCCTAACTCCTAACTCAAGCACCCGACTCAAGCACCCGACTCAGCACTCAGCACTCAGCACTTTCTACTTAATTCCTTCTTTTTGTGCCATTGATAACATTAGGTCGATGACGCGGTTGGAGTAGCCCCATTCGTTGTCATACCATGACACGACTTTGAAGAAGTTGGAATTTAATTCTATTCCGGCGCCTGCATCGAAGATACTAGAACGCAAATCTCCCTGAAAGTCGGTAGATACTACTTCGTCTCCCGTATATCCCAAAATACCTTTGAGTCCATTTTCTGAAGCGGCTTTCATTGCTTCGCAAATTTCTTTATAGCTAGTAGATTTACTTGTTTTGAAGGTTAAATCTACTACTGATACGTCTGGGGTGGGGACGCGGAATGCCATACCTGTTAATTTACCTTTCAATTCGGGTAATACTAACGCAACAGCTTTGGCTGCACCCGTTGATGAAGGGATAATATTCTGTGCGGCGCCGCGACCTCCTCGCCAATCTTTTTTACTAGGTCCATCTACAGTCGGTTGAGTAGCTGTCATTGCGTGGACTGTCGTCATTAGTCCTTCGGCTAACCCAAAGTTATCGTGAATAACTTTAGCTATAGGCGCCAGACAGTTTGTTGTGCAGCTAGCATTCGATACTACTGTATGCTTCGCTGGGTCAAATAAGTCATGGTTTACACCAACCACGAAAGTTTGAACTCTTTCGGGTTCTTTGGTGGGAGCAGATATTATTACCCGCTTTGCACCTGCTTTAATATGGTTTGCAGCACCTTCGTAGTCGGTGAATAAACCTGTGGCTTCTACGACATAATCGGCGCCTAATTTACCCCAAGGTAGTTCAGCAGGGTTACGAACCGAAACGCATGGTATGAAGTGACCATCGACTACGATACCATCGGGTTTTGCTTCGACTGTACCCTTATACATCCCGTGCGTTGAATCGTATTTTAATAAATATGCCAGGTTATCGGGTGGTACTAGGTCATTAATACCCACAAATTCGATGTTGGGGTTACTAATGCCCGCGCGGAATACCAACCTTCCAATCCGCCCAAATCCGTTAATACCAACTTTCAACTTAGCCAAGCGTTATCCTCCTTTTGCTGCATTTCGCTTTCAGGTTACAAGATTAAGGATGCAGCTAATTTATTTTTAGTTCAGTCTCGGTTAAGTCAGACTGACTTTAATTAATGGTGACAGTAACGCTGGGTTAAACCGATTTTGATGGATTTGTTTTAAGATTTGTTGGGGAATGGGCGATGGATGTAACGGATAATTCGTTACATCCGGGAAGAAAGCACTAAATCCGGGAAGAAAGCACTAAATCCGGGAAGAAAGCACTAAAGTGCTTATTACTAGCTTCCCTCGTGTCCAATGTCAGTTTTGGCGCCTATGTCTTCCCATGTCCAGTCTCTAACTTCGGGCATGTCCTCTCCGTGTTCGGTTATGTAAAGTTTGTGTTCGATGAGTTTGTCTTGCAGCATTTGCTTGATATATGCTGCGTTACTACCTAAGTGAGGTACGCGGTTGATAACGTCTATTGCTAAATGGAAGCGGTCTAAGTCGTTTAACACTACCATGTCGAATGGTGTTGTTGTAGTTCCTTCTTCTTTGTAACCACGAACGTGTAAGTTATTGTGGTTGGTGCGACGGTAGGTTAGACGGTGAATTAACCAGGGATAGCCGTGATATGCAAAGATAATTGGTTTGTTGGTGGTAAATATTGAGTCAAAGTCTTTGTCAGATAGTCCATGTGGGTGTTCGCTAGCTGGTTGAAGTTTCATTAAGTCAACTATATTTACTACCCGCACTTTTAATTCTGGTATTTCCCGACGCAATATGTCTACTGCTGCTAATGTTTCTAATGTTGGCACATCTCCCGCACATGCCATTACAACATCAGGTTCGCTACCTTTATCGTTACTTGCCCATTCCCAAATTCCAATTCCTTTGGTGCAATGTTTAATTGCTGCCTCCATATCTAGGTATTGTAAGGCGGGTTGTTTACCTGCCACAATCACATTTATATAATGGCGCGAACGTAAGCAGTGGTCTGTAACTGATAATAAAGTGTTGGCATCTGGTGGTAGATATACGCGAATTACTTCGGGTTTTTTGTTAACTACATGGTCGATAAAACCTGGGTCTTGGTGCGAAAACCCGTTATGGTCTTGGCGCCATACGTGTGAGGTGAGAAGATAATTGAGTGAAGGTACTGGTCGGCGCCAGGGAATATCTAAAGTTGTTTTTAACCACTTCGCATGTTGGTTAAACATGGAGTCAATAATATGGATAAACGCTTCGTAACAAGAGAAAAACCCGTGACGACCTGTAAGCAAATATCCTTCTAACCATCCCTGACAAGTATGCTCACTCAAGATTTCCATAACACGACCATCTGGAGAAAGATGTTCGTCTTCAGGGATACGGGGAGCGTTCCAAGTTCTATCAGTAACCTCAAATACTGCGTCTAGACGATTTGATTGCGTTTCGTCGGGACCAAATACTCTAAAATTACGGCTTTCTTGATTCAATTTCATGATATCTCTGAGGAATTTACCAGTTACTTTGGTAGCCTCAGCAACAACTGAACCAGGTTTTGGAACATCAACTGCGTAGTCATCAAATTCAGGCATTCGCAACGCGCGCATCAAGACACCACCATTAGCATGTGGGTTATCACCCATGCGTCGCTGTCCTGTTGGCGCCAGTTGTGCAAGTTCGGGAATAAATTTACCGTTCTCGTCGAAGAGTTCTTCTGGTTTATAACTCTTCATCCACTGTTCGAGAAGCTGAATATGTTCGGGTTTGCTTTTTAATTCACCAAATGGTACTTGGTGCGAACGCCAAAAATCTTCTGTTTTCTTACCGTCAACTTCTTTTGGTCCCGTCCATCCCTTGGGACTTCGCAGAATAATCATTGGATATTGAGGACGCTTGGTAAACCCATGTACGCGCGCTTCTCTTTGAATACCTTTAATTTCTTCCACCACAGTTTCTAAAGTCGCAGCCATTTGTTGGTGCATTAGTACTGGGTCAGAACCTTCGACAAAGTAAGGTTTATACCCATAACCAATAAACAAACTTTCTAATTCGTTATGTTCAAGACGCGCTAATACTGTTGGGTTAGCAATTTTGTACCCGTTGAGATGCAGTATAGGTAATACGGCGCCATCGTTTACAGGGTTAAGAAACTTATTCGAGTGCCAACTAGCTGCAAGTGGGCCAGTTTCAGCTTCACCATCACCAACAACACAGGCAACTAATAAATCAGGATTATCAAATGCGGCGCCGTAAGCATGAGATAATGCATAACCAAGTTCCCCACCTTCGTGTATTGAACCAGGAGTTTCTGGCGCCACATGACTAGGAATACCACCAGGAAACGAAAACTGCTTAAATAAACGTTTCATTCCTTCAGTATCTTGGGAAATATTTGGATAATACTCGCTATAAGTACCTTCCAAATAAGTATTCGCCACTAACCCAGGTCCACCATGTCCTGGCCCAGCTATATAAATAGCGCTTTGGTCGTATTTTTTGATGATTCTATTTAGATGAACATAAATGAAATTCAAACCAGGAGTAGTGCCCCAATGCCCTAAAAGCCTTGGTTTAACATGTTCAATTGTTAAAGGTTCTTTAAGAAGCGGATTATCTAAAAGATATATTTGTCCTACAGAAAGATAATTAGCCGCGCGCCAATAAGCGTTAATTAAATGTAGTTCTTCGTCAGTTAAAGGCTTCTGTTCGGTCGAAATTGCTAAAGTCATGATTACACCTGGTAGCAAACCGATTGGGACTAATATGTTCTGACTTACAAGTACAATCATTCTATTACTTGTAATTCTTACTAAAAACCAATTATAAGCAAGAATAATTATAGTTGCTAGCCTCTACCAACACTAGCAAAGCATTCAATAACAAAACTCATACTTAATTATGATTTCACACGAGTATAAGTTTATAAATAATAATTGAACCTATCTATAAGAATTTACTTATCTATATATCTTAATAAATATATCTTTAGACAGAGGTTACAGAAACCGGGTTTCTCAATGTAACGAATCAACATGAAAAAACAATACCCACAATGTATAATATACAACCAGTTAAAACGAATAAAATAAATTGGTAGTTATGAATAATAATTTATATATAACAGATAGTTATAACATAAGTATAAAATATGCTATTTTGTACGAGAATTGGGAAATTAGTAGATTAATGTCCCTTTGCTGAGATTACTATCAATTCCTAAAGCTGTTTTTAAATTAACTTCTTTAAAAATAGTTCTGTGAAATGAGGCGCCTGTTAAATTAGCTCCTGTTAAATCAACATTGATAAATACAGCTTTATCTAGACAAGCTCCTGCTAAGTTAGCTCCTGAAAGATTAACGTCTTTGAAAATCGCATGTTCTAAATTTGCTCCTTGTAAATGGGCGCCTTTAAAATTAGTTTGATTAAATACTGCCCTCCGAAAATAAACTCCTTCTAGCAAAGCATTTTCAAAGTTAGTTTGCCAAAAACTTGTTTTCTTCAGTAATGACTTTTTCAAATTTGCCGAGCGTAAATTGGCACGGTTAAGGTTAACTTGCAAAAAGTATGTATCGGTTAAATCAGTTTCACTTAGGTCTGCACACCAAAGGTTTGTTTCTTGAAATATTGCTCTTGCCAAATCTGCTCTTCTTAAAACTGTCCCAGTTAGTATAGATTTCCAGAAAATTGTTTCTGAAAGTGTTGCTGCCGTTAAATTAGCACGAACGAATCTTGCAGTTTGAAGGTCTGCATTTTGAAGACAAGCACCGAGTAAATTCGCTTGGTTGAGATTAGCTTTAAATAAAACTGCATTTTCTAAATTTGCCTGTAATAAACAAGCTCGACTCAAAGAAGCTTGTTCAAGATTTGCTTTGCTGAGGTTCGCACAATTAAGGTTAGCACGACTGAGATTAGCGCCACTAAGATTGGCGCCACTAAGATTGGCGCCACTAAGGTACACTCCACTAAGATTCGCAGCTTCTAATTGCGCGTAACTCAGGTCTATTTGAGTTGAAAATCCCTCTTCCTTGTACCGATTCCAGATATTTGTACCTTGTAATAATAAGGATATGTGCTTTTGATTTGCCATCTAGAAACTGCTAGTAAATTCTATTCATTTGTATCTTACAATACTTGAAACAAATATTTTATGATTAGTCATTAAGTTCTAACAATCCTTCTGGAGGTGTAATTTCCGCACGTTTATTTTCTATATCTACAACAGGAACTATCTCTTTAACAAAAGGGATTAAAACAGTTTTTTTTGTATCTTTTGCTTTATTGTCGAGTTCAACTTCTAACAAATCGTTTCCAGCGGCAATAAGATTAGTAACGGTACCAACAAATTCGCCTGACATAAAAACTTGTAATCCAACCAAATCCAAAATATGATATTCATCTTCACCTAATTCGGGACGGTCGTCTTCTGTGACTAATAACTTGCAACCGCGCATTTCTTCGGCTTGATTACGATTTTCTACACCTTCTAATTCAATGACATATAAATTTTTACCTTCTAAATATCGTCCTGATAGTAATTCAATAGGTTCTGGCACTATAGTACCAGGACGTAATAACCAACGGGCGCCAGGTATTTCAAAGCGTTCAGGAAAATCGGTATCAGGATATACGCGCATTTCTCCGTCTAGTCCTTGAGCAGCGACAATAGTGCCTATTTCTAGCCAACCATCAGGAATATAATTTTCCAGTGAAGGAAGAGGAGATGATTTATTTTGATTTTCTTGTTTTCCTTGTCTCTTTTTCGGCTTCTCCATATTTCTTTACTTTGCGTCCTTTGCGGTTCGTTGATATAACATGTTGGGTTACGCTTAAGCGAAGCCAGCCTACGTTCACTATTAAACACTGACAGCGGCGCCACTATAAACTTTTGTAGCAACTTCAGCCAAACGTTCCATAGCTGTAGCTATTTCTTCATCGCTACCAGTTAAACTAATGCGTAAACACTCTTGTTTGTGTTTCCACTCCGAACGTAAACCAGGGAAAAAGCTGCTACCAGGAACGGCAATTACACCAACTTGCTTCAATTGCTGGTAAAATTCCCAATCAGTTATCGGTAAATCTTTCAACCATAACCAAGCAAAAATGGCGCCTTCACCACGGTGCAAGAACCAAGGTAATGAGTCTGGCATTGCAGCATCCAAAGCAGTTTCCAACACTGTAAACTTATTTTGATAGAAAGAACGAATTACAGTTTCTGAAATCTCAACTAAGGCACCAGAATTAATAGCACGTGCAGCAATCGCTTGTCCATAGCGTGAAGCGTGAATACAAGCATTCGTTTGAAAACATTCTAATACTTCTATTACTTCTGCGTCACCAATAGCAATACCAAGACGTTCTCCAGGCAGTCCAGCTTTTGACAAACTCATACAGTGGATGACATTACCCCCAAACAAAGGTGTCATTTCGGTAAAATTCAATGCTGGGAATGGGGGAGCATATGCAGAATCTACCATAACTGGGACATTATATGGCGCCGCTAGTGCTGCGATTTTACTAACTTCTTCATCGGTAAGTACATTACCTGTGGGGTTACAGGGACGTGAGAAAATAACACAACCTGTATTTTCGTCGATTGAAAGTTGGCTAAAGTCAGGACGGTATTTAAATCTATGTGCTGATGCGTCTATATCTAATGTTGGTTTGTAGGCTATTAATGATTCTGGAGTTAGTGCGACACCACCATAACCTGTGTAGTCAGGACTGAGAGGAAGAACAATGTGTTTTAAATCCCCCCCTTCTCTCCCTTGATCAGCTACGGTGTAACCACCAAATGCGTTTGCTGCGTAGAAATATAGAGATTGACTACCGGGAGTTATTAAAATATTACGGTCGCTGAGGTTTAGGTTGTAGCGTTTATTAAAGTCGTTGACAACAGCTTCGATAAATGGAGCGTAACCTTGACTAGAACCATAGCGACAAACAACTTCGCCATATTCGGAGCTTGCGAGTAAATCTGCTGTACAATCACGCCATAATTTCTCAACTTCTGGCAATATTAACGGATTTCCAGCACTTAAGTTAATAAATTGCTGTCCTGCACCCGCGCGCAATGTTTCGATAATATCCTTCATAATAGCTCGAACGCCTGTAAGATTGGACATTTGGGCGCCGATTTTGGTAAGTGCAGGAGTCATAAGCTGCGAAAGGTTAGAATAATTGATAGATTGAATAATTCTATATAAATGTAACGATAGATGGACGTGATTAGCAAACGATTTTAGAGAATATTAAACTCAGTAAAAGTCCAAAACGCAACAATAGGGGACATCAAGATATGAAAGTTAAAGCAGCGGTAGCACAAGAAGCAGGTAAGGCGCTAATTATTGAAACTGTTGATTTAGAAGGTCCTCATCTGGGTGAAGTTTTAGTTGAAATCAAAGCTAGTGGGGTTTGCCATACCGATGCGTACACTCTCTCTGGTAAAGACCCCGAAGGATTATTCCCCGCTATTTTAGGACATGAAGGCGCCGGGGTTGTCGTTGAAGTTGGCAAAGATGTTAAAAGTGTCAAACCTGGAGACCATGTAATTCCCTTATATACTCCTGAATGTCGTCAGTGTGAATATTGCCTCAGTCAGAAAACTAATTTATGTCAAGCTATTCGAGTTACTCAAGGTCAGGGTTTGATGCCAGATGGTACAAGTCGCTTTTCTCTTGATGGCAAAAAAATACACCATTATATGGGTACTTCTACGTTTTCTAATTACACAGTGTTACCAGAAATAGCAGTAGCTAAAATTCGTGAAGATGCTCCTTTTGACAAGGTTTGCTATATTGGTTGTGGTGTTACTACTGGTATTGGAGCGGTAATAAATACTGCCAAAGTAGAACCCGGCGCCAATGTGGTTGTATTTGGTTTAGGAGGTATAGGTTTAAATGTCATTCAAGCCGCGCGTATGGTTGGCGCCAATATGATAATTGGGGTAGATATTAACCCTAGTAAAAAGTCCCTTGCTGAAAAATTTGGGATGACGCACTTTGTTAACCCCCAGGAAATTGATAGCGATATTGTTCCATACTTAGTGAATTTAACTAAAGGTGGCGCCGATTATACCTTCGAGTGTATCGGTAATGTTAATGTTATGCGTCAAGCGTTAGAGTGCTGTCATAAAGGTTGGGGAGTTAGTGTAATTATTGGTGTTGCTGCTGCTGGTCAAGAAATTAGCACTCGTCCGTTTCAACTCGTTACAGGTCGAGTCTGGAAAGGAAGTGCGTTTGGTGGCGCCAGAGGTCGTACTGATGTACCAAAAATTGTTGATTGGTATATGGACGGCAAAATAAATATAGACGATTTAATTACTCACGTTATGCCAATTGAGAAAATAAACGATGCATTTGACTTAATGCACAAAGGTGAATCTATTCGCAGCGTAGTCACCTTTTAATATAAAGTCGGTTGGTGTACGCTCGCGCGTAACCCAACGTCTATACAGTTAGGCGCCAATATTAAAAATGTTACAAATTAATATGAAGTGTAAATATTGCTACTAAAATTTTAATTATTTATGTATTATTCTCCTCCGGAGACACTCCGTGAACGCAAAAAAAGCGCTATTTTATCGGATGAATATTATAATTGGTGTAATATTTATACATTGTTATCACAGGCAAGATGCCTGTGCTACAAGATTATTATGAATAAACTTACTATCATTGCCTCAATCATATCGTTAAGCTTGGCGCCACTAGTTCAAGAAAATCTATCCCAGGCATCCGTCCAAATGTCCGAATTTAATTTAACATCACATAAATGGAAGAACCGTATCTTGCTAGTATTCGCACCAACTGCTCAAAATGTAAACTACCAGCGACAGGTACAGTTATTCCAACAGCAGCAACAAGGTTTAAATGAGAGGGATTTACTTTTAGTTACAGTTTTAGATAAAGGCACAAGCTATATTAATCAACAACCCATAGATATAGCATCTGCGGCAAAATTACGTCAAAAGTTCAATATAAATGATAATGATTTTCGTGTAATCTTAGTCGGCAAGGATGGTGGTGCAAAACGTCAAGACTCTAAAGTCGTTCAAGCTAAGACTATTTTTCGTGAAATAGACGCAATGCCAATGCGACAACAGGAGATGCAACGAAAACGCGAATGATAATAATTATTGGGTGACTACATGTTTGACACCTTTCCTCAACTTGAAACAGAAAACTTAATATTAAGACAAATTAAGTCATCTGATGCCGGAGCAATATTTGGCTTTTTTTCAGACCCAGAAGTTTTGCGGTACCATGATGCAGAACCGTTTAAAAATATTGAGCGTGCAACCCGCTTAATAAATACTTGGGAAGACCGTTTTTTAACTAGACAAGGTATTCGCTGGGGTATAGCGAAGAAAAACGAAAACATTATTATTGGTACCTGTGGTTATCGTCTCTGGGGTAAACCGATGTTTTGCGCTGAGTTAGGATACGAGCTTTCAAAACCAGAATGGCGCCAAGGTATAATGACAGAAGCACTTTTAAGTATAATTCGATTTGCGTTTGAACGGATGGAGTTAAACCGTATTGAAGCTACTGTAATGCTCGATAATACAGCTTCGATAAATTTGCTCTCAAAACTGGGTTTTACAGAAGAGGGTATTTTAAGAGACTTTGGTTACTGGAAGTTTGAATTTCATGATTTGAAGCTATTCTCGCTTCTAAGAAGAGATTTAATAAAATGAGGTAAAAATTCATACTGCTGGTAGTGCAAGAATACTGGCAAATTAGAAACCAGGTTTCTTGGGATTTAGCTTGAAAAATCAGTTTTGAAGAACTATAATACCAAAACTACATACTTAAATTAGTATGAAAGTAATTCTCATCAGGTGTCGCTACGGAATTTGTCTAAGGGGGAATTTTGAACAAGCGGAGTGTTTAAGCACCTAGATTTCAGTAGCGACATTGGTATAAAAACCTAAAAGATATTGAAATTTGAAGATAAATGCTATACTCTTGTTCCGAATTGCCTACGTAAAAATTCTGTGTTTTGAGGAATACGGACGCCTATGTCTGCAAGTAAGACAGACGTTTTAAAAAATAAGTTAACAGCGCTTGCGGTAGTCTTCACTGCTGCACCGATGTTGTTTTTCCTGGTTTTTTCGGCAAATCGACACCTGTCAGAACGCCAAAAAATCGAATCAATGAACCAAGCATTTACAGCTTCTGCAACCTATTTTTTGGGGTTAGCGGTGTTTGTCAATGCTTATTATGTATCTAAGCGTGGGGAAGCGGAGCAAAGAAATGCAATAGCTGCTGAGAAAAGTAACCAACTTAACGTTAGTAATGCTCAATTAGCACAAGAACGTTTAGTTGCAGACCGTTTTATGACAGCGATTACGCAGCTTGGGCACGATAGCGTTGCTACACGTACAGGCGCCATTTATGCTTTAGAGGGGGTTGCCAACGAATGTTCTAAGTCGTATTGGACGATTATGGAGATTTTGACGGCATTTGTACGCGAAAATGCGCCTATCAATTACCAACTTGAAGATGAAAGTCATGAATCACTTCGTGTACGTACTGATATTCAAGCTGCTTTGAATGTAATTGCCAGACGTGACGCACAGAAAGACCGCGAAAACTGTAAACTCGACCTTCGCAATACGGATATTCGACGTGCGGACTTGCGTAAAGCGAATTTACAGCACCTTGACTTGCGTGGTTCCTATTTGTGTCATGCCGATTTGCGAGGTGCCGATTTAGCTTTGGCAGACCTTGACAATTGTAACTTTGTTGGTTCCGTTTTGTTTGAAGCGAACCTGCACAAAGCCAATTTACGTGCAGCCAACTTGCAAACGGCAAATTTAAATCGGGCTTGGATTTGCGGCGCCAATTTGCAAGCTGCGAACTTAGAGCGGGCATCTTTACGGGGAGCAAATTTATCGGGTGCGAATTTATATAAAGCGAATTTGCAGTTTGCCAACTTGAAGGTTGCGAACTTGTCGAGGGCAAAATTATTTTTAGCGAATTTACAGGGTGCAAAGCTTGGCAAAGCTAATTTACATAATACTGGATTGATTGGCGCCAATTTGTACGGGGCAAATTTAAATGGTGCCAATTTGAAGGAAGCGAACCTAAATGCGGCGAAATTGCAGTCTTGCGAAGCTTATTTTGCAAACTTTACTGCTGCTAGCTTGCAAGAAACCAACTTGTGCGGAGCAAATTTAATGGGTAGCAACTTTCAAAGAGCCATTCTCCATGAAACTAACCTTTGCGGTGCAAACCTGATGGGAGTAGATTTATCTGGCACAAACGTTAATAATGTCAGATGGGATGGAGCAAATTTAAGCGGCGCCAAAAATGTGGAATTTGAACCACACAAGGCTTATGTTGCTGTAGCCGAGTAAAACGCGCGCTGTTTTAGCACAGGGTATCTACCAACCCTTATAAAAGTGCAATCTTAAATTGAATTTATAATTACATTTAAATAAAATTTGGCAAACTTATTCATATAAATAGTACTGAAATCAGTGATAAAAAATCAAATATATTAGCTAAAAGATACATAGAATACTTTTAAATATAAAATATTCAACTACGTAATTGCACGTACACACTTAATATAGAAACTTCTTAGAATATTTATAGTAATACTTTTTAACCGATTTATATATAGGTAAATTACCCTATGTTTTATGTGAATATTCCTACCAGCGCTGCAAAAGTGAATTTGTCATGGCAACTAATAACAGGCTTATTTATGTTCATATTAACTTTGATTGTGTTGTTAATACTTGACAATCAAAATTTTGTAATAGAACAAAAAATAGAATATATAACACATATTTTAACAGCAGTAGCAGCAATTTCCGGTTTAGGGATAATCACTTATAACGTCCATAGTACAAGAATGCTCGTTAAAGAAATACAAGAAAAACAAAATAATGGTAGTACAATATCATCAGCAAAACTGCTGCTATTAGAAAAACTGCTCGAAAATCAAGATATTCAAATCGAAGTCAGTTATACAAACCCAAGTAATGAAATACCAGAAGACTTTTATCAAGCATTAGGGCAACTTGGAAACGACAAACCAGAAGCGCGGTTAGGAGCAATATATACGCTTGAACAAATAGCTAAAGATTCTCCTAGTAAACAGTGGACAATTATTGAAACTTTAGCAGCATTCATTCGAGAAAACACACCTTTTATGAGGGACGAAGAAGATTTAGATGATGATGATGAATTAGGACAAGAAGAATTAATTTTATTGCCAACCGATATACAAGCAGCTTTGACCGTCATTGGACGACGCGATATTACTAAAGAACCAGCAAATAAAAAGTTAGATTTACGCAATGTTGATATAACAGGTGCTGACTTAACTGGCGCCAACTTTCAGAATACTGATTTCACAGGTTCTTGTTTACAAGGTTGTTTATTTACACAAGCAAACCTACAAGCAGTAGATTTTTCAGAGGTTGATATGCAATATGCTGTACTGTACGAAGCAAACTTAATCGAAGCACTATTTTACGAAGCTAACCTACAGTCAGCAGTCTTACCAAAAGCCAACCTTACCAAAGCCGTCTTTTATCAAGCCAACCTGCATCTTGCAACATTATACGACGCTAACCTAACAGAAGCAGTTTTTTATCAAGCAAACTTAGAAGGCGCCAACCTAAGTGATGCTAACTTAAAACTCGCCAACCTAGAAGCATGTAACATCTCGCAAGCAAACCTAATAGGAGCAAATTTAACAGGTGCCAACCTTATTGGCGCCAACTTAGAAAACGCTTCTCTCAGCACAGCTTGTTTAACCGAAGCAATACTATTTGAAGCAGCATTATCGTCTTCAAACCTAAGTAACACAACCTTAACCCACGCCAACCTAATAGGCGCCAATCTCACAAACACAATTCTACAAGATGCCGACCTCAGCGGCGCCGACCTTAGTCGAGTCATAAACTTAGAACAACAACAACTCGAACAAGCACAAGGCAACACCAACACTACCTTGCCGCAACACCTAACACTTCCTGTAAGTTGGTCTTAAGAAACCAGGTTTCTTCTCCACTAAGCATAACAACCTAGATGTTTACCAAAAGAAACCTGGTTTCTCACGCTTGCATAACAACCTATAATAGCCCATCTACTAAGGACGGGCGAGGACGCCCATCCCACAAGATAGATACCTAATATACCTTCTTCTTGCTAGACTACCTTCGGTAAACAAATCGAGGGTACTTTATCATGATTGACCTATACACCTTCACAACACCCAACGGCTACAAACCCTCAATAATGCTAGAGGAAATACAACTTCCCTACAACATACACAAAATCGACATAACCAAAAACGACCAATTCAAACCCGAATATATAGCCATCAACCCTAACAGTAAAATACCTGCAATCATCGACCAAGAAACCGGAATTACAGTATTTGAATCCGGCGCCATTTTAATGTATCTAGCAGAGAAAACAGGAAAACTGCTGCCAAGCGACCAAAAAGGTAAATATCAAGTCATTGAATGGCTAATGTTCCAAATGGGAAGCGTTGGACCGATGTTTGGACAACTCAACCACTTTAAAAAATACGCTCCAGAAAAAATTCCCTACGCTATCGAACGCTACGAAAAAGAAACAATACGTTTGTACGGAGTTTTAGATAAACAACTTAGCAATAACGAGTATATATGTGGAGAATATTCAATTGCCGATATTGCCACATATCCTTGGGTAGCAATTTACGAGATGCAAGGTTTGACCTTAAATAATCATCTTCACCTCAAACGTTGGGTAGAAACCCTTCAGCAGCGTCCAGCAGTACAGAAGGGGATGAGTATAGCGTAAGCGCTCTTACTTACCATATCCAGGCGCCTTTTGGAAAACTGTAGCATGGGCGTTTCGCCTGTGCAGTACATGCATTTTGTTACCACAGAGACACAGAGAATACAGAGGAGAAAGTAAAACTAGGATGAACTCCTCAGAATTAATGACACAAGTGGGCATTAAAAATTGTAGTAAGTGAATCTACCTGGTAAACTATATAAAAGCGCTACTCTGTACATTCAATAGGCTGATAATTAATATGTCCGAGGAATCTACTATCTGGGTCGTAGTTGAAGACGTTCCTGAATCAACAAGTATAAGTGGAGCTAGAGACAGTATCGACACAGGAGGAGGTTTTGGTTCAAGAATAACGGAAAAATTATCCTCTGCAATTAAAAAACGAGTACAAATAGACGCATTCACCCTTAAAACTCAGATAAGTGGTTTAGTAAAAGTGGTAGGGGATGTATTTAATCAAGCAGAGCAACAAACAGGAATGAAACTTAGCGAAGTCGAAGTTTCTCTAGAAATAAATGCGGAAGGGCAGGTAAGTTTAATGGGAACAGGAAGTAAGGTTTCCAATAAAGGAGGAATTACCTTAAAATTTACTCGTCAGTGAACCAGAAATTAAAAGATATTTGGATTGCCATAACTTGACTAATGGTGAGAAACTGGGCTATCGCAATTGGGATTAATGAATACGATTATTTGGCTCCCCTCAACTATGCTAAACGTGATGCGGAGGCATTTAGAGCTTTTTGTTTTAATCAATTAGATTTTGAGGAAGTTTACTATTTTTCTGACGACTCACCTCCTATTCAGCAGGACTACGGTTCACCAATGCGCTCACAGCCTACTTATGGTACTCTCTCACGCTTTTTACGAGCACGCTTTGAGGAAAAGTTTTTAGGAGCAGGTGACAATATATGGTTTTTCTTTGCTGGGCATGGAAAAAGACATCTTAATCGAGATTACTTAATGCCTAGCGATGCTGACCCTGGCAATATACAACGTACAGCTATTTCAATTAATTACATTAGCGAACGATTACGTAGATGTGGTGCTGATAACGTGATTCTTTTTCTTGATGCTTGTCGCAATGAAGGTGACCGAGATGGAGAAGGAGTTGGGGTCGAAAAGCAACAGGGCATTGTTACTTTTTTTTCCTGTAGTCCTAATGAGCGTTCTTACGAAATTGATGAGTTTCAACATGGCTCATTCACGTACAGTTTGCTTCAAGCTTTACGAATACAGGGAAAGAATAATTGTGCAACCGTTGACCGTCTCTACCAATATTTACGTAATCAAGTTCCTGAAATCAATAGTCGCTATAAAAAGCCTCGACAAACGCCATACACGATTGCAGAGCCGGCGACAAAATTACATTTAATCTTATTACCTAAGCAAGCAACGCCCACAGATGTTAGTATTCTCAAAGCTGATGCCTTTGAAGCTGAGGCAGAAGGAAAATTAGAGTTGGCTGAACAACTGTGGATTAGAGTTTTAGAAGCTTCTATCATAGATAACCAAGCAATTAATGCAATTAAGCGCATTGCTTTAAAAACTTCTAAAACTCAAGCTGATATTCAAACAGAATTTCAACCAGATTATACTTCCAATAGCCGCAGCAGTGAAGAAAGTTCTACATTGTCAACAAATTATGACAAACCTAATCAAAAAGCTAGTTATGTAAAATTATCTAACAACGGCGCCGAATTAGCGAATCTTGCCAAGACAGAGAAAAAATTCACTTACGCAAAACTTGCTGAGGTATGTTGCATAAGTAAAAGTACAATTCTTCGCTTCTTTAAGCAAGAAATGCTTGATACTAGGAAGTTTGAAATTATTTGCGAAGCTTTGGGATTGGTGCCAGAAAGTGTAACAGAGAATCATTCTACTACCAAATCAGACTCCAATGAGACAATAAGCTTACTAAATATACCACCTCAAATATTGTCTTCTTCCTTTACTACTTCTACTTTTAAGTTTGAAGTAGTATCAATAGACCAGAAGGGGCAGGAGATACAACGTAATCAGCAAACAGCCGGACAATACATAGAAAAACGAGTTTCACTAGAGTTAGTGTTACTACCTGGTGGTAGATTTCTTATGGGTTCACCTGAAACAGAGGAAAGACGACTTCCGAATGAGGGACCTCAACATTCAGTAGTAACCAAACCATTCTTAATAGGGAAATATCCAGTAACTCAAGCACAGTGGAAAGCAGTAGCAACTCTAAATACAGTTAATAGGGATTTAGAACTAGACCCCTCACATTTTAAAGGGGCAAATTTACCTGTTGAACAAGTTTCTTGGTACGATGCAGTGGAATTTTGCCTACGTCTTTCTAGAGAAACAGGACACGATTATAGGCTGCCAACAGAAGCAGAATGGGAATATGCTTGTCGTGCAGGCACTAAAACTCCTTTTCATTTTGGAGAAACTATCACCTCCAAACTGGCAAACTATGACAGTAATTACAGCTATAGGTCACAACTTAAAGGAAACTTCAGAAAAAAAACAACTCCTGTTGAGTTTTTCCCTCTCGCTAATGCTTTTGGACTTTTCGATATGCATGGTAACGTTTGGGAGTGGTGCTTAGATTGCTGGAGTGAAAATTACAATAATGCTTTGAGCGATGGACAAGCATGGTTTGATGATAATAGTACCAATTTACGATTATTAAGAGGTGGTTCTTGGTATAACGACCCGAGAGATTGTCGTTCAGCCTTCCGTAAAAGTTGGGATTCAAATGATAAATTAAACCGCGTTGGCTTTCGTGTAGTATGTGTTGCTAAGTAATTGTAATGACTTATTAGTTCTGTTCATACTCATCATCATCCCACGAAGGCGTATAAGTTGATTGGGGGGCTTGAGTTTCACCGCGTTCAATAGCTTGTGTTTTATAAAATTCTTCTGCTTCTGCTATTTTAGTGAACCTAATTTCCGGTTTACTCACACTTTTGGTTTCTTCCGCAATTTTTTCAACAGCATTAGCTATTTCATCTAACGTAATCCGAAAAAACTCCTTACGCTCATTAACTTTGTTCAGGCTTTTGTTTCTAAAATAGTTATGTAATAAATTCTCCGTTTCTGGAGCATTTTCTGAAAATATCATTGCATGTACGTCAAACTTAAAAGGAACTGATGCTCCACTAAGTTCTTTAATGCGCTCTTCTGGTTCTAAGCGTCTTGTCATACCTATTTTGTAAACATTTCCCCAAATGAGCCAATATTAGAAATAACATAGACATACCCAGATTTTGTCATTTGAGCGCGCGATATAGCTCGTTCCTTATTTTCTAAAGCTGCCTGAAGCTGTTGATTGAGTTGCTGGAGTTTGTTTTCTAATACTTCTCGCTGTCTGCCAGTTGCTTGCTCTACCTCTTGACGAGCTTTTTCCAAAGCTAGTCTATAACGTTTCTCTTCTTTTTCGGCATCTTGTTTTGCTTTTTCTATTTCACGTAAAGCTCTTTCCTCATCTCGCATTTGTTCTTTAATCCTTCTTTGTTCTTCAAGCTCTTCCTGTTTTTTCTCTTGAAACTCATGTGTTAGATATAGCTCTTCTAACTTTGCATTAAAATAATCACGTGTGATAGCACAATGATTTGTCTCTGCTAGCTTATTTAAAGTTTCAAAAGCTTTGTTAATTCTTGTTTCTAGCTTAGTAATATTATTATATTTGACTTGAAGTATAGCAGCATCGCATTCTCCATTAAACGCTCTAAGTACTACAGTTAGGTAATCACTAATCATTTTTTTACCTTTTTTAGCGCTGTTTTCTACTTCCCACTTTGTATAACAAGTTGCAGCGGCATCATTTTTTAATAAGCTTTTTTGCTTATTTCTAATTTTGTCCAGTTTGAATTTATACTCCTCTGAACTCCCAAAATTGTATTTTGATTTATAAAAAGCAAATCTCTGAATATACTCTTCTTCGTGAACTTCGGTTAGTTTTTGCTGTATAGTTCGAGTTTGAGCATATATATTATCTTGCTCTATCTGTAATTTTTTGATTTCACTCTCTTTCAGAACAATATTCTCATCTAGTTTATCTTCATATTTTTCTTTCGAGACAAGTCCATCATATTTACTTAAGCTCTCCCTTAGCTTATCTTGCTCAATCTTGGCTTCTTTTTTAATTTTTTGAATTTGCTGTGTGAAGCCGATAGTTAATCCCAGTATTGCTAACAAGAGTAATGCTACTAACATAAGGCATAGTGGAGGTACTTACGTTTATTTTAATTTAGCGTAAAATTGGCACTTTATAAAATCCGTAAGCATCTTTTCTGGAAAAGTAAAATTCTCTGATTAAAAATAATTAGCAGAGTAGATACATAGCTATTCAATTCGAGAGTTGGCGCCAAATCTCTTCCTCTTCTCTCTGCGTACTCTGTAGTAAAAATAAATACAGGTAATGCACAGGCAGGGATGCCTGTTCCACAATGTTCCACAAGAGGTTTTACATAAATTGATATGTAAAAGACTTGGAGATATTGGCACGAGCATGGTCAAATAAAAATGACGCTCACTCACGAGCGCAGTTTACTACGGTTTTGCAGTCATTACAGATATTCTGCATAACCTGTGTGAAATGCATCTAATAAAGAGTAGAAACATTTTTATAATTTGGTCATGAAAAAAGTTATAACTAATACAATATTACTTACTGCTAGCGCTTTACTAGTTACAGCTTGTGCTGGTGGAAACGCTGGTAATACAAATAATGCTGGAAAAAGTGGCGCCATTCCCATTGGCATTGGTTTTGCTCAAACTAGTAATGTGGCATTACTTGGTCAAGATGGGATAAATGGAGTCAAAATAGCCGAGAAGTATTTTAATGATAAGGGGGGTGTGAACGGTACGCCGATTAGATTAGTGTACCAAGATACTGGTGGAGATGAACAAGGCGCCATCAATGCCTTTCAAGCTTTAATTAATAAAGATAGAGTCGTAGGAATTGTTGGGCCAACGTTATCGCAGCAAGCATTTAGCGCAAGTCCCATAGCTGACCGTGTAAAAGTACCAGTAATTGGAGCATCGAATACAGCTAAGGATATTCCAGAAATTGGCGATTATGTAGCGCGCGTTTCAGCACCTGTATCTATAGTGGCGCCAAACGCGATTAAAGCCGCATTAAAGCAAAATCCCAATATTAAAAAAGTCGCTGTCTTCTTTGCACAAAACGACGCTTTTAACAAGACGGAGACAGAAATTTTTCAAAAAGCCGTTAAGGATGCTGGTTTAGAAGTAGTTACAGTCCAAAAGTTTCAAACTACCGATACCGACTTTCAGGCACAAGCGACAAGTGCAATTAATGCCAAACCTGATTTAGTAATTATATCAGGACTGGCTGCTGATGGAGGTAATATAGTTCGACAGTTACGCGAACTTGGCTACAAAGGTTTAATTGTAGGTGGAAACGGGTTTAATACATCTAATATATTTAAAGTTTGTAAAGCTTTGTGTGATGGTGTAATGATAGCTCAAGCCTACAGTCCTGAACACAAGAGCGAAATTAACAAGACATTTCGTCAAGCATACTTTAACCAGTTTAAAACAGAACCACCGCAATTTAGCGCCCAAGCTTTTACAGCAGTCCAAGTTTATGTCGAAGCTTTGCAAGCACTAGATAAAAAGACAAAAGTTAGCACATTACAACTTCCACAACTGCGAACTGAGTTAAACAAGCAGTTATTAGCAGGTAAATATAACACTCCATTAGGTGAAATATCATTTACACCTGTAGGTGAAGTAGTACAAAAAGACTTCTATGTGGCGCAAATAAAAATGGAGAAGGACGGCAGTACAGGTACATTTGCGTTTATTAAATAGCTATTCTTGATTAAATAATGCTTACAATCTTTTTTCAACAGCTTCTTAACGGGTTATCTATTGGTAGTACCTATGCAATTTTTGCATTAGGGTATACGCTTGTCTATTCTATTTTAGGAATAATTAATTTATCGCACGGCGCCGTTTTTACGCTTGGTGCATATTTTACTTATGCGTTGATGGGGGGTGCGTTTGGGTTTAGTGGAGTATTGGCAAATACAACGTTACCTTTTGGTTTACCGTTTGTGTTAGCTGTAATACTAAGTAGTTGTTTGGCTGGTTTAGTTGGAGTTGCTATAGAACGAATAGCATTTTTACCTTTACGACGTAGAGGTTCTGACCCTTTGTTAACGGTGGTTTCTAGCTTGGGTGTTGGTGTAGTTATCGTTAACTTAATTCAATATTTAGTTGGCGCCGAAAATTATAATTTTCCTGCTAATACTTATGGTGACTTACCTTCTGCTATCAACTTTGGTACAGATGATAACCCTATACCTATTCGCACCGTCCAAATAGTTATCTTTATTGTTTCAGTAATAATTGTAGCGCTTTTAACTTACTTTATTAATCGCACTAAGTATGGAAAAGCGATGCAGGCAATTGCCGAAGACCCCACAACAGCAAGTTTACTAGGAATCAACGCCGACCAGTTTATAATACTAACGTTCTTTATTAGTAGTTTTTTAGCTGGTGTTGCGGGGAGTTTACTAGCTTCGAGTGTGAGTATTGCAGGGCCATATTTTGGTATTGCTTTTGGTTTACGAGGTTTAGCGGTAATTGTTTTAGGAGGTTTGGGGAGTATTCCTGGTGCTGTTGTCGGAGGATTTTTGATTGGTATTATTGAAGCATTTGTACCAGGTCAGTTTTCTGGCTATAAAGATGCTGTTGCCTTTGGTATTTTATTCATCATGCTACTGGTGCGACCACAAGGTTTACTGGGACGCAAGTTTATTCAAAAAGTCTAACGATTTTAGATTTTGGATTTTGGATTTTGGATTAAGTTTAGAGTTCCAAGTCTAAAATTCTCTAGTCTAAAATCTAAAATCTAAAATTTAAAATCTAAAATCCAAAATCCCAACATGGCTGATTTTTTTAATACTTATGGTTCGTTGATAGTCTCGATGGTGTTAGGTGCCTTGCTTGGACTATCATTATATTTACCTTTGATGGCAGGACAGTTATCGCTGGCAAGTCCTGGTTTTTATGCGCTGGGTGGATATATTGCGGCAATTTTATCGACGACTGTGTTTAAAAGTGATGGTGGATTTCCTGTATATTTGCTAATTCTTGAGATGGTAATTGCTGGTGTGGTGTCGGGGTTGTTAGGGGTAGTCGTGGGTATTCCTGCTTTGCGGTTGCGAGGTATTTATTTAGCTATTGCGACTATTGCGTTTGTGGAAGTACTGCGGGTATTAGCGCTTAATTTAGATATTACAGGTGGCGCCGTTGGTATTTTTAATATTCCTCAACCTTTTTTAAATCCAATTGAATATTTATGGGTGGGTTTACCGTTGTTGGTTGTGACGATGGTATTAATTTATCGTTTGGAACGAGTACGTGTAGGTAAGGCTTTGATTGCGATTCGTGAAGATGAGTTAGCTGCGGGGTCAATGGGGATTAATCCAACTTACTATAAGGTATTGGCTTTTACTTTAGGGTCAGTATTAGCTGGTGTTGTTGGTGCTATTAGCGCTCATTTTTTGAATACTTGGAATGCTCGTCAGGGTACTTTTGATGCGAGTATTATTTATTTGACTTTTGTGTTGATTGGTGGTTCGAGAACTTTTTTGGGGTCGGTGGTTGGTGCGATGGTGTTTACTGCTTTACCGGAGGTGTTGAGGGGGTTGGCTGATACGGGTGGGTTGCCTGTTTGGTTGGCTCAGTTTTTACGTGATGGTCGGTTGATTATTTTTGGAGTGTTAATTGTTGTGGGGACTATATTTTTTCCACAAGGGTTGGTTACTCCGAGGGTGTTTGGGAGGAAGAAGGGGTGAGATATGGATTTTTTTACCACAGAGACACAGAGAGCGCAGAGTAAGAGGGAAGATGAGTAATATTATTTTGGAGTCGCGGTCTTTAACACGACGTTTTGGTGGGTTGGTGGCAGTTAATGATGTTTCGTTTGCTGTGCATGAGCATGAAATATTTGGTTTAATTGGTCCGAACGGCGCCGGTAAGACTACTTTATTTAATTTGATTACTGGTTTGATTTCTCCTAGTGATGGTAAGTTGGTTTATAAGGGGACAGAAATATCTCAGAAAAAGCCTCATGATATTGCTTCGTTAGGTATTGCCCGAACTTTTCAGAACATCCGTTTGTTTGGTGAGCTTTCTGCTTTGGAAAATGTGATTATTGGTAGACATTTACATACCAAGAGTGGAATATTCACAGGTGTGTTTGGAATACCACCAGCACCCAAAGAAGAAATTGAAAGCAAACAAAAAGCATTAGAATTACTCGAACTAGTTGGTTTACAAGAGCGCGCGCATGAAAGTGCGAAAAACTTTCCCTATGGAGACCAACGTCGTTTAGAAATAGCACGTGCGCTTGCACTTGAACCAGAAATACTCCTACTCGATGAACCAGCAGCAGGAATGAACCCCAACGAAAAACAACAACTAAGCGACTTCATCCGACAAATACGTAACACATTCAACCTAACCATTATCCTTATAGAACATCACGTTCCCCTAGTTATGGGACTATGTTCACGCATAGCAGTATTAAACTTCGGTCAACTAATAGCCCTAGACAAACCCGACATAGTAAGAAACAACCCAGCAGTCATCGAAGCTTACCTAGGAAACGAATAATCCTCTCTTCCTCTGCGCTCTCTGTGCCTCTGTGGTAAAAAGAAAAAACATATGAACACCATAACAATCTTAGAAACAAAAGACCTCTGTGTAAACTACTCCGGAATTCAAGCTCTAAAAAACATCAACTTATACATTAACAGCGGCGAAGTAGTAACCTTAATAGGCGCCAACGGAGCAGGAAAAACAACTACCCTGCGAGCCATATCCAAAATCATCAACATAAAAAGCGGTGAAATACTATACTCAGGACGAAACATTATAAAACGCCCACCGCATGAAATAGTAAAACTAGGTATAGCACACTCACCCGAAGGAAGAAGAGTCCTCGCCAAACAAACAGTGTACGATAACCTAATGCTAGGCGCCTTCATTCACAACGACAAAGCGAAAATCCAAGCTGATATCAAACATCAATTTGAACTATTTCCAAGACTAGCCGAACGTCGCAACCAACTAGCAGGAACCCTCAGTGGAGGAGAACAGCAAATGTTAGCTATTGCGCGCGCATTAATGAGTAGACCCAAATTATTATTACTTGACGAACCTAGCTTAGGATTGGCGCCTGCAATAGTCAAAGAAATATTTACAATTATTCAAAACCTGCGTGAGACAGGTGTAACAATTTTACTAGTAGAACAAAACGCCAACTTAGCCTTACAAATAGCTGATAGAGGATACGTATTAGAAGCAGGTAGCATAACATTAACAGGCGCCGCATCAGAACTAATTACCGATGAACGTGTAATGAAAGCTTATTTAGGTTAGTTTTGAAATAGAAGTCGGGAATCTTCTTGCCGATGATGATACATAAACCGCATGTTGAGGGAACAATAATGTTGATCGAAAATCAACTTCTCAAACATGACATCAAACTCGGCTAGAGATTATCATACAAAGCGCCTAAAAAAAATACCCCTCCGACTAATTCTTGTAGTTCCCTTTATCCTACAAATATTTGCAGCAGTGGGATTAGTTGGGTGTTTATCGTTTATCCAAGGGCAAAAAGCAGTAAATGACCTTGCATCACAGTTGATGGACAAAACAAGCAAGCAAGTGGATGAACATTTAGATAAATATCTAGCTTTGCCTTCTCAGCTTATGCAGATGAACGCGGATGCGATAATTGATGGGCAGCTTAACTTGAATGACCAGAAAGCAAACGAACGTTATTTTTGGCGCCAAGCCAAAGCTTTTACAAGTATTAGCTATATCGGTTATATCTTACCAGATGGTAGAGAAGCAGGCGCCGGACGTTGGATTAACGGTGTGGATTTGCTAGTTTGCGAAAATCTGAAAGGAGATGGTAAAACTTCAGATTATATAGTTGATAACAAGGGAAATCGCGCGCAACTGTTGCAAAGCTATGATTTTGACCCATTATCACAAGCAGCGTATAAAGATGCAGTCAAAACAGGCAAACCTATTTGGGGTCAAGTCTTTAGCTTAGGCGCGACAAATATACAAATAAGCAACTCTGGTAAGGCTTTAGAAAAGAATGTTCCTAATACCAATATTGGCATGGATTATTACATGCTACCCGCAAGGAAAGCAATGTATAGTAGCGATGGCAAGCTGATTGGTGTTATGGCTATTGATATAATGTTAACGGATATTAGCAAGTTTATTAGTACCTTAAAAGTAAGTTATCATGGACATATTTTTATTATGGAAAAAGATAGCTTATTAATAGGAAGTTCAAAAAAAGATTCGATTTTATCTCAATTCAATGGCAAAACTGAAAGATACAGCGCGCTTCAAAGTCCTGACCCACTTACTCGTAACGTTGCTAGCGAGTTAAAAAAACAGTTTAATTCATTTCAAGAAATTAAACATAATTTAGAGACTAATATTACTTTCAACAAAAAATCTTATTTCGTCCGAGTTACACCTTGGAAAGAAGAGTCCGGTTTGGATTGGTTGGTAGTTATTGCTGTACCAGAATCCGACTTTATGGCACAAATTAATGCCAGTACTCGTACTACTATTTTACTGTGTATAACTGCTTTATTCGTTGCAATATTGATAGGAATATATACAGCGCGCAATATTACTCAACCAATTCTCAAATTGAGCGAAGCAAGTGAAGCTATTGCAACTGGTAAACTTAATCAGAACATTTCTGAAAATAAAATTAATGAATTAAATATTCTTGGTAGTTCATTTAATCGCATGGCACAGCAGTTACGCGATTCATTTACTGCTTTAGAACAAGCAAATTTAGAACTTGAAAAAACAAATGAAGAATTAGAAAATCGAGTTATTCAAAGAACAGAAACACTTACCCAAACTCTGAACGAGTTAAAACAAACACAAGCAAACTTAGTACAAGCAGAAAAAATGTCTTCTTTGGGGCAAATGGTCGCAGGAATAGCACATGAAATTAACAATCCCGTTAACTTTATCCACGGTAATTTATCCCATATAGATAATTATACCCAGGACTTGTTACAGTTAATAGAAGCATATCAAATATATTTTCCCAATCCTCCTGAAGCACTTCAAGAAATTATTGATACGATTGATTTAGATTATCTGACAGAAGACCTAAATAAAATTATCGCTTCGATGTCCACAGGCACTAAGCGGATCCGAGAGATTGTGCTATCGCTTCGCAATTTTTCCAGGCTTGATGAAGCCGAATGTAAAGAAGCAGATATTAACGAAGGTATAGATAGCACTTTAATGATTTTACAGCATCGTATGAAAGCGAAATCTAATCATCCAGAAATTAAAATCGTTAAAGATTACGGTCAATTACCGTTAGTTAATTGCTATGCTGGACAATTAAATCAGGTTTTTATGAATATTCTAGCAAACGCTATTGATGCTTTAGAAGATTCATCGATAAATAATCCAACAATTTGGATTCATACTCAGCTTACAGAGCATAATCATATATTAGTATCTATTGCCGATAACGGCGCCGGCATTCCAGAAAATGTTCTAAGTAAATTATTTGACCCTTTCTTTACGACCAAACCTGTAGGAAAAGGAACAGGTTTGGGGCTATCAATTAGTTATCAAATTATAGTTGAAAAGCACAAGGGTAAAATTTACTGTGATTCCAAGCTGGGAGAGGGGACAAAGTTTATAATTGAAATTCCAGCGTGCAGGTTATGAAGTAATTAAACAGGTGTAAATTTAATGTGTAGATTTTTTAAGCCACGAGCAAAAAATCCATACTCTTCGGGTAATTTATCATTAAATTGCATATTTTCCATACTATTCAATAATAAATTTGTGGCAATAATTACTTCTTCTCTCGCTAATTTTGTACCAATACAGAAATGTTTTCCTCCACCAAAAGCTAGATGATTTGCGGCGCCGGAAAATGCTCGATTCACATCTAAATCGTGACGAAAAATGTTAAAATTATCAGGTTCCGAATATTTGCGAGGGTCGCGATTAGCAGCAGCGATTAATCCGATAACCATTGAATTTGCAGGAATAGTGCCACCTGTCATTTTTACATCTTCAAGCGTCAAACGCATTAACCACTGTATAGGAGGTGAATAGCGTAGCGTTTCTGTAAAAGCTCTCTCAACTAGACTGCGGTCTGCAATAACTTGTTGTAACTGTTCTCGGTGTACAATCAAATTTCTAAACATTAAAGCTAGCGCTTTATCTGTCGTTTCTCCACCAGCACCAAACAATAGCATTGCCAGCGATGTAATTTCGTCATCAGTTAACTTGATACCGTCTATTTCAGCTATACATAAGCTAGATAGTAAATCATCTTCTGAATTTTGCTGTTTTCGCTTAATAATTGGCGCCAAGTAAGCTTGAAACTCTTTTCTAGATTGTAAACCAGCCGCAGTTACTTGTGGATTTTGTGATAAATTTGAAAGAAAATTGCTGATATCTATACACCATTTCTTTAGGAATGGCATATCTTCCTTCGGTAAGCCAAGTATAGTTCTGATAACGTTGAGAGGATAAATACTAGTGAACTCTTCAACTAGTTCCACTTCTCCTCTGCTGCTAAATTTACTCAGCAGTTCTCTAGCATTTTCTTCAATGAGTGGCAAAAACTTTTCGTTTAACTTGTAACTGCCAAGTGCTTGTATCACTAAATTACGATTTGTTGCATGTTCTCTGCCATCCATTTGTACCATCGTTCGACCATATACTGGTTCAAACTGCGCTTCTGCATGACGACTGGAAAATGCAGGGTCTTTAAATGCGCGTTCTACATCTTCGTAACGACTAACTACATAGCTGTTGGTAGCTTCATGAAAAAACAACGGGTAATTTTCACGTATATTTTCAAACAACTGGTAGGGAGATTTATCAAACTCTGCTGAGAGGATATTAGGCGCCTGCATGTTTTAAGGTTGTAGTTTAAATAACAAGAGAATCTAAATGTTTTACATTTTTACATAAAAAATGTTGAAAATACTGATAACTTTCACTCACTTTTTGGGAATTCTATAGTGTAAAGAATTATTTTGCAAGTCTCAGGTGAAATTATGCTGCCCATAGCAATTCCTGGTTATGAAATTACCGAAGTAGTCCGTGAAGGCTTAAACACAGTCATATACCGAGGTGTATCTAATCAACAGCTAGTTATCCTTAAAGTGTTGAAAGCAGAATATCCTAGTTTAGAGCAAATTACTCGCCTCAAGCACGAATATAAAGTTACCGAAAATCTTGAATTAGAGGGAGTTGTCAAAGTTTACGGGTTAGAAACATATCAAAACCGTTTAATTCTAGTTGCAGAAGACTTTGGTGGTATTTCCCTTAAAGAATTTTTAGTAAAAGAAAAATCTCAAAAATTGCCTTTGATTATCTTTCTCAGTATTGCTGTACAATTAGCGCAAGGGCTAGTATCGCTACACAAAAACCAAATTATTCACAAAGATATTAAACCTGCCAATATCATTATTAATCCCCAAACGGGACAAGTAAAACTAACAGACTTTAGTATTGCGAGTCGTCTGGGTCAAGAAACAGCATGTTTGACAAACCCAAACCAATTAGAGGGAACTCTTGCATATGCGTCTCCTGAGCAAACAGGTAGAATGAATCGCTCAGTAGATTTTCGTAGTGATTTTTACTCTTTGGGTGTAACTTTTTATGAAATTATCACAGGTCACTTACCTTTTATTAGCAATGACCCCTTGGAATTAGTACATTGCCATCTTGCTAAACAACCAACTCCAATTCAGGAATTAAATTTAGAAGTTCCGACAGTTTTGGTAGAAATTGTGAATAAACTTATGGAAAAAAATGCTGAAGACCGCTATCAAAGTGCTGAAGGGCTTTTGGCTGATTTACAGCAGTGTTTAATAGAGTTGAAACAAGGTAAAATTACTTCCTTTACACCGGGAGAATATGATAAAGCTTCTCAACTGCTTATTTCTCAAAAACTTTACGGACGAGAAAAGCAGGTAGAAATTTTGCTCGAAGCTTTTGAACGGGTAAGTAATGGTGGTTTTGAGCTTGTACTGGTGGGTGGTTATTCTGGAATTGGCAAAACTGCATTAATTAACGAAATTCTCCGAGGGTTAACTCGTCGCAAGGGATACTTTGCCAGTGGAAAGTTTGACCAATTTCAGCGTAATGTTCCTCTTGCTGCTTCAATACAAGCTCATCGAGATTTAATACGTCAACTTTTAACCGAAAGTGAGGAGCATCTAAAATATTGGAGAGAAAAGTTTACTGTTGCATTAGGCGCCAATGCTCAACTTATCATTAATATTATTCCAGAACTGGAGCTAATTATAGGCGCCCAACCACCTGTAGTAGAATTAGGGGCAATAGAAACAGCTAACCGTCTAAATCGAACATTCCAACAGTTTTCTCAAGTTTTTCAAAGTTCCAATCATCCAGTTGTACTATTTATGGATGATTTGCAATGGGCTGATATAGCTTCACTGCAGGCATTACAAACATTTATGAGTGATTCGACAAATTGCTATTGCCTTGTTATCGCTGCTTATCGCGATAACGAAGTAAGTTCTACCCATCCTTTTATGCAAACGGTAGAAGTAATTCGTCAAACTGGGGCAAAAATTAGTGATATTCAGCTAAAACCACTCTTCGTTGATGATGTTACGCAACTAGTAGCAGATACGTTGCGGGCACCATTAAAAAATGTTACGTCTTTAGCAAGTTTGTTATTTGAGAAAACCCAAGGAAACCCTTTTTTCTTAACGCAGTTGTTCAAGTCGTTGTATGATTCGGGTTTGCTGTCGTTTGAGACTCCCCTTTCATCCCCCCTACAGGGAGGACAGAGGGGGGTATGGCAGTGGGATTTAGAGAAAATTCATAAACAAGGTGTAACAGATAACGTTGTTGAGTTGATGATTAATAAAATTCATAAACTCGCGGCGCCAACACAAAAGATATTACAATTAGCTGCGTGTATTGGTAATAAGTTCGATTTACAAACCTTAGCAACAGTCGCACAACAGTCATACTCATCAGTTGCTGAGGATTTATGGTCAGCGCTCACTGTAGGTTTAATTGTACCAGTAGGAAATAATTACCTTTTGCCACAGGTATTTGGCGCCCAAGAAATAGTAGAAGTTATTCAAGGTGAAAATATTGAATATAGTTTCTTACATGACCGGGTACAGCAAGCAGCTTATGCGCTAATTATAGAAGAACAAAAACAAGCGACTCACGCTAAAATTGGAAAACTGCTGTTGCAAAAGTGTTCCATAGTTTCATCAACAGAAGAACTAGAAGCCAACATTTTCAAGATTCTTAATCATTTGAACATGGGTATTGATTTAATTCTAGAATCATCTGAAAAAATAAAGCTAGCAAGACTTAACTTAATCGCAGCGCAAAAAGCCAAAGCATCAGCAGCGTATGATGCAGCATTAAAATACTGCCGTACTGGTTTATCGTTGTTGCCAATTGATAGTTGGCAAATTAACTACGATTTAACTTTGGCATTGCATGAAAAAGCAACCGAAGCTGCATATTTCTGTCGTGAATTTGAGCAGATGCAACTATTTGGTGAAATTCTTAAACAAAATGCTCAAACAACACTTGATCAAGTCAAAGTTTATTATTTTTACATCCTCGCCTGTATCGCTCAGAAACAACTGCCCAAATCAATAGCTATTGGGTTAGAGATTTTGGAATTGTTGGGAATGCTTTTTCCTAATTCACCAACTGAAGCTGACATTCAGCAAGCATTAACAGAGACAATCTTGTTAGTTCCACAATCAACAATTGCATCAATAATTGACTTACCATTAATGACTAATCCTAAATCATTAGCAATTTTACAAATATTAGACGCAATTAGTTCAACAACTTATTTCCTTAATCCACCATTATACACACTTACCACTTTGGCAATGATGAAATTGTCAGTGCAGGATGGTAATACACCTCTATCCCCAGTTATCTATAGTCAATACGGCTGTATTCTTAATGCTATTATAAACGATATAGAATCAACTTATCAGCTTGGAAATTTAGCGTTAAATTTACTGAATAGTTTAGCTGACAAGACCTATGCTCCTAAAACTCTATTTATTACAGCGACTTTTTCAACACATTGGAAATCTCATTTCAGTGAGAGTTTAGCACTGTTTAACCTTGGAGGGCAAAAAGCTTTATTCGTTGGAGACTTTGAATACGGCGCCTGGAATTATGTTTATGAATGTCGTACCGAAGTTTTAATGGGCAAACCACTTAATGAGGTGATGTATAAAATTTCGATTTTTAAAGCAGAAATTAAAAAAAATAAACAGCAAGTTTCTTTGAATCATATTGAAATGCTAGAGCAGATGGTAATTAATTTGATGCAAGAGAGTAATAACCCATCTTGTTTAATCGGTGACGTGTATAATGAAGAAAAATCATTGATTGATTATTATAACATTAAAGATGGATTTTCGCTTGTAACTTTGCATCTGTACAAGCTGACTTTGAGTTATATTTTTGAATCATATAATCGAGCTACTGAAAATATAGATAAATCAGTCAATTATTTAGCTGCGGCATCTGCAATAGATATTGCTCAATTTTACCTTTACTCTTCGCTTTCATATTTAGCAGTCTATAATTCCGTCAATTCAACACAGCAAAATCAATACATAGAAATAGTTGACACAAATCAAGCAAAAATGCAAGAATGGGCACATCATGCGCCGATGAATTATTTACATAAATTTCAATTAGTAGAAGCAGAAAAATTTCGAAACTTCTAGCAACGGGTACCCTAAGCTAGGTAAGTAAAAAGGTGCTGCGAATGCTGGATGGACTCCTAACTGCTGCAAATAGCGTTATTTCGGTTTGCTACTTTATTATTGGTTTTTTAATTTTGCTGCCATTTATACGAGGGCAGCAGAAGACTCCACTTGTGCTAGCTACTATCTGCGTGTTTTTTAGTTGTGCTTTAGGACACGGCGCCCATGTTTTAATGATGCTATTTGCTAGTCAGCATCATTTACTCTTACTCAAATTTCAAATAGGAGTAGATATAATTACCGCAACCGTCGCTATTACATATGTTGCCCTTCGACGCTATTACTCTTTTTTAGTCGATGGTCCACTTTTATTAACCCAAACGCAAGAGCAGTTAGAAATTGCAAATGCTGAACTAAAAAGTCTTAACGCAAAGTTAGAGTCTTTAGTACTAGAGCGAACATTAGAATTATCAAGAGCAAATGAAGAATTAGCAGCAAAAGCCACTGAGCGACAACAAATAATATCCGCACTCAACCGCAGCAATGCGTTTCTCAAAGCTCAACAAGAAACAGGTGTAGATGGTATCTTAGTTGTAGACGAAAATAACCAAGTCCTGTACTATAATCAAAATTTCTATCAAATCTGGCAAATTCCAGAATCATTAGTACAACAGGCTGACGACCGTAAAATTTTGGAATTAGTTGGCACAAAGCCTGTTAATGAAAAAGAATTTTTAGCTAAAGTAAATTATCTTTACCAGCATCCAGAAATTGTTAGCCGAGATGAAATTTTACTCAAAGATGGACGAACTTTAGATAGATACACCGCAGCTATTTACTCATCTGAAGGTACTTATCATGGTAGGATTTGGTTTTTCCGTGATATTAGTGAACTGAAAGCAAAAGAAGAAGAGTTGCGACAATCAAAAGAGTTTTTGCAGCTAATAATTAATGTTATGCCGCAACTTGTCGCATGGAAAGACCGCAATTCTATTTATTTAGGTTGTAATCAGAAATCAGCTTTAATTGCAGGACTAGAGGCGCCTGAGCAAATTGTCGGAAAAAATGACTATGAGTTAGCGTGGAAGAAAGAAGAGGCAGATTTTTTTAGAGCTTGCGATGCTCGTGTTATGGAATCAAATCAAGCAGAAATGCATATTATAGAACCACAACAGCAGGCTTCTGGAAAACAAGCTTGGTTAGACACTAGTAAACTGCCCTTGCATGATAAAGATGGAAACGTAATTGGAATTCTTGTTGTTATAGATGACATTACTGAGCGCAAAGCTGCATCTGATGCCCTTCAAGCTTCTGAAGCGTTATTAAAACACAAAGCATCTGAGTTAGAGGCAACTCTATACGAACTTCAACAAACCCAAGCACAATTAATTCAGACTGAAAAAATGTCTGCTTTGGGACAATTAGTAGCAGGAGTTGCCCATGAAATTAATAACCCTGTAAATTTTATCTTTGGCAACCTCACGCACGCAAGCCAATATATTGATGAACTAATGGATTTACTCAAATGCTATCAGCGAGAATATCCTAACCCGTCTTCCGCTTTGCTTAATAAAATGGAGGATATTGATTATAAATATCTTATTATTGATTTGCCTAAATTACTCTCCTCAATGAAAATTGGAGCAACACGCATTCGAGAAATAGTTCTTTCACTTCGCACATTTTCCAGATTAGACGAAGCATCGATGAAAGCAGTAAACATCCATGACGGGATTGATTCGACGCTTCTAATTTTACAAAGTCGGCTTAAAAATAAGGCAGGTATTGAAATTAAAGTTATCAAAAATTATGCTGATTTGCCAGATGTACAATGTTATGCCGGACAACTCAACCAAGTATTTATGAATGTGTTATGCAATGCAATAGATGTTCTAGAAACAGAAATTAATATCCCAACACCAACTATTGAAATTCGGACGAAGCTACAAGAACTTCATCGAGTCATTATTACAATTGCTGATAACGGATATGGGATACCAGAATCGGTGCAAAAACAAATTTTTGACCCATTTTTCACTACAAAACCTGTAGGTAAAGGTACTGGTTTAGGATTATCAATTAGCTATCAAATAGTAGTTAATAAACACGGAGGCGTTTTTAATTTTACCTCGGCGCCTGGGAAAACAGAATTTTGGATTGAAATTCCCCTGACTCAAAGTTAAAAAATCATCTTACTAAAGAAGGATATTTAAATCGGCGCCTTTACCATATTCTTTCCTTGCTTCACCTGACTTAAACACAACTATGTTTTTATCACCTATTAACTTAACTGAGGAATTCTCAATCTTTAATATTGTCCCCTCTGGTAAACCAACAACAGTGATATTTGGATTAACAGCTAAAAATTCTTCAATCCTGCTTTCTCTTGTTTCCCCATTATGGTCAGGGACAACTCCATCTGTATAATGAGGATTGATCTGGAAAGGTACTAAATTCAACCCTTCAAAACTCATTGGTTCAATAATTGGCATATCGTTGGTCGTCTTAATAGTCGGACAAGCAACGTTTGAACCTGCACTCCACCCTATATAAGGTGTGCCGTTATTAACTTTCTCTCTAATAATGTCAATTATTCCAGCTTCATGTAAGCGATGAACCAAATGAAAAGTGTTGCCACCAGAAACTACAATAGCTTCAGCATTTTCTACCAAAGCGCGCGGGTTCAAAGTAGAATGCACAGAATCAATGCCATAACCCAATTCTTGGAATACTTTACCCACTTTTTCGGTAATACCGTCGTAGCTAATCACATTTGCAAACGGTATAAATAATACTTTTTTGATAGAGGCGCCTAAAAAAGCTTTTATTTCCTGCCGTGGGTAAGATAAATACTCTTCTCCGTAGTTGGTAGAATTGCTCAACAGTAGTAATCGTTTGTTCATACACTGCACCCCCCCTGTGCTTATTCTAGTGTTAAAAGCTTTACCATAGGAGCCACACCTCGACTTTATCAATCCACATGAAAATTGCAGCCTAAAAGCCTTACTAATTCGTAGTTGGTGCCTAATCCACTTTACTACAATCTATTGGTTTATGTAGTTAATTTTGGGGAGTTGTCGCAGATTATAATCCCCCCTACCCCCCGCGAATTCGGCTACCGTGTACACACAAGTATTCCCCGCATAGGTTTCGGGTTTTAAGCACCCCTTAAATGCTCAAATAAACGCCAATTAAAGTAAACCGTCGTCTTCTCGCTCTTCGTCATCATTTAGATGACTAATATTGTTGAAACCAGTCCATTTCAATGGACTTGTGCTATGAGACTGGGATTAAAAATCCCAGACGGGATAGGGTTTTCGCGACTTGTGTGTATACCGTAGCCTTACTAAGGGGGGGTTGGGGGGGATTTGATTCTACAACCAGACAAAACTTATGACATGAACTACTATGTTGGGTTCCGTTCCTCCACCCAATCTACAATCAAATTTCTGTACGGTTTATTCGGTTAACCGTACAAAAAATACAAACGGTGCCGTAGGGTAAAACCACAAAATTTGTCTAAGGCTTTCAATGCTTAACATAACGAAACATGTCATTATATATATTTCCCACCCTGCGTTTATCCTCGCACTCGCTGGAAATAGAGTGAATGTCTCAGATAATTTGGATTGCCAGACACGCTAACCGTCTCGACTTTGTAAACCCCGACTGGTTTCTCACTGCTGAACGTCGTTATGATCCACCACTTAGTGAAGATGGGTTTATTCAAGCACAACAATTAGCAAATCGTCTTAAAGGCGAAAAAATTCATCATATATTTGTATCACCGTTTTTACGAACCGTTCAAACTGCACATGCTATCGCTGATGTCCTAAATTTACCAATTAAGTTAGAAACAGGCTTGAGTGAATGGCTAAATCCTGATTGGATGGATGAAGAACCACAACTTCACCCAGTTCGCGAATTGGTCAAATTTTATCCCCGTATAGACGCTAGCTACACACCTATCATTGCTGCTAGGTATCCAGAAACACGAGCGCAAGTTCGCGCACGTGCTGGACAAGCAGCCAGATGTTTGGCTACTGAACACTCTCCAGAAAATATACTATTAGTGGCACACGGTGCATCAGTCAACGGTGCTGTAATGGGAATTGCAGGAGAATCTATTTACCAAGCTGAAAAAGTGAGGTTGTGTAGTTTGTTTAAGCTTGTTCGTCAGTACCCTGAATGGTGGATTGAGCTAAAAGGAGATACATCGCACTTGACTGAGGTGGAAGAAATGGTTCGATTTAATTAAAAGAGTGATGGAATAATGGTTAATTGCAATTAACCATTAACTCTTGACTACTAGCTGTACAAATATTATGACTTTATTACTAGCCGGCGATATTGGCGGAACTAAGACGATTTTACGATTGGTTGATGCAACCGAGAAGTCATCATTACAAACGGTACATGAGAATGCTTACCGCAGCGGTGATTTTGTCGATTTGGTACCTATGGTCAAGCAGTTTCTTACTGAAGCTAATTCTGACCATCCACAAAAAGCGTGTTTTGGTATAGCTGGGCCTGTTGTTGGTGATACTGCTAAATTAACCAATTTGGCTTGGTATCTTGATTGTGAACGTCTTCAAGAGGAATTAAATATACCTCATGTAGCTCTAATTAACGATTTTGCTGCTGTTGGTTATGGAATTTTAGGGCTAGAAAGTCAAGATTTGTTTACGTTACAAGATGGCAAACCTTGTGATGATGCTCCAATTGCCATTATTGGTGCCGGCACAGGTTTAGGGCAAGGTTTTTTAATCAAGAAAGGACAAGAGTACTATGTTTATCCTTCTGAAGGAGGACACGCGGACTTTGCACCACGCACAGAATTAGAGTTTCAATTATTAAAATATTTACTCGATAAACATGATATTCAACGGGTTTCTGTCGAACGGGTTGTCTCTGGTTTGGGACTTGTCTCGATTTATCAATTTTTGAGAGACCGTAAAATAGCTACTGAGTCTCCCGACATTGCACAAGTAGTTCGCACATGGGAACAACAAGCAGGACAACAAGAGAAAAGTGTTGACCCAGGCGCCGCTATTGGTAATGCTGCACTCAATAAAACTGATAATTTGTCTGAACAAGCAATGCAGTTATTTGTCGAAGCTTACGGCGCCGAAGCTGGAAACCTTGCGTTAAAGCTTTTACCATACGGGGGATTATATATTGCTGGTGGTATTGCTCCTAAGATTCTGCCACTTATTGAAGGTGGTGATTTTCTACTGCACTTCAGCCAAAAGGGAAGAATGCGAAGCATCTTAGAAGACATACCAGTAAAAATTATTCTTAATCAACAAGTTGGACTAATTGGCGCCGCTATTCGTGCAGCTAGGTTATAGGTGAGTTATAACAGATTGGCATGTACGTGATATTAACATCACAATAGCCAAATCTATGACATTAACACCTTTGACTCGACTAAAATTCAGAAATAAAATTCAGGGTTTTCTACCTTTTTTGACCGCAGCTTTAATTTTTGCGCTCACTACAACTGTAGAAGCACGTTCCTCACGTAAACCATCAGCACCAAAACCAGACGCATCAGAGGTAGAAAAATTCCGATGGAAAGTATTTACTCCCTCTGATGGACGTTTCAGCGTTTTAATGCCGGGTCAACCAAAGGTAACATCCCAGACACAAAGAACTTTTATGGGAGAAATAAACCTACAGGTGTTTATTGCCCAACCTCCCAGACAAGAAGTTGCTTATGTAGTTGCATTTAACGACTTCCCCGACAGCTACGGGCAAATGGCAGACCCCGAAGAAGTACTAAAAAATGCTCAAGAAATGGCATTAAAAACAACCAAAAGTAATCTTTTAACCGAAAAAAGCATTCGTAGCTCTAACGGACATCCAGGACGAGAAATTGAATACATCAACGCTGGGGGTAAAATTACTAGAAACCGTTTATACTTTGCTGAAGGGCGCCTGTATCAAGTAATGGTCATCACGACTAAAAGACAGCAAAAGTTTTTAACCAAAAGTATTGCAGGTTATTTAAATTCATTCAACGTCGTTCTGAAAAAATAATATTTCTCGTTGCAAAAACATGGCATCTATTTCAAAAGAAGAACTTCAGCACTATCGCACGCAGTTATCCAATTATCCTGATGCAGGCGCCAAAACTGCACTTGACACTATTGAGAAATATAATGGTGATCTCGAAGTTGCATTTACACAGTTATCAAAACAAGATGGCGCCCAATTTCGAGAAGTTGATTTAGATGAGTTAGCACGAAAATGCCGTGAAACTGTATGTAGTCAACCAGCAGAAGATTTTTTAGGGTTGTTAAATTTAGTAGCAGGGTTTTTACCTCCACCTGTTTCTCTTGCTGTTCCAGTAACTTTATACATACTTAAGATAGGTATTAGAAATTACTGTCAAGAACCAAAATCTGCTTAGAAGTTTTAGATTTTTTATAGTTTTTTAACAGTACTACTGGTTTAGATTAACCAGTAGTACCAATCTTGTGGGATGGGCATCCTTGCCCGTCATACAATTTAAAAATATATTTTTAGGTTGTGAAATATAGGGTAGAGGCGGGCAGGGATGCCCGCTCCACAAGAGCTAAAGAGCTATGTAAGATAATGATTTTAGCGAGGGGTGAAGTTGTAGGCTTCTTGCTTTTCGCGTCGTGTAGATTGTGATGGATTATACCCATCGTTTCGGGCACGGCGCCTTAAGTCACCAACATCAGGGGAAGCATTAACTGCATCTTCGACGCGAATTTGCCCGGTTAGCATTAATTCGCATAGTGCATGGTTCATAACCTGCATTCCATCCGAAGTGCTATCCTCCATAAGTTGGTAAGCTTGAATGTCCTCACCTTTAAGCAAGAAGTCTTGCATTGTAGGAGTGTTGAGCAATATTTCCATTGCGGCAACTCTTCGAGCATCGGTTGTAGGAATTAATTGCTGGGCAATAACGGCAACTAGTGAATCTACGATTTGGACTCGCATCGCAGCTTGTTCATCAGGGTTATAGATATTTAGTAGTCTGTTAATAACAGCCATTGCGTTTTTGGTATGCAATGTGCCTAAAACTAAATGCCCTGTTTGCGCTGCTTTTAAGGCTGTATCTACAGTTATACGGTCGCGCATTTCCCCAATTAAAATTACATCTGGGTCTTCACGCAATACTGACCGTAGTGCATCATGAAATTCGTAGGTGTGTAATCCTACTTCACGCTGACTTATTAAACATTTTTGCGAAGTGTGGACATATTCAATTGGGTCTTCAATCGTAACAATATGTTTTTGCGCTGTTTCGTTGAGAAAGCGAATCATTGACGCAATTGTGGTCGATTTACCCGAACCCGTTGGACCTGTAACTAAAATTAAACCCTGTTTTTTGGAAACAATGTCTTTGAGAACAGCTGGTAAGCGCAAGCTGTCAATTGATGGTACTTCTAAGGTTATTAACCGCAGCACCATTGCTCCGCCTGTCAGGGTTTCAAAACAATTGACTCTACAACGTAAAAAGCCAGGATAGAAAATTCCTGTATCGAGTTCTTTGGTTTCGGTAAACCGTTGTCGTTGCGATGGGGTAAGAACTTCGGTTAAATAACTTTCAAAAGTTTGTGGTGAGACTATTTCGCCTTTGCTGTAAACCACCATGTGGCCCCGAATCCGAAATCTTGGTACTTCTCCAACACGAACATGTATATCTGAAGCTTGTTGGGCATAAGCATCGCGCACCATTTGTTGAACGGTAACGCTTATAAGAGGCGGTTGACCGACTACTTGCAGTACAGGTGGTGGTGGAGGTGAGCAACGCATTACCGAGGATACTCGTGAGTTATCCATAGGGTTTTGACCCGTCATGGCTTTTGCGGGTAGATGCTCTAGTTTGGGATTTTGTAACGGGGACGTTGTAGATTCGTCCATGACTGCGTCCTTTCGCCGATTGCAGGTTGTAATTATTTTTTCAATCTAAAAAGTTATATTTTATTCAGTATCATTACTGATACATGAATATTTACTGTCTTTTGCACGACCGTAAACTTACTTAGATTGCTATTGCTAATGTACATCTATCTTAGTTAATTTCTACGGCTCTCAACCCATCTTTACAGTGATTTCATTAAATAGCGTGGTTAGTGTGAACTAGCTATGTTGATAGGTTAATCTTGAGTGGATACTATGCTGCTAACTGATAGCAGAGCAAGTAAATGTGATTTTTTTGACATTAGAAAACCTATATTTATGAAGCGTATTATTAATTATTTTGAAACTCGCGCTTGTGCCCCTGCTTATAGTGGTTGGGTATTGAGTGGAATTACGATTTGTTTTTTCGGCGCCGCGATTAACACGATGGCAGGCTGGTTGTATGTTATTAGCGGTGTAAGTTGTGCGCTGTTGGTTATTGCTGCAATTTTACCGAGCAGTTCATTGAAGCGACTATCTATCAGGCGCCGTCCAATAGAACCTGTAACGGCGGGTGATGATTTGGTAGTGGAGTTTGAAATAACTAACCAATCAAAACAAGACGTAAGTTTGTTGAGCGTAAAAGATATATTACCTTATACACTCAATACTCTATCAGTTTTGAGCAACCAACATGCAATCAATATAATCGGCGCCAAAAGTAATTACTCGTTTTCTTACCGTGTAAATGCCGAACGTCGAGGTTTATATCGTTGGCATACAGTTGAGTTTAGAAGTGGGGCGCCGTTTGGGTTATTTTGGAGCAGACGCGAACATAATTGTCCAGCCTACTCTATTGTTTATCCGCAGGTTTTACCGCTAACAACTTGCCCCTTAATTGATGAGATTGGTTTGGATTATAGTTGTAGAGGCAACCCGCAAGGAAACCCGTTAATGCAAGCAACAGAAGGACTCATGCGTTCTTTACGTCCTTACCACGTTGGCGACCCAATTCGATTAGTACATTGGCGTACTAGTGCCCGTTATGGCGAATTAAGAGTACGTGAGTTTGAGACAATTACTGGTGGGCAAGATATTATTATTGCCCTAGATAGTGGGGGAAAGTGGGATGAAGAGAACTTTGAACAAGCTGTTATTGCCGCTGCATCGCTGTACTTTTATGCTATGCATCAACAAATGAACGTACAACTGTGGACAAAAGACACAGGTTTAGTTAAAGGGGAACGTTCTGTACTTGAAACTTTAGCAGCAACTACGCCGTTACAAGACGAAGTAATCGCGGAGCTACCTAAATTACCAATAATTTGGCTGTCGCAAAACCCAGTTACACTCTCTTCAATAAATAATGGTAGTCGTTGGCTACTATGGCAACCAAAATCGCCTGAGACACAAGAGATAATAAATCGAGAGGCGCCAGGTATTATTTTGAGTCATGATGAACAACTGCAAGTTCAATTACAAAAGCGTCTTGGCAACGGATTATGAACGGATGTAACGGATGGTTTAAGTATCTCTAATTGTATGCATTCAATATTTCAATGCTGGTATAAAGAGGTTACTGTGCCTGTCTAAAATTAGTTAATTGGTGATACATTCAAGGCGGGTCGCGCGTTCGACTCGTGTAAAGAAAGGGGAGTATCACCCAAGTTTTGAGTTGTCGGGTGCGGTACAATGCTGCATATGTATTCAAACTCAACTCTTCTAACACAAGTCCTATGATTGCATCAGACGCATCAGAAGTTAATTCAAAGTCCAGCGATAAGAATCTTGAAGCAATGCGCCATTTTTCGGAGCAGTATGCAAAGCGCACTGGTACTTATTTCTGTTCCGAACCTTCGGTTACTGCTGTTGTAATCGAAGGCCTCGCTAAACATAAAGATGAACTAGGGGCGCCTTTATGCCCTTGTCGGCACTACGAAGATAAAGAAGCTGAAGTGGCTGCTACTTTTTGGAACTGCCCCTGTGTACCAATGCGCGAACGTAAAGAATGTCACTGCATGTTATTTCTTACCCCAGACAACGAATTTGCAGGTGATAAACAAGACATCTCGCTCGAAACCATTAAAGAAGTGCGAGAAAGCATGGCATGAAGGAAGAAATGCCTTCGCAATATTGGCAAGGTGTAGAACAGTTCAATACAGGGCAATTCTACGCCTGCCACGATACCTTAGAAGCTTTATGGATAGAAGCCCTAGAGCCGGAAAAAACTTTTTACCAAGGTATACTGCAAGTTGCTGTTGCTTTGTATCACTTGGGTAACGGTAATTTACGCGGCGCCACAATTTTACTTGGAGAAGGCACTAACCGCTTGCGACGTTACCCATCTGTTTTTGGTGGTGTTGATGTAGATGAATTTTTAGATCAAAGTGTAGCTTTATTAAAAATACTTCAACACACTCAACCAGAAATGATTACAAATCTCATACTCGGTGAAGATGAAAGATTTCCTATTCCAAAAATAGTAATGAGTGCTGAGTGCTGAGTGCTGAGTGCTGAGTATTTGTAAATATTAAGAATTTTTGCGTTAAGTTAAAAGTATACAGCGACGCTCTAATAAAGGTATTAAAACATATGGACTTACAAACACTCAAAGCACGCATTGCCCAAGTTGAAACCAAACGAGAATACCTGCTGCAACTTCTGGAACAGCCAAATTTAGGTACTTTGAGAGTTGATGTCAATCAAGCCTTGGAAGAAATGGATGATTTAATTGATGAATATAGACGCACCTTCCCGCAAACAGGAAGTTTATAGTTTTTTCGCTTTTCTAGGTGAGGTTATAGACGATTCTAATTTGAAATAGGCGCCCTGATACATTAAAAGAGCATTAGTACTTATCACATACTAGATAAGTACTAATGCTTTAGCCAGGAGTACTTGTAGATAAAATACTCTTGACAATTGAAATATATGGATATTCAACTCATTCATAGGCATTGCAATTATCAAGCTGCGGATTCGTTATTTCCGTTTCCCAATTCACGCACTAGGGCAATCAACTCAGTAGTGGGTACGTCCTTTTTACAAAAAACATCCCAACGACCCATATCGTTATTAGCACCTGCATTTTTAGCATCTTCTACTGACGAGTAGGCGATGATTTGGGTATCAGGAGCAATTTCCTTGATTTTACCCGATGCCGTCCAACCATCCATAACTGGCATTTGTAAGTCTAGGACAATTACGTCTGGTCGGTGGCGTTTTACCATATCAACAGCTTCTTGACCATTGGTTGCTAAACCAACTACTTGCATATTTTTTTGGCAGGAAAGTACCATTTGCAGGGTCATACGAGTTAGTTCGTGGTCGTCAACTACTAACACCCGCAGGGTAGAAGGCTCACAGGACAACATTAACATCCAGTTTAATGAACGAATTATATAATATAACCCTTACAGTTTAAAGGAACATTCATTCAAATCAACTCTATCTAATGGGTGAATAAATCGCTAAAATGGACTATTACCACTGATACTGGGGTTAAATCTTTTTGACTTATTTCAAAACATTTCAAAATCGTTGAAAATAATTATCAAACTTTAAGTCTTTTTCATAATTCATTCGACTATATAAAATTCACATCAAGGACAAATAAGAAACCGGGTTTCTAAGCAAAATCGTTATTTAGATTACAAGTTATCGACGAAGAAACCCGGTTTCTCTTCCAAAATCGCTGTTTAAATTACAAGTTATCGACGAAGAAACCCGGTTTCTCTTCCAAAATCGTTATTTAGATTACAAGTTATCGATAAAGAAACCGGGTTTCTAGGGTTTCTAATTTCGTACAGCACTTATTGGTTCTATATTTGAGGCAACCCCATTTGACCCCAATGCCATTGCCATTAAAGCTTTCTGTGAGTTCGATTCTGGACAATTATCGCCTGGGCGCCGTTGAATATAGGTACCATTAGATTGTAATTCCCAAGCTAAACGGTTATCAGCAAGCATTATTCCTAATATTTCTTGCAAATCTTTGGCAATATCTATGTCTAGAATTGGAGTAATTGCTTCGACACGACGGTCTAAATTACGTGGCATCCAATCAGCACTGCCAATAAATATTTCTTCCTGACCATTGTTATAAAAATAATAAATGCGAGAATGTTCCAAAAAACTGCCAATGATGCTAATAACGCGAATGTTCTCGCTAATATCTTTCAATTGCGGACGCAAACAGCAAACACCGCGAATTATTAAATCAATTTGTACTCCCGCGCGCGATGCTTCATATAAAGAGGCAATTATTTCTGAGTCTACTAATGAATTCATTTTCGCAACGATGCGTCCCGATAATCCATTCTGAGCATTTTCGATTTCGCGACGAATAAGAGCTAAAAAACGGTCGCGCATATTGACGGGAGCAACAAGTAACTGTCTGTAAGATTTTTGTCGCGAGTAACCAGTTAGATAATTATATAAATCGGTTAAATCGGCGCCTAATTCATCGCGACAGCTAAATAATCCTAAATCGGTATATAACCGTGCAGTTTTATGATTATAGTTACCTGTACCAATATGTACATAACGACGAATACGGTCTTTTTCACGTCGCACAATTAGTATAGTTTTACAGTGTGTTTTTAAGCCAACTAAACCATAAACAACGTGTACACCTACACTTTCTAGGCGCCGTGCCCAATATATATTATTCTCTTCATCAAAGCGGGCTTTAAGTTCAACGAGTACTGATACTTGCTTACCATTTTCGGCAGCAGCAATCAAAGCATTTACAATAGGAGAATCACCAGAAGTGCGGTAAAGCGTCATTTTAATCGCGAGTACATCTGGGTCTTGCGCTGCACTAGAAATAAATTTAACAACAGATGATGAGAAAGATTGATAAGGATGATGAACTAATATGTCGCGTTCGCGAATTACAGTAAAAATATCTTTACCATCTTCAACGTCGTGTACTTGGGGGTTATTGGGATTTGGTTCGCGAATACGCTGTAATCTTGAAGGGACTACTGCTTGCCAAGGACGGTCTTTATGTTCGGGTAACGGGAGTGACATAAAATACATTAAATCCCGTAAACCTAATAAACCTTCAACTTCGTAACAATCAATTTCATCCAATTCTAAATCTTCTAAAAGTCGAGAACGTACAGACTGTGGAGTTTGAGACTGAATTTCTAAGCGTACAGGGTTTCCACCAACACGACGTTTTCGCAATTCTTGCTCGATAGCAATTAACAGGTCATCAGCTTCATCTTCTTCAACCTCTAAATCAGCATCACGGGTAATGCGGAAAGTATGATATTCCTGAATAGTCATACCTGGAAACAAAGATTCCAAGTTATGAGCAATAGCTTGTTCCAACGGAATACCCGTCCAATGTGCAGGTTTGCCATTATGAGTCATTCCTAATTCAGGAGGCAAAGCTAAAAATCGCGGTAATACCTTGGGAACTTTTACACGTGCGAAAAATTCTTCATCGGTGTCGGGGTTTTTGACGACAACAGCCAAATTTAAACTAAGATTAGAAATGTAGGGGAATGGGTGGCTAGGGTCAACTGCCAACGGTGTAATTACGGGAAATATCTGTTCTTCGTAGTAATTATCAAGATAAGTGCGCTGTTTATCGCTAAGTTCAATATAATTAACTAAATAAATACCGTTTTGTGCTAACTGCGGTCGCAGAACTTTTTCAAAATGTTGGTGCTGCTGAATAACTAAAGGACGCAGCGAAAAACTAATATCATCTAACTGCTGCTGTGGGGTTCGTCCATCGAGTCCTAACTGGGTAACTTTTGCTTCTACCTGCTGCATTAATACAGCAACCCGCACCATAAAGAATTCGTCCAAGTTAGAACAAAATATCGCCATGAACTTGAGACGTTCCAACAAAGGAGTACGCGGGTCAAGTGCTTCATGTAAGACACGGTTATTAAATTCTAACCAACTTAGCTCGCGACTGTTGTAGTACTGTGGGTCTCTAAGGTTGAGAGAATTAGCGCTTTTTTTTGGTTTTGCCATGTGTACTTTTAACACCCACGCTTATAGATGAATCTAGCAATATTCTATAGTAGAAGGGCTATGGCAGGTAATTCCCTCGATGGTAGAAGACAAAACTTGATGTTTTGTGAGATTATTCCAAAATTAGGTTGTCTATTGGAACAAATACAAGTGTCATGAGTCGCGAACGAAGCATCTTCAAGATTTCCACCCAATTAAAAAGTCAACTTGTAACAAGCTTTTAGTATAGAACGGGTAGAAGTGTGTATAAAGACGGGCAGGGATGCCCATCCCACAAGAGATGCATTATTAAATAATTATGATTTTTTCTTAACTGCTGCCGCAGAAACTGGTAACTGTAGATTTTGATTGTAAACAAACTCATTGCTAATCTCAATTTGGCGCTTGGGTAGCGAATCATTGCGGTTGAGTTCATCTAACGGCGATACTCGTAATGTGTATTTACCTACAGGAACACCATCAAGACGGTATAAACCAAATTGGTCAGTTACAGCAGATATCACCCTTGCTCCTTCAAGATTATTTAACTCAACTCGTACCTGTTCTACTGGTTGACCTGCAACATCAGTAACTTTCCCTGCTAAACCGTATTCAATTCTGACAGGAAAATCTAAACGAGTAACAGCAGAGTTTGCGACTTGAGCGATTAAACTTGTTTTTGGTACTGAAAGTTCTACAGGTAATTCGTCGGGTTCTAGTTCAACAATATAAGTACCTTCTGGTAAATTGCCGACCATGAAACCACCTTTCGAGTCTGTTCTAGCGCTGCCTATTAGCTTGTTGCGGTTATTGTAAACTCGGACATTCGACCCGCTCAAATCGAAGTTTTTAGCAATGCTTCCAACAGCTAGCTGTCCAGAAATGGCGCCACGTTCTTTGCCAACACCACCACTCCAGGATGGAGCAACTCGACCACCACCAAAAGATAAATCAGAAACAAGAGAAATTGACAAACGGTCATCACCGAAACCACCGAGATAACTTAAACTTCTCGAAGGAATGCCTTGATATTCAATCCTTCCTAATAAACCAGGTAGTACTTGCATACTTGCACCAGCAACGGGTCCGATTTGCCCATCTCCAGTTACTCCGAGTCCAACATTCCAACTCAATGCTCTGAAATTATTGGGACTATAACCGAAACGGGCAGTGTAACGAGCAGCATCATTACCACCAAATTCACCACCAAAAGACATCTGGTAATTATTATTAAGCCTATAGCTGAAATCAGATATATAAGTATCGCCGTAAGTATTAAAAGATAATCTAGTCGCCCAAGTTGGCTGATAGAAAGCATTAAATAAATATCTTCCTTCAAAGTCAGGTCTACCGCTTAGAAAAAGTGAAGAGAAAGGACGCGCTGAAAAAGTCGGCAGAATGTAATTAGCTGAATTACTTTCTGACTGACGATTACGCGCGATAAATCCTAAATCTAATCGATTACCAAAGTTATATTTTACTTCTAAACTGTGATTAAAAGATTCTCTAGAATTGCTAAAATTTGAAAAGTATCGCTGAGGCAATGATTGCGAATTAGCGTTAATTTGCAAACGGTCTAACTGTATATCTAGGTCGGCAGTGTAACCAAGCTTATCATTGGAGCTACCAACACTAGCTGAAAGAATTGCTGGGTTTGCTAGGCGCCACACTAAACCAGCTTGAGCTTGGAATGTTTCGGGTAAAGCTTGAATTCCACCTTCAAAGGTCAAATTATTCGTTAGACCCTGACGCATTTGGTAAAAACCAGCAAGCTGTCCTTCGTTTTCTAATTGAAATCTTGAATCTCCAAATAAAGATGTTTGGGCTAAGTTACCAGTCAATCCTAAACCTGCTAACTGTACATTACCTCCTGCTGGCAGTAGTAAATCAGAAGCATTGATTCTAACGGTACGAATTTCTCTAGGGGCACGTAAATTATTACGGTCAAAAATTAATATTTCAACATCGTTACTTTGCCCAGCAGGTAAATTCACATCTAAAAATTCATACTGTCCATTAAACCCTACTTGCTGCTGTGCAACTATCGATCTACCAACTCTTAACTGTACTAAGCTAACTGGAGGCGCCGTACCGCGAAATGTTTGTACTGGTCTAGAACGTCTTGGCAACAACTCGTTGGCACTATAGCTTGTATTAAAAGTTTCTGCGGGTAAATTAGTATAACCAAATTGCAAACCAGTTAAACTAAGACCATCCAACAACGGATTTAAGCCTAAAAACTGTCTACCAATTTGATAGCGGAATTGACCGTCACGTTTGTAATAAAAATACTCGCTTAGATTGGGCGCATTTTTAAAATCATTTTCTAAACGCGCGCGCCAAGCACCACCTGCTAATCTGCCACCCAACAGCGTAGAACTACGAATATCAGTCCTGTTAGAAGAGGTTGTGATATTCAAATTTTGCTGTAAAGTCGAAAAAGCCGTACTTGGTGGAAGCACATCAGGTTTGAGTTGAGCCGCAGAACCAGATTGCCTACCACCTCGCCAAGGTAGTTCAACAAGTAAATTAATATCAGCAGTATTTAATTCAACATCGACTTTTAGTTTTTGCTGTAAAGTAGATTTACTAATATAAACAACTCCATCAATTTGGCTTAAATCATTTGGCTGTAAATTAACACTACCTAATGGAGTTTTTGCACTTAGTATTTGGTTATTTTGCTCAATTGTAAAGCTAGCAACTTTTGCAAAGCTTTCTAATGGAATAAATAAAGTATTATTTTGTATAAGAACATCTATAGTACCGGCTTCTCTACCATTGATAAGTACACCTACCAAAAAGGGAGTATCTGGTACTTGCGCTAATTCTAAAGCAGGTTTATTAGTAATAGTTGAATTAGGATTATTTTGGCTAGCAGAATTTTTGAGTGCAGCAATTAAATTTTGTTGCTTATCAACTTCTGGATTAGTAGGAGTAATTTGATTGCTGCTAGCTACTTTAGAATTATTGGAATCCGGCGATTGTGGTGGTGTCAACGCAATTTTTTCGACTTTACTTTCTACTTTAACGGCATCATTCAAAGTATTGTTAAGTGATGCATGTAAAGAAGCACTTATAAGCTCTTGAACAACTGCTATAATTTTTTGTGTATTACTATTTCCTGATAAACTACTAGCAACTTTTGAGGTAGTAATGCTATTATCTCTATTTTGCTCAGATGTATAAGTATCCTTATAAATATTACTAGTAGCTATTTTCTGAGAATCTTGACTATCTGCTGTAGTAGTATTTTGTGTACTATTGCTAATCGTATTTTCAATATTATTATTTATAGAAGCATATAAGGAGACGCTAATCAACTCTTGAACTTTTTCAAGAATTTGACCAATAGGATTTTTATCTACAGCTTTTTCTTGCTTATTCTGTTTAGTAGAATGTGTGTCTTCTAGTTCAGACTGTAGCTCTGTAGTATTTGTATCAGTGACTGAAGCTTTACCTGTTCTCGCCGCACCCTCAATAACATTTACATTTTCCTCTTGTATGGGTATAGGAGAAAAACCTTTTGATACCTGTTTATGATTAGTGGCTAATTTACTATTTGTAGGCTTACTCGCATCAGAGTGCGTAGCAGAGGTGCAATTGTTTTTAGCTACGTTAGTACTATAAGAAGTTTTTACGACGCTAGTATTCTTCAGTATTTTGTTTAGTAAATTACTGACTAAATCTGACTGCTCAGAGGCATTAGAAGATTTGCAAGAGTCGGATTGTGTAGTTGCCACTCTAACAGTGCCATCATTCCGGGAAGAAGCTTGAAAGCGGCGACTATTTGGAGAAGTTTTAGTTTGCAAAGCTTCAATTTTCACCTCTTGAGGTGCCAATGTGGCAACAATTGGTGCTGGCGTGGGTGGTAAAGCTAGGTAGAGCATAAGCACAAGTATTTGAATATTAAGCCTTGAAAAAATCTAGGAACAGCAATGATTTTTTAGCAGTAATTACCGATTGAATTAAAGTAAAAAAGTTTTGAACTGGCGGATTTGGAACTCAACACTGCTTAATAGTTGAGATTAATTGATTAAAATTTTTTACAGCAAGTTAACTCAGGGTAGTAATCAATTCTTCCTGAAGAATAAGTGTTGCAGTAAAATTACTTAGTTGAGCTATTAGTAGTTTTAGGATTAGGTGGTAAAGCATTAGTATTTGGCACTGTGAAAGGAATACCCTTATCAACTACCATTCCACTCAAATCTCCATTTATGTCTAAGACATAGTTACCAGGAGGTAATTTTCCTAAAGGTAATGCAAGTTGGCGCCGATTATTTGGTAGAACAGGTGAGAATTCTATTTTCCCAGCATCAATAACATTTGCTGGTAGTTTTGTTTTTGAACTACCTGCACCAGCAATGAACTGTGTTGCTTTCGCACCTGGATAATTAGCAGCACGCCAAATAGCATACTGACCACCCATTCTAACGTGTGCGTTACCCTTATTTGAAATATCGAATACTGCTCTCATTCCGCTAGGTTTTGTATCCACTGTAATAGAGTCAATGCTACCAACCCGTTTAATTTCTCCAGCATAACCATAAATTACTACACCTATACGACCAATAGCCTTTATACTACTTGTAGTAGGATTATTAGATGCCACTTCCTCTAGATAAAGAACAGCACGATATTCGCCAGAATTCGGTTTAATTTTAGGACGAATCGCAAAACGAACAGTTTGAGTACTACGAGGTGGAATTGTAAATCTAGATGGAGTAAATACAACCCATTGGTCTAAAGATTGCTCATTAGATGGTGCGTCTTTAAACTCATTTTTGTCATTCATTACCCAGTTTCGTATATAAGCCCTCATTTCTGCTGGCTTGTCAGATAAATTCGTAATTTTAATCGAATTGGAGCGGGACTGCTTATTATTAATATCCACTTCAAAACGTGGAGGAGTAACAGTAACTTCTATAGCAGTAGCACTTGATGGCACTAAGCTCGCTAATGCAATTAAACTTGACAATAATATCTTTACAGTTTGATTAGACATTTTAATCGCTCAAATCCTCACTTCAATAAATAATTTAATAATTATTAATACTAATTAGCAGCTTTTTAAGCATACTCGAATATTCGCTCGAAAAGGTATTGGTTGCTGTTGAGTACGAGTCGGTTTAATCCGGTGTAAATCTCGAAACTCTAAAGTCACTTCACCTCTTATTACCGCCGTCTTCTCATCGCAGCTTCTGACAGCATCATTAAAATTTTCAGCTTTAACAACAACAGAATTAAAAGGATTACCGTTCCTCCTCTCTGGTGCTACCTGATACTGAATTTGATTAGCGTTAATAGGCAAGTCTGTTTTGTTAACTCGCATTTCCCACACTAAGGGACGAGTAATCAAATCATTTAATCGCGGTCTAGCTGAAAATAGTGATTGCTGATTATCAACTCGCTCAACAGAGTTTGCTAATATATCTGAAGATGTTATTTGATTTAGTTGTAGTCTAGGTACCTCATAAATATTCAATTGACAAGAATCAATTCTTTCCTCTGCAAACGCTTGTGGCTGTTGTGCGATAAGTATTGCAAAAACAACAAATAAGTTACATTTTCTAAAAAGTCGGTCATTCATTTTAATTATTAAGCTATAGGAACAACATATGTCATCAATTATGAGTGTTTACAGCGACTAATTAATTTATTCAATTCTATATTTAGCCTGCATTCGGTCATAAATTATGACATAAGCTGCTTGAACAACCTGCAGAAAACTGCAATCAATTGAGGCATAATTATATTTCACTTATGAGAGATACTGGAAACAGGCACTCAGGCCTGCACCAGAAATCTTAAAAAAGTTAGTATTCTTACGGAGTAACAACACTAATTGTTAGTTCACCACCACTGTATACAGGATTTCCTGTTCTTGACGACGCACGGGTAGCAGGGAATGTAAAATCTAACGTTACATCACCATCAAAAAAACCGGACTCGTCTGGCTCTCCAATTTCTTTAACAGCAGTGTCTTCACTTACTTCCATAGTAACTACCTCAGTTGCTCTTCCAACTCTTTCGAGATTCATGTCAGACGCACTAATTCTTACCTCTCCGCCAGCAGGAGATGCAACTCTGTACAAAGGGCTAACAGTTCTGGAAATTGTATTTGAAGCTGCTTCACCTTCTGGTAGTACACCTGCTGGTAACGTAGTCTCACCAGTTTTTTCATCGTATGGAACTGTCTGGCTTACTGAACCACCAGCAAGGAAGTCGTTCTCGTTAACTAGAAACTTCAATTTATTATATGTAATTAAGTAAACAGAAGGTTGTACTTCTATTTCAACTGGTATGGTGGTTTGTGCATGAGCAGGCGCCGCTACAATTGCGCTACCTAATGCTGCTAAGCTTCCTGCGATGATTGATGCAATCTTCTTATTCATGTGAAAAATTTCTCCAAAAAATTTACAATTGAGTTAGTAGAGTCAGATTTTTAAGTTTGATGAACTCTCGCTTTGTACTCATCAAAGCTAATAATTTTTTTGTTAATTATTTGTTGATAGAGCGACCCTTATGCAAGCCGGAGAGTTTGCGGTAAAATACAATGTGTCAACATCAAATAGATGTTAATGGCTTATTTTCTATATATGAACTTTTACCTATACAGCACTCCTCTTTATATAAAAAACAGTAAATACCACACAAAACACCACAAGAACCTTCGCGTGTAATTTTTATTTCTTTACATCGCTCGATTACATAAAGAATTTAACTCTTTTAATCTCAAACCACCTTCAGTGAGAATATGGAATTATGAGGTATTGACGACAAAAAATACTCAGTAACAACACTGAGTATAGACAACCGCCTGAGTTATATATGATTCTAGGGTGTTGGCGGTTGAAGACTTTAACATTTGCAATTTCTGCTGTCAATGTGCTAATGAAGCGAAAAAATTCAGAGTCTGGGTAGCACAACAGAAGCTTTACATACTAATATTCTTTACGTAATCGAATATTTATAAACAGGAATAAAACAAAACCACCAACCTTATGCGTCTCAATATCAAGGGCGGGCAAGGATGCCCACTCCACAAGAATTTTTGAATATTGCCCACTCCACAAGACTTTTTGAATGTTTTAGTACTAAATAGCTGCTACACAAAAATGTTTCAAGCGACTCGTCGGCGCCTAGCGCTCTGGTACACTTCAATTACAGCCGTATTACTGCTATTGTTTGCGAGCGGAGTATACTTATACGTTCGTAGTACATTAGTTGAACGTGTTGATGATACTTTGAACCATGTGGTCGAAGTCGTTGAGCGTGCGCTTGTAATTGAACAGGTAAATCGTCAAAAGAAGGAATACCGTATAAATATAGAGGCGAGTTTTCGCAATAATGCTAATTCGGTAGAAGATGACCGTATTGATATCGAATGGTTTAGTCCTACGGGAGAGTTACTTTGGACAACTTTCCCTGAACCTATAAATATTCCTATTCACTCAAACCGTAACGGTGAAACTGTTCGCATCGAAAACAAAGGAACCCACTCAACACTCAGAACTCAGCACTCATCACTATTACTACGTCAAGTTACCGACCGTGTGGAAATTGGGCGCCAGGTTTTAGGATATTTACGTGTGAGTCATCCTTGGTTTGAAGTGTCAAAACCTAGTCGGCAATTAATGTTTGATTTAGCTTTGGGTACTAGTTTAATGGTGCTTTCAGTCGCTTACTGTGGTTGGTTTCTCTCTGGAAAAGCTATGGAACCTGTAAACGAGTCTTACCAACGCTTAAAACAGTTTACCGCTGATGCTTCCCATGAGTTGCGAAGTCCTATTGCCCTAATTCAAACGAATGTGCAGGTTGCGCTATCTGATTTAGAGTCAAATTTACAAGCAAATGAAACAAACGGCGCCACTAAGTCGCACTATAAGCAACAATTAAAAATTATCGAAAAACTTACGCAGCGTTTAGGCAAGCTAGTTAATGATTTATTATTCCTCGCGCGTCAAGATAGCGGTATCAGCAAAGATATATTTTCATCTTGCCCACTCGATGCTTTACTAATGGAAGTTGTGGAAGAACAGCAGTTGTTTTCAAAAGAGAAAAAAATTGCGCTTTCATTGACATTAATTGACCCACCTGAGACAGAAACCAACCCAGAAGTACTTGATAACTGGTTTGCGCTAAATGGTGACTGGGGTCAACTAGTGCGATTATTTACAAATTTAATAGGCAACGCATTACGCTATACTCCATCTGGTGGAACAGTAGATGTAGAATTGACACGTATCGAATCTATTTATCGAGTATCTGGACTGCGTTATCTTACTCCTTTACTAAAAGTAAAAGTTATTGACACTGGCATCGGTATTCCTACGGAAGCTTTACCAAAATTATTTGACCGTTTTTACCGAATAGACCCAGCGCGCGCACATAACCAGAGTGAAATTACTGAAAAAGCAACTGGTTCAGGTTTAGGTTTAGCTATTGCCCAAGCTATAGTAGAACTCCACCAAGGTCAAATTCAAGTTGAAAGTACAGTTGGTAGGGGTACAACGTTTATCGTGACTTTACCTATTGTTAAGAGTCACGAGTAAGCTTATATACTTTGAGGAGGACGGGGCTTGCGATGCCCATCCCAGAAGAGTTTATCAGAAGTTATGGCTATTATGTAAATTGAATATCAACAGCATGGTAGTGTGGCTTTTATGCGCTAGCAGGCGCCAGATTATATAACTCTTCTAACGGCTTGTCGAAGTCGTCAGACATCCAAACCGAACCTTCTGCACTACCTGGTTGACGATTGCGCTTTACACTTCGTTTAACCGGAGTCAATTTTACCACAGGCAAGTCATCCTTGATGATGACTATTTCTTCCCCTGTAAGGGCTGCATCAATAAACTGAGCTAAATTTTCGGATGCTTCTGTAACAGAGATTTGCAGCATAACAGTCGCACTCATTGAGATTACAATCTGATTTTAGCTTTTTTAACCCAGAGAAGGAATGAACGGCGCCTTTCTCCGTAGTATCATAGTACTTCTGCCTGTGGTGACTTCTGTAAAATGCGACACGAATCGAAACGTAATTCCTCGGCGCCTTCTCTAAAACGGGTGCTGGGCATTTTAAATACTTATCGCTTGCTGGTGTTAGGCGCCATCACTAGTTTATTACTACTAATTACAATCAATGCCATAACTCCACAGCTTTTTCGGTGGGGTATTGACCAGGGTATCGCAAAGGGTAATCTAGATGTTGTATACAAATGCGCGCTGTTTCTAGTTTTAGCAGCAGTTGGACGAGGATTATTTAGCTTTGGGCAGAGTTTTTTCGCAGAGGCAACTTCGCAAAATGTCGCTTACAATCTTCGTAATCAAATTTTTACTCAAACTCAGTATTTGAGTCAGAACTACTATAACCGCACAACAAGCGGACAGTTACTAACGCGCGTTACCAGCGATATCGACCAAATTCGGACTTTTGTTGGTACTAGTGTACTACAAGTGTTTAGCGGGCTAATTACTTTAGTTACGAGTGCGACTATTGTACTTGTAATGAATTGGAAGTTAGCACTCATAACATTGCTTTCAATACCAGTTGCAGGATTTATAGTGGGAAGGTTCTTTAAAAATAACTCACAGTTATTTAGATTAGTCCAAACACAGCTAGCAAATTTGAATGGTGTTCTTGAAGAGAATTTACTGGGTGTGCGGGTGGTAAAAGCATTTGTACGCGAAAAATCAGAAGTATTAAGATATACAAACCTTAACGGTGAGTTGTTAGAGTCGAACATGAAGACTGTAAGGGTGCTGCGAAATGTTTTCCCTGTTTTGTTTTTACTGAGTAATTTTATTACTTTAGCAGTTTTGGGATTTGGCGGCGCCGAAGTAATCAACAAGCAACTATCTTTAGGTGAGTTAGTTGCATTTAATTCGTATTTAGCATTTATTATCCAACCAGTGCTACAAATAGGTTTTGCATCTGGAGTTATTGCCCAAGCATCAGCTTCAGCAGGACGTGTATATGAAGTTATCGATGCACAAATAGATATTCACAACCGCGCAAATCCTATTACTTTAGAAACATGTGCAGGTAAAGTAGAATTTGAAGATGTAGATTTTCGTTACCCAGAAGCAAATACTAATGCGCTCTCTAAAGTTTCTTTTACAGTGAAACCAGGTGAATTTGCAGCTATTGTAGGGATGACAGGAACGGGTAAAAGCACAATTGTTAATTTAATTCCCCGCTTCTATGATGTTACATCAGGCGCCGTGAGAATAGATGGCTACGATGTGAGAGATTTAACGGTTGATAGTTTGCGTTCGCATGTTGGTGTAGTCTTTCAAGATGCAACTTTATTTTCAGGAACTATTCGCGATAATATCGCATATGCTGTACCAGAGGCGCCTTTAGACAAGATAATTGAAGCAGCTAAATTTGCAGCTATTGATGACTTTATTAGTAGTTTACCCGATGGTTACGACACAATTGTTGGCGAGCGGGGTATTGGGTTATCTGGAGGACAAAAACAGCGAATAGCTATTGCACGTACTGTACTTACTGATTTTAGTATTCTCATTCTCGATGATAGTACTTCTGCTGTCGATGCGAAAACAGCTACATTAATTCAAGAGTCTTTGAATGACTTAATGCGGCGGCGCCGTTGTACAGTAATAATGGTTGCTCAAAGACTCAGTAGTATCCGCAATGCTGACCGCATTTTACTTCTTGATAAAGGTAAGTTAGTCGCACAGGGTACACACGAAGAGTTGTTAAGTAATAAATTATATGCAGCTATTTTAGCTTCGCAACAAAAACAAGGCGCCTTGGAGAATGTATCTTAAATCTATTGATATATATACTGCAAACGGTTAAAATCTAGACCTTTGTCATGTTTAGTTCCTCAGCATGACATGAAAGCACACTTTTCAAACATCCTCTAAGACTCAAAATTTGATGGAGATTGCGTTGTTTTGGTAAATATGTTTCAGGCGACTCTGGTAATGGTAATTTGCCCAATTGATACTTAATTATGCACTCCCATACTGAAACAACGCTTAAATATACTTCGTTATCTGGGTCACGAACAGCATTTATAGTGTTAATCGATAGTTTATTATCCCCACTGATAAGCCATAAAAAAATGTGCGTGTCTAAAAGGATTTTCATCGCCCCTCAAATCCCCTAATAATATCGTCTGGTAACGGTGCGTCAAAATCATTACTGACAGTAAATTCTCCAGCACATAAACCAAATGGTCTCAATTGCTTGACAGAACTAGCAGGTTTAAGTTCAGCAATAGGTTTATCAGCTTGCATAATTACAAAGCTTTCACCTTCCTCCACTTGACGGAGATACTTTAACGGGTTGTTTTGGATTTCATCTATTGTTATACTTAGCATTGTAATTACTGACCTTAGCTTAAAAATTAGTACTTTACTTTAGTTAATTATACATTAGGCAGGGGGCAACGCTATGACTCACCAGAATGCACCTTATCCATAAGGGTAAGCAGGGCTACACCTACCGAAGCAAAAACAAGCTTTACAAGCGGATGCATTTTACTTAATTAGGTTGGAAATAGCTTTAATTAACTCGATTGGTTCGACAGGTTTTGTCATGTGAAGTTGAAAACCAGCATTTCGAGAGCGTTCTCTATCTTCTTGTTTTGTATAAGCTGTTAGTGCAATAGCAGGAATGTTACAGTTGTGTGTTGTTAGTTGGCGTATTTTTCGTATTAGTGTGTGACCGTCTTCTTCTGGCATCCCGATATCACTGATAATAATATCAGGTTGAAATTCTTCAAAAATTGCTAAGGCTTCTTTTACACAGGATGCTGTTGTTACTATTGCTCCATATTCTTCTAAAGCGCAACTTAAATAAGTACAGTTATCAGGTTCATCATCTACAACTAAGATTTTTTTGTTGGATAAAATAGTAGGAGATATTTCCTCTTGTCCTGTTTGTCCCTCTTGTCTGGTTGCTTCCTGTTCTAATAGTGGTAGCGTTACAGTAAACGTCGCTCCCTGTCCGGACCCTAAACTAGAAGCTGTAATGGCGCCATTATGTAATTCTACAAGGTGACGAACAATCGCAAGCCCTAAACCTAACCCATCTTTGGCACGTGTTGTAGTGTTTTCTACTTGACGGAACCGTTCAAATATATAAGGTAAAAAATCTGCACTAATACCTTTACCTGTGTCGGTAACTGTTATTTGTGTTGTATGATGGTTAACAATTTTAAGACAAATCTCAACCCGTCCCAAAGAAGGTGTAAATTTAATCGCATTGGTAAGTAAATTACTAACTATCTGCTGCAACCGATTCATATCACCTAAAACTAAACACTTCGTTGCATAATTTCTTATTTGCAAGTCTATTTTTTTCGCATCTGCCGATAGACGTAGATTATTAACTGTAGTTTCAATAGTCGTAGCAAGATTAACAGGTTGTAATGTTAAACGTAAATTACCCCGAATCATCCGCGAAATATCGAGCAAATCTTCAATTAACTGTACCTGTGCAACTGTGTTACGTTCAATGACTTCTAACGCACGTGCAGTATTCGCGCTATCGAAGTTACGAGTTTTTAATAACTTTGTCCAACCTAAAATCGCATTGAGAGGACTTCGTAACTCATGAGAAACAATAGCAAGAAATTCGTCTTTTGTGCGGTTTGCAAGTTCTGCTTCTTCACGTGCTGCTTGTGCTTCTGCTAAAAGCTGGTTTCTTTGCGCTTCTAATTCTTTTTGGTCGTGAATATCTGTACAGCTACCAAACCATTTAATAACGTTACCCCGCTCATCTATAATTGGGTAACCTCTAACTAAATTCCAACGGTAAGTTCCGTCAATATATTTTAAGCGGTATTGTATTTCGTATAATGAATTTGTATTACTCGTAGTTGATTGCCAAAAAGCTTGAACTCGCAATACATCATCTGGATGAATAAATTGTAACCACCCCATCTGTAGTGCTTGCTCAACGTCACACCCTGTATATTCAACCCAACGATGATTAACAAAGTCGCTATTACCATTTGAACAAGCTCTCCACACTATGTTTGGAACAGTTTCCACTACATAACGATAGCGTTCTGTACTCTCCCACAGTGCCTCTAACACTTGTTTACGCTCGGTAATATCCACAGCTATAATAGTAACAATCCATGCATTTTCAGTTTGATCGAACTGAGAAGTTAAAGTATCATTAATCCATCGTAAGCTACCATCTTTATGGTAAAATCTATACTCATAACTTACTGTTTGTTCGGCAAAAATATTTTCAAACTTAGGTAAAATCACATTTTCTAAATCGGATGGCGCCACTCTTGACAACCAAAGTTTTTTATCCTGCAATAGTTCTTGACTGGTGTAACCAAAAATTTTCTCACACCCAGGAGAATAATAATCAGACTTCCAATCTTGATTTGGAAATACCCAAAATCTGCTAATTGACGCATTTACATTATTAAGGACAAAAGCTAACTTCTCCTCAGAACGTTGCAATGCTTCTTCTGCTTGTTTACGTCGAGTAATATCAACTGTGCTACCAACTATCCTCACTGCTTGACCATTCGCATCTCGTAAAATAATTCCTTGTTCTTGTACCCACAGGTAATGACCTTGCTTATGGCGAACGCGATACTCCCCAGTATAGCGCTGCTTCGATTCTAAAATAGTCGTCAACTCCTCACCTTTGATATAGTTTATATCATCAGGATGTATAAGTTGATGCCACCATTGTGCAGTTGGTTCAGCCTCAGATAATGTATAACCAACTAATTCCATTAAACCGCGCGTTCTTTCTACAGTGTTGGTTTGTAAGTCTAAATCAAATATCAAGCAATTAACTGCCTCTGCTGCTAGTTCAAATTGTTCGGAAGTGCGAAAATGTGCTTCACTTGCTTGTAATTTGTGTCGTAGCTCGTTAATCTCAATCGCACTGCGTACCGCTATGCGTAAGGTATCAGGTGAACTAGTTTTTACTAAGTACTCACTAACTAAATGGCGAACTGAACAATTACAGGTGCCCATCATTTCGTCTCGATATTCTGTTATTCCTATTAATGGTGGTAGATATGATTTACCCATCTGAGCCTGTAAATTTGATATAAATTCAAATCCACCTGTCTTTGACTCGATAAAATCAAGCAAAACGCAATCTGGTTTAGCCTCACAACACAAAGTCAACCCCACTCTTAATTCTGCTTCTAAAATTTTATAATTATACTTTGATTCTTCGAGAAGACAGTGCCGATAAGCCACGCGGTCTTCAGCACAATCACTAATAATCAAAATAGTACGGTCTTGCTGTGTTGCCATTTTTTTCCCCAATATCCAGTTACAAGTGGTTACAGTTGCAAAACAGGATAGTAATTGCTTTAACTTTTAGATTCAAAACTTCAGAAGTGCTTAAACCTAGAATTAAAAGTACATATTATATGTCACAAGCGGTAAACTTTATTTTGACCTGGCGCCCTTTGATTTGCAAGAGGTATTACAGTCTCGAATTTAGGCATTGCTTATTCTATGCAGCATCTGGGCACAACACTTATACAAGTTACTACTTTGGAGTGATTCACATTTCTATCTTTTGAAAGGTGTTGCTTACATTATTTACTTCTAAAGTAGCTTGACAAATGCAAACTTCAAGTGTATTAACGTACTGTACAATTGAATTTGAACATTTGTTGGGTTCCGTTTCTCCGCCCAACCTACAACCGAACTTTGACGTCACTTATTATTTGCTTATTTGCGCGATACCCAATTCCAGCTTGGACATCATTATCCCAAACCTCGTGGTGGATGTGGATTGGAGGTTGCTTGGGAACTTTATATGTATGGTCAACAATTTTTGCCACACCTCAAATTGGTGCAGCACTTACACTCGGACTGACAATTGCAGGTCAAATGGTTGCAGCACTTTTTCTCGATAATTATGGCGCCATTGGTCTTACCAAATATCCCGCAAGTCCAGAGAGAATTGCAGGAGTAGTAATGGTTATATTAGGAGTTTCGTTAGTTGCTTACGCAAAGCGATAAATTATCGAATAATTAATTTATGGTGATAAACAGGAGTTTCTAGCTCACTAATTCAACCAAAGCATCCCATTGAAACCGGACTACGTGTGAGACCGAGCAGCCACGGTAATTTTCAGTTGTGAATACTGCAAGGGTGACACTGGTCTGCCCAGCATCTAAAATTTGTTTCACCTTGCAGATTTGCCTTTTGTTCTTACAGTAAGCAATGATGCGGTCACCATCCTTTATGTCCAACGCTTTAATTTTCAATTTATACTTAGCCTCATTAATAAAATTGGTTTAGCCAAAGATGGTGCTATGCTTACCGCGTTAACGGTTAGAATACTTATTCACTATAGCATAAAAATTGAGGGATGATATCAAAAGTTAATTGTTATGTCAAGATGGCCTATACTGTAGGTGATATAAGCCCAGAGGTTCAATTGCAAGTATGCCTTCAATTACATACAACCGTACTGACAGCAAGCAACCGCAAAACATCAACATTAAAGGTTATGTTGTCCATCCAGGATTACATATCCTCTCGCATCAACAGATGAAGTTGCTACGTGAGCAAATATTGCTCGATGACAAGTTAGAGTCTCTGGTTAATCAAGGTATTATTAAATTGATGGGCTAATACGTAGTTGCCTGGTAAAGATTTGAGTAAGGTGTGTTACTGCTTGAACAATCTACTAAATACGCAAAATTATAGTGCAGTAATGCACCATTCTAATAATTATAGTGATAGGTAAGCAGGTACTTGCTCAAAGTCTTTGAAAATAAAAAAATATCCAAAATTTTCTTATGGGGTGTGCATCTAAAGCAAATACTTCAATATTAGGACGGGGCACGTGGCGGGCGCCCATCCCACAAGAAAGATGTTAATTTAATTTTCATAATTCATGCAGGATTGCTATATACTAGAAAAGATATTTTATAATAAAAGCGTAGAAGCAATATAGGAAAGCTTTAAGATGAAACAGCTTTAAGTAAAAGAGACAGATACAGCGCTTGTAACATTACTTGACGAGGTAACGGCTAGCTAGTCTGAAGTTGTAATTACGCGCAATGGTCAGCCTATAGCTCGCCTTGTTCCTTGCAAAATAACATCATTTTCAACACCAAATTATCCATTGCGGGGAATGCCAATTGTAATCTCGGAAGACTTTGATGAACCTATGCCAGAACTTTGGGAAGCATTGGGCGAATGATTTTATTAGATACTCGCACTTGGCTTTGGTTACTTCACTAACCAAGTAAATTATCCAGTAAAGCCCAAGCCATCATTGATATAGAAGAACCGCAAAATGGCTTGCTAGTATCGGCAATTTCGGTATGGGAAATAGCTGTAAAATCGAGTATTGGAAAATTAAACTTACCAGTTTTACGTTGTTTGTTCGCCTTGGTTTAAAGTGACAGCGCAAGATAGTACTAAACTTAAGAAGACAAGATTACCTATGATGTAGCGGCGCCACATTCGGTTTGGTTCCATTGCTAGGCGCCACAACCATTCCATACCAATCACACGAATGAAATATGGTGCGCGAGCTATACGAAGAGCGACAAAATCAAACAGACCTCCAACACCCATACAAGTAATTTCAGGCAGGAGATTTGCGTGTTGGTCAATCCAAATTTCTTGTAATGGTACGCCCATTGCTACTAACAGTAGGTGTGGACGAGCTACCCTGATTGCTTCTAATATTTGTGGGGTTTCTGAGTCAGAGAAATACCCGTGCTGGGTTCCTGCAATTATTAAGCCAGGGTAGGCTTTTTTTAGGTTTGCTGCTGCTATTTCAGCTACGTTCGGCTTGGCGCCAAGAAGATATATTGATAGATTTTTGGCGGCGCCGTTTTTGCACAGAGATGGAACTAAGTCGGTGCCATTGAGATTATGTACTAGCGGTGTACCCAAAAAGGCACTACCCCAGCGAACTCCACTTCCGTCTGCAAGCAATAAATCACCTTGCTCCAATGCTTGTGCGAGTGCTGGGTTTCTGGCAGCAGTTACCATAGTATGCGCGTTGCCATAATATACACGACCACCTTGCCGCTTGAGTAACCGCGCTAATAGTACTTCGATTGCTTCAGATTCGGGCATCCGATCAAAATTGATGTTCAGAAAACTAACTCTGTCTGCCATATATATATAATTTGAAGCTAGTGATAAACCCTGTTTCTTCACGTAAGTCTTTGTATAGTTTGCTCTTTTAATAACAGTGAAAAATACTATCTGGTGACTATTCACAAGCTCAGGTTTAAAGCATCCTCATGGCAAGATAAAATTATCCATATAGCTATCCACTTGGTAGTAGTATGCAAATAGTTTTAACTCCATAATGTCATCATCTATAAATAAATAAACAGATGCGATTACTACGACACCACATTATTTGTAGAGACCGTATTAATACGGTCTCTACGATGCCATTAAAAATTATAGAATTAACTTGTAGCTGCTATGGAAAGGCAACGTATTATGGTTATTGGTAGTAATGTGACTACCGTGCAACGTGTTAGCAGCTACTGCTTGAAAAAGAATTTAGAAGTTTTTCCTTACTACGGTATTCCTATTGTTGATGATATAACTCTGTTTGCCCCTCATGTCGTGGTATTATGTCTACCTATACCTGAGAACTTTCAACTTTGTCAGATACATCAACCTTATATTTTTTGGTCAGAAAATAAAATCTCGGAGGAGCAAGAATTGGAAGGATTGGAAGAATTGTATATTTGTGTGCAAAAAGCTCTTCAAACTTTAAATTAAACCTTCGCGCACTGCTAAAGCTGCTGCCTGAACGCGGTCATCTACGCTAAGTTTGTTCAGAACCATACGTACATAGGACTTGACGGTTCCTAGTGAAAGGTAAAGATTATCGGCAATCTGCTGGTTTGAATATCCTTGAGCAATAAGTTTAAGAATTTCGCGCTCACGATTACTGAGAACTGGTTGTTGAATTTCTGGAGAGGAAGTTTCTGTGTCAACGCTTTTGTTGAGCATTCGAGCAACTTGTTGAGCTATTTGTGGGTCTAAATAAGCACCACCCATTTGAATTAATTGAATGACAGCGATGAGTTGTTCCCATTCAATGCTTTTAAGGCAATAACCATCTGCACCTGCTGCGAGCATCCCCATCACCTGGGTATCTTTGCCAAATGCACTCAATGCTAAAATACGAGTCTCAGGGCGCCTGCTTTTTATTTGTTGGGTAGCTGTAATTCCATCCATGACTGGCATTTCAATGTCCATCAATACTACATCTGGTTCGAGTTGAGTTGCTAATTCAATAGCCTGGGCGCCGTCCGAAGCTTCTCCAACCATAGTAAAGCCAGGTTCAAGGGTAAATTGACCTTTCATTCCTCGACGAATTAAAGCATGGTCATCGACTAATAAGATCCGCAAAGTTTTCTTTTCATCTTTTACAGTGGTCATGATGCCTCCTAGATTTCTTTCAGATGATTGAACCAGGCTTTACTTCTATCAACCGGGAGGGTGAACCAAAAGGTGCTACCCTCTCCAGGCGAACTTTCCACCCCAATAGTGCCAGAGTGAGATTCAATTATTTGACGACACAAGTACAACCCAAGTCCTGCTTTGCCATGCCGACCTTTTCCCTGAATAAAGCGGTGAAAAAGTCGTTCCTTCTCTTGTGGTGCAATTCCTGAACCCTTATCGCGCACGTATACCTGTACTTGTTCCCCAAAGCTTTTTGTCCCAAGTGAGATTTCCGATAATGGTAAACTAGCTCGCACGGCGTTATCAATTAGGTTTTGCACGACTCGTTGAATTTCTAACTCATCACCGTAAACGGTTGGCAGTGATTGAGGTATTTCTAATGTGAACTTTAATTCACACTTTGAAGAAGCTTTGATTTGAGCTATTACTTTGACAAAAATCTTTTCCCAATCAAGGGGGTCGTAGTTTAAATAGGCGCCACGTCCAGATTCATAGCGCGAGACATCTAAGAGGACTTCTACAAGTTTGAGAATATCCTCGTTAGCTTCGCGGTACTCTTCAAATATTTCTTTCCAAGTCTCCGAGACCGTCCCAAAAGCTCCTTTAATCATCCCGTCTAAGGTGGTACGAGTCGCAAGCAATGGAGTACGCAAGTCATGAGAAAGGGCGCAAATCATATCCTCAAGCTGTTGGTTACGTACCTCAATGCGTTCCTGACGGTGACGAGTTTCATCTGCCATTCCATCTAAAACTACAGCTAACTGACCGATTTCGTCTTGTGATGAATAGTCAACCTGAACTGACATTTGACCTTGGCGCCAAAGTTTGCCTGTCTCTGTCAACTGCTGTAAAGGAATTTCTGCTCGTCGATACAAACGCTGAAGGTTTAAAACCGCTCCTGCTATAATCATTACTGTGGTGAAAATATTTATAACAGTCTTGACGTGGTTTAATTGCTGTAAACTGTTTGTGCGTTCTATTAAAAGTATTTCCTCACGCTTAATTAAAACGTTAATTTCACTGCACAAGTAACTAAATAAAGTACCTCCTGTCATGTGGTAGCTACTGACATAATTAGAAAACATCTTCTGGTTAAACTTGAAAAGCCAGTGGTTATGTAAATGTTTAATTTTATCAAGTTCTTGGAGTTGGGTCGGGTTGTCCTCCATTAAATCGTATAGTTTATTAAAGCTGTCGCGAAAGGGGAAGCTACTTTCACCATAATTTTCTATCATCAACTGTTGGTGAGTGTAATATAAAGAAATCGCTGTTTGCTCATCTATTACAGCATTTAATAGGCGTTCCCCTTCATGCTGTACTATCAAGCTATGAGTTTTCCAATCAGACGCTTGATAATTAAGGTTTTCTACCCAGATGTTAAAGCCTTGCTGCCCCAAGATTAATAACACCAACACTAAAAAGCTAGTGTACAAAGGCGCGAATAAATGACTTTTTGAGGTAGTTTTGGTTAGTGAATGAAAAAGATTAATAATTAACACAACTCTACCAATCCGTAAGCTTACATAGGCGATATCAAACAGTTGGCACATATTGCTAAATTCTTCATATCACTATTGCAAGTAAAAAATCTTTTGTCAACCTTGGTCTCAAAAGCTACACAGATTCTTGCTACCGCTTTTTATCTGGATTTATAAGTATAAATATTTACCATTTATCTTTTTATTAAAATATTCTATTTCTTTTACTTTTCTACATTTATACTCAATATATCGAATTTGTTTTATCTGTGAAACACTGTAGGCGCCTGATAAGCGAATTTATGCCAAGTTTAATGTAATATTATATACCATTATATTTGCGGATGAATAATTTATTAGTATTAAACAACACTCATAATCTATATTAATTTTTGATAAAAGTATATTCAACTAAAATGAAGCTGTACTCTTTGCCAGGGATACGTTACGGTATTTTTTTATAAAGATAAACAAAGTCTATTCATCATAATTACTTATACTAAAACAGCATTATTTTAGTTTTCGCCTATACCAAAAGCACCCTGACCACTTTTGTAAAGAGTCTAAGGCGCCGATTGGTAATGTACAATCATTAATTTAGATTGATACAACATCTTGCGTGATAACATCTTGTGTGATTATATCTTGGGTGATGCGGCGCCTTTGGGTGGCTCCTGTTTTCTTGAGTGCAAAAGCTTCAATTGATTTGTAGAGGGACTGAGGTAGAAGAAAAATGAGGTAGGCAGCGACTAAGGTTAAAAGGGTACGACGTGGTTCGTAAACGATGATACGCCAGTTTGTAGATAAAGCTCCATTAACGAGTTCTACAGCCATAGAACCATCTTGAAGACTAACTGCTTTGCGAGCTAAATATCTTAACTGATATGCTCTAGCTAGTGTTCCCCATTTATCAACTAGTTCTGGTGCGTATGAGCTAGCTTTGGAAATCACCTTTTCCCAAGAGTCTAATTGTTCAAATAAATTAGCTGATAAACCGCTTGAAGTTACTCGATACAATGTCAACGCTTCAGGAATTCCTTCCAAAAGCCAATTAGTCTGAACAGAAATACGTATCCAACATTCTATATCCTCTGAGCGGCGAAAATGTTCATCAAAATAAAAATCTTCTACAGTACCGTAAAGATTATCTTGAAATTTAATCGCTTCTAAAACTGATTTACGCATTACCGCTGCTGACCCATTACTAATTGGGTTTCGGCAAAGAACTAAAGATGGAGTGATACCCGTGAGTAATGGTAATTGATAGATACCCAAGGGTTGTCCATTTTCATCAATAAAAGCAGAGCGACTAAAACTAACTCCGACTTTTGGGGCATTTTCTAGATGAGTTACGTGTTTTTCGAGTTTTTCAGGCAACCACAGGTCATCAGCATCTAAAAAAGTTAAATATTCTCCAGTTGCATGTCGAATACCTGTGTTCCTTGCTCCGGGTAGTCCGCGATTCTGTTGACGTATAATTTTAATTCTAGGGTCTGTGAATTGCCGACAAATTTCTATACTTCGGTCAGGAGAACCATCGTCAATAATTAGGAGTTCAAAATTTTTGTAAGTTTGGTCAAGAGCCGATTGCACGGTAGCAGCTACATATTTCTCGGCTTTGTAAACTGGGATAATAATAGAAACTTTTTTCATTTGGATATATTCCTGTTAAATACAACTTTGTTGGTAATCGAGCTTGTCTTGAAGAATACGCCGTTTTTGGTTAGCTCCTGTCATTTTTAAGCCTAGAGTCTCAATTAATTTATAAATAGACTGTGGCAGAAGCCAAAGCGAATAGGCAGCAGCAAACGTCAAAAACATGCGACGCGGTTCAAGAATAAGAATTCGCCAGTTGGCACTTATTGCTTGATTAATTAATTGCACAGCTATTGAACCAGATTGAAGACGCACTGCATTACGAGCTAAATACTGTAAGTGGTAAGCTCTTGCTTGGTGTTCCCAACGAGTAACTATTTGTGGAGCGTAGGAACGTGTCTTTTCAATCACTTGTTCCCAGCAATCTAACTGTTTAAGAATATTTGCTGAAAGTCCATTTGTATTAACCCGATATAAAGTTAGAGCTTCAGAAATGCCTTCTATTTGCCATTTGGTCTGAATGGAAATGCGTATCCAACATTCAATGTCCTCCGCACGGCGAAAGTTTTCATCAAAATAAAAGTTTTCTACGGCGCCATAAAGATTATCTTGGAATTTAATTGCTTCAAAAACTGAACTGCGAACCACTGCTGCCGAACCATTGCCAACAGGATTGCGACCAAGTAAATAAGGTGTAGTGATTTCTTTCAGCTTAGGCATTAGGTATGTACTTAATTTTCCAGCTTCGTTGATAAAGCTAGAGCGGCTAAAACTAACTCCAACATCAGGCGCATTTTCTAGGTGAGCAATATGTTTTTCTAACTTTTGTGGCAACCACAGGTCATCTCCATCGATAAAAGCTAAATATTCTCCAGTTGCATGGCGAATACCAGTATTTCTAGCTCCAGCTAGTCCTCGATTTGCTTGGTGAATGATTTTAATTCTAGGGTCTACAAATTTTTGACAAATTTCTATACTGTTATCTTGAGTTGCATCGTTAATAATCAGTAACTCAAAATTTGTATAGGTTTGAGCGAGAACAGATTGTATAGTCGCAGCTATATAATTCTCTACTCCATAAACCGGAATCATTACAGATACTTTTTTCATATTTAAGATAAGATAACGATAAGAAACCCGGTTTCTAAGCAAAATTTTTCTTTTGATTACAAGATTTTAAGAAAGAAACCGGGTTTCTAAAAATTGCTGTAACCTAAAATACACTGTCTCTGACGTAGTGATAGTTTACTAGAAAGTTCTAATAACTCATTTCTAGTCAATACAGCTTTGTTAAAAATTGTTATGGGTCGTCTAGATGTGTATGAATAAGTGATTGAATATCTATCTACTTTTGCAGGTGGTTTAGCACGGTGAAAAATGTTGCCTGTATCACTAAAAATTACTGTCCCAGAACCTCCAAGGCAAGGTTTCCAATTAGATGTAGGGACAATTGTTTTAATAATTTCATCAGAGATAAAACCAGAGGTATATTGAAGAGTTTTACGTAACGATGTACTTAAACATTTTGAAATGTATTCAAATGGTCCACCATTCAAAGTCACATTATTTAAATAAATGATGATTCTAACCATACGATGGTCTTCTATATCTATATGCCATTGCCTAACACCAATTAGTTTTCCATTCGCAACCTCCCTACGAAAATGGGCGCCGTGATATAGTACAGGAAGACCAATGTAATTTTCAATAATATTGAGTAATCGTTCTTCGAGTCCCCACAAAAAAATTTCTGGATACTTCATTAATTTAAATAAAGGTAAACTAATTACATAATTTCCATTGTCAGCTTCATCGTTAGAAACGGCTAATAACTCTGGTAATAACTTTTTGGCGCTAGCATTAACTAAAGATGTTGAGGGAATTGCTAATTCTTCTAAAGAGGTAATAAAAACTCCTTCTTCATTTAAAAACTCGACTTTCTTTAAGTCTTCTAAGTCAATTTTTGGTAAATATTTAACATATTTTTTGATTCGTCTTTGATACAAAAATTCTGAGACAACTCTAATAACTCCAAATTGTAGAATAATTCTTTTGATTTTGTTGGGAACACGTTTAATCTTTTCTGTAAATGTCATCTATCTTTACCTTTGCTTTATTTAAGTAGGGTGGGCAATGCCCACCTTACAAATTAGTTAAGTTGCAGGGTTTGAAAATATTAGGCGAAAAAAGCCTGTAAAGTCTTTAGTTCTTTCACGTGAAAGTAGTTGCATCAATATTAATTTTGTAGCTAATTTTTGAACTTTTCTGTTTAACAAAAGCTTTGGATTTAATCGAACAGCCGTTTGTAACTCTTGACTCGCTATTTTAGCTCCATGCTGACCAGGAATATTTTCTAAACTCATGTGAGTCAAATATTCATAAATGTTTGCTAGGCTTTGATTTTTAAGACCTAGTAGGTCTGGTGCAGCTTTCTTAAAAGCATTGTCATGAACTTGAATACAATTTTTTTTCATCAACTCAATTTTTGTAGATAATGAATTAGTTGATTTGCGGTAGAAAATCTGAGTTTTTGGAACTACAACAAAAGACCACTTAGCTGCTAAACGTAACCAATAATCCCAATCTTCAACAGGTGTTATAGAACTATCAAATGAACCAACCGATTCAATAGCTTGTTTGCGAACTAACGGAATTGAACCACAACCAAAAAAGTTTTTAACTAACAACTGGGAATAAACATTACCCTCAAACAAAAACTTTTCATGATGATACAAAAATTTACTTTGTTCATCTATAAAGCAAGTCCAACTATAAGCAACTCCTGCTTCTGGATGGTGTTGTAAAGCTGCAAGTTGTAATTCCAACTTGTCTGAACTCCATAAATCATCAGAATCAAGAAATGCAATGTAGTCACCAGTTGCATGAGTAATACCACGATTACGAGCAACTGCAACTCCAGCATTTTCGTATGAAAAAATTTTAAGACGAGAGTCTTTGACTGTATTCAGCAGTTCTACAGTTCGGTCAGTAGAGCCATCATCAATTATAATTATCTCAATATTTGAGACTGTTTGTTGACGGACTGATTCAATTGTTTCTAAAATAAAACGTTCAGCATTGTAAGCAGGAATAATGACGGATATAGTTTCCATTGCAGTTTGTACTCCTTAGAAAATTTATTAATAATTGCCTATAACTTCTTTAATAGGTTTATTTTGTAGAGCATAATTACTAGCCCAGACGGTAAATATAGGTATTGCTATTACATGAGTAATTAATACGGTTGCAGCTACCCAAAAAATTCCCCACTTTACAGCTAGTAACAAAGAAATTGCAAAAAATACAGTAAAAATTAGGTTCCAGTAAAGATTGATATGACTTTTATCTACGGAGTTTAGTAGCATAGAGGCAGCATCACCGAATGGACGTGGCGCCGCTGAAAGGCAAATAAGTATAAGTATGGGAATAGCTGTTACCCATTTATGCCCAAAAATAATTGGTACGTAGAACGGAGCTAAACTTGACTGTAGCAAAACAAGCGGAACCACAATTAAACAAATAGTTTTCAGACTGCTAAAATAACGCTGCTTAAATAGCTTAAAGTTTTCACGAACTGCACAAAGATGCGGGTATAAAGACCAAGTTAAGGCATTAATCACATTCATGCTAATTCCTAGTCCTGCATTGAAAGCAAAATAATATACTCCTAAAGCATCGACACCTAAAAAACGCCCAACAAGTAAATAATCGAAATTAGCTCTTAACTTATTTAGTAACTCAACACCGAGAATATTTTTAGCAAACTTAATAATTTCTTGCCATTGGTTAAGACTGAAAGACATCTTAGGGCGCCAGGAATGATTCATATAATTTATTACAATCCATACTGGGGTTGTCAAGACAATCGGTAAGACAATAGCCCATATTCCCATACCCAATAAAGCTAAAACTATAGTAATAATATTACTTAATAACGACTGAACAGCATTGCATATTGCAGTAATTTTTAGACGGTTTTCTCGCTGAATTAATGCTGACTGTACAGAGAAAATAGGCAACATTAAATAAACTAACGCCATTACACAAATAGGTAAAATAACTTGGTCATTCCCATAAAACCAAGCAACCGGAAATGCCAAAATGCACTGAATCAAAAAAAGTGCTATAGATAAAATCCAATTTAGCCAGTATGATGTTTCGCATATCAGATTTAAATTTTTCTCCTCAGTCTGAATAATCTTAGACCCAATTCCTGCTCTTAAGGTAAAAACAGTTGTAAATTCATAAGTCGTCATCACAATCGCAACTAATCCGTAATCATAAGCATTTAACAGTCTAGCTAAAGTTACTGTTGTTCCTAAACGGAAGATACGATTGGCTAACTCTGCTCCCCCTAACCAGCCAACATTACGAAGAAATTGACCAGATAATTTTTGTTTAAGCTGATTAATTAACATTAATAGTCCAAGCTGGTTTGACAAAATATTTGAGAAATACAAAAAGAATAGAAACCTAAACTTTTTCTTTAAATGCAATACCCATTAACACTAATCCAGGCCAATAAAGGTAGGTAAGACCTTCTATTTTTTCACCAAAAGTAAAGAGAAATATAACTAAAAGTACACTTAACCCGGCTTTAGCAGTTGTGCTTTTATGAGCTTTATAAACTAAATCTATAAAGCTCCACACCAAGGGGACTGCTAATCCAATTAAACCTACCAGCCCTTTCTCGAAAAGAATGCCGAACCAGGTGTGGTGAGTGCCAATAGGCATAAATGCTACAATTTTGGGACCTCTTGGCTCAACAATTCCATGACCCCATATAGGCGCCTCACTCCAACGCTGTAGGGCTATGCGACCCAAAGCTGCTCTAACTCGTGAAGAGCCTGGTCGAGCATTAGAAAACTGTTCTTTAAATGTTTGAAAAAAATTGAGTAGTACCGGGGCAAACATGCTAGCAAAGAAACTTACTACCCCTGTTGTAATTTGTGTTTTGGGTCGAGTAAAATTTACTAAAAACCAAGTTATGACTGGAACAGCAATAATACTTAGTATTGCTAACCGTGAAAACGTTACTATGACCATAGCGATGGAACCAATTATGCCAATCCACCGCCACTTTTTATTAGGCTCTTGACATGCTAGGAAAAAATAAACGCAGGCAACCATTCCCAACGCAGGAGGCCAAGGAGCAAATAATTGTAGGCGATTTGCATTAGTTTCTTCTTCAAATCCATAAAGTACTATATTATAAAGACTAACATCGTTGCCACCAATTAAATATAATGGAGAAGTGTATAAATTAGGCGGCAAATGTAATATAAATGCTAAATAAGAAATTGGAATAAAAATTAAACTTTGTAAGCAGATTATACAAACAGAACGGTAAAGCAATTGTGGTCGAATATTCAGGCAACCGATAAGGGGAAGTAATGCCAGATAAGCCCATGTTCTAGCCCAATTTATTGACGAAGTAATTATTCTACCCGCTCCTAAATCGAAGTCTATATGAGCCATTATTAAAGCAACTTCCATGACCAACATAGAAATAATCCATACCCATACAGAAAAAGGAATCGTCACTTTTTCTTCAATAGGCGTATTTTCAGTTTGGTTCCAAAGTTTTTTGCCTAAGTAAAGCGTTAGTGACCACGCAATTATAGACATTAAAATGTACTGCGCTCCCAAAAAGTAAAAAACATAGGTTCCTATTAAATAGTACCAAACTAATTTTTCTTCTAAATTTTGAGGTTTCATAATAAGTATTGCTATAATTCATTGCGTTACCAAAGTTTTGCGTTTACGAGCGCGCATCACGAGCAACACCAAACCAGTTGTTGAAAAAAGCGAACCGGAGGCTGCGCCCAGGTAAACATATGATTTTTTCGGTTCGGTAGGACTATCAGGTAAGCTGGGTTCTGTAATAATTTGAATTAGTGGATAAGAACCAAAGGTATTTGACTTGCCAATATCTAATCTAGTCAAAGTAGTCGAAAATACTGCTTCAGCAACTTGCATATCTCGTTTCAGCGCATCCAATTTAGACTCCTGAAGTGTTAAGTTTTTAAGTCTATTTTCAAGTAGGTTGATTTGTTGCTTTATTGCTTGAGCTTGAGTCGTAAGTCCCTTTTGGTCTACCTGAACTTTAATCAGTTCTTGGAAAAGAACCTCCCGACTGCTGCCTAAGTTAGTGCTAGTAAGGTTAAGAGTCTTTATAGTTGCTAAGTTGACCGGGCGCCCTAAAAGCAATTGACTCCGCGCTAGTAATGCGAATTGAGCAGCATCAAGCTTTGCTTTCTCTGCAACTAATGTTGGATGGTCGGGTAAATATTTTGATTCTAGAACAACTACAGTAGTGCTAGCATCACTATAGTTTTTTAAGTTCTGTTGAAATATCTGGTCTGTTTGAAGGACAAAAGCATCTGTAGCTTGCGGCGCCGATAGTTTTAAATTAGCCGATAGTTCTGTCAAACGAGCATTAGCTTGCTGCTGACTCGCTAATACTTCTGCTCGTTGTCTACGTAGCAGTTCAATATTGGTTGTAAGGTCTTTAATTTGAACGTCAGAGTTTAAACCTGAACTTGCTTTGTAATCAGAAAGATTCTTCTGAGCTATTTGCAGTTTTTTCTGCGAGGAATCAAGACCTGTTTGGAAACCTACGTCTCGTCGAACAGCTTCTTGAGTTCTCAACTGATTAAGTCTTGTTTCAAAGGCTTTATAAAAAGCTAAAGATTTATTTTTCGCTTCGTGGGGACTGGCGCCTTTGAACTCAATGGTCATCACAGTGGTGTTATCTACTACTTTAACCCGTGGGTTGCCAAACTCTCCTAGGGACATATTCAAACTAGCAGCAGCAGCTTTTAGTACAGGTTCGCTCTGTGCTATGAATTTATAATTTTCTCTTGGGTCTTGAGAAGAACTAGAAGCATAAGGAGAGGCATTTTCATAGGAAGCTTGACCAATGCCTGGTAAACTTACACTCGCATTTGAACTTGCTCCTGGCAAATTAACAGCCGAATAGCTGGTGTAAGTTGATGGTGTAACCTTTAGATAGAGAAAAGCTGAAACCCAAAAAGCTACATTAGTGGTTAGACCTAAAAGCAAGTAACCTAGCCAACGTCCAAAAGAAGCTGATTTGCCAGAATATCCAGCAGAGATTTGTATATAGGCCATTACAAAAAATCCTCTAAAGTCAAACTTAAACGAAATTACAAAGCCCACACGGCACCATGCAATCACTTGACATTCTGCTATGTTAATGCTATTGGTGACATAAATTTTATATGCAAATCTCAGTATAGTTTCCTCCCAAAACAGTGATAGGAAACACTATCTGATGGCTAAAATCACGGGAAATGCAGACAGTATCCTATCGGAGAAATAAAATTATCCACTTAGATATCCACACCTTAATCATGCGGTTAAATGCTATTACTCGGCTTTTATCTCCGCGCGCTTACTTGTTTTCATGGCAAATAAAATGTGACTATGGGGGGGTGGGTTTAGGGGGCGGGTTTAGTTGATTTTTCGTTCACAATTAGGATAGTCTGTTAACCCGCCCCTACGTACATGGATTCTCAACCTTCTACTCTGCGACGTTTTGCTCAATATCTTATTCCTTATCGTCAACAAATTCCTGTGGCGGTTTTATTTGTTTCTATCGGCGCCTTTTCGCAAGGTGTGGCGCCTTTTTTGATTGGTTGGTCGATAGATAATTTAATTGGTAAGGGTAATTTCTCTGGATTGATGCAAATGCTAGTTGTTGTACTAGCTGTGTATTTAATCGGATTTTCGGCGTTTCGCGGACATATTCTTCGCACTAACTGGATTACTCAAAATGTACTCGCGCAACTTCGTCAAGATATTTTTACAAAAATACAAACTTTACCTCTTTCGTTCTTTGATACGAGTTCAGCCGGTGACTTAATGAGTCGTTTGCTTAATGATGTTAGTACTGTAAACCAAGTATTTGGACTCGCTATTTCTCAAATTGTTAGCAGTTCGTTTAGCTTGGTCGGTATTGCTTTAGCTATGCTCGCTGTAAATTTACAATTAGGACTACTAAGTAATATATTAGTTCCATTAGTAATTATTATTACTACTTTGTTTGGAGGATGGGCGCGTGCTAAATTCCGTTTGACTCGTACTAGTATAGGTGAATTATCTAGTAGATTAGAGGAAGATTTAAGTAGCGTTAGAGAAGCACAAGCTTTTAATCGAATTGAGCGCAATATAAATGATTTTCGCCGTTTGAATGCGATAAATCGAGATGCGAATATTCAGGCAACGGCAATAACAGCAGCATTTTTACCGACTATCGATGTTTTAAATACGCTTTCGCTTGGGGGTGTATTAGCGTATGGTGGTTATCTTGCGGTGGCAGGTAAAATGACGGTGGGAACTGTAACGGCATTTCTTCTTTACGTTCAGCAGTTTTTCCAACCTATTCAAATATTAAGCCAATTTTACACGCAAGCGCAATCAGCAATTGCTGGACTTGAGCGCATTTTTTTGCTTTTAGACGAACCGTCACAGTTGTTCGATGCTTTTGATGCTAGAGAAATGCCACCAATTCAAGGTGGAGTTAGTTTTGAAAATGTTTCGTTTGGGTATAAAGCTAATCAAACTGTGCTGAAAAATGTCTCTTTTTGCACTGCACCAGGACAAATGATAGCCCTTGTCGGCGCCACTGGGGCAGGTAAAAGTACTATTATTAACTTGATATTACGCTTTTACGATGTTACTAGCGGCGCCGTTAAAGTCGATGGTATAGATGTTCGCTCTGTTACACAAGCGAGTCTACGTTCTCAAATTGGGATTGTGCTTCAGGACATGATACTGTTTAGCGGTAGCATTGCCGAGAATATCGCTTTTGGGTGCCCAGATGCAACAACTACAGAAATTGAAACTGCTGCTAAAGTAGCTAACGTTCATGAATTTATTATGACGTTGCCACAAGGTTATGATACTCTTGTTGGCGCCCGTGGTGTAACCCTAAGCCAAGGACAAAGACAACTCGTTAGTATTGCACGGGCAGTTTTGGTCAACCCAAGAATTTTAATTTTAGATGAAGCAACTAGCAGCATCGATACTCGCACCGAAGAGTTAGTACAAGACGCAATAGCCAAAATTCTCCAAAATCGCACCAGCTTTGTTATTGCCCATCGCCTTAGTACTGTAACGCAAGCCGATAAAGTTATGGTAATTCAACAAGGGCAAATTCTAGAACAGGGAACCCATACTGAACTTATTGCTTTAAATGGAGTTTATGCAAATCTCTATGCTTTGCAACTAGGAACTGACGAATCTTAGAAACCGGGTTTCTTGTCAATATCTTGTAAGAAAACAACAATTTTACATATAAACCCGGTTTCTCAAACTATCGGTAGAGATGAGAACTGACGAACCTTAGAAACCGGGTTTCTTGTCAATATCTTGTAGAAAACAACAATTTTACATATAAACCCGGTTTCTCAAACTATCGGTAGATACAACAGTGTTACTACTGATAGATGTTAATACATGTTTTTTTTAATAATTTAATAACTTAGACAGTCATACTTGAGTATTTTAGCTAAGATTTAGCAATTTGCTGTTCGTGTCATTTAATCATTCAAGTATTAATTAAATAATTTGCGGAGGGTAGAATGCCGATTACAATTCGGAAAGATATTGCCTACACTATTCTAAAAAAAATTAGCGATAGTGGGCAAGAAATGCATGAAGTTAAATTTGAAGATGCTGATTTAGCAGGGTTGAATGTCACCGAAGCTGACCTTTTAGGACATTTAGATTATCTTAATCAAAATCACTTTATCAAAGCTAAATTCTCTGGAAATGCGTATGCAGAACCAGCAAAATTAGCTGAAGAAATTTTGCACCCAGAAAAAATAGAGTTTGAGGGAGGCGAAATTACTGAGAAAGGGCGCAAATTACTTAATAAAATTGAAACTGAGTTATCAAAGGCATCAGGGGGGGCAGAAGTTAATATCGCTTCTAAAGATTTGCCATTTTTAGAAAAAGTGTTGCTCAGAAGTGGTTTAGAAGATATTTTTGATGCTAGAGATGTAACCGAGGTTGTCTTCCGAGTCATGCGTGACTTAATGACAACCGAAGCTGCTGACCGAGTTGAAGCAGAACTCCACAAAGAAGCACTACCAGCAGAAGATAAATCGCTGCAAATGGAAATTGCCGATTTATGGCACGATACAAACCCAATTGTAGGCTTTCTGAGTCGCGTTCGTCCACCGTGGCAAGGCCCCGGAATCTTTAAAATCGATTCCGACCGTTTCTTATTCCGGGTTGCTAACGAGAGCAGTTTTTCGCACGAAGTAGACCGTGAACAAGTCGTAAAGGCTGTATTTTCCGCTACCAAGGAAGAACTTTCACAAGAACGTATTCAGGAAATAGCTAGTTGGCTACCTGACTATGTTCGTAAACTCTGGGAAGAAGCGTAATTATATCTACCTTATTAAATCACGTAGGGGCGCCTTTCAACAGTGCCCCTATAATTGTGTAGACCAATATAATAAAGACGGGTTGAGGCGCCGTCAACTAACGTGTCAAACCCTTGAATACGAAGGTTAACGTTTGCTTCAAAACCGACCCCCATGCTAGAATAATCTGCTATACTGGCTATCTAAGATTTATATTCGGTTGTGAAAATCATTTTAGCTTTTAAAACGGTTTCTCCGAATCTAATTCTCTACGTGTCCCGATTTTGGAGATCCCAATGTCTATTTATGTAGGTAACTTATCCTATCAAGTTACGGAAGATGATCTGAAGCGTGTTTTTGCAGAATACGGTAAAGTCAGTAGTGTCAAGGTACCCACCGACCGTGAGACAGGTCGGATGCGCGGATTTGCATTTGTTGAGATGGAAAGCAGCTCGCAAGAAGATGCAGCGATTGAAGCTCTGGATGGAGCGGAATGGATGGGACGTGATTTAAAAGTTAATAAAGCAAGACCTCGCGAGGAAAGAAGTCCATCACGCGAAGGTTGGGGTGGCGGCAACCGAGGTGGTGGTCGTCGTTACTAAGCTTATAACACAAAGATTTCACAAGTTTTGATTTCATTACTCTCCCAGCAGTTATAAGCTTTCATCGCTCTTCAACTGCTGGTTTTTACTGTTCACACTTGAGTTAAAATATTCACAAATATAAGGAGTTGTACTAATGACGCAAGTAGTTTTAGGCGAAAATGAAGGAATAGAGTCCGCTTTACGGAGATTTAAACGTCAAGTTTCGCAAGCGGGTATTCTCCAAGATGTTAGAACCAAGCGTCACTTTGAGACTCCCTTGCAAAAACATAAGCGTAAAGCTGTTGCACGCAGAAAGCAAAATCGCAGAATGCGCCAGCATTTTAAGTAAGCGCATATCATCTCCAACAGAAACCGGGCTTTTACAAGAAGCCCGGTTTCTTTATGTGTGGGTTATTATGTATCTTTATTTAATGTTGCAGTGTTATAAATACAACAAACACTCACTGCAACCAACAATTAGGTACCAAAACACCGAAGGAGCAAATTTTTGCGAGTCTATCATCTATTAATCGGTCTTATTTTACTTGCCCTATCACCATTCATATTGAACTCGGTATTTAAAAATACAAGTAATAATAACAATGTACCACCGCAACCAACACCGCCTAGCATAACGCCAACTGTAACAGCTTCTCCTGCATCTGCTGTAACAGTACAACCATCCCAAGCATCTACTAACGTTTGGAACAGTGTCTTAAAAACAAAAACGGCGCCTGTTGGTTGGAATGTTGCACCATGTAATGGGGACGCACCATTATTATGCATTTCCTCTAATGGTAAAAACTTGGGTTCCGTCAAAATGGAAATTTACCCACTTTCTCAACAACCGAAGTTTCAAAAAATGCTAATTAATGCGGGTATTCCTGCTGATGCTAAAATTGACTATCAAAATCCCAATTACAAAGGGAAAATAAAAGAAGCGCTCGATGCTTGGGTTACAGACGAATACGCAGTTAATTCTAAAGAGCGTCAAAAAAGTTACAAAAATAAAGTTAATTTTTCAGGTTATCCACCGCAACTCGTGAATATTGGACAACTCCAAGGTGTACGCTACGGTTTCACTGGTCTTAAACGCGAAGGTGGAGTTAGTGAGCAACATCTTAAATATGTAGCATTCGATGGAACTTCACTATATGTAATTAATACAGCGTATGACCCTGCCAGGGTAAGCGCAAAATTTGAGAAGTACGAAAATCTGGCAGTGTTTGAGCCGTTTTTGAGCGAAATTGCTTCTAATTTAAAGTTACCTTAAAAGAAACCCGGTAACTTCTACGAAACCGGGTTTCTATATCTATAGTTCTGCAAATGCGCGTTCAATTAGGCGCCGTGCTAGAGTTTGTGTACCAGTGTGTTCATAATAATTTGTGGACACATCGATAAACGCTGCGACGTAATCTAACTTATCGTCTGCAATTTGCATGAAGTTGTTGAGGTTGTTTAAAACCTTTTGAGGTGTTAGACCACGAGAAACAACTAAGTCACTCATCCAGCCTTTTACTGAGTCAAAGCTTTGACCAATAAAATCAAGTTTACCTCCTGAATTTTGACCAGGAATAGTATCTTTGATGTTGTTGAAAGTCGAATTTTGCTCTAAGTCTTGCGGTGTCATTGCCCCAAGACTCGATGTTACCTTCTGAATAAAGTCGGGGCCTAAAGGTAGTAAAGCATCGACGCAAACCAAAGCTGCCATGCGGATAGATGACTCACCGCTATATTCTCCTAGTGCAGCTACGAAGTCACCAATGCTATCACCAGGAATACCGTTAATTTGGCAAAATGCAACTAACTCAGTTACAAGTTTTAAAGATAAGTCGATTGTTTGAGCTTTGTCGGGTTTGGGTGTGACTTTATCGAGAAAACCCAAAAACGAAAATGTTTCGCCAACTTTATTCGCTAACGCTGCGGCGCCTAATGCTTTATCTGTACCATCAACAGTTTGATACAGCCACATCGCAGTTTGGTATCCTTGTGAACGGTCGTTATATAAATATATCGCGCGTTCGCCAATCTGCTGAACTACATCGTCGTCTGTTTCTCCTGTAACATGCTGAATTGTGTTGACAAAACCAGTTATGTTTTGCCACTGACCAGGCGCCGCAAAATCTAATGCATTTAACATTGAAATTGTCAAGCCACCAGTTGGTAATCCGTCAACTAAATCTTGAATTGGTTTACTCATTATTAATCCCGTTTAGAGTTCGTTTAACTTATTGCATCGTCAATGGAGAGGCAAATTATTGCAGTTTTGACAACCTTGTAAGGTTAAATTTCTGAAGCCAAGCTTCTCTGTCGGTTTCGGTAAACGATGGGTCTTTGGATATAGCAGAAACTTGGTACTTACCAACTAAAATCGATGTTTTAGTTTTACCCAAAGTTTTTGCAGGATATCCACCAACCTGTTTTGTACTAGTCTTATAGCCAGCAGCAGTTGCGGGTGTGCTGGTAGTATCGGAAATTGCTAATTGTGCTACTACTTTACCGCCTTCTTTTAAATTCGCTTCTGCGAAACCTTTTTTCTCTTGAGTGAATACTACGTCAAAACCACCGCCATCTGAAGGGAACAGTTTGTTAAATTCGCTACCTTGAGTCGCATTCTTCGCAACGGCTTGACCGCTACGCTTTTGGCTGCTTTCTTGCTGTACGGCATCAAATCTTCCTGGCGCCTTTGTTGCACAAGCAGTTGTGGACGTTATCAATATAACAGATAGCAGTAAGGCTGCTAATATTCTACGTATACGGGGAAAAGACATTGTATTATCTCCTTGAACTGCACATAAAGCGGATGTCACTAAAGCTTTACCTCGAATTTAACCTTAATGGTGGCTAATGTCATGAAAATATAAACAATAATCATGAGTGATGAGGACTATTGTTTATAAGCGACTACAGCGTAAAAGGGGTCACCACCACCGGCACCTAACCATTGTAGTAAATTCGGAACTTGGGATTGGCGGGCGATAACTTCGGGAGAAGTAAAGCCAGGTACACTATTAAAGTAGCTTTTGACTAATTCAACTCGACCTTTCTCGGAATTTTCACGCCAAGCTTCAATGGCTTTTTGGAAGAACATGCGGTTAGAAAAGCTAAATATTGCTACGCCACCAGGTTTTAAAATTCTGTGTATTTCTGAAAATACTGCTTCTGGATACTGTATATATTGTACAGAGACACAGTTGATAACGGCATCAAAATCTTGGTCAAGCAACGGAAACTTTGGGTTTTCATTCAGGTTTTGAACGAAATAGTGGTTCAACGTAGGGTTTCGTGCGAGTTCTTTTTCATTAAGTCCGTGTCCCTCGACATGAGAAAATTCTATTTCTTCTGGTAGATGCGAAACCCAACTACTCATCATGTCTAAAATGCGCGTATTCGGTTTTAACAGTTGGCGATACAAATCTGTAACCTGTTGAATAAATCCTTCGTCTACATGGGTGACAAAGCGTGGTTCAGAATAGAACAATTTGTCGTTGCTGTCGTCTAGCTTAGTACGTTGATTTGGTCTAAGGAGCATAAATATCTTGGGTTTCGTTTACGTTTTCAAGATTTCTTTGGCAAAAAAGCAAAAATATGATATTGTCTTTTATCACAATTAAATGTGTGTGATACGTTTTAGTACCTCATATATTTTAAAAAACACAATTAAAAAAGACAAGAAAATAAACCTGTTAGAAACCGGGTTTGTTTGTTAATATTTTGCAATGAAACAACGATTTTGCTGAAAAACCCGGTTTCTTGGGTGTCAATTAAATTTTTCGCATACAATGCTTTCATGTTGCACCTAAAAAAAAATATTCATTCCCTTTGGTTAAAATTTCAATACTCACAAGTATTTTCGTATGTGAGTTTGTTATTTTTGATACTACCTTTATTACTATTTAGTTCTGGCAATAACAGCTTGATGGCTCATGATGAAGGACTTTACGCAACTCGCGCACGTTTCATGTTCGACTCTGGCGAATGGATACATCCTTGGAATAGTCCACATCACAAAACACCTGGCATTTACTGGATAATTGCACTTTTCTACAAGTTATTCGGTGTCAACGAGTTGAGTGTTCGTCTCCCAAGCATGATTTTAGGCACGCTCTCTATATTTATTTTATATGAAATAGGCAAAATTATATTAGATCGAAAAATAGCATGGCTAGCTGCTGCTATATTTAGCGTAGAATTCCTTTGGTTACAATATTGTCGTTTGGGAACTCCCGATGTCAGCATGGTTTTTTTGGTACTTTCGGGAATCTTACTTTTATTAAAAGCAGAGCTATACCCTAAGCAATATTCCAAACGATACTTGACATATAATCTCTTATGCTTTTTAAGCGGAATCTGTTTTGGCTTAGGTTTACTAGTCCGCAGTTTCATGATTATTTTACCGATTATTGCTTTAATACCATTTTTAATCTCCTTACAAAGGCAACATAGTTTATTAAAGAATCCATATTTATATATAGGTTTTATAGTTGGTTTAATTCCAACTGTCATTTGGCTTTGGCTAAGTTACTTACACTACGGAAACGGAAGTATTTTTCAACTATTAGATTTTGTCTTTCAAGTCGGTTCAACAGAACGGCATGGAAATGGAATTATTTTTTACATGTGGAACGTTCCCGCTAAATCCTTTCCTTGGTTCTTTTTTGCCCTGTTTGGTTTATTCCTAATAATTAGGCGCCCGCAAGCGAAATATAAATCAATATTAGTTGGGTTCCCAGTGATTTTATTTATAGAACTAAGCTTAATTTCAACTCGTTTATCTCACTACAGTCTTTGTCTATTTCCTTTTATTGCGTTACTTGCAGCAGTTGGACTCGATGCCCTTACTCAAGTTAAAATAATTAAGGGTTATGTAAGTTATAGTTTTGGTATTATAGGTATATTATTACTATTTGCAGGTATAATTACATTATTTATAGATGATTTAGAAATCCATAAATATACAACTTTGATTATAGTATTAGGCGCCGGATGGTTGATTTTACCTATTGTATGGATACAGCGTCATAGATTCGATACACATGCATTTTATCAATACTGGTTAGCAGGATGGTTGATACCAGTTTGGTTTGGTTTAGCTGTACTGGGATATATTGGCGCCTTTAATGACTATAACCCAGAGTTCCGCAAATTTATTGAAAATGAAACAGTGGCGCCAATTATCCAATCATCTCCCATTAGTTTAGTTGATGTCGGTGGCAAAACAGGAGTTTTAATTAATTTTTATACTAAAAACATTGCTGCAAGAGTTAATACACTTAAGGAAGTATCACCAAATAATTATGCCTGGATTGAAGAAAGTAAAATAAATGAACCAATAAATTCTCATGTACCATATCGTGCAATCGGTACAGTAAAAGGGTATAGTTTGGTGCAAGTAATAGAAAACCCATAACACCCTGCCTTCTGTTGAGCTTCTAAAATCAAATTTTGACACCAGTTAAATATATTGATTCTGATTCACGTTCAGGAAGGTCTGACACCCTAAGCAAACCTTCTCCAAAATTAACTTCTTCAATTTGGCTAAATCCAGCTTCTGCCATTAGCAATTTCAGCAGTTCCGCATTATACATTACTTTGTGACCATAACAATAAATTACAGTGTTTATTGCTAACATATTCTTTGCTTTTTCATAAGGTATATTTGGTGGTTGTTGGTATTTTCCTAAATATGGAACACAAATACGTATACATCCATTCTTTTTTAAATACCTAAAACAATTTTTTAAAGCAACAAGCGCTAAATTCAAAGGTATATGTTCTAATACATGACTTAAAATAATTCCATCAGCGACTTCTAAAAGATTTTTATCTTCATTACAGATATTCAAAAATAAATCATAGTTTATCTTCTGCTTGCCCCTTATAATTCTCCACATCTCTCCTAGCGAAGGAAATAGTTCGGCGTTAATGTAATCATTATCTGTATCATCCCTACAGCCAATATTAAGAATTACTGTGTCCGATTTTTTTAAATTAAGAACTTTTTTATTATAACCAATAGTCTGCATAAAATTTGTAAGTGGTAACGTAAAAGCACCACTTACATAAGTTCTAAAACCTCGTAAACCCCAAGAATAAATACTAATGTTATGTTCAAGGAGTTGAATTTCTTCTAGCAATATCTTTCTTTCTTCTGCTGTGAAATCTAAATTCAAGTCCATAGATATACCTACAAAAGTGTTTATTAATTATGAGTATAATTATTTTCTTTTTGAAAAATTATACTAAAAGCTATATTTTTGTAAAGTTTAATTTCAAGTTAGTTGAAGATTAGTTACAATATCTTGACTTTTAGTCGATTATTGACTTATACACAGGCGCCTCGGAATCGATTATAGTTGCTGAATCTATATCTTCACGAATTATCGTTAATCCCAAATCTTTGTAGGAAGTTAGTACCTCCAATGGTACAACAGGCGCCGTTACCAAATAGCTTAACGCATGAATCGAGGCAACAACATAAGGCGCCGCAGTATCAAGCTTTGCCGCAGTTACTAATCCTACTACCTCCGCAGCACTCTTTATCATTGCTTGTTTTACATGGGCTTCATTCAAATTTGTAACACTTATTCCAACCTCTGGATGTAAACTACATACCCCTAACATACACAAATCTGCCCGTATCATCCGTAAGGCTTCAACTGTTGCGGCGCCAATATTAACTAAAGCCTTTTTATAAAGTTGCCCACCTAACATCACAACTTCAATATGAGGATGTTCTGCCAAAGCTACGGCAATTGGTGGACTATTTGTTATAACTGTGGCTTGTAAATCTATAGGTAAATGCCGCGCAACCTGAAGTGTTGTTGTACCACCATCTAAAATTACGACTTGACCTGGAAGTACTAATTTCGCTGCTGCACGTGCTATTGCTTCTTTTTCTATTGGCGCCTGCTGTATTCTATCGGCATAACTCGCTGTTGCGGGAGAACTTAATAAGGCGCCTCCATGCACACGCTGCAATAAACCTGTTTCAGCTAATTCTCTTAAATCGCGACGTATCGTATCTTCTGAAACTTTGAGAACAGCGCTGAGTTCGGAAGAAAGCACCTTTTTGTCACGACGAAGAATTTCTAGGATGAATTGTCGTCGTTCGGCAGTCAACATAATTAATTTTCCGGAAGTTGCGTTTTTTTTCTTGAAATTGCACGTTTGTGAGTTTATACTCATTGTATAACCTCAAAAAGTTCATAGCAAACATTTTCGTGTTCTTCAACCCGTTGACAAATCATGACTACAACAACTCAATTTCCAATCAATCTAGGCGCCTACAAATATTTATCGCTCGACCCGGCAAATGGTACACTGACAGCAGAGCAAAGAGAAGCACTCAAAGCGAATATTCAACTTTGTCGTGATGCGATAGTTTTTTTCACTGCGACTGGAGCAGCAAGAGGAGTAGGTGGTCATACGGGTGGACCCTACGATACAGTACCAGAGGTAATGGTTCTCGATGCATTCTTTAGAGGTGCAGCAGATAAATTTGTACCAATATTCTTTGATGAAGCAGGACATAGAGTTGGTACTCAATATTTAATGTCAGCGTTGCATGGTGATTTACCAGAACAGCAACTTCTACGTTATCGTGAAGCAAATTCTAAATTACCAGGACACCCTGAACTTGGCTTAACTCCTGGTGTAAAATTCAGTTCTGGGCGCCTGGGTCACATGTGGCCTTACGTCAACGGTGTTGCAATGGCACATCCAGGTAAAACCGTTTTTTGTTTGGGTTCTGATGGTTCGCAACAAGAAGGTAACGATGCTGAAGCTGCACGTTTAGCTGCCGCTTTACATTTGAATGTGAAATTAATTATTGATGATAATGATGTAACAATAGCTGGACACCCTTCTAAATATTTACCTGGTTTTACCGTTGCTAAGACTTTAACGGGTCATAGTATAAAAGTATTAGAAGGAGACGGGGAAGATATAGATGATTTATATCGTCGTTTGTGTGAAGCAGTAAATACCCCTGGACCAATTGCTGTTATTAACAAGCGTCCAATGTGTCCGGCAATAGAAGGGTTAGAAGGCTCAACTCACGGTCATGATGTAATATCTGTAGATTTAGCAATTAAATATTTAGAGTCACGCGGACACAGTGCAGCAGTCGAATACCTCAAAAATATCGAAAAACCCAAACAAACTTATACATTTCTTGGTTCTAGCGATAAATGGGGCGCCAACCGCAACGTCTTTGGTGAAGCGGTGGTAAATATATTAAGTCGAATGAGCGAAACAGAACGTAAGGAAAAAGTCAAAGTTATCGATAGTGACTTAGAAGGGTCATGCGGTTTAAAGAAAATTCACGATGCATATCCAGAAGTGTTTGTACCATCGGGTATTATGGAGCGTGGTAACTTCTCTGCTGCTGCTGGATTTGGTATGGAAGCTGGGAAGCAAGGAATTTTCGCTACATTTTCCGCATTTTTAGAAATGTGTATATCCGAAATTACAATGGCACGGTTGAACTACTCGAACGTGTTGTGTCACTTCTCTCATGCGGGTATTGATGACATGGCAGACAACACCTGCCACTTTGGTTTAAATAATATGTTTGCCGACAACGGTTTAGATGATGGTCATGAAACACGTCTATACTTCCCAGCAGACACAAATCAAATGACAGCTTGTGTAGAAGCAATATTCTCTGACCCTGGACTACGATTTATTTTCTCAACTCGTTCTAAAGTACCGACAATTAAAGGTAACGATGGCAAAGAGTTATTTGGAGATAACTATAAATTCGTTCCTGGCAAAGATGAAGTAGTACGCGAAGGAACACAAGGTTATATCGTTAGCTTTGGCGATGGTTTATACCGCGCGCTAGATGCAGTCGAACGTCTCAAGCAAGAAGGAATAGATGTAGGGTTAATCAACAAACCGACTTTAAACGTTATCGATGAAGAAATGATAGCGAAAATTGGTAAGGCGCCTTTCGTTTTGGTAGTAGAAGCATTCAACCGTCGCACTGGTTTAGGAAGTCGTTTCGGTTCCTGGTTACTAGAACGCGGTTATACTCCTAAATATAACTACCTTGCCACCCACAAAGAAGGTTGTGGTGGACTTTGGGAACAGTTCCCACATCAAGGTATTGACCCAGTAAGCATCATCAACCAAGTCAAAAACTTGATTAAATAGTCTTGTGGAACAGGCATCCCTGCCTGTCTCTTAACTCTTTAATGTAAAGGGCGGGCAAGGATGCCCGCTCCACAAGAAGGTTTAAAATCTTGCAAATTTGAACATGATGCTGAATACATTATCTGTGGCGCCTAATTTATTTCCTAGTGGGCCACTACCTAAATTATACTCATTGTTATTCCAACCAAAAGAAAGTATCGGACTGTTTTCTTTATCACTCAATTTCCATCTAGCACTGGCGCCAAATCGTGAGCGGTTATTACTCTCGTTGATAGGAGTATAGTATCCTGAAATTAAGAAGTTATTACTCAATTTCCAACTAACATCAGCGAGTAGAGTGTTAGCAATAGAATTTGGGAGGAGGGCACCAAAATAGTTGACTAAACCGAGTGAAACGTCACCAAGATTTGCTCTGGCGCCTAATGTTACAGAACTACCTGGAGACTTGACTATAAATCTGTCAATTTCTGCTTTACGGTCAATTGCGTAGTTAAACCCGGTTGATAAAACTAAATTGGAGTTTTTGCCCAAACTAATTTTTTTAGAAACATTACCTAATACTTGGCTATAATAATCATTATCAGGATTTGTATATCCAATGGCGCCACCAGAAAACGTCCAACCGTCGTTTGTATATTGGGTAAAATCTGTACCTACGTAGGCATTGATTTTTTCACCACCAATCATCCCACCATAATATTTCCAGATATTGTTTAGGGTTGTGATGTTGCCAGTAATACTAATATGAGGATAGAAATTTGTTTCTTCGGTAAATTTAGTTGTGGTATGAAAATTGGCATCATGGCTAAATACTTGTAAATAAATCTGGCTGTAGAAATCTTTCATCAAATAGTTTGAAAAATTTTGCCCGTTGATATTAGTTGCAATATTAATATTAGAATTAAATCCACCTTCGGCGCCTGCTGCTGACAATATCTTGGCTGGACTTGTTAATTCATAACGTGATTTGGAAGAAAAGGTATATTTTTTAACAGGGGAAACACCAATCCATATACTGTCAAAGCTGGCAGCAGGTATTTGATTGACATTATTGGCATCTTTGTATGGACTCTTAGCTTTGCCAATACCTGAATGATAAAAAGTATAACTATTAGTTGGGATGCGCGTGTTGTTTGCTGCGAAAAATAAATTAACGTTAATATTTTTATTATAAGGCTTATCACTACCTTCAATTTGGGGGTCAGCATCGGGTAATAACAAACCAGTCAATTGGAAAGCTGAATTCAGCAGAGCATTTTTATCTCCTGCAATTGCTCCAAATCCTCGAACGGTACGACCAATCACAGCTTCTTTGTGATTTGCTCTGACAATTCTTCTAACAGTCGAGTAAATACCTACTGGTGTATTTTCAATATCTTCTGTTCTCGAAACCGATGTTTGATTCGATTGAGCATTACCATAAGTGCTACCTGCGTTAGGAAAATATAAATCTATTCCATATTGGTCACCGTTTGCACCCATTTGAAAACCCGGTTGCTTCATAGCTTCTACTGACTCTGGTGATACAACATCACCAAATTTTGAGTTTTCAAGGATTTTTGAAGGAAACAATGTGCTTTCTGGAATAGTACTTTTATCAGTAACAAGACCAGGAAGATATGTACACTGACTAGCAGCATTATTATTCGCATCTAAACATGAACCAATCATGCTTAGTTGAATTTCTGTACCAAGCACTGTTCGTGGCTCAATTTTGTTAACTGTAATTTCTCGCTTTTTACGCGCGGTTTGAAATTGGATATAACTACTACGCTGTTCTACAGTAAAAATATTATCCTTTGTTAAGCTTTCTTCAAGTCGGGTATTGATTCTAATCAGTCCATTGACATCAAAATAAGCATTTGTTTTATCACCAAAATTTGCACCTGTCGATAACTGCCATTTTGTTAAATGGTTAATTTGTGTACCATTTAATGACATATTAGTAGTGAATATACTTATATTTTTTTCATTTTGTATTGACCGTGGTGGAATAGTGAAATTTTTATTGGTGTTTAAGTCAACAACATCTGGCTGAATTTCTAATTTATCTTTACTATTATTTGGTTTACAAAACTGTTTACCACTTTGACTAAATTCGGGTTTTTCTATATTTTCAGCAGAACAAGCTTGAGAAATAGTGTTGTTAGCATTTATTGGTTTTAAATTAGAATTTTCTTGTATTGTAGATAATTCTGGCGCCGATGCTGTTTCAGGTTGGATAAAGGTATTGTTTAAGATTAAATCAGCAGCTTTACCTTCATGCTTAGATAATTCAAGTGGCGCCAATTCTGGTTGCGAGATAGAAGGCGAGGTTTCTTGATTACTGAATTTATCAAGTTCAGATAAATCAGTGTTAGTTTGAGCGTAACCTACTTTAGGAACAAGTATAGTTGCTGAAGTAAATAACAGCCCAAATTTCCTTTTTTTATTAGTAATAGCCATAAATTAAAAAGTATTTGATAGGTTTATAGGTGGCGCCTACAAACCAATATTTTTAGTTAGTGGTCTTTGTCATTAATTTTGGTGGGTCAATTCGCAACGGATACAACGGATGGAACGGATAATTAATGATTAAAAACAAAATCTGGTCATTTAAAGTAAACTATCCGTTACATCCGTTCATAATCCGTTGCTAATAAAACTTATGACACGAACTACTAGGGTTTATTCTCCTAGTTCTGTTGTTGTAGTGAAGTCAATAGTTCCGGATTCCGGATTAACTTTAAGACCTGAAGTTTTGTCACTACCTAAAGCAGCAGCAGCATTAACATTTGTAACAGCATCTCCGTCTTCATTTAAAAGTGTGCCACTTACTGCTGCGGCGCCTGCACTCTTTGAACCAACAGATGCAGAAACAGCACCTTGAGTAATATTTCCTTGTGCATCTGTAGAAAATACAGCAGCAGCAGCAGCAGGATTAGATTTGTCAGCATTATCTAACTGAAAATCAGTATTGATTGAACTATTTTCTAAAGATGTCTGTGCAAAGGACTTGGAGGCTAAACCAAAAGTGCTAGCTACTAAAGCAATAACAGCAATTGATATTTTCACGTTAACTTTCATTGAAATTCTCCCTTTGTTTCTTTGACTGAATTATCTTTTGTCAAATTTGCTACTTTAATTAAGCCGTCTCAAATATTTCAAAGCTGCTTTTTATACAGCATAAAATTCCTGTATTACCGCATATATGACAGTAAATAAGGTTAATTAGAGCTATTTAATTAGCTTAAAGTTCAGTAGTTCAATTCTTCAAAAGTTGGTTTACAGCGCACATTTAAATAAAGATAGCAATTTAACTACCTGCCTTATTTTTCATTGTGCTACTGAGTATTACTTAGACAAAAGTATGTCTCCGGATTGAAGTATAATTTTTTATTACTGTATACAGTAACTTTATTGATGAGTCTTTTTATGTAAAAATACGTTAACTTTTAAACTAAGGTATTTTATTATACATGTAAATTTACTTAAAATATGATTGCAATTAAAATATGATTGTAATAAGCAACTATGACAGTTTTAAAACATATGGCTTATTTCTGAAGCTAGATGTAGTTATAGGTAATTGCTACAAACTAGTTATTAAGTGAGTGTAAGTAAATGTGCTATGAATCCTAACCAAACCCAAAAGTTATTACAAAGTAACAAAACTGCTGACAAAAAAGCTTCTACCCAACTTACAGTTAGTGTCATTGTGGGAGTTGTAGTTATTCTTATAATTGCTGCAAGCAGCTACTATGGCTTAATTCGCTTCTAACATACAAACTTACAAATACTACAACATAACCAATCCTAAGCGTATACCCACAGCTACTGCTTGGGTACGTGTGGAGACATTTAGTTTCTGGAAAATTGACGAAATATGAAATTTGACTGTATGTTCTGATATATGTAGGTTTTGAGCAATGGCTTTGTTACCACTACCTGAAGCAAGTAACTGTAATACTTCTATTTCGCGAGAAGTTAGTACTTGATTAACATTAGTTGGTATTGTTTCTGTACTCAAACTAGACGCAGCGAGTAAATAGTCAATCATTTCTGAATGAAAAACTATCATACCCGCTGCTACAGTTTCAACTGCAAGAATAATCTCTGCTTCGCGTGATTCGGGTGATAATATACCTCGTACACCAGAACGTAGCATCAAGTTAAAATCAAGCTGTTCATTCGATGCTATTACAATGATTGGTATAGAATTTTGTGATTGCACAATATCCCAAAATTCTCTATCATCATTCCAATCAAGCAACAATACATCAGGTTGCTGTTCGTTTATTTGGGTAAGTACATCTAGATAGGCGCCGCTTGTGATAACTTGAAATTTAGGACTTTCTGCCAAAACAGTTGCTAAACCAGCCCGAACTATGGGTGATGCAGCAACCACCAATACACGAATCATATCACCTCCGCACTAGAATTCAAAAAATTAAAATAAACAGGCAGGATGCCTGTTCCACAAGATAGCTTAAAATGGTCGCTCACCTATGGTGACTGTCAAATTGACCAACTCACCACCGCGAACAAGTTGTACTGATATCGTTTGATTAACATATTGTGATTGATTCAAATATGCTAAAACATCATTTGTATCTTTAACGCGGGCGTCATTAAATGTAATTAAAATATCTCCTAGCAATATACCAGCTTGTTCTGCTGGTGCATTATTTTCGATATTAACTACAATTACTCCACCATCGCCTGTTATATTAAGTGCAGTTTGCAAGTTTTGTGGTAAACGTACAGGTTGCATTCCTACACCTAAATAACCTCTGGCAATTCTTCCTTTTACAACTAACTGGTCAACTACACGGTTAACTGTTTTTGAAGGAATAGTCAAAGCAGTCGCACGTCGTCCAGATGTATTCATACCAACTACATCACCATTTGCATCTACGAGTGGCCCACCAGCAAAACCGGGATATAAAGTAATATCAGGACAAATGAATTGGTCTATATTACCACCACTCATACTTTTCCAGGCGCCAGAGCATACACTAATATTCCCCATTACTGCTTTAATATTACCTTCGCGACTTAGTGCCATTCCCAGCACTAAATGACCAACCTTTAAAGTTGCCGCATCTCCAATATTAGCAACAGGGATATCTGGACTGTCAATTTGAAAAACTGCAACATCGGTACTCGCATCACGACCTAATAATTTAACAGGTACAGTTTTTCCACCGTTTAGAGTAACAGTAACTTCCTCGCTATTATGTAGCGACTCATCAGAAGTAACAATAATACCATTACGCCAGTGTATTCCACTAGGTGAAAACCTTCTACCTACATTTACAGAAACAACGGCGCCTTCAACTCTTTCAACAGTATCAGCTAAACTTTGAGAGAGCGATAAAAGCAAGTTAGGAGCATTTGAAGATATAGACATATAAAGATATAACACAACATATTCTATATCATTGCTTATTACATAAGGGCGCCACATCAGAAAATTGGCTAGAAACAACCTAGAAAAATGGGTAGTAGAGACGTTACATGTAACGTCTCTACATTTGGTGGTTCACGAGGTTACGTGTATTAATTTATTTAAATCACTCGCATCAACATCATAAGCGGCGCCGAAACCAACGACAAATCGACCAGAAGTTGGGGTAAGCTGGAAAATGCGGAAGTCTGGCAAGTCGCGTAACATCTGGATAATATTGCCAAATCTTGATTCAAAGTTTGATACGGTTTGAATCCATGTCGCAGTGCTGCTATTGACCAAACTTGCTGTACAATCATAGCTTAAACGGCGCCGAGCAAACATCTGTTGGGTTTTAGATTCGTCTTCGATGAACAAGACGCTAGCTACAGGTTTAACGTTTAGGTTTTGTGTGTGAGTCGAAAGACCGCTAACATATATATAGATGTTTTTCATATCATCCATGACGAACGGTGCATAGCTAGCGTTTGGAAGTCCATCTTGACTGACAGTGCAGATAACAGCGCTTTGAAACTGGTCGGTAAAAGTTTGATATGCTGCTTGAATTGCTTCAAATTGGGACATTTGATTACCAGATTAATTTAATTTATTACATCTATTCTAATTTGATTGCTTCTTCTAGGATGCGATTAATTTGTGAATCACTTAATCCCAATATAAATTCCTCTGGATTTGACATAAAACTTTGTGTACTCGGAGTAAGCATCAGTGTTTCTTTGAATGATAATCCGTTAATGATTAGCATTGCTCTCTCGTATTGTTCCTGGGAAATACTACCCAGAATATAACTATTATAGATTCTGTCGAGCAAAGGTTGTTTTTTAGTTACTTCTGCCATTAATCTTTTTTGAAATTCATCTGCTTTAGCTGGTGTGATGCATGGTTCTGTGACATTGCCAAGGTCTTGAAATAAATTTTTGCTCTTTTCGTTACAAATAACCGCTAAAGTCATTGATGCTGGAACTAGACGCCGCAATCTTCCAGAATAACTGATAGTATTTTTATAGTTCAACAATTGAGAAAATTTTAACGATTGTTCTCCATAAGCAAGATTTACAGAAACATCCCACGTCCATAAAGTTAATGATGCAGAGGGAGTCATATCACGACTGGGTTCAAATTTAAAAAAACCAACTTCTGAATTTGCCTGTTGGTTAATTGCTGTAAAAATTTCTTTACCCATTTCTAAAAAGTAACGTCCATACTTTTCATTATCCAATGAGCCTTCTACTAAACGTAATTTTATAATCTTATCACGCTGCAAATCTTGAATAATCTTTTCGTAATCGCCTAGTTTAAACTTGAACCATCCTAATGAAATAGCGAGTGAAACACGTTTACGAACATATGACCAAACTTGGCTCAAATTTGCTTCAACTTCAACCGTCCAAGGGTCGCCTAAAAATTCTGCTTCTCCAACAATATTAATACCAAATGCCGGATTTGGAATAAATTTATCACCTTGCCCTTGAGTTGCGACGAATTGAGCAAATAAACTATTCCCGGTTCCAATTTGGTAGTTAAACGCAGTACCTAGTTGAATCGTTTCAGGAAATTTGATATCAGCATCTTTATCTATACTAAGAGTATTATTAGCAATAACTGGCTGTACACGAACATTTTGCAGTGGTAGTGGTATTAGCGCAGGATTTCGCACACCGTATGCTTTGCGAATTTGTTCAATAAGCATTTGACGCTGCTCAGATGATATATCTATTATGGCTCTACCTGCAAGAATGGCGCCGACAACGCTATCAATACGATTGTTCTTTTGCATAAAGAACGGTTTGCCAATACCCCAATAGGTAACTTTAAAATCTTGTAGTGTTTCTCCGGGTATGCATGTAACTGTTGTAGGGTAGTAGACAAACTGAGTTGTGCGGTCGCTATCCTGGAATGCTTGTACTCCGGGTACCGTTACACCTCTACTCAAAATTGCCACCATAATTTATTTTCCTGGGTATCGGCAGTATATAAAAACACAGTTAAATATAATTCTTTACTTAAGTCAAGTTATATTTATGCATTCATCGAAAGAAACCTGGAATCGCGCGCGAAATCATCATTTTCATTATAAATTATCGATAATATTCCAGGTTTCTAGAACTTACGCAACAAAATGACTAAACGTATTTGTATTCTAGTTACAATTAATATCTTTTATTAACCATATATTTTTATAGTACTAATTTCCAGACTCGATAATAGTTAGATTTTGGAACTTTTTAAGTAAAAAATCTTAAAAAGCTTCCCTAATGATACAGAGAGATGGTACATATTTTACTGGTCTCCTGCACCTGCCCCAACAATTATTCGGCAAAACTGGTAGTAAAATTTACCAAAAGTGTGTAAAAATATATCAGTATAGCCACAACATGCGGGAGTATGAGTGTAGCTTTTTCGTGTAACCAGGAAATCAACCAATATATAGTACTGTAGCGATTGTTATGCATAGCTGGAATTTAGTAAAAGGATTAATTGCTTTTACTCCCTTAATAAGCACTGCCTTAGTTTTAAATGTGGGAGCGTTGATTCTGTCTGATACAGCGCATGGACTTGTAGTTGCATCTTCGCAAAAGGCGCCTGTTGGAGTTAGTACAGATAAACCTAAAAAACCAGGTCAAGAAGTAGAAATAGAACCTGCCGCAGATGAAATACATTTAGTAGTCAAGTTAAGAGCTAAAACAGTGTATGTATATCGCGGTCTAGAAATTATTGCCACCTATCCGATAGCTGTGGGCAAAGCTGGTTGGGAGACTCCTAATGGTGTTTACCGAGTGTTCGAGCAAGAAGTTAATCCTATATTTAAAAGCTTTAAAACAGGACGTATTATTCAACCAGGCCCCGAAAACCCATTAGGACCTCGCTGGATAGGAATTTGGACTGATGGTAAAACTAGATTAGGTTTTCACGGCACAAATCAACCACAATTAATAGGAAAAGCCGTCTCCCACGGTTGTATAAGGATGCATAATAAAGACGTAATAGCGCTGTTTGATAAAGTCAAGGTTGGTACACTCGTTAAAGTTGAGCCTTAAATACTTTCTGTGTCAAGAGCGTCTCTGTGGTAAAATAGTAAACTTTTTTTACTGCACAGGCGCCGAAAAAGGGTGGGCATTGCCCACCATACAAAAGTACTGCACAGCCAAGATGCCTGTGCCACAACTTCAACATCATTGTCTGGAACATAAATCAAATCAGAACCACCGTTCGCAGCGACAACAAGTTTCGCATCCGGTTGAGCAAGTATTTGACCACTACCACCAATCAACCCATTACCTGATGTTGTTCGCTGTCCTTGGGTTGGGTCAACAGCTATCATATCCACAAAGCGTATTTGATTGGCGTTAAAGTTTTGAGTTTGTAGGTACTTGTTAAATGCTTGTTTTGCTGAAGAACGGTCTAAACCTACAAGCCGAGGTATAAAGCTCTTGATATTAACGGCGCCATATACTTGTTGAAACTGCTCTAAACTTTCTACTACTTCGGAACCGTATAACATTGTTGAGAGTGCTGTTACATCAGAGTAAGTTAACGGTACGTTGCGTTTTAGACGCGCGATAGCAACGTGGTTTTGGTTCTCGCGGATATATGTTTCTACTTTTTTGCGGTACTGTTCTCACGTTCCTGCCATTACTACCCTTCGGGAACGCGGTAGGCGCTTCGCCTTCTCGTAGAGTAGCGCGAACATTCCGCTTCGCTCCATACCCCTTCGGGGAAGTAAACTACGCAATGACACATTTTGGATCATTTATTTGTTGGAATACTCTAAGTGAAAGTTACTGTTTTATGATTGGGATTTAAATAGGTGTGTTCATTCTCCCGACCAAGCTCTTCTGCTTTGTCAAAAGCTTCTTCTGGTGAATCTGCACGGACGAGAACAATATTGACATGAACAACATTGCGCGGATTTTCCTCAACTATAGTTGCGGTAACTGAACGGTAGCGCTACTGCGGCGCCTACGCAATCCTTGGTAAATCAGTTGCAACTCCATCCTCCGTCCAATCTTCCTGAATCCAAATCTAAGTACGTAGTAACAAAAAATACTATACATTAGGTTTTTAGTACTTAAAAATAAACTAACTTTTAATAGCGACCACCGTTATTAAAAGATAAGCCCTTATCTTTTAATAACGACTATTACCATAACACCTTCATCGGAAGCAAACATGAGTTTTGTCGCTTGAAGATGAAACAGGCGATATGGTGCATAAATCCTATCAACAGAAACAGATTGATGGTGGCAAGATGAATCAATTTGTCGCCTATGGAGATGCAAGCGGATAGTTAGATACAATGCACCCCGCTTGCTGAAGTCGCAGGATAGTACTTCAGCACCCTAAAATAAATCACCTACCAGTTCTCCTATTACAATTACTACAAAATTACAGAAGCAAATTAATAATAGTTGCTTGTGCAGTATCTTGTGATTTGACTGGTGCAGGAGTTGATACATTACACGGGAAACTTGTGGTTGTACACCTCGACGTAAAAATTCTTTAGCTGCTTCGCGCGCGCACAAAAAATGTCCTGTCATACCAATTTAATGTGAAGCTGCAAATAATTAAATCCCCCCCAGCCCCCCTTAATAAGGGGGGAGTAAGAGTAATAAAGCGCATCTTCATATAAAAATGGTATCAGGTTTACTCCAATAACAGTATTCCACTCCTCAAGAGTCATATCGACAAATGACGAGTCTTTTTGGATACTCGTATTAATAACTAAAATGTCTATAGTGCCAAATTCTTTGAATACCTGGCTAAACATCGATTTAACATCGTCTTCATTGGCAACGTTAGCTCGGATAGCAAAAGCTTCACCATCAGCTGCTTTGATATCATCAACGACTTTCTCAGCTTCTTGGACTTTGGAGTGGTAATTATACTCAAAACGGCTTAAAACTATACTTTTCAAGCAAACGCAAATCTTTAAGATGCTACCCTGCGGGAAAACTGCGTTTACGTACCTCAGCATGACAAAGTTCACTTTTTACCCGTTTGCAGTATAATAGCTACAGCAGCAGCATATGAGCGTGCAATAGCTTCACCAATACCAGAATTGGCGCCACATACAAGTGCTTTTTGACCTTTAAGCGAGTAAGGAGAACAACTCATAATAATTTCAATCAGATACAAACTAAAATTTTAAGTAGCTAAATAATTGCTGATTTTATCTTGATGCTTTTGTAATGTGATAATCGCTTGCTTTTCTAGTTGCCGCACACAACGATTTTTACATTATCCTACTTGTGAGGATGTGATTCAGTTCTTTTGCTATTCCACAACTTATGGAAATACAAAACAAAGAACAAGCATCGATAACAGCTAAAAAATAGTTATCAACCTTATATTGCTTCTGTAGAGTTTGTAAATAAAACTTTTACAGCACTTAAAATTAGTAGCATGTCATAACGGTAACTGTAAGTTATTAAAATTAAGCTACAAAATTCGCATACTGACCTTACTCATAGTAATAACAACAAGTTAAGAAATATACTTCAGCTTCTGCAACTCGGTAGGTAAGTCGATGTTCCAAGTTTATCCGCCGAGACCAAATATCTGCTTCCATATACTTTAATGGCTCTGGTTTTCCAATCCCCTCAAACGGGTCTTGCATCACAGCGGTAATTAAATCCATTATTTTCGATGCTTTTTGGAAATCATGCCTATACCACCATGTTAAATCTTCCTTAAATTTAAGGGTAAAATAAGGAACTCGGTTAACAGTAACAACAATTTTTACTTGATCTGGTTGAGAATCATCTTGTTCAAATTTCTTTTTTTTCTTGCTCAATTCCCAACTCCTGCTTCAATTCTTCGATACTTTGAGGTTTTATATTGCCCGTTTTAGATTCCTCAATAGCTTCCATTAATCGACTTGCGTTTTTAGGCGAACGCAAAAGATACACTGTTTCAACCAAGCTTGTTAAATCTGACTCCGCAATTAACGCTACATTCTCACCATCACGACGATTAACTATATATACTTGACGACTTTCTACAATCGTCTCTAATAATTTAAAGAAATCGTTCCGAGCTTCTGTTGGAGATGTAATTTGGTAAGATAACATAAGAGATGTACAGTTTTACGTACATTATATCAGATCACACCATAAATTACGAATAACTCTAGCAAACAACCGTAAGGTGCCTGCAACAAAGTTTACGCGCGCTCGCTTCATTTGTAGATTGTAGAGACGTGATTAATCACATCTCTACATTTATATTTGTTACAGTGCAGAGGACGATTGCAAGTGCCATAAGCCTAAAAATAAAAACGCTGGTAAACAGAGTTATTCATTCATAATTAAACAGCACTGTTAATCGCCAGTAGCTCAAAAAGATACAAAAAGTATCAAATTTTCGGTGAACTGAGGGCGCCTATTAACAACAACGCCCACGGTACTTTAATATCGGGTATTAGCGATGAATATTTTCTTAGTCCAGGCAATCCAAAGGGTAGTACAAAGCGTAAAGAACGCAGCGAAACAGGACTATTACCACCTTCATCTACAATCCCATATTTGCGAGCAAGTTCGGCTACAATTTGGACTCGTCCTGTACGACGCATAATAGATGACTCACCAGCTAACTGAGCAATAACTCGTCCTGTTAATAAAGGACTTTCCCAGTTATAGCGCTCACTAAATAATGATTTCATTGGGTCACTGCTATCTTGTTCATTAAATTGGTCAGCTAAACTGGAAAAATGCTCAGTTCCAACAATACCGGGCCATATTGATATGGAAGCGACGTTATGAGGCTTTAATTCAACAGCCATATCTGCTGCTAACCTATCACATGCAGCTTTACCGGCGCCGTAAGCAGCACCAAAAATATACGACAGTCCACCCCAAGAGGAAATAGTGCTAATTAGTCCCTGTTTACGTTTGGTCATCATGCGAGCGGCAAAAACACTTGCTATATAATGACTACGAAGACCAACGTTATTACTAGCGTCCCAAAGACTAGTTTCGTTATCCCAAAAAGGTTTACCGTTAGCGTCTGTTAATGCTCTCACACCTGCATAAGCATTATTTACAAGTAAGTCAAGCTGTCCATACTGTTCATCTTGAATACGCTCGAACAGGAAACGCACTTGTTCATCATTGCTATGGTCTACCTGAACAGGAATACATATACCCCCAGCTTGCTCAACTGCTACTTTTGTATCATTTAAACTACCAGAATTACTACTGCTATTTGATTCAAGGCTACGTCCTGTAATATAAACAGTGGCGCCTGCTTCACCGAGTCCCACAGCAATACCCTTACCTATACCTCGTGTGGCGCCTGTCACTAATGCCACTTTTCCTTCAATATTTACCATAGTTTTTTCTTATTATCTAACAAAAATTGTAGCTAATAAAAGCATCGAGTTTTAGTAAAAATAGCCTATAGACAAGCACACGTATAAAATAGCTTGTTACTTTTAGTCCCTGTATGGGAAAACTAAAACTAACAGAAGTTAGGGAAAGCATCTTTATAATATGACAAAACAATACTCCTCTACAGTCTTTGGTTCCAAAGGGAATGTACTATCACGGACGAAAAGGTATTTTTACCGCTATCGTTTAATAGTCAGTATAAACTATGTAAAACAGACAATTTACTTCAAATATTTTTTGACCCACGCTGAGTACGACAAGGATAATTGGAAAAATGACCCTCACTTTTAATCACGAAGTTTACGCTAATCTTTTAACATCAGCCTTGCCACAAGCAATTAAAACTACTTCGGAATACGAACGAGCGCTTTCCATTATTGAAGATTTAATGTACAAAAAGAGTTTAACACCTGAAGAAGACCAGATTTATGACTTGTTTATAGTATTAATTGAAAAATTTGAAGCGGAAAATTATCCGCTGCAAAATTTATCTACTCCTCACAGTCGGTTACTGCATTTAATGGAAGCTAATAATTTAAAGCAAACTGATTTATTAGACGTGTTTGGCTCAAGTGGTATTGCTTCTGAGGTCATAAATGGCAAACGTGAGATAAGCAAAACTCACGCGAAAAAACTTGGCGAGCGTTTTAATATTCCAGCAAGCGTATTTTTAGCTTAAAGCTTATGCCTACACAAAGTCGGCATGTTTCAGAATTAAAATTTAAAGTATTTATTTAAACCAAAAAGGCGTTGTGTATGCAACTATAACGACTATTGAACATGCTTAATTACACTGAATCCCCAAACTATTATGATATTAATGCTTATCATGACCCCTCAACAGAGCATATATATCGTGCTGCGAAAAAAGCAGGTGTAAAAGGAACTTACGTTATTCATACTAGCCCTTCTAGCAATAATATTTTACCAGTTCGACCTGTTGTATATGTAGCAACAGCACAAACAGTAGAAGCTGCGAGAATAATACACCGTAACTTACATCTTGCACCATTGTCAACAAGCTTAAAGAAACCGGGCTTCTGTACGAAAAATTAACGTTTTATGGCAAAGTCTTTGTCAAGAAGCCCGGTTTCTAGGTCTGGTGCAAGATGTGAGGTAAGCTTTGGAATCTTGGTAATGTACCTAATATTTCTTCCAAATCACATTAGAGTATATACAGGTTTTGTTTACTCTCAAGGTAATGATTCGGACGGTTTGATAGATTTAGTAGACCTCAATATTACAGAATTAATTATAAAGGCAGGCGCCTTTCCTTAAAATTTGTCCTCTGTGTACTAATAGTCTCTGTGGTAAATAAGAATACATGAATGCACAGGCAGGGATGCCTGTTCCACAAGTCTACAAGATTACAATCTGGGGTCTACGGGTTCACTTTCTAGGGCTAAAATACCGAATACGCACTCGTGTATTCTTCGTAATGGTTGATGGGAGACGAACCTTTCTAACGATTCTACACCAAGTGCAAATTCGCGCATTGCTAACGAACGTTTATGCGATAATCCTCTTTGACGCAGACGATTTAAGTTTTCTAGACTAGTATATTCGGCGCCATAAATAATCCGTAAATATTCTTGTCCACGGCATTTAACAGCAGGTTGAATAATACCACGATTACCTTTAACTATATAGTCCATAGGTTTAACAACCATACCTTCCCCACCTGCACCCGTCATCTGCTCCCACCAATTAATACCTTCAGCTTGGCTACTAGGGTCATTCAAATCAATGACTTTATAATGGGTAGCTAATAAAATAGGGTCGCATAAGGCAATTTTGGCAATTTGTTCCATGTGCCAACGATGGGTTTTGTCGGTATGTACGGCGCCTTCTGTTGCTAGGATATGAAACGGCGCCAGTTTGATATCAGAAATATCGTTAACATCCCAGCAGTAGCGACGGTAAGCGTCAATATATAAATTAGCCATTTGGGCGCGCTGTGTAAATGCAGTTAATTGGGCGCCAACGTCAACTCCTCGCGCGCTAGCTTTTTGCAACATCGCAACGGCATTACCAAGTCCGGTGCGTGATGATACACCAACGGGAGCATACTGATTTTGTAATAACGCTTGAGCTTTTGCTGACCAAGGCATTAGTTCACAGTCGAGACATACCCAGTCGGTATTAAATGTTTCCCAAAAGTTACTTGTAGATAAAGCTTGATTTATTTTGGCAATAAACTCAGCTTCTAAAGCATCATCATTAAAAAACTTTCTGCCTGTACGAGTGTAACAAATACCAATACCTTCGTTAACGAGACCAAAACGCTTTCTTACTGCATCTTCATCACGACAAACTATGACAACAGCACGCGAACCCATATGTTTTTCTTCACAGACTACCTCTGAAATACCTTGATTTTGATAATAAGCAAAAGCTTCTTGGGGATGTTCCAAATATCCAGGTAACTTTGAAGTCTCTACAGGTGACATTGTAGGAGGTAAGTAAATTAACCACTTGGGGTTAGCGGCAAACCTACTCATGACTTCGAGTGCAGCAATGGCATTTTCTTCGCGAATCGTTATATTATTTTGCAAGCGCACGTTAATAATGCGTTTACCCAACACATCATCCACATTCAACACATCATCATTTTCCGACTGTAGAGACGTTACATGTAACGTCTCTACCAATGGTTTAACAGGTTCGCAATAAACTTTGGCAGCAGGTACGCTAACTAATTCTTTTTCGGGATAGCGTAAAGCTGTTAATTTACCACCGAATACACAACCTGTATCTATATCTATTGTGTTATTCAACCATTCGGCTTCTGGTACTGGTGTATGCCCATAAACAACCATTGCATCACCTCGATACTCACCTGCCCAGTTGAAACGTACTGGTAAACCAAATTCGTCTATTTCCCCTGTAGTCTCACCATACAATGCAAACTCTCGCACGGCGCCACTTCCTCGTCCTTGCATTGCCTGCTTCATACCTGCATGTGCAACAACTAATTGTCCACCATCTAAAACATAGTGACTTACTAATGAGTCGATAAATTCCCGTAGTTCTTTAATATATGGTTCACGGGTATCTTCGGGTAATGCGTCTATTTCTGCTAAGGTTTGCTCTAACCCATGATTAACTTTAACGTTTTTACCGCGCAGTTTTCGCAGTAGTTTATGTTCATGGTTGCCTGGAACGCATAAGGCAGTACCTGAGTTAACCATGTTGCGAACTAAGTTTACTGTATCTAAAATACGGGCGCCTCTATCTACTAAGTCTCCAAGAAATACTACTTTGCGTCCTTCTGGGTGATAATAGTTATCTCCCTTTTGATAGCCTAGTTTTTCTAGTAGAAGTTCTAGTTCATCGCAGCAACCGTGGATATCGCCGATAATGTCAAACGGCCCACGTTCGTGTTTACGGTTATTCCATAATGGTTGACGTTCTATTTCTATATTATTGATATCTTCTAAGGAATTTAAAACGTAAACGTAACGAAAACCTTCTTTTTCTAGTCCGCGTAAGCTTCGACGCAATGCTAGTGTATGACGCTTGACTACATGGGCGCCAAATTGTCTGTCTGGACGCTGTTGGTTACGTTCGTGACAAAGTTGTTCGGGGAGGTTGAGGACTATGGCTACAGGTAAAACATGAAATTCCCTTGCCATTTTTATATATTCTTTACGGTCTTCGGGCTGGACGTTGGTGGCATCTATAACTGTTAGTTTCCCTGCTGCTAGTCTTTTGTTGGCGATGTAGTGTAGTACGTCGAATGCGTCGTGTGATGCTTTTTGGTTGTTTTCGTCGTCAGATACTAGTCCTCGACAAAAGTCTGAGGAGAGGATTTCGTATTGCTGGAAGTTTTTGCGCGCGAAGGTTGATTTACCAGAACCAGAGGCGCCGATGAGTATTACTAGTGAAAGTTCAGGGATTGTTATTTTCATATATATATATGTGTAATGAACGCGAAGTTGATCCCCCCAACCCCCCCTTAATAAGGGGGGGCTAAGAATTGGCTTATTTACTTTTTTAAAGGCTAGAACCCACTCTTGTTCCCCCCTTATCAAGGGGGGTTAGGGGGGATCAGCACTTAAAAACAGCCATTTGTGTCGGCGCCCCAACTAAATTGTCATTATCTCCAATAGGTTGAAACTCGACTGTGTAATTAAATCTTTGTGCAACTTGATTTGCCCAACTTTGAAATTCTTCTCTTGTCCACTCAAAACGGTGGTCTTTATGTCGCAGTTTTCCAGCGGGTAATGTTTCAAATTTGACGTTATATTCTATGTTTGGTGTGGTTACTATTACTGTTTTGGGATGGGTAAACTCGAAGACAACCCGTGATAGAGAGCTTAAACGCGGTAAGTCTAGATGCTCGATAACTTCGATGAGTGTGACTGCATCATATCCTTTGAAACGTTTGTCTTGATATGTTAATGCGCTTTGAAAAAGTTGTATTTTGTCCCATTGGTTGCGTGCTAACCGCAGTTTTTCGATGCGTTCTTTAGCGATGCCTAATGCGCGATACGATACATCAACACCTGTGATTTTGTCGAAAAAGGCATCTTTAATTAAATATCTCAGCAAAGTTCCCTCTCCGCAACCCAAGTCTATGACGGTTTTGAGGTTGTTTTGTTTAAGGGTATCAACAACAGTTAACATTCGCTGTTTATTGAGGGAAAGCGGTTTCTCTACTGCTGCTTCTTCTTGTGCGTGTTCTTCTTCGCTGCTATCTGGGTCAGGGTCTTCTTGTTCCACGAGTTGCGCTAAAGCTGCACGAGTTAAACGACCTTGACGTTTCAGGTAACGACGAGTTATTTGCTCTTTTGCTGGGTGCGAACTTAACCAACCTTCTCCATGACGCAGAAGTTTCTCAACTTCGTCTTCTCCTACCCAATAATGCTTTTCGTCATCAAGAACAGGAATAAGTACATAAAGATGACTGAGTAATTCAGATAAAGGCAAAGTGTGCTGTAACTCTACGGTGTAATATTTACTGGCGCCCCAATCTGGAAATTTTTCATCAAGCTGGTGATTTTGTGCGCTAATGGTATAACCCAACGGTTCAAATAATTCGCGTAGAAACTCTTCACCCCCACGACAAGGTAAAACGCTTATTTTCGCGGTTAAAGGTATTGGGGTTTGCACAAGTTCAGGACGGTCTTTACATCTACCACCAAGCGCAGTCCCAAACACCTGCGACATCGCAACGCTAAAAAACGACGAAGCTACATAAGGTCTATCATTAACATACTGTTCGAGAGTGGCGCCTTTACTACGCACCAATTTTACAGCGTCAATATCCAACAGTAGCGCAGCAGTACAGAGAGTATCGCTAGCTTCTGGGTAAAAAACATGCGCTTGTCCAAAAGAAAGCGAGAACGACTGACACTTGTCAGGGTGCTTATGCAATAAATAACCCAGGTCTGTAGCTGGTGTATGTGTTGTTGTAATTGTTAATAGCATGAACTTTCAAAACGGTTCATAAAAGGTCTTTTACACTTCTACAGTTATAACCCCACCCAATTTCGGAAAACCACCCTAAAATTACTTATGGACTTTCAAAAATTTAATTCTCCATCTTGTGGAATGGGCATCCCTAATGTTGTGGAATGGGCATCCTTGCCCGTTCCAAACTAAAGGCGGGCAGGGATGCCCACCCCACAAGAAAATTTTAAATATAAACGCTGCAAGAAACGTAAAAACAGCTTAATATTACTAACAGGACATAACTTCATGAGGTTAGCAATGTCAGAAAAGAGATCAGACAATACAAATGCAGAAAAAAACCATTCAGGAAAGGCAACTCTAGCAGCTATTCTTAACGAAGTTGAGCAAACCCCAGAGGAACAGTGGGAGACTTTATTACAAGTAATTCGCCAATTTCGGCAAAGCTTGAAAATGCAACCGTCTCCTACTGAAGCATGGGAAGCTGTTATGAAACAAATTCATAGCCAAGACCTTACACAACAAGCCGCGCGTCAACAGGCTCTTAGCGACCTGTTACAATCATGGGAGGAAGAAGGAGACGAGCAAGAACAAAAGGAAACTTGGGAATTTTTAAAGCAAGCTTTGAATAAAGATAGACTTTCTAATCGTCCTTTGTTCCCGTATTATTAGGTAGCGATTTTTTGGAGTAATTCGGAGTCAATAGTAGTAAAGGAATACCGATATCCATCAGAACGATGAATAGGTTTGGTATTTTTGGGACTAAAGCTTGTTTCTTTTCCTCTAAATGGAATAAATATCAGTGTTTTCGCTGCCTTCTTTACACGTCCCAGTACTGATGTACCGTCTTTTTTCTTAACTTTGATGATATCACCTGCTTTCCAGTCCTTCCTTACGTGTTTTGGTGCGTAACAAGAACGTGGGAAACCATGTTTATCCATCGTCACAAATTGACGATTTCCATGTCCATTACATTTTACCCGTAATGGCTGAATAGTTTTTAATGTCACTTCCTGTAACGCATTCACACATCCCGCATCAATAAAATGAGTTTTGGGCAGATTTGATTTTATACGCATCATTTTAGTATAGGCACCTGAACCGCAATAGGCAGGAATATTGAAAGACTTCAATGAATCAAATAATTTATTTCTAGTCGAATTAACCGCAGCAGCATCCCGGAGGCTTTGTTTTTGATGCCTTTTGATATTATCTAATCTTACAGGGTCATTTTTTAAAAATTCATCTATTGATTGATTACTTTTATTTTGATTACAGCGTTGGCAAGATAGTGTTAAATTATTAAATCTGTCTGACCCACCCTGAGATTTTGGGCGAATATGTTCAATCTCTAGAGGTACATTAACAGCATCACAGTAAGCACATTTTCTACCCCAATGTTCTAACAGTGCTTCCCGTAAAGTATATCCCTGTAAAGTGCCTTGTTGATATTCGATGCCTTCTATAGAGGGGTTTTCTAGTTTCTGTATGTCAAATTTAACACGTTCAAATGCAATACTTTTTATCGGTGCCAGTTTAATAATACGTTTTACCCAAGTCATAGTAGTATCAACTCGGTGTTGAAGACTTGGAGGTAACCAACCAGAGGGCTTTTTGTGGTTTGGTCGCTCTTTACGGTACCTAGTATTTCTGCTTCGTCGTGCGTGTCGAGTGTTAGACCTTGCTGTTAAACTTTCAGAAATAGATAATCCACGATGTTCGCTCTTCCATTGCCCAAACAATTGTTTCTGTTTCAATGTCAACAAGTGCAATGCCAGTGAATTTTGAACCCGGGTCGATGCGTAATTCTAAATATGGTAATGGTAATAAGTCAGCTGATTTTTTGAGAATGATTGTTGTAGGATACCATTTAAATAGTGCTGCTTTTTGACTATCTAAGAGTTTCCTTGCTAGTCCGGCAGTACACATTGTTAATGGTTTTTTATCACTATCAAGTACGAAGATAAAATTAGTAGTCATGGTTGTGACTAGTCTCCATATGGGTAAAGTGTGCCTCGACACTGCTTACAGGCTTGTTGTTAGTCTTCGGTTCAACGACAATGGGAAAAATCGTTTTCATCCTTGATCGACGCTTGAGGCTGGCTAACCTCATTAAGTCTTGACCTGTAAGCGGACTAAAAGGGTTTTATGCCTAACGTAAAATGAACAGTTCTACGTTGAGTCTGGGCATGACCCGGAATTATTAGAATTACTCCTAATTACTCCGTTTTCCCATCACGCCATGAGTCGAGTAATTTTGTTAGATACAGGTATCCTTGGTTTAGTAACAAACCCAAAAGCAACCCCAGAGAACCAAGAATGTAAACTTTGGCTCAACTTATTGAAGGCAAATGGAAGTATACCAATAATACCTGAGATTGCAGATTATGAATTACGCCGTGAGCTACTTCGGGCTGGCAAAACCAAAGGTATCAAGCAGCTTGACAGACTCAAAACAGTTGTTTTATATCTTCCCATTACTACAGAAGTAATGCTTAAAGCCGCAGAACTGTGGGCAACTGCACGACAAGGTGGATATCCAACAGCAGCACCGGATGCGCTCGATGGCGATGTTATTTTAGCCGCTCAAGCTTTACTGGTTGCAAATGAGGGTAATGAAGTTATTATTGCAACAACAAATGTAGGACATTTATCTCGTTTTATAGATGCCCGTGAATGGCAAGATATTTAATTTTAGTTTAAAAGAATTCCAAAAATTAAATTTTCTCAGAATTTAAATAGGGTTTGCGATGCCCATTGCAAATCTAGGACGGCAATTGCTGCAATCTAAAAATCATTACTCGTATGTTTGTACTATTATCACCTTTAAATCAAACTTTAACTGTGTCAATTTGTCATCAGTTATTAGAATGATATTTGCTTGATACTTGAGGCTTATTTGCTTACTAGTAATATTTGTTACTAAAGCTTATACCTTAGTTTTTTAGACCTCAAAGCCATATTCAGAGATTAATACGAGTTTTTGAATAACATGATTGGCGCCTAATAATCTCAGTAATGTCACAATTTCTTGATATTTAAGAATAATTACGTAGGCTTTGAGTATAAAAATATGGTTATCAGCATAAATATATTTCAATCATAGCATTGATATAAAGTATTAAAATTAATATTAAAGTGTATAGTGTTTAGCAATTTCCGTCCATACTTGGAAAGCTAACTTGCTTCAACTTAATCCAAGTAAAGGTTGTAAGCTCATAGCTAAAATACAACAACTTTAAAAAACCAAGCAAGCAAATGTATTATTTTTTACATAGTAGTTAATTGCTTGTACACACCTGATTAATTACTGATAAATACGGTTAAAAATTTTAATTAAACATAAAATAATGCTTGCACGGACTAAATTTTTAAGCCTAAGCGATATATTGAAATACCACTTGCAGTGTTAATAAATATCATTCTCGCACTGTAGCAAAATTGGTGTATCAGTAATAGCTCAATGAGGATTTAGAGGTCAGCTTCTTCTGTGTACTGTAGTTTGTGTCTTTCTAACTGTTCCCATTGATTGATAGAGTTATTTATGGAAAAAATCATTTTCCCCGATTTATACTGCCCATTTCCATCGCAGATAAATAAGCATGTAGATGTTCTGGAAGAATATGCGTTGGAATGGGTACTTCGCTTCAACCTTTTAGAAAATGAATCACGAGTCTATCAGCGTTTTAGCAAGTCAAATTTTTTTTTGCTAACCGTATATGCCTATCCTCATTGCCAACTTGAAGAACTGAAGATTGCAAATGACTGGTTGAGTTGGCTGTTTATTTGGGACGATCAATGCGATATGTCAGAGTTAGGTAAACAACCTGAAATTTTAAAGGATTATCAAAAGAGATTTCTAGAAATATTCAATGGAATAGAACCTACGAGTCAAGACATACCTCTTAGTCATGCCTTAAGTGATATACGGAAGCGTATGCTTCAAATAGGTGACCCAATATCTTTTGATCGTGTTGTCCGCAGTTTTGAGGGCTACTTTCACGGTTGTATGCTAGAAGCATTCAACCGTTTACAGGGGATTGTACCTGATGTTAATACGTATACTAAAATGCGTAGGTTAAGTGTAGCCGGGGATCTTGTTCTAGCGTGGATTGATTTTTTCAACCATTTGACGATTCCCGACGTTGTTAAAGAGCAGACTATTGTGAGCAAATTAGGAGAGATGACAAGTAATATCATTTCTTGGTGTAATGATATATTCTCGGCATCTAGGGAAATGGCAAGTGGTGATTTTCACAATTTAGTATTGGTCTTTCACTATCAACAGCGATTGCCTTTAGAAGAAGCAATTAAGCGTTGTGTAGAAATGCACAATCAAGAGGTACAAGCGATGATAGATTTAGAAGCGTCTATTCCACATTTTGGGGAAGAGCTAGATGCTGAACTAGAAAAGTATGTATTAGGATTAAATACCTGGATAAGTGCCAACCTGAATTGGTATGCTGATTCTGCTCGGTATCAGTCTTTAGAAAAGCTAGAGCTAATGGCGGCTTAAGTTGAAGATGAGAACGCTTTTAGGAAAACTTTGCAATAATAACTCAAATGAAACTACCTAACCCTCTCAAAACTTCACCTTTGATACAGAGGTTTCAATGGGTTGCTGATCCTATTGGATATATGGAAAGCGCCGCCCAGCAATATCCCGACATTTTTACTGGTAAGTTGGTTGGTTTTGGGGATACTGTGGTATTTGTAAACCATCCGGAAGCAATCAAGGAAATTTTCACTAATGATAGAAAAAAGTTTGTAGCAGCCGGTAAGTTAAATAAAATTTTGAAACCCTTTCTAGGTAACTATTCATTCCTCTCAATAGATGGCGATCGGCATAAACGGCAACGACAACTGGTGATGCCCTCATTCCACGGAGACCGGATGAAAGCTTACGGTCAGCTAATATGTAGCCTCACTGAAAAAACTTTTAGGCAATTGCCACTAAATAATGTTTTTTCATGCCGTAATGTCACACAGGATATATCCCTGCAAGTTATCTTAGAAGCTATCTTTGGCTTATATGAGGGAAAAAGATATCAACAACTCAAGCATTTACTGCCCTTACTCTTAGATTATTTTAGGTCTCCACTCACTTCTAGTTTATTCTTCTTCTCATTTTTGCAACAGGATTTCTGCGCTTGGAGTCCTTGGGGAAAATTTCTGCGTAGTCGGCAGCAAATAGATGAATTGCTTTACGCAGAAATTGCTGAACGTCGGGAAAAACCTGACCCAGATCGAATTGATATCCTTTCCTTGCTAATGTTAGCGAAGGATGAAGCGGGTCAAGGTATGACAGATGTGGAATTGCGCGATCAGTTGATGACCTTACTACTTGGTGGATATGAATCTACAGCAACGGTAATAGCTTGGGCATTGTACTGGATTCACCAAAAGCCGCTAGTCCACGAAAAACTGCTCCAAGAACTGAGTACACTCGGTGATTCCCCAGACCCTATGAGCATTTATCGATTGCCATATCTCACAGCAGTATGTAATGAATCGATGCGAATTCATCCAATTTTGATGTTCTCGTTCCCCAGGTTAGTGCAAGAGCCAGTAGAATTACTAGGACATTCTTTAGAACCAGGGACGGTACTGCTGGCTAGTATTTACCTCACTCATCACCGTAAGGATTTATATCCTGAACCAAAACTGTTTAAACCAGAGCGCTTTTTAGAAAGACAATTTTCTCCCTACGAATTTTTGCCCTTTGGTGGTGGTGTACGTCGATGTATTGGTGAGACTTTAGGGCAGTTTGAAATAAAGCTAGTATTGGCAACAATCCTATCAAACTATCAACTTGCACTGGCTGGTAATCGACCAGAGCGGCCTCAGCGTAGAGGTTTTACTTTAGCACCTGCTAGTGGAGTAAAGATGGTAATTAGAGGGCGGCGCGCATCTCCATTGTATATGGCAACTACATACGCATATTAATTTTATAACAGTAGTGTTTCATATTATTAATTCTAGGAAATGTAGAGACGCTCCTTATCGCGTCTCTACAAAGGTTTTGATTTTTATTCAACCGCACGGAATTAGTTACATAAACCACTACTGCACAGGTATTTCAATCACAAACTCAGTTCCCGCTCCTGGCGTAGAATTACAGATTAACTGACCTTTATGTTTATCTACTACAACTTGATAGCTAATCGATAACCCCAAGCCTGTACCTCCTCCAACTGGTTTAGTAGTGAAAAATGGGTCAAAAATTTTCTGTTGGACTGCTTCTGTCATACCACAACCGTTATCAGCAATTAAAATTCTCACTGTACGGTTGTTTACTAGCTTAGTGCAAATCCTAATTATAGGAGTTTGAGGTTGACTATTCTCTATTCCCCATTTTTTAGTCCTCATTCCCTCTTCCAAAGCATCAATTGCATTACTAAGAATATTCATAAATGCCTGATTAAGTTGACCTGCATAGCAATTAACTTTTGGCAGTTGTTCGTATTTTTTAATAACTGTAATCTCAGACCGCTCACTTTGTTTTTTCAGTCGATGCTGCAAAATCATCAAGGTGTTGTCAATTCCTTCATGAATATCTATAGGCTTCATTTCTGATTCATCAAGACGGGAGAAGTTTCGTAAGCCTAATACAATATTACGGATGCGTGAAGTCCCCATATTCATGGAATCTAGAATCTTGGGCAAGTCTTGTAATATAAAATTAATGTCAATTTCCTCAACTTGTTCTTTAAGTATAGGGGAAGGGTTGGGGTATTCTTGTTGATAAATATTTATCAAATTCAGTAAATCTTGCACATACCTACTAGTATATTGAATATTCCCGTGAATAAAGTTGATCGGATTATTGATTTCATGGGCAATGCCAGCGACCATTTGCCCTAGAGAAGACATTTTTTCACTTTGAATTAATTGGCTTTGGGTACGTTGTAAATCTCTTAGGGTTTGTTGCAAACTTTGATTTTTATCGTTAAGTTCTTGCGTTCTCTTCTCTACCATTTCCTCTAGGGTATGGTTATATCCTATTAATTTTTCATTAGCTTCAGCTAAATTTCTGTAAAGAATGGCATTCTCTAAGGATATTGCAGCTTGCGTGGTAAGGAGTTGGAGTACTTCTAGCCGATTATTTGTAAACGCTCCCGTAGTCAGATTATTTTCTAGGTAAAAAATTCCGAGCAATTTACCTTGATTAATAATTGGGATGCACAAAAGGCTACACGGTTGTTGATGGATAATGTAGCGATCGTTTACTAAAAATGTGTCAGTTTTTGCATCATCGATTACTAATATTTGTAAAGTGCGTTTGACGTAATTCACTAAAGTAATGGGAACATCATCGCTCAACTCTAGGGAAATTGAAGGGAACTTTGTGGTTGAACTAGAACTGACTGCGGCGATTGTTAAATTTGAGTTATTACCTTTGCTTAAAATTAAAGCACATTTAGAGGCGCAAGCATTTTCTATAACAACTTTTATTAAAGTGGAAACCAGTTGTTCAAGCTCAATTTCTCCCGAAAGTGCTTGAGATACTCTCAGGAGTGCGGCTAAATCCAGAGAGTCAGAAATGCTTGTCTTTGATCCAATAATAGTATGGTGATTGCTGAGGGTGGATAGAGATTTGCTATTAGAAGTAGTTTTATGGCTAGGATGGGGGCTAAGTTTTTCTTGCTCAAGAATGGGAGCAAGTAATTGAGTATAGCGGTTTGCTAAATCTGTAACTTTGGCTTTCGCTCCCCAACGACTGTAACAATAATAGGCATTAGTTAAGTAAGTTTGAGCAATGTTTTGTTTACCCAATTCTAGATAAAAATTAGCTGCAAGTTCGTTAGCGAGAGCTTCTTCATTAATATACTCATTTTCTTTGGCGAGAGAGATAGCACGATCATATAATTCTATAGCCTCGAAAAATTTACCAATAACACGATGCTTTTCTGCTTCGACAAGATAATATTTATGTAAATAATTCATTGGTGCATAATCTGCCCATTTCTGAATCTTTTCCTGATTTGTTAATATTTTATTGAGAATATAATTTTGCTGAGTCTGGGATGCGTCAGGATACAGTGCTAGCCTAGCAAGAGATTCGTAAAAATAGATAAGAGGAACAACAATATTTCCTATCCCGCCATCTAAATACTTTTCTGCCTGAGTAGCATGTTCTACTGCCTGTGAAAAGTCTTGAAATAGGTAACACAGATGTAATTTGCTGAAATTTAAATATAAAAGCCCAACTCTATCTTTGCCTTCAAAGAGAAGTGGTAGCATTTTATCCTCATCATAAGCTTCACCGATTAAACGGCAGGGGTCTTCTACGTCTCCAAGCAGGTTACAGACTAATTGTCTATAGATACTATTCCAATGAAATGCTCTTTCTTGATTCATCTGAGAGATAGCACTGCTGTAACTTGCCATTGTTAATTTTAGTTCTATCAACTCTCTACCAATGAAGTATGAAGCGTAGCAATAGGTGTAAAGACAATAGCTAGCATATTCCAAATTTCCTGTTTCTAATCCAGTCGAATAAGCTTCTAATACAGGTTTTAATACTTCCTTTGTATGCTCCTTCCAAGATCTGATATATGGATTAAATGTTGCAATAACCTTTACATCAACTTCTTTCATTTGGAACTCACGCAAAAGATTTATAGCTAGCTTACCAAATTGATAGCCAGATTCGATGTCTCCTACTACCGCGTTGAGAATTAGCCCGTAGGTGACGTAGGCAAGGGCAGATAACGGAGCATTACCATATCTCAACGATAAATTAATCTGTTTAAGGACATTAAGGGAGAATAGTTCAGGAACTGCTTGATAGGTAAAAGGATTAATACTAGATAGAATACGCATCATTGCCAATTTGTCAGCATGTATCATCTTTGGCAAATTAATTAAGTCCTCAATATGTCTCCCATTCATGTTTGATGCTACTTCTGCCATTGCGAGCTGCATATCTGACTGGCTAGGATTCTCAGGAAACTCAACACCCAATAACTTCAAAAATGCTAGCGCGATATTGACAGCTTCCAGTGCTTTGTTTTGCGCCCCGTAAGCCTGAATTTTTACTTCATGAACTTTTACTTTCTCTAGTAATGTTTTAGCCTGAGCCAACACTACTTCAACAAATCCTTCCATTTGTTCAAATTCGCCAGCCAAGTATGCTGCCTCTGCTGCTGTCTCATACAAAGCTAGAGATAAATCATATTCCTGAACCCAACTATCCGGAGTAAGTAGCTCGATTCCTGTAGTTAAATACCTTAAGGCAGCGGGATAAGCTGTTGATGCTAAAGCCTTACGTCCAGCTAGCAAATTCATCTGGGCTAGCTCATCATACTTAGTTTGATCTGCAATTAATTCAACTGCAATATTACAATGATTAACAATCTGAAAAATATTTTCTTCCCGTTCTGCAACCGGGGTATTATTCAACAGTAATAGCCCAATTTCTAAGTGAATTGCCTTTTGTTGGTCTTCGGGAATCAGAGAATAGGCAGCTTGCTGTACCCGGTCATGGATAAATTTGTATTTAGGAGTTTGCAAATTCCTTGCTGATAATTCTTTAGAGTCTTTACTTTCAAAGCTATCTTTCTGACCATCACCATGTTGAAATAACTTGTAAATGTTAGTTTGAGGTACAACTAACCCTTCTTGTAAAGCTTTCCATATATCTGATGCTGTGTCTACTACAGATTTTTTATATACTGTAGCGAGAGTCTGTAAGTCAAATTCGTTACCAATACAAGCTGCCAGCATTAAAACTTGTTGAGTAAGTTCTGGCAATTTTTTTAATTGAATTGCCATAAACTCGACGACATCATCTGTAAGAGCTATTGCCTGTACTTCAGCAATATCATACTGCCAAGATCCAACATCAAAGCTAAATCTAATAATGCCATCTTGATATAAAGAAGTAAGTAGTTGAGTAGCAAAGAAGGGATTTCCATTGGTTCTTGCAAACACTATTTGCGTAAGAGGTACAGCAAGTGTTTCTTCACACCGTAGGGTATCAGCTATCAAATTATTTAATTCACTTTGATTTAGGGGTTTTAAAGTGATGTGATTAATGGTTGCTCCCGCTTTTTCAATTTCTTGTATTGTTAAATAAAGCGGATGTGCTTTTGATACTTCATTATCCCGATATGCACCAATTAGCAACAAACCCCTTGCAGTTTCGTTGGTTTGACTCATCAATAATTCGATGAGTTTTAAAGAAGCTGCGTCTGCCCATTGCAAGTCATCTATAAAGATAACAAGGGGATGCTCTTTAGTAGTAAAAACCTGAATAAATCTCTGAAACAATAAGTTAAAGCGATTTTGAGCCGCACTGCCAGAAAGTTCGCTAATTTCTGGTTGTTTACCAATAATCTGTTCAAGTTCGGGCAAAATATCAGTAATTACAGCCGCTTGTTCTCCCAATGCCGACAAAATTTTAGTTTTCCAATGTTGAATTTGGGTATCAGTTTCACTGAGCAATTGCCCAATTAAATCCCGAAGCGCTTGTACTAACGCGGATAAGGGAATATCACGCTGGAACTGGTCGAATTTTCCTTTAATGAAGTAACTACGCTGCCGCGCGATGGGTTTATGGACTTCGTTGACCACGGCAGTTTTACCAATTCCAGAGAAACCCGCAACTAACATCATTTCTGTTGTCCCACCTGTTACACGCTCGAAAGCAGCAAGTAGGGTTTCAACTTCATGTTGGCGCCCATAAAGTTTTTCAGGAATCAGGAAACGGTCTGATACATCTCGTACTCCCAACTCAAAGGCGCCAATGTTCCCAGTTTTGTTCACAGTTTGCCATTGGTCACGGCACATGGACAAGTCATACTTTAAGCCATGTGTACTTTGATAACGGTCTTCGGCATTTTTTGCCATCAACTTGGTAACAATGTCAGACAAAACCGGGGGAATATTGGCGTTAATATCGCTAGCTTTTAGTGGTCGTTTTGCAATATGAGAATAAACTAATTCTATTGGGTCAGTAGCGGTGAAGGGTAACTGCCCTGTCAGGAGTTCAAAAAAGGTAACACCCAAAGAATAAAAGTCGCTGCGATAGTCGATACCTCGATTCATCCGACCCGTTTGTTCGGGGGAAATGTAAGCGAGCGTCCCTTCTAAAACGTTAGGATTAGTGAGGAATTGAATTTCTCTCGGTAATAGGGTGGCAAGACTAAAGTCAATGATTTTTACCTCACCAGTGCTTGGGTTAATTAGAATATTGGCGGGTTTAATGTCTTTATGGATGACTCGATAACGGTGCAGTCCCTCCAAAATAGAGACAATTTCAATGGCAATGGGAAAAAATTGACTTAAAGAAATAGCATTATTCTCCATTCCCTGATCTTGCAGTTGCCAATCTGCGAGGGAAATGCCACCAAAGTCTTCCATGACTAGGGCATAGCCATTGCGATAATTTTCTATACTTAAAGGTTTGACTATGCCAGGAAGGTCGAGGCTTTTAGCTATGGTGTATTGATTGCGGAACTGGGTAATTTCACTGAAGGTAGGGTATTCAGTCGCCATTAGTTTAAGAATGACCGATTGTCGATCTTTTTCTCTAATACCTCGATAAACTAAGGTTTTGCTACCTGAGTAGATTTTTTCTGTAATGTGATAGCCAATCACTTTATCTTTTATATCTAATAATTTTGTCATAGTAACTTATACTTATACTCTTCTATAAGTTAAGTATTCCCATTAAAAGGCTGCGATTATCAGCAGTTTCAACAAATTTTATGATGTTGTAGTATCATCTCAAACAATGTAAACAAATTTGAGAGTAGGCGCCTACATATTTCTTCCACGTGTAAGTCAGGTTACACAATAAAACCTGTTTTTTTTGTATATTTTGCTTCTTTTTCGCTTTTTTTCGCCTTTAACGACAGAAAATAATACCCTAACCTTAAAACCTTATTCCCATATCTAAGTCAATAAATCATAAGTTTGATTAAGTACGGAAAATTGGAGTTTTAAATTTTCTCTAGTTAAAATATAATAACAAAGTACTACATAGTGTCATGGATATCAGGCGCCGTTCATCGGTGAAAGTCACTTATACATTAGATTAAATTATGTAAACTTGATTTTTACCCCATTCCAGCCAAGCGGAGGCCATCTGTTTTATTTTTCCTCGTTGTTCAGGTTTTATAGGATTTTCACCTGTAATTTGAGATAATGCTGATAACCAGTAAAGAGGGTTATTTTTTAACTCTCTCAGCAATAATGCTAATATTTGATTCCCCATACTAATAATTTCTTGGTAAGCGGGATGCTGAGACATTTGAACAGTAGAAGACATTCCTTCTACTTCACTTTCCCATTGAGAAGCAAGATCTGGAACTGTGATGTTTATGTCGCTCATACAAAATATACTACTTTTATATATAATGCATTTATATTATAGTCATTTACGGCGCCGTAACAAAAAATCAAGCTCAAGCTGTGAAGTGCCTGTGGTAAACAAAACGACCTCACTGCACAGGCTTTTCGGGCTGTGCTACAATTAGCTAGTAAGCTTCTGAATAAAATTACTATACTCATCTCTCATGGGTAATTCTAAATCTCGCTTAATTCGGCGCCTGGTTGCAGTAACTGTTTCGCCTGTTTTAGGGTTATATCCTTCTTTTTGATATTCTTCCCAGTAAAGTCCTACTCCTCGTTTTTGCCAGTTGGGAAGGTTATTAAAGTTAATACCATGTTGAAACAAGAGTTCGTTTTTATCTGCAACTGATAATCCATCCATCATGCTGGTTGCGAGTCTAGCGCTTTTACCGTCACGACGTAAGCACCAATAACAATGTGCGTTGAGTGCGTTACGATGTGCGTCTTCGTTACGCCAGCGAAAGTAGTTAACGACTTCGGTAATATTAGGTAGTTGTGATATGCGACAATCAAAGCAAGCTATATCTCCTAAAAGCAATGAGAACCGCGCGCTTGCTTCTCCTGCCAATACTGAGTTGAGCTTGCGTGTTTTGCGTCCAAAGCTTACTTCATCATATGCAAATAATAAAGATATTTCATCGCTTTCTGTATAACCGTAAATAATATCTATACCACAGTTCATTAAATGCTCGACTGTTGCCAACATCATATCGCGAACTTTCTCGTCGAACGGCGCCTCAAATTTATGTACTTCTTTTGTTAACCGAGTAAAACTGCGTCCATCTAACCGAGCAACTATATAAATACCTGGTAGAACACAATGGTCGTGTGCGGTTTCAAAAACGCGCATCCTTGTATCGAGTTCATCAAATTTCACGGAAGCATTCCTTTACTATAAACGAGTAATTATTAACTGTTTTAATTGAGTATATTGCATCAAATCCTTCTTCCCATGTTGGTAAAACTAACCTTTTATATGTACTTAGTATTCCAACAAGAGGAATGATTTCTTTTCCTGTACGCTCGTTATTTCGTTGCTTACACTCTTCTAAATGAGAATCAAAATAATAAGCTACAACTCTAAATCTATTTTTTTTGGCTGGCAATATATAACGACTTCTTTCTTCAAGCGTTGGGTTAGTATTATCAATAACGAACGATTGTTTTGCTTCTAAACAAGCTTTGAGAAATATTTGTTCTCTGTGTCTTGTTTTAAGCATATCCAAATTAATACGCATGTGGGTATTTAATAACCGTTCACGATAAAAAGTTGATTTTCCGGCGCCTTGAAGTCCTATAAATATAATTGCCTCCATAATTGCCTATTTAATTATTGACTGCTTTTCTTGTAAAACTGTATTAATATATGTTACAATTCGTTGGTGAAACTTACCGCAACTTGCAATGGTAGGAGTATCAGCAAAATTAGGATTTTGGCTTCTGGCATAAGTTTGAATCCTTGACCACACATAGTTAACATTGCGTTTTGCGTGTTTACTTTTCTTCTTTTTAGAAGCATTAATACTAGGCTCTTGAATCGCATTTTTATTAATGCTTGCATTTTGTAGAAATGTGTCAAAATTTTGTTGTATGTACTCAAAGAAAGACTGCTGTATAAGTTTTGTACGTAAGCGTTCAAGTTTTTCTTTTTCAGCTTTCTCTTGTTCTTCGCGTTCCCAATCTTCAATAATAGTTTGTACGTTTCTAATACACTGAAACACGATGTCAGATGCTATTAAAGCTTTTCTAACCTGAGTATAAACTATTGAATAAACCTTATCCGAAGCTGCAAATTCTTTTCGGATGCGTGCTTCTTCGTCATCAGCCAAATATCCAGCAATTAAATTTAAGGTTAAATCATCAGATTTAAATGCTGACATGGAAATTGCTCCAGTTTTAAATGCTATTTCAATTAGTCTACATGTATTATATTCATTAAGTGAATAGCTGTAATTTTCCAGATAAAACCCTAATAAAGAACGCTTTGCAGATTTTCTTTTATTCTTTGCTTCTAACATTTTGGCACGTTTTGCCAAATTTGTTTCTAACTCATCTTTTTTCTCTTCTCGTACTTTATCTACTAAGTCACGCTCCCAGAGCTTCATCGGCGCCGCGCATTTGTAGTGAGGGTTGCTAGCAATTATCGGTTGACCTAAATATTGGTCAATCATTTTTTGAGTAAATCCAAAAGATTTAATTGTTTTTAAGCAATAACGTGACATGCTTCTCTACCTCACCAATCACTTACACTACCTGCGAAGTAACACTATTGTACCAGGTAAAAATCAGATTTTTATGAAATTTCATAGTTGATACTTAAGTCAACAAGCTCATAACTATATTTGTAATAACTATATTTGTAACTCAAATCTCTTGTGGAACAGGCATCCTGCCTGTCCCATATACCATCAATGTAAAAAATAATACTCAAAACCCTTTATAAATCAATACATAAGCATACTTCCATACCTGGTGCCTAATATTATAAACTCCGAACATCTGCACTACTAGTAAAGGTGTATGAGTATTTGAAAACGCAGCAGACAGAGAAAAATCCAGAACAGCGTAAATACTGGAAGTTTTCTCGTATTCGTAGGCTTTACGATAAAGGACTAGATGAACAAGATATTCGTAACCTATATAGATTTATAGATTGGGTTATGATATTACCATTAGGGTTAGAAAATGAGTTTTGGGAAGATTTTAAGCAATTTGAACAGGAGCGTAATATGCCTTACATGACAACTGGTGAACGCATTGGCTTTGATCGTGGTAAACTTTAAGGACTAGTTGAAGGAGAACTATCAATGGTTCTACGACTTCTGCAAAAGCGCTTAGGGCAACTGTCACCAACATTACGCGCGCAAATTGAGTCTTTAACGCTTGATCAAATAGAGGCACTTGGCGAAGCTTTACTTGATTTTACAGGCGCCGACGATTTATCTCGGTGGTTACAGCAAAATCAATCGTAGGTTGGCTGTAGCACCGAGTAACCCAACGTACTCAACGTCCATGTTGGGTTACACCCAACCTACGATACGTTATTCCAAAATTCTATTTCATCGTCGCTAGGTACGCTGACAAATACTTGGAGTGATTCGATGTCATAGTTAAAGATAAGTTTTTTGTTATAGTAAGTGTTGTTATATAAAACTTTAATTCCAGCTAGTGGTAATGTTTCAATTATGTATTCTTCATACACAAAACTTTGATACCCGTCTTTACCCTTATCAAGGGCGCCTTCAAGTTTAGCTTTTTCAAGTAAAGCTTCTATTTTTCCTACTAAGTTTTCAGCCCAGGTTTTTTTGGGAGTATTTAAGGATTTAAAGTAATTAATGACTTCTTGTTTTTTGTGCTGAAAAGAGTTAATATTTATCCAGGCGTTTTCGTGAAATTGAGTTTCGTTCTGTTTTTGTACTATATTTAATAGTATTTTGACGGGAGTATGCTGATTTTTTATTAGCTCTTGTCTTAACCGTAACTCTTCTTTCTCGTATTTAATATTTGCTGAAAAACTTGTTTTTTTTGCGATGGCTTTGATAATTTTTTCGTCTACATCTTTAGAATTAGCTAGGTTTGCATTTACTGTTGTATTTTTAGTGGATAGTGCAATTTCTTGAAGCAATAGTGAAGTTTTTACATTATAAAATATTGGATGGCTTCTTTCTAGTATCCAATCTTTAAATATCTCTGGTTTTGATAGTTGTAGTAAAGGTATAAATGGGTTGTGCTGAATTATTTGATCTGCCATTCCTCCATATCTTTGGAAAATACTTTTTATTGTATCAGGGTTTGTGTTGGGATTTAAGCCAATTGCTTCAACTATTTGATTTTTTCTAGCTTTCGGAAAATCTTTCAATGAGTTATATATTTCATCTAATCTTTGGGAATGAGTTGTTATGCAAGAAGATTCAGCCAAAATTTGATTATAATCTAAATTCATATAAGTTTACTTGAAAATACTAGAAACCGAGTTTCTCCATTGATATATTATAATATAAATGACAATTTGTCTGCGACAATGAATGGGTAGAACCCTGTTGATTATCTGGTTATAATATAAACTAAAAATACCAAAAATAATAAGCTTGTTTTATGAATAATAGTGAGCGCGCGAATTACGTAAGTGCGTGGAATGATGTTATAGAAGCATGTTTTATCGATATAATCAAGTATATGCCTGATGTTTATAAAGAAATTGATGTAGAGCTTCCTTATGAGTTCTTGAATCAAGATTTTCAAGAAATTAGGCGCGATATTGAAATGATTGGAGAGTACACGAGTAAGTTAGTTAGAGTGTGGCTTAATCAAGAAAAAGAAGATTGGATATTGCTACATCTCCATGTCCAAGCAGAATACTTTGAAGATTTGCCCGGAAAGATGTTTATCCATAGTGGTCGAATTTTTCAGCATTTTAAGCAGCACTCTTTGACTATAGTCATTTTATGCGATGAGGATAAAAATTGGCGCCCAGACGAATTTTCTCATGGTCATGAAGCCTTCGGTACTGTCTTAAGATTTCGCTTCGGAAACTTGAAGCTTTTAGATTTTAACTCAAGCTCGCGATGGCAAGAGTTAGAAAAGTCCGATAACCTTTTTGCCAATGTCATTATGGCACATTTGAAAGCTTTAGAAACTTTACAGGCGCCTCAACAGCGAAAAATTTGGAAAACCAAGTTAACTCATCGACTTTATGAAAAAGGACTAGAGGAGCAAGATATCCGTAACCTGTATAAATTTATTGACAAAGCCTTAATACTACCAGAGCCTTTAGAAAAGGAGTTTTGGGAGGAATTGAAGCAATTTGAATCAGAGCTTAATGTTACTTATATTACAAAGGAAACGCTTGATTAAAATGCTAACTCCGCGCCTACTGTACGGGCGGGTTCAGTGATATCCTGCTTAATGAGTGTAAAATCTAAGTTAACCCGCCCCTCCTAACATCACCGCGCGTACAAGTTTCGCAATTTTTGACCAGTCGAAGTTGGCAGTTGCATATTCGCGACATTCATGACGTGATGGAACTGCAATTTTTTTCAATAATGCTTGTTCTAAAGTTTCTGCTATTGCGTTACTACTTGTCGAGGCACAAATTAAGTTAGGTGAGAATGATTGTAATATTTCTGGCATTCCACCAACTGGTGTGCAAACAACCGGAGTTCCACAAGCTAATGATTCAATTAATGATAATCCGAAACCTTCAAATGATTGACTGGGCATTACACTCAGGTCTGCGGCTTGATATGCTACTGGCAGTAACTCATCTTTTAAAAATCCAATAAATTGAACGTGGTTATCAAGCCCAAGTTCGGTTGCTTGAGAAACTAAAGTATCTAGTAAAGGACCTCTCCCCCCTACTGCTAGCCAAATATCAGGATTTTTAGATTTTATTGCAGCTACCGCTTCTAATAATTTATCTATACCAACACGATGCACTAAGCGACGTGATGTAAAAAGAATTTGACGGTCTTGGGGCCAGCCTAGCATTTCTCGTGCTTGTGTAGGAGATAAATTAGGCTGGAATTTTTCAATATTAACTCCACCAGGAATTACATAAATTTTATTCCAAGGAATTTGATACTTCTGGTGTAATATATTACCAAATGCTTTTGAAAGAACAATAAATTTGTCGCAACGATTATATGTTCTCTGCTCAATTAACCATTTCTTAAGTAAAAGGCTAATTTTATTCCCCCCAGATTCCTCTACGCTTTCTGATGTCCAGGGGCCATGAAAGTTAAATGTAATTGGAACTTGTTTTGGGAGTAAGTCTAATATTGGAAAGCTGTACAAAGCAAAATGTAAATTGATGGCATCGGGTGTAAAAGTGCGTGATGCTCGAAAATTTGAGCGACAAGTCCACATACGGTTCCAAATTTGTGCATCTGGAGAAGCTAAGTTTGTTAACTTTATCGGTAAATTATTGTCGTTTGAGGGCAACCCAACACCGCAAAGTTCAATAGTGTCTTTTTCTGCCAACTTGTGTGTTAGCTCATAGACATACCTCTCCAACCCTCCCGGTGATTTGGGAAACCAACCAGCACCTACACACAAGATTGACGCAGGCTTAAAAATATTATTATCCTTGCCGTTCACCAATTCTACTTGCATTTTCTTAAATCGCGCCTCTAAACTTGTTTAATATGGATTGAGAGTGTTACTAACACTATGTTACTACCTGAAGCTAGGGTATCAATCCAAATATTAATTACATGGCTTATGCATAGAAACCGGGTTTCTGATTGAAATCTTGCGATATAAATAACGATTTTGCGTAGAAACCCGGTTTCTGATTGAAATCTTGCGATATAAATAACGATTTTGCGTAGAAACCGGGTTTCTGATTGAAATCTGGCAATATAAATAACGATTTTGCGTAGAAACCGGGTTTCTGATTGAAATCTTGCGATATAAATAACGATTTTGCATAGAAACCCGGTTTCTGAGCGAATTTTTACACTATCGGTAAAATAATAGTAAATAAACTTCCTTTACCCAGTTCAGATTCTACAGTCAGCTGACCTTGATGCTTTGACTCAATTATCTGCTTACATATCGATAAACCTAACCCAGTTCCTTGGCCAATTGGTTTTGTTGTATATAAATGGTCAAATATACGCTTTTTGATACCAGGCGCCATTCCATAACCATTATCTTTGATAGAGATAATCATTTGCTGATGGTTTGTTGCCGTTGAAATAGTGATTACATTCGGGTTTTCGACAATTTCAGAATATGTACTGTTCTGGTTTGCTTCTTCAAAACTATCAATAGCATTAGCTAGAATATTCATAAATACTTGGTTCAATTGACCAAGATAGCAAGGAACTTTAGGAATACTACAGTAATTTTTTATTATTTGGATTTCTGGACGAGTTTCGTTGGCTTTGAGGCGATGAGATAAAATCATCAAGGTGCTATCAATGCCTTCATGAATATCAGCGCTTACCTTGTCATCAGTATCGCTGCGAGAAAAAGTGCGTAGTGATGTACTAATTTCACGAATGCGGTCGCAACCAATTTTCATGGAATTTAGCATTTTCGGTAGGTCTTCAATTAAATATTCTAAATCAACTTCGGTGATTTTCTTTTGAATCGTTTCGCGTACAGGAACTTCTTGTTGGTAAAGTCGTAAACATTCAATCACGTCTTGAACTGCAATTAAAGCTTGGTCAAGATTCCCTGAAATAAAGCCAATGGGGTTATTAATTTCATGTGCAACTCCTGCAACTAAGTTACCCAAACTTGACATTTTCTCATTTTGAATTAATTGCAGTTGAGAATCTTGTAATTTTTCTAATGTTGCCGTTAATTCATATGTACGTTCGCTAACAAGTTGTTCTAGTTTTCGAGTTAAATTACGAAGTTGTAAGTGGGTATTTACGCGCGCTAAAACTTCTTCTCGTTGGAATGGCTTGGTAATATAATCTACGGCGCCAACAGAAAAACCCTTAACTTTCTCTTCGGTGTCAGACAGTGCAGTCATAAAAACAACTGGAATATCTTGAGTTGACTGAGAAGCTTTGAGGTGCTGACAAGTTTCAAAACCGTTAATTCCAGGCATCATTACATCGAGCAAAATTAAATCAGGTGAAACAAGTTGGACTTTTTCTAAGGCACTTTCTCCTGTTTGAGCAACAAGGACGCGATGACCAGCTGATTTCAAGCACTCAAACAACACCTTTACATTAGTCGGGTTATCATCGACAATTAAAATTAAGTTTTGTACGGTGTTATTCATGACCTTCCTTTACGCAAACTTCAACTAATTTAAGAATCGCTGCTTCGTTCATCTCAGAAACAAGTTGTAACAACTTGTTGGTAAATTCTTGATAATTTATATTTAATTGCTGAATTCTATATGCTTCCATCTCGACCGCTTCAATATCACCGATGCGCGCACTATTTAGCAGTGATTTTAATTCTCGTTTCGGTGGTATCTTAAACATTGCCGAAATGTCAATTATCTGCTGTTGTGGTTGTTTCTCTGTTTCTTGCTCTATTTTTTGCTCTGTGTCGTAAAGCCAAGATAAATGTAAATATCGACCAACTTGCCTTAGTAACTCGTCTACGTCAACTGGTTTTGTAAGAAAATCATTCGCACCAGCGGCAAGACTTTCAGCACGGTCACTATTAAATACGCTCGCAGATGAAACAATAATTACATAGTTTGGGCAATTGGCGCCCTTGCAAATAATATGCTTTTCTTGTTCTCGTAACTGCCGTGTTAAAGAAAGTCCATCTAAAACAGGCATTGCTAAGTCGGTAATAATCAAATCGGGCTGAAATAACAAAGCTTTATTGAGTCCATCTTGTCCATCAGACGCTTCGATACATTCAAAACCCAGTGGTTCGAGCATACTTACAATCACCGAACGGTTATCCCAACGGTCATCTACTACCAATATTCGGCGCCTAATTCCTTTATAACCAATAATAGTACTTGTGTGTAGGCTACTATCAACATCACCGCAAACACATAGTAGATCAACATCAAACCAAAAAGTACTGCCTTCACCCAAAGAACTGGTAACTTGAATTTTACTACCCATCATATGTATAATTCGCTGGCTAATTGCGAGTCCTAGCCCAGTTCCTTCTATAGAATGACGCTTACTGCCAACTTGTTCAAATGGGAGAAAGATTTTTTCCAATTCTTCTTGTTTAATACCAATACCAGTATCTTGTATGTGAAAACGGATTTTACAAATGGGAACTGGGAGTTCCATTGTGTTGCCATTATCTATTACCTCAAATTTAAAAACTACCTGACCTTTATCAGTAAACTTAATCGCATTTCCCAGTAAATTTATTAGCACTTGCCGCAAACGCTTTTCATCGGTATGCACTACCAAATTCACCTGTTTAGTTCCAACGTAAATAAAGCTGATATTTTTTTGCTGCGCGCGAATAAAGCATATCTCAACAATGCTATCAAGGAATGAGCGAAGGTCAAAATCACTGTAGTATAAATCAAACTTTTGAGCTTCAATTTTAGAAAGGTCAAGAATATCATTGATTAAAGTTAATAAGTGTGAACCACACTGATGGATCGTATTGATTTTTTGCTTATACGCATGAGAGAGATTGCTATCACGCTGAAGAATTTGTGCGTAACCTAAAATACCATTTAATGGCGTGCGAAGCTCATGGCTCATGTTCGCCAAGAATTCGGTTTTTGCACGGTTGGCACTGTCTGCAAGTTCCTTAGCTGTGCGAAGTTCTGCTGTGCGTTGCTCTACACGCTGCTCAAGTTTTTCATTGACTTGTTGTAGTGCTAACTCAGCTTTTTTACGCAATGTTATGTCTTGAGAAGTGCTGAGTATCCCAATTATGTTACCCTCAGCATCGTGCAGTGGTACTTTGCTCGTTTCCATCCACGCGCGATTACCCGAAGCTTGAAGTTGTGATTCAACAATTCCTAGTATTGATTTACCTGAGTCTACAACAATACGGTCGCACTGACGATAATATTCGGCTTCTTGTATTTCCCACGGTAAATCACAATAATTTTTGCCAACAATATCTTCTGGTGAAGTAATTCCAGCGACTTGAGCAAAGTTAGTATTACAACCTAAAAAAACCGAGTTACGATCTTTCCAATAAACATGTAAAGGAATTGTATCTAAAATTAGCTTCAAAAATTGCTGCGATTCACGTAACTGAAGTTTTTCTAGGCGCCGTTCAGTAACATCAATCCCAATACTTACAATACCAATAATACTACCTTCGCTATTACGCAATGGGACTTTTTGCGTATCGTAAATGCGTCGTGAACCGTCAGCTACCGTCATTACGTCATAGTGATTATTAATCGTTTCACCAAGCAGTACTTTAGTATCATCACAACGCCAACCGCTAATTTTTTTACTTAAATTACCAAAAACTAACTCTTCAGAAAAACCAATCTCTAGGTCATGCTTACCAAGAATATCTCCAGAAGACTTGCCAAGACTATCAGCAAAACCTCGATTGGCAAGAATATAGCGGAAGTTACGGTCTTTGACAGAAATCCAATTTGATGTTGCATCGATTACGCTACGTAATAAATTTGCCTGATACTCAATTTGTTCGAGACTCGCAACCAATGCAGCTTCGGCAAATTTACGGTCACTAATGTCTATTGCAACACCAATCAAACCTTCAACTGTACCCAGATTATTTTGAATTGGTGTGTTGCGAATCTCAAAAAATACTCCTTCAAAATTTGTTTTATAACTTAATGCTTCACCCTTCAATACTCGCTTAGTATTTTCAATCACATCTGGATAGTTGCTGAAAAACCCGTCTACTAATTGCCCTGTGACTTCACCCTGCTTCAGTCCTAATGTTTCCAAACCTTGACCTTCAGCAAAAGTAAATCTACCATCTTTATCTAAAGCGTAAAGAATAATTGGCGCCGAATTAATTACAGTTCGTAACCGTTCTTCACTAGTTCGCAAAGCTTCCTCAGCTACTTTACGTGCTGTAATATCAATGATTACTCCATCCCAAATAATTGACCCATCAGCTTGAAGTTCGGGACGAGATATCGCTTGCACCCACTTTTGTTTTCCTGAAGGTAAATTAAATCGTCCTTCCCATGTCCAAGGTTGTAAAGTTTGGGCAGAAACCTCTATTGATTCTTGATAGCTTTGACGGTCATCTGGATGCAGCCTAGGAAACAATAATAGTGCATCTTGTACTGCTTCTTCGGGAGTTGTTTCAAATAACTCACGACATCCCGAACTCACATAAGGAAGAGACACAAAACCATCTTGCTCACGACGAAATTGATAAATTACTCCAGGTATATTATCGGCAACACGTTGAAACCGTGCTTCACTAATTCGCAGTTGTTTTGTACGTTCGAGTAATTGTGACTGAACTTGCTGTAAATCTTGTAACGATTCTTCTAACTGTTGAAATTTATAAGCATTGTGAAGTAATATAGCAGCTTGAATGCAAAGTATATTTAATATTTGTATCATTGTATTAGTGAATACATTTATTAAATCACTTTCTAAATAAATAACACCAACAAGGGCGCCGCAGTTAGTTAAATTAGTTATAGGTATACACAAAAAACTCTTTGCTTTATACTGTGAAAAGTAAGCATCATCACAAAAAGCACTATCAATATTATTGATAACAAAAGATTTTAAATTACACTCAACTTGGCTAATTACAGCAGCAGGAAATATTTTATTATTTTTATTGAAATCAGAGTCAGCTTGATGTGGTGGATAGAATCCAGCAACTTGTAATTCTTGAACAGGATTGTTCAATAGTAAAATACATCGGTTGGCGCCTGTATGTTGAACAACTGCCTCAGCTAAACAGTCAACCAATTGGTCGAGTTGAACATAACTCGAAAGTTTATGTAAAGTTTTAATAACGCTTTCTAGGTCAGAACCTGACAGCGAGGTACTAACCTCAGTGCCAGAACAGCTTTGAAAAGATTCTGAACTAGAAACACTTGCTATATTCATTTTTCGACTATATTCCCGAACTATCGTCCTACCTACCTAGTATTCCCAGTTCGATTCGCAGAATTTAAGCTGATAAAGGTAAATTTGAGTCAAATAGAAACAAAACCAGGTTTTTTAAGCTTTCAATATCTACAGGTCTACAGGTGTTCTAGTGGTCCATGTCATAAGTTTTGGGGAGTAGGAAATTT
>NZ_RSCL01000007.1:95673-219464 GCF_003991905.1 Dulcicalothrix desertica PCC 7102 | reverse complement strand
TAAACGGATGTAACGGATGGTTGATTTTTAATAATTAGATGAGCGTTTGTAACCAATAACTTATCCGTTACATCCGCTCTCATCCGTTGCTAATCAACACCACAAAATTAATGACACGAACTACTAGTACTTTTATCAGAACGTAAAAGTGTCAGCATTTATTAAGTTCTTGTTAATTTATTAATTTTAATTACCCGTACTAAGGACTTCAGTCCTTATCTAACCCATAAAATTACCTAAATAATCCTTATAACCGACCTCATTCAACTTGAACTGTTTTGCTATTACTGAGTCTTTTAAACTACTTCTATATTCTTGAACTTTTATAAGTAATTCTGGCTGAGAAGTAGCAATAATTTGTACAGCTAGTAACCCAGCATTTTTAGCATTACCAATAGCAACAGTAGCAACAGGTATACCTGCTGGCATTTGCACTATTGAGTATAAAGAATCAACACCTTGTAAATGACGACTAGAAACCGGAACACCAATTACAGGTAGCGGTGTTAGCGATGCTACCATTCCGGGTAAATGCGCGGCGCCACCAGCACCAGCAATAATAACCTTAATACCGCGTTCATGTGCTGACTTAGCATATTCAAACATACGTTCAGGAGTGCGATGTGCGCTAACAATAGCGACCTCACAACCGACCCCAAACTCTTCACAAATAGCAATAGCGTCTTTCATAGTAGGCAAGTCAGAGTCGCTGCCCATAATAATTCCAATAAGAGGTGACATATTCTTGCTTTATCCCTAGGTATAGTATTTAAATCAAGCCAGTAATAGTTAAAACTATATTTCCATATAAGCTATGTTTACACCTATAGATATTATCAACGCGCGCGTACCTGGTTACAGTGGTTTACACATGTTATTGATAAACGAAGATACAGTTCAAAGGATTTTACCAATGGGTACAATCTTCAAACGGGTACCACCAGATAATCTCCAAGTAGTGGACGTTAAAGAAGATTGGATTTCTCTGGGTGGTGTAGATTTACAAATTAACGGTGGTTTATGTTTAGCGTTTCCTGACTTAAGTGCCGATAATGCTCATGTACTAACAAAAATATCTCAATTCTTATGGAATAACGGTGTAGATGGCTTTTTACCTACTTTAGTAACGACTTCGGTAGAAAATATCCAGCGTGCGTTAGCAGTAATTGCTGATTATATAAGTTCTAATAACATTGTTTCACAACAAGCTCAAATTCTGGGTGTGCATTTAGAAGGACCCTTTCTAAACCACCAAAAACGCGGCGCCCATCCTGCTGAATATTTACTACCCTTAGCTATCGATGAAGTCAAGCGAGTTTTAGGTGATTATGCTCACGTAGTAAAAGTTATTACGATAGCACCTGAACTAGACCCAACAGGGGAAGTTATTAAATATCTACGTTCACAAAATATTACCGTTAGTCTTGGACATTCACAAGCAGTTTACTCGCAAGCACAACAAGCATTTGAATACGGCGCCACTATGGTAACACATGCATTTAACGCCATGCCACCCTTACATCACCGCGAACCTGGTTTATTAGGTGCAGCTATTACTAATAAAAATGTCATGTGTGGATTTATTGCTGATGGTCAGCATGTCTCACCCATTATGCTAGATATACTTTTACGCGCAAGTAATTATGACTTGGGCCTATTTTTAGTTAGCGATGCATTGGCGCCTTTAGGATTTCCCGATGGTACTTACCCGTGGGATAGTCGCGAAATAGAAGTCAAAAATGGTACAGCAAAACTACCTGACGGAACACTTTCAGGAACAACACTGCCGTTATTAGTAGGGGTGCAAAACTTAGTCAAGTGGGGTATTTGTAATGTTAAGACAGCAATTAATCTCGCAACAACGGCGCCGCGTCAAGCAATTGGCTTAGATAGTACTATATCTGGTGCTACTGTTAATAACCTTTTACGCTGGCATATTGATGAAGAAAGCAGCGAGGTAAGTTGGCAAAGGTTTGTTGATCCCCCCAACCCCCCCGCGTGGAAGGGGGGGCTTTAAACTTACTCCTGTTCCCCCCTTCCACGCGGGGGGCTAGGGGGGATTATTTGCGTGTACTAATTATGACATCAGCAGACATTCCGGGAGCAATTTTCGATTCAAAACCTTTAATGCTATCAGGGTCGAATGTAATTTTAGCGGCAATGCGACGAAGCCCATTAGATTGAATATTGCCCAAATTATTATTTGTAGCGTCAGGGGAAGGAGAAGTGACAACGTTTGTTGGCGTTGAAGATACACTTTCAACTTTACCTGTAAATTTACGACTTGGAAAAGCAGCTATTTTAATTTCAGCTTTTTGTCCAGGCTGTATTCTTTCTAACTGGTTTTCTTTGAAGTTAGCAACCACCCAACGATTAGGCTGTACTATCTCGACAAGAGTTTGTCCGGGTTGTACTTGTTGACCAACACGGATATTAGTGTTTCCAATTGCACCAGGAACCAGCGCGTTGACAGTGGCGTAAGATAGCTTTAGTTCAGCTTGTTTAACTTCTGCTTGTCTTTGTGTGACTGTTGCCAATGCAGCTTTGTATTGCTGACGGTTGACTTCGACTTGTCTATTAAAAGTTTCTGGTGGTTTAGGAAGAACTAGCCTTGGTTGGTTGGGATTGTTTGGAGCGATGTTAAGTGGCTGGGGTACAATCGTTGGTGGAACGTTATTAATATTTTCTCGCGCGACTTCGGCTTGTTGCTTTGCCACATCAAGCGCAGCTTTTGCTTGTGCCAAACCAACTTGATACTCACGTGGGTCAAGTTTAACCAAAGTAGTTCCTGCGTTGACAGGTTGATTTTGTTTTACCGAGACTTCAGTTACTATCCCACCTACGCGAGATGTAACTGGGTAAATATCTGCACTTGTGTAAGCAACATCAGTTGTAAGGTGGAATCTGTTGAACTGTGTCCACCGATAGTAATAAACGCTTGCTGCTGCTACTCCTGCCCCCAGCAATACACCAACAATTACTTTAGGCAATAGTCGGCGCCTTTTTGACCTGCGTCTTTCCCTTTCTTCTCTTTCTTCGATTGATTCAGAGATAGGAGTAATAGCAGTAATATTACCCATATCATCCACTTGATGTTCATCATTCAGATTGACCGAATCATCGATTGGTTCTATCTGCTGGGTTTTCTGTGAAGAATTTACACTTTCCATATCGACCTACGCCTTGGTATAAATTTATATATCTATTTAAATGAGGATAGTAAACTCTTTAAGATAAAAGCTAGTCAAAAGTTTACCGAATCGAGTTTTTCCAAAATTGTTAAACACCTGTTAACTACTAGTTTCAGTTGCTTAATACATCCTTCCGAAACAAATTAAAACAAATATAGACATACTTATTCAACCACAAATGACCTAATATTGTTCCCCAACTGCTGCTTCATGTTTTTTGGGCATACATTAGTTCTATCTCTTCCTCTGCTAACCCTTCTCCTGCTACTCTAAACGATTGAGAAGGGTTGATTTATTTACTTATATGAACGTAGCTGACGATAAAACGATTGTTAAAGATTATTTCAATTCCACAGGTTTCGACCGCTGGAAGCGTATTTACGGTGATGGCGAAGTCAATAAAGTCCAGCTTGATATTCGCAACGGACACCAGCAAACAGTCGATAAAGTCATCAACTGGCTTCAAGCTGATGGTAATTTGGCTCAACTTTCCATTTGCGATGCTGGGTGCGGTGTTGGTAGTCTCAGTATCCCACTCGCCGAATCTGGCGCCAAAGTCTATGCCAGCGATATTTCTGAGATGATGGTAGGGGAAGCCAAGGAACGCGCGGCAAGCATTTTTGGCAATAATGATAATCCTAGTTTCGATGTGCAAGATTTAGCTGCTTTAAGCGGCAAATACCACACCGTGATTTGTCTTGATGTTCTTATTCACTACCCAGTAAATGAAGCATCAACAATGATATCGCATTTGTGTTCGCTTGCTGAGTCACGAATTATACTAAGTTTTGCTCCAAAAACTTTTGCATTAAGTTTGTTGAAGAAAATAGGTAGTTTTTTTCCAGGCGCCAGCAAAGCAACAAGAGCCTACCTTCACAGGGAAGCGGATGTAGTCAAGGTATTGAGCGCGAACGGTTTTACAGTTAAGCGTTCATCTATGACAAAGACTCGATTTTACTTTTCACGACTACTGGAAGCTACACGATAAGTAAAGTTAAAATCGCGGCAAGATACACACATAATCTTCGCTGCGTATGAAACTCCTCACCAAATTTGCTACTGGTTCGATGCTCTCGCTTGGATTTGTATTTCTCATGCTTTCAGTATCAGCTTTAGCTTCATTGCAAGATAAAGATAATAATTCTTTACAAAACCGTGACGCAAGAGATTCTGCAATTGCTTGTATTAGTTTAGGTGTTCCGTTGGTTACAGGTGGAGGATGGTTAATTTTGGGGTCACGGCGCCAAAATCGTAAACTGTTATCTCAACACCTCCAGTCAACTTTTTATGATTTGGTAGAGCTTGGAGAAGGGCGCATCTCCGTACTAAAGTTTGCCAAAGAAGCAAATATTACTGGCACAGAAGCAAAGCAGTACCTCGATAAACAAGCAAAAGAGTTTAATGCGACCTTCGACCACGGCAAACAAGGCGGTATATACTATCACTTCCATATTTAGTGAATAAGGTAAAAGGGGAAAGGCTTCCACGTGTTTCCCCTTACCCTATTAATAAGAATTAGTGGAAGATTAATGAAAGTGAAGTTAGAATCGCACATGATGCTTCACATCTGAAACATAATTGTCACTGACCCCTAACTGAAGTTAAGGGCTTGAAATAGGGAGATTAACCAAATCCCGCTCTTCAAGTTAAAAACGTGTCTAGCTTATGAGTTAACAACTCAGACTGAGTACCTGGGCGTGGTAGCCCGCAAGATGTTAAGGATGCCTCCCTAGTCTTTAATCTCTCTGGTTCCAGTAGCGAAGGGATATATACACTTCTACTTGTAGGAGACTTATTGTAAATGTTTGTACCAGTAGTAGATTCAAATCAACGTCCGTTAATGCCGACTACTCCAAGTAGGGCAAGACGTTGGATTAAACAGAAAAAAGCTACACCATTCTTTCGCAAGGGAGTATTTTGTGTTCGACTAAATGTGGAACCAAGTAACAGAAACTATCAACCAATTGCAATTGGGGTAGACCCAGGCAGCAAAAGAGAAGGGTTCACGGTAAAGTCAAAAGCTCATACATACCTTAACGTGCAAACTCATGCTGTTGACTGGGTAAAAGACCATGTAAAAACACGCCGTAATATGCGCTCCAGCAGAAGATTTCGTAACACTCCATGTCGCCAAAATCGTAAAAACAGATTGAGGAATAAGCCAAGACTTACACCATCAACAAAAGCTAGGTGGCAGTGGAAGTTACGTATTTGCAAATGGTTAACATCTATGTTCAGGGTTACCGTGTTTGTTGTTGAAGATGTGAAAGCTAAAACGTGGAAAGGAGCTAAAAAATGGAACAAATCATTTAGTCCCTTAGAAGTCGGTAAAAATTGGTTTTATTCTCAGTTAGAACAACTAGCTCGGTTAGAAACTAAAACAGGGAATGAGACTTACGAATTGCGTCAATCTTTAGGATTAAAGAAGTCAAAAAACAAGTTATCTAACAAGTTTGATGCCCACTGTGTTGATTCTTGGGTATTAGCGTTCCTGTACACAGAAGGGCACGACAAACCAGACAATACCGAATTAATAGAAGTAATTCCGCTTGAGTTTCATCGCAGGCAGCTACACAGATTGCAACATCAGGAAGGACATATTAGACCGCGTTACGGTGGAACAATTAGTGCCGGGTTTAAGCGTGGCTCGATTGTGAAACACAAAAAATATGGCTTCTGCTATGTCGGTGGGTGGCTAGAATCACCAACTAAAAAAGACCCACAAAGAAAAACAATTAGCTTAAACAGTTTTGCAACAGGAAAGAGATTAACCCAAAATGCTCTACCTTCTGATTGCAAGTTTAAAGCCTACAGTTCGTGGCGAATTGTTACTGCGGATAAATCCGCTTAATTCTTTTTTCCTCCCCTATCTGAAGATAGGGGTTTCCAAACTCAGGAGGTTTTCATGAAGACTGCTGAAAAATTGGCTTCATTTTGGCTACTCACGCTTGGACTTATGTTCCTATCGATATCGGCTACAGGGATACTACAAAAAAAAAGTACGGAGCAACCAGTATTTGCGCCCATCAATGATAATAATCCTGTTTATGAACTTCCCAATACTAGTAACTACGCGCTAGTAGACAGTAGTTCCGCAGTTGCCGGAATTGTATTTGGGATTCCTAGTTCAGTATTGGGTGGATGGTTAGCGCTTTCTTTATACCGACGTAACAAAGATGAGAAAAAAGCGCTTCAGCAGCAAACGGCCGAGCGTTTACAGTATATTTTTTACCGTATGGTGCAAGAAAACCACGGTAGAGTTACACTTTTAGGGTTTGCCATGCAGTCACAACTACCTCCAGCGACTGCAAAAGATTATTTAGACAATAGAGCCAAAGAATTTAACGCCAATTTTAAGATTAGTGAAGAAGGTTCTGTGTCTTACCTTTTTGATATTTAAGAGTGGGGTAAGCTTTGGCTTACCTTACAGTGTGGGCAATATACATTTATGAAACAAATATTTTTAACTACTGCAGCATTACTAGGCGCCTCTGGAGTTGCAGCAGGCGCCTTTGGTACACATTCACTGCGAGGACAACTAAGTGAGCGCGCGTTAGAAATTTTTGAAGTTGGTACTCGTTACCAAATGTATCATGCGTTGGCACTGCTAGGCGTTGCCATATTACTGAACAATAATTTTCAACATAACAAAAGCCTTATTGTAAGTGGTTGCCTGTTTATTACAGGAATATTATTATTTTCAGGAAGTTTATATGCTCTCAGTTTAACAAATGCAGTCAGCCTAGGAATGATAACACCCCTAGGCGGCGCCGCTTTAATTGCGGGCTGGATAACTTTAGCTTTTTGTAATGTAGAAAGTAAAGCGGAGTCCAAAGAGAAAAGCCAATAAGTGTCAGATTCCCAATTTTAAAATAAAAATCAGGAATCTTACACGAGCGCACTCAGCACTCAGCACTCAGCACTCAACACTCAGCACTTTCTACTCTTCTGGCTCTTCCAACTCTTCTTCTTCTTCTAACTCGTCTTCGGCAGTTTTGCGAACTGAGTTAGCAGAGACAACGGCGCCTTTTTCGAGTTTTTCTTTGACCAGTTTCTTGAGTTGTTCGCTGACTTCGGGTTTTTCTTCCATGTATTTAATCGCATTATCGCGACCTTGGGAGATATTTTCACCGTTGTAGCTGTACCAGGCGCCTTTACGAGTCAAGATACCAGTTTCTTCAGCTAAGTCTACTAAACAACCAATAGTTGAAATACCTTTACCAAAGATAATGTCAAATTCGGCAATTCTGAAAGGAGGTGCCACTTTGTTTTTGGCAACTTTGACTTTAACTCTGTTACCAAACTCTTCAGCACCTTTCTTCAAGGTTTGAATCCGACGAATATCTAAACGTACCGATGCATAATACTTCAATGCATTACCACCAGTGGTTGTTTCAGGGTTGCCGTAACTAACACCAATTTTTTGACGCAACTGGTTAATGAAAATTACAGTACAACCAGATTTGCCAATGTTACCAGTGATTTTACGTAGAGCTTGGCTCATCAAGCGTGCTTGTAAACCAACGTGAGCATCACCCATTTCACCTTCAATTTCTGCACGTGGTACGAGTGCTGCTACCGAGTCAATAACAACAATGTCTACCGCTGCCGAACGAACTAACTGGTCAACGATTTCTAACGCTGCTTCACCAGTATCAGGCTGAGAAATCAACAGATTTTCGATATCTACACCTAATGCTGCTGAGTAAGCAGGGTCAAGTGCGTGTTCAGCATCGACGTAAGCAGCAATGCCACCTTCTTTCTGAACTTCCGCAACCGCGTGTAGAGCTACTGTTGTTTTACCCGAACTTTCTGGTCCATAGATTTCGATAACCCGACCCTTGGGTAAACCACCACCCAACGCCAAATCCAAAGTTAAGGCACCGCTAGAAATCGTTTCAACCTTCATTCGGTTGGCATCACCCAGACGCATTATTGTGCCTTTTCCAAAGGTCTTCTCAATCTGGCTAAGAACCATATTGAGAGCCTTTTGCTTGCCTGTGCTGTTGTCTTTTTCTTTATCTGCTGCTGCCATTAGAGCCTCTATCTTAGTAAAAAACTATTGCTTAGATTTTGTGTTAATTTAACGTGTTATTCTGGCGACCGTTTCTCTACGCGGAACATTTATACTATCTTACGCCAGAAAAATGCAAAATGGAATATGCTTTACAAAATTGTGACAATATCCTAACGCGATTTTAGTCAGATGTAGGTAGTGCTTACTCACCATCCACAAACAAAACACAAAAAGTACATTTTAAATACGTAATAACACGCAATAATTGACCCCTAAAATTAAACGTAGGGTGCGTGATGCCTAGCAAAATTAAAAATATTATTTAGGGTCTAGTGCCAGAGCGCACCATCACAAATTTCTTAACAAAAGTACACATTGGCAACGGATGGTGAGCGGATGTAACGGATGAGTAATTCGTGATCAAACAAAGTCTAGTTAATTGAATCAGCTATCCGTTACATCCGTTATATCCGTTGCCAGCATAGCTACTAAGTGTAGTACAATCACCCATCGCCAAGATTTTGATAACCAATGGTTATCAAAAATTCTCATAGCTTTGTTGGCGCCTAAAATATATATATGCTTGTAGTAGCACTCACATCACTATTTCATGTCAAACACCTTTACATCTGAAACAGCAGTATCAGTGGCAGGTCTAACCGAATATATCCAGGTACTTCTCGAAGAAAATGAAATCCTTCGTCAAATTTGGGTAGTTGGCGAAGTTTCCAGCGCAAACAATCACCGTGTTGGGTTATTTTTTACGCTAACTGACCCAGGTGGCGGCGCCTCAATAAAATGCGTAACATGGAAAACTCAAGTCGTAAAACTAGCACAAATACCCACACCTGGACAACAAGTAATAATTTTAGGCAGCATTCGTTTATATCCAACACGCGGAGAATACCAACTCCAAGTTTGGCAAGTAATACCTGCTGGTGAAGGGTTACAAGCGATTCGATACAAACAGTTAAAAAATCGTTTAGCAGCAGAAGGATTATTCGACTCTGACCGCAAGCGAAATATTCCAGTGCATCCAAAAACAGTTGCCGTTGTCTCCTCTCCCACAGCAGCAGCATGGGGAGACATTCAAAAAACTTTGCGAAGTCGTTACCCTGGTTTACACGTTTTATTTTCCCCTGCAATTGTACAAGGGGATGAGGCGCCTGCTTCTATAGTTAAGGCAATTCGTCGAGTCGAAAAAGACGGACGTGCAGAAGTACTAATATTAGCACGTGGTGGTGGCGCCGTTGAGGAACTAGCTTGTTTTGATGACGAACGGGTAGTAATGGCAGTAGCAAATTGTACAATTCCAGTAATTACAGGAATAGGACACCAACGAGATGAATCATTAGCTGATTTAGCAGCAGATTTGCGCGTCCACACTCCCACCGCAGCCGCAGAACGTGTAGTACCATCTTTAGAAGACTTATATAATCAACATCAAGACCGCATTGAAGAATTAATAGCAGTAGTTAACTATGTATATGAAACAGCAGCAAACAAACTGCAAAAAATGCGAAACCGTCTACAAAGACTAAGTTTAGATAAACAAGTTAAACAAAGAATTGAAGCCTTAAATTGGCGTAAAGAAAAACTATTACAAACCACATCACAAAAATTAATTTCCGAAAAGCAACATGTAGAAATGTTACGCCAAAAGCTGCAAACTCTTGACCCAAACAAAGTATTACAGCGTGGTTATGCAGTGGTCAGAAAAGAAAATGGAGAAATCGCGCGTACCGCAAGCGACTTAAATATAGGAGACGAGTTATTTGTACTATTAGCTGAAGGTAAGGTAAAAGTAAAAGTAATACAAGTAAAAGAAGAATCTTAACTTATTATGTCATGAGTCGCGAACGTTAACGTAAACGAAGTTTTCCCGAAGGGTAGTTTTCCCGCAGGGTAGCATCTCTAATATTCATGTTTATTCAAAAGTCAGATTATAATTAAAATATTTTATATTGTATTTTAAGAAGATTATTTAACCACAAAGACACAAAGGACACAAAAAATAAAATGATTAAGGGTAAGAAAATAACGAATGATGAGTTTAGCTATGAAGCGAAAGTTGCCGAAATTGATAGTATTATTTCCAAAATTGAAGCGGGGGAACTTGATTTAGCAGAAGTTTTTGAACAGTTTGCTACTGCGGTACAATATATAAAAGAGTGCGATAGTTTTTTACAAGCAAAACAGGAACAAGTAGATATACTTGTAGAAACGTTACAAGATGAGTCATCTGAATAACCCAAGTAACCAATAAAATTTTAAGGAGTCATATTTTATGACATTATCTATTGACCCAACCTCTGTATTAACCCTGGAAGAATTCTTAAAGCTGCCAGAAACAAAACCTGCAAGCGAATATATTGATGGGATAATCTACCAAAAACCTATGCCACAAGGAAAACATAGTCGAGTTCAAACACGTTTATCATCTGTTATTAATGACGTTGGAGAAACTAAAAAATTAGCTGTAGTGTTTACTGAACTGCGCTGTAATTTTGGCGGTAAATCTATAGTGCCAGATATTGCTGTATTTGAATGGCAAAGAATTCCTCTTGATGCGAATGGACAAATTTCCAATAGATTTGATATTCATCCTGACTGGATAATTGAAATTCTCTCTCCTGAACAATCTCCGAATAAAGTCATTCGTAAAATCACATTTGCGATACGAAACGGAGCAAAACTAGGTTGGTTGATGGACTGTGACGATGAATCAATAATGGTGTTTCAACCAAATCAATTTCCTGACATCAAAGAAAAACAAGATATTTTACCCGTATTAGATATTTTGGGTAATTGGCAGTTGACAGTAGCAGATGTTTTTAGCTGCTTAAGTTTAACTTAGGGACTTGCAGCAATTGATTTACCGATATTATGGAAGTATTCATTGGTTACACCAAAAGCTGTAGGATGTTTAACTATCGTAAATACAGTCTGATTACTTCTACCAATTAAGAAACCTTCTGAGGTTGGTAAAAACTCAACATCTGCTATTTTTATCCAAGAGTATTCATATCTTATACCGTAGAAGACAACTGAAGAAGGTTGACATTCTTTTATTTTATTACTAATATAGTTTATTCGCTTCTCAACACAATGATTTTCATAATCATTTCTATTTGATAAAAAAGGTATTAAAGAATGTTGACTATATGTCCAATCAGCGAGAGATGGTGATGGTAAAGGCAATAACTCTAGTAAACAAGTCTCTTGATTTGCTCTACCTAATTCATATATCTGATATTTACGAACATCTTCTGTATTAATATTTTTTATTCCTTTGGCACTCAGTACAATACGAATTAATTTATTCCAGGTTGGTTGTATTGCTGCACCTAGTTGAAAAAGTCCTCTTGCTCCTATAGCTATATGATATTCTACAAGGTCTTCTAATTCCAGTTCGCCTCTATTTGACCATACATTTATTCTGTTGTTATTTTCTTTAAAGTCTCCTCCTGCTTCTTCCATACCGATAAACCAATAATTTCCTTGGTAATTACCATATCCATAAAATTTATCAACTCTTTTTTCTAGAAGCTCATCATTAAAATAATCTTGACTATTCATCTCTACGTGATATTACTTAAACAATAAAACTTTACTAGTCAAAAATAATCAAGGATGAATGAAATGTCAAGTTGAATCACAAAATGATTGATTTGATGATTGTCCAATTTCTTGGAATGATAAAGAGAAAGTAATTAGTTATGAAGTTGCCCAAACAATTGGAGAAATATATAGTGATAATCAAGATGATGTACTTGAAGATTGTTTAGAAAATATACGAAGGGCAAAAAGCTAGAAAAAAATGGGGTTAGCAATAATCCTGTGGTTTCGCTCTTATTCTCCGTCACTTTAGTGCGGAGAGTCGGCTCAAGGAAGTGGAATTGTTTACCTATAGATACTGAGGGAAATTTTGAGTTTGAACTTCCTGAAAATTTTCCGAATTTATCAATTCTATATTAAATACCTGGTAACGCAGTTATAAAAATTACAAGTTTACTTAGATTTTGATAACCATTGGTTAACAAATCTGGAGGCGCCATTGCATTGAAAGCACTACTATTAATAGTACTTAATTAGACTTTTTGTAGCATAATTAATCCCCCCTAGCCCCCCTTAATAAGGGGGGAAAAAGAAGGGTTTAAAGCCCCCCTTAATAAGGGGGGTTGGGTTCCGTCCAATTTCATCATCAATATGTTGGGTGGAGTTCCTCCATTTAACCTACATCCAACCGACATGAAAGATATTTCGTGAAGAGTATTTACAAGGGCGCGACAATGTGTTGTGCCTTTTATTATACGTATCATACATTTATTGTTACAAAATTGCTACCAAAATCGTATAGCATTGCCTATAGACTTTTTTCGCAAAGCAAGTTACTAATAATACTCAACTCTTGTTGGGACGAGTTTTACCTATTAACTATTGGGTAATTCAAATATTTGCTGCCTACCCCAAATTTTTCTTACCCCTTACTCCGATGAAACCCTTTTTGTTTGTCACTGACCTTGATAACACCCTCGTGGGCGCCGATGACCAGTTAGTACTATTGAACCAAATGCTAACTGAGCATAGACAAAATTATGGTAGTAAAATTGTTTATGCAACTGGTCGTTCACCCGTACTATATAGAGAGATCAAAGAAGAGAAAAACTTAATAGACCCTGATGCATTGGTTGTATCTGTAGGAACAGAAATCTATTTTGATGATAGCGAAACCCCTGATGCATCTTGGTCACAGAAGCTTTCACATGGGTGGAATAAGGAAGCTGTTATCGAAGTGACATCACAATTTCCGGAGTTAGTTCCACAACCAGAAACAGAACAGCGTCCATTTAAGGTAAGTTTCTTTTTGAAAGAGGAGCTATCAGAAAAAATTTTGCTGCAACTTGAGTCAAAGTTACAAAAATGTGCTTTAAATATAAAGTTAATCTATAGTAGTGGGATTGACCTTGACATTGTGCCCCGCGACAGCGATAAAGGTCAGGCAGTGCAATTTCTACGTCAAAAGTGGAATTTTGTAGCTGAACAAACGGTTGTTTGTGGAGATTCAGGTAACGATATATCATTATTTGCGACTGGAGAGGAACGAGGAATTCTTGTAGGAAATGCACGACCAGAATTACTAGAGTGGTACAGTCAAAATCGCGCGGATTATCATTACCTGGCTTCAAATGATTGTGCAGGCGGAATTATTGAAGGTTTGAAACATTTTGGTTTCGTAGAATGATTAGTTATCTTAAAGGTCTCGTTGCGAATATTCAAAGCAGTGGTAATCGCCATATTCTCACTTTGGAAGTGAATTATATGGGGTACGACTTGCAAATTCCCGGAAAGCTGGCGAAACAATTGCCAGGTTCGGGTGAGAGTGTTCAGATTTTTACTCATTACCAAGTCCGTGAAGAAGTTCCTTTGCTTTACGGTTTCGGTTCACCAGCAGAACGCGATTTATTTCGCCATTTGTTAGGTGTAAGTGGTATTGGCGCCGCATTAGCTATTGCATTACTCGATACTCTCGAAGTACCGGAATTAGTGCAAGCAATTGTTACAGCGAATGTACAATTAATTATTCAGGCGCCTGGAGTTGGGAAGAAAACGGCTGAACGGATTTGTTTAGAGCTAAAAAGCAAGCTCATTGAGTGGCGTAAAACTGCTGGTTTTTTCGTTGCTACCGATGGTCCAGCGCCAAGTATTCTTGAAGAAGTACAAAGTACATTACTCGCGCTTGGTTATACAGCAGGTGAGGTAAGTCACGCTTTACACTTCGTTAGTGAAGATATTGGGCTTCCTAAAGATGCTTTTGTAGAAGATTGGATACGCCAAGCTATCGCGCATCTAAGTAGTACAGAAGTGTAGTAATTTTGAATTCATGATTATTGTGGGTCATCTACTCATTGAACTTTCGCAGCGTAACTAATTGTATATTTTTGATATATTTTCTACTTTAAAACTCTAAATCTCTTTGTGGTTGAATTTCGCCTGTTAAAATTTTGGACATCTGGGGGCGGGTTTAGAGGGCGGGTTTAGAGGTATCTTAAAGATGTTTTGGATTTTTCGTTAACCCGCCCCTACGGTATCGCGCCTCTACAATATCCCCATGTCCGCATACACTTGGATAAATGAATCGTTACAAACAATCAAAAAAGCTAACTGGTATCGTTCAACACAAACGATTAATGGTGGCTCTGGCGCTGTTGTTGTTTTGGAGGGTGAGTCCTGCATAAATTTTGCTAGTAATGATTATTTAGGTTTGGCAGGTGATGAGCGTTTAATTACCGCAGCAGTAAACGCAGTTAAAGAATTTGGCACAGGTTCTACTGGTTCACGGTTACTTACTGGACAACGGTCATTACACCAACAGTTGGAACGGGCAATAGCATCTCTCAAACAAACTCAAGACGCTATTGTTTTTAGTTCCGGTTATCTTGCCAATATTGGCGCCATTACAGCATTAGTTGGTAAACGTGATTTGGTATTATCTGACCAATATAATCATTCCAGTCTCAAAAATGGCGCAATTCTAAGTGGTGCAAATATTACCGAGTATCCGCACTGTAATACTGAAGTTTTAAAAAACCAGCTCCACTCCCAACGCAAAAATTATCGTCGCTGTTTAATTATTACCGATAGCGTTTTTAGTATGGACGGTGATTTATGTCCTTTACCCGAATTATTAGATTTAGCAGAAGAGTTTAATTGTATGCTGCTAGTCGATGAAGCACATGGTACTGGTGTGCTAGGCAAAAATGGCGCCGGATGCGTTGAACATTTTGGATGTACAGGTAGAGAGTTAATACAAATGGGAACTCTTAGTAAAGCTTTGGGTAGTTTGGGAGGATATATTACAGGAAGTGCCACTTTAATAGATTATCTTCGGAATCGGGCGCCGAGTTGGATTTACACAACCGCACTTTCTCCTGCTGATACAGCATCTGCACTCACAGCAATAGAAATAGTAAGTAGTGAACCACAACGTAGGATGCAACTATGGCACAACGTAGAATACTTGAGAGAATTGTTACAAAAGCATTTACCTGAGTTAAAAATATTACCTTCATCTTCACCTATATTATGTTTCCAACTAGCAAATGCTGCTGATGCTTTAAAAGCAGGCAAACGGTTAAAGGATGCTGGTGTTTTTGCTCCTGCCATTCGTCCCCCTACAGTACCTACAAGTCGCATTCGCATTACACTAATGGCAACTCATGAGAATGTTCATATTGAGAAATTAGTAGAAGTACTGTGTAGTTTAGCTACCAAGTAAGGTGGGCAATGCTACAAGGACGATTATGAGATTAAGAAAGTATTATTAATAAATTAACCCTGCAATAATCCCAAAATGAATTTCAAGTAATACAATTTTGATATTTGATAATCTACCACAGTATGAAAATTGGTAAATATTTGCAGCGTTTCATCTACCTTGCGCTTTGTGTTGTTACTATAACTATAGCTTGTACACGACAGCCTCAACAAAGTAATCAACAAGTAGCTCAAAAAGCCAAGCAGCATAATGCAATTATTTTCGTTGCTGATGGTTTGCGTCCTGATTGGGTAAATTCTACCGATACTCCAAATTTAAATGAGATTCGTTCTGATGGCGTAACTTTTCTTAACAGTCATTCTTTATTTCCAACTTTTACTACTTCAAATGCTTCTGCAATTGCAACTGGGCATTTTCTTGGCGATACTGGCGACTTTAGCAATACAATAAAAGTTAATACTCCAGTTAAAAGTGCTAAAAATAGCTTTGTTCCGTACTTAGAGAACAATGTCGTTCTCAAAGAAGTTAACAAACAATTTGGCGCCAATTTCTTAAATGAGCAAAGTTTACTCTTCACTGCGCGTAAAGCAGGGTTTAGTACGGCAGCAGTTGGTAAAATTGGGCCTGTACTGATTCAAGACATTACCTTACAGCAAGGTGAACCAACGATTATTTTTGATGATGATACAGGTACAAAAGAAGGTGTTGCCCTGAATCAAGATGTAATCAGCTTACTCGATAAAAACTCTTTACCGAAAGAAACACCAGAACGGGGTGAGAACGGGAAAAGCGGTGATTATAAAACCCCAGGAACTACAAGTGCAAATGTAACTCAGCAGCAATATTTTGCTGATGTAACAACTAAAGTGATTTTACCGCTTTTTCAACAGCGCCAAAAGCCTTTTGTAATGGTGTATTGGTCGCGCGACCCTGACGGTACGCAGCACAATCATGGTGATAGTCTTAACAAGCTAGTACCAGGTATTAATGGTCCGACATCTCAAGCAGCACGTCAAAATGTAGATAAAAACTTGGCGCAAATTCGAGGCGCCCTCAAAGAGTTAGGATTAGAAGAGACTACAAATATATTTATTACTGCCGACCACGGGTTTTCGACGATTAGTAGAGAAAGTAAAACGAGTTATGCAGCGACTCTTAATTATCCTGATGTTCCAAAAGGGTTTTTACCATCTGGTTTTGTAGCAATTGATTTAGCAAAGGATCTGGGACTACCTTTATTTGACCCAGATAAAAAAAATGCTTCTGTAGACCCAACTAAAGGTCAAAATACCCGAAATCATATTCTTGGTAAAGACCCAAATAAACCTGATGTGATTGTGGCAGCAAACGGTGGTTCAGATTTGGTATATCTACCAAATAAAGCTTTGCAAAAAGATTTAGCGCAAAAAATAGTCACTTCACTGTTCAAACAGGATTATGTTAGCGGTGTTTTCGTCAATAATGATTTGGGCAAGATACCTGGCACATTATCATTAGAGAATATTGGGCTTAGAGGCAACGCGCGTACACCCAAACCCTCAATGCTAATAAACTTCCGTTCGTTTGATACAGGATGCGGAACTCCTACAGCATGTGGTGCAGAAGTTTCTGATACAAAATTGCAACAAGGGCAAGGAATGCACGGTAGTTTTAGCCGCGCGGACACTTACAATATGATGGGCGCCATTGGTCCTGACTTTAAAAAAGGATTTAAAGACTTTGCGCCTGTAAGTAATGCAGATGTACCACGTACTATTGCTAAAGTTTTAAATTTACAGCTTAAACCTTTGGGAAGATTAACGGGAAGAGTGATGAATGAGGCATTGGTGGGTCAACCAGATACAGTGGGCGCCAAATCTTTTACTATGGAATCGAAGCCTGCTGAGAACGGGTTGAAGACTGTTTTAAAATATCAAACCGTCGGTAAAACTCGTTACTTTGATGTTGCGGGTTTTCCTGGTAGAACATTAGGTCTTTAAATTACGTCTTTAAATTACGTCTTTAAATTACGTCTTTAAATTACGTCTTTAAATTACGTTCGTTGTAAGCACTTCAGTGCTTATATTGTGAAGCACTGAAGTGCTTACAACGAGCTTTTACGTTTCATATATTTCTAATGGCAAGCCGTCGGGGTCTTGGAAAAAGGTATATTTTTTATCTGTAATATCATCTACTCTAATACTTTCAACTTCGACACCTTGAGATTGTAAATACGAAACTGTTTCTTCTATATTCTCAACCTCGAATGCTAAATGTCTTAAACCACATGCTTCGGGTTTATTGACTCGTTGTGGTGGGTTTGGGAATGAGAATAATTCTATTTGATTTTCTCCAACTTGTAAGTCTAATTTATAGGAGTTACGCGGCGCCCGATATGTTTCTTGAATAATTTTGAAGCCTAGGGTTTCGACGTAGAATTTTTTGGATAGCTCATAGTTTGAACAGATGATTGCGGCATGATGAATTTTAATGGGTTTCATGATTAGGATTTACGCATTGAAATATAAATTATGTAGAGACGTGATATATCACGTTTCTACATAATATTAAGAATCTTGTAATATGGTTTTTGATACAATCCTGGTTTTTTTGCGGTCAGCTTCTGATAGGTCTTGTCCTGCTTGTAGTTGGGTGGCAGAAGTTTGTAACACTGTTGCGGCACTCATATCGCCCATTTGCAGAGCGGTTTTTGCTGCGGTTTGTAACATTGTTGCGGCGCCTGCTCTATCACCCATTTGTAGTTTTGTTTCTGCAAGCTGGGTTTGTCGATATTTTGCTAGTGCCAAAACATGCTGTTGTACGTTCGCGTCAACTACTGATTGATATTGTCCTGTTACATTTGCCTCTACGAAGAATATTTCTGATAGTATTCCTGTTAGATTTTGGCTTGGGTCATCATAACGTACTTGTAGTTGCGCGATTGGTTGCCTACCAAGTGGCAGTTGCGAAATATACAAGTTTGCTAAAATTACCCGTTCGACATCACGCATCAAATCGCCTATGCGTACAGATATTCGCCCATCAGGGTCTTGTTGTACGGGTAGCTCGATTGTTTCCGGCGCCACTTGTGCAACAGGCTTAAGTTCGGCTAACCGTACTTTTGGAACTAGCGAGAATAACAAATAAGCATTTGTTAAACTCACCGTTTGAATGCGGGTAAATAGCTGGCTAAATTTGGCTTCCGCTTCATCCGGTTGTTGAATGTGAGATAAAGAGCCACCACCAGCATCAGCAATCTGTTCGAGAACATCTTGGTTCCAGTTATCGCCAAAACCTAAAGTATTCAAAGTCAAATTGTAGCTAGCAGCTAACTTTGAAAATTCTAAACAGCGCTTATTACTACCGTGTTCGTTTTCACCGTCGGTTAACAAAAAGGCTTGCGATATCGAATCTTTGTTACCTTTGGTTAGTTCCTTGATACCTAATTGTAAACCTTCATCAATGGCAGTACCCCCGTCAGCAGAAAGTTTATTAATTTGTTGTTTGATGCGTTCTGGGTCTTCTACTGTTTGGTTGGATACCAAAACCTTGGCACGGTGGTCAAAAACAACAACGCTGAGGCGATCACCAGGATTTAATCTGTCAACAATACGGCAAGCCGCCTTTTTAACAGTTTCTAACGGGCGCCCACTCATCGAACCACTATGGTCAAGAATTAGGCATAAATTCAACGGTACATTGCGGTTAAGACTATCCGCAACGGCTGAAATCGATATCGCCAACTGTCGTTGACTATTCGGCTGGCTCCCATCTAAGTTGCCATCATTTAGAGCAGGCTGCAAGCTAACCTTCATAAATCGTTTTATCCCGGCGACACGTGTTTATAATTAACTTCAGTAGCCAGTGTAATTGCTACGGAAAAGTTAGAACAAGACTTAGAAACCGGGTTTCTGAGTTGATAACTTGTAATATGAATAACAATTTTGTATAGAAACCCGGTTTCTTTTATAGCCAATGGTTGATAGTCAACAGTTAATGGTTAATACTTAGTAACTAGTAAATAATAGTAAATATCAGTACTAGAGTTCTGTTTTTTGAAAAAACCAACAACAATAAACTAAATAACCAAGGACTATATATAGATTAACGAGAGATTAGCGAGATTATCGAGAAATCCACACCTCCTGTTGACCTGAGACGTGCGTTAGGATGTATTACAGTTAACGGCATTATCTCAGGCAACAGTTGCTATGGATTCTTACCCCATCAAGGCTGTGCAAGCCCCTTATTACGGCGATAACTCTTACCGCACACCGCCACCAGATTTACCGTCTCTTTTGTTGAAGGAGCGAATTGTCTATCTCGGAATGCCGCTGGTACCTGCTGTGACGGAACTTATAGTTGCCGAACTGCTGTTCTTGCAATCAGACGACCCCGAAAAGCCAATTAAAATTTACATCAACTCGACTGGCACCTCTGGTTATAGTGGCGAACCAGTTGGCTTTGAAACAGAAGCCTTTGCCATATATGACACAATGAAGTACATAAAACCGCCTATCCATACCATTTGTATTGGTTCAGCAATGGGTATGTCGGCTATGCTCCTCAGTGCAGGTACAAAAGGCTGTCGTGCCTCGTTGCCCCACTCTACGATTATACTGCACCAGCCCAAGAGCTATGCTCAAGGTCAAGCCACAGATATTCAAATTCGTGCCAAAGAAGTGCTGGCAAACAAAGCCACTATGGTCGATATCCTCTCGACTACTACAGGGCAAACCAAGCAGAGAATCGAGAAGGACATGGATCGTCTTTTCTATATGACACCTCACCAAGCTGTGGAATATGGATTAATTGACCGAGTATTCGAGAAAGAAGAACTTGCCAATCCCCCAATCCCTGCTAGCGTCCTCTAATAAGTGCTGAGTAGAAAGTGCTGAGTGCTGAGTAAATAGAATTTGAGTTAAGAGTTAATAGTTACAAGTTTTATATTAAAAACTATCCACCTACTCAGCACTCAGCACTCAGCACTCAGCATTCAGCACTCAGCACTCAGCACTCAGCACTCATAACTATTCATACAGGAGTTACATAAAATGCCTATAGGTGTTCCAAAAGTTCCTTACCGGATGCCGGGGGAACAATATACACAGTGGGTTGATATTTATAATCGTCTTTATCGTGAGCGCGTTATTTTCTTACCACGCGATATTGACGATGAAATTGCCAACCAAATCGTAGCAGTAATGCTGTATCTTGATTCGGAAGACCCTGGTAAAGATATTTCTTTATATATAAATTCTCCAGGTGGGATGGTAACATCCGGGTTGATGATTTATGACACAATGCAACATATTAAATCTGATGTTGTAACGATTTGTGTCGGTTTAGCTGCTTCAATGGGTTCATTCTTGCTTGCAGGTGGCGCCAAAGGTAAGCGTTTAGCATTGCCACATTCGCGTATCATGATTCACCAACCAAGTGGTGGTACACGCGGACAAGCAACCGATATTGAAATTGAAGCGCGCGAAATTCTCAGAATTCGCCATCAACTCAATGGAATCTACGCTTCCAATACCGGACAACCATTAGAAAAAATTGAAAGAGACATGGATCGTGACTTTTTCATGTCCGCACAAGAAGCTAAAGACTACGGCTTGATTGACAAAGTAATCGAAGAACGTCCTTAATTAACCTTATAACCAGATTCCCGACTTTTTAAGAGAGTCGGGAATCTTGTATTTAGTAATAAATATTACATTAGATACTCGATTTTAGTGATTGCTCTTTTCAAGAAAGGGGTTGAGGCTATAGTATATGTAGCGTAATTTTGCTTTCATACGGATGTCAAAGTCATTTATACTTGATAAGTGCTATGTAAATGCGGGTGCGAAGTTTCCGGAAAAGCATTTTTCTGGGGCGAAGAAATTGTCAAGACTAAACTATAAAATTAAGCAAATAGTCTTTTTTAATGAAGTTCCAGGTTCTAAGCTTAATTATGTAGGTACTTAACAGGTATTTACACACTCCCCTGAAATAGATGGTGCCTGCAAAAGGCATATGTAAAGAGTTAAGAGTCAAGTATAAATACTCAGCACTCAGTACTCAGCACTTAGCACTGCTTCAGGTTATGTAAACTATTATTGATGCTTGTGATTGACTTAAAGATGGATGTAGTAGATTGCTACCGCGTATTAGGTTTAAGGTCGGGCGCCTCGTTTTCCGACATCAAAGCTTCGTATCGCAAACTCGCACAGCAGTATCACCCTGATATCAATCCAAATGACAATAAAGCGAAAGAAAAATTTATTGCGCTAACAGAAGCTTACAAGTTTCTTTTACAAGTAGTAGCACCACCAGTAACTCCAGCTTCGTCAAGCCAAGTTCCAACAAAAACACCTGTACCAACAACTCCAAAAACTAAAACCCAACAGGCGCCACCACAGCAACCCTCCAAGCAAGAACCACAACAAAAACAATCCCAACCACCAAATGTACTTGAAATTGAAAAGCGCCTAAAGTGGAAAACATACGAACAATTACAGCGCTTCATCCGTGAACGACGTTTTCCTCAAGCAATAGCTCTAGCAGAAGCACTAGCCGAACGCTTACCCGAAGACCCCGAAGTAAAACAATGGCAAGCAATTTCATATCAGGTATGGGGACGCGCGTTAATAGATGACAAGCAGTGGTTAAAAGCAAGAATTTACTTGAAAAAAGCCCTAAAAACAGACCCCAACAATAAATCACTATTCGACGAAGTACAGCGCGACATCCGAAAACTAGAACAAATCTTTTAACCAAAATTCATGTCGGGTAGGCACCTTGCCTGCCCCTAAACTGCAAACAAATAAATAAAGTCTTGACTCATGTCATGCCCTGTTAGAAGCATCTTTAAGATTTTCACGCTTCCTAAAAGTAAAATCCTACCCATTTCGAGTATGCGAAAGGTAGCTATATACAAGCGACAGGCAAGACCCACAACGAAACTAAAAACTAAATATATATATAGTTATTAAGTATTTCCTCGGATAATATCATATCATCAGAGAAAATACTGAAAAACAACTCACTCATGTTTCATCGTCTCCTAGCAACCAGCAGCTTGATATTAACAGCCACATCTCAAGCAGTCCTAGCTGAAAGCATCGAAGTAGAATTCAGCGGAACAGTTCCCACACAAGTAACAGTCAATACCCCCACTATCGGCGCCACCGACAAAAACAACTCAAAAACACTAAACTCCAAAATTCCCATAACATTCACAGTAAACTCCAACATCTCCACCAACATCACTATAATCACAACCTCAACACCATCAGGCGCCAACACCCTCATAGCCTCCACCAGTAAAAACAGTAGGTTGGGTAAAGCGCAGCGACACCCAACAATCACATCAAACAACTACATCGCACCTGCTGGCACAACCAACCTAGAGGCGCCAGTACAGCAACAATCATCTCACCCTGAAAGTAACAACATTATTCTTTTAACAATAACGCCCTAGTAAATACACTGAATAAACCAGACAATACACTTATCTCTAACAGCATTAAACCAGATAAAAAAAGCAGCATATCTCTAAAAATCCAAGCAACACAAAGATTTCAGCCATCGCTAACTTGTGTTAAACAGCAAGAAATATTGCTTAAACCTTCACACAACTAACTTCAAAGTAGTATTTCAACGGAGTGCAAAACGCATTCCGTTTTTTACGTAATATTTCTGTGGATGTTGTGCTTTTTGGTAGTTACATTCGTTATACAGATGCAGGCATCGACAGGGTGGATTTGGTCAACAAGCTTGACATATGAAGATTTTCCATCAACTGATTCTGTACGCGACACTGTTCACGTACCGACTCAAATATTACAAATACCTGTTAAACCTGTTTTTATTCAGTAAGGTTTTCATACTGCTGTTGTAATTTTCATTTTGACGTTCAATTTCACAAACACTTTGAGAAGGATAGATTTACTATGTTACGTCGTGTTTTATTTGTTTCGACTTTGATGTTGGCTGGTGCTTTTGGTTTTGTAAATAGCGCTAAGGCTGATACAACAGAAAAGGTAATATTTACTGGAGGTGTTACCGCTAGTTGTGACGTTGAGGTTCCCACTACTGCTACTAACACAACTACCGGAACCTTAATTGCAAATGCAGCCAAAAGCGAGCTAACAACAAGTACACCTGCATACGTTAATGTAAAGTGTGCAGGTGGAAGTTTGAGCATTAGCGACCCATTGAAAACTGCTGGTGCTACTGATACTACAGCTAAAGCAGTACTAACAATCAATAGTAAAACAGTTGCTTCTCCTGCTGCCCCTGCTGGTGACGGTCCGAAATCTCTTCCTCTGACAGCAGCTGACACTGGAGACGCATCCATTAACATGACAGCAACTGTCGCAGCACCTGCCACTGAACTTGCTCCTGATACTTACACTTATGAAGTTACTGTTACTGCTACCCCTGGCAGCTAATGTGTCAATAATCGATTAATAGCCATTACCTTACTTAGTTAAGGCTTTGTAATACTCCCATGCCCTCAAAGTATGGGAGATTATTACTTGATTAAAAGTCATTATAAAGGCAGATTATACGGATATTATTTACAGTAAATATTGCTATAACTTAATCATCATTAACTAGTAATGAGGCATTTACTTTTGGTTTAAGCATGATTAATGCTTGTATAAGTTATTTTGCTTAAAAGAAGGTAATTAAAAAAATGTATTTGGAGAGTTGAATTGTCAATGTTATTTTTTACTGAAAAGACCAGAGTTTTTTCTTCATCTGTTTATACAGTTCTCCATCTGGGAGCTTTGGCATTATCTGGGACTTTACTTTCGGCTAGAGCAACTCAAGCACAAGTAAACCTATCACCAATGAAAATTGAGGTACAAAATAATCGTGGTCAAGCTCAGGGTGTAATTAATATCACAAATACTAGTAGCGAAACTTTTCGTGCGCGCGTTTACGCTGAATCATTTACATATCATCGAGATTCAGGTTTCCAACAATTATCTTCTAGTCCTACTGACTTAAGACCATATTTACAATTTTCACCACGTGAGCTGGTTGTTCCACCAGGAACAACTAGAAGAGTACGCCTTAACACTCGTTTGGCACCTAATTTGCCAAATGGTGAGTATAGGGCAATGATTTTCACAGAACCCTTGAAGCAGCAATCTATTAGTGATGCTAAAGGAGGTACTACCAAAATTATTACTCGTGTTGGTACTGCTTTCTTTGTTCGTAAAGGTAATGTAAGTCCTAATTTAACGGTAGATAGTGCTATGTGGAATAGTAGAGCCAAGTTAATTCAACTGCTAGTACGCAATATTGGCAAAGCATCTGCTTATCCAACAATTAAATGGACTATTAAACAAGGTGCAACTGTTGTTAAGACTGGGGAAATCGCATCAATGGGCATTGTTCCAGATAGTGAGCGCAATATTGTATTAAATCAATCAAAGAAAGATGAGCTTGCTCTTTCTCCTGGGACTTATCAGCTAACTGGTGAGTTGATATGGGGTGAAGATAAGGACAAAAAAAATCAGCGGTTTAATATAAATTTGACTGTACCTGCTCAAGCTGCTACAGGAAGAAGGTAAAGTCACAATCAGGAGTCAGTGCGTGACGCTACAAGTCTTATAACTACGTTGATGTTTTTTTGTGGCGTCACGCACCCTACGTTATTATGTGCCACTTGCGTAAGTCCTAATAATTTATGAAAAATACCTAAATGTAAAGACCGGATATATTCGGTCTTTACAATGCGCTTTATAAGGGCACAATGTCACATTGTGCCTTTTTTTATGTTTGGTTTTAGAAATTTATGGGAATTATATATTTATAGGGGTTTTTATATTTAGCTAAAGTGAAAATTACCGATATCTACTTAGATTAATTAAATAATTATGCTGCCTAAACTTAATTCAAGTTTTAAAAAAATCTATTTACTAGCTACCATAGCTTTTGTCTATCTGTTTCTTCCGAATGCTGCGAATGGTGAAATTAGTGAAAATACTGATAAGCCTTTTGCAGGAAACCAAGAAGAGTCGGCAATAGTAACGGCAGATACATTAACTCAATCTCCTCCTCAAATTATTGATTGGGAACGCTTACGAGAAAAAAGTATGCAAGTTCTTCAGCAACGGTTACGTCAAAATAGACTTCAGGCTCAAGAAGTATCTTCAACTAATCGACTAAGTAGAATTAACAATTTGAGAACCAAACTACTAAATTATTCTCAGTCGGAATTTCAGATTAAAAGTAAAACTGATAATTCACCCAACCAAATCAATGAACTTTCACAATCATCTATAAGCACCAACTCAACGGCACCATCAGAAAATTTCAGTGTTTTCCCGGTTGGCTTAAGTCTGGGTAAGCGTAATGTTAATCCGAGCGTGATGATACGGGGAAAAGAAGATGGTACACAGGCTGTTAATTTTAGAGATTGGTTGGTTCCTTTTGAAGATGTGGTTCGAGGATTAAACTTTTCGCTACAAAATTTACCAGATGGTCAAATCGAAGTCAGGTCTCCTGGTCTTGTTACTCGTATCGACCCGAAAAAGCTTCGTACTGACCCCGAATTAGGATTGGTTTTTTCAATTCAAGATTTGGATAGTTTGTTTGGTATTAAGGCGAAATTTGACGTTATTGAGTACGCTATCGAGTTAGATGTGCCTTGGCAGAGTAAATCTAGTGGTAGATTTGCACAATCCGAAGCACCGATTATACTTGAAGGCTTACCGCGTATTTTTCCAGATACATTTTCTCTTGGGGCAATTGAGCAAAGGTTTAATGCTAGTGGAACTCAAAGCACAGCAACTGGTTACAGGGGAGATTTACTAGCTGTTGGTAGTGCATTTGGTGGTAGTTGGTTTCTGCGTACAGACCAACCTAATTTTCAAGATTCGTCAAGTTGGAGAATTGCTGAAGCTCAGTTTTATCGACCAACGAATCAAACCGATTATATTCTTGGTTCGCAGCCTACTTTCTGGCGTAGTAATAGTACAAATGATTATTGGGGTTTTACATTTATTCAACGAAACGGGTTTGTACCACCTCAACTTTATGCTAGTGGTTTTGTTGACCCTCGTCAGCGTTTACAGTCAGCACAAATTGGACGCACTATTACTGGTAGAACGGAACCTGGTACATTGGTTCGATTAGTTGAAGGGTTTGGCGAACGTATTATTGGTGAGGTTTTAGTTGACTCTTCTGGTATTTATCGCTTTGAAAATGTTAAAAGTGATAATCAATTTTTAAATAGTAGTTACCGCGTTTTACTTTACCCGGAAGGGCGCCTGACTGCTCAACCTATTGTTCAAGAGGCAACATATTCTGTAGTTCCAGGACAAATACCAGCAGGCGCCTCGGCTTTGGTTTTCTCAGGTGGTTTGCGACGCGAATTTGAAAATCCTAGTTTATTAGGTAGTTTTTCAGAGTTTCGAGGTGGAATTGCTCAAAGATGGGGTGTATCAGAAAGTCTCACAGTTGGAGTTGGTGGAATCTATGATGATAATGCGAGAGGACTAGCAGAAGTATTCTTCCGTCCTTCAAATTTGCCTTTACAGGTAGCAGTTTCTGCACTTAGTGGTAATAAATGGGATATTAATGCTGACGTTCGCTTTAACCCAACCCGTAATATAAGCGCTTCTTACACGCGCGATAGATTTGCAAATCGCTTCAACTTAGATTGGCAAGTATTATCTGGCTTGAGTTTATTTGCTAGTACAGATAGTCGCAACGCTACAGCAGGAGGTGTGCAAGTCAACTTTAGTGGCAAAAATGCCTTTACTTTTGCGCGCGTTAGCGTAGATACACAAAATCGTTGGCGCTGGACTTGGTTACAACGTCTTGGACAACTGGAACTTAACCAACGTGGTAACGAAATTGGTACTTTATCTGAACTTAGCTTCAATTTATCTAGAGGCAGCAGCTTTTTGAATTTGGGTAACTCGTTGCTATTGGGCTATGAAACTCGTAGTCAAAATAGTAATGACAATTTACTCTCACTTGGCTGGCGATACCGTTCCGAACAACGAGCAACTGACGGTAGCTACCTTTGGGAAACTCAATTAGGTTATGGTTTTGGTTCTCAAGGCAGTGGTCTAATTGCCTCATTATCAACTGCTGTGTTACCTGGAATGTTACTACGCGCGCGTTATCAAGGTATATCAGTAACTTCCGACGAAGCTAGTTTCAGCTTAGATTTGGTTTCTAGCTTAGGGTTACAACGCGGTATTACTCCAGAAGCAAGACGTACCGACAACTTCCGTACTCAAGGTGGGATGTTAATTCAAGCGTTCTTTGACAAAAACAATAATGGCAAACATGATACGGGAGAAGCTTTTTACACAGAAAATTCAGATACACTATTAAATATCAACAATCGAGTTATCAAATCATTCCAACCTACAACTCAAAGTGACCGCCTTTTAGTACGCTTAAATCCAGGTACTTACCGCTTAGACTTAGACCCGGCAGGTTTTCCAGAAGATTGGCAAGTAAAAACAGATGCTTATGCAGTAGATGTTATTGCTGGTTCATATACACCAATATTATTACCTTTAACGCGCGCTTACACAATTTCTGGAGTCGTCACCGATACCCAAGGTAAAGCCCTAAGTGGTGTCAGGGTAGAAGCAGTTTCAGCAGATAACAAAGTCAGATTATTTTCTGTCACCAACACTGCAGGAGTTTATTACCTAGAAAGGCTCCAACAAGGCAATTACAAATTACTAGTTAATGATAAAACAGTCGGCAGCAAAGTAATTACCCTTGATGAAAATTCAAAATCATTTGCTGAACTCAACATACAAGAATTAGAAAATCAACAATTCCAAGCAATAGAGCCAAATCAGAGTGAACTACAAAGTAGCAATAAAGAAAAATAAACCTAAAGACTTTGCCTTTAATAAATTGAAGCACAGTCTAAAAACTAATAAATTAAGACGTGGCGCCCACTCCCGTAAGTCTTGAGTGCCTTCGGAAGCCATCCGAAGACACCTAATACATTTTACAAAGTACGGAAATTGTTGCTATTGAGGCTTCCAGTGAATCCTTTCAAAACTGCTACATCTTGATTGTTAACTCGATCGCGAATTAGAGTGTCGCCCTGAAGTTGGATAAATGACAACGAAGTGAATCTTAAACCTCCTGCACAGCCAAGTACATCCTCACCAACTTTGAAATCCTCAATAATATCTACACCCTGATTTCTGACGAGAGCAAAAGTGTCTTTACCAGTTCCTCCATTCAAAATGTCATTGCCTAAACCACCCCAAATTTCATCATCACCATCACCACCCCAAATTCGGTCATTCCCATCATCTCCATAAAGCTTGTCATTACCCCAGTTACCATATATCAAATCATCACCAGAACCACCACCGATATTGTCGTTCATACTAAAACTGGCACCGTAAGCAGGTAGTACAAGTAAATCACCGTAAAGCGTATCATTCCCAGCATCACCAAAAATTCGGTCATTGCCTAATCCACCGTAAATTATGTCATTGCCTGCTAATCCAGCAATGCGGTCACTCTTGTCAGTTCCCACGATGGCATCAGCAACTGCACCACCATTAACCATGTTTGTTGTCGCACCGCTAACAGTGATTGTAAAAATTTGAGGTATAGAAGTATCAACACCGCCATTTGCTGTACCACCGTTATCCTGCACAGACACTCGAATTTGTGCTGTAGTACTAGTTGCGATTGTATCAACAGGTGTGTAAATAAGGGTGCCTGTTTGAGTTATTGTTGGCGCCACTTTAAAAATGTTGGAGTTGTTAATAACTTCAACAATGTAACTTTGAATACTTTGTCCTGACTCATTCGCGGCGCCAGGATTAAAGTTACTTGCCCAATTATTAATGTTTTGTATTCCGGCGCCAGGATTGACAATTTGGTTTCCGCCAATCAAGAAAGTCGGAGCATCGTTAATGGCTGCAACATCAAGTGTCATTGTATACGCCAAATTACTGAAGCCTTTACCATCACCAACTCGAAATTGGAAATTAGAATGATTGGCGCCATTGCCATTCTCAATTGGTTTAAATTTTAGCTTGCCGAGGTCAGCAACTGAGATAATTTGGTTTTGGGTAATAGCTTCTCCGACAGCTTGATTGTCGTTGTTAATGTCAAGGAACAATTGACCGAGTGTAGGTAGTTGAGTGATTCTTACTTGTTGCAAAGTGTCAGTGTTGTCAATATCAGTGAATTGAAAATCATTGGCGCCGAATGTATAGAGAATGTCTTCGTTAAAGGAAACTGTTTTATTACTAGAAGTAGGTAAATCATTAGTCGCGATGACATTAATTGTCCTAGTTACAGCGGAACTGGCGCCACCATCACCATCAGTTAAAACAAACTCGATTGTACGAGGCGTAGTAGAAGGATTATCAGAGACGTTTGAGAAAGTAATGTTGCGTAAAATTGCTTCAACAGCAAAGCGGGTAGCATTCGCATTCAGATTAACAACTAAACCTTGAGTACCAGTACCACTGAATGTGCCGACTTGAATGGAACCGTATCTAATAATATTGCCATCAAGGTTAATTTGTGCGATGCCATTACCTTCGTTACGAATAGTAAGACGGTCATCAGGACTAACACCATTCTTAATGGTAACAGTCAATCTGCCTGTATCAAAGTTTGGTGAATCTGAGTCGTTAATGCTTATATAAGATTCCAAGACTGGAATAGCAGAAGTATTTTCGGTGTAGGAAGCAGCAAAACTGGGTACACTGCTAATAATAGGAGCATCACTTACACCAACTTTTAAAGTAACTGTTGCTGCATTTGAATCTGTAATACCATCATTGGATTTGTAGGTAAAGGTATCAATACCCTTGAAACCAGCGTTAGGGGTATAAGTAAAAGAACCATCAGGATTAAATGCCAAGTTACCATTTTGAGGACCAGATACAAGTGTTGCCCTTAATATTGTTTTCTCGCCATCAGTATCATTAGTTAGTACGCCTGGAAGATTATTACCTGATGTCGCACGATATTGGATGCGACCTTTTAAACTTTCATTAATTGGGTCGCCATCACCATATTCTTGAAAGCTGGCATCTAAGCTAATAATTTCACTACCAACACCATAAATAATTTGGTTGATAGTAAACTCACCATTTAAATTATTGTAGCCGCGTCCATCGCCGCTTACATCTAAACCTGGTGCATTACTCGTTTGAAATGGAAAACGTGTTGCACTTGTGTACGTCGTGCCTGCTGTAAGTGGTGCGTTAAGTGGGGCAGCAAATGACATATCCCAACGAGTAGCATAATTCCACGGTATAGTGTGGGGTGTAAAACTGACTCGCACAGCATTATCAGCAGTACTGCTTGTTGGATAAGCACGCGAAACATTAAAGTTACCATTTGCTAAAGTGTAGCTGTAATAATCGCTTTGTCCAATATAGTTACCTCTATCGCTATCCAGAATCAGCCTTGTTATGCCCGCAGAAGTTACGAAAGAAGAGTTTTCTGCAACTAGGTAAACGTCATTCGTTGCCACAGGTGATTGGTTAGCACTAATCGGTGTACTTAAAACCCTAATATCATCAACACCAATCCATTCATCTTCACCCGAAGCATCGGTAGTGATGAAGCGGAGTTGTACCTGGGACTGATTATTAATTTCTGTTGGTAGTAAAACACTCAACCGTACTTCACGCGCGTCAAAAGAAGCATCAGTCAGAGCGTTGTTTGAAGCATCGGGAACAAAAGCTGCTGGAAGATTAATGAAATCACCAGTATTACCAATACGGTATTGAACTGCTATAGGTTGAATAGCATCGCGGGTTGAAGTGTCAATATCTTTTAGGATAAAGTTCAGTCGAAGATTCTGACGACCAGTTGCATCTAAGTAAACTACTAAATGTGGAGCGGTAGCAGTTGATGAACCTCGCAAAGCAATGGTTCCAGAAAATTCTGCAATCCCACTATTTGTATTTGTAGCAGGGTTTGCTTGATTTGCAATCACATCGATAGGAGTCGTAGAGCCATTAGCTAATACTGTTTGTGGATTAATACCTACACCGTTAACTAGATTATCGCCTCGGAATCCTCTGATACTAGGTACATTATCCCAATTATCATCGGTGGTAATTAAACTTGAATTTGACCAGTCCTGAATAAAATCGCCATTAGCTAGCAAGTGATAAGTAGGACCAGTATTTCTAACTAAAATTGCAGCAGTATCTGTTGCGCTGCTAAAGGCAGTGGCGCCACCGTTGATTGTAGTGTCAGCAGTACCACCATTTGTACCACCCATCTGATCCCAAGCACGGAAGGTAATGGCGTTGTTGATGTTACCGCTAAAGATACCATTTGGTTGGAAGTAAACGCGCGTGAAAGTATCTGCTGCTAAAAGGAGCGCGTTGGTACTCGATACCTGACCTAAAGCATTCCATATTGTGCCGTTATTAGTGCTGTACCACCATGTACCATTAGTAGTATTAGCGTTGGTAATTGCCAAACCAGTTAACCCACCACTGTTAGGGTCAGTAACATTACGGCTAAGACTCACTATCGATGATACTAGAGTGCCAACTGCACCAGAAGGCGTACCTGCGTTATCATTAACTGTGCTGAGAGTAACTGCAGTATCGGTTAATGTCGGGGCTGTATTTGTGGGTATAGGAGATATATCGTTGGAAGTTCCAATGTAACGTGCAACTGTAAAACTAGGTAAAGTCCTCGCTTCACCAACAAGAACAATATTACCGTCTTCTTGAGTCGTAACGACACGTGACGCATTGTACACACCCAGTATCGGAGTGATAGCCTGACCAGCTGTACCAAAACTACCATCTAAAGTGCCATCTAGGTTATAAGCGACTAAAACAGCAGTGCGCTCACGATTTGAGCCGCTTTCAAAATAGCCAGATACAACAATTTTGCCATTTGGCTGAATCGTTAAACCATTTGCACGGTCATCATTAGTTGTGCTTAAAGGTGTAATAACTTTACCACCATAACCAAAACTAGTATCTAAACTACCGTCAGTATTGAAACGAGCGAGGGCAAGGTCGTCTTGATTTGAGCTAGTGCTACCAACGTACTTCCATACATGCCCAGCTACAACAATTTTACCGTCAGCTTGAATTGCAATACTATTAATTTCTTCCCCAACACCTATCGAGACAATAGACCTGCCACCATTACCAAAACTAGTGTCTAAGCTACCATCACTGTTATAACGCGCTAAAGCTAAATCAAATTCAGCAACGTTTGGAATTTGTACACTTCCCCCAACCAGAATTTTGCCATCTGACTGTAGCGCTGCTACATAACCATTTGTGCCGTTAACTTTTCCACTATTACCAAAAGTTGTATCTAAGCTGCCATCAGCGTTGTAACGTACTAAAACATAATCTGGATTACCATTACCTATAAACCCTGCTAAGATAATCTTGCCGTCAGACTGAACCAAAACGTTATAACCAAAATCTTCACCAAAATTAGTAATGACTTTACCTCCATTACCAAAGTTGTTATCCAAGCTACCGTCAACGTTGTAGCGGGCTAAAGCAAAATCTGGATAGTTAGGTTGGGCGCTATTCCATACACGTCCACCAATAATTATTTTCTCATCTAATTGAAGAGTAACACTATACCCTGTTTCACTTCCTAGTCCAATATCAGTATTAACTCTGCCACTATTACCAAAACTAGTGTCTAAAGTGCCGTCAACGTTGTAACGAGCGACATCGAAACTGGTATAACCACCTGCAACTACAATTTTACCGTCAGACTGAATCGCTACGCTACTGGGGTAAGCAGTATAAGGTGTGGTGACTATACCACTGATACCAAAGTTCGGGTCTAAATCACCAGATTTGAGCGCGAGCTTAATCACAACATTTTCATTAGCGCTGGTAACTATACCATCGCTGACATTTACCTGTAGATTTACTGTAGGGTTAACTCGTGGGTTAAGGTCATCTACGTCGTTAATAGCAATTTGTCCCGTATTTGGATTAATGCTAAACGCCATATTTCCATCACCATCAAGGTCAATGTTACCGCTAGCAATTGTCCAGTTTGAAAAGACAGGGTTGCTTGAGTCAATATCTGTTGCAGTTAAAGACCCAATAATTTTGCCATTAGTTGCGTTAGTCGGAATTCCTAGAGGATAAGTACGTGAAATTACAGGGGCATCATTAACCGCACTTACATTTATTGAAGCAGTATCAGCAAGGCTACTAAAAGCTGTAGACCCTCCATTTAATGTTGTGTCAGCAACACTGCCATTTACACCACTGGTTTGGTTCCAAGCACGGAAAGTTATCGCGTTACTAATGCTACCGTTGTAATTCGCATTTGCTTGAAAGTAAACGCGCGTGAAAGTATCTGCTGCTAAAAGACGGGCATTACTATTAGACAGTGTACCTATCTGAAGCCAGTTCGCTCCGTTGTTGGTGCTATACCACCATGTACCATTGCTGGTGCTAATACTAGTAATCGCTATACCTGTTACTGCTCCACTTCTAGAGTCGGTGACATTTCTACCTAGATCAACTATAGAGGAAACTAAAGTACCGACTGCTCCTGAAGGGGCGCCTGCATCTTCGTTGAGAGGGTTGAGAGTGACTACCGTGTCTGTTAATGTCGGAGCAATATTACCTGTGGTAGTAGTACTGTCACTCAAAGAGTAATTTAAGGAAATGTTGCCCGTCGAAGAACTATATCCATCTACAGCAATACGGTAAACTGTTCCGGCAGTAGCACTAAAGCTGACACGGCTTGTACTGACACCACCGCTATCATCGTTAAAACTCACTAAAGTCAAACTATTAACACTCGTACCTGTATAAACTGACAGGTATGTGTCAAAATTACTTCCTACCGTATCAAACGTCACTGTACCAGAAGTTGGCGCCGTCCAATTCCACCATACAGAGTTATTTGTTCCTGATTGTGTAGCTTCTCCTATTTCTGCTGTAGCACCAATATTAGTACCTGTAACACTACCTGAAGTCCCAACGAGTGTTATTTGATTAGCAAAGTTATCATTTATAGGAGTTGGGTTATTAACTGTTATTGCTGCGGTATCGGTAGCAGTACTAAAAGCCGTAGAACCACCATTAACACTCGTATCAGCTATGCCTCCAGCTACACCACTCGTTTGATCCCAAGCACGAAAAGTAATTCCGTTACCAATGCTGCCAGTGTAACCAGCGTTTGGTCGGAAGTATACACGGGTATTACTATCTGCTCCTAATAACCGAGCATTAGTGCTGGAAACTGTACCTAAAGTATTCCAGTTAGTTCCATTATTAGTGCTATAGTACCAAGTGCCATTGGTACTGTCAGCAGAGGTAATTGCAATACCCGTAACGGCGCCAGTATTTGAGTCAGTAACGTTTCTACCTATGCCAATAAATGAAGATACTAAAGTACCAACTGTACCAGATGGTAATGCTGCATCTCTGTTGACAGGGTTGAGAGTAACAACGGTATCGATTAAAGAAGGAGCTGTATTTCCTGTATTTCCTGTATTGGAGGTACTACCAATTGGCGCCTCATAACGTATGACTGTAAAATCTCCATTGCTACTTCCTGCAACTACAATTTTTCCGTCAGACTGAACCGCAACACTAGTGTTTTGTGAAGAACTGTTACCAACTGGGGTAATAACCTTGCCACCTGAACCAAAGCTGGAATCTACTGTTCCATCTGGATTATATACAGCTACAGCAAAATCACGATTATTATAAGTAGTACCACTTGGACTTTCAGAAAAGCCAGATACTACTATTTTGCCATTTGCTAGAATCGCCAAACTTTGACCAGCATCGTTGCCATTACCAATTCCTGTAACGACTCTGCCACTATTCCCAAAATTAGTGTCCAGAGAACCATTAGAGTTATAACGCGCTAGGGCAAAGTCTCCACTTACGCCTATTTGCCCAGTACTACCTGCCACTACTATCTTGCCATCTGACTGAATCGATACGCTGTCACCAAAGTCGTCTTTTCCAGAAAAGTCTGTTGTTACCTTGCCACTGCTACCAAAACTTGTATCTAAACTTCCATTAGAGTTATAGCGCGCCAAGATGAAGTCAAAGCCACCGCTAGAATTGATTACATTACCAGCCGCTACAATCCTACCGTCTTGCTGAATGGTAATGCTACTAATAGAATCCTGACCATTACTATTAGAAGTAACAACTCTACCTCCACTACCAAAATTGCTATCTAATGTTCCATTTGGGTTGTAACGTACTAAAACAAAATCTGAATTGAGAGGGCTAGTACTAACAGTAATACTTCCACCAACAACTATCTTGCCATCTGATTGAATTGCAATGGAACGTATCCAATCGCTTTTTCCATCAAAGTCTGTAACTACTCGACCACCATTTCCAAAGTTAGTGTCCAGTGTTCCATTCGGGTTATAGCGCATCACTGCAATATCAGTTGTGTTGCTGGCATTATAAGTAATACCTGCAACCACTATTTTGCCATCAGATTGAATAGCAACACTGTAACCTCTGTCAGTTCTGCCAGCAAGATCAGTAGTTACTTTACCACCATTCCCAAAGTTAGTGTCTAAAGTACCGTTTGGATTATAACGAGCTATAGCAAAGTCACTAGAGCCATTGTAAGCTTCTCCTACCACAACGATTTTACCGTCGGCTTGGATAGCAGTGGCATATGCAGTACCACTACCAAAGCCAGCAGTTACTCTGCCTCCCGTACCAAAACTGCTGTCTAAGCTACCTGGAGGATTTGGTACAAGTTTGATTGTCACAACTTCGGCGATACTAGTAGCTGTACCATCGCTTACATTAACTTGCAAATTAATGCTAGGGGTAGTTTGGGGATTTAGTTCATCGCTGTCGTTAATGATTATTTGTCCTGTGGTATTGTTTATACTAAAGGCTTGCCTACCATCCCCATCGCGGTCAGTATTGCCTCCAACGATAACCCAATTAGATAATGTACTACCTGCATCTGCATCGGTAGCAATTATAGTACCTACTACCGTACCGTTACTAAGTGTTCTATTACTTAGATCGAGGGTTTGATTAGGTGTAATTACAGGAGCATCGTTAACAGCATTAACTGTAATAGAAGCTGTATCTGTCGCACTGCTAAAAGCTGTGAAGCTACCATTTGAGCTTGTGTCAATACTATCGCCATTTGCACCAAATCTTTGATCCCATGCACGAAATGTTATGGCATTACTAATAGTGCCGTTAAAGTTTGAATTGGGACGAAAATAAATGCGGGTATTAGCATCTGCTGCTAAAAGACGAGCGCTACTGTTAGATACTGTGCCCAATATATTCCAATTAGCGCCGTTATTAATACTGTAGTACCAAGTGCCGTTGCTAGCATTCGCTGCTGTAATTGCAACACCAGTAACCGCTTCATTGTCTGGGTCATTAACATTACTACCCAAGCTCACTAATGAAGAAATCAGAGTTCCAACTGCTCCACTAGGAAAGCTGGCATCCTCATTTATCGTGTTTAGAGTAACATTTGTATCAGTGAGAGTAGGAGCAGTATTTGAGCCTGGAGTCAGATTAGGGCTAAAAGCATAGTTTAAAGTCACATCACCTGTAGCGCTATTATATCCATCCACTGCAATATGGTATGTAGTTCCAGCTATAGCTTCAAAACTTACTAAACTAGCATTGCCATCACCATTATCATCATCACTTTTAAGTAACGTTAAACTACTGACAGAACTACCTGTGTAAACATAAAGGTAAGTATCAAACTTACTAGTATTGGTATTAAAAGAAACTATACCACTTGATGGCGCCGTCCAACTCCACCATATAGAGTTGTTTGTCCCTGACTGTGTAGGTTCACCTGTTTCTGCTGTGGCGCCTAGATTATTTCCAGTGCTGCTACCTGAAACACCAGAAAGAATAATTCGATTAGCAAAATCATCATTAGCATAAGGGAAAGCAAATCTGTAACTCTCTAAAACTTCTGGCTTAAATGCCAAAACAGGTGTAATCTCACCAACGGTAATTTCAAGATTCCAGTCTGCTCCTAAACTTTTGCTTCCTGTGCGGTTTGCTGAGGCGCCAACCGAAGCTCCTGTTAAGTGGTGTAACTTAGCAATAAACTCCTCCCCCGCATCACCAGCGGCAACGTTACAACCATATAGAAGCAATTCATTTAATTCTTGCTTTTCAAACCATTGTTGTAACTGGTTAGCGTAAATATCTAGGGTGCTTAAGCTCATAGGAGATTTTCCTAGATACAAACATCCTGGCAAACCGTGAGAAACTATGTGAACCGAGTTATATCGTGTAGCTTGTAAACTTTCAGTAATTTGCTCTACTCCATTTAAAGTAGAATCAAGTATCACAACTTCGATATCTGGTTTGACACCCGCTATCAAGCTTTGCTTATCAGAAATATTATTATCAATAAAAACAATACGTTTTGCTTTATTTAACTTTATAAAATTTGTTTTGCTATGTAGGACAGCTTCTTCACAGTTGTTCAAAGCGTAAAAATGGTTGTTTAAGACAGGCTTCATACTTATTGGTGTTTCCTAAAGCTGTAACGGTTTGAGAAATGTAATTTATAGTCAATAAAATATTTTTACCTATATATATGCTTGATGCCTCAGTACTTGCACCACTCTTTAATTATTAATGTTTTCAGATTTTGATGGAAAATTTATACTACGTAGTAATTGAAGATATTTGTAATTAAAGTGATATTTATGAGCTAGTTTTTAGTTGCTAAAACAATAAATATTGCTTTATTTATACGAGCAAATACAGAAACTTAAGAATGACTTGTTAAAGTAAGTTAAACATTCAGATGCCTCACATAAGTAGTTTGTATTCCAAAATCCGTTATTATACTCAAGCCAAAGCTTAGAAAGTAAGGTTAACCTATAATCGTTACAATTTTGACCGAATAAATATGGATGTTAAGGTATGATTCGTTACTTGCTGTTAAGTTTTGCCTTCATGCTTATACACTGCACTATCTTTACGAAGAGCGTAAATGCTGATGAAGGTAGTGCAGCTGGAGACGTACCTGTTAATTGCACTTTTAGCAATAGTGTAGATGGACAATTAGGCATTAATCAAGATGGGACAGTCCTTAGTAGTAGTAGTAGTGTTGATGATGGGGCGCCTGCAAGTCTTGAAATAGATTGTAGTGCGGATGCAACTCTGACTATTTCTGAACCTGTGCGGAGTGGTGGCAATGGTGCAACAACGTTTTTATCTGATAATTTATCTGCAAGAGCTACTGCAACATTAGTTTCAATGGATACTGAAGAGAGTTTACCTGATATTAATATTGAATCAGGTAAACCAGGTAGCAATATTCCTGGCAACTCTTTAGGAACAATTAAAATTAATATGGAAGCGCGTCATAGTGAAAAAATATTGCCTGGAAAGTATAGCTTTACCGTTACTATAACTGCAACTCCCTAATTTTATTATTTGCTATAAATTTAATTAATAAACAAAAAAATGATTCGTCGTATACTGTTCATATTGACTATTATAATTACTGCAAATGTAGGTACATCAAAGAGTGTAGTAGCTTCTGAAAAATCAAAAGAATGTAGCTTCACTCAAACCAATCCTGGTGTATTAGTTTCTCAAGGAAACCCATCAACTAAGCTTGTTTCTTTTAGTGAAGTCGGTGGTACTCCAACTCAGATGAATGTTACTTGCTATAAACCTGTATTTTTAAGTGTATCGGCGCCTATTCAAGTTTCTGGTCATAGTTTTACACCTGTATCTTCTTTCGCTATAGTTAGGACTCCACAGGGAAATTCTACTAAAACAGGTGATGCACCTGTTGCTTTACCTGAAGGAACAACTCCTATACAAATTAATTTTTCTGTAGATAGAGGGCGCCGTCTTAGGTCTGGAAATTATAGATATATTGTAAAATTCACGGTCGTAACACAGTAGTTGATATAGAATCTGGTGCGTGACGCTACAAGTCTTAATATTTACGTTGAAATTTTTTCGTAGCCTTCACGCACCCTACGTTCTTTAGGCGCTAATTTGTTTTTTATACTTTTGACTTAATTGTTATTTTTATACGGGTTGTAGGCGCCGAGGAATGTTGCGTAATATTTTGTTATATTTTGTTGGGTTCATGGGCGCCTCCACTCAACCTGCATGGTTTTATAGTGTCCAGTTAAAAAAGTTGCACACTTAGCGGCAAGATTTGTGATGTGACTACTATGCTGGAATAAAGTGTTACATTGTAAGCTTAGTTGTAATACATTAAAACTTAGTATTAACACTTATTTAGATTAACTTAAAAAAAGTATCAATTATATATGGAATCTACTGTAATTCAGTGGGAGAAGCCGCGTGTAAATCCAGATTTGCTAAAGGATTTACATGTTACTGCTCATCATCACAACTGGCGCCTGATAACATTCTTAATTTTATATATTGTTGCTGGCTATAGTGCTTTTGTTATATCTCAAACAATTATAAATCCTTGGCGCCCGCTTGTTTGTTTGCCGTTATATCTGGTTGCAGCAGCTTCGCTACATGGAATTAGCTTGTTTACCCATGAGGGTGTGCATGGAGTTCTGCATGGTAATTCAGTATGGAATCGGGCACTAAGTATTATTTGTGCTTTACCTGTTGGACAAAATTATTCGGCATATAAAGTATTACATCTTAAACATCACAAGCATTTGGGCTTAGAAGGCGACCCTGACCATTATAGTAATTATACGAAGTGGACTTGGTTACAGTTTTTGATGTACTGGGGGCGCCTAATTATTGGTTATCCGGTGTATTTAGTGGCAATTCCAATTCTTGGGTTTCGTCAAGGTGATACTCAAGATAAAGTTTGGATTGCAATTGAAGTTGCTTTATTAGGAATTTTAGCTACTACGTTAATTGTGGCGCCAATTAATATCAGCTTGATAATACATGGTTGGTTAATACCGATGATGTTCATTAACACAATGGTGAATATTCGCGGTATGAGTCAGCACACGCTGTTAGAACATGAGTTTGATCTTATTCGCGGTACACGCACTATTCTTACAAACCGAGTTACGCGCTTTTTTATGTGTAACGAAAATTACCATCTTGAACATCATTTGTATCCTGGTGTGCCTTGGTATAATTTGCCACTTTTACATAATGAGCTTAAGGATGAATTAATATCTAAAGGCGCCCCGTTTATTCCTTCCTATTTTGCATTTGTACGGGATTTTACTCTTGCTAGCTTCCAGAAATCACCAGTTGGAAGTATTTCTATTAAGTAATAAATATATGCAGGCATTTATATCGAAACCAATATCTATAATTAGTAAAACACCAGAATTATCTTGGAAAGAACTAATTAAATTACCAACATTAGAAGCTGCAATAACACAAGTTGCTTCTATATATGATTTTAACAAGCATCCTTATTTTGTATGGATGAATGAGGAAGCAACAACGCGCGATGCTTTTCTCAAAAGTCAACTACCTTTTCGCTTTGCAGTTGAGTCTTTTTCTCAAGCATTAGCAGCAGTTCTCGCGCGTGTACAGTTTCTGGAAGCGCGACTGCCTCTTTTCGCGAATATTGCTGAGGAACATGGTTATGGTAATGTTTTACGTTCCCACAAATTTACTTTTCGCGAGTATTTACAAGCTTTGGGAGCTTTGGACAGTGAGTTTAATTCGCCCTGTACTACTCCTGTATTAGCTTTTAATCAATCGATTTTAACTTATTGCTTGACTCAAAGTCCTGAAGCAGGCGCCGCGATGCTATGTATAATCGAATATTTGTATGTAGGTATTAGCAGTTCGATTGCTAGTACCCTACAGCAAAGGCTATGGACACTACCTGGTAGTCAATCGCACTACACGACTCACGAAAAACTTGATACCGAACATGCTAGAGATTTAATGGATATAGCAATTCCAGCATGGAATACATTGGTGTTGCGTCCTCAAGTTGCACAAGCTCTTGTTTTGGGCGCCTACTATTTTTGGAGTTTGTATAATGATTTGCGCCCCACCCTCTGATATTTCATTTTCCCAAGTTCGTGAAGACCCCACTATTGAACTACAGGTTATCAAGCAATTAACCCAAACGCAAAATCATCCATTGCGAGTACTAATAATTGCGTCAGGAGGATGTACAGTATTAAGTCTACTGTCATGTCCAAATGTAGGACACATTGATGCCGTTGATTTAAATCCTGCACAGCTGCATTTAGTTGAATTACGACGACAAGCATTACTACATTTACAGCTTGAAGAACAACTAGATTTAATCGGCGCCACTAAAATAACTCAAGCCGAACGGGTTAATCTGTATAATCAAATCGCATCTCACCTGCCAACCTCAACTCGAAATTATTGGGATGCACGAATTGAACAAATTGCTTTTGGTCTAAACCAAATTGGCAAATTCGAGCAACTGTTTCGCGAATTATCTGCGAGCTTTACTGCATCAGGTCTTAACCCACTACGCAACCCAGACACCGTAACTATAAATCCACTTTGGCAGCAAATTTTTGAAACTGTCTTTGAACGTAATAAACTTGCACGCATTTTTGGTGATGCTGCCGTTAATTATTCTATGGATAGAAGTTTTGGCACACATTTTGCCGATGTTTTTGCCAAAGCTTTACATAAATACACAATGGCAAATTACTTTCTAACTCAAGTTTGGAGTGATTCTTATTCTTATGGATTTGATGGTGTACCACTTTACTTGCAACCAGATACCCAAATCTCAATTCGAGAACTTAAAACCTCAAGATTACACCTACATCAAGGCGCCTTTGCCCAAAAAATGCTCGAACTAGCAACAAGCCAACCTTACGATTTGATTCAATTTTCTAATATTTCTGACTGGATGCCCCCTAATGATTTAGATGAAATGCTTCAAAATGCCGTACATTGCTTAAAACCTGGTGGTGCATTAATTGGACGAAGGCTTAATGGCGACCATCATCTTGCCTCAGTCATGGCTAAACATATTTATATAGATAAACAACTTAATCACAAACTTTTAGAGTCTGACCGTTCGTTCTTCTATCGTGAAATAGTTGTGGGGTGGGTACAAAAAATATGAAGTTTCACCGTATTGCTCCCGCAGAGCGCCATATGTTTCAAGAGGAAATTGTTAGCATTGAAACAATTGCCAAATATCCTCTAGGAAAAGATTTCTTTCAAATAGATCACGGTCTAGATTACTTTGCTTTTTTTGACCGTCTTGGTAAAGTTAATTACTACGTAATGCACGATAATTATATAGTTGGGGCTGTTGGTGCTGGTATACTACGTCAAATTCCATACCAGCAAGACTCGGCGCCGATGAGTGCATGGTACCTTTGTGATTTAAAAGTTCACTCTAATTACCAGGGTCGTAATTTATCTTTACGAATTCTAAGTCATGCCGTAGTTGATGGGATTCGTGAATGTAGCTGTGGTTATACGATTTCTATGAATCCTGGAGACGGTAGTCCTAACCGTTGGGTAAAAGTTATTGAAAAATACTCTAGAATTAAATTTACCACATCTACCCAATTAGGTATTTATAGCCTAGATGCGGCGACAATGAGTGATGTTGCTCCATTAATTGTTAAACATCGAGGCAATATTTCTTATATAAGTCTTAAAGGCATTAAAGACTTACGCTTGCAAAGCACAGGAAATATTTTGCCACTCGTTCACGTCCAGTGGGGAGCAAATGTTGAGAAAGGCACACCAGAAGTGATACCGGGGTATACTCATATGTTCTGTGTGCCTACTAATGATGAACTTGCACGGGCATTAGGACGTTTTGATATATATCCAGGCGCCAGTGCAAGTGTTGTGAGTCATGGAATGGATAATAGTGATTGGCGTTTTATTCTAACTAGTGATATATAGGCACTAATTACTTGACAGATACTTCAGGGTTGCGCTGAATGTAGCTTTGAACTGACTGTGCCGAAGGAAAACCACTAGTTGCAGTTTGTACAGATGGCTGAGTTGTTGTTATAACCTCATACTTCATAGAAGATATTGGGGTTATAAGCGGCTTTGTTGCAGGTCGTCGCACAGCTACGACAGGTTCTGGAGTTGGAACTGGTAAAGTTTCTATAGTTTGTTTTATTTTTGGCTCTATTACCGAGGATGTTACATGGTCTCCTTCTAAAAACCATGAGAGCGAAGATAGCATTGGACTCGAAGGCGCCACTTTGAGTTCGTTGATTTGAGCATCTTTATTAGATATTTCTGTTTTAAGCTCAGATACTCGCTTCTCTAATTTAGATGACTCTTTCGCAGAGTGGCTCGAAGCTAATAATGATGCAGTCGTCACCGTTACCCCTATGGTTAGCAAAGCTCCTAGCTGGGGCGAAATAATATCTTTGAGTCTACCATCAAAGACTTGTCGGTTTTCAAGTTGAACTTGCACTGGTTTGGAACCTTGCGTGAATAATAGGGCGCCAAAGCCAGCCAACAATGTACCTGAAATTACAACGGTTGGCAATAATATCTTTTTGAGCATATCGAAAATCTACTGGTATCGAGTTTACGTGACTGAAATTGTTATTTCTAAAACTGCACCCTAGCTGAACAGCCATTCAACACCTCTGTAGTCCTTATGTACTGAACTACGGAAGCTAGGGAAGTAAATTTTGCTTACTTACTCATCTCAAATTAATTTCTTATTAAACCATTATTTGTATAAATTTGATGAATTTTATCAATACTTTGTAAATTTTTTACATAGTTGCTGTTAGTTATACAAGTAAATACTTATTTCAGTTTCTAATAAGTTACCAATACATGACTTTCCATACGCAAGTGTTCTAATCCAAGCATGGGATATAAAAATAACTACCAAACAGCGAGTAACCGACTTATACATACGCTTAAATATTGATATGACAGACAAGCAGCAAATTGTTTATCATATATTGCACTGATGTTTATGTATATAAAAATACATTTTTTATCAAAATTTTATTACTGAATCGTGTCTGGCGCCGAAGTATATAAAAGTTATAAAAGTTATTAGCGCGAAAAAGAATAATTAAAATAGTAATTTTGTATTCAAACCCAACTTTTTTGAGAAGTTGGGTTTGTAGAGGTGGGAAATCAGTTGTCTTTATCTAGACGACAATAAACTGCCTGTTCACGCATCAACAGTTGGTACCCCACTAATTCGCGTCGCAGAGTGGCAAAATCAGGATGATAACGCTTAATTATTTCATTGACATTACGTTCAGAATATTTGACCCCCACTTCAAATTTTTCTACTAACCATTTGAGAACCACCAAGCGTTTTTTTCGACTTGCAGGAATCTCTTTCAGATGTTGCACAGCTTCAGGGTTTTGAAAATCTCCTTCTATATAAGTTTTTAGTACTTTGTTTTCCCATGCTTGTGTACTAACACCTTCAACCAAAGAAGCCATTTTCTCTGGTGTAAAAATTTCTTTACTCAAGCTTTGTAATGCCTCACTATTTAACTGATATAAATGAGCATTTCCTTCTGGACGCATACTAACCAAATGTAACTCTTTTAATTTAGCTAAATGGTGAGATACTGTTGGCTCTTTAAGTTGCAGTAGTGCCGCCAATTCCTCCACACTACATTCTTGCGAAGCCAAAATACCTACAATTTTTAATCTGCTTTCATCTGCTAACGCTTTAAAAAAACGCAGCAAAATTTTAAATTGCTCATTTTTCATAGTTTTTAATAATTGATTCGATACTCATCTAATTAGAGCTGAATCTAACTATTGTGCTGCCCTCCTTTCACACAGCATTCCTGAATCCCTGTTTGATTTTTTGCAGTCAATTTTTCATTTTGTAGTCTTTTTACAAGGAAAATTTAGTTTCTTAAGTAGTTCTTTACATTTGTATACGTTAAGCTGCTCAAAAGCTATAAAATCTAAGATTCGGAAGATAAGGATGTGAGACTAAATATAAGTATTTTCTAATTACATCATTAGAAAATCAAAACGAAACAAATGGTTGAGGAGCTAAATTAACGATTAAAATCTATCTTAAGTTAGGTATTTAGATATTTTTGTACGATGATGAAAAGAACGTGCATTTATATGCATCGTTCAGACAATCCGTATAGCGGCGCCCACACAACTGATAAGAGCGTTATAAAATCCAGCCTAGACTAGTAGTCCGTGTCATTAATTTTAGTGGGTAGGCTGGCAACGGATGACTCTAGGATGTAACGGATAGTTGATTCGTTTAGATGAGGCGCCGCAAAATCAAATTTTGTTTGTATCAAATAAATCATCCGTTACATCCGTTACATCCGTTACATCCGTTGCCAGCCAGGATTTGTAAGTGTAGCGAGCTTAATCTATGTAAATATACGAAATAAATTTTTCGTTTAAATTCTTGCCAGCTTGGTAATTGATCAAAAAGAATGAGTGCCAAGTGGAAAGCAAATTTGCTTGCTCTCCACTCAGCACTCAGCACTCAGCACTCAGCACTCAGCACTCAGCACTCAGCACTCAGCACTCAGCACTCAGCACTCAGCACTCTTAACTAAACTGTTCTTCAACATCAAGGTTAAAAAGCATTTGGAGTGTTTGCATACATTTTCGACGAGCTTCAACATCTTGTTGGGCGCGTAACTGTACCATTGGGTCATGTAAAATTTTGTTAACGATACCGCGTGTTAAAGCTTCAATAATTTCTTGATGTTTATCGCCAAATTCTGAACCTAGACGTGATAGAGCTTTTTCTAGTTCTTGTTCACGGATAGTTTCAATTTTTGACCGCAAGCAGCTGATTGTGCTAACTGTTTCTAAACTACGCCACCAAATATCAAAAGCTTCAGATTCTTGTTCTAGTAAACCTTCGGCTTCTTGTGCCATTTTACGACGACTTTCTTGGTTTTGCGCCACGACTGCTTTTAAATCATCAACGTTAAATGCTTGAACAAATGTGAGTTCGTTGACATCGACATGGACGTTACGGGGAACTGATATATCAAATAGCATCAAGCGACGATTTGGTTCTAAGACCATTTCTAACTTGGCACGGTCAAGTATTGGTTCGGTAGCAGATGTACTTGTAAATACCATGTCGCTTTCGGCAATTACTGACATCATGTCAGCGAGTAGGTGAGTTTTAATAGGTTGTCCTGGGAACTGTTGTGCTAACTCAGTTGCCCGTGCCATCGAACGATTAACAATAGAAATTTCTGCAACACCTTTAGCTACTAAGTGTTGTACAAGTAACTTTGACATTTTTCCGGCGCCAAGAATAGCGACACGGCACATACTAAGGTCTTCGGCTTTGATATGGGCCAATTCGACTGCTGCCGAACTAATAGAAACGGCGCCAGTACCAATAGAAGTTTCAGAGCGCACCCGTTTACCGGCTGAAATTGAATGTTTAAATAATCGATTCAAAATTGTTTTTACACCATCATATTGCTGCCCAAGCTTATAACTATTTTTAACTTGTGCAAGAATTTGACCTTCACCAAGAACCAAGCTGTCTAACCCACCAGCAACACGCATCAAGTGCATAACAGCATCTTCATGGAGCAGCATAAACAAGTGGGGTCGTAAGGCTGTCATAGGTAACTTGCTATGTTCGCTAAGAAACTGAACAACTTCGCGAATACCGAGTTCGGTTTCACTCGCTGTAATATAAATTTCCAGACGGTTACAGGTACTGAGAATAGCAACTTCTTCAACATGAGGGTAATTAAGAAGTTGGGCGATAGCGGTTTCAACCTGTGGTTCTGGAATACTTAATTTTTCCCGGACTTCAACGGTCGCGGTTTTATGGCTTAAGCCTACTACTGCTATATTCATCTGCTAAATCGTAATTTGTAACAATGTTTTGTAAGAAAGTGCTGAGTGCTGAGTGCTAAGTACTGAGTGCTAAGTGAGTCGTGCTAAGTGCTGAGTAGAGTTTTGAGTAATTATTCCTAACTCCTAACTCCTAACTCCTAACTCCTAACTCCTAACTATTTACTCAGCACTTAGCACTCAGCACTCATAACTTTGTTAGTGCAGTTGAATTGTCTGTGGGTTATCAAACATGTGGATGGTATCGACAAAGCGAGCGGTTTTCGACTGGCTGGAAATTACCAAACTTTGAGTTCTAGCACCACCGTGGAAGAAGCGAACACCTTCCATTAAGACTCCGGGAGTGATACCGCAAGCGGCAAACAATACGTTTTGACCGGAAGCTAACTCGTTAGTATCGTAAACCCGGTCGCCGTCGGTAATACCCATCTCATTTAGTCGGGCAAGGTTGCCTTCTCTGCTTTCGCCAATTAAACCAGTTTGAACAACTTCTGGGTCATAAATTAACTGTCCTTGGAAGTGTCCACCTAGGCAACGCATTGCAGCCGCAGAAATTACACCTTCAGGCGCCGCACCAATACCCATAAGCGCGTGGATGTTGGTTCCAGCGAAACCGCATGAGATAGCAGCAGAAACGTCACCATCGCTGATGAGTCGAACTCTGGCGCCAACGGTACGAATTTCCTGGATTAATTCCTTGTGACGCGGACGGTCCATAACGACGACAACTAACTCCTCGACCGAACGGTTCAAACATTCAGATAGGATTTTAAGGTTTTCGGTGGCAGACTTATTGATATCTACATGACCTTTTGCTTGAGGAGGTGCAGCCAGCTTCTTCATATAAAAGTCAGGAGCAGCAAACAAACCGCCTTTTTCTGAGATTGCCAATACAGCCATCGAGCCATTTTGACCATAGGCAACAAGGTTAGTACCTTCGCATGGGTCAACAGCGATGTCAATCTCAACTAGTTCATCAGGGTTACAGTAATCTTTTGCATCTGCACGAGTACAAATACCGACTTCCTCACCGATATAAAGCATCGGCGCCTCGTCACGTTCGCCTTCCCCAATTACAATACGTCCACGCATGTAAATTTTGTTCATACGTTCGCGCATTGCTTCTACTGCTACTTGGTCAGCAGTATTCTTTTCACCCTTACCCATCCAGCGTGAGGAAGCGATAGCCGCTTGCTCAACTACTTCGATAATCTCTAACCCAAGAGTATTTTCCACAGAGTCTGCCCTCTCAATTGCTTGAATTCGCGGTGTTTGCAACAGCCGTTTCCAAGTCTACCAAAGGGCGGATACTACAATAAACTAGTCTTTGCCCTGACTTCATTAATTTTTACTGCTTTTATTCGCTTAACGAACAAAGTTTACGTCAACAAACATTTGTTCTATCATCTTCCATTGTAGTGATTTTTACGTTACACTTACAAGTATTTCCAAGTTTCCTTGTTTTTACATTATAAAAATATCTATAGTGAAACAATCTAAGATAATTATTTTTTATTCATTTACAAGGCTTTGAGCTTTACAAGTATTTTAACTTATAATTAATACTAGGCGTTTCAGCGCCATTTATTTCAAATGTAAATTTTAAACACACTACGTAAGTGTTTCCACTAATACCATGCAAAATTTGATAAATTCGCTTCTTGGGCGCCATCCCGAAAAAATAAAAGCAAATGTTGAAATTTACACCTGGCAAACCTGTCCTTATTGTATACGCGCCAAAATGCTGCTGTGGTGGAAAGGGGTGGAATTTACGGAGTATAAAATAGACGGTTCGGAAGAAAAACGCGCATTAATGGCAGAACGAGCAAACGGGCGCCGGAGTGTTCCGCAAATTTTTGTAAACAATCAACACATTGGCGGATGTGATGATATGTATCAGCTAGATACCCAAGGTCAACTCGACCAGCTACTAAGTCAAGAAACAATAGCATGATAATTTTTGATTTGTCATGAGTCGCGAACGAAGCATCTTAATATGTCATGCTGAGGCACGAAGCATCTCTCAATTGTCATGAGTCGCGAACGAAGCATCTTAAAAATTCTGACGTGATATCACAATTAAGGAAAAATCGAAGATAAATCAAGAGAAGAAGACGGTAGTGGCAAGTCAACAGATTGGTTTGCCAGGAAAATGCGTTTAAAACGATAACCAAAGTTACCTTGGGAATCTTGGTAAGGTTCGCTGTATGCTTCTAGTTGATTTGCAACTAAATTGAATATCCAATAGTAAGGTATTCCAGCTTCTGCATACAGTGGCATTTTGACATCACGGTCGTAATCTAAAGATGAATCAGCTATTTCGACCACTAAAAATATATCCTCTGGTGTAGGGTGTCCAGATAGATAATGATCTGAAGCAAGACGGGCAATAGTAAAATCCGGTTCAGGTTCGCTGCCAGATGGCAAAGTAATAGGGTCTTGACATCGTAACTCAGCTTTACCAGCAATTAATGGCGCCAATTCTCGAATTAAATTACTACAACAAACCGTATGTGGCGTTCCTTTTGCTGCCATCCGTACTAATTCCCCACGAATAAGTTCGACACGTTCGTCTTCATGAAAGAAGCCAATCTTGATTAAATGATGATATTCATCGAGTGTAAAGCGCCGCGTTACTACATTACTCAACATAATTTTTACAAAAATAAGGTTTATACTTATATTCTATTCTGACAAACTATAAGAGCAAACATCGCGCTACCATTTCCACTCAGCCTTATCCCAACTGGTAGTATCACAATCATAAAGTAAAATATCATCTTTTTTCTCTGCCATTTTAGCAAAAGCTTCATTCCAACCAACGCGCGCTTCGGACACAGGATTAATACTTAAATGGTTGTTACGCAAACTCGACAATAGCGTTGATAATTCAGATTTTGATAAAATTGACCATATGGTGGAGCTAATACTGTTAAGTTTTTCCATTTGACTACCTACAATACTATCTTTATTTTCTAAATTATCTATTGTATAAATAAAATTAGGAGGTAGTAAATACCAAACTGCTGGAACAACTTCGAGTAGCCACCAATCAAATAATTCACGTCTTCCTTGTGAGCCAGGAAAGATTGCATAGCCTTCTAGACAATCATCTACAATTTCTATCAAAGCTTCTAATGACTGATTAAAATCAAGTGTTTTAATTGCATTACTATAAACATCCAAAGCTTCTTGCCAAATTTGAAAGCTTGTTAGTTTACTATCATTAAAATTATAATTGTTATTGATATCTTCTATTATACTATAATTTTCATATTGAGAATTAGAGCTAATAGACTCAGTAGATTCTTGATTGAAATTAAATATATTTTCCGAAACTTCTAACATCCATAAATTTATCTGTCTAATTGTCTTTTCAGGAATTGAGCAACTTGGTTGATAATACTTGATAGTTGGCTCCACAACTAAAGCTAGTATCAATGCCATCCAGACATAACGAAGGTGAGTCAAGGTTTGATTATTATCTTTATATATTTCCAGAATTTCATCTATGGCATGTGAGAGTGAAGTTATTTTCTCTGTTTCTGGTTCGTAAAGCTCTTCATAGTGTTGGCGCCAGACTTTTATGATTACACGTTGGAAAGAGTCAGGCATATTGTATAAAAATTCTTTTTTTTCAAAACTGCTTAATTCCAAAGTCATAAGCTTAATTTGAACCTCTATATCTTTAGAATTGAGGTGGGAATGGGTAGTCCCAAAAAACTTGTATAGTTATTTGCGGAAACTTATCCTCGAACTGCCGCAAAACGGTACTACAACTTTCACACGGTTGAAACTCTGTATAAAGGTAAAGTTTACCCTCTACTTGAAGATGGTAAAACATCTCTAAAGTATTAGCAATTTCTGATATCACCTTGTACTCAGCATCGGTATCCATAACTCGTTGTGTTCGAGAGTCAATAGCGGGTTCAAACTGTCCTCCTACTGATTTTGGCTTCGGTATTTTGGGAATAGGACTTTTGCTACCACCCTTTGATGTCGCCCCAGCACAAAATGATACATCTCCCTCAAGGTATAATTCGGCAATTGCAACGTTGCTTTTGCCAACTGGCTTTCCTAGGTATCGTTCGCGAATTAAGGCGGCGCCAGTTCTTAAATCATCTATCCTCAAAATTCCGTCTCAAGAAGGATAATGGTTTAGCACAATATTTGCTTCAATGTAGCAAAATTTTGCTTTTAGCCTAATAAATTTAAATTCCTTAACATATTTGTGAGTAAGCACAGTTAGATGGGAAAACTAGATATGATAGAAAAGTCACAATTCTTAATGAATGTTATCAATGCTGATTTCCTCCTCTGGTTTGTCCAAGGTCAAAGACTCAGTTAAGGAAAAGATTTTCTTCGGCAACGAACCAAGTGCTGAGTTAATCGCGATTTTAACTGTCTACTTTGTCCAAGGTATCTTGGGGTTGGCGCGCCTTGCCGTCAGCTTCTTCCTCAAAGATGAACTGCGGCTTAGTCCGGCGCAGGTTTCAGCACTTATGGGGATTGTCGCCCTACCTTGGATAATCAAACCTTTATTTGGCTTTCTTTCTGATGGTTTACCGATATTTGGCTATCGGCGCCGTCCATACCTAATACTTTCGGGGTTAGTAGGAGCAATATCTTGGGTGTGGTTAGCAACAATTGTTCACACTCAAATAGCGGCTACTGCTGCCATAGCACTTGGTTCACTCTCGGTTGCAGTTAGTGATGTTATCGTTGACTCGCTAGTTGTAGAACGTGCGCGCGGTGAGTCACAAGCTTCGGCTGGTTCTTTACAATCATTGTGTTGGGGCGCCTCAGCAGTTGGAGGATTAGTCACCGCTTACTTAAGTGGAATGCTTTTACAACATTTCACAACGCGCACGATTTTTTGGATTACCGCTTCATTCCCGCTTATTGTTTCTTGTGTAGCATGGTTAATTGCTGAATCTCCTGTTAGCAAAGAAAGCATAAAAAACCAGCCAGAGGACGATATAATTGATATAAAGCATCAATTTATACTACTGAGAAAGGCACTTACGCAAAAAGCAATCTGGCTGCCTACAGTATTTATATTTCTTTGGCAAGGTACACCATCAGCAGATTCTGCATTTTTCTTTTTTACTACTAACGAGCTTCACTTTGAACCGGAATTTTTAGGGAGAGTGCGTTTAGTTACAAGTCTTGCATCGCTAGTAGGTGTGTGGATATTTCAGCGCTACTTAAAAACCGTTCCTTTCCGCGTCATTTTTGGTTGGACTATTGTTTTGTCAACAATACTTGGGATGACAATGTTGCTCTTGGTAACTCATGCGAACCGAGCGTTGGGCATTGATGACCATTGGTTTAGTTTGGGTGATAGTTTGGTGCTAACAGTAATGGGGCAAATAGCCTACATGCCATTGTTAGTACTTGCAGCAAGGTTATGTCCTCCCGGTATAGAAGCTACTTTCTTCGCATTATTAATGTCTGTAAATAACTTAGCAGGATTACTCTCTTATGAATTCGGCGCCGTGTTAATGCACGCGATGGGAATTACAGAAAGTAATTTTGATAACTTACCATTACTAGTATTGATTACTAATTTAAGTACTCTGCTACCGTTACCCTTTTTAAATTGGCTACCTGCGGCAGAAAGTCAAAGCGTTGGGGTGGCGCCGTCTACACCTGTAGAAGAATCTTTTATACCAGAAGAAGTAGGGGCAGGTTAACCGAGATATACAGCACAACCCCAAGGCTCTGTAAGGGCGGGTTAACCGACATATACAGCACAACCCCAAGGCTTTGTAAACCCGCCCCCCTATGCACGGTACCCTGTGCTGATGATATGCGTTCCTGACGATATATGGGGCGGGTTTAGGGGATGTAAATACTATTGGAGGTTATGGGTTAACCCGCCCCTACGGTATCCGCGCCCCCACAATATCCTGTCCTGATGGTATGTGCCTGCACTACGAAATCTTATAAAAACTAAAATTACTCACATGCAAGGTTTTCAACTTTACGAACACGCAACAACAGTACCAGAACCATCCTACCTTCGTGACGATTGGCAAGGAGGATATCAATCACTCAAAGAAGAGAATGATTACTGGATAGATAATATAGAAGGAGAAATTCCTCATTCACTGCAGGGAACATTATTTAAAAATGGCCCCGGTTTATTTGAAGTCAACGGGCAAAGAATTCACCATCCCTTCGATGGTGATGGAATGATAAGTAGAATCACTTTCAAAGACGGACGCGCGCATTACAGTAACCGTTATGTCCGTACCGAAGGATATGTGAAAGAACAACAAGCGGGCAAGCTTCTTTATCGTGGTGTGTTCGGAACACAAAAACCCGGTGGATGGTTAGCAAATATATTTGACTTCAAGCTTAAAAATATTGCCAACACAAATGTAATTTACTGGGGTGGTAAATTACTCGCACTATGGGAAGCAGCAGAACCACATCTTCTTGACCCAGCAACTTTGGAAACATTAGGAAGAGAAAACTTTAACGGTGTTCTATCTGAAGGTGAAGCATTTGCCGCACATCCACACTTCGACCCAAGTTGTGCAATGGACGGTGGCGCCCCATGTATGGTAAACTTCTCCATCAAACCGGGACTTTCCACCACAATTACAGTATTTGAGTTAGACACCACAGGCAAAATAATCAGAAAACACGCGCATAGCGTACCAGGTTTCTGCTTTATTCACGATTTTGCCATTACAGAAAACTACTGTATATTCTTTCAAAACCCCGTTGCATTTAATCCTATACCCTTTGCTTTAGGAATGCGGGGTGCAGGTGAATGCATTAAATTTCAACCAAATCAACCAACGCGCGCAATAATTATTCCTCGCAACCCCAATTCAAAAGTATCTGGCAAAGAAATGCAAACCCTAGAAATTCAATCGGGTTTTGTATTCCACCACTCAAACGCATTTGAACAAGGTGATGAAATCATAGTTGACTCAATATGCTATGAATCATTACCTGAAGTCGAACCCGAAAGTGATTTTCGGCAAGTTGATTTTGACGCGCTTAAACCCGGACAACTATGGCGCTTCCACCTCAACTTAAAAACCCAAACCGTAACCCACGAAGTCATCGAACCTCGCTGCTGCGAATTTCCTAGCTTGCATCCAGACAAAGTGGGGCGCCCATACAGATACGTATACATGGGCGCCGCACATGGACAAACAGGAAACGCACCACTACAAGCATTTGTCAAAGTTGATATAGAAACAGGAGAAAAACAACTTTGGAGTGCGGCGCCACGCGGTTTTACTGGTGAACCAGTATTTGTTCCACGTCCAAATGGTACAAGTGAAGATGATGGTTGGGTATTAGGGCTAATATATGACTCAGAAAACCATCGTTCAGATATAGTGATTTTAGACGCGAAAGACTTTACTAAAGGCGCCATTGCAAAACTACATCTCAAAAACCATGTTCCATATGGCTTGCATGGAAACTTTGTAAACTCAGTCTTCATTTAATTACTCTTGTGGAGCAGGCATCCCTGCCTGCCTCTATATATATTCCACCTTTCCCAGATGGAGGTTATGATTTACAAGAATTTCTGTCGTTAGAAGACGCGATATCAGGAATTGAAAATTGGGGTAACAATAATATATTTAGAGAAATGAACGCATTTCCTTTATTTGGAATAAAAGGTGCAGTATATTGGACTGTTGGTTTTCAAGAAGAAAAAGATTTTGCACCCATTTATAGTAATGATGAAGCTGAGTTTCCAGCAAGTCCAGACTATCCTAGTTTATTTGCGATGGTTGAAAAAAATTTTGAGCGTCTACGAAGATTTGACAAATAAATTATTGATATATAAATAATGAATGGGTGATTGTTGAATCATTGTATTAATCGCGGATGTGGAGACGTTACATGTAACGTCTCTACTGTTATATTTATAAAAACGGTTTATACATAATATATGGCTATTTACGGGGCAGATGCAATAACGTTTGACGGCGCCTATGGTCATCGTTACTGGTTTGATGAGCCTTTTACTTTTACAGGTATAGATGAATTTGATAAAAAATTAAGTGGGTTTCCGGTAGCGGTGTTTGTACCTGAACACCGAAGACGTGAGGAAACTCCGTTAATAATAGCTTTACAGGGAATGTCGGCGCCTTATGGATGGAATGCTTTTATTGTTCCAAAACTAACTTCTATGGGTATTGCGGTAGCTTTGTTTGACACACCGTTTGCAGGTGAGCGTAGTTTAGCGCGCGTTTTTAATGGCATGGTTCATCATGAAATAATGCCACTAGTAGAGCGCGGAGTTCGTTTTGATACTAAATTGCTCTTACAAGTATTTCGTTCTACTGCTTTAGATATTGCTAGGGTACAGAATTTTTGCGCTAGTCAATATGGTTTAACAAATAATAGAGTCGGATTATTTGGTGTAAGTATGGGAGTACTGTTAGGCGCCTATGCTTTTACTACTGAGGGTATTGGAGAAAGGTTATTAGGAGCTATCGGTCATGCTAATCTTCAAGCATTTGCCAGAACATGGGGCAGATTGTGGCTACCTGAATTAGCGGCTTCTGGAATGGGTAGAATATTGGAAACTGTTATTAGTCGTACAAAAAAGCGTGAATTTTTACCGTTGATTAATTTATTGCAAGTCGCAAATAATCTTAAAAAGCCTGACGAATATGGTTTTGCTTGTAACCCAATGAATTATGTAGATAGAGTTACACCATATCGTCGCATTAGGTTTTTAGTCGGCGCCAATGACCCAATTGTAAATGTTAGAGATGCACGTAAATGTGCCGAACAGTTTCCAGATGGCACCTGTTATGTAGTTCCTGGTTTAGCACATGGTGTAAATAAATGGGGTTCATCGTTTGTTGACCATGTACGATATTTCTTAGCAACACAACTTGGTGACTGGCAATAGGTGTTGAATAACAATATATATATATATAATAAATACACATAAGAAAATAAAATAAAAAAACACAGATATGATGTATCATTTGTATCTGTGTTCGCTCATATATGTATCTCTGGTTTTTTGATTGTATAGTTTCCTGGCTCGGCTTATCAAATACAAATTTTGAAAACTGTAACGAATTTTACACAAAATCCATATTTGTTCAAAAAAGCGCAATAATCGAGATATATATATAGACATTCGCCACAATAAAAGGGTTAGGGGAATATATGATATCAACGTCTCTGTTGCCCGTAGAAACGCCCACTCCGGCACACATTTGCCCGTTTGACCAAGCTTGTAGCTACCTTGATGCTGCAGCAAAAGAGTTAAAGCTTGACCAAGGTATATTAGAGATACTTAGCAATCCGCGTAAGGTGATAACTGTTTCGATTCCTGTCAAATTAGATAATGGGGACATCAGAGTTTTTGCCGGACATCGTGTACAGCATTCGGATATTTTGGGCCCTTATAAAGGTGGTATTCGCTATCATCCAGCGGTGACACTACGGGAAGTTTCGGCTTTAGCAATGTTAATGACTTGGAAATGCGCTTTACTGGGAATACCTTATGGTGGCGCCAAGGGTGGTATTGCTATCGACCCGAAAAAATTCAGCGTCAACGAACTCGAACGTATTAGTCGGCGTTTTATTAGTGAGTTAGTGAAAGATATTGGTCCCAGTGTGGATATTCCTGCACCTGATATGGGAACTTCCGCACGCGAGATGGCATGGATGATGGATACTTACTCGGTGAACGTTGGTCATTCTGTACCTGGCATTGTTACGGGTAAACCGCTATCTATTGGTGGTTCTTTAGGTAGAGAAATGGCAACCGGACGTGGTGTAATGATTGTCGTTCGTGAAGCCTTAAAAGACTTGGGTAAATCTTTAGCAGGCGCCAAAGTTGCTATTCAAGGTTTTGGTAACGTCGGTGGCGCCGCAGCAGAGTTATTGTATTTAGAAGGCGCCAAAGTTGTTGCAGTTTCCACAGGTGCAGGAGGTATTTATTCGGAAATAGGTTTAGATATTCCTGCTGTCAAAGCTTATGCAAAGGAGAATAAAAAAAGTTTAGTAGGTTATCCGCAAGCGGTATCTGTAAGCAATGCTGAATTATTGACTTTACCATGTGATGTATTAATACCTGCAGCGTTGGAAAACCAAATTACCGAAGATAACGTCAACCAAGTTCAAGCTTATATTATTGCCGAAGCAGCAAATGGTCCTGTGACTCTGGGAGCAAATAAATCCTTAGAAGCGCGCGGTGTTACAGTACTACCGGATATATTGGCAAATGCTGGGGGTGTAGTTGTTAGCTACTTGGAATGGGTACAAGGGTTATCTTATTTATTTTGGGATGAAGAACGAGTTAACCGGGAAATGGAAGATTTGATGGTACAAGCATACGAGCAAGTTACACAACAAGCAAAAAGGCGCTCTTGTCCTTTACGGTTAGCTGCGTATACTTTGGGTGTTGGTAGAGTTGCGCGGGCGTTGAGTGATAGAGGTTTGTATCCGTAAATATCTTGTGGATATTGTGGAATAGGCGTCCCGCCTGTTCTAATCTTAATGTATATGTACAGAGCAGGCAGGGATGCCTGCTCCACAAGAGTTAGAATTTTAACCAGTCTGCTATTTCATCTATTAACCAGTGACGTTCTACTGTGGATAAGGGAGTGGTGGTAAATTTGTGTCCTTTGATTAATTCAATAGTAATACCAATAGGCGCCAAGGGTACTTTTGTTTGCTCTTTATAAAGCTTTTGAATTGATTTAGTTTTACCACGCTTTCGCCAGTAGCATAGTCCGAATAATTTCCATTTCATTTCAAACTTATCGCGGTCAAAGTATAAATATGTATATCCAAAAACTGGTAATATAACTACAGGCATTAATGATAATATAAATATTGGAATAATTAAGAAATAAAACCAAAACGCATAACTATGAGCATTTAGTGAAAAATTTACCAATTGAAGAATTTGCCAGAAAAAAGGTGTGAACAACCCAATTAAGTAGAAAGCTCGTAATGATTGGTTTCCACGTCTAGCAAGTTTAATTTCTAGCTGACTAGCTGACTTATTAATTTTAATTTTACTACCCGTTGGTTTGTTAGTGGTAATTGGAGGGCTAAGGGTTAGTTTATTTTTTAATGCAGCAATTGCTTCTTTTGCAGTACTAATTCTATCGGCAATATTTGGCTCAGTCAGTTTTCCCACCCAGTTAATTAAGCCTAAATTAACGCTCACAAGATTAGCAAATTCTATCCGAGAATTTCGATGAGGTAAATCGGCAGGCGCCGTTCCTGTGAGTAAATGAATTAATGTGGTGCCTAGTGCGTATAAATCAGATGCAGGTACCGCGCGTCCAGCAAATTGCTCCATCGGTACATATCCGTAAGTTCCTACTACAGTAAAAGTTACACCTTCAGCAACAGCTTTATCTTGTACGGCGCCGAAGTCAACAAGGTATACTCGATCATCTTCTCCTAAAATCAAATTACTAGGTTTGATATCCCTGTGTAAGACAGGTGGCTCTAGCTCATGTAAGTAGATTAAGATACTTAATATTTCTACCGCGATTTTTTCTACTTGTGATTCTGAAAAATGATATCCTTGGTTCAGTAACTCTTGTAAAGAGGCGCCGGGAATATAACTTTGTACTAACACAAACCAAGCAAATCTAGAACCGGGCAAATCTTCGATAATAAAATAATCTTTATACTTAGGGATACGGGGATGTTCGAGATTTTTTAAAACAGTCGCTTCGCGTTCAAATAACTTATGCTCGTCCCACTGCATTTGTGGACTAAGAGTTAACAATTTAAGAACGACTTGTTCCTGTTCCTGCTGTTGAGCATCCAAGAATGTCGCCAACCAAGTTTGACGACTAGTATCTTGCCCTAACTTTTTTTCTAATCTATAACAATTATTAATAACTTGTCCCGGTTCTAACATTTTACCCCAGTTCTCCTTTCTTTGCGTTATGCAGCGCCCTTTGCGGTTCGTTAAATAAATCTAAATTCCTAACCAATCTCTAATAGTAGAAGCCAAATAGCGACTTTCCTCTTGACTTAAACTCTGTTTAAACCTACTAATATAGTATTCATTTACACCTAAAGATAAAATCACTTCATGGATTCGCTTTTGGTTTTGATAACTACCTTTAGAATTATAAACTTTATCTATATCCAAAACCTTCCCAAGCTGATTTTTAACAGTGAAACCAAATAACTTCCATTTAATTTCAAAGTTTTGATTGTCAAAATCGATATAAGTTTCTATATATCTAGGTAATGTCCACCAAGCAGTTAACAATACACCCATTATTAGCCAGATATAAACCCAGGCAAATATGGGAAAAGTCGTGAGGCTGTAAGTAACGCTAGCTATAACATATTTCCATAAAATGAACCAAACTACTAGTCCAACTCCCCCAACTATCAATCCAACTGGATTTTTATTTAAACTAGGAATATGTATTGCTAATTTATCTGATGATTTACGTACCGATATAGGAGTTAAAGGAGTCTCCAAGTTCCCATTAGTTATTGCAAGCTGGTTTATTTGGAGTGCTTCTAATGCTGCTGATGCCGTTTGAAAGCGCTTTTCTAAATTTGGTTCGGTAAGAAGCTGCAACCACCTGACAAATCCTGGGTTAAGTTTAGTAAGATGAGCAAATTGCATCTTTGAATCAAACTGCGGCAAATCTGCTGGTGGAATACCTGTAGCTAAATGTATTAAAGTTGCTCCCAGTGCGTAGAGGTCAGAAGCAGGTGTTGCCCGTCCCCCAAATTGTTCTAGCGGTGCATATCCATAGGTTCCAACTACAGTAAAAGTGGCGCCTTCTGCTGCTGCACGGTCTTGAACGGCGCCGAAGTCAACTAAGTATATTTGGTTTCTAGTTTTAGACTCGTCGAATAATAAATTACTAGGTTTGATATCACGATGTAGTACAGGGGGACTGAGCTTATGAAGGTAGATAAGGATTTTTAGGACAGCAATGGCTATATCCCTAACTTCAGTCTCGGTAAAAGTTTTCCCCGAAGCAAGTAATTCTTTGAGAGATTTGGCGGGTATATATTCCTGAACTAAAGCAAAAGAGACAATATCACGCTCCAGAACAAAATCATCGTAATATTGGGGAATGCGAGGATGGTCTAAGTGTCGTAGTACCTTTGCTTCACGTTCAAAAAGTCGCAAATTCTCCCACTGCAACTGGTCACTCGTTATCAGCAGTTTAACAACAACTTGCTCTTTATTTACCAAATCCTCTGCTAACCAAGTTTGACGACTCGCACTTTCACCCAGCACACGAAGAAGTTGATACCGTTCTACCAATATTTCTTGCGTTTTTAGCATTGCACTCTGTTTGTTAAGGGCTACATATCCTATAATAAATTTTTATTTAGCTTCACTTTACTTTATCCAAATTCCGGAAATTTGCTTTTAAAGTTATAAAATACAATAAACTTATGGCAAGAATACAATTTCCAGGCTTAAAAACACAAGTTTACGAACATCCAGCTGACCGTAGAGCGCTTGTGTCATTAGAACGCACTCCTGTATTACCCACGTTACTAAAGAAAGTCAACGAATTTGGGATTGATAAACTACTCCATATGCAAGTAATGGGAGGTGACTTCAAAGTCACACCTCGCAACTTTCCACACCTTTATAATGCTTTTAATGAAACTTGTAATATTTTAGATGTTACACCCATTCCAGAGCTTTACGTATTTCGCGGAACCGGACATATTCAAGCTTATGCAATAGGAGTAGAAAAGCCAGTAGTTGGGATAAACTTAGAAGGGATGGAATGGCTTGAGCATAACGAGCTAATGTTTCTATTTGGACACGAACTTGCTCTGATTAAAGGGAAATATTTAGCATACCAACAAATGGCTAAAGTCATGCCAGTATTAAAAAATATTATAGGCGCCACAACGCTTGGTATGGGTGGATTAGCGGCAAATGGTTTAGAAATTGCGTTATATAATTGGATGATAATGTCAGAATTTACTGCCGACCGCGCGGGTTTGTTGGCATGTCAAGATAAAGATGCAGCTATTAAAACTTTAATGAAAATGGGTGGTCTACCATCTGACTATCTTAATGAAGATACAATTAATGATTTTGAGATACAAGCTCGTGCTTTTGAATTAGACAAACTTGATAATTTAAGTAAATTTGCCAAAACTTTCAGCTTTATGGAATATACTTTTCCTTGGGCTGTAATGCGAGCATCTGAACTATTAAAGTGGATTGACTCAGGCGCCTATGATAACTTACTCCAAGGTAGAGAACCAGTTATAGCACAAACAGAAATTGTAGAAGAAAATAATAATAATGAAGACTCAGAATGGGACTTTATGACAGATTGGGATGAGAGTAATTAAATTTAAACTTTAATCCCCCCCAACCCCCCCTTAATAAGGGGGGGCTAAGAAAAACCCTCTTTTTCCCCCCTTATCAAGGGGGGCTAGGGGGGATTTTCCAAGGTTATAATTATCAACATAGAATTTAAGTCAAATTTATATTACCACAGAGACATAGAGAACACAGAGAGATATTTCTATTTATTCATCTGATTGTTTTACCGTAGGTGAGGCAACTTGTATATGCTAAGAGAAAACTGATAAAATATAAATAAATATGGAGATATCATAATGACTTTACAACATTTAGCAATTGTTAAAGACGGTAAAATAGAATTACTTGAGCCTGTATCTATTCCTGAAGGAACAAAACTTATCATTATACCTATGTCTTTAGAAAGCGATACGCAGGAAAGAGAAAGTTGGGGAAATTGGGCACTTGAAAATTTAAATCAATGCTATGGGGAAGATGAACCTGAATATACTTTAGAGTCAATTAAAGAGCATAACCCTGATTATGAGAGAAGGTAATATTATTATAACGTCTATTTTGCAAGCAAACGGAGAAATCAAAAATCGTCCTGTGCTTGTTTTAAGAGAAATGCCAAAATTTCAGGATTTTTTAGTATGTGGCGTTAGCGCACAATTAAAACAATATACCCCTAATTTTGATGAAATAATTTCACCTGGTGATGACGATTTCCAAGCCAGTGGATTAGTTCGTGCATCCGTTATTAGGTTAACTTTCTTAGCTGTTGTCTATCGAAACATTGTAACTGGGTCGATTGGTACAATTTCATCAGAAAGGCACCAACGATTATTGTACAATCTAAGTCAATATTTAGTTCAGGAGACAAAATAATTGAGATTATTCTGTCACTAAACTTGTACTATTTTAACTAACTGCTGTTTAATAAATGCTATAGCTTTGGCGCTAGTCTTTCTTATCTCTCTGCGCTCTCTGTGTCTCTGTGGTAGACTTAGCTGCACAGGCAAGGATGCCTGTTCCACAAGAAAGGATTATTTATTTGAGCAAGCTTTTAATTTTTCTTGCATTTGAGGTTGGGTAGTTAGATAATCTTTTAACCAGTTGCACCCGCGCGTTAATAGTGTATCTAATTCTTCAAGGCGCCAAATTTGCACGTTAGAAGATTGAACGCCAGCAATTTGCGCGAAAATATATTTACTGTCAGGGCTAAAATATATTGGCGATACAAATGGCGATGAGTACTTATACTCTGCAAGTAGCCTACCCAATATATCCCATATACGAATTTTATCATTTGATACTGTGGCAATGCGTTTACCGTCTGGACTAAATTTAGCATACACAACTACATCTGAATGCGGTATTTCAATTAATTCTTTGCCTGAAGTATCCCAAATAATAACTTTATTATCTAAGGAAACTGTGATAATTTGCTTTCCATCTGAACTAAAACTAGCGTTATAAATATCTTGATTTGTTTTAATATCTAATAACTTTTGCCCGGATATATTCCAAATGCTTGCTGTACCACCTTCAGTTGTCACAATATGTTCACTATCTGCACTAAAGTTGGCGCCAAAATAATTATTTTTACTCCCTGGAAATTCAACTATTTTTTTACCTGCAAGATTCCATAAACTAGAGTAGGTTTTACCGTCATAATTATATATAGACATAATATATTTACTATTAGGACTCCAAGTCATACCTCTGGATGGGAATGTACTTATTAATTTACCCGAATTTGTCCAAATTTTAGTTTCCTTATTGGTATCATTGCTTGTTGTGGTCATAATATACTTACCATCTGGGCTAAAAGCAGCATATAGTAAACTATTTTTATGTCCAGAAAGCGATAATAACTGTTTTCCGGAAGTATCCCAAACGCGCGCTGTTTTATCATTTGATGCTGTGACAATACGCTTTCCATCTGGACTAAAATTTGCGCTATTAATAAAATCGGAATGTCCGGGAAATTTTGCTAACTGTTTACCATAGTTGTCCCAAATGACTATGTATTTGCCAGTTGAGCTAACAATATATCTACTATCAGGACTCCAATTTTCTATCGTCATCATATATTGTGAGTTGATTACTGTTGCTGGTAATCTATCGGATAAATCCCACATACGAACGATTCGATCTTTTCCTAAAGTAACAAGATATTTTCCATCTGGACTCCAACGAGGACTTCTTTGATTTCCTGATATTGTGGTAATTAAATCACTTGATGAATCCCATGCTTTTGAAGCTTCATCTCTTATATCCCATACTTTTATAGTCTCATCGGTTGTAAAAATTCGTTTACCATCAGGACTAAATTCTACATGGCTATTTAATTGTTTCTGATTTTCGATTTCCCTTACCAACCTACCTGATAAATTCCAAACTAGAGTTTTTTTAAGAGTTGATACGAAGATATGTTTATTATCGGGACTAAAACCAGCATCTCCAATACCCCATTCTTTGTTTAGTTGAAATTGCCTGTAAAGCTTACCTGAGATGTCCCAAAGATATGCATTATCAGAGATAGTTAGAATATATTTACCATTAGGACTCCAACGAGCGCTTCTCAAACCTGTTTTGTGTCCTGTTATCGTTCTTAATAAGTTACCCGATGTATCCCAAACGCGCGCTACATTATCATCAGAAGCTGTGAGAATATATTTACTATCCGGACTAAAACTAGCACTATTAACTCTACCTGGATGTTTAAGTTGTAGTAATACATTACCAGATAAATTCCAAAGGCGCACTGAAATATTACTGTCTATATAATTTCTACTATCAGGCAGAGTTTTTCTTACTGATTGTTCATCCTTTGTAATTATAAGTTTACCATTTGGACTAAAATCGGCGCCTATTATAGAACCTTGAGGTTTCAATACAGCTAATTGTTTACCCGCGCGATTCCAGATACGAACTATTCTATCATCAAACGAAGTAGTAATAATATGTTTATCATCTGGGCTAAACTTAGCATAAAAGGCACCTCCTTTATGTCCTTTTAATTCTGTTATGAGTTTACCTGACAAATTCCAAATACGAGCAGTGTTATCAATAGAAGCGGTAATAAGGTACTTTCCATCATGGCTCCAATTTAAACTCGTAATTTCCTCTTTGTGAGGTGTAAATTGTTTTACTTCGCGAATATTAGCAAGAATTGATTGTAATGCTAAAAGCGGGCTAGTTGCAGGATATTTTTCTATATCTCTATTATTTATCAGTTGTTTTAACTTTTGTCCTGCATCTATAGCTGTCGCTAAAGATTCAATTTGCTTTGTTTCAAACTGTTGTATTGCTGCTACTCCTGTTTGTTCTATCACTGTACCTTCTTGAACTTCTTGTAATTGTTTAGTTGCTCCGGTAAAAGCAATAGCTGCTCCAATTATAGAGCAAATGAAAACTCCGGCGCCTATGCGAATTTGTCGTTTAGCTTGATGTTGCGCTGTTGTTAAAGTATGATTAGCTTGTGCCAAGATGCGACTTTCTTCTTCTTGAAGCGCTAGTGCGTTACTTATTACTTGTTTTTCTAATTCATTACTGGCTGCTAAAAACTGATAATCTTGTTCAGTTAAACTTTTGTTAGCTGCCCAATTTTTTGCTTCCTCTAGTGCTAGTCCTTGCAGTAGTCTAGAATTATCTTGACAATTTGAAGCAAACCAAGCTGATAATGCTTCTGAATAAGGTCTTAAATTACTTAAAGCTTTTTCTACCCAATGTAAATCAAAGACAGTTGCGTAAATGCGGTTATAAACTCTTAAATATCCATCTTGCTCTACAACAAGTCCCGATAATCGTAATTCAATTTGTTCTGGACTATCTAAAGCAGGTATTTGTCTTAATTGTAAAATATTCTGATATAAACCGAGCAAGGCACCTGTATTTTGCCTGCTCATCAATATTCTATCTCTGATTGTCTTTAAATGGGGTGGTTCATCTTGTGATTCCCAGTTTTCAAGAAGCTTTATCACAATATCGCTGATAGAAGCGTAATTTGCGTTTTGGGAAGAAACTAACAAATCACATAATTTCTGTGTTAGAAAGGGTTGTCCCCCAGTCCAAGCTAAAACTTCTTGTAAAATAGCTTGTCTATCTTCAATTTTTCCTGTTAACCCTGCTGCTAAAGGTGAAATTTCATGTAATTTAAAGCCATCAAGTTGAATTGCACGACCAATATTAAAAGGTGTTCGTACTTTGTCAGCAATTAAATCGCTTGGTGTTGCTACCCCAATAATAACAAAAGTTAAACGATTATATTCATAATTTAAATTACGCTTTTCATAACAACTTCTAATCCAAGCAAAAAAATCATCCCCCTGAAAACTTAGGCTTAAAATACTATCAATTTCATCAATAAAAATAACGATTTGGCTTTTGATTGTTTCTAATAAAAATTCTTCGACAAATATATCTAAACGTTGTAAAGGAGAAGCAATGGCTTTCTCTTTCTCTCCTAAATCTTTATAAAGTCTAGCTCTTAATAAATAATTATCAGCATTAACACTATCCTTACCAAGCAATTTATTTAAATCTGAGATTGCTTTCTGCTTTTCGCCTAACTTGTCATAAGCTCTAGCTCTTTGCCAGTATGCAACACTGCTTAAACCAAACCGACCTGTATTTAGGTTAATAACTTCGGTATAGTCTGCCACTGCTGCTTTGTAATTACCAAGTTGCTGGTAAGAGTTTCCACGCTGATAATAAGCTTCTTCATTTTTAGGGTCAAGACGAATTGTTTGCGTTGCTTTGGAAACCCCATCAAGTGATGCTTTTTCACATTCCTGCTGAAAACGTTTTATGCTTGACAAATCTTCTGGTGTATTTTGACGTGCTAATTCAAGTGAACTACAAGCATCAATATTCTCAGAAGCGAAGATTGGTGTAACCATCGGCGCCGAGAAACCCAGCAGTAACATAGCAGCTAATGTATAAGCTCCAGAAGAAAATGTAGGTAAGGCTAATTTCATAACTATATATAATGAGTTTTAGTTTAAGCAGGGTTGGTTTGACCTCTGCTAAACTCATTCTTACGTGGCGCCTGTTGAGTTCACGCTTGAGTATATCGAGTTCGTATCGACTTTGTATTGAGATTAAAGCATGGCATTGCGGTCTTGTAGCATAGGCTTATAGCCTGTGCAGTCAAGTCTTTTTACCACAGGGGCGCAGAGGACATGGAGAAGAGAGGAATAAACCACTCTCGTCACAAAGGGCACAAAGAAAGAGAAATTAAGATCAATATAGGACATTTCTCCGTTTGAGAGAAAAGAAACTTCTTCAAAACTGGCGCCACGGGAAGCCTCCTCAAAAAGTCAGAATGTAAATTTTTGTAAACTTTGCCATACATTTAGATAAAAGCCACGATGACCATCCGATAGTTTTTAGAGAAATACAATTTTCATAAATGGATATATGAACGAGCAACAGCTTCAAGAGCTAGCTCTACAAGCAAAACAAGACTCGCTCTTGTCAGCTGCTAGAGGAATAACCTTATCAAAACTAATCGATGGGATATACCGCTCAGGCAAACTTTGTCACCCGTATAGAGGTCAATTCCAAGGAGCTTACGAACAAATTTATCAGGAGGCAGTACAAGACCTATTTTTGTATATCTGTAAGAATCTCGACAAGTACGACCCAGAACGGGGTGCATTTATGACTTGGGTTAATATGTTATTGAGTCAAACCCAACATACACAAGTTAAATGTTTGCTTTATAAATCAACTCTTACTGTGCTTATAAAGGGCAGAATTGCCTAATAATTATCAAAATAATTAACGAACTGTTCAATTAATAGCAAAATATAGTTAATTAGCAAACTCACTTTTACATAATATTATTTTGATTAGGAATTAGTCAGAGGCTTAATCAAAAAACCGATTATCTAAGAAGTAATATATGAAAAATAAATTTGCTATAATTTTCGCTGGTGCAACCTTAGTTGTAACAAGCACTGCTTTACCTGTGCTAGCAAATTCGTATACGGTGTTGCTAAATTTAGTAATGAATTATGTTTGCTCACAGATTTATCATTTTCACAATTTTTTCTATTAGACTGTAAATCACTTGATTATAAGAAGCTATCAAAAGCGGCACCCGATGGTTGCCGCTTTTTCTGTGGAATACACAAAAACTTGATCAAACTGAAACTTACGATTTACAAATTAAAACTCCCAATGACTCCGAAGAAGCACTAGCTTTTGAAGATTTATTTTTACCAATAATTCAAGTAGCAAGACAAAAATTATTAATTTACCTAAAATCGTCAAATTTGTCATGTTATCATTCACGTTTAGAATTGCTTTCCGAGTCAGCTTACTTAGCAATAGAACACCGTTTATTATCCCAGCTTGTAAATCTTTGTGAAAAAACTTTAGAATTTGAATTTTCTCATTTTCGCCCCTTTAAATATAATCTTTTAAATCTTTTGGGAGTAGAAGCTGATTTTTCAGATGAAAAAACTCATTACCAAGCATTTGTACAACAAAATTTGCAAGATGGTTTGCTAGCTTTCTTCCGAAAATATCCTGTTTTAGGTAGATTGATTGCTACTCAAATTGATTTTTGGGTAGAATCAACAGCAGAGTTTTTGCAACGTCTACAGAAGGATATAATTGATATAAGTAAACTATTTCAAGTACAGCAAAATAATAAGGAATTCACTAATTTTCTAGGGAAAGTGACTAAAGTTAGCCCAAACTTATCTGACCGTCACAATCAAGGAAGTTGTGTAATTGCACTGACATTTGAATCAGGATTAAAGCTTATTTATAAACCCAAAAATATGGGTTTACAAGTTGCCTATAATGAACTTTTAGATTGGTGCAATCAGCGAAAAGTATTTTTACCTTTCAAAATACTGAAGGTACTCGAACGTCAAGACTATGGTTGGATTGAATACGTTGAACAGACACCTTGCCTTTCAAAGGAAGCTGCCCAAAACTTTTACAAGAGAGCAGGAATGCTGCTATGCCTTATATATGCTTTGGGAGGAAACGATTGCCACTGTGAGAATTTAATTGCCAGTGGAGAATATCCGGTGTTAGTTGATGTAGAAACACTACTGCATCCGGATGTAAAACAGGTAGAAAATGATGTTGAAAAAGCAGATTTACCTCTAATTAGTCAACAGCTTTTTGATACAGTAGTTAATACTGGGCTTCTACCTTGCTGGGAACTCAGTCCAGATAAACGCACTGCTTATGATATTAGCGGCTTTGGTAATCTTGAGCAACAAGAATTGCTGTCACGTATACTGCAATGGAAAGACATCAATACAGATAAGATGCACCAACGCTATGAGAATGTGATGATGCCTGCCGAAAAAAATATCCCATTTTTGAAAGAAATGTCCCTGTCTCCAAACGATTATCTTGGGGAATTAGTTGAGGGTTTTCAGCAAATGTATCATTTTTTAGTTGAGCAGAGACAAAATCTCCTAGCAGATTCTGCTCCTTTAAGAAAACTGCAAGAGCAGCAAGTACGCTTTCTTTTTCGTAATACCAAAGTCTATAATACTATCTTAAAAAATACTTTTATACCAAAACTTCTCCAAAATGGGATTGATTGGAGTATTGAGCTAGATATTTTAGCTAGAGCTTTCCTTATAACTCAAAATAAACCCAAAGACTGGTCAATATATCATTCCGAGTTAGCTCAAATGTTACAGTTAGATATTCCTTATTTTATTGCTTGTTCTAATAGTGATGATTTGACCATCAAACTAGATAAGCCAATAAAAGGATATTTCAAAGAACCTAGCTATGGACAAGTAATTTCACGCTTGCAAAAGCTAAATAAAATTGATTTAAATTTGCAAGTATCAATCATTCAAGGGACTTTTAGTGCGATGATAGCTAACCTATCTGCAAATGAGTATTCCGAAACTGAAAAAAAATTAACTTTAGATTCAGTTGATTACTCAAATTGCAATGTTCAGGATCAGTTGCTCTCGAAAGCTCAAGATATTGCCTCTGAGATTTGCGCTAATGCGATACAGATAGAAAACTCTGGCATCACCTGGCTTGGTTTTAGTTATCTCCCCAGCGTTAATCGTTTCCAACTCAAATTCTCAGATAAAGATTTTTACGAGGGTAATTGCGGCATTGCTTTGTTTCTTGCAGCTTTAGATTATGTCAATAAAAAGAGTCAATTTCGCGATTTAGTTTTAGAAGCATTGCAGTATACGCGCAGAGTAGTACAAATTTGCGATAGCGAATTAGCGCACAAATTTGTAAAGATAATTGGGGTAGGAGGCGCCACCGGGATTGGTTCGATTATCTATTCCTTAGTGCGAATTAGTAATTTTATCCGAGAACCAGAACTTGTAGAAGATGCTTTAAAATTTTCTGCCCTGATAACACCAGAAATAATAGCTGCCGATAGAAAATTGGATGTAATTGACGGAACCGCAGGAACAATTTTGGCGTTATTAGCACTTTATCGTGAAACAAACAATATTACGGTACTTGAGAAAGCAATCGCATGTGGTAAGCATTTACTAAACCATCAAATTAGTATCGATGGACTTCCCAAAGCATGGAAAACTAACGAAAATCAGCCACTTACAGGATTCTCTCACGGCGCCGCTGGTATTTCCTATGCTCTTTTACGTCTTTATGCAGTAACTGACGATGTTGCCTATCTAGAGGCAGCCCAGGAGGGAATAGCCTATGAAAATAAATTCTTCTCGTCCGACTCTAAAAATTGGTCTGACTTACGCTCTATAGCTTTAGAAAATGGACAACCTGGATTTCCAGTTAGTTGGTGTCATGGAGCTGTTGGAATTGCTTTAGCCCGTTTAGGAGGAATATCAACTTTGGCAACAGATGAAATTTATCAAAATATTGAAATCGCATTAGAAACTATTCAAAAATCCACTTTACACTCTGTTGATCATCTTTGTTGTGGAAATTTAGGTCAGTGTGAAGCACTTTTGGTCGCAGCTCAAAAACTTTCTCGCCCTGAATTATTTAAGATGGCACAACAAAAAATTGCTGGGGTAATACATAGAGCGGAAAAAAATAGAGGATATAAACTTTTTGCTAACCTACCAACACAAGTATTAAATCCTGGTTTTTTTCAAGGAACTCCTGGTATTGGCTATGAATTTCTACGATTGGCATACCCAGAAGCACTACCCTCTGTGTTGCTGTGGGAGTAAAAAATATGACCAAAAATCTCACACATCTTGGAATGAGAGTTTTCATTCTCATCTGGTTTGGACAATTAGTATCCCTAATCGGTTCCTGTCTCACTGGTTTTGTTTTAGACATCTGGGTATACCAGCGCACTGGGTCAATTACCCAGTTTACCCTTGTTACTGTATCGAGTGTCCTACCTATGATTTTTATCTCCCCCTTGGCAGGTGTCTTGGTAGACCGATGGAATCACCGCTGGACTATGATTATCAGTGATTCAGGTACTGCTTTGGCAACTATCGCAATTGCTCTTTTGATTGTCACCAATCATCTTGAAATCTGGCACATTTACCTGGCAAATGCTATCAGTTCAACCTTCGGTTCTTTGCAGTGGCCAGCTTATAATGCTGCTACTATCCTGCTGGTTCCTAAACAATATCTTAGTCGTGCCAATGGCATGATGCAATTAGCGGGTTCTGCTAGTCAATTGATTTCACCGATACTAGGAGGCGTACTACTAGAAATTATCCAGATTGAAGGAATTATTCTATTAGACTTTGCTACATTTTTTGTTTCTTTAATAACTCTATTGTTCGTTAGATTTCCGGAAATTCATATTGTTAAGAATAATGATAAAAAACAAGTTGGAAAAAATTTGCTATTGCAAGATTTTACCTCTGGCTGGACTTACATTACTAACAGGCAAGGACTCCTAGCATTGCTGATTTTCATGGTTACTAACAACTTCTTCTTCAGTATCTTTAGTGTACTACTTACCCCCTTTGTACTGTCGCTGACCTCAACTCATGTCCTCGGTATTATAGTATCCATCGGTGGCATTGGTTCATTAGTAAGCGGTCTATTGATTAGTACTTGGGGAAGTTCACAAAAACTAATGTACAGCTTATTCGGCTTTCAACTACTGGCTGGACTGTCTATTTTATTTATGGGATTGTACACCCAAATTCCACTCATTACCCTTTCAATTTTCCTTTTCTCCTTTGGTTTACCAATCATTTATGGTTGTAATCAAGTTATTTGGCAAAGAAAAGTCCCACCTGATTTGCAGGGAAGGGCTTTTGCTCTAAGAAGTATGTTTTTTAGTGTGTTTCGTTTACTAGCTTATCTAATCTCTGGACTATTAGTAGAAAAAATCTTTCAACCCTTAATGATTTCCAATAATTTAATCGCAGCTAGTATCGGAAAAATTATCGGTACTGGTTCTCAAGCGGGTATGAGCTTGGTATTTGTTGTCTTGGGTTTTTGCACTATACTAATGACCATTGCTGCCTACCAGTATCGCCCCTTACGGTTGCTTGAGGATGAATTACCTGATTTATTACCGACGATATAATTACACCCATGAAAAGTCAGATTTTTGATAAATTATAACTAACTACAAATAATTAGTTATCACTTATATAAATACCTAAAAATAGTTAATTATTAATTTTGTCAACAAGTAATAGCATTAGTATTACTAAATGCGCGAAAAATTTGTTGTTTTTTGTTAAACCGTTCCGAGTCCAGGTTGATACCCAACGAGCAGAAAGTCTGGGAGGGAAATTAAAATTAATAAGTCAATCAGAAGAAGGTTGTCGAGTAACAGTATATTTCCTAGCAGGATACTTTGATAAAAAAACTACCAATGGAGTTGTAGAAGGAATTAATAATAAATTGAAGCTAATAAAAAGAAGTGAATTTGGCTTTACAAATTTTCGTAATTTTTAAATTAGAGCTTTACTTTCTTGGCATTATAATGTTAATTTAGCACGTTAATTCCGGAAGAACCGCTATTTCAGGGAAATCCTGAATATAGACAAAAGTGTTTTCAAGGGCTACAAGTAGTACAAGGTTGGATACCTAAAATTGTTGATGGAATTGACTTACTTGCCTCAGATTTTGATTTATCTAACACTCAAAGACTTTTTAAAGAACAACACGATTAAAGATATTTACTATTGTTCATCGTTTAACGCAATATCTAATTTGTATCTATAATTACTAGCTCCCTTCGCGTTTGTACTGAGTATAAGATTCTTCAGGGGAACGGCGCCCTCCACCACTCTAAACAAAATTCTTATGTAATAAGACTTTTAAGCGATTACCTCGTAAAGGAATGTCCTAATGTCATACCCCTAGTTTTTAAAAAATTCGTTGTTTTTTCGTTGTTTTACCGTCGGTTGTCATATAATATATTTATAAAGGTGTCTACAGAATGTCTATAAATGAAAAAACTCACTATTACTTAAGTATTTTATGAATTCACTGACAAAAAAAGAACACAAAGAGCTTGGATTTAAAGTTGGACTAACCTGGCGCTCGTTTGAAAAATTTCGTCAAGAGGGAGCAAAAGCATTAGAGTCTATCAAAGACGGTATTGTAGGTATTCTTCATACAAAAACAGGACAGTACCGTATTTTAGAGGAGAGAGATTTTCAGAAGCTTTACGGTCTTGCTCGTGATGTAGACCGCTTGCAAGGTGGGTTAAGAATAGTCGTTAGTGCTGCTCGTGCTTTAAAAAAAGACCCGGATAACCCAGATACGATGGATGTATTACTTCAAAGTATTACTTTCTTAGGCAGCTTACCCGAACTTCCAACACGTGAAAAGTTTGAACCTTTATTGGTTGAGACTACTGAGTTAGATGAAGATGATGAAGTAATACTGAACTCTAAGGAGTTAGAAAAGTTGATTAAATCCGAATCTCTTACCCAAGAAAAACACTAACACTAAAAAGCATAAATTTACATTCAATGCTGGAAAGACTAATAGAGCTTGAGGAAAAGCTTAAGCACCATTCACATGACCAAACAGCCATAGAAATTGTCCAAGAATTTGCTAAAAGTCTTGGTAAAACACGAAACAAGCAAATACTTTTTGGTTCAGATGGTGTTCTTTTACGTGAACCACCAATTACTTATCAAGAAGTAGTCGATAAGGGTCTTATAAGTCAAGACGAAGACCCTTTTTCTTTATTACAGGGTGATATTGTTAGTACAGATGCTGCTTACTTTTTTGGCGAGCGTCTTTTAGGGATGAAGTTTATTATAGCTAGTTCTACTTGTGATTTAGTGGAAAACCGTAGAGAAAACGCAGTGTTGTTTCGTATACAACCAATTACTGATGATGACAAGACTGCCGCATCCACAATTAGTGAGCTATTGAGATTTAAATCAACCAAATTAATGTACTTACCACGCTTAGAATCTGATAGTACAAATATAATTGCCAATTTGATATTACTGGATGGAGTTGTACAAATTCGCCTTGATGATTTGCACCTAGCGACCCGTCACGCTAGTCTTGGTTTAACTGGTTGGCGTATTTTTGGCGCCTTACTAAAAACCGTAATGGCTAGAACAGGAGAAAGTGAAGTAAAAATTAGAACTTCAATACCTTAACATTTTTCTGGCTAAAATTATTTGCAGATTCCTGTGAAGAGCGTTGCTTGTACTCTTGTAGCTCAATATAGCAAGTGATTATCAATTAATAATTATGACTTTGAAAGAGCTAGAAAAACAACTATTAGCATTAACAACGGCTGAAAAAGCCCAAGCCATACAAATATTAGTTCAAAGTTTAACCAATATGTGGCAGGGAATTGAGAAAACACCTGGCGTATGTGGTGGTGATGTTTGTATACAAAATACTCGTATTCCTGTTTGGTCGTTAGTAAATGACCGCAATTTGGGTATGAGCGATGCTGAGATATTAAAAGCTTTTCCTGATTTAAGTGCCGCTGATTTAGTAAATGCTTGGGCTTATGCACATGCTTATGCGGCTGAGATTGAGCAAGCAATAAAAGAGAATGATGAAGTAATGTTAGAAAATTAGGATGTTTGAATTTGATAAGCTTTTATACGGATGAAAACTTTCCATTTCCGGTAGTTGAGTTTCTACGTGCTTTTGGTTACGATGTTTTGACCGCTAAGGAAGCAGGAAATGCAAATCAAAAAATACCAGATGAAAATGTTTTAGCTTATGCCATATCAAAGGAACGCACAGTTTTAACACGTAATCGCCGAGACTTCATTTGATTGTACCGTATTAACCCTGAACATTTTGGTATTGTTATTTGCACCGAATGGTCTAACTTTGAGGGTCAGGCGACACTTATTCATCAAACTGTTTGTGCTGAGATAATTTGAAAGGTAAATTAATAAGGATTAATCGCCCCTCAGCATAAAGTGCCAATAAATACTAATGTATGCCTTAGATGTTTATAGGGAGCAGCTACACAATAAAAAGATCACAAACACTTAATATCAACTTTAGCGGCGCCACTTATTCTCGGTGATAAAACAGGGTTTTTTCTTGCCCCCTATTACTCCCCAAAATTATCATTACTCTGCCGTTGTTCTATATCTACCAGGATTTCATCCATTGTTAGAGAGTCGAGCCATTGATGACGCTCAGTTGTATAATCTCCACTCCCAGAGTCAAATTGACGAATAAACCGGATAGCATCGGCATATCCTAAAGCATCTACCAACGCCTTAAATCCTTTTCTGTATAATTCAATTGGAGTCATTTTCTTCTCCTTCTCCTTCTAAAATATATGATTCATGTTTCCACAACAGAGAGCAGGTTTTCTATATTACTGAGTAATTCGTCTAACTGCTTGTGTAAGTGTGGGGGAGCAAAAAGATTTACAAACACTTAATATTAACTTTAACGGCGCCACCTATCCCGGTGATAAAACAGAAAAATAACCGGGTGTTAACCATATATGGCAACAAATCTTAACAAACAGGCTTTATCACTTCTGCGTCAAGCACTCAATGACTCTACCGTAAACTTTCGCGCAGGACAATGGGAAGCTATTGACAAGCTAGTTAATACAAAAGCGCGTTTACTCGTAGTTCAGCGTACAGGTTGGGGAAAAAGCATAGTTTATTTTATAGCTACTCGTTTACTGCGAGATAATGGCGCCGGATGTACTCTCCTCATATCACCACTACTAGCTTTGATGCGAAACCAAATTGCTGCAGCGCAACGTATTGGCGTAAAAGCCGCTACGATTAATTCTAGTAATAAAGATGATTGGGAAGTTGTACAAAAACAATTGTTAGCAGGGCAAGTAGATATTTTACTCATTTCTCCTGAAAGATTGGGAAACGATGAATTTAGAGAAAAAATCCTTTTACCAATATCGCAACGTATCGGTTTATTTGTAGTTGATGAAGCTCATTGTATATCTGACTGGGGGCATGACTTTCGACCCGATTATCGGCGAATTGTCAGAATTTTACAAGCACTTCCCCAAAACATCCCAGTTTTAGCCACAACTGCTACAGCGAATAATCGAGTCGTTAATGATATAACTGCTCAAATTGGTTCTAATTTGCAGGTATTAACAGGCACTTTAACAAGAGAAAGTTTGCATTTGCAAAATATTCATCTTCCTAGTCCAGCCGAAAGAATGGCGTGGTTAGCTCTTCAAGTACCGAAGTTACACGGAAGCGGTATTGTATATACATTAACCGTTCGAGATGCAGACCGAATTGCGGGTTGGTTAACATCTCAAGGTATCAACGCAAAGCCTTATCATAGTGAATTAGAAAGCGCGCTTCGTGAGGAATTAGAAGAACAGCTTCTCAGAAACGAAATTAAAGCATTAGTTGCAACAACTGCTTTAGGAATGGGTTTTGATAAGCCAGATTTAGGATTTGTGATTCATTATCAGCGTCCTGGTTCGGTTGTACACTATTATCAGCAGGTAGGACGAGCAGGTCGAGCAGTCGATAAAGCTTATGGTATTCTTTTGAGCGGTAATGAGGATGATGATATTAGTAATTACTTTATTAATACAGCTTTTCCTCCCGAAGCTCATACACAAAGTGTATTAAATGCTCTCGAACAAGCTGCAAATGGTCTTTCTGTCCCTCAACTCGAACAAGAACTCAATATTTCACGTGGACAAATAGATAAAGTTTTAAAGCTATTATCTCTTAATTCCCCGGCGCCAGTAGTTAAACATGATTCAAAATGGTATCTTACCTCTGTAAATTATCAACCAGATACTGCCCGCATTGAGCAATTAACACAAATTCGGCACCAAGAGCAAGCTCGAATGCGGGACTATATGCAAAGCAAACAATGCTTGATGACTTTTCTCGCGACTGAATTAGACGAACCAAATCCAACTAACTGTGACAAATGCGCTGTATGCTTAAGTAAACCTTTATTACCACAAACTTATTCCTTGGAACTTGTTAACCAAGCAATTCAATATTTACGACGTAGCGACCAAATTATTGAACCGCGTAAAATGTGGGTTTCGCAGGCATTCCCAATTTACGGATTTTCTGGGAAGATTAAAGATGATTTAAAGGTCGAAACAGGAAAAGCCTTATCTTTATGGGGTGATGCTGGTTGGGGTGAGTTAGTCAAACATGGTAAATATCACGATAAATATTTTGACGATGCACTAGTAGATGGGGTTGTGGACATGATTAAGCGCTCTTCATTTCAACCTTACCCAACTTGGGTAACATGTGTTCCCTCATTAAATCGTACAGAACTAGTTCAAAATTTTGCTAAACGTTTAGCAGAACGGTTAAATTTACCGTTCATGCCAGTTGTGCAAAAAATCCGTCTTACTAATTTACAAAAGGAAATGAGCAACAGTTTTCAACAAGCTCGTAATTTAGACGGCGCCTTTGCTGTAGATTATTGGGATGGTATAAGTGGTTCTGTTTTCTTAGTTGATGATATGGTTGACTCTCGTTGGACTTTTACTGTTATAGGGGCACTTTTGCGTCGCGCGGGTTGTAAAGCAGTTTTTCCTATAGCGTTAGCACTAAATATATTAAGCCAAGGAGATTAATTAGATATTATGTTCAATCATGTGTTGGCGCCAGACACTCAAGCTATTTTACTTTTATGTGGGAGTTTTGGACAAAATCGTCTTTGTCAACCACAACCTTTGACTTTGAGCGAATATAACTCTTTGGCAGAATGGTTACGAGAAAACCAAATGCGTCCTGCAGATTTACTGGCGCCAACAACAGAAGAACATTTACAAACAACTTACAACGGCAAACTTGATATTAACAGGCTGTTAACTTTACTACAGCGAGGCGCCATGTTAAGTTTAGCCGTTGAAAAATGGACGAATCAAGGACTTTGGATACTTGGACGCAGTGACGCAAATTATCCCAAACGTCTCAAAATGCAACTCAAACAATCGGCACCTGCTATTCTTTATGGAGTTGGCAATATTGAACTACTATCGATGGGGGGACTAGCAATAGTTGGTTCTCGCGATATCGATGAAGAAGGATTGAACTATACACAAAAAATCGCACAAACCTGCTCTGCTCAAAGTATACAAGTTATTTCTGGTGGCGCCCGTGGAGTAGACCAAGCTGCCATGTTCGGTGCATTAAACGCAGGTGGAACAACTGTTGGTGTACTCGCAGATAGTTTAGCGAAAGCAGCAGTTAACAGTAAATATCGACCTTATATCAAAGACGGTAGACTTCTCTTAGTTTCGAGCTACGACCCTGAAGCTGGTTTTAATACTGGCAACGCGATGGGACGAAATAAATATATTTATGCTTTATCAGACTATGCACTTGTAGTAAACTCCACAGTCGGTAAAGGTGGTACTTGGGCAGGTGCAACAGAAGCTTTATCCAAATTCAAAGATATTCCCCTTTTTGTCAGGTTAGATAATACTGCACCAGAAGGTAATCAAGAATTATACAACAAAGGCGCCAAACCTTTTCCACCAGAACCTTGGAATTCTCTACACGAACTTTTATCTATTACTCAAGAACCATCTAATACTGAAGACATTTACGAAATAGTACTACCTGTTATCCTTCGTCACTTACAACAACCCAAAGACGCAAAAACCCTTGCTGAATCTCTAAATGTAAGACTACCACAAATGCAAGATTGGTTGAATCGAGCCGAGAAAGAAGGTACAGTCAGCAAAAGCAAGGCGCCTGTCACTTATGTAGTTAATCAAACCGCAACCCAATTATCACTACTATAAGTAAGAATTATTATTCCTAACACCGTATTATATCAGGTACGGAAAACCGAACCTTTTATTTCGGTTATATGTCATTAGTTACAATTCTTAACAAGAAGCCGATTATATGTTAATATTTGTAAAGTGGCATGTACGTCAGCGTATGTATAAACTCAAAAGTATATACAAGTTTATTGATAAACAATTTTTATAAGTTTCATTGTATTCAATTATCCAACGTTACTTTAATCACTGTTTTTATTTTTAAATCAGTGATTATTTTATTGTGTCATGGCTAAATTTTATGAATTATCGTCAGCTAAACTAGGTGTTCACGTGCTAGAAACTACAAAATATTCAAATTCCCAAATTGAACCTCTTCCAGACACAGGAACATTGACATATAAATCATTGTTAATTCCTATATCTATAATAATTACTTGGGCAGTGAGCTTAGTTTATTTATTATCGATAGATATACACACACTCAATCCTTTTAGTTTTGTCGCTGCTATTTTGTGGCAAACCTTTATTTATACAGGTTTATTTATTACGGCACATGATGCCATGCATGGGTCAGTTTTAACGAGCAACGTTAAAATCAATCACTTTATTGGTTCATTATGCTTAATACTCTACGGTTGTTTATCATATAAAAAACTTCTCAAAAAACATCATCAACACCATAAATACCCAGCAAGTGAGTTAGACCCAGACTTTCATGATGGTCAGCGCAAAAACTTTTTCGCTTGGTACTCATATTTCATGAAGCGCTACTGGAGTTGGCGCCAAATAATTATATTAATGGTCATCTTCAACGTTATTACTCGTACACTTCACATTCCAGAAGAAAACTTGAGATATTTTTGGGTTATTCCTCCCATTTTAAGTTCACTACAATTATTTTACTTTGGTACGTTTGAACCACATCGTGAACCAGTAAACGGTTACAAACAACCGCATCGTTCACATACTATTGGGCGCCCAGCATGGTTATCGTTTATTACCTGCTATCACTTTGGCTACCACGAAGAACATCACGAATATCCACAGTATCCTTGGTGGCGCCTGCCCAAAGTATATCAGTATAGACGCACAGTCGCGTAGGTTGGGTAAAGGCAATAGTAACCCAACATCAGGAAAATATACTTATGCTTGTGTAGCTTTTTTTAGATGCGATATGCAAATTAACTCTGGTTTCTGAGTTTTTTATAAGCATTAGCACAGTACGTTGTGAGGTTTTCATTTATCCGGGTTGTGGCAGTATAATCTACCCGCAACCCTTTTTGTAAGGGCGCCGTCAGGATTTAATCACAGCGTTTTTGGGACAACAAGCTTACACTAAGCTAACGCTCACGACAAAGTACTGATGTGTACGGCGCCATTGATCTTCGCGTTGCGTTATAGTCGCGGTTATATAGTTAGAGGTAATGAGATATTACCAGGTGCCCCGTGGGGTGAGTATAAAGTGCCGTTTGTATTTGCGACAAATGGGCGCCCGTTTTTAAGACAGTTGGAAACTAAAAGCGGTATATGGTTTTGTGATGTACGCAAACCGTCGAATATTCGCCGTTCCCTGAGTACATTGGTATTCACCACAGGGTTTACAAGATTTATTAGCTGTTGATACGGAAGCTGCACATCAGAAGTTACAGGAAGAAGGTTTTAATTATAATTTGACGCTGCGTGACTACCAAATTAAGGCTATACTCTTAGTAAAAGCTGCATTGTCAGATGATGCTAGAAAAATATTAATTGCAATGGCAACCGGGACGGGTAAAACTAAAACTACCATTTGCCCTTGTATAATATGGTAGCGTTGAAGATGATGCCGTTATTAAAATAACGGGCGCCGCAGATAAACCATTACAATTAATTAGACGCTTTAGAAACGAACAAAATCCTAAAATAGCCGTTACTGTAGACTTACTCACCACCGGGATAGATGTTCCAGCTATATGTAATGCGCGTGTTTATTCGTCGTGTTAATTCCCGGATATTGTACGAACAAATGTTTTGTTGGGCGACACGAAGATGTGATGATATAGGTAAAGAAGTATGCGCGAATATATGACGCTGTAAATTTGTACGAAGCATTGAAAGATGTTTCGACAATGAAACCTGTTGCGGTAAGACCGAATATTAGTTTTACTCAATTGGTAGAAGAGATTATTACTTTTGTTGATACTAATACTGTTGTTGACCAGCTTATTGCTAAATTGTGGCGCCGGATTAATGTTTCTAACCTCTCCCCTAACCCCTCTCCTGCGAGGAGAGGGGAAAATGCGAAGGTTGGTGAAGAAGGTGTAATATATCAAACTAATAATGATGATATTAAACGACGATTAGAAATATCGCTACTGAATGCCATTTGAGGAATTAATAAACTACTGGCGCCAATCTTCACCGCAGCAACTCAAAGAATGGTTTAACCAACGTAAAGGAATAGCGACTATATTAGACGCTAAGGATGGAGGTAGAAAGACTGTACTTATATCTCGACATGCTGATGAACTGAGACGGGTAAAAAGAGGTTATGGTGGCGCCCAAAAACCCGAAGATTATCTAGATAGCTTTACAGCATTCCTGCGGGATAACCTTAATGAAATACCAGCTTTAATAGTAGTTACAAGGGCGTCCACGGGAACTTACGCTTGGCACAACTTAAAGAACTACGCTTACTATTAGATGCATCTGGTTACACTGAACGTAACTTACAAGTAGCTTGGCGAGAAGCAACCAATGAGGATATAGCAGCAAGTATTATTGGTTTTATTCGCAAAGCTGCTATTGGTGATGCTTTAGTACCTTATGAAGAAAGAGTGGATAAGGCTCGGAGGAAGATTATGGGAATGCAAAGCTGGGCGGCGCCTCAGCGTAAATGGTTGGAGAGGATAGGTAAACAGTTGAAGAAAGAAACTATTGTTGATAGGGAAGCACTTGACCAAGGAGAGTTTAAAACCCAAGGTGGTGGTTTCCAAAGGTTGAATAAGACGTTTAATGGACAATTGGAGAATATATTGGTGCAGATAAATAAGGAGTTGTGGAAAGATGTTGGGTGATTATGTGTTTGTGTTGAGGGCGCCTGCCTTGGCTGGGTAAGCAGACCTCGAAATATCTATTTATTTCTCATTTGAGATAATAGTTTTAATTTTGACTTTTCTTCAAAACTGTCTATTGAGTGTAAAAAAGCAAAGTTTTTACTCTCAGATTTTTTGATTAAATCTAAGTATATATCAAGGGTTTCTAATTGATAAGTACTCAAATTTTGAATGCTGCTCTCAATATCTGCTGGTGAGTTTGTGTTAATGAAGAATGAAAATTTCCCTACCAAACCTATAAAAATATCTGAAGCTTGAATGTATAAATTATCTTTTGAGTTTTCAAAAGAATAAGATTGTAATACCTTATCTCCATCTTTAAAAACGAATTTGCTTAATAGACTTTCAATTGAATCTTCTTTGTCAAAGATATGAGTGGAGTTCTTAAACAAGTAAATAGGTCTTGAGTAGAAATCTGAGAAGTTCTTTAAGAGAATGTAATCTTCTTCGTCCATTATGAATGGCAAGGATTCTTCTTTTTTAGATTCCTTAAGAATTTGTTTTAATGATGTTAGCCCAATATGAAACTCAATTGTATCTTCATAGTCTTCAAATAGGTCAAGAAGTGCATCTATAAAAGGTAAGACAGACTCTTTTTTGATATTAGGATACTCAAAACTATAAAATAGATTTACAACCGAGTCTATTTCTAGTTTAGCAAGTTTGTAAAGATTATCTTTTAAAAAATTTGAAAAATCAAGCCCTAATTGTGTAGCAGCTTCCGAATTTACTAAGGCAGAATCCACTATGTCAACCATAGAATAATATAATAAATTAATGTTAGAGTAATGAATATAAATATTATTTTCTAATAAATATATTAAAAAATAATTCAGCTTCTGCGATTTTAGACAAGACAGAAAGTCTCCTTTGGCTAAATATTTTAATTTTACTTCCTGTATTGATCTTTGAAGATTTAGTGAACTAAATAATTTGCTAATATCCGGCTTAGACTCATGATAAACCACACCACCGAGGACAAAGTTTGATTTAAATGAAGAGTTGAAATCCCTTTCCTTTACATAAAATTTTCTAATGTTGTTTGTTTCATCATAGTAAAAGGTAAAGGCTGAGTCGAAATCAGCATTTGGTACTAGTAGTTTATGAAAATATCGGATTTGATTTACGTCAAAATGTGCCATATAAATAAAACCTCGTAATGTTACGCCTGACTAGTTTCTCTACGGAAAATTTTTGTTTATCATACTAATTGATTAAGATAGAGAAAGGATTACAAGCATTTTTATGATAATATCAATAATTTTTCCGCATATGGTCAATATTTAACTATAGTTATACATAATATCTCCGCATAACTACAGTTTGCTAAACATTACTTAATAATGAGAATCAATTTCTTAAGGGGAGGCGCAAGTTTTACTTACCACTCTCCTTGGTCTTTAGATTATTATTGTTCTAATACTGGTTTATTTATATAATTGGGTACATTGACATTCATTACAGTTACTTTTACCTGTCATGAATGCACGCTCAACAGGCACCGTTGTATATTAATTTTCGGTGGTGCTATTTCATGTCATACCCTTAAAGCATCAAGTTGCCTTAACATCATAGATATAGCATTCCTAGATGATATGTAAAAATTATATCCACGTAGAGACGCGATTAATCGCGTCTCTACAACGTGCGTAAACCGGAGGTTTTCCCGAAGGGAATTTTACAAATGATTTAGGACTGCTATATAATCAGTCAATCATGTTCAATTTTAATATTGATGGGATTTGGGAATGATTCAAGGAATTAGCCATTTAACATTTATTGTCAAAGATTTGCAGAAAATGACAAACTTCTTAAAGTATATATTTGACGCTGAAGAAGTTTATTCTAGTGAAGAGAAAACTTTTTCTATATCAAGAGAAAAGTTTTTTGTTATAAATGGCTTGTGGGTTGCCATTATGGAAGGAGAGCCTTTAACAGAAAGAACTTATAATCATATAGCATTTAAAATTAACGAAGAAGATTTTGAAATGTATGAAAAACGAATTAAAAATCTTGGAGTAGATGTTAATGTTGGTCGAAGTCGCGTTGAAGGTGAGGGAAATTCTTTATACTTTTACGACTATGATAATCATTTGTTTGAATTGCATACAGGAACTTTGAAACAGCGTTTACAAAAGTATTGTTTATAGAGGTTGGAGCAAGTTGGTTGAGGAAGTAGAGTAAAGAAAGTATGGGGTATATAAACTATTCTTAAATACTGACTATAGTTGCTTGGGTCATATCCAGAATAAATATTTCAAGTTCAGTTACAGAATATTGCGTTAACTTCTTGGTATACAAGTGATTTGTAAATGCACTCGATATACCAGTAAAACAAAATGCTGGTTTATACTGCCGTTCTAGGTCTTTACGTTTCTTTTTGCGCTCTGCTCTCTGTAAATTATATGTCGAGCTACGAAATTGTAATAATTGATACTCATACTCTGCCTCTGACTGAATAAGAATATTTGAATCTTGTCGCAGTTGCTCAGTAAACCTTAATTTGCTTTGAAATAATTCATCTTTTACCTGTGGATCATCACCAACAAACTCAGATAGCACAGCGAGAACCGCCCACCGAGTCATGTAAACTTGACTAGTCATCATTGAGTCAAGAAGTTCCCAGAAATTTTCGGCGCCAAGCCAACCCATCTCACCTATTAATCTAGGTAGTAGAATTGGGTCAGTGTCTCGATATATATTAAAGGCTTGATTCAATACTCTAGTACTGCTATAGCTACAAGCTTTGCCCAACGTATACACTACTTGCTTACGGGTAAAATGGTTTGGAGAAAAAAGAAGTTGTTCAAGATTTTTAACAATTAAAGACTCTGGATAACCTTTTACAAACTTCTCACGATTATGATGTCGAGAACCTAGAATTAGCAGTTCTCGAATGAAGAGACAAGTTGAGCCAATAATTTCATTATCCCCTGATTGTAAAAGTTTATTGATGATATCGCATAGCTCTGTGTCAGATACCGAGTTAACAATTGCAGCTAAATAATCTACATCTTGTAAGTGACTAAGGTAATGCAATATTTTACTTTCTATAGTTTCCATCGTTATATACTATTTGTTACACATCCGACGCTGTAAATAATTGACCAAAACGCTTTAATATTCTTAAAACCGTGTATAAGTCATCACCGCGTCTGATTGTAAATTCATCGGATAAAGCATAAACAGGCTGCTCTTGCTGTATCAATTTAATAAAAATAAAGTTACCACCATTTGTGACTAAACCAAGTAAATTTTTATCTGGTCTTAAATTAGCTAGCATATATAATAATGCTTGCGGGATACCTATTTCTAAAGAAAATCCTGCTTGTTTAGATTCAATAACTAAAACCCATAGTTGGTCTTGTAATACTAAGACATCGATTTTTCCTCGAATGGTTACTTCTCCATCTTCGGCAGTAATTTCAACTGATTCTTCGCTATCTGTATAAAAAGGTTCCAAGTAGAAACCTGCATAATTTAATAAGGGTGATAATATTGCCATCTTGACCATATTTTCAAGCATGGGACGTTTAACCAAGTTTAAATAACTTGCTTTTACTCTGTCTAATTCCTGTTTTTCGTAGTCTGTAAGTTCCGGTAAGTCCTGTTGCCATTCATTAAACCACTGTGGAGAATCTATGAACTTCAATTTAAACTTTTTCTCTAAGTCGTATAATTTGACTTTTTCAGCTTGAATTATTGTCACCATTTTCACGCCTCTTAATTATAATTATTCTACTTACTATACTTTATCGGCGCCACTTTCCATGCAATACCAACAAACCCAAGGTGCTATCGACCAACTCGACCAATCTATACTAGCGTAACCCGAAGCGCTAACGTTACGAAAAATATTGGCGCCACTTATGCTCCCTGCTGTTTTTTAATAGCACGGCAATAAGTGGCGCCCTTTTTTCTAAACCTTGCAAAGTAATATCTCCATCCAAATATAATTGATACCATGATTGACGCTGCCGCAATACCCGCTCATCATCCTGCAACCGTAACCGCTCTAGTGTAAATTGTGCCTTTTTACGTTGTTGGGGAGGAACTTTATCTGTTAACACTAATTGTAGAGAAGGCAATAAAACTTCAAACCAGTCTTCCCCTAAATCACGCATGGTCAAGTACTTGGTCGTCAAGAGTGCCTTTTGTACTATTAATCCAAGCAGAAGCAAAGCGTAAATTACTCCATTCATAAGCTAAACTACGATAATTGTCACGGCTTAAAAAATGGTCTACTGTACCAACTGGTTCATACATTACTGAATAGCCACAAAGATTTTTGAAACCATCGGCTAAAATACTTTTAAATGGCGACCAATAATCCTTAGTTCCTTTTTTTGGGTCTGGATTTTTTAATAGCCAAGCATTTCCTGGTTGCCGCACTTGTTTATCAAAATCAGGCGGTTCCGGTGGAGGGTTAAATGGTATCATCTACGTTATACCCCTGATAAATCAGAATTTTTTCTTTCTGATGTTACTATCCAACGAGGCCAAAATTGGTCGTGCCCAGGTAAAACTCTTAGCAGTTCTTGATGTATTTGTGCTTGTGTTCTCAAGTTTTCGGGGAAAGCGCTCATATCTGAGTCGCGCATCCACGCTTCTGCTGCTTCAATAGCAATTTCAGCTTCTTGAGAACGCGCTTGTTTTAACCCAAAAATTTCTGAGGTTAACCATCCTACTGTATCTCCTTGTTTTGACCAAGGTATTTCATCTAGGGTAACTTCTCTATTCTCTAATTTAAATAAAAATAATCTATCTTCTGATTCTTTAAAATTTGGTTCTAAGGAAGCAAGTACTAGTGGAGAATGGGTAGTTATTAAAGCTTGTATGTTAATATTGTTTTGTAAATCACATGCTACATCTAAAATAGCTGGTAAAATTACTCTTTGCCAGCGAGAATGCAGGTGAGATTCTACTTCATCTATTAGTAAAACTATGTGATTTAGTGGGTCTTGCTGTCGCAGTTCTGAAGCTTTTGTATGCTCGCTCCCTTGTCCAAACAAGTAAATAAGCAAGTCCCAAAATGCGTTTCATTCCGGCAGAAGCTTGAGTTACAGGTACATTACCATAAGGAAGGTTAACTGTAGGGATATCGCGTACATCTTCTACAGAAACCCGTGTTGGTTCTCCAATTTCTATCCATTCCGATGGATGAGGCGCCAGTTTTTTGATAACGTTAGAAAATAATTTAAATGGATATTTTGATGGCTGATTTTGCCATGTAATCCAATCTTGAATTAGACCGTTACAAACTACTTTACCTCTTAATCTCAAACCATTCCAAAGGGTATCTGGATTAAAGTTATAAGCATTATCCCGTTGACGTGCGGGGTCAAATACTGAAAATCCGCCATCAACGCGAACATAAATAACCAAACCTTTTGATAAGTGATCTGTTGACCAACTCCCCTGCCATTTTTGTTCAGAAAAATTAAAGTGACTGTCAAAGTCTATTTCTGGAAAAATTATTCCCCAATTTTTTGTATCAATCTTAGAGATAATTTTTGGCACTTCCGTAGTATGACTTTGTGGATAAGCAGGTTGGTCTAACCAATTTCCAGTTAGTACCCACCAAGCGACATCAAGTAAAAAGCTTTTGCCTAAACCGTTATCGCCCGTAAATATATTTAGTCTATCAGTAAATTCAACATCAAAGTGACTAGATAAACCAACTTGTTGGAGGTGAAGTTATTTTAACATTTAACTACTACCCTTACCTTCTGTTTTAATCAATATTAACTTAAAGTGGCAGTATCAATTTGCGTGCAACCCTTTTCTATGTCTTTTAAGACGGCGCCTTTATCGCAACGAAAAGCGCAACCCATCCCACAACAATACGAAAATTTACACTGTGCATTCAAGCATATAAAAGCTTATAACGGATAAGTAAGCACAAACTTACTCCATACAAATATGACTATTGAGCAACTTCTTCAGCAACTAGAACCTCTAACCTATCAAGACAGAGTGCGTCGTATGATAGAACTTGGGCGCCAATCAAAAACCGATGTTCAAGCAAACGATGTTTTAGACGCTTTAGAAAAAGGTGATTTTTCTGACCGTATTCTTGCTCTACACTCTTGTTATGGAAGTTATGATGGCGCCAGAGCGTTGCGTGCTTTTGGTGATGTTTCACAGGGAGTGCGTTCTCTAGCAATGCGGTTGCTGGTTTTAGTTGCCTCGGACACGCAAGTAGAAGTTGCTCTTAATAATGCTACATTCAAACAACGTCGTTGTTTACTCAAACGGTTATTAAGGCGCCGTCGTCAAAGTTGTATCGATACCTTTATCAACCAGCTAGCTAATACAGATAATGATGATAAGTTTGGTCGGTTATTGCCATATGCTTCATCTGAAGTTGTTGAACGTTATATAGAAGCAGCTATCGACCTTTACGGAATTCATGAATGGTACGTTTTGGCACGCTTGCATCCGCAAATTGTTAGTGAGTTGCTACGAAACCAAGCTCAGGCAAACAGTGGTTATGACCCCAGACTAGTAACCCATGTAAATGCAGTTTTACCCGTACTTTCTGAACTTTTCTCAGAAACAGCGCTTTCTATCTGTCGTGTGGTATCTCCTACTATTCCATTATCAAAGCTAAATTTACAACCTTTAGCCGAGCGTTGCCCAAAACTTGTTGCTGATTTAATTTTAAATTCAGACGATACAGCTAAAGTCAGCTTTGACAAAGTTGCTCACAAGTTAGAAACACAGCAACTTATTGCACTAATTAATACACGCAAAAATACAATAAACCAACAATATATATTACATTTACTGGCGCCGCAGCAGCGAGAAATCCTCTACAATACTTTTGCAAACAGTTGGCGTAACAGTGAAGGTTGTTTAACAGCAGAAATTATCTCATATTTACCCCGTCACATTCGTGATCTTGAAGCACGATATCATTTAAATTTACCAGCACTTATTACTGCTCCATATCAACGTCTACCGTATGCAGCTTTCCTACCCAGTGAGGATGCGCGTGCGTTTTTGGATGTGTTTATTCGTGACCCAGACTCTGAATTACGCAAACTCGCACTTTCTACACTAGTTTCCGCAACTCGTTATAATCGTTCCTATACTTCTGAGATTCTCAATATTGTAAAACAGAGGCGTAACGAACAAGACCCCATACGCGGCGCCATGATAGGAGAACTATCTGCTTTACCTCCAAGTATTTGGCATTCTCAGCATTTAGAAGATTTAAGTCAAATTATTAACGATGCTCTTAACGCTGCTGACTTATCTCACACTACAGCCCGCACAACCGAACGTTTGGTTATTCAAATTTTACCATTCCATCCAGCTTGGTCTGCACAGCAACTAGCTTTTTTCGTACAGCAACGGGGACAAGTTAGTTTTTATAACTTAGGTGAAAGGCTTGCTGATAACGATATATTAAGAATTGCTCCCTCTCTACTTCCGGTACTACAATCTTGGCAAACACGCGAACGTGAAAGTAATATTATTAGTGCTGCACGAAGTATTGGGCGCCGTTTAAAAGTATTTGATGGTTTAGTTGAAATATTAGAGCATATAATCAAGGATACGAAAAACAATTCGGTTGCATCCCAAGCACTTGATTTAATCGCAAAACATCGACGAGATAAGTTAAACGAACTTATTCCTGAACTATTACAGCAAGACCCCAGTTGGATAACTCAATACACAGTTTACGATTTTTTACATCGGCGCCGTCAAGATTTAATCACACCATTTTTAGGACAACAAGCTTACACTGGTCGTTTCAGCACTGGCAAAACTCGTTATATACTGCCTTTAACAAAGGGGTTTTATCGTTGGACAACACAACAGCAAGAAATTTTCCAAAAAACCCTTGAGGAAATAACTCAAGATAATGACCGCGATATTCCAACTTTAATACGTGTCGTCAATCAACTTGCTGCATTGCCAGCAGTACAACCCACAAGGTTACTAGAATTAACAAATCAAGATAATTCAAAAATAGCCGTTCGCGATGCTGCATTACAAGCACTTCCACATTTAGATATTCCTCACGGTATTCCCATACTTATCGAAGCAATGAACGATGACCGCGCGCGTATTGCTATTTATGCGCTGCGGAGTATACTTTTACAAATGCCAGAAAACCAAGCATTACAAACCCTACGCGCAATACCTTTAAATAAAGTCACCGTTGCCAAAGAAGTAGTACGCTTATTAGGTGAGTTATCTTCAGAAGAAGCATATACTGAATTACTTAGTTGGAATGAACGTAATTTACACCGTGACGTGCGCGTAGCGTTTTTACGAGCATTATGGAGTCATTTAGAACGCTCCGACACATGGTTAATATTATTTAGCGCCGCAACTTCATCGGATACAGCTATAGCAAAAGCAGTTGGGCGCCTTCCTACAGATAGACTCTCACAAAATGCTCAACGGCAACTATTAGAATTACTTTCAATACTATTAACCCACCCTGACCCCCTAGTTCGTATGAACGTACTTGAACGCTGTCGTGATTTACCTGTTAATGATAGTGAGCAAATACTTTTACCAACTCTACTACAAAAGATAAATTCGCCTTTATTTCAAGAATCATCGGCTGCAATACATGCAGTATTTACCACCTACAAAAATTCTGCTGATATAATTGGCACCACTGTTAAAAGCGTAATATCTAACCGTCGCACTTTACTAGATATAGGAAGGCATCTTTCACGCACACTATCATGGGAACGACAACAGATGTTACCAACAGCGCGCGCTATTATTAAAGCTATGCGAGAAGACCCGCTAACTGTGACTTTACAAGTTAGTTTAGCAGTATACGCTTTACCTTGGGAAGAACTAGCAACATTCTTTCAACAGCTAGCTCTGGAAGGGAAAATGCACTATGAAGTTTTATTTAGAGCAGTACAAGCTCTAGAAAAAATTACTAGTAGAAATGATATAAATGAGCTAGTAAATTTAGAAGAACTGTTGGCGCCAAGCGATGATGAAAAGTTACGTCGTATTGCACTTACAGCACTAATTACTCAATCAAAAGTTCAGGGTTGGAACGATGAACTGAAACAGAGATTATATGCATTTCGCAATGACCCTTCCACAATGGTTGCTGAAAAAGCACAATTTACTTTATTGTTTGATACTTAATTTATAACAACTCCTAATTCAATAAATTTGGCTTTCACATCCTCCTGATTATTACCACAATAGTAATATTTTTTATCAACGAGATTAGCCAGATAATACCCCAGCTTACCACCATTAATCCTAAATAGCTCTGTAACAACTGATGCTTTAGTGGCGCCAAACATACCTTCAATGTCTGAAATATCAGATATGGAAAAATTAGTAGGATTAAAGAAAACCTCTACTTTCTGAAAAAACCACATTAGTTTAGAATTTTTTACACCACGTCTAATTACTCTGTACCCAAGCGGATAAATTAAATGTGTTTTCATTTGCTACACTCCTAAAATTTTTATACCATGAATAATCCCCCCTAGCCCCCCCGCGATTTCGGGGGGGGACAAGAGGTACTTTTAGCATTAAAAATTTATCTAACTTTCCTCTCTGTGTTCTCTGTGACCTATGGTAAAAATATTTACCATAAAGTTGATGAAGATACAGGCAGGGATGCCTGTTCTACAAGATTACTGAAATTAATATATACAAGGATATTACTAACCATCCGTTACATCCGTTATATCCGTTGCCAATGTTCACGAAATAATGTTTTTGCTCTTGTAGTCTCTTAATAGATGCGACATGCTAACCAACGTATATCGCATTCCTACAGTACGTAAGTTGATTAAGGTGCATTTTCCTCATGCATCCAAGCATTCTACCTGGGTTGTGAATGGAGTTAACCTCTATACGCAACCTTTTTTCCATTTAGAATTAAGTGTGCTACATAAGGAAAATTATCGTGGAAACAGACTTACTTGGTTTAGAAATTAGTAAGGGGGAACTCAGACGTTTAACAGGGTTTGACCCAGATGAGGTGTTTCGACCCTCAATAATGCGCGATAAAAAGAAGCGCTTAGGATTTATTGGCAACGAGCTAATGGTAGCTTTAGCGTTAACCCCCCTAATAGTCGGATTTATTTATGCTTTTCTAATATTACCTACCATCGGTACATCTATACCGTTGGGATTGGCTTTGATAATTATTGTACCAATAGTTGTACTAATTACACGCTGGTTTTGGCGCCTAAAAACATGTCCAAAAGTGGTAACAGTGCTTTTAGATGAAGTCGATAGATACCATGCAGTAATCCAATCAATTTATATAAACGATCAACTAGCAACGTCAGGAAACAAAACTTCACATATCGAAGACCGGGAAAAAGTAATCTCAGGACTACAGCTAATTCGCGAAGATTTGGTACGGGCATTAAAAACTGAACGTATTTTGCGGGATAATAAAGAACTGCTTGCCAATAATCAAGAATTATCTATAAATAATTTATCTAACCTGCAAGCTTTGCAAGTTAGCACAGAAGCGAGCGAATATGCTCAAGTTCTTAATCAATCATTACAGATTGCTATCGACGTGCAAGCAGAAATTAGAAAACTACAGTCGCAGCGTTGAGTAAAAAATGACAACCTTACCTAAAATAATTGTTCTCGATGATGACCCAACGGGTTCGCAAACTGTCCACAGTTGCCTTCTTTTGATGCGCTGGGATGTGGGCACTTTACGTCTTGGTTTGCGCGATGATTCACCGATATTTTTTGTGTTAACGAATACTCGTTCTTTAACTCCCGAAGCTGCTGCTGAGGTTACAAAAGAAGTTTGTCATAATCTTAAAATTGCCATTGAGGCAGAAAATATTGAAGATTTTTTAGTCGTCAGTCGTTCTGATTCTACATTACGGGGACATTACCCTATCGAAACTGACGTTATTGCCTCTGAACTTGGCCCCTTTGATGCTCACTTTTTAGTGCCTGCGTTTTTTGAAGGTGGTCGCATTACTCGTGAAAGTATACATTATTTGATTATTGATGGAGTTCCGACTCCAGTACATGAAACCGAATTTGCGCGCGATTCGGTATTTGCTTATAGTTATAGTTATTTACCCAAGTATGCTGAAGAAAAAACCAAGGGTAAAATACCAGCAGATTCTGTAGAAAGGTTTTTACTATCTGATATTCGTGCGGGTAGTAAAGAGCGCTTAATGAATCTTCATAATAATCAATGCTGTGTTGTCGATGGTGAAACTCAAGCTGACTTAGACAAGTTTGCCCAAGATATTTTATCCGCAGCAAGTCAGGGAAAACGCTTTTTGTTTCGCAGTGCTGCCAGTATATTAACCGCACTCGCAGCTTTACCACCCCAACCAATCGGCGCCCAAGATATGGCACAGTATGTACGTGGAGGTAAACCCGGTGCTGTTATTGTCGGGTCACATGTAAAAAAAACAACTCAGCAATTAGAAAAATTATTACAAGCTGAAGGTATTACTGGGATTGAAATAGATGTCGCAAAGTTAATTAATAATGGAAACGAAGCGGCACTTTTGTCTGATACGCTCAAAACTATAGGCGCCGTACATTCAGAAGGCAAAACTCCTGTAATATATACTAGTCGTACTGAACTGACTTTCCCTGACGTTAAAACTCGATTAGACTTTGGCGCCAAAGTTTCCAATTTACTAATGGATATAGTCAGGGGGCTACCTTCCGATATAGGATTTTTAATTAGTAAAGGTGGAATTACGTCAAATGATGTTCTAAGTAATGGTTTAGCTTTAACATCCGCACGGTTACTTGGTCAAATATTGGCAGGTTGCTCAATGGTGACAACTCCAAACGACCATCCACGTTACCCAAATCTACCAGTTGTGTTGTTTCCTGGTAATGTTGGTGATGACTCAGCTTTGGCTACAGTTTATCAAAGACTTACCAAAATCTAAAGAAACCAGGTTTCTACGCCAAATTGTCATTTTTATTACAATACCTTAAAAAGAAACCTGGTTTCTCAGGCGCCTTTAAAAATCTACAGAAACCAGGTTTCTATGGCAAATTGTCATTTTTATTACAACACCTTAAAAAGAAACCTGGTTTCTCAGGCGCCTTTAAAAATCTCCAGAAACCAGGTTTCTATGGCAAATTGTCATTTTTATTACAATACCTCAAAAAGAAACCTGGTTTCTCAGGCGCCTTTAAAAATCTACAGAAACCAGGTTTCTATGGCAAATTGTCATTTTTATTACAATACCTCAAAAAGAAACCTGGTTTCTACTATGCTAGTAGCAGGATGCCTCGAAGTTAAATAGAAGTGTTTTTTGGCTGGTGTTAATATGACTTATGATTCTGCTACTCCTAATTTAGAATCAAATTCTAATAATTTTGAACCAGCACAAGTATATCAAAAGGAATTTGATGAAGATATAAATCCGGTTCTCCCAGAAGCAGAACTAAATACTGTGCTGCATTTTATTTCTAGTCCAACTATTGATGACGGTAATCACTTTATCTCTAGTTTGGCAAATCCTGAAACACTTGTAGCTTCTGACTACGAACAAAAGTTAGAAGATCAGGGCATTGTTGTGGAAACAAGTATTCCAACATACCTGTCTACCCCAGTTGCTGAGTATAAAGTAGATTCACTACTTGATGATAGAGAGGTAAGGATGACGAGCGACGTAAATTCTGATGTTGTTTATAATACACAAATACCATTAGAAACAGAACAACAACAATTAGATACTCCCTCTCAAAATATAACAATAGTAGAACCCGAATTACCTGCCGAAGACCTTCCTATTACAGTATTCGAGCAAAAACAATTACCTCCTCCTGGTAGTGAAGAAGTTGTGCAAGCAGATAGTACCGAAGAAAAATCGGAATTACCTGTTGAAAAGACTGCTGAAGAAAGTATTATTTCAAACTTGAATCTCGATGAAGATATTACATCGTTAGATTCGTTACCAAAACCTGTTCCCAATCGTAATGTTCAGGTACAGTTTAAAACCGAAGCCGAACGACTGGTAATAATTTTGCCCAACTCATCGCAAATAAGTATTAGTGAGTATAGTTGGTCAGAAATTTGGCAACAGCTTAAGCAGCGTTTAAATGGTGGAGACCGTTTGCGTGTAGCTAATACAAGTGTACATTTAGTTGCTGGTGATAGATTACTCGATGCGAGACAACTCCAAGAGCTTGCCGAATCTTTAAAAGAAGTAGAACTTCAATTAAAATCTGTAGCAACGAGTCGAAGGCAAACTGCTGTAGCTGCTGTGACTGCGGGTTATTCGGTGGAACAACTGCAACTGGCGCCTAAAATTTCTTTTTCGGAGGAGAAAAATGTTGTAACTCCTTCAGCAGAACCGCTATATATGGAGATGACAATCCGTTCGGGTGTAGAAATTCGTCATCCTGGTACTGTTATTATCTTGGGAGATGTTAATCCTGGTGGTATTGTAGTAGCTTCGGGCGATATTTTAGTTTGGGGTCGTCTTCGTGGAGTGGCTCATGCTGGTGCCGATGGCAACAGCGAATGTTTAATTATGGCGTTACAAATGGAACCAACACAGTTACGCATTGCCGATGCTGTGGCACGGGCGCCGGAAAAAGCACCAACACAATTTCATCCCGAAGTTGCATATGTTACATCAGGAGGTATTCGTATCGCCAAAGCTGGTGATTTTTCAAGATTGAGTAAGATTAGTCAACAGCCATTAAAAGTAGAATAATAAAAAAAGAAAAGGATAATCAACAGGTAAAAAATTAATACTTAATGATTATCCTTCGTGCTTCTTGTTTTATACTTCTTATTCATACTTCGGTATATTGTTTGAGTCTTAAATCGAGCGCGCTTTTATCATGACTCGGATTATTGTTATTACCTCCGGCAAAGGAGGAGTGGGTAAAACCACGGTTTCAGCTAATTTAGGGATGGCAATAGCCAAAATGGGACGACAAGTAGCACTCGTCGATGCTGACTTTGGGCTACGAAATCTCGATTTACTCCTTGGCTTGGAAAACCGTATTGTTTATACTGCGGTCGAGGTATTGGCACGTGAGTGTCGATTAGAACAAGCTTTGGTCAAAGACAAACGTCAACCAAATCTTGTACTTCTACCTGCTGCACAAAACCGTAGCAAAGAAGCAGTTACACCCGACCAAATGAAGTTGTTGGTGAATGCGCTAGCACAAAAGTATCAGTATGTAATTATTGATAGTCCTGCTGGTATTGAAAACGGATTTAAAAATGCCATAGCACCAGCAAAAGAAGCTTTAATCGTCACAACTCCAGAAATTTCTGCCGTCCGTGATGCTGACCGTGTGGTCGGGTTATTAGAAGCACAAGGCGTTAAGCGGGCACATTTGATTATCAATCGCATTCGTCCTGCAATGGTACGAGCAAATGATATGATGTCTGTACAGGATGTTCAGGAACTACTAGCAATTCCTTTAATTGGTGTAATCCCTGACGACGAGCGCGTAATTGTCTCGACTAATCGCGGTGAGCCTCTTGTGTTATCTGATACTCCATCCTTAGCTGCAACGGCGTTTGAAAACATCGTTCGTAGATTGGAAGGAGAAACCGTCGAGTTTCTTGACCTAGACTCGCAAAGCGAAAACATCTTTGCCCGACTCCGCAAGCTGTTGTGGACAAAGATTATTTAATACTTCCACCCTTGCACTTTCGCAGATGCAATGATTCTCGAATTTATAGAACGTCTTTTTTCCCGCAGTAACGATACCAGTCGCAGTGAAGTCAAACGTCGCCTGCAACTGGTAATTGCTCATGACCGTGCTGATTTGAGTCCTCAAATGATAGAGAAAATGCGACAAGAAATCCTTGAAATTGTTTGTCGCTACGTGGAAGTAGAAACCGAAGGCTTAGAATTCTCGCTCGAAAGCAATCAACGCACTACTGCTTTGATTGCTAATTTGCCTATCCGTAGAGTCAAAGACCCCACTTCTGAAGAAGAAGCCAGTAGCGAGAAAGTTTAAATTAATTCTAAAATTTCTTATTTTTAGCCCCCCTTATCAAGGGGGGTTGGGGGGATTAAACTTCTTTACGGTAAAGGATGAAACAAAAGGTCAGGAAAGAAGTTATTAAATACCGCCCAAATAGTAAAAGCTACTGATACCGATACTACTGCCAGAACAGGCGCCAAAGATAAATAGCGCGAAAAGAATGTTTTTTGTTCGTCTGTCTTTTGCATAAGTTTTCCTTTCTAATTCAATGCTTAAATTCAGTGTAATTATTTACACAAATCAAAAATATTTAAAGCATTAAATTAAGATAATTAATTTACAATATCTAGATTAGCTATTAAGTTTTGACGTTACCTCTAACTTCAGCCGTGAGTAAAAATATATTTATTGATTTTTTTGTATCTATAAATATATCTATCGTAAACTAGATAATAAGTCTTTAGAGTGAAGAATACTTTATTTCTACTAGCCTCACTGTCAAGTTGCGTTAGTCTTTAGGGAGAGTATAAAAAATGACGAAAGCTTTCTATTAATGATTACATCAATAGCTTCTAACCCAGACTTTGAAACTTTGTTGGACTACCTGAAGCAAAAGTGCGGTTGTGATTTGACTTTTTACAAGCGTGATTCATTGATGCGACGGTTTGAACGCCGGATGCAGGATTTAAAAATTGATAATTATACGAACTACTTACAATATTTGCAGGGACATACTGAAGAGTATACTTCCCTGCTCGACACCATCTTAATCAACTTCTCTGGTTTTTTTCGCAACCGTGATTGCTGGGATTATTTAGCTAGCACAATCATTCCTCAAATTATCAACAATAAAAAACCGCAAGAAAAAATTCGTGTTTGGAGCGCAGGTTGTGCTTACGGACAAGAAGTTTATACGTTGCTGATGTTATTGGTGGAAGCTTTGGGCATAGAGCAATATTTACAAAGAGTACAAATTTTTGCCACGGTTGTAGACAGTGCCGCACTCAAACTTGCGCGAAAAGGTAGTTACAGTCAAGACGAGGTAGTGGGAATTCCAATCGAGCTACTTTCTAAATACTTTGAGAAAAACGAAAAACGCTACATTTTTGACTCAAAACTACGCTCTACAATCGTTTTTGGGCGCCATAACCTGGCTGTTGATGCGCCAATGTCCAAAATAGACCTGCTGATGTGCCGCAACGTCTTAATCTATTTCCACTTTAAAACCCAAGCAGCTGTTTTTGTTCGCTTTCATTTTGCAATAACAGATAAAGGCTTTCTTTTTCTAGGTAATGCAGAAAACTCAACAAACAAAAAGATTTTTATCCCTGTTAGTTTAAAGCATCGTATTTTTGCTAAAGGGGAAAAGCTCACGTTAGAAGACCACCTATTGATACGAACTCAAACTTCTCGAACAAAAGTACTTGACCCTTTAAATATCCAAGTCTTTGTCTGGCAAAGAGCCTTTGAGAAAAGTCCATTTGCCCAGTTGGCAATTAATCTCAAAGGTTGCTTGATTTTAGCTAATGACCAAGCTAACGCGCTGTTTAGTTTGACTGACGGCGATTTAGGCGCCAAACTACAAAATCTACAGATAGGGCAAATAATAAAATCATCGACTTTGCTCAAACAGCTTTGGGATGAGCATCGCGCGCTCTACTTGCAAAATATAGAATGGGTAACTGAAATCGGTATCACTTATTTAGATATTCACATCAAACCAGTATTTAATGCAAGTGGTAAGCTCCTTGGCGCCAATCTCACTTTTGTTGATATCACCCATTACAAGCAGCCAGCGTAGGAACTGATTGCGATTTTTGTAAACAAGCGTTGGTTTTTCGGAGTAAACTAAAATAATATAGTTAAATCATAGTCATTACGATTATGATTTATTGTCAAATGCTGGGAAGTAAGGCTATGGACTTGACAAACTCGAATACCGCAAACAATTTGGCTGAAGCTTTTGGTGGGGAATCAATGGCTAATCGTAAATACCTATTCTTTGCGGAAGTGACACGTCATTTAGGTATGCATGAACTATCAAAGTTATTTCGTGAAACGGCACAGCAAGAAACGGAACATGCATTTGCCCATTTTAGATTAATGCATCCAGAGTTAGCTGTAACAGATGCTGCATCATTAACACCCGAACAGAAAAAAGCAATTGCTGCGCGTTGTTTGGAGCTAGCAATTGAGGGTGAGACATACGAGTATAGTGTTATGTACCCAGGTTTTGCAGAGCAAGCCCGCACAGACCGAGATGGAAGTGCAGTGGTTGAATTTGAAAAGCAGCAAGTTGAATCTGTAGAACATGCTCAAACATTTCGTAAAGCAGCACATAACTTTGGCTTGCTAACACATATTGAGAATCATCATGCTCAACAGTATAGTGAAGCATTACAAGCATTAGATGGAGCGGCGCCTGCTACTAAAGCTAAAACAGGAAACCCAGCAACGCAAAAATGGATTTGTCGTCAATGTTCAATGATATATGACCCAATAACAGGCGACCCAGACTCAGGTATTGCACCTGGTACACCGTTTGAAGCAATACCCGACGACTGGAAATGTCCAATTTGCGGCGCCCAGAAAAAGCTCTTTGTTATATACGAAGAAGCAGTGGCAGCATAATAAAGAATAGACATCGTGTAGAGACGTTACATGTAACGTCTCTACACGGGTTTCACGTGTTGCAATTTCCTTAACCGAGCAGTATTGGATACACTGTACATTCTTCAAAACGAGCAAAAGTGCTCTTCAGTAGCAGCATTTTTATCAGGTTCTATTTGAGCAAGTGGAAGCACTATAGTAAAAGTAGCTCCTTTTCCAACTCCGGCACTTGTTGCTTTTACAGTTCCTCCATGAAGCTCAATAATTTGTTTGACAATTGAAAGTCCCAACCCCAAACCACCTGCATTGCGTCTAATAGAAGAATCTTCCTGCCGGAAACGATCGAAAACGTAAGGCAAAAAATCAGGCTTGATGCCAATTCCTGTATCACTGACTGTAAGGGATACGCGCGAGTCTATCTTAGAAAGTGATACTTGTATCTTTCCGCCTTCAGGGGTAAATTTTATCGCATTGGAAAGAAGATTCCATACTACTTGTTGTAAGCGATTGGAGTCCCCTGTTATATAATCATTTAGGTCATCTATAACTGTTTGAAGTTGTATATTCTTTGCTTCCAAAGTCGGAAGGAAGGATTCGATAGCAGTTTCGATTACTGAGTTAAGATTAATTTCCTTAAAGTCGAGTCTAATTTTTCCCGATATTATGCTACTCATATCAAGTAGGTCTTCGATAATTTGCGCTTGCGCTAGTGAATTTCTTTCAATTACCTCAAGCCCTTTTTTGAATTCCGCAGGAACAGTCTTTTGCTTACGTAGAATTTTTGCCCAACCAAGGATCGAATTAAGCGGTGTCCTTAGTTCATGAGAAACGGTTGCTAAAAATTCATCTTTGAGGCGCCCAATTTGCTCGGCTTGTGCGCGGGCAACCTGCTCACTTTCTAAAAGTGCTTCACGGCGTGCCTCTAGCTCTTTACGCTCAGTAATATCACGTAAATTAACAGAAAGTCCATCGACAGAAGGATAAGCAAACACTTCCACCCAACGATTAGAAAAAGGGGATAATACTTCAAAGTACACAGCTACCTGCTCACGCATAGCTTTGTAATACTGCTCTTCAAAAGCACTTCCCTTGACCATCTCAAACTCTTCCCAAATAACTTTGCCAAGTAGCTCAGAGCGGTTTTTACCCAGATATTCTTCACATCGACTGTTTACATAAGTAAAACGCCACTCTCGGTCAAGCCCATAAAAAGCATCGGTTACTCTTTCAAGAATTGTTGCCCGAAGTTTCACTGCTTCAACTTCAATTCTTGAATTTGCAGCTTCCTGCCGTAACCGTGATGTTTCCAAAGTTGCTTTTACACGAGCCAAAAGCTCCCGCGCGCTAAAAGGTTTTATTAAATAATCGTCTGCTCCCGATAAAAGTCCCTCGACACGCGACTCTTCACCCGCGCGAGCCGAAAGCAGCACAATTGGTACACAATTAGTACGTTCATCTGAGCGCAACTGAGCAAGAAGACCAAAACCATCGAGTTTCGGCATCATCACATCACTTAGTACAATATCTGGCAAATGTTCACGAGCATATGCTAAGGCTGCTTCCCCATCTGCCACAGCAATAACTTCATATTGTGTACATAGAAGTTTTCGCACATACTCACGCATATCTGCATTATCGTCCGCCAGAAGCACTTTCGCTCGTGGTAGCTGTATTTGATTAAATTCTGCTTCTTCGATATCCTCTACATTATCTGTCAACCACCCAAGCGCTTCAGTAACAAATGCGTCTGACCGAATGTTTGTTTGGTTAAGTACACTCTCACGAATAAGCTCGTTATTTTTAAAATGTTGCTTACCGCATGGAATTGAGACAGTAAAAGTACTTCCTTGACCATACACACTTTGTACTTGTATGGCGCCACCATGAAGTTGTACTAGTTCTTGTACAAGCGCCAGTCCAATTCCAGTTCCTTCATGTGTTCGACCTTGCGTTTCCTCAATGCGGTAAAAGCGCTTAAACACATTTTCAATTTCAGACTCAGGAATACCACAACCTGTATCTTGAATCTGGAACTCAACGTTTTCCCCAACTATGTATTGTTTAACAGTAATGTGTCCAATTTGAGTAAACTTAAAAGCATTTGAGAGTAAATTAAGAACAATTTTCTCCCATTTATCTTGGTCTATATACACATGTTGTTTTAAAGGTGGACAATCAACTGTAAGCTGTAATCCTGCTTTCTCAATTGCTGACCGGAACACGCTTGCAAGGTCAGTAGTCAGTGCCGCTAAATCTGTAAGCTCATAAACAGCTTGCATTCGGTTAGCTTCGATGCGTGAAAAATCAAGAAGCGTGTTAACCAGTTTAAGTAACCTTAAACTATTACGATGAGCAATATTAATTCGCTCTCTTTGAGTTGGTGTAGTTTCTGGGTCTTGGAGAGCATCCGACAGTGGCCCCAACATCAACGTTAATGGAGTTCTAAACTCATGGCTAACGTTCGAGAAGAAAATAGTTTTTTCCCGGTCAAGTTCGGCGAGCTTCTGCGCGCGTTTGTGTTCTTCTTCGTAAGCTTGAGCATTTCGCAAAGCGACAGATACTTGACCTGCAAGTAGTTCGTAAAACGAAGTATACCCTTCATCAAGCGCGCGGTTAGGACTAATTCCAGCAATTATAACCCCAAGAGGCGCCGCAGTACCTGACGAAGCGATAGGCATTACAAGTGCTGCCTGGGTTGGCTCGTTCCAAGGCCCCCCTGGTAACAATTGATGCTGGTCTACATTTTCAATTAAAACAGTTTCACCTTTATAAGCTTGTCCAAGCGACCATATATCATCTTTTTGAGGCGCCGAGATATCAAAAGTAACCGGGATAATATGCTCGGAAGAAGCAACCCTTACCGTACTTTGAAGCGTGAGAGTTTTGCCATCAACAGAGCGAAGGTAAATTAGCGCAAACGGCACATCAAGCGGGTGTTCTGTTATCGCTTGAGCAACAGAGCGACACGTTGTTTCTACACTTTGTGTCTCACCAGCTTTAGATGCAAGGTCACGAAGCAATCTTAACCTGCGGGCGCCTAATACCTGCTGAGTCACCTCACTACAAACGCAGAACATGCCGACTACTTGCCCGTCAGAGTCCGACTCTGGAGCATGAGAAAGGCTAAAATAAGATTCTTCACGGTAGCCTGAGCGCTCCAAAACCAACATTTGTGCCTCAACCCAGTTTGCCACCCCCGTTGTCATTACTTCATCAATCATGGGACCGAGCGTATCCCACGCTTCAGCCAACGTAATTCTTATATCAGTACCGAGAGCAGCAGGGTGTTTATCACCGATAAGCTTTGAATAAGCATCATTATAAAACTGAATTAAATGAGGTCCCCATATCAAAACCATTGGGTAGCGTGAAGCCAAAAGCGTTTTAACAGTGCTTTTAAGACTTTGCGACCACGTTTCAACCGCACCAACAGGTGTACTATCCCAGTCGAAAGCACGCATACGCGCCCTCATCTCGCCTTGTCCTGGGAAAAAGTTTAATTGATGCTCATCGTTCATATAATATATTGGGGTGCGTTGCGCGCGTCGCGTTACTAACCAACATGTAACAATAGCTAAATAAATTATAATATCATAAAATGCTAACTTTCTGGAGGCTTTAACATTCTCCAAATTTCCATATCAACCTCTGCTAAATACTGTGGCTCTAACTCACCTATCTTTCTAATTATACGTTTTCTATCAATTGCCCTCATTTGAAATACCATTGCAACCGAAGCAACAGTTAAAGCATTAGCCTCGGAAGGTTCAATCCTAACTGTAAATGAAAATCGCAAGGCAGCTAATGATGATGTGAGCGGAACTATCATCAGCATTGGAGAAGTTTCAACATCTGTTTGTACTGCAATAGATGGACGATTTCCTTTTTCTTCACGTCCATCAGACTCTGGCAAACCAACTATAAGAATATCTCCTCTTGCCATTAATTCTCATCTCCAATTTCCGAAGTATTACCATCTAGTGATGCTAAAGTCTCTTCCATCGCTAGCCAATCCTCATCGCTTGCTGCCTCCCAAGCTTTAATTTCCTCGGCTAGCTCTGGAGGCATTTGCACTAGTAGAGGAGTTAGCAACGCTGTAACTTCACCGCTTATAGAATTACCATGCTCTTTCGCCTGCTCGGCAAGTAATTGATACAGTTCAACAGGCAATGTAATTTGAGTATCAATAGTTTTAGTCATGTGTAACAAGTTACGATTACATCAACTATTTTAATTCTAACTTATCACAAGTTAGTTTACTATATATTTATATTAGTTGGTTTCGTTGAAATTATGTATAACGATAGCTTCACCAACTTACAATTTCATTTCCACAACCATCATGCCCCAAATTACATCAAAATTAAATTTTGCTGCACGCTGAATATTAAAATTTGCGGATGTTAGTAACTCGTGAAATTCTGCTTGAGTGTAGCAGCGTTTATGAGCAGAATTAAATATTTTTAGATATAGGTCAATTAAACGGCAAAAAAAGTAGTCTTTACACCAATCTAAAATAAATACTTTTCCATCGGGTTTCAATACGCGCTTCATCTCAGCTAATGCGGCAACTGGGTCATCAAAAAAATGAAATGCGCTTGCAGAGAAAATTATATCAAAGCTGTGATTTGCAAATGGTAAACTAGAGGCGCCTGCTATTTGAAAATAAACATTAGGATATAAATTAGAATTCGCTTGAAATTTGTTTTTCGCAACAAGTAGCATCTGCTCAGAAATATCCACACCTGTAATATGCTGCTTTGCATTATCACGTAGTATTAAACTTTCAAACTCACCTGTGCCACAGCCAACATCTAACACTGTAGCTTGTGGCGAAATATTAGCCCAATTTTTCAGATAAGTTAGCGTTTTAGTAATGTAGCTATTCCAACGCTGGTCATAAATATTCGCTATTTTATCGTATTCTTGACGAACTACATTATCATCCATACACATCAAATGAAAATAGGAAAATGAAGTTGCAGTAACTAAAATTATTATATATTGATTTTTAAAACTACTGACAGGGCTTTGCTAATATCCTGCATATATTCATCTGATAAAACTCCTAATTTACGAATTAATCTCTGGTAAGAAATTGAACGAACTTGAAATGTATCAGCAGCGGAAGTTTTGCTTAAACCGTTTCCTGAACTAGGTTCCAATCTTACTAGCCACTGAATTTCAGAAAAAGTATCATTCCAATTAGTAATTGGAACAACAACTTTTAAACGTAAATTACCTATTTCATCATTACTAACAATAACAGCAGGACGAGTTTTAGCAATTTCGTCACCAATGGTTGGGTCAGAATTATAAAGCCAAATTTCACCTCTAAGCATAATCTTCATACTCATAGAAGTCTTCAATTTCTTGGTCTGCAAAAGCTACAAATTCACTTCCTTGCTCATAAAATGGACGCATTTTCTCAGCGGCTTCCGCTAAACTAAGTTTTTTGTGTGAAGAAATTTGAGAATTTTTAGCAATTTCTTCGCGTATTAATTTTGATGCTGTTTCAATCACTTCTAAGCGTTCTTCAGCAGTCATGCTTTTTAATGCTTCTAACACTTCTAATTTGCTCATAATAATTATCGTTCTTAACAAAGTGCATGAAATAGCATTTTAATTATAACTTTACTGGTTTCGAGGTGTGTACATCATGATTAACACGCCTATAAGTACAATACTAGCACCCAACCAATCAAACTTGTCCGGCGCCACTCCGTCAACTTTCCAACCCCATATTATAGATAAAATAATAAAAACACCACCATAAGCAGCATAAGCACGTCCGAAATTAGCAGGTTGTTTTGTAGCAACAAACCCATACACGGTGAGCAATGCTGAACCAAGCAAAGCGAAAACAGGACTTTTACCTTCGCGCAACCACAGCCAAACTAAATAACCTCCACCTATCTCACATAATCCAGCGATAATAAAATAAAAAACAGAATTAATTAGCATTGCTATTATTAACGTTTTTTAATAAACCACGCAGCAGTTCCCACAACACCCAATCCTATAACAACAGGTAAAGCAACTGATAGAACATTAGTTCTCTCTGCTTTAGTTGAAGTACTGGCGCCACTTACTTTCTGTGCTTGTTGTGGAGATATTTGAGGGGAGGGTGTTACAGCTTTTTGTCCGGTCGCGACTGTAGCATCATAACTCATGGTGAACGGGCGAAAATCACCTTCGGTTTTGGGAGTACAGCTTAACTCTAACTGATAAAGACCTACTGAAGGAAAAATAATATTGGCGCCGGGGATACCTTGATATTTTTCTGCGTTGATGGCTTGAACGGTTGGTTGAAGGATAGGTTTGTCATTAGGTTTGCGAGGTTTTGAGAAAACTGCCATATTACAGTTTGCTTCATTTAGAGGTAATATTTTTCCTCCTTTGCGAGTCAGTGCTACCCAAGCTCTTGCTGTCTCTCCTGCTTTAGGACTGTGGTTTGGTTCAATATGCCAAAGACCTGCGATGTCTCCTTTTACTTGAATGTTGTGGGCAGCAGCGGGAGAAATTATGGAAGCGAGAATAATTATCCAGCTTAGATTTTTGGTTAATTTTGGTAGAGGCAACATAAGATTTTATTTGAAAAATCTCACATGCCAAGGTTTGATGTCAAAAGACACGCTGTCATAGTTGTAGAGACGTTACATGTAACGTCTCTACATACGGGTAATGTAAATTTATTTGTCTTTGAATGTCCAAACACCTTCGTCCCAGTCAGCATCTGAAGGTGGACTTTGTAACCAGTGGTTACAGCGTCGCACATGAAGCATTGCTGCATGGTCGTGTGGATTTAATTCTAAGGCTTTGCCAAATTCGGATTTTGCGAAGTGGAACTGACGATTTAGGTAGAAATGGCGCCCTTTATGATAGTGTTCTATTAAATTAAGCCTTTTACTATCAACTGGGTCAGTACGTAAACCAACTAGTTCGTATATTGCAACTGGTTCGTTTCGACCTTTTACACGAATGTAATCAAGTTCGCGTGCCCAAACATGGTCTTGACAAGGTTTATATGTATTATCACTGATAATAATGTCACAACTGTAGTGTTTACTAACACTTTCTAGACGTGAACCTAAATTCACACCGTCACCAATTGCCGTAAATTCCATTCGTTTACTTGAGCCAATATTACCGCTAATAACAGTGTCAGAGTTAATACCTATACCAATGTCAATACGAGGTTTATTGATGGCATGGCGCCGACGATTGAACTCGCGTAAACGTTGACGCATTTCTAACGAGGTTTGCACTGCCATCCAGGCATGTTGTTCGAGCGGTAAAGGTGAACCAAATACTGCCATTATCGCATCACCGATATATTTATCAAGAGTGCCTTTATGCTTAAATACTGCTTCAACCATTGACTCGAAGTATTCGTTCAACATACTCACGACTTCTTCAGCTTCGAGGTTCTCTGTTAAAGTCGTATATCCGCGAATATCAGAGAATAGTATCGAAACATCTTTTCTATCTCCTCCTAACTTCGCATCATCAAGTTTGAGTAATTCTTCCGCTAGTTCTTGTGTCATGTAGCGGTACATCGTACTCTTGAGACGCTTTTCATCGCTGATGTCTTCCATAACTACCAAGGCGCCTCGAACTGACGAATGGTCGGTAGCATCAGCAATAGAATTAATCGATAAGTTAATACTATGTTCTTCGTTATCACCCATTACTAGGGTCTGGTCTGGGTAATATTGCTGACTTTGCTTTCTATCGTCTGCATGTAAAGCATCGTGACACCACTTGCTAAAATCTCCTTTTTTGATACTAATAACGTCGGTAACAACTCTTCCTTCTAAGCGGTCAAGAGTATCAATTCCCAGTATCTTTTTAGCACTTTCGTTTGCCGCAATAATATTTCCGGCTTTATCAGTGGAAATTACACCGTTAGAAAGACTGCGTAAGATATCGCGCTGCATTTGCTCTTGCTGTTTAACGGTATCAAACAACTTCGCGTTTTGTAGTGCTACCCCAGCTTGGATATTAAATGCTTCCATAAATTCTTCGTCATTACGGTCGAAGCTAGCTTGGAAACATTCAGGAGCTTTGGGCCAGTCTGCGGGGTTATAGTTGGGAAAATCTCCTGATTTTTTTTTATTGACTAACTGCGTAACCCCTATTAACTCTTGGTCAGCGTTAAATACTGGCATACATAACAAGCTACAAGTACGATAACCATTTTGTTGGTCGAGTTGCTTGGCTGTACTAGAGTCAGGATGTTCATATAAATCGAACATGATATTTAAAGTCTTGCCACTCGCAGCAACTTGTCCAACAAACCCCTTCCCAAAAGGAACGCGCAACTCTTTCGTTGATCCGTTAGCTTGAGAAATTTTTGTCCATAGCTCGCTCTTCTCACGGTCTAATAACCACAGCGTGCTGCGGTCAGCGTTCATTAACTCTTTTGCCTCATCCATTACCCGTTTTAGGGTTTCTTCTAAATCTAAACTGCTTTGACTCAGTGATTTTATCGCTTTCATCAATGCTGCTGCTGCACGCTGTTTTTGTGTTGCCACATAGAATGAGCGCGAAGATTCTAAAATTAACCGGATAGACAGGGCAAACTCTTGAAATAGTTGTTCAGATGCGTCTGTAAACCCGCGCATATCAATTCGCTCTGATAGAGGCGCCGTTTCGCGCTGAGAAGGTTTTAATTTATTTAGTAACTGTACTACAGCAACTAATTGTCCTTGCTCGTTGAGTAATGGCAATGCCAACATTGTGTAGGTACGGTACCCCGTGCGCTTCTCTTGTTGCTGTGCGAAATACGAGCGCGGGTCATCATAAAAATCAAAAGGGATATTAATAACTCTTTTATAGGTGGCAACTTCTCCAGCAATACCTTTATTTGCAGGAACTCGAATTTCTAACGAACTGGCGCCATCACCTTCAGCAACAATAGACCAAAGTTCTTGCTTTTCTTCATCTAATAAAAATATTGTCGTTCGGTCTGCCCCCAATAGCTCACCTGTTTTGAGCGTGATAGAATGCAACATCTCTTTCAAGATTGTCTCAAACCCCTGCGAATCAAGCATCGATAGAGTTTGATTGACAACCACTAGCTTTTGCTCAACCTCTGTGACAACCTGTTTAAAAGTGTCTTGAGTTAGTGGCGCCAAAAAGGTAGAAATTGTTCCCTGCCGTTTAGCAAGGGCACCCACAGCAGCATTTTCTGGCTGCAAGTCGCGGTCAATATTGTCAACACCAATTGTTAAATCGGCGGTACTACCGCAACTAAGTTGTTCAACAGACATAGTTAGCTTTTGATATAGGATTTGATAATTAGAAATGTTTAACGGGTTGTTTTACTATTTGATTTCATGTATACGAGTGTTGTTTTTAGCAACAAGTACCAATATCCACAGTGTAATCTCTCAAAATCCAAGCGTCATTACTTAAGTAGGGTACTCATTATGAGCATATTAGTACCCAAGAACTAACTCGTATTGCTAAATTATCATGATTTGTTGACATTTGGGTTTGTGCCTCCCTAAAAAAATAAATAGCTTGTCACCTCGAACTGAACACCGTTCTAGTAGATAGAGTTGTAGACTCAGTAAGTCAATATTTGGTATTTTGGCTATATTTACAGTGTTCCCAACGCCAAAGTAAAACTAACGCTCGAAGTGCATTTTTCTCTGAACACATAAATTAAATTGCACTTTAGCTGTATTTAGGAGATACCCATTTTTTGGTAGAGATATTAATAGTAATATCGTTAATAACCTTTATTTTTCTTTGAAAAAAGCTTTAAATGCGTACTTTTACTCACACTTGCTTTTCTTGTTATTGTGAATCACCTTCGGACTCCGTAGGTTAATTTGTGTTTTGAAATAGTACCAGGTGTAAAAATGGAGTACTCTGATTCTTCGGGTAATGTGGAACAAGCAGATCCAAGCCAAAGCATAACTAACACTTCTAACTCTCAAATTGTTGTTGCAGAGCAAGGTGTGCTTGTTGTCCATCCTCAAGAAATATCACATCTACAAGTATTATCGAAGCCAAAGTCACGTAAGCTGCTGCTTATGAGTTTACTCTCTACTGGCGCCGTTGCCGTTTTAATTGGAGGCGCCGTTCGGTGGCAATATGCTTTAACTCACGAAGTTACTGATAGAGCATATGTAGCTACAGATACATATGCAGTAAATACAAGAATTCCCGGTCAAGTAGTCAGCGTTGCTGCCACCGAAAATCAGATTGTCAAAAAAGGTTCAGTATTAGTCAAACTTAACCCTTTAAAATATCAAGCCAAAGTTAAACAAGCCCAAATAAGTTTAGAACAAGCTCAACAGCAAGTAAAAAAAGCTACAACAAACCGAGAGGCAGCAAAAGCCAAAATTAAAAATCAATCGAAAATACAAGTACCAGGTCAGAATGACGCAGTAGTCGTTGCGGCACGCTCACAACTCAAAGCTGCTCAATCTAAGTTAAAGCCTGTTTTTGCAGCTTTTGCGAAAGCCGAACTTGATTACGAGCATTTTGTCAAGCTCCACCAATCAGGAAATACACCCCTAAAAACCCTTCAAGACTCTAAAACCAAGTATGACAATCTATTCAAACAACATAATTCCTCAATCGAAAAAGTCAGACTTGCGCGAACAAAATTAACAACAGCACAACAAAACTATCTAGATAGACAAATAAAGTCAGCGCAGCAGAAAGTAGAAGATGCTCGTAAAAGCTCTCAAGAAGCAAAAGCTAAATTACAGCAAAAATTGGAGTTATATAGAAAAAAGGTACTAGATAATCAAGCCAAATCACAGCAGAAAATAGAGCAATACAGTAAAAATGTACTGGAAGTCCAAGCAAAAGTAAAGAAATTAAAAGCTGACCATCAAAAAGCTGTTATTCAGCTAGAGAAACAATTTGCAGCAAAACAAGAGCAACAAAATAAAGCTATTACACGGTTAACAACACAAAAACAAGTAGTTACACAGCAAGCAGAAACAGAGTCACTGGTCTTAGACTACGAAAAAAGTCAAATCTACTTAAAAACGGCACAAACTAGACTAAAGCAAGCTCAAACGCAATTAAAAAACGCGGAGTATCAGCTTTACTACACCAAAATAACTGCTCCCAACAATGGGCAAATCAATATTAAGCGCACACAAGCTGGACAAAAAGTTGAACCAGGACAAACTTTAATGTCGCTTGTACCGCAAAAACCTTGGATAGCTGCTGACTTTGAAGAAGAACAACTAAAAAAAATCAAACCAGGACAGTCAGTGCAAATTCAACTCAAAGCTTTAACAGATAAAACCTTTACAGGCAAAGTGCAATCTGTACTACCACCTTCCAAAGCTCAATATAATCACCTGCGTCCACCTGTGAAAATTTCATTTGACCCTAAAACGCTAGGCAAATACAAGTTACTCATTACACCAGGAACTCCTGCCTCTGTAAAAATAGAACTTTAGGAATGCGCTCGTAGTAAGCACTTCAGTGCTTTCCTAAGTGAAGCACTGAAGTGCTTATTACGAACGGGGGGGGGACTAGAAATTTAAGCTATCTATAGATGCTTCGATTTCTATATCTAAAATTCGCTCACGTACATTCCTGTATTCAACCAACTTACCTTCACTATAATACAAATCTACTGCCTTTTTAAAATCTTCTACAGCAGCTTGCTTATCACCTAACTCACTATTTACATCACCGCGATAAAAATAAGCTTCTGCATCTAAGGGATTAATTTTAATAACTTGAGTGTAATCTTCAACGGCGCCTCTAAAATCACCATTCTCATATTTTGCATTGGCACGGTTAAAGTAAGCATCAGCATCACTGATATTAAGCTTAATAGTTTCAGTATAATCAGCGACTGCTCCAGTATAGTCACCGACTTCATAGCGAGAATTTCCACGGGTTTTAAATTCTTCTGAGGTATTAGGAGTTACTTCTGTTGTCGTAATTGGAGTTATTTCTGCTGGCAAATTAATATTGGCATCTGGATTTAACTTAATGGCTTGCGTATAATCTTCGATGGCGCCTTGATTATCTCCAAGATGTGAACGCGCATAAGCACGGTTAAGATACGCAAAGGCATCGTGTGGATTAATACGAATAGCTTGAGTAAAATCTACAATAGCGCCTTCACAATCTCCAATTTGATAACGTGCCAATCCACTCCTCTGATAAGCTTTTAAATAGTTCGGATTAATGTTAACCGCTTGCTGACAACTATAAATGGCGCCTTCATAATCACCAAATTGATACTTTGCCGCAGCAATCTTATAATAAACCTCAGCGTTATTAGCATCTATTTTTAAGGCGCCGTTATAAGCAATAATTGCCGCTTCATAATTCGCACGCTGAAAACTATCATCACCATTTTGGATGTACAAATGCACTAAAGATTCTGAACTATGCTGTGAATCTGATTCGTGTTCGTACTTACCCTGTTCGCCGCTAGATATATATTGATAAACAGGTAACTTATCGCGGTTAGAGTGATAAGTAGCTAAACTAGAGCCAGAATTTGAAAGTAACTGTTCTAGATAACATACCAAACCACCACCATACATCAACTGTTGGATACCAAATGAAATTCGCCCAGTTTTGAGCTTAATCATCGCAGTAGGCAAAAACCCAGCTAACACCAAATTATATTCTGACTGTGCCTCGTTAATTTTCTCTTGAATCAAAACACAGACAATAACCGCATTTTTTGCGACCTCTTCGGAAGTTACCGACCACTTCACCGAATCAAAGCTACCACAACGAGATTTTACCTCCACACCAATTAAAGGGTTAGCAGTCAAAGTAAAATCAACATTCCCATCTCCACCCAAATGCTGCTCGTAGTCAACCTCAGTAATAAAACCTGCAAGTCGTTCCTTGACAAGCTCTTCACCCAGCTTCCCTTTCAAAAAACTTGTAAAAACATCACGAACAGGAGACACTCGCTTATACTTCTCTGCCATTCTCCAACAAAAATTCCGCAGAGAATTTAATCGAGTCCCATCAATTTTTGTCAACTCGCTATGTTGTCCATCATTGGGACAATGCAGCAGCGAACCAGATGATAACCTGTTAATAAAATCAGATTGAAGCCATCGCAGTACGGTAATCCAATCCATTAGCGAGTTTTGCGATTTGGGTCTACTGGTTATTTTATTAACTAAGCAAACAAATTAAAAGCCATTTTACGGATTTTTTATTAAGTTTGTAGCACGACCCAAGGCGCCTGTGCAGTAAAATTAATTATTTTTACCTTATTGAGCAAGCTTACGTACCAATGTACCAAATTAATCAGTTTTCTGATGGGTGGGAACAAATTGTTTCCAAATCCCTATTTACAGTCAGATATTATTCTGACACGTATTATTGACTTTGAGATGTTGATTAATGGTGTGGTTCAGTGTTATAAAAAACACTAAAAAATTGGTAAATTTTATGATTTCACATCAAGAGCGCATTATAGTTGTTCAAAGTAACATTACTCAACTACAAGTAGACGCAGTTGTCAATGCCGCAAATAGTTCTTTACTTGGGGGTGGTGGAGTAGACGGTGCCATCCACAGAGCAGCAGGAAGTGAGCTACTTACAGAATGTCGTAAACTCAACGGATGTAAAACAGGTAATGCCAAAATTACTAAAGGATATAAATTACCAGCAAAATGGATAATTCACACTGTTGGGCCAGTCTGGCAAGGCGGGAACCATAATGAAGATGAACTCTTAGCTAGCTGTTATCTTCGCAGTTTGGAATTAGCTACAGAGTACGAAATTAAAACTATCGCGTTTCCTGCCATTAGTACAGGCGCCTATCGTTTTCCAATGGAACGGGCGGCAAAAATTGCTGTAACAGAAACAAGCAAGTTTCTCAAATCTAATAATTCACTTGAACAAGTAATTTTTGTTACATTTGGTCAAGAGGCTTATGATTGTTATCTAAAAGTAATTCAGATGAACGAATGATAATACATAGTTCTTTTATTAAGTAATATATAGGAACGGGCAAGGATGCCCATTCCACAATAATTATTATTCCACAATAATTATGTTGTGTAAATAATCATATATATTTTGTGCTTAAGCGCGCGCTCTATTGATTTAATGTCTACTTGGTAAAGATAATTAACAATTGGCGCCCATGAATACTTCGATTAAGTTGCCCAAAAAGTTGATGTTACTTGGTTCGGGAGAGCTGGGTAAAGAGTTTGTGATTGCTGCACAAAGACTTGGTAACTATATAATAGCTGTTGACCGCTATGAGTCGGCGCCTGCGATGCAAGTGGCTGATGTGTGTGAAGTTATATCGATGCTGAGTGCGGATGATTTAGAAGCGGTTGTTAACAAGCACAAACCCGATTTTATTATTCCAGAAATCGAGGCTATTAGAACTGAGAAATTAGTTGAATTTGAACAGCGTGGAATTACGGTTATTCCAACAGCAGCAGCTACAAATTACACAATGAACCGTGACAGAATACGTGAACTAGCTCATACAAAGTTAGGTGTAAGAACTGCAAAATATGCTTATGCTTCAACATTAGAAGAGTTAATAGCTGTATCTGATACTATTGGATTTCCTAATGTTGTTAAACCTGTAATGTCATCTTCTGGAAAGGGACAGTCGGTTGTTAATGATAGAATAGATGTTGAAAAGGCTTGGAATTATGCTATTGCAGGTTCACGGGGTGATAGTCAGAAGGTAATTGTCGAAGAATTTATTGACTTTGATATCGAAATTACCTTACTTACCATTAAACAATGGCAGGCGCCTACTATTTACTGTGTGCCAATTGGTCATCGTCAAGAACGTGGTGACTATCAAGAGTCGTGGCAACCTGCTGATATTTCTGAAGATAAAGTTACCGCAGCGCAAGAAATCGCTAGAAAAGTGACTGATGAACTTGGTGGTGCCGGAATTTTTGGTGTTGAGTTTTTTATTACCAAAGACGAAGTTATTTTCTCTGAACTTTCACCTCGTCCCCATGATACAGGTATGGTGACATTGATTTCACAAAACCTTAACGAATTTGAGTTGCATCTGCGCGCGATTCTGGGTTTACCTATTCCAAATATAGAACAACTCGGCGCCTCTGCTAGCGCTGTGATATTAGCGTCAGAAAAGTCTGAGTCGGTTTGCTTTGAAGGTGTTGCCGAAGCTTTATCTGAACCAGACGTAGATATCAAACTTTTTGGTAAACCAACTGCACATCCTTATCGTCGCATGGGAGTTGCTTTAGCTAAAGCTGATAATGTTCAAGATGCACGCGCAAAAGCAATGAAAGCAGCAAGAAGCATCAAAATTACGGACATATAAAACTAAACACCGCTAGTTTGAATTAAACAAAGCGGTGAAAGTTGTGTCCTACGTAATTAATCTTAGTTTGTTTATTACAAACTAACTAGCCGTAATTGCCTAGACACTTAACGAAATGGGAACACACTAAACACCGTATATATGCTTATATCTAAGCATTCTTTATAATATAACATCATAATAGTAGCATGTGTAAAGCTACGTTCAATACCTATTGCAATTTGTCATCTATCTTAATAAGTATTTTTTTTGAAATTCGTTGCAAATAAATTACTACACACTTCTGCTTACCCTAATCGCAAATCTACACCAATGCGATGCGCGCAAGCGAATCCAGAAAAAGCAACTGCGTTTAAACCTTGACCAGGAAAAGTGCTGTCTCCTACACAATAAAGTCCGGGTACTGCTGTACGATTGAATGGCATACCCAGTAGCCCTGGCAATTTGCGACGTGGTATTGGCCCATACGTACCATCAGAGCGTCCTAGAAAACGGCGATGAGTACGGGGTGTTCCAATTTCTAGGTAATCTAAAGAGGCATCAAGTCCTGGAAAAATTTTCTCTAATCTTGTAATTATCCTATCTGCTGCGGCTTCTTTACGTGCTTCGTAGTCTGATTGTGATAATTTATCCCACTCATTTAACCAGTGTGGTGTAAAAGCGTGAATAATATGATAACCGTGCGGCGCCAAATCTGGGTCTAGTAATGTAGGTATCGAAACAAAAATTGTTCCTTCAAGTTCAGCCATTTTTTCCCATTTTTCGAGCAAAATATGGTGACATTCTGTATTATTCGTCAAAATATCCGATTTCACTCCCATATGTAAACTTAAAAAGCTAGGAGATTTTTGATATCTTTGTTGCCATTGATTTTCATTTGTTAGCATTTTTTCCTGAGTAAGCAACTTACCAAAGGTATCCCAACGAGTCGCATTCGAGACAATTATAGAAGCCCGAAAAACATCACCTGAAGCTAATTTGACACCAATAGCACGACCCTTTTCAAGCAATATTTTTGTGACGTGTGCGCTGGTAATAATTTTTCCACCAGCTTTTTCTAAACCTTCAACAAGCGATAGTGCAATTTGTCCAACACCACCTTTAGGATAATTCACTCCACCATAATGACGGTCAGAAAAAACCATTCCTGCATTTATCATTGGTGTCATATCTGCTGGTACAACCGACCAACAGTAACATTCCATATCGATAAATCTTAATAACTCAGGGTCTTTGATATATTTCCGCGCAATATCTCCAGCGTTGACAGGTAAATATTTTGCTAAACCCAAACATGACTTTGGATGCTGCAAGAAGGTTCGTAGTAAGTAGCGAGGTTCTTCTAACGATAGCAAGTCCATGCTGTTGAGATAGTTAAATACTTTCCAACATTCATCATAAAAGCGGCGAATTCCCAAACGTTCGTCAGGAAAATATGCCGTAATATTTTCTAAAAATGTTTGATAATTTCTATCTACTTTAACGTCTAAATTATTGGGTAAATGATAGTGAATTTGTACTTGATCTGGAATTGTTTCAAGGCTGATATTAACTGCATCTAGCGCGCGGGTTAGTAAATTTGTAGTACCTTTTTGTCCAAAACCAAAAATCATTGAGGCACCTACATCAAATTTATATCCTTCGCGTTCAAAGTAACCTGCACTTCCACCAGGTATAATGTAGCGTTCCAAAACAAGTACAGACGCACCTTTTACGGCTAATTGAGTGGCTGTCACCAAGGCGCCGATACCAGAACCAATAATAATTACATCAAAAACATCATACGACATACAGTACGGGCGGGTTAACCAAAATTTTTCATTTTCTACCAGGATATAGCTAAACCCGCCCCTCCACCCCTCCCACTTTCAACTAAAAAAAGAGGGATGAGCCTGCTTCTTGCCGACCAATCCCGTCTGCCGTTCCTTAAAGAGAGGAGAACACTTAAGGGACAATATAACTTTGATTGAGAAAGAATGTCAATAAATATTGAAATATTTTTTCAATAAGTATGAAGGTGCTAGTTTTAGCTACCAGGAATATGCTTGAGGGAGTATGATGTGTTTCATTCAGCCTTATACTCTGTCTTAATACAACTAAGGAGGAGCGCTTTTATCTAGCTATGACGCTACAACTACGTGTTTACGTCCCACCCCACCCATTAATCAAGCATTGGTTAGCTGTAGCTCGCGATGCTTCGACGCCTTCAGTGTTATTCAGGAGCGCCATAACCGAGTTAGGTCGTTGGTTGACTTATGAAGCAGCACGCGAATGGTTGCCTACGATGGAAGCCACAGTTCAAACTCCATTGTCCACATCACCTGCGACTTTAATAAATCCAGAAATCCCAGTGGCAGTGGTTCCGATTTTACGAGCAGGTTTAGGGCTATTAGAAGGAGCGCAAACTCTGCTTCCGCTTGCATCAATTTATCACCTTGGTTTGGTGCGCGATGAAGCGACGCTGGAACCTTTGTGCTATTTGAATAAATTGCCAGAAAAACTTAATCCTCAAACACGAGTATTGATTACTGACCCAATGTTGGCTACAGGTGGGTCAATTATGGCAGCAATGGCAGAATTAACACATCGAGGTGTAGACCCATCTTTAACACGAATAGTGAGTGTAGTTGCGGCTCCACCCGCTTTACAAAAATTAAGTGCTGCATATCCTGGATTAATAATTTACACAGCTTGCATCGATGAGGGTTTAAATGACAAAGGGTTTATTGTGCCCGGTTTAGGAGATGCAGGCGACCGCATCTTTGGGACATAAGCTACTATGCAGCTATGGCTATGGTGACTATCTAGTTTGATAACGTGAGATCAGTCGCAGTTTTTTGTAAGGCGGTAAAGAGATTATGAGTCAACGTGATGGTTTTGCCGGTGGGTTTTTCGCCGGAGCAATTGTCGGTAGTGTTGTTGGTGGTGTTCTTGGCGCCTTGGTAGTGTCACGGCGCGACGAAATGCCCTCTGAAGAAGTTCAGCAACTTGCCGAAACAAGAGAGGCAAAGAAAAAACATGCTGCACGCCGTCAACAAATTAAATTGAGCGATACTGAAAGCATGGAAACTGCTAGACGTTCGCTTGAAGACAAAATTGCCCAACTTAATGCCACTATCGACGAAGTTAGACAGCAGTTAGGTAATGTAAACGGCGCCTCGACTTCAGGGGAAGCGTCAGAAAGGGCAGGGTGAAAAGGTGCTTCATGAGTAACCAATGGTAAATGACTAATACTGATTGAGTCGTTTACAATCGATTACAGGAATATCTGTTGACATATCATAGGACAACGAACTACACATGAGTTCTTCAATTGCATTACTCACCCAAACACTGTCAGTATTTATCCAAATATACAGCTACTTACTGCTGTTTCGGGTTCTTTTAACTTGGTTCCCCACTGTAAATTGGTATAACCAGCCTTTTTCGGCGTTAAGCCAAGTTACCGACCCATACTTAAATTTGTTCCGTTCTATCATTCCTCCTCTTGGTGGAATGGATTTCTCGCCGATTTTAGCCTTCTTGGCACTTAATGTTATCGGTAGTTTAGTTGGCAGTTTGGCAGTTAGCGCTGCTGCTGGAGCTTTTTAGCATGTACTGTAGAGACCAAAGAAACCGGGTTTCTACTTTGAAACCCGGTTTCTAATATCATTTTCGTACTTGGGCGCCGAACCCAGCAGCTTTAAACTGTTTGAGTTTTAAAGGTTCAGGTTGGTTAGCAGCTACCGTAATTCTCATCTCAAAATCGCTAACACCAGGTGGAACTTCTGGAATAGAACCAAGACGAGTTCTGTTTTGCATCACAGGGTCATTGTTTGCATCATAAATACGCCCAAAAATATCCGCATCATAGACATACTTGTTTGTAGAGTTTTCGGCTTTGCCTGTAACTAAAAAGCAGTTTGCTGCCATAGTAGTACCACCGCTTGTTACAGAACCATCTCCGACTTCAGGAGGGCATTTATGGTAATCAACATCAAATAGGCGAATTTGTGTTAGTGCAATAGCTCCAGGACTAAAAGTCCACGATAGGACTGTAAATACACAGGTAACTAAAATAGCAGCGAGTGAGCGATATAGCATAAAGGGCACCATAAATAAATCCAACCATAGGTAAATTTTACCTTTAAAGAAGCTATCAAATTTATTCCTTTGGTGTTGGATACTACTGTTGCAGTTTTGTAAGATTTAGTAAAATCAGAACCTCAGTTATTATTAACTTATGACACCTTCGGAGATTGAGTCAGCCCTTATTGAAGCTTTTAGCCATTGTGATGCTTCTGGTATCCCGCTTTGCTATGAGCAAAAGCAAATTCTACTTCAAGTTGCTCTTGCTTCTAAGGAATCTCCCAAGGACGGTTTTGACGATAACCCGCTATATGAATTATCTCAAGAGGAATTACAAGCTTTATTAAGTTTTATCAAATCTAAAGAAGCTCAAAATATATCTTGGAAAGCTTTGCTGCTTAATGATTGGTTAAATGGGCAAGATTCAGGGGAAGTACATTTTCTTCGTCAGCGTTATGGAGTACAATGGCTAAATCGCTTACAACCTCATCATTTTGAGAGTCTTGAAGTTACACAGGCGCCTAAGTTAAAAGTTGGCGATAGTATCGAAGTTTGCAACGCACTTTGGGAATGGGTACAAGATAGTGGCCCATGTCAACGCGAATGGTTCAATTGTACTGTTATTTATGTCGATGAAACTATAAATTTAGAAGATACATCTAATGGTTGTATTATTCGCTTTGAAAACGGCGCCGAATATCATATCAGTGGTATTTACGATTGGAACCGATATAATTGGCGTTGGAATAGGGGCGGGTTATAGATTTTTGGTTTTGCGGAATTGGGTTACTACGTCTTTGATGTCGCGTAATTCTCCTTCGACTAAATTATTTAATTGTCGCATTTCTGATGCTGTGATTTTTCCGCTTATTTGTGATATGGCTGTTTTTAATTCTGGATGTTCTTTTAATGTTTCTTGACGAATGATGGGTACTGCTTCGTAAGGTGGAAAGTATTTTTTATCGTCTTGTAGTACTATTAGACCTAGACGGTTTATTTGTCCGTCTGTGGAATTTCCTGCGATGAAATCTACTAGTTTCTGAGTTAATGCGCGGTATATTAAATCTAAACTCATTACACTTGGTCTTTCTCGAAACTCTAAATTATAGGTTTTGGATAAACCTGGGAAACCGTCTTCACGTTCTGCAAATTCATACCCAAATCCAGCACGCCATTGTGATGTATATTTTGCTGCTTCTGAAAGTGTTTTTATATTGTATTTTCTGGCATCTTCTCCGCGTATAATCATTGCAAAAGTATTCTCAAATCCCAAGGAGTCCATGACTTCTAGCTTAAATTTTTCAGCATACCCTTGTTTAAGGCGCCGATAAACTTCTTTTGGGTCATTAATTACTGGTTGTTTTAGAATACTAGTGAAAGCAGTACCAGTATATTCAATATAACCATCTATTTTACCTGCTGTTAGCGCTTGGTGGCAAACAAAAGAACCACCTAACCGAGGTTTACGTTCAACCTTTAAATTTGTTTTTGCTTCAATTTGTTGTGCGAGTAGTTCACCTAATATATCTTGTTCGGTAAAATCTTTTGAAGCAATTATTATATCTCTGGCGCCACTACTGTTTTGATTAGGGTTACAACTAGTTATAATTAAAATTAAACAGCAAGTAAAAGCACAAATAAATAAAAAGTTTTTAAACTTCCAATTCATTTATAATCCTAACTCCGGAGCGTAAAGGGTAAATTAGTGTTTTTGAAGTAGTTGAATAATGGCGCCAATACATTCAACAGGGTCAACAGGTTTAGCAATGTGCTGCTGAAACCCTGAAGATAACGCTGTTTCTTTGTCTGCTTCTGCTGCATAAGCTGTTAAGGCAATAGCTGGAACTTCACCCCCCTGTTCTTTGGGTAAATTTCTAATTTGACGGATGAGGGTATAACCATCCATTTGTGGCATACCGATATCGCTTAATAGTACATCTGGTTGCCATTGTGTAACAAGACTTAATGCCTCTAATGCACTTGATGCGGTTTGTATTTCTGCACCTTCTTGTTCGAGCATAAAAGCAAGTAATTCCTGTGAATCTTGGTCGTCATCTACGACTAAGATTCTTCTTCCCTGTAAATTTGATAAGTCCGAGCTAATGGGGGGAGTTTGATTCATGTGCAATCTTAACGGGTATTAATGAAAGTTTTAGCGTAAACATGGCGCCGTTCGTTTTTCTATAGCCTCACTTCAACGTTACCACTTTGGGACGTAAACTTGATAGTATTTCTCTGATAAATACAAAAATACCTACTGTTCTCAAGCATTAGGAGCTTTTGGAATAAATACTTAAGCGCTTCTCTAACAAACCAATTGCAAAATCAGCTATAAAAGCAATTACGGCTGCGGGTACGGCGCCTGCTAAAATTAACTGGTTATTAACTACTGCAATTCCTCTAAATATAAATACCCCTAACCCACCTGCACCAATTGCTGCTGCAATAGTGGCAATTCCAATTGCGATAACCGTCGCTACTCTTACCCCAGCTAAAATAACATTCATTGCTAACGGTAATTCTACTTGCACTAACAATTCCCAGTCGCTCATTCCCATACCCCGTCCAGCTTCACGTACAGCGCTATCAACTCCAATTATTCCCGTATAAGTATTTCTAATTATCGGTAAAAATGAGTACAGTGTTAACGCTACAATTGCAGGAGTGGCGCCAATACCACCTATTATTGGTACAGGAATTAATAAACCGAACAGTGCCAAGCTGGGAATTGTTTGTAATATATTAGCTATACCTAAAATCGGTTGCCTTAATATCGCTTTGCGAGTAATCAAAATACCCAAGGGAATACCAATTAGCGTTGCTATCGTAATTGATATTCCTACCAAAACTAAATGCTCCCCTGCACGCTGTAGTATTTCTGAACCATATTTAATAAGAAAGAAGTCACCCATTGCGATTTTGATTTTTATTGGGTACTGGCGCCCATGACAATGTAGAGACGTTACATGTAACGTTTCTACATGTAACGCCTCTACCATGATATATTTTTTGGTTGTAAAACGCGCGTTGTTAAAACTATTGTATTATTGCACTCGTGCAGGCGCCGTTACTATTTTGATAAAATTAGTAAGCTGACACATGCTGTACTGCACCTGCACCACTGTCAAACAGAACGTAATCAAGCTCGCTTTCGGTAAAATTGAACCCAAGCGTTCCTGCAAAATCGACTATTTTTTTCTTGTCCCAACTCCAAACCCCAAACACACCACGAATGCAGCAACCGTTATAGTACTGTTCGTATATATCTTGGTGAGAAGCCACAAAATCATAAAAAGCGTTAACTTGTTCTAAGTGCATACCCTTGTCTCCATTTGTGCTATCTTGCGCTTACTATCAGCTACATCAGCTATCAGTGTAATTTCTGAATCGCTAACTCATTATCCAATGCAAAAACTTGTACTAAGGATAAAAAACCACAAGTAAACGATAATTTTTTGTTTCCAGAGTTAAAGTTGTTGGAATCTTAACAATTTACACTATATTCTAAGTATTCTGGCTGATTTTGGTGACGGTAGTTAATAAAGTTTTAAGATATAAATGATACTAACATACAATAGTTAGTGTGAAAACATACTTAGGGGTGTTGGCTGTTAAAGCTAAGTTAGACTCAAATACTGAGGCGCCACGCTATCAACTAGCCATACGCCGTTATCTGAGCAGTAAAAGCGTATTCCGTGTGAATGCATTTTTGCAGCATCAATTACAAGTACTACTGGTTTACCATGTGGTATGAGTAATTCGGGATAAACCGGACACTCGCTTTGTGATCCTGTTCGATACACCAATCGAAAAGACGACGGAACTAGCCGCTACTTTATACGATAGTATCTCGTTACCGATGTAACACTACGCACAAGACCAAGCAGGAATAACCACATTCCCTTTACCCACAGGCTTTCTTAGCCAAACAACACAACCTGTGGGTAAACCTGCATTTTTAAAAACTACAGGCTTTTCAAACTTCGCGGTCAGGTATTTTAAACCAATGTTCCGAGCCGCGTTCTCACCAGAACAGAATATTTTACCATCTGGTGTTTGAACTAATTTTCCTAAACCTGAATCACTCCACAAATAAAGATTAAGTGAGCCAACTTGTGAACCTCTTAAACATTTAGCACCACTGCGCGAATCGGTAATGCTGGTAAATGCTGGGTTAACTCTAACAGTATAAATAGAGTACCTGTTTAAAGCTTTCTGCTCAACTCGTTTTTGTATTTTCTTTGCAACCCAAAACGAACGTTTCATATTGCTCCGACGCGAGTACTTGCCACGTTGAGGCTTTAAACTTTTGAGGTTTTCAAATACAATTAAATTACAATTGTAGTCATTAGCAAATTCCACAATTGAGTGTGATATTGTCTCAATAAGTTCCTTTTCTAAATTTTTGATTCGCTTCCATAACTTGGAACAAAAATTAAGAGGAGGCAACACACCCAACTCTGTTTTCGTATTAGTTAAACTTTTAGCTTTGGCAATCTCACCTAGATAACGCTTCCTAAGATGATGGAGTCGATTGTTTCCTGATATCCGTAGATTGGCTAACTCTACAACAACGCTCGTATCTTCGTATCCTTCTAATACCTTACCCACAACTATCGGGTCATCTAAGTTGAGGTCAATGCTTAGAATTCGGAGCTTACCATAAGCTTTTATATGGTCTACTAACTTTCCTTTTGAGGGTATATTTTTCTGAATTACCCAAACCAATTTTAGTCTACTTTCATCATAAATTAAAGAAAAAGTTCCTTTAACGTAATCAAGTGGTAATTCTCGACACTTATAGCTAACTTTCTGGAATTGCCATACTTTTCCTGTCCACAGTTTTACAACTAGGGTTTCTCCAGTATCGTCTTTAAACATACCAGAATAAACCTGAATTGGGAAATTAGTGGATTGTGGTAAAACTGGTGGTTTACCTGCCTTCTTTTTTAATCTTGCACGTTTTTTGAGTGTATGACATGTCTTTGACCTTTCAATCCGTTTCATCCAGCGCTCAAAATTCGTGTACCAAGACTTGACAACCCCTGCGGCTTTTTTTATTGCAGCACGTCTAAGGTCTTGAGGAATGCGAGCAGCATTTAGAACAGGCTCGCTTATTATTCGTTTTTCATAAAAATTGTAAAGTGAATCTGAGGATGTGGAAAG
>NZ_RSCL01000007.1:95375-95663 GCF_003991905.1 Dulcicalothrix desertica PCC 7102 | reverse complement strand
CATACCAGAATAAACCTGAATTGGGAAATTAGTGGATTGTGGTAAAACTGGTGGTTTACCTGCCTTCTTTTTTAATCTTGTACGTTTTTTGAGTGTATGACACGTCTTTGACCTTTCAATCCGTTTCATCCAGCGCTCAAAATTCGTGTACCAAGACTTGACAACCCCTGCGGCTTTTTTTATTGCAGCACGTCTAAGGTCTTGAGGAATGCGAGCAGCATTCAGAATAGGCTCGCTTCTTATTCGTTTTTCATAAACATTGTAAAGTGAATCTGAGGATGTGGAAAT
>NZ_RSCL01000007.1:72913-95365 GCF_003991905.1 Dulcicalothrix desertica PCC 7102 | reverse complement strand
CACATATTCAGGTGTTGCTGTTTCAACAGTTGCTAAAATTGACTCATTGATTTGGAAGTGACCTTTTTGTTTCTTCAATGCCATATATTAACCACCTCTTTATATAGCAACATTTATTTGCATATTTCAAATCATATCCTTTTTTGATAAAAAAATCAGAATCTAATATTTAAATCTCTGATTTAATCAGCCAACTATTCATAAGTTTTCTTAATTGTTAATCGAGACGCATTTGTTTTAATATTTCATCAGATCAAATTACAATTTGAAGTTTTATTCCTTTGAACTACAACTATTCATTCTATAGAACCATCGAAAATATTGTAGCCACGTGCTTGCATAAAAGGCACAATTATTTCAACTTCACTTCGAGCAATGTATTAAGTGTAACCTTGTAATACAATGCGTCCGTTTTACCCAAATTTTGTCCAATATGTACAAAAAAATCTCCATCTAGTATTACGTCTCGGACTTGATATCTAATCAGCAAAATCATAATTTTGGTTCTAGCTTACTCGCTTGCACCATAATAACGTATCCTGCCCGATGTGTACCTATATGACTCCCAGATTCAAAGTAAATGCAGTATACATGTACTTCACCACTTCCATCTCCTAGATGCACGCTCTTGGCAGATACGCTCTCAAACATCTTGATTGTGGTTGTGCGAGGTTGGGTAAAAACTCTATAATTTTCATAGTAATAATCTCGTAAATAAAATATTAAAATTTTTATAGAAAATGTTACATAGTAAGTGAGTTAAACTGCGTGTTGGTAGCGGAGGGAAATAAATGTGGGTAAATTGGTTGTTTTAAAGTTTGGAAAGGGTAGCTTTAAAGAGGGTTTCCCTGTTACTTTTCAAATTGGAGAGGAAAATACTCCACCTTCAACGGAAATTATGGGTGAACTTCCTGGCAATGAAGTTCTACCACAAAGTTATCAGCGTTGGCAAGGCATATACCGTAATCTGGATTGGGTGGGAAGACCTGTTAGTATTTCCACCGGAAGAACCAAACGTTCAGCAGATGAAGAATGTTTGACAGCAGCAAAAATCGTCAATCAGCAACTTAACGATTGGCTAAAATCACCTTCTTTTCTACCTATCCGCGAAAAATGGTTAGAAAAGTTACTGCCAAATGATGATTTGCAGGTATTGATTCAAACTCAAGATAACCAATTGCAAAAATTACCCTGGCATTTATGGGATATGCTGGAGCGTTATTCCAAGGTAGAAGTAGCATTAAGTCCTGTTAATTATGACCGGATAATTCGAGAAGTAAAACCTACAAGTGCTGTCAAAATTCTTGCCATTTTGGGCAATAGTACTGGAATTGATATTGAAGCAGATCGAAAATTATTAACGGAATTACCAAATGCCAATATCAATTTTATGGTGGAACCACCTCGCAGTGAGTTGACGGAGCAACTGTGGGAAGAAAACTGGCAAATACTTTTTTTTGCAGGACATAGTTCTAGTCAAGCTAACGGTGAAACGGGGCAAATATATATTAACCAAAATGACAGTTTAACAATTAGTCAGTTAAAATATGCTCTCAAAAAAGCTGTAGATAATGGTTTACAATTAGCAATTTTTAATTCCTGCGATGGTTTAGGATTAGCAAAAGAGCTTATTGATTTGCAAATACCTTATTTGATTGTGATGCGGGAAATTGTCCCAGATAAAGTTGCTCAAGAGTTCTTAAAGTATTTTTTGAAAGCATTTGTGATTGGCAAACCCCTTTACAAAGCTTTACGAGAAGCAAGAGAACGTTTGCAAGGATTAGAAGCTAAATTTCCATGTGCAAGTTGGTTACCAACAATATATCAACATCAAGCAGAAGTGCCTTTAACTTGGCAAAATATGATTGCAACAGTTCCAAATGCAGTGGGTAATAATCATGTATTTACAAAGCGGGGATTGATAAATTTAGTTATATCTAGTTTATTAGTAACTAGCTTGGTGAGTGGAATGCGTTGGTTCGGATTATTGCAAGCACTAGAATTGCCAGCATTCGACCAGATGATGAAATTGCGACCCAGCGAAGGAATTGACGAGCGACTATTAATTGTAACAATAGATGATAGTGATGTTGAAGCCCAACGAAAAAAAGGAGAAGAACTGAAAGGAGTTTCAATTTCTGATAAATCATTGGAACGCTTATTAGGAATTTTACAGAAATACAAGCCGAGTGTAATTGGTCTAGATATTTACCGCGATTTTAATACCAATCCCCAACATCAAAACCTGATTGCAAATTTAAAAAATAACGATAATTTGGTAGGTATTTGTAAAGTTAGCAGTACAAAAGTTGACCCTTATGGTGTGCGTCCTCCTCAAGAAATTCCTGTAGAGCGTTTAGGATTTAGTGACTTTGTAGACGACACCGATAACGTGTTGCGGCGCCAGTTATTGTCGATGAATCCAGAGGCAAATTCTCATTGTCAGGCATCTTATGCTTTGAGTTTACAACTAGCTTCTCGCTATCTATTGCAAGTTCATAATATTCAAACTAATTTGACTGCTGATGGTAAAAACTGGCAGATTGGTAATGTCGTTTTTCAAAGGTTGCAATCGCATGGTGGCGGTTATCAAAGTGTTGATGCCAACAGCGAACAAATCATGTTGAACTACCGCGCGGGTAATGATGTTGCCCAAAAATTAACATTAAGACAACTGTTTGCAGCTGCTGAGGATAATCCTACTGCTTTCAAAAAAATTATTGAAAATAAAATTGTATTAATTGGTATCACTAAAAGTGGCGCCGAAGATAGGTGGCAAACTCCCTATGGAAGACTTTTACAAAACCAAATGTCAGGGGTTGAGGTACAAGCCCATATGGTTAGTCAAATACTGAGTAGTGTATTAGACAAACGTCCACTAATAGGAGTATTATCATCGTGGAGTGATACAGCTTGGATTTTGGGCTGGTCTATCGTAGGAGGGTTAGCAGGTGTATATTGCTACCATCCGGTATTAAGCAAGCACCTGCTTCCTAAAATATCTTTAGCTTTGTTGCTGAGTTGCGGAATTCTCTATGGAGTTTGTTTTTATATGTTAATTCAAGGCACTTGGATGGCATTTGTACCATCAGCGATAGCTTTAGTGGGAACAACAAGTATAAGTATTGTCGTCATTCTTAAAGGTAAATAATAAGTTTTTATTTTTGAGGGAACTGTCAAGAGATTAAGAAACTGCAACAGTAATAATTCATTTGTGAGGACTAAATCGATGAATTTTGTTTGGCTGCCAGTAAAGGCTAGTTTAATATTGATTCTTAGTTCTATAATCTTCATTCCCTATAACGGGTTTTTACACATAGAACCTGCTTACTCAAATAAACAAAACCAAAAAATTAAATTTACCTTACCAGCACCACCACCAGGAAGGGCAGTTGGTGGACGTTCTCGTGGTGGTGGACGCAGAGGCCCTTGCCCAGATGTCGAAACTAACTTAACTGCTTTAGTGCCTTTTACACAAAAAACTGTAAAATTGGGGCAAACGGAACACGTAAAGGAAAATGTTTGGGGATTAACCAATAGCTTGCGTCCTCAATTCCCTTTTTACGTTCCCTTCACCAACAAGTATTCTTTTCCAACAGAATTTCTTCTCCAAGATGAAGAGTCTAAGAAAATAATTTATCAATCAGCAGTTAAATTGCCAAGTAAACCAGGTATTATCTCCGTTTCTCTTCCTGAAACAGTCAAACCCTTGGAAGCAAATAAAAATTATCGCTGGTTCTTTAATATCTACTGCGAACCCCAAAAACCAATTCCTTCACTCCGGGTAGAAGGTGTAGTGCGACGAGTTACATTAAGTGGATTAAACCAAAAAATTAATGCCGCTGAACCTCGTAAACAAGTTGAATTATATGCCACAGAGGGTATTTGGTTTGATACTCTTAATACATTGGCAAGATTACGACAACAGGAACCAGAAAATAAAGAGCTGGTTGAGACTTGGGTGAGTTTGCTCGAAAGTATTGGCTTGAGCGATATTGCCAAGCAATCGCTGGTTGAATAGTGAAGTTTTGTAAAATTATTGCATAATCTTAGTCTCAACTACGTATATGTACCAAGAAACCCCGTTTTTAATGCTCAAGCAATTTTTTAAATATCAGTTCCATGAAATTAATATTTCATTTACTTAGTTTCTCCATTGTCACATCTATATTATTACCAAAAGCACAAGCACAGATTACAACGGCGCCTGGTGATGCGAATACTGTTGTAAATCAGAGTGGAAATACTTTTACTATTACAGGTGGCACTCAAGTTGATAAGAATGTATTTCACAGTCTGCAAAAGTTTGGATTGAATGAAAATCAAATTGCAGACTTTGTAACGAATCCCGGTACTAAAAATATTTTAGGAAGAGTTACTGGTGGAGATGCTTCGGTAATTAATGGGTTAATTAAAGTTACGGGTAGCAATGCTAACTTGTATTTAATGAATCCAGCCGGGATTATATTTGGTTCTGGCGCCAGGTTAGATGTTCCTGGGTCTTTTACTGCGACAACCGCGAACGGAATTGGGTTTGGGAATAAGTGGTTTAATGCTTTTGGTGTAAATAATTACGCTGACTTGATTGGAGAACCCAGTTCATTTGCATTTACCATGAGTCAACCGGGAGCTATCGCCATTGATGGGTTTGGTAATTTAGCTATAAAAGCGGGACAAAATTTAACTCTTCTTGGTGGTACAATTGTTAATACAAGGGGACTCAGCGCTCCCGGAGGGCAGGTAACGGTTGCGACTGTAGCTGGGGAAAGTATAGTTAAAATTACACAGCTAGGAAATATTTTGAGTCTCGAAACTCAACCAATCTCAACAGCACCTAGTTTACCGAATAATTGGTCGTTACCTATTTTATCTCTCCCCGCATTATTAACGGGTGGAGGAGTTACGAATGCAACGGGTTTAACAATCAGTGGAGATACAGTAAAACTGACAGGTTCAGGTTTAAAAATAGAAAACGGTGATTTAGTAGTAGATAGTGTTGATGCTGGAAATGCCACACTATCATCGAGTCGTAATTTAATTTCTGTTGGTCAATCGGGACAGGGGTTAACAACATCTGGAAACTTGAGCTTATTAGCTAAAGATACTATAAATTTCTTTGATGGTGCGGGGTTTGACGAATTCTTTATTTTGCAAACGGGAGGAAACTTAAAATTTCAAGGAAATCAAAATATTAATATTCAGTTAGCTAATGAAAAATCTATCTTTCAGGCAGGCGGTAATCTTGATTTAGTTAGCGATGGTACAATTAGCGGTAATGCTCGTTTTATTACAGGTAAAAATTTTTCGGTGCAGAATTTATCTGGTGGAGCAGGTAATTTTAGTTCTAGTTTTCTCAGCCCAGTTGGAACTAATTCTCAAGGTATAATTAGTTCTAATGGTGATGTAAGTTTTGGTAATTATAAGGGTTCTTCTCTAAAAGTAGAAGCTAAAGGCAGTATCGTAGGTGGTGATATTGAAATTACACAACCAAATGCTTCTTTAGTAGGAACAGACCCAGATATTGCCACATTAAAAAATAGCTCATCGTTGATCTTGCGAGCAGGGTTGAGTGAATTACGCAATCCAGCAACTATTTCTCCAACTTCTATTGATACAACAACTTTTTCTAGTACGAATACTTCTACATCAGTCGGAAATATTACAGTCGGAAATATTACTATTGAACCAGCGAGCAGTGAGATTTTGGGTCCCGTGATTCTCTCCGCCAAAAATGATATTAATGTCAATGGAAATCTTTCTTTAGGAAATTTTATATTGGATGGTTCTTTCAACGGTATAAATAGTCCGCTGATTTTGAATGCTTCAAAAGGTGGTATCTTAGTTAGAGGTGATATAAATGCTGGTAATACTACACTTTCTGGCGCCAAAAATATTGATATAGGAAATTTAAGAGTAATATCATCGGATGGATTTGGTGGGATAAATGATTTTGCATTTCTATCTTCAGAAACTGGAAAAATTACAGTTAATACTATTCGCGTTCCTTTTGGCAGTATAAGTATTAATGCTGCCGATACATTTCAAGCAAAAGATACTTTCTTAAGTTCATTTACTTTTACTGGACCTAGCGAACTTCCAGTTAGTATTCAAGCCCAAGGAAATATAAATATTCAACATGGTGGAGTAAAATTCACTGAAGGGATTGGTGTTGAAAAAGATGCGAATGGAAATACTATATACCGAGTCAAAGCTGATGGAAGAAGAGTTTTCTTTAAAGGTAAAGACGATATTGGTCAAATTATTTTTGTTGACGAAAACGGAAACCCTGTCCCAGATAGACCTGTAACTGTCAACAGTGTTGCTTTTGATGCCAACAATATTTCACCAGATGAAAGTTTTACAGCTGGGTTGATTATTAAAAAGGGAGGAGTTGATGCTAGTCTATACGGCGCTTTTGGTGATACATTTTTAGAGGGAAGTTCCGATATTAATGTAGTAGCTGTTCCCAAACCTAAAACCGATGTCTCTTCTGGCAATGGAACATCAAATAACCAAAATTCTCCCGATGGACAAATTGTTCAACGTCAATTAAATCAAGATGAAAAAAATGATGTTTGTTCTCCACAAAATTCAACCATAGCTGTCAACCGTGGAGAAAATACTCGTGGGGGAAATGCAACGAATAACTCCCAACCACGAACAAATGGCCCATGTAAGACAACAAATGATAAAAATAATATCCTGAAAGTAGTGCCAGATAATCGATTGAATTCTAATTTCGATAAACCACAATCTTGATTTGAGTAAAAGAAGCAATGATTATTTACAGTAAAGTGGCAACTTACATCTTGCAACATTCTCAATAAGCTTAAAGAAACCGGGCTTCTGTACGAAAAATCAACGTTTTATAGCAAAGTCTTTGTCAAGAAGCCCGGTTTCTAGGACTGGTGCAAGATGTGAGGTAACACTACTTTTATATAGCAACCCTAAATTATTTCTAAAATGTTTCTTCTTTTCTTTTCTTACCTTTGCGTCCTTTGCGTCCTTTGTGGTTCGTTACATCAACATAATGTTTTTTACAAATCAATTAGGGATGCTATAATCACGAACTTCAGTAGTGTTGTTATTTTTGAACATTCCCAAATACCTTTTCTAGTAAACAGAGGAGAGTCTCAATCGCATCGCACCAAAGCGGAAAAATTATTTGAAGAAGCTTTAAAAAAGTATCAAGCAAATCAATTACTAGAAGCTATAGAATTATGGAAAAACACTTTAAAAATATATCTTCAGTTAGATGACAAGCAAGCAACTGCAACCACTTTAAAAAACTTAATCGCCGTAAACCAGCAGATACAAAATTATCCCCAAACAATTACTTATTTACAACAATACCTGACTTTAACGCGAGAACTAAAAGATAAATCAGCAGAAACAGCAGTTCTAATAAATCTTGCAAAAATCTACGCTAAACAAACTAAATTTACTAAAGCTGTTGAATATAACCAACAAGCTTTAATTTTGGTGCGTGAAACTGGTAATAAAATAGATGAAGGAGCTATTCTGGCTAATTTAGCCATTGCTTACAAAACATTGGGTAATTATATTCAAGCTATTGAAGCAAATAAACAATCGTTAGAGATTCTTCGGGTGCTAGGAAATCGTAAGAATGAGGGAATAGTTTTTAAAAACTTAGGAAATGTGTATGAAGCTTTAGGGGACTATGATAGTGCAATCGCATCTTATGAAAAAAGTTTGCAAATTGCCCGTGAGGTTAATAATAAAGGAGAAGAGGGTAAAACTCTTAGTAATCTAGGTCAAATTTATGCTAATCAAGGTCAGTACGAAAAAGCGATTGTGACTTTTCAAACGAGTCTCAAAATCAGCTCTTCTATAAATGATATTGCGGGTCAAACAAGTACGTTGATTAATTTGGGTTCTACATACCATTTTTTGGGAAAGTTAGACAAAGCAATTAACAATTATCAACAAAGTCTTCAACTCGCGCGAGAGATAAAGAACAAGCAACGGGAATTGGAAGCTTTAGGAAGTTTGGGATTAGCACACGAAGATTTAAAAGACTATCCCCAAGCTATTGAGTATTTGAAAAATAGTTTAGCTATTGCCAGGGAAATTGGTGACCCGGAAGCTCAAGCGATGGGGTTAAATAATTTAGGACATGTTTTATTTACTGCGGGAAAACTTGAGGAAGCAGAAAAGACGCTTCGTGATGCTGTCGGACTTTTGGATGGAATGAGACCGGGACTTAGCGATACTTATAAGGTATCAATTTTTGATACTCAAGTTCATTCTTACAATTTATTGCAACAAATTTTAGTAGCTGCAAATAAACCAGAAGCAGCTCTAGAAGCCACGGAACGAGGACGCGCGCGCGCTTTTGTGGAATTACTTGCTGGTAGATTCTCGGAAGATAAAAACTCAATCAATACTAGTTTCCCTTCTGTAAAGCAAATTCAAAAAATTGCTCGTCAGCAAAATGCAACCTTAGTTGAATATTTAATTGTACCTGATGATGACTTTAAGTTTTTGGGTAAGCAACGCGGTAGGGGTTCAGAATTATTCATTTGGGTAGTAAAACCAACGGGTAAAATTACATTTCGTAAAGTTGATTTAAAGCCCTTATGGAAGCATAATTTAACCCTTGATGATTTAGTTAATGCCAGTCGCTGTTTGGTTCAAGGTATTGTATGTGAGCAGCAGAGGCAAAATATTTTGAAGTTAGGAGAAGAAAAGAATTCAAGTTATATTGGACTCCGTAAACTGCATCAATTTCTGATTGAACCAATTGTAGATTTATTACCAAAAGATGAAAATGAGCGTGTAATTTTTATACCTCAAGAATCATTATTTTTAACTCCCTTCGCTGCACTGCAAAACGCTGAAGGTAAATATTTAATTGAAAAACATACGATTCTTACGGCTCCAGCGATTCAAGTATTAGATTTAACTCGTAAGCAAAAAAATCGTTTAGCAAAGCAAAATCTAACTGATTTAAAACCTTTAATAGTGGGTAATCCAACTATGCCCACAGTATCTGTAAATGGTGAACAACCTCAACAACTAGCAGTACTACCAGAATCAGAAGCAGAAGCAATAGAAATAGCAAAAATGTTCCAGCAAGAAGCAATTGTTGGTTCTAAAGCAACTAAAGCTGCTGTAAAAAAGCAATTATCTCAAGCAAATCTCATACATTTAGCAACCCACGGACTTTTAGAATACCGCAGTTCTAATACTAGCTCCTCATTGCAGGGCTTAGGAATACCGGGAGCGATAGCTTTAGCACCCTCAGACCAAGATGATGGTTTACTGACTGCAGCAGAAATTTTTGATTTGCGTTTGGTCGCTTCGTTAGTGGTTTTGAGTGCTTGCGATACGGGTGTAGGAAGGATTACCGGAGATGGAGTAATTGGACTTTCGCGCGCTTTTATCTCCGCAGGAACACCCAGTGTATTAGTCTCTTTATGGACTGTTCCTGATGAGAAAACAAGACTATTAATGATTGCTTTTTATCAGGAATTACAGCAAAACCCTGATAAAGCCATAGCATTAAGAAAAGCTATGCTGCAACTGATGGAGTTTGGTTTTGAGCCATTAGATTGGGCTGGGTTTACCTTAGTAGGTGAGGCAAATTAATAACACTAAGGATTATAACCAACGCTGAAAAAGAAACCTTCATCTTGAGCGTTTGTACCTTTATCGTCAAGTTTGATAAAGGGGACAGCATAATCGAGTCGGATAAAAGTATTTGGTGTGGGTTGTAAGATTAATCCCAAACCAGCAGCGCTGAGAAAAGTTTGATTGTTGAGTTTATTCGGATTATCAGGATGGTTCCAAACTGCACCCATCTCAATAAAAGGCGCCAATTGTAAAGATGAAGTTCCATCTGTACCATCAAAAATGGTAATTCGGTCTTCTACAGAAACACGAAAACCATTGTCCCCAGAACGAGCATTTTGTCGATAACCCCGTAGAGATTGTCCCCCACCTAGATAAAATTGTTGGTTGCTAAGTAAACTATCTGTCGTGAGTTGTAACTCAGCTTGAGCTATTAATAAATTATTTTTACTTAACCTTTGTACCCTCTGTACTTGCCCTAACCAACTAAAGAAACGTCCATCTGGCTTTGACCCAGAATTAATCGTCGCATCGAAAATACCTAAACCAAGATTAAATTGCGATTGCAAAGCCCATGCTCCTTGCAAGTCTCGTTTAATATAATCTTGTCCAAATTTGATTATTCTGGTACGACTGTTACCTTGGCTATCAGGCCCCTCACCAAAGGGTGTAGGTGTACCTCCTAAAAAAGTTTGACCATTTTGCAAGGTAAATGCTAAAGATAAAGCAAATTCTTCGCTGGGGGTGCGGGTTAATGGTTGCCGAAGACTAACTTCATATAGTTGGCTATCAGAGGTAATATTAAAATCAGCGAATTCAGAAGCAGTAATTTTACTATCACTCGGTGCATACCTTAATCTGATAGTTCCATTTTTCGGGTTAATCGGAACTTGGTAATTCAAGTCAAAGACATTGTAACCACCTGTGGTAGAACGATAGTATGAAGCACTAAATTGGTCGCCAATTCCTGTGACGTTACGATAATTAAAACCTCCACCGAACCTTTCCGAACCAACACTCGGAGATGAATAGTTATCAACACTAAAGAAAGGATTAAAATTAGGCGCCTCCTCTACCTTAACTGTAAGAATACTTTCACCTAAATTAGTACCCGGTCGTAAAGTCGCGTCAATATTACTTAACATTGGGTCAACTCTTAGCAACCTGAGTTGGTTTTCAATTTGAAGTTGGTTGAGTGGTATTTTTGTACCTAACTGAATGCGCTCGCGTATGTAAGATGAGTTTAAACGTCGATTACCTTCTATCTCAATTTTTTCTAAAGAACCCTCAATAACCCGAATTTGAACTACACCATCTTTGATTTCCTGGTCTACTAACACAGCCCTCGATGTAATATAGCCCTTCTGTAAATATAACTTGGTAATTGCATCAGCAACACCTCTAAGTTCTTTTAAACTTACAGAACGATTTTCACTCTTGTTGACGATGCTTTCAATAATATCTGGGTTAAATACAGTATTACCTGTTACCTCTATCTGACGTACAGGGATACTAATATTTGTTTCTGTTTCCTCTGGCGCCGGTTCCACCTGTGGAGGCAATATAGTTGGCGCCTCATTCTCCAGAAGAGGTGTAGGACTGGGAACAGGTTGGGGGAAACGGTCGATATTCGGATTGGGTTTATCTTGCAGTGTTTGAACTGGAACTGTTTGAGCAATTGTAAGAGAAGGAAATAAGAATAAAAAAATTAAAAATAAGCTCGAAGTTTCAATCCTATCTGGACTAAACAGTGATTTATTATACATAATACTACTGAGTTTGAAATTAGCAGTATCAAATCGATTAGTTTGATAATGCTTGTTTATACATTTCCGGTGAATATTGAAATTGCCAGGGATTTGCAATTCCTGGCAGTATTATTGGTTGATGGTACGTTATTTACGCAAGTAGGTAAAGCTAGGGTCAGGTCTACCAACGAAGCAGGAACGGGTAAACTTATATTTTTTAATAATCTCTAAAGATTGTTTTGCTTCTGCTTCATTGGTGTTGAAGTCAAACATCCAGTGACTACCATCTACAATTTTCCAACGGTTGTTGATTTTGCTTAAGGTTGTTGTTGCAGGGTTAAATGCCACACAATCTTCTCCTCTGATGGCGCCAACTGGGGCATTATCATTTTTAAGTAGATATTTAAATGATGGTTGTGGACGCCCAACGAAGCAAGATTTATTCATTCCGTATTGCTTGATAACTTGGAATGCGCGTGTCGCTTCGTCTTTTTTGGCGCCAAAGTCAAACATCCAGTGATTCCCATTCTCAACTATTTTCCAGCTACCGTTGACTTGCTTGACAGCAGTACTATTCGGGTTGAAGGCAATACAGTCTTCTGGGTTAGCTGCAATTTTTTTAATACCGACAACAGTATTGCTGTTAAGTTGCTGCAATGTTTGAGAGCTATTAATAGAGGCGGAAACAGTACCAAAATTCGATAATACCAATCCTGCGATTAATAAACTTGAAACTTGATAAAAATGCTTAATTTTCATTTTGATTAATCCTTTTGCAAAAGTAAATTTACAAGTCAAGCTACAAGAAACCAGGTTTCTTTGAGCAGTGTTATATCAACTCAAGCATGACTACTGAGCTATAAGTTTGTAATTCAGCTTTTATGCAATAATCTTTGTCGATTTATATAAAGAAAATATAAATTTGTGGCGCCGTTATCTTTTGCTGTCGGTATGCGGGGTGTGCATCAGGTGAAGAGTTGTCTAGCAATTCCTTGCCCAGAAAATTCTCTTCGGACGAACAGCAACGACAAATGATTGCCTCTTTTAAATGCAATATAACCAACAACTATCCCGTTCCACGTAGCAACTAGCGTTCTCTGGTCACTCAAAATTCTGTCTCTTAATTCTTCTGGGTTACAAATTAGTACCCATTCGACAACACTTTCTGGTGTTCCATCTGTGAGTTCCCACAGGTCAGCAGAAGCCCACATGCAACCACTAATTTGGTACTCGTCTCCAAGCTCTGGTGGTCTATAGATAATTGTGTTCATAAAATTTCCCTGAAATTACGCTTGCTGCTGTACTAGACCTAGTAATTGTAAAACTTACTATTAATAACAAGTGAGCGAAAAGAAATATTCCAAGATTTCTTGTGGGATGGGCTGTCTCTTGCCCCGTCCTGATATTTGAGCGGGCAAGGATGCCCACCCCACAATTGCAGGTTAATTTAATTTTTGGAAGCCCCTTAGCGCAGAGAAAAGAGTAAAGAGAGATGTTTTTATAACTCTTCATTCTCTTCTTGCTCTGTGTACTCTGTGTCTCTGTGGTTCGTAACTTAAACCCTCACTACAGACGCATAATCTTTCAACTTCATCAACTGCTCAATTCTTACCTCAGCATCAACAGATTTTAACGCGCGGTTTACACCACTAATGATAGCCAGTATTGAAGCAGTGACAATATTCGAGTTTATTCCTACACCATATAAACTCCCACTTATAAAATCACCACTAAAATCACTACTCATTTCCACATATGCTACAGCATCAGCATTACTACCCAAATTACGTGAATGCTCTTCATAATGGAGAATCTCCACTCCAATACCCAACGCATTGACAAAAGCATCAATGGGACCATTACCTTTACCGCAAATCTCAATAACTTCCCCATCAACCTGCAACTTCGCTGACAGCATTTGTGTTCCATCATCAGCAGTATAAACTTGATGTGACACATATCTTAATACTGCCTCACCATGCAAATACTCTTGTTCAAACAACTGCCATAAATCCTGAGAAGATAATTCCTTTCCACTACTATCCATGACTTGCTGCACAACTCGACTAAATTCAATTTGCAACCGTCGAGGTAACGTTATACCAAAATCACGTTCGAGTAAAAATGTAATTCCACCCTTTCCTGATTGACTATTGACTCGGACTACCGACTCATATGTACAACCAACATCAGCAGGGTCAAGCGGTAAATAAGGTACTTCCCAAATTGTATCAGGCGCCTGCACCGCAAACCCTTTTCTAATAGCATCTTGATGCGACCCTGAAAACGCTGTAAATACCAAATCACCAACATAAGGATGACGTGGATGTATTGGCAGTTGAGTACATTCAGCAGCAATACGCGCGACTTCGTTAATATTAGAAAAATCTAAACCTGGATGTATACCCTGAGTATAAAGATTCAATGCCAAGGTTACTAAATCTACATTACCAGTACGTTCACCATTACCAAATAAACACCCTTCTACCCTTTCAGCGCCTGCCATTTGTGCCATTTCAGCAGCAGCAATACCACAACCTCTGTCGTTATGAGTATGAACACACAATATTACACTATTGCGGCGCCTTAAGTTACGGTGCATCCACTCCACTTGGTCGGCAAATATATTTGGTGTTGATACTTCTACCGTTGCAGGTAAATTAATAATTGCTTTATGCTGCGGAGTTGGTTGCCAGACATCCAGAACAGCATCGCATATATTAACAGCAAAATCGAGTTCGGTAGCTGTAAACGTCTCTGGTGAATATTGAAACTGCCAGTTAGTTTCTGGTTGCTTTGCTGCAAGCTCGTTAAATAATTTTGCTGCCGAAGTTGCCAAATTAATAGTTCCTGCACGGTCTAAATTAAAAACAGTGCGTCGAAATACTGGTGATGTCGCATTATATAGATGTACGATTGCATTTTTGGCGCCACGTAATGATTCAAAAGTGCGACGTATCAATTCCTCACGTGCAGGAGTTAATACCTGAATTGTCACATCATCGGGAATTAACTGCTGTTCAATCAAATGGCGAATAAAATCAAACTCAGTCTGTGAAGCAGAAGGAAAACCAACTTCGATTTCTTTAAAACCTATACGTATCAACAGATTGAACAAACGCAACTTGCGCGTAATATCCATTGGTTCAATCAAAGCTTGGTTGCCATCGCGTAAGTCGGTACTCAACCAAATGGGACTCTGGGTAATTGTTCGATTAACCCACGCACGGTCAGGTAAATTAACAGGAGCAAACGGACGATATTTAGAAGCTGGATTAGTTAACATCGTGAATTCCTTCGTGAATAATATCGATAAATTCTGTAATGACAAGGTATTGTGGCGAGTAGTATAAAATTAGGGCTGTCAGATTGCCACCAAGACCAAACCTGGCAACCCGTAATTAGTCGCAGCAAAACCTTGAGCGATAGATTTAATTGCATAAATAACTCCAACGTCAAAAGCGTTAGTTAAAAGGGTAAATATTTAGATGTGCAAAAACTTAAGTAAACACTTAACCAAGGCATAGTAGTAGCTCTAGCCCTGATAGAAGGCTAAAAGTTACTTGTAGAGATAGCTGCTTGGTAAACATAACAATCAAAGTGAATTTACTACTTATTCCTAGTATTACCCTATATAAGTAAACATGTCAACCCTAATTTGCAACTCTCAGTCACAAACATTCTTGTGGAGTGGGCATCCTTGCCCGCCATGAGTTTTGGACTCGCTTAAGACACCCATCCCACTCTTATGGCTAATTTAATTTTTGGCCCCCAATTTTAATATAGATAACTTTCAATCGCATATGGCGGCAGAAAAACACATAGTATCTGTATGCGAACTAGGCTGCAAATCATCTATATAGTTGGCACACAAAGTGATATCTTTATAACCATTTTGCTCTAAACATAATATAAATTCATCTCTTCCAAACCAATGAAGCGGTAAACGTTGAAGTTCCGTAGCTATTAGTTTACCTTCTTTCCATTTCTCGTAACGAATAAGAGTCAGATTTAGTTGGGAGAGAAATGAAATTTTACAAGAAGTTTGCATTAAAATTATTGAGCCATCAGCACACTCTATCGGCAAAGATTGCTTGATAATATTTTCAGTCTTAAAATCTTCTACAGGAAGTTCTAAATCAATAAATATACGCCCCTGTGGTTCAAGGTGTCTTGCAAAAGCTTGCAGTGCAGCGATAGCAGCAGACCGTTTTTCTAACAACATGAACGAGCCAAAGCTGACTACTATGGCATTATATTTACCAGGCAAATCTAAATCCTCTACACCAGTTTGATAAAGAACAGGAGATAAACCTCTAGCTTCACAATGCGAGCGGCAAGAAGCAAGCATATCAGGTGAAACATCAACACCTTCAACTTGTAAACCAGCTTCTAACAGTGGTATAAGTAGGCGCCCTGTACCTACCATCACCTCAAGGATTTTTCCACCAATCTTAGAAAGGTGTTTAATGTAGTAACTTATGTCAGGATAGTCTCCACCAATTGGTTTGGTAATATTGTAAACTTCGGTACACAGAGTTCCATATGTTGTTAGACTCATTATAAAGCCTCTATTCACTTGTATTTACTTTAGAATATTGTTGTTTTGGCACCAACTCTCAATTGTCTTTACATTGGACTAGCGATTTCAATTAAAATTCCATCTATATCTCGGACGTAAGCAACGGTTTGTCCCCAAGGTTTAACTTTGGGTTCTACTACTGATATCGCACCCGCATTAACTGCATTTGTAAATGCTACGGGTACATTTTCATCAACAAAACCAATTTCAATTCCAGCAGGTAATTTAGATAAGCTGTTTTCTTGGAATCCTTGTGGGATATTAGAATTTGCTAGTTCATTTGAGGTAAATGCAAGCTTTGTGTCACCCGTTTCCATTTCTGCGTATTGCTGACTTTCATGGATAAACCTTTGTTTTAAGCCAAACGCTTTTTCATAAAACGCGACTGAAGAAGGTACATCTTTGACATAGAGAATTGTATACGAGAGTTTCATTGCTTTTGCTCTCCAACAGGAAACTAACAGACCAATATAGTACTACTGTTTGCTCTTCGTCAAGTAAAAGGCGCCTCGCATCAAACAGCAAGATTTTGATAATGTCGCAAGTTTCAGAGAGATTATCCAGACTTGCTGTCTTTAACTTATATAACGTAAGTCAACTAAAAATCACTAATAGTAGTTTATGTCAAAAGTTTACAGATATTAAATTTATTCATGCAAATGGTTTAGATTTAGGAGATAATAGACAAAAGCAAGGAATCAACGAAGCACAAGCTGAAATTGAACAATTGATTGCAACTTGGTAGTAATAGAAATGGACAAGCACATTCATGGTAAAAGTTCATTTGCGTAAAATAACGCGCGATAATCTCAAAGAATGTCTTAACCTCCAAGTCGATAATTCGCAGAAAAGTTTAGTTGCGACAAATGCACAATCTCTTGCAGAAGCGTATGTCGATACTAACCTCTTCCCTTTTGCCGTTTATGATGCTAGCGTATGTGGTTATGAACAACCACAGGCGCCAATGCTTGGGTTTATCATGTATGAAATTGATGTAGGTGGTGTTGGATTTATAATGCGTCTGATGATTGATTATAAATATCAACGCCAGGGTTATGGACGAGCAACTATGATAGAGATAATTCGGCGCCTAAAGTTACATCCCGATGTTGAGATAATTGCAACAAGTTATCGTAAGGAAAATGAAGTCGCTGCTTCCTTGTACCAAAGTTTGGGATTTACCCCGTGGGATATAGAATGGGCACAATCACATCCGACAGAAATTTATGTAAAGCTTGAAAGTTGAATTTTGCTAAATAACTTTTAATGAACAAGCTTTAAGAGGATGTTTGAAAAGTCAGATAAGGTATAAATTGTCATTCTGAGTGGAGTCTTACGGAACGTAAACGTAGTTTTCCCGCAGGGTAGAATCTAGGGTTTTGGACACATACTGAGATGCTTCTACCTGGGCATGACATTCACGGGCACTTTTCAAACAACCTCTAAGCAAGATGTAATGATTAACCTGCTGATTTCAATTGCGACAATTGCCTTAGTAGATAGCATAAATCTAAATGCAATGGCAGTACAAATTTATTTATTGGGTACACCAAAGCCAGTTGCTCGCGCTATTACGTTTATCGCTGGAGATTTTACAGCATCATCAATCAGTAACTAAATGGTTTCCAAAAATAATGAAATTTATTTTAGTGTCCCTTGGCTTGTTACTTATTGCTGACTGTGTTGCTCATATATTTAGTAAATCTATTTTTTAGATTAGTTTTATTATAAAGACTGTATATATAAATTTTTGTTTGTAGAATGAGTCTTACCGAACAACCTTTAAATCAATACATCAAAGTCGATAGCGTTAACACTCGATATTGGCAACTTGGTAATTCTGGAAGCATAGTTATTTTGCTTCATGGCGGTGGTGGTTATATTGAATTATGGAAACATAATATTTTTGAGTTAGCCAAGCATCATCGTGTTTATGCTTTTGATATGGTTGGCGCCGGACTAACTGATAAACCAGGCGCCAAATACACCTTCGGCTTCATGGCTAATTTTACACGCCAATTTATGCAAGCTCTAGATATCCAGAAAGCAAGTTTGGTTGGCGCCTCTGCTGGGGGAGGTGTAGCGCTTAGTGTTTCAGTAAAGTTTCCAGAGTTGGTAGATAAGCTTGTAATTGTTGGTAGTGCCGGGTTAGGAAAAGAGGTAAGTTTACTATTGCGGCTTCCAACTATTCCAATTTTAGGTAAGCTATTTAGTAAGCCTAGTAAATCTGGTTTAACAATGTTATGTAAACAAGCTGTTTACAACCCAAAGTTAGTTACCCCGCAACTAGTAGAGGAATTTTACCAAATGGCAACGCTTCCCGGAGCAACACAAGCTATGCTTAATGTTGGTAGCTCTAATTTTAATATTTGGGGACAATTTTATCAGCCAATCGTTGAAAAGTTAAACACAATTACCTCTCCTACATTAATTATATGGGGTAAGCAAGACCCAATGGTTCCTGTTAGTCATGCTTTGAATGCTGCTAAAAATATACCTAACGCGCGTTTAGAAATTATAGATGAGTGTGGACATTGGAGTCCAATAGAGCATCCAGAAAAATTTAATCAGCTAGTTTTAGAGTTTTTATCAAATTATATGTAATTATGCTATTTCTACCTCTCTGTGTCTCTGTGGTAAAAATAATTACCTAAAACTATTTACTTGCTGAAAAAACGCTTCTAATTTACGTTCATCGAGCTTATTATCAGTACGCACACCGCTACAAATATCTAGTCCATGTGGTCTAACTTGTTCAACGGCGCCACTTACGTTTTCTGGGTTCAAACCACCAGCTAGAAAAACGGGTTTATTTACTAGCTCAACTATACGACGACTAATTGACCAGTCGTGCGCGCGTCCTGTTCCACCAAGTAACTTAACAGGTAGGTTTTGGTTGCCAGAGTCAAGTAAAATAGCATCCACATCCGGCGCCACTTTCAAAGCTTCTGTAATACACTCATCATTATTTACATGAATCACTTGTACTAAATTAATACCTGGCAATGCTTCACGTAGGTCTTTATAATTCCCGTGTGTTAAACGGTCTACTATTTGTAATGTGTTGGCACCAACATATCGCTGCTGTTCAATGATATCTAAGGCATTTTGCTTACTAGTCAACAGGAATGAGGCAATATTTGCTGGTATAGTCGCAGCGATCTTAAATGCCAGTTCATCAGAAATAACACCTGGTCCAGAAGGCATTTCTGAGACAAGACCAATTGCCGAGGCGCCGTATTGTATAGCTAATGTAGCTTCCTCAACACTGCTTATACAGCAAATTTTTACTTTTGGTTTGATAAATTCCATAGTTCCTTTTCGTAACGGACAACTCAAGTGTCGAAATTTGTTTACTACTCAGGATTTCAACGGTATTGATTATAACATAAATTTGACAAACGGTTGAAATATTAAAGGAACTAAGGCTATGAACGAGCAACTATGATAGAGATAATTATTAAGCAGATTAAGTCAGCAGTAAAAATGAACAAAAATAAACAACAATCACCAAGTACTAAAAAAACTAATCGCCCGAATGAGGTTCCTGTAGAAATTCTAGAACAATTAAATTCTGGCATACGTGAAAGTGCAAATTTAGCGGAGATGCTTGCTATCGATTTCGCTACTTTAATAAGCTACGTTATACCTGAAATTTCTAATGATGCGAACAAATATTTTAAGTCATCTGATGGTATAACTAAAAGGATGTTGATTGCCGGAGAACTTCTTTCAAAAAACTTAGGAGCAACAAACTTGGATAGTATTGCCAAGCATCCTGCTGATACAGTTAGAAGTTGGGCTGCATACGCGATTGCCTCTATTCCTGATATTACTCTGTCTGAACGACTTAATTTAATTCAACCACTTGCTGATGATAATCATTTCAATGTACGCGAATGGGCATGGTTAGCTTTACGTCCCCATATTACAGTTAACATTCAAAATGCGATTGAACTAATGGCGCCTTGGGTTGAAGAAAGCTCACCGAATATAAGAAGGTTTGCAATCGAAAGTACCAGACCGCGTGGTGTTTGGTGCCCTCATATTCAAGAACTCAAAAAAAATCCACAAATTGGACTTCCACTTTTAGAACCAGTGAAGGCAGATACTTCGCGTTATGTTCAAGACTCTGTTGGCAACTGGTTGAATGATGCTGCCAAACAACAGCCAGACTGGGTTCTCTCAATTTGTAAGCGCTGGCAGGTAGAAAGTAATACAAAACAAACTACACGTATTTGTTCGCGCGCGTTGCGGAATCTCAAAAAATATAAGGCTACTTAGGTATTTAAACTTAATCCGTTATTATTAAATATAACAGTAAGTCGGTAGGGTTTCTGCTCACGAATCACCAGTTTACTTATATTAACACCTGACATGACAGCTTCAATATAATAATTTAAGTATAAACGGTTTCATCAAAACCTTCTAAAGCCTCTTTTCTTTCAACACAAGTTCCGCATTTACCGCAGTGATGCTCTTTACCCTTGTAACAACTCCAAGTATATTTAAATGGAACATCAAGGTCTTTCCCAATTAAAGCAATATCTCGTTTGGTTATTGAAACATAAGGAGAAACAATTTCTATTTTCTCGTATGTACCTGCTTTTGCTGCTTCTTTAAACGGTTCTATAAAGGCAGATGTACAATCAGGGTAAATTGCGTGGTCTCCAAAATGATTTGCCAAGTAAATCTGTTTCAATCCTTTACTTTCAGCTAACCCTACAGCAATAGAAAGCATTATTCCATTGCGGAATGGTACTACTGTTTGCTTCATTATAGGTTCTTGATAATGTCCATCAGGTATTTCTGAACCTGTTTTAAGCAAATGCGATGAAAAGTGCTTACCAATTATGTCACTTAAATCTAATTTAACATGCTCAATACCTAACTTTTTTGTATTCAAGGCAGCATAATAAAATTCCCGGTCATTATGCTTGCTTCCATAATTAAAACTCACAGCAAGAGCTATTTCCTCTCTTTTATGATAGAGAAGTACAGTAGAGTCCATGCCACCTGAGTACAAAATAAGGCTATTCTTCATTTTTTTGTTTTCGCGATTGGAAGGTTGAAGCCATATTCGATTCTAAGATATCATTATAATAATACATTGTAGCATAAGCTATATACTAATATTGCTTAATGAAAATTAATTGCAGGTTGGAGAAGTAGCGTCACGGTTTTAGAAAATATTGCCCCATCAAAATTAGTGACACTTACTCCATGACGGGGATGTGGCGAGAGTTATCTTGCTAGAAGAGGATAATCTGTATACCCTTGCTCTAAATCTTGATTGCCTTTACCATAAATAGTTGCAAAATTTACCTCGTTCAAAGGTGCATTAAGGAGAAACCGATGGGGTAAATCGGGGTTTGCAATAAAGGGTCTGCCAAAGGAAACTAAATCAGCTTCGTTGCTCAAAAGAACTTGATTGTCTTTGCTTTTATCGTAATTTCCGTTTGTGATAATTAAGCCAGAATAGAAGGGACGAAAGGTTTTTAGCACCGATTTGATAACATTTTCCGTTTTGATGTCGTCTTCATTTGGCTCCATTAAATGGATATAAGCCAGATTGAATTGATTGAGTTGTTGGATTACATAGCTGAACGTTGCGACAGGATTGGAATCACGTATTCCGTAAAACGTATTGCTAGGAGATAGCTTAATTCCAACTTGCCCTCCACCCCATACTTGACAAACGGCTTCCACAACTTCTAAAAGAAAGCGAGCGCGATTTTCAATCGAACCTCCATAGCGGTCAGTTCGTTGATTGGAGCCATCTTGTAGGAATTGGTCGATTAAATAACCAAATGCTCCATGTAGCTCCACACCGTCAAATCCTGCTTGCATCGCGTTTTTTGCAGCTTGACGAAATTGCTCAATAATATCAGCTATTTCCTCAGTTTCTAGCGCGCGCGGAGTTTCCATTGTGACTTTTCCGACTGGGGTATGTAGCGTTCCCACAGGTGCTATCGCGCTGGGTGCTACAGGCAACTCCCCATTGAGTAGCGCAGGATGAGAAATCCGACCGGAATGCCAAAGTTGTAAAAAAATCTTGCCACGAGCTTCATGGGCAGCATCAGTCACCTGTTGCCAGCCTGCAATTTGCTCAGGCGAATAAATACCCGGACAGTTGATGTATCCATTGCTCATGGGCGCCACCATTGTGCATTCCGTGATTATTAGTCCAGAAGATGCTCGTTGACGGTAATACTCTGCCATTATTGCATTCGGTATTGAACCCACTGCTCGCAACCGCGTCATGGGAGCCATCACGATCCGATTTGCCAGACGGTGTTCACCAAGCTGAACCGATGAAAAAAGATTGCGTTCGCTCATAAAAAACCTCCATAGCTTTAAAAATGTAGCTTTGCTAGCGTTAGTTAATACTGCCACGCGCTTTGCATTAATTTAATTATCAAATCATTATTTTAGATTGACAAGTACGAACAAAAAACTGCTATACATACAAAAATGTATGTATGGGAGAGATTGAATGAGTGGAGAGTCGAAGGTAAATGTATCTTT
>NZ_RSCL01000007.1:0-72903 GCF_003991905.1 Dulcicalothrix desertica PCC 7102 | reverse complement strand
CACATATTCAGGTGTTGCTGTTTCAACAGTTGCTAAAATTGACTCATTGATTTGGAAGTGACCTTTTTGTTTCTTCAATGTCATATATTAACCACCTCTTTATATAGCAACATTTATTTGTATATTTCAAATTATATCCTTTTTTGAGAAAAAAATAAGAATCTAATATTTAAATATCTGATTTAATCAGCCGAATATTCATAAGTTTTCTTAATTGTTAATCGAGACGCATTTGTTTTAATATTTCATCAGATCAAATTACAATTTAAAGTTTTCTTTCTTTGGACTACAACTATTCATTCTATGGAACCATCGAAAATATTGTAGCCACGTGCTTGCATAAAACGCACAATTATTTCAACTTGACTGACAGTAATGTATTCAACGTAACTTTGTAATACAATGCGTCCGTTTTACCCAATTATTGTCCAATATATACCAAAAAAACTCCATCTAGTATTACGTCTAGCTCCAACCTTTGTCTCGGTTTCAATATCTGCTGACAAATGTACATGATTTCGGGACATTTTTAAAAGTCCCTGTTCTAAAATTACATCTACAGATTTATGCCCGGTTCCGTGATACAAAACATCTGGAGGGACTTGCGGCTCTAATTGTAAATCTATTTCAACGCTGTGTCCTTGGTTGGCACGAATTAAGGCGCCTGTTTTATCAAATGAGTAACGCTGTTTATCGTTGTTGGCTACTATTTCTTCTAGTTCCTGTCTGCTAATGGGGAATTGATGTTTTTTGCAAGCTGCTAATAATTTTTCTACTTCTACCCAACCTCCTGGAGTAAGTTCGATACCTATTCTTTCGGGTTGGTGTCGTAAGTGTTTGCTTAGGTATTTACTAATTTTTACTAAACGGGTGTTGTCCATATATATAGATAGTTCTTTCCATAATCTTTATACTACAATATAATACAAAATTGAGATTGTAAAAGTGAGTAAAGATTTTATCGCGTGTTACAGCAAGAGCGGTAAGTTAAAAATAATTTAACTGCGTTTATGGAGGAAGTATTATGAGTTACCAGCGTCCGGTTGTATTTATTTCTGAATCAACCCAGGATAGGCGGGTTTCGGACATAGCCATTGCAGGACTCGTAGTATTATTTGTAGTTGCTATTTACGGGTGGTTTGTATTACCTGATACTATACCTATACATTTTGGATTTGATGGGCGCCCAAATGCCTGGGGTAGTAAACGGATGTTATGGATTTTACCTGGTTTAGCTTTGTTTTTTTACGGCTTTTTAACGTATTTAAATCGTACACCGCACAAGTTTAACTATCTTGTCCCCATTGATGAAAACAACGCACGGCGCCAGTACGTTATTGCGCTATCGATGTTGAACTGGTTGAAAGTTGAGTTGATATGGATATTTGCTTTTATGCAATGTTTAATGTACAGTCAGGCAACTTCACAAAGTTTTAGTTGGGGAATTTGGTTTGTACCTGTGTTTTTCCTGGTTGTGCTTGGCACGGTTACTTATTGGTTGCGTCAGTCTTTACAAGCGCGATAGAAACCTGGTTTCTTTTAATAAATGTTTAGATTGTTATGCTTAGTGCAGAAGAAACCAGGTTTCTTAGATTGGTAATAACGCTGAGAAACCTGGTTTCTTTTAATAAATATTTAGATTGTTATGCTTAGTGCAGTAGAAACCAGGTTTCTTAAAGTTTGAGGAACCAACGGCGCCTATACATAGCGTAAAGAATTACCCACCAAAATAAAACTGTTGTGATGGCGAAAAAGAAGGAACCGTTCATTGCTCCTGCCCAAGAAGCAAATAAGTTTTCGTAAATCCAAGTGTATGTTGATGGCGCCTTTTCTCCGACTCCAATTTGGGTTTTATTAAGTATTCTAGCCAACAAACCCGAACCGACGAATAGAAAAATTGCGTTTAACCCCATTACTTCTAAAGGGAAACCCAAACGCTTTAATCTCCGAACTTCGATTAGTTCATAACACAAAGCTAGTAATAGTAATGCCCATCCAGCAGTATACACTACATAAGAACTAGTCCATAGCTGTTTGTTAATTGGAAAGATTAATCCCCAGAAGTGTCCTATAATAACGCAAATTAAACCAAAAATAGCAAGATTAACACTAGTGCGGCTTTTTATTGCTTGAATACGCAGCCATGCACCTGTAAAGTATCCAAACAAGACTGTGACTACAGCAGGTAATGTACTAAATAACCCTTCTGGGTCAAAGGGACCTCCTTTAAATATATGTGTCCCCAAAATTAATCTGTCTATATAACCTGCTAAGTTTCCTTCTGGTGACAGGTTTCCAGCACCGTAACCAGGAACAGGAATTAGTTGCATTGCTGCCCAGTACCCTATTAATAGAATGAGTGCTAATACCCATAGTAAGCGCCGTTTCAAATTTAAAACAGCGAAGCTAGCCAACATGTAAGCTAAACTGATGCGCTGTAAAACTCCCATAATTCGCAGCTTACCAAAATCTATAGGCGCCCCTTTTAAGATTAAATCTAAAAAAGGAGAGAAAATAGCTAATAATAAACCAAAACCGAACAATAAAGCACCTCTCCTCAGAATACGCCAATAAACCTTAATATCTGGGCGATTATCATCAGTATACTTGGCAAAAGAGAAAGCCATCGCCACACCCACAATAAACAGAAAAGAGGGAAAAATTAAATCTGTAGGGGTACAACCATGCCAAGGTGCATGTTCAAGAGGAGGGTAAATATATTTCCAACTACCCGGATTATTCACCAATATCATCGAAGCTATAGCAATCCCTCGGAAAACATCCAGAGAAACAAGACGTTTAGTATTAGATATTAATTGTGCCATTTATGTTAATCGTGTAATAAATTTGTCAAAATCATTAAGTGTAATTGTGGAACAGGCATCACGAACTGTGGATGTATTTTATTGTGCATGTATTTTATAGTTAAAATCTTATGAACATCAAAGCTACTATTCTAAGCGGACTACTTCTTTTAACAATTGCCTCTCCAGTCCAGTCTCAGGAAAAACAAGCCAAACCCATTCAAACAATAGACACACCCCCACCTCCAACCAGAGAATTTAGAGGTGTATGGGTTGCCAGCGTTGCCAATATAGACTTTCCCTCAAAACGTGGACTAACTACAGAGCAACAAAAAGCGGAACTGATAGCTATTTTAGATAAAGCCGTACAGTTAAAGCTCAATGCCATAATTTTTCAAATCCGTCCTATGGCAGACGCATTATATGCATCACCATACGAACCTTGGTCAGAGTTTCTCACGGGTAAAATGGGACAACCACCACTACCATATTATGACCCTCTGGAATTTGCGATAACAGAAGCGCGCAAACGCGGTATAGAATTACATGTTTGGTTTAACCCTTACCGCGCAAGTCATATTCAATCTAAATCAGAAGTGGCGCCAACTCATATAACTAAAACACGTCCTGATTTAGTGAGACAGTACGGTAAGTACATGTGGTTAGACCCAGGAGAAAAAGAGGTTCAAGACTACTCGTTAAAAGTCATGATGGATGTAGTCAAACGCTATGATATTGATGGCATAACTATCGACGATTATTTCTACCCTTATCCAGAACGAAACGAGAAGAAGCAAAATATTGACTTCCCTGACCAAACCAGTTATTCAAAGTATTTACGTTCTGGAGGTAAACTGAATCGTAACGACTGGCGCCGAGAAAACATTAATACATTTGTTAAAAATCTATATCAAGGTGTAAAAAGTGCTAAACCTTGGGTGAAAGTTGGCATTAGTCCCTTTGGTGTTTGGAAACCTGGATATCCTAAACAGATATCTAATACTGGGGGTTTTAACCCTTACGAAGAAATATATGCTGACTCTCGCAAATGGTTGACAGAGGGTTGGTTAGATTACTTTTCACCACAACTATATTGGAAAATTGAACAAACTGCACAAAGTTATCCTGTATTATTAAACTGGTGGAAAAGTCAAAACGTTAAAAATCGTCATCTTTGGGCATCAGTTTACACTAGTAGAGTTGGGAACCAAGAGCGTCAAAACTGGAATGCGAATGAAATAGTTTATCAAATCAAAAGCACGCAGGGAATTATGGGCGCCAGTGGTAACATACACTTTAGTATGAAACCTTTAATGGAAAACCGTGGAGGAATTTCAGATTTATTATCGCAGAAAAGCTATCAAAATCCAGCATTAGTACCAGCATCACCCTGGCTAAATAATACACCCCCCTCTAAACCAATATTAGAGATTCAAAAAAATACAATTTCTAATATTAATCAACTAACTTGGAAAGCAACAGGTAAACAACCAGTCTCATTATGGGTTTTACAAACAAAAACTGGAAATGAATGGAAGACAAATATCTTACCAGCTAATCAAAACTCATTTCCATTGACTGATGCTCAAGTTAACACAGTTGCTATATCGGGCGTCACTCGTTATGGAATACAAAGTCCATCTACTGTGATTCAAATCAACAATTTAATCCCCCCAACCCCCCTTAATAAGGGGGGCTAAGAAATACCCTCTTTTTCCCCTTAGTAAGGGCTAAGAATCCCCTCTTGTCCCCCCCTTATTAGGGGGCTAGGGGGGATTTTTTAATTTATTTTAATCACAAACAGCGGCGCCAAGTTTACCAAAATATAAATAGGTTGCCAGTGTCTAACTTGGTTTTGATGCGGATAAAACGTTACTGCCAATCAAAAACAGAACGTCACAGACCACAGTAGCGAATGATATTTCATGACCAGAACAACTTGCTAGTAAGTATAAAAGTAAATTAGGTATATGAATTTACTAATAAGTGATAACACTGATTAGACCAGGATGAAAAGAGGGTAACAGTCCTAGGGGGGTAGTTGTACAGGCTAAACATCTAAACCAACTTCCGTATAAAGGCTTAAATAAAAGAATTTTTTATATCTGACCGGGGAATGAAGTATTAAAGGCTAACCAGAAGTGTACTAGAAGAGTAAGGCAAATGAAATAAATTTAATTCAGAAGGGAACGTAAATGTTTTATCATACCAAGAAACTTCAATATTTTAAGCCGCCCACAAAGCCAGATGCAGTTTACGCAAAGAAGGTTCAGGAACTCATTGGTGGAACTTTTGGAGAAATGACTGTAATGATGCAGTATTTATTCCAAGGGTTTAACTGTCGGGGACCAGCAAAATATCGTGATATGTTGCTAGATATCGGTACTGAAGAAATTGGTCATATCGAAATGCTTGCAACAATGATTGCTCACCTTCTTGATAAGGCGCCTATCAAGGTGCAAGAAGATGGAGCGAGTGACCCAGTTGTAGGTGCAGTAATGGGTGGCACAAATCCGCGCGATGTAATTATGGCAGAAGCAATGGCAATGAACCCACAACATTTAATTGTTTCAGGGTTAGGCGCCACAGCAGCAGATAGCGTTGGTTATCCTTGGAACGGTCGGTTCATCATTGCCAGTGGTAACTTAATGGCTGACTTCCGCTCGAACCTTCATGCAGAATCACAAGGACGCTTACAAGCGGTGCGAATGTATGAAATGTCAGACGACCCAGGTGTAAAAGATACACTTTCGTTTATGATTGCGCGCGATACAATGCACCAAAACCAATGGTTAGCAGCACTTGAAGAGTTGAAGTCAGACGGACTAGAAGACGCACCTGTGCCAAGTTCCTTCCCATTACAACTAGAAAAACGCGAATATGCCTACCAATTCTGGAATCACTCCGAAGGAACAGATAGTGCAGAAGGTCGTTGGGCAAAAGGTTCTTCAATGGATGGAAAAGGTGAATTTGAGTATATTGAAAACCCACAACCACTAGGCCCAGAACCTCAACCTCCACAAGTTGACCCACGTCTGCACGGTACACCAATAGACCCCTCAATGAATACTACTTCCATGTCATCACCTGGTGGCACGTCGATGCCATCTCAAGGAGTAGTAAAAGAAATTGACAAACGAAACAGACAATAAGCATGTCTGACTATATTGTGGAATGGGCATCCTTGCCCGTTCCAAACTTCAGGGGCAGGCTTTCTATGCCTACCTCCACAAGATAAAATTTTAAATATGTGCCAATTTTTGTAGAGACGCGATTAAATCGCGTCTCTCCAGCGTTTTAAATACAATAAAATCGTCTCTCACCTGTGCAGTTCACACCCGCATGGGATTGAAAATCCCCATGCTAATAGCTTAATTCCATTAAAATGGAATGCAAGAATATACAGCAAATTTTGGGTAAATGAAGTACACGTATAAATGCCCAAAACCTCGTAGAGACGCGTTCACGTAGTGTCCCGAAGGGAATAATCGCGTCTCTACATACACCACACATAAACGAAATTTGCTGTAAATACGTATTCCTCGGTTAAACCATAGAGGTGAGCAATCATTCCGTCAAGTTCCGCGCGCAGCTTTGCTCTTTCGCTTTCATCAGTGGCGCTCATACCCGCATGGGGTTGAAAATCCCCATGCTAATAGCACAATTCCATTAAAATGGAATGTAAGTAGGGTGGGCACTGCCAGCCCTTTCAACGCGAACACTAGTACCAAAATTTTACCTAAAATAAGTGTTTAATTAACCTCCGCTCCAACAAGACTTGCGGCTATTCCTTCAAAAAAATGAACAATTTCTTGGGCGCCATATTGACCATTTTTGATCTGCTCTCGTAATTAAGTTGGGTGGTTAACTAAAAAACCTACCTTGTGGGTAACGCAGGAATGGGGGTTTCAGGCTCAAATCTTATAGTACTCTAGTTCGCGTTGAAAGGGCTGGCACTGCCCACCTTACAAATGATACATTCCTAACTTTTTTTCATCTCAATATATTCCACAATTTTTTTAGGCGAGAGCTTAACGCTTGAGTTATTACTGCGGATATAGAAAATCTCCTCTTCCTTACCATTTTTATCTTTCATTTTCACCCAGACCGGGTTTGGTGATGGCTGGACAGCAACTCTACATACATCTTTATTGCTTACCTTATGAAAAGTGATACGGAAGTGAGTACCAAATTCTTGTCCTATCTCTCTTAATAACAGGTCATTGTTCAAAAACAGCATATACCCGTCATTGTTCTTCTTTTTCAAAGTTTGATAATCATTATCTAAACCAAGAGCTTTGCCATCGTCATCAATTCCAATTAATCTTTGATTAAATAGCATTTATCGGGGTTTTTTTGCTCCTAAATCAGTATAAATACCACTTGGTATAACGATTCCACACTCACCACCATGACGCAATAAGTTAAAACATTGCTCTAAAAATAGCTTGTAAAGGTTAACGTCTTTACCGTTCGGCGTACCATGTAACGTTTCATTAACTCTCGCCAGTCGTCGGTATGTTCGCTTTTCTCGAATGCAGCTAAAGATTTAACGGAACATTGATGTTTTCTAATAAATTCTAATTCTCCTAACGAACCACCACCTAGCTCGTTTATTAACGCTTCTGGTCTAAAACCTAAATCTTGGTCTTCGGAAACAAATAGCCGCAATTGGGAGGAAAGGTCAAGATAAGCTTTATTATAAGGTGTTGCGGAAAGTAATATACATTTGCTTTCGTTGGCGCCAATATATTCAACTATTGCTCTATATCTTTTTCCATCTCGGTTACGCAAATTATGACTTTCGTCAATTAATATAACCCGATAACGTCGTAGTTCTGGAAGTTGATTTTGAACATTACTCATCGACATAACCTTGGCATAAAGCCGATAATTATCGACATATTCTTGCCACATTGATACCAAATTTTTTGGGCAAATAATCAGCGTTTCTAAAAAACAATCTTCTTGTAATATTTTAGCCAGCGCTGTTCCCACCAAAGTTTTTCCCAACCCGACAACATCCCCTACTAGCACACCACCACGTCTAGTAACATGACGCGCTGCTAGTTGAACTGCTGCTTTTTGAAAATCAAATAAGTTATTAAATTCACGAGGTATTCTAAATTCTGATAAACCAGCAATTGCTTCATGTGACAAATGATAAGCAATCTTTAAATAAATATGGTAAGGGGCTATTAATTCTTCTCTTGCCCAACTATTATCTATTATTTCGGCAAGCTCTTTAGATATATCAATACAACCGTAATCTTTCCAACGGTCATCAAACCATTTTTGCAGTTTATTACAAGCGTCATGGTCTAAAACATCAACATTTAATTCCCCTTGTCTTTTAAAATTGTTTCTACCACTCCGGAGGCGTTATAATTTCTGCGACATCAACCTTCATCTTCAATTTCTACAGAAACGCATAATATGAGGCACGAAATTCTAACTCTAATAGGCAAAAATTGTATTACACTTCGCGATGGTCAAAAGGTATATGAGCTTATTTATCCAGAATTGTTGGCAGACCAACCTGTAGAACTTGACTTTGCTGGAGTCAAAATTTTTGCTGCCCCTTTCTTTAACTTTGCTTTTGGGCAACTGCTAAGAGATATTCAACCAGAAAATCTTAATCGTCTTTTAAAGGCGTCTAACCTCAACCAAGTTGGAGAGCAAATACTTAAGTTAGTTATTGAAAATTCAAAGCGGTATTATTCTGATGCTGATTTTCGCAGTAGGTTAGACCAAGTTATTACAGAACAAGCTAATACGCTTTGATACTTAAAGCGAGTTAAGACTGTGATTTTAGATTTTAAGATGCGCGCGAAAGCGTGAAAAATCTGTTTACGTTTCTCAGCATGACAATAGGGTGTTAACGTGTTCAGATGCTTCGTTCCTCAGCATGACAATAGGGTGTTAACGTGTTCAGATGCTTCGTTCCTCAGCATAACAATAGTATATAGCTAATTATTCTTGTGGGATGGGCATCCTTGCCCGTCCCCCAATCCCCTTACCATGCTTCTGCCCAATATATTATTTCTGATGATTGGGGGTTTATTGCGACGCCGTAACTGTCACCGTGATTCCATTGAAAATCTTTGCTGCCTTTATCGTCGGCGCCTAATACCAAGATTTCGTAGTTAAATGGAAATGATTTATCGGTGGTGTCATCACTGGTATGGAAGAATGTTGTGGGGACACCGTTGGGTTTGTTGATATGCTCGTTTGTGTCACCACCTCTGAATTTATATTTGGCAGTCTGACGATATTGTTTTACCAAAGTGGCTATCTTAGATTGTGGCTGTTTCATTCGTAATTGCAACACGTTACCCCCCTGCATGTAACCAGGTGAGTAAACGAAGCGAACACCTGTTGCATCAACTGGTATTTCAGTAGGAAAATGCTTTATTTGTGATTTATCTAACCATAATTTAGTTCGTACTTCTCGGTAACGTTCTGTGTCTTCGACTATTTGATTTTCCTGGCTTTTATCAAGCGCGCGCGAGAGAAAAAATCCTCCTCCCACTATCCCGATTCCTCCCAACGATATCGATAATATTGTAATTATTTTGACAAGACTCGTTTTCATGCGCGTTGGGTAATTTGTAGAGTTTTGAAAGTCCTATTACCCAACTACTACCTAATTCAGTAATTTTCCGTATCTAGCTAGGGATATATTTACAAAACTTAATAATAAAATTGGTAATTTCCCTGAAGACAAGTCAAATCAACATCAAATCTTTATCAAATACTTGAGTAGTAAATAAAAACTGTATTTATAAACACTTGTGTGCTATACATATAACTGGTATTTTTGAACACACAATAAATAAGAAAATAAGTAATAGCAATGAGAAAAATAATCATTACTGCTTTATTGTTAAGCGCCTCAGTATTATCACCGTTAAAAGCTTTCGCGCAGCAGTTCAATCAATATTTTATTTTTGGTGATAGTTTAGTAGATAACGGTAATTTATATCGTCTGACAGGAAATCAATTTCCTACTAGTCCGCCATATTTTCAAGGACGTTTCTCTAATGGGCCTGTGTGGTCAGAGATTTTGGGTTCTTCCCTTGAAATCGTTCCTGCCGCAAGTGTTAACTTTGCTGTCGGTGGTTCGTCTTCTGGGAATGTAAATACTTTGAGTGGTTTGCTCGGCGCCCAGTTACCATCGTTACCGTTTCAAATCAACACTCAGTTTAACCAGTTTACATCACAAACACCTCTTGACCCGAATGCGTTGTATGCCATATCAGTTGGTGCCAATGATTACTTAGTGCGACCGCTAATATTACGGGCTACTAGTTCGCAACCAGTAGTAAATAATATATCGACAGCCGTCAATACTTTAATTGATAAAGGCGCCCGTAATATAATAGTGTCGAATTTGCCGACATTAGGTAGTACACCCCAAGAGCAAGCGTTAGGGACTGCCACTGCCAGCACTAATTTAACTCTTGAGCATAATCGAAATTTGAATATTGCACTGGGTACAATAGCTAGAAGTCGTAAAGACGTTAATATTATTCCCTTGGATGTTAATGCTGTATTTACAGAAGTAACGGCAAAACCAGATAGATTTGGGCTTACGAATGTTTCTGAACCCTGCTTTAATCGAGCAGTGGGTACATTATGCTCAAATCCAAATCAATATCTATTCTGGGATGAACTCCACCCAACTACTCGTGGACATGAATTAATTGCACAGTATGCTGCTTCTGTTATCAATGCTCCCACGACCTTTGTACCTCAAGGTGAAGTTGGTTTAAATTTTGCTAAAAGACAAACACAACTTATTGACGCACGTTTGCTAGCTTTACGCACTACTGCCACAACACCTGGTGATACAAACCGTGTAGGAGCTTTTATTAACGGTGATATCAATTTTGGAGACAGAGAAACAACCAGCAAATATCCAGGTTATGATTTTACGACTTCAGGTGTGACTGCTGGTGTTGACTATCGTGTTGCAGATAATTTGGCTGTTGGTTTAGCTTTGGGTTACGCAAGCAACGACACAGACTTAAAGCAAAACCGAGGTACCATTGGTGTTGATGGTTATTCTATATCGCTTTACAGTAATTACGTGGGAGATAGTTTCTACGTTAATGGCGTTTTAGGATATGGCGATAATGACTATGATATTAAACGCACAACTAATTTTGATAGTCGTACTGCTGTCGGTAAACCTAATGGAAGTCAGTTTAATGTAAATGTAAACGGTGGTTACGTTGCAAAATCACAAAATGTTGCTTATGGGCCTACTCTTGGTTTACGTTATAACCGCGTTAGCATAGATAGCTATACTGAAAAAGGCGCCGATAGTTTGAATATGAAAGTTGACGACCAGCAAGTTGACTCGTTTGTAATGAGTGTTGGCGCCCAAGCTTCGATTAGTATAGATGCAGGTAAAGATACTAAAGTCATCCCGAATGTGCGCGCAAGTTATGAACACGAGTTTGGTAACGATAATCGTACTATTACCTCAGAACTGGTAAATCAACCGGGTATTCCTATGCGTTCGCAAACCCTAGAACCCGACCGCGACCGTTTTAGATTAGGTGCAGGAGTACAAGTATTATTTTCGCGCAACGTTGCTGGAGCAATAGACTATGAAGCCGTAATTGGGCAAAGCAATTTCAGTGATAATACTGTAAAAGGAGAAATTCGTTATCAATTTTAATTTCTAAAAATCTGGAATCCTTCGGTAATAACTTGTGTTTATTGTTAAGTCTTTAACACAGTCGAACAAAGCGTATTTTCGCGGAGGATTCAAATGGAGTTAGCCGTCGCGGTTCTTTTGGCTATTTTTATTATTCATTACCCACGCAACGATGGTCCAGCAAAGATTAAACGGCGTAGTGGTGGATGTCCTATTATTGATGTAACCTTTAATGGAAACCATGAACAAGAAATGCTTGTAGATACAGGCGCCAGTAAAACTAGCATTAATAAAAAGATGGCTTCGGAGTTAAATGTTGAGCCAGTCAGAGAAGGCTACTTTATCATGGCAAATGGTCAAGTCGAAAAATATCCAATTGGCTTTGTGAAGTCTATCGAGGTTGGTGGAACAAAGGTGGATAATGTAGAGGTGGCTATTATTGATTCTGGTGAACGAACTGGTCTTTTGGGGCAGAATTTTTTTGGTAAGTATGATGTTACGATTAAACGTGATGAGATTGAGTTTAATGAGTCATTGGATAAGTAAGATTGTATAAGGAACATTATATAAGGGACAGGCAGGGATGCCTGTTCCACAAGATTTTTACTTAGTTAGCAAGTTGGTTACTGGCAAGTTGGTTACTGGCAAGTTGGTTATAGCCAATTTCCTACTAGTACATAAGGCGCCCACAGATAAGGATTTTCGTCATTCGTTAACACAGATACTTGAGCTAGTCGGAGGGCTTCGGCTTTTGGTACGTTAGTATTTGCTAAAGCTTGATAAAATTTAATCATTATTTCTGCGGTTGAATTATCGTCAACTGACCATAATGTTGCTAAAGTGCTGCGCGCACCTGCACGTACAGCGATACCAGCAAGTCCTAATGTTGCACGTTTATCTCCAGTTGCAGTTTGACAAGCGCTGAGAACGAGTAGTTCAATAGGACGAGACTCACTTTGCTCACGCAACCGCAATAAATTATCAAAATCTTTGACTTTTAATAGTTTTTCCCAAGCTAAGATAAAGGTTTTGTCAGCATTTGAACTAAATTCTCCGTGGGTTGCCATATGAACAACTGTGTATGGCAACCTTTGAATTTGGTTTTGGACATTTGCTTTGGTAAAAGTTTGGTTGAGAAGTTCTTTACTATTGGGTATTGCAGATAGAATTTTTTGTAATTCTGCGGGTACGTTTTCAAGTGAAGAAAATGAGCGTCCATCGACTTTCATCTGTTGACTTACCCCACCTGCTAAAGCATTTAACTCTTTTCTCTCTAAAGGTTTTGGGTCTATTAATTGTAAACCAGGCGCCAGACTAATGGCGTATTTCTGAATTAAATACTGTTTTTGCGTTGCATCATAGAGAACAGCCATAGGAATATTTCGCAGCGAACCATCTAAAACAAAAACCAAAGTTTTAATTTTTTGAGTTGGAAGCTCATTTTCAATTGGTTTAATCATCCAGCTATATACTTGCTGTGATAAATTCTTGATATCGTTAGTTCGGTCGGGTTCTCTCAACTTTTTCTGAAGTTGTTCTAAAACGCTTTCTACTTCTTCTAAAGGTTTATAAGTCGTGTAATGTCTAAGTTCAGCTTGATTTGGTAATTTGACAATAATTTCTAAGCGGTCTTTGAGAATAATTGGATAAATAACTGCTGCTGCTGGGTCTATTTTATCAACAATGTCATCAATTTGTTTGGCTTTTGGCAGCAAACAAGCTTCACGAAAGAAATTTTCTAGCTCGGTTAATTGTAACCCTTCAATTGCTTCGCGGGCTAATCTTAAATTTTTTTGAGTGCTGAGTGTTGAGTGCTGAGTGCTGAGTGCTGAATGTAATTGTTTTTGTGATTTTTGGTTTTCTGGTTCTAAGAGTAAATCAACAAACTGCCGATAAACAGGTTCAACGTTATCTCTAAAAGAAAACTGTACATCTGGATTTAATGCAACTAAATCATTACGTAAATCTTTCAACGTATTTACTGTTTCTTTATACGAATTAATTGCATTTTCAACATCTCCCTTTGCTTTAAGTATGTAACCTAATTGCCATTGCCACAAATAAGTGATATCTGTAGCGTTGTTTGCAATAGCTATTGCTAAACCTTGTTCAGTCAGCTTTTGCGCGTTATTTATATCTTTATTTTCTAAGTATAATGCACCTAGGGCGCCTAACGCAAAAGCTTGAGAACGTTTATCGTTAATTTTATCTGCTTGTTGAATAGAGATAGCTAAACTTTGAGCAATTTCTTTCCAGCTAGGGTTATTCGCTGCGGTAGCTTGTTTTAAACATATTGAGTTTTGTGCTAAGTTGATTTGAGCATAAATAGATGCTTGACTAGGTGGTATTGTATTTAATTTTGTTTTTATTTGACTTGATAGTTTTTGTGCTTCTGACCATTGCTGGAGCTTCTGCTGAATATCTAACTGATTAAGTTGTGCTTGAACTTGCGTAAGTGGTGAAGTTGAAATATTAGCAGCTTCAATGTAAGATTGCGCTGCTTGATTGTAAAATTGAATAGCCAGTGGATATTTAGTAAGATTTTGATTAGTTTTACAGCGCAAAGGTGTAGACTGTTCGTAGGTAGTATTAATATCTTGTACAACTTCCCTTTTACCTAAAGCTAATTGAGTATTGCCCAAACTAATTAAAGCAGCACTAATATGCGAAGGAGATTGCAATTTTGTGGCGATGTCTCTACTTTGCTGTAATATCTTAGTAGAATTATCTAAATCACCAGTTAGTTGTAAAACATCACCTAAACTACGTAATGCAGTGGCTTTTATAAGAGAATCTGATTGCTTTTCAAGACGAGGAGATATTTCTTCTAAATTCGCACGCGCTTGACGATACATTCCTAAAGCTTGCTGGGCAATACTTTGATTAATTAAACAACGAGTTACACCAACTTCATTCTTTGCTTTATCGTAAGTGTTTGCAGCTAGTTTCCATGTATTTAAAGCTTTCTCTGCTTCACCTAACTCTAATTGTATTTGTCCTTGAATATCTAAACTTTCAGCAAGTATTTCTAGTCTTGATACATTATCTGCACGAACTTCTGATTTGGTTAATATTTCAAGACTTTGTGCAATATAACTTTCAGCTTTGTTTAATTCTCCAAGTTTTTTAGCTACTAGAGAGAGATTACTTAGCGTCATTGCTTCTCCTAACTTATCACCCCCTGATTTAAAAAGTTGTACAGCTTGTAGCAATATTGTATTTGCGCGGGTTAATTCTCCAGTTTCGTAGAGTTTTCTACCTTGTTCTACTAATGCTTGAGGATTTGATAAAATATCTGCTGCATGGGTAGGAAAAAGCGAATAAATATTACAAACCAATAATAATGTCACAAAAAAAATAAGTATTGTTTTGGCGCCGCGAGGCAGAATTTTCAAATTTTTTTTCATTGTCACTATACCTCATTAATTTGGACGAACTGCATTATCAGATGTACTTGTAAATTAGTTTTACTACCTCTAATTATGGGTGTAAATATTGGCACAGCCACCGGCAAATCATATCCGGCGCCTTGAACTGTAATATTTCCCGGATTTTGTCCAATTTGCAAACAAACTGGAACATTTATACTTAGCAAAAGTGTAGATTGAGGATTTCTAGCGCTAAATTCAAAACCATCAGTAAATTTTATACTATCTGCTGTACTACCAATAAACGAGCCGCCAACATCTAAACGCGCGTTTTGAGCAAATACTATTCCATTTAAATTAATTAAAAATAGATTTGCTGTTCCCGAAGCGCGAATTATTCCATCTATATAAGATGTAGATTTACCTGAAACTCGGCTAATTAGATTCTGAATATCTAAAGAATTATCAAAAAAAGCTGTGGCGCCAGTTGGAACTGAGAAAGAACCAAAACTATGATATAAATTGGCGCCTGCCGTTGTTCCAGCTTCGATAACTGTTACATTCCCCTGCTGACGAACAGTATTTCTGATTAGGGTTTCATCTGCCGCAATTTGTGCGATTGTTGGATTGGAAGAAAGCAGCGACAATAGATTGCTACCAGCTAGCCAAAATCCAAGAACATGCGATTTCATTGACAAATAGACACCTTAGTATTTATTCTTCAAGAGGTTTGTATATATTTTATTGTACCTACATTATAATCATTTAAAACTTAAGTAAAGTCTAATATTTACAAACCTCTTGTAGCACAGGCATCCTTGCCTGTGGCTTTAAGTTATAATAACTTACAACATCTGAACAATTTCACGGATTTTAGTAATCAAAAAATTCGTTTCTTCCAAATGATGCTTCTCTAGCTCTTTATACCTCTCTTCCCAAGATTTAGTCTCATCATCTTTATAACGCTTGACTTTTATCCAAGTATAGGTATCTAAAATTTCTTGCTTCTGTTCTGGTGTCATACTTATGTTAACTAAAATTTATCATCAGCTAGTTTACATATACTCACACTCATTTCGTCTATAAAACTAATTGCTTCGTTTACGTCATTAGTTGGGTTCATATATTGATTTAAAGCTTTTTCAGCTTGCAATTTATACTGAAAATTGAAAATAAATTTAAAATTAGTATAATTCTCTTAATAAAATTTTAGATTTTGTTCCTGAAATGCACGTTGGCAGGTTCTGTCCAACAGTTAGTAATTAATCGACTCAGTATTTTCTAGCATTTACTTATACATTAAGGTAGGTTATAAATTAAAAATGCGGTATTTAAAAGGAGCTTTTGAAAGAATAATAATTATCGATGTGTAGTCCAGACTTTTGTCTTCTGATGCGTACCTTTTGTAACTGTTAAAATATTAATAATTAACATGAATCAAGAAGCCAAAGAAGAAATTACACTTTTAACGAGTTCTATTACGTTTGAGCAAACTCCATTCATACTATAAAATACTATGTGAGGAAAATTGGTACACTCAACGGCAATAAACCAAAAACCGTTTTCTGTTCAACCATCGGCAAATGCAGCAAATTTTAGTCCGTAAGTATTATTATTGCTAATCTCAAATTTTTCGCTAACTTTGGCATTAAATAATTTTTGGCGCCATTGATAATCCTCGCTTACTTTATAAAGTAGTTCGTGAGCAATATCCTCGGCAATATCCTTAAGAGCAGTACCGAATGTTTCAATTATGATTGTAAGATATTCACTATTGTAGTAATAACCTCGTTAAGTTTTTCTGGTTTCACTTGACCTACTTTTGAAATAATAATTTGTCTATCTGCTGTAAATAATCGATTTGGTCTAATATGGCTACTTTGTTTTAAATTACCTAAACTAAAATCATCGGATTCAAGAGAAATTGCATAATCATCTGCGATTAAGCGGCTAGTTATTTGACAGAGTATAAGGTCACTTCCCTGTAATGTCCCTATTATCAAGGCAGGTCGTCTTTTTGTTTGTGTTAAGTCTGAAAAAGGAAAAGGAACAATAACGACATCACCTTTTACAAGTCTTTCCATGCTTCATCCTCTTCTGGCTTTAACCAATCTTTTGCAAGCGACGATTCACTCATTATAGTTATCTCAATTTTTTCTTGTAAGTGTTTATTTTTGACAAATTGAACGAAATCGAGAATTTCTGTTAACAAATACTCTGGTGTTTGGTCTATTTCTTTAAGTAAAAGGTCTTTTGTACTCATTTTAAAACAAGGATAGTTATTTCTCAAATTATACTATAATGAAATAATTCTGCCAATCACTGTAATTACTATGTTTGAGGAATTGACTTTTGAGTAATTTTAATTAGAAAGCGTAAAGCTTCGTTAACTGCTACAGAGTCGGAAAATATTTCTGCAACATCTGGTTCTAATTCGATTGTTACCTTATTTGGATGTTTTCGTCCTGGTCCTCTTGCGACTACTGGTATACTGTTAAAATCATATTCGTCGCGTAATTCGTCTTCAAATTCGGAGTTATACTTCTGATTCATAAACTTTACGTTCAAACGCGAGTTGCTGTTCTTGCACTAATCAACCGGGTAATTTGACCACGTTCTGTATAAGATACAACCAATAATTGGTTTTGCGTTGATTACCCATTATAATAAAACGTTTTTCGCCAATTGAATGGTCTGGGTCTGGGAAAATTAGATAGAGTGGGTCATCAAACGCAGTTTTTGCTTCATCAAAGGAAACTGCATGTTTTTCTTGGTTCCGTTTCGCTTTGTTTTCATCCCATTCAAACTCCATAATTTGAGCTATCTTAAAAAAATATTACAACTTTATAATGTTTGTAAGTAAGAGAATATTGGAGATGCTACCCTACCCTTCGGATAACGGGAAAACTCCGTTTACGTTTACGTTCACGACTCATGATATTTTATCAATAACACAAATAATAAAGTTTTTTAGCCTGCGTAGGCAGGCTTCGTTCGTATAGTCTCACCCTTCTAGGGTGTATGTACAACATATTTATTAATGATAGTTAAAGATGCTTCGTACCTCAGCATGACAATTTGGAGATGCTACCCTTCGGGAAAACTGCGTTAACGTTCCTCAGCATGACAGTTGAGAGATGCTTCGTACCTCAGCATGACAATATTAAATTAAAATCCTAAGTCGGCTTTTGCTAGTTCTGCTGCTGCGAATACTTCTTCGTCGTCTTTTTCTTCCCAAATTGGATCTCCTATTTCGCGGTAGAATTGTTCATCGTATGGACGTGTACGCACGACTACTGGCATTGGTACTGCGTGACCTAGAATTAATGCTTGTTGTTTTGAGTCTAGTTTTGCTAGTACTGAGCGTAATGCGGTACCACCTGATACTCCGGTAAAGATTGCTTCGATGTCTTTTTCGTCGTTTAGTAATGCAGTAACGCGCGTCCCTATTTGAGACATAACTTCATTATCAATTCCTGATGGTCGCTGGTCTACTACCAATAAAGTTACGAAATATTTCCGCATTTCACGCGCGATGGTTCCAAAGATGGTACTGGCAACAATAGCAGGGTCGAGGAAACGGTGTGCTTCTTCAATCGTAATTACTAGTTGAGTCGGTTTATCTGCCACATTACCTGATTGGAGAAATTTCTCGGCTTTGGCTACATAATGTTGGTGAATACGACGTGTAATCATGTTTGTCACCAGCATGTACGATAACATGTCCGACTGCGAACCAAATTCAATTACTATGTTTTTGCCAGCTTCAAGAGTTTTTAAAATTTGGTTGACATAATTCTGTGGACATGCCGACCGCATGTATTTTAGGTTCTCCATGCGTAACAGTTTGCGCTGTAATGCGGTGATGGAACCTTGGTGTCCGCGTTTTTCTTCGCAAAATGTCTTGATTTCTTCGTTGGTCATGTTGATTAATTGAAGAATCCAAGATTTTCCAAATTCTGCAAAGAGTATATTCGCGTTATCTAGACTTGCTTCCGAAAGTCCAAGGTCACGACTACAAAGACGAATATCTTCTACTTCGATTTGGTCGTAGCTAAGGTATAATTCTTGAGCGTTTTGTACACCTCGACGTTTTGTAGAGGCTGGGTCAAGGGTATATACTTCGACTTTATCAGGGAATAATTGCTTTAACCCTTTTACTGTACTGTATTGTTTTCCTTCGCAAACAGCTTGCCAACCATATTCTGAGTGCATATCAAATATAAGGTTAACCCCGGCATTTTTGCGAACTATCCCAGCTAATAGTAAGCGAGTTAAGAAAGATTTTCCGGTACCTGATTTACCAAATACACCGTTACTGCGTTCAACAAATCTATCTAAGTCGATACATACCGGAACATCCATATCTAATGGTTTGCCAATAGAAAAATTCTTACGATGAATGTCGTCTTCCCAACCAAAAACGCGACGAAAATCTTCTTCGGATGCTTCGTAAACTTGGCTAAAGTGACTGGGAATCGTTTTTACTGGTAACAATTCCATTGTCGTGCTGGTTTGCGGTTCAAATGATGCTAAACCTTTAAGTCCATTTGGGACTTCACGATTTGCAGATTTTCCATTTGTGAATGTTGGTCTCTCCTCAGCTTCGGGGGTAAACATTAACATCGGCGCCAGATTAATAGTGCCATAAGTACCACTACCTGCCAACACTTCACGTAAAAAACTATCTTCCCAATTTGGAGGATTTGCAATAATTCGCTGATTTGCAATACCAAGTGCAACATCAGTCAACATACAAAAGAAACGCGACCGCATCCCCTGCACTACTAAAAATTTCCCGACCCGCATATCTTCAACTGAAATATCGGGGTGCAAACGAACTTCTAGTCCACCTGTAAGCGAACCTTGAGTAATTGAACCTAACGGCTGTCCCAACTGCATGTTAATAAGCACATAATGTTCTCGATATATATTAAATCGAATTTTAATATAAATGTTAAAAAATCAAGAAAAAATGTACTACAACAGAAAAAAGGGGTAAAGGATAAGAAAAAAATGCTCTTTTCGCTCTCCCCCTTCAGTTTGTTTAATCGATTTGAATTGAAGTTGGGGCGCCACCACCAGATATAACTGAGGTGTATGCTAAAGGTTTACGGTAGCGTGCGTACAAATTATCACGCCAAGTGAAAAAGCGTTCATAAGTTAGGCTATTTGCTAATTCGGGTACACCTTTGCCTCTTACACCAATTGGCAAATCTAAATAGTCACCTTCAGGAAATTTTAACAATATAGATAAACCTGCCACGGCAAAGTCGGCTAAAGTCGGCTCATCCCCTGTTAAATATGGACTATCCTGCAATATTAAACATAATGCTTCTAAATCTTGCTTTAAGTCTTCGATTGCACTCTTAATCGCGTCCTGGCTATAACCAACACCTATACCCAAAGCTTTAACAAAATCACTTGGTACCCCCTCTACCAAAGTTCTTAAAATATCTGGTGTCGTTGTTGGTAGTAATGACTTACGCAAATACTGGTCTTGGCTAATGGCGCCAAAAAGTGCCTTTCTTCCTTTTATACCAATCGACTCGTCAGCCCATTCCTCCATCATTAACGTTAAACCCCGACGCTTAGTATCCAATGGTATTAATGGACGGTCGGGATATACTGAATCAAGATATTTTGCAATCTCAGTAGAATCCACAATATATCTACTCCCGTCTTTAAGTACAGGCACTTGCCTTTGTCCAGTTAAGCGAAATAGGTCAACTTGCCCAATACCAGGTGTAACTTCGATTTTGCGGTAATCTAACCCTTTGTAATCGAGAATCAATCGCACCTTTTCTGAGTATTGCGAAAGTTCAAATTGGTACAATTCTAGCATTTTGTATTTCCTACTACTAGTTGACTGGTCGATTGTACAATTTTATCTTTAATATGTGTTAGTCCAATTGACTATTATACTTTGCACTTATTTTTACAGTACAACTATCAAGCGATATATTTACCTTAATTGCAAGCATTTAAGGAGGATAGATTATTACTGAGTTTATACACCAAAATACTAAATTTACAACAATTATCGCCTGAAAAACACTTATACAAGCAATATTTTTCTTAAAAATTAAAATTTGAGGAACAATTTCACACTTGCATCCGTCCTGTACAGTTCTTAATAGTTCAATACTATTTATGAACGTTATCCATGTATCAAAAATGCTTATTCTATGTATTATAGTTTACATATATACTAGGATTTATAATGTGTTATTGACCTATAAGACAAGCGTAGCATTGCTTTGAGAGCTTGGACAAATAAAAAATAAATTACTTGTATAGAATATTACTTTAAAATGTATTGATTAATGCTTTATATTTTTTCGTGGTAGCGAAAAATGTGAGGGGTAGAAATGACGTATTATGGTTTGGCATTGGATATAAGGGGTCAATTGGTTATATAATAAGCCTTGAGCTTCTTGGATTGCTTTTCAATCAATACACGTACATCAAGTAAAAATATTGGTGCCTAAAATTTGTAGATTATGAATACAAGGCGTTTATGAGTAAAAATATTATTCTCGCTCGTTAGATTTTGTGCGTAAAAAAATGTTATAAGTTTCCTATGTAATGTGTGGAAATCTAAGCCAAATATAGATTTATGAAGGTTAATAACAGCAATTTGCTGCCCTTTTTGGCTGGCGTAGTGGGAGTAACGGGCATTGGTCTCTTGATTAACTTGCCAGCAGGCGCCCAAAATAAACTCAATCCAGAACCCAGTATTTTTGCGGAGACAACCTACAACCGCAGTCAGCGTGTACTGACAAACACACAGTATGTACCGAGCGAACCAACGGTCGATACAGAAAAGCAAAATTCCAAGAAAAAGAAGAAAGTAAGCCCAACTGCTCAGAATACAACTCCTGGACCTAAATTAAATCCAGCCCCTAGTATTTTACAGGAGTGCCCTTACAACCGTAGTGCTTGTCCAGGTGGCGGCGCCTCTAGTCCAACTACACCACCCGCACCTGGTGGTGAAGCAAACCCAGAAACTTTACCAGCACCAGTACCAACTGAACCGAGTGTTACACCAACACCACCAGAAACAACACCAAGTCCAGGTACTACACCAACACCACCAGAAACAACACCAGGTACAAAACCAGGAAGTCAAACCGACTCTAATAAAAATATTGTTGCAGTAGCTCAAGCAAACGGTTCATTCAAAACTTTAACCAAAGCACTCCAAGCTGCTGGACTAACTGAAACTTTACAGGGTAAGGGTCCCTTCACTGTTTTTGCACCAACAGACGCAGCATTTGCTGAGTTGCCACAAGATGCAGTTAGAGACTTGTTAAAACCAGAAAATAAAGAAGTATTGGTGAAAATTTTGACCTACCACGTAGTATCAGGTCAAGTACTTTCCAGCGACTTAAAATCTGGCGAAGTCAAGAGTCTGCAAGGTGGACCCATCGGCGTTAAAGTAGACCCATCTACTGGTGTAACTGTAAACGACGCTAAAGTTGTTCAACCTGACGTAAAAGCTAGCAATGGTGTTATCCACGTCATCAACAAAGTGATTTTACCCCCTGATTTGTAAATCGTAGTAAATCGTAGGTTGGGTGGAGCTAAGAGCGCGTAACCTAACATCTTAACAATCCCGGTATCATAAAAGTTACCGGGATTTTTAATTTAGATTTAAGGGACGGGCAAGGATGCGAATGCCACAAGATAATAATAAAAACTTATCTACCCTTACGAGTATTTATGTTGGGTTGCGCCTACGGCATACTACGTAAGAGGATGTTTGAAAAGTCTAGTAAGCTATAAATTGTCATTCTGAGTGGAGCGTAGCGGAACGAAGAATCTAGGGTTTGAAACTATATACTGAGATGCTACCCTGCGGGAAAACTGCGCCCTTCGTTCCTCAGCATGACATAGAATGACACTTTTCAAACAACCTCTAAGCGCAAGCTCCACCCAAGCTACGATTATGATGCATTATAAGTCAAAAGCACCAAGTGTTTTCAGAGTAGCTTTTTGTGCTACAGTTAAACCTGTTATACTTGTGATATTCATGCCTTCATAAGGACGAGGCGCCTGTAAAATATTTTTACACTCTCCTGTATTTATATTCCAAAGTCGAATATTTTGGTCTTGACTAGCACTAGCTAATATTGGTTGTTTAGGGTGGAAGTCTATTCCTAAAATCCAATGTTTATGTCCTACAAGTGTTTTTAGATAATTTCCTGTATAACTCCAAATTTTAATAGTTTGGTCACGACTACAGCTAGCAAATGTATTTCCATCAGGACTACATTTGATATTGGTTATCATATTTGTATGTGCTTGTGGAATTAACTTCGAGTTACCTGTTTTGATATCCCATACTCTCAAACTTAAATCAGTTCCACCACTAACTAATATTTGACTATCTGGACTAATAGCAATGGAGTAAACCCAACTTTGATGTCCTTTTAGAGTGTTGAGACATTCCCAAGTTTTAGTATTCCATAGTTTGATAATACCGTCTCTGCCACTAGCTGCAAAAATTTCCCCGTCAGGACTCCAAACAACAGAAAAAACCCAACCAATTTGTGGGTCTATAGTTTTAAAACATTCTCCTGTCTCAATATCCCATAGCTTAACCGTACTATCTGCACTACCACTAGCTAAAATCCGACCGTTTGGACTACAAGATACAGAAAATACAAAACCTACGTGTCCTTTTATTGTAGAGACGCGATATATCGCGTCTTTGGTGAATGCATTTTTATTATTTGTAAGCAGGCGCCCATGAGCATCTATATTAGTAGTATCCCAAATTCTGATTGTTTGGTCGTAGCTACTGCTAGCGAGTTTTCCATTGTTAGTAAAAGTTAGCGCGCAAACCTCACAGGTGTGACCGTGGAAAGTTTGAAAGCACTTATTATTAGATAAATTCCAAAGTCTAACGGTGTTGTCTGTACCACTGGCTAAAAATTGACCATCTTGACTAAAAGCTACCGTCCAAACTCGACCTGTGTAACCTTGTAAGGTTTTCAAGCATTTCCCTGTGGCAACATCCCATAGTCTTACAGTTTGGTCTCTACTCACACTGGCAAGAATATTTCCTTGAGGGTTAGAAGTAACTGACCAGACACGTCTTGTATGTCCACCGAAAGTTTGCAAACATTGTCCAGTTTCAATATTCCACAAACTAATAACAGATGCTTCACCCCCAGTAACTAAGTCTCCATTGGGACTAAAGGCAACTGTAACAACTGTATCAAGCTGATTACCTTGTAGTGTTTTCCAACATTCCCCTGTATCTAGGCGCCATAATTTTACAGTTTTATCTGCACTTCCGGTAGCGAGAAGGCGCCCCGAAGGACTAAAAGCAAGTGAAAGAACTGCATCAGTATGTTCTGTAAATGTATATAGACATTCAGCGTCCTTAGTATTCCATAATTTTATAGTATGGTCATCGCTTCCACTGGCAATGAATAACCCCGAAGGACTAAAAGCTACCACACGTAAAAGCTTTGTATGTCCATTAAGTATATTTACGCATTGCCAAGTCTTGACATCCCAAATTTTGATAGTTCCATCAACTCCACCACTTGCTAATATTTTTCCATCGGGGCTAAAACTAACCGATGCACATCGTATCGAATAAGCTTGTATAACGTGCAAGCATTCACCACTGCTTATATTCCAGACTCTGATAGTACCATCTTCACCACTACTAACAAGTGTTCCATCAGGACTGAATTTAATAGACCACACCCAACCAACATGACCATGTAAAGACGTTACATGTTTAGTCTCTACATTTAACGTGTGTATGTTACCCACATCCCACAAACAAATATCCCCATTAGCATCACCTGTAGCAAGAAGCTTTCCATCAGAGCTAAAATCTACCGAAAGAATATTTGCTAATGCTTGGCTAAAATTCGATTTACTAATATTGGTATTGGAGAAATTACAGTCATGTAAACAGGCACCTTGTAAGTCAGCTTGCCAAATTGTTAAACCCGAAAAATCATACCCTGTTAAATCAACTTTTAGTTGGCGTAACAAATTAATCAAATTTCCACCACAGTATCCTGGTAGATTTGGGAATTTATCACGTAGGTTGTAAAGATTATTTTTAAGTTTTTGTTCAATTTCAGATTGTAATTTTAAGTCAGATTGTAAATGAGCTAATATTGGTGATAAAATTACGCGAATTTGACTAAAGCGAATATAATCTTTTGCATTAGTCTTGATTAAAGCGTATTTATTTAATAATTCAATCTTACCTGTTTTTATCTCCTCAACGGCGCCTGTAACCAATCGCTCAGTCATATATTCCATGATTACAGGTTGCTGTGTAAATGTGGAAACGTGATTAGTGGAGACGTGATTAATCACGTCTCTACTTTTTTCAATTAAAGAACGCCAAGTTAAAGATTCTAATGATTCTAATATATTCCCTTTCGACACTGCTGGCACAATATCCGTTTGTAATTGACCCACTTGTATGGGTTCGCGATTAATACAAGTCCAGTACATTATATCTTTTTCTTCTTGTGACAACCTCTGAAATTGTCTGTCTAAAAGGTTACGAACACCGTTAAAAACAGTCGTACCTTTGTGTAAAAAGCCAGCAACACTACCATTAAATAAATCAAAAATTGAAGTTGCTGCTATTTTCAGTGCTAGTGGGTTCCCTGCATAACACTTGATTAATTTCTCAATCTCATCCACAGACCCAGTAAGACCCTTCGCAGCTAGAATACCTTGTGCATCATTATTATTCAATCCCGATAACTGCAAAGAACGAACCGGAAGAAATTCTCCAGAGTAAGCAGCTACTTCCGCTGGTTTCTCACGCGAAGTTAATACCAAACAACTAGTATGTGGTATTTCAGAAAGCCTTTGCAGCAGTTCCCCATAATCTTCATGACCTAAGCGATAATTACCCGCGCGCTTACCGCTTGATAGCACAGCATCAAAGTTATCCAGTACTATCAAGCAACGTGAATTACGTAAATATTCAATTAAACGCGAGAGGGAGGCGCCGACTGTTTGCGGTAAGTTAGTTTCCTGCTGGGATGAGAAAAATTTGATTAATGTATCCAATAATTCTTCTATGGTCGGAGCATCGCGGAGACTACGCCATATTACAAAGTCAAATTCCTCTTGTACTAGTTGCGCTAATTTGACTGATAAGGCAGTTTTACCAATTCCACCCATGCCTAAAAGTGCAACCAGACGACATTTGTCTTGTTTTATCCACTGTTGTAGCGTCGTGAGTTCAGATTGGCGCCCGTAGAATATAGATACATCTATCGCTTCTCCCCAATCAATATAATTTTGTTTTCCTGCGGAACACTGCGTGAACACAGCCTGATGGATTGTAGAGACGTTACATGTAACGTCTCTACATTTGATATAACGTAGCAATACGCCCTTGATGTTCAGCTTTGTTACCTTCTCACCGAACAGTTCTGACAGTAATTGCCACAGCTTCGAGCCAGTGTCTTTTATATAGCCATAATCATAGTCGTAAGTCTTAGCAATTTCATTGTAAGACTGACCAGCCCAGGAACAGCGGAAAACAATTTGCTGAACTTTATTTAAATGTCCCTGTGGTAATACCTGCTCAACAACGGCTAATCCTTCTTCAACCGTTAACAATTCCATTATCTCCTTTTGTGTGGGTGATATGACGTATTCATGCTACTTAGCAATACAAAAATATCTAGGCATACCAAAACCCACCTGTATTTCAGGAAATAAAATCCGTAATTACACAAATTAATCAAATGGACACATTAAACAGCATTATTGGAGTGGGAGTCGTACATAAACCGACGACATACTACAAATTTACATGCTTATAAGCGCAAATACTAGCGTACCATTTCCAGTTTTTAAACTAGGTACTGTGCGGTTGTAAGCATATAAGGTTGCTTTTTAGTATAAAGTATGACTTTTTTATGACTTTATCATGACCTTTTATTAGCTGTCAAATAATATACGTCCTGTTAAAGTATTGAGTGACTAATAAATATCTGTCTTAATGTAGATGGCAATATTGGTCTATGACCCATTCAAGTTACTGGGTCAATCTACGCTCCCATCATGCGTGGAGCGGGCATCCCTGCCCGCCTCTGTCCACTTTCACTTAATACAAATAAGCTCACCAAATATTTAAACTCGAAAAATCATATCCAGTCAAGTCAACTTTGAGTTGGCATAAAAGATTAATTAAATTAATATTCCTATATCCTGGCTGATTTGATAATTTATCATCCAGGTTGTAAAGAATGTTTTTAATTTTCTGCTCAACTTGTGATTGAAGTTTTAAATCAGACTGTAAATTAGCTAATATCGGTTCTAAAATCATACGAATCTGGCTTGCTCGAATATAATCTTTAGAGTTAGCCTTAATTAAAGCATATTTATTTAATAACTCAATATTACCTGTCTTTATCTCCTCAGTGGCGCCTGCAACAAGACGTTCAGTCATATATTCCATAATTACAGGTTGTTGCGTAAATGTAGAGATGGGATATATCACGTCTCTGTTTTTTTCAATTAAAGAACGCCAAGTTAAAGATTCTAACGATTCTAATACATTTCCTTTTGATACTGCTGGCAGAATATCTGCTTGTAATTGTGCGACTTGTACAGGTTCGCGATTAATACAAGTCCAATACATTACATCTTCTTCTAAAGGTGATAATCGCTGAAATTGACGGTCTAAAAGATTACGAACACCATTAAAAACAGTCGTTTCTTCGTGTAAAAAGTCAGCAATACTGCCATCAAACAAATCAAATATCGAAGTTGCTGCAATTTTTAGTGCTAATGGGTTCCCTCCATAACACTCGATTAATTTTTCAATCTCTTCCTCCGACCCAGTAAGACCTTTCGCTGCTAAAATTCCTTGTGCATCATCATTATTCAATCCAGACAACTGTAAAGTGCGAACTGGTAGAAATTCTCCTGAGTAAGCTGCCACTTCCGTAGGTTTCTCGCGCGAAGTTAGTACCAAACAACTTTGGTGCGCTGTTTCAGAGAGTCTTTGTAGCAGTTCTCCGTAGTCTTCATATCCAGAGCGATAATTACCCGCGCGCTTACCGCTTGATAGCACAGCATCAAAGTTATCTAGCACTATCAAGCAACGTGCATTACGTAGATATTCAATTAAACGTGAAATTTTGGCGCCGACTGTTTGCGGTAAATTAGTTTCCTGTTGGCATGAGAAAAATTTGATTAATGTATCTAACAGTTCTTCTATGGGAGGAGCATCACGAAGACTACGCCAAATTACAAAGTCAAATTCTTCTTGTACCAGTTGTGCTAACTTTACTGATAAGGCAGTTTTTCCTATTCCACCCATACCTAATAGGGCAACCAGACGACATTTGTCTTGTTTTAGCCAATGTTGTAGGGTGGTGAGTTCAGTGTGGCGCCCGTAGAATATAGATACATCTATCGCTTCTCCCCAATCAACGTGATTTTCAATTGTAGAGACTAAACATGTAACGTCTCTACGATTCGCGGTAACGTTTGTACCTATACTGTGGAATTTATATCCTTTCTTTTCTAATTCTTTGGAAACGTTGCTCCAATTTTTAATGCGGGCGCCTGTTAAACTCTCAATATATCTATATAAACCTCTAGAAAGCTCCACCCGTAAACCATTTGGTTCGCGGTTGAGTTCCCAAGCTATTTCAGTTGGACTGTAACCACGAATCAAGCCTCGTAAACAAGCTTTTTCTGTTGGAGTAAGTTGTTTACGATAAAGTTGCTTCTCTTGCTGCTTGGCAAAAGTAATATCTTTATACAGTTGCTCCAGGTTCCAAGACTCATTCGCTTCAACAAACTTCTGTGCGAACTCTTCGCTCCGTGGTGATGAATGTAATAGCATTACAGTTTTATTATAAAGTTTTTAACTTCAATATCTTAGTCTAAGTGTTAATGTTTATACAAAAAATCACAATTAATTTACAATCCACTATAATTATTGATTAGCAATAGTTATAGACTAAGTGAGTTTAGCAATAAAACGCTGTTTTATTTAATATATTGTTATAAGATATACATAAATTTACGAATATTTACACAGGCAATTAACATAAAAGTTGCACTGTAAGCACAAACTTACACTTGCTTGCTTCGGCAAAGCGTGCGAACTCCTTACCTGGTGAATAAGTGTGTAATGCCATTAAGTAGATAGTTGGAATAACTTTTGATAACTAGTATCTTAAATCACATACACTAAATTTGCTTAAAGCTATACAAAAATTAAATTATTGCCTGTAAAGTTTACCTGGTAATGGTTTTGCTTTTATATCTCGAATGAAGCTGTATGTATTTTTTGGATAAAGATGTTACTTGCTGCACTATAGGTAGTGTGAGCATAGTAGTTAATGCGGCTGTACGTAAAAGCTTCATTTACAAATCTCCTTCTTGAATACGGTATGATTTTGTCTGAACCGAGTTCAACCTAGACTCTTGACTCTGCCAGACCTAATTTATATATTGAGAATACGGAAGTTGTATAAATAAAGCACTACCGAAAACTGTAAACTTGGTTTAGAAAAGTGGAACACGCACTCTACTTTTAATACATACTTACTGCCACTCACCCTGAAGCACAAAAGCAGCCCAATAATAAGGAGAACTCCAGCGTGGGAGAAGAGACATTTCTACTTGTGCTTGTCTCAAAGCAGCCGCAGGCGCCAACTTGTCCTGTAACATCCCTCGATAAAATCGCTTCATTAACTCTGCTGTCGCTTGGTCGTCAACTTTCCACAAACTCACCAGCACGCGCGCGGCGCCTGCGTACATAAACCCTCGCGTTAGTCCAATAATTCCTTCCCCTTTAACTTCCTGACCTTGACCTGTTTGACACGCACTCAAGACAACTAACTCTGCGGGTAAATGCAAATTAAAAATATCGCGCAGTCGCAAAAAACCATTCTGAGGTATTCCTTGCTCATCTACTAACGACATGACAACCCCTGATAACTCTGGACGTACAGTATTGAGAATGCCGTGAGTAGCGAAATGAACGATGCGATACTGAGCTAAATCTGGATTAGTTGCACTGGTTTTACTTGCCTGAAAATCAAAAAACTGAGTTCTTTCTCTATTAGGGACTAAAGCCATAATTGCCTCCGCTTCCGTGCGCGTTCCCAAAAGTCGCGTTAGTTTTATACCTGCATTTCGGAGAGAATCTTTTAATTCTACTTCTGTAATTGGCACATTTTCTAAATTGGGTATTGTGCCATTACTTGAATTAGCTGTATTGTTTTTAAACCGTCCATCGTTTTTACCAAATACGGGGTCTGCAAGTACAGCTATAGTCTTAGGTGCAAGTTGGCGCCCTTTTATTTGATTTCTTAATACAGCTAATGTAGATGCTGAAGGTAAATTAACAATTTCATGATGCATCATCAATGCTACAGAGCTATTTTGATGTTGCGATTTCCCTGAAATTACTAAAGCGCTAAAGGGTATCGTTTGTAACCGACCATCAGCAACAATGACTAATCTTTTATTCCCTAGTTGTTTAGCAACAGGTTTCAGCAAAATTTGACTAAGAGTATCTACTGCTGAAATGCCTTGGGTAGGGCGCCTTCTAATTGGTACTAATTCTTCTTGCTGAAAACTTTGCACAGCTTTTTCGATATCTGCCTGTTTAGGCAATTCATATGTATTGATACTTGTTTTTGTCACTGCCCAAAGATAGCTGCGCTCTTCTCCTAATGAGTATTCTAAAAGCAGTGTGTTATCATCAAGTATAGTCGATTGAATTTCTGATAAAGTTAGAGGTTGCGGTTGAGTGATAGCAGCATAATTAGGACTGGTAGCTTTAATCTTTGCTTTGATTTCTTCACGTTGTTGATGAAGTTGAAAAAGCTCGGTTTCTAAAACAGTTGCTTGTTCAGGAGTATATTGACTATTTAACAGTTCAACTTGACGTTTTTCTAGTTGATCAATTTGCTTGCTAATCATGCTTTCTTGTTGTAGCAACTCTGTGTTAGCACTATTACGAAGGTCTGCTTTTGCTTCAGCAAGTAATTCTATGAGACTGCGCGCGCGCGAACGTTCGCTGGCGTGAAGCGCTTTTGCATCATACCCTGCTGATGTATTGACTTTATGTAACCTCATTAATAAATCTATATAAAAGTCGTATCTATCCCGCCTTATAGAAAAGAAAGAGGTACGAAGCTGCTGACTATAAACGCTGGTTCGCAAATCCTCAGTAATTTTAATAGAAGCCTCCATTTTTATTAGGGCTTCTGCAAGATTATTTCGCTCACTCTCAACACGAGCCATCTGATAAAGTGCATCAGCTTCTCCAAAGCGGTCGCGTGTTGCCTTCTTGATTAATAATGATTGATTTAAAGTATCTAACGCTTTTTGACGTTCACCAATGCGATTGTATAATACACCTAAATCCCATAAAATATTTCCTTCGTCAATCTTTTCGCCTAATTCCCGGTAAGCTAACACTGATTTTTTATAAAATTCAGTTGCTTTTTTAGATTCGTCAAATGACCCATATACTTCTCCAAAATGGCGATACACTCTAGCTAATTCTGAACGATTTCCTAATTCATGATAAAGCTTTTGCGCTTTCATTAGCGCATCTAACGCTAGTTGTTTTTCACCCAAACTTTCATAAACTTGACTAATATGAATAGAAGCACGAGCTTCTCCAGCTTTATAACCTGCTCGCTTTGCAACTTCTATAGCTTGCTTATAGTAATATATCGCTTTTTGATTATCACCATTACCGTCATCATAATAACCCCAGGCTATTTGAACTAAAGTATTAGATTCACCGATGCGATCACCTGCTTTTTGATAAACTTTTAGCGACTGTTCATATAATTCCATTCCTTTTTTTTTAGCACCTAAAAAGAAATAGTGAATCCAGCCCATATTAGAGAAAGTTCGCCCAATTCCAGCTACATCACCTACTTGCTGATAAAGTCTTTGTGCTGCCTCTAAATTATCTAAAACTTTCTGTCTTTCTCCAAAAACGTTATAAAGCATACCCAACTCATGCAAAGTTTTAGCCTGTAAGAGAACTTCGCCTAATTCTGTAAAAATTGGTAGCGCTTGGTTGTAGTATGTTAATGCTTGTTCTGAATCTCCCAAAATTTGATACAGTTTACCAATGCTTCTCATAATTGTCGCCGACTGTAAACGAACCTCTGACGCCGAAGCTTGAGTAGGTGGTATTTTCAAAGCTTGAAGTGCCTCTAGATATTTCTCAATTGCCTGTCGTTTCGATACTGCCGTTCCTTGCTGCGAGAGTTTTTCCGCTTCTGCAACAGCTTTATCTGCTGTGATATGATTACTGTTAGCTTGAGTAATTACTGGTTGTTGAGGAATAGCAAATAGTGGCTCTGATAACGAGAAAACACTTAAAAACACAGTTAACCAAAGCTTGAAAGTTCTCATGTTGAAAAATTTTTAAAAGGATGTTTTAAAAGCCGAATAAACTATAAATTGTCATTCTGAGTGGAGCGCAGCGGAACGTAATGCGAAGCATTTGCCGCAGGCTAGAATCTGGAGTTTGGGATATATATTGAGATGCTTCACTGCGGGACTCATGACACTTTTAATAAATTTTTTAAGGTGTTGATGTAGTTTGTGATTCTGTTGTTTCTAATGCAGTAAGATTTTTTAATAACCCATGAATTACATCTTTCTGTCCTAGTCGCATAGCTTTGCCCAGTGCATCGTACCATAAACCCGCTTCCGCCAAAATATCTACATTGGCTCGGTCATCGCGTTGCATACGCACCTGAGCAGGCATTTTTACCACATCTATTTCTGCCATCGCAACTAAATTATTAGCTGGTTGGTCTGAGTCACACAAAATTACTACCTGCCACAAATACCTTTTACCTACCTTAAGACTTGGCTTATTCTTGGGTAGGGATAAACTCATAATTCCATATTTACTCTGCATTAGAAACTGGTGTTGCAGTTGAGGTTCGCCTTTATCATCATATATATATAGCCTAAATTCTATTGGTAAGGGTTTGGAGTCGGGGACAAACCAAGCGAAGGTAGGATAAATAGAAGCGGTTTGTCCAACGTGCTTTTGAGGAGCTAGTAGCTTTAAAGGTGTCTGTGCATTAGTTTCACATCCTCCTCTACTACCTGTAGTTGTTGTCCGACCACTTGGTGGACGCTGACCGCGCGGGGGTTTATATTCAGCAAGAACAATTGTTGTTGAAGTTAAAAGTAAGCTAGTAATACCAATGGTAACTAGCTGGCGAACTATATAGTTGTTGCTCATAATCTGCTTGAATTTTTTATCTTCAGATAAGTTCTAATATACACTTAAATTCTTAAGTGTTTAGTAAGCGATAATATTTTCTGATATTGAGTTGTAGAAGTATACATATTTACCACAGAGACGCAGAGGGCGCAGAGGAAAGAGTTTATTTGTAGCTTAAGTCATTAATTCTAGGCGGTTGGCGCCAATCTCAACCCCCTCTGTGTACTCTGTGCCACTGTGGTAATAATATTTACCTCTACAACTACTCCCTTCACGCTCAAAGAATATTGAAATAATCGAACCGTAAAGTACGCAAAGTACGCAAAGAAAGAGGGAGAGTTTATAAATAATCTTTTACTTGGAAGGGAGTAGTGACATGAACCAGATTATCTTCTCTTAGATACAGGCCAAGTTAACTCACAGACTGTACCTCTGATAGGTAAAGGCGCCCGCGTAAATTTTCCTTTCAGTTTTCGAGCTAAATTTCTAGATAGCTGTGTTCCTCTACCTTCTAATAAAGAGTCAACACCTTGTCCATTATCTGTAATCCTGAGTGTGTACCAGCCTTCTTCACAAGTGCAAGTGACTTTTAAGCGAGTTACTCCCTTAGCATGTTTTCCAACATTACACAAGGCTTCTTCTAGAAATCGACATAATCCCCGCTTTTGCTCAATAGTTAGGTGTTGGAGGTCTATGGGTTCAAAGCTAGGGACTTTCACCTTGAGAGTTTTAAAGCAGGGGAAGTCTCGCTCTAAGGTTTTATTGTAAACTTCATAGAGAAGCTCATGGATTGGTACTTGTAAGTCAATTTCTATACCTTGTCCTAGATAGAGAATTTCTCTTTGAGTTAAGGTTTCCCGCTTCATCGACTCATAAACCGCGCGTAATTCTTGGTTAAGGTGTTCGAGTTCTGAGACAAGTTGATTGGATGGTAAATCGCTTTCTCTCGCATTTCTCATCAGTTGAGATAGAGTTTGCAACGGGCCATTATGAATAGTATCGAACGCGCGTTCTATAATCAGTTGATGTTCTTTAATTTGAGACTTTAAATTTCGGTCGTATTGATAAAAAGCAGCTAGCCCAACTCCATTTAAAACTAAGATAAATAAAGCTGGTACTACTGGTATCCACCATCCCCATAATATAGATAAATAACTAACTCCAATTAATCCAATACTAGCAACACTAATACTCAAAATATTTTTTAAAGGAGAATGAATCAACCTTCCAAAACCCATCCCTATCATTCCCCAAACGAATATCCACAAGTATTCCCAAGCATCTGTCCAGGTTTGCAAAAGGGGTCGTTTTTCTTTGACTGCACTAATGATTTGGCTAACAGCATGAGCCTGAATTTCTACGCCATAAACTTGACCTGAGCCAGGATTTTCAGATGGGATAGCAGATGTATTGATAATATCTTTAGCACTAATGGCAGTCATACCAATAATCACAATGCGATTCCGCAACCAATTAGGATTAAATTTGCCAGTTTTAATGTCATTAAGACTCAGAGTGCGAAATCGTGCTTGACCACTGCGATAATTGATTAGTACTTGTACTCCACCAGCATCGGCGCCTACATATCCACCAGAATTTGCTAAAAATTGAGGTAGTTCAGTATCACCAAACCTCATTGCTTCTGGATTTTTTATGCCATTTTCGAGGGTAATATCTTCGTTAGCTAAATAAGCTGCGGCTAAACGTATAGACAAAGAAAGTTTGTAGTCATTATTAATTGGCGTTGAAAGTAAGCTGCGCCTAAGACGGTTATCTGCATCTAACATCACATCAGCAAAACCCACTTGTTCAGGTGGTAATGTTGGTGGTGGTGCAATTCTTTCTGGTAATGCTTTCTCAATGGCAATAAGGTTTTTAACACTTTGAAACGCAGCTACCAGTTCAGGATAACCAGGCGCCACTGCTATATCCCTAATGATATCAAGACCAATAACTCTTGGCTCGTATGTTTTTAATTTTATGAGCAATTCTGCTAAATATTTATCTCCTATTGGATAGCCTGCACTTTTGATATCTGTTTCATCAATACCAATAATCACAATTCTTTCATCAATGGGTTCAGATGGGCGTAGGCGGAGAAAACTATCTAAAGCTTGCCATTCTAGATACTGAAGCGAGCCAGTTATACGAGCTAAAATGATAATTATAATCATGGCAATTCCTGGCAGTGTCCCTACACGCCAATTAGCTATTTCTGCTTTAATTCGTTGCCAATTTTTAATTACCAATTCCTATTTCCCTAATCTATTAATCCTTCTTCTCTAGCTCGCATTTCGGTTTGAATGCGGATATTCTTTCCTTCTTCAGGATAAACCTCTAAAACGTCTTGTACCTTAGTCCAATAGTGACGTACCATGCGTTCGGATACGTACATCCGTTCTGCAATCGCCTTGTCTTGCAATCCTTGTTCAAAAGCTAAAGTCAATACTGTGAGCCACTCTGGTTTAACTTCCAATCCAGGTTGCACCGCTTTAATATCCTTAGTATAACTCAATCCCCGTAGTACCCAGTCCACACGGTTTAAAATTTCTTTGCTAGAAAGACTTTTATCAGCCACAGCAAAGGCGCCTTGATGAGCATAAATATTAGCTCTAATCCTAACTAAAGCTTTAATATAAGTACTTTGCACCATCAAATTGAGGGTAGGATAGTTCTTGAGCAAAGTCCTCAGTAGTTGAATACCTGTATCAGTTTTAGCAGAGTCTCCAGGTTTTTCTGGAATAGAAAGATCCATAACAACAAGGTCTGGTTTGGCTTTCTCCACTTGCTCAATAGCCATCTGCGCCGTTTGTGCCGTGAAGATTTCCGCTTCTGGATACTGGCGCCTTAACATACTAAGCGTTCCGTCTAAGAGTAGTTCATGGTCATCAATGACAACAAATTTCAGCTTGGCAGGTGCAGGTGAATCTTGGCTCATTACAGGTTACAGATAAAAGGCAAGCAATCTTTAGGTATTATCGAATACTTATACCAAATTCAAAAAGCTTTGCGACACTTGCCTTACTCCTTCCTGACTATTGCTATATAAAACAAGCTTTTTAGACTTGTGTATACACAGTTGGCAAATTGTATTATAAGTTACAAATAATGCGGTTTTCTTGTCTTGGCAAAAACTTTGCGATTTACTGACTTTTGTAACGCGGTTAGTTCATTTGCACGCTCACACCATTACAAAAAATTGCTAATGATGTTGCTAACGCACATAAGGTGATTTGGCGAGTAACAGAAAACTAATATTAAGTAACGCTCGCTCGGTGAGCTAACTGGGGTGCAAAAGAACGTAACAACTTTAGATCAAAACATTAATACTACTAATAATAGGTGTAACATGAAAAAAATCATCACTCAGCTTTTGGCTACCCAGTTTCAATACTCCATAATCTGATCGCAGGCGCCTTCCCTGCAACTGCTATGTTCTTTCCGTCAGCGCTAAACACAACCGACCAAACAAAGTCAATTAGTTGGCCTTGTAAAGTTCTCCAGCATTTTCCGGTGTTGATATTCCAATATAGTAATTTCAATATTAATACTAGTACAAAAATGATTTTTATATGATGGTGCGATAGAAAAAGCAAACCTTGATTGTCTTGACCCTCTAACTCCAAACTAAGTATACATTTTTGTATAGGTAACTACTGGCGCCAGATACTAATGAAATTGCTAATGCATATTAGGTAATTTTTGCAAGTACTATATTTTAAATTTTATTTAGATGAATCGATCTCTCTCCCGCTCACCAAGGAGTGGATTTTTGTAAGGAACGCTCAGTAAAGTGCTAACGATCAGTATTCTTAGTGCTGCTCTGCCTCTACTTGTGAAAATACAGCCTTCAGCTGCCCAAACGTGCAACGCCTTTGGCTGCTCACAACCGGGCGCAAGTGCCTGTAATCCCTTTGGTTGCCCGTGAGTACATCTCCGAGTTAATTGTAACTCGCCACGTAAATCTACATCTTTGAGCAAAAGGAATTTATGGTTTCTACGACATCATTACTAGAACAGGTTGTTTTGTTTACTAAAGACTTGCTGAAAACCTTGGCTAAGGGTGACGATTTCTCAAACGTGCTTGAGGAATCGTTTGGAGATCGCTTTAGCTGGGAGAAGGCAGAAGCAATCAGGCAAGCTTGGGCAGCAGGAGACTTTACCCAACTGCCTGCAATCCAAATTGAAAGTGGCAGCGTTCTACAAAGAGCGAATGGAGCTTATGCTGCTCAGACTAATAGAATTTATCTCTCACAGAATTTTTTAGAGGTAAACATTGGGAAGCCCAAAGCAATCGCTAATGTGCTTTTAGAAGAAATTGGTCACTTCGTTGATGTACAAATAAATAGTGTGGATTCTTCAGGGGATGAGGGAGCAATTTTTTCAGCGTTGGTGCGGGGTGAAAGCCTAAGTACTGAGCAACTGACATTTTTGCAAGCTGAGGACGACACCTTAACGCTAGCTGATGGAACTGAAATTGAAGCGGCAGCGACTTTGATAGTTGATACGCTTATTGATGAAAGTGACGGCAATTTTAGTGCTGGAGATTTATCGCTCAGAGAAGCGATCGCGCTAGCTACACCTGGAGATACCATTACCTTTGCCAATAGTGGAACGATTACACTAACCCTTGGCGAATTAAACATCAACAAAGCCCTAACGATCAACGGCGATAATGACGGTAACGGTACGCCTGATATTACTGTTAGCGGTAATAATGCCTCTCGCGTGTTTAACATTGATGATGGCAATTTTGGTAATAAGATCGCAGTCAATATTTCTGGATTAAATATTACAAGAGGTAGAAGTAAATTCGGAGGAGGGATTTTAAATCAAGAACTATTGACTATAACCAACAGTAGGATCAGCCATAACTCTGCATTTGAATTCGGCGGTGGTGGTGGAATTATTAATTCTGGTACATTCAACCTGATTAATAGCATTCTTAGTAATAATTTCTCCGCAGATATTGGTGGGGGTATTTGGAACAGCTACTTTCAGGGCATAGTAAACATAAGCAATAGCACTCTGAGTGGTAATATCTCTGAAGTTAGTGGTGGCGGAATTGCAAGTGTAGGTAAGTTAAACCTAACAAACAGTACGCTCATGAACAACTTCGCTAAAAAGTATGGTGGCGGAATAGCCGGTGGTGGCTCGTCCAGCATATTCAACTTGACAAACATTACTCTCAGTAATAACTCTGCTGAAGTTGGTGGTGGTATTTGGAGTAGTGGTACGTTAAACCTGAACAACAGTACTCTTAGCAGTAACTCTGCGGCAGTTGGTGGTGGTATTTGGTATGAAGGTATTGCTGCTACTTTAGCAAACTCAATTATTAGCGGAAGCTCAGGTGGTGGACAAGACTTTTCTGGTAGTGTACCTACACTAAACGGAAATAACTTAATTTCAGATGCCAGTATCAAAGGGGTAGGCGTTATCAACGCTAATCCTCACCTTGGTCTTTTACAGAATAATGGCGGTTCAACTTTTACTCATCAACTTCTAACTGGTTCACCGGCGATTGATGCTGGTGATGATACAGTAGCTCAAGACACCCTTGATATTGATAATGATGGAGATACTATTGAGCTACTTCCATTCGACCAAAGGGGTAAAGAACGCTTTTTTGGAGGAAAAATTGATTTGGGAGCATTTGAAGTTACTCCCTCAGATCAGCTTGTTAGCCTAACAGTTCAGAATCCTTTCGGCTCAACTTATGCATATGAAGCCAAAGATAATTTAGGACAACAAGCAATTTTCACCATTGCTCGTAATACACGCGCAGGAGATTTAGATGTCACTATTAAAGTTAGTGGTGATGCAAGTTTTAATCAGGATTATCAGTTTATTGGTGATAATAATCAACCGATAGTAGTTAGCGAAGATCATTTAAGGATTAAAATTCCGAATGGCTCATACCAAACTTCAGTTGCATTTAAAGCTCTAGACGATAGATTTGTCGAGAACCCCGAAACAATAGTGCTAGATCTAGCAGAAAACTCAACTGGTGAGGTGGCTTATAAAGCCGAGACAGGGAAAGATAGAATAGTACTTAGTATTGAAGATAATGAACCCTCACTTTATGTTGAGGAGTTTGAAAACGGCGCGGAAGATGGTAATAAAAGCGGCAAATTTTTTATTAATTTAACTGAAAGAGCTTCTCAAGATTTCAAGCTATTTTACGACATTAGTGGCAAGGCAACAGAAGTAGAAGATTATACTGTTAATGCTTTAATTAAAATTCAAGAAAAAGATACGGAGCCAGTCTTTGAAAAAGAGATTATAAATTTGACGGGGAACTCACTTGATATACCCGCAAATACCATTTCTGTTGAAATTTCAATAAATGTTGAAGATGATGCCATAGATGAGGATGATGAAACTGTCACATTGGAATTAAAAGAATTGCGAGACCAAGACGGTAGGGTGCTTAACTATGGCGTTCTCGGAAGATACGTTCCAGGAGGAGGTACAGATTATACTTCAACTATTTTGATTAGGGACGATGATAATGCTGGTATTTTAATTAAGCCGATATCTGGTTCTGCGGCTGAAGGTGGGGATGAAGCAAAATTTAATATTAGTCTTACTACTAGACCTCTAGAAAATGTTGTTCTTCTATTTAAGAACTCAAATCCTTCTCAAGGAAGCTTGTCAATTGATTCTTTAACGTTTACTCCTGATAATTTTGATAATAAAGTTGAAAAAACAATTATAATTGAAGCTTTAGATGATGATCTCGTTGAGGGTATTGGCGAATATAAAATCAAGGTAGACGTTAATAGCGAAGACCCAAAATATGATGTATTAGAAGATGAATTTACATATACTATCCAAGATAATGATATTCCTGGCATCAAACTCAATATTCAAGACCAAGAAACTAGCGAGGTAGGTGATACTGCTACCTTTACTGTTGTCCTAGATACTCAATCCACTGATACAGTAAAGATTGATATTTTAGGAGTAGATAATAGCGAAGGAAGACTATCTACTTCGTCATTAACTTTTGATAGCAGTAATTGGAATATCCCTCAAACTGTGACTATCACTGGCGTAGATGACTTGATTGACGATGACGATCAAACCTACACAATTTCGTTTGATGCTTCCAAGAGTTCGGATACTAACTACGCCAAGCTAACTCAACAAAACTTAGACCAGCTTGGCAAAAAAGTTGAGATTAAGAATTTAGATAACGATACAGCAGGTGTCACTCTTTCTCCCATTACTGTTAACGTCAAAGAAGATGGCGGTACGGCAACTTTTACAGTTCAACTAAATAGCCAACCTCTTAAAGAGGTCAAGATTCAGATAATCAGCAGTGATGAGACTGAAGGAACTATTTCTCCTGCTTTTTTAATCTTTAACAATAACAACTTCTCTACACCACAGACGGTAACAATAACGGGAGTTGATGATGGATTGATCGATGGCAATCAACCCTTCACGATTCGCAGCACTATTATCAGTGATGATGAAAAGTACAAAAATCTCAAAGTTGCTGAATTTAACGTTGTCAATATTGATAACGATGTAGTTCCGACTGCAAGTATCAATGCTGGCGAGAACATTACTGAGGGAAATCCAGGAACCTTTACAATTTTTCTGGATCGACCTGCTTTAGAGGGAGGCGCAACGGTACAAGTCGCTATATCTGGTACAGCAACACTGGGCAAGGACTTTAACCTCATCGAAACGATTCAATTGAGCGAAGGTGAAACTGAAAAAACGCTTACCTTAGCAACTATCAATGACCAAATTGCAGAAAATTTAGAAACCATTACGCTCACTTTACTAAGCGTCAATGACGACCGCCAATACATCCCCAGTAGCACTAACAGCACGGCAACCTTAACCCTTAGTGATAATGATGTTGCTGGAGTCAACATAACCACAAGAAATAACAACACCAGCGAATTAGGTGGAAAAAGCGAAATTGAGGTAGTTCTAACTAGCCAATCGGAGTCAAGCGTTGAGATCAACCTGGTTTCCTCTAAACCTAATGAAGGCACACTTTCAGTTTCAAAGCTCACCTTTAAGCCTGAAGAATGGAATAAAGCTCAAATTGTCACAGTAATGGGTGTGGATGACAATATTGCTGATGGTTCCACAACGTTCCAAATTGAAGCTAAGGCTACTAGTTCTGATCCTAAATACAACAATATTACAATTAACCCACTTCAACTCATCAATCAGGACAATGAAAGTTTTGGGGTCTTGATTTTGCCGAGTGACGGTAATGTTGTTGTCAGTGAAGGAGGAACCACAGATACTTACCAGATTGTTTTAACTCAATCTCCAACAGGGACGGTTCAAATAACCGCAACAGCGGATTCGGAAACTGAAATTAGTTTAGATGGAGTTAACTTCGCCCCAACCCAAACCATCTCTCTAAAAGACACAACGCCTCACACCATCACTGTGCGCGCCTTAGCTGATGGAGAAGTGACAGGCGATCGCGCCAGTACCATTGTCCACCGCATTACTGCCAGTAGCGACCCCAATTACCCTACTGATTTAGTGGTAGATGCCCTTCGTGCTGGCGTTAAAGACCAAGACCTACCTACAGTTAGTATTCTTTCCACTGCCAACGGAAGCGAGGAAAGCACGGTTGCAGGTCAATTCAATCTGCTCCTAAGTGCAGCAGCACCGACTGGGGGCATTACGATTAAGTATCAAGTTGAAGCGACTAGCACAGCCACAGCCAGTAACGACGAACCCTTTGAGCTTGGGGAACCAGACTACTTTATTCTCCCTGGCAGTATTTTTATCCCTGAAGGAGCGACGGGAGCAACGATTGAGGTTCTACCCACGCCAGATGATAAAGTGACTGAGCCGTTAGAAACTGCCAATATTACCCTCATTGCTGGCTCCGGTTATCTTATTGATACTGCTAAGGCAAATAATACCGTTTCTATCAGTGACGATGATATTGCTGGGGTTCGTATTACGGAAAGTGGCAACCAGACCAGAGGTTTAGAAGGTACTAGCGATGACTATACTGTTCGTCTAACCAGCCAACCTCGGAGCAATGTAGAGGTTGTGATTGCTACAGACAAAAATAGTGAAACCATTGATAAGCTCACCTTTACCCCAAATAACTGGAATATTCCTCAAACCGTTACTGCTAAATTTATTGATGACGGTATCGTGACTGGCGATCGCGTTAGCGTCATTACTCACCAGGTTAAGAGTGGCGATCCCGACTACCAAAACATTGAAGTTCGTAATGTCGAAGCAACAATTTTGGAAGATGAGGTTGCTTCCGTTACAATCTCGCCAACCACTCAGCTTAAAGAAGGAGAACGGGCAGTTGTTGCCTACACACTGGTTCTCGATACTAAGCCAACTGCCAACGTAACAATTAATTTTAGTCCAGACAGTTTGTTTGAGGCGATCGCACCGATTACTTTTACCCCAGACGACTGGAACAAACCTCAAAACGTTGTAGTGAGTCCGGTTGATGATAATCGGGTAACGGGCAATCGAACAGGGACAATTATTCAAAAAGTTGTAAGTGATGACCCAGCTTTTAACAACCTAGCCATTAAAAATGCTTCGGTCAGCGTGCTGGATAATGACACAGCTAACATTGTTGTCACAGTCAGCGACGGCAATACCCAAGTCAGGGAAGGAAGCCAGACTGACAAATTTACAATTGCCCTCAGTAGTCAACCTGCCAGCGATGTCAAAATAGAGTTTCTAACCACTAGCCCCATAAGCTCGCTCGCCCCCGTTATCTTCACCCCAAAAAATTGGAGTGAACCTCAGACAATTAATGTTGTAGCGGTTAATAATGGTATTTCCCAAGGAAGTATCAGAGAAAAAACTCCCATTCGCCTAAGTGTAACCACTAATGACGCAGGTTATAATGGCTTAAAGTTAAATGATATTCCTGTTGATATAGCAGATGTAGCTGGAGTCACGGTCACTAAAACTTCTCTTCAAGTAGGTGAAGGCGAACGACCAAACACCTATCAAATTCGTCTCAACAGCGAACCTTATAGTGATGTCACAATTAACTTTGCCTCAGCAGGGGGACTACTGGAGGCAATGGCGCCCCTTACTTTTACACGAGGCAATTGGAATCAGCTTCAAACAGTAACCGTTAAAGGTGTTGAAGGTGCGCTTGCTACAGCCGATTTGGTTTCCGGCGCCATTCGCCAAACCATCACTAGTGCCGATCCCGGTTATAACAACTTAAACTTATCTGATGTCAGTGTTAGTGTTCTAAGTGATAACACCTTCCTAACTTGGGAGGAGCTTGTTGCTGCGGTAGGCAAACGGGTTGGCTCTGTGCCGAGTGGGTTAAAATCAACCCTCGAAACTCGATTAGGTAGTCTGTTCTTACCTGTGACTTTAAAGGGGATCGAAGCTGATCGGCTTCTACTATCCTACCCTGAGAATTTAAACACGAATAACCTACTGCAAAAACTACCAAATCTTGCGACCATTGCTACAAATCTGAAGTTAGCAAATTTGCTAGGAACAATTACTAAACCACAGATTGAGGTAGAAGGATTTGATGCTAAACAACCTGAGTTTAACCTTATTGTTCCGGCTCTCGGCGCCGAAAGCATTCGTGGACTGCTAACGAATTTAAAGCCAATACCCGTGGATGAACTGGTTGCTAACGTCCCAGCACTAGATTTACAGGTGGAGCGCGATCGCCTGCGTTTAGGGTATCTCAACAACCAGTCTTTGAACAACTTGTTAGGTAAGACTCCAGGGGTCAAGGATTTAGCCGACACCCTCAAGCTTCCTAACCTGACGGTAGCCACGCCTAGCATCACCATAATCAACCCAGCAACTAATCCACGCTACGAGTTGACCGTTACTTCCATACCCGTCAATAGCCTTCAATCTTGGCTAACGACCCAAATTGACGCTTTAGATTCTGCATTACCTGACGCTGTGCAGAACGCAATTAAAGCTCTAGCAAATACAGCCCAGGATCTCGATTTAGTCTTAAGTGACAATGCAGTCCAAGTTACTTACGGTGGTAATCTGAATATCAGAGGGATTATTAACCAGCTTGCGGATAAACTTGGTTTGAGTAATCCCCTGCCCGCAGAACTTGGGATCGCGAATCCCGCTTTAAAAATTCTTAATCCCGGTGACGATCCTAGCTTTGAATTTATTGTGCCTCGCCTTTCGATTGCTAGCCTTCAGACTTGGCTCACAAGTCAAGTAAATTCTATCCTTCCCAGTGAAATTCAAAAAAATCTAACCAACGAAGCGCAAAACTTAGACCTCATCCTTGCCGAAGACCAATTACGCCTTACCTATTTGGGAGACATTAATGTCGGTTCAGCCCTAAACAAACTAACAGAAACCCTTGGGTTGGATCGTCCCTTTAATAACACACTTGCAGTTAACAATCCTGAAGTCGCAATTGAGAAAAATGATAGCGGTGATTTCACTTATGCCTTTAGTATTCCCCGTCTTGCTATAGCGGATGCAGGAAGTTTACTCAGTGGACTCAATGCACCTAACTTTATTAATAGTATCCTTTCTGAAATTTCTAACCTGGGATTAACTTTTGGCAAAGACAAATTAGAACTTACTTACAATGGTGATTTTGATCTTCGTACTCCGATTAACCAGCTTGCTAACGCATTAGACTTGGGGACACCAATTTCTTTACCTTTGAAGGTCAGTAACCCCAGCATCCGTATTGAAGGTACTGGTAATAAGCGGAGTTTTGAGCTTGCTGTTTCTCGGCTGCCTTTCGATCAATCCCTAAATTTAATGGAGGATGTCTTTGGGCGTAAGTTACCTGATGAGGTGACGGATTCGCTGCGATCAATTGGTAACAAACTGGATAATTTAGAGTTTGTTCTATCACAAAAGCCTCAAGACAAAGAGAATACCTCATCACAATACAGCATTACCCTAAAATATCAGGATGAACTAGATTTTACCGTAGATGTCAACGATATTTTAAAAAATCCCCCCTCTTTTATTGAGAAAGCAATTAAAGCCGCTAACAAAGCATTTTTTGGCTCAGAAGACCTTAAGCTGAAGCTTGCAAACCCCGAATTAAGTGTTGCAACAGGACCAGAGTTAGGATTTGGTGCTGAACTTAACGGAAAGGAATTTGACATTATCTACGATAAAGATGGAGACTTCCAGTTAAGCTACGAATTACCAGACATTATTGACTTTTCCTCCTTTGCAAAAGGGGTACCGATACTAGATTTATTTAAGGTATCAGACCCTGAACTAATTATTTCTAGTGCAGCGAAACGAATTGAAGACCCCAGATTAAGTACAATTACCCTTGTTGAAGGATTTAATTTCATTGGCACTATTGACTTTGAATCTGCTCAGGATGACATTTCAAAATTCATCAACAAACAGTTAGGGATTAAAAGTTTAGGTGTACTAACTGGTTTGGGTTCAGAGGGAGCTAGTCTAGCCGCCGTTGTTCCCCTTAATGCTACCCTTTTCCCTTTGCCTGGTATGCCTTCTGTGGGTGACCTGAAGGCTATACTTAAAAACTTAAAACTGGTTTTAGATGCTAAGTCGGAAACCCAAATAGACTTCGGTTTTGAAAGCAACCTTGAATTATCAGGATACGATCCTTTTCAAGACAATGAGCCAACTCTATTACTTTCTGGTAGCCTAAAGCTAAGTCCTCTTCCAGTAACAACACTAACGGCAGGTTTCGCTTTACAAACTAATAGTCGTTCGTGGGTCAACCCATTCGGCATTCCTGATTCAGAAATTCGCAACCTAGCTTTTGAAGTAGGTGGAACGTATACGCCTCCTTTCATTAATAATATTGGCTTTTTAGGCGATGCCCGTTTCGGAAACTACGATCTTGAAGCTGCGTTTTCCATTGATCGATCAAACTTTAGAAATATTGCACTGTTTCTAAGGGTTAACGAACCATTAACCCTGGTTGATCTGCTAGTGGGGCCCGTAGGCTCGTTTGCGCTTAAGCAAGTTGGCGATGAGATTCCAGTCATTGATAAAACTCTGGATTTGCTTGACACGATTTTAGACGTTACAGTTTCTGGTTTGGATCTTAATAAGGACGGTAAGAATGAACCCACAATTCAGTTTGTTCCGTTTAAGACTGACATTGCTGGAATTCCTTTAGAAGAAGGCTTTGCTATTAATGCACAAGTTGACGCTTACGGCGTAAAAGGAAGACTTTCTTTAAATGCAGAGACAAATCTGTCAGAAATTACTGGCAGTTTAGCGATTTCTAAAATTGATTTAGGCGGTTTAGGTGCTGTTGTTATTGAGGGAGTAAATGATTCAGAGCTTAATTTAAATGTCCAAGTTGGAATAAATACATCTCCTTTAATCTCTGGAGATGGTCGTGTTAAGCTCTTCGGTGCTGAGTTAGCAAGTGCAAAATTCAGTGTGGGACTAGATAAGGTAGATATTGAGGGTAAGATTGCCTTACCTGGATTAGAACTAAACACTGACTTTGCTGCCTCAAACATTACCAAGTCAAATTTTACGTTTAGTGGTTCTGCTAATGCGTCAGTTTTTGGTAATCCTATCATTGGTGCAACTGTCAGTGGCGATCGCAGTCGTTTCGCAGCCACTGGAAATCTCAACTTGCTCGGAATTCCTGGTGTTCTTCAAGGCAGTGCTAATGCTACTATTACGCTTGGAACAAATCTCAATGATTTTGCTTTGACAGGAAGCGGCAGCTTATCTATATTTAATCAATCACTTGCTAACGTCAACTTTAGTGGAAATCGTAATGGCATTTCAGCAACTGGCAGATTAGATTTTCCTGGTATTCCTGGTGTCTTAACAGGAGGAGTGAATGCTAATGTTGCAATAGGGAATAATGATTTTGCGTTAACAGGAAGCGGTAACTTATCTATTTTCAATAACCCGCTTGCTAACGTCAACTTTAGCGGAAATCGTAATGGCATTTCAGCAACTGGCAGATTAGATTTTCCTGGTATTCCTGGTGTCTTAACAGGAGGAGTGAATGCTAATGTTGCAATAGGAAATAGTGATTTTAGCTTATCAGGAAGTGGCGGTTTATCCATTTTCAGTTATCCTATCGCTAACGCTAGCTTTAGTGGAAACCGTAATGCACTGACTGCAACGGGTAGCTTGTCTCTGGGTATTCCAAAAGTTTTACAGGGAAACATTAACTCTACTGTTACCATTGGTTCCAACATAAATAATTTTGCTCTTTCTGGTAACGGTAATATTTCTCTCCTTGGTAAAAATTTATCAAATGTTTCTGTTAGTGGCAGTAAAAATAGTCTAGGCTTCGGTGCTAAGAATAACTTTAATACTCCATTTGGTTCTGCTTCATCCGATTTATTTGTTAAATTAAATTCAAAAGGATTTGATTTAAACGGTAAACTGAATGTTTCTCTTCCTGCCCTTGGCTTTACCGTTTTAGGTAAGCGATTTAATACTAATACTCTAAGCTTTGGAGTTTCACCTGACCTGGACGTTGATAAAAGCGGTCGTATTTCTGGAGGACTCAACGATATCAAATTATCAGTGTTTGGCAAAAGCTTACCTGAGTTTGATATAAATCTTGGTGTTAATAGCGGTTTTGATAGCTTCGACGACATTATCGAAAAAATAAAAAAAGAAGTTGAAGGCAGAGCTAAAGGGATTGCTGAAGGTATTGCTAATCAAGCGATTAAAGCACCAGAGAGAGCTGCGGAAGAAGCGGCAAGGCTTGCAAGAGAAGCTACTAAGCCTCTTGAACAAGGTGTTAAGTCTGTAGGACGATTATTTGGCGGTTCCATTGAAGGCTCGACAATTTGGTTTGACACTAATAATAATGGCATTTTCGATCCTAAAGAACCCAACACAATCACTCAATCAGACGGTACTTATATCCTCGAAATTCCAAAGGGATTTGTTCTTTCAACCGGACTAATTCGCTCTCAAGGTGGCATTGATGCGACAACAGGTTTACCATTTCAGACAACACTTGCAGCTTTACCAGGAAGCAACATTACTCCTCTAACGGTTTTGATGCAGCAACTTGTGACAGAGGGGGCGACAGTTGATGAGGCTTTAGGCATAGTTCAAACTGAATTTGGCATCTCGCCCGACATTGACCTATATGGCTTTGACCACCTTGACGAAACCCTCAACGCTAACCCCGAAGCCAGAGCCGTTATTCTCGCGATCGCTAAGGTTCAAAGCACAGTTTTAGGCGTACAAAATCTTCTTGCTGGTGCAGGTGGCAGTACAGTTGCTGAACAAGAAGCCGCAGTTAACAGCGTTCTGAGTGCTGCTGCTTATTCAGCAGTGGTAGATTTAATTGTTAGTAGCCAACTTAACTTGGAAGATGCTAACCAAGTTGAAACGATTATACGTACTACTGCAACTGAGGCTCAATCCGTCCTGCAAGCAAAGGGCTTGTCATTTAATATTGACTTGAATGTTATTGACCGCGTTGCTGATGAAGCGGCTCAAGTCCTTGCTGCTGGAGCCATCAAGAAACGGATTCTTAGCGACGAAGCAGACGACGGCTTTGACCTGCTGCACCGTGTAACCCAAGCGAAGCGAGTTTCTAACGGAGAAGAAGCCAATGCACTTAACCTCTTGGGTCAAGGACAGCTTACTGAGACTGAAATTTTAGCTTTTGCCAATACGAGTGAGCAGGCACTTGCTGCTATCCGTGCCGTCACTCTCTTACCCCAGTTAGGAGGACTTAGCGACTTTTTCCTTGCTGAAGGCGAACAGCTTGCCGACTTCCCAATTACTCTCTATGACTTTGAAACACCGCAAGACCAGTTAATTATCAATATCACTTCTGATAACGAGGAACTTCTTCCTGCAGGAAATGTAGTGCTTACGCCAGGAATCGATAAACATACTCGCCTCCTTAATATTTCTCCAGTGACCGGTTTGACTGGCAATGCTACCATTGTAATCTCTGTTACTGATGGAGACGGACAGACTATCGATCAGGACTTCGTTATTACCGTTGAGACTAATAAAGCGCCGATATTTTTATCAACAGGATCTTTCGTCGTCAGCCCCAATGCAGAGCGCGGTACAGTAGTTGGTAACTTAGATGCTAATGATGGTAATGGCGGCATTACTGATATTAGTGTCGGCTACTCTATCGCTTCCGGTAACGATGATTTGAATGGCAATGGAGATCAACCCTTCGGCATTGACTTAAACGGCGGAATTTTTGTTAACGATCCAGATGACCTACTGATGGCGACTACTGGCACTCAATTTAACCTTACCGTAGTTGCTGATGACAGCGTTAAAACTGCTGAAACAACCATCTCAATAGCTCTAGCCAGTACCAATACCCCTCCCAATTTAGTCACTCCCATCACTGACCAAATTGCTACTCAAGGCATCTCGTTCACCCTCCAAATTCCTATCACCACTTTCAACGATGCGGATGCAGGTGATACTCTCATCTATACTGCTACGCTTGATGATGGTACACCTCTCCCTGCTTGGTTAAGCTTCGATCCTAATAGCCGTACCTTTAATGGTACTCCCACCAAAAAAGAGTTAGGGACTCTCCAGTTAAAGGTCATTGCTACAGATACCAAAGGGGCAACGGCTGAAGATAGCTTCAACTTACAGGTAATTAATCTCAGCCCAATTCAGGGAAGTTCTGGCAACGATATACTGACTGGAACCGATGGCGATGATTATCTTGTTGGTGGCGCCGGCTCAGGCTGGCCTTCTGATATCCTCAACGGTGGCGTCGGCAATGATACCGCCTCTTACATTACCGCGACATTTGGTGTTGCAGCTAGTTTGGCTGAAGGCACGGGTTGGCAAGGGGATGCCACAGGTGATAAATTTATTTCGATTGAAAACCTTGAAGGCTCACCCTATAACGACTTCCTCATCGGTGATAACGGCGCCAATATCCTCACAGGTTTAGCAGGAAACGATACTCTCGAAGGTCGGGCAGGGGATGATACTTTAGATGGCGGCGCCGGGGAAGATACACTTTGGGGTGGTGACGGTAACGATATTCTTCGAGGTGGTTTTGAAAAAGACACTTTGGTTGGCGACCTTGGTAACGATATCCTCGAAGGCGGTTTCGGTGATGATTCTCTCGATGCCGGTCTTGGTGACGATACCCTGAAAGATTTGGAAGGAAACAACACTTTCTATGCAGGCGAAGGTAATAACCTAGTTACCGCAGGTTCTGGTTCGGATGTTATCTACGCAGGCGCCGGTTTTGACACTATTAACGCAGGAGATGGTATCAACAAAATTTTTGCTGGGGAAGGATTTAACCAAATTACTTCAGGGGAAGGTAACGATATCATCTATACAGGCGCCAGCCGTGACATCATTAATGCAGGCAATGGCAACAACCAAGTTTACGCAGGCGAAGGTCTAAATGAAATCTTTACAGGCTTTGGAGATGACACTATTTATGCTGGCGCCAGTAACGATTTAATTGATGCAGGTAATGGTCGCAACCTAATCTACGCTGCAGAAGGTAACAATCTAATTGGCACAGGTTCCGGTAATGATATTGTTTACGCAGGTTCCGGCAGCGATTGGATATTTACAGGTGCAGGCGATGATATTATATACGCCGCAGAAGGTAACAACTTAATTGCGGCAGGCGCCGACGATAACTTGGTTTATAGTGGCAGCGGTCGCGATTTATTCGTTCTTTCGAGCGGTACTGGGTCAACCACAATTAATCAATTCCAAAGCCACGATCGCCTTGGTCTCATAGGTGGTCTAAGCTACGACCAGCTATCTATCACCCAAAACCAACAGGGCAATGAGTTCTCCACCCATATCGCTATTGCTTCCACTGGGGACTTACTTGCTAGCCTCAAGTGGGTAGAAGTTAGTTCTATCACCCGCAACTCATTTGTTGATGCAGAAAGTTTAGGGATGTTACAACCCAATGGCGCCGCAAGTCGTAGTCTCCTCGCTGGGCTGATGACTTCGGGAGTTGAGACAGGACTAACCGTTCCCTCAGTCCTTGACCTCCAGCAACAGGCAATTACATCTGGTAGTCCTTTCAATCTTGCTAGAGGTATCGTGTAGAGGCTCCTGCGTGTTGCGTCTTTGTATATTGTGTGTTTTCTGGAAAACTTGTGATTTATCTCATGAAATAAACATGGCTTTGCCATCATAGCAATAAGTTAGCTCGCGCTTGTCAAAGGCGAGCTTTTTCATTGTGGGATGGGCATCTCGTCCGTTCAAATGTACTCCATTAACCTGAAACATATTGTATTGTAAACCTTACTAACGCTAAATACTAATGCTGTTACTAATGCACATTAGGTGATTTGCAACGAGCAAATTCTCTAGATTGTTGTATAGGTTTGTATCAGGCTTTCATCTATCACAGTGGTTTTTGTAAATCAATATAAATTTGACTGCTAACCTGCATAAACTTCTGATTTCGTCCGAATAAGTATGCAAGAAAGTAAACGAAACTCACAATCTAGACGATTGAATTAAAAAAATATGCAACTTCAAAGTCCTATTCACGAACAAAGAGAAAATATAGAGAAGCAAATTGAAGTACTAACCAATGAAATGACTCGACTAAAACGAGTTAATCGAAATTGGGATGCAGGCTTGACGATTACAACAATTATTCTGACTTTATTTATTACTATCTTAAGTAATGTAAATACAGTCAAGGAGAATGACAGGAGAATCATCACAAATATTATTGGAGGAGTTATTGTTGCAATTCAATCATTGAATAATGCATTCCCTGTCAAACAAAGGGCTGGTAGTTATCGCCTTCTACAAGCTCAAGCCGGTAATTTACTGCTTGATGTCAGGCATGTTGAAAGCCTCGAAGAATTACATAATATTGAAGTTTGTTTATTCCAACTCCAGACAGAAGCCGCAAAAGTTGAAATGTAATGTTTTTACGTCATTGATATAGTTAAAAGGAGAGTTTTATGGGAATATTTCGTCCAGACTTTAATGGTGTTGGAAGAAGTCCTAGCCGTGAAATTTATGGAGAAAAGAACGGTGATTTAGTGGCGCCAATAGATATTTGTATTTTTGAATTTGGTGACGATAGTGTAGTTAAGTTTAATCAAGTTGACTCTTTGGGTGACTTAGTAGGTGCTGCTGTTAGAAATACTAGTGGAGCTAAAATTGGTACCATCAAGAGTTTTGAGGCGCCTTTCACTTCAATAGATTTTAAACCAGTTGTATTTATTGAACTAGCTGAAGGTTTACTAACTGTTCCATCTTCTCGCGAATTTGCTAATCCTTCAGAGGTGAGTATCGGCGATAGTGTTAGTATAACGATTGATGGAGTAAAAATATCAGGAAGTGTTGAAAAGACAGTAGAAAATTATGCATATTTGAAACCTGGCTTGCAAATTCAAGCTTACACAGTGAAGTTTAAGCAGAGGTTGCTTGATAGGGCGCATGGAGCAGCAGTGGTATTAAATAGCTCAGATAAATTATTAGGTATGTTAATTATCACAGATGATAATAAAAGAGAAGGTACTACTCAAGCTCTTGTCTTTCCAGCACACCTAATATAGTAATTTAATCAAATATCAGTAAATTGATGCTATTACGTCAAATTATCATCTCAATCATTTGCTCCTCACTACTGATTACACAATCTTCAATAACATTAGCTCAAAGTAGCGATAGTTCAGGAGAAACTTCTGGAACGTTACAGCAAAAAAATCAAGAAGAAAAACCATCGATTGAAGCACAGACTGCGCGCGCTATTAGAATTGGATTTACTGATGGAATGATTAGTTTTATTAACGATAGAGCGCGTAGCAAGATTCAATTAGAATGGGAACCGTTGCCCACGGATAAAAGTATAATTGAATCTGCAAGAAAATATGGTTATTCACCCGTTCCAATTAAGATTCGTAATGAAGATTTAGCAAATGGTAAATGGCTGACAAAAATTTCTGCAACAGAACAAAATATATTAAAACAAGCTCTGGGAGTAGCAGACTTAAAGAATATCAGAAACTCTGACAGTAATTTTAGACAGCTTTGGAATCTTCAAAATCCGATTATTCAAGATTTATTAAGAGCAAAATCAATCGAAGCATCAGATTACCTTGCAGTGGTAAGAGATAGAAACATACTTGCGACATTACTTGAAAGCAATGGTATATCTTACTCACTTGAAGTAAAATCAGATAGTTTAGGTACATCATCACAATTACCACGTATCTCGGATAAAAAAATAAATTGGCAGATTAACGTTTACAAATTTGTTGTTAAGCAACAGCCGAAAGTTACACTTTATCGTTTTGCTGTTAAAGCTGTAGTAGAACCATTTGAGATTTTCTTTCCAACTCAAGTTTCAGAGGCAACAAAAGTAAATCTAGAAGCTGGAATTAGTTTTAAACAGAGCGATAAAAATATTGGTTTGTTGGATGATGTACGCTATATTTCCTTTTCTGAGGAAACAAATATAGCACTTGAGCCAAGAAAAGAAGACTTAATAAATAAGTTAAATCAAGAAGATGCATCTAATAAACTAGAAGGAATTTTAACATTTGCTGGTGGCTCTAAAAAGCTAGGAGAAGTTGTTAGTCAAGGTTTGCTTGGAGGTAGTAAAAATATCAGTATCGTCAGTGGAGGAGTTATAGATTTTGGTGGAGGTGAAATTTCTCCTTTAGTTGGGGTGAACAGCGAAATAACTAATTTTGGTGATGCTTCTGCTGGATTTTTATTTGGTGCAGGATTAGGTGATCAAACTAGCCTTTTTATTGGACCTAGCTTACAAGCATCAATATTTACATTATCTGCTGGTGGTCTTGCTGTCCAGGGTAAGAAAGACACAGAAGTCCACCTTGCAGGCTTAATTTCTGTTGATTTATCACGTCTCACAGGAAGTAAAAAAGTTACTAACACAATTAATCTTAGAGATAAAGAAATTGGTGGCAACTGGGGGAAAGCCAGCGGAGAGCTTTTGAAGGACTTGACCTTATTAGAATGGACATTTACTTCCAGCAATAGTCAATTTCGTAGTTTTAGCTTAAGAAAAGTGTGCGATAGCAAAAGATTGCCAGTTCCAGAAGAAAAACAAACTGTTTTAACTATAAATGCTAATGATAATAAAATTATCAAATTTATACCCAAAGGTATTTACAAGTATGAGGTTCCTCCTGGTTTTCAACTAGTAACTCCAACATTAGCAGGTAGTGAGTCTGTTCTTACTCCCGCTCCCATTAACCCTGATAGCGACCCACTGGAAATGAGAGAAAGTACTTTGGAATCAATAACATTGCAAGGAGTAGAAATGAAGAAAAGTCCAAATGCAAAAATAAATGATGGCGAAAACAAAGTTAATAACTTTTGCAAAGAGCAAGAAAAACCTAAAAATAGTCCTTAGTCTGAACAAAATACTTTCTCAGGTTATTAGAACTTTTAGCTTTATTATATGATGCAAGGAATGGAATTGGAGTTAGCCAATTTGGTGATTTCTACTTTTACTAATATGAAGTCACAAAATGAAACAGTATTAAAAAACCAAGAAAAGATTTTAGAGAAACTTGATGAAGTTCAAGATAGTTTACAAAGCCTTGGTCAAAAAATAGATGAGCAAGTTTTGAGGAATGCAAGAGCAGGAATGCGCCATCTGATTGATGGTATAAATTCAGGTGTTACAAAGATTCGAGATAGCGAATTTCAACTAGCACGTCAAAAATTTAGTGTTCTTATAGAGCTTAACCCTAATGAGAATACACACGGAACCTCTGGTGAAATTGACAATAAAATATTGATTGCTTTTGGCTATTATGGTAGTTTTCATTACTTTAATCTACAAGGTGACAAGCGAAGCGCTGCAATTCAAGTATATGAATGTGTAGAAAAGTGGTCAGAGTGGGGAAGTCCTCTGTTTGCTTTGCAAATGTTTTCTCCCAAATTTTTCAGTAAAAATTATGCTCAAATCATCGAAACGCTTGTTAAGCAGATTTCTGAGATTCAGGTAAGTTCAGGAAATGTTACGGAAGAAGTGGGAACTTTAGGTTCGGTAGCTGGTACTGCAACTGGAGTTGGAGTTATGATGGGATTGGGAGCCGCATCTGGCATTGGTGCAGGGGCAGGTGGTATTGGATTATTATTGGCTGGTCCTGTTGGGTGGGGCATACTGGGTGTTGGAGTGCTTTCTGCGGGAATTGTAGGAAATATGTTTCCCAAAAAACAAAAGCAAGTTGAGATTAGCGCTAGCGATAAAGCAAAGTATGAGCAATTGCTCAAAGAATTGCAAGCTATAAATACTGAGCTTTATGAAGAATGTAAAAGACGTAAACGAATGTTTCAAAATACGACACTTGACGGCTTGTTAAGTATTGGAATGAAAGCATACGTCATGCCTTTTACGCTTGAAGTAGAAAATGTTATAAGGCGGTCTGATTTAAGAATTTCTAACAGTGATAAAGTAACTTTAAAAAGAGAAGTTGGACAATTAAACAGTGCCGTTAACCAAAAAAGTGCAAGTCAAGCTGAGGTAGCTTTGTTTAATATTGGAAACCTTCTGAGAGGGCTGAGTGGTGTGGTTCAAGAGTTTGCAAATCTACTTGATAAATGGAATGGGTTAACTGAGCAGTTGAACAAGAGTGGACTTTTACGTTAGCTAAAAACAGTAAGAAGCTCTGAACCATAGATTTTTATCTATCATAATCTAATTTGTAAACAAATGTAAATTTAAATGCAAACCCGCATAAGTGCTAAAAGTTAACAAGATAAATAAGCAAGGGTGACAAATCAAGTTTTTTTAGTTATAGGAGGAAATTATATGGGATGCTTTCAAGCAAGTTATAAAAACAGTTGTGAATGCTGACTAAAAATGTTATTTCCTCTGCTTTTCCGGAATGTATGTAAAAGCATCTGATTCAATACTTAGAAAAAAGATAATCTAAAAAATTGCATTCTTCTTGCGGAATGCACGATTATCTGAGTGTATGGCATTGTAATTATTTGCATTTAAAAGGAGATATATAGCAATGGTTTACGACGTTCCAGGTCGCGCGGATATACTTAGTCTTGAACTTGTCCAAAAATGGAATGAGGCAATTCAAGCAGCTTACAACAATTTACAAGCTGATTTAGGCAGTCGCTTTTTTAGTCTCGACCCTAAAAGCTTGAGCGAATCAGTTTTAGCTGCAATTCAGTGGTTTGGTGACCCGGCAGAACCTGCTTTTTGTTTGGGGTCAGATGTTGGGCAGAAATTATCTGATTGGGGTTCTCGTGGTAGGCATGTTTTACACAATGAATACTGCGAATATCGGGTTATTGAACGGGCTGATGCTACAGGTCGGATGCGTCCGAAAAGAGTTCAAATTACAACCGAACTTCGGGAATACTGGGTTTGCATTGCCAAGCATGACCCCCAAACTCTGCGTTCTATGGCACAAAGCATTCTTGGATTTGAGCCAGGTTGGGAAGACTTGTATGGAGTTAGCGACCCCGAAAGTTTAAGTGAAGACGAAAGAGAGATTGCATTTTCAACATTGGTTGCAGGTCACGGTAATGATAACAAGATGGTGGAAGCTAATGTACCCAGACAACCGACGGGCAAGATAAATACCGAAAATGCACTGTTTATGACTCATCCAATCAACGGACTGGATGACCTGCTGTACATTGTAATGTTTGGTGCAAAACCCTACGCTAATCGCACTGATAACGGTTTGGAAAAAGCAACGCGCGAACAGCTTTTCCGTCAATTTAGTGTAGAACAGTTAGCTTGTCGCCATGCAGACCCGGCAGCAGCAATGGGTGCGTTAGGTGCAGCGTTTAATGGTCAAACTGTTGCTTTTGCTAATCCTTTAGGGATGTACATTCGTTCTTTCACCAAAGATGTATTTTTGTTTGAAGGAGATACTATTCCCTCTGAGTGGGTGCGCTGGAGCCGAGGTTCTGAGGAGGGCATGTTCCAGCATCTTGAATTTGGTCCTAGTGACTCGGATGAGGCATTTTTGGATGATATTACCTTAGTTGTCGGTTCTAGAGAAGAACCCGTGATCGGTGGTTTTCAGGTTGTGCAGCAAATTGAAGTAGGACCATTAGTTATTGCAGGAAAACCCACCCCTGTAGCTGATGATGAATATGTCGTCCTTACTGCCAGCAGCGAATCAATTGATTGCCAGCAAGCTGAAGTGTGTGAAATTATTAGGAACCTTAAAGAAGAATTTGATAATGCTCTGCAAATGGTTCGCGTGGCGCCCAGAACAATGGGATTTCGGAGGGAAAGCTAGTGAAACTCCAAGAAGGAATCTATCATGCTCCGGGAGTGCGACCAGGTAAGTTTTTTAACATCCTATTCCTAAGAGCTGCATCGGGTCAAAATGCTCGCCAAGTTGGAGAAGCGTTTGCCCAGTTGTGGCAGATGTACCAAGAACTCAAAAGTGGTAAAGTGCGCGACCTACCCAACCAAGAAGTCCCTAGTGGCGATTTAACGGTTTTAGTTGGTTACGGCGCCAATACCTTTAAACTCCCCGAAGTGCGGCGTACATTACCAAACCACCTTCAAGACTTTGGCTTATTCCGTTCACCTCTACCTGCGGGAGGCGGTTCCTTCCTAATTGGTTCGGGTCTTAAATATGCTGCGGATGTTAAAATTAATTCCGCCACCGAAGAAATTACCGTTCAATTTATTGCTGAAACCCAGCTTGCTGTTGACCGTGCCATCGTCGAAACTTGGAAAGTTCTTTCTGGCATGACCGACCCAACAACCGAAAGCGCGCCATTGCTAATCACGGGCTTTTACAGCGGATTTCAACGCGATGACAAACGCAGTTGGATTGATTTCCACGATGGCATTTCTAATATGAAAAGCTCCGAACGCGAAGGAGCAATTACTATTAAACGCAGTCCCTTACCAGAAGAAAAATGGATAGAGGGAGGTACTTATTTAGCATTTGTCCGTCTGGGAATCGATTTAAGCATTTGGCAGGCACTAGAACGAGGGCAACAAGAACTTTTGGTCGGTCGGGATAAGCTGACTGGCTGCCCTATAGAATCCCTCGATAGCCAAAACAACCTCACAGTGAGAACGGGCTGTCCTTTTACTGGGCAAGCATCCGATTTTAGCAATCGAGCTTTTGAAGACTTTAAAGAACCTCCAAATGTCAACGCATTAAGCTTAAAGCAAAGCCACGTCCAGCGAGCCAATCAGCACGTTACACCAGTCAGCGATCGTAATTCATCGCGGGTGTTTCGGCAGGGTTATGAATTCCTCGAACCTACAGATAGTGCCCCTAGTTTTCGGACTGGGTTGAACTTTGTAAGCTTCCAAGATACTCCCGAACGTTTATTCCGCATATTGACGCAAGATAAGTGGTTGGGCAGAACAAATTTCGGTGGCGACCCCGATAAACCCCTACCTGGAATGGATAGGTTTTTAACGGTGCGCGCTGGAGGAATTTTTCTAGTACCACCAGTCGTAGAAGGAGAGCTTTTTCCTGGCTCAAGTATTTTTATCTAGTGAGATAGCTCGGACTTAAATATTTGCCCTTCGGAGTTACCTAGCGGGGGGCGAATACAAAATTGTAATCATACCAAAAGAAAAATATATTTTATGAAACAACCAATATCCCAAATAGTAAAACTACTTAGTATTTTAGTATTTACTATTGCTGGAATTTTATTCTCAACACTTCCCGCATATGCTCAAACGCCCCAGTGCATTCACGGCATGAGGATAATTGGAGAAAAAACAATTTATCTTTCACATATGCCCCTATTTAACAGTACTTGCCATAGCTACCAAGTTTTATTAGAAGCTACTTTTCAAGAAATTAATATGAATTGGATAAGTAAAGTATACTCATAATATACTTGTATAACTCTAACGCCGATGCAATACTGCTCGGTTAAGGATTTTTTGCGTTGATTCCGGGCACGTAGAGACGCGATTAATCGCGTCTCTACAAGGTTTATGGTTTTATCGAATTTTCTTAACCGAGCAGTATTGAACGCCGATGAGCCAAGCAGGAGAAACAAAACAACTACATTTTAATGTGTCACCTGAACAAGAAGAGCAAATAGAGTGGTTGCGGCAAGCGATGGGACTGACTACTGCAAAAGAAACAATTTTACGTTCAATATCGGTGGTAACGGTTCTCCACAATTATCTGCAACAAGGCTACCAAGTTAGAATTGCAACGCCCAACAAGCAAATTCATCTGGTCGTACCTGAATTAGAAGGGGAACCACAGCCAACTTGGAAATATTTAGTATCCCGTCCCCATCCTTGGAGACGACAGCTTCATGTGAAAGGACGGTGCCTTTTAGCATCTGTAGTTTGGCAAGATATGCTAGAAAACGAACTAAACAGCGAAGAAGCAGCAGAGAACTTTGATTTACCATTAGATGCAATTGATGAAATTATTCGTTACTGCGAAGCGAATAAAGAACTAATTAAGATGGAAGATCAAGAAGAACTTTATCGATTGAAAGAATGGGTTGTTAATATTAAGTCTAATTATATTGGTTAATGAAGGCACACTCTTCTCGTCGTTTTGTTGAAATGCTACGGGCAGATTAACTCGCTTGATAAAACTAAGTAGTGGGCGCCTTTTATGAGCGTACTGCTTGTTACAACGATACTGGCGCCAATTCAAAAAACTAGAAATGTTAAATAAAAGTGCGGAATTATGCTGGTTGCGGTTGTAGCAATTGGAATACTGTTTCGAGGTGCATGGGGTAAAAAGATGATTGATAAAGTTGAACAAGAAATAATTGATGCATTTTCTTGGCTAGAAGTACCAAAGCTGGCAAATTTATTAAGACCATCTACAGGTGATTGGGAGGAGGAACAGGAAATAGGACAAAAGCTTGTCGGTAAAAACTGGTTGAGTCTCGAACAATAATTTTTGGTGGAAGAATGGTCTTCGTTTTGTTATTTAAGCGCTGAGGGTTATCGTTATTATCTACCGTCTCTATTAACTAAATGCCTTTCTAATTTTTCAGAAGATAACGACCTTATTCATTCAACAGTTTTTAGTTTAAATCCTAGCTTTCATAGTTTATATTATTGTGGTAAAGATGAAGACTTTGAGTATCAGACCTCGCTGTTTACCTCAGAACAGTATAAAGCAGTTTGCTCGTTTTTAGGGCTAGTATTTGACACGCTGCCTCAATTAAAATTTTTGAGCGCGCAGGCTTTGAGATGGGGTTGGAATAAACAAACACATCCGGCTCAAGCAAAAAGTGAAGAGTTTTATCGAAGTCTCCATAATTACCAGTATCCACTTTCCAAAGACCCACAAGTAAGAGAACTTCAACAGCAAATCAACGTAGCTTTTGAAAAAACTCCATATCCGGGAGATAATAGCCTTTGCGGTTCAGATTTGGGTGATGAGCCTGCGGAGTATGCAATGGAGTTTCGAGGATTAAATTGGAAAACGCTTCACCCGGATTTTCTTGCTGTAAACTCCGCAGCTTTAAGCTTTTTCACTGATGAAGGATTTAGATACTTTCTAAGTGCCTTCCTGATTGCCGATTTAATCATACCTGAAATCGAAGGAGCTTGGTCTAATGCTGACGCAGTGTTCCATCTAACATACGGGTTAGTTGACGAGGAATTTGAGAGGGAAGATAACTTTAATTGGTATGAAATAGCAACAAGAAAGTTTTCACATTTTAACCAAGAGGAAAGACAAGCAATCGTTTCATATCTCGAATATTGTTCTCTAAAGGACGAATATTCAAGAGAAACAATTAACAAAGCATTAGAAAATTATTGGTTAAAAACACTCTTATAAAAAGAATTGCTACCTCAACTCTAGTAGTCCTCTGCGTCTCTGTGGTAAAATTAATTACTTGTAATCACTGCACAGGCGAGACGCCTATGCTACAACTCGGCGCCCTGCATTTTTTTGCAGCAAGAAAACACCAACAACAATTAGCCAAATTTCCCATAACATAAACCCAATAGGCGCCGTTTCTAAAACTGGTACATGTTCAATAACTGTTGCAAAAAACTCATCATGGTTGTAAAACTCCTATCTGTGTAAGTTGTTGATGTTGTTGCAGTTCCAATAACTTAAAGATATTCGGTTGTTTTAATTAGAAGTTGACCGATGGCGCCATAAAATTGACTCGATGTGCCATTTTGAAAAATGCTTGAGGGGAGATGAAAGAGGCAACCTTCTCTATATCTTTGATTCGGAACTCTGTACAATACGCAGCAGCAGTACATGGCATTGATACTAACCGCTTGTGTGCTGCTGTTGGTATTGACCCTCGTTTGTTGACGATGCCAGATAGTTATGTTTCTGGGGAAACCAGTCTAGCTCTGTGGCACGAAATTGTTAAGCAGACAGGTGACTCAGATATTGGTTTACATATGGGAGAGAAATTCAACCTGTCAGTAATTGGCATTGTTGGCTACGTATTATTTAACTGCCAAACGTTCGGACAGGTGCTTGATAAGCTTTCTCGCTATATGTGCTTGTTCAGCCAAGGTGTGTCAATGCATTACACTGTTTCACGAGGACAAGTACTTTGCGAGTGGGAAATAGTAAATCATCTAAAAAACTATTTAGTCGAAGAACCTCGGCAACCAATCGAAGTAAGTTTTTCAACCTTGCTGACTGCTGCTAAAACACTTACAGGTAAATCTCTTTGTCCCTACGAAGTTTGGTTTCAATACCCCCGTCCCGATAATATATCCGAACATCAACGCATTTTTGAGGCGCCTGTTTATTTCTCCCAATCAAAAAATCGACTAGTTTTTGACGCTACTTGTTTGGAGTGGTCAGTTATTTCTGCCAATCTGAAGCTACTTTCAGCTTTTGAGCAACATGCTCAGGCAATGCTGTCTAATCTTAGCCAGGAAAATACCTATAGCTACCAAGTGGTTCGAGAAATAACGCATAATCTGAAGGGAGAAGTACCATCAATCGAATTAATCGCACGTAATTTAACTATAAGCGTTCGCAATTTACAACGAGAGCTTCAAAGTGAAGGGACTTCATATCAACAAATTTTAGACAACACACGCAAGGAATTAGCGCTGCGGTATCTTAAAAAACCTGATACATCAATTCATGATGTTGCTTTTATACTGGGTTTTTCTGAACCAAGTGCTTTTCATCGCGCTTTCAAACGGTGGACAGGTCAAACACCAAAAGCATATTTTTCCTCATAGCCAAATTGGTGGAAAAAGTCTATCAACTTCTAACCTCCAACCTGGCAAAGCAAGGGGGGCTTCCGCAATTTCTCCCCGTCGATAAATAATAGGATTACGCGGATCGCTCGACTGATAAGCTTTTATTAATTCCCCTTTAAGAACATCTACATCCCACACTACTAACGTTCCTGCATCAAAGTAATCTACCCGCTTTTTAGCCATCTCCTTCTCAGCTTTTTCGCCATAATCACTTTCGCTTCTTACTTCTGCTGCAAAAATTGGCGCCCCTTCTAAAAATTTCCCCAGGTTTTCCGGAAGCGTTCCTGCAAAAAATGCAGCATCGGGACTAAAAGACTCACGTTTGGGTAGATTTGTAGTAAATTCCTGCCAACCATTAGCTGATTCCCACCAAACACTGACTTTTGGGCGAACTGGCAAATTAACAATGTATCCCACATTATCCGGTAATCCATAACCACGCCGAGTTGCAAATCCATAGTCACGCAAGCTACTGTAGATTTCCCCCCCAGCAAATCCAGGTAGAAACCCGGTTGCTGCCATAACTACAATTTCTCCATTTACCAACTCAGCTTTTCCGTTATCTGGAACTCGGTACAAGTCTGCAATTTTAGCTGTAGTTTTGAGACTCATAAACTTACATCCGATATTATTTCCAAGATATTTGTTTTTACTATAACCTATAACTACATCTCCTCCTAATGAAATGAGTGGAATACTCAAAGTAGCAGCTATACCAGCAGCCATAGAATTTTATAGCAGTATTGGGTTTGAAGAGAACCCAGATGGCTCTAGAGAGATGATACTTACAAGAGAAAAAGCGCTACAATTTTTAGAAGCACATCAATTGCGTTGGAGAAGATAGACATGACACCTGAACAAGCACATGCCTGGATTGAAAAAGTAGAAGAGCTTGAAGGTAATGCTTTCGCTGGAAAAGAAGTATCAGATGAGGAAGTGCTGCGATTAGGCAATTATTATTTAAGTGGTCAATACCTCCTTCGTAACTTAGAGATAGTGCAAAAAAAGAAACAAGAAACACTATTAGGACTTGCTCACTTAGAAGTGGCAGAAAAACAGATTATAGATAGGATGCGAGAGCAAAAAGTTAATCTCAAACCAGACCAAAGCAATGAGTGATTATGTGTATTGCCGGATTATCAGTAGCAGCAGGAAAAGTTTGCCTGTTTGAGAGCGGTTATAATCGGTGCCAAGACTTATGCCTTGGCACCGACGAGCGTAACCACATTTTTTGCGGGTCAATTTCTTGTTATAAATCATTAATTAAATCTAAGCGCCATAAATACTTTCAAGTTTGTCAGCCAGATTTCACAAATTATGGTAATGCAATTGCATTGTCAGCGTCAAGAGTAGTTTCTTCGATTAAATGGAATGGGCGCCCTCAGTACCCGTTAACTAACGACTTTACGCTAAAATTAGACCAAGCTATTACACAAATGCCATGACTGCCATTACCATCAACTTTAATAATGTAGTCAAGCTTACAGATGACCAATTTTATCAACTGTGTCGGGATAATCCTGAACTCAAATTTGAACGTAATCAATGGGGACAACTAATAGTGGCGCCACCAACAGGAGGAGAAACTCTTAAACGCAATGCATCGGTGATTGCGGATTTTGTAATTTGGAACCGTCAAACTCAACTAGGAGAAGTATTTGACTCTTCAACTTGCTTTAAACTCCCCAATGGTCCCGACCGTTCCCCCGATGTATCATGGATACAAATAGACAGATGGAATGCGCTTACACCTTCTCAACGAGAAAAATTTCCCCCCATTGCTCCTGACTTTGTATTGGAGTTAATGTCCCCATCTGATAGTTTGAGCGTTGTAGAGACGCGATTAAATCGCGTCTCTACGAAAATGCGCTAATATATAGCAGCAAAAGTTAGATTAGGTTGGTTAATAGATAGAAAAAATCGTCGTGTAGAAATTTATCGCTTGGGACAAGAAGTAGAAATACTAGATTCTCCTGCAACATTATCAGGAGAAGATGTACTACCAGGTTTTGTTTTAGATATGAGGCTAGTGTGGTAATAATAACATGCTTAATCTTCAATTTCTATAGAAACCGAGTCTAATTCTGCTTCTAACTGCTCAATAGTTGGTAAATTTGTTTGTAACTCTTTTGGTAGCGACTTAGTAAGTTGAGTTTGCCACTCGGCAATGCCAATTGGTTTGTTTACATCACGTAACGCATACTCAGCAATCACATTATCTTTACTTGCACATAATATTAAACCAATTGAAGGATTATCCACGGAAGATTTGAGTAAATCATCTACCGCCGAGAGATAAAAATTTATCTTTCCTGTGTACTCCGGTTGAAATTTGCCCGCTTTGAGTTCAATCACAACATAGCAATGTAGTTTTACATGGTAAAAAAGCAAGTCAATATAAAAATTCTCGGCACCGACTTTTAAAGGATACTGTTTCCCTACAAAAGCAAACCCAACACCTAGCTCTAAAAGAAATTTGGTAATATGTTCGACAAGTTGTTTTTCTACTTCCCTTTCTTGAACTTCTTCTCCTAAGCTTAAAAAGTCAAATATATAAGGGTCTTTTAAAGTTTCTCTGGCAAGGTCTGATTGAGAAGTTGGTAAAGTCGTATTAAAGTTAGTAACTGCTTTTCCTTGACGTTCAAAAAGTCTATTTTCAATCTGCATGGTCAAAATATTTCTACTCCAACCATTTTCTATAGTTTTTTTAATATACCATTCACGTTCAACATTATTTTTTACCTTATCTAAAATGACACAGTTATGGAACCAAGGAATTTGTGCAGCAGCCTGCTGCACAAATTGTTCATCTAAGTAGACTTCAGCAAACGCGCGCATATATTTAAGGTTACGTGCTGAGAAACCTTCATTTCAGGAAAAGCCTCTTTTAAATCTCTTGCAAGATGTTCAATGACTTTTGCCCCCCATCCCTGCTGTTGCTGTCGTGTCAAAATTTCGCGCCCAATTTGCCAGTAAAGTAATACTAACTCGCGGTTAACAGACAATGATGCCCTAATTTGGGCGCCCCGAACACGTTCTTTTATTTCCCGCAAAAAGTCATCATAACCATCTATCTGTGACAACTTATTCGCCATAACTTAACCTACTTAAATATCCTAGCATTTTTGCCTTTACTTATAGTAACATTGACTAGTTTACTCAAATTAATTCCAATAGTAATAAGTTTGGCTCAAACAAGTTTATAGACAGTTTTATACAATACTCCTGTAAAAATTTCAGCCCATGATGATCCCCCCTAACCCCCGCGAGTTCGAGGGGAACAAGAAAGGTTCGCGCTCTTACTAATTAAAACGCTAAAATAATTCAATTCTTAGCCCCCCTTATTAAGGGGGGTTGGGGGGATTACTACGCCCGTGTATACCTATGTTTTACACCTATGGGGAAGTATTCGGCATCGCCATGTAATTTTAAAGTAACCTGCGGCGCCTGATATTCGGCAGGTACATAGTTAGCAAATTCACTATTAAGGCGCCTTAGTTTTGTCAATATAGATGTTGTTATTGCTTGTTTTTTATCTTCGCTAACTTCAATATTTGGCGCCAGTTCTACGGTAACAGTTAAATGTCTATTTTTATCGCTGTCTTCTATTACTTGCAATACAAATTTGCCTGTTACCCATTCTCTAATTTCTGGTACTTCTAAACCTACTGTGACGTTTTCTGGGTATATGTTGGCGCCGAAGTATGAAACTGTAAAGTTTGAGCGTCCGAATACGTATACAAATGGTAGGTTTCTGATGCCTCTTTGACTGCACAGGCAGGATGCCTGTGCTACATTGAATTCCCGTTCTGCTAGAAATTTAAGCATGGCATCGTATGTAATTATGCCACCGTTATCTAGAATATTATACCTGATTAATGGGATGCCGTTGTTGCCTGAGAAAAGTAGGGCGCCGTCTTCTACTTCAAAGAAGCGGCTAATTGGGTCATATTGTAGAAGTGTGGGTAAACGTGATTCTCCAAATAATGCGCGTGCGGCTTCAGGTGTTTCTGCTAAAAATCTACGAATACATATAGATAGTGGTGTTTCGTTGCCTAATACTCCAGCGTCGGCGGTTCCATATAATGATGCAAAATCATAACAGGGGTTTTGTGAACCTATTCTTTCTGCTACTAAACTTCGCCATTCTTCGCTGAATACTTCTCCTGCTGTCACTAGTTTAATGTTGTACTGGCGCCACTCAACACCTCGTGCTATTCCTGTATCTATTACATCTTTGAGGAATGGTGGATATCCTAATAAAACTACTTGCTCAAAATTGGCGCCGAGTTCCGAGACAACACGTAAAATTTCTTCTTTATTATTACCAGGAGTAATAACTGTAATTGGATAGCCTTTCATTGCAAGGTAGCGACAGCAGTTAGTTGTGAACATTCCACCTACCCAAGTACCGAGGGTAAAACAAATAACTGCGAGAGTGCGACGAGTATCTGCAAAAAAGCTATCGTGGAAGATTTGCTCGAAGCGTGTAGTAATTTCTAACTCGTCAGCAAAAAATCTACACCAATATGTTGGTTTACCTGTTGAACCAGATGATGCTGCTATCATATCGCTGGTTTCGATTTGTCCGTAACGACACAAATCAGGTAGAGAATGTTTTTGTAGGTAGTTTTGCTTTGTTAGGGGTGGAAGCGTTTGAAAATCGCTCTCTGTTTGAATGTTGGCAGGATTAATACCGTTTTGTGATAGGAAGGTCTTGTATGCGGGCACAGTTACAGCGACATTATTAAATAGCTTTAAAGCTGCGTCTGTCGGTTTGATGTCACTATGCTGCTGAATTCGAGTATCTAGGGAGGTATTTAAAAAATCTAAAAATGCCTGCTGTGCATACTGTTTTTTTTCTTCTGGATTAATCATAGTTGTCAATGTAGTAATTTGATGGTAAAAAGTGATATTTCCGTAATAGCGACGTTTAACGTTGTAGCAATTTACTAAAAACCCCCCTTAATTGTCCTTACTGCGCTATGCACATCTATTGCAGCAAACAACACGCGAATACTAATGGTAATCGTTTTTGTATCCAATGCGGTGAGTCTTTGCCACTACCGCAAGGGGAGATTATTACTGGTCGCTATAAAATTTTACGTCAGTTAGGGCAAGGTGGGTTTGGACGTACTTATTTGGCTGAAGATTCTCAGTTAAACCAAATGTGTGTACTCAAAGAGTTTGCACCCCAGGTAGAAAAACCAGAAGATATCCAAAAAGCCAAAGAATTGTTTGAACGCGAAGCAAATGTTCTTAAAAAACTGCAACATTCACAGATTCCTAAATTTCACGCTTCGCTCTCAACTAAGTTTGGACAAAAGGACTTTTTCTTTTTGGTGCAAGACTATATTGAGGGTGATACTTACTGGGATTTATTAGATAAGCGTCTTTCTCATGGGCAAAATGGCTTTAGCGAGGAAGAAATTATTTCTTTACTAAAGCAAATGTTACCTGTATTGCACTATATCCATTCAAGAGATGTAATTCACCGTGATATTTCTCCTGATAATATAATTTTACGGAGTTCAGATAATCTACCTGTACTAATAGACTTTGGTGGAGTTAAGCAAGTCCCCGCTTCGCAAGGGTTTTGGATGACGCAACTAGGCGCCAACCGCACTTTATTGGGCAAAAAAGGTTACGCACCCGAAGAACAACTACGTCAAGGTAAAGCTTTTCCTTGTAGTGATTTATATTCACTCGTTGTAAGCACTTTAGTGCTTCTCACCGGAAAAGAACCACAAAACCTCTACGATAGCTACCAAGGAACTTGGCGTTGGGGTACAGATATAAAAGTTAGCCAAGGACTTGAAAAAATATTAAAAAAAACGCTTGCATATAAACCAAGCGACCGCTATCAAAACGCAGAACAAGTTATAAAAGATTTACAAAAACTCTCACCCGCACACTCACCTGCTGTGAACAAAGCCAATACAAATATTACAAAAATTAAAACAATGATAGCGGCGCCTGCACGACGGGCAGGGAATTTGCATTCTAGAACACAAATGGCAGTCCATGCTTTACCCTTACCAGTGTGGATGCGTCCATTTGCCGTTAGTGCTGTAACTACAACAGCGATAGTTTTAGTTTGTGCTGGAACTTGGGGAGTAGTTAATGCGGTAGTCAAAGGTGTATCATCTATATCACTGCCGAGCATTTCCTTACCTAGTTTGCCTGGTGGTGGTAATTCAGATTCTTCTTCTGAAACCACTACAAGCAATAATGGTAGTCGTGGTAATATAGCGAGTCGCCGTGCATCATTACAAATTCCCGAAGGCTTCTTTACTCAAACGGTTAATTCTATTTTTTACTCTAGAAACCCACAATTACAGGGTCGAAATTTAGGCACTGGCGCCGAAGATGAAGCCTTACGCCAACAATGGGTAAGTATTGGACAAGAATTACTAGATAAATTAGAACAAGCTAAACTCAGTAGCACAGCGCGTCAAAAGCTGGGAAGCTATGGAGGGCAAGATTATCAAGAATGGGAGCAAAGAGCTTCTAATGGTGATTTTGGGAACTATACAATAAAACAACTCAACACCGATACCAACCGTAAATTTGATGACTTGTTCCCAGGACAACGACGTGGGAAACTCAACCAACCAACATTTGGTCAAATTTGGTATGCAATTGCGGCAGACAAGGTGAGTAAACTGGAAGCGAGAAATTAATATAGGGAAGTATGTATTGTTCCAAAGGACACGAAAACCCGGCAGGTAGTAAATTTTGCTTGCATTGTGGTGAAAAAATGGAAACGGGAGTGCAGCTAAGTATTCAACCGGGGGTTGCTTTGGGAGAACGCTATTTAGTTGTACGACAAATTGGACAGGGTGGGTTTGGAAAAACTTACTTAGCTGAGGATATCAACCGCTTTCGCGAACTTTGTGTTATTAAAGAATTTTCACCGCAAGTTCAAACAGCTTACGTTTTGCAAAAAGCTGAAGAGTTGTTTCAACGCGAAGCTACGGTTTTATATAAACTTCAACATCCGCAAATTCCACGTTTTCGTGAACTGTTCCGCAGCAACTTGGGTGGTAAAGAGTATTTATTTATAGTTCAAGATTATGTTGAGGGGCAAACTTATCGTTCGTTACTAGACACTCGGTTAATACAGGGGATGCGGTTTAGTGAAGCAGAAGTCAAGGTATTATTGCAGCAAATCTTGCCTGTTTTAGATTATATTCACTCGATGGGTGTAATTCATCGTGATATATCTCCTGATAATTTAATTCTACGCTCTGTAGACCAATTACCTATACTTATAGATTTTGGTGGTGTTAAACAAGTTGTCGCTGCTGTTGCCTCGCAGTACTATGAAACTGGTGGAAATATTGCTTCTTCGCCGGCGACACTGCTAGGTAAAATTGGTTATGCTCCTCCAGAACAAATGCAAACGGGTATTGTTGAACCGCATAGTGATTTGTATGCATTGGCAGTTACGCTATTAGTATTGCTCACAGGAAAACAACCGCAGGAACTTATTGATAATTACAATTTAACTTGGCAATGGCGCCGGGAAGTTGATTTAACTCCTAATTTTGGGCAAATGCTTGATAGAATGTTGGCGCCAGTTCCGGGTGAACGGTATCAAAGTGCAAGACAAGTAATGTTAGCACTCAACTCACCTATTAATTATCCTGCCACGCAATATCCATCTACAGACTTTCCACCAACACAGTTACCACCACAACAACAGAGTACAAAAGCAACAGTAGCTGTATCTCCCTCTAATTCCCCAATTTCTCAACCCACAGCACAAAGAACTGCTAATAGTCCCCCATCTCCAATTCCTGCTCCCGCACCTTGGTGGACACCTGGAAAAGTTGCCGTTGCATTGGTGGTTGCTGCTAGTGTTGTTGGTGCTGGTGTATGGGGTGCAAAAAACTTGATAGGTTCACCTGATATATCTGGTAACGGTACAACGCAACCAATTGCTTCAGGTAGTCCAACTCCTACTAATAACCAACCTACAGACCCCGAAGCTAACTACTCACCCGAAGAAAGAGCAAGAAAAGAAAGATTAAAAACGCGGCGCCAGCAATTAGGTATAGACTTTAATTTCTATGTAAATTTAGTCAATCAACTGTTTTGGGATAAAAACCCCAGCCAAAAAGGACGTTCATTAAGTGATGCTCCTTCTGATGCAGCTTTACGAGCTAAATGGGATGAAACAGCAGCAAGCGTTTTAGAAAAGCTTTCTCCATTAAGTACAGACTCACGCCAAAAACTCGGTACTTTTACTGCTGCGGAACGTGACCGTTGGAAAATTGAGGTTAATAAGATTAATGTAGGTAGTCGTTCGCTTTACGATTTAGGAGACGCTGCATTCTATCGACAATTTCCTGAACAACGCGGTAAAAACTTTATCGACCAACCTATTGGACAAGTTTGGCAAGGGTTCGTCAACGATAAACTAACTGCTATTATAGCTGGCAGTGCATTTAGAAAACTTACATTTGCTCCCGGCGCCACAAGTACTTCTTCGGGTGGTACGCTCAAACCAGGTGATGGTAGAGTATTTATTGCTAGCCTTACAAAAGATCAACAGTTCGATTTGAAACTAAATGCTAACAGTAAAGTTTTGCTATCAGCATATTCACCAAGCGGTAGTCAAAGATTTTTAGAAGACTCACGAGCGCGTAGTTTATCACTAATATTACCCGAAGATGGATTTTATGAGTTTGTTGTAGCTTCTTCTGGCTCAGATGAATTAGGTTATTCGCTTAATATATCTGCTACTAACCCTGTGGCGCCAACACCTACACCCACACCTACACCCACACCTACATTAACATCAACACCGACACCAACGGTGACTCCAACATTGTCACCGTCTCCAACACCAACACCTACACCAACAGTGACGGTAATACCCACAGCAATACCAACATCCACGCCTTAATTTTTTATGACTTAATTATAAATTTTGATAAGTAAAATAAATAATGTAGAGACCAAATATATTCAGCCTCTACATTATCGCGAAATTAATAAAATGGAATACTAATTGCTAAAAGCGTCTTTGATGTTTTCAACGGTGCGTTGAACTGCGTTCATATTTTTGTCTATAGCTTTTTCAGTTTTAGCAGCATCTTCCTCTGCTCTTTCCTGAATTGTAGCTGCATCGCTCTTAGCTTTACGCGCAATAGGGTTATCATCATCTGTTGCGTTGTCTACTTTAGAAGCGTTGCTCTTTGCAGCATCCTTGACGAAATCTTTTGTATTTTCAACAAAACCTTTAGATTTTCCTTTGGTTTCACTAGCTGCTTCTTGAGCTTGATCAGCTGCGTCTCTTGATGCGATTAAAATTTGATTCTGAGAAGCTAATGCTGCGGTGTTTGAAAAATAAGCACCCTGCCAAACAAAGGTGAATGCTGATACACAAAATAGAGTTGTAGCTATCCAGCGTCCTATCGTCGAAAGCCCTTTTGTTAAGTAATTTAGTTTCATCGGATACAATTATTGTTACATTTGACATTTCATTTTTACTTCATCTGGCTTACTGCATAAATCTTTCTCCAGAAAGAGGTTGCTTCATCGTAGGTTAATAGATGAATTCACTATTTAGATAGATTGTACTCGGCGCCGTGGTATGAGTAATTCGGGATAAACCGGACACTCGCTTTGTGATCCTGTTCGATACACCAATCGAAAAGACGACGGAACTAGCCGCTACTTTATACGATGGTATCTCGTTACCAATGTAACACTACGCACAAGACCAAGCAGGAATAACCACATTCCCTTTACCCACAGGCTCTCTTAGCCAAACAACACAACCTGTGGGTAAACCTGCATTTTTAAAAACTACAGGCTTTTCAAACTTCGCGGCCAGGTATTTTAAACCAATGTTCCGAGCCGCGTTCTCACCAGAACATAATATTTTATTATCCGGTGTTAATACTAATTTTCCTAATCCAGAATCACTCCATAAATAAAGGTTAAGTACACCAACTTGTGAACCTCTTAAACATTTGCCACCGGTAAGCGAATCGGTAATGCTGGTATATGCTGGATTGACTCTAACAGTATAAATTGAGTACCTATTTAAAGCTTTCTGCTCAACTCGTTTTTGTATTTTCTTTGCAACCCAAAACGAACGCTTTGCGTTGCTCCGATGCGAGTACTTACCACGTTGAGGCTTTAAAGTTTTCAGGTTTTCAAAAACAATTACATTACAATTGTGAACATTCGCAATTTCCACAATTGAGTACGAAATCGTTTCAACAAGTTCCTTTTCCAAATTTTTGATTCGCTTCCATAGCTTGGCACATAAGTTTTCAGGAGGTAATACACCTAGTTCAGTTTTAGTATTAGTTAAACTTTTGGCTTTGGCAATTTTACCTAGATAACGCTTCCTAAGATGATGGAGTCGATTGTTTCCTTTTATCCGTAGATTGGCTAACTCTACAACAACGCCCGTATCTTCGTATCCTTCTAATACCTTACCCACAACTATCGGGTCATCTAAGTTGAGGTCAATGCTTAGAATTCGGAGCTTACCATAAGCTTTTATATGGTCTACTAACTTTCCTTTTGAGGGTGTATTTTTCTGAATTACCCAAACCAATTTTAGTTTACTTTCATCATAAATTAAAGAAAAAGTCCCTTTAACGTAATCAGGTGGTAATTCTCGACACTTATAGCTAACTTTCTGGAATTGCCATACTTTTCCTGTCCACAGTTTTACAACTAGGGTTTCT
>NZ_RSCL01000006.1:225732-465966 GCF_003991905.1 Dulcicalothrix desertica PCC 7102 | reverse complement strand
CGCTTCCGAAAAGAGGACGCTAGAATTAAGCTCAAAAGGGTTTATCCTACACCCCAAAACTAATGACATGGAACACTAGTTAGCTGCGTAACGCACCCTACGTTTGTAAATGTGCCGAGGAGTCATGTATATTACAATAAGATTAAGAAATGTAAATTTTATAGAAATAACTTAAACCCTGATAGAGATGAGCCAAACAGCTTTAAATTTAGTTGCCATATCAATTTTTATAATGACGGTATCGAGTTTACTGGGTCCACTGGTACATTTATCGCCTGCGGTACCTGCGGTTGCTACGGTTACAATTCTTGGTATAGCCACACTCGATAGCTTTGCGCTGCAAGGAAAAGGTGGAAACGTTTTTTTAGATTGGATTGCTAGTTTTTCTCCAGCACATCGTGAACGTATCGCACATCATGAAGCTGGGCATTTTCTAGTGGCAACTAAGTTAGGCATTCCAGTTGTTAGTTATACTCTGAGCGCTTGGGAAGCTTTAAAGCAGGGACAAGCGGGACTTGGAGGTGTAAGTTTTGACGATGCTAATTTAGAATCTGAACTAAATCAACGTCAAATTTCTGCTCAAAGCTTAGACCGCTACTGTACAGTATGGATGGCTGGAATCGCAGCAGAAACTTTAGTTTACAATAATGCCGAAGGTGGCGCCGATGACAAGACAAAGTTAGTGGCACTATTAAAAAGCTTAGGTTTTTCAGAATCGACATTCAACCAGAAGCAAAGGTTTTGTATGTTGCAAGCAAAAACTCTGCTCCAAGAAAACTGGTCAGCATATGAAACGCTAGTAAACGCAATGAAACAGCGCGCGTCAGTAGAAGAATGTATAAAAGTGCTGAGTAATGAGTGCTGAGTGCTGAGTGCTGAGTAATGAGTGCTGAGTAATGAGTAAAAAGTGATAAGTTTTAACTCCCGAACTCCTAACTCTTTACTCTTCAGTACTACCTCAGCACTCAGCACTCAGCACTTTCTACTTTAAGAAGAGACTGCGTGCAGATGAGGTGTTCTCGAAACATAATCACAACCAATAACTTTGTTACGTCCAGATGCTTTGGCTTCTAATAGATATTGGTCAGCGCGATGTAGTAGGCTAATTCCTTTCGTGTCGTCTTCTACACGCAAACAAGCTGTTCCAAGACTTATAGTAACGTTGATAGATAAAGCATTATTAATCGCAAATGGCTGGTCGCTAACTATACAGTTTAAGCGTTTGGCCACTTTAAGCGCTTCCTCACAAGTCGTATTGCCTAATATAATTACAAATTCCTCACCACCATACCGAAAAGGTACGTCTTGAAACCGCAAGTTATGTTTTATCCGCGTACATAATAACTGTAATAATCGGTCGCCTACCAGGTGCCCATATGTATCGTTGACCTTCTTGAAATAGTCTACGTCAAGAATAATCAGACTAAGCGGCAAAGAAAGCGAACGCGCTTTGTGAATTTGTTTCGGTAAGTCCCATTCTAATGCACGTCGGTTGTTTAACTCAGTCAACGCATCTGACAGTGCAATCGCGCTGAGTAAGTCATTCGTGCGAATCAGATCGCGGTACTTTTGGGCTTTTCGTAAACCTACTGCTAGTTGAGCTATCAGTAAGTGTTCTTTAGCTGGAGATTTAACGAAGTTATCTTCAAAACTATTTTCTGAAAGCCACCAAATGTAAGCATCGGCGCCTTGACGCAATGCCGCTGACATCATTTGTGATTCCCATAAATCGTCACAATTCGCTTTATCGGAAAGAATATGCGAACGGTCTTCTAGTAAAATACAGTAGATCCACGATAACTTGGTTTGCTCCTTTAGCCAACAGCACAATTCCATACTGCCATCGGAACTAGCTTGTACCAAAATTACATCTGGCGGTGCAATTTGTATTTTCGACACCGCTTGATTTAAGTTGGCGATAGCTTCGATGCTAAAAGCAGGTGTATCACGGATCTGATCCGGAAGCGTTTCGAGAAATATTTTACTTCCAAAGACCAGAATGGATATATTCATTACTTTGCTTTTTGCCCTATTTAATTTAATACTGGGTGTATCCTGCTTTCCTTACCTAGACTCGTTAAAAACAGTGCTTACTAGGCAGTATTCTTAACGATGGGAATTACCCTGTATTTTTTGCTTTGGCAGTGGGTAGTACAACCTTTGTTCAAATCAAATCACCTCTTTACTAGTAAACATACTCAAATATAGCGTTGAATCTTATGCTACCTACTGTCGGCTTTTACTTATTTTTTTTAAACAGTAAAAATACTGAATATTATACATAAGTATGTCAGTATTACTGTAATTTCCAGAATATACGTAAGGGCAGATAGTTTTTGAAATATTACTTTATTAGCTATGCCTTACTTAAGAGTGTCAAGTTTGTGTTTTCGTTAATCGTGGCAATGTTTACATCTCTATATAGTAGTGAGAGTAAAAATTAGATTTTACATTACGTATAATATACTATTGGCTGCTAGACAAGCTAGTAACCAACATCAATTTTCCTTGTTACATCCTATTCGATTTATCTATTTATACTTTATGCAATGGGACATAAGTATCTAAAATTTGGCGTATAAACCCTAAAATAATTAATGCTGCAATCAAGTTTTTGCAAACCTTCAATAGCACTTGTTGTCAATCAAGTACTTATTGCAACAAAATTATTAGCTGTGAGTATAGTTAAATAAGCAAATAAGAATAATTAACTCCCACAGAAACCTGGTTTTTAGGATTTTTGCGTAAGTCCTGGAATAATTAACTTCCACAGAAACCTGGTTTCTACCCATTCATTGTCGCAGACAAATCGTCGTTTTTATTAGAAATTATCGATCAGGAAACCAGGTTTCTAGGATTATTGATAGCCTTCAATTGTATATCCAGCAGCAACTATTGCTTGTTTAATAGATTCTTCTGATGCCGAAGATTCTATAGTAACGGTTTTTGCATCGACATTAACATCTACCTTTGCGTCGGGTTCTACAACATGAACTGACTCAGAAATAATTTCGGCACAATCGTTACAAGAAATATCAGGGACGTTTAATTTGAGTGCCATTTGCCTTCCTCTTTGCTTAGTGGTTTGCGGTTTAACGTTGATTTTTATTGCTTTTCGCTCTATCGGCGCCGTTTCGGCACGACTGCCTTCACACCATTTTAATAACGTAAGGTTAACCTAACAATCTAACTAAAGTAATGTTCTTGTGACACCTACTAAAAAACCTGATAAAAACTGGTAATAACGAATAAAATCACTACCATCATCAGTTACGGAGCCACGGTGACTGCTCCTATATTCGTAACAGAAGCTCGTTCTCGTTCAAGTGGAACTTGACCTTCAGTAGGTTTTGCCTTTCCTGTTCTCCTACCCGCAGACTTATTGCTACCTCCCAACTTTCGTTTTTTATGGGTCTTTTTCTGCGATTCATTTACTAAGGAATCTAATAAGAGCCGAAGTACGGTATCGAGTTCAAACAACTGCGGTCTGCGGATACAAAACTTTTTCAGCCATGCCGATATTTTTCGCCATCCTCCCGCAAATCCCCCATCTTTTGAATCCTCCGGTTCAAAGAATGAAGAAAGAATTTTTAACCATTTCTGGGGGATAAATTCTTTGAAACCCATAGCTCTTCTCGCGATTACCATTGCGGCAGCACTCGCACTATTTAAACCATATTTCCCCATATATTTAACCATTCCAATAACACTGGTCATAAATGGAGATTTAAATAATATTTCTATGCCAAATTTTTCTGCCCTAACAACAAGATAAGAACGAAATTTATCATAAACAAACCCCGATAACATTCGGTTATATTCTCTACTACCACTATGCCTCAAATGATTCTTCTTTGTTGAGAAATCAAGATTCTCGCAGGCAATAGGACATTGATAAACTTGTGCTAATTTAACGATTTCGCACACAAAATCTCGCAGTCGAGCTTCTTTCTGCCCAGTGGTACCTGTTGGAATTGGGAAACTTAGGGCATTACGACATTTTTTAGGATTGCCGTCACGTTTTATGTAAATTACATCAATAGTTTCTGCATTTAAGTCAATTCCAATACAACCATTATTGATACTAGAAATAGTCGGAACGTCTTGAACATAAGTAGTTAAATGAATATACCATTGGTCGTTTTTATGTTCGCGCCGAAAACATTGAACTGTTACTGGTTTTCCAGACTCTAATGCATAAAGTAAATTATGCTTACGTTGTCCTGAAACTTCAAATTTAAGCCTGACCGTATCTCCGTATTTAGCGCGTAAGAATCTAGGAACAGTAAAACAAACACTAAATATATCGTTGTTTATATAAAATATTTTAGCTACAGGATTGTTACCCGAAACTGAGCCTTTACCTACACTGTAGAAGTTTCCACCACGCTTTTTTTCCCAATCTATACGCCATTGCTCATGAGATGAGTATCCATTCTCTTCTAAATGATATTGAGCATTAAACAGCTTAGAACTACCAAAACAGATATGTAGCCTTTTCGCAATTTCTAATTCTTCCTTCTCAATTTTTTTACGCTCAAGTCTACTTATTTTTGACTTCGTACCCATTAACCTATGAGCAAACCCTTTCATATTCTTACGTGTTGGGTTTGCTAACTGTTGCTCCATTAATTCAATTGTGTCATTAACAGATTTCCAACCTGCTCTTAAGTCATCATCTAAAGCTTTTATTTTTAAAGTGCGCGCGGTTGTGAGTTGGTCAAATGTCCCTTTCGCATCACTGGCGACTGAATCAGCCCATGCCCAATCAATATCAAACTTTTCTTGAAAAGTCTTTTCAACATCATCTTCTGATTTACCACTTTGTAACTCATTTAGTGCTGTACGCATTATTGACTGATATTTATCACCCCAATCTGACAGGAATGAGTGATAAGGCAATTTTGCTTCAACTCCAATTCGTAATTGTGCAGTACGTGTGCCGTCAGGATTTTTAGCTTTTGAATAAGAGCGATGTGTTAACTCACTCAACAACGACTTTCCCATATTATAACTGATCGACCAACAGTTGTTTATTTCATCTATATTTTAACAGGCAATATTTATTTTTCAACCATATTTTGCTATTTTCATATTTCTTTACTTTTTCCATTTTTGACTTAAAATATGTTTATAGTTTAGTTTATTGAAATTCAGATTATTTCTCATTCCTTTGTTTAATTGTTAGATTTATTACATGCAAACGCTGGAATGTAGATTTGGAAGAATTTTCCAGGTATAATAGCATACTGGTAAAGATTAATAGTTTTTACTAGATTTTAGTAACATAAACACGAGCAGTAAGGAATATTTGCGCTTCGGGGGGGCGCCAGAAAGAAAGCTGGTTCATATATAGTTACAACCCATAACTTTAAGGCAAAATATAAGAAATAAGTCCCAGTTTAAACGAAGCCCGTAAATCATGTCTTTTAAACCTCAGTACCTAAGTGGTAGCGACATCCGCACCAAATTTCTAGACTTCTACGCGAGCTTAGAACACTCTATTCTTCCAAGTGCCTCTCTCGTACCAGAAGACCCCACGGTACTGCTGACTATCGCGGGGATGCTTCCATTTAAACCAATATTTTTAGGGCAGCGTACTCCTGAATTTAAGCGTGCAACAACTTCACAGAAGTGTATTCGCACGAACGATATAGAAAACGTGGGTGTCACTAAACGTCACCACACGTTCTTTGAAATGTTGGGTAATTTCAGCTTTGGTGATTATTTCAAAGAACAAGCAATTGCATGGGGTTGGGAAATCTCTACAAAAGTATTCGGTTTACCTCCCGAACACTTAGTTGTCAGTGTATTTGAGGAAGATGATGAAGCTTTTGCAATTTGGCGTGACCAAGTAGGTGTTACCCCTACACGGATTATACGGATGGGCGCCGACGATAATTTCTGGAATTCGGGACCAACGGGGCCATGTGGTCCATGTTCAGAAATTTACTATGATTTTCATCCCGAACGTGGTGACGACAATATAGATTTAGAAGATGACACGCGGTTTATCGAGTTTTACAACTTGGTGTTCATGCAATACAATCGCGATGCCGAAGATAATTTAACACCACTAGCGAATAAGAATATAGATACAGGGATGGGTTTGGAGAGAATGGCGCAAATTCTCCAACAAGTTCCCAACAACTACGAAACTGATTTAATTTTCCCCATTATTAAAACTGCGGCAGACATTGCAGGAATTGATTATAGTACTGCCGACGAAAAAACCAAAGTCTCACTAAAAGTCATTGGCGACCATGTACGTGCGGTCGTACATATGATAGCCGACGAAATCCGCGCTTCCAACACTGGACGTGGGTATATATTACGGCGCCTAATTCGTCGTGTAGTGCGTCACGGTAGATTAATAGGTATATCAGGAGAATTTACAACCCAAGTAGCAGAAACAGCAATTGCACTTTCTGAGTCAGCTTACCCAGGTGTACGCAAGCGCGAAGATGCTATAAAAGCTGAGTTACAGCGCGAAGAATCACAATTTCTCAAAACACTGGGCAACGGCGAAAAACTTCTTGATAAAATTATCGCTGACCTCAAGCAACAAAATGGCGCCGTCATTAGTGGTAAAAATGCCTTTGACTTGTACGACACCCACGGGTTTCCACTTGAACTTACCCAAGAAATAGCAGCAGAAAACAACCTGACAGTTGATGAGGAAGGATTCCTTTATGAAATGGAGGAACAGAAAAAACGTGGACGTGAAGCACACGAAACTATCGATTTAACTGTACAAGGTAGCATCGACAAGTTAGCAGAGAGTATTAACGTCACAGATTTTGTTGGTTATACCGAACCTGTAGCAACAGCAAAAATTGAAGCAATATTAATAGATGGTATTGCAACTGAAGAAGCAGAAGCAGGCGCCGAAGTACAAATTCTTCTTAGCAAAACCCCATTTTATGCTGAATCAGGTGGACAAATAGGCGACCGAGGTTATATTACAGGCGATGGTATAGTTGTTCGTGTAGAAGATGTCAAAAAAGAATCAGACTTTTTCGTTCACATTGGACGTGTTGAACGCGGTACTATTCGAGTCGCTGATACAGTCACCGCTCAAATCGACCGTGCATGTCGGCGCCGTGCCCAAGCAAATCATACAGCAACACACTTACTCCAAGCTGCATTGAAAAAAATAGTCGATGACAGCATATCTCAGGCAGGTTCGCTAGTATCTTTCGATAGATTACGCTTTGACTTTAATTGTCCACGCGCACTAACACCCGAAGAAGTACAACAAGTCGAAGAACAAGTAAACAACTGGATATCAGAAGCACACCCTGCCAAAATTGAAATATTATCCTTAGCTGAAGCAAAAGCAAAAGGCGCCACAGCAATGTTCGGTGAAAAATACGGCGAAGAAGTTCGAGTTATAGACTTCACAGGCGTTTCGATGGAATTATGTGGTGGTACACATGTCAGTAATACTGCTGAAATAGGTGTATTTAAAATCATTTCAGAAACTGGTATTTCAACAGGTGTACGTCGTATCGAAGCAGTATCTGGTGCCGCAATATTAGATTACTTAAACGTGCGCGATAAAGTAGTCAAAGACCTAAGCGACAGATTTAAAGTAAAACCCGAAGAAGTACCCGACCGTGTTACTGCATTACAAAACGAAATCAAAGCAGCACAAAAAGAACTAGGAACTTTAAAAGGACAACTAGCTTTTTCAAAATCTGATAGTTTACTAGCTAACGTCGAAACCATTGGTGACTTCAAGTTACTAGTTGCTCGCATCGATGATGTAGATGCAGCTTCGTTACAAACTGCAGGTGAAAGACTACAGCAAAAACTAGGCGCCAGTGCTGCTGTAGTATTAGGTTCGGTACCCGAAGAAGGTAAAGTTACTTTGGTTGCTGCTTTTGGTAGTGATGTTAATAAAAAAGGCACCCAAGCAGGTAAATTTATTGGTGGTATCGCAAAAATTTGCGGTGGAGGAGGAGGTGGAAGACCTAACCTCGCTCAAGCAGGTGGACGTGATGCAAGTAAATTACCTGAAGCTTTAGAAAAAGCTAAAACTGAATTGAAAGCTAGTTTGGGTTAATTTGTTAATGGGACGGGCAAGGATGCCCATCCCACAAGATTATCTGTCATGCTGAGGAACGAAGGGCGCAGTTTTCCCGTTATCCGGAGGATATCCCGAAGGGTAGGGTAGCATCTATTCTTGTCATGCTGAGGAACGAAGGGCGCAGTTTTCCCGCAGGGTAGCATCTTAAAAATTTTGATTTTGTTTAAAAGTAAAGTTATAACCCGCTTTTGGGCAAACTGTAGGTTGGCAACACGGTAGCGGGAACCCAACGTTTAAATTATTGAGTCACGAAGCATCAACATAAGCTGTAGGTTGGGTTGAGGTTAAACTTTGTCACGTAGAGATCTTGTTTAGCTTTAACAAATTAAACTATATCTATATAGTGGTTATGGCTATGTATAGCACACCATTTTATTTTATTAAAATATTTCACTAAAATGGCAAATAAAGTTCACCTACAGAGATTAGCAGAAGGAGTCACTGCTTGGAATGAGTGGCGAGAGGAAAATCCTGACATCGATATTGATTTAAGTGATGTTTGTCTTGTCAAGGAAATATCTAAAAGGCATCGTAAGCAGGTAGAAAGAATTTTAGCTTCCCTTATTTCCTTGCTTGTAACACTTTTCCTAGATAAATACCAAGTTATAGAAAATTTAGTCAAATTAATTAGTAATAATTTGTCGTTGGACTTAACATTATCTGCGACAGTAAATTTACTATTATTTTTTATTATTCGTACTTTTATTTTTATAATTATTACGTTTACAGTCGTTTTTTCTTTACACCCTATATTGAATATTGCTGAACAAAGACAAAGCTTAAAAAATATAAATTTCAAAGCCGTAAATTTGTATAAGACTGATTTAAGAGGAATTGATTTAAGTTTTGCTGAGTTGAGTGAGACAAATTTAGAATATTCAAATTTGAGTTATGTAGAAGCTATAGGTACTAATTTTAGTCAAGCAAAATTGACAGGAATATGTATAGCTAATTGGAATATTAATTCATCAACTAATTTAAATAATGTTAAGTGCGATTACATCTATGAATTCTTTAACGAAAAATTAAGAATACCAGAAAAGCGTCGCCCTTCTAATTCAAATCGTAATTTTAAACCTAATGAGTTTACACTCACTTATCAAGTAAACGAAGTAAATATAGAGTTGAAAAACTATGTAAATCTTACCAGATTACAAGAACTTAAATCTATTTCTAATTTATCTAATAAATTTGATTTATCAAAACTTCTTCAGTATTGCGAAGAACTTAACAAATCTTTTGACAATGATTGTTTACTAAGTGTACCAATGCTTGTAAGAGCTATTACTGATCATGTACCACCGATATTTGAACAATCAGAATTTAAGCATGTAGTTGCTAACTATAAAGGAAGTAAAAGTTTTAAAGAATCTATGAAAAATTTAAATGAATCATTACGTAAAATTGCTGATTCACATTTACATACACATATAAGAAGTAAAGAAACTCTTCCTAATCAAACGCAAGTCAACTTTTCTCAAGATTTGGATGTATTGCTTGGAGAAATATATAGAATTTTAAAGTAAAAAAATTATAGAGACCAATTTTTTATAGCAAGCTTATACCATTTTTATGTGAAGATGCACATTATTTTTCTTAGCCCCCCTTATTAAGGGGGGTTGGGGGGATTTAATTAGTTGCAGCTTCATATTAAATCGGTATTATAATCTAGTTGTTAGATTATATTGCAACTTTATCGAAATATTATTTAATGTACAACACAAAACGTAAAAATTTAATAAATTTAAAATATATGGCTAAAAATTGTAGTATGATCAAACTAAAATAATTATTAGGGGAATAGGCATCCTTGCCCGTCCTTTCACATCATTTTTGTCAGGGGCGGGCAGGGATGCCCGCTCCACAAGAGACAAGAATTTATTTGATGAATGATAATAGTTGATAGATTAATTGAGATAAGCCTACTAAGACAACTCCAAAAATGCCTGATAACAAAGCAAAAAAAGTAACTAGTAAATGATTATTTGCTAAGTTAAATCCTAGAATAGGCGCCGATGGCAAAATTGGCAGTAACAATAGTACGAGCGCAAACGTTACCCCGACAATTATAAATAAATGTTTTTCAAAAATAATTTGCTTATATTGAGCGTAAAATAAAACACCTAAAATTATTATCGCAAATATTATGCCAATTTTGGCTAGTAAATTGTTAAAAAATACTGCTAATAAACCAATTTCAAAACCTGTTACAAATGGTGTAACCAACCAATCTAAAGTAGAAAAATCTTGTTGACTAACTGGTGTTTTTTGTTTTAAAGCGTCAAGAACATCTTTTGCCGACTGAAATCTGTCAATTGGTTTTTCCTTGAGCATTCGTTCTATAATTCTGGCATTTCTTTCGTTAATATTAACTGAAAGGCGCCAGTTCCAAGTACCTGTATAAGCATCAATAAAGCTTGTAGGTGGTTTGCCAGTCAGTAACAACAAGCAAGTTGCGGCAAGAGCATACAAATCAGATGAAGGAAAAATTGCGCGTCCATCAAGTTGTTCGGGTGGTGCAAAACCCGGTGTGTAAACATTGGTTATAGATACCGATGACACATCAAGCGTTGAGTTAGCATCTTGCTGTTTACCTGTTGCAACAACCTGCTTAACGGCGCCAAAATCTACAAGATATAATCGACCATCGCGCGCACGCATTATATTAGATGGTTTAATATCACGATGAATAGAGTTATTGTTGTGGGCAAAATCTAATATATGTAAAATAGCTTCTAGCACTGCAAAAACCTCAGCCTCAGTAAATTTAGCTTTACGAGACAATTCTTGCTCTAGGTTTTCACCATCAATATATTGTTGTACTAAGTAAAATAACTCAATAGGTTCTTCTATTTGTAATTTAAAACGACCAGGATTTATGGCAAAAAACGCATACAAATCTGGAATCTGGGGATGGGCGCCTAATTTCTCTAAAGCTTCAGCTTCACGATGAAATAGCTGTGTAACTTTTTTAATCTGTTCAAGTTTTAAGCTAGGTGATGGCTGCAACTGCTTAACTATACACTCACGCATTCCCGGTGTTCGACGGTCATAACTTAAAAAAGCGGCGCCGAACCCTCCTTGCCTTAACTTCTTTATTGGTATGTAGCGACCATCTAGAATTAACGGCATTCCACAAGTAATGCAGTATTGTTGAGAAATATTCTTAAGGACAGAAGCATCATCTAATTCAGGAAAAGAGTTTATCGGTTTCGGGCAGCTAGGACGAGTGCAACAAATATCCAAACTATCCTCCAGAAGCTTTCATGGCGTGTAACTATATACTGCTCCTACTGAATATCTATACATCAAGATAATTCAGAACAATATTTAAGACGTTACAAACTCACTATATATTTCATATTTTTACATTTCTTAATAAAAATATATATTTATTAAAATTTTAGCGCAAAATTTAATACATGTGGCACAGGCATCTTGCCTGTGCAGTCAAACTTTATACTAGTGCAGGGAAAAACAACAATTAATTAATGTTTGATGTAATTTTATGGGCGGGCAGGGATGCCCGCTCCACAAGAAAGAGAGTGTATTATTTAGTGTCTTGTACTAGTTTGAATGAATATTCAGAATTGGGTTTATTCGTGTCAGGCGCCGTTACTTGGACTAATTTTACTCTATCTTTGGGTGTGCTGCTGATGTCACAATCAAATTGTAGAGTTTCACCAGAAGCTGCGGTAGCTTTAAAATCTTTTTTACAGATTTGTTCTTGGATGGCTTCACGGTAAACGTTACGATTTTGCGCTTGTATACCTTTGAGTGCTTCAATAAAAATTTGTGCAGCGTCATAAGAAGTAGCTGTTTGCCAAGCTAAGTCTATTTTTCCACCCCACAGTGATAAGGCATCTTGATAAAACTTGTTTTGTTCAGTAAGCTGTGTAGCTACAGCCATAACCATTCCTTCAGCTTTTTCTCCTTGAGATAGAGTGATGCTTCTATATAAGTTACTAACATCGCCGATTAATTGTACAGATTTACCTGAACTTTTTGGAGGCATTGCGGATATTATATTTAAGGCGCTTTCTCTGGAGTTGAAGTTAGGTAGTATTAATATTGCTTCGGCGCCTTTTTGAATGACTCTATCAACTTTGCCTTTATCGAAGAATTTATCGTCTAATGTCGCTATATCAATACTATCAATAACTTCTCTGCCTTGCGATTTGTTTTCAAAAAACTTCATAAAATCTCTTCTTAGCTCTTGGCTATAAGTGATTTCTTTTGAAGAGTCATAGAAAATTGCAACTTTTTTAATATTTTGACTTTCTAAATAATCAGCTAATTGCTTTTGGGCAATTTCTGAATCTGTATCAGTACGGAATACATAGCGTTTGCGATTATCGGGATTCAATGCATAATCGCTTCTATTCAGGTCAGAATATATGCCAGTTGGGGCAATAAATACAACCTTTTCTTTAGCATATAGCGGCGCCGCAATTTTGCTAACTGGGGTTAAACGATGACCGATGACACCAATAATATTTTTATTACTTATTATTTGTCTAGCAACGTTCGCAGCATTGTCTCGATTATCATTATCATCAACAATTAATAATTTAATGCGTTTGCCGTTGATTCTTTTATCGGGTTGATTAATTTCTTCTTGTGCTTGTGCAAACCCACGTAACATCTCTAACGCATTTGCAGGGTGTCGATTGGTGCCACCTCTGTTAAAGTTATTTTGAGGAATAGCTGGGACTGCCACGGCAATTGTATATGCTTCCTCGGCGCCAATTTTAGCATTATTTAAATAAATTCTTGTTTCTGGTGCATTTCGCTGTATAGTCAAAGCTTCTTCAAAATATTTCACAGCTTCAGGATAGTTTTTATTAGCCATTGCTCTAACACCATTTTCTTTGGCACTTTGGAAAGCAGGATTATCAACAGCTATTTCCCGTTTTAATAAAATTTTATCACCAATACTCATCTGTACATCTGAATGAGCTGTGCTTTCTGACAAACTACCCGCATTAGATGTATTTGTGGGAGATTGGGTGATATTTTTTAAACTCCAAAATCCAATTCCTAAAATAACAGACGCAATAGCTATTGCTATATTCAACTTGATAAAGTCTTTATTATGTTGCATAGTAATTAACCTTTAGATATATAAGTGTCATTCTGAGTGTAAAACTGTCATTAGTCGCGTAGAGAAGAATCTCTATAAATTTCGATATTTATTAGATGCTTCACTACGTTCACCATGACAATTGTTAATATTTATTAGATGCTTCACTACGTTCACCATGACAATTGTTTTTCTTAATGAACAAAAGTAAGTAGTTGATAAATCAGTTGAGATAATCCAATTAAGAGGATGCTGAAAACCCCTAATAAAAAAGCAAAAAACGCTACAAATAAATGATTATTAGCTAAATTAAAACCTAAAATAGGAACAGATTGTAATGTGGATAGCGACACCAGCACAAACGTAAATGTGCCGCCGACAATAATAAATAAATGTTTTTTATTGAGAATTTTTTTATATTGAGCATAAACCATAACAGCTAAAACAATAGCAACTATACTAAGCCCTATTCCTGGAAATAAATTATTTAAAAATACTGCTAAAAGACCAATTTCAAACCCTGTTAGAAAAGGCGCCATTAACCACTCATAACTAGAAAAATCTGAAGAGTGTTTGCTTTTTCGTAAAGCAGTAAGCGCTTCAGATGCAGACTGAAATCTTTCAATTGGCTTTTCTTTGAGCATTCTTTCTAGAATATTAGCAAGCTTATCACTAATATTTACAGAGGGGCGCCAGTTCCAAGTATTTGTATAAGAATCTATAAAAGATGTTGGTTGTTTCGCAGTTAGTAAAAATAAACAGCTAGCGGCAAGAGCATATAAATCTGATGATGGAAATACTGCACGTCCATCCGTTTGTTCGGGTGGTGCAAAACCAGGTGTGTAAACATTAGTAACTGCTTCAGAGGGCATATTACTTGTAGAATTTTCGCTACTGTGTTTTGTTCCAACAGCGACAACTTGCTTAACGGCGCCAAAATCAACAAGATATAACTTACCGTCGCGTGAGCGCATTGTATTAGATGGCTTAATATCCCGGTGAATAGAGCCATTATTATGGACAAAATCTAAAATTTCTAAAACAGCTTCTAGTACTGATGTTACTTCAGCTTCCGAAAACTTGCCCTTGCTGTAGAGTTCTTGTTCTAAATTTTCACCATCGATATATTGCTGCACCAAATAGAACAACTCAATAGGTTCTTCACGAGTGGGAGGTTCCAACGCAAAAAACGCAAACAACTCTGGAATTTGCGGATGGGCGCCAAGTTTCTCTAGAACTTCGGCTTCGCGATGAAAAAGCTGTGTAACTTTTTTAATTTGTTCAGGCTTAAAATTTACTCCGGGCTGTAACTGCTTAACTACACACTCTCGCATTCCCGGAGTACGACGGTCACAACTCAAAAAAGCGGCGCCGAAACCACCTTGCCCCAATTTTCTTATGGGTACATAGCGACCATCTAAAATTAACGGCATCCCGCAACTTACACAAAACTTTTGCGGAACATTCTTAAGAACAACAGCATTATCTAAATCAGGAAAAGAGTTAATCGGTTTTGGGCAGCCAGGACGAGTGCAACAAATATCCAAACTATCCTCCAACAGCTTATATGGTGTGTAACTATATACTGCTCCTATTTATGTATCTATTCATAAACATACGTCAGAACAATATTAACTACGCTACCCACTCACTATATCTATTCATAACTTTATATTTCTTAAAATATATTCACTCTTCTTAAAATCCAAACACAAACCTTAACATATCTTGTGGCATAGGCATACGAACTGCAGGATTAAAGTAAGTAAAATATCTATCATAAGAGTGATGTCAGCAAGCAATACCCCTAAGTAACGTAAATTAGTATATGACAACACAAATTTTAACAACTGACTTCTGAATTTCTTCAATAATATAAACCCTCGCACCTAATGGAGAAAGGTCATGATTAAAGTCAACCTGGTGCAAATACAAAAAAAATTGAAAGAAGTTAATTACCCAATTAACAAAAAAGATTTGATAAAACATGCTGACGAAAAAGGTGCTAATGAGAAAATTCTTAGGTTTTTCAAGCAATTACCTTTAAGAGATTATCAAACAGCAACTGATGTAAGTGAAGCTCTCAATAATCTTGACTCATAAACGCGCGTGTTGTAGAGACCGAATTAATTCGGTCTCTACGCGAATATAATTTTTGACAAATTATATAGTCTGTATACATAATCCACGTTATCCCAATATAAATCATTTAGCAAATAAGTATGAAATTTGCAGACGCAACAACTGCTGATTTTCCAAATTTTGAGAATAAACCTCTAAACCCAAATTTGTGTGAACCAAGAAAAATTAACTTTCAGTTTAATAACATTCCAAAACTTTGGTTGAATAATAATTCTGCTCTAACTCATTTTTTTAATGCGATGAATTTATTTCTACCTGCATTTGAAGGATTTATGGTGCGGGTAATGAGAAATCAATTACCTCGTATTCAAAATACAGAACTAGAGGCGCCAATTCGGGGTTTTATTAAACAGGAAGCAACTCACGGACAAACGCACCAAAAGTATAACAAAATACTTGAAGCTCAGGGTTACAAATTTAAGACAGCATTAAAAATAGCCGATTTTTTCTTTACTGAAGTATTAGAAAAATACTTAAGTCCTAAAATGTGCCTAGCTTTAATTGCAGGTTTTGAGAACATGACAACAATAATATCTTATATTGTTCTTAAATCTAATATGCTTGTAACTGCCAACCCAACAATGCGTTCGTTGTGGGAATGGCACGCTGCTGAAGAAATAGAACATAGTGGACTAGCGTTTAAATTTTTAAATTATGTAGATAATCGCTATCGGATACGTATATTAGGAGGTTTGTTAGGAACTGTAATGGTTATTGGAGCTATCGTAGTTGGTATGGCATTGTTAATAATGCAAGACCAAAGCTTAACAAATCAAAAAACATTTCATGATTTGAGAAAATTCTTGTTTACTGAGTACAAATTTTTACCATTAACCTTAAAACATTTGACTCCATACTTTAAATTAGAATTTAATCCGAAATCAGAGGATTTATATCAGTATGGTGAAAAAGTTTTCTTAAATATTTAAAGTATGTTATTTTCACACTAAGAAAGTCTCTGAGCAAAACACCCAGAGACAATGCGGCATGAATATTAGAGGAATTCAAAACTCGAAAAACTAACTATTGGAGTTGAAAAGCTGCTGTTTCTGAGTTTTGGAAGCTTGCATAATTTGTTGTACTTGCTCTTGCTGTTCAGATGAAAGATTTAAGCTACTAACAGCTGCACGCATTTTTTGACCAGAAGCTAGCGCAGTTTGAAACTGTTGTTGCTGCTCAGGTGTCAAAACTGCTGAAACTTCTTGCAAAGTATTGCGCTGAACCTGTTGTAATTGAGATTGTTGCTGTGGTGTCAGCTGTTGGTTTGTCTTTTGACCACCTGGACAAGCAAACGCCGCAACAGGAAGGCCCACAGCAAACATAGCACCAGCTAACACGGGTAAAAATCTCAGCTTCATCGAAATCTCCTGAAAATATAGAAGAGGTAGATGATTACTACTGTGAGAGATAAAAATGACAACAATATGTCAAGCTAAATAAATTTAAGAATATTTTCGGCGCAATCAGTCATACAGTCACTGGCATCGTCCCCTATCACGAAGTACTAGCTTCTATTAGATATTAGTATTTTGATCCCCCCTGCTTTTTAAGACTTGTGTGTACACCGTAGCGCGATTTCGGGGGGGTTGGGGGGGATTCTTAAGTTCACATCAAAAATGTCAAACTAACTAAATTTACAAATAATTTCGGCGCCAATTTTTATAACTTTTATATCACTATGATTCATAACCCACTGCAAACCCCGTATATTGTCTAACAAATGGTTCATGAAAAGCCAAAACTATATCTTCTTTTGGAACTCCCAACCTAACTAACTCATTAGCCATCCCAACCTCAGTTCCATCATGTTGAATCCAAATTTTTCCATCAATTATATCTAAATGTAAAACACACCCGTACATCCGGCGCCTATTTTCCCACCCAGCATAAACCACTTGATAATGGTCACGTACAGTATCAAAAACTAACTCTGATTTAACCTCACTATCAGAAGAACCTTCGTTAACGTAATCGGTTAACACTTGTTGAATATATTTCCGGTATAGCTCTATTTTTTCCATTCTATAATCTCCTCTTTTTTCGGGTCATAAATCATTAATTCAATCTGGAGTTGTTGAATAACTTTTTGCACAAATTGTAGTTGAAAAAAAGTTTGATAAGTTCCAAACGGAACAGCTAAATACAAAGCACGCTCAGGTTGTTTTTCTTCTAATGCTACGCGGTAATTATAAAATTGACCAACAGCAGTATGAAATTCAGTAATATTTGACGGATTAATAAAACTTTTAATTTCAACAGCTATTTTCTCTCCTTCTTTTTCTGCTGCTATTACTCTTTCCGCTCCTAAATCTATTTGCATCTCAACCCCACCAGCTTTAATCGTGAATGGGTCTCCCGTAATCACCCAGCCTTCCTTCTCAAGAGCTTTACGAACTGCATAGTGAAAGACATCTCTAGCCATCCAATAGCAACCTATAATCTAAAATCTATTTCCAATAATATTATAAGTATAGCAAAAACACTTTAAACTAGCTTAATTTTAGACGCGCTCCTTTTAGAGGTTGTTTGAAAAGTCTAAAAATATACATCAAACCCCTCTCCAAACCTCTCTCCGTATCGGGGAGAGGCTTTAAAAAGCTTATATTATCGTTCCCCTTCCCTCGCGCGGGTTGGGGTTAGGGGTTAGGTTTTGGTAAATATTAATACTTTTCAAACATCCTTTTAGCCTTAAAACACCGTGGGGCGCCAAACCAAGTTTTTATGAATATTATTAGTAATGCTATTGACGCATTGCTTGCGTGCGATAAAAAGAAAAAACAAATTATTATTCAAACAAGTATATCTAATAATGAAACAATCGAAATTAAAATTAGTGATAACGGGTCAGGTATTCCAGATGAAGTCAAACATAAAATATTCAACCCCTTCTTTACCACCAAACCCGTTGGACAAGGTACCGGATTAGGTTTATCTATCTGCTACCAAATTATGGAAAAACACCACGGGAAAATCTCTGTTTCCTCCCAACCCAGAGCAGGAACCGAGTTCTTACTGTCTTTACCTTTGAAAATTGGAGTAGGAGCGGCGCCTGTCATATTAAAATAGCAGTAAACTTAACTGTTTTATTTTTGTGTCTAAATGTAAAACACACCCGTACATCCGTCTCCTGCTTGAGCGCGCTTAAGAAAATCAACTAGTTGTTGTTTCACTCTAACTAAATTTATAAATAATTCCGGCGCGAATATATATATATAGCATGTAGGAATATCATTAATTTGCCTCGCAAGCAATTCCATCTTTATCCCGGTCTAATCTACTAGCCCAAGGGTTCATGAATACGTCGATATTTTTAATACCCTGCGCTTTTAAGTCTTTACAATTGCCCGACTGCACCGAAACAACGCTATTTTTAACTGATGTGCTTCGAGTAGGCGCCAACTTGGTTTGAGTTTTAGATTGTTGCTTAAATGCAATACTACAATTCGCCTCTCGGTATTGAGCAACTAAATCATTAGCTTGTGCTTGGTTTTCGGCAATCGTTTGTCTAACTGCTTGATAAAATTGTCTTTCGGTAAGTTTTTTTACAGCTTTTGGACTATCGGAAGCTATCACCATTGCCATTACTTGAGCTTTATACTCCTTATCCACGGCGCCACAGCCAATGTTTTTACTAATATTAGCAACAAGTTTGGTGGGAGAAACAAAGGTACTCTGAGGTTGATAGACTACAACGCGCTTCAGAGCGTCTGAGCTTCTCTCTATTATAGTTTCCCGGCGTTTAATAGCAGTCGGCGCCACAGATAATGATTTAGAAGTAGTCGTTTTAATTGGTTTTACTGGTTCTGCTTCTGCTTGAATTGTTTCGTGGGATGAATTTTCAGATATATCTGTATTAGAAACAGTAGTTTCAACGGGCGCCGACTCCGTTGTTGTTTCCTTCACTGCAACCGCTACAGGTTTTTGTACTGGTGTTTGACTTATTTCTCTGTCTGGCGCCGAGCATCCGACTGTAACAAGTGTGAGTAATGATACAAGTACTATTCTGTTCATCGTGCAAGTCTCTGATTCAATAACTGAAAGTACTTTACACAATTCAGTATATCTACTCAGGACAATTTACTGGAAATAATTTATAGAATTTATATGTACGTTTATGGTGCCTAGGAACCGTTAGTAGATGGTGCCGATGAATTACATATTTCTCGGTTTCGGCACCGTTTATTGTCACATTAAGCTACAGAATCAAGTAAACCTGACATATCTAATACTCTTTGCGAGTAAATTTCCGCAAGTTTTGCTACTTCTCCTCGACGAAATTCATCTAAAAAAATATTGTCTAAATTTATTTGCCAGCGCACGAGTTGAACTTGGATGTTAACTAATTCCTCGGCTTGTTCCGGTTCAATTTCTGCTGCTATCCACTCGATAAACCACTCTGTCTCGTCTATCACAACTTCTACGCCTTTTTTAAACGCACTATTACAAAACGAACGAACGCGCGCTAAGTTTGAAGCGATATGTCCTAACCGATGAGGAATATCAACGCTAAGGAAAGAAGATTTTTTTTCATCTAAAGTCGATTTGGTATCCACCGATTAACTCCTCTGTAATTTGTTTTACACGTTCTTTTATCGTTGGGTCTTGAATTATCATCGATCTATTATTTTGGCTTGGACGAATATTAATAATCGATTCATAATCAATCGATTGGTTGAATGGTGTCCAATTGGCACCCCAAATATCTCGTTGCCTGCTACCATCCTCCAATAATAGAGCCTCGCACCAAGCGTGTTTTTCTCCTCCTCCAGCTAGTATGCCGCGTTCGATGTCAACTACTACCTTGATGTAGACTCTCAAAGTTTCTAGCATTTGCTCAACCTGTTCTAAGGTTGCACGTTCCCTAATTATAATTATCAATCCTCTACCCCCGTAGTTCAAATTTCATTTGATAAAGTGCCATCACTAATTGATGCGAACCCCTTGAATAAAGCTACCTCAGTAAATAGTACAAAAGTTCAGAAAAATTTTATATAGCTTTCTTTGCTATATATATAGCTTACAATGCTATAGTTATTCTTATTGCTGCAATACTTTAGCCGCGAGCTTATCAACAGGCATCCGCGCTATGCTAGAAAAGCGAGTTGTGTTGATGTGTGGGAAATGAGTGTTGTATTAAGTACGACAAGTGTACGGTGGAAGTTGCGTGAAGTAATGGCGCGCCGTAAAATAACCAATAAGGCGTTGGCGCATGAACTGGGTATCCATCAAACAACTGTGTCGCGACTAAAAACTCAAGATGTGCTGCCAGAAATTGGTGGTGTAGTGCTAGGACAAATGATTGATGCGATAAACAAACTAAGTAAAGATAATTACGGCACCTGTGATTTACTTGAGTTAATTGAATTAATTGCTGCCGATAAATAGCGCCTTTAATTGTAGATAATTTAAGTAATAACCTGTAAAAAATTACACGATAGGTACGAAAGTATGAAAAAAATCTTACCGAAAATGAGAAACGATGAAGATGCGGAAAGCTTACTAAAGCAAGATTTATCTGAATATCTTCACAAAGATAACTTTAAACCTGTAACTTTTAGATTCAAACCTCAAGCTAAATAGGCTTATCGGCGCCCTACCTAGTTTCAAAGTTATTAAAAATAGCTAACGCTTCCTGCTTTACAGTGTGACCTTTATACTTGAGTTAACTGGACAGGCAGGGATGCTCATCCCACAAGAATTAGTTTAAATCTAATAGTGCAAATTATAATCACGGCAGTTCAGTCTTACCAAGCTGACGTGTTTTTAGTATAATAGTATTCATAGATTAAATTTAAAATTGACTATCTTGAAGTTTTTATTCTAACTTGTGGGTCTTTTGTATGATTAATAGCATCAATGTGGCTCGCTACTTTATTATCAGAGCTTATGAAGACGGTATAGAAGCTGAAATGACCAACATGAAAGTTCAAAAGCTTCTGTATTATTCACAAAGTTTACATTTAGCTATGTATGACGAGCCACTGTTCTCTGAAGAAATTCAAGCATGGCGGTATGGTCCTGTCTGCCCAGAAGCTTACAAATTTTACAGTAATTTTGAAGCCAATCAATTACCCATTCCTAGCAAAGATAACTTGTCAGAAATTGCTGAAGATAAGAGAAAGCTTTTAGAAGAAGTTTGGGAAAATTTTGGGGCATATAACGCTTATCGATTAAGTAATATGACTCATGGAGAGTTTCCTTGGAAAAAAGCACGTAAGGGACTACCTCCTCAAGCAAGTTCAACTGAACAAATTCGTCTTGAAGACATGAAAGCATTAGGTTATCAAAAACTTGATACGATAGAGCGCTGTCATCCAGCCTATGAAGCAGTTATGTCTAAAGTTTTAGAAGATGCTCTAAATATAGAAATTTCAAATCCTGTTGGTAAAGGAGAAGTTCGTGACTGGCTCAAATCCCTTCTCGATTGAAAAATCTGATAATTTTAGACGCTCTTTGAAAAAAATAGCTAAAGCTCTTGGAGATGATTTTATAGACCTTCTCACAGAAGTTCTAGAAGGTTTAATTGAAGACCAGTATCCAGTAAATTCACGCCAAGAGCCTTTACCTGCAAAAATTCAATTACCAGAAGAATGGACATTTCACAAGCTTGAATTTAAGTATGGCAAAGGAGCATCAGGACAAATTCGATTAATGTATTTAGTCAATTCGACTGATTATTTAATCTATCTTGTCTGGATTTATAATCACGAACAATTTGCCAAACGTCCTGCCGATTCTGATTTGAAAAGCGTGATTAAAGAAATACTTGAAATTTAGATATTTATATGTACGTATATAAACAAATCATTTAAGAGGCATCGCCGCCTGTCATACTAAAACAGTGGTAAATTTAACTGTACAGCTTCTCCATCGTATGAGTGTATTTTTGCAATGTTTCGTTTAACGGTTCTAGTTTCTTGCATGGTAGTATTTGTGGAAATGCCGTCAGCTACAATAGTATCTACATTTAGTAGTTGACGTACTGCTACTTCCATTAACTTTTCACTATCACCAACAGATTGTTTTAGTTGCGCTTCTAATTTGTCGCATAAAGTCATTAACTGGTTTACTTTGGTAACAATACGAAGCTGTTGACTAAGTGGGTACAAAGGTATTAATAAATTTCTACATTGTTCAAGTGATAAATTATCTTGACCTGCTGTTCCCTTAGTTTCTTGTAATACTCTTTCCAATGTTGCATGGCAAGATAATACATAGTGAAGAAATTTATTATCTAAATATTTTAGTGGTCGAAATATAGCTAAGGCTTGATTTATATTCCATTCTGGGAAATGATGAGGAATAATAGCTACTTTACCTAAAGGTGGGCCGACAATATTCATTAAAACATCACCTGGATAAACTTTAGAACGTTTTAATTTTGTCTCATGTGTAATTCTTGCGATATATGTAGGCTTATAAAAAAAGTCTATTTTATTATTTACAATATTATAAACCTTTAGATATGGAATATCTCCTTCTGCCAGTAATTCATTGTTCGCTGGTGTTGTTCCTTTGGTAATAAAGTCACATACGCATATTGCTGGGATATATATAGCGTTAGGATTATTTGATTGAAGTTATTTTCTAACATCGGAGAACTTTTGTATAATATTTTTCTTATCTTTTTCACTTAATTCTAAAGAAAGTCTTTCCTCTTCTAACTCATTAATAGTTTTTTCTAATGGCTCATCGCGCGGGTCTTGCGGCGCCAGCTTACCCATCACAGCTAGTTGTAAAATTGCTTGACGCAGTTTACCAATATTTTCGGGAGTACTATAAAGTAGGTCAAAGTTATTGTAAATGCGCTGCCAGCTTTTGTTGAATTCTTCTGGCTCGCGCGCGCTCTTCAGTTGAGCGATAGCTGTATTATTAATTGTTACGCGCGCTTCTCGTTTTTTTTGTTGGCGTGCTTCGAGTTCATCGCATAGTTTCATTAGTTGGTCTACTTTGGCAACAATGCGATGCTGTTCTGCGATAGGAGGAATGGGTACTTTATACTGCTTTATAACTCCTAAACCTAAATCAGGAACGCCTATACTTTGAGTTCCAATATGCGCTTGATTTAATGCTAATCGTGAATCTAAGAATAACTGTAAATATTTACTATTAATGCATTCATGTATTGGACGAATCAGACAGCACGAGTATGAAATAAGGAACTTTTTTTCTACTTCAACTAGTCTTGCTTTTCCTAATTTTGCTCCAATTCGAGAATAGATTATATCCCCAAATCTCGGCTTTATTTTTCGAGAAAGCCTTTCAAAGTCTTCTTCAGATATATACTTAGGATTACTAAAATCTAATGTTCCGTCGTCCTTAAGGTCTTTGGCAGACAAAAAGGGTACTCCAACATCTACAGATTGAGGCATTTTATGGTCAATATCACCGATTTGCTCACATACACAATTTAAATAAGACCAGCACCAAGTGGCTGGTATATTAAAAATACCTTCGCAAGTTAGCGATAAAACTTCAGTATTACTATTTCTTTTCTTATTTTGTTTATTCTCTAAACTTTTACTCTTTTTAATCTTTTTTAAAAGTATGATAGATGGTTCATCATCTGGATTTTGCGCTTCAAAGGTATAGGAGATTTATAATCATCCTCAAGTAGTTCCCATTCTGCCTCGCGGTCATCAAAAATCTTAAGAAAAATCATCCATACCAGTTGGCTAATGCGTTGGGCGTCACCGTCTACCCCCGCATCTTTCCGCATAATATCCTGAATCGTTTTGATTGTGGTGCTGATTGACATAGGGCGGGTTTACTGTGCTTTGGTAAATAATGGAGTTCTTGGTTAACCCGCCCGTACAGGAGAGGCGGAGTTAAGATATTTTATGCTTTGCTGTAGGCGCCTGTATCTATAAGAATTTTCAGACATATAAATATACCATTTTTGTGCAGTGCCTTGTTGCATGTCTTGTGGAATGGGCATCCTTGCCCGTCCATTGCCAAGCATAAGTAATAATACTTAACTTATGACCAAAATAATTAATCTCTATAAAATTTGATAAATATAACTTGATATAAGTAAAATGTTAGAAACACTGTAACTACAGTCATGAAAACAGAAAGCGAAAGAAAAGAAATTATAAATACTATCAACGAACTATTAGAGCAAGCTTATGATAGTACCCTTGATGAAATACTTAGTTATCTACAAAAAATTGATGATATCGAAGATGGCGAGGTTTTAATAGCTGTTAAAGAAGCTAAAGAAGATATTCAAATTAATGAGACTGTAACTTGGGATGAATACAAAAATTGTGAGACATTCTAACAAAGGCGCCTACACTTTAAAAAAATCTCCTCTAATCCTCTAAAGTTTTGTATGTGTAGCTCTTTAATACGCATAATTATAATTAAATAACCACTTACATCATTTTAAACTAAGTTAACATTCTAGTTGTTTGGATAGTACTTAATAACACTGTAGTCATTTCGATCCCCCCCTAACCCCCCCGCGTGGAAGGGGGGGAACTTTAAACTTCTCTCTTATTAACTCTTTCTTTGTGTCCTTTGTGTCCGCTTTGTGGTTTTTTCTCCTCTCTCCGTGTACTCTGTGTCTCTGTGGTAAATATAAAAAGACATAACCTTATATCTTTGACAGATATCACTTGCGATATTGCCATTATTTCAAGCCGGTGCGTGACGCTACAAGTCTTATCACTACGCTCAAATTTTTTCTGCATGCGTCACACACCCTACGTCTATTTTATAATAATTGTACATCCGTTACATCCGTTACATCCGTTGCCAATCTTTCCATCACAATATATTAATACGGACAGGCGGTTAGCTATCCTACGGGTATCATATAAATTTGTGCTTTCAACTCTCGCAAAGCTTGCTCATACTTCTGCTTATTCCCAAACAACCTAACAACTTCCAAAGCAGTACCAAACTCGCTAATAGGCTTTACTTTCAAAACATTAATATCCTCAATGCTTTCCACACCTTCATCAACATATTTATCTAACAACGCATTCAAAACCTTCTTAGCTTTATCACTATACTTACTCAAATACTCACTTGCTCTAACTTGCCCCGCACGCTCACTTCTATCCACTACAGGTTTATCAAAAGCAACATGGCAAATTAAATCAAAAGGGTCATAATTTCCAACTTCTTGGGTTAAAGCTTCGAGTAAAATACCTTGGTCGAGTAATGAGTGAATAACGGCGCCTTTTCGTTCAGCGATATTCCAGTAATCAACAAAATCATTAAGATTTGCAAATTTTTGATGTACTATTTTGCGAGTGTAATCTTTGATTGATTCGGTAATTAGATTACCATTTTTATCATAATACTGCGTTCGTTCAGTTTGAATTGCTACTTCTACGTTGCTAACTGTATATTTACCGCTCGTACTACCCACTTTACCACGTCTATTTTCAGGTGGTACTAATGAATCACCAAGTTTCGGCTCGTATACTTGTACAGGGTCGCCATTAAACTTAGGGTCTGCGAATAACTTCGTGGCGCCTTTAAAGTCAATAATAGTAAAATAGCGTTTTTCAAATTCTTCATTAATACGAGTTCCACGTCCAATAATTTGCTTGAACTCGGTCATCGAACCAATATTACGGTCAAGAATGATTAATTTACAAGTTTGAGCATCTACTCCTGTAGTCATCAGTTTAGAAGTAGTAACAATTACCGGATATTGGCTTTCTGGTAAAATAAAGTTATCAAGTTCTACTTTCCCTTCTTTATCATCGCCTGTTATACGCATTACGTACTTACGATTTTTTGCTACTAAGTCAGCATTTTCGTTTACTAGCGCGCGACGCATCCGTTCAGCGTGGTCTACATCCTCACAAAATACGATAGTCTTATCAAAGCGGTTGGTGGCTTTGAGAAATTCGGTGATACGTTTGGCTACTAGTATATCTCGCTTTTCTAGTACTAAAGTTTTATTAAAGTCTTTTTGGTTATAAACGCGGTCTAGTATTAACTGGTTATATTTATCAAGTTGTCCTTGTTCTGGTTGCCATCCTTCCACATCTTTATCTATATCTACTCGTACTACTTTATATGGCGCCAGAAAACCATCTTCAATACCTTGCTTTAGTGAATAAGTATAAACAGGTTCGCCAAAGTAGTCTGCATTACTAACTTCCTTAGTTTCTGTAGGTGTGGCAGTTAAACCTATTTGGGTAGCTGATGAGAAATATTCGAGAATTTCACGCCATGCAGAGTCTTCAGCAGCACTTCCTCGGTGACACTCATCAATAATTACCAAGTCAAAAAAGTCACTCGAAAATTGCTTGTAAATATTTTTCTCTGCTTCTGTACCTGATACTCCCTGGTACAAAGCAAGGTAAATTTCATATGATTTATCTACCTGACGCTTCTTAATTTTAGTCATCGCCGAACCAAACGGTTTAAAGTCGTTTGTTTTGGTTTGGTCAATAAGAATATTACGGTCTGCTAAAAATAATATCCGTTTTTTGGTCTTTGATTTCCACAGGCGCCAGATAATTTGGAATGCGGTGTAAGTTTTTCCTGTACCTGTCGCCATTACCAAGAGTACACGGTTTTCGCCTTTGGCTACAACTTCAACGGTTTTATTTATAGCAATTTGTTGGTAGTACCTTGGCGCCTTACCACTGCCATCATCATAATAGTCCTGAGTCACGATAGCTTCAATGCCGCTATCAATACCTTTATATATACAGTAACGCTGCCATAGTTCTTGAGGAGAGGGAAAAGCATCAAGAGGAATTTCTTTTTCTTTAATTCCTGTGGTGATAGTAAAGTCATGTTCAATAAAAGCATCACCGTTAGAACTGTAAGCAAAAGGTAAATCTAGAATTTCTGCATATTCTAACGCTTGCTGCATCCCGGCGCCGACACTATGATTATTATCCTTTGCTTCAATTACCGCAATCGGAATGCCAGGTTTATAGTACAGAATATAGTCCGCGCGCTTTCCTTGACCTCGACTCACTATTTGACCCCGTACATGCACACGCCCTTTGGTAAAAGATACTTCTTCCCTAATTTGGACATGTAAATCCCATCCTGCTTTGTTTACCAGTGCAGGTATAATATATTTGCTACAAATATCCCGTTCGCTAAGGTCTTTCTTATTTAATGCTTCCATCGAGTTGAGCTAAGGTTGGCGCCTAGGCTTAAAGTAAAAAATGATTCACTACTCTACTTTAACCTACCCAATAACCGATGTGTCCCGTAGGATAGGCGTCCCGCCTGTCCTAGAAATGGCAGTTGCCGCACTTACAAAAATTTGATTTTGCGGATCGATAATTAAGTCCCGAATTGTAGAGGGTAACTTGGGATCATCTGCTAAGTACCAAATCAAAACATGGGTATCAATTAGCAATTTCATTCCATTTCGCCTGCAAAAGCTGCTGCTATTGATTCAGGTAGCACATCGAAATCGTTAGACATATGTACTTGACCACGCCACTGCCCATAAGGACGAGGCTGTTGGTTCGCATCATAACTATCTGATATATCAAACTGTACTACTTCTTCACCTAGTTTTTCGCGGCTATTTTCTTCTCTAATCACTTTTTGAACAATCTTGGTAATTAGAGATTCTAATTCACTCACTGTCAAACTACTAATTGGATAATTGGATGCTAGCTGTTGATCTGTCATCTAAGCCTCTATTTAATCGCTATACTTCAGCCTTATTTTAAATCACATTTAGGCATCTTGTGGAACATCTGTCCCAGATGTCCTCAAAATACTAAGTATTTTATGGAAATCGAACAACAATACTTAATGCCAATATTACGGCTTCAAGAGCTTTTTCTTCTAATACACCAAGCTTATCAGTAAAACGCTCTATAGAAACAGAGCGAGTCTGTAAAGGATTTGCAGCAGAAAGCTTAGATAAGCCATTTTGTGTAGAAGGATTAATTTTAATAATCCAAGGGATAGATGAAAATGCAGATTTCCAATTAGTAATTGGGACAACAAGACGTAATTTTAGCCCTTCTAATCCATTATCACTAATAACGATAGCTGGACGAGTTTTTTGTACTTCGTCTCCTCTAGTTGGGTCTAACTGAACCCACCAAATGTCACCTCGCAGAATCTCTTTACTCATCATCCCAGCTTTCATCTTCTACATATTCTTCTGCCCATTCCATTTCTTCGCTACCAGGTACAAAGTACTCAGCTAATTTAGCAGCGTGCTTCGCTAAAATAGCTTGACGCTCTTCTGGGGATAGTTTTAACAGTTCACGCAGGGCAGTTAATTGCTGGTCAATTTCATCGTTCGTTGTTGTAACATCGTCTTTTATAAAGATAGAAGTTAATTCTTCGTTTGTACTCATGGCTAGTACTCAATTAGTAATATTTATTATATTGTAACCTTTTCCGAATCTCATAATTTTGCAACTTTCATGCTTTCCAAATTTCTTTTACCGTCAACTTTAATTCTGGAAATATTCGAGAAATTATAATATCATTACCTTGATACTTTGCACGTTGATATTTCCCGTTTTCGTCTAGCAAATAAACAAATACTGTTGGAACTTTGGGGTTTCCTAGATATTGTCTCGAAGCTATGGCTAAATAATCAATAATCCAGTATTCAAGAATGCCCAAACGTTGGTAATCATCAAGCTTATCAATATAGTCATCTTCCCAATTTGTTGATGTCACTTCTACTGCTAATTGAATAGGTACATCTAAGGCATTATAGTTTGAGCCGTCGGAACGCCAAACAGTTTTATCTATGACACTGACATCTGGTTTGCGTCCTTGCACGACACCATATGAAGTTGTAGTTTGGATAGCGGTTGTAGTTTTTACTACATAATTTAAGTTTAAGCGTTTAATTTCTTCTTGATACGAGTCAGCAGTATAATCTGCCGTATCGTCGTGTTGTCTTGTCGGTCGCATTTCAACAATTTCTCCATCCACCAATTCATATAATCCCTCTTCTAGGCACTGTTCGAGAAATTGCTCGAATGTTAATTTTTGTTTAACTGTTGTATTCATAAAGAGAAAAAAATATATTTAGCATTTTTCTTGAGCATAACATTCGTGGATATAAGCGGCGCCCCTGTTGTACCTGATTTATTCGTTTGATTCGAGAAACCCGGTTTCTATGCGTTTTTGTCGAAGATTGTTTTATTCAGTGATGGAGAAACCGGGTTTCTTAGATTGGCTGTTTTGTAATACAGTAAGTTAATTACTTGTATGGGCGCCTACAAAGAATGAAGGTGGCGCGTAGGGAATCGAAATGTCACAAAATATTAGAAGTCAGGCTATTACTCAAGGGGTGCAGCGTTCACCAAACCGTGCGATGCTGCGTGCTACGGGTTTTCAAGATGAGGATTTTAATAAGGCAATAGTTGGTGTTGCTAACGCCTATAGTACTATTACCCCTTGTAATATGGGGCTGAATGATTTGGCGGTACGCGCGCAGGAGGGTATTCGTGCCAGTGGTGGAATGCCGCAGGTGTTTGGTACGATTACCGTTAGCGATGGTATTTCTATGGGAACTGAAGGGATGAAATATTCCCTGGTGTCGCGCGAGGTTATTGCTGACTCTATCGAAACTGCTTGTAATGGTGAGAGTATGGATGGTGTACTCACCATTGGTGGGTGCGACAAAAATATGCCTGGTTCGATGATAGCTATCGCTCGGATGAATATCCCGGCTATTTTTGTTTACGGTGGTACGATTAAACCTGGTAGTTATAGAGAATGTGATTTAACTGTTGTTAGTTCGTTTGAAGCTGTCGGCGCCTTTAAAGCTGGTAAAATTCCCGAAAGCGAATTAATCGAGATTGAAAAACGCGCTTGTCCAGGCGCCGGTTCGTGTGGTGGTATGTATACAGCAAATACCATGTCTTCAGCATTTGAAGCAATGGGAATGAGTTTACCTTATTCTTCTACAATGTCCGCCGAAGATGCGGAAAAAGCCGAAAGTGCCGAAAAATCAGGTTACGTTTTAGTAGAGGCAATTAAAAAACAGCTTTTACCTCGACATATCATCACCCGTAAATCTATTGAAAACGCCATTTCGGTAATTATGGCAATTGGTGGTTCAACCAATGCAGTATTACATTTTCTCGCTATCGCCCACGCTGCCGAAGTTCCTTTAGTATTAGATGACTTTGAAACTATACGTGCGCGTGTACCTGTACTATGCGATTTAAAACCCAGTGGTCGCTATGTAGCTACAGATTTACATCGTGCAGGTGGTATTCCTCAAGTTATGAAAATGCTACTTGACCATGATTTATTACATAGCGATTGTATTACCATTACTGGGCAAACAGTGGCAGAAACTCTTAAAGATATCCCTTCTGAACCACCTGCCAATCAAGATATTATCCGTCCTTGGTCAAAGCCAATGTACGCACAAGGACATTTAGCCATTTTAAAAGGTAACTTAGCAACCGAAGGCGCCGTTGCTAAAATTACAGGTGTCAAACTTCCGCAAATAACAGGTCCAGCGCGTGTATTTGAATCTGAGGAAGAATGTTTAGATGCTATCCTCGCCGATAAAATCAAACCTGGTGATATATTAGTCATCCGCTACGAAGGTCCCAAAGGTGGCCCAGGAATGCGCGAAATGCTTGCTCCCACTTCTGCTATTATTGGCGCCGGTTTAGGTGACTCGGTAGGATTAATTACCGATGGTCGCTTCTCTGGTGGTACCTATGGTATGGTCGTTGGACACGTGGCGCCTGAAGCAGCAGTTGGCGGTACAATCGCACTGGTACAAGAAGGTGATAGTATAACCATCGATTCACCCGCACGGTTATTGCAGTTAAATATATCTGAAGAAGAACTTGCGGACCGTCGCGCAAATTGGAAACCAAAACCACCACGTTATACAAAAGGTACTTTGGCTAAATATGCTAAATTAGTTGCTTCGAGTAGTTTAGGCGCCGTAACTGATTTAAATTTGTTTGAAGGTTAACAATTTAAAGTTGAAAGTTAGGAGGCGCAGAGGCGCGGAGTTAGAGAAGGTATAAACTGTCATTCTGAGCGCAGCGAAGAATCTTTAAGGTTTCGATAATTTATAGAGATGCTTCGATAATTTATAGAGATGCTTCACTACGTTCAGCATGACATGGAAAAAAACTTCTGAGTAACATCCTTTGCTTTGATGACTTGAACCATAAATTTTGATTTTTATTTTGATTTTAAAAAAGATATTTACTGCTAACTTGATTTATTAAATAATTTAAAAATTAGCCCTAAAAGTCTGTAATCTGTAGCTTAACCCCTGAATCGAGTTTAGGTACTGTAAAATATTGAAGCTTTTCGCCTAATTCAGGTGTTTGTGTCTTTTCTACTGTTGGACATTCTCTAAAAAACGAACCTGGGTCATTAAGTATTTCTTGCGCGTCAATTCTACGGCATTGGTCTTCACGTACTATAGATATAGAGCTAGCTGATTGATTAAAAGTGTCTGTTTGCTCTATGCGATTACCCCACTTACTATCAATAGTCGCTGGTTGTGTCGTCAATATCCCGGCTTGATTATATTCTGGTGCTTGGTCAGTACTGAGCGTTCGAGCATTCTGTGCAAAAGCGCGCGGCACCAGCATATTTAGCGCTACACCTGTTACAATAACTATCATCAACGATTTGTTTAACATAGATTTAAGCTTTGATTCCTATTGCCTATATTAACGAGTATAGCTATAGGGCATCACAAATGTAAGTGGGATTGTTGTTAATAGATATAGAAATTTTAGTAGAAATTTTATTTGTAATAATTAAGTAAAACTGCTGTTAAGTAGAGTTTATTATTTATTTATTTGCCGTAAAAATACTTATTAACTTATAAATACAAATGCTCAAACTTTTCTTGTGGGGTCTTGTGGGGTCTTATGGGGTCTTATGGGGTCTTATGGGGTCTTGTGGGGTCTTGTGGGGTCTTGTGGGGTGGGCATCCCTGCCCGCCTTGTGTATGAGACAAGTTTGGAACGGGCAAGGATGCCCATTCCACAAGAGTAGACAATTAGCTCCATGCTGGATGTGTTAGGAGTGAGGCAATAACACGCACACCGCGAAGCTGGTTTGATAAAGGCAAATGACCTTTCGGCGCCTTTAAATCCCATATAAACTCGTTCGGGTATCTTGTCCAGTTATTACCAGATTTCCAGCCAATTTTTGTCCAGAGATTATCCCAGTTTTTACCGAGAGAAAGCCAAATTTCACGCTGTACAGAAAAACCGAATTTCCCTTCTGAGTGAATAAGCCATAACTGATTTATTGTTTGTAAATCGGTTATAGGAAAACTTTCTACCTCAGTAAAATATAACCACTTACGTGCGCTCGCACTAGGCCCCGCAAGTTCACACATCTTTTGGATTGTCATTTTGTCGGCAGCTTGAAAATCTTGAACAGCTAATAACTGTTGCAGAGGACTATAATCTATAGCACATTCTGATTTCAGTGGTACTACACCCGTAGGAAAGTAGGTTTGTAAAAATTCTTTAGCTTTCCCATATTCAGAATTAAACAATATTTGATATACTTTGCCATCTACCAAGCTGACTGGGGTTTGGCGCCGATTATATAAAAATTCCATTAATATATCGAATCCATTATCACCACGACTAACTAACTGGGGGATCAGCTGTTGTTGAGCTTGAAAAGACCCATCAATTAACTGGACGCGGAGTGAATCGATATCACTTGGATAGCTTGATAAAATCATTGGGTCTGTCGTCATGCAGTTTCTCTAAAAAACACAGTCTAAAGATTTGTAGATTTGTTAAGGGAATGAGCGTGGTTATTTTGAGCAAATTTGCCTAAAGTTCTGATAAATTCGCGCAAAATGTCGGTTTTTGTCCGACCCACCGCTTGACAGTGCGTTTCTAACATAGCAAACTCTTGCTCACTCACTCGAATTGTTATTTCGCGTTTTTGGGTCATTTGCTGGTATTTTGCTGTATATCTAAGAGCCTACACTAATCAGGCACCCTTTATAGAGCATAAATTACAAATACTTGGCATTTATATAGCTAATGGTTATCAGTATGATAAAACAGTACAAATGAATGCAAAAGTCAAAATTAACAATTTATTTGAACTTGCTATATAATTCGTACATTGCGATTAGCGTTTGCATAGCACAAATGCATTACTTGAATCGGCTCTAATAAATAGGCGCCTCATGATGTGAGAATAGAACAGGAAAATCTGCGGAAACGAGACGTGTTTGTTTAATAAACCCGAACCTACTGACGGGTTATATTGTGTTGCGGCAAAAATTTAGGAGTGTTGTAATGTACGAAAAGCTTACCCCACCGAAGACGGGAGAAAAAGTTACTTTTAAAAACGGTGAACCAGTGGTTCCAGACAATCCAATTATACCGTTTATTCGAGGGGATGGTACGGGGATCGATATTTGGCCAGCGACTCAGAAAGTTTTAGATGCAGCAGTTCAAACCGCATATAAAGGTAAACGTCAAATTAGCTGGTTTAAAGTTTATGCTGGTGATGAAGCTTGTGATTTATATGGTACATATCAGTATTTACCTCAAGATACTTTAACTGCGATTAAAGAATATGGTTTAGCTATTAAAGGTCCTCTTACTACTCCTGTTGGGGGTGGTATTCGCTCTTTAAATGTGGCTTTACGTCAAATTTTTGACCTTTATGCTTGTGTACGTCCTTGTCGTTATTATGCTGGTACACCTTCTCCCCACAAGAACCCTGAAAAGCTTGATGTAATTGTTTACCGTGAAAACACTGAAGATATCTATTTAGGTATTGAGTGGAAACAAGGTGATGAAATTGGTACCAGATTAATCAAACTTCTGAACGAAGAACTAATACCAGCGACTCCCGAACACGGTAAAAAGCAAATCCCTCTTGATTCGGGTATTGGTATAAAACCAATTAGTAAAACTGGTTCGCAGCGTTTAGTGCGACGTGCTATTAAACACGCTTTAACGTTACCAAAACAAAAGCAGATGGTGACTTTGGTGCATAAGGGTAATATTATGAAGTACACCGAAGGCGCCTTTCGTGACTGGGGTTATGAATTAGCTACGAGTGAGTTTCGTAACGAGTGTGTTACTGAGCGCGAATCATGGATTTTGGAAAATAAAGAAAAGAATCCTAATATTACGTTAGAAGAAAACGCGCACATGATAGACCCTGGATATGATGCCCTCACACCAGAGAAAAAAGCGCAAATAGTCAAGGAAGTTGAAACAGTTCTTAACGCAATTTGGGATACTCACGGTGCAGGCAAGTGGAAAGATAAAATTATGGTCAATGACCGTATTGCCGACAGTATTTTTCAACAAATTCAAACTCGTCCTGATGAGTATTCGATTTTGGCTACGATGAACCTCAACGGAGACTACTTGTCTGATGCTGCTGCTGCAATAGTTGGTGGTTTGGGTATGGGACCTGGCGCCAATATTGGTGATGCGTGTGCGGTATTTGAAGCAACCCATGGAACGGCGCCGAAACATGCTGGTTTAGACAGAATTAATCCAGGTTCGGTGATACTGTCTGGTGTGATGATGCTTGAGTATATGGGTTGGCAAGAAGCTGCTGACTTAATTAAAAAGGGACTAGGAGGCGCCATTGCTTCGGGTCAAGTTACCTACGACCTAGCACGGTTAATGGAACCCGCTGTTGAACCTCTCAAGTGTTCCGAATTTGCTGACGCAATAATCAAAAGGTTCAATTAACAATTTTTTAATATTTGGGTAAAGAATAAAAGGAGTGAAAACGTTTGCTGTAAAGGGTTTTCACTTACTTTTAAAACTTTATCCTAACTCAATTCATTACTTTAGATTTTTACACTTCAACCTTGCGGTCGAATAAACATCTTTATAAATACTACGTGTGGATGGTGATTTTAGCGTGAAGTAGTCGTTATTATTACCCATAGTCATTTCTAGACAACTAACTTTCAATTATACTGTGAGCGGTTGACAACTAAACTTTTGAAATAACTATTAGCTAATGGCTTACAGCTAATAGCGAACCTTTATAGCAAATTGATAAAAGTCTAAATAATTATGGACATCAGAAACATGACGACTACTACACCTACCCGAGGACAAATAGAACGTACACTATCACAGCGTATTCAAGGTTTCTATCGGGAACAGCTAGGACATCAACCAAGTAAAGTTACTTGTCAATTAAATGACCGCAATTTGGTAATTGTAATCGAAGATTCTATTACACCACCGGAACAATTGCTAGCACAACAAGGTCATCAAGAGTTAGCAGAACAGGTTCGTTCCGATTTAGACGAAGCAATTCGGCCCCAGCTAAAAGATATAGTGCAGGAAATTTTGAACGTTGATGTAGTTGAAGTACTTAGCGACGCTAAGTTAGAGACTGGGCGTACTGGTATGATTGTAATTTTAAGCGACCTACCCAACTTTCGGGTTCCCTCTGCTAACGCAAAACTTAGGAGACGGGATGGAAATAATCGACACGAAGAAGAATCAAACTAAAAGATTATTCCAAGCACGAATTAATACTAGCGTGAGGATTGAGCTTTCTATCTAGGTGTTGATGTATCATAAATTCAAAGTCCTCAATCATGAAAGGCTTTGAAAGATAATCATTAAAACCAGCGAATAAAATACGCTCTCTATCCTCCGCTGACGCTAAGGCCGTAACAGCGACAACGGGTATATGATAAGTCAAAGGCTCCCGCTTCAAAAGCTTTACTATATCAATACCGCTTAAACCAGGTAATAAAACATCCAACAATATCAAGTCAGGTTGATGCTCTTTAGCTAAAACAACAGCACTATAGCTATCTTGCAAGCAAATAGACCTGCACCCAACAGCTTCTAGCGCATATCTCATCAGCACTAAATTATCTTCATTGTCTTCCACCACTAAAACTAGGGGTGACATGAAGCTCTGCACCTTGTTTTGATTCATAAACTCACGCGCCAGTTCCATTTTGTCGTCTCCAAAAGACTAACTTTGGACTACTTTGAAAAGCCAAACGAGAGCAAGGCGCCTAGCGAACGGAAAAAACTGCATCCATACTAGACTGGCTCGCGCTCAACAATGATTAGTCTGGTTGTCTTTGCTCACATACAAAACTGAGGAAAGAACTTCTCAAATAGAGCGACCGCGAATACACTTCTTCGATTATAGAAAAAAATAGTTGATAATGATATCAGTATTCTTCTCAAATCTTCATAAATTTAATTATTTTTTAAAAATAATGCAAGTAGGTTCACAAATTAAATGATTTTTTGTAACGAAAGTTACTAAATCCTAAAAATAGCAACCCGAAATGCGTGCCTGATGATTATATGCCCTTAAGCAAAACCATCCAATAAGTAAATTTAACTATTCGACAATACATACAAAAATACTACAAGTTGCGTAGGTTGGCTTTAGCTATGCATAACCCAACAAAACCTCTTGACATCATTTGTAGTATAAGTGTAGTATGTAATATAGAAACAAACTACAAGGAGGAAAACAATGCAAGTAGCTTACTTAACAATCAACCAACCGCATCAAAACACTACATACACCAACCAAGTAAGTAAACTAGCCATTGTTTTCCAATATGAGCGAACATCGTTTGGGGCAGATAGTAATAGAGCGTCCACGTAACGGAAGAAGAATAAGCCAAAAGAAAGTAACAGGGTATAAAAAGTTTCTCAGCCAAATTACGCAAGAAGCAAGCGAAGACGGATTATTTAGTCATTACTTGATAAAAAACAAGTGGCGTACAAAATATTTTTCTGATAACTTATCACCATTAGAGCGTTGGTTAAAATCCAAAGTTGGGCAACCTTGGGATGCTGTATACAGCGAACTATGCCAGAAAATAGAAACCAAAACGCTTGCGGGGCAACACCTGATATCTCATTTATGGCAAATGGTAGAGCGTCATGTAATATTTATTGATCGACTACCCTATTCTCGGCACAATTTATACCACGCTTATCCTCTAGGAAAATGGAAAGATGCACTATATGTACATCCAGAAACAGGCATTCTTTGTTTAGCAAAAAAGCTACCAAAAATTCCTAAGAAAAAGCCAGATGACCTGGTAGTAGTAGATAAATACAAAGAGTACCGTAAAATAAACGACTTATGGTATCTGCTTACTTTCGATATTCCATGCGGCGCCATAGATAAAAAATTGCATTCAGAAATTAGAAACATAGACGGAAGCATTTACATAGCTCGCAGGCGCCAGTGTAACAAAAAAGAAATCAAATTGATTTTGCAACAAATTAAATAGGAACGAAACAAATGTCATATAAAACATTAGAAATACTCGAACAACTCAAAACCTTATCCGCACTCGAAACAACCGAACTAGTTGAGGATATTAAAGATACATTCAATCTATATACTACACATAGTTCCACAAATTGTTTTCCCATACCTCTACTAGATTACGACATAGAGGTGCGCTTTGAATTTGATGTTATTCTCGAAGCGGCGCCTGCTGGTAAAAAAATATCAGTATTAAAAGCAGTGCGTCAAATTACAGATTTAGGTTTAAAAGAAGCCAAAGACTTTGTAGAGTCACTACCAAAAACCATCAAATCTGGAATTAGCAAACCCGAAGCTGAAGATATTAAAAAGCAACTTGAAGATGCAGGCGCCACTATTTCAATCATATAATTCATGATGAGCGATATTGAAAATCTGGTAGCAGCATTCGATAACTGCACCCTAGCACATGGAGAATGGACTCATGCAGCACATCTAACAGTAGCTTTGTGGTATCTCAAAAACTACGAATTACAAGAAGCAGTAAAGCATATAAGTCAAGGAATCCAAAAATATAACGTTGCTATTGGTATTCAGAATACCCTCAATAGCGGTTATCACGAAACCATTACCTTATTTTGGATTCAAGTAGTGCAAAGTTTTTTATTATCTACGGACGCTAAAGGCTCCATACTACAACTAGCAAATCAACTAGTTAGTAATTTTGATAAGAATCTTCCATTGCAATATTATAGCTATGATTTGCTTATCTCTAGGGAAGCGCGCGCTAATTGGGTTGAACCAGATTTGAAAGCCTTGGCAACTGATACAACGGATGTAACGGATAGTTAATTTGTAAGAACAAATTATGATTTTATGACAAATATATCAGCAAAATTAGTTCAAGCACTGCGGCGTAAGACTAATGCTGGGATGATGGACTGCAAAGAAGCTTTGATAGCTTGTAATGGTGACATTACTCAAGCTGAAGAATGGTTAAGAAAAAAAGGTATAACTTCAGCAGGAAATAAAGGAGAGCGTACTACGGCAGAAGGGGTAATTGGTAGTTATATACACACAGGTGGAAAAGTTGGTGTATTAGTGGAAGTTAACTGCGAGACAGATTTTGTTGCACGTACAGAAGAATTTCAAAACCTTGTACGTAATATCGCAATGCAAATCGCAGCATCTCCAGATGTGGAGTATGTAAAAGTCGAAGATATTCCTGCTGATGTAGTAGAGAAAGAAAAATCTATTGCAATGGGACGCGATGACTTAGCAAACAAGCCAGAAAACATTAGAGCCAAAATTGTTACAGGGAGAATTGAGAAGCTTTTAAAAGAAATGTGCTTACTCAACCAACCTTATGCGCGCGACTCCAATATAACAATTGAAGAACTAATCAAGCAAAACATCGCCAAACTAGGAGAAAACATCCAAGTAAAACGTTTTGTACGTTTTGTGTTAGGTGAAATACCAAGCTGATGTAAGGTGGGCAGTGCGCACCCTACGTTTTTTTTATTTTCCACAAATAACTAGAAACCAAATTAGTCACAATATGAGCAACAATAGGCACAAGTAAATTACCGCTAATCAAAGCGCTATAACCAAAAACAAATCCAACAATAGTAGCCCATGCAACATAAGGCCATTGCTGCGGTCCACTTAAATGTAAAACTCCAAAACTAACACTAGAAACAAACACAGCCAAATGACTGGCGCCTAAAGCAGGTAATAACACTCCACGAAACAATAACTCTTCGCTTAACCCAGGTAACAAACCTAACCAAATCAAATCAGGTAAAGCCAAAGGTTTTAAAACTATTTCAAGATAATAATCAGCACTGCGACGATAATCAGGACTAAAGCGATAAGCAACTCCACTCAACGCAGTAATTGCGAGTCCTAAAATAATACCCGAAAAAAATGCTGCTTCATCCCAACGCCAAGCCATAAGTGGAACATTAGCAAATTGTAAGCAGAGTTTAGCAACTATCCATAGAATAATTGCCGTCACTCCCATTGCTATCAGCACTTGGGTGCGAGTTAAAAATGGAATTTCTGGTTCTTGGTTTTGCTGTTGCGCCACGAGTAATTTATTTAATAGTTATGAGTTAGGAGGGGCGGGTTTAGCTGTATCCTGCGTTGATAACGAAAATTTAGGTGAACCCGCCCGTACAGGAGTTAGGAATTCATTATATATTCAAGAACCTAAGCGATGTAGTTATCGAAGTTAACGCTTCGGGGTTAACACCTGCCCTATGCGCCGCTATCACACCTACCGCTTCCAGGTACGAACTTACCTGTATTGATTTTACCCCTATTGGCTCAGGTGGAACTTGTAACTGTGTTTCGTTTTCTTCTATTGTAACAATTAGACACTTTTGACTCAAACTTAGTATTGCACTACTACCGCAAGCAGTCGCAGGTACAATCACAGCATCTATAAGACTTGCCCAAATATCATTTGGTTCACTCATATAGCCATGCTTATCTTTAACAATAAACTGCGGCGCCTTATTCAAGCCAACTAAAACACTTGGAAGAAAAGTATAACCTATTTCCTCCGCCGCCGAACGTGGGGATAAATTTATATCTAAAGGAGGAGGCAAAAAAGCAGGCGCATGGGCACACGGAACTTCAAACTCGCGTACTATCAAATGACTAATCACCGCTTCGGCGCCAGCTATTAAATCAACACCCTTACCCAAACGGTAATTTTTATCTGCCTCGGAATCAACTTCATCAGGAAACCGCGCCACAACAGCTACAGCGTCGGCGCCTACTTTATTGATCAAAGTATCTGCTGCCCGCAACAAACTATCAGCATTACCAATAGTACCCCAACTTGCGCCAGACTCCGAAGTACGTAACTCTACATTCAACGGCGCATCTGTCACTACATAATCAGTCACCGTAATTCCCAAAGTCGCCCTAGCAGCATCAACAGCTTGTAACTGTCGTAATCTTAAATCAGGCTCAATACCCTGGTCTAAAAGCAAACCTATCTTATTATTATGAACCGGACGTAACCCCCAATCACCCGCCGCAAATCTGTCAAGTCCATACCCTTCAACATACAACGCATTCGGAATATTCCAATACAACATGGCGCCGTTCATCACATTAGGGTGCGTAATAAGTCTATCTACAACTTGTGCCAAAGTCTTCGCCACTGGTAACGCATCACCCGCATAACCACCAATAGAGGCGCCGATCCCAGTAGGTATAATTAAAATTGCAGTATATGGACGCATATAAATATTTGAAACCGGGTTTCTTCAACACTTTACCAAAAGAAACCCGGTTTCTCTAATTTTGTTTCAACTGTCTCAACTCCGTAGATAGTCGCTTGACATTACTTAGACAGTAAAAACAAAGTAGATGCATCAAACCCATACCAGCCATTGCTCCCATAACATAAGGAATAGATGGTCTACTAAGTAAACTTATTCCAAAAGAAACGCTAACGATGATAATTTGGATATTGATAGCGATTTGAATAATTTCAGGTGATTTGACAAGCATTTGCCTTAATGTAAAGCCAATATATAAAAGCCCTACTGAAAAGCACAACCTAAAAAAATTTAATAATAAATCAATTATATTACCACTATTTGACAAAGCTATTAAACTGCCAAAGCCACTTAAGGCGCCGATAAAATAAAAGAAGAGCCTTAATGAACTAACCGTTACACGCATATTACCTTAATCTTATTTACAGTATTATTATTCCCAGTAAAAATACTTTTATAACAATATGCTAATTTTTAGTACTGGTGTAGAATTAATATAGAGAACAAGTTAAAAGAGGAAGTTCTAGCAATGGAGCGTCAAGGCTTTCACTCTCCTAAACCTCAAAGTGCAATATGTATATCAGAAGAGCATTTAGAAGCAATGCTTTTAGAAGGTTTAAATTCTGGAACTCCCACTGAAATGACATCGTGAAGTTTACGATTATCTGTACCCGCTAACATCAGAAGAAATTAGACAGCATTGCAATGAAGCAGTGGATTTCAACTAATTCTCTGCCATCCAAACTAAAAAAGCTAAAATTTGCCCTACAGGAGGTAAAGGATAATCATTCAAATCTATCGTCAAAACCTTTTCTTGTAATTGCATGAAACGCCATTGAGTCCCATTGCTAACACAGCCATAAATTGTAGCGATGGACTGCCCTTTCATCTGGTTAAACATCTGTGCTGCTACCATCTCTGAAGCACACTGCCCCAAACCCGTTTTCAGGTCAGCTTTTTTTGCTTCAACTAAAATAAAAACTGGTGCTTCAATTTCAATTTGCTCTATGGAGCGACTTAATAGAAAATCACAAGTCCCATTTAAACCTAGTGCTTCATCAACTGTAAAATCCTCGCCTGAAAAAAAGCTGATTTTTTGTTGTAAAATTTGACGCACTTCTAATAAAACAGGGCTGATTATTAACTCTGAACGAGCTTTCTCACTTCCTGTTGCCGTTGCTATAGGTAAACTATATTCTAAAAAATTTTGAAGTGTTAAAGAAGGCTCTAAGGGTGATAGCTGGGGTAAGAAGCGCACATTCTCACGGGTGACAATCCCAAATGCTGACTTTACACTTGTCAATGTTTTGAATTGACTGTAAGGCACAATGTAACTCCTGTGGCATGTATATCTTGTAGGATAGCCTGTCTATATGATAGATATTATCTAGAGGCGGGCAGGGATGCCCGCCCCACAAGAGATTTTTGAAGATTTTTTATTTTTTAGGGTTGTTTTGTTACTACTGCTTCTACTTTGACTTTTTGTTGTTCTGTGTCTACAGAGGTGATTGCCCAGCGTAGGGGTTCACCTTGTTTTTTCAGTTCTGTTTCTACGGCTTTTTGTAGTTCGGTTGGGGTTTCTTGTAAATCGATTTCCGCGCTGATGAAATGTGTGGTCATAGTTGTATATCCAGATTTGTTTATAAATATAGCTGGCGCCGGGGCGGGTTTACAATGATTTTTCGTTTTTGTTGAGGATTTTTGGTTAATCCTACACCGAGGCGGGTTTACGATAATTTTTCGTTTTTGTTGAGGATTTTTGGTTAACCCTACACCGAGGCAGGTTTACGATAATTTTTCGTTTTTGTTGAGAATTTTTGGTTAACCCTACACCGAGGCGGGTTTACGATAATTTTTCGTTTTTGTTGAGGATTTTTGGTTAACCCGCCTCTACTGCGGTATTTACTGCTTTGCTCATCCGGTTTACCTCACTGTCTGTATGCACAGAATTGGCACAATAGGGACATATGCAACAAAGATTAATGAAGTCGCAGCAATCGAGGGATTATTTAGATATGGCTATTATCAGCTGGCAACGTCAAGGTGATATTCAAGCTATGCGTCGTGCAATGGATTCTATGTTTGGAGATATGATGGTACGTCAACCTCAAATGGTAGCTTTTAAGCCAGCAGTTGAACTGCAAGATACTGATGAAGCTTTGGTTTTACGCGCGCAAATTCCTGGTATCGATGCAAGAGATTTAGATATTCGCGTTACCAAGCAAGCGGTTGTTATCTCTGGTGAAAAGAGTGACAACAATCAAACTGAGAAGATTGGTTATTTCCGTTCTGAGTTTACTTATGGCAAGTTCCAACGGGTGATTCAATTGCCTGTTGCAGTTGACAATGATAAGGTGCAAGCTGAATACAAGAATGGTATTTTGTCTTTGACATTACCCAAAGCAAGCGCTGCACGTAATCAAGTTGTGAAAGTTAACTTATTAGGCAATGCTCCTGCAACTTCGGCGCCTGCTATTCAAGAGACAGAACCTACTAAAGCTACTGAGGCACCAGCTACTCAAGAGTTAGAACCTACCACAGCAATTAAAGAAGTTCAACCTATTCAAGAGAAGAGCGAAGTCGTAGCGACTGAAGTTGCTCAACCTACTTACATGGCTGAAGAACTCCAAGATGTTTGGGCAGCATAATGTAAGATTTTGAAATTTAGTAGCGCGTTATTTTTGATTTCAACGCCTAGATTCTAATAACTCACCCTTACTAACGGGTGGGTTTCTTGTTTCCCCAAATTATCGCAGGGTGTGTACATACACTTACAAATAGCATTTATTAAAAAAAGTTAATAATCACAACTTACTCGTGCAAGATTTAATAGTAGGATAGTAGTGTGTCCTTGAAAGGAGAATTTTCAGAATGCAAGCTGATAGCACAACGGAACAAAGAGTAATTGATAAAATTCGCGGATTGTTTCCTGAACAGATATTGCAGGTTGAAGAGTTCATTGACTCTCTCTATAAAAAAAATACCACCAATACAGATAGTGAGATAGCTTTCGTTGCAGCAAAGCTTTCTGAGCCAGCTTTTGAAAAAATCTGGGATAATCCTGATGATGCAGAATATGACAAATTATGAATTTGGTGATGTTGTTTTAGTGCCTTTCCCTTTTACTGACCAGACCACTACCAAAAAGCGCCCAGCTATTATTGTTAGTTCTGACGATTATCATCTTCAACGCTTAGATTTAATACTAATTGGTGTTACTAGTCAAGCAAACCCAGCAAGCTATTTTGGTGAAATGACAATCACTAACTGGAAAAATGCTGGCTTAATTAAGCCTTCAATTATTAAACCAGTTTTAACAACTCTTGATATAAAACTTGTGATAAAAAAGTTAGGGCGGCTTGAAGAATCTGACTACCAAGCTTTACAAAACTTGTTGACAACTATTTTAGGTTAGGGATGTAACGGATGGAAAGATCAACTATCCGTTACATCCGTTATATCCGTTGCCAAGCTTACTTCCCAAATTGTTGTTGATACACAACCTCTTCCTGGTCGGTTACAATTTTCAAATCAGAGCGAGGATATGAAACGCAAAGCAGCGCATAACCTTGTTTTTGTAATTCAGGACTAATACCCATACCTTCGCTTTGGTCTACTGTCCCACCGTTGGTAATTTTTGCTGCACATGTAGTACAAACACCAGCATGACATGAAGCGGGTAGTTCTAGACCGGCTTTTTCTGCTACTGCTAAAACTGTTTCGTTTTCGGGTACTTGGATGGTGAGAATTTTACCCTGATGGTTTAGTTCAACGGTATATGTTTGTGTCATATGGAGATTTGATTATAACGCTGTAATAGACAAGCGCAATATTTTAACTCAAAGAATTGTATCCTACCAAACTTGTAGCTATATTTAACACTAACTCAGGAGTCAGGACAATTTACCTTTATCCTTATAATAATTGGCGATACAGTGATTATTATAAGCTAGAGGCTTACAAACACTTATAAATTTGGCTGTCACCGCTAAAAAGTTGGATTGATACTTGGAGAGCAGAATGCTGGAATCATACCGCAAACACGTTGAAGAGAGAGCAGCACTAGGAATACCACCGCTGCCATTAGATGCAAAACAAACATCAGAACTGTGCGAACTACTGAAAAATCCACCTGCGGGTGAGGAACAGACATTACTGCATTTATTACGTGACAGAGTACCACCCGGTGTTGACCCTGCTGCTTATGTTAAAGCTGGTTTCCTAACGGGTATTGCCAAGGAAGAAATTACTAGTCCTTTGGTTTCCCCGATAGAAGCAGTTGAGTTATTGGGTACAATGATGGGCGGTTACAACGTCCAATCGCTCATCGATTTGTTACAAGTCCCAACCGTTTCAGTATCTACATCTTCGGAAACCCCGTTAGTAATGGGGGGACAAGGTAAGGAACCAATAGCTGCATATGCGGCTGCGGCTTTGAGTAAGATATTGCTCGTATATGATGCATTCCATGATGTTATTGAATTATCTAAAACGAATCCTTTTGCGAAGCGAGTTGTAGACTCTTGGGCAGAAGCTGAATGGTTTACTTCGCGCGCGCAGTTACCAGAATTTATTAACGTCACTGTCTTTAAAGTACCTGGTGAAACCAATACCGATGATTTATCACCGGCACAACACGCTACAACTCGTCCCGATATTCCTTTACATGCTTTAGCGATGTTGGAAACTCGGCAACCTGGAAGTTTAGAAACTATTGTTGAACTAAAGAAAAAAGGACACCCCATTGCTTACGTTGGAGATGTAGTAGGTACAGGTTCCTCACGGAAGTCAGCTATCAACTCGGTGTTATGGCATATTGGTCAAGATATTCCTTTCGTTCCTAATAAGCGCGCGGGTGGGTATGTACTTGGCGCCACTATTGCCCCTATTTTCTTCAATACCGCAGAAGATGCAGGCGCCTTGCCAATAAACTGCGATGTCACAAAAATGGAAACAGGGATGGTAATTACTATATATCCTTACAAAGGAGAAATTACCAACGAAGCCGGAGAAGTTATTTCAACATTCCAATTAAGACCCGACACAATTTTAGATGAAGTGCGCGCTGGTGGACGTATACCCTTACTTATCGGACGCACCCTCACAGACAAAACGCGCGTAGCTCTAGGTTTAGAAGCAAGCAAATTATTTACCCGTCCTCAACAACCAGCTGACACAGGTAAAGGTTACACCTTGGCACAAAAAATGGTAGGTAAAGCTTGCGGTTTACCAGGAGTTCGTCCTGAGACATCATGCGAACCTATTATGACAACCGTTGGTTCCCAAGATACCACAGGGCCAATGACGCGCGATGAACTCAAAGAACTCGCATGTCTAGGTTTTAGCGCTGACTTAGTAATGCAAAGCTTCTGCCATACTGCTGCATATCCCAAACCAGTAGACATCAAAACCCATAAAGAACTCCCCGACTTTATAGCTCAACGTGGAGGTGTAGCATTACGTCCTGGTGATGGAATTATCCACTCATGGTTAAACCGGATGTTATTACCTGACACAGTAGGAACAGGTGGAGACTCACATACACGTTTCCCTCTTGGTATCTCATTTCCCGCAGGTTCTGGGTTAGTTGCATTTGCAGCAGCTTTAGGTGTAATGCCTTTAGATATGCCAGAATCAGTATTAGTACGCTTTAAAGGAGAATTACAACCAGGTGTTACATTACGCGATGTTGTAAATGCAATTCCCTACGTAGCGATTCAAAAAGGTTTACTAACAGTTGAGAAAAAGAACAAAAAGAACATTTACGCTGGAAAGATATTGGAAATCGAAGGTTTGCCAGACTTAAAAGTCGAGCAAGCATTTGAATTAACCGACGCTTCCGCCGAACGTTCCTGTGCCGGTTGTACAATTAAACTCAGTGTAGAAACAGTTTCCGAATATATCCGCTCCAACGTAGCACTGCTTAAAAATATGGTAGCGCGAGGTTACGGTGATGCTAGAACCATCATGCGCCGTGTTGCCAAAATGGAAGAATGGTTAGCAAACCCAGTATTAATGGAAGCAGATGCAGATGCGGAATATGCGGAAATTATCGAGATAGACTTGAACGAAATTAAAGAACCAATTGTAGCGGCGCCAAATGACCCTGATAACGTTAAATTACTATCAGAAGTAGCAGGCGACCCAGTACAAGAAGTATTCGTAGGTTCCTGCATGACCAACATTGGACATTATCGTGCAACTGCGAAGGTGTTAGAAGGCGCCGGTCAGGTTTCAGCAAGGTTATGGGTGGCGCCTCCAACACGGATGGACGAAACACAGTTAAAGAACGAAGGTGTTTATGATATTTTTGTAGCAGCAAACGCGCGGACAGAAATGCCAGGTTGTAGTTTGTGCATGGGCAACCAAGCCAGAGTTGAAGATGGAACAACAGTATTTTCAACTTCCACCAGAAACTTTAATAACCGCATGGGTAAAGACGCTCAGGTGTATTTAGGTTCTGCAGAGTTAGCTGCTGTGTGCGCGCTGCTAGGTAGAATTCCTACAGTACAAGAGTATTTGGATATTGTGGCGACGAAGATTCAACCGTTTGCAGATAATTTGTATCGGTACTTGAACTTTGACCAAATAAGCGGGTTTGAAGATGAAGGAAGAGTGATAAGTAAAGAAGAGGAGAAGATTTTGGAACTAACCGTGAAATAGTTTTTATGTCTTGTCTTGTGGAGCGGGCATCCCTGCCCGCCCCAAGTTTTAAAGGGCTTGCAGAGGCGCATACCCCACAAGATACACAATTTGCTTTTTGGTTTCCCTTTTAATCTTTGATGCTTGATAACGTTTACTCGCTTCGTTCATAACCGCTTAGGGTTGCAAACCCCAAGCTAATAGCAAAAGTCCGTTTAAAAGGACTAGACAAAATAAAATTTTCTACTCATAAATAATATACTTATTACGGGAAAGATAGTATTAATTTCAAACATTTTCCTACAACTTCACGATATTCTACATACTCTTCTTTAGTAACTCCCCATGCAATTTTGTCTGATATGCTAGGATGAGATACAGTATTTCTATTTCTTCTATCAAAAAGATTACGAATAGATATACAAATTTCGTGAGGTATAGCTTTAGACGTTAAGAAATCAACAACATCGTCTGCTTCATATTTTGTTTTTTGCTTAATTGTATCAAAACACATACATACTGCATGAATTTCATTTAATAAGTGATTTAATCCTACTGAATAAGAGTATATTTTTTCATTAAATATACGTAAGCGTATTTGCTCTATTACATTTGAATATTGTGTTATCAAAACAACTTCCTCATATGATAATTGAAAGTATCCTGGCTTTTCTGAGAATATAAAGATTTCCTCAAAAGCATTGAAGATGTGCTTAAAACTATCGATAGTTTTGATTCTACTAAATAAGTGGGTGTATTGAAATTCATGTTGACATAGTAATGTTAATATTAAATAAGCATCTCTAGTCGATAGTTTGATCTTTGAGTCTAAAAAATTAACAAATTCTTGTAAAACCTTCTTGCTTTTAGATATTATTAAAATAATTTCACGGGGCATAACATTAACTAAATCAAAGTTAAACTCATTGAATGTAGCTTCGATTTGTATTATATTTTCTTCCTTTGATAAAAGCTGATTTACAGATTTTTCGTAAATTTCTCTTAAAATATCTGCTTCAATCGTTCCATCTGAGTAAATGGAAAAGTCGATACTTGAATTTTTAAGTTTTTGGAGTTCATGAAAAATATTAGCTAATTTATTTTCTGGAGTTTCATCGTTTTCTTCGTCATTAAGATGGTATTCTGGTGAAACTTTTTTCAAATCTTTTAATATAGCTTCTTTATCATGTTTATTTCCAAGCCAATAAAGTTTTGTTTTTTTATTTAATTTAAGTTTCAAATGAGAGTATAGCAAATCTGAAATTTGTGAAGTTAATGAATATATAATTTTTTCTCTTTGTAATTGAGTTGCTTCATTACAAAAACTCACAACTATGAATATATCATCAACGTAGCGAATTATTATATGCTCATTTATAAATTCTTTATATGTAAGTATTTCTGAGTCTATTAGTAAATCACTAAAAGTTAAATACAAGTAACCAGTAAAGCTAGAAATTATATCATTATCAGCTTGCGGAATTCCACCTTGATTATGCGATAAATAATTATAGAAAAACTTTAAATTTTCTTGAGTAGATGTTGTAAAATTTAACTCCTCTTTAATACTTGGTTTTATGAATTTATCAAGATTCTCAAGTAGAATAGAGATAGAAATATTATCAAAAAAATTTTCTATATCAAGCTTAATTACAAGCTTATCTTCAGGGCTATTAGTAATTTGTTTTCTAATTTGTTTTTTAAAGTCTTTATAGTAATTTTTATAGAATGTAGTCTCATGCTTTACTGTTAAAGAATTTTAATTAAAGAGTAAATTACCACCATAGTAGCATTTTAAGCGTTTGTTTTTAGCAATATATGTTTGTAAAAAATCTTGGGACAGCTTGAGTAAGTAAAGACCTATTGAGTAATACAAAACTCTTAAAGGATAAGTAAGAAATTTTTGATTCCTTAGCCCCAGGTAAGATTTTGGAACAACATAATCGTAAAAAGCAAACTCACGCTCTAGGGCATAAAATAGGGCATTAGCAACTCGTTTATCAAAATATTCTTGAGTATTAACTATATTTGTTAAATGAGAAATACGTTGATAGTAAAACATACTGAGCGTCAAATAGTGCTTATTTTTATCCATTTGATTAATTTGAAAATCAAGTAATTTTTTTGCTTCTTGCCATAAAGTGAAATCTATAAAATTAAGTAGTGATAATGTATTGTTTTTCATAAATATAAATCTTGACGTTGGTTACAAAGTGGCAAAATTAAAAATGTATAAAAGTTATATAAATTGATGTAGGATAAATTTGATGCTATCCATTAGAGCAAATAAACAAATTGAACTAATAAAAACTGTTAATAAATATAGTATTAAGAGTTAGATGACTTAATTAATCATAATAGAGTCCAAGCGACTAAAGAAGTTTGATTCATTATTTTTGAAAAAGCTTGGAGACTGCCAGTAATTCTCTCCCCACTACTTCTACTGTTGATGAATCTTTTCTTGTAAAAACTTTATCACCAAGAAATGAAACATCTTTTTGAGCAGGTATAGTAATCCTAATTACTGAATAACTTTTAGGTTTGTACGAAATGGTATCGAATTTAGCTAGCACCTGGGTTTTTAGTGGCTCTGTTAAGGCAGAGTTTTGAATTGTATTAGTGATTAGCTTAATATATTCTTCTATGCTTTTATTTTGCAATTTTGCTTCTCTATCAATTCCAACAATATATCTTCCATTTACTTCAATTGGTATAATTTTATCTAACTCTTCGATTCTACGAGCATGTTTCTCGCAGTCTGTTACTCCAATATGAATATATCCATCACTATCTGACCCTAAATTGGCTATTCCACATATAGTTTCGGTAAGCCTTGTCAGTAAATCTTTATTTAGCTCTCTTTTCAATGATAAATCAAGTAAGCCTTGTTTACATTCATATCTTGAAGTTTCTATACGAGAACGACGTAGAGAATTTTCTAAGTCAAGTACAAGCTCGGCACCATGCCCTAGTGCAGAAGGTTCTTTTTTAGCAAAACAATCTTGAATTAAACCTATAGTTCTTCTAATGTTTTTCTTTCGATCATCTGTTGTGGTATAATGACTACTTAAGTCAAGTGTTTTTTGAAGCCCTCGTAAAGCATTAATAATACCATCTGGGTCGGCTGGAGAAAGTTCTCTACGGATAATTAGGTCGAAAAATGCCATGAAAATAGTGTAAAAAGCTGTTCGGATGGGGTTATTACTAGATGGATTAACTATACGTGATAAACGTTTTGTGTCTGAGCTACAAGCTTCAATAGTTTCACGCATTACAGCGAATGTTGTAATAATATCATGAGTCAATTTTTTTGAACCGTAAGTAGCTAAAGCCGTTTCCAAAACATGAAAGTATTTATTATCTTTATCATACAAACTATCCAAACGCTCTGTACTTACAGGTAAAGGTTCATTAAGCAAGATAGAAGCAGCAATATCAGCTGTCATTTGTTCATCTTCGCTTTCTCGAAGTTGTTTTACTGTTAAGGCGCCTTGCTTACACCAAATAGTATCTTCAGCTTTGATTTTATAATTTTGGTTACTTTTTTGTGAATCAATACTGATTTCAGGCATATCTATAAGGCGTAATACTTTGTCAGATACATCACCACGCAATTCCATAGAGATTGACCGTACTAATTCTGCAAACGCTGTTGTTATGCCTGCTTGTCTTTTTTCTTGGCTACTTAGGTGTTTACCACTAGAATTAATGCGACCAAACACTTCTGTTATATCTTCTTCTCCCATTGCAGTATACACTGTCACTGCAAGCTGATAATCTAATACATCAGCACACTCTTTACCTGACATAAAAATTATTTTTTGCTTTTCTATATCTTCTTTATTTATTTCAGGTTGAATTACTCGATCACTTACTAATTGTTTGGCGTAGGAAAACTCATCAAGATTAAAATATTTATTATCAAAGCTAAAACAATTTTCTATAAAACTAAAAATTGCATTAAGGCGTTGCATTCCATCAATGATTTCATACTTACCACTGCCATATATTTGAGGACGTTCTGCAAGTAAAATCAGTGGAATTGGATACCCTTTTAAAATGCTACCAATTAGCCTTTCTTTCTCTGAGACTGTCCAAACAAGCTTTCTTTGATACTTTCTATTGACTAATAAACTGCCTGAACGGTAGAGTCGGTAAGCTTCTGTAACACTCATCCCGCGAGGTGTAATACTCATATGTAATTAAAATTATATTTGTCAACCCCAATTGTACTAAATACAATAGTAATATTTAATACGCACAATGTTAAGATTTTTGTCTTATAGTATTTCTATACGGTGATGATGCCAAAGGCTGTTCTAAGAATATAGAACTGTCGCATTCACATAAAAGGGTATAGGAGAATACCTTCCAGCAATTCCTCGTTGTCATGCTTGGGGACAAACTATAGATCAAGCAGGCGCCGAAATTATGAATGTTTTTGAGATGATACAAGAAGACTATGCACGATTAAGGTTTTATAATGTCTGAAGATGTTAAATTGCTTGTAGCAAATGCCTTTATACAGTCATCGAAATAGAACGAGTTGCCAACACACGGTGTTTTGAAAAAGCGCGACACAAGGAAACTCACCTTTAGAGGGTATTTATAAAGTAAATCTTAAGGCGGGAAGTAACAGAGTGATGGTCTCGTAATATACTCCATAACGTAACGAAGCTGGGTTTAAAATACTGCCAAGGCGATGGGTAGTTGAAAGGACTTTTGGTTGGCTAGGGCGTTACCGCCGTTTGAGTAAAGATTATGAGTTGTTGCCACAAGTAAGCGAAGCAATAATATATGCCGCAATGGTTAGATTAATGTTAAATAGTCTTGTGTGTTAAATGTTACTCCTCCCTATATGGTTTTAAGGCATTAGCATTTACTTGTACTGAATATAACTTGGATATCAGTCGTGCCACGGATATGCGGGCGCACTTTTTTTGTTTGACTATTTTTCTTGCTATAGCAATCCTAAATCATTTGTGTTCACGAAGTGTACCGAAGGTAAATCCGCACGTCGTAGAGACGCGATTAATCGCGTCTCTACAGGGTTATAATTTTTACAAATCATGTAGGACTGCTATATCTGTATTGCTTCATCAAAATCTGGCATTGGTATCCATCGTGCATTTGATTCTGTTACATTATCAAGATTGTTGAGGTAGCTTTCAATCTCATCAAAAACGGTAGACGCATTTACATTTTCTAATTTTGATTCTGTTGCAAAATCAAAGTTGCCTGAAATGCTTTGCTGATAATTAAAATTTGAATCTGTTACGTAATCATGATTTTCGTCTTCAGACCAATTTGATTCTGTTACAAATTCAATTATCTCCCCTGAATCCAAAGCTCGCGCAAACCTTAAAATTTCGTTGGACAAAGCTTTGGGAATACGAATAGTGCAAGTTTCTTCATTATTCCAAGTTGCTTTCCTGCCTGCATTCAGTCTATATCCTCCCCAGTCAGACTTAGATTTTTTAGTTTTTTTCGCTTTACTCATTGGATACATCCACATGATTATGTTACATAATCATAATAGCTGTAACCTTTTTACTATCCAAGATTTTAATCTTTTTTTTAAAGCGTCAAAATAAAACTGTCGGTTTTTTCCCCAATAATGCGCTACTGAGTGTGCTTGATTATGTCTCGTACAAAATTACTGCTCACTGTTCTTAAGATTTACTTTATAAATACCCTCTTAGATTTACCTCCGCTACGAGATTTAAGTAGCGGTGAGTGGGCACGCTTTAAATAGATTCAAAATTAGCACATCGCAGAAATCAAAATTTCTGCGTTGAAAACTTAACCTGCGGCTTCAAGTGATTGTCGAATATCTTTGAAAAGCAAAAGCAAGTGCAGGCGATTGGTTGGAGATTCTTCCATGCCGAATTTGAGGTAAAACGCGCGGGCTTCGTCGTCTTTAGCATGGACAAGAAAAGCTCGACCGCCAATAGTTTCAGCCCCCGCCAGAGAGCGGCGTAGTGCGTTGCGGAACATGGCTTTACCTAAGCCTTTTCCCTGTTCACCTTTGTCTATGGCAAACCGCGCCATAAGGATAACCGGGACGGGATAACGCCCCTGCCCTTTCATGACGCGAGCAGGCACATCGTCCGGCGATACGGATGCCGGAGCAAGACTGTAATAGCCAATGACGCGCTCGGCGCAAGTCAGGACATAGGTTCTGGCTCCCCCGCTTGCCTGATTTTGCAAAGCATATTTAATCAGGAAATCATTAAGTGGCAGTTTGCCACAATCAAAATCCGCAATGATATGACTTTTGGCAAGCAGAATAGGCTCATTTAAAGGCTCACTTTGCATTAAAACAATTCCAGTTTCTTACATTCCTTACATTAGAACGGTTCTGATTCGCTAAAAAGCCGCTCTAATTCTGGAATGACTTTCGGCGGCGCGTCAAGACGTTCACAGAACGCTTCCCACTGGTCGGGCGGCAAAGAAAACTCTGTTTGATACATAAGAATAGCATTTGCAGCATCAAGCGATGCTTGCAGGACAAACTTGCTTACATTCGTGTGCTGGACTCGTGCCGCTTCTGCCAGTATTGCCTTTTCCTGCTCCGTTGCGCGAATGGAAAGCCGCGTTTCTTTTGGCGTAGCCGCTGCTGCCTCAAACATGATTTTCCTCCTATAGTTCTCTCTGTATTCCCAATGTACACCCAATTAGTTAAAACTGCAATCTATTTAAATGCGGTCGCACCCAGAAGCCCATTTTTCCCTAACGGAAGTTAAACAAGACTATTGTAAGGTAGGCATCTCGCCTGCCCATAAAATATTGTAGGACAGGCGAGACGCCTACCCTACGGGATAATTTATTTCTTGGACTACTCTAACCAATCGAACATAGCTCGCGATCCCAACAGCATCGTTTTGAAAAGAGGCGCTAGGACACTATACCTGAATGCCCAGCTATAATCTGCCAAGTTCCTTCCCCAGAATGAGACCAAACCCTGGTAAAACGAAAAATGCCATTTGTAGGTGTGTCATTGTAGCTGCCCGATAGTTGCATTTTTACTGAGACTATCGCTACATCACCTGTTAATAAAATATGCTGCTCGGAAGCTAACAACGAGTTGAGTTTAAGGGCGCCCGATTTGTGACCAGCTAAATCCTCCTCTTTACTTACCAAATGTCCCTGGTGGTTTGTAAAAATTAATCGAGATGATAGCAGTTCATCTAGTGCTTTCACATCAGAGTTAAGCATTGCCAGCCTGAGCTTTTCTTCTGCCTCGATGATTTGATGCTCAATTTGATTATCCATTATCTTGTCGCTATTAGTTCGGGATGAATCGTCAGAGTTGGGCGCTCGATGACCCGATCTACCAAGCCATACTCCACTGCCTCTTGTGCCGACATAAAGAAGTCTCGGTCGGTGTCAAGCTCAATTTGCTCATGAGATTTCCCCGTATAGTTAGCCATCCGCTCATTGATCTGCCGTTTCAGGTAGATAATTTCCTTGGCTTGAATCTCGATATCCACTGCCTGCCCCTGCGCTCCACCGGAAGGCTGGTGAATCATAATCCGCGAACTCGGTAAACTGCTGCGCTTGCCTTTAGCACCCGCACCGAGCAAAAAGGCGCCCATACTAGCTGCCATGCCATAGCAAATCGTGCAAACATCTGGACGAATATGGTTCATCGTGTCATAAATGCCTAAACCTGCTACCACAGAACCACCAGGAGAATTGATGTACAGATAAATATCCTTTTGGGGGTCTTCTGCTTCTAAAAACAGCATTTGCGCCACAATTCGGTTAGCCGTATCCGAGTCGATGGCTTCTGCTAAAAAAATAATCCGTTCTCGCAGTAAGCGAGAGTAAATGTCGAAGGCTCTTTCACCCCGACTCGATTGTTCAATTACGGTAGGAATCATAATGTGGAGTTCTCCAATGAAGTGGACGATTGGGTAATGGAACTTTTAATCGATTATTAATTGCCCATTACCAGTTTGCGACAGAATTTTAAGCTACTAATGCCAATACATCTTCGATTTCTAACAGGCGCTTGAGGTAGGATACGCTCTTCTTCCATCTGTAGCTCATGGTTCATGCTGCTTTGAACATCAAGAGCCGTTTGAATTAGCGTTAGCTTCACTCTAGGCCCGTACTGCTCCAGCTTGAAGCGGACGTGACATGGCGCAGTTCCAGTTACATTGGATGAGCCAAAGGTATAAGAAAGTAGTTGCGGCGCCTGGGATTCCAATACTTCCCCAATGCTTTCGGTCTCGCCGTCCTGGTTGATATGCTGCACGAATGAACCCACCTGCCAGTCAGACTCAAGTTGCCCGCCAGACCAATACTGCTGGGTGAATTCTTCACTGACGATTGCTTCCCAAAGTTGTTCGAGCGTGGTCGCAATATAGGTCACGTAAACGAAGGTGGGTTTATTCATGTTTAGTCTCCTTGGTGTTTCTAGTTGTCAACCTTCGAGATTTCGCTTTAATTGACTCAATGCATCTAGTTGAGGGCGTTCGTATTTACTCAGCCAGCGATCGTAAATCTCCTGAATCGGTACTGCGTTAAGGTAATGCAGTTTTTCTCGGCCATGCCAGACGACGACAACCAGATTTGCGGCCTCTAGTAGCGTCAGATGTTTTGTCACGGCTTGCCGCGTCATGTCAAGGTATTCGCACAGTTCGTTTAATGTTTGTCCATTATGGGCATACAACTGGTCGAGCAACTTTCTCCGACTCGGATCGGCAAGGGCTTTAAACACTGCATCCATGTTTCTCATTATATGCAACCTTTTAGTTGCATGTCAAGCGATTTAATCAAATCCAAAGTATTTGTTTGTTACCTGAGCGCTGTCAACCCCGACTGTCCGTCAGTTTCACCTAGAAGAATCGAATTTATGCTATCTTTGTACTAATAATTTAAAAGTGTAGCTTTTATGCAAGCAGATAAATATCCATTTGCCCAAGAACTGATTACCGATACTCAAGGGAATATTCGTAAGGTAGTAATAGATTTTAACGATTATCAACATTTACTTAAAGCACTAGAGGTTAGAGGGTTAACCCAAACAGCCATAAAAACCTCAGCGAAAAGCCTACTTAGTCAGGAAGAACTTGAAAAATTTGACCCTGTGAAGCAACATGAGGCTTTGAGCCAGTTAATGCAAGAGTGGGAAGAAGAAGATGACGATGAACAAGAACAAACAGAAACTTGGGAATTTCTTCGTAAAGCGTTAGATGAAGATCGTCTTTCTAATAGACCATTATTCCCATGAGTCAAGTTGTATTGCTCGACTCCGGGCCTTTGGGAATGGTGACAAATCCAAAAGCATCTTCCATAGAAGTTCAGGAATGTAAATTGTGGTTCAATACTTTGCCACAGAAAAATTATACAGTTATGCTCCCTGAAATTACTGATTATGAGGTTAGACGTGAATTATTACGTGTTGGTAAAATAAAAAGTATTAGGCGCCTAGATAGACTGAAGTTACAAATTCCATACCTTTCACTCACAACAGAAACAATGCTTTTAGCCGCTCAGTTATGGGCAGAAGCAAGACTTAGAGGAAGACCAACAGCAGAACCTTCGGCATTAGATGGTGATGTAATTTTAGCCGCACAAGCAATATTACTAGAAAATGAAGGGTATAAAGTGGTAATTGCAACAACTAACGTAGGTCATCTATCACAGTTCATAGATGCTCAGGAATGGCGGGCTATTTAATAAATATCCCTCTGTAGAGACGCTATAAATCGCGTCTCTACGTGTCTCTGTGGTAAAAAATTTTATATACTGTTTTGTGACTGCACAGGCTAGAAGCCTGTGCTACAAGACAATATTTTTTAAAGCTGGACATTTTTCTAAAAAACTAGCAGCCTTATTACTTGCATCAACATTATTCATATGTATAGGAGTCGGACGAATTACACCATTAAACAAATCATCTAGCCCATAAGGTGTAAAAAATTCCCATTCCCCCTCACTATCCACTCGCACCCCTACCGCAGTAGCAGTATGTAACCACTTACTAATACCATCTTCTGTACTCTCAAAAGTCTGGCGCCCATTACGCCACCTTGCAAAGCTAGCCTGATTTTTTACATCAAATATATAGTTAGGAAATTGGTTTGCTAAAGCTTCTTTGGCGCCAAGTTCTTGAGAACGTTCTCCTTTATCATCAAAGAAAGCAATATCAAAGTCTTTAATAACTAATTTACAATCATCACCAAATAGAAAGCGCCAAACTGTATTACGAACGGCGCCACCTGCTAACCACCAGTTAGGAAGTTGAAGTTCTGCGATAGCTGGCAATACTTCACTAACAGGAGAATTCAGAAGTATTTCTTTTAGCTGTGCTTGGTTTAATGTCATTTTGCTGGAAATAAAAAGAAGTAGCTAGTTATGGAAACTCCAATACACGTAATAAAATTACGTACCCATACTGAACTGACCTTACGCGCGAAGAAAGCACTGCTATATCCACCAATTAAAGCACCAACTGCCATCAAAATCGCACTTGACCACACAATAATGCCTGCTTTCATAAAATAAAGTAAAGCGCAAGCGTTTAAAGTTGTTGCTAGCCAGCTTTTTACAGCATTCATCGTATGAATACTTTTAACACCCATCATTTCTAAAATAGCTAGTATAACAATACCACCACCGCCACCAAAAAAACCTCCATATATAGCAATCAGGAATTGAAAGATAATTACTAACCACATTGGTAATTTAAAACGATTTTGCAACCAGCTATTAATTCGCTTACCAAATGCAAATAGTAATGTGGCAGTTAGCATTAAATATGGAATTAAACCAGCAAAGCTTTTAGAGGGAGTATTTAACAGTATATATGAACCAATAGTTCCTCCTAAAACGCTTGCTACAGTCAGTGTGAAAAATTCCCACCGACGAATTGACATATCTTGACGGTAAGCAAATGTCGAAGCAGCAGTTCCCACCCACATTGCTGCTGTGTTCGTCGCATTTGCTGGTATTGGTGGAATTCCAACGAACATTAATGCTGGAAATGCAATTAACCCTCCTCCACCTGCAACACCATTCATGGCGCCTGCTATTACAGCTACGATAAATAAGAATAAATTAGATAGCATTAACTTTCCCTCATAGCAATAATTCGCAGGCGCCTATAATCAGCCGTCCAAGTACCGTTTTTATATAAAATAGGTTTAAGTTGTTCTTCTACTGTTTTGATTACTTCTTGCTGTGTAGAGTTAGCCAAAAATCTACTTGCGAACATCATCAACCAATTTCTTAAACCTGCTTCTCCATCAGGTAAAGGTGTTGGACGGTTGAATAGTACTGCATAGGTAACATCAAAACCCTGCTTTTCTAATAGAGTCGTATATTCTCCAATGCTGGGAAAGTACCAAGATGATGGGGATTTAATTTCTAAGGCTTGGTAGAGGGCATCTGTAATTAATTTGACGTTACCTTTACCACCAAATTCTGCAATAAAGCGACCTCCAGGCTTTAAAGCACGGTAAATAGAACTTATTACTGCTTCTGCTTCTGGTATCCAATGCAACGTCGCATTTGAAAATACGGCATCAAATTCTGTATCAAATTGGAATGAGCGCGCGTCTGCTACTGTGAATTCTAAATTCGGATAATTCAGCTTTGCTTTTTCCACCATTGCTGCATCAGCGTCTATTCCTGTTACTATGGCGCCTGTATCTGCTATTTTTGCAGTGAGTTGCCCTGTACCGCAGCCAACATCTAAAATTCTTTCCCCAGATTGCGGGGACAGTAAGTTGAGTAAATCTTCACCATATTGCCAGACAAACGCATGTTTACCCTCGTAAAGGGTTGGGTTCCAAGTATTTTGAAGCATAAATTTAATTCCTATATTTCTATGTGGCGCCGTAGACGCTGCTTGTATCTACAAGAGTAGGTAATATATAAATTAATGTCCAATATATTTTTCACTGTTTATTAATATATAAAAAATATTACTAACGCTAATCTTCCATTCATTAACTCCTAACTCCTAACTCCTAACTCCTAACTCCTAACTCCTAACTTATTAAATGGAACTGCGACATCTACGTTATTTTGTGACCTTGGCAGAAGAATTACACTTTGGACGCGCTGCTGAACGGTTACATATAGCTCAACCTCCTCTGAGTCAGCAAATTCGACAACTAGAAGATGAACTTGGTTTCCAGTTATTCCATCGTACTAAACGAGTAGTACAGTTAACTGAAGCTGGAGAAGCGTTTTTATTGGAAGTTCAGAAAATATTTAAGCAACTCGAACAAGCTGTACAAACAGGGCGCCAAACTAGTCGTGGTGAAGCAGGACAATTGGTAATTGGGTTTGTAAGTTCGACTGCATATAATGTGTTACCAGAGATTTTGCGTAAATTCCGTGCTGAAGTTCCAGGAGTCAAGTTAGAACTGCATGAACTTACAACTGACGAACAATGGCGCCATTTACGCGAAGGTAAAATAGATATTGGTTTTGTGCGTCCTCCAATTGAAGAACCTTTATTTGCTACCGAAACCGTATATAAAGAGCTTCTTATTGTCGCGTTACCAGAAGGACATCGATTAGCCAAAGAAACGAGTGTCTCAATCAAATCTCTTAGTAACGATGATTTTATATTATTTCCTCGAACATTTTCTCCTGGTCTTCACGATGCAATGATTAGTTTATGCCAACAAGCTGGCTTTTACCCAAACGTCACACAAGAAGCTATTCAAATGCAAACAATCGTCAGCTTAGTTGCTGCACAAATGGGTATAGCAATTGTACCCTCATCACTTCAGCACCTACAACGTACAGGTGTTATTTATAAACCTATTGAAGAGTTTGTTACTGAAGTGACTATTAATATTATTTGGCGCCGAAACGACACATCCCCAACTGTTCAAAAATTCCTAGAAATAATATTATCTAAAACACACTCTTAGCCCCCCGAAATCGAGGGGGGTTGGGGGGATCAATCCTCATCAAGTGCAGGAAAATATTCCTCAAACTTCCACAACTCATCTTTATTCGCAACAAACCAAACGCGCGTTTCTGGCTTTAGCTTACTCCAAACAATGGACGGCGCCACATCTGGTAAAGCATATCGGTATTCATAACCAAGTACTCGCAAATTTTCTAACACATCATTTGGAACACCCAGTTCTTCCCAGTCAACCTCTATATCAATACCCGACATACAGCTAGCAGGATTATACATTAATTGTGCCGTGCGTACTAAATCAGCAAAATGTACAGGTTTAATGCCAAGAAGCTGAAGCTCTAGTAATTCCTTATCCATTTGAGACATAATGAAAGTAAAAATAGGTAAATGTTCTCAATTGGATTTACGAACAGAGATTTTCGCAACGGATGATGAACGGATGTAACGGATAGTTGATTTTAAATAACTAGCTTTTGTTTGTAACAATAGCTCATCCGTTACATCCGTTGCCATTAATTATCCCTTTGTACCGAAGCGAATAGTTGTTGCCAATCTATATAATCAGCTTTATCCTCGGTTGCCTTAACCTCGAATGTCACATTACAAGCTTTATCATACTGAAGTGCTTGTACACAAATCTCGGCAACATCATCTCGGCTGATTTTACCTCTAATATTATCACCCTGTTCAAATACTAATTGTTTCCCACCTACTTCTTCTGTCAACGCACAGGGACGAATAATTGTATAATTTACACCGCTTGCTCTAACGCTATCTTCACCTTTTAGTTTCCAAGTAAGAATACCTCCTAATTGGTCATTTAACCGTACTGCTGGTGGTTCTTCTTCTAAATTTATACCTGGTCTTCCCGGACGTGTAACTCCTGCGGAACTTACTAATACAAACCCTGGTAAAGGACTTCCACCATAAGCTTTTATTGTTTCGACTTCTAACGAAAAACTACCTGGTGAAAAGTAAGGATTCAAATTACCGTCGTATTCAAATTTACTCAACATTAATTGAAACGAGCGAATTTGAGCAATATTAACAGGAGGACGGTCTCTAACTACTTTGGCACGAAATACAGGAATTAAATCAGCAAAGGGTACACGAATGTCTATCCAGGCGCCATCTACCGTATCAAAAGAGTGACTATAACCAACACCATCCCAAGCAGAGTCACTACGCAAAAATAGTTTATATCGCTTACCGTCTCCTTTGACTCGCAGTTTCACACCTTCATAACCCGATAAATTTATAGCTGGGTCAAAGTTCTTGGTGCGTACAGAAGCGAAACCACCCGAATTGTCTGTAGATACATTTCCTGTAAATAAAGCTGTTTCGCCAGTCAATATTATATTACTTTGGCTAACTCCACCCATCACCACATCATCTAAGGCGCCCCAAACGTTTTTTAAATTTTCTTGATGTTGGGTAAAATCAAATATAGTTTTGACCGAAGCCTTTGGTAAGTATTTTGCTGCTGCCTCAACTAAATTTTTCACACCTTTGTATTCAACGTTTTCAGGTGTATCACCAACTATTTCTGGCATGTAAAATTTAATGCCTTGATTATACTTCGCACGGTCGGCAGTATCTCCTTCTTTTGGTTGCACACGTACAGCAGTACAACAAATCACACCTTGAATATTCGCCATTACCAGCGGTGTTAAAGTTTCAGGGTTGGTAATATCTCCTACAACCATCTCAACTTCGTTACCGAGAATTAACCGTGCTTTTTCAATATCGCGCACTAAACACCGCACACGATAGCCAAGTTGATTCAATCGTCGCACAACCCGCTTACCAACACCACCCGTGGCGCCTGCTACTAGTATTACACCCACCTGTTTAGCTCCAACTAGCTTACTTTGAGTATCTTGGGAACTACCTTGAAATAGATTTTGTACCCAGTTGAGTAAAGGGAAAACTTCAAAATAGCTAAGAGTCTTAATAAATCTACCTAAATCCCACGGCTGCCGATTTTTGTCGCTCATAATGTTAAAAGCTAAAATAACTAAAGCCTATTAATTCAATTTTATGCGCGCTCGTATCGAAGAGGACTTATTATTTTTGCACAAAGAAGATTTGCCCGAATACAAAAAAGGTGGTTCGGTAGTCCGTAACAGTTATTTTTGGGCACTAAAATCTATAGCTGGTAAAGCTTCACGCTATGGAGACTGGGAATATGAACAAGAAGTTTGGTTTGCGTTAGGACGAATGCTAATGTCGTTTACCGAGTCTGGGTATCTGGGACATCGCGAGACCATATTAGAATTTCCTGTCTCACAAGGAGAAATTCCCGACCCGTTCCGTTTGGTCGCAACATGGGAGTAGAGGCGCCCTAATATTGTTTATATGCGCTTCTCCTTATAATCGCGCAAAGAATTCTTCTATCCTATAGTCGTATACAACTTCCCAAAATAAACACCCATTATGTTTTACTTGATAAACACCTTCTGACTGGTATTTTTTGAAGTTAAGAGCTATTTGAAAAATTGTGCGTGGTTCAACTTGTGCTAGTTCATATGGGGTAAAGGTATCAAAAGCTGCTTTTACCTTTAGGTAAGCTTTTTCTTCACCTTCCCAACCAAGCTCGCTTAATAATTCTTTATATTCTTTTCTGGGTAAAGTTGCTTTTTGCTCTGCAAGCCAGAATGAATAACGCAGAAGCTGCACGGTGGACGTGTATATGGCGCCTATTGGATGCAAGCAATCCGAAGCATTATTCATAAACTCGATGAACTGTGCGGGTGATATTGCTAGTTCATCTGGACTGGTGATGCCGAAACCTTGTATTTGTGCCAACATAGTAATGATTTTTTTGTTTTTTTTGGGCGACTGTTTTAAACCTTTTTGAGGAATCTGGCAGGCGCCTTGTTTTTTTGCCTACAAATATTATAACGTTTCACGGATACACGGATACATCCATTAATAAAAATTAATGTTAATCTAGTAATCGACAATAGAAATGTATGATGTATTATCACCGCAATAATAATGAGTGCCCCTGTCCCACCCAAATTCATTAAAAGAGACGATAGAAGAGCTGTACAGCAATCGAAGGTAAAAATTCGCTGCCGTCTCCAAGACCTCATAGACGCTCAAGATATGACTAGAACGGGATTATCTCAAGCCACAGGATTGACTAATGCAGCTGTCAGAGGATTATGCGAGAACACGACAAAACGTTATGACGCTGATACCTTAGCAGCTTTGTGTGACTTTTTTGGGTGTGATCTGAATACTTTGTTCGAGATTATACCTAGGCACGGAAAGGATGATTCTTCCAACCCTTAACTGTTTTTCTGCAATTATCGGCGCCGGGTTATATTGCTTAAATATCGCCGGTAATGCTTCTAGTTAGCCAAAACTAATGGTATTAAAAGCAACATTCCGGAATACTGAAAACAGGCTTTGTATCAAAATTAAGTATACTTTCCTGTTTACCTAAAGTAAAAATTATGTCTCTAGCTTCTAAAATTAACAATCAAAACTTAATTAACTTTCTCGTATCAAAGGCAATTTCGATTCTCAGCTTACTATATTTCGTCTCTATCCCATTAGGATGGACAAAGACCAAATTTGAAACCGACGATGTAGTAATACTTTTTATTATCTTATTATTCAACTCTGAACTATTAGAAAAACTAGTTAAACTCGTAATTTCCAAAGATGGTATCACGCTTGATTTAAATCAAATTAAAGAAACACAAGACAGTCAGCAACTCAGCATCCAAGCGAATCAATCCAACATCGAAGCAGTAACAAGCATAATACAACGTATTACGGCATTAGAGCAGCAAATAGCTCAAAACAAAGATGAAAAAGAGCTGATTGTAAATAGTCTATTAAGCGAATACGAGTTAAAGCATCTCGAACAATTATCAGGTAATCAGCCTTTCGTGTACACAAAACAACGCGCATTTGAACAAGAGTTACGCCATTTACGCGCGTTTGGCTTTATCGAAAATTTAGCCGGTAAAACAATTTCTGGAATGGCGCCAACGGGTGACTTGAGAGACTATGTACAAATTACTCAAAAAGGTATAGATTTCTTAAGTAAAAAACAATACAACTTAGTATAAAAATATATAAGTAATTTAATAAAAACTTTTGGCACAAATTCGGTGCAATTCGACAACTTTCTGTTATACCTGATATTTGGAAGCCCAACTCAAAATACATTTCACATATCTAATGGTAAACAGCACAAGTTATCAACCGCCTATAGATAAACTCTTAACTCTTGGTTCGCAGCACTTGAATGATGTTGCAGAACTCGGTATTGGTTCTGAGCATATTCCCGACTTGATTAAAATGGCGGTTGATGACGAGTTGCTAGGCGCCGATAATGAGAAAGAGACAATGGCGCCAGTTCATGCTTGGCGTATATTAGGTCAACTACAAGCAACTGACGCAATAATTCCATTAATACAGTTGTTTAAGCTGGTAGATAATGATTTAGTCAACGAAGAACTGCCAAAAGTTTACGGCAATATAGGTACTGCGGCAATTCCAGCACTTGTAGAATATTTAGCTCAAAACCAAAATCAGCTTTTAGCGCGCGTTACTGCCATAAACAGCCTAGAAGAAATTGCCTCGCAACACCCGAGTGCGAGTAATCAAGTTAAAAGCGTACTAACTCAAAGTTTACAATCGTGTAATCAAAATGAAGCCGAACTGAATGGATTTATTGTAAGTGCGCTTATTAATTTACAGACACAAGAAGCGGCGCCTATAATAAAATACGCATTCAATACGAACCAAGTCGCTGAAGATATTGTCGGTAACTGGGACGAAGTACGACAAAGTTTAGGTATTAATTCAGACGAAGAAGTTCAAGAGTTTATACCAACTCCACAACATAGCGTTACAGAAGCATCGACACCAGATGTAGAAGAGGCAAGCGAAGATGAAATTAATGCTTTGATTGATTTAGTAGCACAAGTCACTGAGACAGAAACCCAAACTAAAGAAAATGCAGTACCTACATCTGAGTTAGCTTCCGAAACCGAAAATACATCTTTACTATCAAATGAACCAGAAGTACAGCAGCAGATTATCGACACGGAAGAAAACTTAACTAATACGATAGATAAAGTAGAAGAAGAGATAGAGGACGTTGTATCTGAAATTGAAGCGAGTGAAGATACACAAGTAGCTGTTGAAGCATCAACTAAAACCGATGAATGGCACGAACAAACTAAAGATGAATCTATCGAAACTGTAATTGTAGAATCGGACGAAGAGTCAAACCTATTGGAACAAGAAGATAATAAAGGTTTTGGGCGCCCTGCCACAAGTAAAGAAAAACCAGAGAAACCACAGAAAGCAAAGCCAAGTAAAAAGAAAAAGCGTGGTTTCAGTGATTTATAATTAAGGAATTAATTTATGAGTATTCGTTGCGAAGCTTCCCCAGATTATTCAAAAATAGCAGAAGTAATTACCAGCGCTTTTGGACAGCCAAACGAAGCTAAACTTGTTGAAGCAATACGTAATTCAGAAAATTATATTCCCGAACTTTCCTTAGTTGCAGAAATTGACGGTAACATTGTCGCTCATCTTCTATTTAGTTACATACATATTATCAGTAATGAAATTTTACCTGTGTTAGCATTGGCGCCCGTAGCTGTGTTACCACAATTCCAAAATCAAGGTATAGGAACTGCTTTAGTACAATACGGATTAGATAGAGCAGACGAATTAGGAGAAGCGTTAATTATTGTACTTGGTCATCCCTCATTCTATAGTCGTTTTGGCTTTGTTCAATCAACTTATTATGGGATAAAATCACCTTTTGAAGTTCGAGCAGAAGCTTTCATGGTGAAGCCATTGAAGAACTACGAAATAAAATATACTGGTGAAGTGATTTATCCACAACTATTTAACGATGTTTAATAAACCCGGTTTCTTCTTGACTGAATAAAATAACCTTCACTGAAAAAAATAGAAACCTGGTTTTTCAACGAAGCGCAAAAACTAGAGCATTATAAAAGCCTTCGTTGGTGTTGAGAAACCGGGTTTCTTTTCGTTTATATTGATGATTGTTGTGTTCAGTGACAAAGAAACCCGGTTTCCAAGGTTTCAAGGTATGCTGCTACTTGTATTATTTTGGCTTCGTTGTAAGGCGCCGCTATTAACTGTACACCTAGGGGTAAAGCGTTTGGGCGCCTAATTGGGATTGATAATACTGGTAGACCGATAAAGGATAATGGTTGGGTAAATTGTCCTAAGTAAGGACGAACTAAAATTTCCTCACCATCCAGTATCATGGTTTGTTGTCCAATTAACGGCGCCGTAATTGGTGTAGTAGGGGCGATAATAACATCTACGTTTTGGAATATTTCTCTGACTTTATCGCGATACCATTTTCTAAATCTTTGTGCTTGTATATACCAGTTACTTGGAATTAAGGCGCCTGCTAAAAATCTATCGCGTGTAGCTGGGTCGAAGTCTTGGGGACGGGAGCGAAGTTTTTCTAAGTGTAAGTTGGCGCCTTCTGATGCTGTAATAATAAATGCGGCTGCACGCGCACGATGTGCTTCGGGAATGGTAACGTAATCTTTGACGTTTAATGCAAGAGCTACTTTTTGAACTGCTGCGAGTGCTTCTGGTTCAGCTTTTTGATTGAAATAATCGTCTGCGATGGCTATTTTAATTCCATCAATGTTACGTAGAGACGCGATTAATCGCGTCTCTACAGGTGGACGTGTTGTACAAACAGGGTCTTTATCATCTGCACCTTGCAACACATCAAACACTGTTGCAATATCACGAATCGAACCTGCAAACGGGCCAATATGGTCAAAGCTAGTAGAAAATAACGCTACACCCGCACGCGATAACCTACCATAAGTTGGTTTAAAACCATATACACCACATAACGCTGCAGGTACTCGTATCGAACCATTGGTATCACTGCCTAAAGTTATTGGCACCAAACTAGCAGCAACAGCAGCAGCAGAACCCCCTGATGAACCACCAGCTACACGAGTAATATGATTTGGGTTACGTGTGGCGCCATAATGAGAGTTTTCAGTTACAAAGCCATAAGCATACTCATCCATATTTAGCGCACCAACAAGTATTGCACCCGCTTGCTTTAACTTTGCTACAGCGGTTGCATCTTGTGTTGCTACTGGGTTTTCTGCATTTATTTTGGCGCCTGCAAGTGTGGTTAAACCTTTAATATCAAACAAATTTTTGACAGCAAACGGTACACCCGCAAGAATACCCCCATCCTCACCCTTCTCAATTTGATTATCTATTTTTTCTGCATCAGCTAAAGCAGTCCCAGCAGTGACAGCAGTAAAGCAGTTTAATTCAACATCGCGAGTTTGAATGCGTTCAAGTGTAGCACGCACAACTTCAACTGCCGTCACTTTACGTGTTTTTACCGCAGTTGCTATCGATATTGCATCGGTTAAATTTAGACTCATTTATTTAATTACCACAGAGACACAGAGTTTACAGAGGTTCAAAAACAGGCGCCGCTTCAACATCTTCCGGCAACTCAAACTCGTTCACAACCCTAGCTACATTACATATCCGTTCAAAATTAGCAACCACCCCATCCTTATACTCATCACGTAACTTCAAATCGACCAACAAAGCCATCTGCTCAACAAACACCCTCATCTCCGGCTCTCTCTCTTCCATCTCCTCTTACCTCTTATCTCTGTGAACTCCGTGTCTCTGTGGTAAAAAATCTTAAATCCTCATCCCAGCCCCAGGACCCAAAGGTAACCCAAACATAAACCATATTACAAACAAAACCGACCAACCAATCAAAAAAGCAATCGAATAAGGCAACATCAGAGAAATCAACGTCCCTATCCCCAAACTCTTATCATACCTCTGCCCAAAAGCCACCACTACAGGAAAATAAGGCATTAAAGGAGTAATAATATTAGTCGTCGAATCGCCAATACGATACGCAGCTTGCACCAACTCCGGCGAATAACCCAACAACATAAACATCGGCACAAAAATAGGCGCCATAATAGCCCACTTAGCCGAAGCCGACCCCACAAAAATATCTATAGCCACACTAACCAAAATAAATAATATCAATAATGGCGGCCCAGTAATCCCCGTCGCCTTTAAAAAATCGGCGCCTTTAACCGCCACAATAATACCCAAATTGCTCCAAGCAAAATAACTAATAAACTGAGCAGCGATAAAAGCCAACGCGATATAATACCCCATCGAACTCATCGCATTACCAAGAAACCTCGCCACATCCTTATTATTCCTGACAGTACCAGCAACTTTCCCATAAACAACACCTGGAATAAAAAAAGCCAGCGCAATAATAAAAACAATGCCATCAATAAACGGCGAAGGAATAATAGTAAACTTCTGGGGGTCACGTAAAATACCCTGTGATGGTATCACCAACACCAAAATAAACGCAATAAAAGCCAAAAAAGCATATCCTGCCCATCGTAAAGCCTTACGTTCAGTAGCCGTCACCTCATCCATTTGGATATCAGCATCACCAGTATAGGCGCCCAAACGAGGCTCAACAATCTTTTCACAAATAAACCACCCTATCAACGTAATCAAAAATGTTGATACAGCCATAAAATAATAGTTCGCAGTAGCATTCACCTGATATTCAGGTCTTATTAACTGTGCTGCTGTCTGAGTAAGTCCCGCTAACAAAGGGTCAAGCGAACTAATAAGCAAATTAGCGCTAAAACCACCAGCTACCCCAGCAAAAGCAGCAGCCAAACCCGCTAAAGGATGGCGCCCAAATGCAAGAAATATAACGGCGCCAAGCGGTACAAGAACAACATAACCCGCATCAGAAGCCACATTCGCCAATACACCAGCAAAAATAACCACTGGAGTAATTAACTTCCTGGGCGTTATCATAACAACTTCACGTAAAAGCGCAGATAGTAAACCAGTAGCTTCAGCAACACCCACACCCAACATTGCCACTAACACAGTTCCTAAAGGTGGAAACTCAACAAAATTCTTTACCGCTTGCGTAAATATTCGCCGCACGCTATTGGGTGTAAGCAATGATACAGCCGCAACTGTTTTACCAGTACCAGGATGAACAACCGATAAATTTACAGAAGCAGCTATAGCACTGACTACAATTATAAAAAGTGAGAGTATGAAGAAAAGCGTTAGTGGGTCAGGTAACTTATTGCCTAGTCCCTCAATAAAAGCCAATGATTTTTCAACCCATTTTGACTTTGCTTGTGCTGATGCATCTCTTGTTTCTGGCACTGGTCTAGCCCTGATATATATGTATGAATTATTACTTAACTACTAATTTATCTATTATGTTGTAATTTGCAATACTTTTTTACTCTTGTGGAGCAGGCATCCCTGCCTGCCTCTGCATAAATGGAACAAGCAAGGATACTTATTCCACAAAATACTTGTCTCACAAGATACTTACCTGACAAAATAGTTATCACGAGCTTCAAAATCGATAGTTTTATACACTGCATCAAGATTTAAGGCGCCATAAATATGTGGAAACAGTTCATTATCAGCAGGTTCATACCTAACTTCGCTTTCAACTTTGTCTATATCTATATAAAGTATTATCAAACCAGTTTGATTTTTAAAGAATCTTTCTGCTGTTCTTAGAACCTGTACAGGAGTAGAACAATGAATAAAACCCTCAGTTAAAAGAGAATCAGCCTGATAGTTGCCTGACCTAAGCGCTTCTTCCCAAACTTGGCGCCGTGTAATGTGATGAATTGTCTTCATGCTTTAATACAAGTAAGGTGGGCACTGCCCACCATATAATATTCAACTATACGAGTAAGGTGGGCATTGCCTACCATACAATCTTCAATTAAATTCTAAACACTGGATAGTTAGGATGTTTTGGATTTGGTATTAAACACTGATTTTCATCATCAACGACTAAATCTAATGTTGCCAAAGTTGTTCTACCAATTAACACCTCATCACCCGTAACTACTACAAATTCTGTAGTTTCACGTCCTTGAATATTAAAAGTAACAGGTTCGCTAAGAGCAATTGTTTCCTCTCTATCAGCTAATTATTTAACTACCTCGTAGCGCCGGACTCTTAGAGGTTGTTTGAAAAGTGTCCTTCCATGTCATACTGAGGTACGAACTATCGCAATTGCATTGCGTAGTTTAGCTATATTTTCTGGATTATTAAATGTTGGTTGACGCTGATAAGTTACCAGTGTGAGAAAAACTGTGCCTCCTGGAGTATATGCACGACGGTATTCTGGCATTTGATTTTTAAATATGAAGTTAATCTTTGTTGGATAGGCGCCTACCATTGCATAATTAGTTTATCTTGTTATTTTCTTTGCTGATTTAGTAAAAATACGTAAAATTATTAATTTTTTTATGACGAGTTGCAGTATGCTGGGCAGTGCCCACCTTACAAAAGTACAAAATGTTACGTAGTATGGTGGGCATTGCCCACCTTACGAAATACTGGGGATGCAAAAGTCTGGCGCGCATAAACCTGATATTTTTAAAGTGGTTGCTTCTAAGGTATTTAAGTTTACATGTTGAATCACATGATTGTTAGTGTCTGCTATATATAAGTTTAAGTTGAAAATGCTTAGTCCTGAAGGTTCAGAAAATTCTCCATTACCTAGCACTGTTTTACATTCACCTGTTTGAAGATTAACTAATTTGATTTTATGGTTATAGGTATCAGCAACCCAGAGATTACCTTGTATATATTCTACACCCATACAATGTTGTAATCTTACTTCTTCTCCAAAACCATCTTTGTCACCAAATAAATATAAGTCACCACCACCGCAAATTGTTTTAACTATACCAGTATTTAATTCAATTGCACGAATTGAACTACTTTCACTATCTGCTGTGTATAGAAAATTACTGTTAATTGTAATACTGCTTGGTTGAGCGAATACTGAGGTATTTAACTCACCATCAAAACAAGCTTCGGCGCCAGTACCCGCGTAAGTTTTAATTATATTTGTTTCCAAGTCCATCATCCAAATTTGGTGTGAACCTGCCATTGCAATATAAAGTTGATTTTTATGCTTTACTAAATCCCAAGGGGAATTTAAAGAGGTATCTAAAGCATTACCTTGAGTTGGTTGTAAATTACGACTTTGTATACCTGTTCCTGCTATTGTTTCTACACATTGGCACCGTAAGTCAACTTTTCGTAAAGCATGGTTCTCTGTATCGGCGATATACAGAATTTGATTGTGATTATCAAATGTCATTCCTTGTGGCGCCGAAAATTCACCTATATTAAAATTATCATCTTTTAATCCTGATTTTCCGCTTCCAATTATATGTAAAACCTCACCTTCTAAAGTTGTCATAACAATACGATTATGTCCTGTATCTGCTATAAACAAACCTGAAGAAGTTGCTAAAACTTTACCAGGAAAAGCTAATGGTGTAATTATTGGTTGTCGCTGCTTCTCTAAAATTACATCTAGCTCTTGAAGATTAATTGTGCCTTTATCTTGATGCTGTTGAATTATTTGCTGTATTAACTCGTCTAAAATTTCACGTTTCCCTTCTCCCATAAAAGAAGCAACTACATAACCATCTGGGTCAATTACCATAAAACTAGGATATGCACGTACAGCATATTCTTGCCAGACTCGAAAATCTTTGTCTACTAAAACAGGATGTTCGATATCGTAGCGTAAAATAGCTTGACGAATATTCTCAATATCTTTCTCATTATCAAATTTTGCAGAGTGTACACCAATAACAGTAAGACTATCTTTATATTTTTGTTCCAGATATTTTAAATCTGGTAGTACATGCAAGCAATTTATACAACAATAAGTCCAAAAATCTAAAATAACTATTCGACCCCTGAGTTGTTTTAATAACAAAGGTTTATCTGTATTCAACCAATTATATTGCGGTAGTTCCGGCGCCCGTACACGAACCATAAATTAAAACCCACGTTAATTATTAATTGTTTTATTTACCACAAACACAGTAGAGACGTGATTAATCACGTCTCTACACAGGGTTTTAATTTGTTAGAGGAGTAGGAATAATTTCAGGTAATGGGGTTGGTAACACTTTATCTGGTATTATTTCCGGCGCCGGAGATAATGTAGTTTCAGGTATTGGTTCTTTTGACTCGCGACGTTTAAAGTATTTACCTAATTGAACCTTTGATGGTTTTACTGTTGTCTCCTTAGTTGCTTCTGGTTGTGGTACTGGAGACTCAATAATAGGTTTTTCTACTTCAGGCGCCTTTTCGGGTATTGTTACTTCTGGGGTTGGGACTATCTCAGGTAATGGTGTTGGTTTTTCAACTTCAGGTGTTTGTAAAGGTATATTTGTAACTTCTGGTTCCGGTGTTGGTGTAATAATTACTTCTGGCGGAGCAGGAGTTTCAATTGGTGTTGGTTCTATATTTGGTGTTGGTAATGGTGCTTTTATTTCTCGACGTTTAAAGTAACCGCCAGATTTTGGTTTCTCTGGTTCCGTTACGGGTGGCGCCATTTCTGGTTCTTTCGCTTCAGGTGTTGGTTCTATAGTTGGTTCTATAGTTGGTTCTATAGTTGGTTCTATAGCTGGCTCAAGGGTTGGTGTGGGTTCAGATAAAGGTTCTTTGGCTACATATGTAGAGTCTACTATGCTGCGTACTTGGTCAGGTGAGAGTTCTCCTCTAACTATGCGAGAAAGTGTGTCTTTGCCTTTGGGTTCATAAGTAAAACTTCTAACTGTGCTGTTAAAGACGTTTTTAAGTACTTCGCCTTTACCATCTAAAAATTCCAGTTTTATCCAGTTTTTACCTGGCTTAAAACCTTTTAAGTATATAGACTCCCAACGGTCAATTATAAAGCTTTCGTCGTTAACTGTGCAGCGAATCCGCCAATCGCCAATTTCGTCTTGTAATATGTCTCTACCGTTTAATTGTAACGGCGCGTTTGTTAAGTAGAAGTCGAGAAGAATGGGTTCGGCGCCATATTCTCCATTTGGACGGTTATAAGTTAACAGGGGTTTCGTAGCATCTGGGTTGTGTTCATCGGTTTTGGTAAATACGTGAAATATTGTCTGCGCGTAAGCTCCTTCGTTTTTATAACTTTCGTACCAAGGACGTTCAGCAAAAACACGCAGGGTGTGGGTACCCGGAGGTAGGTCGTGCAGGCTTAAAGGCTGATTTAAATCATAAACTTCAATACCTGGCTGGTCATCTAAAATTACTTGTAGATGTGAGCCTAGATTAAACTGGGAATCTTTAAATATTGGTAAGTCCTTTACTTGTAGCGTCACTTCTACTGTATCTGTCGATAAAACCTCATCAGATTTAGGAGTAACGATTGTAACCTGGGGTCGGTAAGTATCTAAACTACGTTGAAGTTCTTGAATAACCGATGGTGGGGCAACTTCTGAAATTTGATTAGTTAACTGTGGGTTATCTTTACGTCCTATGAGCGACGGTTCAGTGCTAACAGCTTTATCACCACAGCTAGCTAGACTTAGTACCAGTAATAGAGCGAAGAATGATTTTACTGTACCTGCAATTATCCTGTGTCGCGTTCGTAAAGGTTTGAGGGGCGCCGAAGTCATTAGCCAGTCCATGTAACCGCATCCTGCATCAGAACAACTTAACAAACAATTGTGGCTCATTAACGCACATAAGGGAGCAACAAAGCAAAAGTTAAATCTTCAGTTACAACCTAGCCCTTGGTATTATTCGTGACTCAGAATAATAATAAAACTAATGATGACTATAGATAAGCTGGGGTCGCTGATGTTAGCACAGAAAAGGTTGAAACGGATAAATTTTACGAATTGTTTCGGTTTGTAAAAAAAATGAATAAAGTATTGACATTTTGACCAGTGATATAACCTAGGAGCTTGAATCTACGGGAAGTTGAGGGATTTTGAATTATTGTAAACAAGTATCTAACAATGTGGGGTATTCGACTTTATAATTCAGACTGAAACCACTCTCCACATGAGTCCTGATCGCTGCCTAAATTTTGTTAACCCATATTGGTCAACTTAAGTTAGGATGCGAATAAGCTAAAATTTAGTCACCAAGACTCTACGTGGTGTTTATAATTCCTCAATCCCTTTATAGAGAGGAGGTCGAATGACAATTAGTCCTCCAGAGCGAGAGGAGAAGAAAGCAAGAGTAATCGTCGATAAAGACCCAGTACCAACTTCGTTTGAACGATGGGGACAGCCCGGTCACTTCGATAGAACTCTCGCTAAAGGTCCAAAAACCACTACCTGGATTTGGAACCTTCACGCACTCGCCCATGACTTTGATACACATACAAGCGATTTAGAAGACATTTCCCGTAAAGTTTTCGCAGCACACTTCGGTCACTTGGCTGTTGTGACACTGTGGTTAAGCGGGATGATATTCCACGGTGCCAAGTTCTCGAACTACGAAGCTTGGTTAATGGACCCTCTCAACGTAAAGCCTAGCGCTCAAGTTGTTTGGCCAATCGTTGGACAAGACATATTAAACGGTGATGTAGGCGGCGGTTTTCACGGCATCCAAATCACCAGTGGTTTGTTCCAAGTTTGGCGTGGTTGGGGTATTACAAATACCTTCCAGTTATATGTCACTGCAATTGGTGGTCTAGTATTAGCTGGCTTGTTCTTATTTGCAGGCTGGTTCCACTACCACAAGCGGGCGCCAAAATTGGAATGGTTCCAAAACGTTGAGTCCATGCTCAACCACCACTTAGCAGTATTGTTAGGTTGCGGTTCGTTAGGTTGGACAGGTCACTTAATTCACGTATCAGCTCCAATTAACAAGTTGTTGGATGCAGGGGTAGCATTGAAAGATGTACCTTTACCCCACGAGTTCATCCTCAACAAAGATTTGTTGATTGAGTTGTTCCCCAGCTTTGCAAATGGTTTAACTCCTTTCTGGACGTTAAACTGGGGTCAGTACGCTGATTTCTTGACCTTCAAAGGCGGTTTGAACCCGGTAACTGGCGGTCTTTGGATGACTGACATCGCACACCATCATTTAGCGATTGCAGTTCTCTTCATCGTTGCTGGTCACCAATACCGTACCAACTGGGGTATCGGTCACAGTATCAAAGAGATTCTTGAGAACCACAAAGGACCTTTCACAGGTGATGGTCACAGAGGTCTCTATGAAAACTTGACCACCTCTTGGCACGCTCAGTTAGGTATTAACCTAGCTATGTTGGGTTCGCTGACGATTATCGTCGCGCACCACATGTACGCAATGCCTCCGTACCCTTACTTGGCAACAGATTACGCTACCCAACTGTGTATCTTCACTCACCACATGTGGATTGGCGCCTTCTTAATTGTCGGTGGTGCGGCGCACTCAGCCATCTTCATGGTGCGGGATTATGACCCTGTTGTTAACCAAAACAACGTTCTGGATCGAGTAATTCGTCATCGCGATGCAATTATCTCTCACCTCAATTGGGTATGTATGTTCCTAGGCTTCCATAGCTTTGGTTTATACATCCATAACGACACAATGCGCGCGTTGGGTCGTCCTCAAGATATGTTCTCCGACACTGCAATCCAGTTACAACCAGTGTTTGCTCAGTGGGTTCAAAACCTACACACAGTGGCGCCTGGTGCAACAGCTCCAAATGCATTGCAAGTTGTCAGTCATGCCTTCGGTGGCGGTATCGTCGCAGTCGGCGGCAAAATAGCAATGATGCCAATTGCTTTGGGTACGGCGGATTTCATGATTCACCATATCCACGCATTCCAAATTCACGTAACCGTACTGATTCTGCTTAAGGGTGTATTATTCGCCCGCAGTTCACGCTTAATCCCAGATAAAGCGAACCTAGGCTTCCGCTTCCCTTGCGATGGTCCAGGTCGTGGCGGTACATGTCAAGTGTCTGGTTGGGACCATGTGTTCCTCGGACTCTTCTGGATGTATAACACTATCTCAATTGCGATTTTCCACTTTAGTTGGAAGATGCAGTCTGATGTGTGGGGAACTGTTGACTCAGACGGTATGGTTTCACACATCACAGGTGGAAACTTTGCTCAAAGTGCGATTACTATCAATGGTTGGTTGCGTGACTTCTTGTGGGCACAAGCCGCACAAGTCATCAACTCCTACGGTAGCGCTCTGGCTGGTTACGGTTTGATGTTCTTAGGCGCTCACTTCGTTTGGGCATTCAGCTTGATGTTCCTGTTCAGTGGTCGCGGCTACTGGCAAGAATTGATTGAATCGATTGTTTGGGCACATAATAAATTGAAGGTAGCACCTTCAATTCAGCCACGTGCTTTAAGTATCATTCAAGGTCGTGCAGTAGGTGTGGCACACTATCTACTAGGAGGTATTGCCACAACGTGGGCATTCTTCCACGCGCACATCCTTTCAGTAGGCTAACTATATTTTGGATTTTGGATTGGCGATTTTGGATTAGTTCTTTAAAATTATTAATCCAAAATCTAAAATCTAAAATCTAAAATCAAAGAATCCAAAATCACATGACGGCTAAAGGTTAGAGGATTTATCAAAACCTATGGCAACAAAATTTCCAAAATTTAGCCAAGATCTCGCACAAGACCCGACTACTCGTCGGCTCTGGTATGCGATGGCTACAGGGAATGATTTTGAAAGCCATGACGGGATGACGGAGGAAAATCTTTATCAAAGGATTTTCGCTACTCACTTCGGTCATGTAGCAATCATTTTCTTGTGGGCATCCAGCCTCAATTTCCACGTAGCTTGGCAAGGTAACTTTGAACAGTGGATTAAAGACCCTCTCCACATTCGCCCTATCGCTCACGCAATTTGGGACCCTCACTTCGGCAAACCAGCTATCGAAGCATTCACCCAAGGTGGCGCCTCGAATCCAGTAAACATTGCTTACTCTGGTGTTTACCACTGGTGGTACACCATCGGGATACGTACTAACAACGACCTCTACATGGGCGCCGTGTTTTTACTCCTGTTGGCAGCAGTGTTCTTGTTTGCAGGTTGGTTACATTTGCAACCCAAGTTCCGTCCTAGCCTTTCTTGGTTCAAGAGTGCAGAACCCCGTTTAAATCACCACTTGGCTGGTTTGTTCGGTGTAAGCTCCTTAGCTTGGACTGGTCACTTGGTACACGTTGCTATTCCTGAATCTCGTGGACAACACGTAGGCTGGGATAACTTCCTAAGTACATTGCCTCACCCCGAAGGTTTAACACCCTTCTTTACAGGAAACTGGGCTGTATACGCACAGAATCCAGATACTGCGAATCACTTATTTGGTACCTCAACAGGTGCAGGTACAGCAATTCTGACCTTCTTGGGCGGTTTCCACCCTCAAACAGAATCGCTGTGGTTGACCGACATGGCACACCACCACTTGGCAATTGCAGTTATCTTTATCATCGCTGGTCACCAGTACCGCACCAACTTTGGTATTGGTCACAGCATTAAAGAAATGCTCAACGCCAAAAACTTCTTTGGCACCAAGACCGAAGGTCAATTCAACTTGCCTCACCAAGGGTTGTATGACACTTACAACAATTCCCTACACTTCCAATTGTCTATACACTTGGCTGCGTTAGGAACTGCATTGTCATTAGTTGCACAACACATGTACGCTCTGCCTCCTTACGCTTTCATGGCTAAGGACTACACTACACAGGCAGCATTGTACACACACCACCAGTACATAGCCGTTGCCTTCATGCTTGGCGCCTTTGCCCACGCAGCAATTTTCTGGGTACGTGACTACGACCCCGAACAAAACAAAGGCAACGTACTTGACCGCGTGCTGAAGCACAAAGAAGCGATTATCTCGCACTTAAGCTGGGTATCCCTTTTCTTGGGTTTCCACACCCTCAGCTTGTACGTACACAACGACGTAGTTGTTGCGTTTGGTACTCCTGAGAAACAAATTTTGATTGAGCCAGTATTTGCTCAATTCATCCAAGCATCTCACGGTAAAGTTCTGTACGGAATGCAAACATTGCTCTCTAACCCAGACAGTATTGCTTACACCGCTTACCCGAACTACGCCAACGTTTGGTTGCCTGGTTGGTTAGATGCAATTAACAACGGCACCAACTCTTTATTCTTAACCATTGGTCCTGGCGACTTTTTAGTACACCACGCCTTCGCGTTAGCTATCCACACCACCGTATTGATTCTTGTCAAAGGTGCTTTGGATGCTCGTGGTTCTAAATTAATGCCCGACAAAAAAGACTTTGGTTATGCATTCCCTTGTGACGGTCCTGGTCGTGGCGGTACTTGCGACATATCCGGTTGGGACTCGTTCTACCTCGCTGCATTCTGGGCACTAAACACTGTCGGTTGGGTAACCTTCTACTGGCACTGGAAGCATTTAGGTATTTGGCAAGGTAACGTAGCACAATTCAACGAAAACTCGACTTACTTAATGGGCTGGTTCCGCGATTATCTCTGGGCGAACTCCGCACAGTTAATCAACGGTTACAACCCATACGGTATGAACAACCTGTCTGTTTGGGCATGGATGTTCCTCTTCGGACACCTTGTTTGGGCAACTGGTTTCATGTTCCTCATCTCTTGGCGTGGTTACTGGCAAGAGTTGATAGAAACATTGGTTTGGGCACACGAGCGTACTCCTCTTGCGAACCTAGTTCGTTGGAAAGACAAGCCCGTTGCAATGTCCATCGTTCAAGGTCGCTTAGTTGGTTTAGCACACTTCACAGTCGGCTACATCCTAACTTACGCAGCGTTCCTCATAGCTTCTACGGCCAGTAAGTTCGGATAATTCCAACTTCACAGCTCTTAGCTAACTAATAAAATCCCCTACCCATGTGGTAGGGGATTTTTTATTGTAATCTTGTGGAACTGCCTTGTGGAACTGTCTTGTGGAACTGTCTTGTGGAACTGTCTTGTGGAGCGGGCATCCCTGCCCGCCCTTAAAAATTTAAACGGGCAAGGATGCCCATCCCACAAGAGTTGAACCAAATATGTCAATGATAATCAAAACAATTTACTTTATATAAAATATAAGAAAATTTAAATTGTACAAAGATTCTATTTATTACTAATAAATTAGAAAATATTTTTTGGTAAATGGGAAAGATATAAATGGCGGGCAAGGATGCCCGCTCCACAAGATGAATAATAAAAACCATTTACCAAATTTAAATGCAAGAAACAAACTTTAAAGCTACCGAAAGAAACTTGCCTCACTGGGAATTAGACGGCGCCACTTATTTTATAACTTTCAATACTTGGCAAAAATTAGAACTCACCCCAGAAGCAAGGCAAATAGTTTTAAATAGCTGTTTATTCTTCAATAATAAAAGGTATAAAATTCCAGTTTTAGTTGTGATGGCAGACCATGTGCATATGCTAATAGAACCCTGGCTAAAGTTAGAAAATGAATATTGGTCAATCAGCAATATTATGCACAGCATCAAAAGTTACAGTTCCAATCAAATCTCTAAAGCCAGCAAACACACAGGTATAATTTGGCAAGATGAACGATACGACCGAATAGTTAGAGATGAACAAGAGTTATTAGCAATTTGGGAATACATCAGACAAAATCCAGTTAAAGCAGGATTTTCTGAAACTCCAGAAGAATATCCTTTTTTCTGGCAAGCATCATAATCAACCCTATACTTAATATCGTTTTACCAAAAGCTAATATAACTCTTGCCCCCTTCTTGTGGAGCGGGCATCCTTGCCCGCCTCTAACCGTCTTAACAACAAAATTAAGATTACCTTTAGTACAAGTTGCTCAAGTAAAAAACTATAATATTATAATTAATGTCTATACGATATGCGAATCTAAAAAAATCTAAATTAATTAATGTAAACCTTAGCTTTGCTAACCTAGAAGCGGCAAACTTAGAAACTACTGATTTGACAGTCCTTAACTTTTATGATGATGTTAATATTAAAGGAGTTAGAATAAACGGAGCATACTGTAAATATTCTAAACCTTTAAAAGTATGAAAAATTGGCAAGAACGTATTAGCATCAATCCAAACGTATGTCACGGTAAACCTTGTATTAAAGGAACGCGCGTTATGGTAACTGTCATTCTTGATAACTTAGCAGAAGGACTAACATTTGAAGAAATTGTTCGCGAATATCCACCACTAACATTAGAAGATATAAAAGCAGCTATTGCTTATGCTGTTCCTCCTGAGTACAGGGTTAAAACGCAGGAAATGATTCGAGCTTGGCTTGAATGCGGTAAACAAAGGGGTTATCAATGGTAGAAGACAACAATGGTTGGACTCAATCTGTCAAAACGTGGATTAAAAGTTTTAATTACTTATTATGAACACCAAACTAGTCGAAATTTATTAGCCAATGCCGAAAAGTGCGGAATTACGGCTTGGCAGAATTTCTTGTCCTGCTATCGCGTTCACAATTGTTGACTTACCAGCTTTCATTGGCGCCACAATTGCCATTCTCAACTCAAGATTCTTAACTTTGTTTGCTTCGCTCTGTACTTGGTGTTGAAACTGTATATATTTGTTATCATTATCATTACTTAAAACGTCGCTAGCATAACCCATTAACGAGCTAATTTGCTCCAATAGATCAACAACGTCTTCTTGCAAGCTTTGAACGTTCGGCTTCAGCGCACTAGAAACCATACTTTTACCCCGTATAAAGTTAAGTCCACTTTTTAGATTCTCGCTTAACAAAAATACAAAGGGTTCAGTAAAAACACAGGTAAATGCTTCTTTGTTGCTTGACTCCGCAGCTTTGCTCTTATCCTAGATACTTTATCCACCCATTTTAGTAGTGTAAAGCCATAATATTATGAGTGTAGAAACCAAAATCATCGGTCTTGTAAAATCCTTACCTCTAGATAAACAGCAGCAGCTTCTTGAATTCGCCGAATTTTTAGAGTAAAAAAATATACTTGTCCAAAAACAAAAAGAACAACTGAGACAGCAGATGAAAAAAGGCGCCACTCGTCATGCTGAACGCGACCTTAATCTTGCCCAAGATTGGTTTGCACTTGAAGAAGAAGCATATCAGCATCGCGCACAGCAATAAATTTTCAAATAAAAAATATCCAAAATTCTCTTGTGGGGTGGGCATCCTTGCCCGCCCACGTTTAGAACAAGCAAGCCATCCCACCTTTAGAACAGGCAAGCCATCCTACTTTTAGAACGGGCAAGGATGCCCATTCCACAAGATAATTATTCCACAAGATAATCATTCCACAAGATAATCATTCCACAAGATAGTTTAATCTAAACTAATTGATACAAAACCTTAAGCAGAGTAAAGTTTTTGTAACTTTATTAGCATTTTTGAGCTATTCTGCTACCAAGTACCGCGTGCTTCGTAACCTAAAAGAAAGTTCGCTACATAAAAATCCCCAATGACAACACTCTTCGATTCGATTAAAGTCGGCGCCTTAACACTACCAAACCGTATGGTAATGGCGCCACTAACACGAGGACGAGCAGAAAGTGATGGTACACCCACTGAGATAATGGTGGAATATTACCGTCAGCGTGCAACAGCAGGATTAATAATTAGTGAAGCAACTTCAATATCACCGTTTGGTGTAGGTTGGGTAAATGCTCCCACAATATTTAAACCCGAAGATATTACAAACTGGCAAACTGTAACTGATGCAGTCCATCAAGCAGGTGGTCGTATATTCTTACAACTTTGGCACATGGGCAGAGTATCACACCCTGACTTTCTCAACGGACAACAGCCAGTGGGACCCTCAGCTATTGCTGCTATTGGTGATGCCCATACACCACTAGGTAAAAAACCTTACGTAACACCACGCGAATTAACAGTAGAAGAAATTCACGCAACTGTTGCAGACTACGCTACAGCTACAAAAAACGCACGTGAAGCTGGATTCGATGGTGTAGAAATACACGGCGCCAATGGTTATTTAATTGATGAATTTTTACGAGATAGTGCAAATCAACGTAATGATGAATATGGTGGCACCATACAAAACCGTGTGCGCTTCATGTTAGAAGTTGTCGAAGCCGTAGTTTCTGCTTGGAGTGCCGACCGTGTGGGTATTAGAATATCACCTGTAAATCCTTACAACGATATGAGTGATAGCGACCCTATTGGATTATTTACTTATGCTGCTGAACAATTAAATAAATTTCAACTCGCTTATTTACATGTTCTTGAAGGACTTCCTGGTAGTGCAATGGCAGGCCCAGAACCGCGCGTTACGCCTCATATTCGTCGCACGTATAATGGAATACTAATGGTTAATGGTGGATATAACCAAGAGTTAGGCGCCGAAGCTTTAGAAAATAATGAAGCGGATTTAATAGCTTACGGTACTCTATTTATTGCTAATCCTGATTTAGTCGAACGTTTCCGCAAAGGCACATCGCTTAATACTCCAGATTCTCATACTTTCTATACTCCCGGTGAAAAAGGTTACATCGATTACCCAGCTTTAACAGCTGTTGCTTAAATTCTCTTGTGGGGTGGGCATCCTTGCCCGCCCTGAATATGAAACAACCAAGCCCCCTAAATATCTAACAGGCAAGGATGCCTGTTCCACAAGATTAAGAATCTAATTTAAGATAGGTTTGCATCAATGCTTTTTCTATTGACCCCAAATTTTTATAAGCTCTAACAAGTTGATGTGCAGGAGTTTCGCGCTTTTCTAAAAAACTTTTAAGCGGCGCCAATAACTCAACATCAGGGTCACTATTATTATTAAGAGCAACTTCAGCAGCATGAATTACCTCAGTTGCGGCGCCAAAAATTTCTTCGTGATCAAATGCTTCTTGGGCAGAAAGTTGATGTAACGCAGCATCGGGAACAGTTGCTCGACCTGGTAAAGTTGTGTCTAGCACTAAACCTTTTAATAAAGCTAATATCCCAGCATAAATACTAAAATCATCACAGCTATCACAAGCTTTAAATTCAATTCGACCTACTTCTGCTGGCAAACGCGCAATTTTAGTAAGTGCAGGAATACTTGAAATAAGTTGTTCTTGTTCTGCTACAAATACCCGTGTTGCCGCACGCTTTCCTGTACGAATAAACGTTCTTACTGATAATCCTTCCCATAAAGCACCCTCATAAAAAGGGGAGCTATAGCTAAAAGAAACAATATAGGGACTGTAATAAGTTAACTTCTGACCAATCTCAATTACACGCTCTACTGGTAAATCAGCCATTGAAATATTTAAATCTGGTCCATATGAAACCATATAAATATTAACAGTTTGTTCATCTGGATATGCCTGCAACTCACTAATCTCAAAAGCATTTAACGGTGGTTGAGGTTCATATTTTGATTGGTAAGGGTTGTAACTAATTAGAACTGGAGAAAGTCCAAACTTAGATGCAACATCGCACAGTAAAGAAAAACTCTCATTCAACTCTGTAATAGTATCTTGAATACTAGAGTGAATCGTAGTGCGTATCTCAATTCCTTTTGGTACGCATTCCACAAACTGCTCAGACTCTGAATAACGCTCAAACCCTTCAATATACCATCTTTTTTTTCTAATCCCAGCATCCCCCATATGCAGGTGTAAATAATCATCAGCATACTCTGGTAATGCTTCAATTATTTGATTAAAATCAGCAAACTTTGCACGTGAAAAATCAACAAAATTTCCCACACGGTCAACGAAAGCAACCTCATGTTCTATGCCAAAATTAAACATTATTCACACCTTTAAACATTTGCAACAGATTTGAACGGATGCAACGGATAGCTGATTTTTTTAATTTAAGGCGCCTTAAAAGCTTACTATCACAAATAACTTATCCGTTACATCCGTTATATCCGTTGCTAATTTACTCTTACTACTTGCTAAAGATTAGCAAATAACTTATAAATCATACTGTCTACTTAGATACATTGACTATCATAAACAATAGTATTATTTTATACAATTATTACTTAGTTAGCTTGAAAAAATAATTAGAAATAATTCTTAATATTGGGTATATAAATTATACTGTAATATTCAATATAAAGTCTGTCACAATAATAAAATAAAATATTTAAACAAGAAGCAAATGATAAAAATACCTAATAGTAAACCCCTCATTTTCCAATTTTCACCCTTACTGCCTTAACTTACCGTTCGCTACTATGGACATAAATACAGCTTTAGGCATGACTTTATGATGAGTGCGGTAAAATCTCCTTACAGCAGCGAACAAGTGAGTGCGTGGTTGCGCGGGTTGCTCGCTATTGCTTGGGCAGATGGCGATTTCGATGACCAAGAACAGCAGTTAATTGCTAGCATTACCGAGCAGGAGTTAGCTCCTGGCCTAGTAATCGAATCACTAGAAGATATTTCGCCAGACGAACTAGCAATTGTACTAGGTAAAGGTACACCTCTAGCAGAAAATTTCTTACGAACTGCCGTGATGGTGGCAATTGCCGATGGTACATATACCAAAAGTGAAGACTACATGCTTCATGAGTTGTGCAAAGCTTTAGGTGAACCAGAAAATATTCTTGAAGCTTTACGTCACACCCTTGAACATCCAGAAAAAATTGACCCAGCAACGTCACAAACTATAACTACAACTCCCAGTCGTCAACACCCAGATGCGCTTCATCCAGTGCGTGACTGGCTAGATAAGCTTGAAATTCATGACCCTAGAGTTGCGCGTTTCTTGTGTAAAATGATTCCCTCGCAATGTCCTTTTGAACGTGATGTCACTTTATTTAAGCGCAAAATAGTTCATATCCCTCCCTTATGTAAACTCAATCCCATCTACGAACAACTAGTAGGGTTGCGTTTCCGTGCGCTTTCTTACCTAGCTGATGATTGTGGTGAGGATGTCACCCCGTATATATAAAATAGTGGAGAGTGCTGAGTGCTGAGTGTAAAGACCGAATTAATTAGGTTAATGGTGCTAAGAATATTTATAATAGAAGACTCATGACTCTTAACTTATTACTCAACACTCAGTACTCAGCACTTTTGACTTATGCAATTCATTGACCAAGCAGATATTGAAGTTGAAGCTGGTAAAGGTGGCGATGGAATCGTCGCTTTCCGGCGTGAAAAATATGTACCCGCAGGTGGACCAGCAGGTGGTAACGGTGGTAAAGGTGGTTCGATATATTTTCGCGCTGTTGAAGATTTACAAACTTTGCTTGACTTTCGCTACAACCATAAATTTAAGGCTGGAAATGGTACCCGTGGTGGTCCCAATAATTGTACAGGCGCCAATGGCAAAGACTTAATTATCGATGTACCTTGTGGCACAATTATTTACGATGCCCAAACAGGTAACATAATTGGTGACTTAACTCAACCTGAACAAACTCTACTAGTTGCCGCAGGTGGTAAAGGTGGACTAGGAAATAAATATTTCTTAAGCAACCGCAACCGGGCGCCAGAATATGCACTTCCTGGTTTAGATGGCGAAATTAAACTACTGCGTCTCGAATTAAAACTTTTAGCAGAAGTTGGAATTATTGGACTACCCAACGCTGGAAAATCAACTTTAATTTCTGCTTTATCTGCCGCACGTCCAAAAATCGCCGACTATCCATTTACAACCCTTATACCTAATTTAGGTGTAGTCAGAAAACCTACTGGTGATGGTACCGTATTTGCCGATATTCCTGGTTTAATCGAAGGTGCTTCAACTGGCGCCGGACTAGGACACGATTTTCTACGTCACATCGAACGTACTCGTGTTTTATTACACCTAATAGATGCTACGAGCGAAAACATTGTTGACGACTACAAAACAATTCAACAAGAACTCGAAGCATACGGACGTTCGTTAGCAGAGCGACCACAAATTATTGCCCTTAACAAAATTGATGCAGTTGATAGAGAAAGCGTAGACTTAGATGCTATAGCAACTCAAATAAACCATCTTTCCCATGCCAAAATTTATTTAGTTTCAGCAGCTACACGTGCAGGACTAGAAGAATTAATGCAAGAAGTATGGCGAGTACTTGATGAAATTAACGCAATTGATGAAAATTTGTTACTAGCAAGTGCCCTTTAATGTACAAGAATGTATAAATTTTATGCTGCTGATGAAAAAGAAACCATAGTTTATGGTGCAGCTAAACCCGGTTATTCAAACGAGGAAGTTAATAACTGGGTACAGTTTATGCAGGAACAAGATATCCAGAGAGTTTGTTGCTTGCTTGCAGATGCTCAATTAACCCGTTACCCATTAAACCTACTTGAAACTTATTATCAAACATTTGGAGCGAATAAAGTATGCTCGGCGCCGATTGAAGATTTTCACTTAGCAAGCGAAGAAACATTGACTCAAATTATCTTGCCGTTTCTCAACGAAGCTTTTCAAGAAAGCGAAAAAGTAGTTGTGCATTGCGGAGGAGGAATTGGACGTACAGGACATGTATTAGCTGCTTGGTTAGTATATAGTCGCGGAATATCAAACCACGAGGCAATTACTGCTGTTAAAAAAACAGGTAGAGACCCTTATGAAGCAGCTTTTGCCGCTCCTTTTTACGTCAAAAATCCTTGGAAAGTTGTAACAGAACTAAATGCACTTCTTGATAAATGCCGTAACAAACATCAGTGATAACCACATTGTAAAGGTATCAACATTCTGATTCCTGGCATTAGTACAATTACATCTGGATTCGCATCAATAATTAGTTGCCAAAAAAGACGATTTCCATAAAACTTCTCTGTAATTTTTAACAAAGTATCACCGGGCTCGACAGTATAAAGCATTACCCCAATCCTTTACATTTTGTAAACTTGAAACGAGCAGCAGCGTAATATCTTTAACTATTCAGTTATGTAGGCAAGGAGAGAATATTCTCTATCCTAGCAACAGTGCCCATAATCATGGGCGCCTTAATTACATAAATTTACGAATAGTAAATCATTTGCCTCTAGTTATATAATTAGTAATAAACTTGTCAACTTATGCACAAGCATTTGTAACACCGACCATTTGGGGCTACCAACGTTGATTACAGGAACAACCAAGCTTTTAGGTGTAATAGGATATCCAGTAGAGCATTCGCTATCACCTCGTATGCACAATGCTGCCATTGCTCAGATGGGAATAGATTATGCTTACCTGCCATTTCCAATCGCACCACAAAATTTACAAGCTGCCTTAGAAGGGTTTGCAGCAATTGGAGTAGTAGGTTTTAGCATTACCATTCCCCATAAACAAACAATTATTCCCCTATTATCCGAAATCTCAAGTCTGGCTCAATCTGTCGGTGCTGTTAACACTGTTGTTCGTAAAGATAATCAATGGATTGGTACAAACACCGACGTTGAAGGATTTATTGCTCCCCTACAATCAACATATAACCGTGATTGGTCTAACACTACAGCAGTTATTTTAGGTAACGGAGGAGCAGCACGCGCAGTTGTTGCAGGATGCGCGCAATTAGGTTGTCCCGAAATTCACATAGTCGGACGTAACCTAAATAAATTAGTTGCCTTTCATGAAAGCTGGAACAATTCAACAATAGCTGCACATTTACATGTACATCACTGGGATAAACTACCAAAATATATCCCACAAGCAAATCTCATTGTCAATACAACACCTATTGGCATGTATCCTCATATTGATGAGGCGCCTTTAACTCCCGAAGAAATAAATAACTTACCAGATGGCGCCATCGCCTACGATTTAACTTATAATCCAAACCCAACAAAATTTCTCGAACTCGCCCAACAAGCCGAAGCCATAACTATAAACGGTTTAGAAATGTTAGTACAACAAGGCGCCGCAGCCTTAAAAATTTGGCTACAACGCGAAACAGTACCCGTCGATGTCATGCGTCAAACTTTAATAGAAGTGCTGAGTAGAAAGTGCTGAGTGTTGAGTCTTTACTCTTAACTCAGCACTCAGCACTCAGCACTCAGCACTCAGCACTCTTAACTTAAAAACTTCCGTGCTAGTAAAAAGCTAGAAATTGATTTGGCATCAATGGGTTCACCGTCTAAAATGGCGTTCTCTAACTGTTCGGGACTCCAAATTAGCACTTCGATATCTTCATCATCATCTTGTGCAGGTGGTTTTTCCAGCTTTTCTAAATCAGTTGCCAAAAATGCGTAAATAATTTCATCCGAATAACCAGGTGCCAGAAAAAATTCGCCAAGTTTTTGCCATTGGTTCGCATGATAACCGGTTTCTTCCTCAATTTCCCGCTTTACTGTTTCTGATGGGTCTTCATTTACTTCAACAGTACCAGCAGGAAACTCGATAACTCTCCCACTCACCGCAAAACGATATTGACGCACCAGTACAAGTTTGCCATCTGATGTTACGGGTACTGCTAAGGCGCCTCCTGGGTGACGAATACACTCCCAATCACCCTCAACATTATTGGGTAAACGTAACCGATTCACTTCAAAATCAAACTTTCTTCCCTTATAGAATAAGCGCTGTTTTAGTAGCTGCGGTAATTCTCTACCTAATGGCATAATCAGTTAGCTTTGTTTATATTTTGGTACAGTCTACATCTTTAATAAGCTCTTTAATCGTTAGACCTGAAACTGGGTCTATCCAATCTGGTGCTATTTCCATAAGTGGCACTAACACAAAAGCACGTTCTCGCATCCGAGGGTGAGGAATTTGTAATTTCGGTGTTTCGATAATTCGGTCTGAGTATAATAATATATCTAAATCTAGGGTACGCGGTCCCCAACGCTCACCACGCAGGCGCCCAAACTTATTTTCAATTTTTAACAATACTTCTAGCAGTAATTCTGGTATCATTTCCACTTGCAATAAAACGCAACCGTTAAGATAATCTGGCTGTGGTGGACCTACCGCTTTGGTACGGTACAAACTCGATTGGGAAATTAATCTAATTCCCGGCGTTTGCGCTATCGCGTCAATCGCCCCTAATAAAATCGTGTGACTGTCACCAATATTGCTTCCTAAAGCAATCGCTGTATTAGCTGTATTATTAGACAAGCTGTTTTTCCCGCTTACGCTTTATTTCAACAATTCGTATTATTAATGTATTTTATTTTACGAAATTGAATTGAAAAAAATTATACGTAAGTGTTAAATAACAGTATATATAATTAAACTCTGATGGAATGTTATACTAACACAAACATAGTGCTTCGATTCAAAAGTTTTGATTATTCGTTAATTAGCAACTGCTTCATATGAGGAACTGACGTGGTTAAGTTTACCTCTTGGTTCAAAGACAAAACCAACTTGAGTGATACGCATACAAACAATTTTGAGTTGCCATCGGGCGACGATGTTCAACCAACTGTTGAGGTTGATTCAGAATTGACGACTGATGAAGAGAAGCCAAGCAAGCAAGGCAAAGGTAAGCAGTTGCGGGAACAAGTCGGGAGAGTGTCATCTACAATAGTCTCTAAACTCCCTGGTCACCCAAAACCGCTATACCGTCGGTTCTGGTTTATCGCTTTCTTAGGTCTAGGTGGTGGCGCCATTGCGGTGGCTAACACTATTTCGTCTATCGACCGAAATTTACCTCCTACTTCAGAACTCAACAGTTTGGTGCGTGAGCAAACGCTGACTATTAAAGCTGTTGATGGCACAATTTTACAGCAGTCTGGACCAGCAACGCGCGAACAGTTAGCACTTTCAGAAATTCCCGAAAAACTCAGAAAAGCTTTTATTGCTTCTGAAGACCGACGCTTTAATAAACATAACGGAGTTGATGCTACTGGTATCGCCCGTGCTATAGTCAATAATTTGCGCTCGCAAAATGTTGTTGAAGGTGGTAGTACTATTACCCAGCAGTTAGCGCGTATTCTTTTCCTGAAGCAAGAAAAAACTATGTTGCGTAAGGTTAGAGAAGTGCGTTTAGCTCAGAAGATGGAAAAAGAATTAAGCAAAGACAAGATTTTGGAACGATATTTAAATCTTGTTTACCTTGGTTCTGGCGCCTATGGTGTTGGTGATGCTTCTTGGGTATATTTTAGTAAGCCAGTTAGCGAACTAACTTTGAGTGAAATGGCTACTATCGCTGGTTTGGCGCCTGCACCAAGTGTGTACGCTCCTGATAAAAACCCCGAAGCAGCAAAACAGCGTCGCAATTTAGTTTTAACGCGAATGTTTGAAGACGGTGTAATTACTGCTGCCGAAAGACTTGAAGCAGTTTCAGAAACACTTACTATTAAATCAAGCCTACCCAAACGCTTAGAAGTTCAAGCTCCTTACTTTACTAGCTTTGTTCAAAAAGAACTGCCGAAGTACGTTTCACCCGAAGTTATAGAAGCAGGTGGGTTAACCGTAGAAACAACTCTCAACCCAACGATGCAAGCAGCAGCAGACAAAGCTGTCGCGAAAACATTGCGAAATCAAGGACGTTGGGAAAACTTCAAACAGGCAGCATTAGTTTCAATTGACCCCCGCACTGGACAAATTAAAGCGATGGTGGGTGGTAAAGATTTTGGTAAATACCAATTTAACCGCGTCACCCAAGCACAGCGACAACCTGGCTCAACTTTTAAAGGATTTCTTTATGCAGCAGCTATTGCTACTGGCATGAGTCCTTATGACACTTTTCAAGATAGTCCATTAGTAGTAGACGGTTACGAACCAAAGAATTTTGATGAAGGTTATCGAGGTTCGCTTGATATGCGAACTGCCCTAACTAAATCAATTAATATTGTCGCAGTACGAATTTTGATGAAAGTGGGCTTTAACCCTGTCATCGACCTTGCCAATAAAATGGGTATAAAATCTGAACTTCGACCAATGTATTCTTTAGCACTTGGTTCTTCTGAAGTTAATTTGCTTGAATTAACAAGTGCTTATGGTAGTTTTGCAGCTGAAGGGGTTCATAACGAAGTACACGGTATTACCCGTATTCTGAATCGTCGAGGTGAAGAAATTTGGAAGGCAAATTTTACACCCGTTCGCGCGCTTGATTCGGATAGCGCTAATATTACAACCTGGATGTTAAGAAATGTTGTAACATCTGGAACTGGTCAACCTGCACAACTGGGTAATCGTCCAGTCGCAGGTAAAACAGGAACGACTGATGAAGCTCGTGATTTGTGGTTTATTGGATTTATTCCACAACTTGTAACTGGGGTATGGTTGGGTAACGATAATAATAATGTTACTTACGGCAGTAGTGCGAGTGCGGCTTACACTTGGCACGAGTTTATGGAAGAAGCTGTAAAAGGAATGTCCGTTGAACAATTTGCCGAACGTCCAAAACTCAACCGTCGTAAAGGCACTATTAAAGCTGAACCAGTCAAAGCTAGACGACTTGTCAACCGTTCATTCTCTAGTAACGAGCGCTCTGGTGATGACAGTTGGAGTGATGATTCTTCTAGACAGTCGAGAAGGCGCCGCAGTAGTCAAGTAAGTTCCGACACTAACGATAACAATAACGAACAATCATCGAGAAGGCGCCGACGTTCTTACCAAAGCTTCCAGCAAGATAACTCAGATGATAATACGCCACGTCGTCGCAGACGGCGTAGTCGAAGCGATGATTCCAATTCGTCGTCGAGTAGCACATCAAATAATAGCTCAGATTCTTCCTCAGAGTCTCGTCCAAGGCGCCGACGTAGAAGTTCTTCAAATTCAGATTCGTCTTCTTCGTCATCTCAACCAACGTCTTCGTCGCGTCGTCGTAGAAGTTTAGAATCTTCTTCAGATAGCGGTAGCTCTAGACCCTCACGTTCTCGAAGTTCTGGTTCTGAAGGTTCAAGTAGCCGTTCAGGTAGCAACAATTCCTCACCAAGCACACCATCATGGCGTGAACGTTTGAGACCAGATGGTGGTTAGTCAGGCTAAGTATACTACAATAAAATAATATAAAAGGTTCTCGATTTTCTCAAAATCTGGAATCTCACACCCAATAACTGCATACCCGCACAAACAACTTTCATGCTTTTTGCGCGGGTTTTTTACTATTAAAATTTAATTGTATAAAAGATTACTCATCCTCAAGAAATTTAAATCTCCTTCTACAGTACTTTTGAGCATTCTCCCTACTGGGAGATGAAGTCAGAGCCTAATTTTTATACGGTCATAAGTAGCGCAGTTAACAAGAGAAAATACTTATGTACTTATTCATGCAAGCGGCAGGCGCCGTATCTCAAGAGCCTAGTTTTCCAGTAGCTTCAGTTGCAGTATATGTAATTGGTTTTATTGCTGCTACAACGATAGGTTCCATAGCTTGGTATAACTCAAAACGTCCCGTAGGTTGGGAAGACAAAGAACGTCCAAGTGTTGTACCCAAAGTTGAAAAAGAGGAAACCCCAGGTATTGGAGAACCTAAAACTGAATAAAGTAATGAGTTATGAGTTAGGAGTGAGGAGTGAGGAGTGAGGAGTTAAAATTTTGTATTGCTACTTCCTACTCAACACTTAAAAACTGATAATTCCTAACTCCTAACTTTTAACTCCTAACTATTCTAATTTTGGATTTCAATCCAACGACGGTACAGTTTTTGAATCTGTTTTAGAATAGTGTCCGCTACTGGCTTGTTAGAATCTTTGCTATCAGATAATTTCAACAGCTTACTCAATAGCTTCGCTTCTTCACTCGCAACATCACCGTCACTATATATCAACCCACTAATTGACTCAATCAACTTTTGACAATCTTCGTGAGTCGGATGTTCTCCTAAGTACTCATGTACCCATTTGTAAAACTCGTTTGGTTTTACTGATAAGAATTCGTACAGAAACGGTCTTATTTCTGGGTCGTTTGTCAAATTATTCGCTTGAGCGATTTGGTGTAGATATTTACGCTCTTCAGGTTGGATTATACCGTCAATCCATGCGGCGCCTATCAGTATTTTTACTTGTGTTTTTACGCTCGAATCGGTTCTCATATACTGCAAGACCTTTATGAGTGGATTTCACCTTGATGCAATCCTAACAATACAAGCGAGTATTTACTGAGAATTGTTTGATTTTCTTAACCGGGTCATGAAAAAACCATCCATATTATGTTGATGCGGCACCACTTTTAACCAGCCTTGGGGCATTATATATTTATTTAGGAATGAATTAATGCTTGGTGCCTCAATTTCCCAGTTTGGGTTTGCAACTAAAAACGACTCGATAACCGTTTCATTTTCGAGTGGGTGTAATGTGCATGTAGCATAGACTAATACACCACCGGGTTTTACATATTTTGCCGTGTTCGACAATAACTCACGCTGAAGCACAGCTAATTCTTCTACACTTTCAGGAGTTTGGCGCCATCGTGCATCTGCATGACGGTGTAAAGTACCTAGTCCGGAACAAGGAGCATCAACTAAAACGCGGTCAGCAGAATTAATAAACTCTCTTAAACTCCGACTATCCCCAGTAAAAATTTCTATAGACTTTAACTGTAAACGACGAGCATTCTCTTCAAGTTTACGAAGTCGCGAAGCAGTACGGTCACAAGCCCATATTTTACCTTCATCACCCATCAGTTCCGCAATATGAGTTGTTTTTCCACCCGGAGCCGCACAAGCATCAATTATCACTTCTCCTGGTTGCGGGTCGAGTAAGTGAGCTACTAGCTGCGCGCTGCTATCTTGAACGCTCCACCAACCTTGCTCATAACCTGGTAAATTTTGAATGGCGCCGTTACTACCAATTAAACGTAAAGCTTGGGGTAAATAAGTAAGTTTTTCATATTTAATATTACTATCGTAAAAAGCTGTTTCAACTTCTCTAATCGTCGCACGAAGCAAATTAACCCGTAAATCAATTGTCGGTGTTTGGTTCATCCATTGGCATAATTTCTCAGTTTCTTCTTCACCAAATTGTTTCACCCACACATCAATTATCCAATCAGGAAAGCTATATAAAACTCCTAACCCTTCCCCTTTTTGCTTTTCCCCCTCACGTATAAACGAGCGTAACATCCCATTCACAACCGGAGCTAGCTGTACAAAACCATTATCTTTTGCAAGTTCAACAGTAGTATTTACAGCAGCAGAAGCGGGTATGCGGTCTTGGTACATCAATTGGTACAAACCGATATGTAAAATAGTACGCAAGTCCTTTGGTTGCTGGTGTGCTTTCTTCTTTCCAAGCACGTCAATAAAATAATCAAGCGTTCGTTGGCGCCGAACACATCCATAAACCAATTCAGTAACAAGGCGCCGTTCATTATCAGCCAAACTCGATTTTGAATTATATTTTTGTAAAGCACGGTCAAGAGCAACATCAACAAAGGCGCCTTTATGGACATCACGCAAAGCAATAAAAGCAATTTGACGAGCAGAAAACATTAAAATTACGATTATCAGAATATATATATCGTAGGGGCGGGTTAACCCATATCCTCCAACTAGTAGAAAAATATCGTAAACCCGCCCCCTAATTCCAAAATATCGTAAACCCGCCCCCTAATTCCAAAATACCGAAAACCCGCCCCTAAATTTTAATACCGCGCAGTATCAACAACGCTACCAATTTCAAACTCGCACGCACGCGATACAAGTTCCTGCGGTAATTCTTCAAAGCTAACCAAAGGCAAGTGTTGAGGATTCTCAATAAGTTCTTTAGCAAGTAAAAAGCCAGCAATAGTCCAGGTTTGGTACTTCCGAGCTTGCTTACCAATCAATCTTCCCTTCTTACCGTCGTAGTACTCAACCCACTCATCATTCTTCAAACGTGGAGCAGCAACAGCAATTGCTTTCTTAGCAAGGTCAACACGATTAGTTTTCACAGCAGCAGCAGCCAACATCCACAATAAAACGGGCCAACTTCCAGCATTGTGATAAGACCAAGGAATATTTTTAGGGTCACATCCAGTGACAATTCGATACTCTTCACCTTCTAAAGCAGGGAAACAAATCTTCATCGGCATGTCCCCAACTAAATTATCCCAGCGTTGGTCTACCAAATTCATAATCGCTTGCGATTGTTCTTCAGTAGCTAGCTCAGAAATAATTGCCATCAAGTTACCGAGCGAGAAGAAGCGCGTATCGAGTTGTGACGGTCCCACATTACCCGCAAGATAACCACCATTAATAGGTAGCCATTTGTCTAGTTCATAATAAGGAAGCGAATCACTATATATATTAAATAGATTTACTGCCGCCTTTCCATACTCTTCGCCTTTAAAACGGTAAATTGCATTGAGACGGTTTATATCAATCCAGTAGTGCTGGCGAATATGAGCGCACAATAAGGGTAAACGGTTATCGATAGCAGCAACAATATTTTCGTTGTACTCACATACTAATAGTTCTCGTGCTGCACGTAGTGAAGCATAGAACAAAGCTTGAATTTCTAAGGGATGACCATAAATTCCCATCCTACGGTCAATCATACAGGCGCCATCGGGTACCAACAGTGTTGGGTACATATCAAAGCGATTTGCCAAACATAATTCTACAATCAACTTGATACCAGTTTGAAATTCTGGTTGATAAGCGAAACAGAAATCTTTGGTTGCTACGACATAAGCGCGTAACAAAATAATCCACCATAAGCAAGAGTCTACTGGTGTGACTCGTGCTATAGCATGTTCACCGAAGTCAGCGTCAAGGTATTCTTTACCATCGATTGACACAACTTTAAAACTAGCGGGCATTAATCCGCGTGCTGGTTTGTAAGCATCGAGTTCACGTTCTTTTGGTTGCAACTTGAGAGTTTCTTCTAAGAAGTTACGAACAATATCAGTTCTACCCTTCATTAAAAATATCAGAGCAGATGACACAAAATCGCGTACAAATACTTGGTCATAATTCAGCGCTTCTGTTGAATTATCAAATGCCGCTACAGTTCCAACTGGGCGCCCTTGATAGTACACAATAGATTTTTCTAAAGCTTCCCAAGCTTCTACGTCGATATCGTTATCTTTTACTGTTGTTGCTGCTAAGTCCTTAAGTTGCATCGTCAGAAAACTCCTTTTCAATTTCAATGATTAATGGTAGAAGCGCCTTTTATAAACTTGCTATCTTCATATTAACAATACTGTTTTCTGAAAAAGCAAATCTTATTATCTGCACTTTTAAATGGAAGACTATATTTACTCACTCAAACCGCCATTAAATTAACGATTCTCGCTTGTAAACCAATTGTGGATATTGCTTGTTAAATGTAAATTAATACCTGTCTTAAGCTTTTGCTTGTACTACAAATGCTCAAATTTTACAAACTTGCACTCTTGCTTATTTAACAAGATATAACTAATTATTTCTACTACCTAGATATTTTGTTTCACAAACAAACTCATTAGTTTGACTTATCCGGGAAATTTAGAATTAAGTAGTTTTACCAGCTTTTACCGACAAGATGTTCAAGTTACCAGACATAATTATCTAAATACATATTAATCATAATTTATAACCTTTTTTCACAATATGCAACATTATTTTCATAATCCACGCATTACACGTATGCTTTAGCAACATAGTTAACCTTAAATAAAATTTGAATCATTAACACAAAACCTTGAAACCCTTTATATAATTGCCTTGTACACAAATGCAAAAAATCGCAAACATTTATAAAGTGTTTGCAAAGTGTCATTTTTGACAAATAACAAAAATTAACAAAATTAATAAATCTGATTATCAATTTAGAGGTAGATTAAATATTTTTGACACTATTAACTTTGCTTGAGTCATGTCAAGTATCAAAATACACATTTTGTCTAGCCTTTAGTATTGATAATCAACAAGTTAGTTCTGCGTATTCAAGCATTGAGTTGGCTTGACTATTATATGAAGGCAAACGAGCTAATATTGTGACGATAAAATACTGCATAGCTAAAATAATCTGAAATAATAAGTGTATGTACAAAATTCTCAAATTGACTAGCACTCGAAATTATTCTAATCATGCTTACCAAATTTTCAGTTTTTTGATATCATGATGTGAATTTAGTTTTTTTACATACTAACTTTATTGGTATTAAAAAATTTTAAAGTGTTTGTGTTAAATTGCGATTATTGAATTGCAATATGATTAGACAGAGGTTGATTTAGTACAAGCTTTCGCAAAAAAACGATTTTTAATACTAAGACAAAATATCAGTCAGCTTTAATTACTACGCTTACTATTATTTTTACTTAAAAAAGCGTAACATCTGTAAACGGTTATACAAAACAAATACATAAGAAGGAATTTATAACAAAAACTAAAGTGTCTGGACTGACTAGTGACATTACCAAGATATCACCGATGTATATATGTTAGCTAGCCCCCATATACAATTACTTAGTAAAGAATGATGAAATAATCAGCATTAATTTTAAAGCGACTGTAAATTTAAATTTGAGAAACTGGATTTATGTATATTAGGACTTACGCTGCATAAACCTGGAATCTAGCGCATTCATTGTCGCAGACAAATCGTCATTTTTATTACATGCTATCAACGTATATTCCAGGTTTCTAGGTTTTCATGCGTAAGTCCTGTATATATTTTTATGCCGTCCTAAGATATAAACAACCGTCAACTTGCTTAAATATAAAATAAAAATAGCTACTTGTATACATCACTAAAACTACTTAGGTAATAATTCTTATTGAAATTTCTATGCCTTGCAATATAAAGGTGCATTTATTAAAAGGTTAAGTTTATGTAAACTCAAACGAAAAAATAGTGAGATTTTCTACGTATTATCACGTGCAGAACATGATATAGTGTTACTCTAATCAATATAGACATTTGTAACATTTTTGTAACTATTAATAAGTACTTTAACTTATCGAAAATTGTATAACAAGGATACATTTTACACAAATTGCATTGCAGTAGTAATGTGACTGTCTTAGAGAAAAATCTATGCTAAAAACAACTCAAGTTTTAGAAACTCCGCCAGTTGAACGTTTGCTTAACCTCTGGGCACAGCGTTATACACTTGGCATGAATCGAACCTTAAATCAAAACTCACTAGGTAGTAAGTTGCTTGAGAGTGCATCTTTAAAAGGTCGAACTTTAACCGCGACCAAGCTGAAAGATAATATACTGACCGTTAACTGCCAAATGGGATGGATACAAACAAAGACACTTTATGCTTATATACCGAATGTGATGGATTTGACGGAGGCACGTCGAATTACACAGTTTGCGTTTCGCGTATACAAAAAGTTAATCGACGTTTACCAAAAATCCCCCTGTGCAGACGAAGCGCTAACTGACGAATCGTTTTCAAACTTAGAACTACCTGCAATCCAAGAGTTAGCGTATGCACTTGAACCGACATTACTCGTGTTTCAAGAACAGCATATTGCCTCTAAAGACTGGCGTGCTTTAGGATTTATGACTACGCAGTTAAATTTTACCAATAAATTAATTGCTAAAAAGCTTGAGCCAGAAGAAAAAATCCTGCTTGCTCCTTATTTAAAATTCGTTGAAGAGCAAGTAGCAATACCTTGGCAAAGAGTTTGTGCTGCGAGTGCCAAGTATAGCGTTGATTCTGCTGAGTTTCGCTTAGTCGAAGAAATGCTACCAGCGGCGCCGTCTATTGCCTCTTCAGTTTATAATCGACTGTTAGAATTATTTCCCGAATATCGAAGTCGTCGTGGTCACTTGGGTGACGAGGATATAGCTCACTCATGCATTCGCGACTTAACTATGTTTCAAGCTTACCTATGGCTATGTCTATTTGAAGGTACCATCGCACCAATACAGCAAGAGTTACTACCTTTGTGCGCGATGGTTGTTCAAGGAGTCAACATCAAATGGGAACTAACAGAAAAATGGTGGCAGGTTCTAGAACAAGAAATTTTAAATCGCATAAATCCCCAAGCAAAACAGCTAATACAACCCTACACCAAACAAGTCCAAGAATTACTCTGGTCTGGGCGCCATCGTCTAGGCTACCCTGAAGACCCCCTTCGTAATAATCACTTCAGTGATTTCCAACTCAATCACTAAAGTGATTATTACGTACACCCAGCAAACCGCTGCACAGCGAGCATCAAATCACTCGGTGTGCCAATATCCAAATAACTACCATTATCAAAAACCTCAGCTTCAACACGCATACCTTGTTGAATAGCTGCCTGTATCACATTACCAATAGGCAACTCAGGCAGACTCAGCAAATCATTTGTTAACTTTAAATTCGATACGAAAGAATGCAAAAACTCTGTAAATGCAGGCGCCCATACAGCGATAGCCCACATATATCGTAAATTCGATTGTGGGGGTTTCTCAACAATTAGGCTAACTTTACCCGTACTATCAAAATCAACCATACCAGCTTTTTGGGGTTGTTCTGTAGGAAATAACCCTAAAACAACATCGGCGCCAAGAGCTTGACGTGCGATAATTCGCTGGAACCCATCAAGCGGTTCAAATAAAATATCAGGAAAACCCAAAGCCACAATCGCATCTTGAACGAACGGGTACGCCTGGTCTAGTGTAAAAGGAACACCATGAGGCAATCCCATCATTAAATACCCCAAGTTCATCTCAAGCATTGAGCCATCACCAAAATAAGCAGGAATATCCCATTTTCCAGGTCGCAAAATAAAATACGCTGTCTCAATACCTGCTAGCCGCATCTTTTCGAGCAAATAATGCGAAACTACTTTAGGGTGTAGTTTATCCTCTTTATCATTAAAGTTATTTTGATAACAAATATTTTTAAATTGAAACCCAATAGGGTATAACTCTTTACTCAATGGCAAAGGTGAAATACGTGTTGCTTGCCCACCCGCAGGTAACAGTCCTATAATTCGCCGATTCATACAGCTTTGCAATTAATTAAAATATTAATATTACAAGTATCACAAATCACTTGAATATTTACGGAAATTCTGTATGAATTGGTAGATAAATAAATATCCCCTTCTCAAACAAAACTCATGCTTAAGAAGAGGTTAACTATATATATATCTATAGTTTATGCCTTTGTAACCGTTACTCAACTGAAACAGCATCCACATCAATCGTCTGTGTCTGTGTATTAGCTTGTGAACTTGCTGTGGTAGTAGTATATGTACTATCGCTAACCTCGGTGTTTCCTTTACGCGCTTTAAAGCCCTCAATCACTAACTGAGATACTTCTGATACTAGTAAAGTCAATATAAAAGCGTCATCGATTTGTCCGACAATAGGTAAAAAGTCTGGAGCAATATCAAATGGACTAATAAAATACAAAGCTGTACCTAGAATTACCCACCAGCGATATTTGGGGTTGCGTATCAAATCACGGTACCATCCGTAAACAGCTTGAATCGAGAATTTCATATATTGAACCTCCTTATTAGCTTTAATTTTGCATGATATTGCCTTAAACTTCCTGTGGGAATAACCGCCCTTAATTGTCCAGAAGGTGCGAAAAACTTATTTCTGTAATGGCTGCTGTGTAGCCAGACTAGAGCTTAATAGCTTGCTTGTCGTTTTTAGGAGAGGATAGTTTTAACCGTGGATATAATAGCTGAATTTAGAAGAGGCGGACCCGCGATGTATCCGCTACTCGCGTTGTCAGTTTTGACGATAAGCGTAGTTTTTGAGCGGTTATGGTTTTGGCTCCGCATGTTGAACCAAGAGCGTCAAATAGTCGAGCGCGTTTTAGAAGCTGCGCGTGAAAATTGGGGATTAGCTCGTGATATTGCCCAACGAGCAACTGACCAGCCAATTGGCAGATTTTTATATGCTCCTTTGAGTTTGACAAAAAACGACCCTGAAACTTTTCGACTTGCCTTAGAAGCAACTGCTGAAGATGAGTTAACTGGAATGCGACGTGGTGAGAAGCTTTTAGAAGCAGTAATTGCCCTGGCGCCACTTTTAGGATTGTTTGGTACAGTGTGGGGACTAATTCAGTCATTGCGCGCGATTAAAATCGGTGATTTAGGAACCGAAGCAACAGCAGGAGTGACTACAGGTATTGGGGAGTCATTAATTAGTACAGCAGCAGGACTAGTAGTGGCAATTACAAGTTTGGTATTTTACCGCTTGTTTCAGTCATTCATTTTTAACCAAGTTCAGGTATTTCGCAAAGCAGGTAACGAGTTAGAACTATTGTACCGCCAGTCACCTCCATCTGATATCAATGTTGATACCAATGTCGTAAATACAGAAACTCCAACTTTGCTGGCACCAGAAACCAACAGCAATAGAAATTCGGGAGGAAATTCTCCACGCAAGAGAGGAAAAAATCGGTTTGGCGACCCTTACGAAGCTCCAACAGAACCAAACCCTAGCGATTCAGACAATATATAGTTCAACAACTAATAGAACAATACGAACGTAACTCAGATACAAGATGCGGAGACGTGAATGAAAATAAACCTTAATAATTCCAAAGATGAGGCTCAAGTACAAATCATTCCTTTAATAGACGTAATCTTTTGTATCTTGACGTTTTTTCTCTTGGCAGCACTACAATTTTCTAGACAACAAGCAATACGTGGTATTAACTTTGACTTAGCACCAGCCAAATCAGGAACAACAATTCCTGGAACATCTGCACCTGGCTCACCAGCTAACCAAGCAGAAACAAAAGATGGGCAAAGACTAGTACTATATCTTGACGCGCTAGGTCAAATTATTGACATTAGCACAGAGGCGCAAACTCAAATTCCCAAAGAGCAATTGCGATCATACTTAGAAAATTATGTCAAGCAAAATCCGACAAAACCTTTAGTATTATATGCAGCGCGTTCAGTAAGCTACAATGATGTAATTGGAACCATAGATTTACTGAGACAAGTTGGTGGCGACCGTGTTTCTTTAGCAGTATCAGCCAGTGGCGCCGACCAAACATTACCCGGAGCAACACCAGGCGCCATTCCTAACCAAACAATACCAAATACTGTGGTGCCAAACCCTATTCAACCAATTAACCCACAAATTAACCCACAAGGTAACATTAATCCTAATTTACCTAATCAAGCTCCGCCAATTCCGGCTCCAGGTATAACTGCACCTAGTGGGCAAAATGTTAATCCCGGCACAGTTCCAGCACAACCTTAAAGGCGCCTAGAACAAATAATAATTAAAATAATCTCCCCTAACCCCCCTTATAGAGCGTTCTGCTTGGGGGGATTAATTTATCAAAAATGAAAAAAAATAAAAATATTTAAAATAGTTCTCTGATAGCGGAATTTATTATTCAAATTTACAAATAATAACTTTCATATTTGATGTTATTGCTGCGGAAGAATCTTCTTGCAAACGATGACACCATAATAACAAGCCTACGCCATTAACGTTTCAGGGTATGTGGCAATGAATATTACATCAATTATGATTGCTTGGTTTGTAACAGCAGCCAGCTTTTTTGCTATCAGTAAACTTCCAATTGGAGTTGATATTGATTCTCCTGACAAAACTTTTACTGCTGCTGCCGCTCTTGGCATTATAACAGTAATGGTTAAACCGCTTCTTACCTTTGTATTTGCAATACCAAATGCTTTAACCTTTAACTTCTTTCCCGACTTTTTTACCTTCGTTATCGGAGTTATTTGTTTCTGTTTAGCTGCTTATTTTGTACAGGGTTTTCGTTTACGCTATGGCATCTGGAGCGCAATAATGGGCGCCTTAGCATTGTCAATAGTCAGTAACATTATCTACCGCATCGTACCGATTTAATAGTTGAAAGTGAGTCGTGCTGAGTATAAAGTAAGAGGAAATAACTCAGCACTCAGCACGACTCACTCATTACTTTACTATTGTTTAGCTTTTGCGCGTTCTTCACGCTTTTTACGGTCAGCTTGCAGCATATCAGCCATTACAGCCATAGCTTGTGTCATTTTATCGAGGTTGGAGCGATATAACTCTAAATCTTTATTGAGTTTGTCGTCAGAAATATTCAAACCCCTAGCGATGGAGTTGAGAGCTTCAGTACGACCCTTTTCATCTTTAACAACTTCTGGGTCAGATGCTTCTAATAGTGTAAATATACCAATAGCAAACAATCTATTATATTTAAACTTCGGATTGTGAGCAATGGCGTCGAGTTCAGCTTGTAATTGCGTATCGTTTTCTAAACGATTAGTTTGACTCAGCCACGCAACCAAATCATTTACAGGTAAACTCTTGGCAACATTAAGCAAGCGTGCGGCATCTTGATGATATTGGTCTTCATTTGCCTCAACTGCTTGACTCATAGCATAAAAGATTGATGCTTTATCGCTTTCTGGTTGATAACCTTGCATAAAGCGGTCAAACGCTGTGACAACACCCAAGGTGTAAATTGAGTTGTAGCTGAAATCTACATTAACTGATAGTAGATGCATTTCCACCATCAACTCTTCCACAACTCGACGATAAATTGTGTTTACCGGGCGAGTATGAAGCGAGTAGAATGTTCGCTTTGTATCAGAGACAGTACGGACGTTATTCACAACAATAGTTCTTTATTAGGACGAAGGAATGTTTGTTTTCTTGTACTTGAATACAAGGAAAGTCAAAAGACTATACTCTAGGCGCTAATAGCTTTAACGCTCTTTAGCTCAGATGCTATCAGAATGGAATATACCCGTATTGCATCTTAAGACACAAGGCTTTTGTATCCTGCATCTCTATTATTATAGCTGTAGGAGTTATTACATACTCACGATACTTAATTTAAGCATCTTTATAATGTGTAACTTCTTCTTAACATAATACAGCATAAATTAATATTACCGAAATGCCCTTCTCATCGCAGCTACTAGCTCTCGCTGAATACCTCACTGGTGAATTTGACAACCAAGAACAAACACTCCAAGACCCTGTGTGGTATGTCCACTTGCGCTTATGGCAGGCGCCTGTACCCATTTTTAAAGAAGACAGCATAACTATATTCGCCGAACAGGCAAATATTATTAGCCTTGACAAACCTTATAGACAGAGAATTATGAGGTTACGTGAGACAGGTAACTCAGATACACCCATTAGCGTTCAATACTATATGCCTCAAGACCCAGGTGAATTAGCTGGTGGAGGCAGTAACCCAAGCAAAATACAAAGTTTAACCAGTGACAAGTTAGAATTGCTACCCGGTTGCGTACTAAACGTGTCAGTAAAAGAACTAGCACCCAACTGTTACGAATTTTCAGCGGTGCCACCAAAAGAAGCCAAATGCACTTTTACTTACCTCGGCAACACCGTGCAAGTCTCGTTAGGGTTTGAAGTTACTCAAACAGAACTAAAAACTTACGACAAAGGAATTGACGGAGAAACAGGAAAAGCAACTTGGGGAGCTATCATGGGGCCGTTTTGCTACACCAAAGTTAGGAGTTAGGAGTTAGGAGTTTTAATATATTACTCAGCACTCAGCACTCAGCACTCAGCACTCATTACTCATTACTTTTAATTCTGAGGAGTGAGACTGCGAGGTACACCTTCTAAAGCTTCTTCTTCAGTTTCAAAAATTTCAAATACCGTATCCATCATCGTTACCTCAAAAACAAGCTTGGCTTCTGGATGAACGTTACAAATACGGAAGCTGCCTTTGACTTTATCAGCATCCCGCATTCCAGCTACTAGAGATGTAAGACCTGAGCTATCGATAAAGTTGACTTGACCCAAATTAACAACAACGTGGTGGGTAAGTTTGGATATGCACTCCTGTAACTTCAGGCGAAACTGCCAAGCTGTTGTAATATCCAGGCGCCCAGATGGGGTCAGAACAATTACACAATTACCGTCTTGAATGCTATAGGTTCTCTGGTCGATATGAATCACGCTTATCTCTCCCCTGGCACTACGAAATAAAACTAATCTAGTATTTTTTATAACCTTTTATCTCGCTAGTATCCAGTCTTTTTTTATGAATAAATACCCACACCATGCCGAAATGACTATGGTGTGGGCATTATATGTTTCTTGGAAATAAAAACGAATGTTACATTTTAGTCAAGCGCATCACTCTTTTTACTTCCTTTTCTTGTCTTTTTAGGTATGCGACCAATTTGCCCAATCTTGAGGCTTGAGGAAAGTATCATAAAGTTCTGCTTCTGGAGTGTTCGGTTCTGGCTTAAAACCATATTCCCAACGCACTAACGGAGGTAGCGACATTAATATCGATTCTGTACGTCCGTTTGTTTGCAATCCAAAAATAGTTCCTCTGTCGTAGACCAAATTGAATTCGACGTAGCGACCGCGACGATAAAGTTGGAAATTGCGTTGGTGTTCACCGTACTCAGTATTATGGCGCCGTTGGACGATGGGTACATAAGCAGGTAAAAACGCTCGACCACAGTCTGTAATGAAAGAGAATAATTCTTCCCAAGTGCGTTGTGTAGGTTCGCCAACTTCAGTACTGTAATTAGCTGCTGGGCCGTGGTTGTCGGGGCCGCGATACAAGGAGCCACGACCATCTTGATAGTCAAAGAACAACCCACCAACACCGCGTGTTTCGTTACGATGTTTTAAATAAAAATATTCATCGCACCAACGTTTAAATACTGGGTAATATTCCGAATGGTGTTTATCACAAGCTTGTTTAAAAGTTTTATGAAAATGACTTGCGTCTTCAGCAAAAGGATAGTACGGAGTTAAGTCGGCGCCACCACCAAACCACCATACAGGGCCAGCTTCAAAATAACGGTAGTTTAAATGAACGGTAGGTACATAAGGGTTACGGGGGTGCAACACCATAGATGTGCCAGTAGCGTAGAAACGATGTCCAGCAGCTTCAGGACGCTGGGTCAAAATTGATGGTGGTAAATGGTCTCCCCACACTTCCGAAAAATTGACACCAGCTTGTTCAAATATTGCCCCGTCCGTAAAACGCGCGAACGTCCACCACCACCTTCGGGACGCTCCCAGCTATCTTCTTGAAACTTGGCAACACCATCAACTGCTTCCAAACCGTTAGCAATTTCGTCTTGTAATTGACGCATGAAAGCACTAACTCGCTCTTTCGCGTTGTCTGGGGGTAAAAATTTTGATGGAGAAGTTTGGATAGCAGGAGAATGCGAGTTTGTCAACATAAGTCTCAAAACCTAGATTAAAATTTTCACTCTTTGTTTTTATGGCTTTTAATCCATAGGGTAGTGCAGCGATTATTGCTTGCAAGCGTAGAATAAACGCTACTACCACAAGCCGGACACGTGATATCCCCTTTGTTGACACACAAGCGTCGGCGTAACTTAAGTTATTCTCTCTTAAATTGTGTATCTACTTGTATACGATTTATTATTTTAACGAATGCTTAACATCGCATCAAAATTGCCACAATCTTCTTCTAGTAAGCAATACAGCCCAAATAACCCAATATTACTTAATACATAAAAATACACAAACAATTAAAGTGCTATTTTTACTACTGGCGCCACTTCAGCATAAACATTTATATTTACTCTTGCAGGTTCTATAAAAGTATTCTTATATGCACACTTTTAGTGTAACAACAAGCAATGTTTATAAAAATTCATACTCTCTCATAGCTGTGTATATGCCGTAAGAAGGAAGACTTATTGTAGTGAGAGATATATGTATATAACGATTACCTATTTAAAGTATTAAGTTCTGACTGAGAACAGAGATTTTAATCGCAAAATTATTGATACTAAAACACTTGTCATTGCCATAACGATATAGTAAAGCGCGTATAACAAGGAGGGTCGAATTAAAATGCAAGGTTGGTTATCTAGGTTTATCCACCGTAAACGGCGCCGGATATGCGCTTCCTTAGTACGAACATACCGAGAAATTAGCTCGGCTTCAGTTGACGAACTTTGGCAGAAAGTTGTTGACATAGCTGATGTTTCTTGGCATCCACTGTTAAAAAGTACCAATGTACCTTATGGATTAGTTCCAAAACCAGGGTTGATATATGAAGCAGTAACGCGCTTATCACCAATTCCGATTCGTATTTTTGTAGAAAGAGTTAACCCAAGAGAATTGTTGAGTATTAGGGTGCTGGCACTTCCGGGTATTGAGGAACGGATAACTTATAAAGTCGAGTCTACAGTTTGCGGCACTTGTTTGTCATATTCCGTAACATTACGCGGCTGGTTATCTCCGTTAATTTGGTCATTCTCGCGTCCCTACGCAGACCGTGTAGCGCGCGCACTAGTTGAAGCAGTAGAAGGAACGGCATTAAAAGCAGTGTCAAGGAAGAGAAAACCACGTCAATTTGGTTGCTTCGATTTTTAGTTAGCATAACTCCACCCCCATAGCCAGTTAAAATCCGATTAGATACAAAAAAATTTTATTGGGGCAGTAAGGGTGGAAAACATGATTAATGATGTTCTTGATACACAGTCAGTATTATCCGTATTGCGACCAGTGCAAGACCCCGAACTCCGCAAAAGTTTGGTGGAACTGAACATGATTCGCAACGTCAAAATAGACGGCTCTTTGGTTAGCTTCACATTAGTGTTGACTACACCTGCTTGTCCGTTGCGCGAGTTTATAGTCGAAGATTGTCAAAGGGCTGTTAAAAAGCTACCAGGTGTTACAGATGTGGCAGTGGAAGTTACAGCAGAAACACCAAAGCAAAAAGATTTACCCGACCGTACTGGTATTAAAGGCGTAAAAAATATTGTTGCCATTTCTAGTGGTAAAGGTGGAGTCGGTAAAAGTACTGTAGCAGTTAACGTAGCTGTGGCATTGGCTCAAACAGGCGCCAAAGTTGGCTTACTAGATGCTGACATTTACGGACCGAATGACCCAACAATGTTAGGGTTATCAGACACACCGCTAATTGTGCGCCCATCCGAAAACGGTGAAATATTGGAACCTGCTTTTAATCACGGTGTCAAGTTAGTATCAATGGGTTTTCTAATTGATAAAGACCAACCTGTAATTTGGCGTGGTCCAATGCTTAACGGTATTATCCGTAAGTTTCTATACCAAGTAGAATGGGGTGATATTGATTACTTAATCGTTGACATGCCTCCTGGTACAGGCGATGCTCAGTTAACATTGACACAAGCAGTACCAATGGCAGGTGCCGTAATAGTCACAACACCACAAACCGTTGCCTTGTTAGATTCACGTAAAGGACTACGGATGTTTCAACAGCTAAACGTGCCTGTGTTGGGAATAGTAGAAAATATGAGCTATTTTATACCTCCTGACATGCCAGAAAAACAATACGATATATTTGGCTCAGGTGGTGGGTCAAAAACAGCACAAGAATTGGATGTACCTCTACTTGGCTGCGTCCCACTAGAAATTTCCACCCGCGTTGGTGGAGATAACGGTGTGCCAATTGTTGCTGCAGACCCTGACTCAGCAAGTGCAAAAGCCTTACGTTCAATTGCACTAGCCATTGCAGGCAAAGTATCTGTTGCAGCTCTGAGTTGTCCTTAAGAAACCGGGCTTCTTTGTAACAAACTAGAATTTTTAGCATAAAGTTGCTTTCAAGAAACCGGGCTTCTTTGTAACAAACTAGAATTTTTAGCATAATTTATAACAAGAAGCCCGGTTTCTGTGTGGGATGTTACAGTTTTGGCATAAAAAAATAAAATATTTTCATTCTGGTTCTCAGGTGATACCTGGGAATACAGATTTTTAGTGGCGACTAAATTTAAAATCTATAAAGCTAAAGTCTAAAATCGTACAATGTTATTAAAAAAGAGTTCGCGCTCCCAATCACGCTGGAAGTATTGGATTAAACCTTGGCAGCAAATCGACTGGCTATTGTTCTTCGTTGTAGTAGGTGTCAGTTTTTTCGGTGGCTTAATGATTCGCAGCACCGAGTTAAGCCAAGGTTTGATAGATTGGTGGTGGCACTGGATAGTCTCTATAATCGGCGCCTGTGTTGCATTAATTATTGCTCGTGTACGCTACGAAAATCTACTTGAGTATCACTGGTATATATATACCGCAGTCAATATCAGTCTTGTTGCGGTAATGATTATCGGTAAAAGCGCAAAAGGGGCACAAAGGTGGATTAATATTGCTGGTGTACCTGTACAACCGTCAGAATTTGCCAAATTGGCGATGATTATTACTTTGGCGGCGCTATTACATAAAACTACAGCATCGAATTTATCTAGCGTTTTCCGTGCGATGGCATTTACCGCAATTCCTTGGGCATTAGTTTTCATTCAACCTGACTTGGCGACATCGTTAGTGTTCGGAGCAATTGTCTTAGGGATGTTGTACTGGGCAAATGCGAATCCAGGTTGGTTAGTACTAATGGTTTCACCAATTATTGCCGCGATATTATTTAGTATTCAATGGCCCTTTACAATTGCCTTTTCCAAGGATTTGGTATTTGGTCCCTTGGGGTTAATTTGGGCAGTAGCAATGGGTATTGTTGGGTGGCGTACTTTGCCTTGGAAACGATTTGGTGTAAGTGGAATCGGCGCCTGGGCACTTAATATGCTAGGTGGGGAAATAGGTATTTTCCTTTGGAATCACGTTTTAAAAGAATATCAAAAAGGGCGCTTAACATCATTTTTAAATCCCGACCAAAACCTGTTAACAACTGGGTATCACCAACACCAATCACGGATTGCCATCGGCGCCGGGGAGTGGCTAGGATGGGGATTAAACAAGGGTCCGATGACACAGTTGAATTTCGTGCCTGAACAACATACAGACTTTATATTCTCTGCAGTAGGTGAAGAGTTTGGCTTTATTGGTTGCTTGATATTGCTTTCAGTCTTTGCTTTCCTTTGCTTACGCTTACTACATATTGCTCAAACAGCCAAAGATAATTTTGGTTCACTCCTAGCAATTGGAGTCTTAGCAATGATTGTGTTCCAAGTAATAGTAAACGTAGGTATGAACGTTGGACTGGCGCCAGTAGCGGGAATACCATTACCTTGGATGAGCTACGGACGTTCAGCAATGGTAACAAATTTTGTATCCCTAGGTATTGTCGAATCAGTCGCCAACTTCCGAACCAAAAAGAAATATTGGAGTTAGGAGTTAGGAGTTAGGAGTTAGGAGTTAGGAGTTTTTACGCTTCGCCCAACAAGCATTAAGCTATATAAAGGAAACCAACCATAAAAAGAGTAAAAGCCATGATTCTGCCTGGAGCAACCGTTCGCGTAAAAAACCCTGCAGATACCTACTATCGCTTTGAAGGATTAGTTCAACGAGTCAGCGATGGTAAAGTTGCCGTTTTGTTCGAGGGTGGTAATTGGGATAAATTAATCACATTCCGTTTATCGGAATTAGAAGCCGTAGAAACCGCAGGGCGCAAAAAAGGAAAATGATACTGTAGGGGCGGGTTAACCGAGATTTCCGTTATTAATAACGATATCGCTAAACCCGCCCCGAAACCCACCCCGAAACCCGTCCCAATTTAAACCCGCCCCAATCAAAACCCACCCCGAGACCCGCCCCAATCACAGGCGCCAGATTAATATATAAAAAACCAAAACATCCGTATTAAATTATAAATATGAGATGTTAGGGTTTATATTTATAATTTTCAAGACTATGCGCCTTCCTTTACCACAATTCAATCGCAGTAACCGTGATGAAAATCACATCGCCGAAGTCATAGAGACAACAACAACAGAAATTTTAGCTCAGTGTTTAGAACCAGATGATTTGAGCTTTCCCCCAATGCCCCCATTCGGTAGCTGGGTAAAATCACAAGATGAGGAATCTGGCAATCAAATATACGCTGTTGTTTATCACGCCACCACCATGCCAATAGACTCAGTGCATCGTGCGCGCGCTTTGGGTATGTCACTCGCTGATTTACGTGAGGAACAACCCCAAATTTTTGCTATGCTTAAAACAGAGTTTCGTGCCGCAATTATCGGGTTTGAGCAGCCAAAAACTAATAATTCAAACGGTGCTGTCTATCAGTACTTACCACCTCGTCCCCCACAAATTCATCAGGCTGTTTATCGCTGCGAATCCGATGCAATAATACGATTTTCAGAGGAAATGGACTTTTTACGAACTCTTTTAACTATAAACGGCGCCCCTATCGATTCTTTGACGGCAGCGGCGATTCGCGAAGTGTTTCAACTACGCAAGGCTGACCGTGAATGGTTAGTTAAAGCGGGTCGAACTCTAAGTATATTACTCAAAGACGATTACGACCGTTTAAAATATATATTGAGTCAAATTCATATATAAGCAATAGGTAACTGCGGTTATCATATTAGGGCGCAAATTGTCATTAAAAATACTATTTCCTTATATAAAGAATATAAAAGCAACAATACTCATTAAAAAAGCGTCAGCTTTGTAATTAGGAAAACATTCTCTGCTTTCTTCATTTCACTCCTGCCAAACACCAACCTATGGAACTAATATCCCAAGTACTTGCACCAACATCTCAAGGTCTTGGCAAGGAGCCAATTGTTCCTTTTGCTATTTTACTGCTAGTTATTTTGGTCGTTCCAATTGTATTTGAACGACTGCGGCTACCTGGAGTAGTAGGTTTACTTTTGGCTGGGATGGTACTAGGTCCACATGGTTGGAATTTTTTGCAAGATAAATCGCAAACCATGAACCTGCTATCAGATATTGGGTTAGTGTACCTAATGTTTGTAGCTGGACTTGAGATTGAAATTGATCAGTTTCGCCACACTGCAAATCGGTCATTGGGTTTTGGTAGTTTCACATTTGGTGTACCGATGATTGTCGGTACTGCTGTAGGAAGAAGTTTTGGGTTTGATTGGAATGCTGCAATATTAATTGGTTCATTATTTGCCTCCCATACTTTGCTCGCTTATCCGATTATTAATCGTTTGGGCGTAACTAACAACGAAGCTGTTACAGTCACAATGGGTGCCACTGTTTTTACTGATATTAGTGCCCTATTACTACTCGCTGTATGCATAGCTGTTCACACAAGTCAGCTTAACGTTTTTAGCTTAATTACTCTAATTGGCTGGTTAACTATATATGCAACAGTCGTTTTAGTCGGTTTTGATTGGGCAGGGAAAGAATTTTTTCGACGCTCACGTGAAGACGAAGGACATCAGTTTTTATTTGTATTACTGGTAGTATTTCTTGCTTCGGTCGGCGCCCAGTTAATAGGTATAGAAAAAATTGTTGGAGCTTTCTTAGCAGGTTTGGCAGTTAATGAAGCTTTAGCAGACGGCCCAGTTAAAGAAAAAGTTGTATTTGTTGGTAGTGTATTATTTATACCGATTTTTTTTGTTGACTTAGGGTTACTAGTAGATTTGACATCGTTTACTCGAAACATAACAACTCTACAACTACCTGCTTTTATTATTGCGGGTTTAATCTTGAGTAAATTAGTCGCAGCAATACTAGCAAAATATTTATATCAATATAACTGGCGAGAAGCAATCACAATGTGGTCATTATCTTTACCACAAGTAGGCGCCACTGTCGCAGCAACACTCGTAGGCTATCGAGCAGGCTTACTACCTCCATCTATATTTAATAGTATTATTCTTTTGATGCTCGTAACTTCAACAATTGGCCCATTAATTACGAGCAGAGCAGCAGTAGGTTTAAATACATCTGTTGCAAAAAAACACTTAGCCGCACCCGTTTATCCATCTGTCAATCAAAATAATAATCCGTTTACAATTGTAGTCCCCGTATATAACCCTCACACTCAGCAACACTTAATTGAAATGGCGGCATTATTGGCATCTGTTGCAAATGGTAAAATAATACCCTTAGCAATTGCAACAGCTGCCGCGCAAATGGATGCACCACGTTTAGAAGCATCATTACAGCGCAGTGAAAGATTATTAGCTAAATCTTGCGCTGTTTCAAAAGCTCTTAACGTCGAGTCTGAACCACTACTGCGTATTGACGATGCTTTTGCACAAGGAATAAGTAGAGCCGCACGCGAGCAAACTGCCAGTTTGATAGTAATGGGATGGGGTAAGCGTACTGGTATACGAGCAAAGCTATTTGGAAATGTTATAGATAACGTGCTTTGGGCATCACATTGTCCTGTTGCCGTCACCCGCTTAGTTGAATCACCAAGAAAAATTCAGCGTATATTAGTACCAGTCGAAAATTTAATGGCGCCTGTACTACAACCCGTGCATTTCGCGCACATTTTAGCAGAAGGTTTGCAAGCGCAAGTAACAGTGTTAAACGTATGTGAACGCCGTACAAGTTCGAGCAAAATAGCATCATTACGTTCACAGTTAGCACTAATCGTATCGAAGCTATCACTGTCTAATCCACCAGAAGTCCAAATTATCGCCCATGAAAACGTCGCACAAGCAATTCTTCAAGCCGCACGACTTTACGATTTAGTTGTACTACCTTTCATACGTAATCACACAATACCAGGTGGTTTAGGCATCAGTGATGTGACAACACAGTTAGCACGTCAACTAACATGCTCAATAGTCATGCTCGGAGAACCACAACGCGGTATTGAGGCAACTGCAACTGCTGGTGTGGCAAGTAAAACCGCCGTAGTATAAGTGCTGAGTTCAAAGTGCTGAGTGCTGAGTTAGTGATTAGAGTTAGGAGTTAGGAGTTAGGAGTTAGGAGTTAGAAGTTATTTCCCACTCAGGACTCAGCACTCAGGACCCAGCACTCAGCACTGTATTGTCAACCACTTTTTGGCATTTATTTATCGCTAGTTCAGCATATAGTATAAGTTAAGTTTTTTTGAAGATTGTGTGAATCTTTAATTTTCCTTTATTTATACCGAGCTATATTTGTTATTTTGCAAGTGGCATTTACAACCAGTGGATAGACACGTCTAAATCTCACTTGGCAGCAAATATTGGCTCTTGTAAGCGAAAAAATACTGACAAAATTTTGTTAGTGATGAATTTTTGGGTTGGTGCTGGGTACCCTAAATACAAGCGCATCTTGAAGTGAATATCTCTAAACACAGGAAAAGTATGAGAATTTTGGTGACGGGCGGAGCTGGGTTTCTTGGTTCCCATCTTATCGACAGACTTATGACCGCTGGGCATGAAGTCATTTGTTTGGATAATTTTTACACGGGCAACAAGCGCAATATCCAGCAATGGTTAGATAATCATAACTTTGAACTCATTCGCCACGACATCACAGAACCAATTCGGTTGGAGGTAGACCAAATTTACCACTTGGCTTGCCCTGCCTCTCCTGTACATTACCAGTACAATCCCGTGAAAACCGTGAAAACGAATGTCATGGGTACCTTAAATATGTTGGGACTAGCGAAGCGCGTTAAAGCCAGATTTTTCTTAGCTTCGACTAGCGAAGTCTACGGAGACCCTGATGTACATCCACAAAGCGAAGAGTACAGAGGTAATGTTAACCCTATCGGTTTACGCGCTTGCTATGACGAAGGTAAGCGTATTGCTGAAACATTAGCATTCGATTACTACCGTCAGAATAAAGTTGATATACGAGTGGTTCGTATTTTTAACACATACGGCCCACGTATGTTAGAAAATGATGGTCGTGTTGTTAGTAACTTTATTGTCCAGGCATTACAGGGTAAACCTCTAACTGTATACGGCGATGGTTCTCAAACTCGTAGTTTTTGTTACGCTTCAGATTTGATTGAAGGGTTTATTCGCTTAATGAACAGTGACTATGTTGGTCCTGTAAATATTGGTAATCCCGGAGAATATACGATTTTGCAGTTAGCAGAAGCGGTAAGAGACATGATTAATCCAAATGCAGAGATAATCCACGAACCTTTACCTTCTGATGACCCACGTCGGCGCCGTCCTGACATTACTAAAGCTAAAACATTGCTTGATTGGGAACCTACTGTGCCTCTTGCAGAAGGATTAAAACTAACAGTAGAAGATTTCCGTAAACGCATGGGCAATGCGCCTATTTAAGCTAAAGACAGTTTTAAATATTACCTCACTTTCATTGTACAAAATTAAGATAGGAATTGAACGAAAATGCGTGTTTGTGTAATTGGTACTGGTTATGTTGGCTTGGTTACAGGTGCTTGTTTAGCACATATTGGTCATGATGTTGTGTGCATCGACAATAACGAAGAAAAAGTCAAAATTATGAAAGCCGGTCAGTCTCCGATATTTGAACCGGGGCTTTCTGAAATCATGCAAGGTGCAATTCAATCAGGAAGAATTGAGTTCAGCACCGATATTGCCGCTGGTGTTGCACACGGTGAAATTTTATTCATTGCAGTTGGTACACCTCCACTACCTAATGGTGAAAGTGATACCCGTTATGTAGAAGCAGTTGCCCGCAGCATTGGCGCCAATTTAAATGGTGGTTACAAAGTAATCGTTAACAAATCAACAGTACCCATTGGTTCAGGTGACTGGGTGCGAATGATTGTTCTGGATGGTCTTGCAGAACGTCAAAAACAATTAGTTACAGCAGGTAGTGGCCCCGCAGAAAGGTTGCCCGAAGTTGCAGACTTCGATGTTGTTAGCAACCCAGAATTCTTGCGCGAAGGTTCCGCTGTTTATGACACTTTCAACCCCGACCGAATTGTACTTGGTGGTAATAGTCCAAGAGCAGTCGCATTGATGAAGCAACTTTATGCTCCTATTGTCGAGCGTCAGTTTGCTGAAAATAAAACTGCTGCCCCTGTTCCTGTACTCGCAACAGACCTCAGTTCGGCAGAAATGATTAAATATGCCGCTAACGCCTTCTTAGCTACCAAAATTAGCTTTATTAACGAAGTTGCTAACATTTGCGACCGCGTAGGCGCCGATGTTACTCAAGTTGCGAAAGGTATTGGTTTAGATTCACGTATTGGTAGCAAGTTCCTCAATGCTGGTATTGGTTGGGGTGGTTCGTGTTTCCCCAAAGATGTTAGTGCGCTTATTCACACTGCTGATGACTACGGTTACGAAGCTCAACTTCTCAAAGCTGCTGTTAGCGTTAACGAACGTCAGCGTTTAATTGCATTAGAAAAACTACAACAAGCTCTGAAAATTCTTAAAGGTAAAACTGTAGGATTACTCGGCTTAACATTTAAGCCTGATACAGATGACTTACGTGATGCACCTGCACTAAATTTAATCGAACAACTCAATCGTCTCGGCGCCAAAGTTAAAGCATACGACCCAATCGTTTCTCAAACCGGAATGCGTCACGGTCTTTCGGGCGTATTAGTAGAAACTGACGCTGAACGTCTTGCAGATGGTTGTGATGCATTGGTACTAGTTACCGAATGGCAACAATTCATCACCTTAGACTATAACAAAATGGCTAAGTTGATGAGCCACCCTGTAATTATTGACGGTCGTAACTTCCTCAACCCTCAAGATATGGAAAAAGCTGGTTTCCAATATATCGGTGTCGGACGATAAACTGTAGGGTGGGCTGAAGCCCACCATTACTTAACCAGTTTGCGGAATTCTTTCAATTTCCGCATAACCACTAAAAATTAGATTTTTGCCTTCGGTTTCCAAACGGTTTAACCGCATTTTGACGCCATCCAAGTCAAAGCGGTCTAAATCAACCATATTATCTAAAATCTCTGCCAGTATCAATCCCAAAGTCTTTGAAGAATCCTTTTGTTCTTCTGATACAGTAATTAGGTCTATTTCTGGATTTTGAAACGAAACACGGCGCCGTTTTTGAATACCAATAGTAACGGTCATAATAATAGGTATGAGTTCGCCGTTATTAAAATCAGCTTTAGCAATAATCTTCAAACGGTTCTCTGGTAGAAGCTCCACTTGAACATCTTTAAACGAAACAGGATTACCACCTGATAGCTCAGTTAATTGTGGTAATGATAGATTGTCTAGACGCTTTGTGACAAGTTCGGCGCCAAAAGCCTGATTAATACCAGCTTCAGATAAAACAACTTGGGCAACAGCTTGTGTTGGTTGCTTGAGTTTTAGCTTTCCACTTAGTACCGAACTAAAATCAATTGCGACTGCATCAGTTTCAAATGACATCTCCTCGACTGCGAAGTCGCGACGAATCATTAAACCTCGTCCGCTCATCTTAAAACTGTCAATACTACCTTGCAATAACTTGCTGCTTGGAAAGCAACGCACAGAGACTTCGACAGACTCGCTTTTTGTAAACAAATGGCGAATAGTCTGACTCGCTACTGTGTTGAGCATACGCTCTCCCCAGTCAGTGCCTTTTGGATCTGTTAAACCAGTTAGTCCGCCGAACATTTGCGTTTGGTATTTATACTTCCATGTATTTTTGTAACAAAATATGAACAATACAGCAAGTCGGTATATCCGTTTAAAACGACTGGGCAATTACAAACGCTGCAATAAACTTAAACCGTGTGTATCAGTACCGCAGGTAGCATACAAACCATATTGGTCTGCAAGACGAAGCACTTGTTCAGTTTCAATCGTACTGGGTTTCCAAGGTTTAGGGTTGTTATAAGCATAAAAAGCCTCTACCGCGTCGATTCCCAGCCTAGCTGCTTCTGGAATTAATTCAAACAACGCCCTTCGGTAGCGCGCTGGGTGGGCAAGTACTGCTAGTCCCGAAGCTTCATGAATAGCGGCAATTACATTTTTCGCTTCATAATCATCACCAGTCACACATCGTCGCTGGATATATGGCTTCATGCTTGGGTGTTCAACATCAAACGCATAACCTAGAATATGAACTTCGGCGCCTAATAAATTGGCGTTAATTTCTACACCACTCCACAAATGTGGTGTTTTACATCCTTGGTTCTTCCATTTCCAATCTTTAAGCCATGACATAGCAGCTTCATAACCCCCAATTGCGTGGTGGTCAGTAATTGCTAGTCCCTTCAAACCATAAGCAATTGCTTGTTCGATCAACGCATCTGGTTGTAACTTCCCATCTGAATAAACTGTGTGCAGGTGAAAGTTATAAAATTGAGGGCAAGATGAAGCACTAATATTTTGGAATACTTCCTTTAAAAGCTCTTTAGACGCAACAGTGCGAGCAAAATTTACAGTCATAACCTCTTCTATTTAAGTTAAATAGTATTTATTTTTACTTTTTAGATACACCTTCTATGATTTTTGTCACATTCAGCACTATTTTGTAGTGTCAACCGTGATTTTTGTAATAATGTGTGGCAAAATTTTGCGATATGTTAAGACTACGTTAGCAAATTTAAAAGCTTATAGTCATGAGTATTTTCGATTGGTCATATTAATTAAACCCGGTAACTTCTACGAAACCGGGCTGCTTTTAATACAAATATTAAGTAGGTATACCTATTAATTCACCGGTGCCAGAAACGACTTCTCCAATCTTTGAAGCTGTAATGTTATATGAAGCAAAGTAATTAATTGTTTGCTCTGCTTGCTGTGGTGGAACTATCACAACAAATCCAACACCCATATTAAAAGTGTTGTACATTGCAGCTTGACCAACATCACCTGTTTGTGCGAGCCATTCAAACACAGGTGGAATAGTCCAATTCAATTCGATTTTAATTGCTTGACCTGCACCGAGACAACGCGGTAAATTTTCTGGCAACCCACCACCTGTAATATGTGCCATCCCGTGAATTTCTAGTCCTGAAGCGCGCGCTGCTAATATTGGCTTAACGTAAATTTGTGTTGGAGTCAAAAAAGTATCACCTAAACTTTTACCACCAAGTATATTTGGTTTATCATCCCATGCCAAATTATTATCGCTAATAATTTTTCGTACCAAGCTATAACCATTACTATGAACACCAGTACTTGGTAGTGCGATAGCAATATCTCCAATTTGTACCTGTGAAGTATCAAGTAAAAGACTTTTTTCAACAATTCCTACACAAAAACCAGCCAAGTCATACTCACCAGCTTGATAAAATCCTGGCATTTCAGCCGTTTCACCACCAAGTAAAGCACAACCTGCTTGCTTACATCCCGAAGCAATACCTGCTACGACTTGAGTGAGTTGTTCGGGTTCTAACTTTCCGGTTGCGACATAATCTAAAAAAAACAAAGGTTCGGCGCCGTTGGTCAATATATCATTAACGCACATCGCAACTAAATCAATACCAACTGTATCGTGACGGTTGAGCATATGCGCGATTTTGAGCTTCGTTCCCACACCATCGGTACCCGACACAAGCACAGGTTCCTTATAGCCAGAAGGTAATTGAAAGCAACCGCCGAAACCACCCAATCCACCCAGAACTTCAGGTCTAAACGTACTATGAACCAAATTGCGAATTTGATTTACAAAAGCTCGACCTGCCTCAACATCAACTCCAGCCTCGCGGTAATCCATGTCGTCAAAACACCGTTATCAATCCAACGACTTACTAGGCTATCATCACACGAATACAAATTTTTATTTTTTTTTAACAAAGCTAATATCAAAAAACTTCACTTTCTTTTCCACGCCACCACTCACCGAGTTTCATCATATCTTCGTGAATATCTTCTAATTCTTTTACATATTCTTCGTGAGAAATTTCGGCACGACGCTCTTGCAGCTTTTTGAGTCGCAGTTGAACCAGCAGCCAAGGTTTAGAGGCGCCGTTTGTGATATTGATGTAATGGGCTATATCTTTGCTATCCATCCGTTTGGATTATATCTGTTGGGGCGGGTTTACAAATATCTTAAAACGAAATTTAAAATCCTTGTTAACCCGCCCTTACTAGCTTAGGCAGCTGTCATGTTGTGAGCGACGAAATCCCAGTTAACTAGTTTATCAAGGAAGTTCTTGATAAACGCAGGGCGAGCATTTTTAAAATCGATATAGTATGCGTGTTCCCATACATCGAGAGTTAATAATGCTTTTTTGCCGTGTGCAAGTGGGTTTTCGGCGTTTGGTGTTTTCATGATAGAAAGCTTGCCACCATCATCAACCAACCAGGCCCAACCGCTACCAAACTGGGTTGCAGCAGCATTTGAGAATTCTTCAGCGAACTTATCATAGCCACCAAAGTCTTTCTCAATTCGAGCGCTGAGGTCACCATTAGGGGCGCCGCCACCTGAAGGTTTCAAACAGTTCCAAAAGAATGTATGATTCCAAACTTGGGCTGCATTATTGAAAACGCCAGCTTTGGAAGAATCTTTGAAGGAGATTTGAATTACCTCTTCAAGTGACTTGTTGGCTAAATCGGTACCATCAACCAACTTGTTGAGATTATCTACATAAGCTTTGTGATGCTTACCATAATGATATTCAAAGGTTTCGGCTTTCATGCCGTATGGTTCGAGCGCATCTTTTGCAAAGGGGAGTGGTGGTTGTTCAAATGCCATTGTGTGAAATCCTCTCTTTACCGTTTTTAGTTTAGAGCTTTGAGCGCTTGTTATAAAACTTAATATTCTGATTTTACAAGTAAATGTGCTTTTGGAGCGGCAATTTTGACGTTTACACAAATAACGTCACACATTTAGCAGATTTTTGGAATGTATCTTTGGCATGAAGTTGATATTCTCTTACTCTTTTTTCTCTGTGTATTCTGCGTCTAATAAGGTAAAAGATATATTAACCACACAGGCAAGGATGCCTGTGCTACAACCCATCAAAATTAATGGGAATGGAGTGCTGGGATGTTAGATGTTGGAAAATTCCATTGTGTCGATGAATGCTAGTATATTTGCTTTCATCGTTTCGGCTTCGGTGTCGATAGAGTCAAGAGTTTCACCACTAAAGAAGCAGCGCTGACTAGTAACTATGTATATAAAATCATGTTGTTGAAATGCGATGATGCCACGAAATGCATCTAGTCTTTGAGGATGACCGTTGTTTTCTTGTTTGGATATTGTACAGCCACCAGGCATGTTCACCAAGGCAAAATAGGCGCCTTGCATTTCGTTCGGTAAAAAACCAGTATATTCCACAGAAGCAGAAGATAAATTAGCAACTATTGCTTGAGGAATATATTTATCGAGTAGAACAGATTCAAAATATTGCTCACGAACAGAATCATCAATTTCGGCTCGCTGGGATGGGGGAATAAGGTAATAATCGATTCTTAGTAAAGTTCCGTAGTCATCAGAAAAACTTACCATCCCTTCAGCAGTCTGGATTTTTCCACCTGCATCAGGAGTAACTGGAATGGAGACAGTAAAATTACCTTCAGGAGACGAATAAAGGTCTTCTGCAAAATCAGTTGTTTCATCACCCAGAATATCTTCTTCAACTTCCTCAAACGCTGTTAAAACTTCTTCGATAACTTCGTTTGCTTCTTCGTCTTCAACTTCTAACACAGATTGTAACTGCTTGAGTAAAGGCATTTTCGCTTTCGGAATATCAATATCATCCTCCGATACTAAAACGCTAACTCCTGCCGCAAACCCATCCAGAACTAGTTCGTCAGTAAGGAACTCCGACGCAGCGTTAAATAAAGCACCTAACCCATCAGTCTCCGCAATTGAAATTAATTTACTAATAATTTCAGAAAGTGCATTGTCGTCATACTGCTCAAATACCTCAAAACCCCAGAGGATATCAACAAGCATTTCGATATCTACATTTTCAAGCGTTACATCTGCTGCTGTTGTGACAACGGCAATAGCAGCAACTGCTTCTTCTGGACTTAGCTCCTCTTGAGATACATCGTCCGATTGAAAAATTTTATCGTACTTACCCATGTTTACCCCTTTATGTCAGCTATCCACTATCTATTCTTCCTTATCTATATCCCCCATTGGCTAAATCATCAGATAATATAGACCTCGGTATTGCTGCCAATTGGAGAAACGAATGGGTCGCGCAAAGAAGGTTGTTTTAGCATATTCTGGTGGGGTAGATACTTCGGTATGTATTCCCTACCTCAAACAAGAATGGGGTGTAGAAGAGATAATTACTCTCGCTGCTGACTTAGGACAGGGTGATGAATTAGAGCCTATTCGCGCTAAAGCATTAAAATCGGGTGCTAGTGAATCACTAGTTATGGATGTAAAAGATACTTTTATCAAGGATTATGCTTTTGGCGCCATTCAAGCGAATGCTTTATATGAGAACCGTTATCCTCTAGGAACTGCGCTTGCACGTCCACTAATTGCAAAAATATTAGTAGAGGTGGCAGAAAAATATGGTGCAGATGCAATCGCACATGGTTGTACGGGTAAAGGTAATGACCAAGTACGTTTCGATGTTTCAACTGCTGCTTTAAAGCCAGACTTAAAAATTTTGGCGCCAGCACGCGAGTGGGGAATGAGTCGAGAAGAAACAATTGCTTACGGTGAGCGTTTTGGCATTCCAGCACCCGTCAAAAAATCTTCCCCCTATAGTATTGACAAAAACTTACTTGGTCGGAGTATAGAAGCGGGGGTGTTAGAAGACCCAGCAATGGAACCTCCCGAAGAAATCTATGAAATGACCAAAGCAATAGCTGACACTCCTAACGAACCAGAATATATTGAAATCGGATTTGTAAGGGGTATTCCAACAACCATCAACGGAGAACCAAAAAATCCTGTTGAATTAATCGAAACGCTGAATACAACAGCAGGCAATCACGGTATTGGACGGATTGATATGATTGAAAACCGTCTTGTTGGAATTAAATCGCGGGAAATCTACGAATCTCCAGCAATGATAGTTTTAATCAATGCCCATCGTGATTTAGAAAGTTTGACGTTAACTGCTGATGTCACCCAGTACAAAAGGGGAATCGAGCAAACTTATACCCAAATAGTCTATAACGGCTTATGGTATAGCCCATTAAAAGCTGCACTCGATGCTTTCATTCAAAAAACCCAAGAGCGCGTATCTGGAACAGTACGTTTAAAGTTGTTTAAAGGCAACGCTACAATTGTTGGGCGCCGCTCTGAAAATACTTTATATACACCTGACCTGGCAACATACGGCGCCGAAGACCAGTTCGACCATAAAGCTGCCGAAGGCTTTATTTATGTTTGGGGACTGCCAACCCGCGTTTGGTCACAAACAGGACAATAAATAGTTGGCAACGGATGTAACGGATGTAACGGATGAGTTATTCATTACAAACGAATTTCTGCTTTATCAAATTACAAGCCCAGTTACATCAGTTAATTACCGTTGTTAATTTTCCAATGTATCTAACTTATCCTCTAGGAATTTTGGCGCCATCCGTTATTTTCCTAGAGGATATAAATGTATCTGACTTATCCTCTAGGAATTTTGGCTCCATCCGGTCTTTTCCTAGAGGATATAAATGTATCTGACTTATCCTCTAGGAATTTTGGCTCCATCCGGTCTTTTCCTAGAGGATATAAATATATATAACTTATCCTCTAGGAATTTTGACACCATCCGGTTTTTTCCTAGAGGATATAGCAATCCCATATGAGTTGTGAAAAATGTATCCACGTAGAGACCGTATTAATTCGGTCTCTACAGCGTGCGGATTTTACAAATGATTTAGGACTGCTATATAAGTGTATCTAACTTATCCTCTAGGAATTATGGCTCCATCCGTTATTTTCCTAGAGGATATAAATATATCTGACTTATCCGTTACATCCGTTGCATCCGTTACATCCGTTGCAAGTTAAGCCTACTCTCCAGTGCCAATTTTTTCTTGCCGAGATTCAAGCCATAAAGGAATAAATATAACAGCCGCTAAAATTAACAAGGCTAAAAGTGCAAATTGACTAACCCAAGCAACCAGTTGTTCTAACGAGACAACTTTACCTGCAAAGTAAGCTAGCGTTACCATTACACTGCCCCAAATACTAGCTCCTGCAATGTTGACTAGAAAGAATTTACCGCGAACGGCATACCAACAATACCTGCGAGCGGCGCCAAGAAAATTCGTATGAGAGCAAAAAATCTACCAAAAAATACGGTTTTGACGCTATTTTCACTAAATTTATCTTTAATACTTAAAAGTCGTACTTCCGAAATACGCAGCAGTTTTCCAAAGTTAACTAACAACGGCCAACCACCTGCACGTCCTATCCAGTAACCGAAAATTCCACCTATCGTGGCGCCTGCTACTGCATCAAATAATACAAACCAGTACCTTAGTTCATTACTACCAGCAAGGAAACCTCCAACTAACGTCACAGTTTCCCCTGGAATCGGGATGCCTAAGTTTTCTAATAATATACCCACAAAAATTGCCAAATACCCATAGTGGTGAGCAATCTCTTGGATATTCTCCAGCGAGATAAATTCTAACGACATCTGTTACCGCTATATTTACATTTGTTTACCTTACCTATATCTTGACGGGTTTTGACATTTGGTGTCAAATTTTGGGAGAAGTACTAAGGTACTTATAACGGTACTTACAACGAGCATTAAAATATCTTATTGTTATTATTGGAAATACCTATATTTAATATTCCCAAAAGTAGAGGTAATTATTAATTCAAAGGGAACAGTAATTTTACGGTTCTATTTCAAGTACTAGCAAATGAAATTATTAAAAGCAAATAAAAGTTATTTTCTGTTGGAGTGTAAATAATTTGACTTGTCTAAATAATTTTTACTTAGACGTAGACTATACCAGCAGTTTTACATAAAGATTTCATGATATATTTATTAAAACTTCACAAATGTATAGATAAATTATAAAAACTCTGTAAAAGATACGAAAGCTACCGAATTTATGGTTATCTTATGCGTATATTGAGATAGTTAATACAATTTATACGGCATGAATACTGATGTTCTTCGACTAAAGCAAATTGCAGCGCAACTCAGAATTTCTGAGTAGTGTAGTAGTTTCTGGTTAAGAAGAATTTGTTATTTATGTCATTTTTCTGTTTTTTGCCCGTTACAATTACCTGATTAAATTCATGACTAATTCATCCGAGTCCCAAGTAGTTTTGTTCCAACCTAGTGAACGCATTGATTCACAAACTGGAATTGATTTGAACCAAAAGATAAGTGAAATTACCCCAAGTGCTAACCAATTGTGGGTTATCGACTTAGCTAAGGTAAATTTCATGGACAGTTCTGGTCTAGTTCCACTGGTAAATGGTTTAAAAGCTGCACGTCAACATGGTTGTCGTTTAGTTCTTTGCAATGTTCAAACTCCTGTTCGGTTGGTTTTAGAGCTTACCCAACTTGACTCTGTGTTTGAAATTTATAACTCTTATGAAGATGCAGTTCTAACTGCTGACAATGACGAAACTTTTTTAGCTGCAACACACTAAAAAATACATCTAAACCTTCGATGGTTTAAGCTGATTAAGCCTCTGATTTTATTTTCAAGCAACTATTGAGCAATATCTATGACTATATAGTGCGAGCGCTCAATTGTAACCTGTGAAAAAGGCGCCGTAGTATGGTCTTGCTTCTGTGTTAGTAACTGATTGCAAGAGCGCAAACGACCATTACTCACGGCTTGCTTGGATAAATAATGCAATGTATTTACGTGTGTAAGTAAGTAAATATAGATGCGTGCATCGCTAAATTATTAGTCGAATTTTAGTTTTAATTTTTTAGCGTAATTTTAAGCTTATCACTCAACTATTTATATATTTAGTTCATACATTTGGAACAGTTGACATATTTCCATCTGGAGATGACAAACGCGGAAAATTTGGTAAATCTATACCACTGTGCGTTGCCGTGCGAGTTTTTAAAGCTAGACGGTAACTAACGCTTTGCAGTTCTGCTTGTAATTGTCTGTTTTCGCGTTGTAGTGTCGCCACTTTCTCACGAACTGGCGCCATTCGCTCCTCAAATTTACGACGGTAAATTTGCGGAAGTTCTTGTACAACTTGCTCTAACATTCGACTACGGTCGGTCAGTTCTTGAACTGTTTGCCGCAGTTGATATATTTCTGTATCACGAGATGTGATTTGGTCTTGATAAAACGTGACTTGTTGCTCAACTGCTTGTAGCTGCTCACGCAGTGCTATCAGTTGAGTTTGATGACGCTCTGAAACTTCCGGACCAGGCATAAAGTTTGTATTGCCTTTGACCAGTCGAAACAATTCTTGCGAAAGTTGTTGTACGAGCTGGTCACGCAGTTGCAATTCTTGACGCAACTTTGACGCTTCCGTAGAGAGAGCTTGAATTGTGGAGTTATCAGTTTGGCTCACAGTATGTTTACGCTCCCATTACAAAGACTTTACCACCATTAGGTATAACAGCGTCATCCCGGAGACGGCAAGTAACTGCTAATGTAGCATATGTATAAAGATACTGGGTACAAAGTGCGACACACTCTTATTAAGAGAGTGGACTTTGTACCCAGTGCCCGTGCTTATTAAACTTAATTTAAGTAAAGTTTATGCGACTTCTTCTGTAATTTCTTCAGCAGGCGCCAACTTGACTTCTTGTTTAATGGTCAAATAACGGATTACTTCTTCGCTTAAACGCATCGCGCGCTCAACTGGTGCAATTGCTTTTCCACCATTTTTGTAGTTCATTTGTACATAAACTCCATCGCGGTGCTTGCCAATTTCATATGCGAGGCGCCGCTTGCCACGATTTTGAATTTCGATGTCTTCTGCACCTTGTTCTTTGAGCAAGTTTTCGTATTTGCTAATGTTTTGCTCGACTTGCTCGTCTCCAAGGTCAGGACGAAGAATGTACATTGTTTCGTAAACGGTTTGCATGATTAAATAGTAATCCTTTTGGACAAAATGGCTGTACTGTCGCGTTTCGATTCAAGCTAAAAGGCAGTTGAATGGTTTTATAGACAGTTTTTCAGCAAGGAACTACCATCATATCAGCTTTTATCTCAAATGAATGAGTTTTATGGAACCCGTGGTAATCTTACAATTAGTAAGCTTTGTCGTGAGTTCCCTTGAAATAAACGAAAAGCCAACTGCTGTTTGCCTTTATAACGAGATACTACGACTGGTGAGAAGCAAGGATATTAGTTATGGCACAGCGCTACGTGCGAGTTCAAAATCTTGAAGGGCAGATTTTTTATGGTTTGCTCCAGTTATCGCTTGATGTGGTTGTATTAGATGCACCTCCTTGGATGCAAGGTCAACCCACAGATTTAACGTTGGCACCAGATAGTTATCACATTCTTGCTCCTTGTGCGCCATCTAAAATTGTAGCGGTTGGAAAAAATTATGCGGATCATGCTGAAGAAATGGGTACTCCCGTACCAAAGGAACCGCTAATATTTATGAAGCCACCAACAACGGTAATTGCCTATAAAGAAAGCATCATGTATCCTCCTCAATCGCAGCGTGTAGATTATGAGGGAGAATTGGCGTTAGTAATAGGCGCCCCTACAGTTGGTTGTACACCTTCTGAAGCGACTGATAAAATATGGGGTTACACAATTGCCAATGATGTAACCGCACGAGATTTGCAGTCAAAAGACGGACAATGGACGCGAGCAAAGGGATTTGACACTTTCTGTCCTATCGGTCCTTGGATTGTACGCGAAATCAATCCTGGCGCCCGCTTGCAAACTTTTTTAAATGACGACACCAAACCAGTACAGTCAGCATGTATTGACCAAATGGTGTTTTCGCCAGATTATTTAGTGTCATATATAAGTCAAGTGATGACGCTATTACCTGGTGATGTCGTGTTGACAGGCACACCACTTGGGGTAGGACCACTTAGATTAGGAGACCGCATCCGCATTGAAATTGAAGGAATTGGTCGTTTAGAAAATGTTGTAATAGCGCGCTCTTAACGATCAAAGCTATTTACGGCTATTACTAACGAACCTGCATATAGACGGCATCTGAAATTGCTGGAATTTCTGCGTAACGTCCAAGTGTTGATTGCACAATCGAATACGCAGATGCAACAACAATGCCAAGAAAAATTGTTGTGGCTAAGGTAGAGAGCGCAAACCCATTACCCGTAATACCAATCAACTCTAGTACTATAGTGCATAAAATAATCACAATATTTAAAAGAATTGCCTGCATCGTGTTAAAACGAATAAAGTGGGGGACTCTTTCATTTCGGACTACTAGCATAAATAAGGCAAAAAATATAATCAACCCACCCAGCCCAAAAGGGAAGCTGCGAGCGATTGTATTATAGACAGATGATACTGCGAACAGAGGACTAAATACTACCGCGAGAGGTGGGAACTCTGACAGTAAAGGTCTACCAAAATTTGATACCTCAATCAAAGGAAGTAAATAAGGTAAACAAGCAAAAATACGGTCTTTGACGGTTGTCGAGCCGCGCCAACTCATGCTACGTTCTCCTATGCCTAACAGTAACGTTGTGTATATCTAGGATAACGTAGTAATCGCTGCTTGGCATTGCTCCCGCCATTTCACAGGCGCCAACACATGCAACAGTTCGTATGCCTGTGCTACGGGTATAATAAATAATATGAAGTTTGTACGGTTATTTTAGTGTAAATCTTTATTAACGCTGCAAAATGTGGTATAATTTCCAATTTGGTGAACAGAGGCTAAATAATAGGATAAAGGTGGTGCATAGTTTTAGAAAAGGCGTGAATCCCTAACATGGACACGTGTTTTTTTGTTAGTATTCAAAAAAAACCATGATTGTCATGCCGTTGCCTTTTAGGAGGCAATTGTAAGTAATTGTAAAGAATAGTTGAAACGGGTAATTAAAACAATAGTAAATCTCAAACCAAACTTGAATGTCGGATTATTCTCAAGAAAACTTCCCATTACGGTCTGTAGCAGTGACAAATAGTCCGTTTAAAGCCACTCAATTAAACAGCGATGATGCCAGTGCCCGACTTGCTTTTTCAGCAGCAGAGGCAGCATCTGACCGCAAAGCAGGAGACATTGTGATACTTAGGGTCGCGGATGTTTCATATATTGCAGACTATTTTGTGGTGACAACAGGCTTTTCACGTGTTCAGGTTCGAGCAGTTGCTTCGGCGATTGAAGATAAAATCAAAGAGGATTTGCAACGTCTTCCCCTACGGATAGAAGGGAAAGCAGAAGGAAATTGGGTGCTGTATGACTACGGTGATGTCATAGTTCACGTTATGATGCCTAAAGAGCGCGAATTTTATAATTTGGAAGCTTTTTGGGGTCATGCGGAACGTATCGATTTTACAAATGAGTGAAGCTTGCCTGTTCGGAGTGAGCCATGACTAAGTCTTCTGTTTCATGTCCAGTGCCAACCGAGCAACAACCCGTCAACGAATATGAACAGTTGAAATCGGCTTGGTTGTTTCGTGATTGTACTGCCGAATTACGGGAGTACATAATTAGAATCGCTTGGATTTACGCTTTGTCCTGGTTAATTGCTGGTCCATTGTCTGCTGCTAGTTTTCCTCCTCACAAGTTCATCGCTCAGTTTGCTCTTAGTGCTGCTGCTGGAGCTAGTATTGGCGTTGTACTTGTATTAGTGCGATTGTACTTGGGGTGGTCATACGTGCGCGACCGTCTTTTCAGCCCGGTAATATTTTATGAAGAGTCGGGATGGTATGACGGTCAAACTTGGGCAAAGCCAACAGAGATACTAACGCGTGACCGTTTGATAGTCACGTATCAAATTCAACCAATTTTGCGGCGCCTGCAACTAACGTTTGCCCTTATGTTTGTGTTGTATATTGCTGGTACTATAGTTTGGCAGATTATATAAAAAGTATTGAGCAGAAACGCAGCAATGGCAAAAAGAACTCAAGCCGCAGCATTGGAAGTCAGGTTGCTGCGTGAAGGTATTATTGAATCTCGACACACAGTGCAAGCTGTGGTGTCAGATGAACGAGGCAGAGTTTTATCAGTTGCAGGCAACGCTGAAACTGCTACATTTGTACGTTCGGCACTTAAGCCGTTTCAAGCACTTTGTGTAACGACAACAGGAACTCTCGAACGTTATGACTTGAGTGATAAAGATTTAGCTATTATCACTAGTTCCCACAAAGGCAGTATTGAGCAGGTGCGACAAGTTTTCAATATTCTCTGGCGGGCAGATATTGACCCTACTGCACTGCAATGCCCAGTTCCCGAAGGTAAAAAAAATCGGCTGGAGTACAATTGTTCTGGGAAACATGCTGGAATGCTCGCGGTTTGTCAGCAGCGACATTTCCCTTTACACAGCTATTTAGACCGTAAACATCCAGTTCAGCAAATAATCATTGGTAAGGTAGCGGAATTGCTACGAATGCCAGCAGATGAATTTATTAGCGTTCATGATGACTGTGGAGTTCCAACATATTTATTACAGCTAGCGCAAATGGCACATTTGTACGCCAAACTTGCCGAGCGTAGCAATTTAGATATGGAGAGAATTGTACGCGCGATGACGCATCATCCAGTGATGGTGGCTGGAGATGGAGAGTTTGACACCGAATTAATGCGCCATTGCCCAGGAGAACTCGTTAGTAAAGCCGGAGCAGAAGGTGTGCAGTGTATTAGTAGACTCGGCGAAGGTATGGGACTGGCGATTAAAGTTATAGATGGAGCAAAGCGAGCTAGAAATGCCGCAGCAATTCATTTACTCCAGCAAATGGGGTGGATTTCTCCAACTAGTGCCCAAGCAATGGCAGAAAAATTTATGAACCTCGGTCAGTATAAGCGTTTGGAAGTTATTGGAGAATTATCAATTTTATAGTTGCCAAATTTAGAACTTGAGTATATACTATAAAAAGACGACGCGGGATAGAGCAGCCTGGTAGCTCGTCGGGCTCATAACCCGAAGGTCAGTGGTTCAAATCCACTTCCCGCCACCAATTAAAAAAACTCTGTAAGTATCAACTACAGAGTTTTTTTATGTCTATACGTTTTTAAAGTCTAAGAATAGGTAGACTAAATAGCAATTTTCGACTTATTATTATTGATTGTGAGTTTTTCGATAAAACAATGAACGCTCAAGAAATTATCCGCTCAATAGAAGCGGAGCAGCTAAAATCAGACTTGCCTGACATTTACGTCGGCGATACAGTCAAAGTCGGTGTAAAAATCAGAGAAGGCGAAAAATTTCGCGTTCAGCCTTACGAAGGTGTAGTAATAGCCAAGCGTAATGGTGGCATTAACGAAACTATTACTGTCCGCCGTGTATTCCAAGGCATTGGTGTTGAACGAGTTTTCTTGCTTCATTCTCCCCGTATTGACAGCATTAAGATTATTCGTCGTGGTAAAGTTCGTCGTGCAAAACTTTACTATCTACGCGACCGTGTTGGTAAGGCAACCCGGATTAAACAGCGGTTTGACCGTTCTTTGTAAGCTTGCCTGACCTGAAGGGGAAAATGTTTGTGATAGCGGCATTCAGCCGCTTAGTCTTCTCCCAATAGCGAAATTTTTATTTTTTATAAAAATATTGCCCAAGTTGCGTTATAATGATTAAAGTTCAGCGTTTAGGACTGAATTAAAGACATTACAAGCGCTCTTAGTTCAGTTGGTAGAACGCAGGTCTCCAAAACCTGATGTCGGGGGTTCAAGTCCTCCAGGGCGCGCTCTCAATAGAACGATTGCAACCCGAAAGATTTCAAAAATCTTGTAGTATTAACCACAAGACAAGAAAATTTCGGGTAGAATCTTATTAACTATTATTTACAGTTCTTGCTTCGAGTTGTTTAAATCAGGAGCTAGAGCTGTAAGTTGTTGACTGGATGTATGAATCTCGTTAAGAATTGATTATTCTTAGCGGCAGGCACTTTTGATAGCGAAAAGGGAGGTGAAACCGTGAGCAAGAAAAACGAAGCTGAAATAGCAGAAACTTCGGGTGGGTTCAGCGTCAACAAATTTGTTGAAGGCACTAAAGAAGAGTTCGAGAAAGTTGTCTGGCCCAGTCGAAAGCAAGTAATTAGTGAGTCAGCGGCTGTATTGTTAATGGTGACACTTTCAGCAGCGTTGATTTTTTTAGTTGATAAACTCTTTACGTGGGGCGCCCAACAGGTATTCGGATGACTTCTGTAACAGACTCTGGTTACAACGAACAAGCTTTGCACTCCGACGAAACCGGGCAAGATAATGCTTCCTCAAAGGTTTCTCGCTGGTATGCAGTGCAAGTAGCATCGGGTTGTGAAAAGCGTGTTAAAACAAACTTGGAGCAGCGCATTCAAACATTTGATGTAGCTGATAAAATACTTCAGGTGGAAATACCACACACACCCGCCGTCAAAATCCGTAAAGATGGTAGTCGCCATCAAACCGAAGAAAAAGTCTTCCCCGGTTATGTGCTGGTGAGGATGATCATGAATGATGATGTTTGGCAGGTAGTACGCAACACCACCCATGTAATTAACTTCGTGGGGGCAGAGCAAAAACGCGGAACAGGTAGAAGTCGCGGTCACGTTAAACCCGTACCGTTGAGTAATTCTGAAGTCGAGCGAATCTTTAAACAGACTACCGAACAGCAAGAAGTCGTCAAGATTGATATGACGACGGGTGATAAGATAATTGTGCTTTCTGGTCCATTTAAAGACTTTGAAGGTGAGGTGATTGAAGTTAGCCCAGAGCGGAGTAAACTTAAAGCCTTACTATCAATATTTGGACGAGATACACCGGTCGAACTAGAATTCAATCAGGTAGAGAAACAGAGCTAAAACAAAATGGCGAAGAAAGTTGTAGCGGTTATTAAGTTGGCACTTAACGCAGGTAAAGCCAACCCAGCACCGCCTGTAGGTCCCGCGCTTGGTCAGCACGGTGTTAATATCATGATGTTCTGCAAAGAATATAATGCCAAAACAGCCGACCAAGCTGGGATGATTATTCCTGTAGAAATATCGGTATTTGAAGACCGGAGTTTTACATTCATCCTCAAAACTCCTCCAGCTTCGGTACTAATTAAAAAAGCGGCAAAAATCGAAACAGGGTCGAATGAACCGAATAAAAAGAAAGTCGGTTCAATTACGACAAGCCAGTTACGTGAAATAGCCCAAACAAAAATGCCCGACTTGAATGCCAACGATATTGATGCAGCAATGAACATCATCGCTGGTACAGCAAGAAACATGGGTGTTACGGTTACAGATTAGGGGCGGGTTCACCTAAATTTTTCATTGTTATCCCAAGATATAGATAAACCCGCCAGTACAGTAGAAATTTTATCGGGGGAGAGGCTAATTGCTTCGTGTTGACCCCAGGAGACTAAAAAATGGGAAAAAAAGTATCACGTCGAATGCAGGCTTTGCTTGCGAAAATAGAAGATAGAGATTATGCACCGCTAGATGCATTAGCTTTACTTAAGGAAACCGCAACAGCAAAATTTCCAGAAGCAGCAGAAGCTCATATCCGTTTAGGAATTGACCCAAAATATAGTGACCAGCAACTGCGAACAACTGTTGCATTACCTAAAGGAACAGGTAATGAAGTTCGTGTAGCAGTAATTGCGCGAGGCGAAAAAGTAACAGAAGCTACTAACGCAGGCGCCGACATTGTTGGTTCAGAAGAACTAATCGACGAAATCCAGAAAGGGATGATGGATTTCGACAAATTGATTGCAACACCCGATGTAATGCCACAAGTTGCAAAGCTTGGTAAATTACTTGGTCCAAGAGGGTTGATGCCTTCACCAAAAGGTGGTACTGTTACTTTTGATTTAGTCAGCGCAATTTCTGAATTCAAAGCTGGTAAATTAGAATTCCGAGCAGACAGAACTGGTATTGTTCATGTTATGTTTGGTAAAGTCACATTTGCGCCTGACGATTTATTAATTAACTTAAAGGCGTTGCAAGAAACTATCGACCGTAACCGTCCAAGTGGCGCCAAGGGTCGTTACTGGCGAAGTATGTACGTTGCTTCAACAATGGGACCCAGCATCCGTATTGACATCAACGCACTTCGTGACTTAAAAATGAACGAAACCTAAAAAAGTTAGGAGTTAGAAGGCGCGGAGTTAGGAGTTATAACTTCAAACTCAGCACTCAGCACTCATAACTAAATATAGTAGCCAGAGACAGCAGGTGCTTTATGCTTAATATCCTGCCGAGGTTTACATCTTAAGTATTTATAGTTTAGTTTCACAGCTAGAAAAGTGTGAAATTGATTTTACTGGATGTAATACGATTTTAGAAATCGACCTTGATGTAAAACCCTGGCTCGCGCGGAAGCTGGGGTTTATTGTTTGCGCGCGAACTAATATAAAACCCTGTAAGGGCGGGTTAACCATTATCTTCCTTAATTTGAGGATATTTCTAAACCCGCCCCCAACATAAATCTAAAATCCTCCAAGGGGGTGAAGCGAAATGGGAAGAACAGTTGAGGGTAAAAAAGAGATTGTCAGTGAACTCAAACAGACTTTGGGTGAGTCAAGTTTGGCACTAGTAATTGATTATCAAGGACTAACAGTTGCTGAAATTACTGACTTACGGCGCAAATTACGTCCAAGTGGCACAATTTGCAAAGTAACAAAAAATACTCTAATGGGCATTGCCATTCAAGATGACGAAAAATGGCAACCACTATCAGAATTGCTCAAGGGTTCTAATGCCTTTTTGCTGGTAAAAGAAGATTTTTCTTCGGCAATTAAGGCATACCAAGAGTTTCAAAAAGCCACCAAGGATAAAACCACACTTCGTGGTGGTGTAATGGAAGGCAAGCTGCTGAAAGAGGCAGATGTCAAAGCATTGGGAGATTTACCTTCCAAGGAACAGCTCATAGCACAAATTGCAGGCGCCATCAACGCAGTGGCTACCAAAATTGCCGTTGGTATCAACGAAGTACCAAGTTCGTTGGGACGTGCTTTGCAAGCTTACGCTGACAAGGACAAAGAAGGTGCCACTGAAGGCGCACAAGAAACAGCTGCCGAGTAGGCATTATCAACAATTACAATTAGAGGAGACTAAAAAATGTCCGCTACAACTGATGATATTTTAGAGAAATTGAAAGGTCTAACACTTCTTGAAGCTTCTGAACTCGTTAAGCAAATCGAAGAAGCTTTTGGAGTAAGCGCTGCTGCACCTGTTGGTGGCATGATGATGATGGCGCCTGGTGCTGGAGCTGCTGCTGCTGAACCAGTTGAAGAACAGACCGAATTTGACGCAATTCTTGACTCAGTACCTGCTGATAAGAAGATTGCTGTTCTTAAGATTGTTCGTGAATTAACTGGTTTAGGCTTGAAAGAAGCTAAAGACTTAGTAGAAGCGGCGCCTAAAGCATTATTTGAAGGAGTTGCAAAAGATAAAGCTGAAGATGCTAAGAAGCGCGTCGAAGAAGCTGGTGGTAAAGTTACCGTCAAGTAATTTCACTTTTGCCTCAATGTTTTAGAAATCTGTGGATTTGTTGCTTCACCCTCATAAGTGAAGCTAAACTAAGCCTGTTAAAAACAGGCTTTTTTTATTTATAAATTTTCTTGTGTCTTATGTCTTATGTCTTATGTCTTATGTCTTATGTCTTATGTCTTGTGGAGCGGGCATCCCTGCCCGCCCCTACATCTAGAACTATATTTAGGAAGGGGCAAGAGAAAGCCCATCCCACAAGAGTTTTATTTATAGTAACCCAACAAAAAGCTAGTAAGTTAATTTACAGATAGTGGGACAATTTTAATTCTATATATAGTGAAGCCAGCCAATAATTTTTTATCTCATCACAGTAATAAAAGAGAATTAATATCTTAATTTGGGAACGCCTGATTTAAAATAAAGAATATTTTTATAATTTTAAATCTTCAATTTAAAAATTCAACTTTTGCCCAAACAGTAGTATAAGTAGTACCTGAAGTTGGGTCTGTAAAATAAAAGTTAACTGCGTGATAAAACGTTTTTCATGCTTTGACAAACAAAAATGTAATAATTAAATCTATTCAAGACTTTTGAATGAGTCTTTTTTTAATTGTTTCTAAGTACTCGAAGCAAAATTGAACACCATTTTTAGCATAATGTTCTCTAGCCGTGCAGTTTTGTTTTTCTAATCCTTCTAAATACCTTGCCGTCATACTAACTCTATAAAGTAGCTCATAGGCTTCTTCTAAATCATTCCACTTATTTTGCTTTGCAATTTTTTTTACGTACATTCTTCGACGTTTGTGGGGCGAATCACTATCATCATCGTTTTCAAAGTTTTTGATATCACCCTGTCGAAAAGCATAATCATTAACCCAGTGGAGAGCAGCATAAAAGCACATAATAACAGCCCAATCAGGAAAACCTGCTTGAGCAGCTTTGGCAGTCTGTTCGTTAAATTCAGCTTGCTGCTGATAAATACTTGGATTGGGCATTACTAAAGGAAACTATCTGATTATTTTTTATACTAGAACCAAAATCGCTAAGTACCTGAGTTCCAAAGTCCCAATCTTCTTGATTAGAAATATCACAGATTTTCCATTCAGTCTCAACCACCAAAGCTGTTGCAATTTCTGCAAGCTTCCTTGTATTATCAAAATCCGCATAAGATAAGATTTGAAAAGTTATCTCATGCGAATCGTTTTTGCTTCTTACAGCTCTAACTTCCTCTACATTTTCTAGTTGCGCCAAACGATGCACTAAGTTATTAATTTCTAGCAATACAGATTTTTCATTGGAGAAAAAACCGAAAATTGAATTAATCCCTAAAAAATTTAATGCATTAGAAAATATTTGGTTAATTTTAGATTTTTTTAATGATAAAGTCATCGTATTCTCCTGAGATATCTCAGAACGCCTATTAAAAGTTTTTCCTATCAACCGTCAGTCATGCTTTTTTATGGTGTACACTAAGGTAAATATAATGGTGCATACACCCCTATGGTACGCTATTTATTAAAACTTTAACACAACTTTTGCTTGAACGAAAGGTCATTGTGATAAAACATTAGTATTTATATGTATCTACTGACACTTGAACATAGCTTCTGCTTAGGCAGATGCATCATTATGATAAAAAATTGGTAATTATCTAGAAACACTTACATTTTGTTACATTCCAATTTTTGAAGAAAAGTGGAATTGTGCCATTATCCCCTATAAAGCCCAATAACCATAAAGATTATTGCCAAAGTTTTATTAGTCTTACCATCACCGAGTTCTTCGAGAATAGCAGCTTCGCGCTGAAACCGTTCTTGGAATAATTGATAAATTTCTGGATTATCAGCGACAGGTTTAAGTTGTTTAATTACGCACCTGCGCTTAGTTGGCATTTGCGTATCTTCTTCTAAAAATGTTTCGCCAAAGCCACCAGAACCAAGTACTCTAATCACCTGGTAGCGATAGTTCAACAGGATTGGTGTCATCATAACTCTTGCACCTAGAACTTTTTACCAACTTAGCTATAAATATGACTAACCACATCTGAATAACTACTTAAATAAGGTAATTTGGATTTTTAAAAATAAGCCATAAATCTCGATTAAGTAGCCTAAATAATCATTGATTTACTTAAGTGATAGAATTATTAGAGTATTATTTTTAATAAATCTACGTATTTATTGGTAAAAAATGACTGTAGCTTAAATCTTTTGAACTTTTTCAATTAACCGTCTTTCTGAAACTGCATCCCATACAAAAAAATAGCGTAATGATTGCGAAATTTGTCTTCCTGATGTCATGGTGTATTTGACTCGTGCTTCTACGATTGCTGTATCGTTACTTGTTGCTGGATTCACTATTTCCTGAATGTTTATTCGTGTAACCTGTTGCCATTATTCGGTGAACGAATTAAAACCTGCTGGATGCAAATCAGGATTATTTCGGTGTTGGGGAGAAAGTTGGCTCCAAGCAGATTGGTATTCAGACCTATTGATTGTTTCGTAATAATTTCTTAACGCTTGTCCTGCTGAAGTTCTGGAAACAAGAGGTTGAGATAATCGTCGCTCTTGAGTAGGTAAACTAGTTGTAGACGCCACAGAAGTACTTTGTTGAACCACAGTCGTTTGCGGTTGAGTATTATCTTTTCTATCGATAATTAGTAAACCACCAAGAACACATACACCGATAACTCCACCCATGACTAACGCTTTTTGCCAATCATTCATACCTTGGGCATTTGCTGGTTGCTGGTAAGGTATCGCTTGACTTGGTGCTACTACAACTGTTGGTGTTTGTTGCGGTTGAACATAGGCGCCTGTAGGTGCAGCAGAAATTAGTGTGGGGTTTGGTTGGATTTTAGGAGCGACAAGATTTTGCAGGGAACGGAGCATAAGAGAAGCATTTTTATAACGATTTGGTGCGTAAGGTTGAATGGCTTTATCTAAAATTGCTGCAAAGCTGGGTGTGATATTCAAAGCATATTGGCGCCACAAAATTTCTCCTGTACTAGGATTAGTGGCAAGTTCTTGGGGGTACTTACCTGTGAGTAAATAAATTGCTGTTAGCCCTAAACTATATAAATCGCTTGAAAATACAGGTCTTCCAGTAGTTTGTTCACTTGGCATAAAACCAGGAGTACCAATCACTATAGATTGTGAAAGCAAGCTCCAAGCGCGTTAGTAAGCTATTAGGTGTTGGCGCCAAATCGAACCTTGAACCCGTCTTTTGGTCGTGTGGTAGGAACACGCACAACTTCTAAGCTTTGGTTTGGTAATATTTCCCAGTCGTAGTTACGCAGTAGGTGTGCGGCAATTATTTTCATTTCCATTTTGGCGAATGCTATCCCGATACAAACGCGGGGACCACCACCAAAACCAATTAAGCTGAAGGGTCGTTTATTTTCTTTGCGCTGTGGGTTAAATCTTTCTGGGTCGAAGCGTTCGGGTTCTGGATAAATTTCTTGGATACGATGAGTTTGTAGTATTGAGTAAAGTACTTGCCAACCTGCGGGTATATGGTAGCCTTTAAATTCAAAGTCTTTTACTACACCACGAAAACCTCCTCCAACAGGTGGGTATAAGCGTTCGACTTCGGATAATACCTGTTCTAAATACGGCATTTGTCCGAGTTGTTCGAGATTTAATTCTCCTTGTTTTGCTAGTTGTAGTTGTTCGGAACGCGCGCGCTGCTTGACTTCGGGATGGCGAGCTAGTTCGATGCATAACCAAGTTAACATTGAGGTTGTTGTTTCGTGTCCTGCAAAAAGTAATAGGACTGATTGGGCAACAAGTTCTTGTTCGGTTAGACTATTACCGTCTTCGTCTTTGGCTTGAATTAGTAAAGATAGTGCGTCTTTGGTAGGATTTTCTCGACGTTGGCGAACAACTGTAGTTAAATGTTCGAGTATTTGATTCCTTGCTGCTATGGCTTTTCCGTATTGGGTAAATGGTAATTTTAATGGGTTTATTGTTATTAAACCGTCTGTTAGTGTTGTAAATAGCTGACTTAGACGTATAGAATCTGTACCAGTTTTTGTACCTAATAATAGTTCACTCGCTACATCAAAGGTTAGTTGTTTAAATTCTTCAAACCAAGTAAATTCATGTTTCGTTACCCATTTGTTCAGATAATTTTGGGTTATTTGCTCCATTGTGGCGAAATAATCTGTTAGTGCTGGCCCGTGCATTGCTGGCATTATCAGGCGCCGTTTTTGCCGATGTTCTTCACCGTCCATTAAAAATAGTGATTCTCCTAGTAGTTCTTTGAAGTTATTGGGCCATCCTTGGCGCCAGGAGAAATGCTCCATGTGGCTGGAAAGTACAAATTCGGCGGCTTCTGGCCCAACCATGACTACTGTTGGTTTACCTATTAAGTTGGTTCGGAATATGGCGCCGTATTGCTGGTAGCGTTTGGCGATGTAATTGGCGTCGAATACGAATGATAGGGTTTCTCCGAGTATTGGTAAACCGTTGCTGCCCGGTGGAAGTTGATTGGCGCTCATGATATGAAGTAATTATTAATAATTAGTCTAGGTTGCCATGAATTTTAAAGGCTGCCCAGTAGTAGGGATGGTTGTAGAGTTTTTGGTTGGTTGGGATGGTGCTGAGTTTTTGGAGTTGTTCTGCGACTGGCGCCTGTATTTTAGTTCCTCCAAGGGGCGATTTTCGTAAGTTATCTTCGTACCATTTCTTTAATTCACCTGCGGTTAGTTCTTTTAACCATGCGGTTGCTTCGTTTAGGGCAGTAGGGGCAGCTTTTCCTTGTTTGAGTCTTCGATAAAATTCGATCATTACTAGTGCATTGGCAATATTATCAACCATCCATTGTGTTATTAATACATGGTTAACACCTGCTTTCATGAGTTCGCTGACTATACCTACATATTCTGTGGTTATTGTTTGGTCTGTGGTGATTGTTGTTTGACCTGAAAGGGTTATTAATGAATAGTTATTGAGAATTCGCGCATTAATTTGTTCTAACGAAAGCTTTTCTTCTTCTGCTAGTAATAGTTGTGATTGTTTGGAGTTGTTTGGGTTGTCGTTTGCGTAACCTGCAAAATGAAGGATGCTATGGTTACTCAGTGCGTTGAGTACTTCTTGCTTTGTTGCTTTTGCTGCCTGAATTCGTTTGACTTGATTAAATAGATTTGTAATACCTTCTGTTTGTATTTTTACTGATTCTAGTAATGGATAATTTTTAGTGGTTGGCGCCTCTATACTTAGTAATGATTGTGTATCAATAGGTTGCGATGTTTGATTTTTCAGTGCTAATGCTAGTTCGGCAGTCGGAAAATAGGTGATTGTTTTTATACTGGTTAGTAAGAATAGGGCATGAAGTGGATATTTAAATAAATCGCGATGAGGTATTAATATTAACTTTGTAATGCCTTCGAGTTCTTGTTCGATGGCGCCAATACTTAAAATTTCACGAAGTTTGAGCAGTCGCGCTTCCATGAAAGGCACCCAAGATTCTTCTACATGCTGGTTCCATTCAGTTGCCCAGTCTTCAAATGCTGTTAAATTTGCAATTACTTCGGGTACTGGTATTTCGTTCATTTCACCAATGTTCAACATTGGTGTAAAGACAAGTATTGGTTCTGGATGGTTTGTTTTGACGATAAAGCTTCGTAAGCCAGAAGGACTGATGTGCCAATATATAATAGCTGTTGTGGAATTGACTAAATTTTGTATTGATTTGTAGCTCGGAGAATAGAAGTTGTCAACGAAACCAAATTGTTGCCAATTTAAACAAGCATTTTTACCAAATTCGGCTAGTTCTAAAGCTTGGAGCAGTTCACCTGATTGTACGGAAATATCTACTGCTAGTTGTCCGATACCAGCAAATTTTAATGCTAAATCTTTTTTGCTATTATTGTCGCGCTGTGAGTCGTTTAAGGTATTTGATAATAAGGTTGCTGCATAAGTTTGAAATTGTTGTGCCTGTAAAGTATCACCGAATCCTAGTAGAACTATAATAATGTTTTGTAAAACTTCTAAATGCAATGATAGAAACTCTGTACTATTAACAGCCGATAATGCTTGATTATAAGCGTAAATAGCTTGTGACCAATCGTCGGAAATGTAAGTGTAGCGCTTGCCTCTATCGTAATAAGCATTACCAAGTGCTATATGTAATTTACACCAAACTTCGGGTTGAGTATCTTTATTTATGTAGTTAACAGCTACTGCATAAGTCGCTAATTTTCCTTCCGAACCACGCGCGTTTAATGCCGGATTTTCATTTGCAATTGAACTATGCGAACTTAAGTAATAATCGAAATCCGCAGATTTTTCTACAGTATTCGCACGCGCTATCCATGCTTCGGTGCTGTCGCTTTGTAGTTGAATTGCATAGTCGAATGATAAAATTGCGTCTTCATATTTTTCTGAAGCTGCTAGTAGTAAACCTCGGTTGTACCAAGCTGCAAATATATTTGGCTCTCTATCAACCGTTTGGTCATAGCATATAAGCGCTTGATATGAGTCTCCCAGTTGCTCCCAAGCGATGGCTTTGTTGAACCAAGCCAAATATACATTGGGGTTAATATCAAGTGCTTTATCCCATGATGCTATTGCTTGATGCCATTCTCCTAAACTTGCTTGAAGTACACCTCGGTCTATCCAAATTTCATAAAATTCTGGGTTGAGTGCAAGAGCATTATCATAAGACTCAACTGCATCTTCGTGTCGATTACATTTATCGAGTGCTACTCCACGCAGGTACCAAAGTTCATAAGAGCCTGGTTGCGATTTTAGGGCTTTTTGATATGAAATAACCGCTTCTTCCCATTGCTCTAATTGTGCCATCGCTAACCCACGTTGATACCAGGCGCCTGAGTGTTGCGGTTGTATTTCCACGGCTTCGTCAAATGAGGTAATCGCTTCAGCATATTGTTTGTTTTGCGACAGTGCAATTCCGCGATAATACCAATTTTCGGCATCCATTGGTTCGAGTTGTGTGGCACGGTCATAGCAGCTAATTGCTTCAGGTATTTGCCAAAGTTTTAGTAATGCTAATCCTTTACCTGCCCACGCATCACCATAGTCTGATTTAATTTCAATCGCTTTATCAAATGACGCTATTGCTTCTGAGTATCTTTCTAGTTCACCTAAACTGGCGCCTCGATTAAACCAAGCTTTGTAATAATCGGGTTTAATGGCAATTGCATTTTCATAACTGGCAATGGCTCCTTGCAAATTTTTCAAGTGGAACAGGGCTAAACCTCGATTAAACCAGTATTCATAAGCATCAGGTGCTGCTTCAATTGCTTGGTCATACGAAAAAACAGCAGCTGATAAATTTCCGGCTTTAGTTTGCGCTAAAGCCTGATAGAACCATGCTTGTGCTTCTAGTAGCTTAGATGCTTGGTTGGGGATATCAACAAAAATTTGCGAGGTACTAGTTTCAGAAAGTAACCCAGATGCTAACTGTTCAACTAAATTTGCACTTTGTTGTAACCGCACCCAAAGTTCGTCAAGCGTTACCGCGACGGTTGGGGACATCTCGGTAAGTGCATCGTCAAAGTCTTGCTGTATTGGTAAAACGCTTGGACGCTGAACTGGAATTACTGGAGAATCTAAATCGATTTCTTCTTCAACTGTTTCAGTAGGTGCCTCTGGTGCAATAAACTCTATATAATTTTCGTCTATTATCCGCGCCCACTGTTCGCCTGTGGTAATTTCTTCAACAACTGTTTCAGTTGGCGCCTCAATTTCAACTTCTAGTTTTGTATCTGTACCCCATAAATCGTCTCCTAGCTCAGTAATTAGATATTGTCCTGGAGTATCTAATAATGCCGGAGTAATTTCTTCTTCTATTGTGGTTTGAGTTGGCGCCACATTTTCGTTGGCTAATTCATTTGTTAAATTCGATTCGTATACTACAGGTTCAAGAAGCGCCGCCGGCTCTGAATCCCATAATTCCTCTCCGTACTGGCGTAATAGTTCTTCTTGCTGCTGTGTATCTGTAATTTCGATATTTTCGATATTTTCGACTATTTCTACATTATTAATATTACTTTCTGTTGTAGAAATTAAATCATTATTTGGTTCGTTTATATAATTTGTTACTGATGTTGAATATTGTTCTTGTATTCCCCACAAATCTTCACCGAACTGACGCAGTAAATTTTGTCCGGGTGTATCACAAAAAACACTATCAACATCTTCAGTTACTGATGTTATCGCTGTGTTGCTTATTAAATCTGAATAGTAAATTGAATCGGGTTGAGAAGTGGACTGCTCAAACTCTTGTAAATCTTCACTATATATATCGAGCAAATCTTGCCCAGATATTTCTGGTGGTAATTCAAAATCAGCAGTTGAGGAATTATCGAAATCTAAATCTTGAGAGTCTGTACCAGATAAGGAAATGGCAGATTCGTAGTTTGGATTAGGCACGATTATCTCGATACTTCCTTCAGTAACTTCGTCGTTACGAATATCTTGCCATGAAACACCTGTATTACGAGCTAGCAGTCGCATTCCTATGTCGTGAGCAAAGTCTCCGACAGTGCCAATTTCTAACTCCCCTAATTGAACCAGTCGAAACGCTAGCTCTTCATTTGGTGCAGGAGAAGCAAGCAATCGCTCGCCAAAAATTTGCAACCACTCTAACCAACGTTGTGTACTTATACGATTGGACATTCGTTCTAAGTATTTGATTGCCCAAGTTTGCCCACGTGCTTGACTCACACCTTCTAGCAACTGGGTAAACAAATACTCTAAATCGGCATTAGTTAACATCGGTGGTGATTGCACCACAGTCTGTTGCGTTACCAATGCCCTCGAACGCTCTTTCTTTTTACCAAACAGTTGCTGGAAAAACTTTCTAAGCAATTTTACTAACCGCCTGAGCATCTACCGTTATACTCTGGATGTGCCTCATTGATTGTAGCGATACTCATGAATTTAGGGAATCGCTATGTGTTCGCTTAGTTACAAATATTTCAAGAAATATTTAATCAAAATACATGTTTTAACAGGCGAATACATTTTCTTGAGAAACAAAAGATACAATACCACTCATTCGATTTATACGCTATATTTCTGCTGCCAATAATTAATTAACTTTACCTAATTTTTATTTTCCTACCCCCTTGCCAAATTTGGTTTCATTTAGTACAATTGCACTAAATAGATGAGTCTTGAGGATTAGCTTGAGATTCAGCTTGGAATTGGTCAACTAACGCTTGGATGATCACGTCTGGGTCATCACTTTCTATACCAACTTGTTGAGCAATAGAAGCGCGCAGGTTAGTATCCTGATGCATCAGTTCGTAGAGTTGGTCAAGAGTAATAGTTTGAAATTCACCTTCTCCTTCGGGTGTGTTTTCTGGCTGTTGAAGCGTTGAATGCTGTTCTGAGGTATCGGGTATTAACTGCGTCACGTTGTCGGGTCCACTGTATTCCCAAATTGGTTCGGTTTGATTGCGAGTTAGCAGTTCCATTCCTATATCATAAGCAGTGTCTCCAACCTCGCCAACTTCCAATTCGCCAAGTTGAACGAGTCTTGCAGCTAATTCATTATTTGGTGCCGTTGATGCCAGCAATTTATCACCAAACTTATTTAACCATTCTAACCAACGTTCAGTAGAAACACGGTGTTCAATGTTATGCAGCCATTTCAGTGCCCACGCTTGACCGCGCGCTTGGTTAACTCCTTCCAAAAGCTCAGTAAACAAGAATTCCAAATCTGTGTCGCTGAGGGGAGGAGCGGGTTTTTTCTCAACCGAACTGACAATTTTGGATTTGGGCTTTGTCGTGTTACCACCGAACAAAGCTTGGAAAAATTTTTTCAGCCACTGAATAAGCCTTTTGAACATCTACATGCACCTTTATTTGCTTGGTGTGTACCCTAAGATTGTAGCTATGGCGCCGCACTTTAGTGGTGTATCAATTAAATAAAATCTACAGGAAAAATTTGTATTAGTTTAACTAATCTATATAATATTTAAATTTTATGAATGTAGAAAAATGTTCACAGGGTGAGATTTTGCATTCCCTAGTGCTTAAAATATATACTCTCAGCTAGTCCCACTTAGGGCACTTGTGTAATTTCAACGCCTCATTCGGCATAAAAATCACCAATACCATGTCTTACGAACCCTTACATCACAAGTACCGTCCAAAAAGCTTTAAAGAGCTGGTGGGACAATCTGCTATAGCAACAACTCTTACTAATGCTATCAACACGTCTCGTATTGCGCCTGCGTATTTATTTACTGGCCCGCGTGGTACTGGTAAAACATCGAGTGCGCGTATTCTCGCCAAATCGTTAAATTGCCTTAGTGGCCCACACCCAACAGCTACACCGTGTGAAAAGTGCGACGTTTGCCTAGGAATTACCAAAGGTTATACCGTCGATGTTATTGAAATAGACGCAGCAAGTAACACAGGTGTCGAAAACGTCCGTGACATCATCGAAAAAGCTCAGTTTGCCCCAGTCCAGTGTCGATACAAGGTTTATGTCATCGACGAATGTCTAACAGGAGATTCTCTCGTATTAACAAGCGAAGGATTAGTCAGAATAGATAATCCTGAAATAAAAGGGAAGAAAGTCCTAAGTTATAACGATTCCACAGGAAACTGGGAATACAAACGAGTTGTTCGTTGGTTCGACCAAGGCGAACGCCAAACCTTGGTTATCAAAACAACTAATCGTGAAATTCGATGCACAGGCAATCATTTAATTAGGACTGACCAAGGGTGGATACCAGCAAGAGATATCAAAGAAGGAACCAAGATACTATCCCCTGTGAATGCGGTTGTGGCGCCTTCTACAAGTTTCGAGATAGTTAAGTTTGTAAAATTAGGTAGAATTGAGCGTGTCTATGATATTGAGGTCGAAGACAATCATAATTTTGTTGCGAATGGACTGAGTGTCCATAACTGCCACATGCTCAGTACCCAGGCGTTTAATGCGCTACTAAAAACACTAGAGGAACCACCTAAACATATTGTTTTTATACTCGCTACAACTGACCCGCAAAGAGTACTGCCTACAATTATTTCGCGTTGCCAAAGATTTGATTTTCGTAGAATACCATTGGATGCGATGGTATCTCATTTAACTGATATAGCTATAAAAGAAAATATCAATATTACAACCGAAGCGATTACTTTGGTGGCACAGTTGTCACAGGGTGGGTTGCGTGATGCGGAAAGTTTACTCGACCAGTTGAGTTTATTGCCTGAGCAAGTTAATCCAAATAATGTTTGGGATTTGGTAGGTACTGTTAGCGAACATGATTTGTATTGGTTATTTAAAGCTATCACTGCTAATAATGCCGAAGAGTTAATTGATACTACCCGTCAAATTCTGGATAGAGGACGCGAACCGCTAACTATTTTACAAAACCTGGCTGGTTTTTACCGAGATTTACTGATTGCCAAAACAGCTTCTAACCGTGGTGACTTGGTTGCTTGTACTCAAGAAACTTGGCAAGCTCTCGTTGAATTGGTAAAAAACATTGATATTCATGGAATTTTGGCAGGACAGCAGCATTTACGAAACGCTGAAGTTCAACTTAAAAATACTACTCAACCGCGTTTGTGGTTGGAAGTTACGCTTCTTGGTTTACTTCCATCTGCGCTTTCTACTGCGGCGCCAAGTCCTAATAGTCCTAATATAAGTGTTCAAGCGGCGCCCATACCTACCCAGCAGCCACATAACAATAACTCCCAGACCAATGGTAAGGCGCCCATACAACCAATAAATCCACAAATAAATCCACCAGTAAATCAACCAATAAATCCACCAGTAAATAATAATCAACCGCAAACCCAGTCTCAATCGGCTCCAAAAGAGGCGCCACCTACTAATAATCAACCAATAAATAACAATCCAAATGACGACCTAGCACAAACTTGGCAAAAAGTACTATCTAATCTTGAACCTATATCAAGACGTGAAATGCTGCGTCAAATGTGTAATGTAATTGAAATTCGCTCTGAAGAAGCTCGACTTGGTGTTAAACAAGCTTGGCATAAACGGGTTCAAGAAGACTTACCGATTATTCGACGAGCTTTTAAAGCTACTTTTAATCGCGAAATTACAGTAAATCTAGAAGTTCTTAACTCAGGTTCAAATCGTACTAAAGAAAACGGTGTAGCTTATACGACGACTGAGGAACCTCCCCCGACAACACATGTAGAACCTGACTCTGTTATATCGAGTAATGGTAACAAAACTACTCAAAATGGAAATAATCTACAAAATACTACATCGTACTTAAATAAAGAACAAAATAAAGAACAAGATAATTCTGTACAAAATGGTAATGGCGCCCAAAATTATTTAAATAATACGGCGCCAAAATATATTCCCCAAGATGCTCAGGTACAGCAACCTGTAGAGGAAACACCTGTACAGAAATCTGATGTATCTAATTTATCTGTTGATGCACTTACTGAAGAGGCGCCGACTGACGAAGAAGTTTCATCAACATTATCCATACAACAATCAAACACAGTATCAAGTGTGGATGTTGAGAAGGTTTGGTATGCTGCCGAACGTTTAGCACAGTTTTTTGATGGACAAGTAATTGGCTATAACGAAGATGCAGCAGAATTTGGGGACTCTGCTGCATCGTCTGATTTGATTGATGTGGTTGAAACTGATGATGAATAACACTAGAAACCCGGTTTCTTTGTCGATATCTTGTAATAAAAAAAAGATTTGTCTGCGACAATGAATGAATAGAAACCGGGTTTCTTATGTACTGACTTTGCCTTGGTGTACTGTTTTTACCCACTTCAACCTTTTGGGTCGTACAGACATACGCGCCGTAGCACTGCTAATAACGATTAACCAGTGGAGCATGTATATAGTGCCGCGAAGGGTTTGAAGCAAGATTAACAAATACGCGGAGACTCTAAATTTTTTATCTTTACGTATTCGCGATAATCCAACGAACATTCCTGTCATCGACATGCTAACCGCAATGCCCGTAACTGGAGCTAACATCGGTGAACGATGGCGAATTAATGCCATTAATAAGTCTGGTACTGCTGCTGTTGGCACAATATACTGTGTTAACAGGAATACCAACATATCTAGCGTTTTACGGGCGCCAAGGCGATTCCGAAAAAGCAAATCCCAATAATCTAGATACCTTTGGTATCCACCTTCTGCCCATCGGTTACGTTGATGCCAAAGTGCTAGTGCATTTGTGACACCCTCTTCTTTTACCGACGGGTCGAATACACACTCAATATCCCATTTGTCAAGATGTAATCGTAAAGTTAAATCTAAATCGTCAGTGATAGTCTCTTCATTCCAACCACCACAACGGTTTAAAGCTTGACGACGAACAAATTGACCGTTCCCTCGCAGTTCCCCTATTCCACCAATCGCATTTCGATGCGACTGTAAAAAGGTATCAAGCGCCATTTCAGCAGCTTGTCCCTGAGTCCAGAAGTTCTCTCTGGCATTTGCTATTGCTTTTCTTACTTGTACTGCACCAACTTGTTTCTGTTGAAACATGGGTACTATGTTGACAAGTAAATCGGGGGCTACTTGAGCATCGGCATCGAAAACGGCGATAATTTCACCTTTAGTTAATGGTAAAACTTCGTTAAGGGCGCCGGATTTTCCACCAGTTGCATCAGGGGAGCGTCGCAAAACTTTTAAGTTAGTGTATTCTTTTGCGATTTGAGATAGAACGAGTGAGGTATTATCGCTGCTATTATCGTCAACAATCCAAACTTCGTAATTATCTTGAGGATATTTCAAGCTACAAAGATTTTTGGCGAGGTTGCCAATAACAGCTTCTTCATTTTTTGCTGCTACTAATAACGACACAAAAGGTAGCTCACCCTCAATAACTTCTGTGTACCGTCTTGGTCGGGCAAAAACCACTACAAGAGCATGAAGCCCTACGATGGTAGATAATCCCAACACAAACAATGAACCCCAAGAAATTAAATGTAAGGCAATAGTGCTACTCCAAACTATAGATAGGACTATAGCGGCTTTGCGTCTTCGATTTTGAAATCGGGATGGAAGTGACAGGGTATTAGTTGCCTCTTCCACGGAATCCTCGTCTGCTGATAACTCAGATAACAAGGTCAGCGGGTCAAACTCGCTTGTATAATCATTCTCGGGCCAGGAATTCGCTGGCATAGGTCACTTGATTCAACCACCAGTACTTTTTTACACTTGCTTTATAAGTTTTTGAATCAGCCGCACCAGTTACTAAACTATTCATAATTATCTCTGAGTAGAGAAATTACAAAAAGCTTAACCCACCGTGCAAATAGGTGAATTTATGGCGCCACCGTTCTTTATCTCCCATAAAAGCAAGTGCAGCCCTATTGTACCCGACATTTTCATATTCTTTCTTGAGTTGCTTTAATTACCAATCTCTGTATTGAGCTTCTGTGTGAATAATTAAGTGTTTTTGGGAACACTAAAGTTAACACTATCCACAACTAGTTAACTCAGTATCAAAGGAAAATTCAGTTATGGCAATCGATAAGCTTCAAGCTGCTACACAACAGCAAGCTAGCGTCTACATGCCTTATGTTCAGGGAAGCAAGCGTAATTTTTTGCCTTATGCGATTAGCTTATACCAAAAAGGAAGTCTAGAGGGAGAGCGCAAAATTGAGTCCGGTTCAGGTGTTCCTTTTGTGGCAACCTGGAATGCCGCAAGCTTACCTTCAGATTTAACGCGCTGCCGAATCCAGTTTGATGGCAATGCGGAACTTAACTACGAAGTGATGACCGCTAGTTTTGAGTTTGTTAATTTTTTGATTGAGTTGCTAGAAAGTTACAAGCGTAACCGCACAACAGATTTTTCACAGGCTTTTTACCGCAAATTACTACGCATCGATGAAAATAATTAAGAAACTGCTTATTGTCCGAGAAACCGGGTTTCTTTTGGTTTAAATTGAAGATTATCGTGTTTAGTGCTGGAGAAACCCGGTTTCCGGTTTTTTTGGGTTTCGTCGCTTACGTTTGGTTCGACTTAAAATTAATAAGCACCTACCTGAATGCTGGCATCTTCTATGCTTAAAATGTATTTTTTGTCAAGTGTTTTTATGCATTTGATTAGGTTAGGCGCCCAAAGCTTCGTAAGAAAGGAAGATTTGGTAAATTTTACAACTTATTACTGAGTGAAATGGCTTTGAAAAAAGTTTTGGAGTTATTTGCTCAGTTTTATCTTGCGGCAAAAAAAGATCATACTGTTGAAAAAAGACGCACTTAATTCCAATAGCGCCATTTTATGCTGTAATTGTCCTCTTTTATTAACCGCGCTCAAACGTTAGTTCCGGAATCACATTAGGAGTGCCGAATGCCAAAATCGCCGAAATACCTACTTGTAGGTTCGACTGAAGCTTACAGTGGTAAATCAACGACAGTTTTAGGGTTGTCTCATCAGCTTATTCAAAAAGGGCTTGATATTGCTTACGGTAAACCTTTGGGCACCTGTTTGAGTGAATCCGAAGGCAGTTTGGTAGAGGAAGACGTAGAGTTTATTGGCTCTAGTCTCAATTTATCGGCAAGCTCTAAGGCGCCAACCTTACTTGCTTTGGATGAGTTAGCTATACAAAAACGCTTGCTTGGTGAAGATAAATTAAATTACAAACAGTCCTTTATTGAGCAATATTCTCAGTTGCCAGCAAAAGACTTGGTATTGCTCGAAGGAGCAGGTAGTTTGGATGAAGGCTGTTTGTTTGATATGTCTTTGCTTTCTATCGCTGAAGCTATTGATGCAAAAGTACTATTAGTATGTCGCTATAGTTCGTTGCTGATAGTGGAGTCGCTTAAGAGTGCGAAGGAGCGCATTGGAAATCGCTTGATTGGGGTCGTAATTAATGATATCCCCTTATCTCAACTTGAAGTTGTGGACAAAACAGTTCGTCCATACTTGGAGTCGATTTCAATTCCTGTGTTAGGTATTTTACCTAATAATAATTTATTACGCAGTGTTAGCGTTAGAGAACTAGTTAATCAATTAAACGCACAAGTTCTATGTGGAAATGGACGCTTAGATTTGATGATGGTTGAAAGTTTAGCGATTGGAGCAATGAACGTTAATTCTGCCGTGAAGTATTTTCGTAAGCGTCATAATATGGCTGTTGTTACAGGAGGAGACCGTATAGAAATTCAACAAGCAGCGCTGGAAACTTCGACGCAATGCTTGATTCTCACAGGACAGCTACCACCCCCAGCTTTTATTTTGAATCGTGCTGAAGAACTTGAAATACCTATTTTGTCAGTAGATTTAGATACATTAACAACTGTGGAAATTGTTGATAAAACTTTTGGGCAAGTGCGCGTTCACGAACCTATTAAGGTTAATTGTATTCGTGAACTAATGGCTCAAAATTTTGATGTTGACCGCTTGTTATCGTCGCTTGGTTTAACTCCAGCAGCTGTGTAGGGGTAAGGAGTAAAGGGTAAGGTATTTCCTTTACCCTTTTTTGTTACTGTGTTTCGAGACCGAAATTTTGAGAATAATAGGTTGATTTAAGGCTTGATTCCTCTGTGATTGGACAAAAACGGTCACTTGCCATTACTTGTAGCGATTTCGGAATCATTACACATAATGATAAAGCAAGTACTAAAACTATGCTGATTCTGTAATCAAGGTTCATCACACCACACACCAATGTAGTTGGAGTCGGGCGGGCAAGGATGCCCACCCCACAATATTGTTATAAATAATATCTAATTTTGTCGAATTTTTCTACGGGTTTTAGATATAAATATATGTGACTTTCGTCATGATTTTGAATTGATGATTGATGTGATTTGAAGTCATTAATTATACAGGCGCCTACTCGTTTAACACTTTGAGTAATTCGTACTCATTGTAAGGTTTACATAGGTATGCTTTGGCGCCAAGTTGAAATGCAAGATTACGATATCTGTTGCCTGTATGTGATGTTAAAAGAATAATTGGTATGTGTTTAAAGTTGGGTTGTGCTTTTGCTTTGGCTAAAAATCCAAATCCATCTAAGTTAGGCATATCAATATCACAAATTATGGCTTTTATTGATAAAGCTGTTTGAAGCTTTTCGAGACCTTGTAAACCGTCGCTTGCTTCTTCAACTTGATAACCTGCTTTTTGCAGTGTCCGCGTGAGTAGCTGACGAATGTTGGTAGAGTCATCTATAATTAAAATTGTTTTATCTTCGTTTTTTATGGTCTGGTTTTGAGTTGGTGGTGAGAATAGTAATTTTTCCCAATTAATGATTGGAACTACTTGACCGTTGTTAGTAATTGTACAGTTAGTAAATCCTGTCGGCAAAGCTATATTCGATTCAAATGAGCGAATTATTGCTTCAAGTTCACCCCAACAATGGTCTAGTTTTATTGCTATATTTTGCTGTTGATATTCAACTATTAATACACAAGGCGCCGACTTTGTAGCCGTTTTTGCTGTAACATGGTCGTGGCGCCAACTGGGATGGTTACAATGAAAGTGCAGATAATCGGCTAAGTTAATTAATGGAATATTACTATTTTGGTAATGTAAATATTCTTGACCTGCTACTAATAATATATCTGATGGTGTAAACGATAATACTTCGCGGGTAGTTGAAGTTGGACATGCTAATAACATCGAGTTAGATTCGATAAATAGCACTTTAAATATTAATACATTAAAGGGAATGGTGAGGGTAAATTGTGTACCTTTCCCTGATTGTGTAGAAACTTTTACGTCTCCATCAATTTGTTTAATGTTACTACGCACAACATCCATGCCAACACCTCGGCCGGAAAGTGCAGTAACTTCATCACTTGTACTAAAACCTGCTTCAAATATTAGTAGTAATAATTCATCGTCGGTTGCTTGTGCAAGTAGTGTTCTATCAAACCCTATTTCTTCTGCACGCTTTCTGACTTTTTCAGTCGAGATACCATTTCCATCGTCACGAACTACGATTATAATATTATTTTGAGTAGTTGTAACACTTATTTCAATTAAGCCTTGTTCAGGTTTACCTCGGTTAATTCGAGTCTGTCGGTCTTCGATACCGTGGTCAAAAGCATTGCGTAATATATGTAATAAAGGTTCTTGTATTGTATCTAATATACTGCGTTCAATTAAGGTTTCGGCACCTGTAATTTTAAGTTGAACTGGTTTATTATACTCAATGCTTAAGTCATGCAATGCGCGCTTAAAACGTTCAAGAATATCTGTGAGTGGACGCATTAGTATTTGCGTCAGCGAATTTTGCAAATTCTGGGCTGTCCGATTTAATATAGAATTAGTTTGATTGAAGTCGATAAGTTTAAAGTTAATATCATTAATTATTTCTTGTAGTTTAAAAATCTGTGATTGTAGTGGTTTTAAGTGTACTTTATTTATGGTGTTTGAAGAAAATTCACGATATTCTAAATCAATATTATTACTACAATACTTTAAATTGCCGAATTGTTCATTCAGGTTTTCTAACTTGATTTTTAATGTTTGACACTGAATTGTTAATTCACTCGATAAATCGTTGGTAACTTCTAGTTGTTTTGCTCCAATACGAATGGGTGAGGTAGTGTTCGTTGTGGTGGAGGTGGGAGGAGTAGGGGGAGTGTGATCAGTGGGTATTGAATTTAGTTGATTTTTGAGGATTAATGTTTGAGATTGGCGCCAAGCTTGTAGTGCTGATTTACTAATTTCGATAACTTCGTGGTCTGTTTGTGCGTTCGATATGGAGTTAATAACTGACTCGCATAACTGGGTAAATGATTCTATTTGTAGCATGTACCCCAAACCACCTAATTCACCTGCCATTGTCACGAGTTCTTCTCGTAAAGTCTCTGGTTCTTGGTGTATAAGTGATTCGAGTTGCTGTAAATAATCTTCGACTTGAGTTTGAAAAATTAAAGGAATAATTTCTTGCGAGTTTTCCTCGGTTGCTAAAATAGTTGATGCATCTTCTGGGTTTGCTTCTCCGAGTATTTCGTGTAGTTTATCAAAACAATCGCTAATCTTTTCAATCGATGCGTGATTATTGTTACTAAAATTGGAAGTATAATGAGATAATATTTGACGTAACCCGTCTACGCTCGCGAGTAAAAGAGGTTGTATTTCATCTATATCTAAGTTTTGTTTTTTGGTTTTTAAAACTTTAAACGCATCTTCAAGCTGATGCGCGTACTGACTCAATACTCCAAAGCTCAACATTCCTGCTCCTCCTTTGATTGAGTGAGCAGCACGCATCGCATTATTTATATTATGGATACTTATTTGTGGTTCTGATAGTACAACTTCGATTGTATTGAGGTGATTATTCGCTTCTTCAATAAATTGAAGTTGAATTTCTCGCTCTTTATCATCCATTATTTTCTCCAACTTGATACATTTCAAGGCTTTGCTTCATTCGCTTAATTAGTGCTACCGCTTGTGAATGAGAATTTAAAAGCTGTGAATATTCGTTTGTATCTAGTTTGGATAAGTTTTTTAATGCAGTTGCCACTTGTTTTGATGCTTGAATTTGTGACGCTGTGGCGCCATAAATCGAGTTTACGTTCGTTTCGATTTGACCACACTTGTCTGTTATTTCGCTTAAATTCGCTTTGGCTGCGATTAATGAGTTAGTATTTTCAGTTACTTGCTGACTTTGTGATTCTACCGTAGTTACAACTTCGGTAGTTTCAGATTGAAGACGATGAGCTATATTCATGATTTGATTTGATACAGCAGTACATTTATTCGCCAATGCAGCAACTTCTTCTGCGACCATCCCAAACCCTTGTCTATTATCTGATGTTCGCGCGGCTTCGATGTCAGCATTTATTGCTAATAAGTTGGTTTGTGCCGCGATTTGATTGATTAGTATAGCTAGAGTTGCTATTTCTTGGCAATCATCTCCTAAATTTCTGATTTTACCAACTGTTTCGTCGATTGTATTTTGTAAATTATTGGTATTCTCAATATTTGTATCGATTATTGAACTCATATTTACTACTAACGATGTTGTAGTACTTGCAGCTTGTGCTGCGAGACGTGCGCTTTTGGCAACAGTTTTAATTTCGTTGCGTGTGTTCGTTGTCGTGGCAATTTTGTTGATATGGTGTGTTTGGTTATCTTCTATTTCGGTTAAGTGCTGTATTACTTCTGCTGGAGTGACTACGGCGCCTTCAATTTGTTCTAATAAGGACATTAGCTGTGCAAAATGATGCTGTTTTTGCTGTTGATGCTGCTTGAACAGATGTTCTGCACTAGCTCGTGCTTGTTGTGTGGTTGAGAATAAGTCAGCACGTTCTAATGCTAAACCAATCAAACGCGCGGACTGCTCGCATAAATCAATTTCTGACTGCTGCCAGTTGCGGGGGTGCGAACACTGATGTGTGATAAGTAAACCGAGTAGGTTGTTATTTACTATAATTGGCACTACTAAATTTGCTTTGACATTAAAACTTTCTAATAGTTGCAGATAACAATCATTTAGTCCGGCTTGATATACATTATTGATGACTTGAATTTTTCCTTTGGTCAGTTTATCTACACACTTTCCTAAACAAGGTTCTACAAGCTGCATACCCATTGCACAAGTAAAACCTGCGATGACTGACTCAGCTAGAAAAACGCCATGTCCGTTTTCGCCAAATTTATAAATAACAGTACGGTCGGCTTTTAATGCTTGCCGTACATCTTGTACTGCTACATTATATATATCGTGTGCTTTCGATGAACTAGCTAAATGCACAGCTAAGTTTTTAAGAGACTGGGAATCTTCGAGCAATCGTATTCTCTCTAAGCTTAACCCAAACTGCTGCGCGAACTGAGTCAGAAAACTTACTTCTTGCGGTTGCCAGGTATGCTGTTTACTACAATGATGGACAATTAAATAACCAAAAAACGCGCTGTCTTTGAATATAGGGACAGTTAGTTTAGATTTTACCTGTAGCTGTTCTAATAAATACAAATGTTCGGAATTGAAATTAGCTTCGTAAATATTGCTAATCGTTAGCACTTGATTATTTTTTAAATCATCTATCGGTTCGAGGCTAACGTACTGGGAAGTAATGATATCGTCAGATATATTAAGTAAACCAGGCGCCAGTGATTCTGCCAATACTTGACTTCGCGCAAGCAAACTATAGGAGTATATAGCAACACGGTCTGCATTAAATACTTGTCTAATTTTTGTAACTGTTGTATTTAATAGAGAATCTGTACTAAATGGTTGGCGAATTGAGATTAATGTATTGGTGAATAAACGCAGTTGCTGAGTTTCTTGCTTTTGTTGTTGCTGCAATTCTTCGAGTTTTTGTGCCATATCATTGATGTTGACACCCAAACTCGTTAATTCATCAGTTCCCTGTAGCGACATTCGAGTTTGTAAATTACCGCGTCCCAATTTCTTTAAAGTATAGTTAGCATTAATAATTCTTAAAAGCATTCGATGACCTAAAATGGCAGCAATTCCTCCAGCTAGTAAAGTAGTAGCAATTGTAGCAATTACCAATTTCCACAGTAATTTATTGACTGGAGCAAAAGCTATTGCTTTATCGGTAGTTAGTAAAGTTTTCCATTTTAAGTTACCAAGTTCTGGGTCACTTGGCCACGAAGCATTTGTAAGGAGTAATTTTTCTGTAGGTAGTTCTTGAGCATTATTGCCTAGTGAGTTTTTATTATTAGACAAAAATATTCTTCCAGAAGCGTCGGTAATATAGTATTTATCTTGAGTAGCAGTCAGGAAATTTTGAAAATAGCTGACAGGAACAGTAGAGCGAACGATGTAGAGAATTTGATTCGTATTCCTGCCTTGAACTGGTACAGCTAAATCTAGGTAATACTGGTTATTGCTATTTGAAGAAGGTTGGCTAATAAATGCCTTATTGGTTTTTAATACAGTTTGAAAATAATTTTCTTGTTTTTGGTTTTGTGTTAATTTATTTTGGGCATCAGCAATAACATTGCCGTTAAAATCTACAATAAAAAGTTGATTATTAGTACTATTGATTTTGTTTGCTTCTTGCCAGTTGTTAAGTATTTCCTGCTGGTCTTGGAAACGACGACTATTAATTAAATCTGGGTTGGGTAAATATTCAAGTTCACGTAACTGTTCTTTGAGAGAATTTTTAATGTTTGTCGTGATTTGATTTGCTTGATTACTATGTGCTGTTTTTATTTCTTGCCGACGTGATTGGTCTACAAATGAATATAAAATGGCGCCAATCGTAAGTACTGGGATTGTACTAATTGCGGTTGCAAATAAAACTGATTTTGTACGCAAGCCAATTTTGTCTAAAAATGATTTTGTTGGTTGCTGGTTAAATAAAGCAATTGAATCAACGTTGTTTGGTTTTGCGTTATCGTTTGGTTTGCTATTGGCGCCAACTTTTTCTAACATTTATTTGTCTCAATAAAATAAATTATGAAGGTTAAAACGAAGTTAAACAACTGACTTGTTGAAATACTGTTTTAATTAATTCTGCTTGAGTGAAAGGTTTGGTTAAATATCCTGATGATTTAACTAATTTAGCACGTGCTTTGTCGAGGAATCCTGTTCTACCTGTCACCATGACTATGGGTGTATGGCGAAATTCTGGATGTTTACGTAGTAACGAACAAAGTTCATAACCGTCTAAATTTGGCATTGAGATATCGAGTAAAATAATGTCAGGTTTGGCACGAAGGATTTGCATTAATGCCTTGAGTGAGTCTGTGACACCTACAACTTGAAATAATTCTTTGTCTAAAAAGCCTTGCATTGCTTTTATTATTGTTGGACTGTCATCAATGCACATGACTTTATAAATCTTATGTGTTTCGTCCGACTTAATTTCATTCAAAGGTACATCTCGATGTGTAGCTGTATTATCAGTATTTTGGGCAGGCGCCTTGACTTGTGCGTCGATGTAGTTATTAACTGGTAAGGATGGCGCTTTTGTAGTTTCGGTGTACTGATTAATTTCTTTACGAGAAGATTGTTGAGGTAATTGAGGTTGGTCGAAACTATTGAGTTCTTGCTCACTTAAATCTGAGAACAAATAATTGCTGGTGCGATACACTGGGTGAATGAAATTACCAATTTTTCGCGCACGTTGCTGGCAAAGTCGGGCAATAGTAGAAATATCAATATGAGTAAACTTGGGTAAATCGTCTAAAAAACTATTGGGCAAAAATTCATATATACCATCTCGGAGTTTAAGGAATGAATCCATAACTTCGAGTGCTAACTCTTCGATTAATTGCTTAACTTGGGATGCATCTATATATTGCTGGTCAAGTAACCAACATATTGCTAAATAGCTCGAACAACCACCATCATCATGATGACTATCAAAAATCGCTTTTAGTTGATTACATACCTGATTGTTTAAATTCATATCAGGACTTACCTGCTGTAATTTTTTGTAGAAAAGATTCCACATTTCATTCAACTGACAAGCATAAATTAATTTGCCTTCCTCAAAATATATTGACCACTGTTGTGAAATACTAAAGACCTGTAACTTCCCACTGACATAATCTTGCGAAATTTTTTGTAAGAACGATAAATGTTCAAGAGGTTGAAAAAATTTCTGCCTACCAAGATTAACTGTATTCATTGATTCTTGATCTAAAGTAGATTTACTCATGGCAATGAATGTGAAGAATTTAGAGGGTGGACAAATAAATACCGACAAAATAACGCATTCTCCAAGTTATGAAGACTGCATGATTTACTGAAATTATTTTTTTAGTATCTATTTAGTTGTAAATACGAATAGGGAACGGTGAAAACTTGGTAATATATATTACTTTCGTCAAATAAATTATTTTATAATTGTAAATTGAATGCAAATGGATTTGTTTCTTTAATGTACCATAATCGAGTTTACTATGAAACAACCTTAAATTAAAAAATACGCACAATTTTTATGCCAATTTGGCTTACAAATCTGCTACTAGTGTTAATACTAAAGTCATTTTAGTTATTATTTTTAGATGGTTATAAATTATTTTCAGTGTTTATACGTAATTAAGCGGAAGTATTTTTTTTGCATTCGTGTTATTGTATACATGTATTTTTTTTGACTTTCATGTCTTTGTAATTCGCTAAAATCAAAGAAATGTTGAATTTATGTGTAATTAAAAATACTATCTATTTATATTATATGCGTGTTAAAAAATAATTATTAATACAAACTTGATGTATATTTTGTTTTTAATATCTCATCTTTGGGGAATGTATATTTGATACTTAATCCCCCCAACCCCCCTTAATAAGGGGGGCAAATTTCCCCTAAAGTTATTGGGGGTTAGGGGAATCGAGTGGTCATTTAACTGGATGTCATGCCAAGATGTTGCAGTTATATTTTAAGTTTGTAACTAGAAGCTGGCTAAAATGTTTGAAAAATATGGCTTATTGTCTAACTTTGCCCAAGCAAGGGGTTTGCATTTATCGTTTTTGCTGCCAGGAGTTTTGATTTACGCGGTTTTACTTAATGCGACTATTAACAGTGTTTATGCTCAGGCGCCTGATTTGTCGCCGAATAATGGTACAATTCCGACTCCAGTAACTGGGGCGGCGACTAATGGTACAATTCCAACGCCAGTAACTGGGGCGCCGACGAATGGTACAATTCCGACTCCAGTAACTGGGGCGCCGACGAATGGTACAATTCCGACTCCAGTAACTGGGGCGCCCACAACAAATTTATTAGTACAGCCAGGAGTACCAAGGGTCAATGATGTGATTACTTGGTCTGGGGATGTGGAGTTTAGATACGAGCCTCAAAAAATTACTGCGACTGCTGAGAAAGCAGAATACTATAAATTGGAGCAAAAAGTCGTTTTGACGGGTAAAGTCAAAATTGTGCGAGCAGGACAACAGTATGAGGCAGAAACTGCTACTTTTTTCGTAACCAACGAGTTTAAGATGACGGCTGATAAAGTAGCCATGCCCGAACAGTAAATTTACCTGTAATTAGTAAATTGTAAGGCAACTGGGTATTCTTCTTGCTTGAGTCGAGTTATGACAGTTTGTAAATCATCTTTATTTTTAGCGCTGACGCGAACAGCATCACCTTGAATTGATGCTTGTACCTTTTTGAACTCGTCACGAATTAACTTAGATATTTGCTTTGCAATTTCTTGACTTATACCTTTTTTAAGGGTTACTTCGTGACGAACGCGGTTACCTGAAGCTGATTCAATTTTGCCAAACTCAAAGATTTTCTGTGATAGATTACGCTTTGCAGCTTTTTCGCGCAGGATACCTTGTACTGTATCGAGAGTAAATTCGCTGTCGGTATTGATAGTGATATTTTCGTCACCTAATTCAACAGTGGTGTTAGTGTCTTTGAGGTCGTAGCGACTTTTAACATCTCGCACAACTTGGTCTATAGCATTGACTAACTCTTGTCGGTCAAAATCGCTGACAATATCAAATGAATAGGTTGAAGCCATAACAGTTTTGGTGTGAGAAATAGGTATGCTTGGGTTGAAGTTGTAAAGGTATTTGAGCTAGGGACGTGAATGCCCCTAACTCTAATTTACTAACCTTTAACTTGAATAAGACTCTGAATAAACAAAGTTAACGAACAGAGTCCACCCACAGCAAACATTAAGGAGCGCAAAATGGGTATATTCAGAATATAGAAAATAGAGTACAGCAATCGCGCGATGACAAAGGCAATTGCTGCGACTGCTGAAGTCTGTGAATTAACACCAGTTACATAAGCCATTAAAGCTGCTACGGAAAACACCATAAACGTTTCAAACGAATTTTGGTGTGCCCAAGTTGCTCGTTGTGCGTAAGGAGGTAATTTATCAAACATTGCGCGAGGAGCAGCCATATCGTAGCCTACGCGAAAACGACCATAGCTGACTACTAGAAATGGAGCGTAAATCAGCACAACGCTAGCGAAAATAGAGTATAAAAAAATGGCTGACACGGCTAACTGTAAATGTTAATTGTAATTTGTGATGCATGGACAAGTGAATCTAAAGCCCTCAGTCTAAAGTCTATAATCTAGAATTAATACAACTAACTCTTGACTGTTGACTTAATGACTGCCGACTTTCAGTAAAGTTAATCAAAGTAAAATAAAGTTACCACCTTCCTCTGTTCTTCAGCTTCTCTACATGTTTGTAACAAGGTGCGGCTATCGTGAAACGCAAAACAGATAAGCTGCTGGCAACGGGAGACTATCTCCTTATTGCACAGATAGCTAGCTTCTGCCAGGGCCAAACTATCATTAGTTGGATTTTCCACAAGATGCATTACCTGTTCAAGTTGTTGGCGCGATTCTATCGGCTGACGGTTTAGACTTTGTGGTAAAATTACCGTCAAAAAATTGGGGTCAGCACGCATTGCTCCCTTAATTGCGGCAGAATTGGTGCCGGTTGCACCCGAAGTGATAATGCGGTTGCCTGATAAAACTAAGGCATAAGTCATCATCTCTATCAGACTCTGATGCGTAATGGGGACGTGACGCGAACCCAGCAGTGCAATTCGTTTAGAACCTGTCTGCTGGATAGTCGCCAACTCTTGCGCTAACGTATCGATATTATTAATAAGGTCTGTTGACTGGCTCAAAGACGGATGCTTCGCACTTCTTAAACAACCAAGATATTTTAGCAGAGATAGCGCCTTTACTCGCGCGCGCTTACTCAATACTTAAGATTCCTCAACATTCGCAGCTTCACCCAACTACTACCCTACGTAATGAATGGCGCCCTATATTGCTTTACAATCACCTACAGTACCATTCGTATCAAATTCGTAGGTTGGTTTACCCGTAAGCGCAACCCAACAAAACCCCGAAAATCGAACGGCGCCTCACCATAAGTATATTTAAAACTTTAACCAAAATATTTAAGTTAAAATATATCTAACCATAAATCATTTGTAAAAATCTCTGAGGGAGATTATACAAGTAGCCAATTTCTTACCTAAACTTCCCTATAGCTCTCCAATATAAGCAAGTTTCTGAACTATTACTTTTTTATAGATATGTTACAGTTTCGATACAATGCCAGATACAATTTTCAATATGAACATACTTGACGAACAAACTAACTATATTGAAGAATTATATCTAACATCTACTTTTTAATTTGTATGTACGCACTTAAGTTCGAGCTAAAATTAAATAATAAAGAGCAAACTTATTTGCGTGGTTGTGCAGGTTATAAAAGATTTGTTTGGAATTTTGCTTTAGAACTATTAAAAGCGTCTTGGCAGTTTGAAGGTGTTAGTGCGAGTGATGCAAAGCGTCTCAAAGAAATTAAGAAAGTTTTTAATAATTATTTGAAAACTCTGCCTGAATATAGTTGGATGAATGATTACCCATCTACCATCTATCAGTCGGTGTTTCAAGACTTAGGCAAAGCTTTAACAAATTGTCGAGAAGGTAGAGCCAATATACCAGTAAGAAAAGAAAAGAAGAAAGGAGATAGCTTTACAGTTTATAGGACTTCTGGTACTTACCTAGAGAAAGGTCAGCCACCTTTGCCTTTTAGTAATCGTCAAGTTTTACAACCAGGTAAGAAAATTACTTTACCAGGTCTTGGAACTTATCGATTAAAAGAAAAAATACCTTTTATCTGTTCTTCTCAAACCTTTACTGTCACAAGAGTTGCAGATAAATGGTTTGTTAGTTTTAACATTGATGCGGAAAAAATACCACCAATAATACATTTAGTTGCAACTGCAACAGGTATTGATTTAGGTGTTAAAACTTTTGCAACAGTTGTAAATTCAACAGGTGATTACAAAGATGTAGAAATTACGGCTCCCAAGCCCATGAATCAAGCGAAAACCAAGCTGGGCAAACTGCAATATCACAACCGTAATAAACAATTAGGGAATCGTAATTTGGGAGTAAAGGCTTCAAAGCGTGCCAAACGTTTTTATGCTAAATTAGCCCGTCAACATCGACATATTGCTAATCAACGCTCCTGTTTCCTACATAAAACAACTTTTGATTTAGCTTTTGTATACGCGCATTTAAGAATTGAAGATTTAAATGTTGTTGGCATGATTGCTAATCACAAGCTATCATCCTGTATCAGCGATTTAGGTTTCTATGAATTTCGCCGTCAGCTAACTTATAAATGTGAGTGGTATGGTAGTAAATTAGAAATTGTTGACCGATGGTACCCATCATCTAAACAATGTGCATTATGTGACACGAAAAATAATGAATTAACCTTAAGCGACCGTGAATTTTGGTGTATAAATCCAAATTGTGCTTTTCATCACGAGCGAATAGACCGTGATAAGCACGCCGCATACAATTTATCGGTCGCACCAGACGAATATGTACGACTGGCTAAGTCGGAAGATATGCCCGTGGACAAGAAGGAGCCGACTCCCTTGGAAGAACCTGCGCGTTAATAGGTAGGAAGCGGGAAAAGAACACTAATGCTTGCTTTGTAGTTAGGCGCGCCTAACTTTGGGTAGGTTTAGATAAGTTTCTTGTAGCAGAACCTCCGGTTTACACGCATTGTAGAGACGTGATTAATCACATCTCTACATCTATATGTTTCATAAATCCATCCTGAGCTAAATTTCTTCAATAGAAAGTATAGGCTTTCTTATACCGTATCTCTTTTCCTCACCTAGTTTGATATATAATTTTTTGTCATATTCTTTAAACTTATCTTCGTTCCATAATTCAATTGAGTTACACTTTAATAAAAAATGAGATGATGATTCTTTAATAATTAGAGCTTCTAAATCTTGTAAAATTGTCATTTGATCTATATTGACATTTACATGATTATCAAACTCTAAAAAATCACAATTATAAAAAGCTAAAAATAATTTTTGTTGCTCTATATTTACACTTACTGCTAAAAGTAATAATTTATCCCATCTATCATATCGAAATAAGCTTGCCGTACCATTTGCTAATGATGGGTAATTATCGGTAAACTTGACTTCATGTGTATCCATTTGCTTATTAATCGATGTATATGTATATAAATATTGCAACCAATCTCAATAAGAAATATCTAACTGTTAACTACGTCTTTACCATTTACAATTTCAATTACACTAAATAAAGGGCATATTACTTCAAAGTTGTCTCGAACGTAAAATTTGTATAAAGTCCGACAACTTCCTATTTCTTCTTTAGAATCAAATTCAATTGTCAAACCTTTAAAAATCCATTCTCTATGAGTTTTGACATAAGTAACATGCGCGAATTTTATCAGAAAATATCTACTATTTTTTTCAATAAGTAGGTATAATTCGCGAAAACTAGGGCTGTAAGAAAATAATGTCACTTTTAACCCAATAAAATAATCTGTAATTTTTTGAAAAATTTTTACCCTATCTTTTGTTTCAATATCCGAGTACATCATGTGCCAACTCCTTGAATTAATATAATAGTACTTGCGGAATAATTCGTTGATTCAATCAAGTCAAATTAATATAAGGAAAACTACCCAGCAGGAAAACTTCGTTTACGTTCCTTGGCATGACAATCTTAGATGCTTCGTTCCTTGGCATGACAGTCTTAGATGCTTCGTTCCTTGGCATGATAATCAGATGCTTCGTTCCTCAGCATGACAATGAGATGCTTCGTTCCTCAGCATGACAATAATTAGATGCTTCGTTCCTCAGCATGACATAGGTGTAGTTATGGCATTAAGATTTTAATTTATTTTGTTTTTTAGGACTTCGGATGTGCCTTGTGATAACAGGCGTGTGCGTAGGTTATTTAAGTTATTAGATGGGTCTTGTTGTGTTTTGAAGCTTGCTACACCTGGTTTTGGCGCCTGTATTGTTTGAGTGAGTTGGTTGTAAAGTTGTGGGTCTGCGGCGAAGTGAAATGCTAGTTCTTTGCCTATTTCTTTTAGTCGTTTGGGTAGTTGGTTTGGTGTTGTTTGTAGTAATTGAGCTAAAGATAATTTTAGCATTGTGTTATCGGGTGTTTCTTCTGAATCTTCTTCTGGCTGGTTATTTACTAGCTGTTGCTCGAATAGATGGTTGAATGTATTTATGCCGTTATCTATTGGTGAGTGTTGTTGTAGTGCTATTGCTGGCGCCATGAGTGATTGATTTTGATTGTCTGGTAATGGGGAGTCTAGTACTTTTTCGGCATTTACAAGTCCTTCACCAAATCTATTGGGTTTCCATGTGGGAAATTTTTCACAGCTATCGCGCAATATTTGATTAAATATGAAGGGTATTTTTTCGGCGCCGTATCGCTGAATAAGTTGGTCGCGTCCATGATATGAAAGCCATAATGCTGCTACACCCGCAATAAATGGTGCTGAAAATGAAGTACCATCACCTTGGTTAATATCATATTCCAATCCGGTATCGGTCTTGTTGGTTTTTGCGTACCAAACACCGGCACCTGGCGCCGTTACATCTACTTGTCTACCACGTGATGCACCAGACCATACTTCGCGTCGTACATTACAACCTGTTACGGCGATGACTTCTTCGTAAGCAGCAGGCCAAACTACAAAGGGAACTGCGGTGCCAGATGCGGCAACAATAATTACACCTCGCTTTTGAGCATAAATTATTGCACTTCGCAAGCGCTGACTAGGAAAAGCTGTCCCTAAACTAATTGAAATTACGTGAATACCGTTATCTGCTGCGTATTCAATCGAAGAAGAAATATTGACAATACTGATTAGTACAACTGATAAAGAAACTCGTAAAGGAACTAATTTAGCACCAGGCGCCACGCCCGTAACGCCTTTGGCGGTTGGGTAATTTGCTTGTGAAGCTCTAGTACTAATAATAACGCCAGCGGTTGATGTACCATGACCAGGATTGTTGATTATTTCATTTGGAGATGTTTCAAGCTCGTCTACTGGGTCTTTGTCTTGTCTGAGAAAGTCGAAGGCTTTATTTAGAAGTAGATTTGAGATAATTTCTGGATGTGGTGTATAACCAGTGTCGGGATGCCCAATAAGAATTCCGTCTCCTGGCAATTTATTGGGGTCGGGGAAAAAGCGTTGCCATGTTTCAAAGACGCGAAGTTGTTTTAAAGGCCAATCAACATCGCTACTTTCATCGTTTATATTTTGTTGGTTTGGGTTCTCAAATCCTGTAAGGCGCCGTGAAGGTTGATTTGTATCCTGATTAAAATTTTGGGTTGGCTGTACTGGCATAGCTACGGGAACAGCAAACAGTGGTTCTGCGTACACTACACCAGGTTGAGAGCGCAAATAATAAGCTTTGTCCCAAGCTTCTTTGGTGGATAAAGTGTTTGCATCACTGTTTGTAATTTCAAACTCAGTACCATTATCACCAATTAGCTTAACTTCCCAATCTGAACCAAGTGCTTGGGTAATAATTTCCTGGCATTTCGCTTGCTGCCCAGCCATGACCATTTGCAGGAAAAAGCCTTCAAATATAGGAGTATTATTAGGGTTACTTGGTTGTCCGTACATATTGCTTCTGAATTGACGAGTTAGTACTTTATATATACACGCACAGGGCGAACTGTTTACGCAAAATCTATCAAAAGAGGCATTTTCATGGGAATCAGGCGCCGTGGTTTAGTGGCGCCAAAATATACACTACACAGGCAAGGATGCCTGTGCTACAACGTATCGGAATTAATGACGTGGAGTACTAGATAATTGCTGGTACTGGGTGGAAGAAAAAGGCGAATCCTAGGACTGTGTATGCTGCTAGTAGTAAAGTACCTTCTAACCAGTTTGATCTACCGTCGGAGCTGATTGTGTTGGCAATGAGTACTGATACGGTTACGGCTACTAGTTCAAATGGTTTAAAATCCAAGTCCATTGGTTGACCGAGGAACTTGCCTGCGATAACTAGTACAGGCGCCACGAAAAGAGCAATTTGCATACTCGAACCAACTGCGACCGATAGCGATAAGTCCATTTTATCTTTCATGGCTACCGTAACGGCTGTTGCGTGTTCAGCAGCGTTACCAATGATAGGTACTAATATTACCCCAGTAAATAATGCAGTTAAACCAAGTTGTGATGTGGCAACTTCTAAGGAATCAACTAAAAGTTCTGACTCAATTGCTACGAACAAAGTACAAACTAGTAGTACACCAGTCCAAAGCCACATATTCGGCTTTCCGTGCGTAGCTTCTAATGCATCGGTTTCGGTTTCGGCTTCGGCAATACCCAGTTCATATAAATATGAGTGAGTTTTCATTGAAAATAATAGAGTTAATACATATACAACTATCAATACTATTGCTACGGCAAATGAGAAATTTTGTAGTGTTTGCTCGCTAATTCCTTGCGATGTATAGTTCATAGCTGTTGGCAATAATATCGCGATTACAGCTAGGTTCATTGAGGCTGCATTTACACGCGCAACAATTGGCTGAAATTTTTGCTCTTTATAGCGTAACCCACCTAGTAACATCGCTAAACCCATAACTAGCAACAAGTTACCAATGATTGACCCTGTAATGCTAGCTTTAACTATATCGATTAAACCAGCATTGAGTGCTACTAGGGCGATAATTAGTTCTGTAGCATTACCGAAGGTGGCATTTAATAACCCACCAAGCACAGGACCAACAACAACGGCAATTTCTTCTGTAGCTGCACCCATCCAAGCAGCCAAAGGCAATATGGCCAAGCCGGCTGTAACAAAAACCGCCAACTCTCCCCACTCTAGATAATGTGCAGCTAGAGAAACAGGGATAAATAGTAACAACACTAAGAATATTTTATTTTTGACTGACATTTTTCACCTTATTTAATAGTTCGGAGTGCTGAGTGAGGAGTGAGTCGTGCTGAGTGCTAGGAAAGCAGAGTTTTTGGCAACCAATGGTTGTCATTTCGGTAAGTTGAGGGTGCAGATTTACTTGTAATAACGGTTTTAACTCATAACTCATAACTCATAACTCCTAACTCTTAACTCCTAACTTAGCACTCAGCACGACTCACTCATAACTCATAACTAAGTCTCTAGCATAGTCTTTTGCATGTGCGTACATGGCTCCGAATTTTCACGGTTTTTTCTTTTTGTTTTCTTTTGTAAAGTTTAATTATGTTTTAATTCGGATTCATAATCATTTTTAGCAAAAATTTAAATAAAAAGCAAAAATTATATCTTAACTATGCTGTTTAATAAATTAAGACACTATTAAAATTCTTGCGAAATACAGAAAAATATCCTCAGTTGAAGGCTTTTCAAATTCCTAGGATATATTGGCGCCTTCAGAAATCACTCCCCTTGGTGATGTAGATTACCCACAAAAGTAGAATTACTATAGGACAATAAGGATTTAAGGTTGAATAGTTGTTACATGTACTGATTCTGTGGGAACGCAACTGTAGAGAATTTTATATCGACTGTCTAGTACAAAAGCGCAAGTTTATCAAAATACTGGAATAATATTGCATGACTTCTGCTGCTGAACTGCCAGCTAGCTCTGGCTCAATTTCGATGCCGCATTCGACTGATGTAAACCCACTATCTACTACTATGGGTGTTTATGTTGCGGTACACGGGCATTTCTACCAACCACCACGCGAAAACCCTTATTTGGATGCGATTGAGCGTCAAAGCGGCGCCGCGCCTTTTCATGACTGGAATGAGCGGATTCATCACGAGTGTTATCGTCCGAATGCCTTTGCTAGAGTGCTTAACGACCGGGGCGAAGTCGTGGGGATCATTAATAATTATGAGTATTTAAGTTTTAATATCGGCGCCACTTTGATGTCGTGGTTAGAAAAACACGATGTTGAAGTTTATCAGCGGATTTTAGAAGCTGACAAAAAATCCTCTGTGCGGCTCAATGGTCATGGCAACGCCATAGCACAGGTGTATAATCACATCATCATGCCATTGGCGAACGAGCGTGATAAGTATACGCAGATTCGATGGGGTAAAGCAGACTTCAAAGCCAGATTTGGACGTGATCCCGAAGGAATGTGGCTGGCTGAAGCTGCTGTAGATTATCCAACAATAGAAGCTTTGATTGCAGAGGGGATCAAGTTTATAGTCCTGGCGCCATCACAAGCACAACGCTGTCGTTTAATTCCAACTCACGATAACCCAAACACAGAATGGCAAGAAGTAGGTGGAAGTCAAATTGATCCCACACGTCCATATCGGTGTTATTTAAAGGGGGAAAGGAAACAGGACTTTATAGATATCTTTTTCTATGATGGCCCGATTTCTCGCGATATGGGATTTAGTGATGTTGTTTATAATTCTAGTCATTTTGCTGGACGCATCGGTGCAGCAGTACGCGGGGATCATCGTTCTTCACAATTAATTTCGGTGGCAACTGATGGTGAAACCTTTGGACATCACAAAGGTGGAACTGAGAAGACACTCGCGTTTGCTTTTATTGGGGAATTTCCTCACCGTGGTTGGACGGTGACAAACTTTGCTCATTACCTAAGTTTAAGTCAGCCAACGATGGAAGTTGAGTTAAAACCTATTACCGCTTGGAGTTGCGCTCACGGTGTTGATAGGTGGCAAGAAGATTGTGGTTGTGGTGGCGCCCCTGGATGGCATTTAAAATGGCGGCGCCCATTACGCGATGCTTTAAATTGGTTACGCGATGAGTTAATAAAAGTTTACGAAGATTACGGTCGAAAATTATTTACCGACCCTTGGTTAGCACGTGATGAGTACGTTGCAGTTATTAGCGACCGTAGTCAAGAAAATATTAATCGTTTTTTGTCCCGTCACCAAAACCACAAGTTGACAAAAGAGGAACAAGTTGATGCACTGCGTTTATTGGAAATGCAGCGTCATTCGTTATTGATGTTTACAAGTTGTGGTTGGTTCTTTGAAGAACTTTCGCGTCCTGAAGGTACACAAATTCTTCGCTATGCTGCTCGTGCGTTAGAACTTGCTGGTGATGTCGCTGGAGTACAACTTGAACATAAATTTGTCAAGCGTTTAAATGGGGCGCCTAGCAATATAGAATTATTTGGACATGGCGCCGAAGTTTATCGACAGCTTGTAATTACAGCACAAGTTAACTTTAGACAAGTTGCTGCCCAATACGCTATTAGCTCACTGTTTAACAAGCAGTCACAGTATCAAAACTCCAATTACCAAAAACACATATATTGCTATACAGTCTCCGAACAAGACTTAGAGTTGCAACGTATGGGCGCCATGACTTTGGCGGTTGGACATTTGAATCTAGTATCAGAAATTACCTGGGAAAGCGAGCATTTGGAGTTTGCCGTTTTGCATCTGGGTGGATGGGATTTTCACTGCTGCATTCAACCATTTGAGGGAAGACGCACTCACAGCAACTTGAAAGAAAAGTTGTTTAATGGTCTACAATCTGCCTCAGCCGCAAATACCATTTTGGTAATGACGCAGTTATTCGGCGATGGTGCATATAATTTACAAAATCTTTTTGCTGAAGAACGGCACCGAATTATGCGGTTATTGAGCCAAGAAACATTAAGCCGACTAGACCAACTTTACACACAAACGTATCGGGATAATTACGGAATTTTAATGGCATTCCATCGCGATGGTTTGCCGGCGCCGCAAGAATTGCAAGTAGCGGCAGATATTGCTTTAGGACATCGCTGCATGACAATATTACGCGCATTAGAACAAGATATTTTAGAACGCGCGAATATTACAAACCATCTCGTAGAGCTAGAAGCAGCAGTCACCGAAGCAAAACACCTACGGTGTAGACTAAATATCCCAGAAGGGAAAGTTTTGCTAGAACAAGTTATTCTCAGAAACCTTTGGCAGCTATTACATGATGTCTACGGCAACTTAGAAACAGATATTCAACAGTTCGAGCGTTTAGTTTGCGCTGCACATCAACTTAATATCGGTATATCTCTAGACAAAGCGCAGGAACTTTATTTCCACTATCTGCAAACCCATGTACTACCAAAAGTAAAAGCAAGCATAGCAAACCATCAAGATACAGCTCAATATCGACAAATACTTAAACTAGGCGAAAAGTTGAACGTTTGTGTAAGTCCTTGGCTAAACAAGTTACCTTAAAAACTTAATTCTTGTGGAGTGGGCATCTTAATCTTGTGGAGTGGGCATCCCGAACCGCCCACATTTACAAAAATAGCAGTTTGTACTATTACGTACCAACTGCTATTTTTGTTTAATTTTCCTTTTATGAATGAATATAATCTCGGATTTGTCAAGAAAATTATTATTAGTTTTGTGTTAGTTTTGGATGATTTCTGGGAATTCTATGTACATGTCCATGTAATTAAAGACACATGCCACTTACAGTGGTATGAGGAGTTCCTTAAATGAATCGGAATAAAAAAATAAATACAACCGTGGTTTCGCTTAAACATAGAAGTTCCATACGTAATATCAGTAGACTAATAGCACCTGGATTATTTTCAGCTGTTTTGCTGAGTTCGACTGCTAGCTACGGTTTTATCGTAGAGGAAAAACCAGAAGTAGCAACTCTTGATAAAACTGACGTAACTTCATCGCAAAATCAACTTCTTGAAAAGTTGCGCGCTCATGCACGCAGTAGATATGCTGACGTACAAAGAGAACTAATTGTTAAGCAACCTATATCGTTATCTGAATTTAATCGAGATTTCAATAAAGTTTCTAACAAAGAAGACTCGAAACGTTATTCAAAGTTACTAAATGCTCTGAAGCCATTTTCTCAGCAACAGGTAGCTCAAACAGATTCTTCGGGAACTGTTGGGGATAGTTTTGGAGAACTTAATAAATCGCGTGAAGACCTGCTAATAGAACCTATTGTCATTGAAACTAGAACGAGTCGCAGGGTTGCTCCTGCTTCGAGTGCTGGGACTCCAACAGGTTACGGCGCCAGTTCCAAACAAGCTTATATTGGTGGTGGGGTGAGATTTCCGTTTGATGGAGACCGCGATAGAGTTGATGGTTCGCTATCATTTGGTTTTGGTGAAGGTGATGCCATTAACTCATTAGGTGTTGAGTTTAACTTTAATATCACCAGCGTTGGTGGTGGTAATTTTAATGATTTTGACTTTGGCGACAGTGGCACAATAGGCTTTAAATTACATAAATACTTTGGAAGAGGCACAGCTGCTGCATTTGGATGGTCTAACCCAATTCGCTGGGGAGATACTGTTGCTGCTAATGCGACAGTTTACGGGGTAGTTACCCAAGCGTTTCCACTTATATCGAATCAACTACCTTTGACTGTTTCTGTTGGTGTAGGCAGTGGCGCCTTCCGTTCTAAGGGTGCAATTCTAAATGGGGAAAACACTCCTAACTTATTCGGAAGTGTTGGTTTACAAGTCACACCCGAAATTTCTTTAGTGAGCAGTTGGACTGGCAACCGCTTAAACGTTGGCGCCTCAGTAGTACCAATCAAAAAATTTCCTTTAGTAATTAATGCCATTTTCACAGATGTCACCGATAATTTGAATGAAGGTTCTGGCTTGACAATTGTCGCAGGCTCTGCATTTCAGTTTTAAAGCTTACCTATCCTACAAACAAAACAACAATAAAGATGAAAAGACAACGTGTTTCCACTAGTTTGAGTACTGTATTAATTGTTTGTACTGCACTGCTAATAATGCCTAAAAGTGCATATGCTGGAAGTGCAAATGTAACAGGCAGTAGTGATGAATCATCTAGCTTTTTGAACTATAATCCTGGCATAGAAGTCTTTTTACCAGACGCGCCGAATGTTAGCATCAATTTTAATAGTGGTTCACCATTCGTAACAACCGAAGCTTTGAAGCAAGAATTTGGTAAAATTGCTAACACGGGTGAAGAGGTTTCAACCGAAAATAATGTGATTATTGACCTCATTGCTAGGAAACCAGAAGCGGGTGTAGCAGAAGTTAAATTTAAGACAGCGTTAGTCGAATTAGGCGCCTCAGATAATGCAGTAGATAAACTCAAAACTGCACTATCAGAATTGCTGCCAGATTGTCAGTCTCAGTCAGTATCAACCTGCAATTACATTGATGTTAAAAAACTAAATCGGGCAATCGTAGTTCATAACGATTTTGTAAAAACACTTTCACCTGAAGCATTTGCCAAAATTCAGGAGCATCCATATTTCAAAGACTGGTATGCACAATTAGTACGGTTACGAGCTGCTATATTGCAAAAGTAAAAGTACGTAAGGAACCATTGCATCTACCACTTTTAGTTTAATGGTACTAATACACTATTGCTGAAGTTGAATTATTATATATAATGATTCGCAGCTTTGGGGTATATATATGGCAGTTTGGTTTGCTTGTTTCTTTCTACTGTTCGCTTTAGCCGAATTATTTGACTGGGCAAAAGATTTTACTTTGCCTTTACCTATATATATACTCGGTGGCGCCTTTCTTGCGGTTGCTTCCAATTACAATAAACTAATGGGTTCTTATTTTAACTCGACTCCAAACGTAATCCGCGATATTATACCCACTCAAGCAGTTGAACAAAGTAGTCAAGCGGTTGTTTTTGAGGCGCCGCAACCTGTTGAGCATAGTTTGCCTGCTTCGGATGAATAAGAACGCAACGGATACAACGGATGTAACAGATAATGCATCCGTTGTAAATTTACATGTTTTGGTACTTATTTTACTGTTTATTATATTACAAGTGATGCTATAAAAGCTAAGTAATAAGACTTACAAAGCTTTTAGGGAAAAAATGAAAAAGATATTAATAGCAAGTTTAACTGCACTGGTGTTACTGGGCCAGAGTGTTAATGCTCAAGATAATTTAGATGAAGAGAAGCTGGGATTGAGTTGTAACAAGATTTTAGGAATGAAATATCAATCTTGGACAAAATTCTATGCTGAGAAGAAAGGTGGTTGGAGCGAGGTGTCAGAGGATATAAGTTCGGAAGTGTATGCTGAATGCATGAAGCAGCGAAATGATGTAGCAATTGCTAAACTGCCTGGTAATATTGGTCAGCGCATCAAAGCTTATCGTCAACATAGTAGGCAATATGGTATTGCTTCTGCTTATTTACAACAAGCTTATGCTGGCGGGGGTACTATGTATACCCATATGGCTCGACGCGATGCTGTATCTAATGAGGAGTTGGTAACAAAATTGATTCGTTTACATCAATCTAAACCAGCTAGGAGAGTTAATAATACACAAGTTCAAAATAAAATATCGCAGTTACGTGTCAAATTGCGTCAACTTGACCCAGCTACTCCTAAAAACCGTGCGGCACTTGCTGAGTATTCGGGTACTAGTCAGGGTCAATCTAGTTTTGCCGAAATGCGGCAAAGCTTTGATAAGGTTTTGGCGATGTTGCCAAGTGAACGTGGTGATGTGAGTTTGATGGTTCTTGGTTTTTTGGCAGAAAGAAGCGAAAAAATGTAATGAATTCCTAGAGGATAAATTGAATCGGAATATATCCTCTAGGAAAATTAGCGACACAAATCTGATGAAGGCGCCAATAATGCCTTGTTAACTCAATAACAGACGCGACATGTCGCGTCTCTACACTCTTAACTATTATTTACCCATTTGTCGTTTCATTCTTTGCAGTTCGTCGTCGGTTTCTAAGCGAAGAAATTGTTCTTCTAGGTCGTCGAAGCTACTTGAGCTATTAGTTGATTTCCACCAACCGTCACTTTCCATGCGCTGCTGGGTTTTTGTTTGTTTTTGAGCTTGTGCGCGTGTTGCTTGTGCTTGGGTTGCTTTGGTTTGGACTTCTTGACGCCGAACTTGAATTTTTTGATAAAGTTCTTTAGATTGTTTGATGCGGTCTTTTATACCTTGCATTTTCGCCCACTGCTGGTTTCCTTGACGCAGTAGCGCTGCTTCTCGTTCTTGTGCTGCGGATGCTAGGTCTTCACGGTTGGCAGCTTTGGCTTTTTGAACTCGCTCATGCCATTTTTGAATTTCGGTTGCTGTGGCAAGAATTTCATCTTGAGAGCGTTTTTCTTGCAATTGCAAGTCCGCTATTAGTTTTAATGTATCTCCCTCTTGTTGACGCAACTGGTCTAACAGTGCTTCTAGCTCCAAATGGGGGTTGTTTTTTAAGAACTCTTCTAAACGGCTTTCCAGAAACCGACTCAAATCATCGAATAAGCCCACTGTTAGAACTCCAGGGTTGAGATGTCACATTCATTGTAATAATTATCGCCCCTATACGTTCATTGGGTCATCGCACTTGAGTCATATATTTATTGTTCCCAAGTTTGTACCATACAAATTAGAAACCGGGTTTCTTTAACTATATCTTTAATAAAAACGATGATTTGTCTGCGACAATGAATGGGTAGAAACCCGGTTTCTTAGAGTTATAGTGGTGTTAACCAGTAAGTAATTCCTCTGACGATTTTTTTGTTGAAGCCAAAATCTGGTAATTTTTCTTCTGGTACACCTAAATAAGTCCAGTGAGGTAAATCTGTTTCTACAGTTTGGAACCAGCCATTTTGGTTTAAAGCTTTTCTTTGTGCTGAATAGGAAACTCTTAAATCTATTGCTAAACCCCATAAGTGCTGTGATGTTCCAGGTGGCGCCACTACATTTAATATAGCTGTTTCTCGACCTTGCTTAACTCGTTCTAAAGTATTATTGTTGGCGTATTTTTTCCAAAATCTCAGATTTGTTTCGTATGTCCGTGTACAGTCACCAGCACCATATCCAGATTTTAAGGGAATATTGATTTGTTTGTCAGCGATATTGAATGCATCAGCAGCAGCTTTTTGTAATAAGCAGTTATTTCCACTGTTGACTTTGCTCATTACTAAGCTTGCTTGATAAGTTCTTGTTTCTTCAGGATTAGGGAAAAATACTTTTGGTGGTAGTTTTATAGCTGAATTTAAATTAACAAAAGGCGCCCCATATTGACGCAACATAATATATTCAAACGTATTAGGATTGGGTATTAATGGTAGTTGAGTTGTAATAAAAGCTAAAAAACGCTCTTTTTGTGGTAATGCTAAGTTAGGAGTGGGTATTGGAGTAATTGATGGTATGGGGTTTGTGATACATGGACGGTTGGAAGTTGGCTTTTTTAAGGCACGCTCAATTAAACAATCTTCGTTGGTTTTTAGGTCGTTGGCGCCTGTAACATGATTTACATTACCATTACTAGCGACTAAAGTTAAGCTAGTGAATATCACCAAACAAATATAAATACCTTTTTTGAGAAATCTATTTAACATATTAATCAGTTAGTTAAGTAATTAACTTAGATTTAATGAGATGGCAAAAGTTTACAAAATCTTGAAATGTTAGCAGATGATATTGATTGTCATGGATTCGATATAATAATTGCTCTAAATAATAAAGTTTTATTACATCACCGGGATTCTTTTTGGAATAATTAATATTTTTTGCCCTAAATAGCTCTTTTAAATATTCTTCGTGAAATTGAGCATGAGTATTAAAATTTTTATATTTACCCATTAACTCAGGACAATTTTCTGCAACATTGTAATATTTTGTATAATTTAAAAGAGGTTGTGATTGAGGTTGTCTTGAATATATCCTTTTATTACCTAAAAACCAAGTTTCTATACAACGATTTTGAACAATAATAACAAACTGAATTAATCCAAGATTAATTTTCTCAACTCTAATCAATTCATATATTTCTTGTTTAATTGCATCTACTGCATTTTCTTCTGCGTCTAAACAAACTACAAAATAATCATACTTCCCATTTTCCATAACATCAGCGATGGAATTTGGTAGATGTTCGTATATTATTGACGGATAACCTTCTGCGCTAAATAAATAGTAGTTGTTTCTATCAACTTCGTTATAGTTACTAACTCGTTGTAGTTCTGGTACAAGATGAGCTAACCATGCTGGATAAACTTTTCTTTCAGTTTTTTTCCCCTCTACAAGAAAATAGATATTCATTACACAGCTATTCCTTCTCTATAAGCATCAAGGTTAATAAGTTGCATAAATGCTTGGTGTCTAGACTTAGGGAGATTAAACTCTTTCATATCTTTAACAGTAACAACACCTCCTTTACGAGTAACAATCTTCCAATATTCCATGCTTATTTTATTAATAACGTAGGGATGATGACTTGTAAGTATAAACTGTAATTGTGTGTCAGTTATTAATAAATCGCTTAAAACATCAATGCAGTTTACTCCTAAGCTATTTTCAAATTCATCAATTAAAATTACTGTATTATTCGCAGATAAATAAAGTTCACTAATGTGCATTAGTGTTTTAAACATACCTGCTGATATTTGATTTTGCTTAATCCATTTATCTACATATTTTTCTTTTATTTGGACGAAAGGATATTGTGAAATAGTTGTAGAAATAGAAAGATTATCATCTGTTTCAAACTCTAACTTAACATCTTCTACTTGTTCAAAAATGTTAATAAATTGATTTTTGATTTGTTTGAAAATATCGCGTTCATATCTATAAGCTAATGCTAACTTTATTTGAATTGGTAAGCCACTTTCTTTAATTTTTTCTAGACTATAATAGTGACTAGCGACAACAGCAAAACTGTTAGGGTCAATCGTTTTATTTACTGAGTGAAGCATTATATTCAATGAATGATAATCAGACTTAAACTGGTCACTGTACACAAGCTGATTAAACCCTTCTTTTACAGGGTAAATATCTTCCTCTTCACTTAATATATTAATCGCGCTGGTAAATCGAGATAATTTCGGAAGCTTATTTCCTTTAAATTGAATTTCGGTAGTATTTCTTTCTATTATTACTTCACTATTTACAGACAAATACTCGTTAGAAATTATAAATTTTCTGCTTTCTAACTCTTCTTCATTAGTGATTACTGCTACCAACGTATTACTATGTTCATACTCAAATTCTCCCTTCCATTGATAAATATTATTGTTAATAGAGAAATTTACATCCCAGGTAACACCATTTAATGAATGACCTCTGGCTATTGAGCGCAGGTTCATTATTGATTTGAGTATTTGTGTTTTACCAACTCCAGATATGCCAACTAGAAGATTGAGGTTGGAAAAGTGCATTGGGGATAGGCGCCAGTTTATTTTTTTGTCGTAGTAGGTTAATTGAAGGATTTTCATTTATGTGTTTGGATGGTTTTATTTAATACTTTGATTGTAAAGTTTAGATAAATTTTAGCTTATTCATGAGTAAATCTTGATTTTAAGCGGCGATTGATAAAATAGTTCTATCTAGTTACAGGCATTGTAATTAATTTAACCTACCCTAAAGGCAATCTGAATTACAAAATATGGTTTATTTCGGTTAAAATTAACAGTATCTAATCATGCTTACTGAAAGTTTATGACCATGCACGAAAAAGTAGAATTCCAAGACGCTTTCGATGTGGTCGTCGTTGGTGCAGGTCACTCCGGTTGTGAAGCTGCACTTGCGACAGCACGTCTTGGATGTCGCACTCTGCTGTTGACACTGAATTTAGATAAAATTGGTTGGCAACCTTGTAACCCAGCAGTTGGTGGCCCTGCAAAATCTCAATTGACGCACGAAGTTGATGCACTTGGTGGGGAAATTGGCAAGATGGCTGACCGTACTTATTTACAAAAACGTATTCTTAATTCTTCGCGTGGCCCTGCGGTTTGGGCTTTACGCGCGCAAACTGATAAGCGCGAGTATGCGGCAATTATGAAAACTATTGTCGAGAACCAAGAGAATTTGATGGTTCGCGAAAGTATGGTGACAGATTTGGTGCTGGGTAAAAATGATGAAGTTATTGGTGTTCAAACTTATTTTGGTGTCGCTTTTGAATGTAAAGCGGTAATTCTCACAACTGGCACTTTTTTGGGTGGCAAAATTTGGGTTGGTAATAAGTCAATGCCCGCTGGACGTGCGGGAGAATTTGCTGCGGAAGGTTTAACAGAAACCCTTAATAGACTTGGCTTTGAAACTGGGCGCCTCAAAACTGGTACACCTGCACGTGTTGATAAGCGGTCGGTAGATTACAGCAAAATGATTTTGCAACCAGGTGATACTGATGTGCGCTGGTTTAGTTTTGACCCAGAAGTATGGGTTGAGCGCGAACAACTTCCTTGCCATATGACGCGCACTACCAAGGAAACACATAAATTAATTAATGAAAATTTACATTTGTCACCTGTGTACGGTGGTTGGGTAGAAGCAAAGGGGCCGCGTTATTGTCCTTCTATCGAAGATAAAATTGTGCGATTTGCTGATAAAGACAGTCATCAAATCTTTATTGAACCCGAAGGACGCGATATTCCAGAACTTTATATTCAAGGTTTTTCAACTGGACTACCCGAAAATCTACAGCTACAAATGCTGCGAACTTTGCCGGGACTCGAACAATGTGTAATGCTGCGTCCCGCTTATGCGGTAGAGTATGATTATTTGCCCGCAACCCAGTGTTTTCCGACATTGATGACTAAGAAAGTTGAAGGTTTGTTTTGTGCGGGACAAGTAAATGGTACAACTGGTTACGAAGAAGCTGCTGCCCAAGGAATTGTGGCGGGAGTTAATGCCGCTCGATTTGTACGTGGTCAATCAATGATTGTATTTCCTCGTGAACAAAGTTACTTAGGTACCTTGGTTGATGATTTGTGTACTAAAGATTTACGCGAACCCTACCGAATGTTAACTAGTCGCTCAGAGTATCGACTTGTTCTACGTTCAGATAATGCCGACCAGCGTTTAACACCTTTGGGACGAGAAATTGGTTTAATTGATGACCGTCGCTGGGAAATGTACACCCGTAAGCAAGCGAATATTACTGCTGAAAAAGAACGCCTGTATGCAACTAGAGTCAAAGAGCATGACGAAGTAGGTAAACAAATTGCAAATGCTACCGGGCAAGCTATTAAAGGTTCTATTACTCTTGCTGATTTAATCCGGCGCCCTGGTTTTCATTATCTAGATTTGAATAAGTACCAACTTGGTAATATTGAACTCGACCGCGCGGAAACTGAGGGCGCCGAAATAGATATTAAATACTCAGGGTATTTAGCACGTCAGCAAAGTCAAATTGAACAAATTGCTCGTCAAGCAAATAAACAGCTACCTGCTGAATTAGATTATACATCGATTGAAACTTTATCAAAGGAGGCAAGAGAAAAGTTATCTAAGGTGAAACCCCTTACTATCGGTCAAGCCGCGCGTATCGGTGGAGTCAACCCAGCCGATGTAAATGCTTTACTAATCTTTTTAGAAATTCGTCAAAACCAGTCAGAGAAAGAATTTCAAGCATTAGCTTAAAAAAAGCATTATGAAGCGCGAGTATAGTAGTAGGGTATACATCTAAGGGACTGATGCGATATATGACACATAATTATACTAGTTATTATCACTTAGTCCCGGATGAAAACAAACTCTTTCCTCAGTATTTTTTCTGAGAAAGAAATAGAAGTTGTTGAATTAGTTACAAATTCAATTTTCACCTAGTAAATTCGCTCACGAGCATTGGCCGCCCGACCCACTCCCATTGCTTAAAAGTACCCATTAAATGCGGTGAGGGTCATAATCCTAACCGCCCTAAAATTCTATAACTGAAAGTCGTTATGTCTACCGAAGCCAGTACCCATATTCTTCTAGAAGAACCATCTGAAGATTTAATCGTTAGCGAACCCTGGTCTATCGACAATTATGCTGATGGTTTGATGGATGAACTTTTTGCTGATATTGACCATATTCTTGATGGAAAAAGCGGTATTCCTGTACATACCATCGAACCAGAATATGTTCGTCTGCAAACAATCAAGGTGCCGCCTGTCGTAATTAAGCGAACTGAGCAGGTGACTGTTAGTAATCAGCAGTTAAGTAAAGTTCGCACTCGAAAGACCACTCAAAATGCTGTTCCTAAAACTGCTATTAAACATCGCAAACCTCGACGCTGGTTGACTAAAGTATTTTCCTTAGCTGCAACTGTTGGTGTAGCAGCTGTGGCGATGGTTTGTATTAATAATTCTGGTTTGTTAAATCGTTTAGTGTCGCGTTCGTTCCAACAGTCGTTAATGGCGCCAAATGAAACGGCAATAACAGAAGTCGATCAAGTCGCGGACGTGCAAACTGATTTAGTAAATTACATGCTCGGCGCCTTAGCTGCAATAGATCGGCAAGATATCAAACTTTCAAACAGGGAAGCAAAATCTGCATATATGGCTGTTGCAAATCCTCAACCAATTGCAATGGCTGGGACTCCCGCAGGACAACTGCCTCCTCCAATGGCGGCAAATAATACTGCTCCTACTAATGGTCGTTCTACAACTGTAGTTGAACGTATCTATATTCCTGTATATCAGGCGCCTTTACCAATGCGTTATGCACCACCACAAATTCCCGGTGTTCGCGGTACTTTACCACCAGTACCAACACAACCACAGTCACAAGCACGTGCATTACCTCAAACTCCATCAGTAAAAACCGCACTAAATAATGTTGGTAAAAAACTTAATAACGCCACCAAACCTTTGAATGTGTTTGCTGCGGTACGTCCTGCACTCAAACCGCTAACCATCGCGCGTACACCAATTAATATCAATCCACCAAAAGCACCGAGTGTAAATCTTTCAGCATTCCGTGCAATTCCACCGCAACTCCCAACCGCAAAACCAAAAGCACAAACCAATACAGAAACAGTTAGACCAGCACAACCACAACCATTAGAAGTTGCTGTTGCTCCTACTAATCCTATTTCTCACACACTTGAGGGATTACTCGAACTCGGTGATAAATCTGCTGCTTTATTTAAAGTCAATGGCGTTACTCGCCGTATCGAAATTGGCGAAGCTATTGGCGCCAGTGGATGGACTTTAGTTGAAGTCACTAACGGTGAAGCTGTGATTCGTCGCAATGGTGAAGTTCGCTCGATTTATGCTGGGCAAAACTTTTAATTAGTTTGGTTTATTTGAGAATTGTAATGCAATTTAATATAATTTATCCCCCCAACCCCCCGTGAATTCGGGGGGCTAAGAATCTATGTTATTCTCCCCCCCTTAATAAGGGGGGGTTGGGGGGGATTAAAATTTTCGATTTTACGCCTGTATTCGCAGGCTTTTTTATTTGGTGCTAAATAATATTATTCGATTAAATTAAATATGGGTGTAGGGGTTTGACACCTCACCACTGATAACGAGCGAAATTCTTTATGTATTTATGCTGAAGTCAAAAAATATTAGATTTAGTTAATATTATGTTACTCAATTATTTGTACATTGCATTTTGCATTAGATAAGTGTTGATATTGCTTGACGCATTCTATATTTAATTGACTAATTAATAGTTTAAGCATAAATACTGTTAAACCTCACCCCAACCCCTTTTTTTACGGAAGAGGGGAACAGATTAATATGTCAAAAGCATTGTATGAAGTCATCTGATAAAAAACTAATGTTCAAGCAAGAAATATTGCTTCACCGCATTGCTAACCGTGTACGGCAATCTTTGGAGTTGAAAGAGATTTTAAGCGCAATGACTGCGGAGGTGCGTGCGTATCTAGATACAGACCGCGTAAAAATTTACCAGTTTAATTCAGATGGCAGTGGGGTGGTAATTGCAGAATCCAGAGCCGAAAATCGATTACCTTCTTTAATGGGGTTACATTTTCCTGCGGATGATATACCTTTATATGCGCGTGAATTGTTTGTACGGGCACGGCAGCGCAGTGTTGTTGATTTAACGTCGCATGAAATTGGTATTAGTCCTTTGAGTAACCCAAATGGAGAGATAAACCCAGACCAAGATATTCGTTATCGTCCTATTGACCCTTGCCACGTTGAATATTTAACGGCAATGGGGGTGAAATCATCTGTTGTTGTGCCAATTGTTTTAGAAAGCGAACAAACAGGTAAATATCAACCTCCTTCACTACCTAAAGTTGCTCAGTTGTGGGGTTTATTGGTATCGCATCATTCTGAGCCATTGAAAGTGACAGAAGAAGAACTACAGTTAATTCAAGCAGTAGTTGACCAGGTATGTATTGCGATTTCACATTCTATTTTATTAAATCAAGTTCGCGACCAAGCACGTCAAGAAGCTAATATAAATAATTTAACTAAAAATCTTTATACTTCTCCGACTGTTAAATTACAACCTGCACTTTCTGAAGCAGTAAAAAGCTTCGATGGTTCAGGAGGAAGATTATATTTACTTGCTTCGGATCAACAGTCATTAGAAATTTTCACATGTGGAATTCAGCCAGATGTAATAGACACTGAAGAAAACCGGGTAATTGAAGAAAATCGACTTTGGCAAAAGTATGTGTATTCAGTTATAGAAACCGAAGTTGACCAAACTGGGTATAAACCTTGGTCAGTACAGTGGATGCGAAGCGTGTATGACATTGCTGAAGTATCAGACGAGCAAGTTACTAGTACATTATGGGCAATCAACGATTTATATCGAGAACCATTATTCCGGACTTTGGCGCCTTATTTTGAATCGACTCGAATTCGCAGCTTATTAATTATTCCCTTAGTGTTTGGCGCTACCGTTCTCGGTTGTTTAACTATTTTCCGTTCCGAAATCGATACCGAAATTAACTGGGCAGGATATCATAACCCTGATACTAGACAATTAATGCCAAGACAGTCGTTTGAAGTCTGGCGCCAAATTAAAACAAATCAAGTTCAAGCTTGGACTGAAGGTGAAGTTAAATATGCGAGTGCTTTAGGGGAAAGGTTTTCTACCGCTGTTGCACAATACCGTCTTTATCAGCAGGTACAAGGACTCAATACAAATTTAGAATTTCAGGTGCAAGAGCGCACTAACCACCTCAAGCAAACCCAAAGTCAGCTTATTCAAAGTGAGAAAATGTCGAGTTTAGGGCAGCTTGTGGCTGGAATTGCACACGAAATTAATAATCCAATTAACTTTATATATGGAAACATCAGCCATATTGATAATCATACTCAAACACTACTAAATTTACTTGCCAGGTATAAACAGCATCATCCTCAACCAACTCAAAGTTTACAAGAAGAAATCGAGCAAGCGGATATAGATTATATCATTAACGATTTGCCTAAACTGTGTCAATCTTTAAAATCAGGCGCCGAGCGGATTAGTCAATTAGTAAAATCACTGCGAACTTTTTCACGTTTTGACGAAGCTGAGGTAAAAGAAATTGATATTCACGAAGGATTAGAAAGTACACTTTTATTATTGAAGCATAAATTAGAGGACCATCCAACAGAACATCCAACAGGGCAAAGCATAGAAATTATTAGACAATACAGCACACTTCCTTTGATTGAATGTTTTGCCAGTCAATTAAATCAAGTGTTTATGAATTTGCTAATTAATGCCATTGATGAGTTGAAGGTATGTGAGAGCGCAGAGAAACATATTACTATCACTACTTCAATCTTAGATAAAAAGTTTATACAAGTAGCAATTGAAGATAACGGTAGAGGAATTCAGCAAGATATTCAAAATAAACTTTTTGACCCATTTTTTAGTACTAAACCAGTTGGTAAAGGAACTGGACTAGGGTTATCAGTTAGCTATCAAATTATTGAGCGACATGGAGGAAAGCTTTACTACATTTCACAAGCAAATCAAGGGAGTAAATTTATTTTGGAAATACCAATTACACTTTGTAAATGAACACATACGTAAGGTGGGCAATGCCCACCATACATTCAACTTTAAAAAACTTATAATTCCGTTATGATTCCATCTCAGCAGAATCAAATATTAATAGTAGATGACAGCCCCACTAATGCGGCTTTACTATTAGCGATACTTAAAAGTGCAGGTTTTGATGTTGTAATTGCTAATGATGCTGAAACTGCATTTAAAAAAGTTGAAGAGGTATTACCTAGTTTGATTTTGTTAGATGTGATGTTACCAGAAATGGATGGCTTTGAAATATGTTCGCGTCTCAAAGAAAGTGAGTCAACGCATGATATTCCAGTTATATTTATGACATCATTATCTCGAACCGAAGATAAAGTTCGAGGGTTAAGTTTAGGCGCCGTTGATTATATTACTAAACCTTTACAAAAAGAAGAAGTGATTGCACGAGTTAATGTACATGTAAAGCTAAAAAATTTAAATAAGCAATTAGAAACACAAAGTAAAGAATTAAAATCAACACTAGATAAATTACAAGAATCTCAAATTCAACTGATACAAAATGAGAAAATGTCCACACTTGGACAATTAGTAGCAGGTGTTGCTCACGAAATCAATAACCCTGTAGGCGCCATTAGTGCAAATTCGGTTTATGCTGCTACATATGTACGTGAACTAGTTCAACATTTACAGCTACATCAACAAAAAGCCACAGAAGCAGAAATTCAAAATCATGCTGAAGAAATTGAATTAGATTTTTTAACAGAAGATTTGTTGAATATAATAAATACGATGCATGAAAGTGCAACTCGAATTAAAGATATTAGTGAATCATTTAGAGTATTCTGTCGAAACGACGCACAGGAAAAAGTAGCATTTGATATTCATGAAGGAATAGATAGTACGTTAATGATTCTTAAATATAAACTTAAAGCTAATGATAAATTGCCTCAAATCGAAATTGTCAAAGATTATTGTAACATTCCTCAGATAAATTGTTATCCTGGCCCATTAAATCAAGTATTTATGAATTTATTAGTAAATGGAATTGATGCTTTGAGAGATTCTTATCAACAAGATGTAAAAAAATGTAAAAATCCACAAATTACAATCAAAACTTATTTAGATTATAAAAAAACACATGTTTTAATTAGTATTAAAGATAATGGCATGGGAATTCCAGAAGAAATATTAGAGAAGATTTTTGGATATGCTTTTACTACAAAACCTGTAGGTAAAGGAACAGGTTTAGGTTTGGCAATTGCACGCCAGATAGTTATTGAAAAACATGGAGGCTCTCTTGATGTGAAGTCTAAATATGCTGAAGGCGCTGAGTTTATTATTCAATTACCATTATAATCAAATAATATAAATATGTTACCATCACTTGATTCACTATTAAAAACTGCTAACACACAGTCACTATTTGATATTCCATTAGAAGATAATCGGCGCAGGTTACTAAGTTTCCCGATTGGTAAGTACGGTAATAGTGTTATTGCATTAGAGCAAATCACAGAAATATTGCGGGTAAATTTAGATGAAATTCTAGGTGTACCTGAAATTCCTAGCAGTGTTTTAGGAGCATATAATTGGCGAGGAGAAATGTTATGGTTAATCGATTTAGAGCAGATGATAGGAGGTGCCTCTTTATATGAGCAGGTACCTTTATCAAAACAGCCAATAGCAATAGTAATACAACTCGATAACTATTGCTTTGCGATAGTTGTAAAATCTGTAAACGAAGTCGAATTGCACGACACTACACAAATTATTCCTGCTAAACCTGGCTCGTTTTCAACGCAACTACTTCCTTTTATTACAGGATATTTACCTAACGGTTCGACGGTTTTTAATCCAAAAGCTGTGGTTCAGTTTTATGTGTAAATCCCAAAGAAACCTGGTTTCTAGCCAAGGCTGTAATATTTATTACAATTTTCATCAAGAAACCAGGTTTCTAAGATTCAATTTTTTATAAGGAATAAATAAAATGGCAACAGAATTAGATGCAACAAAGAACGGCGCCATTAAATCTGAAAGAAGCGTGCGTAAAGCATCAAGCACAACAGCAAAGTCATCAAAATTAACGACACAAGAACCACTAATTCAATCGAGTAAAATTGAACCTGTGGAGTCGGTAAAACCAAAATCGCAAAAATCGATTAGTGATTCTGAGCTTGCTATGATTAACCAGCAAGTAACTGTGATTTCTGAAAAAATGCAACAAGCTTCAACAATTGAAGAACTTTTTGAAGTTGCTGTTGATTGTGTTTTTGAAGCTATGGGCGCCGACCGGGTATTAATTTACCGTTTTGATGGCGAAATATCTGGTACTGTGGTCGGTGAAGCTGTAGCGCGCGGCTTTACGCCAGCAATGCGTAATGGTGTACCAATGGTAGTATTTGGATATGACCAAGCAACAAATTATAAAAAACATGCTGTTATTCGCTACGATGACATCAAAATATCTTATTTAACTCCAGACCAACAAAAGCTATGGGGAGATTTTCAGTTAAGAGCGAGTTTAAATTTACCTCTACGACTCGATGGTAAGGTTTGGGGAATTTTATCAATTCAACAATGTTCTAATTCACGAGTTTGGCAAGAACATGAATTTACTTTCTTATGTCAAATTGGACGTGAATTGTTATTGTGCTTGCAACCACTCAAATTTAAAGCTTTACTTGAAGAGCGTTCTGAACAAGAAAAGCTTGTTGCTCGGATTACTCATAAAATCGGTCAGTCGCTCAACTTTGAAAATTTGTTTCGCTTTGCTACCGTTGAAATTCGGCGCCTATTACAATGTGACCGTGTAGGTATTTATCATTTTCATAAAGACTGGACGGGTGAATTTATTGCTGAATCTGTAGGAGCAGGTTGGATATCGGTAGTAGATGAACAAGACCGTGATACTAGTTTGCGCGGTAACTTATCTGAACATGACCGTTGTACCGTTAAAAATTTCGCTGCTTTGTCCTCAAACCCTGAAGCGGATACTTACCTTAAACAAACGAAAGGAGGTGAATATGCGCGTGGACAAAGATATAAGCAAATCGATGATATTTATACAGAGGGGTATAGTCCTTGTTATATTGAAACACTCGAAAAGTATCAGTGTCGTGCTTATATTGTTGTGCCTTTATTTGTTGATAACAAACTTTGGGGATTGTTAGCAGCATACCAAAACTCTGGCCCGCGTGCTTGGCAACAGTCAGAAGTAGACTTTATGCTGCAACTTGCTTCACCTTTAGCTGTTGCGATACAGCAAATGGAAGCACAAATCAAAATACAAGAATCCTCCAAACAAATTGAACGTTCCGCAGCGCGTGAGCAAGCACTAGCCCGTATTACTAGCCGTTTGTCACGCACAATGGATTTAGAAGCAGTGTTCCGACTGACTGGACATATGCGCTCAAATTTAGCTTCCGAACGTATAGACACGATTTTTAAAATAGCAACTCAAGAAACTCGCCAAATGCTGAGTTGCAGTCGAGTTGCGCTATATCAATTTAACTCAGACTGGAGTGGAGTATTTGTAGCGGAGTCGGTAGTTAGTGGTTGGAGTCGCGTAGTTGAAGTTATTCCTGTTATCGAAGACTCTTATTTGCAAGAAACCCAAGGTGGTCGTTATAAAGAAAATGATTCGCTTGTTGTCGAAGACATTTACACAATCGGACATTCTCCTTGCCACGTCGAGTTATTAGAGCAGATGGAAGCAAGAGCATACATTATTGTGCCAGTGTTTGCAGGAGAAAAACTTTGGGGATTATTAGGAGCGTATCAAAACGATAAGCCTAGAGCTTGGGAAAAAGGAGAATTGAGTTCGCTTATTCAAGTAGGTATCCAGGTTGGCGTTGCGCTCAAACAAGTAAAATATCTAGAGGAAGTGAGGCAACAGTCTGAGCAACTGTCTAAGTTGGCAGAACGAGAAACCAACTTTGTGCAATTTATCTTTAAGATTGGACAGCGTATTGTTGAGCGTTTACAGCAAAAAAACTTTAACCCAGATTCACTCTTCCGTTCTATTACCCAAGAACTTCGTCAATTAATGAGTGTTGACCGTGCGGTAATTTATCGCTTTAATCCAGACTGGAGTGGTGAGTTTATTGTTGAAGATGTCGGTAGTGGTTATCTTAAGATAGCTGGGACAGAAATGGCGTTAACATCAGACCCAATTTTACAAGAAAGTTCGGGTGGTCGCTATCGTAAAAATGAACCCAGCGCTATTAATGATATTAATTTGAGTGCTGATTTAACCTTTAGTCGTGAAACTCTCGAACAATGGGGAGCTAGAGCTTATATTGCGGCGCCTTTATTTAAAGGTGAACAGCAACTCTGGGGTTTATTGTTAACCTATCAGAACACCACACCTCGTAATTGGGAAGAAGGTGAAGTTAATTTATTAATTCAAGTTTCTACTCAGCTTGGTATTGTTTTACAACAGTCTGAGTATTTGGAACAGCTTGAGGTTCAGTCGCAACAACTCAGTGAAGCTGCAAAACGTGAGAAATTAGCTAACGAAGCTTTACAGCAAGAAGTTGCACAGTTACTATCTGCGGTACAACCAGCACTGCAAGGAGATTTGACGGTACGGGCGCCTGTCACTGATGATGAAGTTGGTAAAATTGCTGATACCTACAATAATACTTTAGAAAACCTGCGTCAGTTAGTTACACAAGTACAACAAGCTTCTCAAGCAGTTGCCAGCACTTCGCAAAATAGCGAGTCTTCAATTGTAGAACTAGCAAACCAAGCACAACAGCAATTCCAAGCACTTTCTCAAGCTGTCTCACAAATCCAAGAAATGGTAGCTTCAACAGAAGCAGTTGCTACCAGTGCGAGTTTGGTTGAAGAAGCTGTACAAAAAGCCAATCAAACGGTAAAAGAAGGCGAAAGCGCCATGAATAAGACTGTAGACGGGATTACAACAATTAGAGAAACCGTAGCAGAAACGAGTAAGCGTATTAAACGTCTCTCAGAATCTGGTCAAAAAGTTTCGCGCGTTGTTAATCTTATCAGTAATTTTACTACCCAAACTCAAATTTTGGCACTCAACGCTGCTATTGAAGCAACAAAAGCAGGAGAACATGGACGTGGGTTTGCGGTAGTAGCAGATGAGGTGAGAAGTTTAGCAGGACAATCTGCGGAAGCTACAGCCGAAATTGAGGAATTGGTACAAGAAATTCAAGCTGGTACTACCGAAGTTGCAGCAGCAATGGATACAGGTATTCAGCAAGTAGTTGATGGCACTAAGTTAGTTATAGAAGTACGTCAACAGCTAAATGCAATTGTTGAAGCTACAACTCAAATTAGCGAATTGGTAGAACGCATTACTCAAACTACCCAAGTGCAAAATCAACAGTCGCAGTCAATTACTCAAACCATGACAGAAGTTGCGGGTATTGCCAATAAAACTTCGGCAGATTCTATTCAATTATCTGCTTCGTTTAAAGAGTTGTTGGAGATGGCACAAGATTTACAGTTAAGTGCTAGTCAGTTTAAGGTGGCAATGTAGTAAGAGTGGATATTGTGGAATGGGCATCCTTGCCCGTTCCAGTAAACATAGGGGCGGGCAAGGATGCCCGCTCCACAAGATAGAAAGTAATTTAAAATTCAAAATCAAATGAATGATTATCAAGAGCAATTAATTCATCATTTTTCTTTAGAGGCGCCAGAGTTACTGGCTACAATTGAGCAAGCGTTGCAAAGTCTACAGGTTGGTAAGAATAATATTGAGCAAGTACGTACTTTAATGCGTGCCACTCATACTCTTAAAAGTATTGCAGCTACGTTGGGATTGGAAACTATTAAAAATATTTCTCACTCGCTGGAAGATGTTTTTCGGGCAATTCAGGCGCCTGATGTAAAAATTGATACGCAAATGCAAGCTTTATTCTTTGAAAGTTACGAATGCTTGCGCGACCCTTTAATGGCAGAACTAAATGGTTTACCTTTTAGTGATAATAAGGTAGTTAAGCGTTTTGCTGATGTTTTTTCTAAGTTTAGAGCAAAATTGGGTGAAAAGTTAGTTGAAGAAACCCACGCAATAGAACAAGCAGATGCATCAAATGTAGATTTTGACAGTATTAAGACGCTGTTTGAGAGCTACATTGGACCCGAATTAGAGAAAACTGCTACAATTCTTGCTGGCGCCAAACCAAAAGAAGCTTCGGATGTGCTTCGTCAAACCACAGAACTATTTCAAAGTTATGCAAAAGCGATTCAACTTCAAAGCTTAGAAGCTATTGCAGAAACAACAATTACTGCCCTTGATAATAATCCTCGTTCAACTCGTAGAATTGCCAGGTTGGCAATAGAAGATTTTCGTTCTTATTATAATGCTATTGTTTCAGGCGAGAATCCTCAAACTGGATATCCTTCGTCAGCTTTACTCGCACTTGCAAAAGTAGATAATTTACCACAGCTTGATTCACTCCCAGAAGTTATCAACTTGGCGCCGAAAAATAAAGCTGTCAGTGATGTACAGCGAAATCAGCCAGTAGAATGTTCAGTAGAATGTACACTTATGTTAGAAGAAGTTAATAATGCTCCTGCTGCATTGTTTCCAAAAGTTGTTCGTGTCAATGTTGACCATTTGGAACAGCTTAATTATTTAAATGCGGAGCTTTTGACAAATCAAAATCGCCAGTTTTTGCAAGATACTAAAACGCGCAACTCTTTAAGAAAGCTTTTAAGTCGTTTGCGACAATTTCAGCAAATGTTAGGCGATTTACAAGACTGGTCAAATCCATTGATGATACATTATACTGAACATAATAATTATAAAAATCAAGGTGATAATTTTGACTATTTAGAGTTAGATTCTTATAACGAACTACAAATTTTTATTCAAAATCTTATTGAAGAAGCAGGTGAACTGGAACAAGAAATTGACTTATTAGAATTAGTAAACCGTCAAACAACACAGCTTTTAAAAAAACAACAAAAGCTTTTGACAAATTCGCGAGATGTGCTGTTAGAGGCACGAATGCTTCCTTTAGGTAGTATTTTAAATCGATTATACCCTGTACTAGAACAACTCCAAAATAAATATAATAAATCAATAAATTTAAATATCAAAGGTAACGAAGTATTAGTAGATAAAGCAATTGCCGAAAGACTATATGAACCGCTTTTACATTTAGTTCGTAACTCATTTGACCACGGTATTGAAACATCTGAAATTAGAAGTCTACGCGGAAAATTACCTGTTGGTCAGATTGAAATTCGTGCTTATTACCAAGGTAGTCAATTAATTATTGACGTTCAAGACGATGGTGAAGGTCTTGATTTTAATGCAATCCGTAAAAAAGCAGTTGCTAAAGGACTAATAACCGAAGATATTGCGCGTATACAAACAGACTCTCAGCTTGCGGAATTATTATTTGAACCAGAATTTTCTACTGCAAAACAAGTTAACGATGTTTCTGGACGTGGTGTTGGACTAGATGTGGTAAAAGTACAACTGCAAGCAATTCAAGGTTCAGTTGCTGTACATACCGAAGCGCATAAAAATACTACCTTCTCTCTGCAAATACCCTTAAGTCTCAGCATTAGTAAATTATTAGTTTGTCAAGTTGGTAAAAAAGTCTACGCATTAGCAGCAGATACTATCGACCAAATTTTATTACCAAAACCGGGGCAAATTCAAGAATCTGAACACGGTAGAATTTTACGTTTACCTAATTCCTCTACAAATAAGCGTACTCCAGAAGGCGAACTAGTACGTATTTACAGACTTGCAGAAATTCTTGACTACTCAAGTCGTCAACCAGCGCATATTACTTCTGATGCTCATGCATTTGAAGGAAATACTTTACTACCATTATTAATTGTTCGTTGCCAAGAACAATTACTTGCACTCGAAGTAGATAGAATTATTTGGGAGCAAGAGTTAGTCATCCGTCCGTTTGGTAAGTTAGTTCCAACTCCACCTTATGTTTATGGTGGAACAATTTTAGCTGATGGTGGTTTAACTTTGGTAATTAACGGCGCCGCTTTGCTCGACCATATTCTCAACCAAGAAATACAAATAATGGAACAGTCTTGGGAAGAAACAAGGACTAGTCCACAAAAAAACTTACCAACACATGGGCGCCTTCATCGTGTATTACCAACAAAGTCAGACAATCATATTAAAACTGTAGTAATCGTCGATGATTCCATAACCTTACGTCAAGCATTAGTATTTACATTACAAAAAGCAGGTTATCAAACTTTGCAAGCACGCGACGGTTACGAAGCAATATCGCATATCAAAACTCACCCAGAAATACACTTAATTATTTGTGATATAGAAATGCCACGCATGAACGGGTTTGAATTTCTTGCCCACTGTGCAGCAGAGGAACATTTATCTAATATCCCAATTCTAATTTTGAGTTCACGCACCGCTACTAAACATCGTCACTTAGCACTAAAACTAGGCGCCAGAGCTTACTTAACCAAACCTTACTCAGAAGCACAGTTACTATCTGCCGTAACTCAAGTTTTCAATTCTCATAAATTACTAAGAAACCCGGTTTCTATGTAAAATCATCGTTTTTATTACAATCTATCAACAGAAACCGGGTTTCTCAAGTTTAGGAGTATATATGGATACATCAATCGTAGTATTAGAAGAAAAGTATATTACATTCAAAATTTACGATTACCTGTTAGCACTACCAGTTAACTGCGTTTTCAAAGTCACCACCTGTCCCCCCGACTTCAGCCAAACACTACAAAACTCAAAGTTAGCTCAAATGGGTCAGCGAACCGTAATGCTGATAAATCTTCACTCATACCTTAACCCTAATTACAACCACAATCAACAAAACGATAACCTAGGACGTTTTCTAATTATATCCCAAGGTCAAAACTCTGAATTTTACGGCATCCTCGCAGATACACCCCCAAGTATGCTCTCCATCAGCGACACTAGCATCCAACCTGTACCCCAATCTTTCCACAGTATTGGACTACCAACTTGGGTAAGCAAAATTGCTATCATTGACCAAAAAGGTGAACCCACAACTATTTTAATGCTCGATATGGCGCCAAACTATAAGTAGAACTATACGTTTGAACATGTTTAAAAAAAGCCGATTAATTTCATGGCTAGTACTACTACTTAGTTTAATTGCACTATTTCTAAGTGCTTGGATTTTAATTCCTGCTCCCACAATGCCACTGTTAGTATTATCGGTCGGCGCCCGTGAAGTTTGTCCGTGGTTGCTGGTCGCTAATACTATTATATTATTAACGGCATGGCTTTTACTTCGTGATTCAGGACGGCGCCTTGCTTTAATAGCTAGTTTAATAGGACTATTAATTTGCGGATGGGAACTAGCTTCCATTGCACCAGCACAAGCGCAAATGGAAAATGCGATGCGACAAGAGTTAGGGCAAGATTATTTAAATAAAATTCCCGCTGAAGCTTTATCGCAAATGCGAAGTACACCTTTTGCCTTTATTGACTCATTTCGAGGTATTTCTCAGGGCAAAACTCGTCATCTAGAAGGTGTTATTTTTAACACTCCGGCTGGAGATGATTTAAGTATGGAAATCTATCAACCTCCAGAAAAAGGTATTTATCCAGCACTTGTAGTTATTTATGGTGGTGCATGGAGAAGTGGGAGTCCTAAATCTTATCCAGAGTTTAATCGATATATGGCAGCACGTGGATACACTGTATTTGCTATCGACTATCGTCATGCACCACGCTACCGTTACCCTGCACAGCAAGAAGATGTACTAGCAAGCTTAAATTTTATTCGTGAAAACGCAGCTAAATATGAAGCTGATGCTGAACGGGTAGTATTGTTCGGACGTTCATCAGGCGCCCATTTGGCTATGTTAGCAGCATATAACAGTAATGTATTACCCGTTCGAGGAGTAATTAGTTATTACGGGCCAGTAAATTTAACAGAAGGATATAATAACCCTCCACGTCCAGACCCTATTAATACTCGCATGGTATTAGAAGACTTTCTGGGAGGTGTACCGCAAAAGTTGCCTAAACAATATGAAGTAGCTTCACCTATCAGTTATGTAAAGAATAAAGTGGCGCCGACTTTACTAATATATGGTAGTCAAGACCATGTGGTGCAAGCTAAATATGGAAGGCAAATATATCAAGGATTGCAAAAAGAAGGTAATACAGCAGTTTTACTAGAAATTCCTTGGGCAGAACACGGGTTTGATGCTGTTTTTAATGGAGTAAGTAATCAATTAGCTTTGTATTATACAGAAAGGTTTCTGGCTTGGGCAGTGAAGACTGGCAACGGATTATAAACGGATGTAACGGATGAAAAGTTTTTGGGCGCCGTCTTTTTTATTGCCACAGTAGGGTGCTGTGATGCTACGACAAACCCCCAAATAACATTACAATTTAATAGGATCACGCACCAAATCTACAACTTAAGTATGCAACAAAGGCAAATTAATTATGCTTTTACATAAATACTTCTTTACATTTCGTAGTATTGCTTTAATAGTAAAAACATTACTTATAGCTTTTATGCAGTCCGCAGGAGCGGTTGTTATTGCTCAAAATGCTTCGTTTTGTCAATTCGGTAGTTTATACACTTTCAAATCAGGAGATACACTTTTTCGGATTGCTCAGTCTAATTTAGGTAATGGTAATCGTTGGCGTGAGATTAGGAAACTAGATGGTAGCATGTTTACAGATGCAGAAGTTGCTCTCCTTAAGCCTGATCAGCAAATTTGCATTCCTGGTTATACATCTAAAACGGAGTTTAATTTAAATCAGGCGCCTGCTGTTGGTAAGGGAAATTTTAATCAAATGCTGGAAGCTTTAGGAGCATTTGAATCTGGTTTTCCATCAGGTAACCCAAATCAATACAAGGCAGAAAATTCATTGGGTTTTATCGGTAAATATCAATTTGGAGAACCGTTATTAATTGACCTTGGTTATTACCAAGCAACTACTTTCTTTGGTACTGGCGCCGACAAGAATTATTGGCAAGGTAGTTGGACAGGAAAGAATGGTATTAATAGTAAAGAGCAATTCCAAAATTCTCCCCAAGTTCAAGAAATTGCTATTCGTGAGGCTTTTAACCTCAACTGGCAGCGTGTCAACAAAAAGCTGGCAGCAAAAGGACAGTCAATAAATGATTATTTAGGCAAACAAAAAACATTTACAGATAGAGGAACTTCTAAAACAATTACTATCAGCCTTTCTGGGATTTTAGCAGGCGCCCACTTACGTGGTTCTGGTGGAGTAGCTAACCTGCTGCTAAACAACCAAGTTAGTTACGATCAGTTTGGAACTTCGATTCTCCGTTATATGGACGCATACGGTGGTTATTACGTTACACCTGTAGATTTTTCGGGATAAACTGTCACGTTTAACCATTATAAGCATTCTGTAGTCTATCCTCAATGTATTTAGCAAAAATTAATCCCGCAGTTTCCTCTAGTTGCTTCATGAGATGAAACTGTTTTGGCATAATCATTCTTCAACTCTTCTTTTTTATTTTAAATTAATTAACCATGAGTTTCAATTATAGGAGCTTCCAATTAAGAGACAGGCAGGGATGCCTGTTCCACAAGAGTTTAGTTTAATATGGGTAGAATTATTTTTGATGCTGGATTACTGCCAGTTATTATTGTTAAGGTGATAATTTGGGTATTAATTGACCTTTGTTTGCTTATTTCTTCACCTGTTCCTGCGTTCATTGTGTAAGCGGGGAAGCAAGCTGCACTTATGCTTAATCTTAATGCGTTACCTTGTTGTATGCGCGCGCAAGTTGGTTGTAAGTTAATTTTTCTAAGTTGAAGACAGGCGCCTTCTAAACAATTTAAATAACCTTGAGTAATATTGTACACTCGTCCCGAAGGATAAACTTCAGAAAGTACGGCACATAAATCAAAGTTGGGTTTATCGGCAAAACAATAAATTTCTACTATGACGTTACCTGTAATATGTAGGTTTTCTGTCAGGGTTTCTGTTGTATAGGTTAAAACATCGGTACGACAGTCAATGTGTGACCTATCGAACATACCTGCTGGAATTCCTGCGTGACCACCTAATGATGGAACTGGGCGCCAAGGGTCATGAACGATAATATCAGATGTATTCTCATTCTCAGAATTTAAGCTTAATTTACCATCGTCTTGTTGAATGCTGGCGAGTCCGTTACTTGAGAAAAAGTATGATTTATTCTGTGATGATGGGAAGTTAGCGAAATTTTGCCATATATTACTCCCCATTTCAAATAACCAAACTGGGGGCAAGTTTAATAAACCTGTATCTTCACCTTTTAAATATTGGTCAAACCATGCTATTTGCATTTTATCTACTGAACTAATAGCATTTATACCAAAGTCTACGGCGCCTACTTTTCGTCCCCAAGGTATATGTGCCCACGGGCCTACTAGTAACTGTTGACGGTGTTGACTGCGTGCGACAATATCTTGATATAGGTTTAATGTGCCGCGTAAATATGTATCAAACCACCCACCAATATGAAACATTGGTATGTCTATATTTTTAAGGTGGGTTTTTGGAGAAAGTTCTTGCCAGTACTTATCTGATGCAGGTCGTGTTACCCAGTCATGATAATAAGAATCTACGGCATAAAATTTTAATACTTCTGGATAGTTGGGAATTGCATCGTGTAAGGGTAGGTTACGTGCGGCGCCTGATAATGCTTGGTATGCGCGTTCTACTTTTTGTAAGCGTGCGGTTTCTGCTGATAGTTGAATAGCCCAAGCAAGATTTGTTTGTAAACAAAAGGCGCCGCCTTCATATGCCCAGTCACTGTATAAATCGTAGCCAATCATTGCTGGACAAATTGCCTTGAGTGCAGATGGTTTTGCTGACGCTGCATATAATTGTGTCATTCCTTGATAGGAAAACCCGTACATGCCTACGTTGCCATTACTACCTGGTAGATTAGCTGCCCAGTTGACAGAATCTTCTCCGTCATTAATTTCATAAGCAAATAACTTAAACTCACCTTCCGAAGTACCCCGTCCCCGTACATCTTGAATAACTACAATATACCCTTGTGCAGCGTACCAGCTTGGATGTGCGTAAACTACCGTTGATGCAATAGCACGTCCATAAGGTTGACGCATTAATAGTACAGGAAATTCACCGTCGGCATCGGGACGGTAAATATCAGCATCGAGACGAATTCCATCGCGTGTGTAGGTGCAAACGGTTTGTTTCTCCGAGACTGGTAGCATAGTTAAGTTTGTCCAAGGGAAGGAATAAACCTTTCCCATTTTTCCTTATTTTTGGGCAATTTGATTTTGTAATTGTTTTAGTGTTTGATACATTTCGGGCAGTCGCTTTAAAATTGCCGACACTTTCAAAAACTGTTTATATGGCATTGCTGGATTTCCACAATATGTTTCACCACCTGGGATATCATTATGAACTCCTGCTTTTGCTGCAACTACGGCGCCGTCACCAATTTTGGATTCGTTGGCAATTCCTGTTTGTCCTGCTAAAATGACGCGGTTGCCAATTTCTACACCACCGGCAAGTCCTGTTTGTCCTGCTATCGCGCAACCAATACCAACTTTACACCCGTGACCTATTTGGACTAAGTTGTCAATTATGGTACTACGACCTATGCGGGTTTCACCTACAGCCGGACGGTCAATTGCTGAGTTACAGCCGACTTCTACATTCTCTTCTAAAATAGTACATCCAGATTGTTCGATTTTAAACCAACCTGTTGCTGTTGGCACAAATCCAAATCCCTCGGCGCCAATTACTACACCGCTATGAATTACACAATTATTACCGATTTGCGAACGTTCGTGGATTGTGCAATTGGCATGTAGTACTGTGTTATTACCAATTTTAACATCAGGATATATAACGACGTTGGGATGAATACACACTTCGTCGCCTATTTCTACATTTTGCTCAATTACTACATGGGCGCCAATGTAGACATTACTGCCAATTTTTGCAGTTGGGTCAATTACCGCACTTGGATGTATGGAGGCAATAGGGTGCCAAGGTTGATAGAATAGCTTTATCGTTTGGGCAAACATTAATCGCGGTTCACGGGCAGCAATCCAAACTATGCCACGTTCTGTTGCTTGTGCTTGTAAGGTTTCATCTTGCGGTAGAATTAATGCACTAGCCTGAGTTGTAGTCACCATCGTCGCAAATTTGGCGCCTTCAATATAGCTCAGGGTACCACTGACTGCTTCCGCAACCGCAGCAACACCTACTATTTCAGGATTATGGTCTTTATTTGAGGTATAACTGTTGGTAAGGGCGCCATCACCGAGTTTTTCAATAATTTCGCTGAATTTCATAATTTATTAATGATTACCTGGTTTTTTTGATTAACTATTGCACTGCTACAAGTTATTTATTTTAATTATGAAGTTAGGTTTTACACTAGACCTTTATTTAACTAACCGAGTTCCTATAATGCTGCACCACACGCGCACTACGCCACAAAATTTATAATTAATTTAAAATACTAAAAAATTAAGATATGCCAGTTTATGTGTATTGGGGTGAAGATGACTTTGCCTTGGAAAAAGCCGTTGTGGAATTGCGCGACAAAATCCTTGACCCACTTTGGACTAGTTTTAATTACACAGCCATTACTCCAGAGCAGCCAAACGCCATTATAGACGGTTTAAATCAAGCAATGACACCACCCTTTGGCGCCGGCAACCGTTTAGTATGGCTTGTCAATACTAGTGTATGTACTCAATGCCCAGATAATGTGTTAGCAGAATTACAGCGAACAGTATCAGTAATTCCCGAAACTTCGTATTTATTGTTAACATTTCGTAACAAACCAGATGAACGTGTGAAGTCAACAAAATTACTGAAGCAATTTGCTACCATTAAATCGTTTGCACTGATTTCACCGTGGGATGCTGAAGGGCTGGAAAGGGCAGTAAAGGAAGCTGCTCGTAATGTTGGTGTAACAATTACAGCAAACGCAGCATCCATGCTAGCTTCATCTGTAGGCAACGATACACGGCTCTTATATAATGAGTTAGAGAAAATACGGCTTTATTCAAATGGTAGCGACAAATCACAAGATGAAGATGTGGTTTTGTCTTTAGTTAGAAATACAACTCAAAATAGCCTGCAATTAGCAGCTGCGATTAGAAAAGGTGACACAGATAAGGCATTAACTTTAATTAGTGAACTGCTTGCAGCTTCTGAACCGAGTTTAAAGATTGTAGCTACACTAATCGGTCAATTCCGTACCTGGCTATGTATAAAAATGATGATTGAAAGTGGTGAACGAAATCAACAAGAAATTGCTTCATCGTGTGAAGTTGGTAATCCAAAGCGAATTTATTTTTTACAACAAGAAGTAAAATCGCTCTCACTCTCGCGACTAGTTTCTACGTTACCCTTACTTCTTGAATTAGAAGTAAGTTTAAAGCAAGGCGCCGCAGAACTACCAACATTCCAAACCAAAGTCATAGAACTTTGCCGATTGTGTCAAGCAAATTGAATAAATTGATTAACTTTAAATTTATATAGGTATCTGTGGAACTTCTGGTTCGTAAAATTATTCATTGTGATTAACACAAACGTACTGTAGTTATTTCTCACATACTCATGTTGAAATTACACTATCCCCTATTAAAACAACGAAATGCGCGAATGCTACGTCAGTCTTTAATTGTAAGTAGCTTGACCGCAGTGACTATATTTTTTAGTACATTTACACCTGGTACAAAAGCATACGCTCAAAATCCACCTATTAGCGGAACAGAAATAGTTAACTACGCCAAATCAGTCTTGGGAATGGAGGCAGGAAGGCAGATAGCATTTGATGAAATCAAAAAAAGTATGGGTAATAGTGATAACGTTCCCAAAATAGTATGCAATGACCCTAATAGCTTTAATGCGCTTCCAGGAAGGGCAAAAAACATTGCGATTGATTATTGTAATCGTTCACAAAAAATTGTCGAATCAAATGGTTTAAGCATCGACCGTTTTAATGAGATGACACTAGAAATACAAAAAAGTGAAGGTTTACAACAGCAACTTTATAACGAGTTAATAAAAATACAGCAGCAGCAACAGCAACCGGGTGCTAATAAACGAAATTTTCCTAAAAATTAAAACTTTTTTGTATTTTTTCACTAAGAGTAAATTGCCATCAGGGACTAAATTGCCATCAGGGACTAAATTGTCATTAGGGACTAAATTGTCATTAGGGACTAAATTGTCATTCTGAGCGCAGCGAAGAATCTCAGGTTCAATTGTTCTGAGATGCTTCACTACGTTCAGCATGACATGACAAAACGTTTGTTATGGCATGACAAAACTAAGTTTTTTGATTATCTGACTTGAAACGACCTGAGAAAAAATCACGCTTTTGTAGATGCTTAGTATTGCGTCCGGTTACACGCTCACGCCACATTCGGAAGCTCGAAGCTTTCATTTCACGACGCATTAGTTCAATTACTTGCTTTTCTTGCAAACCGAACTGTATTTCTATCGCTTCAAAGGGAGTTCGGTCTTCCCATGCCATTTCGACTACACGGTCTATAGTTTCAGAATCTAGCTTTGGTAACATTTGTTGTTAACGGTGGAAGTTTGATTAAGTTATGTAAACTATTTTAACTTGATCAAATTTGTTGTATACTCTGCCGCTGGTATGGGGAAAGGGAGTTAGAGGGGATTTTACCCTGGTGGGGGCGCCTGTCTTAAATTGGTGTAATATACACGTGTTCAAAATCTATGATGTTGATTGCTTGACTGATTACTACAGAGTTATCCGAAATGCAAATTCGTAATGTTGTATCTAAATTACACGTAAGTAGAATTAATTAATTTTGATACAAGGTATCACAGTTGATGATTCAAATAATTAGTAATTATTGATGAAAAATTATGATAACCATAAGTGATAAGTGTGTCGAAAATTTTATATTACAACAGCCCAGCAAACGTGAATGCAGTTGCCAGAAGGGTTTTTGGCATAATGTGTTGGATGGATTACAAGATAGTATTTTAATTTTTACCGAGTTTGGAGAACTGATTCACGCTAATTCTAATGCGTATAATATTTACCGCAAAGTAGCTCAAAATCGTGACAGTGCAAAAACGCTATTGAATTTTGTGCATACTTTGTGTAAATCATTGATTGAATATAGCTTATACGAAGATAAGTTAGTTGTTTCTGATGAAATAGCACTAAATAGTTCAGAAGTTTTTCGTGTGAGAGTACGATGGCTAAATATGGACAAATACGACTTTCGATACTTGCTCGTCACTATTGAGAATCGTTACGAATCAATCAAAAATGTAGCTATCGCAGAAGCAAAAAAATTTGATTTGACACAGCGAGAGACAGAAATTTGGTGTCTCTATCGGGCACACTCAACTTACAAGCAAATTAGTGAACAGCTTTACATAAGTTTAAATACAGTCAAGAAGCACATGAAGAATATTCATGCTAAACGACAAGGTACTTGTGGTTGTATGTAAAGTCGAATCTGTTTTCAAAACTTAAAATATGATGAGTATTTACTCAATAAAGTTGTATAGTACAAGGAGAAATATCAACTAGTGATCAACCCCAAAACTTTTATATAGCAATTGTTTGGTAGTTATGCTACATAATTTATACGAAATGTAACGGTAAAGAAAAATTACTATTTCGTTCATTGATATAAGGTGGTGATAATCTAATAATTGAAGCTAATAAAAAGCTTCCCTGGCAGATAAACAGCTATGGTTAGTAGTAAAAGAGGTAAAGACGCTGTTGAATACACATCTGTCTCGTCCGAAAAAACAACAACACCCACTTTGTACGTGTGATATTTCCTCAAAATAGCACCACAGGGGGCACTGTCGCTTACTTCTCATCACTTCTTGATTGCGTTTGATAATTAATCAAGTGGAAAGTGAATGGTATAGCACATCCCTGGCTAAACTGAACGTAGTAGAGGAAAGATTCAATCACGGCAATGCTGGGTGTTGTTGTTTTTTGTGCCAAGAAACCGGGTTTCTAGGCAAAATTCCTGTTATTATTAAAATATTGGTTAAGAAACCCAAGAAACCGGGTTTCTAGGCAAAATCCCTGTTACTATTACAATATATAAACTAAGAAACCCGGTTTCTGCGTTATGTCCATAATTGCTCTCAGGGCGTGGTATCTTCAAGATTACGAGCCAATTCCAGAGTTGGAAAAGCGTCCCCACGATATTCGCCTTAGTAAAAAGAGCCTTTTAAAATCAGCTTTACGAGCCGATTTTTTAGATGATATTGAAGATGTGAGAAACTCTACCTGGTTCGGTCGCTACCTCGAAGGTGAGAATATTGAGTTTTATATAGAAGGTAGTGGTGGGTATGTTGTGGCGAATATTGATTTAATTAGCCACGAAATTTATTTTACTAAGCAAGCTTTGTTATCGCAGTTAGAACCAACTATCTTTTTGTGTCATCAAACTGAGTACCCGACTGCTAGTGAAGCTTTACGGGAGTCTTTGCAGCAAAGTTTAGAAAAATTTAATAAAAAATCGCGTGTTCCTTTGACTTTAGCTGAGTCTTACCGCTCTAAAGATGCTCCTATGCGTCTCAACCGCACAATGATGCGAAAAATTCGCAAAAGTATGTTATTTATTGCTGATATTACTCCTATTGCCCGCTTTGATGGTGAGGCGCCTGTAGTGATTCCAAGTCCAAATGTTAGTATTGAAACTGGTTACGCAATAACTTCTAAGCGAACTGAGCATATTCTCTTAGCGAACATGCAGCGTGAAGATTTACCAGGTCAATTTCCTTTCGATTTACCGACGACACAAATTTTGCAATTTAAAGACAGCAAGGAATTAAATAAAATACTCCCTGATACACTACTTACGCTACTCGCACGGTTTAGATTATTTTAAGTTTTAATAAAGTTTTGATGAAATTAAACGTAATTTTATTCCAAAGATAGTATCTTTACCGTTTAAATCTATCTTCGTATAGATTTTTTCTATGAAAGTCTATATCAAAGTTATAGATGAGGAAAGAATTAGATTACTAAAAATCTGTTTTATTGCTTGTCGTTAAAATAGTAAACCAGAATACACATCTGCAAAATATGCACATTGGTAGATGTAAAAAAAGTCAATCTATCAAATAGAATACTGATTAAGTACATGGTATTCGTAATAAAAGCAAATGTAATTATGATTTTGATTGGGTTTATAATTTTTTCGTAATCGAAGCAAATACAGCTTTTTGCTTGATTTTGTATTGGTATGTCATCGCTCTAACACTTTTTGTCTCAATTTAAATGTAAAAAGGAGTAAAAGATAGATAATTCACAATTTGTATGATGTAAGCCATTTTGCTCTTGTTACTTTCTATACAAGTATGATGGCATCGATGATTACCGCATTCACGTTATTTGTGCTGTGTGTGGGTATACTGTGTGCTAGCTTCGGAGCAAGAGATTGATGCGATTAATCACAAGCGATAGCTACGCTGGGTATTTAGTAAGGCGGTTACTGCTAGCTGCTGTTGTAGTTCCACTCATTCTTGGATGGTGGGTATATAGGGGAATACGCGCTGGGGTTTTTGACGCAGGGTTTGCGTTTGGACTTTATGCAATTGTTTTAGTTGTAATTTTCACCATTATTATATGGCGCAGCGCAGCAAGTATCGAGAAACTAAGTCGTCAGCGAGATTGGGTGCAAGCGGCGTTGAATGCAAATGAACAAAAACTTCAAAGTTTTTTTGAATCGAATATAATTGGAATTCTGTTTGGTGATATATACGGTAACGTTAGTCTTGCCAATGATGAGTTTTTACGGATGATTGATTACGAGCGCGAAGATTTAAAAGCTCTAAGAATTCGTTGGATTGATATTACACCACCCGAATATATAGATTTAGAAACAGAACGCATTGCCGAAGCTAAAAAGTATGGCATTTGCAAGCCTTATGAAAAAGAGCTGATTCGTAAAGATGGAACTCGGATTCCAATATTGGTGGGTTATACGTTGACAGGAGAAAAACGTGAGGAGTTAGTAGCCTTTATTCTTGATTTGAGTGAGCGTAAGCAAGTTGAAGCTGCATTGCAAAAAAGCGAAGAACGCTTCCGTTTAGCTGTAGATAATATTCCTGACATGTTTGTTATTTATGACGCGCAAAGAAAACTAGAGTTTGTTAATGCCGCTGCACTGCGACTCACGAATAATAAGAGCGAAGAAGTTATAGGAAAAACTGATGAAGAAATTTTTCCATCTACTGTTACAGATACTTATTTAAAAGCGCTGATACAAGCACAGCAAACTCTGACGACACAAACTACAGAAGCAACGGTAACTTTACCTAACTGTGGAACATTTACTACGTTAATAAAATATGTGCCGATTTTGAAAGAAAATGGCGAACTTCATCAAATTCTTGCGATTAATAATGATATTACTGCGAGTAAACAAGTCGAAATTACGCTTCGTAATCAGCAAAACTGGCTTGAATATTTACTTAATTTAATGCCGGCGCCTTTACTTTTGATTGAACCAAAAACTGCCAAAGTTATTTTTGCTAACCGTGCAGCCGATGAAATTGCTGGGGGTGAATTTCCTAAAGGCAAATCAGCCGAAGAATATCATACAGTTTATTATTGTACAGATTCCACAGGGCAGCGTATTCCAGACGAACAAATGCCGGGTGTAAGAGTTGCACGTGGCGAAAGGTTGGATGGTGTCGAAATTGACTGGCATAATCCCAATGGTGAAATTCGTTCATTACTGATATTTGCTGATACATTAAGCGAAATGTATGGGCGCCCTGCAACTTGCGTGTTAATGTTTCAAGATATTAGTAAGCGCAAAGAAGTCGAAAAAGCTTTGTCTTTAGGTTACAAGCGCCTTCAACTGCTTTTTGGAACTGCGAGCGATTTGTTATCGAGTCAACAACCAATAGCATTACTCCACAGTGTTTTCCACAAGCTATCAGAACAAATAGGTTTAGATTGTTACTTTAATTATTTAGTTGATGAACCCAAACAGAAGTTACATTTAGCTTCGTATAGTGGTGTTACAGAAACAGTCGCAACAAATATTAATGTATTACATTTTAATGAAGCGATATGTGGAACTGTTGCTGCCGAACGTCAATTTATCGCCCTAGAAGATGTACAGAATAGTACTAACCCTAAAACTGAATTGATTCGAGATTTAGAAATTACAGCTTTTGCTAGTTATCCATTAATAGCTCAGGGGCAATTATATGGAACGCTAGGTTTTGGCAGTCGTTCGCGTACTAAATTTAGCCAAAACGAAATTGGCATGATGCAAGCAGTGTGTGACCAAATTGCTATTGCCATAGAACGTTCACGTTTGCTTGGTTCATTACAGCAGCAAGCTGACCAACTGCGCGATGCAAACCGGATGAAAGATGAATTTTTGGCTATTTTGTCGCATGAATTACGCTCACCCCTAAATTCTATATTAGGCTGGTCACAGTTACTTCTTGGGCGCCCAAATCTTGACCCCACAAAAAAAGCACAAGCGCTCTTAACAATTGAACGTAATGCACGCGCTCAAAAGCAACTAATTGAAGATTTGCTTGATATTTCGCGTATCATCCGTGGTAAATTACGGCTCAATGTCGCACCGTGTAATATTGTACCAATTGTAGAAGCAGCCATTGAGACAGTGCGTACTGCAGCAGAAGCAAAACACATACAAGTAATATTTACAATTCAGGATTCTAAACTTTTCGTTAAAGGTGATGCAGAGCGTTTACAGCAGGTAACTTGGAATTTACTATCCAACGCGATTAAATTTACGGGAGTTGGAGGAGAAGTCGAAATTAAATTAATTAGATTATCAACAGTCAATTGTGAGCATTGCGGCGCCTTAGAGCAAGTCTTAATTCAAGTCAAAGATAACGGTATTGGTATTCAACCTGATTTTATTCCTTATGTGTTCGACCGTTTTCGACAAGCAGACAGTTCGAGTACAAGAACACATGGGGGTTTAGGTTTAGGTTTAGCAATAGTCAAACATTTAGTAGAACTTCACGGTGGTAACGTCGCAGTTGAAAGTCAAGGAGAAGGATTGGGCGCCACATTCACAGTTAAACTACCACTGTTGAGTAATGAGCAGATTCAAACAACTTCATTAGACATCATATCCTCTTCAAATACACCTTCTTCAGCATTCAGCTTTTTACCCTCACTCGAAGGGATACGTGTACTAGTTGTGGATGATGAAGCTGATACCCGCAACTTTGTAGTAACTGTTCTCGAACAATCTTATGCACAAGTACAAGCTGCTGCTTCTGTAACTGAAGCACTTGAATTAATATCTCAGTGTAAACCAGATGTAATAGTCAGCGATATAGGAATGCCTGGTGAAGATGGATACGCGCTAATCCGTAAAATTCGTGAGTTACCATCCAACGCTGGAGGAAACATACCTGCCGCAGCACTTACAGCTTATGCTCGTACAGAAGACCGATTACGCGCAATTAGAGAAGGTTTTCAATTACACCTTCCAAAACCAATTGAAGCAGCAGAATTAACTACCGTCGTCGCTTCTTTAGTAGGAAGAACATAGACGCGATGTAGAGACGCGATGTAGAGACGCGATGTAAAGACGCGATGTAAAGACGCGATGTAAAGACGCGATGTAAAGACGCGATGTAAAGACGCGATGTAAAGACGCGATATATCGCGTCTCTACAATGTTACTGTCGGTAAAAATATTCTTCTTCTGCTCTTTTATCGCTAAACAAACCTAACAATGGCCCAAGAATGGCGCCGAACACAAAACCACCAGCATGTGCCCAATATGCAATACCACCGCTTTCCATACCTATATTAGTAGTTGTTTCCAGACTTGCCACACCATAAAATCCCTGTTGCAAGAACCAAAATCCTAAGAAAAAGTACGCAGGTACTCTAAAAGTCGGGAAAAATATACCTAAAGGTACAACACCAAGAATTTCAGCTTGAGGAAAACGTAGAATGTAGGCGCCCATAACTCCAGCAATGGCGCCGCTTGCTCCTAAATTCGGAATATTTGAACCTTGGGCAAAATACCACTGAGTCAGCGACGCCAAAACCCCACATGCTAAGTAAAAAATTAAATACTTAATATGACCAAGCTTATCTTCGACGTTATTACCAAAAATCCACAGGAACAGCATATTTCCGCCCAAATGCAATATACCCCCATGTAGAAATTGAGAAGTAATCAAAGTACTCCACTCAGGTATAGGCTGATTAATTGTCGCTCCACCAAAACTCAAACTTAACTCGCGTGGAACAACCGCGAATAAATGCATAAACCCATCCAAATACTGAGGAGGGAGACTCGACTCATATATAAAAGCTAAAACATTAATCGCAATCAGCCCAAAAGTTACATATGGGGTGATTGTCGTGGGATTATTATCGCGAATTGGAACCACAGACTTTTATCCTTAACTTTAACCAACCAGCCTCACATTACTCAATTTTTATACCGCGCGCTTCTTTCTTTAGGCTAAATTAGTGAAATGGGCATTCTAAATTAGTGGAATGGGCATCCTTGCCCGTTCTTAATATGGGCACCAAATATCTGGGCGGGCAATCAAAGTCACCCCACAAGAAAATTTATCTATCAAACGACACGATTATAAACCAGGTGAGCGTCTCTACATTCCGGCGCCGAATGCAATAATTTGCTCTACAGTTAAATTTAAATTTGGAAAGAACTGCGATTTAATAGAATCTTTACCTGTAAAACTTTCAAATTCGTATTCTCGCTCAATTAAAATACTGCGTGAAGGAACCAGTTTACCGATAGAGATGGTCGGTTCTTGAATTTTAGGATTTTTGCGTTTTGGATAACGGGCAATAGTGAACAAGGGGTCAATAATCCATAACTCGCTTACTCCAAAGGCAGCATACCAGAGGGGTTTGTTACGATAATCCTCTTCCCAATTACTGCTGACAATCTCAATTACAACACTAGGAGCTTGTTTTAATATAGCTTCACTTGAAGTTTGTTGGTTCCAGGAGTCTCGGTCAATAGCGATTAAATCAGGTTTGCGAGTGTCTCTTGGCCCTAGTTCCAACACCGGTTTAGGATGCACCAGTAACCTAAGTTGTGAGCGTCTACTTTCTAAACGTAGTTCTACAAGTAATTCAGACCTGAGATTTTCGTGTTCTCCTGAAGGTTCAGACATTGGTGTAACAATTCCATTTACCAGTTCATACTCCTGACCTTCGGGCAAGTCCAGGTTATAAAACTCTTCTACAGTATAAGTTTGATATTGAACGGCAACCATAGTCAAGCCAGTGCCTTTATGTTCTCACTTTGGAGACTAACTATTATAATATATTATTACTATAAATTGAAAAATAAAAATATATCAGTATCATAAAAAATTAAGCTGTAATCAGATTAGGAGGTAAAAATTATCTAAACATGGCGCCATCGCAGCAAGATTTTTAAATCGTTATTCCAATTGTAGAGACGCTTGGGTATCGCGTCTGTGGGAAGATTGTTTATGGGTAACACCCAGTTGAGAAAATTAATGCGCTCGTTGAGTAGTCTCCATGTTCGATTTATTAAAAACCAAACTGAAGGGCAGCCTAAAATTAGTGCTGTCGCTAACTTTAATTTTAGGTATTACTACTGGGTGGACTCCCCCTAGTTATGCTGCGCTGCCAGCAGGAAATGCCATTACTGACGGTAAAGCGCTGTTACGTTACGCACTGCCTATCGATAATAAACCTGTTCGTGAATTGCAAAAAAGTATAGAAGATATCTCTAACCAGCTACGTGCTAACAAGCGTTGGAGTGCAGTTAATAATGATGTAAAGAAAGCATCGCGTGTTCTTGATAAGCCTGATAAAATTCTCGCTGCGGTTCCTGCTTCCGGTCAAGCTGAAGCACAGCAGTTAATTGAGCAAATCAAAACAAAAGTTGAATCGCTCCGTGCTGTTGCAGAAGTTAAAGATAAAGAAAAGGTTCGTGAAGAACGTGCTGCTGTTCTAGATTTAGTCGGTGATTTAGAACAACTGATGGTAAAAGCGTTCCCTTACGAAGTTCCTAGCGAATATAGTAATTTGCCTCAACTCAAGGGTCACGCGAAAATAGCGATTCAGACGAATAAGGGTGATATGACGGTTGAAGTTGACGGTTATAGCGCACCTGTAACTGCTGGTAATTTTGTTGATTTGGTTCAACGTGGTTTTTATAACGGTTTGGAATTTACTCGTTCTGAAGAGTCTTATGTTCTTCAAACTGGTAAACCCAAAGATGCTGATGGTTTTATTGACCCTAAAACTAAGAAATACCGCGCGGTTCCGTTTGAAGTTTTGGTAGAAGGTGATAAGGCGCCTACTTATGGTACTACTTTAGAAGAAGCTGGTCGCTATACAGATATGCCTGTATTACCTTTCTCTTCGTTTGGCGCCTTAGCTCTAGCACGTCCAGAGCGTGATGTCAATGGTGGTTCGTCGCAAATTTTCTTCTTTTTGTTTGAACCAGAGTTAACACCTGCTGGACGTAATTTGTTAGATGGTCGTTATGCCATTTTTGGTTATGTCACCGAAGGTAAGGAAGTTTTAGACGAACTCAAAGCTGGTGATAAAATTGAATCGGCAAAAGTTATTGATGGTTTAGAAAATTTAGTTGAACCAACAGCGTAATTTTTTTATCTTTTTGGTTTGGGATTTCCTTATGAACAAGATTTCCGACTTATTCAATAAGTCGGAAATCTAAATAGAACCTAGTTAATACAAATAGCTTGTATAATTTCTTTAACTTTCATTACTCGTCAACTTATCTCTTCTCATAAAGACTTTATTTTGTTGTAGTTCACTCAATATTATATCTGATGCTAAATTGTTTGAATTTCAGTCATAGCATCTAATAAGTGGGTATGTATAGTAATTTTAATTCCAAAAAATGAAAGTACGCGGTATTGGGGAGCAAGGTCTTTTAAAGATTCTACAGCGTTTTTGTCCGTCAGATGTTATCGGCGATGATGCTGCTGTATTAATTACAGAACCTGAACAATCTTTAGTAGTTACAACTGATGTATTAGTTGATAACGTTCATTTTAGTGAAATTACTACATCACCTGAAGATGTTGGTTGGCGTGCTGTTGCTGCTAATTTATCTGATTTAGCGGCAATGGGCGCCTCTCCATTAGGTATTACTGTTGGTTTAGCTTTGCCAGGTGATATCGAAGTTGATTGGGTAGAGCGTTTGTATTGTGGAATGACTGAGTGCTTACAACAATATAATGCTTCGATAGTCGGTGGTGATTTAGTACGGGCGCCTGTTATAACTGTTTCTATTACTGCATTTGGACAAGCACATCCCCAAAATATTATTCGACGAAATACTGCTAGAGTCGGTGATGCGATTATTGTTACAGGTGTTCATGGCGCCTCGCGTGCGGGTTTAGAGTTATTACTATACCCAGAAATAGGAGAAAATATAAATGAAGCTGATAAACAAACTTTAATAAAAGCTCACCAACGTCCTCAACCCCGTCTCGATATTCTGCCTATACGTAAGGATATTAACTTTAGCCAAATTAGTGGAATGGATAGTAGTGACGGACTCGCGGATGCGGTGTTACAAATTTGCCGTGCTAGTAATGTCGGCGCCGTTTTAGAGTGGCAAAAAATACCCGTGCCCAAAGTTTTTAAAAATTGGCTTACACCTATACAAACTTTAGAATACGTATTATACGGGGGTGAAGATTTTGAATTAGTACTGTGCTTACCATATCTCGAAGCTGAAATATTAGTTCAAGAATTTGGTAGAAATGCAGCAATTATTGGGACAATCACATCCAACTTAAATGTAGTAGTCCATGACGATAAAAAAGAAATACCCGACCAAGTTCTTACACTTGACCGGGGATTTCAACACTTTATTGTAGAGACGTGATTAATCACGTCTCTATTTAATTATTGCCATTTAGCAGCAACTAATTCTGCTAAGTCGAGTACGCGCTGGCTGTAACCCCACTCGTTATCGTACCAAGCCATGACTTTTACCATATCGCTACCCATAACGAGTGTGAGGTTAGCGTCAACGATAGAAGATTCATCGGTACCTTGGTAGTCAGAAGATACTAAAGGTAAGTCGCTGTAACCGAGAATACCTTTTAAATCGTTTTCTGAAGCATGTTTGAGAGCTTCGTTCACTTCCTCAGTAATAGTACGCTTTTCGACTTGAACTACAAAGTCAACCATTGAAACATTAGGTGTAGGAACACGTAGTGCTACACCGTTTAGTTTTCCTTTCAAGTCTGGCAATACTAATGCTACAGCTTTTGCCGCACCAGTTGAAGTTGGTACAATATTCATAGCCGCAGCGCGCGCTCTTCTGAGGTCGCGGTGTGAAGCGTCAAGCAAGCGTTGGTCACCAGTATAACTGTGGGTGGTTGTCATGGTGCCTTTGATAATGCCGAATTTCTCGTTCAACACTTTTGCGATTGGCGCCAGACAGTTTGTGGTACAGCTAGCATTACTAATAATGTGATGCTTATTGTGGTCGTAATCATGATGATTAACGCCCATTACAAATGTACCATCTTCGTTTTTGCCTGGGGCAGTAATTAAAACCTTCTTAGCTCCTGCATTGACGTGCTTCATGGCGCCTTCTTTTGCCGTGAATACACCTGTCGCTTCGATAATAAGGTCAATTCCCCATTCTTTCCAGGGCAAGTTTTCTGGGTTGCGGTCTGACACACACTTGACAGTTTTTCCGTTGATGATAATTGAGTTGTCATCAGCAGAAATTTCAGCACCCCTTAATTTTCCAAGCATCGTGTCATACCTGAGAAGGTGTGCGTTCGTTTTTGGGTCAGACGTATCGTTAATCGCAACAAGTTCGATGTTGCTGTTTTCTCTGCCTACCCAACAACGCGCAAAGTTTCGTCCAATGCGACCGAAACCATTGATTGCAACTCTAATCACAGCGTCTTGCCCTCTGTATTTATGCCTAAAAAATGCTACTTATGACCACAATCATACCGCAAAGGGGGAGTATTTATAACTATTAAGCGTTAAATCTTAAAAAAAAATATAGAAACCTAGTTTCTTTGTGACAACTGTAATGAAAACAATGATTTTGCGTAGAAACCAGGTTTCTGTAACACTGTTGACTTGACGTACCTCTATCTAACGGTGTAGACAGGTATATTGGTTTAAATAACGCTGAACATTTTAACTTATTTATGTAGTTGTTGCATTATTTGCTTGCGTATTGGCCTGATTCTAAGTTATATTCTCACCACTTGGCGTCAACAGACAAATGGAACACGGGTTCATAAGGTAAATATCAAGAGTATTTACTTGTTTGCACTTAAAAAAGTCAGAGCGTCCTAAGTCTTAACACCCTAAGTATTAACACGCTGGAGTCAGGAGGTATCAACAGCTACTACACAATATAGAGGTACTAAGCTAGTTTTATTTATGCTTATATTCCTATATAAGTTATTGCTGTATAAAAGCCGAAGTGTAGAGTGCGGATGAAGGTAATTATAACCAGTATACATATGTAGAGCTACGCTTTAAATACTAAGGGATGGTCGTTTTCAGGTACTTCGGTTACTATTGATTGTCCGCGAATTGCCTTCTCACTTTCATCAATCATATAGATGGAGAATGCATTTACAGTCGTATGTTTCCCGATAGTGTTGGAAATATCAGAATAAACATATTATTAATTCAGTTAGAGAAAAACATGAAGAATCCATGTAAAATCGTTCTCAATAAACCAGACGTAAAGGAGGATATAGTTTAATGCACAACTGCGCTTTTGTGAATCGCGCGCCTACGAGGTAACTAGTAAAATACCTGTTATGATACCCGTGATATTTGTACTTTTAGTGTGGTGTGGTGTAAGAGGAGTTCTGTAATGAAGAAAACAGTAGATTTTAGCGGTAGACCTTTCCATTTTATTGGCATTGGCGGAATCGGAATGTCTGCACTTGCTTATGTGCTGGCAAAACGTCATCTGCCTGTGTCGGGTTCGGACTTACGTCCTAATCATATGACCCATCAATTGGAAGCAATTGGCGCCCATATATTTAGTAAGCAAGAAGCAAGTAATCTTGAATTCTTTCAGCCAAACGACAAAAACGCTGAATCTAGCTTAAGTAATGAGCATCTACCACAAGTAATATGCTCAACAGCAATTAATACAAGTAATTTGGAATACAAAGCAGCAATCGAGAAAGGTTGCCCAATTTTCCATCGAAGTGATGTACTTGCGGCGCTAATCTCTGAATATGAAAGTATTGCAGTTGCAGGAACTCATGGTAAAACTACAACTAGTAGCATGATTGGTTACATGTTACTTGAAGCAAGTCTCGACCCAACTATTTTAGTAGGTGGTGAAGTCAAAGCTTGGTCTGGTAACGCTCGACTTGGAGAAAGTCGCTATTTAGTTGCAGAAGCTGATGAGTCGGATGGTTCACTCGTAAAACATTCGCCTTATATAGGTATTATTACTAATATAGAACTTGATCATCCTGACCACTACGATTCTTTAGAGCAGGTAATTGATACTTTCCAAACTTTTACTAACAGTTGTGAAATTTTAGTTGGTTGTATTGATTGTGAAACAGTGCGTGACCGTATAAAACCAACTGTAACTTACAGCCTTTTTCCTGATACAGGCGCCGATTACTATGTTACAGATGTAGACTATCGCGCGGATGGGTCGAGAGCGTTAGTTTGGGAACGCGGCAAAGCTTTAGGTGTTTTGAATTTACGTTTATTATCTCGTCATAATCTTAGCAATGCTTTATCAGCAGTAGCTGTTGGTAGAATATTAGGATTAGAATTTGGTGAAATTGCCAAAGGTTTAGCAACGTTTGAGGGTGCTAGGCGCCGTTTTGAATTCCGAGGTGAAGTAGATGGTATCACCTTTATAGATGATTATGCTCATCACCCTAGCGAAATTCGGGCGACTTTAGCAGCAGCACGCTTACAAGCACGTCCAGGACAAAGAGTAGTAGCAATTTTCCAACCACATCGCTACAGTCGTACACTTACCTTCTTAGATGAATTTGCTGAAAGCTTCCGAAGCGCTGATTTAACGGTAATTACTGATATATATAGTGCAGGCGAACCAAATTTAGGACTAGTCAGCGGCGAAAAATTAGCACAAGAAATCAGCAAACACAACTCGCATGTTGATTATCAGCCAACATTAGACACAGTATACGAGTATTTGCTTAAATCTTTACGCCCTGGTGATTTAGCGCTATTTTTAGGAGCAGGAAACCTAAACTCTGTAATTCCTGAACTAATTACCGCTATGCGTCAGCCCGCACAAGCAACATCGTAAGCGGGAGTAAGCTATTTGAATAGAATTTTGATGCCAGAAAATTTCAGAAAACATTTTGTAAATATTCTGTAATTACTCTGGCTCATCACCTATTAGTGGTAGCTTTTTTAACCTAGCTAAGGTCAGACATGTTCGTTATTTCCAAATTATCAACCGTATATTTACGGTATTATTGGCTTCAAAAAAAATTCTAAGAAGGTGAATATGACAATCTTTTCAGCAGATACATATATCTGCGACAGTGAGAAACTTATTGCTAGTAGTAAAAAAACGGCTCAAGTTGATAATAAAGTGATTTATTTACCTGGAACTGATTGTGTTGTAAGACCAAAAGTTTCGCTGGCAGGATATACATCTTACCGTGTTGGTGGTCCCGCAGAATGGTATGTAGCACCTCGTGATATTACTGCCCTTGAAGCCAGTATTCGGTATGCTTATGAACAGTCACTTCCGGTAACCGTTTTGGGTGCTGGTTCTAATTTGTTAGTTAGCGACTGTGGTATTTCCGGTTTGGTAATTGGAACTCGCCATTTGCGTCATAGTCATTTTGAAGAAGAAACAGGTTTAGTTACAGTTGCCGCAGGTGAAGCTATTCCTGGTTTAGCTTGGCAAGCAGCAGAGCATGGTTTTCAAGGATTTGAGTGGGCTGTAGGTATTCCTGGAACAGTTGGTGGTGCAGTCGTTATGAACGCAGGCGCCCACAACGGTTGTATCGCAGATATCTTTGTTAGTGCTGAAGTTTTATGTGAAGACGGTACACTTAGAACTTTTACAAGCGAAGATTTAGGTTACACCTATCGTACATCCAAGCTTCAGGGTGGCAAAAATATTGTTACTCAGGCAACATTTCAACTTCAACCAGGCGCCGACCCCGCAGTAGTTACTGCCACTACAAAGCACCATAAAGAACACCGTTTAAATACACAGCCATACGATAAACCGAGTTGTGGTAGTGTTTTCCGCAATCCCAAACCATATTCAGCAGGGTGGTTAATTGAGCAATCGGGTTTAAAAGGCTACCAAATTGGTAAAGCACAAGTCGCACCACGTCACGCCAACTTTATTATTAACTGTGGCGGCGCCAGTGCTTGTGACATTTTTAATCTTATTCGTCACATCCAACACAATGTTAAAGAACATTGGTCAATTGCCTTAGAACCAGAAGTTAAAATGATTGGCAATTTTAAAATGGCATAAATATAAAAGTTAGGAGTTAGGAGTTAGGAGTTAGGAGTTAAAATTCCTCACTCCTCACTCCTCACTCCTAATTCCTAATTATTCTACAAGTCCGTGTTTAATTGCAAAACGCACAAGTTGGGCACGGTTATTAGTACCCGTTTTCCGAAATAAACTACTAACGTATTTTTCAATAGTACGTGGGCTAAGATGAATCTTATCGCCCATTTCCGCGTTTGAAAGTCCTTCGCTAATTAGCAGAAGTACTTCTTGTTCTCGCTTGCTTAAAGGTTCAAATAACTGATATTTTTCTTGGGGTTTTTCTAATTGTGTATGTTGATTTGAATCGTATAACTCCTCCGACTGCTGCATACGATATTCAGACTGAATAATTTTTGAACGCTCTAATAAATTACGAATCGCAGCAGCTAACTCGTCAAGTTCAAATGGTTTAGGTAAGTACAAATCACATCCAGATTGATAACCCAAAATTCGTTCTTGGGTTTTAGTCCGTGCTGTGAGCAATATTACAGGTAATAAACGGAACATTGGTTGTTGTCGCACTCGACGCACGAGTTCGTAACCATTCATTCGCGGCATTACAATATCAGTGACTATCAGGTCGGGGTGGTAGCTTTCTACCATTGTTAAAGCCTGTTCGCCATCATCAGCAGCAATCACCGAGTACCCAGATAGTTCTAGAAAATCACTGATAGATAAACGAGTGCCCAAATCATCATCCACAACTAGAATTGTCAAGGGCATGGACTCTAAACCCCGACTTACAAATTCGACATCAAATTCACTATGAGTTATCACTGTTGAAAAGGAATAGTACTCCTAATTTTCATACTATGACACTATTATCAGTTGATAACTCTCTTTGAGCATATTTATAAAGAAAATATAAAATTAATAAGTTATGTAACGATAAAGATACGTTTTGTATCATAGAGAAAAATATATAGTTAGTAAGTGTTTACGTGTTTTAGTAGACCCTCACAGGCATCAACGAGTAAATCAATAACTTGGTTAAATCCTTCGGCACCACCATAATAAGGGTCGGGGACTTCTTTAAGGGTGTGTCGTGAACAGAAGTCACACATTAATTTGACTTTATGATGATATTTTGAAGAGGTATCGACGGCTAAAATATCAGCGTAGTTGTCTTTATCCATAGCTAAAATCAAGTCAAAGTCTTCAAAATCAGACACAGAAAACTGTCTAGCTCGACCTTGGAGTTTAAAACCTAATTTTGAAAAAGCAGCAGCGCTCATGCGACGGTCGGGTGCGCTGCCAATATGGTAACTTGAGGTGCCCGCAGAATCACACACAATACTATGACTTAAACCATTCTCATTAATTAAATGGTTCATGATGTTTTCTGCTGATGGAGAGCGACAAATGTTACCAAGGCAGACAAATAGTAGCTTGTATGTCATGAAAATTGATTTTTTTTATGGTTGATGGTAATGGCGAACAATCAATTATTGTATACCCGACTAAAATAAGTCGGGTATATTATCAGACTAAAATCCAGGTAATTCCAGACCGCTAGTCAATTCTTCCATCCGCTCACGCATTGTTGTTGTGGACTTGTTGTAAGCGTCTTTCATCGCAGCAGTAACTAGGTCAGAGAGTACATCTGCTCCTTCATTTAAAGCATCAGGAGAAATTTCAACCCGTTTGGGTTCTTGGTTGCCGCTAACAACTACTTTAACCATACCACCACCAGCTTCGCCCTGAATGGACATTGCTTCCAACTCTTCTTGGAGTTTCTTGGCGCCTTCTTGAACTTGCTGTGCTTTTTTAAAGGCATCAGCCAATTCCTTCATTTTACCTAAACCGAATCCAAAACCTTGTCCTTTACCTGTCATAAATTGGGCGCTCCGCGTATCTCTTAATTATCAAATCTATTTAATTATAGATGTGGTAGGTAAATTGACCAGTTTTTATACGCAAGAAACCACTTCGTCTCTAGAACCTTTGTCCAATTCCAACTTGAAGACGACTTTCACCTTGGTCATTAAAACCGTAGTCCGCACGTAATAACCCTAAAGGAGAATCAAATCGAACACCGGCGCCATAACCAAATCCACTTCCAGGTTTACCACGTACTCCAGCAGGGTTGCCAACAACAGTATCTCCAGAACCTAAATCAGAAGCATAATCAGCAAAAAGTACACCACCTAAAGCTTGGATAATTGGAAAACGATATTCAGCAGAAGCTAATACGTAACTACGACCACTACCAACATTACCAGCGTCATATCCTCGCACGGAGGTTGGACCACCTAATGAAAATGCTTCATATGGAGGTAAGTTACCTAATACTGTACCTGCTTGGAGATTAACGGCGAAAACTTGAGGTTGCTTACTTTGATAAAGTTGGACAGGTACAAATTGGCTGTAAGTAGCTTGAAGCTTGTTCATCGAGATGTTACCGTTACCCAGAGGAACAGATTGTTCGGTGCTGAATTTGAGAATAGAACCGTTAGTAGGGTTGAGAGGATTGTCGCGACGGTCTTTTATAGCTGTCAATGAAACAGTCGCTAAGTCATCAATACCCGTTCCACTTCGAGTTAAAGAATTACCGAGTTCGTCTTTTGGAGTAATTTTGCCATCACGGTCGCGTGTACTAACACGTTCGTAGTTAAACCCTAATGAAGTATTCCAATCATCAATAGGACGTTGAAAGCTGACGCTACCACCAACTTTGCTCTCACGGATTCTGTCACCATTCGCTAACTTGACATCACCATTTAAAATGTCTGAAAGTCCATTTTTACGAAAAGCGTTGATAGTGTAACCAATGCGGTTGGGTTCAGTTTCACGGTAAGGACTGTTAAAAGTACTATCGAATAGCAAATCACGGCGCCCGACCTGAACATTTGCACTTAAAGTATCATTTATACCACCAACGTTCCGGTCTTGGTAGTTGAGTGTACCCAGAATACCTTGGTCAGCGTTATAGCTTCCCCCTAAATTTATCGAACGGGCACTTATTTCTTTGACTAAATAAACTACATCGGTTTTATTTGCATCACCGTCGAGTGTGACATTTACGCTTTCAAATAAACCCATTCCATATAAACGCATTACGTCTTGACGGACAATATCATCTTTAAATACGTCACCCGACTTTAACTTTAATTGTTTAGCGATGAAGTCAGTTTTTGTACGTCCAGTTACGGGTTTACCTTTACTGTCAACTGTTTCACCCTCGTCATTTACAAACTTAAACTTGATGTCACTTACTACCCCTTCGCCAACATTGACTGTTAATATACCTTGTCGGTCGGGTTGAATCGAGATAACACGCGCAAGACTGTAGTTATTATCTTTGTACCATTGGTTGATTTTTTGTACCGTTTGCCGTAAAGCTGATGGACTAATATCTTTATTAAGTTGTTCTTTTAATTGTTCGAGCGCAACTTGATATGTTAAAGCTTTGGCGCCAGATAACTGTATAGACCGTACAATCAAAGGCTGTACTTGGTACACAACTCTTAATCCAGTTGGTGTACTTGTACTATTTACACGTGCGCTGCTAAATAATTGTGTATTTAATATTGCTGTAACATCTTTTTGGGTTTGAGCAATACTTGTGTCTCCCCCAACTTTAGTTTTAATAGTTTGACGAATAATATCTTGTAATTCCTGACTGGCGCCGACTATTTGTACATCAACTGCTGGCACTACCAGGTTTGGGTCTTCTGATATAGGTGCTTGTATGGGTTGTTGTACAGTTGGTTTTACGGTAGGTGCAGGTGCAGGTTTTGCACTAGTTCTGACTGAAGGAACAGGAATAGAGACGGGTGCTTTTGTTTGAGTTGCTTGTATTGAGGGAACAGAAATAGGGACAGGTGCTTTTGTTTGAGTTGCTTGTATTGAGGGAACAGAAATAGGGACGGGTGCTTTTGTTTGAGTTGCTTGTATTGAGGGAACAGGAATAGGGATGGGTGCTTTTACTGTATTTGTAGCTGGCTGAGTTTTAATAACTACAGTCGAATTGTTATTAATACGACTTTGCACACTGCCAGTATTCTGGGAGAATTGTGGGGAATCATTGGTTTCTGGTTGAGCAATAGTCTCTGGTACTGCCGACAAAGTGCTTTCTATTGTTGGCACTACTATATTATTATTTGTGCTTGCAGGCGCCTTTGGGTTAGTAGGAGCAGCAATTGCTTGGTTAGAAAAATTGCCAGTAGAAACACTGGCGAGTGTTAAAATCGCAGCCTTATAAACTCGCATAAAATTTGCCTGATTTAACTGGGAGTTAGTTGTAGCGAGGTAAAGCAATGGGGACACTACTAACTTCCAGCACCAAAGAAATGCTTGTCTTCCCCATTTCTCCTCTTAACTTAATTAGACAGTTAAGTAGTGCTAAATGTTCCAATACATACACCACTTTCACTTCCTATTTCTTAAGTGATTATTAAAATATGAGTTCACAGCTACAGTTACTGGTATTGAGCAACGGTCACGGCGAGGATATAATCGCGAGTAAGGTTGTACAAGAACTACTACAGTTAGAAGATTCGCCGCAAATTTCCATTTTCCCGTTGGTAGGGGAAGGACATGCATATAAAAAATTTGATATAGAGTTTATTGGTGCTGTACAAGCAATGCCCAGTGGTGGGTTTGTGTATATGGACTCGAAGCAGTTGGTACGCGATGTTAAGGGTGGTTTGGTACAGCTAACGCTGAATCAAATTAAGACTATGAAGCAATGGGTGAAGGCACAAAAGGCTTTAGGCAAAAAAAGTGCTATTTTGGCAGTCGGTGATATTGTTCCGCTGCTGTTTGGATTCTTTAGCGGTGTCAATTATGCATTTGTAGGAACTGCAAAGTCTGAATACTACGTGCGCCTTTCGGAAGTTAAATTATTAAAGAGAAACAATAAAGGCGCCTACTGGGAAAACTTTTCAGGTTCAATTTACCATCCTTGGGAGCGCTGGTTAATGACGCGGCGCCGTTGTAAAGCTGTGTTTCCTAGAGACTCATTAACAACAGAGATTTTACAAAAAATGGGTGTAAGAGCATTTGGCTTAGGCAACCCAATGATGGATGGACTAGAACCGTCGTTCCCTACATACCGTACTTACAGTATTGACGCAGAACACAAAGAGATAATTCGTCCCTTAGTTGTGACATTACTACCCGGTTCGCGCGCTCCCGAAGCATATGCAAACTGGGAGCAAATCATGATTGGTGTATCTTCGTTATTGGAAATAATGCGCGCTGATACAGCTACACATACTTCTAGAAGCTTGGTACTATTAGGCGCCATTACTCCGAGTCTCGATTGTAATATTTTCTCTAATACTCTGACTTCACAGGGTTGGCGCCAAATTTCATTAGAAGAACTACCTTTCAAATTTTCTGATAATAAAGCTTTGACATTCAAACAAAAAAATGCATACTTCGTCTTAACACAAAACGCTTATAACGACTGCTTGCATATGGCTGATATGGCAATAGCAATGGCAGGAACAGCAACAGAACAATTTATTGGGTTAGGTAAACCAGCATTCACAATACCAGGTAAGGGTCCACAATTTACAAAAGGATTCGCCGAAGCCCAAAGTCGTCTTTTAGGAGATTCGGTAATTTTAGTTGAACAAGCTGCTGATATTGGTAAACAAGTGCAACACTTCTTCGCTTATCCCGACAAACTACACGTAATTGCTGAAAATGGTTTGCGAAGAATGGGTAGAGCAGGCGCCGCACAACGTATCGCCCAATGTATCATAGATAAATTAGGTTAGAACATACGTATATTTAAAATATAATAATGTAATGTGGTGGTCATGTAGAGACGTTACATGTAACGTCTTTACGACGGCGCCATTCAATAACAAATTTGATTTTTTATGAGGTGATGCAATGGTAATCGAAGCCAAAATAACATCTCTACCTGATCACACACAGCTACCATGTGAAGACGGCACTTTCGTGAAGAACTTTCAGGAGCATCCCCAAAGTATTTTACTTACCGATTCAATTCAACCGCGTTTGCAACAAATTCATCCCGATGGGCAATATTGTATAGGGCAAGACTGTGGCATTTACTGGCGAGTCACCCAACCTCCCGAACGCGGAGCAGAGGCGCCTGACTGGTTTTATGTGCCTAATGTACCACCAACATTGAACGGGGAACTGCGTCGTTCTTACGTGCTATATCAGGAATTTATCCCCCCTTTGATAGTATTAGAGTTTGTTTCAGGTAATGGTGAAGAAGAACGTGATAAAACTCCATATGATGGAAAGTTTTGGATTTATGAAAATGTAATTCGCCCAGCGTATTATGGCATCTACGAAGAAAAGAAGGCATCTGTTGAAGTTTATGAACTGGTTGCAGGAAAGTATCAAAGAATGCAACCCAACATCAGAGGACACTATTCTATTGCACCACTGGGTGTAGAACTAGGTATCTGGCAGGGATATTACCTGAATGCGAATTTGCCTTGGCTGCGCTGGTGGAATAATGATGGTATTTTGCTACCAACAGGTGACGAACGCGCGGAAGCTGAACATCAACGTGCGGAACAAGCAGAACAAGAAAACGCTCGTTTACGTGAGAAACTTCGCAGCTTGGGCATAGACCCAGATGCAGTGTAGGCACTTCCAAATCTAGGATACCTAGAAAAGTAATACTATTACCGTTCTCATTACCACGGTAAAACTACTGAAACGTACTGATATCTTTGTCAAATACTTCAGGATTTACCCGGAAGATTTTTCTAGAAACATCATGATAACTTACACATTAGCGTTCCTCTGCTATCGAGGGCGGTTGCAGTCCGTCCTCCAGCAGTTTTTCTCCAGTTTAGCTCACGAAGCGAGCAACTGCCCTATTTTCATGCAGAATTTGCATTATTGAATAATTATACGCGCCAAGTTTTATACTATCGAATCTTTAAAGCAATCATTATCTACTCCAGTAGTATCACGTCTTAATTTAGTAAATATGTACGATTAAGCCTTAAATATTTAAATTGCAGTTTTTATGGCGGATACATACAGTGTACTTGAGCTTCGGGATGTAAGTTCATCTCTGGCTCATCTATAATAAGCAAATCGTTTGGTTCTGCTAAGTATCTCAGGCATAAAAGTAATGGTGCGAGTTCTTTAACCATTGAAGAAGAAACTTGCATTTCAAGACTGGCGCCATTATTTAAAGGATGAAATACTATTTCATTTTGCAATTTTGATGAGTCAATCTCAATATTGCCGTATAATATATTACGTTCTAACGCTTGTGCCAAGTCAATATAATCTTGAATTTTTGAGTTTTCTTGTGCTTGCTGTTTTCTGGTAATATCTTCTATAGTAGAGGCTTTTGCTATAACTTCTATTAAGCTTTGAATAGCAGCATTTCCTTTAATTCTTGGTTTGTTATCTTTGCTTGTTTTCTGTTCATCTGCGTTTTCATTTAATAATTCGCGAAGCTTAATTAATTTAATTAATACTTTTTCTTGGTTGTGATTGACTTTTGTTTCGGATATATCTTCTTGTTCAATGTCTTGAATAAGCTTATCGATATTGAGCTTTATTTCTTTTGTATTAAAAGCGAATGGAAAGCCTGTATAAGCTGTTCTCTCAGTTGGAAATATATAAGTATATGAGTATAAGCATTTATGGATTATCTCAAAAATTGTTTCAGAGAATATCTCTTTAAAAACTTTTTCTAATACTTGAGGAGTTTTTTTGGAATCTCCCTCATAAATAATGAAAAAGTAAATGTCATTTTCTCCTTGCTGTTTTATGATTTTTACGGTAAATTGGGAACCAAATGATACGTGCTTGTCTAAAGAATAATTTTTAATTTTATCAATGATATTAATTTTTGAATTTGATAATTCAATATCTAATTTTAGGTTTTGGAAGTTAGCTCTCTCTGTATTTAAATATTCTGGTATCCAATCAGGCGCCAAACTAGATACATCATTGATATACTTATCAGCGCAGTTATTTGCAAATTCGATTAAATCTATTTGAGTACTTCCTATTTGTAGAAAAGTGTCAAAAGCGTTTTCTAATAGTTCGTATTTAATGTGGGTTTTATTATATGCTTTTATATATTTGTCAAATCCGTACTGACCAAATATTGATGCTAGTGTATAGGCAGTCCATGTTTTTCCTGTGCTGTTGGCGCCAACAAATATTGTAAGCGGTTTTAGGTTAATCTCTGCTTGCTCTATAGCTCCTAAGTTAGATATTTTTATTCTCATAATCTAAAACTAAAAATTTCTTACTTATATTTTAGGATGGGTTTACGTTATTGACCTCTCTGTGTACTCTGTGTCTCTGTGGTAAAAAAATACATTAATGCACAGGCAAGGATGCCTGTGCTACAAGATTATGGTTTTTGGACGGTGATTATTTCGCTGGTGGATATTTTAGCTTGACGTGCGGGACTTGGCAAAAGTTCGGTTGGTGAGGCTGTAGCTACACCCCATTCTGTTGTTTTTTTGGTAAGAAATGTGTCTTGCTCTTTGCGGTATTTAACTAAGTCTCCGCTTTTGTTCATTATTGCAAACCATACTGTGCCTTGGTTTTGTGTGGGTAATGCTCCAACTAGCGCACTGACGGTATCCAAACTACCTGATTTGACTACAGAGAATTTGGGAATTTTTCGCTGTTCTAATACTCCTTTATCTTGTCCTGTGACTGTAAATACATCGGCAACTGTCATGTTGTATTGTTGAAGATGTTTTTCTATGGCTCGAAACATTCCTACTGCTGCACGGGGTGATATTTTATTTTCGTAGGTTAAGCCGGAACCGTTGATAAGATAAATTTCGTTTTGTGGCACTTCTGCTGCTTCTGACGCTTTTTGTGATACTACTGAGGCGCCTCCTACTGCATCAGCAAACATGTCAGCCATTGCGTTGTTGCTATAATTGTTCATTTTTTTGAGCAATTCAGCAACGGGATAAGAGTTATGACGTACTAATAATTTGAAGTTTGGAGGTACTGTTGCATCTGTTTTGACTTTACCGTTGATTATGACTTGCGGTTTTGCTGTACCTGCTGGTAGCGTTGCGTATATATTGTTAACCTGACGATTCCAAAGACGACTGTTTAAAGCTGTTTGAAACAATCTGCCGACTGTATCTGAACTACGGCTAAAGTTCATATAGAACTTATCGACAAGTACTAAATTACCAGTTACTCGCTTAATACCCATTTGGTTAAGGGTATTACCCACACCAATAGCTTCTTCCCAAACAAAAAACGGGTCTTGACCCCCTTGAACTATTAAGTCACCCTTTAATACACCATTTTCAATTGTTCCATTTGTACCAATTTGCGTTACAAATACATGGTCGGGTCCAAAAGTCTTTAATGTTGCCAGTGTTGTGGCTACTTTAGATATGGAAGCAGCGGTAATTGGGACGGTTCCTTGATGATTTGCTAAAAGCTTATCACCCGATTGCATCCAAACTCCATGCGTTTGTTGATTGGAACCCAGTGGAGCTATGGATTTTAGATATTGCTCAACTTTTGCAGTTGTCGCTGGGTCAGGGTTTTCTGGTGCTACTATTAAGGGTATTGGCTTTTTTATTGGCGCCACTGCATTGACAACACCATTCAATGCTGAAGATGCATTCGAGTCCGAGTTAGAGGAACATCCACTTACAAGTGCGAGTAGGCTACAAGACAGCGCTGTAGTAAAACAAAGGATTTTTTGCATGATTACTGAGTTGGTGGACTCTGGCAATATTTGAAATCGCAAAGTCAACGAAACACTCTAATTAACTTTGCAGTCAAGGAAAAATCATACTCTGTAAACGAATAACATTTCAAAAAAATATTTCAAAAAATTGTTTTTTTATTGTGGAGACACGATTAATTGTAGAGACGCGATTAATCGCGTCTCTACGGGTATCAACTTTTACCATGTAATGTGTCGCAGCGCTGCATTTGGTCGATAAATACCCACCCTTGAGTACCATCAGCTAATCTAACTTGAACGAAATCGCCTTTTACCTTCATAAATAAGACTTTTTCGCCAGGATTTAATTGCTTGATGGCGCCAACTTCGGTTTGCGGTTCGGGACGAAGTTTGGCAGCATAATTACCTCCTGTAGGAGTAATGACCCTACAGAGCTTTGGTTGCTGTGAAATAAAACTCTGCTCAGAATAATTTTTGCCTGCACTACCTGTTTGAAGACAAACGAAACCACCAACTGTACTAATAGCAGCAGCCATACTCATTCCTAATATTAAAGGTTTTCGCTTTGGTGCTGAAATAACTGCTCTTGTAGATGCGTCCTTACCACTGCGGTGCGAGTAAACAAGTTTTTGCGGTGGTGCTGTTTTGGTTATGGGTTCTGATACTGGTTGACTCGATATTTCTGGTGTATGAGAAATAACATTATTAGTTGTTTGTGTTGTTTGTGTTATTTGTGAAATATCTACATTTGAAGGTCTAACTGGTTCTTCGTTTAGGACTTGCTTGACTGTAATCGCGCTTACCTTCAATTGTTGTCTACCTAAACGGATGTTACTTTTATTCGCTAATGGCATTTCGCCTGCTAATAGCAAGTTGCCATCGACAATTGGGGGATTTTGCTGGCGTAAGTTTCGCAGGTAAAATTTTTGCTTTACTGTGTTGAAAAATATTTCAGCGTGCAACCCAGATACAGAAACATCGGGTATAACGACATCACACAATTGGGGGTCGCGTCCAATCCGAATTCGACCTTGATTTTTGCTTTCGCGATTTTCTTCAATCGTACAACTTTTTAGTTCTCCATTTTCATACCACGAGAGCGTTAACTCATGCAAATCATGAGTTTGTGGTGTGGGAGAAGGCGCCTTTATTGTAACAGTTGGCGCCTCAACGAGATTTCGTAACTCTTGAAGTGCATATTTTACTTCTTGTACCGTTTGGTAACGGTCTTTGAAGTGATAGCGAGTCATTTTGTCTAATACCGCAGCTAAACCAGGTGTGACAGGGACTAAATGTTGCCATAAAGTTTCCCCTGTGTTTGGGTCGTCTTGTAAAGACCGGGGATTAACTCCTGTTAATGCTTGAATCCCCATCATTCCTAAAGCATAAATATCACTACTAGGACGCGGTAAACGTCGAATTTGCTCGGAAGGCATATAGCCAGGAGTCCCTACAGTTATAGTTACTCGCTGCTGATGCGATGCCACTGCTGTCGAACGTATTTGCTTAATGGCGCCAAAATCAATCAAAACTAATTTTTGATCTGATGCACGACGAATAATATTATCAGGCTTGATATCACGATGTATCACACCTTGCGAATGGACTACTTCAAGAATATTTAATAGTTCAAGAAGCATAGACAATACTTGCCCCTCAGTCCACATGACCCCAGGAATTAATTCATGACTAAGAGTGTGGCCAATAATTAACTCAAGAATTAGGTAAAATTCTTGATTCTCTTCAAAAAAAGCTAACAATCGAGGTATTTGGTCAAAAGTTCCCAGATGCTGAAGACAAGAAGCTTCACGTTGAAATAATTTCCTCGATGTTTCTAAAACTTGGGGGTCGGTACATGAAGGTTTGAGATGCTTGAGGACACACTGCGGATGACCGGGTAGGTGAATATCCTCAACAATATAGGTCTGTCCAAATCCTCCCTCACCCAACACTTTAATAACCCTGTAATGCCCTGCGAGTAACTGACCTATCATGTGTAAGTAGCGTGACTATCGTAAATATTACTGTAGTTAATAAACCGTCAATTCATTATAAACCTACTTTTTGCGTTCCTGACTGCCCTTTTAATTTTAAGGCGCCGTATCAGAACAACGTTTGTGCAAATTTAATCGTGAATTTTAAGATGACGGCTCAATTTCATTAATTAACAGGCGTTCTGTGGTGCGTGTTTTGAGGTCGCATCTCACAAGAGTAAATTGCGTGCGTAGATACATTAATAGTAGATACATTAATAAAATTGCCTGGTTAGTCAATCAATAACAAATCTGACCATCCACTGTTGCCAGTTTGGCAGCTTTTACAAAATTTTATATGAGTCATAAAAATCGTATCACCTACTACATTAATGAAACATGCTTAAAACTGTAGCAGCATACATTAAAATTTAAAAGTATTATTTGTATAAAAATAAAATATTCGCCTACAAATAACTGTAAAATTCAGTACTTCATAAGTTCTACTAATTACCAAAAACGACTGACGGGGCAACGCACTAGTATCCGTCTCACATTTTTCTAATCGTTTATGAGAATACAGTAATAAATACACCCAAATAAAGCTAAAAGTTTAATAATATGTTACGAACATGTAAGTTAAGCAGATTCGGCGCCTAATTTGTACATAGTTTGTAAAATATGTTCGGCTTGTGTTTCGTCGCCTAAGTCTTTATAAATTTGGTATGCTTGACGGTAGTGATGAATTGCATCACGATGTTGACGCAGTTTTTGGAAAACGGCGCCAAGTACAAACTCAACTTTGGCCCTTTCTGCATTAATTTTGAGTTCCTGGGCAAGAATTGACGCAGTGCGTAAAAAACCTATAGCTTTTGCGTACATGCGTTCGCGGTAATATATAGTACCAATATTAAAAAATAATTGCTGTTGACTTTGCTTGGCGCCGATTTCCTCTAAAATAGAAAGCGACTGTTGATAAAAAGTTAAAGCTTTATTTGTATTACCCAGATTTTGGTATGTAATGGCAATTCGAGATAAAGCAGCAGCCTCACCATATCGATTGCCAATTTCACGACTAATATCTAAAGATTCTAAATTGTATTGAATTGCTTGCTTAAACTGACTAGTTTGACTGCAAACATCGCTTAATGCCTGTAAAATGGCGCTTTTGACACGTTTTTCACCAATCGAGCAAGAAATGGATAGTGCTTTTATTAAAAAATATGAAGCCTTCACATATAAGTTTTGCCCTTTATAAGCTTGTCCCAAACTATGAAGACTAACCATCATTAAATCTTTATTATCATTCTCGTGAGCGATAGCATATGCTTCAGAGCAAAAACCGATGGCCATTTCCCAAGCACGCAGTTGGAGGTAAACACTACCAAGGTTAACGAGTGAATCACCAATACCCTTAGTGTCTTTTAGCTGACGTGCGATAGAAAGTGCTTTTTGCTCATATTCTAAAGACTTGTGAAAATCTCCCAAAAACTGATAAGCATTAGCTAGAGACGAAAGCGCGCTTTTTTCCCAGTTGCGTTCATTCATTTCGCAAGCAATAGTTAGCTGAAGTCGGAAGCACTCAATTGCTTTTTGATACTGACCCAGGTTTTGGTAGCTTGTACCTTCTCCCCAAAATCCTGCAATTTGGAGTAAGCGATTTCCCGTCTCACGTGTTATTTGTATCAAACGTGAAAAATAATTAATTGACTCATTAAACTTACTTAACTGACGAAAGCAATTTGCTGTGTTGTATAAAGAAACTTCTTGCTGACTTTTATCGTCTAGTTGTACAGCAATTTCTAAGATGTGCTGATGGTACTTCAGTGCTTCGGCAAACTCAAATGAACTTTCATGGGCAGCAGCGAATTGACTCAAGCAGTGTATTCGCGCGTTGTCGTCTTGAAACTGCCAGTTAGTAGGCATTTCGACCATGTTTAAAAGTTTCGGTTGAGAATCTTGAGTCATTAGTAGATGTATGTGTGTAGGATTTACATGCAGTCTAAACAGATAAAACGAACAAATAGATATGACTATATTGCTATGCAGCCAGAAAACGTTTTAGTTAGAAATCACTAGTTTACCTCATGTTAGTTTTACTATCGTATGCAATACAACGTTTTTAATGTTGTATATAAAACACCTGCCCTCATAACTCTGGGTAATGTATTAACAACAACATTCATGGGCTTACAGCATAGAAGTAAGTTAAGTACAAATATATTTTAGTCAGCGTATTCTTACATCCTCCACTATAAATATCTATGCTGGGTAAAAAACAGCACTTTCTTTAAAGTTTCACTCCTTTCACAGGTCTATGAAGCAATAATAATTATCTTTCTCTCAAGTCATGGCAGGGTAATGTCCCCTCACTCATGTATAAAAGCAGCGCAGACTATTTTATACTTAATGCAGCTAAGTACATTAATCATCCAATAGTCAAATAGTAGTTTGTGCATAATCTTAGAAACCGGGTTTCTTGATTAATATTGTAATAAAGACGGAATTTGCGTAGAAACCCGGTTTCTTTGAAATTACACAAAACGAGCATTACTTCTTTATTGATATTTATGGGGACTTACAGTGGTGGATAAAGCCATTGATGAAAGTACTTTTACACTTCGCTGCTGCAATTACGCTTTTTGAAGACTTGCCTTATTTGCGTGCGTTGTCAGAGCGTAATATCGAGAATTTATTCCACAGTCACAAATCCTCAAGCCATAATTCTATGTATCTATATAACCGATACATAGAATTAGGTAACACCTAGGCTGACGGCGCCGAGCTTAACTACTTTAATATTTATACTGTGGTGTTGTGATGCCATGATAAACCCTCAAATAACATCACAATCTAATAGCCGGAGCGCACCATTAACAATTTAAAATGACAGGCGCCTCCCCAACACCACCTTCAATTACAATCCGTCTTGTTGCGTTTAATAGGCATAGCAAACTTACTGCCTTCTTGGGTATTTTCTTTCGTTGCTTCAGAGTACGGCGCCGCTTCCGCTTTACGCAGTGAGAGTGCTTCAGCTTTCATTTTCTTACTAGCTTTAAGAAACTTCGGCGCCTCAAGTAATGGCATTTGAGCAAGTGACTCGAAGCCAAATGCATTTTTGTAAGGAAGGAACTTAGCTATTATAGAAACAAAGTATGGTCGTCCCTGCTCTTCTTTTGGCGCCTTGGGATTAAATCTAAATGGTGGTACAAGTGCATCCTTCCAAAATAAAGGAATATGACTTGCTTTCATGAACTTAACCCGTTTACTAACATCTGATTTTTTTATATATTCTAATCTTTGCTCTGTGAAGTTTTTGAAAACAGAAATACAAGGAGTCTGGCACACAGGGATAAATTGCCATATACCACTTAATTTAAATTGAAGGTCTTTTAGTTCTCCATACATCCCTTCATTATTTCCAGAGTCAAATGCTACAAGCTGGAATCCTATTTGATGGGGTTTATCTCGTCCTGGGAAGTGAATTATTTTGGGATAAACTATTAAACGATAATTATTATTTCCAGTATTAGCTATATGCTTTCTTAGGGCATCAAAAGCTACTGAACCTTTATTATTGGGTATGTAGAATAATGGGTATTTATTACCACTAAGTGTGACGGTGGCAGACCTTGTATCTTCTATGAACTCCACTACACCTGAAATTATACCTACTGCTGTAAATAATAATTCTGAACCAGGTTTGTCAGAATCTTTTTCTGTGGGTGTACTAGGGGGGATAACTTCTATATCCTTTTTAGGCTTGATGATTGGTGATAGCACCCGTTTATCTTGATTATCTGACATAGAATTTTTTTTATTAATTATATAACACTAGCTTACGGCGCCGTCATAAGTCACCCACGCGCATTACAAAATTTACCCCTTTACCTCAAGGTAAGGTGTATCGAATGTGGGCATATGTTGATGGGCAAAGGTTGATTGTACTCGATTTACACCAGACTCTACTGGTAAAGTTACGCAAGCAATTCCTTTAGAAAATTGGGGAACAGGTAATGACTGGTAGTGTTTCGTTGTAAGTTGCGTGAAATAATTAATACCTAGTACTTTTCTATTTACATGGATGATGTGATAAATTTTAAGGCACTTAGGGAACTGATGCCATGTGAAATTATCGAGTGCTAGTGAAATTACAATATAAAGCCTCTCCCCTTGCAGGGGAGAGGTTTGGAGAGGGGTTTTTTATCAATAGACTTAACCCAATTCACAGGCAAGGATGCTTGTGCCACAATTCTACAATTCTACAATTCTACAATTTGAGAATTAATGATGGTGATGGTGATGGTGATGTGCTGCTAGTTGAGGGTTTACACTTACAGCTTCGGTTGCTAGTAACTCACCAATATTTTTATCTGCCCAATGTGCGACCATTGCTAAGAAGTCATCATTATCATTTACACAAGGCATTTGGATATAATTTACACCCTTATGTTTTTTCTCCAATGCGTGGATGATATGGTGAACGTCTAATAATGTTTCATGGTTTTCGGTTGCAAACCCGATAGGCATAAATACTATAGCTTTGGCGCCAAGTTGAATCAAGTTTTTAGCAGCTTGGTCAGCACTAGGTTGTGTCCAATCAATCAAAGGTGTATCGTGATTGAGCCAACCAACAGATATTAGTGGGTAACGGTTGATTAACTTATCGCGAACTAAATCGTACAGTATTTGGCTTTCGGTAATTCCAGAAGTAAAACCTTTGGCTTTATGAGGACAACCGTGGTTCATCAACACAATGCCAATTTCTGAAGGTAAGTAAGCTGTACTTAAATCGGAGTGAATTTTATCTTCAACTAAACGCGCCATTAAATCAATATATTCAGGTTCGTTATAAAACGAAGGAATATACCGCAAACCTTTTACCCAATGTTCTTCTTGGGTATCTGTAAGTTCAGCTAAAGCTTTGTTAACTTGTTCAATAGCAATACCACTGGTAAAAATTGAATCAACTACCAGTAAAGGGTAAATGAGAATTTTGTCAAATCCTTGACTTTTGATTTCGGCTAAAACTTGATTGGGTAAGAAAGGAGCGCAAAAGTTAAACGCTTTAAAAACTTGGACGCCACTACCCCAATGAGATTGCAAGTGCTTTTCTATACCCGCACGTTGCTGTTCAAATATGGCGTTATGAGGTGAAATAAAATTATGGTGCTGATGTCCCCACTCATGCAGGTCAAACATCGCTAAGAGTTTAGCCAAAGGTGGATAAATCCAAGTAGGGACTGGGGCAAATTTCGCTGTCAGTAAATTTAAAGCTTGTTCGTTATAATTTGCAAAATCTTCGTAGCTCTCAACTTCTCCATAACCCATAAGTAATACAGCTAATCGCTGTTCTTTGGGTAGATGCTCATGCGTATGCTGTAACTTTTCGGGTGTTGCTACCACTATCGTTTCCTCAGTGCTATCTGTGTTCAGAATCGGTGTGATGCCCGTATTCTTTTCTTCACTTATATAATATTATCCTATCCAGGGGGATACGACAGGAACTACATCATTAGTAATATTTCTATAGATATACTCTTCGCAACCTCGCTAAACATGGAAGATGTAAAAATAATTAAAATTATTATTTTCTTTACCACAGAGACACGGAGAACGCAGAGTAAGAGAGGTTTTGAAGTTTGACTATTATTATTTGTCCAGGAATCCATCACCCAGCTTTAACTGAAAAGTTTGTTGCCTGTTTATACGACAAAATTATAAGTACAGCTAATATAAATTTACTAACTGTCCCAGCACATGGAATTTTACCTTTGTCAGGACTTCATATTTTCGAGTTTTTGCGTCATCGGTTAAAAAGTAATCTCGAATCTCCAGTTACATTTATTGGTTTCAGTGCTGGTGTAGTTGGCGCCATTGCAGCAGCACATCTATGGCAGCTACAATCTGGTAAAGTTGAAGCATTTATAGCTATAGATGGATGGGGAGTCCCTCTGTTTGGTGATTTTCCTATTTACCGAATGAGTCATGATTATTTTACTCACTGGAGTTCTTTACTTTTGGGTTCAGGTCAATACAACTTTTACGCAGACCCCCCTGTAGAGCATTTACAAATTTGGGAAAATCCCCAAGCTGTACAAGGTTGGTTGGTTGACTCAAAAATTAACCCCCCATGTCAACAGGGACTAAGTGCGGTTGAATTTCTATATAAGGTCATTTTAACTTCATGAATCGGGTCGTCTCTAGTAAGTTCTTAATGGGAAAACCTAGTTTATTAAGTCATGTCTCATCATAATAGCTTCTCGGACGTACTGAAAAATCGCAGTTTTATGTTGCTGTGGGTGCCAAAAAACTTGTATCCAGATAAATCAATATCTTGCCTCTTCGCGTAAGCTTTGAATAATTTCTATACTGTTAGTAGACGTTTGAGGTTGAGTAGCTCTTAGTGCTGCGCGTGATGGTAATGGACGACGTGTATGTGATATTGGTGATAACCGAGCAATTGGTTGACCGTGACGCAGAATTACCACTTCTTCCCCATCCTCAAATTGGTTAAGAAGTTGGTTTATTGTTATGGATGTATTATCCGCATCAACTTTCAGCATTGCAACAAAACTCTCGCGTAAAAAATTATGACTCTATTTCCTTGATTCTATCCTAGTTTTAATTCGTGTTTTGGAGTGAGGGATATAAGTTAACTTTTGTTCAAAGTCTTGACATATGTTGGGTTACGCGCTTCGCTGCACCCAACCTACACAGTGTTATGCAGTTACTATCCGTTACATCCGTTACATCCGTTGCCAAATTCCCACCAACTCATGACAAATAGAACTGACTAAAGAGTTAAATTACACTAAAATGATAAGTTAAATACAAAAAATAAAACTAATTTAGCCATTTGCGTGAGGTTTAGTCAGTGCGCGCGCGTACCCCAATCAGCCAACCCCAGTCTGTTGAACAGTCTCAGTCAAGCGTTGTTAAGATTTCTAAAGTAGTCAAGCCGCAACGTGTATCTGGCGGTTTCGCACTTCTTGACAGTTTGCAACGCCACAATGTTGATTATATTTTTGGTTATCCCGGTGGTGCAATTCTACCAATTTACGACGATTTGTACAAAGTCGAAGCGTCTGGAAGTACTATAAAGCATATTTTAGTTAGACACGAACAAGGCGCCGCTCATGCAGCGGATGGTTATGCTCGTGCTACAGGTAAAGTCGGAGTATGTTTTGGAACTTCGGGTCCTGGTGCCACAAACCTAGTAACAGGTATTGCAACGGCGTACATGGATTCCATACCGATGGTAATTGTCACGGGACAGGTATCACGTCCAGCAATTGGGACTGATGCATTTCAGGAAACTGATATTTACGGAATTACGCTACCAATAGTTAAGCACTCATATATTATTCGTGATACTGCTGATATTGCGCGCATTGTCGCCGAAGCTTTTTATATAGCTAGTACAGGTAGACCGGGGCCTGTATTAATCGACGTTCCTAAAGATGTAGCGTTAGAAGAGTTTGATTACACTCCTGTTGACCCAGGTAATGTGAATTTACCAGGTTATCGACCCACAGTAAAAGGTAATCCTCGTCAAATTAGTGCAGCGATACATCTAATTCGTGAAAGTCGGCGCCCTCTACTATATGTAGGTGGTGGTGCAATATCATCGAGTTCTCACGAAGAAGTCAAACAGCTAGCTGAGTTATTTAACATTCCCGTTACTACAACATTAATGGGTATCGGCGCCTTCGATGAGCATCACCCGTTATCATTGGGTATGCTGGGAATGCACGGTACTGCGTATGCGAACTTTGCTGTTACAGATTGCGACTTGTTGATTTGTGTCGGCGCCCGTTTCGATGACCGGGTAACTGGTAAACTTGACGAGTTTGCATCGCGTGCGAAAGTAATTCATATCGACATCGACCCAGCAGAAGTTGGTAAAAACCGCGTTCCCGAAGTTCCTATCGTCGGTGATGTTCGCACAGTTTTGAAAGAATTACTCAGACGCTGTAAGGAATCAGGTATTACCAACACCCCCAACCAAACCCAAGAATGGTTGAACTTGATAAATAAGTGGAAGGAAGATTATCCTTTAGCAGCACCTCAATATCCAGATAGTATTTCACCACAATCTGTAATCATTGAAGTCGCGAGTCAAGCACCTGATGCTTTCTACACAACCGACGTTGGACAACACCAAATGTGGGCAGCGCAGTTCTTGAAAAATGGCCCCCGTCGTTGGATTTCTAGTGCTGGTTTAGGAACAATGGGTTTTGGAGTCCCCGCAGCAATGGGCGCCAAAGCAGCATTCCCGAACGAAGATGTTATTTGTATAAGTGGTGATGCCAGCTTCCAAATGTGTTTACAAGAGCTTGGTACATTATCACAATACAACTTAGCTGTCAAGACTATTATTTTAAATAATGGTTGGCAAGGAATGGTGCGTCAATGGCAGCAAGCATTCTATGGTGAGCGCTACTCTTCTAGTAACATGGAAGTAGGAATGCCCGATATTATATTGCTGTGCCAAGCATATGGCATCAAAGGCATGGTAGTAAACAAGCCTGAAGAATTAAAAGATGCTATTGCCGAAATGCTCGCGCACGATGGCCCAGTAGTTATGGACGTTCGCGTTACCAAAGACGAGAACTGTTATCCAATGGTGGGACCAGGTAAGAGCAACGCGCAAATGGTTGGTTTACCAAAAGTGGCGCCGAAGGTAGATATTCAGCCCGTATTTTGTAGTAACTGCGGCGCCAAGAATTTACCCGGCAACAATTTCTGCCCAGAGTGTGGCACAAAGTTGTAACTTACTCTTGTGGAGCGGGCATCCTTGCCCGCCCTAAAACATGTGACGGGCAATATGGGCGCCCATCCCACAAGATGATTTACTTAATTTTTGGAAATCTTTAGTCGATACCATAAATATAAAGCGTCATAATATAGGAAAACCTGGCTCTCCAAAAATTATGAACATCCAACTTAAACCTGATTCGGAGCAATTGATTCAAATACAAATTGCCAGAGGTAAATATGGAAATGCCTTTATATGTTGTTAGTAAAGCATTAAAGCTATTAGATGAGTGGGAAAAAGGTTATCAAAATTGGGTTGAAGAAGCTCGTCATAAAGTAGAAGTTGCTGCCGAACAGTTAGATAGAGGTGAAGGTATTGATGGGGAAGTTGTAGTTGCGCGGCTGCGAGATAAACTACGTAAAGCCAAAGAAAATCAAGCATGAAACAGCACACTAGCTGCCTAATTTTTAGTATAGCTTTTTACCACAGAGGCACAGAGAACGCAGAGAGAAAGCTTTTTGGATACGGCGCCTGATTCCAGAAAAATATTGATTTTTGTATAAAAACAACTTGAACTCTGTGTATCTTCATTGTTATTAACATGACAGAAGATACAAAAAACAAACAAAATGATGCAATCACAAGTTGTTATTGGCATATTTTCCTGCACCCAAAATGCAGAGTTCGTTGTTAAAGCGTTGGTAGAAGTTGGTGGTTTCCAGCCAGAACAATTTTTTATAGTGGCTGATGAGGTTCGGCGCCACTTGGTAATAATGTCTGATTCTTTAGAATTAGTTAAGAGTGCAAAAGTTTTTCTTCAAGGTCGAGTTCCTTCTAAAGAGAGCGCAGAAAACGAACTGCTCCGTGGAACACAAAAAGCAGTCATCGCATCAGCTATATAAAAAAATTTAGATTTCCTTTAGATTTCCGATTTCTTTAAGAGTCGGGAATTTGAATAGCTTAGTTATTAATTTTTGGTAAACCGATGATGCGTTCAACTTGAACTGATATGTCAGGAAAAGCTAGGGGAGTAACGGTGCCTGTAGTTAGTGTAAGTTCAGTTGTGTATCGGTTATTTTGTATATCTCGAAATACTTTCAACTCAGTATTTTTGAGATTGGCAACCCAATATTCAGAAATACCAGCTTCTGCATAAGCATCTTTTTTATCACCTAAATCTTTGTTGAGGGTAGCATAAGAAAATTCAATAATCCAAAAAATATCTTCGGGATAGGGATGATGTTGTAAGTAGATGTCACCTAAAGGTTTAACAATAGCTATATCAGGAGCCGGTTCAGAGTTGTCGGGAAGGGTTATCGGTTTAGCATCACGTATTTTTACCCGTTCTCCAAGCAGTAACCGAAGATAGTCGGCAGTTTCAGTATTGTAGTAAGCGTGGGGTTCTCGTTCTGGAGGCATAACAATAATGTCGCCGCGCAATAGTTCAACGTGCTGGTCGTCAAAGATACCTGCTTCTATTGCTTGGTGATAACGCTGAATTGTCCACTTGTAGGTAGTTATAGTCATGATACTTTATAAGGGCAGATTGCGAACTGCATCAACGGCTTTTAAGGCTTCTGTTCCAAACGGTGTAGAATCACATAACTGTCGTAACTCTGCCTCACTCATATCCACTTCAAAGACAGAAAGCACCATGCGTAAGCAAGCAGGGACACAGGAATAAGGAGTTTCCTGTTTATGAAAAATGAGTTTGGATTGCATCCCGGTTTACTTCGTAGAGCTTAAGTCCTACCTGCTTTATTTCATCGAAAGGCGTGTGTGAGATAATTGCTTCTGATGAAGTACTGACTAATACGAATCCCACTTGTCCTAACGAACCAATCATCGGGTAAGCCAAAATTATAGGAACTTGCCATACCTCACCTGTAACGGAGAGTTGAGCTTGGTCGGCAGTAAAGCGGTCACCCACGTAATCGCTGATAAATAGATTAACTGCTGCTTGTGCCTGTTGAGCCGTAACTTGAGGAACGGTTTTCATCTGCTAAACTCTTATAGTAGTCACCTACATTGTAATGTCTTACTATACTTGACTATATTGGACTATATTTTGAGTAAAGTTTTATTACACTTATTTTTTAGGTCTAAATAAACTGTTTACATTTTAGCGCTAGAGCGCGTTCGCTAATTTTCCAGTGAAACTGCTTATTGATGAAAATTGATACAGCAACGGCGCCTAAAGGAAACAGTACTGGGTTCTAAGTGCAGTTTGCATCTCCGTACTACGGTATTAAAATAGATTATTTAATACTACTGTAGTACATTAATAGATAGGATTAAGATATTTACACATGTTAAAATAATTACTCAGAATAATAAATGACTACAGCTGATGAGTTAATTACGATACTTGACCGTATTCTTGGTGGAAGCCGAGACGAAAAGGACATTACCTTATTGCGTGAATATCTTGGAGCTTTTAAGGGTGGTCAAAATCAGACGCAGTTAGCTAAAAATATCGTTAATGCTAATGAAATTCAAGGACTTCACATTGGCGATATCATCAATTACCAAGGTTTGGATGAAGAAACAAAGGCAATTCTCCAAGACCTTCGAGAAATACTTCAGCACAGAAAAACTCAAACATTCCCTCAAACACGAGTTGACAAGTATGTAGCAAAAAATAACTCAGAAACACAATTAATTTTACCTGCTCCACCACCAGTTATTAAAAACTTTGAATTTGAAGTTGTGACTTTAGACGCTTACGGTAGAGAAACCAAGCGTTGCTGTGAACAGGGTGAGTATTTTATCGAAAGCTTAGGTGATAGGGTTGTTCTAGAAATAGTGTCCATCCCAAGTGGGAAATTTCAAATGGGAGCAGCAAAAAATGAAGAAGCATCCAAAGCAGAAACTACATCATCAATAAATCGTTTAGATTCATTACCTCGAATCCAAGGTGTGACAATTATCAGTTCTTCTTCTGCTTGATCAAGAGCTTCTTGAAAAATATTGAAATGGTCACAATCATAAACGAAAGTACTTCCAGGTTGCGGTTGAGGAATTTCTGATTCAAATTTATACTCTGAAATATCACCATGCTCTCGAATGTGTTCAACTAGCTGACGGGTAAGGTTTCCTTTCTCTAGCTTGTAAAGATTACCAACTAAAATAAATAATTCCTTAGCTCTCGATACAGCTACATTGAGAAGGTTCGGTCGTTTATTAATCCATGAAACACTATCTTGCGCTCGACATAACTTTGTAGATAGGATAATTACTCTTTTCTCGGAACCCTGAAAAGTGTGAATTGTGCCAATAGAGTTTTTAGAGAATCCAGAGAATTTTTGAGTTAAACGCTCTCTTAATGCCGTAGCATGAGCATTAAATGGTGAAATCACGCCTATGTCTTCTAAAGAGTAACCTTGAGTAAGTAAATGCTGAACGATCTCACATACCGCAGTAATTTCTTCTTCGTTGACATTATTCTGGATATTACCCTCAACATGATAAGCAATTAAATGTGATTTTAATAAAGAATCAACTGGGTTTGATTTTACCTTTAATCCGTAATTAGCAATAGCATTACAATATTGAATAATGCTAGGTTGACAGCGGTAATGTTCTATTAAACAAATCCCTTGACCTTTATCGTTATCTTCTCCTGTTGCTCCTGCCGCGCGATGATAGGTAGTAGCGCTATATTCTTCTTCAGGACTGTAGCGATGGTAATCATTGTCTGTTAAACCTCTATCTAGAAACGCTGTTTGACGATAGTTATCGCGCCTTTTGTCGCTTAAAGTGATGACAGGCTCAATTTGTAGAGGGTCTCCGACAATAATAGCTTTACGCGACCGCACTAATAAAGGAAAAGTTTTGTGCAGGTCAATCATTCCGGCTTCGTCTATAATTGTGCGGTCAACACACTCGGAAACCCACGGAAGTATATTTCGGATTGAAAGTAATGTACTAGTAATGGCAGGAAACATTAAACTCAAATTTTTAATATGCTCATCCAGATTCTCTGCCATTTTATTTTGGTCTTTCCAAGTTCCAGAAATAACGCTTGAATATAGTTCTAAAGAAGGTTTTACACGGTCTTTATAACGAAGTGCTTGCTGAGTGAGGATTTCCCGTGATAACTGAAATAATTCCTTGTGCTTATCATGAAAATCTTGATGAAAGGACAGGTAAAAATCTTTTAGGGAAGTAGCTAATAAGTTTTCTAAAACAACTGATTCTCTAAGTGCATTATCTCTTTGTTGCTCTGTTGTGGTTATGTCTCCAGAAAGTTTTTGTAATCTTGC
>NZ_RSCL01000006.1:94492-225722 GCF_003991905.1 Dulcicalothrix desertica PCC 7102 | reverse complement strand
GGCTTACAGGCACTTATAGTTGAAATTTTGGGAATTTTATTTTTTACAAAGGTAATAATGGCTGCAAGATAGGCATAGCAAGATTTTCAAGCTATTTTATCAATACATTTAGCACGCCAAGTACGGAAGAGCCGATAGTTCCTCAAACTTGACTGTATCCTGCTCAACCAGTAATTCAAACTTTCTACTATTGCTGCACGTAAATAAGAGGGTATCTATTAGCGGTGATAGCTTATTGTCTTGTGCTAACGCTACTCTAGCAAGCGAAGTGAGCGTCTGCCCTAGCATTGCTTGAAACTGTCCTTTCAATCTAGCCATGCAAGTGCGGCTCCTTTATTCTCTTCTATTTTAAATACGTTATCTAAAAACTTGTTAAAATATTGATATTTGTTGAGGTAATTGAAAAATGAAATTAGCAGAGTTACCAAAGCAAGTAATTGAAGACCTTTCTCAAGAAGACAACTGGCGGTTAGATATTGACCCTGGATTTGATGCCAAGCATGAATTTTGGATGCGTTGGCAGCATTTTATTGCTTTACCAGAAGAACGTCCTTCATACTCTGAGATGAGTGAAGATGATTTAGCTGATTTTATCAATTTTAATGGTTTTGACATACTTTTACCTGTTAGCCGTTCTCATCATCCCAATATTGCATTAATTCGCTTGATTCCTAGTGCTGATAACAAAACGGTAACACTATATTTGCATGACTCTTTTCACGAAGATTGGTTTACAGATGAATGGGGTGCAAGATACGGTTTTTTGGCTGTTGCTGACCGTTATGAAAAATTTGGCTGTAATTTTTATTTAGCTTCTTACTATCATTTCTGCTATTTGATTAATCAGGATTACGAAATTGCAAAGCAAATAATGCAACAGAAATTGGCGAATCAATAAAGATGCTCAATAATTCATATTTTAGATTCAATAAAATAGGCGCCGTAACCACTCAACAAAAACTAATGCTAGGGGCGAATTATAACTTAATACTTGTGAAGTTATAGCTTGTCCCATAGGCATTCCTGGTGTTTGTTGACAAGCGAGCCAAGTATGTATCAAAGCCTTGGGATTATGAATTAAAGTGTAACGGTTTAAACCAGCCTGTTCAATGTCGTGTAAAAATAACTCAGCTTTTGTAAGTAGTCCATCATCTTCTAATATTAGTCGAGCTACAAAATTTTCCAACATTCCAGGTAGTTGGTTATCTGGCATTAGCCAAACTCCTACTTTTGGTAAATTTGTTGCTGCTGTTTCTGTATAAACCCAACCTTCTAATGGTGGTGCTTTTGGAATATTTTGATAACCATTCGCATTTAAACGAGAAGATACTGACTGCCAGCGTGCGGCTAAATCTTGGTCTGCATCAATTACAATTCCTAATGTACGGAAGTTTTCTTGCTTCAAACGAATTGGTATTTCAGCTAAAACAGCTTCGATACCTTGTCCATAGTCTTCTTCCTTAGGTACTTCCACAGAAAAAGTTTCTGGTAATTGATGTTTCTCGCATAAAGCCCAGATTACATGGCGGTCGTTTTTGCCTTCAACTAGTAATTGTTGAGGTTTTATTTTAGGTGGTTTTGATGCTTTTGGCATTAACGCACCTCGATACTTTGGCGGACGGCAATTGATAATTCCTTGCTATTATATTCAACCACTCGTATATTTTCCTCTTGACGACTCAAGCGAAACAATTTTCCAATTGAACTATCTTCTAATGGAGCTAATGCTTCCTGAAAAGAGGCTATACAGTCCCAACTATGAGTAGTTGCGAATATCTGAATATTAAGCTCTTTTGCTATCTCAAGTAGAAAGTGCCACATTTGGCTTTGAGCTTCATAATGTAGACCTGTTTCAATTTCATCTATTAGTAAAAATCCATTTTCTACCGTTACTGATGCCATTGCTATCGCCAAAATACGCCGCATTCCTTCACCCATACTAATTAATGGAATTGGTTGAGGGTAAGTATCGAGTTTGAGAAGAATACTAGAGTGATAATTTGGATAACTAGTAAAGCCAACTCTTCTAACTGCTGGTTCTAAAATTTGCAGCGCTGAAACAACCTTATTTTCTTTGGGTGTAAGTAAAATACTGTTCCATAACTCAGATAATTTCTGAAAATTTAGATTACTGCTTGCTAATAATAAGCTTGGTTTCTTAGGGAGAATTGGCAAATTATCTTGTTTAACAACAGTTCCATCAGCTAAGAGATTAATTTTGATTGGACTATTAGAACCGTCCGAGCAAATAATTTCAAAACTGTTTTGATTAAAAATATTTTTATGACTTATTTTGCGTATACTAAATGATAAATCTTGATTCGATGACTTAATCAAGATATCTTGATTATCATTTGATTCAAAACCGTAAAACAAATTACGAACTTCTTCGCTTAAGTACTGAGATAATTGATATTGATTCCCATCCCCACTTAAAACGGGAAGTTTATCAGTTTCAACACGATTCTGAAGCAGTTCAATTAAAGACCGATGAACGTCATCTTGATTAACTAATAAATATATAGCTTCTAACAAGCTGGTTTTACCACTGTTATTCATGCCAACCAGCAGATTTACTCTCGCAAAATCGTTGATGTGTAAATCCTTGAAGCAGCGATAGTTTTGTACTGTCAGGTCATTTAACATTAAATCCTCGGCGCCGTTCTGCGCTTATATTATCTCCTATTTTAATGGTGTTCCCTTACCCAGGCGCCGTAATACTGCCTGGTTATAAATTTTTGAAAGGATATAATTGCAGGATTGGTAAAAAACATAACATGAGCTTTACGAACAGGCAAGATGCCTATTCTACATAATCTGTTATAAAAATTAATAATTCATTATATAACTTTTGATAGATGTGTAAATAGAATCATCTAAATGCACAATCCGGATTAAGAATGAGATTCCGTATCAATCGCTACGATTTAAAGCTCCTAATTTTTTACGCTAACAAAAGGAGCGTATAAGAGCATAAATAATTTGGTATGGGTAAAAAGAATTTAATCGTGATTGGCAATGGCATGGTCGGTCACAGGTTTTTGGAACGGATGATAGAATCTAACCGAAGAGAGGGTGCCACTGCAAATTGGAATTTAATAACTTTTTGCGAGGAACCGCGCGTTGCTTATGACCGGGTTAACCTCAGCAGCTTTTTTTCTGGTAAAAGTGCCGCAGACCTGACTTTGGTTGAACCTGGCTTTTATCAAGATAATAATGTCAAAATTTATATTGGTGACAAAGTAGTTTCCATAGACCGCGCGAATAAACAAGTTGTTTCTCAGAACGGTGTTAGTTTAACTTACGACAAATTAGTTATTGCTACTGGTTCATACCCATTTGTACCTCCCATAAAAGGACAAGATACCGAAGGAACGTTCGTTTATCGAACTATAGAAGATTTAGAGGCAATTGCTAACTACGGTAAAAACTGCAAAGTTGGGGTAGTTGTTGGTGGTGGATTACTTGGTTTAGAGTGTGCGAATGCTTTAAAAAACCTGGGAGTTGAAACTCATGTAGTTGAGTTTATGCCGCGTTTGATGCCTGTTCAGGTTGATGATGGAGGTGGAAGTGTACTCCGAAAACGCATTGAAGATTTAGGAGTGAGCATTCACACGAGCAAATCTACTACTGAAATTGTCAGCGAACAAGGTAAAGTTCACAAAATGCTGTTTGCCGATGGTTCTGAGTTGCAAACTGACATGATTGTGTTTTCAGCAGGTATTCGTCCCCGTGATGAATTAGCTTCATCTTGCGAATTGGAAGTTGGTACACGTGGTGGAATTGTTATTAATGATTTTTGCCAAACCTCTGATAATGATATTTACGCTATTGGAGAATGCGCGCTTTACCAAAATAGAATTTACGGTTTAGTAGCGCCGGGTTACAAGATGGCAGAAGTTGCGGCAGACCATGTGCGTGTGTGTGCGCGTGTTCGTAATACTCACTTTAGTGAGAACCAGAACCGCTTCACAGGCGCCGACATGTCAACCAAGTTAAAATTACTAGGTGTAGATGTCGCTAGTTTTGGAGATGCGTTTGCTAAAACACCTGGTTCACAAGAAATAGTTATTCAAAACGCAGTTGAGGGGACTTATAAAAAGTTAGTTATTAACTCTGAAGGTACTTATTTACTAGGTGGGATATTAGTTGGTGACGCTTCTGCGTATGGAATGCTACTCCAAATGGTGCAGAATCAAATACCTCTACCACAACATCCAGAAGATTTAATATTGCCACAGCGTACAGCTAGCAAAGCTTCATTTGGCGTAGAAAGTTTACCTGATACTGCCCAAATTTGTTCGTGTAATAACGTTAGTAAAGGCGCCATTTGCAGTGCAATACGCGACCAAAAGTTAATGGATATAGGCGCCGTTAAGCAATGTACGCAAGCTGGAACAGGATGCGGTGGTTGTGTACCGTTGGTGACAGATTTATTAAAAGACGAGTTAAAGAAAGCTGGAGTTGAAGTCAAAAATCACTTGTGCGAACATTTTGCATATTCTAGACAGGAATTATATCACCTTGTTCGTAGTCAAAAAATTATCACATTTGATGAATTATTACATAACCACGGTAAAGGTAAAGGATGCGAAATTTGTAAACCTGCCGTTGCATCAATTCTTGCTTCCGCTTGGAATGATTATATTCTCAACCCACCTCACGCCGGACTCCAAGATACTAACGATGCTTTCCTTGCCAACATCCAAAAAGATGGTTCTTATTCAGTAATTCCTCGCATTCCAGGAGGAGAAATTACACCAGATGGTTTAATTATTCTGGGTCAAATTGCAAAAGACTTTGGACTATATACCAAAATAACAGGCGCCCAGCGTATAGATATGTTCGGCGCCAGAGTAGACCAATTACCCCACATTTGGAAGCGTTTAGTAGATGCTGGTTTTGAATCGGGTCATGCTTATGGTAAAGCATTACGAACCGTAAAATCTTGTGTTGGTAGCACTTGGTGTAGATTTGGTGTCCAAGATTCTGTAGGGATGTCTATTAAATTAGAATTAAGATATCGCGGATTACGGGCGCCGCACAAATTAAAGAGTGCTGTTTCTGGTTGTACGCGCGAATGTGCAGAAGCGCAAAGTAAAGACTTTGGAGTTATAGCGACAGAAAACGGTTGGAACCTTTATGTGTGTGGTAACGGTGGTATGAAACCACAACATGCTCAACTTTTAGCAGCAGACTTAGACGACGAAACTTTAATTAAATATATAGACCGTTTTCTAATGTTCTATATACGCACTGCAAACCGTTTAGAACGTACTGCGACTTGGTTTAATAAGTTAGAAGGTGGTATTGAATATCTCAAAGAAGTAGTTATCGAAGACTCTTTGGGAATATGTGCCGAACTTGAGTCAGAAATGGCGCATCACGTCGAAACTTATGCTTGTGAATGGAAAGCAACTATTGAAGACCCTGCAAAAATCGCGCGCTTCCGTCACTTTATTAACACCGATGATACTGACCCCAATTTAGTATACGTCGAAGAAAGAGAACAACGGCGCCCTGCCAGTCAAGAAGAAAGAACAGTATTAATTTAATCCCCCCAATATCTAAACCTATGCTTCAAACTGCATCAAACCAACAAACAACGCAATGGATAACCGTTTGCTCACTTGAACAAATCATTCCGAATACAGGAGTATGTGCATTACTTAAAGGTAAACAAATAGCAATATTCAGAATAGGAAACACCGAAGAAACTTATGCTATTTGCAACTACGACCCCTTTAGTAAAACATACGTTTTATCTAGAGGAATTATTGGCGACCGTAACGGTGTTCCCAAAGTAGCTTCTCCTATCTACAAACAAAACTTCAATTTAACTACAGGTAAATGTTTAGATAACGAAGCAATCAGCGTTCGCACGTTTCCAACTAAAGTTGTTGATGGTCAAGTAATGGTTAGCGTAGCATAGCTTTTTACCACAGAGACACGGAGTACACAGAGAGGTAGAGCATGTATCTCTGTGCCCTCTGCGCCTCTGTTATACAGGCCATGTTTTGCTATGAGTTCTAGCAATCGACTCAATTATACCCTTTGTCTTTGCTCGCAATGGGATATCTACTAGAGTATAAAATAGCCATTTAATTGCTATAGAAAACTGGCGTTCGTTTAACATGGCAAAAAGCCGTTTAGGTGTTTGAAACATTTCTTTATACATATGTTTATACCATTTTTCAGATGGCTTCTCTTTTGTCACTAACTCTTTGAAGGTCAATATAATTCCCATCAAAAAACATAGATAATACTCAATAACAGAGCCTGATTTCAAATTTTCATAAAGAAAATTCAAATCTCCTCCAACCCATCTCCAACTTCTATCCTTTGAGGGAGCATGGAAATGGTCTGCTTTTGCAGTCTCTACCTTAATAATTTTTAAACCATGTCTTTGAATTCGGCGCATAAATTCATGTTCATCACAACTATTAGTCTTAAAGTAACGAAGATTTGTATCAAAACGGAAGTTGTTAAAAACCAATTGTCGAAATGACATAAGACTACCTGAGCCAAATGTTTTTGTTCCCTCTTTCCAGGAACCACCATATTCGTAAACACATCCCCAAATCGCCATTACATCTAAGTCATTTTCGTATACCTTGACTAACTCATCAAGGCAGTCTGGATGCAACCTTACATCATCATCGCTGAATACTATAATCTCACCTTTAGCATTAGCAACACCGATATTTCTCGAAAAACATGTCCCTTGGTTCTTCTTATTATGAATAACTAGTAGGTTATTCATTTCATCTACACAACTGTCAAGAAAAGTTTGCGTTTCATCTGTGGAACCATCATTGACAACAATAATCTCGTAGTTTGGGTAGGTAAGTTGGGTTAATCCAGGGAAACAATATTTATTTAGACTTGAGGTACGATTGTAGGTTGAGATAACAATTGACACAAGTGGTTTTTTCATGTGATTTTGTGGGTTATATTTCCAATTGAATATCATATTTAGATGATTCCCCAAAATTCCCAAGAAGTAACATATGGAGTGTTTCTTTTAATGAACTTAAAAATTCTAAGTAATAATACTTAATTTTTTCATACATAGCCGTAATTGCGTAATTATTTATATTTATTAGCAACAAATATAACTAGTAAACTACGTAAGCGTTTTTCTAATGGTGCCATTCAATAGACTCTCGAAAGGAACATTGAAATCACTTTTTGCGTCTGCGTAGCCTTAACTGGTAGTTAAATATATTTGGCTAAATATTTTTGTTCTTAAGTAATTTTTATGTCTAAAGGTGTTCGTACAATTCTACTGTTATTACTCGGCGCCCAATTAAATACTGTTCCTGTTGTCCAAGCGCAAACACCAACTCCAACCCCAACCCCTAGAACTATTTGTCCAGCGCAACTTGCATCTAATCTTGATGTTGTTGTTAACCGTCCGTTGTTTAATAGGGTGCGGTGGGGTTTGTTAGTGCAAAATTTGAATGGGCAAACGTTATATAACCGTGATGCCAACAAGTTGTTTACTCCTGCTTCTAATACTAAGTTACTAACTACGGCAGCGGCTTTACAACAGCTAGGCGCCAATTTTAGAATTCGCACTTCAGTTTACCAAGAAGCGAATGGTGTGTTGCGAGTTGTGGGTAGAGGCGACCCAAGTATTACTGATGCACAGTTAACAGCGTTAGCGAAACAACTCAAAGCTAAAGGTATTACTAAAATTAATAAATTAATTGCTGATGATAGCTATGTTCAAGGTGACGTTGTAGTACCAAGTTGGCAATGGGAAGATGTACAGTCAGACTATGGCGCCGCTTTTGGTAGTTTTGTAGTGAATGAAAATGCATTTACTATTAGACTGGCGCCGCAAGCTGTAGGTAGACCGCTACAAATTAACTGGATAGACCCTAACGAAGCACGCATATGGCGAATACTTAACCAGTCGGTGACAGTTGCAAACAACCAAGAAACTAACCTGAATGTAACGCGCGACTTATCAGGAAATGTGCTAAAAATTCAGGGACAGCTTGCTGCAAATGCAAACCCGTTTGCTGTTACTTTACCTGTGGTTGACCCAAATTTCTTTTTCTTACGTCGCTTTCGTGTGGCTTTAGCGAGTGAAGGAATAACTTTAGGAGAAACTGCTGTTGAAGTAGGCGGCGCCAGTCAACTAGAAGTAGCAGCTATTCAGTCACCGACTATGGGTGAACTAGCAGCAAAAACAAATGTAGACAGTAATAATTTATATGCAGAGTCTTTATTGAATGCATTAGCTGTTAGACAAACTCGAAAACCAGGACAAACAACATCAGCTTTAGGGTTAGAGGTTCTCAAAACAACTTTAACGCAACTTCGAGTTAACCCAACTAGTTACTTCATCGTTGACGGTTCTGGTTTATCACGCAAAAACTTAATTAGTCCCGAAGCATTAGTACAAGTATTACAAGGAATGGCAAAGGCGCCGACTGCATCTGTATTTCGTGCATCATTACCTATAGCAGGTAGAACAGGCACCCTTAAAAATAGGTTTCGCGGTACACCCGCAGAAGGTATAGTTATAGCAAAAACAGGAACAGTAGGAGGTGTTGTTTCCTTATCTGGCTATATAACTACACCTAACTACGAACCCTTAGTATTCAGCGTAATAGTAAATCAAACCGAACAACCTGCCAGAGTTTTACGCCAAGCTGTCGATGAAATGGTAGTAACAATGACACAACTAAGACGTTGTTAAAAAAATTAAATTAACCATCTTGTGGACTTGTGGAACGGGCATCCCTGCCCGTCCTAATACTCTCTTATTATTCAAGATACTGAACCAACATATCTTTATAACTGTATCAATAGCTGTTGTGTTATTAGATTTTTTACGATTACAGTATTTTAGGTTTTTATACTTATACACGTGTGTAAGCTACTATTCCTGAATAAGTTGGGTTCCGTTCCTCCACCCAACCTACGATATGGAGCGAAAGTTCAGTAGTTGCTAGAAAGTTAGGCAAAAAAGGTTTAATGTTAAAGAAATTTAAACTAAGTCCTAATTTTGAGGCTTTTGATGATATGGCGTTGACGCTCCCAGTACAATATAGTTTTTTGCCTCGTTTTTATCGGCTTGCCAGCGTTAGCGCACTGTCGAATATGATGGTACCGCTAGCTGGGATTGTTGATATTGCCTTTTTGGGACACTTGGCTGATATTCGTCACTTGGCTGGAGTGGTTCTAGCTACTATCTTGTTTGACTATCTTTACCGCGTGTTGAAGTTTCTCCGTACTAGCACTAACGCACTAACTGCCCAAGCTGTAGGACTTGATGACTCGAAGGGTGTGTTACTTGCTCTTTTGCGAAGCGGTTTGGTAGCGTTGACAATAGGTGTGCTAATTGTATTACTGCAATATCCTTTACAAAAGTTGGGTTTTGCAATTTTGAGCGGTTCTCCAGAAATTGAAGCGTCGGGAGTTGATTATTTTTGCGCGCGCATTTGGGGGGCGCCTGCTGTTTTACTAAATTTTGTTCTTATCGGTTGGTTTTTGGGACGTGAGATGAATGGCATTGTGCTGTTTATGTCTATTATGGGTAATGGCTCAAATGTTGCCCTAGATTATTTAATGATTAATAAGTTCGGTTGGGAAAGTATGGGCGCCGGACTTGCGACAGCAGCGAGTCAATATTTAGCGTTGATAACTGCTTTGATTTGCTTATGCTTTACTATTCAATGGCAAATACTACCAAATGCTGTAAAAGAAGTTTTTGATTGGGCTGCACTTAAAGATACAGTCGTACTCAAAAGTAATATTTTGATTCGTTTTTTGGCTTTGATTTCTGCTTATGCCATTTTTACTAATATAAGTGCATCTATGGGGACAACTGTTTTAGCTGAAAACGGTTTGATTCTCCAAATTGCTTTGTTGAGCCAGTTTACTATTCAAGGTGTAGGAATGACGGCTCAAACTTTAACTGGTAACTTCAAAGGCAAAGGCGATACACAAAAGCTACTACCTTTGCTGACTGTTTCAATCATGACTAGTTTGTTAATAGCTTTTGTAATTGCAATTGTATCGGTAATATTCCCTGATAGAATATTTGGACTATTAACCAATCATACCGAAGTTAGCCAACACATTAACACTTACACTATTTGGTTACTGCCTTTATTAGGATTTACGTCTATTGCTTTTATGTTAGAAGGATATTTCATTGGCTTGAAAGAAGGCGCCACTTTACGCAACGCTGTTTTAATTGCTTTCTTCTTTGGTTTCCTTCCTCTAGCGTTTACCGCTTGGTACTACCACAATAATCATATATTATGGCTTGGTCTTGTATCGTACATGCTAACTATCACATTGGCACTTAGTATAAATCTTCCTCGCACTATCGGCGCCTTTAACCAACTTTCAACAGAAGGTGTTCACAGTGCGTAAATGTAATTAAATCTTTAGCACAGGTATCGGCGCCTGTGCTATTGTCAAGCAAGAAACCTGGTTTCTAAGTTTTGCCTATGTTTTCAAAAGGCTTTTTCATCGGAGTTAACCCTTAATTGTTATCTCTGCGGTTCTGGATGAAGAAATCGCCGTAACTGCGATGCAAGCAGGAGCTAATGATTTTGTCAGCAAAGGTCGTTTAAAACGATTAATACCTGCCATAGAGCGCTCATTACGAGAAGCAGAAAATAATCGTCAACGTCAACAAGCAGAAAAGGCATTAAAAGAAAGCGAGCAAAAAGTACAAGCTTTTAACGAACGTTTAACCCTAGCGTTAGATGCAGTGCAAATGGGAATTTGGGATTGGGATATTCCTACGAATGAAACCATCTGGACACCGTATCACGAAATTATTTTAGGCTATACACCAGGTACACCACAGCGCAGCTACGCAGAATGGGCAAACCGGGTACATCCTGAAGATTTACCCCAAGTTGAAATGCAGTTACAAGCAGCAATTGCCCAAAAGCGCAACTGGGAACAAGAGTATCGTATCATCCATCCCAACGGTAGCTTACATTGGGTAACTAGTCGTGGTCGTATTTATTACAACGACGTAGGACAAGCAATGCGAATGGTAGGGATAATTATTGATATTACCGAGAAAAAACAACTAGAAACCCAATTTTTACGCGCTCAGAGGTTAGAAAACCTTGGTATTCTCGCTAGCGGTATTGCTCATGACCTCAACAATATTCTCACACCAATTCTGGCCACCGCTCAACTGTTACCAGTGACTATTGCCAATTTAAGCGACCGCAATCGGCATTATCTCAATATTTTGGAAACCAGCACAAGACGTGGCGCCGATTTAGTCCAACAAATTCTTTCGTTTGCCAGAGGAACAGAAGACAAACGTCTAATGTTACAAGTTAAGCATTTACTATTAGATATTGAAAAAGTAATTAAAAGTACATTTCCAAAATTTATTGAACTTGAAAAAAATATTAATTATAACCTTTGGACGGTAAACGCTAATGCAACACAACTACATCAGGTGTTTATGAACTTAGTTATAAATGCCCGCGATGCAATGCCCAATGGCGGTACTTTAAATCTATCTGCCACTAATATATATATTGATGAAACTTATAATGCCACAAATCCGGAAGCACAAATAGGAGCTTATGTCGTCGTCAGCGTTAGTGATACAGGTACAGGTATACCTCCAGACATTATTGAAAAAATATTTGACCCCTTTTTCACAACAAAAGAAGTGGGTAAAGGTACAGGATTAGGTTTATCTACAGTGTTTAGCATTATCAAAAAACACGGTGGTTTTATTGAAGTATCTAGCACAATAAATCAAGGTAGTTGTTTTAAAGTTTACTTACCAGCAACTACAACAGCTAACGAACAACTCAATACAGAAGACTTTGAATTACCGAAAGGAAACGGAGAATTAATTTTATTAGTAGACGACGAAATTGCAATAGGTGATATCACCAAAACAACATTAGAAGCATATAATTACACAGTATTACTTGCAAGAAACGGTATGGAAGCAATCGCTTCATATGTTCAATATAAAAATACTATTAAGTTAGTATTAATGGACATCCACATGCCATCAGTTGATGGAAAAACTGCTATTATCACTCTACAAAAAATCAATTCCCAAGTACCTATTATTGCCATGAGCGGTAGTAAAGATGGTATGGGAGAAAACCCTCAAATTAACTATAACGAATTACAAGGCTTTTTACCCAAACCTTTTACTGTTTATGAATTATTAACTATATTACAAAACGTTCTCCATTCTTAAATAAATAAAACATAAAAACGTCGTTATCTTCTAAGTCTCTTCTCAAAATCTCTTGTGGGATGGGCATCCTTGCCCGTCCCTAATACTATAAGCAAATTAAAGGCGCCTAACTAACCAGACATATCAAAGCTTATCATAAGCGACTATTTATATTCTTATATAAACCACTCTGCACTAACAACCGATGTTATGCATGATGGACTCGACCATACAGTTCATAGCTTGATGCCTCCTTCATTTCATGAAAAGCAAATAAGTATGATGAATTTTGCTATTCGCAAACTCGGCGCCTGAAGTAGCGTCTAAGCAAAACTTATCTACGTTAAAATGGAGGCGCCATACATGTAAAATAGATGCCATGACTGCCATTACTATTGACTTTAACAGTGTAGTCAAGCTTACTGACGACCAATTTTACCAACTGTGTCAGGATAATCCTGATATCAAATTTGAGCGTAACCAATGGGGGAAACTAGTAATAATGCCACCAACAGGAGGAGAAACAGGAAAACGTAATGCATCTGTTATTGCTGATTTTGTAATTTGGAACCGTCAAACCAAATTAGGAGAAGTATTTGACTCTTCAACTTGTTTTAAACTTCCTAATGGTCCTGACCGTTCCCCAGATGTCTCATGGATACAATTAGAAAGGTGGAATGCACTTACCGACGCACAACGAGAGAAATTTCCCCCTATTGCTCCTGACTTTGTATTGGAATTAATGTCTCCGTCTGATAGCTTGAGCGAAACACAAGCCAAAATGCGCGAATATATGGGCGCCGAAGTTAGATTAGGTTGGTTAATAGATAGAAAAAGTCGTCGTGTAGAAATTTACCGTTTAGGACAACAAGTTGAAATATTAGATGCTCCTGCGACTTTATCTGGAGAGGACGTGCTACCAGGGTTTGTTCTAGATATGCAGTTTGTATGGTAAAGACGTGATTAATCACGTCTCTACTTCTTATTCACGGTCTAAGCAAAACTTATCTACGTTAAAATGGAGGCGCCTACATGTAATATAGATGCCATGACTGCCATTACTATTGACTTTAACAGTGTAGTCAAGCTGACTGACGACCAATTTTACCAACTGTGTCAGGATAATCCTGATATCAAATTTGAGCGTAACCAATGGGGGAAACTAGTTATAATGCCACCAACAGGAGGAGAAACAGGAAAACGTAACGCTAAACTAACCACGAGGTTTGTTGTGTGGAACGAGCAAACTCAATTAGGAGAAGTATTTGATTCCTCTACTTGTTTTAAACTTCCTAATGGCGCCGACCGTTCCCCAGATGTATCATGGATACAATTAGAAAGATGGAATGGACTTACCGACGCACAACGAGAGAAATTTCCTCCCATTGCTCCTGACTTTGTATTGGAATTAATGTCTCCATCTGATAGCTTGAGCGAAACACAAGCCAAAATGCGCGAATATATCGAAGCGAAAGTTAGATTAGGTTGGTTAATAGATAGAAAAAATCGTCGCGTAGAAATTTACCGTTTAGGACAACAAGTTGAAATATTAGATGCTCCTACGACTTTATCAGGAGAAGACGTGTTACCAGGGTTTATTTTAGATATGCAGTTTGTATGGTAAAGACGTGATTAATCACGTCTCTACTTATCGGTATAGTAATTTTAAGTCGGAAGGCGCCTCAACCTCCACTAGTTTTAACTTCCATGTCAAGATTTCAACACAATACTTCTTAACAATAACTGTAATCGGCTTAGATTGTATAAAATATTTATTATGATTAAGTAGTGATTGAGTTATAAACATTATTGGTGTAGCTTTTAAGATTATTATTGTCGAGTTTGTCTAAGTGTAAGTACTGTTAATAACACTTGATTGAACACAGGTATTAGGGTGAGAAATCAATTGAACAGTGATTTTTGCTTTTCTGTCACATAACATATTTGGCAACAACATTAATATATATACAGGTAAATTTATCTAGAGGTTGTTAGTATAGTATTGATACCTACATCGATGGTATTATGTCACGCTGCCAATTATGACAGGTCGTTATGGCATTGAATCTACCCAAAATTCCAATTTGGTTAAAAATATCTATCGCACCGATAGGTACTCTAATTGCTTTTGCTTTTCAGGGCATTATTGGAAACACAGCTGATGAGGCTCTTAAACACGTTTTACCTATTCTCATATCTATAAAAGTTCCTCTGTGGGCTGCGCTGTTATGTGGGCTTGTTGTGGTTCTTCCTTGTCTGTTGGTTATACAGCGCTATCATGCCGCACATCAAATATCTGTAAAACTTCATTCTCTTGATGAAACTCTATGGTATTTGCTGCCTAAGTTATGTGAGGCGCCTGATGCTAGTCTAGCTTTACAACGTTTTTTCGATGAATTTTTAGAGCAAACTCTTGAATTCCTCCAACTTTTAGACGGTTGTGGTATCGCTGTATACGCTCCTGATACTACTGACCCTGATTATCTTACTACTTGGTTTTTCCTTGAGTATCCTAATGAAAGTCCTGATAAAGCACGCTTTTATATTGGAAATGGTTCTAATGCTAGACGTGGTATTGCAGGTCTGACTTTTTTAGATAAAAAAAGCTACGTTGTGCATTTGTCGAGAAAAAATGGAGAGTTACAAGCAGATAACCCCGAATATATCTTTTTTGATAAGGCTAAACGGCGCCGTTTCCCGTATAAATCTTTAATTACAGTTCCCATTATTGGGGATATGGGCGATTGTCTTGGGGTTATGTGCTTGTATAGTAATTGTGTTACTGCTTTTGATTCAAGTGCAGTTAAAAACCTGTTGGTTGCTATTTCTGGTCGTCTTTCTACTGCTATGCTCGTTGCAAAAGCACATCATATGCATCCTTTGCTTCCTTAAGCTATTTACTGCTAAAAATTGATGTTAGTTTATTTATAAAACGCGGTATTACACTTCGTTGTTTGGCTAAACCAAATGTTACAAGCGTATAATCTGTACCGTAGTCTCGTTCTGCTTGGTGAAACTGTTGTCTGGATATTCTGCCTCGCATATACTCTTTAGAGGCTTTGTTCAAACGTACTTGGCGCTCTTCTGCTGTTAATTTTTTGGCGAATTCGTTGTTACTTAAGCTATATACGCTTCTCATAATTTTATCTACTTAACTTTTTTATATTATTTATACTTGTACTTGTTACAGATAAATTCTTTCAGTTTTGTTAATCTAGCATTTTTAGGTTTTTAGGGCAATAAAGATTTATGATGATTCTCTCATCATTTTAATGTTTCTTTATATTTGGAATTTACTATCTTATTAACTTCAAGTGTATTTTTTGGTTTTCGGAAAATTTTTCTGTGTTATGAGCAAATTAAATATGGGCAAATTAGAGGCGGGCAGGGATGCCCGCTCCACAAGAATAAAAGAACAAAATAAGTGTTTATGCTGGTTTGTGAGCTATTAGGTATTTGCTCATGAAGTGTACTTGTGTCTCTATGTTCTCAAAACCTGCTTTCTGTAAGCGCTCTACCAAATCATCGGTCATGTAGTGGCGATAATATGGTTCGTGGAAGGTTTCGTAGAAGTTGTGCATCATCGGTTCGAGTTCAGGTGAGTCACTTACCTGGATGGAGTCGCAGATAATAAATGTTCCACCGGGTTTGACGACACGGAAGCATTCGTTGATAATGTTTTGCCGCGCTACTCCTGGTAGTTCGTGGAATAAGAATACCGAAGTCACTGCGTGAAAGTAATTATCTAAATAAGGTAACTCTTCGCTATTCGCTTGCAGTAGTTGCGGTACTTCTCCAGGAATTTGAGATAGTAATTCGTTTGCTTTGCGTAAATAAGCTGGTGATAAGTCTGTACCGTAGAGCGATGCATGAGGTAGTGTGCTACGAATTGCTTTTAGGGTACGACCTGTACCACATGCGACATCTAATACACGTAAAAGTGATGGTGGTACGTCAGCAAAAAAGTTTAAGTTTTCTTTTAATGGCGCCAAAATTCTACGACGCATTGCATCTGCTGAACCACCAAACAATATCTCGACTTGTAAGTCATACATATTGGCAGACAAATCGCTCAAGTAGCCATCTGTCTGATGGTGGAAGTTTTGGACGTAATAGCTAGGGTAGCCTTCGGTATTAACACCTGAAGAAAAATCTTGGTGCTTTTTATTTTTCGCACGTTCCCATATTTGGGGCAAGTCAAACCACACCATAGGGTAGTACTTGAAAAAGTCTTCCCAGGAGTTATCGAATAGCAGACTTTCTGAATAAATGCCGCGTTGCGAGTCTTGCCAGTCAACTTCAAGTAGATTATTCAATCTTTGTTGGATTATTAGTAATACTCCAGTTGGAATTGGCGTTGTTTTATTCTCAGTCGGTGATATCAAGTTCATTAACCGTGTGCTAATGAGCTTGTGCGCTAAACCAAAATAATTTTTGCCCTGCTGAAAACTCTGATAAGTTAGCTTCGTTAAAGTGTCAGACATGAGAACAACTCGATTTTTATTACTTTTTATATATTTACTTTAAGTAATTGTAACGAATATTTGATGAGCCTGGAGTAGGGTTTACCGTTCTGGAGTATTAAATCCTTAGAGATATTTCTTGAGAATGATTATAATTTAAATTATGAAAAAATTATAAAGTTTTATCAAACTGTATCATATGGTAACATACGCTACAGAATTATATGCGATATGATTAGCTCAGACAAGAAAAGAAATAACTAAGAGTTCATAGGGAGAAGTTTATTATGTCTACACAAGATAAAGCACGCGCGTTAATGCAACGTCACTACCACACAGTAAAAAATCGCCAGCAATCGATGTTGGGACGTACTGGTGAAGAAATAGGTTTGACCGGAGAAGTTTCTGATTATTGGAATCCCTTGCAAGGTAAGATTGACCCAAGCAAGCGCGCGACTTATGATAGCACTTCGATGAATTGAAAGAATTTCTACGATAGTCAAGAAAAAAGCCATCCACAAGGGATGGCTTTATTTATGGTTTTTGGAAAGGACTGAAGTCCACCTTAGAATTAAAAGGACTGAAGTCCACCTTAGAATTAAAAGGACTGAAGTCCACCTTAGAATTAAAAGGACTGAAGTCCTTTATTACTAGCAGTCGTAGTAGAGAGCGAACTCATGGGGGTGAGGACGCAAACGCATGGGGTTGACTTCGTTATCTATTTTGTAAGCTATCCAGTTTTGGATAAAGTCTTCGCTAAATACACCACCCTCTGTTAAGAAAGCATGGTCTTTCTCTAATGCTTCGAGTGCTGCATCAAGTGAACCTGGGGTTGAAGGAACTTTTGCTAGTTCTTCTGGTGATAATTCGTAGATGTTTTTATCTAAAGGTTCGCCTGGATCTATTTTATTCTTGATACCGTCTAAACCTGCACATAACATTGCTGCAAATGCTAAGTATGGGTTAGAGGTCGCATCTGGACAACGGAATTCTAAGCGTTTTGCTTTTGGATTGGTGCCAGATAATGGAATACGAATAGAAGCTGAACGGTTACCTTGGGAGTATGCTAGGTTTACAGGCGCCTCATAACCAGGAACTAAGCGCTTGTATGAGTTAGTGGTAGGGTTAGTTATTGCTAATACAGCAGGTGCGTGCTTAAGCAAACCGCCAATATAATGTAAAGCAGTTTCACTTAAACCAGCATATTTATCGCCAGCAAATAATGGTTGACCATCTTTCCAAATTGATTGGTGACAGTGCATACCAGAACCATTATCACCAAATACAGGTTTGGGCATGAAGGTTACGGTTCTGCCATACTTTTTAGCGACGTTTTTGATGACATATTTATAAGTCATCAACCAGTCAGCAGCTTGGATTAATTTACCAAACTTGAAACCTAGTTCGCACTGACCACCAGTTGCTACTTCGTGGTGATGTTTTTCAATGGGGACACCTAACTTCGCCATTGTCAACAGCATCTCTGTCCGCATGTCTTGGAAAGTGTCGGTAGGAGCTACTGGAAAATAACCTTCTTTGAAGCGGGGTTTGTAACCTAAGTTACCACCTGCTTCGGTTCTACCTGAGTTCCATTTACCTTCGATAGAATCTACATAGTAGTAACCAGAACTGGAATTTTGGTCGAAGCGAACATCATCAAAAATGAAAAATTCTGCTTCTGGCCCAAAAAATACTGTATCGCCAACACCACTAGAAATTACAGAATCTACCGCGCGTTGAGCAATTTGACGAGGACAACGGTCGTAAGGTTCACCAGTACGAGGCTCAATAATACTACAAACTATTGAGAGCGTTGGCTCTTGCATGAATGGGTCTATCCATGCTGTATCTGGGTCGAGAACCATCGACATGTCACTAGCTTCAATTCCTTTCCAACCCCGAATACTCGAACCGTCAAAAGGTACACCTTCGGTGAAGCTGCTTTCATCGATTTGGTTTTGGTACACCGTTAAGTGCTGCCAAGTTCCCAACATGTCGATGAATTTCAGGTCAATCATCTGAATGTTGTTGTCTTTAACCAACTTCAGGACTTCTTGTGGGGTTGTCATGGTTACTCCTTATCTGCCTAATTACTTCATAGTCAATTCATAAAGCCCAAAGCAATAGCTGACCCTGCTTGGCACTCACCAAATTTTTGCACACCTGGATTATCGTAAGAAGAGGTTGACCAGAATTTTGTATTCTTTGATACAGAATTTCCACTTTAAAGGTTATATTAACCTTTACCTGTTCATAACGATACAAAACTACAAAGTAGATTTTCATGACAAGCAACTTTGACATAAAATCCTTTATGAGAGTGTGAGTTGCGGCGCCGAAATATTATTGTAGAGGTATGAAGGCAACACAATTGCTATTCTCATGCATTTATTGCATAACGAAACAGCCAAATTAATATCAAACCGTTAACAGGAATGATTGGGAGATAAAGGTATGCGCGACGCTGTTACAAGTTTAATTAAGAATTATGACGTTGCTGGACGTTACTTTGACCGGATTGCCATTGACAATCTCAAAGGCTACTTTGAAAGCGGTACCGCACGCATTAAAGCAGCAGCAGCAATAAATTCCAACGCAGCAGGTATCGTCAAACAAGCAGGTTCAGCTTTGTTCGACGAACAACCTGAGTTAATTCGTCCAGGTGGAAACGCTTACACAACTCGTCGCTACGCAGCTTGTTTACGCGATATGGACTACTACTTGCGCTATGCAACTTATGCACTTGTAGCAGGCAGCATGGATGTACTCGATGAGCGTGTTCTCCAAGGTTTACGCGAAACTTACAACTCGTTAGGTGTACCCATCGGTCCAACAGTTCGCGGTATCCAAATTATGAAAGATATCGTTAAAGAACAAGCTGCTTCCTCTGGTGTCACCAATACCAGCTTTATCGATGAACCTTTCGATTACATGACCCGTGAGTTAAGCGAAAAAGACATCTAGTAAGGGCAGGTTACTTACAGTTAATCCGAGAAGGCAATTTTAATCTAGGTTAACCTGCCCCTACGGCTTAACAAAACTTAATATAAATTCTAATTAAAATAAAGCGAGTTTTGTTATAAAGACTCGCTTTTTCTGTATGACTCGTTCAAAACTACTCCTAATCACACCAAATAGTAGTTATGCTCAAATCTTCCTGCTAAAGTGATAAGTAAATCTACGACTTCAGTCATATCTAATGGTTTACATATACAAGCATGACAATTTAAATCTTCAGCCATTAGCGGGTAAATATTGCGTTTCGACTCAACTACACCAATTATCAAAATTTCCTTACCAGCTTTACTCGCACAAACGTTTATTTTTTCAGCTATGTCATATTGTTGAAGCGCTTTAACGCTGGCAAATACAACATCAGGGGGATAATACACCAGTTCGCCCATTGTAGCGTCGTAAACTGAGGCAGATGATATAACAGCGGCGCCATGCGATTCTAAAATATAAGTCAATAAGTCGCGCTCATCTCGCTTACTTTCGATGACTAACACACTTAACCCTCTTAACGAGGTTTTTTCAATAACTTGCTTCTCTACATACATGACAGTAACCACAAATAAATTTTTAAAATATAAGCATTATAAAGAATCAATATGTTAATCCTACTTCAGCGGCAGTTGACCGATATAAGTAAAATCACCGAAAATTCACAACTTAAAATAATTTGTCTATATACTACTTATACAATTGCAAATTTTTGTTACAGTATATTTTTAATTATTAATTAAGATTTACATTCACAACAAATAAAACAAGTATGTTATACCTCTGAGGTAATAAAACTACTTGAGTATATCGATACGGTCATATAGCTAAGATGCTTTAGGTGCAGATAGAGTTCCGGGTTCACTAAACCTACTTAAATCTGGACTATGCCAGTTAGATGTAAGATTTGTGTCAGGACAAGCAACCTTACTTATCCTTACATTGCTGTCTGTGTCGGCTTGGTTCTAGTAATGTCATATGCTGGAACATTACAATTGCGGATGGGTTAATCCTCCCAATGTCCGTTACTAGACGTTCCTACAACCCGTGTAGGATTTCCTTTTACTTAGATTTGTATAGATTTAATCGCAACTGATAAAGCGCTGCTGATATAAAATAAAAATAAACAACTGTCTCAAAAATATTAAATTGGCGAAACAACGACTCGATACTTTACTTGTCGAACGAAACTTATGTACTTCCCGTGCATTAGCACAGCGTCTCATCCAAGCAGGAGAGGTGACAGTTGATGGTAACATAATTGATAAAGCTGGAACCGAAATAGACACAGGCGCCTCTATAACAGTTAAACAAAAATCTCGCTTCGTTTCCAGAGGCGGCGAAAAACTAGCAAAAGCACTTTTAACATTTAATATAGACGTAACCGCACGTGTATGCTTAGATGCGGGTATCTCCACAGGTGGTTTTACAGACTGTTTACTCCAAGCAGGAGCTAAATTAGTTTATGGAGTAGACGTAGGTTATGGTCAAGTAGACTGGAAACTGCGAAACGACCCCAGAGTTATCTTACTAGAACGCACAAATATCAGACATCTCACACCAGAACAAATATACAAAAGCTCCCCCCCTGGTCAAGAGTTTGGGGGGGGATTAGAACAACCCAACTTTATAGTCGTCGATGTCTCATTTATTTCTGTCACCAAAATTTTATCAGCACTGTGGCGCCTCTCCCAACCACCGCGAGAAATGGTACTACTAGTAAAACCACAATTTGAAGTTGGAAAAAACCGAGTTGGCAAAAAAGGAGTAGTGCGTGACCCACTACATCAAGCTGACGCTATTTACCAAGTTTTGCAGACAGCACAAGAACTTGGATGGAAATATAAAGGTTTAACGTGGTCGCCAATCACGGGACCCGCTGGAAATGTAGAATACTTACTGTGGTTATCAATGGAAAGTATAACGGCGCCGTTAGAACTTGAAGCAATCAAGCAACTAACTGTTACAGCAGTAAATGAATTGTAGAGACGTGATTAATCACGTCTCTACATATTTATACGTCGTAAACGCGACATTCAAGAGCATCGGGATGCGAAGAGCAATATTTGTCTAAAGAACTTTTAACTTGAACTTCTTTACTACGGTGTGATTTTTCAGCTTGTAACTCTTCAACGATATCCCAAGCTACTGCACACTCTTGTGAGGTATCACCGTGCAAACCACATGCACTGCGTGCTTCTACAATTGATTCATGAATTACGTGTTCAATAGTACGTTGAGTTTCTTCGGAAGTAACTGCGTTTAATGTATTTTGCATTTTGACTCTCGCTTGGATATTTAACTAGACAATAAATGAAATATCTTTTAAGTACTTCGGTTTTAACAGGGTAAATTAGGCGCCGCAAGGCATTAATACTTAGTTCGGATTAAATATTAGGTAAAATTACCTGTCAGCCTTTGAAAGCGTTGCTTTATTCACCTTAACCTAACATACCCAGTGTAAACTACTGTTTATCAGATTGTCGGGTGGTAATAACCGTCATTTAACTTGATTAACATGACCGGATAACACTCCGATGTAATTATGGAATTAAGTAAATTTTAATTCTGCATTAACTGTTACAGTTTGCATAAATTTTATCTTTATTAATCAGAGAGTTTTTCATCAAAACGTCAATATTTCTCTGTAGAAATTAATTATACGTTATAAAAAGTAACATAAGCGCATTGTTACGAAACAAAGTCAGTACAAAGCTGAAATGCTTGCTAAATAAGAATTTATGGTATATATATGTATTTTTTGTTTCTTTCTTTTTAATTTCAATTTGCGTAGGTTGAACAAAATATACATATGATTAACAATTCGCAATTAATATAATTGTAAATATAAAGAAACCGGGTTTCTTCATAAAACCCGGTTTCTAGGATTTGATATAAGTTTTTTAAGTGGTAAGTATATGAAGTGCCAATATAAAAACGGGAACAATATATAAATAACTTAATTTAAACCTCCTAATTTAGTGCCTAGTTCTTGTTGTAAACGGTGTAGAATCGTTTCTTTAGGAACAGTAAACAGTACTTGCACTAAATTGTCCCCAAGTACACCCAGCTTCAAGATATACTTTAGCTGCTTTACCAATTGTAACGGCGCCATAACCAGCAATACCCGACTGTACTAAAGCACTGCCAATAAACCCAGTAATAAACCATCCGAACTAAAAAAATCGACAGTTGTGTACCTCAAGTATCAAAAAATGGTACATTGCGATGCAAATCAGAGTAAAATGACGTATGATAAAACTTATTGAAGAAATTCGCCAAAAAATCGCTAACAATAAATTTGAACTATCCAAACATGCACTTGACAAATCTACCAAGCGTCGTATAAGTATAAACGAAATTAGGGAAACAGTTGCTAGCGGCCTAGTAATAGAGGATTACCGTGATGATAATAGGACTTACGCAAAGAAACCTGGTTTCTACGCAAAATCGTCGTTTTTATTGCAAGTCATCGACAAAGAAACCAGGTTTCTAGGATTTTTGCATAAGTCCTGAATAAATACAGTCCAAGTTGTTTAATAAGTGGTTTTACACTTGCAAATCGCGCAGTTCATGTCCAATGTAGCTATCCAGGGCAAGCATTGATTAAAATTATTACTGTATATGAGCCAAACCCTCAATTGTGGGAAGAGAATTTTAAGAGAAGGAGAAGTAGCAATGACGAATGATAGTAATGAGATTTTAGTAGAACAAGAAGTAACTTACACATTAGAAATGGATGGTAAGTTCTTTATAGTTGAAAATGTGCCTGCACGGGTTAATATTGAAACTGGCGAGCAATTTTTTTCTCCAGATACGGCAGAACGCTTGCAACAAATTATATGGAACTCAGAAGAACCTGTTCGTATGATTGAAACACCTGTTTATAAGTTTGCGGCATGATATATAAATTTATGGCGCCATTACTGTTATTTTATTCAAAGATTATCAGGTTTCAGCCAGCCCAGTTCTTGTTGTAAACGGTGTAAAATCGTTTCTTTAGGAACAGTAGCGAGTATTTCTTGTATAACAGTACTGGCGCCAAATTGTCCCCAAGTACACCCAGCTTCAAGATATACTTTAGCAGCTTTACCAATTGTAACGGCGCCATATCCAGCAATACCCGACTGTACTAAAGCACTGCCAATAAACCCAGTAATATTAGCAGGGTTATCACCAGCTACTATAGAAGCACTTTTATCGAACCCAAATACAACGCTTGTTCCCAACTCCCCAAGTAATAAACCACCCGAACTTAAAAAAATTGTCTTGAGAATTTTTCCAGCTTGAAACCCAGTCATTGGTAAACCGTAAACCTTTGCGAGAGAACGAATTAAAGCAAGGTCAGCAACCGCACCACCAAACACATCAAGTACAGCAATAGGATTTAACGCTACAGCCAAAGCTTTATATTTAGCAAACTGCCATATTAACTCTTCAGCTTGCTGTTCGCGCGCGCCAATTGTTTTTTGGGCTATGATTTCTTCAGTAAACTTAGCTTGTACCAAAGCATTCAGCGCTAAAAGTGACCGACCCTCACGGTTGAGAATATTTAATATAGTTTTTCTTAACTCATCAATTTGGGGTGGTAAAGTTTCCCACTCATAGTCAACTCGTCCATCAGGATACTCAACCCGCACCTCTAAAGGAGAAGGTTCTGCTGCTACCATGACAATTTCATCGGGTTGCAAAGGTTTTTCTAATAAATTCCCGGCGCCTAACTGCTGCAAATTGCGATAAACTGTCTCTCTATCAGTATCAGGATATAAATCAATCTTGTTAAACACCAAAATTAAAGGTTTCTGAGATTTTCGTAACTCCAACAAAGCATTATACTCAGTGCGCGTAATATCACCCGACACCACAAACAAAATCAAATCAGCTTGTTGAGCCACATCCTTAGCCATTTTCGCGCGTATTTCACCCGCAATTTCATCTAACCCAGGTGTATCAATCAACTCCACCTGCACCTTCTCACTAGGACTCCAACGTATCGAACGGGGGTATTGCGTCACACCATTAAGAGGCCCCGTTTGTAAAACCTTCTGTCCTAACAAAGCATTAAGCACCGAAGACTTGCCACGACTAACCAAACCAAAAGCAGCAATACGCACAACATTTTGGTCAAGCTTATTAAGAGTCGAGGTCAACATCTCCAACTCAGGTTTAACCAAACCCGTCAACTCTCGCGAAGCTTGTCCCGACTTACGAAGACTATTGTACCAAGATAGAGTTTGGCGGAGACTAGCGCGTGCGCGGTTTAAGTGACTTTCTTGTAAATTTGACACAGCCGTAATAATTATAAGTTTATATGTACTTTCGTAATAAATACTCGTTGTAAGCACTTTAGTGCTTCAAAACAATAATTACAAAAATAACCCCTCAACAACATAATCATGCTTATCTAATAATTAACGCCTGTTATAGCTTAATGTATCTACACTTATGTCCGCATCAGACTGGGAAAAATTTTTAGCCGAAGGAAGACAAACAGTTGAAATAGTTCGTAAAGGACTTAGAAACCGTGGTATTAACGCAGGGGAGTCTATAATGACGGACTTTGGTACAGATGAGGACATTCCTGTATACAGTAGTGATGGTGAACGCAAACTGTTTTGGATATCAGTCAAAACTGTTACAGTCTCTGTTTCTAACTTTAGTATCTTACCAAATGGTTACAGAGGTTGGATGTGTGGTGAAGTTGAAAGCAAACAATGGGTTAATCCCCCTTCTGCAATTATTTGGTATTGCCCCACAACTCGTTTAGCTTGGGGTACAATACCTCCTAGAAGGTTAAGTAAACGTTGGTTTATCTTTCCCGACCGTTGGGGGACAGTGGAAGATAAGCGTAAAACAAAAATTCTAGGACAAGCTACATACGTTTATCCTAGCTGGCTTGTACTTCCAGAACATGTCATTAGTAAACAGGAAATAATCGCTCATATTCAAAGATTAATGCGCTCAAATTGATACAATTGTATTTTATATAACTACAAGGATGAAAATAATGTCAGAAAATCTTGTTAACCTTGATGGAATTTTCAATCTCGCGCTCAAAGAAACTCAAGAATTGATAGAGCTTGGTTACGATATTAGTGACCCTTCCTTTGTGACATCGCTTGAATGGTACGCTGGTAAGTACCCAGAGATTGCAGAGCGTTGTAATAATACTTTAAGGGAATTGATTGAAAAACAAGCTGTTATGTATCCTGAACTGGCAAATGCTTACTATGATATAGATTCGCATGTTTTCTAAATGATGTCATTGTTTTGGTTGTGTTATAACTTATTTAAAATTAAGAATTAATACGTAGAGGCGCAAGATGTCAGTTAATGGCATTAATTGACAAACAATTTATTATGTATCCTGAACTGGCTAATGCTGACTATGATATAAGTTCGTATATTTTCTAAATAACGGCGCCTTTTCTGTTGGCTAATAATAGATAAGCTCGATTATGTCTAAACTTGTTGACCTTGATGGAATTTTCAATCTTGCACTAAAAGAAACACAATAATTGTTATAATTTGGTTATCATATTAGCGACCATTGATAATATTTGGTCATACATGTAGAGACGTTACATGTAACGTCTCTACAAGATTTTGAATATTGCTTCATCTACTTGAAGTTTGCTCTAAGGGACTTCCAAAAAATAAATTCTTCATGTTGTGGAGCGGGCATCCTTGCCCGCCTACGTTTAGAGCAGGCAAGGATGCCTGCTCCACAAAAAAATTTTGGAGATTTTTTTATATGGAAGTCCCTAATTTTTTAGATTCTTCCCTGCGGGAAAACTCCGTTTACGCTACTCGACTAATGACAATTTAAATTTTGTTAATTTATGTCCCCTTTTGCTTCTCCTCCTATACAAAAAATTGATAGTAAGGTTGCGCTTGCAAAAGATGTAGAACTTTACGTATTACGTTTAGACTTGGTGCATCCGCTGATTAGTGGTAACAAATGGTATAAGCTGAAATATAACCTTGAAGCAGCGAAACGAGAAAACTTAGATACTATACTTACTTTTGGCGGCGCCTATTCTAATCATATATATGCAACTGCGGCGGCGGGTAATTTATTTGGGTTAAAAACTATAGGTGTTATTCGTGGAGAAGAGACATTACCACTTAACCCCACATTAGAGTTTGCCACAAGTCAGGGAATGCAACTTGTTTATGTTGATAGACAAACTTATAAACAAAGAAATAGCGAAACGCTACGTAAAGATTTACTAGACCGCTTTGGTAAGGTGTTTATAATTCCTGAAGGTGGTTGTAATTTGGATGGTGTGAGGGGTTGTAGGGAAATAATTAGTCAAGATATTGAGTTTGATGTTGCATGTATAGCTTGCGGGACTGGGACGACTTTAGCGGGTGTTGCACTTTCTTTAAATACTCAGCAGCATTTAATTGGTTTTCCTGTTTTAAAAGGGGGAGATTTTTTAAAGCAGGATATTGAAGGTTTAATGGCGCCGTATCAACATAATATAAATGTATCGTGGGAGTTGATATGTAATTATCATTTTGGTGGTTATGCGAAAGTTAATGATGAGTTGTTAAGGTTTGCGCGCGAGTTTGAGATGGAGTGTGGTGTACCGCTTGATTATGTGTATACTGCTAAGATGTTTTATGGTGTTATGGATTTAGTTAAAGAAGGGTATTTTGATAAGCGCCGTGTTTTGTTGATACATACTGGGGGGTTACAGGGGAATGTTATAAGAGACACGCAGGGATGCCTCTTCCACAAGAGTAATGTATAGTTATTTGATGGAGATGCCGCTAAATTTTTGAAATAAGGTGGTTGCATAAGAGTCGCTCATTCCTGATATATAATCGGTGATGCGTAAGATTTTTTGGTATGTACTTTCGGTTTCGAGTGGACGGTATTTTTCTGGGAGCATTAGCGCTATTAATTCACCTTTTTTACTGGTGCGTAATGCTGCATCGACAAATTCAGCAAATAGTTTTCCTAGGACTTCGTAACCTGCTATTCGCATTCCTAATATATCTGGATGTAGGAAAACTTTTTTTGTGACGGTTTTAGAGATGTTTTCTAACTGGGGTGCGTATTTACTGAGCGATAATAAATTTTGGTCGAATGTACCTGTAAGTATTTCTTTCTCACGTGCGAGGAAATTATCTGCTGCTTCTTGAATTAAGTTATTTATTGATTTGCCACGTAAACGTTTGACTTTTTCTGCCTCGCTAAATTCTTGTTCATCTATGTTTATTAGAGCAATATCACTTAGTAAAGCGCGTGTGTCTTCATATGAAATATACCCCATTCGATAACCGTCTTCAACATCTATTATGGAGTAACAAATATCATCCGCAGCTTCTACTAAAAACGCAAGGGGATGACGTACCCACCAATAAGTATTATTATGATGCCTAATTAAGCCTAAAATTTGAGCTACTTCATTGAACAACTCTTTTTCAGCTTGGAAAAAACCGTATTTTTTAGCGCTACAACCTGTATAATTATTAAGAACATTTACAGGTATAGAAGATTCGCGCGGATATTTGGTAAAAGCTGCTAGTGTCGGACAAGTTAATTGCATTCCACCGTGACGATGATGCATTTCTATATTGGTAAGGATGCGAAAACCTTGCGCGTTACCTTCAAATAAATCAAAGTCAGATTTTTGCTGTCTATTGAGACAATCTTTCAAAGTACTGGCGCCATTATACCAAGATGCAAAACCTTGACGTATAGAATCTTCACCCGAATGACCAAAAGGGGGATTACCAATATCATGCGCTAAACAAGCAGCCGAGACAATATCTCCAAAGTCAGAACCGCTCAACTCGTATTTTTCAAGTTGATGACGCTTAACAACCTCGTAACCAACAATTCTACCCAGCGAACGTCCTACACAAGAAACCTCTAAGCTATGAATTAACCGCGTGCGAATATAATCGTTTTTAGATAGTGAGTAAACCTGAGTTTTATCCTTAAGGCGCCGAAACGGAGAAGAAAAAACAATACGGTCACAATCCTTTTGAAAACAGGTTCGGTCTAATTGTAAATCTTCTGGCGCCTGTTTTCCCAAACGCTGCGGAGTCAAAAGTCGTTTCCATTGCATCATAAAAACAAAGTTAGGAGTTAGGAGTTAGTAAAGGTATAAATTGTCATTCTGAGCGCAGCGAAGAATCTCTTAAATGCTCGAATATTATCAGATGCTTCACTACGTTCAGCATGACATGAGGGCACTCCTAACTTATTAAGATTCTGGTTTTGTGCAATACTGATTAAGCTCGCTGACTGAACTATCGAATTTTGCCGCAGCTTCAGCAGCATTTTTGAGTGCTGTATCTATATCTCCTTTTGCTTTTTGAATTGTCGCTCGTCCAGCAGTTGAAGCTTCAGCTTTTTTTGTGGAACCAAGTGCTTTACCTGCTATTTCTACGTTTTTGCTAAGTGTTTCAAAGGTCTTGACAAATTTACCTTGATACTCTTTTAACTTTTCATCGCCCAAATTCAAGTCACGTATTTTTTTGGTAACCTCTTCTAATTCTTTAGCAAGCTTTAAACTAGTTGACACCTGGGCACCTTTATTTTTATCAATTAATGTAGTTCCTTCATTGACTTGCTTAATAAATCGTTCGCACTGAGCAACTTTAGTGTCACTACAGCCAAAAAGTGACAATGCCATACTGATGCTCACGGGAGCAATTATATACTTACGCCAAACCACCATTGATACCCATCACCATAAAATCCCAAACAATAGTATCCGATGATTCGACTATTTAGATAATTGTTCCGATAATTCGATACATAAGCATGTTGTGAACGTAACTTATATTACCAGTCTACGGGTAAACCCAAATTATCCAATCTTTGGGCATCTTTTAATAAAGGTTGAATTTCGCCGTCGATGGCTATTTTACCTCCGTAAAGCACTAGCGCGCGTTGTGTGACTCTCGCTAGCCAGTGTAAATCGTGAGAAGCAACGAGTAAAGCTTTACCTTGCCAGTTTAATAGTACTTGCGCGAGTTTACGGCGCCATGCTGGGTCAAGTCCAGTAGTAGGTTCATCGAGTATCAGTATATCGGGTTCTAGAACAAGAATTGCTGCTAAGGCTGCTAGGCGCCTTTGTCCACCCGAAAGTTCGTGTGCAGAACGTCGCTCAAAAGCTTCTAAACCAAACTCAGCGAGTAAATGTCTAGCTTTGTCGATTGCTACGGCATTATTGACTCCGTAGTTTCTTGGACCAAACGTAATATCTTCTAAAATGGTTGGCATAAATAACTGGTCGTTGGCATCCTGAAAACCAAAACCAATATGGCGCCTTACTTCTGCAAAATTTTCGGGTTCTACGTGTATATTATTTATCAATATTTTTCCTGATTTCGGTTGTTTTAAACCAATCAGATTTTCGAGCAAAGTACTTTTACCCGAACCAGTGGCGCCCATTAAAGCTACTCGGTCGCCAGCTTTAATATCAAATGTAATTTCACTTAATACATTTGATTCTTTTGTATATGAATACACTAAGTTATGAACAGCTAAAACAGTTTGTGACATTAAAAAAATTGGGGAAAGGAATAATTATAACCAGGATGCAATAGTTAAACTTAATGCAATAATGCTCATTAAGATAACGATGTAAATTTCTTTTGGTCGTAGTTCTGAGTTAACGGGCATTTCTCCTGTGTAACCGCGTGCTATCATTGCGGCATAAACTCTCTCAGCACGGTCTAAACTACGAACGTATAATGCCCCTATCATTGAGGCACTAGCATAACGTAACCATCCAGCAGTTCCGTTCATTCCGCGTAACTGGGCGCCACGCTGCATTCTTTCGACTTCCGACAGCAATATTTCCATATACTGCCCAGCTAATAATAAGCTTTGTTTGAATGCACTTGGTAAAGGCAAAGATTTAAGCGCGATACCAAAACTATGGGGTGGCAGTGTAAGCAAAAAACTATTCATTGCTAACAAACAAATTAACGAACGCACCAGCAAGAAACTCGCGCGTTGCCAACCTAAAGGAAGTGCTAAGAATGATAAAAACAATAATTCAGTACCAAGTAAAGCCGCAAGTTTTGGAAGTCTTGCACGCAATATACTAGCCCAAATTAATGCTAAAACTCCATAAACACTAAGCATAGGCCAAGCATTCTGTTTAAGCAAAGCACTACCGATAACAATTATTAGAGATATGTATAAACGTAGAGTTAGAGACATAGTTATAAATAAGATGATTTTGATCCCCCCCTTGTTATCGCAGGTTGGGGGATCAATTTTTTAGCTTCTTTGAGCAGGAGCGCCTTTCATAATGCTGGCAAGACCAAATGCGAGACCAAAGCAAACGATAGAACCAACAATTCCAGCAATGCTAGTGCCAATTTTGTCGAGACCTTGCACTTGATAATCTGCAAACGGTGTAGGAACCACAACACGAACATTTTCTGCGAGTTTATCGAAACCCGTTTGTTCTGATACCCAGTCCAACCCGTCAGGAAACGCTGATGCAAATAGCGATAAGACTCCTGCAATTAACAGAATACTTACAACAGGAACTAACCAACCTCTAAACTCGTGCTGCTCTCCGGGCAGTAAATCTGGTCGTGCAGTCGCAAGATAAGTAAGTACTCCTCCTGTAATTAGTCCTTCTCCAACACCAATCAAGATGTGAATACCTGTCATTGAAGGTAAAACAATATTAATTGGCGCCGTTCCCGATAATGCTAGTTCAATTGCTGCGACTATTGCCGCTACCACAACACTAATACCAGCTGCAACTCCTGCTGCCAACGGTAAACGGCCTCTTTTACCACCTAACAACCGTAGCAAAGGTTGAGTTAAACTCCAACCGACCCAAACTCCGACTACACCCATATTTAAAATATTTGCCCCCAGAGCAGTAATTCCACCATCGGCAAATAATACTGCTTGAATAATCAGAACTGTTGCAATACAAAGCGTTGCTGCCCAAGGACTACCCAAAATTACTGCCGCTAAAGTTCCACCTAACAAATGACCACTGGTACCACCTGCTACAGGAAAGTTAATCATTTGTGCGGCAAAAACAAATGCCGTCGTTAATCCTAAAATCGGTGCGCTACGTACACCAAATGCATTGTTCGCGCGTTTCACCGCAATCGTAAGCGCTGCAACAGTTGCTACTCCTGTTACCGCAGCTACCGATGGAGAAATAAACCCATCAGGAATATGCATGATTTTCTCCAGTTTTGAATGTCATTTTTGATACTTTACCATTGAAAATTTTGTTAGTATATAAACTTAATAAAAAACAAAAGATTCACAAATTTTCAATGCCCGTATGGGGGATTCTAAATACTTCTTAAGAGTCATTGACAGCCAAATTTTTCGTATTTTTACATACATACCTAATATCACAAATATCAAAAACATTTTTCAAATTATGTAATTTTATTTATTATTACACTTAATTTTTTTTACTAAACACTTTTACCCTAATGAGAATAATAATCATATTTACTTAAATAATAAAATATAATTATAAAATTTATTCTTTTGAGTAGATTCATTACAGAAATTTACAAATAAGTATTTTTTGTTAAGAATTAGTCCTAAGATACTTGAGATTTATTGACAACAATTTATACTTACTATACTATTTAGATTAGTTGCGAAAAGTTGGCAGCTATACTTATTCTTTTGCAAAATAATCTTAAACCATGCCCAATAACTTTATTTTGCCTGGAGGGGACTTGTTAAGTCGGCGCCAACTACTTAAATTCGGGTTGGCAGGCGCCGGGGTAATAGGTGGAACAGCATTGTGGCAGGCGTTAAGTTCGCGTCATACCGAAGTAAGAATACCACCGATGGATGTGCCTGCGGATACTTTGGCGAATCCAACGAAAATATTGCGTGACTTTGACTACGGCACAGTTAAACGCGAGAATGGGCGAACTGTTCGTGAGTTTCGTTTAACAGCAGGTACATCGACAATTCAGCTAAATACAGTAGTATCCTATAACATCTGGGATTTAAACGGCAGAATTCCTGGGCCAACACTAAGGGCAAAACAAGGGGAACGAATACGGGTATTATTTCTTAACCAAGCAGGTCATTCACACTCGCTGCATTTTCATGGAGTTCACCCGGCAGAAATGGATGGGGTGCGACCAATTAGTAACGGCAAAGCTACAATTTATGAATTTGACGCAGAACCGTATGGAGTTCATTTATACCATTGTCATATTGAACCTGTAACTCGGCATATTGCGAAAGGTTTATATGGAATGTTTATTATCGACCCACCTTCACCACGGCCACCGGCGGATGAAATTGTATTGATAATGGGTGGATACGATGTGAACGATGACAACCATAATGAATATTATGCTTTCAACGGATTGCCACACTATTATATGGATAATCCAATTCGCATTTACAAAGACCAACTAATTAGACTCTATGTTCTTAACATCATTGAGTTTGACCCTGCTGTAACATTTCACCTTCACGCAAACTTCTTCGACGTGTATCGATATGGTATGACAATGACTCCAAGCGAGAAAAGCGATGTAATTACGATGGGTGTTGCAGAACGCCATATATTAGAGTTTGCTTTCCGCTATCCGGGTAAGTATATGTTCCACCCACATCAGGATGCAGTTGCCGAAAATGGCTGTATGGGACAGTTTGAGGTTATTGGGTCATCAAATAAAAATTCAGTAAACAGCTAATTGCAAATAATTGTTAAATCAAGTTTAAATGAAAGCGAAATTATTGCAAATATAATTCATTAAGTGCAAAACTAACATAACTGAGATTACGACAAGCTGTCATAGATTATTTGATTTTTCAGCTTTGTAAATTTGTTTAGGAGTAAAAAAGTGATTAGACCACGTTATGCATTTTTGGCATTCGCAGCTTGCGCCATCGTTGCACTTAGTTCTTGTGCTAGTGGTGGGGCGCCCGAAGCATCGAATAACGGAGGTAACGCAGCCCCAGTTGCTTCAACTCCTCAAGTTACGGATGCTTCAACTACTAGCTCACATAGTGGTCATGGTAAGAAAGTAAATATAAATTCTGCGATTTTATCGGAGTTAGACAAGTTTGAAGGAATGCTTGGTGTGCCTGCATTGTCGAATAAAATTCAAGCGGGTCGTCCTTATGCTTCACCAGAGGAATTGGTAGCTAAAAAAGTCGTCACTCAAGAGCAGTTTGACAAAATTAAAGACATGGTGACGATAGAAGAAGTCAAGCTGACGGGTGAAGCGAAAGATGTTGACTACATGACCAAATTGGGACTAATGAAAGGACACTTGATAGTGGCCAAAGAATTACTCGACCAAAATCAACCCAAGGCAGCAGAACCACATATTGGACACCCAGTAGAAGAAATTTATGCTGATGTAGAGGAACAACTCAACGAGCGCAAAGTAAAAGAATTTAAAACAACTTTGATTAGCTTGCAAGATTTAGTCAAATCAAATGGCAAAGCAGACTCTATTAAAACCAACTTTACAAATTCAATGCAAGCGGTTGATGGCGCCATAGCAGCACTTCCCCAAGCAGAACGCGAAAAGAATGCTTTTAACCTACAAGTAATTAACGGTTTACTTGACTCTGCAAACTCAGAATATGGCGCCGCTGTCGCAGATGGTAAAATTTCTGCTGCAATTGAATATCAAGACTCACGCGGTTTTGTAGTCTACGCCAACGAACTTTACAAAACCGTTGCCACCAGCATGGCAAAAGAAAATCCCGAAGTTCACAAAAATATTCAAGCTAGTATTGCTGAACTAATTAAAGTATGGCCCGCAGCTATTCCGCCTGCAACACCCGTAAAGGCGCCTCTTGAAGTTACCAAGCTAGTAAAAACCATAGAAGCAGAATCACAAAAAGCCTTGTAGCACAGGCATCTTGCCTGTGCATTCATCAAAACATTATCCATACAACACTATATAGAAGTTTAATAGGGGGTTAAAATACAGGATGAACCAAAAAACTATGTAATTGTAAAGAGCCATGATAACCAAGGCTAAAATTACCTAGTAAATCGTCCTGGAATGCATGTAAGGTAAATTGATAAATAATGCAAGAACTTAATCAGCAAAAAGCAATCGACCTGCTTAATACCATCATGGAATTTGAGCTAGCAGGTGTTGTTCGCTATACACACTACTCATTAATGGTAACGGGTCCATACCGAATTCCCATTGTAGATTTCTTCAAAGCACAAGCTGGCGAATCGCTGCTTCATGCCCAACAAGCAGGAGAAATTCTCACAGGTTTAGATGGACATCCTAGCCTTAAAATTGCCCCAATGGAGGAAACATATAAACACTCGGTTAAACACATTTTAGAAGAAAGTTTGGCGCACGAAAAGAAAGCATTATCGCTGTATAAAGAATTACTTGATGCAGTAACTGATGCTAGTATTTATTTAGAAGAATTCGCTCGCACAATGATTGGTCAGGAAGAAATGCACAATCTTGAATTGAAAAAAATGCTACGCGATTTTAGTTAATAGTAAGGTGGCTTCGGCCACCCTACAACTACAACTCATAATTATGGATTTTACTGCTGCTTTATCTACATTTTTTATTGCGCTTCGCGAAGGAGTCGAAGCTGCGCTTGTTGTGGGAATTGTGTTGGCATTTCTCAAAAAAGCCGGACAAACACAACTCAACCGCTGGGTATATGTAGGTTTAGGAACAGGAGTTGCCGCAAGTTTTGTTTTAGCGTTCTTGTTTCAATTATTTGTACCAGCTTTGCAACGCGCGTTTCCACAGTATGCAGGTGTTATTGAATTCCTTTATGAAGGAATATTCAGCGTGCTTGCTGTTATTATGTTAAGTTGGATGTTAATCTGGATGACTAACCAAGCCAGATTTATGAAAGCTTCTGTTGAAGGCGCCTTATCAGATGCATTGAAAAATGATAAAACTGCGGCGCGAAATATTTTTACATTAATTTTTGTTGCGGTTGTTCGCGAAGGTTTTGAGACAGTCGCATTAATTACTACTAATACTGGAAGTGGAGCGTATGGCGCCGGGATTGGTGCAGTATTAGGTATTATTAGTGCTGCTTTTATCGGTGTTGGGTTATTTAAATTAGGAGTTAAGTTTAATATTCGTCAGTTTTTCCAAGTGATGGGTATTTTACTGGTATTAATTGTAGCAGGATTAGTTGTAACAGCATTAAGCAGGTTTGACGCAGCGGCAGCATCATTAGCGTCTTATAGTCGGGCATCGCAAGACCTTTGTTTTTACTATGAACGTTTTACAAAAGTTCATTCGTGCATTCTCGGGCCAATGGTTTGGGATACTTCTAAAATTTTACCTGACGAAGAGTTTCCTGGTGTTATTTTCAAAGCATTATTTGGATACCAGCATCATCTTTATATTGTACAAGCCATCGCTTATTTAGTTTTCTTGTTCACAGTTGGTGGTATTTATCTTCGTAGTCTTAATGGTGGTGGTAAAAAACCAGAAAGAAACCGGGTTTCTATGTAAAATGTTATCTTTATTACAAGTTATCAAGCAAGAAACCCGGTTTCTATGACAAATATTTTTATCAAACAGTTATTTATCCATCCTATAAAAGGGTTAACCCCACAGGTACAAGAATCTGTTTACCTCAAAGTCGGTCATGGCATTCCAGGAGACCGAGCGTTTGCTTTGATGTACAAAAAAAATCTGCCAGATATCGATGTTGAAGTATCTTGGATGAAGAAAGTTAACTTTGCGATGCAAAACGACTGGCACTCGCTAGCAGCGTTAGACTGTTTTTACAACCCAACATCAGAAAAATTAACAATCAAACGTAAAGGAATAGAATTACTAGTTGCCGATACGAGTACCATAACTGGGCGCCATGAAGTTTCAACGTTTTTTACGGGATATTTAGCAGCAAGCTATCCTAGTCCAGGTGTGAGTCAAAGCGCAAGAGAAAGGGCGCGTTTAGAATTAGTAGGGTCATATAACAAAACGCGCTATCAAGATAGAGAAGCAGGACATATATCATTAGTTAGTCAAGCAACTATAGATAATTTAAGCGAAATAGCAGGTCATATTATAGACGTTCGTCGCTTCCGTCCCAATATTGTGGTAGACGGAATACCCGCATGGAATGAGTTTGACTGGGTAGGTAAACAAATCAAAATAGGCAACGCGCTAGTTGAAGTTACCGCTCGCATTAACCGCTGCTTAAATATTGAAGTTAATCCCGAAACCGGAGAACGCGACATTGCTTTGCTGACAATTCTTAAGAATAACTTTCAACATACTCAAACAGGCGTAATTGCAACAATTATTACAGAAGCTCACATAAAGAAGCAAGATATAATACAATTTTAGGTTGGGTGGAGGAACAAAACCCAACAAATAGTCTTGCAATTTAATAGCAATATTGTATACTCAGTATGCAATATTAATGAAAGATACTGGCAATTAAATGAAAGAAAATGAACAGCAACGAACTCTCGACTTGTTGCAAAGCATCATGGAATATGAGCTTGCGGGAGTCGTGCGCTACACCCACTTTTCTTTAGTGGTTACTGGTACAGAGAGGAATTTTATAGTAGATTTTTTTAAAGAGCAAGCTGCGGAATCTTTAACTCATGCCCAAAGAGTAGGGGAAATACTTGTTTCTGTTGAAGGTCATCCCAAACTTGGTATTGCATCTGTTAGAGATATAGATAAATATTCAATCAAAGATGTGCTAGTTGCAAGTCTCGCACACGAACGAGAGGCAATACAAATGTATAAACAGCTTCTGGCTTCAGCGCAACAGTCTAACCAAGAACTAGTAGAATTTGTAACCAACATGATTGAAGAAGAAAGCAGTCATCACTTAGAACTCGAACAAATGATTCAAGATTTAGGGTAAACCAATCTAGAGACGTTATAAATCGTGGAGACGTGATAAATTCGTGGAGACGCGATTAATCGCGTCTCTACATGCAAAAATATTGGATAATAAAGAAATCCTAAAATTCTAGAAGCTCCTGGCTTTGGTATTACGTCATAAATGGTTAAAAAACGTTGGCAAGATAGAGCAAAATCTCGCGTAGTCAATCGATATGGTTCTTTTAATGTTCTACGTAAAGGCATATCGTATTCACCTTGGCGTTACGACCCTTACCATGCGCTGCTAACTATTTCGTGGGGCAGATTTGTTGCTCTTATTACTGTTGGTTACTTTATCGCTAATGCTATTTTTGCATTGCTATACCTTGCTGGTGGTGATGGAATTGAAAACGCACGTCCTGGTAACTTTTTGGATGCTTTCTTTTTTAGCGTTCAAACGATGGCATCGATTGGTTACGGCGCCATGTATCCAAAGACAGTTTATGCCAATTTTTTAGTTACTATTGAATCCATCATTGGGTTACTGATATTAACTATGGCGAGTGGTATAATGTTTGCTCGCTTTTCATTGCCAAAAGCACGGGTAATATTTAGTCGCGTCATATTAATTACAACCCATAACGGCTTACCAACGTTAATGCTAAGGGTAGCGAATAAGCGGCAAAACTGGATTTTAGAAGCCCAAGTGCGTCTTACAATTGTTCGTAACGAATTAACAAAAGAAGGGAGTTTTATGCGGCGATTTTACGACGTACCCTTAGTTCGTAGCGACTCTCCACTATTTGCGCTTTCATGGTCAGTAATGCATACCATCGATGAAAGTAGTCCGCTTTACGGTGTTACACAGCAAAAAATGATAGAGGATGAAATGGAGATTCTCGTCATTTTTACAGGCATCGACGAAACAGTATCACAAACCATCCACGCACGTCACTCATATATACCCGATGAAACCGTATGGAATGCGCGCTTCGTGGACATCTTGACTCGCACATCTGACGGCAAACGTTGTATAGATTACTCAAAGTTCCATGACTTTGTATCAATTAAAGATATCAACTATTAAATATAACCACCTCTCTTAAAAGATAGATGTCGTCAAATATCCTGCCACCTAATATATAGATGATATAAATATTTAGTAGGGAGTAGAAATCATGGGCTGGCTAAAAAGACTATTCGGACTAGAAAAACCACAAAACGCACAAGTAAATCCCGAACCACAACAATATACACCACAGCAACAAACCGCATCGGCGCCAAGTGCCACACAATCAATACCACCCGAACGCATCGGTTTAAACGGAGAATATGACCAAAGCGGTCTAGCCAAGCGCGTCGCACTAGCATTCGACCAAGACTCGCAACTCGATGACATCAACACACTTTGGGTAGCCCAAACAAGTGGAACAGTAGTACTAAAAGGAAAAGTCCCCAGCCAAGACATACTCAACAAAATGGTATCAGTCGCACGCAACGTTAATGGCGCCGATGCAGTAGACACATCGCAAGTTACAATCGGTTAACAAAAATCCTCTTCTAGTCTTGTGGGGTGGGCATCCTTGCCCGCCCTGACCACTCTAAATAATATTTTTCAATTTTAGAAACACCTACTATTTTACATTATCTTCTAAAGGAATAAAAAAGATAGAAATTATGCCAGGTAGTGTTAATAATAAGCCAAAAATGAAAAACAAAGGATAACCCATTTGCTTTTGAATGGCGCCACTTATTGCCCCAGGCAGCAGTAAACCCAAAGCCATAAAACCTGTAGAAATGGCGTAGTGTGAGGTTTTATATTGACCTTGACAAATATATAGTAGATATACAGTAAAACCAGTAAAACCTAAACCGTATCCAAATTGCTCTAAAGAAACTAGCAAGTATATTAATGCTAAAGGTGGTTTTGTATAAGCCATGTAGACATAAAATAAATTCGGTAGATTCATTGCTAAAGCCATCGGCAAAAGGCATTTTTTTAAGCCATAGCGTGTAATTGTGATTCCACCTAAAATGCCTCCGACTATTAAAGAAATTACGCCGAATGTACCGTTTACTATACCAACTGTATCTGTAGAAAGTCCTAAGCCACCTGCTTCAATTGTATCTACTAAAAATAATGGAGCGAGTGTAACAAACATCGCCTCGCCTAAACGATAAAGTAAAATAAAGGCTAAGATGGCGCCGATTTTTTCTTTTTGAAAATAGGATTTAATTACTGTCCAAAAGGGTACTGTTTCATTTGTTGCCGATGTATTTGGTATATCAGATGGTGGTTTTGGTAAAATTAAGCGATGATAGATAGAAAGCAATATAAATAATATTGCGGCAAATCCAAGAGTGATAGTCCAGGCGCCTTGAATGTTATTTAGGGATTTTTCAAGTGTGCCTGCAAGAAATAATAAAAAACCTGAACCGAATAATACGGCGAAGCGGAAAAATAGCGAACGGAACCCAACGAAAAAAGCTTGTTGTTCATTACTGAGCGCTAGCATGTAGAATCCATCGGTGGCAATGTCGCAGGTTGCTGAGACAAATGCAGCTATGGCGAATATGGCTAGTGAGATAGGAAAGAAATTTGGTAGTTGTAAAGAAAGTGCCGCGAGTGCTAAACATGCGAACATGGCAAATTGTGTGGTTAGTATCCATGTTCGTTTGGTGGAGTTGGTATCGATGAAAGGTGCCCAAAACATTTTGAGAACCCAAGGTAGTCTCAAAAAGCTTATCCAAAATGTAATTTGTTCGTTGCTAATGGCTAGACGTTTGTAAAGGAGAGGCGCCACTGCGGTGACGATGGTGTTGGGTACACCTTGGGCAAAGTACAGGGTGGAGATGTATGTCCAGGGAGAAGGAGATTTTATTTCTTTTTTCATAAAGCTTTATAAATTGACTCTCCGAAGTTGAATTATAATCCTTGAGAAAGGTTCCTCAAAGAAGGTGGGCTTGCTATTGTTATATAACACGCTCTTCGTAATTTATCGAGTCATAGTGAATAAGGTTATGGTTTTAATATCCCAATTAACTAATCATCGGGTTGATTTAGAAGATTGCACTATTTTTTATCAGCAAAGTAGGTTAGAATCGAGTTCAATCCCCATCTTGTTTCTACACGGATGGGGAATTTCTACTGAGCCTTATACTGAAGTGCTGAAACTACTAGCACTTTCTCATACCATAATTGCTCCTGACTTGCCTAGTTTTGCGAGATCAAGTTACTCTAAGCTAATTCCCGATTACGTTAGCTATAGCAAAATTCTCCTTTCATTTATAGAAGTGTTGGATTTACAACAATTTCATGTAGTAGGACACTCATTAGGTGGAGGTATTGCCATTACTTTATCTACACTTGTTCCAGAAAAAGTCAGAAGTGTAATTCTCGTAGATAGTACCGGGATTCCTGCGCCGTCTATACCGGAGATGATACCACGAAGGGCAATTGAAATGACGGTTCAAATGTTTCTTCCAAGGCACAAATTGAAATTAGTTGATATTCCTTTGGTTTTCTCCTATAACTTGTTATTCAATACAGGAAATGTCATTCAAGGATTGCTAATTTCTGTATACGAAGATATCAGTCATTTGCTACCAAAAATTCAGGCTCCCTGTTTGTTATTATGGTCAGACAAAGACCTAACTACGCCATTGAATAACGCTCAAGAAATGGCAGCAATTATTCCCAACTCGAAATTAATTACTGTAGAAGAAGGTTTACACGAATGGGCACTTTGGTATCCTGAGAAATTTACATCACTCATACTGAATTTTATTTCTCAACTTGATTAACAAATTAACACCCAACCGGACACCAGTAAGCCAAATTATCGGTAATCTCACTTTGCGACACCCTTATTCCTAAACCACCAGAAACCAACTTATCATTACCATCGTTATACAACCACGAACCCCAAACTGCCGTCATCCACTCCCCACCAACATCTAACTTAGGCAACTCCAACAACTGCTGATAAACTAATTGCTGGCGCCTATACCAATCATTACTATTCTCACTGCTATATACCATCTTCCCAGACTTAACAGCAAACCCACCCTCACCTTCGCGTCCTAAAATAGGTTTAGCGAAATACGTATCCCCAATATCTTGCTGACTCAACGATGTTCTAGGGAAATAATTAATTACAGTTTCAGCATTCTCTGAACTTAAATACTGCAAACCCAAATCATAAATCAGAGCAAAAATACTTTTAGGCTGTAATGCAAAAGCCGAAGCAAAGTTAACAATTACTATTTTCTTTTTGAAAATAAGTTCTTCCAATCCTTGCCACAATCGATTCCCATCCTCATCAATATCATTAATCGCCCATTCCACAGGATACCACATAAACAAAACATCAATAGATTTACCTGTTCTAGAATCAAAGAGATATTTACCATCTTTAATACGTAAAAACTCAATCGGCAAAACAGTGGATTGATGGTGATAATGGCTACTTAACCAGCGCATTGTACCTAAATCTTCAGCATTATTCAACGCTGTAAAAGTAACATTACAATCTGTATGAGATTTTTTTAAATACTTTGCCGCGCGTTCAATTTGTTGATTCAAAGATAAACTTAATATTTGCTGGGTATTAAAAATAGGCGCCTTCAAATTAAAATGTTCAGCGACTTTAGTATTACCTTCAGTACATTCAAACCAAAAACTAGGCGTTTGAGGATTCGTCTCAATAACTTGTTTAATACCCTTAGCTTCATTCCAGCACCAATCAAGGCGCATACAGAATGGTGGTAAACTATCAAATTTCACTAGCTTAATACTTTCTTCAGGAAAACCGTAATCTAACAGCGTTTCTTCATCTAGATTTCTAATAATATCCCAACTTTGCATCAATACTTTACCTACAGCAACGGAAGCTTGTCTAATTTCATCAATTGTTTGTTGTGGAACTTTGTGACAATGGTAAAGCGCATAAGGAACAGTTTGCTCACTTAGAGGTATACCTGTACCCTCTTCAATGGGACACACATCATACCACCCCATCTTCATAGATTGAAACAGGCGCCGACGTTGAGGACTATTGTAAATATCTGTACGCATAGGAAGTACTTTTACTCTTCTACTTCAAATACAACACCTTCATACAGTATTTCGATAGCAAACTCCAAATCAATGCTCGATAAAGTCACTATATCTCCAGATTGTAGGTTGGGTGGAGGCTTTGCGGAACCCAACGCTCTAAGCTAGAAAAGTTGTTGGGTTCCGTTCCTCCACCCAACCTACAATTGTTAAGTAAGTGCCATTCAACGGTAGGGTGCTTTTATTCTTCCGTATCAAATACAACACCCTCATAAAGCAGTTCAATCGGAAACTCCAACTCAATGCTTGATAAAGTGACGATATCTCTAGCAGTGTAAGGATAATAAAGCCACATTCAACCCCTAGAACGAAGATGAGGACGTAGGGCACTGTAAAGGTTAAGTGCAATATCATTATGGGGGATTGTACCACCAGTCATGGCAAAGACTTCGCCGTTTACGTACTCATAGCGAACATCTTGCTGAAGTTCCCATTCGAGGTACTCCTCGACGGTCATTTTTTGCGGTTGTTGGGGAATGGCTATCATAACAAGTTTATTACCAAGCTTGCTTTGATTGTAGCCAATAGCTAACTGATTAGATATAACCTCTTATTTACCAGCAGTATCTAGGATTACATATTTTGCCACTGTAACTTAGTTGTTAAGTGGTAGATAACTTACACGGTTTACAAAATAGCGGGTATGGATGGCTTTAGAGTAAAATACCAGTTATACGGCTTGTTTATACTGGAAAAATGAGAAAAATCCGACTTTTTCAATTAGTACATTATTAAAAAGCGAGTATATAATACCCTGCTATGCCAAATTATATTGTATTTAATCACTAGAGCTAGGTAAGTACTTAATGAAGTTTCGTGACCATCTACCACATGACTGTCCACCAGAAGATGCAAAGGAAGCATCAGGAAATGTATATATGCTTGTAAATGATAATACCCCTAAACCAGAAGATTTTCTCTCAAAACGCGAAAAACATCAAGACAAGCCACCCTTTGAGCCAAATGAAGTTGAGTGTAGAGCATGTGGTCTATCAGTCTATACAGAAATATCTGACCTCTTAAATACTCGTTCAAGGCATCGTGGTTTTCGGAAAATGAAACCAGCATTGGGTAAATTGACTTCTGAACACGGAGTAATAAAGCATACTCCATCACATGATTCGCCAACTCATCATACTTGGTGGATTTTTAATGAGGCGACCCCTTGGAAAATATTTAAAGTCATTAATCTTTCTACAGAATCTACTATAGAATCATGAGTTATCTACCACAAAATACTGATTTAGGCGAGCTTGATACTATTGAAATATACAGCTACTATAACGGTCCAAGACTTTTTTCCTGCCGAAATGTATCACTTAATATATATTTTGCACTTTGGGTAGACGAAGAGGCAGGTTTTGATTTATGGCTTTATCTACCAGTATCATTAAAAAGATTTCAGGAAATTCGCTCAGGAGAGATTGATTTACGAAATGCATTTTTAAAATCTGAGGATGGATTAATTTTTGAGGTCAAGATTTTTTTTGATAGTTCTGATGTAGCTAACTCTATCAGTAGCGAAGAAATTGATCAAGATTCGCTACCGTTACCTGATGATTATCTTAAATTGCCTTCTAAAGATTTTTCTGGGGCATACTTGAGTAGTTTTAATCTCAACAATGCTGATTTGAACGCTGCCAATTTAAGTAAGACAAACCTCAACAGTGCTAACTTAAGCAAGGCTAATCTGAAGGCTGCGAACTTGAGTGAGGCTGAATTAAAAGATGCAAACTTAAGTGGTGGTGACTTAAGTAACACTAACTTAAGTTATGCTGATTCAAGCTACGCGGATTTGTATAGTGCTGATTTAAGCGGTGCTGACCTCAGCTTTATAAAGTTAGTGGCTGCTCGCCTCAGTCATGCTAATTTGAATGGTGCAGACCTAAGTGGTGCCAATCTAGTATTTGCAAACCTTAGTTATGCCACATTACGCGATGCTGACCTGAGCTATGCAGCATTAAATAATGCATTTCTTAATAGCGCAGATCTAAATGGCGCCGACCTAACTGCTGTTGATCTAAGTTATGCTGATCTTAGCAATGCTGATCTCCGTAATGCCGATTTAAGTGCAGCTAACTTAAGAGAGGTAACAATTAACAACAAAACAAAACTTGATACAAAATGGCATCAAGTTTGGGAAATTGTAAATTTTGGATATGTTGGACGAAACCTGAGTAATGCTGACCTGAGTAATGCTAACCTAAGCAATGCTAACTTAAGCGGTGCTAACTTGATTGGTGCGTTTATGGAAAATGCTGACTTAAGTGGTGCAAATTTAAATGATGCTGATTTGAGTAATGCCAACTTAGTTGGTGTAAAAATGAGTGGCACTAATTTAAACGGAGTCAAAGTACAAGGCGCTATATTTGGAGATAATATTGACCTATCTAAAGATGTAGAACGCGACCTAGAAAACAAAGGCGCTATTTTCAATGACTCTATAGGGGATCGCTCTGGGGTTCTGACTGGTCGCTAAGATTTTATTGTTGCTCCTGATACTTCTTCGTTACTCTATCAAGCACGGCAATTACTTCATAAACCGAACGTTCACCACGCCATACCTGGGCAAAAATCTCAAGCCCACGACGGGAAATAAGACCTTCATCAGGGTCATTAGGATGATCAGGGTGAGGTCTCAATTCATCCTCCCCACCAGCCGCGCTGATTAAATCAAGCATTACTTTATGGGTTGATTTTGAGCTATCTAAATCATCAGGTTTCTTCATCTCATCTAAAATTCCCTGAATCCGCTCTGGATATACTTCTGCCACATGGCTAAGAAGGATAGAAAATAATTCAATTTGTGTTCTATCCTCGAACCCACATGACATCACTGCCAAGTATGTAGCAGCTTCATTATCACTTAAGCTTAATAAGCGGTCACTTACTCTTTGAAGTAGTCGCTCACGAAACGGCACTCCTAAATGTTTTTCTAAACTATCTAAAGCATCAGGTAGTGTAATTGGTTTAAATTCTGCACGAATGCTGACTCTCAAATCTTCTGGAATATCAGCCAAAAGAGCTTCACTCGCATTATTATTAAGTATTACTCCGCCTTCTGGATTAATACTAAAATCTTTGCCTGGTGTATAACCTTTATCAATAAGCATTTGAGAAAGGGTATTCATCATTTCTTGCTTCATGCGCTCGTAGCCTGTCTGACCCAACATTGTTTTATAGCACCATTTAAAATCCTCTGGCGATAAGGCAGGTAGAACTTCATTTATAAATAAATCTGATATGCGTTCTGCTCCAAATTTCCAACATAGCTTTCCTATAAATTCTTGATACGCCTTTGAATTGTGACTGCTAATTATTTTAATAAGCAGACGTTTTTCTTTTTGAAATCCAAATCCTTTCATATGTTGTGACTTTAATTTAAATAGCTGCTCTTCAAGGCTTGTGTAATCGTTTAAGGTGCCTGCACATATTTTATAAGTTATTCTAAGCTTTTATCAGATTTAAAATCTACCCTGTTAAGCGGCTTTACTAACTGTTGGTTCTGGAAGAGGTTCACCTGTTGCTTTATAAGCTATAATTAAAGACTCCAAAGCTTCAATGCCATTTGTAAGAGCTTCTTCATAGGTATCACCATGAGTCCGCCAACGTTGTCCAGAAAAATCAGGAAACCCTACTAGAAAGCAGTTATCTTCTTCTGACCATTGAATAAGCATCTGATACTTAAATTGACTCATCTTCCCCCTGTTCCTCTTGTTGCTTTTCCTTTACTTTTGTTATAGCTTGCGTTTATGTATATCTCGATAATGGCACCTGTGACTATACCATTTTGATCCATAAGACTGTAAATATAGTACAATTTACCTATATTGCTAAAGTTTAAGTAAACCTTGACAGTGCTTGCTCCCGTTCAACTTGAGCAGAAAATAATAGTTGTTAATAAGTTGGTTTTTAAGACGAAAGTTTGGAAGATATAGTCACGTTATAGCTTGAACCAGTGATTATTATTCTCATTTGTTATCAGCCTCTTCTTAACTGATTTTTGAAGAATTATTTTTTTGGAAGTCCCTTACATTTAATATTTCGTTAAATAGCGGTAAAGCTTAGAGCAACAACACGTAATAGCACACTAACGATACTAACCGTAACGCATCCAAATTTCTTAAGATGAGAATAAGCTGAGAAAGAGCTAAGAAAAAATATTTCTAAATTTATATAAATTTTCAGCTATACATAATTTAGTTCTTGGCAACACCATCGATAATTGTTCTTATCGCAAACAGGGACATGTCAAAAGGTGGTTATATGGACTTAGTAGATTTTCTAGGACTTGTTCATCCTTTCATAGCTATATTCTTTGTTTTTCCGTTACTTGGCATTGTGGTTAACTTTGCCTGGGCAACACGTCAGCGTCGTTTACAGAGCAAAAGTGCAGGTAAGAGCAAAATTCCAGCGTCGGTTGGTGTTGAACATAAACAATTGGGGAGTTGGCTAACAGGCGCCATTGTCGGACTTACTTTGCTAGGATTAGCTTATCCCATCGGCAAAAATATTATCACGAATCAAGTTTGGAGCAAGGCGCCGTTTCAGGTAATTTTTATTTTGTTGATGTTTGTAGCGACTATTACATCTTTAGTATTGCTCTACCGTGCGAATACAAAGCTATGGCGGTCTGTATTTGCAACTCTTACAGGTGCGGGTTTGATAATTTTAGGGTTTCAAGACGGAGTGTTTCGTCGTGATAACGAGTGGTTTTGGTCGCATTACTATATCGGTATGGCTGCGGCAATGCTAATGATTTTCTCTTTAGCGATTGTACCCGAAATTTATAAAGATAAGTCCCATCGCTGGCGCCTAATTCACACGATTTTAAATTGCGTTGCTTTATTATTATTTATGGGACAAGCAATGACAGGGACACGAGACTTATTAGAAATTCCTTTAAGTTGGCAAGAACCTTATATTTATAAGTGTGATTTTGTTAATAAAACTTGTCCTATATCTCAACCGGAATTAAAAAAGTGAGTAGATTCAACAGATTATTTCCTAAAATTGACTCTTTTTCACTACAATTTCGTTTGACAATCGGTATTATTATAGTTTCGGCTTTTGGATTAGCTGGTCTTGCTACTTGGACTGGTTGGAAAATGCAACGAATTTTAATCGATAGTCATAAGCGGAATATTCAGGAAATCGCTTCACGTCTACCGCGCGATGTCGAAGTTTACAGCGAGATGTTGCCAATTGAGACTGCATTACAAAAAGCAATTGACAATCGAACAGAAAATGACACTTTATTATGGGTAAAAAGTCAAGATACAAATCAAATAGTAGCTAAATCAAATAATTTAAATCCTGTATCTGGCTCTAACATTGCTAAATTAATTTCTCTTACAGAAATGCCTGATAAAGCAGAAATTTACGCAGTTAAAGGACATTACTTCGTTTTATGCGGTGAAAAATTAAGAATCAAAGGTGAGTTAATAGGTGAAATTTCTATAGCACAAGATATTACCCGTGACCAAACCATGTTTGTCACACTGCTACATAATGTAGGTATCGCTGGAATTGTGGTAATTGTAATAATATCAGCAACAATTGCATTCTACATTAAAAATTCCCTCCAACCTCTACGGCAAATTAGTCAAATGACGGCAGTAATTCAAGCAGAAGATTTAGACTCATATAAATTACACCTTGCTCAGGCGCCGACAGAGGTCAAAGAACTCGCTCAAACTGTTAATATGATGTTGTCTCGATTATCTCAAGCTTGGGAAAAAGAACGACAATTTACCAGTAATATTTCTCATGAACTGCGAACACCTTTAACTGTTGTATATGGATATTTACAAAGTGTGCTAAGAAGACAACAAAATTTAACCGAAATTCAGAAAGAAGCTTTGCAAACAGCAGCATCAGAAGCAGAACGTACTATTCATATATTACAAGATTTACTCGACTTAGTTAGAATCGATAGTAGATATGGGCATTTTGATATTAAACCTTGCACGTTAAATGACATAGTTTCTGATGTTGTGGAAATGGCATATAAAAATAGTAATAGACAAATTGAAATTGAGGCGCCTACTCATCAAATTATTGTAAAAGCAGATAGCAATAAACTTGAAAAAGTGTTACTTAACTTGATTGACAATGCAATCAAATATTCTCATCAAGATACACCTATAATTATAAAATTAAAGCAAATTAAAAACGAGGGCATAATTGAAGTTTTTGACAATGGCTATGGTATACCCTTACAACATCAATCTAGAATTTTTGAACGATTTTATCGTGTAGATGACGCGCGCAGTTCCAATGGTGGTACTGGTTTAGGTTTATCAATTGTTAAAAGCTTTATAGAAAGTATGGGGGGTACAGTTATGGTGAGTTCTAAAATAAATCAAGGAAGTGTATTTACCATTATTTTACCTTGTTGATGATTTGTAGGTTGGATGGAGGAACAGAACCCAACATAGGTAATATTATACTTACAATTGTTCCTTGTTCAAAATTAGATATAATCACTAACTTCCCACCATGTGCTTCAACAATACGTTTAGTTATTGCAAGTCCCAGTCCTGTACCATCCGGTTTTGTTGAATAAAATGGTTGAGTTAGTTTAGATAAAACCTCTGGTTCTATTATAGCGCCACCATTATACACATTGATTGTAACTTGATTAATATTTGATACTATATCTAACTTAATCGTATCTTCCACAGCAACAGCTTCATAAGCATTACGGATTATATTTATTAATACTTGTTTTAGCTTGTCTTTATCTCCGAGTACATGAACGTTCGTACTTGCAGGAGTAAATTTTATATATCTTCCCTCTGCCTCTGGCATATGCAGAAACTCTATAAGACATGTGACGAATTCGTTGAGACAAATTGGCGCCACTTGTAAAGCTTGGGGTTTAGCGTAAAGTAATATTTCTTGTAATAATCTTTCTAAACGATTACCTTCATCTAGCGCTAGAGATAATCGTAATTTTGCAGCATCATTCAAATCCAGTTTATTAAAATAATTCAATCCCATTTTCATGGTTGTCAAAGGATTGCGAATTTCATGGATAATACAAGCAGCAAATTCACCAATTGCCGCAAGACGTTCTTGTTCTACCAGTTGAGCTTGTGCTGCTTTTAATTCTTCAGTTCTCTGCGCGACTTCAGCTTCTAATAGTTCATTAAATTGCTGCTGTTGTTTATAAAGATGATAATTATCTATTGCTGTAGCGGCACGTTCTGCAAATAATTCCACTATATTAACTTCTGAAGGAGAAAAAGTGCGTGGTTCTTTATGAAATGAGCAAATTGTTCCAATAACTCCTGAATGAGAAGTACGCAATGGTATTCCTAAGTAAGCTTGATAACCTTCTGGAGCTTGACCATATTCTGTACAGCACTTAGTATCTTCGACTATTAAACTGCGTCCAGTTTCTATAACTGTTCCGGATAATTGACCATGTACAGAATAAGTACCTATTTCTCTACCTAAATCTATACTACTAGCTAGTACCTTGCCAAAACCTTGCTGACAAATAGTTACAACAGACCAATCAATACTAATTAACTCATTTACACCACAAGCTATTTCTTTTAAATATTCGCTTAATTCGCCATTTCTATGACTAAGCGACGATAAAACCTCTATTGTCCGCCTTTGCCGCCAGTAGAAGTCATCAAACATGATATACCTAAATAAAAAAATACCTATCTTATAGACTTAACACTTGATAGGACTTTTTCAGCTAAATAAAAACTTAAGATTTACTGGCGCCAGTGATTAATTATCGCGTAATGCATACCCGATACCCCGCACCGTATAAATTAAGCGTTTTTCATTATTTGCTTCCAACTTCAAACGCACATAGCGAACATAGACTTCTATAACGTTAGAGTCTCCAACAAAATCATAACCCCAAACTTTTTCTAAAATTTGTTCTCTGGTAAATACCTGACGCGGGTAACTCATTAAATACTCAAGCAAATCAAACTCTTTCGCAGTTAGTTCTATTGTTCTATTGCCTCGAAATACTTGACGAGTGCGACGGTTTAATTGTAAATCTTCAAATTGCAATACATCAGAACTATCTTCTTGAGTACGACGCAAATGAGCGCGGATTCTTGCTAACAACTCCTCAATACTAAATGGTTTAACGACGTAATCATCGGCGCCAGCATCTAAACCAGTCACACGGTCATTAACTTCATCTTTCGCGGTTAACAAAATAACAGGAATTTTACTCCCGGTCGCACGTAGACGACGGCAAAGTTCTACTCCAGTTAAACCAGGAACCATCCAATCTAAAATCGCTAAATCCGGCGCCGATTCCCGTGCTAAGGTAATTCCCGTCATTCCATCGTTAGCGACACTAACCTTATAACCTTCGCTAGTTAATTCTAACTCGACAAATCGAGCTAGCTTTACATCATCTTCCACCAAAAGAATATGTGCTGTCATAATTTCCCTGAATTAGATACCCGACTTTTTAAACAAGTCGGGTATCTTAATAATCTTACTGATTATTTGACTTCGCTTGGAGCAAAAGCGGTTATTTTACCTTGTTTAACTGCAACAACTACATCGTAAGTTGCACAATAAGCAAATGTAGTATTATTAGCTTTATTATAAAGATTTACAACCATACCTGCACCACCAGGTTGAACAGCAATTGGTTCCAAATCACCGAAGAAATAGCGACGGAGTTCATCACCACTGCCAAACATACCTTTATGTTTAGTTAGCATAGCAATTTTTTGACCAGGAGTTAAGCCTGTAACATCTTTCATTGCTTCTGCTTGAGCAGAACGCTGAGTTTCGGTCATCATTCCATTTGTTTCTTTTGCTACCGCTTGATTCGACTGTAAGTTAATTGCACTGAGTGAGGCGCCAATTGTGACTAAACCAGTTAGAGCAGCAGTAGTTACAATAGTTTTGAGATTCATTTTGGATGATTCCTTTATAAAATCGTCTGTCTTCGATGTTTATTAGTATTGATTGAATTCCTGAGTTTTTGCTGAGAACAGGATTAGCTGGTGTTAAAAACTACCATTATTTTTTTTAATCTACTTAATGGTAGTAAGCATTTATTCATGCATGACATAATTTAAGAGCTTAAAATTAGCTGAGAAAACCATAAGAACTTTCAAAGGTAAATCTCAGCTTTATAGACTGAAACATTTAGAGCCTTATAACCTTTAACCGGATAGCTTAAGCAACAATCAAGTTAGTTGGTTAAAGCTAAAGCAAAACCTATATCACTAACTGATGCTATATCGAGGAATATAAAGCTATGAAATTAAGAAGTTTTTTAATACTAAGTCTCGCATCCCTGTTGATAGCAAGCTGTGCAAAAGAAATTAGTGCAACTGAAAATCATGCGACTATGAAGTCTTCAAATAATCCTGTAGTTCAGTTAGCACAATCTCAACAAAATGTCAAAGTTGGTACTTTCGTTTCTGGAGAGCATACAACTCAAGGTACAGCAAGCATTATAAAAAATAACGGTAACTCGTTTCTAAAGCTGAACCAGTCATTTAAAACTTCCGACTCAGGGCCAGATTTAGTTGTGATTTTACATCGTTCAGATAACGTAATTGGTTCAACTAAGCCACCGTCCTATCCTTTAAAAAAAGGAGATTACGTTATTCTTGGTCGCTTACAAAAATTTAGCGGCGCCCAAACTTATGCCATCCCTAAAAATATCGATTTAGCAAATTATAAATCTGCTGCTATTTGGTGCCGTAAATTCAATGCTACCTTTGGTGCTGCAAAGTTAAGCAATAGCTGATACAGATTTGAGATTTTCCCTACGGGACATGAATAGATTGCGCGATATAATCACGATTTTACGTTCTGAACCGCGAATGTAGAGACGCAAAATTTACCTGCGGTACACTCCGTGAATGCGTCTTTACACGTCTGTTTTTATAAAATGATAGTTACTCCGTTTGGCACTCTATATCCTTTAAGAAGTGGGTTTATAGTTTTATCTCTAATCATTTAGATAAATATCATCAAAATCTAAGCAGTTTCTAATAATTTTATCAGAACAAATTCAGGTTAATTCTTCATACTAATAATTAAATCAAGTACCTGAAAAGTACAAGTATCATCAGAGGAAAAAATATGAAACGCTTAATTGCAACTAGTCTATCTGTAATGTTCTTATTTGCTATTAGCAATCCAGCTAATGCACAAACACGACATGGCAAAGAAGCATCTATTAGTCAAACTGTACAAGATAATCTGTCTAATACTTCTCGTAAATTAAAGCCTTTTCACCTTGTTTTTCTAGGCTATCAAGGATACTTAAAAAATCAGGGTATTTCTAGCTATGCAGGTTTTATTTCTGAGTCTCATCAAATGAATTTTTATGGTCGAGACCTTGTAAAAGCCGGAATTGACGCTAAACTCCTGCCTGCTGAAACATTAACTAATCGAGAATATATCAACGCAGTAAATAACGAATTGATGTCTTTTTATTCTGGTAGTTAATTTGCTACCAGGTGCATCGCTGCCAACTTATCTTTGGTAGTGATGCTTATTTATATCGTTGACGGCAGATTTGTTATGGTTAAGAGACACAACAAAATTGCAGGACAAATTTATCTTTGGCTTGCAATTCTAATTTTTGGAGCATCTAGCGCTATTACTCGAAAGTTAACAGAAATTGGCGCCCAACATTTTATAGATGCTCGTAATCCAATTTCTCTATGTAATGTTTTATTTGTCGGTAATATATGCGCCTTATTGGTTTTGATTACTATTTACAGGCGCCAGTGGAACAAAGCGATATTAAAGAAAATATCAATAATAAACTGGTTAAATCTGACAAAAGTTGCAATATTATCGGGAGCTATCGCACCTGCTTTAATCTTTCAAGCATTGGCGTTAACTAATGTTAATAATGTTGTTTTGATTGGGCGCTTAGAACCACCTTTAACACTAGCTTTATCAGTTTTTGTTTTGAAGCAACGGGTCAATATTTGGGAAACTGTAGGAGCAGTTACTGCCTTTATTGGTGTCACCTTAACCATAATTCTTCAGCCTCCAGGACAATCCACGATGCATATGGGAGTTAACATAGGTATTGGAGAAATATTGTCCGCAATAGGAGCTGTGGCTTTAGCTGTTTCTACAATTATTAGCAAACAACATCTTTATAAAATTCCTTTAGGAATCTACAGTGTATTTCGTACAGCTTTGGGAACAATAATATTTTTCTTTCTTGCTTTAATAATTTATGGTCGCGACCATTTTACAGATGTGTTTTCGCCTTTTCTCTGGCAGTGGATGTTAGTATATGGTTTTGTAATTGTAGTTTTAGGTCAATCCTTTTGGATTAAAGGCTTGAAAGCTTCCACTGTATCGGTAGCTTCTTTAGTTAGCTCATTTACACCACTCGTAGGCATCTTAGCAGCTTACTTCATTTTGGGCGAGGCGCCGACTATGGCTCATTATATTGGTGGTAGCTTGATTTTAATGGGTATTTTGTTGAGTCAAATTGGAATTAGGCGCCAAGCTTCCCTTAGAACTGAGTTGCCAAAAATGATTTCTACATCCGCACAACACAAGGTAGAAACAACTATAGGATTTAAAGGAATGTAATTTTTTTAACACATGAAATTAAGCTCGAATTAATAATTAGTAGTTTGATACAAAATCCTTTATCTCATCAACTTCTCTCTTATCCGTGTCCTCTGCGCCTAATAAGGTAAAAATCTCTACCAATTCAATAACTAGTGATATAGACTATTAGCCGCCTCCATGCCCACCTCGTCCGAAACTGCCAAAACCACTGCGCCCAGATGTAGAATGACTGGCGCCACTACCAACTTTACTAGAACCACTATCACTGGCGCCACTACCAAACCGACTACCTGAACTACCCCCGTAGTAGCTTCGACTACCACTACTAGCACTACTCGAACTTGGTGGACAGTTGTTTACTTTTTGGTTTGGTTGTCCTTGTACAGTTTGCGTGCGGTTACATTCCTGACTTGTTTCGGGAGTAGATGCACAAGAAGCGAGTAATGAAATTGTCATGAACGTGACAATAAGTTTTAATAAGCTAGGTTTAAGTTTCATTTGATTTTATAGTTAAGTTTTTAGGTCAAACTGCAAAGCTTTAAAACAGTAACTAAAGTAACTACAGTTTGGGAGAACCAAATTTCGCTCTTGTGGGATAGCTAACTGCCTGTCCAAAATATAAAGGACAGGCAGGGATGCCTGTTCCACAAGCCTGTTCCACAAGCCTGTTCCACAAGCCTGTTCCACAAGATTATTGATTCTGCGACACTCTTGTTAGCATGTGGCAGAATTTAGAGAAGAACAAACATAAAGAACAAAAACTTCCACACTTACTATTTCCCAGAATGACCGCAACAATACCAAACACCAACCTCCCTAGCGTTTACGACCCAAAAGCCGCTGAATCTAAGTGGCAACAGTTTTGGGAAGATAACCATATATATAAGGCAGACCCCAATAACCAAGCCGAACCGTACTGTATCGTTATTCCTCCTCCTAACGTTACGGGAAGCTTGCATATGGGACATGCTTTCGATAACTCCCTGATTGATACATTAGTTCGCTACCATCGGATGAAAGGCAAAAACGCCTTATATCTCCCTGGTACTGACCATGCGAGTATTGCTGTACAAACGATTCTTGAAAAGCAACTCAAAGCAGAAGGTAAAACTCGTTACGACTTGGGACGCGACAAGTTTCTCGAAAAGGCTTGGCAGTGGAAGGCTGAGTCTGGAGGGACTATTGTCAATCAGTTGCGGCGTTTAGGTGTGTCGGTGGACTGGACGCGCGAACGGTTCACTTTAGATGAGGGTTTATCAAAAGCTGTATTAGAAGCTTTCGTTAAAATTTATGATGAAGGACTAATATATAGAGGCGAGTATTTAGTAAACTGGTGTCCTGAATCGCAATCGGCGGTTTCAGATTTAGAGGTTGACCAAAAAGAAGTAAATGGCAACCTTTGGCATTTCCGTTACCCACTTTCTGATAATTCGGGTTTCGTAGAAGTTGCCACAACTCGTCCTGAGACAATGTTGGGTGATACAGCAGTTGCGGTTAATCCAAACGACGAACGTTATAAAGATTTCATTGGCAAGACTTTAACTTTGCCAATAATGAATCGAGAAATTCCAATTATTGCTGATGAACTTGTTGACCCAACTTTTGGTACTGGTTGCGTTAAGGTTACACCTGCCCATGACCTGAACGACTTTCAAATGGGTAAACGTCACAATTTGCCGTTTATCAATATTATGAATAAAAACGGCGCCCTCAATGAAAACGCCGGAGAATTTCAAGGGCAAGACCGTTTTGTTGCGCGTAAGAATGTTGTTGCAAAGCTGGAAGAGCTAGGTGTTTTAGTTAAAATTGAAGAGTACAAACATACAGTTCCATATAGTGAAAGAGGTAAGGTTCCTGTTGAACCGCTACTTTCCACGCAGTGGTTTGTTAAAATTCGTCCTTTGGCAGATAATGCGCTCTCTTGCCTTGATAATCAAAATTCTCCAAACTATGTTCCGCAGCGTTGGAGTAAAGTTTATCGCGACTGGTTAGTTAAGCTAGAAGATTGGTGTATTTCTCGGCAGTTATGGTGGGGTCATCAAATTCCTGCTTGGTATGCAGTTAGCCAAACAAATGGCGAAATTACAGATACTACTCCCTTTGTTGTTGCTAAAAACGAAGAAGAAGCAATACAAAAAGCAAAACAACAATTTGGCGAAGATGTAAAACTCGAACGTGACCCAGATGTATTAGATACTTGGTTTTCTGCTGGGTTATGGCCGTTTTCAACACTGGGATGGCCTGAACAAACTCCTGATTTAGCCAAGTATTATCCTACTAGTGTTTTAGTCACTGGCTTTGACATTATATTTTTCTGGGTAGCTAGAATGACTATGATGGCTGGGCATTTTACTGGACAAATGCCGTTTAAAGATGTTTACATCCACGGGTTAGTTCTTGATGAGAAGGGCAAGAAAATGTCCAAGTCAGCGGGTAATGGTATTGACCCGTTGTTGCTAATTGAGAAATATGGTACTGATGCACTGCGATATACGTTAATTAAAGAAGTTGCTGGCGCCGGACAAGATATTCGTTTAGACTACGACCGTAAGAAAAATGAATCGCAGTCGTTTGAAGCTTCGCGTAATTTTGCTAACAAACTATGGAATGCTTCGCGGTTCGTAATGATGAACCTAGATGAACAAACTCCTGCACAACTGGGAGTTCCGCAACCAAGCGAACTTAGCGATAAGTGGATACTTTCACGGTATAACCAAGTTATTAAACAAACTAGTAATTATATTGATAATTATGGTTTGGGTGAGGCTGCAAAAGGACTTTATGAGTTTATTTGGGGTGATTTTTGCGACCAGTATATTGAGCTTGTTAAATCTAGGTTGCAAAGTGATGCAGACCCAAGTTCACGTAAAGCTGCACAGCATACGCTTGGTTATGTTTTAGAAGGGATTTTGAAGTTACTGCATCCTTATATGCCTCATATTACTGAGGAAATTTGGCATACGCTTACTCAAAAAGGCGCCGATTCTAAGGAAAGTTTATCGTTACAGCGTTATCCAGAGGTTGATGAGAGTCGGGTTGATGTAGGTTTGGAAGAATCATTTGATTTGTTATTTGGAGTGATTCGCACTATTCGGAATTTACGTGCGGAAGCTGATGTTAAACCGGGTGTGAAGGTTGCTATTAATTTGCAGACTGATAGTAGTAGGGAACGGGAGGTTTTAGCTGCTGGAGAAGTTTATATTAAGGATTTGGCGAAGGTTGAGAGTTTGAGTGTTGGTGGTGGGGAGGTGGAGATACATGAAGAAAGCATGGGGGAAAGCACTGAAGTGCTTACAACGGTGCTTACAACAAGGGTGCTTACAACCACGACGAAAAAATTCCAAATTCCTCAACAGTGGCGCCTTTATCTCAAGATTATTGGTGTAATACTTTCAGTTAGAGTTGGGTTTGCTGTTTTTAATGCTATTAATCATGTTGCTGTATTAGCTTGGTTTTTTGAGGTAGTCGGTCTTGGTTTCTCTGGTTGGTATTTAGCGAATAATGTTTTTAACAAGGAAAAAAGACAGCAAATACTTCAAACTGCATCCAAGTCGGTAGAAAAAGTACCACAACCAACGGTAGAATCTGAGCCGAACCAAGAAGAAGAAGCTATTGCAGGTGTTATCGGTACTGTACAAGTTATTTTGCCGTTAACCGGAGTCGTTGATATTGCTGCCTTTTGTGCCAAGCTACAGAAAAAACTTGAAAAAATCGAAAACGATATCAAGTCTCTTTCTGCTAGACTTAATAACCCAGGTTTTGTTAATAATGCTTCCCCTGAAGTTGTTCAGGGTGTACGCGATAATTTAGCCGAAGCCGAAAAACAAGCACAAATCTTACGTGACCGCATTCAAAAATTATCACAATAGGATGCGCTGTAGAGACGTGATTAATCACGTCTCTACACGCGCAATATCATTACTTATGTTGTATCTAGCCCAAGTACATAAAAACGAATTTCTCGAACAATACCAGTTACGTTTGTTAGCTCGTAAAGAAGCTGAAAATATGTGGGCTACTATTCCTGAAGAAGCGTTTATTCTTTTGGGTAAAAGTAGTGCGATGACCGAAAAGCTACTGGTTTTAGTTGAACTTTCACCCACTGGTGATATTGAACGACTCGAAGATGCTACAAATTGGGTGCTATCTTTAGTAAATACTTACTTAAGTACTGGCATTACCCCAGATTTTCTGACGCAAGAAAAAGAACGTGCGGAACAATGGCGCCAAAATTTAACTTTACAAAACCAAGATTTAGCACGTCGCTCGCTAGAATTAGAAGCACGACGCGAACAAATTCAAGCTTTAGAAGAAAGTTTAAAGCGTGAGAAAAGCTCCTTCAGTAATGGTAGTCATCCTGAAGAAAGCTAGGAAGTTGCGAGTAACCCAGTTTTACAAAGCAGTACTATGCTACTTTGCTGCTGAGTTTCACAATGTGTTTGATTAAGCTTCATTAACATTTCTACTAACCAAGCTAATTTTACCTGTCGCTTGAGGCGCCGTAGCTCCTTCCATACATATAGTGATTCTGCGACTCTCCAACCGTATTTTTTAAAAAAGCTTGTTCCTTCAGTAGGAGCAAATAATAAAGTTTTATTTCCACTAGCAAAATATTGGTCAAATATTTTACGAGCGTATATTTTATCATAATTTTGTAGAGTGTCTGCTGACTCTAACTCAAATAACCACCAGTTCAAGTTTGATTGCTCATAAATATCAGCAGCAATAGATGCTACTTGTGGTTCTGGTAAATAAGAAAGAAGTCCCTCAGTAATTACAAGTGCTTGTTTAGAATTTTTGGTAATCTCAGCAAATAAACGTTTTCTTTCAGAAATATCTGTAATATCTAACTTAACTCGCTCCAAAGTACAAACAGGTGTAGCTTGTAAGAGTTTTTGTTCCTTTTCAGCCAAAATATCAGCAAAATCAATTTCAACCCAGCGAAGCGACCCAGGAAGATTTAATCGATAAGGACGAGTATCTAGTCCTGCCGCTAAGTTTAACACCGTATCAATCTCGTGAGACTGAACCAGCTTTTCAATTTGTTCATCGATAAGACGAGTACGAAGCGCTATCGCATTGGTGATTTTTTCCTTTTCTCCAAGCACCTCAACCAACATCGCTCCCTTACCCCCTGCAAGTAAACGTGCGTAAGGGTCATGAAATAAAGCATCAGCGCGTTCGCTTTCCAAAGCACGGTACATCGCTACCAAATAGGCAGTATCTGCAATATTTTTCATGTGTATAATAATTAATTATAAATATTTTTGTTGTAGATACCTAATGATATATAAAATGGCGCCTACGCTATTTACTTATTCACTACTATAATTGATTGTCAGGAGAAACCTGGTTTCTACCCAAAATATTTATTTTCATTACAATATTTCAATAAAAAACCAGGTTTCTGTGGGAACAGATAATGGTATTATAAACGTCTTTAACTAATCCCAACCAGAAAGCTGTACGTCAATGAACTCAAATAAGCTGTCAACTGCTTGCTTATTATTACTAATTTTATCAACCAGCGCACCCTTCAATACGCGCGCATTTGCATCAGATATAAGCGAAATTAAAGCATCAATACAGCAAGCAGCACTAAGAAAATTATCTAAAAAAGTTAATGCTCCTATTGACAAATTAGAAATTGTCTATACCTTTAAACCAACTTTTCGGACTATTGGCAAAAGTGGATTTGGATTTGTAGTTGTAGACAAACGTAACGGTAAAATATTTGACATAGCAGTCGATGCCAATGGACAAGAAATGAATATAGAGAAATTAGCGCAACAAGATAAAACTGCTTATGTATCTAAATATGGAAAACTATCACAAGGTTTATTTGAAAAACTTGCAGATACTAAACCCAATGACCAAATCTCTGTGGTAATTAAATTAAAAGTAGAACGTCAAGATGTAAAAAGTATTCAGGCGCCAGTGACCGTCAGTACAGATACGCAACAACAAACTATAGAAAACGAACGAGTTGTAAATGAGGCAATTAATAAAATTGAAGAATTAGGGTTTAATGTAAATGGCGATAACTCCAGTCCTGCGGTATATGGAAATTTAACTCCTGCTCAAATACGTGCAATAGAAAAGCTAGATATTGTCGATAACATCGATATATTATAGGTTGGGTGGAGGCTTTGCGTTTACGTAGTACGCCGTAGCTCACATCTTGCAGCATTCTCAACAAGCCAAAAGAAACCGGGCTTCTTTACGATAAATTAGGGTTTTATAGCGAAATTTTTGTGACTGTTGCCCGGTTTCTAAGCCTGGTGCATTCCGGTGAGGTAGGCGCAACCCAACACAAACACTTGTTATCTCACCAATAACCGCCTATGGTTGAAACCCATAGGCGGTGGGGCATAAGTCCATTAAAATGGACTGAATATAATTACGTTAAATTAATTAAATTAATATTTAGATTTATTAGTTTATACTTACAAGCCTAAGATAAAACTTATCTTATTAATATCCATTAATTACTTTTATAAGGGTAAAGAGCTTTTACAGCAGCCAAACGAACTTCTTCACTTTCATCATAAACTAACTGTGCTAAAACTGTTTCTGGCGTATTCTTATTCTCCGCAACCGCATGGCGAATAAAATCAAGTTTGTCTTGTGCAAGTTTTTTAAGAGTAGATTCTGAAGTTTGAATATTACGAGCAACGTAATAACGTATTCTCTCACTTCTATCGTTTTGATCTTTTGCTAAATAATCTAAAGTCTTAGTTGGTGTGTTTTTATTTGATGCAACTGCTCGACGTATACCATATTCTTCATCGTAAGCTAATATTTTCAGTATATCTGCTGGAGCATTAGAATTCGCTGCTACTGACAATCGTATTTCTGTTTGATTACTAGTATAAAATTTTTCTAACAACTTAATGGATATATTTGGATTACGTACAGCAACACAAAAAATTTCTTTATCTTGCCTGAGTTGAAGATGTTCTTCTCTTTCTTCAGGAATATGTTTCGCAATTCTACATTGAAAATATTTATTACAATGCGTTGCTAAATTTTCTAGTATATTGCCTGGAGTATTAGGATTTCTAGCAACTTTATGACGCACACCAAAAACAGAATCTTGAGATAGTTTTTCTAGCATTTTGACTGGAATACAGGGATTCTCTGCTAAAATACTGCGTACTCTTGCGTCTTTATCGTCAGCTAGTTCTGTCAAAAAACTTAGAGGAATTTTAGAACTTCTTGCTAGAGAAGCTCTGATTTTAGAATCATGATTATGAAGTGCCCAGTTAAGAAAAAAAATTGGTAGCTCAAATTGTTGAAAGATATGTTTATTTGATTTATATAAGTCTTCAAAAAAACATGGATTTTCAAGTAGTAATAGACAAAGAGCAGGGTTGTTTAAAACAGAATTTGGCGCCTCAGAGAATAACTTTATAAGTACATCTACTGGTGTATTAGGATTTTGAGCAACAGCGATGCGTGTTTTTACCTGACTACTTATAGCTAATTCTCGCAAACGTTCGCCAGGTGTAGTTTCATCTAACGCCTCTTCCAAACTTTCTCTCATAGTAATGGAATCACAAGTACTATCTCTATATACTTATTATTCCCTACTTAAATAAAAAAATTACCTTTGTGACCTTTGTGCCTTTGTGGTTTAAACTCTTTTCTCTGTGAACTCTGTGGTAAACAAACTAATATACTGTTGTAACGGGTATGGTGGACAGCTTAAATGAGCAAGCAATTAACATCACAACAAGGAGCTTTATTTTTAGAATATCAGGAAAAGTGGAGAAAAATAGCACTTTCAACGGAACCCATTGACAAAGAAAAAGCAAAAGTAGCAGTTAAAAGTGCATATACACTAATTGGTGAGCCACAACCTGAAGTTCTAATTTTTGATAGTCCTTATGCTGCGGGTTTGGCACTTGATAAATTACTTTACGAAACAGGTTTTTCAGAGCTAAAGTATAATGATATGCTAGATAGGCTTTGGGATAAGTTATTTACTTATCTTACTCATGCACCTGAAGATAAAGAAGACCCTAAACTATGGCATTTAACACACCATATTCATGATTTAGTTACAAGTCATATGTGGGAATTAGATTCTTCATTTGGTATAGGTAATATTTATATTCCAGAAGAGTTTGAAGCGGGTAACGTTCAGCCAGATACTGCATGTTGTGAAGCTAACTGGTTTGATTTTTGTATTTCTGAATTAAATTATCAGCACGACTCTAATCATTGGGAAATTTATGAAGCAATTCTTAAAAACTGTGGATGGATTGCTTCATATCAGGAGGTTTGTATTGTTTGTGAGCGTCCTTGTAAAATACTTTTTGATAATCAATTTAATCTTCATGCTGAAGGTGAAGCTGCGATTGAATTTATTGATGGGTTTAAATTATATGCCCATCATGGGGTAAGATTTGAGCCAGATTAAACTTATGTAATGAACCACAAAGGACACAAAGGAAGAAAAAGAAGATACAGTTTTAAAATTTTACGAATGATTTAGGACTGCTATAGACTACTTGTATTATGTTATACTAATAACGGCTGAAAACTATACTTTTAAAGCAAGCGAAAATCTTTAAGATGCTTCGTCCCTCAGCATGACAAAAGTCTAAATTTTACCCGTTCGCAGTATACAACATGGGTGTTATATCTGGAATCTCTAAGTAAAAACTATAAACAAGACTATATAGAGTAATAAAAATAACAATTTTTTTTAGTCCTCTTGAAGAGGACTTTGGCTATTAGCATATGGGTTTTCAACCCTATGCGGGTCAGAACGTAGCGAATAATTTGCAATTACTGAGTATAATTCTACTCTTATATTTGAAACGGGCAAGGATGCCCGTTCCACAAGAGTTATTTTACAAGAACTATTCTGTAAATTAGACAGAGGTTGTGCGAACTTCGGTTGCTGCTAGTAGTTCTCTGACAACTCTTGCCGCAGCTTTTTGTGCGATTTGACCAGTAATTTGTTGCCCTAACTTTTGTACATCAGGGTTAAAAAGTATTTGGGTAAGTTGAGGCGCCAGTTGATTTGCATCAAAGCCGCGTGTTTCTTGTAAAATTTTGGCAATGTTCTTGATGTGTTCCAAGGTTTGCTGCTGGTCGGTGTTGGCAGCAGGCGCCTCTGTTACTGCGGTTAGTCCAACTTGTTGACGTAGTAAAGTTGTAAAATTGTGCAAAGCATTTCTTCGTAACCCATCGACAGTTTTAAACAACTCGTCAACAAGTTTTTCACGAATATACTGACCACGTTCGGATGATAGAAAGTCGAGTGCTTGGTTTAGTACTAAGTTAAAGTCGTACTCTTGGTTGCCACGCGCGTTCTTTAACAAATTTTCTAAACGGTTCCAACGGAAGCTGCCATCTTTAAATAATAAGTCTCTTAAAGAGTTTCTTAATTGCGGCGCCGGGTCGGTTAATAATCGTTTTGCGACATATGGATATGCTTCGCTTAATACTTTAAAGTTGGGGTCGATGTAAATAGCGATACCTTCGAGTGTTACCAAGGAGCGAATAATCAACGCGTAATAAGGGGGTACACGGAAGGGATACTCGTACATCAATTCTGACAGGTCGTCAGTTATACTCTTGATGTTAAAGTCGGCAACACTGGCGCCTTGAGCATTAGCAAAGACTTTGGCAAACGCTGGGACTATTGGCGTTAAGTCGGTATCGGGGGTGAGAAAATCTAGATTGACGTAATCTTGAGCTAAACCTTCAAAATCTCGGTTGACCACGTGAACAATAGCTTCGATTAAACCATAACGCTGTGCTGGTTGAACTTCGCTCATCATCCCAAAGTCTAAATAAGCGAGTTTTCCATCAGGTGTAGCAAGTAAGTTGCCTGGGTGAGGGTCAGCATGGAAAAATCCATGTTCGAGTAACTGCCGCAGCGAACACTGTACACCAACTTCGATTAAATAACGAGCATCGATTCCTTGCGCGCGCAATTCCTCAGTTTGATTTAATTTTGTTCCATATATCCATTCCATCGTTAACACACGACGGTTTGTATACTCCCAATAAATTTTGGGAACGTAAATATCTTTAATGTGACCGTAAAGCTGGAAAAATCGCTCTGCGTTTTCACCTTCGTGGATGTAGTCCATTTCCTCGAAGATACGTTCACCCAACTCATCGAGTATTCCCACTAAGTCGCTACGTACACGCTTTACTGCCCGTTGTGCCCATCCAGCAAGTTTACGAAGCAAGTATAAATCTATAGCTATAGCTTCGCGTAAGTCAGGACGTTGAATTTTTACGGCAACTTCTTCACCACTGAAAAGCTTTGCTTTGTATACCTGTCCTAACGAAGCAGCAGCTATTGGGTGAGGTGAAATTTCTGCGTAAACTTCGTGTGGCTTTTGTCCAAGTTCTTCTTCTATAAATTGATATGCTATTTCGTTTGGGAACGCAGGTAGTTTATCTTGTAGCTGCGTTAGTTCTTCTAAATATACAACAGGCACCAAATCTGGACGTGTTGATAAAGCTTGCCCAATTTTTATATACGCTGGCCCAAGTTTGGTCAGCAGTTTACGAAACTGTATAGCGCGCTTGACGTCGTTTTTTACTTTGACACCTCGTTTTCCATCCCACCATATCCCAAAAGCAAACGCCAATGTTGGCGCCAATACCTTGAATATTCTTTTCAATACCCGAAATAGACGCGACTGATAGTAAAGCGCAATTGCATCAGCATTGTACTTTAACTGCAATTCACTATTGCCGAAAGTCGAAGTTACCGCTCTTGGAGGTAAGTTTGCTAACTCACCTGGTGCGCTATTTAAAGCCATAAGTTCAACAGATGTCAGCGCTTCGGGGTGACTTTCTTTTTCAAGCACTAGGTCTGGTTGGGAAACTCTATTCACGTTCATGAACTACCACCACAGCTATATTGTTAAGTATTGTAACAAGTAATAAATTAATATTAAATTAATTACACCAAGGCGCCTCTATATTTCAGCTTAACTTGCTTCATTAAAAGGGATGTACCCAAAAAACCGCCAATATTATGTTAGCGAGCCGACAATAAGCAGTCACGAGGCATTAGAGATACAACATTGGGTATAGGGGTGAGTACTAAAATTTGTACTTAAACCGAGCTTTGTCACTGATTATTGCGACAACAGTAAAACCATACCAGGTTTGATAAACTCATACTTGACGGGATAATTTGATGGTATCCCGTTTCTCAAAAGGCACGGAGATTTAGCTGGATGTTGCGAGTTCTACGAATCGAGAATTTTGCCCTCATCGACCAATTAGAACTTGAATTTGGAACTGGATTGAATGTTCTAACTGGTGAAACTGGTGCGGGAAAGTCGATTATACTCGATGCTATTGATGCGGTCTTGGGTGGCAAAGTCTCAAGTCGTGTAATTCGTACTGGTACTAATCGCTCACTAGTCGAAGCTACTTTTGTTGCTGACTCAGCTTTAGCGCATTGGTTAAGCGAACAAGAAATTGATTTAATCGATGATAATTTACTAATCGTTAGCCGCGAAATTTCTATTACTGCCAATAATGTTCGCAGTCGTTCGCGTTTAAACGGTGTACTTGTTAATCGTCAAGTCATGAACGAGTTACGTGAAAGATTAGTGGAAATTACTGCCCAAGGACAAAGTGTCTTGGTCGGACAATCTTCTCAAGTTCGTGACTGGTTAGACGTTTACGGTGGAAGTACACTTCCCCAACACCGTGATGTTGTTGCAGGTGCTTATGTTACCTACCAACAAGCACATTTAGCTTTAGAACAACGTCGCACATCCGACCGTGAACGTTTACAGCAACTCGATTTATTAACTTATCAAGTAACTGAACTTGGCGCCGCTTCTTTAGACGACCCCGACGAATTTGAACAACTTCAACAGGAACGTGAGCGTCTGACCCACGTGGTTGATTTGCAGCACATGAGTTATAAAATATACCAAGCTTTATATCAAAATGATGGTGATGCTCTTACTGTTACAGATTTACTCGGTGATAGTGAAGGCGCCTTGACAGACATGGTTGAGTACGACAAAGAGTTACAACCATTATTAGATTTAATATGTGATGCTCAAACAGCAGTTTGCGAAGTCGCGCGACAAATAAATGCTTATGGTGAAAATCTTGAAGCTGATCCACAACGTTTAGAAGAAGTCGAAGAAAGAATTCGCGAACTTAAACAAATTATTCGTAAATACGGGCCAACTTTAGCGGACGCCATTGCCCATTACAACCGTACACAAGCTGAGTTAGCAGCACTGACCAACTCAGAACAATCTATCGAGAGTTTGGAAAAGCAAGAAAAAGCTTGTTTCGACAAATTAATCAAAGCTTGTAACAAGTTAACGCAATTACGGCGCTCTGCTGGCGAGAAGTTAGAAGCTGAGTTAATTCGCGAACTCAAACCGTTAGCAATGGAAAAAGTGCAGTTCAAAGTTGATATTACCCCAACTACACCAACATCTACGGGCGCCGATAAAATTACCTTTATGTTTAGTCCCAACCCAGGTGAACCTTTACAACCTTTGTCAGAAACTGCTAGTGGTGGGGAAATGAGTCGATTTTTACTCGCTCTCAAAGCTTGTTTCTCACTTCAGGAGGCGCCGGATACAATGGTATTCGATGAAATTGACGTAGGGGTATCAGGAAGAGTCGCGCAAAGCATCGCTGAAAAACTCCACCAAATTAGCTATCAACAGCAAGTATTATGCGTCACTCACCAACCTCTTGTAGCGGCAATGGCAGATAGACATTTTCGTGTCTCTAAGCAAGTAATCAATGAGGCACGTAAAAAAGAAAACAACGGACACGCAGAAGAACGTACAGTAGTAAGAGTCGTAACCCTAGACAACCTAACAAAGCGTCGCGACGAACTCGCACAGCTAGCAGGAGGAAAATCAGCCCAAGATGCCATCGCTTTCGCTGACTCACTACTAGTACAAGCACAACACCACCGGAATAAACTGGCAACGGATGATAAACGGATGTAACGAATGATTTTGCCCTTATCCGTTACAGGAGTGGTACCGTTGCCAAGTCTACATTTTGAAACAATTATCGGAAATTTGGGAACCATAAATTGTAGTAAAACTAGTGGCAGTGGTATTGGAAACTCCCAAATGAACGATAGTTTACACTTGCATGGGCTGCTCGAAGAAATTTATCAACAGCTATTACCCCAGGTGAAGGTCGAAAGCGTGTACCCTCACGACCCGGTAGAAGTTGATAATTTGCCTCAACCTTGGCGCCTGTTAGGCAGGGGTAATTATGCTGCGGTATTTTGTCATCCTGATTACGCAGATGAAGTTGTAAAAATTTATGCACCGGGACGACAGGGTTTTGAGGAAGAGATACAAGTGTACAGTCGTCTTGGAGAGCATCCAGCTTTTTCTCAGTGCTATTACGCCAAACCAAACTTTTTAGTTTTAAAGCGTTTACTTGGTACAACTCTATACGACTGTATTCAACGAGGTATGCGGATACCGAAGCAAGTTATAGATGATATTGATGAAGCATTAGAATACGCACGAAGAAAAGGACTTTATCCTCACGATATTCACGCGCGTAACGTGATGATGCATGAAGGTAGAGGTTATGTGGTAGATATATCAGACTTTCTTGATCAAGAGAGTTGCTCGAAATGGGACAACTTTAAAAAAGCATACTATTGGCTCTACCGTCCCATACTGCGTCCACTTGGCTTGCGGGTACCTTACTTCGTCCTTGATATCATCCGCAAGGGTTATCGTGCTTTTTCTACGTTCACAAAAAGTTGTCATCGACAATTAGGGATGTTACTTGGTTACAAATCTTCAAAACATCTCAAACGCTTTAAACGATAGTTAACCTGTTTATAATCCTAAAAAAGTTATCTCTAGTTGTCTCTGAATCCTCTTGAATTAATTTAATACAGAATTCGCATAGCAGTAAATATAACCTGCGGAAGCTTATATTTACCTGAATTCAGCCCTCAGAAAGATGGAGAATAAGTCATTTATTTCTTACTCTTTCAATTAAGGAATATAAAACCACATTGAGGGCAAATAATTATGGTACTTCATAAACTTGGAGATTTTGACCCAGATTACCGTGATACTTTTGAAGGAAATGATATCAAAGGTTTAAGTGTATACGCTGAAGCAAGCGATGAAAAAATCGGTACTATCGGCGATGTATTAGTAGATGAAGAAGGTCGTTTCCGCTATTTTATTGTTGATTTAGGTTTCTGGATTTTTGGTAAAAAAGTATTATTACCAGTTGGTCGATCACGCATCGACCATACTGCTGACCGCGTTTATGCTATTGGTATGACACGTGAGCAAGCAGATGCACTACCAGAATTTAATAACGATCTTGCTGTAGATTACGATTACGAAGAGAATGTTCGCGGAGTTTATCGCGGTTCATCCAGCAATGTTCGTACTTCTGGTGTAACAAGTACTGCACCTCTAGAAGCATCAGCACCATTAGATACATCAATGCCTCTCGATGCTTCCGCAGCAGCAATAGGTACAGCATATACTACAGGCGCCGCCGCAGTTCCAGCTACATCTGAGTCACGTAAAATTGCTGATACCCCTGTATACAACCGTGATGCATATACATACAAAGATGAACCATCGTTGTATGACCTGAATGAGCAAGACCACCAAACATTACGTTTATACGAAGAACGTTTAGTTGCCAACAAGCAGCGTCGTAAATCGGGTGAAGTTGCCATTGGTAAGCGCGTTGAAACAGAAACCGCACGAGTAGCTGTTCCAGTCGAAAAAGAAAGAGTAGTTGTTGAGCGTATAACTCCTACTGATGCGGGTAGAGCAGTAACTCCCGACGCAACCGCATTCCACGATGGTGAAGTAGCTCACGTAGATATTTACGAAGAAACTCCCGATATCCGTAAAGAAACTGTTGTTCGTGAAGAAGTTCGCGTTAGTAAAGTTGTAGACCACGATACAGTCGAAGCACAAGAAACAATTCGTCGTGAAGAATTAGACGTAAATGCTCCTGGTCTCGATGTTGACCAACGCTAATAAATTTGAATAATTATCTTGTTAACTCTTGTGGGGTGGGCATCCTTGCCCGCCCTAAAGTCAGAACAAAAAACAGGCAGGATGCCTGTTCCACAAGATAGACAAATTAAAACATCATTAATAAATAAAAAATAAATTTAAATATCTATTTATAAATTTACTAAGGATTGAGTTATGACAGTCGCTTCAGAAAACGTTAATAATTTAAATACTACAGATAAACAAGCACAAATTATATCTTTACTAACCAATCTCAATAGAAAGATTAGAAATTTTGCTGTAGTTGACAGAGAGTTAGAGCAGATTGGCGCCGTTAAAGATGTGATAATTGACTCTAATCGCCAAATTAGCTTTATTATATCTGACGCTCAAACTACACCAAGGCTATTTATACTAAAGGGTCAACACGTTCAAAAAATAGACCCACAGCTAAGAAAAGTCTTTCTAATTATAGATAGTACACAAGTTAACAACCTACCAGAATATCAAGAACGAAACATGGAAATAAATACAGACGCACAAGGTTTATCTTCAGATAGCTACGTTGCAGATTCTCATATAGCTGATGCTACATCAGAAATACATACGCAGCAAACGACCTTGCAAAGCGAAGACGTAATTAAGTTACTTGAAGAACGGTTAGTTGTTGACCGCACAAAGCGAAAAATTGGTGAAATAATTGTTCGTAAAGAAATTGAGACCCGAATGGTGACAATTCCTGTTCGTCGTGAAAGATTAATTGTTGAACAGTTAAGCCCCGAACATAAGCAACTCGCAAATATTGACTTAGGAGAAGAATTATCACAAGTTGAGTCAAACCAAGAAATACCATTGGCAAATAATTTTGAAGGTAGTTTGACTGTAAGTGGTGAGTTCAGTTCACCAAAAGTCGCAAGTTTGTTACTTAATGCTATTGCCTTGGAGCGTAATCATGGTTGTCAACGAATACAAGTCACTATCGCTGTCGATAATGAACAACTTCAACAAAAATACGAAGAATGGTTTGCACGTACTTCCATTGGAAACCGTCAGGAGAATGGTAATGGAAAATAAAGAATTTATTAAATTTTAAAATAATTTATGCAATTTGGGCGCCACAAGGCTGCCTTTTTTTTGGTTGATACAAAAGTTATAATTCTTAATATATGGTTTTTACCTAGAAAAAATTCGGAATTACCCCGTTAGCTAGTTGTTAAAAGTTGTAGGCTAGAGTAGTGGGTATTTTAATATAAGCAATGAATTCGGTGTATATCCTTGTCGCGGTGGTTTTAGCTACGGGCGGGATAATAGGGAGTGTTGGTGACAAATTCGAGAAAAGAGTTCGTAAACAGCGCTTATCGCTATTTTTCCTGCGTCCAAAACATACAATTTTACTGATAGCTTTTTTTACAGGTGTACTTATTTCAGCTTCAACGCTGTTCATTGTGTTTGCTGCTGATGTGGGGTTGCGAGACACTGTGTTTCAAATTGATGCTTTGCAGAGGGATATTAGTGTAAAGCAGGAAGAGTTGGATGTGTTGATTAGGCAGATTCAAAGTTTGGAGAATAGTTAGGGGAATGTTAGGGCGGGCAGGGATGCCCGCTCCACAAGAGCAACAGCAATACAGAGCAACAGAAGAGAATTAGACTAGGGGTAGTAGGATTTCAAATTCTGTACCGGCGCCTGGTTGAGAGTGAATTTTAAATTTGCCACCGTGTCTTGCTGTAATAATACGGTAGCTGGCGGCGAGGGTTGTTTCTTTGTCTGCACGCTTTTCGACCGAAAATGATTCGATTATTTGTTGTTGGGTTTCTTCGGATATTCCCTTGCTGTTATCGGCGATACGTACTGAAACCCAGCGTGAGTCAACTGCGCTACATGTTGTTGGTGGTAAAGAAATTACCTCGGTTATAATCTCAATTCGAGGTTTTTCTTCGTTACAAGTCGTATCAAGATTATTATATTGCTGTCGGATTGCTTCATCGAGTAGACTATCGACTGACCGACTCAAAATATTCATGAATACTTGATTGAGTTGCCCTAGGAAACAATATACAGGGGGTAATGACCCATAATTTCTAATTATTTCTATTTCGCCTTTGACTCGGCTATTAATCAATAAGATAACGTTTTCAATTATTGTGTGTATATCTGCTGGTTTGGGGTAAACTGCATCAATATGACAAAAGTTTTGTAAACTGGTTACAAGTTTTTTGAGTCGTTCTGCTCCTGTTCGGATACTTTTAAGCGATTTATTTAAGTCTTGCTCTAAAAAATCAAATTCTATATCTTGCATCAAATAAGCGATGTGTTCTGAGGGGTTGGGCAATTCCCGGTTATAAGCTGCAATCAGTTTTAATAAGTCTTGGGTATAGTTAGAAACGTGGGTCAAGTTACCCCATATAAAATTTACTGGGTCAAGAATTTCGTGTGCGACTCCATCGACTAATCGCCCTAGAGAAGCCATTTTGTCGTTTTGGATGATTTGCGCTTGGCTACGTTCGTACCTGACTTGTGTTTCTATACCCCGAATTTGCCAACTGGCAATATTTAATTCCGATATATCGAGTAAGCAATAGGCGCCTTCAGATGATTTAACAACAACAGGTTCGCTCACTAGTTCAGGAGAACGCCTTAATGCTAGTTGCATTGCCGTCAAAATAGAAGTTGTCTCAGACAAAAGTAACACACCAGTCCGGGCATAACTGTAAAGAATACTCAGGGGTTGCTCGAAAAACATTTCCTTCCCAAATGGGCGAATTAAAAATTCTAATAACTGGCGCCGCGAAAGCATTCCTATGTAATTACCGTCTTCGAGCAGTATCACCCCAGGTACAAGCGGGTATTTCTCAAACACTTGAGCAACACAGGCGCCTGTACAGGATGTTTGAACCTCGAATGTGTATAATGACAATTCTTGCAGCGTAGAGTCTAGACTTAGGTCACCTCTATTGCCTTCGAGAAGAATTGGCGCATTGATTTCGGAAACAAATTCTTGTTGCACTCTAGACCCTGATTATTCATTAATTTACGTTCTTAAAATATTGCTAACGAGAAATCGCTAGCTCTTCTAGGCTATTTCAGTTTTGCGTTTTGCGGTATGTGGAAAATAGGGAATAGCAATTTTGTGCCAATTGGTAAACCTCCGAGCCATTTTGATTTTAAAAGCTTTGTAAAATATCAATAAAATTACGTAAAGTTTTCTTTTTTATGAGCAATTTTACTGTAAGTATATTTATGGCTAGATAAATATTGTATGTAAGTATCATCATTATAAACAAATACTATGCTGTTATTTTTAATGGAATGTATATAAAATTTTTGAAATATATGTATAAAATTTTACATTTATCTGAAAAAATGAAGCATGGAACAATAATTAGCAGTAAGTAGACAATGTAACAATTACTACTTTAATTTCAACGTCAAACTCTGTTTAAGTTATATTTAATTACCTGTACTTGTTTTTGATCCCCATTTCGATACAATGCGGGAACATAACTATTAATGCTAATCTCCGCTTTGCTCCAGCACACTTATGAATCAACTGAGTAACGGTTTTACGATATTTCTAAGTTTATTAGTCGAGGCGATACCATTTTTGCTGCTTGGGGTTTTGTTCTCTAGTGTGCTGCTGTTCATGGTTGATGAGCGCAAGCTAGTTGAAAGAATGCCAAGAAATCCTTTATTGGGGGCATTTGTTGGTAGTTTAGTAGGCTTTTTGTTCCCTGTCTGTGAATGTGGCAATGTTCCAGTCGCTCGTCGTTTGTTGATGCAAGGGGTTCCTACATCCGTTGCAATTGGCTTTTTGTTGGCGGCGCCTACAATAAACCCAATTGTAATTTGGTCTACATGGACGGCGTTTCGCGACCAGCCAGAAATTGTAGTGCTACGGGTAGTATTTTCTTTGGTAATAGCAACAATCGTTGGTTGGGTATTTAGCTTTCAAAAAGATTTAACGCCACTAGTGCAACCAGCTATTGCGCGGTATCTAAAATTCAACCCACCTCCAGAACAATCCTCAAAACGTCGTAGTGGCAGAGGGCAAAATACTAGAGTGCAAACGGGTAATTCAACATTATTACAGTCGGGCACTTATATTTTGGGTGGTTCGTCTTCTGGTCAAATTACTCGTATCGACACAAGTCCGGAAGAAGTGGCAATCGCCAATCAAACAAAACCAATGTCTGATAAATTGCGCCTGGTATTGGATAATATTATTCAGGAACTGCGCGAGTTAGGGGCAGTGATGGTGATAGGTAGTGCAGTTGCAGCAGCGATTCAAGTACTTGCACCTCGCGATATAATATTGAGTTTGGGCGCCGGAACCGTAAGTTCAATCATCGCAATGCTTGTACTCGCAGTAGTAGTATCGATTTGTTCTACAGTAGATTCATTTTTTGCCTTGTCATTTGCTTCTGCTTTCACAAGTGGTTCATTGCTAGCATTTCTGGTATTTGGACCAATGGTGGATATTAAAGGTATTGGGCTAATGCTATCAATTTTTAAACCACGAGCATTGTTTTATTTATTTGCATTGGCAGGACTACTAACATTTTTGATGACGCTATTTTTGAATTTACACGTCTTTTAATATCAAATGACTAGTCAAACGAATACTAAACCCAAAATTTCTCCGAAACTTCTAGCTTGGCTTGATGTTGTAGCGATTGGTTCTTGGGGAGTTTTAATGTTGAAATACTGGCAAACTGGTAAATTAAACGTTTTAATTCACCCTGATTATTTTTGGTTAATAATTGTTGCGAGCATCGGATTATTATTAGTTGCTTTTTTAAAAGCTAAAGAATTATTACAAAGGCGCCGCTATAACGAAATAGTAGGCGCCCAACACATAACAGTTTTTCCTCCTGGTTGGAGTAGTTCGTTATTAATAATTACAGCGCTTTTAGGGTTTTTTATTACACCCCAAGTTTTTGCCTCTTCTAGCGCAATGAATAGAAGCGTCACCGAGTTACTGGGACCAACACGTTCGCAACCGCAAGCTTTCCGCGCTTCAGTTCGTCCAGAAGAAAGGTCATTAGTAGAGTGGATACGGACTCTTAGCGTTTACCCAGAACCTGATGCTTATACAGGGCAAAGAGCAAAAGTTCAAGGTTTTGCCATGTATCCCAAAGATATCGGTCAAGACTTTATGATGCTGTCACGGTTTGTAATTACTTGTTGTGCTGCTGACGCTTATCCAGTTGGAATACCCGTCAAACTATCTGAAGGTCGAGATAAATACCCCGCTGATAAATGGTTTGAGGTTGAAGGCAAAATCATTACAGAAACCTTTAATGGAAAACGTCACCTCGCCATTAACGCTACATCTATTAAAGAAATTCCACAACCAAAAAATCCTTACAGTTCATAAAAATTTTAGAGTTTGGATTTTGGATTTTGGATACAATCTTAAATCCAGAATCGATTCATGTGTGTAGCAAAATCTAAAATTTAAAATCTAGAATCTAAAATCAATAATGGCTAGAAAAAAGTTTTCATTATTACCTATTGACCGTATTTCTATTACCCTAATAGTAATAATATCTATACTAATTGGTATACTACTTATCCAAGGTGATGTTGTTAGGGCAAGCGTCAGAAACTTTAGTTGGGAAAATCAAAAAGTCGGCGCCGATGATACTTCTTTTAGCATGACATTTAGTCGTCCAATGGATGCTAAAAGTGTTGAAAATAATTTAAAAATAGACCCACCATTAGCTGGAAAGTATAGCTGGGCAGGACGACGGATGGTGTACACGCTGTTAACTCCGGCGCCTTATGGTACAAATTATAAAGTTCAATTACAGGGAGCAGTCGATAAATTTGCCAAAAAACAGGGTAAAAACTTAACGCTTCAACCTTTTTCAGGCGCCTTCCGCACGCGCGACCGTGCCATTCTTTATATTGGTGCGACAGGAGAAGAACAAGGAAGGTTAGTACTTCAGAACTTGACGCAAGACCAAAAAACAGTCCTTACCCCCAAAGACCTAGCGGTTATGGACTTTAAACCTTATCCAGAAGGAGATAAAGTTTTATTCTCTGCACGTGCGAAAACAAACCAAGATTTGCTCTCCAGCAAAATATATACTGTCACAACAGGCTTTCCGAGTAAACCTACAGAAGAAGCACAACCCCCAAGTCGAGTTGACTTGGTACTAGATAGTGATGGGTATCAAAATTTAAAATTCGATTTATCACCCGATGGCAAGACTATTGTTATTCAACGTGGCAAAAAAGATAGTCCTGGTGACTTTGGGTTATGGTTTATGTCCGCACGTAAAGATTCTTCAGAAGGAACTAAACTTACTCGTCTAGAAAGTCAACCAAGTGGAGACTTTTTAATTACCCCCGATAGTAAAGGGGTAGCTGTTGCCCAAGGTGAGGGTGCAGCAATTTTGCCAATACAAAAAGACGGTAGCAAACCACTTGACTTTTTACCTCAGTTTGGTTTAGTACAAGCGTTTTCTAAAGATGGGACACAAGCTGCAATGGTTAAGTTTAACCGCGACTTTCAAAACCCGACTCGCTCGTTATTTTTAGTCACAAACCAAGGTGTAAACAAAGAGCTGATAAAAACCACAGGTACAATAATAGGTTGTCAATTTGACACGGCATCTCCGAATCTTTACTGTTTAATTACCCAATTATTACCTGGCGACCAATTTTTAGAACAGCCATATTTTATAGCAATTAACCTAAAAACCGGGCAACAAAAAGCATTACTAGTTCTGCCAGCAGGGCAACGTAATATACAAATGAGTCTTGCTCCCGATGGTTTAGGGTTGCTGTTCGACCAAGTAGTAAGCCTTGAAGGTGGCGCCCCAACAACTAGCAGCTTAAAAACCTCATCAGGTGAAACAATATCAGGGAGTAGTCTTTGGCTAATGCCCTTGCTACCCGTTGCCGACGCATCAAATGCCGCCGAAATAAAACCCGAACAACTACCAATAGCTGGGTTTTACCCACGTTGGCTCCCCTGATTAGTTAGGAGTTAGGAGTTAGAAGTTAGGAGTTAACTCTTAACTCCTAACTTTCAAACAAGTAGAATGTAAGTACAATTAGTGCTATAAAATACTATGAACAGGTTTGTAAGCCCTAGGTCGCTTCAAGAGTGTTCTAGGTAAAATTTTATAATAAATGCGCTGAAAACCCTTGCTCTTGACACCGAAATAATATTTAAACTTGTGGGTGAGTGATGAATGAAACTAACACCCCAGATAATGGGGCTACCGAACAACCAACATTATCTGAGACAACCGCACAATCTGAGCCTATAGATTGCCCGTTTTACTCGGTTGTGCCGCATAATTTGACAAATCAAATGTTGACAAATACAACCCTTGTGTCAAGCGAACAGAGTAATGACGCTGATTTTAAGCAGCAAGTTTTCACCTTAAATGAAGAACAATGGGAAAGTCAGGTAATTACAACCCCTGAAATGTCAGAAAATAATGACAATCAGGCGCCATCAAAAGATTGGGTAGCAGAACCAGATAGTGCCAAATTAGCGGCAATTGATGCAGAATTTCAGCAAATGCTTGCGTTAAACCATGAGTTACGAGCAGCAAACGATAAACTATATAGTCAAGTAGAAGAATTAACGTCTCGTTTGGCAGAGTCTGAAAAAGCTGTGCAGTTTCAGCAAAAGCGTTATAGCGTCACCGAAGCAATGCTAAAACAACAAACGCAAGAACTTTGTGCCACTCAAGAACAAGTTCAATCACTTTATCAGCAATTAGACAATTCTTTACAAAACGTTCAACGTCAAGAAACTTTAGTTGAAACGTATAAAGCTCAGTTAGAATTTAACCAACAGCGTCTCGCACAGTTAGAGCGAGAATGCGCGAACTTGCAAGCTAATTATAGTTCGCAGTCACAGCAACTAATTCAGTCAGAAACTGCGTGTAAAGAACTGCGGACAAGGTTAATGCGACAGCAACGTCAAACATTGCAGTTTAAGGCAGCACTTGAAAAATGCCTAGACCCGATGTCTGTTGTCGAAAGCGATGATAACGAATCTCCAACGTGTCAAACTACAGTTAACGATTCTCCTTCTCTGAAAAAATTTAAGTCTTTGTTCGTAAATGCCGAACCGATAAAACCTTGGTCAGCTTCAGGAGATTTTGATTCTGTAGAGCAAAGTATCGAACCACTAAACGAAAGTATAATTGTACCACAACAGACACCCACACAACCAGAAGCATTAGAGGCGCCACCTCAACAAGAACCACATCCTCGTGACAACTTAAGTGAGCAAATCGACAGTGTAATTCAAATGTACTTTGTCTCTCAAACGGCGCCAGCTTCATCAGAAGTGAATATAGAACAAGATATACAAGAGATTATAGAGGCACCAAAAACAACTTCTTTTAAACAAGCAGAAGACATATGGGATACAGTAGCAGACGAAGTTGAAACTCAATCATTCAATTTTACAAGTCAACAAGCAGATAAAAATAGTACAAATAATGATACGGCAATTACTCCGGAAATAGTTATTGAGAAAAACTCAATTCCAAATGCTGTGGAAGAAGATTATTGGGCAGAAGTCTCGCAACTAACACATTTAGATTTACCAGCTACAGAATCACCACATCATCCTTCTCATAATATTGATGATGCAAATTCACCTTCACCAGTAGTTTACCCCAGGCGCCCACCTCAAGGACGTAAATCATTATCCTCTGTACAATTACCTAAATTTCCTCCAAAACCTCAACAGTAAAGAGCGTTTCAAATCAACTATCATGAACATAACGTACCAACGTTAATGCGTACTTATGTTATTTGATGAAACCCATCTTATGCGACTGTCGCAAGGACAACTTAATACACTAGAAAAGTGTCCGCGACAGTTTCAGCATACTTATTTAGAGCAACTTTACTCTCCTATTGACCCAGACCACGATGAAAAGCTAATGCTGGGAAGTCGGTTTCACTTGCTTATGCAGCAACGTGCAATGGGTTTATCTATCGATAGTTTTTTGGAAACTGATGCTCAATTACGCGGTTGGATAGATGGACTTAATACTGTGGCGCCGTTTATTCTAGAAAAAACGAGTGATGAAACGTTCAAGGAAAGCGAACACTATCGAACTCTACAATTTCAAGATTACTTACTCACGGTTGTTTACGATTTGTTGATTGCAGATAATGTACAAGCACAAATCTTAGATTGGAAAACTTATCCAAAACCGCAGAATCAGAAGTATTTAGAACAAAATTGGCAAACAAAACTTTATTTGTTTGTTTTGGCTGAAACTAGCCAATATGTGCCAGAAAATATTTCTATGACCTATTGGTTTGTTCAACCTCATGATAAACCACAAAGCATAAAATTTAATTACAGCACTGCTCAACATGAGCAAACAAAAAGAAAATTACAACAGTTACTTACTCAACTAAATCGATATATAACTGTATATTATCAAGGGCAAGATTTTCCACAAGTTCCTGAAGGCAGTAAAATATGCGACAACTGCCAATTTGCAGCACGGTGTAATCGAAATTACGCTGTCTCTAATAGCAACTCTCAACAGACTCCCTCCTTAGCATTAGACCCTTCGCTACTCGACTTAGTTACGATTGAAGAAGTAACCCTTTCATAATGTAGAGACGTGATATATCACGTCTTTCATAAGTCTTTTTTATGCAATTTGATAATAATGATACGGTGTTTGTTCGCGAATTAGGAATTGATGATATTGCCACCATCTACCATCTAGGGGAAGAATTATTTACAAGTGATTTATACCCGTATTTATACCGAACTTGGGATGAGTGGGAAGTGATAGGACTTTATAACACCGACCCAGAATATTGTTTAGTTGCTGAAATTGATGGCGAACTTGCTGGATTTATTTTAGGAACAATTATCACTAAAGCTACCTGGACTTATGGTTATATTCTCTGGTTAGGAGTTAATCCAAAGTTTCAGCGTCGTGGTGTAGCTGACAAACTGGTTGATAAAGCCATTTCGCGGATGATTGAAGACGGCGCCCGTTTTATGCTTGTAGATACCGACCCTGCCAATGCACCAGCGCTTAAGTTTTTTAACCGCAAAGGTTTTGGTAATACGCGCGAGCATATTTTTCTATCGATGAATTTAAGTAAGCACGAGCATTACGGCAGATTAATAGAATACGAACATCAAAAGGCAGAACGTGCAGGATATCGAAGAGTCGCAAGGGAGCGGAGTAGACGTAACCCCACATTGCGCGCAGGTAAACCAGATGCAGGCGCCAGTGATGTTGTTTTGAATCCCCTTGTCAACGATATTCCGTCAGTGGATGAAACATCTAACAGCCAGGATTAAAAAAACACCTCGCACAATGTAAAAAAAAGTTATGCTAACTTTTATGAAGATTTAAGAATTTGGGGAGAACACGGCAATGGAACTATCTCCATCGGTTAAGTACGGGTTGAATTTCGTCCACCCAGTCCTGATGTGGGGGTTATTATTAGTATCACTGTACGCAGCTTATCTGGGTTTAAAAATACAACGTACCCGTAGCGCGCAAGGTGAAGAAAAGAAAGAGCTAATTAAAGGACGTTATAATGTTCGTCACTTTCAAATTGGTTCTTTGCTACTAGGCTTTATGGTGGCTGGTTCTGTAGCGGCGATGGGTGTGACTTATATTAATAACGGTAAGTTATTCGTTGGTCCCCACTTGCTTATAGGACTTGGAATGACAGTTCTAATTGCGTTTTCAGCATCGCTTTCCCCTTTTATGCAAAAAGGCGCCAATTGGGCACGCATGACGCATATTTTAATCAATTTCACTATATTGGGTTTGTTTACTTACCAAGCTATTAGTGGTGTACAGATTGTACAGAGAATTATAAGTAAAGCTTAATTGAAAAGCGAATGGTCGCTGGAATATACTCCAGCGACCACCAAGCATCGATTATTGAGCATTATCACTTTTTTGGAAAAGGTACACCAATTGAACCGTGAAAATCGTCTTGAACCTTACGTGTTAAACGACGTGAGACTTGACGAACAATTTGGTTGAGTAAACGCTCACCTGTGCTTTCTATCAAAGACTGAGGTAAACGCTTAATAAACTTAGGAAATTGAATATGAACAGCTAAATTTAATTCCCACTCAACGCGCGTTTGAAGCGAACCAATTGAAACATCTTCCTCACGGCACTCGACGAGTTGCAAGCTAGCGCGATAATCTACATCGTATCCAGGTGGGTTGTAATCGGGAATTGGAATAGTCTGAATTTTGTAAACACCTTCATCGGGTGGTAAAAGTTCTAAACCGATTTTTGGTTCAACTTCATAATTGAAGGCGCCAAAGCGACCGATGACCAAAGCGTAACCATTTTGACCAAGTGGCTGAACCTTCATTGGTTCTGCACAGCGCACAAACCACTTAGAATGACAGTTTAAATACTCTGCCACAGTGTCAGATGGGGCGTACATTTCCATACAATCGCTGTGGCGACAATAAAACGTTATTGGTTTGCCAGCGTCAATATTAGAGATTAAGTCCTCTGTGTTGACTAAACCTGATGTTACAGACATTACTTGCTCCGTGGTATCAAGTGTTTGGTAGTCCTGGTCTTTCGATAGCATATCGGTACTCCTGTGTCTTTTTCCTTGCCCTTTATTAATCATTCCCATATTTAAGATAAGGTTTCGTACTAATTTTCTATTTTTACCAAAAGCTTAAAAATATGTAACAAAGTTCATTTAATCTTTTTAATAATCAGACTTAACCAAACACTTACTAGTTTCTTAGGGTAACGTTTATCATGAAAGCTTTTGTAGCAGGTGCAACAGGAGAAACAGGTCGTCGCATAGTTACTGAACTAGTTGCGCGTAATATTCCTGTCCGTGCCTTGGTTCGTGATATCAACAAAGCAAGAAGTATTCTTCCTGCGGGTGTTGATTTGGTACAGGGTGACGTTCTTGAACCTGGTACCCTTACGGCAGCAATAGGTGATAGTACTATAGTTCTTTGTGCTACTGGTGCCAAGCCAAGTTTTGATCCCACCGGACCATACAAGGTAGACTTGGAGGGAACGAAAAATTTGGTTGATGCTGCCAAAGGTAAAGGAATAGAGCATTTTGTTTTAGTGACTTCGCTGTGTACTTCACAATTTTTTCACCCCCTCAATTTGTTTTGGTTGATTTTGGTATGGAAAAAGCAAGCTGAAGAATATCTTCAAAAAAGTGGCTTGACTTATACAATTGTCCGTCCAGGTGGGTTAAAAAATGAAGACAACCAGGATGCAATTATCATGCAAAGTGCTGATACATTGTTTGACGGTAGCATACCCAGACAAAAAGTGGCGCAGGTTTGTGTAGAAGCTTTATCAGAACCAAGTGCAAAAAACAAGATAGTCGAAATTGTTGCAAAACCCGAAGCGGCGCCGAAAGGTTTTAGTGAGCTATTCGCGGGTGTTGCTTAGTAATCTTGCAACGGATGGAACAGATGTAACGGATAATTTATTACAAACTGAAATCAATCAACCATCCGTTACATCCGTTAGGCATCCGTTGCCAATTTACCCTCTTTTTTCCTATGTCTCTGAACCTGAAAAGCGAATACAAATCCTTTGGTGGTAAACTCAGCTTTTACTCCCACGCTTCCACCACTTGCAACAGCGAGATGTCCTTTGCTGTATATCAACCTCCACAAGTACAAAAGTCTTATCCAGTTTTATACTTCCTTTCTGGGTTAACTTGTACAGAAGAGAATTTTATTGTCAAAGCCAACGCTTTAAAATATGCTGCTGAATATGGGTTGATTTTAGTGGCGCCAGATACAAGTCCTAGAAATGCAGGTATTCCAGGTGAAAATGATAATTGGGACTTTGGCACAGGCGCCGGATTCTATGTTGATGCTACACTTGCACCTTGGTCAAACTATTACAACATGTATAGTTATATAGTTGAAGAGTTACCAAATTTAATCGCTGCTAATTTTTCTATTGATATAAACAAGCAAGGTATATTTGGTCACTCAATGGGAGGACACGGCGCCCTTGTTTGTGCCATAAGAAATCCAAATAAATTTAAGTCAGTATCAGCATTTGCACCAATTGTGGCGCCAATGCAGTGTACTTGGGGAACAAAAGCATTTACTGGTTATTTGGGTGAAGATAACCAAAATTGGCGCCTTTATGATGCGAGTGAGTTAGTTAGAAAACATAAGTATCACGGTCATATTCTGATTGATCAAGGTACAGACGATAAGTTTATACAAGAACAATTGAAGCCTGAGATATTTGAGCAGGCTTGTCAAGAAGTTAACCAGCCTTTAACATTACGTTATCAAGATGGCTATGACCATAGCTATTATTTTATTTCTAGCTTTATAGAAGACCATATAAAGCATCATGTTAAAGAGTTAGGTGTTTGACTAAAATCAGCGCAGTATTTTAAAAATCTTTGTGGAATTTCTGGAGAACTTCCCCAGTGTTGGTGAATATAAGAAGCATGAACATTAAATTGTGTACTCCATCCTTCCAAACCTGTAGGTTCTTCTGTATCAACACGATAAGTTTCAAAAGTAGGCGCCTTTGAGTTACACAATAAGTGTGAACGATGAAATTCGTGTCCATATATAACTGTATTTGTATCAAAAAGAAAATTTTTGTGTAATGTGACAGCACGTCGATAACCCAAAGTTAAGCGTTTGTCCATTACTGCTTGAGTTGGTAATGCTCCTACCATTGGGCAAGCTTTGCCTTCAAAGTCGATAATTTTTTCACATAGATACATCAAACCACCGCATTCAGCTATGGTGGGCATTCCTGTGTTTATGGCGGCTTTAACACTTTTAATGGCGCCTATATTGTTAGATAACTCCTGAGCAAATACTTCTGGAAATCCACCACCAAAATACATTCCCTGAATATGTTTGGGTAAATTATCTTTTATTGGACTCCAAAAAACTAACTCGGCGCCAAATTTTTGTAGTAAGTCTAAATTATCTTGATAGTAAAAATTAAAAGCATTATCTAACGCAACAGCGATTCTAACTGTATATTTGTCTTCGACACTTTCCCGTTTTCCGTTTCCCGTGTCCCCCAACAACGGTAATAAAGTTTGCCAGTCGAAACAATTGGCGCCTAAGTCAGCGAGTCGGGAGATAATAGCATCAAGTTCTGATAGCTCGCTAGTTGGGACTAAACCTAAGTGACGGTCGGGGATTGATATGTTATCTTCACGTCGCAATACACCTAAGATTTTGATTTGTAAGGGTAGAAGTGCATTTTTGAGTAAGTCTAAGTGACGGTCACTGCCAACCCGGTTAAGAACTACACCTGCAATATTTATAGTGGGGTCGAGTGTGCTGTAGCCATGTACGATTGCAGCTACAGAACCTGATAATCGACTACAATCAACTACTAAAATTACAGGTATATTTAATAACTTTGCTATGTGCGCTGTGCTAGCGAAGGGAATAGTTTTATTTCCAATTCCATCGAATAGTCCCATTACTCCTTCTATTAAGGCAATATCGACTTGTTGACGATGATGGTGATAACATTCTTTGACGTAAGTTTCTGATGTTAATACTGGGTCTAAGTTGCGACTTGGTTTACCTGTTATATAACGGTGAAACATTGGGTCTATATAATCTGGCCCAACTTTATATGATTGTACTTGGTAATTGTTTTTACATAAATATGCTAATAGGGCGAGCGTGACTGTTGTCTTGCCCACCCCACTGCGTTCTCCGGCGATGATTAATGACATGGTTGTTTGGCGATTTAAAAAGGCGGGTTTAGGAGATATGCTTACTGTTTTAGGATATCTGTTAACCCGCCCCGACGTATTTATTCTTCGGTGCTGAATCCTAATTTTAGGATTTGGGCACACGTTGCTAGGCTTTCTTCTAATAATGCTTCGTGACCCCAGCGTTGTACTTGTTGACTTAATAGGGCTTCTGCTTTTTGTTCAGAAAGTGAGGTTACTTGTTGGAATAGACCTGTGGATTGGGCGCCACCTTGAGTTTCCATCCGCATACAGCCACCTGTTTCGGAACAAATTAATGTGCCGCAGTCAGCGTTGATGTTGGTGGAGCTTAAGCGTAGTGCGATTAAGTCTCCTGGTATTTGACCACCTTCTCCCATTGGTACACCTGCTAATTCGGCTTCGATGGGTCGCTGGTCGTTGGAAAGGAATTTGATTTTGGTAATGTCGTAATCGCCTTTTTCTTGTTGATAACCAACTGGTTTCCAACCTAAGCGACTAGCAAACCAACCGATAAATAGTAGTGCTTGTACTGGACTACCTTTTTCGTAATCAATATTTACACGGTCAATATCACCTAGCGCTGCGCGACGGTTTGGTGCGTCATATGCTTGTGCTGCTAATTCTTGCCAACCAGAAATTCGGCGCCAATTTAGGTCTGCAAGCGGTACACCGTTTTCGACTAACTCTTGTAAGTTGAGTAAATCTTTTTCAGGTTCGTTGAAATTACAGGAGTCAACAATTACGTTATTACAAACTGCCGACAAGCGTTTAAATAATGGGTTATTTGGGTCGGGTGTTGCTTTCCACCATAAAAATTTAGGCAAACCACCAATTAATAAAGCTGGTATCATCCCACCAATACGTTCGAGTGCTGTTGCTGTACCTGTTAAAGTCAGGTATTCACAACAAACAAGCGTACCCGATGATTGTTTTTGAATAGGACAATAAGCAGCAACTTGAGCTTTTACACCTTCATCAGCACCCGCAACCGGAGAAAGAGTTACTATACGGCAGGGATTACGAAGTGCAATTTCATCGGCGATACGAGGACTTTTTGAGTCGCCCATAGATGAAGCGGCCTCAGAAATTGTTCCCGAAGCTCGACTTTTCGCTGCTTCTCCCCGCAATATTGTAAGTGTGTCAGGTGTTACGGTTCCTGTTTCTGGAATTTTAAAAGCTTTTTGGGCTGCCCGCAGTGCCACTTCGGTTTGAGGTCCTAATATCCCATCAATTGGGCCACTATAAAACCCTAACGCTGCTAAAAGTAGCTGCGTTTCTTCTGGTTCATAAACAACTAAAGTAAAAGTTGTTGCACGAGTTGCAGCAGGTAAAGCACCATCTTCGCCTGCCATACCATAACTTTGCCAAATTTGCCCTAATTCCGCTTCGATTTCAGTTAGCGAAATATCTTTAGGCGCCTGAAGTGAATAAATTGTAGGAGCTTGGGAAACCATAATTTTTACTAAGTATAAACAGTGATATGTAGAGACGTGATATATCACGTCTCCACATTTTTAGAGTCTTCTCCAACGACGACCGTCGCGGTTAATGAGTAGTTCGGCTTCAACAGGTTCCCAAGTACCAGCTTCATACTGAGGAACTACTATTGGGTTAGAGGATGCATCCCAAACACTTAGTGCTGGTGTTACTACTTGCCATGCGGCTTCTACTTCGTCACCGCGTGTAAATAAGGTTTGGTCTCCCATCATACAATCTAAAAATAGACGGTCGTATGCATCGGATGTTGCTTCGATACCAAACGAACCGTAACTAAAATCCATATCTACAGAACGAGTACGGAAGTCTGCTCCAGGCATTTTCACTTCAAAACGTAGCGAAATACCTTCGTTAGGTTGAATTCGCATTGCCAAAACGTTGGCGTTAACTTGTTGAGCGGCAGATTGGAAAATACGCGAGGGGACTTCGCGGAAGTGGATGGATATTTCGCTGACTTTTTTGGGCATTCGCTTTCCTGTTCTAAGGTAAAAAGGAACACCTTGCCAGCGCCAGTTATCGATGACAAATTTCATCGCTACAAATGTGGGGGTGGTTGAGTTGGGGTTAACGCCTGGTTCTTCGCGATACCCAGGTACTTGTTTACCCTTCATCCAGCCAGCACTGTATTGACCGCGTATTGCGGATAAATCTAAGTTATTAACGTCTGCCAGCCTAGTAGCTTGTAGCACCTTTACTTTTTCAGTACGGATACTTTCAGCATCCATTGCGTTAGGCGCCTCCATTGCGGTCATACAATAAAGTTGCATGAGGTGATTTTGCAACATGTCTCGTAAGGCGCCGGATGATTCATAGTAACCCGCGCGGTCTTCAACACCGACGGTTTCAGCAACTGTTATTTGTACGTGGTCTACAAAACGACGGTTCCACAATGGTTCAAAAATGGCGTTGGCAAAACGAAATACCAACAAGTTTTGTACTGTGTCTTTACCTAAATAGTGGTCAATACGGTAAACTTGGTTTTCTTTGCAGTGTTTTTGTACTACAACGTTTAGACTTTTTGCAGAAGCTAAATCGCGACCAAATGGTTTTTCAATTACTAAGCGATGCTTGTAAGGGTCATCAAGCATTTTAGCATTACCAAGCTGTTTAATAGCTTCGGCGAATAAATTAGGAGAAAGCGAAAGGTAGAACATGCGGTTGCCGCGCGTTCCTCGTTTCTCATCAAGTTCGCTTAAAAGTTTCTTAAGTTTTTGGTAATCTTCGGGTTTATCGGTGTTGCCAGAACAGTAAAACAAACCTTGAGCAAAGTCTTGCCAGAGTTCCTCTGGATGTACACCACCGTGAGCTTCTTCCATACCGCGCCGCATTTGCTCACGGAAGTATTCGTGAGTCCACTCGCGACGTGCGACTCCAACAATGGTTGTTTCTGGTGGAATGCGTCGTTCTTTTCGCAGTTTGTACAATGATGGTACAAGCTTACGCCAAGTCAAGTCTCCGGAGGCGCCGAAGATTATAATGATTTGGGGTTCGGGCATCCCTTGTTGTTGCAGACCAACCCGCAAAGGATTTTCTAGCAGACTGACCATAGAATTTTTGATGTTAGATTACGGATTTTAGATTGGGTTAGGGGCTAGTCCCTAACCCATTATTCCTACACAGGAGACAATAGCTTAATTTTGTCTTCTAAAGAGTTCATCAATGACTCAAAAGGTTTGACAAACTTATCAATACCGTCGGTGAGAAGTTCATCCATGACGGCATTAATGTCAATATTGATATCTGGGTCTTTAAGACTCTCAATAAGGTTGTAAGCTTCGTCAACATTACTTTCTACGCGACTTGCAACGTCACAATGGTCGCTACAAGCTTCGATTGTTGCAGGAGGTAAAGTATTAACGGTTTCTGGACCAATTAGTTGATCAACGTACATAACGTCACTGTAACTGGGGTCTTTAGTACTTGTAGAAGCCCATAGTAACCGTTGTACATTTGCACCCTTTGCTGCCAAAGCTTGCCAGCGTTCGTCTTGTATAATTTTCTTATACTCTTGGTAGGCGATTTTGGCGTTAGCAATTGCAACTTTTCCTTTCACTGCGCGTAGTTTAGCATCTACAGCAATGTCGGGAACCCCCTTTTTAAGTGTCGCATCGATTTTGCCATCAATATTGCTATCGATTCGGCTAAGAAAGAAACTAGCAACAGAAGAAATTTTGTTAATAGGATTACCATTCGCTGAACGTTTTTCTAAGCCGCGAATATAAGCCCAGAAACAATTAACATAACTTTGCACACTAAATAGCAGTGTGACGTTAACGTTAATCCCTTCCGATATTACAGTCTCTACAGCAGGCAACCCGGCTTCTGTTCCGGGAATCTTAATCATTACGTTGTCTTTGCCAATTTCTTCGTAGTAGCGACGAGCTTCTTTAATTGTTGCCTCGGTGTCATGGGCAATAGTAGGTGGGACTTCTATACTTACATACCCATCTAAACCATCTGTAGCATCATATACTGGGCGTAATATGTCACAGGCGTTGCGGATATCTTCAAATACAAGCGATTCGTAGATTTTATACGTAGGTAATCCGGCGCGAACACCTGCTTCGATATCAGCATCGTAGATGGCATTACCGTATATAGCCTTTTCAAAGATGGCAGGGTTTGAGGTAATTCCACAAATCCCTTGGTTTTCGACGAGATTTTTGAGTTCCCCTGATTTGATAATATCCCTAGTCAAATTATCCATCCAGATACTTTGACCGTGGTTTTTAATTTCCAGTAGATGATTGGTTGCCATAATTACCCTCGCAGATTGCTAATTTAATCCCGCTATAGCCACCTTCCGGAATAATTCTTCGTTTGTAGAGACGTGACATGTCACGTCTCTACATTCATTAATGACCATTTTTAATGAATGATTCTACTTTTGCCACATCATGCTTACTACCGATGATTAATGGAGTACGCTGGTGCAGTTTTTCTGCCACTACATCCAATATATCTGTAGTACCAGTAGTTGCACGACCACCAGCTTGTTCGATGATGAATGCTAATGGCGCCGTTTCGTAGAGCAAACGTAGTTTACCTTCAGGTTTTTTGACTGTGCCGGGATACAAGAACACACCGCCTTGCAATAATACTCTATGAATATCGCTGACCATTGCGCCACTATAGCGAGCGGTATATCCTTCTGTCCGATGGACATAGCGAATGTACTCACGTATTGATTCATCCCACTGCCAGAAGTTACCTTCGTTAACGCTGTAAACAGAGCCTTGTTCAGGAATCTTAATATTTTCTTCAGTTAAGATAAACTCGCCTAAACTGGGGTCGAGTGTAAACGAATGAACCCCACGACCGATGGTATATACGAGCATTGTGCTGGGCCCGTAGAGAATATATCCAGCAGCAATTTGATTACGTCCAGCGGCGAGCAAATCACTGGCTTTGCCGTCTAAATCTTCGCCTTCTTGTTTACGAATTGAAAAAATAGAACCAAGACTCAGATTAGTATCAGTATTTGACGAACCATCTATTGGGTCGTAAAGCAAAGTATACCGACCAATAGGACAATTTTCTGGAATATAGTAAGGTTCATCCATTTCTTCGGATGCTAGTCTACATACCAAACCGCTTTGCTTAAAGACGGAGATAAATACGTCATTAGCGTACACATCCATCTTTTTAACAGATTCACCTTGAACATTAACCTCTCCAGTGAATCCCAATACACCTTCCATCAACCCAGCGCGACTAAGACGACGAGCTACTAACTTACCAGCAAGCCCGATACGATTCATTAACGCGCTTAAATCCTGTGCCTCTGGGGAAAAACTCTGTAATTGCTGTAGAACGTGACGTGACAGGGTTGTGCAATCACGGTCTAAGCCATCCGAAACAGCGTTAACCATCGATAAATCGGTATATTCTGATGCTTGAGCCATGTTTTTAATCCTCTTGCTCGTGCTGCCTCTATATTAGAAATTTAATTTCAAAACTGATAAGTGTTTTTAGATTAACTAAAGAAAGTTCGAGCTAGGCGCCTTTGTATCAAGCGCCAAAAACCGACCAGTCGTGATAGTTATAGGAATAACACGACTCGTCGGTTTACATTGTCTATGGCTTACATTGACCGGAATTGTTTTCTGTCAATAAAAACGCGACCAATGGCTTGCGCTCAAAGAAAACAATTTGCTATGATTATGTTCCATTATTCATAGGCTTCCTGTTTCCCTGCCCAACCTCCTCGACGATTACCGCCACCGTCACCGCCACCGCCTTCGCGTGGTTTAGCTTTATTGACGCGAAGCTGGCGTCCCATCCATTCGGCGCCGTCAAGTTCGGTAATAGCGTTATCCTCTTGGGCATCTTCGTTCATGTCAACAAAGGCAAACCCGCGCATCCGACCAGTTTCACGGTCGGTAGGCAGGACTACTCTAGTCACCTCGCCGTAGTCTGCGAACACTGCTCTTAGGTCTGCTTCGGTAGCGCGGTAAGAGAGATTTCCAACGTAAATAGTCATGTGGATCGCGTTAAATATAAACAGAAAACATTTTCGTTCAACTGCAAGACCGTTTGTTACAAATTGCTATTTAAAATAAGCTATTGCTACTTTACGATCAATAACTGGCGCCGTCCGAGGCTAACATATTATTATGTCGTACCGTAAACAGCGCAATCATTATTTGGGCTGAACTTGTGTATACGCTCATAATAATAACTGATTGTGTCAAATTTCAAAGTATGAGATTTTACAAAGGTTAGTAAGTTTAGGTAAGTCTAACTTATATTTCAGATGTCTTAACCTTTTGTGCTAATTAGACGTATATCTTTTCTTTGGATAAAGATAATAAAACCATCATTAAACTTCATTTAAATAGATTCATAGTAACCATAAGAAAATACAAACATTCTCTTAAACTCACTTTAAATTTAGCGCATTTTTACCGCATCATCCATAAATTTCCCCTTGAGTAATTATACTCAATACGTAAGGTGCGTGACGCTACCAACGCACCTTACCATAAAGCATTACTCAATAGAGATAGACTGAGGGCCAGTAGACTTGCCATTGTGAGTAACCGGAGGAGTATAGCTAGTACCCATTTGCTGGTTAAGCCAACTTCTTACAGGGTCATCAGCAAGGTGAAGACGCAGGGCGCCAGAAGCAAAACCGCCCAAAAACGAAACCGGATGCTGAAGCAATTGCTTAAATATAGGAGACAGTTCATCAAGAAACATAATATTCATACCCCCAAAGGCGCCGTATCATAAACCATTGTAATCATTAATTATTGTAACAATCCCCCAATTCGTAGGGGCGGGTTAACCAAAAATCATCAGCCCCGCGCAAAATAAACGTAAACCCGCCCCAACAAGGCGCCCACAAAAACGCACAGTTAAACAACCGAAGCACGTAAATACAGCAATTGAAATTGAGGAAAGAAGTAAGAGAGCGCAGAGAAAACAAGAGTATTAACCCTGTTAGTTTCATTGGGAATAGTAAATATATTCTTGTGGACACTCTTGTGGAGCGGGCATCCCTGCCCGCCTCCTAATCTAAAAATTAATTATATGTAATACAAATATCCTAATATTTAGTGAGAAACCTGGTTTCCTTTGGGGTTTCTTTACTCTTGAAGTATTTCGTACCAGAATGAAAGGTCTTTGACGTGGTGGGAACCGTTTTGAGGATGGCGCCCGATGCCGAAGTTGTCTCTGTTTTGTAGCCAGGATGTTCGGTATAAACCGACTGTATCACCTGTAACTTTGCGTAGAACTTGGTATGTTAAATTGCCTATAACAGATGCGGCGCCGAGCGCACCTGTAACGCTTGCTACTTGTGGTGCTGCTATAGCTAGTCCTAGTAAGGTTGCGGCGGCGCCTTGAAATTCTGTAGACGGTAGTTGTTCTTTTAGTAATGTTGCTAGGTCATCAGAGTCTTGGCGGTTGCGAGATACTGTAATAAAAATATCTAGGAAGTGTTGTGCTTGACCGTAAAAGATTAATAAGCCGTTTTCACCTGTGGGTAAACGGTCGTTGTTTTTGACTCCAGGAAAACGGAAGGTTTGGGGTGTGTAAATACTTGTTTGTTCTCCTGGTGTGGCGCAACCATGTACGACTAGTGCGTCTAGGCGCATTTCAGCATCACCAAACCACTTTTTAGTGTCCCAAATAAAAATATCTTGTAACTTGACAGCAAGATTAGTTGGTTCAGGTATACTTACTGATTCTCTAGTGGCGCCTCGACTGACGGCTAAGGGTACAGTTTCATCTATCAACCATTCTTGTTGAATCATTTATAGATTTTTAATTAAAAGTACAGCGTAAATTTTATCACAAGGTAGTAAGGCAGGTTTATTCCCCAAAAGTATGATAAAAGTTTGCGGGTGAGCAGTACCTAAACCAAATCCTACAGTGTACTGAGTGTTGTAGTTTTTTGAGGTTGAATTTTTAAACGCTCTCGTATATTTTGTTAGCAGAAGGTGCTGAGTCAGGAGTTGAAAATACGCTAGAGAAAATTAGTTTACCCCACCCTAATGATGATGTCGGTTTAAGACCTACCGATTTTGGATTTAATCCACGTCAAGTAGATATTAATGAACCATTATTACTTCAAGATGCAGATAAACTCGTTAAGTTAGTTTATGAGTATTTTGATAGTACAATTGCTTCGCTTTCCAATAATCAACGCGGATCTGTGCTGGCAGGCGTAATGCATAGAACTCAAAGTATAATTCGTTTTGATATTAATCAAGTCAAACCGTATAAAGAAATTTTTCCTCTTCTACATCCTATTTTCCTGAATAGGCTCAATAGATATATTGATGATGCAGCAGATTCAGGCTTGATTTCAGTTCAACTGCTGGGAAAGGAACTTCCGGGTATCCATGCAGAGGTAAAAGCTGCATCTCAGGTTCTCTTTACTCTAGAAGAGCAGTTAAGTAGAAAAGCCGCAATTGAGGATTTAGACGATTTACTCATATTTAATATTCGTATGGCAGGTAGCCAAAAAGGTGAGAGTATAATACGTTGCCCTAACTGCCAGGTTCTCACAAGAGATATACTATCTATTAGCGACCTTGCTGATGAGTTTCTCCAGAAATTATCAAGCTATCGCAAAACGTTAAAATAAGAATTGTTCGTTATTGGAACTGGTTATTTTATGAGAGTATCTATTTCGGAGCTAGATTATTCCGATTATCATGTCTACATTTACCAGGGAAAAGATTTTACAGGTATTGCTTACGAGAATTCCAATTCGGGTCAGCTATTAGCAGAAAATTCTTATGTAGATGGCGTTTTACAGGGAATTTCAAGGGAATGGTACGAAAATGGACAGTTACACTACGAATATTATTATGAATCAGGAGCTTTAGATGGGCTATGTAAAGAATGGTATGAAAGTGGACAGTTAAAAATAGAGTGTTTGTACAAGTTTGGAATTATTATTAGCAAAAAACAATGGAATGAAGATGGAAAGCTGATTGAAGAGTATGAACTTGACGAAATTGACGCAAATTTTCAATTATTAAAGAAGTTGAGCAAACTAAAATTGGCATCAAATAAGGATTTTATAAAGCTACTAACGCAAGGCTAAGAATGGGTAAAGTTAGCATAACTTCCTTGGTATGTCGTAAATATTTTATATCCTGGTAAAATTATTCCAATACCAGTATAACTTTGAATCATACCAGGATATTTATATGGGTTATCATCTGGTTTTGCACCACCAATTCTAATTGTGAAATATGGACACCAAAAATCAAATCCTGGTATTAATAAATCCATACTGTAAGCTATTGCTCTAAGGTTTTTATCACTTTTGGTTTTCATTTTTGTACTATTTTTAGTAACAGGGACGGGCAGGGATGCCCGTTCCACAAGAGTAGGATGTTAATTTGGACTTTGTTCTGGCATCATGCATTTGTCAGAGTCACAACCTGCGGGGCCTGCTTCTGACATTTCGCCAAAGTCGTATTTTCTGAGAGCGTCATAAAAGTCATCGTTATTACGGCGCCTTTCAACTTCTTGGCTTAGTTGTTCGTATTTTTCTTTGGATATTGGCTCGAATGGTAAGCGGGGGAAGGTTTGCAGGTCGTCGAAGCGCGCGAGTAATGCAGCGCTGATGTATCCTTCGTCGTCGCGGATGGCTTCGTAAATGCGGGTGCCGAGAATTTCGATTTCGTTTTCTCGTAATTCAATGGTGGCTGAGGTGTTGTGTGTAACGTAAGATTTTTGCACTTGCATGTAAAAATCTGTTTGCGCCAAGGCATTGAATTTACTGATATCGATTTTATCGGCGCCTGGTAAGTCAGCCCAAGATACAGCAACAGGTATTTCTACAAGCCATTCTGTACAACGTGGGTCGAATGGGTCGTTGAGCAAGTTGCCGTTTTCGTCTTTGTCTGATTGCGAAGGTACAATTGGATATCCGTAATCTAAACATGCGAGAGCAACGGGGTCATTTTTACGACATGTGATACGACGAATAAAGCGCTGTGCCTTTGGTGGGTGCCAACCTGGAGAGGCGCCTGTTAGTAAAGATTTTGTACCACTAGGTTGAACGGTTGTACAGCGGTTTGGACGTTTTAAACCGTGTCTGTCGCAGTATTCCCACACAGCTTTATGAACTATATTTTTCCAGTGATTTAGATATTCTTGCTCTTTGGCTTTAAATATTACACCTTGAGGTGTTTCTGGGCGCCCTTGTTCCCACCAACGTAACCAGTCAACACCAAAAGCGTGAACAAAGAAGTCAAATAGTCCGGTAAACGAAACACCAACAATAGGGTCGAGTTCACGACTATATTGATAACGCGGTTCGAGGAATTTGTGGTGTAATAGTGCTGCTACAGATAAAGCGGCTGCGGTAAATGCTTCTTCTTGTTCTTTGTAATTGTCAGGGTCGAGTAAATTTAAATGTACCTCTGCTAAATTACAAAAGAAGTTAGAACCAATAATTTCTCCGCAAGGATTTAAACCAAACCTTCCTAAGCGATGCTCTAATTCATTGTCATCTATATTTGGATGACGTTCTTGCAGCCATTGTTTTGCTTGTCCTTGCGAGTAAGCTTTAAGAAAATCTATTTTTAATTCTTTAGTTGAAAGTAAGTCGCAATTTGAACGCGCTACTGCTTCACCTGCCCATTGAATGGCGCCTTCTCCGCTGTAATATTGCTTACGTACTGCATCAATACATTCTTCTTTGGTTGGTTTGTAGTGAAACACACGGCTATGGTTTGCCATACGTAATGCATCACGTTCTGGGTCAATACGCCAGTTGCCTTCTGCATCTTGCTGCCACAGGTTTGCTTTGGCATCAGCAAATAAAGCATCATCGCTGGCGCCTTGACGAATCCCCGCACTTCGCCGGATGTTCCCTGCAACAATACATACAGCAGCTTGGTCAATTAATAAGCAACATTCAACTGAGTTTAATTGTCTACCAATTGCTTTATTGAGAATAGAAGCACAATTTGTATAAAGTTCAGGTAATTTTACAGGATTTGCAACTCCACCAAATCCTTTTAGTGTTTCACCTGCTTTACGAACATCGCTAAGGTCAACTATAACTTTTACTTCCGAAGTAAAACGCTCGTCAGTGGAAAGTTCAAGTACAGTTTGATATGACTTAACCCAACCTTGGCGACTATCTCCTACATATATAGTTACTTGATTTGCTTCTACTTTTACTTCTGTTTCTTCACGCCGCTGTTCTAAAGGAGTGGCGCCTATTTCTCCTTCTAATATTACATGTAGCTTATTGCGAATAGGTGGTAGTTTATTGATATATTTTGCTTCTAGGATGGCGCCAGTACCACAGCCCATCATCGCTAAGTCCATCATTAACCCGAAGGCTTTCCAATCTTCGAGATTTGTAGACGTACAATTGTATCCACCTGAAAAGTTGGTAGGTTTTTTGATCCAATCAGTTCCACCCACCCACAACCAGCGTCCACTTGGTAACGCCTTTATACTACGCTCCATTTTGGTCAGGAGTTCCGCTTCTTGGGGTGTTAGCTTACCTAACTCGACTAAACCATTTATAGTACGTTCGCACACCTTATTCCAGCTTTCTCGCATTCCTAAGTCGTTACGACGACTGTAGGTTCTAAAAAATACGGGGTTGGCAGCAGGGGCTGTAACTGGAAATTCTGCACTCTGGGATTTACGCTCAAGCTCTCGAACCATAAAACAAGTCTTTTTGTTTTCAGACACTTCTTGACAGATTAAGACTATACGTTAACTAGCGGCGCGAAAAAAGGATTGCCAAATATGGGAAATTACGCTCTACCTTATGTATACTCGTTCCGCTGTATGATAAATATTTGTTATGACTACTACAACACTACCCGACTGGCGCCAAATTCTCACTGGTGTACTACATCGTAATCGCAAACAACCCTACTCCCGTTACTTTCAATTAGCAACTGTCCAAACGGACGGTTATCCAGCTAATCGCACGGTGGTGTTTCGCGGATTTTTGAATAATACAAACCAATTGAAAATAATTACTGATAGCCGTAGTCAAAAAATAGAGCAAATACAGCACCAACCGTTTGCAGAAGCTTGCTGGTACTTTACAGAAACACGTGAGCAATTTAGGCTTTTAGGTAAACTAACGTTGATAGGCGCCTCTACTTCGGACACAGAACTTTTAAATGCGCGCACTTCAACTTGGCAAGAATTATCAGATAATGCTCGCATCCAATTTGCCTGGGCACATCCTGGTAAAGAACGAGCAAACCCGGAAGCATTTACACCACCACAACCCGATGCAGTTAAACCTTTACCAGAGTTTTGTTTATTGTTGCTTGACCCAGTAAAAGTTGACCATTTGCAGTTGCGGGGAGAACCGCAAAATCGTTACTTATATACACGTGACGAACTCGGAAATTGGACTTGTTTAGAGATTAATCCATAATGGGCGCCTTTTTGTAAACACGTAAAAATAAAACTCAAAACTTAAACCTAAGCATTTTAACTTTGCAAATCGTAAAATTAGATAATTTCTCTATGACTTGCGAACTATTTCTTTCGTCAGTGGTATGTATCATATTTAATTTCTACAACTGATTGTTATCTACATTCAGAATTTATTTATGGAACCTTCGCAACTGAGTCAGGAACTACGGCAAGGTAAAAACCCTAACATGAGCAGGCGCCGTGCAATTATTGGATTATCAATGCTAGGTGGTTCAATGGGGCAACTTGTTACGCTCTACCAAACAGGAATAATTAGTCATTTACCTGACCCACCAGTTCCGATTTTCAACGCAGATAAAGTTGACGCTTCTAACTATGCTTATAAACGTTTCAATGCTCCTGATGGACCTTTGATGATAGCAACATACGCTTTAACTGCGTGGTTAGCTTCTATGGGTGGTTTAGAACGTGCGCGTCGTAATCCTTTAATACCAATAGCAATGGGTGTAAAAATTTTATTTGACTGCGCGACCAACGTACAACTAGCGCGCGAAGAATGGCAAGAAAATAAAGCTTTGTGCGAATACTGTCAAGTTGCTTCAGTATGTTCATTCGCATCGCTAGCACTTGCATTACCAGAATTTCTATTAGCTACGCGCGTCTTACTTGGAAAGAGAGATAAAGAAACCACAGCAAGTAACACGTAGGGTGCGTTACGCTACGCAAAAACTACACTCAACACAAAAAATTGTGTAGCGTAACGCACCATCAATAATTGTTGTATTTTACTTGCGGCTACTATTTTGTATATGTTTGTGAGGTTTAATTATTTTGTGGAATGGGCATCCTTGCCCGTTCCAAAGAGGGCGGGCAAGGATGCCCACCCCACAAGAAATTTCAATAAAAATTATTCCATCAACCAGCCAAATAACTCACCTATAGTTAACTGAAATGCATTAGCCTCATATGGTACAGGAAGTAGCTGGTCTTTTTCATCAAAAATTTCTACTAATCGGTCAGGTAAATATATTAATACAGATTCTTCATCTGGGTCGATTAGCCAACCCATTTTTGTTTGATACTTTAAACAATGAGATATATTCTTCGTAACTTTTGTTTGGCTCTGTTCGGGTGACAAAATTTCAATTGTCCAGTCGGGTGCTATGGGAAAGACATTCTGCACTCTACCATTACGTTGACGGGGTATTCGCTCCCATAAAAACACACTAATATCGGGTACAAACGAGCGTCCACCAAATGTGCAGCGAAGCTCTGTGTAAGCACGCGCTATCTTCTGCGGTTTGAGGGCAATATTAATAGTGCTAGCTAGTTCAGTTTGAATAGTGCTATGTTCACCCTGTGGCATTGGCTTTTGAATTATTTGACCATCAATATACTCGCTTGCAGGTTCGGTCTCTGGAAGTTGCAGAAACTCTTCCAGGGTCAAAGGTTTAGCGGGCGTTTGTACCATTTTATTTCACCTTCTTGACTTCGGGAGTCATTATTATTATTTTAGCTACTTAGAACAACTGGAGGTGGCGCCGCTACGAGTAAGACTTGCTTTAATGTTGCCAAGCATGATAAAAATCAACATAACTCATCTTTAGGGCACAATGATAAATTAGGTTATAAACAGCTTCATAGCGATAAGAAGTACTATTATAACTAGATTTATTCAAATTAGTTTTCAAGCTTTTAACAAATTGTGGCAAGTGTTGAGGTTGTAAGACACAGATTAATTTATCAGATAGTTCTATAAGCTGAGATTTATAAGAGAAATATTGGCAAGGAGTCGTACTATATTCTTCTTCGTATTCCGGCACCAAAGAGTTTTGAAACAACTCCAGATAAGATTTCATCATTGTATCAAGCACATCAGTATAATTTTGATTCTCTTTGATTGATTCTGAGTATCTAAAAGCCTGATACATATTATCTGAATGAAAGAATTTGTGTGACGAAGCTAAATCTATTAATTTATTAACAACTTGGTGATGGTAGTGACCAGCTTGTAATAAAATATTTTTAGCTTTTTCACAAACCCATTCACAGCGATTAAATTCTAATACTTCAAAAAGAATATTAATTGCTGAAATAACTTAAAGCTTCAGCAGCGAGAAAATACGTGCGGTATCGGTAAAAGCTTCCACAACCGTCATCAAAGTTTATCAGCGCTTTGATAAATTCGTCTTTTTGTTGGTTGGAAATATTGTCTCGACTAAACCAGTGCAGAATTTCTACTTTGCTGTGTGGTTCAAAGATTTGGTAATTACTTTGTTCTAGATTACCGGGAATCTGATTGAAGAAGCGTTTGTAATCATTCATCGCCTCCTTCCCACCAATTGTGTGGGGTACTAACGACTTGTAAAAATGATATTAATCTTAAATCGTTAAATATGCAAGTAGTGGCAACGGATGCAACGGATAAGTTATCTAAAATTGACTATCCGTTACATCCGTTCATCATCCGTTGCTAATTTAAATTCCTGAACCGTCGAGAAATTGTTCGATTATTTTATTGTTGAGGCGGCAGGATTGTCCCATACTAGTTTCTGAGTCATCAAATATTTGATGATTATTCATACCTGCGTATGCAAATGCGGGCACATTGTCTGGCGCCAAGTCTTTGTTTTGTGATTTTTTCAACTCTGTTACTTGTTCTTCGAGTTGTTCTAATCTGTCTACTAATGCTCGAATTACTTGGGCTTCAGCATCGGGTAGGCTAGCATGTTCTAGTGGATTTACGCGCACACCAGAGCGATATACTATACGTCCCGGAATTCCTACTACAGTACAATCTGATGGAACATCGCGTAGTACTACAGAACCAGCACCAATACGAACGTTGTTACCAATTTCGATATTACCCAAAACTTTGGCGCCAGTACCAACAACAACGTTTTCACCAACAGTTGGGTGACGTTTACCGCATTGCTTACCAGTACCACCAAGCGTAACACCTTGATAAATCAGCGCATAATTACCGATTATCGCTGTCTCACCTATTACCACACCCATACCGTGGTCGATAAATACACTTTGCCCAATTGTGGCGCCGGGATGTATCTCAATACCCGTTAAAAAGCGGGCAATGTGCGACATAAAGCGCGGGATAAAGGGAATATTTAGACGGTATAATCGATGTGCAAGTCTATGAAAGAGCAGTGCTTGCAAACCGGGGTAACAAAACATTACTTCTAACCAGTTGCGCGCAGCAGGGTCACGCTCGAATATAATGCGAAAGTCGGCTAGGAGTGTAGATAACACGTTAATAGCATCCTCGTTTTGGCAAAATAAGCTCTATCTTAATATTAACGTTTTTTGGCGCCATCTCCCCTTAGTTGATAGGCTAGTAGTAAATAGTGCTGAGTTGAAAGTGCTGAGTGCTGCACTCAGAACTCAGCACTCAGCACTATTTATGAAATTTGGTCATTTCAAATAGCTGTTTGGCACTGTTACCAAGAAACCCATCGAATAGTATTCGCTGACCTTCAACCTCTACCATATACCGCTCGGCGATTTCATAGTAAGCGTATGTCCAAGGAATTAATATCTCTTGCTCTGTTTCATCTACTACAGTAACTAATTCGGTGACTGCTTGTGTTGCTGTTTGTCGCAAACCCACATTTACCGAACCTTCAATTTCCGCTTTCATTGGAACACCTAAAGAAGCTAAAGCGTTTGCAGTAGACTCTATATCTGGATATTGGGGAGTGTTTTGACGGTTAACGTATCCTGTAAAGTGGTTGACTGCATACCCATGCAAAAGTACCCATGCACCATATTGACTAATTTCGCTGACTTTTTCTACGACCGAACGAGATGGTGGTTGCCAAGGACGAGTAAATATTTGTGTTGGGTCAATAGACTTAGCCATTTCAAAGTTGATATTTTTGAGATTGGCGCCTTTTACTGTGTCATATATTAATGTAGCTATGTCAGGTGGTAGCTGTTCTACAATTAATTCGCTAATAAATAACTTTGGCAAATCATATTCTTGTTGTTGAGGGTGACGATAGTAACGTGCGTAAAGATGGTTTGGAAAAAAGTACTCGTCTACTGCTTCGTACCCAAATGCACGTAGCATTGGCTCAAATAATTTTATACCCAGATTGACTTCATCTATATTTAAGCGCAGTGAACGGAATGCAATGTGGTCGTTGGCAACTGTGGATTGAGCGTTTGTTATCATTTCTTGATATACACGTGCGTAGCTGACTCTGGTGAAATATTGGCGCCAGAGAGTGTTCCAAAAATGTGTAATATCTATAGGATGTACCATTTGTTTATTTTATAGGGAGTTCGATGATAAATTCTGTGCCTGTGTTAGGTGTGGAATTGCAATATAATTTACCGTTATGTTGTTCGACGATGATTTTGTAACTGATGGATAATCCTAAACCAGTACCTTGACCGACTGCTTTGGTTGTAAAGAAGGGGTCGAAAGATTTGGATTTGATTTCTTCAGTCATTCCTATTCCATTGTCGGTAATATATTATGTGAATGTGTTTTTTATGACAAAATTTGTAAAAAGCTCGTTGTAAGCACTTTAGTGTTTGCATGAAGAAAGCACTGAAGTGCTTATTACGAGCGTCTCCAGAGCAACTTGAATTTGTTCAGCATCAATAATTAATGGTGGGCAAAAACGAATAGCAGCTTTACCACAACCTAGTAATAGTAACCCGTGATGAAAAGCAGCTTGGAGAATAGCATCGCGCTTATATGTACTCAAATTGCCCTCTGCATCTAAAATATCTACTGCTACCATCAACCCTTTCCCACGTGGTCGAGAAATTTGACCGTAACTTTGATGCAATTTCAATAAACCCGCTTGTAACAATTCTCCCATTTGAGTTGCATTATCCATCAACCCATTTTCAAGTAGCTGTAATGTTGCAATACCCGCAGCACATGCAACTGGGTTTCCACCAAATGTAGTAGCGTGAGAACCAGGTTTCCATGTCATAATTTCACTACGAGCAATAATGGCGCCCAAAGGTAAACCGCTAGCAATACCTTTTGCTGTTGTAATAATATCTGGCGCCACGTTCCAATGTTCAATAGCAAACAATTTTCCAGTTCGTCCCATCCCAGACTGAACTTCATCGACTATCATCAAAATACCGTGTTTATTACATATCTCACGAATACGTTGTAAAAACCCATCTTCAGGAACTATATATCCACCTTCACCTTGTATAGCTTCTACTATAATTGCTGCAACTTCATTAGCTGGCAGTATTGTTGTAAATAACTGTTCCAAATAATCTAAACTTGTGTGTGTACCGTAAGGTATGTGAGTAACTCCTGGTAATAGAGAACCAAAATTTGCTCGTTGTACGGTTTTAGAACCAGTCAAAGACATTGCTCCATAAGTGCGTCCATGAAAGGCGCCTAAAAATGCCACAATCAAATTACGACCAGTATAATAACGCGCAAGTTTAATGGCGCCTTCATTAGACTCTGCACCTGAATTACTAAAAAATACCTTAGCTTTACCCTGGAAAGGCGCCCGTTCTGCAAGCATTTCCGCCAAATCAATCATTGGCTCATAGTAAAAATCAGTACCAGACATATGCAGTAAATTAGCTGACTGGTCTTGAATTGCCCGCACCACATCAGGATGACAATGACCAGTTGAAGTAACAGCAATACCTGCCGTCATATCTAAAAACACATTACCATCAACATCTTCCAGCATACACCCTTCACCTCGTGCAACAACTAACGGATAATCACGGGTATAAGAAGGTGACGTTACAGCATGGTCACGTTCAACCAACATCTTCGCACGTGGTCCAGGTAACGAAGTCAACAACTTAGGCGAACGTGGCAATGGCCTTTTTACAGGTATACTTAACATTGCTTGTATATTTAACTAAATATAGATTTAGTTATTTTTACGACAAGTATCATTTTCATTCTGTCACTAAAATAACATATTCATGACTTGCACAATTAAATAAATTTTCTAGTTGTTGATTTTTGTTTATTTTGATTCATTAGTATTAAAGATTTTTTATTAATTTTTAATTCCGTAGTCGTTCAACTTCTGCTACACTTAACCCTATGGTTTGACTAATAGTTTGTACATCTAGGATGCCAATAAGTGAGCGTGCAATTTCAATCGCTTTTTCTTTTGCTCCTTCTTGTTTACCATCCTGTCGTGCTTTCAAAATAGCGTTTTTACTGTCGTGAAGAAACATTTCTCGTTTTTCAAGCAATTCTAGCTCTTTTCTAGTTAACTTGCTCTCTCTAGCAACTTCAAATGCATGATTTATTTCTGGTACTTCTTCCATAGAAGCAGGAACTGACTCGAGTGTGTTTGCTGCTTTCAGGAAATATAACCACTTATCTGATAAAGTTTCTAGTTCTGAAAGTTGTTTATTAAATTTAGGTAGCTCAACGAATACAAGTTCAATATCATCGCTATAATCTGTTAAATCATCTTTTTCTTTCAACTTATAACGGGATATAACTTTATTACTGTTTTCAAACATGTCAAAGTCAGTAATCGTCAAAGCTATTACTGGGTTTAATAACGTATAGTCTTCACCAACTCTAAGTTGTATTGAAAAGGCTTTCGCTGCATTGTATAGTACTCGCTTCTCAAAGCCTTACACATTTAAAACCTGCCCTTTATGCGTGGCGCCTGATAAGGGTCAAGAATTACTAAATCTAATATAACAGGTTTTTCTTCATACAAAATTGCATTGAGAAAACCAATTAATATATCTTTACTTTGTTTGGAACCAAAGATTTTTTTAAAAGCGAAATCTGTTTTAGGGTTAATGAAGGTCATATTTATTAGACCATCCAAGCTAGTTGTGATTTTAGAACAATAGTATCATAAATTTTGTTGTAGAGTGTGTTCTGTTATGTAGGCGCCGTTACTGATACGTTAACACTATAATAAATTTGAGAGTTAATGGATTTATATAGAATAAGGGCAATGTCGATTACAACTGTAGATGCGATTGTAGATTACTTTATATATGTAGCTAACGATACAGGTTCATTTATAAGTAACCTGAAGCTACAGAAGTTGGTGTATTATGCTCAAGCTTGGCATTTGGGAATTTACGATACTCCGTTATTTGATGATGACTTTGAAGCTTGGGTGCATGGGCCAGTTATTCCTTGGTTATTTCACAAGTATAAGGAATTTGGGTGGAAACCAATTCTTAAAGAAGTACAAAAACCTGAATTTCCACCAGAGTTGGAAGAGTTCCTAGAGGAAATAACAGAAGTATACTTTATTCGAGAAGGCTTAGAACTTGAAATGATGACGACTCGTGAAGACCCTTGGATATATGCTAGAAAGGGTTTAGCAAGAGATGAACCGTCTCATGCGATTATTACTCAAGATTCTATGAAAAGTTATTATAAAGAACGTGCCGCGTAAAAAACCCAAGGAAACAGATGTTCGTCGTACAACATCGGTTGTTCAACCTATAGAGCCAGTCATACCCAAAGGAATTGGTTTTTCTTTTCGGTATCTTCAAAACGATAACCCGAAATTCTCGTTTAATAATAGAGATTCTAGATATTTTGAATCTTTATTGTTAAGATTGCGAGATTTATCAAAGCTAACAGTTTCAGAAATTATTAATAACCGTAGTAAAAGTCTTCGATGTCATTTGATTACATGGGAAGACACTACAGAACCTAATGGTTTTGGAATACCGAATGAAGAGGAAATTGTTACTTCAGCTTATCAATTTCAAATTTCTTCAAATGAACACGGTCGAGTTCATGGCTTTTTTATCGAAAATATTTTTTACATTGTTTGGTTAGACCCTAATCATAATCTTTATCAATGAATTGTTGTAGAGACGTGACATGTCACGTCTCCACATTGTCACGTCTCCACATTGTCACGTCTCCACATTTGTTTAATATGTTAATCGCGGTTGTCAATTTGCGCGCGTTGTAAGCTTCCTGAAAAATCTACATATACAGTTTTCCATTCGGTGAAAGTATCAATAGCAGCGCTTCCTGCTTCGCGGTGTCCGTTACCTGTTTGTTTGACTCCTCCAAATGGTAAATGAACTTCGGCGCCTATAGTTGGCCCGTTAATATAAGTAATACCTGCTTCAATATCACGCATTGCTGTAAACGCACGGTTAACATCACGGGTATATATAGAAGATGAAAGACCGTAGTTTGTATCGTTGAGAATATCTATCGCTTGTTTAAATGAGTTTACTTCGATTAATGCGACTACTGGGCCAAATATTTCTTCACGAGCTACGCGCATATTTGGAGTGACGTTATCTAATATAGTAGGTTGGAAAAAGTAGCCTTCTTTGAGTGTACCTTCGCTTGCTATTCCACCACCTATTAATATAGAGGCGCCTTCAGAGCGAGCAATATCCATATATATTCTGACTTGTTGGAGTTGCTTGTCATTAATAATGGGTCCAATTTCTGTATTTGTGTCATAACCAGCACCCAAGCGTAACTTACTTGCACGCTCTTTAAGCATTTCTGTGAATTTGGCTTTGATATCGCGGTGTAAAATGAGACGACTTGTTGCGGTACATCGTTGCCCTGCTGTACCAAATGCTCCCCATACGGCGCCATCAAGTGCCAATTCTAAATCAGCATCTTCCATAACTATCTGGGCATTTTTGCCTCCCATCTCTAAACATACCCGCTTATGGAGGCGCCCACAAATTTCTCCAACTAGCGAACCGGTTTGAGAAGAACCAGTAAACGAGACTAAGTTCACGTCGGGATGTTCTACTAAACTTTTACCAGTTTCTTCCCCAATACCATGCACTAGGTTAACCACACCAGGTGGAAAACCAGCTTTCTCAAAAATCTCAATTAACTTAGTTGCACAAGCGGGTGTATCTTCAGCAGGTTTTAAAATAACAGTGTTACCACATACTAATGCTGGCATCGCTTTCCAACAGGGAATAGCAATAGGAAAATTCCACGGAGTAATTAAAGCGCATACACCTATTGGTGTTCTAACGGTCATCGCAAACTTGTTAGGCATTTCAGAAGGAGTCGTTTGCCCGTATAAACGGCGCCCTTCCCCAGCACTATAAAAAGCACAGTCAATACCTTCTTGCACATCACCGCGTGCTTCGGTGAGTGGCTTACCCATTTCGCGACTAATTAATTGTGCTAACTCTTCTTTGTGAGTCAGTAATAACTCTCCAACTTTAAATACATACTCAGCGCGCGCAGGTGCAGGAATTAGGCGCCAGTTCTTGTAAGCATTGCGTGCTGCCATTACCGAAGAGTTGACATCTTCGTCGGTAGAACGGGGAAAAGTAGCGACAATTTCATTTTTAGACGCTGGGTTAATACTTTGCAGCCTATTGTCAGTGTTCTCTAACCATTTACCGTTGATGAAATTACGACAAGTAAAGGTAGCAGCCATAATTTATAACTCCAAATAGGTAGTACACTGATACAGTTGCATTTAGTTTCGCTCGAATTTTAGAAATCGTCAATATATTTATCCATATGCTTCTGGTGCGTGACTGATGGCACCCTACATTTTCTGTATTCCAATTGCATAAGTCTTAAAGGTATGACTTTTTGACTAGTTTAATAGTGACTTTCGTCATATTGTGTTGAGTTCTTGCAGCTTATATTATGAAGCTATCAACCAGTAGTGAGATTTAATGACAGAAGCGGATTATTGCTGGCGGTTCAGAGTATATAGATACTGGTAGGTATTGGGTAGCTGTCCAGAGCGGGTATCTTTAAAGTTTATTACTTATTCTACATATTTACATTTTATTCCTCATATTCTATTTTTCGCTCTCTTGTTTCATGCCAAGAGAGCGATTTTTATGGAAATATTACTAGAACTCCCACTGGAGAACCTGAACCTTGTTGCAATAATAAAGGCGCCACGACAATTTTAAATCCACGCAAAGGTAATTTATCAAGTCACGTTCTACCAATACCCAGTTCTAATAGCTTATTTTTTACAGTCATAATACTTTTTATGTAGTATACAGGCAACTCATTGTAGTATTGTGCGACATAATTAAGATGCTTCGTTCCTCAGCATGACATAATTATTCCAAATAGGGATGCTCCCGGTAAGAAAGCATCTCTATGGCAATATTGCTATAACTCCAACTGGAGAACCTGAACCTTTTTGCAATAATAAAGGCGCCACGACAATTTTAAATCCGCGCACAGGTAATTTATCAAGGTTTGTCAAATTCTCTAATATAATGCGGGGTTTTTCTAGAACCATCCGGTTAATAGTAAACTTCGTATCAAGACCACCATCAACACCATGTGTATCAATTCCTACCCCTGTTATGTGACGCTCTCTAAGTAATAACTTTGTTGCTTCGGCGCCAAACCCAGGAAAATGCATGTTACCATTTGCGTCTTCACACATAAAAGCGCTAGCATCATGCCATTTTTTAGACCATCCTGTATTTAATAACACAACGCATTCATGGGGTATTTTACCGTGTTGTTGTTCCCAATCTAAGATATCAGAGATATTTAGCGTGTAGTCAGGGTTAATAGTCGCTTGTGTACTGATATCAATTACAACTGCTGATGCTAATAATGATTCTGCTGGGTATTGGTCGATGCTGGCGCCGTCTTTATAGAAACTAATTGGTGCATTCATGTGAGTAGCGCTGTGTTCACCAATTGTTAGTTCGCGTAAAAAGTAACCGTGGGTTTCAATTTGTGCGACAGGTGTAAATTTTACAGGTGGGTCACCTTGCCATTGGGGAATGTTGTTATTGATGATGTGGCTTAGATGAATTATATTGTTTTGAATAGCTCTTGTGGGATGGGCATCCTGCCCGTCCCTGGTATCATCACTGCACAGCTTGGTTTTGTCACTGCACAGGCAAGATGCCTGTGCTACGGGTGTTAACTGTGCTATGGGTTTTGTTAATTTTTCTAGGGTTGCTGCCATGACATCGCGTGTAAGTCCTGTGACAGTACATATTAATGCTTCTCTGTAAACACGTTGTGCATTATGGTGCTTATAATTAGCGGCGCCACTTGAAACTGTAACAGCAGCATGAGCAATGCGTGTAGTTAATTCAATAGCCCAAGCACGTAAATCTAACTTTCGTGCAAAATCAACATCTTTATTTACTAATGCATCACGAATAGTTGCACGACAATCATTCAACTCATTCTGCAACGAAACATAAGCATTAGTAATAAACGGTAAATTTTTCTTGCGTGCTGTCATCTCAATAATATCTAAACCAGCAAGCGCGCATCCCGTAGCCAAGAAAGTAGATTTTAAAACATTACTTTTATCCTGCTCATGAATCCAACCAGGAGGTTTAGTAAATACCACACATTGCGAAGCCAAAAACCAATTACTAAAAACAACCTCTACAGTATTAGTAGATGGCATAGCCGCCAAATCAGCGACCGTACTAACACTAACAAACCCATCTTCCTCAAAAGGCGCCATCCCAAACAAAGCACTCCCATCAGGTAAACTAGCAGCCACAATGAACTCGTGAAAAACACCCCAACCCGTCACCCAAGGAACCACCCCATTCAAAATATATCCACCATCAACTTTAAAAGCAGAAATAAGTGGTGTCCCTTCACGTCGTAACTGTGAAAAACCAACACCTAATAAAACCTCACCCTTACTCACACGCGGTAAATACTTCGACTGCAACTCACTATTACTGCTGTTTACCAACATACCGACAGCACTTTGGTGTTGAGTTTGTAAAAAAGCTAAGGCGCCACTATAACGAGCAACAAGTTCTTGAAATATACCATACTCAACTTCTTCTACTTCCTTTCCACCCCAAGCACGAGGTAAACGCAGTGCTAGTAAATCCAAATTTCCCAACCCTCGTAGAGCTAGAAAAAGTTCATTACTGTCGCTATCAATAGCATTTGCATTATTTTGTACTTCTGTAAGTAAAAACGATTTAATGGTATCAATTTGATTCAAGTCGTTGTTCATAAGTACAAGGCGCCGTATTTTGGGGAAAACAAAAATATAAAACAAACCCTTGCCTCTTTGCCTCTTCCCCAAAAAATAATCCCCAGCACACCCCCGTAAATACCGGGAGCGCACAGGGGTTCAAATGTTGCAGCAAAAAGTGAATTAGTAATAAGTTAACAGCTTTAGAGTTAAAATCTAAGTAAATTTAGATTAAGATTTGGTAAAGCAGGCTAAGTAGGGATACAGAGTTACTGACCAGAACTGAGTAATGTATCCATAAAGCTACTGATTTGGCTTGATTTTGCGCTTCTACCCAGAAAATTAATTGCTGTAGGCGTAGGCTTTTCAGTATTAATTTTTTTATCTAGATCGAAAATATTACGTTTTAAACGAAGAGTATGGGGAGAGGGTAGACACCCCCCATTTATAGTTATGAGTTTTAACTCCTAACTCCTAACTTAAAATTTTATGGTTCAAAGCGACATCGTAGAGAGTCAAACACTTTTTCGATTTTTGGAAGCGCGTTTTCGCCGTTAGTAATTATACTGACATTTCTTTCTACACCATTGTCAGTAATTTTTACTAGATAGCGAATTGCGGGAACGGGTGTAGTTTGTTCGTCAAATATTTGTTTTCCGTTTTGAACTGAGACAGGAATGGTTTTTCCACACAGCACTTTGTTCTCAATTTTAGAGTCAGTTGGAATAAAGTCACCCTGAAAAATTTCCTGAAGTGTATCGTCTAAGTTAACTGTGTCTTCATCTGGTGACTGTACTACAGGGACTTTACTAACGAAGAGTGTTACATCTGGTGGACTTGTTTTACTTGTGATGATAGCAATATTTTTGGCGCCGAAATTTAAACCAGCGACTCCTTTGGCGCCACCAGGTATCTGATAATCGAATAAGCTTTTAGCAATTGCTTCTGCTCTTGCTGGAGTTAGTACATTAGTTAGCGTTTTTGTTGCAACTCCAACTAAAGCGGTACCTACCAATCCTAATGCTCCCAGCAGAATTAAAAGTAATTCCCATACTCGTACTGGATAATCAGGTGTAACATTTGTTGATTCTTCTTTCATATATAACCCTGAACACCTAACTTAAATCGACTCCTAGAAAACGGTTAAAGAATTTAGAACGCCATACTGCTCTTAGTATAAAACACCACTCAAATGCTACTAAGACCAAAAATAGACAATCTTGCCAGCTTAATACAGCTAGTTCAAAAAAGCGCCGTAATGGTGGCAGCGTTAGAACTACCATATATACTACAAATAATATTGATGCAGCAATAGTGTAACGCCAGTCATTACTCAAAGGTTCTGCGGCAACCCAAATTCTCGCTGGAGGTTTGAGGAAGGGAAGTAAAAATAAATGGCACAAAACGAGAATACTTACCAAAGCTGTACGGGGAAGTGTGTAGTCAACGTCGTTAATGTTTTGACCTGGTGGTAAATCTAAAACGGCTCTAACGAGATAGAGTAAGAAAACCAACAGTGCAACTAATGTCATCGTCAATGTGGCAGGAATTGTAAAATGCATCAACGAGCGAACCATACTGCTATGCTTTGTTGTTTCTCCTGGTTTTGCCCAAATTGGAAATACTGCTGTTGGTAGTCCTACTCCAAACATTGCTAGTAGTGCGCTATGTTTGTTTAGTAGTGGGAAGCTATTGGCTACCATACCTGTTGAGAAAATAAGCAGTGCGACACAAAATACCCTAACTATAAATAGTGCTAGTGAGTCACGAATACCGTTACGAATTCTTTGACCTTCTAAAAAGGCAAATGGTAGTGCTGCAAAAGAGTCTTTAAGTAAAATAATATCGGCAACACTGCGAGTTGCTTTTGACCCACTCTCCATTGATATAGCCAAAGATGCTTGTTTGAGAGATAATACGTCATTAACTCCATCACCAATCATTGCCACATAATTACCCTGTAAACGTAGTGTTTGTACTAGTTTGGCTTTTTGTTCGGGGGTAATACGACCAAAAACAGTAGAAGTTTTTGCCGCTGCTGCAAATTGAGAGTCATCCATTATTGCTAACTCTAAACCCGATACAACGCTAATATCGTCACGTAACCCTGCTTGTTTAACGAGTGCTGCTACTGTGTCTGGGTTATCTCCCGAAATAATTTTGAGGTCGATACCTGCTTTGTTGAATGAATGTAGTGTCTCACTTGCTTGCGGACGGAGTTTATCACTAAAGACGATAACACCTAGAGGCGTGAGTGTACTTGGTAAAGCTATTTTTTCTGGTTCTTCACTAATTACATCCAAATTTTCTGTATAAGCGAACAAAAGTACTCGCAAACCTCGTTCAAAGTTTTCTTGGATATAATTATTTATTGATTCGGGTAATGATATTGATGGAGCTAATATTTCCGGCGCCCCCAAAATAAAAGTACCATGTGGTTCATCATCGAAAGTAATTGCACTCCACTTACGCGCGCTAGAAAATGGTATTTCTGCCTTACAAGATCGCTTATTACCACTACAAGATGACTCAATTGCCTCACTAGTACGATTAGGCGCCGTTGTATTAGTTACATAGTCACCTAATCTTTGTCGCAATTCGGTTTCACTAATCCCAATCGGTAAAACTCGCTGTAGCTCTATTTGATTGCTTGTTAATGTTCCTGTTTTATCTAAACAAAGTATATTTACGTGGCTAAGTGATTCTACTGCATTGGCTTGTTGAATTAATACATCTTGTCCCAACATTCTCACTGCTGCTGTACCATAAGCTAAAGTAATCGCGATTAGTAAGCCACTAGGAACTAAGCCAGCAACAACCGCAGCATGTTGAACGATATCAGCTAAAGTATAAGAGCGACTGGTAAAGCTAATGCCAACTAAAATCCATAAATAACAGGCAAGTAGTAGTAATATGCGAATAATTAAGTTAATTTCTTGCTGTAGCGGTGTATAAACGTGACGAAATGCCCGCGCTCCACTCATTAGTTTATATGCTACCGTTTCGGCGCCAACTTTTACAGCTTCAAAACTTGCGGCGCCGTTCACACAAAAAGTACCAGAGTAAACACTATCTTGGGCGACTTTGGATATTAAATCAGATTCACCCGTTAATAAAGACTCATCAACATCAATGCGACCATCACCAACAACAACCCCATCAACTAAAATTTGGTCGCCAGCAGCAAGGACTATAATATCACCCTGAACAATTTCTGTAGGGTCAATGTCGCGTTTATTACCTTCGCGAATAACAGTAGTATGAGGACGGTTAAGCAAAGCAATTTCGTCAAGCTTGCGCTTCGCCCATATTTCTTGGCAAACAGCGATAATAACACCGCTAGAGATAATAACTACAACCAGAAAAGCATCGCTATAACGGCGTAGTAGAATCATTACAGCGCTAATCGCAAAGAAAACGATATTAATAAAATTGAATATATTCTCGTTTATAATTTGGCGGTACGAACGGCTCGTTTGCAGAAACACATTGTTGCCAAGACCTTCTGCACGCCGCTTTATCGCTTCTTCCTCCGTTAGACCTTGCGGTTGTAAGTAGTTATCCATTAAATAAGGCAGTGGTTAATCAAAGTGCTAGCTGTTCTAATTTGACTCTTTCCCTGCTGAAGCAAGGGAGATTCACAAGAGGTTTTAGGCTATATCCTCTTGTATCCCAGTTTCAGGATTTTCACCCTTAGATTTTGGGTTCCCAGGCTCAACACGTTTGCTCAAGGTAGAGCGTGCTGATTTCTCCTTACGTTTTTTCGGGCGTTTAGCAGTTTTATCCGCTGGTTCCACGCAGTCCCCGTGTACCTTTTGGTATTCTATCAATTCAATTACTCTATCTCGAATTGTTTTTGCAGCACCGATGTCGGCATGTTCGTGATGACCACATTGAGAGCAAATGAATTTTTCATTATCTCTACTTGCCTTATCAATATAACCACAATTTCTACACTCAATGCTAGAATTTTTCGGATTAATTTTAACTACAATCTTTCCTTGCTTCGCAGCGAGATAATCGATTTTTAAAATTAATTCATTCCAGCTAGCATCTGAGATAGCACGATTTAAATATTTTTTTCTTGATTGTCCATTGGGTAAAAACCTCCCTGTATTATCATCGATTTTTACTTTACAACGTCGCAGAATTCCAGCAATGTTTAAATGTTCCACACCAATTGCATCAACTTTACGTGATACAATAGCGTCAGCTATTTCCCATTGATAGGCTTGACGTTTATCAGCAATCTTTTTGTGTAATCTACCTACTGCACGACTTGCACGCTTCTGATTATTACTATTTTTCTTTTTCTGGCTAACTCGACGCTGCCTAACTTTTAGTATTCTCCGGGTCTTTTTATTCGTTGCAAATTTAGGATTATCGATTTGATGTCCATCCGATAGATGAATCAGTTTTACAATGCCTAAATCACAACCAATTACTTTATTTACTTCTGACAGGGGTAGTGGTACATAATCAGGCACAGTTTTGTCTTCAATTCTAACAGAAATGTACCAACCGTCTTGACGCTTACGAACTGTTGCAGCTTTAATTACAAAGCCTGGTGGTATTGGTCTAGAGTCATAAAAACGCATCCATCCCAATTTGGGTAAATAGATTTTATTCCCACTTACTTTAAATCCCACCTGATAGGTGAATGATGTAAAATTACTACGATTCTTAAATTTTGGAAAACCGTTACCATTAAAGAAATTTTCATAAGCAGTATCCAATCGTTTTACATTTTGCTGTAATACTGTCGAATCAATTTCTGCATACCAAGGTCGAGCAACTTTCAATACTGGCAATGCCGTGATTTGGATATCTCCAACGCTACGACGTGGAGTTTTACCACTATAAGGTAAATTATTCAAATCATAAGGAAGTAAACAATACTCTCCCATTGGTACTATGGTATTTTGATTATCTTGTTTCCACGGCTCACCACTGGCACCATTCTTGCTAACAAAACAACTAATAGGACATGCTTCAGCTTTTGTTCTAATATCGCAATAATCACCTTGTATAAATTTTTGATTATATTGAGATATTCTATCATTCAAACACCAATTGTAATGGCTACGTAGCATATCAATCCAACGAACCATTTCATGACTTTGAGTAACATTAGGCTGAAGCTTATACACATAGTTTGTTAGCAATTTAGACTTACCTCCTTGGTTTAGTAACTATTAATAGTATATAAAAATATTGTCAATATATCAATACTAAATTTCAAAAAATCGCGCTGGCGCTTATGCGTGTTCTATTTCAGAGATACGAAAATGAAGTGTGTTGTAATAGTTACAAATATTAAATATTAAAAAACATAAATAATCAATACAGATTATGAGCATCGTGTCAATATTCCAATCATAAATAATTATAAATAAAGAGTGTGATTGATGGCTAAAGCCATCCTAAAAGCTTTCATCCCCGTCTTTTAATTATCTCTGATTAAATTCTAAATAACATCCCCCTCTTGTCGCACAGGCTTTTCGGCCTGTGCAGTCACATAGTTATAAAAAACACCGACGACTAATTATATTTACCACAGAGACACAGAGGACACAGAGAGTAATAGCGAGTTTAGCAGGACTGGAATGGACATGTTGCTCATTATCTACTTGATGAAGTATGCCATAATCGATACCAGTATATTAGGATTTGAATTAATGGTTTGGGCATCAGGGCAAAAATTACAGAACGAAAAATACACAATCGAAGAAAGAATAGGCGAGGGTGGTTTTGGCGTTACTTACTGTGCCAGAGATAATAATGGGCGCCGTGTTGTCATTAAAACTAAAAATTAGGCGCCGAAGTAATAAAATATATCTTGAATCAAAAAATATAAAAATTGTTACTAGTATTTTTGTTTAATTACGTATTTATCGCAAAAAACACGCTATTTTACAAGATTAAAGTGTGTAATTAGGGTAATTTTTATACCAATGACTCACTCTGGAATTCTACCCCTGATGTTAGCTACGCGCTTATTGCTGCTCCTTCTCGTAAAAAATTGTCGGTACAATTCACAACCTACGCTCACTTGACCTCCAGAAAGTTTAATCAGTCCCATACTGCTTAACTTGTGAGTTAGGATGGGGTCGAAGGAAACAGTTTCATTGGTATTCAAAACAGTATCAAAAGCTTGTGCTAACTCAGGCTGTTCTTGCAAGGTTGCCCAGTGACACTGCAAATGATGAGAATAAATTCCTCCTTCAGTGGGAGCATTTTCTAGCAGTTGCGACACAGTTATCTGCTTTCGACTTAAATGATATAGTGCTAGGTGTACTAGCGCCGGATGTCCCTCAACCATTGCCATTAATTGTCTAGCTTCTTCTCCATCTACCCAGTCGAGTTTATAACGTTGGGCTAACTGCTGCACTTCTTGTTGTGTGAAGCAATCTAACTGAATTGGCAGTCCCACATTGAAAGGAGACTGGTTAAGTTCGAGGGGAACGTAAATTTCTGTCGAGTGAACCACTAATAGGCGAAGCTTTTGCCAAATTGGCAGCCTTTTTGCTTCTTCGTACCAAGAACGCAACAGAGGTAAAAAATCTTTCGCTACTTGGGAATGCTCGAAAATATAGTTTACCTCATCCAACGCTAAGACCAGAGGAGTATTAATTGACTCTAGTAGATATTCTTGCAAGTAGAGAGTGCAGCTAATTTTATTTCCCATATCTTCATCCCAATACTCGTCTAACATTGGTTGAAGCTGAAGCTGGCGAGTAATATTAGCACACAACCAGCGTAAAAGTTGATTCAAATCGCTCAAAATTGCCTGCTCGACTTGTTCACAATTTAAGCTGATAGTATGGTAGCCCTGGCGGTTCGCATAGTCAAGAACCCTTAGTAGCAGTGAAGTTTTGCCCATTTCTCTAGGAGCTTTAATCCTGATTAGCGCTCCTGGTTTCCCGATTTCTTGATAAATTTCCTCCTCAAGGAGAGAACGTTCGAGGTAAAAGGGAGAATCGAGAGGAACTGAGCCACTAGGATAGCAAGGTAATGTATTTTGGTTAACATCCGGGAGAGGTTCTGCCAAATTTTGTCTCAAAGGTCTTTTCTGTGAGGCTGTTTGGGTGGTAGCATAAGACTCCAGCAGCGCCCGACAGTTTTTCTTGTTCACGCGCTGACCAATGCCTTTGGAGAGTCGCCCAAACAACTCTGGGGCAACGACATTGGTAAAGTAGCCAGGACTATAACCTGCCTCTACCGCCATTTGTTTGTAAGTTTTATACTGCCAAATGCCGAGCAAAATCAGTTTTTCTGTGGAATTAAGGGGACGATTGTGGCTCTCAATTAGCAGGCGGTCAACAATCAAAAATAGAAGATCAAGGTTCATAGAGATTATAGGCAAATGTCACTAAGATAAGATGGAAAGCGGACGCCTACTATGCTGAAGAAAGTAAAGGAAGAAGTTTTTTATAGCTCTACGACCACTAGCAAAGAGCGCGGTTGTGACAGCTTCCATCAATCTGCTAAAAGAGGAATTCAGTCCAATTTCATAACTTTATATGTGCCTAAAGGTTGAGAGTTTATTTTCGCTTGCAAATAGTTGAAATCAATATTTTTGAAAAAGCCTTATGCTACAAGGATTTCGTATTATCTTATCATGAGGGTGGTAGAAAAATGTTAAGTAGTTAAAGGACTTCAAGAGTATGATTCGTTAATGATTGAACGCCATAGGTGATAAGTCATCCAACTCGTATCATCCCTAAGCTTTCCCCTGATAGAGGTACAAATCTTTTCGATATTGGTGTTAATGTACTATTTTATTTATGCTATGGCGCCGATTTAGTAATGTATATTGACGGAAGCGCAAAGAAAGTGAATTAAAAATAGGCGCCATCCAACAGTTGGATGTTTGAGATAGTTTTTTACGTAATAATACTATACGAATAGTTAAAATTAATTATAAATTATACTAACTAGTGCTTTTGGCTGCTACTATCTTAATCTGCTTTATAGGAGTTTTTTCATTAGGTAGGAAATGTAAAAAAAACAATATTTAGATACGTATCAATCGCACACTTCTAGTCGAGTTAAATATTTTATAAATTATTGTTTAGTATTTATTTGTAATTAGGTTGTAGTAATTTATCATGCATTATAGGTAATTTTATTGCGGGAAGAGAGTATGCAAGATTATCAGATTATTCATAAAATCTATGAAAGTGCTAATTCATTAGTCTATCGAGCCATTCTCAAGCCTGATAATCAACCCGTTGTTTTAAAGATTCTCAAAGAAAACTACCCTACTCCTTCAGAACTAACTCGATACAAGCAGGAGTATAAAATCACCCGCTCCTTAAATACTGATGTAGTGATTAAAGCATACAATTTGCAGCGATATAAAAATAGTCTAGTTATGTTTTTAGAAGACTTTGGCGGTGAATCTTTAAAATTGTTAATGTCAGAACGTCAATTTACCCTCAAAGAATTTCTCTCTATTGCCATCAAAACAACTGAAAGTTTGGCTACTATTCACGCTGCCAATATTATCCACAAAGATATTAACCCCTCTAATATCGTCTATAACCCAGAAAGCAAACAACTCAAAATCATTGACTTCGGCATTTCCACTCGTTTATCGCGAGAAAATCAGACAGTTGAAAATATCGAGCTATTAGAAGGAACTTTAGCTTATATTGCTCCGGAGCAAACCGGAAGAATGAATCGAGGCATAGATTACCGCAGCGATTTTTATTCGTTGGGTATTACTTTCTACGAATTGCTCACCAATAAATTACCTTTTGCCATTACTGATTCTATAGAATTAGTTCATTGTCATATTGCTCAACAACCTATTCCCCCACATAAACTTGTAGAAACGTTAAATTTAACGTCTCAACCAATACCTAAAGCCGTCTCCAACATTGTGATGAAATTGTTGGCAAAAACCCCAGAAGAACGATACCAAAGTGCTTGGGGAATTAAAGCCGATTTAGAAATCTGTCGTAATCGCTTAGAGAGTTTAGGACAAATTGATGAGTTTTGTTTAGCAACTCAGGATATTTGTAATCGCTTTATTATTCCCGAAAAACTTTATGGTAGGGAAAAAGAAGTCACTCAACTATTAACTACTTTTGAGCGAGTTAGTCAAGGTAGCAGTGAAATAATGCTAGTTTCTGGTTATTCAGGAATTGGTAAATCTGCCTTAGTTAATGAAGTTCACAAACCAATATTACGCCAGCGAGGCTATTTTATTAAGGGAAAATTCGACCAATTGCAGCGAGATATTCCCTACAGGGCGGTTACTCTAGCTTTTCAAGAGTTAATACGACAGTTACTTACCGAATCTGAAGCAGCAATACAAACTTGGAAACTAAAACTTTTAGCAGCCTTGAATCCTAATGCTCAGGTTATTATCGATATAATTCCTGAAGTGGAAAAGATTATTGGTAAACAGCCACCAGTTGAGCAATTAGGGGCAATTGAGACTCAAAATCGATTTAATTTATTTTTTCAAAAATTTATTACTGTTTTCGCTCAAAAAGGACATCCCTTAGTTATTTTCCTCGACGATCTACAGTGGGCAGATTTAGCATCTTTGAAGCTAATTGAGCTATTAATAACCAATGCTGATAGCCAATATCTATTGATAATCAGCGCCTACCGAGATAATGAAGTTGATGCTACTCATCCTTTGATGCAAACCTTAGAGCAAATTCAAAAAGAAGGTGCTAAGATAAATAACATCTTACTACAACCATTAGAAATTGGATACATTAACCAATTAGTTACTGATACTTTAAATTGTTCTACAGAAAAGTCAAAACCTTTAGCAGAGTTAATAAAGAATAAAACTCAAGGAAACGCTTTTTTCTTAACTCAATTGCTTCAATCTCTGCACCAAGAAAACTTTTTATCATTCGATTATCAGAAAAATGAATGGCAATGGGATATTAAGGAAATTCAAAAAATAGAAATAACTGATAATGTTGTTGATTTAACTATCCGCAAAATTACTAAACTAAATGAACAAACTCAGAAAATTTTACAATTAGCTGCCTGTATTGGCAATCAATTTAATTTAGAAGTTCTCTCTATTGTCAACAATAAATCTCAAATAACTACAGCTAGAGAACTTCAGCCAGCACTAGAGTCAGGTTTAATTTTACCTCTAAGTCATGAATATAAAATACCTTTGCTTTGGAATCAGGAAGAAATATTAGAGGATACTTCAGAAATATCTAATGCTTTCATTGCTAAAATTCCTAAATATATCCCCTACAAATTTTTACACGACCGAATTCAGCAGGCTGCTTATACTTTAATTCTAGAAGACGAGAAAAAAGCAGTTCATTTACAAGTAGGGCGTCTTTTACTGGAATATATGCAAGAAAGTCAATTAGAACACAATATCTTTGATATTGTCAATCATCTTAACGAAGGTTTGGAATTGATTACCGAACCTTCAGAAAAACATCAACTAGCTAGATTAAATTTTGAAGCGGGTAAAAAAGCAAAAGCATCTACAGCGTATAAGCCAGCTTTAAAATATGTAGAAACAGCTTTAAAATTATTACCATTAAATAGTTGGAAGCATCAGTATGAATTTACATTACAAGTTCATTTAGAAACTTTAGAAGTTTTATACTTAAATACAAAAATTGAGCAAGTTGAATATCTATCAGCTATTATTCTAAAACAAACTAAAAGTATTATTGATAAAGTCAAAGTATATGAAATACAAATATTATTATCTTTTACTAATAACTCTCAGTCACAGAAGGCAATAGATACCGCATTTAAAGCTTTAGCCGCACTAGGAATTGAAATATCTCAAAAATCTGGTGAAATAGAAAAGATAATTAATCAAGAGCTAGAATGTTTAAAATCTTTTTTGAAGGGAAAAACAACTGAGGATTTAATAAATTTTCCTAAAATAACAGATTCTCATAAACTTGAAGCCATAAAAATATTACAGCATATTATGGCAGTTACTGTAGCAAAAAATTTTTTCCTTCATGTTGAGGTGGTGTTAATCCAACTCAACCTCTGTATTAGATATGGCAATCCTTCTCAAGCAGTTTGTCCTTATATTTTTTATGGTTCGCTTCTCTGTAAAGGAATAGACGCTATTAATATAACAAGAGATATTAATTTAGGGTATAAGTTTGGAGAACTTTCAATCCAGTTGCTAGAGAAAATCAAGAACCGTGAGTTAGAAGCTTTAGTTATGCAAATGTATTATGGATTTATCTGGCATTGGAAAATAACTCTAAGAGATAAATTTGCCGAGAATAAGCTATTAAACGGGTTTCAAAATGAAATCGATACAGGAAATAATGAATATGCTCTTTATTCATATTCAACTTATTGTTTAATAAACTTTTTTAAAGGAGATAATTTAAAAGATGAGGTTGACGTTCATTTTATTAAATGTATCAATTTTGCAAAAAAACTAAAGCGAAAAGATGTTGTTGATTATACTTCAACATGCCATAACATTATTACTGAATTGCTTAAAGAAAACAAAAAGTACTTATCGATTGATAATTTTCATGAAAAACATAATTTACATTTAAAAAATTTGAATAAAGATGATAAATGGTTAAGCTTTATGTACTTTTTTACTAATATGTTATTTTACTATTTTTTTAAAGAATATAATCTAGCTCTTAAAAATGGTATTGAATCAGAAAAGTGTGTTGAAAATCTTAGCTCACATATAACGGCGCCACAACATAATTTCTACTTTTCTCTCACTTGTATCGCTCATTATAATAATGCTAATAGAAAAAAACAAAAAAAAATATTAGAACAAGTAAACAAAAATCAGTATGATATGAAAATATGGGCTAGTCATTGTCCCGCCAATTTTAAAAATAAATACGATTTAATAGAAGCAGAACTTGCACGAATTTTAGGACAAAATTGGCAAGCAGAAGAACTTTATGAAAAAGCAATTAGAGGCGCTAAAAAAGCTGAATTTATTCATGAAGAAGCCATAGCTTACGAACGCGCGGCAGAATTTTATCTCTCTCTCGGTAGAGAAGAAATAGGACGACTATATCTAAGGAATGCTTATCATTGTTATAGTTGCTGGGGTGCAAAAGCCAAAGTTCAAGCCCTAGAATCGGAATACCCACAGTTTCTAATGGATATAAACGAGCGAAAAGAAAACCAAAGAATTAATACAACTGAGTCCACTGCTAGTGCAAATTCCCAAGCCCTCGATATTGTCACAGTTACTAAAGCATATCAAGTATTAGCTAGCGAAATTAAACTAGACCAACTGCTGGCTAAGTTAATGAAAACAGTAATTGAAAATGGCGGCGCCCAAAAAGGCTTTTTGATACTGGAAAAAGATCATAAATGGGTGATCGAAGCTGAAGGGACGGTAGATTCTGATGACGTAACTCTAATGCGCTCGCTTCCCATTGACTCTATAGATAGCAATCGCCAAATACCTGTCCTACCAGTTGCGCTCATTAACTATGTTGTTCGTACTCAAGAAGATGTAGTTCTTAATAACGCTAAGGAAGAAGAACAGTTCATTCGCGATTCCTACATCGTTGCTACTCAACCAAAATCGATTCTGTGTACTCCTTTGTTACATCAAGGCAAAACAAGTGGTATTTTATATCTGGAAAACAATTTAACCACAGGCGCCTTTACCAGCGAGCGCATTGAAGTTTTAAGAATCCTTTCTGCTCAAGCGGCTATCTCTATTGAAAATGCCCGTTTGTATGCACATTTAGAAGATTATAACAAAAATCTAGAGCTTAGAGTAGAAGAGCGCACTCAAGAACTCTCACAAACCCTAGAAATTCTCAAAGCCACTCAAGCCGAACTGCTGTTTGAAAACGAGTTACTTAAAAGTGCCGAACAACCCTCTAGCTTTGACTATCAAGTGGGAGGAAGTTTGCCTTCTGATGCTCCCACTTATGTTGTGCGTTCAGCAGACCGTTATCTGTACAAGGCATTGAAGCGCGGGGAGTTTTGTTACATTCTCAATCCTCGGCAGATGGGCAAATCAAGCCTAATGGTACGTATGATACACCATCTCCAGCATGAGGGATTTAGCTGCGGGGCAATCGATCTGACCCGTATTGGCAGCGAAAACGTCACGCCTGACCAATGGTACAAAGGCTTGATAGCAGAGCTATGGCGAAGTTTTGGTTTGTTAAGAAAGGTTAATCTAAAAACTTGGTGGCAAGAAAAGGGAGATATTTCTCCGGTTCAGAGGTTGAGTCAATTTATTGAAGAAGTTTTGCTAGTTGAAAATGCTCAAAATGATGAGACTATCTCTAAAAACCTAATAATCTTTATCGATGAAATAGATAACATTTTGGGTTTGAACTTCCCAGTTAATGACTTTTTTGCTCTGATTCGCTCCTGCTATAATCAGCGTACTATAAATCCTAAGTATCGACGTTTAACCTTTGCTATTTTTGGAGTTGCTACCCCTAGTGACTTAATTACTGACCATCAAAAAACGCCCTTTAACATCGGTCATACCATTCAATTGGAAGGTTTTAAAGAGCATGAAGCGCAACCTTTACTTCAAGGATTAGCAGAGAAAGTGAGCAATCCTCAAACAGTGTTAAAAGAAGTGTTAGCCTGGACTAATGGTCAGCCTTTCTTGACCCAAAAGCTTTGCAAACTTATCCGCAATTCTTCATCTAAAATACCTAATAACAGAGAAGCCGAATGGATTGAAAATTTGGTGCAAAAATCGGTAATAGAGAATTGGGAATCACAGGATGAACCAGAGCATTTGAGAACTATCCGCAATCGCCTCTTTAAAAGCAAACAATCCGTTCGACTACTAGAACTCTATCGACAAATTTTGCATCAAGAGAGGATTGTTGCTGTTGATAGTTCAGAGGAAAGAGAATTGCTTATGTCAGGGCTAGTAATCAAGCAACAGGGAACTTTGACAGTTCAAAACCGTATTTATAAATTGATTTTTGTTTGATCTACGTTCTGAAACGCAACACATACTTCGAGGCGCCAAAAATGCTGTCTTCATCCGCATAGGTCTTATATATCGTATAAAATCAAGAAAAAAGTTAATTTTTATACTTTATTATCAACAAAACCTCTCGTTCCTTGTTGGCAAATCAGTGTACATCGCAAGGCACAAGTACGTATATAATTGCATAGTTAATAGCATAAATTGCTACTCAATTATACTTAATAATATTATTTTTCATGAGTTTTTATATATGTTATGGGATGAGTTTTATGAGTTTCAGAGACCAAGAAAAAAACTAATATTAAAGGCGATACTGCATAGGTTTTGAGCTTTTCTAGGTTGGGGAGCCATCTCCCTGCGGGAGCAACCCAACCTACAAATTTTGCTGTTTTAGGGCTATTCCTTGCAGTACTGATACCAAAGGGAATTGACTATGATCAAAGCTCACATTCTGCACCATCAAGTATCACATTCATTGGGGCTACTACTAAAAAGGTTAGTAAAAATGAATAATGCAAATTTAGTACTCGAACAATCACAACAGTATGACGAATTGCAAAAATACTCTACACAAAAATTAACTATTCGCAAATACCAAGATGGTCTGTCTAATTCTCAGTTGCGACGGACACTGGAATATATTAACGACCATTTGGCAGAGGATTTGTCTATTGATGCAATCGCATCAATAGCTGGCATAAGCATAAGTCATTTTTCACGCTCGTTCAAACAATCTATGGGACTCACACCTTGGCAGTACGTCATGCAACGGCGCCTGGAAATTGCCAAGCAGTTATTAGCAATGCCGCAATTATCGCTCTCCCGAATCGCTATGCGTCTAGGATTTGAATATCAGGGACAATTTACGACCTTCTTCCGTAAACATATCGGGATAACACCTTCTGCCTACAGAAAATCTTTATGATTTATCGTTAATTTCTACATTCAGGAGATAGGAAAACTTATGACTGGGATAACAGGCGCCTTTAAAGGCAATTCGAGGGTGGCGCCTATCATTTTATAAAAACAGACGTGTAGAGACCGTATTAATTCGGTCTCTACATAATTTAAACATAGGGGCAGAGGGGATATGTTTACCCATATAGAATGAGCAAATATATATACCCCCCAATTTCAATTAAAAGCTTCCAGGAGCGTCATCCAATGCGAGTAAGAAATTAATCAGGTCTGTTTGCTGGTTTGAATTAAATCCAGCTAACTTATCTACATAGAAGTTATGACCTGTACCATCAAGATTACTACGTACTAAACTTGGGTTAGCTTTGTTGGCTTCCACAACTTTGGCACGCAGTTCACGGTCAACTAAGGCACGCAAGCTACTCGCTGCATCGGCAGGTATACCTTGGCTTAGAGTAGCAGTTAAGCCTAATCCACTTTTATCAACAATTGTGAAGCGACCATTGGGGTCAACCTTCAAACTTCCTGCCCGTACAGCTACACCACCATCATGTAAATACGGTGCGCTTAAATACAGTCCACGTAAGGAAACAGTTTTGTAGCCACCTTTTGGTAATATGCCTTTGGGAAGAGTTGTGGGGTTATCGGAAATTCCTTGTGTTGGTACATCCAGTACTTCTGCGGATTCAGGTATAGGAACTGGGGTATTAAAAGTGTATAACTTAGGCGCCACTAACAATTTATCTAATGCCAAACCAGACTGAGCGCGAGCTGGATTTGCACCTATTTCATCAAGTGGATGAATTATGTTGTCAGTGAAGAAGGGTGGAATATGACAAGTTGCACAATTCGCTCTTTCAAAAACTTTTGCCCCACGCTTCACAGAATTGCTATTCAAAGCTTTCCAATTTTCTTGTGTCTGGTTAGCAGGTGGTACTAAACTATTTTGGAAAGCCGACATCGCGTTGGCAGCAAACAAGAAAGTGCCACTCGCAATGTCTTCAGTCTTACCAGTATTTGGACTAAAAACCAAACCATTGTAAGTAAACAAACTAGGTTGCAGGTTTGGATAGGTTCCTGTACCTGGAGCAGGTATTTGGTCTTCTAGTTCTGCTTGCTGTGGATTTTTTGCAATCACTCCTCGTAACCATTCCGAAGGTTTTACTATGGTTCCTTCTGGTAAACGGAGACTCGGAACGGCAGCATTCTGAAGAAATGTACCAATATAAACTTCTGGGTCAATACCAAGAGTTTTTTCACTAAGTTGAGCAGCTGCCAAGATATTGATTTCTGAAGAATGAACACCATTGTTGATAGAACTCAATCCAGCAAAGGGACCAACAGCAAAATTTCCTGAGAATGCGTAAGGATGATTCTTAAACGTGAAAACGCTGGGGATTTGAGTTGTGTTTCTAATCCCATCTGGTGAACTCTCGAAATGGCCGGACGGTAAATCTAAAACTGCATCATCAAAGGCTTTTTCAAACTTTTCAGGGTCGGGCAGTTCAACTTTATTACCTTTGCTGTCAATAATCGTCTTACCATTGCCTTTATATTGTGGGTCGAGAGGGTTGAAGTTTGCCCGTGCAAACCCAGCAGCTGTATTTGGCGCCAGGGCAAGAAAAAACGGAAAAGCAATTTCACCATTAGGTACTCCCGCAAGGATTTTACCATCATTAGAAAGGGTCGCATGACAGAGCGCACAAGTAATATCACCAGTCGAAGTAGTTCCTAATGCAACAACCTTTCCTTGTTGAACTTTTAAACCTGTAGGAATAACAGTCCCTTTGGGAAAAGTTCGACTCCCCAGAGTTAAATCTTTCTGAAGGGTAATTTTTAGGTTTGTTGTTGACTGACCTTGTAAATTAGCAATTGCTACACCCAGTTCATCCGATATTCTATTGCTACCTTGTCCCAAACCAAATACCCCTTGCAAACCAAATGTATCGCCAATTTTACGGTTTAAGAATATGTTTTCACCTTGAGCGATTAATTCCTTGGTTATTTTAACGGCGCCTACTCGTTGATAAGAAGTGGGGTCATTAGCATCAAGTCCCTTACTGGTAACAATTTGTGCTGCTTCTTGAGGACTCAGCAGTTTGCCAAAATAGTCGTAAGATAAGAGTGGTTGAATAGGAGCAGGTTGCAAAAAATCAGTTCTGTCGAAATTAGCACTAGCTATATTGCTTGTCATCAACCAATTTGATAACAGAACACCAAGAGTACTAGTGATAAAAACGCAGATTAATAAAAAAACCTTAGCTTTCAAAGCAGATACAACCTTTATTAATACCTTAGTATTAATAAAGGTGTTTTTTTGTTGTTTCATAGCGTGGGATTCACACAAATCTTGCTCGTGAATATAACACACTATCCTGTAAATATATTGAAAAAAATTAAATCTTTACTTATAAATTTTACTCTAAAAAATTAGTTATTGTTTAACAAAAATTAATACAATCCTCATTAAAAGTGTTAAATTTTTTAGATGTAGAAACTATAGTTACATTATATACTTTTTTTGAATGACTTTAAAGGATACAAGTATTATTGTTACTGAAATAATTACAAATAATACTTTTTTATTGTTCTTATTTATACTGCTAAAAACAGAATTGTCAAAGCGGATGAATGTATAAAATAACATGTCAGCTAGTCAAGTTTTAGGCGCCTGCATCAAAAAAGTCAAGTTACTAATGTACTACTTAATTAATCAAACGTTTGTTGGGCTGTTGACTGCTGGTTTGACTTTTTTTAAAAAAAGTACTAGAAAGGCGCTTGTAAATAACGCACATCCCATGAACAAAAAGCAATCATTGAATGCCATTACGTTTGCTTCTCGTCGGATGGTACGGTCTAGGACTTCATACGCTTGATTTTGAGCCTGCACTGGGTCACTTGTGTGCTGTAAAAATATTTGAGTTAATTGGTCAATTCTGTCGCGCGTGATGGGATTTGATAGTGAAATTTTCTCAACTAAATAGTTTGAGTGGAATCTTTCTCGTAACGATTGTAGATTCAAGAGTGTTGCAATTCCTAATGAACCGCCTAAGTTGCGCGCCATGCTATATATAGCTGAAGCTGAACCGATTTGGTTTGGCTCAATTCCAAATGTGGCAACTTGAAATGTAATTATTAAAGGCTGTCCCAACGCGCGGATAATTTGAGCAGGTATTAGCTGTTCGAGTCCTGTATCATGAGTCATTGTCGTGTTCATAAAGCAACTGACACCAAACAGCGTAAATCCTACCGCTAGTAGTAACCGTAAATCAATGTGTCTCATCAATTTGGGCACAAGCAGTGTGATAAATAACTGTGGCAAACCTGACCACATAATTGTTTCGCCAATTTGCATGGCGTTGTAACCTTGAATTTGTGCTAAATATAACGACAAAATAAAAGTAGGACCATATAAACCTAGCCCTAAACCCATTGTAGTGATGATAGTAATTAAGAAGTTACGCCTTAGTAGTAAGCGCAGATTGAGTAAAGGATTTTTGTTAACAAGCTGAATAATTATAAATACAGGTATAGAAATTGCTGTTGTTAAAGCTGCTTTTTGAATTTCCTCGCTCACAAACCAATCTTTACGGTTGCCTTCTTCAAGGAAAAACGTAAGCGATGCTAACCCTATTGCCATTGTGACAATACCAAACCAGTCACCTTTTTTGAGTAGATGTAACTTTGTAGGTCGTTGGGGTAATGCGTACCATACACCAGCAATTAGCAGTAATCCCGGTAACACATTCAGGTAGAAAATATACTGCCAAGCATAAGTTTCTGTTAACCAACCACCAACAATCGAACTAAGAGAAGGAGCAATAATTGTGGATAGTCCAAATAGTGCCATACCTACAGGTTGCAATGCTTGTGGTAATGTCATTAAAATGACAAGAAACGCCATTGGTATTAAGACACCTCCAGTAAAACCCTGTCCAGCACGGAACAAAATCATCTGTGGTAAGTTAGTTGCAAAAGCACAAAAAACAGAAAAACAAATAAATAATGCTGCATTCACAAGTAAATATAACCGCACGGAAAATACTTGTGATAGCCAACCTGTAAGCGGTATGACTACAATTTCTGCAACTAGATATGCTGTGGAAATCCAGGCGCCTTCCTCTAGACTTACACCAAGGGCGCCTGTAATATCCTTTAAGGAAGCATTAGTAATTTGATTATCTAATACTGCCATGAAGGCGCCGAGCAGTGTAGAATATACTCCTATCCAATCTTTTAGCGTAACATTCTTTGGTGGTGGTTTTGATGGCGCGCGCATGTTTCATATTTGTATTTAATCTTGTCGGCTCACGGCGTCTCGCCTAACCTACGCACATCTGGGACAGATATGGTACAACTACATTAATGACACAAACCAGTAGTTATAAATATGTTAAATCTTAGTTTGATATTTCAGTCAAAAAACTAGACTAAAGTTAAGTTGCTGCCAAAAAATTAATAATTATAAACTCTGACTTTTTTACTTATAAAAATTTGAATACAAAGTCAAAAAATATACTCGTTATTAAGGTCTCCATTGGCAACCCTACTGTTTATTATTCACAGAATTATTTATAAAGTCATAACTTTCGGTAAGCGAACTTTTACGAACATCTTCCTACCTTTGCCCGAACAAGTGGCGAATAAGTGCCTAATAAGAATTGTAAATATTAAATTACTACTAAAAGGGGTAAATTATGATTATTTTAAATAAATTCATGACTAGTAGGATTTGGAGTCTGATATTAACAAGTGTATTATTAACAAGCTGTTCTGAGCCGAATGCTGAAAAGGGCAACACAATTAGACTACTATATTGGCAGGCGCCAACTATCCTTAATCCCCATCTAGCTTGGGGAGCGAAAGACTTTGAGGCTAGTCGAATTAGTTATGAACCGCTTGCTAGTTTTAATCAAGATGGTAAATTAGTGCTATTTTTGGGAGCGGAAATTCCCACTATTGAAAATGCAGGACTAGCAAAAGATGGTAAGTCAGTTACTTGGAAATTAAAGCGGGGTATTAAATGGTCTGATGGTAAACCTTTTACTGCCGCAGATGTGGTTTTTACTTATAAATATATTTCTAATCCGGCTGTTGCTGCTACCACATCAGGAATTTACAAAGATGTTCAAAGTGTGGAAGCAATTAATGACTACACAGTTAAAATAAATTTTCGCGCTCCTAACCCTGCTTGGTCATTGCCTTTTATTGGTGCTGAAGGTCTTATTCTGCCTTTTCACATTTTTGAGAAATACAACGGTGCTAACGCAAGGGAGGCGCCAGCAAATCGTCTGACTGTGGGTACTGGTGCTTACCAGGTGGTACAATTTAGACCAGGTGATATCGTCATCTATGAACCAAATCCTTTGTTTCGGTCAGCCGATAAAGTAAAATTTCAACGGTTAGAAATCAAAGGTGGTGGTGATGCTGCAACTGCTGCAAGAGCGGTATTGCAAACGACATCAGCAGATTACGCTTGGAATTTGCAAGTGGAGGCAAAGGTTCTCAAACAACTGGAATCAACTGGTAAAGGTAAATTAAACAACGTCTTTGGGTCTTTTGTCGAACGGATTATGTTTAATCAGACAGACCCAAAAAAAGGTTCTAGTGTGCAGTTTCCTCATCCGTTTTTTAGCGATAAGATAGTTCGTCAAGCTTTTAGCTATGCTATTGACCGGGAAACAATCGCTAAACAGTTATTTGGTGATATTGCTCGCCCTGTAGCAAACGTATTAACGGCGCCAGAAATATATAATTCGCCGAATACCACATACGAATTTAACGTCAAAAAAGCTGCTGCGTTATTAGATGAAGCAGGATGGTTTGATACCAACGGGAATGGGATTCGGGATAAAAATGGTGTAGAAATGAATGTTTTATTTCAGACTTCAGCCAACCCAGTGCGACAGAAAATTCAAGAAATAGCAAAACAAGGATTAACATCGATTGGGGTGAAAGTTGATTTAAAAAGCATTGACCCAAGTATATTTTTCTCTGGAGACCCTAATAACCCAGACACAACTAGCCGTTTCCAAGCGGATATGCAACTGTTTTCTGATAATAATAATAACCCAGACCCTAGTATTTCGATGAAGAGTTGGACTTGTTCAGAAATTGCTCAAAAAGAAAATAATTGGTCTAAAAACAATTTCTCACGTTACTGCAATCCTGAATATGACAAGCTTTGGCAACAGTCTACAACAGAGTTGAATCTAGCTCGTCGGCGCCAGTTATTTATCCAAATGAACGATATCCTAGTTAAAGATGCTGTTGTACTTCCTTTAGTTACTCGCGCGCGTGTAATTGCGACTAGTAACAATCTTAGTGGTGTAGAATTTACACCGTGGGATGCTAATACTTGGAATATTCATGATTGGCAGAAAAAGTAAATAGAAAATTGATTATGACCTGGGGGATAACTTCTCCCGATGGTCACTGTCGTGCATTCGATTAACTTACATCTTGCACCTGTTTTCTTACATGTGATATTAATTGCTAAATCTATAACTACGCTCATACCCACCTTGGGCTGAAAGCCGCAAGGCTAATAACTAAAGTCCATTTTAATGGACTAAAATATGTGTAATATTTAAAACATTGTTATTGGAAATTAATGATTAATACGTAGATATGCAAGATATGAGGGAGCAAAGCTGCTAGAAACAAAAACTTGACTGCGTAGACACAAACAATTAAACTGTGTACAATTGTGCATACTATAATTGTATGGAGTACGAATGGGATAGTAATAAAGCTCAATCCAATATCCAAAAACATGGAATAGACTTTGCCGACGCAGTTTCTGTATTTTCGGATGATTTTGCTACTACTGTAGTTAATGAGCATCCCGATGAGCAGCGGTTTGTGACGGTAGGAATGGATGCTTTGGGTAGAATTATAGTTGTTGTTTATACGTGGCGGGGTGACAGTTGTATTCGGTTAATATCTGCTCGGAAAGCAACTAGAAGAGAACGTTTGCAGTATGAATTAGAGGAATAAATCATGGATACTGAGTATGATTTTAGTCAAGGAAAGCGTGGAGCTATTGAACCAACTCCCGAAGGTAAAACGAGGATTACAATTCGGTTAGATGATGATATTTTGACGTGGTTCCGCGAACAAGTCCATCTCGCAGGTGGTGGAAATTACCAAACTTTGATAAATAATGCATTGCGTGAATATGTACAACAGCGTCGGGAACCTTTAGAGGAAATTTTACGGCGAGTTGTGCGCGAAGAATTGAGTCAGATAAATATACGGGTGTCGGAGTAGGTTTTTTCATATCTTGCACCTGGAAAATTTAATGTTAAAACCGCAACCAAGTATAAGTGGAGTATCAGCTAGGAAAGTTACGTTAGTAAACTTCGTCGTGCGTACCTACATCAACTAGGACTATCGTTTTGCAGCTTGTGGGTTGTTAGCAGTCACCTAAAATTATAAGATTCCCTAGTATTTTGATTTGAAAATCTTGAAAATCCTCGTATCCAGACCGTTCAGTTCAAACAAGTTACGATGTAAATCAGGTATAAATATTACTGATGAATTAAAAGCTTTGCCATATCCGTGTTTTGTACGCAACTTACGTAAGATAGCAGCAAGCAGGAGGTTTATATGCTTACTTTAAAAGTGCATTATAGAGGCGTTGATTTTAAAGGACAACAATTGGAACCTCTTGAATTTTGTCATAAATGGTTAAAGATGCCTGCTCCGGGCGAGCGTGGGTATTATAAAACGTGCGTAAAGCTCCTGGCAAAAGCTACAGGGCTTTCGGCTCGTACTGTCGAAGGTTGGGGGTCAGATTTTTCTAACCGTCCTGACTATGTTCTCACGACTCTTAAGAAGGAAGATACAATTCTTCAAATTCGAGAACTTGTAAAAAAAAGTGATTTATCGGAATTTATTGATTGAAATTTAATACGTGAATAACGTATAATATGTTCAGATGCGAAAAGGCACCTTGTAACGAGGAATCGCTACTGACAGGTGCCTATAGATAAAAAAGCTACCAATACTTCGGACACAAAACCAGGTGCGTGCATGTCAACAATCACCTATGTAAAAGGTCTACCAACCAAAGAGTCGGAAATGAACCATCTTGGTTACACCGATTTTGAAATGTTTCTTAATGCCTTTTCCCCTATATTTAAAGATGCAGTTTGTGAGACTGTTGATAAGATTTTAGCCTCTAAAAATTTTGAGAAAGAAAAG
>NZ_RSCL01000006.1:93577-94482 GCF_003991905.1 Dulcicalothrix desertica PCC 7102 | reverse complement strand
GCCAAAAATTTTATGCAAAGAAAAATTGGCACTCGTCAAAAACTGGATGTAAAGTTCCTTTATGCTGTGATTTAAATACAAGACGTTCAAATTGGCACGCTCTCAAGTTTCAGATTCATCATAAGAAACGTTATATCTATCAGCTTGAGAAGAAAATAGCTTACCTAAAAACGGCGCCAATACGGGTAAAGGTCTCAAGCAGTGAAATTTATATTGTTGGTTCCAAGGATGAAACGCATGGTAATTTAATCTGTCAGTACGACGGGAATAAAATTTGTTTTAGAGTTCCTTACTGTTTGGAGGAAAGATTTGGTAAGCATATCGAAACTGAAATAGGTAACTTTGATAGAAACATAAATAGACTTCCTGATAATGGAGCAAAAACATGGCACTTTTTTAGAAAGAATGGTCGTTGGGTTGTAGGTGTCCAATTTACACCAAAACTTGTGGAAAAAGTTAGCAGACCAATTCAATACGGTGCCATTGGTATAGATATTAATCCCAGTTCTATTGGATGGGCTTATGTAGATTACCAAGGTAATTTAAAAGCGGATGGTAGTATTCCATTACAATCTGGACTAGGTAAAAATTTTAACTCCCAGCAAATAGTTAATGCATGTTTAGAACTAGCAAACCTTGCCACAAAATATGCTTGTCCAGTTGTCTGTGAAGAATTGGATTTTAGTCATAAAAAAGAATTATTACGGGAAAAGGGTAGAAAATATGCAAGAATGCTTTCATCCTGGGCGTATAGTAAATTTTACCAGTTGCTCGAATCAATACTTTTTAATCGAGGAATTAGTTTATTTAAGAAAAATCCAGCATATACAAGTCTAATCGGCTTGGCTAAATATTCCCGGATGTATGGATTGAGTAGTGATATTGCAGCTGCTTTAGTCATAGCT
>NZ_RSCL01000006.1:65535-93567 GCF_003991905.1 Dulcicalothrix desertica PCC 7102 | reverse complement strand
AAGTATTTTAGGTAAAGAGAATACATTATACTCTTTGCCAGAAGAGTGAGAGTCAAGTAAATTAAAAGTATAATTAAATACTTAATAATCTTCGATATTATTTATTCAATGCTGCTCTTAATTGCTGGTGATGTTTGCAAGCAGATTTCAATGATTGGGAGTTCATATTTACTGCTCCCCCAAAATTTTTCGCTCTCCTAAAACAGGCGCCTAATATCATGTCAAATCTTTTACTTGAAGCTTCTGATATTAATACTCTCCCTGAAAGATTAAAAAGATTAGCATACAGGAGTACGGAACTCGGACACGTTGTTGCAAAAAATCCGTGTACTCCGCCAGACTTACTTGAAGATTTGTTCTACCACTCAGAAGACCAACAATTACATCACAACATTGTATCCAACCCTAATACACCTGTTGATGTGTTGATTCAACTCGGCGCCGAATTTCCTAGAAAACTAATTGACAACCCTGTATTTCCGCTTTTATTGCTAGAAAACCCGCGTTTATTCGACGAAATGCCACCTGACACAATAATGGCTCTTCCGTACTTAACATTTTAGCACGTTAATTACGGAAGAGCCGATTAAATTTACCGTAAACAGGCGCCTAAGCATTCAATTATTCTTTCGTAGCTTGTAAAAACTTATTAATAAACCAGCCTTTAATTGTACTGACAATAGGAAAAACAAGTAATAATGGAGGAAAAATAGCACCGAAGAACAGAACAGCGAAACCTGCAACCCATGAGAGAACACCTATAAATAACCAGAACATATTTAATTCAACTTCATTCGATTGGAAATTAGGCTTATAACGGTTTCGGATAAGCAAGAATTGAGCAAAAGCTAATATAAATCCACCAGAAACTGCCAAGCTAGGTAAGGTATATAATAAAGCGATTGCTCCCTGTCCTCCAGTATTTATATCCATTACTTTTAGAACTATAAAGTCATGTAAAAACATAACTAAAATGCCAACTATACTTGTTGTAAAAAACCATCTAGAAGCGAATTTTTTATTTTTGAATTTCCTATCTAACAATGTTGCTTGTAAATTTGCTAATAAAATCCAATAAACGAAATATATTACAATCGACCGAAGTATATTATGATTAGCGGGCAGCCAGCTAACTGAGTAAAATCCAAGCACACTTGCAATGGCGCCTGTACACAGAGTACTAATCAACCCCCAAAACATAACAAATCTATCTACCATTGCTTAAAATCTCCTCTCGCACTTTGTATAGTCAACAACGGCGCCTCACAATATTTCTGACTATTAGAACAAAATATACAAAAATTTCACTATGTAATCATACTTGAAGTACAGCAGGGCGCCAACAATCAAATCACGACTTAACCTTTATCACAAGCTCGGCGCCTAATATTTCAGCCAACTTCTTCACCGTATCAAACCGCGCGTTCTCTGGGTTACGCACTGCCTTGCGAACATTTGTACTGTACTTTTTAACTAACTCAGCAGGGGAAAGGGATGGATGCTCCAACTTTCCATACTCAATGCTTAACTGGTAATATGACCAACCTTTATCGTGCATTAATTGTTCTAAAACGTTCATTTAAGCGTTTTATTATTTGTAAATTTTAGTATAACTCAATTATTAATCCTTACTTGCCACTATAGCTAAAAAAAACTATATTGTAGAAACAGTTACAGATTACTTGTATGAAAATGTACCGTTGCACCCGTAATAAGCCATATACAGACGAAGTTCCCGGCGCCACTAAGACGAACGCACGACAGGGGCATTATGTAAAAGCCAACTCTGTAGAGGAAGCTATAGCTGAGATGGGGAAACAGTTTCCAGAAGAAATAGAAGCAGGCTTTACAGCAGAGGAGTGGAACGATAATTAACTTTTCTTAATATCTTGGTAATATGTATCAAGATACTTTTAATAACATTATTGAAAAATGTACGTACTTCAAGTCACTTTACAAGACGAAATAGCCTTCGCTTATGAAGGAACGACCAAAGGGAAAAAATGTTTTAAATTTCCAGCAAGCCTTTTTCATGCCAAAGTTTACAAATCAAGAAAAGGCGCCGAGAAAGCGTGTGATAAATTCAAGACAGAAAACGGCGCCTGTCAAGATATAATAGATATTTCGATTCGAGAAGTAACACAAGAGGATATAGAGCAATCAATAATTGATAGTGTAAATAGATATTTAAAATCCGAGTTAGAGTCTTTAAATAGAGAATGTCAGGCTAATTTAAGTGTATCAAAAATAATGAAGTATAAGTTAGCGTGGATGTTGGTAAACTTAAAACAAAACGATTTAGTTTATCATTGTGCATATACTACAACAGGTTGGAAGTGCAAAATAGTTGAGATTGAAGAAATAAAATATTCTTCACTTAAAGTTAAAGACACTTACTATAAAAGGATTTACGGTACTCCTGAAATGAAAAAATTGCCTATTCATGGTATATTGGAGAGGGTACTACCATGCAATGATGAAATAGTTAATTACTTTACTAAGTTAACACCATTACAATCACTTTTGTCAGATAATTTTAATATAGATCAATATCGAAAATTGGATAAATATTAAAAAATAAGAGCTTATAAATTATGTCTTTCAACACACTAGATTTAAAATCCGGTGACAAAGTAGGAGTCTTTTTCTACGACAACGCTTTTGGCAGTAAAGCAGAAATACACGAAGTTAAAAATGTTACAAGAAAAGGCAGAGGGCAGAGGCAGATGGCTTTATGTGGAATACCAATAAGAACTACGCGTTCTGGGTTTAAGCGAGCGTAAAAAAAAAGACGTTTTTACCTTCGGTACACTACGTGAACGAGTTTGCGTTCACGTAGTGTTGCCTATACAGCAAAGCACGTTCACGCAGTGTCTCGCAGAGAAGAAAAACAGCGTCCTTGTTTCAATCCCACTTTTTTAAAGGTGGGTTCATAAGTGCCCTCTGCCTCCTGCCTTCTGCCTTCTGAATTCAAAGGGCTTTGTAACTCTAGTTGATGGAACTAGATATAACAATAGAGGCAAGGAAATAGGCGCCCACTATGGAGACCCTACTTACCTGTGTAGTGTTGAAAGGGCTACAGGTATCATTGAGAAAGCACAGCAGCGTCAACAGCAGAAAGAATTAAGCCATAGCGAATACTTAGCTACGCCCAAGGGAAAAATGGAGACATGCGCGCGTAAAGCTGTAGATGCTTTGATAAAAGTAATGAACCAATATGGCTGGTATGCTGATGTTGATGGACATCTGGATGTAATGGAATCCGAAATAAGGGTAAAAGTTGAAAAATATTTAAGCGAGCATGACTCAGTATAATAATATGAGTTAACGCATAACTTTTTTACTCAACTGCTGATTTTTAAAACATCCTTTTATTAAAATGACTAAATTCAAAGATTACACTGCCCAAAAGTTTGGGCGCCTTGAATGCATTTCGCTTTCTGAACCAGCAAGGGTTAATGGTGAAACTCGCTCTTATATGTAAATGTGACTGTGGCAAAATTGTAGACGTAAATATAGCAAGTGTCGTATATGGAAATACAAAGTCTTGCGGATCCTTAAGAAATACAGCTAGAGATTACACAGGTCAAAAGTTCGGGCGCCTTGAATGTATTTCTCATAAAGAACCAGCAAGACTTAATGGTGCAACTTACTGGAAGTGCAAGTGCGACTGTGGACCAATTGCAGATTTCAACATGGGAAATGTTGTAAGTGGAAGTACAAGCTCTTGCGGGTGCTTAAGAAACACATTCAAGGATTATACAGGTAAAAATTCGGGCGCCTGGAGTGTCTTTCTTTTGTCGAAAGGGTTAATAATGCAACTTACTGGAAATCTCAATGTGATTGTGGGAAAATTGTAGACGTAAATATAGCAAGTGTTGTATATGGAAGTACAAGGTCTTGCGGATGCTTAAGAAATATAGGTCAAGATTATACAGGTCAGAAGTTCGGGCGCCTGGAATGCATTGCTCCTTCTGCTTCTGAACTATCAAAAGCTAATCGTGCAACTTACTGTCCATTAAAATGCGACTGTGGAAATATTGTAGACCTAAGTATAGTAAGTGTTGTATCTGGAAATAAAAAGTCTTGCGGGTGTTCGAGAGGTTCTGGTAAGTCAAAACTATAAGCGCTACAGTTTCAAACGGCGCCGGAACTTTGATGATTTTTATAAATCGCGTAGATTGATAATAATTATCAATTCAATTGTAACAAAAATATACATTTTAAAATTTACGGCGCCGCTGGACATATTTCAGAAACTAGGTATCATGCTTTATGGGTAGTATCAATTAGGCTACTTATAAGCATCTAGAATAGTGGATGAAAAGTAAAATGACAAACTTCAAAGATTACAGTGGGCAAAAGTTCGGGCGCCTGGAATGTCTATCTTTTTCTGCAAGAGTCGAAGCTAACACTTATTGGACATGTCGATGCGACTGTGGCCAACTAGTAGAAGTTAGAATAAGATATCTTGTTAAAGGGGCTATATCTTCTTGCGGATGTTTAAAGCAACAAAGGAAGACAACAAGAAAAACTAGAATAACTAAATTAAAAAATTTTGCGGGACAAAGGTTTGGGCGCCTGGAGTGTATTGAACCATCGGAACTAGCAAGAGTTAATGGTTGCACTTATTGGAAGTGTAAATGCGATTGCGGAAACATTGTAGATAAACATATAGGAAATGTTGTATCTGGACGTATAAAATCTTGCGGTTGTTTAAAATCCAGTTTTAAAGATTATATTGGACAAAAGTTTGGGCATCTAGAATGTATTTCTCCTTCTAAACCAGCAAAAGGTAATTACTGGAAATTTAAGTGCGATTGCGGAAACATTGTAGATAAAAATATAAAAAATGTTGTAGCTGGACGTATAAAATCTTGCGGTTGTTTAAACCCAAGTTTTAAAGATTATAGTGGACAAAAGTTTGGGCATCTAGAATGTATTTCTCCTTCTAAACCAGCAAAAGGTAATTACTGGAGATGTAAATGCGATTGCGGAAACATTGTAGATAAAAATATAGGAAATGTTGTAGCTGGACGTATAAAATCTTGCGGTTGTTTAAACCCAAGTTTTAAAGATTATAGTGGACAAAAGTTCGGACATTTAGAATGTATTTCTCCTTCTGAACCAGCAAGGGTTAATGGTATAACTTACTGGAAATGCAAATGCGATTGTGGCAAAATTGCAGATTTCCCAATCAGAAGTATTAGAAGTGGGAGTATAAAGTCTTGTGGTTGTTTAACACAAAATAGTAAATCGATTATTTATTATATTAAAAATCCGCGTCTTGAAAACCAAGAATCCTTAGTTTTAGAGTTAAAAGCGAAAGATGAAGTAGGTGTATTATTTTATGATAATAGTAACGTAAGTAAAGCCGAAATACACGTTGTATCAAAAGTAACTTTAGCATTTATACTTCTTGAAAATGGAGAGAAATATAATGCTAAGGGTAAAAAAATTCGTGCTTTTGGTGATAATGCTACTTACTTATGTAGTATTGAGACAGCAGAGAGGTTAATCTCTCTTCAATAACAACGTTATAATTTAGTAGTAAAATAATTTTAATAATCATTATAAATTTAATCTTAACAAAAATATACAATTAAAAATTTACGGTGCCGCTAGACACAGAATATACCTATTTTCTGGTTGAAGCCATTGATAATTAAGTGAAAAAGCACGTAGTCAAAGTGTAAAATAATATTGAGAATAATAGTTGAATATTAGCTAATTATGTTTGAAACGAATTCAGAAGGAAAAACTAGACTCTATTTCACATGGGAAAACATTTGTATTGGCTGATATAATGAAGTAGCTAAGTACGAGCAAGAAACAAAGCAGAGCTATTGGGCATCCGAATTTTTTAAAATCCCAGATGATTATAATCCCATAGGTAAAACAGTTTTAGAAATTCAAGCAATTGATAGGAGGCTATTTTTAGAACGTGTAATAAGAACTGTTACTTCAAAAACTAACTAAAAACAGGCGCCCAATCATGAACACACAGCATCAATTACTAGTATCTATAGCTACACAAGTTAAAAGTTTATTACTTAGCGACACGATAACAGACGCTACACCAGAAGTGATGAACCTTTGTGAGATGGTGGAACGCTACGAGGAGACTTATGGAGAATTGGCGCCGTACTTAAAACCCGATAATCAAAAACCCTGGTATGCTTCGTACAAAAAACGATGATATATTAATCAGGTCGGCGCCGTGTCCTTTGTAATGCCTAATCCCAGTAATGCAAAAATACTAAAAGCTGTTCAACTAACGATTGATTTGTTGTACGAGATTAAACAAATTGATGTAACTGAAGAAACTTTAGAACAGATAAAATCCACCGTATTAGCAGAACTTGAAGAAGTATCACCCTACGCACCAGCTAAAATTGATACAATTATTGAGTGCTTAGAAAAGCTTGGTGGTTCTGCATCCCGCGCGCAGATAGCAGCAGATACAAATATTGACCCTAACGCCATTAGTTCTTTATTAAATAAATTAGCTAAAAGAGGCATTATTAAAAAAGTTTTGTTAAAAAGAACCCCTTCATGGAAAAGGGGACATAAACCAGAATATATTTTTAGTCTGCTAAAACGTGAACATAGTTAACAATATTCATATTGCAGGCGCTATACGTTACAACAAAGCGTGGGAATTTTAGACCAAAGCTGGAGGCAATGCCTCTAGAAAAGTTAAGCAACAGGCGCCTCTTGTTCCTGCTCTTGAATTAAGCTAACCTGCGACACTTCATATTGACGACAAGTCCACAAATCTACTTTAAGCCCTTTAATGGAACGTACTGCTATACTACTCAAAGAAAAAACTGTTGAATCCGGCGCCTGTGCTGACAAGGTATCTACTACATCTGCTGGCGATAATTCAGCATTTATACTTACTATAAACGGTTTCAAAGTTGCCCAGTGCAGCGTTGCACTCGTAGACCAAGTTAGCCCTAGTTCATGACATTCTTGATAATGCAGTTCAAAATATTCCCTTGCTTCTTTCTCTGTTGAGTAGGTCAATAAACTGTTACCCTCTTCGTTTAGACAAAGATAGGCGCCTTCGATTGTATCAAACACAATAAAGTAGTTTTGTTTACTTTCCATACATTACCCGGATTTCTCACAAGATTTGAGAAAATAGGGGTCAAAAACTGCCAAAATGTATATTGCACAACAATTACAGCAGTTTGAAGTATGACCCCAAATAAAAACCATTGTAAACCAGAACAGTTTGTATTTGAACAAGTAGCGTCACGTACAGTTATAGTTAATTTCAAGGGTGAACCTGTAACATCGGATGCAGGATTAACATTAATTGCGGAGCTGGACAGAAAAAGAGAAATAACATCACGGCTGGCAGCATGTTTCAAAGACTACCGAGACCCTTCGAGAATTCTACATCCAGTTAATAGCTTAATAGCACAAAGGATATATGGCTTAATCATGGGCTACGAAGATATAAATGACCACGAAACTTTACGTCATGACCCCATATTCGCGCTTGCAGTAGGGAAAGCGATTAATTCAGAACAAGAATTTATTAGTTTGGCTGGGAAAAGTACCTTAAATCGTCTTGAACATTGTCCAGAAGACGTATGTTCAAGAGAAAATAGTCGGTATCATCGTATTGAACATGATGCCGAGGCAATAGAAACGCTCTTAGTCGAGCTATTTTTAGAATCATACCGAAAGGCGCCACGACAAATAATTATAGATTTAGATGTTACAGATGATTTAGTTCATGGTAGTCAAGAAGAAACGTTCTTCAATCCTTATTATCATGGATATTGTTACGCTCCACTATATATTTTTTGTGGTAAACAAATACTTGCAGCAAAACTTCGCGCGTCTAACTTAGACCCAGCCGCATGGGGGTTAGAAGAGTTACAGAGAGTGATAGGAATTATACGCTCACGATGGAAAAATGTCAAAATTATTATTCGTGGAGATAGTGCTTATTCTAGAGAAGATATAATGAATTGGTGTGAGTTTCAAACGGGAATTGATTATGTGTTTGGACTCGCTGAAAATAGCCGTCTACTCCAGCTATCTCAGTCAATAAAGTACCGTGCATCTCAAGAATACTCTGGAAAATTGAAACCTCTAGTCGATTTTTTTGAAACATTATTGCCCCCATCACCAGATTTAACTTCATATGCAGCAACATTTGTTGATAACTCAGTTTGGTATTGTTCTCTTGACTATCAAACTCTAGATAGTTGGAGCCGTAGTCGTCGTGTTGTAGCCAAAGTTGAGTATAGCCATGAAGAAGTTAAAACCCGCTTTGTAGTGACATCACTCCCTGTTAATAAAATTCCTCCCGGACGACTTTATACTCAAAAATATTGCCCGCGAGGTAACATGGAGAATTGTATAAAAGAACAAAAACTAGGGTTACATAGTGATAGAACTAGTACCCATACATTTGAAGGGAATCAATTACGTTTATGGTTTGCAGCCATTGCTTACGTTTTAATGAATACTCTGCGAGAAAAATGTTTAGCAAAAACAGAATTTAAAAATGCGACTGTTGAAACGATACGCGCAAAAATATTAAAGTTAGGGGCTGTTATTACTATTAGTAAACGACGGATTTGTATCGCAATTAGTAGTGCTTGCCCTTATCAGGAGGTTTTCGCAACAATTTATGAAATCTTATCTAAACTACCTTGCCCTGGCTAATGATGACTTAATTAAATTCATAAGTAGTAGCTAATTCTGATTTTAATAGTTGATATTTGGGTTTATTTGATTTAACTCATAAATTGGCATGTCAATTTTTGTTACTATAACCTTTACAACACAGTATTATTTAATTTTAATGTATTTTATGTATTTTAGATATACTCGGTTTTTACTTAGACTTGTTAGCGCTCTGTAGGTATTTGAATGATGTATCAATTAAGTTGCTCAAAATCTGGCTAATCCAAATCTTTTTTTCTCACTTGTGAGAAATCCGGGATTAACGTTTAAAGATAATATTATATTTAATTGTACAATATTTATATGATAGTGATTTATTAATTAATATGAATCATAACCTTACACGCTTACTAGATAAACTTAAGGAACGAGTAGATTTAATTGATTCGTTTCCTTTAAATCCAATGTATAAATATAAAAGCATGGAAAAGCTTATTCTTGAGGTAGGGAAACCGTATTTAACTATAGCTAAGAACTCGAAACTTAAAGGGACTCCTAAAAATTGCTACGAAAATTGCTTTAATATCATCAAGAAACGCCCAAATTTAACTTATTGTGAAGGCTACGCTACTGATGATGAGGTATCGCTTATATTCACTCACGCTTGGCTTATCAACGGTAAAGGGGAAGTAATAGACCCTACTTGGAGAGACCCATCAAATCCAGCTTACTTCGGCGCCGCTTTTAACAACGACTTCGTGATAGACTTTGTTACTACATATCGAGAATATGGCATTTTAGAGAGCGACTATCGTCAAGAGCATAAGTTCAAGATTGAAGGATTTCCTGAAGGCGCCTTAATTAACTAAGTACTTAGATATCTAGATATGCGCGGTATTTCATTTTAGGCGCCTGTAATGCTTCATAAGAGCGATAAGCAGTGATGCTTTGAAGTTATAAATTTAACATCGATATAATTTTCTGCATAAACAGGGGAATAATAGGTATAACCAGATATCCAATAACACTATTATTAGTTCCTACAACTTATGAAACAGAAACAAGATGATTTATCGTTGGACAGAAATGAGCCTCTCCTATATAAACATAATGGTGAACTCACTTAATCATGCGTTGGAGCAACTCATATTACTACATAGACAAGGCTATATAAAAGGCGGATATCGTTTGATGATTTACGGGACATATCAGTTTCGCCCTGCGGATACTTTTGCAGAAATTGAGAAATTTAATTATAGTACAGACACTAAAACACTATTACTAAATGTATGGATGTATGGTCATATTTCTATACTTAAAGTAGTATCTCCGCGGGGGTTTAAAGTTTATGATGATTCTTTTGAAATAGAAGGCGCCGAGGAAGTTTGGTTAGATGATGTTCCGAGTATTAATACAGGAAAACCTTGTGTGTCTTTCAATTAATATAACCAGACCCAAAATTTGTCACTGCGATTTTCGGCGCCATTATTAATCACATAAATACTTAAATAAAAATAAAATAAAGCGGCTCTAGGATAGGTTACACAGGCGCCACTTTATCCTTTAAAAACGGCCACTTTATCTTTTAAGTTACATAAGCTACCGCTTAACGTAGATTCCTGTTCCAGTACTGCTCGGTTAAAGAAAAAAACTAGGCTGTAACCCTTGAAATATCGTTGTTTATTATGCCCAAAAAAAGGCTTAACGGAGCAGTATTGATTTCTCTTCCATTGCTATGAGAGAGCACTACTCAGGAATTAAACTACCTTTAAACTCCAATTTAATTTGGTCAACATTTGTAAGGTCTATCCCGGTATTTTTTGTTTGCGGTAATGAAATTACCCAGGTAGTAAACGGAGTTGGCTGATAATAATCGTGCTTATTTTCTTCAGCATCTTCACCATCAATAATTATCTGATTTGTGCTTGTGTATTTAAACTGGCGTTGGAGTGGTGCCGCCATAAACTCATATTTTTGCCCTTTATAGCGGTCATAAAAATTTCCAGAAGTTGAAAGTGAGACAGTAATTGGAGCCAGTTTTTTAGTCACTAATGTTTGGGAAATTGCGCCATTAATCCAGGCTCTTACTCTTGTGATGCGAACACGATTACAACCTTCAAATTCTGGCTGATCCAGCGTGATATTCCAACTTACCTTTCCAGTTTTTTTGAATATCTCTAGCATTTCCGGATCTGATAGCACACAGGTAATATCCTCCATATCCTGGGGTCGTGGATCAAAACCCTTTAATGCTGTTGCTAAATCATTCTGAATAGTTGCCAAATCTTTCTTCAGTTCGGAAACTCTTTTCATCATTGATGGAGTAAAACTTGGCTCCCGTAAAGCCCAGTATTTGTAAGCCGCGTTATGATTTTCGATTGCCACAAACAGCCATCTTTTAACATTCAAATATCTTTGATAGAATAACTGTATCATCTCCGCATTTGGCTGTTTGCCTGCCTCCAAGTCTTTGACATAATCTTGAATACGGTTAACTTGTTTCTCGCTAACTTCTTTCTCTAATTTTAGCCGTACAAGTTGTTGCGTTAATTCGATAAATGTGCGTTGGCTACCATTGATTGCTTTGCCATAAATTGCTAAAACATGAAGCTCTTTGAGATACTCCGCAGCACCATTAACACCCTCGTCTACAGGCATTTTGAGTGCTAATCCGATTTCTTGCTCAAATACAGACCACGAAACATCATCAGATTGTTCTAAAACCGGTTTTGATAAATCTGTGAGTTGGTTAATCTGGTTAAGCAAATCACTCTTATTAACTGCTTTCTCAATATTTTCTACCATTGCGAGAATCTTGCCCATCGCTTCGATAGCTTTACCCAAAGCCTCGATGAGTTTCAAAATTATTTCCAGTGCTTTTGCCGCTTTAGCGATCGCAGTTGTACTTTGAGCCGCATTCGCAACGGTTGCACCAATAGCAACCAAACTTCCAGTCGCACCAGCAACACCCACTACCACAACGGGAACACCCGCACCACCAGCAGCAGAGGCAACAAAGCCAACTACCACTGTCGTCACACTAGCAACCAATCCAACCAAAGTAGCAGCGACTTCCACGCCAGCCTTAACACCTTCAAAAGCAGCTTCCTTTTGTTTTTTAGCTTTCCACACCTCTAACCCCACTTCAAAAGCTTTTTTAGCTTCTTCTAGCTTGTCTTTTTGAGTGGACATGCGGCTGATATTGAGGCTAAAACCCTGCTTGGCATTACTCAAATTCTCGTTAGCCTGATCTATCAGCTTTTGAGAGAATTTTTCTGTGTCTGTAAAGTAGCCCAACATCAAAGATGCAGATTTTTGACGCTGAACAAGATTCAAGTTGGCATTGCGGAAATTATCATATTCAACTTCAAAACTTCCCGCAGCATCAGTAAAAGCTTTACTCAACTCTTGATATTGAGAACGACTCAGGTAAGGAACAAAAGTTACATTGCCCGATGCCGCTTTTAAATCTAGGAACAAAGCTGAACTTTGCAAAAACATTTCTTGCATTTCCAGCCAAGTTGAGGTGCTTATTTTAATCCATGCCAAAATATCACAAGCAATATCCTTTCTTGATTCAGCGAAAATTGTCGCATACTGAAAACTTGTCACCAGCAACTTATAGAAATTAGATTCAATTTCCCGCATATTAAAAGGGAAAAAATCTAGGTCCGTTTTAGAAACTTTTCCTTCACTATATTCCACTTGAAATCCTAAAGAGGTAACTTGAGTAATTTCCTCGGACCACATTTCATTAGTTTCTTGCTCAAGTAATGCCCGGATTGCGAGACAACCACCCACTTCATTAGTGTAAATAACCAGTGATGCTACTTCTTTGTCTGGAAACATCAAAACAATTTCAGCATTGCCAATTACTTCTATACGTCGGGCAATAATACTGATTGAACTTTCTTCAAGAAGCAAACAATAGTTTGAAGGAATTTCCACAACATCAGCATAAATAGTCAATGCTATCCAGGTAATATTTTTTGCTTTGAGATCAGCGATCACCTGAGCAAGATTTACGTACATTTGCCGTATAATCGGCTGCGGGTCTATCACCATCTCACTACTTCCAGGAATCTGAAAGCGCTTATCTGAACCCTGATAGAGTGATGCCCATTCTGTGACTGATTTCACTTGTAAAGATGATAACTCTGGCATGTAATTTATTCCTTGTTTTTGATTATGTTTTTAGGATGAAAAAAATAATAGTGTTGAATCATTCGGAATAATTTAGATTATTTTCTTGCAATATTTTGAATATTTAATTACTCCATTTATCCTGACAATTAGCAACACCATAATAACTACATCAATCCGAATCTGATGTAATAAATAATATGAAATTGGTATATGTAGCTAGCCAATCCCATATTTCTCACCTAACTATGCCTAACTATAATTTATGCAGTTTTTGGCAAAAAGTTAGCATAGGCTCTCATCCGATATTGATCAGCTTTCACTGCCAATTTTCCCCATCTGGCACCAGCATCTTTGATATAAGTGGAAGCAATTTTCAATTTTTCTTTATTCCCAGCAATATCTAGCCTTTTTCTCAAGTTTGTTAAATCTTCTGCGATCGCAATCCATGCAGATTTAATTGTCCCAAGAGCTTCTAATGCAGCTTCTAGCTTTTTATCAGTGTTTTCTACACCTTCTTTAGCTTTTTCCATATCCAAACGCAATCTGTCTTCAACAGCGATTCTTGCAGATAAATCAGCAATCTGTTGGGCAGCATCTTCAGCTTTTTTCTTAGCCTTGACAGCTCTATCTGCATAAACTCCCGCTACCACACCACCAGCAATCCAGCCAGCAAAAGGTATCCAGGCATAAGTAGGTGTAGTAGCTGCAACTACAACACAATGATGGTATTCATCCATTGCTTCTTGCAGTCTGATTTCTTGCGCTTTCTTTTGACTCAACAACTCTTTTACTAATGGACTAGGATTCTCAAGTTGGGTTTTATATATTGCAAATAATTCATCTAACCTCTTATCATCCGCTTTGCAATATTCATTAAATTTACTTACCTTGTTGGAAACATCAATCGCTTTTTGTTCATAATCCTTAGCTGTTGCGATCAAATCATCTACAAGAGCGTAAAAGTTTTGCACCTCTGGAGAATCTAATGACACACTCTTGGATGTGGATATTTTAATCGCCAGATCCTTTAGATCATCATAAATAACTTCTGCTGAAGTACCATAGTCATAAATATGAGTTGCCAAACTCACAATACCTGGGTAAATATCGTCTTGCCATTCACTACAATGATTATGAATCAATTTGTAAGCTTCACGAATATCCTCAAACTTCATTTTGTCTGGAGTAATGGGTAACTCCAGAGCATTGGCAACAAATAGCTGTACTGCTAACAATTCTGGACTTGCAATTATAAACCCTGATGTCTCTGGTGCTGTATCTAGCTGCTTGGGACCGATATCTATTGTTTCTATTGCGGCTGTCATTTTTTCTATCCTCTTAATCTTTTAAGTGTTAATTACACAGGTTTATGAGCTAAGGATTTACAACAAATGGCACAATGATTTTAGAACTGTCACATTCAATCAATTCGACTACAAGGCTTATAAATAGTTCCTTACAAGCATCAGCATCAAACTACAATATGTGCCAGTTTATACTTCATTGTGACAGTTGCTACCATCCTAATAGGATCAATTTTATACAGTTCTTCACCGATGACAACTAATGGCCATTAGGAATTTATCAAGCTATGTTGTATAACTCCCGTTTCGCTCATTTTTTCGGGAGTTAGATAAAAGATAACTTTTAGTACTGGAGTTCTAAAATTGCTTGGCAAGTACATTGAATTTTATTTCTAAGTATGAGCGAATTACAGCGTAACTAAAATACTGCATCAGAATGTAGGGCGCGTTACTTTAACCATGTTTCCAATTGACCTTAACAGTTTAATTCAAACGGTAAGCGGGATTGCTAGCCCTATTCTTAAGAACAAGCTGCTACGCAACGAAGAAGTGATTAAAATATTACAAAAATTTAACCTGGCGCCAGAACACCCCCCATCAGACTTTTCTGGTATCTACGCTTATGCATTGGTAGAGTACGGTGTTGGTAAACCCCAGGTATTTCTGGAATTATTCCGTGATGAAGAAATAAAAAAGTCCTTTCGTACAGCATTTGACAATAACAACCCTTCAATTATTCTTTCACAAATAAATAATTATCTTGATACACATGCACTGATTGTTGACATCAGAAATTTGGGAATTGACGCGCGCACAGAGTTAGCAGCATTCTACTTAGTCTTCAGCAAAGTTGCAAAAACGAGTCGCACCCCTAGTGACGTATTACTTAGTCAACAAATTACAACACTGAATCAAAAACTTGACAGAATTCCTACACTTGAAGGTATCCGTGCTGAAATCGCTCAAATTCTCTCTCAAGATAATCTAGCTTTACCTGGTAGTACAGAAACGGCGCCTTCTCGTGAACAATGTAAAGCAATGGCACTTGCCCAACAAATGCGTGGTTGGTTTGAAACATTGGGGTATCGTTTCGAGAAATATGAAGTATGGGAAGCTGATTACTTTGAGTGGGTCGTCAATATCCAAATATGGCGCCATCGCTACGAACGTTTTGTTATCCGTGGGATTGCTGGAGAAGCACAGGTTAAAGATGTAATCGCATTACGTCAGTCAGTTGAACAACAACGTACAGACGGTGGCTGGTTAGTAACTGCACGCCGTATATCAAGAGCCGCGCGCACGGAAGTTGAGAAAGATAAAAAGAAACTGGCGTGTTACACAATAGATGAATTATTAGCTCAAGATGCTGATTTTAGCGCTTATCTGGAATGGTTGGAGGCAGAAATAAAACGGCGCCAAATTGATACAAAGTACGTACCGCTTGCTTGTAGTAAAGAAGAAATTGACCCTGTGACAGGGCGCCAAATTGCAGTCAGTCGCTATGAAAAAGAAGATGGTTGGATTGATGGATATATCGACCGCTGGCTTGATGACCCTGCGAAAGAACATATTTCTGTACTAGGAGAATTTGGCACTGGTAAAACATGGTTTGCTTTCCACTATGCATGGATAGCTTTACAACGATATAAAGATGCGTTAAATAGAGGTGTTGAACTTCCTCGTTTACCTTTGATTATTCCATTGAGGGATTATGCCAAAGCGGTAAGCGTAGAATCATTGTTCTCAGAATTTTTCTTTCGTAAGCATGAAATACCTCTACCTGGATATTCAGCATTTGAACAACTCAATCGCATGGGTAAACTGCTGCTGATATTTGATGGCTTTGATGAGATGGCCGCGCGCGTTGATAGACAAGAGATGATAAATAACTTTTGGGAATTAGCGAGGGTAGTTGTTCCCGGCGCCAAAGTTATCCTTACCTGTCGTAGCGAACATTTCCCTGAAGCCAAAGAAGGACGTGCGCTGTTAAACGCAGAACTACAAGCATCAACTGCTCTTTTAACAGGAGAAACACCACAGTTCGAGGTGTTGGAGTTAGATAAATTCAACGACGAGCAAATCAAACAAGTACTTTTATATCAGGCAAATTCCACAACTGTGGAACAAGTGATGAACAATCCACAGTTACTAGATTTAGCTCGGCGCCCGGTAATGACCGAGTTAATTTTAGAAGCATTACCAGATATTGAAGCGGGTAAACCTGTGGATATGTCGCGTGTTTATTTATATGCTGTGCGGAGGAAAATAGAAAATGATATTACCCAAAAACGTACATTTACAACCAGTGCTGAAAAGCTTTATTTCTTATGCGAACTATCTTGGGAAATGTTATCAACTGACCAAATGAGTCTGAATTACAGACTTTTCCCTGATAGAATCCGGCGCCTGTTTGGTGCAGCGGTACAGGAAGAAAAAGATTTAGATCACTGGCAGTTCGACATGATGGGTCAAACTATGCTTATCCGTAATGCTGATGGTGATTACACTCCAGCCCATCGTTCATTATTAGAGTTTTTTGTAGCATATAAGTTCGCAGCGGAAATAGGCGCCTTGGCGGATGATTTTATTGAGCTTGCGTGCGGTTTGTTAGGTTCGGAGGCGCCTCGGAGTTATACTTGGTCTTCTTATTTTGGGAAAGATGCGGTGGCGCCGTTGCAGAAATTCGTTGCGGAACCTTTGGAAAAATTAAGGGAGACTTTTGGGAAGGTGCCTTTATCTAAAGCTGTTTTGGATTTAATGGCGCCGATGGTAAATGATATTGAGTCGGTTATTGAGGTGATTCAAGGAACGCGGGGGAGAACAGAGAATGAAGTAAGTTATGTAGGTGGAAATGCAGCTACTTTGGTTGCGAGAGTGGATAAAACAGCGTTGGAAGGGAAAAATTTAAGTTGCACTATAGTCAAGAAAGCAGATTTTAGTACAGCTAGTTTACACAATGTTAATTTTTCTTTTTCAAACTTAGCAGACTCTTATTTTTCTAAAGTCTTTGGACGTGTTTTGTCAATAGCATGTAGTCCGAATAGTGATATTCTTGCGATAGGTGATGCGAATAGTGTAATTAATATATTACAAATAGAAAATGGTGAAGAACTTTTTTCCCTTCGAGGTCATACTGATTGGATACGCTCATTAAAAATCAGTAATAATGGTCATATTTTAGTCAGTGCTGGCGATGACACAACAATAAAAATTTGGGATTTGCGTACAAAAAAATGTTTAAAAACTTTATTAGGACATTCTAATCGAGTATATTCAATAGCAATTAGTTCTGATAATAATATTATAGTTAGCAGTAGCGCCGACCAAACAATAAAAGTTTGGGATGCAAATACAGGAAAATGCTTCAAAACTTTACTGGGACATTCAGGAGTCGTATATTCAGTTGCTATCAGTCCTGATAATGTAACATTAATTAGTAGTAGTTGGGATGAGACAATAAAGATATGGAATTTGCAAACAGGAGAATGCTTCAAAAATTTTAATGGGAATTTAGAGAAGGTATTATCAATCGATGTAAGTTCTGATGAAAAAACTATTATTAGTGCTGGTAGTGAAAAAATAATTAAGGTTTGGGATATTAATACAGGAGTATGTATTCAAACATTAGAAGGGCATACTGATAGATTGCAATCAATTACTTTCAGTCCTGATAGTAAAATGATAGCTAGTGGTAGCCTTGATAAAACAATCAAACTTTGGGACAGTAGTTCTGGAAAATGTATTCAAACCTTATACGGACATAACAGTTCTGTTTGGTCTGTTGCTTTTAATCCTGATGGTAAAAGTTTGATTAGCGCTAGTAGTGACTCTACAATTAAATACTGGGATATACATTCTGGAAAATGTATACAAACTTTACAAGGATATACCAGGGTTGTCTATTCTATATGTATAAGTAATAATAATAAGTTTTTAGCCAGTGGTAGTGATGACAGTAACATTAAAATATGGGATATTATTACCGGAAATTACCTTACAACGTTACAAGGACATACCAGCAGAGTGTGGTCAGTAACAATTAATTTAGACAATACATTGTTAGCTAGTGGCAGTGGTGATGGAAGAGTAAAACTATGGGATATGCATACAGGAAAATGCTTAAAAACTATGTATATACATAAAGAAGGAGAAACGAGCGCAGTTTACTCAGTAGCTATTAGTTGTGATAACACATTTTTAGCAAGTAGTCATGGAAATAGAAAAATTATATTATGGGATATAATTACTGGCAAACATCTAAAAACCTTATATGGTCATACCGGACGAGTATGGTCAGTATCAATAAGTTCTGATAATAAAATACTAGCAAGCAGTAGTGATGATAATACTATTAGAATTTGGAACATTCACACAGGCGATTGTTTAAAAATTTTACAAGGTCATGCTAGTGGCGTAAACAGTATATTAATTAGCCCAAACCGGAGAAATTTATTTAGCGCTAGTAATGATAATACTATTAAAATTTGGGACATTAACAGTGGTGATTGCTTAAAAACTTTAGAAGGACATACTAGCAGAGTACTATCAATTAGTTTTACAAATACAATTTTAGCCAGTAGCAGTTCCGATAAAACAATTAGATTATGGGATGCTATTACAGGAAAATGTTTAAATATTCTTAAAGGTCATACCAATTCGGTATGGTCGGTTGCTATAAGTTCTGATGCAAAAATACTAGCAAGTGGTAGTTTAGATCAAACAATCAAAATTTGGGATGTTAAGTCAGGTAATTGTATCAAGACACTAGATAATAAACCATATGCAGGTATGAACATTACAGGCGCCACTGGTTTAACAGCAGCAGAAAAAGCCACGCTCAAAGCACTCGGCGCCGTAGATGAACAAGATTTGTAACAATAATTACCTCATTCGTTAAAATAGGCGCCTATTGAACTAACGTCAGACTTACATTTTCAGAATTCTCGAAGGCGGGCTAGAGGGAAAATCGTTTTTGCTCGGTGACTACAGCCTCGCGGACACCCACCTGCAAGGCATTGTCGGTTGGATTAGCACGATGGAGGTTTCGCTGGCGCCGTTCCCAACGTCACAGGTTGGTTGAAGCGTTGCAGCGAGCGTCCAGCGCTTGCGAAACTGATGGCTGGTTAAGGTTGGGAACGATGCAAATGTTACATTTTTTAATTTGATAATAATTGAGATTGCACCGAGATAGCAGTATTGCGGTTCGTCAAGGGAAAAAGGGTCACTTGCACGGCGCCACCTGGGTAGAATCGGCACCGTTGATGAAGAGGATTTGTAAAAATAATTACCTGAGCGTTGAAATCGGCGCCTTTAAAAATTGTTTCATTTGTTCTGGAGATTGATATTTGCTGCCATCTGGTAAGGTAGCACCTGTCAAATCGGCGCCACTTAGGTCAGCATTACTCAAAATAGCATCAGTTAAATCGGCGCCTATAAGGTTGGCATTATTTAAAATAGCATTAGTTAAATCGGCGCCACTTAGGTCAGCGTTATTTAAGATAGCATTAGTTAAATGAGTATTTTTCAAACTAGCATTTTTGAGAATGGCGCTTTCTAAGCAAACACCAAGCAAAAAACGTCTATCAAGATTAGCGTTTTGTAAATCGGCGCAATATAACTGTACTCCTGAATCAGCACAAATTGGTTCTGATAGCAAATTCTTTTCTAAATTTATTCTGATTTTCTTAATAATACGCTCATCAGTAAGACTTAAGTTCGCATTGCTTAATTTTGCATAGCCTAGTTTGGCGCCTTTGAGTTTAACATTATTTAGATTGGCGCCAGTTAAGTTTGCCTGTTCTAAATCTAACTCACCTATCAATCCGGCATCGCTTAAAAATCGGATAATGCGTCCTTTGCGCTCTCCATCTTGATCTAATCTAAATAATATTGATAAAGTACACGCACGCGCTGCGTCCAATAATGCATTTAACTTGGGGTCTTTAAAATTCGCATCTTCTTGTTTTTTAGTAATTAACAGTTTCAATTATTTATCTATAAGTAGTTCTGAAATATGCTTGAAATAAGCAAGCATTGCTTCTTCACGAGAATTTATATCCACTTGCTGTTGTTCACTACGCTGAAATTGGTACAAGTAGAAATAGTTAAAGGCGCCAATTCCAGACCTAAAAGGTACTCGTATACGAAGTAAAATAAATCCCTCACAGCGAGATGGAAGGCTGTAAGGGAGTTTTTCGGCACGAACATGCAGAAACGACAAAATGGTATGCTAAGAAATTTTTTAGTGTTAATACGTTTCTACGCTTTATAAATTTAAGGAATTATCTATCGCCATCTAATATCGTAAAAACCTCCAAAGACGTTGCTATAAGCAACTTGTGAACCAAAAAAATCTCCTGAAGGGTTATAGTACTTCTGTGCATTCCCACAACTCTTCAAAACTACTGACATAGATGTGTTTGATAAAAAAACATCCTTGTCACCGTCTTTAATCCAACTACCATCCAATTCCAAGTAAGAATCATCATCATTTAATCCCCATTGCCAAGTTTGATTAGGGGGATTACCACGGTCTCTAAACCAACATACTGGATAATACCCTGACCCCGCAGAAGCACTAGATACTGAAATAGGAGCAAATAAGTATAAAATTGAGACCATGCCTATAAATACTAACTTAACTGAAAATTTTGAAAAAAATGTCCAATTTTTAAGCTTTTTAGATTGTAAGCTGAGATTTTCGTTCTTCATAAGTCTCCTTGCATTTGTAAAAAGTTGATTTTGCAGTGAATAAGTCTTAGTTTGGTTACAGAAGTTAAACGTTTTACACGTTCACCTCTTGTATTTTGTAATAGATACACGCCATATCAACATATGCAGTATTGGGAAAAACGGATAACTAAAGGCAGGGGAGCGTCAAGGACAGAGGTTACGTTCGCTTTGAAATAACTTTTTATCAAGAAACCAAGCCAGCCACATTAACAGGGATAGAAAAATATTTAGGCAGCGGTTTAATCAAAGGTGTGGGTTCAGCAACAGCAAAACGTATTGTTGCTCACTTTGGTCTAGATACTTTGGACATTCTCGATAATCATATCGGGCGCCTGTCTGAAGTCCCAAGTATCCCTAAGAAGCGTGTCGAGTTGATTAAAGAAATTTGGGCAGCACAGAAAATCATCAAGGAGGTAATGATTTTCTTTCAATCCCACAATGTTTCAACTACTTACTGTGTAAAGATTTATAAAGAATATGGCGCCGCTTCTATTGGTATTGTCACAACTAACCCATACCAATTATCAACAGATATTTATGGTATTGGTTTTATCACCGCTGATAAAATAGCGCACGGTTTAGGTGTTCCCTCAAACTCAGAGTTTCGCTATAAAGCTGGTCTTACCTACTGTCTTACTCAAGCTGCAGAAGACGGACACTGTTATTTACCCCAATATGGACTAGTACAAAAAGCAGTTCAAATTCTCCAAACTGATAATCACACACCTTCTTCAGATGCAATTGAATTTATCATTCATGTGATGTCCAATGAAGGTGACATTATCCGAGAAGTCGATACTGATACGAAAGATTGGATTTGTTACAAGCCAGTATTCTTCCACACTGAACAAAATCTTGCTGTACTACTAAACAGGCGCCTGTTATTTCTATCAAATCAAGATATACCGCGCGTTCGCAGTTGGATAGAAAAATTCTCCTCATCTCGTAAAATGCAGCTTTCTCCACAACAACAAGAAGCTGTTGAAATTGCCGCTTACTCTAAAATTTCTATCATCACAGGTGGCCCAGGTACAGGTAAAACCTTTTCGGTACGTACCGTTGTACAGTTGTGGAAAGCGATGGGTTGTTAGCAGTCACTTAAAATCATAAGATTTCCTAGTATTTTGATTTAAAAATCTTGAAAATCCTCGTATCCAGACCGTTCAAACAAGTTACGATGTAAATCAGGTATAAATATTACTGATGAATTAAAAGCTTTGCCATATCCATATTTTTTACGTAATTTACGTAAGGCAGCAGCAAAGAGGAGCTTTATATGCTTGCTTTAAAAGTGCATTATAGAGGCGTTGATTTTAAAGAACGACGATTGGAACCTCTAGAATTTTGCCACAAATGGTTAAAGGCGCCTGCTCCTGGCGAGCGTGGGTATTATAAAACGTGTGTAAAGCTCCTAGCTAAGTCCACAGGGCTTTCGGCTCGTACTGTCGAAGGTTGGGGATCAGATTTTTCTAACCGTCCTGACTATGTTCTCACAACCCTAAAGAAGGAAGATACAATTCTTCAAATTCGAGAACTTGTAAAAAAAAGTGATTTATCTGAATTTATTGATGGAATATAATACGCAAATAGCGTATAATATGATCAGACGCAAAAAGGCGCCTGTGAGCGAGAAATCGCTACTGACAGGCACCAATAGATAAAAAGTCTACTAGTACAATGACACAGAACCAGGTGCGTGCATGTCAACAATCACCTACGTAAAAGGTCTACCAACCAAAGAGTCGGAAATGAACCATCTTGGTTTCACCGATTTTGAGATGTTTCTTAATGCCTTTTCCCCTATATTTAAAGATGCAGTCTGTGAGACTGTTGATAAGATTTTAGCCTCTAAAAATTTTGAGAAGGTTCATAGTAAATTCAATACTCACCTGCAACAAAAGTATGGTTTAAGTAAAAGGCACGCAAACGGAGTTATTGCATTAGCTTCTGGTAAAGTAAACTCAGCATCTGAATGTAGAGCAAATCACATTAAGCAATTAGAAGGAAAATTAAAATCAGCAAAAATCTGGTTGAAAAATGCTTTAAAACGATTATCTGACAGCCAAAAATTTTATGCAAAGAAAAATTGGCACTCGTCAAAAACTGGATGTAAAGTTCCTTTATGCTGTGATTTAAATACAGGACGTTCAAATTGGCACGCTCTCAAGTTTCACTCTTCTCATAAGAAACGTTATATCTATCAGCTTGAGAAGAAAATAGCTTACCTAAGAACGGCGCCAATACGGGTAAAGGTCTCAAGCAGTGAAATTTATATTGTTGGTTCCAAGGATGAAACGCATGGTAATTCAATCTGTCAGTACGACGGGAATAAAATTTGTTTTAGAGTTCCTTACTGTTTGGAGGAAAGATTTGGTAAGCATATCGAAACTGAAATAGGTAACTTTGATAGAAACATAAATAGACTTCCTGATAATGGAGCAAAAACATGGCACTTTTTTAAAAAGAATGGTCGTTGGGTTGTAGGTGTTCAATTTACACCAAAACTTGTGGAAAAAGTTAGCAGACCTATTCAATACGGCGCCATTGGTATAGACATTAATCCCACTTCAATTGGATGGGCTTATGTAGATTATCAAGGTAATTTAAAAAATAAAGGTACTATTCCATTACAATCTGGACTCGGAAAAAATTCTAACTCTCAACAAATTGTTAATGCTTGTTTAGAATTAGCAAATCTTGCCACTAAATATGCTTGTCCAGTTGTCTGTGAGGAATTAGATTTTAGCAAGAAAAAGGAATTTTTACGGGAGAAGGGTAGAAAATATGCAAGAATGCTATCATCATTCGCGTATAGCAAATTTTACCAATTCCTTGAATCAATACTTTATAATCGCGGAATTAGTTTATATAAAAAGAATCCAGCTTATACCAGTTTAATAGGTTTAATAAAATATTCCCGGATGTATGGATTGAGTAGCGATGTCGCAGCTGCTTTGGTCATAGCAAGAAGGGGAATGAATTTGTCTGAGAGATTACCCGCATCCGTGTCCGCTTATCTTGAAGTGAATTCGAGAAAACACGTATGGAGCGGTTGGTCTAAATTAAATAAATTAACTTTGACTGCTGCCATAGTCAAGTCACGGCACGATTATTTCAGCATACCTAACTGGGGAATGGTGGTCAAGGTTCAAGTTGAGCAAGTAAGTGTAAAAGCTGAACGTCGAGCTTGTTCCAAGTCTACTTAGTAGCGCTTCCATTCTGGGTCAAAGTAAGTTATACCGTAGACTTGGATCGAGGGAACTAGATAATCCAGCGATTTTTAAAAGCGGTAAGAAGATTGCACTTGCGGCGCCTACTGGTCGTGCAGCACAAAGATTGATGGAGATGACCGGGTTAGAAGCTAAGACGATACATAGATTATTAGAGTTTGACCCTAAAAGCATGGGTTTTAAACGTGATGAAAGAAACCAGCTTTCTTGTGATGCTTTAATAGTTGATGAAGCTAGTATGCTCGATTTGTTTTTAGCATACAGTTTAATCAAAGCTGTTCCAGATGGTGCCCAAATATTGTTTGTTGGAGATATTGACCAGTTACCATCGGTAGGCGCCGGACAAGTACTCGCTGATTTGATTAACTCTGGTAAGATTCCTGTAATTAGGTTAACTCAGGTATTTCGGCAAGCTTCCGCAAGTGCAATTATCAGGAGCGCGCACCAAATTAACAATGGAGAATTTCCTACACTCGACCCTATAGATTTTGAAGCTGATACTATTACATCTGATTGTCTCTGCCATCCTGGGGGTTATAGTCCTGAACACGGAGTACAAATTATAGCTAACTTGGTTTCTAATTTTATTCCATCCCTTGGATTCAACCCTGTTACCGATGTGCAGTTATTATGTCCAATGTTACGGGGAGTAGTTGGAACTTATAATTTAAACAATGTGTTGCAGCAGATAATTAATCCACCCGGCGCCGATAAAACAGAAGTCACCTGGGGCAATATTATATATAGAGAAGGTGACAAAGTAATTCAGCTAACCAACGATTATCAGCGAGAGATATTTAACGGTGATATTGGTTTTATTTCCACCATTGATACAGAAAATCAAGAAGTTATTATTCAATTTGGTGAACGTGATGTTGTTTATGATTATAGCGATTTAAATGAAATTAATCTGGCATTCGCTGTTAGTGTACACAAGTCGCAGGGTTCCGAGTATCCTGTGGTAATTTTACCCCTATATACTCAACACTATATGATGCTGTCGTTTTATACGGGGTTAACGCGCGCGAAAAGACTTGCTATTGTTGTTGGCGCCGAAAAGGCAATAAATCTAACAATAAATTCCAACCGACATATGGAACGATATACAAAGTTGAAATATAGATTAACTCAGAATTATATACTTTCTTGAATATAGATGACGCGGTATCCATATATTTACACATTATCCCAAATAAGCCTAAATAAGGCTTAAATAGTCTAATTTAGACTAAGTTAGCCTTATTTGGGATTTTAATAACGTTGGTTTTCAACCTGTTTCTCTAGGAAATCGCATCCTCAGAGCAGTTACATCTCCTATTGTTGCCATGTCTTTAATTATGGCATCTCATGAAATTTAACTCTCATGATTCCTACATTTAATTAAGCATCTTATCAACAATATTTTCAAAAAATCCTTTAGCGGCTTCTTCCCCTATTTTTCCTCCTATTCTATTTAATGTTTCCTGGTTTCTATCTTTTTTTGCAATCTGCTCTTGCAGTTCCCTATTCTCTTTTGCAATCCGCTCTTGCAGTTCCCTATCCTCTTTTGCAATCCGTTCTTGTTGTTCTCTGTCCTCTGTTTTATGTTTCAACAATTCTTTGATTACAAACAACATAAAAATTAAAATTAAGCAAGTTACAGGGATTATTGGTTGAGAATTAAGCGAATTGAATAGATTACCTAAAAATCCAATTACAGCTTTGCTTACATCTCCTAACCAGTAAAAAGCTGTGACAATCCCACTCCACAACCAACCCAATAGATTACCTAAAAATCCAATTACAGCTTTGTTTACATCTCCTAACCAGTAAAAAGCTGTGACAATCCCACTCCATAACCAGCCCAATAGATTACCTAAAAATCCAATTACAGCTTTGCTTGCATCTCCTAACCAGTAAAAAGCTGTGACAATCCCACTCCATAACCAGCCAAATATATTACCAAATACTACCGCTAGACTAGATGTACTATAAATCGTATCTGTATAGCGCCCTAGATTGCCTTTAATATTTGCTAAGTAATCTAACATAGGCTTGAATAAATCTCCACTTAAGTAGAATACGATTACCTACACAATGAAGAAATAATATTCCATAATATTTGTTTATTTGGGTGGCGACCAAGATACGTGCTGCCCGGGGACAGGTTGTAAAGTTTTGTAAATAATTAATCTATAACGCTTGCTGTATAATAGCCGTAGAATTTTAGTGAATGCCTAAACAGTTAACAGGTAATCAAAAAGTAAGTTTTCAATCCAGGTGTTAGATGAATAATGGCGACTCGAAGTAGTTCTAATATAGTGGAACCACGCACAAAAACTGCGCGTTACTGGCTTAAATTAGTCTGAATCTCCAAGCTCACCACGGGCTTTCATCGCTTCTTTTAACAATTTGCCCCATGCAGGTATGAACATAACAGGTGCCACTGGTTTAACCGCAGCAGAAAAAGCCACACGAGCGCGCACGGGCGCGCTGTTGATGAACAAGATTTGTAAAAATAATCGCCGGGAATGCTGGAATCGGCGCCTGTTTCCACAACGATAAATCAGGCGCCATTGGTTTAACCTTCGGGCGAAAAAGCGGGAGCAGCGAGAGGCGCCTAAATATCGCAAAACCTTATAAGAAACTGATGTAAATCTCATTAATACAAAATAACTATATTAAATTTGCATAAGTAAAGTGTACCTAGAAATATAAAAATTACAAGTGGGACGAAATAACTCTTATATTGGAGAGTTCTTTATGATTAAGTGGATAAGTAAAAGCATAAAAGAAAAATTAACTCTTGTTCTGTTGATCTTCCTGCTTTTTACTTGTAGCAGTACACAAGCACAAAAAACTCAACAAGTGAGTGTCACAGCATCTCCAAACTCAACATTGATTACATCAACAAACACGAGTGCGAATATTACTGAAACTAGTTTTCCATCTTCGGCTTCAGTAATTCCATCGGTGGTTACAGCAGAAGAAATAACGAGACGAGAACAACAAGTAAAAATTGCGATTGAGTTTGAAAGAAAAGCACAACGAGATGAGCAAGCTGGTGTTGGGACTAGAACCGATACTTACAAGGCAACCTATTTTCGTTTGACAAACGAAATTCAATTACTACAAGCCAAACAGTTTCTTAAACAACAGGATAAACAAAGTAGTGTTGCAAATAAGTAAATAAAGTTGGTAATCGCTTTTTCGTATCTACTTAGTGGCGCCAATTCCATGAGTCAGTAACCATGTTTCAACTAGGCATGTTCGGCACCATACAAAGTTTCTTGCTTTCAATCAACACCGCAACAAAACGTTTCATAAATAACAGGCGCCCCTAAATCATCCTACTCCGTACTTCTGCTCAATCAAAGATAATAATTCTTCCTGTATCGGTGTCAAATGCGCCGTTGGTAAGTGTGCGTAGAATTCAAACATGGAAATTACAACTCCTTCCATGTTGGGAACCTCGGAAAGGCGCCGCAACCTAGTATGTAATCTTTCCGCAGCGGCGCGCTCTTCTTCCGTTAAGTTACTGTTTTGGTTCGACTCCATAGTTTTCTTCAATAGTTACAAGCAACTCTTCTTGTATAGGGATAAATACGGCTGTGATTGTTTACCAAAAAAAGGGGCGCAAGCTATTTACCGCGCCATCACAATCTGGCAATTGGTGCCTTCGGCACCTATCTCACACAACCCCATATGCTTTTTCTATCAAAGCTAATACTTCCTCTTGTACTGGCGTTAGTGGTTTTGTTCTTTTTCCCATCGCTTGGAGTATGGAACGTTCAATATCGTCTATCTTTTTAATACCGTTTAGGCGCCGTAACCGCTCACATAATTTCTGCATAGCAGCGGTATCCGAGTCTAATAAATCTAAACTCTTTAAGTTCTCTGGTTTCATCATAAACTCTCCATCCCAAGTTAAAACAGAACAACTAAATTCATATACGTTATCAACGATACACCAATGCCCGCCTCTACCC
>NZ_RSCL01000006.1:4284-65525 GCF_003991905.1 Dulcicalothrix desertica PCC 7102 | reverse complement strand
TTGTTCCAAGTCTACTTAGTAGCGCTTCCATTCTGGGTCAAAGTAAGTTATACCGTAGACTTGGATCGAGGGAACTAGATTTTCCTAGATTTTTAAAAGCGGTCTAAAGCATCTCTTAACCCATCGCCAATATAGTTAATACTCAACACCGTCAAAAATATTGCCATACCGGGAAAAATTACCATATGAGGAGCAAATTCTAAAAAATTCTGTCCATCGAAAAGCATTCGTCCCCAAGTTGGCACATCTGATGGAAAACCTAAACCCAAAAAGCTGAGGGTTGATTCGGTAATTATTGCTGTACTTACCGAAAGTGTACCCGCAACAAGTACCGGACTGATAACATTTGGGAGAATATGAACCAAGATTAAACGTCTTGGACTCGCACCCAACGCACGAGCGGCAGTTACAAATTCCATTTCTCGCACTGTCAAAAAGCCTGCTCTTACTAGTCTTGCCACCGACATCCAATTAAGTCCACCAATTAATATAACTATTAGAACAAATATACCTAATTCGGCGCCAGCAATTGCTTTGAGAGAATCGCGAAACAAAAATATCACCAATAATAACAATGGCAGTCGCGGTAAAGACAAACATAAATCGGTGAAGCGCATCAAAATTATATCTGTCCAACCACCATAAAATCCTGCAATTGCCCCAATTAGTGTACCAAAAGACACAGCAACCAACATCGAAAAAATTCCCACTGCAATTGATATTCGTCCTCCATATAAAACTCTAGCTAAAATATCTTGACCAAGGTCATTCGTACCAAAAGGATGTGACCAGCTAGGGGGAAGAGTCGCTTTAAGAAAGTCAATCTTATTAATTGGAGTAGTGTAAATTAACGGGCCAAGTATCACACTTGATACAATCGCAAGTAATATTATTGTACCCAACATTGCTGTTAAGTTGCGATGAAATTGGCGCCATCCATCTTGCTGAATACTTGAAAATTCAACTCTTGAAAATTGTCTTCGCAAACATTTGAGCATAAACTATTAAATAATTACTTTGTCGAGGATACGCGCGGGTCTAGTAAACCGTAAAGAATATCAGCAATCAAATTAAAAATTACAATTAAAATACCATATATAAAGGTAATAGACATAACAACAGGTGTATCACGGGAATTAATAGAATCAATTAATAAAGCACCAATACCCGGAATCCGAAACACTTTTTCTGTGACTAAAGCTCCAGTAAAAATACTAGGAATATCTAATGCAAGTAACGTGACTACAGGAATTAAGGCATTTCGCAAAACGTGACGTATAATCACAATATAATTAGGTAATCCTTTAGCATAAGCAGTTCGCACGTAATCTTTATGAATATTTTCCAAAATTTCTGAACGGACAAAACGCATTAATACTGCTGTTTGCCAAAGTCCTAACACAAATATAGGCATAATCGACTGTTTAATAAGTTCAATAAAACTATTAAAATCTGTTAATTGTAAAGTGTCATTATAAATAAAAGGTAGCCATTTTAATTGAACACTAAAAATGATAATCAAAAGCAAACTAGTAAAAAAAGTGGGGAGAGAAAAGCCGAAAAACACCAAAGTTGTCAAAACCATGTCAAAGGCAGAATTACGCTTGAGCGCAGATATTACTCCTAAAGGAACAGCTAATAATGCACCCAAAAGGTAAGCGAAACCAACTATCCACAAAGTCACGGGGAGACGTTGAAAAATCAGACTACTAACCTCTAGGCGACTAGTAAAAGAATACCCCATATCTCCACTTATAAAAGCAGTAACCCACTTGATATAGCGGATATGAGTTGGTTGGTCTAGACCTAAAGACCTTCTAATATTTTCTCGCACTTCTGCTGTAATTCCAGAATTGAGTGCAAATTCGCCCATTGGGTCACCAGGCGCCAATGCTAAAATAGTAAAAATTACAATACTGATAGCTATTAGTGTCGGAATTGAAACCAGTATACGTCGAATTAAATATTTGACCATGACTAACAACTCGGCGCCGCTATATTTATTTTACATTAGCCAACTGCAACAAGCATAAATTTTATTGGTTAACCGAGAAATAAAAATAATCACAAATTACGTTATCAAATTTTGTAGTACGGGCCGGGTAATGATAGAAAGAAAGCGATGATAAAAGATATTCCAAGACCTTTTTCTCAATTATTATAAAACAGGGAAATTTTCATTGGAATAAAACTTTAGTACCATTAAACTAACTCAGGAGAGGGCAATTTCTTGATCTATGTGTTCGCGATTTTGCTCATAATAATCCCAAGCCGCCTTCAGATCTGCCGCAGTCAACCCAGGATAGTTTGCTAATAATTCCTCATCCGGGGCGCCAAGTTTTCGATATGCCACCAAAGTCCATACTGGAATCCGTGTATTCCGAATTCGTGCGTGCCCCCCACAAACTCCAGGTGTAATCTGGATTGGATTTTGCAACCGAAGCACATAGGCTAACGCCTCATCAACTAGCTCTTCCGGAAGGTCTGCAATTACTTGGAGCAGTTGAGTCTTCTTACTCATCACAACAAAACCTATGAAAGCTCATCTCATGCTAGCGCAAAATTCACACAACCTGCTATTGTTAATTTAAGTTCATTAAATTAGACCACCATCTGCACGTACATTAGTTAAATATCAATCGCTGTTGATTATCAGCAGCGAAGATATGACAAAAATTTTGATTTCTGTAGCAACGATAGAATAAAAAACTAGACTAAAGTTAAGTTATTTTGGATAAATTAATAAAAATTGTAAATATAGCAATTCTAAATCATTTGTAAAATCCACACGCTGTAGAGACGCGATTAATCGCGTCTCTACCGGAACGGCATTTTTTCTTAACTTAACTAGGAGAAGTCGGCTGGTGATACGTTATAGCCACCGTATTCTTCGATATATTTGAGAATCGATGTTCCATACTCATCATGAGATGGTTGGTTTTTTAACAAAAGGTCAGCTACTCCGTAAGGGCCACGCAGGTGTGCCCCTGCCATGATACCGGAAAGGCTGATGGTAATTGTTTTGGAGGCGCCTCCATCATTGAATGTTTTTTGTTGACCGAGGTAATTGTTGATAGACTGCCCACCAGCAGCTAGAGCGCTGTTAACACGTTGCAAATTCAAGTTAAACGCTTCGCGAATAGCAGCTTCTTGAACATCACGAGAATTTATGAATTGCTCTTTACTGTTGATACCTCTTTTTCCTGTCCAAGTACCTCGCCAGTAATTTTTATCGGCGCCGTTTCCGTAATAAACATCAGCTTTGTAGTAACCAAGGTCTATTAATAAAGGTTCACCAAATTGGTACTTGCCCATAAACCCTAGCGTGTTTTCAGAGGTATATTGCCTTGGGTCTCCTGATGGAAAACCTGACTCAAATGCTCCTAATGCTTCGAGCATACTTTGGAAATTTCCTTGGACAGCACTGCCACTATCATTTTGACCTTGCCCTGGAATAGTTAATACCATTCCCACTTGAATCTGTTCAGGATTACTACCAATTAGATTGCGATTTGCTTCATAAATTTGGCGCCACTGATTGCTATCTCCATATAATTTTTCGGCTATCTTAGAAAGTGTGTCTCCTGCTTGGACAGTATAGTTTTGTGCTGACATGGTTTTCTCCTGTTTAAAAGTTAAGTGTTTGTAATCTTTTGTAAAGACGCTCCAGTTTAGGAGCGTCTGAACGTAATCGTTACATGGGTGTTCCGAAAACTTGTGTCCAGTAGTGTTTGTAATTAACGCTACCTGTATCATTCGCTAAGAAGTAATAGCCAACTCCTATTTCTTGATATTCTGGATTTAGAATATTTTGGCGATGTCCAGGACTGTTCATCCATCCTTTAACAGCATCTTCAGGAGTAGAACCACCTGCGTAAATATTTTCTGCTGCACGGGAGTATCGATATCCCGTAGCTTTAATGCGGTCAAATGGCGATGAACCATTTTTTGCTTGGTGATTAAAATAATCCTGCACTGCCATGTCTGAACTATGCTTTTGAGCAGCTACAGCTAACTGACTGTTCAATCTTAGTAGCGATAAACCAGCTTTTTGACGTTCAGCGTTGGTTAGTTCTACGATGCGATTTATAAATTCTTGGTTCATATTGAACAACCTTTTGAGTGTAAAATTTGCTTGTCTACTTTTATTAGTCAAATCTAAAAGTTTTTTCCGCAGTGCTGGTAAATAACTTTTAATAAGTGGCAACTGACTACTCATCTAAGAGGATGTTTGAAAAGTATAAAATTCAACTATAGCCTTAATAAATCCCCCCTTCCCCCCTTATTAAGGGGGGTTAAAGCTGCTATTTTTCCCTCCTTAATAAGGGGGGTTAAAGCTGCTATTTTCCCCCCTTAATAAGGGGGGTTAGGGGGGATTAAACCAAGAATTGCGTATTAAATATAACTTTTCAAACATCCTCCAAGTATTGAAACTCATAGTCATATTCATTTTCGGTGAATGGTTGAACTATTGAGTCCTCATCTGTTACCCAACTATCTAAAGCTAAATCTGAACTCATCGAAAATAAAGTAGTTGGAGTAGTATCTAGACTTGCGTCACAAATTGCCCACAAGTCAAAGCTATATTGTGGGTTTGCCAGGTAGCTATAAGGTATATAGCAATAGCCACCATGACCCCAACGTTCTGACCATGAGTTGCGAACAATAAATACTTGATGCTTATCTGAATAACCCACGCAAAGCATCGCGTGATGACCATGCACTTGCAGTCCTTCTTCGCTATTTGGACTTGGCATAGTTACCCAACCAGACTTACTTGCTTGTTGAAAAGAATTGAATAACTTAATTCCGAATGCAAACGGATAACCGCTGGCTAAAAAATTCTTCATTGTGTAAAGGTCAATAGGTAGTTGACGTGCATCCTTAAGAAGAAAGTTTCGTGCTTCTTGATAAGCTTGTGCTGAAGGTTCTACATTAACTAGGTGAGGTTGGTAAGGCCAAGTTGCTTCTTTACAAACACCTTGTTGTTGCATCACTGTTATGGAAGTAGCAATGGAACTGCCTTTATCACCTTGGATGTTGTCACGCTTGCGAGCGTTATAATAAAGAAACAGTCGGCTAAAGTCTATATAACTGCCGTTTTTTCTATTAGCTAAATACTCGTAAGCAGCAACTAAAGTATTCGCAGTACAACTACCGATTTTTCCTTGGTCTTCTACTACGGACATATAACGACGTAAATCTACTACCGGAGGAAGTTGTGTAGTTGTTGGCAGGACATCAGTAAGCTTTTGTGGTGTTTCTTCAGAAGGAATGCAACCATTTACAAAATACTGTTTGCCAGTAGAGCGCTCTAAAAGGTAAGGTGTCAACATTATTCGCGTCTCCTGTTATGATAATTTCAAAATATCTTTGATGCCGTTTCTCTACTTTTATCAGTCATTCCTTGAGGGTTTTTCCGCAGTGTTGGAAAATCACTTTAGGAGGTTTCGAGAAGCATCTGTTTTCTTGTCTACTTTTATTAGTCATTCCTTAAGGATTTTTCCGCAATCTATTAAATTCTTTGGAACGCTAATTGAAACAAAGCCTCCACCCAACCTACAATCATCCTTATCCGAGCAGTATTGGGAGTTAGTCGGCGCCGACAACGCGACTAAGCAGGATGTACCTAGTGTTATACTTAGTCATATCTCAGAAGTTTTTCTGCAAAGCAAGCTCTGTTTTTTAGAGAAACCAGTGATATATAGAGTAACTATGTTTAATAAAAATTCTGACGGTTCCCAAAAAGTCTCATTTACAATACCCCTTGGTACTAAGGCACATGAAATTGGGCGCCAATCGAGCGAAGCTGTATGTAATACTGGTAAAGACGCTAACAAAACAGAGCGAGTATATCTCAACAGCTTGGCAGTATACGCAGTTAATTATTACCTGGAAATTCTGAGATTTGAGACTGAATTTGAGCAAAGCAATAGTCAGGATAAGCTGATGCTCAAATTCTTTGCTCAAGCAGATTTACCAGTAAAGAATATTGGGGTACTAGAATGTATTCCTGTACTAAATGATGCAGAGTATTGCGACATTCCGCTAGAAGTTTGGTCTAATAGAATTGGCTATGTTGTTGTCCAATTAAGTGCATCGCTAAAAGAGGCAGTAATTTTGGGCTTTACCAAAACGGGAGCATCACAAGTTGCTTTGAATGAATTACTGTCAGTAGACGATTTAATTGACTATTTGACTGATTTGTCAGAAGGTGCAACAATAAATATTAGCTAGCAAAATATTTATTGTTCTTGGTTTGATTGAGGGTTGGCTCAAGATAATAAGTCGTTTTCGCGTAAATAATCTATCACTTTTTCCCCATTGCGCTTAATGAATGAGGATAAGGACTTCGGCGAAATGTCAAATTGATTACATATATCTTGATTTGTGTACCCATCTAACCGCATTAACCATACGTCTTTGAGTAAGATAGATTCTTCATCACCTGTGTGTTTATTGTTGTAGTTTAGCCGTTTATTAAGTAGTGTGCTTGTATCCTGTTCAATAAACTCTCGAAGTAAGTTATCTTCCTCCATTGGCGCCGGAATCTCTAAATTTATATCGTCTAAGCTAGACATTTGCTTGTTTCTTAAATCTCTACTTAGATTGCGAAGGTTCAATTTGAAGGCGCCCTTAACCCAATTCACTAACGTGCCCTTCGTGGGTTCATACTTCTGAATAGTTTTAGAAATATCCCTAATGGTCTTTTCCAACGCATCGGCACACAAATGCTCATGCTCCTTTATATATCTCTCTGACAACCGAGGCAATAACTTAATGAGTTCTGGACTAATTAGTACTAGCAGTTGATTTAAGACTTTGCGATGCTGGTTGCTATCAGGTGGCAATTTTTTAATCTGCTGTACGAGATGTTGTAGTTCTTGTTCTGTGTCATTAATCATGATGCTAGTTTGTCTAAAAGTTTTTGTTCCTTGCTTGTTTCTAAAGTTATCAGAAGCTAAAATGTGGTTTGGTTGATGATCACGATTGATGATCCACTATTTTTAAATTATTTTTTTTGATTGTAGTCAAAGTCACTCCCCGCAAGGCTTCCGGCATTAGAGACTTTTTGGGGTGCTGATGATCATCGTGATGATATACTAGTTTGAGTGATTGTTTAAAATGTAGTGAGTCAAAGTCAGTTATCCACACACAAGTCTTCCGTCGCAAATGAGGGATTTGTTGGGGTGCTGCTAATTAGGTTACTGGGAGTAAGGAATGCCAAACCAAGATTCAGATAAAAAGTCAAATTCTCCTAAAGATATACGAAAACAAAAACCAGCATATATATTGACTGACGAAGGTATGAAAAAACTAAAGGAAGTTTTTAACAAGTTATTTGATTCAGATCAACCATCAAAGGCAAAGTTACACGGAGTTGTAAATTTAGACAAATCAACAATAGATAAAATTTTAAATCCTCATAAAAAAAAAGGAGTTAATGAAGATAGTTTAAACCGTTTTTTTGAGAAATTGGAAGAGCATTGTCTAGATAAAAATAAAGATATTACTAAATTTAGAGTAAAAATTGATTATAAATCGGTCAATAGAGAGACCAAAAATTTCACTAATCAAGGTAAAAATATTAATGAAAAAACTCCAATATTAGTCAATAATAAAGACAATTCTATAGCAATAAATAAAGAATTATTAAATAAATATTTACTCTCGTTGAATTGTTGTGAACAAAAAAAACAGTTTCAAAATAAAACAAATAGTCAGGTAGGTTTTTTTATAATTCAAGCAGATACAAAAGTTTCTTCTTGGCTTAGATGTGTTTTAGAACAAAAAATAGGAGGTTTCAAGACAGCAACAAAAATTCCAATTAAACTTGGTTATGCAGAACGACAAGATTTTGATAGTAATTTTCCGCAAAAATTCAAACATGCCATGAAAACAGCAGATAATATTAGCATAGACATGCTTGTTACAACATTAGCTGAGTTATATCGACAAAAAACTGTAATTATTTATATATCTTCTAATTCTGGTTTTACTTTTGAACAACTAAAAAAATTATCTAGTTTCTATTCTCAATTAGTTAAAAAAACTAGTCATACTCGAAAACAGCATAAGCAGGTAAACAAACCAATATATTTTATTTTATTTTTAATTGAAGAATTAAAACATAATATTAATAGTCAAAATTTCAAAAATATTAGTTTGCTGAGTTTAAATGAAATCTCACATAATGATGTGAACAGTTGGTTAATTTCTATGCAAAATCAACACGACTCACAAACACTTTTAAATATAGATAACGGGACATTCAAGCAAGCTAAACAATTTTCAATAGATCCTTATGCTGCAATCGATGATATTTGTGGATGTGTGTTTAAATTGAATGAGGGTATTGAAGAAATTCAAAACTATTGGAAACTAGAACATACTTAAGATTATGAGTAACGAACAAAAGTTAAAAGAAATACAACCCAATTATAAGTATACAGTAGAATACCAGCCTGAAAAGGAAAATGAAAATTACCCAACAGACTCAAAAGGACGAGTGTATTACCCTTACTTACCTAGCGACGATTTAATTGAAGCTGTAAATTTAGCTATTGCACTTGAACGACCATTACTACTGGAAGGGGAACCTGGTTGTGGTAAAACTCGTTTAGCTTCAGCAGTTGTCTACGAATTTACGAAAAAAAATCAAGAATATCTAAAAAAGATAAAAGATCAAAACTCGGAAAATCAAAATAGCGAAAACCAAAACCAGGAAAACCAAAACCAAAAAAATCAAAACCAGAAAAACCAACACAGTACACTACTGTGGTGGTCTTATTATATCTGGAATATTAAATCTACAACGCGCGCTCGTGATGGACTTTACAGGTATGATGCTGTTGCAAGACTGCGAGATGCTCAATTAATGGGAACTAACCCACAGCAGTTGCAAGAATATATTGGAGAAGATGAGACCAAAAAATTAAAGGAGCGGTTAAAAAATAAAGAAAAATATATAGAATTTGGACCATTTGGTAAAGCATTACAAAACCAATCCTATCGCTCAATTTTACTGATTGATGAAATTGACAAAGCAGATAGCGATTTTGCCAATGACTTGTTATTAGAATTAGAAGAGTTACGCTTTGAAATTACGGAAACAGGACAAAACATTACGACAGCTAATAAACCGATTATTTTTATTACTAGTAATCGTGAAAAACCTTTACCAGAACCATTTTTACGTCGCTGTCTTTACTTTTATGTTGAATTTCCTCAAGCAGAGAAATTAAAGGAGATTATTGAGTTACGCTTTGGTGAACAGAGCGAAAATAAAGAAAAACTGGTTGATAAAGCCATAAAAAGTTTTTATGATATTCATAATAAGCTGAAAGACTATCCTGGAATTAGACCACCTGGAACTAGCGAGTTTATGGATTTTCTCACTGCTATTTTAAATTTGAAGGAAGATGATATTAATACAGCATTAAATGATTTAGATAAGTATTTTTGTGATAAATTATACTTAAAAGGAACGCTATTGAAAACAAAAGAAGCACAGAACATATACCCAAAAGTTATGGAAAATTATGATGAAAATTTAACTTAAATAATATTATGATTAGTTCTGAGTATGTCCAAATCGATTCACTCTTATTAAACTTATTCCAAGAATTGCGTAAAGCAGGAATGGCTTTAACATTGGAACAGTACGAGTTATTACAAAAAGCAGTTGCTCAGGGGTATGGTTTAGGTGGATGGGAAGACTTAAAGCGGGTATGTCGGTTATTGTGGGTTAAACCTAGCGCTAATTATGATGGTGACACTTTCGAGCGCGCGTTTGACGCTTTTAAAAAAGATAATATCCGACAGCATGGCGCCAAAATGGATAGAGAACCAGAGGAAAAACCACCAGAAGATCCTCCCCCTATTGTAAAACCAACAGCACTCCCCCAAATTCCACCCAGGAGAACACCCAAAAAAACAGGAACACCATCAGCTACAGCGTCAGACGAAAATAATACGGAAGTTCCAACTGCCGTAAAAACGAATTCAAATCCCTTAGAAAAAGGTTTTACCAAAGATACTAGTAAGGAATATATACTTACCCCTAAGAATTTCCCGATAAAGCTGCAAGATGTTCGAGATACTTGGAAATTTTTAAAACGACCAGTACCAATTGGCAAAGAATACGAATTAGATATTGAAGCAACAATCGACCTAATTGAGCGGGAAGGTCTTTTTAGTGACGTAGTAATGCGACCTGTCAAAGTTCGTCGAGCCGAGCTTTTATTACTGATTGATGATAACTTGGCAATGATACCATTTTTCGGCGCCCTTCAGCCTTTTACTCAAGCAATTGACGAAGCTCGCATTACCCCCGCAAGGATTTATCGGTTTACAAGTTACCCAGACGAATATCTGTACCAATGGCATCATCCAACAAAAGCCGAACTAATTACTAATCTCTTATCCAAATTACACAAAAACCGCACTATTGCTCTAATTTTAAGCGATGCAGGCGCCGCAACAGGTACTTATAGCGAAGAACGAATACAGGGAATCTGGAAATTTTTACATAAATTATCCCCTTGTGTTCGCCAATTAATCTGGCTTAATCCCTTACCATCTAAACGTTGGCAGCATACTTCTGCTTGGGAGATACATAAAATACTTGATGGTAAAATGTTAACCTACGAATCAGCCAGTTTACAAACGGTAGTCAAACAAAATTCACAGGGGAGTATGATTCAGATATGCCAAATTCCCCATCTGTAAACCAACTCAGTAAGAGAGAAGATTTAACAACCCGGCGCCTTCGTGTTATTGTACAGCGCTACGGGGAAGAAAAACATAAAGAACAAGTGCTACTCTTAGCCTATCACGCTGCTTTTCCTCTCACCCTCACCTCAGATTTACTTTATTGTCTGCGCGAGACCTTTGTCAAAGACTGTCCCTGGTATGCTGTCGCGGATATTTTGCTATCGGGGTTGTGCGAAACTATCGGTTATGACCTGTATGAAATGGAAGCGGAAACGAGAAATGCTTTACTTCGCTGCTTAGAGGAGAAATTGGGAAAACAACGACTCCGGGAACTGGATAATTTTATGTTCCAGTACATTTCCAATCGCTTAGATCAAAAAGACAATGATTACCGTTGGACACCGCTGACATATTTGATTGCGGATGATGAAAAATTTGATACTCTCAAGCGGAAATTGCGAAAGTTAATACTTTCCTTATCTAAAGAAGATATCGAATGGAGAAAATTGTCAGAAAAGTATGACGATTTTTTACAAGAGCGAGGCTTTAAGCCATTATTATCGAAAGACGAACTGCACCCTCTTGATGAAGAAGAGCAAAAAATCGCCGCAGCATTGGGAGTTGAGTTAAAACCCTTTGAATATTACGTAGCAGTTATTACCGACGACGAATTAGAAGAATTAAAACCTTTCCAATTTGCAACAGTCACCGTTGATACTCACGGGCAAATAATTAAGCGAGAAAAAAAAGAAGCATTTTTCTTTACCGAGTATTTAGGTGAAACCCCAGGAAAACCAGCTGCATTAGGGATAGAAATGGTAGCAATACCGGGAGGAAGCTTTATAATGGGGGCGCCAGAAAATGAACAAGGACATCGTGACAACGAGAGTCCTCAGCATAAAGTCACCGTACAGCCCTTTTTCATTGGCAAATACCCCATAACTCAAGCACAGTGGAAATTTGTCGCTCAGTTACCCCAGATAAACAGAGAACTAAAATTAGACCCATCTGAATTTAAAGGCGATAACCGACCCGTTGAGTGCGTCTCTTGGAACAGCGCTGTTGAATTTTGCTCGCGTCTCTCGGAGTATACAGGTAGAACTTATACTTTACCAAGCGAAGCCGAATGGGAATATGCTTGTCGCGCGGGTACAACCACACCATTCCATTTTGGCGAAACAATTACATCAGAACTAGCTAGCTATAACGGTAGTGAGACTTATGCTAATGCTCCCAAAGGAAAATCTCGTCGTAAAACAACACCCGTAGGAAGTTTTCGCGTAGCTAATGCGTTTGGGTTATACGATATGCATGGAAATGTATGGGAATGGTGCCTTGATGATTGGCACAATAGTTATGAAGGGGCGCCTAATGATGGAAGTGCTTGGCTTGATGATAAGAATGATAATTCTTCTCAGGCACATAGATATACTGTGGCGCGTGGGGGTTCCTGGTATACTGAAGCACAGTACATACGTTCTGCGTATCGCGACTTCAACGATGGGTCGGAGCGCGTCAACTACTTCGACGATGTTGTTGGTTTTCGGGTGGTCTGCGGGGTTGGGAGGATTCTTCAGTAGCCCTTTATACTTTAGTCCTATTGTCCTTTATTCTTTTTCTTTTTTTCTTTTTCCCGCCGTTAGGCGGTCGATTTTTTTAGTAAAATATTAATGCTTATCAAAATAAGTAAAAATGAAAGAACTATCTGTCATTCAAAAGACTTATGATTGTATTAAATGGTATGTCCCTATTATTGATCGCCTACCCAAAATTCATAAGTTTACTTTAGGAGATAGAATTCTGAATGGGTTGTATAATTTATTAGAGGGATTGATTCAAGCTAAATACGCTAAGAATAAACTAACTCAATTAGAGGCTTTAAATACTCAGTTGGACATTTTACGCTATCAGACGCGGATGTTACAAGATTTTGACTTTATTTCCGTCGAGCGATATGAGTATGCAATTAAACTGGTAGATGACATTGGTATAGAGCTTGGTGGCTGGATAAAACAACAAAAGAGATAGAGATAAAGAAAAATGAAGCGTCGCGGTAATCTTTACCCTCAAATTATTGAATTTGCAAACCTACTCTCAGCCGCGCGTCAGGCACAAAGAGGTAAACGATTTCGAGATAATGTTTTAGATTTTAACTACCATCTCGAAACCGAGTTAATTAATTTACAGAAAGAGCTAACAAATAAAACTTACCAACCTGGAAATTACCGAACCTTTCACTTAACGGGTCTCAAAAGTCGCCTCATCTCCGCTGCACCTTATCGAGATAGAGTTGTCCATCATGCTTTGTGTAATATTATTGTACCGATTTTTGAGTCCACATTTATCCAAGATTCTTACGCTAATCGAGTTGGTTTTGGAACTCATCGAGCATTAAAAAGATTTACTCACTTTGCCCGCAATAGTCGCTATGTACTTCAATGCGATATCCGAAAGTATTTTCCCAGTATTGACCATATCGTATTAAAAGAGTTAATACGCCGTAAAATCAAATGTACTGATACTCTCTGGTTAATTGATACTATTATAGATAATAGTAACGAACAAGAACCTGTAATTGAATATTTTCCAGGCGATGATTTACTTACTCCAGTTACTCGCAGACGCGGTTTACCAATTGGGAACTTAACTAGTCAATTTTTTGCAAATATCTACTTAAGCGGGTTTGACCATTTTGTCAAGGAGCAACTAAAAGCTAAAAAATATGTTCGTTATGTCGATGACTTCGCTTTACTGTCAGATGACTGGCAATTTTTAGCTACTGCGCGGTTAGCTATAGAAAATTACTTAAATCAATTAAGACTGCAAATTCATCCAATTAAAAGCCAATTATTTGCTACCAAAATCGGCGCCACCTTTCTAGGGTTTAGAATATTTCCCGATAGAATTCGTGTGCGAAGTAGTAATTTACATTTAGCAAGGCGCCGACTCAGACGTTTGCAATCAGACTATGCTCGTGGTATAATCGACCGGGAAAAAGCAAATCAATCGATACAGAGTTGGTTTGCTCATTTAGAGCATGGAGATACTTGGCGATTGAGGCAACAGATATTTACTTCACTCGAATGGTTGAGGGAGTAGAGAAGGGATAGGCGAACCCGACTGCGTATCGCAACAACAACAATAGGACGGAGCGCGACAACAACAACAATAATGTTGGTTTTCGGGTAGTCTGCGGGGTTGGGATGTCTCTTCACCGCGAGAGTCGGCAGGTGGGAATCTGTCGAGGGTGTCATTGAAGAGTCCAGCCTATTCCTGAGATGTCGGTGACGATATCCGAAAATCAAACTGGATGAGGTAGCTTAGTAAGTAAGCTGAAAAGTTATCTCATCCTCACAATATTATAAAAATAAAATAAAAATAAATATGGCACTAACAATCACCAAACACCGCCAGACAGGACTACATTTTGTTGAAGACTTGGGAGGAGTTGAATTAGAAATGGTGCTGATAAAGGGTGGTACTTTTACAATGGGTGCCCCAAAAACGGAAGAAGGTAGCAGAGATAATGAACGTCCCCAACACGAAGTTACAGTCCCAACTTTCTTTATGGGTAAATACCCCATCACCCAAGCACAATGGCGAGCAGTGGCAAACATGCAGCATCTGCGAGTTAATGAAGATTTAGAACCAGACCCATCAAGATTTAAAGGTGATAACTTACCTGTAGAGCGGGTCACTTGGCGCCATGCTGTTGAATTTTGCTCACGTCTTGCTAGCTACACAAATACAAAAAGAGAATACCGTCTTCCCAGCGAAGCCGAATGGGAATATGCTTGTCGCGCGGGTACAACTACACCATTTCACTTTGGCGACACAATTACAACCGATTTAGCTAATTATAGGGGTACAGATAGCAAAGAAAATAAATGGTCAGGCTCTTATGGTCGAGGTACTAAAGGAAAATATCGCGAGCAAACAACACCCGTAGGAAGTTTTGGCGCTGCAAATGCGTTTGGATTATACGATATGCATGGAAACGTATGGGAATGGTGCCTTGATGATTGGCATGATAATTATAAAGGGGCGCCAACGGATGGTAGTGCTTGGTTTAATAATGAGAATGATAATCTTTATGAAAAAAAAAGAGACGTTGTACTGCGTGGCGGTTCCTGGTATTACAGTCCTAAGTACAACCGTTCTGCGTATCGCTACCTCGGTAGGTCAGTGCGCGAGTTCAACTTCACTTATGTTGGTTTTCGGGTAGTCTGCGGGGTTGGGAGGATTCTTCAGTAGCCCTTTATACTTTAGCTCTATTGCCCTTTATTCTTTTTCTTTTTTCCTTTTTTCCCGCCGTCAGGCGGTCGATTTTTTTTAGCAAAATATGAGGATTGATAAAAATAATTAAAACTAACTGGTGACGAGTAATTATTTTATCGGTGATGACGGCGCCTTGACTCGCAGCAAACATTTGAATAAAATCCCCCCAACCCCCCTTAATAAGGGGGGCTAAAAGCTTTTATTTTTCCCCCCTTATTAAGGGGGGTCAGGGGGGATCAATTTCGAGAAATTTTCAAAACCTACGCAGTATTGTAATCCAAGGCGCCTAACAAAATTCCACAGTTATTACCAACTAAGTTGGAATATATTGATAAAAAGATTGAGTGTTTTGCGGAAAAAGTGGTGAGCAGTGACTAATAAAAGTAGAGAACAGCTTTTCTGCTTCTCTAAAACCCGTTAACTCACATCTTGCACTAGTTCGAGAAACCGGGCTTCTTGAGAAAGATTTTGCTAGAAACCCCTAGTTTGTCGTAAAGAAGCCCGGTTTCTTTGAGCTTGTTGAGAATGAGGCAAGATATAAGTTACAGCTATTTACCAGTAAAAAGGAGCAATTTATGACTACTGACAAATGGGTGAGAAAGGCAAAAAATGGTTTAAATATTGTATTTATTCATGGCATAAATTCTAGTGATGATTGCTGGAGAAATAGTAATGGGTCTTACTGGCCACAATTACTTGCAGATGAGAGCGAGTTGGCAGATATTGGAATTTATTTATTCTCGTATCGTACTGGTCTTAATACTGGTTTTTATAGCTTAAGCTATGTTGTTGATTCTCTGAGAGAATACTTCGTGCTGGATGATTTATTTGATGGTTCGGGAGTTATATTTGTTTGTCATAGCATGGGAGGAATTGTAACAAGACGCTTTCTCGTAAACCAGCATTCAGCGTTAATCGAAAAAGGACTTAATAAAATTGGTCTGTTTTTAGTAGCATCACCTTCTTTAGGCTCTGAATATGCCAATATGCTAAGTATTTTATCACGTATCATGGGGCATACTCAAGCTAGTGGATTGAAATTTTCCCAAGACAATGTATGGCTCAACGATTTGGATAAGGATTTTATCAATCTCAAAACAGACGAGAGTTTGCAAATTAAAGGTAAAGAATTAATCGAAGATTTACCACTATATGGAAAAAGGTTGATAAAGAGGCAGATTGTTGAACCTTTCTCTGGCGCCAAGTATTTTGGTAACTCCTTCAAAGTACCGGGTTCAGACCATAGTACAATTGCAACTCCCGCTGATGAGAATGCAGTACAACACCGCTTACTAGTTCAATTTATCAAGGAGTTTGTTGAAACAGAATTAGGTTCCGCGAAACTGGATGATAGTTTAGTTTCTATTCGCCTTACTATTGACAAAATTGATAACATCAATCCTGTTGATGGGCTGACCAAAACAGACTATACAGAAGCAGAGATGCTAGACAGAACAAATGTTTGCAACTGTGGTCAGTATTTGCTGATTACCCTTCAAAATCTTACTAACAAGTCTGTTGATGTGCTTCGCGTGCAAGCTCGGTTAAAACAAATCTCTAAAAATCTCCCCTTAACGCTACCTAATAACGACCTGCAATTACCTTTGCCTGAGAAACGACTTCCAATAGAAACTATTCATCAACCTTTACAGTGGTTAGAAGCAGACCGAGAGGGAAGTACAAAAGAGATTGGAGCAGGTCGAATTAGACTTGGCTCTATGGGTAGTACTGACGGGAGCGATGTTCATCAGATTGGTGTTGTTGTTGAAGCTAAAGAAGCAGGATTTTGGTTTTACACTATTGAAGCTTTAGTTGACGATTTAGACAGTGGAGAAAAACTTGTCTTCGCAAGCAATGTAAATTCGATTTCTGTTTTGAACTGACACCCCCAACTATAAGGATACCGCTGGCAATTTGGGAGTGGCGCCTATCATTTCATCAAAACAGACGTGTAGAGACGCGACATGTACGGTCTCTACTTTTTTCTAAGTTTAGAGGCAAGCAAATCACCTAAGAACTGTATGACTTGGACTAAAATTATAAGTATCAAAATAGTGGAAAACATCACTCCAATATCAAATCGCTGGTATCCATACTGAATTGCTAAATTACCTAATCCACCACCTCCCACAGCTCCAGCCATTGCCGAAAAATTAAGTAAGCTTACTATTAATATTGTGATTCCTAATACTAATGCTGGGTTAGCTTCCGGTATCAATACTTTGAGAATAATTTGCCAGTAATTACAACCCATTGCTTCTGCTGCTTCTATTAATCCTTTATCTACTTCTAAAATAGATGTTTCTGAAATACGCGCAAAAAATGGAATTGCTGCCAAACTTAAAGGAACTAATGCTGCGGTACTACCTATTGAAGTACCAACTATAATTCGTGTGACGGGGGTTAATACAACTAATAAAATAATGAATGGGAATGAACGTCCTGTATTTACTATAGTACTAAGTATTTTATATAAATGTGGAGAATTTAAAATATTACCCGGCGCCGTCATTACTAGTAATACTCCCAATGGCAAACCTACAAACACAGAGATAAAGGTAGATATTCGAACCAATCTTTACGGTTGCCTTCTTCAAAGAAAAACGTAAGCGATGCTAACCCTATTGCCATTGTGACAATACCAAACCAATCACCTTTTTTGAGTAGATGTAACCGTGTTGGTCGTTGGGGTAATGCGTACCATACACCCGCAATTAGCAGTAATCCCGGTAACACATTCAGGTAGAAAATATACTGCCAACCATAAGTTTCTGTTAACCAACCACCAACAATGGAACTAAGAGAAGGAGCAATAATTGTGGATAGTCCAAATAGCGCCATACCTACAGGTTGCAATGCTTGTGGTAATGTCGTTAAAATGACAATAAACGCCATTGGTATTAAGACACCTCCAGTAAAACCCTGTCCAGCACGAAACAAAATCATCTGTGGTAAGTTAGTTGCAAAAGCACAGGTTACAGAAAAACAAATAAATAATGCTGCGTTCACAAGTAAATATAACCGTACCGAAAATACTTGTGATAGCCAACCTGTAAGCGGAATGACTACGATTTCTGCAACTAAATATGCCGTGGAAATCCAGGCGCCTTCCTCTAGACTTACACCAAGGGCGCCTGTAATATCCTTTAAGGAAGCATTAGTAATTTGATTATCTAATACTGCCATGAAGGCGCCGAGCAGTGTAGAGTATACTCCTATCCAATCTTTGAGTGTGACATCTTTTTGCGGTTGTACAGTTTGTTGTGGTGCTGACTTTACGCTTGTCATAATAATTAGTTACTGTATAAATCCCCCCCAACCCCCCCTTAATAAGGGGGGGCTAAGAATGTTGTTTTTGACTTATTTTAAAGATTTTGTTTCTGCCTTATTTAAAGTGGACTTCAACCTCCCTCATGTCCCCCCCTTATTAAGGGGGGATAGGGGGGATTTTATTTATTGCTATTTCCCTACATTTACAGTGATAACCGCAGACATTCCTGGTCTAATTAATGACTCATAATCTTTAAGGCTTTCAGGTTCAAAGATTACTTTTACAGGGACTCGCTGGACTATCTTGGTAAAATTACCTGTAGCATTATCTGCTGGTAATAAGGCAAATTTGGCGCCGGATGCAGGTGAAATACTATCGATTTTACCTTTGAATGTGTGTTCTCCAAAAGCATCAATCTTAATTTCTACCTCTTGTCCAGGTCGCATTTTCTTTAACTGCGTTTCTTTGAAGTTAGCCATAACCCAAGGTTTTTGTTTGACTATCGACATTAATATTTGTCCAGGTTGTACCCGTTGACCGACCTGCACTGTTTTATTTCCTACTTGACCAGTGGAGGGCGCCGTAATGGTAGTATAAGAAAGCTGTAAAAGAGCGTTTTTAACTTGCGCCTGTTGTTGAGCGTTTGCTGCAAGGGCTGCTTTATATTGTTGTTCGCTGACTTTAGTTTGTTGAAAACCTGTTGCTGCTAGTTGCAAACCTCCTTTAGATGTTGCTAGCTGTGCTTTAGCTTTTGTTACACCTTCTTGTGCTTGTGTGACTTTTGCATTAGCTTGTGTTACTTGTTGGTTTGCTTGTGCTAGTTTTGCTTCTCCTTTTGTAATGTCTTGTTTGGTTTGTGTGACTTTGGCATAAGCTTGCTCTTTACTTTCTTTCGCTTGAGATACTTGCTGTTGCGCTTGTAAAACAGCTTGTTGCGCTGCTTCTACTTGTGAAGAAGAAACTATATACGTTGCTTTTGAGGTATCTAGCTGCTGATGACTAACAACTCCCTGTTCAAACAAACTTTGATACCGTTTGTAGTCTGCTTGTGCTTTTGCTTGGTTTGCTTTTGCTTGCTTTACATTCGCTAAGGCAACCTGAACTCCAGAAGTGACTTGTTGTATAGCTGCAGTTGCTGTGGGTATTCCAGCTTGTGCTTGTGCAACAGATGCTTTTGCTGCATCTATTGTTGCTTGTGCATTTTTTACTTCTGCGAGTGCTACTGGTACTCCTGCAGTAGCTTCGTTGTAACTAGCTATTGCGGTAGATATTACTGCTTGCGATGAATTTACATCTCCTTGTGACTGGGCAGTTTTAGCTGTTGTTGTTAAGGAAGCAAGCGTAATATTTTCTTTTGCTGCTTCTGCTTGTTGCTTGGTGTTTTGTAAGCTTGCTTGTGCTTGCTGTAAACTAACTTGAAGGTCTGCTGGGTCTAGTTTTACTAATACTGCTCCGGAATTAACTATTTGGTTGTCGTTGACGTTTACTTGCTGAACTGTTCCAGCTATGCGTGCTGTGACTGGGTGAATATCAGCGGTAACATAAGCATTGTTGGTTTCTTGATGTGTGGAAGCAAACTGCCACCAACGATAACCTGTAATACCACTAAAGATTAAACTTATACTAAGTCCACTTAGTAATAGTAGCTTTCTGGGTGGAAGTTTTTTCTTCGGCGCCGTACCCTTTGGTATTGGACTATCTGCAACAATAGTAGTGTTGAAGTCTTGTACAGGTGCTATCGAATTTGGCTTTGAGGATTTAGCTTGCATGTTTGACTTTGACTCTAAAAAATATATAGGCGCCTCTACTGATGATTTTGTCTAAATAAATACAACATTTATTCCTCACTATCAGAATTATAAATATATTAAATCTTTGTTTGATATTGTTTGCTAATAACCCTTATTTTTATAAGTTATATATTGTGCCCTAGATTTTAAAATTTTCTTTTTTTGAAGCTTTAGCTTTAGCATCTCGAAGCTTACCTCAGCTGAAGAAGGGTGAGGATAATGCCTTTGATGCATCGAGTATAAAGTTGTGTTCATCTGTACTGCCATAACAGCATTTCGATTTCCAGAACTCGCCACTTGCAAGTATATCAATGTTCAGGATCAGAGTAGTTCGCTACTTCTTCTGACGAAGGGTAGGAAGATATTCGTAAAAGTTCGCTTCTATCCCTTCCGCGCGTTCCCGGCTATTTTATCGTCACAGCAATATATATAAAAGGAAATCTGCTTGTTAGTGGTAGTTTTGATGCTACTCTCAAAATCTGGGATTTACAACAGGTGTTTGTAATCTTTAGAATGAATGATTTCTCCATTAAATTCTCCTTCAAACTGAGGAAAACGCTTATACCAATGATGACCATTGCATATCAACACTCCTTTATAAGTTCTCTGTTACCCATCACTAAAAGTCACTTCCCAAAGATTATTTTCAACTGGTCGTACATAACTAATTGTACGATTAAGTTCAATTGAATCACGCAAATTAAAATGATTAGCAAAAGCGTTTAAGTAATCCCGCATATTTTGAGCGCTAGGAAAGTCGGGATAATTGTTTGGCATTGGAAAATGCGTAAATTGAGTGACATTTCGTGATGAAATGATATGCGCTGTTTAATAAACACCGTGATACCAATTTCCACCAATATCGTCACTAGCATCAACTTGGTCGTAGGCAATATCAGCAGCAGAGAGTGCTTGAGCCATACCCAAACCAACAAAACCAGCCCCGATAATCAAATATTTATTAGTTGTATCAACCACCTTGAAATCTCCTTATAAATATATCACTAATTCTATCAAGTAATTGAGGAGCATATCTTTTGAGAAGATGAATCCTTTTTGCCATTGCATCAGGAAACACATGCAGTTTATTGTGAACAATTCCTTGAATTGTCTCATTTATTACCTTTGCTGGGTCAGTTGCGTAATGTTCCGGAAGACCTATATTACTCTTGGCAAAAGTTCCAAACCTTTCGCACTGAAGAATTGGGGTACGGCTAAAAAATGGATAAACGGTTGTAACCTTTATATTATAATCTTTTAGCTCATCGAACAGTCCTTCGCTAAAGCCACGTAAACCAAATTTGCTAGCTGAATAATGGGTCAACCCTGCCATACCTGACCAACCCGCTACGGACGAAATATTAACGATGTGACCCTTTTGACGTGTAATCATATCAGTAGCGAATAAGGCACTTAACCGCATCGGCGCCAGCAAGTTAACATGCATCAGCCGTTCCCATTTCTCACTAGGAACTTCATCCATGCGACCGTAAAAAGCAATACCAGCATTATTAATTAAAATGTCAATACTGACATTGAGTGTTCTCACCTGATGATAAAGGTTTTCACATCCAGATCGGCTAGAGAGATCAGCACTTAGACAAGATAGTACATTTCCAGTTTTGACTTTAGTTTGAATTGCTTCGACTCGTTCGCGCAAAATAGCTTCATCTATATCCGTTAAAATTAGTTGGCTACTTTGCTCCAACAACTGACGGGTTAATTCTTGTCCAAATCCACCAGAGGCGCCAGTAATCAGCACGACTGCTTCGTATAATTGGGTCATAAAAAAGAAGTTGGGATGAAGGATGACGATGGGATGTATTTCTTAGGAGTATACGCGACTCGGCACGCAATCTACTGTAATTCTCCTCCTTCCTTTGCTTAAAAATTTGAGATTTGAGTAAAAAACTAGACTAAAGTTAAGTTATTTTCAATAAATTGATATTAATTTATCTTTTTATTGTTGAAGGAAATAACTATTGGCGTTATTTTATACTATAGTACTTACGTAAAAAGCTTTCAGATTCACCATTAATCTACCTTTTTTTCCAATGATCTTAAAAACTCGGTATAAAATTATTTAAGAGCATAATTTGATAAAGTTATGTAACAAAGATAGTTTAACCCTGTATAAATCATTTATTATCAAGCCTATATAATTACTTGCACATCACTTGTATAAAAAATCTATCAAAATAAATATTTTACAGATATTTATTAAGACTATATAGATTTTCGATAAGTAGTTATGCAAGAATTATTTTGCTGATATCTATTTTTTAAAGTCAGACAGAAATTTACTTTTGATTTTTCACGTTATATGGAAAAGCGTGCAGAAAGTCTAGTCTTCAAAGCCTGAATTTACATTATAAATCTATTAAATTCACGTCAACTTTCTAATGCTCCGTGGGCAGCAATCGAACGATAAGAATTATAAGTCCTCCTCTCTTTAAACAGCAAAGACCATTAACTAGGATAAGAAAAAATCGATGTTTGATAAGTTTTATAACCGTCGCCGCTTTCTTCAGAATGCCGCTTTATTCTCTACTGGTTTATTAACTTCATTCGCCTACCCAAAGAAAGCTATTTCCATCAACCCAGCGGCGCCTGTTGAATATATAGTAGTTGGTTCTGGTGCTGGCGGTGGTCCTCTAGCTGTTAATCTGGCAAAGGCGGGACATAAAGTAGTCCTAATAGAGGCAGGTGGCGCCTCAGAAGCTGACGATATAATTTCAGTGCCATTATTAAGCCCAGTCGTTGGTGAAGACCCTAGAGTGAGATGGGACTACTTTATCCGACAATATACTGATGAAGGGCGCCAAAGCCGTAATAGTAAGTATGTTGCAGAAAAAGGCGGTGTATTATATCCGCGATGTGGTACGCTTGGCGGCTGCACTGTGCATAATTTGATGATCACGATTTACCCAAATAACAGTGACTGGGATGAAATTGCGGAACTGACTGGCGATTTTAGTTGGAAAGCTGAGAATATGCGCTCATACTTCGAGCGGCTTGAAAATAATCGCTATGTTGAGCGTCCAATAGGCACGGATAACCCAACACGTCATGGTTTTGATGGCTGGCTTTCAACCGAGATTACTGACCCAGCATTGTGGACAAACGACAGTAATATGCAGCGAATTTTACTTTCAGCTGCAATTGAGGCTGGTGACAAAAATTTACTTGATGCATTTTCACGGCGCGAACTCGATCCAAATTCTTGGGTCGTTAACACAAAGGATGTTCAGGGGTTTTACAATATCCCGCAAGGTACTCGAAGTGGTCGGCGCCGTGGTCCACGCGACCTAATTAAAGAAACTGCTGCTGCGTTGCCTAATAACTTGATTGTTAAAACTAACACCCTAGTAACGCGCGTCCTTTTCCGTGGTAGAAATGCAATTGGTGTTGAATACCTTGAGGGCGCCCATCTTTATCGCGCTGACCCAAAGGCACCAACTGATGGAGCAGAACCTACACCAAGAAAGCAAATGTATGCGGCTCGCGAAGTTATCCTGGCAGCAGGCGCCTTTAACAGTCCGCAGATTCTGAAGCTTTCTGGCATTGGACCAGTAGATGAACTACAAAAACATGGCATTAGACCAATCATTAACCTTCCGGGAGTTGGAGAGAACCTGCAAGACCGCTATGAAGTCGGTGTAATCACGCAGATGAATTCAAATTTTACACTTGCTCAAAACTGTACCCCAGGACAACCGTCAGACCCTTGCGCTGCTGAATTAGAAAAGGGTCAGGGAATTTATACAAGCAACGCTACGTTCGCAGGTCATATCCGAAAATCTGATCCCGCGCGCGAAGTACCCGACCTCTTCATCTTTGGCTTACCTGTACCATACCAGGGCTATTATCCTGGTTGGTCAAAACCTCTCTCAGAAATAAAAAACCAATTTAGCTGGACTGTTCTTAAGGCACACACACGTAACCGCAAGGGAAGCGTAAAACTACGTTCATCTGACCCACGCGATACTCCCGAAATCAACTTCCATTATTTTACGGAAGGCAGCGACATCGAAGGTGAAGATTTAGCATCGGTTATTAATGGTGTTGAATTTGTGCGTAAAATGAACGCGCGTATTGCGGATATATCAAAAGAAGTCATTCCTGGTCCAAACGTTCAATCACGCGAGGAAATAATCAAATTTGTGGAGGCTGAAGCGTGGGGTCATCATGCTTCATGTACTAACAAGATTGGTTCTAAAAGCGACCCAATGGCTGTTGTTGATAGTGAATTCCGCGTTCATGGTACGCGAAATCTGCGCGTCGTAGATGCTTCAGTCTTCCCGCGCGTTCCTGGTTACTTTATCGTCACACCAATATATATAATTAGTGAGAAAGCAAGTGACGTTATAATCGCAAGCGCTAAAACTCGAAAGATTTTGCCTGTATATCAAGATATGTAAGTAAACCTGACTTTTGGCGTGAGTTTTAGCTCCCCGCGTCAAGAGCGAACTACAAACTGATATTTTTCTCGGCGCCTTCCTCAAACACTCCTATCTCAAGATTTCGCGTTCCTTCATTTTTTATAAATGCTAGGAAAAAGCAAGTACACTCGCATTAATATTGATATTGCTATTGCTAAAAATTTGAATATTTAATTAACGCTCGATGGCGCCTAATACCCGCAACGCCTCTTTTTGTGCGTCCGTTAATCCTGTTACACCTGAGATATTCATTGCTTCGTAAGGACGATTGACAGTTAAGATTCTCAAACAGTCGCCGGTGTGGCTATCCCAAATACGAATTGTACCATCCTCGCTACTACTGGCTATCGAATATCCATCGGGACTGAACGTTACTGACTGTATTGTATTTGTATGCCCAATGAGAGTACTAATAAGGGTTAAGCGCTGTAAATCCCAAATTTTGAGGGTAGTATCAAAACTCCCACTGACAAGCAAATTTCCTTCGGGATGAAAGCTAATGCTCACAACTGGGCGGATGTGACCTTGCAAAGTATAAAGGCATTGCCCAGTTTGCAAGTCCCACAACTTGATGTTACAGTCATCACTGCCACTGGCAAGCCTGTTTGCTGTGGGGTCAAAAGCGATTGTCTGTGCTTGTCGAGTATGTCCTTTTAGGGTTAGGAGACATTGATAATTATTAACGTCCCAAAGCTTCACGCTTCCATCTTCGTTGCTACTGGCTAAATATTGCTGATTCGGACTAAATGCTACGCATGGAACCCAGTTAGCTTCTGCTTCTATAACTCTAAGACATTGCCCAGTTTGCACATCAAAAAGGCGCACAACTCGATCAATCCCAGAACTCGCGAGCATCAATCCCGAAGCACTAAAGGCAACTGAATTAACCCAGCTAGGGGTACGGAACGCGCGTAAAAAGTTACCAGTCTGCACATCCCACAGGCGGACAGTAGTATCGAAACTGGCGCTTGCTAGCAGTTGACCATCTGGACTAAAAGCTACATGGGAAATACGGTCAGTGTGTCCAATCAAACAACTCAAACAATTTCCGCTTTGCACATCCCACAACCGCAAAGTTTTATCGCCATGAGAGCTTGCCAGCATTCGCTTTGAAGGATGAAATACTACGCTAACGACCGTTTTGGAGTAGCCCTGCCAGGTTTTCAGACATTGCCCAGTATGTACATCCCAGAGGCGGATTGATTGGTTGAGGGTAGCACTAACTAGCATAAGTCCTGAAGGGCTAAATGCGATTGATTGCACCACACCAGTATGCCCTAGTAACGTGCGATAACAAAGCTTCGTTTTAACGTCCCACAGCTTAATCGTTTTGTCTTCACTGCCGCTGGCTAAAGTTTGACCATCGGGACTAAAGGCAAGCGTCCAGGCTGCAGCATTGTTGTGTCCGAACCAAGCTGCAATTTCTTGACCTGTTAGAGCATCCCATAAGCGAATCGTACCATCAAGACTACTTGTAGCAATAGTTTGACCATCATGGGGCAATACCACAGCTAATATGCCTTGCTTATGTCCCGTTAATGTTCGCAATATTTCCCCTGATTGAACATCCCATAAGTGGATGACACAATCGCTACCTCCACTTGCTAGCGAATAGCTCTGTGTTGAAGTTTTAGCATTCGTGTCAAAGCTAATTGCTCCTATCCAACCCTGATGTCCTCTTAGGGTTTTCAAGCACTTAAGCGTTTGCATATCCCAAATTTTAATTGTTAAGTCTTCGCCTCCACTTGCAAGCAGGCGCCCACTAGTACTAAGAGCAACACTCAAAACTGCACCAGTGTGCCCATGTAGTTCGCTTCGCACTGTTCCAGATGGAATATGCATCAGTCTAATAATTCCGTCTTGGTTGCAAACAATTAAAGTTTCACCATCCGGACTGAATACGAGCGAGTTGCTCCAAGTAGCCATCTTCCTAAATGCAGTAATTTGTTGTCCCGAATCTACTTGCCACACGCAGATTTCACCGTTATCGTGACTCGTGGCAATGTTTTTACCATCAGGACTAAAAGCAACGCACAAAACACCGCTAATCGATTGCGTAAAAGTAGAATGGCTCAAATCCGCATGGCTGAAATTTGTAGAGTGCAAATTCAACAAAGCGAAGTCTGCTTGCCAAATTGCCAGGTTTGAAAAATCCAGATAATTTAAAGAAGCTCCAAGAGCAACCAGCAGATTAATAGCATTTCCAGCAAAGTACCCTGGCTGCAATCGTGCGGAGTGTTGCTGAATTTGAAGCAATTGCAGCAGCAGATGCTTGAGGTTTTCACTACCTCCTTGCGTTTCTAGCAATCTCGCTAATATAGGTTGCACAATCAACCGCATTTGAACGTCTCGCACATAATCTTTTGCCTGCGCTTTTAGTAAAGCATGGCTTCTAAGGCAATCAATCTGGGCAAGCTCTACTTCTTGGCAAACCTGTTCAATCAATTTTTCGATGAAATATTCCATGACCACAGGTTGCTGAGTATAACTAATATCATTCAAATTCATCAGCGCTGTAGTTTTTACTGAAGTCGGTCTGATTTTTTCAATCAATGAGCGGCGGTCTAATGAAAAGAGTCCATCTCGCAACTCGACCAAAGAAATGGAGGGCAATAAATCTGCTTGTAGTTGTGCTGCTGTTACGGGTTCCCGATTAATGGCTAACCAGTACATTATTTGCCTCTCCAACGAACTGAGACGATTGAACTGTTGTGTTAGCAAGCTACGAATGTCTTTAAATAACAGAGTCTCTTGGGCTAAAAAGGCTGCAATATTGCTATCAAATAAGTCTTTTATCGGCGCCGCGACAATTTCCAACGCTAGTGGATTACCTTGATATAACTCTATTAGTTGCCGTACTTGTGGTTGAGGAGCGCTTAATGTCAATCCCTTCGCCGCTAGAAGTATTTCTCCTTCCTCAATTGACAAAGATTCCAATCGCAGCAATCGTATAGGTACATTTATTCCTTGCTGAATGGCAACTTCTGATGGTACTTCGCGACTCGTCAATAATATAGTACTTTGATGTTGTCCTTCTCCCAATTGTTGAAACAACCACCCATAGTCTTCGTAACCTGGTCGGTAAGTACCCACCAATTCGCTACTAGACAAAACCGTTTCAATATTATCTAAAATCAGCAGGCAGCGTGAAGAGCGCAACTGCTCCAGCAACTCAAGCATCATCAAGTCAAGCCTAGGAACCAGCAATTGGGATGGCGCCATTACCTGCATTAACTCAGTCAGAAAATTAATAAGGGGTGGCGCCTGTCTTAACGAGCGCCAAACAACAACCTCAAATTGTGAGGCAATCTGTTGTGCCAGTCGAGTTGCGAGTCGAGTTTTGCCAATACCACCCATACCAACAATTGCAACCAATCGACAACGGTCAATAATCACCCACTGTTCGAGAAGAGCTAACTGTGGGTCGCGTCCATAAAACTGGCTAACATCAGGTGCTTCTCCCCAGTCCACACGTTTGCTACTAGAAAATGCCTTATTGTCACGCAATTGCAGCACATATTGCGTTAAAGCCTCATGCAAATTGAGTTTTGTTACCTTAATTCCTAATGCTTCTGTAAGTAATTGCCAAAGTTCGGCGCCAACGTCTTTGATGTAACCCTCTTTGTGATTTAGGGAGCGCGACATCTTAAGATACGACTGTCCAAGGAAGGCGCCTCGAAAAACATTAGTTTGTAGTTCGCTGAGAAAGCGAGGGGCTAAAACTGCCGTGATAATGGCAAGAGCTTCTTCAAGCGTCATGGCTAAAACAAACAATGAGTAGCTATAACTTAGCAGTTGCACGGTATATTTCCTATATCAAATCCTGCTAAAATTTTACAAATCCTGCTAAATGTAGAAATTAACTTATAAATCATAAAGATTTTCTATAGGCAGAAGGTGTTATTCTCATATGTTTACGAAAGAAGATCGGGTGGTTGCTAAATTGTCCCTGGCAACTAACCTACTTCTTATTTAACAACAGCAGGGAACAACAGTAAGCTTCGGCGCGCGAACTTTTACGAACATCTTCCTACCCTTCGCCCGAAGAATTAGCGAATAAGTCTCATCATCTTTATTGATATACTTCCAATTAGTGAGTTCTGGGGGTAAGAATATTCTCACGTTAGTACATAAAAACGCTGCAATTTTATACTCAACACAGTAAAGCCTTGAGATGCTAAAGCTTGACAAAAACAAAACTCAAGGATTGAGCGATAAATCTGTGATTTTTAGCTGTAATTTTTAGAAATAAGGGTTATGAGTAAATCGAAGTGTATCCGTATCATGGTAGCTTGTGACTATCCAATGGTCAGGCTAGGTTTAGCGTCAATAATCGAGCGTGAGTCAGATATGACTGTTATTGGGCAAGCTAGCAACGCATGGGAGGCAAAAGAAATTTTCTGCCAACAGCAACCTGATGTTTCAGTTATGAATTTACGGCTGCTCAAGCTTTCAGGTGTAGCTACAATTCAAACTTTTCTCACTAAATTTGATAGTGCAAATATTCTTATTTCAACTAACTACGATAGTAAGGAAGATATTTATAGTGGCATAGAAGCAGGCGCCAAAGGGTATTTACACGAAGACAGTGAACCGGAGGCAATCAAGAGCGCGATTCGTGCTGTTGCCAGTGGAAAAAGTTACATTTCACCGATTGTAGCTACCAAGCTGAAGGAATGGATGAAAAAGCCTAGATTGAGTACGCGCGAGTTAGAGATACTTCAACTCATTACTAATGGCAAGAGAAATCACGAAATTGCAACAACTCTATATGTTACTGAGGGGACTGTTAAATTTCATGTCACCAAGATTTTAGATAAATTGGAGGTTAATGACCGAACACAGGCAGTACTCACTGCAATAAAATCTGGAATTGTTTCTTTTTAATAAAACTTAGGAAAAACTAAATGCGTAATAACATTTTTATCAAGGTTGTATCTAGTGCATTTCTACTATCTTTATGCACTAACTTAAAAGTAGATGCTTTTCAGTTATCGGGGAAACATAGAGTGGATTTTACTAACTATGAACTTCAAGCTGATGTTCCCGGATTTATCAGTAATTTCCCAGCTACATTAGATACTTCCAATAATGGTAACTCATTTGAAGAATTTGATTTTGATAATAATAAAGTTTATCAACAGGTAGATTTAAAAACAGCATTTGATTCCAATCCAATATCAGCGCAACTTTTTGGTTCTGGAATCCTTCAAAACGTTCAAGTATTACCAACTGATAGTCCAGAAAGATACAGCTTTTTAGCTGACACCAACATTACGACGGGAGGATTTAGCGGTGATGAGAGTGACGAATATTCTTTTGAACATACAGAAGCCCAAAAACTTTCGGGTATAATCACTTTAGATTCTCAAGGTAAACCAAATTTTAGCCTTAGCAAAACTTTCTCTGGTTCTGGTATCGCAGCAAGCTTGCCAGGTGCTGATGAGAATATAAATGTTCCTGTTCAATATAGAGGAACAGCTTCATTAAAATCAATATCAGTTCCAGAACCTAATTTCCTTCTAGCACAAGTATTACTTTTTGGCGTTTTAGGAATGGGTTGTATGCGAAAGCAAAACAGAAATATTGAAAAGTAAATTAATACTATAATGCAGGTCTTTAAGGGTGAAAACGTGAATGTATCTAAGCCTTGAGTTGCGAGCAATACAATATCATCTACACTGCGAATGCTAGCAACCAAAATTCGAGTGGCGCCACCAACACCGACATTTGCTAATTGCATTGCTGCCAAATCTTCAAGTCCATTACGTCCCAAATCATTAATTCTACCTAAATAGGGTGCAACATAATCGGCGCCACTTGCGGTTGCTATTAAAACTTGATGAATAGCATAAACTCCTGTTAGAGTAACTCGAATCCCTTCTGCAATTAACTTACTTGCTGCCTCGGTTCCAACTTTGGTAATTGGCACCTTAACTACAACACGTTCATCTATTTCTGCTAATAGCTTACCCGTTTTTACTAATGAATCAACTGTAGTCCCCCAGGTTTGAAGTTGAACTTCTTTAGCTTTTAGAGCAAACGCTTGGTTAGCTAAAGCCTTTAACTGCTCAACACTACAGGTAACTTGAGAGCGTTCCAACATGCATTGGATTTGTCGTTACTCCGTAAAATAGCCCTGTTGGCAACCAATGTTCCCACTGTTGTGTATCGGCAGTGTCGAGAAATAAACGGATTCCTTTATGCATAAATTTGTAACCTGACTTTTCATGTTATCGGGTTTTAACGGCCTTACTTAAGTTTTCCAGCTATCATCATTCGCACGCCTCCTTTTGGAGCAAGGGTAAAACCACGACGTTGCATTATAACAGGTTTATCTTCTGCTAAAACAAGCTGATACTTTGATAAAATTGTTGCTAGGACTAATTTCATTTCTAGTTGAGCTAAAGCATATCCCAAACATCGCCGACTTCCACCACCAAAAGGCAAGTATTCCACAGGTGAGTACTGGCGCCCAAAAAAACGTTCTGGTTTAAACTGTTTAGCATCAGGATACAAATCTTCCCGATAATGCACGAGATAATTACTTATTAAAAAGGTAGTTTCTGCATCAAACTCGTAGCCGGCAATCTTCATAGATGATTTGGTAATGCGTGGGAACAATATTGGAAGTACTGGATACATCCGTAACGTTTCTTGACAAACTGCTGTTAAATAAGGAAGTTGATTAATTTCCATTAAGTTATTATTATTCCCTAAACTTTCCAGTTCATGCTGCAACTTTTCTAGAACATCAGGATGTCGGTGAATTTGATAGAAAGCCCACGATAATGTTGTTGCAGTAGTTTCGTGCCCAGCAAATAAAATTGTGAGCAACTCATCTTTTAATTCCTCATCGCTCATCGCTTGTCCATTCTCATCCGTTGCTGCCATCATCAAACTTAAAACATCACTGCCGTAATTATCTTGTTTTGTTCTTTTCTCTGTAATTTCTGCTTGGAGCAAATTATGAACCTGACGTTGTCTTTGTTTCATTTGCCCCCAAGGAGTCCACATTCCCCAATCTTTTTGTAAAAAGCGTAAAAATAACATACTAGAGCGCAGAGGAGAATCAGTCATATCAAGCCAAGCTGTGAGTAGAGGTTGAAGTTGTTCATAGCGTTCCCCTTGACTTAAACCAAAGACAATTTGTAAAATCACTTCTAAACTAACTTTCTGCATGGCAGAGCGAGTTATAAATGTTTGACCTACTTCCCAATGGCTGGCAATCTGCTCTGTGATTAAGCAAATTTGTTTTGCATAAACTTGTAGTTTTTCTCCATGAAAAGGAGGCATTAATAATTTTCGTTCTCGTCGATGGCGCCCACCATCCATTAACATTAAGGAATTTTGCCCGATGAGAGGCATTGCAAGGTCATTGCCACGACCAATATCAAATTTAGAATCTTGATTGAAAATTTCTTGAATAGCTTGAGGATTGCCAATAATTACATAAGACCCCATTCCACTCAAATGCATGGAAAAAATATCTCCATACTTTTGACTATATCTTTGCTGAAATCCAATTGGGTCGCCAATCCAATTTATAAGCTGCCACCAAGCAGGGCTAGTAATACTATTTGGGAGTGAACTTAACATAATATTTACCCTTTGAGTACACATAAGTATTTTAACAATGTAGAGACTAAACATGTTGAATCTCTACACGTATGGAATGAACCTATTTTTAAATTCCCATTAGCAATGCTAGTGGCGCCGCAAGTAAAAGCCACATAATGTTCTGCAAACCAAATTGATTAGCTAGTAACCCAAGAATTAATGGCATAAAACCACCAACTAAACCAAACAAATTATCTAGCGTCATTACTGTACCGCTTTGTCCTGGCATAGCTGTATATAATTGCCCTTTAAGAATAGAGTACCAACCAGCGTTGAAAAAACCCAGCAAGCCAAGAATTGTAAATTTGACATTTATATTTGGTACAACCAAAAAAGATGAGTAAAGACACAAGACAATTATGGCGCTAAATCTCAAATAATCTAATCCTCGCACTCGTTCTAGTAAAGGAATGATTAAAAAATCTCCCAGTAATCCTACTCCTAACCATACAGTTACAGCAAAACTTGCCTGTGTATTGTTTGCACCAACCACATCAACAAAGTACAATGCTAAAAAGCCACGTAAAACATCAAGCATTAAGTCAGAAAACTGTAGTAAAGTTAACCAACGTATTACTTCACACTGCTTTAAGGCTTCAAAAGCATTGCTTATCCCTGAATTAAAACTATGTGTTGGTTCATTAACTTGTTTTGATGCAGGCAAATTTCTAATTGGATTCCACAGCAACCCCAATGTTAACAGTGTTAATACTGCCAATACTAAAAACGCACTTCGCCAACTTTGATGTAATGCCACAGTACAACCTAAAATCAACGGGCCAATTACATTTCCAACAGAACCTGCCAATGTCCAACGTGCCATATTTTGTTCATGTCGTGTAGGTTCAATGTCCATCAAAGTCGCTTGGGCAAGACTCACAAAGGCGCCTGAAGCTGGATAAAATAGTACAAATGCTGCGAGTAACAGTGAAAAGTTCTGGTTAAAGGAAACTAGCAGCAAAGATATAACAAAAACTACACCTCCACCCAAGATAAGCTGGCGCCTCTTACCAATATCCCCCAGTATCCCCAGAATTGGTTCTATCAAGCTACTAATGGTATTAGGTATTGTAAGTAACATCCCGACTTGTACATAAGAAAGATGCAAGTCATTACGAATCAAGGGCCATGCGGCGCCGCGTACTCCATCAACAAGTTCATCTAATAACTCAATAACTAAGAATGTGAAGGTTAGTAAAACTACATTCTTAGTAAATTTGTTTTTACCATTTAATGGCATATTGTAATTCTCCCATCCTCAAAATTTGATACCAACGCAAAATCCTTACAAGGTTGGTTCAAAGGAGGGGGAATCCATGAGCAAAATGTTCGCCTTAAAAGTAAAGCGAATTGCTTGCTGAATAATTTTCTAGCAGCTTACCAGGGTGGAAAAATCATAAAAGCAGTTCTCTCGTGTGTGAATACTGTAGCATAGTTCACTACAAAATTGTATTTTCCCTGTAGGATAGGCTTCTAGCCTGTCCTTCATATTTAATAGGCGCCACGAATAAACTCTTAAGGTGCTATATTCGCAATTCCGGAAAATCTTCAATAGCCACTGTATTTACACTTAAGCCAAATTGGTTCAAGTTAAATTTTATTCTTGATTTATAACTGTATGAGTGGAGAAGTTATGGGTTTAATGACAAAGTTGACGGTGGCATTATTGAGTTTTGGAACATTGATAGCTGGGACATTACCTAGTATGGCACGTCCGGCAACCTTGACGACCGATAGCAATCTGCGAACAGGCGCCTCTTTAACAGCAACTGTATTGTCCGTATTACCACCGGGCAGTAATGTCGAGGTTTTGAATATTAGGGTGGGAAATGATGGCAATTACTGGTATTATGTGCGACCAGGAGTAGAAGGAACACCAGACGGTTGGATACGAAGCAATTTAGTCTCATTTAAGCCGAGTAGCAAGAGTTATGCAACGTTAACGGGCAATCGCGGGGATAAAATTAACGTGCGCTCGGCGCCTAGCTTACAGAGTAAAATTTTGCACTACGGACTAGAGGGCGATTTGGTAACGGTCTCCGAATCATTCAAAGAGTATGATTCATACCGCTGGTATCGTGTTCAGTTCCCTAATAATGCTGCTGGTTGGGTACGAGAGGATTTGTTATCAGTATGGCCAAAAGGATGCATTATTACTTGCCCAGAGAATTAAGTTCAGAAACCTATATGTAATGCGATGAATACTCACTCTTCTTTAAGTTGAGCAGACAGGATTTTAAGAAGCGTGAGTCATTAAATATTGACCATTACCATTATATTCACCATCACAACTAGCGAAATTGCGTGAAAACCAGATTAAATAGAATCTCCATATCCTGCGAAACTTGGCATATTCCATACCATAGTTTAAATCTTTTACTATTGCCTGACTCTTGTCAAAATTAATAAGCCAGGTAGCAAATGTTTTAGAGTAATTAAAGCCGTTGAGATACCATTTTTGGATTGTTTTCAAGTCTTTGTCATGGCTGGGAATTGCATCGTAGTTCCAGTAACGACCTTGGGGAAAAATGTACTTGTGTGTATAAACGCTGGATATATTGTTTGGAGTACGGACTGTAATTATGTGAATAAAAACTTTTCCATTATCTTTGAGTAAAGAAGCTAGTTTTTCAAAAGATTTTGTTAAATTTCCGACATGACAAAAAACTCCAATCGAAAGAATTTTATCAAACTTTGTCTCAAATTTAGCATCATTTAAATTGCCTTCATATAAAGTAAATCGACCTGAACTGAGGTAGCTTTCAGAATCTTGCATCTTATGTCGAATATATTCACATTGCTCGTGGCTTAAATTTAAACCCGTGAACCTGACATTCGGGAACTTAGAAAGAATATAATTGGGAACGCATCCCCAACCACATCCAAAATCTAATATTTCGTCTCCGTCCTTGATATCTAACTTTTCAATTACATCGTCAATCATTTGAATCTGAGATTGCTCAAGGTTTAATGCTCCTTTTTCCCACAATCCCATACTATACTTAGGATAAATCAGTTTACTCTCGCCTAACATTGTATTCAGCATCGTTTGAGGCAAATCATATTGAACCTTCATTAGCTCCTGTGATTCTTCGGCGATATGCTCAGTTTCTTTTAGTACCCATTCATAAGGTGCAAGCAAAGAGGGAAAATATTTAAAGAATATAGGCATACAGGTATCAAAAAGTCCTTGCAAAACCGAATCAGGAACCTCTAATCCATTAATATAAGCTTCTGCTACTGCCATTTGTATTGTATTCACGACCTGTACCGCTCCACGAGTAGTTTTGTAAGCTAAGGTCGTTTTGGTATTTACATCTCCCACAAGAGGTATATATTTTTCAAAATCTTGTAATGCGGTGTTAGTACTCATAATTAGGCTCCTTTTTCATTCAAACTGCTACATTTACAACCAGCAAAAAGCAAAGCAACAAGAGTGCAGTATAATCACAACAGAAAATATTATCTCAAACTGAATAGCATCAATAATGATGACAATTCAGTCAGTTACAAACACAAAAACCTGACGCGCACTTAATATCGCGTAAAAGCAAATTCATTCTTTGACACAGCAGCTTTGACTCAACTGTACATTAATTGTTAAAACATGAGCTAGGTCTTAATAAAACTAAATAACAATGCAGGCGCCACTAGTGTTAATGCTCTAATACCATTTCTATATGAAGATGCGCTTTATTACTCTTACTCCCCCCTTATTAAGGGGGGCAGGGGGGGATTTAATTATTTGCAGCTTCATATTAAATTGGTATAATGCTCAAGATAGTGTTTACAATTTTTATTAATTTACTACTCACGACTTAACTAAAGTTAAGTGTATGTATCGAGATATTCGTCCAAAATAGATGAGACATTGTATCCTTAGAGACGCAATGTATAATCAATCCTGCCTACAGTCGCCAAAAAAATTCGCGCACTCCCCGCTCACCCTCACCACCACCAAAGACTGGTAGGCAAGGTCGGTAACAAGAATAATCAAACCTAAGTTTTGAGGAAAATAAAATGGCAATTCTAACAGGTAATGCAAATACTAATATTCTGATCGGGACTCCAGATGATGACAATATTTCAGGTTTTGGAGGTAATGACTTTCTCTTCGCTGCTTCAGGTAACGACAGTGTTTTTGGTGATAATGGTAATGACTTGATCTCTGGTGGGGCTGGTGACGACTTCCTCGATGGTGGTAGCGGTGTAGACAGGCTTATTAGTGGTACGGGTAATGATATCTTCTTTTTCTCTGATGACCCTTTTGTAGGAAGTACAGCAAATCCACCAGATGTGCTTACTGATTTTCAAATTGGGCAAGACCGGCTGTTCTTCAGTAGCGATAAGCTTGGCATTAACAATCTTAGTTTCCAAACAGGCATTAGCGGTCAACTGTCCGGTGACAGCAATTTAATAGTACTACAGGATGGTTTTGCTAATGCTGGCGCCGCTGCACAAGCTATTGCAGATAACAACGCAATTACAGCTGATGCTGGTCTGTTTGTTTACTTTAATACCACATTAGGCTTTTCGAGAGTTGTGTTCTCTACAGACCTTAGTGACAGAGGTCAATTCAGTGTCCTTGGCAATCTCATAAATCAAACGGATGTTGCCAACCAAACGCAATTTACTGCGAATGAATTCGTGCTTGCCTAAGATTTTCGCTCTCAGATTCCCGACAACCGCATTCCGAAGTCGGGAATCTTGGTACTGAGTTAACCAGAAGCTTCAAGTGTTGGAGAGAAATTGCGACAGGTGGGACGGAAAAAGGCGCCTATGTACGAACTCTCCTTTATCAAGGTACTCAAGTTCTTCGGGGGTTGATTGGCGCCCTAATATTTCGTTACGATGAGGATGGCGCCCGAACCGTGCAATCACGTCCCGATGTCCGCGCGCTTGGGAGGAGGAAAACTCTAGCAAAGCCCGATATTCGTGTGGTGCCTCATAAACAAGTTCATCTGCAAGCTTAATTGCCAACTCTAGGTTTCTGATATCCTCAGAGTGTCCTAGTGGCAGTAAAAAGAAGGTCTTCTCCCAAGGTGTTTTAAGAGCAGCATAGTGACCAACGTCGATTCCTTCAAGAGTCAGCGCGCAAGCTATTTCGTCCTGTGCAAATGCTTGAGCAGTTCCCCTATAAATAGTTCGTGAGAACTGGTCGAGGATAATAATAAGCGCGAGTCGTGACCGTGGTTCACTTGACCAGGCGCCGAGTTCACCTTGCGTAGCTTGTTCCAGTAGCAGTGAAAAATGCTCGGTTATATAGGCATCTCCACCCCCACGAAACCACCATTCCCACTGACGAACCATCGCCCCAGTATCATCGCTTACTTGGTTGGGAAACCAGAACTTTATAACGTCTTCATATTGTTCAGTTTTCAAGGTGAACCTCCCCTTATATTTACTGACTTACATGTTTGCTTTTAATGGTTTATGCAACACCATAAAAATGAATAAAAGTAATCAGATTACCAATCAACATTTAAACATTGGCGCCTGTACTTACATGAATCGACTTGTTTACAGGTGGCTTTTCAGTTCACAAAATTATGCTTTGAGATGTCAAAAAATGAACCACGATAAAGTAACATTACATCCAAAAGCAAAATAGTCTGGATACCACCATTGGCAAAGTCTACAACAAGAAAAACAGCTACCCCAGAATTAGAAAAAACTACGGAGGCGCCCGTAACAATCTCGATGGATGCGACCACCGCAGGAACAGGGGAAATAACCGAAGCGTCCATAAATATCTCTATGGATACAACTGACGAGCAGTCTCTGTCAAAAGCTACCATACTGTTCGACGAAGCTCATAATGAGTTATTGCAGTGGCAAAAAAACTCTGATGACGACGAAGTTGACACTTGGTCTACTTTAGCATCTGCACTTCGAGCAGAAATAAATTGTAGAGCAGATGAGCATTAGAGAAAAATTGCTCGAAAAACTCTGTAAAATTAGTAAATAGCTTTGGGGAGTAAATACTAGTGTATCTTAATGCAAGCGCAGTAATTGACGAAAGAAAACTGACACAATATTTGCTAGTTTTACTCCCTAAAGATGATAAATCTCAGTTTTGAGCTACTGCTGGTTACACATTGGCAAACTGGCAACAACTTGAGCAAGATATCAGGGAACAAATTCTACCTTTAAAAGCAACACCCACTCAAAACACTCCCTACGGGCAGAAATAAGAAATTATTGGAACTTTGACGGGTAGAAATGGTGTTGTTTTGTCAGTTAAAACAATTTGGATTGTTACCTCTGGTTCAACTAAATTTGTTACACTATTTCCAAATTAGGAGAAAAACAATGACAAAGTTTCCTTTGTTCGCGCAGGTTGTTTTACAAGTGGATTTGCCTGAATACGGTCTTCAAAAGGGTGTCGAGGGGGTTATTGTCGAGTCCTATCCAATGACGGATGGTCAAGAAAATGGGTACAGTGTGGAAGGATTGATTCCCCAAGATACGGTTGAGCTAAAAGAATCACAGATTGAATTAGTTGCCGTTATGCAAATTCAGTAAATAAAGTCAATTTTAGTATAAAATGACTCTAGTGTGTTACAACGTAGTTTTATCTACAAATAGACCTGGTATTTCTCTAAGGTCGTGACCCCCAAGTGTTAATGGTTGATTTAATACATCCATAGATTTGACTATTACAATCTCGGATGCATTACTAGATTTAAGGGCATTTATTGCATTTTCAGAAATATCATCTAAGAAAATAATTATTTTTATAAATCCTTTATGTTGAATTGCAATATCAAACATTGTTTCAAGTTCTAGCCCATAGTCCCACAATTCATTTAAAGTAGGTATTCCATCAGGTCTTATTAGCTCAGAGTTTGAAACATATTCATCCCATACTGGCTCACAAGCTTCATTCCCTTTTGTTGTAATTGGATAGTCTGGAAAAACTCCCCAAAATGGTTCCCCTCTATTGACACGCCAACTAATTGCAGGTAATAAATTACTTTTGACGTAATTATCGTATCCAACAAACTCTGCTTCGTTTCTTAACCATTTAACAAGTAGTTCTTGAGCATATTTTTGAGCGTGAGTTTTAGGTTTTAGCATTTATTTTTCCTCATTATTATAATTTAACTTCATCTAAATTTAGATAATCATGGACGAATGCTTTTCTTAGTAACGGGTAAGGTATGTACTCATCGTATTTTTGAAGCTGAGGCGCCTCTGCTTCGCTTACCAGGTGTTCGGGTATTATACGCTGTGTACATAACGAAGTTATCTCCGGTTCAAGATTCTCTACTTTATCTCTGGGTAATCTAACTGTAATATAGTATGGACACGAACCACCAATGCTTTTTATTTCTAACGATTCACGGCAAAAAGTATTCAGCATTCTTTCTAAAGTTTTAAATCCTGCTGTTCCTAACCAAGGAAATATTACACATTTGCATGAAGGTAATCGCACAATATAGTTCTCATCCAAACCCAAGTTTTGTACTAGTTCGCGTACTTGTTTTAATCGCTTTAAAGCATTTGCTTGTAAATAGCTATATTCAGTATCTTCGCACAATACGCGACGCATACGTTGTAAGACTTTAGTATGAACTCTGCCACTACCACCACGCCAAAATACACTACCTTGTCCTTCAGCGGGTTTAACGGATACCGATTTTTTACGAAAGTCTACATCTAAGACTTGCCATTTTAGAATCCTAATTCGATGACTCAATATGACTACGTTGTAATTGGTGCAGGTTCGGCAGGTTGCGTTGTTGCCAATCGTCTGACCAAAGACCGCCAAACAACTGTATTGTTGCTAGAAGCTGGAAATCCGGATACAAAACCGGAGATTCAAATTCCAGCAGAATATCTAAAATTAATCTGTTCCGAGGTAGACTGGGGCTATTTCTCTAAACCAGAACCATACCTCGATGACCGCAAAATGTTTTATTCCGCTGGCAAAGTCTTGGGTGGCAGTAGTTCGATTAATGACATGCTCTATGTGCGAGGGAATTCTCGTGATCAACACTAAACGCCGATTTGGTGTTAGATGCGACGGGGCGGAGATCCCAAAGCCGCTGCTGGCTAGAGAAACTTGGCTACGGGAATACACAAAAACTTTTAACACAAACCATTAGTTGTAGATAGGGATTTATTTTTTATATTTCAATACGAATGATTTAAGACTGCTATCTATTATTATTGGCGCCAGCAAAAAGACATCTTCGCTTTATTTGAGAGGATTAGGCAATCATCTGCAAGGTTTGTGTATTTATGCAAAAGCTGATTAAGTCTACGATGAACTTATGCCACGAATCAGGCTGAAAAAATTAAATTAGAAGCGTTAATTATTCAAGCAAAACTGCAAACTATATGTGAAGACATGATGAAAGTAAATCATTAGTATCGATTTTTTCTCGAAATTAGTAAGGAGATATAGTCTCATGATTAAAAACAAAAACACTCAAAAAGTTGTGCTGATTACAGGTGCCAGTAGCGGCATTGGTGAAGCCACTGCTAGGTTACTTGCTCACAAAAACTTACGGGTTGTATTGGGGGCACGGCGCACCAATAAACTTGAAGCAATTGTCTCCGAAATCCGCAAAAAAGGTGGTGTAGCAGAATATCGCGCGCTTGATGTTACCAGCCTTGAAGATATGCAAGCCTTTGTAGATTTTGCAAAACATCAGTTTGGTCGTATTGATGTCGTCGTCAACAATGCTGGCTTAATGCCACTCTCTAAGCTAGAGATGTTGAAGATCGACGAGTGGAACCGCATGATTGATGTGAATATTCGTGGCGTACTTCATGGCATTGCCGTTGCCCTTCCTATTTTTAAGCAGCAACAATCTGGACAGTTTGTAAATCTATCTTCGATTGGAGGAAATACTGTTTTTCCTAATGCTGCGGTTTATTGCGCCACTAAGTTCGCAGTTTCTGCAATCTCGGAGGGACTGCGACAGGAATCAACGGACATCCGTGTTACGGTCATTTCACCCGGAGCTACCCAGTCTGAACTTGCTAGCACTACCACCGACGCTGAGGCGGCACAGTGGGTAGCAAAATTTCGCGAGTTAATCATCCCAGCAGACGCAATCGCGCGTGCAATTGCCTTTGCAATTGAGCAGCCAGAAGATGTGGATGTTAGTGAAATCATAGTTCAACCAAAAGGTTAAACCTGTTTGTGCGCCAATAGCGCACAAAAACAAAAATAGTATATTGTAAATTTATATACAAATTAATAAAATTTCGAGTTTGACTCAATATAATTACTTATTTTGTTTTAAAACATCACTAATTTATACAAAATTTGGTAGCGTAACAGATTTAGCTCAAGTCTTGAGTCTCTTGTTAGCAGTTAGTTGTACTAGGCAATATATTTCAAAGCTTGATTATCGTAACCGCTCAATGTCACGCATTGGTGGCGCCCCGAACATGCGGGAATATTCGCGACTGAACTGCGAAGTACTTTCGTACCCGACCCGATAGGCAGCTTGGGTTGCATCAACAGTTTCGGCAAGCATCATCTGACGCGCGCTCAAAAGTCTCAACTGTTTTTGATATTGCAGTGGACTCATTGAGGTAACTGCCTTGAAGTGGCGATGGAATGATGCAACAGACATATTTGCTTGTTTAGCTAGCTCTTCAACTCGCAGTGGCTTTGCAAAATCTACTTTGATCCGTTTAATAACTTCAGCAATGCGCTGCATGTTGCTACCAGAGGTGGCAATTTGACGAACCGCTTCGCCTTGCTCACCCATTAGAAGACGGTAATAGATTTCGCGGATGATCATCGGTGCTAAGAACGGGATATCCTGCGGTGTATCTAAAAGCTTTGTCAGCCTGATGGTGCAATCAATTAAGGATGGATCCGCGTCACTGACGAACCATCCTCTCACTGCGTTTTCTTTTTTACTAATATTCGGATGGGTTTGAGCAATGATGTCACAGAGTTCGGCATGGTCTAAATTTAGCTTAAATCCTAAATAAGGTTGATTAGGTGTTGCCTCCAGCATACATACACTTAGTGGCAAATCTACCGAAACAAGCAGGTACTGAGCCATACCATACCAAAAGGTTTCCTCATTAATCGAAACTTTTTTTTTGCCCTGCACCACAATGGCGAAAAGTGGTTCGTTAACCGCCTGTGTTGTTGTACAATTATCACAATTTCGCACTAGGACTAAGGGATCAATCGCGGTTGCATGGACTCCGTCTCCCTTGTCGTCAGTGTACCGATCTACTAATGCCGCCAATTCTTCACATTTGTCGATAGCGAAGCGTTGCTGCGATGGCAAAGTCTCTTGGCTAGAAGAAGCGTAGAGCGCGGTTTGATAGTTCAGTGTTTTGCTCGTCATGTTGTTGTATTCGTGACCGATGTAACACTTTTCATACGCTAATTATAGCCCTTGCTTGAGAGGATTAGGCAATTATCTGCAAGGTTTGTATATTCATATAGAGGCTGATGGAACCTAAAATGAATTTATGCCACATAATCAGGCAAAAAAAATCAGATTATAATAATCGGGAAGTCAAATGCTGAAGACAAAATCTGTAACAGGTAGCCTTTTTAGAACAAGCGAACTCAGCCAAGGATTGAATAAACCTCTAATGATATCAGGTGGTATTATAAAGCGATTATATATCGAATCATTAACTCAAGTTTTAATCATTCATATGCTGCGACACTATTCTAGTGTAACCCAAACTATTACATCTGAGAAAAAAAGCTTAACTCGTACTCAGTTGCAGCAGACAATTGACTATATTCACACTTACCTTGACCGAGATTTATCACTGGGAGAAATTGCAGGAGTTCTCAATATTAGCCCCACTCCTAACAGCTAGCTTATTCAAACATACTACAGGTATTTCTCCCCATCAGTACGTAATTCAACAACGAGTTCAACAGGCAAAAGTGCTGCTGTCAAAAACTGATTTGGCGATTGCTGATATTGCTTTACAAGTGGGTAACTCTTGCCAAAGCCATTTGACGCAACAATTTAAGCGATTTACTGGAGTCACACCTTCTTCAGGTTCGCACTTTATCATAAGAATCTGATAAATCATTGTAAGAATCTGAATATGTTGAGCGTTGGAACTTATTATACTGTCAGATAGGATATGGTTATAAACTTCAATAATGTATATTCTGAATTGATGCAGCAAATTTGGGAAGTAGTTTGTATTTTGCAAACTGCTCAAAAGTCAAAGAGAATAGGCTGCCATCACAATCTCGCACAGAAGCATCAGTCCTAAGTTCAATACTGTCGGCAAAGCTACCTCTTGGGATAGATGTCACTTAGTGTCAACTTGGCATTTAATGACAAGTATTGAAAGTAAAGATAGCTATAAGGAGTGATGGTGACAGTGACACGACGAACGATCGCAAATCAGGGGGGATGAGTGAGCGGCGGCAACAGAGGATGCGTCTGGAGATTTCGCGGGCGGCGGCGCATTTGTTCTGGGAACACGGTGTCGCTGCCACGAGCGGTGAGCAAATCGCAAATGCAGTAGGCATTTCGGTACGTACCCTCTGGCGGTACTTCCGCAACAAGGAGAGCTGTGCTGAACCTGTCTTGGCGCGGGATGTTGAGGAGTGTGTAGCGGTGTTGCGCCGTTGGCCTCGGGAGGTTTCCCTCGAAGATCACCTCGTCGAGTGGGCAACGAATCGCCCTAAGAATCCCGATCAGCAGTCTTACGACGATGCCGTGATCAAGATGACCGTGCTAGCTGAAAAAGAGCCGGATATCCGTGTGGCTTGGCTAATGACTCATGATCGAATAGAGCGCGAGATGGCTGAGATCATTGCGGATCGCCTGCGCCGCCCATCTGAGGATATCGAGGTGCGGCTGCACGCTGCTACTGCCACCGCAGCCTTGCGCGTCATTAGTGAAGATGTCAGTGCCGCCCTTATGGCGGGAGCTGATCGCGCCTCTATCGGCAACCCGATCAAGCACATGGCTCATGCCGTGCGCGTAGCCACTGGTGGAGCCGTCGGCGACCCCGTCGATCCCTGAAAACAATAGCAAAAACAACGAGAAACCTGATTCAAGCACTACATCTACGCCCTGGCGCACCTGCTCAACCCGGAGGCGAGCGTGGGCGGCTGGCTCACGGTCTTCTTCAACTACTTCCTCGTTCCGGGTCTAGTATGGACCGTGGTTTCGTTGATTGACGGAACCACCGAACTCGCCATCGGCGCACACTTCGCGAACAACATCGGCGGCAATCTCTTGATAGGCGTAGCCGAAAGCGCCGTGACCGCGCCGACTCTATTCACAATCAGCAAATTCCATGCAACCTACACGGCGCTATCAATGCTGGTTGTAGTACCCATATTCCTGGCGATCGCCTACGGGGTGTTCAAGCAGAAGTCGCCCCAATCCGTTTCTCAGAGCCACCAGAAGGGTCGTTGGTGACCCCAGCAAATCCCGAACCCATCAGCAACTGAAGTCAGCAACCCAATAAAAGGAGTCAATTATCATGCCTCGTGTTTCTTCAAATCACCTGCGGGAGTCGGAAAAGCCCCCTTCCGCGTCCTCGGCTCGGTCTAGCAAGACCTCTCGTCCGGGCTGGCCCGAGATTATCGTCGGACTCGTCGTCTATTTAATCGTAGGGTTCGGAGGTGTCTCGCTGTTCAAGCAACTCGGTCTTGACCCCGTGGTCCACGGCCTGATCTTGACTGCATGGACCGGCATCGCCACCCTCATCGCGTTCACGGCAGCCGCGCGGCTGCGGATCCGTTCCCTGAGCGCCTTCGGTGTACGCCGAACCTCCAGTCGCTGGCTTCTGACCAGTGTTGGCGTAGGGCTGGTTGCCTTTGTGCTCAAGGGTCTGGCGATCATGGCCTGGATCCAGATCACCGGGGACACGGAGAATGTCCAGAATGTTTACGCAGAGGGTGGTCGCGGCGGGTTACTGTCTCTGGTTTTGTCCACAGTATTGATCTCCGTCTTCTCACCTTTCGGCGAGGAACTGCTCTATCGCGGCATCATCACCAACGCGCTGCTGCGCTATGGCTCGTTCGCTGGGGTGGTGGGCAGCACCGTGATCTTTGCCCTCATGCACGGTATTAACATTGTCTTTCCGGCGGCCATTGTGGCCGGTCTCGCTACCGCTGAGGTCTTCCGTCGTAGCGGCTCGATCTGGCCCGGTCTCGTCGTTCATATTGTTTTCAACCTGCCCACAATCCCGATCATGGTGCTCGTTGGCACGGGCTGAAAGAAACCGCAGCATACCTCAATCAGGAATTCATCATGCAATATCTTTCACAGGACTTAATCCTGCTTGCACTCAATCCCCAAACTGGGAAAACTTGCTTCTCTTTGTACGCTGCACTCGACTATGGCTTGGTCGGTTCTTTATTACTAGACTTAGTACTGCAAGGCAAACTTGAGATCGACAACGACAATCGTGCGATCTGTGCGATTAGCGCTTTGCGTAACTCCGCAGGAACCGCAGGCAACACAGGCGATGAATTTTTAAATCGACACCTCAATGAGGTTCTAGCATCGTCTCGTCCTCGAACTGCCAGGTTCTGGGTGACTCGTTGGAGGCGAAGATACAGATGGTTTCAGCCGATTGTGTTGCAGAACTTAGTCGATCTAGGTATTTTAAAACGACAAGAGCAACGCATTCTTGGACTGTTCCCAACGCAGCGATATTTTCTAACCGATGAATCCATTCAACGCGAGATTGTCCAGCAAGTTCGTGCAGCCGTGTTAGAAGGCATTGGATTGGATTCTCGGATGGCAGCATTGATTAGTTTGATGCAAGCCTCTCACCTGACCGATGCGGTATTTAGACCTGAAGAACGTCCTGAAGCGCGGTCGCGAATTAAAGCGATCGCAGAAGGGGAGCTAGTCGGTCAAGCAGTTTCAAAAGCAATTCTCACCATTCAAACAGCCGCGACTTTGGGTGCAGTCAATGTCCGATGAAATCGTTAGGGATTGTATAGAACAAACGGATGGTCTTGTTGCGCTTCCGGATATATCTCCTTACGTTGCTAGCAAACATGCAGTAATGGGGCTGACACGCTGCCTTTGGCTAGGCGGAGGCACCGGCGGCTCTCAACTACGCCAAACAGGGCAATATGTCTGTACCCAACCTTACTTCGAGTCATTGAGGCATCGCTTCTTTAGTCAAAGCTTACTACAACACACTCATCAGGAGGTTTCCAATGAACCGGAAGATTTTAGTAACTGGCGCAACTGGGAGCAACGGTACAGAGATTGTCAAGCGACTCTCAGCACAGAATGTGCAAGTACGCGCAATGGTTCGTAACCATGTTCGAGCAAAGGAGATTGCACTTCCAAATGTTGAAGTGGTGGAGGGGAACTTTGATCGCCCTGAGACGCTATTGAAGGCGATGGCTGAAGTAGATCGTGCCTTTCTCTTAACGAACTCTACAGAACACGCAGAAGCGCAACAACTTGCGTTCGTTGATGCGGCACTTCAGAGTAGTGTTCAGCATATCGTCAAACTATCGCAATTTGCAGCCGATGCCCATTCGCCCGTGCGCTTTTTGCGCTACCATGCCGCAGTTGAAGCGGCAATCAAAGCATCAGGAATGATGTACACGTTTCTGCGTCCCAACCTCTTTATGCAGGGCTTATTAAGCTTTAGATCGACGATCACAAGCCAAAACGCCTTTTATGCAGCGATCGGTGATGCAAAGGTCAGCGTGGTAGACGTGCGCGATATTGCAGAAGTTGCAGTAGTTGCTCTAACAGAAACAGGGCATGAGGGAAAAATTTACAACCTCACGGGACCCCAGGCATTGACTCATGCTGAGCTGGCAGAACAACTCTCGGCTGCGCTCAATCGTCAGATTGCATTTGTCGATATTCCATCTGAAGCAATGCGCGATCAACTGCTCAACATTGGAGTTCCAGCTTGGCAAGCAGACGGACTGATTGAGGATTACGCGCACTACCAACGCAATGAGGCAGCAATGGTTTCGTCTGATATACAGGACGCAATTGGTAAAGAGCCGCGCACTTTTAAGACATTCGCCTGCGACTACGCAATAAAGTTTGGCTAAACGCAGCCCAACAAGCCTGCTACACCAAAGCGAACCTAAGTTATCATTGAAAAATAATGAAGCGATTTACCTTGTTCACTTTCCTGTATCTGGCACTGGGAGCCTATCTGACGGCGAACACTGCGTGAAGCGAAGCTACCGCGCTGGGATACCCAAATCTGCCTTCGAGTCTTCAAACCAGCCTGCTCATCAATGCAGGAGTGTCCTACATCACCTGTATTCTCAGTACCTTCCCATTTTGGCGAGAGACGGCAATCCTCTGGAGTTTAAACTAATGGCAATTTTGAAACAATTTGGTATTCTATTTGTGTTGGGCATTGCGGGAATTGCGATGCTTGCGATCACCTCGGTTCCATTAATGGAGCAAAAGTTGGCGAAACTGTCTCCAGAAAGACTGGCAAACGTTCCGCCACTGTGGGTTTTAATGCTGCTGCAAGCACTACAGCTTACAGTTCTACTGTCAATCAGCATTCTGATCGGAATTGGTTGTGCCTATCGTGTTGGATTAAGCTCCCATTTGATTGATCATTGGGTGTTTCACACTGCTAAACCTCTATCTTTCGCCGTTGAGATCAAGTGGAGCCTGGGTGTGGGTGCAGCAGCGGCGATCGTTCTCTTGTTGCTCGATCGGTTGATGCAACCTCTCCTACCTGAAGCGCTACGGGCAGCCAATAATAAAGAGCTAAGTTGGTTGAATTTGCTCACAGCAATGTTCTATGGCGGTATCACTGAGGAAATTTTGATGCGCTGGGGTTTAATGTCGCTGCTGGTTTGGATCGCGTGGAAAGGTCTAAAACAAGGCGTTACATTGCCAAGTCAAGGGATTTACCAGGGTGCGATCGTTCTAGCCGCGTTGGTATTTGGACTACTACACTTGCCAGCAACTGCCGCGATCGTTCCCCTCACTCCAGTTGTGATGATTCGGGCGTTGTTACTGAATGGGATTGCTGGCATTGCGTTTGGTTGGCTCTTTTGGCAATACTCGCTCTTAGCTGCGATGTTATCCCATATCAGCGTTCATGCCTTTTCCTTTGCTCTTAGCCTTTTGCTGGCAAGATTTGTCTAAGCTTTTTGCTGGCAAGCATCACTGTATCCATCACCAAATATCGGAGCTAAAACATGTCACGCAAAACGATCGCCACCAAAGACCAGTCTCCACAACGACCACTTACTCCCAATGCCAAACACCCGCTTCGGCGGTTTCTTCGCAAACCCTTTCAGATCATTCGCACTAATTTTCGCGCCTACCTCACTATCAACGCCATTGTGTATGGCTTAGTTATCACCGGGTTGGTAGCGGCGATGGTCTTCCCCAACCTGAACGCAACTCAGGTAGCCATCCAGGAAGACAACGGAACGGCGGATCTTGTCCGATCGCTATTCAATAACCCTTGGCTATTCTCGCTGACTATCCTGGGAGTCAACCTCACGACCGGCGTGCTGTGGATCGTGCTCCCTTCGCTGATCGTTCCCTGTGCTGGCATCGCCATGTTTGCGTATAAGACGTTCACTCTCGGTTTAGTTATGGCTCCGACTACCAAGATTATGGCGGTGGCACTGATCCCGCACTCGCTGACAATACTCATCGAATTTCAAGCTTACGCCCTCCTGATGTTTGGCGCGTACATCCTGGGTTGGTCTTGGGTTCGCCCCGCAACTATCGGGACTCGGAACCATCGTCAGGGTTACGTCCGTGGGCTGCAACAGCTTGGTTGGCTGAGTCTGTCCACGCTCCCACTGTTCATCGTCGGTGCGATCTGGGAGGCGTTCTCACTCCGCTACCTGGTTCATCCGCTGACCCAATGGTTGTTGTAGCCAGTAGGGTGAGTACTGCCCACAAAACTGCACTGTGAAGGGTTTTGCAGACTGTTCGGAGTTTGATTTTGGGCTGAAGGTCAATTTTGATTAAAACAGGAGAAACACAATGAGACAAGATAAAGTGGCTTTGATTCAGTGCAAGGATTTTGCGCCTCGGATTACAGAACGGGGACCCTTCGGCGGAGCTTCCGACTATGAATCCTTCTCTGAGGTGGTTAGGACTGCAAATCAGTGGATCGAAAGTAGAACGATACAGGTGATCAATGTTGAAACTGTCGTTTTACCGGATCGGATAGAAGGAACAAGTGATGGTGACTACGGATTGACGGTCAGTAATGGCTTCTATCCAGTCATGATCAGTCAAGGCGTTACAATCAATTGCTTTCAATGTGTGCGTGTCTGGTACAGAGAATAAACTTTACCAGAATCCTTACAAGTTGGCTTCTCTAGCCAAAATCACTCCTTACTATGGAGGAAAAATGAAACGATTTACCTTGTTTACTTTCCTGTATCTCGCACTGGGAATTTGTCTGACAGCGATCGCGCTTGGATACCCAAACCTGCCTTCGAGTCTTCAAAGAAGCTTGTTCGGCAGTGCAGGAATGTCTTACATTTTTTGTCTCCTCAGCACTTTCCCATTTTGGCGGGAGAAGACGATCCGCTTCTATCGCAGCCGCAATTCATCGGTAATTCTACCCTGGTTGGTGATTGGATTCAATATTGTTTGGATGTTCTGGGAGGTTCAGAGCCAGAACTGGACGATGGAAGCAATTTTAGGAGCGTTTTCGCGGCTAATATTTGTCTTAGGGTTTGCAGAAATCATTGTTATTACATGGCAAGTTAATTCTGAATATTAATACACAATGATATTTCAAGATAAAGCATCGAACTTTACATTAAAACTGTTAAACAAAGAGGGATGAATATGAAAACTTGGATTTCGGTACTGCTAATTTTAGCGAGTGTGAGCTTGTTTGGGTGCGATGAGCGATCGTCACAGCGATTGAATGCCACGATGAACAGTTGGATTGGTCGGGATATCAATGAGTTTGTTCGCAAATATGGCCCACCAACGACGACTCTCAAGTTACCCAATGGGAACACACTCTATTCCTACACAACGGATCGAGAACAGGCGTTTCAGCAACCGATTTATGTGAATGAGTCTCGTAACCGTAGAGGCGAGAAACGTACAGTGATTACAGGGGGCGGCACGATTGTTAATCGTGATTTCTGTGAGATTAATGTCGAGTTTGATCGGTCTAGAGAAATTCAGTCCTGGCGCTATGAGGGTGATTCTCCCCGAAATTGCAAAATTAAAAGCCTGCCGAAAACGCTCCAGAAGCAATTACAAAAAGACGGCATTCTTCCCTAGAAAAATTGTTGCTAGCAGTGCCTATTTAAGTTGTTTAACCACTTATGATCTTTTTACCTGCCTCTACCTACCCAATTGAATATGCTCGGCGTTGGTGTTGTCAGACTTCAGGAAAGCGACAGACAAGTAAATTATGTTCAATCCTGCAAAAAATTGTTATTATTCTCAACAGGTAAACGCCCAAGCTTTAGTCGGAATAAAAGTACTTATCGTTGATGACGATCAAGATAGTCTGGACTTAACTAGTTTTATTCTTGAAGCTTATGGGGTTAAAGTCATAACGGCAGTATCAGCTTTAGATGCTTTAGAAGTACTTGATAAATTCCAACCCCAGATTTTGCTTAGTGATATTGCTATGCCTTACATTGATGGCTACTCTTTGATTCGCAGAATTAGGCAAGGCAAGTTTCTAAGTCAAGACATTATAGCCATTGCGGTTACGGCACTAGATGGGGAAGAAGTCTTTGACTTAGCAGTTCAAGCTGGATTTCAAGCCTATCTGATTAAACCTTTTGAAGGAGACGATTTGATAGAGTTAATTGCGTCTCTGCACTGCAAGAAAGAAAATCGAGAGCCAACATACGATCATAATTACCATAAATAATTAACGTCGGTCTTGTAAAGGCGCCTATCCGAATTTATAAAAACTGGAGAACCGCAAAAATGATTCAAAAGATGATTCAAAAGATACCGCTGCACCACGCAGCCCTTTTCACTCTTGTGCTACTGTTTACTACCCATTTCGCCTCCGCCTGCACGGACTCTACAGCAATGATGCCTACAATCACTTATCCTAAAACCAAGCGAGTCGATGTCGTTGAGAAGCTTTTCGGGCAGACGATCTCCGACCCCTATCGCTGGCTGGAAAACGATGTCCGCAACAACAAGGAAGTCGGCGCCTGGGTGGAATCGCAAAACAAAGTTACCAACGCTTATCTCGATACGCTACCGGGTCGAGATATATTCAAGGATCGACTGAAGCAGTTGTACAACTATGAGCGGTTCACCATTCCGGTCAAAAAGGGTGGACGGTATTTCTACCTCTACAATTCCGGACTTCAGAACCAGCAAGTTCTTTATGTGCGTGACAGCGTGGATAGCGCAGGGCGGGTGCTGATCGATCCCAACAGTTGGGCTATTGATGGGGCGACCGCGCTTGCCGAATGGTCGGCATCTGACGACGGCAAACACGTGGTTTATGCGGTGCAGGATGGCGGCAGCGACCGACGCACGATTCGGGTGCTGGACGTAAACACAGGCAAGGTACTCAATGATGAGATCAAATGGGCGAGGCTCCCCAGCATCGTATGGATCAAGGACGGCTCCGGCTTTTTTTACACTCGTTTTCCTGAACCAAAGCAAGACGAAGCGTTCCAGGCGGGCGTGGAAAATCAGACCGTTTATTTCCATAGGCTCGGCACACCCCAGGCGCAAGATCATCGACGAAACGGCGGATATGTGGGCTTTTGCCGCTCATTGGACAGGGCTAGATGTGAAGCCTTTAAACTGATCTGATTTAGTTACCCACTCATTACGTTTTCCAAATTTAACCTTAAACAGGAGAAACAATCATGACTACAAAAAAATCTCAATGCGATTAGAATGCTTGGTACGATACTATGCCCGGAAGTAGCCCCACACTCCATGTCACTGGTAAATGCACATTTCCTACTGATGGTTATTCGGTTAAGTTAGAGCAAGTCGAGGTTGGAACCGAACCTCCAGGAGTACTTCAACTACGTTACATTGTTGAGCCACCAAAAGGTAAAGTTCCGCAAGTTATTACAGTAGAAGAAGCACGTTACAACGAAGACACTGATGTTGTCTACAAAGAAGTACAAATCCCTGACTGCCTGACAGATTTACGTGGAAGGCAGTAAAATCAAGGTCTGCACTCCAAGGAATAGATGCGAGAAAACCATATCCCATAACTTATATCTTGACGGGTTTTTTTGGAAGCAAAACAAGGTTCTGGGTATGCAGGGTAACGCTTGTATTGGGGTTAGCAATTCCCGCCCCTTATGAATAACACCTTTAAGCCAATTAATACCAATCTTAAGATAGCTCAAACCACGATTCCAATGGGGGTCAACACTTGAACGAAGACCGGCGACTTGCACAGCCATGCCCTGTGCTGTGCTATAAAGTAAAGTTAAAGCTGCAATTAAATACAAACGTTCGATTGACTTCGCGTTTCTCAGGCGAGAATCCTCTAATTCAAATGCACCTGATTTACTGTCAAGAAACAGTTCTTCGACACGAAACCTCAACGCATACTCATGCAATGTTTTTAAAGTTGGGGGTTCATTTGTAATAACAGCCCAATGCTCAGATACCCCTTCTGGATAAGCGACTACCAGGTTACAACGAATCAAACCATCTTGCCACAGTCCAACATTACGATAAAAAGCAGCTTCCCCTTTGTTTGGGTTTGCAACTGTTGCCAGAATACCTAGGTATTCCTATAATTAAAGAGCAGATTCCGAGATTATAATAAGACATGGAAAGATACGTCTCAATAGGAGAAGCAGCCCAGATAAAAGGCGTAAGTATTGATACGTTAAGACTTTGGGAAGAGAAAGAAATATTAATACCTGTAAGGACAGAAGGCGGACATCGTAGGTATAAACTTTCTGACCTTTTGGGCGCAAATAACAATACAAACAAAAAAACAGTTGCTTATGCAAGAGTCTCTAGTCACGACCAAAAAGCTGATTTAGAGAGACAGGCATTAGTCTTATCTGCATATTGTGAGCATCAAGACTACAATTACATCCTGATTCAAGATTTAGGCAGCGGACTTAATTACAAGAAAAAAGGATTGAGAAAACTAATCGATTTGATTCTTGGAGAAGAGGTTGACAGGTTAGTTGTTACTAATAAGGATAGACTACTGAGGTTTGGGTCAGAATTAGTTTTTGGACTCTGCGAACATTTTGGGGTGGAAGTGATTATTCTTAACAAAAAAGAGGAAGCAACCTTCGAGGAAGATTTGGCTAAGGACGTTTTAGAAATCATAACAGTTTTCTCTGCACGCTTGTACGGCAGCCGTTCACGCAAAAATCAAGAAATCTTGAGAAATCTTGTCAAAGCCATTGACACAGAGGATAATCTAGATTAATGTGAGTAGTAGGATTATTGTATGGTCTCTTAAATGTCTACCATCACTTACGTCAAAGGATTGCCAACACCTTCAAGTGAAATGAATAGTCTTGGTTTCACTCAGTTTGAGATGTTCCTTACAGACTTTTCATCCATATTCAGGCAAGCAACCATCAGGGCTGTTGAGATTATAAAGAAGTCAAAAAATTTTGATAAAATAAAAGGGAAAGTAAATACGGAATTACAAAAAGAGTTTGGATTAAACAAAAGACAAGTAAATGGAGTAATTGCACTTGCCTCGAGCAAGGTAGATTCAGCTGACGAATGTCGCAAAAATCACATAAAACAGTTAGAAGGAAAATTAAAATCAGCATTGACATGGATTAAGAATGCTGAAAAAAAGCTTAAAGACAGCCAAAAATTTTATGCTCTTGAAAACTGGCAGAAATCTAAGACTGGGTGCAAAGTGCCTTTGTGCTGTGATTTAAAGTTAAGGAGAAGTAATTGGCACGCTCTCAAGTTTCAAATTCATCATAAGAAACGCTACATATACGTACTTGAAAAAAAAGTAGCTCACCTAAAAACGGCACCGATACAAGTAAAAGTTTCAAGTAGTGAAATTTATATTGTTGGTTCAAGTGACGAAAGTTTTGGTAATCAAGTTTGTCAATACGACGGTTCAAAACTTTCATTCCGTGTACCATATTGCTTAGAAGCTAAATATGGTAAATATGTTGAGACTGTAATAGGAGGCTTTGACCGAAATATAAACAGGTTGCCTGATAATGGTGCCAAAACTTGGCACTTTTTTAGAAAAAATAATCGCTTTTGTTGCGCTTGTCAATTTACACCAAAACCCGTTGAAAAAGTCAGCAGACCAATTCAGTATGGTGCCATTGGAATAGATATTAATCCAAATTCTATCGGTTGGGCTTACGTTGATTACCAAGGAAATTTAAGAGATTGTGGTACTATACCATTATTCTCTCTTTTGGGTAGAAATTTCAATACTCAACAACTTGTAAACGCTTGTCTCGAAATTGCATCCCTCGCTACCAAATATGCTTGTCCCGTCGTGTGTGAAGAACTAGATTTTTCCAAGAAAAAAGAACAACTCCGGGAAAAAGGTAGAAAATATGCTCGAATGTTATCAAGTTTTGCGTACAGTAAATTGTATCAATTACTTGAATCAATACTTTCAAACCGAGGAATTAGCCTTTATAAGAAAAATGCTGCCTATACTTCTATTATTGGGTTAACAAAATATTCCCGAATGTATGGTAGCGGTTCTGACATTGCAGCAGCTTTAGTCATAGCTAGAAGAGGAATGAATCTGTCTGAAAGATTACCCGCATCCGTGTCCGCTTATCTTGGAGTGAATCCGAGAAAACACGTATGGAGCGGTTGGTCAAAATTGAATAAATTAACTTTGACTGCTGCCATAGTACTGTCACGGCACGACTATTTCAGCATACCTAACTGGGGGATGGTGGTCAAGGATACTACCGAGCAAGTAGCGGTAAAACGTAAACGTCGGGTAGTTTCCAAGCAAAGCGTTGCGCTTCCATTCTGAGTTAAAGTAAGTTACACCGTGGACTTGGACTTGTGGAAACTAGATTTTCATAGGTTTTTACAAGCGGTAGATAGAAGACGCTTCTATTGTATGGCGCCTAATTCCATGTAACTGTGTGTCACAAGTTATACGTATGCAATAATACCAATTACTTGCCCTTCGGGTTCGTCAGTTTGCCGGGACGGAAGCCGACTCCGGCAACTGACTCACTTGTAACCAACTTAAAAAATCATGATTTGCAAAGCCTCGATCCGCAAGCATCATAACGTTGGGATGATGACGCAGTAACCATCTGGCTTTGCGTAACATTGGTTCGTATTCCCTGAATGCCACTGTCGCGCTGCCATGTTCCAATACACGCCAGTGTATAAAATAAATAGAGTTTCCCTCTTTACTGGCTTTCGCCCCCTCTTGCTGAGTGGTTTATATCCCTGATTAGAGGCGCCGTTATCACAGTTATCTTGTACTATCAATTGGAAATTTTGATTTAATCACAAATTCATTTACTTTTTTGAGTACGACCTTACTAGATTAATTATCATTAATTAAAGCTTATTGAGATTGAGTCAAATAACTGTTTTTTGCTACAACCCTTGCTCTGCTTTATTTTTAGGCTTTTTCTTACGTCGAACTCAGGTTCCTTGAGAGTCGCGACGCAAAACAAATTTTTCTAGTTCTTCAATTTTTTGAGACCGACTAATAGTCCTGACTCGATATTCCCGGCGCCCTAAAACTAAAGGTCCACCGCGAATATCACGATTGTTATCACGTATAACACTAACTACATTGCCAATCGTAAGATTGCGGTCAGAAAGTGCCTTCGGGTCAATGCGTATCTCAACTTCCCGCTCCTGACCACCAGCAATAATAAAGCGACTAACACCTTGAACTCTTTGTAATCGCGGTTCAATTACATCTTCTACCAAATCGCGATACCTATTAGCATCAGGGGTAGAGCCTTTTTCAGGTTTTAAAGTAATCCACATCATGGAGGAGTTGTCACCACTCGCAACCCGTATAGATGATTCACCTGCTTCTTCTGGTAATTCTTCAGCTTGTTGTAGCTGATTAAGTACATCTACTAAACGAGCATCTACATCTACACCCCAATCAAACTCTATATTAATGCTGCTTATACCTGGTCGCGAGTTGCTAGTAATTTCTTGAACTCCTTCAACTTCTTCTAATACTTCTTCTAACGGACGAGTAATCAAATCTTCTACTTCGGCAGGTCCTGCGCCAATATATGGAGTAGTAATTGAAATTTCTGGTCTATCTCCACCTGGTTGTAATTCCAAAGGCAACCTAAATAAGCCTACTACGCCAAACATCGCTAGTAAACAAAATAAAACAAAAGTACCATGCCGCCAACGAACTGCTGTTTCAATAATATTCATTGCTCAATTTCCTTTTACTTGAACAGCGGCGCCATCAGATAAACCCTCACCACCGCGCGTGACAATTTGTTGTCGGGGTTGTAACTGTGGGTGAAAAATTGCCATTTGCTTACCCATATCTGCCACTATTTCCACTTCGTATTGCTTTGCTTTGCCGGAGTCAACCTTGTAAAGTAGCCATTTCTCGTTACTCAGAACAAGAGCATCGCGAGGTACAACAAAACTCGGACGGTTTGAGCGCAGTTCTAATTGACCATTGACTGCCATTCCTGGTAGTAGATTACTTTGCGGATTGTTTAAACGCACACGTACCATTTGGCGCCGAGAAGTAGTGTTAGTTGCTGGCACAACTGCTGTAACGGTCGCGCGTCCTTGCCATTGTGGTAAAGCACGAGCAGTAAGTGTTAGAGGTAAACCAGGTGTAACTTGACTACTGAGTTCTTCAGGTAATTCTAAAAACACATCTAATAGTTGCTTATCTACCAAAGTTGCAATAGAGCCATTACTTTCAACATAATCTCCAACACTAACATTACGTGTTTCTACGATGCCATTAGATGGTGCAGTTATACGAGTTCGTTGTAATCTTAACTTGGCTTGGTTAACTGCTGCTTGTGCTGCTTCTACTAAACCACGTTGAGCATCAATTTCTTCTTTAACTGGCCCAGCTTGTGCTTCTTTTAATGCCGCTTCAACTTTCAAACGCTCACCGCGCGCTGTATCTACCCCTGCTCTTGCTTGAACTAACAACCGTTGGGCAACGGCGCCTTCTTTAACCAAAGCAGTAGTTCTTTGCAAGTTATCTTGTGCTTCTCGTTCGCGCGCTTGCACAGTACGTAACTCAGATTGACGTTGATCAATAATTTCTCTGCGAGTGCCAACTAATAAACGTGTTAAACGACTACGTTCTTGTGCTAACCTAGCTTGCGCTTCTGCCAAAGCAATATTTTGGTCGGCATTATCAAGGATGGCAATAGTGGCACCACGAGTAACTCTATCACCCGCGTGTACGGTAATTTGTTCGACCACGCCAGCAGTGCGACTGCGAATATTTGCACGCGCGCTAGGTTCAATTTGACCGAGTAAATTTATTTTTTTAACTCCATTTCCTGACTGTAACGCAACAGTTTCTACAACTGGTGCAGGTGGCGCCTGTGATGCAGCACTTTCAGCTTGTGTATTTTTCGCTGGTATTAAATAACGCCAAACACCTATCCCACCACCAACTAATAACAGCGACAATAAAATCCATAACCACGGTTTCTTTTTTCGTGATGCTGTGGTTGAAGTGGGTTCTAATACTGTTTGTGATTCTTGGGAGTTCATAATTTTTTTGGTACAGTCCAGTAATAAACAGTGTGCTGACGGTCATTACCTTGAACTTTTACAACTTTGTCTGGCTTCCATTCACCCATATCAAAATCATGAGACACAATACGAGTACCTGGTTTAAGTTGACTTAATAGTTTTGTCCGAAGTTTTGTATTGACATCAGGTAATAGATACAAGGTGACAACCGAAGCATTGCTAAAATCTGTGTTAAACAAATCTTGTTGAACAAATTTCACTTTGTCTGTAACACCAGCGCTTTGAGCATTTGCATTGGCTTGTTTAATTAGTTGTGGGTCAATCTCTATACCAGTACCGCGCGCTCCAAATTTTTGTGCTGCAGTAATGACAATTCGCCCATCACCGCTACCAAGGTCATAGAGAACATCATTTTGATTGACTTTAGCCAAACTCAGCATTGTATCCACTACTGGTTGTGGTGTTAGTACATAAGGTACATCCGCACGCACTTCTTTTGCAGGGGGAACAGTTACACCAGGTGTTTGAGTTTGCTCATTCTCAACAGATTCTTTGGACTTAACAATATATTCCTGCCCTCCACATCCTGTAATGGTTATACAAACTCCTACCAAAAATAGAATTAGGAGTCTTTGATGTTGCATTTTCATTTTTTATTCCTCTATAATTACTTCTTTACTCTTGTGAATGTAATACATCAAGAGATAACAAATTATTCACGCTACGTTCAACAACACCTAGAAATAGTTATGACAAAAATATGTTTCAAGACAATACAAGTTATTATTGAATCAAAAAAAGTTAAAAAAGCTTATATCTGACACTCTATAATTGTTGACGACACAGTTATTAATTAAGCTAACACATAAATTACAAAAGTGTATTTAATGTTTATATTTTTTTGTTTTTTAAAAGACATGTATCTAAAGATATAGAGATTTTGAAATAGACAAGTAATTATTTAATATAGGACATGATTTGTGTATTAACACTTCACCCAATCGGGTGAAGATTAAAACGTTATCAAAAGAAGATAAGAAAAATAATTACCTTACAAGTAATTGAATATTTATACTTGAATAAATATAAAATAATTATATTAATTTCTTAAAAACATTGAAATTAGATGTCTGAAAATAACGAATTCTATGATATCCCAGAGGTACTAGAGTATTACCTTGCACATCGTAGGCGCTAAAGTTTACCCTAACGACGCACTCGAACGCCCGCTTTTCTTAGAACTAACAGGCAATTTAACAAACCTGGATATTATTGATTTGGGTTGTGGAGATGCTTCGTTTGGGTCTTACGCTTTACTTCAAGGCGCCCGTTCTTATGAAGGTATTGAAGTTTCATCATCTATGGTTGATATTGCTCGACAAACACTTGCAGGAACATCTGGGAAAGTTCGCCACGAAAGCATAGAAACATGGCGAGCAAAATCTGAACAAGTTGATTTGGTATCATCACGACTTGCATTGAATTACGTTAAAAATCTTGAACCTGTGTTTCAAGAAATTTATAAAGTGCTTCGTCCAGGTGGACGGGTAATTATATCAGTCGAGCATCCTGTTATTACATCAAACTTTGCAAATTTGTCAGAAGGGCGCCGTACCACATGGTTGGTTGATAACTACTTCAATTTAGGTGTAAGAAAACATATGTGGCTTGGCTCGGAAGTTACGAAGTACCACCATACCTTAGAAGAATATTTTAATCTTGTCACGGATGCAGGGTTTGAGTTAGCGCGCGTGCGAGAATCATGCCCTAGAATAGAAAATTTTGTGAGCGAAGCGGAATTTGAACGACGTTTACGAATTCCACTATTTTTGTTTATTGCCGCACGTAAGCCAAAGTTTGGTTAAACATTCTGTTCAAAAATATCAAGCATGAACTTAGTGAATAGTTAGTGATATGAGCGGTAAAAGCTTGAGCAGCCATATACTCCTTTGTATCTTGATTTAGCTGCATGTTAATGCTCCAAAGTACTACCGTTAGCGTACTGAGTTCTAATGCTCAATTTCTTTCAAATTCTTACAAAAGTTTATTAAATTCTTATGATTTTAGCTATTGAACCTATAGAACCAGGTGACTCGTTTGAATGGTTAGTTCTCCAAATTGTGATAGCCAGATTATAAAAAATACATACAGAGTACTCTATCTATTAATCGACAAATGTGGACAGAAATTAGGTTGTGATGGTAGGTATTGAGATTGAATATCTTGCGTACTAGCGACTAAATATACTTGACCGCTACTATCAACTGTCCCGAGAATAAGTTTTATCGAAAATAGTAGGCAGTGAAATTTAGAACTGCCTTTCCCCCTTATTGTCAAACTAAACAAATCTTAACTGGCAGTGGCGCCCAGCCCTGGTGCAAACTAAAGTACTATAAAATATTAGCTTGTTATTCTTGTGTTACCGCTAAATTAAGTTTTTTGGTTCTGCATACAAATTTACATATACGCATATCAAAAATGGTCATCAGTCCAATACTGCGAGCGCTTGTCCATTGACAAAACGCTAGTCGCGTGCTGCCAAAATAATATTTTCTGCTAAACCGACAGGGTTAGAAAATATCACCTCATGACCACCAGGCATTTGCACAAGCCGAAATAACCCCAAGCGGCTAGACATTCTGGGATGCCAACCCCACTCACCTTGAGGTAGGGTAGTGTCTTCGGTACAGTAGAGGTAACTTTTGGGAATTGGCAGTGAGTAAAACTGCTTTAAGTCCAACTTGTCAATCCAGGGTTGATATGGTTCAGATGATAATAGCGCGTAACTCGATTGAGCAAGTTCCAGGTCAGCGTCGCCCTTGAAACGCTTGTCGCCAAATCTCAAAAGGCATAATCATCGTATTATCATCCGATTCTCTCGCTAGCTTGTCGAATAACGCTCTCGAGTGAGGTGGTATGTTATCTGTAAGGCTCTCCCCATCATTCAGGACAAAGGCATTCAAGAAGATGAGCCGTTTAATGCGCTCGCTAATTGCTTCGGCAACTTTAGCAATAATTGTCCCGCCGAAACTATGTCCTAAGAGGACAATATCAGTTAAATCTTTGTCAAGAATATAATCTACAATCGACTGTGTGCATTTGGCATGGTTGACGTTTTTATTCACGCCTTTACCATGTCCGGCAATTGTGGGAGCAAAAGCCTGGTGTGCTTCAGCTTCTAAATGTTTGACCACAGCTTTCCAAGTAGAACCATCGTGCCACGAGCCGTGAACTAAGACAAAAGTTGACATAAAATTGCTCCTTTAAATGTGCTTTGAAAATCAAGTCCTCTTAATTAGTCTGAACATGTTTTTTGAGAAATAACCCCAGTCCACCTCAGTACCTAGTAAATTTACACATTAGTAGACGTAATCAACAGTTCAGGTAATCATGCCGTTGGCACGTGTAAAATGGGTATTGACCGAATGGCAGTCGTAGACCCCGAACTACGAGTACACGGAGTAGAAGGCTTGCGGGTTGTGGATGCCTCTAAATGCCAACTTTAATCACGGGACATATAAACGCAGCCACT
>NZ_RSCL01000006.1:0-4274 GCF_003991905.1 Dulcicalothrix desertica PCC 7102 | reverse complement strand
AGCCGCAAACTGATGGATAAAAAGTGCATAAATAATTAGCACTGGCGCCTATATGAATTAAGAAGCTTATCTTTAGTAATTGAAGGAGCAGCATTCAGGGCTGTGAACGTTTTTGAATCAAGGCAATTTGACATTAATACACATATTATAGGTAATACAAATGGAGCAAAAATTAAGTATTCAACAATTAGTTTATGTCTTTAGGTAGATGCAAATTGAAATCTTGATATCTATGGCTAAAATAGCCGAACGTAGTTTGACTAGCAATATTCTTTTATATTTGGGGCGCCATCCATAGAGATATTAAATGTTTACGCACACCTTGAACACCCAATTTAAAATTTTAATAAAATTGGGACTATTATTCAATCGGTAAGTCAAATGCTGAAAACAAAATCTGTGACAAGTAGCCTCCTTAGATCAAACGAACTGAGCGAACGGTTGAATAAAACTCTAATGCTATCCAGTCGGCAAGTGGGCTGGAATGGTATTTTGGTTGAGCATTGCGAAAGTCCTTTAGCTTCATCCTTTGAAATGGAACTTCCCGCTGTATCGGATCATTGGCTCAATTTACCTATGGGGCGCCCCAGCTCTTTGATCCAAAAACGCGATAACGTAAAGCATGATTCAATTGTTCAAAAAGGTGACGCTATCGTTATTCCTGCTGGACAACCAAGTTACTGGTATCGGCACGAAGCTAGCATCTGCTCTGCGCTGCACATTTGCTTAGAACCGAAGTTGATCGAACAAATTGCTCAAGCATCCGAAATTGATCCTCTTCAATTCAACCTCGTGAACTGTTTCTGTAAGCAAGATTTACAACTTCATAATATTGCAATGCTGTTTTTAGCTGAATTGCGCTCAGATTGTATCATGGGGCGATTATATGTCGAATCATTAACTCAAATTTTAGTCATTCATCTGTTGCGACATTATTCTAGTGTAACCCAAACTATTACATCTGAGAAACAAAGCTTAAATCGTACCCAGTTGCAGCAGGCAATTGACTATATTCACACTTACCTTGACCGAGATTTATCACTGGGAGAAATTGCAGAAGTCGTCAATATTAGCCCTACTTATTTTGCTAGCTTATTCAAACGTGCTATAGGTACTTCTCCTCATCAGTATGTCATTCAACAACGAGTTCAACAGGCAAAATTGCTACTGTCAAAAACGGATTTGGCGATTGCTGACATTGCTTTACAAGTGGGTTTCTCTAGCCAAAGTCATTTGACGCAACAATTTAAGCGACTTACTGGAGTGACACCAAAGCAGGTTCGCGCCTTACCATAAGAATCTAATAAAATGTCTAACGATTGCTTCTTTTTAACAAAATTAAATAATTGCTGAAAGCTTTGTCTATTATAGATTATAAACATAATATGCTTTGCCTTATCAGCTACATTACTATTATTGATAGCTGATATAAAACTTTTGCAATAAAATTTGAGAGTGGTAGTACATCAAACAGATAAGTCAAATGCATTCATAGCAAAAGCTGTAATGAAAAACATTGTTAAAGCGCTCGAACTTAACCAACGGCTGAATGAATCCTTGGGATTAAATCAATCTCCAATGCTCTCCAGCCGACAAATGAACTGGAATGGGATTTTGGTTGAGCAGTGCCAAAGTTCTTCTACATCGTTTGAAATAGAAGTTCCTGCCGTATCGGATCATTGGCTCAACTTACACCTGGGAAACCCTGCTTTATTGCTTCAAAAACGTGACGATCGTCTGCATGAATCAATCCGTCACAATGGGAACTGTTTCTTGGTTCCTGCTGGACAACCGAGCTACTGGTGTCGGCATTCCGAGGGTGCTATCTGCTCTCCGCTACACATTTGCTTAAAACCAAAGTTGATCGAACAAGCTGCTGAAGCTGACGAAATTGATCCACAACGGTTTAACCTTGTAACTTGTTTTGATCGGCAAGATTTACAACTTCATCAAATCGCCATGCTTCTACATGCTGAGTTGCAATTAGGTGGTATTATGGGGCAGTTATATATCGAATCGTTAACCCAGATGTTAGTTATTCATTTGATACGACATTATTCTACCTTCACAAAAACCATTACATCTAAAAACAAAAGCTTAACTAATCTCCAGTTACAGCAAGCAATTGAATATATTCACGCTCATCTTGACCAAGATTTATCACTGGAGCAAATTGCACAAGTCATCAATATTAGCCCTACTTACTTTGCTAGCTTGTTTAAACGCGCGACAGGAACTTCTCCGCACCAGTACGTGATTCAACAGCGAGTAGAGCGAGCAAAGTTGATGCTATCGAAAACGGATATAGCAATTGCAGACATTGCCTTACAAGTAGGCTTTTCTAGTCAAAGTCATTTAACGCAACAGTTCAAGCGTCTCACTGGAATAACACCAAAGCAGGTTCGTAACACTATAAAAATTTGACGAAGCATTGTAAAAATCTGAGTGACACCTTCAAACGGTTCGAGCTTTATCATAATAATCTGATAAATAGTTGTAAGAATCTCAAATAAATTGGACAATTTATATTTCGTATAAGTTCTCTTGGCGCCATAAAATCGCAAAAGATTTTTTTTCAATTTGTCTAATTCGCTCTCGACTAAAACCTAAACGTTTGTACCTTGGGGTATACGTACTTTTCTTTACAATGTGCCTTGTAACTTACTTGATAATTCTTCAGCTTGAACTGTGCCACGTCCACTAATTAGCATTAGAGTCAATGAGATGGAAACATTAAAAGTCACCTCCCAACAAACGATGTTGAATTTAATCGCGGGCTTTTGGATTGTCCTTGGTAAGCCGAAGCCCTGAGTACTACCACATTCTAACATCCGATGTAATGCCCCTGACTGCCTAACACCATAAGAATCTGATAAATTTTAGCAAGAATCTGAAAGAAATTGAGCGTTGGAAATAATTACACTCAAGGAGCGATAAAACGTCCAAACTCAGGTGTTGAACAAGTTTCCCGTACAACATCACTATAAGGTGGCATCTATGAAACATGAAATGGCTCAATATGACTATATTGTGATTGGTGCTGGCTCGGCGGGTAGTGTCGTTGCCAACCGTCTTACAGAAGACCCTAATACTAAAGTATTGCTGCTCGAAGCGGGTGGTCCTGATACCAAGCCAGAACTTCAAGTTCCGAACTTGTGGCCTACTACACTCTTAGGCTCGGAAGTGGACTGGGCATACTTAACTGAAGGGGAACCTTACTTAAATAACCGCAAAATTTTATCTTCACGCGGTAAAGTCTTGGGCGGCAGCAGTTCGATTAATGGCATGATTTATATACGAGGATCGGAACGTGACTACAATAGCTGGCAAGCGTTAGGTAATATTGGTTGGAGTTATCAGGATGTCTTGCCTTACTTCAAGAAGTCGGAAAACCAGCAGCGGGGAGCATCGTTATTTCACGGAGTTGATGGACCGCTCAGTATCACAGATCCACTCTCTCCTAGCCCTGTATCGCAACGCTTTGTGGAAGCCGCGATCTCACAGGGTTATGAGCAAAATCCCGACTTTAATGGCGTACAGCAGGAAGGTGCAGGACTTTACCAAGTGACCGTTCTAGATGGCAAGCGCCAAAGTACAGCAGTGGCATTTCTGCGTCCAATTAAAGATCGCTCCAACTTGACCATTCAAACAGGAGCATTGGTGACTCGTTTACTCTTTGAGGGAAAGCGCGCGGTAGGGGTAGTGTATGTTCAAAACGGAACGGAGTATCTTTTTAGGGTCAACTCCGAAGTGATTTTGAGTGCTGGCGCCTTCGATTCTCCTAAACTGCTAATGCTTTCTGGAATTGGACCAGCTGAACATCTGCGCGCTTCCGGCATTACTGTGGTTGTTGATTTGCCGGGTGTCGGGCAGAATCTTCAAGATCACCCGCTTGCCGTTATTGCCTACCAGTCTACTACTGACGTGCCCGTTGCGCCAAGTAGTAATGGGGGAGAGGCTGGGTTATTTCTGCATACCAACAATAATTTAGATGCGGCGCCTAATTTGCAATTTACAATTGTTCCGATTTTATATGTCGATCCTGCCTATGCACGCTCTGGTCCGGCATTCACCCTTCCCTTTTACATCACCCGTCCCGAAAGTCGTGGTAGTGTGAGACTACGTTCCTCCTCCCCCTTCGACCCACCGTTGATTCGGGTCAACTATCTTCAGAAAGAATCTGACATGCAACTGATGGTTGAAGGACTTAAAATTTTGCGTCAAATTGTGTACTCCGATGCGTTTAATGAGTTTCGGGGCGAGGAAATTGCTCC
>NZ_RSCL01000005.1:376919-469477 GCF_003991905.1 Dulcicalothrix desertica PCC 7102 | reverse complement strand
CTTATATCTTGCACCTAACGGGTAAACCCGTATAAAGCCAATGACAGAGGGTAAAAATATAACTACAATATAATTTTCTAACTTAAGTACATTGAAGAAATAGTTTTAACTAGCCAATACCGAATTAATACGGTATTTATTTCTAAAATTTTGATTTAATAATGGCGCCGTTGATTTGTAAAATTACATACAAATATACTGCTAGTAGTGAGTGGTAATGAATTTTATTTGCATTGTGGCGCCAAAACATGAGAAAAAGGGCGTTGAAATATTACGTAAAAATTCAGCAAGAAAATATGGTTTCAATTCTTAGGCGCGGGACAAAATCTAGTTTACACTTTGCTGTCATTGATGCCTTCTATCTACCAACAAGAAAATCTCGAAGCAATGTTGGGGATGTTCTTAGAAGCACAGGGTTATCCTTTACCTCAACACAGTAAAAGTAAATCAGCTAGCGCCTTAAGCAGATTTCTCAATATATACAATTGGTCAACCAGAGGCGTAATTCGCACTTCTCGTAACCGTATTATAAAGGAGATTTTATCTGAGCGTTCGCTGGGGCGCCAACCATTTTTACAAGTTATTATTGACCTGACTGGGGTGAAGCCGCAGAAATTGCATTCCAAACTATATTCCCTCATTTAGCAGTGTTACTTCTTTTACAAGATATTGAACGCTTGAGAGAACTGGCACTGAGTCAAGGAATTAACATTGAAATTTCCAGGTGCAAGATATGAGATAACGAATGCAAATTGTTTTCTGAAGTTAGGTAATTATGCACAAGCAGAGCAGTGTTTGCTTGATGCTTATCAAACCAACAGATGATATTATGGAGGATGAGAATTTGCTCATGGAAGCAAGAAGCACAGGATATCAAGGATTTCAAATATGTTTTATGCAGTTGAGTGATTATTATGGAATTTCAACCCTATGCGGGCAAGGACTGAAAGTGTATATTTAAGCAGATGATAAATTATTTATTTTTTCGTTATCCTCTACAAGGTGACGATAAGCCTCAATCTTTATAGTTATCTCTTCATCAGTTCATAGATTATCTTTATGTAATGCTTGGGTTTCTTTGAGTAACTGGTGTAATTTTTCCGCTAGGATTCCCTTTCGGTAAAGCCACAACATCGTCAACAGCTTGCTTCTGAATCGTATTAATCAGGAATAGTGTTAGGACGGGCAAGATGCCCGTTCCACAAGATGACACAAGAGGGTTGTTATAATTTGAGGTTTTTTGGGAATATATTTGATACAGATTCTTTGAGTTCTGGACGTGTTAATAAGCCTTGGGATGGACTAAATAAGAAGGCTAAGATGAAGAATGAACCTGTTACTAATACTATTGTGGCGCCAGATGGTGCATCTAAATGGTAGCTTAGATACATTCCTAAAACGCTGGATAATACACCGATGATGGAACCTAGCACCATCATGATGTGTAGTTTTCTGACTAGTAGGTAAGCTGTGCTTGGTGGCCCTATTAACATTGCAATAACTAAAGCGGCGCCTACTGTTTGCAGTGAAACAACAACCGCAATAGTCATGGCAACTACTAAACCTAAATAATAAAAGTGTACTGGCATTCCATCAGCTTGGGCGCCGAGTGGGTCGAATGTATAGTATAATAACTCTTTGAAAAATAAAACCACTAATGCTAAGACTATTAGTGTTGTAATTAGGGTCATTTTCATATCGTCTTCGTTAACCCCAAGGATATTTCCAAATAAAATATCCATCAAATCAAGTTTGTTGGCGCCGGGTAGTACTTTGAGTAATGTTACACCTAATGCTGTAAATATAGATAGAATAATCGCCATTGCTGTATCTAATTTTAAACGCGATTGCGATTCTATCCAAGCTAAACCTAGGGCACTAATTACTCCTGCAATAAAGGCGCCTAATGATAGTGAAACTCCCATTACATAAGCTATGGGTAACCCTGGTAATATTGAGTGGGATATTGCATGAGACATCATCCCCATTTGCTGCACAATCATATAACTACCCACTACAGCGCAGAGAATGCCCATTAAGATACCAACTATAATGGCGTTCACCATAAACTCTGAGCGCAAAGGTTCAAGAAACCAATTTAACATTTTTTATTCCCTCTGATAATAAACACTTTACCTGGGAGCATACTTATTTTATCGAAATACGAATTGTCATTAGTCGCGCAGCGAAGAATCTTGGTTAGATTTTGAGTTCTTTAATACCATTTTTATATGAAGATGCGCTTTATTACTCTTACTCCCCCCTTATTAAGGGGGGCTGGGGGGGATTTAATTATTTGCAGCTTCACATTAAATTGGTATAAGATACTTCGTTCCTCAGCATGACATTTTTGGAGATGCTACCCTGCGGGAAAACTGCGTTAACGTACCTCAGCATGACAACTTTACTTTCCCATAAAACCTAGCGACATTCCGTATGCTTGCTGAATATTACTCGGTGTAAATACTTCATTTTTAGAGCCTAAAGCTATTAATTCTTTATTTAGCAGTAATAGTTTATCGTAATAATTTAATGTTTCACCTAAATCATGGTTGATTACTAGTAATGTTTTTCCTTCGCTCTTAAGTTCCTGAAAAACTTGGAATATTACATTTTCTGTTTTCTTGTCTACCCCTGTAAATGGCTCATCGAATAAAAATAAATCTGCCTGCTTTGCTAACGCTCGCGCGATAAATACTCTCTGCTGCTGTCCACCCGATAATTCCCCAATTTGGCGCCCTTTTAACTCTGCCATTCCCACTTTTTCTAAAGCAGCAGCAGCTAACTCAATAGACATTCGACTCGGTTGACGAAATAACCCCGTTTTCACAGTCCGCGCCATCATTACAACATCCCATACTGTAGTAGGATAATCCCAGTCGATGTTGGCACGTTGAGGTACATAAGCAGTTTTAGATAAAATTCGCTGTAACAACTGTCCATTGAACTTAACTACTCCACTCACCACAGGTATCAAACCCAGCATCGCTTTCACCATCGTACTTTTCCCGGCGCCGTTGGGACCAATGACTCCTGCAATTTGACCAGAATCAAGGTTAAAACTTACACCTTGCAATGCGTAACTTCCTCGGTAACGAACTGACAAGTTTTCTACTTCTATCATCTATTTAACTCCTGCTAGCTCCTTGCCAGAAATTGGTAAAGACGTAGCTTATTATACATAAATCACTAATTTTAAATAATAAGAGCTAGCATTAAGCTTCAACTCTTTTTACAATAATGATTATCATTATAATGTAATATTATCTATAATTTTATTCAAGTCGAGTACGCTACTATAGCTGAATGGCTCAACTTGAGTTTAAAAATTTCTTTAGAATTATTGATACTCAGTATCAATAGTTAACAGTCCATAGTAATTTAGTAGGCATTAATTATGAAGGTGTTTAGAGGAGTTGAAAGGAATTCGTTTTGGGGCGCCGCAGTTATTGCAGTTGCCCTCGGTATGACAGGTTGCGCTGAGTCACCTCCAACATCACAAGCAACCGCTAGTCCCGAAGCTGTCGGCACTGCATCTCCCGCAGCCAATACCAGTACGGGTAAACTCAAAGTAGTCGCATCCTACAGTGTACCTTGTAACTTTGTGCAAGAAGTTGCTCAAGATAAAGTAGACCTTAACTGTTTAATTGAGGCAGGACAAGACCCCCATGTCTATGAAGCAACTCCAAAAGACCGACAAGCTATAGATGAAGCGAATATTGTCTTCTACGGAGGAATACAGTTTGAGCCTGCCATAGTAGATATGGTACAAGCAAGTAAAAGTACGGCGCCAAAAATTGCTTTGAACGAAATAGCAGCTCCTGCAAGTGAACGTCTTTCATTAGAAGAAGACGGTAAAAAAGAAGAAGACCCCCATGTTTGGCATGATGTCAAAAATGGAATCGACATGGTAGAGGCAATTAGAACTAACCTAGCAAAAGTAGATAGTGCAAATGCCGATTTTTATAATAAAAATGCTGACGCACTCGTCGCAAAGCTAAAAAAACTTGACGCTTGGGTACCTCAGCAAATAGCAACAGTTCCAGCAAACCAACGTCGTTTGGTAACAACACACGACGCATTAGGTTATTTTGCCAAAGCATACGGGTTGAAAGTAGAAGGAACATTAGTAGGAGTTTCCACAGAAGAAGAACCTACAGCGGCGAAAGTAAAATCTCTCTCAGATGGAATCAAAAAAGCTAAAGTTCCTACAATATTTGCAGAATTAACAGCAAACGACAAAGTGCTTAAGACAGTAGCAAAAGAAGCAAACGTCAAAATCTCCTCTAGACCCATAGTCGCTGATGGACTTGGTGATAAAGGTACTCCTGAAGCTACTTATGTAGGAATGATAGAATCTAATACCTGTACCATCGTCAATAACCTAGGTGGTAAATGTACTGCGTTTAAACCATAGGGTTTCCCAATCATTGTAAAAACGCATGTTGTAGAGACGTTACATGTAACGTCTCTACGATTTATCATGCAACACCAAAATCAGTATATTGGCGCCAATAAATTAATCGATGGACTTATTTAAATACTTAGTTCACAGTTAATTTCTCATCTTGTGGAGCGGGCATCCTTGCCCGCCCCTATAAAATAGAACAGGCAGGATGCCTGTTCCACAAGATAAAGTAGATAGAATGATTAATTTTTAGAAAATTTTAATAAAATGACCCTTTTGGGATAAAAAAGTGCCGTTTTTGCATAGACTCCGGCGCCACAATAATACTATGCTTAATATATTTGGCTGACAAATACTATAAATAAAGCACACGGAACCAATGACAGCAAAACCTCATCCACTGCAACGCTTACTTAATTACGGGCGCCAATACCGTCAGCAAATATGGCAAGCGAGTACTTTTTCTATCATCAATACTATATTAGATTTGGCGCCGCCTTGGTTAGTAGGTGTTGCTGTTGATATTTTAGTGCAACAACAGAATTCTAGCATAGCGAAGTTTGGTGTTAAAGATGTTGTTCAACAGTTTGTTGTGCTTTCGATTGCTACAGTGATTATTTGGGTATTTGAATCACTTTCACAATATATATATGATAGGCTGTGGCGTAATTTAGCACAAAATATTCAGCATAATTTGCGATTAGAAGCTTACAATCATTTGCAAGAGTTAGAATTAGCTTATTTTGAGGATAGTAGTACAGGTGGTTTGATGTCTATTCTCAATGATGACATTAACCAGCTAGAGGATTTTCTTAATGGTGGCGCCAATGAGATTATACAGATTACTACATCGCTAATTATTCTCATCGGCGGCGCCTTGTTTATGTTACCTCTCAGCATTACCATAGCAGCAATGTTACCAATGCCGTTTATTCTGTGGGGTTCATTTATTTACCAAAATCGTCTCGAATCGCGTTATGCTGATGTGCGAGACAAAGTAGGTAACTTGAGCGCGCGTTTAGCGAATAATATTAGCGGCATTACAACAATTAAGAGTTATACCGCAGAAGATTATGAAAATGGTAGGCTGAGAGCAGAAAGTGATGCGTATCGAAAAAGTAATGCAAAAGCCATCGCACTTTCTGCTGCATTTATTCCTGTAATCAGAATGCTCGTTTTAGCAGGATTCACAGCTTTATTATTCATGGGGGGAGTAGCAGCATATCAAGGTAGAATATCTATAGGTAATTACAGCGTATTACTTGTATTAGTTCAACGTTTATTATGGCCGCTCGTCTCATTAGGAGAAATATTTGACCACTATCAGCGCGCGATGGCTTCAACCAATCGTGTGATGAACTTATTAGACACTCCCATTAATATTACCACAGGACATATTCGCCTACCCATTGAAAAAGTACGCGGCGAAGTTAGCCTAGAACACGTAACCTTTGCTTATAACAGTGGTGAGGTAATAATTCGTGATTTATCTTTACATATACCTGCTGGAAAAACTATTGCCATAGTCGGCGCCACTGGTTCAGGTAAAAGTACTTTGGTAAAATTATTATTGCGACTATATGATATTACATCAGGACACATAACCATCGATGAAATTGATATTAAAGAACTAGATTTATATGATTTACGTCGTAGTATAGGCTTAGTTAGTCAAGACGTTTTCTTATTTCATGGAACCGTCGCCGAAAACATCGCTTATGGTAGTTTTGATACCAAAGAAGACGAAATTATCAAAGCAGCAAAAATTGCCGAAGCACACGACTTTATAATGCGACTCCCCCAAAAGTATGAAACCATAGTAGGAGAACGCGGTCAAAAACTATCAGGTGGACAGCGGCAACGTATCGCCATAGCTAGGGCAGTACTCAAAAACCCACCCATCTTAATCTTAGACGAAGCCACATCTGCAGTCGATAACGAAACCGAAGCAGCAATTCAACGCTCCCTAGAACGTATCACCATAAATCGTACAACAATTGCTATTGCCCATCGCCTCTCTACCATTCGTGGCGCCGACTGTATATATGTCATGGAACGCGGAAAACTAGTAGAGTCAGGAACCCATGAAGAATTATTACATAAAAACGGTATTTACACCAACTTATGGAGCGTACAATCAGGCTTATCTTAATATATTTGTCGCTACTGGCTACCATAGGCGCCTGGGCAAAGGTTACAACAGTAAATCTTATCAATGCGGCGGGATACTATAAAAATTCTAATCGTGATTCTCAGAGATTAATGCAAATAATTAGTGATAAAATTAGTAAGTTGTACTTTGTCAACATGGAGCGTCAATTATGCAAGATACAGCAAAAAGCACTTTAACAGCCACTGAAAACCGCAATGCTTGGCGTTGGGGATTTACACGTCAAGCAGAAATATGGAACGGGCGCCTAGCAATGCTGCTAGTAACGTTAGGATGTCTCGTATATCCGGTTGTTAGCAAATGATTTGAGTCATAAAAAATTTTCACAGCAATTGATAAATTATATCATTTTGCTCTTGATTGATAGCAAATAGCCTCTTGTGGAGCGGTTGCCCCCAACCGCCCTGATATCTATAGCTACGGTCGAAGTTCATATGGCGCCATAAGTAAGCTATAATATGATTCGATATCTAAACATCTTTTTTAACTTCCTCTGAAGCATAAGTCTTTTTTGTCTCCTGGGTTTAGGAAACTTTCTTGATATAGCTTCAAATGTTCGTACACATCAGCAAAAGAGGGTTTAACTTGTTCAATAGTAGCTGAAATAAATCCTAAAGGATTGTTCATCTCATGTGCGACTCCGGCAACTAAGTTACCTAATGCTGACATTTTCTCACTTTGGACAATTTGTAATTGAGCTTGTTGTAATTCTTGAAATGCTTGTTGTGATTTTTGGTAAAGTCGAGCATTTTCTAGAGATATTGCAGCTTGGGAAGAAAGTAATTTAATTATTTGCAAACGCTCTTGAGTAAACACTCCAGAGGTAATTTGGTTTTCTAAATATAAAATTCCTACTAAATGCCCTTGGTTGATAATTGGTGTACATAATAAACTCTTGGGTTGTACTGAGCGCATATATTCCCCAATTAGTCCTTGAGTATTTGTTTGGCAGTTATCTATGACAACAGTTTCTTGAGTGCTTTTTACGTAATTAATAATTTTTATAGGGATATCTTGACAAATATCTATAGATTGTCTATTAAGGATAGTCTGGGCGCCTTGCTGATTCATAGAGGTAATTGCTCGAACTTGCCAAGTATTTTCCTCTTCGAGTATGAGGACAGATTTTTTTGCTCCAGAGTTTTCGAGGATAATATGGGTGAGATTAGTAATAAGTTCGTCTAACTCAATACTGCTCGAAATTGTTTGAGCAGCTTTAAGGACAGAAGTAAAATCTAAAGCATCGCAGATATTTGTACTATTTGCGTAAGTTGATGAGGAATGGGATGTTTTGGCAATAGTAGCGATAGTTTCTAGGTGATTAAAGCTACTTCGCTTTTGTTCTAGGATAGGTTTTATAAGTTGGGGATAACGCTGTTCTAAATCATCTATTTTAGCTTTGGCGCCCCATTTAGCATAACAGAAATAAGCTGCTTGCATATAAGCTTGGGCTGCTTTTACTTTATCCCATTCCAGGTAAAATTTAGCTGCAAGTTCATTTGCTAACCCTTCTTCATGAATATAACCATTTTTATTGGCGCCAGCAATTGCCTGTTCATAAAGTGTTGCCGCATCTTGATATTTTCCATATACACGCTTTTCTTCAGCTAAAATCAAAAGTAGTTTATGCTGATATATACTAGGAGAATGTTTTGCCCATTTACTAATAAGAAGCTTACTTGCAGCAAATTTACGTTTAATATCCTTTTTGGCTTGAATATCAAGTGTTGGGTAAATAGCCAAATAAACTAAACTTTCGTAAAAATGAAACACACCCAAAGAATGTAAACCAGTACCAGCTTCTAAATAAGGAATTGCCTCTTGAGAAATAGTATAAGCATATTGATAATCTGCAAATAAGTACGATAAAAAAATTTGAGTACTCATCATTATCGATAAACCAGTTCCATCTTTGGACTGCTGCTGTTGAGCGATACTTTCAGATGCTTTATAGCTATCTCCTTCCAAGCGCGATGGGCTTGCAGCATACCCTAATAAATTTGAAACTGTTTGATGTAAAATACTAACGTAGAGATATGGATTGCTTTGCTTGAATTCAAACGCTGACTTTCTATAAGAATTAAATTCTTGGCTTAATGTCGAAAGTTCCTCTCCTATAAATAACTGATGGATAGAAAGAGATGCTAAAGACCAACAAGCATATTCTAAATCACCACTTTCTAAACCAATAGTATATGCAGTTCGTAGAGGTGCAATTGTATCACCTAAAGGTTCATGCCAATGATATACAAAACAGTAAACCATGAATAGAGTTCGACAACGAATTTCTTTGGCGCCAAATTTTTCTAATAATTCGAGTGCAAGTTTAGCAAATTGATAACCACCCTCAATATCTTGTAAAACTCCAGAAAGAATTAATGCGTACCAAGAATAAGCAAAAGCAGATAAATTTGTATTACCATATTTTAATGATAATTTGACTTGTTCAAAAACGTTTAAAGGCAATAAATCAGGACGGGCAATATAAGTTGTAGACAAAGCACTCGATAAAATTTGCATTGCCGCTTTTGCTTTTGATTGATTCATTGTAGGTAAATGTATCAAATCTTGAGTTTTACCGAGTAATTTTAGTTTAGTTTCTCCTAATTTGAGTAGAACTTGAATTTTATTAGGGTGAGCAGGCAAGAAAATATCAAGCTGTTTGAGTACACCTAATGCAGTATCAATTGCTTCTTGAAGATAATTTTGTGCTTGTAAAGAAAAAACTTGTAATTCGTAAACTTTAATTTTGTCTTCAAGAGATTTAGCTTGCTGTAAAATAGGTTCAACCCACCGTGATAATTCGGCATACTCTCCTAATAAGTAAGTACCTTCCGCAGCAGCTTCGTATAACTGCAAAGTTAACTCATAGTTCTCTTGCCAAGCAGTTACACCCATTAACTGAATTCCAGTACTCGCATAAGTAACTAAACCTTTATAAGCAGTTGCAGCTTTCGCTTTTTGTGCAGCAGCGAGATTTAGTTGGGCAATTTCTATTTGTTCTTGAGGGTCTGTAATTAATAAAACTGCAGCGTTGAATTGAGCGACAATATCAAAAACTTGCTCTGTATGTCCATTTGCAACTGACGGGAACAGCAATCTTCCTATTTTTAGATGAGTTTCCTGTTTCTGGTCTTCTGGAATTAATGAATAAGATGCTTGTTGAACCCTATCGTGCAAGAAACGATAAGTGACATTTTCAGCATTTACAATATTAGTATCTTGCTCGTCGTGACTCAAATAAAACTTATAAACCTCACTTTGCGGTATAACTAATCCTTCCTGCAACGCTTTCCACAAAGCAATTGCCGTTGCAGCTTCTGATTGTTCTGAAACAGTTGTTAAGGTCGCTAAATCAAATTGGTTGCCAATACAAGCTGCTAGTGTAAGTATTCGTTGCGTTTCTTGAGGTAATTTCTGTAACTGGGTAGCCATAAATTCCACTACATCGTCAGTTAAGGACAACGCATTAATTTTGGCAATATCACATTCCCACCCTGCGTGACTAGATATAATATATCCGTCTTCATGTAGCGCTTTGAGAAATTGGGTAATAAAAAAGGGATTCCCTTGGGTTTTGCGCTGTACTAATTCTGCCAAAGGTTGGGATAACTCGGTTGAACAATTCAAAGTTTCAGCAACCAACCTATTTATATCTTGAAATATCAGAGGCGCCAGAGTTATTGTATTAACAATTGTGTTTGTCTTCTTCAATTCCTCCACCGTCAACATAAACGGATGTGCAGCTTGTACTTCATTATCACGGTAGGCGCCGAACAATAGCAAATACCCCTTATCCCCCATTAACAATTTAATCAATTGTAAAGACGCAGAATCTGCCCACTGCAAGTCATCTAAAAATATCACTAACGGGTGCTGTGGTCTTGTAAATACCTCAATAAACTTTAGAAACAGCAAGTTAAATCGATTTTGTTGTGCAGTTCCCGATAATTCTAGTGCAGCAGGTTGCTTGCCAATTAACCGTTCTAACTCTGGAACGACCTCAATTAAAACCTGCCCATTATTTCCCACAGCTTCTAAAATCTTAACTTGCCATTGCAATTGTCGCGCGTCAGATTCTGAAAGCAGTTGCACTATCAAATCTCGTAAAGCTTGCACAAAAGCAGACAGAGGAATATTGCGGTTAAACTGGTCAAATTTACCTTTAATAAAATACCCATGAGAACGGGTAATTGGTTTATGAATTTCATTGATAACCGCTGTTTTGCCAATTCCAGAAAAACCAGCAACCAACATCATCTCAGATTTAGGATTATCTGTTGTGTGACTTGCTACACGCTCAAATCCTGCCAATAATATCTTAACTTCCGCTTCTCTACCATAAAGTTTCTCAGAAATCAGAAAACGCTCGCATAAATCACGTTTACCAATTTCAAAATCAGTTATTGTACCAGTATTCTTTAATTGATATAAACAATATTCTAAATCAGATTTTAACCCGAAAGTACTTTGATATCTATCTTCGGCATTTTTTGCAATTAGCTTATTGATAATTTTACTAATAACCTGCGGTATCTCTGGGTTGATGTCAGATACAGAAACAGCTAATTGGGCAATATGACAATGTACCAACTCCATCGCATCATTTGCAATAAATGGTAATTGCCCGGTTATTAACTCGTAAAAAGTAATACCCAAAGAATAAAAATCACTACGATAGTCAATCCCGCGATTCATTCTTCCAGTTTGTTCTGGAGAAATATAAGCAAGAGTTCCTTCTAATACATTAGGACTTTTTATTTCCTGAGTTTCTTTAGGCAGCAATGAAGCAATACTAAAATCGATTAATTTAACTTGCTTAGTCTCTGGATTAATTATAATATTAGCAGGCTTGATATCTTTATGAATGATGCGATTTTGGTGTAAATCGTGAAGAATATCAGTTAATTGAATTGCTATTACCAAAACATCGACTAACGAAAGAACCGTGGTACCTATATACTCACGTAAAGAAATATCCCCATTATCTTCCATCACCAAAACATAACTATTACCATAAGGTTCTAATGATAGGGGATGAACAATGCCAGGAATATTAAGATTTTTAGTAATAGCGTATTGGTTGCGAAATTGTAATAATTCGTTAAAATTAGGAAAAGAGGAAGCAAGAAGCTTGATGACTACTGCAAGGGAATCATGCTCTCGAATCGCGCGATAAACAAGAGTTCTTGAACCTGCATATACTTCTGAGAGAATCTGATATCCAGGAATAGTGGGGGTGTGACTCGCAGTAGCCATTTGTAGTTTCCTTATAAAACAGATAGATTTTGCCTTATAAGTTTAGTATTCCCATAAAATATTGAAATAGTAACTATTGTCCTGACTCGCTACTTGCAAGCACTTCTAAAACATCATCGTGCAATGAACAATCAGGAAACGTGACTACGACTTCTTCGAGCTTTACCAAAGGATACCACCAACTACAAGTTCTCCGGTGAAAACGCCATCCTTGTATTGACCTGGCTTTATCCTGAAAATGTCCTTTCGGATCACAGGGCGAATGTACTATAACCCAACCATCATTAATTTCTATACGTTGTTCAGGTATTTCCTTGTCTAACTTATGAGCATATTCTAAGATTTTGTCTACGAGTACTTCTGGAACTCTCACTGTCTTAGTTGGTTGATGGCGCCATACAGTTTGCATGGGCATTAAGTTTTTCTTAGTTCCACCTGGGTTCGGCATAAATCTTGATTACGTGCAGACCTTCCTTGCAATTATAACCAGATTAAGTCTTAGGGACTTCCAAAAATTTAATTCTCCATATTGTGGAGCAGGCATCCTTGCCTGTTCTAGATGTAGGCGGGCAAGGATGCCCGCTCCACAAGAAGAAAATTTTGGAGATTTTTTTATATGGAAGTCCCTTAGAGAGTAGCTTTTGACGTACTTGATTAAGAAATAGCTCTGCACCAATAGGACTAGGCAATCCTAAACACAAGTAAGAGGGTACAAAGTAAACGCGACCATTTTTACTAGCTTTGAGAGATTGAGCAATTGAACTATTGTACCATTGCTGTTTGAATGCTTCCAACTGATTGCTTTCTAATTTATCTGCGTTTGGTAACTCTGTAAAGGCGCCGAGAAATCAATCCTCGGTCTAAGCAAACTGTAGGCGCCTTTTCACCCACCACTGTCACCCGCACGGTATTATCATCAACATTCGTAACATTTATCTCAGTAATTCCCGGTATAGGTTTTTCGGAACGGAACGTAAAAGACTCACCCTCAATTTTGCGATAGTAACCTTTACCAATGGCAAGCAAATACATTGACAAATTGGGAATCGTGGAAAAATCATGTATACTTATTGAAAATTATTTTAAGATAGATGCACGTTATCAGTTTTAAGGTTTTAAGAGAATATTCAGAAATTCATGCAGATAGCCGGGAAGCACTCATATACTGGTATAAGACTACTAGCAAAGCCAAATGGTCAAACTTAATCGAAGTGCAAGAAGCTTTTCCCAAAGCTGAGGCAGTTGGAAACTTTACAATCTTTAATATTAAGGGTAATAAATACCGATTGATTGTTAGCATGGATTATGCAGAACAAATGATTTATATTAAATATATCTTAACTCATGCAGAATACGATAAGGAGTACTGGAAAAATGACCCTTACTTTTAGTATAGAAAAATACAAAAATTTGTTAATAGCTCATGTTCCAAAGCTTATAAAGACTGAAGCTGAGAATGAGAAAGCTTTAGCGGTTGTAGAAGAGTTAATGCACAGAGAGCGAACACCAGAAGAAAATGAGTTATATCAGTTGTTAATTACTTTAATTGAAAAGTTTGAAAAGGAAAACTATCATTTTAATGAGCCGACTAATATTCAATCTCTGCTTTCATTTCTTTTTGAGCAATCAGAAAAGACTAAAGTTGAGTTACAGGAATTTTTAGGCTCACAACAATTAGCCGATGATATTTTAGAAGCTAGGCAGAATATAACTCCAGAAATAGCTCAAAAATTAGGCGCCTTTTTTCATGTAGAGCCAACTTTATTTACCGAAACATAGTTTGCCTGTTCACACGATATTTTGCTCAAGTGGTCATAATTTATACAAAAGCTAATTTTTTAGATGTACTCTTTATTAAACGTTTGCAGCAGAAAAGCTGTTTTTATAGCAAGTGTTAATAAGTGCTAGCACATAATAACACAATGCCATTAGACGGTTGCACGCACAATCCAGTTGTAAACTTTTATAAAGAATAGAGGATTGTCATTATTGTTACAGCAATTTCTTGATTCAATCGTGGTCTGGTAAAATCTTTTCTATATTCCGCAGTGAAGGAATAGTAAACCCAAGCAAACCGACTAGAAGCATACAAGTGGCGCCCATCACATACGCAACCGCAATTCCTGTACCTTTACCACTTCCAAATATTCCTCCCTGTAATATTGTTGCTGGTTCTAATACTTTATCTGCTAGCGGCCCAGCCATCAGGGTCGCAAAGCTTGATGTTAGCTGCAACATCAGTGACTTTGCTGCAAATACTCGACCTTGTAAGTGAGGGGGAATTTTTGCTAGCCATATTGCTGTTTCGCTGCTGTCCATCAGGGGGAAGTTTAACGAAGAACAGAACTGAGCAGGCGCCCAAATTGATAAATTACGTCCTAGTCCAAATACAGTTTTACTTATACCGGCGCCGATAAATCCCAGCAGCATTCCATAAATACGTGGTTTAGTACCCGACCATATACTAAAAATAATTGCTGCCGTTACACCGGAAATTCCAGCAGCAGCAGAAATACTAGCTAATACAGTAGGGTTACTATTGCTACGTGCGAGAATCATCGCGTCTCCTACAGATTCTGCAAAGTCGTGGGCAAACCAAAATAAGCTGATTACTAATGTAAAAATCCGCAAACTTGGATTTGTAAACAAGTAGCGAAAGCCAAATATTATATCTGTTTGTTCTATATCTGTCTGAGGTGGCTGAGGAATTATGACCAAATATAAAGTAATAACTGCAACTAAGAAACTCAGTAAATCTATCACTAAGATTCCTGCTAAACCAATTTGGGGGTATAAGCTACCTGCAAAAGCTGGCGCCAGAATAACAGGCCCATAATGAACTACAGACCCCATACTGGTTGCGCGCGTGTAGTGCTGTTTCGGGACAATTTGACTTAGAGAAGCTTCGTATGCTAAGTTTTGAATTTGCCGGAAACAACCATTAATGGCGCCAGTCAAGTAGAAATGCCAGATGTGTAAATTATTCGTCAGGTAGAGTGCAAGTAAGGCGCCAGTGGAAATAGCAGCGATAGTATCACCGAGAATCATTAAGTTTTTGCGGTTGAAGCGGTCTACTATAATGCCAGCGAAGAAAGTAGTAGGAATACGGAGGATTTGAGAAAAGAATGCAACTAGTGTCAAAGCAGTAGCTGAACTAGTGAGTTGCCATACCCATAGAGAAATAGCAAAGTCGGTCATGTAAGTTCCGATGGTAGAGACAACTTGACCGAGCCAAATAATTATAAAGGTTCGTAAGCTTGCTGGTTGTTGTGGCGCCATTTCAATTCAAACTCCCTTAGTCAACCTTGGATTGAACATTTACCGTGTCTATTAAGTATTTAAATAAGTCATTCACTATGGCATTAGCAGATTGGATGTTACCAAAAATCCAGTAACTGGAATCGACGATATAAACTCGTTGATTTTTGACTACATTAAGTGATTGCCACATGTGTGTTTTTTGATACTTTTCAAATAAATCTTTGGCGCCGGGGTCTACTGCAACAAACAAAAAATTAGCATCTAATAAATCTAATTTTTCTATGCTGAGTTGGATTAAGTTTTGGTCGGGAGTTGCAATGAGTTGACGTTGTGATTCTGGGGGAGAAATGCCTATTTCATCTAAAATACTTCCAGGAAAAGAAAATTTAGAGCGGAACTCAGGACTTTGTACTTGTCCGTGGAAGCGGCTGATAGAAACATTAATTTTTGTTAACTTATTTCCTAAGTTTGCTCTCAACTTTGTTAACCGTTGTTGATACTGATTGAGTAGGATTTCAGCTTTTTCTTGCTCCCCGACTATTTCACCAATGCGTCTTAGAGCGTCTTTCCAAGTTGATTGATTATATTCTAGTGCAACTGTAGGTGCTATTTGGGAAAGTAATTTATAATTTTCTTGACTAATCAAAAATCCAATAATTAAATCTGGATTCAGTTTAACTATTTTTTCTAGATTAGGTTGACTTTGTTTACCGATAGTACTTAATTCTTTTAGCTTTGTACCCAAAATACTTGTTTTACTGCTAACCAAATCTGGTTTTCCTACTGCTATTGGTTTGATACCTAGAGCTAATATTGCATCCAACATAATTTCGTCTGAGACTATAATTCTATTAGGTCTATTGGGAATACACGCTTCTCCTAAATCATGCTTAATCATTCGGCAATTAGAAGTTATTGCTTGTCTTGTTTGCAATTGGCTACAATTAATCTTGCTATAACAAGCAGAGAATATTAATAATAACAAACATACATATATGATTTTGTATTTGAATCTAATATTCATTGTGTGTTTTTGATTTATTCAAAGATTGCCAAATTATTGACAGAAAATTGTGGGATATATTCAGCTTCTTTCCCGTCGCAATAACTAATTAAATTAACGCTTTTGCTTTTATCGATAACAATATCAGCTTGAACAAAGGCGCCAGAGCCATCTGTTTTGTGAAAGTAGAGTTTAACACAATTACTTTCATCAAGTTCACTGTGATGTAAGATTTGAAACTCAGCTTTGTAGTTAAACCACTCCCAACCATATCTCATCATCATTTCTCTTTCCAAAACTTGGACTGCTCCTGGTAATATTCCCCAGCCACGATAAATATAATTCATCTTTTCAATATTACCTGTTCGGGTTAAAATACAATTAAATGAATCTGAGTCTAATCGTGCGTAGTATCTACCATCGGGAAAATCAATAGCTGTAGGTGCAAAGCGATGACCACCAAAATGGCTAACCTGCCAAATGCGAACATGATTTAAAGATGAATTAGCTATGATGGCTTTAGCTTGCCGATAAAAGATATTACCATACTTAGCACAACACTTATCGCGGCTACCATGAGTACAGATTAAAATATCTCTGGTTTGGGATTCTTGTACATATTTCTCTAAATTTTCATCAAATAAATATTTTTGCAGCGTTGGCGCCACATCGTTGATGTTGGGAATTTGAAGCTCTAGTTTTTTATAACCTTTTGTAAGTCCAGAACCCTGATAAAAAATTATAACTCGGCTAGAGTCTGATTTTTGTAACTCTTGGTTATATACTAATAAAAAAACTATATATTCTTCATTCCACTTGAAGCTAATATCATTCCATAGAGCCTTTAGATTATCAGGAACACATTTAGAATCAAATGCGTTTCTTGCCCAAGGTGTTGGATATTCAATTAAGACGTAGATTTGATAAACTTCTGCGTTACCAATTGGGTCTTCTCTTACTTGCCGTGATTCTTGGGCACAAAAAAAATTAGTCATGATTATCTTATTTATTAGGCAGTAGTAGTAGGGTGGCTTAAGCCACCATACGAAATCAAAAATCGAAAGAAATAGTTCCTAACACAGTTAATGGTGCAGCAGGAACAATAAAGAATCCTTGGGCTTCATAATACTTGGTATCAAATAAGTTCTTAACGTTAACAGCCGCGCGCCAATTATTTTGTTTATAGAAAATACTGGCATCTGTTCTAAGATAAGAAGGAATTTTCACATCATTAGGTAAAGTTGCTTCTCGTTCACCAGCATAGACTAACCCCAGTCCAAAGCCTAAACCTTGTAAACTTCCTCTTTGAAATTCATAGGTTGTCCAAAGACTAGCGCTGTTGAAGGGTATACCTTGCAATCTATCGTCAACCAAGTCTGGGTCATTATCTTTATTCACAAATGCGTCAGTGTAAGCATACGTAGCAATTACTTTCCATCCTGGTGTGATTTCACCAACTATATCTAATTCAATACCACGACTTTTTTGCTCACCTGTCTGAACCTGAAAGTCTACATCTAACGAGTCGGTAGTTAGAACATTTTTCCTGGTAATGTCAAAAAATGCTAAAGTCGCTGAAACTCGTTTATCAAACAATTCTTGTTTGATGCCAATCTCAAATTGTTCTCCCGTTTCTGGTATAAATACTTCTCCAGTTCGACTTCTACCAAAAAACTGAGGATTGAATGAATTTGACCAACTAGCATAAATTGAGGTAGAATTACCAGGCTGATAAACAATGCCAAGCCGTGGTGAAAACTTAGAATCTGATGTTTCGTTTATTATAGTACCACCTTCCAAGTCTTCGTATGAAGAATCTACCCAATCAAAGCGACCACCTGCAAGAAACTTAAAGTTAGGAGTTAACTCAATTAAATTCTGAAGATACAGCGCAATATTATCAGAACCGTATTGTTCATAAAAACTTCGTCTGACATTTTCGGGTCTGGCGCCGTAAACAGGGTTAAATATATCTAGTCCGGCAATGCGACCACGAAAGAAATCGGTGGTAAATGTATAGTTAGCAATTTCAAAACCTAATAATACATTATGACGAATAGAACCAGTGTTAAACTTACCACTTACCTCATTCTGCCAAGAAATATTTTCTTGTTTATCATTATTAACCCGAAATCTACGCAGAACTGTCCGACCATCTTCATCTAACTCATCACCTTGAACTCCCTGACCTCCACCTTGAGCGTTAATATAGTTAAAGCCTTGGCGATATTTCCAATTACCATCTTTAGATTCATGTTCCAAGACATAAGTAAATACATTAGACTTAACTTCACCATTATTCAAATCAGGCTCCCCTAAAAATCGGCTGATAGGAACATCAAAAGCTACCTGATTGGGAATAAAGCCCCTGTCAAATGTATAATTATACTTTTGATATTCATACTCGAAAGTCAGATTAGTTCGTTCTCCGACCTTTAAGGTAAGTGCTGGAGCGATGAAGATACTTTCATTATCAACAAAATCACGGAAATTATTGCCATTTTCGTAAGCTACGTTAAGTCGATAGAGAGCAGATTTTTTTTCTGTAAGTGAACCTGTTAAATCAATAGTTGGGCGGTAAAAATCATAGCTGCCAACTGTAGCATTAATTTGATAGAACGGTTCTGTTAATGGTTTTTTCGTGATTGTATTGAAGGCGCCACCAAGACTACCTGTACTACCGTATAAAACAGATGATGGTCCTTTAAGGAATTCAACTTGTTCAACATTCGCAACATCACGAGGGCTAATAAAGCCAAAATCTCGGAAACCATTACGTAAGTTTTCAAAACCTGCAGCAAACCCACGAATATAGTAACTCTGAGAACTAACACCACCTTGTCCAGGCTGTTGCTGCAAGCCACTAACATTATTGCCTAGCTCGTTTAGACGTACTACTTGCCTATCCTGAATTATTTGTTTTGGAATTACCTGAATAGATGCAGGAATATCTCGTAACGGCGCCTCTATTTTTGTTGCAGTTGAAGCTTCAGGCACTCGATATCCATCTTGCTCACCCGTTACTACTAATTCAATTGGCTCATCATTAGAAGATGATTGCTCTGGTTGAGTTTGTATATCAGGTTTAGATGTATTAGGTTCTGGCACAGATGCGGCAGACGCAACACCAAAAATCAACCCATCCGAATCGTCAAATAACTCAACCGTTGGCAAAGTTTTCTCACCTACCACCGTCACCCTAACAGTATTGGCATCAACATTCGTAACCGTTATTTCAGTAATTCCCGGAAGCGCTTTAGAAGAACGAAATGTAAAAGCTTCACCCGACTGTAAACGCAACTGCCTTGCTCTGTTTGGGGTATTTTAATAAACAGTATGCTAGTAATTGCGATTAAAAAAGTTGTAATATCAATTAAACCAATACCACCTAAACCAATCGAATAGTATAAATACCCTGCTAATGCTGGACCAACTATGTTGGCGCCGTAACTGGAAACAAAATCCATGCTGTTAGCGCGCACATAATGTTGTTGGGGAACCATTAAGGAAACTGATGCAGAGTAGGCAATCCATTGAATTTGATTAAAAGTCCCAGCTATGGCACCCGTAATGTATAAATGCCAAACTTGCAGGTGATTAGTAAAATAAAGCCCAATAATAACAGATGTTAGGATAACAGTAACGGTATCACCTAACATCATCAGTAACTTTCGGTTGCACCTGTCCACAATTACTCCAGTTATGGGAGCAAAAAATATACTAGGCAGCAAAGTAAAAAAATCTACTAGCGCCAAAGAAGTGACTTGACCGCTAAATTCCCATGCCCAAATGTTGAAAGCGAAGGTACTCATGGTGCTGCCAATAGTTGAAACTAACTGACCGCTCCAGACGATAATAAACAGGAGCAAGCTGGGAGAAGATTTTTGTGCCATTCACTTTTTGGGTTGTTTCAACAATAAAATTTTTACTAACGAGACAGCAAATATTGAGACAAGTCATCTAAAATAGCATTTGCTGATAGGATATTACCAACAATCCAATAACCAGAATCGACGGTGTAAACTCGGTTGTTTTTGATGACGTTGAGCATTTGCCAAAATTGATGACTGCTATATTTTTGGAAATTTTTTGCAGAACCTGGGTCAAGTGCTACAAACATGACATCTGCATCTAGTAAATTTAGGCTTTCTATCCCTACAGATATGTAACTTTGAGATGAATTACTCAATTTTTGTTGCGCTTCTGGTATCGACAGACCAACTTCTTCTAAAATACGTACAGGGAATGAGAATTGGTTTTGGAACTGTGTTAAATTCCATCCTGAATAGAAACGACTAATAGAAACTTTTTGTTTATTGTTGTTTTGCAGTATAGCTAGCCTTAATTTTTCCACTCTTTGCTGATACTCGTTGAGTAATTGCTTACTCACTGTACTTTTATTTAAAATGTCACCGATACGTTGTAATGCTTCTTTCCAAGCTATTTCGTTGAATTCGATTGATACCGTTGGTGCTATCTTAGACAATATCTCATAATCATTTTCATTTATTTCAAATCCCAGTATTAAATCTGGTTGCAGTTTTACTATTCTTTCTAAATTTAACAGGCTTTCCTTTCCTATAGAAATTATACCATCAATCTTATTACCAAACTGGCGCCCTCTGTTACCTAATGCGTTTGATTCTGCTGCTGCAATTGGCTTAAAACCTAAGCCAACAACAGCGTCTAAAATGCTTTCATCAGTAACAATTATTCGTTGGGGATTCCTGGGAACACAAGCTTCTCCCAACTGGTGTTTTATAGTTTTACATTCAGATGCGAAAAATGGCGCCTTTTGGATATGCTTATTTATAGTCATTTTGTTATGACAAGCGGCAAATACAAAGCAGCTAAGAGTAATAAGCAAAAAAAACTTCAGAAAATAATGTATATTTTTACGCTTCATGTTACCTTGCTGCTGGAGAGTTTAATCATGATGAAAATTTGATCCCCCTTAACCCACCGATGATTTGGGGGGATTCAACTATTTATTACCAATTGATACGGTAATTTAAGCGAAGTGTTGTACCCCTAGCAGGGAACCTGTAGGAATTACCTAGAAAATCGCCTTGAAACTGATTGAGTGCTGGGGTGTATTGATTATTAAGTAAATTTTCAACTCCTATATCTATGGTTCCGGCGCCTATTTTAATGCTGCTGATGTAGTCCAATACAAAATAACTTCTGATTGGCCCATTATCTGAACCATCTTCAAAACCTCTATTGCGGTCGCCCACATATAATGCTTGTAAGCGGTTGCGCCAACCAGGGGTTGTTTGATTTTGGAGATATGCGGTCAGTTTGATTGGTGATACTTCACCGGAGTTAAGTGCTTGATAATTTCCATCCCCATCAATATCGTTTTCACCTTCTTGCCAAGTAAATGAACCTCCTAGTTGCCAGCTTTTTGTTGCCTGCCAATCTATTGCTGCTTCAACACCGTAGTTTCGTTGCGGCGCCCGTGCCAAAAGTAAAGTGCCAGGTAAAGCAGGGTTTTCAACCAATGTTGTTCCTAGTTCAGATTCACTGTAGAACCCAGCTATTGATGCTTGAAAATTATTCCAATTGCCACGAACACCAATTTCGTAGTTATCAACTTTTTGGGGTAATGAGGGTGGTTTGTCAAGATTGTTAATTAAAATATCTCTGGCACTATAAATGCGGTCAACATCATCAGGTTTAAGACTGCTGGATATATTTCTAGATGAATCACTTTTAATTTGTTCCAAGCGTAGCGCAATTAGTTCTAATGCTTTACTTTCCAAATACAATCTTCTCGTAATTCCCTGATACGGACAATTAAAAATTTGATTTATCAGATTTTGCATCGCTGGAGTGGTTTTCGCAAAATGACAATAATCTGGTTCTCCTTCCACATCCATTACACGTCGCATTTGTTGCGGTAACTGCTCAATTTCATTAGCAATAAGGGCTTGGAAAAACGGGACTTCAAGATGGATATCAAATTTGAGAATGCGTGAACCTGCTTGCCATTTGAATAAACCCCCTTCCCCCAAAGACCACCCAGACGACAAAAAATTTTGCCCACAAGGAGTGTTTTCACAATAGTTATCGCCTAAAATGCTGAAGCTTAACTCTAAGTCTGACCCAGGTGTACCATCTGCAACTTCAACGGTTAAATCTTCTTGCAACGTATAGTCATCAATTAAAAAATCAAGTCCGGGACAAATCTCAATTGACCGACGATACCCTTGACTCAGTTTCTTTGGGTCATTGAGCGGTATTTCAACAGTTTGGTATGGCGAAATGTTGTTCTCTTCGACTTGAAAAATTTGATTGTAAAATTCTTCTACCGAGATAGTTAGAGCCATATTTACCTTGTTTGTTCAGATAAGGGTAGAGGGACAGGTTATCTTCTGCTTATTGAAAAACAATATCATTATTTTTGACTTAGTTGAACAAGGAGTGTGAAAGTAAAAGTGAGGGTAGTTGCTTTAGTATGAGAGAATTACCGATAGGTGGACCAATCACACCACCCCATAGTGTGTAGTCAACAAAGTAAACTCGTCCCTCTTTCCATGCTCGTGAATTGTGCAAAAGAGGATTTTTAGACCATTTTTGCTTTAGTTCTTGAAAGGGAACCGTATAAGTAGATTTACCGTCCCAATTATCAACCCAGGTACTAATAATTACGATATCAGCATCTAATTGAGAAAGTGTTTCTAGGTTAATCTGTGGTCTGGCTCCTAGTTTTCGTTCTACATCTGCCAGCAATACAGGTTTAAATCCTATTTTTTCTAGAAGTTTAATCGTATCTCCGTTGTATATAACTTCTATATAGTTCATCGATTGACTACAAGTAATATTTAAAACCCGTGGGTGAGTGTTGACGAGAGGCGCCAATTGAGTGCGAACTTTCTGAAGTTGTTGTTCTTGTAGGGTAATAATTGACGGTATGTTTTTTTGACTATCAAGTGCTTTGGCGACAATTTTAATGTTGTCCTGCCAATTTTCCTCATTATCTATCAACACAGTCGGAGCAATAGAAGAGAATAATTGATTTTCCTGAGAATTTAAGCCTAGAATCAAATCTGGTTTGAGTAAAGTCAAACTTTCTAGAGAGGGATTGTTACGCTCTCCTAAATTAATTGGCTGGCTGGTAACAAAACTACCTAGGTAGGGAATTTGTTGGCTAGGGTTACTGAATTGGCGTAATCTTAACAAATAAGCATCCGCGTAAGCAGAAGGTTGTACATCTAGGGCTAGCATCATACTCAATATCTTTGGTTCGAGAACCGCTATCTTCTGGGGTTTGCCACAAATCTTTGTTTTCCCAACCGCGTGTTCCACAACTCGACAATCAGTAGATGGCAATAGCCCACTTTTTAAACTAGGGTTGTGAAAAATACCACCTTGACAAGCAGTAATCAAGATGGCTACGATTAAAACCCAGCTAATGTATCTATATAAATAGGTAATTGCCTGGTGGTATATTTTGGAAAACATTATCAGCTAAACAAATATCAAGATCAGAACTGAATCGAAAACGAGCCAATCACAGTAAAAGGGGCGCCGGGATAAATTATATCTCTGGATTGAGAAGTTTCATAGTAAGTTTGATTAAAAAGATTCCGAAAATTCAGTGCTAACCTCCAGTTATCCCGCTTGTAATAGATAGCTGAATCGGTTCTAAAATAGCTGGGCAGGATGCTTGTATTTTCCAGGTCGGCATTTCTCTCTCCTACATAGTAAAGTCCCAAACTAAAGCCCAAACCTTTTAAATTACCGTTTTGAAGTTCATAAGTTGTCCACAAACTCGCAGCGTGTGTGGGAACATTAATTAGCTGATTGCCAACGGGAATGTTATTGTCTTGTGTGGTAATCGCATCGGTGTAGGCATAGGATGTAATAATGCTCCAACCTGGAAGAATTTCGCCGCTAATGTCTAATTCAATACCTCTGCTTCTCTGTTCCCCCACCTGCACAGAGAAATCTGGATTGTTGGGGTCAAGTGTGACAACATTTGTTTTGGTAATTTGATAGGCTGCTAGGGTTGCTGAAAGTTTTTCGTTAATGTCTCCCTTAATACCAACTTCATATTGCGTCCCTCTTGTTGGCTTAAAGGGGTCACTTGTGGCAGAGCGACCGAGAAATCTATCGGGTTGAAAAGATTGAGTGTAGCTGGCATAAAGAGAAATTGGTTTAATTGGCTGATAAACGATACCAACACGGGGACTAAAAGCGCTGAGGGATTCCTCATCAGGTGTTCCAAAGTCTTCGTTCCGTTGGAAGGCATCAAAGCGACCGCCAACCAAGAGCTTCAAATTATCTGCGAAAGTAATTTGATCTTGGAGGTAAATTCCTAGGGTATCTCTACGAGTTGTGTAAGAGCTAGTTTTTTCATCAGGTATGGCAGGAAAGTCAACATCATAATTAGGATTAAAAATGTCTAGCAGTATGGGGTCTGGCACATCGAATGAATTATACTCCCACACATTTCGTCTTAACTCCACCCCAAATAAAGGTTGATGGACAATCGAACCTGTATTGAACCGTCCAACTAATTCTGTTTGAATTGTATAGGTTTCTCGTGAGAAGTTATCACGACCCACGTATATTGGACTAAATTGGTCATCAATTAGTTCATAACCACCAATGGCATAAGTGCCTGCTGATTTGCCAAATACAAAGGAAAAAGCATTGCGAAGCTGCCAGTCCTTGCTAAATTGATGCTCAAATCTATAGCCAGCACGTAAAGTGCTATCATCATAAATACTTTCAGGAAGACCAATAAAGCGATTAATGGGGATAGCAGCTGGTCTGTCTCCAACTGAAGGAAGTCCGCGATCGAAGAGGTAATTATTGTTCTGGTATTCAAAATCAAAAGTTAATGAACTGCGCTCACTAATATTCCAGGTAATTACAGGCGCCACAAACACACGTTCGGTAAAGTTAAAATCTCGAAAACTCCCTGCATTTTGATAAGCCACATTCAGCCGATATAAAAGTGAGCCATCACTTGTGAGAGGACCAGAAATATCAAAACTAGGGCGATAGAACGCATAATTGCCTGCACTAAAGTCAGCTGAATAATAGGGAGTGCTAAGGGGTTGTTTCGTGACAACATTGATAATTCCTCCCGGTTCAACCTGACCAAATAGAACAGAGGCTGGTCCTTTGAGAACCTCAATACGTTCAATGTTAGCAGTATCTACCGAGGAAAAGAAGTCATTGTCAGCAAGACCATTGCGAAAATTTCCCTCTTGAGCAAAGCCACGAATGTTGTATCCTCCTGCATCGGTTCCTCCGTAGTTCCCTTGCCTATTTACGCTACTGACATTCTGTAATGCATCTTGTATCCGCGTCGTATTTTGGTCTTCTAATATTTGACGCGGGATAACTTGAATTGAACCAGGAATATCTCGCAAAGGTGTATCGGTTTTGGTCGCAGTTGATGCATTGGGTACGCGATATCCATCTAGCTCCCCCGTCACCACCAACTCAATCGGATTATCCTGTTGGGCTGCGGGTTGCTCTTGCGGTGTCTCAGTTGTTGGCTTTTCCTCTGCGGGCAATGCGGATGGTGTTTGCGGCGCCACGGATGCTTCTGCTACTGCAAAAATCAACCCTGAATTATCATCAAATAACTCAACTGTAGGTAAAGCCTTCTCACCAACTACCGTCACTCTTACAGTATTTGCATCAAAATTTACAACCGTTATCTCAACAATTCCCACCAGTGGTTTTTCAGAGCGAAAGGTAAAAGTATCACCGTTAGCTAATTGCAATTGTCCACCCGTAATATCGGCAACAAAATTATTACCCGTGCTACGATTGGCAACTTGTAGTCGTTCACCTTCGCGAGTCTCTAAAATCACCTCCACCCCTTTCTCAGTGGGGTTTGCTTTGACTCCTGTAATTTTGACAACATTTCCTTGGGGAAGGGTTGGTGTTGATGTTTGTGCCAAAGTTCGAGGAACTTTGATGTCTGCTCGTGCAGGAGTCCCAATCGAAAAAGCAATAGCACTTGTCAGCAGCAGGCTTTGAAACAATTTATCTAACTTCATTTATCTCCCCACATCAAATAACACTACTTGCCCGTAACTGAACCCACCAGATAATTGATACGAGAATAGTTTTTTGAACTACAAACTACTTTATTAGTAAGTATTCTCAGTAATCTTACGGCAAGTAGGGGAAAAGCTGAAGTCCGGTATGTTCTCCAGACGGAATTTTTTGTTCTTTAAACGGAATGTTTTCTAGAATAAATACTAGGACTGACGCCAAACTTTTTGCAAAAAGCTGTTATAAAAGCGCTACGACTAGCATACCCAACACTTTGTACAACTTGATTTACCGTCAACTTCGCGTCCAGTAGTAACTCTTTCGCGCGTTCCATTCGATAATCATGTAAATAACCAAACACAGTTGTACCGAATATTTGCTTAAAACCTTTTTTAAGCGTACAATCATTGAGATTGACTTGCCGCGCTAACGCCAATAATGTTGGTGGGTTAGTGAAATTCTGAATAAGAATATCTCTTGCCTGATAAATACTATCGATTTGTTCTGGTTTCAGAGTGACAGTTGAATTTAATTTTGGAGATTGCAGTTCTTCCAAACGCAACGCCATTAATTCTAATACTTTACCTTCTAAATAAAGTTGTTTTGTTAAAGCTTGGTATGGACAATTTAAAATTTGATGTAAGATAGTTCTAATTTCAGGTGTCGTATTGCTAAGTTGGAAATAATTAATATCTTCATCTGCTTGTTCAATGATTTTTATAAAATTTGCAGGTAGCTTTTCTAAATGGGGAAATACTAAATTCTCAAATAACGAATATTCAATATGAATATCTAATTTTAATATCCTTTCTTGGGCTTGCCATTCCTTCCAATCAGCTTCACCAGTATCCAATTCAAGCAATACAAAATTTTGCCCTGGACTTATATCGCTATTAGTGCTACTACCTAAAAGACTAAAACCTAATTCTAAACAAGTACAAGCTTGAATCTGGTTAGTTTCAACAACTAGATTTTCTTGTAAATTATAGTCCTCCATTAAAATAGAAATTCCTGGACGCAAGTGATACCAACGTCTACAACCATGACTCATTCCCTTGGGGTCATGTAAATGAAATTCGTAAGTTTTTGCTTGAAATTGATTATTAGATGAGTTTCCAGATAATAAATGATAGCAATCTACTGATTCTTGTAAATAAAGCGTCATATAAATTATATTAAGAAAAATTTTATTAGTAAGCGATTTAATCTCCCCTAACCCCCTGCGAATTCGGGGGGGGGACAAGAGAGGGATCAAAAGATGTACATACACCATCCGTTACAGGAGTGATACCGTTGCTAGTTTTGCGACTTTGTACTAATAAATACACAAAGTACGGCGCCCCAATAACAGCAGTAGCCATCGCCGCCCCTACCATCATTGCAATAATTGAGCGTGGTAATCGCACAGTCTGGATAATCAAATGCTCTCTCGAACCGTCAAATACAGTGAATGAACTTAATATTTGATTAAAGGGAATATCAGCGGGGCTGAAGGAAACACTCTTAATTAGACAAGCGAACAAAACTAGCAAGCTTGCTACTAAAGCGATTACCAATGGCGTATGACGATGTAGTCCCGGATACGCTCCTCTTTCAAACTGGCTCATTTGTTATCCTGCCATCTCGTTAATTTCAATAGTTGAAATATTTTATCATTTAAGCATTAATAATCAATAGCTAATAAATGACTAAGGCGCCATTCGTTACAGTATATTACGTACAACATTGCAAGTCCGGCGCCAAATAACACCGAGGCGGGTCTTTCAAGAACTTCTACTTGTTCGATGGTCGCAGGCGGAGTTATGGTGTAAAAATCATCATCTGGAAGACCATTGCGGAAATTGGCAACGTCTGTCCTTGCTTGCTCAAATCTGCGCCCAAACATGTTGCTATATAAGGGTTATAGAAAGAAATTGGTCTATTTGATAAGATAATTTGATGGGATTACCTTGTATTTTCCACTCCTATGGAGATGGATGACCTAGAAGCGTTGTTGATTGAATACGGTATTTTGGATGATGACAGCAAGCACGCAGAAATTATCGGTAAGCCTGCTGAAGCTACCAAATAACTGACAATCTAAAAAAGGAGAAAAGGAAATAAGGAAGAAAAGGAAGATAAGTTCTCCCCCTTTCCCCTTCCCCTTTTCCCCCCTCTCCGAAAAACGCACTTATTTCCACATCTAAAATTACAAATAACCGAGGCTAAATATGACACCTCCTGACAAGAATCTGGTAGAAGAACAGCAGAAGTTGATTGAGGAAGTCCTCGAAGCTTACCCTGAGAAATCTAAGAAAAAACGCGCTAAACACCTCAACGTACACGAAGAAGGCAAGGCTGATTGCGGCGTTAAGTCTAACATTAAGTCGGTTCCTGGTGTAATGACCGCTCGTGGATGTGCTTACGCAGGTTCTAAAGGGGTGGTATGGGGACCAATCAAAGACATGATTCACATCAGTCATGGTCCTGTTGGTTGCGGTTACTGGTCATGGTCTGGTCGTCGTAACTACTATGTTGGTAAAACAGGTGTCGATGCTTTCGGTACCATGCACTTTACCTCCGACTTCCAAGAACGTGACATCGTATTTGGTGGTGACAAAAAACTCACCAAAATCATTCACGAAATCGAAGAACTCTTCCCCCTCAACAAAGGTATTTCGATTCAATCTGAATGTCCTATCGGTCTTATCGGGGATGACATCGAAGCTGTAGCTAAGAAAACCTCGAAAGAAATTGGCAAACCTGTAATTCCTTTGCGCTGTGAAGGTTTTCGTGGAGTTTCGCAATCTTTAGGACACCACATTGCTAACGACGCTATCCGTGACTGGGTATTCCCTCACTTTGACAAAGCTAAGAAAGAAAACACACTCGACTTTGAACCAGGTCCTTACGACGTTGCATTAATCGGAGATTATAACATCGGTGGTGACGCTTGGGCCAGCCGGATGTTACTCGAAGAAATGGGATTGCGTGTTGTGGCCCAGTGGTCTGGGGATGGGACCATAAACGAACTTATCCAAGGACCTGCTGCTAAGTTAGTTTTAATCCACTGCTACCGCTCGATGAACTACATCTGCCGTAGTTTAGAGGAATCATACGGATTGCCTTGGATGGAATTTAATTTCTTTGGTCCTACCAAAATTGCTGCATCGCTTCGTGAAATTGCTGCTAAGTTCGATGACAAAATTCAAGCTAATGCTGAAAAAGTTATCGCTAAGTATCAACCTGTCATGGACGCAGTTCTTAAGAAGTACCGTCCTCGTCTCGAAGGCAACACCGTAATGCTTTATGTTGGTGGTCTACGTCCTCGTCACGTTGTTCCTGCATTTGAAGATGTCGGTATCAAGGTAGTTGGTACAGGTTACGAGTTTGCACACAACGATGACTACAAACGTACTACTCACTACATCGACAATGCGACCATCATCTATGATGACGTAACTGCATACGAATTTGAAGAGTTTGTCAAGGCTAAGAAACCTGATTTGATTGCTTCTGGTATTAAAGAGAAGTACGTCTTCCAAAAGATGGGCTTACCTTTTAGACAAATGCACTCTTGGGATTACTCCGAGCTTGATTATAGGTCATAAAAGCCAACAGGCGCCAAGCTTTTTTAACGTTAAAGTTTTTCAAAGATATTTTTTAGCCTAAATTCAATTATATCCAGGCGCCAATAATTATTAACTTTGACAAGCTCATACTCCACAAAGCTTACTATATATAGCTTATAGAATTTATCTATTAGAGGCGCCGATAATAAAATAGTCAATTTAAATACATTTTTGAACTATATTTTTTAGATTAAATAGTAAAAACTCAACTTGCAAGCTACTTTAATTGATATACAAAAGACATGGAAGGCGCCGCAACCACTGTATTTCGTCCGCTCTTTTTCGCGTGATATAATGCATCATCAGCCCGTTTAAAACAATTGTATAAAGTTTCAGCAGTTTGAAACTGGGCAATTCCAAAACTGACTGTGATGTTTGCAACTTCTGGAAAACTGTGTTTCGCAATAACTAAACGTAGTCTTTCTGCCAATTCGTAAGCTTCTGCGATAGAAGTTGAGGGAGTAAGAATTACAAATTCTTCACCTCCCCAACGAGTCAAAACATCCGATGTACGAATATTCTCCTTTAACAAATGAGCTAAAGAAGCTAGTACACAATCACCAATTGGATGCCCATAGTTGTCATTGATGCTCTTGAAATGGTCGATGTCTAATATTAAAAGTGATAATAATTGATTGTGGCGTGAAAGCCGATTTATTTCAGCAGACACTATCTCCTCAAAATAAAGGCGATTCCAGGCGCCTGTCAATGTATCAGTTAATGCAAGGAGTTCTAGTTGTGTTAATGCTTTTTGTAACTCTTGGTTTGCAAGTTCTGCTACCATACGCGCTTTTTGACATTGTGTAAATACTTGATTTATAATTCTTAGACTTATTAATAAAACGATAGTCATACCAAGTATGACTCCTAAAATTATTGGTAACTGTTTTTGAATAACATCTTTAACTAAAGTTTTTCTGTGTGCAATGTTAACAATCATCCAAGGTGCATTGTTTAATTTTTGATATGTTATTAAATATCCATTGATAGTAATTTGACCCTTATTTCCTGTTTTTAGTAATTTGATTAACTTTGCTCGAATGCTAAAATCTGAAATAAAATACTCAGCAGACTTGAAATAGCGAGGTTGCAAGTTGGGATGACTCAATACTTTGCCTTCGCTTGTCAAAATCATAGCACTTTTACCGCCAAGCTTTTTAACAAAACGATTTAAGCTTAAGACAGGAAAATCTATGCCAATATTTCCAAGATGGTGATTTCCTTCATAAACAGGACTAATAGCTGTGACTATTAGCTTCTTTCCCAAAATATCTTGATAAGGATTAGTAAAATAAGCTTTACGACTAGGGTTATTTTTTATTCCAGATGTAATAAATTCTTGATGAATCGCTTTTTGAAACGTTTCTACATTTTCTTTACGAGTCATTGGTGGTATAGCTGGATAAATTACATCAAGCGTACCCGAAGACGAAGTGTAATGAATTCTTGCCTCTGTTGGCAACTGCTTATAAATTGTAGGCAAAAGGGGTGCAAGTGACAAACTCATGTTGGTCTGACGTTGATTTGCCAAATATTCGGCTTGAGAACGCACTACTATCACATTGTTTAAGGTAGTTTTAAGCAATGCATCAACATCAACTGCTTTCACATTTATGTCTTGTTGCTTTTCTTCTAATTCCTGCTCATATAACTGTGCAATTCCCAAACCCGCAAGTGAAATGAAAACCATAATCATAATGCCATATGAAGCTTTGATAATTGATTTCGGATAGCGAGAAGCGATTGTTCTGGCTTTTTTAAGATTCGTAATTTTTCTCAAAGTCACTTTTGTCATGATAAATCCCTTTTCTAATCTTGCATAAATAGGTATAATATTATACTAAAAATCGGTGAAGTTGTGTTTTTATATTTATTTTATAATTGTCTAAAGAAAATGCTTAATTGGAAAAATCTTTATTATTTTTAAATATTTAGCTTCTTTTAAGGAATATGATGAATTATTTTTATATTTAGACATCGGTAATAATAACTTTGCGTAACATGATAGTCGCCAGTATATTCACTGATGATGTGCAAAGATATATTAAGTGTGCGTCAACATAAGTTTGACATATTGTTGTCATTTTTGTTTGTCAAGCTAGATGTAGCTTGCTTAAGAGTTAACTCTATGAACAAATCGACACAACCTACTATCGGTATTACTACATTTAATCAAAATGAAGATGGTCAGTATCACGTAAAAAATACATTTGTACAAGCAATACGTCGTTGTGGTGGTTTGCCTATCTTATTACCCCCTGGTCAACCAGAAGAAAGTGCTGCAATTTTAGAAGTTGTGGATGGTTTAATTTTTTCTGGTGGTGGCGACTTAGACCCAGCAACTTATAATGGCGAGTATCATCCAGCTATTTCTTCTGTTGACAGCACTCGCGATGCTTTTGAATTAAAACTTTTTAATCAAGCTAGTAGCAGTGATATCCCTATGTTGGGCATTTGCCGAGGTCTTGCTGTCATGGCTGTTTCTTGTGGCGCCAGTCTTATCTCTCATATTCCATTGGAGTTTGGTAAATTGGTAGTGCATACAGGAGATTCAGAAGAGAGCGTTAAACACCAAGTTGCTATTAACCCTCAAAGTCATCTTGCCTCAATTATGGAAGCAACAACTGTGGAAGTTGTCTCAATGCATCACCAATCAATACGTACTTTACCTACTGGATGGCGCCTTGCCGCGCGCGCTATTGATGGTGTAGTTGAAGCTATAGAATGTGAATATCACCCTTGGGCTATTGGAGTGCAATGGCATCCGGAACTTGCAATTGATAACCCACAACAGTTGCGTATTTTTGAAGCTTTAGTTGAAACTGCGCGTGTTAGAAAAATTAGAAATCAAAACAGGCGCCTAAACCTGGTTCAGCACCCATAACTACTGCAACTTTTCGTTGACTCATTTTTTAACCTTCTACAGTTGCACTTTTTTGAAGAAAAGCTCATGTAATAGTTACCTTGGAGCCTCTTTTTAAGCTACGATGTACACACATTAGCTATGGGTAATTTAGTACCAAAGCAACTTTAAAAGATTTGTTTGTACACCGTAGGTCTTTTCAACGCGGTTCAATATGTCGTCGCGGAGAAATACCCGGATTGATGATTCCTGCTACTTCTTCTTCAGGCATCTTGTTAAGTTCTGCTTCCAATTCTTCGGCAGTAAAGTCATAGCCAACATCTTCAGCAATATCGATGCAGCTTTTTGCATCCATCGCGGTTTGAAGTTTTTGTCTTAAGCCTTCATCTTGTTTAGCAGCTGTTAAAAATTCAGCAACACTTGTCTGAGACATAATTAAAATCTCCTTTTTCAACTTTTATTTAGTGATATTAGGTAACATTTGGGTAGATTTCTTTTGATGCTTTGCTGCTTTTAGATAAGTAAATATGATTTTTACTTCCTCCTCAAGATAGACATCTTTAACTTCATTCAGACCTATCTACAATGCTGCTGTAATATTTTGTATCGTAGCAGTTTTGCTTTGTCGAAGTCCTTATATAAAGGTGTGCCTACGGTTTCTCGCATCACCGCATTTTCAAGTTTTTTAAAGTGCCAATAATTACCTAATACCTTGAATATTAATAGATTATAAGCTTTCTCCTAGCTCGATCTTCCCCACACAGGCATATTTATCACAGGTCCCGCCTGTGCTTTCGGTCAGGCGAGATGCCATGAGCCTACAGTTATTTTTAATACCGCCAAAAATAATGGCATGGAGTACTAGTGCTTTATGTCAAAAGTTTTGATGAGTTGGTTAGCAACAGATACAACGGATGTAACGGATGATTTATTTGTTGCAAACAAGATTTTATTTTGCAGCGCCTTCAAATAACGAATCAACTATCCGTTACATCCGTTACATCCGTTTCACATCCGTTGCACTCTCTACCAACCAAAATTAATTAAATGAAGTACTAGTTTTACTCAACAATTTTTTGCTGCCGAAGTTGTTTCATTAACTCGCTCATAAAATCGATGAAAGCACGAATTTTAGCTGAGAGATGTCGTTTCTGAGGATAAACTACTGAAATTGGAGTTATTGACGAACTTTCTTTTGATATGGGTTTAGAAGGGCTTTCGATTATTTCCTCAGTACAACCCAAAGATTCATAAGACAGCTTGGGAATATTCCCCACTCGCTGTAAAAAATAATTGAATGGAGACAACTAAACTTACAGCAGTTTGCAAGTTCCGGAGGTACAAATTTATAAGCTGAAATTCTTGTAGGATGGGCAGGAAAGCCCGTCCATTTGTACGCCGGATTTGAGCAACTTTGGCGCAATTATGCCCAAACAAAGGCTGGGGGGATGATTGGAACCCACATTCCGCACTTCCGGGGCGCCCTTTTAAGGGAGAATTGCAGAAAGCTTTTATCAAAGTGTCACAACAGATTATTAAGTTTTGAATGCCAAATTACTAGTTTAAAACAGGCACCTGCCTACCCTAGTTGACTATTTCATCAGTTCAGGCGCCTTTCAGGGTAAGCATTCTTGAGCGCAAACTAATCCTTTGCGTTATAGTCTCGGCGTTTTACAAACATTTGTCTTAAATAGATACAAAACGTATAGTTATTTAAAAAGTAAAAAGCTTTTCATGATTGTTATTCAAATTTTTGTGACATGTCTTTTTAAAAACTGCATAAACACATATAGTTCACACCTATATTTTAATAACCAAGTTTAGAACTGTAAGTAAATATTTAATTAGGATGAAATCATGGTATACAAAGCTTTTTTGGAACAAGCGTCGCTCTCGAAGACGCAATCGCGGTTCAGAGCGCACAAAGCTTGCTTAGTCTGAAACAAATTACAATTAAGCATGACAAGCATGTTAAGTATATAAAGGTAGAATGCCTATAAAGTATTTTCATTCTTCTAAAGTTCAAGAAAAATTGATACTGCGTTCAAGGAAACCGTATGGAAGAAATGCTTAGAGGAAAAGTTGCTGTTGTAACAGGAGGAGCTACGGGAATTGGTTACGCAATAGCAAGACGTTTTGCAAGTGCTGGGGCAAAAGTCATTTTGGCAAGCAGACAACAGCAACGCTTGGCTTATTCAGCTCAAAGCATCGGAGACGCAGCTGTTGCAATTCCGACCGATGTGTCTGATTTTGAACAGGTACAGCGGCTTTTTGAGGGACTCTCTCAAGTGGATATTCTTGTGACTTGTGCTGGTGCAGCAATTTTTGGTGCAGTTGATACGGTACCAATGGAACAAGCAAAATCTCTTTTTGAAGGACGGTTCTTTGGTCAACTAGCAGCAGCGCACTATGCAGTACCTAAAATGCCACCGGGGAGTGTTATTATCTTCTGCTCTGGAATTGCAGCCAGAGTCGGGCTGCCCTACTATAGTGCAGGTTCTGCCCTTTGTGGTGCTGTTAACTCAATGGCACGTGCCCTTGCAGTTGAGCTAGCTCCTAGAGGCATCCGTGTAAATGCTATCTCACCGGGATACATCGAAGACACAAACATCCAATCTAATTTGTCAAAGGAAGAGTTGGAAAATTTTGTTTCCTCAATCAAAGCCACAGTTCCGCTTCAGCGCTCAGGTAAAAGTAATGAGGTGGCAGATGCAGCATTTTTCCTTGCTACATGCGGTTATGTGACAGGGCAAATAATTGAGGTTGATGGCGGGTGGACAGCATCTTAGAGGTATTTTATGACAGAGAAACTAGCAGGTAAGGTTGCACTCATTACTGGAGGCAATAGCGGTATTGGACTTGCCACAGCCCAACGGTTTGTTGAGTCAGGCGCCTACGTTTTCATCACTGGTCGTCGTCAAGATAGTCTTGATGCTGCCGTAGAGAAGATTGGTAAGAACGTCACCGCTATTAGGGGGGATGTCTCAAACCTGACAGACCTAGATCGGGTGGTTGCTATAGTCGAGCAAGAGCAAGGGCGCCTTGATGTGCTTTTTGCTAATGCTGGCAGTGTAGAATTTGCACCGCTCGGATCGATTACCGAAAAACACTTTGACAAGATTTTCAATACTAACGTTAAAGGTTTACTTTTCACCGTGCAGAAAGCGTTGCCTCTATTAACAGAGGGTGCTTCCATAATCCTGAATGCCTCGATTTCTTCCATCAAGGGCGCCCAAGCTTTGAGCGTGTACAGTGCCACCAAAGCCGCCGTGCGCTCATTTGCACGCAACTGGACACTCGACCTCAAAGAACGCAAAATTAGGGTTAACGCCATCAGCCCTGGCATAGTGCCTACTCCTGGCTACAATCTCATGGGACTGAGCGAGGAGCAGGTACAGAAATTCGTGGAAAGCCAAACTAGCAAAATTCCACTCGAACGAGTAGGCACGCCCGATGAGATCGCCAAAGCCGTTGTCTTTCTCGCCTCAGACGACAGTAGCTTTGTGAACGGTATCGAACTGTTTATTGATGGTGGCATGGCGCAGATTTGAAGCGTCTCAACAGTATAAAGTTGATTTTGCTATTATCAGCACTGGGTAGTATTGACATTTTAGCTAATAAAGCCCTCTGCATATCGTAAGATGCATAGGATTTGGAAGAAAGTTACAATCGCCCTATACCAAAGTTATGACTTCTGCTAGAGGAATGATTACCTTTTTACAACTAATCTTAAGAAGTATTTAAGAATGAACTAACGGAGTCAAGTCATGGCGAATTTAATTTCAAGCACAATCTCTCACATCAACCACGTGCTTAAACAATTTCAAGTAAAGCGTTTTCTAGCTGTTGCTCTAATTGGGTTTGTACTACTGACAACAAACGTCGCTCCTCAAAATAGTAGCAAAGCCATAACCAATAAGATTAACGAAATAGTACATCAAGATGATTCCGAAAGACCTAAAACAACCGGAGAGTGGAATAAAGAAGCTCGCGAAACCGAAGACGCTCCTGGTGAAAGAATTCAAAGAATAGGCAAACAATCCGCAGAAGCTGTAAAAGATTTCGGCTCAGTATACCCTGACACTGCTGAAAGAAGTGCTAATGCCGAACAGTAATAGTTAACATCCGATTCAATCTCTAAATCTGCACTGAGTGAAATCGGTGCAGATTTTTGTAATTTGGAACGCGCGCTAACGTTTTATCTAAATAATTTGTAAAAGCCGATTTGGAAGTTCCTGTAACACCCTTTCAAACGGAAGAGTGCTATTAAGTCCCCGCGTTAAAACTAAGGCGCCTTGAATTTGCATCACAGCATCTTCTGCTCTTTGACGTGCCTGTGTTTCTGACAATCCTGCTTCTTGTAGTACCTGCGCTAAACTATCAATCCAAGCATTTAATGCCTGACTTACCTGCTTGTGAAATAAATCATCTGACTCACCAAGACTAAACACCGCTAATAAACACGCATCTTGCCCACAATTGTAAAACTGTTTGAGGCTAGAGTTCATCGCCTGAATACGTTCTAGTGGTTCACCCCCAACGCGCAGAGGATTGAGAACTGTTTCATTAAACCACTGGTTTACATACTCTAATACCGCCTCTGCCATCCCTTGTTTTCCATTAGGAAAGTGATGGTAAAGACTTGCACGACCTAACCCCGTTGCTTTTGAGATGCGGGATAAAGTTGCACCTTCGTAACCGTACTGGCGAAACACGTTTACTAACCTTCGCGATGCTTCAATTTTATCCATTGATTTTTTTCCTCTAACCTATTGACATTGTACCAAACGTTCGGTAAATTAAATTGTATCGAATGTTCGGTACAAAGCAGCAATTAAAGGACGGGCGGGACGCCCATCCCACAAGATAGGTAATTCATTCATTCAAGATGGGTGATTTATTTATTGGAATATTTTTGTTGTGCCTTTCTATTGTACCGAATGTTCTGTTTAGTTGATTGAAACAAGGAGAATTTGAAGTGAAGGTTGCGATTGTGATTCTTTCAGACCCAAAAGCAGGTACAGAAGAAGCGCTTGGACGCTTGTTTAATGCATTTGCTTCTGCCTACGATTTTAAGCAAAATGGCGACGATGTTACCCTGTTATTCCAAGGTGCGGGTACTCGTTGGATTGGAGAGGTAAGTAAACTTGAGCATCCAGCGCATGATTTATTTGAGGCAATAAAAGACAACGTTGCAGGTGTATCCTGTGGTTGTGCGGATGTTTTCGGCGCCACCGAAGATGTTGTGAAATCGGGTTTTGACCTGATTAAAGATAATGCTGTACCAGGTACAACGGGGTTGCCGAGTCTGCGAAATTTGATTGCAGAGGGTTATCAGGTTCTTACGTTTTAGCAATCCAAAATCTATTCATGTCCGCAGGAAAATCCAACGGAGGCAATATCAATGTTAATTGCTAATCCTTTCCATGATGGTGAACGACTGGTGCAACAGCGCTTTGGTGAGTCAGAAACTGCCGAGCGCAATGGACGTATAATTGCTGACACAATTATGGAAGGCGCCTTGAAGTTTATTCAACAACAACCAATGGTGGTGTTAGGCAGTGTGGATGAGCAGCAAAATGTTTGGGCTTCAGTAATGTTTGGTTCTCCAAGCTTTATGACCGCAGTAAATCAACGTAGTGTTGAGTTTGATTTAACCATTGCTGCCCCTAATTGGCAAGACCTTTTTTGGGCAAATATTGACCGTAATTCTCAAATTGGGATGTTGGTAATTGAACTTGCAACTCGGCGCCGTCTTCGCATTAATGGTAAAGCGACTTGCCCATCAAAAGAAAGATTATATGTGGATGTCGCTGAATCATATCCAAATTGCCCAAAGTATATAACGCGGCGCCACATGACTCGCAACCAAGGAACTGTTAATAGCTTAGAAGAACCACGAACTGGACGAACGTTAGAACCTATTCAACGAGCATTTATTGCTACTGCTGACATGTTTTTTGTTGCCAGCGCGCATCCAAGTCGTGGTGTTGATGCATCGCACCGAGGTGGTAATCCTGGTTTTATTCGAGTTTTAGATGATAGCACTCTTAGAATTCCTGATTATACAGGCAATGGTATGTTTAACACTTTGGGCAATTTTGTTGAAAACCCTCGTGCAGGTTTAGTTTTTTTGGATTTTGAGCGCGGTCGAAGTTTGCAATTAATCGGGCGCCCAGAAATTTTATGGGAGTTAGACGACTCAACGCATGAAACGGGTGGTACTCAACGTTACTGGAATTTAAAAGTCGAAAAGTGGATAGAAACAAGTTTACCACAGTTGTTTGAGTGGGAATTGCTTGATTACTCACCCTACAACCCATCTTAGGGACTTCCAAATAAAAAAATATCCACTCATTTCTTGTGGCATTCGCATCCTTGCCCGTCCTACAGTTGGAACGGGCAAGGATGCCCATTCCACAATACAGCTCCGGTAGAGACGTTACATGTAACGTCTCTACACCTATGTTCTAAATAATCAAATTCAAATCACCAAACTCATGCCACAGGTAACGTTCTTTCACTGCTTGTTCATAAGCTGACCGAATTACTTGTTTCGGCAAAAAGCCAGTAAGTAAATCAAGATGGCTTGCTTCCGGTTCATGTAGTCCAGTTAATAAACCATCTACTGCTTTTAGCTTATGTTCGCTAGTTACATGAAGTCGCGTATAACCGTGTCCTGCATGTACCTTACTACTCAAATCAACTACTGATTCTAAAGCACGTACTACAGTAGTTCCTACAGCAATAATTCGTCCTCCAACAGCGCGCGTTTGGTTAATCTTGTTTGCTGTACTCTCACTAATCAAATACTCTTCTTCAGAAGCAGGATGTTTTGCGTCAAGCTCATCATCCATGTAAGAAGATAATCCAGTATGCAATGTAATATAAGCTGTTTGGATGAGTTGACGTTTGAGGCTAAACATTAATTCCCATGTGAACGCGCGTCCAGCAGAAGGCATTTCTGCCGAACCAGGTTCAGTAGCGTAAACAGTTTGATAATAATCTAAATCCCAAGGCGCCGACACATACTCATACCTGATTGGTTGTCCCAATTTATAAATTTTGTCAATTAACTGTGTTCCTCCTACAGAAAACCGCAGTTTCCAAAGTCGTGGAATATTATTGTCGCGCTCCAAGACAACTGCGCTTAATTCTGGACTAAATTTAATTTGCATTCCACTTTGTAAGGGGCAAGCAAAGTTTTCACCCGGTTGACAAAGCAAGAGTGCAAGCCAGTTATCATCTGGTAAATGTTGCGCTAAACGAACTTGTACTAATTGTCCGTGTGTTACTTCATACCCATCAATAGCAGCAGGTAACGTGCGGCTGGAATTAAACACCAACAAATCGTTAGGACGTAAAAAGGCGCCCAAATGATTAAATTTTGAATGTTCAACTTCGTAATTGTCTCTGTTAATAACCATTAGTCGCACATGGTCACGAGCAATACCTCGCCGTTCTGGTGGTAATGAAGCAGCTAGTTCATTTGGAAGTGTAAAAGAAAAAGGCGCTTTCATAATTAATTCTCAAACAACAAAGGTTTTTGATTAGGCAGCTTGTGATAATTCTTCTTCAACTTGTGCATGAAAGCGCTGCCCGTTTACATCCTTAGATTCATCCGATGCTAGATATACAAAAATTTCTGTCACATCTTCAGGATTAGCCCATTGTGTTGGGTCTTCCAAAGGTTCTGCTGCACGATGCATTGCAGTATTCATATTGCCTGGGTCTACCCAATTAACACGAACATTACTTTCTTCTAGCTCTGCTGCCCAGGTTTGTGAAAGTCCTTCTAACCCAAATTTAGAAATACCATATGCGCCCCAACCAGGATACCCAGTAATACCTGCATCACTTGTGACATTTATAATCGAGCCACCGTTTTCAATCATGGCTGGTAACACTTTCTTAATTAACAAAAACGGTGCAATCAGGTTTGTATTCAACACGTTGCGGAAATCTTCCAATGGATAATCAAGCAAAAATGGCATCGGGGATGGGCCAATAGTAGAAGCATTGTTCACTAATATATCTATACGTCCGCCAAATTCATTTAACGTAGTAGCCACAACCCGCTCAATATCTTGCGCTTGGCTCACATCAGCGGCAATTGCTAGTACACGAATCGGCGCCACTTCTTGAATTCTGACGCGCGCAACGTCCAGTAATGCTTTGTTACGTGCGACAATCGCAATTCCTGCTGCTCCAGCACGCGCGAATGCAATCGCTAGCTCAAAACCTAATCCCTGTGAAGCACCCGTAATTAATACGTATTTTCCTTGTAATCTGTTCATTTGTACTCGGTTCAAAATGAATAGCTGATCTTCTTAATCATAGTCGTAATGAATATGAGTTTCAACTATTTTTGAGATTATTTTTTGTTTATGTACCTTAAAATCTCTTAAAAAGGTTGCTGTGTAAAGGGATTGCTAGATATATGCACACATACTATTATTTACAAATCATAATATATTGCATTAAGTTTTTTTAGTCTTTAAATGGTTTATGCAAGTTTGACACATTGTTGTCATTTTTGTTCGCTATAGCTGAAAGGAGCTTGCTAATACCAATTTAATGTGAAGCTGCAAATAATTAAATCCCCCCCAGCCCCCCTTAATAAGGGGGGAGTAAGAGTAATAAAGCGCATCTTCATATAAAAATGGTATAAGACTAAATTTTATCGATTCTGGAAGCAACTAGTGTAGAAGTTGTCTCAATGCACCACCAATCAATACGTACTTTACCTACTGGATGGTGCCTTGCCGCGCGCGCACTTAAAATTAGAAATCAAAACAAACGCGCTTCTGAATATTTGCTTCGAGGTGTAAAATAGTTGTAGTCTCAGGAATTACTACAATAAAAATTATATTCTTTCTTTAGTTTGGCTGATATATACCTACGGCATGAAGTTTAACTATTGCAAATAAAAAATAATGTAAATGTATTCTAGAAAATTGTGATACAAGTAAACTTAGATTATGCAAAATACAGAAAGTACATTGTTTGATAAATTCTTCCGTGATAGCAATGGTAATATTGTTATAGCTCAACCACCTAATTTACCTATAATTATTTGGGGTGTTGTTAGTTTACTGAAATTAATTGTTACAAGCGGCCAAATAAACGTAGGTTTAGATGTAGTAGCTTTTGGCATCATATTTACCTGGGCATGGTTGGAATTATTTCAAGGAGTTAATTATTTTCGCAGAACGTTAGGTCTTATCGTGTTGGTTGGAGTTACTGCTTCAAGAATTTACGCACTAGCATATTAAAAGCACAGTAAAACAGAATATCTATGTTAATCTCTCTTATTGCTGACTATGGTACTGGCGACCCAGCTTTTACTGAGGTAACACAACGCTTATTGATGACGTTACCTCAAGCCCAAGTTCATCTGCTCTCAGTGCCAGCATTCAGTACACTCGCTACGGGTTTCTGGGTTGCTCAATTAGGCTTAAATCCAGGCCCTAAAGAACGATTGATCTATCATAATTGTGCCCCCCGTAAGGATGACCCTCAAGCTCGACGAGATAATGAAGGTGAGGGTTTGACTTATGCATTATTACCAAATGACACGAAGGTGGTAGGTGTATTTGCTGGGTATACATTGTCATTTATCAAGCACCACGCTAAAGAATTGAGAAGAGTCAACGTTTCACGCTCTGGTTCTCAATTTCGCTCGCGCGATGTGTTTCCAAGCGCTGCAACAGAATTAGCTTCTGGTGACTTTAGTTTATTAGGGGAAGAATTGAGTATAGAAGAAATTCCTGACCCTCCAAACGACCGTATTGCTTGGATTGATGGTTACGGAAATATTAAAACTACTATCCCAGACTATTCAGTTAACTTAGAGCCGCAAACTAAATGTGTTATTCGCATTGGTGGTGTAGTGAGTGACGCTATTTATTCAGATGGTAGCTTCCAAGTTCCCGAAGGCACTTTGGCTTTTGCTCCTGGTAGCGCTGGTTGGGTAAGTGCTGATGGTAAAGAACGAGTTCGTTGGATGGAACTATTTCTCCGAGGAGGCAGCGCTTGGGAACGATTTGGTAAACCACGAGTAAATGAAGTAGTTTATAAATAATTACAACTTATACAAAAATCCGTTCAGTAATTTTCAAAAATTGTCTACGTAGAGATGCGTAAACCGAAGGTTTTGATTTCAGCTTAAACTACGTCTTACCATACCACAACAGCATGTGTTCCTTTACCAACATCAATAATCTGGTTAGTTCGTTCGAGTCCAAACTTAGGTGAACGTGCTACACGCCAAATTTCTATTGCGCCGGTTTTTTTCGGTTTAAAGTAGTCAGATACCGCTATAGCCAAATGGTCTCCAGCTGCATCAAACTCAATTCCTTTGGACAATATTCCCTGCGCGCTCTGTTCAGCAACTTTGCTCAAGTGACCTGTTTGAGAGTCAAGCTTAAATAAGGATATAGAAAAATTTTGACTAAAACCCTTGGTATTTTCAGGATACGAACTAACAAGCTTATTCACTGTAGCTACCAAATCACTATCAGCACTTATAGCCATACCTTTTGGGGAATCTGCTACTGCCGTAGACACAATTTGGTGTTTGGCATTAGATGAAATATTTTTCTCCTTAGCAAGCTGTATAACAGATAGTGTTCCCTTCGGTTGTTTTTGAGTGCTTAACACCTGAGCATTATTGGTGATGAAAAAGCGACCATTTGGTGTGAATTTACCTGAAAATGGTTTGCTTCCAACTTCCACTGGTTTGCCCCATGCAACCAGCTTGATATCTGCATGATTCCGTTGCACTTTGTAGAAAACTACTTGGTTGCGAGCTTGCATAACTGCGGCAATATAACGACCGTTCGGATGCCATTCTATATGTGTAATTTCCGAGCCTGCTTTACAGTCTGCTTGAATACCAATTGTCCATGATTTTGGTACGCCAAATTGATTATTTTGTACGGGAACGAAAGTAATTTTTTGACCGATTTGGGTCGGAATTGCTAGTAAATCACCATTCGGATTTACACTGACTGATTTGGGATTTTGACCTAATTGGATTGTATCAGTAACTTTGGGAAGACCTAAGTCAGATAAGTCTATTGCTGTCAGCTTATTTACTGACGGTATCTGCTTCACATTTAAGGCGCCTTTTGCCTGCCCAAGTGTCTCAACAATAAATACAGTTTTTCCATCTGGGGAGGTAGCAAGAGGGGAAGTAGAAGTTTTCGCTGTGTTAGAAACATTAATTTGCGCCGCAGGCTTTTTTAAACCATCTAAAGGTAGGGGAATTATAGATAGTTTATCTGTGGCACGTTCTGAAGTTCTTGGGAGCTTTCCATTAATGTCGGTGCTGGTATAATCACCATCAGAAAGCGCAGCTATATAGCGTCCTGCAAAGTCGATGCTGCCAAATTTGTATTCCTCGTTAGAGGAGCGCGTTTGCCCAGAGGTAGTAAGCCCTACGACTGATAGCGCCATACTTCCAATCAGAGGAGTTAGAAAATTGGTGCAGAGTTTTCTGGATTTGTGTGTCATATAAAGTTAAGTTTAATATACATTAGACCTCTACAAAAGTTAAGTTATTTCAACGCTATTCTTGAGTATTAACACGTAATGGGGCAAAGCAAATTCAACGTTCGCGGCAAAAAATTGAATGTGCAAAGCTATAATCAGCCTTCGATGCAATCATGCTAGGTAAATACCAATATGGTAGTAAGTACTGAGCGTAATCATCATAACTATACATTAAAAATCGTCAAAAATTGAGAAATTAGTTGATTTTTTATCCAATTCTCAAATTTAGTTTACCTCAATTATTAAATTTTAATGTCAAGGATATTACATCATCTATCTTTAGTTAGACAAAGCTAGTTTATATACTTCAGTAAATATCTATCGTAGGTCAGATTGAAAATTTATAATTTTATTAATGATTATGACAGCAGTACCAAGTTTTGCGCTGCTATTGATGCTTCAATAGGCAAGGAATGAATTGGCGAAGTACGGTTTTTCAAAAAACCAGCATTGCGGTTAGAGAGTACTGCTTGAACTTCAGCAATAATTGCCATTGCTATTTGTTCTGGAGTTTCTGCCCCAATATCAATACCAATTGGAGCGTGTAGTTTTTCTAACATATCATTTGTATAGATTGCTTCTACTGAGCGTAAGTCAGTCAATAACCGTTCAATACGTTGCCTTGAACCCAAAACTCCTATATAGCGATTAGAAGATAAAAGCAACATCTTAACTATTTCAATGTCGTCAAGATAATTATGCGTCATGACAACAGTAGCTGTACGTTCAGTTATACATACTTGATGGATAGTTTCTCGACGTGCGAGAATTATTTCGTCAGCCATTGGGAAGCGTTCATAAGTCGCATTACTTGCACGGCAGTCAACAATTGTAACATGCCAGCCAAGTGTTTTTGCATATTCTGCTACGGGTACAGCGTCACGACCTGCACCAAAAATTACTAAGTGAGTAGGAGGTTGAATAACTTCGATGAAAACTTCTACAGAACCCTCACCTAACTGATATTTGTTAACTTTACATTTTTGATTGATAAGAGAAGTTTGAGCGTCAGTAATTAAAGATTTAGTTAGATTTATATCTTGAATATCAGTGTTAGTACTACCATTGTCATAAACAAACAAACGGGCGCCAGTTTTAATATTTACCTCACCTTCAATATGAAAAACAGTAGCGATAATACCAAAATGGTTATTATTTAAGCACTCTTTGATAAAGGATAATCCATTTATTGTATTATTTGTATCTAAAGATTCAATGAGAACTTGCACTACACCATTACAACCTAAACCAAAACCCCAAATAATATCTTCTGGCGCCGTGTTATCGTAGGTAACAACAATAGCTTTTGAATTTGACATTGATTGTCGAGTATGCTCAAACACATCATTTTCTAAACAACCACCGCTAATTGTTCCTACCATTTTACCTGTAGAAGTGATCAACATTTTGGCGCCTGCTCTACGGTAGGTTGAACCTTGAGTTTTAACGACAGTCGCTAAAAAAGCAGTTTCGCCACTTTTTTGACTTTCATCAAATGCTTCTAAAATTGCTTGTAACTCGTTCATATTATAGTTACCTTATTTGTAATCTAATTCTAATACCCGTTAAAATAGGTGTCTGGCCTGTCCGTGTGAATTTAGGACAGGCTTTCCATCCTATCCTACGAGTGTATCGGGTGTAATTGGTAACGAGCGAATCCGTTTACCTGTGGCGTGGTAAATAGCATTAGCAATCGCTGCGGCAACTCCTGTAATACCAATTTCACCTACACCCCGCGCGCCTAAAAGGCTAATGTGAGGGTCAGGTATATCAGTAAATAACACCTCTATATTGCCCATATCGGCATGTACTGGCACATGGTAATCTGCTAAATTACGTACTACAAGGCGCCCTGTTTGCTCATCAACAACAGTTTCTTCCATTAATGCCATACCCATACCCATAATGACACCACCCATAATTTGACTACGCGCGGTTTTATGGTTGAGAATTCTTCCTGCATCAATGGCACTTACTACACGACTTACCTGTACTCGACCTAAACGCTTATGCACGCGCAGTCGCCATATTTCGCAACTGTGCGCTGGCGCACAGCGCATCAAGTAAAGTTACACGCGGGTCTAGTTGCAATTTCTGTTCTACATTGTTGATACGTAATGTTACGGAAATAATATTGGCAACAGGAATAGAAGAGGTAAAGCTAGAGTTAGGTAAAGGTATTTGTTCTAATATTGAGACACGCGCTTCTTGGGAAGGACTACCGATATTTATGTTTTCCATACTCTTAGTCGCTTGATATTTTTTATACAAATATGTCAAAATAATCTTTTTTAAACGGCAATCCTCCCATTACAACAATGAACGCTCTTTAATTGGGTATTTTTTAAAAGATTATTGACATGATAAGCAGAATATAAGCCAAAGGGTTTATAAGTCTTCTAACTATAGAGTTAAGTCTTTTTATCTAGCCCTAAAGATATAATTTACAAATTATCATCAAATATCAGTCTATAGCTAGATGGTAATACTTGTTATTTTATTTATGTAACTCGTGATAATAATAATCGTTAACACTTATATTGCATTACATCCTTTCTAATACATAAAAAAAAGCCTGATATTAGACAAAATAAGAATCAACTTAGCCGCAAAGTTAATTTAATATACATAGTGTTGGTAAATATGGCGATTAAAAACGACATCAAAGGCTGCGGTGTATACCGCTGCCCTAAGTGATGTCTTGGATATAGGCGCCGAACGTTATTGCCGATAACATCAGCAATAACGTGCTTTACCAAATATTAATAGTACCTAAATTTATTTTTGAATAACTTTATGTATAAGAAAAAAAGTATAGCAAAAGACAAGTATTTATACTTAAAAGATCAGTATAACTTCGATTAATAGCTATATGGTAGTTATTAAAAGTATCTTTAGCGTAGTTTTATAAGCAGTAGGATATAAAATGCATTCAGATTTTTCTCTAGTATCGGTAATAATTCCTGCTTACAACGCAGAGGTGTTTATTGGTCGAACTTTAGAATCAGTTATCTCTCAAACCTACAAGAATCTTGAAATTATAGTAGTTGATGATGGCTCACAAGATAGAACTGCGTCCATTGTAGAGTCATTTATGGAAATAGATAGTCGTATTGTTTTATTCAAACAAGCTAATGCAGGAGTAGCAGCAGCACGTAATTTAGCGATAGCCAAATCTAGTGGTGAATTTATTGCTCCAATTGATGCTGATGATATTTGGTATCCAGAAAAAATAGAAAAGCAAGTGCAATGCTTGTTGGCGAGTCATCCAAACGTTGGCTTAGTTTATAATTGGTCAGTGTTACTTGATGAAAAAGATGTAATTTTAGGTCAATACGAACCTCAGCATTATTTCAAATTTTTAACTGCGGAAGGTAATGCTTATCCAGCATTGCTGTATATGAATATTGTTGGTAATGCGAGCGTACCTTTGATTCGCAGAAGTTGTTTTGAAAAAGTTGGAGGTTACAATTGTGAGTTAAAACAGCAGAATGCTCAAGGTTGTGAAGATTGGGATATTTACTTACGTATAGCTGATTTTTACGAGTATAGAGTTGTACCAGAATTTCTAGTTGGTTATCGTCAAGTTAAAGGCAGTATGTCAAGAGCAACTAAATCAATGGCTAAGTCTTTTGAGTTAGTCATAACAGATGCTCGGCAACGTCGTCTAGAATTCCCCCAGGATACATATCAGCAAATATATAACTGGTCTGCTAGTTCCTTTTTCGTTTACCTGTTAGTAAATTGTTTTGAGTGTGGTGACTACTGGAGTACTTTAGTCTGGTTGTATAAAGCAATACAAAAAGATTACGTTATTCTATTGCGTCGTAGTACATATCAAATTATTGCTGTTTGCGCTCTTAATATTCTTGGCTTACCAATAATATCTTCAATTGTAAATCTTCGTCTTCGGCGCCGTCATCAAAACAAAATATCTGAACCAATATCAGCACCAATAACGATTAATGAAATTAATCAAAGAATGCAAAAGCCGCAAAAAGTGGTAACATGGAAGCCATATGAAAAGTTAACATGGCAAAGGTGGCTAACAATTTTGCAACATTGTAACAGTACATCATTATTATTAAACTCATCTGAGCGCCAAATAGCTTATTTATCATCTGGTTCATTGCTTAAAAAAGGGGTGAATTAATGAAAAATAAAAATGTTATTACCAGTCTGTTACCACTCCTCAAGCTATATCCTTGGGCAATACCCACAATTATAATTCTTGGAATTATTTCCTCATTTTCTGAAGGGTTAGGAATAAGCTTATTTATCCCTTTACTGCAAAGTGTTTCTGAGCCAAGTTCCCAGTTATCAAATCAATTAGGACATTCAAATTATTTAGTAGATACTTTAAATACGTTGTTTGTAAATTACTCTTCGCAAACGCGGTTACTAATTATCGCTTTGTGTATTCTTGCCAGTATCATAATTAAAAATGGTCTGTCCTATATTAATAGCATTTTATTTTCTTGGTTTAATGCTCGCATCGGTCATCGACTACGGTCAAAAATTTTTGAACAGCTTTTAAATGTCAGCTACAGTTTTTTAGAAACGAACGAATCAGGCAAGTTAATGAATACGCTGGCAAGCGAAACTTGGCGTACTAGTCAAGCTTTATCTACGTTAGTCGGTTTAATTATTACTACTTGTACAATTACTGTTTATGTATTTTTATTAATACTCATTTCCTGGCGATTGACTTTATTAGTTACTGTTTGCATGGCGTTGATATCGTTTGTAATTCAATTATTAACGCGGCAAATAAAAACTTTAGGAGAACAAGCGGTAGAAGCTAATTCTAATTTAGCTATTCGGATGTGGGAAGGGTTTTCGGGAATGAAGACAATTCGCGCGTTTGGAAGAGAAAGATATGAGCAAAGGCAATTTGATGAGACATCAAATAAAGTGCGTACTACTTTTTTCAAGCTTGATATTCTCTCCGGTATTGTTAGTCCATTATCAGAAGTTTTATCTGCCGTTTTATTATTGTGTATTCTTGTAGTGGCGTTACTGCAAGACAAAACTGCTTTACCAACGCTATTAACTTTTATCTTCATTTTATATCGTCTTCAACCACAGGTAAAACAATTAGACGGCGCCCGTGTTGGTTTAATGGCTTTGACAAGTGCAGTAGACGAAGTAATCTCACTTTTAGATTGTTCTGATAAACCTTACATTCGTTCTGGGTCGATTCGTTTTCCGAGTTTAACACAAGGAATTTGTTTAAAATCGGTAGACTTTTATTATAATCCTGACGAAAAGCCTGCCCTTGAGGATATGTCGCTTTCTATACCAGCGTGTAAAACTACTGCGATAGTTGGCCCTTCCGGCGCCGGTAAATCAACTTTAATAGGTTTGATTTGTCGTTTTTATGATGCGACATCAGGAGAAATCTATGTTGATGATTACCCGATACAAGAATTAAAGCTTGATGACTGGCGCCATCAAATCGCCATCGTTAGTCAAGATGTACATATGTTTAGTACAACCGTGTTAGAAAATATTGCTTATGGTAGATTAGACGCAACAGAAAAAGAAATAATAGCAGCGGCAAAATTAGCGAATGCTCATAATTTTATTACTCAACTACCTCAAGGTTATGACACAAAAGTTGGAGACCGTGGTATTCGGCTTTCAGGAGGACAAAAACAACGTATTGCCTTAGCAAGAGCAATTGTCCGTGACCCACAAATTTTAATTTTAGATGAAGCAACCAATGCCCTTGATAGTATTTCTGAACATTTAATTCAAGAAGCTTTAAATACCTTAAGTCAAAATCGTACAGTAATTGTCATTGCTCACCGTTTATCAACGATTGAACAAGCTGACCAAATTATTGTACTCAATGAAGGACGTGTGACTGAACAAGGTAACTTAAAACAACTACTTAAATTAAACGGACTGTTTGCTCGTCTTTATAATTTACAACACCGTAATGTACATAATTAATTTATAATTTCAAAATATCTATGTCTTATATTATTCAAGATATTGAAGTAACGCAGCCATTACCGACTATCTCACTCAGTGAAAATGACACAGGTCTTGCATTGATTTTACGTCGGAAAGATAGACCTATTGGTTTTGTGATGCAAGCGCTACCAGAAAAAAGCGTATTCACATCAGATGAGCTAACGCAAATCATTACTAAAGAGGTAGGAAAAAAGCTAGTTGAAGAAAGTTTGAAAGAAGAATTAAAAGTTAAAACTGCTAATCTAGCAGATTTTCCCTCACTGACTGTTGCTATTTGTACTAAAGACCGTCCAGATAATTTAACACGCTGTTTAAATTCTTTACTTAAATTACAAGAAAAATCTTACTTTGAAATTTTAGTAGTAGATAATGCACCTTCTGACCAACGTACTCAAGATGTCGTTGCTGCACTACCGACAGTTCGTTATGTCCGTGAACCGAAACCAGGATTAGATTTTGCGCGGAATTTAGCTATATCATCTGCTACAGGTGAAATTCTTGCTTATATTGATGATGATGTCGTTGTAGACCGTCAATGGTTAGATGGACTAAAGGAAGCATGGGGAGAAAACCCAGATGCTTCGGCATTCACTGGATTAATATTACCATTTGAATTAAATACAGAAGCCCAAATTCTGTTTGAGCTTGCTGGAGGTTTTCGACGCGGTTTTGAAAAAATTCGCTACGGTCAAGTTTTACCAGGTAATGAATTGTATCCTTGTGGTTCCGGTATCTTCGGCGCCGGATGTAACATGGCATTTCGTCGCGACATGTTAATTAAGCTGGGTGGTTTTGATGAAGCGTTAGATACAGGCGCCCCGCTTCCTGGTGGTGGTGACTTGGATATTTTTTACCGCGTAATTCGTGCAGGTTATGTACTTGTATATGAGCCACGTTATTTAATTTATCACCAACATCGCCGAGAAACAGCAAAATTACGTCATCAGTACTGGACTTGGGGTTTGGGATTAATGGCTTTTATCATAAAGTCTTACCAAAGTGATTTACCACAACGTGCAAATCTACGACGGTTAATATTGTGGTGGTTTCAGTACGAATTCGACCGCTTAAAACAATCTATAAAGGGAAAACACCCACTGCCAATATCTATGTTGTTGGCGGAATTATGGGGTGGAATTGTAGGACTATGGGGCGAATATCCCCGTTCGGTAAAACGCATTGAACAAATTCGGAGGCAATACTCATGAGTTGGAAAATAGTTCATATAGATTTAAGTCAAGATATTCCTGCGCTGTCGAGCGATAACAACATACATGTTGTGTTTTGGTGGCGCCATATTCCTTTAGCTCACACCGAGATTTTAGCCACTCAGTTACCAATGCCCGCAACGCAGGTAACAAATTTAGCAGCATCTGCCATTACGCCGACAGTTGGCGCCTATGTGCTAAAACAAAATTTATTAGAAGATACACTAATTGATTTTGAGGCTTTAGTTGGGTTAACACACCCTTTAACGAAGTTAGAATATATTTCTCAACAGCCTAATAATAAAACAGTTTCTATTGTCATTTGTACAAGAAATCGTCCTGAACAACTCGCGCGCTGTTTGCACTCTCTACAAAACTTATCTCAACCTCCTCACGAAATTATAGTTGTAGATAATGCTCCAACGAACGATGCAACAATGCAAGTCGCAAAAATGCCAGGTGTAAAATATGTAAAAGAACCACGTCCTGGTTTGAGTATTGCTCGAAATACAGGTATTCGTCACAGCACAGGTGAAATTATTGCTTTTACTGATGATGATGTGGTTGTTCATCCTGATTGGATTATGCGCTTACAGCAAGCTTTTGATGACCCCAAAGTTATGTCTGTAACTGGATTAGTATTACCTGGTGAGCTAGAAACAGAAGCGCAAGTTGTGTTTGAAAAACATCTTGGCTTTTTTAACTTTGGGTATCAGCCAAAAACCTATGATAGTGCATTTTTCCAATCAACGAAAGTTTTCGGCGCCCCAGTTTGGCGTATTGGTGCGGGTGCTAATATGGCGATTTTACGTCAAGCTGTTAATTTGGTGGGTGAATTTGATGAACGTCTTGGCGCCGGAGCAGCTGGTTGTAGTGAAGATTCAGAATTTTGGTATCGACTTTTAGCAGCAGGTTGGATATGTCGTTATTACCCTGCATCTGTAGTATATCATTACCATCGCGGCAGTGTGGATAGTTTGAAACAGCAAATGTATTGTTATATGCGCGGTCATGTAACGGCGTTGTTGGTGCAGTACGAAAAGTATAATGACCGGGGCAATTTACGCCGATTATTCCGAACTATGCCGAAGTGGTATATCAAGACTATTATTAAAGGTAATAAGTATAAGCATAATACTTTAATTGCAGAAATAATAGGCTGTCTTTCAGGTGTTATTTATTATATTCAGAATTATAAATCCCCCCAACCCCCCTTAATAAGGGGGGCTAAGAATAGGCTCTTGTCCCCCCCTTATTAAGGGGGGCTAGGGGGGATTAAACCACAAAGTACGCAAAGAAAGAGGAAGAAGAGATTATTATATGAAAGTATCTATTATTATACCAGCTTACAATGCGGCGCCGACAATTAGTGAAACACTGTTGTCTTTGCAGGCACAAACTTATTCTGATTGGGAAGCAATTGTAATTGATGATGGTTCGAGTGATGATACGTTTACAGTAGCGTCGGAATTTGCGATACAAGATTCACGTATTCGAGTAATTAATCAACTAAATCAAGGTGTAAGTGCTGCGCGCAATTTTGGAGTTAAAGAAGCTTTGTTTGATTGGGTGTTATTTCTTGACGCTGATGATTGGATTTTACCTCAACATTTAGAAAAATTAACAGATGTTATTAAGCAAGATGCAAATGTTGATGCTGTTTACTCAGGTTGGGTAAGAGTTACACCTGATGGTAAATTTATAAATTACGACTTTTCTAACCAAGCTAGTCAGATGTTCGCTGCATTTGCTGGTAGCTGTGTGTTTGCAATTCATAGTTGTATTGTTCGCCGTAATATTATATTAGATGTTGGTGGATTTGAGGCTGAATTACCAACTTGTGAAGAATGGGATTTATGGCAAAGAATTGCTCGTACTGGCGCCCGTTTCGCTGCAATACCTGAGAAGAGCGCGTGTTATCGAATGCGTCCAAATTCGGCTTCTGCAAATACACGCCAACTTTTATATGATGGGTTAAAAGTAATTACTCAGGGACATTCTCCTGACTCACGAGTTAAAAATCCATCTGTTGCTTATGCTACTGGAATGCCATTTCAGGAATTATCTGGCGCCAAACTTATATTTGTTTGTTGGGTAGCTGGACTTGCACTCGGTTCGGGTGGTGACTTTTTGCCAATACTTTCTGCTGTAGAAAACGAGCTTGAACCTGGACTCAACCCAGAAATTGTTGCTCTATCAATTTTTTGGTCTACATTTTTACCTACTGGTCAAACACCATCAGATTGGTATGAGTTATGGTTGAAACTAGAATCAAAAATTACAGAATTCTTAACAGCATTAGAGAAATTATCTCTGGCGCCTGCTTTAACTATTCGTGCATCTAAAAAATTACAAGATTTAATTTTAGAACACACAACTGCCACAAAACCATTGACTTTAGGCACTACTTATGCAATAGAGCAAGAAGTTACGGAATCTTTTACAGATATTGTGGCGCCATCTGAAACAGAACGCTTGCATTGTTCCGTTACCATACAAGGTAAGTATTTAGGAAATGTTATTTTACCTATCTGTGACGGAGTTGTTTCTAGTCACGTTCTCAAAGATGCTATTGCTGTAAAATTTGCTTGGGAAATTCTAAGGAGTTACTTTAACAACACAGTATACCGTCAACTCACCACTAAACGCACTTCCACAGGGTTATCAATTTGGCGGGGTAATATTCATCTTGCCTCAATGCCCGAAAATGAAGTATTACACAACCACATCGGATGGATAGTTTTTCTCCAAGAACTTTGGGGAGTTAACTGGGAGCAAAGCTATTTTTATAACCCAATGACAAAGCTGCAACAACTCAAAGCAGTTGTGAAGAGTTTACAGCAAAGCAATATTAAGTCGATAGCAGAAAATTTTATCCCGACTATAAAGCAAGTTGAAAATTGGGTAACAGTTGAAGTTAGTCAAAAATTACCTACGCTGAGAACTAGTGCAGATAAACTACAAATTATTCCTACTGTTGGTGGAGTTGCTTTAGGGACAATAGCTTATCAAGTACTAGATAACAAAGTCACATCTCAACAACTACGAACCGTTATCATACAGGAAGCTCGGTATGAACTAGCTGTTGCTGCTGTCCGAGAAGGATTACTAGGAATGCCGCTAACTGGTAATTTAAGAGAACGGTTAGCCAAAAAACCATTGCTTCAAAATCATGATGATACTAATATAATGCTTGGGCGCCGTACTGGAGCAATCGGAACAAGTAGCTCACGACTAGCGACTCTCCCGCAAGCTGCAAAACAAGACTTACTTGTAGCAGCATTACATACAGATGAAAAGTTAGTAGCAAAAAATAAGAGTGAGCATGCACAGCAAAAAATTAACCTGCGCTCGAATTTTGAAACACTGTTTGCCAAAAACCCTGACCCTTGGAAATATACTAGCCCATACGAACAGACAAAATATGAGCAAACTTTAGAATTGCTACCAAATGTCAAATTTGAGCATGTGTTGGAATTAGCATGTGCAGAAGGACATTTTACAGCACAACTGGCGCCGAAAGTTGGTAATTTACTTACAACAGATATTTCTCAAATTGCTTTAGAAAGAACAGCAGAGAGATGTAAAGAATTAAACAACATTAGCTACGAGCGTCTTGATGTAATTACAGAGTCAATTAAAGGTAAATACGATTTAATTATTTGTAGCGAGGTTCTGTATTATACCGAAAAAGTTGAAATACTTTCTTTAGTTGCAAACAAAATAGCTAATGCTCTCAAACCAGGTGGTTACTTTATTACAGCACACGCTAACTTAGTTCGAGATGAACCAAACCGACCAGGTTATAATTGGGGTTATGCATTTGGAGCAAAAGTTATTGGTAAAACGTTTGCTAACACTCCACCACTACAATTAATTAAAGAGCTACACACCCCTTTATATCGAATTCAACTTTTTCAAGCTTTAGCTAATTCGGCACCGATAACATCAGAAATAATCGAAATACCTCAACCCACACCACCGCCTACTAAGGTAGCAAATACTGTATTATGGCATGGTGGCAAGCCGCAAGATTACTGGCACGAAGAAATCGTCACCGAAAAACTACCAATTCTCATGTATCATCGTGTATACCCAGAAGGAAAAGCAGAGACTGCACGTTGGCGAGTTACACCCGATGCATTTGAGCAACAACTAAAATATTTACAAGAAGCTGGGTATTACAGTGTCAGTTTAGCAGACTGGGGTGAAGCAATACTCAAAAAGAAACCGCTTCCAGGTCGAGCAATTTTAATTACGTTTGACGATGGTTATCAAGACTTTTATGACTACGCTTTTCCTTTATTAAAGCATTATGGTTTTTCTGCTACCGTCTTTCTCGTTGCCAATAACATCGGAAAAACTAATACTTGGGATAGTTTTTATAACGAAGAATTATCTTTAATGGGGTGGGATAGTATAAAAGAACTCCAATCTCAAGGCATTGAATTCGGCGCCCATACAGCTACACATCCGCATTTAACAGCACTTTCACCCCTTGAAATTGTCACTGAAGCCTTGAGGGCACGAATCATATTACAACAAGGTTTAGGTAGAACACCTCTAACTTTTGCTTATCCATATGGCGATACAGATACAGTTGTACAGCATTTAGTTGGCGCCTGTGGTTATATATATGGTGTTTCCTGTAAATCTGGGTTAAGCAGCTTTCAAGATTCTTTACTCGCACTGTCAAGAGTTGAAGTTACAGGAAGTGATACTTTGAGAGAATTTATAGCCAAACTAAGTTAAACATTGTAGGTTGGGTGTCCGATTGGAACCCAACATTAAACATTAATTAATAAGAGTGTTGGGTTATGTAAAGCCTCCAGCCAACCCAATACTGCTCGGCGCGCGCAAATTACGAAACGTCAAACCCTTGTAGAGACCGTACATGTACGGTCTTTACATCCGTTAACTCACCGGAATGCACGAGTCCGAGAAACCGGGCTTCTTTACGATAAACTAGGGTTTTTAGCAAAATCTTTATCAAGAAGCCCGGTTTCTTTGAGCTTGCCCTTGAATGGTGCAAGATATAAGTTAACCGAGCAGTATTGCCACCCAACCTACGTTTCATGTACTTGTATGCGACAACTGAGATTTAGGAAGTTCATTTACATTTTGTTTCGCCAAAGAATGATTGTCAAAGCTATTTAAAACATTTTCCAAAGTTGGTAGTAAGTGATTAACTTGCTTTAATCGTATTAGCATGTCCCATATCGGTTCAGCTTTTTTCCAGGCGCCAGTATAAGCTAAATGTCGTAAACGGTCGGCTAAATTATCTTTTGTCCAGACGCCTTTAAAAATAGAACTCCACCGATAAAAGTCTCGATATGAACGCCAATATCCGTTTTCTAGCGTTTCAACACTCATCTGTGTAGGACTATATACAGCATGACGAGTATCATATAAATCCCAATTGTGAATCGTAATTCGATTTTGCGCTAACATTCGCTTATATAAAAGTGTACCAGGATAAGGAGTTAGAATGTGAAAAGTAGCCGTTTCTATTCCTTGTGTAATAGCCCATTCAATAGTTCGGTCAAATACAGTATCATCATCGCTATCCATACCATAAACAAAACTACCATTAACCATTACGCCAAATTCTCGTAAACGCTTAATGGCGCCGCTATAGTCTCGATTTAAATTATGATATTTGTGTTGCTCTCTTAAATTATGAGGGTTAAGCGTTTCAAACCCCACAAACATACTTCGTAGTCCAGCTTCCGCAGCTTTTTCTAAAAGTCCAGGTTTAAAAATTGACTGTACAGTTGCTGCAGCTTGCCATACCCTACCCATCCCTTTCATTCCCTCAAATAACTCCGCAGCAAAAGCTTCATGTCCAAAAATATGGTCATCAAGGAAGTATAGATGTTTACCTGGTAATCTTTCAATTTCCGCAAGAGCATCATCAACAGGTTGGGTATAAAAAGACTTACCACCTTTATAAAAAGCATCTTTATAACAAAAGTCACAATGATGCGGGCAACCTCTAGAAACCACTATAGAATTAGGAACAAGATAATGATGTCGCTTAATTAAATCCCTACGAATTGGCGGACTACCTACTAATGTACGAATTTTAGACTCATACATTTTAGCAGGATGTCCCGTGCGGAAATCTTGAAGAAACTGGCGCCAAGTATCCTCACCTGGGCCCAAAAATATAGTATCCGCATGTTGAGCAGCTTCTTCAGGCAGGGATGTAACATGTAAACCACCCAAAGCAATATAGGCGCCTTTGCTTTTATAGTGGTCTGCCAACTCATAAGCACGGTAAGCCGAAGTAATATAAACCTGAATCACTACCAAATCAGGTTCATCATTAAGATTAAGAACTTCCACATGTTCATCTTGTAAATCAATTTCATCATCTTCATCAAAAAACGAAGCAATAGTAGCTAAACCTAACGGTGGAAAAAGATGATACTTGATTGGGCGCCAAAAAGGACTAAGAGCTTCAGTCAAAGCAGGCAAAATCATTTTTACTTTCATACAAACTCTCCATCTTGTGGAATGGGCATCCTTGCCCGTTCTTAATTCTCTGTATATATAATGACTTCAGCCACACGGCTAATATTTGTTGTAAATCAAAATAAACATGTAAAGCAAAGTTTCTATATATTAAATTTGATTAAATTACAAATCAAAATTCCACTCTTTAGGTAAATTGCTATCGCACACACCACAATAAAACCAATCATATTTAACAATATTTGTCGTACTACAAACTTCACATTTACGAAAAACAAACTTACTAGTAAAGTCAAATGGATACACTAAATTAGCTTCTGCTAGTGCAGATGCAACCACTTTCCATGATTCGCTTTCAGGACAATAACCTGTAGACTGATTTGTTATTGCAGAAACTACCAAACTTAATAACGTAAGCGTAAAAGTTATTTTTCCAGCAGACAACACTGCTTGACCACGCGCGCATTGTACATGTTCAGAATGTCTATCAGCTATCCACAACTGCTTATCAGTATCAACAATAAAAGTTGCAAAAATGCGGTGCCTGTAATTGGATAAAATTATGTAAGTTAGCTGACTTGTTGAGTTGTGGTTTTGTCTTCCCAAGGATCTTCGTCAACATTTACAGGCTCACCCGTGTAAACAAACGCTTGTTCAACTTCGTATGCATGGGGTTGTGGAGTTTCTGTTGCTGGGGATGGCGCCTTTTCTGGTGTAGGGGGTGGTTCAACGGGTGGGGCAAGTTGTACAACTGCTTGTTCGAGTTGCGCTAACATAGCTTGGCACGAAATTTTTTTGTATTTGTAGGTGACAATTATAGATTCAGCTTGGGGGTTTATCCGAATGTCTGTGACAAAGTTTATGGATTGAACTAAGCTTTGAAGTTTATCGTTATAGTTTGTTTCTTCTGCTAATAAAGGTATCCGAATACGTATTCGCCCTTCGATTGCATGAACGATTTGATAATCCATAATTGTAAAGGTATTTATAAAATTCAATTTGAACATGCCGTGGAGACCGAATATATCCGGTCTCTACATAATTTGCAAAATGTGTATTATGCTGCTATTGGTACAAATGCATTTCTAATTAAAGCGATTAGCTGCACGAATAGTTTTGATACTACTTCCATTATCCACTCGGCGAGTATGGCAGCTACGAATTCTACGAAGAAGGTCACAAATGCCTCAGCTAGTACTTCAATCACCCACTTGGCAACGTATTCGGCAATGAATCCGGCAATTACCTCTGTTAACGATACAATTAAACAAACCATAAGTTTACCCTAATATGAATGATTAGAGAATAATCACTAAGATGTTGGATTCCCCCGAAGCTAACTTACGAGTTTTAATGTTTAGTTTATTTTTGTTGCTTTTGCTAATAGTACCAAACTTGGTTGGCTTTGATTGTCACAGTTTGTAACAATTTTTGTTGTAGGACATCTCAGACAGATATCCTACAGGGGTTTGACTAGTAGTTCGTGTCATTAGTTTTGATGTGTTGACGCAGATTTTTGATCCCCCCTAACCCCCCTTAATAAGGGGGGAACAAGAGAGCTATTCTTAGCCCCCCCTTATTAAGGGGGGTTGGGGGGATTTAACTCTTTCTTAGTTCAGGCGCCGGGTCGGTTAATAAACGTTTTGCTACATAGGGATATGCGGATACTAAAACTTTAAAGTCTGGGTCTATTTTCATAGCAATTCCTTCTAATGCTACCAGCGCGCGGATGATAAGGGCGTAGTATGCTGGTACTTGGAAGGAGTGTTCGTACATTAACTCAGAAAGTTTTTGGATAATAACTTGAAAATTTAGCTCGGCTACATTGGAGGTGAGTGCATCATTAAATAATGTGGTCAAGGCGCCACGAACGGGAGCTACATCTACATCGGGTGGTAAAAAATCTAAGTCGATATAATCTTGAATTAGGGCTGTAAAGTCTCGATTAACTATATGAACTAGGGCATTTATTAAAGCATATCGTTGATATGGTTCTATGTAGCTCATCATGCCGAAGTCTAGATAAGCTAGTTTACTGTTTTCCATCGCTAGTAAATTACCTGGGTGGGGGTCTGCGTGGAAAAAGCCGTGTTCTAGTAGTTGCCGTAGGGTACATTGGATACCAACTTCAACTAAATGACGCGCGTTTATACCTTGAGCATTAATTTCTGATATGTGAGTTAATTTAGTTCCTTGTATCCATTCCATCGTTAATACACGACGGTTGGTATATTGCCAATAAATTTTTGGCACATAAATATCAGTAATATTACTATATAAACTGGCAAATTTTTCGGCGTTGTTACCTTCCTGAATATAGTCCATTTCTTCAAATAAACGGGCACCTAATTCATCTAAAATAGCAACTAAATTAGTGCGAATTTTACTGAAACGTTTTTCTAACCAGACAGTTAATACTCGCAGAATGTACAAATCTAAAGCTATCTTGTCTGCTAAGTCGGGTCGTTGTACTTTTACGGCAACTATTTCTCCAGTTTTTAATTTGCCTTTATATACTTGTCCTAGGGATGCTGCAGCTATAGGTAGTTCGGTTAATTCGGCGTATATTTCCTGTGGTGCGGCGCCTAATTCTTCTAGTATAAATTGATGTGCTATTTTTGTAGGAAACGCTGGTAATTCATCTTGAAGTTTAGTAAGTTCATCAAGGTATACTGTAGGTAGTAAGTCAGGACGGGTAGATAGTGCTTGACCTACTTTAATGTAAGCGGTTCCAAGGTTTGTTAGGTGTTGTCGTAGTTTTATTGCTAGATGGTGGTGTTTAATGTGGGGTTTTAATCGTATTATTCTATACCACCACCATTGAGCGGCGAAGCTAATTATAGGAAGCAATATTTCTAGCCACCGTTTTATTACTCGTATTTTGTTTGAATCAAATTTATGCGCTATTGCTTCTGGGTTATAGCGGAGTGGTTGTTCAGAAATTTGAATTGCGATGGGCTGATTTTTTACTTCCATAATTATTTCTTCTATAATTTAATCCCCCCAACCCCCCTTACTAAGGGGGGCTAAGATTGGGTTTCTTTTTTGTTCTAAGATTTGTTTCCTTTCTTGTTCTGAGATTTGTTTCCTTTCTTGTTCTAAGATTTGTTTCCTTTCTTGTCCCCCCCTTATTAAGGGGGGCTAGGGGGGATTAAAATCTTCAAACATTCTCTAATCATCTTCATCCTCATCATCATCGTCATCGTCTTCGTCATCGTCTTCATTACGTTCATTTCTGAAGTTTATATTTTCCCTGTCTTCGTCATCTTTGTTTGACTGACCAAATATACCTCCCATTGCATCTTCAGTTTTTTGCTTGATGCCATCAAAAAAATTAGTTTCGGATTCTTGTCTTTCTTTCTTAGCCATTTTTTGTTACCTCTAATAATGATTGTGGGTTGTGGAGGAGATGTGACATGTCACGTCTCTACGTTTGTTTAGGGACTTCCAAATAAAAAAATACCCAAAAATTTCTTGTGGGGTGGGCATCCTTGCCCGCCCTAGATAAAGAACGGGCAAGGATGCCCATTCCACAACATGGAGAATTAAATTTTTGGAAGTCTCTTATTTGCGGGCTTTTAGGAACCAACGGGTGAATAGTTTTTCTGCTTCAATCCATACAAAGATGATGGCACTGAAGCCAACACATATCATTAATTCTGTGAATGTTAGATAATGGGTGCTGAAGAAGTTCCGTAATGGTTCAACGTAAATTAAAAGCAGTTGCAGTATTGATGTGAATACTACTGAAAGCAGGATATATGGGTTGGAGAAGGGGTTAATTTCTATAAGCAAGCGAGTGTTTGACCGAATGGCTAATGCATGTCCCATTTGTGCTAAACACAAGGTCGTAAATACCATTGTTTTCCATCGGTCTGGGTCGAGTCCACCTTCTGTGTATGACCTGGTGTAACCGTAAGCCCAAGACATCATCGCAATTGTCACTACTGCTAACACGATTCCAATCCGAATCATGTATGTTCCTAACCCCCGTGCAAAAATGCTTTCTTTAGGATTTTTAGGCGGTTGTTGCATCACAATTGGTCTACCAGGTTCAACTGCTAGAGCTAATGCTGGGACTCCATCTGTTACCAGGTTCATCCAAAGAATTTGCAATGGTGATAATGGTACACCCCCTAATCCCATCAACGGCGCCGCTGCAATGGTTAATACTTCTCCAATATTACTTCCTAGAATATACCGAATGAAGCGACGAATGTTGATATAAACAACACGTCCCTCTTCTGTAGCTGCAACAATAGTTGAAAAGTTGTCATCTAACAGCACCATGTCACTAGCTTCTTTACTGACATCGGTTCCTGTTATTCCCATTGCAACACCGATATCCGCTTGCTTCAGTGCTGGAGCGTCGTTGACTCCATCTCCTGTCATTGCTACTACATGACCCCGACGTTGGAGTGCTTGAACTATTTTGAGTTTGTGTTCTGGAGAAACGCGCGCGTATACACTTACTCGGTCTACATGTTGCTCTAGTTGAGCCATGTCGAATTTCTCTAACTCACGACCTGTAAGAACTTCGTCCTCTGGTCTGGCAATACCCAAGTCTTCAGCGACTGCTTTCGCTGTTAATTGGTGGTCACCTGTAATCATTACTGGACGAATACCCGCACTTCGACAACGCGCGACAGCATCTCGCACTTCTGGACGGGGTGCATCGAGCATTCCTACTAACCCCAACCAAGTTAAGCCATTTTCAGAAGTTTCTTCAGAACCTTCTGGTGGTAACTCTTTTAATAGTTTGTTGGAAAATCCTAAAACTCTTAATCCTCGTCCTGCCATTTGGTTGTTTTGTTCCAAAATTTGCGAACGCTGTTGTGAAGTTAAGGGTTCTATTTCATGCCCAACTTGAATGTGGGTGCATCGCTCTAAGGTTAATTCGGGTGAACCTTTGGTAAACATTAAATAATTTGTAGCCTGGAGATGGAAAGCACTTATGCCGGCGCCAGAACCTCCTGCTTCTACCATTACACTCATGCGTTTGCGTTCTGAAGAAAATGGAAATTCAGCTACACGAGCAAATCTATTATCTTGTTCGTCTTTACGGAAACCTCCTTTACCTGCTACTGATAATAAGGCGCCTTCTGTAGGGTCACCTAAAATTGACCAATCACCATTTTCCTTCTGTAAAATGGCATCATTACATAGCACACAAGCTAGTAACAAAGCTTGAAGTTCTGGATGTGCATTAGAAAGTTGGGTTTTATTTTGCCATTGAAATTCACCATTCGGTGTATATCCTTCTCCTGTAACACGCGCTGTATTGCTATTGGTACAAACATTTTGCACCACCATTTTGTTTTGGGTTAAAGTTCCGGTTTTGTCAGAACAAATGGTAGTTACAGAACCAAGAGTTTCCACTGCTGGTAATTTACGTATAAGCGCGTTCCGCTTCACCATGCGTTGCGTTCCTAGTGCAAGCGTCACTGTAATAACAGCAGGTAAACCTTCTGGTACTACTGCTACTGCCATACTCAAAGAAACTTTTACCAGTTCTTCAAACAAACTTGGATTATATAGAGTACCACCCGCAATTACCAACACTACTAACACTAAGGCGCCTGTCACCAAAACGTTACCTAGTTGGTTCATGCGTTTTTGCAGTGGTGTAGGTTCAGACTCTACCGACTGCAAAGCACTAGCAATTTTTCCCAATTCGGTTTGCATTCCTGTGCTTGTTACCAAAACAGTTGCTCGTCCCTGCACTACTTCTGTTCCAGAAAACACAAGATTAATGCGGTCACCTAGAGGTGCATCTTCAGGTAGCTGTACTTCGGCTTGTTTGTTAACCGCGTGTGCTTCTCCCGTTAAAGCAGACTCTCGAACTTGCAAATTAGCAGCTTCTAATAACCGTCCATCAGCAGGAACTTTAACCCCCGCTTCAAGTAACATTACATCCCCTGGTACAAGTTCTTTCGATTCGATTTCTAGTGTTTTTCCATCGCGAATTACTCGTACCTTAGATGATGCCAGATTTTTTAAAGCAGCTAGAGCTTTTTCGGCGCCGCTTTCTTGGATGTAACCTAACACCCCGTTCAAAATCACTACTACAAAAATAGCGACAGCATCTTTAGGAAATACAAACTTGCCTAGAGTGAGAGCTTCGCGTACATCCAAAACAGCAGAAATAATTGCTACAGCAATCAACATCAATAACATGATGTTTTTGAACTGGTCCCAAAGAATTTCTGCGGGAGTACGTGTTCCGCTTTCTACCAGTTCATTTGAGCCATAGCGCTTGAAATATTCTCCAACTTTTGATGTCGTTAAACCAAATGTGCGGTCGCTTCCCAACCGCTTAAGAGCTTTAACAACTTCTAAGGTATGCCAAGCAGACGTTTCGGTCGGTTGAGCAAACCCAGAGTCTGAAGCAGTAGAAGTCATAAAATATTCTCTTCTAATTGAATAAGGAAGATGAAATTAGAAAGAAGCTATTGACATGTGGCATAGGCATACTGCCTGTGCTATTTAATTTGGGTGGATAAAAGATTGGCAACGGATGATCAACGGATGTAACGGATAGGTTACTTTTTATAACTAGACTTTAATTGTAATCAATTATTTATCCTTTATATCCGCGCTTATCTGTTGCAAAACAACACCTTAAAGCTTGAAGACTTGCTTTTTCTCTGTCTTTACTTCTTTCTAGTACAAAATACCTCAATGTTCTCAGCACTATAAATAAGTGCTAATAACATTTCTAATCGGCATTATTAGATATTACAATGAATGGTAACTCAATAGTGTAATGTAAACATAAATAAACATAAATTTTTCCTGCTTAATTAGAATATTGATTTAGCTGTTCTATATTGTGAATACAGGTATATTTATTTACCACGGAGACACAGAGAGAAGAGTTTTAAATATTGCTATGGAAATGGGAACCATTGGTTCCATTTTCGTTCTTTCATTATTTAAGCAAATTTAAAACATTCCCATTCACCATAGACGGTTTCAGTATTTAGCTTAATTTGACCAGCAGTTAATTCTATACCCTTTGAAGCAGCATAGGCGCCAAATGTTCGTAGAAAAAGCGGCATTGCTATTACACCTCCTGGTACGCATCCAGCCAATAGCACAGAGGCGCCAGCCATCATAAGAGATTGTATAAAAGCTTTTAATACTTCTTCGTTGATATTCTCAGTGCGCTCTATAACAACAGTAGCTATTAAAGTTGTTTTTCTTGTTTCAACTATTGGCATTGGTAAAATGTTAGCATCATTCATCACAACTCTAAACTCTGGCAAGCCGCCGATGCTTCCTAGTTCAACTATTTTAGTTGCCATAATTATGGTTTTTAATTGCTGTTTTTTCAGATACCTGTATATTGTGTAGAGACGTTACATGTAACGTCTCTACAACATGATTATATATTGCAACGTAAATTCAGGTTGGGTCATAGTAGAACAATACAGAGATAACCCCAAAGAAAATTAGCATTTGCAGTCCATTCAACCAGTTACACCGTCCATCTTGGGATATCTGAGTCATAATCATAACACTACCAATTAGTGCTGCGATTTGAGGAGGCGAGAAAAGGAAATCGACTGGTTTCCCAACTATGCTAGAGGCAATGATTAACGTTGGAATTACGAGTAATGCAATTTGAGAGGCAGCATTCATGCCGATTTCAAAGCTTAAGTCTACTTTACTTCTATATGCCACAATCACAGCACTCATTATGGCGCCCACATTACCAATTATGCCAATGACTATGGCGCCTACAAAAATCTCTGTCCAACCAAATCCAGCTGTAACAGAATCGACGCAATCCGCAACAAAATTAGAAAGAAAAGCCATGAACACGCTAGAAACAGCGAGTACACCAATACAGAAAGAGATGCTCCAAGAAAGTTCATTATTCTGCTCCATTTCAAACGCTTCGTTTAGATTAGTAGCCTTTTGATCTGGTTCTGAGTGCCTAAACCTGGCAAAATAATTTTGATACTTGCTTATCCTGCCATGTCAGGGTGTAAAAAGAATGCTGTAGCTAGCATGGAATAAGTCATTAGCAGGAGTATTCCTTCTAACCAGTTAGAGCGACTGTTAGGTCTGACTGAGTTGGTCATCAAAACTGCAATACCCATTCCTAAGACTGTAAAGTTATCAAAATCAAGATTCATTGGTTTTCCTAACGCTAGACCAGCAAAAACCAAAATCGGAGTTACAAACATTGCTATTTGTAAACTAGAACCTATTGCCACAGACGAGGCTAAATTAACTTTATTTTTTACTCCACAGATACCACAGGTAATGATTTCAACGGCGGCGCCAAAGATAGGAAGTAGAATTACACCAGTAAACAGACTTGTCATGCCAGTAGTAGCAATTGCCTCTCCTAAGCTATCTACCAGTACTTCTGAAACGAACACCAAAACAACTGTTGTTGCTAGCAGTAATCCAATATGCAGTTTTAAGTTATACTTTTCACCTCTCGCTTCACTACCATAGCTTTCTGGTTCTGCGTCCTCATCAAGTCCATAGAGATGACTATGGGTTTTCATTGAGAACAGCAGCATTAATAAGTAAGATGCCAGCAGTAATCCAGAGGCAATGTATGAAAACTCATTCGTAGTTTTGATATGTAGCGCCATTGATGTAACTTCTATCGCAGTTGGCGCCAATAAAAACACAACTACTAAGTTCAGTAGAGAAGCATTAACGCGCGCAACAGTGCTTAGATGCTCGTGGTTAACACGTGTACATGAAGAGCGATTACGCGTTCCACCTAAAAACAGAGCAAAACCTAAACCTAAGAGTAGGTTGGCAATCATCGAACCCATTAAGCTAGCTTTTACCACGTCTATTAAGCCAGCATTGAGCGCAACAACTGAAACAATCATTTCAGTAGCATTACCGAAAGTTGCATTTAGCAAACCACCCAAAGCAGGTCCAATTTGACTAGCTATAGCTTCTGTAAAGTTGGCTGTCCACGCAGCTAAAGGAATAATTGCTAACCCAGCCGTTAAGAATACAATCTTAGGACTGACATTTAAATGGTGTAAAATCAAGCAAATTGGAACAAATACCAGCATCCGTAATAGAAAAGCATCCTTACGCGACATGGAAGCTGGTTTAGCGGATTTTTTCCTTGTTGATAGTTTATTTAACTTTGTAGTAGACATTGCTTTGCCTTAATAATCTGGTTACTAGTGGTCTATGTCATTAAAATAACTAGTATTTATATTTACCACAGAGAGGCGTAGAGACCGAATTAATTCGGTCTCTACACAGAGAAGAGAGCAAGATTGGCAACGGATTATGAGCGGATGTAACGGATGGTTAATTTTAAATAACTAGATTTTGTTTATAACCAATAACTTATCCGTTACATCCGTTGCCAGCATTGATAGCAACGTTAAATCAAAGCTATAATTGGATGTAAACATCTTCGCTGCAACAATAAAATCCTGACATCCGTTCTTGAAATGCTACAAAATTTCTAAGAGAATAGTAAAAAACTCTTTTCTCTCTTCCTCTGTGTATTCTGTGTAAGAGTGGTAAATTCGCGCGTGCTAGATAACAAAGATATGCGCTAACTAGCGTTCATAAATACTAGCTGGATGTATATTATGAAAACGTAGCGGCTTCGTGAACTCGAATATTGGAAGCGCTAAAGTTTTCTGGCCCTTGCACTATCATTACTGAGCATGGAGCGTAATGGGTGACATAGTTACTTACACTACCCAAAATTAGTTCGCTCATTCCTGAAAGTCCGCGTCGTCCAATCACAATTAGTCCAGCTTCCCATCTTCTTGCGGTTTCACAGATAATATGTCCTGGTCTACCTAAAGTTTGGTAATATTCTGTCACTACCCCTGCTGCTATTGCTTCTTGAGCTAGAGACTTTAGTAAGTCTAGACCTGGTTTCTCAAATTCTTCCCAATGTTTTTTGTTTTCTGGGGTGTTTATTAAGCTTAAGATGCTTGGACTGTCATTTTCATCTACTGATAGAACATGCAGTAATTTTAAAGATGCTTTGGTGGCAAGTGCGAGCGAGAGCGCTTCTTTAAATACATGCTTGCTCATATCATCTGAGCGATGGAGTGCTACTAAAATTTTACGATACATACAAGTCTCACAAAATAAATTTATTCGGGTTGTGGAATGGTCTTGTGGAATGGGTGTCAAAAGCCCGTTCCAGTGCCTCCAAGTGCGTTGGTTTTGTTTGAGGCGGGCAAGGATGCCCGCTCCACAAGATTAGACCATGCTTGCAGCAACTGGTTCTTCCTCATTCATAGTTTCAACCGTGTAGAAGCATTTTGTATTTGGCTCATAAGCCCATGCTATTCCTTCAGGGTCTTGGGTCATGCTCCAATTAGCGAAATCTTCTCTGGTTCGATTACTTGCTAATGTTTGGCTTGGTAATCCTAAGCGTTTTGCTAAGGCGTTTTGTTTGAGTTGCACACCCTTGTTAAAGAGGTTTTTTACTTCAAGGTTCATGTTGTCCAACTCAGATAAAATAGCGTTGGCTTCTTCACCGTTGGTTGAGTGACCGTTGGAAAGTATTACTACTTCTGTTTCAAACTGTTGTGGTGTTAGTGTAATACTGCTTGGTTCGGTGTAGGGCTGAGTCTGTTCGTGCTGGTCTAATGGAATGGAAGCACTGAAGTGCTTATTACGGGCTGGTTCGGTGTTTTGATGAGTAGCTTCATGCAGGCGCCGCTCTTCTTCAATAAGTTCGGCTGGATTGAGTCGATGTTGTAAAGGTGCAACTTCGCCAGGACCAATAAGTGGACGTAAACCATTTAGTTCTGCCAAAATTGCAGTACCGTTGTTTATTACCACTGCCAAAAGTGGGTCGAGGGCAAAGAAGATACCTGAAACTAATGCACCTAAGTTGGGAATTGCTACAATTGCTGTGTTCTGCCAAATGATATCCATTGCTTGCCGCGCGCATTTAACTGCCATGATTAAACCGCGTAAGTCGTCTTCCATTAACACAACATCAGCAGTTTCTCTTGCAATGTCGGTAGCACCAGCAAACGATATAGATACATCGGCATAAGCTAAAGCCGCAGAGTCATTAATACCATCTCCACAGAATGCTACTGTTTTACCACTGTCATGCACTGCTTTGACAACTTCTACTTTCTTCTCTGGGAAAGCTTCAGCAGTTACGTTGTTAGGATGAATACCAAGATTATTTGCAATGGAATCAGCAACCCGTTTAACGTCACCTGTAAGCATGTGAACGGTTATGCCCATTTCCTTAAGTTCTTGGATAACTTCTTTACTTTCTGGACGTGGTGGGTCACTGTAACGAATTACACCAAGTAGTTCACCGTCACCTGCTACATAAACGAGCGATTGTCCACCTGCTTTTGCATCAGGATAACGAAGGTCATAAGCTTCTAAATCAACATTTTCCTGCTTCATAAAGCGGGGACTACCGACAAGAATATTTATACCGTCAATTTTGGCAACGGCGCCTAAACCAACTTTATATTCCCATTCTTCGCATTCCTTGAGCGCAACTCCCGTATCTTTAGCGTGGTGAACAATTGCTTCAGCGATTGGGTGTGTTAAACCTTTTTCTGCACTTGCGGCGTAGCATAGAACTTCTTCTTTGCTAAAGTGTGTCATGATATCAATATCATTTACACCTGCGTGACCAATCGTTAATGTTCCTGTCTTATCGCATACAACGGTGTCTATCTTCGCTAAGATTTCAATCGCGCGACCACTACGTATTAATACACCATTACGTGCTGCAAAGGTTAGTACTGATAAAATTGTTGTTGGAACTGATACCCGAATACCTGTACCAAAGTCTAAGGTTAAAAGTGCAATCGCTCGTGCTAAGTTGCCGCTGGCTAATCCCACACCTGTACCAATTAGTAAGGTTGGAATTACCATTTGGTTTGCTACAGATGCTGCATAGTTTTCTACACGAGTATCATGTACAGGCGCCGCTTGCATTAAGTTGACAATTACACCAGCACGTGTGTTGTTACCAACTCGTTCAGCAAGGATAGTTAACGTTCCATCTACTAATAAGGTAGATGCAAATACTTCTTCACCTATGGTGCGCGTTACAGGAACTGATTCACCAGTAAGTTTGCATTGGTCTAGAATACCTGTACCTTCAGTGATTACACCGTCAACAGGAATTTGGTCACCCGGATAAACAATTACATGGTCTCCAACAACTACTTGTTCGGTGGGAATTTCCACTACTTGCCCATCACGCAGTACAAATGCAGTTTTGCTCAAGCAATCTAATAAATCTAAAGATGCTCGCTCACTGCCTCGTGCCGTCATATCACGAATCGCTTCACCACCTTCTACTAAACCCAACATAAATGATGGTGCAAAGAAGTGTCCTGTGGCTGTATGTAATGCAATTGCTAAACCATCTAAGAAGTCAATTGTTAACTGACGCTCTTGCTGAATAGCTTCCCATGCTCGTTTAAATACTGGTATTGCACCAACAAATATAACCGCACCAACTAAAACAGGAGGAATTGGCGCCCCAGCCATGACAGATAGCGAAAGTGCTAAACCTGCCATAGGATAACCTAAGCGCTCAACAAAATCTACTTCGTTATTCGCTTTCTCATGACCCTCTGCGCTATCAACTGTTGGTGCCCATCCTATAGGAACTTCAGTGCTAGATGCTTTTTGAATAGAATCAAATAATTTTTCTTGAATCGTTGCAATCGCCACAGCAGTACATTCATGATTGTAATTAACAGTTAATGAACTAGCTTGTGGGTTAATTTGAGATTCAGTGACAAAACTCTGTTTATCTAAAACATATTTCAGTTGGTTTGCATATTCTTCGTCCCACGCCAATTGAGGAATGCGAACACGAAACCGTCCTGGAATCCAGTGAACTACTTCGTAATATACAGTTTCAACGTGACTGGAGTATGTCTCAATAACTGTTCTTTCGAGCCTTTGATCAGTAGTTTGAAGTGACATATGGCTATTAATCCGCTTCTTTGTGAATGGGTTTACATTTGGTGAAAATTGCACAGCAATAGAAACGTGCGTTGAATATTCTTACCTCTGCCCATTTGCGAGCTTCTAGGACATTTATCCTAAATTCAGGCGCATTGAAAAGTAATAAACAACTGTTTGCTAGTCCTTATACAGGGCAAATGCTTGTGTAAATTTCAATTGATAATTTTGATGATTGCAATTTAATATCCTAATACTTTCCTCTAAATCACTACGTACCAAAATCTGATAGATAGCGCTGATTAAAAATATTTAGATTACTAATCAATGAGGGAAGTATCTGCAATACAGAGTTGCTATTAAGTTTAATGCTTCTGCTGCGATTGTATTCATTCTACAGTAAATTCTTAACAGTAATCAAAAAACTTTAGAAAAGTAAATCACTTGAAGTTATATGTATTTATATTGAAATAAAGTCCTGATTAATGCAGAAATAACTGTAGCGTTGAAATTTTCACGAAAATTGGCTAATTAAGGTCAATAAGTTTTCTTTAATGTAAACTTCGACTTCTTTTGAGGTGAAGCTATAACCATATTCCCCGCCTAATTGTACAATTAACTTTACAAAACTGTCTCGGTCGGATGCACTTTTTAGCCTTTTTAGCAGAGGCGGGTTCTGCATCACCATTTGGTGAAATTGTTTGACGTGTTTTGACATATCTTGTCTCACTTCTTTCATACTGAGAACACTACTCGAAAACTAATACCGCTTCCTCCGTGGTTTGCTTCATCCCAGTGTCGTTGTGCTGAACGACATAAACAAGGTAAGCAATACCAGGCGCCACCTCGCAAGAGACGGCGATTTTGACTTCCTCCTTCTTCCCAAACACTACCATCACAGGTAGCTCCATGATAGTTGTCGTGCCAAGGGTCATAGCACCACTCCCACACATTGCCATGCATATCAACAAGTCCAAATGCATTTGCAATTTTGTAACTATCTACAGCTACTGCTCGTTGACAATATTGACCCGGCGCCTCCAAGTTATATGTATAGTTACCATCATAATTTGCAAGGGTCGATGTAATAGTTTCGCCAAAGTGAAAGGGAGTTGAAGTCCCAGCACGGCAAGCATATTCCCATTCAGCTTCGCTAGGCAGTCTGTAATTTTTTCCTGTGGCATGAGCCAGTCTTTCACAAAATTCAACTGCATCATACCAGGACACTTGTTCTACAGGTTGATTGTCACCTTTAATATTAGATGGGTCAGGATTAAGCGAACGATTAATAGTAGGCAAATTAGCAATTACTCGCCATTGTGACTGGGTAATAGGAAATCTGCTCATATAAAAAGGTTCGATTTTGACGAGATGCTGAGGTTCTTCATGAATTTCTCGTCCTTGCTCCGTCGTTTGAGAACCCATCCAAAATTCACCCTTTGGTAACTCAACAAGTTCTAAATCTAAATCAAAATTTTCCAACTTTTCTTGGAAATAAGAGACTTGATTTTGATAACAATCTATTTGGTTTCCCCAAGCATCAACATTTACTATATAAATAGTCAATGTTTGCTTGTTAATTGTTAAAGCTGGTACAACTTCAGGCTGAATGTGAACTATTTTCTCTTCTTTCTCTTCTTCTTTCTCCTCATGAACTTGAGACTCAACTAATAAAACTGTTTCTATTGGAACTTCAGCTTCCAAGTGGTTCTGCGCTTCTTTAACTTTTTCAAGTTCTGAACGCAAATGAATCAACTCTTGGTTTACTCGCTCTGACTGATAAAGCAGGTTTGCTTGATTTGATTCTTTTTGTTGCAATGTTGCTAGAAGCTGGTCATGGGTTTGATTTGCCTGTTCTAGCAATAAGCGCAGGTGTGCAAGGTCTAATTCCCTTTGATTAAGGTTTGTCTGAAATTGGTCGCGCGTTCGTTTTACTTGCTCTAACTCAGAACGAAGTTGGACTGTTGTTTGCTCTGTGTCTTTGAGTTTGAGTTGAAACTGCTGTATTTGTTCTCGATAAAATTTGACGCTTGCCCATAGTGCTTGTGCCCATTCTAACCGAGTTTGCTCTTTGAGCATAACTTCTGGTACTAACCCTAAAACAAGGGAGTATGGCTGAAGGTTCCAACCACAAAGTGAACAGTTATCAACTTTACCTACAACGTATTTCGTTCGGCAAACAGGACATCGAGGCATACTAATTTCCTCTGAACCTGAACCAGCATTTGCAATAATCTCAAAATTCGATATTGCAACTTAATAACTATAGTACAACGCACATTTTCTAAATTTGGAAAATATGCAATAAAGCTTAAACTTCACTAAATACCCTGTGGGCGTGAGACTTAAGAATTTCTTTACTATTTGAACTATGTACTTAAGTATAAGACTATTTTTAACCTACAAGATCAATATGGTTAACAAAAATTAACCTATAAATATAACCAAAGAATGATTAAGGGATGTAATGATAGTGGATTGAAATGAATGAGGTGTTTTACGGAATTAATTTTGATAGGTTGGTTAAACAACAAAACATTGTAGAGACGTTACATGTAACGTCTCTACATCTATCATATTTAATGACAGCGAACAACAATTAAACTGGACTAGGTGTTAAAGCTTCTATTCCTTTAGATAGAGAAGAAGATTCAGGTGTAGGTGAAGATTTGACGGGTTCTGGGTTGAAAGTCGGAAAACCACTTTCAAACAGAGGTCGGAAACTATTTAACTCAGCAACCAAAGCTGAACCGTTACTGATGATAACGCCTAATACTGGGTCGAAGGCAAATAAGACTCCTGCTAACACTACACCAATATTGGGGATGGCAATGAGCGCAGTATTTTGATAGACAATATCCATTGCTTGTTTGGCAATGGCGATAGCTGATGCTATACCACGTAGGTCATCTTCTAATAACACTACATCGGCGGTTTCTCTAGCAATATCAATACCACTTGCAAAAGAAATAGAAACGTCAGCATGAGCTAAGGCAGCAGCATCATTTATTCCTTCACCAATAAAAGCAACGGTACGTTCTTGACTTTGGAACTGTCGAATGACTTCAACTTTTTGGTCAGGGAAAGATTCTGCATAAACATGGTTGTTTTTAATACCTAACTGTTTTGCAACATGATTCGCAACCCGTTTACTATCACCCGTTAACATATAGGTCTCGTTTCCAAGGTTTTCTAAAGTGGAAATGACTTCGGCACTTTCCGCACGGGCTGGGTCTGTATATAAAATTACGCCAAGTAATTCGCCGCCTTTGGCAACATAAACTGTTGAGTGACTTCCTGTTTGTAATTGTGGATGATATTTATAGATGGGATTTAAATCAATACCTTCTTGAGAAATTAAACGATGACTACCTGCCAAAATCTTTTCACCGCCAATTTCGGCAACTACACCAAAACCGATGCGATAATCCCATGCTGAACAAGGTTGAGTTTGAATATTTTGGGCTTCAGCATAACGGAGAATGGCGCCTGCGACAGGATGGGTGTTACCTTGTTCTGCTGAGGCTGCAACTTCTAATACCTCAGTTGATGAAATAGTTGAACTTGCCGTTAAAATCTCTACAACTTCGGCGTTCCCTTGGGTAAGTGTTCCTGTTTTATCAAATACTATTGTATCTATTCGCGCTAACATTTCTAAAGCACGACCGCTACGAATATAAACTCCGTGTCGTGCAGCAAAGGTGAGAGCAGCAATAATGGTAGAGGGTACGGCAATACGGATGTTATGACTAAAATCAAGGTGCAGTGGCGCCAGCGACCGAGAAACATCCTGAGTCAAAACAAAAATGGCGCCGCTTAACAACATGCTAGGAACAATTGTGGCATCTGCAACTTTTGCGGCGTAGTCTTCAACGCGAGTATCGTGAACTGGAGCGGACTGTAAAAGTTGTACTGTTAATCCTACGCGCGTATTTGAACCAAGTCGTTTTGTTAAAACGCTGATTTTACCTTCTAAAACTAATGTAGACGCATGAACTACCTGCCCTTCTGAGCGAGATACTAAAGTAGATTCTCCTGTCAAGCGATGTTCGTCAATTAGTGCAGTTCCTCGCAGTACCCTGCCACTCACCGGAATTATTTCACCTGGATAAACTACAACGCGGTCTCCCTTTTGTACTTCCTTAAGTGGAACTAATACCTCAACTCCGTCGCGTTCTAAGCGAGCAAATTTATCCATGCTACTTAGCAAATCAAATACCTGTCGCTCTGATGCGCGGGCAGTGACATCTCGAAGTGCATCTCCGGTATACATTAAACTCAGCATCAGCGATGGACCGACAAAATCTCCTTTTAATGTATATAAACCTAGCCAAATAGCATCGAGAATATCAGAATCGAGGCGCCGTTCCTTGATTACTATTTCTATGATTCGACTTACGAAGGGAATTGCGGCAGTTGTGACTAAGGCGCCGAGTGCAACAGCTGGTATGGGCATGACCTGAGTTGATAGCACAGCCAAGCTCAAACTCAGAATCGGTAATCCCAATCGTTCTATCCAGTCAATTTCTGGTCTAGATTCGGTTTTAATTGGCACAATACCCGCAGGAACTTCCGCTTGGCTTGCCTTTTCAATACACTTTAACAAGCTTGACTGAACGGTTGTAACTGGTACATCTGGGTCATAATTGACGATGAGCGAGCTACTGAGCAAGCTAATACGGACACTAAGTACAAAATCTTCATATTCAACTAACCAAGTTAACTTACTAGCGTACTCTGGGTCAGAGGCTAGTCTGGATATGCGGATGCGAAACCGCTCTCTTGTAACGTGAATAATTTCGTAGTCTTGTATTGGCGATTGCTTTAGTATCAGAGTTTCATATTCCGGTAAGACTGGCATAAATTTCTGCCTCAGTAGTAATACTAGCTTAACTTTTTGTTACTAGAAACCCGGTTTCTTGAGTATTTAAATTTATTATATTGTGAGATATCTTAACTTATATTTACATTCGTTGATATTACGACATCTATCTTTCTACTGATAGAGGCGTTAAGCAAAAATTATCTTTACTATGGGTTATATATATAGACTTGATGATTAAAAGTGTTTGTAATTTATTAATCTATTTTTTCTTTATAAACACTTTCTCAGCAACTCTCGTTTAAAAAAAACCAACTTTACTTACTTTTAGCTGTTTGACCTGAGACCGAAAGCAGTGTAAATTAACGCTTGGGGATTAGTATTTCGTCCCCAAGGTAGATGCATATGCATAAAACTCGGCTATAATCAGCGATTCGACTTAAAATAAGGCAAAGATTTGATTTTAAAAGTCATTTCATATATAGTACTGAATTTAAGGTGAGTCTCGGATGTAACAGTCCAATATTTAACCAAATCCTAAGAATATCAAGCTTCTGGATTTGTTGTCTCTGTATCGCCAGTTGATTATTTGGTAATTTTTATGTCCCTTGTTGCCATTGACCGGGTTAGTATCCATTCCAACAGGCGTCCTCTGAATGACCAGAAAGTTGCAGAGTTGATGCAGTCAATTAAAGCGAATGGACTCTTAAATCCTATTACTATCGACCAAAACCTCAATCTTGTCGCTGGACTCCACCGACTTACTGCCTGTAAGTTATTGGGGTTAGACCAAATTGAGTGTCATGTTGTTACCTGCGTTGACACAGACCACGCACGATTGGCTGAAATTGACGAAAATTTAATTCGCAACGAACTAGAGGCTTTAGAGCGGGCTGAACTTTGGTTGGAGCGAGATAAAATTTTAGAGCGTATTGGTTTACGCGCTCAATCTGGAGAGAACCAATATACGAAAAAAGGGGGTGAATTGATTTCATCCCCAAGTAAAACAACACAGCAGCTTGCTCAAGAAACTGGTTACAATAAGCGTACTTACCAATTAGGTAAACAAATTGCCAAAAATATAGACCCAGAAGTTAAAGAAGTTATTAAGAAGACACCTGTTGCAAAAAGTCATTCAAATCTACTCAAAATAGCGAGAGCAGGAACTAAAGAGCGAGAAATTGCAGAACAGGCAGAAGAAAAGGCCTTAGAAGCTGGGCGCCAACAAAAGCGTCTAGAACAGGAAAAACACGAAAAGCTAGCAGCAGAGGCAAGAGCTAAATATAAGGAGCAACAACTAATGGCACTTCAAAGTACTACCGCCGAAATTGAGGCGAAACAATCCGTTAAACTCCATAGGACGAAACCAAGTTTTGAAGAGAAACACTCTAGATATAAAGCTTCACCCGAAGTAAATATTGGCGACGAGTGGATGCTTGAGCGTCATTTAGTTTATTGTGGCGACACAGCAGATGGTAAATTTGTAAATAAATTATTGCCTTCAAATGCGTCTTTAGCAATTGCCACGGTTTCTTCACCTTGGAATCATGATTATTTGGTTGATGAAGCTCATGTTGTTGCTGTAATTGCTCGTGAAGGTCAAATTCAAGATTTTTGCACTCGTCACCGAATGCCTTTAAGGTTCGAGTGGATTTTAGATAATACGTATATAGGGGTTTACTCTCGTAAACCTATGCTAAAGCCAGAAAAACCTATTGCGATTGAGGGAATCGAAGGTATTGTCTCTTATTTAATGAGTTTGTATACTAAGGCTGAGAACTTTGTTTTGGCGCCTTTTTTAGGAAACGCTGAGGTACTAATGGCCTGCGAGCGGATGGGGAGGATTTGTTTCAGCGGAGATAAAAACCTTGAAAACGTCGAACGAGCTATTGAGCGTTGGCAAAAGTGGACTGGTCAAGAAGCAAGAAAAGAAAATGCCAGCTATGCATAAAAAAAACCGGGTTTCTAAACAAACCCGGTTTCTGGATTCATTAGCTTTTACTAATCAATAGTTATGAAGAATTAAACTCGAATAGTTCAATATTGCGATTCCAGCAGCTTATAATAGCGTAACTTGTGAGGAGGTGTCACTAGAATTACTGTAGCTGCTGGTATTTTTTGTCCAAAAATTGCTATGAATCTGTACCTAAAGCAGTATATGCAATTTTCACATAGTTTGTAATTCCGGCAGACTTCAAAAATTTTAATTAAAAACCAAGACTTTCATCTATTGTTCTTTTACCCACAAACATTTAAATATATGGCATTTATCAGAGTTGATAATATGATCATCAATACTACTTACATCGCTGCCGTTAGACTAGAGGGTCAAGACCCTTATGGTGAAGAAAAAGTGTCTCTACTTCTTGCTATACCTACTTGTTCTATGCCTCTAGAGCAAGCTAACCCAACTAACTTATTCCAGTACGAATGGATTGAATTTACTGGTTGTTCAGCCATTGCTCTCATAGACTACTTCAGCAGCTTTAATAATGTAATTGATTTAATGCCGACTAACAATAGACGCCATCAGCAAATCAAATAGATATTTCCGCAAAACACGTGAGACAGAATAAATTACGTAGAGACCGTATTCATACGGTCTCTACAAAGGTTATGGAACAACGAAGTATTCATATATACCAATGATAATCACTAACGCTCCTGAAACAATTCCAGACCAATATCCAGATATTCTGCTTGTAAAGCGATTGCCTAGAAAATATCCCATTGATATTCCCAAGATACTAAGTACAAAAACTAATAAGCTGGTTAATATCTTTGCCAACAGCAACCGATAAATATGTACCAATAGCAGAAACAAAAGCAATGAATAGATTTGTCAGAATACCGATTTTGAGTTTTTTAACTCCATAAGCGATTCCGACGGCAAAGTTATCTATATTTGAGGCGATAGCAAGTAATAAAGCTGAGATGAGATGCATAATTGTAATCCTGCCACTTTCAAATGAGTCCAGAAATAATACTGATAGTCAAAGCCAAAATCACACTGTAGAAAAAGAATGCCATTACTGTGTGTCCCAAAGCCAAACGTCTTATGCTAGATGTGACAAGCGCTGTATCTGAAGTTTGGGAGGTCATTGCCAAAGTAAAGGTGAAATACATAAAGTCTAAATAGTCAGGTGGTTCCTCGTTAGAAAAGTTCAACCCCCCACTGTATTCTGTTTCTGGATCCAACGGCAGCTTACGGTAATAAAACGCTGCGTAGTGTAACGCGAACATTGTGTGTGCCAAAAGCCAAGAACAAACAATTGCGACGATAGACATGCCAACTTCTGGTGTAAAAGTATCTTTATGTTTTGCTAGCACTGCTGCAATAATAAATAAACTCGTAAAAGCTACCGAGACAACTAGAATAAAAATTGCTAGATGGTCTATTCCTTGAGTTTGGGCGCATTTTTTGGTTTTTTGAGAATTGGCGCCAACTATCATCAATCCAAGTAGTGCTAAGAAACATACAATTCCTGTATCCCAAGTAGCGAGTAGACGAAATTCCAAAGTCGCCCTAGACATGATGAGGAAAACAACCCCTGCCATTATCAACGATAGCAGCAAGCGTGGAAGTGGTCGTTCAATTACGTTAAGTAAAACTTGTGTCATAGCTTTATCAGGGTGTTAAAGTAATCCGGATGCAATATTAACGCTCGAAGCTAAAATCACCATGTAGAAGAAAAAAGAAATCATTCCGTGTCCTAAAGCGAGTCTTCGCATGGATAAAGATGGAATCGAAACATCTGAAGTTTGAGCAGTCATTCCCAAAGTGAAAGAGAAATACATAAAATCCCAGTAGTCAGGTAAGTCATCACCAGGAAAATCTAAGCCCCCAGCATACCCAAATTCCTTGTTCATGAAATCTTGACGGTAGTAACAAGTGGCGTAATGCAGGGCAAACATTGTATGAGTCAGAAACCAAGAACCAATAACTGCTATTAAAGACAAACTAACTTCGATTGCTTGGGTAGAAGCTGGAATATTTTTGGTGTTGCTTACTGCCTGCATTAACCCAATGGCGAAGATACTAGTGCAAGCTGTCATTACCACCAACATAAAGACAGCTAAATGCTGTGCTTCTTGACGTTGGGCACGGTAGCGCGTTTTTTGGGGAGTTGCATTGCATATCATTAACACTACCAAGCTTAGGAAGCAGAGAATTCCTGAAATCCAACTGATTAGGATACGGTTATCAAAATGCATGGAATCTGGCATTACTAAAAAAGCAATCATCCCCAACATAATAGATAACCCTAGTCGAGTTTTGGAATCCAAATGGCTTAACAAGCTGTGTGCGAGCCTCAAACTTGTTGTTAATAGATTCTTAAAAGACCCTATGCGTTGAGGAGAACTGATATTTTGCGCTTGTTCAGAATTATGTTTGTTACGTGGAGAAGCTTTCATGGTCTTTTTGCTTTTAGTTAAAGTGGAAACTGCTATACCTTTAGATAGAGAAGAATAGGCGCCGTTAAGCAAAGAAACCCGGTTTCTACGCAAAATCGTTATTTTATTACAGGATTTCAACAAAGAAACCCGGTTTCTGACTATTGGCAGATAGTGCAAAATCTTGGTAGTGCTACGGTAATTATAGGATAGATACTTACAAACAATAACTATATTTTTCTTCAAAGTTTACTAAAATGTCACAAACTGTATCATCATAAATAATTATTGATGATATATGCAAAAAATGTTGTATCGATTGATTAACAATTCTTAATCTCCAAAACATCTGCAATACTTGTATTATTAGTGAGTAGGAACACAGAATCAAAACAAGTAGTGATTCTTTCCACTTAGTAATCGTCTTTCGCATTAGCTATTATCCTGGGACACACTATAGCCTGTCGGCTTTTTTCCATATAAGCTTGGATAAAGTTGAATCAACAAGCCACTAGATTTACGGAAAATTAGTTTGCCGTCATCTATAGTGCGGTAGTTAAACGAATGATGGTTTGTAACATCCTTATTATCGGAGCCTGAATTGATATGTTTGAGTTAGAAGCTTTATTGCTAGGACTAGAACCAATGACTGCTGCTGTAATTGGTGTTGGCGCCTTAGTTGCTGCACCAGTACTTGGCGCCATAGATGCTGCGACAGGTCATAATGTTTCCGAGGCAGCAAGAACATCAGCTAAAACTGGCTTGGTATGGGTTTTCCAAGCATTCGATAAAGTTCAGTCGAGTGCAGCTGAAGCGAGTGAATCTTTCCAAGATTTAGTAGCAGAAGCAAAAGCAGATCTTAGATCATCGAAGAATGGTACTGGCGATTTATCCCCGCGTGAAGTGACAATCGGTTAGACTCTTTCCAACACAGTTGCTCTATTCTGAATATCCATTCAGGCTGATAACTTTTAGTTAATTCAGTTATCAGCCTTTTACTTCATTTTGTGAGACATATAATGGTTAACTATCCAGATTTCTTGAATGTGCGTAAACTCGCATTCATGCTTGTTGTTGGGCCTTTAGCGTTGCTAATGTTATTTGCAATGCTTGACCTTTCCATACACCCCAGTAAAGTATTAAAAGTTTCCGAGCAATCTTGTGCAAGGCTTGAAAATCAAAGTGGAATTCAAAATGTTGATTGCCCTTAACCTATATACTGTAAGGGTTTAATCTATGCGAAAATTAATAGCTGGTCTACACGAATTCCAAACTAAGTATTTTAGCCAACATCGAGACCTTTTCGAGCAACTCTCTACTGAACAGCATCCCAGAGCATTATTTATTACTTGCTCAGACTCCAGAATTGACCCAAATTTATTGACTCAAACCGAACCAGGTGAACTCTTTATTATTCGTAACGCGGGTAATATAATTCCTCCTTACGGTGCAACGAATGGTGGTGAAGGAGCAGCGGTTGAGTATGCAGTGCAAGTTTTAGGAATAAGACAAATAATTGTCTGCGGTCATTCTAACTGTGGCGCCATGAAAGGTTTATTGCAACTTGGTAGGTTAGCCGAAGATATGCCTTTAGTGTACGACTGGTTGAAACATGCCGAAGCAACTCGTCGATTAATTAAAGAAAATTATCAAGACTACGAGGGAGAAGAACTATTAAATGCCACAATCGAAGAGAATGTTTTAACCCAGTTAGAAAACTTACGGACTTATCCTGTAATTCATTCTAAACTTCATAAGGGTGAAATCAATCTCTATGGTTGGGTTTATAAAATTGATACAGGAGGAGTTTTTGTTTACAGCATGGAGCGCTGTAACATCCAAGCTGAACATGAAGTCCTCGTTTAACACATCAAAACTCTTGTGGAAATTAATCATTGTGGAATGGGCATCCTTGCCCGTTCCATTCCAATTAATAAGGCGGGCAAGGATGCCCACCCCACAAGATTGCTAAGTAGCATGGCGCCAGCGCTCGGAACCTATAGTAACAGGCAAAGCCAATTCTGCTGAACCAGGTGCAATTGCAAGCATACTTGGTTTTTTCTGCTGTTTATAACAACTTAAAGATGCAGGCGCCGGAATTGAGTCAAAATCTGTACGTGCGCTGTTTATAAACTCAGCGATGAATGCAGAACTATTGTTGACAATAACGTTCCAAACGGGATTAATACCCAGTACCATACCCCCACCTATTTGCATCATCAAGTTGGGGACAACAATTGTTGCTGTATTTTCGTAAACTACCTGCATTGCTTTTTTGGCAATTGCAATTCCATAAATTAATCCCCACAGTTGAGAATCTAGTAGTACCACATCTGCTGTTTCTTCTGCAACAGACTCATTACGAGCAATTGAGATAGAAACATCACCAATTTTAAACTCTGGTTTGTAATTATACCTATCTTGCAGTACTGCTACAGTTCTTCCCTGATGTTGAAGTCCACGAACCAGATTTAAATGTTTTTGTGGATTAGCTTCACTCAATATATAGTCAGGGTGAAGGGCAATTTGTTGATTTAAATTGTAGCTAACGATATAAATAGAAATACCCTGTTGTTGTAAAGCGTTGATTACTCCAGTAACATCAGAACCAATAGCATGTAAATACATTAGTACTGACTCATCAATCACCAAAGTATCCATTTGTGATAGTACTTCTAAAGCGCGACCACTACGGATGTACACTCCATTTTCGGTGGCATAAGTTAAAGCAGTAAGGAATGTAGTAGAGATAGAAATAGGAATACCGCTACCAAAGTCAAATTGGAATGGAGAAATTGCTGCTCCTAAGTTACCAGTTGCTGCAAAAATCGTGCCTCCTAATAATAAAGTTGGTAAAATTGCATTTTTAACAAATTCGGCTTGGTGCAGTCCTATTTGCGTATCATACACAGGTTCAGTTTGCATGATATTAGCGACAAGTCCAATACGAGTATTATCGAGCGTTCGCTTGACTTCGATAAATAATTCTCCTTCTAACAAAATAGAAGAAGCATAAACTTTTTTACCTGCACCACAATGAACAGGGGTAGCTTTTCTAGTTAGATGATAGCAATCTATTAAACCGGCGCCTGAAATAATCACCCCATCTACAGGAATGAAATCACCCGTGCTAACCTTAATACAATCCCCAACTTCTAACTCACTAGCTTTCAGGCTTAGTTCAACATTATCACGTTCCACCAAAACATCTTGATTTAGACAATCTAACAAATCCCAAGCCTTTTGCTCTCGACTTTTCTCACCTTGACCACGAAAACTGCGGCGAATTTCTACCAAACTTGTTTTGAGTGCTGGGGCAATATACTGTCCTTGCAGAGTTTGCATAGTCATCCATACCGAATCAAGCAGGTCAATATTAGGATGACGATGCTTAATAAGGCTATCTGCCGCACGGTTAAACCAAGGTAATGCGGCGCCTGCAATAGCTGTACCTACTATTAAAGGTGGCACTTCCAACGGAGCAGCCATCATAGCCAGAGTAAAACTGAGCAAAGGCATACCCAAATCTTTCCATTGGTTAACCTCTGGAATTTGGTCTAAATCATCAAATGAGTCTGTTGCAGTTTGTTTAGAATCAGAATCATTTGCTTGCTTCGTATAGCTTGCCTGCTCTATGCAACTCAAAATAACTTCTTGAATTTTGCTATGGCTCGTACTATCCCTAGCCGCACTGGCTTTACAGTCAACAACAACAGAGCTAGCTGCGGAATTAATACGAACCTCCTTAACAAACTGCAATGATTCAAGTAAATTACTGACAGCTTCAGCAAACTGTAAATCATCAGCTAATCTAGGCACTCGGATGCGATAGCGTCCCAATGTGCTATGAACAACTTCATACATAATTTTCAAATTAATTAGCCCACAAAAACCTGGTTTTTCCAGAAAACCAGGTTTCTAAAGAGTTACAGCATAATAAAGAAAAAAGGAATCACCGGAATTCCAAAGGCAGCATTCAGCGAATAAGCTAAACCAGTTAAAACAACAGAAGCAGCAACCGAAACAACTAACGAAACAACTACATTCGGAATTGCAACCTTAAGAGTATCAATTGCTCTATGTACAAAAGAAGAATTAGCCGGACTTGCAGAATAAGACATAAGCGCCTCACCGAGTAAATTATTAAGTGAATGAAATCCTATGGAATGAAACCTTGTGAAATCAAATCTTGTGGGATGGGCATCCTGCCCGTCCTCTAACATCCAAAACTGCTCATAACATAATCATCACTTAACATGCCAAATAAAACAAGCACTTTTAACAACTCGTAGGAATAAACGGCGCCCCGAAACAAAAATCAGCAAGGCGCCGTTTTACAAGGGTGAACTTCTATTTTAACGATATTTTAGCCGTTTGGAAATAGCTTTAGTTTCCTGAACATAATTATGAACGACCCAAGCGGTCATACAGAACAGAACAACATAAGTAACTAAAGCAACTACAACCATAGTATCCATAATCTTTTCCTCGATTTTATTATGATTTACGTATTTGATTTTTGTTTTGTTTTCTTATTTTATTTACCATGTACTGGCGCAACGTTTAACAAACCTTAAAGTAATTTTACGTTGCTAAATATTTTATTCAACTTGTTACATATTACTTTATATAAATTTACCTATCTTGTCTTCTGCTTAAATGTGTAGACTTAATCAGTCATAAGAAATAAAATACTGATTAAATTTTGTATATCAGTAGTAATATCAAGTAAATTACCCATAATAAAAATGTAGAGACTAAACATGTTTAGTCTCTACGTGCGGTCTGATTATAGGAAGGCGCCATATTAAAAAGAAATAATCAAATATGGTTCTTCAAATTTGCCTCCGACAACAGGTTGATTTCGTAGCTCTTTTGGTAAAACAATATTTCGTCGTTGTTCTCCAGCTTCAACGGTCAGCTCTGTACCCAAAATAGTAAGCTTAACTTGTTGCTTAGTAAATCCTGGTAAAAATACTTTTACTTGACGTTGCTGTAAATCAAAAGTTAAAGGTTGAGGAATATGCGGAATATTGTTGAAATCAGGTAGTGCTTGTAGCAAAGGTTCCCAGTCAAGTTTTTGTAATCTTGGAATCAAGTTGACTTCTAATGGAGAAAAAGCTTCATCGAGTAAAGCTTTATTTTCTACAGCGTGACTTTGATACAAAAGAACACCACTCACCCTCAAATCAATTTGCTGGGCACTACCCCATAACCAACGAGCTTCCCTCGTGGCGCCTACTTCATCTGTTGTCACCAGATATGCAGTTAACCGTTTAGCATCTCCAACTACAGCAAGACTTTTAGTAATCCAACTTTGGATTTGTCCGATTGCTTCGTGTACTTTTCGACTGTCCATATTTGCTGCAACAAAAGCGCTAGCAATTGGGCCACCGATAGAGTCAGCAATTTTGCTCAAGTCTAAAGATTCAAAAACTTCGCGAAATCGTCGGAAATACCAATCTGCGCTCTCTGGGAGTCCAAATAATCGCAAAGACTCTAAATCTCCCCGTCCATCATATATAATCACATCATAATCATCACTTTGATAGTACTGTTGCAAAGCATTGAAGCCAAGAAGACTATCAAATCCTGGTAATATGACGACCTCTCCCGAATAGACATCTACTTTTACAGAGTCAGGAATATAAAGAGCCAACCATTTTTTGACTTCATCCCAAACTTGTTCTAATAAAACCGTAGTTTGCAACTGCACCACATCAAGTAATGGTGCAATATGCAGGGGAACTGGTTTTAAAGATGTTTCTAACAGAACTTCTGCATAGGGACTAGGATTATGAGTAACGAGTAGAACCCGTTGAGAATTTTTAGCAAACCACTTGGCAGTTGCAACTGCGAGTGTAGTTTGCCCAGTACACGCTTTGCCTAAAAATGTAATAATTCTGCTCATTTACGCATAGCCTTTATGTTTTTTAAAGGACTGCAAGTAAGTCCTTATTGGCGCCGCAACGCGCGTTATGGCTCTAAGGTGAAAAAGCAAGCACCAGCTACTAAAAGAAAAGGAGTACCAGGCAGAAGAGGAAGTAATACCCCTATTATACCTATGACAGTACATACGGAACCGACAACAATTCTTGCTGTGTTTCTAATTTGTTTGAACATATCAAACTATCCAAATTGTTAATATTGCCTGTCAAATTGGTTACATCCCATATCTTCAAACTTTTGGAATGTTCCCGTTTAATATAGCTTATCAGCTATTACTGTAATTATGAGTAGTATTTTCATTCAACTGTATGACTTTTAACGTACTGTAACATTTAATCTTCTTATGGCATTGTGGCACAGGATATTGTGGCACAGGCATCCTGCCTGTGCAGTCAATAACTTAATCAGGTAAAGCAAAACCAGTCCTAGGATCACCAATATATAGTCCTAACGTAAGCGAGCGTATCACCTCATCCCAGTGAGGTATTAACTGTTCAGCCTGGTCAGCCCAATAATCGAATGTAATCAAACATTGAATATTTGACCCAATACCAACACAAGTTCGCGAAAAAGCCTCACGTGGTTCAGCTTGAGTATCAATAAATTTAATTTCCATCCAAACAATGCGCGCAGTTTGACGTTTAACGCTAATAACTTCTCCCCGCTCAATTATATTACGATCATCTTCTTCCATTGCTTGTCTCAAAACCGACTTAAGCGGAAACAAGCTCCAATCACGTGATGAAGGTAAACGATTAAAAGATACTTCCAAACAGCAATCATCATCAGGCGGTTCTTTATCGGTAAACTTAAATGACTTTTCTTTTGGCTCGAAAGCCCAGTCACGGGGGACATTGAAACGAACGGCGCCTCTATCAGCCACAAAAATTTTATAGCCTGGTGGACCATCCCAGCCGTGGTCTGGCTTTAACTCAAGCGTTTTTTTAATCCACTGGAGATTGTCTTTCTTACGCTTAGACATAGTGCTAATGTATTACTCACATATGTTTGCCCACTTAGTCTATAATATCAAACTACTAAATTTTTAATGTAAATCGTTTAAGAGCAAGTTTTGGAGGATTTTTGACTTTCGACGGTGCTTGAACATAAGTTTAATATATGATAAAACAATCATGTGTGTATTAAATTATATTAAACTATGAATAAAATATGACTAATTTAGGATTTAACAGATTTAGTTATGTCGTCGGTGCAGATTAAGTAACACAGGACGAATTAATCAACTGGGTAGCAAAATCATTACAATATATTAACGAGTTTTTTGAAAGAGATAGAAGTAGAATTGCAAGAACAAAATTTGGAGATTGTGTTAGTAAAATTGAATACTTAGCAGATGTAGTGACATATTTAGATAATAGTTCTTCGTTTAGAGGAGTGAGGGATATAAGTGGCAGATTACAAGCAGGTACGATAATATCAAGGGAGTATGGAATAATATATCCTTATAGCGAACTTAGACAGTATCTATCTTTAGACCCATTTACGTCGGCACCCTGGAATTGTTTAGAAGGTAGAACTTTTGTCGAAACAGTTAAAGGGGCAGGAACTTGGTTAATGTCAGAAATCGTTGAGGAGGTAATCGATACTGAGATAGAAGGTATAATTAAAATATTAGCGATTGATCGAGCTAAGGATTTTTACTCAAATATTTGATTTGAAGAAAATCCTGATTATGAGAGAGAAATGATTTTAACACGTGAAGCCTCACAATCTTTTATAAGAAAATATAAAATTCAAAAGGAAGCGGCGCAATGACTCAACAAGCAAACAATCAAAACAAGCTAGAAAACATTTCAGCATGGGTTGAACACCTGCACGAACTTGAAAGCAGTGCAAGCGCTGGTAAAATTATGACGGATGAAGAATACAACTTTAGACTTCAATCTGTAATAGATGGTAGTTGTTTTCAAAAATATTTAAATAACATTTTACAACAAAAAGAAGAAACGTTAAAAAAACTAGCTGCGCTAGAAAAGACCGAAAATTATTTGCGAAAAACAATTTCAGAAGTTCAATCTTTTATCAAAACTCAGGATTCTTAGCAAATAAACTGAAGCCCACAGCCGAAATAAGCTTCAGTCGTGCTGTGGCAGGCAATGAAGGGCATGTTAACTTGAATGATTTTTATTTTGGCTCAAAAACTTATTCATGGAAACGTTGAAGCAAACAGCACCTTTATCTGCCACATAAATCTTATTTCTAGATCAAGTATACTAACTGCTACATTTAGTCATTATCTGTAATACGCTGGCGCCAGCTATTCAAATATTATCGTCAGCAAGAAAATTGATATACGCTTCAATGTCTTTATTGTCAATATCCTCTAAGTATGAAAGATACCACTCATAGACTTCAGGCGCCAGTTGATTAATTTTGAGATTATGGGTTTTCATAAATTATTCTTCTTAATATTTTTGCTTATTAGTAATATAATTCAAGACTGTACGATGCGTCATACAAGCTCAAAGAAACCGGGCTTTTATACGATGATTTGCTTTTTTAGCACAATATTTGGCAAAAAGCCCGGTTTCTAGTCTTGCTGAAAAGTAGATAATGATACAGGATAAATTAAAAATGACAACAAAGGATAAAATCTTACTTGGGATGCTGGTGTTTGTGCCAATTTGTTTTATAACTGAATGGCTACATTTAAATCCTGTGATTGTTTTCCTTGCTTCTGGCTTGGCAATTGTTCCTTTAGCTGCTCGTATTGCTAATTCTACAGAAGAAATTGCTAGTGTTATTGGGTCTTCTTTGGGAGGGTTGCTTAATGCTACCTTTGGTAATGCAACTGAGATGATTATTTCTATCGTTGCTCTTAAAGCTGGTTTAGTAGATGTGGTCAAAGCTAGTATTACGGGGACTATCATTGCTAATTTGCTCTTGGCTTTAGGCGCCGCAATTACTTTAGGAGGGTTACGGTTCAAAGAGCAAAATTTTCAGCCTACGGTAGCAAGAATGAATGCTTCTTCGCTCAATTTAGCACTAGTTGTACTACTAACCCCTACAGCAATTGATTTTACATCACAAGGATTGGAGCTTGCAACTATCAACAATTTCTCCGCAGTCGCTTCTGTTCTTTTATTGCTATTTTACGTTTTGTCGCTGTTGTTCTCCATAAAAACTCATAAGTATGTATATGAGGTGGGAACAACTGAAGGAGAAGAAGTTGATTATACTACTCATGAAAGTAAACCTTTATGGCAACCAATCATTATTTTATTAGTATGTACTATTGTACTGGTATTTGTTTCTGATATATTAGTTGAGAGCTTAGAAAAAGCCATTACGACTTTAGGTCTTAGTGAATTATTTACAGGGGTAATTTTAATTCCACTGTTTGGAGGCGCCGTTGAGTACATAACTGCCGCGACCTTTGCCATTAAAAACAAAATGGATTTAGCGGTGGCAGTAGCGATGGGTTCAAGCCTACAAATTGCCATGTTTGTTGCCCCAGTTCTAGTACTAGTCGGTCAGTTTATAGGGCAACCGATGAATTTGGAATTTAATCCTTTTGAAGTATTGACAGTTGCAATTGCGGTTGTTATTACTAACTCTATTAGCACCGATGGAAAGACTAATTGGCTAGAGGGCGCCTTGCTACTTATTACCTACGCGGTTTTAGGAACAGCATTTTATTTCCATCCTTAGTACTTCATGTCAAAAGTTTTGGTTCGTTGTAGGGTGGCAAAAGCCACCATACTATTATTTTTTGATGAGCGCATTTGTTATTGTCACTGCTGAACATTATGCCATATGTTAATATCCAAATTACAAAAGGTGCAACAAGAGAGCAAAAAGCTCAACTTGTAAAAGAAGTAACCAATTCGCTTGTGCGTATATTGGGTAAAAAACCAGAGCATACGCATATCGTTATTCAAGAAATTGCAGATGAAGACTGGCGATTCTGCGGTCTATTAACTGATGATTGGAAAAAGCAGCAAAACTCTGATTCACAAACTTAAACTGATTTGTAAGTTCAAATTATCTACATTACACTTATAAATTACTCTCGTACAGACACGATTAATCCCTACGGGAAAACCTCCGGTTTACGTGTCTCTACTCTGTGAACTCTGCGTCTCTATGGTAAAAAGAAATACTACCAAAATTAATGACATTGTCATACCGCAAGTTCTGCTAACCCAGCATCACGATTGATTATCGGTGTATAACCAAGCTCTGTTCTAGCTTTGTAATCGCTAAATGTTAACTCTTGACCAATCAACCTCACCATCGTTCGCGTAATTGGTGGAGTGTCTTTACGTTTAGTCGTCTTCCAAACCATCTCCATAAATCCGGCAACATTCCAAGCTAACCACCGAGGGATACTTTGCTTCCCCGGTCTAACCCCCTCAATATTTAACAACATTGTTACCCACTCCCGAAATTGCACTACATCACCGTCACTTAGAAAATAGGACTGTCCACCAGGACTTTTCTCTGCTGCTAAAATGGCGCCATGACAAACGTTGGTAACATGAGTTGTCATATAAGGATAATTTCCTTGATTAATCCAAATAAACTTCCCTGTACGAACTGCTTTTACTAATTGTGGTAGGGTGTGATCTCCTTTACCCCAAATCCATGAAGGACGAACGACAGAAGTTGTAAAACCAGTCTGATTTGCTGCAATTACTTTTTGTTCGGCAATGCTTTTAGTTGCAATATAAGGAGAAAAAGCGGGTTGTTGGAGTGGCGCCAGTTCATCAATATTAGATAGTGGTTTGTGATTGAAGACTGAAGCAGCAGCACCAATTTGAACGAACCGTGATACACCCGCTTTATTTGCCGCAGCAAGTACGTATTCTGTTCCCAGTACATTAGTTTCATAGAATGCTTTATAGGCGCCCCAAATACTCAAAAATCCAGCTACATGAAAAACAACATCGCAAAACTAACGATTTTTCAGTACTTTCAGGCATCCAAACATAAATAATGCTCAAAATATGCTTATTTAAGTTAGGTTGGGTACCATTTTGAGGCTTTTCAGGGTACATCAGTTCTAAGTTAGTACATTAGAAAAATGCTCGCTTGATGCTCAAAAAAGTATTTTATCAGCTAAAAACCCTACAAATAGGGGTTAATGTTAGGCTTAAAATCGGTTCATGTTAGGAAATAATGTTAAGTTGCTTGTTATCTATATAATGTGGCAGTCGAACAGCAAATTTTTAAAATCATTTCTTAAAATAAAAGTTTTTATAGAGGTCGGTAGCTTGGAATCTTACCAACCAAGTTTTCCCCCAAATCGAGACAGGCGCATTGCAACCTCAAAAATACCGCAAAAAATTTCTAGGGTTGAACGAAAGAATCAGGGTTTCAGCCGATAGGTTAGGGGTGTTTGTAGATGTAAAAAAAGATGGCATCATTGATGCCATCAATCATGGCATCTTTTTTTATAACTACCTACTCTATCAAAATACGGCGCCTGAATTTACCAACTTGGCCCATTTGAGATTACCAACCTATTCTTCTTTTTCTTTCTCTTGACTATTAAGCCATTCAACAATTAACGCTCGAAGCTTTTCTCTATATTGAGGGATGCTTGTAAGCGCGTCGTAGTCGGCTTTTGTAAATCGGATGGTTATTTGTTCGCTTAATGGGTTATTTTTTTTAGGTAATGTCATTTGTAAAGTTTTGTAACAAAAGCTTGTAAGTGTATGAGTTCATATATTTACATAAAGGTGGATAGAGACACAAGGCTACCAACCGCTCTCTATCCACCTATCACGGAAACAGTACCATGACAACTTATATTATGAACGATTTGGAATTGTTTGCACTTAAGCGTTCTCATTACTTGGGCGCCAATGTTGCTCAACTTCGCATTCTAGCGAAACTTTACAATATCCAACCCGCTGGTAGTCCAAACTATAAAATTAATTGGGTTGATAACCTAGTTGCTTTTATGCCACGACCAGCAAAAATCTGGAATTTAGGCTTTGCATCCAATGAGTCTAAGCACTGTTTAGCGGATGTTTTGGACGGCGCCGACTTATTTTGTGCTGTAAACACTTTTAATCATCCATCGATAATTGAAAAAGCGATTATTGGTAGATGCATAGAGTTAGGAGCCGAACTTAAGTACTCTGATTGGTGGTTAACTGAGGAAGATTCCGATTCTAAGCTAATTACCATATACAACGCTTTACATCCTGATGACAAAAATTACCTTGATAAAATCTGGTCAATTTATGTAATCAAAAAATTAGCAACAGAGACGCACTTTCTTTTAGCTAAATACTGGCACGTCGGTTTACCAAACAACTCTATCCAATAAATAAAAACAAAAGGGGGTCAATTACACCCCCTTTTTTATTGCCTATTTACACTAGTACTACTGAATTACTTAAAAAGGAATATCAAAATCATCAGTTAATTCATCCAAAAACAACTGCCAGTTACCTTGCACACTACGTTCTACCATTTGCATCTCACCTTTATTTATCGAGCTTAAGTACTTAGTTAAAGCATCGAAGCTACTAGGGCTTATATGCATTTGCAACAATGATGTACCACGATTGCTGCACAGTGCAATGTTATTTACTAAGCTAGTAATTGCATCTCCTATTGGTTTATTAAACTGATAAGTTAGAAGATAAGTACAAAACTTTTTAGCG
>NZ_RSCL01000005.1:373600-376909 GCF_003991905.1 Dulcicalothrix desertica PCC 7102 | reverse complement strand
TCATTGATGCCATCAATCATGGCATCTTTTTTTATAACTACCTACTCTATCAAAATACGGCGCCTGAATTTACCAACTTGAACCATGTGGGACTACCAACCTATCACCCTTTTTCTTTCTCTTGACTATTAATTAGCTGCTGTATTAATTCTCGGAGTTTTTCTTGATAGTCAGGAATAGCTTTAAGCGCGCTATGCATCTCAGGTGTTACTCTTACCCCTATGTGTTTTGTTAATGGGTTGTCCTTTTTGGGTAATGGCATTGTGAAGTTTTGTAACGAATGCTTGAATGTATACGTGAACATATACTTACATAAAAGAAGGTAGGGATACAAGTTTGACCGACTCATCCCTACCTACCTATCACGGAAACAGTACCATGACAACTTATATTATGAACGATTTGGAATCGGCAAAGCTAGGGCGTTCGCACTATCTCGCAGCTAACATCCTAGAGTTACAAGTGCTTGCGAAGCTTTACGGTATCAAACCCGCAGGTAACGAGAAGTACAAAGTAAATTGGGTTGATAACCTAGTAGCCTTTATGCCTTACCCAACACGCATCTGGAATCTAGGCTTTATGTCCAATGAGTCAAAGCATTGCCTAGCAGATGTACTTGACGGCGCCGATTTATTCTGTGCTGTTAACACTTTCAACCACCCATCAGTAATTGAAAAAGCAATTATCGGTAGGCTGATTGATATAAATGCTAATTGGATGTCACCTAGAGTATTTAGAATCGAAAGTGATAGCGCACAAGCTTTTTATGACATGTACCGCACTATGACAATGCCCGAAAAACAGTTGCTTGATAAAATTTGGTCAATTTATTTAATCAAAAAATACGCAACAGAGACACATTGGTTACTCGCCAAATACTGGCATGTCGATAAACCTAACGATTCAATCCAATAAATAAAAATAAAAGGAGGTTAACCATACCTCCTTTTTTATTGCTTATTTACACTAGTACTACTGAATTACTTAAAAAGGAATATCGGGGTCATCAGTTAATTCGTCTAAAAACAACTGCCAGTTACCTTGTACACTACGTTCTACCATTTGCATCTCACCTTTATTGATACTTGATAGATAATTGGTTAGCTTGTTAAAAGTGTCATCGGGTAAGTAAAGCTTTACAAGTGACGTGTCTTTGAGCCTAGAAGCTTGAATGCTACCTATTAAGCTTAAAATTGCGTTACCTATCGGTTTATTAATCTGGTGAGTTAGAAGATACTTGCAAAATTTTTCTGCATTATCAATGTTCATGGAACGTTCAATCATTTTGCCCTCCACATAGTAACTTGTCTCATCAATCTATTCCAATTCCCATAAGTTGCTATTGCGGCTATTTGCCCCTCATAATCTGGAATTACCTCAAAAGCTAACTTCAATTCATCATGTTCTTTTTTAGTAAATTCAATTTTAGAGTAATTAGTTTCATCTATTGCGGCATTGTAAGTACCTTGGTCAAACTTATACAAGATTTTTTCAAATCTTTCATGATTGTTTCTACGCTTGATAAATGACCTTAACTTTCTGATGTTTTCATATTCTAGATAAATATATACATTCATTTTGCCACTCCTAACTCACTCAAAACTTTACTCCAATCACCTTGCACTCGTTCACTCACTTCTGCCATTACATTTTTGTCAAAGTTATTTAGTAGCAATAGCAAGTGTTCAAACTGTTCGGTAGTCATGCCAATTACTAATTTATTCCGATTGTAATTTTTGCATTGTGCTACATAATAAGCAAATGACTTTATGTAAATGGCATCTTTATTGTTATTAGCTTTATGTGATATTAGATAATCACAAAACTTGTAAGCATTGCTTAAATCAAAATTTTCTACAATCATTTGAGTTATTCCTAAATGTTTTACTCGTGGCTACTTATTTCTATTGCTGTAATTTAACAACCGCATTATTTAGTTATTACAGCAATCATCTTTTTAAGTTTCCTTTTCCCCTCTAGAGTAAGTGTTATCAACCAACCATTTATTTAAACCTTCGTCTAGTTCATTCAAAAACTTACTCCACTTACCATGTACAATCCGCTCAATGATATGCATGTATGTTGTATCAATGCTTTCAAGAAAATAAATTAATTGTTGAAATTCTTGAAAAAACAAAGGTACTTCAATGTAATTTGATTTTGCATTAGCTGCATTAACTAATTGAGGGATAAAAGCATCAATCAAAGCTATAAACTCGTTATCTGCTTGTTGCATTTCAAGAAAATCTCTAAACCGAATAGCGTTCTGAACGTCAATCTCTAACTTAATCATCCTACTATCTCTCCAGTAATTTCAATCAATTTATTAATGGTTAATTGCTCAAAAAACCTTGTTACATATTTCTTTTTACCTTTGTAATATGCGTATACACCTGTAGTGGTATTAGAGAAGTTTATTTGTTCATTTCTGCAATAAAGAGAAAAGTAACCGTTATATTTCATCAAAAAATTCCATTCATCACTACCAAAATAAATATCAGTGCCAGTTACTTTAGCTTCCTTAGTTTCGATATTTAACTTTAATACAATTGTGCAAACATTCTGGCTTTTCATATTAGTTTCAATTCCCTTAATGTAATTTGTGCCATATCAATAGAAGTCAAACCACGAAAATCATTAATGTTTAACTCTCTCCCTTTGTGCCCTAGCAACACTACACAGAAGTTACCATAAGCAACCTCACCGTTTTTAAAGTTGCACGTCATTTTAGTGGCGTGTTTATTAAATACAACTGCTTGAGTTCCCCAATTTAAGCAGTTAGTTAAAACTTCTAACTCTGCCTCTATACCTAATTGACACGCTGTTTTTATCCATTGGGCATCTAAAAATTGAGGACACGGTACTATTTGAGGTAAGTCTTCTTTTGTTATTCTCACTAAATAACTTCTGTAATACTTTTTATTCATTACTCAGTAATTCCTTTTCAATGTAATCAGCTATTTGATTAAAAGGTAAAAGCTCAATATCATTCATGCGAATCAATTTTCTAACAAACTCAATGTTTAAACCAAAATCTTTTATCATTTCTACCGGGGGAAATTCGTTTTCATAACCCACTATTTTTTCAATTTCATCGTTGTATCGTTTTTTTGTATTTGATATTTTCCATTCTGGATGCACCACAACAGCTACACCCATACAACAATATCCATTACTAGTTTTTAACTGACACGTATCTTTTTTATATTTACCACTACGTAAAGCTTCAACCCATTGTTTAAGTAATACTTTTTGTTGTTCGTTCATGTTTGCTCCCAACCTTTAATAGTTAACTTCCAGCCCAAACTC
>NZ_RSCL01000005.1:370842-373590 GCF_003991905.1 Dulcicalothrix desertica PCC 7102 | reverse complement strand
AAACCTTCGTCTAGTTCATTCAAAAACTTACTCCACTTACCATGTACAATCCGCTCAATGATATGCATGTATGTTGTATCGATGCTTTCAAGAAAATAAATTAGTTGTTGAAATTCTTGAAAAAACAAAGGTACTTCAATTTGATTTGAGTTTACGTTAGCTGCAATAACTAGTTGAGGCATAAAAGCATCAATCAAAGCCATGAACTCGTTATCTGCTTGTTGCATTTCAAGAAAATCTCTAAACCTAATAGCATTTTGAACATCAAGCTCTAACTTAATCATCCTAGTATCTCCTTAGTAATTTCAATCAATTTCTCAATAGTTAATTGCTCAAAAAACCTTGTTACATATTTCTTTTTACCTTTGTGATATGCATAAACACCTGTAGTGGTATTAGAGAAATTTATTTGCTCATTTCTGCAATAAAGAGAAAAGTAACCGTTGTATTTCATTAAAAAATTCCATTCATCGCTACCGAAGTAAATATCAGTGCCAGTCACTTTAGCTTCTTTAGTTTTAATATTTAACTTTAATGCAATTGTGCAAACATTCTGGCTTTTCATATTAGCTTCAATTCCTTTAATGTAATTTGCGCCATATCAACAGAAGTTAAACCACGAAAATCATTAATGTTTAACTTTCTCCCCTTATGCCCTAATAACACTACACAGAAGTTACCATAAGCAACCTCACCATTTTTAAAGTTGCACGTCATTTTAGTAGCGTGTTTATTAAAAACAACTGCTTGAGTTCCCCAATTTAAGCAATTAGTTAAAACTTCTAGTTCTGCCTCTACACCTAACTGACACGCTGTTTTTATCCATTGGGCATCCAAAAACTGAGGACACGGCACTATTCGCGGCAAGTCTTCTTTAGTTATTCTTACTAAATAACTTCTGTAATACTTTTTATTCATTACTCAGTAATTCCTTCTCAATGTAATCAGCTATTTCCTTAAAAGGTAAAAGCTCAATATCATTCATGCGAATCAATTTTCGGACAAGCTCAATATTTAAGCCAAAATCTTTTAGCATTTCTACCGGAGGAAATTCGTTTTCACAACCTACTTCTTTATTTAACTCATCAATAAAATGCTTTTTCTTTTTAGATATTTTCCACTCTGGATGCACCACAACAGCTACACCCATACAACAATATCCATTACTAGTCTTTAACTGACACGTATCTTTTTTATATTTACCACTACGTAAAGCTTCAACCCATTGTTTAAGTAATACTTTTTGTTGTTCGTTCATGTTTGCTCCCAACCTTTAATAGTTAACTTCCAACCTAGACTTCCCATTAATTTGTTAATGTCTTTAGTCCTAGGGGTAATATCCAACTTACCTTCGTTCTGTAAAGCACCCAAGTAATCTTTAACTTTTTGGGCGCCAATAGTTATTTTCTGTCCATCCAATCCATTGTTTACTAATAATTCATTAGCTGCTAACTGCGCGCCTGCTTCTTGTTCAATCAACTTTCTTAAATGACCTATGGTAGCTGTACCTTCTGCTAAGTAATTAAAGTTCACGTATTCCCAATAAGCTCCTATATGTTCTACTGCTTCTTGTATGCTTTTCCAAGTACCTATCAATAATCCAGTAACAACCAAGTCTATACTTATAGTCCAGTTAGCAGATGTTATTGAAGGTGGTAAAGTAAATGGCTTTTTACCTTTTTTGGTTAACTGCTTCCTCCATGCTACGTAGTCCTGACAGTTAGTTTTATCATTCCAAAATACAAAAAACTTTTCCTCAAATCCCTCCCAAGATATTGATTCAAACGGTATTCTATCCATGTTTATATCTATACCGTCATACTCTCTTCTTTCTTCAGGTGAAAACTTTTCGTATTTTTTATGAGGTATTAGAATAATTCGTCTAATAAGCTCTGAAAATTCTGGCACTAAGTGTATAGCAGATACAGAACTAATAATCTTAGGACAATAAACGTAATAATCAATGTTAGTGCCATCGTTGTTAGCAATGCTAATTTTATCTGTGTTTCTGTCATAGCCAAACAACAACATTTGATAGATTTTTAAGTCTCGTTCTAATGTTTCTGTGTGTAAATTATCCCAGCATAAAATAGCTCCGTCTTTTTCAAACTCTTTAGTAACTGGGTCAATCCACCGCATACCATTAATATCATTCCTAATCCCAGCAAACGTAGTGGTAGGTGTTAACAGTGTTTTTTGACCGTGTAACCTAGCCGCTATTTTTGCAATTTCTGACTTACCACTACCTTCGTCGCCGTAACTGAAAAGTATTCCGCACTTAATACTCCACTTACTACTAATCATCATGTAAGTAGCTGCTATTGGTAGCATTAACGCTTTGTTAGGAATAAATACAGATTGCTGAATTATGTTAGCTAAGTTTTGATAATGGGATAAATTTTCATCCCATGACTCCTGCCAACTGTCTAGAGTATCCCCATAAAAATCCTTTGGATTTAAATAGGGTACCCGCTCGTTGTCCTTATCGGTTTCAGTGATACCCATATTTCCTTAAATTATTGCAATGTACTAGGTAAAAACTATCGAATTAATTCAATAGCTAAATCAAACATTTTTTTTGCATCTGGCTCTAGTCCTACGGTTACTAGCACATCTGATAGTGACTTGAACTGTCGAGAGGGATAATCCACCGACAATTGAGTACAGATGAAAAATAGTCGGTCGTTTAATTTCTCTAACTCTGTTTGACCTTTGGCTCCGCCACCTCCCCATGATTTTTTTTCTGGC
>NZ_RSCL01000005.1:370082-370832 GCF_003991905.1 Dulcicalothrix desertica PCC 7102 | reverse complement strand
TGTCGAGAGGGATAATCCACCGACAATTGAGTACAGATGAAAAATAGTCGGTCGTTTAATTTCTCTAACTCTGTTTGACCCTTGGCTCCGCCCCCTCCCCATGATTTTTTTTCTGGTAGCTTTAACGCATCGACTTTTATGTGCTTTGGTTCATCTATTTCTTTTAAAGAAAGATAGCTATTCACCATACTTTCTTTAACTACATCTGGTAATGGTTCACCATTCAATTGTTTACCAGTAACTAGCATGTTAATAATATTGCTAGTTTGTAGTTGCATTGTACCTGTATACACATTGCCAAAATCTAACTCATCAAGTAGTTGACACATCAATTTCTCAATCATTGACTGTTCAACATCGACTTTAGTTTTAGTTTTTACATCGTACTTCTGGTAATTCTTTTTGGCTAATTTAAAAGTAATTAACTGAGGAGTAAACTTAAAATCTCTATCTCCTACTTTAATTAAATCAGATGCATCAGAAGCATAGCCAAATACATAGTTAAAATCGTCATCACTCTTAAACGCTACTTCGTCAAATTTGATTAATGAATTTAATCCAGCAAAATCAGTACATGCTAAGTTGCTGGATTCACTACCTTCAGATGGGGTGTTATACCAAAATGGCATTGTTTTTACTCCTAAGAATTATTTAAAGAAAATGATGAAAACAACTTAGTACCTTTATTGTTTACATCAAAGCAGCAGATAGGAAACTTTAAACCATTACTACAGAAATAGTTTTATCACT
>NZ_RSCL01000005.1:369820-370072 GCF_003991905.1 Dulcicalothrix desertica PCC 7102 | reverse complement strand
ATTGGATGAATCTTTTTACCTTCTTTAAAAGCTATAAATGTATCGCCATAGCAAGGTAAATTTTTGTGGTAACACGTTGGTTTTTCTTTTTCGTCTAACGGTGTTGCTCTACCAAATAGGTAAATATCTTTTTCAAGCATTGCAATTTCTTTTACTGTTGCATTCTCTTGAACTATGCCGTTAACTTCTGGCATGTCAGCACCTACAATAACTATTGCGTTAGCAACTCCACTAACTCTTACATAAAACCAA
>NZ_RSCL01000005.1:369386-369810 GCF_003991905.1 Dulcicalothrix desertica PCC 7102 | reverse complement strand
ACATCGTACTTCTGGTAATTCTTTTTGGCTAATTTAAAAGTAATTAACTGAGGAGTAAACTTAAAATCTCTATCTCCTACCTTGATTAAATCAGATGCATCAGAAGCATAACCAAATACGTAATTAAAATCGTCATCGCTCTTAAACGCTACTTCGTCAAACTTAATTAATGAATTTAATCCAGCAAAATCAGTACACGCTAAATTGCTGTATTCACTACCTTCAGATGGGGTGTTATACCAAAATGGCATTGTCTTTACTCCTAAAAATTATTTAAAGAAAATGATGAAAACAACTTAGTAACTTTATTGTTTACATCAAAGCAGCAGATAGGAAACTTTAGACCATTACTACAGAAATAGTTTTATCACCTTTTCTGCTAAACTGTAGCTTCTCGATGTTTTTAATTGCATTCTCAAAAGGT
>NZ_RSCL01000005.1:356041-369318 GCF_003991905.1 Dulcicalothrix desertica PCC 7102 | reverse complement strand
CCATTCCTTAAATCAAACTGATGCAATGCTTTTGTTTGATTAAATTTTTCGTTCAATCTTTCTTGAATTGATTGCTTAGGCATTGTTTTTAGTCTCCTTTAATTGATTAAGTTGGTGGATAAAGCATTACACATTCGTAATGCTCTGATATTTTAGCGTGAGCCAAAAAATTAATAGTTTCACTTAACGTTAATGCTGCAATTGAATGGTTAAATTGCTTACCAACAAATACAGTATCAAGAAAATGAATACCTTGGTAAGAAAAAACTAGCGAAGCTTTTTTACCGGTGTGTTTATCAACAAACAACGTGTAATCTACATCGTTCATACTTTGAACTTGCGTTGTAAATCCAACAGGAAAAGCTGACATCATTCTTTCATGTGGCATAAAACCACCATCAAATGATAAAGGCAGCACTCGGATACATGCGTTATCTACATCAAAAAAAATGTAGTGTTTAGTTTTCGCATATTCCATCATTGTCCCCCTTTTTTTCTGCCAGCCAGTCATTATTTGTTTTAATGTGATACCCGGCTCTTTCAATGGAAACAATGTTATTAACGTAAAATCCATTAAGTCTTGAATTGTTATTATGTCGTTACTTTTTGTTTGTTCCAAAATAAAACCTCGCTAATTTTTGATAGTGGCTGCACTTTTATTGTTGTGCCTGGTATATTCCACTCACCCGAATACGATGAACCAATTATGTACAAGTTACTAAAAATGTCAGGGTGGAACATTTCTAGTATTCGTAGAGTTTTACAAAATCCTTCTTTTGCTAAGTTATCAACTAACCACTTACCTTTAGCTTCAATGTAAAAAGAAGTGTTGCCAACATTAACCTTAAAATCTATATCCCATGTCCACTTTTTAAATGGTGGCTTCGCTGGTAAAACGTTAATTACATGTTGACGTTCTATTGCTTTTTGGGGAAATAAATTCAAAAGCTCATTGTAAACTTTAAACTCTAACATGCTATCCCAGTATTCACATTGAGATATACGGGATACTGGTACATCTTTTTTTAGGTAATAGCGTTCACCTAATTTAGGGTCAAACCAAAATGATAAGTTATCAATTGGTTTACTGTACTTTGCTCTGCTTAATGTATTCATCCCATGCAAGTTTCGTTAATGTTTCTAATTGGTCGTATGAGGTAATCGACAGCTTCTTGATTACCTTGTTAATTATCCAAAAGCAAACATACTCAATATCAAAATGTACTGCTTTTGCTGTTTTCTCTTTATCATATTCGCCCCTTAAGTGTGTAGTCGAATATGTTGTATACCCATTAGGCATAAGCATATTAGGGTGAAGGTTAAAAGAAAGAGAATTTCTTTTAAAATCTTTCCAAGAATGTGTTGACATTTTTTGAATTTTGTATTACTACTTTGAAGTTTTTTAGCAATAGGTAAGGTAAGCAGGTATTTATAAAAATAGATGGCATCAATGATGCCATCAATCATGGCATCTATTTTTTTATCTACATGCACACCCAAGCTATCCCCATTAGTCAGTAGTTAATATGTACTAATAAGTACATATTACTACTTTCTCATTCAATCAACCACGTATTGCTACATTCGTTATTTTTTGTAAAATTTCTAGCTCCCATCTGCATTAATTTGTAAAGAAAAAATAACTTTATCTCAGTAGGTAGAATGAAAGCAATATTAATAGATAAAGCCACAACGCTTACTGGGTAAAGCTTTTGACTCGTCAATCCCTCTGTAGAATCAACTTTTGTAACTGTATAAAAAAAAACAACGGTCGCAACTGTTTGTTACATAACTTTACAAATTATTAACTATCAGTGTAGATGTACTAACGCATCTATTACATAACTATATCGCTATATTTACTGATTACCTTCTTCATCACCACGGCGCAAAGCTTCTGCTATAACCGCGTCACAATCTGCTGGTTTTTTATCCACCCATAAAGCCACTCTTCTGGTTTGAGTTCTTTTATAGGTACCACTCATGGTAGTCCGAGCGTTCATAATATGTTCTCGATTGCTTTCAATGATTATTTTTTCTGAGTTCAAAATACTGAAATAAGCGGGATACATCTGGGTAGCTTCTTTGTATAGTCCCTGGTCAGATGCTCTTACCCCTTCTTTTTTTTCTTCAGTAATAGATAATGTCTTTATTTTCGCGTTAGATAAAGTCAATAGTTCTAATAATCTTTTTTCTGCTATCTCGCCACTAGCACCATAAATACTCATTTCTCTACCATTGTTTAAATTAGCTCTTGCTTTAAATCTTCCCCACTGATAACCATTAGCACCACCAGCCGCATTTTTAATTGCTTCCCACTTTAAAGCACCATGTTTAACATCTGGAATATTGTAAATAGCTTTAATAATTTTGTCTTGCTTTTTACTAAAGAAAGGTGGTTCTTTTTTAGAAAAATAAGTAATGCACAACTTAGTCGTCAAAGGATTTGCTCTAACATATTCAGGCACAGGCATTGCAACAATATCACCTATATCTCTATTTTCAATCATTTGAAAAATGCCAATGAGTAATGTAATCACTGGCTTTAAAGTTTCTTCTGTTCCCGACAAAATAATTTCTTCCATAGTTACCACTGAAAATTAATTTCTACATTCCATATTAACTCTTCTCGTGGTTTCCAGTAGTTCTTTTTTGTATAAGAAAATTGCCTAACCTCTACATACAGGTCAAGCAATTGTAATTTATCGGGGACTAAAATTATTTGGTTTATTTGATTAGGATATAACTTTTGAAAACCTACTAACCCTTCAAACTTAGGGGAATAATACCTTAACCCGCCATAGCTTCTAAGATTACTATCGTTATTCCAATCATTCCAATTAGTGCTATAAATTAACTGTATTTCTCTTGGTTCATTTAACTGAACACTTAATCTATTCCAAGTTTTATCAGGCGTTATAAACCCCGCAGGTATCCACATAATCAAACATATCTAATTCTTCTTCTTCATTATCTTCCATAGCCACATCATATTCACCATCATTTAAATATTCTTGTAATCTTTTATAACTCACTGGTTCAACCATTCCAGTTTCTATGTTTTTAATCCAAGAATAATTACCCGTCAACTCATGCCTAAACTGCATAAATAATGACGGGTAATTTAAAGTTTCTTGGTACTCATAATCACCCGGCAGTATTATCATTATTTATGCCCAACCTACTGGTTTGTTATCTTCTTTCGTATAATCCACAAAAGTAGATATAACTCTTGTTCGACCATTTACAACACTTCTTTTACGCGCGCGCTTAGGCTTGCTATTTTTGCTAGTAACTCCAAATATCATTTGTAGTGGTTGGTCATTCGCTGGATTAAAAGTTTGAATACCTAACGCTGTTCTTTCGGCTTCGGTAATTGCGTTGTATTGCCATAACGGCATCCTCCACGCAAATAAGTAACTACCAACAGAACCAGAAGATATTTTAGCTTCCACAAAACAAATTCTTGCAAAAGTTGTATTACCTAAAGTCATGATTTTAATGGGCTTTATTTCCCAACCATCAGCCCTAGCAGTTGCAATGCTTCCAGCGGCAATAAAACTTTGTTCATAACCTTTACTATTTGTACCAAAAAACTTTTTGGCTGTAGCTGGCTTAGGTGAGTTAATCCCAAAAATAGTACTAGCTAAGTTTGAAGCATCAACAGCAGTGTGCCCTAATGCTGTACTAGTTGCTTCTGACACGTCAGTATTAAAACCGTGTAGTACATCAGCATCACCCGGACATGGTACCGCAACCTGTCGTCTATCTCCGTAAGGCATAAGTAATAAAACCTCTGTAAATGTGTACTATAGCCAACTTAACTACACCTTACTTAATTTGACAAGAGGTAAATTCTGGTGACAACCCTAGGGTTATAGTCTTTTTTATTTTTTTTGACTAGCTAAGTTTTTTTTGAGCATACGTTGCTACCGTTAAAAACTTTTAACCACTGTTGCCAGGGATAAAGCTACTAGTTAGTTTATAAATACTGATAAAGAAGAGTGCTAAACATGACAGTAGTAACACCTGGTAGTGGCGCCACGCTAAAAGCAAGCAAAGCCGAAAGTCAATTGTTAGAGTTATTGACCTACATTAAGTTAATGGAATTACAGCCAAGTAAAAACCCTGATAACAGAACCAACATAAGTATTAGCTATAACTTAGGTACTCAGTTGGCTAACATGACTTTTAGTATTGATGCTACGCCAGAAATTAATAGTTTAGGTCAAATGGTAAGTGTAGCTAAACCATATTTACAAAACACTGGTTTTACTGCTGGTAGTGGTGGAACGTTTGTTAGCTCTACACCCGAAGCATATTTATTAGAGTTACTATCATTTATTCAAATTAAAGAAAGTGATTCTACAAAAAATACAAACAATGATAATAATGTAGCTTTTACTTACGACGTTGATAGAAGCTTATTTAGTGGCACTGTTACTTTGCCAATTGAAACATCATTGCAAGACGACGGTACTGTAAAAGTAATGGCTAAGGAATACTTGAGAGACTAATATGCAATCAGCAAATATTGTTAAAACTATTAATGTCAAAATAAATTCTGGCAATGGCAATGAAGTTATTTCATTATTTGACAATTCATTAAATGCTTTTAGCGACGTAATAGCTAAATCAGCTTTTGTTAAAAACTTAAAAGCATTTAGTAAAATCAGTAGTTTACCAGCAGTTAGACTCCCTAACTTTAGGCTAGAAGATAGTGAATCTGAAAAACTATATAAAGCATTAGATATAGAATTTGGTTCACCTAGGAAGCAATTAGATATATTTATTGGCAGTGCTAATGATTGGTCACAAATAGGAAGTATTAGTTTACTTAATCCTTCTGGCTATCCTTATAGGATGTATAACTTATTGGATTTTGCAACAGATGGATTAGCAGCAGAATTAGAAGATGGTAAAAGTATAGGTGTTCAAATAATTGATGTTGGCTATGGGGGATTACAAGGTAATGACACAATAACTATTCACGGTAGTGTTACTCAAGAATACGTAATACCTGAAAAAAAAAATAAAGTAGCTTGTAGTCCTATTAATAAAACAATTACAATTGCTTCTCAAATTGTTGTATCTGAAAATGAAGACAGGCAATACGTATTGTTGCAAAATGAAGGTAGTCAGCCTATAACTGTAAGTTTTGGTGTTTTAGATTTTAATTATTTAGAGGGAGTGGTTATTAAACCTAACGGACATTATGAATTTACTACTAAAGATTTTCCTTTCTTCGGTAACATTTATGCTATTGCTGATATTGATAACAGCAGTCAGTTGGTAGGAACCGAATGTAATTACGTTTTAGGCTAAAGGCAATACAATAGAAATGTAGTTTACAAGTACAAGAATATGGGAATTTATAATCCAATTAATTTTACGCAACCAAACACCGCAGCACAAATTGATGTAATTGCAGAAGGTGAGACAATCAACATGCAAATTACGACAACTAAAGGAATACTTTTAACATCTACAGAATCAAGAGGTAAATTAATCATTTGGAATACAGGAAATGAAGACGCACTTTTGTATTTTGGAAATGCAACAGATGCAGCTATGAAAATATTACCTAATGGATATTTCATTGATGAATACCCAGCGTCTATCGGTGCAATTAGTGCAAAAACTAATAATGATACTACGGTTTTAACTGTGACTCAATTCGCTAGATTTGTACTTAACGCGACCCCTATAGCTTAAGTTTACGCATTAAAGTAATTATTAATTACTTTAGTTACTTTAATGCATTTAAATAACATTAAATTTAATTAATTAAACAAATTGTATGGAATTAGTAAATTTTGACTCAAAGCAAGAGTTTGTAACAAAGTGGAGAGATGATTTTAGCGGTAATTTATTGTCTGACGATTGGGAAGTGGTGCAGTTAGGTACTAATCAATCTATTAATGTAAACAATTCAGAATTACGTTTAAGGAGTGGTATTACAGCTAATGCACAAACAATTATTAGAACTAAAAAAACTTTTACCATTCCGTGTAGAGTATTTTTTATTTATTATTTAACTCAAAGAATAGTTAACCAATCTTTTGTTTTAGAAATAGTAGATAGTAGTGGAACTAATTATGCTAGGTGTGTCTTTAATGGAACTTCTAACACTGCTGCAATTGGGCAATTAGCTAATAACTCTATTGCTGGCACTGATTCATCAATGATAATGCCAGGGTCTAACAGTTATTCAATGCTGGAAATAGATTTATCAATTGATGAATTGAAATTCATGACAAAATCTGTTGACGTGTCAGCAGTTAGGGATATAAGGACAGCAAGAAATAGGAAATTACCCGACCCAAACTTAAAATATTATATTCAAATAAGAGTAGTAAATAACTCAACACCTCCAGCTAGTAGCACAGATTTGTTTTTAGATAGCGTATTGTATCAGTTTTGTGACTTGATAAATGTTGATGTTAGCACGTCAAAAGCTAGCTTAACTCCAAGCGAGTCATTACCTGTAATTATTACGAGTACAGCAAATGTTTCTGGTAGCGTTAGCATTGGCGATGCAGGTCAGAGCGTATTAGTCACTTCTATAAATCTTGCAGCTAACGCTATTTTTACGGGTAGCTCTAATAGCGCTAATGGGAGAAACAATTTAACCGTTACTGTAGTTACTAGTTCACCAGGAACTCTTTATGTTGACCAAAGTATTAATAGTAGTACTTGGGTGCAATATTCTGGCAAAGATTGTGTAGCAGGTGTTAATACTTTTAACATTCCTTTAGATATTTCGTCGTACAGAATAAGGTATGTAAACGGAAGTACAGCACAAACTAGTTTCGCAATTTACACAAAGACAAAAATATGAATATTAATCCTTACGCGAGATTGATTGAGTATCAAAATTTGGCTGAAGATTTTAAAATGCCTTATCAAGTACATGGGAGGTTAGATAAAGAAATAATGCTGGAAAAGTACATGAAACTTACCAACAAACCCACGCATATGCTTGAAGTTAGGTATATATACCCAGGATGGTAAAAAGTTGAGGGGTAACTCAAGGGGTGGGAGGTATTTATAAAAATAGATGCCATGATTGTTGCCATCATTGTTGGCATCTTTTTTTATAACTATATGCACCCCCTACTTATGTAAATTAACTATTGACTATTAAGAGATTTTTATATGGTAAGACGTGGATACAGAGAGCCAAATCCGTTTAATCCGTCAGGTAATATATTTCCTAAGCTACCCAATCCACCGCCGTTACCCGGCAATCCTGTTACTCGGTTTGAATTTAATCAAACTGAAGAACTTTTTGATGATATCGTAAGCGCTAGTGTGGATGTTAAAGAAGACAAATGCAACATTATTGTTAATGTTTCTGCATATTCTTCAATGCACGCTTATTCTCCACAATTAACTTATATTTATCGAAAACCAGAATGTGATTTACCACCACCTAAGCAACCATTGCCTATTTACGAATATGAAACACCCGCTTTTGTACCACTTAGTTGTGATGTTTTTGGAGTAATGTTAATATTTACAAAATATTATTTAAGTTATGAAGATGGTGTTGGACATAGATTTTCTGGTGGAATTAATTGTTTAGCTAGAGACGAAAGAAAAATAACATTATTAAAATTTGACTATTCATTGTTTGAAAAAGGTTTAGAGCCATTAGGGACTATTGATATAGATGGAAATGATATTGAATATTATTACTATGTTGAAATTTATATAGATTTATTATATAGAAGAAATACTGAATGGATGACTAGTTTTAGAATAGGAAGCGCAGGAGATTACGAAAGACTAGGAGATATTCATAAAGCTAATGGTTGGGATGTTTCTGATGATTGGCAAAATAAACCGAATGCTATTTGGACATATGAAGCTAAAGTAACAAGAAAATGTTATTATGGTTCGCTTGGTAGGTTAATTGCTTTTTTTGATGATAATTTTAAAATTGGAGTTGACAATTACGTTCCTTTTATTAAAATTATTGGACAAGGTGAGTCTGACACAATTAGAAGAGACAACAAAAATTACCAAAGAGTTAATAAAGACACTACCAGTACATACACACGTGTTGAACCCCTTAACTCAGAACAAATGAAAATTTTATCTGAATATGGCGATAGAAGTCTTAAGCTTACCGACAAAGGTAGCGATATATATGGTAATTATTTTATTTATGAAGGTAGCTATCTAAGAATTGATGCACTAGAAACCTCTTTTGAGTGCAAACCTTTTAATATGCCTGATGCGGATAGACCGCCTTACAAATATCAACCACCACCACCACCACCTATGACATGTAATTGCTGTCCAAACATTCAAAACAATGATGCTTTATTACGTTTAATTCTTAAGCGTATTGGCATACCTGAGCCTGTAGTAATTTTTGATGAGGACATGGATAGGTCAGGCGACCAAAAAGCCACTAAATTACCTATGACTTTATTTGAGGGAAGTAAATTAAATGTAGAAAGAACTGAAATAACTAACAGATTAATAGGTATTGAAAATTACCCTATTAAAGCCCCTAGAAGCATTATTGAGGATTACAAAACTATATTTCCTCAAGATATTGTTTCATTATTTGAGTTTGCTTATGAGAATCCAGAGATTGAACTTAAATCATTAACTGAGTTTTTGAATTGGCAAGTAGAGCAAGAATCAGCAACTATGGGTCAATGGTATCAACTTATTGAGTACGAAACCAAAGACAAAGACGGGCAAATTAAAAAGGAGAGAGTAGAACTTGTTAACGTAGCTGAAACGTTAAAAGAAATAATTATTCTGTTAGGAGGGGTAAATAAAAACCTAACTTTCTTGGATGATTTATTGATTAGAAATATAACTGAAACAATAGGAGCTAAAACAAATGCAATTAGAGCAGCTTACATCGCAGAAGATATACAAGATTATTTGGATTACCCAACTACTGAAAAGTCAGTTAGCGTGCCAATTTCGGTTAGTTTACCTGATAAGAATTTATCACTTGCAGAGAATGAAGACCTCAAGCGATTCTTAAAAATGAGCGTTGGTAAAATAACTTATCAAGATTGGAGTGGCAAACAATCGTTGCATGATTTATTGCTTGATTTATTACAAGCAGCTTCAACTATTAGGGGTGCAATGAGTGAATCGGGCGAAGAGTTAGCACATTATTTTCAATTCGAGGACGGAGTAAGTATAGATGAGTAAGTTACCAGATATAGCTACAACAACAGCAAGAGTTAAAGGCAGCATTGAAAAAAGCTTGCACGTGTCTGATGTTATTAATGGTAAAAAAACATTAGGTGGAAGCTTAGGCAAGCGTTACGCCAAAGCGGCACAAGAAGCAAATACTAGAGAGTTTGACCAATTCTGTAAAGACGTAGATTTTTTAATTAAAAACTACACGAAAGATGGTAAAACCTTTGGTATCACAATTGATAGGTTACGTACATCAGTAGCAAGTTTAAGGAATCAACAAGGGCAAGGGGGTAAAAAATAATGCCATTAGCAATAACAATTAAAAAAGATGAAATGAGGGGTGCAAAAGAAAAAGTAAGAAATAATTTACGGATAGGAGCTTTGTCTAAAGACCAGCAATGGATTGTTAATACAGCTAAAGGAATGTATGACGATTGGTTTAACGGTGTTCAAACATTGCAAGGCATGGGTCAAGAATGGGTTAAAGAGTATAAAGAAGATTTAAAAGCAATTGGAGTTAATAACGTTGGCGATTTTGCTAAATGGGTAGGGCTAAATATCGCGGGTGCGGCAGTAGCAGTATTTAGTGGAAATTTGATAGGAATGTTAGTTGGTGGTGCAGTTGGTGCATTAGGTACTTTTGCAGCTAGTACTATCGGTTTCATGACTGCCATTACTTTACAGCCAGTAGTTACCCCAATACTTCAATCAGCAATACAAGCTACTGGGCAAGTATTAAATTTCAACATAATGCAGACTGATGAGGAATTGTGGAAACAAGTAGAGGAAAAAGTAAACGGTTTATATGGTTTATTAGGAACTACAGTTGGTAGTGCTATGGGTTGGTTGGTATGTGGTGCCTTACCTAATAGCGTTGCTTTCAGATTTAACCCTGCGGTAGCCGCCGCTATTGCACAAGATTTAAACCCAGATGCTAGAGCAGAAATGTATGGTTATGTGGCGCAAATTATTAGGTTAACTTCTCAAACTGTTCTAAATTCTGAGTTAGTTAATAGATTTACTAGCTTGAGAAGAGAGTTAAAGCGCGACCCAAATAGTGATTTTGCAAAGTACGTGAGAAGTGTGATAGGTGAAGAGAATTTCAAAAAGTGGGGTGATGCTAATCAAAAACCTTGGACTATTAAAAAGAATGTAATTGATGCCGAAATTGATAAAGAACAAGACCCCAACTGGAAACGTTTTTACCAAAATTCTTTAGAAGGGTTTACCGATGCTTGTATCGAAGCTAGCTTTATTATTGCTAATAATTTAGACACTTATATTGCTGCACAAAAAATAGCTCGAAGTTCTACGTTAGGTAGGGTGCAAGCAGTAAGAATAAGATTAGGTGGGCAAGTGCAAGCTGCATTAAACAATGACCAGGGTAGGAGTTTTAGACCTGCATAATTACGTAACTTTACTCATTTATATATAGATATATATCTATATAATGTATGTAAATGCGTGAAGGTACTTAATTAAAATGGTTACTATTTATGAAGTATTGTTATTGCTTGAATTAACCAATGCAATATTAATATCGATATTAATGTTAACAGGGAAAGTAAGGGCGGAAGAGTTAAAAAACGTGCGTAATATTTCTATGGAAAATAACCGTATTGTCAAAAGAATAAACAATACGGTTAATTCATCAGAAAATCAATCAAATATCCAAAGCAAAAAAATTGATTAATCCATCTATTATTGCTTCTACCGTTTCTCTTGTTTTATAGATACTCATATCTAATTGTGAATCTATAAAGCAAACTTCTATTAAAATTGCTGGCATTTGAGTATTACGAAGTACGTGTAAGTGACTACCGTTTTTAACACCTCGATTAACATATCCTAGCTTGACAATATCGGATAAAACACACTTTGCAAGTCGTTTTCCATCTTGAGATATAGCGAATACTTCACTACCGTTAGCACGTTTGTTAAAAGCATTAAAGTGAAGACTGATATAATAATCAGCTTTAATTCTATTTGCATTAATAACTCTTAGATTTAATGATTCACGAATTGTAGATGCTCTGTCTGGTGTAACATTAATTGCTTGAATAGATTTTATTTTATTTAATTCTGAAATTAATAATAAACCTAGTTCTTTAGTTAATTTACATTCGTGCTTTATTCCTATGGCGCCTGTATCTGGTGGACAATTATGACCTATATCAATTGCAAGTTTCATGAGTTATACTCTAGTAGTACATACACATTATAAGGGAAAGATTAATGGCTATTCAGAATGAAAAAGCACAAGAGTTTATTAACTTGGCTTTTGAATATATTGTCTATTTAAAGAATGAATTATCTACTGTTGCTGCAAGTGATAAAGCTAAGGATGAGGTTATTATTCAGAAGGATAACGAAGCTTTACAGATGCGTCAATTGTTTGATGAGTATGTAGCGAACGATATGAATGAAGACAACGCGCTAGTTAGTTTGTTTGATATTGCCAAACAAGAGTTAGAAGCTAAGAAAGTGTAAGGTTACGCGGATTGTGGGTAGATGGTTTTAGGGGTGATATGATGTCACCCCTATTTTTTTGTGTATAAGTGAAACTTATGAATGAAGGGGTAAATATGAGGGAAGTAAAGAGGTAGCGAGTAGCTATAAAAAAAGATGACATCATTGATGCCATCAATCATGGCATCTTTTTTTTTATATAACAACCCTCCCTACATAAAGGCTAGAATGCTGATTCCCTCGTTACTAGCTCTGTTTTTTTTCTTTTAATTCCTCCAATTGTTTTTGCATCTCAGCTAGCTGTTTTTTCAAAATATCAACTTCCGATAAGGTTTGATTATGGTTTGCTGGTAGCTCTGGATTCGCTTGCATTGCATAAGTACTCACATCTCGGTAGTGCTTACGACTTACAGCGTCGCTATGTTCGCACCATGCATTGACTATCTCCGGTTCCCGTCCTAAGTCGAATATCTGATGAGTGACAAAGGTGTGGCGACATTTGTAAAAAGAAAAATGTTGCTTAAGTTTACCTTGCTTGATTAAATCAGAAATTATTCCCTTCATTCTTGCTTTTATGTGCCCGTACCATAAATAGTTGACGTTGTTACTAGAAACAACTTTTCCCGTTCTAGTCTTAAAAACTACCTCACCCGGTTCACCTTCTGGTAACTCTTTTAGCAGATTCCACAGTTCACCATTTTTAGGCATAGGGAATATTCTTTCAGTATTATTCTTAGTATTTTTGAATTTTCTAATACTACTAGCGTAACTACGACGGATGACAATACATTCTCTATCCCACCAAATGTCACCCCACCATAAACCAAATGCCTCACCCGGTCGGCAACCTGTAAGGAATCTGAAACTAACAATGTGATACCAATGCGCTATACCTACTCGATTTTTGATGTAATCTCTAATAATTAATGATTCATTCCATGTGTAGCACTTAGTCTTATCAAGTACATCTGTATCATCTTCTATATCATTTTCTTGTGAGTGAGTTTTGTCATTATCTTTAAAGTCAATATCTTTGTGTAAATTGAAAAAAGGATTGTGAGTTATTGAATTTTGCTGTATAGCCAGTTGATAAGCCTTGTCTACAATAGATAAAACTCTTTTAGTTGTATTAGCATTAACATTATCTACTAACCAGTTATGAATCTTGATAGCATCATCACCTACGGTTTTTATAGCTTGCTGTAACGTTTTTAAGTACTCACCTCTATACCTAACTACGTAAGTTGTTTCTTTTAACTTACCTTTTTTATACTCACAATACATATCATATATATCTAGAGTAGAAATTGAAGTAGTTGGTAATGAAGAACTAACTATACCAACAAAGTTGGTATTTTCTAATTTTTTAACTTTTTTATTTATTCCATATTTCTCTAAAGTCTCATCAAAACAACTATCTTCTAAGTCAAATTGAATTTTTTGAGCTATCTTATCTGCTCTAGCTTTATTGAACTCGTTATCTTCCATGTTGAGTGCATACCTTGGTTGTTGTCCATTCTCAAAGTATTGCCGTGGTAGCCTAACGCTTAACCTACCATTTGCTACGTATACCTGTACTCTGCCCTTTTTGCCCTTGTTATCGCTAGATTGCATAATGCTCAAACCTT
>NZ_RSCL01000005.1:271071-356031 GCF_003991905.1 Dulcicalothrix desertica PCC 7102 | reverse complement strand
CAATGAGTGAATCGGGCGAAGAGTTAGCACATTATTTTCAATTCGAGGACGGAGTAAGTATAGATGAGTAAGTTACCAGACATAAATACAACAACAGCAAGAGTTAAAGGCAGTATTGAAAAAAGCTTGCACGTTTCTGATGTTATTAATGGTAAAAAAACATTAGGTGGTAGCTTAGGCAAGCGTTATGCTAAAGCGGCGCAAGAAGCAAATACTAGAGAGTTTGACCAATTCTGTCGTGGCAACCTGATTTTTAAACGTCCATTTTCTGAAAATACTGTTACTATGCCCTTTTTACCTTTGTTGCTGTCTTTGCTTTGCATAATGTTCAAATCATGTTCAAAAGTGGATATACCCATACAGGGTAATAAACATTATATAGGATAAATACTTACTAGCTACATGAAAAACAACATCGCACCGCAACATTCCTTGTATCATCGCTGTCTCGTTCAGCAAATCACCAAAAATAGGAGAGGCGCCTAGCGCAGTAACTTGTGTTGCAGCTTGTTTTGAGCGCACAAGTGCATTCACCTCATAACCACGTTCTTGCAGCATCCGAATCATCTGACCACCAACAAAACCTGAACCTCCCGTAACAAAGGCTTTCATGACTTGCTCCTCTAACAACTTACAGTTATTGAAATTTGTCACTAACTATATAAACGTTAATCTAGTCACAGCGATTGTGTCAAGTGACAAAAAATGAAATTTGTTACAATAGTTCTAATTGAAACTTTTTAAATAAAGCCTATAGATAACGCAGCAATCAGTAATTTAGCAACTGTAGTCACTTGCTCGTCTGTTGGAGAATCGTTTGCATCTGCCATCAGCAACGGATGACGGAATTTTAGGGTAGCATCCAAGACAGCATGAGTCGCGCGGTCGAGGTCTACAATTTTAAATTCTCCAGATTGGGCGCCACGGTTTAAAATTTCTTTTACAGAAGCGTAAATATGAACAAGATGCTGCTCAATAACATTTCGATGTGCTTGTAGAATTGCGCTGAGTGCCTCAAAAATTTCTGGGTCGGTTGAAGCTTGCGAACGTTTGCTGCGATAAAGTTCCAAAATATAAGCTTCAAGCAATTCGCTTGCAGGCTTAGACTGTTTCATAACTTTAGCTAACGCCTTTTCGGTGTCACCTAGCGAACGCGCGACCACCGCATCAATAATATCGGCTTTTGTTTTGAAGAAGCGGTAGACGTTAGCATGGGACATACCACAAGCGCGCGCAATTTCGCTAACCGTAGTTCGTGCATAGCCAAAACGCCGCAGATGCGCTTCTGCGGTAGCTAAAATCAGGTCACGAGTTTCTGGGTTTGTGTTTTCAACCTCTGGCATTATTACACCGACGTTATATATAACATATAACAATTAACATATTTCAATATCTGTAACATTATCATGTGCGTTCAAGGGCGCCAATACCCAAATCTTCACGTAATGTTCGCTCAACATCTTCCCATTCAGTTCCACAATAGTAATATTTTTTTTCTAATATATTGGCTAAGTAGAAACCGTGAGTTGCATTATTGATTTTTCGCTCGTTCATTTGCAACCTCTTTCATAGTTAACCCAAGCATGGAAAATATGTCTTCCTGCTGTAATTTCGGAAAATTCAGTGGATTATAAAAAGGCTTATCTTTAACAAAATGCCAGCCGTCAGATTTACGAATAACTACGCGCACGTAGCCAGGATAAATAATTGTGTCCATTAGTGGTTACTTAAGATACAAATGGAGATTTTCCGTGATTAGCATAAATATCATAACCATCGGCAAACTGAAGTGCTGGTTCTTCATCCCCATGAAGCAAGTTTTCTTCGTCGTAAGACAGTTTGGAAGGACGATTGATGGCAATACAAACATTCTCGTACATAAATAAGAAACCGCTATTTTGTATCAACTGCTGAATGACTTGCCATTTTCTCTTGTCATAATGACACTTAAGAACTGAAATACAGAAATCGAACATACATGCCCAAGCAGCCCATTCTGCTGGTCTAGTGAAGTTACTTGTAAAGTATAGAACATCACTATATTCTAATTCGGCATTAGTTTTTTCTAGGTCGGCGATTATTTGCTCTCTGAGACAATTTATTATAGAATGTGAAAAGTAGCATATTTGAGGTTTATCGTTGGTTGAGTAGTATGGATACTCAGTATATAGCGTTTGATTGCGTAATCTAATAAAGAGGTTAGCATCAAGCTGCTGCTTCAAGCCATATTCAAGATGTTCAAATACCCGCTTATAAAACTTAATATGAATATCACGACCTAAATAGATTTTGAAATCTTTTATACAAGTTACTTCTTGAATCGCTATCAAGGGGTTATTATAAAATAAAATTTCGGGTTCTGGGTATCCAGTGCTGAAGTAAGCTGCATTAATTACCTCTATAATGTTATCGCGACTAATTAGTTCTAGCGAATTCTCAATAAAACGCCATTTGTCTCGATATTTAGGAATCAAAGCTTCTTGTTCATCAAGTAGATTTGTAATACTTTTTTAACTTGGCATATTTCAATGTATAATTACTCATTCCATCTCTGATTGTTAGTATATTATTTCCATTCATCTTGCGTAAAGCGGAGCTTTTTTGTAAAGGCTAGAATTTTATAAATATCGATACGTTATGAGATGCTTCACTGCGTTCAGCATGACAATTTAGTGTTCAGTATGACAATTTAGTGTTGCTATGTTGTATTTTAACAAATATATTAGTGCCCCTCTCCGCTTGCCGAAGCGGCACACTACGTGAACGGAGAGGGGTTGGGGAGAGGTCTTATTAACTCCGCTTATAAACTAACTCCATCTTTAACTTCTCAATTTCCAGCTTTAACTTCTCATTCTCTACGCTCAAGCTCGCATTCTCATGCCTAATTACTTCAATCTCATTTCTCTTACTCAAGGCTTGATTAATTGCTAATTTTCGCATATCTAGCGAAAACCAGCGTTGATAGGTTTCGGTATGCACCTGGACGCTATGACCTAAATTATCTGCTGCTGCTTTAATTGGTATTCCTAGAACATGTGCGCGTATTGCCCATGCGTGACGTAAGTCATACGGTTTAAAGTCTAGTCCTACTTTTCTAAACCACCAGCTTACTCGTTGTGTTAATGCTGTTATATCAGCATGTTTAGTCTTGTCTTTTTTACTTATTGCCGTTGCTAGCATTTTTAAAGGTTTAGCATTTCTCAAGTCAAAATCTTCAATCCATTGTTTATGTAATGGTAATGCTTGTCTTTCTCCGGTTTTACAGTCTTTGTGGACTTTCCATGTTAAGTCTATATTTTCTTGGCTTAACCACCATGTAATATCAGGGTTAATAAAAAGCTCGCGTGGACGTAAACCAAAGACTGCTAGCATTCCGTATGTCCATCGCCATAACTGCCAGCTATCTTGTACATCTTGATTAACTTGATTGCCTCTATTATATAGATAATTTTCAAATTTAGTAAATCCTGTAGATATTTCCTCGTCAGAGGGTATATTTCTAGAATTGCGCTCTGGCATTTTAGAATATTTTGATAAATCTATGTCTATTTTAAATGTTTGACAAAATGCTGATATTGCTCTTGCTGCATTGTATCTTACCCATTCTTTATCAAGTTTTTCAATATAACCGATTAGATTTTCGGTAGTCGCTATATCTTCAGGGTTAGTGATGCGCTTTGTTCGAGAATAATAATAAAAAAATGTATGTTCGCTTTTGGTAGTGCGTTTATGTGTTTTAAAATACTCGTATTCAAATTGTTCTAATAATTCACAGATTTTTTTAAAGTCTTTTTTTATTGCTTCGTTACCTAAGTATTTATGATTCCATTCAAAGGTTTTACGCGCGATTAGTTTACCTAGTTCATGTGCTTCTTCCTCTGCTGTTTTTAATCCATCTAAGTTAGCAGGAATATTCAAGCTTATATTATACTGTTTTCTATCGGCGCCGTTTGTGTTTTTATCACCTGGTTTGAGTGGTAATGTTGCACGTAGCTGTAAACTTCCATTTGATTCGCGAATTGTTACTTTTGTTTTTGCTGATTTTAAACGTTGATTAATTATTTCTAATTCTTGCTGTATTTTTGCTTGCATATGCTCGTTGAAAAAATGAAATAGAAATGTGGCGCCGCATCATTTGAAGCGTAGATGCATTTACCCTAATAATCAATTTAGCCTACATTCAGTTTATAAATATATGTGTTATCTATAAACAAAGTATTAGAGAAACATTGTTAATATTTAACATTAAATCTTAATGCATTTTTTGAATTACTCCGGCCCTTATCACGGTTACGACGGATTTGCAATCTTCGCACGTGATATGGACTTAGCACTCAACAGCCCAACCTGGGGATTAATCAACACTCCTTGGAAAAAAGCTGAAGTTACTGCTAAAGCTGCTTAATTAAAAGTTAGGAATTAGTTAAGAGTTAAGAGTTAGGAGTGAGGAGTTAAGAGTTAACAGCTAGTTTGTTTATCTGTGGCTCCTAACTCCCCTAACTCTACAAAACTCATAACTCATAACTCCTGTACGGGCGGGTTAACGTAAATTTTCAATTATTTACCAGGATATAGATAAACCCGCGCTTCCAACCAAAACCCATTAATCAACAAAAGAGATAAAGAAAATGCCACAGAATCCAGAACGTATTGTTGACCACTTAGAGCTTTTCAAGCAAGAAGAATACACTCAACTCTTCAAGAACAAGCACGAACAATTTGAAGGCGCCCACCCAGCAGAAGAAGTACAACGTGTTTCTGAGTGGACAAAAGGTTGGGAATACCGCGAAAAGAATTTTGCTCGTGAAGCATTAACTGTTAACCCAGCTAAAGGTTGCCAACCAGTAGGCGCCATGTTCGCAGCATTGGGTATTGAAGGAACTCTTCCTTTTGTTCAAGGGTCTCAGGGTTGTGTGGCATATTTCCGTACACACCTTAGCCGTCACTACAAAGAGCCTTGCTCGGCAGTATCCTCTTCGATGACTGAAGATGCGGCAGTATTCGGTGGTTTGAACAACATGATTGAAGGTTTGGAAGTTTCTTACAAACTTTACAAGCCCAAAATGATTGCTGTTTGCACAACCTGTATGGCTGAAGTTATTGGAGATGACCTTGGCGCCTTCATTACCAACGCTAAAGGTGCTGGTGCTGTACCCCAAGATTTACCAATTCCTTTCGCTCACACTCCTAGCTTTGTTGGTTCACATACCACTGGCTACGACAACATGATGAAGGGTATTCTTCTTAACCTCACTGAAGGTAAGAAGGGCAAAGCCAACGGTAAAGTAAATATTATCTCTGGTTTTGATACCTATGTAGGTAACAACCGTGAAGTTAAGCATATGCTTGGCTTGATGGGAGTTGAGCATACCATCGTTTCTGACACCAGCGATTACTTTGATGCTCCTAACGATGGTGAGTATCAAATGTACCCAGGTGGAACCAAAATTGAAGATGTAGCTGATACCATCAACGCGAAAGCTACTGTTTGTTTACAACGCTACACCACACAGAAAACTCGCGAGTACATCGAGAAAACCTGGAAGCAAGACACTAAAGTTCTTCGTCCTTTCGGTGTTAAGGGTACTGACGAATTCTTGATGGCTATATCAGAAATTACTGGTAAGGCTATTCCTAAAGAGTTGGAAGTTGAACGCGGTCGTTTAGTTGACGCGATGACTGACTCTTATGCGTGGATTCACGGTAAGAAGTTCGCTATCTACGGCGACCCTGACCTTGTTTACAGTGTAACTTCGTTCTTGCTCGAAATGGGCGCCGAACCTGTTCACATTCTTTGCAACAACGGTGACCAAGAATTTAAGGCTGAAATGGAAGAAATGCTCAAAGCTAGCCCATTCGGTCAAGGCGCCACTGTTTGGATTCAAAAAGACTTGTGGCACTTCCGTTCCCTAATGTGTTGAGTATCAAGTTTAATTCTCCTGCGGCGACGAGTTTTATTTTATAAATAAGCTTTGACCTGGGTTAAAGATACGATAATACGGGTAATCGGCAATATCTAACATTTCTTTATCTCCTCTGCTGTCTCCATAGATATGAAGACAGTAATCATCAAGAGAACCTAATAATTCTTGCAGGCGCCTGACTTTTTCTTGACCGTAACAACACTTTCCATCAATACCTGTAAATATACCATTATTAAAATGTAATTGAGTTGCTAATACACTATCTATACCCATGATTTTTGCCCAAGGGATAAGATATATTTCTAAATTAGCACTAACGATTATAATTCGATGACCTTGGCTTTGATGCCATTTTAACTTTTCAATTGCAACTGGATTAAGTAATTTTGGTATTCCCTTAATAGCAAAATCATTGCTTAGTAACTCTATCTTGCGTTGTAGGCAGCGTTTAAAAAAACTAGGAAGCAATATTTCTTTGATCTTGTGGTTAGATATAGTTTTGAGTAAATAGCAAATTATACTTATAGTATGGGGTATTAAGTATAGCCAGTAAAAACGACCATGAGTTGATTCTAAAAATGGTAAAAAAGAATCTTTAAAAGTCAAAGTTCCATCAAAATCAAATACTGCAACAACTGGACGGGTTTGACTAGTAGATGATGAGAGTTGCTTTGCGGTATCCATTACGATGTAACAATCCTATGTAAAAAATTATATATATGTAGAGACGTGACATGTCACGTCTCTACAACACGCACGATATTAACTATCAAAAACGTTATTTCTGATACCAAAAATATTGCTGTGGTCAATACTATTCTTCATTTTCTTTAATAAATCAATGCTTGTAGAAGTCATCATATCTTTCATAAAACTACTGCGAAGCTTACCAACTCCATGATGATGTGAAATTGAACCACCATTTTTGATAATGATTTCTCGTAATGAATGTTCAATTTTACTTAAAACGTTCTCTGGATTATTAATACCTTTAGCGCACATAGCATGTGTAAAGTAAATACAAACGCTGGTATGATAGAGTTGAGTGATACGATAAGATAAATATGGTTTACCTGGAAGATTATGTTTATTGTGTTCTTCTTCAATCGCAGCTTCCACGCTTCTACATACTTCCTCAACTTGGCTCCAAGGAACAGTTGTCTCAAACGTTTCTCCGAGAATGTGAAAACTGAATAGTAAATCTCGAATATAAGCAATAGCAAAGGTTAGCATGTAACCTCTTTGTCCATTTTTACCACCTGCAATTAATCCTTTATTTTGTTTTGCTAAGGATTTAATGCTTGCTTTTTGATAAGCAACTTCTTGTTGATCACCTTCAAAAACAATAGTTGCAGCAGCCATTTTATTTGGGTCTAAACCACGAATTTTAAATACATAAAATTCGGTTAATTTATTTAGTAAAGCCTTGATACCTTTAATTTCCGGCTTTAAAGCTTGAGCAAATCGGAATTGCTTGTTGTCAACTAAACGTACACTTGCTGGAATGGCGCCAGTTTTCGCTAGTTGATTTAAAAACTTTAATCCATGCTCAAAACTGGGAAAAATGACAGAATTGTATTCTTGAACTTGGGGAAGTGGATGAATTTTTATAACTGCTTTGGTAATAATACCTAGGTTTCCTTCGCTGCCAAATAATAAGTTTTGAGGTTGCATTCCCATTGAAACTCGACTTGAAGGTTGAGTTTGTTCAAGAATACCTGACGGTGTTATCATTGTAATATTCTCTACAATTTGCTCAATATTGCCATAGCGATTTTTCTTCATTCCACTGGCATTAGTGGCAATCCAACCCCCTAATGTAGACAGTTCCATACTGTCGGGTTCATGACCACAAGTAAATCCTTGATTTCTTAATTCTTCTTCTAATTGAACACCAGTAATTCCAGCTTGAACACAAGCACGCAAATTCTCTTTATCTATCCACTCAATACGCTGCATCCTCCCCATATCTACTGCTACAATCATTCTTGGCTCATTAGATGGCAATTTAAGAGCGCAGCTAACGTTAGTTCCACCACCATATGGAATTAGACACACGTTATGCTTCGTCGCAATTTCAATTAATGTTTTAACATCGTTCTCTGACTCGCAGTAAAACACCATATCTACAGTACGGTCTAATTGATGATAAAGAACTTTATATACTTCCTCTGCTGAGGTTTGTCCATGACTATGTTGTAATCTCTCTTGATCCGCGAAACTATAGTGGTTGTTACTAAATAATTGACTGACCTCTTCACAAAAAGGTATATTTTTATTAGCAGACGCTACAGTTTTCTTTTCGACTTCAGTTTGAGGATGATTAAAATCAATTTTAACTTTTAATTGATCTTCAAAATAAGGCAATAGTTTTGTAATTTTATAACCTGCCAATTTGTAGCGATTTCCAGTCATTGTCACGGAATTATCGCTATTAACTTTAAAAGTCGTATCTTTAAATCCCCACTTGTGAAGCCAACGATTATTTTCTATCATAAATATAAATATTTGAGTCGGTTGGTGTACGCTATGCCCAGCTTACCTACATTTACACTACATTATTTAGGTTTAGTTATTTATTAACTTAATTGCCAACAGTATAAATGCTTAAATGCAAGTCATCAACAAAACTAGAGAAATTACTGATTGCTAAATGTATTGTATTGAATAGTATTGATTATATATAACATTTAAACTTCTGGTATTAAAAATTCAATCAGCAGCATTTTTAATCATAGCAGAAATAAACAAATTTTAAGCTAGGCAGCATCGAATGGAACTTTTTCTCAAATCTGTTGATAATTTAGTAGATTTATTAATTAATAAAGCGCAAGAACAGCCAGAGCAAACAATTTTTAAATTTTTGCAGGAAGGAGAAGCTGAGACTGATAGTCTGAATTATCAGGAATTAGACTTTAAAGCGCGCGTTATTGCTGCGAAACTCCAAAATATGGGGATGACAGGAGAACGCGCTTTACTGCTGTATCCACCAGGATTAGAATTTATCACTGCTTTTTTTGGATGTTTGTATGCAGGGGTGATAGGGGTTCCCGCATATCCACCACGCGCTAACCAAAATTTAGTAAGACTGCAAGCAATAGTTACCTCAGCAGGCGCCTCAATGGCATTAACTACAGCATCTTTGCTACCTAGCTTAGAACAACGCTGGGCTTCGAGCTTACCTCTACATTGGTTAGCTACTGATAGTATTAAAGATAACTCAGCATCATGGAAACAAATACTTATTAATCAAGACTCTTTAGCTTTTCTTCAATACACATCTGGTTCAACAGGTGTACCCAAAGGAGTGATGGTGAGTCATGGCAACCTGATGCACAATTCTGAGTATATTCGGCAAGCATTTGAATTATCACCCGAAAGCGTGTCAGTCACTTGGTTGCCCAGTTTCCATGACATGGGATTAATTGACGGTATAATTCAACCTTTGTATACAGGCTTTTTAGGTGTTGTAATGCCACCTGTAGCTTTTATCCAGCAGCCGATACGATGGCTACAAGCAATCTCACGCTATAAAGCAACCCACTGTGGAGGTCCCAATTTTGGCTATGATTTGTGTACGAAGATTAAATCTGAGCAACTCCAGGGTCTTGATTTAAGCAGTTGGAAAAGCGCTTATAGTGGCGCCGAACCAGTACGTCGCGAAACTTTAGAAAAATTTACTCATACTTTTGCTGATTGGGGTTTTCAAGCGCGCTTTTTCTATCCTTGTTATGGAATGGCTGAAGCAACCCTGATGATTACAGGAGGCGCCGTGAACAATGAACCTGTTTATTGTACAGTAGATTCAACTGCATTATCACAAAACCAGATTATTGAAGTAGAAGATAGAAATACTCAAAAACCAAAGCATTTAGTCGGATGTGGACACGTTTGGCTAGATACTAAACTTGTCATTGTTAACCCCGATACATTAACCCAGTGTTCCTCTGACCAAGTTGGGGAAATTTGGGTCAGTGGTGGAAGCGTTGCTCAAGGTTATTGGAAACAAGAGGAACATACGGAACAAACTTTTAAAGCTTATTTGGCAGACAGTGGTTCTAGACCATTTTTGAGAACAGGCGATTTAGGCTTTGTCAAAAACGGAGAGTTGTTTGTTACTGGGCGCCTCAAAGATGTAGTTATTATTCGCGGTCGTAACCACTACCCGCAAGATATCGAACTAACAGTAGAACGAAGTAACGTATCAATACGGACTTCTTGTAGCGCTGCATTTTCAGTGGAAGTTGCAGGAGAAGAAAGATTAGTAATAGCTGTAGAGGTAGACCGTCGTTTTATTCGTTCGCATCGTCAGTTAGAGCGTCGTCAACAACAGTCTATAGATGGTTGTGAGGCAGTAATTGCTTCTGAGCTTGATGCACCGGATACCATTAGCGTTATCCGTCAAGCAGTTTCTCAACATCATGATTTACAAGTTTACGCAGTTTTATTACTCAAAACTGGGAGCATTCCCAAAACATCTAGTGGCAAAATTCAACGTCATGCATGTCGTAATGGATTTTTAAACGGTACTTTAGATGTAGTGCAACAGTGGATTGAAACAGTTCCTGTACAAAGTGTGATAGAAGAGACTTTCCACAGTACAAATGTAAAACCAAATTGGGTTGTCTCGCTTGTTGCTCAAAAATTACAAGTTAATCCCCAAGCAATAAATACTCAACAACCTTTGTCTTATTATGGACTTGATTCGGTTCAAGCTGTGATGTTAGTCGCGGACTTCGAGCAATATCTTGAACGTAAGCTAACCCCAACCCTACTGTATGAGTATCCAACTATTGACGCTTTAGTTAAATATTTAGACCTAGTTCATACTGAGGCTTCTACCACCAGCATAGATAATAATCAGGCGCCTCCTCTTTCAGTTGAATTGAATCTTAACAACGAAGCTCTACTTGACCCGGCAATTTGTCGTATTACTGATTTTAGTGAAATTAGCAAAAATAAATCTATCTTGCTAACTGGTGCAACAGGATTTTTAGGAGCTTATTTACTTCAGCAACTTTGTAGTGAACAAAAAGATGTTTATTGCTTAGTACGTGCCTCAGATACTGAAATAGCAAAGTATCGAATTCAACAAAATCTTGAATTATACGGTATATGGGATGAAAGTTTTAGTTCGAGAATCATTCCAGTAATAGGAGATTTATCTAAGCTAAAATTTGGATTTGCCAATGATGAGTTTGAAAACTTAGCTTCTAAGATAGACACTATATATCATAGTGGAGCTTTACTAAATTTCGTTTATCCCTACTGTGCGTTGAAACCAGTAAATGTTGTGGGAACTCAAGAAATATTGAGATTAGCTAACCAAACCAAAACTAAGCCAGTTCATTATATTTCTAGTGTCTCTGTATTTGAAGGAAGTGCTTATGCAAACCAAGTAGTTACAGAATCTGACCCACTTTTACATTGCGAGGGAATTTACATGGGTTATTCCCAAAGTAAATGGGTAGCAGAAAAATTAGTTATGGCAGCGTGCGAACGTGGATTACCCGTTTGTATTTACAGACCACCATTAATTTCTGGAGACAGTCAAACAGGCGCCTGGTATACATCAGATTTTATTTGCCGCATGATTAAAGGTGGTATCCAAATGGGATATTTACCAGACTTAGACTTTGAGTTAGATATCTCACCTGTAGATTATGTTAGTAAAGCAATTATCTATTTGTCTAAGCAAAATCACTCTAATGGTCAAGCTTTTCATTTAATGAATCCATCAAGTATACATTGGAGTGAGTTAATAGATTGGATGCAGTCAATTGGTTATTCTGTCCAACGTATTTCTTATAATAAGTGGCTCGAAAAGTTAATTAATACTAGCGCCACAGAAAATCAAGCTTTGTATCCATTACTACCATTTTTTAGCCAAAAATGGTCAAGTAAACAGCTGACAATCCCACAGTTATATCAAAAATTACAGGCGCCTAATTTTAGTGTAGATAAAACATTAAACGCTCTAGCTGGTAGTAACATTACTTGCCCTCCAGTTAATAGCGAGCTACTCAATATATACTTTACCTATTTGATTAACATTGGTTTCCTAGACAAACCACGTCATTTTATCTCACCCATCTCAAGCGTCAGTTAATCACAGCAATAAAATCTCGCTAACCTCTAACCTCTGTGTTCTTTGTGTCTCTGTGGTAAAAAAGGAACAAGTAAATGACAGCATTATTAAGTAATTACTTCAAAACCCAACAAACCTTTTCCAACTTAGTGGAATTATTACGCTACCGAGCAGAGCAACAACCCAACGATACAGCATTTATCTATCTTAAAGACGGAGAAATAGAATCAACTAAATTAACTTATCAAGAGTTAGACATAAAAGCTAAAGCCATTGCAGTACAATTGCAACAAATTACTCAACCTGGAAAGCGCGCTTTACTATTGTACCCGTCCAGTTTAGACTTTATTGCTGCTTTCTTTGGGTGTTTATATGCTCAAGTCATCGCAGTTCCTGCATACCCACCAAGAGCAAATCAAAATCTTTTACGTATAAAAACCATAGTAGCTGACGCTCAAGCTACAGTTGCACTAACAACAACATCTTTACTATCAAATCTAACACAACGCTGGACTGAGAATTTAGAGTCAGCTAAATTACATTGGCTAGCTACTGACAGCGTTGATGATAACTTAGCTGAATTATGGCTACCAAAGCTACAGCAAAATTATTTAGCATTTCTCCAATATACTTCTGGTTCTACAGGCAACCCAAAAGGTGTAATGGTTACTCATGCCAATATTTTACACAACGAGCAAATGATTGCCACTGCTTTTGAGCATAGTGAAAAAACTATCTCGGTTGGCTGGTTGCCATTGTTTCATGATATGGGATTAATTGGAAACGTTCTACAGCCTTTATATTTAGGACTTCCCTGTATTCTCATGTCACCTGTAGATTTTCTCCAAAAACCTTTTCGTTGGTTAGATGCTATTTCTCGTTACAAGGCAAGTAGTAGTGGTGGTCCTAATTTTGCTTATGATTTGTGTCTACGCAAAATTACGGCAGAACAACGTTCTCAATTAGACTTAAGCACTTGGGATGTGGCTTTTACAGGCGCCGAACCAATTCGCGCTGAAACATTAACAGCATTTACTAATACTTTTGCTGAATGTGGTTTTAAACATCAAGCTTTTTACCCTTGTTATGGAATGGCTGAGGCAACTTTATTCATCACTGGAAGTATCAAAACTGATGTACCAGTTATTCAGACTATAGATAATCGAAGCATAGTAGGTTGTGGTCGCAGTGGGTCGGAACAAAAAGTGATTATTGTTCACCCAGAATCATTAACTCAGGTTGAGTCTGGGGAAGTTGGCGAGATATGGGTGAAAAGTCCAAGTGTTACTGCTGGTTACTGGAATAATCCTGAACAGACTACTAAAACCTTTAACGCATACCTTGCAGATACTAAAGAAGGTTCATTTCTACGTACAGGAGATTTAGGATTTATATTAGATGAAGAGTTATTCGTCACAGGAAGACTGAAAGATGTAATTATTATTAGAGGACGTAACCACTACCCCCAAGATATTGAAGCTACTATCGAACAAAGTCACCCTTCCATTAGAAAACCCAACTGTTGTGCAGCTTTTGGAATTAAAATTGAGGGAGAAGAACGTTTAGTTGTAGTTGTAGAACTTGAGCGACGTTACCGTCAAAGAAATAATTCGCAAGATACTGTACAAAACGAGATTGAGGAAATTGTTGGAACAATTCGTTCCTCAGTTGCAGAGCAACATGAACTCCAGGTATATGCTGTTAAACTACTAAAAGCAGGTACCATCCCTAAAACTTCTAGCGGAAAAATTCAGCGTTATGCTTGCCGAGATAGTTATGAAACTGGTACGTTAGATGTTATTCACGACTGGGTTGAGGAAAACTCTAGTATAGCTCCTCAACATCCTCACATTATCTCATTATACTATCAAGACTATTCAGCCAATACAATTCAAGCGTGGTTAACCGAGCGCGTTGCTGTTGAACTAAAAGTAAAGGCTGATAATATTGATGTTAAACGACCTTTAACTCAATATGGCTTAGATTCTTTACAGTCTGTAAGTCTTATAGCTGCCTTAGAAGATTGGTTAGGATGTCAGCTTTCCCCATCAATTTTAGAAGATTATTCGCAAATTGACACTTTAAGTAAGTTTTTGGCTAATATACTTTTAGAATCAAAATCGCCAGACAAGCAGAATGTTGCTCACAAAAAGACTTACTTACAAAAATTATTTTCTAATTTTACTTTAAGTTTAGAAAAAACTATATACAAGCATTACTTCCAAATTTCGTGTCAAGGTCTTGAAAATATTCCTCAAGATATACCGTTTTTGATAGCGGCAAATCATACAAGTCATTTAGATAGAGGAGCAGTTGCAGTTTCGCTATCGAAGTATGTTGACAGAATTTTTAGCTTAGGTGCAAGAGACTACTTTTTTGATAATCCGATAAAAACATGGTTCTTTAGCACATTTTTTAATCTAATTCCTTTTGAACGTCAAGGTAGCTTTAAGGAAGCAATACAACAGTGTCAGCAAGTATTAGTCAGGCGCCAATGTGTGTTAATTTTTCCAGAAGGAACCCGTTCTATGAATGGTAAATTACAAAAATTTCAGCCAGGAGTAGGATTGTTAGCATTAAAATTAAATGTACCAATTATACCAGTATACATTCAGGGTAGTTATCAAGCTTTGCCTAAAGGAAATTTATTTGCACTTCATAGTCCAATAAAGGTAATTTGTGGGGCGCCAATAGAGGTATCAGCATATAAAGCCAAACTAAGAGAATTTACAGAAAGCGAAGTTTCGCAACTGATTGCAAACGACTTACAAACTACAATTATACAGTTGCAAAACAACACGTAAGCTGGCTTAAGCCACCCTACAAATAAATTTGAGGGTTAAAATGTTAGCACTTAGTTATATCAAAAGCGTACCAAGATACTTACTAGTTCGTACTTTGGCGCCAAAACTACCGCAAATAAGTACAAGCTCTCTTTCTAGTCTTAAACTAGGCAACGTCACACCACCAACCCTACCAGGAAAAGAATGGATACGTATCAATACTCGTCTTAGCGGTATTTGTGGTTCTGATATATCAACCATTAAAGCAAAAGGAAGCTTTTATTTATCGCCATTTGTCTCGTTTCCTTTCGTCCTCGGTCACGAAGTTGTGGGAACTGTGAGCGAAGTTGGTTCATCAGTATCAAAAATTGCAGTTGGAGAACGGGTAGTTATTGAACCGAATTTAAGTTGTCAGGTACGAGGAATTTCTTCTTTATGTCCTCAATGTCAGAAAGGAAATTATGGAAACTGCGAGAACGTCACTTTAGGAGATATTGCTCCTGGTTTACAGACGGGTTACTGCCAAACTACTGGTGGTGGTTGGAGTTCAGAACTTGTAGCACATCAATTGCAGGTACACGTTGTTCCAGACAAGTTATCTGACGAGGAAGCTGTTTTGATTGAACCATTTAGCTGTGCTATTCATGGCGTTTTAAAAGCAAATTTACAAGGTGATGAAACAGTAATGGTAATGGGTTGTGGCGTAATTGGGTTATTAACCATTGCGGCAATGCGCGCGCTCGGATATAAGTGTCGCGTTTTAGCAATTGCTAAATATCCACATCAAGAAGAGCTTGCTCAAGTTTTAGGCGCCAATCAGGTATTTCGTTACAGTAAAAATATTCATCAAGAAATTAGTACATTTTTAAAGAGTAAAATCTTTCAACCGGACTTAGGAAAACCAGTTTTAGCTTCTGGGGTTGATTGTACATTTGATTGTGTAGCGACTTCCAACAGTATTGATGACTCATTAAGATTAACTCGTGCCAATGGCAAAGTTGTACTTGTGGGAATGCCCGCAGTTCCTAAAGGAATTGATTGGACTGCTATGTGGTACAAAGAACTGCAAATTATCGGCGCCTATACGTATGGTACAGAAATATACCAAGGAGAAAAAATCCGAACATTTACACTTGCGCTTCGATTAATGGAACAGCAAGATGGTTTATTAAAGAGTTTGATAACAGGTTATTACAAGTTACAAGACTACCGTCAAGCTATGAAAACAGCAATGAATTCAAAACAATCCAAATCTATCAAGACTGTATTTGATTTACGTTAGAAATAAAAAAAATACAAATTATGGTGACACTTCAACAGCCGACATATTCAAAGCCCAAAAGAAAGATATCTTTAAATCAGCAACCAAAATGGCTCAGAAACGCTATTTTACTGGGAAATCAGTTTCACTACCGTAAAAAAATACCCATAATTCACAACACTATCAATATTTTTGTATTAATGTTGATTTTATTAGAAGCTTTGGGAGTTTCTTATTCGAGTACATTCTTGCCAACACTAGTTTTTATTCCATTAGGTTCAATAGCTTTTGGTTTGATTCAGTTCATGCTGTTTATCTTAGTAGTACATGAAGCATCACATAATATGTTTATAGTTCGCAAAAATCAGCAACAAGCTATTTTTTGGAATCGTTGTTTTGGTTGGATAATTAGTACATTTTATGGAATGGAGTATACAAAGCATTGGGAGGTTGGACATCAAGTCCATCATATTGATGCAATAGAATCTCATGACCCACAGAATTGTCCAAATACAATTTATATGGGTAAAGAGCTATTCAAATATACATTAATAGTTTTGTTATTGCCTGGTTACTTCCAGTTTGTCCGCAAATATGACGACTGCCAAGCACCTAAAAAATATGGTGTGAATATTAAGCTAATTACCGGACAAGTAATAATGTGGGCAACTTTTATTTATTTGTCCACAGTTTATATAAGTTGGGAAGTTCCAGTAGCAGCTTTTCTCGGTGTACAAGTTCTGTCAGTTTTGAACCAATTTAAAATTGCAATGGAACATGGAGGAGAAGTAGGATTTCGAGAGAACCCTTTAATGCGCTCATGCAGTTCATTTTTTCCTTTGAGAAGAATCATCATGCCATTAAATATTACTTTACATTTTGAGCATCATCTTAATTATTGCGTTCCCTGGTACGACTTATTAAAATATCACAACGAATTAAGACAGATTATACCTGAGTTAGTACAGAAAGACGTTTTTAAATCTAACTCAGAGGTTTGGAAACAAATTAGTAAATAAAATAATTATCCAACTTATTTGAAAATTATGGACAAGAAACAACTCTTATTAATTGAAAAATTTTGCCTAGCTGGTTACGCGATTTTAGTTTTTTCGGCAACGATTGTATTTGTGACAATATTACCATATCCCCAAATAGCAATCGGATTACCGAATTTTGCTAAGTTTGTACTAAAATCAGCGATTAAACATCAATTTGTATTTCAGACATTATTAGCAACAATTGCAACTTGTATTCATGCTTACCGTACTATAGGTATCCGACAGATGCTAATTTTTATGGCGCCGAGCATGATTTTACCATTCAGCGCTGAAATGTTAACTATTAAAACGGGGTTCCCATTTGGTCATTTTGTCTACCCTGATGGTAATGGTATAAACTTTACTGCAATTGGTTTAGGTTATAAGGTTGCTGGTTTAGTACCTTGGACAATAGCCTTGTGGTGGTTCTCTGGTTCACTCGCTACTTACTTGTTAGCGCGCGCAGGTGTGGAAGCAATTGGATTATCACAAAGGCTATCTCAGATAGGAGCAGTAATATTTGGAGCAATGCTAATAACAGCATGGGATTTTGCTTTTGAACCTTCTATGCATCTAAGTGCTGTACGTTTCTGGAATTTCCAACAATCAGGTGCTTACTTTGGCATACCCGCTTTTAGTTTTGCTTCCTTCATGACTGTTCTTGTACTGTTTATGAGTGTAGCAGCACGATTTTGGCGCCAAGAACCTTTACAGTTAGAGTCATCGCAACTCAACTTACCTCTAGTTAATTACTTAACCAACTTAGGAGCAGCTTTTATTTTTGACATTTTTACCCATATGTGGATTCCTTTGGCTATAGGAATCATATTTGGATTGGCGCCAGCTCTAACTTTTTGGTGGATTCGCAACAAATACAGTAGAGACGTGATTAATCACGTCTCTACACGTCGGTTTAACGAAACAATGGGCGGTTAGGTTATATCTGGCGCCTTTGAATCAATAAGCCGTAACTGTTGATATTGGTAAGCAAAAATAGTTGTGAGGATGTTAAAAATACCCATCAGTATAAACAAGAGCCTTACGCCACGTCCTGAACCTGCACTAATTATTTGTCCCATAGTAGCCGCTAAAATTCCATTCTGAGCAAATAATGGTTCAAAAATATTATCTACAACAGGTCCAGCAATAATATAAGCAATTGCTGGAGGAATTTGCTCTATTAACCTTCGTACACCAAAAACTCGTCCTTGCAAGTCCGGCTTTACTTTGGTAAGCCAAATCGCTTGATTGCTACTCAAAATAATTGGGTAGGCAAAGAGATAGCAGAAAACTCCACTTGCAATCAGTAATATTGAAGCTTGGCAAGCACTTAGCAGCAGGAGTAATCCTTGCCAAATTACAAAGCCAAACATGGCGTATATACGACGCTTTGGTCCTCCCCAGATACTGATGACAAGACTACCAACTAGCCAACCACAGCCACCAATAGACATGATAAAACCTAACTGTTCCGTAGAAGCCACACTTAAGACTAATGGTGTAAACAAAGACTCAAGCATTCCCAAAGTAAAATATGGTACCATTGAGTAAATCAATAATGCTAAAATCCCAGGTCGCTTTAAAATATAAGACCAACCAGCAATAAACTCTTTTTTAAACGAACCTTTTCCAATTTGTCCTTCGCTGGTTTGTTGAGTTTTTGGAAAATTAACTAATAATAACGTAAAAAGAGCAAAAATAAAACTGCAAAAGTCAATTAATAATACTCCTTGAACTTTAATTGCTATTACTAAAAAACCTGCTACCATTGGGGCAATAATCTGGGAAGTTGCTTGAGCAATTTGTACCATGCCACTAACACGGCTAAAATGTTTTTTTGGAACAAGCTGGCTAATAGATGCATTATAAGCGGGTGTTTGAAACGCAGTAAAGCAAGCTCTTAACGTTAAAATCGGATATAATAACCAAATTTGAAATTGCCCTGTAACCAATAAAAATGCGATTATTAGCGTGCCTAATGCAGCTCCAGAGTCGCTTATAATCATTGCCCAACGTCTATCCCAACGGTCTACTAATGTACCTGCAAATGGTGACATTAAGCTTTCTGGTAGATAGGTGAACAAAGAAATCAAAGCAAACTCAGTAACAGAACCATGTTGCTGGTAAACCCATACACCCAATGCAAAACTAGTTAAACGGGAGCCTATTGCAGACACTAACTGCCCCAACCAAATCAGCAAAAAAATAATCATGCTTGTAACGTCTCTGCTAAAAAATAGCCCACATATAAATAGTTGCCTGAATGTTGATTAAGAATTACTTTGATAACGTTTTTGTTTGAATAATTGTTTGTTCAAGGTGTAGATAGAAAATTATTTTTAATAAAATATATAAAATATTTATTTAATAACTTATTATCGACTGGAGGGCAACTTATTTGCTGAGAAGAAAGCACATTAAATGTTTGTTGACAGCTATACTTTGGTACTCTTTGACAATTATATTGTTGTGGGATAAGCAAATCTCCATTGGATGAACGTTTTTGGAAGAAAGGTAACAAAGGAGATAAGGGATTTTGATGGCATGATTTAATTGTATTTAACTCTTGTGCCCAATTTTCATAAGCAAGCAAATTTATTTTATATCCAAAATTACGCATCCAATCTACAAAAGATTCCCAATGTAATGGTTGTAAGTTATTTAAATGAAAAATTTGACCAATCGATTCTTCTTGTTGAGAAAGACAAACTATAGCACGCGAAACATAGTCAACTGGCGAAAGATTCAAAAGATAATCAAGGGAAGGCATACTTCCCATTTGAAGACAGCCTTTAATCACCCGACAGACTACATCATCTGTATTCCAAGCCCCGGTTTGACTGTGCCCAGAAATCAATGGTGGTCTGTAGATAGTAACAGGTAATCCGCGTTCGTGCGCCTCTAATATTAATTTTTCTGCAACCCATTTACTTTGAGAATAGCCTAATTTTATTCCTTGCCAATGCGTTAATGGTTCTGCTTCTGATACTATCTTGCCTGCGTAAGCAGCAGATTCCCAAACAGCCAGTGTGGAAATGTAATGAACTGGCTTTACTTTTTGCTCACAGGCAAGTTTAATTATTTCATGTGTTCCCAACACATTAATAGGTTTTAGCGCTGCATAAGAACAAACCCAATTAAGTAAGGCACCACTATGGTAAATAATATCTATTTTTTGTGCTAAATCGTTAAAATCGTTTTCTGTTAATCCTAATTTTGGTTGAGATAAATCGCCAAGTATACAGATGATTCGAGAACTATATGTATTATCCCACAAACCATAACAGTCTAAGTTATGTTTAACTTTTTGATTAGCTTTTTTATGAGATTTAGCACGTACTAAACAATATATATTAGCTTGAGTTTTGTCAAGCAATTCTTGCAGTATAAAAGCTCCTAAAAATCCAGTCACACCTGTTATAAAAATAGATTCAACTTGCTGATGATTGTGATATACAACTTGTTTTTGAGGATAAAGCTGAGGTTCCAATAATACTTCTGCTTGCAAATTTATTTCTGAGTTTTGCTCAATGAGTGAATTTAAAATTTCTTTTTTATTGATTTGTAACAATTGTTTTATTTCAGGTGTTATTACTCCTTTTGGCGCCTGAATGGTTAGAGAATCACCTTTAGCTGATACCCGAATTCCTTTTTGTGATAATTCGTCAAGTAATTGGTTCATAAAATAATACCATATTTATAGTTATAGAGTAATTTCTTCTAACTCACCTAAGTATCGTGTTAATCGCTCAATTGTAGGATAATGATAAAGAGAGTCTGGGTCTATGTCGCACCCAATGTAAACGCTTAAATCAGAAAGTAGAGAAATTGCTGCCGAAGAATCTAAGCCATAGCGATCGAAGTTTACTTTTACATCTATTTTTTCCGGGCTGATTTCTAATAATTCTGCCAAGTAGGATACTAACCAAGCTTGGATATCTTCCGTAGTAATACTTGAAGCATTAGTATTGCTTTCGGTAGTTTGGTTTTGAATTTTCATTGTTGAACCTCTATTATTTACTCGTGATTAGTTACTGGACAAAATTAGTTAGATAACGGCGCCTGCTTTTTGGCATCTATCATTCCAGGTGTTGGAATTTATTTGATTATTTGCTTGATTTAACATTAACTACCCGTTGTTAAAATATTTAAGGTTCCATCTAAAAATCCAGCCCGACAGGCATAGTGCTGAATTTTTCCACTAGAAGTTTTTGGGATGCTACCAGTCTTTAGAAGTAAAATAGAATAAATTTGCAACCCATGCTCGCGCGTCACAGCTTCTTGAATATTACTGACAACTGTCTCTTGATCGAATTGTTTATCCGTTTCTAAATCAAAATTAGCCTCAATATCTACCTGACGACGCTCTACTCCAGAGAACTTTCCACCTAACTGGCGCCTTTTGTATCTACGCTCAACTTCAGCCACAACTACCAATCGCTCAACACCTTCAATCTCAACGGCAAATGCAGCACTACAATAAGGTCTAATAAATGGGTCACTTTCCTCTACAGTCTTTTCGATGTCTTGGGCGTAATGGTTGCGACCCCGAATAATAATTACATTCTTTAGGCGCCCAGTAACGAACAACTCACCGTTTTCCATAAATCCCAAATCACCAGTCCGTAAAAATGGCCCTTCTTTTGTATCTGTCAAGTAAGCTCGAAAACTTTGTTGAGTTTTCTCCGGTTGATTCCAGTAACCACTAGTTACAGATGCTCCTGCTACCCAAATTTCTCCAACTTTTCCTGCTGGTAATTCGGTTAAAAATTCAGGGTCTACGATAATGACTTTTTGGTCATAACAACTACGACCGCAACTTACAATTGTCCGGCTATATTTCTGACTTTCACTCGTTGTCACTATTCGATTTTGCTCAAGTTCCGATGCCATTACCGTCTTAATTATAGGAGCTTCTGCTTTTGCACCTCCTGTAACTAACAACGTTGCTTCTGCCATACCGTAGCAGGGGTAAAATGCGTTGGCACGAAAACCACAGGATGCAAACTTTTCGACAAACTGTTCCAACACTTCAAAGCGAATTGGTTCGGCGCCATTGAAAGCAACTTCCCAACAACTTAAATCAAGAGTTTCCTGTTGCTCAGGCGATATTCTACGCACACACATTTCATAAGCAAAATTAGGGGCGCCGCTAGTTGTTGCTTTATATTGAGAAATTGTTTGCAGCCAACGAAAAGGCTTTTGTAAAAAAGCGACTGGAGGCATTAGAATCATTGACGCACCAACATATAAAGGCTGTAAAATTCCGCCAATTAATCCCATATCGTGATAAGGAGGCAACCAAGAAACTATAATACTATTGGACGTATTCTCAAAACGCTGCTCAATTAGTTCCGAGTTGTGTAAAAGATTCTGATGGCTGACCATTACACCCTTCGGTTGACCTGTAGAACCAGAAGTATATTGCAGAAAAGCTAAAGTATCACTAGTAATTAACGGTTCAGAGCAACACGACTCCTGGCTTTGCTCAATACTGTCAGTTGCAAGCCAAGATATAGGGGGCATTTCCAAATTTTCTACCCAACGCTTTTTTATATTAGGTAGTAAAGATGCGGTTGTAAGGACAATTGCGGCTTGAGAGTCTTTAGCAATTGTCAACAGCCGTGTTAAATTTTGATTTTCTCTTGGTGGATAAGCTGGAACTGCGATGACTCCTGCATATAAACAACCAAAAAAAGCAGAAATAAATTCCAAACCAGGAGCATATAGTAACAGAGCGCATTTACCACTTACTCCCATTCTTTGTAGTTGTGCTGCGATTGCTTGCGCCTGTATATCTAGCTGTTGATAGGTTAAGCTACAGGTTTCAGATTCTCCATTTAAAAGAAATCGATAAACTATTTTTTCAGGTTTTTGTTGCGCTCTGTACTTAAGTAATTTTATTAAAGAATCAATTTTATCTAACGAATTTATAAAATTTGAACTGTCTAGCATATCTTGCATTTCTAGGAGATGTCTATTGTATTTTGGAGATAGTTTCAGTTTTCATCATGTGTAGGGCGATGGTTGTATTGAACTAAGACTTTCGCAAGCATGAGGTTCACGCGTAAGAGATTAGGTATCCAGAATATTAACCGGAATAAGTCTACATTCATGTATAGCAGCCAAAACAAGGCTGCGATGGTGAGACTGAAACTCAGGGAAAGTTTTACTCCCCAAAGGAGGATTGCTGCAAGTAACAGGGTGAGGACGTGAGGATAGAAGAAGAAGAATAGAACTACGCTTCTTACTTGAGAACTATAGTTGGTATTATAGGTTTTAGTAACACGTGCTGCATAGCGTTCATAGCCATCTTTGACATTTCCAGGTCCGCGCAGTCGGAAGCGGAGAGGCTCAGGTGCGCCAAATAAGTAGGCTTGTAGTTGATTCCAAGAGCTAAGATGACACCAAATTTTGGGGCGACAACCAATTAATTCTGCCATTTCTTCCATCCAATGGTCGAAGAAATATACGTTGGGGAAGCGGTTTTGCATTGCTGGACAATTGCGAGCGTGTTTATTAGCCTCTTTTTCAATGATTTTTTTGAGCTTTTGTGGCTGAGGAAGTTGTATTTTGTCAGATAGAACTTGAGCTATGAAACGTGCTTGCATTTCTGCCATTGCAGGTATCGATCCTACTGTTGGTCTAACTAGACCAACAAAGGCTAGATTGGGCATTTCTGGGTGAAAACATCCTTTGTATAGCTCCTGGTGTCGGTATTGCCAATTGTTTGGTAGCTCGATGGAAAGTAGTCCTGGTTTGTAGCCAGTGTTGATTACTACTGCATCAATTTCTTCAAAGCTACTATCTTTAAAGTACGCTCTGTTTTGTTCAAATTTTACTACCTTACCTTTTGGGATGATTTTATTGCTGTGGACTAAGTATAAAATATCATCTGTGGAGTTTTCTGGTCGAGTCAGATTTCCACTGGTGTCTTGGTAAGCTTTAGGCCAGAATTTAGCGTGCCAATGGTATGGAATAACTGCTTTTGGTAACCATTCTTGAGGAAAGAGCCGTAAGTATAAGTGAAATTTTGCATAAGCTGGTTGGATAAATTTTGGTATTTTATAATACCAGCTTATGCCGAGATTAAGAATTTCTTGGTAGTCTTTGATATACTGACCGATTGGCCAAAATTGTAGTTGGTCAAAGGGAATATCGGTATGTGGGAATACTCGTGGTGCGATGGGAAAGGAACTGGCGGAGATGATAGTTCGCGCTGCTACGGTGCTGATTTCAGAGCTAATTCCAATACCACTCTCGCCAAGTCCCATACAGAGTACTCGTTTGTCCTGGAATAATTGTGGTTTTTTGTAGTTGCTTCCATGAATGACGGTACCCGAAAAATCTTTTAATCCTGGTATGTCTGGGATGTCTGGCTTACCGTGTACTCCAGAACAGATGATTACAAAATCACAGTTGTAGGTGCCTTTGTTAGTTATGATGTTGTATTGTTTATTGTGATTTTTTTGGATGGATTGTACAATAACTCCGCAATGAATGCGGTCTTTGAGGTGAAATAATTTTGCAAATGAATGTAAGTACTCTATCATTTGCTCTGGTTTGAGAAAGTCTGGGTATTCGTCTGGCATTGGGCAAGACCCAAATTCAGTAACCCATTTAGAAGAGGTTAAGGTGGCGCTATCCCAGCAGTATTTTTGCCAGACTCCTCCAATTACTTGACTTTTTTCCAGAATAATTAGGTTGTCGATGCCAACTTCTATTAGCTCTTTTGCTGTTACGAGTCCGGATATGCCGGCTCCTATGACTATGCATGTTTTACTTTGAGTGGTTGTCATTTTCGTTCCTTTAATACGGATGTTTTAATTTGGTTAAAGATGGAGTGCGAAATTGGGTTTTAGCTATTTTTTAACTCATTAAAAAGTTTAAAAGATGAAATGCAAAAATCTATAAATGAAAGCGGCAAAACTACAATTAAAATTAGGTCGAACCAGCCTAAAGAATAATTACCTAGTTTGAATAAGTAGTGATGCCAAAAATATGTTAAAACTGTTAACACAAGAAAAATCAAATGATATTCAAATACGCCAATGAAAGAAAAAAAACACTTATTTTTCATTAAACTCCATAATAGAAGCAACAAATAATGGAGTAATGTTATTATGGCGCTAAAAATAACTATTTCAAAATGAGCATAGGATGAGACACCAATTCCTACAGGCAGTGCAAAGTAAAATAATGCATCTAGAATTTTGTCTAAAAAATCACCACACTTAGAAGTTAATTTACGTTCCCTTGCCACAGAACCATCTAAACTATCTGCCAATAGGTGCAAAAAAATAAATATTGCTGCTAAAATGAGCCAAAACTCATGAAAATTAGCTAAGTAATATGATATGGCTGCAGCAATACCGCAAATAAAACCGAGAACAGTTATTTTATTCGGTGTCATCCACATCGGTATTAGTGGTATCAATTTCGTTGCTAATTTATCAAATTTTTGTTCAAAAGGGCTAGCAAGAATTATGACGGTTTCGTTTTCTTTAGTAATCATTTGTCTTTATTTTTACTATCATTGCATAATTTTAATGTTTTTAGTTAGCTAGTTAGCATTGCTACCTTTTCATGTATATATAGATTATTAATCAATGTCAACATTTTCTTTATATTATGTTAAAACTTGGTTATAATTTCGTATATATATTTTTTGTTAAACGTCTTTTGTAAGTAATAATGCTGAAGCTGGATTAAATAAATGACTATTATGATTTAGGAACATAATATTATGAAACCATTCATCTTTATAGTTATTTGTTTATTCCTGTCAACTTTTTGCTGTTTTGCTCTTCTGAAACAGTCATTTTAGCAAGCTTTTCTTGAATTTCTTTACGTACAATACTGCGATACTCAGCAAAATGTTCGTAGCTGCCGCAAACTGTAATATATGATGTCCAAAGCTTTGGGTCGCGCCTAATTATCGAAAACAGGTAGTGCCAGAAACGATAGCGAGTTTTACGTTTAACCCCTTGGCGCCACAAAATAATAAATAATCCTCGCAACATACTCATACTAATCTTTTTATTACCAAATTCGATAGGAGAAATACCTAGTTTGCTGAAACATTTATAAGTTCTGTCCAAATAGCTTTGAGCATCGTATAATTCCCAAAAAGCGTCAATATATTCTTGTGCAATTTCCTCTATTGGTCTCGTAGGTATAAAGTTTGTTAAAGTCGTTTGATTTATATTGCCATCTTCGCTTAACAAACGATTTTCTTTTTCTAAACGGTGCCATAATGCTGTATTTGGTAAAGCTTGCAGTAAAGTAAAAAAGGCACGAGAAATTCCAGTTGTTTCAATAAATTTGGCAATCCGTGAACCTGCTCCTGGTTTTTCGCCATCGAAGCCAAGAATAAATCCAGCTACTGGAATTAATCCAGCACGTGTTATTTTATCAATTCCTTCTTCTAAAGAAGAACGTGTATTTTGAAACTTTTTCGTTAGCTGTAAACTTTCTGCATCAGGTGTTTCGATTCCCAAAAACACAGTGTTAAAGCCACATTCCACCATTGACTCCATCAACTGACTGTCTTGTGCTAAGTCAACAGAAGCCTCTGTATAAAAATTAAAAGGATAATCATGATTGGCTTGCCAGATTTTTAATTCTTCCAGCAACAGCTTAACATTTCGCTTATTGCCAATAAAATTATCATCTACCATAAAAATACCGCCTCTCCAACCCAAGCTATAAAGGTATTCTAACTCTGCTAAAACTTGTGCTGGGTTTTTAGTGCGAGGCTTGCGGCCGTAAAGCACTATAATATCACAAAATTCACATTGAAATGGGCAACCACGCGAGAACTGAATTGACATGTATTGATAAGCATTTAGTTCTAGCAAATCGTAACGAGGAATCGGTGTTTTTGTAACATCAGGTTTTTCTCCATTAGATCGAAAAACACCTGATTTTTCTCCACTTTCTAAGGCTTTAATAAACATCTCAATAGTAATTTCTCCTTCGTCAAGAACGAGATAATCTGCTCCTGCTACACTCGAATCCTCTGGAATTGAAGTTGGATAAGGGCCTCCTACTGCTACTGGTTTACCCCGTAGTTTAGCGTTTTTTATTTGTGCTAAAAAATCTTCTTTTTGAACAATCATTGCTGAGATAATCACAATATCTGCCCAAGCCCATTCTGGTTCTGTAATTTCTCTTATATTGCAGTCTACCAATTTAAACTCCCACTCTTGAGGTAAAATTGCTGCAACAGTCACCAAGCCCAAAGGTGGGAATAAAACCTTTCGAGAAACTAATTCTAAAAATTTTTCAAAAGACCAAAAACTTTTCGGAAACGCCGGATAAATTAGTAATGCTCGCATTGATAGAACCCTATTTATATAAACTTAAAAAATTATTTATTTAAGCAATTAAAATATATATGAATTGTTTATAAAACAAATATTTTATAATTTTCATAATTCATTGATGCTTGAAGCAACAATTCTTATTCCAAGTACAATAACTTCTTGCTCGATTTAAAAACTTCAGTAATAACACTTAATTTTTTATTGCTCCCCAATTTACATTAATCTTACAACTATTAGGTTGCGGTGCAAATCTTTGCCAAATAAAATTTTTTTAAGTTTTTCCTAAGTAATAATACTGAAGCTAAATCGACTAAATGATGATTATGATGTAAAAAAATAACATTTCAATATTACTTGTGTTTACGTTTACTTAAATGGAGAAGCGATTTCTTATATTTTTGAGTAATTATACGGTTATGTAAATATCTTTTTTACAAAATTATTTATCTGAATGTGGAAACCACATAAGCTTAACGATGCGAAAAACTACAGCATTAAAAAATTTACTTAAAAGTGAATCACTAGAATTTTTAATGGAATCTCACAATGCTATTAGTGCAAAAATAGTAGAGGAAGCTGGTTTCAAGGGAATTTGGGCAAGTGGGCTGTCAATTTCTGCCCAACTAGGTGTACGAGATAACAATGAAGCAAGTTGGACTCAAGTATTGGAGGTAATTGAGTTCATGTCTGATTGTACTTCGATACCAATTCTATTGGATGGGGATACAGGTTACGGAAACTTTAACAATGTGCAGCGACTGGTCAAAAAGTTAGAGCAACGTAATATTGCTGGGGTATGTATTGAAGATAAATTATTTCCAAAAACTAACAGCTTCATTAACGGCGCCGCGCAACCTTTAGCTGATATTCAAGAATTTTGTGGCAAAATAAAAGCTGCAAAAGATGCTCAAACAGATGATGATTTTGTAGTAATTGCGCGCGTGGAAGCATTAATCGCTGGTTGGGGTTTACCTGAAGCTCTAATGCGTGCAGAGGAATATCACCAAGCAGGAGCAGATGGTATTCTCATTCACAGTTCAAAGCAAACAGCAGAGGAAATATTAGAGTTTAAACGAGAGTGGGGCGCCCGTTGTCCAGTGGTAATTGTGCCAACTAAGTATTACACTACTCCTGTCCACGTCTTCCGAGACTACAAATTTTCGATTGCTATCTGGGCAAACCAAATGTTACGTACTGCCATCACAGCAATGAAACAGATGGCTCTTAATCTTGCAGCATCAGAAAACATTCTTGTTGTTGAAGAATCAATCGTTAGTGTCGCAGAAGTCTTTCGTTTGCAAGGCGCCACAGAACTTCTGGAAGCAGAAAAGCGCTATCTACCATGTGTTACAGACTCAGTTAGCGTCACTCTTTTAGCAGCTTCACGGGGAATTGAGCTAGGGGAATTAACCCTAAACTTGCCTAAATGCATGTTGAATTTATCGGGTAAGCCAATCCTTGGACGGATAGTTGAGACTTATCAAACCGTAGGTATTAAAGATATTACCGTGGTTCGTGGTTATAAAAAAGACATGGTAAATTTACCTGGTTTACGTTATGTCGATAATGATGAATATGACAATACAGGTGAACTTTTCTCTTTATACAAAGGTTTAGCGGATGTAACTGCTGGTGAAAAAGATTGGATTATCGGCTACGGAGATGTTTTATACAAAAAATATGTTTTGCAAATGCTGTTAGAAGTTAAGCATGATTTAGTTGTGGTAGTTGATTCTAAGTGGAGCGATCGTCCCCATCAAGTTAGACCAGATTACGTGATGAACTCGCTACCAAATTCTCAGCAAACATTCTATACCGATGTATATTTCAAACAGATTGCTCCAGAAATGCCAGTAGAAAATAGATGTGGGATATGGACAGGTTTGCTTAAAGTTTCTCGCACAATGCAACCTGTACTATGGGATACACTAAAGATGTTATTGCAACAGGATGAAATGACAACAATAGGACGAATGCCAGCGTTGCTCAATGAATTAACAGCACTAGGATATCCTATCCACGTTATTTATATTACTAGTGATTGGCTAGATGTGGACGAGGTACAAGATATGATTACAGCAGGAAGCTTTTAATGATTGACGCACAAGATTTTATTCAGGCAGCTTCTTCACGGGGTTTTGGTTTGTATACAGGAGTACCCTGCTCTTTCCTCAAACCGTTTATTAACTACGTAATTAACTCGCGTGAACTGCAATATATAGGGGCAGCAAATGAAGGGGATGCTATTGCAATGTTTATTATGCTTTATTAGAAGCATTGAAGGAATTAGAAGATAACGGCGGTTATTTAGCTCGACATTGTGATTATAAAATTCGTTCACAAAAAATCTATCGTGGGTTAAAAGAATTAGGCGTACAACTTTTTCTTGATGAACAAGTTACAAGTTGTGTTTTAAGGTCTTTTAAATTACCATCCGGACATAGTTACGAACAAATACATGATGGTTTAAAGCAAGCTGGTTTTATCATTTATGCTGGGCAGGGTGGGCTAAAAAATGACATTTTTCGCATAGCGAATATGGGGAATATACAAATGGAAGATGTAAACCGTTTGCTAGAGTATTTTAAAATTATACTTGACCGCACTAAAGCTACAATAAATTTATGAAAATTCAAACAGCCGTTATTCTTGCTGCGGGTATGGGTACAAGGCTAAAAGAATTGGGAAAATCCATACCCAAAGGATTTTTAAAGTTGGGAAAACGACCAATAATTGAGGAAACCATCATGCGATTACGAAGCTATGGAATCCAGAGGATTATTATTGTGACTGGTCACTGCTATGAGTTTTACGAGCAATTAAAAAAGCAGTATCCAGAAATTTTGACCGTTCATAACTCTGAATATGCCACTTCCGGAAGTATGTATTCTCTCTGGTGTGCTAGGGAACTATTAAATAATGATTTTTTACTATTAGAATCAGATTTAATTTTTGAACAGCGAGCAATAGAAAGTGTACTAAGCTTTAATAAAGAAAATGTAATTTTGCTCTCCGGTAAAACTAATGCAGGTGATGAAGTTTACGTACAAGGTAATAGTGGCACCATAATTGCTATGTCCAAAAACAAGGATGAGTTGGGAGAGCCAGTTGTAGGAGAACTGGTAGGTATTTCTAAAATTTCTCTGGCTCTATATAAACAGATGTTACAATCTGCTTCTGAAAAGTTTGCAGCTACTTTAAAAGTTGATTATGAAACAGACACATTGGTTAGTGTAGCTCAATATCATCCTGTATACTATACAGTGTTAACTGATTTATTATGGGCAGAAATTGATAATAGCCAACATCTTCAACGTGCATCTCAACAAATTTATCCTGCTATATTCCATGAAATTGATGACTATATTTTCTATTCTTAAAGCATCATTTGTTCAAGTTCTTCAAGGTGTTGCGCGCTTAGAAGGCTTTCCTCATCTAAGTCCTCATCAGAAGCATCTTGGTCAAGCTGTTCTTTTACTGTTGCTATTTGTTGATTAATTATTGGTAATGCTTTACCTTGACTAATTGCTGTTTTTAACAATTCAAATCGTTGTGCTTCTTCAATTCGACGCAACAGTTGTGAGATATAACGACTAATTATAACTTCGTTGCTCAAATCGAAAATGTCATTATTATATTCATCTTCTTGACCCAACAAGAATTCTTCGCTGGCATCAAATAAAGCTTCCACAACCGAGGGAATGGCATTTATAGGAATTTCTTGAGCGGTGCTTTCAAGCTGTTCTAGAAAAATGCTAGTTTGTGCCATACCTTCAGTACGTTTTTGCTTAACAAGTTCTATTAGATGTTCTTTAAACCTTTCTGTATCGTAAGCTAAAGCAAGCATAGTTTTTATTTGAGTGTTAGATAATTCATATGCTGACAGGGCCAGACGGAAGTAGATTGGAAATATTTCTAAACTACACACACGTAGTTGCTTATGCCATTCAGACTCTTTCTCCGAGGGAGAGCTATTACTCCAAACATGTTTTAAATTTGGAAAAAGCTGCATCAGGAGATTTTGTACAGGTTGCTTGTCTTCGGGGGGTAGTTGAGCAATCCAGGTATTTAGTAAATTTTTTAATTCGTCTGTGGAAGTATTAACCTCACCTGCGAAAGCATAAGGATTTTGGGGGATTGTATTATATATAGCTGGGCAAAAGATTCGCAAACACTCAATAGCAATAAAATCAATTGGATTGACTTCGCCTTTTACTGCTGGATATGTAACTGTTAAAGTGTTAGTTAAACGACTAATGGCAGGTATGTTATTAATAAAATGGTCTATTCCTTGGAAGTAAATATTACTCCAGCGTGCTTGATTAAATTCTTCTTTTGGTATGTCAATAAATATTCTATTAAGTTTTTTAAAAAACAGCTTGCGGAGTAAGGTTTTAGTTGGAGTAGGTAACTCAAACTCAGCTTGAATAATTTGTTGTAAATATGATTCTTTGGATACTGTATCGGTTTCTGTAATTGTTTCCATTACAGCTTCTTTATTAAAGGCTAAAACATAAACAACGTTAGAGAAATTCGGAATAGCTTTAAAAATGCGAAATAGCTGCTTAATATCCTCACCAGGCAACCTATCTATATCATCAACTGTTACAACTATGCGTTTATCCTGCTTTGCAAGCGTCTTTTCTACTTCTTCTTTAAATTGCGAAGCTTCCTTGTCTTTATCATCCAATAATGTTACTAATGCCTTGCCAGTTTGAGCATAAGGTAAAGGAATTTCTGAAATAATTCCGGCAAAATCAGCAAGTGTTTTTCTTATACCTCTTGGCACGGCTTTTTCTTGGCTTAAAACGTTTTGTAGTTGCTCAAAAAAGCGTCTTGCAATATTTTGATGTCCAGAAAATAGCCAGGGATTAAAAGGAACAATAATTGGTTGCTCGTCCTCTGGCTTTTGCTGAAGATAATGACCTATAAAGTTTAATAGTGTTGATTTGCCTGAGTTCCAAGAACCGTAAATACCAATTATGAAACCTTCAGGAAAGGTCATTTCGCAAATGCTATCTGCTAGATACTTAGCAAAGCTCGCATGACCTAGCAAGTCATTTTCTGGATCGATTAGGGAGCTATCTGTTGATATTTCGTTAATATCGGTTGTATCGGTCATAACACTTTTAGAATTTACAAACAGAAACCGGGTTCTAAACAAGAAACCCGGCTTCTATCATTCTATGTGTAAGTACTAAATCGGTTCAATTGGAACGGAAAATTTTCCGTCCAATCAAAATTAATACTATTTCGCAGCAGCAGCTTCGCGTTCTTTGGTTTCTTTAATTACGGTCTCTGCTACGTTTGCAGGACATGGCGCGTAATGAGAAAATTCCATAGAAAACTGACCGCGACCAGAAGTCATGGTACGTAAGTCACCAATGTAACCAAACATTTCGCTCAATGGTACATCCGCTTTAATACGGGCGCCAGTAGGGCCTGTTTCTTGCGATTTAATGAGTCCACGACGACGGTTTAAGTCACCAATTGCATCACCCATGTAATCTTCAGGTGTAAACACATCGACTTTCATGATGGGTTCAAGCAACTGAGGAGAAGCTTTAGGTAAGGTTTGACGATAAGCAGCTCTAGCTGCAATTTCAAAAGCAATAGCTGATGAGTCAACAGGGTGGAAACCACCATCAACCAAGGTAAATTTCAAATCTACGCAAGGGAATCCTGCTAACACACCTTTGTCGATACTGCTTGCAAAACCTTTTTGAACTGCGGGCCAGTATTCTCTAGGTACGCTACCACCAGTTACCTTGGTCTCGAATTGGAAACCACTACCAGGTTCACCGGGTTCAACAATGTAATCGATTTTAGCGTATTGACCAGAACCACCAGATTGTTTCTTGTGGACGTAGCCATCTTCAACGCGCTTGGTAACAGACTCACGGTAAGCAACTTGAGGTTTACCAACTTCGACCTCAACACCGTGGGTGCGTCTAAGAATGTCAACTTTAATATCTAAATGTAACTCACCCATCCCTTTAATGATGGTTTCGCCACTTTCGGAATCAGTTTCAACGCGGAATGATGGGTCTTCCTGTACCATTTTACCGAGTGCAATCCCCATTTTCTCGGAGGTACCTTTCTTGGTAGGTGTCACCGAGATGGAAATAACTGGCTCTGGGAAGACCATTGGTTCTAAGGTTGCGGGAGCTTTGGGGTCACAAAGGGTGTGTCCGGTTTGGACGTTTTTCATCCCTACAATAGCTACAATGTCCCCAGCTTGAGCGGAATCAATTTCTTGACGGTCGTTAGCGTGCATCTCAACCAAACGGCTAATACGTTCGGTTTTACCTGTTGCGGTATTGAGAATTGTATCACCTTTGTTTAATACACCAGAGTAAAGACGGGTAAAGGTGAGGGCGCCGAAACGGTCGTCCATAATTTTAAACGCCAGTGCCCGTAATGGTTTCGTTGGGTCTACAATAGCAAATTGGCCAGTTTCGTTACCTTCTAAATCTACTTCTGGTTGTGGTTTTACTTCTGTTGGGTTGGGCAAGTAGTCAACAACAGCATTGAGTACTAACTGCACACCCTTGTTTTTGAAAGAAGAACCGCAGTAGGTGGGGAAGAATGAAAGATTAATAGTGCCCTTACGAATACAATGCTTAATTTCGTCGATGGAAAGTTCTTCACCTTCTAAATACTTTTCCATTAATGTGTCGTCTTGCTCGACAGCTGTTTCAATCAGCATCTCGCGGTATTTTTCGACATCATCTTTCATTTCGGCGGGAACTTCTTTGATTTCATAGTTCATTGGGTCGCCAGACTCATCCCATACCCATGCTTTACGGGTTAATAAATCTACCATCCCTACAAAATCGTTCTCTGTACCAATTGGTAGTACCATCACCAACGGTTTCGCTGCGAGAATATCATTAATTTGCTTAACAACTCGGTAAAAGTCGGCGCCAATACGGTCAAGTTTGTTAATGTAAACAACGCGAGCGACCTTAGAGTCATTGGCATAACGCCAGTTGGTTTCAGATTGAGGTTCTACACCACCACTAGCGCAAAATACACCGACACCACCATCAAGTACTTTCAGCGAACGGTAAACTTCAATGGTAAAGTCAACGTGTCCAGGGGTATCAATAATATTGAATTGGTGATCGTTCCAAAAACAGGTGGTAGCAGCAGATTGAATTGTAATGCCTCGCTCTTGTTCTTGTTCCATGAAGTCGGTCGTCGCCGCACCTTCATGCACCTCACCAATTTTGTGGATTTTTCCTGTCAGTTTCAGGATTCTTTCTGTTGTGGTGGTTTTACCAGCGTCTACGTGGGCGAAGATACCGATATTCCGATAACGAGTGAGGTCTTTCATGTTTTAACTAAACTACTAGAAACCGTTGGCGAATAGCTCTAAAATGGCACTATAGAATTAACTTGAGTTGCCTGTGAGCGCCAGCAAGGGCTGGATTTCCTTAACATAGAACACCGGAAGTAGTCCTGATGTTTTGAGAAAACTTAATAATTACACAATAATTATAAGCTAACCTGTGTTCCACAGGTTGGTTCGGGCATAAAAAAGCTAAGAGCCTTAATTTATGTCTCGGATTAAGCTAGCATAAATTTTCTGCAATGTGGGGCATTTTGTGGTAACCATGAGGAGATCCCCCCTAGCCTCCCTTGATAAGGGGGGAACAAGAGGCAGATTTAAAGCCCCCCTTAGTAAGGGGGGTTGTGGGAATTGAATTACTATTTAATAACTTGATCTAGTAGTTGTCTTGCAGGTTGTGCTTTAGTAAGTGCCGCTTGGTGGTCACTATAAGTACGAACAAGACGAGAAAGACCATTTACACCTGACTTTAGTTGCTCAAGTTCTTCCCCTTCTAGCAGTTCTCCATCAAGCATTCGTCCAATTAAAGGTTTAATATCGCCTACTTCTAGTCGAGCTTTTTGGAGTTTTTCTAACGCACTCAGTAAAGCTTTTAGCGAGTTTAAGATTTCGTCAATATCCTGGGCGCCCTCTACTAGTTCTGACGAATCTTTAACTGGCGCCAGGTCTTCTGCGTCTGAAATTTCAGACTCCACAGTAGATGTTTCGCTTTTTGCCCCATTTGACTTTGCCATTAATGCTTCCCTCTAGCAATTTCCCTTAGTTTACCGTTTTTAGCCCTACGGTTGAGGTTTTAATAGGGATTTCTAGTACAAATTTCGTTTTTTCCCCTAAAGTAGAGTTACACCACAATCGACCACCATGTTTATTGACAACGATTTGATAGCTAGTAGACAATCCTAAACCAGTACCTTTACCAACGGGTTTAGTAGTAAAGAAAGGGTCAAATAATTTACTATAAATTTCTTGGGGAATACCAATACCATTATCTTCAATGGAAATTTGGATTTTATCTTCTAAAACGTTAGTATTAATACAGATAATGGGATTTATTTTATTGTCAGTTTGAATTGATTCTTCCACTGCATCAATGGCATTAGTAAGAAGATTCAAAAATACTTGATTAAGTTGAGATGGATAGCATTCAATTTTAGGTAAAGTATTATATTCTTTAATAATTTGTATTTCTTGACCTTGTACTGCTTGCAAGCGATGTTTGAGTAGCATTAAAGTATTTTCAATTCCCTCATTAATATCAGCATATTTAAAATCAGCTTCATCATGACGAGAGAAATTTCGTAAGGATAAAATAATTTCTCGGATACGCTGCGTTCCAGTTTTCATCGATTGAAGAATTTTAGAAATATCCTCTGTAATAAAATTAATATCAAATTCCTCTAATAACTCCTGAATATTTTCTGATGGATGGGGATAATGTTCTTGATAGGCTTGAATTACTTGTAATAAATCTTGAGCGTAATTATTTAAATGAGTAATGTTACCATTGATAAAATTAGCAGGGTTATTAATTTCGTGTGCAACCCCTGCAACTATTTGCCCCATTGCTGACATTTTTTCACTTTGAATTAATTGGGTTTGAGTTTGCTGAAGTTGTACGAGTGCTTGTGATAGCTCATTAGTACGTTCTTTAACTTTTAGTTCTAACGTGTTGTAAAGTGTAGCATTTTCAATTGAGATGGCAGCTTGAGTAGAGAGAATGGGTAAAATCTCTAAGTGTGCGGAAGTGAATGCACCGTTTGTTAAATTATTTTCTAGGTAAATAATACCAACGAGCTTACCTTGATTTAATAGCGGAAAACACAAAACAGATTTAGGTTTGACTACATGAATGTAAGCATCTTGATTAAAATTACTTTCAGAGACTGCATCATTAAGAACAAGACTTTTAGAAGTGCGAATTACATAATTTAAAATAGTATCAGGTAAGATAGGCGTATTTCTGGTATTATCTCTTAAATAAATCGGATTCTCTAAGGTTACATTTATTTGCTCTAACTCACCAGATGTGACAATTTGCCATTTATTATTTTGCCGTAAAATTAGGTACCCGCGCTCGGCGCCTGCATTCTCCAGCAAAAACTGCATTAATTTTTTTAATAGCTCTTCAAGAACTATTTCGCTAGAAAGTGCCTGAGATGCTTTAATTACTGTATGTAAATCTAGTTCAATTTTACTGCTAGTAGTTGTTCCAATAGATATGTAATTCTGATTATATGTATTTTTAAAAAATTGAGAATATTTAGCTTCTATAATTTGTGCTTTTTTATTAGCTCCACATTGTAAGTACAAATAATGCGCTTCTTCAAATATACCTTTAGCAAATCGATGTTGCTGTTGCCAATACAATTCTCCTAGTAATTCCGTAGCAAATGCTTGTAACAGTACATATCCATTTTCTCTGGCATGTTCAATAGTCTTTAAATAGTAATTGTTTGCTTTCTCCCAGTCTTGTAAAGCTATTGCTTGTTCTGCTTCTATCAGTGTATAATACGAATAAAAATTTGATGGTGCTATTTCTGCCCAGTGCTTTAGTTTTTCTAAATTATCTTGCAATTGAGTGAGATATCTTTGTTTTAGGTCTAAATTTGTCTCTAAAGAATAGAGTCTAGCGCAACAAATAGCATAAAAGTGGCGAAATGTCATATTTATTAACAAACTGCCTGCGGCGCCTGCTGCTAACATTGGTTCAGCTCGTTGAGCATTTTCATAAGCTTGGGAATAATTGCCTAGAATAGTTTCTATTCTAATAATTTCTACTAAAGATTCGCTGACATCTGTGTAATTTTGTTCGGTGGTATATTTTTCTAGAATACCCTCAACATCGATACGCTGTTCTATAACATCCATAAGTTGAGCAAGATAATATAGTCGAATTTTTGCTTGTCCTAATTCTAGAGGGACGTACTTTTCACAATAATCATGCCATTGCTTACAACTTTCATACACTTCCAAGCAATGAGTGCTGCGAACCATCTTGCTAATATATGTACAAATCAAGCAGTAACTAGCAAACTGTAAATTACCAGTGCTATGACACAAAGTGTATGCTTCTTGCAAGGCTTTTTCATTGTCAGTAAAACTATTTTTCCAGGCTAAAGACTGAGCATGAGCGAGCATTTTTGTTTCGCCTCTATAATAAACCTCTGGAAACTGATGAACAATATTTAATGCTAGTTCGGCATAGCGAAAAGATAATTCTTTACACTCCATTATTGACAACAGTGTAGCTAACCAAGAAATGGCAATTCCTGATTGTGGAGTAATACCAAAATTCAGAATATGTTCTACACTCTTGCTAACTATATAATTAAATTTATTTGGCTGAGAAAAATAACAACTAATAATTGCTTTGTCGTAAAGGCTACCTATTAATATATTTATTCCTTCAGCTAACTTTAAATTATAAAAATATTCAATTGTTTCTGCTTGTTTCCATTTTTGTAAAAAAGATTTTTCTTCGTTTAATATCTCTTCTAAGCCAACTAGTATTTCTATACCTAAAACAACCAAACCTTTAATAGCTTCATCAAACGCAGGCGCCGATTTTCCAGAACTCTGTAAAATTCCACTATATTTTTCGTAACACAATGCTAGCTCTTTATCGTGTATTATATTCTTTGTAATTTTCTGAAATACCGTATCTGCTTTTTCTAGATATCCTAAAACAGATAATGCTTCAGCATAGTTAATATATAATTCCCAAGAGAGTTGATAAACTGTTTGCCAGCTATTTTCAGGTAGTAGCTCAATACCTACCGCAAAATATTTCAAAGCTGGTTCATATGCAGTACATGTCTTTGCTCTTTTACCAGCCTCAAGATTTAGCTGTGCTAATTCTCGTCTCTCTTCTGGTTTAACAATCAATTCGATTGCAAAGTTAAGCTGATTTACAACATCAAATATTTCATCAGAAAATACTTGTGAAGAAAGTTTTTTCTTCATTGTTTTTCCTATAGACCAATGAAGTATATTGCGCTCTTGTTCAGAGATTAAAGAATAAGCTGCTTGTTGTACTCTGTCGTGTGAAAATTCATAAGTAAAGATGACTTTATTGCTTAATTTATGATTTAAAGTGTTATTTAAGGCGCCGTTTTTTTTATCATCCCACTCTTGTATAACCTGAGAACTATTATCAACTAATAAAATAATATTTTGCTTTACAGCTTCCCAGAGTTCCTTAGCAATAGCACTAGGAGGTTGTTTTTCAACTAAAAATAATGTATGTGCATTAAAGCGTTTGCCACAACAAGCAGCTATTTTCAGAATGTTTTGGGTAGATGGAGGTAGTTTTTGAATTTTATCTGCGAGTAATTCGACTACATTATCAGTAAAATCTCTCTGTTGTATATTATTAAAGTCAAAGTTCCAATTACGTTGATTTAAGTCAAAGGTTAATAAATCATTTCCATACAGAGCTTGCAAAAATTGCCGAATAAAAAATGGATTACCTAAAGTTTTCTCCATTACTAAAAGAGCTAAAGGAGCAACAAGTTGAGAATCGCAATGGAAAGTTTCTGCAATTAAAGTGGTGGTATGCTCTAAATTCAGTGGTTTTAAAGTAATCGAGTTGATAATTCCTATTTGTTTTTGTACTGTATCTAACAGCACCATTAAAGGATGGATAGAGCTAACTTCATTATCTCGATAGGCGCCAATAATAAAGAGATATTTAGTTGTTTCATCTGTCATCATTAATTCTAGCAACTTGAGAGAAGCAGAATCTGCCCATTGCAAATCATCTATAAAAATAACTAAAGGATGTTCTTGCTGACAAAAAACATTGATAAAACTTTGAAAAACTATATTGAAACGGTTTTGTGATTCTGTTGGAGTAACTTCAACAACTTCTGGTTGCTTTCCAATAATGAGTTCTATTTCTGGAATTACATCAACAATTAATTGACCATTATTACCAAGTGCTGCTAAAATTTTTTCTCGCCACTGATTAATGCGTTCCAAACTTTCAGTCAAAATCTGCCCAATTAAATCAAGAAAAGCATTAACCAAAGCAGAATAAGGTATATTACGTTTAAATTGATCAAATTTTCCGGAGATAAAGTAACCTCTTTGTTGTGTAATGGGTTTATAAATTTCTTCAACTAGAGATGATTTACCAATACCAGAATAGCCAGAAATCATAATAATTTCTTGCTGACCCTGAGTCATACGCTCAAATGCATTCAAAAGCGTAGAAACATCTTGTTCCCTGCCATAAAGTTTTTGAGGAATATGAAATTTATCAGAAATATCTCGATGAGCAAGTGGAAAATCTAAAATTTCACCTGATTCCAATAACTGCAAACATTTTTCTAAATCACTTTTCAGACCAAAAGCGCTTTGATATCTATCTTCAACAGTTTTAGCCAACAACTTCATCACAATGTTAGAAATTAAGTTTGGTACATTTGAATTAAGTTGATTAGGAGGTATTGGTTGCCTAGCAATATGACAATGCACCAATTCCATTGGGTCTTTTGATTGAAAAGGTAATTGACCAGTCAAAAGTTCATAGAAAGTAATACCTAATGAATAAAAATCACTTCTATAATCTATTGAACGGTTCATTCTACCAGTTTGTTCAGGTGATATATAAGCTAAAGTTCCTTCTAATATATTAGGATTTTTAACAATATTTTTTTCTGATGATAAAATAGTTGAAATGCCAAAATCAGTTATTTTAATTTGATTGTTTGAGGAATTAAAAATAATATTTGATGGATTAATATTTTTATGAATAATTTTATTATTATGAATTTTAAGTAGAATATTAGTTATGGAAATTGCTATTTTCAGAAATTCTAAATTAGTAAGTTGTTTATCAGCAATCCATGCTTTTAAAGAAACACCACCAAAATCTTCTAAAATTAATGCCAATTTATTTTGTTGCTTTTCTAAAGCATACACTTTCACAACACCGTCAAAATTTAAAAGTTTAGAGATTTTATATTCATGATGATATTTATTAATTTGAGATAAAGTTGGATATTCATGCTGAAAAGTTTTGATAATAACAGGTTGATTATCCTGATTTCGATATGCACGATAAATAGTTGAGTAATGACCTTGATATATTATTTGTTGTAATTGGTAATCAAAAATTGACATAATTATTATATCCTTTATTTTTTATAACGCAAAGAAACCAGGTTTCTGCCCATTCATTTTCGCAGAAAAATCGCTATTTTTATTACAACATTTCGACAAAGAAACCCGGTTTATAATTCATCCATTTCACCTACGCAAAGGTTTTAAAAGAGGGAGACCATTGCGGATATTGAGGATAGTTTTCATTGTAATCAAAGCCATTTAGGAATGTACCATCCGTGTTGTTAACAATATGAATTACTGCATCTAACCCCAATCTCAATGCTGGTTCTGTCCACCCTCCTTCAACTGAGTAAGCTTCACCAGCAAAGTAAAGACTCGAAGTAGCGCTACGTTGCTGGTTGTATGTTAGTAGAGCATAATCCAAGTTCCAACTTCTTTGTCGATAGAGCTTGGCACAACCTCGATAAGTGGGTTTTCTCTCCCAGTGAATTACAACTGGTTTGCTTGTATCCACGTAGGGAGAAATTGGTGTTTGGATATTTTCGGCATTCATCAAAATATTATCTAGCTCACCAAGACACTTTTTGGCTAAAGTTGCATCATCCTGGTTAGCTTCTAATTTAATAGCATCATCTTCCCATGTATAACTAACTAGTAATACTCCAGGGTCACTATGAGATTTTGTGGTGACAGCTATACCATAAACATCTTGTAAAAAAGTGTCTGTATTAATGACTTGCGGAATGGGGTCTTTATTTGGATTAGGATTTGGTTGTTCCCAGTACCTTTGCTTTAAAGGATAAAATACTTTGCAGCTAGTAATCCAATGCGACTCTTTCAAACTCAGCGACACTTCTGGTGGCAAAGCACTAGAATCGAATTTTTGAAAAACACAGCTCATTTCTAATGCCCACGTTGGTGGAGTTACAATAACCGCGTTATACTGTGATACCATTGTATCTGTAACAATCTGAATATTATTTTTACTTAAATACTGAATTGCCTTTACTTGACTCTGTGTAAAGAGATTAATTCCTTCGTAAAGTTGAGTTGCTTGGTAAAGAGAAATATTTTTAACGAAGGGGCTAATTACTGGCTCATAAAAGAGACTTTCTGTTAATGCTTCTACGCCTAGATAATTTGGTGATTTTAATTGTAAACCGAAATTATCTCTAGTTATTTCTTTGTATTCTGCTCCAGGTGCAAAGTTGCCATTAATATCAAACTTACCTTGTATAAGTTGGTGATTGGTCGCGAAACCAAATAATAGTGTTCTAATTGGGTATAAACAAGAAATATCATAAAAGGCGCCCCAACCTCCATCACCTGCACCAATTACATAAAAATTCCATGCTTCTTGCTCGTTCATACCTAGACCACCGAAGTAGCCAGGGTGAGAGCATTTATACTCCTTAATAGCTTCTAGATATACCAAGTCACGGAAATTCATTGCCCCGTAATGATTAACCAAGCTGTGCCAAAATTCTTCCCATTGGTTTGTACCATATAGTTTTTGAACCTCTTTTGTAACCATATTGGCAAAATGAGTCCATTTATCGAGGATGGTCTTTAAAAGAGGATTTGGTGGTGGTTCTTGTTTTAACCAAATATCCAAGCGTGGTACTGTATAGGGATTTTTGGGGTCGGGTCCTAAACCATTATTTACATAGATTCCGGTGCTAGCAATCGCATCGGAAGCAGGGTCAGGAAAAGGTTGCGTCGTAATTCCAAACAAAGTGCAATAATAATCCAACACACAGTTACGACTACCCGGTTCGGTAAAAAATGGCATTCTCATGGCGCCCATTTCAAAAGTCGTGTATTGGTTATGTGCTGGAATAGAGTAAGTTCTTCCACCAATACGCTCACTGGCTTCATAAATATCAATATTGGTGTAGCCACAACGAAAAAGCTCCCTAGCAGCAATTAGTCCTGCAACACCGGCGCCAATAATAGCAATACGTATGTTTGGGTCATTGTTTTGAGCAATTGCGGTCTGTGATGCTCGTTCTAGTAAGTGGTAGTAGTTAAAATTAAAGTCGGCAGTATTGGGAAATGGAAACTGCCACTCGTGAGCGTTGGGTATTGCTCTTGATGCGGTTGGGCTAGTTTTGCTTAGACTTTTATGAATAGACATATATAGAGTGTGAGTTTTCCCTGTAGACAATTTTTCGAGTCACTGTATATAACATTCCCACTAGCTAAGTGTTTCTAACAGGGTCGAGCAGATTTTTGGCACAAAGAAGCGTAAAAGCTTGCTGCTAACAGAATTTTTCGACATCGCAGTTATTCTACTAGAAGCGATAACAATCAAGTATGAAACGTGAAACCCTAGCTGAATTAGTAGCTCGGACTGTAATTGAGTTTGAAAAACGCGAGGCACAGCTACAACAAGCCTCATCGATACAACACAAACCTAAGCATCGTAAGTCTAAAGCAGCTTAACCGAAAAATAGCAACGGATACAACGGATGTAACGGATGAATGATTTGTTAAAACAATACGTATCCTGATAATCATACTTACTTTTGTAAGATAAACTATCCGTTACATCCGTTAATCATCCGTTGCCTATTATGCTCCCTATTCGTGTGCAATCGTTCTTGATATTGCTGGCTGTTTCGGCGCCTTTAAGCATATTTTCGGTTGAGTCTTTTAGTGTGTCACAAGCTGTGGCACAAACGAGTAGTGATAGCAACAATCAAGCTGATAAGCTGATAAAACAAGGTGAAAAGTTACGTGATAGTTTGCAGTTGCAAGCTGCGTTGAAAAAGTTTGAAGAAGCTTTAAGTATTGCTCGTAAAAATAAGAACAAAGCATTTGAAGGTAAGGCACTCAATAATATTGGTAATGTATATGCCGATTTAAATCAAGCGCAGCAAGCCATTAGTTATTATCAACAGGGTTTAGAAGTTGCAAAAGCTACAGATAATACTGATTTAGAAGCGCGAATATTGTCTAATATTGGACTTACTTATCGAGATAGTGGTGATTCTAAGCGCGCGCTTGAATATTGTAACAAAGCTCTAACGGTAGCACGTCGAAGCGGCAACCATGAAACAGAAGCATTAGCATTCAAAGGATTAGGCGCCGTTGCGATTACGTCAGATATAGGTAAGGGTATAGAATATATAGAACAAGCTTTGGTTGCTGTGCGTAAAGCGAATGGGACGGGTGATGATAGATTACGTCAGCGTAATTTAGAAGTTACTATTTTGATGAGTATGGGCGGTTTGTACTATGGAATTGGTGTAGGGGGAGGATTAACTCAAACAGATGTAACACCGAGTCAGGCGCCTGGTAAATTAATAGATAGGTCATTAGAATATTATCAACAAGCTGCTGTAATTGCCAAAGAAACGGGTGATAGTTTACAGCAAGGCAAAGCACTTTCGGGGATGGGAAGCGTTTATAATATTAGAAGCGAATTTGCTGAAGCAATAAAGTCGTATGAGCAAGCATTAGAAATTTTCAAAAAATCAGACGGTTTACAGCTTCAAGTTCGAGATACCTTATCAAGTTTAGCTGAAGTGTACGTGAACTGGAATAATAAAGATAAAGCAATATCATATTATCAACAAGCCCTGGCGATAAATCAAGCAATACCTACTAATACTCCTGTTAATACCTTTGTTATTAATACCCAGCAAGGATTAATTCAAGTAAATATAGCAAATGCTTATGCGGATACAAGTAAGTACGAACAAGCGATTAAATTTTATGAGCAGGCAATAACAACCTTAAAAACATCTTTGAATAAAACTGGAAGTATTACAACATCTAACCTAACCGAGCAATTTTTACTACAGAATAATAAGTTACTAGCAAATCAAGGAATTAAAGTAAGTTATATAAAATTATGTGTTTCTTACAGGGTACTTGGTCAGAACGAAGCAAGCAACAAAGCTTGTAAAGACGCATCAAGTCAAACTGCATCAACTCCAGAAACACCACCGAAGAAAACATCAAAAGAATTAGAAGAAGCTCAACAAAGTTTAGCATCAGCGCAGTCAGTAGGAAATCGTAGTTTAGAAGCAAATGCACTAGCTAAGATTGGAAACGCTTATGCTGACCTTGGAGAAAAAGACAGAGCATGGGAATATTTACAGAAAGCAATTAAATTAGCTCGTGAATATCCCTTATTTGAGTATTTTGTCTTGTTTCAAGCTGGTTCATTTCAAGAAAAACAGCAGCAGTCTGATTTAGCCATCAACTATTATAAGCAAGCTGCGGCATCTGCGAGTAAAAGGAACCAAAAGCTAGAAGAGGCAAACATTTACAGTCATCTGGGTACACTTTACCATACTAGAAAAAATTTACCCGAAGCTACGACAGCTTTATATAATGCCATCAAAGTTTTTGAGTCAATACGAGTAGACCTTACAGACAAGAATCAAATTTCCATCTTTGAAACCCAAGCACAAGTTTACAGTTTACTCCAACAAGTCTTAGTATCTCAAAACAAATATCAAGAAGCGTTGGAAGTATCAGAGCGTGGTCGAGCTAGAGCTTTTATTAACCTACTCGCTGCACGACAATCTCAAAATAAAAGTAATCTACCAGAAATATTACCACCTACACTCAAAGACATTCAAAAAATTGCCAAACAGCAAAATGCCACCTTTGTCGAGTATTCCATCAGTAAAAACAAATCTGACATATATATATGGGTCGTTAAACCTACAGGGCAAATTGAATTTAAACAAGTTGATATAAATTCAAATACCCCTTTAAAAGATATAGTAGTAACGGCTCTCGACTCAATAGGCGCCACCAGAGGGTTGACAGTAGTGGCGCCAGAAAAGAAACAGCCACAAGCAAACGCAACACAAAAACTTCAAGCGCTCCACCAATTACTAATTGCCCCAATAGCTCAACATTTACCCAAGAACCCCAACGAAAAGGTAATATTTGTACCTCAAAACGAATTATTTTTAATACCCTTTCCTGCACTGCAAGACAACCAAGGTAAATACTTAGTAGAAAAACATACTATCCTTACATCACCATCAATTCAACTATTACAACTAACGTATGAAAGGCGCCTATCATCATCACAAGGAGCCTTAGTAGTAGGCAACCCAATAATGCCAAGCATAAAAGTTCGAGCAGGACAACCACCGCAACAGCTAGTTAGCCTACCATTTGCCGAAAAAGAAGCGCGCGAAATAGCCACGATACTCAACACAAAACCCCTAATAGGCAAAGAAGCCACAAAACCCCAAGTCAAACAACTAATGGGTCAAGCCAGAATTATCCACCTAGCAACACATGGACTACTAGACGACTTTGGTTTAGGTATACCAGGAGCAATAGCATTGGCGCCGTCTTCTACCAACCTCACCAAAGCACAACAAAATAACGACGGTCTACTAACAGCAAGTGAAATTTTAAACATGAAACTAAACGCAGACCTAGTGGTACTAAGTGCTTGCCAAACCGGACAAGGAACACTAACAGGAGATGGAGTCATTGGACTATCTCGTTCATTAATAGCAGCAGGCACAAAAAGCGTAGTCGTCTCTTTATGGAGCGTAGACGACGCATCCACCAAAATACTAATGACCGAATTTTATCGCCAAATGCAGAAAAACCCCGATAAAGGCGCCGCACTTCGCCAAGCCATGCTAACCACCATGAAACAATACCCCAACCCCGAACACTGGGCAGCATTCACCCTAATAGGCGAATCTATATAAAAACTGCGGCAAAACGTTTTCCCTCAACCTTGCGATATGCTACTGTCCGGATATAGTACTGTCATGCTGAGGAACGTTAACGCAGTTTTCCCGCAGGGTAGCATCTCCATAACTGTCATGATAAGGAACGAAACATCTCCATAACTGTCATGTTGAGGAACGTTAACGCAGTTTTCCCGCAGGGTAGCATCTCCATAACTGTCATGCTGAGGAACGTTAACGCAGTTTTCCCGCAGGGTAGCATCTCCATAACTGTCATGCTAAGGAACGAAGCATCTCCATAACTGTCATGCTAAGGAACGTTAACGAAGTTTTCCCGTTATCCGAAGGATATCCCGAAGGGTAGGGTAGCATCTTATAAATTTTGAACACACATTATTAATTCCATGATAATAAAAACACTAACAAAACATGACGCAGAAGACTACCGTCAAATTAGACTAGAATCCTTACACAACAACCCAAACTCATTCGGCACAATGTATCAAGAAGAAGCAGTAAAGACAATAGACGACTTCAGGGATAAAATACCAGTAGATAACAACAACTTTATATTAGGCTGCTACGACAATAAAAAACTAATTGCAATAGTAGCATTTCATCAAGAATCAAGAATAAAAACAAAGCATAAAGCCTACATACGTAGCATGTACGTCAAACCAGAATATCGGCGCCAAGGTATAGGTGAATTATTACTTAATGAACTAATTGAAAAAGCAAAAGCTATTAACGAGATAGAAATACTGTTACTAGATGTCGTCAAAAATAACGTACCAGCACAACAATTGTATCTATCATTTGGCTTTAAAATATACGGAATCGAAAAAATGGCGTATAAATTTAATAATCAATACTTTGATATAGAGTACATGCTTCTGCAAATTAAATGATAGAATTTTCTAAAAAACTTTGCTGTCTAGTTAGTTTGCCTGCGTACCATTCCCATTCCCATTGGTGTTTTCCTTCCGACTCCTGCGTATAAGGCAAAATCAGCTATGGCGTTAATTTGTTTGATGACTTCTGGTTCGACTTCTCCCATAATTTTATAGCTCACTTGCCCAACACAACCTATAAATTTACTGCGGGAGTCACTCGCTATTTCTGTGCGGATGTTGAAAAAGCTGGGAAAAATGCAATCTATTATTTCAGGCGATATTTCTATGCCACTATATTTGTTCCAGCGTTGTAGTAAACTTTTGAATACTGATTCTTTACTAGGTAATGCTGTATCGAAGTTTCCTTGCCGAAAAGCTGTAGGTGTGGCAAATGTAAAGTTGATACTTCGTTCGGCGCCGCTTGCTTGTTCGTATAATTGTGCATAAGTACAAGCGTTTGCCCAAGGTTGGTTTGACTGAGGTGTAACTTGGATGCTAGTAATAAACAAGTCAGCAGAACCTAAATGCCAAGCTTTTTCAGGATTTATATTTAACCAAAGCTGTGTGAGCTTACCAAATAAAGTGTCATCAAGTAAAGACAGGCGCCACCAGCAAGGTGTCTCAGGTAGTATAGGTTCTTGGTGTGCTGCCATTGTAGAATATTGTTTTTAAGTGCTGGTTGTCTACGGTGTACTTGTATGGGGGAAAGCGTAAAAGCTTTATCTGTGGTTGTATCATGAAGGATATCGCCTAAACTCTTATCTACTGAACTAACAAGGTTGAGAAATAAAGCATGATAATGTCTACCAGTTAAAAATTGTGAATAGATGCTTGACTGAGGTAGTAGGTTGAGAACTAAACTGTGAGGCATTTGGCTTAAAATTCTTAGATTTTAAATCTATTAAACACCCTCCAGAGCATTAGAAACCGGGTTTCTTGGTCGATAACCTGTAATACAAACAATGATTCCGTGTAGAAACCCGGTTTCTTTGCGTAGGGTTTACCACATTAATTTTACTCGATTCCCTCCAATAGCTTAGAAACTTGTTCTGGAGCGGGAAGTTTATTTTTGAGTTCTTGCGGGACAGTAGAAACTATTTGATAAGTTGCTACACCAATTGGTTTGTTGGACTCCCTAAGCGCATACTCTACAATTGTTTTATTTTTAGACTTACAAAGAATAATTCCAATCGATGGATTTTCATCTGGTTGTTTTACTGTGTCATCTAAAGCAGCTAAATAAAATTGCATTTTACCTACATACTCAGGTAAAAACTTACCAATCTTCAGTTCTACAGCCACCAAGCATTTCAAGAGCCTATGGTATAATAAAATGTCTATAAAATATTCTTCATCATCAATCTGAAGCCGATATTGACTACCCATGAAAGCAAACATTCCCCCCATTTCCTGTAAAAATGGTTCAACTCTTGCTAAAATAGCTTTTTCTAGTTGAGATTCGCTATGCTCGTCTCCTAACTCTAAAAAGTCAAAAATATACTCATCCTTAACAGCTAACTTTGCTTGATTGCGGATTTCTTCTGAAACAGCCTGCTGAAAATTTGTTTGGTTAAGTAAAGTTTTTTCATAAGTTTGGTTCTCTATTTGGTGAATTAAAACATTTTTTGTCCATCCAAATTTTTTAGTCATTCTAATATAAAATTCTCGTTCTAAATCATCTTTACACTTTTCTAAAATGACTATATTATGAGTCCAACTAATTTCTGCAACCATTGGTTGCAGTTTTTCATTCTGATAGTATGTTACATAAAAAATACGCATATTCCAAATATTACGAGCAGAAAATCCACTAATACCAGGAAACTCAGTTTGTAACTCCTTCGCTAACTGTTCAACAACTGATTTACCCCAGCTATTACCCTGCTGGCGCCCAACAATCATCTTACCAATATCCCAGTAAAGGGCGATAAGTTCTTTATTTACAGCCTTCAATGCTTCATACTGAGCAGAGCGAATACGCTGTTTAATTTCTAACAGAAGATTTCCGTACTCTTCAGGGATTGATTTATTCATAATAATTAGTCAATTCAATGTTGCTATATTGTAACATTTGTATTAATCAAATTAACTTGATAAATTTTTCAGTTTCAATCCCTATTAGGGAGTAAGAGAAATTGTAATCGATGCCAAAATGTTGTTTTAGCCCATTTAAATAGTTTCAATCCCTATTAGGGAGTAAGAGAAATTGTAATGAACTTACTTTGACGTGCTTGAGCATGTAGGAATAGTTTCAATCCCTATTAGGGAGTAAGAGAAATTGTAATAATAAAACGCTCAGTAATCCAGTTTTCAAACAGTGTTTCAATCCCTATTAGGGAGTAAGAGAAATTGTAATTCCTAGTTTTTCAAAACCAGGTAAACTTCACAATCGAGGTTGTTTCAATCCCTATTAGGGAGTAAGAGAAATTGTAATTCAAGACGCGATAAATTTTTTCCTTTTGTCCTCCATAAGTTTCAATCCCTATTAGGGAGTAAGAGAAATTGTAATTGGTAAAGGGTCGCCTATTTCTATCTGCAAAGTTACGTCGTTTCAATCCCTATTAGGGAGTAAGAGAAATTGTAATTCTATTTGGGAATGTGGCTGGGTTTCTCCGCATGGTTTCAATCCCTATTAGGGAGTAAGAGAAATTGTAATTTCTTATATGTATCCTGTTGCTTTTGATTCTTCGCGTTTCAATCCCTATTAGGGAGTAAGAGAAATTGTAATTTCCCCAATCACTAGCTTTGTTTATCATTGGAAGGTTTCAATCCCTATTAGGGAGTAAGAGAAATTGTAATACCCCCGCATCTACGGTCAAACACGCCATATACAGGTTTCAATCCCTATTAGGGAGTAAGAGAAATTGTAATCTTGCGTTAGTTGTTTGTAGTATTCCTAGAGGAAGTTTCAATCCCTATTAGGGAGTAAGAGAAATTGTAATTAGTTGTAAAATCGTCCAAAGTGTTAAGCTATTGGTTTCAATCCCTATTAGGGAGTAAGAGAAATTGTAATGTGTTAATTTCAAGATTTATATCAGAGAAGGAAATGTTTCAATCCCTATTAGGGAGTAAGAGAAATTGTAATTCTTCTGAGTAAGAGCCGCTATCACTCAGTATGTTTCAATCCCTATTAGGGAGTAAGAGAAATTGTAATTGGGCGCCAGATAAAATTGGAAATTGCGTCTTATGGCTAGTTTCAATCCCTATTAGGGAGTAAGAGAAATTGTAATATTATGAACGCTGAAGTCGCTATTGTCAAAATAGGTTTCAATCCCTATTAGGGAGTAAGAGAAATTGTAATTAATACATCTTGTTCAGACAATTTTTGTATACTGTTTCAATCCCTATTAGGGAGTAAGAGAAATTGTAATTAGATCAGAGTTAGTGAGAAAAATAGCAAATGTTAAAGTTTCAATCCCTATTAGGGAGTAAGAGAAATTGTAATTGCTTTTACGTCTTTGTGAACTTTCACATCTTGAGTTTCAATCCCTATTAGGGAGTAAGAGAAATTGTAATTTGATACTTCAGACATCTCCCCCGTGTCAAGAAGTTTCAATCCCTATTAGGGAGTAAGAGAAATTGTAATTATTCATTGGTGCATCTATATCGTAAACGTCAACAGTTTCAATCCCTATTAGGGAGTAAGAGAAATTGTAATGATATTTGCACTCTTGAATCTTCTGCCGTAAAGCTACCGTTTCAATCCCTATTAGGGAGTAAGAGAAATTGTAATTTCCCATTGGTTGCGTTGGGCTTTACGAACCATCTCTTTAGTTTCAATCCCTATTAGGGAGTAAGAGAAATTGTAATTTTGGTGGGTATAACGGTAATGTGATAGGTAGCTTTTTGTTTCAATCCCTATTAGGGAGTAAGAGAAATTGTAATGGCGGGCGCCTGAAAGCCTTGATATATGTAGTTTTCATGGTTCGGTTGCGCGGATGGGTCAATTGTAGCATGAAAAATTGTGTTTGTATAGAGTCAAAATCGCTGAAAGCCGCTCTGTGTAAGGTGCGCGGATGGTTTTTGTCTGTCGATTCTCCAAATGCTTGTGGGAACTGGGATACAGCCATTTTTTTTTTAATCTCTTTTTGCACACCTACCCATCCGCGCATGATACCAAGTTGAAGAGTCAGAATACGTAGATAGGGATATGGTAGAACCACATCCCTATCAATAATTATATATGTACTGAAAACGAGTTAAAACTTTACTTTTAAACAGGCGCCAATCTTTAAGATGCTTCGTTCCTCAGCATGACATTCGTTCCTCAGCATGACATCCGTTCCTCAGCATGACATTCGTTCCTCAGCATGATATTCGTTCCTCAGCATGATATTCGTTCCTCAGCATGACAAAAGGTCTATATTTTACCTGTTTGCACGCCCTATTAAGCGAAGAAAATTGAGTCGTCGCGAACTGGTTCACCACCGATACGCTCTACTTTGGCGAAACAGCAGGCACATAAGAAGTAGAAGCGAATGCTGTCGGTGTCTGGTTTTATTAGTTTGCTTAACCGCGCGCGCAGTTTGGCATACTGAGTATCGGTAAGTTGACACTCGAAGACGCTGTATTGTACCCACTGTCCGTATGATTTGAGGATTTTATGGATTTTGGTGCGACGGTTATCTTCGGAAATGTCGTATGAAATAACTACGTTTTTGGTGAGTTTCATTTTTAAGTGCTTATTTTAAAATTAGTGGTGGATATTTATCTATTTCTCCCATGAGGTATTTTGCTAGTAACCGTGCTTGTATTTCAAATGCTTCTTGGTAGGTGCATTTACGTCCCATGACTGGATGTTTAAATTCTGATTGTTTTTTTTGTGTGTATAGTTTTAAATATGCTTTTCTTCCTTCGGGAGTCATATACACGGCGCCACTTAATGGTTCTGTAAAAAAGTCGCTGGGTGTTAATAAAGATTTATTGATGGTGCTTAATACTAGTGCATCGACTATTAAAGGACGAAATTCTTCCATTAAATCAAATGCTAATGATGCTCTACCGTAACGCTCGAAGTGTAAATATCCTAAGTACGGGTCAAAACCTGCAATGTTAACGGCGCCTTGAATATCATGACGTAGTAAAGAATATCCAAAACTAAGCAAAGAATTAACGGGGTCTTTTGGTGGTCGTCTGTTACGGTAGTCAAATTGAAATTCTACGTTGCGAATCATTTGATTAAGACAGCCGAAGTATACTGCACTACCTGCACCTTCTAATCCTCGTAATGAATTAATATTGTGCGTTTTATCTATTGATGTTATTACTTGCTCTATACGTTCGATACTTTTAGATAAATCTAAGTTTGACTCACGCTGGCGCCGAAACATAACGTTACGGTAGTTTTTGAGCTTGCCACGCACAAACCCTTTTACTATATGAATAGCTTGTGGTGACTCTCCTGCTGCTGCCCATTGGGCTTTACGAACGAAGATGTTTTTGGTAACTTCTGGTTCTAAACGTCCTAAATAACGACCGTATTCTGTTAAAAATGTTAAGGGGATATTTCGTTCGAGAAGTTCTGATACAGTGGCAGGTGAAATAGTTGCACGTCCTAAAATGACGATACCATCGATTTTAATTAAGGGTATGTCTTGCAGTATTTTCTTGTCAAATTTGACTGTGACACGTTCGTCAATTTTGCCGATAAATGAGTCTTCTTGAGTGATATATAGTGTTCCCATAATTACCTTTATTTAAAATTCTTCGCGATATCTTTCTACTTTCTCACCTGCTTGTGGTAAACACTGAGAAAATAAACTGCATCCATCACATTTTTTTGTTTTAACTGCTTTTGGCATGGCGCCTGTAAACATTAGCGTTTGCACTGCATCAATAGTATCAACAACAGTTTGACGTAATTCTGGAGTTATTTCTACTAGCTGACGCTGATGAGAATGAGCGTAGTAAACATAACCAGTATTAATCGTTTTCCCTGTCATTTCCTCTAAACATAATGCTTGCGCGCACACTTGTAGTTCATCGTTATCCCATTCACCCCGGCGCCCACGTTTATATTCAACAGGATACCATTCTCCATTTTGAAGTTCAATTAAATCTGATTTGCCAATTAATTTGTATTTCTCTGATTTCAACCATATCGCTCGAATTTGCCGAATTTCATCACGAAATTCTTCGCTAATTGTATGCGCGCGTTCATGTAAAGATGTACCTTCAATTGTATAATGATTATCGGCAAACTCACCCGCACAAAACATCCGCCAGCTACGATGCGGACAATATGTATATTGATTCAATGCTGCTATTGGAATATATTCATCCATAACTCCTAACTCCTAACTCTTAACTCCTAACTCTCCTAGTCATACCCATACCCATTGTTGTTTTTCTTCCGACTCCGGCGTATAATGCAAAGTCAGCTAGGGCATTGATTTGTTTGATTTTGATTGGTTCGATATCGCCAAGAAGCCGATAGCTAATTTCACCGATACAACCAATAAATTTGCTGTCATAGTTATTGACGACTTCGGTATTAATTTTAAGAGAACTGGGATAAATTGACTCGATTGGAATATCAGCAATTTCTATTCCACTATATTTATTCCAACGTGTGAGTAAGCTATTAAAAACAGATTCTTTAACAGGGAGAACGTTATCGTATTTTCCCTGACGAAAAGCTACAGGTGTTGCAAAACAAAAATTAATCGTGCGGTTTATTTCGCTAGCTTGTTCGTACAGTTGTTCATAAGTACAAACATTTGCCCACGGTTGCATTGGTTGCGATGTACCAAGAACACTAGTAATAAATAAATTCGCTGAACCTAAATGCCAAGGATGTTCTGGGTTAAGGTTTAACCACAAAGGGGTAAGCTTACCAAATAGCGTATCATCGAGTAGAGACAGGCGCCACCAACATGCAGTATTTGGGGGAATGGGTTTTTGCTGCGATGATTGGAGTATATAATTATTGTACTGTTTGTGCTGACGAACTTGTAAAGGAGATATAGTAAAAGCTTTTTCTGCGTTTGACTCGTGTAAATAATCTCCTAAGCTTTTATCGACAGAACTAATTAGGTTGAGGAATAATGCATGGTAGTGTCTGCCAGTTAGGAAATTGGGATAGATAGGTGATTGAGGGAGTAGGTTGAGAACTAAGCTGTAAGGCATTTTGTATTTGTTCGTACTAACATTACAGTCGTTAATTATATAAATGTTGGGTTCGCAAAGCCAACCCAACCTACAATTGATTGCAATTACGCACAATTATCATTGGAAGCGGTATTCCATATGTACAGGGATATTTAGGTGTTTTAGCCAGTTTGGAATTTTTTCATTCTTGGTTCCATCAAATTTATAGTAACTGCCGCGCATTTGCACGTTTTGAATTAAACTAACAGGTGGCATATTCACAACGTCGTAACTCATGACTTGATTTGTGAACATAACATCTAAAGGATTTAGCGGATGAGTACAAGTAAAAACACCTTCCGCAGTTTTGGGTGATGGCAACTCTTCAACCGTTAGCTCTGCTTTACTCATCCATTTACCCAAACGAATCCATTTTGGTAATTTTTTTGGTTTTTCTGTCAGAGATTGTTTAGAAATAATAAAAAATTCAAATTTACTTTCTGCGGCAATCTCTTTTGTTCTACCAAAACTAGGAATATTCTTTTGAGTCTTCTCCATTTCTACATGATAGTTATTATTTGCATACTTCCAAGTATTTAAAATAGAAGTATAATTAATCACGCGCGCGGGAGTTACATAAATACCCTGCTGGTTCAGTGGTGTTAAATGTGTGTCGTACAATGGAACTTGTTCAGAACAAAAGTAACGATAACCATATTCTTCTGCAACGGTAGTTGAATAAACCTCGCTGTCAACAAAGTTCAAAGCATAACACAAAGCGTAATTGTGAATCACAGGTTCGGTTTCGTAAAGGCGCCCGATTTCACGAGTGGCAAAATATAAGCTATCATGTAACTCAAGCTGGCAGTGATAAATAAACACCATTGCTTTTACTCCGTTGCTGCTGAAGCTTTTTTAGGCTTTTTATCTTTCTTGTCTTTGTCTGCTGATTTTTTTGATACGTATTTCTCAGCATAAGCACTAGATTCAGTATTGGCAAGCGTGAGCATTTCTTTTAATTTGGTTTCATCGCTGGTAATAGATTTGACTTCTGTTAATAGCGGTTGAAATGCATCTGCAATAAAATCGGTATGAGAAATAAACTCTTGCGTCATTAGTTCTGCAATAGCTTTGGTTGCAGCATCTTTTACATCGTCTTCGTTCAATGGGTCAGGTGGATTAATTTTGCCGTCAAAGTTTAGTAAGTCGTATATTTTTTGTGTCCAACGCAGGTTACTAACAGTTTCACCGTCTGCAAAAATAACCCCAATTAATTCATTTCTAACACGTCCAGTTCTTGTAGTTTGGGCGCCGTAGTGACGAGTTCTTAGGATATTATTAAAAACATACAGAAAACTTGCTTCTGTAGGGTCTTTTAATGTGACGATGCTAGGAAAGAATGTTTGAGGTAGAATATGGTCTTGGCTGTTGATTCTACTTGTAACTTCTCCATTACGGCTCATCGTCCCATTTTCAAAGGGCGCATTCAAGGTAAAATTAAGATGTGAGTCTTCAAAGGGAGTTATTGAATAAGCAGTATCAACAACAACTTTAGATTTCTCTGAACCAGCATCACCAATTGCAAAACCATAAAGAATACAATCGGGTGTTGTTTTGCTAAATTCTACGTTATAGTCGCATTTATCCCATTCACCTATTTGATAGTTACGTAATAGCTCACGTCCTGTTAAGCGTTCAGGTGTAGATTGTTTGCGTTTAAACATTGCTAGACGACTAATTGGTTCTTGATGCTGTATACCTGCACGTACTTTAGCTTTATTTAGTTCACCGTCGGTTTGAAATAATGGGTAAGATTCAGTTATACGGATTGTAATAAAGTGAGCGTATTTACCCATTGGTTTTGCAGGGATTTCGCTGTGGAAGAATTTAGCGTCTACTGTTTTGAGAAATTGCATTGTGGTATGACTCCTGTATATGTGAAAATTGGTTGATATTGGGTTCCTAAGCAGCATCGACAACTTCGATTTCTGCTATTTCATCTGGTTCTTCTTGACTACGGTTTTTGCGTTCTTCATCTTCTGCGAGACGGTAAAGATATTCGCAAGTGTCACGAATGAGGTTAAGTTGTGTACCAGCTAAACGCGCGCGGTCGCATTTAAACGTAGCTTCAAATATTTCTTTGACAAAGTATTTAGCAAATTCATATACTGCTTGTCGTTCTTCTTCTGAACTTAGCGCTGGTTTCCACTTGCCATCTACTATAGTTAAAGTTGGTTTTCCTTCTGCTGCTCTACGACGAACGTTATTCATCAACTTTGCTAAACGCGCGGCAACTACATCTGTTAAACTTTCAGCATCGTTAGCTATAGCTTTATCGACTTTTAAAATTACATCCGCAGCTTCGTCTATTGGTTTGAGAATTGCGTTAGCTTTTGCATAATAACTTTTCGCGCGGTAAAAGCGTCGATATAATTCTGTTAATTTTCGTAATTGATTCATGCGTTCTCCTGTTGGTTCAAAGTAGTAATATAAACTTTCGTAAAGACGAATTTTTACAGTTGGGACAGATTCGATTTTGTCTTGTTTTCTTAGCCATTTATTTAGGTAGTGGAAAACGTATAAAGGACTCGTTTCTATATCTCTAGCAAAATCTGCTAATTTCCCCCAGTCTGGGTCTCCATCTTTTTTGCGGTTAGCTTCTAAATGTATAGCATATGCTGCGGTGAGTGCATTTAAGGGTGAAAATTCGTGTTTGTGCGACGAATAGGGTAATATACTATCCAAGCGATAATTATCTTTTTTAATCAAACTCCGAATTGCTTGATGTGTCCCATCTAATAATACTGTTTCTTCAAAATCGGCGCCGCTTAAAAAAGGTGGTACAGGTGATTCAGAAGCAACGACTTTGACATCCATTATTAATGGTAAACTAAAAGCTAACCATGCAGGCGCCACCCAAGATTCAGTATCTGTTGGTTCGCGACCTGGAGGTAAACCCAAAAAGAAAAATGTCAACGTTTCTTTCTCAGGAAAGCTAATTTTAAAAGTTCGGTCATCATCTGGTTGTAAATCTTCCTTAATTAATAAGCTATCGACTCGTTGATAATTCTGAATGCTCAAATCGGCAACTTGATTTTCGGTAATAAAATGCTTACGTAGTTCTGCATCAAATCGCGTTTTAGCAAACTGATTATAAACAAGCTGTAAAAACTTATTTGTTTCTGGAGTAAAGAAATAAGCAGGGTAGAGATACAAATAACGATATTTACGACTTTCAAAATCCCCACCCACTGCATTAGTTTGGTTCATTAAAATTTGTCGTAACATAATTTCAATCGACCAAATAGCACAGATTTGACGTTTTGCAGCTTGAGCATTAAATAAAATCTGTCTGTTACTGTAGACTTGCGGTGCAAATAGTGTGGCTGATTCCATCTGTTCTGTTACGGTGTAACTAGAACTCGACATCGCGCATACATTTTCTCGACCTCTACCAGTTACTTTAGCTGAATTGTAACGCTGTAACTCCAGTATAAATGGTTCGGTTTCCGGCGCCACTACTGCACCAGTTGGTAAAGTAATCACACGGTTAACGTAAGTGCGTAAATCATTCCACCCATCAGGTATATCTTGAAACTCTAATAAAATTGGTTGAATCAAACTAGCAGCATGATTAACCATTTGTTTCATAACTTCGAGAACTTGCGTAAAATCTTTACCAGGATGATTACGGAAATATACTGCTGCTAGATAATACCAATCTAAGGGAACACCACCAGTTTTCTTTAACGATTGAATTTGTTTAATAGCGGGAATTTCTGCTGCTAACCCTAAAAACTCTGCCAGCTTTTCGGTTAAATCCAAATTTGGAGCATTCTTTCGCTGTGCTTTTGGTAACTGTTTTTGTGAGGAAGCAACTTTTTCACACCAATCACTCCATATACCTCGACAAATAATGTCTCCGAATTCAGCTAAACGGTCAGCACGAATTTCATTCTTCAATTCTAAATTGAGACTAGCAGGTAATTCACCTTGCTCTTGATAATTTTTCAAGCTCTCACTACGTTTACCACTCGAAGCAGTTTTAGAGTCAGGAAGCAACCTACAAGCAGCATCAACACTAACTTCCATCAATCCAACTGCATCAAAAAATAACCAATAGTAATCAGCAAACTTGAATCCTTTACCATCACGGTTAAAACCTGTTTGTCGTTGTCGAAGCTTGTCTGCACAAAGACTTTTGATTTTACTTACAACTTTTTCTGATATATCTTTAGTCTCAACCGCAGGTGCATTCTTATTTGCCAAGTAAACAACACCATCGGGTAAATAAAGCAGTGGTGTATAAAACTCCTCTGGATGCGCTTCAATTAAGGCATTATTAAGAATATTAGTCAAAACACCACGATTTTCTGACAGCGAATGATATGTAAATTTTAACTGATGATTGCTTAATCGACCAAGTAAAAGCGGCAGGCGCCCATTTTCTACATCTCTAGGATGCTTGATAGCAGATGCGAAAACGTCAGCAAGTGAAACAAGGTCAATTAAGTTTTGTCGAATCCTGTCATCAAGTCGTTCATCTTCTAGAAGCTTTAAACCACGAGTGACAAGACCTAAATCAGAGTCATTCTTAACACCAGAATTGCTGCTAATGAAAATAATATCATCTATTAAGAGGCGCCAATCGTCATCAAGTAGGTGGTGTAAACCAAAATCTAAAATCTTCTTGGCTACATAGTCACGTCCCAAATTAGGAGCATCTTCTTTTTTCGGTGGTTCCAACTCCCAGTCTCTATCTTTTATATCATTGGCAATTAACCATTCTAGATAATCAGGGAACTTTTCATAGTCATGGAGTAAATAACAAACTATAAATATACAGATTTGGAAATCTTCACAACTACGACGTACTGGGTTAGTTTCCAAATCATCTTGTAATAGTCGCTTTAAAATTCGGTAGGTAGGAAGAAACCCGTTTAGCAAGTGTGCAAGTAAAGACTGGTCTCCAGCGTTATCTCGACGAACAGGTTTTTTACCCTCTAGCGCGCGTTTAGCATTGATTTTTTCAATTGTAACTTCAAAAAACTTACCACCTTTTGCAGTGGCGCCTGCAAGTTGCTGAACTAAATTAAGCAGAACATAGTCAGCAAACTTATGAATGATTTTATCGTGTTGATTACCTTGAGCTTTTTTAATAGCCTCCTGAAACAAGCGTATTGTTAATAATACCCGTTTAGTAGGCGCCTCGTCTTCCTCATTGTCATCATCACCATCAAAATCAGCGACTTCTGGTAAATCATCATCAAAAGTATCTTCTAATTCACTTGCGAGTTTCGTATTCACTTCTTCACTTCCTTATGCATCTCAAGCGGAATTTATACAAATCAATTTCTTGACATTTCGGCGCCATAAGTTATGCAGGCAAGAATATCCTCTTTCTCTACACCTGGGTATTCTTCTAAAATCGTTTCAATACTTTCACCACCAGCTAAATAGCCTAAAATTAAAGATACCCAAATACGGTGTCCCTTTATGCAAGGTTTACCCGAACATATATTAGGGTCAACAGAAATGCGAGAAAGTAAATCATTATTATTAGGCATTTGTTTATTCAGCACCATACGCAATACAAGCAAGTATATCCTCACGTTCAATACTTGGGTATGCTTCCAGAACTTCCTCTATTGATGTACCACCAGCCAAATAGCCTAAAATTAAAGATACCCAAATGCGATGTCCCTTTATGCAAGGTTTACCCGAACATATATTAGGGTCAACAGAAATGCGAGAAAGCAAATTTTGATTACCATCCATTAATTTCTCTCCTGTTTGAATGTACTTCTTATATAACTCTTGTAGTATGGGCAATTGTGGAATGGGCAATTGTGGAATGGGCAATTGTGGAATGGGCAATTGTGGAATGGGCATCCCTGCCCGTCCTTTGCCTCATATCATTGTTAACATATCCATCCCTCATCGTCTTTAGGTTTCAAGTGCCAAGTAACCGTTTCGAGTAAAAGCGCATCTTGCCCAAACGCTATTGAGTACGAAGGTTTACGGTCTTCAGGTTCATTGGTGAGAGGATAAACTTGTAAGTGCATAGGCAGTCCAAGAGTTGCGCGCAGAAAATTTCTGTCTCGGTCGCAAACGTAGCAAACAAGATTTCTTCGACTAACTGCATCGCTTATTTTCTGGATACCAGAACCATGTGGTTGACAAATTTCTAAATTTTTGAGTAGCTGAACTTTGGCAGTTGCCGCAAACTCGCGAATATTGCCTGGGTAGTAAAAATACCAGTCTTCCCGAACTTCACGAAAGTCTCTTAATTTTAAATAGCACAAAGCTTTATCAAACCGCTTGGTACTTATCCCTACATTTTTCGCTTTTTGTATAAAGCTGTTCTCGTCCCACAATTCAAAAACAAAGTTACTAAGAATTCCAGGAAGGTTATACATTTTAAACCTCTCAGCTTCGGGTTCGTGATTGTTTGTTAAATCGTAAATTGCACAATCTAACTGACTGCTACCGCGAAAACTCCTTGCTTCATTAATGATTTTTTCCTTTGTTTCGCTTTTACAACGATAGTATTGAGCTTTCATGTGTTCCAGTTTGATTCCTAAACCTCTTTGGATGCTAGTACCAAACTTTTTATCAATATCTAAGTACTTCTCTTTGATATGGGAATTACTCTTCAGTGTATTATATATGTAATATGATTGTAAACCACCCCACCGTTGTGGATAGCGTGTAAACTGATTCTTAAATATCCAAGCAGAGCGAATTGCATGGGTGAAAGTTATTCTGTCATATGTTTCACCCCCTTGTAAAAGATGTGATTTATCTTCAAATAGCCTTGCAACTAAGAAATTTGGTATTAAAGCATAAGCTTGATATATTGTAAAACCTGGGTGTCTACCAAGTCTACCAAAGCGCTGAATAAAATTACCAGCATCCGAAGCTTCAAAAACCAAGAAGTTAATCTGAAAGTCAACACCAACATCTATAGTCGAAGTGCCAAGTAATAAATCAGCTTCTGCAACAGAGTTAGATTTTTCTGTTTCTCCTGTTAAACCTGTATTTTCTCGTACTTGCCATCGTGGTTCAAACAGTGCCTTAAATTTGGGCAATAGTTTTTTGACTGAGGCAATAGAATTAAGGATAATGGCGCCTTTACTATTTGGGTTATCTTGAAAAAACTTTAAAATAACCGTTTCAGCATTTTCTTCTATCCAAGTAGAGCTAGAACGCAGGTTAGGTTCTAGCCCTTGAGGGAAACTTAGATTTATTGGTTGACTAATCTGGCGCCAACCTTCATTATTACCATTAGACTCAAACTTATAGGCGCCTGCTTCAACTGGATTAATAATTTTATAATTGATTCCAGCATTCTCCAAAAAACCCTTTAATAACTCATTTGGAGTTGCAGACAAAAAGAGAAATTTACGCTTGTTGTTTGCGGTATGCTTCATCAATACTATTGTATTAATAACACTTGCAACTTGTGGCGATGAAAATATATGGAATTCATCGTAAACGAACAACTTATATTTTTCATCGATGCGACGAAATAATCTATCAGGGTTGTCAATCTTTCCTCGCAAATAATAAAAATTGTGAATGTAGTGGAAAAGGTCGGGGTTTGTTAGTAAAATCTCAAACTGGCTAGAAACATTTTCTAGTGCCTCAAGTTTAGACGGTAATTTGCCCGTATTTACATACTCTTCCAAAATTGCTGCTGTCAACCGTTGAATTTGCGGGTCATACTTTGGCTTAAACTTGTCCTTATAACCCTGCACTTGTTTTAACTGGTCGCGTGCGAGTTCATTTGTCGGATACATGGACAAAGTGTAAGTACGATTTGTCATTGCAGCTAAAAAAGCCGCCAAACTCTTACCATCACCAGTGAGCGCCGTATTGATGATAACCTCTATATCTGGGTCGCACAGCGCTTTATAAGTCTCGACTTGATGCCAATGAAGCGAGAAAATACTTGGAACTTTCAACCCTTCAGGCGTTGGCGCCGTTCGAGAGTAAACCGACTTAAGCGAAATTTCGTAATTGGACATATCTTTAAATAGTGTCCGTAATTGCTTGTTGTTTTACATTCTACTACTCAATATAGTTATTGGCAAGAGGTGTCCTTATATTTTGTCCGTGTATTTAAAAGTCAAGTTTTCATGGTAATTTAGAGCATGGCGCCTTTGCTGTAGCATAGGCTTAAGCGCCTGTGCAGTCATATGGATTTTCTTACCACAAAGACACGTACAGACGCGATTAATCGCGTCTGTACACGGAGAGAGGAGAGTAAGAGAATATCAACACTCCAAATTTTATGACACAGACTACTTGTGTAACAAGCAATCTATTCTTCCAAAGACATTAAATAAGCTCTCATTTGTTCTGCATAAAGTGGATATTGCTGGAGAGCAAAAGTAATTGCTGTAAAAACTTGATTTGGGTCAATATCACCATATTCGTGAACGAGGCGATTTCTAAGGCTTGCTGATGGCGCCAGTTGTTTGGCTAGTTGAGGATTAATAATACCATATTTACCTAGTTCTATAAACGCCTCAAAGTTAGTAGTAGTATTTCCAGGCTTGAGTTTCGATAAAATATGGTCGTTAATATCTATAGCAGCTTGAATCATTAACTGTAGAAGTCTTTCAACAATTAATTGCTGTTTAAAATCAGTTAAAAATTCATCGAGACTTAAAGCACTAAACTCATTTAAAGTTTCAAGGTATTTTGAGATTAATCTTAATCTCGCAATAACAACTTCAGTATCTATTTGACTCATGTTTTCAACCTTTTCAAGTTCATGTCAATAAGTTTATATTGGTCTTGGCGATATTTTTTGAGTTCTGACTCCGGTTTGAGTGATGTGAGACGAAAATATTCAAAGCCGTTGTGGTCTTTTTCAAAAATCAAGATGCCATCACGAGCCACAAAGTGTGCAATTAACCATGAACAATGATTAAGCTCTACAATATCTATGTTATCAGGGTTTATGCCAAAAACTTTACCTATTAGCATAGGTAGCTCAAAGAAGTTCCAAGCATTATTTTTTGCATGTGCATTACGCTCTTCTTCATCACAAAGCACAGCAAAATCCCAGTCACTGTTTTTATGAGTATTACCGGTAGCTCTAGAGCCAAATAGAACCAACATTTTTAAATAGCTGATTTTATCAGGTAGTTGCCCTGATAATTCTCTGAGCTTTTCGATTGTGAGTGTTTCCATATGCATAACTTTTGATTTCAGCAGCAATGCTTTATGCTTATGCTAACGCATACAATATTCTCAAAATTAATAATGTCTGTTTTTATTCATAGCTTTTGCGTATCCATGTAACTACGTCGTCAGTTCCAACTTAAGCAAAATTTTATAATTGGATATATCCTTAAATAGTGTCCGTAACTCCTTGTTGTTTTATATCTTGGCATTCAAAATAGTTATTGGCAAGATATATCCGTATAAAAGTGTCCGTATAAATATGAGTCGAAAAGGTCAATCAATAACTTTATCAATATCAGAGCGTGATAAAGCCGAGTTAGAGAATTTAGCGCTTGAATTTGGGATGACATGGGGTGAGCGTCCCAATGTATCTAGGTTAGTTGAAGCAATAGCACGGCGCCAGCTTTTACTCGGCAATAATAATGATTGGTCAGAGTCGCGCATTCGAGCATTAGATAGAGCTATGCGCGCACTGACAGATATTGGGCAAAACGAGCAAGCGCAGGAAGTCGCAAAGTTACTTTTAGAGCGGAGTGAGCTATCAACACCGTTACGAAATGATATAAAAGCCATTTTAGGAAATCCCTTACCAGAATGGCGTTTAGCAGTTGACCGCTATATAAAACAAAAGCAGCCATTTCAAATTTCTTATCAAGATGCAGCACAACGTGTATGGAATTTTACAGTGCGTCACGCCAGAGTTACACCACACGAAAAGCGTCAATACCTTGATTGTTGGTGCGAAGAGACAGAAGGAAATCAAGATATTGAGGAATTAAGGCACAATTGGTGTTTGCGTTTAGACCGCATTCAAGACGCAGCAGTAATGTCAGTTTCTGGTGAATGGCACCCAAGTTTAGCAGAAATTGAAGTAGAAATGCATTTATTTGGAGGTTTAGCATTTGCCTACCAAGCAAAACCCGAAGACAAAATAAATCAATGGCTACAGGATAAACCGCGCGTGCGACAAGTAGTTAGGCAGGTATCTTTCACCTTTTGGTTTATTCGCGAAGTTATGCAATACACCCCAGACTGCGTAATTATGGCGCCGGAAAACGTGCGCGCGCTTGTACGTGAAAAAATAACATCTCTTTACCAACACTACAATTTAGACAACACAGAGACCAACGAAATCTGAACGTACTATGACATTTAAAGTATGTACAGTTGAAAATGTGTCACAGGCGATTTACTAGTACTTAAGCTGCTTATAGTACTCTATAACTTATTAAAGCGGTGGAAATCTACCACATCTACGAATTAAACTGAGGGTAATTACCTCACTTAGCTTAGAGGTGCTGCAACATGGTACGACAAGTTACAGAATTTGATGCCGCCGATGACTTGGTTATTTACCCAGAAACCGACGGTGAACCGATGGCGCAAAATACATTACAGTTTATTTGGATTGTAATCATTAAAGAAGGTTTAGAGATGCTTTTTGCCTCAAACCCAGATGTATTTGTAGCTGGAGACCTATTTTGGTATCCAATTGCAGGTGATACTGATACAAAATACGCCCCAGATACAATAGTGGTATTCGGTAGACCTAAAGGTCATAGGGGTTCGTATGTGCAAGCGCATGAAGGTAATATAGCACCACAGGTAATATTTGAAATCTTGTCACCCGGCAACAGAAAGAAAGAAATGGACGACAAGTTCGACTTTTACCAAAAATACGGCGCCGAAGAATACTATATATATGACCCAGATAAAAATATTTTAAAAGGTTGGTTACGTTCAAATAAAATTCTCAAACCCATTAAGAATATAAACAATTGGGTCAGTCCACGTTTGCAAATCAAATTTGTATTGGCGCCAACAACACTAGAAATTTACCGTCCAGACGGTCGCAAGTTCGTAACTCCCGTAGAACTCGACGAATTATACCAACGTGAACAACAACGCGCAGATGCCGAACAACAACGCGCAGATGCTGAACAGCAACGTGCAGATGCTGAACGAGAGGCAAGATTAAACGCAGCATCTCAGCTCCTACAAACAGGAATGAGCATCGAACAAGTTGCACAAATTCTTTCATTAACAGTCCAAGAAGTTCAAAGCTTAAATTCTCTATAAAAGTGAAATGGGCATCCTTGCCCGTTCCAAATCCAAAAATTTAATTTTTTCTGATACCTCCTATATTTATATCTTGTACCAAGGATTCTCTCTAAGTTAATAATACTCAGTAATTGTAAATGATTCGCTGCGTTCTTAGCCGCTATGCGTGTTGCAAACCCCTATGCTAATAGCAAAAGTCCTCTTCAAGAAGACTAAAAAAATCTCATTTTTGTTACCGTATATTTTCTGAAGTCTCAATCCCTATTAGGGAGTAAGAGAAATTGTAATAGCTGGAGGTGTCCATGTTGGCGATTGCCTGAAGTTTCAATCCCTATTAGGGAGTAAGAGAAATTGTAATTAATAAGACTTATAAAGATTTTAAAGAATCTCTCTCTGTTTCAATCCCTATTAGGGAGTAAGAGAAATTGTAATGATATTGGCTGTGGAGATGGGCGGCTAACTAAAGGTTTCAATCCCTATTAGGGAGTAAGAGAAATTGTAATTCTAAAACTAAAATGTAGTAATATATAGAAATACGTTTCAATCCCTATTAGGGAGTAAGAGAAATTGTAATGAAAAGTTTTTACAGCTTGGAGATGCATGTACTAAAGTTTCAATCCCTATTAGGGAGTAAGAGAAATTGTAATACCGAGAGGAATGCAGCAGTGTTCCTGGTTCACGGTTTCAATCCCTATTAGGGAGTAAGAGAAATTGTAATGCGACCTCAACATTAGAGCTATTTTCAACTTTCGGGTTTCAATCCCTATTAGGGAGTAAGAGAAATTGTAATGTTATTTTTTTTCTGGTTACGCCATCAAATGGCTCGTTTCAATCCCTATTAGGGAGTAAGAGAAATTGTAATCTATAATGAAGGCACGGTTAAGGTAGAAACATTTGTTTCAATCCCTATTAGGGAGTAAGAGAAATTGTAATTATTCTCACTCGTACCGGATTAGAGGAAATATGGGGTTTCAATCCCTATTAGGGAGTAAGAGAAATTGTAATCCGCACTAGATATTAAAGCTAGCCCTACTATAATCGTTTCAATCCCTATTAGGGAGTAAGAGAAATTGTAATACGTTTAATCAACTCTGCAAACGTCAAGGAAAAGGTTTCAATCCCTATTAGGGAGTAAGAGAAATTGTAATTTTTGTCAATACAAAGCTTAAATATGGAGTCATTAGTTTCAATCCCTATTAGGGAGTAAGAGAAATTGTAATGTTTCAGATTGGGTCGAAAATTGGCGGGAGCATGTTTCAATCCCTATTAGGGAGTAAGAGAAATTGTAATCGCTTAGGGCTTATGTCTATGGATAAGTTAATTAGTTTCAATCCCTATTAGGGAGTAAGAGAAATTGTAATGAAGATACTAAAGATAAAAAAGATATCTCAGAAAGTTTCAATCCCTATTAGGGAGTAAGAGAAATTGTAATATTTTAAGCGTTGCGTCGCCGCTATCGACTTCAAAGTTTCAATCCCTATTAGGGAGTAAGAGAAATTGTAATCATGGTTAATTAATTTAGGCATCGAAGGACGATGTTTCAATCCCTATTAGGGAGTAAGAGAAATTGTAATTCGTTTATTAAGTATTTGGTATTGACATTTGTAATGTTTCAATCCCTATTAGGGAGTAAGAGAAATTGTAATTTTAGAGAGATGCTTACAAAGTGTTCCTATCGAATCACCGAGGTTTCAATCCCTATTAGGGAGTAAGAGAAATTGTAATACCGACATCTATACATACCTCTGTACCATAGATGTTTCAATCCCTATTAGGGAGTAAGAGAAATTGTAATTTAATCGAATGGTGCTTTAGGCATTTGCAAATACGTTTCAATCCCTATTAGGGAGTAAGAGAAATTGTAATTCTAATAAGTTTATCCGTAAGCGTCCTGTTAAAGTTTCAATCCCTATTAGGGAGTAAGAGAAATTGTAATGCCTCAAGCGAATGGCGGCACGGGTTTTGCAGATGTTTCAATCCCTATTAGGGAGTAAGAGAAATTGTAATTGCTGTCGTTACTTGCGCTTGATCTAGTTGAGCGTTTCAATCCCTATTAGGGAGTAAGAGAAATTGTAATTCGGTATTTTTAAGGATGCTTTTGCCTAGCTCAGGTTTCAATCCCTATTAGGGAGTAAGAGAAATTGTAATTGAATGAATCAAAGAAATTGGAGCCATCAGCATAAGTTTCAATCCCTATTAGGGAGTAAGAGAAATTGTAATTTTGTCAGCTTCGGTTTTTAATTCCTCTTGAAAAGTAGTTTCAATCCCTATTAGGGAGTAAGAGAAATTGTAATTTTGATTGAGAATGTGTTTCTCTCATCAATGTAGAGAGGTTTCAATCCCTATTAGGGAGTAAGAGAAATTGTAATGCTGAGTATTACAAGCAAGTTAAAGAGATAGCAGGTTTCAATCCCTATTAGGGAGTAAGAGAAATTGTAATATTGAGGGTGTCAATGATTCTCAAAGCTTTATTGCGTTGTTGTTTCAATCCCTATTAGGGAGTAAGAGAAATTGTAATCGTACCTGTGAGTGTTCCGTCAATATCTGTAAATAAGTTTCAATCCCTATTAGGGAGTAAGAGAAATTGTAATAGCGGGCGCCTGAAAGCCTTGATATATTTAGTTTTCATGGTTCGGTTGCGCGGATGGGTCAATTGTAGCATGAGAAATGGTGGTTGTGCAAGGTCAAAATCGCTGAAAGCCTCTCTGGGTAAGGTGCGCGGATGGTTTTTATCTAACGAGTCCGCAAATGCTTGTGGGGACTTGGATACAGCCATTTTCGTCAAAGTCTCTTTTTCCACACCTACCCATCCGCGCATGATACCAAGTTTAAGACCAAAAATACGTAGGGTTTTATAATATTTATGTACTAATGGCTTCTACTGCGAACAGGTAAAATATAGATTTCTGTCATATTGAGCTACATTTCGTTAAGCTGATTATCTTGGAGATTCTTCACTACGTTCAGAATGACAGTTTTTACGTTCAGAATGACAGTTTTGAATTGTTTTGACTATATATATATGCTAGATGATTTTTGTTGATAAGCTAAAATTTTCTTGTGGGGTGGGCATCCTTGCCCGCCCTCTTAATATATGTGACAGGCAGGGATGCCTGTTGCACAAGAGAAGATGATTTAATGTAGGTGGAGTAGTTCAACTGTTGTGACTAGGCTACCATCTACGATTATTTTTTTTACACAGCCTTGTAGTAGGGTTCTTTTGTCTTCTGTTTCTAGTCCTTCCCAGTATCTTGGGTTGGCAAAGGCACGTGTTACTCGTTCTTTGGCTATTAGATATTGTTTAGAATTGTTGTTTGTGGTTGCAATTGCTTCTGCTATCTGCATTCTTATGTCTTGTTTGGCTGTTTCTATTGCTGGGTTGGATGGTAGTGCTTCGAGGGTGGTTAATGATGCTCTAAGTGTTTTTACTTGTGGAGATTCTCCTGTTGCTGTTACTTCTTGTTCGACTATGGTGGCGAGTCGTTCGGCTTCACCAATTATGTAGTTTATAACTTGTTTTTCTAGTTCGTCTGAGGATATCATGCGTCCGTTGGTACAGGCGCCTGTTCTATAAAAGCTGCATTGGTAGTGGTGTCTGACAAAGTTCTTTTTCTTGACTAATTTTTTACACTGACGACTATATGCGGCGCCACAATGGGCGCATTTTACTAAGTTGGCGAATGGGTTTGTGTATTTTTGCTCGTTTGCCCAACGGTTGTTACGGTTGCCGCGTATTATGGCTTTGATTTGTTCGTGTTCTTCACGGGTAATAATTGCTTCATCGGTGTGAGTTTCCCATGTTATTTCCCATTCATCAAAGGGTTTACGATGTCCTTTGGGATGAACTATTGTGTTGTATGGTGTTCCTCCTGCATAAATGGGGTTTACTAGTATGGAACGTAAACCAGAAACTGACCATTTTAATCCTGTGTGGGGATAGCGTAAGCTAGTACTACGAGTTTTGTTGATATTTTCAAATACTATTTCGTCTTCTTCGTTTAATAAATTAATTTGACTGTTGCTGCCTTTTGGTGTGGCGTTGGCTTGAATGCCAAATGTATCGTGCAATTTTCTAACGGTTTGTGATACTGTGCCTACTTCTAAAAATGTGTCGAATACTAATCGCATTAGTTGCGCTCTTGTTAATTCTTGCTTTGTCTCGATTAAACAAACACAAAGTTGATTATCTATTATATATTTGTCGTTTTCTATTGCATATCCTAGTGGAGTGTTCCAATGAGGCTTTTTATTTGCTTTGCGGGTATCTCGTTCTTTTTTTACTCGCATACCTAACATTTTTACCTCATATTTACTTGCTGCTAGTCGTACATCTATTGTTAATTCTCCGCCTATGCTTGATATATCAAATGGTTCATCTATCGCTGTTGGCTGTATACCTTTCTTTTTTAGGGCATCCATTAAACGATAAAAGGTCATTGATGAGGATGTTAATCGGTCTATTCTAATAAATAATAGTTTTGAGACTTTTCCTGGTACTAATGCATTAATGTCTTCGATTAACTGGGTAAGTCCTTTGCGTTTATCGCTGGTACGACTTTCAACATCGTAATATATTTTGGTGGCGCCAGCAGTACGCAATCGACGCATCTGCTTTATTAAGGCGCCTTCATCTTCGGCTTGTTCGTCTGTCGATACCCGCGCATAAGCCCAAACATCCATATATTAGACCTGAAGAGAATATTCCAATATTACCTGATAACAAGCGCATTAGTTCACTGTTGTTCACCGAGCCTGTTGACTTCTTCGTTGGTAACTCCTACGGTAAGTACTTGTGGCGTGACACCAAAATTCCTATGGTTCGCATTGGTTATCCTTTGTTTGACCGTCACCACTTACACCGTTATGCAACCCTTGGCTACCAAGGTGGCTTAAACCTCCTCAACTGGGTTGTTAATACTCTCCTCGATGAAATGGATCGTAATAGCAATATTACTGGTGTAACAGATATCTCCTTCGACTTAATTCGTTAAGAATTAGTTCAAATGCAGCGTGCCGAATAAGGCAAAGGAAAAGGTTTGAGGTAGGAACGTAATGGGTAATCGGTAATAGGTAAATCACAGAATATTCACTCTCTTACCTATTACCACTTACCAATTACTGTTAACCAATTACTTTCCTTTACCTTTTTTCTTTTAAGTATTTTTTATTTATGTTGGGTTACGCAAAGCCTCCACCCAACCTACATATACAAATTATCCTATCTCATCAAGATTATGAAAATTACTCAAGCAAAAATTAACGAACTTTTGAGTGAACCAGGTTGCGAGCATAACCAAAAAATTGGAGAGAAGAAAAAGGCTTGTAGTCAACAAGCTCAACCCGGCGCCGCGCAAGGTGGTTGTGCTTTTGATGGCGCCATGATTGCTCTTGTACCTATTACCGATGCTGCTCATTTAGTTCATGGACCCATTGCTTGTGCTGGTAATTCTTGGGGCAGTCGTGGCAGTTTATCATCTGGCCCAACACTTTATAAAATGGGCTTTACAACCGATTTAAGTGAAAATGATGTCATATTCGGCGCCGAAAAAAAGCTCTATAAAGCTATCTTGGATATTCATAGTCGCTACAACCCCGCAGCAATATTCGTATATTCGACCTGTGTCACAGCGCTCATCGGCGAAGATATGGATGCGGTGTGTCAAGCGGCAGCAAAGAAAATTAACATACCCATTATTCCAGTTAATGCTGCGGGCTTCGTAGGCAGTAAAAACCTTGGTAATCGTATTGGTGGTGAAGCTTTACTCGAATACGTTGTTGGTACTGCGGAACCTGAATATACGACTCCATATGATATTAACATCATTGGTGAATATAATATCGCTGGTGAGATGTGGAACATTTTACCACTGCTTAAAAAATTAGGTGTTCGCGTTTTATCAAAAATTACAGGTGACGCACGCTATCAAGAAATTTGTTACGCTCACCGTGCCAAGTTAAATGTAATGATTTGCTCGAAAGCATTAATCAACATGGCACGTAAGATGGAAGAACGTTACGGTGTGAGTTACATCGAAGAGTCATTCTACGGTGTTGAGGATATGAACCGTTGTTTACGGAATATCGCAGCTAAATTGGGAGACCCCAAATTACAAGAACGTGCAGAACAATTAATTGCCGAAGAAACTGCAAGACTTAATGTTGAACTGGCGCCTTATCGCGCTCGCCTCAAAGGTAGACGTGTGGTTATATATACTGGGGGCGTAAAAAGTTGGTCTATTATCTCAGCCGCTCAAGATTTGGGAATGGACGTTGTAGCAACTAGTACTAAAAAGAGTACAGAAGAAGACAAAGCTCGTATTAAACAGTTATTAGGAACAGATGGTATTACTCTAGAAAAAGGTAATCCCCAAGAAATTCTGCGAGTTATTAGAGATACAAATGCCGAAATGTTGATTGCGGGAGGTCGCAACCAATATACCGCGCTCAAAGCTCGAATACCCTTCTTAGATATCAACCAAGAACGCCATCATACTTATGCTGGCTACAGTGGAATGGTAGAAATGGCGCGCGAATTAGATGAAGCGTTGCACAGTCCTGTATGGGAACAAATACGTAAACCGGCGCCTTGGGATATGGAAAATGAAATTCTTTCTGATTCGATTGATTTCGATGTATTTGATTTGTCAGAAGAAGTCCTTGTATAAAAGTGCTGAGTAGAAAGTGCTGAGTGCTGAGTATTAATAAAAGTATATTTAACGCTTTCCTTCTTAAAAAATTGTACTCAGCACTCAGCACTCAGCACTCCTAACTCTTCACTCATCACTCCTAACTCCTAACTCCTAACTCCTAACTCCTAACCAGCACTCATCACTCCTAATTTAATTTATGGCGATAGTATCAAATCCAAATAAACCCGTTGTTGTTAATCCTCTTAAACAAAGTCAGACGTTAGGTGCAGCGATGGCTTTTTTAGGACTTAAGGGGATGATACCACTTTTACATGGTTCCCAAGGGTGTACTGCGTTTGCGAAAGTTATTATGGTGCGACACTTTCGTGAGGCAATACCGCTTGCGACTACTGCGATGACTGAAGTAACTACTATTCTTGGTGGTGAAGAAAATATTACCCAGGCAATTTTGACGTTGATGCAAAAGTCTCAACCCGAAATTATTGGGTTGTGTACTACTGCACTTACAGAAACGCGTGGGGATGATATGCAAGGTATCCTCAAAGATTTTCGTAAGCGTCATCCTGAATTGAATGATTTACCTATTGTATTAGTGTCTTCGCCAGATTTTAAAGGCGCCTTACAAGATGGTTTTGCAGCAGCAGTAGAAGCGATTGTTCGTGAATTACCACAACCAGGAAGAACAATACCACAACAAGTTAATATTTTAGCGAGTTCGGCGTTTACACCCGGTGATATTCAACAAGTTAAAGATATTGTTACTGAGTTTGGATTAATACCTATTGTTGTACCCGACTTATCAGCTTCGATGGATGGACATTTAGCTGATTCTTGGAGTCCAATTACCGTTGGTGGTACAACTGTAGAAGAACTGCGAAAAATTGGAAGTTCTGCTTTTACTTTGGCATTAGGTGAAAGTGTTCGCACCGCAGCATCTATATTAGAAGAACGTTTTCAAATCCCATATGAAGTTTTTACCGAATTAACTGGTTTGCAACCTGTCGATGAATTTATGCAGGCACTATCTGACTTAAGTGGACTTAGTGTACCAGATAAATTTAGATGGCAACGGCGCCAATTACAAGATGCGATGTTAGACACGCACTTTTATTTTGGACGCAAACGTATATCTTTAGCATTAGAGCCAGATTTGTTGTGGTCAACAGTTTTGTTCTTACAATCAATGGGGGCAGAAATTCAAGCAGCAGTAACTACAACACGTTCTCCACTTTTAGAGAACTTACCAATTGAAAAAGTAGTTATTGGAGATTATGAAGACTTTGAACAACTAGCAGCAGGTTCCGATTTATTAATTGGTAACTCTCATGCAGGAAATGTTGCTAGACGTTTAGGAATTCCATTATATCGTCAAGGTATTCCAATTTATGACCGTCTAGGCAACGGTCAAGTTACAAAAATTGGTTACAAAGGCACAATGGACATTTTATTCGACATTGGTAACATCTTGCTAGAAACAGAAGAAAGAAAAGCCAGAGAATTAAGCTACGAAATGTAATTGTTATGATGAGGTTGCCAGTGAAGATTGCTTTTACAACAAGTGACAACGTACATATTAATGCTCACTTTGGATGGGCAAAACAAATAGATGTCTACGAAATTTCAGATAATGGATATGAATTTATCGAAACACTGAAATTTGAAGGAGACCTCAAACAAGACGGCAACGAAGATAAAGTTACACCAAAACTCGAAGCACTATACGATTGCACCATTGTATATGTTTCTGCTATTGGTGGAACTGCCGCAGCAAAATTGATTAAAAACGGTGTCACACCAGTTAAAGCCAAATCAGATGACGATAAAATCCGTGACGTATTAGATAAATTAGTAGTAACTCTCAAAGGCAGTCCACCACCTTGGTTACGCAAAGCATTACAGCAAAAACCAACTAGCTTTGAGGATGACTTAGAAGAGGAAACAGTAGTATGAGCGATACAAATAGCGTTAAACCAGATAGTACCTTTGAAGTTAAAAGCTCACCATTTCTACAAGCTATTGCCCAACAAATTCGCGGTCAAGATACCTATGGTGTTTACCGTAGTTGGTCAGATGAATTACTGCTAAAACCTTATATAGTTAGTAAACCGAAAAAGCGCGAGATACCTGTTGATGGTGATGTTGACCCGATGACGATTAGTCGGATTAATGCATTCTACCGTGCGGCTGCTGCCTGTATTGAAAAAGAAACAGGATTTTTATCGCAAGTCGTCGTAGATATAAATCATGAAGGTTTTGGCTGGATATTAGTTTTTGCAGGTCATCTCATTCTAATTCGTAAAACAATGCGCGACGCTCATCGCTTTGGTTTTGATTCTCTAGACAAAACCGCCGAAGAAGGTGAGAAGCTAGTTACAAAAGCCGTAGATATAGCCAAGCAATTCGCAGAAGTCGCAAAGCTTTAAGAGTAGAAAGTGCTGAGTGCTGAGTGCTGAGTAGGGAGGTGTGAATGACTCAAGCTAGTGTAGATGTAGAAGAATTAAAGACACAAATTAGGCGCCTAAATAGTAAAGCTGGTCAAATGAAAATGGATTTACATGACTTAGCTGAGGGTTTGCCGACAAATTACCAGCAACTTATGGATGTTGCAGCAGAAACATATAAGATTTTTCGCAAATTAGATGAAATGAAGCAACAACTAAAACAGATGGAGAAGGGATAATGAGTAAAGATTTTGAAACCTTTAAAAAAATTTCTGACGCGGAAGAATATTTTAAGTTTTTTGAGCTTCCCTACGACGCAAAACTTGTAAATGTTAACCGTTTACATATTCTGAAAAAGTTTTCTTTATACATTAAAGAAATAGACGAACAAAATCCGAGTTTGAGCTTTGCAGAAAAACTCGATTTATATAGCGCTGCATTAAATAAAGCTTATGAGGTTTTCCTTGACTCGACACCTCAAGAACAAAAGCTGTTCAAAGTGTTTAATCAGAAGCCTAAAAATGTAGTCACGCTGACAGAAATCACGTCTGATTAGGAGGTACAAAGTGATTGACCTAACGCCTACCGAATTGGAACGTTATCGGCGCCAAATGATGCTTCCTAACTTTGGCGAAATGGCACAGAAGCGCCTCAAGTCAGCCACAGTACTAGTTACGGGTGTGGGAGGACTAGGCGGTACAGCAGCATTATATCTGGCTGTTGCAGGCGTTGGAAAGCTGATTTTAGTTCGAGGTGGTGACTTGCGGCTTGATGATATGAACCGTCAAGTTTTAATGACGGATGATTGGGTCAACAAGCCAAGAGTACTCAAAGCGAAGGAAACGCTCCAAGCTATCAACCCTGATGTGCAAATAGAAGCGGTCTTCGATTACATCACAAAAGACAACGTGGACTCTTTGGTGCAATCTGCTGATATGGCACTCGACTGCGCGCACAACTTTGCAGAACGCGATTTGCTCAACGAAGCGTGCGTGCGCTGGCGTAAGCCAATGGTTGAAGCGGCAATGGATGGAATGGAGGCTTATTTAACTACCATTATTCCTGGTGTGACCCCTTGTTTATCGTGTTTGTTCCCTGAAAAACCTGTTTGGGATAAGCGCGCGTTTTCAGTTCTCGGCGCCGTTTCGGGAACACTCGCATGTTTAACTGCACTGGAAGCGGTGAAATTAATTACAGGGTTTAGTCAACCTTTGCTATCCCAACTGTTGACAATAGACCTACACCGAATGGAGTTTGCCAAACGACGTTCGTATCGCGACCGTGAATGTCCAGTATGCGGAAATAATGCACCGTGGCGCTACTCTTGTTCTAAACAAGTAGAAACTACCAGCAATTGTAAATAAGTCTAGACAACTAGGAGGATTGATGGCAGTTACCTTAACAGAAAAAGCAGAATCACGTTTACGCACGTTTTTGCTTGGTTCGACACCAGATAGTAAGGCGCCTACAAACAAAGGTATCCGCGTCTCAGCAAAAGACGGTGGTTGTAATGGTTACGAATACGGAATGGAAGTCACTTCGTCACCCAAACCCGATGATGTCGTTCTATTGCAAGGTAATGTGCTTATTTACCTTGATGCCAAAAGCGCACCGTTATTAGAAGGGATGGTAATCGATTTTGTTGAAGGCGTGATTGAGAGCGGTTTCAAATTTACAAATCCAAATGCCACAAATACTTGCAGCTGCGGTAAATCATTCAGCGCAGGTGATTGCACTCCCAAGGGAACACCTTGTACATAAACCATCCCGCATCGATTGCTAGTAGCTGATTCAAAAATAGCTATTAGTCAATCAATGCACGGATATAACTTGTCAACTTTTTTTACTTTAAGGAAAACGTGAAATGGCTACCTATCAAGTTAGATTAATCAACAAAAAAGAAGAACTCGACACAGTTATCGAAGTTGATGAAGATACTACCATCCTCGATGGCGCCGAAGAAGCTGGTATCGAATTACCTTTTTCATGTCACTCTGGTTCTTGCTCTAGCTGCGTGGGCAAAATAGTTGAAGGTGAAGTAGACCAGTCTGACCAAATTTTCCTGGACGACGAGCAAATGTCTAAAGGTTTCGCACTTCTTTGTGTTACCTATCCTCGTTCTAACTGCACTATCAAAACCCATCAAGAACCTTACCTTGTTTAAGTTATTAGTGTAATCACTGATATTTTTATTTTGTGTTTTTGATTGTGTTCTTACGTTGGCTTATTTTTTATAGTCATAGCTTAATCAAGCTATGGCTTTTTTTTGCCATAGAAACCGGGTTTCTTCTTATTTATCTATAACTAATAACTATAATAACATAAGTTTTATTTAATTAAACGCTAACATTTTTATAAAATTTTAATTTTGTAGCGAATTTGACTTTTGAAAAAATTAATTATATTAACATTGTTACAAGTTAAGCCTATATTAAGCTATGTTTCATTCTGAGTGCAGCATTCAGCATAACAATTTTGGTAAGCGTACTTAAGATAAATGAGTAAAGTAATAAATAACTATTTAGCTTGGTTATAGAATATATAAAAAAACTGTATCAACTGTATTTATTTAATGTACAGATCATGCCTCAAACCCTTACTGTATATGAAAAATTTTGAATGCATTAGAAACAAAGCTATTCTTAAGTATTTAGGTATTTATACACAAGCATAGATTCCACTTTATTAAATTGTTAGGTAACTTTAATAGAACTACCAGAAAAAGGAAGTATTAATAAATATAAGAATTATGAGAAATGACTGTTTGTATATGAGGAATCAGTAAATGGTACGCATAAGTATTGCGCGCGAGCATGGAAATATCCTGTCAGTTATCGCTCACTATTACGAGCTAACACAACCACGTATCATTCCATTGTTATTAGTGGTAACGGCGGCGAGTATGTGGATTGCAAGTAGTGGTAAAGTTGACCCCATGTTGTTACTGTGGACGCTAACTGGTAGTACATTAGCATCTGCTAGCGCGCAAACGCTAAATTGTATTTATGACCGCGATATTGATTATTCGATGGAACGCACACGGCATCGACCGATACCATCGGGGAAAATAGAACCAATTCATGCGTTAATTTTTGGAATTGTACTTGCTGCCGCTTCTTTTTATTTACTTGCAGCATTTGTAAATTTATTTAGTGCGCTGCTGGCAATGCTGGGTATTGTATTTTATGTGGTGGTTTACACGCATTTTCTCAAGCGTCATACTCCATTAAACATTGTAATTGGCGGCGCCGCTGGTGGAATGAGTGCTTTAGTTGGTTGGGCAGCAGTTACAGGAACAATAAGCTCAACAGCATGGTGGATATTTTTAATTTTGTTTTTGTGGACACCACCACATTTTTGGGCACTCGCATTAACACTGCGCGACGACTACGCCAAAGTTGGTATACCGATGCTTCCTGCTGTCTCTGGAAATATTGAAACCGGGCGCCAAATATTTACATACACAGTCTTATTAATTCTCAGTACATTTTTAATGTATGACCCATTACAAATTACAGGCGCCTTTTATATGTGTGCCGCTTTTATCTTGGGAGCAATTTTTCTCCAGAAAGCTTGGGCTGTATTAGAAAACCCCAATAATCAAACAACAGCGCATAATCTTTTTACATACTCAATTTATTACATGATACTGCTGTGCCTATCTATGGTAGTGGATAGTTTGCCGATTACAAATCAACTCTTGCAACGGATACAACAGATGTAACGGATAAGTTGTTTCATAGAACAAATAAATTATCCGTTACATCCGTTCATCATCTGTTGCCAACTAATGCGGGTTCGGTTGTAAGGTTACTATTTTCGGCACAGTCAATATATTGGTCTACACCTGCACCTGCACGCGGATAGTCAGCACATAAACGTCTGTGTTCTGCAAGTGCTTCTTCTAGTTCATCACGACCAAGGTCATTCATAAAATAACAGCTACCAATTGGTCTTGGCATCGCAGCGCGCAATAAACCATCACGAGTTAAAGTAATAGACTGGGTTGCCTGCCAAAGCAATTCAATATCGAGTAAAGGGTGGTCGAGTGCAAGACCTATTCGACTCATTAATCCGAGAATACGGTCGCGCTCTGAGCTAGTAATGTATCCACGACGCTCGGCAATGGTGGCAGAAAGTGCCATATCAATATTGACTGCATGACCGTGCAGTAAAGGAACTGATGGCACCAACTCGAATGTTGGACTCCATGTGTGCCCGTATGCAATTATACGGTCGAGCATAATTTCGTGGAGATTAGGCGCCTCTAATTCCAACATTGTTTTAATCGACTCGTAATTAACCTTACGGGCAACCTCTAGCAATTCTTTGGAACCGTTTACATATCCGAAGTGTGTTGATAGTAAATCTTCGCCCCAGTTCTCCAATAACTCGAATACTTCTAAGTTAGAGACAACCGCTATTTTGACTAGCTCCGCCATTCCATTACGAACTTGTGCGGTAGGAAGCGTAGCTAGAAACGAGAAATCTAAGAAAATCTGTTTTGGTGCATGATAGGCGCCTAAACGATTCTTTAATTTTCCATGATTAACTGCGACTTTAATCGCAATACCTGCATCAATTAAACCAATTAGCGTAGTAGGAATACGGATGTAATTAGAGCTGCGACGGTAAGAAGCGCACGCAAATCCCGCTACATCTTGCACTAAACCACCACCAATTACTAGCACGGGTTCTTTGCGAACTAAGCCAAAATCACAAAATGCATCAGTGATTTTCTCAAACGACTCCATGTTTTTGGTGGTTTCCTCTATCCAAATTGGAAAGATGGTCAAGTCGATGTCATAGTGTTGAAAGTATTCTTTAATACGACTACCATAAAGTCGATTAACATTATGGTCAACAACTGCCAAACAACGACCGAAACTTCTATACTTGTCTGCTAGTTCTGGATTTGCAATATCGAATACCCCATCTAGAATATTGAAGGTAAATTCGATTTTTTCGTACCCTTCTACGTGAAAGGTGTTTTCAGAAGCTGCAACTGTTGCTTGGACGTTACTCATTCTCAGGTTACTCATTAAAAAAGGTGGACTTTAAGCGATACTGGAACATACCTTACGGCATTAAACCCTCGTGTGAGTCCAGGTAGTTGCTTGAAATTTGTAATCAATAAAAACCTTGAAGCGTCTAGCTTTCGCAACACAACAAGTTTGAAGCTGTGGTTTAATTCCGTTGACTTTCACCATTGAGGATGTAAACAGGTAACTATTTGTAGAGTAATTAGCTACCGTTTTTGATAAATGTACCCAAAGGAATAATTTTTTAAAAAATAAATACTATCAGTAGAACAGTATTACTATTTTGACAAAAATGGTATAATCCACATTTTTAATTTCACCCTAGAAACCGCGTTTCTACGCAAAATCTTGATTTCTATTACAAGATATCAATAAGAAACCCGGTTTCTGTTTGCTAAATATACAATATTTATTTAGGGCAAGTATTAATAATTATTTACTAAATTAGTAATATTTTCTTAAAAAATAGACTCCAAAAAAAGAAATGTGATAGCAGGCGAATATTCAGAAATTATTTATAATTCAAAAAAAAAATGATGATAGGATAAAAAGGTGAGCAAGGTTGGAGCTAAAAAGCTGAAACAAAAATATCAGTGTTGACTAAATGTTGACAGGTTCAAGCCACTCTATATATCTGATAAATAGGGAGTCAAAATCCATAACTATCGGGAAGCTTAAGATATATATTGCGTAAATCTCCTCCTGTGAAAGTCAGTATTTATAGGCGTTACACCAATTTAAGCCTTTGTAAAATAGTAGTTTGATTCTGTTCAAAACTTTTACTCATTTACTTGCTTACTAACCGTAATTTAAGGAGCATGTTTTATGCGAGCTAAACATATTATGACCCAAGATGTAGCAACCATTCGTGGTTCTGTTAACGTTGCAGAAGCTGTGCAATTAATGCGATTAAAAGGGTTACGCGCTTTGATTGTAGAACCTCGTCATGATGGTGATGCTTACGGTATTGTAACCGAAACAGACATCGCATATAAAGTTGTTGCTCATGGCAAAGACCCTCAAAGAACTCATATTTATGACATCATGACCAAACCTTGTGTCATCGTCAATCCTGACCTTGACCTGGAGTATGTTGCTCGATTGTTTGCGAATACAGGAATACGACGCGCTCCTGTTATTCAAGGTACACTTCTTGGTATTATCTCTGTCACCGATATTCTTACCAAAGGTAACTTCGTCGAAAAACCAAAATTGATATTCTTACAAAAAGAACTGCACAAAGCAGTCTCCGACGCGCGCTCAATTACCGCTAACTATGGTGCAGACTCCAAAAGAGCTATCGAGGCTTGGGACTTAGTTGACGAACTCGAATGCGAAGCTGGTTATTATGGGGCGCCAAAACCAGAAAAAACCGCACGCGAACTATTTGCAGAGCAAGCAGGTACCACACCTCCTACATCCGCAGTTGCACAAACTGTCTAATGTTTGAATTAATCACTACTGACAACTAATTCTAAAACCTAAAATCTAAAACACTGTGTATCGAATTATGTAGAGGCGCCTTGTCCCTCTACATATTTTGTATTGGTAAGTAAAAAGACATCAACAACTAGGTAAAAATGCATGGAGCTACATGCATTTTGTACAAATTAACCGAAACAACAGAATATTGGTTGATAACTAAAGAATTCGATAACCTTGACTTAAACAAGCCAGGTCAAAATGGTTGTATTGGATTACAAAGAATTAATTGATACGGGTGCAGATGCGAATGCTCGAAACCAAGACAGTAATAATGCTTATAAAGCTTTGCGATTTACTCAATAGGAGTTTTTATTTGGAAAATAGATGAAAAATATTCTTAATTAATTTTCACCCCTCCGTATTCACTAAAGGGGGTAACTTGTTTAAAGTTTTTACTACTACTAACCATAATATCTTTCTTTGAATGTCTCTAAATCTATCGATAGACAGAGATTAAAGATATAAACCAATATAAAGCTTATATGAAGATTGAACACGCAGGTAATGTATTTGCAAGCAATGATTATCTATATACCTGCAAATAATTCTCTAGTAGTAAAACATATATCTATGTCTCAAATCAAAAAGAATCTTTTTTAACTATGTAATAGTATCATTGGATTCTTTTTTTTGATTAGTTGCCTTTATTATATTGTCTAGCTGTATTGAAATAGTAAGTGCATGAATATTTAACAGCTATTTATGAAATAAGGTAATCTACCTACGCAAAACGAATATATATTTTGTAAATATTTTGTTAGTTTATTTGATTATCTTGAACAAAATATATGGAGTGAGCGCTGCTATAAATGAATAGAATCTTATTTCATGTGTAAAGCAATTGAAGCATTTTTTGCTGAAATTAAAACTAAATATTTTCATTTAAAAAAAATCAAAGGGTGTATTTAGACGAATATCAAACCTTAAAAGTAAGTACAATGGCAAGAAACTTTTTTAACCACGACGATTCGCATCCAGTTCAACTCACCTCAGCAGATATTATTTTACGTCAGCAATTAGAGCATTCTATAGGTAAATATTTCTATAATGGTTGCGACCGAACCATCATAGATTTGTTATCAGCATGTAGATGGTATGTAACTACAATTTCGGGTGTTTTAACTTTAGTTGTTGAGTGTCCTGACCAAATTACTAATTGGCAGGTTTTACGAAAAATGGTACCAATGGCCAAATTACTCAAACAAGTGGTAACTAGTGCAAAAATCCGTGTTTGTCCACCTGAAGGTCAAGGACTACCTTTTGAAATGCGTGTTGATGAATTAGGAGTTTATAGAGAATATAAAGAAGGTGCATAAACGCGAAGAAAGGGTGGGGCTACAAACTTTTAACTATCTCCTCAAACACAAAATCTGCTGCTCGTTGTACTGCTGGACTTAACTCCCACCCAAAATTAAGCGATGCTGCTTCGATTAAGTATACAGTTACATCTTGTGGAAAGCTATCTTGAAAAATTTGGCGCCCAGATGCAATAGCGTTATCCCAACGAAAATCATGCAAACTATAGCCACGATTTGGTACTGCTGCTAATTCTTCTCCAGGAACTTTATATACGGCGCCTGGTTGGTCTTTAATTGAACTAGCATCAATAATTATCAATTGAGTACAGCCACGGGCAAGAAACATCACCTCAATTCCACCAGTACCACAATCGTAAGCACGCACGTTAGAATTAGGGTTTTGAATTAAATACTGTTGCAAGCGTTGGGCAACTATTACACCAACACCGTCATCACTGCGGTTTAGGTTTCCGCAACCAATTATTGCTAACATATTTAACATCAACTTAATCTACATTACTTAAAGCAGTTAAATTTACCAGATGCGAAGTTTGTACGCCATTCATCCAAATTTCCTGATTACGGTTAAATAATTTTAAAATCGCACCATTAGGAATTTTGAATAAATCGAGTAAAATTCTAACTTGTTGCATACCCTCGACACTAGCTTCAATATCATTGAATAACAGCGACCATAAAAAAGCTCGCATAAACATTCCGTGAGTAAATACAACTACAAACCCTTCATCAAGATTTTGAATTTGCTTCTTTAAGTTATTTACACGACTCACCATTTCGGCAAATGACTCTGCGCCGTCACCGTCAACGTAAAAAGGGTCATATCGTTGCCAGTATTCGTCAGCCATTGGAATTCGTTGAGCGAGAGTGGTATTTTTGCGTCGTGCGGTCGCTAAATAATTAAATTCTTGCACTTGCCACTCGATATGTGGAGTTGAGGCAAAGCGTTCGATACTCGGTTGAGCGGTTTGTTTAGTTCGCAGAAATGGCGAAGTAACGATTAATGAGGGTTGCTGCTCTATGTACACAGCAATTTGTCTCGCTTGCTGATGTCCTTTTTCGGTTAACTTGATATTAACCTGGTCGTCGGTAGGTAATCCGGAATTTGCTTCGCTTTCTCCGTGTCTAATTAACCATACTGTAGCCATTGCATCCCATTCCCCAATAATATGTCAGGGAATGCTATCACGATGTCGTGTGTTTTGTATGCTAGGTAGACACCAGATAAGAAGTTATTATATTTTACAATATTACACTGTTTTATTGTATTTACGGCGCCTGTCGATGAGTTTTCGGGCGCCTAAACTGGTATTTTACAGGGAAATATTGTACTTCTTGGCGATTTCACCTAACTTATCAAACTGTTGTTGTTCAGCTTGGGCTAATTTTTCATCGACAGTTAGAAGATTTTTTGGACCTTTGGGAACTAAATATTTAATATAAAGCGAAATAAAATCAACAACTATTGGTATTCCTTGTAGTCCGTGACTATCTGCTTGTGTACCTGCTGCAAGAGCTGCCATACCCCCTTCAATAGTATTTCTTGTCGCTTGAATAAACTGGTCTACAAGTTCTTCTATATAATATGGCGCTTCAAGACCAACTAACTTACTATTATCAGTTATCAATTCAAACCCTGCTTCTGCTGCTTGTTCTAGCACGCACCACTCGGTAAATTCTTTGAGTGCTTCATTACTCAAACGAGAGAGATAAGGATGTAATTCTAATTTAGACACAAGTTTTCCTTTTGGATTATAATTTGCTTTTGATGTTAATATTTGTCTTACCGATGCCTAATCCCTAATATCAAATACCATTTTTAATCATTCAAATTTGATTTTCTGTATTTTCTGCAAACCTGTATATTTTTTTTAATTTGTCAAGATAAAAATTGTAATTCTAACTTTTAGAATATTACCAATTTAACATCTTGTAGCACAGGCATCCTGCCTGTGTAGCCATGTAAGTATATTTACCTTATTAGGCACAGAGTACACAGAGGTGTATAGTACTACTGGTTGATGCAAACCAGTAGTACTAAATTGCCTGACTTTAAGTAACTTAATGCTTAAATTAGTATAATTTAATTATTTAATCCTTGAAATTCAGTACTTATATTGAGCCAAAGTCGGATTTTTATTTAAAAAATGAGTATATATTTAAACAAATAGAATCCTGATTGAATAGTACTACTGGTTACGGTTAATCCTGATTTTAGAAATGGCGCCTGCACGAGTACTACTGGTTAACGCAAACC
>NZ_RSCL01000005.1:270866-271061 GCF_003991905.1 Dulcicalothrix desertica PCC 7102 | reverse complement strand
AAATTCAGTACTTATATTGAGCCAAAGTCGGATTCTTATTTAAAAAATGAGTATATATTTAAACAAATAGAATCCTGATTAAATAGTACTACTGGTTACAGTTAATCCTGATTTTAGAAATGGCGCCTGCACGAGTACTACTGGTTAACGCAAACCAGTAGTACCAAATTGCCTAACTTGAACAAGATGTCATAT
>NZ_RSCL01000005.1:270738-270856 GCF_003991905.1 Dulcicalothrix desertica PCC 7102 | reverse complement strand
AGTAGTACCAAATTGCCTGACTTGAACAAGATGTCATATTTTAAGTAACTTAACGCTTAAATTAGTATAATTTAATTATTTAATCCTTGAAATTCAGTACTTATATTGAGCCAAAGTT
>NZ_RSCL01000005.1:0-270516 GCF_003991905.1 Dulcicalothrix desertica PCC 7102 | reverse complement strand
AGTAGTACCAAATTGCCTGACTTGAACAAGATGTCATATTTTAAGTAACTTAACGCTTAAATTAGTATAATTTAATTATTAAACCCCAGAAATTCAGTACTTATATTGAGCCAAAGTCGGATTTTTATTTAAAAAATGAGTATATATTTAAACAAATAGAATCCTGATTGAATAGTACTACTGGTTACGGTTAGTCCTTATTTTAGAAGTGGCGCCTGTACGAGTACTACTGGTTAACGCAAACCAGTAGTACCAAATTGCCTGACTTGAAGTAAGTTAATGCTTAAATTAGTATAATTTAATTATTAAACCCCAGAAATTCAGTACTTATATTGAGCTAAAGTCGGATTTTTATTTAAAAAATGAGTATATATTTAAACAAATAGAATCCTGATTGAATAGTACTACTGGTTACGGTTAGTCCTTATTTTAGAAGTGGCGCCTGTACCCTTGGAATAGAACGGGCAAGGATGCCCATTCCACAATACAGAAGAATTAAATTTTTTGAAATACCTAAGTAACTCAATGCTTAAATTAGGCGGTTCTAAAGCGCGCTAGTTCCTCACCTGTTTTCGCATCATGAGCATGAACTGTACAAACAAGACAAGAGTCGAAAGAACGTGCAACATGTCCAACTTCTATTGGGTCAGTAGGGTTTTGAACTGGGGTACCAATTAAAGCTTCTTCAATGGGACCGCGCATTCCTTGACTATCGCGTGGTCCAATGTTCCAGTTACCAGGTGTAATAATTTGGTAGTTTTTAATTTTGCCACCTTGAACATCAATCCAATGACATAAGGCGCCGCGTGCTGCTTCAGTAGCGCCCCAACCACGTCCATCTTTTTCAGTAGGTTTAATGTACCAATCATCGTTAAGACGAAATTCGCGCAGGCAGTGTTCAGCTTGACGATAAAGTTTAACGATTTCGTGCATCCGTGCGAGTTGTCTGAGGTGAACATTGGCGCCACGCATTTTCTTAAAAACATCAAGAATAAATTCATCGCGATGCTGCCAAGACTCACCGTGTTTACCACCTGCAACAAGTTGACGAGCTAGAGGTCCAGCTTCGAGTCTACCTTGGTTTTGATGCAGTACGGCAGTTGACCAAGAGTAAGCGTTATTAAAGTCTTTCTTGTTATTAGGACTTGGTTTGGTAGTGCGGTCGAGAGGGTGAATATCAGTTTCGCTTTCTTCGTACCAAGAATGAGTCATATTTTCACGTACAAACTCTTGGTTCATGGCAGTGTGAGTATCACTAAAGCTGTCGTACACACCACCCTTCATAATCATCGCCGAATTTCGATTTTCAATAGTGGGTTTTTGATATTTAGTTTCGTGTGGTAAATATCCCCAACTGATATACCTTCCAACACCGGCGCCAAATTTGTCGAGTCCAATATCTAAACCCATTCGCCAATATAATCCCAAATCAGAATTCCAGTGTTCGGGCTTTTCATTCAACCAAGCCATAAAATCATCGTAGGTACGAATTTCTTCATACCGTTCCAACGAACACCCCAGCCACACCTCCTCAATCCAATTACGTCGGAAAAACTCTAAAATCGACCAAGCGCGTGTTACATCAGTTAAAGTTGGGGCGCACATCACACCCCCTGGTACCATGTAACTGGAGTGTGGCCACTGTCCACCAAAAAGCGCATAAATTTCTACAGGTTTTGCAGAAAGCGTTATACCCTTTTCGTAAGATTTTCCTGTAAAAGCAGAAAAACGCTTAACTGCTTCTGGGTAATAAGGACTATGACGATATTTTTCGTGCGTCAAGTCAATTGCAAACAGTCCATAGAAATAACGTGGTATACTTTGCAACGTCTCAGCTAATTGTCCCAGGTTGCGCGCCAAAATAGCATTACGTGGAACCTCTGTCCCCCAAGCAGTATCAAGCGCCCATGCTGCACTCGTTAAATGAGAGGCGCCGCAAATTCCACAAACGCGAGGTGTTACAATCAACCCAGCTTGAGGGTCTTTACCGCGTAGAATTACTTCAAAACCGCGAAAAAGTTCAGCGTGTGTCCAAGCGTTAACAACTTGTCCATCCTCTATTTCAACCCGAACATCTAAATCACCTTCCACCCTACCAACAGGTGAAATATCTAATATTTGAGTCCCCATTGTTTTCTTCTCTAGTTTGTAATTTCTGGCAACGGATAAAAGCGGATGTAACGGATGTCATTTATTGTATATCCGTTACATCCGTTACATCCGTTGCATAATCTGTTCCACTAAACAGTAAAAAAGTCTTCTTCAGCCCACTCAGGCATCGTGTCTTTTGACACCATTGTTAATATTGCGTAGCCAGTTTTATTTACACCTGGTGGTAAGTCTTTTGGTACGCCCATAAGCGTTTGCGTTTTAAAGACGCTTCCTGGTTTGAGGTCATAGAAAGGAAACTCAGGTTCAGTGCAACCAATACAAGGCATTCCCGCGCGCGTCTTTGAAGATACACGATTCCAGAGAATGCGGTTACAAGAAGAATGAGTCATGGGTCCACGACAGCCAAGGTCATAAAATAAACAACCTTTACGTTGACCAAATTCACCTGTAGAAGCTTTGTAAGCAAAGTGGATATTACGGGTACATCCAGTTTGAGTATAAGTCTTGAAGAAAGTTAGCGGACGATTAAGTTCATCGAAGGCAATGTCACCAATACGTCCAGTAGCTATTGCCACTAAAATTTGAGTTATCCAATCCGGGTGAGCAGGGCAACCGGGGATGTTAATTACAGGTAATCCTGATTTTGCTTTAAAATCTTTACCTAAAAATCCACCATGCGAGCGCTTAAGGAATTGTAAACCTTTTGATTCGCTAGGGTTAGGCGCCATAGCTGGTATACCTCCCCAAGTTGCACAGTCACCGACAGCTACAACATAGTTAGCAACTTTAGATAAATCAGCTAACCAGTCTTTCATTGGACGGTCTGCAAAACGGTTCCACTCACCAGTACCATTTGGTGCATTAACAACCGAACCCTCAAACACCAAAATGTCCAATTGTGTGTTACCCAACACACAATTCCACAACAATGTTTGAAGGTTCTCACCTAACTCCAGCCCTAGCGATGGATGCCAAAGTAAATTAATACCAAAGTCAGCTATCAAATCACAAGCTGTAGGGTCACTTGCGTTTAAAAAAGACATGGTATTTCCGGAGCAGGCGCCACCTTGCAGCCATAATACGTTAGTCATCTGTTATCTACTTTCCGATTGTTTACCAGAAACCGGGTTTTTTATTGATATCTTGTGATAAAAACAACAATTTTAGGTAAAAACCCGGTTTCTTTATCGATATCTTGTAATAAAAACAACAATTTTGGGTAAAAACCCGGTTTCGTGACTTTGCTAGTGATAATTGTATTGTATTGGATTAAATACTTTTTTTAGTGTATCTTGATTGAAAAAAACAAAATTATGTAAAGTGTTCATTAAAAACTTTTTTTATTAATAATAATGACACTAATGAACTAAAAAAGATTTGTAAAAGACCTATATAAATTTATAAAAAAATTGTTTTATATTGAGAATAGATGTATTTTGCGGAAAATTTTTGATAATTAGAATCGTCATAAACGTTAGCTGTTAACTATTAATTGTTAACCAAATCTATATATTGATTGAGGTGATAAACTAGGTTTCACGGCAAGGATAACTGTTTATTAAACCTTCTCAACTTACCTCACACAATCACGCATAAGTAGCCGTCATGTCCTTTAGTATTACAGATTCCACAGTCAAAGCGGCAATGGAAGCGATAGCATCCGATGCAACAACCGAAGAAAAGATAGTAATGCTTATCGAATTGGCACAGGGTTGTCACAAGGCGCCTAAAACACCAAAAGATTTGCGCTCGGCTGTATCACTGTACTATCAAGCATATGAGTTATGTAATAACGATTATCCTTTACTCAAAGCAAGAGCAAAAGTAGGAATGGCAGGCGCCTTACAAGCGATACCAACAGCAGGGACAGATATACTTTTACAAGCCAAAGAGTCTTATGAAGAAGCTTTGACAGTAATGTTAGCGGAAAACATCCCGCAAGAAGTCGCAGAAGTTCAAATGAATTTAGGGTTAGTATTGCAGTCGTTAGCAAACCATAACTTAGCGCGCATTACCGACAGCATTAAAGCATATCAAGCAGCATTAAAAGTCTTTACTTGGCAGGAATTTCCACAAGAGTACGCGATATTACACAATAATATAGCGATTGCATACCTTTCAATGCCTTTGTCATCAGAGAAAGAGTATCTACAGCACGGTTTAGCAGTTCAATCATTTGAAACAGCACTCAAGCACATCAACTTGATAGACCACAAGCGCGAATATGCTATGCTCCAAAATAACTTAGGCAACGCACTTCAGTATCTACCTAGTTCGCATCCAGTCGAGAATAACCTGCGCGCGCTCGCTTGCTATAACGAAGCATTAAAAGTCCGCAACTCATACGACACACCGCTTGAATATGCGAACACCATTGCCAACAAAGCCAACGTTCTATCAAACATTCCAGATAACCTAGAACACCCAGAACTAGGAAACCCCAAAAACTTGACACAAGCGCGCGAAAACTATCAGCAAGCACTTTCAATTTTCACTCAACACCAACAAACCGAGCAAGCAGAAATAGTTTCTCAAGCACTTTTAGAAATTCAAATATAGTTAGGAGTTAGGAGTTAGGAGTTAGGAGTGAAATAAAATAACTCATAACTCAGCACTCAGCACTCAGCACTCATAACTCAGCACTCATAACTCAAAGGAGAAAAACAATGGAAGAAATTATCAACGACCCGCTAATAAACAAACTGCTAACCAGTTTAGCAGTAGGCGACATCAACTTTTTTACAGGACTAGTCTGGTTAATTGTAGCCATTATAGTCTCAATGGTAGGAGGCGCCATAGGTGGTTTATTACTAGCCAGAAAAGACTTAGGCTACGAACTCTCTGCAATATTAGGAGGATTTTTTGGACCAGCAGGAGTCATACCAACAATGCTGATAGGACTTTCGGTATTAAATATACTTACACACTTAAACTAAAATTTTGAAGGAGGAAAAATGTTAGAGATAGCATGGTTTGCAACGCGGCTATTTCTCAAAGGGAAATTACTACGTGACCCAGTAAACTTTATTAAACAGGTAGTATTTGGTACAGTAATTGGTTTATTATTATTTCTGTCATTAGCACAAGTTCAAATACCATTAGGAATAACAGTTGTTGTATCAAGCTTATTAACTGGTATTATCATGCCATATTTATTCAAGAATTTCAAAATGAAATAATCGCCTCAACCCCTGCGAATTCGCGGGGGGTTGGGGGATCAGTTTAAATACCATTAACTACCAAACCCAAAACATTTACCCGTCCAATCCTTAAATTATCTAAAGTTTTCATCAAAGACGGGCGCTCTGTTTTATGTATTCTCGTCACCAACAAAACACCATCGACATGAGGTGTGAGTAGGCTAGTATCAGCAAGCCCCTCCATTTGAGGAGTATCATAGATTACTAAATCAAAACTTTTATGTAACTCTGCCATCAAGCATTTCATCGCTGTGGATGACAGCAAATTAGCAGGGTCAGAAACTTGGGAGCCAGAAGAAATTACAGATAGTTGGCCTCCATAAGGTAACTTCTGAATTGCCTCTTTAATCGGCATTTTTGTAGAAATTAAATCAGTTAGTCCCTGTTCGTTATCTATGTCGCACAGAGAATGAATTTTGGAATTTCGCAAATCTGCATCCACGAGTAATACACGTAAACCCATAGATGTAGCAATTTGAGCTAAGTGGAAAGCTACTGTTGATTTTCCTTCTCCAGCGATAGATGAACTAACCACCAAAGAACGAATTGAGCTTTCGTTACCAATTAACTGAATATTTGTGTGCAATACCCGTAAAGCTTCAACAAATCTTCCAGATTCTTCGGGTTCTCTGAGTTTTTTGACTCGACTCTCTGTAGGAATAGTCGCTAGCAATGGTAAGGGAACTTTATCCTTGACAGAATTAACACTATGATATCTTTCATCGAGCTTTTCCAACAGTAAGCCGGCGCCAACTCCGAGTAAAGAGCTTGCGACAAATCCTAGAATCAAATTACGTGGAATATTTGGTGATACAGTATCAATTGGTTTTGTAGGTGGTTGAACCAGTTCCCAACGAAGCTCTGTTTGCGCTCCTTGAATTTGTAGAGTTTCGCGCGTGGCTTGAAAGCGGTTTAGGCTATCGGTTGCAGCTTGCAATTGCCGCTGTAATTCGTTATATTGTCTTGTTAGTGCAGGTAGTTCATCTTGTTTTTTTAGTAGTTGCTGCTCAGATGCGGCTAGTTCTTGACTTTGTGACTCTAAAGTTTTAACTTGAGTCGCAGCCGAGGCATATATTATACTTAGAAAGCGCTTGGCTTCTTGTTGTAGTAAAGGCAACAAATTCTGTCTTCTTTCTTTAAGTGTCAAAATAGTTGGACTGTCATCTACGAAACGGGCTGACTCAGCAGCTATTTTTGCATCTAATTGCCTTAGTTCAATTAGTTGCTGCTGATATACAGGTGCATCTTTAAGAATTGCTAATTGTCCTTGCTCTCCCTTAAGGCTAGCAAAGTTAGACCTGGCTTCTGCCAATTTTTGATCTATCACGAGTCTTTGTTCAGATAAATTTTTAACGCGAGCGCTAATTTCTGCTGTTTGAGTATTAGGGTCATAAAAGCTGTACTTTTGACGAAATATTTGTTGGGCTTTTTGTAACTGAGCAACTCGACTTTGTAGAGGTTTTAGCTGTTGTTCTACAAATTGTACTCCTTGACGCAGCCTCGTTTGCCTTTGCTCACGACTATACTTGAGGTAAGTACTAGCTAGTTTATCCAGTACTTGTTTGACTTCTTCAGAATTTTTACTTTTGTAGCGAGTTTCTATAATCTTGGTTTCGCCCAAACGAGTTACTGTTAAAGATTGAGTCAGAGTATCATAGTCAATTTCTGGATGAGAAACTTGCAGTTGACTAACAACCTCTTTTATCAATTTGGGACTTTTGAGAATCTGGATTTGTGTTTCATAATCCAATTGTGGTTGAACTGTATTCTTATTTTCAGTTGGAGTTAGATTCGATAAAGCATTTTCATTATTGACAGGAGGTTCCACTAATAAACGGAAATTCCCTTCATATTCTGGTTTCTGCCTCATTGTCATTCCAGCAACACCAGCTATTAATACAGTCGTTACTCCAGTAATCATTAATCCACGTCGCTTTAAAATACCGAAGTAATCACGCAAGCTCAACACACTCTCTTGCCCTTCAGGTAGTACTAACGCTTGGGTTACAATTGGTTGAGATTGGATTGCTAAATTCTCATCCATATTAGAAATTGAGAGCTTAGAAGAATTACTCATCATTATATTTATGCTTGTTTACGATTGTACGGCTATAATTTATCTCAAAACCTTTATCAAACTCGCTTCTAATTAAAAATTAAACAGAGAAAAAGATTACAGTTAAAATCAGTTTTTGTTAGAATAGATAGCGCATCTCTTAATCGCTGATAGTAACTACTAGAGTTAGCAATCTGCTTCCGGATTAATTTATATCATATGATATTCATTTCTACTTTAATATATTTAATAATAAAAAAAATAATAGTATAGTTTTCCAGAATACTAGACTCTATTATTTATATTTTTTATTCAAGAAAATTATGTGTTTTGTTTTGTAAGTAACATATATATGTTACTTGTTTACTAGAGGTTTAAATTTCTCTATAATATATGAATTTATGCAAAAGTTTTTTTGATTGTATTTAAAATACTTAATTATCATATAGGTTATGTGTAACTTGATAAACAGTGCTAGTAAACTTTTTTTAGACTTTATTCTATTTTAGAATATTGTTTAATATTCCTGACAAAAATTACTGATGCATATCCTCCATTAGGAATACTTAATTAGTATGATAAATAAATGATGGAGTCGCATAAATGCTTTAAAGCATAGATGTTTAAGAGTTATTTATATAGTGATTAATTAAATGTAAAAACATTTAAACAGGATAATAAAGGTAATGAAATCGCATAGTCAAGGTTCAAAAAAATTGTTGCCTCAATTCACTCGCTCAAAACTAGATTTGCAGCGTTATAACAGTATTAAACTCTCAGTAATCACTCAATTCTTTCCTCCAGACTTTGCGGCAACAGGGCAACTAATTGAAGAACTGGTAAAACAATTAGGTTCTTTGGGTGTAGATGTTGATGTTTTTACTGGTCAACCTGGGTATGCGTTCCAAACTCATGAAGCTCCTGCTATTGAAAAATCAGCTGGAGTTACAGTTAAGCGCTCGCGTACCTCAAAACTTTGGCCAAAGCGAGTCCGAGGTAAAGCTATGAATGGGGTTCTGTTCGTAATACGTGCTGCCCTCCACGTGCTAAGGCATTACCGTCATCGTAATGTACTGCTAGTAACCACGGCGCCGCCATTCCTACCGTTTCTGGGATATTTAGCTCATTTATGTACTCGTATTCCTTACATTTGCTTGCTCTACGACTTGTACCCAGACATCGCAGTTGCCTTGAAAGTAATTCCCCAGAATCACTGGCTTGCAAAAATTTGGCAGAACCTAAATATACGAGTTTGGCGCCAAGCCAAAGAAATAGTGGTTCTTAGTCCAAATATGAAGGAACGAATTTTGTTGCTATTTGTCCAGAAATAGAAAATAAAATATACGTGATTCATAGCTGGGCGAATTCAAAAGCAATTGTACCTATCGCTAAGAAAGAGAACTGGTTTGCTTGGAAACATAATTTAGTCGATAAATTTACCGTTCTCTATTCTGGTAACATGGGACGCTGCCACGATATGAATACAATTATCGAAGCAGCCAAAGAACTTAAAGATGAACCAATTCAGTTTGTCTTTATTGGAGATGGTGCGAAACGTAAGGAAGTTATGCAAGAAGCAGAGCTATTCGGATTAACTAACTTTATTTTCCTACCGTATCAAGATAAACAGGTACTGCCTTACTCCTTGACAGCCTGTGATTTGTCATTGGTCAGTATAGATATGGATATGGAAAGCTTGGTTGCTCCCAGTAAACTTTATCCAGCTTTAGCTGCCGGACGACCAGTAGCAGTGATTTGCTCTAAGGATTCCTATCTTAGAGAACTAATAAAAAATGCTAAATGCGGTAGTAGCTTTGAAAATGGTGATGGACATGGTTTAGCTGAATACATTCGACTGCTCAATAGTAATACTCTGTTGGTAGAGGAAATGGGTAAGGAAGGACGCGAGTACTTGCAGACAAATTTTACCCCAGAAGTAATATCAAAGGAATATCTCAAGGTAATACGTGAGAGTATTACTTAACTGTAAGCGGCGTTGCAGAAACTATTTCGATGGGGAGAGTAAGGTGGGCACTGCCCACCCTACCAAAATGTATAAAAAGGCATTGACAAAATTCTATTGAGATGAATAAATAAAAGTGTTTAAATATGTAATTACTTTGGTTATAATCTATCAATTTAAAATGGAAAATCTACAAAATAAGACGAGATTTATTCCTGATTAAATCGCTCATATTCGTATTAAATAGTAGATTTAAAGGAAAGCTAAATAAAACTCAAATATCTTGCGATAACTAGGAGTTGGGCTTCGACGGTCTTTTTGATCTCAGTCCCTCCACCGCAACCTTCTTCTTGTCCATTTTGTATTAAATGATAAGGGGGGCGCTCAGTGCAGAGAAGGTGTGACAAAAATCGGAAACGTTCAAAACGTAGAGCAATTTACTGTCCAATACATGGGTGTTACATCGACAGTGTAAGTCAAAAGTATAAGTTATACGTTGACAAACCAGGACAACTACAACAACGGGGAGTCAGCCGCTTAAATGCCTTAATTTTAGTGGCAACCCAAACCGCAGTTGCTCTAGATGGGGAATGGCTAGAAGCATTTTGGTGTACACATTGTCAGAAAACAGAATGGTATTACGTCAAAAAGCTAGATAATCAAATATTTGATATATCGCTGGCACCCTCTGATCTGTGGCAACAAGCAATAGGAGTAACTAATCCTGATGGTAATCCTTCCGTCGGGGAGTTTACACGTAGACAGGCTCGCATGAATAGTTGCCGAAGTATGAAAGATTTTGTATTTGTAGGTTAAGTCAACTATGAGAAATCGAGATATCACCCCAAAAAAACCAGAGTTGGTGATTGAGGCTGGACGCGCGGAGAAGCAGTACTGGAAAGATTTATGGCGCTACCGAGAACTGTTTTACTTTTTAGCATGGCGAGACATTCTCGTGCGGTATAAACAAACAGTGATTGGTATGGCTTGGGCACTTATTCGTCCATTTCTAACAATGGTGGTGTTTACAGTCGTGTTCGGTCAATTGGCAAAACTACCTTCCCAAAGTGGCGCCCCTTACCCAATTTTAGTGTTTGCAGCAATGCTACCTTGGCAGTTCTTCTCTAGCTCGCTTGGAGAGTGCAGCAACAGTTTAATTGCTAATGCTAACTTGGTTTCCAAAGTGTATTTTCCTCGCTTAGTAGTACCAACAAGCGCAGTAGTCGTCTGCTTTGTAGACTTTTTAATTTCGGGAATAATTATGCTAGGACTAATGGCATGGTATAACTATGTTCCCACTTGGCGCATTCTCACACTGCCATTGTTTATAGGAGTCGCCTTTGCTGCTTCGATGGGAGCGGGGCTTTGGTTGGCCTCTCTAAATGTTAAATACAGAGACTTCCGCTACGTTGTTCCGTTTATTATGCAGTTTGGTCTGTATATCTCGCCAGTTGGATTTAGTAGTACTATAGTTCCAGAAGAATGGCAGTTGCTCTACTCGTTGAACCCAATGGTAGGAGTAATTGATGGCTTTCGCTGGGCAATTTTAGGAGGCGAATCAAAACTATATCTACCAGGTTTTTTCCTCTCTTTAGGGCTGGTAGTCTTATTGTTCATTAGTGGGATTTGGTATTTCCGTAAGACGGAACGAACTTTTGCAGATGTAATTTAGGCGGGAGTAAAGCAAGTGTCAGATACGGTAATACGGGTTAGAAACTTAGGTAAAAAATACGTTATTGGGCACAAGCAAGAAGGTGGTTACACATCTTTGCGCGATGTACTTACTAATCGAACCAAGGCTTTGTTAAACCCATCTCAATTCAAGTCAAAAACCCGAAGCCATAAAGATGAATTTTGGGCGCTTAAAGATTTATCTTTTGACATTAAACAAGGCGATAAAGTTGGCGTTATTGGTCGTAATGGTGCAGGCAAATCAACCTTACTAAAAGTTCTTAGTCGGATTACAGAACCTACAAAAGGACGTATCAACGTTAAGGGACGAATTGCTAGTTTATTAGAGGTAGGTACAGGATTTCACCCAGAACTGACGGGTAGAGAAAATATGTACTTGAATGGCGCCATTCTTGGAATGAGTAAAGCAGAGATTCAGCAAAAATTTGATGAAATAGTTGCTTTCGCTGAGGTAGAAAAGTTTTTAGATACACCCGTAAAACGTTATTCATCTGGGATGTATGTACGCTTGGCGTTCGCGGTAGCGGTACATTTAGAACCAGAAATTTTGGTAATAGATGAAGTTTTGGCTGTAGGTGATGCACAATTTCAGAAAAAATGTTTAAATAAAATGTCTGAAGTAGCCAAACAAGGTAGAACTATTTTATTTGTTAGCCACAATATGTCAGCCATTAGAAGTCTATGTAATGTTGGCTTAGTTTTATCAAAAGGAACTCTCAAAGATATTGGCGAAATTACTGAGGTTACTGATAGATATCTTGCTGATGTTGAACGTTTTAATCTTAGTAATACCGAAGTTGAAACAAAATCATTTTATGTTAAAGAAGTTAAAGTTTATACATCTGCTAGCCCAGTCCTTAAAACTTTCGACTTGGCTAATATAAAAGTCGCTTTTTCGGGTAAAGAAGATGTTATTGAACCTGACGTTTATATTTCTATTTGCTCTCTAGATGGTCATAGAATAGTGGGAATGAATTTTAGAGATTTTCAAGAGATTCCGTTACTTGCAGCTGGAAAAGTTGCTGAGGTTACTTTTTCTATAGATTCATTACCTTTATTACCAGGTCAATATCAATTAGAAGTTCAAATAAAAGACCTGCAAAAAAGTAAATTTGAGCTTCTCGATCAAACTTTTCCTCTAGAAGTTGTGGAAACCCCAATTTATGGAGGTCGTCAACTAGATAAAGCTTGGTTTGGTCATATTGGGTTAAAGGTAAACAGTTCAGTGCAAATCATTAATTAGAAGTCATAATTTTTATAAACCTGTCTAAGGGTTTGCAGATCAGTTAGTTATCAGATTCAATATTTGATAACTACTCATTTAATAGTAATTTTATTAGATATAAATAAAGGTCGTATGAAAAGTTTATTAGTAGCTCTCAAAAACGTTTTACGTCAATTTCCATTTATAATGCCAAAAGGAATTGTATATTCTGCTAAAGATTGGATTAATGAAAACAACTATTATACTAATTGGTGTACTCAAACAAATAGTAGCTGGTATATAAATGCTTATCCAGAAAATATTATTTATTATTCTAAACCAAATAGTATATATAATGAATTAAATGTTTATTTTAAATCTGAATTAATCAAAAAGCATCTAGAGGTAAATCTTTATTATTTTCAAGGCGCCTATGTTTTTTCAGATTATGGCAATGTTATCTCCAAAGACAATAAAGTATTTGATGAGTTTTGCCATTACTTCGGTACTAATGATATTAAAAAAGGAAATATTTTTAAACCTTTTGCCACATTTAAAACTCAAATCGAAAAAATAAAGTCTAATACGGCAGTAATAGCTACTCCAGATTCTAGTAATTATTATCACTGGATGATGGATAGTCTTCCAAGACTCCATTTATTAGAAAAATTTATTGACTCTATCGACTATTTTATAGTCCCTGAAAAACTATATAGTTTCCACATTGAGTCACTCAAATACTGGGGGATCGAAGAAGATAGATTAATTAAAATGAAAAAAACAGATAAAATATATTTTGAAAACCTGTATGTTCCTTCGCTTCCGGGTAGTGTAGGTAATTCCCCTTTATGGGCAGTAGAGTATGTTAGACAAAAATTTATTAATGATAATAACGACTGTTTATCAAAAGAATATGTATATCTTTCTAGAATAAATGCTAGAGAACGCCACATTATTAACGAAAATGAAGTTATAGAATTATTAAGAAACAGAGGGTTTCAAATCTATGAAATGTCTGAGCATACACTAGCAGAACAAATTAAAATTATTCGTAACGCTAAAATCATAGTTTCTGCTCATGGTGCAGCTTTGACTAATTTATTATTTGCTAGTAATTGTCAGGTACTAGAAATATTTTCTCTAGATTGTATCCGACCAGATTGTTACTTTACTTTAGCTAGTCAACTGGGGCTAGATTATTGGTATTTAATGGGTGAAAACTACCACGATGGTAAAAAACTAGCTTGGGGTGATATGTATCTCAATACCAATAATTTAACATTAACGTTAGATAAAATATTGAGTTAGCAATAAAAAAAAATCTTAATTCAAATTTTAGTTGTTTATAAACCAAAATTATGAAAACTATGATACCAGTTTATTTTTACATTCCACAGAATGATTTACCTAATAATGAAATACCACCAGATTTAGACATAAACGAAATAGATGCTTATTTACAACCATTTGGTACATCTACAATATACAGTTGGACATTACAAACTTATCTTCGACTAAGGGCTAGTGGTTTCCCATGCAAGCTCACAAGTGTCATACCTGAAGAAGGGATACTTATTGCTTCTAGGGGTAGTCTTTCATTTCGACTTAAACCAACATCAAAGTTGCTAATTGTTTGTTTACTAGCAGATGGTGGTTTTCATGCTTGGACACAACTTCACGTTGTACAAAACTATCGACAATCAAAAATTACTAAAGATAGTTACTATATACCACATTGGCCTCAACCAGGTTTAATCCCACGTAGTAATACACGAGGCGAATTATTTGAGAATGTTGCTTATTTCGGCGATGTAGCAAATTTAGCCCCAGAATTTCAAAGCCCATTATGGTTGGAAGAAATACAATCTCTTGGTTTAAATTGGCATGTAATATCACCAAGTCGTTGGAATGATTACAGCGATATTGATGCAATTGTTGCTGTTCGTTCATTTAACAAGCAAGACTACATTCATAAACCTGCTACAAAATTATACAACTCTTGGCTAGCCGGAGTACCAGCAATTCTTGGTCATGAATCTGCTTATCAAAGTGAACGAAAGAGCGAATTAGACTATATAGAAGTAACTTCTCCTAGCGAGATAATTTCGGCTTTGAAACGTCTTCGCGATCATAAACAACTGCGTCAAGCAATTATGGAAAATAGCCGAGTCCGTAGTCAAGAAATTAATTTTACAAATCTGGTAGTAAGATGGTGTGATTTTATCACCCAAATAGCCATCCCAGAATATGAACGCTGGAGTGCAGCATCCCATTTAAGTCAACAATATTTTTTCATACAGAAATATTTAAGCTTAAGAATAAATGGTGTTAAGCATCGATTATTTTCTTCCTAGCTCGGATAATTGGTGTACTTGCTACTAGTTTTATCAAGAAGTTTAACCTTAAGAATTTTAGGAAATTTGAATGACTCAAAATCAATCGAGAGCAGTTTTAGCTATCGCCACTGGTAAACCCGTTTATATACAGATGGCGGTCAATTTGGCGCGCTCTTTTAAATGGTGGCATAAAGATAGCTCAATTAAATTCTTTTTAGCAACTGACCAGAAGAATTTACTTCCCAATGATTTATCAGATATTGAGATTATTGAAGTACAATCTGGACAATATGGGCAAGGTTTTTCTCCAAAGTTGCATTTAGATAAACTGGCGCCAGCACAGCAGACTCTTTTTATTGATGCAGATTGTTTGTGCGTCGGTTCCTTGGAATCTGTTTTTAATCGCTTTGCAGGTCGCGCGGTTTCTGTAGTTGGAACAACAATTTCCCAAGGTGAATGGTTTGGCAATGTTGCCGCAGTTTGCCAACGTTTTGGCGTGCCAGCACTACCTAAGTTCAATGGCGGTATTTACTATTTGGAGAAGGGTGAAGAAAGCGATAGAATCTACGCTAAAGCACGTGAATTAGAACCACAATACGATGAGATTGGTTTGGTGAGGTTGCGAAACCGCCCGAATGATGAATTGCTAATGGCAATCGCAATGGCATTACACAATCAAACTCCAATTCTTGATGATGGGTCAATTATGAGTGATCCCCAGGCTTGTCAAGGAGGTGTATTTATTGATGTCCTAAAAGGTAAATCAAAACTAATTAATCCACCAGCACCTAATCCCAAACATCAAGCTTGGTATCCTTTCACTGAAGTAAATCCAGTTGTAGTGCATTTTTTAGACTATTACACAGCAATTTATCCTTATACGCGCGAAGAATTACGTTTAGAATTAGTATCTGCCAAAAAATGGTCTGTCTGTGCAGCTGATATGTGGACAACTTTGTTTTGCTCTATTCCTAACGTTAGTGTTCGCACCTTCAAAGATGGCTTGCGACCAATATATAGGAAACTTTTTGGTACAAATTCTGTATCAGTATCTAACCGAATATAATTGTTGAAGTAAATGGACGTTTCTGTCATTATTCCTACATACAATCGCCTTTGGAGTCTTCCCAAAGCTATAGAATCTTGCCGCCATACTCGGTGCCAAACTGAAATCATTGTAGTTGATGATGGCAGTACAGATGGTACTTGGGAATGGCTGCAAACTCAACCAGACATTATCAGTATACATCAAGATAACTGGGGTAAATGCTGGGCAGTTAATCGCGGTTTTGCAATTGCGAAAGGCGAGTATGTACGTTTTTTAGATTCCGATGACTGGCTTGCTTCAGAAGCTATTGATAAACAATTTGCATTAGCAATAGCTCAAAAAGCAGATGTAGTTGTTAGTGGTTATGAAACTTATTCAGAGGAAGAAAAACTACTAAATCAAGTAGAGTGGGTTGAATGCGATGATTTTATTGCTCAACAATTGGGCGAATGTGATAGCTCTCACTACTCTGCTTATTTATTCCGTAGAGAATTTATCAAAGATATTCCCCATCGTCCAGACTTCGCTTGGCGCGATGACCGCCTGTTCGTTATTGAAGTGGCAATGGCAAACCCATTGATCGCAATCTACAAACAGGCTGCTTTTTGTCATCGTCATCATTCTCAAGGACGCTTACAGTTTCCTCAAGGGATGAGAACAGTTGCTACAAATCTACAACACATCACTATCTATAAAAAGATTCTAAGCAAACTTGCTGCTTCATGTGAGCTTACTTTACGGCGCCGACAAGCTGCTTGTACAATTCTTTGGCCCTTGGCTCATTGGATTGCTTATAGCCATTTAGACGAAGCTTGCGAAATTGTTGACTGGATTTACAGTTTAAACCCAGAATTTCAACCACTAGAAACAGGTCTACTAGGCAAATTATACAAAAACTTAGGCTTTCGACAAACACAAAAAATATTATGGCTACGTCGAAACATTTTGGGTTTGTTTAGCCGAAATACAAATACAAAGCTTTATAATTTTACAACATAGTACGATGATGCCTCTAAATATTTTCTACGAAGAACCAAATGAAGATCGGTGGCTACCATTTGACCGCTATCCACGTCAGGTCATTCGCCGTTTAGTAAGAGGTAAACCAAGAGTAGGTGGTCAAAAGCGAGTTTTCTTAAACCTCTGTGCAGGATTAGATCGGCTTGGTGTTTCTTATAAAGTAAATGATTACAAATATATCCAAAAGCACCCAGAGGAAATTGCTTGTATCATTGGTAAACCCTATGTTTTAGATAAAATTTCATGGAAAAACCCAATCATTTTTGGACCATCAGCATTCTCACATCCCTATGATGACTTAAATTTGCTTCAGCGTTTACCAGTTAAAAAAGTTTTGGTTCCGGGTGAATGGATGAAAAAAATGTGGGAGCCATACTACGGATATTCTGTTGTCGCTTGGCCTGTTGGAATTGATACAGATGCATGGGTGCCAGCTTCTTTAGAAGCCAAAGACATCGACATTCTGCTCTATGACAAAATTTTGTGGGAACACGACATTTATGAAAATGAATTAATAACTCCTATCAAAAATCTTCTAGAGCAGAAACAGTTAAAAGTGGCAAATATTCGCTATGGCTTTTATAAAGAACAGGAATTTCACTCATTGCTTAATAGAAGCAAAGCAATGATTTTTCTTTGTAAACATGAAACTCAAGGAATTGCTTATCAGCAAACTCTTTCCTGTGGTGTTCCAATCTTAGCTTGGGATAAAAGTGGGTTCTGGGATGATCCAAGCTTTTTCCCTGAGCGAGTGCAATTTGCTCCTGTTAGTTCAGTTCCTTATTGGGATGAACGTTGCGGAGTTAAATTTATGGATATCCATGAATTTCCTACTAAGTTAGAAGAATTCCTTGATCAACTCAACCGTCAAGTATTTTATCCTCGTGATTATATTCTTGAAAATTTAACATTAGAGGCATCTGCTCAATGGTATATCGATATTGTGAAAAAAGTACAATCTGACATAGATTCATTAACAAAAAATATTACGTAATAAATTTATCTCTCTATGAGTAACCCTGTATTTTCTATGAGTTCAAAAAAGCCTGTTAAGTTTGACTTTGGTCTCGAAGGATTACGAGGGGTACTTGCGATTTTGGTTGGTTTGAGTCATGCGCTTATTCCTTATCTTTTAGACCCAGGATATTATCCAGATATTTACTGGCTAAATGTAGGACAAATTGCAGTTCTAACTTTTTTTATTATATCGGGTTACGTAATTGGTTTAACCAACCAAAAGGAATATTCTCACTCTAGGGCAAATCAATATTTACTGAAACGAGTTATCCGACTAATACCAATTTATATAATTGCTGTTATACTGGGTATTTTAGCTCGTCCAGAAGCATCTTTTGCAAAAGTTATAGGTAATTTATTTCTCTTACAAAATATCTTTGTTCCGAGGTTGGATGGAAATAATCCAGTCTGGACTTTAAACTACGAGGTTGTCTACTATTTATTATTTATTCCCATTTGGGCGTTTCGTATTAAACTAAGATATTGTTTTTCATTTTGTATTTTTCTGAGTATACTTGCTTGGTTTGTATTTGAACCATCAATAATATTTTCTTATGCATCAGGCTTTATCTTCTGGTTATTTGGGTTATGGCTTTCTTGGAGAACACAATCAAACCATTATCCAGTAAAAATTCCATTACTTTCTTATTTGTTGCTAATTTACGTAAATAGCAGCTTAAATTTTGGACAAATTGTAATGAATTTGCTTGGTTATAAGGGAGTATCTGTTGGACAAGTAAGTATGATTGATATAATTAATGCATTTTGCTTATCTGTTGTAATTGTTTCATTAGTGACACGTAGAGAATTTCCTGCGCTCAAATGGATTAATTTAATTTGCTTTTTAATGCCTGTTGTAGTAATGCTAATTTTGTTAGCTACTGGGCGTATTTTAGAACCAAGATGGATACCATCTATTATTTTGTACTCGCTAGCTATAGCAACGTACCAATGGAAAATTGATTTGGAATTTTTAATAAAATTCAAATTAATCGGAAGTGTTTCATATGCATTCTACTTAATACATACTCCTGTGCTGTTTTTCATTCGAGATTATTCCTCATTTTCCGGGGATGTATTTACTTACTTTATTCGTTTCTTAATTTGGCTTTTAATTTCCATATCTGTTTCTATCTTTTTAGAATTAGTTATGCAGCCTGCAATCAAAAATAAATTGTATCATTTATTTTCACTCAATAAAGCTGCCTAGCGAAAAACCTTATAGAGACGTTACATGTAACGTCTCTACATTTATTCAGGGTTGCAATATTGAAATATTATTGTAATGGTATTTACCAGTGGCAAAGATTTTAATTTTAATTGGTGGGCATTTGTGTAACGCTCCTCGACCTCAAAAAGAGGCAGAAGCTTTAGCAAATGCAGGACATGATGTAACTGTGAGAGGCTTTTGGTTTGACCTAAACATGATTGAACGCGATTGCCTGCTTATGAAAAATAAACAATGGCGATTTGAACCTATTATAGACTTTCAACCAAAGCATCGTTTGAACAATCTAAGAGTTCGGCTTCAAAATCGAATAAGTAGAAAAATTTATCAAAATTTTGGCGTTTTCTCTCCCAATTTGCTCAACTATGGAACAACAGCAATGTTAAAAATTGCTCGTAGAACCAAGGCTGATTTAACTATTGTTCATTCGGAACCTGGGCTTTGGGTGGGAAGTAAATTGTTGGATGAAGGTTTCCGCGTAGGAGTAGACTTTGAAGACTGGTTTTCTGAAGACCTTCTCCCAGAAGACCGTGCTAGCAGACCAATTGCCAAGTTAAAAACACTAGAAAGGCGCCTGCTGAGTGAGTGTGTTTACTGCCTTACTACATCTAATTCTTTAGCCCAAGCTTTAGCTCAAGCTTATCAAGCAGCTTTACCTACAGTTGTTTACAATGTTTTTCCGATACATGAACGCTTGCAAATAGATGGCAAACATAAAGATCGAAAAAACCCAAAATTACCCTCTTTGCATTGGTTCTCTCAAACTATTGGCCCAGGAAGAGGGTTAGATACTCTCTTGCTTGCTCTACCTTATTTAAAAATACCAGTAGAAATTCATTTGCGAGGAAATTATCCTGACAGCTACCGCGAATGGTTAGAACCAAAAATTCCTTCTCAATGGCAAGACCGCGTCTTTATTCATCCTACTGTCCCTAATCAAGAATTGATATCACGTATTGCAGAACATGATATTGGTCTAGCATTAGAAACAACTTACTGTTTGAATAGACAACTTACAATAACTAATAAACTCTTTCAGTATTTACAAGCTGGTCTAGCAATAATTGCCACAGACACTGCTGGACAAAAAGAAATATTATCTCAAAGTCCGACTGTAGGTAAATTAATTCCTAATGATAGTCCTCAAATGCTAGCCCAAGCAATAGAAGACCTACTTCAAACACCCAATGTACTAATTAGTGCTAAAAAAGCAGCCTTAGAAGCAGCAAAAAAACAATTTTACTGGGAAATAGAGGCTAATAAACTTGTCGAATTGGCTAATATTGCACTGTCATAATACACAAAACAATAATTACACTTAAAAATTATGAAAGCTAACTCAGGTGTTACATTACAAATTAATTTAGCTCCCAGTGACTTACTTTATGCTAGGTATACTTTGCCACATCAACTGCGTCAATTTGCTCATCAAGTAGACGAGATACTACTAACTCTTGATTTACATCGTAGTTCTGGACGCTTTGCTGAAGGTTGGCAAGAACGTCTTCCTAAAATTAAAGATTTAATTAATGAGTGCTGCAATAAGTATCCCCATGCACATTTAAAAGAAGTTGATTACTCTCCTACAGCTATTAAAAATGTTAGCTCTATGTTTTTTGGTAAGTCTATTATTCCAGCAAAAGATTTTCGAGGTGGTCCATTTTATTCTTATTTTTTTGGTTTATATACAGCTAAAAACAACTATATATTTCACCTTGATTCAGATTTGATGTTTGGGGGTGGTAGTTCTACCTGGATTGCAGAAGCTGTTCAACTGCTATCCGAAAAACCTGATGTTTTAGTATGTGGCCCACTTCCTGGTCCGCCAACCTCTGATGGTAGTTTACGCTCGCAAGTTGCGGAACCAGAACTTCATTATTCTCCTGCTTTTCGTTTTTCTTCGCTCAGTACCCGATACTTTTTACTTGATCGAGAACGCTTTCAGTCAAAAATTAAACAGCTTCCTCTAAAGTACGCATCTCCTCGTAGCATTATTAAAGCTTTAGTTGAAGGAAATTATCCTTATCAGCTTCCAGAGGAAGTCATTAGTTTGGCTATGGAAGAACACTCTTTGGCGCGCGTCGAGTTTTTGGGACAGGCGCCAGGAATGTGGTCGCTGCATCCTCCTTATCGTTGTCAAAATTTTTATGAGAGCTTGCCTAAACTAATTCAAGCAGTTGAGTCAGAAGATATTCCTGAAGCTCAACGAGGTGATCATGATGTTAATGACAGCTTAGTAGATTGGAGTAGTGCCAGAGCAGCCCTCAAACAAAATCGCTGGTGGAAACGATTGAGAAATAAATGGAAAAATAAATTACTCAACAATTTATTATCTAATTAAAAATAATTTTCATCAGCGCTAAATTAAACTTAACGCAGGTTTTATATGAAGTTTTCTTGAACTTTGTATAGGAATAAACGAAATGTCAGCCAACATAAAGCTTTGAATATCTTAATAATAGTAACGGTCTATTTTATCTCACTCTGATTTCAACTGATTTGGTATCTAACTTTGAGTAATCGAGTTTTAATCGTTAGTCCTCATTTTCCACCAATTAATGCTCCCGATCATCAACGGGTGCGAATGTCTCTGGCTTACTTTGAAAAATTTGGTTGGGAACCTCATGTTCTAGCAGTAGAAGCCGATTATGTGGAAGGAATTCAAGACCCCCTTTTAATCAAAACTATACCTTGTAGTGTTCCAGTTACTTACACAAAAGCATTACCAGTCCAACAGACTAAGCGCATCGGTATGGGTAGCTTGGGTTTACGGAGTTTCCCTTATCTACTAAGGGCTGGCAATGACCTATTGCGTAAAAAAGATTTTGATTTGGTCTACTTTTCAACAACCATATTTACTTCAATGGCGCTGGGTCTACTGTGGTATCGTCGCTTTAATATTCCTTACGTGCTAGATTTTCAAGACCCGTGGTTGAGCGATTATTATCGAAAAACTGGTGTGACTCCACCGGGTGGACATTTCAAATATGAGTTAGCCCAACTCGAAGCTAAATTTCTTGAACCCAAGGTTCTCTCGAAAGTTAGTCATGTTATTAGCGTTTCACCAGCTTACCCAGAAACCCTACAACAAAGGTATCCTAATTTACGTTCTGATCAATTTAGCATTTTACCTTTTGGCGCCTCAGAATCAGATTTCGAGCTACTACCATCGCTCCAAGTCAAGCAGACAATATTTGACCCCAAAGATGGTAAACGTCACTGGGTTTATGTAGGTCGAGGTGGTGATGATATGGCTAATTCGTTGCGGATTTTATTTTTGGGAATCCAAACAGAGCGTCAACGTAACCCCGAACTTTGGCAATCAGTTCATATGCACTTTGTTGGTACTAGCTATGCTCAAGGCAACCGCGCGGTAAAAACCGTAGAACCAATCGCGCAAAAACTAGGAGTTGGTGATTTAGTAACCGAACATCCTCATCGCATACCTTACTTTGAAGCGTTACAAGTCTTAAGCGATAGTGACGCTATTTTAATGATTGGTTCCGATGACCCTAGCTATACAGCCTCAAAACTCTACCCGTGCGTATTAGCCCGCAAACCCATCTTGGCAATTTTCCACCAGCTTAGTTCTGTAGTTAATATTTTACATTCTTGTCAAGCTGGTCAAGCTGTAACCTTTGCTTCATCTGACCAACCACAAAAATTGTTACCTGAAATAATTACTCAGCTTAATTGGTTGATATCTATACCAAAAGGCTTTCAACCTCAAACCAATTGGTCAGCTTTTGAACCGTACACAGCAAAGGCAATGACAAGTCAGCAGTGTGCCATATTCAATCAGTGTTTTGTTACTAGCAACAAGAGCAAATCATTATGACCCAATTTTTAGAGTCACATGCCCAGCAATTGGCATATTTACCTACACTTGCACACAAACAACAACGGCATTTATTACGAGCATTTTGGATTTTTACTTTGGGAGTGCTTGTGTATGAGATATTTTTGACTGAAACTCAATCGTTACTAAGTAATTTTATCGCAGTCATAATTACTATTGCAGCTTTACTGCCTAGCTATTTATGGTGTTCTGGTCGCGCGCAAGGAATGCCAATTTTTCCCTTTTTTGCCCTCACTTTTATTTCAACTTACGCTTTTCCTTTTATCACCAATCACCCCGTAGTTGTAACCTACTCTCCAGATAGTCAATTAATTGCTGGCATCACCGTTTCTGGTTTTTTAGGGCTAGGAACTTTCGTGTGGTTTCATTTTGTCAAATCTACTCCTAAAGCACCTGCTTATTACCGAGCTTTAGATAGTAAAAAAAGTGATTTATTATTATTACTAGTTTTAATAATAGGTGTTTTATTTAACTTGGCAAATAATGGAGGTTGGCTATTTATATCTGATGGTTTATTTTCTGCTGTTCGGAGTGCTGTTTTAGGATTAAATGCCTTAGCAGCGTTTGTGCTTGCCTATCGATTAGGTTCTAATGAGTTATCCAAATGGCAATCTCAATTATTTATAATGTTGATGATTAGCCAAATGTTAACAAGTGCAATTGCTTTAGTACTTGTAGGCGCCACTTCTACCTTTATTGCTGGGATAATTGCATTTATTATTGGCAGAAAAAAAATTCCGGCTTTACCAATTGTAATTGTCTTAGTGTGTTTAACGCTATTGCATTATGGTAAGGCGGATATGAGAGCTAAATATTGGTCAAAAACTACGCTAGTCCAACCTTGGGAATATCCAGCGTGGTATAGCGAATGGTTAGGATATTCATTCGATTACTTAAACAAGCCAGATGATTTACGCAAAGAAGATAAATCATCTTTAGCAGAGCGTTCGAGTGTAGTACAAATGCTGCTTTTAGCTCAAGATAAAAGTCCCGATACTATACCTTACTTATATGGAAAAAGTTATTCTATCTTGCCACAATTAATTATTCCTCGTTTTTTAAACAATAATAAAATCCGAAGTCATGAAGGAACTAGCATACTAAATATTCATTATCGCTTGCAAACTTATGCACAAGCTCAGACAACTACTATTGGCTGGGATTTATTATCAGAATCTTATGCTAACTTTGGTTCATTTGGTTGTGCTGGATTAGCAATTTTTACAGGTATACTTTGTGGACAATCTACTCGTTGGAGTACTAATGCACCGATTTTGTCCGCTCAATCTTTGTTCTCTGTTCTTATGACGACTTTTACTTTTCAGACAGAGTGGACTGCTGGTGTATTTGTTTCTGCTCTATTTCAATCTTCGATGATAATTGTTGGCATTGTTCTATTTTTAATGAGAACTTATAAAGTCGTTACTGTTATTGCTAAACCTCAAAAAACGCAAGTTAAATGGTAATATGAAAAAAATAGCAATTATTACTTCTCACCCAATACAATACTATGCCCCTTGGTTTAGTTATATTACAAGTAATGCTGACTTTTCTATACGAGTTTTTTACCTTTGGGATTTTGGTATTACAGAGTGCGTTGATGCTGGTTTTCAAAAAGCATTTCAATGGGATATTCCATTACTAACAGGATATGATTATGAATTTATTCCTAATGTTAGTCCAGATGCGGGAATTCATAATTTTTGGGGGTTACAAAATCCAACTTTAGTTTCACAGGTTAAAGCTTATGAGCCAGATGCTGTGTTGTTGATGATCTACAACTATGCAAGCATTTACCGCTTTATATTAACTTGGGATGCTCGACAAGCACCACTTTTATTTCGGGGAGACTCGCATCGACTGCTACCACCAACTGGTTGGAAAGCTTGGATACGCCAAAAATTTATTTCTGAAGTATATCGTCGTTTTGGCGCCTGTTTGTATGTGGGTAAAGCAAATTACGATTACTTTACTTATCATCACGTTCCATCTGATCGCTTATTTTTCTCACCTCATGCAGTTGATAACCATCGCTTTTTAGCATCACTTACAACAGCCAAGCAACAGGCGACAACTTGGAAAAAAGAGTTAGATATTCCTGATAACCATAAGGTTATTTTGTTTGCGGGTAAGTTTGAAGATAAAAAACGCCCTTTAGATTTACTTCAAGCTTTCTTGCGTGCGGAATTAAATCAAACTAGTTTGCTGTTTGTTGGCGCAGGCCCGTTAGAAAAGGAATTAAAGCTTCAAGCAGCAGGTTTTTCTAATATTTACTTTGCACCTTTTCAAAATCAAACGATGATGCCACGCACTTATGCAGCAGGGGACATCTTAGTTTTACCCAGCTATAGTGCCCATGAAACTTGGGGTTTAGCCATTAATGAGGCTATGTGTTTATCTCGTCCAGTCATTGTGAGCAATCTTGTCGGTTGCGCTCAAGATTTAGTTCATCCCGGTAAAAATGGGTTAACTTTTCCTGCTGGTAATGTATCTGCTTTGGTTGATTGTCTTCAAATAGGACTTGCTAACTCTGAACAATTAAATTCATGGGGAGAAAAAAGCCGCGAAATAATTTCTCATTACAGCTACGCGCAAGCAACAAACGGACTAAGAAAAGCACTAAATTATTTAGCTTAAATATTAATCTAATTTTACATATTCTATTTCAAAATGTTAAAACAATCTTTTGCATCAAAACTAGATTTGTGGTTCCCTAATATGTTTGGCTTTAAGGGAGGAATCCAAGTATATTCAGCTTTTTTGTTGCAGGCTTTGCAAAATCTCTTTGCTGATGCTAAATATAATGTTTATCTTAAGCATGATATAAAGACTTCATCAGATATTAACTATTTAGATAAGACTCAATTTCATTTCAGTGGAATGTTTCCGCTGAAATTACGCACGCCGATGTTTGCTAGTAAAATTATTACTCAAGGTCTTATTGATAAGCCTAACTTAGTAATTTCTACCCACTTAAACTTTGCTATCGCTGCTCATCAATTAAAACGTTTAAACGGTACTCCTTACTGGGCAGTTGCTCATGGAGTTGACGCTTGGAATATTACAAATCCAAAATTGCAAGCAGCTTTAAGATCTGCCGATAAAATTATTTCTGTTAGTAGTTATACGCGCGACCGCTTATTATCAGAGCAAAATCTTGACCCAGATAAAGTTTTACTTTTGTTCAATACCTTTGATGCCAATCGCTTTAAAATTACTACTAAACCTGCTCATCTCCTTGAACGTTACAAATTAAAAGCAGAGCAACCAATTATTTTGACTGTTACTCGTTTAGCATCCGATGAACGTTATAAAGGCTATGACCAAATTTTACAAGCTTTACCTCAAATTAGGCACCAGCTTCCAGATGCTCATTATATTGTAGTAGGAAAAGGAGATGATGTGAGTCGTGTTAAACAACTAATTTCTGAGTTAAATTTGCAAGATTGTGTAACTTTAGCAGGTTTTGTGCCTGATGAGGAACTAAACGAGCATTATAATCTTTGTGATGTATTTGCTATGCCAAGTCAAGGAGAAGGATTTGGAATTGTCTATTTAGAAGCATTAGCTTGCGGCAAACCGACATTAGCAGGTAATCAAGACGGTGCAGTAGACCCACTTTGTCATGGTGAATTAGGAGCTTTAGTTAATCCTACTAATGTAGATGAAATCGCTCAAAATCTTATTCAAATTTTGCAAGGCACTTATACTAACTCTTTAATCTACCAACCAGAAGCTTTACGTCAAAAAGTAATTGATAAATTTGGCTTTGACCGCTTTCAGGAAACTGTTGCTAATTTGATGCAAAATTATGCACCGAAGGCTAAATAGTTGTTATTTATAATAGGATATCAATGCAAATCTATTCTTACGATGGTAATTTAGGCAATACAACTATAGAAAATCTCAATATTTATCATGTTGTAGCTAGCATAAACGAAAATACTGGTGGTCCGGCAAAGTTGGTAAGTGATTTAACAGAAGCTCTTGCCAATGAAAAAATATCCAATCATTTATTTACTTTAGATTATAAAGTACACGGAAAGCAAATTATAAGTAAATATACTTATTTACATAGCTATAACGCCGATTTTATTGCACAAAATGTGCGGGGGTTTCATCCAAAATTTGCTGATGCAATGCGAAAGCTACCAACAACCGAATTATCCTTAATACATAATCACGGTTTATGGATGTTTCCCAACCTTTATGCTCGACAAGCAGCAAATTATAATCGTATACCTTTAATTATTTCCCCTCATGGGATGCTTGAATCTTGGTCTTTAAAGCGTAGTAGATTCAAAAAGTGGCTAGCATGGTTAATGTATGAACGAAAAAATTTAAGCAGTGCTGTTCTTTTTAACGCCACATCTAGTGAAGAAGTAAAATCTATCCGTCAGCTTGGTTTTCAGCAACCTATAGCTCTTATTCCAAACGGTCTTAATACTGATTCTTATAATCAGCAAGTAGAAAGGGAGGTATTAACACGACTATTTCCTGAACTTAATGATAAGAAATGGTTATTATTCTTATCTAGAATTCATCCTAAAAAAGGCGTAGATAACTTACTATTCGCTTGGCAAAAACTACAATCACAATTTCCAGATTGGCATTTAGTTATAGCTGGTTCTGACTTAATTGGCTATCAAGCGAAATTAGAAGCACTAACAGAACAATTAAATTTGCGCCAAAGAGTTACATTTACTGGAATGCTATCAGGGCAAGAAAAAATTTCTGCTCTAAGTAATGCTGATTTATTCGTCTTGCCAACTCACTCAGAGAATTTTGGCATAGCAATAGCAGAGTCTTTAGCTTGCAAAGTGCCTGTTATCACGACAAAAGGCGCCCCGTGGGAAGATTTGGAGCGCTATGAATGTGGTTGGTGGATTGATAATAATCAACAGGCACTCATAACTGCTTTGGCTGAGGCAATGAAGATGTCAGACGAAGAAAGAAAAGTAATGGGTTTAAGAGGACAAGCTTTGACGAAAACTAAATATTCTTGGAACTCCATCGCTAAAGATACAGCAGATGTCTATCGCTGGATTCTTGGAGGTGGTGAATTGCCTGATTGTATTCAGCTTTATAGTTCTTAAAGAGGCGCACAGACATATGATTATTTCCATTGCTACAGGTCCTTGGCTTCCGGTTCCTTCCGTACAAGGAGGTGCTATTCCCCGACTTTGGCAAGGTTTAGCAGAAGAATTTGCGGCAGCAGGTCATGAGGTAAGAATTCTGTGCCGTTCCTATCCAGGACAACCACAGACAGAAGTTATTAATGGTGTTCAATACATCCGTCAAGGAGGACTTCCTCAAAGCACCAATATTACTTTGGATTTACTGAAAGATTTTTTCTATGCTTTGATTCACTTTCCGACATTACCTCCTGCTGACATTCTAGTTATCAATGACTTTTGGTTACCTGTATTTGCTGCTTTACATCCAAAGGCAGGCAAGATTGTAATTAATGTAAATCGCTTTCCTAAAGGACAATATTGGCTTTATGCAAAAACTACCTTCTTTGCTGCCGCATCGCGCGCTATTGAAGAAGCCATTACCAACCAGTATCCTGCTGCCATTTCTAGAATGCGGGTTATTCCTAATCCAATTGATACCAATATATTTTCTCCAACCTGCCACCCAAGACTAGAACAGAAAGAGAAGGTTATTTTGTATGTGGGAAGAATTCATCCAGAAAAAGGTATTCATCTTCTTTTGGATGCATTCTCAATTTCATCGCAGACAAATTCTATAGCCAAGCTGAGAATTATCGGACCATATAAAGAAAATCAAGGTGGTGGTGGAGAGAAATACTTATATACTCTCAAAACCAAGGCAGAAGGATTAAATGTTGAATTTGTCGAACCAATATTTGATGTTCATAAGCTAGCTGAGGCTTATCGTAATGCAGACCTATTTTGCTATCCTTCATTAGCAGAAAAAGGAGAATCTTTTGGACTTGCCCCCTTAGAAGCAATGGCATCAGGTCTTGTGCCAATTGTATCAAATTTATGTTGTTTTAAAGATTTTATTCAGGAAGGAACGACTGGATACTTTTTTGACCATCGTAGCCCTAATGCTGCCAAAGAATTAGCAAATATTTTGAATTTAGCAGTTACAAATTCACGACAAACTTATCAAATTTCTTTGGAAGCTATCCAAAAAGCAAAAGGATACAGTTACCAAGAGATTGCTAAAAATTATCTAGCAGAATTTGCGTTGATTAATGAAAAATAGCATCTAAGACAAGTAAGTAATTGCTCGCATTTATATTAACAGGAAATAGAAATATTACAAAAATTATGCTAGAAGAAATCACCCCTTTGATTTTAACTTACAACGAAGCTCCAAATATTCATCGAACTTTGCAACAATTAACTTGGGCAAAAAGAATAGTCATTATTGACAGCTACAGTACAGATGAAACATTAAAAATTACGGGAGCATATCCTCAAGTAGAAATATTTAAACACAAATTTATATCATTTGCCAATCAGTGCAATTACGGCTTATCAAAAATAAACACCCCTTGGGTTCTCTCTTTAGATGCTGATTACATATTAAGCGACGAATTAATTGCTGAAATTAAATCTTTACCAAAAGATACTGAGGTGAATAGTTATTTAGTTTCATTTAAATATTGTGTTTTTGGTAAACCTCTACGTGCTACGTTACTACCACCGCGTAAAGTTCTTTACAAACGAGAAAAAGCTATTTATCGAGATGATGGTCATGCTCACCGCGTTAGCGTTAAAGGAGATTCCAAACCACTGCTAGGATTTATTTATCACGATGATCGTAAACCTTTTACTCGTTGGTTATGGTCGCAAGAACGTTACATGATAATTGAAAGCAAAAAACTACTAGAGACCCCAGAGAGTGAATTAAGTTTGGGAGACCGTATCCGTAAGCAAAAGCTTTTTGCTCCGTTCGTTATCTTAATCTACTGCCTCATCCTCAAAGGTGGTATCCTCGACGGGTGGCATGGTTGGTATTATGCGTTTCAGCGAGTATTTGCTGAAATTTTACTATCAATGCAAATAATTGAGTACGAAAAATTAAACACCCTAGATGTTTAAATCCAATAATTAATTACGTGAAAAATCTACATAACAAAATCAAAAAATATGGAATTTATACTTTAGTAGGATTGTTGTTTATCTTACTAAATATGATACCCATACAATTAGCAATCGCCTCCTGGCAAGCTCCTCAACCACAAGCTATCTTCACCCTTGGTGGTGGTATAGACCGCGAAGAATTCACAGCGCAATTTGCTTCGGCTTTTCCATCTCTAGATATTTGGGTTTCTAGCGGTGTTCCCTCAAACCTTGCCCGCCCTGTCTATCAAAATGCTGGTATAACAGATGACCGCTTACATTTAGATTATCGTGCAATTGATACGGTAACTAATTTTACTACTTTTGTACCTGAATTTCAAAAACGTAAGATTAAACACATATATTTGATTACCTCCGATTTTCACATGGCGCGCGCAAAAGCGATCGCCATTTTAATACTTGGTAGCCAAGGAATCACCTTCACTCCTATCGTTGTTCCCACCAACGAACCTAAAGAATCTATGCTCCGCATTCTACGTGATAGCGGACGCTCTATCCTCTGGATTGTCACAAGATGTACCGGAGCCAATCTTAACCCTCGTTATAAATCCTTATTATATGCGTCTAGATAAATACACTCTTAGCACTTACACTCCAGGCGCCCCCTATTGGAAACAAATACTGTGGTACTTTATTGGCTTGCCCTTATTAGGAAGTTATTATTTACCTTTATCTAGTATAAAGGTTTTTATACTCCGTTCCTTTGGCGCCAAAATAGGTAAAGGAGTTCGCATTAAACCTGGAGTGCGGGTAAAATTTCCTTGGCGCCTGAGTGTTGGAAATTATGTGTGGATTGGTGAAAATGCTTGGATAGATAACCTTGCCGATGTGACTATCGAAAGTCATACTTGTCTGTCGCAAAATGTCTATCTTTGTACAGGTAACCATGACTGGAATGATGCCAATTTTAAATTGCTAACTGCTCCCATTTATATTCAAGAAAGCAGTTGGATTGCCGCCAACTCCGTAATTGGACCTGGAGTTATAATTGGTAAAGGTGCGGTCTTGACACTAGCCGGAGTTACTGCACGCTCTCTAGAACCAATGACAATTTATGCAGGAAACCCTGCTCAACCTGTCAAGAAAAGAAAGCTATCATAATCTTAAAAGATTTATAATTTACACACATATAGTTTATTCAGTCCAATAAGATGTTTGAAAAGTCAAATCAGGTATAAATTGTCATTCTGAACGCAGTGAAGAATCTTAGAGATGCTGCCCTACGTTCAGCATGACAAAATCATTACATATTTCCTGTATATATTAGATTGCTTAACAAAAATTTAAGTAATTAAACTTATCATAATTAGTCAAAATAAACAAATAATTATTTTATGGCTAATAAACCTGATTTTATCAATAAAATCAGTAAATAGAATTATGAGCAAAACGTTCGATAATATGAAATCATGAAAGTTTTGATTAAGTTTGTTTAGGTCAGGATTTGAACACATGTACAATAATTTTATCTAACTAGTCCTAATATTCTAAACAAAAACGGCACACCAACAACATCTATGTTTGATTCAAACTTTATAAATTATAATACAGATCAAATAGTTAATGATCTCAAAATCAAAGGATATTTTGTTTTTGAGCAAGCACTGAACGAGGAGTATGTTGATGAATTACTTAGAGAAATAGATTTTGAAAAACTGTTAGTCAATACTAACGATGTCGGTGTTGTTATTGCTTCTGATATAAAATTTTTAACCCATTGTCTTGCTAATTCTAAAAAAGCATACGATATTATCACATCTAGAAAAGTCTTAGATATTTGTAAAAAATATTTTAATGAAGATTATAAACTCACCAATCATCGAGTTTATAAAACTACTAAAAAAGGACACATGCCTTGGCATACTGATAACAACCTTCAGTATGAAAAGCAACTCAGTGCCAAGCATAATATGCCAGGGCTATTATTTTTATTTTATTTATCAGATGTAACCACTAATGCATTTCAATTAGTAAAAAATTCTCAAACTTGGTCTCGTCAATATCAGCATGAAATTTATTTAAGCGATAGCTTTATTGAAAATAACTACAGCCAAGATATATTAACTCTACCGATGAAAAAGGGAAGTGTGGTAATATGTGATATTCACACAGTTCATAGGGCAGAACCTTTTAAAGATAAAGACTATACTAGATATACCTTACTTTTTCAAGTAGATCAAGTTGGTAGTGAGTATGTAGGGCATGGTGAAAAAAATCTAGTAAATACTGAATATTTAGATAATTTAACTCCAGAGTTAATAGATTATCTAGGATTTGGCTTTAAAAGAGATTACCCAGCATTTCCTAATTCCTCAATTGCTACCATGAAAATTTCAGAATTCTGGAATTTACAAAAGCACTTATTGTTTCAAACATTTCAAACTTTGAGTAAAAACTTAGCAATAACTCTGTTACCTGGTGGAGTAATAATTAACATTAAGCGAATCATGTGGAATATCAAATCAATTCGCTCAAAGAACAAATAGGTTTACAATAATTAATGAAAATCTTGCTGATTGGTAATTACCAACCAGATGAAATAGAAAGCATGGAGCGGTTTACCTCAATGCTGGAAATTCATTTAACCAAGTTTGGACACCAAGTGCGTGTTATTCGTCCAAAACCTTATTTCGCTAAATTAGCCTTACCCTTAAAGGGATTGAAAAAATGGTTGGCTTATATAGATAAATATATTTTATTTCCAGCAGAACTACGTGAAGAATTATTTTGGGCAGATGTAGTTCACATTTGCGAACAAGGCTATGCTATTTACACCAAGTATTTACAAAATATACCACACGTTGTTACTTGCCATGACTTATTACCTATCCGCTCTGGTTTAGGAGAATTTTCTGACTACAAAACTGGGTGGACAGGTAAAATTTTACAAAAAATGATTATAAATGGATTAAATAAAGCTGCAAAAGTCGCTTGCATTTCGGAACAAACAAAAATGGATGTAATGCGTATTTGTTCTTTAAACGCGCGTAATATATCTTTTATTCCTTTAGGTTTCAATTATCCTTATTCTCCAATGGCGCCAACAGAAGCCAAGCAGCGTTTAACTCATTTGGGAATTCCTCCAAATAGTCGCTTTATTCTGCATGTAGGCGCAAATCACTGGTATAAAAATCGTTTGGGAGTGCTATCGATTTTTTATCATATGATGCTAAAACAAAACCATCCAGATTTTTATCTAGTTATGGTGGGTAAATCAATGACTGATGAAATGCGCTTCTTTATTAAGAACCATTATTTATCTCAACACGTCATAGAACTAGTAAACATTGATAACGAAAATTTACGCGCGCTTTATTCCACGGCAACAGCATTACTATTTCCTTCTCTACAAGAAGGTTTTGGCTGGCCCCTGATCGAAGCTCAAGCTTGTGGTTGCCCCGTATTTACATCAAATCTCCCTCCTATGAATGATGTGGGAGGGGAAGCTGCCATTTATATAAAACCGAATAATCATGAAGATGCAGCTTCAACAATTTTGTATCATCTTCCAACAATAGACACATTGAAATCAGAAAGCTTACTCAATTCTGAAAGGTTTGCAACAGAAAAAATGGTTAGCGAATATATTATGCTTTATCGTCAAGTTATTAATGAGTTTCAGCATTATTCAAAAACAGCCACACAATCAAATACCCTAGAGACGCTGTAGCTAACGGCGCCTCTAAATAGTACTGTATAGTACAACAGAGAGCTAATTAAATCCAATCGCGGTAAGCTGTAATTTCGGAAATACTAATTTCAAAAGGCATTCCTTTACCACTTGGAGGATAAACTCGAATTTTGGCATTTTTAGAAAAGCGCTCAAGTCGGCTGCCTATTTGAGGAATGTTGCTGACGATATGCCAGTAACTTACAACATCAGGGCAATCAATAATTAACTTTAACACCGAAGCTTGATTTGTTACATACCATTGGCAGTTTGATAATAATGCTTGTGTAATTCGGTCGCATTCTTCATAAACACACCTAGCAATCGAACGCTCAAGCTCAACCTGCATCATTTTATCAAGCTGTGAAACATTTTCTGGTGGTTTATCATCGGGAGACTGTGAGTAATTATTCATAGTTTCAAAGCCTTTATTAGCGTTTGCAAGTGAGGAGTTATGAGTCATGAATTATAGGTGATGAGCACTCATGACAAATAACTAAATTCTATAATCCGTTCCTCTTAACTCCTCTTCAAGGTTGATAGCTTAATTTTTTCCGAGTTTTTAACCAATGCCACCTGCTTGTCTATTTTATGACAGCTATATAAGTTGTGATTATTGTAAGTTTTTTATGCTGCTATCAAGTGCAATTCTAACCATAAACGTGGGTCTGCATTTTTTAAGCTAGATTTGGGGTCACGCAATAATCGTGTTGCGTTTAAAAACACAACTTGCATTAATCCCATGTTATCTGCTATTTCTCTAAAAACCTCTTTTTTCGCTTGTAAGTAGGGCATTATATCGTCTGTACAATAAATTCCTACATACCGAATGCGTTTTGGAGGGCGCCCCCAGTAAGAGACGATAACTTTAATATAGCAGCCGTCTAATAACTCGCCGACTGTGGGATAGTATTGTTTTAAAATGCGAGTGAATTCTTTTGCGAGAAGGTCTTCAGTATTCATTGTTGTTAGTACCGATTTCCGTAGCGCTCATCACATTAACCAATATAATATAACATGATTATGTTATCAAAATATGACACAAAAGTTAGATTCTTAATTATTCAATTAGTTCATCTTTAACGCTATTGTTTTATATCTAAAGATTTATTTAAATATTAGAAACCGGGTTTCTTCAAAAAACCCGGTTTCTTATTAACGAGAATTTCTTTCAGATACTAATATTTCAGCAATGAGAGGAGGAATTTGTGCTAAGTCGGTGTATTTATCAGAGCCGTTAATGGGAGAACTAAAAGTATAATTTGGGTCACACTCCCCAGTATCATAGACTTGAATAAACCACCTATCAGGCAATCCTTCAACACCTATTTCGACTACATACCAATGCTGACCTAACAACCGGGCACTAAAAACAACAAACCAGTCTGATTCTAACTCCGATATATTCCATTCTTCCATCAAAAACGAATACGCTATATCGCCAGCTTGTTTCGCAGACAATAGCATTATTACTCCTTTGCTGGAATTTCTGGGTATAAACCTAGTTGCTTTGATAACTCACGGGCAATATGAACTAAAAATTCGGCGCCTTCAGAATTATCTTCGTGAACAAAAATTGCCGCAACCTTTAACATAGTTTTTATCAATCCTGCGTCAAGTAGCTCTAAGTTATCTTCTAATACTTCTGGCTCTTGACCGTTTGGGCAATTAAGTAACTTATCGATTAACTCAAAGTACTTATTTACCTCTTCTGGTGACTCTTGCTCTTGTTCTTGTTGTGGAGTTGGGTTCATAAATTTACCAGTAGTTACTTTTTTGCCACATTTTTTCTAATATTTCCACCTGTTTCCTGTAAACTTCAGCACGGTAGATAAGATATTTCTCATAAGCAAAAATGCTTACGCCGATACTCACAGGAATACATATTAATAACGATTCTAGGATAAAAATTATTTTATATTTGTTAAATATAAACAAAAATTCATTTTGTTGCTTTGGTTTTAAAAAAGAGTTTTTTTCTAGTATCTGAACATCTTTGATATGAAAATTAGTATTATTAACAAATAAATTAGTTTTTTCTAAGTGTAAATGCTGGTGCCAAACAATGCCAAGTACAGCTATCTCAGGAGAAAGTATTGCTAAAGTCACCAAACAAACTGTAAAAGCATTTAGTAATTTGGCTTTCATTTTCATTTGAATTTATTTAGATAAGAAGTCCCCCCCAATTGCTTGGGGGGGTAGAGGGGAATCTCTGCGTAAATCCTATACTGTTTATATCAGTTGCCCTAAAACACCACTCAAAAACCGAGTCCGATTGAGTTTATTAGATTTATTACGCAGGCGCCGACAGGGTGCAAATCCATATACAATAGGCAATATAATAATTTATAAGGGTGGGGGTTCTAGTATTTACGGGACAAGGGACTAGACTTTGCGACCTAGGGTACTAGCATTCTTCTGTACTCACCCATTAGATTTGGCTTGTTAATTCAGACCTAAGATATACAAAGTGTGGCGCCAAGCAAGTCATGCTTAAAATAAACAGAACAATTGTTCAAATTTTGATAAAAATATAAGAAAGAAGATTTAAGTACCTGTTGTAGTAAATTCATTATTTTAGGAGTTATATAAATGCGGATTGCTCGTGACGTAACAGAATTAATTGGACGCACTCCCCTAGTTCAACTCAACAAAATTCCCTATTCCGAAGGATGTGTTGCCACAATAGTCCTCAAACTCGAAGGAATGAACCCCGCAGCTTCCGTCAAAGACCGTATTGGCGCCAGTATGATAAAAGCTGCTGAAGAACAGGGGTTTATTCAACCAGGCAAAACTATCTTGGTAGAACCAACATCTGGGAATACAGGAATTGCTCTAGCAATGGTGGCAGCAGCGCGCGGCTACAAATTAATTTTGACGATGCCCGAAACAATGAGCTTAGAGCGTCGTTCAATGCTGCGTGCATATGGCGCCTCATTAGAGTTAACACCGGGCAGCGAAGGAATGCGAGGAGCAATAGCGCGCGCAGAAGAAATAGTCACAAAAACTCCCGATGCGTATATGTTGCAACAATTTCGTAACCCCGCAAACCCCGAAGTACATCGTAAAACCACCGCAGAAGAAATTTGGCACGACACCGAAGGAAAAGCTGATTTTATAGTGGCAGGTGTTGGAACTGGTGGCACAATAACTGGTGTGGCAGAAGTAATCAAACAACGCAAACCAAGTTTTCGTGCCATTGCAGTTGAACCAGCCAATAGTCCTGTGCTTTCGGGTGGAAATGCAGGACCACACAAAATTCAAGGTATAGGCGCCGGTTTTGTACCCGATGTTCTTCGTACAGACATAATTGACGAAGTAATTCGTGTTAGTGATGAAGACTCAATGACTTACGGTCGAAGACTAGCACGTGAAGAAGGGTTACTATCAGGGGTCTCTTCTGGAGCAAACTTGTGTGCAGCAATACAGATTGCCAAACGTCCCGAAAATGCTGGAAAACTAATTGTGGTAATTCAACCTTCCTTTGGTGAGCGTTACCTTAGCACCCCTATGTTCCAAGATTTAGCATTGGAACCTGCCGCAGTCAGCTAATCTTCTCTTGTGGAGCGGGCATCCTTGCCCGCCTTACTGTAGGAACGGGCAAGGATGCCCATTCCACAATGACAAAATCAAAATCTTAAAAAAATATTAAATATCTTTTTTGAGGCAGGATAACGAGATAGCGTATATGTCGGTTCTCAATTTAAATAATTAAAACCACAAAATATTAAGAAATATAACTTATTGTAAACTTTTTTAAAAAATCTGGTTTTCTGAGTTGAAAAACTGTAAAAAATAAAGAAAATATAAAATCGAGCCTCTACAGGCATACGTGTATATCTACTTTTTGGTTTCTAAAGCTCAATTCATAGCAGAATTCTGCTGATTCTGACATATTTGTTAGATGTAGTTGTAATTGAACTTGAATGTTAACGTAAGATAGGTACTCGCGCCCTAGTCCCAATTGGGAAAACTAGCAGAAGCCTGATGAAAGCTGTTTTTAAAGGTATTTTCATCCCTTGACTGATTTTTCTTTAAAAGCAGGATTTTTACTTTTATTCATCTACCATTTGATTTAGCCAATATATGAGCAATAGTTCCTTAATAATCACGAATCATTTTTAAGTACGTGGGCTTTCTTAAATATCAAAAATTCTATAAGTTTGTATGTTAGTGCTTCTTGCTTCAAAGTGTGAACCACTGACTGCAAAATGAGCGTTTATTGATACCCATCTACTTACCACAGTTCATTTTAATATTTCTCACGTACTGAGGAGCCGTATCCGAATGCAGCTACTTCCACGACCTCAGATGAATAATCGATTGCGATTAAAACTAGAATCTGAGCAGTCAAATGAAGCACCAAATCTTGAGGTTGTGAAACCATCGCAGCCACATCGTGATAGGCGAGAACGTTTTCAGCTTGAAGCAGGGCGCGTTGCTATTTTTATCGATGGTGCAAATTTATTTTATGCAGCAATGCAACTCAACCTCGAAATTGATTACGCCAAATTGTTGCGTTGCCTAGCTAAAGAACGTCAATTAGTTCGAGCTTATTTTTATACTGCTTGCGATAGCACCAACGATAAACAGCAAGGTTTCTTACTGTGGATGAGTCGTAATGGTTATCGTGTAGTTACAAAAGAGTTAATTCAATTTCCCGATGGTTCTAAAAAAGCCAATCTTGACGTTGAAATAGCTGTTGATATGATTACCTTATCAAAACACTGTGATACTATTGTACTTCTTAGTGGTGATGGCGACCTTGCCTATGCAGTAAATTCGATTGCTTACAAAGGTGTGCAAGTCGAAGTAGTTAGCTTGGCATCAATGACCAGCGATAGCTTAATCAATGTCGCTGATTGCTACACCGATTTAGAAGAAATTAAAGGAGATATTCAGCGAAACAAAGTCTAAAAACCTTTACCCAAAAACTTTTTAAGATGAACGAAACAATACTCGTCCCGGTAACACTTCGTCGTTAATTTTGGCATAAACACGCAAGCACGCCGAAACTTCTCCTGGTACTCCACCAATATCAAGTTGCAAGTCGTCTTTAGACCACGTGTATACATCGGCATAAGTACCCCATAGTGGACGAAGTAGTACTTGATAACCAGCGTTGCGCGCGCGTTCAACAACAGTATCAAGAGTACGACGTGTTTCTTGTTGCAATTTGCCCCACCATGAGTAACGGTCACATGGTGGTAAATATACTAATGAGTGAATAGCTTCATCTAAATCTAGTCGTGCGCGTAATACAACAATAGGGTCAGAATTATCAATAGTACTTTGAACGCGACGAAACCTTTCAATCAAAACAGTCACATATTTAGAACGTTCGTCTTCGCTGCTTAATGACCTGACTCCAAAGCGGTCTACACTTTTAAGCGCATGATGCAGTGACGCATCAATATTAATAAACTTTATACAAGTCGAAACAACTCCAGCCAGAAATACTAACTCCTCACTTGTATTTTCTTTGACTAGTTGCTGTGATATCGGCGCCCGGTCAGACAAGCATAAACCCGTTGATTTAATACTTCCCGTCAAACCTGGAAACATAATTTCACAGCGATTAAATGGTAGCTGTTTATACACACGATGGTCTAAGACGGCGCCAACTTCTTCTGCAAGCGTAAACGAAAGCTGGCGCCAACTATCCGCAAGCTTTTCAGGAACTCGCAATAACAACCTTTGAATTTCATTCCACAAATCAGCATCCGAAGTACTACAAAACTCATAATCACCGATATACAGCGATAACTCTCGGTCAGCTAGTAATTTATCAGCTATATGCTGTAACTTCAGTTCATTTACGTTTTGCTCAAACACATCTTCTGTAGAGACGTGATACATCACGTCTCCTGATTTTGAAGTTTCTAAAAGCACATCAAGTTCTTCAACAAGTGCTTGACAAGCATTACTACCCAAATCAGAATCCACAGATTCAAGTGCTTGCTGCAACTGACTTCGCAAACCATGTAGTCCCAAACGCAGTACCCAAGCAAGCTGTGATTCTTCAAGTGTCAATAATTTACTAAGATTTTCCATAATAAACCCTCTCCGGCGCCTAAAAAGTAAGTTGAGTTCAAAATTATAGTTATAATGCAAACGGTAAAATGTGAACTTCTGTCATGCTGAGGAACGAAGCATCTGTCATAGTGAGGAACGAAGCATCTGTCATGCTGAGGAACGTTAACGAAGTTTTCCCGTTATCCGGAGGATATCCCGAAGGGTAGGGTAGCATCTTAAAAATTTTGACACTTGTTTAAAAGTAAACCTCTAACCAGTTTTGAGTATAAGATTATTGAAAAAAATGATTATTTATATGAATTTAATATTTTAAAGTTTTCTAGATATAGTAAATAAAAACTACTTGTAAATTGAAAATATAATTACTGTTGGGTTTGACATTGGGTCATTTTTCCAAAGAAACTCTGTACGCATCAAACAAGAGATAGAAACTATTTTAAGTGCGCTTACTTACTGCATAATGATATGAAAACCTCCAAAAATATTGGTTTAAGCGAACATCTTACTTATAAGGGTAATCTCAAGCAAACTCGCTATGGATGGTTGAGACTAACACCTGCATATTCTGTCCATCTTGTTTCAGATATCTTAAAGAACTACAAAGATAAAAATCTAGTTGTTCTTGACCCTTTTTGCGGCACTGGTACGACAGCACTGGTTTGTGCAGAACAAGGAATAGAAAGTGATACAACTGATATTAACCCATTTCTAAGATGGTTAGCATATGCTAAAGTCAACTCATATTCGACAGAAGATATTAAAAATTTTGAAAAATCTTCTGACCTGATTGTTGAAAAAATATCAATCTCTCAAATAGAAACTTCATGGGTTCCTCCTTTACATCAAATAGAAAAGTGGTGGGATGAAAAAACACTCTTCGCACTGAGCAGTATTATAGAAAATATTAATTTAATTGAAAATTCAATATCTTTTCACACAAGTGGCTTACTTAAACTAGCATTTTGTCGTTTGATGATTGAACGTGCTAATGTGAGTTTTGGGCATCAGTCTATGTCTTTTCAAAAAAATATTCCTCCAAAATATCCATTGTTGGAAATGCTTGAGAATCCAATTATACTTCAATGGAAAGAAATAGTTCATACAATTAAACAATCAGCATCCTCTAAAATTATTAGTCAACCGCGCGTTTTTCTTTGTGATGCTCGCAATTTAAGCCTGAAATTAGAGCCAAATCGCTACACATGTGTCATTACTTCCCCTCCTTATCCTAATCGTATGAGTTATATACGTGAATTGCGTCCTTATATGTATTGGTTGGGTTATTTGCAAAGCGGTCGAGAAGCGGGTGAACTCGATTGGCAAGCAATTGGTGGAACTTGGGGTTGTGCTACTAGTAATGTTGGGTTCAGGGGCGCCGGAATCTGATTTGAAAATTCCCTATAAGGATTTTTACACAATCATAGATCAAATTGCTCAAACAAGTGATTTGCTCGCGCGCTATGTTCATAAGTATTTTTCTGATATTGTCCTTCATAGTCAAGAGCTTTATAAGGTAGTTAAGCATGGAGGTTTTATTCATTATATTGTGGGCAATTCAAAGTTTTATGATGTAATGCTTCCTGTTGAATCTATTTTTGCCAGCATATTTCAAGATGTGGGGTTTATTAATATTAGTGTTTAAATAATTCGTAAACGTACATCTAAGAAAGAGCTTTTTGAGTTTCTCGTTTCAGCCAAGAAACCGGGTTTCTTTCGTTGAGTATCGAAGATTGTCGTACTTAGTGGAAAAGAAACCCGGTTTCTTAATGTTCTCCTGAGAAGGGGTCGCGTTTTGCTTCTATGTCGTTGGGTTGAGGTTGGAGTGCGTCGCGAAATACACATCCTTCTTGGAGTAGACATTCAGAGCTATTTGATGTCCAGTAAGGGATTTCAAAGGCGTGAACTCTTAGTATTCCTTTGGATGTTAGTGATACATAATACCTGCACGGGAATTCGCTACTGACTTGCGGTTGGGGTAGTTCACCAATTAATTCCCATTGTTTTGATTTTGGATTGTGGTATTGAAAGTAAAATGTGTGTTTACCGCTAATTGGGAAGGGTGGTAGTTCTGCTATTAGTCCAGTAAATTCTGATGTTGTGTTTTCTTCATCGCGGAAAATTTCAATTAGGTTACTGTAATCTTTTTCTCCTGAGAATAATAATGTGTGAGCGTCGGTTTTTAAGGCATTTGCTGATTCGATGATGTTTACCGCTATATCACCCGCGACTTTACCATCATCTGTCACCATGATTGGAATATTAATGGCTTTAGCTGCGTCTATATATGGGATGTTGCTTGAGATAAAGTAATGTGGTAAACCACGACATAGTAATAAATCAATTTCTAGTTTCTGATTAATTTCAAACTGGATTTTGATGTGATTTTTAAAATCATCTTCACTAATATCAAGCTGTCTACGCAGTGCATCACCGTTATAACTACCCCAAAGCTGGGGTTTGATATTTTCAAAGTCTTGACGAATAATATTATTCGTTAACTGCATTCCCTGCCAACCACTACGGAATTTAGCTATACCTTCTTTGGGTTGAAGTTGGTAGAGTTCCTGTCCTGCGTTAAATATTGGTTCTGGACTGGCGCCTATTACTTCGCGTGTAAACGAACAAGGTAAAAAGTAAAATAGATTTTTAACATCTATATATAACTGATTGGCGCCTTTTCGCAATAGTTCTTTAGATTCTTTCGGTGCAAACCCAAGTTGACGGAGCTTTTCGGCAAAACAGGCGCCTGCGGATGTGGCAAGTTTAGTATACTCAGGTTCAAAGGTAACTCGTTCAGAGTTCCAAATAAAATAGTCAGACTGGCTAAATACTCTATATAGTTCACGTGTGACTAAATCTAAATTGCATGTTTTACCAGAAAGAATTAACCAATCGACTTGTTCATCGTAGTGATTGTAATTTGGTTTCTCGTGGTATTGATGCGATGTTCCAGATTTATGAGAGAGCGCATTTTCTACCAAACCCTGAGCAATAGCTACAGCTTCCTTGACTACAGGCGCCGTTGCTTTCTCAAATTGTTCTACTGTAAGAGTTACACTCAAACTATCTATCAGCGCACTTGGTAGCTTAATATCATTTTGCGCGAGCAGTTCAGCAATTTTCTGTCCGTCGAGAATGTACATTGGTTCGGGTGCATCTTTGTGACGCTTTTGCCCTAGCGTTAATTTCGCATCTTCTGCATGTTCCCACAAACTGTAAAAGCTTTGAGCGCGTGATGGTGAATTTTTCCACCTTGTTGGAATAACTCTCTCAGCAGCGTTAAGTGCTTCTTTGTAAGCTTCGTCTTCGCGAATTTCTTTATCTACACACGCAAGCAGTGAACCCGGATGAAATTTACCGCTTTCTAAAAATCTATCGCTTAACTCTTCTGGTTGTATCTTTAAAATATCTTTACCCATACGGTCATCAGCGACAGCAGTTAATAAACAATCCGCAACCGCAGCTTTTAACAGCAAAAATAATCGTAGTGTTATTAATTCCCCACCTAACTGTAAATGTCCCGATGACCCCAATAATTTTGGTGTCAACTTATAATATCGGCCTCCGTCACCTCTGTCTTCTCCTGGTTCAAACGGGTTTATTTCTTCCAAAGTTAATCTAATTAGCGCTAAATCGGTCGTTCCCCCACCAATATCTAACACCAATACATTTTGCCACCACTTCTCGTTGTCATAACGACAACGACTTTTAAATGATTCAATTCCTACATTCAAATCACCGCTAAACTCTCTCCATAAAAAGAAAATAGCGACAGATACTGCTTCATCATAAGCCATTTGGACATCAGCAATATCAAGCTTTTGTACCAAACTCTCAATTTCGCGTCTTACAAATGGTGATGCAATCGTTGGATACGTTACAACTGCACGGTAAAATTTACCCTCTGAACATTTACCTACATTTGAGGTGCGATATTTTTCAATTAAATCAATTAGGTGTGCATATGCTGACTGCAACAAAGTATTGATAGGTATTGTTTCAACTTCACCATCGAGCGAAATTTTACATGGTCTATCTTGACCGAAGTAGCGTTTAGGTGAATGTAAAAATCTTCCTTCAATATCTTCTTCACCTCTTTTTATCGCATCTAACCGATGCTGTTTGGCTTGTTCACCTAAAATAACTTTAACTTCCGCATCTTTTTCTGATGTCGCGATTTTATGCAAGCTAATAACTTCTAACTCGCTTGGTATTTCTGTAGAACGGCGATTTTTATCGAGTTCTACTGGTATTAAACTTTGCCACTCTAACGCAGGTACTCGAAATACCTCATGATATATCAAATTAAGATGTTTACTAGCTGCACGACGAAACCAATCCATCCGTTTACCTAAACAGATTTCGATTTGGCGAATTACTTCTAGTAACTGTATGCTATTTACACCTTGAATTAATAACTCACCAAAGTTGTAGCGATTTGCAGCATTAGTACAGGGATAATCTTTGCCTAATTCAGAAAGAAACTTCTGCCATTCTACATCCCAGGCGCCGCGACTAGAGGTAGTAGCTTCTTCGACAGGACGCTTGTTTAACCAAGATGCAATACGTTCGCGCAGTTTTGTCTCTTGCTCAATAGGTAAAGTATCGGGAGTGATAATAACTTTAGGGTCATATAGCGTCACAGTTGAGTTTGAAGTACCAAAGTCAATTGCAAACCAACCAGGGTAGGTAAGATGTGACTTAATAGGCATTGGTTCGGGTGGAATTAATTTTGCAGTCATTTGCACAAAACGTGAGGATTCAGCGGCAAAAGTCCAAATATTACACTCTGCCGTTGTTTTTTTCATTACATTCAAAATCGGATTATTTTCAGCATCAGATTCAAAATATTCAACCGTCACAAGCATTGTACAATTTACCCCAGCTTGTATTGGTTGATACCAGTGACAATTAGCTTGTTTTAATCGCTGTGGAGTAGATAGTTTTAGTAGTTTATTGGTGCTAAAAGCGACACTTTTATATGCCGATTGAATTGCAATAGCTAAATCTTCTGGAACTCCGCCGACTGTGATATTAATTCGAGATACAAAGGGAATATTGGCGCCGTCAGCAGGTTTGATTTCGATAACAGGTAAAACGAGTAAGTCCTGCGTCTTTACACGTAATTGATAGCGGTTTAAAAGCTCAATTTTGATACTCATCGATTATTCTTCTGGATAACTTATGGCGACAATTTGCGAAAGTGCTTCTAACCAAGGTGGTTGTGGCGCCCTACCTTCACGGTTACTTCGTTCTTCAGCACTGGCTATATACCTGAGTAACGGCTCATTTTTAGACTTGAGTAAATCTTGTAAGCTATCAACAATTTCTTTAGTGGCAACCGTGAATGAAGATTTAACCTGTTTAGTTAACTGACTAACATACTGAATTAAATGCAAACCCGAACTCGTAGTAATTTCATCGCGTAACCTTAAAACAGCAATTTGATGATTAAAGGGTCGTGGTGTAACTGGATATGATTTTTGCGGACTCCAGTCAAAAATTTGACATTGATTATGCTTGCTATCTCTTTGTGCCAGAGGAAATAAAGCATCCGCTTGAATAGGTGTAATGCTTCCAGATAAAGCACTGCGTTCAATAATTAACTTTTGCCACTTACTTACAGGCTCAATTGCTCTAAGTAAATTGCGGAAAAGACGAGCTTGTTTATTACCATAATTATGCAGAATATACTGTTCCATTTCTGGAAGAATAAGCGAGTTGATTTTACTGCGCTCAAGTTCGACATTGCGAGAAATTTTACCAAACAAATCAATAACAGCTTCTGTAATGCGGTCGTGAGCAAAAGCTTGCATATCCCGAAGAGTCTGAACAAACGCTGGATAAAAATCTTCTGATGTCGTGGGTATTGAGTCATCAAACTCATCTTCCTCAAAAAATCTTTCACCCTTATCAAGCGAGATAATACCGTTTTTGGTACGGTCTAATAACAAAGTCCACTCGCTCCAGTCAAAAAATATCTTGTTCGTCAGTTCATCCTTAACAATATCGCTAACTGAAACACCGCTACGGTTGGTTAAAATAGGTTGCCTGTCTAAATCTTCTTGAAATTGCCTATAAACACCTACCAAAGTTTCCACCGCTTGTCTTAACGTCAAAAATGCCGGATTCTCTACAACAGGCATGTATGCAGCAACTTCCTGTAATGTATTTTCTAACTTCACCTGTTCACTCCGCAACACTTGAGCAGTTCGCTGCACATCTTCGAGTAACTGCTTCATTCCGTGAACTGATACATGTTCTTTAAGTAAAGAACGTAAGCGACTAATTCCACCATCATCAATATAATGACTAAGTTGTTTAGAAAGCGTGCTAGAAGCTGGTAATAACTCGCTCAACTGCTGCCACTTGTCGCGTGCGCGTAATTCCTCTAATTTATTAGGTATCTCTAAATCTGGCAAAAACTCAGGTGAACAAACTTGTACTAACCGCGAAACCTCAGCCAACTTATTCAAACCATGTAGCTGTGACAACAAAACAATATTTTTCTTCTCTGTCGTTAAATTACTCGCACTCGCAACAATCAATTGCAAAATCGGTAATTGTTCTAATACAACTTCTTCATTTAGCGGTTCGTTGAACACCGAAAATATCGCGTCATTATCTCCAGGTTCAGAAACTTGCTGCACTAATATATCTAACGCACGCTCATCGCTAGGACTCATCGGCAACTGATTAAACCGTCCAACCCCTACAATAATGCGGTCTTTGAGGTCTTCACCCTTATTACGTTCCAACATACTACGAATTTTTGCCGCAGTGGCGCCTCCAGGATATCTACCATTGAGTAACAGCAATATTGTTTGTACTTCAGCTAGTTCGCGTAATGACAAAAAAGTATCACGAACACTAGAATCAGCGGCGCCTAATCCTGGAAAATCGAGCAAGATAAACTCGTTAGTTCCCTGTAAACCCGATAAATCCCAAATTTCGCGCGATAACTCGACGGTTACATCAATTCGACTAATCAGGGAAAACGTGTGTTGTAAATCTTCAGAATTAGGCGCCTGTAAATTATTCCAACGTTTATAAGGAGTAGGTATTCGTTCAAACTCAAGTTCCAAAATATTCATCGGTGGTTCAACAAGTCGTAACCCTTTTTTCGCTATTAATTGGTCAACTTGATAAACTCTGCCACAAATATCTGTTCCATATAAAGTGTAAGTTCGTACAAAAATAACTAATTCACGCAGTAAACACCGTAACTCTAAACTTTGGGTTTGATTCCACGCCAACTCACACCATGTCAGAATACTTTTAGCATCAATAAAGGTAGTGGGTTGTAAAGAACGTAATGTCGCAATTGGCGCCGGAGGTAACTTTGCTGCTTGCGCGCGTATTTCAACTTCTTTGAGCATAAACCGCAAGCACTCACGCACACCTTCGTGCGATAAATACTGCACAGTAAAATGACCAACTTTAGTAGTTTGCAAACCCTGCTGCTGTATTAAATGAATTGCCGTCACGTTACCAGTAGTGGGAGTTTCACTTACAGGTAAAGCATCTGCATATCCAATCAAACTCCCCAGTAACAGAGTTTTACCACTACTAAATTCTCCCATAATGCCAATTTTGACAGGAGAGGAAGAAATTTCAATCGTTTTTTGAGCGTAGTGCTGAAAGGTTTGAATTGATTCACTTATCGTCGTTTGTACCCAAGCTTGTGTAGGAGGAGGATTTTCTGCTACCAAATTCAAACACTGAAGTATCGACTCACCATATTCCTTGTAGCGGCGTAACAATTCAACTGCCGTATCGCTTTTCATAATCGTTTCTTCCCATTTCCCCTATGGCTGTTCAATATAAAAAATGCCAAACGTAGAGACGCGATTAATCGCGTCTCTACAACGCGCGGTTTTTACGTCGGGTTGCGCGATACATCTTTTAAAAACAAATTACTTATATCACCTACAAAGTAAAATTTACTTCTAAACATAATAATCAATTAATAATTTAACAGCTTAATAACAGCACAATATCAAATTTACGTCATACTGAACGTAGTGAAGTATCTCTTGAACCTTCACAACTTTACTAGATTGTTTGCTACTAGAAGAATGACAAGCTACTAGAAGAATGACAAATATATTTTTTTAAAACTGGGATGCTCCCCACTTGATGTTTTTCCGACGCACCTGCTGTTTGGTAGTTGCCCGCTATGTGTTAAATTTTTCCGATTTTGATTACGGCTAACAGTTAGTATAACCACTTATTCAAAATTCGCCAAATATTTATTTTAAAATTTCTCATCATTCAGATTTAATTAGTAACAATAAATACACATTAATTTTTGTAATAAAAATAAATGTATAAAAATATAGCAGGAGTAAATGGAAAAACCAGGCTTTAGCAAGAAACCTGGTTTTGAATTTTGAAGAATGTGTATAAAATAATGTTTTTGAATCACTAAAGTGATTAGTACGAATTTAATGTTTACACTTACCCTCTGCATGGTGATGATTATGCTCGTGACCATGAGCGCAGCCTTGCAAATCTTGACGCATCAGTTCTGCACTAACCGCTCGTTGTGAATCATCAACAGGTTCCAAACCTATCCAAGCACTGATATTATCAACATCAAAACCGACTTCTCTACGTTCTCCAACTTGAATTAACGGGCGCCGAATCAGTAAAGGGTCTTGTATCATCAGCTTAATAGCTGTATCAGCATCGATTTTATCAGGAACTATATCACCCGACTTAATGCTAGGCGCCGCTTTATTGAACCAGTCAGCTATTGGACGGTTGCCAAAAAATGATCTGAGCGCATCAGGTGTCCACGCATAAGTCCGAATATCATACGTTTCTAACTCATGTCCAGCCGCCGTCAATAGTACTTTTTGCTTAGTATTGTTCTTACAACCGGGTTTTTCGTAAAAAACTACCTTTGCCATTTCCCTATCTACCTATCTAGAATTTTTTAGCTTTTTTGTTTACCGGGTCAAACTCATACCGCTGTTTAGGGTCAGTTTCTCCATATATATTGAAAGTGACGGTCGGAGTATCACCCATAGCTTCTACACAATGAATAGCACTACTGTCAAAACTAATAATGTCTCCAGGAAACAAAGTTAATTCTTCCGTCTGTTCAATAGGATAGTTTTGAGTGCTGAGTGCTGAGTGCTGAGTGGAATCAGGATTTGAGTTACGTTTCCAAAGGGTATTTTTTTCCTCTCCTTGTAATACAGCGACAATACCCCATGTGCCATGATTATGAATACTAGACTTAACACCTGGTGCAAAAGTAACAGTTTGAACAGTAAGAGGAAAACCTAACTCATCATATAAAAGTAAAACCTTTTCTCCATTTTCAGAAACCTCTGGTACTTGACTTTGCACCCAGTAAGAGTTCGTAATTAGGCGCCGTACTAGCATCCGCATTTCCGGAAGACAACTAGACTCATCCTCGGCGCCGCTAAGAACATCTTCCACCTCAGTCAAAAACCGATACAAACGATAATTATCTCGTAACAAATCCCACTCACGCGGAGACTTACAAGCAGTATATTGACCATCTTCACCTACAAACCAATCACGATTTTTCATATCTAGAACTCCCGTTTAATTTTTGAAATACAACGTATGGTGGGCACTGCCCACCATACAAATACTAAATAATTAGATTCCTAAAACTTCTTACCAATTAGGAATACTGTGTCAAAATTTATGCTTCCTCACCACTCTTAGCCCCCCTTATTAAGGGGGGTTGGGGGGATTTAATTTATTACAGCTTCATACAAAATTTTCAGTAGCAAAAATCACTATTAATACCAAATTTATATCTTAAAATCAACTAGCTATTATTCGATTATAAACTTGAAAATTTGATTATAAAAAATTGAAATTTGATACAATTTGCAAATTAACCAAACACGTAGAGACGTTACATGTAACGTCTCTACATTTAACGTCCCCATCAAATATTAATCGGGCATCTCATCAATACTGCGTGGCTCAACTCGTGGTTGCTGGTTCATTTCATGGCGGAAACGGCTAGAAGTTTCATAAGCCTTCAAGCGTACCCGTTGGATCGAACCCAGAGGTCGATGCTCAGGAATACAATGCCACGAACTAAAAGACAGTACCTCATCAGCGTAAACACGACGCGCGGGACTATATGCATCCTGTGGGGGAATCGTAATTTTTGCAATTGCCTGGTACTGGCTTTCTTCTTCTGGCCAAACAATCCCAGCATCTTCCACAGGCATCCGCTCTAAATTAGTGCAAAGCTGCGTGCGTAATTCGTATTCGGCGCCGTTCTCACGGAAAAACTCAACAATTAAATCTCTAAGAACGGAATGATTATCGACTTTAATATGCTTTCCAATTAGCGGAATAAGGCTCTCCGATACAGGAACAGCACTAATTTTAGCAATATAGTCACCATAGCGAAGTGCCGCCGTAGTGAAGAAAGTCTCACCCAAAATATGAGTTTCCGGCTTTGTTATCCCCAAAGAAGTGGGGTATAGTTCTACACCAACCTTTTCAGTAACAGCATTTACGGTGCGAAGGGCAGTAGTTACCACTTGCAGTGCTTCTTCGGGAACTGTTACAACTTTTTCCTGCGCTAACTGTTCCAAAAGGTATTTTTTCACATCACCACTTGGGAAAGAAGGATGATTAATCATTAAAAAGTCTTGAGTAAGTGCCGAAGCTTTCTCCTCTAAAACCTTATGCCCTTCAACCCCAATAACCTTAATTGCCATACCACGAAACGAAGACACAGCATCGGGGATAATATCACCAGGGGCATTCGAGAACCGAATAATAACATCATAAGTTCGAGGTTCGCGGAACAAACCCTGCCTCAGTTCTGTTGGTAAATTATCATAAATCGTTAACTTTCCCTTAACGGCGCCGTGACCCTTAGCATGGGCGCCACGTAGTGCATGGCGATGCTTATCATATACAAAACGTCGCATCCTCTCAAAAGAAGCGATAATATCCTCAATAGTTTTTTCCTCATCAGGTTGCTTAACCTCGACGTCATCTGAGTATCGGATATACGATAGGTCTTGGTTCGACATATGAACATTCCTTAGTAATATAGCCACGCTATCAGCACACTTCCACCGCATACTTAGTAGCATACAACACTTTATCTGTGCTGTGTTGAATGGAAAAGATGGAAAAGAATGTGGCGCCAATTCATACTTAACAATAAAAAGCTGTAAATTATACAAATTTCGGGAAAATTCTATTACGCCTTTTGATTCCAACAAAATACTACTAAGAACACTAGCTTATAAAGCCAAAGAGTAATCAAATGTGAGGGAACAATACTTTTATTCTACGTATTCCAAACATGGAAAATCTTTGGGTAAATCTAGCAAGCGTATGGCATTCGCCAACACAGTTACTAGCGGTTTTTGGGTTATCGGCGCCAATAAAAGACCCAGTGGCTGTATTTTTAATAATCATGGCGATTATGCTAGTCGCTCCACTAGTGTTTGAGCGGTTGCGTCTGCCTGGTATTGTTGGCTTAATTATTGCAGGGGTGATTGTCGGGCCAAATGGCTTGGGTCTATTGGCAAGAGATAGCACAATAATTTTACTAGGAACAGTGGGGCTACTGTTCCTTATGTTTATGGCGGGGTTGGAGACAAGTATAGATGACCTAAAACTTAATGCTAATAAAGCGATAATTTTTGGACTAGCAACCTTTGTCATACCAATGGTGTTAGGTACTGGCGCCATGCTGCTATTGGGTTATAGTTTTTTAGCAGCTATTTTAGTGGCATCTTGTTTTGCGTCTCATACTTTGCTAGCACTGCCAGTTGCAACTAAACTAGGCATCATGCGAACCCAAGCGGTAACGGTTACTTTGGGAGGAACGCTAATTGCTAACATACTAGCTTTGTTGGTCTTAGCAGTAGTCGTTAAAGCTCATCAGGGCAGTCTAACCCTTAACTTTTGGCTATTTTTGATACCTTCTTTAGGCATTTACACCTTTGCGACGTTGTGGGGAGTTCCTAAAATTGGTCGTTGGTTTTTCCAGAAATTTGGACATGATGATGGCGCCGAATTTATCTTTGTGGTTGCCACGCTATTTATAGTGTCTTACGCAGCACAGTTAATTGAAATTGAACCAATTATCGGCGCCTTTCTGGTAGGTATTGCAATTTCCCAACTCATACCACAACTAAGTCCTTTGATGAACAGGATTCAGTTTATTGGTAATACGTTGTTTGTACCCTTTTTCTTAATTTCTGTGGGGATGCTAGTTAATCCCTGGATTTTGTTTAAAGAACCACGCTCGATGTTGGTGTCCCTGGTAATGGTATTAGTAGCCATCATCGCCAAATTTCTACCAGCTTGGGGTTCGGGAAAACTATTTAAATTTGATTTTGCCAATATTATGGTTATGTTTGGGCTTTCCGTAGCTCAAGCTGCCTCAACCTTGGCTGCAATTACTGTGGCATTCAATATTAAGCTGGTAGATGAACTCACAGTTAATGGCACGGTAGCGATGATATTAGTTACCTGTATTGCCTCTCCTTGGATAACTAACCGTTGGGGTACAAGCTCAAACAACGGTACAAAAAGTTCAAGTACAAATAGCCAACAGGAATTAGTAACCGTTGGAAACTATAAAGTGCCTCGTTATCGTATCTTAGTTCCCGTCGCTAACCCCAATACAGAAGCGAATATGCTGGAACTAGCAATGATTTTAGCTAAAGCTACCGACGGAACGCTTTTGCCGCTACATATTCTAGTGGATAACCAACCAAAAATTTCAGCAGATGCAAAGACCCAGCAGGAACAGTTGCTAGCAGCAGCAGAAACCATTGCCCATTCTACAGATACAAACGTTGAAGCTATTGGTCGGTTGGACGACTCAATTGAAAAAGGAATTTTGCGAACTGCCTTCGAGCGCAACGCCAATCTGATTATCTGTGGTTGGAAAGGTTTTGCTACATATCGTGATAACTTTTTTGGCGGCGCCATTGATAACGTAATACGGCGCAGTACAATACCAGTATTGATTACACGCTTCACCCATCCAATTAAGACAACTCAACGAGTACTTTTACCAATTGTCGAAACAGACTTAACTTCAGTCACATTTCTACGTACCTTAGCACTGACCCGTATTTTAGCGAATGAACTCAAAGCATCGCTACTATTATTACAAGTATCCCCTCCTCGAAAACGCTCAAAAGATATAGAAATTCCTGAAATTATTTTGGACATTCCGATACAGCGTATACAAGGAAAATTCACCAACAGCATCTTAAAAATTTTGCAACCCGATGATTTATTAATACTAACCCATAACAGTGATTCTACTATCCCAGGTCTACCCAGTTTAGGGATTACAACCGAGGCAATTGCTCGTAATTCTAAAGAAATTTCTTTGATTGTTTTCCACTTTCCCAGTCGTATTCCGCTTGCAGACGATAATTTAGCTACATTACAAACGCAAGCGGTGGCGCCGTCCTAACCGAGGGTTTCGACACGGAGCATCCAACGAATGGAAGGAACATAACAATTATGATTTAGTCCTCTTGAGCGAGGACTTTTTCTCGACCGCATGGGATTTTTGACCCAGAAGCGGGTAGGATTAGTGAGATGGTAGAAATTATGCAGGAAAAAGGTTTATTTGACTAAAATAATTAAGCGAAAGTGAGTAGTTTTGATAATCGTAGGTAATTTTTCTGCACTACTTGACGCTTGTGTTATTATTCCTTATACTTTCTTTTCTCAAATATTGTAGTAAAAAATTCATGATTTTGGCAATAAGTTTAGTTTGAAAGCTGATAATAAAAATAACAAGCATATTAGGCTTATTTGATTAACAATGATGGTAAATTAAATAAACATTGCTTTCATTATGTCTGGAGACAGACATAATGTTAATGTTGCCAAGCAGGTAAATTGAACTTAAATATTTATGGTTAGCAGTGCCCGACTTCTAATTTCTAAGTTAAGCCATGTGCAAAAACAGTTAGAAACTAGAAAGCAAGAATATCCAGAAACTACCTACGTGCATCTAGTCCATTCGTTAGAGGGTCTTATTAATGCAATAATAAAAGTCAATGAGCAACTTTCAAATACGATTATCATAGATAAAAAGAAAAATCAGTATCTAGAAACTTTAAAACTAATTGCAATTAATATAACTAATTTTGGTAACAAATGGAACCTAACATATTTAGCTGATGCATCTGCGGTTGTAGGAACTGACCCTAATAAAGACCTATCTAAACTAGAACGAAAAATCCTAAGTAAAATTAAGGGAGGTACAAAAATGCTAGCACGACTTGATAACCCAAGAGAGACTCTTGAACATAAGATATCTTTGCGGGAAGAAGCAAGAGTTGCTTTAGATGCTGTTAGGAGGGGTGAAAAAGTTGAGGAAGTTCAACAAACGATAGAAAAGGAGGGGAAAAAAGCAGCAAAGAAAGACAAAGGTGAAATTGATGTTTTGACCGAGACGGAAATTATTGAAGTCAAAGGTTCAGCATCTTATGGAACTGCAACGAGACCAGACATTACTCTCATAGGTCAAATCGAAAAATATATTCAAAAAATAAAGAAAGATGCCAAAGTGAATCCTTCCTTACCTCCCAGAAAAATTGTTGTGCATTTAACGCAAGGAGTATCGGACGATGTTCGCAAATGGTTTATAGGTAAAGCAGCAAAATCGGGTGTAATAATAGAAATACGTACTGGACAGAGGTAAAACAGAGATGAGTGATCATTGGGAAATAATCATAATGATGCCTGAAGGCTTACCTGCTAGAGAGGTTGTTCAAACTACACATCAAGTAATAAGCGAGCTTGACGGAATTATAGACGAAGACTGCCTTCTTATTTTGCATGATACAGCAACTGAGAGTCCAGATGTAGAATATGTAGAGGATTCGCAGGCTGCACTTGAGAAATTGTCAACCTGGTCGGAATTAGGAGGCATAGAATATTACATGCCAGATGGAATGATGACTGTTGAATATGCGGGTCCCTCTAATTCTGGAGTTGTAGAGTATATCAAAATAACTATTCCAAACCTAGAATTTTTTAAAGTAGATGGAGAAGAAAGTAAAAATAGATATATTAATCTAGCAAAAGTTTTGCATAGTAAGCTTCAAGCAAAGCGGACAATTATGGACTGGAATGTAGGACTATTGTATACTAGTGAACCTTGGAATCAGGAAATGAATCGGCTTAAAAATAGTGAATTTATTGGAGAACATTTAATTGACATTAGAAGAATCGAAGAACGTTCCAATACAGGAATGGTCGCATAAATTCCCACAGTGCTTATTATACCGATTATGGTTTAATCAAAATAGCAGTCCCTAGCTTGCTGGGGGCTGTTTTTTATAAATTTACGAATTTTCCATATTGTATAGGAAATTTCATATAAAATGAGAGTACAAGCAGGAGAAACACCGATGGAAGCCAAACTCTTTAAAGGTGTTGGAAGTGGTGTTTACGAAATCATCAAACGCTATGATACCGATACCTACAGAGCGGTTTACACTGTTAAAATAGGTAAGAAAGTCTATGTTTTACACGCTTTCCGGAAAAAATCTAAGCAAGGGATTAAAACCCCGCAAGCTGATATCGACTTGATTAAACAACGCTATAAGGACGCACAGGAAAGGGAAAAACAACCATGACACAAGAGTCTGTTTTTGAAGAAAGCAGTGGTAATGTGTTCGCGCTCCCTCGGTTTAGAGGATGCAGACGAACTTTTTACCCGTGGTAAAATTGGGATTCAGGTACTCCGTATTTTAAGACAACGCGACCTCAAGCAGCGTGAGATTTATGGCAGCTAAAGAACCAAAGTATAGTAAAGAAGAATTTGCGCGTCACGGCGCACGCAAATTTACGAACGCGATATCTATCCAGTACTTCAACCAGATAGTAAAGGTAAGATAGTAGCAATTGATATTACTACAGGTGCTTGGGAAATAGATAAGTCGGAAATTGTTGCTTGTCGGCGCCTAGAAGAACGTTATCCTGATGCACAAGTTTGGATTGTACGTGTTGGCTATAAGTATGTTCGTAAATTTAGGGCTAGTCGCAATAAGAGCGTAGCATGATTACTGAATTTTTCTAATACAACGAATTCCCAACGTATAACCAAAGAAATCTCTGCTACTATTAGAAGAGTAGGTAATATCTAAATTTATAATAATCAAAGTGAAAGACTTAACAAATTTGCAGAATGGTCGGGTTTTTCCATCATTCGAGAAATTTCGCATAGAAGGAGCGAAAGCCCTTGAATCGGTTAAAGATGGAAAAATAACCACTTTACAAACGAAAACGGGGCAATATCGAATTTTGGAAGAGAGCGACTTTCAAAATCTTTTAGGCTTGGCTCGTGATGTTGAACGCTTGCGTGGTGGGCTGCGTGTGCTATTACGTACTGCGCGCGTCTTGCAAAAACACCCTGATGCTGAAAGTATTGACCTATTAGTAGAAACAGTTACAATGTTGGGCAACTTACCCGAACTTCCCACGCGCGACCACTTTGAGCCTTTGCAACCTGAAACTGATGATATAGATTTGGACGATGAGGTTATTCTAGACCCAAGCCTTATTAGGCGCCCACTAGATGCATCTAACACTTCGGAATGGGAGTAATGTTGATTGACTATAGCAACTAACTCAGGTTTGCCTGAAAACTTAGCAGAACTTGAAGCACGTCTTTCAACTCTTTCTCACGATGACCAAGCACTCAAAATTATCCAAAATTTTGCTCAAAAACTTGGTAAAACAAGCAAGCGTCAGGATTTGTTTAACTTCAAAGGCGCTCTCGTTCGTGAACCAATCATTTATCAGGATGTGCTAAGTCGGGGTCTAATAAATGCAGACGAAGACCCCTTTACCCTTTTACAAGGTGACATTATTAGTACGGACGCTGCCTATTTTTTAGGGGAGCGTATCACTGGAATGAAATTTGCAGTCGCTACCTCTACCTGTGATTTGGTACCAGGGCGCCGCGAATACGCAGTCCTGTTGCGTGTGCAGCCAATTAAAACCAATGACCCTAACGCTAAACAATTACTTGGGGAGCTATTGAAGTTTAATTCTACGCAGCGTATGTACTTACCACCTTTACCGGGTGATTCATCTGATGTTGTCGCGAACTCTCTAGTTTTTGATGGAATTATACAGGTACGATTGTCAGATTTACTGATAGCAACCAGATACGCAAGTTTAAGCCTAGTAGGATGGCGTATTTTTGGGTCTTTAGTTCGATCAATTATCGTGCGTGCCGGAGCGAGTGAAGTGAGAATGCGGTCTAGCATACAGGAACTGGAGTAAGATTGGCGCACTTAAACAGTATTGTGGATTATGCCAAACATAAAGCTGGGGTGTTTTAATTATCCTGCTTGATCACTATTCACGTTCTAACATCTATAAAACGAGAATAAATCTCAGAATAGTGTATAAATATATACTTAATCTCGATGCAAATCAAAGCTTAGAGCTACTAATGCTTGATAAATAATCTTCAATGCTTTTCAAAAGAAACAGGAAAATCCTAGTATTTTTTCTGATGCAATGTAATAAAAGAGGCTAGCACAATGGTAATTGTAAGTACTATTAAACTCGACAAATGCCTGTAGGACTACCAGAATTTGTTTTTAACCCTGAGCCACGATGCCCTGTTATTTTGCTACTTGATACTTCAGGCTCTATGAGCGGTCAACCAATCAAAGAGTTAAATGATGGAATTATGGCTTTCAAACAGTCAATTCAACAAGACGGACTTGCTAGTCTTAGAGTTGAAGTAGCTATTGTCACATTTGGTGAGTCAGTAAGTGTGGCTCAAAATCTTCGTCACTATCGACCAGTTCGTTCCTTCCGGCTTGAAAGCTTACGGTGCTACTCCTATGGGAGAAGCTATTAACTATGCTTTAGATTTGCTTGAGGAACGTAAAGAAAATTATAGAGAAAACGGTATCCAATACTATCGCCCTTGGGTATGGTTAATTACGGATGGGGCGCCAACAGATTATTGGCAGAATGCAGCACAGCGTGTTAGAGATGCAGAAAATAATCGGAAAATCTCCTTCTTTACAGTTGGTGTCAAAGGAGCGGATATAACGACTTTAAGCCAGATAGCTCCACCAGAACGTCCACCTATATGGCTAGATGGATTGAAATTTAGAGATATGTTTCTCTGGCTAAGTCAGTCAATGAAACAGGTTTCTCACAGCAAACCGGGAGGAACAATGATAGCGCTTCCTTCTGTAGGATGGAGTCAAGTATCTGTTTAAAAGGTGAGGTATTTTATGGGGTGGAAAGCTATTGGAAGTTCTGTTAAAGGAACTAGTCATAAACAGGGCAATATACCGTGTCAAGACTATAGTGAACATAAAGTTATTGATGATGTGATTGTAGGTGCAGTTGCTGATGGGGCTGGTAGTGCCAAATTCTCTAACATTGGTGCAAAGTTAGCAGTTAAAACGGCTCTTTTTCACTTGGAGGAATTCTTTAAAAATCTCAAGGAAGAAAAGAAACGTGATTTACAGCAACCAATAGTAAGTGAATTAGCTAGGGAAGTTTTTAGGGAAGTTTTTAGGGAAATTTTAGATAAGGTAAAAAATGAATTAAAAGCAAAAGCATCTGAGCAAGAATGTGATTTTAACGATTTAGCTTGTACTTTACTAGCTTTTATTGCCACTCCTGATTGGATTGCTGCAATGCAAATTGGGGATGGCTTTATTGTAATACGTGCTGAAAATTCCAATGAATATAAATTATTTTTTCCGCCTGATAAAGGAGAATATGCCAACGAAACAATATTTGTAACATCAAAGGATGCAGATTATAAAATGGATGTATTATACAATCCTAAATTTATTTGTGCTTCCACAGATGGACTAGAAAGACTTGCAATTAACTTCCGTGACTGGAAGCCCTCCTCTGGCTTCTTTAAACCCTTTGAGGAAGGGCTAAAAATTACGGAAAAACTTGAGCAAGAAGAAGAGGATATTAAAAAGTGGCTAACTTCAGAAGATGTAAATACACGTACTGATGATGATAAAACTCTGCTTTTGTGCTTGTATGAAGGAGAAAGTAAATCTAAAATTTACTCATCACATGCACCATCAATAAATTTATATTACATAAAGCCTAAAGAAGTAGCAAAGCAAGCTATTTCATCTCCAATAATTAAGGACTCAGTAAAGGTTTCTTGGGATTTTCTAATAGTTAGCTTCCTATGTAATATGTTAGCAGGCTATTTACTAGCATCTTTATGGATGCAACAAAACCCAAGAAAATGGATAGTTTTTGGATTTGGCATTGCTGTTGTAATTTGTGTTTTATCCATGACTTTTACTAATCTATTTAAATGGTTTAATAAAACCAGGAATAAACCTATTAATTATAAATATAAAATTAAAAATCACAGTACATTAATACAACTTATATATAGGATTAGAGCAGTAATAATTGTGACTTTAAGCAATACTATTTTAGGATTATTGCTAGGGACTGTTTTATACTTACCTTTTCGCTGATGTTAGAAAGATGATTTGAGACTACCCTATATGACACAATATCGTGATAGCAAAGGTCAGTCTATTTTGTTGACAAAAAAGCTGACTAGTGGTGGAGAAGGAGAGGTTTGGCAAACAAATCGTAGTGGATATTTAGCTAAGTTCTATTGTTCGCCTGATGCAGAAAGGGTCAAAAAACTGCAACTGATGCTGGCAAATCCACCAGAAGACCCGACAAGAAGCCAAAATCATATTTCTATTGCCTGGGTACAGGAATTATTAATAGATCTTCAAGGAAACTGCGTTGGCTTTTTGATGCCGATTATTAACCAAGCAAAGGAACTACCCTACGTATATAGCCCGCAGCACCGACTAAACTATGCTCCTAGATTTAATTGGTATTACTTAAACGCGACAGCATATAATGTAGCGCTTATTGCAAGTGCGATTCACGCTAAGGGCTATATTATCGGTGATATGAATCCAAAAAATTTTCTTGTCAATGATAAGGGATTGGTATCTATAATCGATACTGATTCATTTCAAGTGACTGATGCCAAAACTGGGATAGTTTACCGATGTAATGTTGCTTTAGAAGGTTTTACCCCTCCTGAACTGCTGAATAAAGAATTGTCTTCATTAAATCAAACCAGATATCACGACCGCTTTCGATTAGCCGTAATCATTCATCATTTGCTTTTTGGCTATCATCCGTTTATGGGAAAGTGGGTTGGTCATGGAGACCAATTAGAACAAAATGAACTTATTAGGCAAGGCTTTTGGTTGTACAGTCAAAATAGTCCTCTCCAACCTACCCAAAATACAATACCTTTAAATGTTGTTCATCCAGAAATTCAAAAATTATTTTTAAAATGTTTTAACGATGGTCATATATCTCCCAGATTACGACCAACAGCACAAGATTGGTGTAATGCTTTGCGAATAGCGCTTTCTGATTTAACTGCTTGTCGTAAAGTAGCAAATCACTCCTACAGTAAAGTTTATGGCAAGTGCTATTGGTGTGAACGTGAACACCAACTTGGAATAGATATTTTCCCGCATGTTGCAAATGCAGTTACACCACCACAAGCAAAACAGCAATCACAACAAGGGCCACAAACTCTGAATATTCCTGCAAACGGTGCTACTATGTTTACTCCTACATCGTCAAAGGGACAATCCCAACTAAAACAAAATCATAAATTACAAGCACCAATAACCATAGCACAAAAAGGTGAGGATTGGAAAATTGTATTAAAAATTCTCGGTATTGGTTCTTTTATTACGGCTGCGATACCCATAATACATTCTTTCTTTTTTACAGTAAAAGTTAATGATTATAAATATCTAACGCAAAATAACTCTAATCAAATAACTCAAGAAAGTACAGAGACACCTAAGAAGTCTGTAGATTCAAATACTAGCCCAGTATATTATCAACAGGGAATAGAACATTATCAAAAAGGTAATTATTATGAGGCTATTAATAGTTTAAATCTGGCGTTAACAGAAACTCCTCATTTATCTGACAATATTAATCAATATCTTACAGAGTCCCATTTAGCACAAGGAATAATTGAAGCCAAAAATGGTAGGCATATAGTAGCTATTGATAATTACAATCAAGCAATAAATATCAACTCTAAGCACGCCGAAACCTACTATCAAAAAGCTTTAGCTTATCGTGATATGCAAAAATACGCAGATGCAATTATTAACTATAACAAAGCTATTGATTTAAATCCACAAAATTCTTACTATTACAATAGTAGAGGAGTTATATACTATAATTTAGATAAATTTAATCTAGCTCTTGAAAATTTTAATAAAGCTATCGAAATAAACTCTAATATTATATATTTTTATAGTAACAGAGGTAGAACTAATTATCAGCTAAAAAATTATCAAGCTGCAATCGATGACTTTACCAAAACAATTACAGAAGAATCTAAAGATGGTTATTACTACAATTTACGAGGTTTTGCTTACTTTCAATTAGACAAACTTGAGGCAGCAATCAATGATTTTAATAAAGCAATTGAAATTAATTCTAAGGAACCTACTTTTTATACCAATAGAAGTGGTATATACGAGCAACAGGGAAATATCTCAGCAGCTATTAATGACTTAGAAAAAGCTGCCACATTATATTTACAGCAGGGTAATAAGCAAGAATATACTAAAAGAATAAATAAAATTCAGATACTAAAGTCAAAGTAAAAAACTTCAATCAAAAAATATTCAATTGCCCATGAAGCCATAAATAATACATAAATTTTATTTACTGCATCCCTAAATAATAAATTATCATTTTGAGAAATTATTCAGAATTGTAACATATACCAGTCCCACATGATTTGTGAAAAAGACCTAAATGTAGAGACGCGATTAATCGCGTCTCTACAATGCGGGGATTTTAATCATCTTCGTTTTCAGGTGGACGAGTGAGAATATCAAGCAAAATACTGGCGCCAGCAAATTCGTTATTTACATCAATTTCTTTAATACGCTCGCAAATAGTTTTAGCCTGTTCAATATCACCAAGCTTTGCTAGCACTAATCCTGAAGCTGCATAAGCATTTAAATAAAGTCGAATTTGCGAGTCTTCTTTACGACTAAATAACACAGGTTGAAGTTGTTCCCAGTTATCCGGTAAATTTTCTGAGTCTTTAATATTATTTATAACCTGATTAGCTGTACTTAGTGCCATTTCATAATTATTTTTATAGTAAAAGTAACGATATGCAGCAACTAAAACATCTATAGAATTATCTGTTTGACTTAGTGCTTGATTTATATAGTGCTGTGATTTTGACGTATCTTGCCAGTTATCAGCAGCAAGTATTAATAGTTGTTTAATATCATCCGGAACGTTAAACCAAGAAAACATAATAAAAAATATCGAGGAAAATGTTATTGTAGGGGCGGGTTAACCCACAACTTTAAACAGTAACGAAAAATCCTGTAAACCCGCCCCGTCCGAATCGATAACAAAAAACCAAAATCGAAAACAACAATGATTTTTCGTTATCACCCGCCCCCAACATCAAAAAACAAAACCCATACCCTAAAACTGAGTCATTACATACAAAAGCAAAAACAGGATAATCCAAATAATATCCACAAAGTGCCAGTATATTTCTGCCATTTCGATACCAGTGTGCTTATGGGCAGAATAATGGCCCTGGCGCCGCGACCGCCAAATTACACCCAAAATCAACAACAGTCCGATAAAAACGTGTAAACCGTGAAACCCAGTCAAAATGTAAAAGCAGTTGGAAAATATATTTGTCGTTAGACCGTATCCCAAATGCTGGTACTCGTAAATTTGACCAGCTAAAAAGGTGGCGCCCATAATAGCGGTAACAAAATACCAAAACCGCATTCCCCAGACACTGCCACGCTTAATTGCTGCATCCCCAAGGTGAATCACAAAGCTACTAGAAACCAGAATAGCAGTGTTAATAGCAGGTAAATATAACTCTACCTCGGTACCTTTAGGCGGAAAAACAGGAGTTACTCCTTTGAAAAACAAGTAAGTTGCAAAGAATCCACCGAACATCAGCGACTCTGAAGCAAGAAAGGTTAATAAACCTATAACCCGTAAATCAGGATGTTCCTCGTGGTGGGATGTATCTGTTGGTGTTACTGCTGTCATATAAGTTAAAAGTGCTGAGTGCTGAGTGTTGAGTGCTGAGTGCTGAGTTAAGAGTCGTAAGTTAAAAAGTTATGAGTTAGGAATTATAAGTTATTAACTCCCAACTCCTAACTCCTAACTCCTAACTCCTAACTCCGCGCCTCTGATAGTCCGTCCGCGCGATGATTATCGGTTAGACCATATTCATATGGCCCATGTATAACAACAGGTAATTCTTCCCAGTTTTCAATTGCTGGGGGAGAAGCAGTTGTCCATTCCAGAGTGAGCGCATTCCAAGGGTTATCACCTGCGACTTCGCCTTTTCTCCAACTTGTAATCACGTTGATAGTAAAAGGTATTACAGAGAAAGCTAATAAAAAGGCGCCGTAAGTACAAAGTTGGTTGATAGCTGTAAATTGTGGGTCATACATAGCAACACGACGAGGCATTCCTTGTAGTCCCAATTCGTGCATAGGGAAGAAAGTAAGGTGAGTACCAACGAAAGTTAGAGCAAAATGAACTCGTCCCCAAGTTTCGTTAAGCATTCTTCCAGTCATTTTGGGGAACCAGTGGTAAATACCTGAGTAAATACCAAATACTGAACCACCAAATAGTACGTAATGGAAGTGAGCAACTATATAGTATGAGTCGTGAACGTGAATATCGAAGGGAGTGGTTCCAAGCATGACACCACCAATACCCCCTAACACAAACATTGACAGTAAACCAATGGCAAATAGCATTGCACTGGTATAACGAATTTTACCTTGCCAAAGTGTTGCAACCCAACCAAAGATTTTTACACCTGTGGGTACAGCAACTAATAAAGTAGAAATAGTAAAGAACATCCGCATCCAACCTGGGGTACCACTGGTAAACATGTGGTGAACCCACACAAACAAACCTACTACGCAAATCGCCAAGCTAGAGTAAGCAATTGCTTTATAACCAAAGATATGTTTGCGTGAATGTACAGGAATCACTTCGGACATGATACCGAACACAGGCAGAATCATTAAATACACTGCCGGGTGCGAGTAGAACCAGAACAAGTGTTGATATAAAACGACGTTTCCACCCGCATCTGGTTTAAAAAATGATGTTCCAAAGTTGATATCAAACAGTAATAAAACTAACCCCGACGCTAATACAGGAGTAGACACTAACGCTAGAACAGAGGTTGCTAAAATTGCCCAGCAAAATAAAGGTAGTTGGTCCCAGCGCATACTGGGTACTTTCATCTTTAATATGGTGACGACAAAGTTTACCGAACCCAAAATTGATGAAGTACCTACTAGTACAATTGCCAGAATCCACAAACTCTGAGCGATAGGCGCCGTTATCAGTGACAATGGAGGATATGCCGTCCACCCTGACTGTGAACCACCAAAAAAGAAACTTGCAACTAGCAAAAGTCCCGCAGGTGGGTTAAGCCAAAACGCAATGGCATTCAATTTTGGAAATGCCATATCACGGGCGCCTATCATTAGTGGTACAAGATAGTTACCAAAACCACCAATAGCACTAGGCACAATCCAAAGAAATATCATGATGGTGCCGTGATTAGTCATGAAAGCGTTGTACAAGTTTGGGTCAAGTACATCGGGGTCGGGAGTGGCTAACTCAGTACGCATTGCCACTGCCATCAACCCACCAATCAGATAAAAGCCAAATGCAGTAACTAAATACTGTATGCCAATTACCTTGTGGTCAACGTTAAATGTAAAGTAGTGGTACCATTTCCAAGCTTTTTGATGGGTGGTGTGGCTGGTAACGACCACATTCTCTGGTTTTTTCCCAGGAGGACTATTTTGTGGAAGTTGTAATGTCATAAAATTTGTATGAGTATGGATTACCCACCCCCTTTGAAGGGGAGAAAGGTTAGTGGGTTTGTAAAGCTGCTGCTATTTGTTGATTTTGTGCGCTAGCAATACGATTTGATTCGAGCCATTCTTGATATTCATCGGGTGTATGAACAATGACTTGAGAACGCATCGAACCATGATATCCTCCGCAAAGTTCTGCACAAACTATCGGATATGTACCTGGTCTGGTAGCTTTAAATCTTAAACCCGTTGCTTGTCCGGGTATAGCGTCTTGTTTTAGTCGGAATTGCGGTATCCACAAAGAGTGAATAACATCTGACGCTGCAAGATTTACTTGAACATCGGCGCCCACAGGTACATGTAGCTCACCAGATGTAATATCAGTTTCAGGATAATTAAATATCCAAGCAAATTGCATACCTGTTACATTCACAACTAAATCCGCAGCATTACCCAAAACTTTTGGGTTGGCGCCAATACCAATACCTGGTTGAGGTACATTTACCAATTTTTTGACTGGTCTTTTTATTGGTGTTTTAACAGGGAGAGTTATAGGTTCTTCGATAGGCGCCAGTAATGGTGCTTCAACAGGTGCTTCTTCTAATGATGTTTCTGCTCTCGCTGGTTCTGGAATAACTTCGTCTTTCGGTATTTCTTCAGTTAGTGCTTCAATATCAGAAGTTTCACTCAGTGTTCCAGCCAAGGCAGTTCCCTTAACTGGTGCAGCAGCATGTTCAGCCATTGAATGATGCCCTACACTCAAACCACCCATCTGCGTGTATACATCAACGCTGTATATTCCAAGTCCAATGACTATTATCGAGGGAATCGCTGTCCAGAATATTTCTAACGGGAAATTTCCTTCGATTAACGTTCCATCACGGTCATCACCTTGACGCTGCCGATATTGAAACATGAAAAGAACAATGGCGCCTTGCACTATCAAAAACAATGCCGTACCAATACCAACCAAAATTTGGAAAAATCTGTCTACTAGTGGAGCTTGTTCAGATGCTTGCACTGGTAACAAACTAGCCGAGTGCTGACCTACCCAGATGCTTACAAGTGTAACGAGTATGCCAGCAACAAGGGTCAAAAGAGAAACAGGAACTTGTTGCATACTAAAAACGATAAGTGTTTCTTGTCGTTGAGGGTGTTGCTTTTATAGATACGTGGGTATTGCTACAAATAAATACTTGAAGGTTAATAACTTGATAGCAATTGCCTCTTACACCTTTAAACCTGTTTTTACTATTTCTAGTTTTGACACACTTTGATAGATTTTAGTTAAATTTTTAAGTTTTTTTAATATCTTATTTTTTATTATATATGTTAATAATAAACATAAATGTAGAGACGCAAATTTGCGCGTCTCTACAACGTGTTATAAAAATATTTAAAAACAAATTGTAGCACAGGCATCTTGCCTGTGCAGCCTGTGCATTCAATTAATTATCCAACGACGCATGAGTATAGCAATTTTTCGAGCAAATTTTGGCACAAGCTTCACAACCAATACAATTGTCAGGATTTTTTACAGTCATGACTTTCTTTTCAATTTCATCGTCTTCTTCATCTTCGACAAACTCACCTTCTTCATTCATTGCTTTTAACAGCAATACATCGTGTCCACAGATTTTGAAGCATCTGCCACAACCGATACATTTATCTTGGTCAATTTCTTGAACAAATTTAGGTGTCCAAGTTTTTCCACCAAATGTCAAACCTGTTAGAGTAGCCATGTGTTAACCTTCAGCAATTTTTTGTTTAATTTTGTGCTAGATTTTACCCTATGCACTAGTACTTTATTCACTCTCTAGTTTTGATGTTATCAGATGCTTTTTTTTGAAAAAGTAACATTATTGTCTATGTTAAAAAATAGTTTTTATTCTTTTTTGTAAATATGCTAATTAAATATTTTTATTTGTAATGCAAATTATTTTTATTAACCGTTTGTTAAATGTCATGATTCACCGTAGTGAAGCATCTCTTTCCAACTGCAATATTATAGATTCTTCGCTACGGTGACTAATGACATTTTATAATTTTTAAAACATCCTTCATTGATATTTGTTCTCAATTAATAAAAAATTATAATATGGTGCGTGACGTTACGGGGTTATTTGCTTCGTTTGAGTTTGTTGTAAACGTCACGCACCCTACAATATTATTTATACAAAGGGTTATTTTGGTTACATTTTTATATTTTTTATTATTTATTAATAATATTAACAAAGGCGCCGAAGTTTTAAATATAGTCGCTTGTGTTACTCAAGAACTATTAGCTTGTACAGATAAATAAATAGGAAGGATTAGGAAATTTTATTGGGGCTATGAATATGAAAAATCAAGACATCTTGGCTCGTTATGAACAACTTTGTAAAGTTGTTTGTGGAATTGTTATGAATAGAAAACATTCAGAATAAAACGAATCGACTAATAACCCTGAATAGTATTCAAATCAAAGTATTCTAAATACTTATATGAACTAACATTCTGCTATCCAGGGGCTAATTTATAACCAAGCATACGAATGAAGTAATGTGGCCATTACCTTATGCCTTACACAATTCCAAATAGCAGTTGCATTGAATGCGATAAATGTCGTCCTCAATGCCCTGTGGGTGCTATCAAGCTTGTAAATGACGAATATTGGATTGACCCTTGTCTATGTAATAACTGTGAGGGTTTTTACTCCGAACCTCAATGTTTGACCATATGTCCGACTAAATCTCCTATTCCCTTACAGGTGAAACGCGGAAGATGCAAGATTGAACCACGCGAAGTCACTAGTTCAAATTTATTTGCTAACGGCAAGAATAATCCCTTTGCTTCTGCAATTGCAATTTGGGAAGCTTCTAATGTTTTAGCACAACGCACGTCTCTACCGTGGGAACTCGATGAAGATGGGTATATCTGCTATCAGCGCCAAGTTAACCAAGGTAAGGGTAACATAGCATTTCATCTAGCAGTACCATTTAGCGACCAACTGGCGACAACAACAGCAGCAGTTGAAGCTCTAGATATTCGTGCTGCACTCGTAAATCTAATTTTTGCAGCACATGCAACTGCCCTCCTCGAACCGTGGAACCAAGAGTTTGTTATAGATGACAAACAAATCGAGAAATATTTGGGATTAGAGAAGCGTAAAGACCTCAACAAAACTGCGAAGCTAACATTAATGAAAAACTGGGTTCGCAGTTGTTGTTCACTAATGACATCAATTAGTTGGGCACAGCAGGGTAGAGTACCAGGATTTGAAATAGAAAAAAGTCCTTTGTGGCACTTGGTTGATATTCAACACCACTTCCAAGAAGACGACAAGGGATGTAAATATCTAATTGGATTAACTTTTAAAGTCAAAGCCGGAATTTGGGCACAATATTTTCTAAACAAGCAAGGCTGTAAGCAGCGTAACGCCTATTATCAATATGGTAGTTTGCCTAAATCGCTGTTGAATACAGTGATGAGTATATGGCAGCAACACGAAGGCGCCGCGCGTTTAATGCTGTGGTTATTATTCAAAACCAAAATGGGTAAAGAACAGCGCATCACCGTCCCTACATTACTGCGCGTAGCCTACGGAGAAAAAAAAGTTGCCACAGCTTGTAGACAGCGTGACGACCGTAAACGCTTATTGAAAACCTTTGAAAGTGACTTGGAAGTACTAAATCACTACGGAATGAAACCCAAATTCGACCCCATCACCTATCCACCCAATATTCAGCCAATGTGGGCAAAGCTAGTTGATATTCCCGAAGACCCCGACGAAGCTATCGAATTTTGGATTAATGACGGAGGTGGTAACTCACGTCTCACCGACGCAGGTCCAAGAGGCAAATGGAATTTACTCATGAACGCGCGCATTTTATCATTCGACCTACCACCCGAACTTGAGCAAGCACTATCCGAAGCTAAAAAAAAGCATCTCACCACAACAAGAAACCGAAAAAAGACTAAAACCACATCAGGACTAATAGGTGACCAAATTTCCCAAGCAAGAAAAAAACTCAACCTCTCCCAACGCGAACTAGCTAAACTCGCAGGCAAAAGCCAAAGCTGGATACGCGACATCGAAAATGGGCGCCTAAAAGTCAAATCAGAAGACCAAACAGTTCTACGCAAAGTACTAGGCATCGCGTAACCCAATTTGTAGGTTGGGTGGAGGAACGGAACCCAACACCAAATATATGGAGCAATTGTTGGATTACCCACTCGCGTTCCAGTCAACCTACAAATCTTCTTAACCCAGCATTACTGCGTCTAAGCAAGTTTGGATTCAGGCACTTCCAAATAATAAAACACCCAAAATTATCTTGTAAGATGGGCTTTCTCTTGCCCTGTCGATATTGAGGGCGTTTGCGTTGATGCCCACCCCACAAGATAGTTAATTAAATTTTGGAAGTCCCTAATTGCAACGTTGTGCTAAAAACTTCAAAATTAACCTCCTCTTACGTGTAGGTACCTGTATGTTGTTTAATTAGGTGTCGTCCACAAATGCACTGAATAAACTGTTTAACTTAAAACAATCTATTTTTTACCTAGCTATATCAAAATAAAGAATATTTGTAAACTTTTTTATTATCGCTAGGTTCTTCATTATCGCTATGTTGTTTAACACTATAGTACTGTCTTATAATTGATGGCTCTTTCTGTTTGATAAGTTCTACGACTTTGCCTTGTTTTACCAGTGTTAGAGTATCCTGTATTAAATAATCATCGCTGCTTTCCTCAAGAAATATGTCGTTGATAGTATCTATATTTTCATACATACCTAAAATTAAAATATAGTTCTTTTTAAGTCTAGTGAATGGCTGAGGGTTGCTTTTTAAAGCATTAACAATACTTTGAATATGCGTAGATTGAACATAAATTAGTTTTTATACGACTATAAAAAAACACCTCGCGATAAAGCAGGGGTGTTTACTTAATTAATAAATTAAAAACATGAATTATTATAACATGTTGTCTCCTGATTCTTTACCACTAGAGAGCCAGGAACACCAGGTTGACTGTGTTTCTGAGGCGCAAATCGCGCTCAAAATTAGCTGCTTGAAAACAATAGGAGAGTTAACTCAAACGCATGGTGTAGATACTGTGGAGCGTTGGATGCAATCAATTGGGTTGTTTCAACTAAAGCCTGACTTTTCGCTTAATCGTAAAGATGACTTAAATATTTCTCTTGTAAGTGGCATTGACATGATTAGCGATGTTGAAGCTCTAGGGGTAAAAATGACTCCTGACATCATTGCTTTAGTGGCTAATTCTACTGTTAAGCAAGTCAAAATTGCTATTGCTAACTACAAAACTACGAAACCATACAAAAGTGCGGAAGACTTGTTTTACACAATTCTAAAGAACGTGCATAAATCAAGCCAATAGCGATTCTAGAAATATCAGGAGGTATTACATATGCCAGATGGAAAGAATCTTTATAATCAGCCAAAACCAAAGCGGCATCGAAGAAAAATTCTCAGGCGTATACTTCATTTAGAAGAACGCATTGATTGTATTGAGCAAAGACTTGATGAGCTAGAATTTCTACCAATCGACGTAGCTGGCGAAATAATTTCTGTTGCGGATTGGCGCGAAAGCGATAGCTTAAGACATTGACTTTGCTTGGATGAATACCCGGTTTTATACCGGGTTTTAATATGCTTAATAAATTTCCTTGGCGCATCTGTTGAGCGCCAAAATAAAAACGTGATTATAAACCTTTAAAATAACAATATACCATATAAATGTTTAATCTGCTTAACGTGTGTATTTTGAAAGAAAATAGTTCTTTGGCAGGGAAAAATAATGTCCGGGGCTAAAGGCGCCTGTGATAGAGTAAATTGGCAGAGACATATTTTATACCATATTTAAGAACTGCGTTACATAAGATTTGGTTCAGGTTTACCGATTCCTAAGTCCATTAATTTAGTTCTAATGTCATCCCACTCTGTACCACAGTAGTAGTATTTTTTGTGCAAAACGTTTGCCAAGTAGTAACCTGGAGCAGCATTATTGATTGAGCGCAGGTGTTCGATAACCTCGCTTATTGATGTGCGAAAACACCAAAGTAAAACTTCGATACTTTGAGGTATTGGCAAATTTAAGGGATTCCAAAATACCTCACCATGCAAAAAACACCATCTATCACTTTTGCGCTCGATTGGTAGGTAGTAAACGGGTCGAATAAATGAATTGTTACTCATAGTATGAATGTAAAATAGAGGAAAGCCCCTAGTTGCTGCTAGGGACGGGTATAAAAAGGGAGCCTCATTTAGCTGTCAGTGTCCGGGAACTCTGGGGGGTCTAGTCTATCCTCCAGTTCCTTGGAAACTGTGTCACCATCAACCACATCAGTTGAACCCGATACTCGGTTCTGTCTTATCCAAATATTTTGAAAAAGACGAATAAATACAATTACCGGGTCGAATAAGTTGCGACGACTTTTTCCATTGCCATTCTCGGACATTTATATCACCTCCTCCTGGTTGTTGTTTTAGCGTGAGAGTTTGCGTTCCTCTCACGCAGCCAATTTTACCATGATTTTTATCATGATAAAAAAGAAATTATGCTAATTTATATCTAAATAATTATCATGATATATTGGAGCAAGTGGAATTGAGGAAAAACAGTGCCCCGGAAAAAACTAAACCGTCCAAGAGATTTTATACAGATAGTTGTCGATCCGGAAGATAAGGCTGCTTTTGACGCTTGGTGTATGGCTAACAGTACCACTATGAGTGAAGTGATCAGAAAACAGATAGCCCCTTTTATAGCCAAGGGTAAAAAAATTGTGGCTCTGCCAATCTCAGATAAAACTGGTTGAAAAATTTGTCAGTCTGTTGCAAATGAAAAACGCCCAATTGTCAAGCATTTTGCTAGTTTTTACATCAACTGCAAAAAGCAGAGGCAACATCCTGTTCATGAAAGATGGCGGGCAAGGAGTAGAACCATGAAAGTTACAGCACGCAATCCAGAAATTTTAAAGTCTGTAAAGTTAGAAAATTTAAGAAATTATTTGCTTGACTCTGGTTGGTATGAAGACCGTCCTTTCCTTGAAAATGCGACTATTTGGTTGAAGCAAGAACCTAACAATGGTGAGTTTGAAATTTTACTTCCTTTAAGGCAAGATGTAGGAGATTATGCTATTCGAGTTGGTGAAGCAGTTAAAACTCTAGCAGAAGTAGAAAATCGTACACCAATTGGTATTTTAGGTGTAGCTCTTGACAACGTTTCCTACACTTCAAATTCAGGGATTAGTTTCTCGCTCTTCAGGCGCCGAGTAATGAAAACAGTGGAAAAGTGACACTATTTGGCGTAGTTTTTGACAAATTACGTAAGATTAATGTTTTACTTACTGGTGACTATAACAATATTGCCATAAAAGCTTACCAAGAACGCTTACCAGTTTTATGTGTAGGAAATCTAAATAAGGTAGATGATGTTTTGATGTTGAATAATTTGCTCCCGTTTGAACTGGATAACATCTAATTAAGTTAAAATTACTTGTCCTAGCCGCTTCATAATTCGCAACACTTCCCCTAACTCATGGCGCCTTGGCAACATGGAGAAAGTTCTTGATACATCATATTGCGGCGCCTCTCCAGTAACAAGTTTCAAAAATACAAACTCATCACCATTGGTTGCCATACCAAAAGCTGGTTTATCACGTTGAGGTGTAGTAAGCATATAAGCTAACAACTGCGGTAAAGCTGCGGGTACAGGAACACTTGTACGCTTAGATTCCACAAGTAAAATCCACAGTTGTTCCTGCACAACCAACGCATCGATAAAACCTCGAACTGGTTCATCTGGGTCTTCTAGTTCCAGAAAAATACCGTAAGGTGAACGGATACGAAACGGAGGGTCTAGAAAACCAGCAACTTCCAACAAAGGAGACACAACTATTAAGTTAACGGTACCTTCAAGTAACAACCCGTCAACTTGATGATAATCGTAACGCTGCTTAATACGTGCGACTCCTAATTGCTCTTGTTGAGTTAGTTCTGGTAAGTCTTCTACCCATTCACGAAAAAATTGGTCATCTGAAGCTTGACGAAGGTGGAGAGCGTTTTTCCAAGTCGCTTAAGCTTTTTATTTGGTCGGTTATCCCTTGTGTAGATACCATCTGCTATCAAATATAGTGTAAATACTAGTATAGCTGCACCAGCTACATTCTGATTACAACTCATACCGTTCCATTTGCCAAAATGCAATTAGTAGAAACAATATAGTTAACAAAAGCGTTGTACCCATAGCTATCCAAGCTTCGGGATGAAAACGACCGGATACTATTTCCACTGCGTAACGTTGTAATGCTGAAAATGTATAAGGCTCTATCTTTTGCAATTGTTGATTAGAATTTAAACTTGCTCCCCCGACATAAACGAAGAAGGCAATTGCTGTTACAGTTCCAATATGATTAAAACAGGCGCCAAGCATTAGGGTCAGTGCTAAAAGAAATAGAAGTAATAAATATATCATTAGCAGGCTGATGAGAAAACCTGGTAAAAACGTCAGTAGAGGAAGTCCATATATTATTGCAGTAATATAAGTAATGAGGGCAGGCACACCAAGAACAATAGAACCAAGAAATACTGCATAACCTGCAAATTTTCCCATAATCAAAGCTGGACGTGATAAAGGTTTAGAGCATATCCACAGTAAAGTCTGGGTCATTTTCTCTTCAATAATGGCGCCTTGAGTCAGTATTATTGTTCCAATAGACATTGGCACTGTACCCAGCCACAAAAATAATGTTAAAAGTGAAGTTCCTCGTACTATGGGTAATTCTGTACTGCCACCGAAAGTAAGTCCGATAGCAGGAGATGCAGAAATTGCACACCACAAAACTAATTGAGATAAAAAGCGCTTATTACCAAAGTGACGCACGAGTTCTTTATTATATACAGCACGAAAACCGCGTAACCAACTGTTTGTAATGGGTTGTAATTCAGATTTACTTCTAACTACCATTTTTTGTTGCTTCCTCGACTAAATCTACAAACACATCTTCAAGTTCGTAAGATACTCTCCCATATTCCGTTACCACAACTTCATTATCTGCCATCATTACAATCCGCAAAAGCTCATTTTCTGCAACGTTTGGGTTAGTTACGTTAATTTGAAGCTTGGTTGTGGGATTATTATCGACATCTGGTAATCCCTCTTCAAGGACAATCGTTTTTATCCAAGGTATACTTTTCAAAAGTTCGCGCGTTGTTAACCCATCACCACGCACCGTTAAGTAAAATTGACTGCGGTCTCCTGCGAGTAGTTCTTGGATGGAACCTTGAGCAATTAATCTGCCACGTTTCATAATTACCACAGTATCGCTGACCCGCTGCACATCATCCAAAATATGCGTCGAATAAAAAACTGTACTGCGTCCGCGAAAACTCTCAAGTATTTGTAACATATCCCGGCGCCCTAATGGGTCAAGGGCAGATGCAGGCTCATCGAGTATAATTAACTCTGGGTTATTAATTGCAGCTTGAGCAATACCAAGACGTTGACGTTCACCACCTGAGAAACCTCGAACCGGACGGTCGGCTTTTCCATCCAACCCGACAAGCTGAATCATTTCATCAATTCGATTTTCGATTGCTATTGGAGAACCTTTGAAAAAGAACGAAGCAACAAAACGCAAAGTTTCACGTGCGCTCAAATATCCATAAAAGCGTGGGTCTTGCGCGAGAAACCCAACTCGCTCCCTAATTGCTACACTATCATTTACAATATTTTTACCAAGAATGGCGCCGTTCCCACTAGAAGGCTTTATTAATCCAAGTAACAATTTAATAGTAGTACTTTTGCCCGCCCCATTCGGACCAAGGAAGCCACAAATTGAACCACGTGGTACAGCTAGATTTAGTTTATCAACAACAGGCTTTCTACCATAGGTTTTTGTTAGGTCTTTCGTAGAAATAATTAAGTCAGATTGTATGGCCACGTTCTTCGCAATAATTTACACTCTACCGGACGGGTGTTTTCAGCTTGAAGTTTCTGGCATCAGTTGAGCGATGAAATACACTAAATATAATATTTCCCGCTTTGATGAAGTACACAAAGGCGGGCAAGGATGACCGCTCCACAAGAACTTTACTAATTTGATTTGTACCTAACTTGACTAAGAAATGCTATGTTACAAACAAAAGTCTCATTGTCAATAGCAATTTATATTTAATTTGCAGGTGGATGCCAATTACTCTTAATCCACAATGCTCTTGCCTCTGTAATAGTTTCATTATTAAGTCGCAAAGCAATTACAGGTTCGGGAAGTTCAACCGTGACCTTTTGTGTTGCCATTGATTGCTGTATGTGGCATGAGTGTTGATATCTATAATATTAGTGTATCGTCCGTTTGTTCTACGGCGCCATCTATAATTAAGTTCTAATATAAACTTGTCAAAGTCACAAAATATAAGCTGAGTGGGGGTTATAATCGAATATGGCAAAAACACTTACTTTCATACTAATAGTTGTACTTAGCTTTACAATCGCGCTTCCTGCTAAGGCTTTCACATGTCGTAGCGACAACGGGCATAAGATTTGTATCCTCAGTATTAAGCGAAGTGCTAAAAAATACTGGCAATATCAGGCATCAGTAAGCATTGATGGCGCCAAAACACCAGTTGAAACATACGACTGTCGTCAACATCGGATTCAAAATGATGGCAAGATTATACCGTTTGGAGAAGATAATGCAGGCGCCCTGATTTGCAGCTTTTTCAAAAACGCTTAAAACCCTGACATCATGACGACTTTTCTCTCTACTAAGCTGCTTGATCTAAATTGTTACAGCCACTATTCTGACAAGGCGCCAAGTTGATTAAATCTTCTACATTCCTTTTCATCGTATTACAAATCACATCTAGAGGCAAATCATTCGGGTCATGTCCAAAGGGTTCTTCAATCTCGGAGCCAATTTCGTCAATGCCAAGCACTATAAAGCTAATAAAACCTAATATTGGACTTGTCCACCAAGTTAAACCGTTGACTAATTCCCAAGGTAGTAACAGTAAATAAATTACCAGTAATGTTTTCAATGTGATAGTGTAAATTAGTGGTACTGGTGTTTTCAAGATGCGCTCGCAACCTCCTAAAATATCTACTAACTTATCAATCAATTCATGCAGAGTATTCAATTGAAATATATTTACCTGTTGACGCTGATAGCGACTTTGCAAATAATCTCCTATCCACAATGATATTTCTAATGGTGGATGGTTTACATCCTTGAGTTGATGGTACTGAAACGATGACATTAAAGGCGCCAATTCTAAATTTACAGGGTCACGACGTAAATGTAACTTCATTGCGACTGTAAAAGCTAACACTAGGCGCATTGCTGCTTCTTTTTCACTTCTATGTCCCGGTTCGGGTTCTTCGATATATATCCACATACCCCTGGCTAAATTGCGAACCGCGTTCACTAGGGCGCCCCAGAGCTTTCGTCCTTCCCAAAACCGCTCATGCGCTGTGTTTGTACGAAAAACCAATAGCAAACTCAAAACAATGTTCAGACTCAAGACAACATGGGGGAGAACTTTACTGTCGCTAAAAACTGATAAATGTCCAAAATGATTGAGCAATGAAACAGTAAACCCATATCCACTCGATAATAAAGCCCAAGGCAAAATAGCGGAAATAAGTGTTTTTGCCAAACGAAAAATCACTTGTGTTCCATGAAGCTGTTCGCCAGTATAAAGTCGGAACTTCTCTTTGAATGAGCGCAAAGAAGTGTTTGCGCTTTTACTACCTTTAGACTGTCTTCGATCCGTATTCGACTGTTTATTGAATGAGCCACACAGAATATTATTTTTATTGGCTTTTTTGTAACCTTGTTTGCGACGAGCATTTTTATTGATTGGTAACACCATATTTAACTCTCCATTATCATGTAGTAAAATTTTCTTACTCTTCCCTCTGCGTTCTCTGCGTCTCTGTGGTAAATTAGTAAAGATTATCACCACAGAGGCACAGAGGTAACAGAGAGAATTATTCATTCATATTTCTAAGGGTTGCGACTGCTGAGGGAGAAATTTTGCTTAAGTATCTAAATATCCAATACTTACAGATTGTATCTAGGACAACTGGGAATGTAGCGATAAAAAGACCGATGAAGCTTTTATTTGCAGCGATACCTAGATGTGAAGCTATACCTTCTACAATTACTTCCCATCCATGAGGAGAGTGGAAACCTACAAAGATATCTGTACACAAAATGATAATGAATGCTTTGGCACTATCACTCAGTCCGTAAACAATATCATCCATAAAAGACTTCAAAACAATGATTTCTTTGCGGCTTGTAATAATCACTAAGCCGAAAGCTATAAGTGCAGCCATATCCGCAAAAACATTACTAACAGCACTGTTACTTTTATGATGGAACTCTTTTGCTAGTTCACTTGCTTTATGTTTAACTTTATCTTCAACTACTTCTGGAGATAAAGGTGGCGCCTGATGAATTAAGTTTTCAAATTTCAAAACTTCTTCGTAGCTTTGTAATTCGTGTAGTGCTTCTTCCTTCATTTCGTAATTAAGAAACAGTTGCGAATCATCTGTACCCCTAGTTTTCTCTACAATTGGACTAATCAAGAACTGTTTAGAAAAATGCTGAGTTAAGACAGGAACAATGATTAAAGTAATAATAAACCTAACTGCGGTTTTTGTCTTAGCTCTAGAATTGCGGTATTTTCTGACATATTCTGCTTCTGCCTTGGGGTTAAATTCATCGGAAATTTTATGCAATGTACGACCGATTGACCTAGGTAACACAGCAGTTTTATCATTGACTGTTTCTACATTTATTGCATCTGCATTACCGACTACATTTACCGTATTTGCAAGGGGTTCGCTGATTGTATACTTTGCCAAAAATTCTTCTACTAGCTTTAACTTTCCTAAATTTTTGGTACTTAGATTGCCCAGAACGAAACAACTTGCTTTAAATTCAGCTAATCTCATCTTGGTCATCGTTACTTGCTTTTCAACATCTGTACGCAAAACTGATGCAAAGCAAGTAGAATCTTGAACGGGTTCAGTTAAAATTGTCTTACCGCCAAAATGCTCATCTTCAATGGCTTTAATTTTTAAGACTGACTGATAAGCACAATCAAGCGAACGCTCTGGTGTTTTTGATATTCTTTCGCTAGCAGAATGCCAGTAATATTTGAGCTTGTCGAGTAAATATGTTTGTTTACTGGATAAACTAGAAGTCATGACATGAAACTCCAATTTTTCACTTTCTATTGGTCAAAAGTCATTCGTCGTTCGTCATTAGCAAGCAAGAGCAGCTATTCTCTAGAATTAATTTTGCTACGAGTAAAGGGTAAGCAGTTTGCGGCAGCTTGAGTATTAACTATTGCTCCTGCCGGAATTCGTCTATTATCTGAAACGTTTAAGTTCTGGCTGATAATATGGGGTTGACAAGTGTGGCGTTTGCCCCCATTAATTACTCTTAGTTTAGGAATTGTCATGAAGTTTTCCTCCTAATAGTTTTTTACAGTGCCCAGTGCTGAGTGCTAAGTGCTGAGTCAAGATGTATTTACGCGATTGAGAGAAACTAAGCACTCAGCACTCAAAACTCAGCACTCTTATTTATGCAGCGAGGAAGAGTGTAAGATTTTCTTTGTCGTGGTAACCTTCAGCAAGTTCTGTGTTTACGTGTACTACTGCTTTGTTCAGACTTCTGAGGGGGTAACTATTACTGATCAAAGGTAAATTATCGGCAGCTTCTTGAGTCGTGATTAAGGCGCCTGCAGGTACATATCTGCCATCGGATATATTGACACCCATAACTAAAGCTTTTGGCTCGATAACGCAATTTTTTCCAACCGAGGCACGAAAAACTAAAGCTTGCATTCCCACAAAAGTGTCAGAACCGATATAAGCAGGGCCATGCACCTGACACTGATGAGCTAAAGATACGCGCGGGCTGATATATACTCCATAGAATTCACCATCAACTTCCACCACTGCTTCCCGCACTAATACCCCATCAACATGGGTTTCTAAAGCATGAAGCACAACACAATCTTGGATATTTACATCATCATCCACCCAAAGTGGTTGACCTTCATCACCACGAACAGAAGCTGCTGGTGCAACCATCACTCGTTTCCCAAGATGAACATTACCAATTACCGCTGCTAAAGGATGAATATAAGCTGTATTGTGGATTTCGGGATTTTTTTCTACAGAGTTGAAAGATGTACGTACATTGCCGTGAATGTGGATGTTGTTGAACGCAATGACATTGTTCATAATCCTTTCCTGTTTCTATGAATGTGGTTGAGCTTACTTCCAGTGGCATTAACGTCAGAAACGAATCATTAGTAATTTTTATGCCATCTAGAAGCTTTGTTTATGTCTATGTTTTTATTTAAGTACTACGAACGTGACAAAACCGGGACAAAAAAAGGACAATTCGAGGAAATTTGAATTTAATCTAAAATTTACTCATAAATTTATCGCGCATAGCTTGCATTGCCGTATTTTTCGATGTGTGGACAGTTTCCAAAGTGTCCTCTACTTGTGTATTGTAGATATCATTGCTTGTAGTGTACTTAGTAGTTCAATACTTTGGAACTACACAATCTAACCTTTTGGGAAGAATTACTTAGTGATGATTTCTAAAGGGTTTTGAGAAGAGTGCCCAACTTTAGGTAACAGAGGTAACAGTTGATATGACATGAAATTCATACAATAATACCGATTATTGTGAGGCTCGATGCTTCCCTTGAAACTTCGGTCTGACCATTTTAAGTCGGTATATCTTGTTCAGCTTATCTAGAGTCCAAACGCTATAGCTAATTGATTGTTAACCAAAGTATCGAAGTCTCTGTCCCGGCTCTTGAGTAGCTAACAATTCTAAGTACTGTAGATACCAGGTAAAATATAAAACATGAAAATTCTGTTAGCAGAAGATGACTGTCGAATTGCACAATCGCTTACAGAAGCACTTGCTGACCAACATTATCTAGTTGATGCCGTTGCCAATGGGCAAGAGGGTTTGGATTTTGTAACGGCGTTTACTTATGATTTACTTATTTTAGATGTAACACTACCAAAGCTGGATGGTATCAGTTTGTGTCGTCGCTTACGTTCTCAAGGTAATCAAGTACCCGTAATGATGTTGACAGCGCGTGATACTCCAGTAGATAAAGTCGAAGGTTTAGATGCAGGAGCAGACGATTATGTAGTTAAACCTTACAACTTGCAAGAACTATCTGCACGCATCCGCGCACTACTGCGTCGAGGTAGTAGTACCTTGTCTACGCTCTTGGAATGGGGAAAGTTGCAAGTCAATCCAAATTTACATCAAGCTACTTACGATCAGCAACTTTTACAACTTACTCCTAAAGAGTATTGTCTTTTGGAACTTTTAGCCCGCTCCGGTGGTAAGGTGTTAAGTCGCAGCACAATAATCGAAAGTCTATGGTCTTTTGATGAACCACCTACAGAAGATGCCGTCAAAGCCTTGATTAAGCGTTTAAGACAAAAACTCAAATTAGCAGGCGCCTGTGATGATTTTGTCACGACTGCTTATGGTTTTGGCTACCACCTCAAAGATTTTGGGAACACCGCATTATTGTAAAATAGTTACTCTTAGGTAAACTACTTCCAGTCGAGATTTGATCATGAGAAGCTTCTCATCGGACTTTCATAGTTTCTTCATTGAGACATGTGAAGCTGTATACACATAATCAGAAACCCGTGCGTGTTTCTCTCCACTCACTTTAGTTTGTGCTTTCTTAAGGAAGTGATTCCCAATGCCGAAAACACAAATTAAAGCGCCTGGAGCTACTAATGAGTTATGGTGTGATTGCTGCCTATGACTTGGACTACGGTCTCAAGGTATATCCAAAGTAAAATATCAAAATCTTTATCCTGGCGTATTTGGCTGGCATACCTGACAGCTATGTCAGCAATTTTTAGTATATCCGCAACGTCTATTTATTATTTTTTTCGGGCGGACTTGCTTAAAGACCAGGATGAACGCTTGCAAACTTTGGCTCAAGCGGCTGTTCCCAGCTTACAAACAATCAAAACCAAAGGAACTAAAGACCTTAATAAAGACCTGCCTTGGCGGAATCTATTTGACAGTCAGCAAAGCTTAGAATGGTTTGATGCCGATGGCAAGCTGATAGCTAGAGAGGGAACTAATTTCCCTAACTTTCCCCTAGCCAAAAGCGCTTCTACTAATCGCTTAAATGAAGGTTCTCCTTTAGTTGAACAGCATGGTAACATCCGCTCTGTATCAATAGCCGTCTACACAGATAGCTTAAATAAAAAGATATTACAACTTGAAGGCTATATTCGCGTCAATGAATCGACTAAAGAATTTGATCAAAGAATGGGTCAATTACAACTTGGTTTGGAAGTAGGAGGTGTAATTGTTTTAACTCTTAGCAGTGTTAGTGGTATGTTCTTAACATTGTTAGTCATTCAACCCATCAAGCAAAGTTTTCAAAATCTCAAACAGTTTACTGCTGACGCATCGCACGAGTTACGCAATCCATTGACGGTAATTATGACTACCGTTGAACTCATGGAAAGCCACTCAGAACAATTTTCTGCCGATGATGTGCGAAAATTCAAAACTATTAGCACCGCTACACAGCAAATCCGCCATTTAGTTGAAGATTTACGCTTCCTCTCTCACACCGATGCTCTTACTGATACTAATGTCCTAGATTATCCGAAAGTTCCCCTGGATGAAATATTACAGGATTTAGCAGATACCTTTGAAACAGATGCTCAAAATAAAAAATTAAGTTTTGAGTCATATTTATCAACAGATATCCACATTAAAGGTGACACTCGTCAGTTAAAACGCTTGTTTGCAAATCTATTAGAGAATGCTATCAAATACAGCAGAACTGGAGGTGTAGTAAAACTTTTCTTAGAAAAGCACAAACTATTCGCTGTTGTGCGTGTAGAAGATACTGGAATCGGTATTCCTCAAGAATATATACCCCTAGTCTTTCAACGGTTTTGGCGCGCGGAAACTGCGCGTCTTCAAGCCAAAGAAGGTTTAGGATTGGGGTTAGCCATTGCTCAAGCAATAGTCCAACGGCATTTGGGAAAGATTACCGTCAGTAGCAAGGTAGGAGTTGGTAGTTGCTTTCAAGTTCACTTGCCATTGGCTTAAAGATAAAGTGTGGCATCACAACCGCATTCATCTACTAAGTAACATAAAGCACGCAGCCGTAGACTTACAATTTCTTCATACAATGGATTAAGCTTGCACAAGGGTGGGATGTGAACAACATTACCACCCCAAAATTTAATTGCTTGCTCAAAAGGACAACTAGCTGGTATTAATTTACATAACCAATCAGCTAATTTGTAATCATGCACTTCTAAATTATTTAGCCATCCGCGCGCAAAAGTAAGTATACCGAATCTAAAGCTGTATAAATGTTGAATTAAGCTTGCCACAAAATACCTCCTTGATAAATCATGGTGGAAAAAACTCTTATTTGTATTCAATAGCTTTAGTCATTGATACGTAATTACAAGTTTTTTAACCTTTGTTTACAAGACTAACTTCAAGGAGGTGATAAAGTTAGAACAAAAAAGTGGCATTTATGGGACAAATTCTTGTAACGGATACAACGGATGAGTTACTCATATAAAACAAAGTTTAGTTATTTAAAATCGCCTATCCGTTACATCCGCTTATCATCCGTTGCCAGGATTTTAGTTATAACTGTAATCAACTGCACGGGCGCCTATAATTTGTGGGGCATCAACTCGCAAGTTCAAATTATCGCACCAAGCACTTAAAAGCGGCGCCCCCAAATTTAACGAAGCAAACGGACTTTCTAGAGGAACTTCTAACTTAGAACTAATCAAACCTAAATTAAACTCAAATCCAAACGGAAAAGATAGTATATTTGCATTCTTGGTACTAAAACTCGACCATCCCAAAGGTAGGCGCCAATTCATCCAACTTTGCTTATTAAAATCTAGAGTACAAAGCGTTCTACCTGCTTGCTGTACAAAAACACGTTTGTCAAGCCAAGTGAAATCAGCAAGTTCCTTGGGTAGTCCCCAAATTTCTCGACCACCTGCAACTGAGTCAAGATTATCTACATATATATGTGATACCCAACCACTAACCTTGCCTTGATATGTAACTAAAGCAGGTACAACAATCAACTCGCTATATTCGAGTACCGAACCTGGTTGATAATTAGACACATACACTGCACCAACTGTTTTACCAGGAAAAACAGAAAAAATCTCAAACTCAGAGGGAATTAATGGACGAACGCGGTCTATATCTGTTAGATGCACAGTTGCCACCGCATAACCCTGTAAATTCCAAGGCGCCATCGGATATGTCATTTTTGCCTCCTGCATTAACTTATGAATCTATGGTATTACCGAAATATCTAGGTTATGCTCCCACCAATATATTAAATAGCTTAGGGTCATCATCCAAAATTACCTGCTTCAAATTTTGGTCTTATTTAACCTTAGCAAGAGTATAGATTACTGTTATCGTTCGCGCTACTATCAAAGGTTTTAGCTTAAAAGACATAAGCTTTCTTCTTAGGCACCGTTTACTCATTATCCAGTCATAAAAGCGTACAACCTCTGGAGCATAATATTGTTCTTTGTTGTCAAATGTTAAATAATATATATTTAAAACCCAGCAAAACCTGTATCATTTTTCAAAGCAATGTCAATGATTTAGTTTGCAGTTTTTTTTTACAAGATGTAAATTAACTATGGAAAACCAACAGCAATTTTTAGACGCAATCAAACACACTATTATTGATTATAATATCAATCTTACGAGTATACCAATTTTAAAAATTTTGCTTTTTGTCCTAATTATTGTAATCACACAAGCTTCAAAACATTTTTTTCTATCTGTAATTATTCGTAGGCTTGAATTATTAGCAAGTGAAGATAAAACGTCTTTAGATGATGAATTAATTGAAATTCTCAAGCAACCGACTGGCTGGTTAATTTTGTTAGCTGGACTGTGGGTTGGACAGTTAATTCTGGCGCCAGAACTTGGAGTTCAAATAACTCAACTAAGTGGAAAAATTATAAATTTTCTAGCTATTAGTATCGGTGCCTATATTGTATACCATGTTTCACCGTTACTTGGCAAAGCGCTCAGAAAGTTCGCAGCTAGTACCGAAACTGAACTTGATAATTTACTTCTTCCCTATTTACCAAAGTTATTTCAGGTCGCTGCTATTTTAGTTGTAGTTATCAAGGCATCTGAAATATTGCTAGGTGCATCTGCCTCAGCGCTAATTGGTTTATTAGGTGGAGCAGGTGTAGCTTTTGGTTTACTAATTAAAGATGTGATTTATGACTGGTTTTGCACTGTAATTATTTTCCTCGATAAGCTGTATCAACCGGGAGATAGATTAATTATTGCAGGAATTGACGGTTTTGCCAACGTTCTAGAAATCGGTTTGAGAAGTACAAAATTGCGTGTTGCTAAATGGAATTCTATCCAAAAAATTCCTAACTCAAAAATGATTACTGGTATTGTAGAAAATTGGACACAAAATCCCTCAGATAAACCTTCATATGGTCTTAATTTCACCCTAAAAATCGATAAACTTTCTGCAGAACAATCTGCTATTATTTACCAAGCTTTACAAGAAATACCAAAGACCATTGATTTAGTTTCCCCTAACTGTCAAGTTCGACTACAAGGAATTGAAGCAAATGCTCGCGTGTTTAGGCTACGCACGTTTACCGACGATTTTAACAAGTATCACGACGCTGAAGCCGCGATTAATTTAGCTATAATTCAAATGTTGGAAAAGCAATCAATAGAAGAATTACAAGTTTCGCTTTTGGTGGAAATAGACAAATATTAAGCGAATTAAACTGCATCTTTAAAGTGTAGTGTTCCATGTCATTAAATTTGGTGGGTAAAATAATTAGCAACGGATGATGAACGGATGTAACGGATAAGTAGTTTTAAATAACTAAACTCTGTTTGTAACAAATAAATCATCCGTTACATCCGTTACATCCGTTGCAAAACAACCCCCTCTTAACAACAAAAACCCACACTAACAAAAGCTAGTGTGGATATTTTAATGTTCCCAGATTTAACCTGGAAATGTAATTACGAAATAATTACTTAGATTCAGTGAAATCCGCGTCAATTACGTCATCACCGCTACCACCTTCCGATGCTCCGCCAGCAGAACCAGGATCAGCACCAGGGGCACCAGCACCAGGGGCGCCAGCGTCACCACCTTGTTGATAGATGCTGCTACCAACTGCAAATAGTGCTTGTTGCAATTCGGGCATAATGCGTTTGATTTGCTCGTCGTCTTCTTTTGCAACAGCGTCTTTGAGGTCTTTAACCAAACCTTCAACTTTGGTTTTGTCTGCTGCGGGTACTTTGTCACCAAGTTCTTGAATTTGCTTCTCTGCTTGGTATGCCAAAGAGTCAGCTTGGTTTTTACGGTCGATTTTTTCGCGACGTTCTTTGTCGGTTGATGCGTTTTGTTCTGCATCACGTACCATGCGCTCAACGTCTGTCTTGTCGAGGGTGGAGGCGCCAGTAATACTAATAGACTGTTCCTTACCTGTACCCTTGTCTTTTGCAGTTACGTTCAAGATACCATTAGCGTCGATATCGAACACAACTTCAATTTGGGGAACACCACGAGGTGCTGGAGGAATACCATCAAGACGGAAAGTTCCTAAGCTCTTGTTGTCGTTGGACATTTCACGCTCACCTTGGAGGACGTGAATTTCTACGTTTGTTTGTCCGTCAACTGCGGTAGAGAATACTTCTGACTTCTTGGTAGGAATGGTTGTGTTACGAGGAATAATCTTAGTCATTACACCACCCAAGGTTTCCACACCTAGAGAAAGTGGTGTTACGTCTAACAATAAGATACCAGTAACGTCACCAGCTAATACACCAGCTTGAATTGCGGCGCCAACAGCTACCACTTCATCAGGGTTTACTGTTTGGTTAGGGTCTTTACCTAATGCAGTCTTAACTAACTGTTGTACTGCAGGGATACGAGTCGAACCACCAACTAATACAACTTCATCAATATCAGTCTTGCTGAGTTTCGCGTCACGTAACGCATTTTCAACAGGAATGCGGCAACGGTCAATCAAGTCAGAGCAAAGTTCCTCGAAGCGTGCGCGTGTTAACGTTGTGTCGAGGTGCTTAGGACCATCTTGTGTTGCAGTGATAAAAGGCAGGTTGATTTCGGCTTGGGTAACGCTCGAAAGTTCGATTTTTGCTTTCTCTGCTGCTTCTGTTAAACGTTGTAACGCTTGTTTGTCCTTACGAAGGTCGATACCTTCCGCTCTGCGGAATTCTTCAGCAAGGAAGTCAACGATTTTTTTGTCGAAGTCGTCACCACCTAAGTGGGTATCACCAGAGGTTGCAAGTACTTCAAATACTCCATCTCCTACTTCAAGGACAGATACGTCGAAAGTACCACCACCAAGGTCAAATACAAGAATTGTTTCGTTGCTCTTCTTATCAAAACCGTATGCTAACGATGCAGCAGTAGGTTCGTTGATAATCCGTAATACTTCAATACCCGCAATTTTACCTGCGTCTTTGGTTGCTTGACGTTGTGAGTCGTTAAAGTAAGCAGGTACGGTAATTACTGCCTGAGTGACAGTTTCACCAAGATACTTACTAGCGTCTTCAACTAATTTACGAAGAACTTGTGCGGAAATTTCTTCTGGTGCAAACTGCTTGCCTGCTGCAGAGCAGTCTAATTTAATGTTTCCACCGCTCTGTAAAATTTTATATGAGATTTCCGTAGCTTCATTTGTAACTTCCTCGAAGCGGCGTCCGATAAAGCGTTTTACTGAATAAAAAGTATTCTCAGGGTTCATTACCGCTTGACGTTTGGCGATTTGACCAACCAAGCGGTCTCCATTTTTCGCAAACGCAACAACCGAGGGAGTGGTGCGAAAACCTTCAGCGTTAGCAATAACTGTGGGTTTACCACCTTCCATGACTGCCACGCAGGAGTTAGTTGTTCCTAAGTCTATTCCAACTACTTTTGCCATTGTAGGTGCTGGCTCCGTTTAACTACAAATTAATAAATGGACGTAATAAGGGCGAGAAAATTAAACCAACCTAGTTGCGCGATTTGCAACCAGTTCAGCACTTCAAACCTTAGATTTTGGCTTCAAGAGGGTGAAAACCCATAACTATGCTGATATATATACTGAGCCTGTGTAGCCTCTCCATGAAGGGTGGTTTCCCGAACAATTTAACGGACGGTCAGCCAATTGACTCCATGCAGCAGCTTTCAAACTCACAATTTGTTTTATTTCACTTCGTCTAATGTATGAGAAATAATACTGTAAGTAATTCGCGTCAACCGTAAACCCTAAGTGGTGTTTGCCGCCAAAATCCACTATAGTCGCAATATTTGGCATCAAAATCAGCATTACACTCCTGTAACGCAGCATTTTTGAGCGTGAAATTTCGAGTGGCGCCGTTCAAAATACCTAACCTTAGATGCAGGATACCAGTTAGCAGTTAGGGGTAATGTTGACGAATATTCAAGTTGACTTCATAGCCAAAACGCTTATCTATATGGTTGTGCGTTTGTTTTGGCATGTCAATCAAACTCAACATCAGGCTAAGTAACAGAGAGAATAAACATGACTAACTCAAACGGAAACAACGGCGACAGCATCAAAAAAGTTAGAGAATTAATCAAAGATATCGACTATGCCATGCTAACGACTGTTGACAGTGAAGGTAAATTACACAGTCGTCCGATGGCAACCAATAAAGAAGTAGAGTTTAACGGTGATGTATGGTTTTTTACCTACGCAAGCTCGCTTAAGGTCAATGAAATTAATCGGCGCCATGAAGTAAACGTCAGTTACGCTGACCCCAAAAAACAAAGCTATGTTTCTCTAACTGGTACGGCAGAAATTGTTAGAGATAGAGAAAAACTTGAAGAGTTATGGCAACCCCAGCTTAAAGCTTGGTTCCCCAAAGAGCTTGAAGAACCAGATATTGCCCTTATTAAAGTCAATGTTGAAAATGCTGAGTACTGGGATTCTCCTTCAAGTGTTGTTGCTAATGCTGTCAGTTTGGTGAAAGCTGTAGCAACAGGTAAACCTGCCAGTAATGTTGGTGAACATGAGAAGCTGGAATTGAAATAATATCGTGTTTGGTTAATTGCCACCCCTGTAGAGACGTTACATGTAACGTCTCTACGATGATTTTATTATGTCATGCTGAGGTACGAAGCATCTTAGACAACTCGAATTTTACCAAGTTTTTTCGCTTCACCAAATCATGTTGCTGGTAATATTGATAGTTATAGGTGAATTAGCAACAACTTCAGATGATTCAAGTTGGACATCAGTCAACAAAGATTTCACGGTGATAATAAATAGTTTTTTTGTACTTTTTATTATAACTAGAACTGATGCCAAGAAATCGGCGCCACTGTTTAATGGTGCGGTCTGCGCTTTACTGCCACTCACCTTGCATTGTAAACGCCGCCCAATAATATGGCGCCTTTGTAGCTGGTGTTTTCCACATTTCTAATTGTGCCGCGCCTTATATCTTGCAAGACGATTATTAATACTAACAAAGCGCAAAGATTACTCACAAATAAAACATTACAAAATGAAATCGGGTTTTTACCATCCACAAAATTGTTAGCACCAATTTCCGTCAGCTTGCGGGTAACAGAATTTGCAGCACCAAAGATAAGAACAGCACTCCAATACAAAGCTAAAAACAAAATGGATTTATCACTCTTTCAAAATTCATGAAAATGGATACAACCCTTGAGTGCAGTCTAAAATCTGGAACTGCCGCCCAACGCAATTACACTTTTTCTTTGTTGCTCAACTTCACTAAAAGCATTTTGCTGTAAGTTTTCTAGCACCCGCGATAGAAAATTTAAGTATTGTCTAGCTAAAACAATACCTACAGCTAATACACTAGTTATAAAAAAATACTAATAGTAAACGCTTGTAATGATAAGATGTGCTTTTGTAAATAAGGTCAGCTATATTTTTGTATTGACTATTAATATTTTTTTTTCATTATTGTATTAACTCCAAATGGTCGCCACCTTCAACGTTGTTAATTAATACAGCGATAATTAGTTGTTTTGGCTGTACTGGTGTGCCCGCAGTATTACAGTCGCGCCACAGAGCGTCAACTAATGATGATGTAAAAACAAGCATTAACAAGATTACAAATAGACGAACTTTATAAATACATCTTTTTGACGCTGACCTTATATTTCCCTCTTTAATCGCCAAAATTAGTCAATAATTGCTTATAATGCGGATTTATTGACAATCTTTATTTTAATTATCATTATCAAAATATTCAGTATCCGTAAGTATACTCTGCCCTAATCTTAACATGTAAGTTGTTTCAAATCCTTATAGTTATGATGATTGCTGCTAGCCAAAAGTAATCTACCGTCTTTAGTTCTGACTAATTGAATAGCCTCTTCAATCCTATCACCGGCTTTCCAAGAAGATAATTTAGAACTTTCAGGTACTATAGACTGTGCGTTTACACTTGCTGACGTTGGCATCACCTGCAATAGAGAATATTCTATATTTGGAGTATCAGGAGCTTCTGGAACACCTCCATTACCTGTAACCACAAATTGACTAGTTTGAGCATTGCGATTCACTAAACAACTATTTGCCACAATAGTTTCCTGTATCACAAAATTACTAGGTTGTTGTTGTAAATTATTTTCTTGCTTAATATCAGGAGTTATAATTTGAACTACACCATCGATACCAACTTCGGAAGAAGCTGTAATTTCACTATTGGGTGAGCTAAAAATACCTTGAGTATTAATATTAATACGTCCTCCTTGACCGCGAATAGCATTTGCAGTAATATTACTGTTTTCTAGCAAAACAATGCTATCGGTATTTAAATTAATGTTTCCTCCTTGACCTGTACCACCAGCAGCAGCACTAATCAGACTATTTTTTTGTAATTGCATTTCATTAGCTTGCACGTAAATATTACCACCGAAACCATTTTGACTCCGTGATTGAATTTTCCCCCCCTTTTTGAATTGAATTGAATTTGCAATAATTTGAAGCTCCCCACCGTTACCTTGACCAGCGTTTCTCACGCTAACCGCACCTAGATTTGTTATGGTTAATTGTGGTGTTTTAATTAACACCGTGCCAGCATTTGCTGTCGGGTTGCCAGATATTCCTAATATTCTTTGAAATTCAAGAGGCGCTATAGTTACAGAGGAGTTAATAGTACTGTTACCTAGGGCTTGGTTTGAACCAATAACTTTAATTGAGTTAGCAGCATTGATATTAACATTACCAGCGTCTCCACTAGCAAAAGCGGTTGCTGAAACTGAAGCACTTTCTAGAAGTTGCAATGTTTTAGTATTTACAGTTAAATTGCCAGCTTTTGCTGCACCAAAACTTGCAGAAGCGATTGCAGTTGTTGATGCTAGGGGAGTGGCGCCAGAAACTTGAATATCATCAGCATTGACAATGACATTACCACCCATACCCAAACTAGAACGGCTGTAAGTATTACTAGATAAGAAAGAACCACCTAACATTAATATCTTTTGGGCATTAACTTTAATATTTCCAGCGACTCCTGTCCCATATGTTGCCGTAGTTAGCGCAGTTGCAATTGCTGGATTTGTAGCAGAGGCACCGATTAATCTAATATCATTAGCATTTACGTTTATTTCTCCGGTAGTACCCACATTAAAGCTAGAATTTACTATACCAGCACCCTGTTGTTGTAATAGTAATGGTGTTTTGACATCAATATTACTACTTCTACCCCTAGCTAAAGTTTCGCTATGAAATCCTGTGCGAACTCGACCATTTCTATTAGTACCGCTTAACTCAATAGCTTCAGATGCATGAATTTTCATGTCCGACGCATTATTATTGCCCAAATTTTGAGAAAGTACCACAGAAGCATCACTGAGATTGATTCGACGACCTTGAATTTGTAGTTGACCCGCATTTACGCCACTAACATCAACTAAGGATTGGTTTTTAAGAAAAATATCACCAAAATTTGAGGTACTTGCATAATCCAAAGCAAATCCTGAGTCAGTTGGTGTTATTTTAACTTGTCCACTACCGACACCACCAATTTCTATCCTCCCTGTTTCTGCAGTCAAAACACCACCATCAAGGTTAACATTTCCGCCGACTAATGCTAATGTTTTACCTGGAGATACACGTAAACCCTGATTAAGAGTTCGGACAGTTGGTGCATTTCCTGCTGGTAGTCTTGTATCTGTAGTGAGATTATGACCTTTACCATTAACTGTAATAGACGCTTGTTGACTTCCAAATCCTAATCCTATTGGTACACTTTGAGTAATTAGAGGAGTGCTTTGTGTTGAATTGGTGGCAGTAGTGAACATAGAACCGTCAGCAAAGTTAATTGTATCTGCTGTAGTTCCCAAAAACGAACCTTTTATATCTAATTTCGCATTAGTTCCAAATACAATTCCATTCGGATTCATTAAAAATAAATTTGCATTCCCCAATACTCCAAGCGTATCATTAATACTTGATGAATTATTGCCTGTAATTCGGGTAAATATATTGGTAATATTATTAGGGTTGGCAAAGTATACTGCACGTCCAGCATTGACATTAAATTCGCTAAAACTATGAAATAAGTTACCACCACTTATTAAACCACCGTTGATTATGTCACCATTCATCAAGGTATCAGGTATTATTTGCGTTTTAGTCGTTCTATCAGGAAGAATCTGTGCAGAACCAACACCTGGAAGTAGTAGCAATAACCCTAAGAAATAAGTCGATATATATGATGGCTTCATCTATTTTTTATGATTGAATAAAAATAATATCACTAATGTTTGATTCTATTCCATTATCATTATAAATGTGTTTAGTGAAAATACTTATTTCAATTATTCCGAACTCTCAGTTGTGGTTATAGGCTTCAATACTTCTGATTATTTTTTAGTTCAATCTGGGAACACTAAGTTAAGAAGAACAAAAAACAAGCTGTTTGCAGGATGATGGGGGATACAATGGTCAACGTTTTGGGTTACAGCATCAAGGAACAAATCTACGCAGGTACTAGAACATTAGTATATAGAGCCATACGGGAAAAAGACCTTCAGACTGTTATTATCAAGCTGATGCGGAATGAATATCCCAGTTTTAGCGAAATTGTTCAGTTCCGTAACCAGTACACTATTGCCCTCAACCTGGACATTCCTGGCATTATCAAACCCTACAGCTTAGAAACTCACTACAATGGCTATGCTCTGGTGATGGAAGATTTTGATGGTGTTTCCCTTAAAGAGTGGGTAGTGCAAAACGGGGACTGGGGAGCGAAGGATAAAGCAGATTTTTTGAGTATTGCTGTACAAATTGCCACAATTCTTGACGGATTACATCGTCACCACGTTATCCATAAAGATATCAAACCTGCAAATATATTAATTCATCCGCAAACGAGACAAATAAAACTCATAGATTTAAGCATTTCCTCACTTCTACCACGAGAAACACAACAACTACAAAATCCAAATATTTTGGAAGGTACTTTAGGTTATATCTCGCCAGAACAAACAGGACGAATGAACCGCTTGGTTGATTATCGTACAGATTTTTACAGCTTAGGCGTTACCTTCTACGAATTACTAACAGGAAAATTGCCTTTTGTTAGCAATGAGCCAATGGAATTGGTGCATTCTCATATTGCCAAACAAGCATTACCAGCACATAGCATTAACCCAGAAATTCCATTAGTTATATCAAACATTATTGCCAAACTGATGGCGAAAAATGCCGAAGACCGCTATCAAAGCGCTTTAGGGTTGAAATATGACCTAGAAAACTGTTTGTATCAATATAAAGAGACTGGTAAGATTGCTGATTTGACATTAGGACAAAGGGATATTTGCGACCGTTTCTTAATTCCAGAAAAACTCTACGGTCGAGAAAAAGAAGTTGAAACATTGCTAGAAGCATTTGATAGGGTGAGTCTAGGTAGTACACAAATGATACTTGTAGCAGGTTTTTCTGGTATTGGTAAAACTGCAGTTGTTTCTGAAGTTCACAAACCAATAGTTCGTCAACGTGGTTATTTTATTAAAGGTAAATACGACCAGTTTCAACGTAACATTCCATTCAGTGCTTTTGTGCAGTCTTTCCGTGATTTTATGGGGCAATTATTGAGTGAAAGTGATGCTCAATTACAAAAATGGAAGGCGAATATTTCAGCAGCAGTGGGTGAAAATGGACAGGTAATTATCGAAGTTATCCCCGAATTAGAAACAATTATTGGTCAACAACCACCAGTGCCTGAGTTATCTGGAAATGCTGCCCAAAATCGATTTAATTTATTATTTAAAAATTTTATTAAAGTATTTACTTGCAAAGAACATCCACTAGTAATTTTCTTGGATGATTTACAGTGGGCTGATTCAGCATCGCTAAAGTTAATCCAATTATTAATGAGTGAAAGAAATAATGAGTATTTATTAGTTATTGGAGCATATCGAGATAATGAAGTGTCACCATCTCATCCGTTTATTTTGACAGTGGATGAGATGAAAAAAGCAGGGGCAACCGTAAAGACTATTACGTTAGATGCGCTAAGTGAATTAGATATAAATAATTTAGTTGCAGATACGCTCAGTTGTAATTTTTCTATTTCCCAGCAGTTTGCAGAATTAGTTTATCAAAAAACAAAGGGTAATCCATTTTTTACAACGCAGTTCCTTAAGGCACTATATGAAGATGGGCTGATTACTTTTGATTTTAATATCGGAATTTGGCAATGTGATATTGCTCGAATAAGAGCCTTAGCAATGACTGATGATGTTGTCGAATTTGTGGCGCTGCAATTACAAAAATTACCGCAGCCAACCCAGTCATTATTAAAATTAGCGGCTTGTATTGGCAACCAATTTGATTTAACTACCCTCTCCGTTGTTTCGCAAATATCGCTGCAAGAAACAGCCGCAAATTTATGGAGAGCTTTACAGGAAGGATTGGTCTTACCAGAAAGTGAAATTTACAAGTTTTATCAAGAAAATAATCTTAAATCGAATAAGCAGTTACAAACAAGTCATCATGAGTTAGTTAAATATCGCTTTCTTCATGACCGCGTTCAACAAGCAGCTTACTCTCTAATTCCTGATGATAAAAAACAAACGACTCATCTAAAAATTGGACAATTATTATTAAATGGAATTTCTCAAGTAGAACTGGAAGAAAAGTTATTTGATATTGTAGGTCATTTCAATTTGGGAATTAACCTAATTACGCAGGTTGCTCCCCGTCAACAGCTAGCTCAATTAAATTTGCAAGCAGCACAAAAAGCCAAGAGTACAATAGCATATGTGGCAGCAAGCAGCTATTTAGCTGTCGGAAAACAACTATTAGAAGCAGAAGCTTGGAAAAATCAGTATGAATTAACACTTGCAATTTACGAAGAGGATGCTGAAGTTTCCTATCTTTTAGGAAATTTTGACCAGATGGAAGAAAATGCTCAAACAATTATAAAGCATAGTAAAAAAATTTCAGACCAAGTAAGAGTTTACGAAATAAAAATTCAAGCTTATGTCGCACAAAATCAATCACCAAAAGCGATTAATGCTGCTTTATATATTTTAAATACACTCGGTATTCAATTACCAACCCAACCGAGTATGGCACAAGTTTTACTAGGTTTAGTTGGAACCAAGATTGCATTAGCTGGGAAACCAGTGGATGCTTTGGTGAGCTTACCAAGAATGAATCATTCTGAGACAATAGCAGCGACTCGCCTATTATTCAGCGTAGTTTCTGCTGCTTATATTAGTTCACCCAAGTTGATGGCACTACTAGTATTTAAAAATCTTAATCTGTGTCTGAAAATGGGAAACCATCGTCTGTCTGCATTTGGATATGTCTGCTACGCATTAATTCTATGTGGAATTTTAGGGAATGTCCAAACAGGTTATCAGTTTGGAGAACTTTCTTTAAAAATTCTCCAAGCCTTTAATGCTAAAGAGATTGAATGTAAAGTTATTTTCATGGTTTACGCCTTCATAAAACCTTGGAAAAACCATGTTAATACAACATTAGATTCTTTGTTAGAGGCTTATCAAGCTGGTATAAACAGCGGAGATATTGAATATGCTTCTTGGTCAGTAATGATTTACTGCCAACATCTTTATTTAAGTGGTTTTGATTTAATCAAATTAGAAAATAAATTACAGATATATCATAATGTTGTTGCTCAACTGAAGCAGTCAGCTGCACAGAATTATATTGATGCTCTCGCTCAACTAGTTCTTAATTTAAAAGGGAATTCTCAATCGCCACATATTCTCAAAGGTGAAGTTTTTGATGAAACAGAAAAATTAAATTTACAAATAGAATTAGGTGATAAACCAGGTGTATTTTTTACTTCTGTATTTCAATCTATTGCTCGTTACTTATTTGGAGAATATCAGCAAGCTCTTGAGTCGGCAGATGTAGCAAAAAAATATGCAGAAGCTGCAACTTCGACATTTATTTTACCAAACTCCTATTTTTATGACTCTTTAATTTGTTTGGCTCTCTTTAACCAATCTCCACCTGCTCAACAAAAACAGTTGATGAAACGAGCGCAAAGCAATCAGAAAAAGCTGCATAAAGTAGCAAGTACTGCTCCTATGAATCATTTGCATCAATACTATCTTGTTGAAGCTGAACGACATCGGGTTTTAGGTCAAAAATTTCAAGCTATTACGCTCTACGACCGCGCTATTTCTCTTGCAAAGGAAAATGAATATCTTAATATTGAAGCTCTTGCTAATGAGCTTGCTGCTAAATTATATCTTGATGATGGTAGAGAACAATTTGCTAGAGTTTACATAACAAATGCTTATTATTGCTATGGACGTTGGGGTGCTAAAGCTAAAGTTGATGATTTAGAAAAACGCTATCCCGAACTGCTTTCCCCCGTTCTCAAATTCGAGCCTAACTTGAGTGCAGAACGTGGAACTATTTTGATAAACTCTGCTAACACCATTCATTCCACCAGCACCACAACCACATCAATTCTCGACTTACCAGCAGTAATTAAAGCATCTCAAACAATTTCTAGCGAAATTCAATTAGACAATTTGCTTGCTACCCTCATGCAAGTTGTGATAGAAAATGCAGGAGCGAAAAAAGCTGCTTTGTTGTTGCACAGAGATAACAATTTAGTCATTGAAGTAATTGCTCAAATTTCTCATAACCAGCAAGAAACTGAAACAAAAGTCCTACAATCTATCCCTATTGCAGAAAGCCTTGATATCCCTCATAGCATTATTTACTATGTAAAAAATACTCTAGAAACATTAGTAATTGATCATGCAACTGCAAAAATAGCATGGATAGCTGATGACTACATTCAACGGGAACAACCTCGTAGTATATTGTGTACTCCAATTATCAACCAAGGTAATTTAACTGGGATATTATACTTAGAAAATCGTCTGATAACTGGAGCTTTTACAACAGATAGAATACAACTTCTTAACTTGTTAGTTTCACAAGTGGCAATTTCTTTAGAAAATGCTCGTCTTTATAAACAAGCGCAAGACTATGCGACTCAAGCACAAAATTATGCTCAACAATTAGAACAATCTTTGTCAGACTTAAAGCAGATGCAACTGCAACTAGTACAAAATGAAAAAATGTCAGCTTTGGGTAATTTGGTTGCAGGTGTAGCACATGAGATTAATAACCCAGTTGGCTTTATTGCTGGAAATATAGAACCCGCACTTGATTACGTAAAAGATGTGTTTGGTGTAGTTGATTTATACCAGGAAAAATTTCCCAATCCCGGTGCAGAAATTAAAGATGAAATTGAAACTATAAACTTAGAATATGTGCGCGAAGATTTACCCAAACTACTTTCTTCAATGAAAGAAGGAGTGAAGCGCATCCGAAGTATCTCCAATAGTTTACGGACATTTTCTCGTGCAGATACAGATATACCAGTTAGTTTTAATATCCATGATGGTATCGACAGTACAATCCTCATCCTCAAACACCGTCTTAAAGCCTCGGAAAATCGTCCAGCAGTTGAAGTCATAACAGACTATGGTCAAATTCCCCAGGTGCAGTGTTTCCCCGGTCAACTAAATCAGGTATTTATGAATTTGCTTGCTAACGCAATTGATGCTTTGGAAGAGTCAAATAACGGACGTACTTTTGCAGAAATTAAAGCCAACGCTAATCGCATTACAGTTAAAACCTCGGTTAATATAGACGAAAAACAAGTAACAATTAGTATTAAAGATAATGGAAAGGGAATAAGCGAGTCAGTTAAGGAACGTATTTTTGACCATTTATTTACTACTAAAAGCGTTGGTAAAGGTACGGGGTTGGGATTGGCAATTGCTCACCAAATTGTTGTTGAGAAACACGGTGGAACTATTAAAGTCAATTCAGCACCTGGGGAAGGCGCCGAGTTTATGATTAACCTTCCTGTTATTTAGTGACCATTGTCCCTGGTATGCTAAATTTACTAAAGACGGAACCTAACAAATGCTCCATGCTTCTGATGTTGGGTTCCGTTCCTCCAGCCAGCCTACGGTGCTTGATAGGCGCCTTTTACCGCTAACCAGTTACTAGCAATGGGCATTCGCCATCCTGTACCGAACGCTCGGTCTGTTATTTTGATTCCTGGTGGCGCCTGTCTTCGTTTAAATTCTGCGCGTGCTACCATTTGAATGACTCGGTTTACTGTAGCAGGGTCATGTCCAGCAGCTACTATTTGAGCAGCAGATTGATGTTCGTGTATGAGTTTTTGTAAAATATCGTCCAAGATTTCGTATTCTGGTAATGAGTCTTGGTCTAGTTGTCCGGGTTTTAATTCCGCACTTGGTGGTTTGACTAATATATTATTGGGGATAATTTCGGTATTTGAGTTTAACCAGTTACATAATGAATAAACTCGTGTTTTTGGAACATCGGCAATAACTGCGAGTCCTCCATTCATGTCACCGTATAAAGTACAGTAACCTACAGCCATTTCTGATTTGTTACCAGTTGAAAGTAGTAAGTAACCAAATTTGTTTGCCACTGCCATTAGTAAATTACCGCGAATTCTAGATTGAATATTTTCTTCGGCTAATCCAAATTCTGTACCTGCAAATAAACCAACCAAAGCATTATCAAACCCTTCCATCAAGTTTCCGATAGGAATAGTTTGTGTTTTTATACCAAGGTTATCACTTAGTGCCAAGGCATCACTAATTGAATGGTCGGAACTGTAAGGTGAGGGCATTAAGATACCGAGGACATTTTCTTTACCAAGGGCAGCAGTGGCAATAGCAGCGACAAGAGCAGAGTCTATACCACCGCTTAAACCTAAAACAGCTTTAGAAAAGCGGCATTTTTGGGCATAGTCACGAACTCCTAACACTAAAGCACGCCAAATTTCTTCGTCTTCGCTTTCACATGCTGAAATAATCGAACTTGGTAGTAAGTCGTGGCGCCCCCCTGAACAGTTACTATCAAATTCAATATATGCTAAATCAGTATCAAAACCTGCTGCCCGACAAACAATTTCTCCTTTACGGTTGAGTGCAAAACTGTTGCCATCAAATAATAAATCATCATTACCACCAACTTGATTAACATATATTATTGGATGCTGATATCGAATCGCGCTGTATCGTAGCATTGCTTCGCGTAAATTTTGTTTGCTAACGCTATAAGGAGAAGCAGATAAATTGATGATAAAATCTACACCTAGAGTCGCTAAATCTGCAATTGGGTTGATGGCATAGCTACGTTTTCCCCAATACTCTTCATCATTCCACAAATCCTCACAAATAGTAACACCAATCTTAGTGTCATCTAAGGTAAAGTGATTAGCTTGTAACCCTGGCTCAAAGTAGCGATGTTCGTCAAAAACATCATACGTTGGTAAAAGACGCTTATGAAAAACTTGTGTAATCCTGCCTTCATCCAGCAGTGCCATACTATTAAATAAGCCTTTACCACCGTTAATGCTTGACTTCACATTTGCCTCAACAGTACCAACTAATACAGCTAAATTCTCTGGAATATCATGTGCTAATTGCTGTAACGTGCTATTCATCGCCTCAACAAAACTAGGATTTAACAATAAATCTCTAGGTGGATACCCACATAAAGACAGTTCCGGAGTTAACAACAAACGGGCGCCACACGAAGCCGCATTACGTGCAGCATCCAGAATTTTCGCAGCATTTCCCGGCAAATCACCAATAATAGGATTCAGTTGTGCAATTGAAATTTTCATAATTGTTGATATTGTAGGTATGGTAAAAATATTGGCAACGGATACAACGGATGTAACGGATAGTTGATTCGTTTCTAAGAGGATGTTTGAAAAGTATAGAATGAGACTATAGCCTTAGAAAATCCCCCCTGACCCCCCTTGATAAGGCTGTCGTGTACACACAACTTTCTGGCATCGGGGGTTCTTAAGCTTCAGGTGCAGGGGGGGTACGGAAAATCAAGCAATTGGAGAGTTGGAGGATTTCAAAAAACCATACTTTTCCCCCCCCTGCCACCCCTGCTACCCCTGCTACAAGACCTTTTTAAGACTTATGTGTACACCGTAGCGTAGATTCGGGGGGAAAAAGAGCATCTGAAAAAAAAGTCATTGTTTATAATTTATAAATCATCCGTTATATCCGTTACATCCGTTATATCCGTTGCCAACGTTGCCCAATATTATATAAAAACCAAAGGTTTATTTTTAAACGGTGCAAAAGCATCAGCATCAAAGCGGTACAAAGAAGCAGGGCGCCCAGCCCCTCTAGAAACCTTAACACCAGTATCTGATAAAAACCCTAACTTCAAAAGTCGGGAACGGAAATTAGAATAATCAGAAAAATTCTCACCCAAAACTGTTGTATATAACTGATACAAATCATTAAGAGTAAACATATCAGGCAACACATCAAAAGCAACAGGACTATATTCCAACTTGTTTTTCAGGCGCCGATGTCCATATGTCAAAATTTCGTTATGGTCAAATGCTAGTAATGGAACATCTTTAACAGGATACCAAGCAATTCCAGTCACTCCATCAGCAATTAGTTCGGCTTCTTCAAATCTGACTAAAGCAAAATAACTAACCGATAAATATCTAACTCCATAACTGTCGCAATCCTCCCTAGGGTCACGCTTCGGTCCACCAAATGTATATAACTGTTCTAAGTAAAGATTATTCACACGAATTTTTTCCGACATAATTCGGTACGCAGCATCTTCTAAAGACTCTCCTTGTCGTACTAGAGTACCAGGAAGACTCCAAGAATTGATAAACGGCTGCTGCTGCCGCATTACTAACAGAACTAATAGCCGATTTTGGGCAGTGTCTACTGAAAATATCACATTATCAACACCAACTTTGAAATCTGCCAAAGATTGTTGATTTAGCGAGCGTTCAGGCAATTTTGAGTTACGTCCTGGCATTTGTACAAATGCTGTTGATTGATATAGTCTATTACAGATGGTGTTAAAGCATCAGAGTTGCCGTGTTCCCGGTACGATGTAGAAGAAACATCTAAACCAGTTATTGGCGCAATTGTTATTTTGGCGCCCCCCTGAACGCTTAGTTGCTTTACTCGAAGCATACTAGTTTCATTTATTGCATATCCTGGACGTGGTACTACCAAAAGTTTTACCTGTTGCAATAAATCTTCAATTCGATACCAGCGGGGTAGCTGAGTAAGCAAATCTGAACCAACTACTAGAGTATACTCTGCCGAATGCCATTTTTGCTTGGCTTTATCTAACGTTTCTAAAGTTCGTAAACTGCTGAGGTCTTGTTGTAAATGTACATTACTAGGGTGTGACTCTATACCATCAATAAGCATTTGTAACATTATGACGCGATGCTCTAATGATACTTTATGCGATTTAAAAGGATTTTCTGCCGCCCATACCGCAACTAAATCAAAACATTCTGATAACCATTTTAATACTTTTTGATGTCCAGCAGTTGGCGGGTCGGCACTTGTTCCAAATAAGGCTATTTGCATAAGTTAGTTCTGATTTTTTTTGGTTATTTGAGTCAGTTGCTCTAAATCTTCTGATATCACAATTTTCGGTGCGTGGCTATTTTCTATTTGTCTTGTTTGCTCAGGTAAGCTTGCTACTTGCGCTTGAGTACGTTTTTTGATAGTAGCTAAATCTTCTTGCTGTTTTATACGTATACCTTCTTTGATAAATACTTGTAATAAAGGTTGTTCTCCTTCTAATGGTTCTTCTGTCATTAACCCCAAACGGTCGTTTTCTAGTTTAATACCATTGTCATTCTTTACATAACGTCGAAAAATTTGTTTTCGTCCTGGGTATGTTGTTTTACCGCTCGACTGCTTCATTACAGGTATACTATCTATCTCTACTAATTTATAAACTCCATTCACAGGAGAACCCGTTACTAGTTTTGTACCTAAACCATAACCGTCAATTTGGGCGCCTGATTTTTTCAAACGGCTAATTTCCCACTCATCCAAATCTCCACTGGCAAAAATTGGTACATTTGGTAAGTAAGAACGTACTTGATTTGACAAATTTACTAAATCTCCAGAATCAAGTCTAACCCCTGCCAATTCTATTTCTCCAGAATTTAATTTCTCAGCTAACTTTTTAGCTGCCGCTACCGTATCATAGGTATCAATTAATAATGCCGCACCAGGAAAATAACGATGGAATGCCGTAAACGCCTGGTCTTCACTACCATCAAGTGCTGAAAGTGCCATAACTAACGCATGAGCCATCGTACCACTCGGTTGCGTACCTAACTGTAACGCAGCGAACACATTTGATGTAGCATCTAAACCTGCCGCTAACGCTGCACGTGCCGCCCACACGGCGCCTTGAGGACTAAACGCACGTCGCGTTCCAAACTCCAACAGCGTCGCATTTTCACCTGCCACATCACGAATGCGCGCAGCACGTGTTGCAATCAAAGTTTGATAATTAATCGTATTTAATAAATACGTCTCTACTAACTGTGCTTGCCATAGAGGCGCCTCAACCCGTAAAAATGGTTCATTTTCAAAGACAGCGGTACCTTCTGGAACCGCCCAAACATCACCTGTAAACCGAGCGTTTTCTAGTAGTTTCCAAAATCTATCTGGTGCGTTATCAAAAATAGAAGTTCGCTTCAAAGCTTCTATTTGCGTCTGATTAAACCGCAATTTCTCCAAATACTCCAACGCTTGCGCCAAACCCATTGCAATCAAATAACCAAACCCCGATGGTAAACGACGCACAAATAGCTCAAAACTCGCTCTTTTGTTTTCAACCCCTTCACCTACATAACAAGCTGACATTGTTAACTGGTAAAGGTCTGTCAGCAAACTACAATCATCCTCACTCACAAATAGCGATGATTGCTGCATGTCTCTTTCCAGATAGCCCAACCCCGAATAAATGGTCATTGTCAAAGGCGCCTCCGAAGAATGCTTATAACAATTATGGTAGTTTTCACCAAAAATAATGTCAAGTGACAAAAGCTAGAAAGTAGACAACCTGGCTGAAATAGTATATTTACGGTAAATATAATGCTCAATTAATAAAATATTTAACATTTTGTAATGGTTGTACTTAAATTTATTGGCAACGGATGATAAACGGATGTAAAGGATGGTTTGTTTTAGATAGCAAGTCATTGTTCATGACAAATAACTTATACCCCAAAAGGGTGAAAATTAAACTTTGTCATGAGTCGTGAACGTAAACAGAGTTTTCCCGCTTTAGAGCGCATTTTAAAGATTTTCGTTTGCTTGAAAAGTCTAGTTTTAACCCGTTTTTAGTATATCCGTTACATCCGTTCCATCCGTTGCCAGCTATGTTACGAAAAGTATAAAAAACAGTAGTAGAACTTCACAATAACTTCAAGTAATATTGCATCTAATTTAAATATGTTGCGAATATAAGCTAACTAATGTCATCGGAACTAGAGTATGAATATCACAAAAAAATAGTGATTAAAGAAATCACACAAGGGGTATAGTGTTATGTCTATCTCGAAGATTGTAGCAGTCGTCACCCAGTATATTAGCGAAGCTGCGATGGAAATTTTTGCTCCTACGCACGATTCTTATCCAAATATTGGTGTACAACCTTTCAGTGGTGAACCGTTTAAAGGTCACGTTGACAAGTTGTAGGTAAAAAAATAATTATTTAGAAACCGGGTTTTTTAAAGAAACCCGGTTTCTCGCTTTTTACAAATGATCCCATTCAAATTCTGCCAGTAATAGTAAGCAAAATGCCATCAAAGCACCTGTTGCTAAAAATTGCCATTCCCCAATAAATCTTAGTATATATATACCTAGTAAATGTACGGCGCCTGTTATTAAAAGCGTGCGAGAACGTACAGCTAAACCAGTACATAAATATCCAGTAGCGCTAAGTCCTAACCATAACGGACATAAATTCAGCAGTATTTCTCCCCAACCAAAAGAAATACCTAAATCAGTTAGAATAATTCCTACTAGCATTAATGCTGCCCATAAGTATAGCAACCATTCCACTTGTCTGCGTTTTACCCAGTAATGCGACCAACTCATCATCACAATAGTGCCAATAAAGCTCAGAACCGACCATAATGTTGCTTGTAGACTCCAATCAACTGGTAGAAACTGGGCTGTTATAAACATAGGAATAAGCAATAAGCTCCACACCAAAAATGCTTGGTCAATGCGAGTATAAAAATTAGAATAAAGTCTAAAAGAGCCAATTTGCCAATTGACAAGCCAAAGTCCCTCGATATCATGTATATCTAGAGTGGCTTGTTTACGGCGTAACGGTGGTACTGAATAATTAAAGAAGGTCATTATTATTACGTTGCTTTATTTTTATGAAAATTTAATGATTTACTGACTCGCGGTACGTCATATTTATGTTTTATATTGTCTGGCAACGTTTTATTTTTACTCTGCCTACGGGTAGTGAGTTTGGTTATTTTATATTCTGTCTCATGCAGTATATTCTGCTATTCCTTTTACAAATCCGTAGTCCTGCTGTCTAGGTTCTCCACTATGCGGCTTATAAAGCTACACACGCTTACTTACAAATTTTATTAAAATTTAACAATTGGGCATAAATACTATCAAAAAAACCGGGTTGATTGTAAAAACCCGGCTTCTATTTCTAAATAAAAGATAAAAATATCGTGAAAAGTACAGTTGCGCTCACGAGTAACCATATCGACTATGAGTATTGTGATAACTATTTCTTAAAGCTTCTACCAATGGGACAGAAATTAACGAAGGACTTTAGATTCAAGATTTTTATCAATTGGCGAAAATCATTTGCAGCAGTCAAATGCTGTATATAAATCTAAAACGTCCACAGTTTAAGCATAAAAGCAAGTAGCACGCTACAGACGATTATATCTCTTGCATTCAAAAGTTAAACATTATCAGGAGTAAAACATAATGCTTTGGAAATTAGCAGTTGGCGCCCTCATGTTGCCCGCTTATTTAGGGATTAGCACAGTTTCTGCACAAGCAGCAGTAACTCCTCAAAGTAGCGCACAATCAGAAGTCGCACAAAGTGTACAAGATTCGGAGCCTCAATATTACGCCAACAACTATAACTACCAATCTAATTGCAAACCTCGTTACAAACGTCAGTCATATGGCGGATATAAGCAGCAAAATTACTACCGTCCTCGCCATAGTGGCTACCATCAAACCAATTACTACCGTCATAGTGGTCACAAAAAGTACGGTCATGGTTCCCACAATAATGGGTACCAAAATAACGGGTACCACAATAATGGGTACCAAAATAACGGGTACCACAATAATGGGTATGGCCATTAATTAGTGAGGTGCGTGACGTACATTACCTGGTTGAGGTAGAAGGCTAGGGCAGCAGTTCCTAAAGGGACGGTTAGATTATCGATACCTAGGAAGGAAAATGATTCTAAAACTGTTGCCACGACAGCAACAATTAAGGACACAACCCAAGTTTGCCAAATATTGCCTTGAACGCTATATAAAATCAAACTAGAGATAACAAAGCTGACGAAGGTCATTGATAATGAACCTTCCCAGCTTTTTTGCCCGCCTAGGACTGTATATTTATGTTTCCCAAAACGCTGTCCTACTAGTGCCGCAGAACCATCACCCCACGTCATTATTAAGATACCTAACGCTGCGTAGTAAGGTTGATTGAGGTACCAAAACCAGGCGACTAAGATACCAATACTCACAGCGTAAAAAAACGTGCCCAAGCTTTTGCGCCCCACACTATTGATACCGGGTAAAATCGGAAAGCGATAGGATAATAGCGTTATGGCGCCTGCTAAAATCGAAGCAGTAATGCCTAGAATAGCGGGTATATCAAGCCACCATGCCAGTAAAATTACGTTACCTGTGCCAATGTGAACAATTTTTCGCAAAATTTCAGTGTCTTTACTCACAGTACGGCTAACGACCCATGCGAGAGACAGGACAAACCCAACCCAAGCTGCAACACTAGAAATTTGCAGCCACAAAGGGTAACTTGAATCTAAATCAGTAAGTAAAGTTATCAAAGATACAACACTAAATAATAAACAGTAAATTTTGTCTTTTATAGTTCCAGTTTACATTTAAAATGAAGCAGTTATTTATTTGGTTGATTCGCGGTTATAGGATGTTTATCTCTCCCCTATTTCCGCCAACTTGTCGCTTTCAACCGACTTGTTCAATGTACGCCATTCAAGCTATCGAAAGATTTGGCGCCATCAAAGGTAGTTGGTTAGCTACAAAGCGCATTTTACGCTGTCACCCCTTCCACCCAGGTGGTTACGACCCAGTACCCGAAGTTTCTTGTGCATGTAAACATGACAAAACTAACTCCTAACTCCTAACTACATAATGCGACCATATAACAATATACCAATCATCGAATGTAATGAACCACTGGTAAAAATCCCTCTAGAAAACTTCGCCGTAGAAACACCCCACCCATACGAAAAATTAGGCGCCCCTTACGGGCAATACTCACCATATTTCTTAAGACAGAGTGTAATAGACTGTTTGATTGAAGCTCAAAATTATCTGCAACAAAAGTATCCTAACTGGCAAATCCAGATATTTGATGCTTATCGTCCAGTCGCAGTACAGCAATTTATGGTCGATTATAGCTTTACATCTTGGATTCAACAAAAAAAATTAATCGAATCAGATTTAACACCAACACAACGTCAACAAGTTTGGGAAGAAGTATATAAAATCTGGGCAGTACCGAGTTTAGACATGAAAACTCCACCACCTCATAGTACAGGCGCCGCACTCGATGTAACTTTAGTAAATGAAAATCAAGAAATACTTGATATGGGTTCACCTATCGATGAAATGTCTGATAGGTCACTCCCCAACTACTACGATAATAATAATCATTGTACTTCAAACCAATATCACTCAAACCGCAAACTATTGTGCGAAGTCATGGAAAAAGCAGGTTTTCATCGTAACCCACGTGAATGGTGGCACTTTTCATATGGCGACCAAATGTGGGCATGGCAACACAACGAAAAAAACCCAAATAATATCGTCACCGCAAAATACGGAAGATTGGCAACGGATTATAAACGGATGTAACGGATGATTGATTTTAAATAACTAGATTTTGTTTGTAATCAATAAATTATCCGTTACATCCGTTGTATCCGTTGCAAAGACTCTTATGCATCTTGAGGATTTAGCTGTACTAACTCTTCAGTAGTATAGGCGCCGACAGGACTCCAAATCAAATAAGGTACAAGTAGCAGTGCTGCAAAACGAGAAACAGGCAGAACAGAGAATGTTAAAAGCAAACCCAAGATTACACCAACAGAACCAATAGTTTCTCCAACACGCAAACTACGGAATCTAAGCATTAAAGGAATATACGTGACAGTAATTATTTCCAACAGCAAATAAAAACCCATAAATAACCAAGTTTGTAAGGTTCCTGGATTTTTCTGCCATACAAAGTTAGCAGATGCGGCGCCACAAATAAAGATAACAGTCCAAATAACAGGAATTAAAGGTTCAAATACCAACCAACGTGGACGAGCTAGTTTAGCAAACCATTTAACATCGCGGGGAGTAATGAAAAAACTTCCGAATTGTACTATTAGTGTAATTGCACCAATTACTATCCAAGATTGCAACATAGTATTCAAACTCTGCAAGTAAAGTTATAAATCTATTTTGTCAACCCTGACTGTAACTATTAATCAATCTATGGTTGGAGAAATTATGGGTATAGTATTAAGCATCGCGAGGGTTTAAACGAGCCATTACCCAAGTAGTATAAGTACCTATAGGACTCCACAGTAAGTACGGTACAAGAAGTAAAGCTGCTGAACCAGAAACGGGAAGCACAAATAATGTGAGTAATAAACCTACCACAAATCCGGCGCCACCAATGATTGTACCGACTTTCAAACTGCGAAGTCTAAACATTACAGGCGTATATGCAATTGTGAGTATTTCTAATAGTATATATGTAGCCATTCGTAACCAAGTTTCTGTAGTACCTGGGTTACGTTCCCAAACAATATAAGCAGACCATCCAGCACAAACAAAAACAACAGTCCAAATTACAGGTATCAACTTTTCAAAGGTCAACCAACGTGGACGCTGTAAACGATTGAACCACTTACGGTCATCAGGAGTAAAAAAGTTGGCGCCCAGCGCGATAATAAAACCAACGCCAAGAATAACCATCCACGATTTAATCATTGTGACACCACCATCTGCCATTTAATTCTAATTTTGGTAAATTTCACGGTATTACTCTTCATCCCTTGGTTTGAAAATATGTGTACATGACGTAGAGACGCAATTAAATTGCGTCTCTACGTGCATATCATTTTTACAATTCAGATAGGACTGCTATAGCAAATCCAAGACCGACCATACCAATAATGAGATGGCGCCATATCCCCTAGTAAAAACATCCGAAATTACTAGGGGATATCAAAATCAGCCCTAGTAATCGACCACACCAATAATGAGATGGCGCCATATCCCCTAGTAAAAATATCCAAAATTACTAGGGGATACGAAAATCAGCCCTAGTAATCGACCAGCGTAAAATGGAGATGGTGCCATATCCCCTAGTAAAAACATCCAAAATTACTAGGGGATATCAAAATCAGCCCTAGTAATCGACCAGCGTAAAAATGGAGATGGTGCTATATCTCCTAGTAAAAACATCCAAATTACTAGGGATATCAAAATCAGCCCTAGTAATCGACCAGCGTAAAAATGGAGATTATGCTATATCCCCTAGTAAAAACATCCAAAATTACTAGGGGATATCAAAATCAGCCCTAGTAATCGACAAGCGTAAAAATGGAAATGATAATATATCCCCTAGTAAAAATCTACATTAAACAAGTCCTGACCTTAGAGCGACTACAGCAGCTTGTACTCGGTCGTCAACAGAAAGCTTATTCATAATTCCGCGAACGTGGGTTTTTACTGTGTTAGGACTTAAATATAGTTTCTCTGCAATTTCAGGGTTACTCAAACCATCTACCATTAACTTCAATACTTCTAACTCGCGCTGTGATAAATTTGCAGAATTGGTTTTATTAGCTGGTGGTTTAAGATTTTCAATGACTCGTCTTGCTATTTGTGGGTCTAGATAAGCTGCTCCTTCAACTGCGGCAGAAATTGCGCTTAATAACCGCTCGACGGTGGCGCCTTTGATACAATAAGCATCGGCGCCGCTCGATAAAGCAGCGATAATTTCGGTTTCGGTTTGATGGGATGTCAACATTACGATATGAGTTTGGGGTAATGCTGCCTTGATTTGTTGTGTTGCGGCAATACCATCCAACCGAGGTAGTCCAATATCCATTACGACTAAATCAGGTTTCAGTTTAAGCGCTGCTTGAACACCTAAGTAACCATCTTCTGCTCGTCCAACTATTTCTAATTGTGGATATGACATTAATGATTGCTCAAGTCCCAATTGCATCATCGGGTCATCTTCAACAATTAGTATCCGTAGCGGTGGAGCATCGAGTGGTAGATTTAAAGACATAATATTAAATTCTAATAATTAAAATTCAATTCCTGGTTGTGCTTTTACCCCTTGTTCACGGAAGGGATGTTTTACTAAAGTCATTTCTGTTACTAAGTCTGCCCGCTCAATGAGTTGCTTAGGCGCCCCTCTTCCTGTAAGAATAACGTGATTCAAGTCAGGTTTCTGTTCTAATCCTTTGATAATATCTTCGAGATTTAGATAACCAAGTTTGAGGGCAATATTAACTTCATCCAAAAGCACGACGCGGAAATCCGGGTTTTTGATGTAAACAAGCGCTTTTTCCCATGCAGCTTGCGCCACCATTATATCTCGCTCACGGTCTTGAGTTTCCCAAGTAAACCCTTCTCCCATCGCATGAAATTCTAACTGGTCAGACCATACACTTAATACTTTCTTCTCTGCTGGTTCCCAGGCGCCTTTGATAAACTGAATTATTGCGACTTTATAACCATGTCCAAGCGCACGTATAACCATTCCCAACGCTGCCGTAGTTTTACCCTTGCCATTACCTGTATTAACGATAATCAAACCTTTTTCTGATATCGCGTTTTCTATACGCTTATCTTGCACTTCCTTGCGGCGCTGCATTTTCTTATTATACTGCTCGTCAGTTAATCTCGCAGCTTCAGCTACTGCCGCATCACTTGTACATTCTTCCCAATCTTTATTAACTTCCATAGTTCTAATATACAATATCGTTGTGTATAAAAATTACGCTAATTATAAAAATTAACTTGTAAAATAGCGTCTTTTTTGCGTTAACGCAGTTTGCCCGGAGGGCGAATAACACTTAATTATTCCAAAAATTGGTAGTAATATTTACTAATGTAATAACTCTTCTACCTGGTGCTGACTCCACAAAGTTCGGTATAAACCTGGCTTTTGCACCAAATCCATATGTGTTCCTATTTGAACAATTTGCCCTTTGTCCATGACAAATATTCTGTCTGCTGCTGCTGCTGCTGATAATTGATGCGTAATAAAAATTACAGTTTTACGAGTTGTACCACCCGAAATATTACGTAAAATTGCCGTTGCAGTTTGATTATCAACGCTAGAAAGGGCATCGTCTAAAATCAATACCGGTGCATCTACAAGCATCGCACGCGCAAGAGCAGTACGCTGTCGCTGTCCACCCGAAAGAGTAATACCACGCTCACCAACAATAGTTTCGTAAGTCGCTGGAAAGTTCATAATTTCAGGATGAATTTGCGCGCTCTTAGATGCTGCTTCAACTTCTTGAATTTCAGCTAAAGGGTCAGCGTAACGAATATTATTTCTTATGGTTGTACTAAACAAAAAGCTATCTTGAGGTACATAAGCTATTGCACCCCGTAAGTCAGCAATAGCTATTTTAGTTATATCGATACCATCAAGAAACAATTGTCCCGGAGCTATATCGAGTAATCTTGGTAGCGAGTTTGCCAAGGTTGTTTTTCCTGAACCTATCGCACCAACTATCGATATCGTTTCTCCTGGTTCTATTTCAAAGTTTATATTATCTAGAACTAATGTATTTCTCTGTGGATAACTAAAACTGAAATTTCGAGCAGTGATTTTACCTTTAACATTTTCAGGCGCCAAATGAATCGCATTTAATTCATCAGCGATTTTTGGTTGAGTAGATAAAATTGCTTCGATACGGTCAATGCTGACTTCACCACGCTGGTAAGCTGTAATTGTAAATCCTAATAGCGCAGTTGGAAAAACTAGACGTTCAACATAAATAAGCAACGTCACAAAGTTCCCTACCGATAGACTACCATCTGCAATTTTTGTGGCGCCTAACCAGATGATGATTAAAGAACTAACACTCGCTAAACCACCAATTAATGGAAAAATTGTGTTACGAGTCCTAGCTAGCTCAAGGTTTGCTCCCAATAGTCGCTGATTTTTTTCGGCAAACGCACGTCGTTCGTTGTCCTCTTGTGCGTAAATTTTAATCAACGCCATACCACTAACATCTTCTTGTATGAGTCCGCTGATATCTGAGATTTTTTCTTGAACCCTCGCTTGTTGGTTACGAAGCTTTTCACTGTATAAATGTACTAGCAAAAACATTAATGGATACACAGTCAGCGATGCCAAGGTTAAATCGACATTAATACTCAGCATTATAGGTAATGTCAATGTGTAAGCAAAAAATGTATTCGCCAAACTCAAAACAGCGAAACCTAGTAACCTACGGATATTGTCTACATCGCTTGTCGCACGACTAATTAAGTCACCAGCAGTGTTAGTGGCAAAATATGAAGGTTCTAATCTCAGCAAATGTTCAAATATATTTTGTTTCAGGTCAAACTCAACCTGACGACCAACACCAAACAGCCAAATACGCGAAGCCATGCGAATTAGCCACATTGCCGATGTTAAACAGACAACAGGCACTATGTAACCTAGCACTTGGTTAATAGTAAATTCAGAACTTAGTCTATCAACAGCAGAGCGTATTAGTAGAGGTATATAAACCCCCAAACCGTTTACAGTAAATAATGCACCTACTCCTAATGCTGCATCACGCCAATGCGGACGCAGGTAAGAACCCAATTTTGCCAGCCTTCTTGATGTTGCCATTACAGCATTGTTACTTCTGATTACATTACTTATCTTATTATCCAGCTACTAATTATAAATGAATCACATTTAGTACATACTTCCTATACAACTCAGCACTTTATACTCAGCACTTTCTACAGAGACAGAACGAGCCACGAAGGCGTGGCTCAAAGCAAGTGATAATGATTATCAAATTCAGAAATTAACGACCACGAAGGAATATAAAGCCTTGATTTAGGAAAGCTTCCCAAGCAGCGGTTGTTTGTGCAAGAGCTTGTGCATTAGGAATAAAATCCTCAAGCGCTATCCTTCCCCGACGAGCAGTATCTGCTGGTGTTGTTTGCATCAAGTATGAAGGCACGTCGCTACGAGCTGAACCACTAACGATAGCATTAACATCAGATTGAGAAGCTAATGCTACGAGGGTTTGCTGTGGTTGACCTTCTGGTAACATCTGAGCTAAACGAGGGCTAACCAAGAAGTAAGCAAACGCTGGTGTGCTAGCAATTAACAAAATCGTTAGTGCCCAACCGAGTAAATATCCACCTGGTTTGCCGATGCCACCATCTTTCAAACGCTGTGCAGCAAAAATCATTAGCAAAATCGACGCACCCAGCGGTTTGAGCGGGAACGATATGAATTGCCATAAGGGAGATACGACTGTTCCTGTACCACCAGGGTTAAAGAACGATAGTAGTAGTACAACTGCAAGAACGGCTAAAACGAATCTTCCAAAAAAGCCCCCAGAAGGATAAAACCTTTGGAACAAGGAATAAACGATAGTACCCAGAAGTAGCCAGAGTAGTACCCGGCTTAACATTACAAACATAGGCTCACTCTCAAATCGTATATAAGCGACAGCCTTTTTGATTTGGGCGATTGACTTATTGTTACCGTCAAATTGTAGTAGGACTTCTTTTTGACCGCAATAAACTCCTCACACCCCACACACAAAGACTACCGTCGTAGTGATTTTAGAGCATAATCTCGAACTTGGCTTACTGAATTGTGATTTTCCTGTTAGGTATTTTGTATTAAGTAAATTAAATTAGTTGAAGAGACTTCTACATGTAAGGAAAAACTATGTCGTCTGCAAAGCCCACCATCCTTGTCACAGGGGGAGCTGGATACATTGGCTCCCATACCGTGCTTGCCCTTAAGCGAGCAGGTTACGAGATAGTAATACTTGATAATCTTGTGTACGGGCATCGTGACTTAGTTGAAAAGGTTTTACAGGTCGAGTTAGTTGTAGGCGATACAAATGACCGAACCTTACTGGATAAGCTATTTACAACGCGCGCATTCGATGCGGTCATGCATTTTTCGGCATACGCATACGTAGGTGAATCGGTCAGTGACCCTGCAAAGTACTATCGAAATAATGTAATTGGTACCATAACGCTGTTAGAAGCGATGTTAGCGGCTTCTATTAAGAATTTTGTATTTTCGTCAACTTGTGCAACATACGGTGTACCAAAAGAAGTACCCATCCCCGAAGACCATCCACAAAATCCCATTAACCCCTACGGCGCCACCAAATTGATGGTAGAACGTATACTTACCGATTTTGATGTTGCATACGGACTAAAATCAGTTAGATTCCGATACTTTAACGCTGCTGGCGCCGACCCAAGTGGAAATTTAGGCGAAGACCATAACCCCGAAACTCATCTGATTCCCTTAGTTTTACAAACCGCTCTTGGTTTACGCGACTCAGTATCAATTTTTGGTACCGACTACCCAACACCAGATGGTACGTGTATTCGAGATTATATCCACGTCAGCGACTTAGCAGATGCTCACATATTAGGGCTAGAATACCTGCTCAAAGGTGGCGACAGCGCCGTATTTAATTTAGGCAACGGTAGCGGCTTCTCAGTGCGCGAAGTAATTGATACCGCCATCAAAGTTACAGGTAAAGAAATTAAAGCTATTGAATGCGAACGGCGCCCAGGCGACCCACCATCATTAATAGGCAGTGGCGACAAAGCGCGACAAACATTAGGCTGGGAACCAAAATATTCTTCCATCGAAGATATACTTACCCACGCATGGTCTTGGCATCAAAAAAGACACAAATAAAAAATATAATCTCTTGTAACTCATTTGTGAATTACTTGTGAATCACTTGTGGAGCGGGCATCCCTGCCCGCCCTTATATAAATAACCCCCTTCACTTCACACAAACACAAGCGCATTGAAACCAAACCGCAAGCGCTGCGCTTCTAGAGTAATCATTCCAAGGTTGAATCCAAATATCTCGAAAAGAATTTTCACGCATAATTTTACCGTTTAAAATATGGTAGTGAGCCACATCACCAGCCAGACAAAGATAATTTTCTCCAAATCTTTGATAAACAGTATTCACTAAACGTAATATTATTTCTTCTATCACTTTTTGAATAGACGCAGCAACATCCATTTCCCATTGATTAATTTTGCCTTCTAACCGGGACGATACTTCAACAAAATTATCAGAATCTCTATTAGTTGTCGTCAATTCAGTTACTAAGTAATCTGTATTTATCTGAAAAATATCATTTTCTTTAGATTCTAATAATTTATCAAGAAAAAGTTCAGCATACTTTGGTTTTCCATAAGGAGCTAACTCTCTAAGCCTATTTTCATCAGAATTTATTTTCAAACCAGTATAATAACTGAAAGCAGTACAAAGAATTTTAAAAGAGTTAGGAAAATTTAAGCTCCATTGAGGTAATAGCTGATTTTTTTTACCTAACCAAACCGACGCGGTTGCCCATTCACCAACACTGTTAATACAAATTACTGCCGCACGTTCAAAAGGACTCAGAAAAAAAGCTGAAGTTGCTTGTGATTGGTTATGTTCTATAAATTCAACAGGTGGTAATTCAGAGCGTTTACAATTTCCAAAGGCAGCTAGTTCTTTTTTTAACATAGCTCTAAAAAATTGCTTATTTCTCTGTAAAGAAATTACCTGTAAAACCGGATTAAACCCTTTAATCGATGAATTTGCAAATTCATATTCATTAATAAGCTGAGAAGCAATTAAAGGTTTTTCATAGAAAACAATACTATCTAGTTCTTTCAATTTAATTCCTGATTCTGCAAGACAGTAAGAAATTGAATTTGTTGGAACTCCAATATGCGTAACGTTAGTAAAACGTGTTTCTTGAACAGCAGTAACAATCTCACCATTAACTAGTAAAGCGGCGCCGCTATCGTGGTAGTATGCACAAACTCCAAGTATTTTCATTGTTCTAAAAAAGAAAATATAGTTTTATTAATTACTAAGAATAGTTATCTTAGATACAAAATTGCAAACTAATTGATTTTGCCCACAACTAAGTTTGATGATGATTTAAGCACAATTAGAATCTCAATGCAACTCAAAATTACAATTACATTACGCAACTAAATAAATACATCAAACATCTACAACATAAAATTTGTAACAGTCATTAAGGGTAGAAACTTTAGGAAGTTTATAAAGTTTATAAAAGTATGATTACACCAATAATTATATAAATAAGCGACAGATGCAAAAAATCAATTTTTTACTTAATACTTCGTAAACGTAATAATAATACACTCAACATCAAAATAATTAGTGCTGTAACAGCTAATTGATTTCCCCAGGTTATAGAAAGGGCGCCTAAATAACGCGAACCAGTAGTAATAGCGTGAATAACAGCAAAAATCAAAGCCGGAACACTTAATAAATGAATATGGCGCCAGTATTGACCTAATTTGTTCTGCATCGAATCAAAACTAGTAAGTGCAGCAGGTGTCATTAATACTAAAGCTACACCACCGGCAGCAATACCCCATTGAAATTGTAATGGTAAAAACCAAAATGCTTCAAAATTCCAATCCAAAGAATGTTGCAGCATATGAGTTGTATGAGCTATGGAAAGAACATATGCTCCCACACCTAAAGCGCGACGATAACGTAATGGCGCCGACCACAAATTACTAATTGGACGCGCAATCAGAGCTAACATTAAACAGAACAACGCCGCATGTCCTGTAAAATCAACCATCATATCGCCCGTTCGCAGCAAAGTTAAGGCGCCAATTATTAGCGTTACCCATCCACCCAAACGGAACAACTGGCTGCGCTTATCTTTGCTAAGAACCGACGTTGATATTCCTACCCCCAACATAGTTGGTAAAGTTCCTAAGCCAAAAGCGAACATCGTGGTGGCGCCTTTAATTAAATCACCAGTTTCAGCAGCTTTAATTTGTGCTGCATACAAAAAACCACAAGGTATCAAACCCCAAGTAATACCAAGTAAAGCAGGAGTCCACCAAGTTGCTTTAAGAGAAAGCTTAACCATGAGCGTACTTAGACGGTCATGTAATTTGGATTGTAATAAAGGATGTAATAGAGGTACACGGGGTAATAAGTCGGGTTTAATTTGCCGTAATCCAAACCAAATCAACATTAAACCAGTAATAATAGCCAGAAAGCGACGCATATCACTCCCAACACCTGCCATTTGACCGCTAGCTAGAAACACCGAACCAATAGCTCCAATAGCGGCGCCTATTATCATATAACTAAGTGTTCTACCGAGGTTGAGAAGAATATGGAACTGTAATTGATGGCGCCAGTCACGAGTATTTTGGGTTTGAGAAAGAGAGAAAGCAGCAGCAAGAGGGCCGCACATACCAACGCAGTGACCAAAACTTCCCAAGAACCCAAGAGTAAAAATAAGCCAAAAATCTAACATCTTCTTTTTAATTGTTTTATGAAAAAATTAATCTGGCTGGTACTGCTGGTAATAGTAGCGTTAGGTATAGTTGCTGGTAGAAATTTTTTTGATAAAGCACCGCAACCACCTGTTGACACAATTCGAGTTCAAAATGATATTAATGAGGCGCCGCAACAAAAGTTAGAAAGTGCGGTAAGTTCTCCCCTAGTACAAACAGATACTTTACTCGCTCATCTTCAAAAATTAAATTTTCAGCGATACACTGATGCAGAAAGAGCTTCCGCACGTAGTTATATTACAGCAGAACTCAAAAAATACGGTTTTAAACCAAAATTACAAAACTTTGGTCAGGGAGTTAACGTAGTCGCAGAACGTGCAGGAACAGATAAAACAGCAGGTAGTATTTTAGTAGGCGCCCACTATGACACAGTATATCAATCTCCAGGTGCAGATGATAACGCAAGTGGTGTAGCAGTTGTATTAGAAGTTGCCCGACTTTTAGCACAACCAACACCACGAGGTTTACAGCTAGTACTATTCGACAAAGAAGAAACAGGGTTATTAGGAAGTCAAGCTTACGTCAAAAAAGCAAAAAATATTCAGAAGAACTTACGCGGCGCCGTAGTCATGGATATGGTAAGTTACGCATGTTATACTCCAGGATGTCAAAAATACCCACCAACCTTACCAATTACACCTCCTAGTGATAAAGGAGATTTTCTAACAGTAGTTGGTGACATAGAACACTTACCACTACTAAATTCATTTCAAAATAACGCATCCGAACAAACCAATTTACCAGCTATCCTCACAGTACCCATACCACTCAAAGGATTATTAACACCCGACACCCTGCGTAGTGACCACGCACCATTTTGGTATCAAGGAATAGGAGCAGTATTAGTAACCGATACAGCAAACTTACGTACTCCCCACTACCATAAACCTAGTGACAAACCAGAAACCATAGACCGTAATTTCTTTACAGGTTCAGCACAAATAATAGTAAACGCAACTCATAAACTACTAGAAAGTCCCAATGATTTGAAAACACCACCTTCAAGTTAATTACTGGCGGCGCCTAATTAAAGCTTTTTTCCCAATAAATACGCAAGCAATTACAATGCAGGTAGCTAATAACATCAGGGGTGTAACTTGCTCATGCAGCAACCAAGCAGAAAATAAAATAGTTAAAAACGGTTGTAATAACTGTATTTGACTAACTCTGGCAACACCTGCTACCTTCATTCCATGATACCAAGCAAAAAATGCCACAAACTGACTAATAATACTGACGTACCCAAACCCTAACCAAGCATGAGGTGAAGCTATTAACCCATGTTGAAAAATACTTAACGTAACAGGAATAACTAAAATAGGGGCAATAAATACCAATGCCCAGCTAATAACCTGCCAACCTCCTAATATAGAAGCAAGGTTTCCACCCTCAGCATATCCAATAGCTGCGGCAAAAGAGGCGCCTAAAAGTAAAACATGTGCCCCTTGAATACTGCCACCACTTGAAAGTAAAACAAACAAAACGATTGTTGTACTACCTGTTATACTAGCAATCCAAAATTTGAGTGAAGGACGCTCACCAACTCTAACAGTAGCGACGATAGCAGTAGCTAAAGGTACTAAACCTGTAATAATGGCGCCATGTGCAGCCGGTAATTGCTGCATTGCCCAAGCAGATAATAAAGGAAATCCAATAATTACACCCATTGCTACAACAATAAGACTTCCCCAAAGTTTACGTGGTGGAAAAGGTTGACGAGTTACCCATAGTGCCAGCATTGCCAATACACTAGCAACAACCGCGCGTCCAAGTCCCACAAAAACAGCGTCAAAATCTGTAACAGCAACACGAGTAGCAGGTAAAGTTAAACTAAAACCCAACACCCCCAGAAAACCATAAAATAACCCTAGTGTTTCTGAATCAATACGAGAAAGAAGTTGTTTCATTATAAATACAGTCGTTTTTCAATCCACGCACGCATATCATCTTCTGAACCGAAACAAGCAGAACGTCTTGTAGTGGGGTCATAAGCGTACCAGGATATTTCACCGTTTTTATTATGAGTTGACCAAACCTGTAACTCAGAATTTTCTATAAAAAGGAGTGTTAACTTTTGCCAAACACTGTTTAAATTAGATTTCAGTGCGAAAAATGAGTCTATAATCTTCATTTTTATACCCTCATGTAGATTCCTGCGGCGCCTACTTTTAGGTTCGCACCAAGTACAGCTTCACGAGAAGGTACAAATTCAGCTAATTTTACCTAATACAGTTACAATAATCTCAACTGTTCTAGTTCAATTTTGCATAACTGTACCAACTCAAATAATCAAAAATCACTTATATTGCCTGTAGTAGCTTTAATTACTAGCCGTTCATGGAAAGGGGTAAGCTTGTGAATATTGTTTTAAGCCGTCATTCCTCGCAGCCAGTTTATCAGCAAATTCACAACCACTTCAGTCGCTTAATCAAATCAGGCAAACTTACACCCGGGCAAAAGTTACCATCAATTCGCACTTTATCTCAACGCATTCGAGTAAATAAATTAACAATAATACAAGCGTATAGTTACTTAGAAGCCGATGGGTTAATATATGCTCGTCAAGGAGCAGGATATTTTGTTAATCGTGTAGTAGCTTCAGATTTAACATTACGCTCACGTAATATATCTTACACAGAATCACATTTTGCACCTGCTCAGAAAGTGATAATTTCAGAAGGGGGAAGTTCTTTTTTTGAACAATATATAGCTTCATTACAGGCACAGCACACAACAGGCATAATTGATTTTAGTTCAGGGTTTCCACGTAGTCATGGTGTAGATAATCTGCAAAAAATTGCTAAACGCGCGCTTGCTAAACCGCTCGACAATCTATTTCGGTATGATTTTCCAGAAGGGCAATTAATTTTAAGGCAACAAATCTGCCAAATGCTACTTCAGCAAGGTTTGGAAGTTCTACCAGAGGAATTAATTATTACCAGTGGTTCCGAACAAGGTATATCACTAACGATAAATTACTACCTTCAACGTGGTGATTGGGCAATTGTCGAAACACCAACTTATCACGGCGCCTTAAGTATTTTAGAAAATATCGGCGCCAAAGTAATCGGTATTCCCATGACAGGTGCAGGAATGAATTTAGAATTACTCGAACAATACCTTAAAAGTCACCGTCCCAAATTAATATATACTATCAGCACTCTTCATAATCCTACTGGCATAACAACTTCACTAACACATCGTCAAGAATTACTCAGGTTAGCACAACAGTACGAATGTCCGATTTTAGAAGATAATGCTTATGAAGGATTGAACTTTGATAAAGGGACGGCGCCTATCAAAGCATTAGATAATAACAACTTAGTTACATATATTAGCACCTTCTCGAAAACCCTAATGCCAGGACTGCGAGTTGGTTACATGGTCGTTACAGGAAAACATTACCGAGAATTAGTAAAACAAAAAGCACTTCATGATATGCATGTTTCCACAGTATCACAAGCAATTGTAAGCGAATATTTAGCATCAGGTCAATTTAGGCGCCATCTCAACCGCTTACAAACACACAACCTTCAGTCTAGAAATGCTATGTTACAAGCATTAGAATCTTATTTTCCCGAAGCAGTAACATGGACTATTCCTAAAGGAGGTTTATTTTTATGGGCACATTTACCAGATTCTTTTCCTATTCAAGCAATTTGTAAAGAAGCTTTAGCTCAAAATATACTCGTTGCCAACGGTGCGGCATTTTTCCCAGGTGTTGGTTATCCCGCAATGCGCTTAAACTTTTCTCACAATATAGAACAAATTGAAATTGGGATTAAAACGCTTGGTAACTTGCTCAAAAAATATTCATCTCTTGTAGCACAGGCATCTCTTGTAGCACAGGCCGGAAAGCCTGTACAGTGATTAAAAACCTATCATAATCTTACATATACAACTGACAAATCAAAAACACTATCATTCCGACACAAATCGTTAATAAAAGATTTTGGCGCCAAATACCTACAACGAATGCAGCAATTGCTCCTATTAATCGAGGATTAGTAATAATATCTATTTTATCACCTGTAGGTATGAGTACTGCAGGAGCAATAATTGCCGTCAAAACTGCGGGTGGAACATAACGAAGAATTTGGATGAACTGTGGCGCCATTTTAATCCGCGCGCTGACTCCTAACACAGGATAGCGGATAATAAATGTTACTATTGCCATTCCAACAATAAGAAAAAATTCATATAATTTATTGGTATAGTCAGTTATTTTGCATATAAAATCAAAGAAAAGACGGGCAGGGATGCCCGTTCCACAAGAGTTAGATACACACAATGAAACATTTTTATAGAATCAGTTATGCCGCAAGCTAATAATCAAAATCAATTTGTTCTTTGTATCAATAACAAAGAGTATCAAGCTTCTTTACGAATACAGAAAATTTATCAAATAATCTTTGATTTTAAAGCTTCTCAATATCAAATGATTCGAGTAGTTGACGAATCAGGTGAGGATTATTTATACCCTAGTAATTATTTTATACCTATTTAATAATCTTTGTTGATTTTCAATATATGTAGAGACGTTACATGTAACGTCTCCACATTGTATATATTGTATATGCTACGAAAAATTAATCCCACCAGAAGTAAAGATAGTCGCTTGAGCGCAATCTCTCAACTAAGTTTTCAACTGAACCACAACCTTGGTCAACAATATCAGAACAAAAATCATACATCCTTGTGGCAAGTTCTTCTGGGTCTTTAATTGGTGTAAGGAAGCGTCCTTCTAAAGTATCATGAGCTATAAGCGTTAAAATAAACGGTTGTTCGGCTTCAAGTTCCCGTAGCCATTGAACAACAGAACTTGGACTTATGCCATAATTACAGCCGTTGGTTTGATGTAAGGCAATTACATCATATTTATTTGTAGTTGGTAAAATACAAAGTTTCTTAGGTCCTTCCCCATCAAAGTATTTGTTAGGTTCATAGACAAAGCAACCACATTGCAAAAACTGTTGTTGTAATTGTTCTGTTTTGATATCACGGCGCCGTTTGGTGTTAACATGCACTTGAAAGTAGCCAGGAAAATCATCATACATGGGTACTGGTTGGCTACCACAAATTTCACCTAATTCTGCAACTGCTTTTTGATATTCGGGGTTTTTAGCTGCTTCTGTAAAGTCTGGTTGAGCTAGTTCAATATCCCAACCCTTATCTTCATCGTCTTCCTCATTTTCGTCATCTTCGTCATTCTTGTTATCTTCATTATATGAGTCATCACTATTCCAACGGCTTTTCCAGCTAAAATCACCAGCACGTTGTTCGAGAAATTCTAACGCTTCTTCTCTTCCGTATAAATCAGCCATATCAAATGCTGTATAACCATTATTAGTGCAAAGTTCTATCCTTGTCCCAGCATCTAATAAACGCTGCATAACGCTCAAATATCCTTGACTCGCAGCTTGAGCAAGTGGGGTCATAGAACAGTTCGGTAAGTTAGGGTCGGCGCCTGCTGCGATTAAAAATTCTACTGCTTCTAGTACTTGTGCTGTAATATTACAAGTGGCGCCAGCAACTAATGCTAAAGCGGTTTCTCCCGAACTAGAAACAGCGTTGACATCTACATCTGTTTCGATAAGTAATTTAATCAACTCAAGGTTACATTTTTGTGCTGGGCGAAATAATATTGTTTCTTTGTAATGGTTTGTAATGTTGACATCTGCTCCTGCATTGATTAATTCTCTAACTACTTCAACACTTCCATCTTGGCAAGCAAGGTGTAAAGCTGTGTAACCCAATGCATCTTGAGTATTTAGTTCGGCGCCTCCACTTAGAAGCCTTTGTAAAATTGCTAAATTATTAACAGCTAGTATTAGTGGTGTTCTGCCCAGACGATACCCTATAGCAGCAATAGTTTCAGGCTTAAATTGCCCAAACAAAGTTAATGGAGTTTTGGCTGTCTCGTCTCCTACATCACTTAAATTCGGATTGGCGCCAGCTTGCAGTAGTGCCTCAACAACTTCTATATGTCCACAGGCAGCAGCTAACATCAAAGGTGTACTATTTTTAGTTTTGCGTCTTTGGTCGCGTGCGTTGATATCAGCACCTTGTGTTAACCACTCGCTAACAGTAGCTACATCTCCTTGTTCAGCAGCTAGTATTAAATTTTCATTTTTGTCTACTCTTGTTCCATCTACACCAAATCGTCGCAAAACTTCCAGAATGCGTGAATGTTCGTTTCGTCCTGCCCATTCGTAAGCTGATAATCCTTCTCCATCTTTACAGTAGGGGTCGGCGCCTGCTTCCATAAGAACAGTCAACGCTTCTGCATGACCACAACGTGCTGCTAAAATTACAGGAAATGTATCAACTGCATTTTCTGGCTGAGGAATGTTATTACTTGATAATTTGGCTCGATTTGCGGCAATATCAACTGATTCTACTACTTCGTTAACTTCAGATAGCGATGTTTCTGTTTCAACTGCGTCGAGTTTTTCGATAGCTTTGCCTGCTGTTTCTAACATCTCAAACGCTGATTTTAATGCGGCGCCAGTTGAATTACGAATTTTTGCTTGATTAATAGTAATTTGATTTATTAAAGCATTAACATCTGCACCAGCAGCTAAAAGGGCACGAATTACGGATGGTGAACCTTGTACTGCTGCTATTCCAATTGGTGGAACTTTAGCATATGTAGCTGTTTGGTTTGGATTGGCGCCGTTATTAATCAGTTTAAGGGCTATGTCAAAATGTCCTTCCTCAATCGCTGTTAATAAAGGAGTTGAGATTGAATTGCCATCATCAACATCAGCACCAGCTGCAATTAACACATCAACGATTTCTAAACTACCTTCTCTTGCAGCAGATTGAAGTGGACTTCCCAAACCAACAGATGCCATATTAACATTGGCGCCTCTTTGAATTAGAGCTTTTACCGTTTCAACTCGACGTGTCCCAACTGCCCAAACAAGCGAGTGTCGAAGTGATGCGTCGTTGGCGCCAGCTTCAATAAGCGTGCATTTAATATCATCTCTACCATGAGGCACAAGTTGATATGCTGTGTTACCACCCTTTTTCGCATTCGGATTGGCGCCTGCTTCAAGTAATTCTCTCACACGCTGGATATCACCCGACTCAATCGCAGCAATAAGCTGTTCGTCCATAAAATTTTATACAAATAGTTTATTAAAGCTGTATTATTATTCTGCCCATTTTATTTTTGGGAATTAACATGATTTTACAGACTATATTTGATATAGGCGCCATCCAATTTTTGCATCTATATCAAATTTTAGCCCAACTTCCATTCCATCTGTTGTTTGTACCTGTTCTACTGGACTGTTATTAATTCTTATACTGACAATAGTTGCTGGTTGACAGTAAGATATTTCTTCTTTAACAAGGAAAAGACTTGCTCCGACTGATAAACTAGTTGCCTATGATATCGAATGGTTGTCCAAATTTCTTCTAATTTCAATAGGAAGTTCTCTATAAGTGCATCCTTCAAATTCATACAAAAATTCAAGTCCGTTCAATTGGTACTTGTTATTGTAAAAATCACGAATAGCTATAATTCTCTGCCTTCCATCTATCAATTCATAAGATTTATACCCATACCTTTTCTCAAAAAGAATAATTGGTGGTATTGTAATATTAATTAATATCGACTCTATCAGCCTAGATTGCTTTTTTACATCCCAGAAATTGCTGACCTGAGCGAAGAGTTCTAAATCTATATAATCACGATTTTTTAGCGCTTCTAAAAATCCTGGAAGCTTCTGACGGCCTCTTTCGTTAAGTATTCTTCTTTTTGCTTTTAAATAGTTGGTATCTATCTTAACATCACTATACATCTCATCCACTTTGCTAATATTGTATTTTATGGGCTGTTCTTCCCACATCTTTTCTTCGTTTGGTGCAATTAGCATTGATTCGACCCTCCTTGTAGAGTTACTATAACGCCTATTCTCTTCTATAATACTATTTTTTAAAGGTATTGATTGCTAGAGCGCCATAATTACGAGCGTAAATAACTGGCGCCATTCACATCAACAATATTACCTGTTATAAACTCAGAACCTGGTGAAGCTAAAAACAAAACTGTGTGTGCAATTTCTTCAGGATATGCAACACGATTTAATGGACTTTGTTGTCTAATAAAATCCCCTGCTGGACTTTCTAAAACTGCACGCGACATTTCGGTTTCTACATAACCTGGAGCTACTGCTGTCACAAATATATTATAAGGCGCCAAGTATTGAGCTAATGATTGACTCAAAGAATTAAGAGCAGCTTTACTGGCGCCATATGCAGTAGCTGTTGGTTCTCCTCTAAATGCACCACGTGAAGTTATATTAATAATCCGTCCACTGCGTTGTTCTATCATATGTTTTGCTACACAATACGAAACATTCGCGGCGCCTATTAAGTTAACATTTATAGTTTGTTGCCATACTGTTTGCCAATCTTCATAACTGGTTTGATTCAAAGGATGCTCTTGATAAATACCTGCATTATTAACCAAAATATCAATTTGCCCAAATTCATTTAACGTCGAAGTCACCATTTCCTCAACTGCTACAGGGTTGCCAAGGTCTGCTCCAACTGTAATATGTCCCGTACCTTCCAAAGAATTACACACACTTTCAGCAACATCATACTGCTGATGATAGTGAACTGCTACACGGGCACCACTTCTTGCAAAACCTGTTGCTATTGCTTCCCCTATTCCTCGCGAGGCACCTGTAACTAATACTTTTGTTCCTTGGAAATCGAAAGTAATCATAATATTTGCCAGTACTACTGCTTGAAATTGTAGGTTGGGTGGAGGCTTTGCGTAACCCAACATATCCTCAACCAGTAGTACCACCAGAAAGGCGCCTGTCAAGTAAACATATCAAACAGTACTACTGGTAGACTCTTAACCAGTAGTACTAGTTGCAAGCTTGAATCCTGACTGTGCTTTCTTCAAGTAACATCAAAACCATTTGTTAGGTTCCGTTCCTCCACCCAACCTACAGTTTTAACCAGTAGTACTCGTGGCGCCTGCACTTGAAACCACCAAAAACGGTACTACTGGTTTGCACAAAGCTGTAGTAATTTGAATTTATTTTTCTCTTGTGGGATGGGCATCCTTGCCCGTCCCTTAATAAAACTTAAACAAACTTAAATATATCAAGATAGTAATTTACAAATAGCTTCGAGTAATTCTTCTGAGTCTACAGGTTTAGCAATGTGATATTGAAAACCTGCTGTTAATGCTTGCTGCTGATTCATTTCACCAGCATAAGCTGTTAATGCAATTGCTGGTATTTGTTGTATATTTTTCTCTTTTTCCCTAGTCCGTATTTCTTGTATTAACATATACCCATCCATTTCTGCCATGCCAATATCGCTGAGTAAAATATCGGGCTGAGAATGTGATAGTAATTGTAAAGCTTCGGTTCCTGATGACACTGTTGTAACAGTAGCTCCATACTCTTCTAAGATAAAGCTAAAAAATTCAAGATTGTCTGTATCGTCATCTACGATAAGAATATTTTTACCTGCAAGAGGCAGGGTATTTGAAGGAGTATCTAATAAGTTCATATTTATTTCTTCGGTTTTTGTTAAATTTTGTATCACAGGTAATCTAACTATAAAAGTGGCGCCAAGTCCTTCACCCAGACTTTCTGCCTTAACTGTTCCACCATGCAATTCAACTAAATACTTAACAATTGCTAACCCTAGTCCCAGACCGCCAAATTTTCGGGTTGTGGCACTATCTTCTTGACGGAAGTGTTCAAATACGTAAGGTAAAAAGTCTGCACTAATACCTTTACCATTATCGCTAACTGAAATTTGAGCTTGATTCTCTACACATTCTAAACAAATTTTAATTTGTCCAGTAGGGGGCGTGAATTTGACGGCATTAGATAGAAGGTTCCAAATAATTTGTTGCAAACGTCCAGCATCACCTAGAACTTGTCCAATTGAGTCAAACTGCGTTACTATACAAATATTTTTAGCTTCTGCTGCTAAACGCACGGTTTCGAGTGCTGCCTCAATAACAGGTATCAAGTTAACACTAACCATATTCAGGCTAAGTTTACCTTGTAAAATTCGTGAAACATCAAGTAAGTCTTCGATAAGTTGCGCTTGTAACTTGGCATTACGTTCAATTGTTGAAAGCGCACTTTTTAAAGCTGCTTCGTCAAATTTACGGGTTTGTAATAATTTTGCCCAACCAAGAATTGGGTTGAGAGGTGAGCGTAACTCGTGAGATAACACTGCTAAAAATTCATCTTTAATTCGGTTTGCTGCTTCAGCTTCCGCCCGTGCTGCTTGCTCTTGTTGCAATAAACGTTCGCGTTCCTGTTCTGCTTGCTTACGCTCGGTAATATCTCGATAAAAAATACTTAATCCGCTCTCGCTAGGATAAGCATGAATTTCTAGCCAAACATCGTAAACAGTTGGCAGATAATAATGGTGTTCAAAGTGGACTGGAACTTGATGCTCCATTGCCCACCTATACTGATATTCTACATTTGTACCAACCGAAGGCGCCCATTCCTCCCAGTGAGTTTTACCTAGTACCTCTGTGCGGGGTTTAGCATTGATACGTTCGGCTGCTGCATTTTGATAGACTACTCGCCACTCTTTGTCTACAGCAATATATGCATCGCTCATATTTTCTAAAAGAGATATAAGCTGGTTATAAGTCTCTTCACTTTGTTGACGCAATGCTTGTTCACGTATTAATGCTTCTTTGCGTAACTGAGCTAATTTCAAAGTTGCTGCAACGCGCGCTTTTAGTTCACGAGCTGAGAATGGCTTCACTAAATAATCATCTGCTCCAGCTTCCATACCTTCAACGCGCGACTCTTCACCCGCACGCGCTGATAACATAATAATTGGAATATCTGTAGTATCAGGGTTTGCTCTTAGTTCTCGCAATAACCCAAAACCATCAAGTCCCGGCATCATTATATCTGTCAGAACTAAATCAGGAACTTGTTGACGAATCGCAGCTAAAGCTTCTATCCCATCTCCTACAACTTCTACTATATAATTTTCTTCTAATAAACGCTTGACATATTCACGCATATCCGCATTGTCATCTGCAAGCAAAATGCGCTTCGAGTGTTGAGTGTTGAGTGCTGAGTGCTGAGTAGAGACGTGATTAATCACGTCTCTACGAATGGTTTGTAGTTGACTCAGCACTTGTACAGACCGAATTAATTCGGTCTCTACACTTTCCACTTTTTGGAGTGTTTGAGGTAGCCAGCGTAAAGCTTCCTCGACATAAGGTGTGGCGCCTAAAGCAGTTGAGGCAAGTGTACTAGTTGCACCGATACGGTCAGCAGGTAAATGGGCATACCCTCTCTTGATTGATACTGTAAAACAAGTGCCTTTATCTACAATGCTTTCTACATAAATATTGCCACCGTGCAGCTTGACTAATTCTTGTACTAGTGATAGCCCAATTCCTGACCCTTCTAAAGAACGTCCTTTGGCGCCTTCAACACGGTAAAATCGCTCAAATAAATGTGGTAGTTCTGTAGTTGGAATACCAATACCAGTATCGCGCACTTTTAGTTCAATATTGTCACCAATAGCGTGCAGCGCAACTTCAATTTCTCCTACAAAGGTAAATTTAAAAGCATTAGAAATCAAGTTTAAAACGACTTTTTCCCACATCTGTTGGTCTACATATGCTTCAATGTATTGTGGGCAATTGATTATTAGCTGTAGTCCCGCTTTTTCAATAGCAGAACGAAATACACTTGCTAGTTCTCTTGTCAGCGTTGCTAAGTCAGTTTTGTCATACACTGCTTGTACTCGTCCTGCTTCGATACGAGAAAAATCAAGCAGCGTATTAACGAGTTTCAGTAAACGTAAGCCATTACGATGAACTAATTCCAATATTTGTCTTTGCTGTTGCGTAAGTTCTGCATCTTCTGCCACCATGTCTTCTAACGGAGATAGCATTAATGTCAGTGGAGTTCGGAATTCGTGACTAACATTACTAAAAAAAGTTGTTTTAGCTTTATCTAATTCTGCTAACACTTCCGCGCGTCTCTTTTCTGCTTCATATGCCGAAGCGTTGGCAATTGCAGTTGCTACATTGTTAGCTACTAATTCAAAAAATCTTTGGTAAGTGTCATCCATACTGCGCTGGGGACTAATACCCATAACTAGCAATCCAGCTAGCTGCTTTTTTTGTCCCGATTGAGCAATTGGCATTACAATACAAGAATTCGGCGGTGTACTCCAGACACTCGAAGGTATTGCATCAAATTTAGATGCTAAATCATCTATAATTACCGCTTCGCAAGTTTGACAAACTTCTGCAAGGTTCCAAACATCACTGCTTTGATTTTGTGTTAAATCTACTTGTGTTGGACTTGCATCACATCCCGTCTCAATCCCTACCGCACCAACAATACGCGCAAATGTTGCCGTTTCAATTTCTTCTACTAAGTACAACAAAGCAAAAGGAATATCGTAAGGATTATGAGATAAAGTATTAACAGCAAACTTGCAAGCTTCCTCAACAGTTTTTGCTTTGGATGTATTGGCGCCAAGTTCGCGTAATGTTCGTAAATGTCGCTCACCAATTACACGCTCGGTAGTTTCCGTAACAGCAGTAAATACTCCTCCAACTTCTCCTGTTTCTATAAGAATAGGACTGTAAGAATAAGTAAAATAACATTCTTCTATAAAACCAAACCGATTTATAGGTAAGTATAAATCATCAGACCATGTAGCTTGCCCTGTATTTAATACACCGTTGAGTTGCGCTCCAATAATGTCCCAAGCTTCTTGCCACATCTCGTATCCGGGTTTGCCTAATGCTTTGGGGTGCTTAATTGGACCAAGAATTGGGCGCCAAGCGTCGTTGTAAATTAAAACAAGTTCTCGTCCCCACCAAATTACCATTGGGAACCGTGAATACAAACAAATATCTACAGCAGTTCGTAAACTTTGTGGCCAGTTTTCCTTTGAACCGAGTGGTGTTGCAGCCCAATCCTTATTCTGCACAAGCCCCACCATTTCACCTTCAGAAGAGAAGAGGTTATTAGGACTAACTGGCTTTGCCTCCATCATAAGTTATACTTCATGCTGATAGTTGTTCAATATTTTAAGATGCTTTACACAACAGAGAATCTACCTCTAGTATTACTACTTCGATATAAAAATCTATCTATTGGTTAAAGACTATAATCCTATTTTTTGCCAGCGATAAATATGGCGCCTATCACAAACACCGTTAAACCCAAGTATGTAAAAACTGTCGCCCACTCTTCTATACTGCCAGCTACCAAAAAATAATCATTCATTAATATAACCATAATTAAACAATCAAATTGTAGAGACGTTACATGTAACGTCTCTACAATTTTTGTATCATAACCCGTATGAAATTGTGAATTAAAATCGTAAACCCACACCACCTTGTAACGAAAGTGCAGTACCACCACCATCGCGGTAAGCATCAAATGCAATAATCGCATTACCAAAAATTACTGTATTACTGTTGGGAACAACATAATCAACACCAGGTTGTAGCGCAAAGCTAATTTTGTTACCAACAGGAGAAGGGTCACTACCACCAGCAAGTACTAACCCGGCGCCTATATAAGCATCGGTTTGCCAGTTTAAAGGAATATCATAAGATACCGTAGGCACAACAGCCACATTATTACCTACAAAAGCTTGCGCGCGGAATGATACGGGTACTTCTAAAAGCTTGTAACGTGCTGCTAAAACACCTCCAACTTGAATACCATCCGAAAGACCAACAGCAGGCCCAACACCTACATAACTTCCATATGCAACTTGTGCAGAAGCGGGTTGAGCAAACGGCGTCAACCCCAATATCGAACCAGCGAATACAAGTGATGTCAAATATTTAAGATGCCTCATTGCCCTACTCCTCACATAATTTTGAATTAGGGGTAAAGGGTTATTTTTCTTACTTTTCCCTTTCCCCATTCTTCATTTATAACACTACGGGCATCGTGGATGAATGCCACCTTGAGTACAAATGTAGGCTAGTTGCTTGGCATCTAGATTTCTGGCTTGACTAAAATCGACACCTTTTACTACTGCTGACTGAACACCTATTTGAGGTTTCTGTACAAATTGCTCGTTCGGGTCTTGACCGGAACTAGATAAAATTGCTCCTTGAAAATCGGCGCCTGCTACGTTTGCACCTTGTAAGTCTGCTAGACTCAAATCGGCATTTCGTAAACTCGCATTTTCTAAGTTCGCAGAACGCAATATTACGTTTGTCAACCTAGTCGCATTCAAATTCGCGCTACTTAAATTCGCATGGTCTAAATAAGCACCTGATAAATCTGCTGCTTGCCAGTTTGTTTTGGTTAAGTTGGCGTAAGATAATTGGGTGCCTATTGCAATTGACCTGCCTAATTGGGCGCCAAACATTTCGGCATCATTCAATTTAGCTTCGCCAATATCAGCACCTGTAAGGCTTGCATTTTCTAAAATAGCACCACGTAAATCGGCGCCTACAAGTTGAGCGCTACTTAGGTTTGCACTTAACAAACGTGCGGAAGATAAATTAGCTTTGTTGAGAGTGGCACCACTCAAATCAGTTTTGTTTAACAACACCCGACTGAGGTTAGCTTCGGTAAAATTTGCCTGCTTCATAGAGGCAAACCGCAAATCCGCTGTCCAGTCATCATATGTATCCCAGCGACCATCTGAACCCGGACCCCGAAAACGAGTGTTTTTAAAACTAGCTTGATTCAGATTGGCGCCTCTAAAATTCATGCCCCACAAATTCGTTTTGTCAAGTACCAAATTAAAGAAAGCAGTTGGATTGGAGACAGTTTGTGATAACTTAGAACGGCTTAAATCAACGTTTAGTAATTGACCACTATAAGTTCCAATAATTTTGTTAATCGCTTGTTGGTTAACTTGTAACTCTTGTTGGTTTTTCAATTGTTCGTTTCCAGAACTCGTATCAACGGCAGTTGCAAGTTGTAAATTTTTACGCTTTAAATAAGGAATCGCATCAGCACCAACATTAACTAAAGCTTGCTGAATTGTATTAAGAAGAATTGGGTTAGTTTCTTCTGCTAACAAATCTACTAAAAACTGTGTCGCTTGTGAGTAGTTCAAAGTTCCCATTGCCATAATGGTGCGCTGACGCTCTTCGACACTGGCATTAGAACTTGGTGTCAAACGCTTTTCTAATTCTGTAAACTGCTTACGATTACTTTCTTCTGTTGTTCGATTATTTTCTTGTGACTGAATGTATACTTGAGTACCGACTAGCGTCCCTAAAACCGCAGTCATACTCACTAGTGCAATGCTAAACAGAGTAATACTAGGGTTGGAAACCATCCAACGCCATAGTCCTGAGCGTCGAATTGTGTCTGGAGACATTACCACTGAGGCAATAGCAGCTTCTTCATCTGATTCGTTCCACTGTTCCCTAGATTGCTTTAACCCAGTGTTTGGTGGTATAAAGGGTTTTGTTGCGTCAATTGTATAAGTGAGTGCAATTTGGTCGTGGAACGCACGACGATTACGCTTTAAAGAAAATCCTGTTGCTTCGCTTAATATTGCAATCCCAGCTAAACCAGTTAGAATTACTAAATTGGGAAACGCTGGACTATAACGCCATAATATATAAGCAACAGACATTGGTACACCCCAACGCCCAATTCCTTCGCGTACTAAAACAGCCGCCAAACCCGGTGATGTTCCTTGTTCAGAAACAACCCGCACTGCAAACCAACGCTTGGGAATCGTACTGCCTGTCTTTGCTAGTAAATATAATTGCCAACACGAAAACGTTAAAGGTGCAATTGCAGCAATCGTCCACAAAATATTTGTAGGTAATGAAACGTTTCGATTTCCATAGCTTACAGGCAATGCTAAAGGACGCGAAACTTCACGCTCAATTACTCCAATCACCGGATTCAACGGTACTCTACTAAATTCGCTTCTTGTATTCGCAAAAGCTCCTATTCCATAAGGTACCAACCCACTTACAAACACAATTGCCACTTCTGCTGCCCAAGCTGCAAGGCGCCTTGTTTTCAAAGACATTGAACGCGCCTGTTTGCCAGACTCTCGTGGCTTATTCTCGTTTGTCCCTCTCCTCACAATTGGGGTTGTCATAAATATTTCCTTTATTCTGAAATTTTTAAGCAATCACAACCTTTATAAATTAAAGGCTATTTAATAGTTAATAGCGAACGAGTTACAACTTAATATTTCTCAACATATAACTAATCTTTACGTGGGACGATTGGAACCTCTTAATAGTTGCCTTCGTCTATAAAATTAGCTTTTATCAACACTTTATCGCTCGTGCGCGAGTTGGCGGGCATTATTAAAATGAAAACAGGTTTACTATTAAGGCTTGTTCCAGCTGCTTTAGCGATGAGTCTAAGTCTCACCATTGCCAAACAAGCAACAGCAGAGCAAGTAAAAATCAGTCCCAATTTCAAACCAGACCCTCTCACCCTAACAGGTAAATCAGGAGGTTCTAACAAAGGTAACTGCGGTAATATTGCACCTACTCCAAATCAGGTTATCCAAGTCACCGAATCATTACCGTATTTACGGTTAACGGTCGAAGGTTCCGGACAACCAACATTACTAATTGATGGACCTGGGGGTCGTTTTTGTGTACTACCTGATAATTACTCAGGCAAGAAGCCAGAAATTACAGGGTTTTGGCAAGCTGGTAGTTACTCGCTATATGTAGGTGAATTATCTCAGGGACAGTATAACTATACGCTCTCGATTTCGCAACAGAAAAAATAATCAATTGACAACTGTTTAACAAGACTAAGCTGTCAATTGTTAAAAATACCTACATTTATCATCCAAAATAACTATTCTTCGAGTAATTTCGTAGGTACTTCAACTGCGGTAACATCGATGGTACCTGCGGGAGTTATGCGATGAAAATGTGAATTTTCCACCGATAACCCTTCCCCACAGTTCGGACACTCTAATTGTGTATTATTTAATCCTGTAAATTCAAATTGACATACTGGGCATTTATCTGCTACTAAGCTTCGAGAAAGCCACCACTGAAAGCCAAAAAAAGCAATAGCTGGCGCCACAAGCAGCAATCCAACGATAATTAAGACTGAATTAACCAACCAACTCAACCCTAGTGACCCTAGTAACCAAGCGATAGCGACTAGAGTCAGTACTGGACGGAGATTCGATAATTGATACTGGGGGGATTTAAAGCTCATTGTCAAACTTATAAATTCAAATTTCTTTTTTGTTCTCTTCCTAGGATAACGATTTTGAAGAAGCGAAGTTATAATCCGTTATTGAATAGTGGTAAAAACATTAGAACTGTTTTCTGAGTCGCGCGCTAAAAGCATCAATACCAAAGTGTGATACGACCTGTTCACGTAACCACTCACCATTACATCGATGGTCATCACCCTTGAGTATTTCTATACAAGCTATTGCTACCGCTTTAACATCACGATGTGGAACACGCCAACCAAGCCTACCATTTTGAAGTGGGTCAGCAGAACCATCAGCATCACCTGCTACAACAGGCACACCACAAGCCATTGCTTCTAAGTACACAATCCCAAATCCTTCTTGCGAAGGCATAACATAGGCATCAGCTAAACGATAATGCTCTACTAATTCTTCATTAGCTACAAACCCAGCAAACACTACACGCTCTTCTACACCACAATCTGCTGCTAAAGACGCTAATCTCGGTTGGTCATCACCTCGACCAATCACTAAATATTTTACGTCTGGAAAAACTTTGGCAATTTCAGGTAAAGCTTGTATTGTTATGTCTACTCCCTTATATCGGTCTCCAGACCATAGTCTTGCCACGGTCATCAGCACCCTAGCATCCTTCAAACCATAACGTTCTACAAGTGCCGTCGATTTTTCTCCCGGCGTAAAATAATTATTATTTACTGCACAAGGTAATATTTTAATTTTTCGTGCGTCTAGCTTCGACGCGCCATTTACAATTTGGTCACGGGTATAATGGCTTACTGTCCAAATCGAAGTTGCTTTTTGTAAACTTTTAACTGTGAGTGCTGGTAAAGGTTGCCAAACTTCTTTACCATGTGTCATCACCGTGTAAGGAATACCTAAAAAATTACAAAATATTCCAATTAAACTGGCAAGATTAACGTGTCCACAATAAACATGCTTTGGTCGATGAAGCAGCAAATGCAAAAATAATGCTGCTGCCATTCGTATTCTGTCGAGTTGGGGCCAATTCGTTTTAAAGTAACGAAACCGCAAATTCGCAGATTCAAATTTATTCACGCAGTTAGCAGCATCCCGTAGCAAAAAGACTTCTGCACGAATTGCTTCGTTCTTGTCTGTATAAGAGCGAAATACATCTTTTACATAAGATTGAATCCCACCCTCACGGGCAAAAATCTCTAAAAATACAAATACGTGACTTGCTGCTTCGATTTTGTTCACAGCTAAATCGTTTATTTTTCTATAACTTGTTTTTAGCATTTGCTTTATATATAAAAGGGTTCGTTTGTAATATTAAAATGGTACGCACCCTAAATTTAAGTATTTATCCTGAATATTTTCTGAATTTTGGCACAAATTTTACTTGACATATATAATTTTCCACATCATAGCAAAAAAAAACCGCAACTAGAAATGCGGCGTTTACGTAATTATTGATTTAATTTTATACAAATTCATTCAAAATTTACTCTTCAAATTTGCTGTGCTGTCAGTGAGTGAGGCGCCGAGTCTTGTTATGATTCGTTGACGTTGATTATTGACCGATTAAAGCGTATTTAACGATGAGCAAACAATTTCGACCGTCGAGCGTGCGTTCGTAAACAACACGGTCAGCCAAACGTCGTAGTAAAAACCAACCATAACCTCCAACTTGAAGAGTACCTGGTTCCGGTTCCCTAATCGCATCAGGGTTAAAAGGTTTACCCCGGTCCCAAATTCTAATTTCGAGTCGGTCAAGAAACAAACAAACATCAATATCAATAGTTGTCTCTGGTGGTAAAGCGTGGTGAGCATGACGAACAGCGTTGGTAAAACCTTCTGCCAACGCGAGATTAAGACGGTAAAGTTGGCTCTCAGACCAGAGGGATGGCGATAGGTAGTTCAGACAAAATTGTTCAAACCATTGTTGTACTAGGTTTAGAAGCTTTAGTTCGCTCTTTACCGTCAGATGGTCTTGCTGCTCCATGCCTAGCATTGACCTTGACTTAAACACTCTTCGGTTAATCGTTATTTTTAGTTAGGATTGTGATGTACAGATTTTATACTAAATGATTGAAACTAATGTCAAACGAATTGAGGCAAATCTTACCGATTCTTATTATTTTGCTTCATATTGACGACATTCTCCACAGAACATATGACGCCTGCGCTCATTTCGCTCTGTGGAATTATCCCACAATAACGAAACTCACAGGCGTCAAACCGTTAAAAAACCATTATAAGGCTATTGGCTTAGAACAGTCCTAAAGTCAAAGACTTGTCGATTGGGAAGGTGGCGCCAATACCAAGCCAAATTGTTACCAAAGTACCGAACAAGAATACAGCGGTAGCAACTGGACGACGGAATGGGTTTTGGAATTTATTAACGTTCTCAATGAAAGGAACGAGTATAAGACCCAGTGGTACCGCTGCCATTAAGAATACGCCGATAAGTTTGTTAGGAACCGTGCGTAAAATTTGGAATACAGGGTACAAATACCACTCAGGTAAAATTTCCAAAGGTGTTGCAAAAGGATTTGCTGGTTCACCAGTCATTGCGGGGTCAAGAACTGAGAGTGCTACGATACAAGCGAACGAACCCATGATTACTACTGGGAAAATATACAGTAGGTCATTAGGCCATGCCGGTTCACCGTAGTAGTTGTGACCCATGCCTTTCGCCAGCTTGGCTCTTAAAGTTGGATCCGAGAGGTCAGGTTTCTTTTGTGTTCCCATTTTAGATATGCTCTCCTGCTCAGGTTTAAGTTAATTGCGCTCTTCAATAAGCGCGTTTTACAATGGACCGGAAATACCTTGCTTGCGAATCATCAAGAAGTGGAACAGCATGAATACTGCAATTAACCAAGGTAATACAAAGGTATGAGCGCTGTAATAACGGGTTAAAGTAGCTTGTCCAACGCTGGCGCCACCACGAAGTAAATCAGCAATTAAAACGCCAACTACAGGAATAGCTTCAGGTACACCGCTAACAATTTTTACAGCCCAATAACCAACTTGGTCCCAAGGCAGCGAGTAACCAGTTACACCAAATGAAACTGTGATTACTGCCAAAATTACACCACTGACCCAAGTCAATTCGCGGGGCTTTTTAAAACCACCTGTTAAGTAAACTCGGAAAGTGTGGAGAATCATCATCAGCACCATCATGCTGGCAGACCAGCGGTGAATGGAGCGAATTAACCAACCAAAGTTCACATCGTTCATGATGTGCTGTACAGAAGTATAAGCTTCAGCAACGGTTGGTCTGTAGTAAAAAGTCATCGCAAATCCAGTTGCAAACTGAATAAGGAAGCATGTCAGGGTTATTCCACCCAGACAATAAAAAATATTTACGTGAGGAGGTACATACTTGCTGGTTACGTCTTCAGCAATTGCTTGAATCTCCAAGCGCTCCTCAAACCAGTCGTAAACGTTAGCCATACAATCTCTAGTTCCTAAAAATCGATACTTACTGTGATAAAGTTCCCAAACATCACTGCATGGGGTTTTGGCTTATAGAGGTTCGCTTGTTGTCTTGGCGCCCAATTGTGCTAAGACTATGAAACTAAACTTAACACTCTTCAAAGTTTGTTCGTATTATGGCGTACTTTGCACCCAATCTCAGAGGATGATAGACACAAAGTAAATTTTAGCGTTTATGAAGAAGGATGAACCACATCAATTGGTCACCTGTTTGATGAGAGAATGCATCACTCCTATAAAAAAAGTAACATAATCGAGAGACATATTTCATCAAATCCGCACTTCCCCGCGCGATTAATTTAGCAATTGAGTTAAACGTGTTGCTTCTAATGGTCAAAATGCAAAAGAAAACTTTTCGGGTGGTATTATCGCTGCTAATGGCTTTGGTTCTTAGTTTTTTTAGCTTCAGTCAAAGTGCAACAGCATTGACTGACGAGCAAAAACTTATATCAGAAGTTTGGCGCATTGTCAACCGTACTTATCTTGATGATAGCTTTAATCATCAAAATTGGGCATCCGTTCGGCAAAAAATCTTAGAAAAGCCCCTCCAAAACCAGCAAGCTACATACGCAGCTATTCAGACAATGCTCAAGAGTCTAGATGACCCTTTCACTCGTTTTTTAGACCCAGAGCAATATCGTAGCCTACAGGTCAACACTTCTGGGGAGTTAACAGGAGTTGGGTTGCAAATAGCGCTCAATCCTGAAACAGGTAAATTAGAAGTTGTGGCGCCAATAGCAGGTTCACCAGCAGAAAAAGCTGGCATTCAACCACGCGACCGTATTGTTACCATTGAGGGTATTTCAACAGAAAAACTAACTCTAGATGAAGCAGCAGCTAGAATGCGCGGACCAAACGGTAGCATTGTAACACTCGTTATTGAGCGTGAAGGCGCCCCAAACCGTGAAATACAGCTAACACGCTCACGCATTGAACTCAACCCAGTTATTGCCCAACTACACAAAACAGAACAAGGTAAGTCAGTAGGTTATTTGCGCTTAACTCAGTTTAATGCTAATGCCCCAATGGAGTTAGCACACGCTATTAATAGTTTAGAGAAAAAAGGCGCCGATTCGTACATACTCGATTTAAGAAATAATCCAGGTGGTTTACTGCAAGCAGGAGTTGAAATAGCGCGTCTCTGGCTTCCAGAGGGTACGATTGTTTATACAGTTAATCGTCAAGGTATCCAAGGCAGTTTTGAAGCCTTTGGCTCGGCTTTAACTAACGACCCATTAGTTATTCTAGTCAATCAAGGTACAGCTAGTGCTAGCGAAATTTTAGCAGGCGCCTTACAAGACAACGGTCGAGCAACACTAGTAGGTGAAACAACCTTTGGAAAAGGCTTAATTCAATCACTATTTGAACTTTCCGACGGTTCCGGGTTGGCAGTAACCATTGCCAAATACGAAACACCGCAACACCACGATATTAATAAAATTGGTATAAAACCTGACAAGGTAGTGAGTTCTGAACCTTTAACACGCGACCAAGTAGCAACCAAGGACGATGCTCAATACCAAGCAGCACTATTACTTCTACAGCAACAAAACGTCGTCGTAGGAGCAGCGTAATATTTCCTGTCGTAGAGACGTTACATGTAACGTCTCTACAAAAATTCGTGCATCCCATCACTAATTTGATTGTAGGCATTCTCGATAATTCGCTTACCTCGAAGGAACCCTGTATTTGCACCGGGACATAAGTATTGCAGCGTATCAGGGGAGAAACGTTCCAGTAGTAACTGTAAACTTTTGAGTTGACGTTTCCAATGAAAAGTTTTAGCGGTTCGCAATGGCATTGGTTTACCCGAACCGTCAGGAAGTATATGGCGCCCAGAAAATAATATCCCTCCAAAATCGCTATAGTAGAGACAAGAGGAACCAGGAGAATGTCCAGGTGTCCAAATCAACTGCAAGGTTGAGTCCAAGCTTAACTCTTGATTGAAAGTAGTTAATTCTACTTCAGGTAACAAATAAGCTTCTTGTTCTTGGATAATGACTTCGCAGTTAAGTGCAAGTTTTAGTTCAGCAGTTTTACCAATCGCTGTACGGTGAGTAATAAATAGCCAACGTACCCCACCATGTGCTTTGATAAAATCCTGGTTTGTATCATCCTTCGCTGGACAATCGACTAATATGTTACCTTCATTTCTTACAATGAGGTAAGCAGTTCCTCCCAAAGTGTCCCGATTCGGTGCAAAGGCATAAATGGTATCGAGTATAACCCGTGGTTGCTTGACTGTTTGGTTTTTGTCTTGATTCTCTTGAGACATGGGAAGAGCTTATTTTAAGAGGAGTGTTTGTGTAAATGTTGCTTTTATCAGGTTATAACGATTCAAAATATATAAAAATCAGATGACATTTTGGTTTCTCCTTTTACTGGGAATAATTACTTATTTCATGGTGCAGCGCAGTGTTGCCAGAATCACTAGAACACCTGTTTGGCTGCTATGGTTGGTACTAATGGCGCCACCACTCATTTGGACTGCATGGTCTGCTGTGTATGGTGTACAAGTCCGTCCACCTAGGGCATTAATGATTGCTCCTTTGGTAATTAGCCCTATTTTATACTGGGTATTATTTCAAATAGGGCGCCGTCCGAGTGAAGTCACCCAAACTCAATCAGCAACACCTCAACCTCAATTAGCTATTCATCGAGTAGCAGAATCGTCTGTATCAGTACGTCCAATTAAACCAGACGAAGAAGCTCAATTAAGAAATTGTTTTCCTTGGTCGTTATATTACCTTCAAGATATAGAATATCGACCACAAGCAGTGATTTGTAAAGGTCAACTGCGGACAGATGCAACAGCAGCTTACCAACAAGTTAAAGAAAACGTCGAAGCAGAATTTGGCGACCGTTTTTTAGTAATGCTTCAAGAAGGTTTTAACGGAAAACCAATATTTGTATTAGTCCCTAACACTCAATTAGCCAAATATCAGAATAGTTCAGAAAAATTAACACGACCTGGATTAGCGTTAGGTTTACTATTTGCAACCCTAATGACAACTACTTTGGTAGGAGCAAGAATTGCTGGAGTTGAAGCACAACAACTAAGACAAAATTCGGGTGTATTGTTACAAGGATTGCCTTACGCTTTAGCATTATTAACAATATTGGGAATTCACGAATTAGGTCATTACATTACAGCCAGACGCTATAAAATTCGTGCGACACTACCATACTTTATACCAATGCCCCTATTCTTAGGAACTTTTGGCGCCTTTATTCAAATGCGGAGTCCAGTTCCTAACCGCAAAGCATTATTTGATATCAGTGTAGCTGGACCATTAGCTGGCTTTATCGCGACTTTGCCAATACTAGCGTGGGGATTAGCAAATTCAACGATTATTCCTCTAACCGAACAATCAGGATTATTTAACCCAGATTCTCTCAACCCCAGATACTCAATATTGTTAGCATTAATATCAAAATTAGTCTTAGGCAGTCAATTAATTACCAAAACGGCGATTGATTTACATCCAGTTGCATTTGCTGGGTTATTAGGTTTAGTAGTAACAGCATTAAATTTAGTACCAGTAGGTCAACTTGATGGTGGTCATATTATCCACGCCATGTTTGGACAAAGAAACGCCATTATTATCGGTCAAATTGCGCGTTTCTTACTGTTATTACTGGCATTGGTACAACCAGGATTTTTACTATGGGCAATCATTTTGATATTTGTACCTTTAATTGACGAGCCAGCATTAAACGATGTAACAGAACTTAATAACCAACGTGACATTTTAGGAATTCTTTCAATAGCTTTACTAATACTTATCGTCTTGCCGTTGCCAAACGTCTTTGTGCGACTTTTGGGTCTTTAATAATTTAGTAAAGTTGCTACGATTGTTTTAAATGGCGCCTGTCATTCTACATCGTTTATTTACCACACCATATGCTTTCTCCATTTCCGGGAATGAATCCCTACCTCGAAGACCCTGACCTTTGGGCAGAAGTGCATCATTGGTTAATTACACTCATTGCTAATAACTTAGTTCCCCAGTTACGTCCTAAATATCGGGTAGCTATAGAGAAGCGAGTTTATCAAACGGTTGGAGAAGAAATTGTTTTAGTAGGAATACCGGATGTATCTGTGGGACGCTCCAAAACCGACTCTAATGACAAAACCGCTTCGACTGTAGCAGTTGCTTCACCGGAAGCTAAACCTGTAACTGTAACAATTCCAATGCCAGAGGAAGAAAGAGAAGGATACCTGGAAGTACGAGAAGTTGAAACCGGAGCAGTTGTAACAACAATAGAAATTCTCTCTCCAAAGAACAAGTGCGCGGGAGATGGACGAAAAGCTTACGAAACTAAACGTCAAAAAGTATTAAGTAGCGAAACTCATCTTGTAGAAATTGACTTGCTACGAGGTGGAAAACCGATGCCAATCGTGGGTAGATTTATTAACAGTAGCTACCGAATTTTAGTTAGTCGTAGCAATTACCGTCCTAAAGCTGAATTATATCCTTTTGAACTAACTGAACCAATACCATCTTTTCCCTTACCTTTACGTCAAGGGGATACCGAACCATTATTAAGTTTACAAACTTTAATACAAGAAGTTTATGATCGTGCAGGCTTAGACATGGCTATAGATTATACACGTAAACCTATACCTGAATTATCTGAAGCTGATGAAACTTGGGCAGATAATTTATTACGCCAGCAAGGTTTACGCTAATTAAATTACAATTGATTTAAGAAAAAATTTAAAATAAAGACTTATGGTTTCTCCATTCCCTGGAATGAATCCTTATCTTGAGAATAGTGACTTGTGGCCAGAAGTTCATAGTCGTTTAATAGTGGCAATCTCTGATGCTATTTCCCCACAAGTACTACCTAAATATCGAGTTGCCATTGAAAAGCGAGTATATCAAATAAATGAAGCATCTTTATCAGTAGGGATTCCAGACGTTTTAGTAATTAGCTCAAAATCTGATTCTACTGATACAAACTTAAATGTAGCAGTTGCTGAACCATTAAATAAACCTATAAATGTAAATATTCCTATACCTGAAGAAGTAATGGAGGGATATTTAGAAGTTAGGGAAGTAGGAACTGGTGAAGTGATAACTGTTATTGAGCTTCTTTCACCAAAAAATAAACTCTCTAAAGAAGGACGAAATGCGTATGAAAATAAACGTCAGAAAATATTAGGCAGTGCAACTCATCTTGTTGAGATTGACTTGTTAAGAACTGGAAAACCAATGCCAATAAGTGGTAAAGACATTCCTAGTAGCTATCGCATTTTAGTTAGTCGTAGTAATTACCGTCCTAAAGCTGAATTATACCCTTTTGAACTCCAAGAAGCTATTCCTAAATTTCCATTACCCTTACGCACGGGTGATAATGAACCTTTATTAGATTTGCAATTATTAATAAATCAAATCTATGACAGAGCAGGTTTTTATCTAGCAATAGATTATACTAGCGACCCGGCGCCGAAATTATCCAAGACTGATACTGTTTGGGCTGCTAATTTATTGCAACAGCAAGGTTTAAGGTAAGGGAAAATAAAGCTATTTTTAGCCCCCCGAATTCGCGGGGGGTTGGGGGATAATCTTTAACTAGATGCTGAACTTGCAGCTTGAGATTCTTTAGCAGGAGGAACACCCATACGTATTTCGGTAGTGAAAGAAGTAGTATTTACACCACCTGCTTGCTTAATGACATTAACGCGCATTCTCAGATTATCGCTGGCAAACCACAAACGTTCTTCATAAGAAGTTGTGCCAGATTCAAACGATAGCGATAATGCTTCATCTTCACCTAATTTATATTGACCCAGCGAAGGTTTATCTTCGTTACTAACCTGACGTAACAGCTTACCCTCATCAGCATTATTGCCAGGAACTAAAACTAAAACTGTTGTACCTACGTTTTTTTGGTTCAGTTTAGTTGTATCATTCCAATTAACCTTAGCTGCAACAACAGAAGAATTGGAGTTTACTTGTAAAACTTCGCAAAGTTTCACTACATCAGGGTGAGTTGCTGATAATTTTTCTATAACAATTTCTGATTTAGCTTCGTTTGCTTTATTGGCGCCTAAGTCTTGAACAGTACGATGGGCAAACCATTTTCCGGCACTTAATTCAAAAAAGTCTTGAATATTCATCGTTTCTCACGCCTTAATTAAATGATGTTCGTATTAAGGACTTTAGTCCTTATCTTCTAGTTTTTATTATTGAGCATTAAGGTAGTAAAAACTTCAGTCTTTATGGGGAAAGCACTGAAGTGCTTACAACGAGTGCTTACAACGAGTGCTTACAACGAGTGTACTTCTTTAAACTGGATAACCTGCTTCTTCTAGGCGTTTTAAAGAAATTTTAGCAGACTCAGAAACGTGATAATGACTGTCTTTTTCAAGATATTTCAATGCTGAAACGCTTTTTGGACTAGGAAGATTTCCTAAAGCTTCTGCTAGTCGTTGACGCACTAACCAATCTTCAGCTTGAGCAAAGCGAAGTATTTCATCTACTGCGGTTACATCTTTAATTTCACCAAGCGCAGCAATTGCCGCTTGTTGCAATACTACTTCTGGCCCATCTAACGCGCTAATTAATGTTTCACGTGCCCGTGGGTCTTTTAAATTACCCAATGCTACAGCAGCGCTAAATCTTACTAACCAATTAGTCTCTTCATAAAACACCCGTACCAACACTTCAAACGCGCGTTTGTCTTCTAAGTATCCCAAGGCGCCTGCCGCATCAGCGCGAATACTATAGTCGGGGTCGTTTTCAACGATATTCACCAAAATTGGATATGATTCAGCAGTTTGCTTGATACCAAGTGCAAAAACTGCCATCGCTCGAATTTGCAGCGATTCATCATTCAACACCTTCTTAATCAAGGGTACTGCTTCCTCGGCAGACACATCGCGCAAATTTGCAAGGGCAACCATGCGGTCACGTAAGCTAGAACTTTCTAGCTGGGCAGATAGTTCGTCTAAACTAGGAGTAGCCATCTATTGTATGAGAGCGCTTTTGCTACTTATATTTATGATTCTAGTATTCTAGAATATTAAGTATTATTGCAATTTGCTCCATGTCAGGAAAGGTGTATTTTTCCTCTTAGAGTAGAGAGATAACCGTCATTTATTTAATTCAAACAGTCCCAAATGCTCCTCCCCTTGACGCGATGCCACTGAATTCGCCACAAGATTTAAATAATGAATTTTAAAATTATCCTGAAAATACTCCCTTATTTCCTCTGGTGTGACGCCAAATGGAGGGCCACCAGGACGATTATGTGTAAAAAACAACCCAATTAGCTGACCATGTGGTTTAAGTATGGAACTTGCAACTTCTACGTAAGAAAGGCGCCGTTCTATATCAATTGCACAAAAACAGGTATGTTCCAGAATATAGTCAAAATAACCTGTAAATTCTTCAGGTAAATCAAAAATATCACGCTGTAAAAACTGAATGTCACAATTTTCTGACTTAGCAATTTGTTCCGCTTCCACAATTGCGGAAGTTGCAAAGTCAAACCCAGTAACTTCAAAACCATGTTTGGCAAATAGTACCGCATCATACCCACGTCCGCATCCTAGTATTGCCATACGTCCAGGTAAAGGCGCCGAATCTGAAGATAGTAGACTAACAAAAGGTGGCGCCGCTTGTCCAATATCCCAACGAGTATTTTTCTCTTGGTACTGTTGTTCCCAATCTTCTTGGTTTGGCATATTTTAATTCTCTTTTGCTTCTTGACGCTGTTTTAACTTTAATAATATTTCGGCGTGCATTTCCCGCGTGATGGGATAGAAGTAAGTTAAAACCAAACCTAATATTAGTGAAACCAATGGCAGGGGACCAACCGCGATGCGTATAGCATGAAGTGCTGACTCTGGTTGAACTGGTAAGGCGCCACTTCCAGCAGATACTGCTTTAAAACCAGATGCTTCGAGTGACAAACCCACAACAAATAAACCAAATGCTAACCCAAATTTTTGTAGCAGCACCATAAAACCATAGAAAATTCCCTCACGTCGCTGTCCTGTTTGAAGTTCATCGAGTTCAATCACATCAGGAATCATTGACCAAGGAACGAGATATGCTGTGGAAACACCAAACCCTGCCATTACCGCCAAAACGTACATTAACCCAATTTGACCAGGTTGTAAAAAATATAATCCTGCTGCTGCTAATATCCACAAAGTCATCCCCGAAAAGTAAACGATTTTTTTACCAACACGCTTACTTAAAGCACTCCATACAAATAACATTAGTAAAGCAGTACCCTGTACCCCTATCATTACCGTTGGTACATCAGATTCTTTCAAACCCATACACTCAACAACGAAATAGGGAATAATGCTAGCAGTGATTTGCACGGCAAGCCAGGAAAAAAGATATATACCAATTACATATAAAAAAGGAATATTAGTAAAAACTGCTGTTAGCTGCTCTTTTATTGAAAAAGCAGATTCTTCTTCGGTTTGAATACGCTTTGCTTCAAAAGCCAAAACCCGTTTACGTGTTCCAAACACACACCAATATAAAGAAGCTACAGAAATCACTCCACATATCGCAGCTAGAACAACATACTGCATCTGACGGTCAGGAACGGCGCCAAAAATAATTCTTGCCAATATTAATGAAAAAATACTACCGCCAATCGAAAACGCAAATCGATAACTATTTAAGCCTGTGCGCTCATCATAATCTTGTGTCAGTTCGGGTGTCATCGCCGTATATGGCAAATTCACAACCGTGTAAAACACCTGTGAACATATCCCTATTGCCACATAGTACCAAAACAAACCCCAAGTATTACTCTCACCACTACCAAACCGTGGTACTATCCATTGTAGAAAGAAAAATATTCCAAACGGAATTGCACCATAAAGCAACCAAGGTAAACGGCGCCCCCACCGCTTTGATTTTGTCTTATCCGTCAAATACCCAACAAACGGGTCGTTTATAGCATCCCAAATTTTCCCTATCATCAAAATACTGCCAGCCATCCCCGCCGGAATACCCGCGACGTTAGTAAAAAAAACCAGCAAGAAAAAAACTGAGATATTCGCAGTAATCGCTGGACCTAAATCTCCGGCGCCGTAAGCTAGCTTAGTACTTAAATTCAGCTTCTCACCAGCCTTGCTCCTCATATAATCTAAATCAGAATCCTTCATAAATCTTCGCACTCATAATAAGATAGTCAAAGCTCGACAATTAGTATTATTAGCTATCACCAGGTTGTTTATGCCAGACCTTTACGTTTCTTGGTCAGATTACCACCAAAAAATCGAACTACTCGCGGCTAAGATTTATCAGTCTGGCTGGGAATTCAACCAAATTATTTGTCTAGCACGCGGAGGACTCAGAGTTGGAGATATCCTCTCACGCATTTACGACAAGCCCCTAGCAATTTTCGCTACATCATCTTACAGCGGCGTGGGCAAGCAAGAAAGGGGGAACCTAATCTTTTCCCAACATTTAGCAATGACAACCGATACCCTAGGCTCGCGGATTCTACTAGTTGACGATTTAGTAGACTCAGGCGTTACCCTCAAAGAAACCATCCCTTGGCTTAAACAATATAGCGCAACTCAAATCGAAGATATTCGTACTGCCGTACTTTGGTATAAAGCCTGCTCAGTAATTGAACCAGATTACTACGTTGACTACCTAGCCGATAATCCGTGGATTCACCAACCATTTGAACCATACGAAACAATGGCGCCAGCAGATTTAGCGACCAAATACGCAGCAGTCGCAAATGTAATCTAAGCCTAATTAACCATCCTTGTAGGATAGGCATTGCAAGCCTGTCCTATTCCGAACTACAGTGTCATGCTGAGGAACGTAAACGGAGTTTTCCCGCAGGGTAGCATCTAATGTCATGCTGAGGAACGTAAACGGAGTTTTCCCGCAGGGTAGCATCTTCAAGATTATCACTTTGTTCTAAAGTAAACTTATAACCCTTTTTTAGAGCCGTTAGAGATTTTATAATAAACCTAACTTTGACACTATGACAAAAGCCGAACTTAGAGCTTACTTAATTAGTCATCAAGATGACCAAGCAGCATTTTATGCCTTTGTTGACCGTTTCATAGGCTCGGTGCCGCAATTAATATTCGCATTTCCAACATCTCAGGCTGAAATTGAAGAAGTAAAAAAAATCATTTAGGAAAAAGTAAAACAGCAAAAAAATAGCCAATAAAATTATTTTTTAAATCAATGAGTAATTTCCATATTAACAGCCCAGTTCTTGGTAATTTGTTTTATAACGCTGAATTGGATTGCTATAAAGGAGAAATTAATTTTGAAGAAATATCTATTCGACTGATTCTTGAGTTAGACGATAAAAGTTCAACAGAAGACTCCTTAAACAAAGCAGTAGATGTTTTTCTTCAGTTAACACACTATATTGAGGTTACAAAACAATACGCTGTTGAGCAGCTATTGAAACTCAAAAATAATTCATGGTTAGAAGAAGATGAAGAGCTAGTCTCATCTCAAGCTTTCAAAAAACTAATAGTCTTAAACTGTTTGGTATTTCATCCAAATGGTGAAATTACATTTTACTACGATGACAATGATTTATTTGCAGGTCATCAAATTGCTATAACTATAGATAAAAATAATTATTTTGTCTACGCTAGTATATAATTTCGTATAAAATTATATCCTTATAAAAAGACAAATAAACCTGTAAAAGCTGCAATAAATAAGAAATATTAACTTTATAAAATAACAGTAGATTACGCACATTTTCTTGTAATAAAATAAATATGGGGACACAAATATAGTCCCCAGTAGTAAAAAAAGGAGGTAATAATTTGGGAAAAAATGGTAACGGTCATCGAGGATTTTGGAATCCCGTCAAAATCTTTATTCGTACTTTACTTGGTCAATGGGAAAAGCGTAATAAAGTCGATGACGAGATATACCTCGTTAACTCGGAAGTCGTGAAAAACGATATTGACGATGTGGTAGATGAGCCACATGACGAGTCCCAAGACGACCGTAACTAATCTAACTTAATAGATCTCTGTCCCTAGAATAATAGTCTAGGGGCTTCCTTCATTTTAATATTTTTGCTAAATAAACTCAAATATAAACAATGTCAGATTCAGATACTGTCTATTACCCAGTTTACTATCGAATTGTTGAACGACGAAGTGACGGTTGGGCTTTTGGTAAAGGGAAACCATTTTTAAATTTATTTAACGCACCTTGGTTATCTCACAAAGCTTTACTTGCAGCTTTTGGTACTTCTAGTAAAAAGATTGCCATTGAGTTGTTTCGTATCAATGGTGGTAAGCAAGGTTATTATATAGCGGATATTCTTGATAAAAAGTACTATTACTGCGGCACCGAGTGGGATGATGTAAGAATCAAGTTACAAGAATTGGGCATATGTAAACCTGACCCACTAGGAGGCATAATATGAACCGCGATAATTTTATTGCAAAACCAGGCGCCAAGTTTTCTCTCAAAGATTATGACCCTGAATACACAGCGCAATATGGAGATAAAACCGATGCTTCGGAAAAACTACGAGTAGGTATCGAGCGAATAGGAAAATACCAAGATATTCTCTATGCTCATGATCAATACGCTCTATTAATAATATTCCAAGCAATGGACGCAGCAGGCAAAGACAGCACAATAAAACATGTGATGTCAGGAATTAATCCTCAAGGGTGTCAAGTTTACAGTTTTAAGTCTCCAAGTACAGAAGAATTAGACCATGATTTTTTATGGCGCAGTACAAAAGCTCTACCCGAACGCGGTCGAATTGGTATTTTTAATCGTTCGTATTACGAAGAAGTACTAATTGCTCGTGTTCATCCTCATATTCTGCTAAACGAGCGTTTGCCTCATTCACCAGGTAAAAAAATATGGAAACAGCGATTTGAGGATATTAATAATTATGAAAAATACTTGACAAACAATGGTACTGTTATTCTCAAATTTTTTCTAAATATATCAAAATCTGAACAAAAAAGGCGATTTTTGCGGCGAATTGAATTGCCTGAAAAAAATTGGAAGTTTTCTATGAGCGACGTTGAAGAACGCGCATATTGGGACGATTATATGGAAGCTTACGAGGACGTATTCAATCATACTAGTACTGACTGGGCGCCTTGGTATATTATCCCAAGTAATCACAAGTGGTTTGCACGTCTTGCAGTTGCCGATATTATTTGTAGCAAGCTCAAACAACTCGACTTGGAATATCCAACTCTTAGCGACGAACACCGTCAACAACTTCTCAAAGCCAAAGCTGTTCTAGAAAGCGAAGCATCTTAAATCAAGTGACTAGCTGGTTATAGTTTTTACAGATTCGAGTGAAGATGCGTGTTTTTTCCAGATTAGCACAGGCATAACTTGGCGACAGTTACGACAGAACCAGTAAACTTCAGTCTTTCGGACATGTCGCAAAAGTCTGTCAGAACAACAGGGACAAGAATTCATAGGTGTATAATAGGTAACAAAAATTTTGTGAGTCAAAATTTCTTTCTTCAAAGCTAACCGCGATTTCTTATCTACACCATAAAAAACTTAAAATCTTTAAATTCTCGCAATATTTCTACATAACCTACTATCAAGTTAATTGCTTGATAGTAGGTTATGTTGTGTAATTGGTAACTAAGGTAACACCACACTGCATCTATAAGCATTACTAATAATTTCCGGCAAGGAAAAAAATATGTTTAATATCCTCTCAGGGTGCGATTATAACTATTATTTTCATCCTGTCTAGTCTCTTTATTTACGAAGAGAGTATTCAGTAACTACATGTTATTACTATTTTTTTGACAAAAAAATAATACAAATTATACAGGTTATTTTGAATGAAATATAAAGCTAATATGAAGTATTTTTGGCGATATAAGTCTTTGTACGTAAGAATTTGACAGATTATTATCCAAAACTAACCAGATGATGATATCTACACCTTGGTCTTGTAAATTTTAGACTAAAAGTTAGTGAAGTAAAAATAAGTCAACAAGTATAATTGTGGATTGATGTATGGTGATTTAAAAATAAGTGAATGTACTGATTTATTAGTTTCAAGAATTCAACTAACATCTATTCAATAAGCGCGTATATGTTCAATACAGCTAATTTAGCTTTCTGTCTGATGTCAATACCACAATATTAAGGAGAGTCTATGGTGAACAAAACTGAACTGATTATGGTTATTAGTTATGTGTTAGTGACCTTCTGTTTTTTCTTTAATTGGATAATATTTGCGTTGCGTCACCCCAGTTCGTCTGTAGAAGACACTTTCTTATCTTTCGTTATGTGTTGCATCACCACTATTCTGTGGCCCCTCATCATTCCAATCTCTGTGCTTGAGATTCTCAAAAAGCGTAGATTAGAGTTTGGCACCGCTGTTCCTGTCGCAGGCGCCCTTCTTGCTTTAAGCTTGTCACTATACCTGAATTAGCAATTTCCGCTTTACGCTTCGTTTTGGATTTTTCCCCGTATAACGCACACCACCCGTTTAATATTATTTGTAACCCTACTGGTATGCTATAAAGCTTAGATTTATTTACCTTAAAAAAATACAATTTTGCGATAGATAGCGCTTCAAAAAACCTCAAATTTTAGAAACCCAGTTTCTTCATTTAAATCTGTGATACAAATTAAGATTTGTCTGCGACAATGAAAGCGTAGAAACCGGGTTTCTTTGAAATACACAAAAAACCTCGATTCTTTGAGTGAATCGAGGAGATTGGGAGAAAATGTAATAATCAATAAAACTTTTACTATATTTACAACTTAAAACCTTATAAACCCGGTTTTTGTCATAAACCGGGTTTTTTTTGTTAAGATATTAAAACTTTTGTAACAATTTAGCAAGAGTACTTGACAATAAAAAACTAATGCCAACTATGAGATTTACTTATCTCATTCACCTGGACATATTGAGCTATTCTAGGGTTTCAGAGTATTCAAAATCACAATGATGTAGAGACGTTACATCTAACGTCTTTACATCATTGCGTTATTGTGGTTGTGCTTGAGTTGGGAAAGCTCCAGGACGAACAGAAACAACTACATTTTGACCATTGCGACGTACATCCATACGTAAATCGGCGCCGATTTTGCTATCTTCGACAACTTTTTGAACGCTCGATGCATCAGCAACGGGTTGACCATTAAGTTTTTGAATAATGTCACCTGCACGAATTCCTGCTTGTGCTGCGGGAGAGTTGGGAACTACACGACGTACCAAAACACCTTTATCGCTGTCAACATTTAAACCGCTATTTGGGTCAGAGTTAATATTTTCTTTCAACTCCTGGCTCAAAGCTTGCATTTGAATACCCAAGTAAGGATGTTGAACTTTACCTGTTGCAATTAATTGGTTTGAGATGCGCTGCGCTGTGCCAATTGGAATTGCAAACCCTAAACCTTGCGCTCCTTGAATAATAGCGGTATTCATCCCAACAACTTCACCCCTGGAGTTGAGCAATGGACCACCTGAGTTACCTGGGTTAATTGCTGCATCGGTTTGAATGTAACTAACACGCTTATCTTGGGCGCCAATTGAATTACTACTACGACCAGTAGCACTAATCACCCCTGTAGTAACTGTATTATCCAAACCAAGCGGGTTCCCAATAGCAATAGCTGATTCACCAGCTTGCAGTTTGTCGGAATTTCCAATTGTTACCGTTGGTAAGTTGTTTGCCTGAATCTTTACAACCGCAACATCAGTTAATTCGTCTTTACCAATAACTTTACCTTGAAAACTACGACCATCTTTCAACGTTACTTTTACTGTATCGGCGCCGTCAATTACATGGGCATTCGTCAAAATGCGACCATCTGCACTGAGAATAAACCCTGAACCTGTACCACGCTCGACTCGCTTTTGCTGAGGAATTTGTCCTTGGGCGCCAAAAAAGCGACGGAAAAACGGGTCATTGAATTCATCGGGTAACGAAGCTTTGACGGTACGCGCAGAATCTATCCGAACAACCGCAGGCCCAACTTTGTTGACAACGTTGGTTACAAAATTTGACTCCCCAATGGCAGCAGAAGCAGCTTTCACCGACCCAACAACAAGGTTCGATGCATCTTTTTGTTGCTGTCCAGCAATATAACCACCTGCAAGCGTCATACCTGACCCGACTAATACCAGGGATAGATTAAAAATAGCTCTTCCCCAAAGTCGATGACGCTTGGAGTTAGGAGTTTGATTATTCGATTCGTTACTATATTGGTCGTGTGGTTCTTTGTTTAACATTTGGTGTAAGCAATATATTTTAGAAGAAGTACTTCCAATCTAGATACTCGTTGTGAAGCTTTTGTTGCACGGGTATTAAGACTGTATGTACTGCGATACGTATATTAGTTTCTACCTTAAGCCATACTTTGTCCAAGTCCCTATGTCGTTTCATTATTTGAAACAACCTGTTTTTTCCTCTCCTATCCAGCTTTATCAGATGAAGATTTACGCTATTATGTGTATTTTGCTTAAAACCTGGGCACTCTATAAATAAGCTTTCATAGCAAAAAAATATTTGAGTGTGTTATTATGTCTACCGAACTGCTTCATGAATTGAATACTTTGCAAGCGCGCATTTCTGAGCTAGAAACCGCCTTCTCACAGCAAACGCAGTTAGAAGCAGCACTACGCCAGACAGAAAGTACATATCATCAAATATTAGATGCTATCAATGACTTGGTTCTAATTAAAGGCGCCGATTCACAAATTATATGGGCGAATAAAGCATTTTGTGAATTTTATGGCATGACCAAGGATGAGTTACAAGGTATTACTGATATTGCTTTTGATGAACCCGAACATACGCAAAAATATATAAAAGACGACCAGTATGTTTTTGAAACCGGACAAACTCTAGTTATTCCCAAAGAACGCGCATTAAGACATGATAGAAAAGTTCGTGTCTTGAATACCACAAAATCTGCTGTACGCAACGCTCAGGGCGAAGTTGTCATGACTGTGGGTATTTCACGTGATGTCACAGTCGAAATGGCAACGAAAAAAGCACTCGAAAAGAAAGCTATAGAATACCGTAATATTTTTGAAGCTGTCACCGACGGAATATTAATTTTCGATATGGAAACAGCAAATTTAGTAGAAGTTAATCCTGCAACTTGTAAAATGCACGGTTATTCTTACGACGAATTTATTAAGTTACCACCAACAGCATACATTCATCCTAACTCCCAGCATAAATTTGAGCAATTTCTGGAAACTGTTAGAAATGGGAATGATTATAGGTGCCAAGCTATTGATATACGTAAAAACGGTACTAATTTTGACGTAGAAGTTAACGCTAGTAGATGTATTTATAGTGGAAAACCTCACCTTTTAGCAGTTGTGCGTGATATTAGCGAGCGTAAACAAGCAGAAATTGCATTGAGAGAACGAGAACAGCGTCTGATTAATATCAATAGCTTAGTACCTGGAACAATTTATCAGCATGAGTTTGACTTAAAAACTGGAGAATCACATTTTAATTATTTAAGCTCTAAAGCTAAAATCATATTTGAGTTAGATGAGTCTGAGCTTACAGAAGGGAGTAATCCTATTTTGCCTTTGATTCATCCAGAAGATTTTACTTCACTAATATTTTCTATAAACTCTGCTGTACATCAACATGCACCTTGGGTTTCTGAATTTCGCATTATCACTCGTTCTGGTAAGCAAAAGTGGATTTACGGTCAATCTGAACCAGTTGGAGAAAAATCTAGAAATGTATTGCATAATGGCATATTTATTGATATTACCGAGCAAAAACTAGCGCAAGAGAAAATAAAGCAGCAATCACAAGAATTAGCAAATGCGCTTCAAGAAATACAGCGTACACAAACCCAATTTATTCACAATGAGAAAATGTCATCACTAGGACAACTAGTAGCAGGAATTGCACATGAAATCAATAACCCAATTAGTTTTATATATGGGAATATTGAACCTGCACGCGAATATGTTCAATATTTATTTAACTTAATTATCGCTTACCAAGAAAATTTAAATCATGCAATTATAAATAATCAAAGTATACCTCAAATTGACACTACCGAACTAGAATATATAATGGAAGATTTGCCCAAATTACTTCAATCTATCAAAATTGGGGCAGACCGTATCAAAAAAATAGTCCTTTCGCTGCGTAATTTTTCCCGAATGGACGAAGCAGAGTATAAAAAAGTTAATCTACACGAAGGAATTGATAGTTCTTTAATGATATTAGAGCATCGTCTCAAACAAAACAATCGTATCCATATTGAAGTAGTGAAAGAATACGGTGATTTACCTTTAATTGAATGTTATGCAGGACAGTTAAATCAAGTATTTTTAAATCTTTTAACTAACGCAATCGATGCATTTGATAAATCTTTAATTACCAACGCATCATTAGTAAACAACTCGATAAACAATAAACCGACAATATACATCGCCACTGAACTTACAAACAATAATAACATAGCTATTTGCATTTCTGATAATGGAGTTGGAATTCCTAAAGAAGCACTAGCTAAAATATTCGACCCTTTCTTTACCACTAAACCAGTCGGTAAAGGTACAGGTATGGGTTTATCTATTTGTCATCAAATAATTACCCAAAAACATAATGGCTCTATACAATGCCTTTCGGCGCCGGGTGAAGGCACAACATTTATTATCAGAATTCCACCATCACAAGAACAATTAACTAATTAATCATTCTTCAACCAAATTAAAATCAACCCGTGTGTAAATATCTTTAAAGCTAATTTCAAATTCCACTGACTCAAGCTCTAAAATTGCATCTTCCCCTTCGTATTCTTTAAATAACCATTTTCCTGGAGATGTTTTTGTATACTGTTCAATAGAGTAACTATACTGGTCAATCAAAATATACTCCTCAAACTCAGGAATGGAACGGTAGTATTTAAACTTATCGGTTCTATCATAGTTTTTTGTAGAGTTAAACAAAACTTCTACAATAATTGACGGGTTAGTAATAGTTGATGTACCAGTACCTTTATATACAGGTTTCCCTTTAATCACCATGACATCAGGGTAAGTGGATAGACCGTAACGAGGTATCCATACTTTGACATCACTAATGTAAGTCTCATAATTTTGGTCATTGATTACAAGAGGAAACTTTTTATAAAAATTACCAGCAATCTTATTATGATTGGTAGTGTCCCCAGTCATTGGTATAATTTCTCCATCAAGGTATTCACTTCTATATTCTGCTTGGTCTTCAAGCTCTAAATATTCCTCTAGAGTATAATCACGTTTTTCAGTTTGTAACACCATTTCCCTAACCTCTATTCACAAAGCGTGCTTTATCTCATTTTACAATTTATATCCCCCCATCCGTTACATCCGCTCTTATCCGTTGCCAGCGTCTTAATATTTACAAAAAATCCGGGCGCCTGTTTTGATTAGACTTTAATATATTTTCTAAGCTTTCCCAATCTTCTTGCTCGATTAAATTAATAATTTCATCAAACTGGTGGCGATATTGATGCATTGATGTTAATAAAGCTTCACGATTATATTTTGCCATCATTACGCCTAATTCGGGATTACCCCCACCAACACGACTTGTATCTTTAAAACCAGAGCTTGCTAAGTTTTGAGCTAGCTGTAAAACTTGATTATCTGTTTCTCTTATACATGACGCTATTAACGAAGCACTTACCATTACGGGCAAATGAGAAATCCAACTAACCGCTCGGTCGTGCTGTTCTGGAGCGCAGTAGTAAATATTGGAGTTTAATTGCTTTACTAATTCGGACACTACCTCAACAGCAGACGCAGGTGTTGCAGATGTTGGTGTTAACACGTATGGTCTTTGTACGAATAAGTTTTTTAAGGCTGCTTCAATACCACTATCAGCCGTTCCTGCCATTGGATGTCCACCAACGAAATTAGACCATAGTGGTGATGCTGCTTCAACTATCGGTGTTTTTACTGAACCGACATCCGTTAAAACAGTCGATTTTGGCAATACCGTTATCAATTGCTCAATACTGGGCACAATAAGCCCAAGAGGTGTACATATAAATACCACCTCTGCGGCGCCAAGTACATCAATGTCAACTGACGAAGAGTCAACACAACCGATGGCAACTGCTGTCTCTATAGTTGAAGCACGTCGCGACACACCAATTACATGATGTCCGCAAGCTCGTAAATCTAAACCCAAGGAGCCACCAATTAATCCAAGTCCTAATATACCGATATTCACAAGTTATAAAAAAAAAGTAAGTTGGCAATTTAAGGGTAGCGCGAATGAAGGCAGAGGAGTTCCTAGAAAAATATGCTATGGGGGTGCGAGACTTTAGCGGTGTTGACCTCAGCGAAGCAAACTTAAGCGGTGCAAAACTCAACGGTGTCAACTTGAGCCAAGCAAACTTAAGTGTCGTTAATTTATCAGGCGCCAATCTTAATACCGCCAATTTGAGGTACGCCAAATTAAATGTTGCGAGACTTAGCGGCGCCCATTTAATGGGTGCTGACCTTAAAGGTGCTAGCCTTAATGTTGCAAATCTGATTCGCGCTGACCTCAGTCATGCCATACTTCGTAAAGCTTCGCTAGTTCGTACCGAATTAATTCGTGCGAATCTTAGCCATGCCGACCTAGTGCAAGCGAATCTCAAAAATGCTGACCTCCGCGAAGCGACATTGCGACAAGCAAACCTCAGTCGAGCAAATATGAGTGATGTTTGTCTTAGAGGTGGTTTTTTAACAGGAGCGAATTTAGAACAAGTTAATTTAATTAATAGTGATTTATGTCGCGCCGACTTAAGTGGCGCCAATCTTCGTGATGCTGAACTTCGGCAAGCTAACCTTAGTCGAGCAAATCTTAGTGGTGCCTCTTTTAGCGGCGCCAACCTTCGTTGGGTAGATTTATCAGATACAGACTTAAGTTGGGCAGATTTAAGCGGTGCAAAATTGAGCGGTGCAAACCTGAATAATGCTAATCTCAGTAACGCCAATTTAACAGGCGCCAGTTTAGTTCATGCCAATTTAACGAGCGCGAAATTAATTAAAGCTGAATGGGTAAGCGCTGATTTAACGGGTGCAACATTGACAGGCGCCAAACTTTATGCAACAACTCGCTTTGGATTAAAAACAGATGGCATAATTTGCGAGTGGATTGATTTAAGTCCAACAGGAGACTCTTCGATAATTCAATATTTCACTCCAGAAGGGTCACGTGATTTTTTTAACGCTACTTCGCCAACAATTAGCATTATCGTTGATAAACCACTTGACCATGAAGCCAACTTTGCCATATCGGGAGCTTACTTCCAAATTGCCCAGCAGTATTTAAAGCTAAAACAACCACCAAGCTTAGAAAATAGTAGGCGCCGAACAGTTTTTACATTCCGAATCGATAGTGATGAAGCATTATTACCTACAGCCTGTATTGCAGTTTTGCCCTTTCAAGATGCCAAAAGTACCCAGCGAAATCTAATTTCTGTAGTCGAGATGATGAAGAGTGATGATACATCTAACGATGCCTCCATCCCATTCCATCGCATTCAAAGTTTTAACCAACAGCTAGAAGAAGCACTTCGTCAAGCTGATACAATTAAACAGGTCAAGAATATTCTTGCACTCACACAGCGCCTCTCTTTCTTTCAGGCGCCAACACAAGTGATTTTAACAAATTCGAGTTCGCAAAATCTTATAGTTCATGAACACCCTAATTTTGGCAAGCGTTTAATCAATCGTTCTGATGTTAGCGATGCTGTTTATGACGATAAATATGACGAAGCTGTAAAATTTATACCTTTCTCTGTAAGTACAGTTATTGATTTTATTAAAGGGTTTCACTATATAGGTCAATAGATAGTTTTTGAAAGGAGTATTTATGTTCAACCGAATGCTGGGTAAGACTCGTTATGTAGTTTGCCGCTTGTTTGTACATTTAGCTGGGTCAGAAGTGGCGCCAATATTAGGTACATTAAACGATGTCGCGCGCTTCGTTTTGCAAAACGAGGGCGACATGCAAACAGTAAGTGAAGGACTAGTAAGGGTTTGCGAGAGCTTGCTGCAATACGATGAATATTGGACATCGGCAGCTAACGAAGGCGATGTATTTTGGAGTGAAGGGGAAGCGGGAGATTTTGTCAACGAACTATTTACAGACTCTGCCCAACGTTACCTGAGTGAACCTGATTATACTTCGCCAAATACCAACGAACCATTATCGGCGCCTGCTACCCGCAACGTTGTTGTCATGCTAACAGCAGCTTTTGAAGGAGAAGTACCTGAGCTTGAAACCGACTTATCCAATATCCAAGCATTAAAAGAAGGTTTAAAAGCATTAATTAGCTTACATTACAAAAATAAAATCCGCGCAGCACAAGTACACTTCTCACCCGCACAGTTCGGTGATGAACTTACTAACGACCAACTATTACAACATTACCCCGAACTAATTCCCCTATAATTACCGTAAGGTGGCTTAAGCCACCCTACCCTTTTTTTATACATTCAGCCTCCAGCAAAAACAAATCCCCACTTTCAAACACACTACAAGACTTTATCAACCCAGACAAAACAAAATTACTTCCTTGTAATAGCTTAGAATCAGCTATTTTTGCAGCAGTTTGATACTGCTGAATCCAAGTATTTTTACTTATATACTCTGGTTCAAAAGCATTACGTTCTAAAAGCCAATATTTAACACGGTATTTATCTATAAAATTCATCACCTGGCTGATATCTTGACTATATTGAGCATTAATTAAGTCAGTCATACGCTGACTAAATTGAGCATAATACTTTGTATGGAAAGGTAAAGCATATTCTTTACCTACTAAAATTGATTGCTTTGCAAAAGGTGGTATATTATCTGCTTCTTCTGCTAACGATGCAACTAAGCTATTGGTCGGTTGCTTCTGTAAGAATTCATATAGTGCTGGTGCGCTACCTACTACATATAGAGTTTTGGGAAAAGTTTTTAGAGTCGTTGGATATAAAATTAGTGCGGTGCCTACTATCGCAGTAAGTAAATATATCAAAATTCGTTTTATACTTTTATTCGACTGGGTTTGTCTTACCCAATCAAAAGCAGATTCTAACAACACACCTAACACAACTCCGGCGCCAATCGCAAGTACCATCTTAAAGGTGTGATGAGTATATCGACTGGGAAAGTGCAGCTTGAATGATAAAGCATGAGCAATAAAAAACATTGCTACAGATGCTAAAACAACCTGCAATAATACTTTGACTTGATTCGTTATTTTTAACTTGGTTGAAAATCTTGGTTGGTATATAAGTATGACTGGTAACAAAAGCCCAATCAAAAGTTGAACCGGGTTTAGCAAAGCAAAAAGACCACTGTCTCTACCATCAAGCCAAAAACTGACAATATTATCGTTATAATAACTGACTCTGCCACCTCTAAAATAGTCGGGCATCGTTCTTGCCATTGCATCGGTAATTGTTGGGCCAAACTGTGAGGACTGGAAAGCATAAGGTGTAACTGTAATCAACGCAGCAGCCAAAGCAAGCCCAAATAGTATATAATTTTGCCTCTGTTGCGAAAAGCGAAAACGCATGTTTTGCCAATCCCATAGTCGCAAAAACAAAATTCCCAATTCGATAAATGTAATTAAAGGGTAAATCAATGCTTGAATTATAAACGCTACTATAACTCCCGGCGCCGAACCCCGCATTAAATAATACAAAAATGCTAAAAATAACGGGTAAGTAAAATCTCTAGGACAAGCAGAGAATAAATCATCGTGAAGACCAAGACTTTGATTCAATATTAAAGTTGCTAAAAATCCTGCCATAGGTACTGGCAATATTTGCATACAAACAGCAAATCCATAACCTGTTGTAGCTAACCCTAATACAATTGGTAAAATTTTACTCAGTACAATTGCATCAACTCCCAAACTCATCATCAACCGATAAATTCCACCATATGCAATTGGTGTAACAGATTGAAAATAATCGGCAATTAAATCATTAGGGAATAACTCTGGGTTTAAATAACGATACATCCAAGATATATATTCCCGTGCATCATCTCCAATGACATACTCACTACTAAAACCTTGCCGTATTCCTAAACCAATATAAACAGCGGCAAAACACAAGCTTAAAATCAACCAAAATAATAAATATATTCTATTTTGTCTTTTATTTTCATTTAACTTTGCCGTTAAAAATCTTTCTAATTGAGGAATTAACATATTTTAAATTATGCAATTATAGAAATCTATATATATAGATATAGGCAGCAAAATTTTACCTTAACCAGAAAAAGGTAGCAAGAATACTACAACCAACCCCCTCTTCTTTTTGCTACTCATGCTCTTAAAATGAAAGAGAAACCCGGTTTCTACGCAAAATTATTGTTTTTATTACAATATCTCAATAAAGAAACCGGGTTTCTAGGGTTTCTAAATTAAAAACGTTGTTCGGTAGCCCACACTGAATAAAGAATGTAAAATTTTGTTAAGCTCAAAATGGGATGACTATAATATGCTCCTGAATGTAATCATGAAAGTTTTGCGTAAATTTACAGTCGTTGTTTTGGCGCTGTCGTTGTGTGTTACAACCGTAGGTTGTGGTGGTGGAGCTAATCAAGTTAGTTCACAAGCAACACCACAAGCTCGAAACCAGAGTGCAAACTCAGTTTCTCAGGTTTCGGCAAACCTTGCAGACGGTCAATACGAAGTACAACAAGCGAGCTACAACGATGGTGATGGTGTGTACACGCTGTTTTTGTTGAACAGCACACCACCAACATATAGAACCGAAAATTTACAAATGGCACGCTTGACCGATGACGAAGTAAAGCAAGGTAAGAAGAGTTACCTCAAAGTCGAAAATGGCAAACCTGCTTTATACATAACAGAGGATTTCAAAATCGAATACGTTCATAACGTTACCGAAAATCGCGTTAATCCTCAAACTGGACAGCAAGAGACTGTCGTTGTTCGTCAGCAAAATAGTTTCTGGGCGCCGTTTGCGGGTGCATTAGCTGGTCAAGCAATTGGCAGCTTATTATTTAGACCGCAGTATTACGTACCTCCTGCGTATCAACCAGGTGGTTTAATTACTGGTTACGGTGGTTACGGTCGTACATATGGCGATGCAGTTTCGAGTTATCGCTCACGCTATAACGCACCTCCTGCGGTAGAAAGAAATCGCACAGCGTTCCGTACCACAGGCAACTTACGAAGAAATTATCCGAATAACCCAACAGTAAGAACTCAACCACGAGTTAATACTGGTAGTCGTGCTACAGGTTCTGGTTTTGGTAGCAGTACCTTACGACCATCTGGAAATTCGAGTTCTGTAAGAAGAAATCCAAACAGTGGTTTCGGAAGCGGCAGACCTGCGAGAGCTCCTCGTTCCGGCGGTTTCGGCAGCAGAAGAAGATAATGTGTAATGTAGAGACGCGACATGTCGCGTCTTTTATTTACAAAACGTGTATAAGGCAAAGACGTGATATATCACGTCTCTACATTTTTTAAACTGTTGCAGCAACAGGTTGGCGCCAACGTCCAACAGCTTTACCAACAACAGCTAATTCTTGCATAAGTCTGTCGAAAGCTTCAGGTGTCAACGATTGAGGCCCATCAGATAGTGCTTTTTTCGGGTTAGGATGGACTTCTATCATTAACGAATCTGTACCCGCTGCAATTGATGCCATTGCCATTGAAGGTACAAACTCTGACCAGCCTGTACCATGACTAGGGTCTATCATAATTGGCAGGTGGGTTAGCTTTCGTAATACAGGTACTACAGATATATCAAGGGTATTACGGGTATATTGACGGTCAAAAGTGCGAATACCACGTTCACATAAAATTACGTTTGGATTTCCTGCTGCCAATATATACTCAGCAGCCATCAACCAATCTTCAATTGTTGCCGCCATTCCTCGCTTCAATAATACTGGCTTCGGTTGGGCGCCAACTTTTTTGAGCAGAGAAAAATTTTGCATGTTACGGGCACCAACTTGGATAACATCAGCAACCTCTACAATTTTATCTAGGTCAGCAGCATCCATCACTTCGGTAATAATTCCCAGCCCACTCGCTGCACGCGCTGCTGCCAAAAGTTCAAGCGCACTTTCACCATGTCCTTGAAAAGCATAAGGCGATGTTCTTGGTTTGTATGCACCACCACGCAAAAACTTGGCGCCTGCCGCTTTCACACGTAACGCCACATCAATAATCATTTCCTCGTTTTCTACCGAACAAGGCCCCGCAACTACCGATATTGGATGATTCTCACCAATAATAACGGCGCCATCAGGAGTATTAACTATTACTTCTGATGCCTCACCGTGCCGATATTGCCGACTTGCACGCTTGTAAGGTTGCTCAACACGCAACACTTGTTCTATCCAAGGACTGACTTCTTGAATTTGTAAAGGGTCTAAGTCAACAGTTTCACCAACCAAACCAATTACAATTTTGTGTTTACCAACAATTTTTTCGGGTGTCAGTCCCCAAGTCGTTAGTTCCTCGTTGATGCGGTTTATTTCCGCTTCTGGGGAACCCATTTTCATAACTACAATCATGGTTATTTTCCCTGATTTAATAATTTTTTTTACTAACAAACCGGGTTTCTAGGCAAAATTGTCATTGTTATAACAGATTTCAACGAAGAAACCCGGTTTCTAAGATTTTATATCTATCGAAAATTATTGTAGAGACGCGATTAATCGCGTCTCTACTACTCAGCACTCAGCACTCATTACTCAGCACTATAAAATTACACTTTTTTTTGCCTAGTTGCGCGCCAACCCTCCACCATTCGTCCCCAGTTGGTACTAAATTCGCTAAACCCAAATAAAGTTCCAGGATGTTCGGTGTCCCACGAAGCTGATAGAACACCATAGGTAATACCCAACACTCCTAGACCAAATAAGCCCATATTGACCAACAAAACCGCGATGGGGGGCAGTTTGATATGAGCGTATGCAGAAAGCAAGTAGCTAACAACTAAACTGGCAATACCCAAAAATGTGGGAATACCAGAAAATGCTGCTACACGCTTGACCATTCGGTCACTAACTACTTTTGGAATAGCCATCTCCTCTTTTTTATAAGGAGCTTTTCTATTTTCTTTTTTCTCAGATTGCTTTACAACAGCTTGTTTAACAGGTTGTTCTTTCTGTCCACTTGCTTTTTTGTTAGCTTTCTTTGGTTTGCTTTTTGGTTCAAATGGCAAGTTGTTACGTTCTGGTTCGGCACTCATAGGCGTTCATTTTATACTCTATCCACGGATACCCAGACGAGCAATTAAAGCTTGGTAACGTTCGCGGTCTTCTTGCATGATATATGATAGAAGGCGCTTGCGTTGACCGATTAACTTCAACAAACCACGACGGGAGGAATGGTCTTTTTTATTACCTTGCAAGTGTTCTGATAGACGCATTATGCGTGCTGTCAGCATTGCTACTTGAACATCAGAAGACCCAGTATCGGTTTCGTGTACTTGGTACTGTGTAATTAGTTCTTGTTTTCGCTGTTGCGTCAGAGCCATGATTGAATCTTTCTAAATTGACAGTTAAATTGACAGTTTTTAGCTAATGCAGCAGTTTCTAATATTATCACAATGTATTGGCTTCGGGAAAAACAAACCCAAAAATCGGTGCCGACAACAAATTTATCCGTTACATCCGTTACATTTGTTGCCAAGTGTTAACCTAAATTTATCATCAAGCAAGTATATTGTCATAAGTAAGTTTAGATACGAAGTATCAACGTGCCGGTTTTTACCCACGTACCAAGTTAGTGAATTATGAGAATTTTAGTAGTAGAGGATGACGAACTTATTGTTCAATCGCTTGTTGCTACGCTCACTCAGTCGCATCATACGGTTGATACCACGTCTGACGGAGTATCAGGTTTGGAATTTACTCAAGTTTGTAATTATGACTTGATTGTTCTTGATGTGATGCTGCCTAAACTCGACGGTATTAGCTTGTGTCGTCAAATTCGCGCTAGTGGTGCTAGCGTACCAATTATTCTTTTGACTGCTCAAGACAGCAGCAATAATAAAATAATTGGTTTAGATGCTGGGGCTGATGATTATATCACAAAACCATTTAATTTACAAGAATTAACGGCTCGCATCCGCGCGCTTCTGCGTCGAGGTAATACCTTAGTACGAACTCAACTAGAGTGGGAAAATCTACGATTAGACCCGTCAAGCTGTGAAGTTACCTATAACGACCAATTAATACGTCTAACTCCCAAAGAGTATAGTTTACTTGAACTATTCCTTCGTAACCCTGCACGCACGTTTAGTAGTGGCGCCATTATTGATCATTTGTGGTCACTCGAAGAAACACCCGGAGAAGATACGGTGCGAGCGCACATGAAAGGATTACGCCAAAAACTTCGTTTCTCAGGAGTGACAAATGACCCAATCGAAAATGTTTATGGTATTGGTTATCGTTTAAAATCTCTGTTGGACGAAAAAAAGAAAAAGCCAAAGTCAAAAAAACCTCTTCAAAATACCACTTCTAACCAAACTACAATATCAAATCCTCCATCCATCAAGCAGAGCCAACAAATTTCTGCAATTTGGCAACGCTCACAAGAAAAGCTAAGTAACCGAGTCACTAACATCGAATTAGCAGTAGCAGCTTTACTTCAAGGTGTACCAGACTCGGAGATGATTAATAACGCTTATCAAGATGCTCACAAGCTGGCTGGTTCTTTGGGTATGTTCGGCTTTGAGTGTGCTTCGCGCTTGTCAAGTCAAATCGAACAATTGTTACAAGTTGCAACATCATTATCTCACTCTTCAAAACTACATTTATCAGAATTAGTTGTAAGCTTACGCCAAGAGTTACAGCAAGCCTCTACAATCAATTCAGGCGCCGAGGTTAAAAATAAACCATTACAAGGGCATTTAAATGACTTTACAGAATTAACAACAAGGCTTCAACAATCGCAAAGCAGCGCACGAGTACTAATTGTTGATGATGATATGAATATACTGGAAACCCTTTCAGAAATATTAAAGCCTTGGGGATTAGAGATTACCACATTAGATAACCCACTTCAATTTTGGGATACTCTAATTGCCACAGCACCAGATTTAGTCGTGTTAGACGTAGAAATGCCATCTATTAGTGGTATCGAACTGTGTCAGCAACTACGAAACGACCCGATACATAGTGGTTTACCAGTACTATTTCTCACTGCTCATTCAAGTTCAGATATTATGCTGCGAGTATTTGCAGCAGGTGCCGATGATTATGTTACAAAACCTGTAGTTGGTCCCGAAATAGTCGCGCGTATCCTCAACCGTATTGAACGAACTCGTTTGCTGCGAAACTTTGCCCAAATTGACCCTTTAACCGGACTTGTCAACCGCCAAAAGTTAAAGAGCGAAATTAATCAACTTCTCAAAGAAGCCCAATGTCATAACCAAGCTTTATACTTAGTTGCCCTTCAAATTAATAATCTCCAACAAATAAATGATAAACATAATCATTCTATCGGCGACCAGGTATTATCTTTAACAGGAAAAGTACTTAAACAAACATTTAATCAACAAGTTGTTTGTCGCTGGGCAGGTGCAGAATTTATATTGTGTTTGTATAAAACACCACTTGAAGAGAGTAAGAATTTAATATTCAACTGTATAAGGGACATTAAGGAAAAAGTATTAAATATTAATAAAGGTCAAGAAGTCGAGGTATCTATTAATATGGGTATATCTCAGTATTCGCAAGACGGCACAAACTTAGAGGCGCTGTATCATATGGCAACATCCCGATGCAAAGGGTAAAAGCAATGAGAAATAGAAGTGCGAGAAAAAAAGTTAAAGAGCGAAAACTGTGGCTACCGATTTTGGTAGGCACCTGTGTACTTATTCTTAATTTATTACTATGGCAGGGTTTGTTATTTCAAGAACAACTGCAAATTAAAAGAAATGTTGAAATAGTGACAGTAGATATAGGCGAAGATATTGCTTCTGAAATTAAAACTCGAACTCATGCGCTGAAGCGAATGGCAGAACGTTGGGAGTTAGAAGGTGGAACTCCTAGAAGTCAGTGGGAAGACGACGCAACAAATTATTTACGCGATTACAAAGGGTATCAAGCACTTGAATGGGTAGACAATTTAAGCTTTATACGTTGGATAGTCCCTCAAAAAGGTAACGAAGGAGTAGAAAACCGCGCTTTGCTGTTTGAATCAAATCGTCAAATTGCCATGAACACAGCAAAACAAACTGGGAATTCAACTATGACGCGCGTAGTTTCCTTGTTTCAAGGTGGTAGAGGCTTTTTGATTTATGTACCTTTATTCTTAAAGAATGGTACTCAAGAAAATACTCAAGTCGGCGCCTCTTTACAAAATTTTGATGGGTTTATTGTTGGTGTCGTTCGACCTCAACCTTTTTTGGATGCGATTATCAATAAAAATTTAATGCAGGAGTACGCAATTGCAATTTTCGACAAAGACCAACAATTTTATACCAACGAACTTTACCAGAACATTAGTAAAGAATTTATTAATAAATGGAGCTTTTACACTGAAGTAAATTTAAATGGTGTAAATTGGCGCCTGCGCGTGGTTCCAACTTCAGCACTCCTCGCCCGACAGCATTCTCCTCTAGCTGATATGATTTTAGTTGGCGGTTCAGTAGCTGCAATTTTAATTGCTATCGTAGTATATATGACTTTTAATTTACGTCTATATGCTAATAGAGTCGAACAAATTAATCTGAATTTATCTCATGAAATTAGTGAAAGACAAAAGGTAGAAGCATCGCTACAGCAATCTACTACACAACTAGAAGACTTGTATAATAATGCACCCTGTGGTTATCATTCTCTAGATAAAAACGGTATATTTATTCAAATTAATGATACTGAACTCAATTGGCTAGGCTGTAAACGTGAAGAAGTAATTGGTAAAAAAATTACTGATTATTTTACTACTGAGAATGCGCTTGAATTTGAAAAAAGTTTCTCAGTCTTAAAAGAGCGTGGGTTTCAAAGAGATTTAGAGCTGTTATTAGTTCGTAAAGATGGCACAAAAATGCCTGTTTTGGTCAGCGCTAGTGCTATTAAAGATGCAGCAGGTAACTTTATAATGAGTCGAAGTACGCTTTTTGATATTAGCGAGCGTAAACAAACACAAGACGCACTTTCAGAGAGTGAAGAGCGTTTTCGCGGTGCATTTGCAAATGCATCAACAGGAATGGCATTAGTTTCAACCCAAGGTCAGTGGTTACAAGTCAATCAGTCATTATGTGAAATGATTGGTTATTCTGAAAAAGAATTATTGGCAACAACGTTTCAAGCAATTACACATCCAGATGACTTAGATATTGACTTGAGCTATGTTCATCAAATGCTCAAAGGCGAAATTTCTACTTATCAGATGTCCAAACGTTATTTTCACAAGCTTGGGCATGTAGTATGGGTTTTACTAAGCGTCTCACTAGTTTGGGATACAACAGGTAAACCATTATATTTTGTCAGTCAAATTCAAGATATTACTGCTCGCAAACGTGCTGAAGAGGAACTACGCTGGCAAGAAGCATTACTGCGAGCAATGGCTAATGCTTCCCCATTAGCTTTTTATGTTGTAGATGAACGTACTGGTGAGGTTCTTTATTATAATTATCGTTTTTGTGAAATTTGGGGAGTTGACTGTATTGACGCTCAAATCATTAAAATACAACAAGATATTGCTAATAATAAATCTAAAAGCTGTTCTGATTGTAAACCTACATCAACAGGCACCTCGGCATTTCACAATGTATACAATCATATATCTATTGAATCAATTGAAGAAAATCGCGAAATTGTTGAAGACGAAATTTTTCTTGAAGATGGACGGATTATTCGCCGTGTGAGAGCGCAAATTCGTGACCAGCAAGATAATTATTTCGGGCGCCTTTATATTTTTGAAGATGTCGCCGACCGTAAACGTGCAGAAGTTAAGTTACGTAATCTGAGCAATGCGTTAGAAAGTGCCGTTGAAGGTATTGCTCAAATCGATACACGTGGATGTTATGTTGGGGTCAACCATGCATATGCCGAAATGTTGGGCTATGAACAAGAAGAACTTGTTGGGATGGAATGCAAAATAAGTATTTATCCAGAAGACTTAGAAAAAGTTACATATGCTTACCAAGAAATGCTTAATAAAGGTAAGTCAGAAGTTGAAGCTAGGACATTACGTAAAGATGGTTCGATTTTTGACAGACAAATAGTAATGGTTAAAAATTGTAACCAAGAAAAATTAATCGGTCATTACTGTTTTGTTAAAGATATTAGCGACCGTCGCGAAGTCGAACGTCTCAAAGATGAGTTTGTTTCGGTGGTCAGTCATGAGTTACGCACACCCTTAACATCTATTCGCGGTTCTTTGGGTTTGGTGGCAAATGGTGTTTTGCAATCTCAACCCGAAAAAGCGCAACGAATGTTAGAAATTGCCGTAAATAACAGCGACAGATTAATTCGTCTCATCAATGACATTCTCGATATTGAACGTATCGAATCGGGTAAAGTGATGATGAACAAGCAAATTTGCGACGCTGCTTTACTCATGACTCAATCGACAGAAGTTATGCAAGCAATGGCAGAAAAAGCAGGGGTAAGTATAACACTTAATCCTGTCTCAGCAAGATTGTGGGCAGATGCTGACCGAATAATTCAGACTTTCACAAATTTACTCAGCAATGCGATTAAATTTTCACCCCCTGGTAGTACAATTTCGTTTACTGCCAAAGTTGGTAACGAGCAAACAGAAAATATTCCTCACATAATCTTTGAAGTTAAAGACCAAGGACGCGGTATACCAGAAGACAAGTTAGAAGTAGTTTTTGGGCGTTTTCAACAGGTTGATGCTTCGGATTCTCGCAAAAAAGGAGGTACAGGTTTAGGGTTGGCAATTTGTCGTAGTATTATACAACACCATGATGGAAATATTTGGGTGGAAAGTCTATTATCCCAAGGCAGTAGTTTTTATGTCTCTTTACCTGTAATATCGGCGCCGAAACCGACTATTTTATCTAATGAGACAAATACTCCGACAGTGCTTGTGTGTGATGATGATTACTCAGCTCGAACAGTTATACAAACAATGCTGGAAGAAGGAGGTTATCAAACAATAACGGCAGCATCGGGTTTAGAAGCGATTGAAATAGCCAAACAGTCATTGCCTGATGTTATTTTTCTCAACTTAATGATGCCAGGAATGAATGGTTGGGAAGCTTTGACTATATTAAAACAACAGCCAGAAACCCAAGATATTCCTGTAATTATACTTAGTGGTTTTATGCCAGATGCGAAATTAGCTACAAACCATCCAGAAGTAAACGATTGGATAGTCAAACCACCCAATGAAAAAAACTTGTTTGAAGCACTCGAACGTGCGTTATCAAAATCTGATCATAATTTGAATGATAATTTGAAAGTTTTGATAGTAGAAGACGACATCGACTTAGCGCAGGTTCTAATTGCGATGTTCGAGCGTTATGGTATAGAAACTCACCATGCTCGTAATGGACGCGAAGCGATTCAGTTGAGTCAATCTTTAACACCTTATTTATTAGTCCTTGATATTGCACTGCCCGATGTTGATGGGTTTGCAGTTGTGGACTGGTTACGACACCATAACCATTTGCATCAAGTACCCTTAGTCGTATACAGTGCTATAGATTTGACTGAAGCTGACTGCGCGAGGTTAAATTTAGGGCAAACTTTATTTTTAACCAAAGCGCGTGTTACTCCCGAAGAGTTTGAACAGCGTGCTATCGGATTACTCAATTGTATAGTCTCTGGTAAAAAGGAAGGGCGCCGTAATGGCAAAGCGCATTCTCATCATTGATGACGAAGATGATATTCGCGAAGTTGCTCAACTAACCCTAGAAGAGGTTGGTGGGTTCGAGGTCTTAACCGCAGAATCTGGGAGCGAAGGAATTATAAAAGCAGAAACAGAACAACCTGATGCCATCCTTCTTGATGTCATGATGCCAGAAATGGATGGTATCACAACCTTTAAACAGTTGCAAGCAAACTCTCTGACTAGTAATATTCCCGTTATTTTACTTACAGCTAAAGTGCAAGCAAGTGACCAGCGTCGATTTGCAGAACTGGGCATTACCGGAATGGTTCCAAAACCCTTTGACCCCATGACTCTCACCGACCAAGTAGCGGAGGTATTAGGTTGGCAGTATTAACTCTAAGAAACCCGGTTTCTTATTATCTTTCTATCTTCACAGCTTCTTCACTTTTAAACTTTAATCTTAAAAATAAGCCAGGTTGAGCAGATAAATTTGAATTGAATAAAATTTATTATTCGCACAGCCTGATTCAAGAACAAAGTAAATTAGCTCTTTATCGTGCTGTTATATTGCGCTTAGTTTGATTTAATTCCCTATTACAACTCTTTTATAATGTTCTTGTTTTTTGCTGGCTAAATATTCTCCCATTTAATATCTAAGGTATTCTACTTTGTGTTTTCACACGGTTAATGTATCTTGGATATTTTTATTTTCATAAAATTTATTATATTGCCCCAATTAAGAACAGCACATGTTGAAATATACTGACCTTAACAGCATCACTAACACATTTAATTCAACTGCATTTTCATACGCATCTAGGGAAATAATCGCAGTGAAAGTTAAACATATTTTAATTATTGATGACGAAGAAGATATTCGAGAAGTTGTTGAATTGACGCTTCAAACAATGGGTGGTTGGCAAGTGTTTACTGCTGCTTCGGGAATTGAAGGTTTGGCAGTAGCAAAGACAGAACAACCAGACGCTATACTTTTAGATATGATGATGCCTGACCTAGATGGTATGGGTACTTTAGCTATTTTACGAGCAACTCCACAAACGCAGCATATTCCAGTTATTTTAATTACGGCAAAAGGAAAAAATGTTGACCGAGATAAGTTAGCTTCACTAGAAGTGACAGCTATTATTGCCAAACCTTTTGACCCCATGACTCTAGTTGAGCAAGTATCTCAAAAATTGGGTTGGAGCGATAGCTAAAAAAATAAATAATCAAAGTCACCTTCACTGGTTCTTCACTTTTTCGCTGTAATTTAGAAACTGAAGGTACTAATTAACGAGATTAATCAATAACAAGTCTCTGGTTAGCTCTACGAACGGTACTTCAAAACTCACCAGAAATTGCACTATGTGGGAGATTCTAAGTCTGTTATTATCTCCCATTCTTTTTTGATCAATCACTTAATTCTTGGAACACTAATTTATGTATAATCAAGATTTAGAGCAAGAGTTTAAAGATTTCGATACAGCAGTTAATTTACTCGTTGATGTTTTAAAGCTTCAAGATAAAGATTTAGTCAAAATTTGCGAAGAAGCGTTAAGTAATTTACTTGGCAGCGAAGAAGCAACGCACATGCTCAATGCAGCAATGTTCCAGCTTGCAGAAACTGCTCCCGATACTTGTTATTGGACTTGGCATAATTTTCCAGAATTACAAGTATGTTTGGACTTAAAAGAGCATGTTTGTATGTTTGTTGTTCAAAAGTTAATCAAAAAAGGTTTTATTTTAGGTAAAGATTTCAGTACTGATATACATGGTGAAATTTTAGTTAGTCGGGAAACCAGAGTTTCTATAATGCTTGACTCTGTTCCATCAGAATGGAAGTTTATCAAATCGGTGCTGCAAATTGCTGAGTAATATTTATAGTTTAAGTTTTCTATTTTATTTTTCCTATTTTCATTTTCTAAATTTCGTAACATAACTTTGCGTGTAGTGGCTTAAATGTGGTGAAGATGTGACTTTATATCGTTAATTTTATTAAAATTTTGATTTTCTCTAGATTATAAGGGGTTGAAGGTTAAGGGTAAATTTTACCTTTAACCTTTTTTATTTGAAAGAACGAACCGCAAAGTACCCTAAGGACGCTAAGGAAGAATTAAGAAGAACAAGATGTCAAAGTTAATTCATGAAAACTTTTGCTTCGTATGGCTTTAACTCTGTAATCAAAACATTTTGATTTTCTTCACAACTTGCTTCAACATTGCAATCTGACATGAAATCTTGCCATGTGCCAGCATCGGGGAAGTGAGTAATTTTATACTCGCTAAAGTTTTGGTCTGAAAAGTTTAGTACTGCTACCAGGCGCCCTCCCTGGTCATTCCAACGCACATAACATAGTACTTTTGCATCAGGGTTTTCATGGAAAAATTCGATGTTGTCAGATTGTAAAGCCAGATTATTGACTCGTAAGTGAATCAATTTTTTGTAGTATTCAAATAAATCTTTGTTTTCCTGACGTTCTAATAATGCCCAAGCTATTTTTTTGGGCTGGGTAACAGTTTGACTCTTACGCTTGTGTTCTCCAAACTCTTCTCCCATCCACAGCATTGGCACACCCATTGCCGTTATTAATAATACTGCTGCTAACTTGGCACGTGTAAATGCTGCTTCATCAAAAATGCCTCTATCCCCTAATTCCCGAAAAAGATGTTCTCGGTCGTGGGTTGCCAAATAATTTATGACGTTCACTGTGCTATCATACCCTTGCCTTCTAGGGTCTAACACTTGTTTGAGATTTTCTAAATCAAACTCTTCACCACAAATAGTGGGAGTAGCAAAATAACGAAAACTTTCATGCCAGCACGCATCTAATGGACCATTTGGACTTGTTACATCACTTGTATCAGGAATGTGTTCGGCAATATTATAAAACGGTTTTGGCGCCCCCTGAACTGTACAATTTTTCTTAGCTTGAGTGGCTAACCAATTCAAAAATTCAAAGTCAGCTAACTGACGCACTGCATCATAGCGAATTCCATCTATATGATATTCTTCTACCCAATATTTTACGACATCACCAACATATTTCCATGCTGGCTTTACATCTAACTTTTCATCGTAATTACTGTAATTAAACTCTGGACCCCAATAATTACCAGGGTCTTCTGGATAGTGCATGTGTTCGTAATACCAGTAATTACGGTCGATTAACATTAATGGACATTCTTCATCGGTATGGTTATAAATTCCATCCATTAATACGCGAATACCACGTTTGTGACACTCATCAATAAACCGTTTTAAATCTTCTGTAGAACCATAGCTTGATTCAGTCGCGAAAAAGTGACGTACTTTGTAACCCCAACTATAATCACCAGGGTACTCATTTACCGGCATTAATTCAATTGCATTAATACCTAGTTCTTTAAGGTAATCTAATTTTTCGATGGCATCTACATATTTACCACGTCTATGCTCGTCAACTTCTCCACCTGTAAAATCTGCGACGTGCATTTCATATACTACTAACTCATGATTTTGAGGTAATGGTTGGTCATCGTACTGCCAAACATAAGTATCTACAATTTTTTCACCGTCTTTAATTCTTACTATACCGACAGTACGTTCTTCATCAACATCTGTAGCGTAGGGGTCAATAACATCAATCCATTCATCTGGTTTGAAGTTTGGACTTTTGGTTTGAACTCGAAATTTATATTGATAAGTACCGTCTTCTATATTTACTTGAACCCTGAAATAACCATCTTCTCCTTTTTGCATGGGTGTTTCTTTCCATTCAGAAAAAGACCCAATTAAAGCTGCCCCATTGATGCGAGGAGCGAAAAGACTGAATTCGATTGAGCTTGCCATTGTATTTTATATGAGTGCAAATAATACTATATATTCTTAGAATTATTTAAAATTCGATTCCTTCTATGGGTAGATGTAGGGGTATAAAAAAAGGAGGAGTAGGGTTAACTACTTCTCCATTTGATGCATCTACTAAACTTTTTAGTATTTATAATTAATTATTTAACTTACACTGGCAGCTAATTCATTACCTTCGTTATTTACCACAGAACGACCATCTAAAATTGGCTTGTGAGTTTTGAGGTCAAATTTATAACCGTGCGGTAATATATGAAGACGGGCGCCGCAAAATGCAAGAGGTTCATCGCGAAGTATTTCATCTACGTTATTGTGGACTAATTCGTTTTCATCCACTACGGTGATAACACCTTCACCTACTACTTCCATTTTGTCACCTGTTATTACCATTGCGGTATTTTCATCGATGCCAAAACCTAATACTGCTGGTTGTTGGGCAAGTGCTGATATTAGGCGCCCTAAACGACCGCGTTGTGAGAAGTGCTGGTCAATTACAATACCAGGCAAAAATCCCATACCGGGGCCAAGGTCTACCATATTTATACGAGGATTAGTTTCTGAGTCTCCCTCAACAATCATTATATCAGGCATTACCGCCGCGCCTGCACTCGTTCCTCCTACTACTATTCCTTCGGCATAACGTTTATGAATTGCAGCATCAAGATCAGTATCTTTAAGAATACTAGTAATACGTGCTTGGTCACCACCTGTGAAAAATACACCTGTAGCTTCTTCAACAGCTTTTAATGCAGTAGATGATGAAGCATCTTCGCGCGTTTCAGTATCAATAATGCGAGCTTGTTCGGCGCCAAGACGTTCAAAAATACGAATATAATTTTCACCAACTTCTCTTGGTAATTCTGTGGCTGCGGTCATAATGACAACTTTAGCTTTTGTACCTCCTGCACGCCGCACAAATTCGCGAAGAATAATACAATCTCCTTCCTTATCCTCTGCTCCTCCAATAATCACTAGTTGACGTTGAATTTCGTTTGCCACAGCATTGCCTCCTGATAAATATTGATAATGCTTAATAAAGTTGTTAAAAACTTTGGTTGACGACTACATTTTGGCGCCTTGCCATTATATTGTCACAGATTGATGATATTTTGATCTCATTCCAACGGCACATTATTTGATTAAGTTTCATACAAACACGAAACCCGGGTTTTAAATTACCGGGTCTCACTTATTTAATTAAATTTTATGAATTTTATCAAATTAATTCCTCAGCATCCCCATTACCTTCTAATAAAGCGTTTAAAAATGACTTGGCATGTTCTAATGTTAGATGTCTTGGTTTTCCCTCAATAACAATTTGATACTCCGATACATCTGGGCCATCACCATATCCGGAAATCAGCTTGCGATGAAAAGCTTCCTCAGCAAGCTGTCTGACTTCATTTCTGAGGCTAGCTTCTGTTGCATTCATACGCTGTGTCCCAACTTTTTTGTACTATTTTCAAGTTTTAACAGAAATACGTGTATAATAACACCTCCCAATGGATATAAATTTTAACAAACGCGGTAGAGTAGTTGACGAGATGTAAAAACTTGATACTCACATTAATTTAAGCGGGTTATTATTGTGAAGGAAGGGTGTTTTGCCAAGGGTTTATACAATGATTCAAGATAATACCACCGAAGCAATTCGTGTTAACGCGCGTAAGACTGATGTTTTTGATATTTTCAACTTTAAAAATTACGCTGGACCAAACCCTTATCTAGATACAGGGGCACTTGTATTTGATTTTGCGTTGACTGACGAGCAGGAAGTCCTGGCTTTAGAAGATTACGTCAAAGCTATATCCGCACGCTACCCTGAGTTACGTGATGAAGAATACTCTTCACATGCTCATCTGTTTGCACGTACAGCTTCTGAGGTAGCAAAGCTAGATATGGATTTGCACGTCAACCGTTGGAGTATTAGAGAACATGGAAATCACCATCAAATTGCGATTCAATCACTATACGCACGTACTACCCGTGGAGTGATTTATTTTGTTTGGGATTGGTTTGAAGCAATTACCAGAGATAGCGATGTCGCTTTTGAAGAACAGTTGACGACACTGCAAAATCGTTTTCGTTCTTCTGTTTACGGTGGTCCCACTGTTTATGCTTTGCTGCGAACTGCTGATAGAAAGGGTATTCCAGCTTTTTACCTGTGGGAAGAAGGGTTGATGCAATATGGTTTTGGTAAAAAGCATGTTCGAGGTGTGGCAACAACTTTCGATGGTGATAGCCATTTAGATTCCGACTTTACCACTCGTAAAGATGACTGCAAAGCGTTTTTAAAGACTTTAGGATTCCCTGTTCCCCAAGGTGACATTATAGTTTGCGAACGCGAAGCGCTATCTGTTGCGCGTGAAATTGGTTATCCTATTGCCATAAAACCTGTAGTAGGTCACAAAGGTATTGGTGTAACAGCAGATGTTCAGGGGCCGAAAGAGCTTGAAGCAGCATACGGACGTGCGCTCAAAGCAATACCCGAAGACCAACCTACTCGAATAATCGTCGAAAAAAGTATAAAGGGAAGTGATTTTCGTTTATTGTGCGTTAACGGCAGGTTTGTTGCTGCTGTTGAACGTCGTCCCGCTTCGATTATTGGTGATGGTTATTCAACAATAGACGAGTTGATTCAAAAAGAAAACCAAAAACCTGTACGTCGTGACACTCCAACTTCACCAATGAGTAAAATTCAATGCGACGAAGCAATGGAGATTTATTTAGAAGAACAAGAGTTATCGTTAGCTAGTGTCATTGAAAAGGGTAAACGTGTTTTTCTACGTAAAGTAGCAAATCTTTCAGCCGGAGGAGTCAGTATTGATGCCACACCCACAATGCACCCTGATAATATTATCTTGGCGCAGGATATAGCCCAGCATTTTCGTTTAACTTGTTTGGGTATCGATGTTATTTCTGAAAATTTAGGCAAATCTTGGAAAGAAGGCAACTTTGTTATTTTAGAAATTAATGCGGCGCCTGGTGTTATGATGCATCTCAACCCGGCGGTAGGTGACAGTGTTGATGTACCTTCCCACATTTTGGAAACATTCTTTAGTTCAAAGGATGATGCCAGAATTCCAATTATTACGTTTAATAAAGTTTCAATTCATGATTTGCAAGAGACTATTGACCATATTCTCTCACAACATCCTGACTGGACAATCGGCGCCGTTTGTCAAGATGCGGTGTTTGTAAATCGTTCGCGAAAAATTTCAAATCCAGATTATAATACCAACGTTCAAAGCTTACTGCGAAATCCCAAGCTTGATTTACTCATCGTTGAATACAGCGAAGAAATTTTAGAACGCGACGGTATGTTTTATTACGGTAGCAACATGGTTGTTTTAGATAATCCTACTGAGACCGAAATGATGCTATCGCGTGATATTTTAGATGGCTCCACATTAGTCGTGAAAAAAGGTGACAGTATTATGCTGCACCGCAAAGGACTAATTGAAGAGTATTCGCTAGGAGAAGATGAACCGTTTACACGGGTTTATTTGAAGGAAATTGGTACTATTGTGTGAATTTTGGCAACGGATGTAACGGATGTAACGGATGGTTGATTCGTTTCTGACGAACTATTTATCCGTTACATCTGTTTTATGCGTTGCCATTATTGCCAAACAAAAACTTTTGCTTCGTATGGTCCTAAATCGGTCATAATTCCATCATCACCAGCTTCAACGTCGTAATTAGCTGTCCACTCATGCCAAGTACCACCAGATGGAAAACCAGGTACATGATATCCAGCGAGGAAGTTTTCAGAGAAATTAGCTACAACAACCACTCGTGAACCTTCATCGTTCCAACGACTAAAAGCAAGCACTTTTGCCTCTGGGTTTTCGTGGATAAAGTCAATATTTTCTGTATATAGCGCGTGATTATTTTTACGTAAATTAATCAAGCCCTTAAAATAGTCAAATAAACCATGATTTAAATCATTTCCAAGCAGCGTCCAATCGATTTTAGATGCATCAGGTGTTTTTGGTTTATATTCGCCAAACTCTTCACCCATCCATATTAGTGGAACACCAACAGCTGTCATCAAAAGTGCTGCACCAAGTTTAACTCGACGAAATGCTTCTTCATCAAAAATTTGACGATTTCCTAACTCAACCATCAAATGGTCATGATCGTGGTTGCTCAGGTAATTTACTACATTTGTGGCGCCCATAAAACCTTGACGTTTACAGTCGATAACGTCTTTGAGTTGTTCTAAGTCAAATTTGTCACCACAAACATGTTCTTTTATACAGTGATAGAAACTATCATGCCAGCAACCATCCATTGGGCCATCAATATTGGTAATGCTGGTAGTTTCAGGAATGTGTTCCGCAATATTATAAAACGGTTTGGCGCCAGCAGCGTTTTTAGCTTCTTGGACAATCCAATGCATGAAGTCATAGTTAGCCATTTGCCGTGCAGCATCGTAACGAATGCCATCAAGATGGAACTCACTAACCCAATATCTAACTGTCTCCCCAATAAACTTACGTGCGGGATAAGTCTCTAACTTTTCGTCGTAAAATTCATAGTTAAACTCTGGGCCCCAGTTGTTGTCAGGGTCACGTGGTTCATGGTGATACCAAAAATCATGGTCGATTTGTGTTAAAGGACTTCCTGCTTCAGAGTGATTATAAATACCATCGAGAATTACCCGAATACCTCTAGCATGACACTCATCAACAAAGCGTTTTAAGTCTGCCGTTGAACCATAACTTGACTCGGTAGCAAAAAAGAAGCGTGGGTTATAACCCCAGCTATATTCACCAGGATATTCTTTAACTGGCATCAACTCAATTGCATTGATTCCTAGTTCGGTAATATAATCTAACTTCTCTATTGCGTGCTTATACTGTCCGCGTGGGTTAGGGTCATCTTCACCACCAGAAAAATCAGCAATATGCATTTCGTATATTACTAACTCATGGTCGGGAGGCAATGGTTTATCGTCGTGCTGCCAAACGTAAGTATCAAGAATTCGTTCTCCATCCTTAATTTTGACTACACCGTTATCTTGTCCTGTTGACTCATCGATGTCTGTTGCATAAGGGTCGGTTACGTCAACCCATTGGTCTTCTTCAAAAAACCAAGACTTTGACTGAACCCGAAATTTATATTGATACTCTCCGTCTTTTAATTCTACTTTTGTGCGGAAATAACCATCATCCCCTTTTTCCATCTCAATTGGTTCCCAATTTGAAAACGAACCAATTAAAGCGGCGCCTTTGTTATAAGGTGCAAATAGATTAAATTCAATGGATGCCATAACAGAAATACTATTATATAATTGTAAACAAGCTGGGGTATAAATAAACACTTACTTGGCTATTAAAGCGTTAAAGAACGGGAATAAAATAGCAATAATAGGCAAATGGAATGTTTATTTAATTACCCATAATTATTAATAGTATTTTCAGCTTTCGAGTAGGGATTTGCCTATCTCGCTGTAGAAATAATTAAATTATGGTTGCCTCTATCTAGAGAAATAAACAAGGTATAGGTGTGTAAAAAAAGTTTAAATATTCATAACTAGCAAGATTAATATTGAATACCATTAAGTTCCATGTAACTTAGTAACCAATTAGCAGCAGTAGCTCTGCGTGTTTGTTTGGGTCCAAATTCACCAATTTTGTAACCTTTAAATCCCAGCTTTTCTTTAAGTAACTGTTTATTCTCTTGAGGAATTGAACGAGTTAGCTTCATTGCTGCGGGACGACTATCAAAAAAATCTGGAGGTTCTGGAAAATCTTGGCGCCACTCTTCAGCATATGTAGGTTCCCAGCGACTTGATACCTCATTGTATCTATAGCCTAAGTAATACCAAACTAACTGGTTAACAGTAGCCTCATCAACTGTTTCATTTAGAATTGCCCAAAGTGTTTCGGTATTCAGAGGTGGTAATTCATTCATACAATTCAGACTCATTAGAGAATTATAAACACAAATATTTACATCCAAAGGGAGAGTTGTAATTGACAGCTTGGATGCAAACTACATTTAGAAGCATTGCATTAATAGTGCTTTATCTGAATAATTTTTCAATTTTATTTAATTAAGACAGGAATATTATGGGACTAGGCGATTTTTTTAGAAAAGCTGTTGGACGTGAAACCCGCGAACGTGACGATTATAAAGACGAACGTTCGTACCGTCGTCGTGATGATGAGCGCGAAGATAATCAAGACGAGCGTTACTACCGTGATAGAGACTACGATAACGACCGTGCGTCTAACTATCGTGATAGAGATGATGACCGTGATTATCGTGATTCTGATTATCGTCGTGAAAAAGATGATGACGATGACGACGATGATGAAGAGTATGGGCGTAGGTCAAAACGGCGCCGTGATGATGATGACGATGATGATGATGATGATTAATTTTGGGAAATTCCAAATCACAAATCAAGATACATCTTGTGGGGTGGGCATCCTTGCCCGCCCTTACTCATTGAAACAGGCAGGGATGCCTGTTCCACAAGACATTAAGATAGTAGACTGATTATTAAGTAAGCATAATCAGCCTATGTCAAATTCTTCATCATCAACAGACATAATATGCGCTCATGTTTATATCTCTGGGCGGGTTCAAGGAGTTGGTTATCGTTACTCAACAGTTGAAACAGCAACACAATTAGGGTTAAAAGGTTGGGTACGTAACTTACCTGATAAGCGCGTCGAAGCAGTATTTGAAGGTAAACGTGAGATTGTAGAACAAATGATTCGCTGGTGTCATTTAGGACCACCAGCAGCACTTGTCGAAACTGTCAAAGTTGATTATTTGGCGCCAGAAGGTTTTGAGAGATTTGAAGTTAGGCGCTTTTAAAGATTGGTGCGGTCGGTTAGAATTTCATACCCGGTTTCAGTAACTAATACGGTATGCTCAAATTGTGCTGAGAGCGAATTATCTACTGTTACTGCTGTCCAACGGTCAGCCAAGGTACGTGTAATTTTAGAACCGGCATTTAAAATTGGCTCTATTGCTAATGTCATACCCGCACGCAGTTTGACGTTGGGCATTTCGCGAGTGCGATAGTTAAATACCGCTGGTTCCTCGTGTAAATTGCGTCCAACTCCATGTCCAGTAAAGTCTTCTACTACACTAAAACCATTCATTTTTACATGGTCTTCGATGGCGCCTGCTAAATCAAGTAAACTTTTCCCCGCTTGTACTTGCTCGATACCTTTATATAAAGCTTCTTCAGCAACGCGAATTAACTTAGCTGCTTGTGGTGTTACTTCTTCAACGGCAATCGTTATACATGAGTCACCATGATAGCCTTCGTAATAGGCGCCTGTGTCAACTTTTAAAACGTCTCCAGCACGAATAACTTTTTTAGCGCTAGGAATACCATGTACAACTTCATTGTTTATACTCGAACAAATTGAAGCTGGGAAACCATGATAACCCTTGAAACTGGGGGTTGCACCCATTTCGCGAATCCGCTTTTCTGCATGAGCATCCAAGTCTGCTGTCGTCATTCCTGGTTTGACCAGTTCAGAAATTTCTTTAAGTACAGTCGCCACAATTTTGGCAGATTGCCGCATAATCTCAATTTCACGCGGTGATTTAATTTCAATACCTCGACGTTGGCGTTTCGGAGCGGTTCTAACTGGTTGAGAAAGCAGATTGCTTAAAATGTTCATGATTACCAATAACTATCTTTTCTTTGCCACAGAGACTTTTTTAGTAAAATTCTGTAGTTAAGCAACAATATCATCTGTACTTAACTTAACTTATTTTGGGTGCTAATGTTTTGTGTGCTTGCAAGACTACTTAATTTGGCTGTATACCTTGCGTTGCTACAGCAGGTCCAGCAGTGACAACCACAATTTTATCTGGGTTCAGTAACTCGCGAGCAGCTTGGTTAACTTGAGAAAGACCCACCTGATTGATTTTTTCGGTAAAATTACGTAATTCCTCTACATCTAACCCATAAACTTGATTCATCAAAATTTGGTGTACTAATTCTTCAGGATTTGCTAGAGACACAATATAGTTACTAACTACGGTGCGTTTTGCGGTTTCAACTTCCTGTTCTGTTACACCAAGCTTGTGAATATCTTGAAGTAATTGACGTGTACTAGCAATAGCTTTCGCTGTGTCCTGGGGGCTGGTTTGCATTTCGATTAAAAACGTGCCAGAGTTTTTACCAGCTAGAAAATTACTGAATATACCGTAAGTTAACCCTTGACGGTCACGTAATTCGGCGCCTAAGCGACTCGATAAAGTATCACCACCCAAAATTTGATTTAAAACCAGCGCAGAATAATAACGTGAGTCATTACGATTTATCGCAGTATTACCCATATAAGTAATTGTTTGGGCTTTACCTGGCAACACCGAATTGACGCGAATAACGTTATCAGGCATTGATACACTTGGATAAAGTAATGTTTCTGCTTTGCCATCAACTGACCAATCACCTAACTCACCTTTAAGGCGTGATTTTACTTCTGCTGGGTTAAAATCTCCAACTAAAGCTAACACCATCGCATCAGGACGATAATACTTGGCTTTAAAATCAATTACATCTTTACGAGTAATTCGCCGTAAACTTTGCTTTGTAGGAAATTTGTGCAGCGGATGCGGTTTTGGATAAATTGATTGTACAAATGTTCTTCTCGCTACTTCTGATGGGTCATCTAAATCTTGTTCTAAGGCACTCAAAGCATGTTTTCGACTTAATTCGAGTTCTCGGTTTGGAAAAGTCGGATTTTTAATTACATCAGCTAAGGTATGAAGCAGTACAGATAAATCTTCTGCCAAGCTATCACCCTCAATTCGTACACCTTCGCGCGAGGGGTTAAAATCTAAAGAAGCTCCACGTTCTTCTAGAGCTTTGGCAAGTTGTAATACGTCTTTGGTTTTAGTGCCACTAAGTAAATTATCTGCAACTAACTCAGAAAGTCCAGCTTTATTATCGCAGTCAAATTCTGAGCCTGCTTTGATATAGCCACTTAATGTCACCGTTGGAGTGCTTTTATCAGGCAACATCAATACTCGCAACCCATTTGGAAACATTACTAGTTCTGGTACACTTTGTAAAGTCTCTGACGGCGCCTCAAACTGGGGTAAATATTTCAACACATCAGCTTTATCTAAAACACCACCACTTGACGAAGTAAAACTTTCGTGAGTTTGGTTTGAATTAATTTTATTATTACTACTACTATTCTTGGCAATTACTGGTGCCTGGGTAGGTAAAAAGTAACCAAAGGTTCGTGACTCAATATTAAGATAATGTTTAGCGACACGCTGTACATCCTGTGCTGTCACCTTGCGTACAGCATCCAAGTAATTATCCATAAATAGATGATTACCTGTGACGACCTCATCGTTACCCAACTGCATCGCTTGACTAGTAATATCGCGATTACCCAAAATTACAGAAGACTCAAACTGTGCTTTTGCGCGTTTTAACTCCGACTCGTCAACACCCTCTTCAGTAAATTTACTAATTACTTTTGTGACTATCGAATCAATTTTTTTTAAATCTTGCTTGGGAGTAGCTAATATAGTAATCTCATACCAACCAAAGTCTTTGAGACTTGCAACCGAAGCATCAACATCAGTTGCGATACCTGAATCAACCAACGCTTGATAAAGTCTAGAATTTCTACCATCTGACAAAATATAGTCCATTACATCTAACGCAGGTGCATCTGGATGTTTTATATCTGGCAGAGGATAAACACTTTGCAATATTGATGCGGCGCCTGGTTCTTTTAGAATAATAGGGCCTGTAGAGACACGATTAATCGCGTCTCTACGTATTCCATTTTTATACTCAGCACTCAGCACTTTCTTCTCAGCACTGTTATTAAATATTCTTTTAACGTCAGCGATGGTTGATTCGGTTTGAAAATCACCAACAATAACTAAAACGGCATTATCTGGTCTATAAAATTTATTATAGTACTCTTGAACTTTCTCAACTGTAAATTTTTCAACGTCAGATTTTTTACCCCCTACCGATAGTCCGTAAGGATGGTCAGGGAATGCAGCGTGCATTACAGCATGGCTAAGACGATATTCGGGATTATTTTCATAACCTTGTAATTCAGAAATGACGACTCGTTTTTCGCTTGCGAGTGCAGGAGCATCAATGAGAGAGTTGTGCATTCTATCTGCTTCTAATTCGAGCAAAGCGTTTAACTTTGTACGTTCAACAGTGTTGTAGTAAGCTGTTTGGTCGTAACTTGTAAAAGCGTTGGAGTCGCTACCAAGCGTACTAAATAATCTTCCAAATTGAATTGGGCGCCGAGCAGTACCTTTAAACATCATATGCTCAAGTTGATGAGCAATACCATTGACACCCTGTTCTTCATTTCGAGAACCAATTCTATACCAAACTTGCACCGTTACAACTGGAGCGGTGTGAACTTCTTTCGTTATTACAGTAAGACCATTTTCTAATACTATTTTACGTGCATCTTCATTCATTGATTGCTTTTGTGGATTACTTATATTTAAACTTTTAAAGTTAGATGTTATCTCTTTACGTGTATATACTTGATTAGATATTTGATTAGACGCAGCATTTGATTCGCCACTAACAGAATAATTGCTTAGTAGCACAACCACAATCAACCAAAGACTTAATAGTAGCAGTGGAAAACGATATTGGTATAATTTATAAAACACGAACATGCATCTTACGATATTATCTGTAAACTCAACTACAGATTTTTTTATGACTATAGTATAATCCTAAAGACAGATTATGTCGCCTCGGCAACATTACAGATAAGATTATTCTCCCATACAGATGAAACAAAGGAAATACGGTTAAATTCGAGTTTATCGCGATATTTAGCGCATTAACACCTATCTAATAAAATTATAATAACAAACTCAATAGCAGTGAAAACACGTAAACGAAGTTGCTTTTATAACTTTAATCTAGTTAAAGTTACTGGGAATTTATTTTTGAAAGAACACGAATAAATTCCAAAGGCAAACCGTCTGCATCGGCAATAAAAGTAACTTCGTAGATGCTGCTGCCTATTTGCTGCTGTGTTGGCTCTAAAAGGACTTTAAATGGTAATAGTCCATCAGGATAACTTTGAGAAGGTACAGCAAAGCGTTCTTGTAACGAAGCCAACCAACTGGGCAAATCAGGCGCCAATTCAGTTAAATCGAATGAGAGATGATAATACCCTACATAGTGTTCGTCTGCAAATGCATCTGGAGCAGGATTTGGTTCAGGGATTTGAATTAATTCAATTCTGCTACCTAATCCTTCCATCCAACAAGCCAATGTGTAACCAGTAGTAAAACGTTCAGCAATAGAAAAGCCCAACTGCTCGTAGAAAGCAATAGCGCGATGAATATTTGCCGTCCGAATTGAAGCGTGATGCATAACGGGTAGGGGCGGGTTAACCGAGATTTTGGATATTATCAGGATATAGTAAACCCGCCCGGTACATGAGGTGCGGGTTCGATTTATTCAAACAACCGAAAATATGGATACCTAACAGGGACTCCTGGTTCTTTTTCTAAATCAAAATTAATAACTTCCCAACAAGGTTCAGTATCTGGGTCGGGGCTAAACTCTACGGGTAAACCGTAAAGTCGCGCAGATGCTCCCTCTGACTGTCCAGAACGCCAGGGAGTACTTCGCTCTAAATACCCACCCATTAATTCCTGATAACGTCGGGCAATAATAACTCGTGTTGCCCGATAACCTTGTGTATAAAGTTTATCCAAGGCTTCATGAATTTCAAAACGAATTCCATCTGGGTGCGTGTGCTGGCGATACCATTCGTTGTTCCATCGGCGCCAGTGTCGTCCTGACTGGAGATGGATGAGTTCTCCGGTTTTGGGGTTGGCTTCAAATGCACCATGTCGAGGGCATAAATAGGTATCAGTAAGTGTCAGTGCCGGAATAGTTTGACGGCAATGAGGACACTGAATTTCGGGACCAAATATTGGGTACTGCAAAGCTGAGTTCATCATGAAGTGCATTTAAACATATTTTTTTATCACCAGTTGATCACCAGCATTGAAAAATACTAGTTATATTTTTAACTTACTACATAAGCATAATCACCAATATAAAAGTAATGAACTGGGGTGGAAGAAATTGCGAACGTAACACACATATAGCATTTCATGGTTTTGGTTCGTTAGTTTTTAGCTTTAAGTTTAGATTTACAAATAAAAACTATAATCTAATACTTATAACTAATTCTTTCCACTTGGCTATCAGCACTTTCGTTCCTTAATTTACCTATATTCTATCGTGTCAACATCTTCCTACTGGTCTTTAAGCGACATTTCTCAAGCTTCTTTCGTCGCTCCTACTGCTTCGGTTATTGGTTCTGTAACAGTGAAAGCGGGTGCGAGCATTTGGTACTCTGCCGTAGTGCGGGTAGATGTCGAGCGAATTGAAATTGGCGAATGTACGAACATTCAGGACGGAGCCATTTTACATGGTGACCCAGGAAAGCCAACGATATTAGAAGACTATGTTACCGTTGGGCATCGTGCGGTAGTTCACTCAGCTTATATTGAGCGGGGCTGTTTAATTGGCATTGGCGCCATTGTTTTGGATGGTGTAAGGGTAGGAGCGGGCAGTATTATTGGCGCCGGTGCTGTTGTAACAAAAAATGTACCACCGCAGTCACTCGTTATGGGAGTCCCCGGAAAAGTCGTGCGTGAGGTTTCTGCTTCAGAAGCAGCAGAATTAATCGAACACGCCGAACGTTACAAAAAGTTAGCTTTGGTACACGCAGGTAAAGGTTATGACCTGGGATTTTAGGAAATTGTAAATATTCTTTACATAAAACCGAAGAAGAATTTGAAAAATTTACCATTTTAGCTAAAAATAAAATGAGAAGAATTGACAAAACTTAAATCTTTAACTTAAAAGAGGGGACTTGATAATGGATATCGATTATCGTGTGGCAGTAGTGTTGGCGCCTATCGCAGTTGCAGCAGGTTGGGCAGCATTCAACATCGGAGCGGCTGCATTAAGACAGGTTCAAGCCTTTTTGAACAGAGAAGCATAAAATCAAAGCCCCCAGGTTCTTCGCCTGTGGGCATTCATTATAAATTGTGAACATCGACGCCATAATCAAACCATTCCAACGCTTTGGGGTACATCTAGGACTCCAAAGGATACATAAGCTTTTAGAGAACTTAGGAAACCCTCACCTGCAAGTTCCGGTTATTCACGTAGCGGGAACAAACGGTAAAGGTTCAGTATGCGCTTACCTGTCTTCGGTTCTCACAGAAGCAGGTTATCGAACAGGACGCTATACTTCTCCTCATCTTGTTGATTGGACAGAGCGTATTACCCTAAACCAAGAACCAATATCAAAGCCAGATTTATCTAGTGTGATACTTCAAGTACAAGCCAAAATTGACCCGAATGAAGAATCACCCACACAGTTTGAAGTAATTACCGCAGCCGCTTGGTTATATTTTGCCCAGCAAAACGTTGATATTGCCATTATTGAAGTTGGGTTAGGAGGGCGCCTAGATGCGACTAATGTTAGTCCTCAACCACTGGTATCTATCATTACATCTATAAGTAGAGAACATTGGCAGCAGCTTGGCCCAACTGTTGCTGACATCGCGCGCGAAAAAGCAGGAATTATCAAAGCTGGTTGTCCTGTAGTAGTAGGGCAGTTACCGCTTGATGCCAAAGAAGTAGTACTGACGCGCGCTCAAAAATTAGATTGTCCCACTTATATACCGCAACCCGCTTTGCAGCTAGATGAAGGATGGGCACAATATTCATCAATCTTTGAGTCAAAACCAATTAAATATCCTTTGCCATTAGCAGGGCAAATTCAGCTATTTAATTCTGCCTTGGCATTAGCTGTATTAGAAATTTTACAACAACAAGGCTGGCAAATTACAGAAGGCACCATTATTCGAGGGATGGCAAAAACAAAATGGCCCGGTCGAATGCAGTGGACTCAGTGGCAATACAATAATACAAACTATAAATTGCTGCTTGATGGCGCCCATAATCCAGCTGCTGCTGTAGTATTACGTAATTACATAGATTCTCTAAATCTCAAATCAGTGAGTTGGGTTATGGGAATGCTTTCGACCAAAGAACACGACGAAGTATTTAAAGCATTATTACGACCGAATGACCGATTATATATAGTGCCAGTACCTGACCATAGTTCAGCAAAACCCAATGAATTGGCTGAACTAGCTTTAACTATTTGCCCAGAGTTAAATTTTTGCCAAACTTATCCAGATTTAAAATTAGCGCTGGATGCTAGTTTTGCATTACCACTAAATTATTTTGACTTTGATAATTCTATAGATAAGGCGCCTTCATATTTAGTAGTTCTGTGCGGTTCGCTGTATTTAATTGGTCATTTTTTAGGAATGAGAGAGTGAAGAAAATCCCCTAACCCCCCTTAATAAGGGGGGAACAAGACGGAGCATTATAATTATGTCATGCTGAGGAACGTAAACGGAGTTTTGCCAAAGGGTAGCATCTTATACCATTTCTATATTAAGATACGCTTTATTCCTCTTACCCCCCTTATTAAGGGGGGCAGGGGGGATTTAATTATTTGCAGCTTCATCTTAAATTGGTATTACAAACTTAAATTTAACTAAGATTCTTCACTACGTTCATAATGACATCGATTTAATTACTGGTTGACTAAAAAAAATAAACATTAATTTCAAAGCTTAATTACAAAATAATATAAACGTCGAAATAAACACAATGAATAAACCAGTAAATGCACTACCTGTTCGTTTGACTTTACTATTTGTTAGTACGCTTACGGTTATGGCAGGCGCTACTATTGCCCCGTCATTACCTGCGATGCGGCAATTTTTTGCTTCGGTTAATAATGCTGATTTTCTTGTTAGGTTGGTGTTAACGGCGCCTGCTTTATTTATTGCTATTGGCGCCCCTATTGTTGGTGTATTAATTGACAAATTTGGACGCAAGCCATTACTGACACTTGCTTTAGCAGTATATGGTATAGCCGGAAGTTCTGGTTTGTGGTTAGATTCTTTAGGGTTTATTTTAGTTGGACGCGCTTTGCTAGGGATGAGTGTGGCAGGTGTGATGGTAACTGCTACTGCTTTAATTGCTGATTATTATGTAGGCGCCGCACGGGGACAGTTTCTGGGTTTACAAGCTGCGTTTATGGCATTAGGAGGAGTTGTATTTCTGACGTTTGGCGGCTTTTTGGCTGATGTTAATTGGCGCCTGCCATTTTTAATTTATTTGGTCGCTTTAATTTTAATCCCCTGTGTTGTTTTTTTATTGCCTGAACCGATAAAAAATAGTTCTGGTGATATTTCAAGTGAAGAAACTAATACGGAGTTACCGATAGCTGTAATTGCTACTACTTATATTGCTGCACTTTTATCGCAAATAGTGTTTTATATGATACCAGTGCAGTTGCCGTTTTATCTTAAAGATTTGGTGAATGCAAATGCGTCGCAGAGTGGATTGGCAATTGCTTTTGCCACGTTTTTTTCGGCGGTAACTTCGTTACTTTATCAACGTATAAAATCGCGTTTTAGTTTTTTAAGTATTTATGCAATTGCTTTTCTAAATATTGCTGTTGGATATGGGTTTATTAGTTTGGCAAAAAGTTTTCCGGTTGTGATGGGTGGGTTGGCAATTACGGGTTTGGGGCTTGGGCTGTTGACACCGAATATGACTTTTTGCCTCACTTCTATAACTCCTCAGATGGCGCGCGGACGAGTTTTAGGTGGGTTGACTACTAGCTTTTTTCTGGGACAATTTTGTTCTCCTTTAATTAGTCAACCTTTGAGTTTGAAAGTTGGTTTGAGTGCTACTTATGGCGCCGGAGCGGTGATGATGTTGGTGATGAGTTTGATTACTGTGATTATGTTGGTGCGGTGGAAGTAATTTATTTAATGTTGTAGGTTATAAAATTTTGTGGGATGGGCTTTCTCTTGCCCCGTCCTTTGAAATCGGTTATTCGAGTTTTTGCGTTGAGTTTGAGAAACCGGGTTTCTTTTTGTTTGGTTGAAGATTGTTTTGCTTAGTGTGAAAGAAACCCGGTTTCTGGGTTTTAACTTTGCTGACTATTCCATTCTTTTTCGGCGTCTGCGATTGCTTGGTCTACGGTTTTTTCATCTAGCATTGCTGCTTGGAGGTTATCGTAGATTGCTTTTTGTAGAACGTTGAAGTTCTTTAATGTTGGTGTTAGTACTTCTGCTTGTTGTAGTTGGGTGGCACTTACAGTACGCGCTTTGTCGTAGGTTTCAGCATTTGCTGGTAATTCTTTAAAGTAGCTGTCAGCTAATGCTTTTACGGTTGAGGGTAAGACGTTGGCAGCTTTGGCAAAAGCTAATTGGTTTTGGTCGTTGGTTAGATATAGGGCAAATTTTACTGCTGCGTCAGGTTTTTTGGTGTCGCGGGGGATAACGACGTTCATGACTGCGACGTTTTTCTTGCCTGTTTCACCTGTAAGCTGAGGTGCTATGGAACTTGCTTGAGCTATTTTAGGCGCATTTTGGGCAATTGTTTTAAGAAACTCTGGGCCAGAAGTTAACATTGCTGTTTCTCCTGACTGGTACAAGTTTATGCCGTGCCGGTGTCCTTTCGTAAGTGCTTCTTTGGGAAGTAAGCCGTTTTTATACAAGTCTACCCAGTACCGAAATGCTGCTTTACCTTGCTCTGTGTTAAATGCTGCTTTGTTCGATGCATCCAGCAAATTTACTCCCATTTGTACGAAAGACTCAAGTACTTCCCCTGAATCTTGTGGGACAAATGTTACAAAAAAGGCATACTTACCTGTTTTGTCTTTAATTTGTTTAGCAACTTGTGCGAGTTCAGTATATGTACTGGGCACTTTTGCTATCTCTGCCTGTTTTAATAAATCAGTGTTATAAATGGTTAACCGAGTCGTGAGGTACCAGGGTATACCGAAACTCTTGCCGTTTAACGTACTCGCTTTCCATATGTTGGGCAGATAGGAGGAACGAACATCAGCAGGAATTTTCGCGTCTAAGTCTAACCAAGCGTTTCGTCCAGCTAATTGCGATGCGAAGCCAGGATTTAGGTTCACCACATCAGGTGGCGTTTTTGCGGAAACAGCTGTTAAGATTTTGTTCTCCATCCCATCCCAAGGTATATCTACCCAGTTAACCTTTATACCTTGATTTTGCGATTCAAAACTTGTAATCAAGTTTTGAAAGTAGTCGTTAAACTTTGGTTTCAACGACATGGTCCAAAACTCGATTTTGGCGCCGCTTTCTGAGGTTTGGCTTGTGGTATTGGAGGTGTTGCCTGTACTACAACTGACAATCCAGGTTGTCAATAAGCCAAGTAAGGCACACACTGTTAGTTTTTTAAACTTTTGGACAGGAATCATTGTGAAAGATGGTTTTTGGGTTAATAAGGGTAAAAGACGAATACAGAATTGCGGTGATTATAGGTTAAATAAATTAATTCGTAAGTGGGTATGTGTAACTAAATCATTATTTGAAACCAAAGAAACCGGGTTTCTGTTCCGAGATTTTGGTTTTTATGTAGACCTTTACAAAGAAACCCGGTTTCTGGATAGTTCGTACTTTAATCATAAAAATATTTCATAGTTCTTCAGTTCTGCGGTCAAAACTGTGCTTAAACGCTTTAACAGTCCATTTGGGAAATCGAATAAAGGGGTGGGCATCGAGCTGGCGCCACAACGGGTTAATATTGCCCGTATTCGCAAACAGCGTCAAGGTCTAAAACTAGATGCTTTAGCATCGGTTCCTGTTCCCGAAGGTGTCTTCGTTGACGGTCAAATTGCCGACCCACCAGCGATGGCACAAATTATCCAGCAGGCACTTGCCGAAAGTAAAATCAAAGTTTCTAGAGTCGCAACTGCCGTACCTGGTCGTGATTCTATTGTGCGTCTAATACCTGTGCCAGCAGAGTTAGACGATAAAGAACTGCGAGAAATGGTGCTTAACCACGAAGCAGGGTTGTATTTGCCATATCCTCGCGAAGAAGCTGATGTAGATTATCAGAAACTTGGTTACTTTGTCGATGAAGATGGCATTGAAAAAGTTCAGGTATTACTTGTAGCAACGCGCAAGGATGTAACTGATACGTATATCAGGACATTTGAGCAGGCAGGGTTACAAGTAGATGTTCTAGAGATAAGCAGTTTTGCACTGATTCGGACGATTCGTGAACAACTACGGCAGTTTGGCCCACAGGAAGCAGCTGTGTTGGTTGATATTGAGTTCGACAGCACGGAAATTGCGATTATTGTCAACGGTGTACCACAGTTCTCACGAACAGTACCAATTGGTACGTATCAGATGCAAATGGCGTTATCACGTGCGATGAATTTACCAGCATCGCGCGATATGGAACTGTTACAAGGGATGACAATTCCTTCGAGTGGAATGGATGGTGGTAAAACTGGGCAAACTGCTGTTAACCCTGGTATGGCAGCGATGATGAGGGTTTTAGGAGAACTCACCGATGAATTGCGTCGTTCGATAGATTTCTACTTGAATCAAAGTGAAAACCTAGAAGTCGCGCAAATACTGCTCGCAGGTCCAGGTGGTGGACTAGCACAAATGGATGAGTTCTTTACTCAACGCTTGAGTTTGCCTGCTACCCAAATCGACCCAGTTGGCGCCAATTCTCTTGCTATCGACGATGAAAAATACCCAACAATGCAACGTCCTGGACTAGGGATAGTTCTTGGTCTTGGAATGAGGGAGGTATAAGCAAATGTACAGTTTAGATATTAATTTTCTCAAAGACCGGGCGCCAGCTCCAAAGAATGATGGCACCAGAATCAAGAAAGCTCCTATGTCACCAGGAGATTTAACTCCTTTGTACATTGGTGGAGCAATTGCTGCTTTCACATTGGCACTAGTTGGAACTGGCTGGTGGTTTTTGCAATCGCAGAACGAACAATTACAGCAAAATATTGCCCAATTAGAGCAAGAAAACCAAAAATTGGAAGCTGAAATTGGGAATATTAATAAAATCAGACAAGAAATCACTCAAGTTAAGAGTGAAACCCAAGCTCTGGTGACAGTATTCGACCAAATTCGTCCTTGGTCTGCCATACTTCAGGATGTTCGAGAACGTATTCCTGCTTCAGTACAGTTGGAAAACGTTAAACATATTGCGGCTTCCTCGGCGCCTGTGGCAGCATCAACACCTCCAGCAGCAGGGCAAACACAAAGCCAAGCAGGAGCAATCGAACTAGGAGGATTTGCGCGTTCGTTTGCTGATGTCAACGACTTTTTGGTGATATTACAACAATCGCGATTCTTAAAAGCAAAAGAAGTGCGAATCACAAACGCCGAGTTAACAGAAGCTCCGGCGCCTCCAGGTGGACTCCCCCAAGGAGCAAAGCTACCAAAGGTAGTGAAATACACTATCCAATCTAGTCTGAGTGATGTTCCAGCATCTGAACTGATGCGCGAATTAGAACAAAAAGGTACAGTTGGACTAGTGGCTCGTATTCGTAGTTTGCAACAAACAGGAGCGCTTCAGCGATGACTTATAGTGAAGATTTAGATTTTGAAGGTGGTGGTGGGTTTGAAGAAGCTGCCCCTCCGTATCCCGTCATTTTTGGTATAAGTTTTACACCAAAAATTGGCGGTATCTTAATCGGTCTTTTGGGACTTGGTGGAGCAGCTTTTGTAGGAATGAACATGGTTTTACCAAGTTGGGAAACATTCCAACAGCAGCAAACCAAGCAAACCGACTTACAAGGTCAAATTCAGCAGAAAAAAGACAGCATCAAACAAATTGACACTGTAAAAAAAGAACTAGCTCAAGCTAAAGTTCAGCAAACACAGGTATTAGGCTTATTTGCCAACGAAAATACCTTAGACACACTGCTAATTGATTTAAACCGACTAGTAGAATCAGGTAACGATTTGCTACCAGGAAACGCCGTCAAAGCCAAAATGCGGAAATACACACCCGACGCTCAAAAGACTGAAATCATTAGCGATGGAACTTTTGGCCCATTAGTCAACGGCAAATTAAAGCGTAGCAAAATAAACATTGAATTTACGGGTACATACGATCAAACCCAGTCAATTCTTCGCAATATCGAGCGATTACAGCCATTATTGCTAGTTAAAGACTACGACTCAAAACTCAACCAAGAAGTACCTAACGACGCACTAGGAAAACCAATCCGAATGATTGGCCCAGTCCAAATTTCTACAAACTTCCAGCTACAAGCGCTAATGCCACTCACACCCGAAGAAACAGCAGCAGCGCAAGCAAAACCAGCAGAACCGCCAAAATAATTAGGAGTTAGGAGTTAGGAGTTAGGAGTTAGGAGTGCTGAGTGCTGAGTGCTGAGTGCTGAGTGTCGCAAAATGTCATGCTGAGGAACGAAGCATGTTTAATACCAATGTCATGCTGAGGAACGAAGCATCTCTCTTATCTTTGCGTCCTTCGCGTCCTTAGCGGTTCGTCCCTCTATTTCTATATACGTAAAAAAAACACACGAACAGGTTCAATTCAATTCAAATAATTGCAGCAAAGTGAAACTTTGCTTCAAATCCTACTTACACAAACTTTTACTTTATTTTCAGTGAGGAATGAACGTGAAACTTCACGGTAATATAAATAGTGCTTTCGTCCTTGGCGCCACTGCTGCAATCTTCGCAGCACAGCCAGTTTTCGCGCAAGTTACACAAGTAACCCGCGTAAAACTAAACCCCGTTGATTCTGGAGTCAACGTAGTATTAGAAGCTTCTTCTGGTGAACGCGCCCAAGTATTTACAACCAAACGCGGTAACACCCTAGTCGCCGATATAATCAACACCCAATTACGTTTACCAGAAGGTAACAACTTTCGTCAAGATAATCCTGCCCCTGGTATTGCCTCAGTAGTAATTAACCAACTCGATGCCAACAGCGTTCGCGTCGTAGTCACAGGCAATAACGGTACTCCTGGCACCCAACCAGTAGCACGCAGTCGCGACGGTTTAACCCTCAGTTTCACACCTGGTGACGGAACTGTAGCAGCAACACCTCCCACAGTACCCACAGCACCACTGGCGCCACCTGCTGGCATTAGTAACGCTCAAACCGCACCCACAACAGGCCCCGGTCAACCTTCCAACGTTGCACCGCCATTCTTACCACGTGCAGTGGCGCCACCAGTAGGAGACATCGCAATTTCCGCAATAGACGCATCACCCAGCGTAATTGATTTAGGAACACAAGAACGAGTACCTCGCTTAGTACTACGTGATGCACCCGTTCGTGAAGTCTTATCATTACTTGCGCGCGCTGCCAACATGAACTTGGCATATTCATCAGTAGACCCAACCGCAGCAGGTGGTGGACAACCAGCAGCATCTGGACCTGGAGAAGGACTCAAAGTATCGCTCGACATTCAAAACGAACCCGTACAAGACGTATTTAACTATGTCTTACGCTTAAGCGGACTAGAAGCAAACCGCAGTGGACGCACAATCTTCGTAGGTCCCAGACTGCCAAACTCCAGCCGCGATACAGTAATGCGGAACCTGCGACTTAACCAAGTAACAGTCGATGTAGCATTGAACTTCTTAGTTGGTTTAGGCGCCGAAAGTGCCATCAGTAGAGAGCGTCAAGTTACAAGCGTAAGTGCAGTACCTGTAGGACAGGGTGTAGCCACCACCCAAACTCAAACTACTACAGAAACAAGAGTTGAACGTTTGTCATTAGAAGATTCAAAGTATTCTTCGCCTATACTTCGAGGTTTACAAGCACTAGGTGACCAACGTACAAACTCTCTAACTTTAATTGGTACGCCAAAGCAAGTTGAATTAGCAATGGCACAGTTAAGCCAGTTGGATGTGAGACGGCGCCAAGTAGCAGTCAACGTTAAGGTTGTTGATGTTAACTTATCAGGAATAAAGGATTTTAATACCAGTTTTTCTTTCGGCATTGGTAATAATTTCTTTACCAGTGATGGTGGTTCTGCATCACTAAACTTTGGTGGTTCCAGACCAGCAAGCAGTGCTGAAGCAAGCGGCAGTTTAACTGGCACTCCTGTAATTCCGAACCCAATTCAAGGTGATAACGTATTTTTGCGTGATGGATTTTTCAATCCGCAAAGTGGGCAACGGCCATCAGCAGAACCACCTGTTAGCTCCAATCCTTTAGGAGTTGGTATTACAGACTTTACCCCAGGTACCCCTCCAACAGCTACAACTCCTGGAACTCCAGATACATATACATTTGGTTTACCGTCGCTCTATCAATTCCCCAAACGTTTTCTCGCTTCGATACAAGCTCAAGTACAGAATCGTAATGCCAAGATATTAACTGACCCAACGTTAATTGTTCAAGAAGGTCAAACAGCTAATGTAAACCTCACGCAGCAAGTTGTTGGTAACTTTAAACGCGAAATTACACGAGGTGATGGTACTTCGACTGAAACAATTACCGTTGATAAAGAGAATGTCGGTTTAACTGTAGCTGTTAAAGTAGACCGGATTGATGACAACGGCTTTGTTTCTTTGTCAGTTGCTCCAAACATTCGGGCACCTCAAGCTTCAGAAAATGTAAATTTAAGTAACGGTAGTAGTAACAGAATTTTCTTAGTCTCTGAACGCTCTTTAAATTCAGGCTTAGTGCGTTTGCGCGATGGACAAACTCTGATTCTTAGCGGTATTATTCAAGACCAAGACAGAACAACCGTTTCCAAACTACCTATTTTGGGTGATATTCCCATTCTTGGTTCGTTGTTTAGAAGAACAAACCGAGAAAATTCACGTAATGAGGTAATTGTCCTGCTAACACCTCAAGTTCTCGATGACTCCGAGCGTTCTTCCTACGGTTACAACTACAACCCAAGTCCTGAAGTGCGACAAATGCTCGAACGTCGTGGTTTACAGGTACCAAGAAAGTAGTTCTTATTTGTAAAATTTTACCTGATTGTGTAGAGACGCGATGTTCCTCGCGTCTCTACATTTGTGTGTCTTATAAAATTAAGGGAAATAAGACAAATAAAAATATACACAGGAAGTCAAGAAGAACCGTTTTGTAATATTTATCATGAGATTCAAGAAAACATATCAACTAATGGGCGCCATGAAGCTATAGCTATATATATAAACGGTGAAGAAGTTATTTTTGATAATATTCACCCTCAAGGAATAGCGAGAGATGATTGGCTTAATAACCTATACTGTCCCATAATGGATGTAGGTGGAGATTTTATAATTACTGAGATTAATTTTTAAGTAGGATATTAGAATATGAGCAATCTTTACGAACTCATCTCAAAAATTCAAAAAAGACCTTCTATGTATCTAGGCAAACCAGCGATTAGTAATCTCCGCTCTTGTATAGCTGGTTATATACTAGCTCGTCGCGAATTAGCAGTTGCTCAAACCGAGCAAGAAAAAGGTTTTACTGAATTTCAATCATGGGTTCAGGAGAAGTTTAATATTAGTTCGAGTCAATCATGGGACAAAATAATTCTTTTTTATTCTGAGGATGAGCGTGAAGCATTAGAGCGTTTTTTTGAATTGTTTCAAGAATATTTAAAACTTAATCATCTTGAATTTAAATCATTTGATTCATCGTCAGAGCCTTTTATAAAATCGTGAAAATATAGTATGTAAGTCTAATTAGTCATTAATACGTAGATGTACTATATATTAGTTACGCTCTTTATACTAAAAGAGCGAGGTGCCTATTCCACAAAAAAGCATATTTTAAACTTTCTTTTCAAGTAGTAAAGAATTAAATCTTGCTTTATCATGACTTCCCATACTGTTCTATGTACTTGTGAATGGCATCTTTTAGTTTTCCTTTTAACTCAGGTGGGTTTTCCATAACAGAAATAAACAAATCTCTGTCTCGGTCTGACAATACTAACCGCTCTTGAGTTATTTCCAAATTATCAGAAGTATTTTGATTTGATGTTTCTGACATAACTAGTTTATAGTGTGACTATAGTTTTATCTGATTGTATAGCTGAGTTTGGCGGTGAACACTTCGCAATAGGCGCCTTTTAATTTTATACACTATTCCACGTTATAGAAATAAACTTAGAGGATGTTTGAAAAGTGTCCGTGAATGTCATGCTGAGGTACGTTAACGCAGTTTTCCCGCAGGGTAGCATCTCAGTATATGTCTAAAACCCTAGATTCTAGCCTGCGGCAAATGCTCCGCATTACGTTCCGTAAGACTCCACTCAGAATGACAATTTATACCTTATCTGACTTTTCAAACATCCTCTTATATCTAGTTGAAAAAATTCAGCAAGTGCTTTTGCCTGAGATTCGGAAATATTGCGTTTTTGATTAATTATTTCTAAAACAGCTTCTTTTGAGCCAATTACTTCAACTAATTTTTCTGGCTCTAACGAACGTGCTTCCATGAGGTGTAGCAACATTGAGTTACCTGTACCTTTAGGTATTGGATAGTGACTTTCTTCAAATTTTTCAATTAGTGTAACTAGTAGCTCCAAAGGTGTTTCTTCTTCTAGAGTTCGATTTACACGATGCTCTAAATCTTGGGCTAAAGCAATGGCTTCTTCATTTTGTTTTTCTGTTGTGATGGTTTGTGGTTGGTTTTTAGTCATATAGTTAGTAGAAGGGACGAGCAAGGATGCCCATCCCACAATAATTAATTTACATTTTATCAACGTCTAGTAAATAATATCAGTTGAGAATCGTTTTAATTTTACTTTCAACTAAAGTGTATTTTTCATTCAACATTACTAGACTTATTTTTAACTTTTTTCCACCAATCACCTAGGGAACTTGATTCGGCAGTAGTGCGATAGTATTTGATTTGCTCTTCTGGAGTAAGGTTGTTGATATTCTCAAAGGCTTCCTCTTGAGCTTTTTGTTTGAACTCTAAACAATCAAAATCTTTTTCAATTTTCGTCTGACTCATTGAATGATACCTCTCTAGGGGATACAATGGTTAAAATTCAATAACCGTTCAGCAGATTAACTTGATTATATAGTCTCATTCTATCAAGTCGAACTATGTGTTTAAAATTCCATGACACAATACCATCAGCTCTCAATACTGCTCGGTTAACGTATGTTCTTACGTGACATGTCACGTCTCGGAGCGGGCTTTTACGTTTCGCAATTGTCTTAACCGAGCAGTATTGCATCAGCTCTAGCGACTGTAGCGGCAGCTACATGAGTCGCGTCATTTATAGACTTAGCTGTAACAACACCTGCTGCAATATAAGCATCTCGCAGAGCGATTATTTCTTTGGTTAGCGGAACATTTTCAATTGCATCACTATTTATTGATGTTAATATATCTCGAACATTGGCGGGTGCATTTACCAGTTCACTAATTACCAAGTCACTCAGAAGCATTACAACTTTATTGTTTCTTATAGAATCTATCAAACGTTGTGATTCCGTTGCAAACTCTACATCTAAACAACCTCCAATTACAGAGGTGTCTACGTAAATTCGTAATAGCTTCATCCAGATAACCTAATATATTTTATATATAAAATTTTACTTCTAAAGGTGTTTTTTCTTTTGTAAAACTTTTTGGTTCGTATTCAGTTATATAGTGATTGTGAGGGACGGGCAAGGATGCCCATCCCACAAGAGTTAACTTACATTTTCTTGGTAGAGACGCGATTTATCGCGTCTCTACTTGCCGAATCCTTGCCCGCGCGTTGCAGAAGTTGTTGTTAAGCAGTTTTCAATTTGTTTAAGTAGTGTTTCTTTGTCGAGGTTTTGACCTATTAATACTACTTGGTTTTTCTTGGCGCCTTTCCATTCGTCGTCATCCATTGTAAAACGTTTGCCGCATAGGTGGAATATGTGTCGTTTAGGACTTTCTTCAAACCACATTATTCCTTTGGCACGGAATACGTTTGTAGGTAGTTGGTTGTCTAGAAAATATTGGAATTTTCTAATTATGAAGGGTTTATCGCTTTGGAATGAAATTGATGTAAATCCATCGTTTTCTAGGTGGTCGGAGTGATGGTGATGGTGGTCGTGGTCGTGACTATGGTCATGACCGCAGGTTGAATGGTCGTGGTCGTCTTCGTGGTCATGACCGCAAGCTGAGTGGTCATGGTCGTGTTCGTGATGGTCGTGGTTATGTTCGTGGTGGTCGTGGTGGTCGTGTTTGTGTTCGTCAACTTCAAAATATTTATCTGACTCGAACAAACCGACGCTGAGTATTAACCCTAATGGTACCTCAGAGTTTTTTGTACGGATGATACGGGCGCCTTCTTTGACTTCGTTGATTTTTCTTTCTAAGTCTGTTAATTCGGTTTCTGTTACTAAGTCGGTTTTGTTAAGTAATATTACGTCACCGTAGGCAATTTGACTGTGTGCTGCTTCGGAGTTGAATAAATCTAAGCTGTAATTTGCTGCGTCAACTACGGTGATAATTGAGTCTAAGCGAGTTAAATCGCGTAGTTCGGTGCCTAGGAAGGTTAGTGCAACTGGTAAGGGGTCGGCGAGTCCGGTTGTTTCTACTACCAAATAATCGATATTAGAGTCGCGTTCGAGAACTTTGTAGACAGCATCGACTAAATCGCTGTTGATGGTGCAGCAAATACAACCGTTGCTTAGTTCCACCATGTTCTCGTCGGTGGAGACTACTAATTCGTTATCTATACCAATTTCGCCAAATTCGTTTACTAAAACGGCTGTCTTTAAACCCTGCTGGTTTGTCAAAATGTGATTAAGTAAAGTTGTTTTCCCACTACCTAGAAAACCAGTAATAATTGTTACTGGTAATCCCTGTTTGGGTGCGTCCATTACTTGAGATTCAGAGGTAAGCGTTTGCATAATGTGATACAAAGAAATTCAATTTAGATAAATGTGTAGCGTAATGAGTACGGAAAACATTAGCATAGAGATGTTGGGGCATCTTCGTCCTAACGACTAAACATTATTATTGCTCAAACTTTAAGAGACTCGTAAATTGCCATGACCCTAACCGTTTACAATACCCTCAACCGTCGTCAGCAACCATTTGAGACTGTCGAACCAGGAAAGGTTAAAATGTATTGCTGCGGAGTGACAGTATATGACTACTGCCACTTGGGTCATGCACGTTCGTACATCGTTTGGGATGTACTTCGTCGTTATCTCCAGTGGCGTGGGTACCAAGTACGCTACATTCAAAATTTTACCGATATTGACGATAAAATTCTCAACCGCGCGCGTGAGCAAGGTTCGACGATGGAGGCAATATCAAATCAATTTATTGATGCCTACTTTGAGGATATCCGTCGTTTGAATGTAATAGACGCGGATTATTACCCCCGTGCAACCGAACATATCCCAGAAATCGAAGCTTTAATTAAGAATCTTGAAGATAAAGATTTGGCTTATGCAGCAGGTGGTGATGTTTATTACCGAGTCCAAAGTTTCCATACTTATGGGAAGTTATCAGGACGTAACCTCGAACAAATGCAAGCAGGCGCCAGTGGTAGAGTAGATGTAGAAGACCCAGAAAGCCAGAAAAAACAATATCCACTAGATTTTGCTTTATGGAAAGGAGCAAAACCTGGAGAACCTAGTTGGGACTCACCGTGGGGTAAAGGTCGTCCTGGTTGGCACATCGAATGTTCGGCGATGATTAAATCTCAGTTCGGTGAAACAATTGATATTCATGGTGGTGGTGGTGATTTGATATTTCCGCACCACGAAAATGAAATTGCCCAGTCGGAAGGCGCCATAAATAAACCTTTGGCAAACTACTGGATGCATAACGGCATGGTAGTTGTCGATGGCAAAAAAATGTCCAAGTCCTTGGGCAACTTCACCACTATTCGCGACATGCTAGATGGCAAATGGTCGAAGTACCCCCAACCTATTGACCCAATGGCGATTAGATTTTTTGTACTACAGGGGCATTACCGTAAACCATTAGATTTTACCGAAGAAGCAATTACAGGTGCCGTCAATAGTTGGAATACTCTGAAAGAAGGGTTATTATTTGGCGAACAGTTTGGTGAGAAGCTTGGTTTTACAAACGATGGAAATCAACTTGATAAAAGTTTAATTCAGCGCTTTGAAGAATGTGGGGATGATGACCTTAATTTTTCAGGTAGCTTGGCTGTGCTTTTTGAACTAGCTAAAAAGTTGAATCGTGAAGGTAATATCCTAGTACATGGCGGTAAAATTGAAACCCCCACCGCAGAACTACAGATAGCTTGGCATACATTAGTTACACTTGCTCATGTTCTTGGTTTAGAAGCCACGTTAGAAGTTGACAAAATTAATAGTACTGGCTTAAGCGATGGGTCAATTGATGAGTTAATTAAACAACGCACCGCAGCTAGAGCTAGCAAGAACTTTGCTGAAAGCGACCGCATCCGCAACGAACTGCAAGCACAAGGTATCACGTTAATTGATACCAAAGAAGGTACCACCTGGCATAGATAGGCAACGGATGTAACGGATGTAGCGGATAGTTTATCCGTTACATCCGTTCATAATCTGTTGCAAAATTCTGTTACTTTTGGTAAAAGCAGAAGGTTATTACTTATGAAAGTAAGTCGGCGCCAAAAACACTTTTTTACTTAAATTAATAAATCTGTATGTTATCTGAGCTAACAAAAGCAGTAAATAATATTGATATTACCGCTGATTGGGTTGGTATTCGAGCAGTAAAAGATACATCTGCTACGCGAAATGTTCGTGATGGAATACCACAGCGCAACGGCAAATCAACCACTCTAGGAGCAATGGTTGAGGTTTTAGTTGATGGCTGTATTGGTTATGCTGCAACAAATTCGTTACAACATGATGCTTTACAATTAGCGGCAGAAACAGCATATAAACAAGCTCGTTCAGCACAAAAATGGTCGGTATATAAATTTGCACCGACAACCGCGCGTCCAAAAGTAGTAGGTGAATATATTTCTCCTTATACACAACCCTTTGATGCAATTGGTTCTGGAGAAATCAATGATATACTCGTCCGCACCTGCAAAACACTCAAAGTTAGCGACAAAATTGTTCAAACTGTTGCAGAAGTCGTAACTACCGACCGAGAAACTTGGTTTGTCAGCAGCAACGGTTCGGAAGTATATCAAAAATTTCTATTTATTAGTACGTATTATGGTACAACTGCTCAAGATGCTGGAATAGTTCAACAGCGTACTAGTAACGGTTGGCAAGCACATACATATCAAGGTGGATTAGAACGTTTCCAAGATGATCACCTTTGGCATCGTGTGCAGCGTATTGGTGAGGAAGCTATCGAATTACTCGGCGCCGAAGAGTGTCCTGATATTCGCACGAATTTAGTTTTGGCGCCTGACCAAATGATGCTACAAATTCACGAAAGCGTTGGACATCCTTTAGAAATTGACCGAATATTAGGGGATGAGCGCAATTATGCGGGTGGTAGTTTTGTTAAGAAGAGCGATTTTGGTAATTTGGTGTATGGTTCTAAGTTGATGAATATCACCTTTGACCCAACTGTACCGGGTGAAATAGCTAGCTACGCTTTTGATGATACAGGCGCCGTTGCAACACGAGAATATTTAATTAAGGAAGGAGTACTGCAACGAGGTGTGGGCAGTTTAGAAAGTCAAGCACGAGCGGGTATACCTGGTGTTGCTTGTGCGCGTGCGTGTTCGTGGAACCGTCCAGCAATTGACCGCATGGCAAATTTGAATCTGGAACCGGGTGAAGGTACATTTGATGATGTTATCAAAGATATCGAACATGGCGTTTATATGGAATCGAACCGTTCTTGGTCGATAGACGACCGTCGCTATAAATTCCAGTTTGGCTGCGAGTATGCCAAGCTCATTGAAAACGGGAAATTAACCAAAACACTTCGTAATCCTAACTACCGCGCGACTACTCCCGAATTTTGGGGAAGTTTAGTTAAGGTAGGTGGCGCCCCAACTTGGGAAATGTACGGAACTCCATTTTGCGGCAAAGGAGAACCCAACCAAGCCATATGGGTAGGACATGGTTCTCCTGTTTGTGTATTTGCTTCGGTTGAAGTATTTGGCGGAGGTACATAGAAACTTATACTCCGTGCCGTAAGGTGGGCAATGCCCACCATACAATAATTCCTAATTCTTAATTAAATCAACCCATGAGTATCTCGGAACTATCTACTTTAGAAACAAGCTTTAATAAGTTAGTTGAAACACTAATAGCTAAGAAATTAGAGAGCGAAGCATTCACTGTTAAATTAAGCAGTGAGCGCAGTCAATTTACTCGTTTTAATAATGCGAAAGTTCGCCAAACAGGTAGTGTTGCTGATGGCTATGTTCAACTTACTTTAATGGATAATCAGCGCACTTGCTATCGTCATTTTCCGTTTACAGGAAATTGGGAAATTGATTGGCAAACTGCATATGCTGCTTTATTAGAATTGCGTGAAGAATTACCTTATTTACCAATTGACCCTTATTTAGTGTTGCCGTCAGGTAATAATACTAGTAGCGAAGTCAATACTGGTAAGTTATTAGAATTAGATGCGGTTGTATCAACTATATTGACGCCTGTTTATGAATTAGATTTTACAGGTATTTATGCAGGTGGTATAGTTATTAAGGGATATGCTGATTCTTGCGGACAAAAACACTGGTTTGTCACAGATTCGTTTACATTAGACTACTCGATTTTTAGTTCGGAAGGACAAGCTGTAAAAGGGTTTTACGCAGGCAGTAAATGGGATGAGAATGGTTATATTGGCAAAATAAATGATGCGAAAAAACAGTTAAAATTGCTCGCGCATCCACCAAAAGAATTACCAAGAGGAGAATATAGAACCTATTTTGCTCCCGCAGCAGTTTCCGATTTAATATCAATGCTGTCATGGGGTGGAGTTAGCGAAGCGGATATTCAACAGGGACATAGTTCTTTAGCTTTACTATGGCGTGGCGAAAAGCAACTTTCTCCGTTATTAAATCTTAAAGAAAACTTTCAGCTTGGCTTAGTACCACGATTTAATGAGTTAGGTGAAATGGCAGCACCTGAATTATATGTTATCGAAAAAGGTACTTTGGCTTCGACACTTGTAAATTCCCGTACTGCTAAAGAATATGACAAAGTAGCTAACGGCGCCAATACTAATGAGTCGTTACGTTCCCCAGAAATATGTCCTGGAAATCTTAGTTTCGATGATATTCTTACTCAGTTAGGTACAGGTTTATATGTATCTAATTTGCACTATCTAAATTGGAGTGACTTACCTACTGGTCGTATTACCGGAATGACTCGCTATGCTTGCTTTTGGGTAGAAAATGGCGAAATTATGGCGCCTATTGAGAATTTGCGCTTTGATGAGACTCTGTATAAATTCTGGGGTGAAAACTTAGTTGATTTTACTAATTTCCAAGAATTTATCCCTGAAGTGGGCACTTATGACTCGCGACAACTAGGGGGAAATATGGCGCCGGGAATGTTGGTAGATAATTTTACTTATACATTGTGATCATCCCCCCCAACCCCCCCCGCGAATTTGGGGGCTAAGAAAAAAACCTCTTAAAGCCCCTTGATAATTATATAGGCACCAATATAATAGTAAATAATTACATGAGAAGGGCGCCAATAACCCATACAAATGATACTATTGTTCTTAAATAGATTATTAATTGGGATGGTTTATTGTGACCTTTATAAATCCTAAAACTGATTTTGCTTTTAAAAAAATCTTTGGTTCTAAACAAAGTAAAGATATTCTAATTGGTTTTCTAAATGCGATTTTGTATGAGGAGAAACCAGTGATTTTAGATTTAGAAATTCTTGACCCATATCAGGCGCCGCGCATCAAAGGTATGAAAGATTCATACTTAGACGTAAAAGCGACTATCACAGGAAATAAAACCGTTATTATTGAGATGCAGGTTTTAAATGTGTTGGGTTTCGAGAAGCGAGTGCTATACAATGCAGCTAAAGCCTTTTCAATTCAGCTTAGACTTGGTGAGGACTATACACTATTAAATCCAGTAATAGCCTTGACTATTACTGATTTTGACATGTTTGAAGGAAATAATAAAGTTATATCTCGCTACCGATTAAAAGAAAAAGACGATTTAACCGATTATAGCGATGATATTGAACTAGTATTCGTCGAGTTACCCAAATTCAACAAACAACTTTCCGAATTAGAAACGTTATCAGATAAATGGCTGTACTTTCTGAAAGCAGCAAACACACTTACGTCAGTTCCACCTACTATGGAAGAAGTTCCAGAAATAAATCATGCGTTTGAAGTTGCAAGAGAAAGCAAATTAACCAGAAAGGAGCTAGATGTGCTAGAAAAACGAGAAATGTTTCTTCACGATAGCAAAAATGCAATTTTAAAAGCACAACAGGATGGTGAAGCTAAGGGTCGAAAACAAGGTAGAGAAGAAGGTAGAGAAGAAGGAGCAAAAGAAAAAGCACTTGCTATTGCACGTTCGCTGCTTGGTGTTTTAGATGTACAAACGATTAGCCAAACTACGGGGTTAAGTGTGGCAGAAGTTGAACAATTACAAAAAGAAACATCGTAAATAACAAATAAGAAAGTAACTTAAATTATTGTGGGATGGGCATTCCTGCCCGTCCCAATTTATTTTACCTAATTCAAAGGATTATACTCCTTCTTCAAATTATCTAATATTTTACGCTCATTACGAGTTAAATCATTGGCCAAAGTATTACCTAATTTCTGTAAATTTTGGTAAACCAAATCATGTTCAAATGCTTCTATACTTTCTCGAATTTCCTCATATAGCTCTTGAAAAGTAAACTCGGTTGCTAAAGCTAAGGCAATTTGTTCTCGGTCTTCACCTAGCAATTGACCTTTGACTTTATATTCTCCTTGAGATTGTGATATTATATTTAGAGCAATTGCTAACATTAAGCTAGAATAAGCTAATATCAACTCACGATTTGAACCAATTTCATCTGGTATTAAATCAGGTATATTGTCTAGCTCATCTGACTCTTTTTGTTCGCTTTGCGCGCGTTCATAGCAGTCTCGGTAAAACTCAATTTGACTGAGAAAATAAGCTGGGAAGCCTAATGAACGAGTCAAAATGCATAATCGTAGCTCGTCTTCTGCTTCTAAAGCTGTTAAAGTTCTACTTAAGCGACTGTAATGTCCAAATATTTGCTCTTTATCTTTCGGCGCCACCCAAAGATTTGTTTCACGTTGAGAAGTTGGGTTTAAGTTTGTATCAATATCTTGAAGTCGCAGTAACAGGTTAGCACTATCATGAAGCTGATTTAAACGCAAGGTGGCAGTATTTGCCGAAATTAAATCTGATTTTTTTAATACTTCACCTATTGACAAATTACTTAGTTGATCGAACTGTTTCTGAGCAAATGGGATAAGCTGGTTTTTAAAGTCTTCGGCAGATATTTTCCATGACTGAGAGCGACTAACTTTTTCTTGAATAAATTTCTCTGTTGAATTTGATGCTAGAAAAGTTTGATAGTATGCATCAATATCAGTATCAGTTAAAACAGTCAACCTAGTTTCGGAAAAATTTGTTTTTGCCTGCTCGCGCTCTTGCACTAAATTATTGTATATTTGAGAGAAATTATCAAGAGTTTGACGTAATGTCTCAGTTCTTTGTTTAGCTGTTCTAATCAAATAATTTAATGTTTCAACACGAAGATTTTGAGCATAAAAGTCGTACTCTAGCTTTAATTGTTCGTTATAACTCCGACGTAGTTCTACTGCGTTCGCTTTTAAACTACTTTCTAATCGTTTAATTTGTTTCTGGAGCTTTAACAAGCGGTCACGAATGGTGGTGCTATATTTAAGCCAAACCAAACCTAAGTAAGTTAATATTGCTACTGTACCCCAAAGCAAGTAAGTAACTAAGTTTTCCCCTATCTTCTGTAATAATAACCAAAGTGTTGATTGGCTAAAAATTCCTATTAGAATTACAAAGCCTAACAATAGGGCGCCAAGAAGTGTTGGATATATAATTAGATGCTGATTGCGGAAATGTTTTTCTTCTGCGATTAACTCGTTTTTTCTATCTACAGCTGCTTCAAGTTGATTTTCAGTGGCAGTTAGCTGAGAAAGTGAAGTAACAACTGCTTTTTCTGCTTGTTCACGAGCTTTTGTGCGAGCGAGCGCACGAATTTGGTTAGCTTGTGCAATTTCTAGATTTGATGCTTTTTGATACTCAGTAATTACTGTTCTTAGCTGTTCATTAATTGTTTGTATCTCTTGCTGTTGTTCTTCTGAGCTACTTTGAGTGAAGTTATCTTGTAGTTGTTGCTGTTGCAATTTTAAAGCTAAAACTTCGTTAAGTAATTCTTTAGTCTTTTCGCCGTCAATTATCACTTGCAACTTTGAGTCAAGAAACGCTTCTGCCGCACGCAGTTCTGTAATGAGATTATGAGATTGGTCGCGCGCTTCATCGCTTTGTAGTTCCAAATATAAATAAGTCAACCTGTTTAGAAGCATAACCGCTTCGTGTAAACCACTCTTGCTTGCGTCAGCATAGCCATTAATAGTATTGTCTAAAAAAGTGGTAAGTGTTGTTTGTACTTGTTTAGATGAGTTTTCTAGTGCGCGTTTATAAGAAAGTAATTCTTTGTTTTCAAATTGCCGATAAGCACGCTGTAACTCCATTCCATATTCGCTCGACATCCCAGCACGTATGTCAATGCGCGGATTAAAATCTTGCCAAATTGGTTTGCCGTTATCTCGTTCTAATTCAAGAAAAGTATCGCTAAAATCTTCGCTTAGTACAAACTCTTTGGCATCTAATAACCATTTACGGTTTGTTTCTGGAGCAAATTCTACTTTTGGTAAAAACTGCTTAATCATGATATCAGCAGCTAAGGCAGCACTTAAACGCTTCATGGCTATTTCTTTAGGGAAAAATAATTCTCCATAGCCAAAAGTACTGTACGCAGGTATTTTACCACGCACTTTTTGGGCGCCTATCAGCAAACCGCTTGTTTGTGCCTCAACAGTCAGAAAACCAGCAAGAGTATCAGCATAGCTACTTAAATTATCTTTAAGTTCACCAATGCGTCCATCAATTAGCCAGCAATTATCGAAGGGAGTAGCTCTTTGACTAGCTGCAACTACAACTCCAGTATTCATTTTGTAATCTAACTCTTTGAGGAGCGCATATGCAGCACTGTAATCAGCAGTTGTAACTTCGGCGAATAACTCTGGTAATAATAGTAAAGCTTCTAAACTGTAAGGTATATCTGGAGAGTGCGTACTAAATAACCAGCGAATCAAACGTACTAGCTCAAAAACGACTCCTCTAGCTAACTGATTACTGGCTGACAACATCAGATATATTTGATGTCCGCTGCTTATTTCTAGTCCTTGGCGTTTTGCTGCGATAACTTCGGGAGATTGATTTACTGATTTGAGTAGGTTAATTACTTGATTTTGCAGTTTACCAGCAGCTTGGGTAAAGGAAGTAAGGATTTGGGAGGCAGAAGTTTTATTATGAGTTTGTGCGAGGTTAAAACTTGTGTCAGCGAATTGGTTTAATTCAGGACTAAAGCTAAAAGCTTGTCCGTCCCAATTTAGAGTATAAGTCTGTATTAAACTGCTTTGAATTGTGCTTGATGTTTGGAGTTGCCGCTTAATGGCTGCACAAAATGCGGCACTATGGGGGTCGAGTGCTAGTAAAATTGTTGGTTTTGGCATGGGAATAAAAAATAAACCATAATAGCCTAGGGTTTCAACCCTAGGAAAACAAAGTTCACAAAGCTAAGTAGGATTAGCTAATTACATCTAATTCTTCTAGGTATGTTTCTATTTCTTGAATTTCCATTTCTACCTGTTCTTTTACTTGGGAATCAACCTGACAATCCCTTAAACGCTGATTGAGATAATCAATGTAATTCGACAAAGAAGATTTAGCTGTGTCTTGGTCTTTGTGGGTAAGATGCTCAACTTTGTCTGCAATTTCGTTAACTAGAGGCAAGTTGCTTTTGAAAGCTTTAAATGCTGATTTGCGATTCTCTCCCAAAAGCAACATTCCATCCTCTAATTTTCGGGCTTGCTCTGTATGGACAAAGTATTTTTTATTTTTGTTAACAATTAATTTATACATGTCAGGCGCCAGTGCCAAAGCAAACCAACGCAGCGCTCCTCCGTCATCTTCCGGTGGAACTAGATTAGGAAGGTTTGTCCAATTACGGTCTCAGTGTTTGAAGACTTTATTTGGGTCTAGGTAAGCTTGCTCCATATCCTTCATTCCGTTAAAGGCAAATAATGGAACACCTATTTCAACTCGGAACAGTGTAAGCTTATGGGGTTCACCCGTTGGTACAAAAGCAGGATTAGTTCTTCCTTTTGGTAAACGACTCGAAAGAGGTGGACTGCTAAAAATAGTGTTGTTACTTTCGACTCCGTAATAGTAAAACTCTGTGATTATGTGCTGCTGCTGAGTCGGTATTTCCGCATCGTCGTATTGCCATAGAGGTACTGCTAGTCTGCCAAGTTGTTGCAAATCTTCTCCCGCATCTTCTGGGTTACTATCTGCCAAAACTTGCTCAACAGTCATATTAGTGAGTGGATGGTAAATCTCGTCTAAAAATGCCACTATTTCATTTTTAACATCAGTAGCTTTTTTATCTGACCACTTAGTTAAGGTTTCAGATTGTTCTCTATACCAACGAATAAAGTCTTCGCCACTAATTTTAGGACGTTTTGATTGCAAATTGACGCGGGCAATTGTATGGATAAAAGGATTATCGTTAGTTGCTTGACGGTTAACTTCGCTATAACTTTGTTCTATATCTCTGTAAACTTTATCTAGATTGCTGTGAATACGCTGGCACTTTTCTTTAATTTCCTCTACTTTCGCTCGCAGTATACCGAAAAGTTCAGCAGCTTTGTCACATCGTTTCCAATGTATGTAAATTTTCCATTTTTGGTCAGCACGCTCTTTATATCTTTGACAAGCTGCTTGAATATTATTCTTATTTGAGAAAAGTGCTTCTGCTGCTTGTTTAATTTTCTCTTCTTGTGGCTCTAATTTTAATGCGTTAAAACTAGATTGCGCTTCCTGTGACTTACGCTGCACACTCTGCTGCAATTCATCAAGTTTGGGGTAAAGTTGAGTCAAAAATTTTAAAGTATAAGCTAGACCATTCGGACGGTTGAAAGCACGCTCCCACCATGCTTCTATGGCGCCAGTTGTAACTTGCTCTAAGCGAGAAAAATTTGCTATTAGTTCTTTTGCTGCTCGTTGCTCCATTTGGTCTGACTGACGCTTGTAAAGTTCTTTTATTGTTGGCAACGCTGTACGGTCATAACGCATTTCGCCAATTCTAAACTCTTGTTTAAACTGTCCTCCATGCTCACTTTCTGTCAACGCATTTAAAACAGTAGCAGCTTCTGTTAAATTAGAGTCAATCAGAAAACGTGCGACTTCGCTATCCATATCAACAGACAGTGTAGGTGCCATCAACTCGTTCTTAAGCAAGCTTTGAGCGTCCTCTAATTTCATTCGCTCATACTGTTGTACTGGCAGAGTTAGAGTAGCGAAGCCAAAACTACAGTAATTTATCTTGCGTCCTCGAACTTTTTCACCAGTTGCTAAATAAGCGCGAATATTATCGGCAACGTTAGCAGCGTCTAGACCTATTTGAGAACCAATCTGGACATATAAACCATCTGCGACTAAATTCTGCAAATCATCAGGACGCGAAACAACAGTTCCTTTTTTATTAACACCATCAATTAAAAACACGGCATCAAACGGGGGACGGTCGGCTCTCACCTTTGCTACACCGTAGTCTATTTCAATTGCATTGGATGGTGTCAAGCCCCAAAAATGTTCGATTTCCTTGAGGGCGCCATAAGCGTTTGACTTGACTAAATGAGTTTGAGGAAGATTCGCAAACACTCTTGGTAAAACAAATACTCCCGTAATATTAGAGAAGCTATTGAGATATTGCCGAGCTAAAAATGCTATATCTAAAAACGTCCCACTTCCTGTTCCCCCAGCTAAACTGCCAACAATGAAAATCTCGACGCCATCGCGATTGGAAACTTGAAAGTTGTCTGAAAATGCTTGTGCAGAAGTACGAATTTCGCGTACAGTGTTAATTGCTTGAGCGATTAAACCGTTTATGTCGCCCACTTTTGCAAATAACGCTAACCTTCCACGAGCTCGAATTTGTCCGGCGCCACTGATTAAACTAGATGTTGGAATGTCTTTAGGCCACCATTCAGCAATATTATCGTTACGTGTGTAAGGTATTGGATTTGCTACAGATATTGCATAAAGCTCATTTGGTTCTAAAATAACCTTGTTGCCATCTGGTGACTTTTCCCGTTCTTTGATATTTTCGGTAGTATCAATAGAAAGGAAACGAATAATTTCTGGTACATAACCGTAAGCGTCTATAAAGCGCTTTTTAAGCTTGAGTACAACTTCATAATCTGTACCACCTAACCCAATTACAACAGTAGGACGAAAAACAACAGTAGGACGTGACATTTAATATCCTCTCACATTATTAATAGTTGAATAATTAGTTGAATAATTAATAGGCATCTTCCCCGCTACTGACTTCAAAGGGACGTTGATGCTCAATCCAGTTAAATTGCAGCTTGACTTTACCGATTTCGATTACATCGTCATCGTAGAGTTCAGAAGTAGTTACTTCCTTAGTATTGACAAAAATTACACCTTTTAAACATCGTAAATAGATATTTTTTTTGCCTAATTGCCAGACAGAGAATAATTCGGCATCGGAATTAGTAGCAGCAATTGCTGGTATTATATTACTCAGCTGCACTTGAACTTTGTGGAGGTGAGTCAGACTAATTTCTTCGTCTTCCGAGGATTTTGGTATTGGTTCCAGTACAAAAAGTGCCCCTTCTAAGTATTTGCGATTACGAAAATCTTGGAGCAATTCAAAGGGAGTTTTGCGCTGAATTAAGCAAGTTATTGTTAAAGCAATTAGCAATACCAGCAGTAGTAAAAGCGTCCACAGGACTATTTTTCGCCACATTGGCATAAAAATATGTATTTGAGCTTTTGTACTAGTGGAGCTTACAATTGGGTTATCAGGGGTCAATACTAATGTGAAGTTACGGGCGCCTTCAAAACTGTTATCATTAACTTCTAACTGCACAGGAATTTTTGTCTCTCCTGCTTGTAAAGATATAGATGTTATTGAAGCTGGCACAGAAACATCTTTAGTTCCATCTATCTGTAATTTTGCGGTTCCAGATATATTGCTTTTGACTAGTAAAGTTTGAGTTGCTGTCGTTTTACCTGTTTCTACTGAGCCAAAATCTAGAGAAGCAGGTTGGACAAAGAGTTCTGATTTAATAGTTACAGGTAGGTCTATTTTAGAAGGCGCCACTTTATAGTTTACAGGATTTAGAACTAAACGTAAGTTGCTGGCGCCTGCTTGTATATTTTCTGGAATTTGTAAACGGACGGGAATAGGTGTTGGTTGATTAGCTGCTAGGTTGATTGTGCTACCAGGTGAAATCAAGCGAATGCCACCTTGCGACGCTTCAAGTTGCAAATTTACCTCAACGTTTACATTACTAATGCCAGTTATATTAAACGGTTCAGTAGTTGTTCCAGGTAATACTGGTTTTAAATTAGCAGTGGGTAAATTTACATCTAGTTTGGGTTGGACTAGAACAGGTCGAATATTTTGAGCTAGTTGGTTTAACTGTACTTCTCCAGGGTCACGTAATACCCTTCCCTTTCCACACAGCGCTGGGTTATTGGCAAAGTCATTAAGCTGCTTTTCGTGTTCCTTTAACCCAAGAGACACAAAAAATATGTAAGGTTTACATTGCTGCTGGCGTAAAAATTGAGCATTACTAGGGATGGGAACAGGATTTGGAATACCCTGCACTTGCTCTTGCCCATCAGTTAAAAACACTATACTGACACTACGGCCGAGAGCATCCGGACGCGCGTTTAACATAGCAGAATGTTGCAGTGCTATTTGTACTGCTTTACCTGTATGTGTACGCATACCATCCGCTTGAAGTGTCTGGATTATTTGTTTAAGCTTGCCTCGGTCTTGATTGCTCGTAATTTGAGCATTTTCAGTTTGTAAGGTAACATCTCTATCAAAAGTGTAGATAGTGACGGTATCGCCTATCTGAGCCGTGTTAATAAATTCATTAATAGAATTTTTAACTTGCCCAAAAATGTTTTTTGTACCATTGACACCACGCATTGAAGCAGAAGTATCTACTACCACAATCCAGTCAATTCCACCTTTTTGAGTAGTTTGAGCTTTTGCGGCGCCTGAGTAATAAATTAGCATTAGAGCAAAAGCAATAATGCCCGGTATTGACCCATATTTAACCCAATGCTTTAAGTATTTGACACCCAATTTAACATCCATAAAGCGCTCCAGGCATTTTCAAACTGCTATGCTGACAGCAGAAATTAACATCGAAGATTAATTATTTCGATACATCTGCTCTCAATATGCAGTGAAAAATGTTTTATTCTGCTGAATTTTTAAACTTAATCGGAATCTTTTTGATAATCAGCCAATAACTTTTGACCTTTCTCGCCAAGCTTTGCAACCAAAGCCTCAATTTGCTGTACAGCAAGTTTAGAGGGTTTAGTATGCCCGTTTTCCCAACGGTTTACAGTAGGAAATGTAACACCAAGAACAACCGCAAACTCTTCTTGTGTCAATCCCATAGAAAGCCTAAGCTCGTAAATAAATTTGCCGATTTTAGGCTGGTTAACTGATATTTTATTTTGAATTGCCATTCAACTTAATATCACATGAAATAATGGTTTTTAACAAGTGATTTATTAAACTATATAATAACTGCTATATTTTGGAATGTCACGTTTTTAAAAAATAAGGTAATTTTACTGATCCAACAAAATTTAATGCATTTACTAAATAAGTAAATACACATAAAATAAATTCAAATAAAGATTATTATTTATTCTTTATCTGTAAACTACCAACCTTGTTCTTGAATAATTTGCTTTTTAAGCTTTTTCGACTGGATAGTTATTTTCGCCACGCTGCACTAGGGAAGTCAAGTTTACTCAATACAAGTATGGCAATTGAATAATAAATTAGTTGTAATTATAATGCAGTTTGGATTCTTTCCAATTTTCTCAATTTTATTCATGGTACACTTCGCGGTTGGTCGCCTTCAGACGTTTTCCGTAGTTTTACGGTAATAAATTACATACTGCTCGCCCTTCGTTGCCCTGTATTCTTGATAAATTTATAATTATGTAATAACTATGCAGCTAATAACTGCATTCTCTTCAAGATTAATTTAAATTAAATTACGTAGTTTCTGGCTTATCAATTTGATTTTTGTAATGGTTTAATGTATTTAATTAGGACTATAAATAAAATTTTAAGGGTCATCATAAGTTCAGTGTTGTTGCCAAAATTTCATATTTAAAATCGATTTTTATTAGCTGTGTAAAGAGAAGCTAAATAATAGTTAAATGAACAATCAAAACCTACAATTGCATTACACAATTGTCTCTCTTATTGAGTTAATTTTCCAACAGTATCCAAATAGTGTAGCGTTGGTATTTGGAGAACAACAATTAACTTACAGAGAGTTTCACCAACGAGCAGAATGTTTATACAATTACTTGACAGCACAAGGTCTACTGAAGCCTAATACTTTAATTGGGTTGTGTGTGGAACCTTCATTTGAAATGGTCATCGCTATCTATACAATTTTGAAAGCAGGTGCTGCTTTTGTTCCCCTCGACCCAGATTTACCCCGTCAGCGTTTGAGTTACACAGTGGCTGATGCCAAATTAACTACGATTTTAACTTCTCGAAAATTTGCCTTTGACATTGAACCAGCGCTGCGGCAGAGTAGTTTAAATGGGCGTATGTGCTTTCTTGACTCTGAGGAGGTATGGCAAAACCAAGATGTCTCAAGTCCTGCACCAACAGTCGAAGCTGACCAACTTGCTTACATCATTTACACTTCCGGATCTACAGGTACACCCAAAGGAGTTGCAATCGCTCACCGTGGTTTACTAAATCATACTCTTGCCAGTTGCGATATTTATGATATTCAACCTAAGTCACGAATACTTCAGTTTGCATCTATTAGCTTTGATTCATCAATAGCAGAAATCGCAATTTCGCTATGTAGTGGAGCAACGTTAGTGTTAGGAGCTAGGGAGGAAATGCTTCCGGGTCAACCTTTAGCAAGCTTTATAGCTAAACATCGGGTACAAATGATGATTTTGCCTCCCTCTGTATTGGCAACCTTGACACAGTTCCGCAATGAGCTTTCTGATTTACGATTAATTATTGTTGGTGGTGAAGCTTGTCCGTTATCGCTCGCCAAGTCATGGATTTCATCGACTACCAAGTTGTTTAATGTTTATGGGCCTACAGAAATAACTATCTACGGAACAATGTATGCCTTTAATGCGGATGACATTAGTATGCCTATAGGCTATGCATTACCTAATGTAGAAACTTATATTCTTGATGAAGAACTTAAACTTTGTGCCGCAGGTGAAAAAGGTGAACTGTATGTAGGTGGTGTAGGTATTGCTGTAGGTTATTGGAATAAACCTGAGTTAACAAGTACTCGTTTCTTAGATAATCCTTACAGTTCGGGTAAGATATATAAAACTGGTGATATTGTTTATGAAGATACCGATAAGCCAGGGCTGTTGCATTTTGTTGGTAGAATTGATAATCAGGTGAAAATTCGTGGTAACCGTGTAGAAGTAGAGGCAATTGAAAGCTTACTGACACAGCACCCAGATGTACTTTCAGCAGCAGTCAAAGCGATTAGAACACAAACAACAAACTCAGATTTACCTGAAAACTACGGTATGTCGATGCTTGTTGCCTATATTGTTTCCCGTGCGGGTAAGTTTATTACAGAAAAGCACCTACAGCGTTTTGTTGCAGAACAACTACCAGAATATATGGTTCCTACCCGCTTCGTCTTTATGGACGAATTACCTTTGTTACCTAATCGCAGTAAAGTAGACCGCAACGCTTTACCAGAACTGCAACAGGCGCCATCTTTTGACATCGATATAAAAGACAATAAAACTAAAATAGCCGCAATTTTTGACGAAACCTTATTTTTGACTCCGGGAAGTTGCACACCCGATAGTAATTTCTTTCATATGGGTGGTAGCTCGCTGTGTGTTGCCCATTTATTGTTTGCAATTGCTCGTGACTTTGGGGTCAAAATTCCTTCTCGCTTAATTTACGAATATGCCACACCATTAGATTTAGCTAAATTACTAGAACGGTACCATCTTCAAACCGAAGATGTAATGGATAATGATAGGCATCTTTATTTAGACGATGCGAAATTATCTTTAGAATTACATACGTCTTGGCAACAACCAGAGCAAGTTAAATACAATTGTGCATTGGTTACGGGTGTAACAGGTTATCTTGGCTCTCATTTGTTACATGAGTTACTTCAAAAAGGTCGCTATCAGAAAATATACTGCTTGGTGCGAGCAGAAGATTATACAGAGGCACTTCTTCGACTTCGCACTACTTTTATTAAGTATCAGTTACCAATCTTAAAACTATCTCAGGTGGTAGTCATTACTGGAGACATACAACAACCACAATTACAGCTACCCGTAGATATATATAATAAACTAGCTGAAGAAATTGATTGCGTTTACCATGTAGCCGCTGATACTAACTATATCAAACCTTATTCGGCAATGAAAAAGCCTAATATTGAAGGTACTGCGAACATTATCTCTTTCGCATCATATAGGCGCCATAAAATACTGCATTATGTATCGACTTTAGCAGTTTACGGCTCGACAACTTCTTTGCTGGGTATAGAAGAAGTTTCAGAAGATCTAAACATTAGTATTACAGCACCGATTATGTCGGTAGAATATGCCTATGTTCGAGCAAAATGGGCTGCCGAATATATGGTACATATGGCTAGAGAAAAAGGGTTAGCAGTTTCTATTTATCGTCCTGGGTTTATTTCCGGACACGAGCAAAAAACAGGAGTGATTAACCGTGACGATATGTTTTATCGTTTTGTCACAGGTTGTACTCAAATGGGACTATGCCCGTACCTGCCCTTAAAATATTGGAATCCCGTACCAGTAGACTATGTTGCTACTGTTATTGCCCATATTAGTTTAGATGCCGACCATACAAGTAAAAATTATAATATTCTTCTTCCACGGGAGCATGAGTTAAGTAATGACCGTATATTTAAGGTAATTAATTCTTTGGGTTATTCAGTGGAAAGCGTTTCACTCAAAAATTGGCTGAATGCGCTCTCCAGCATATCACCTCAAAACGCAATACATCCCTTAATCTCATTTCTACAGGAAAAAGTGTACCAAAATCGTAGCACTATTCTAGAGGTACATCACTGTACACCTATATTTAGGGCGGATAATACCTCAAAAGCTATCGCACAATTCGGTATCGAATGTCCAAAGTTTGATACAACCCTGCTAGGTCATTATTTACCTAATTTTGTTCGAGATGTAACTAAAGAACCTGTGTTCATATGCCCCTAGGCTAGGGTGTTGATTTTGTTATAATGCGCGGTATAATTTGGCTAATCGAAGTATTGTGTTCAGTAGTAAAGCCCAAAATCCTGATTTTATAAGCTTTTTACGCTGGCGCCACGAGACACAAAAACTGCATGAACTTTTTTCTAAGGCTTATACACAAAGTAAACACCCTACCCCTAGGCTTATCATTGGTATTGAAAAAGACATTTAACTTAATGTAATTTTTAATACATACTATATAAGTAGTAATGGAATAGAAATGTACGCTTTTACCCTGATGCCTACATTCCTGTCCCTTTGCTACTTGCACACGACGGCAAGCGGGCAACATCGATTAAAAATATAGAAAATCATAGAAAAAATAACAACTATTGATTGAAAATGCTTAAAACTGGGAACCCTAAATATACATAACATCCAGATAAGTCTAGTAAAAAAGGTTCTATTATGGTGTCATCTCTGTTGCTTCCAGGTTATGAGCTAACTGAAGTCATCCACGAGGGTAGCAATAATATTATCTATCGGGGGATATCGCGATTATATGGGCAAAAAGTCATCCTCAAAATTCTTAAAGATGAATATCCTTCCCTCGAAGCAATTGCTCGTTTGAAGCACGAGTACAAAGTTACGGAAAATCTTGATTTAAAAGATGTTGTTAAAGTACTGAGACTAGAAACCCATGAAAATCGTTTGGCACTGGTATTGGAAGATTTTGATGGACAATCGCTTAAGCAACTACTTTGTACAAAAAAGTTAGAGATAAATAGTTTTATCAGTATTGCAATTCAATTAGTACAGGCTTTAGTATCGATACACACTAACCATATAATCCATAAAGACATCAAACCTGGGAATATTATCATTAATCCAGAAACAGGAGTTGTAAAAATTACCGACTTTAGTATTGCGTCACGTTTGTGTAAAGAAACCCCTCAACTTGCTAACCCTAACCAACTAGAAGGAACTTTGGCTTATATTTCTCCAGAGCAAACTGGGAGAATGAATCGTTCTTTAGACTACCGCACTGACTTTTATTCTTTGGGTGTCACTTTCTATGAGATGTTGACAGGGCAATTACCTTTTCAAAATCAAGACTTACTAGAGTTAGTTTATTGTCATATTGCCCAGCAACCTACTGAGATAGAGAGATTAAATTTAGAAGTACCTGGTGCGATTGTCGCGTTAGTTAAAAAACTAATGGCTAAAAATGCTGAAGACCGCTATCAAACAGCTAAGGGGATATTAGCTGATTTAGAGATATGTCGGAAACAGCTACAGACAACAGGCAAAATTTCTGATTTTACGCCCGGTCGTTTAGATATTTTAAGTCAGTTACTTATCCCACAAAAGTTATATGGGAGAGAAGCTCAAGTTAATTTACTTTTAGAAGCTTTTGAACGAGTTAGTACAGGAAGTCGTGAATTAGTTTTAGTTTCTGGTTATTCAGGAATTGGTAAATCATCTGTCGTCAACGAAGTTAATAAACCGATTACTCGTGCTAAAGGCTTTTTTATCAGCGGGAAATTTGACCAATTTCGACGCAATATTCCTTATGCACCTTTAATACAAGCTTTTAGTGCATTAATACGGCAACTACTAACAGAATCTACTTCTAAACTTGAAGAATGGCGCCATAAAATTTTAGCTTCTGTTGGTTCAAACGGACAAGTCATTATTGATGTTATTCCCGAAGTCGAACTAATTATAGGAAAACAACCTGATGTATCGCAGCTAACATCAACCGAATCACAAAACCGCGTTAATAGTATCTTGCAAAAGTTTATCAGTGTTTTTACGCAGCAAGATCACCCTTGTGTTATCTTTTTAGATGATTTGCAATGGGCAGATTCCGCTACATTAAAATTAATGCAAACATTGATTACAAATTCTGATAGTAAATATCTACTAATTATTGGTGCTTATCGAGATAATGAAGTTAGTCCAACCCATCCACTAATTCAAACAGTCAATGAAATTCAACAAAAATCTATCATTGTTAATAATATTGTTTTAAAAGAACTCGGTTTAGATGATGTAACTCAATTAATAGCTAGTACATTGAATGATACAACTACAAAAATATATACATTAGCAGAGCTAATTTATCATAAAACGGCAGGTAATCCTTTCTTCCTGACTCAATTACTTCTAGCACTTGATCAAGAAAAACTTTTAGAGTTTGATTTTAATAGTATTTCTTGGAAATGGGATATAGAAGAAATACAAGCAATTGGCATCACCGATAAAAGTGTTGTAGAAATAGTAGCTAGTAGAATTCAAAACCTGCCAGAAACAACACAGGAATTACTAAAATTTGCAGCTTGTATAGGTAATAGATTTACTCTAGACGTACTTTCTATTGTAACAGAAGAAAATACTATAGTTATAGCAAATCAGCTTGATGCTGCTTTACAATCCGGGCTGATTTTACCTTTAAATGACTCTTATCGTATTCCTTTAGCCTTTAATCAAGAAGAATCAGCTTATTTTAGTTTTAATGCCAAACAAGTAGTTTATAAATTTTTACACGATAGAGTTCAACAAGCAGCCTACTTTTTGATCCCCGATACTCAAAAACAAAAAACTCATGTAAAAATAGGTAATTTACTTTTAGAACAGACACCATCAGAATCATTAACAGAACATATTTTAGATATCGTTAACCAGCTAAATTACGGTGTAGACTTACTTAGCTTACAATCTGAGAAAAAAGAACTAGCAAAATTAAATCTTCAAGCTGCTAAAAAAGCAAAGCTATCTGCTGCTTATGAAGCATCTACAAAATATTTAAATGTAGCCTTACAACTTTTATCAATAGATAGTTGGTGCAAAGATTATGAATTAATGTCAAATTTACATATAGAAGCAGCCGAATCAGCTTTTATAACAGGTAATTTTGGTCAGTGTAATGACTTAATAAACATTACTTTAGAACAAGCTAACAATATTACAGATCAGGCGAGAATATATCAAATAAAAATGCAAATGTGTATGACATTAAATGAAATGTCTACAGTTATAGAAATTGGATTAAAATTTTTAGAAAAACTAGGTATACACCTGCCTAATCATCCTTGTGAATCTGATTTTGTTGAGGCATTATTGAAAACAAAATCAGCATTGGAAGGAATAAAAATAGAAAAGTTAATTCTGAAACCAGAAATGATCGACCCTCACAAGCTAGCAGCAATGCCAATTTTAATGTTTGTGATTAATGCTGCTTCGCAAAGCGGTTCTTCATTACTATTTGCAATCGCAATTTTTGCAATGGTTCGGCTATCAATAGAATATGGAAATTCTCCGATTTCAGCTTTTGGCTACGGTGTTTATGGTTCAATATTATGTGACAAGCTTGGTGATATCGAAACAGGTTATAAATTTGGAAAATTAGCAACAAAGCTAGTCTTAAAAACAAATTTAAGTCCCTTGAAAGCAAAAATATGCTTTATCTTTAATGGAATGATTCGGTATGTAAAAGACCCTATTGAAGAAAGTAATAAAGACCTATTAGAGGGAATGCATAGTGGATTAGAAAATGGAGATATAGAATTTGGTAGTTATTGCGGTACTATTGAAGCTTTGAATTTATATTTTAAAGGTGTAAATTTAGAATCACTAGATCATAAATTCCGAAGTTATATAGATTTAGCGCGCAAGTTAAAAATTGAAGCCCTAGCTGTGGGTTTGAGTATTTTCAGACAAACTTCTTTAAACTTACAAGAAGATTTATCACATATGTCCGTCTTACATGGTGAAGTATTTAATGAATTAACCATGATATCTGAAGTCGAAAAAAATGTTTCTTATCAAGGGTACTTATATTCATGTAAAACATTACTATCATACTTTTCCCGCGATTACAAATCAGCCATAAAAAATGCAGAAATAACATCTAAAATTCATCAAAACAATATAGGTCTTTTCTTATATTATGTAAATACTTTTTATTATTCACTATCGCTACTAGCTGATTTGCGATCTGGTTTACCTGCTGGACAAAAAGAACAACATCTAAATCAGGTTATAGCTAATCAGAAGCAAATGAAGCAATGGGCTAAACATGCACCAGAGAATTTCAAACATAAATATGAATTAGTAGAAGCAGAAAAAGCAAAATTTTGGGGTAAAGATTTATTAGCAATGCGTTTGTATGATAGTGCGATTTCCGGAGCAAAAGAAAACGAATACACTCAAGAAGAAGCATTAGCAAATGAGCTTGCAGCATGTTTTTACCTTGATTTAGGCAAAGAAAAAATTGCTAAAGTATATATGACAGATGCCTACTATGGCTACATTCGCTGGGGTGCAATAGCCAAGGTAAAAGATTTGGATGAACGCTATCCCAATTTAATAATTCGCAGTGAATATGTTAAACAACTAACGCTAGACTTAACTAAAACTATCACCGCTACAAAAACAAGTTCTTCGGACACAACAACTAGTAATCATAATATTTTGGATTTAGCAACAGTTATAAAAGCTTCTCAAGCAATAAGTAGCGAAATTATCCTAGATAAGTTATTAGAGAAACTTTTACAGATTATTCTGGAAAATGCTGCGGCTCAAAAAGGTTGTTTAATATTACTCAAAAACGATGAATTATTCGTTGAGGCAATCAAAATCCAGGAAGCATCGGTAATCTTGCAATCAACCCCTGTTGATATAAGCCAAGACATTCCTATTTCTTTAATTAATTATGTTGCCAGAACCCAGGAAAATTTAGTATTAGATAATGCTGTTTCTGAGGTAATTTCTCAATCAGACCCTTATATACAGCGTTTTCAATCTAAGTCTGTGCTATGCTCTCCTATTTTCTATCAGAGTAAATTTAGCGGTATTTTGTATTTAGAAAATAATCTAGCAACAGGAACATTTACAAGTGATCGCATTAATATTCTCAATCTCATTACATCTCAGGTCGCAATTTCTTTAGAGAATTCCCAATTGTATCAACAAGCACAAAACTATGGCAAACAATTAGAATCTTCGCTTTCCGATCTCAAGCAGATGCAGTTGCAATTGGTACAAAGTGAAAAAATGTCTGCTTTGGGTAATTTGGTATCGGGTATTGCACATGAAATCAACAACCCTATTGGTTTTTTGACTGGAAACTTACAACCCGCTTCAGATTACGTGCAAGACCTATTAGAATTAATTGATTTATATCAAAACTATTATCCCCAACCAATAGCAGAAATTACTAAAAAAATAAAAGCAATAGATCTAGAATACGTGCGCGAAGATTTACCCAGATTAATTGATTCGATGCAAGAAGGTGTAAATCGCATTTATGATGTTAGTATGAGTTTACGAACATTTTCTCGTGCAGATACTCAGAAAGCTATCGCAAGTAATATACATGAAGTTATTGATAGTACAATTTTGATTCTTAAACATCGTTTAAAAGCATCAGCAACTCGTCCAGAAATACAAATAGTAAAAAGCTATGGAAATTTGTCAACAATACAATGTTTTCCTGGACAACTTGGTCAGGTCTTTATGAATCTAATTGCTAATGCTATTGATGCCTTGGAGGAGTCTAATGCTGGAATAAGTTTTAATGAGCTTCAAAGTAATCCTAATACGATTACTGTTACTACTAAGATTAACCCAGATGAAAAGTTTGTTTTAATTATAATTAAAGATAATGGCGTAGGGATGACAGAGGAAGTTAAACAACATATCTTTGAACACCTGTTTACTACCAAACCTGTAGGTAAGGGTACTGGGTTAGGTTTGGCAATTGTTCGTCAAATTATCATAGAAAAACATAATGGAACTATTGAGGTAAATTCGACACTGGGGCAAGGGTCGGAGTTTATAATCAAGCTTCCTGTAAGAGTGTAAAGTTGCCCCGTTAGGATATGTTCGTAGTAAGCACTCAAGTTAAAGCACTAAAGTGCTTACTACGAATTTTTTCCTTTTTATTACTTTTTCTTTGGTGGTAATCTCGATGCATTGAGTGAAGAGCGCCCATTACGGATAATACGTGTCATTTCATTTAAATCTTGCTCGATGTGTTCGAGAACACTATCAGCATAATCATCGGCGCCTTGTTCTATTTGTTGGGCTTCTGCCATAGCTTCGGCTCGCATTTGTTCTATTTCTTGTTGACATTGACGACGTTTCAGGTCAATTTCTTCGAGAGTTTGCTGCATTAATAATTCACACTCAAGCTGAACTTTCCGCTTTAACTCTAAAGCTTCGTGTTCTGCAGAGCGAATAATATCACTTTCTTCTAAAATTTGCGCGCGCTTGGTTTGAGCAGCATCGACGATACGCTGTCCATACTCTTCTGCTTCGAGCAAAATTTCCTCTCTTTGCTGGGTTATAACCGTTGCTTCGTTAAACGCTGCTGGTAACGTCGAACGAATATAATCAAGTAGGTCAAATAGTTTTTCCTCATCCACTACGGTACGTTTAGTAAATGGAATCCGGAAACCAGCAATAATCATTTCCTCAAAATGGTCGAGTGATTGCTGAATATTTAAACATCCATCTCCGTCTGGTTGTGAATTTCCAACAGTGTGTCCATTGGAGGATTCGTGAGGGATGGGATGTTTTCCGTTATGCTCTGGTTCGATTGGTATTTGTGGGCGTAGCATTGGTATATATCTAGGGCAACGTGCGGAGGAACAAGGTGATTGACAGAGCCACCAAACTTTGCAATCTCTTTTACCACACTACTACTTAAAAAACTATATTCATTTGATGTTGCCAAAAAAACAGTCTCAATTTGGGTCGAGAGCGTTTTGTTGGTATGTGCCATCTGAAGTTCTACTTCAAAATCAGAAATTGCACGCAATCCCCGCAGTAGTACTCCCGCTCTTCTCATTTGGGCATAGTTTACAGTCAGCCCATCAAAGCTATCAGCTTCAACGTTTGGTAGATGCTTGGTTGATTTACGAATTTGTTCAATTCGCTCTTGCACTGTAAAAAGAGGTGTTTTGTTCGGGTTACGTAGCACAGCTACAATAACTCGTTCAAACAGCTTCGCACCACGCTGGATGATATCGAGGTGCCCCAGTGTTACGGGGTCAAAACTTCCGGGATAAATGGCAATCACAGTTGCAGGCGCCTTTAATTGCTGGAGTGATAATTATACCTAAAGTTTCTTGATTTTGACTCAGGAACTCATGTAAATTTAATCACTCTTCGTATAGCTTGAGATTTCTGCGTCAAGCATTGGATTTCTCGTTAATTACGTATAGTTAGGAATAATTGGTAGTACAAGATATGAAGGCGCCTTCTGGTCATGGTAAATAACTTGTTTTGCGGTAACTGGGTTAATTTCCGTGGCAATTGGGTGCCCAGTATTTGGATTGCGGTCAAATCGCGGATAATTACTACTAGATACTTCTAGCCTGATTTTATGTCCTTTGAAGAAAACCTGACTTGTTGCCCATAGTTCAATTTCTATTTGAGTTGGTTGCTTTGAAGTGTATTGTCTGCGGATTATTCCTTCAGAAACGTTGTAAGCGGAACCATCGGGATAAACATCAACGAGTTTTGCTGTAAAGTCCGTCGAGGGCGCCGTTGTTGACACGTATAAAATTAGACGTATTGCCCCAGTAACTTCAATATCTTCTTGTAAAGGTGCTGTTGTGTAATTTAAAACGTCATTTCGATTTTCTATATCGTTTTGCCTTTCAATTCCAGCGCGTGGGCCAAGCATTGTACCCCCTGCGCTTGGTACTGGGTTCAATGGATTATATATGTAAGTATCTGGTATTTCTGTGTATTGTGGTGTTAGATTTAATATCCCATCACCGCTAAGAGTATTGGCTTTACCATTACTGTGTAAATAATGTTTTGTATAAATAGTGCGGGCTAAAGGAAATTCTTGCTCTTGGCGCCATATATTTTTACCCATTACATAAATTTGTACCGGAGCTTCTAATTTAGGATTATCGAGTAGATGCTCATCGAACCAGGGAATAGTTGGCGCCAAACTTTCGAGACGGTAGTTGCGAGGTGTGTAACCATTGGGAAAAGTAACGGTGCGCGCGTGTGCCCAAGGACCAATAATTAAACGAGTGTTTTTAGCAACAAGAGGTTTAGCTTCGCTTTTAATTTTGAGAAAGTCTGTAATTTGGGTGGGTAAGAATGGGTCGTACCATCCTGCCATTAATAACGCAGGCGCCTGTAAAGTGTTAGTTCTATTTTCACCATCTATCGTTTTCCAATACTCATCTTTTTCTGGATGACTTGCCCAGTCGTTAAAAAATGGAATATCTTGGACTGCTCGGTCATCTGCTTTAATTAGGGGAAAACCTTTATATCCTGGTTTTAAAACTTCCTCAGATGCAGGATTATCTTGTTTGCCATAGCTGGTAACTGCCCAATATAAAGCGCTTTCTAGAGAAAAGGCGCCTCCAGGATAAAACATACGATGAAAATCTGTGCTACAAATTTGCAAAATTAACGCTGATAAACCAGGATTTACTTTATCCGCTAAAACCCATTGTGTATATCCAAAGTACGAACCACCCCACATGCCAATTTTGCCGTTATACCAAGGCTGTTTTTCTAACCAAGCTAAAGTTTCTATTCCATCTGTCTTTTCGCTTTTAAATGGAAAATATTCCCCTCCAGATTCGTAGCGTCCTCTTGTTCCTTGAATTACAGCAGTATAACCGCGCGCTGCCCACATGCGTCCAACGACATTGGCAAACGTAGTATTTGTAAAATTTTTAGAATAAGGTATTCGTACTAAAATAGTCGGAGTTTTTTCAAGTTGTTGTGGATGGGAAATATTTGCTACTAGCTTCACACCATCAGAAGCAGTAAGAGGAACACTATACTCTACCCAAACTCTATATTGAGCAGAACCAAATCCTAATTGTGAAGCTAAGAAAAAAGGCGCCAGTATTGGAAATGCTGCGATGATAATTGTAGTCAGCAATGCGAGCAAAGCGAAAGTAACTATAAGTATTTTTTTTATTCTTTTTCTTGCCATCTTGCAGAAAATTTTCCCCAAGTAAATAAATATCCAGCTAGCACAAAATGAAAAATAATCGGAATAGTTCCTTCTCCAAACCAACGACGTTCTGGATATAAGTACATAGTTATTACATATCGTATAGCCATGATAACAGCATATGGGTAGCTGAACCATTGAAGCAACTTGCCGAATTTACGTCTTGGTTTTGCGAAAAAGCCTTTATTTCTAGAGATATCTGTATTGATTTTTATTTGTAATATTATAATTAGTATCTGTGTTGGTAGTAGAATTGGATAGGGTAGCAATCCTGAGTACCAATGAGGCATTGGTGGTAGAAATGAAACGTTGAAATATGCTACTAAAATTTGACCAAGGACTCGAAGGAAAAATAGTAAGCTAAGAAGCCATAAGGTAAAAGGGTAATTTTTCATAAATTTTTATTATTTTCATGGCAAAGTATTTTCCATTTATATTGGACGTTTCGTTTATTACTTGCTATTTCTTTTCTTGTTTCTGCTTCTGACCAACCGGGAGGCATTATATATAAACATGGCAAATGTAATCGTTTTGATTGTCGCTTTTGTTTGTATTCGCAGTTGACATTACACAGTTGCAAGTCTATTGCTGTAATTATTTGCTGTAAGAGATTTTCTTGTATGGCTTGTGTTAATTCTAAATCTAGTTCTAAATAAATTTTGTAACGCTGATTTTCAATATCAGGTGTAAATCTATATGTTACTATTGGTAAGTTATATTTTTGTCTTATTGTTTCCATTGCCATCAAGATATGATTGACGTGCATTTTTTCGCCTGTCATATTAGTCATATCCTGACTTTTACGAATGAATGCTAGTAACGGCGCCTTTTGATAAAACCCTGTAACTTCTACAATGTCATGAATTTGATAGCGGTAAAGTCCAGCAGTTGTAGTTAATAAAATACCGTAGCGTTTGCCTAATTCTATTTCATGGCTTAATAATATTGTTGGATTGTCTGAGTCTAATTCCTCTTCTGGAATAAATTCATAATAGTTAGTAGTTAGCGCTAATATTCCGCTAGATGTATTATCTTGATAAGGTAGTGTTATTCTAGCTTCACTTGCTAAATACCCAATGTCGCGAATCGGAACGGCGCCATAATAATTTTCTAGCTTTTGTGCTTGAATACCAACTGTTCCACCAGTCCAACAACCAATTAACTGGAGATGGCGCCAGCAATCTTTAGGTAGTAAAGCATTTGTTCTATCGGTTATTTTTTCTAGTTCTTTTGCTCTCTTGGGTTGAGGTTTAATAGATTTATTACCGAAAGTACCGTTATGAATAGCGCGAATAATATCTTCTTTATATGTATTCGCGATTTGTGCTATACGTATTAAGGTTGTAGGGTTGGGTGTGGAAAGATAAGAAACTTGGCGCCTAAAAGTAAAACACGCAATAGCAAAATATCTTTCGTCATAGTCTTTTAGTTCAAAGGTTTCATAAGGTACAGCATACGAACGTTTGATAATATAAGGTATTCGCTGATAAATTCTCCCCGAAATACTACCATAGCTCATTCCTGAATCTGTATATCCTTCAACTGCTGGACTTACTACCCCTACTATTGCACGTGACAGAAACTGAGGATGGTTTACCAAACTTCGGTAAAGCCATTGTCTCATCAACTCAGAACCCAGTCTTTCAGATGTTTCTGTAACGGGTATATACTTGGGTTTACCAGTTGTACCACTCGTTAAAGTCAACATTGTACATGGTTCACTTGTCAGGATACCTGGTTTCCCTGCAACAATAAGGTCAACATAGGGACGAAATCCTTCATAATCTCTAATTGGAACGAATTTATAGTAGTCACGAGTTGTTTTGATTTGAGAAAACGTATGTTCTCTACCAAAAACAGTGTCAGCATTAGGCGCCAAAATTGAATGCAGAAGTGATAATTGTGCTGCTTCTGGATTCAATGCTGCGACATCAAGCTGTTTTGCAAGGCGCCTACCAAAACGAACAAATGTGCTGAGTATCATTGGCAACGGATAATGAGCGGATGTAACGGATAGTTTATTTTATCTAACTGATTTTTGTTTGTAGCTTAATTGTAGTTTATTTGTAGTTTGATTGTCACCAATAACGCATCCGTTACATCCGTTGTATCCGTTGCCAGGTATACTTTTCTAGTATTTCATCTTTAACTTCAATTCCTAGTCCAGGTTTACGCAATAACCCACCTTTACCACCATTACCAAAACGAATGCTTTCACGACTAATATCTTCGCACAGTAGCAAGTCACCGTAAGAACCCTCAACGAAAGTTACATCATCTAGCCATGCAGCTAAATGCCTACCTGCTGCTGAAAGTATCGCAGTTTCTCCTACTTGGCATCCGAGTTGGATTTTTATTCCTGCGGTTTGGGCTAATTGTGCAATTCTTATTGTTTGGGCAATACCACCACATTTAGAAATTCTTAAGTTAAAAAAGTCACAGGAAGAAGCTGCAATTAAAGCCTCAGCATCTTCAATTGTTACTAGTGATTCGTCTACCATTTGGGGGATAGGCGCCATTTCTCTCAATTTTGCCCAAGTTTGTGGTGTACTACGTTCGATTAATTGTTCAGCAGAATCAATATTTAACTGGGCTAATTCCTCACATACTCTAACGGCGCCATCAAAATCATATGTACCATTACCGTCGATTCGTAGTGAGGTTTCTTGTCCGACTGCTTGACGAATTGCATAGAGACGCGAAAAGTCCTCTTCTCCAGTCACTTTGACTTTGATGTGTTTTAAACCAAATAATTTAAACGATTTAGCATTTTTAACGGCTTTTTCTATTGAACTTGATGTGATGGCGCCGCTATAAATAACAGTATTACGCTTAGGTGGTAAAATGGTAGATAGGGATAGGTTTTGACTTTTTAGCAAACAATCGAGTAAAGCCAATTCAAAACCAGCTTTAGCAGCATTAAACGCAATAACACCTTGACTTTTTGCCGTGGGAATTGTCTCGCTGATTTTATATAACCAAGATATATCTGGTTCTGGCTCTGGATAATCAATGTGTTTGATATGTTCCCAAATTGCCGAAGCCATAAACTGTAAACAAGATTCTACAGTTTCTCCTGTAACATAGGGACGCGCTACAGCTTCACCATAACCAATTGTACCATCTGCCGCTTTCAATTTCACAACGATGGAATCTGAATAAGTCCTAGATTTAGTGCTGTGAGAAAAAGATTCTGTAAAAGGGATTTTGAGCGGAGTTATAGTTACTTCGATAATTTTCATGTTAACATCTCCGTTTCTTTTGCTAGTGCAATTTCTCCAAAGTATCGCTTGATAAATATATTCTCACGAAACGTTATATCTAAGATAGTTTCTAAGTCATCAATTTCAAAACCGTAATATTCAACGTAATTAACCACGGAATCTAAACCTTCTTCAGCATGACGTATATCAACTTCCGAATGATGAAAAAACCATTCTAAGCTTTCTTTATCAAGTTTTCGGTACTGTTGCAGAGCCATTCCCATTTTTCCTGAAAGACGGGACAGCATCCATTCAAAACAAGTTACTTCTAACGATACCGATAGTGCCAGTTCTTTTAGTGTCCCATACAGCATTGGCTCGGAACACATTCGATGTAATTCTGCTTGTGATGAAGCTTCTATTTGTGCTTGCTTGGCATTATCTAGTCCTACTGCACTCGCTAACTTTCTCAATAAATCAGGATGGCAAATTCCTTCAGCGTCAAGTCCCAGCTCTTCTAGCATATTATGTTGAATGGTACTTGCAACAGTCGGAGGCGCCGCTGCGTAAAGAAATGCTAGTATTTGAGGACTCTTAAGGTGCGTTTTACAAAGGTTGGCAATAAATTCATCATAAAATTTAATATCTGCTACACCTGATACTAAGTGTTGAAAGCCTTCGGACAGTTCAAAGAACCGAGTTTGATTGGCATAGTGGGATTCTATTAAATTACGTATCAACATAGTTTAATATATTTTGTAACCTGACAATAATTAATTATACTTAAACTAATGTATATGTTGGGTTGCGCTTCACTTCACTCAACCTACGAACTACGAACTACAATCTAACCTGTACAGACGCAATTAATTGCGTCTCTACGACTTTTAACCCCTGTACGGGAGGGTTTACTTATATTCTGGTTAATAATAAAAAATTTCGTAAACCCGCCCCTACTACTCATAACTATTGATTATGCTATTAGATTTTCCGATTTTGCCTTTGGCGTTTCTATTCACTTCCCCAGGTCCAATTTGGTTTAAATTTCAAATTGGACCATTTCCAATTACGATTCGTTGGTATGGTTTGCTAATTGCTTCTGCGGTGCTTATTGGTGTTACGCTGTCGCAATATTTAGCGAAGCGTCGCAAGGTAAACCCCGACTTACTCAGTGATTTATCGATTTGGCTAGTGGTTGGCGCCATTCCAGCTGCACGTTTATACTATGTGATATTTGAGTGGTCAGAATATGCTAGACATCCTGAGCGTATTTTAGCTATATGGCAAGGTGGTATTGCTATTCACGGGGCAATTTTAGGTGGAACGGTTGCTGCACTTATTTTCTGTAAGCTTAAACAAGTCTCGTTCTGGCAAATGGCTGATTTAGTGGCGCCATCGCTTATTTTAGGACAGGCAATAGGACGTTGGGGAAACTTCTTTAACTCTGAAGCTTTTGGTAGTCCTACTAATTTACCTTGGAAACTGTATATTCCACCCGAAAGGCGCCCTGTAGGATTTACTAATGTTGAATTTTTTCACCCTACGTTTCTTTATGAGTCATTATGGAACCTAGGGGTATTCGCTTTGCTACTAACTTTATTCTTTAGGGGTTTGCAGGGTAAACCTAGATTGAAAGTTGGTACGTTGTTTCTAACGTATTTGCCAGCGTATAGCCTGGGTCGCTTGTGGATAGAAGGACTGCGAACTGATAGTTTAATGCTGGGTCCATTACGAATGGCGCAAGTTATTAGCTTGATAGGAATTGCTATGGGGTTAGCGGGATTATGGTGGCTTTATATTAAAAATCGTCCTTTACCCGATGTTGTCTCGAATGTTGATGAGGTAATAGAAAACAGGGAGTAAGAGCGGTTGGGGCAGTCCCCTAAAAATAAAAAATGCCCCAGAGTTTTTTTTCTCTAGGGCTTAACCAGGGTGCATCTACCAATCACTTCTACTATATATAGGGTCATCATCCGGAAAGGTACTGAGAATTTCTCAATTTTTTTTTTCTAAAACTTCTATTTTTGGGAAAATATGCGCGAATCTACGCTAGATATATGTAATAAAAATAATAATAAATACCAAAAGAATACTGTATATATTATTGGCGCCGGACCAGGAGACCCGGAACTGTTAACGATTAGAGCGAAAAATCTCTTGGAACACGCTGATGTTGTTTTATTTGCAGACTCTTTAGTTCCTCTTTCTATCCTGCAATTTTGTCGAGAGGATGCAGAAATTATTCCTACCGCGCGTCAAAGTTTGGAAGAGATTATCGAAGTGATGGTTGATAGGGTAAATTCGCAAAAGTTAGTAGTACGCGCGCACTCTGGAGACCCCAGTTTGTACAGTGCTATTCACGAACAAATGCAGCTTTTAGCTGAAGCTCATATTAATTTTGAAATTGTACCGGGTATTAGTGCTTTTCAAGCTGCTGCGGCAAAGTTGAAAGCTGAGTTAACTGTACCTGGTTTGGTTCAGACTATTATTTTGACGCGCGTTAGTGGGCGTACAGAGGTACCATCATCTGAGGAGTTATGTTCGTTGGCAGCGCATCAAGCTTCTTTGTGTTTATATTTGAGTGCGCGTCATGTTGAAGATGCTCAGGTTAAGTTGCTTAAATATTATCCAGCAGATACGCCTGTGGGTATTTGCTATCGGTTGGGATGGGATGATGAGAAAATAAGGGTTGTTCCTTTGGAGCAGATGGCTAGTTGTACGCGCGAGGAGAATTTGATTCGCACGACTTTATATATTATTAGTGCTGCGCTTGGTTCGGTTAATGCGCGTTCTCGTCTTTATGATGCTGAATATAATCGCTTGTTTCGCACATAAAATCTATTCATATACGACATAAAATCAATTATGCCTCTAATTAAAATTCAAACATCAATTCCGGCGCCTGAAAAATCTGAAGTTGAAATAATGCTCAAAGGTTTATCGGCAAAGTTGGCGAAGCATACGGGGAAACCTGAATCTTATGTGATGACTGCTTTTGAGTCTGATGTACCGATGACGTTTGCGGGAAATACTGAGCCTGCTTGTTATATAGAGGTTAAGAGTGTTGGCGCCATGAAATCTGAGCAAACACAGGCAATGAGTCAAGATTTTTGTCAGGAAATTAACCAAGCTTTAGGTGTGCCGAAAAACCGTATATATATAGAGTTTGCTGATGCGAAGGGCTATATGTGGGGCTGGAATGGCTCGACATTCGGTTAATAATATCATTTTCGTTGTGTTGTTGTAGAGACGTTACATGTAACGTCTCTACATGTTTGTTTTAGTACGAAATTGGGAATCCTGAAGTGGAAGGGATATAAAACTTTAGGATTTATTATGTACGGATTGGTTAATAAAGCTATTCAAGAATTGGTGTTTAGCCGTTTTGGTGAAGAAACTTGGCGCCAAATAAAGCAAAAAGCAGAAATTCCAACAGATACTTTTTTAAGTATGGAAGCTTATCCTGATGATTTAACACATCGCTTAGTTGTTGCAGCTAGTCAAGTGTTAGGTATATCTACTGCGTCTGTGATGGAAGCTTTTGGTGAGTTCTGGGTAAGTTATACGGGTAAAGAAGGTTATGGTGAGATGATGGATATGGGTGGGGACACCCTACCTGAATTTTTAGAAAACTTAGATGAACTGCACGCGCGTGTTGGGATAAATTTTCCTAAACTTGTACCTCCTTCGTTTGAGTGTCACGAAGTAGAGGAAAATCAACTTGAATTGCATTATCATTCTAGCCGCGAAGGTTTGGCGCCGATGGTTACGGGACTAGTTAAGGGTTTGGGGCAAAAATTTGATACTGAGGTTAAGGTTACTCAGACTACTAGTCGTGAACAAGGTTCGGAACATGACACTTTTGTAATTGAGTACAAGCCTAACTAGTACTATTAAAAACATGATTGTTCCTACCTTTAGCTTGGCGCCAGAATTGTTTGCGCGCAGCTTTCCCTTTCATATTATTTTTGATTGTGAATGTAAAATTTTGCAGGTTGGAGAGGTATTGCTGCGTATTCACCCAGAGAATTTAATTGGGTGCAATCTTTCCCAACATTTCAAAATTATACGTCCTGCTATAAAGGGGGCGCCTGATTTTGCTACAATTAGCAAACAGTCACGTTCATTATTTTTACTAGAATCGTTACATAATGGAATACAGCTAAAAGGGCAAATGATTCCTGACCAAGAACAGAGTGTCATTTTTTTTCTATGTTCGGTTTGGGTTACAGAAACAAATGCACTTGCTAAATTTGGTCTAAAGCTAAAGGATTTTGCAATTCATGACCCAATTATTGATTTTTTATTTTTACTACAAGGTCAAAATACAGCTTTAGAAGATACGAAAAAGCTGACTATTGAATTAACCCAAAAACAAGAGCAATTACAACAAGCACTTACAATTCAAGAAGTATTAGCGCAGACTGCTGAAGCACAAGCACAAAAATTAGAACAGTGTTTATTAGAATTACAACGAACTCAATCACAGCTAATTCAAACCGAGAAAATGTCAAGTCTAGGTCAACTAGTAGCTGGGATTGCCCATGAAATTAATAATCCAGTTAATTTTATTCAAGGTAATGTCAATTATATCGAAGAGTATACCCAATCTCTACTGAATTTACTTTCTTTATATCAAAAGTATTTTCCTTCGCATCCAGAAATTGAAGAATTTACAGAAGAATTAGATTTAGAATATATAATTCAGGATTTATTCAAAATTTTGTCTTCAATGAAATTAGGAGCCATTAGAATACGCGATATTGTTTTATCACTAAGAACTTTCTCACGTCTTGATGAAGCTGAGATGAAAACTGTTGATATTCATGAAGGCATAGATAGCACATTATTAATTTTATCACATAAATTTGAAAAAAAATTTAATTTTTCTCGTATAGAGATAATTAAAGATTATGGTAATTTACCATTAGTTGAATGCTATGCTTCTGAGCTAAATCAGGTTTTTCTCAATATCCTTACTAATGCGATTGACATCTTACAAAATAATAGAACTTTAGATTTAGCAAAAATTATTATTAAGACTTGTTTAGATTGCAATTTAGTTTGCGTAAGTATTAAAGATAATGGAATTGGAATCGATGAGAAATTACAAGATAAAGTATTTGACCCATTTTTTACGACTAAACCAGTAGGTCAAGGAACTGGTTTAGGATTATCTATTTGTTATCAAATCGTCGTCGATAAACATCATGGTCAACTTAATTGTATTTCAAAACCTGGACAGGGAGCAGAATTTATCATCAAAATTCCTTTATGCCAAAGCCGTCAAGCTAGGGAGGTTGATTCGGTGCAAAAAGTTCTAGGATAGAATATGCCGATGTTAAATAGTGATTTGTTATGTCTGTCTCTCCTGCTTTACCTGTTGTAAACGCTTCTACTCAAGAACCACGAACTACTATATCTATTCCACCATTACTCGGCGCCAATGTGGACGAGTTGACGAATTGGGTGGTTCAACAGGGGCAACCTGCATTTCGTGGTAAGCAGTTGCATGACTGGATTTATAATAAAGGTGTGCGAACGCTAGCTGATATTTCAGCGTTTCCTAAACAATGGCGTGCGGAACTAGCTAGTATTCCCATTGGACGTTCGACGGAACATTACCGTTCGGTTGCTTCGGATGGCACAATCAAATATTTACTGCGACTTGATGATGGGCAAATAGTTGAAACCGTTGGTATCCCTTCTGATAATCGTCTCACGGTGTGCGTATCGACTCAAGTCGGTTGTCCTATGGCGTGTGACTTCTGTGCTACAGGTAAAGGTGGGTTTAAGCGTAACCTCACACGTGCGGAAATTATAGACCAAGTTTTAACGGTACAACAAGATTTTCAGCGTCGCGTTAGCAATATAGTATTTATGGGGATGGGTGAACCACTATTAAATATAGATAATGTTTTAGGCGCCATTCATTCTATAAATAAAGATATTGGGATTGGACAGCGTAACCTTACAGTCTCAACAGTTGGTATTCGTAACCGTATTCGCCAATTTGCCCAAAACAATCTGCAAGTTACTTTAGCAGTAAGTTTACACGCTCCTAATCAAGCACTACGTACACAATTAATTCCTAGTGCCCATTCGTACCCAATTGAAGATTTACTTGCTGAGTGCCGTGAGTATGTAGAAATAACTGGGCGCCGAGCTACGTTTGAATATATATTACTTGCAGAAGTTAATGATTTACCTGAACATGCATTGGAATTATCAAGGCGCCTGCGCGGTTTCCAAAGCCATGTAAATTTAATACCTTATAATCCAATTAGTGAAGTAGATTATCAACGTCCGAAAACTGAGCGTATTAATAATTTTGTAAAAGTTTTGAAAGATAAGCATATTGCTGTGAGTGTTCGTTATTCGCGCGGTTTGGAAGCTGATGCTGCTTGTGGACAGTTGCGGGTTAACAAGGTTGGTTAAATATTAATACAATTGTGTTTGGGACGGGCAGGGATGCCCGTTCCACAAGATAATTTTGTTCAATTAGGCTTTAAAATTAAGGTTGTGTCATTTCTAATAGTCCTTGTTGGCGTGAGATAACTGGTGTGTAGCCAAGTTCGCGTCGTGCTTTTGTATCATCTACGGTAACTTCAGAACCTATCATAGATAAGGCTGTTCGAGTGACTGGAGGTGAACCTTTGAGGTTTAACAAGTTCCAAGCAGTCTCTAAACTCCATGCGAATTTCCAAACTAACCAATGCGGTACGCTAAGTCTTCCTGGCTCAACTCCTTGAGTTCTGACTAGCTCTGTAATAAAGCTGCGGAACTCTACAGGTTTGCCGTCGGTAATAAAGTAAATTTCACCTCCCTTTCCTCGCTCTGCTACACAAATAAGTCCTTCACACAAGTTTTTGACGTGGCAGGTAGAAATAGGATAGCGACCTCCAGATATCCAAGCAAAACTACGATTACGCATAGCTTTGACAAAGCGTGCCATTAATGTTGTGTCTCCTTTTCCCCAGACAAAACGGGGACGAACTACCATTGTTGTCAGTTCATTTGAATTTGCTTCAACAACCTTTTTCTCTGCAATTGCTTTAGTAAGTGCGTAATAACCTAATTGTTTTGCAGGAAGAGGATGAGTTTCCGAGGCATTGATGATTGGTTTTCCTCCGATCAAAACAGCGTCGCTACTGACATAAACAAGGCGCCGTACACCTGTTGCTCTTGCTGCTGCGATGGTTTGCTCTGTTCCATTAATATTGACTTTCTGGAAATCTTCTAAAACTCCCCAGTCATCTACCTTTGCAGCTGCGTGAAAGACTATTGCACATCCAGACATTCCAGACTTCAGTGCTTGTAAGTCATTGATATCCCCGCTTATGGGAGTGGCGCCACAATCTCTTAGAATAGGAATTTCTGACTCCCATTTGACGAGTGCGCGAACTTCAATACCTTGTTGAACAAGATTTGTAATTAGGTTACGTCCAACAAATCCAGAACCACCAGTTACAAAAACACGCATTATTTTATCTCCTAAAATTTAGTATGCTTACTTTTTGGGACTTATTTTTTACAATTTATTGCCCACCTACTTACATGAAAGTTATTTCACGGTTATTGCTCCCCACCGTAATTAGGCGTTAAATCAATTTAAAACTTTCATAAAATATATTTGAGTAATAGGAAATTGTTCCTATATAACAACAGCTAGAATTTTGTATGAAGTTAAAGTCTATCTCAACACTACTTCTTACGACCGCATTTCTTGTTACAATTGCATAATTAATACATGTACAAATATAACAAAAACTGGAAATAGCCTTTTCCAGGCGTTGGCTATACTAAAAATTACTTTGAATCTTGTATTTCATTTAAAAGTATGACGAAAAACCCCAAATTAACATCCCGTTTTGAAGCTGCATTAGTATATGCAACCCAACTTCATGCTACCCAAGTACGTAAAGGTAGTGGTATTCCTTATATCAGTCATTTATTAAGTGTGGCAGCATTGGTAATAGAAGACGGGGGTGATGAAAATGAAGCTATCGGCGCCTTGCTTCATGATGCAGTTGAAGACCAAGGAGGCGCCAAAACTCGTGAAGAAATTCGTCTTCGTTTTGGTGATGAAGTAGCAAACATCGTTGATGGATGTACTGATGCGGAAGTAATACCAAAGCCACCTTGGTTTGAACGTAAACAAAAATATATTGATAACTTACGGTATGCTTCACCTTCGGTAAGACGAGTATCGCTTGCAGATAAATTGCATAATGCACGTTCGATACTAGCAGATTGGGATAAAACAGGGGAAGCGGTTTGGAGTAAATTTAAAGGTGGCAAAGAAGGAACGCTTTGGTACTACCGCAGTTTATTAAATATTTATAAAGAAGCTCAACCAGGTTTTTTAACTGATGAACTAGAGAGGATAGTGACGCAGTTAGAAGAAGCTAGTGGTTTGTGTAATTAGAAAGAATGCAATGAGTTCAAATTGATAGATGCTCACAAAGTTGGGTTTAATTGCATAAATTAGCTAATACTTTTGATGTATATATTTAATATATAAATATCACTACAGGCAGAGGATTAAGCTTCATATTTGTAGTGAAATTGAATGTGAGTTTAGTCAATTTTAACTGATTTTTCTTCACGACAGTACACGCATAGGAATGTAGGCATGTTTTTTCATAAGAAAGACCCGATTCATACTGTAAAGATTGATGAACCAAACCCTCGTTTTGCTCAACTACTTTTAGAGCAATTTGGTGGTGCCACTGGAGAATTAACAGCAGCTTTGCAATATTGGACACAATCGTTCCACTGCGAAAATGCAGGGATTCGGGATATGCTGCAAGATATTGCATTAGAAGAGTTTGGGCATTTAGAAATGGTGGGCAGAATGATTGAAGCTCATACCAAGAATGTTGATCAAACCGAAGCATATAAAAGTACTCTATTTGCGGTGCGCGGTGTGGGACCTCATTTGCTAGATAGTCAAGGTAATACTTGGACTGCAAGCTACGTTAACGAAGGTGGTGATGTAGTACGTGATTTACGAGCTAACATTGCCGCTGAAGCTGGCGCCCGTCAAACTTATGAAGAGTTGATTAAGCTATCTACCGATGAAGGTAGTAAAAAAACATTAGTGCATTTGTTGACACGAGAAATTTCTCATACGCAGATGTTTATGAAGGCACTAGATTCTTTAGGTAAGCTAACCGACCCGATGTTTGGCAATATTCAACCTGATAACACAGTTGATATTTACTATAATTTGTCTTCTGGGAATCAGGAAAATGGTGTAAACCAAGATGAACGCGGTCCTTGGAACTCTGAGCCAACATTTAAGTACATCGCTGACCCAGTTAAGGCTGGTTCATAAGTTTTTCCAATAACCTGCAATTGTGGAATGGGCATCCTCTGCAATTGTGGAATGGGCATCCTCTGCAATTGTGGAATGGGCATCCTTGCCCGTTCCGAATTAAAGGGCGGGCAAGGATGCCCGCTCCACAAGAGCAAAATTTTACTAAGTGCTAATTGGTGGGGTTCCAGATGAATTCACCTTGTTTATTAATGTAACCGGCGCCACCACGGGCGTACACTAAAGCTAATTCATCTGTGAATGCGAGTGCTAAATCAAATTGCGGTGCAATAACCATTTTTCCGCTTTTGTCAATAAAGCCATATTTATCGTTGACTTTCACTGCTGCTAACCCTTGCGAGAAATTTGTGGTTTTATCATATTGTGCAGGAACTACCATTTCACCCTTCGCATTGACAAAACCCCATTTTTGCCCCACTTGTACTGCTGCTAAACCTTCGGTAAATTCCCAAGCATCGTTGAACAGAGGTTCTATAACATATTTACCTGATTGGTTAATATATCCGTATTTATCGTTTACTTGTACTGCTGCTAGACCTTCGGTAAATCTCAAAGTGCTTTCAAACTCAGGTTGAATGACTATTTGACCATCAACATTTATATATCCCCACTTATTACCTACTTGCACAGCAGCTAGTCCTTCGTGAAAATGCAAAGCTGCTTCAAACTGCGGTTTAATTACTGTTTTACCTGTGTAATCAATATATCCCCATTTATCGTCAATTTGTACTGCTGCCATTCCATTTTTAAAAGCTAAGGCACCGTCATATTGCGGTTGAATTACGACTCTTCCTTCAGAGTTAATAAATCCGTATTTATCTTTAATTAAAACTAATGCTACACCGTTTGCAAAAGCATATGACAAACGGTATTTTGGCGAAATTACTTTTTTACCCTTCGTATCTATATAACCATATTGCTCGCCAACTTTTACTTGTGCTAACCCATCAATAAAACCCCAAGCTAAATCATACTGTGGAGGGATGACAACCTTTCCATTTTTATTTATGAAACCGTATTTACCATTTTGGACAATACGATATAGCGGGGATGAAATTTGATTATTTCTTGATGAGTAATTAGTTTTATTTTCATAGTTGTTTTTGAGAGTCGATGCTGTTACTTGCTGGTCGTAGCTAATAACATTTATGGCGCCGAAAACAGCCATATATATTGATAATGCCTTAATTTGCTTCATAATTAATTACACCAGTCCAGAGATACTAACAGATTGATTCTGCTTCTCAACTGTGACATGATGTGTAAAAAATTTGTTTCTCACGGAAGAAAATTAGCAACGGATTATTAACGGATGTAACGGATGATTAATTCGTGAAAGCAGCCGCCTAACAGTATTGACTATGGTACTATTTTACTAGTGTTTACTAGCTACAGTTTCTTAACTATCGCACTGGTCTTAGAGAAAAAGACCCAGAGCGTAAGTTGTATTTGGCTGTTGATACAATAACTTATAATGATTTTTTTACACTTCCGTTTACACAGCTTCAAATCCAAGAATATAAATTAAAGATAGTAATTTATGATACTGATACTGAGGAGATTGTGAGATGGATAAGTTAGAGAGATATAGAGAATATGTTCAAGAATTTCTGGTAACACAAGGTAGTTATAAGCCTTCTTACGGAGATGTGGAAGTAGAGCAAGTTTTTGATACAGTACGTGACCATTATCAAATTGTTCATGTTGGCTGGGAAAATAAGCAGCGTGTATATGGCTGCTCGATACATATAGATATAAAGGATGAAAAAATTTGGATTCAGTGGAATAGCACAGAGATAGATATTGCCTCGGAACTAGTTTCTATGGGAGTACCTAAGCAGGATATTGTGATTGGTTTTCATTCTCCTTTTAAACGGCAATTTACAGATTATGCTGTGGGTTAGCAGCCTTTGCCGGGAGCTTGACTGTAGCACACCTGAGACGGATGTGCTACATAATTTTATTACAAGTCGTTTTTAGGAATTTCTTGACGTGACTCAATAACTAGCTGCATTGTCTCTATTGCTAAATCACGTAAGTCTTGGTTTAGAAAAATGGTACCTTTGGCGCCGAATGAGCGGTCAAATATTGCTACGTTACGAGGATTACCGTTTATGACTCCTTGCATAAATTTAATTAGCGCAAAGTTCACAGAGTCCAGAAATCTTGAATTGTTCTCTGGTACCATACACGCAATACCTTCACGCGAGAAAGGACGGTCGGGTACTATTTTAAAAGCATCATGATTCTTCTGCAATTGCAGCCACCCTTCAGAGAGAATACCATCCGATGCAAAAGCGTCTATTTTTCCTTGTTGCAGTGCTGTGTAAGCTTCGTCACGACTTTTGAAGTTTACAAGCTGTGCTTTAGGTTGCACTTTACGAATTACCTGTTCGTTTGTAGTTTGCGGCAATACTCCAACCCGCTTACCTAACAATGACTCAGGCGTACCGAGTGTGCTATCTTTTTTTACTAGTAACTGTGTACCTGTGACGGCATAACTGACGGAAAAATCAACTTGCTTGTCACGTTCCCAAGTAAAGCTGCTGGCATCGCACACTATATCAACTTTGCGAGTTTGAATTTGGGGGATTCGCTGTGCAGGAGTAAGTTTAACTAGTTTGAGTTGAATTTTTCTGCCTAGTTGTTTCTCCAATTGTTCCTTAACCATTACCAGCATGTCTATCGAGTAACCTACTGACTGTCCTTTGCTATCTACATAAGCAAAGGGAATTGCGTCTCTGCTAGTACCTGCTGTTAATACTCCTGTGCGCTTAACTCTTTCCATGACTGTTTCTGCTTGTGCTGGACTCAGTACAAAAGTACCGCTAACCAGACTCAGTAATGTAACGGCGGCAAGAAATAGCGATTTATGTTTATGCATCCGTGTCTCGAACATACTATATGCCTGTTTTTTGTTGATGATGCATTAAAATACCGCATTTTACTCGCGCGCGTACATCACAATCTGATACAGATTATCTACACTCGCTCGTGAAGGCGCCTGTTTCTCTCTAGTAACCCATCGCTTTACATATCAAGGAAACTATTTATTGATTATGCTTTTATCAATGCACTTGTTAATGCTTTTACTGATATTTACCTATTACTTATAAATAAAAGTATGAGATGTTTTAAAAGCATACAGTGTTTATGAAATTGTGGAGGGATGTTACCTTTAGTAAATCAATTAAATGTTTTTATTTCAGATTTTCATAACTTTTTCTATTTACTTTCACATAAAAGTAATTACAATAGAGAGTTAACAGCGGTATGAAGCATCAATAACTATTTTTAGCTCAACTGACAGGAGAGTTGCTACACAATTGGAATAGTTAGTGTTGCATGACCTAAGTGCTAGCTAAAGTTAGTCTAATTATCATTTATATGCTTCTGTATGTGTAAATTTACAGAGACATTTTTTGTGTAGAACTAAATTTTCTAGATAGATATTATTACGTTAATTTTTTTGAGGATGTCTGAAAAATACTCGGCTAGTAATATAGATTGTTGTAATCTCCTAAAGTTCCCATTAAAAAGGGAATTGCGTATTAAATCTCATAGTCCCCCTTGTCGGGAGTATCGCAATTACTGCGTAAATTTTCAGTTAAAAAGAGCATAACAGACGTAAAGAAACCTGGTTTCTACGCAAAATTGTTGTTGTGGTTCGGATATATCGGTGAAGAAACCAGGTTTCTATGGTTTCTGGGTTGCCGTTCCCTATTGCCAATTCCCTCAAGTATCAATAATCTAAAATAGACATGCAAAATTCTAAACTGCGTACCTTGGTGACAGATAGCAATTCTCAGTGGCTAACTGCTCCGGCTGAATTATCCTTGTTGCAAGACGAGATTCATGTTTGGCGAATGGAGCTTGACCAGCCAGAGTCTAAAATAAAACAATTTGGCAAGCTTCTTTCTGAAGACGAACTCGCGCGCGCTGAACGTTTGTACTTTCAACAGCACCGACAACGTTTTACAGTTGGTCGCGGTATGTTGCGAACCATATTAAGCCGTTATTTAAATGTCACACCACAAGAAATACAGTTTGCTTATGAAGCATTTGGTAAGCCGGTACTAGCAGAACCATTTAAAGATAGTCAAGTGTGGTTTAATTTGTCTCATTGTCAAGGGATGGCGCTGTGTGCAGTATCTCTTAACCGACCAATTGGGATAGATTTAGAGTATATTCGACCAGTAACTGATGTTTTAGTACTTGCTCAACAATTTTTCTCAGCTTCGGAGTTCGCGGTGATGAAATCGCTTCCTCCTAACCAAAAGCAAGAAGTATTTTTCCGTTACTGGACTTGTAAAGAAGCATATCTTAAAGCTACCGGCGCCGGAATTTCTCAACTGCAACAAATAGAAGTTTCGCTAACTCCTAACGAAGGAGCAAAAATTAACAGTGCTTCAGATTGGAGTTTGCTGGAATTAGTACCTGCACGCGGTTCTGTTGCTGCTATCGCTGTACAGGGCGCCAAGGGTCATCTAAAGCGCTGGCTATATAATTAGCAACTCCCAAAATTAAATGAACCATCTGGAATGGGGCTAATCTTGTGGAATGGGCATCCTTGCCCGTTCCAAACTGCTTGTTTTATTTCAAAGCTTGCCCGTTCCAAACTGCTTGTTTATATTTCAAGGGCGGGCAAGGATGCCCACCCCACAAGAAAAATTTTGCCTTTTACCTTAATCCTTGCGTGCGTAAAAGTGTATCTAGCCAATCTTTATCTGTTTTAGACAAGCCAGGAACAGGTTCTTGATGATAATCAATAACTAAATCATAGCTAGCACGGTCATATAACTCGTTTAATATAGTTTGTAAATCAAGTATCGGTTCTACATCTCCTTCACGTAAGGGTAGTAGAAAAGATGGGATAGGGTTTTGTATATTAAAAGCATATAAATCGGCTTGGGGGCGCCGTTCACTACGACTAACTAAAATCCGATAATGGCTTTTAATGGTAGTTCCTATAATTGGTAATGGTACTCCACCTCGTAATAAGTCTACCTCTACTAAATGCGTATTACTACTTAATACTCGCTGTCGTTTAGTTTCATAAGCTGAACGCCCCTCACCCGACCGTTTATTTTTGGGGGATAAAATTTCAATTGTGGTGACTACTTCTTTTGTTTCTACTCGTTTTACTTCTAAATATCTTTCCTTAATTTCTTCAGCAATAGGGAGAGTAACATTTATTGGTTGAACTCTAGGTGTAGCTACGGTAGCATTAGTTGTATTGGCGCCTGTTGTTTGACGTTATTCATCTTAATTTTATAAGTGATTTTATATACGACTAACCGCGTATATACTTAATTTTTTTTAAATTATTTTTTATATAACTGTTCAATACAGACTGACGTTATAGTCAAAACGGCTTACAAGTTTACTTTGAAATTTCGTGAAAATCTTGAAGATGCTACCCTCCGGGAAAACTGCGTCCTTCGTACCGAGCGCATGACAGAAGTACCAATTTTACCCATTCGCAGTATATATATTAATGCACGTAGAGACTTTACATGTAACGTCTCTACGCGCGTGTGTTTGTGCGTTTCGTGCGTGTGCCTACTAGAGGCGCCTTAAATTTGGGGCATCTTTAAGAAACCAGATTGAATTAGATAACTAGCGTAAGTCATGAATAATCTTGAATCAACTGGCGCGCAAGTTATGGAACTGTCAGCAAGCGCTTTTTGTGTTGCTTCACAGCTAATTATTGGTCGATTTGATTTTAGGTATAAATCGGGGATGGTGAGTTGTTTTTCTGACCAACGCTCAAGTAGAAATGGTCGGAGTGTGTATAGGGGGTTGTCGGGAGAAGTTATATTTAATAGTTGGTTTTGCCATTCTTGGTAGGGAACGAATTTGATGGGGATACCAAATTGGCTAATCCAGTTTACCAGGTCTTTTAACGGCGCTGGTTCTGGATGCTGTAAGTTAAATGCTTTGCCTAATGATTCTTTTTGTAATGAGAGATAGACGATAGCTTTACTTACATAGTCTACTGGGGACATATCCATCATGTAATCGACATCGGGGAAGCACCCCATTTGGATACAACCTTTTGCCATTAAATTAATGAAATCATCTATATTACCGACACCTGTTTGGCTATGTCCGGCAATTAATGGGGGACGATGGATAGTAACGGGAAGTCCACGGTCACGCGCGACTTTGACGAGTTTTTCTGCTACCCATTTAGTTTGTGAGTACCCAAGGAAAATACCTGAATATTCGTTAAATTCATCGTCTTCTTTGACGACTTTACCAGCGTAGAAGGGAGACTCAAACACAGCAACACTTGAAACATAGTGCAGTGGTTTCGTTTTTATTGTGCTTGCCAAGCGTATTACTTCTTGAGTACCGAGGACGTTGGCTGTTTTTAGCGCTGAATATGGATATACATAATTGAGTGTTGCTGCACTATGGTATACGGCATCCATGTTTGCCGCGAGCATTTCAAACCCTTCTCGGCTAATTCCTAGTAGCGGTTGTGATAAGTCTCCTAGAATGGGTGTGATTCTGCTATCAAAGTCCGAAGACCAGATTGCATATTTTTGTAAATTTTGCTTGAGTTTATTCTTTCCTGCTGATTCATCCGCAGCACGCACTAAGCAGTAAACGTCAGCATCTGTTTGTGTTAATAATTCATAAATTAAAAAGGCGCCTAAAAAGCCAGTACCACCTGTTAAAAATACGTTGTCTGGGTAGGATATAAAATCACTAATGTAAGGTGAAGCTGGGTAAATACGTGGGTCTAGTACTACTTCTGCTTGTAAATCTACAGTTACGCTTTGTGTTGCACTACTTGAATCTTCAGTATTTTCTTGGCAATCTTCGGCTAAACGTTCTGCTAAGGCTTCAATTGTTGGGTAGTGCCATAATAATACGGGTGATATTTCTACACCAAACACTTCTTGTGCTTGTGTAACTAATATCATCGCGCGGGATGAGTCTAAACCATAATTTTCTAAAGGTAGCTGTACATCAATTGTATTTGGCGCCACTGATAGCAATTCAGCGAGTTTTGACACCATCCATTCTTGAATACCTTCTGCGGTAAACAACTTGTTGGGAGTAACCATTTATTTGCCTCTGTTTAAAATGTTTTTTTGGTACAGACGCGATGTTCCTCGCGTCTGTACAGGGATATTTAATTTAAAGTTGAGTTGACTGGATAGTATTGAGTGTAGGAGTCGTGGAGTTGTAGACCTTGTAGTTTTAGGCTTTGGATACGGTATAAGTAGCCTGCTCCGATCATGATATGGTTGGCTATATCTACTACATGGCGGTTTTTGACTTCTTCTAAGTATGAACCTCTTACCCAGTCGTTAAAACCACCCATTGCTGGCCCACACCAAATTTGATAGTCTGCTTCGCGTCCTTTTTCTCCTGAGTTTGACCAGCGTGAAGATAACCCTAAGTACCAACGGAATATCAATGCCATTTTGAATTTGGGATTGTTTACTGCTTTGGCTAGTTTCTCAGGGTTGCGTTGTGTTAAGTATGTAACTGTTCCTTCCCAAACTTCGGCAATACTTTTGCGGAAGACTTGCTTTTCCAGTTTTTCACGTTCGGCAAGGGGAATTTCTTCGATTGAGTTATAAGCTCTATATAGTTCATAAAGCTTTTGCGCGCGCATGGGAAACATTGTGCCGCGTTTGAGTACTTGTAGTTTGACGCCCATTTCAAACATGTCTGCTGCTGGCGCCATCATTACGTCTGCCATTTCTGCTTGTGCAAGTAGTTTTTTTGTATACTCACAACTACCTGATTCTACGCACGATTGATTGATGGAACCTGTGACGATGTAAGCGGCGCCCATCATAAAACCTGCTAGTGCTGATTGGGGATTGGCAATTCCACCAGCTACTCCAATACGAATTGGTTGTTTATAATTATACTGCGCTTGAATTTCATCACGTAAAGCTATCATTGAAGGCAATAAACACACTAATGGTCTATTATCTGTATGACCACCTGAGTCTGCTTCGACGGTAATGTCATCTGCAACAGGTACTTTTTCTGCTAGTAATGCTTGATGTTCGGTGATTAAACCTTGTTCTACAAGCTGTTTGAGTATACGTTGAGGTGCAGGTTGCAAAAATTTGCTTGCTACTTCTCGACGTGAAACTTTCGCTATAATTTTGTTTTTGATTTCAATTTCGTTATTAGTATTTAATCCTAATCCGGCTGCACGGTAATGAACTATATTAGGAGTTAAATCTAGAAATGCTGAAGCTTCAATAGTGCGTACACCGTATTTGAGGTATAACTCTACAGCGCGACGTTCAATTGAAGGTTCGTTAGGACTATGAATTAAATTAAATGCGTAGGGCCCATTCGGTAATGCGGTTTGAATGGTGTTAATAGCTGCTTCTAGTCGGTCGGGAGTTAAACCTCCGGCGCCGAATGAGGCAAGTATTTTGGCTTTACCTAATGCTATTATCATTTCTTCTGATGCAATACCACCTGCCATTGCACCAGTGCTATAAGCATATTTGACACCGTGAAATGATAGAAAGTTGGGGTCTCCTAGGTTTGATGTGGTAGTAGGCGCCACTACTGCAAGTAATTCTACTGATTTATCAGTGTTGTCTGTGGCGTAGGTGTAGCCATCATTTGTAACGCCTATTTTCCCCTCATGCCTAATAATATAACAAGGTTGATTTAAGCTTAAGAGTTTATTTCTAATGCTTTGAGGGTCGAACGATACGCACGAAAGTGAACCTTTCCATGTTTGGTTTTGATAAAAGGAAAAGGCGTGAAAGTTTAAGCCGTTATCGTGTAAATTTGTGACTGTATCTACAGTTTTCACGTAATGTATTCCTTTGAGGTATTCAAATTAACGCAGAGGGATGAGTAAAAGTGCTGAGTGCTGAGTTAGAAATTAGGAGTTAAGAGTTAGAGGTAACACTCAGCACTCAGCACTCATTACTATTCTTTTAATAAATTTTGGGCGCAAGCAATTTGTAATTCGATGATTTCGCTCATTTGCTTGCTAAATTGTTGTCTGGATTGTAAGAAGGCTGCGTGATTTTTACTGATGCTAGAGTTGTTTGTATTGAGCTTGGATAAGTGCTGCGACATGCGCTGTGTTGAAATGTTAGAACAAGGTGTTATTTGCTCTAATTTTTGTATAGTAATGGGTTGGTTATAAGATGGTTCTGGAGCTTGTTTGGTTGCTTCAGATAACTTTTCAAATTCTATTGCGGGGGTCGAATTTAAACTGTTATTCGTAACCTTTTCCATTATGAATTCCTTTTGTGTTATTTGAGGCAATTTTGGAGGTTGGTTAGTGATGGGGTAATTTTGGAATTTTTGACGGTTTTGTGCGTCAAGAATTTTTTCGATGATGTTTTGTCCACCTGTGGTGACGGTTTTCATGGTGACTTTATTGGTTTTGGCGGTTTCTTGGGTGTAGAGGGGTTCGAGGTTAAGTTGGACTTGATGGGAGAGTAGTTTTGCTAATGCTCTAACTATGGAGGTGTGGTCGTCTACTCCTCGACGGTTTAAGGGAATGGTGATGTGCGGTTTGTTTTCTAATATCTTGTCTATCCAGCGTGAGCATACATTCCCTGAACCTGTTTCTAAGAAGATTTTGGCGCCGTTATCATAGACTTGGTTAACAAGACGGGGAAAATCAAGTGGTTCGCATAAACATTTGCCAATACTTTGAGCAATTGTATCGGTGTTTAATGCTATTTCTTGGTAGCTAGCACTTGAATAGAATTTTACATTTGGTAATTGTTGCGCTGGTAAGGTATTGAGTTTGACGATTTCTGAATATTCCGAACGCATTGCTTCGTTGTGAATGGCATGGTTAAATGGCGCCTTAAATGCGTTACAACCAAGTGCTTTGATGGTGCGTTCTATGGCTTGGGTGTCACCTGCTATGACAACTTCTTCGGGTGTATTGATTTGTGTTAAATAAACGCGCGGTTCATTTTTGAGGTATTCGCGCACTTTATTTGGGTCTGCCATTAATAGGTAAGTACTCCAAAAACTATCATCGTTTGATTGATGTACTGTGGGCATTCCCCAATATTCACGCACGGCATTTTTGGCGCCTGATACTCTATCACTAAATAATGATGAAGTGTGAAAAGCGTTGATACCTTTGCTAAAGTCACTCCATACTCCAGAAGATGACATCATACTTGTTTCACCCAAGCTATAACCAAATACATGCTTTGGTTTGACCTGGAAATCGTCACACATAATTGTTGTCATTAAGCGCGCGAACCCCATATCTGTCTCGAAAATAGCAAGCGAGTCTTCGAGATATTGTTTTTCGAGGGTTTCAAGTTGACGGGTGGTAAGTTTGTTGAGACTACGTGGGAAGACTAATTGAGCAATATCAGCTACGAGACTATAAAGACTTTTGATTACTTTGTCTTCATGAACATGCGGAAACAAACGGAATAAATTGCGACTAATGCCAATGTAGGAATTAATTGCAGCCGGGTAAATATAAGCTACTTCACCGTGTTTACCGAGTGGCTTCGGAGTAAAATAACTACCTAGAGGTGTTTGCCAATCTTCCCCGGTTTCAAATGCTTTTTTTAGTCCTGTGAGCGCGTTGTCTATTTCTTTGCTTACTTCTACTTGGTTACGTCCAACTATTGCGAGAGTATAGTCTGGGTTGTTACTGGTTTTAAAGGTTGTGAAAGTTTGATTAGCTAGTTTTGCAAGATTGATGGAATTATTGCCAATTTGGTTTTGGAGATGATTGAGTTTTTCAAGTAAGTCGTTTGAATTGCTTCCTGCGATTGGGAATAAGTAAAATGGCGTTTGTTCTAAATACTTACTTGGACGCTCTACTTGTTCGGGTTCTTCAGATAAGATTACGTGAGCATAAGTACCATCTATGCCAATACTGTTAACGGCAGCAACTCGCTTTTTGACATATGAGTTTAAAAACCAAGGACGTGATTCGGGAGCTACGTAAAAAGGACTTCCTTGCCATACTGCTTGGTTTTTTACACCCGTCCATTTGGGTGTTCCAGGAATGTATCTATGATATAGACATAATGCTGTTTTGATTAAGCTGGCAATTCCTGATGCTACAAATGTATGACCAATATTCGATTTGACGCTTCCCAAAGCACAGTTCAATCCATGCTTACCACGATACGCTTGTAGTAACCCGGCAATTTCTGCTTCGTCTTCTTGTGCTACACCACTACCGTAAACTTCTACATACTCAACTTCGTTTGGTTGAACGTTAGCTATTTGTAGTGCTTGCTGTGAGACTTTGTGTACTTGTGCTGAATCCGGAGTAGTGAGACGCTTGTCTAAAATATCTGTTGTGGTGGTGTGCTGTTGGCAAAGACTAACTGCATCAATTACTGCATAAGTACGATGTTTTTCTTTACTATCATGACGCATTAGTACCACGGCGCCTGCACCTTCACCAATATTCCAACCGTTGGCTTTTTGGTCGTAGCTGAGAGTATTGATACCAGTGTTAATTGGCGCCATTTTGTTGCGTAACAGTACATGTTCTAAACCACCAGCTAAATCAACTGCTCCTACCAATACTGCATCAACTTCCCCAGTTGTTAATAAATGCTGGGCAATCTCCAATACTTTGAACGTGGAATTTTCACCCGCAGTTATAGTAAAAGTTGGGCCCGTAAAATCCCACAACGCACTAATTCGACTTGCCATGATGTTAGATATGTAACTAACATGCTCGCTGATTTCGACTTTGTGGTGAACTGCATCTTTAACAACTGTTTCAAGCTCATTAACTGTATCTTTATGTAAGCAAATTTCACTCTTCTCTAAACCTTCTTTAACTTGCCAGTCTAAATTCCACCTTTGCTGCAACTGATGCACAGAATATTCGGTTTCCGTGGCAATTAACACCGCGACATTGGCGCCTTCAGAGATTTTCGCATCTTGTAACGCCCGGTCAGCGACTTTCAACAGTAATAATTGCTGCGGATTCAATTTTGCTAATTCTAATGGTGGTATTTTATACCCTAATGTATCAACATCAAAATTCTGAATATATGCTCCCTGTGGTGCTTTGCCATCAGGTAGACCGTATTGAGACAACAAATCATGTTGCTGTTCTATACCATGCCAACGCAATGCAGGCAAAGGAACAAACAGAGAAGTACAGTCATAGATACTGCGGTCAAATGCATCTAAACCGTTACAATTACCGAAAATTCCATCCATTCCCACAATTGCCATCTTCGTAAGTGGAAGTGGTTCAGAAGAATTTGTTGGATGTGTAGTCATTCCTTGTTCGAGAATGATATGGGCATTTGTACCGCCAAACCCAAATGCACTAATTGCCGCACGCTTAATATTTGCTTTACTCGACCAATTAGTAGCACTACGAACAACATTTTTGGCAGAAATGACGTTATTTGCTGTTCCCGTCGGTTCTTTAACATTAATAGTGGCAGGAATGACACCTTTGGACATACTCAAAAGTACCTTAGCCAAACTAGGAGCTGCTGCTGCTGTTAAAAGGTGTCCAATATTAGCTTTCACCGAACCTACAAGCGGTGAAGCTTGATGCTTGCCAAAAAAAGTTTCAACTGAATTAAACTCTGTAGTGTCACCAAGTAAAGTACCTGTAGCATGACACTCCATATAATCAATATCGCGTGGGCTTAAATTCGCTTCACGATATGCGCGCTCGAAAGCTAAAACTTGACCTTTGGAATTTGGACTTAAAAGGTGTTTACCACGTCCATCGTTAGATAAACCATTTCCAGCAATAACCGCATAAATTCTGTCACCATCTCTTACAGCATCACTATAACGTTTGAGTACAAACATTCCAGAGCCTTCAGCAGTTATCAACCCGCGCGATGATTTATCAAGCGGACGACTACTATCATTATTTTCGGGATAACCTTGAATAGTCGAAAACAACATCCTGATAAATAGTGGGTCAGCAGCGCTAATACCACCAGCCAGCATCATATCTGCTTTATGCGTCCATAAATAATGCGATGCTAACCGTATCGAATATAAAGGTGAAGAACAAGCTGCGTCTATACTCATATGAATATTCGATAAAGATAGCGCTTGGGCGATCACAGCCGCTGGCAAACCCGATATCATGGCATTATGAGTTGAGGCGCCACCGTTACCAAGTGAAGGTAAATCAAAGTCTGTTTTTAGCAACTCACCAACAGCAGGCGCCAAAATTTGCTTATAAATAGGAGCAAACAAACGATTGGAATACTTCGTAGGTAAAGAAAGAGTGCCTAATATGACCCCGCACTTTGCGAGTATTTCAGAATTATTTAAATAACCACTATCTCGGAGTGCTTGCTGTGCAACATAAAGCGACCATTTAAAAGTGTTGTCGAGACTGTCAAGAAAAGCTGGAGGAAGTTTGTAACCTTTGCTATCAAACTTAAAATCACGAATAAAGGCGCCTCGCAATGAGTAAAATTTATCAGGATTACCTTTTACTGGGTCATAAAATACACTTGGCTCTACACCAATTTCTTCAGCAGTAATTGTTGAAGTAGAGTCTTTTTGCTCGATTAAGTTATGCCAAAACTCATCAGGGTTTTTGGCATCGGGAAATAGGCAAGAGTATCCGACAATAGCAATTTTTTCCACGATTTATAGCTCTGTTAAAAATAAGTGAAATGACATGAGTTGATCCCCCCCTAACCCCCCCTTAATAAGGGGGGGAACAAGAGCAAATTCTTAGCCCCCTTTATTAAGGGGGGTTGGGGGGATTATCCTAACAATTTAGGCAAAATAATTCCTTTTGTTCCTAGCAATCGCAGGAATACTTTACCATTAGCATCATGAATGATAAAATCAGCACTTATTCCTGTTGCTGTTTTTTGCTTAACTTCGCAGGAGACATAATATAGTTGATTAACAGGAATTTCTGCAAACTGTTCAAATTTATCCATTTGACCAGGTAAACAGATTTGATTATGGTAGTGATATAACCAAATCCATAAGGGGTGTGTACTCAAGTCAGTTGCATAAGGATTAAGCCAATCAATTGGAAATTGACCAGCAACTTCGCTGCTAATAGGTTTCCATAGACATTCAGCGGTAATTTTTTCAGGGGAGATATTTAGTATACGTTGGATTTCTTGGAAAGTGGCGCCATGAAATAACGATGATGGGTCTTGCTGGTAAAATTGTTTACCACGCAATGTAATTATATTGTCTTCCTCAGAGTTAAAGTTATTATAGATAGGACAAGGAGGAAGTTCACGAACTAACTTAATTGCTGCACTAAAGTGATAGTTAAGTTTACCATTTGGGAGTTCGCTGACAATTTGGGCTTGTAGATTAACTTCTTGTCCGTCTACCTTGCTAATTTCTTTTAATTCTACAATATGTTCGGGCGCCATAGCTGGGCTAAAAGTAATACCCTTTAGCACCTTGAAATTAGAGTCATTAAAAAATATATATCCTGGATAAAGTTCTTTACAAACATTAGAAATCCAAGATACAGCACAAGTTGCAGGTAAAACTAAATTACCAGAAATTGTATGGTCAAGTAAAAAAGGGTTCGCTTCAGCTAGCAGACGACGACGTACTTTATAATTGCGTAGCTCTGTACTAAGAGGTATAGGAGGTAAAATCATTGGACTACCAATAACCACCTGAGTACTATCGTGATAAATGGGGTTAAGTTCATTAACCAACATTTGAGTACCTGCATCTACAGGGATAATATCAATACCTCGACGTGCAAACTCTTTCTTTAACTCCGGTGTCACCATACCGCTATCCCAACCACCCCAGTTAATAGCGACAACATGACATTCAGGATTTTGTTGCTTAACTAAGTGAGCAGACTTATTGAGAATTTCATTTGCAATAGCGTAATCAGACTGTCCGATGTTTCCGTAAAAACCTGTCACCGACGAAAACAACACCAAATGCTGTAACTGACTCGCAGGAATACTATTAAGTAAATTTTCTAAACCTTGAACCTTAGCAGTATAAACCTTCTCAAAATCCTCGCTAGTTTTTTTCTCAATTAATTTATCAGCCAAATTACCTGCACCGTGAATAATACCAGTAACAGCACCAACCCTAGCTGCTGCTTGCGGAATTTTCGCTTTTAAAGCAGCAACATCAGTTACATCCACACTTAAATACTCAGCATTACCACCAGCTTCTTTAATAGCAACTAAAGTTTCCTTAATTTCGCGACTCGAAGCAATCTGATTATATAACTTTTGAATACTCATCGGAGTCGGTTTACCACCAGTGGCAATAAAATCCTCCATAATGCGCTTCTTCAAAACAGCCTCATCAAAACAACCCTTAGCAAAATCAGGTTCATTATCAATTAACTCAGACCGACCCAACAAAATAAACTTACAACGATGCTGTTGTGCCAGCTTAATCACACATTTAGCAGTAATACCCTTAGCACCACCGCTAACAACAAAAACAGAAGAAGGATTTACTTGAACAAGTGTTGTCATATTTAGAAAAGTTAGGAGTTAGGAGTTAGGAGTTAGGAGTTAGGAGTTGTTTGGAAACTATCGCAAATCATCAAATGAATCACTACGTGGGGTTCTATCATAAACAGGACTACGACGAGGAGAATTTCTAAGGGACAGCGAAAGTAAAACGAAAAATGCTATCATAATCACAGCAATAACAGGCGTTAAATTACTATCACTTTTACTTTGCCGACTACTTGATTGATTACTTTGTTGACTACTTTGTTGATTACTTTGCTGACTACTTTGTTGATTATTCGGCGCCCCCAATCGAATATCCCCTAAATCTTTCTTATCCGGCGCCAAATTAATAAAACCCCCATAAGATTTATACCCAGAAGCTTCAATAAAAATCTCAGCGCGTACATTTTTAGATTTATCAGGACTAATCTGAAATTTATAAATCCCCTCCAAATCTGTGTAAGATGTCAGAGAAATATCATCAGTTCTTAGAGAAACTTTGGCACCGCGAATTGGAGCTTCTTTTCGATAGTCGATAACTCGACCAATGTAATTGATTACACTTTTCTTAGACATGTCACACACCGGAAGAGAAAATGTAGAGACGCGATTTATCGCGTCTGTTATCGCGTCTGTTAATGCGTTTCGTTATAAATTTATTAATCTTTAGCAATTAACGTCACGCGACCCTGACTACCATAAGCGACTTCAGTCAGATAACGATTTGGGTCATGCAGTTCAGCAATAATGCAACGTGCGGATGTATCAGCATCTAGTTGAGGACTAAGGTCAATTGCTCTACAAAAAACATTTGCCCATTCCCAAATCATTGTTTTAGTTAGTCCAAATAAACCCGAACCAACGGCGCCGAAGTTTACTTGGTTAGTTAGCCCAAATGCTCCATCAAGACGGGCAACAGTGCAAAAACAAGCGCGCTCAACTTGTGCTGCTTCTGTAAGTGATTTCTTCAAGTATTTTGCTATAAAGAAAATATGTTTGACGATGGCTTTTTCTCGTGGACTGTAGAAAATACCTTGGGAATTACTAGCTTGAAAGAGTGGGTGAATATGAATGAAGGCGCCAACAGAACCGTATGTAGTTGCGATTTCCTGTAGCTTTTGTTGCAAGTGCAGTTCGCAAACGTCTGTCAGCATTACTCTGTCGATACATAAAGGCAAAACCGATTTTTCGGGGACGAGTGTGGGAGGAAGGTTTAAGACTACAACTTTCCATCCCTTCTCGTTTAAGCTTTGAGCAACTTTTGCTGTCGTTGATGTACCATCATCAGTAATAAGAGCTACATACCCCTGTGGTAAGCTAAAATCTAACCAATCTGGTTCGTTTAACTTTTTGAGTTGAGCAGGTAGTCGTTGAATACCTGTATTTATAATCGCATTAACGACATTCCCAACATCAACTACATCAGCTACATCGGTTCGTCGGTCAATCGTATCAAACTGATACTTTTTTTTTTCACTTCCAGATAGCTTCTGGAGATACTCAACTATTTGACCTATCGTTCGGAGTTCCGCCATTTCCTCCATGTTACTTGGTTTGGGCAAGTCGGGTAATTGTTCTTGTAAGGCGCCCATTATTTCTACCCGTTTAATCGAGTCAATCCCTAGGTCAGCTTCCATATCCATGTCTAGTTCAAGCATTTCTATGGGATAACCTGTTTTTTCACTTGTAATAGCAAGTAATGTTTGGTCGAGACTTTCAAACTTAGATTCAAACTCAGATTTTGTGCTTGGTATTGTTTCTAGTTCTAAAGTTGGAACTGCAACTTCTTTGATGGTTGTTTGAGTTTGAATTAAAACGTTACTTGGCGCCGTAGTTAGAACTTCTGAGACAGTAGGTGCTGTTACGGGGGTCATATCTGCGGTGGTTCGCACTTCGACTTTAGCAACTTCTACTGATGCTGTTTTGTAAGAATTAGATTGTAAGTATTCGACAATTTGACCTATGGTGCGTTTTTCGCTCAGTTCTTCGAGGTTTGGTTGAGGTAGTTCGGGATACGCTTCTTGTAAGGCGCCCATTATTTCTACCCGTTTAATCGAGTCAATCCCTAGGTCAGCTTCCATATCCATGTCGAGTTCGAGCATTTCTATGGGATAACCTGTTTTTTCACTCGTAATAGTTAGTAATTTGTCGCTTAGGTTTGATAGGTCAGGTGTAGCTGCTACAGTCCGAGGTGCTGTTACTTGCTGCTCAACTACCTGATTAATAATTGCTGGTTCTTCTTTTGGTTGTACAGGTGGTGTTGGAATTTCGGGAATAGTTACTTTTGGTGCAACTGGTTCTACTATTTTAGTTACAGGTGCGACAGGTGTTTCGATGCGGGCAACTTCTGGTTTTGCTGAAGGCGCCAATATCGGTTGAACTTTGGCGGAGCTTACCTGTTTAACATCACCGGATACAACAGCCGCATATTCTTGCTGGATGAGTTGGAAGAAGTTTTTGGTATGCTCAACTTGATGTTGAAGGTATTGTTCGTGAATACGTAGGGTTTCACTTTGCTGTGAGTGAAACTGCATCATGCTTCGCTCTAAGCTTTCCATGATGACAGGTTTCATTTCTGGGTTGGGGTTGGAAGTTGACGGAGCAAATAACGCGTTTTGTTGTTGCATCAGTTGGAAGAAGGTTTGTGCATATTCCTTCTGATGGTTCAAGTACAGTCCGTGAACTTGTAAATTTTCACTTTGGTTTTGTTGGAATTGTGCTAGGACATATTCTAAGCTTTCCAAAACCCGTTGGTAATAAGCAAGGTTGTTTGCTGTTGGTTGCATTGGTAATAAGCTTACCTCTTTAGCGACGGGTGGTGTTGGTTGCAATGGCTCTTGTGTTGGTTGTGGAATGGGGGATGAGGCGCTAATGGGTTCTATTTGTGGTTTGTGGTGATGCCCATTGGTTTCGGGTAAGGAAATTTCTGTTATTGCCATACTCTTTGTGTCGATAGTTGCTGGTTTAGGAAGTGATACTTGATGTTTGTCTTGCAGTGCTTCGATACGAGTTTTTTGGGTTTTCTCTGATAAGTAGTTAACGCCGTTGATGCGAATGTTTAAAGCTTTGTTGGTTTCGCTTGTTAACTGTTTTGGAATTTGATATGGGTCGAGGTCTTTAAGTGGCATTCCTGCTACGCGCAATTGTACGGCAGCTTCGCGTAGAGTTCGGTAACTATTTTTTTGAGGTACACCGTTGAGTGCAATAGCTAGGTGAGGACGGTTGCCAAGAATATCTTTAACAAGATTGGTAAGAATTTTCTTGGGTCCAAATTCAACGAAGCAGTAACCACCAGCAGTATAGATGTTTTCGATTTCTTGTTTAAAGAGTACCGAGTTGGCAAGGTGGGTTTCTAATAGACGTTGAATTGTCTTTGGTTCGTTTGAGTAAATATTACCAGTGACGTTGCTGTAAACTGGAATTTTGGGAGTTTGGAAGTTTACAGATTTTAGTGCTATTGCAAATGCTTTCTGTGCGAAGGCTATTTGCGATGTGTGGAATGCCGCTGATACTGGTAGTAAGATTGCGCTGTAACCTTGGTCTTGCAAAGCTTGTCTAACTTTGCCTATTTCTACTGTTGGTCCTGCTAGTACAATTTGATTTTGAGAGTTGTAATTAGCAATGCTTACGTGCGGATGTTGTTTGAGTATTGCTTCGACTTTAGATAATTCTTCTCTTACAGCTAGCATGGCGCCTGCATCGTAGTCAGGGTCTTGTGGTGGCGACATTGCCCGACCGCGCGCTTTAACTAAGAAGCAGTAATCTTCATCGCTAAATACACCTGCTGCCCATAAAGCTGTTAATTCACCAAAGCTATGTCCAGCAGTAAAGTCAGATTTAAAGCCTGCTTGTTGCAGAATTTTATACATCCCTGCACTTAACATACCAATTGCTGGTTGGGTATATTCGGTGCGTTGCAGTGTAGCAATTTGAGTTTCCTTCTCTGTAGCATCAAATACAGGATGAGGGAAAACGATTTCCGACAGTGGTTGACAGTTGTCTTTTAATAACAAACTATCCATGTAGCCATAAAGACGCTGCATTTCAGGGAAGTTCATTACTAGTTCGCGTCCCATATCTAAGTATTGCGAACCCTGTCCAGAAAACAGTGCTACAACCTTACCGTTTAATTCCATCCCTGTTGCACGGTAGTGAATACCTTGGGGGTGTTCCCATGCTGGTGTTGCTTTGGAACGTAGTAAATCTACAGTTTGTTGTAATAACTTAATTGCTTCTGCACGTGACTCGGCAACAAATCCAACTCGTGCCGCATTTAGAGGAATTTCTTTGGTTTTACATTCCTCGACTAATTCGAGATATTGTTTTTCTCCAGCTTCAGATTGTAATTTGCTTAATACTTCTTCGCAATGTGTAAGTAACTGTGCTGGGTTCGGCGCCGAAAGTATTATTTCTGCTGGTGTTGTATGAATACGGAAAGGAGATAGCACTGGCATCTCAGTTACCGACGAGGCGCCTGTATATTCTTCAAGCACAACGTGATAGTTAGTACCGCCAAATCCAAACGAACTTACACCCGCGCGTCGAGGAGGTGTACCTTCTGCGCGTACCCAAGGACGAGTTTCGGCGTTAAGGTAAAATGGCGAATTTTTGATATTTAATTTGGGGTTTGGTTCGGTAATGTTAATGGTCGGTGGCAATACTTTGTGGTGCAGTGCTAATGCTGTTTTGATTAAACTCGCGGCGCCTGCTGCTGCTTTAGTATGTCCAATTTGTGATTTAACGCTACCGATAGCAATATACTGTTTTCTGGTATTGTCTTCACCAAAGAAGTCGCGTAAAGAGCCGAATTCCGTGGGGTCTCCTGCCATTGTCCCCGTACCGTGTGCTTCAATTAAACTAACGGTAGCAGGGTTAAAACCAGCATCATCATACGCGCGTTGTAGTGCCTTAACTTGTCCTTCTTTGCGAGGTGCATAAATACTCTTATAGCGTCCATCACTCGAAGTACCAATGCCTTTAATTACCGCGTAAATTTTATCACCGTCGCGCTCGGCATCTGCTAGACGCTTGAGAACGTACATCCCAATACCTTCGCCCAGCATCATCCCGTCTGATTTTGCATCGAAGGGTTTAACATTATCGCTAGGTGAAACTGCTGGAGTTTTGCTAAACGAGATGTAAGCCATGATAGAGTTGTCGGTATCTACCCCACCTGTGAGCATCATATCGCTACGCCCTTCGGTTAATTCGCTAATCGCCATTTTGAGGGCGCCGAACGAACTCGCACAGGCAGCATCAACAACGCAGTTAATACCACCAAAGTTAAGACGGTTAGCAATACGTCCTGCGACAACGTTTCCTAACATTCCAGGGAAAGCGTTTTCATCCCACTTGATGTAAGAACTTTTTATCTTTTCAATGATTTTTTGGGTATCTTCTTCAGATAACCCACTATCTTTAAGTGCCCTTTCCCATACAGGATATTCTAAGCGCGCAGCGAGGGGAGTGGCTAGCTGTTTTGAGCCTGCAACACCAAGTATTACTCCCACATTATCGCGATTAAATTCACGGTTCGTACTATAACCCGCGTCTTCCATCGCTTCTTTGGCTATTACCAAACTTAATAACTGGGAAACATCAGTGACTTCTAGGATATTTGGGGGTAGCCCAAATTCCATCGGGTTAAAATCAACATAAGGAATAAAACCACCGCGTTTACAATAAGTTTTGTCGTCTTGTGTGCGCGGATTTGGGTCATAATAATCTTTGACATTCCAATGTGTATCTGGAACATCGGTAATACAGTCAACTTTATTAATAATATTTTCCCAGTATTCGCGCAGAGTTCTTGCCTGTGGGAACAGATTAGCCATGCCGATAATAGCAATAGGATTATCTTGCAGCTTTCTGTTTAAATGTATCGGCGTAGTTTGAGCTGTCATCCTCTTTTTATCCTCAATAAACTTGAACAATACCTTTTCACAATTACTTATTTCGTCGTTTAACTGTGACAAGGCTGTATCTATCCAAGAAGCAGACATAGGCTAATCTTTGGTAGTGTTGATAAAAAATTGGTAATGTCTGTTACCAACCAAAAACGAGCTATCTGTTTCTTACAGCAGCTATTTATTTGCAATGACCAAAGTTTTTCGCGTCAACAGAATCGTCATTTGTTAATGTTACTTACTAATAAGTAATAATTAATAAGTAATAATTCATAACTAATGACGACTAACTTTTAACGCTGTTTAAGTTCAATCTAACAGCAATTGTAATACCATTTGGTTGAAAAGTGACACAGATTTTTGTATTGAAGAGTTATCGAACTATTCTACTTTATATTTACTACATAATAAATAATGATAATGTTATCCAATAACTAAGCGGACTAAAATAACTTGCACTAAGTAAATGATTTTTGAATAGTGATAAACTATTTACAATTGGCATTCTTTTGGCAAAGTTAAATAATGTCATACATCCCTAATATATTGGTGTACATCTATCTAGAATTTAAAATAGTAAAACTACTTCAGCACCTGTTACAAGCTTCAAACAAAATGATATTAATCACAGAGCGTGTTAAATAACACTTTTTTGATCTTGTTACCAAAGAAACCGGGTTTCTATGCAAAATCATTATTTTTTTGCAAGATTTCAATAAAGAAACCCGGTTTCTGGGATTCGCACGTGTTCATAATTACATCCTCTTCACTAAAAGCGCATATAGCTAGATCTAGTTTTGAGCTTTACAATTACTTCAAACACTAACACATATATAAAATTTCGGATAAGAGTTTTAGAAATTTTATAAAAATGTGTAATAGTTATTATGTGAATGTTAAGGATAATAAAGCTGTATATCTAGTAACTATTTATTGATATATATTTAGGTTTGTTCGGTTATATATAGACACAATTTATATGTTTTTTGAGTAAAATTTACCACTTGAATTTGTATGGTGGGCACTGCCTACCTTACTGGGGTATTCATATCAAACATGGGGGCGGGCAAGGATGCCCGCTGCACAGAGGGTTTGCTCCACAAGAAGGTTTGCTCTACAAGAGGGTTAATTGTGTTGTTGGGTTACAAGCTGGTTTTTCTGGCTTGTTTATTAGTGAATTTTTGCCACCGCGCGATTCCACGATTAATTAAGTCAGGACTTTCATCACCGACAAAGCAAATACGTCCTAGTCTTTCACAAGCAATGAGTGTTTCACCATGTCCCATGAATGGAGATATCACAAAACTGTTGGGATTTGTGTACATGTTTAACAAATAACTAATAGCTGCTTCGATACCTTCGATACAAATTGTTGGTTCTGGCTTGGTAATTGTGTGGTGAGAAAAAACACTTATATAAAGTTGATTAAGCACTAATTCATATTGGAAAGGCATTTTGTTATTACGACAAAAATTATTGATGTGTCCTTGAGAACGTAATACTGCGACAACACGCGCTTCGTTGATAAGATAATCATGTTCCCAAAACGGTGATAGGGTGGCAATTGCGAGTGCTGCATCTGATGGTAATAAGTTAATAAACTGCTTGCCTGTAGTTTTACCACGGTAAACTAAATGCTTGTGAAGCATCCATTTTTCACCTGTGTCTACATTACTGATAGCTTTGATAATTGGTTTATCGTTTTTGCTGCTTGTGGTTGATTTGTTTGATACTGCTTCTTCGAGTGCTTGTAGCTGTAGTTCTTTTTGTTGGTCTCTAGCTTGTTTTGCTAGTTGAGCTTGATGTTCTGCTTCGGTTTTATCTCCTTTTGCCATTGCTTCAGAGAATGCTTTTTCTGCTATTTCGGCACAATTACGTTCCGAATTGGCAATTCTAGCTATTTTGAGTTGAACGGTACGACTTTTTTTGAACGGAGTCGTAATTATTTTCTGTTTGACATCGGGGTGAATATCTCTTGCGATTTGTTTACCTTGTTGAAAAGAGCGTTCGCTGTATCCAAATCCTCTGGCTAGTTCCAATGTTGTTCTGGGAGGTAGCGAAACCGTTTCACCACCCTTTTTTGTGTATTGGTTATCCCCTGGTTTGAAGCGTAGACCCATACGCTCAAGAATTCTATCGCGTTCTAACCAGAGTTCATACCGCTCTAAAGGTTCTAGTTCATTACGAATAAAATTCTCATCGATTTCTGCCAGTCGTGCTTGGTCTGCATCTTCATAACTTACGACTTTACACTCTACATGCTTATAAGAAAGCATCTTACAAGCTGTGAGTCGATGTAACCCCGCAATTAAATTAAAGTTTTGGTCAATTGTAATTGGGTTCAACAATCCGTTGGCTCGAATTGATTGCATCAACTCAACTACTTTGTCATCCTTGACTGGACGACGATTGGCGCCAACGTTTATTTGGTCGATTAATACTGCTAGCACTTTAGGCATAATTCTTTTTCTTTCATAGTGCTAAGTTATGAGAAACCAGGTTTCTTTTTCATATCTTGTAATAAAAACAACGATTTTAGTAGAAACCAGGTTTCTATGTTTATTTTGATGTTTAAATTCTACTGTACAGTTGTTTGCTGGTTAAATAACTGTATTAGCAGCAAATATAATTACTGCTTTTAATCAGAAATATTGGCAATTACAGCAAAAAATCTGTAATTAGCGTAACGCTTTGTTAAGCAATTTCTGAATAAAGTAAACAAATGAGTATTTAATCAAGTGTTTACCATGATTTGTTGATTATCTCATGAAACACATGGTTTTTACAATCAAGTAATTCATGATAACTTTATACTTGCAACAAGAAATGGTATACCAATAACATTTGCTTGGCATTTACTTTACATTTGCTTGACAATATTTAAATTGTTTGCAATATTTAAAAATAGGTTTATTAGCTTATTGCTATTAATGCTTTATTAATTGACGACAAGCCTCTACATTTGTAGTCATTTACAGCAAACCTCAGTTATTTCTCTTGTGGGTCAGGCATCTTGCCTGACATTGTATATTCTCTAACACATAGCACAGGCAGGATGCCTGTGCCACGTGATTTTAATTCTTTGCGTACTTTACATAGAAAACAATATGACTGTAGATAACGACAGCCAGTTTTACACGAAGCCTCGTTCTCGTGCCCCGATAATTTTAGCTATTTCTTTGGGAATTAGTGCGGCACTCATCTCTTTTTATGCAGTTACGCGGTACATAATGTCGCAAGGTGAAAAACAGGTAGTCCAACCTGTTAAAACTACTCCTGCTAGAGTTGCTGTTACTGCATTAGGTCGTATTGAACCATTAGGTGAAGTCAGAAAGTTATCGGCGCCAAGTTCATTAAGTGGAGTAAGAGTTGAGAGAATTTTTGTAAAAGAAGGTGATGCTGTACGAGCAGGACAAGTTATTGGTTGGCTGGAAGGATATGCCAGAACATCAGCAGCATTTCAGCAAGCATTAGATAAAGTCGAAGTTGCGCGTGCCAAACTAGTTCAGACCTCTTCAGGCGCCAAAATTAGTGATGTAAATGCTCAAAAAGCCACAATTTCACGCTTACGGGCTACTATTAAAGGCGAAATTGCAACGACACAAGCTACTATTGCCCGTTTACAAGCACAGTTAAACAATGCACGTACTGAGAATAATCGATACCAACAGTTATATCGACAAGGCGCCGTTTCTGCATCTGTAGCAGACGATAAACGATTACAATCACAAACTATCACTCAACAAATTCGCGAAGTTCAAGCTGGTCTAAATCGCACAACCAGTACACTTAACGACCAAATTAAGGAAGCAGAAGCAAAATTAGCAAGTCTTAACGAAGTACGTCCTGCTGATGTTCAACTAGCTATTGCTGAAGTAAAAAGCGCAACAAGTGCCGCAACTCAATCTAAAGCAGAACACGAATTAACTTACATAAAATCTCCTATTAGTGCCAAAGTTTTGAAAATTCACGCCAAAACAGGAGAAGTTATTGGTAGTGATGGAATTGCAGAAATTGGCACTATATCACAAATGTACGTATCAGCAGAAGTTTATCAAACTGACATTAAAAAAGTTCAGATAGGACAAAAAGCAAAAATTACTAGCACAGCATTCAACGGTGTAATTCAAGGAACCGTTAGCGAAATTGGTTTACAAGTAGAGCGTCAAAGTATTTTGAGCGTCAATCCTTCTGCGGATACAGACCGGAGAGTAGTCGAAGTAAAAATTCGGCTCGATAACCCTGTTGATAGTCAAAGAGTAGCAGGTTTAACTAACCTACAAGTTGATGTTGCCATTCAAATCCAAAATCCTGTACGGGCGGGTTCACCTAAATTTTCCTTATAAACCCCGGATATAGATAAACCCGCCCCTGCCCCTTCTAACTCCTAACTTCAAATAATGGTTTTTAAAACTCCTCTAGCTTGGTTACAGCTAATTCAGCAGAAAGGACGTTTCACCGTAGCTGTTGCGGGTATGGCATTTATTGTATTATTGATGTTCGTACAACTCGGTTTTCAAGACGCACTTTATTCGAGCGCTACCGCAGTTCATCAACGCTTACAAGGTGATTTATTCCTAGTTAGTTCTCAGTATAAAGCACTAACATCAAATCAAAGTTTTCCTCGCGCGCGTTTGTATCAAGCATTAGGATTTGATACCATCGAATCTGTCAGTCCAATGTATTTAGAGTTTGCCAAATTTAGAAATGAAGTGACTGGGGAGAAATACCCAATATATGTTATAGGAGTAGAACCAGGAAAATCCGTAATTAACCTTCCTGAAGTTGAAGGTAATATGGATAAGTTAAAAATTCCTGATGTGATACTTTTTGACAGAGACTCGCGTCCTTACTTTGGTGATATACCTCTTCAATTTAGCTCAGAAAAAGCCGACCCAGTTGTAGTAGAAGTTTTTCCTTTCAATAACTCTACTGGCTATCGAGTTAGAGTTGGAGGTTTATTTAGTATTGGTCCCTCGTTTGGAGTTGATGGAAATTTAATTGTTAGCGACTCAACCTTTTTAAGGATTTTTGCTAGTCGTCCATCTGATAGAATTGATTTAGGTGTAATTACTCTAAAAGCAGGCGCCGACCCCGAAAAAGCATTGAAAAACCTACGTCAAAACCTTCCTAGTGATGTCAGGGTTTTCACAAAACTTGGATTTAATAGCTACGAAAAGCAATATTGGGCTGCAAGAACACCTATAGGCTTTATTTTAAACCTGATGTTGACAATGGGTTCAGTAGTTGGGGTAGTAATAGTCTATCAAATTCTTTACAGCAATATTTCTAGCCAATTTGTTGCTTATGCGACTTTAAAAGCTATTGGTTACGAGAATAATTATTTATTAACGGTAGTTTTGCAGCAAGCAATAATCTTAGCTATTTTAGGTTATCTTCCAGGCTTCATATTTTCTCTTGGCTTATATGACTTTGCAATGGATACAACCAAATTACCAATAATGATGACCTTTCAAAATGCGGTAATTGTGTTCGTTTCCACAATCTTAATGTGTCTAATCTCTGGTATTTTAGCCATTAACAAATTACGTCTAGCTGACCCTGCCGATATCTTCTAACAACTCACTCTTCTTTATGAATCAAACCATACTTATCACTGGCATCAACGAATGTATCGGACAGCGTGCGGCAGAACTCGCAATTCAGCGAGGAATGAAAGTCAAAGGATTTCAATTAACACCAGATAAAAATAAACAAAACCAACTAGGAATTGACGTAATTACTGGTGATATTAATGACTCCGCAATACTTGAAAAAGCTTGTCAGGGTGTAGATATAGTTTTACACGCAGCCGAAATTACAAAAGAAGGAGGTAAGCTCAAAGACTTTCAGAAAGTCAACGTCGATGGTACCGTAACTTTAGCACGTGCAGCGAAAAAAGCAGGCGCCAAAACCTTTATTCACATGTCGAGCGTTTTAGTGTATGGGTTCGACTACTCGAATAACATCGCTGAAGACGGCAAATTAAAGGGTGATAATAACCCCTACTGCCAAACCAAAATCGAAGCAGAAGATGCCATTCTCAAATTTAACGACCCATCATTTGGGGTAGTTATCATTCGTGCAGGAGATGTATATGGTCCAGGTAGCATACCTTGGGTAGTTCGCCCTGTCACAATGATGCGTCAGAATATGTTCGCTTGCGTCAACGATGGCAAGGGTGTAATGAACCACGTATATATAGATAACCTTGTAGAAGCTGTATTTCTTGCCATCGAAAAACAACCATATGGCGAAATATTTAACATCACCGATGGAAGTGAAACCACCTGGAAAGAATATTTTACCCGTTTGGCTGCAACAGTAAACTTGGCGCCACCATTTTCACTACCTAAAGACGAAATCAAATTATTCTTGCAATTGCGTCACCAAGGACAAAAACTCTTCCGTAAAGAAGCTGACATATTACCAGAGTCAGTAGACTTTATGACTCGTCCCTACGCTTACTCAATTGCCAAAGCGAAAAATCTTCTAAATTACCAACCTAAAATCAACCTCGACGAGGGTATGCAGCTAACCAAACAATGGTTACAACAACAATAAGTATAAAGTGTTGAGTGCTGAGTAGAAAGCACTCATAACTCTTAATTGGGAATCTCTACAATCCTAAATCAGTAATTATGAATAACCAACCTAAACTCAGTATTGGACTACCTGTATACAATGGTGAGAAGTTTTTGGCTTTCTCATTAGACTCACTTCTATCACAAACATTTCAAGACTTTGAACTTATTATCTCAGATAATGCATCAACCGATAGGACGCAAGATATATGTAGAGCATATATACAAAAAGACCAACGTATCAAGTACTACCGTAACCATACTAACATCGGTTGCGCGCGCAATTTTAGCCGTGTTTTTGATTTATCGTGTGGTGAGTACTTCAAATGGGCATCGTATGACGACTTGCACGACCCAACTTTTTTAACGAAATGTATTCAAATACTCGATAATGACCCTAGCGTAATTTTATGTCATTCCCAAACCGATTTTATCAATGAAAAAGGTGAATATATTGGTGATTATGAGATTTATTTCAATACTGATTCACCCAAACCTCATCGTCGCTTTCATGAATTATTAGTCAAGCATTTTTGCTATCAATGTTATGGAGTAATTCGACGCAACGCACTTTTAGCTACACCCCCAATGGGGGGTTACGGTGCCGCAGATGCCATCTTTTTGCTAAGACTTTCACTACTTGGTCGATTTTATGAAATTCCTGAACATCTATTTTTCGCCCGTAATCATTCGCAACAATCTTTAACTATGTTTTGGAAAGAGCATATGAAATTTAAAATGTTACCCGATTTTTATGCTTATGCTGTGTGGTTTGATTCAGCAAACAGAGGAAAAATACTCTTACCACATTGGCGAATCTTTTGGGAGTACATGCGGTCTGCATGGATGGGTGATATGAATTTATACGGGCGTTTATGTTGCCATATCAGCATTCTGACTCGATTAAGCGGTAGCGAATTATTATTAGTTAAAGATTTATTATTAGCTTCTCAAGCTCTTATAAAACGCATACCTAGATTATCTGTATCTATCAAAGTCGAGTGGCATACACCATCTATTTCATCATAAACCATCTTGTGGGATGGGCATCTTGTGGGATGGGCATCCTTGCCCGTCTCCTAAATCTAGTTTTTAAATTTCAAGGCGGGCAGGGATGCCCGCTCCACAAGAGAAAATGTTTTAAGAAAAGTGTGATTAATTATGGATTCAAATAAAATCAAAGTTGTGATGTGCGCTGATTATCTTGGGACTGGCGCCGTAGAAGGTAGTACTACTGGTTTCCAACAAATGGTCAATGACTGGATTAACCAATCGGCAAAAGATATTGATATTGAATTAATAGTTTATTGTCTTGGTACAAAAACACAGCAATATCACCCATTTTATAATGTTACCATTAAACAAAGTAAACCTAATATTACTACTCGTGCGCTTTTTCCATTATCTCCACCCAGTGTTTTCCCTTTCTTAGTTGATTTAATTCCAATTCATCCTAGTTTAATTCAAGATATTATCAAAGAAAATCCTGATATAATTCATACATTTGGAACTTTTACAGCTACCGAAACTTCAGGTTATATAGCTGCTAAAATTATGAAATCTAGAGGTAAAAAAGTAAAATTAGTCAATACTGTATTCACTGAAGTAGATACTTATTTTCCGAATTATTTTAAAAGTATTATTTTTGACTTTTATAAGCTTATAGATTCAAAATTTATATTAAAAATAATTATAGAAAGTGCGAGAGGTGGTATTTATACATCAACTAAGCTAAAATACTTGAGTATAACATTCTTATTTAAATTTTGGACTTACTTACAATCTGGGTTATCTGCATTTTTGTTCTTTCGATTATTTGAATTACTGGGAATACTGCAAGATTCAATAGTCAAAGCTGTAAAAATGATAGTCAAACTTATATTTCCTGATAAATATAAGCAGTTAGAAGTAGAAATTAGTAAGTATGTAAACCATCTTAGACACTCAAGGTCGCATAATTTAATACAACTAACATACGATTTTATTAGAAGAGGCGATGAATGTCCAAAAAGCCCATTAGTTGGTATTGGTGGTCTTCTAGCTAATATTTTAAGATTTTTTCTCAAACAACAGGTATCTCTTTTTGTTAATCGTTGTGATGCTGTGACTATTTCACGACCAGAGGATATAGCTAGATATTGTATCAAGGCGCCTGTTTGGGAGTTACCATTAGGATGTGATTTATCGCGGTTTAAGGTTTATCAACCATCTGTAGAGACTTTTGTCGAACGAGTCAACTACGCACACGAATTAGAAATGCTTTCTAATAAAAGCGCTTTGGCATTAATAGATATTGCCACGAACCCAGAGAAAATATCTAAAAGATGTATTTTATACGTCGGTAGGTTAAGCGACGAGAAGAATATTTCAATTTTAATGGATGTTTATGAACAGTTGCTTCAGTGTAAAGGCATGAAAGATAAAGTTCATTTTATCTTTATCGGCGCCGGATATGCTGCATCTGAGTTAGAAAAACGATTTGGAGACAACGTAACAGTCACAGGACTAGTGCCAAATCATCTCTTACCAACGCTATATAACTTAGTTCGTTTGCGTCATGGTTTCTTTGTTAGCGCTTCAGACACAGAAACATATGGTATTACACACGAAGAAGCAGCAGCTTGTGGAGTTCCATTAGTCGCAATGGAAAAAGGAACTAGGAGACATTTTTACTGTCCAGGAGACAGAATTGGCAACTTCAAAATTGAAAAAGACGAACAAATAGCTAGAACAATCGAAGATTTAATTGTAAACGCTACCAATAACTTTACCGTTGCCCTCAACGGTTTATGTATTCCTGATTATTCTGAAGATAGAGGTTTATCAACCCTATTGACAAATAATACAGTTATAGAATCCGTACAAAAATCTTTACTGTGTGCAATGTATTGTATGGCAGTTATACCAGAATCTACTTCAGCAAAAATGTCCGAACATGCATCTAAGTTAGCACAACTAGGTCAATTTGGCTCAGAAGGAACATGGCAGTTGCTACGTTATATATATCTCAATGATTGGAAATCATTCTATACCTCATATAACAAAAAGCAGCATTCCTATTTTTAGCATTTGTAGGGTGGCACTGCCCACCTTACGTATAAGTTATAAAATCAAATAGTAATCTTATAACAAAAGTATTAAATTATTTAAATTATGATTTTTAGAGCATTTCAAGTTTACAAAGGTTATAAACATGAAAATAATTATATGGAGTCTTTATTCGTTAGTCACCATAGCAGCGTTTAACGTTGCTAATATTGCGAATGCCTTAGAAACTCCAACACTAACAGTAGTAGTAAATGGAGTACGTCAACACAAAAGTCGTGTTTGCTTACGAGTTTTTTCTAACGAACAAGGATTTCCTTTAGATAAAAAAGGTGAAGTACAAAGTGGTTGTATACCAATTACAGGCAACGTCGTGAAAAAACAGTTCCACGGTTTAAAACCAGGAAAATACGCTGTAGCTGTAATAGGGTGCCCGCCGAGATACGTGCAAAATGGGACACGATGCAAAGTTTTGTAAATATAGTTGCAAGTAGTCAGACTTTAT
>NZ_RSCL01000004.1:273933-486889 GCF_003991905.1 Dulcicalothrix desertica PCC 7102 | reverse complement strand
TGTGTTACCTCATGTAGATGCATTTCCGTATTTATATATCTTTACATAGTTTGGTTTATTGGCGCCGACTTACTTATATATCCTTGCGAAAGACGGGAAAGAGTTCTTATTTGAAATTAAATCTCCCAAACCAAACAAGGGTCAGTGCTTGGAAGTAACACAACGTCTTCTAAAATTTCATTTGTTACAAGGCAAGAATCGCCCAGAATTACAAGCTTTCTACGCAATGCCCTATAATCCTTACGGAATGACCAGAAGTAGTTATAAGTACTCATTTGCACAGAAATATACACCTTTTAATGAAGCTGTTATCATTGGTGACGAGTTTTGGAATATTGTAGGGGGAACAGGCGCCTATGAAGAATTATTAGAAATTTATTTAGAAGTTGGACAGGATAAAAGTAAATACATGTTAGATGCTCTTGCATTTGGATTTTAGATGTTGTGGTTTACAATAATTTAAATCTTCATTTTCAAGGGATTTATCTTGAAAAAACTCATAAATAACAGCTTACTATGAATTATAGAATAGAGACGTATAATCAAATTGAACTCGCTATAAAAGGTGCTATAGAGTTAAATGCTACAAGAATTGATTTAAATTTTTCATCGAGTTGTGGGCCAATTATTATACCTGAATCGATTGGCGATTGAAAATCCTCTTAATGAACTTCCTACAAGTGTTTCCAATTTACCAGTTAAAATATTGTACTAAACGTAACATTACCATTTGCCGTATTTATCTTGATGCTCTTTAATTGCTACTTTTAGTGCTTCCGGAGCTTCGGGAGGATTTTCTAAAGCTGAAACCATAATATCCCAATCGCGTTCAGATAAAACTATCTTTTCTATAACAGGTTTTTCTGATTGCTTGTCAAGATATAATTTTACTGCTTCGGTTACAATTTCTTCCGGTGCCTGACCTGTAGACTCAGCCAAATTTATTAACTTTTGTAACAACGCTGGCTCTGGTTTCCAGCTAAATGTAGATTCCATAATCGAATGTGTCGTTAACTAATTAATAACTTTGATTTTAGCTGCGAGTTCAAAGCGCCAGGTAACATATAGGATAATTAAATAAAAGGTATCGGTAAGCGGCGCCAATGCAAAACCAAAAAATTGTATCCGACCCAAAAGTCATGATGGGAAAACCAGTAGTTTCGGGAACACGTCTCACAGTTGAGCTAATTCTCGAAAAACTTGCTGCGGGAGAAACGACTGAGCAAATACTTGAAGCTCATCCAAGGCTTACTCGTGAGGGGATTCAAGCAGCTTTAGCATTTGCTGCTCAGGTTTTACGATATGATGTAGTCTATCCAACTGTTGAGAAAGCTTCTTGAAATTTCTAGGTGACGAAAATTTAGATTTCCAGATAGTTGAACGATTGCGGCTTGATGGCCACACCGTATTGTATGTCATTGAAATGGAACCAGGAATTTCTGATGATGAAGTCTTGGATTTGGCAAATAGGGAAGGCGCAATATTATTGACATTCGATAAAGATTTCGGTGAGCTAGTTTTTCGCTTGGGTCGCATTGCCGCAGGCGTTATCTTAATTAGATTGTTTGGTTTGTCACCTGCTGATAAAGCCGAAATACTTACTAATGCAATCAGTGCCTACCCAAATCAATTATTAGGGGCTTTTACCGTTATTACATCAAAAAGTATTCGTATTCGTAAAATAACTTAGTTTTTCGCAGAGGAAACTCCACAACTGTAGCTAAAACTTATCAACGGCGCCAATCTGAGAGTAAGGATTGATACAGCAGCCATCTAAATTGGTTTATGTAAATTTTAGATATTATTATAATGGCGCCACTATCTAGCGTTTGGTTTTCTAGCTAAAACCTAAGACAGAGGAATCTGTAGCGAAAAACATATGTATTTGAGTTAGCGCAGTTTCTCTGAGGTCAAAGCTTCTATCAAAATCAAAGATAAAAGTTTATCACGAGAAGCGCACGCTTAAAAATCAATGTGATAACAAAGTATTGATAGATGATTAGGAGAATTCTTACTAGCGTTGGTTTGGTTGCTGTTGGGTTGTTGGTATCGCTGCTGATTGGTACTGCGTTGCCTGGAAATAATTTTGTTAATGCTCAAACTAATCGTACTGCACCCGCACGTAATAACCAACTCAATGCAATAGATAGGCAGTATGTCCAAGATGCGGGTCAAGCTAGTTTGGCTGGGATTAGTTTAGGTAGATTGGCTTTACAGCGTTCAAATAATACTGCTGTTAAACAGTTTGCACAGGCAGAAATTAATGAACAGGTTGATGTCAGAAATAACTTAAACCGTATTGCACCCAAATTAGGTGTTACTGTTCCAATTACTCCGAATGCTAAAAACCAAGCTCTTTCCGCACGCATGTCTCAACTAAGAGGTGAGAATTTTGATAAAGCGTTTTTTCAAGAAGCAGGTATTAATGCTCACTTAGAGAATACTGCTATATATCAGCGTGAAGCTACATTTGGACAAAACCAAGATTTGATTGGAGTCGCTAATAAAGGTTTGCCAATTATTAGTAACCACTTTAATACTGCTAGTCGCTTGACCAATTACCGAGTTGCTGGGTTGATACAAGGCATTAACACTCCGGGTACATCTGGTACTGTACCTCAAAGTAATACGGTGCCTCAATAATTTTAAATTATAGTTTAGTACCACTGCTTTATGTCATAAGTCTGGAAGTTGTAAGGTGGGCATTGCCCACCCTACTAATACACATTTAAAACAACATATAATTATAAATAGTAGCGTTAAAATCAGGAATTTCAGTAGGTAAATTTATGAATGATAATTCTGTATTTACAATATTTATCGTATTTGGATGTATTTGGGTGTTGATGGGAGTCGGTGCTGTTATTGGACTGATGAAAATGGATGGTCAAGAAATTAGGTTTAGTAAAACAGCGCTTGTTGTTGCTATCCCTATTATTGTGCCAATTATAATTACTTTGACTTATGCTGCAATTAGGGGTACGTTTTAGTTTATGGTTATAATGTTGGGTTCCGCTGAAGGGAAACCCAACCTACATATTTTGTTTGTTCTATTTTTTGGCGTTATTCCAGATTGTTATTAATTCTGTTTCTGGCACGTTTATTGCTTGTATACAAAGGTTATTTAAACAGGTTAAGCCATCTTTTGAGTAGGATGTGTTTTTGGGGATACCTTTGCAAAAGCTTGCGGTTCCGGTTGAGGCGCAAACGTTGAAAAAATGTAGGATATTACCTCTTTTGATTTGTCTTTCTATATTGGGGTCGGCGCCGTTTATTCTAGGTATAGAAGAATCTAAAAGTATCTCATTGTCAAGTCTTATATTTGTAGGTTTAAAGTCATCTTTTAATACATATAGGGAAATAGTGTAGGCGCCATGATCACCATATACGCAACCGTTTTGAAAACGTTTTGGCATGTCGGGTACTACTGAGGCGCCAACAGAACCCATGTATATCATTTGAATTTGTGATTTGACATCTTGCCAGGTTTTACAATACTGTTTTTGTACAGGAGGCTTTTGGGCAATGGCTAGATCAAAAGCACTTATAACTAGTCCAGTCAAAGTAGTACCAATAAGCGATAAAATAAAAGTTTTAATTGGCGCCATTTCTAATTATCTCCTCAACCCAAAGATACATCACATAAAAAATAAATATGCCGTATCTTTATTTGAAACGCAATACAAAAAAATACCTTTGTAAATTGTATTTAAATTTACTTTATCGATAAAGACTTTCAGCTTTGCAATAAATTCTGTTTGGCTGGGTCTCAAAGTATTTAAATAAAGCAGGACAAAGCCATCCTTCTAACTTTTTTTCACCCCACAAATACCAGTGTCCATTATACTCTTCGCGTAGCCATATTAACTCTGCTTGATACCCAGGAAAAGGATTACCTGAAAACAAAAGTTTAAACCCTTCGTCAAGGTTAGAAATATCTTTAACCAAAATGTCAATCATTTCAGGAATTCCACTGACAAATGGTTCTTGCATAAGTCCAACTCTTTCGTCGTCGAATACCCAAGTTCCATTGTGTCGGTAAGGGAAAATTACGGCAATTGCATTACTCATTACATCCTTACTGATTACCATATTCTTGTTAAGACGACTTCTTTCTAACGATGGGTTCCAAGCTAGACTGGCGCCATTAAAATGTAAACTTGTGTAAAGATACTGAGATAAATACTTATCTAATATTCAGGGGCTTCTCAGGAATAAGGCGTAACATGTCGAATTATAAGGAATGATTTTAAAGTATGTGTCGTTTACTTGCTTATATTGGTACCCCTGTAAATCTAGAGTCAATTCTGTGTAAACCAGAACATTCTTTGATAGTCCAAAGCTATAAACCGCGCGAAATGCTCCAAGGTACTGTAAACGCCGACGGTTACGGTATTGGTTGGTATGATTTAAAAAAAGGTTCAGAGCCTTTTATCTACAAAAGCATCATACCAATTTGGAATGATACAAACTTGGAAAGTATCAGCCGCTACGTTGAATCAAACAATATCTTGGCTTATATACGTAGTGCAACATCAGGTCAAGCGCTTGATATGAGCAATGCACAACCGTTTAAGTACAAGAATTTATCATTTATCCATAACGGTCGTGTTGAGAAGTTCAAGAAAACTTTATACCGACCAATGCGTACAAACTTAACCGATGAAATCTACAGTTGGATAGGTGGCACTACAGACTCTGAGCATATTTTTGCAATGATTTTGAATCATCTCACTACCAATCCTGATAAAACTATCGAACAAGCTTTACATGTAACACTGCTTGAACTTCAAGAAATGGCGTTTAGTTATGACACTTCTATTTTAGCCAATTTGGTTGTCAGTGATGGTAAGCGACTAGTTGCTTCACGTTACGCAGTCAAACAACAAGCACCTACGCTTTATTGGGTTCAAGATGACGCAAATTTTCCTAATTCCGTAATTATTGCGTCGGAACCGTTGTTTACTGGTAATTGGCAACCATGTCCAGAGAACAGCATTATCAGTGTGGGAGAAGAGTGTGATATTGAACTATTGCAAATCTAGCTTAAAAGATTATTTCATACGTGGGTTTCAGGAGTGTCGCACGCAAACATTAGAACTATTAGATAGTTTGGACGAGGAAACTTTTCGCTGTTTAGCTCATCCTGATTTTAGTCCTGTGGGTTGGCATTTGGGGCATATTGCTTACACTGAGTCACTTTGGTTATTGGAACGCGGCGCCAATCAAAAGCCAATGTTTCCCCAATATCGTAAACTGTATGCAGCAGATGGTTTGCCAAAATCGGAACGAGTCCAGTTACCCACTATTGAAGAAACTCGTTATTACCTCAATGCTGTTCGTGAGAAAGTACTAGATTATTTAAAGGTTGTAGATATAGAACCGCAGGAAAGACTTTGGCGATTTTTACTTCAACACGAAAGTCAACACTGCGAAACTGCTTGCATTGTTTTGAAATTAATTAATTATCAAAACCCCCTTCCCATACCTTCCCCGTTACCTCTTACTCTTTCTCCCGAAATTAAAATTCCTAGGGGTGAGTTTGAAATGGGGAGTAATTCTGCAAATGCTTTAGATAATGAACGCGCGGCATATACAGTGTATTTGGACACCTATTTTATAGACAGGTATCCAATAACTTCGAGAAAATATCGTGATTTTATGGAATCTGGAGGTTATAAAAAAGCTCAGTATTGGTCTGATGCAGGCTGGGAATGGTTACAACACAAGCAAGTGAACCAACCTTTATATTGGTGTAATGATGGCGCCTGTGATAATCATCCTGTCATGGGCGTGAGTTATTATGAAGCAGAAGCTTATGCAAAATTCGTAGGCAAACGACTACCAACAGAAGCAGAATGGGAAAAAGCTGCACGCTGGGATGAACAAGCAAAGTATAGTCGCACATACCCGTGGGGAGAGGAAGAACCAACGCAGGAATTTTGCAATTGCGCTGCACCTTCTTCTAATATCTATCAAACAACTCCAGTTAACGCATACCCCAAAGGACAAAGCGCATATGGAATGTATGATGCTTTAGGTAACGTGTGGGAATGGACTAATACTTGGTTTGATGGCTATAAAGGGTTTGAATATTATCCATATATTGGTTACTCCCAAGTTTACTTCGATAACAAACATAAAGTCCTTAAAGGTTCTAGTTGGGCAACACGACCAATGGCAATGCGTGCGAGTTTCCGAAATTGGTACTATCCCCATGTTCGGCAAATTTTCGCAGGGTTTCGCTGTGCAAGCAATTAATTAAAATACTCATTAATCTCTGTCAATCTAGCTCAAGCGTGATGTTTTGAGACATTGCTTTGTGTTTCACTATTCAGAATGCTTGAATAAATTACTTACAAGTAGCGAATATAACAACGTATTCGGAGGGTAAATGACGATATCTAATACTAACAGCAGTCAGGCTATGCAGCAACAAATTGAAAAACGTCTGAAAATTCAACATCTACGTTCTGTAACTGCAAGTCTAACAACGACTGCTGGAAGTGATGTGGTGAAAGGGTTAACGCAAACAGCAAAAACGTTACCTCCACGTTATTTCTATGATGATAGAGGTTCTGATTTATTCGAGCAAATTTGTGAATTGCCAGAGTATTACGTCACACGAACCGAAACTGCAATTTTACAAGCATGTGCGAGTGACATAGCAGAAATTACCAAAGAGTGTGAACTTGTCGAGTTAGGTAGTGGCAGCTCCACAAAAACCCGAATTTTACTTGATGCTTATCAAAATCTTGGTTTGCCGTTACGGTACTTACCTATAGATGTAAGTGCTGGAATGCTAGAAAACAGTGCCAAACAATTACTACTTGATTATCCAACCTTAGAAATTAACGCTCTTGCTGGAACATACGAACTTGCTTTACATGAACTTCCAGCAAAACAGTTACCATCGCGAATTATTGCTTTTATTGGCAGTACTTTGGGTAATTTAAATCCGCAAGAGTCAGAAGTGTTCTTCTCACAAATTACTCAAGCTTTGCATTCTGGTGAGTACTTCTTGTTAGGTATCGATTTACAAAAACCAAAACATATTTTAGAAGCTGCTTACAACGATAGTCAAGGTGTAACCGCAGCTTTTAACTTAAATATGTTAGAGCATATTAACTGGTTGTATAACGGAAACTTTGATACAACACAGTTTGAACACTTTGCATTTTATAATGACACTGAAAATCAGATAGAGATGCATTTGCGTTCATTAAAGTCTCAAAATGTCAAACTAGAAGCGCTCAATATAAGTGTTGATATTAAAGCTAGTGAAACTATCATGACTGAGATTTCAAGGAAATTTGATATTGCCACAATTAAGCAGCAATTAAGCACACATGGTTTAATAACTCAAAAAGTTTGGACTGATACCAACAACTGGTTTGGTTTATTGCTCTGCCAGTTACAGTAATTTGGCAACGGATACAACGGATGTAACGGATGAGTTATTCGTTACAAACAAAATCTTGTTAATTAAAATAAACCATCCGTTACATCCGTTCTTATCCGTTGCCAAGTTGACTTTGCATTAATCTTTGCACGCTAACTAACGCGCGGTTTAACTCGTAGTTCTTCCTTTCAGGATTTTGTAAATAAGCTAGTTGTTCTTCTTCTATCATCTTTACATCTTGCTCTACCAACCCATCCAGTAATTTCTGTGCGGCGCCAAATAAGCTATCTTTAATAAAGCGTCGAAACCATATCGGCAACTTATGCAGGCGCCAAAATGCATTTAACGATGTAAAGTGAACTAAATACGCTTTGGTTTCAGTCTCGCTAATCGGACATAGCAAACAATATATTTTAAAATCTTGTCCCAAGGTTGAAGCCCAGTGTGGGTAAATATAACTTACATCTAAAGGTTCTGGATGCAGGCGCCGTAATTTTTTAAATAATAACTGCGATATCGACCAGATTTTATCTATTTTATAGTAACTTTGCGCCGTGTAATGAGCGTCTACACGATTCTCATTCTCATTTATATCTCGAAGTTCCGCTTCTGCCCACGCTTGATAGTCCTCATGTAAATGCCCATGATACATATCCATCAGGTTCTCGATTAAATATGAATAGTGCGCTTTGCAGTGAATTACAGAAACAGTTGCAATATAGTTCAAATGTCCCCATTCAGGAAGACCCATTGGTTGTGGTTGTAACGTTGCAACATCTCCAGGGAATAACCAGATAAAACCATCTTGTTCAATAACAGGGTAACGACGAATTTTACAGTTGGGTAATTTTTGATTTTCGGCTAAGTATGGAACTTCTACACAGTTACCATTTTCATTCAGGCGCCAGCCATGATAAGCACACTCAATAGTATTATTTATGACTTTACCGTGACTTAATTTAACTTGGCGATGTGGACAACGGTCTTCCAGTGCGTGAATTTGTCCTTCACTATCTCGGTAAAGAACAATATCCTGCTTCCATAGAGTTACACCTACAGGTTGAGTATTTATCTCCGAACTGCACGCGACAACATACCAGTGATTAGGGTTAATACCCAGCTGACGAACATCGCGACTAGGCACAGCTTGCACAAACATAGATAATGTGGGGCGTTTTAATGGAAAGCATAATTGTGTAACATTGTACCAGTAGAGACGTGATTAATCACGTCTCTACAATTATCTCAATCCGCATGTAATCGTTTTATGATTGCCTTAAGTAGGAGAACAGGTGCCTATAGGGCTACACTAAAAGCACCCGCAGTCAGACGCGCTAAAATCGATATACAAATAATAATTTATGTTGCTAAAAAAATTCATTTTTCAAAGATAGGAGAAAGTAACATGAGAGCCATTGAAACAAACGTGACAGTAACAGATGTCTCTCTCACGAAGAACGTAAGCTATTAGAGCAAAATTTATTTTTTGATACCTCGGAGCCATCGACTCAAGAATTAATGAATCTTGCTCAAAATGGAGGTTATTTTCATTTTTTGCATGGTGAGCCAGATATATATACCCTTCAAGACGGAGAACCTGTATAGTGTCATTCCAAAAAGGTGATGTAGTTTTAGCCGTTTCATGACCCATCCGTTACATCCGTTCATATCCGTTGCCAATTTTCAATCTGTATTGACAAGCAGGTTATAAAGTAGGTGTAGTAGAACCATAAAGTGAGGCGCCTAATTGTATGACAAGTTACCAAACGAATCTAGATACTACTGATGGAGCGACGGAGTTATTGACAGAGGGTGTATCAATTAACTATGTAGAGGTTATTGAGAATGTTATTGATAGTCTTGAACAAGATGACAGCGCAATGGTGAGTCAACCTCCTGAAGGTGGTCATCTCTGGAAGTTTAAGTATGGTAGTGTTGAAGTGTTTGTACAATTAACGGGTGCAAGTACTGAAGATACAATAACTGTTTGGGCTGTGGTTCTCAAGTTACCAGCAAAAGATGAGCCTAAATTAATGCGGAAGCTGCTTGAGATGAATTGTTCCAGCACCTTTGAATCACGTTTTGGTATAATCGAAAATCAGGTTGTTGTGCTGGCTACCCGTACTTTGGGTGAGTTGTCAGCTGGTGAGGTGTCGCGGTTAATCACTGTTGTGGCAACTATTGCCGATAATAACGATGACGCTTTACAATCTGAATTCGCAATAAATTCCAGTACGGGCGGGTTAACCTAAATTTCCCTTATTTAGTAAAATATAAGTAAACCCGCCCCTAATCTTGATTTTGAACTACTGGCGCCTAATTCCTTTAATTGAAGCATCTGGTGTTATCCAAATGGCAATCGATAAATGGTTGTTAGAACAACATTTATTGGGTAGTCCACCTGTATTAAGATTTTATACATGGGCGCCATCCGCTATTTCTTTAGGCTATCACCAGCATAAGTACCCTGAGCATTGGCAAAATATTATTTGGAAGGGACAAAAACTTGATTTAGTTAAACGTCCTACAGGTGGAAGGGCTGTTTTACATCAAGGTGATTTAACTTATGCTGTGATAACATCTGGACTGGGTGGGACTCGGATGCAAGCTTATCAAAAAATATGTGAGTTTTTAATTGCTGGCTGGAAACAGCTTGGTGTCGATTTACATTATGGTACGGCAGGACGTGGTTATATTCATAATCCGAATTGTTTTGGTACTGCTACAAGCGCGGATTTAGTTACTAATGATGGATATAAGTTAATTGGTAGCGCACAGTTACGAAAGGGGAATGCTATTTTGCAACATGGCACCATACAATTACAACCTGATATCGAATTATTTTCTCAGGTTTTTGGTGAAGAATCACGCTTTGGGCAGTTGTCTTTAAATTTTGATGTTGAAACAATTATTAATGCTTTAGTTGATGCTGCAAGTAATTGTTTTAATACACAATTTGATATTCAGCCTTTATCAGAGGATAAAATGCAACTTATGCTTTCAAATATCCAGCCTCAGTAAAATCATTAATCATTTGCTGTATCGCATCCCATAGTTCGGGTGTACCTTCCTCAACAGGCGCCATACGTTTCATGACTTGTTCGCGACTTATATTATGTAGGCGCCAAGTTCCACCTTTTGTTTGTCCGTTATGTAAAAATGGCTGTATTCTATCTAATGCAGCGGCAAATTTAGCTGTTGGTGTGTTTTGTTGCTCGAATTCTTCCCAAATTTCTCTTAGTTCTGATTCTAAGTCGTCTGGTAAAAGCCCAAATATGCGATTTGCCGCTTCAATTTCACGTTGAGCTTTGTTTAAGTTTGCTTGTATGTCATAGCAGAATGTATCACCTGCGTCAATCTCTACTATGTCATGGATTAATAACATTTTGATAGCACGTGATATGTCTGTTTCTGGTGATGCGTATTCGGATAGAATTATTGCCATCATGGCGATGTGCCATGAGTGTTCTGCGGTATTTTCTCGACGGGAACTATCGGTTAGTAGTGTTTGGCGAAGAATGTGTTTGAGTTTGTCGATTTCTAAGATGAATTGTATTTGTTGAGTGAGACGATTATTTTGCACTTTCTTCGAGTAAATATTCTGTATTAGTATTTTATGTTGGAACGGGCAGGATGCCCATTCCACAAGATGTTTATTTTACAAGATGTTTACTCTTTTGTTGTGGATTTGGCGATTACTCCTAGCTGTAGTCCTGGCGGGTAGGTTCCATTTTGTTTGACTTGTTTGATGTCAGCATCGCTAATTTTTAATTTTAGTTTTTTTGCTAATGCTTGGATAATATCTCCTCTGTCTATTAAACCAGCAACGGCGCCTGCTGGTGAAAGTACTGTTACTCGCAGAATTTTTTCGTCTTCGAGTTTATTGATTACTTCTACTAGTGTGGCTGTTTCTTCGACGGTGGGAAGTTCTGAAAGGGGGTTAACTATTGCTTCTAAGGTTTTGGTTTCCCACTCGCTGCGTTCAATTTGACGTAAGTTGTCAACGTTTACCATACCTCGGTAGCGTCCATCTGACTCAGCGAAGTAAATTTGTGAATTGGAATCTAATAAATATAAGTCGGCAAACGCACGCAGTGGTTGGTTTGCGTCAACAACACGAAAGTCGCGTGTCATTGCTTCGCAAGATTTAGTTTTTAATAGTGTCTCTTGCAAAACTGTAACACGGTCGTAGCTTGTCGCGTTACGAATTCCAAACCACCCTAATAATGCAATCCATAATCCTGTTCCTAAGTCACTTGTAAAATAATCAACTGCTAAACCAGCCGCAATTGCAGTGTATCCTATAATTTTTCCCGATAAAGCGGCGCCTCGCACTGCTTGAAATCTATTACCTGTTACTTTCCATAATGCTGCTTTCAATACTTGTCCACCATCTAACGGTAAACCAGGAATTAAATTAAATAGTGCTAGCACTAAATTAATACGTGCTAAATCTCCAAGTATGCTATGTGTAAGTGAAGTATCAGAAAACACATTTGATATTAATTGCAGTACTATATATAAACCAATGCTTACTAGTGGTCCTGCTATGGCAACTTGAAAAGCTTTACCTGGAGTTTTTGATTCTTCTTCAATTGCCGCAATTCCACCAAATAAAAATAAGGTTATCGAGTTAACTTTAATACCTTGTGACTTTGCAGCCAAGCTATGACCTAATTCGTGTAGCACAACTGAGCCAAACAACAGTAATGACATTATCACTGCGGCGCCCCAAGCCAAGCTGGCGCCCCATTGCTGGTAAGCAAAACCAAAGTTTAGCGTTGCCAACCCAAAAACTACAAACCACAACGGGTCTAAAAATAAAGGTATTCCGAACAAAGACCCTATTTTCCAATTTACTTGCATGATGTTTTCCGTTTAATAAATATTACTAATTGTATTAATTAAGTAGTATGTCTTTATACTTAATCGTACTACAGTTTGTCAAAGCGTGTAGTAATACACTTCGTTGGATTTCATATATCTATAAACAATTGTAGCTCTTTAAATATTTTAGTAGTTGATTTGCGAACCTTAACGCTCATATTGGCGTTTAATAACCAATTAATAACCAATACAGTCGCGATTAAACATGATTATATTTATATAAAATCAATGAAAACAATATGCATAATGAGCTATGATATAAAAGATTCGAGCATCAGAGAAAACTAAATCTATTCCAGCTATAGCTGTAACTGCTTATGGTGGGCAACTGAACAAGCAGCAGGCAATAAAGGCAGGTTTTAACAAACACATTGCGCTCACCAATTAATTTAAATGAAGTTGTGAAAATTGCGCTAGAGCTATTTTAACGACATGTAAAAATGTAGAGACGTTACATGTAACGTCTCTACAACCAATATAAAATATTTGATTCAAAATTAACTAAAGAACACCAAGGTTTGTTAAACCTAAAACGGCGCCTATGCCAACTATATGACCAGTAGCCATTGCTGCGAGAAATGTACCAACACTAGGATTATTGAACAGCGAAGGGAAAGGTAATGGCATTTTATTACCTACATGGGGTTCTTCAATTGTTCTGGGAATAATTAAAAGAGCTAATAAGCTGGCGCCAACAATAATGTAAGTGCCAGTCCAGTCCCATTCGACAGCGCTATTAGGAACTGTTGGTTGAACAGCCGCCAAAAGCGATACAAAATTAAATGTCAAAGTAGATATAAATGTGGAAAACACAGTTCTCTCTCCTACACGAACATAAGCTCATTCTTAATGCTCGTTCGGATAAAGACTTCAATCTTCCATCTAAGGGGAGGAAATGACCTCCCCCTTTAGTTAGAATTACAAATGCCGCAAAATGTGCTGTACTTTACAATGTACCGATGTTAGTCAGTCCTAAAACGATACCAATACCGACAACATGACCAAAGCACATTGCAGCTACAAATGCAGGAATGCTCATAGGTAGTAACGGCATTTTTGGACCAACCATTGGTCTTTCAATCTTTAAGGTGAGCAGCAGCGCAACAAACGAGCATATGCTGATAATCAATCCAATTGTTGGATTCCAAACGGGTGTTGCGGGAACGTTAGCTGCAACTGCTAGTAAAACTGAAGACATAAGCGCGGTTTTCTCCTCAGAGTGAAAACTTATCATAATCAGAAAGATTATAAAAGTTTATAGTAAATAAAGCCAATATTCTTTATTTATTTAGAATTACAGTAAAGTTAACTACGTTTCTTAAATTCTTAAAATTTATATGCGAATTAAAATTTGTGGAATTCGTGACCCATTACAAGGTCAAGCTATTGCGGATAATGGCGCCACTGCTTTAGGATTTATTTGCGTCGAATCTTCCCCACGCTACGTTACCTTAGAGCAAATTCAATTAGTTGTAGCAAAATTACCCTCTCATATAGATAAAATCGGAGTTTTTGCCAATGCAAATCCTACAGAAATAGCATTTATAGCAAATAATTCTGCATTGACAGGAGTGCAATTACACGGTAATGAATCTCCAGAATTTTGCAAACAAGTACGTGAAATTTTGCCAGGAATTGAAATAATTAAAGCATTAAGAATACGTAATGTAGAAGATTTAGATAATACGGCAACTTTTACTGATTATGTTGATACCCTGTTATTAGATGCTTATCATCCTCAACAGTTAGGTGGAACTGGTCAAACTCTAGATTGGAACATCCTTGAGGAATTTAAGCCAGGTCGCCCTTGGTTTTTAGCAGGAGGATTAACACCAGACAATATTGCCTCAGCATTAAATAAAGTCAAACCAAACGGGATTGACTTATCGAGCGGTGTCGAAAAGGCGCCAGCAGATAAAGATTTAGATAAAGTCGCAAAATTATTTGAACAGTTAACAGTGCGCTCGTGCTGAGTGCGCTCGTGCTGAGTGCTGAGTGGGAAATAATTACGTTAACTTCTAACTTCTTACTCCTAACTTCTTTCTCCTAACTCCTCTTACTCAGCACTCAGCATTCAGCACTTTGAACTATTAAAAGAATGATGGTTGGTGACGAATTAAGTTGAAGAATTCTTCGCGCGTCTTTTGTTCGTCTTGGAATACACCAAGCATGGCACTTGTAACAGTCCAAGAACCGGGTTTTTGAACTCCACGCATAGCCATGCACATATGGGCGCCTTCCATAACTACAGCAACGCCTTGGGGTTCTAAAATTGTTTGAACAGCTTCGGCAATTTGACGGGTAAGACGTTCTTGCACCTGCAAACGACGCGAGTACATTTCGACGATGCGGGCAAGTTTACTAAGTCCAACAACTTTTTGGTTAGGGATATAAGCAACATGCGCTCTACCCATAAACGGAAGCATGTGATGTTCGCATAAGCTGAAAAAGTCTATATCACGAACCAATACCATTTCGTTATGCCCTTCATCGAAAATGGCATTATTAACTAGGTCTTCAAGCGACTGGCTATAACCACTCGTCAAGAAGCGCATAGCTTCTGCTACACGTTTTGGAGTTTTGAGCAGTCCTTCACGTTCCGGGTCTTCGCCAACACCTATAAGTATATTTCTTACCGCGTCCTGCATTTGCTCCATATGCTCTGGGGTAGGTGGATGCAAATCAGGTGTCTTACCGTTATGGGTATTACGGTCGGGTCTAGTACTGATGATATCAGTCAAATCAGGAATTAGTGGAGATTGAGAGCCGTTGGAACGAGCTATAGTCATGATGTAAGTGTTATGTGATGTTTCTGTCGAATAGTTCTGAGTGCTGAGTTCTGAGTGCTGAGGAAAAGACTGAGAGTCATGAGTTAACAGTTGTAAGTTACGAGTAAATACTCAGCACTCAGCACTTTCTACTCAGCACGACTTAAAGAACTCCAGCACTTGGCATAAGAGTTAATTCATTAACGACTGCACCAGAAGGCAGTAGCGCAGTGTAAAGAATTGATTGAGCAACAATTTCTGGGGTGAGCATGTTAGAACGGTCAAAGTCCGCGTGAACGGTTTCGGTGTCCCAAAGTTCTGTATTTACTGAACCTGGGCAAAGTGCTGTGACGCGGATACCGTGCTTACGCTCTTCTTGTGCTAATGTTTGTGACAGCGCTAACAAACCAGCTTTACTAACGCAGTAGGCGCCCCAGTTTGGAAAAGCTTGTTTACCCGCGATTGAAACGACGTTAATAATTGTACCCGTGCCGCGAACACGCATTCTGGGCAAAACTCCCTTGATGCATTCAAATACGCTGGTTAAATTTAAATCAATTACCCGTTGCCAGTCAGATAAAGGTGTTTCGCTCAAGTCGGCTGTATATGCCATTCCAGCATTATTTACAAGAATGTCAATATTACCAAAATCTTGTGCAATATGTTGCATTTTTTCTTGGACTTCGCCAACAACGCTTAAGTCCACTGCGTATGCTTTTGCCTCTACTCCTGCATGTTGCACAGCTTCAGCTACTGCTGTGAGTTTTGGGAGAGAACGGCTAAGTAAAGCAACATCTATACCCGCTTTTGCAAAGGCTAAAGCTGTTGCTTTTCCAATTCCGCTACTTGCTCCGGTTATAAGGGCGCGTCGTTTATGCTCGACAATCATGTTGTCTCCAGTTGTTTGGCCACCCAAACGCATCGCCATTAAACAGACTTCTTGTCACCAGTTCTTTCTCTCTAAATAGAGACCCAGAACTTTCGATTTTGAGGTCTAATGTGTGTATCGCGGTTGGTTATATAGATTAAGCAATTCTAAAAATTTCCTGAATAACTTCTAAACAGATGCTATCCTTTCAAATTAATACATTCTAAGTGTAGGCAATCAAATACATTTTCTTCATAAATTTTGCAATCCATATCGCTAAAAGCCTGTTAGTGGTTACAGTTTGATTTTCATTCCCATTGACGCTACATCACTTACTCACTAATTCTGATAGACAGTTGAGTAAAGTAAACAATCAAATCGAACTTATGTACTAAGACACCTATGGAAGGTTAAGATTCGTTAAGAAAAGTAACTTTCCATAGGCAATTATAACAAAAAAAGTTTACTCGAGTATATTCAATGTTCAACTTCAGTAAAAACGCCAATTTTGCGGAATTTTTCGTAGCGTAACTGGCGCCGTTGTGCTGAAGTCAAGGTAGAAAGTTCATCTAAATTATCAACTAAAGCGGTCTTAAGAGTAGTCGCGGCTTTGAGAGGGTCGGAATGGGCGCCACCAGTTGGCTCAGATAAAATTTGGTCAACGATACCCAAACTATACAGGTCATGAGAAACAATTTTGAGTGCAACAGCAGCTTGAGGAGATTTAGCGGCATCTTTCCATAGAATGGCGGCACAAGCTTCGGGAGTTGCAACAGTGTAAACCGAATGCTCAAACATTAAAAGTCTATCACCAACACCAATCCCTAAAGCTCCACCGGAACCACCTTCACCAATAACAGTACAAATAATCGGTACATCAAAGCTAAACATTTCACGCAAGTTATAAGCGATAGCCTCACCTTGACCTTGATGTTCAGCTTCGACACCAGACCAGGCGCCAGGAGTATCAATAAAAGTTATAATTGGCATTCCAAACTTGTTAGCGTGTTCCATTAACCGTAACGCCTTACGATAACCACCTGGGTAAGGCATACCAAAGTTACGGGCAATATTATCCTTAGTATCCCGTCCTTTTTGCTGCCCCAACATTACCACAGGGCGCCCATCTAACCTGCCAACACCGCCAACCATCGCGGGGTCATCAAAACCGCCTCTATCACCATGTAACTCCATCCATTCATCACTAATTGCCTGGATGTAATCTAAAGTGCTAGGGCGACGTGGATGACGTGCAACCTGTAATCGCTGTGATGGAGATAAACTACTGAAAATTTCTTCTCGCAGTTGGGTTGCACGAGCTTCTAGCTGACGAATTTGACCAGAAACATCCACGCCATTTTCTTCAGCAAGTTGCCGAATTTGGTCTATTCGGGTCGCCAATTCTGCCAACGGCTTCTCAAAATCTAGCAGTAGTGGTTTACGCTCAGTAGTTGCCATCTTTAAAAATCAATAGTTACAAGTTGAAAGTTTGTAGAGACGTGATTAATCACGAGCGGAAAATCCTCCGGATAACACGTCTGTACGAGTTATGAGTTAGGAGTTGGGAAATATTAGTCTAGAGTTAAAAGAGTACTTGTGTTGAATTATTAACTCCTAACTCCTAACTCCATTCCTCATGAAACCAAAAGCGGTCTAAACCCGTGTTTAAGCGAAAGCTGACCGATGCGACTCATTTTTTCTACAGTAATCTGATTGCGTCCCCAAGAAAAGTTAGTATGCAACTTCTCGAACTCTAGAAGCATAGACTCCGCGAAACAAGCAAACAATTGGCGTCCTGGAATTTCCATGTTGACAATTTTCATGATTTTCCAGTCAATATCCAAGGAATGTTCGACGATTCCACCATTCAGGACATATACACCAGACTGCTGAATCTTTGTAGCCATATTTTTTGGGTAGCCACCGTCAATGAGTAAGCAAGGCTGCTTAAGGGTTGCTGGGTCAATTTCTACCCCTTTGGGCATACTCGCGACCCAAACTATAATATCAGCTTCGGGTAACGCTTGTTCTAACCCCATGATTTTTCCGCGTCCCAACTCAGCTTGCAAGTGTTCCAAACGCTCTTGGTTACGTGCGATGAGTAAAAGCTCCTTAACATCGGTTTTTGCGTCAAGCCAGCGGCAAACAGCACTACCAATATCACCAGTGGCGCCGCAAACAGCAACCGTAGCTTCCGATAAATTAATACCGACTTGTTTGGAAGCTTGTTCAACCTGCTGACAAATAATATAGGCAGTATGAGTATTACCAGTTGTGAATCGTGTAAACTCAAGGGTTGTATTTCGGACTTGACGAAGTTGCTCTAAGTTAAAGTTTTCAAAAATGATTGAAGAAAACCCACCCAAAGCAGTAATATCAATGCCGTGCTTCTGGGCATGAGCCATTGCATTCAATATTTTACGAGTAGCCGCTTTAATCCTACGTGTAGCAAGCATTTCCGGCAAAAAGCAAGATTCTACGTATCTTCCCTCAATTTTTTGTCCGGTAATACTAGTGACAGTAATATTATCAACTATTTGAGGTGGCGCGCTACACCAAAAATCTAAGCCTTGGTCGGCATATTCAGGGTAGCCTAACTCGAGGGCTACCGATTGAGCGTGTTCTAAACTAGTCAAGTGTCCGATTAGACCAAACATGTACTGTGATACTGGGCGTGGGTAAATAAATTAATGAGTTATGAGTGCTGAGTGAGTCGTGCTGAGTATTGAGTTTGATTTTACTCAGCACTCAGCACTTTCTACTCAGCACTTGTTTTAGGCGGCGCGGAGACCGTAAGCGGACAAGCGCATGATATCGCGGGTGTTGAAGCCGATGTTACTCAGTGCTTCGCCGTATTGAATCATAAAATCTTCAACCAAAGCGTCTTTTTCCATTGCCATATTTTCGGCATCGTTTTCAACTTGGTTGAGCATTTTCCACACTAAAGGCAGGTTTTGGCGGTTTGCTTCTTCAAGTTCAGCTTTAGATGCTTCAAAGTTTTCTTTAAGCCAAACTTCGCCAAAATTTAAGTGTGAGTATTCATCTTTAACAACACCTTCAGTGATTTTACGGGCGAAATCATCAGCAACAGGAATGTATATGTTGTAAGCTGCAATTGCAAAACATTCGATAATTAACGATTGAATTAGCAAGCAAGTAACAACCTTACCTTCTGCCGCTGCTTCTTGGAAGTTGCGGTGTAAACCAGCAAAAAACAACTTTGCAAATTCTAAATCAGGTGTAACTTGAAGGTTTTTACCACAAGCTTCAAAACCCTTCTTGTGACGGCTTTCCATCTTCGATAAGCGAACCAAGTCATCCTTATGGTCAGGAAGCATTTCGGCTAATTTTATATAGTTTTCGTGTGCTTCTTGTTCGCCTTCGATTACAATCGCATTAATGCGGCTGTAAGCGTCTTTATAGACTTCACTGCTAAAATCGAGTCCTAATTCTGCCACCTGTGACATAGTATGCTCACTCCTGTGATGTGATTTATTTGATACAATCCGGCTAACAGTTGATAGCGCGGAGCTGATAGCTTTTATGTTCACTGTGATTTAATTTAACTTAACAAAGTCACTATGTTATAGATTAGCTTCTGCAGGGAACTATTTTTTACAGATGACACTAGAATAAATGCTTGGGAGATTATAGAATAATGCCAAAACCAAGCTTGAATCCTAAATACCACGATATTCTTAGCTATTGCGTACTTCTACTTCTAGCACTTATCGTCTTACTACCGCTAATCATTGTTTTCGTTACCTCGTTTGCTTCAGGTGGGTCAGCTCCAGGAAACGCCTTTAAGCAAAGTTGGTCACTTATGTACTATGGTGACGCATGGCAGCGAGGTAAGTTTCTTTTAGCATTTTGGAATTCAACACTAGTAGCTTTATCTGTCACCGCATTTCAAATTATTACCTCCGCTTTGGCTGGTTATGCTCTGGCGAGATTAAAATTTCGCGGTAAGCAAGCCCTGTTATTAATAGTACTCGCTACATTGGTAATACCATTCCAATTGCTTGTAATACCAATATTCTTGGTATTGAAAACTGGAAATTTAATTAACACCTACGGCGCCTTAATATTGCCAACAGCAGTAAACGGGTTTGGAATATTTCTACTGCGTCAATTTTTCCTGACTATTCCAGTCGAACTCGAAGAAGCTGCCGCACTAGATGGCGCCAATCGACTACAAATCTTATGGCAAGTAATGTTACCCCTCGCGCGTCCTGCTTTAGTAACTTTATTCTTATTTACCTTCATCGGTGAATGGAATGACTTATTCAAACCATTGGTATTTACAACTCGACCCGAACTAAGAACAGTCCAACTAGCACTCGCTGAATTTCAGGAACAATTTACCAACAATTGGTCACTGATGATGGCAGCAGTAACAATTGCTACTGTACCAGTAATGATTCTATTTCTAATTGGTCAGCGCCAATTTATTCGAGGCATCGCCGCAACAGGAATCAAAAACTAGCAACGGATATAACGGATGTAACGGATAGTAGGTTGGGTTCCTCCACCCAACCCAACATACTCACCAACAATTCATGGTATTTATTAAAACCTGCTTTGCTGAACTAATAACTGTACTACTAACATCTCGATTCAAAAAATCAACCCAAGCTAACAAATCTACTAACTTACTAACACGGCGCCACTGACTCGGCAATAAGCCACCATTATCAACATAACCTTGAATAAAAAAATCTTCCCATCCAGCTAAAACATCTAAAGGTGGTCGTAAAATATGTCCAATATCAGCCATTGAAAAACCACTATAGGCAAACTCCCAATCAATCACTCCACCTATCGTCCAACTAGCTATACCTCGTTTAAGTAAAATATTTGTGCCGCCAAAATCTGAATGAACCAAGCAAGGCGCCTTGGAACTACAATCAATATCATCAAGCAAATACGCATATGTATTGCAAAAGTTCCAAAATTGCTGCGTCAGTTCATCACCTAAATGCTTATATCCATTACCATTAATCAAATTTTTATCAACAAAACTCAAAAATCCTTTACTACCCATATCAACGGGTTGTGCTACTTCTAATTCACTATTAAAAAATCCAGCTTGTTTAAATTTAAACGAATGTATATTAGCCAGTACACAACCTACAGAAGCAGCAATTTTACCAATATCTTCTGCATTCGCTGATTGAATAACCGAATCTAACATATATCCATCAATCCATTCCATCAAAGCATATGGATGACCTGTAATTGAATTAGAATCAGCAAAATAAAAATATTCAGGAACACGAACACAGCCTTTCACAAATTGATTAATCGCAAACTCTTTACGTGCGGCGCCATTATTGCGAGAAAATATCCGAATTAAAATAGGACTGGTAACGTTCGATAACTCTAATCGATAATTAGTATTAGCCAACCCACCTTGAGTTGCTTGAGCAGAAATCACACGACAACCTTTAAAAACAGGCTGTATCAATTCAGTTAAAGAATCAATATTTAAATTCAACCAAGGCGCCTTTCTCTCCCAACTTTCTCTCATCAAACATACCTCATTATATGCATTTATCCTGTGCCTCTATAGTAATTATCTTTACCACAGAGACACAGAGACCACAGAGGCAGAACGTAGTTTTTCACAAAAAAACTATCCGTTACATCCGTTACATCCGTTACATCCGTTACATCCGTTGCTAATTTTCCTCCTCCTGTATCTGTAACCTAACAGTCCGTTCGTTCGGACTACCAATTTGAATAGTCATAAGTTGACTTCCAAGCGGTTCTATGCATTCCAACAACCCACGCAGTTGCGGAGTACTGGCGCCTGTATCAACATACAAACGGTCAGCCAAATTACCAACACGCTTCCAAGTCATGTAAAGCTTACCGATGATTTGTTCAAGCTGAGATGCTTGGTTAACTAAATCAGCAGCAGTATTTAAACATCCCACACGCTGTGCTTCTAACAAAGCTGTCTCAATATCTACATCTTGCTGAGTCAATGCTTGAACTTGGGCAGAAGCTTTGAGGTACTTAGCTAAATTACGCGCTTCTGTAGTTGCAGACTTTATTGTATCTAAGTCAGGGTTAGCGGCGATTTCTTTCTGAATTACAACTTGATGTACTTCAGGTAGCTTTTCCATTTCCCGAACTAAAGGAGCAATATAGCGAGGAGGAAGGGAATTATCAGCAGCTTTTTCCTTAACAGGTTGGGGTAACAAGTCGCTGGTCATTGCCGTCCACTCTTCGGTAAGCTGCTTTACCTCACGGCGAGTTATTTTATCACCTTTTTGTGCGGCTTCAGTCACCATATGCTGAACTTCTGGTACAGCTTTGGCAGTTTCAATAAACGCGCGCTTGCTAAAGTTCTTAATACATTTTTCTTCGAGCTTACCTTCTGCAAGAAGTGTATCAGCACTATTTGCCAGTTGAATCCAGTTATAACCTTGACTCTTGCTGATTTCGCGTTCTTTGAGCCAGTGCAGGAACCCAGTACCACGACCATCCCCACCAATTTTCTCTCTATCCCGAACCGCGCGCAGGATTCGTCCTCGCCAAATATCGGTCTGTAAGTCAAAACGGTCGCATACCTGCCAAGCGATATCTACTTGAGTAAGAAATTCCGACTCTGAAATCGCCTCATCTTCAGGGTCAGGAAGATCAAAGTTAAAATCTACTGGCTGTTGTAATGCATCCGCCAGGTCGTTCATCGATTCGGTATATTCCACGATGGTTCTGTCTAGTTAGGGTATGCAATCGGCTTATTATCCCACAATCTGTCCACAATAATAGTGGGTGGAAATCAATTAAAAATTAAAAAATAAAAATTAACCAAGTCAGTAACGACCGCAACATATTTTACTTTAAGTAACGTAGATAAAATTATTACTATAATCGTATATGTATACTTAAACCCCTCCCCCAGCCCCTCTCCTACAAGGAGAGGGGAGTAAATATTTCGCATGAAAATAAAAATTAACAAATTCTGTTTTTTATCAGTAAAACATATTTTATAGTGACTTTATAAATAATCTTTAGCCAAACTAGTAAAATATTATTAAAACTTTAGACTATTTAATGGTTTTGTAAATTGTATTGTAGAGACCGAATTAATTCGGTCTCTACATTGGCACCAATATTTCAAAACGGCGCCAATAACATATCAACATCTACCAAAAACATGCGAAAAATCATCATTGGAGTAATGGGACCAGGAGAAAAAGCAACACCGACCGATATAGAAAATGCTTACCAACTAGGAAAACGTATCGCAGAACAAGGATGGGTTTTACTTACAGGTGGAAGAAACGTCGGTGTAATGGAAGCAGCAAGTCAGGGAGCAAAAGCGAATAATGGTTTAACAATAGGTATACTCCCAGGAAATAACGACAAAGGTATTTCAGAAGCTGTAGAGATTGCCATATTTACAGACATGCACAACGCGCGTAACAACATCAACGTCCTTTCATCCGATGTAGTCATAGCTTGTGGAATGGGTTTAGGAACTGCATCTGAAGTCGCATTAGCACTTAAAAGTAAAAAACCAGTTATTTTATTAACCGACAGCGAGAGTCAAACGTTTTTCAAAAAGATGGCGCCTGTTTATTTAGCAGACAACGTCAACACCGCAATCGCAATCATAGAAAATATCGTAGGGGCGGGTTAACCAACCAACATCAGTATAAAGAATAATTTCTATAAACCCGCCCCTAAAACACGCGCGCCATTCCAACCAACATCAGTATAAAGAATAATTTCCTATAAACCCGCCCCTAAAACACGCGCGCCATTCCAACCAACATCAGTATAAAGAATAATTTCTATAAACCTGCCCCTAAAACACGCGCGCCATAGAGCATTTTTAATTGACAGCAAACTCTGTAAATTGGCGCATAAAAGGAGTGTGAAACCCCAAGACTATATCATTGGCGGGCACACCCTGCTCAAGCAACAATGTAGCAATACCAACCTCGGTACCATCATGCTGAATCCAGATTTTGCCGTCTTTAATATCAATATGCATACTACACCCATGTGTCCGACTATTTTCTCGCCAACCTGTATGTAATAAAAGGTAGTGGTCACGCTCTGTATCTATAATAGCTTGTGTCTCAATTTCCTTTATCGATACTCCTTGCTCTGCTTTTTCTAAAATTATCTGCTTCACAATTTGCCGATACTTTTCTACAGCCATTGAACAATTACCTCCTGTTTTTCATCATATATAAGTAGACTAATTTGAAATCTTTCAACCATTGACCTTGTAAAACGACAACAACCCATTAAAATTACGCTGCTGTATTCACAGTAGCTTATGCAGGCGCCTGCATAAGCTACTGTGTGTCTGAAATAGTTATAGATGTTGCGTGAATGTTTTTACTATGTTGGGTTGTGCCTCCGGCATACTACGTAAACGCCAGCGCTCCACCCAACCTACGTTATATATGTTTATAATTTTTACGAAAATTTATTGTTATTGTTTAAATTTATAAAATGTTCACCTAGAACAGGTTTTAGATTTGAATATAAAAAGTAGTGGATACATGAATAAAGAAAAATATACGGCAGTATTTTTATCATATATATCTGACAAGTTATGAAAATGAATCTAAATCGCCAGTCTTTAATGCACCTACTACAGCACCCACGTTCCAAATTGAGTTTGTGTGGCTTTATTATACTCGTAGGTACTTTGTTTTTATTTAACTCTGTACGCATTAATACATCTACGGAGTCACGAATTGAACGTCAAGTAGCAGCAAGGTTGCAAGACCCTAATTATTTGGCTGCACAAAAAGCTTTTAAGGATGGATTATTACTTTCTAAGTTAAACTCTACTTCACAGAGAGAAGCTATAAAAAGATACGAAACGGCACTACAATTGTGGCAAAAAGTCGGAGATAAAGCGTCACAAAGTTATGCTGCAATTAGGTTAGGACAAACTTATTCAAATTTGGGTGAGAAACAAAAAGCTACTCAGTATTATAACGAGGCACTGAAATTAAAGCGCGCAGTTGGTGATAAAAATGGGCAAGTTATTGTTCTTGGTCATATTGCTTTGTTAGAACGCAGTCAGGGCAATTTAGACAAATCATATAAAAGTATTCAGTACGCAATTAAGTTAATTGAGGATTTACGCAGAACTTATACTAATACTGATGACCAAAGTGCTTATTTTGCTTCTGTACAAAATTATTACAAATTTAACATAGATTTATTAATGGAGCTGCATAAGAAGAACCCTACGAGAGGTTATGATGCATTAGCACTTTACACCTCCGAACGTTCTCAAGCGCGGGGTTTAGTTGAACTTTTAAAGCAAGCTAAGGCAGATATTTGTAAAGGTATTGACCCATCCCTTATAGAAGCTGAAGAGCGTTTAGTTTCCAAACGCGATGATGCCGAAACACTATTATCACAATATTTAAACCAGCCGCAACAACCACTAGAACTTATTGCAGCAACTCAAAAAGAAATTACTAATATTATTAAAGAACAAGAAGAAGTTAACGCCAAAATCCGCGCGCAAAACCCAGACCGTGAAAAAGTTCTTAAGCCAAAGTTAGGAAGAGACATTCTGCAACTTCCGCAAATCCAAAAATTGCTTGATAAAGATACTGTTCTACTCGAATATTCTTTGGGTGAAGAACGTAGTTATTTGTGGGCAGTAACTCAAAATTCACTTTCTAGTTATGTATTACCTGGGCGCCAACAAATCGAAACAGCAGCGAGTAAATTCAGAAGTGGCGTACTAATACCCGATAGCATACCACCAGAAGTTATTCAAGCATCAAACGAATTTAGCAAGATTATACTGGCGCCTGTTGCTGATAAATTGCCTGGAAAGCGATTAGTAATTGTAGGAGATGGTGCATTACAAGATGTTCCGTTTGCTGCATTACCTGACCCTAACCAAATTCGTAATTATCAACCATTAATGCTTAACCATGAAATCATCAACTTGCCCTCAGCATCAACGCTTGCTATCCAACGTCAAAAACTCGCAACACGTCCATTGGCACCAAAAGCGTTAGCTATTTTTGCCGACCCTGTATATAGTCCCACTGACGAACGAGTTACAGGAAAACCTGATAATAATCAATTAGGTCCAGAATTAGTACTACAGAATTCAGACCTTGAAAAATCTACCAAAAGTCTAAAGCGTTCCGGTTTCGATAGACTTCAAGGTACATTTACAGAAGCACAAGGAATATTAAACCTGATACCAGCATCTTCTCGTATGCAGGCAATGGGCTTTGATGCTAACTATACTTGGGCAACCAGCAGTGAGGTAAATCAATTTCGCATTATACATTTCGCAACCCACGGCTTTGTAAATTATGAAAATCCAGAGTTATCAGGAATTGTACTTTCCTTAGTTGATAAAAAAGGTGAATCAATACCTGGTTACTTGCGCTTAGGTTATTTATTCAATCTTGACTATCCAGCAGAGTTAATAGTTTTAAGTGCCTGTGAAACGGGACTTGGTAAAGATGTTAGCGGTGAAGGCTTGGTAGGATTGACGCGCGGGTTAATGTATGCTGGTGGCAAGCGTCTTGTAGTATCGCTATGGAATGTTAATGATCAAGGCACATCAGTATTAATGCAGGAATTCTATAAGGAAATGCTACAGCAAAATAAAACGCCTGCAAATGCTCTGCGCGCGGCTCAGAAGAAATTATGGGAGAACCCTGAATGGCGAAGTCCTTATTACTGGGCTGGTTTTACTGTGCAAGGCGAATGGCAATAAAGTTATTGCTCAAGCGAGCCAGAGCGTCGTATTAATATGCATAAGTAATCCGGCGCCTGAAATATAGTTTAGTGTTGAGTTTCAATGACTTAATGGGTGAAAAATAAAATAATCACAAATTTTTTATAATCGTACTGATAATGATGCAATAATCTATACGTGACCAAAGTGTTATGTTTATCACGTTTTTAATAAATCAAATTACAGACATTTTGTGTTAATTATTGCCTGTATTAGTGATAAATAACCTGGTTTATGATTATTTTAGCTTTGTTGTAATCTTAGTGTAATTTCGGAGCGGACGATGATAATTAGCAAGAAATATACTGCGCTGTTTTTAACTGGAATTATAAGTGCGATGACAGCAATATCAGTACAAGCACAAACTAAGCAAAGCATTACACCACAGTTTATTAGTTCAAAACAAGCAGGTAATATTACCTTAGAAGCAGCTAGTAAACCTTTTGTACCTCAAAATTTAGGACGTTCGACAAAGCCGAATGAAGGTGGTTCTAGAGGAATTCCTACAGGTATTGATAACCGTATTCCAATGTTAAGTAGAAAATACCCTTGGTCGGCAATAGGTCGAATTCAAGGAACTACTGCGGATGCTAAAAGCTATCATTGTACGGGTAGTTTAATTGCTGAGAATTTGGTTTTAACTAACGCTCACTGTGTAATTGATCCAGAAACGGGTGAATTAAGTAAGCAAATTTTATTTATGCCCAATGTGATTGATAAAAGATTTCAAGATGTGGCAGAAGTTGAGCAGGTTATTTACGGTACAAATTTTAAGGATGGTAGTGGTATAAGTTCTAACGACTGGGCGATAATGAAAATCAATCAGCCTTTAGGTCGTAAATATGGTTATTTAGGATTAAAATCTATACCTACTAATACACTCACTCAAAATCCGAAAGCTTTCTTTTTTGTTGGTTATTCAGGTGACTTCCCAACTGAGAAATATAAAAATTATTTTAGTGCTGGTAAAGGTTGGACAGCTTCTTATGAAGCAGGGTGCAGTATTCTTAAAGAAGATTCTGGCTTTTTACTACACGATTGTTCTACAGCCGGTGGTTCCAGTGGTGGCGCCATTATTGGTGTAATAAACGGCGACCCTTATATTGTAGCTTTAAATAATGCTGAAGCTAAAAATCTTCGCACAGGACAAGACATTACCAACTTTGCTGTGAAGATTTCTACCATTCAAGAGTCTTTAAGTAATAAATAATAGCAAATTCTCTGCGCGTAGAGACAGAATTAATTCGGTCTCTACTTGCCTTTGTGAAAAATAATACTCAAAAATGAGTTAACTTTGATTCATAATATTTTTGCTTGCCCAGAAGTTGATTTGCACTATGTATGCTTTTTTGAAGAGAGATTTTAGATAATTCCACGCTAACTTAAAAGAGTATTAGTATAGAGACTCCAAAAATAAGTGTTTAATATCTTGACAAAATAAGTACAAAGTGTCTATAGACAGTATAAGCAAAATGTTAAAGATGAATCAAGTAGATTATTTGCGAATTAGTTTGGTTGACCGTTGTAATTTCCGGTGTCATTACTGTATGCCGGAGGGAGCGGAGTTAGATTATATACTTAAACAAAATTTATTAACGAATGAAGAGTTACTAATTCTGATTAAAGAAGTTTTTATTCCAGTTGGGTTTACCCGCTTTCGTTTAACTGGTGGTGAACCTTTATTGCGTCCGCACGTTGTTGAGCTTGTAAAAAGAATTGCCTCTTTGCCAGAAACGCAAGATTTATCGATGACAACTAATGGTTTTTTACTGGCACCAATAGCTCAAGACCTGTATAATGCTGGTTTAAGAAGGATTAATATTAGCTTAGATTCTTTAGAAGAAGATACATTTAACCAAATTATCGGTAATCGTGGACGCTCGAAGTGGCGCCAAGTTTGGGATGGTATTCAAGCTGCGTATAATGTAGGCTTTGACCCGTTGAAGTTAAATGTAGTGGTAATACCTGGTGTTAATGACCACGAAGTATTAGATTTAGCAGCCTTAACTCTTGACAAACAATGGCATGTCAGATTTATTGAATTTATGCCAGTTGGGAATGGTGATTTATTTGGAAATAAAGGTTGGGTAGCTTCTGAAGAATTACGTCAGCAAATTCGCGCACGTTGGGGACTGACCGAAAGTCAAGTTCGTGGTAATGGCCCTGCGGATGTCTTTCAAATACCTGGCGCCAAAGGTACATTAGGATTTATTAGCCAAATGTCAGAATGCTTTTGCGATAAATGTAACCGAGTTAGACTTTCTGCTGACGGTTGGTTACGTCCTTGTTTACTAAACGAAACGGGTCAAATCGATTTAAAAACTGCTCTCCGCAGCGGTATCAGCATTACCAAATTGCGAGAGCAGCTACAAGAATTATTGACGGTAAAATCTGAAATAAACTTTAAACAACGTTATTCCGGAACTGCGACAGGCAATTACAGCCGCACCATGTCGCAAATAGGAGGGTAAAACAGTGCTGAGTGGAAAGTGCTGAGTGCTGAGTAAAATACAATATTACTACTCAGCACTCAGAACTCAGCACTCGTAACTGTTTTATGCTTGACGTGAGTAGTACTCAACGACCAGTAGTTCATTAATTTGTAGCGCCACCCATTCGCGCTCAACAACAGCATTGACCTTGCCTTCAAGTTTGTTTTTGTCAAACTCCAAATGGCTAGGGAGGTTTGCCAAACCTGGGTATTGCAAATTAGCTTCCACAAGTTTCTTTGAGCGGTCGTTATTACGGACACTAATAACCTCACCGGGACGGCACTGGTAACTGGCAATGTTAACTTCACGTCCATTGATTAATACATGACCGTGATTAACTAATTGTCGAGCAGCAGGAATGGTAGGCGCCATACCTAAACGGAATATTGTATTATCCAAGCGCATTTCTAGTAATTGCAGTAGCACTTGTCCGGTTGAACCGGTTACACGTCTTGCTTTACGCACGTAACGCAACAACTGTTTTTCGGTAACACCGTAATTAAAACGAAGCTTCTGCTTTTCTTCCAAACGCACAGCATATTCAGAACGCTTCTTGCGGTTCTGACCGTGCTGACCAGGTGGATAAGCACGACGGGCACTTTTACGACTTAATCCTGGCAATTCGCCTAAGCGGCGGGTGACTCTTAAACGAGGTCCTCTATATCGGGACATGGTTCAGTACTGTAATCCTGTTTAAATTTTACTCAGACATTTAATTATAAATGGAAATTGGAAATAGGGAATAGGGAATTATGAATTAGCCCTTAAACCCCTCCCCCTTCCTCTAAATGCGATACCATAAGTTGGGTGTTTGGGGATTTATTAAAATGTTTAAATTATTGAAGAAAGGTAAATATACTACCAGTCTTGCAAGCGTACTAGCTATCACTGGCTGGTTTTCTTCTGTTTTTACTTTGCCAGCTATGGGTCAAATACAATCAAGTACTTTTGGTAGTGATTACCGTGCTTGTGCAGGAAGACTGCTGAGACTGGGTATTACCCCCGAAGCTGCTTCACAAAATTGCGCTGCGGTACTCCGTCCAAGAGACTTTTCTAATTGTGTGACTCGAATTCAACGACAAACTCAGGTTGCTGCTACTGATATTCTTCCTTCTTGTCGCTCTGCACGTCGTCCTGAAGATTTAGCAACTTGCGTTGTTAACATTAGTACGAGCAAAAGAGATTCTTTCGACCCATCAGTTTTCAACTATTGTAGTCGTAGCTTACTACCAGTTAGGTTTGCATCTTGCGTAGTTGGGATACGTCGTGAAATTGATTACTCAGCACTTCAAGCAATGGACACCTGTATCGATGCTAGCGATAGACTCGGTGGGCTTTTACCTTCATTCGGACCAGGGAATCCTACTCCTGTAAATACGCCAGTACTGCCACCTAATCAACCAAATCAGTTCAATCGTACTTTCGAGACTACTCCTATTCAACCTGCTCCGGTTCCACAAAGAGAATAAGGTAATTTCGGTCAATATGAAAACCCCTGGTATTTTAACCAGGGGTATAAGTAGTAATACCATTTCACCTAATGTTTACCAGAGTAAGTCTCACTCGCTTTCCTTTTACTAAGGTTTAGCCCGAAAAGCAGCAAACTTAACTAGTTATGAAATGTTACCCCGATATACATAATTTTGGTATAAAAATATTCCTTTAGGCTGAAAAGTACACTTAAACTATTTTGCTAAATGTGAACCGTGGTTCACATTTGTATTTTTTAGTATTATTTTTGTATTATGCTGACACCATTCTTGTGGGTCAGGCGTCCCGCCTGACAAATGTTGTATCAAGTGCCTGATAACACAGGCAAAGAAGGGCTGTTCTACAAGAGATAAAAACGTTTTTCAGTAATTTCTCTAGGTATGATAAAACTTCCTTCAACTTATAGGCTAATATAAAGTAAAATACTCAATCAATAATTTATTATTACTCAAGAATAAATCATCAGTATTTTATAAAAACTAATTAATTCATATACATCATTGCTATACAGAATATGTTTTTAAATTTCAACCAATAGCTTCTGCTTGTACAGCATCATGATTAAAAAATCGCTTTATAGTTAGTGGACGTGGTGAAATACCTGCAAACCCTAGCAACTCTCTCCGAAGCGAAACCACTTGGAATGATATGCGTGATATCTCAAGGCGCCGAGGTCAAAATAACCAAAATCGAAGTTACACTCAGAATTATCGAAATTGTTATCAAAATTCCCATCAACTTATCGAAGCTCAAGGATTTGGTGTAGATGCAGACGGTGGAATCGAATTAATTGCCTTTAATACTGTATCCACTCCACAACCTGCATTACAACATTATCAATGTTCCCAACACTAAAAACTCACTACTCAGCACTCAGCACTCAGCACTACTTTCACCAAGCGATGATGTAACCAAACTGCGACGATGTTTGTTAGTAAACAACTAATAGCTAGTAATAGCAGTATAAAAGTTTGCGGTCTGACTATACCTACTTCAAACCAGGTATATACATGTAGTATCATGGTTACAGCAAAAAAGCTAGCAATTCCACATGCTTGTCCTACTTGCTGTGATAAACGTTGACGATGTATGAAAACAAGAATCATTGTCAGCGATGTTGCAATGAGATTTGCTGGCACTAGAAACGCGCAAATACTTATACAATTCGCGCGAGAAAATTCAGATAACGTGTTTAAGTCAAGCATTAATTGTTGCAGTAGTTTTAAATTACTATAAGTTTTCGGTTGTTTTGTTCAAAAGCAATGCAAATAAAGACTAGTAATAATTAAAATTTACTTAAGTTTCTCTAAAATTTTAATTTACATGCTTTCGAGGCAAATCACCATGCCTTCCACATTTTATAACGCAATATAAACAATGAGGAGAGTATTACTACGCTCCTCTACATAAATCTTTATTAACCCATGAGAATGACTGTATCTATAACATGAATTACACCATTATCAGCATCAATATCTGCTGCTAATACAGTGGCATTTTTTACCTCAAATCCGTCAGCACAATTAATATTGATTGTTGAACCTTCTACGGAAGTAACGGTTCCAAGATTAGCTAAGTCCGCTTTCGTCAATTTACCTGGTACAACGTGATACTTGAGAATACGTGTTAACTGAGGAATATTTTGCACTAAAGTCGTTATAGTCCCTGGTGGTAATTTGGCAAAAGCATCATCATTAGGTGCAAATACAGTGAATGGACCAGGACTCTTAAGTGTTTCTACTAAACCCGCTGCTTGAACAGCTGTAACAAGAGTCGAGAATGAACCTGCACCAACAGCAATATCTACAATGTCAGCCATTTTTGTTTAAGTGTATATGTATCATAAATTGTAAACTATGGTAAATTAACTTTAACTAATATTTATTTATGATATCGATTAGCTTAAAGTATATAAGTTTAAAATATCGAAATAAATTTGAAATTTTTTATCGTAGGTTGGGTGTTAACCCAACCATGCAAACCTCTAATTAACTAAACTGCGAGAACTTTGTCGAGGTGGATTAGGAATTTTAGGATTTGTAACTGGCTCAAATTTAACATAGTGTGTAAAAAACAAGGCAATCAAAAACCATAAGATTAGCCAATCTAATTTCCACTTTTTCTTATCTAACTTACGCTCTTGTCCCGTTTCTAAATTCACATATCTATTTGGATTTTTTGCATCTTGTACATAACCATTACAGCAATGGCAACGACCGCAATCACAATGTTTGTCTGACATAAAATTCCTCCAGTAGAGTGTAAACTACTTATCAAACCCGTTTGCGCTCTACAAAAATAGTTAGTTAGACTGTTAGCTACAGACAGCACACTAAAGAACATATTGTCTATTCAGTTTTATACAGTTTAAGACTAACTTTTATTGTTGTTGAGCTTTTTTCTATAAATAATGTTGCTCACACCACTTGCCTTTACGCTCTAATTTGTTTGTTCTTCATGTCTCGATTGTAATCAATAGTAGTTGCTTTATTGGTATGTTTCAGGTAGGTAGTTTATATCAAAAAAAGTAGGTAAAAGTAGGTTAAGGTATGTAAATCCTTTCATCAAACTGTTAAAGTAGAATCACAATAGTACTGAGTATCGAATGAATATAGAACAAGTTTTAAATTATCTAGAAAAATTAACCGTTCAAAAAAATAGCAAGTATTTAGACTCATGTCAAATGATTATCTTAAAAGAATTATGGCATGATGAAAGACAAACATACCTAGATATTGCAATAAAGTATGATTATACTGAGGCTTATTTAAAAGAAGTTGGCGCCGGACTCTGGAGCGAACTTTCTAAACTAATAGGTCAAAAGGTTAGTAAGAAAACATTTAAAGTAGCAATAGAACGTTGCTGGTATCAACAAAATTTAGCAACTGAAAAAGTTAGTCTTAATAGCGTTAACTTTAGCTTTATTGGAAGAGATGTAGAAATTGAAGAGTTGAATAAAATTGTGTTTCAGGGTTCTAAATTTATACTTATACAAGGAAAAGGGGGCGTAGGTAAAACTACTCTAGGATATAATTATTTTAAAAAATATAATTTTGATGTCTTACAGTTAAGGCTAGGTAAGGAAATACAAAATATTTCTACCGTTGAGAGCGTTGTTGAAGAATGGTTGCAGCGAGAATTTAATGAACAACCAGCACGAGATTTTCATATTAACTTGGAACGACTACGACGTAAACTACAAGAAAAACATCGAAAAATTGGAATATTTATAAATAGCTTAGAAACAGCGTTGGATAAAAACGGTAAACTCATTGAAGAAAGGCGCCACTATTTACAACTATTAGAGATATTATCTGACCCCGATGTAAATTCAGTTACATTAATAACAAGTAGAGAGCCTTTGTATGAACCAAGTGTAGCAGTTTATCGCTACCGACTCAAAGGATTAGATGAGGATGCGTGGCGCCAGTTTTTTGGTTGGCGCAATATTAATTCTAATTCTCCATTGATTAGTGAAATGTGGCGAGCATATGGAGGAAATGCAAAAGCGATGCAAATACTTAGCGGTGCAATTATAACAGATTTTTATGGTGATATTGATACTTACTGGCATGAAACCAAAAAATCTGGAGATTTATTATTAGAAAGAGAATTAAAAGATTTAGTTGCAAGTCAATTTGAACGGTTAAAGAAAAATAATTTACCAGCTTATAATTTACTTTGCCGCTTAGGGTGCTATCGCTATAAAAATATTCCCTCAATTCCAATCGAAGGATTATTGTGTTTACTTTGGGATGTTCCAGATTCTTTGCGAATTCGTTTAATTAGAGATTTAAAAGATTTATCTTTAATCGAGTTCCATAAAGGTAAATATTGGTTACATTCTATAATTATGCTTGAAGCCAAGCAACGTTTGAAGTCTACCAGTGAATAGAATGTATCTAATCGACATGCAGCAGAGTTTTGGATGTCAACAGTTAATACAATTATAGATGTAAATGATGCTCGCTTCGCTTTAGAAGCTTATTATCATTATGTTGCGATTCAAGATTATGAACAAGCTTGTGATGTGATACTAACCGAAAGAAGTAATCGAAATTATCGAAGTTTGACACTAGGTTCGTCGCTTTATCAGCTCGGATTACTTCAAAAAGTTGTAGATGTTATCAATCCGATTATTCCTAAAATTCAAGACGATAATAGATTGATTCATTTATACCATATTCTTGGGTATACATATCGCATCATTGGTAGTCTAGGATTAGCGTTGCAATGCTTTGATAAATCCATCGAAGTCTTTAATAGAGTTGCAGTCAAGCAAGAATATATAGAAATGCGTACATGGTTTAATATTGGTCTTTGTAAAATGGAACTGTGGGAAGTTGAAGCGGCTAAATTTTACCTGACAAAAGTTTATGAATTTAGTTTGACTAATATTAACTATCATAACTATACAGTTTATTCTCAATCTTGTCTAATTTATCTTAATTCTTATACGGATTGTAAAACAGATGTATTATTTATGGCTGATAAAGCTATAAATTCTCTTACTTTATCTACAAGTATAAACTCATGGGGTGCCGGACATAACGCGCGTCAATCTTGCATCTTCTTATAAAAATTTGGGTTATTTTGATAAATCTTGGGAAATTTGCAAAACAGCTATTCTGAATTCTGAAGGTAATAAATTTACACAAATTCACGCCAGAGCTATTATTTGCATGGCTGAAATAAAACGACATCAACAGAATTTTGATGCTGCAACTTCTCTTCACTATGTTGCAATCCAAATGCTATCTGAAATCGGCGCCAAATCAGATTTAGCCGAAGCTCATTACCAGTTAGCATTGACTTTTGCTAAAAAAGGTGATATAGAAAAATCTCAAGAAAACTTTGACACTGCTATTCAGCTATTTCACGAAATGCAGGCGCCGAACCAAATACAAAAAGTACGGGCAGGTTTATCTCCATCCTGATAGATACTGAAAAACTTGGCAAAACCCGCCCCAACAATATATCCTCGCCAAAAATTGGATGGTTAGTATAATGGATATCAAATCGCATGTTTAATCTGGGTCAAAACAATGAAAGCTATAACTTATGGCGCCTTAATAGTAGCGGCGACTATTGTCAGCTTTGGAATGCCCGCTATTGCACAATCATCAAGAACGTCAAGCCCACAAGGAGAAGCATCTTCTTTATCTGGAACTTCATTAGTGGGAATCGACAATAGAAGCGCACAAGATGATTTTGCTAACTTCTTCGGTGCAATTAATCCTGAAAATAGTCAACCAAGTGCGGCGAAACCTAATTCAGCTTCACCTGTTCAGTTTAACCAAACTCTGACGCTTCCTGATACTCCTGTATTTTTACAACCCGCACAGCAAACAATTGGGGGTGGTAACGATGGAGTACAAGTTCAGGTTGATTTAACTGGTTTGGATAGATCAGCGAATAACTAGTAAGCGTATCTTTCGACACATGTATATTTATAAGATGTAGAGACGTGACATGTCACGTCTCTATGTTATGTGTATTATTAGTATTTATTACTGAAAATGATTTGTTGTGGTTGATTTTGTGCTGTTTCGAGTCTCTGTGATATTTCGCCCGTGCGTGTTACAATTGCGGCGCCTAACAACACTAAAATGGCGACAGCACTATATATTATTGGTCTATGCGGTACTGATTGCGATTCTACTGCGTCGTTTTTGTCTGGAGTAATTTCATCTTTAATTATAGATGTCCATTCTGTGCCACTGTGCCACCAAAAGCTGGACAGATTTAAGTCGTTCAAACGGTGAAAGTCTCTTCTTCGCTCTGACATTTTTCCCCCTAGTACTAAGTACCTAGTAAAATATATGATGTTCCATGCATCGAATTAATGCAGGTCTTAAAACTAGTAGAGAATAAAATTGGCAAGTTATGCAGTATTTAGAGTTTTAAAAAGAAAAAATTTACAATATTTCACACATCTGCTTGTGTCACGAAGTCGCGCACTTTAAAGTAAGATTATACCTTTAGATAGAGGAGGGGTTTAAGATGACTCGTGTCATCATTGTGCGCCACGGTCAAAGTACATACAATACTGAGAGGCGAATTCAGGGACGTTCCGATGCGTCGCAGTTAACACAGAAAGGTCGTGATGATGCAGGCAAAGTAGGAAAAGCCCTCAGCAACATATCATTTAACGCTATTTACTCTAGCCCATTGCAGCGTGCAAAGTTGACGGCAGATATTATTTGTAGCGATTCTGGTCAATCAACAGCACTCCAAACCAGTGATAATCTTATGGAGATTGACTTACCCTTGTGGGTTGGGATGACAACTACTGAGGTCAAAGAAAAATTTCCCGAAGAGTATACAGCTTGGCATTCCTGCCCTGACAAGTTTATGATGCTTCTTCCCACACCCGAAGGGACACGTGAACACTTCCCAGTTTTGTCTTTATACGAACAAGCGAAGCAATTTTGGGAAGAGATTTTACGGCGCCATAAAGGTGAAACAATACTGATTATTGGACATAACGGTATCAACCGCGCATTAATTAGTACTGCTTTATCAATTTCTCCGGCTCGATATCATTCGCTTCAACAATCAAATTGTGGAATTAGCGTCTTGAATTTTTCTGGTGGTTTGGGAGAAAATGTCCAACTCGAATCAATGAACCAGACGCAACATATGGGTGAGACAATGCCTTCGGTACGTCCAGGACATAGCGGTATAAGGTTATTACTTGTACGTCATGGTGAAACAGAGTGGAACCGTCAAGGTAGATTCCAAGGTCAAATCGATGTTCCCCTTAATGATAATGGCAGACTACAAGCCAAAAAAGCTGGCGAATTTTTAAAAGAAGTCAAAATAGATTTTGCTGTATCAAGTCCAATGGCACGTCCTAAAGAAACAGCCGAACTTATTTTACAATCCCATCCAAACATAGACTTAAAATATAACGCTGACTTACGTGAAATTAGCCACGGACTATGGGAAGGAAAATTTGAGCGAGAAATCGAGCAAGAATATCCTGGAGAACTAGAAAGGTGGCGCACAATACCCGCTGAAGTTCAAATGCCAGAAGGTGAGAATCTACAGCAAGTTAGTGAGCGTAGCACGGCAGCATGGCAACTAATTATACAACAAGCTTTAAATGAACAGAGAAACATCGGTTTAATTGTTGCCCACGACGCAACAAATAAGACCCTACTTTGTCATATCCTAGGATTATCATCAGAAAGCTTCTGGAATTTCCGTCAAGGTAATGGCGCCGTCAGCGTTATAGATTATCCCTCTGGCTTAGATGGACATCCAGTATTGCAAGCGATGAACATCACCACACACCTAGGTTCTGGTGTACTAGACAAAACCGCAGCAGGAGCCTTGTAATAATTGCTTCAGCAATTTCTTTGGTCATTAGTTCTTAAACGCACATGACCAAAGACAAAAAACAGAGGAGTGGACAAATTAATGGCTGAACTACTAAAACAAGTAAGGATAATAGACCCCATTTCAGAAACCGACCAATTAGCAGACGTGCTAATTCAAAACGGTCAAATCATCAACGTTGCAGCCAGCATTTCAGAATATCCACCTGACGCACAAATTCGCAACTGCCAAGAATTAATTCTAGGAACCGGATTAATTGATTTATACAGCCACTCAGGAGAACCAGGATATGAAGAACGCGAAACCATAAATTCATTATTACAATCAGCAGCACATGGTGGCTTCACTCGAATCAACATATTACCCGACACCAACCCAGCAATAGATAACGCTGCTGTAGTCACACAACTACAAAAAATCGCCCAATACATATCTATATTTGATTCCTCATTCCCCATTCCTAATCTCAACATATGGGGCGCCATCAGCCAAGACTTTGCAGCACAGCAATTGAATGAATTTGCAGATTTTGCCACAGAAGTAGTTGGTTTCACCGACGCCAAACCTCTAGATAACCTAGCAATGGTGAAACGTGTACTCGAATATCTTCAACCATTCAATAAAACAGTAGCTTTCTGGGCATGTAACACTCAACTGCGAGGCAACGGGATAGCACGCGAAGGAGCAGATGCACTAAGACTGGGATTACCTTTTATACCAGAAAGTGCAGAAACATCAGCAATTGCCGCACTTTTAGAATTAGTAGCAGCAACAGAAACACCCGTGCATATCATGCGCGTTTCTACAGCTAGAAGTATTGAATTAATAGCAGCCGCAAAATCACGGGGTTTACCAGTAACAGCCAGCACAACATGGATGCACTTATTGCTCGATACAATTGCCCTAAAAAGCTATAACCCAAGTTTACGACTTGACCCACCTTTAGGTAACAATAGTGACATGATAGCTCTACGAAAAGGAGTTCTAGAAGGCATTATCGACGTAATTGCAATCGACCATAACGCTTACACATATGAAGAAAAAACAGTAGCATTTGCCGACGCACCACCAGGAGCCATTGGCTATGAATTAGCACTATCTTTACTATGGCAAAACTTAGTAGAGACCGGAGAATTCACACCCTTACAATTATGGCGCCCATTAAGCAGTAGTCCAGCACAATGCTTACAACAAAAAGTCAGTAAAATAACACCAAATCAACCTTGCGAACTAGTACTATTTGACCCCCAACAAACTTGGACAGTCAAACAAGCAAACCTACATACACTTTCAGCAAACACACCTTGGTACGGGCAGCAATTAAAAGGTAAAGTTATACAAACTTGGTGTTAAATTATTTATTATGTAATATTTTAGTACTGACATAGTATGATTATTTCATATGATACATAAAATTTAGTAATGCAACAGTTGTCTCTTCCTCTTGAATTACCTGGTTGTGAACCAATTAATAAAGCTTGGTTTCAAGAAATACTAACAACTCTTAAAGTCAAACAAGAACCAGCATGGACAGATAACTTTGGCAAATCGCTCCGAAAATGGTTAATACAGCAGGGACACACCCCTATTAAAACACTTAGTTTATTTTCGGGTGGTGGAGGATTAGACATCGCATTTCATGATGCTGGTTTTGAAATAATTCAAATGCTAGAGCTTGAACCTAAGTATATCAAAACCTTAGAGCATAATTCGTCACAAGGAAAATGGTTGTCAGGCGCCAAACCCATATGTATAGATATAAGAGAGTATTCACCTACATTTAACTTTAAAATCGATTTCATTATTGGAGGGCCACCCTGCCAAACTTTCTCAGCTGCTGGACGTAGAGCAGCAGGAGTAACTGGAATTACAGATGCTAGAGGTACATTGTTTCAAGAATATGTTCGTATTCTTAAAACACTTCAACCAAAAGGCTTTTTATTTGAAAACGTTTATGGAATTACTGGCGCCAATAAAGGTGAAGCTTGGCAAGAAATTCAAGAAGCTTTTAGAGAAGTTGGGTATAAAATTTACTATCGTATTTTAGATGCGGCAGACTATGGAGTACCTCAACATCGAGAGCGTTTATTTATTATTGGGTTAAAAGAAGGCGAATTTTTATTTCCATATCCTACTCACGGTTTAGACTCTCTTAATCAAAATCCATATTACTTTGCAGCACAAGCTGTAGAAGGCGCCGACTATTCAGATATTGAAATAGGAATAAACGGTAAATATGGACATTTACTTGAACATATTCCACCTGGACTTAATTATAGTTTTTATACAAAGGAAATGGGATATCCCAATCCAGTATTTAGCTGGAGATCAAAATTTTCAGATTTTTTATATAAAGCAGACCCAGAAACCCCAGTACGAACTATTAAAGCGCAAGGTGGGCAATATACAGGCCCTTTTAGCTGGGAAAATCGAAAGTTTTCTATTTCTGAGTTAAAACGTCTACAAACAATTCCTGATGAGTATGAAATAGTTGGAAACCGACAAGTTTCTATCGAACAAATTGGTAACTCAGTACCTCCTCAATTGGGCAGGATGTTAGCGCTGAGTATTCTAGAACAAGTCATGAAAGTTCAATTACCTAGTTCAATAAGTTATTTACAACACAATAAAAAATTAAGCTTTCGACAACGTAAAAAAGAATTAACAGATATTTATTTACAAAAAGCTAAAGCTGCCGTAACAGATTTAAAAGAAAAAGGTAAAATTTTGTATATTCCTAGCATCAAATCTCATGACAAAGGAGAAATAATCAGATTTCTGTCACCTAATTTCGCTTGGAAGAAAGAAGCAACTGTTGGAGCTAGAAAAATTTACATAAATTATAATTTTGATGACGTTCGCTGGTTAATTAAAGCAGGTCTAAATCCAAATTGGGATGACGATGAAAAGTTTACTATAGAAATTAATCCATCTTACGCTAATGAAGAATGGGTTATAGGCACAAACTTAGTTAAGCTTTGCGCTCAAGATTTAGATTTACAAATCCTTACATCCCTTTGGAAATGTTTTGAAGAAAAGTTAACTGAAATTACAGGCAAAGCTGACTTAGTACAGTTATCAGGGTATTATCAATACAGTCCAAAAATTGTTGGCATAATGACCTTTCATCCTAAATTAGAAATTAATCGGCTTTGGCATGTTATTCAATGTGTAACAAGGTATATTGGTACTGCTTCTCAACTTTCAACCGCAGAACTTGCAGAGAAATGGGGTGTTAAAGCAGAAGATATATTTTCTTACCTTCAATCTTTACGAAGTATAGGCTATGAAGTGAGAAACCATAATACCAACTCTCAAATTCCTAAAGATAAATATTTAATTCCTTATGCCTTTCCAACATTAAACCCTAAAAGCGTACAACTTCGTAAAACTTTATAAATAAAAAATGGATGAATTACACTTAAAAGTATACAACAACAGAAGTGAATTGGTATTGCCAGATGGTACAGTTGAGTTATTTTTAGAAGGAGGATGAATCAAACTGCAAAAATACGATATAAAAAAATAGCAACGGAACTTTCTAGTGGATATTTAGAGAGACAAATTTTACTTTGTCGTAATTCGTCATCAAATCTTGATTTTTCACAACTATCACAGGAGCATAAGCTTCTTTTAGGCACGCTGGTTAGTTCAGTAACTAGCGAGGTTGGGAGAGCATTAGTTGGTTTGACAATTTTACAACTATGTGTAAAGTCTATTGAACCAGAACAAAATATTAGATTACATAAAGGTAGCGCAAGTTCGAGAGATTTTTCTTGGCATGATGGTATTTCAATGCGTTCGCTGGACAAACAGTACATTACACCAACACTGCGAAAATATGAACTACTTAGGCTAAATGCAGATGGTTTTATGATGACGCGCAGTTTAGCAGAAAATTATCCATACTCATCTGTATATAAAGCTAATATGAGAGGCGCCCGTTCTGAATGGTTAAATATTGTTGAAGCAGTTGAGGAAGATCAGATAGTTCCTGAGTTAGCATTGCTCTATCTTTTATCACAATTATTCAATCAAGCAGATAACTTTAGAGAATTAGCTGTACAAATTACTGATAAACTACTTTCATATCTGGAAACCACCATAATTAACAAGGAGATTGCATTCAATATTATTTTACAGCACATGAATAATTCGGCTTATGCTGCTCGATTGATGGAAATAGCAATGCACAGTTTAATGCAAGCTATGCAAGAATTCCAAATTTTTCCTAATTATTTGCTAAAACCTCTCTCACAAATGCGTTCAGCTAATAAAAAACATGGAAATATTGGTGACATATAACTTTTAGAGGATAGGCAAATTATAGAAGCTTGGGATGCTAAATATGGTAAATCGTGTTTAAGAGATGAAATTGAAGAATTATCAGAAAAACTGGAAGTCCATCCTGATGTTATAAAAGCTGGCTTTGTTACAAGCATTAAACCTGAAAGACTTGAAGAACTAGAATCTAGATGTAAAGAAATTGAGGAAATATTTGGAATATCTCTTGAAATATTGACGTTTGAAGAGTGGGTTAAGGCACAATTTAATAGGGCATCATTAGAAGATTTAATAGTTGAACAAGAACTTGCAGCACGATGGCTGAAAGCTTATACTGAGTCTTTAGCACAACTACGTCGAGATTTGGCGCCAATTGATGAACCTTGTTATCAATGGCTGGTTTCACTAAATGAAATTTTAAAGCTGTAGTAACTTCTGACTTTTATAATGGAGAAGCGTTTTATGAGTAATGTTGATTACGATGCTATGTCAAATGAGGAATTAAGACGGTATTTTCTGAGACATCGTGAAGATGCTTCGTTCCTCAGCATGACAAAGATGCTACCCTGCGGGAAAACTGCGTTAACGTTCCGAAGTATGACATACTAGATTTGGGATACTGGATTTTGGTATTTTGCGGAAGCTTTGTAAGATGGCTATCGAAGTAGATTATCGTTTTCCACCGGATGTAAATGCTGAGAAACAAGCTAAAGTTATTGCGATAGGGCAAACTGTTGGAACTTGGGATGCGCGGTTTGCCCATCGTGAAGCGAGTTTAACATCGCATTTGGGTGAGGTTGTATCTGTTGTGAAGCAACCTGATAATTATAGTATTGCGACGGTACGCTTTCCTTTATCGAATGTAGAAAATGATGTGAGTAGTTTACTTACTATGATATTCGGTAAGTACTCAATGGCAGGCGCCGCGAAAGTTGTTGCATTAAGACTACCCGAAAATTACGGGTTGCGTCCTAAATATGGTATATCGGGTATACGTGAATTATTGAACGTGCGTACACGTCCTTTGATAATGGCAATTTTCAAACCAGCTTTAGGACTTTCTGCCGCAGACCATGCTGCAATTTTAAAGGAAGTTGCTTTTGCGGGTTTAGATATTATCAAAGATGATGAGATTTTAGGTAATCTTGCTTCTGCTCCCACTTTAGAACGCTTAAAAGCTTGCCGTAAAGTACTTGATATAGTCAAGCAACAAACTGGAAACACTGTACTTTATGCCGTTAATGTTACAGGAAATGCTGCACAATTATTACAACGTGCTAGGGATTTAGTAAGTAATGGCGCCAATGCCTTATTATTAAATGTCTTTTCCTACGGATTTTCTGTTTTAGAAGCTTTAGCTGTTGACCCAGAAGTGAATGTGCCTATTTTTACCCATCCAGCGGGTGCAGGCGCCCTTTCTGCTGCTCCTGACTATGGTTTTGATTATTCGGTTTCTTTAGGAACATTAATGACTTACGCAGGCGCCGATGCTGTTTTGTATCCAGCCCATTATGGTAATTTACCATTTGATGCCAATACTGAAGCCCAAATTCGCGATATTTTAAGAGCTAGAAATGTCATGCCAGTTCCATCAGCAGGTATTCACCCAGGTGTAGTAAGCAAAGCTGTATCTGACTATGGTCAAGATGTTGTTCTTAATGCTGGTACAGGCATTATGGACCACCCTGATGGCGCAGGTAGCGGTGTCAAAGCATTTTTTGAAGCTCTTGAATGTGTGAACAAAGGTGAATCTTTGAATTTAGATAGCTTACCAGATGGCGCCTTAAAGAGCGCAATTCAAAAATGGGGTGTTTGGTCACATAAGTAGCCAACAAACGTACTACACAAAAATAAACATAAGCATAGTTGACGAACAAAGGAACTATAGTTGACAATTTGCCATAGGTCTTTTTAGGAATTTGTATGGCATTAATAAATAAGCAAACCAAACATACAAATTTAAGAATTATTGACTTTTTTGCTGGCTGTGGGGGATTATCTTTAGGTTTTCAAAATGCTGGTATGACCGTCGTAGCAGCATTTGATAAATGGGAACCAGCAGTACAAGTCTATAAAAAGAACTTTTCGCATAAGATTTACAGTTGTGACCTTGGCAATGTAGATAATTATAATTTTTTTCTTAGCCTCAACCCTGACGTTATTATAGGCGGTCCACCTTGCCAGGATTTTTCTAGTGCTGGTAAGCGTAATGAAGATTTAGGAAGAGGTGATTTGAGTATTACATTCGCCCAAATCATCGCGTCTGTGAAACCACAATGGTTTGTAATGGAAAATGTAGATAGGTTTCAAAAAAGCCAGAAATATAACCAAGTTATAAATATATTTAAAAATAGTGGTTACGGGTTGACACAAAGGATAATTAATGCAGCATTCTGTGGAGTTCCTCAAAGTCGAAAAAGATATTTCTGTATAGGAGAATTAAACGGTATCGATAACGCATTAATTCCATATATAAACTATAATTTATCCAAAGAACCAACTACAATCAGGCATTATTTAGGAAACAGCCTAGGTATTGAATATTACTACAGGCATCCTAGAACTTATCAAAGACGAGGTATATTTAGTATCGATGAACCAAGCCCTACAATTAGAAGTGTAAATCGTCCTGTTCCCAAAAGTTATAAAGGGCATCCTGGAGATGCGGCGCCTATCACTTCTGATTTACGTCCATTAACTACTATAGAACGAAGCTATATACAAACATTTCCCAAACATTTTATTTTTGATGAACAAAATCAATCTAAAACTGATTTAGAACAAATGATTGGTAATGCAGTACCAGTAAAATTAGCTGAATTTGTCGCCAGATGCCTGCTCCAACACATAAAAGATCAACTGTAGGTTGGGTGGAGGCTTTGCGGAACCCAACCCAACCCAACCCAACCCACAAAATGGTAAATTTAACTTACGGTAATAACTACACCTAAACTTTCATTGGCTAATCTATCAACAGCACATACAGCATATTGTCCTGGTTCTACGGTGGCGAAGTTTGTACCGCGACTTAGAACACGCTGTAGTGTCCAGTTGTCTCCACTACGTCTGTATAAAGTCCAAGAACGAATTTCGCGCGTATCTCCAGGTTGCCACGATAGGCGCCGCGATGTTACTTGGAGTTGAGTTGGTGGTGATGGTAGGTTAGAATTACGCCAAGGCATGGTCGGCGCCAGTGCGGGGGTATTATATAGAGATTGTCGGAATTTATCGGCGATACCCTGGCGATTTTCGCTAATGCCACTCATACTAAAAAAGATGTTGCCCAAAGATAAATCATTAACTAGGTTACGACTGATTTTTACCTGTTTTTCGATTTCTTCGTCTTTCCAAGCTTTACCATCTAGTTGTCCAAGATTGTTTCCTGCATAAATATGGCGTTGCCTTGTATTAATTTCTGTCCACCATTTGAGTAAAGTAGGGTAACTTTGTTGTGTTTGGTCGGTACGCCAATATAGTTGTGGAGCAATATAATCTAACCAGCCTTGTTCAACCCACTTTTTAGCGTCGGCATAAAGTACTGCAAAAGCATCTAAACCTCTAATTCCTGCTGGTTGTCCTGGTCTATAAATACCAAAGGGACTAATACCAAATTTTACGTGGGGTTTTGCTGCTCTAATTCCTTGTGATAACCGTAATACCATTTGATTAACATTTTCACGGCGCCAGTCTTCTAAACTTAAATTACCACCAGCACTACGATACGCTGCATAAGTTTTATTATCAGGAAAGTTTTGTCCTTGAATAGGGTAAGGGTAAAAGTAGTCGTCGAGGTGGATACCATCAACGTCATAGCGTTGTAGCACGTCCATAATTACATTGTACGCGCGGTCTTGCACAACTTTGGCGCCTGGATCCATCCATAATTGATTACCCCATTGATATACTACATCAGGGTTTGTAACAGCAAGATGAGGACGAGCTAGATTACCTTGTCGAATAGAAGTTCTCGCACGGTAAGGATTAAACCATGCGTGTAATTCAATATTGCGTTTACGACATTCAGCAATAGCAAACTGTAATGGGTCATATCCGGGTGCTTGACCTTGTGTACCAGAGAACCAAGCACTCCAAGGTTCTAGTTGCGACTGATAAGTTGCATCTCCTTCAGGACGCACTTGAAATACAAGCGCGTTGAAATTTAATTGTTGAAGTCGGGTAATAATTTGTACTAGTTCGGCTTTTTGCTGGTCGGCAGATAACCCTGGTTTTGATGGAAAATCAATATTCCATACACACGTTAACCAGGCGCCGCGAAATTCACGACGATGACTCACACGAACTGTACCTGTTGGTGCTGGTGATGGAGTAGGAGTAGGTGTAGGACGTGGTGGGGTTGAAGTTTGTCGAGGTGAAACTAAAAAGTTGGAGGCAATTTTTGGTACTTCGCCAATGTACACTAAGCCTTGATAGATAAATGCCGCAACATCAGCGCGAATTGCCGCTAAATTCGGATTGAGTAATCTTGTATTTGGGTGGCTTGATACTATTTCTGCACTAGTTGCTATTGCTACTTGATTTCTTGCATAGCCAGGAATTTGTACGGAGTCTTCATAGATTTGCGGTAAGCTATTAAGTAAATCAGGTCTTATTTTTGACGCAATATCTAAACCTGCGACTAGGGATAATAAAACTTCTAGACGCGAAATTCGATTATCGGGACGAAAACGATTATCAGGGAAGCCATTCAGAAAGCCAGTTTCAAAAGCTGTTTGAATTGCTGAGAAAGCCCAAGAATTTGCAGGTACATCTACAAAAGGTATGTATTGGCGCCTTTTCGGAATCTTTGTAAATGCCTTAGTTATAATTGCCGCATACTCCGCACGTGTGATTGAGTTATCAGGACGAAAGACACCATTTTGCCCTGCAACTACACCACGTCGCAGCAATGGTTCGATAAATAAACGTGCCCAATGATTTTGTATATCAGAGAACGTTGTAGGATTTGATACCATTGTTCAAGTTGTATATTCGGTTTACTGGGATAAATTGTAGACTGCTTTGTTATTTTGGGCACAAGAAAAAAGAGAAACCCTAAAAACCGGGTTTCTGAAACAATTTTGTATTTTTGCCTATCTTGACTTTTAAGCTACAACTGTTTTCACTGCAATTAGTTAAAGTTAATTTGATTAATGAATAATGATTTTTAAAAGCGTGCGAAAGCGTAACTTATTTTACATTTTATTTACACTTGTTTTAATTGGTGTTATGGGTTTCTCGTATTTATCAGAAAAGTCGCCTGTTTTAGGGTGTCAATGGTGGGGCTTTTCAGATAAAACTCCTAAATACTATGCGTATCCTGAAAAGCTAGTTGTTAAACCTTGGCATGGACAACATCATGTATATGCTGTTTTCATGGTTCCCGGTGGGTATCTTAATGATAAGCAGTTTACTGTGAATATTCAGGGTGATAAAACTTATTGTGGAATTCTTGCTTACGGTGGGACGAATGAATTTGAGGGTGTTCGCGCGAAACCTGGACACTATTTAATGAAGGGTTTGTTAAATACTCGTATTGCTTTGTGGGTTATTTCTCAAGGTAAGGGTGAGGAATTGAAAGAACCTACTAATTGGAAAGTTGGTTATTCTAAGATTAAATAGTTACATTTTTAAGAAATAATTAAGAGACGGGCAGGGATGCCCGTTCCACAAGAGTTATAATTAGTACTCAGCACTCAGTACTCAGCACTCAGTACTCAGAACTCAGCACTCAGCACTCAGCACTCAGCACTCAGCACTTTATTACTTTAAGAGATTTTCTTGGATGAACATGATTGTTGCGTAAAATTGAAAGTCTATGTTTCTTTTTTTACTGAAACCATGTCCTTCATCTTTTGCCATGAGATACCAGACGGGGATGTTGTTTTTTCGCACAGTTGCTACTATTTGTTCGGCTTCGTTTAATGGTACGCGCGGGTCGTTTTTTCCGTGAATTACAAAGAGTGGTTTTTTGATACGACTGGCGTTATTTAAGGGCGATATTTTTAAGAGAAATTCGCGCATTTTCGGGTCTCGCTCGTCCCCGTACTCTACTCTTCGTAAGTCTCTTCTATAACCTTCGGTTCTTTCTAAGAATGTGACAAAGTTGGATATTCCGACTATATTTATTGAAGCGCGTATTCTTTCAGGATAGTTGGTTGCTACTGCTAGAGACATATAGCCTCCGTAACTTCCACCTGTTACTAATACTCGGTCTTTATCTAGCTGGGGTTGTGTTGATATCCAGTCTAATAAGGCGCCTATATCTTTTACTGAGTCTTCACGTTTAAATCCGTTGTCAAGTTGCAGAAATGTTTTTCCGTACCCTGATGAACCTCGGACGTTGGGAAATATTACTGTTACACCTAATTCATTTATTATGTAATTAAGGCGCCCTAAAAAGCCAGGACGTGATTGTGCTTCGGGGCCTCCATGAATATCAATTATTACCGGACGTTTGCCTGTAAATTTCGATGGGGGACGATACATAAACCCAGAAATTGTTTTACCGTCAAAGCTTTTCCATCTAATTAATTGAGCATCGGTGAAGTTGGCTGTGTTGATACCACCTGTTTCGCTTTCTGTCCAACGTTCTATTTTGTTAGTGCGAATATTTAATGAATATACATCGGCTGTGGAACGTGCAGAAACTAATGTAAATCCTAAGTCCTCATTATTTTTATGCCAGTTGGTGCCTAGTACTTGTCCTACAGGTAATTTAGGTAGGGGTTTTTCTTTACGTGTTGCTGTATCAAGAAGGTGTAATACACTGGTGCCATCTTCATTCGTAACGAAAGCTAAGTTTTTACCGTCATCGGAAAGGTCAATATCTTCGACATCCCATTTGATATCCGTAGTAAGGTAAGTTGGCTGCATTGTCGCTAGGTCAACATATGCCAATCTTTGAAATTCTGATTCTTTATCGGTGACAACGTATAAACCTTTTCCGTCTTTACTAAATATGGCGCCACCATAAGAAACTTTTTCTTTACCACCTTTGGGTGTAATAAGTTTCTTTTCTCCAGATGCTGCATCTAATAACCATAAGTAGCTTTCATTTACAGAAACGTATTCGATTGCGAGTATTTTACTATCATCTGGCGCCCAGTCTAATGGACCCCAACCACCACCTTCGACTTGGGTAATAAGTTTATTAGTTTTGGGGTCTAATGGGTCAATAATATAAAAATCATTGTCTTTACCAGTACGACGGGTAGAGGTGTAAATTATTCTGTCACCTTTATTCGACCATATACCACCACTGTTTTTTGACTTACCGTCGGTGAGTAAGGTTATATCACCTGTCGCGAAGTCATAACGGTAGTTTTGGCTAAACTCATTTCCACCAATATCTTTACTGAAAACAAAATATTCGCCTTGTGTTGGTTGAAACCTTCCTCCTGCTACACGCTCAGGAAAAAAAGTTAATTGCTTGCGGGCGCCGAGAGGAGATTTGACGAGGTGTACTTGTGGGGTGTCAGCAAAGCGTGTAGATATGAGCATTTCACGTCTTTTGGGGTGCCAACTGGCTAAACTCGCAGCGCGAAAATTAGTGTAGCGTTCAACACTTTGGACGATGCTAACCGGAATGGGTGGAATTCCTTCCACAACTAGATTATCACCCGGTGTAATAGTTTGAGTTTGAGCAACAGCCATAAAAGCAGGTAGCAATACTACTGCTAAAAGGGTAGCAAAGAATTTTGAAAAGAATCGCATTATATGGGTTATGTCATCTCGGAACGGTCATTGTATAAAATACACTGGTTTTGGGGGCGGGTTTACCAAGAGGCGGGTTTACGAAGTGTTAAAACATTTGTAGCATATGGGTTAACCTGCCCCTACCGTCTATCACGTTCAATGTCACTAATGACTTTTTCGATGTACCAATCTTCTGACATACCTGGATAATAATACTTAGCGTCTTCTATCAGCCTTTCGGCAATTTCCCAGTAACCGCCTACAAGCCTTAATAATTTTTGACGAAGTATAGTAGATTGAGCTTTGTTTAAATCTTGACTCGGTACAGTTATTTTATTTAAGCTGTCCAAGGCTTTCTGATAATTTTTCCAATCTTCTTTTTCACAAAATATACTCGCAGCTTTTTGATAATCATTAATTGCTTGCTGCATTTCTTCGATATGGGTGTATGCTAAACCACGATTATAGTAAGCGTGGGCATCTTCGGGATCAAGTTGTAAAGCTTTAGTATAGTCTTGAACGGCGCCGTAGTGATTGCCCATGCTTCGGTAAGCGTTACCTCTGGCGATAAAAAGCATCGCATTATCTGGTTCTAATTCTAAAGCTTTGTTAAAATCAGCGATGGCGCCAGTATTATCTCCGAGTTGTAATCTGGCTTTACCTCGGTTACGGTAAACAATGGCGTCTTGAAAGTTATATTTTAAAGCTTGGTTAAAATCAGCAATGGCATCTATATACCTTTCTTGCTTGCAGCGTATCACACCTCTACAGCAATAAGCCTTACCATCTTGTGGGTCTACTTGAAAAACCCAGTTCAAACTTTCGAGCGCTTCTCTTATATCTCCTTGTTCGGCTTTTTCGATTAATTGTTTAAAGTAATCACCTTCGTGCATAATTACAGGTGATGTGCTCGTTGATGACTTAATGCTTACAACCTGCTGTGGTTGAGGTTTCGGTTGAAGCTGCTTAATTTTCTCCATGCACAACCGACAATTTTCTGCGTCTTTCTGCACTATATATAATTCTGCCGCTTTTTTGAAGCTGACAATGGCGCCGTGAACATCTCCAGCTTTTCGTAGCAGGGTACCGCGTAAGTTATGTGCTGCCGCATAATTGTAGTCAAGACGAATCGCGCGTTCAATATCATCAATGGCACTCGGCAAATTTTTTAGTACCATCCGCGCTAATGCCCGACTGTAATATGCTTGAATTAACTTTGAATCTAGGTTTAAAGCTTCGGTATAGTCTGAAACGGCGCGCAATACTTCACCCAAATCATAATAAGCCAAGCCACGCTGCAAGTAGGCTTCAGCAAAATAAGGATTTACCTCTAGTTCCGCTGTAAAATCTACGATGGCACCTGTATAGTCTTTCTGTTTAGCTTTTTCCAATCCCCGGTTGAAGTTTTCGTGCTGCATGGCTATGGCGTAAAAATATTCATCCTAACTTACTAGTATAAACGCTTGGCAATAGACGTGATTAATTTAGAATCATTTACAAAATAGATTTAAGATAGCGAGGTTCGATTAAATCGTGCTGCATTTCATAATCTTTACTAGCAAACTCAACCTGTAACATTAAACGAGGTTGAGTTAGTGGTGCGCTTCCTTTATGATAACCGAACGTATCTTCGGCAAATCCCCAACCGCGCGAACCTGTAATTGAAACTATATTTTCTTTTCCATAGTAATCTATCAAATCTTGCTCAGTCGCGCGCCCTCGCAATAGCTGATACAAAAGTTTCTTTCGATTATGGCTACCCAGTATATATACATGTGGACCACTATTCAAATCAACATCGGTTATATAGAAGAAAAACTTCAGAAATTTATAGTCATCAAGGTCGCAGTGAAAAACTTGTGCAGCTTTTGACTGTTCAAAAAAAGTTGAATTACTAGGAAAACTCCAAAAAAGCGAGTTTGATATATGTACTGGTTTAGTTTTAAGGTATTTTGCTGCAATTTCCTGTAAAATAAGATCATTTTGCAGCATGTTAATAGCTTGGCATTGCAATGCAGTATTAAAATATTTACCTACTAATATTTTTTGTTTACAAAAAGCTTGTGCTTTATCTTTTTCGTGAATATGAAAACCCTGTTTCGGATTTTTACCCGCGTAGCAGTTTGTGCTATAAGCAAACTTCAGTATATTATTTATTATATGTTCAGGTAACTGTAACCCTTGATACAATCCATATTTTTCTAAGTTAGCAATGACGTTATCTATATTTATGTTGGTAAAAATACTTGATTCTGTCTGTTGGATAGATGGCGCCTTATAAGAAGTAAAACTCTCACCTTTCCATTTGCGAATAGCATTGAACCTACCCATTCGCCGCATTATGAACCATTGAGGATTTGTAACTAATTCTTTGGAGTTATAGCTAATATATTGAGCTAACTTGATATGAAAACCTTGAAAAAACTCTTTCATTGTTCTTTATTTTACTTATCAGCTTCAAGTGAACTATTAAAAAATATCTATCCTTTTTCTATTTAAATTTTTATTTAATTAATGAAATAAAGTCTGTGTAAAGAACCTGACTAAAACAGTATTATTTGTGAATTAAAATGATATTAAAGTCATAATACTCAAAGAAATATACTTGTTAGCAAAAACATGTTTTTTGACCCTCAAGACGTTGAGAGTAAAATTATTGTTATAAATCCTCCTTTTTTAAGAGGATTGGGAGATTTAATAATTAGTTAATTTCAACTAATACCCATTCCATCCGTTTCGGATACTAATAGGCGCCCCCCTGAACGGTTACTTACAGTGTAAGTCCACACATAACCTTCACCACCGCCTTTACCAAAGTATCCTAACTTCGAGTATTCTTCTTTAATTCCATTTGTGAAGCCTTTAACCATATCATAATCAGCGATTAAAACTTCGTCTTTTCTAAGCTCTATTACTTTTGCTGGCGCCAATGTTCCTGTGACAACTTTCGCATTTTGTCCTGGTAATGCTTTAATTGCAATTCTCCATCTACCATCTGCTGAACCTGCCATTTGCCGCCAATTTAACTTTTTGGCGCCTAGTACCACATTATCAGAGCAAAATTGGAATATACCATCATCGAATTCCCATTGCTCATCGTCTGTAATATCAATTGCAGTGTAGTCTAAAAAAGAACCTTTCTGCTTCGGCTCAAGCTTGATTACGCCTGTACCGCGATAAACGGGTGCATTATAATCAATCTCGGTCATTAACGATACCCAAACATCTTTAAGGCGATTATCGGTTTTGTAAACTCCGTAGCTAAGGAGACCAAAACAACTGTGCATGGCGCCTTTTTGAACCACTACACCTGAATTTTCAAGTTTTATTTCTAATTGCTGGACAAACGGAATATTTTTGGTGGGATGATAGTGTTTGTTTGTTTCTTTGTTGATATTGTTTTGTAGATACCACAAATCGGTTGGTTCTAAAATTTTTACAGAATGTAACATAGTTTAGTTAAAGTACACAAATCAATGACTGATGATTATTTATACTACTATCCACCTTTATACTCTGGAATTTTCGTAAAACGCTACAAGCGGTTTTTTGCGGATGTCGAACTTGCTTCAGGAGAAGTAGTCACTGCACACTGTCCCAATACTGGCCCGATGACGGGAGTATCAACACCAGGTAGTCCGGTTATGCTGTCGAAAAGCGACAACGAAGCACGCAAGCTAGCTTATACCCTGGAACTTATACAAGTCAACGATAATGAACCAACTTGGGTGGGCATTAATACTGCTTTACCCAATCGAATTATAAAGCTTGCCCTCGCACAGCATTTATTTCCAGAATTGGGAAATTACACTTTTATTAAGGGTGAAGTACCTTACGGAATTGACAAAAAGAGTCGTATTGATTTTTTGTTGACGGGGAATGATACAGACTTACCTGTTTATGTTGAAGTCAAAAATACAACTTTGGCATCGGGTCGGTTAGCGCTGTTTCCTGATACAGAGACTACACGTGGGCAAAAGCATTTGCGGGAGTTAACGGCTTTGTTACCTCACAGTCGTGCGGTAATGCTTTATTTTATTAACCGAGCAGATTGTACGGAGTTTGCTCCAGGTGACAGCACTGACCCTGTATACGGTAAGTTGCTGAGAAATGCTTTTGCTATGGGTGTTGAGATATTGCCTTGTAGATTTGAAATTACCCCCATTGGTGTTCGCTATTTAGGTTTGGTGCCATGTGTAATGTAACACGCAAAAAAAAGCAGACGCTTTCTATAGACGACTGCTCGTAAGGATTCAGAGGTAGAGGTTAACACAAACTGGTATATCTATTTAAAAGTTCCTAAAACAGTCGCGGTTTCTGTTTCTGAGATTGTAGGAGCTAATAATCCTTGAGCATAGATACCAGGATTGCTGTTTGCTATTTGTGTATAAGAAGCGCGTATTTGAGTATTAATTGCAACAGTTTTTGCATCGTAAATTTTCATCGTAAATCTAGGATACAAACCTATACCGATAATCAGCACTAGGAAGCTAGCAGCAATAAATACTTCGCGGGCGCTAGCATCGCGGTAAACTGATTTGGTAGGAAGAACGCAGTCGGTACCGAAACAAACTACATCTTCTGTTTCTAAAGCTTGTAAACCACCGCTTCCTATTTCGCATTGGAGTACGGCGCCGTTACCATAAAATACCTGTTTGAGTAACGATAATAGGTAAATTGGGGTAAGAATTACGCCAACAGCAGATAGGAAAACGGTCACTGTACAGAACGTTGAACTGTAAATGTCACTGCTTGTCAGACCAACAAACACAGCGAGTTCGCTAGCAAAACTACTCATTCCAGGTAACGCTAACGAAGCCATTGCGCCAATTGTAAACAGGGCAAATACTTTTGGCATTACCTGCCCAACACCACCCATTTCTTCCATTGCCATTGTGTGGGTTCGGTCGTAAGTTACTCCAGCTAAAAAGAACAGTACTGCTGCTATCAAACCGTGAGAAATCATTTGTAGCATGGCGCCATTGATCCCCAGGTCAGTAAACGAGGCGATACCTAGCAACACAAAACCCATGTGCGATACTGATGAATACGCCAACCGACGCTTCATGTTTTTTTGAGCCAACGAATTTAAGGCGCCGTAGATAATATTGATGACACCAAGTATTGCTAAAACTGGAGCGAAATATATATGAGCATCACCAAGAAGCTCCATATTGATGCGAATCAACCCGTATCCACCCATTTTGAGGAGTACACCCGCCAAAATCATTGATACAGGAGCAGAAGCTTCACCGTGAGCATCAGGTAGCCAAGTATGTAACGGGAAAATTGCTAGCTTGACACCAAATGCAATCAGTAACCCAGCATACAAAAAAAGTTCTAAACCAATTGGATAATCTTTTAAAGCGAGTGCAGCAATATCGAAAGTTAAATCGCCACCACCATAAAGCCCCATTCCAAGAGCTGCTACAAGAATAAATATAGATGCTGCCGCTGTATATAGTATGAATTTTGTTGCTGCATAGCGACGTCTTTGTCCACCCCAAATCGAAACCAGTAAGTAAACGGGTACCAACTCGACTTCCCACATGATGAAAAACAGTAGCAAGTCTTGCGCTACGAACACGCCTATCTGCGCCGAATATAAAACCAGCATCAGCGCATAAAATAAACGTGGGCGCCTGTCTACTTGCCATGCAGAGAAAATAGCGAGTGTCGTTACAAACCCAGCCAACAGTACCAGCGGAACTGACAATCCATCAACAGAAACCGCCCAATTCAGACCTATCTGGGGTACCCAGGCATAATTCTCCGCAAGCTGAAACTTCGCACTAGTTGCATCGTAGTGCTTCCAAAATGCATAGCACATCAGTACTAAATCGGCGATACCTACTCCTAAAGCGTACCACCGCACTTGCTTGCCATCTTTATCAGGTAAAAATGGAATTGCAAGCGAAGCAACTAGTGGTAAGAAGATGATCGCGGTTAGCCAGGGAAAATGTTCCGCCATGTCAATAAGAAAAAATACTCATTTTTGTTATGAGGTTATCTTACTAAACTTTGTAAAGTTTTGTGCATAAGTCTTCACCATAGTTATGCATAGCACTAACTTATAGTGCATATTTGCCAAAATCTGATATGCTAATTTAATCTACTTACCTATCTTCATAAAACTTTACATCTCGTAATAAAAAGTAGATGTACTCAGGACAGTGAACAGTATTGTCATCAAAAGCTGACAATTAGGAAATCTCAGTATATAGATAGTGATTTGGTTGGAAGTATTAAGTAAACAGGGGAAAGAGCGCTTCTCAGTATAATTGTTCTAATAAATACAACGAGCTACTGTCGCAAAAAACGTGTTGCATTAACTGCTGTGAATAGCTGTTGTAGATAGAATTTGCGTGGTATGAGGTGTGTGAGGTGAGTATTTTTCTGGGTTTACTATGCATTTTTGTATCAAGTGGGTTAATATTGTTAGTCCTGAGTGTCAAACTCGTTTTGAATTGATTAAAATACGTTGTATACAATAAGAACAGTTTGTCAAGTCTCACAGGGTTGACATTTCAGTAGCACGTCCTCGTGCGATTAAAATTAAATAAGCTAGAGTTAAATTAATTAGCGACGTATGGCTAATTTTTACTGTACCCCGCAGATATTTTGCTGCTGGTTGCCTTAATTTCAAGCGAAGCCACTTGATTAAAATATTGGCTTATCTCAAAAAACGGTGATTGCGGCATTAAACTTGCAAAGCTTCACTTGTCTATAGGAAAAGGCGCCTTTAAGTATAGATGCTTGGTAAAGGCATTTATGTTTTGTCTAGGGTCTAAGTATCGAGTTTTCTCGCTTCCAGCAAGAAAATGGTTGTTACTTCCCTTACTTGTTCTGCTGTATCCCGTAGCGAGTTAGAGTAAGTAGTAGTTACCGAGTAATGTGTTTTCACCCGTATTTCATTCAAAAATATGCTTTTGTTGTGTAATGCAAAACTGTTAGAAATAGTTTTTGGTAACAAAACCACTTACGAGAACGCTTGCTTACCAAATGATTGAGGTTTTGGCAAATCCGTGCAAAGTTTTCCTGCATTTTGACGTGCCTCTTCAAAGAAATTAACAATAATTTCTTGGTGGTTATAGTTAAGATTTGGGTAAAGTTCAAGTGTACGGTTGCCGCTCAAAATTTCTATTTGATATAACAGGCTTTGTTGATTAAAGTTCTTTCACGGATATTACACAAAATAAGTGCAATTTTTGTGAAACAGGCTACAATCTAAAAAGTCTTGACAAAAAAATATCTTCATCCCATTAGTAAAGATGTTTTTTTGTAAGGTGTAATTTAGGTTGAAGGTCTGTAACAGGTAATTCAATCGCAACTGCATGTGCGTGAGCAACATAAAGTGTTTTTCACTTAATAAACAATGCCAAACTCAATTGCTATTTCTGAGAAAGGCTCAATGTATGAGTATTTAATCGGCAGTAGCTATTGGATGGTGTGCAGTATGTCTTTAAAACCCTTTTTAAGCATTCTTGCTGTGGGTTAAGTTTCGGAAATTTGTTTGCATATTTTTTTAGATGAAATATGTAACATGTCTGAACATTTTTTAGCTAAATTAGTCATTACCCTAGTTGTAGGGATGATATTCAAAGCTCGTCACGCGAGCAACTGCAATTTTGTCTTGAGTAATTGATTCTGCAAGGAGCATGAGGAACGCGGCATGAACCAGGCTAATAACGTACTCGAAAATATATTTCAGCCTGATCTAGTAGTCACAAATCAGCCTGATTTCGAGTTAGAGGAACTCTTAATAGATGATGAAGAGGACTTGCTACTTGGCGATGATGGCGAAATCGATGATTTTCTAGAACCGACATCTGATGAGGACGACGCAAAGTCTGGAAAAGCCGCTAAATCGCGTCGTCGGGCACAGTCCAAGAAGAAGCATTACACCGAAGATTCGATCCGTCTTTACTTACAAGAAATCGGTCGAATTCGTTTGCTTCGTGCGGATGAAGAAATCGAATTAGCGCGTAAAATTGCTGATTTACTCGAATTGGAAAGAATTCGAGAAAAATTGTCCCAGCAATTAGACCGTGACCCCAGAGATAGCGAGTGGGCTGAGGCTGTGCAATTAACATTACCACAATTCCGCTATCGTTTGCACATCGGGCGTCGGGCAAAAGATAAAATGGTGCAGTCCAACCTGCGTCTTGTGGTTTCAATTGCCAAGAAGTATATGAATCGTGGGCTGTCTTTCCAAGATTTGATACAAGAAGGAAGTCTTGGTTTGATTCGCGCGGCTGAGAAGTTTGACCATGAAAAAGGTTACAAATTCTCAACTTATGCGACATGGTGGATTCGTCAAGCTATTACACGCGCAATTGCCGACCAATCACGTACTATTCGTTTACCAGTCCACCTTTACGAAACCATTTCACGTATAAAGAAAACAACGAAGTTACTTTCTCAAGAAATGGGTCGCAAACCTACTGAGGAAGAAATTGCTACCCGCATGGAGATGACTATTGAGAAGTTAAGGTTTATTGCTAAGTCAGCGCAATTACCTATTTCGTTAGAAACTCCTATCGGTAAGGAAGAAGATTCTCGATTAGGCGACTTTATTGAATCGGATGGTGAAACACCCGAAGACCAAGTGTCTAAGAATTTATTGCGCGAAGACCTCGAAAAAGTTCTTGATAGTCTTAGCCCTCGTGAACGTGATGTACTGCGTTTAAGATATGGACTAGATGACGGTCGCATGAAAACTTTAGAAGAAATTGGACAAATCTTTAACGTCACACGCGAACGAATTCGTCAAATCGAAGCTAAAGCACTTCGTAAGTTGCGCCATCCTAACCGCAATAGCGTTTTGAAAGAGTATATTCGTTAAAGGATATTTTCAAATGTCCCCCTGTTTGTCATGAGTCACGCCCGGTGAAGCATCTGGTATATATAGTTAAACCTTAGGTTCTTCGCTGCGCTGACAATGACAAGTTAAACTTCTAGTCAACTTTTTAATTAGCGTCATAATATGAACCTGGGTGTTTTATAACTTCCAGGTTTTGATTTTTATGTCTAATTTGTATATAAAAAATTGCTCAAAAAGTTAAGTAATGTAAATTTAAATTGATTTATGTAAAGAATATTATATAAAAATTTAAAAAGCCTGGGAGGATAGGCACTTATCTTCCCAGGTTATATAACATCTACAGGGTATCAATTCAAGACAGTTATATTTGAACTTAAAAAATGCCCCAGAAGTGTAAAAAGCCTTTACCAGAAAAAATTTCAATCAAAGCTGCTGCTAAAAAACCAATCATTGCTAAACGACCATTCCAAATTTCTGCTTGTGGAGTAAATCCCCAACGCCAAGCATTACGGTCTTGCATTACTGGTGCGTTAATATTGGTTGCTGTTGTATTTTGCATGGTTACTACTCCAAATTGGAATTAAAAGCTTAAGGTCTTATGTAAATAAATATAACAAATATTTTCTTTTCTGTTACACACCTTTAATAAAATCATACCTGGGACAGAATGTGATAAAAATTACTGATATATATATTTTGTATAAGTATAACCAGACACAAAAATTGCATGATGTAGAGACTACACCATGCGTATCAAATTCAGAAATTTTTTTATGGGATGGTTAGTTTAATTTTTGAATATCCTTTGAAGGAATTAGGGTTGTCGTATTTCAACGACTGAGATTATTTTCTCGTCACGATTTAGTTGGAGGATACTTTCACCCGTACTATCCCGGTTTGAAAGTTTAACAGTATCAATCGCCACACGGACTAATCGCTGTTGGTTGGTGATAAGCGCTACTTCTCCTCGTGGTATTGCATTTGTAATTCCAGCTAAAGCATCGGTTTTATTTGTAAATTTACACGACTGAGTGCCAATATCACCTCGGTTAGCTAGTCGTAAATTCGAGAGTGAAATTTGTTTGGCATAACCCATTTGAGTTACCAGCAGTATATTAGTGGAATTTTTAACGCTCACGAAACCCGCCATTGTTTCGTTCAAACGTAGACGCATTGCTTGTACACCCATTGCGGTGCGTCCCATTATTGCTAATTGTTCGTCATTTATTGCAAACCTTAACAGGCGCCCACCCGAAGAAGCCAGCACAACAGAGGCGCCTGGATTTGTAAACTGTGTAGATAGCAGTTCATCATCGTCTTTAAGTTTAGTGATTGTAATACCGCGACGTGATAAGTTGCTAAACTCCATCAACGATAATCGTTTAATACGTCCTTGCTTAGTCAAGAGAATCATTTCACCGTCTTGATTTTCTGGCTGCATGAACCGAGTGATAATTGCTTCAGTGGCGCCTTGAGCGGTGTTACTAAGTAAAGTAATTAATGGAGTTCCACGAGTTCCGGAGCGTCCGGTTGAAACTGGAATATCACCAACTCGTATTGGATAAACTTTGGCGCCGCTAGTAATGATAAGTAATTCCTTTTCGGTATTGGTATCTACCGTTTGAAGAATAAAATCGTTTTCAGATAAATTATTATCGCCCTTGGGTTTTTTACCGTTGGGTTGGGAACGTCGAACATAACCGCGATGAGTTAATTCGAGTATTGTTTCTTCGCTTTTAACTTCGGGTTTTGAAGTTGGATTTGATTTTGTGTCGTCGTCGGAATTTTTCTTCGCTCCCTTTGGTGGCTCAAACTTCGCTTCAGCACCAATACGAGTTCGACGCTCGTCACCAAACTTTTTTTTCAAAGATCGAAAATCTTTTTTCAGAGATTTTAGTAACTCTTTGCGATCACCCAATAATCGTTGAAGATCAGTAATTTGCTCTCTAAGTTCGTTAAACTCTTGTTCAAGATTTTGTCGTTCTAAACCAGTTAGGCGCCTTAACGGCATAGCGAGTATGGCATCAGCTTGAACTTCGGTCAACTCTAACCTGCTGGCAATTTGAACTTTTGCCGTACTCCCATCAGGCGCCTGTCGCAATATACTAATAAGTTCATCCAAATTTGACAAAGCTTTGAGCAAACCTTCTACCAAATGCGAGCGATTTTCTGCCTTGCCCAATTCATAACTATAGCGACGTACTAAGGTTTGCTCGCGGAAACGTAAAAACTCCAGTAATAAATTACGTAAACTCAACTGCCTGGGCTGACCGTCAACCAAAGCGAGCAAAATGGCGCCGAAGTTACTTTGTAAAGCACTCTGGTGATATAAAGCTTGAAGAATTTCATGCGGGTTAATATCACGTTTAAGTTCAATAACAACGCGCATCCCATCCCGGTCACTTTCATCACGGATATCAGAAATGCCATTTATCCGTCCTTGGTTAACAAGTTCGGCAATTTTTTCAATCCAACCCGCCTTATTTACCTGATAAGGTAACTCAGTTACAATAATCGCCGTTTTACGCTTCGTTCCTTTAGTTGCTGCGATTTCTTCAATTGTGGCAATTCCACGTAAAACAATACTACCCCGACCAGTAGTATAAGCCTCGCGAATTCCCGAATCACCAACAATTTCCCCACCCGTTGGAAAATCTGGCCCAGGTATTAATTCAAATAGTTTGCTATCAGGTAATTCTGGATTATCAATGAGCGCAACCAACCCATCGACTATTTCATTTAAATTATGCGGGGGTATATTAGTCGCCATCCCCACAGCAATACCCGCACAACCATTGAGGATTAAAAATGGTAACTGCGCTGGTAAAACAGTTGGTTCTTGCTGCGAATTATCAAAGTTGCCAATAAACTCAACTGTTTCTTCGCCTATTTCGGTCAACATACCCTCATGACCAAGGGAAGCAAGACGAGTTTCTGTGTACCGCATTGCTGCTGGAGGGTCGTTATCGACGCTACCAAAATTACCGTGACCTGCGAGCAAAGGATAACGACTAGAAAAATCTTGTACCAAACGAACTAATGCATCATAAACCGATTGGTCGCCATGTGGGTGATATTTACCGAGAACGTCGCCGACTACGCGCGCGCATTTTCGGTAGGGTCGCTCAGGTGTAAGTCCTAATTCATGCATCGCGTATAAAATGCGACGGTGAACGGGTTTTAAGCCATCGCGGACATCGGGTAACGCTCGCCCGACAATCACACTCATGGCATATTCAAGATAAGACCGTTGCATCTCGGTGTGCAAGGCTGTGGTGATTACCTGTCCCCCTGAGAGAAGGTTTAACTGTTTTGCCATGAGTTTTTACCTGATATCTATCTAATCTATACAAACAAAGTTTTAGTTTTTGAACACCGATAGGCGCCTGTCGTTTAATGCGTAAGCATTCGCAGTTAAGGCAGCACATTGAAACACAATTTTGATACAAGACAGGATAAAAAACAGTAGTATTATCCTTGATGATAGAGAAACGTATGGATTAATAAACAAGGAGACGTATAACTGAAAAGTCAGGTAGTCATCCCTTTCACCCTACAAGTTAAATTCGCATGAAAACTGTATTGATTGTCGAAGACGATCTGATTAACGCTCGCGTTTTTTCCAAGATTTTGACCAAGCGGGGCGGCTTAGACGTCAAACACACGGAAAATGTGGAAGAGGTAATGAAAATTGCCCAATCAGGAGATGCCGACATTATTCTGATGGATGTTTCGCTATCTCGAAGTGTTTACCAGGGTAAGTCTGTTGATGGTATCAAAATTACACAAATGTTGAAATCTGACCCACAAACTTCGTCTTTACCAATTATTTTGGTAACGGCACATGCTATGGAAGGTGACCGTGAGAATTTCCTTAAGCAGAGTGGTGCAGATGGCTACATTTCTAAGCCTGTCGTTGACCATCAACAGTTTGTAGACCAAATAGTGGCACTCTTACCCAAAGATGATAATGCTTGAAAACCTTGCGCTTGAAAAGGAAAACCCTCTCAAAAGCAACAAATCTTACAAGCCGTGTTAGAACTATCCCTTGCATATCACCTTTTAAGAACAGTAGCTTGACTTTTATGAGTCGAGCTATTGCTTTTTATTCTTTACAATATATATGTACTGTATTGTGCGTAATCTTGCAATAGGGAATTTAAAATTTGGAGAGGGTTGTGGGACAGGCGAGGCGCCTATCCTACAATTTACTGTGGTCTTTGTCTCGATGACTGACTTTCGCGTTGTTCGATAGCTGCTTGAACACCAGGTAACTCAATGAATTTTTTCGTGTCAGCTAGTAAGCGTGTACCCCAGAGATTTTGCTTTAAAAATTCTAGGTCAGCATAACGGTTATCGATACGAAGTGCTTGTACTCCAAGTGCAAGTGCTTGTTGTCGGTCTCCTCTAGCGTGCAATGCTACAGCTAGTGCTAGTAAAGGTTCAGCAGCTTGTTTATCGAGTGACACAGCAGTTTGCCATTGCTTAATGGCGCCAGTTGCATCACCTTGTTCGTACTTAATTAAACCAATATTATTAATTGCAGGCCAGAATTTTTTATTTTGAGCAACTGCCTTATTGTATTGGGCTATGGCATCAGGCAATTTTCCAAGCATGTAAAAAGCATTGCCCAAGTCAAATAGTCCTTCGGGGTCATTTGGTTTTAATCTTAAACCTGCTTGATAAAATCCGGCAGCTTCTTGATATTTTTGTTGTTGAAAGTGGACAGAACCCAAAGCAAACTGAACGTCAGCATTCTTAGGATTGAGTCCCTGAGCCTTTCTTAAAGAACTGATGGCATTATTATAATCTTTCGTTTGTAAATACAACCCGCCCAAAAGGAACCACACTTTATCGTTTTTCGGTGCGAGTTGCGATGCCAAGCGCGCGCGTGGTAAAGCAAGCTCATATTGCTGAAACTGTCCCAACGAAGCTGCTTCTTGAGCTAAAGATAACCCTTGTTTTTCAAGCTTCGCTGCATCCAGTTGCAATGTATGGGGTATCAAAGCTTGTGCGTTTGCGCTCGAAGGCAAACACCATAAGCTACAAACCACTAGAAAAGAAATTAAACCAGTTTTTTTAGGCACACTACCGCCTCTTTTTACCATAAAATCAAAACAATCTTCAGCTAGCTTAAACTATCTACGGGTTTGACGACAGCAAAATTTTATCTTCATTGGCGCCTTCTTACCCTCTATAACTATCGTTTTTTACAAATTTTAAACACAAAGAGTGTAGGTTTGATACCGTCTTGTGAGAAATTGTTGAAAGTGTAAAACTTTCTTAAACTCATTCAAAATATAGCTCCTCCCAATGGTTAACGATACCGAATATATCAAACAAGCCGAAGCAACCCGCGTTAGAGTACTTAGCGAAGCATTACCTTACATCCAGCAATTCGCAGGTCGCACTGTAGTTGTCAAATACGGTGGCGCAGCAATGAAAGACAGCGAACTCAAGGATACAGTAATTCGTGACATAGTTTTTCTCTCTTGTGTGGGTCTACGTCCTATCGTCGTTCACGGTGGTGGACCAGAAATAAATAGCTGGTTAGACAAGCTCGGTATCGAAGCACAGTTTAAAAATGGGTTACGTGTTACCGATGCACCAACAATGGATGTTGTCGAGATGGTATTAGTAGGACGAGTCAACAAAGAAATTGTTGCTTTAATTAATCAAGCAGGTGGAAAAGCTGTGGGATTATGCGGCAAAGACGGTAACTTAATCAAAGCTCGTCCTCAAGGTCAGGAAGGAATTGGTTTTGTTGGAGATGTAAGTAGTATTGACGTTACAATACTTAACACATTAGTTGAGAATGGTTATATTCCAGTTGTATCCAGCGTTGCTGCTGATGAAACTGGGCAATCATACAATATCAACGCGGATACCGTCGCCGGAGAAATAGCTGCTGCACTTAACGCCGAAAAATTAATATTGCTAACCGATACACGTGGAATACTCGAAAATTATAAAGACCCATCAACCCTAATTCCCAAACTTGATATTCAAGAAGCGCGCGACTTAATTGGAACAGGAGTAGTAGCGGGTGGAATGATACCAAAAGTTAATTGTTGTGTTCGTTCACTTGCCCAAGGAGTAAAAGCAGCGCACATCCTAGACGGTCGCATACCCCATTCCCTACTTCTCGAAATTTTTACCGACGTAGGTATTGGCACAATGCTCGTTGGGTCACATTTTACACCTTAATCTTGTGGCACAGGCATCCTGCCTGTGCATTACCTACGGGAAACTATACATAAACACAGAGCCTTTTCTTGGCTGGCGCCGATAATAAGGATTATTAATTATAGTTGGGTTGATAATAGTCGAGTTCCGAATGTTAGGGTTTACTAACACTGGATTAACCAGAGTAGAGTCATTAACATACTGCCTGTCACGTGGGCGCCTGTGTACCCTAACTTTCGGAAAATAAACGTTATTACTAGGATTGTTAGGGAATAAACTATTTGTGGGATTTTGATCAAATAAATTGGTCTTGGGTGGAAATAAACTGCGTCCCCCAATTGGGCTTACAGGGTAAGGAGTAATATGGGGGTAAGCGTAATTATCGTATGTAGTGGTGTGTTGGTAAATAATTGTTGATTGGGCAAATGATGGAGACGCTACAGCTAATGTGGCGCCAATCCCTAATGTTAAATTTAGTAAATGCGATGCGTGGGCGCCTCTACATGGACTCAAGATTTTTTTAAGCATGATTTTATTGTTAGTTAGTTAACGAAGCGTGTTTGTTTTAAGTCATCTAAGGGACTTCCAAAAATTAAATTAACCCAGAATGTAAATTAACATCTCTTGTGGAATGGGCATCCTTGCCCGTTCCATAATGTTGGGAAGCGAAAAGTCGCTACACCCAACCTACGTATTAATTTGAACCATTTAAGATTTTCTATATAAATGGTCTGTTACGCACGATTATCAGGTAATTGTTTTACGAATGAGCGAAACTCAGCGAGACTCTTAGCAGTAGCAGCTTTTCTATGAATTTCATCAAGACAAGATAAATCCTCGATTTGATTTAACTTTTCTACAATCTTAGAAGGTATATCATTCGCAAAGCGAGCTTTCAAAACTTCCAGAATATATTTGCGGGCATTTTCTACCTTCGCTTCTTGTTGTACATCCTGAAAGTACCGTGTTTGTTTCAAGTCATCCAACGTAAACATACGATCTAACTCCTGCCTGCTCAGTTGAGGAAATTTATATACCAATATTTTATCGATTAGCTCCAAGATTTTATCTTGGGTTTCATAGGATGTTATTTGCTGCCTAGTTTGTTGTGCTAACTCCCTAGCTTTGTTACCAGCGTTTGCTTCTGGCTCTTGACTAATTCTATCATTCCTAACTGCTTCTAAAAACTTGGGAAAACTTGGTTTCCACTAGTCCGTATATAATAAAAATAACAATTTTCCACAGAAACCAGGTTTCTTTACTTCAAATAAATTAATAAATTTAGTCCTGGGATTGTGCGTGATAGTGTCCATAAGAGTAAAGTTATATAAAGTACTCCTAAACTCCATTGGAACCATGCCAAGCTTGATATAATTCCTGGGAGGCATTCATCGCGTAGACGAATATCATTAAAGCCTAATCGCATTAAATTATTTAAACTAAAGTCGTAGTAATTTAACCAATTCCAGCGTTTTTCCCATAATATAGGCATGTATCTTTCGCGAAATGATGGGTTTCTGGGTATTACGGGCAGGCGCCCAATTAGCAAGCGTAACTGACGTAATGTGCCATCTTCTGTAAAATAGGATACGTCCATTTTGTTATGAAAACGCCCTATTTGGTAAAGTCGAGCTAGTAGTATTAAAGGGATAGGTAAAATGATTAATACTAAACACCCTAGTGTAAACCAAGGCTGTTCGGCGTTGCGAAAAATAGCAAGTAATCCAATGGATGTGAATATACAATAGGATGTTAATATCCAGCTAGTTTCATAACAAGTTGGAACTATTGGAACTGGACGCAGGCGCCTATATTTATCGATAAGCCAATATAATAATCCAAAATAAGCTATTGCAATGGCGCCAACACCAAACACTAACCAAACTTGTGTACCGTAACCTGATAGTAATAACAGCACAGCAATAAATAACCAACTCCATGCTGTTAATATCCATCCACCAATTAATAAAGGTTCATCGACGATTATTTGGTCACGTATTCTAATATATGTCTCAAAATCTATTTCAGGTAGTTCTAACAGTTCGCTTTGGTTGCGAAATTGTTCTTTTTTACGATGATTAATAATTCCTTCAATTTGAAGTTGTGTTAAACCTAGGCTTTTTAATTTTTCTGTAGAGGCTTTATTTATATTTGTACCAAATAATCGCCGACCCAATTCTATAAACCGTAATTGTTGCTTAGTATATTCAAGCTGGTTAATGTCGCTAATTTGCTGCAAAGAGCGGAAATTTTGCATTAAATTCCGCAATACGTTTTGATTTCCGATTAAAGATGACACATAGAGCATTTTCCCTATTTCACCAGGATTTCCTAAAATTTTGGCGCTATTTGAGTTGAACGCTAGTCCTGATACGTTTAAATAAGCATTAAGAGCAAAAATAGCATCGCTGAAGTCAGCTATATTAAGAATGCTGGCGCCTCTTAGTGTCACAGGTTGGTTAAATCTAGCTTCGCGAAAGGTTACAGCTTGCTCGAATGCTGCTTCGGTTAGTAAAAGAAATTCATTAAAATCTGCTGCGGTAAACTGTACCTGACCGAGAAACCTACCTCTTGAGAAATCAGCATTACCTCCAAAGCGTGCGCGGTTAAACCTTACCAAAGAGCGAAAAATTGCATCTTTAAAGTTAGCGCTAAGAGAAAAACTACTATCTTGAAAATAAACAGCTTCCTGGAATTGCGCTTGCTTTAAGTCTACTTTGTTAAAAAAGATACTATTTGTTAGCTGAATATCTTTACGAAAAGTAGCATTAGCAAAGCTGACGGTACTACCAAACCGAGCTTCTGTAAAATTTACAGATTGGTTAAAAACGGCGCCACTCGCATCAACTGGTTGAAGAAAAAATGTATTAGCAAACTGGACAGCGCCATTAAACCGCGTTTGCTGCATAATGAGTGCCGAGCGAAAAACGCTCTCTACAGTAGATATATTTGGTTCTTGACGTAATAACGAACGACAATCTTTTGCACTTGGGAATCCTATACTCAGTGATTTTAAACATACCTCGCGTAGCTGTTGCAGTTGTTCTTGCTCACTCGGAGTAAAAGTTGGAGAAATTGCTTGGGGGTAAATTGTGGCTCGCAGTCCCAAGTCGCTACCGATAAAATCACCTTGAATTAATGAGTTGCTTAAATCTAAACCGAATGGTTTGGCGCCTGTTTTTTGTATTTCCTTTCGTAGCGTTTGATAAAATTCATCGCGAAAAGCTGCATTATCTGGTCGTAAATCTATCGTCATTTCCCGTAAATCTACGGTGGGATTACCTTCGCGTAGAATTGGGTTATGAACTCGCTGTTGAAGTATTTCTGAAGTTAGGGAAGTGCGTTCTAATTGCGATTGAGCTTGAGAAGTAGGTATATAAAATAACCCAATAAACCAGAAAGTAGCGGTAAGCGCGCTGGCTAATAATATTGTTATTATTGGATGCTGGACTCTTATGTAGTTACTCAAATGCGATGCTAATCTTCTATGATTCGGTCAGTAGGATAATTTTACCTGTGATTGACCCTGTTTCAAGTAAATCATGAGCTTTTGCGGCTTCAGATAATTTATATTGATGACGCGCGTCAATTTTAAGCTTACCTTCATCTATCCAAGTTGCACATTGTTCTAATATTTCGGCTTGATGCTGCTGCGTTTCTATCATTCCTTGTAACATAGGTGTAAGCATCAACTCTAAACTAATACGCAGGTTCCGGTTACGTGCGACTTTCCATATAGTATTTTTATCTGGTTCCAAAATTGTGACTACATCACCATATACTCGTACTGCTGGAAAACATTTTTGTAGAGTTTCTCCACCAACAGTGTCAAATGCTACGTCAACTCCTTCACCGTTAGTCCAGTCTAATACTGCTTTAACAAAATCGTTTTGCTTATAGTTTATTGCTAAATCGGCGCCAAGTTCTTGAGTGTAGCGTGCTTTTTCTTGTGAACTTATTGTAGTGCAAACGCTGGCGCCTTTAAGTTTGGCAAGCTGTATTGCCACATGTCCAACACCTCCAGCACCAGCATGAATTAATACCCGTTCATTTGGCGAGAGTCTTCCTCGTTCATATAAAGCTTCCCAAGCTGTAATTAATACTAAAGGCGCCGCAGCAGCTTCTGCAAAACTAGTATATTTAGGTTTACGCGCGGCAAATCGTTCATCTACTGTTGTATATTCGGCATAATTACCTTGATGCCCACCTAATCCACCATTACAAAAATATACCTCATCTCCGACGCGAAACTTAGTTACGTTGGCGCCGAATTCTTCCACAACACCTGCACCATCACAACCAAGAACCGCAGGCATTTTATCAGGAAAAAAAGTACCGCGACCCCTAAGCTTAGTATCAATAGGATTAACACCAGCAGCTTTTAACTTAACTAACAGTTCTCTACTACCAAGAGAAGGCAATGGTAAATCTCGTAATTGCAGCACATCAGGATTACCAGGTGCAGTCATCACAACAGCTTTCATAATTTTCCCTAACAATGCACACCACACGTAAATGTAGCATAGGCTTCCAGCCTGTGCAGTAGTTAATTCAACGATAAAAAATATTTTGGTTCTTTTCCGAAACCAAGCCAAGAGCAATGGTAGTACTAATTAAGTTAAACAAAACTATACTGAACTTCTATATGTAACCTTGGAGACTTACTCCAGAAAAGCCCAGTCAATTAAAGCTGGGCTTTTTGTATGGTATTTATCGCAATAAATCTAAATTCGTATTGAAATATGTTCTTCCACTACCTTGAAACTGGTGACAAGATGCATCGTACCGAGCGCATGACATGGGTGTAGATGCTTTGTACCTCAGTATGACAATATTACGAAATATAACAAGATTGGTTGAAGAAGGCATAATTAGGCTTGGCGCCATCGTGTATAGATATACAGTTTCTTTTTGTCTCTGTTCTACCTATGATTATCGAGTAAAAGAATGTCGATTTTCTAACTGTAAGGCTTTAAAATTCTTAATGAATTTTAAATTTTATATTTGAAGTAGAGCCTTTCATGAGCATCAAGAGCGAATCTAAAGCGAAGTTTCGAGAGTTAGTTAACCCAAAGTCAGCAAAAATACTTGTTGCTGTTGCTTTAAGCTTGCCTGTTTTTGTACTAACTTATGTATTACTTATACAACCTTTGGGACGTTTAGCGCTTGCTCCACAACAATGTCAGTTAAAAAAGTGGAATTTACCTCAAGCTGCAAAACAAGTTAAAAGTCAACCAAATATATCAAAACGGCGCCCTGTACTTGTAGCTAGACCACATGTTACTTGTTGCGAGGGTGATGCTTCGTGTTTAGATAATCAAATTTGGGGTGAAAACGAACCTATTAAAGACTCTATTGGTTTGATAGCGTCGATAGACCAAAGTTTAAAGTACTTACAATCTCCGCAAGCTCAAGCTGCATATCAAAATTATCCAGTAGCTGGTATTACTCGCGCTCGTGTAATCGCTAGCTTACAACGATTTCGGCAGTTGGTACAAACGAGTAAATCAGCCAAACAACTTAATGCTGCAATAAAAAATGAGTTTGTGCTTTACCAGTCGATAGGTCACGATAAAAAAGGAGGGGTACTGTTTACTTCGTATTATGAACCTATATATGAAGCTAGTCGCACACGTACCGCTGAATTTCGTTACCCTATTTATCGTGAACCACCCGACTTAGACTCTTGGCCTAGACCTCATCCTAAACGTGTTGACTTAGAAGGTGCAGATGGTTTACAAGCTTCTAAAAGTAAATTACGGGGACTAGAAATATTTTGGTTCCGTGACCGTCTTGAACCTTACATGATGCAAATTCAAGGTTCCGCGAGACTTCATCTTACTGATGGTACTGAGACTACGGTGGGTTATGCTGCCAGCATCGCTCAAAATTATAAAAGCATTGGTAAAGCACTTGCTGACGATGGAAAATTACCCTTGGAGGGTATGACGATGCCTAAAATTTTGGATTATTTTCATAAATATCCGCAGGAATTAAATATTTATATTCCGCGTGACCCTAGTTTTGTATTCTTTAAGGAAAATCATGGTGTTACTGCAACTGGTTCCACTCAAGCTACTCTTACGACCGACCGTTCGATTGCTACTGATAAATCACTTATGCCACCAGGCGCCCTAGCATTAATTCGTGCATACCTTCCTTTTCCTAATACTCAAGGTCAAATGGAACACCGTGTTGTTAGTCGCTATGTACTTGACCAAGATGCAGGTGGCGCCATTAAAGGTGCTGGCAGAGTTGATTACTTTGTTGGTGCAGGTCTTGTTGCAGCCGAACGTGCGGGTGTTACTGTTGGTCACGGACAACTATTTTATTTAATGCTTAAACCAAAAAGTTAGGTAAAAAATCAAACATTGTTAGTACTAGAAAAAAATATATGATATATTTCTTCACATTTTTATTGATATTCAAGTGCATAAAAACTTGAATTAAACATAATTATTATTGCGAGTTTCGGAACTGATGGAAATATGCTTCGTCGTTTCAAGTAACAGCGGTAAAGTGTGAAGTGATTACTGTGTATCAGATTGACAAAAGCCGATAAATATGTAGATGCTTGGATGTGAAATTGTAACCCTTTAGTGGGCGCCAATCTGAAATAAGTTCTTTTGGATTTGTATATAACTTACATGTAGGAATGCAGGAAAGCATTGAGAAATATCAATGCTTCTATAGACATAATAAACGTATTTGTTTTTCAATCGGGGGATTTAACTGTGATTGGGATATTGGTTGATGCTGATTTAATACTCGAATTACTAATGAACAGAAACCAGCTATTAGAAGATATTAGTGAATTATTTGACCAAGCGCAACCCTTGATAAAAATGTATGTTACAGATTTTGGATGGGAGAAAATATGCGCTTATGCAAACAGATTCCAGAATTCACACATAGCTCAACTTGTGATTGATTGGTTAAAAGAAAAAGTTGACGTTTGTACAGTTGATAAAAATGTCCTTCAGCAAGCACGTTTATCACCTATTCAAGATTTTGAGTCAGCAGTGGAATATGCGTGTGCCATGTATCAAGAGTTCTACGCAGTTGTGACTCATCGCTATCAAGATTTTGTAACGGCGCCAGAGCAATTTCTAATTTGGTCTGTGGCTGACCTGCAAACTCGTACATCGCTTGAAGCACAATTTCAAGCGACCGTTAATTTCAGCAAAACCGAAAGGTATTCTTGTTGATGGCAATGGAGGAATTTGTGGGGTAAATGTGAACCGTGGTTCACAAACTCATTTGAAATTGGGACGGGCAGGGATGCCCATCCCACAAGATAATGTTATTCATTCCACAAGATAATGTTATTCAGCCTACAAGATAATGGTAAATTTAGATACCTAACTTTTACTGGATGTCCAAATCTAGAGTATAGTTTAATGTGCCGCTGCCGCTAGTTTGTTGCGAAATATTATTGCCTGAACCTTGTACTTCTACGCTGACGGCAGCAGTTGATGGTGAATATTGTGCTGAAACTTCAATTTTTTGCTGACCGACAGATAAATAAGGTGATAAATCTAGCTTACTACTGCTGTCGTTTAAACGCTGTACAACTTTACCGTTAATGGATATTTCACCTTGTAACCGTGCGCTAGGGGCATTTATTTTTAGAATTTGGGGTTGTTTTAAATTTGCAGCACTTAGACTTAAACTATTCCTTTGGATAGATGCAGAGTTTGATTGTGTACTTGTGGTGGATGTGAATGTATGTGTGGCGCCACTATCGCTTGATGCTTCGGAACTTATTTGACTGTAGGATAAATTGTTAGTTAATCCAGCAGTTAGACTGATAATAAGTCCTACACAGAGCGCATAAAAGATGAGGTTTTGCATATTTTTATACCAATGAATACAAGTATGGTTATAAATATAGAAACAAAACAGAAAGGTTAGTTTACGGTCATAGTTGTAATATGGGGGAACGGGCAAGGATGCCCATTCCACAATTACAGGAATTCTACAAGTAATGCCCTGAATTAGCTACAGACGGTTGTAGTATTACTTGTGTAAATTTGGTTACCACCTCTTCTTGAGTTTCTACGCTGCGTCACATTACGGCATTTCATTTTGTTATTGCTTCTGAAAACCCGCATCTGACGATTTCTATAGATATTTTGATTTACAGCGGGATTTACAATTACTCGTGGTACTGGCGCCGTTCTAATAGTTCTAATATAAATGTCGCCATCTTCATCAAGCTCCATTTGAACATTACTTGTTTGAATATCTAATTCACCAGCATTTGCAATTGAAGCAGGTAATGCAATCATTGCAGTCAAGAACAGCGGAAAAATTAATTTTATGGCAGGCATGGCGTTCATCCTCAACTTTGTAGTTAGTTTTGAGTACTGAGTACTGAGTGAGTCGTGCTGAGTGTCGAGACACGTAAACCGGAGGTTTTCCCACAGGGATTAATTGCATCTCTACTTAGCACGACTCACTTTCTACTCAGCACTTCTTTTGACTTGCTAACGCTGCACTTGAAGCTATAATCAAAGCAGCAGCTAGAAAATTTGCATGTGTAGATTTTTATCTTCATAATTTTTCTAGACCTAATTAGTTGTGTGTTACTGGTTAATCTAGTTCAACAACTCGATTAACCAGCTTTTTAGTTTTATCTATTACTAAGCTATTTATATATTTAACGTAAATCAGGGAAGGAGCAGTTCGCATTTTGCCTCTGTCTTGTAAAAGCTGAATTGGAAACACTGCTATCATTACCGAAGCCAACATTCCCGTTACTAATACTTACGTTCTCTCTATTCCCTTGGATCTGATTGCGAGTCGCACAGAATCGATTACTATTTTTACCTTGATACTGGTCTGTATAAGTGCTGCTGTCTATATCACTAACGTTTCTTGTTCCCAAGCTACCACTTGTAATTCGCATGTTAGAACTATTTGCTTGAGTTTGACCTGCTTGTGCAACAGGCGCCATTGCCAGAGCCGCTAACACACCTACAGCAAAAGACTTTTTCAACATAATTTTCAACATAATTTATAACTCCATAACCTCATGTCTAATCAACCTTTAATATATTTAACTCAATAACTTAAGTGTTAATAGGTAAAAAAAGATAACTGACTTGCACTTGGCAAGTGCTACCTCTATACTTAGATAGTTTAACTAAAGATTTTAAGTGTGTCAAGTCTTGGTTAAAAAATCTGGGCGTAATTTTTTTTTGGTGTTACGATAAACGACTATAAGTTAGACCGTCGGAGTGCTGTGACTGTGAAACGGAAAGCAAAACCAAGGATAGCAATATTACGTGAAAGAGCTGGTTTGACCCAGTTAGAGTTATCACGTCTTGTCGGTGTCACCGAAAGTACCATTCAAAATTGGGAAAGCGGAAGAACTGGCTCTGATCATATTGAACGTATAGTAAAGTTTTGTAAGGCTCTTGGCTGCCAGGTAGAGGATTTAATTGAGTATGTAAGCGACTCCGAAGAAGAGAAACTGGGCAAACCTAGTTCTTTGAGTGACATCCGCACTCTTTTAGGAACAGAACAGCCTATAGGCGCCGATACTTCTAAGCAAGAAAATGTTGCTGAGGAATTAGGGGCAAGGGAATAAATAAATTTAGGATTCTAGATTTTGGATTTTGGATTGAATCTAAAATCCCAAATCTAAAATCTAAAATCTTTTATAGTGACGAACTCGTAACGCTGTTCTAGTAACTTGGGTATTAAAGCTGCTGTTGTTTCGGCGACATCTTCACCACCGAAGTAGCCATCGTGCAAAACTATGATGGAACCATTTTGAACTTGGTTTAATACTCGTTGAGTTACTGTGTTAACACCCGGTCGTACCCAGTCTTCTGGTACAACGCTCCACATAACCGGACGGTAGTCCCACTTTTTCAAAAGTTTTAAAGTATTGGGGGTAAAGAACCCATTTGGGGGTCTGACATCGCGGATAAGTTGTCCGGGTATATTACAGGCACTTTCAATAGCTGCTTGAGTTTTTTCTAAGCTGTCTTTAAGTTCTTGCGGCGAGAGCATAGGAAAGTTTCGGTGGTCATAACCGTGTAAACCTATCCAGTGGTTACGAGCATGTACCATTTTGGCAATTTGTGGCGCCTGTTGTACACATACACCTAACCAAAAGAAACTAGCCGGAATTTTGTAATAATCTAATACTTCAAGTAACTGGGGTGTGTGATGACGGTGAGGTCCATCATCAAACGTTAGAGCGATTTTTTTACAGTTTGTGTTTCCTGTCCATAGACAGTTTGGAAAACTAGGTTGGAGAACACGGTAAATTAAGGGAAATAAAGGTGCAAATTGCAACATTGAGTCAAAATTAAAAAGCAAGCCTATTAAAACTCTAGCAAAATTTTATGTCATCGGTATGGTTCGTATTTCAGTACATTTAGGGTAAGATTTCCAACCTTGTATGATTTATTAGGTATTTGGGTTTTAATAAGTTATTTAAAGATAATCCTGACGAATTAGAAAATGTTTAATTTTATGCAGTACGATAAAAGACTCTGAATAAGTTAGTATTTTTCACAACTGCATGAAATGAATAAAAGCTGTAACATCTCCCGGCACCGTCAAATTCCTATCGTTAAGGAAGTACATACGGCGGTGAGCGGGAGGGCTAGGTATAAAGTAAATGGTCTTCAGGGTTCGGATACTCTTAAGAAATACCTAGAGTTGAGATTGGCAGAAAACAACGATATATGTTGTGTTTCTGCCAACCCGGTCACAGGAAATATGCTGGTAATTTATAAACCAGCACGCAGTTCGTCGGGTCTTGCATCGCTGATTGAAAGTCTGGTTTTTGATTACCAAAAGCAAAACAAAAATTCTGTAAATTTGGTAACAAAAAACAAGCACCAAGCTAAGAGAAAAGCAAAAAAAACACGCGATCTGGTCGGAACAAAAGCGCAATCCGTTGCACCTTGGCATTTACGTTCTGTAGAGACCGTAATTAATGAGTTGCAAACGTCAAATGTATTAGGACTATCAAGTGATTCTGCTGCTCGCAAACTGAAGAAATACGGCTTAAATACCTTACCGCAAGCAAAACCGCGTTCGGGGTTAAGCATGTTTGTTGATCAGTTTAAATCACTGCCAGTAGGACTTTTAGCAGTAGCGGCAGGAGTGTCAGTTGCTACAGGTGGTTTGCTTGATGCTGCTGTCATTATGGGGGTAGTAGTAATCAATGCGGGGATTGGATATGCTACTGAGAGTAATTCTGAAAAAATAATTCGTTCGCTTCAAAATGTAGTTAAGCCAACGGCAGTAGTTATTCGCGACGGCAATAGTGTTGAAATCAGCGCTACTGAAATTGTCCGAGGCGATATTATAGTTCTCAAACCTGGTAGCTATGTACCATCAGACGCACGCTTAATTGAAGCAGAGCGTTTGAGTATTGATGAGTCGGCGTTGACGGGTGAAAGTATGCCCGTTAGTAAGTCTACTGTAGCGCTCGAAGATGAGAATGTAGCTTTGGGCGACCGGGTAAACATGGTTTACATGGGTACTTTGGTGACAGGGGGACAAGGGAAAGCGGTAGTTGTCGCCACAGGTAAATATAGCGAGATGGGTAAAATTCAGGCGATGCTTGGTGAAGCTTCGACACCTGAAACCCCGATGGAAAAACAACTCGACCAAGCAGGAAGTCAGCTTGTTGTAATTAGCGGCGCCATTTGTGCTGTTGTATTTGGTATTGGTTTGTTACGCGGTAACAGTGTGCTGCAAATGCTTAAGTCAACAATTTCGTTGGCTGTAGCAGCAGTACCAGAAGGACTACCAACGGTAGCAACTACTACGTTAGCGCTTGGTATTGCTAACATGCGGAAGCACAACGTATTAATCCGGCGCCTTGATGCAGTGGAAACACTGGGTTCGGTACAGACTATCTGTATGGACAAGACTGGTACTATTACAGCTAACCGCATGACGGTTGTTGAGTTGTGTGCTGATGGACGATGTATTGATGTTGCAGACGATAAGTTGCGCGATGGGGATGAGTCTATTAATCCTTATAGCAACGAGCAAGTGCTGAAGTTAATGCATGTCTTGGTACTTTGCAACGAAAGCATTATTGAAGAAAAGGAAAAGGTTAAAGAGAAAAAGGAAAACAAAGAACACAATTACACTGTAAAAGGTTCTTCAACAGAGAACGCGCTGATCGACTTAGCAATAAATGCTGGAGTGAATGTAAATAGTCTGCGCGAAAATTATCCGTTGCAGAAAATTAGTCACCGTTCGCAAGCGCGTAACTACATGGTGACGCTACATAATACTCCTGACAACAATCAAAAACTCGTTGCAGTCAAAGGTAGTCCATCTGAAGTATTAGCGCTATGTAGTCATCAACTCAAAAACGGTCAGCAAATACCTTTAACCAATGCTGATAGACAGTTAATTGAGAACGATAACGAGGACATGGCAGGTAAAGCACTGCGTGTTCTTGGAGTTGCTTATTTAATTCAAGATTCGGATGAAATTAACACTGAAAGTGAATTAATTTGGTTGGGACTTGTGGGAATGGCAGACCCCATCCGTAAAGGTGTGAAGGAATTAATGGGAGATTTCCACTCAGCAGGTATCAACACCGTAATGATTACTGGGGATCAAAGTCCAACAGCTTATGCGATTGGTAAAGAATTAAATCTTAGCCAAGGCAAACAGCTAGAAATTCTTGACTCAACACACCTCGAACAAGTTGACCCAGAAGTTGTTAAAGGACTGTGCGACCGAGTAAATGTTTTTGCACGTATTAGTCCTGCGAACAAATTGCAAATCGTCCAAGCACAGCAAAGCATAGGTAAAATAGTAGCAATGACGGGGGATGGAATTAATGATGCTCCCGCACTCAAAGCTGCTAATGTCGGTATTGCAATGGGACATAGTGGCACCGATGTTGCCCGTGAAGTCGCGGATATTATCCTCGAAGACGACAACCTCGAAACCATGATTATAGCGGTTAGTCATGGACGTACAATTTACAACAACATTCGCAAATCGGTTCACTTTTTACTATCAACCAACACCAGTGAAATCATGGTGATGCTCGCTGCAACTGCTGCTGGTATTGGCGAACCAATGACAGCCATGCAGTTACTATGGTTGAACTTAGTAACAGATATCTTCCCAGCGCTTGGACTGGCGATGGAAGCTCCAGAACCAGATGTATTACTGGCGCCACCCCGTGACCCATCTGAACCAATTATCAAAAATTCCGATTTTCGACGCATTGTTGGCGAGTCAGCGATAATGTCAGCAAGTGCATTGGGCGCCTATGGTTATGCTATTAACCGTTATGGTATAGGAGCAACTGCCAGCACCATTGGCTTTATGAGCTTGACAATGGCACAGTTAATGTACGCGCTCAGTTGCCGTTCGCAAACCCACAGCATATTTAGCGGTAAGAGACTACCACAAAACAAATATCTAAATATTGCCTTGGGTGGTTCGTTCGCGCTACAAATCGCCGCTGCAACCGTACCTGGACTCAAAGGATTGTTGCAAATCGCACCAATTAACCTAGTAGATATGGTGGTTATTGGCGCCAGTGCAGTGCTTCCGTTCTTAGTTAATGAGGGTCGTAAAGAATTGGTATCACGTAATCCCAAAGACGACGGCAAATATATTACAATTCTGCCCGACAGCAACGACAAATCAAGTTTTTCGTACACACCTACCCAAGAACAACAACTCAAACCAGCAGTTATCACTGTACCTGCTATGTAACATTATCTACTAATTAATCATTCTTACCCAGGCATTTGCTTGGGTACAATTGTATTGACATGTAGTATATCTGTCTCAGATGTGCAGTCAAATTTGGCAACGGATGTAGCGGATGTAACGGATAATTTATTCAAACAGCAACTTTTTTTAAGGCGCCTCTAAAACTAATCAACTATCCGTTACATCCGTTGTATCCGTTGCCAGGGGATTCAATTGTGTAAGATTAATTTCTGACATACACGATGCGCGTGAAAGTTTCAAACAACAATCAATAACACATATTAAATCGCTTAGTGGTATAGGAACTTGAGCAGAAAAAGTACTACTAGCAATATCATTTAATACTTCAGGTGTCGCAATATTTCCAGGATTAATTACTGTAAAAGCAATACCAGTATTACTGAGTTCAATCTGCAACGCTTGCGCGGCGCCACGTAATCCAAATTTAGAAGCTGTATTTGCCACTTCTCTTGTTGCTTGATTATCTAAACCTGATAATGAGCCGATAAAAATTACCTTTGGCGCCTGAGATTTTTTCAAAGACGATATTAATCCTTTAATTAGTTTAACAGGTGCTATAAGATTCACAGCAATTACATGATCAATTTCTTCATAACTACTATTTATAAAATTATAATCACTGGTAAAGGCGCCTTTTTCCCAGGTTCCTCCAAGAAACAGAAGCGCATCTAAAGGTTTATTATCAAAAGTTGCACAAACTTTATCAATACCTTGCTGTTTTGAAATATCTGCCTCAATCCACTTTCCAAATTTTGATGGACTTCTCGAAACACACATTAAGCCATCAACTTTATCATGGTAATAATCCGCAACTGCAAGACCAATCCCACGACTACCACCGACAATTAATATATTTTCAGTCATGTATTCATTTTATCTATTTTCAATATTTTACATATCCTAGCTTTCCATTAACGAGCCAACATAGCGGGTATTATATAGATACAAAGTCAAAATGCAGGAATTGCATTATGAAACGAGACGAAGTGTTGAGTATACTTAGAAGTGAACAAATAAAACTGAAAGATTTTAGTGTAAAATCTTTGACTTTGTTTGGTTCTGTAGCACGAGATGAAGCAACCTCTGAAAGTGATGTTGATTTGCTCGTAGAATTTGAAAAGCCTGTAGGCTTATTTACTTTTGTGCGCTTACAGAGATATTTAGAAACGCTTCTTGGTCGTTCTGTCGATTTGGGTACGCCCGACTCTCTCAAATCTTATTTACGTGAAACAGTTATGGGGGAAGCTGTACGTGCCTTCTAGAAAATTAAAGCAAAGAATTCAAGACATTTTAGATATTGGCGCCGAGATTGAGGCGTTTACTCAAGATATGAGTTTTACTGATTTTCAACAAGATACAAGAACAATAAAAGCAGTTTTGTATAATGTTGCTGTTATTGGTGAGGCAGCAGCAAGTCTTATGCCCGAAGCTGAAGTGGACTATCCGGAAATACCTTGGGTTGATATTCGAGGTCTGCGAAACATAGTTATTCACGAATATTTTAGGGTGAATATAGAAATCATTTGGGAGACGATTCAAAGAGATTTACCACCATTATTAGAACAATTACAAGAATTACAATCAAGACTAAACAGCTAATTTTTATAAATAACATATTTGATGTAAATTATCTAACATAAGAGCGTAAGACGTCTTTTACTCTTCATGCTCGGAAGTCGGCACCAAAATTTCATCCATATGTAAAGAAAGGTTAAGAATGAACATTGTCATGCTGAACGTAGTGAAGCATCTCGTTTTTCATTGAAATTTTTAAGATTCTTCGCTTCGCTCAGAATGACAAACGCTTTCTTCGCTATCAATATTAATTTATTAGGTTTTAGCAGAGACAGAACGTTGTAGGTTTGCGAACGCGCGGTTGGTAATCTAAGATAGCAGTGATGCGATTACCTTGTGCGCGTGTGAGGTCGTTTTCTGCTGCAATAACGTCGGTTTGGGTACCAACACCAGCTTGAAAGCGTAAACGTGCGAGTCGTAGTGCTTCAACAGCTTGGTCTACTGCTCCTGTTGCGGTTTGCACGTTGTCTAAATTTGATTGTAATTGGGCATAGTATTGTTCGACTTCAAAGCGTATTTGGTTACGTTGGTTTGCAAAGTTGCTTTCTGCTATAGCAATATTTGCTTTTGCTTGTGCTGCTTGCGCTCTTGCTGCTCCTCCATCGAATAAGTTCCAATTTGCACGTACTCCTACTGAGTATCCATCTGTGGCGCCAACATTGTCGTTGTACTGGTCTAATACGTCGTAACTGGCAACTAAGGCAACTTGTGGGCCAAGTTGTCCTAAAGCAAATTTACGTCGTTGTTCACCTATATTACGTTCTGCTAAACGCTGCTGTAACTCAGGTCTGTTTTGAAACGCTTGGATTATTGTTTGTTCTAGTTTTTGGTTCCATAACCCCGCTATTTCTACTCGGTCAGCAGTGGTTATATTGAGCGTTTGCGGTATGTTTAGTAGTGCAACTAATTGTCGTTGTGATATTTGCTGTCTAGCACGTGCGTTTGCTAAATCTTGTTGAGCATTGGCAAAGTTTACCTGCGAACGCAGTACGTCAAACCTTGTACCAACACCCGCACGTTCAAGTGCTTGAGCATCACGTAAACTCGCACTAGCGTTTTCTGTTGCTGCACTACTAATACGAACTTGTTCGTCAGCAGCTTGTAAATCATAGTAACGACTAGTTACTTGCAGCTTAATTTCTTGATACCGCGTTTCTACACTCAACTCGTCAATTCTTAGCTGTTCTTCTGCTTGACGAATGCTCGCTGCTCTACGGCCTGAAGTATAAATGTTGTAATTAACTTCGGCTCTGCCGTTAAAAGCAGTTCTCGCTTTATCGCTAAGAGGAGGCGCCACACCTGAGTCTACAGAAAGTTGGTCACTAGCAGATTTACTGTTTGTAATGCTGCCGTTTATACCAATGGTTGGATACAGTGCAGCTTGCGACTCTCGTAGTAATGCTTGACTGCGCTCAAGTTCAAGTAGCGAGGTTTGCAGTTGGGGATTGTTTCGACGCGCAATTTCTAGTGCTTGTTGAAGCGTTATTGCTTGGTTTTGTCGAATTTGAACTTCTTCTGCTTTGGTCGGAAACAGTAGTTCTGGAGGTGAAGCAGGGAGAGGAGGGGTAGAGGGAACAGGGAGGTTATCAGGAGAGGAGGGAGCAGGAGACAAAGAAACGATTCCTCCTAGCTTTGCTGCTTCTTGTGGAATAATAGCTACTTCTTTTTTGAGCTTGATGTTATCTCTATCCGTTTCCCTAACTTTACTTTTTTGCTCTGCTGTCAAAGTTTTAGCTTCAGCATTTTTAATTGAAGTGGGAAACAAAAAAGCTAAAGCAATCGCAACCCAAGAAGAATGCAGCAAAAATCGATATAGATTCATAGACGGTGCGTGTTGGGTGTATCAGCAATATGCGGAGAATTGATGGAAATTAACTTCATGGTGTAGCGACATTTGAAGTCAATCTACTTGCTGGTTTATAATGATGCACCCTTATAAGCGAAACAAACTAGGCGAAATAAACTATAAGCTAATCTCAAAATGGCTTTGTTAACTGTTAGCTACTAACTATTAGGAAATCGTATGGTGGCTTCAGCCACCTTACCTTTACTTCGCTACTGATAATATGCTGATACCACGCTACTACTATTAGGCGCCTTTAAGTATGGCGCGCTGTTCAACGGGTGATGAGATATTGCGACAATTACGATAATGTTCGTCATTGACAAATTTCTCAAATAAGTTGATGTAATGTTCTGCCTTACTGACCCATGTATTTTGTTCGGCTACTATACGAGCAGTTTCACCCATTTTAGTTCTAAGTTCGCTATCTAGAGTTAAAGTATTAAGCGCGGTAGCTAATGCGTTTACATTATCTGATGCCAATACAAAACCAGATTCGGGTGTAACTAGCTCTGCTCCTCCAGCACTTTCTGCTGTAATGACGGGAAGACCCGATGCCATTGCTTCAAGTAATACTAAAGTACATGCTTCGTAGCGCGATGGTAATACAAAAAAATCGACGGCTCTCATTATTTCGGCGACATCACGACGGAAACCAGCAAAATATACGCGGTCACTCAACCCCAAATTTTCTGCCATTTTTGGGTACGGGCTATCGGATGTATCTCCTAATACAACAAGATGCAACGATGGTACTTTTACAATAGCTTTGAGTACTGTGTCTAAGTTTTTACGATTTGTGCGAATGTCACCTGCAAATAGTGCTAAATTTTTCTCGACTGGTAATCCTAGTTGCTGACGGTCGCTAACTCCAGGAAAAAATTCATTCACATCAACGCCATTGTGAATAACGTGAATCTTTTCGGGTTTTATATTAACGTCATTGATTAACTCTTGTTTAACTTTGTTTGATACAGCAACTGATATCTTGGCTTTTTGATATGCTTGCTTTTCCCAGTAAGCATTGAGTGTACTATAAAGCCAATGATAAAGCCCATAGAAATTTTTATTCATACGGGCAGTATGTACGTGAGAACGGCGCCATGATGTATGGACGAAGTGCGAAGTGTTTACGTCGGCAGGGAATGAAGTTACTGCACCGCAAATTTGTACTAGGTCAAACTCTTGGCGATGCTTATATAACCATGCAGCGCTTTGACTTGAAAACATCATTTCTTTTATTAATGCAGTGGGAAATTTCTCTACGTCAAAATTTATAAATTTGACTAAGCCTTGTTCCTGAAGCTCTGGAGCTACTTTTCTTGCTACTAAAGTTACTTCGTGACCACGACGAATAGCTTCCCAGACGATTTCATAGTTGACCCGACCTTGACCATCACCTTTAATAACGTATGGAGTTACTATACAAAAGTTCATAATTGACCCAAATGGTGAAATTAAAGATTAACTGTTTACATTGAATTAACAATGATTACTTTTATAACCACTACATATTGCTTTTAACTTAATCAGGCGCCTTTTATCGTTTTAATGTCGAAAAACGATAATAAGTTTGCTTATTGATAGTTAAATTTTTAGCGTTGAAGTAAAATAAACGGACACTTGTATTAAGATATCTAATGCTACAGGCAAATGGCACTTACGAAAAGTACATAATCGCTTTACTCAACCTGCAATTTTACAATTCGCTTATTCAGCAACATTCAACGCGATAGGTGCCTAGATAAGTATTATTAATAAAAGTATAGCGTCTAGAATTTTGAACGCAAGTTTAAAGCAGAAGCCACTTCGTATAAAATTTTTTCTACCCAATGTAATTTTAATTTATCAAAGTTCAAGCTTTGGTATGAAATATATAAAGTTTTGATAAAGTTTGTATAGTAACCTAACCTATTTGCTAATTTACATACAAATATCTCTTTTCAAAAATTGATTTATCGTACTGTGAGTATTTTTATACATAAATTAAAGGATTATGAAAAAATCTGAGAAACCCGGTTTCTTTGCGTAAGTCCTAAACTTAATTATTAAGAGTTAATTAATGTTAAGCTTCTGACAATAAAACAAGATTATGTTTATTGATAATCATGGGATATGTCTAAGGAGTTGAGTAAATCCAATAGTAAATATCAACAATGATAATAAATAACAAATATAGGATTCTTAGAATCACAAAATATCCTTTTGGCTTGGTTGGTGCGTTAGTAGCTGTCTTGATAATAGTATTTTATTGGGTAGCAGGTGATACAGCAGCTAAAGTTTATAGAACCTCTTGGATTGGTAATACTTTTGGTGGTGGCGAAAAATGGGTGCAAAACCAAGTTATAGACATGTATGTTGCTCCGGACGGTACGGTTTTTACAAACAGTCCTTGGGATGAAGGAGGTAGAGAAGCTGGAATCTATAAAAATGGTGATGCTATTGCAAGAGCAGAAGATTTACATGGATGGGGAAGGTTTGGTGGAATTGCAGTCACTACAGATAAAAAGTATATGTATGTGTCGATGCTGCAAGGACATATTGATGGCAAAGGTAATGATTATCCTCCTGCAGATACTAGTTGGTATTGTGTTCGACGTTTCTCACTATCTGGAAAACCTGCACCGTTTACAGGTGGCAATGGTTGGGATAAAAGCATGTTAATTGTTAGTAAGAAAGCAGAGGTTTCTGGATTAGCAATTAGTGGGTCGGAATTATTTGTTGCAGTACGCGATGAAAATATAGTCCGCGTTTACAATACCCAAACCTTAAAAGAAATTCGTAGCTTTTCTGTTCCGACTCCTACAAAAATTGCGGTTGATAAACAGAACACGTTATGGATTATTCAAAACCAGAAAGACGCTAATTCTGCTCAAATATTACACTATTCAAAATCTGGAAATCGTTTACCGCAAGCTATTAACAATATACCTGGCGCCAATGCTATCGCAATTGACAATCAAAATAGACTATTGATAGGTGATAATGGTAAAAACCAACAGATTTTAATTTACGATATTAAAAACAAACCAGTTCAAGTTAGTACATTTGGTTTAAAAGGTGGTGTGTACGCAGGGACACCTGGCAAAATTGAAGGTTTAAAGTTTTACGGAATTACTGGAGTTGGTGTTGATGCGAAAGGAAATATATATGTTAACAGCAGTGGTTTTAATTTAGGTAAGGATACCCAAGGAATCAAAACTGGTACTGACATTAGAAAATTTTCTCCCAATGGCGCCTTACAATGGCAAGTTGTTGGGTTGCCATTTGTAGATAACGCTGATGCTGACCCCAAAATGAATGGTACGCATGTATATACAATGCACGACCATTACGTAATGGATTATAGTAAGCCTGCAGGAAAACAATGGACTTATTTTGGTTATACTTTTAACCCCTTCAAATACCCTGATGATATACGTTTGCGTGTTGCCCACGGGTCAGTATTCTTTCGTCGTATCCAAGGTAAACCTTTTATGTACTTCACTAATATGTTTGGTTCGTTTCTCCAAGCATATCGTTTTAATCCTGCTACGGATGGCGAAATTGCAATTCCGTCAGTATTGTTTCAGGGTACTCCAGAAAAAGAAGAAAAACTACAATCTGATAGCTGGCCTCCCAACCAATCACAAATTGGAGATTGGATATGGCAAGATAAAAACGGTAATGGCGCCTTTGATCAAGGTGAGTTTGATGCTAGTAAGCGTGATTATCCTTATCAAGGTGGATGGTGGGTAGATAGTAAAGGTGATGTGTGGAAAACTTTACGGATGTCTGAAGGAATTCGCCATTTTCCTTTACAAGGTATTGATAGTAAAGGAAATCCTATCTACACTTATAGTTCGATGAAAAAGTTTGCCACCCCAGCAGAAATTAAAGACATTCGTCGAATCGAGTATTTCCCAGAAACCGATACAATGTATTTATCTGGCTTCACAGAAAGATACCCAGCTGGATCTGATGATGGCAAAGCATTTGGAAGTGAAGTTTTTCGCTACGATAACTGGAGTAAAGGCAACCGCAAAGAGCGGTGGCGAGTTGCAGTTCCTTATGATACTAAAGCTAATCCCGAAGTTGTCACCGCTTCGATGACAGTAGCAGGAGATTACTTATTCATTATTACAAGTAGAGCCGCAGAAGTTTACATTTACAATAAAGCAACTGGAGCTTTTGTTATAAAATTCAAACCCGGTCCAGAAGTCGCAAATGAAAGTGGTTGGATTGACATTCCTTACGGGATTAGAGCATTTCAACGTACAAATGGTGATTACCTAGTGTTTGCGGAAGAAGACTGGAAAGCTAAGGTGATTGTGTATCAATTACCTAAAAAGATTCCGGTACAAAAAGCAGATTCCAATTAATTTTTGTTTACAAACAGATGTAGAGACGTAAAATTTTACGTCTCTACTTTATCTTTGAAGAAGCCCGGTTTTTATTTGATTATATGAGTAGTAAGATACGCAATGCCCACCTTACTAAGATTACATAAATTAATACATTCTACCTACAATTTGTGAGGAGTTATATTTCTTAGCTGCCATTGCTAATCCCATAAATCCCCACAATGTTATACCTGATAGTCCAAGCATTAAACTACTAAAAATCATCTGAAAAAATATTCCCAGACTAATTGAGCGCGCTGTACAAGCAAAGGCATCGTTACGAGTTTCAGAACCTTGGAAGCTTTGAATTATAATCAATATCATGGAGCCAAGGTAAGGAATGGCGCCAAACCAGCCAAGTGCAAAAAAAGAATCTAAAATACCGCTATCGAGAACTATGTTTACTAACTTTCCATCTTTATCTACTACCCATGTACCACCAATTCCTTGACCAAGTACAGAAGACAGCGCAATACCTAATTTGCGGTCGTAAGTGTTTGAACGGTCGTTAAAACTTTGGTCTTTCTCAAGGTTACTTATAGATTCAAGACGTTCGGTAATTACTTTCCCAAATGGCTCGATTGTTGCTAGCGGAACGACACAAAGCACAAGTATAATTGCTGTAACAACAAGTCGCATTTGTAACTTGGGTTTAAGATTAGTTATTAAACTAACTACCCCAACTATCCAACCACCCCATGATGAACGTACAACAGTTAGTAGAAATGATACGTAGCCTACGATTGATGCGGCAAAACCAAGAGGACGAACGTTATTAAGTAATATTAATAAACCTACCATTATTATATTTGCAAATGGACCTGGAGAGTGCATAGTACCCCAAACCCGAAGCCCTAATGGTCTAGGACTTCCCATCGAAACAAGTTTGGTTTGAATTAACCAAAACTTATCCCATTCAGGCGCCACTAAATATTGATATATTCCATATGCACCAGTTAATAGTACACACCAAAGAAATACTGTTTGAATATTTTGGCGATAGTTTGGATAATCACGCCATTTTACAAATACATGGAACCCATAAAGTACTGGTGCCAACCAATCGAGTGCAGTCCGAAATACTACTACTTTGTCGTAACTAACTAATCCGACTGCCATTCCATAAAATACTGACATTATTGCTACAACAAAGGGAAACCCGCCTATACGTAGTGACCGAGGTAATTCCTTAACAAATGTCCAAAATGTAATTAATGTAACTAAATATGGTGTAATTAAAATAAAGCCGTTGGTATCCCAACCAGCTTTATAATCAATCAGGCGCCTAATTATCGCGATTAAAAACCATAGCCACCAATTGAAACCAATGTAAAGTGCTGGGTAGCGAAAGTAAAGAAAAAGACCTACAAAAAAGGATAACGCAGGAAAAGCTTGTCTTAATAAGCTAGCGGCGCCGAAGTAGCAAACAACACTAAATACTATCAGCGAACCGATAGCAAGCCATGCAAATAATGGTGAATTTTCTTTCGGAGCATTATGCTTTAAAGGATAAGGTAACAATGATTGGTTAGTGTTCATTCTAAATCACCCACACTCAAAGTTTTGGGCTGAGTTTGATTACTAAAATCGCTTTCAAGCCACGTTTGCCAACCCTGGTAGCGTCCTTTCATTGACGCGATAAATTTTTCTATTGCTATGCTTTTTTCGCTTTTAAAGAATCTCGCAATCTGCAATATTCCATACGCATCTCTTGTTCCTATCAGCACCGCCCACAAAAGATATATCAATTTTCTGATGGGTGATAAATGTTCAAGTAAAATCAGAGTTTCGTTGTGCGCTAAATTAATAGTAGCAATTTTGTTGAATGTATTGCGTTTATCTTCATCAAAACGTTGTGCCGGAAAGTGGTCTACTGCTATTGATGGGTCATATATCAACTTCCATCCTGCTCGTTTTAATGTTAAACAGAATGCTAACTCAAAATGTACTTGGGCGCCTGTACCTAACAATCTTTCATCAAAACGTAATTTATTAATTGCATTCGCGCGATAACTTACATTGACTCCCTTAAGTACATCAGCCTCGCGTGCTTCTCCCGAACCGATGTGATGATTGCCAATTACTCGTCCGAACCACTGTAAACGTCCGACAATATCGCTTGCACCTGGGTGAGTGTTATAATCTTGCAGAACTGAACCATAATACATAAAATCTCGTCCACCAACTGCTCCAATACGGCTATCTGAAAGAAATGTTGCTTCAATCCGTTCAAGCCAATCAGTGTGAGGTGCTGCATCATCATCGGTAAAGGCAATTATGTCACCAAAAGCAGCATCAAGACCTAAATTCATAGCTGCTATTACCCCTGTAACCCTCACAGTTAAGATACGCAGTGGTAAATTACCCAGAGCGAAGCTTTCCAGAAATGTCCATGTCTCAGCATCTGTGTCACGTACCACTACCAAAACTTGTTCTGGGCGCCGATTTTGATTTTGCAAAGCCTCTAAACAACGCTTTAAATCTTGAGGACGGCGATATGTAGGGATAACAACTGTAATTTTCATGTATACTTCTCTTGAACTGTTAATCCTAACTAAATTATTTTTAAAATAAATAAAATTTTATACAAGACTATAATTAATTAAAATGTACCGAGTAAATGATTAGCCAATTTCTTTGGTGCAAAGCTGATGCCAAGCGCAACAAGAGTACGTAAATTAAATTTTTGTTGAAAGAGTGCGCTCTTTAGGTAAGAGCGTGCTTGTTGTACTTGTTGGCTTCGCATTAAGCCAATTGCTAAAGTTGTATGAGCATGCAGCCATTTTTGTTTAAAAAGTGGATGAAACTCAGCTAAACTCTGGTCTTGAATAAATTTACCATAACAATAAATCTCTGACTTAGCTTTACGGATTTTAGCTTCTGCATTGCGATTTCCACTTTGCATTGTGTCAGTTTGTTCATGTTCACGATAGCGAGTTAATCTTTCTGGATAATAATAAGCTCCTTTACCACCACGACAACATATGTAAGATAAATATACATCCCACATTCCAGCGATTTCGTTCGTAAATTCATCCCAATTTACAATCTCTCTTCTGACTACTGCGGCAACTGCAGGGCAAGCTGATTGATTAATCAATGCATGTTCGACAAAAGGTTGGTGTATTCCTTGCTTAAGATTGTGACGTTTATAAGCTTGCGTACATTTATTAGTAGCAGCCATATCGATTTCGCCTGAAGCATTCATCACATAGTGGTCGCAGAAAGCTAGAGCTATATCAGAATTTTCTTCAAGCAGAGGAACCATTTTAGCCAAATAATCTGGTTCCCACATATCATCATCAAGTAAACTCGCGACATATTTCCCGTGCGCGTGCTTAAAAGCTTGGATTGTATTTACCAGCATTCCCAAATTACTGGAATTACGGTAAAAGCGAATCCGGGGATCATTAAATGACTCAACGATTGCTTGAGGATTTTCTGGACTACAATTGTCGGAAACAATTATTTCTATATTTTGATATGTTTGATTGACGGCACTTGTTAGTGCTTGTTTTAGATACTCCGGTCGGTTATAAGTGGGTGTGATAACACTAACTAAAGGGTGTTCGTAATTCATAATTACTATTTATTTAATCTATCTAACTAATTGAACCTGTTTCATGCTGAGTTTTGTGATATTTCCACAAGGCGCCTTGTTTTTGCAGTAACTCTTGATAATTCCCTTGTTCTACTATGCGTCCCTTTTCCATGACCACAACTTTATCGGCTTTAGCAATAGTCGAAAGTCGATGTGCGATTGTAATTACAGTTCGACCAATCGAAATTTTTTCCAAAGATTGTTGAATTAAACGCTCTGAAACAGTATCTAAAGCTGCTGTCGCTTCATCCAATATCAGAATCTCTGGGTCGCGTAGTAAAGCGCGCGCGATTGCAATACGTTGTCGCTGTCCACCCGATAAATTTACACCACGGTCTCCTAACTGTGTCTCTAATCCTTGAGGCATTCTCTCACTTTCAATAAATTCAAGTGCATTTGCTAATTGAGCAGCTTCTCGAATTTCTGTTTCTGTTGCTTCTGGTTTTCCATAAGCAATATTCTCGCGAACAGTCGCATTAAAAATAAAAGTATCTTGACTAACCACAGCAATTTTACTGCGTAGCGATTGAATTTCTAACAACCGTGAATCAATACCGTCAATAAAAATTTGACCTTCTGTTGGGTCATAGAAGCGAGGAACTAAATCAGCTAGGGTCGTTTTACCTGCACCCGAACCTCCAACTAACGCAGTTGTTTTTCCTCGCTCGATTGATAATTTAATATTTTGTAAGATTTTGTTTGTGCTGTCGTAGCTAAAATCTACTGATATAAAATCTATAGAATGTTTTAGCCCTTTAAACGGAATACTACCGTTTTGAAAGTAAGTTTTATCTTCAGTTCTAAGCAAGTTTTTTATTGATTCTACAGTTCCGTGTAAAGTGCTTAAAAATGCTAACACTCCATTTATGTCTTGGATATTTGGAACAAGACGAGCCAATATAAACAGGAATGTTAATAAAGAAGATACCTGGATAATTCCCGGTACCACAAATTGACTATATCCAAGCACAATTAAGGAAACTAGTACAGTTGTAGCAACTCCATCAGCCAGTGGCTTTACAAGAGCATAAGTTTTAATAATTTTTTGATTCGTATGAACTACATTATCGCTGGCTTGATAGTAACGCTTTCGCTCGAAGTCTTGGGTTGCAAATGCATGAATTGTACGAATACCATTAATAAATTCTATTGCTATTGAAGTAAATTTAGCGCTCGCTGCTGTAGTATCGAAGCTTAATTCTCTTACACGTCGGTTCATTGTTGTTAAGCCAATACCAATCAAACCGAACAGCAAAATTGAAATAACGGTCATTTGCCAAGATATCCATACTACGCACATGGCATATACAGATACCGTCAAACCTCTTGTAATCACAAAGGCAACAGCATTAAAACCTGTTTTAATTTTTTCAATTTCTGCTGTGATTACGTTAATTAGTTCACCAGAGCGAGTTTGGCTAAAATAACCGAGAGGAAAAGCTTGTAATTGGTCAAAAATACGTTTACGTAAACAGTCACTAAGTAAAAACTGTGCTGATTCTGAATATACGGTTGTTAAATAGTTACATCCTCCACGCATCCAAGCACTTAATGAAATTAGTATACATATTCTGATTAATCGACTAGTTGCTGAACCATTTATATCTAAAACTAGCTCATCAAACCATCCCCATCCCATTTTAAATGGTTCAGAACCAGGTAATAATGTTTGTAAAAAAGACATAAGCAACCCAATGCCTAAGCCTTCCATTAATGCCGCTAAACAAGAAAAAACTATTGAAAAAATAGCTACTTTACGAAAATTTTTAAACTCGCGTAAGATCAGATAGTTTTCTTGCCAAAACTTACTAGCTTTAAACCAAATTTTAAATTTACTGCGTTTTGAAGTTTTTTTATTCATAGATTTTCAGAGTAGTTTCGCAATCCCGATATGCCACTTCTATTTAGATGTAAATATTTTGACGAGTAAATATAAGATGAAATTAATCGGCAAGGTACTTCTAAGTAGCCAATCATACTAAGTACCTTGTCTGATTTACAGCGTTTGGCTATCTAAATGCAGTAATTTTGATTCTGAGGCGCCTTGCCACAAACCTAAAATTCCTGGAGTTTTGTGGAGTTCTTTTAGCTTTTCGGAATTAAATTTGACGGCATCTTCCAACTTAACACTCCGGCGCCCAAACAAACTCATTTCACCACGCAACACGTTTAATAACTGCGGTGCGTTATCCAAACCATACTTACGCATCCAGTAGCCAATTACATTTTCGTTATTCTCAGTTGTGCTAAACTTAATAACTTGAAATAATTTGCCTCGCTTCCCAACATGCCACTCGCGGGAAAATAAGAGACTGGGTGAATGAATACACGTTAATAAAGTTAACCATAATGCAACTGGACTAAATACCGCTAAAATTACGAAAGCGATAATTGAGTTGAGCATAACTTGAAGCCATGCAAAAGCGTGTTGTTTTGATACTTCAAGTGACGGAATAGTTAAGTATATAGATTTGCCTACAGCACTCGTTGCATCAGCCCAGAATTTTACCTTTGAAAAACCCAGTTCTGGGTCTATCAATACTAAATTTATAGGGGAGTGTTTAAGGCACTCAACTAAAGATTCTTTGTTATCTGTTGCTGGCAAGTAAGGCTGTTTTTGCTGTCCAACAGGTCTAACTAGTAACTTACCACGGCGCCAAGTAAGTGTGCAGTAAGGTGAGTTCTTCTGTTGCTCAAGACTAGGTTCGGTGAGACTATTTTCTAAATTCCGAATAGTAGATATTGTCATAACGATTTTTTTTAATCGTGGTAGGTTGTTGTGATAAGGCAAGTGGTGCCAACGAGACGCCAGTTGCATAAGAGTGCAAACTGAGAAACTACCAAAAACCACAGGTGCTAAAGTGAGAGATGATTAAAACAACCTCTTAGAACCACATTATTAAAGCATTTTATAAATAGGTATATATCGAATAAGTATGTATAAAATGCGAATACAAAAATTTCAGATAATTACAGTCAGTCCGCTCTTCTTTTTTCTTGAGTAGATTTAATCTCTAGCATATAATAATCCGTAAAGATAACTAGATCACAATTCAATTCTTCATTTATTCTTTAAATATATAGCAGCTTTTCGCCTTATTTATTAAGCTATGATGAACTGAATTTTAGCTTCATCATATTTTTTTAAGTAATTATATTATTCTAGCACAGCAAAATAATATTAACATTCAAATGTTAGTTGCCTATATAGCAATTTAAGCAGGTATTTACAATGCTATATTAAATATGTCTCTGGTTATTTTTTAATATTTAGAAACTGGGTTTATTTTTTTATAAAATAAGAAAGACTGTACATGTACAGTCTTTACATTTATACAAAATATTTTGTTTGCTTTTGTTTAATTGTCTTCGCCCGGTTTTAAAGCTAAACGTTGCTGTTGTTGAGTGGCATATGGAATGTATGTAGCTGCGGTACTCGATACGCCATTTGCGACAACCCCAATCAAGTTCAATCTGTTCAACATTCCTGTTGCTTGGGTAAGTTGAGTACGAGTGACTCGACCGATACTTGCTACCATAACGGTGCTGCGACAGGCTGAACCAGCTAGTAAAGCATCGACTAACCCCAATACTGGTGGTGCGTCAACAAGTACTAAGTCGTAGTTTGCCTCAAATGCTGCCATTAATTGTTTCATTCGAGGTGAACTTAAAAGGTGAGCTGGGTCTGCTGGAAGAGGGCCTGCGGTTAAAATATCAATGTACGATGAACCTGATGTTTGGATGCTGATTTGCGATGGTAAGTCTACGTCGCTTGCAAGTAAACTTGAAAGTCCTTGCTCGTTGGGTAAATTAAGCTGTTTGTGTAATGTTGGCTCGCGCAAATTCGCATCTATTAATAATACTCGTTTGTGCAAACGCGCGGCGCTCATTGCCAAGCCTAATGACAGTGCTGACTTTCCATCATCGGGTAACGCGGAAGTTACCATCAATGATTTAAGTGCTGCAACAGTGTTCAAAAGTTCGATATTCTTGAATATTAAATCTAACGATTCCCAACGTGGAGGTGATTGTAATACTTGAATTGTCCAAGGTGACAAAACTTCTGGTTTACCAAAAGGTAGTTTAATCACAGATTCTCTGTTCTTGGCTGGTGGAAGCTTGGGTGTTGTACCTAATAAAGGTAATGCAATTTGTTTTTCTAATTCGGCTGTGGTGTGTACCGAATCATCAGAAGCTTCACGAACTGCTGCCGCAATTCCTCCTAAAATTAATCCGACAACTCCACCCAACAATAAATTTTGTTGCATGAACGGACCCATAAAGGCGCCTAGTTGTGGTTTCTCTACTACTTTCCAGTCAAATTGACCTTTATCAAGCTCTTGCCGCACTTGCTGTTCGGCTTTTAATAGTTGGTTGTAACGTTCACGGTTCAGTTGTACCAGAGGTTGCAAACGGTTGTATTCAGCTAAAAGTGCTGGGAACCGCTTTAAATCGTTACGTAATTGCTGCTCTTTTTCACCAAGGCTTTGATAACGCGCTTGTAAACCTAGTATATCCGTTTGAGATTCAACTAATTTAGATGCTAAATTTAGGTCTATTTGACTGTCGTTACCTTGAGAGCGAAGATTTTGTGGGTCAAGGTTAACTGCCGAAGCGTTTCCTCCTAAAGTTGAGCCAACCTCTTGCTGCAAAAGCTGCTGTTGTTGTTGCCTTTGCTCAATTAGTTTTCTAACGTTTGGAGCTTCGTCTGTATATACTAGTCGTTCTTTTGCAAGTGCTAAATCTGTTTTTTGTATTTCGTTTAGCATTGCTTGATAACGAGTAGACTGACTCAACCGTGCAGAAACAAGAGCGTTTTGAGGTGTCCGCTTGAGTTGTTGTTGCAAAGACTCGTAACGCGCAACAGCTTCTTGATACTGCGCGCGAATGTTACGTCCATCTTGTTGAATACTTGTTAGAGATTGTTCTAGAGTTTTGACTTCAGATTCTGGGTCAGTCAAATTTTGAGTTTTGCGGAACCTTAAAAGCCTAGTTTCCGAATCAGCTAGTTCTTTACGGACTTTTTCTAACTGTTCGTTTATTACTTTTAAACCTCTCTTCAAACGGTCTTTTTGCTGCTCTTTATTATAATCAAGATAAACTTTTTGCAGCACTTCTAAAACGCGCTGTGTTTTAATTTTATCTTTATCAGTGTATTCTATCTGAAAAATTTTCGTGGCTTGGTTATCGTCTTTTTCCTTGACTTGAGAAAGTACTAAAGCTTTTCTAATATCACCAATAGTAATACCTGGATATTCACGGTCTAATTCTTTCACAGCTTTTTCAATATGCTCGGAATTTCGCATTAAATTAAGCTGTGTTGCTGTGTCTACCTGAACACTAGGGTCTGTAAATTGGTTTTCTTGTGTTTGTGCGCCACCACCTTGTGGCGTTTTTCCTTGATAGTTTGGTTCGACCAAAAATTGCATCGAACTTTTATAAGTAGGCGATGCGTTTTTGGTGATAAAAGCAGTAATGGCTAGCGATGATAAAAATACCGCTAAAAACCAAGGAAGTCTGCGGATTAAAACCGCCAACAATTGTCCATATCCTGGGTCATTATTGTCAGGAGGTGGTGAATTGAAAATTGGATTAACTGTGGTCTGTATCACGTTTGCTTCCCCTCAGCGAACAAATCAATTAAAATTAGATAATTGATACGAACATGCTTGGTCGATAACTTTTTCGACCTTGCTAAAAAACGCTTGTTCTGAAAAATTAGACACCGCGTGTTCACGGATATCTTCGTAGTCCCAATAGATTTCCCTGGATTCTAAAAGCGCTGTTTGTAAGGACTCTGGCGTTTGCCGTTTAAAGAATACACCTGTTTTTCCTGGTACTTGAGTATCTAATACTCCACCAGCACCAAAAGCAATTACAGGGGTTCCGCTAGCATTCGCTTCGACTGGAACTAATCCATAATCCTCTAATGCTGCAACGATAACCGATTTTGCGTTGGCAAACAACTGAGTGCGTTGTAAATCGGTAACGTGCCCGACAAACTCAATATTTGAGAGCGCTTTCGATTTTAACCTCTCCCGCTCTGGACCGTTGCCTGATATCAATAGGCGCCATCCTAACCAGTTAAAAGCTTCGACTATTATATCAAGGCGTTTGTAGCTAATCATCCTGGCTGAAGCAAGATAGTAATCATCTTTACTATTCGAGAACAGAAACTTGCCTGTGTCGATTGGATAATTGATGACTATTGCTCTTTTTCCGTAGATGCTTTGAATTCGGCGAGCTACTACACTCGAATTAGCTATATAAAGGTCTGGTTCTTGTGCGTATGTCAAGTCAACACGACGCATCATGTCAAAAATTTGTTCGATTATTGGGGCAAAATACCGATAATCGCCATATTCACGTAAATAAGTTTCGGTATCCCACAAAAATCTGGTGACGTTATGGCAAAAGCAAACATGACGCGCTCCTGGTCTTTTACGAACTGCTTTTGCAAAACTTGTACTACTACTGATAATTAAGTCGTATGCTTCTAAATCTAAAGAACGAAATGCTGGGAAATATAAAGGCGCCATAAGTCGAAAGTATTTTGCGGCGCCGGGAATATTTTGTAAAAAAGTCGTGTTAACAACTCTAGAACCCAGATCTATCGTTTGTTCGCGGTCGTATACAGAAGTAAAAATATCGGCTTCTGGATAGCGTTTACACAGTAACTCAAACACACGCTCTGCCCCACCGCACTGGGTTAAGTAGTCATGGACAAGGGCAATTTTCATAATGTTTCCCTGATATTTGTATAATTTGTGCTTTGCTTAATCTCACAAAGTTTGAAATAATATATTTGATACCGCTTTTATACGTTTAATTGATTAATTAAGGTTACTAAAGCATTTTTTGTATACAATATTCAACACTATATTTAGTAAATGCCTTGTAAATATTTTATAAATTTATAACTTATAATTTTACATGTTTTAGTACAAGCATCAACTTTCTTTGTTTCATAAAAGTTTTTAATAAAGATACGGTTATAAGTTTGTGTTGGGTTACGCGAAGCGCATAACCCAACCTACGTTATCCCAAAAGACGTTCAGTAAATAGCGGTTTAATTATCATATGGGTACTTCAAGTATTTGAGGCTGCTCTTTGCAATATTTTTACAGAGATTTCAAACTTGGACTACCAAATGTAAAAATTTGCTATTACTGCATAAAATCAACGCGAATTACATGAGACTACTATCCAACTGCTGCCATTGCTTTCATTGGAGCAAAATATGCATCTTGTTCCGCACGCAGTTTGTCACAAAGTCTACCACTGGGCAATTCCACGTCATCGTAAGTCAATACTTGGTCTTTCGCGATATCACGCTTGAGACGACATCCTTCTGCTAAACCCATTGGTAATAGTTTCTGCTGTTGGGCAATGTCCGAATTTTCGCACTGACCGTATGTCATGTAATAACCGATACCGTCTAGTGTTTCACCAGCTTTCAGGTCAATTTTCGCGGTGGTAACAACATCTACGAGTGGTTTTCCTTGTGGCGCCAATATATAGTCACCGAAAAGAACAACACGCGCAACAGAGAGCGGAACTTCAAAGTGACAAAGGTGATAAGGTGTGTAGAAACTGTAAAGTGGTCCTTCACCCAATTTATAAAGGTTTAAGTAATGTTGCTGTTTTGGGTCATCATGTGAACCAAACACAAATACACCTGGCCCAGGTTTGGCGCCAACAACATAGTCTACGATGCCTCCCAATTCTTTGAGTTGGTCAACATCATACATATTCGTCATTTCATCGACGTGACCAGTGAAGTCATAACCAAACATTCCTCGCTTGGCAACTTTCATTCCTGTGGCATTAGCAACAATAGCTTGCTCGAATGAAATTTTGGTTCCGTCAGCAAAGCTTGTCACCATGCTAGGTTTTTGACCCCAGCGTTTCGCAAATGCTTCTTGAGTGGTTGGGTTACGATATGGGTCTTGTAAACCTTTGATGTTGCCACACAATAAAGGAGTTAAGCCGATACTTTTAACAAAACGGTATAAATTTAGTTGCACTCCCGGTTGATCCCCGTCGCAAGCTGTTAGAATAACGCCAGCTTTATCAGCGTAAACTTTTAAAATGGCGCCAATAGTTCCATCGAGTTCCGCATTCATCATCACCACATGCTTATGATTCGCTATTGCTTCCATAACTATATGGGCACCAAATTCAACGGCGCCAGTTACTTCAATCAGCGCATCAATTCCTTCAGCACGACACAATAGCATCGCGTCTTCGGTAACTGCATATCCACCGCGTGCAATAGTGCCTTCTAATTCTGTTACAGTTGTTACTGTTTGGAAATTTTCAATTCCCGCTTCTAAATACGCGCGCTTGGCTGCATCAAGATTACGGTTTGAAATTGCCACTAATTCCATACCGGGAACTGAGTTAGCAATTTGATTTGCTATTCCTCGTCCCATAAATCCGGCGCCAATCATGGCGACTTTGACCGGATTACCACTTTCTTGACGTGCTTTTAATGCGGTATCAATAATTATCATGTTCAATTACTCCGTTTATTGTGAAATTAATATTGTGTTTATTGCATGAACTCTAGTAATTAACTGTTAAAGGTGGGGCAAGAGAAAGCCCACCAAAAAAATTACTAAACTGTGCCACCTACAACTGTGGCGCGTAAAAGAGGCCAATTCATATCTTTCTCAGAAATTTCAGTGACTTCGAGGGGCCATTGAATATTGAAGAAGGGGTCATTGTAACGTAAACCGCGCTCGTACCCAGGAGTATAAAATTCTCCAACTTGGTAAACAACTTCTGCATCATCAGTAAGTGCTTGATAACCATGAGCAAACATTTCTGGAACATATAATGCACGTCGGTTATCTGCGCTTAGTTCCACGCCAAAATGCTGTAAAAACGTTGGTGACTCTGGACGCATGTCAATAATGACATCGTAGATAGAACCTTTTGTACACCTTATTAACTTGGTTTCTGCTGCTGGCGCGATTTGATAATGCATTCCCCGTAACGTTCCTTTTTTATAGTTGTAGGATAAGTTACACTGAGCAACAACAGGCTTCAAACCATGCTGTTCAAATTCTTTTCCACAGAATGTGCGAGCAAAAAAGCCACGATGGTCGTGCTTTTCTTCTAGGTCAACAACGAAGGCGCCTTGTAGCTCGGTTTCTTTCAAAATCATAAAAAAATATTACCTCAAAGTGATATGTTCTTAAGTACTATTACTTATTTATTAGAAACCAGGTTTCTACGCATTCATTGTCGCAGACAAATCGTCATTTTTATTACAATATATCAACGAAGAAACCTGGTTTCTAGCTTTTTGGGTTTCGCAAAAGTATCGTCCCAATATTGGGTACAATCTTGAGGATTTTTGGGAGAATTGGCAGTATAAACGTAAAAGAGCGCCGAGCGTTCTATGGAGCGTGCCGTACCGTGATGAAGAATTGCTTTTGTATCTGCTAGTAAAACAGTACCTGCTTTACCAGGACAAGATTTCCACGCTGACTTAGGAATAATCGATAAAAGTGTTTTATCATCAATACCCAAGTAGCCTGACCGCCATAGTTGATAATAAATCTTGTAGTAGTCTAAGCTATATAGGCTAGTCAAATTTAAAGGGACATATTCAAATGGCCCATGTTCTGGTTCTACGTCCTGTAAATATACAAAAGCTTTAATAATACGACGGTCTTCAGAGTCTTTATGCCACAACGCGGTTCCAAACTGGTCTTCGTTAGGAAAATCTTTGCGTAAGTGTACACCCTGAAATGCTACTGGTAGACCAATATAGTTTTCTATAATATCAACTAACAGGCGTTCGTTACCCCAACGCGAAAACTCTGGAATATCTGTAACAGTGTAGATTTGTGGTAATTTATGACCCTTGCTAGTTAATTTCGGCTGAGTCATCGTAGCTAAATATTGCTCTGATGCGCGAAGCAAGTCATTGGATGATGCTAGTCCTAATTCAGACAGTGAAGTTAAACATGCTCCTTCAGTTTTTAATGTTTTAACAATACGAGCATATTTTTCTTCTAAAGTAGGTAAATTAGGTGCATGATTTGAGAGGGCAACTCTGTAAGCTAATTCGGATTTTAATTCTGTCAATTTATGTGTAATCGCCTTTAGCATAATATTCCTGTAATTTAAAGAAACCCGGTTTCTATTGGATGTAAAGTTTTATCAACTTGTTTATTAAGCTTGATTAAATATAGTGCTGATACTGCAACTAAACGCCAAAAAGGAATCACTGTCTGAAGCGTGTAGAGAGGCCATCTACGTAAGGCGCCTAATAGTACTTTTAAATTTGCTTCTCTAAAGGAGTGCAAAATCATTCGTCGGCAGAACTGTTTGGAATATCCCGTTTCCTCTAACTTAATAATTACTTCTGGCGTATGCTTGTACTGCATTAATAGAGCTGATTTTGGTTCTTTTTGCCAATAGCTTACACCAACAACGCATTCCATAAAGTTGTCTGTAGTAACGATAATTCTGCCACGTGCAGCACAGTAACCAGCGAAATAAGCTAAAAATATCCAGTTATTTTCTGCTTCTTGCCAATAATCAAGTGCTTCTTTGACAAGCTGCGTTTTATAAATTGTTGCTGTTAGAAAAATTACGGCGCCGATGCTTTTCTCGAAACAATGCTCATAAATCGCTTTACTATCACCGTTACCATCGTCTGCTCCCGCATCAAACCAGCGATTTCCAACAATCGTGGGTGGATGAACATCTTCACCAGTAATTTGATTGCGTCCAGAGAAATTTAAGAATATAAGCGAAATATCTTCTTTGTCTTTGATTTTGTTCAAAACGTAGCTAACAGCACGAGTTTGAATTGGGTCATCATCACCAATCGCCCAAACATACTTAGTCGTAGCAGTTTTTAAGCAATAGTTAATGTTTTTTATTACTCCTAAATTCTCTGTATTCCTATTATATAGAAAGGTGGTATTACTAACTTGACTTTGCCATTTCTTTACAATTTCCGGAGTATTATCTGTAGAGCAGTTATCAGAAACTAAAATTTCGCAATCTGTTTCAAATCCTTTAATAGCTTCAATAAGCCAAGCAATTTGTCTATCTAGCAATTGTGCGCGGTTGTAAGTGGGAATAGCGATAGTCAGTAATTTTTGATTCATAAGGTTTAGATTATATATATATATAGTAAGTAGGGCATAGCCCCACCTACGAACTTATTAGCTGTTTTTAGCCCAGAAAAAGTCTTGGTCAATTTGAGCAGTCCGAATTAGATACTCTAGCTGTTTTAATCTAGTAAAACCTCTCGAAGTAAAGGTTTCTTCGGTCATGTCAATACGTTGAAATAAATCGTATAATTGTTCGGCGCCGCGTTGAGCATTCCAATCGCATTTAAAACCAGGTAAAACAGTATTAATTTTCTCAAACGACACACGGTAGCTACGATTATCGGCGCCATTATCACCAAAGCTCAATTTACAACCTTTAAATACATCAGCGATGATTTCAGCAATTTCTTTAACGCGGTAATTGTTAGAGGTATCACCAACATTAAATATTTGGTTGTGAACAATATCGCGAGGTGCTTCTAACGCGCAAACAATCGCTTTACAAATATCAAGAGCATGAACAAGTGGGCGCCAAGGAGTGCCATCACTGGTCATTTTAATTTCTTTAGTTGTCCATGCCAGTCCTGACAAGTTATTCAATACAATATCAAACCGCATCCGAGGTGAGGCGCCGAAAGCTGTTGCATTTCTCATGAATGTTGGCGAAAAGTCATCTGATGCCATAGGCGCCAAATCACGCTCAACTAAAGTTTTGCACTCAGCATAAGCAGTTTGAGGATTAACTGGAGACTCTTCGGTTACATCTCCTGCTGTCGCTACTCCGTAAACACTACATGAAGACATGTAAACAAAACGGCGAATACCAGCATCTTTTGCCAAATTGGCGAGACGTACCGAGCCTTTATGGTTAATATCGTAAGTGATGTTAGGCGCAAGTTGACCTGCTGGGTCATTCGATAGTTCCGCCATGTGAACGATTGCTTCAACCCCTCCTAAATCTTCGGCGGTAATATGGCGAATATCTTTGTTAAGAGTTTTAGCGGTAATTTCTGTACCATTATATAACCAGCCAACTTTGTAGTAGCCAGTATCTACTCCGAGAACTTCGTGTCCACGTTCATGAAGCAAAGCAGGAAGTAAAGACCCTAAATAACCTTCGGTGCCTGTGACAAGTACTTTCATGTTTGGTTGATTCCTTATTAGTAGTAAAAGTAATAAATGTTTATGCTGTGACAGAACAAGTTAAATGAGACTGTTCGGGAATTTGAGCAACAATTGCTTTTCCAATTTCGAGTGAAGATGTAGCAGCAGGTGAAGGAGCGTTACATACATTAATGCTGTTTTGACCATGAATAATCAAAAAGTCATCGACCAGTTTGCCGTCATCCATTAATGCTTGTGCGCGTACACCTGCATGAGTTGGAATTACGTCAGCAGCCTGAATTTCTGGGATAAGTTGCTGTAAGCTTTTTACAAACGCTGCTTTGCTAAAAGAACGAATGATTTCTTTAATACCCTCATCGGCATGTTTTGCTGCAAGTTTCCAGAAACCTGGATAAGTCATAACCTCAGCAAAATCTCTTAAATCAAAGTCAGTTTTGGTGTAGCCTTCGCGCTTGAGACTGAGAACTGCGTTCGGTCCTGCGTGAACACTGTTGTCAATCATACGTGTAAAGTGTACACCCAAAAACGGAAAATCGGGATTTGGAACGGGATAAATTAAAGTCTTGACTAAATACCGCTTTTCTGGGACAAGTTCATAGTATTCACCACGGAAAGGTACTATTTTTGCTTTCGGGTCAACATTGTTGAGTTTGGCAATACGGTCACTATGTAATCCCGCACAGTTAATTACAAACTTTGTTTCAAAGTTTCCGTTGTTAGTTTCAAGTACCATTATTTGACCACTGGGTACAATCCGTAACACCTTAGTATTAAGTCGCAAATCTCCACCTTGCTTTTGGATGATTTCTGCGTACTTTAAACAAACTTGTTTGTAGTTTACTATACCAGTAGAGTAAACACGAATTCCGCCGACACTCTTAACATGAGGCTCAACTTCTTTAACTTCTTCTGGGGTAATTCGCTTTACCTTAATACCATTTTCTAAACCACGGTTGTAGAGGTTTTCGAGACGAGGTAGTTCTTGTTCATTCGTAGCAACTATGACTTTACCACAAACCTCGTGGTCGATATTATGTTCTTGGCAGAATTGCACCATTGAAGTGGCGCCATCGCGACAAAACTTAGCTTTGAAACTTCCTGGTTTGTAGTAGACACCAGAGTGAATAACACCGCTATTGTTTCCTGTTTGGTGGAATGCCCAGGTGCCTTCTTTCTCAAGAATCAAAATTTGAGCATCGGGATAGCGCTTTCCTAAAGTCATTGCGGTAGAAAGACCGACAATGCCCCCACCGATAATGGCAAAATCGTACATTGATATAATAACCCCTTAACTCAATAATCTTGTAAGTAAGGGCGGGTTTACGAGATATTAAACACAGTTTTAGGATATCTGTTAACCCGCCCTACAGTATCTACGATATCTATTACCAGGCTTTCCAAGGCGCCTTATTTTTATTCCATAAATCTTCAAGGTAGTTGCGGTCGCGTAAAGTATCCATAGGTTGCCAGAAACCATTATGCTTGAAAGCAGAAAGTTGCTCTTTCTCGGCTAACTTTTCTAAAGGTTCTTGCTCCCAAACTGTTGTGTCGTCTGCAATTAAGTCAATAACCTCTGGTTCTAATACAAAATATCCACCATTAATCCAAGCTCCATCACCTTCTGGTTTCTCACGGAAGCTCGAAATTTTTGTTTGTTCTTGTCCAAGTACAATTGCACCAAAACGTCCTGGTGGTTGAACCGCAGTTAGTGTCCCTAAAGTTTTTTGCTCTTTATGGAATTTAACCAATTCTGTAATATTTACATCGCTAACACCGTCACCGTAGGTAAAACAAAAAGTTTCGTTACCAACATGTTCCTTGACTCGTTTTAATCTTCCACCTGTCATAGTATTGTCGCCAGTATTAACCAAGGTGACACGCCAAGGTTCTGCATTCCCCGCATGTACATTCATTTGGTTAAAACGCATATCAAATGTTACATCTGACATGTGCAAGAAATAATTAGCAAAATACTCTTTGATAACATACCCTTTATAACCACAGCAAATTATAAAATCATTAATGCCGTGGGCAGAATAGATTTTCATAATGTGCCATAAAACTGGTTTGCCCCCAATTTCTACCATTGGCTTCGGTTTTATACTTGTTTCTTCACTTAAACGTGTCCCAAGTCCCCCCGCCAAAATCACTGCTTTCATGAAATACCTCTAAAATTTCAGGTAAATTGATAGATACTGTAATATTGATTGCACTTTTATGAAGCGCTTACCACATCGATAACGGGCAATTTTTTTCAATTTCTAAGTATATAATCTAACCGTATTTCTACCCTTGCATGTAAAGCCAAGATAAATTAACCAGTTTTATCTATGAAAAAATGGAAAAGTTTTTTGTGCCAAAATATTTATGGCTATTACTTCATCGTTAATAAACAATTTATCTAAACTATATGAATCTTTGTTCATACTGGCACCACTAATAATCTTAGATAAATACGATTATTTTATTACTAATATATTCAGTATTTATCTGGTGATAATATGATAAAACTCTATGCTTGTAAATAATATTTGTTTGTTACTCTATATTGTAAGGTAACATAAATTACTTACAACTCAAAAGTGTACCTTGACGTAGTTAGTTAGTTTATAAAGATATTATTAAGACTTGAACGATATATTGGAAATATATAAAATAAATGTAAAGACGTGAAATAGAGACGTAAAAAGAGACGTGATTTATCACGTCTCTACGTCTAATGTTGTAAAAATGTAAATAGATTTACTAATTTGTTTTGTCTATGATGTTTGAGTGTTGGAAGAAGGCATCGCATTTATTTTCGATGACTACACAAATACTGCTCAAAGCTTGTTGATAGTTATCCATGTCTTCTTGCTTTAGAGAGATTTTGGCAGCACGTTGTAAATCTTCTACTGCCTGTATTCGGTATCGACTAGATTCTTTACCTCCGTATTGCGAAAGTTCGTACCGTACAATTCCACGCTTGAGGTAAACTTTCGCCATTTGCGGATCGAGACTTAGAGCTTGATTAAAATCTAAAATGGCGCCTCGATATTCTTTCTCGAAATCGCTACTGTACTGTGCTATTTGATACTTAACTAAGCCACGCTGGTAGTAAGCTTCTGCTCGCGATGGGTTAAGATTGAGCGCTTGGTTGAAGTCTTGGATTGCTTTTCGGTAGTCGTCTTGCGATTCACCGCTGTACTTAGCGACTTGTGCGCGGACAATGCCACGTCGAATCAAAGCTTCAATTTCACTCGGATTCAGGCGAATGGCATTGTTAAAGTCAGAAATGGCGCCTTTATAATCTTTATCAGGGTCGCTGCTGTATTCAGCAAGAATTAAACGAGTGTTACCGCGACTTACATAAGCTTTGGTTTCTGAAGGATTAATTTTAATGGCTTGATTATAGTCAGACAAAGCTGCTTCGTACTGTTTCAGGTTGAAGTGAGCATTGCCTCGGTTGACGTAAGCTTTCGCGTGGGAAGGTAATTTCTGAATAGCTTTGGTAAATTTCCGAATCGCTTCCTCGTAGTTTTTGATCGTGTAAGAGGCATGACCTTGTTTATAGTAATCATCAAAACTGAGGTTATCTCTAGCTACTTGCTGTTGAGTAACAAGTGTTTGGGTGTAAGAGTTTTCGGCATCAAAAGGACGACTTGTAAATTTTATCATCACATCTAGATAGCCTAGCAAGCCAAACGCTAGCAAACAAAACACTACTGGATAATACCTTTGTTTTTTTGAAGACTTATAATAAGGATAATTATAAGCAGTATTTGGTTGGCGATAGTTAAGAGAGTTAAGGGGAAGAGGCGTTTTTGGGACACGAGGTACGGCAGTCGGACGAGGTTTCTTACGAGGAATATGAGCAGCTAAATGTTCTTTCGCTGCTATTGCTCGCTGCGATGGAAATGGGTCTCGACCTCCCAGACGTAAAGTGCGCTGGCACCAAGGGCAACTATGTAGGTGACTGCTATAGCGGTGCTGAGGATTAACGGTACAGGTAATTAAAGATTCTTCTACTTCGGTAAGAGTTAAAAGCCAAGTTGCAGCGCTTGGACGCATTAAAGGATTGTGATGTCCTTCCTCAAAGCAGCGACGGAATAATTCTTGTAATGCTGGATGTAACATCTCCCACGCTGGAGCAATGGGAGTAGGGATGTATGGGACGCGAGTTCTTTGACTATAGGTAAAATGCCCACTTGCAATTCGTGATTCATACGTTGGTGGTTCGCCAATACCTTGAAAGATACCTGAAAATGGGTGTGTACCTTCCATTAGCAGTTGGAAAATCAAAACTCCTAACCCGAATAAGTCATGAGCAACGATACGGTCGCATTCGGCAAATGTTTTATTTTGTAACTCTGGGGGAGTAAATTCTGGTTTACCAACAGGGCAGCGATAGACAGTCTTACTGTCTGGGTCACGAACTTGGAACGAGTCAGTGTCAACGAGTGTTACCAGTGCTGTATCGCTAACCAAAATATTTGATTCATTAACATCTCCAACACAATAACCCCGTGTATGGAGTGCTGCGAAAGCTGCTGCTAAATTGCGTGCAGTTCGGATTAAATATTGATAGCTAAATAAGGGGCAATGCTGACGACGGGTTCTAGGATTATAAAAATCTATAATGGGTCGCATTCCTCGAATGCGCGGCATTAAAAACCCAGTGATGCGCTTACTACCGTCTGTTGAGTGTAGTAGTTCAGTTGGCCAAGCGATAGATATATGACCTAAACAAGCTGTGGGGTTTTCTGGAGGATGAGCAAGCATTACAGATAGCTTGTTATCCTGAGCGTCTTTAGGCTTGTGATAAATCTTAGCCACTAAATTCGCATCGGTTGGTACCGTGTAGATACATGCTTCACCGCCACGCCCCAAACTTACGGTGAGGTTAATAGTAAGATTTTGTTGGTTGGGAAGACAACGTATTACCTGCATTTCGAGGATTACAATAGGGGAATAATTTTAATATGGTGCTGTGACGTGTTACTTAGAGTAGTATTACTCATGCAACGCCGCTAAAACCAGCGTCAAATCGTCGTCAGTACGTTGCGTAATTCGCTCCGAACGCAAAAACTTAACTAACTGTTCTTTCGCGACTGATTTGTCGTCGATATTCGCGACAAATTCAAATAGCGGAAAAAAGAATGGTTTATGCGGGGCGCCTACTGCCATGTTAATAGCTAACATTTGTAGTCCATCAGTTAGTACACCAACATTCACAATTGGCTGGCGCCATAAACGAAGTTGTGCGTTATCGATAGAATCAAACGACGTTAAAAAAGTGGTTTCATTAATATATTCACCACTATCGGGCATGGTAAGTGCGAGTAAGTTTCCCTGGTAATCACGAGCTACGGCAACACCATCACCTATTTGAGCTACAGCCACTCCTTCGGGTGTTGCGACCATTACTATCAAAGTTGTCGCTAGGTCATCATATGATGATGAGGTTGCTTCTGCTTCTTCCTCGACTGCTTTTTTAGCTGCCACCATCGCATTCGTTAGAAGCGAACGAACAAAATCATCACTACTAAGGGCACGTCGGCTAATTTCATGCTTTTGAACACTCTCTACCGCAGCGGTAGTAGCGATCATCGATCCAACTTTACCTAATTTGGCAGAGCCGGCGCCATCTGCAACAGCGGCTACTAAAATATTATCAGGTAAAACTTGCCAATTATGTGCATCTTGACACAGCTGCTCATTCTTTACATGACTCGTGCCACATACAGAAGCGGCAACAACCCGCCAGTGAACCATTTGCTTTAAAGTAGTACTCATATTATTATTCACGTGCGCTAACAGCTGTGTAAGTTTAGCTAATTAATACAACTAAACAGTACCCCAGCCAATGGGCGGTAATGCAACCTGATCATCCACTTTCGACTGTGATACCGCTGACATACTCGCCGACAGCCACACAAACATCTCTACAAAATTCAAGCCTTGGAGTTTTAAAGGACTCCTGACCCCAATTTGACCCAACCGCATCATATTAGCATTTTCCACGCCTACGGTAAAAAAAGCAACACGCTTTGAGGCTTCATCTGCTTGTAAACGTAACGATGCTTGTTCTACAACGTCTTCAAATTCTCCTTGTGGTTCGCCATCGGTAATCATGAATATCCAAGGGCGGTAGTATGCTACCCCATTAGTTCGGTATAAATTTTTACGCTCTGTTATCAAGTCTAAGGCTTTGTGAATTCCGGCGCCCATAGTTGTAAGACCCTGTGCAGACAGCGTTGGTGGACTGAATAAATCAGCCGTCACAAAATCTTGTACAATATTTACGCTGCTATCAAATGTTACTATTGCAACTTCAACTCTTCGGGCAGCAAGGCTATTCTTTACTAACTCTTCTTTAAAAGTTTGTAATCCTTCGTTGAGAGCATTAATCGCTGTACCTTGCATAGAGCCAGAAGTATCGAGTAACAGTACACACGGACACCTTGGTTCTGGGTTCTCAGCGAATTCCACAACTTCATCAAGCCTTAATGTATCAGACATAACTTTTCGTGTTATAATAGAGTCCAAAATTGTGTTCTAGCAAGTGTAATAGTCAGATTTAAGCAAGTTTTCCTAAACTGCGAATTTACCGTTTTGTTATGGTTTGTCCGGGATGCTTTATACTAAACAACTAGCCAAACGCATCTTGCCAATACTAATGTACCAAGTAAATTCGGAATTAGCATAAATAGTTTGAGTAAAAAGAATTTAACTCTTGTCAAGGTTGTCTGTTGTAACCTATTTGGCAATTAGACCAGATAAACATCTACAATACAGTAATTTTATAGTTTCTCGCTTTGGACTTTTTAAATTTTTCATATAGAAGGTTTGTGTGTTTGGTGAAATCACAAATGTAGGCTGGCAAGATACCATTATTATATCGGGCGTTGCAGTAGGTAAAATTGCAATTTAACAAACTGCTAAAAAAAAGGTAGTTATGTAAAATGTAACAAAACAATAGTCACGATAATTTTTGTCGCTTGTAACATATATGCATATCAACCTCTGATATTTCATTCTAGGAAGATATAAAAATTACAAGAACTGTATCGAGCAACATATCAATATTGCTGTTATAGTGGCTAATCTACTGGAAAAACTCCAAGCAGATGAACATTTTAGGCACATTCACCAGATTACGTTCCCTTAGTCTATTACGTCACTTATCGAACTGTCATGACACTACTTGCTTACATGTATTAAGTAATTCAGTTACCTGGCTAATATACTTAGAACAGGGAAAAATTATTTATGCGACCCACTCAGTCGAACCTTTTGACCGTCTAGAAAGGCATTTACGCCGTTTAGACCATCAATTGAGTGCTTTAAGCACAGAAATTCGTGTTCAAGTGCGTTTGATGTTTGAAGCTGACTCACCAAACCTAAGTGGGGACTCTAATTCAGACAAATTACCCGAACAACCACCCGAATACCAAGCTATTTGCTGGTTGGTTAGCCAACGTCACATCAATCCAACTCAAGCTGCTATTTTGATTCAGGAAATGGTCAAAGAAGTTCTTGAATCTTTTTCACTAATTAATACAGGAAATTACAAATTAATAAGTATTGTAAATCAATTACCAGTTATTTGCAGAATTGATACAGAAAAAATACTTGAAATGTGTGAGCAACAATTACGCGGTTGGCAGACGCTAACTCCTCACATTTCATCACCATATCAACGTCCTTACCTACGAGTCCCAACAGAGGTACTCAAACATCAGCTCTCAGCCATACATCAAAATTTGGCAACTTGGATGAAGGGTTTCAGCCTACGGCATTTAGCTGTAATTGTCAACCAAGACGAAGTAGAAATGGCGCGGCAACTGTATCAATATATAAGTAGTGGAGAAATTGTTCTTCATGAACCAGACCCACCATTCGATAAATTACCCCTAATTACTCCGGACGAAAATCATACTGTAAATTATGTTACTGAGGTAGTTAATAATCAGTTAGGAAGTTCGGCGCCTTCTTTAAATAGGACTAGCAACGGGACAGTTACACAAAGACTAGCTGGAAGTAGCAACGTCATAATTCCAAATACAAGACAGTTATATCAAGACCAGCAAACAGTTAGCCAACCCGTTTCTAAAGAAAGCACTATCGCCAAACCGCCTAGCAATACATTTGCACCGGCGACTAATCGTAAAGTCTATAAAATAGTTTCAGTTGATGACAGTCCAACAGTTCTGAGAGAGATTAGCCGTTTTCTAGAACATGAGAACTTCTCAGTCGTGACAATTAACGACCCAGTGAAGGCAGTAATGTCGATAATTCGTAACAAGCCAGACTTGATTTTACTCGACTTAAACATGGATGGTATAGACGGGTACGAGCTGTGCAAGATTATTCGCAATAACTCGATGTTTAAGAAAACGCCAATTGTTATGGTGACAGGTAACAAAGGACTGGTAGATAAAGTCAAAGCGCGGTTAGTTGGTGCATCAGGGTATTTGACAAAACCATTTACTCAAGCTGATTTACTCAAAATGGTATTCATGCACTTGACTTGATTTATAATTTGATTCCCAGCCTGTCGTCTTCAATATTGTAAAATCAAAGGAATAAGTAAATATGACAACACTTCTAGTTGTTGACGATACGCCTTCTCAGCTAGAGTTAATCAACTGTTATTTAGAAGACGGTGGTTACAACGTTATTAAAGCTTACGATGCCAAAGAAGGTTTTAAGAAAGCTTTAAACGACTTACCTGATATCGTAATTACCGATATTGTTATGCCTGGAATGAGTGGTTTTGAGTTATGTCGCCTTCTGAAGCGAAACACAGCTACTCAAAACATTAGAATTATCATTTGTAGCTCCAAAAACGGTGATATCGATAAAATTTGGGGTATGCGTCAAGGCGCCGATTTTTACTTAACAAAACCTTTTGGTAAGCAAGAATTATTACGTGCAATTCAATCTTTAATTTAATAAAAACCGGGTTTCTACGCATTCATTGTCGCAGACAAATCGTTATTCTTATTGCACGATTTCAATGAAGAAACCCGGTTTTTTAATATAATTAATCTAAGTAATCAGATGTAATACCTTGATCCTTAATTTGACTTGCTCCTACCGGACGTTCGCCATCTATATTCAAAGAACCTGCCAATTCTAAATTGCTTGGGTCAACAGGGCGCCGACCATCTATATCTATTGTTTCATCATATACGAGATTACTAGAAACAATTGGACGCTCACCATCTACATCAAAAGTATCTAGTACTTCAGAATTGTTCGAGGTAATTGGACGCTCACCATCTACATCAAAAGTATCTAGTACCTCGAAAGAACTTGGGTCAACAGGGCGCCGACCATCTATATCTATAGTATGATTGTATTCTAAATCACTATCAGCAGTTTTTTTACTTTTTTTAGTTTTATTCGCTTTGGTAGTTTTACTATTTTTGGCATTCGATGTTGTAATTGCTGAACGTTCTTCGACGTTAAAAGTACCTACAACCTCAAAAGAACTAGCAGTAACTGGACGCTTACCATCTATATCAAGCGTTTTTGTAATTTCAAGGTCACTCGATTCTACAGGACGTTGATTGTCTATATCAGTAGTTTTTTTATCTTGAGTAGCTAATGATGCTTCATGTTTAACAGTAGGACGCTCTTCAACGTTAAAAGTATCTACAACCTCGAAAGAACTGGCAGCAACGGGACGTTTACCGTCTATATCAAGTGTTTTTGTAATGTCAAGGTCACTCGATTCAACATCAGCAATTTTCTGAATTTCATCTTGCTTCTTTGTAGAGGCAGTTTTAGAAGCTGTATTGCTTCGCTTTGGTCTAGCTTTTGATTCAGCTTTAGGCGCACCACTCTTAGTACTTGCTTTAGTTGTTTTTTTATTGGCCATTTTTATCTCCCTGTAGCTATGAAGGCATTCAGGCGCTGTATTTGATATATATTTAATTTTGTGATAAAGGACACTCAAAGTGAAATACGTCTCGTGTGGTAAATAGGGGTGAAATTTTTGACCTTAACGGGTGGCGCCAAATAATCCTTTTGAAGCGTGCGAAAAATGCAAACATATGAAGCTCGTTCGCCCAATCGTTTTAGAATAGACAGTGCCTTACTATTAAAGCTACCCCAATCGCACAAGCAAAATCAAATGCGTATTTCGTTGAATTGGCTACGGGAACTAGTCGAGATCAAACAAACTCCTGAAGAATTAGCTCAAACCCTCACTATGGCAGGGTTTGAAGTCGAAGATATTGAAGACCGTCGCACGTGGGCATCGGGTGTGGTAGTTGGACGTGTTATAGCACGTGAACAGCACCCTGATGCCGATAGATTAAGCGTTTGCCAAGTTGATATTGGTACGGGTGAAACCTTAAATATTGTTTGCGGCGCCTCAAATGTCCGTGCCGATATACTTGTACCAGTGGCCTCCGTTGGTACGTTTCTGCCAAATATAAATTTAAAAATAAAGCCTGCAAAGTTACGGGGAGTGCCTTCTAACGGCATGATTTGTTCATTAAAGGAATTGGGATTACCTACAGATGTAGATGGAATCCACATTTTTCAAAACGAAGATTTGCAGTTAGGCAGCGATGTACGTCCTCTATTGGGACTTGATGATGTCGTGTTAGACGTGACGGCAACAGCTAACCGTGCAGATGCACTTTGTATGGTTGGAATTGCACGCGAAGTTGCTGCCCTTACAAATGCGAAACTATCAATACCCGAACCACCTGAGATAACAGGAAAAGCTGCGCCAGGTTTAAATTTAAAGGTAGAAGAATCTAAGGCTTGTCCTAGTTATATTGGAACGGTAATAGAAAACATTACAATTGCACCGTCACCTGATTGGTTACAGCAAAAGCTCCGCGCGGCAGGTACACGCCCAATTAATAATGTTGTAGATATTACTAACTACGTATTACTAGAATGGGGACAACCGCTACACGCATTTGACCGCGAACGCTTAAAAACAATTGGGGGTAGTGACAATATAACGATTGGAGTTAGATTTGCGAGTGCGGGTGAAACTCTCAAGACTCTCGACGGACAAACCCGCACTCTCAGCACACAAAATTTATTAATTACTGCTGGTGATAAACCTGTTGCCCTTGCTGGTGTAATGGGTGGTGAGGAAAGCGAAGTTTATGAAGGTACGCAAAACCTCGTTTTAGAAGCAGCATTATTCGATAACGTAGCAATTCGTCGGTCTTCGCGAAGTGTGGGTTTAAGAAGCGAAGCGTCATCACGTTATGAACGCGGTATAAATTTTGCAGGTTTAGAAACAGCTACTCGTCGTGCATTGACGATGATTACTGAGCTTGCTGGCGGTACAATTGTTGCTCAAAAAACAGTAGATACTCGCCAAGACCCTTCAACATGGAGTCACACAATTAGTTTACGTTTAGACCGTGTAAATGAGTTACTTGGACCAACACGTGCGGATGACGATGCTGATATGGGTGGCGAACTACAAGCGAGTGATGTAGAAAGAATTTTAACAGCGTTAGGGTGTCAGCTGACTGTTTCAGGAGATAAAACTTGGAATGTTGTTGTTCCCCCATATCGTTACCGCGACTTAGAACGAGAAATCGATTTAATTGAAGAAATTGCTCGCCTTTACGGTTACGATAATTTTTGTGATACTCTGCCAGAAACAGCCGAAGGTGGTTATTTGCCGTTCGAGCAGGAAATGCTACGCAAATTACGTTATGCAATGCGTGGCGCCGGTTTAACCGAGTTAATTCATTATTCGCTCGTCAAACCAGGAGAAGAACGTCAAATAGTAATAAGCAATCCTTTACTTGCTGAGTATTCAGCATTGCGAACCGATTTAATAGGTGGTTTAATTAATGCTTTTCAATTTAACCTCGAACAAGGAAACGGCGCCCTTAATGGGTTTGAAATTGGAGAAATTTTCTGGCAAGAAGAAAACGGGTTGCAAGAAGCCGAAGCAATAGGTGGAATTCTCGGTGGTGATACTAGCGTTGGTAGATGGGCACGTGGAGGTTCTGAGGCGCCGATGACTTGGTACGAAGCCAAAGGAGTACTAGAAAATATCTTCCAACAAATGAGCTTGCACGTCGAATACCAACCAGATAATCGCGACCCTCGCTTGCATCCCGGACGTACAGCTTCACTATGGGTTGGTAGCAATCGACTCGGTACATTCGGCCAACTACATCCTCAATTACGTAGAGAAGAGAACTTACCAGATGCAGTTTACGTATTTCAACTCGATTTAAATGTATTACTAGATGCATTAGATAGTGAAGAAATATTAGTTCCAGGCTTCAAACCATACTCAACCTACCCAGCATCCGACCGTGATATAGCTTTCTTTGCTCCTATTGAACTTACCGTTGCAAAAATAGAACGTGCAATTAGAGCATCAGGTAAAGACTTATTAGAGTCAGTAGAATTATTCGACGAATACCGAGGAGAAAACGTCCCAGCAGGACAACGAAGTTTAGCATTTCGTCTCGTATATCGGTCAAACGAACGGACACTCACCGACAAAGATATCGAACCCGTACACCAAAAAGTTCGTGACACCTTGGTTGAAAAATTTGGCGTTAACTTGAGAAGTTAGGAGTTAGGAGTTAGGAATCATGACTAAATATATCATGTGGGGAAGTTACTGCGAAGACGTTTTAGAAAAACGGGCGCCACATCGTCAAGCACATCTTGATGGACTAGCACAACAAAAAGAATCGGGTGTACTAATTACAATTGGGCCTACAAAAGATGTCACAAAAGTTTTTGGTATTTACGAAGCTGAAAGCGAAGACATCGTGCGTCAATTAGTCGAAAATGACCCATACTGGAAAAATGGCATTTGGACTGAGTACACAATTAAAGAGTGGATTCAAGCTTTTTAATGGCGGTTATAGAAACCGGGTTTCTTTTAAACAGAAACCCGGTTTCTTTATTTCTCAGTAAAAGTATACGTATCAGTTTCACAGAGATTAACTTTGTAACCGAACAAAAGGCTAAACTGGCAATGGCGCCTAAGTTACTTGATTATGGGATGACAATTGAAGATGTTGCAGAAATTACTGAGGCGCGAGATTAAGCTAGTTCGTCAAATTGCTAATCAAAAGAAATAATTGTGAATACTACATTTTGTAAGGTATGCATTTTTATTCTTATTATGGAACGGGCAGGGATACCCATTCCACAAGACTATATATTCCAGAAGGCATAATATATTTACTTTAAGTCTCTAACCAGGAGTAGTTGTTAGAAATTTCGAGTTGGTCAGGTGCCCTTGAGACACATAACTTAACCCTGTGCTACTAAAATAAAGTGAGCGGTAGCTGCCGATACAACTTAACATTGTTTTAAGACTGCTATTTTTTGGTTAGGTCATGGGTTATTACATCGCTCCGAAATTTCTAGATAAACTTGCTGTACACATTACTAAAAATTTCTTAAATCTACCTGCTGTGCGCGTTCCGTTGATTTTGGGTATTCACGGACGTAAGGGTGAAGGAAAATCGTTCCAATGCGAATTAGTTTTTGAGAGAATGGGTATTGAATTCACCCTGATATCTGGGGGTGAGTTAGAAAGTCCTGATGCTGGCGACCCTGCACGCTTGATTCGGTTACGCTATCGAGAAACTGCTGAGTTAACTAAAGTACGCGGTAAGATGTGCGTACTAATGATTAATGATTTGGATGCAGGCGCCGGACGTTTTGATGAAGGAACACAGTATACGGTTAATACGCAGTTGGTCAACGCGACATTAATGAATATTGCGGATAATCCAACAGATGTACAACTTCCGGGTAGTTACGACTCAACGCCATTACCTAGAATACCAATTATTGTTACGGGTAATGATTTCTCTACACTGTATGCGCCTTTAGTACGCGATGGACGCATGGAGAAGTTCTATTGGGAACCTGACCGTGATGACAAAGTTGGTATTGTCGGTGGAATTTATGAATCTGATGGATTATCGCGTCGTGAAATTGAACAGTTTGTTGATACCTTTATTAATCAGTCTATTGACTTTTTCAGCGCGTTGCGTTCTCGCATTTACGACGAACAAATCCGGCACTTTATTCATGAAATTGGTATAGAGAAGGTATCGCAGCGGGTAGTTAACAGTGTTGAAGGTCCGCCACAATTTAGAAAACCCAACTTTAAATTACCGTACCTGATTGAAATGGGTAATTTGATGGTAGGAGAACAACAGCGCGTACAAAATTCTAAATTAGTAGAAGAATATAATCGTGGATTGTTTTCGCGTAAAGCTGTATCTAGGGTAGAAGCATTACCAGCGCCAATTTACAGTAATGATGTGGGTGTTACAGAAGTTGTAACAACAACATTTAACACACCAACTGTAGCACCAGATAGGTCGGCGCCTATTATGGCACCAGTTGTAGCTGGTGTTGGAATGCTAGCTAATTCGGCGCCGAGTTTGCCATCTGGCACACCATACAGACAACCTGCTGCAACGCCTCTTGGCACACCATATAAACAACATGTTGTAGAGGTAGTTGAGGAACAAACTCATCACGCCCCGATTATGGCGCCAGTTGTAGCTGGTGTTGGAATGCTAGCTAATTCGGCGCCTAAACTACCATCTGGCACACCATTTAAGGCGCCTGCTGCAACACCATTGGGCACACCATACAAACAACATGTTGTAGAGGTAGTTGAGGAACAAACTCATCACGCCCCGATTATGGCGCCAGTTGTAGCTGGTGTTGGAATGCTAGCTAATTCGGCGCCTAAGCTCCCAGTTGGCACACCATATCATTCACCTTCAAATGCACCATCTTTAAACCCAGTTACAACACCCCTTATAAATAACGGAGAATACTACAAGCAATATACAGAAAATGCACAGCTAGCACCCAGCACTCATCTCACCTTAGAGACTCAAGAACTAGTTCGCGAAATCTTGTCTAAGGGTTACAAAATAGGTATTGAACACGTTGACGAACGCCGTTTTAAAATGGGTTCATGGCAAAGCTGTACAGTAGGAGAAATTAGCGCTGCGTCCGATCTAGTTTCTGCTATCGAGTCATCTTTGGGTGACTTTAGCAATGAATATATTAGATTAGTTGCTATCGACCCAAAAAATAGGCGCCGAGTGATGGAGACAATTATTCAACGTCCAAATGGGGCCAAATAGTAATTAGTACTTTAGTGCTATCTATTACTCCCACCACTAACGTTATAGTCTTTAGCAACAATACCAAGTGCAGCTAGTCCTCCCATATGTATGTACTTTGAGAGTTCTACAATTATTGCTTGGTCTCCACCAAAATTCTTGGGTGAGAATGCGATAAAGCCAGTTATTGCAAGTACTACACCAACAGAGGTTGTTTTCCAATTCTTGACTACTGCATTTTTTGCAACATTTGTTGAAGTCTGAGTAGAATCTTCTGACACTGTTGGCTTAGTTGGGTCTGACATAATTGTTGCTCCCAATATTATAAAGAAACCGGATTTATTGTTAAAAACCCGGTTTCTAAGATTAATAATATATCTACTTACAATATAAAATAGGTTTTAATACAATGCTTCAAAATTATTTCTAGATATAACTTTTACGTTTAATTACTCTTTATCTTTACCAGTAACATTAAAATCTTTGGCACTTATACCTAGAACTGCTAATCCTCCTGAAGTAATATATTTACATACTTGAACCAAAGGCGCCTGTTCTCCACCGAAAGTACTTGGTGAAAATGCCACAAAGCCACTACAACATAATACACACCCGATAGCTGTAGTTTTCCAATTTTTAATAGTAACCTTTTTTGTATTAGAATTGGTCGCGGATTCTTGCATTGATGGTCTTACTAAATTTAACATGATATTTTTACAATAATTATAATAATGTGAACGAATAAATTCTTACTTCAGATAGAAGTTCTTATTAATCAACTTCCTGTTGTATGAATTTTGATATCAATCACTACAACCTATATGTATATATTTACGGATAAATTTAACTAAATTGGAATTTTGATAAAACGTTCCAACGCTTACCATCGTGCAGTAGTAAACAAATATTATCGGCGCCAAATTCAAAATTTACCTGACGATGCTCAAATTCTTGCCAAGCTACCTTAAAGTTTTGTTTCGTCAAGTCTCGATATGCTACTGTCATATGTGGTACAAAAGGTCGAGTTTTGGTGTTTGGGTCATAAATACCTATTGACTCCATATAAGTCATTAAATCTAATTGCAGCGTCGTTAACTCTGGAGTGTTGACAACATCTATATATATAACGCGCGGTGCAAAGGCACCGTATTGGTTTAATGTTACAGGTACGGGCGTTCGCCTGGATGCGAAATTTGTCAGATGCTGTTCCAACTTGGTAATGTTGGCTTCATCCCATTTAAATGGAGGTTGTAAGGTGATATGAGGTGGAGACCTTAAGGCGCCACGACTGTTGTATTTGTCAGCAAAGTACTGTATGACTTGGTTTACATGCTCTAGGATGTAGTTTGGCGGTATCAGGGCGATATAGTAGCTATGCATGTTGTATGGGCGGGTTTGTTGGTATGGGCGGGTTTGTCGGTATGGGCGGGTTTACGAGATATTTAGTTACGTTTTAGGATGTCTGTTAACCCGCCCTTACAGGCCTAGAGGGATATTTATGAGTACGTAGTTACTAAGATATCTGTTGGCACGCTTTACTAAGATATCTGTTGGTACGTCATATAGGATTAGATTTAGGACAAAGTATATGCCGATTTTTGTGAAGATAGAGGAAGGTAAGGTTGATAAGTCAACTTTTGACCAATATGTACCTGCTCACCATACATATGTCCGTGAACTTATTGCACGTGGACACAAAGCAAAAAGTGGATATTGGGCTAAAAGGGGTGGGGGAATGATGATTTTTGAGGCAGAGTCGATGGAACAAGCCCAAGCTATTGTTGCCGAAGACCCCTTAATTAAAAACGGCTGCGTTGATTATCAGTTATACGAATGGCGCCTTGTCGTAGAATAAATAATTTTTGTACAAATTTTTTGAAATTATTTGAAATTTAATGCTATAGTTATGGGAAGACCGGGACTATGCAACCGCAACGCCTAAATTTTGTCAGGATCGGAAGATAGCAGCAATACGGGATGCTTGTAGTAGGCGTAGACCCCGGTCCCCAAAAAAAATTTTATATTAAATACAAAGATAAAAGTCAGTAATGGCTGGTTTTGGAGACTTAGTACAAAAAGCTTTTTATCTGGGTGTAGGACTAGCTTCTTACGCAGGTGAAAAAGCAGGTGGAAAACTTTCAGAATTGCGCTCGCAAGTTCAAAAGCTGGCAGATGAAATGGTAGCACGCGGCGAAATGACTACCGAAGAAGGTCGTCGCTTTGTCGAAGATATGATGAAGCAAGCCCAGCAAGAACAGGCTTCTACAAAAGATTCGGGTACCTCGACCAATGAACCCCGGCGAATAGAAATTTTAGAAGAAGATGAAGAAGTGTCTCAAACTCAATCTTCTGCAAAAGAGGCGCCAGTTGAAGAAGTCGATAATCTACGCGACCAAGTTAAGCAAATGCAAGAGGAATTACGGCGTTTACAGCGTGAACAGTAAATTGTTCAAGATATTAAGTGTATTTTGATACAAATATTGGGTTGTAATCCTCATGCTCGAATTTAAAAGCAGTGTTGTAATAGTGTTGTATTGGTGTTGAAATAGTCTGTAGAATTACTATTTAGACGAGCAACACTATTTTTTCCGCTATTGAGTCGATGAGGACTTGAAATTCTATGGAAAATTGGCAGAAAGACTTGTGGCAACTAATGGAAACACTGACTGACGAAGTAGAGCGTTTCTTTATAGGAATGACAGAAGTGGTAGATACATTTTTTGAATTTACTGAAGAGTTGAGCGAGCAGGTACACAACAGTATCGCTACAGAGGTTGACCAGTACTTGCAAGATATTGTCGAACCACTTTCAGAAATTTATTGGGAATTGGATGATATACCAAGTGATAATTTTGACCCAGCGTTTCCATATTCAGTAGATGCAACAACAGAGAAAAATACAGCGTGTATAGGTTGTAAGCATTATCATGGCTATGCGTATGGTGGTACTTTATTAGTTTGTGGGATGCATCCCAGTGGTGTAGAAGATTCAACTTGTCCTGATTGGGAACAAGAAGACGTTTATGAGTGATGAGTGCTGAGTGCTGAGTTATTATTTAGGAGTTATGAGTTGTGTTTAAGTTATTATATTAAATTATGTTAAGCAGTATTTAGTATGAGTAACTTATCACCTGAGATAACAACACAGTCTATTGAAGAGGCGCCGACTCAATCTGTAAAATATGGTGAGCGTGAAATTGCTGAGGGTCAGTTAATTACGTTCCCGAATCCACGTGTAGGTAGAAGGTATAATATTAATATTACTTTGCCGGAATTTACGTGTAAGTGTCCGTTTTCTGGCTATCCTGATTTTGCCACTATTTATATTAGCTATATTCCTGATGCCAAGGTAGTGGAGTTGAAAGCGCTGAAACTCTATATAAATAGTTATCGCGATAGGTATATTTCTCACGAGGAGTCGGCAAATTTAATTCTTGATGATTTTGTTGCAGCTTGTGACCCTTTGGAGGTAACTGTTAAAGCTGATTTTACTCCACGTGGTAATGTTCATACGGTTGTTGAAGTTAAGCATACCAAGTAATGAGTGCTGAGTGCTGAGTGCTGAGTAGTAACTCTTTACTTTACTCAGCACTCAGCACTTTCTACTCAGCACTTAAAAAAGCTTTTGCTGCTGCACGCACGATACGATTTGCGTCTTCTGTTAGGAGTTTGCGGATGTGTTGCGGTGTGTTGGGGTTTGTTGCTACTGCGTATCTTTCTAACCAGGATGATGAGCGATGGTGTTTTACTAGTAGATCGCTTGGCGCCTGATGGTGTAGTAATATAAAAAAGTTTGAGAGTGAAGGGTAAGAGGTAGTAGTAATAAATTTTTCTATATATGGTTGGCATTGCTCTGGGTAATGTTGAATTAGAGATTTTACTGCTGCAAGGTGTATTAGGTTATTTGATTTGGGGTTATTGGCAAGCATTTCTAGTACGTTTGCTGGAGTGTTGGAGTTTTTGGCGACTGCTAATTTTACAGAGATATGTTCGTCTGTTGCTAACTTTTCTAGCAAGGTGACGGGAGCGTTGCTTTTACTGCGATTTAATTTGTCTTGCTTTTCAGAAGTATCAAAGACAATCATTGCTGAATTTGTGTTAAGTGCTACAGCTTCTTTGATTGTTACCCATTGACTTTGTGCTTGTTCTATGAGTAGTTGACTTGATGCATTCAAATTTTGCACTGCTTGCCATTGCTGTAAAAACTCGGTGTGTGGATGATTTTTTGTTTCGAGTAACCCAACGAGTGCTGAAGATCGCACATCTTGGTTTTTATCCTGCAAGAGTTTTTCTCGCACGGATGGTGGTAGATTAAGATTTCGCGCGACTAACCGACGCAAGCGTACTGATTGACTTGATGCAAATTTTGATGCAATAGATTCGGGTATATTTGGATGTCGTGCTAAGGCAATTTGCATTTCAAGTGTGTTAATTGTGGCACATTTTTCTAAAAGATACGCAGGGATATCTGAGTGTATCGTCATTTGCCGACATATATTTTGAATCGATAGTAAATATACTTGGTAGCTATCGCTCGGCGCCAGTTCGAGTAAAATTTCGATAGGGGTATTAGGATTTGCGGCAATTGAAGTGTTATTTTGGCAAGTTGAAGAATTGGAGTCTAGGGTGAGTGACTTTGTTTGACGGAATATCATTGCCCTAGCTTTTACCCAATCGACTTGATCTTTTTCTAACTGCGTTAACACATCATCAGGGGTGTTGGGATTTTCGGCAACTGCACAGCGAACGTTATTATCTTCATCGGTTGCCAATTTTCTCAAAATCTCAATTGGGGTTTTAATATTGTACGCTACATGTTGACGCACCATATATTCGCCATCGTTAGCTAACTGTGCTAGTAAGGTTTCTGATGCTCTAGAACTTGCTGCAACATTATTACGAACGTAAAAATCTCTATCGTTTGCCAAATACGTTAGTAGGTCAATTGAGGTGTTGGGATTTTTAATTACTTCTACACGTACATAACAATCTGCATCCCGTGCGAGTATTTCTAAAATTGCTGGTGTCGCATTGGGGTGCTTGGCAATATCTTGACGTTGGTAGCATTTGTAGTTATTCAGCATTCTTACTAATAGCCATGCTGGAGTTATGGGGTTACGAACCACTGCATTGCAAACTCCTAAGCGTTTATCTTCTATAAGTATTTCCAACACTTCTGTAGGAACGCTTTTGTTACTGGCAACTGCCGCACGAACTTTCCACGATTTGTTATAGGCAAGTTTTACTAATATTTCGCGAGGGGTGTTTGGATGAGATGCCACACCCGTTCGTGTATACTCCCAGTCACGTTTGACAATTTCGCTTAAAGTGGCGCCATTCGTATCAGGATTTTGAATTGCGGCTTCGTACTCGTAAAATAATTTGTAGATAGCATTTGGAGTACTAGGATTTTGGAAAACAGTTTGACGTACCCACGCATCATCATCACCCGCAAGCTGTTCTAAAAGATGAACGGGAGTATTTAAATTATTGGCAATTGCTACACGCATTTTTTTAGTCGCTGTTTTTGGTTTTAACAGCGCTTCGAGAATTTCTACAGGAGTATAAGGGTTACGGGCTATTTGTACTAACGTATTACGATGTAATCCCATCAAAAAAGCTTGGGGAATAATGCCGAGTTGCCACAATCTATATTCAGAAGCTTCATCGTGTAGGATATTATCTTTGACTAACTGGTGTTTTTGAACCACCGCAAAAGCTGCTTCTTGCCATCCAGCTTTCATTTCCCCTATCCAGTTGACATGTAACTTGGCGACATTTGGTACTTGTGAAGTTGACCAGTTACTACCTGCTTCGTATATCAACTTACATAATTCATCTCTAGTTAGTTTAGGATTCATTGCCGCAGCAAACATGGTTTTTGGGCGCCTATAACTTAATGCCCACTGTAAATATGTATCTGGAATAACTTTTAATTTAAGTAAACTAGCTTGAGTATCTTCGGGTAATTCTTGAAAAAAGAGCGGGTTTTCTAATAACAACAGTGAGAATACTGGATTTTCGAGCAACTCGTATGGAAATTCTATCCCTAATTGAAACAATATTTCTGTGGGAGTATTGGGGTTACTAGCTACAGCTTTGCGCGTCTCATAATCTTTATTATTGCTGAGTGAAAATAAAATTTTTGGAGTAGTGCATATGTTTGCAGCTATAACGCGCGTGAGTTCAGGAGCCATAGACGCTAACTCTTCCAAGCTTATATGTGATGTAGTTTCGCTAGCTGCTTGATGTACGAGTGCAAGCAAATTGGAAGAGTTTAGCATAAACAAAAATCAAAAATGATATATAACAAAGCCTGTGATTTTAAGTTGTCACATATTCATTCAAATCACCTTTGTATTTTTACGGAAATATAATATGTTAATAAATATCAAGAATATTAATCTCCGCAATATTACGACAAACTATAATTAAATTAAGTTCCCAGCCTCATTAGTTAGTTATATAATTATCAATGTAGAGACGTTACATGTAACGTCTCTACGTGGTGTTGATTATTGAGTATACCTATTGTTACCTAAAACGGGGAGTAAATTTTTTAATCAAATTTTTTGACATCTCTATGTAATAAGCATTATCCTCATTTTGCAATGCACTAACTAATGGAAGTAGTTTACGTGCTGATTTATAACAAATAAAGTTATCTTTATCTTTAATCAATAATTTTAAAATCTCTTCAGTTACATTTGGGTTACTAATAACTTAACGACGAACATAAAACTCGTTATCACTAGCTATATTTTTGAGTAGATGGCTTCTATCTAGAGTCATATAACACACCAATTCGACTTGATTATTTTAAATTGTTATCATGAAAACAAAAAGATATTTTAATAAATTTTAATTGCTAAATAAATATTAAAATTGATTTTCGTCATAATCAAAGTAGTAATAGTCAGAACGTTCTTGGAGTGTCCAAGCTGCTATAAAACAAATCGTTTCGTTTTCATCTTGAGCAAGTTTGGTCAAAGTTTTTCGACTAGATTTAGAGTTTTTAGCAACAGCAGTACGCACGCAAGTTTCTTTATCTTGTGCTAGCTGCATTAATAAGCTTTGGGGTGTGTTAGAATTGCACGCTACAGCTACACGTATATTTGTGTCTTGATGATTGACTGCCCATTCTAGAAATGATTCGGGTAGTTTATATTCTTGAATTATACTAGTGTCATGTTTAATTAACTTTTCAAGTAATTTGTTAACTAAATGTTGGGGAGTATTAGGATTTTTCGCGGCGCCAAACCGTACTATACCGTTGCTATCTTGAATTAATTTTTCTAGTACACCACTAGGTGTTTTAGTGTGTGCTGCTACTTTACTACGAATTTCGTAACATTTGTCTGTTGCTAACTTTAATAGCGCGCATTTGAGAGTATTTGGATTTTCTGCAACTGCTAGACGAACTTTTTTACTTTTGTCTTCTGCTAGCTTTTGTAAAGTATTGCTGTTGGTGCGATGATTTTCGGCGACGTTACCGCGTACATCTATACTTATATCTTTTGCAAGCTGCTCTAAAAATGATGGATGCGTGTTTTCATTGCTTGCGATAGTTTTACGTATTCCTTCATCTGAACAATTTACTGCCCATTCAATAAATAAGGACGGTAATGCATCTTCGTTGAAGATATAGGGGTTATTTTGATATAATTCTTTGAAGAAATCAGGATTTTCGAGCAAAATTAACTCAATTACAGGATTATTTAGAACTTGATGCGGAAATTCGATAAATAATTCTATAAGTAAATCTGGTGGTGTATTCGGGTTGCTAGCAATGAGTTTACGAACTGCTCCGCTATAAGTGTTCGCTAGCTTTCTAAGTTCCTCAGAAGAGGTAGTCGCATCAATAGCTTGTTTCATTTTGATGAGTAATAATTAAAGGCTTGGTTGGTCTTACCCTTTATTATTCCCAGGAATTTTAATAATAATTATATTCCCGACAAGTTTTACAAAGTCGAGAATATAATTTCATCAAATTTTCATCAACCCAAAGAAACCGGGTTTCTTTATCAATATCTATAATAAAAACGACTATTTTACGTAGAAACCCGGTTTCTAGGGACACCTTTAGGCAGATAATAAACGAACGCTTTCGCCAAACGGAAATTGTTCTAAATTCATTCCACCTGGTGTGACTACCCATAATACTGGTAGTTGAGGCGCCTTTTCTGGAAAACACCCATATCCATCAGTTAAATAAACGCATACCGCTTGTGCGTGTCCGTCCCAACGTTCGGATACTTTGTTAAAAAAGGGTATAAATGATGTACCTCCTCCTCCCTGTGGTTTCGGAAAGTCACTATCAGGACTAAGTTCGTAGGGGCCGTAAGCATCAGCATCGACGTAATATAATTCGCACTTGAGGTGAGGATAAGAGCGCAAGATGCCACTAACTTCGCTTAAAAATAACTTTAGTTGTTGACCGCCAATTGAACCACTAGTATCAATTGCAACGTACACTATTACAGATTCACCTTGTAGTGCTTCTAAATATAGTCCACGTCCTACAAACCTACGGTCAAAACCAGTAAAGTCATTTGGTGTTTGAACTAAATAACGCCATAAATACGAGCGCCAGTCTATTTGTGGTGTTGTAGCGTTCATTAATTCGCGCTCAATACCTGCGGGTATCGTACCTTGTTTCGATGACCGAGCAATTACTGCTGCTTGTTGTAGCGCATTACGCCAATGTGCTTCTAGTGCTGCTCTACGCGCGCTAGACATACTATCGTTTTCGTCACCTTCTTCTGAACCTTCTCCTGAACCTTCAAGTAAATCACTTAGCCCATCACCACCAGCAGCTTCCCACATCTTCTTGTACTTTTCTGCGTCTTTAGAAAGAATTTCGTATATTTCCTCAACGCTAAGATGTTCTAACTTCTGGTCACGTAAACCACCTGCTGGTAGTTCAAAATAACCTTGCTGCATAATAATACCGTTAATAACAATATCAGCAGCGAAGTTCCATAATATAGCATCGCGCACACCTCGACGCGGTACATGGAGTAATGCAGCGTGCAATACCTCGTGTAGCAAGACTCCATCGAGTTGTGCAGGTGGTAGAGCCAGGAAAAATTCAGGATTGTAAAATATATCCTTACCGTCAGTTGCAGCAGTTTGATAATGGGGAGCATTAATAAAACGTGCGAACAATGCCAAAGTCGCAAAAAACGGTGACTTTGTTCGCAACCGGATAACTGAAGCACTAATAAGTTTTTGGATGTCTTGTGTCATAAAATATAAGATTTAGGACTTGCTCATGCCAATTAACTGGTAATATTCCTGAATAAATTTCTGTAAATCGTTGTCTTCTTTAGCTAAAATCGCAAAAACACCCATATGTCCTTTACTACGCATTATTGGTAGCAAGTCAGCTATAAAAAACTGTACCCATTCGGTTGTAGCTTTATTACTCAGCCATTTGTAAGCGTTATATCCTTGTTTTGCATCTGCTGCGCGTACTGTTAAACCAATAGCTGTTGCATACCGTGCGCTTGGTTCTTTAGGAAAGGCTATTTTACTACCTTTACCTTCAAGAATAGGCGCCAAGCTTGGTAAAGTTTGGTAAACTTCCAAATAAGCCATAAATTCAGCAGTTGCACCCTTGCCAACAGCAGGTGAAGTATCAAGTTCGGCATAATGTAAATGACTTGCCATTTCCCAAGAACGTGGAGTTGGGAACGCTGGTTGCTGAGGGTCAATTTTGTGTAGCAGTGTAGAGCGGAACGAGAGAAACGCAATAATCTGCTCGTGTATACCTTTTTCTAATGCGTAGGCTTTAAAGCTATCAAAATCTACTTCGACTTCCAAATGCAAAAATCTATTTGCTAACGGCGCCGGCATATCAAATACTGCTGCACGGTCTTCTTTACGGTTTCCAGCAGCCCAAATAAACCATCCTTCTGGGACAGTATAACTACCGACTCGACGGTCTAAAATTAATTGCTGCGCTACACCTTGCATTGCAGGAGGCGCCATATTTAATTCATCTAGAAAAAAGATACCCTTACCATCGCGAGGTAAAAATTCTGGTGGAAACCACTTAGAAATTCCATCTTCTGCAACAGGTAGTCCACGTAAATCAGTAGGCGCCAGTTGTGACAAACGCACATCAACAAAATCAATTTCGTGTTCTCGTGTGAGTTGCCCGACAATGCTAGATTTACCAATACCTGGAGGACCCCAAATCATCGTGCTGATTTGTAGATTTTTGGCAACCAAGCTATTTAAATATGTTTTGAGTTGGCTAGGGGTCATATGTTAATTTCAGTTAGGTATTGGGTTTTTTAAGAGCCTGAAGTGCTGCAATGCGAATTTCTAAGTTTTTATCCTTACTTAACTCGGTTAAAATTTCAACTGGTGTATCAGGGTGTTGGGTAGCATAAAGACGGTCGGACTCAATGTAACTTTTAGCGAATGCTGTCATTAATGTCTGCCGCATTTCTACTGAAGTATTTGGATGTGCAAGCAACAGCCAATTAAATCCTGTCAAACCTGCTAAATACTCCAACACCTTAGCAGGTGCATTCTTGTTTTGAGCCAAAAATGTACAACATTGCCAATCTTTTACTAATATTTCTAAAGCATTATCAGGGGTTTTAATATTGCTCGCTACTGCCCGTCTAACTTCAACTTCCGCGTCAAAAGATAATTTCTCCAGTACATAATGTGGTGTACTAGGATTGCAAGCGACAGATAACCGAACGTTTGGTGATACATCGTGTGCTAAAACTTCGAGCATATCCACAGGGAGACTCGGATTTTGAGCTATCCACACACGCAGTTGTGGTTCTTTTCGCATCCACATTCTTAAAATATCTATAGGTGTATGGGGATGCTTGGCAGCGTACTTGCGAACAGACAACCGCTCATCCATTGCTAGGCGCCATAATACTTGCTGTAATATTTCACGATTCGCATTTGGATGCTGTGCAACTAATAAATCGTGCGCGCGAGTCTCAGCTATATGTTTGAGAACAGATGCAGGAGTACTGGGGTTTGCTGCAATAGCTTCTAAAACCTCATGCTGATTATTTTGAGCTAACTGGTAAAGTAAATTTTCCCCCGCACTTGGATTTGCAGCAACAAACCGACACAGTTCTGGTTCGGAAACTGCATTAACTAACACAGCTTGCGGCGTATTTGGGTGCCTTGCTACCATTTGTCGCACTCGTAGTGTACCATGATTTGCTAATCTACGTAGTACGCTAGCACTTATATAGGTATTTTGTGCCAGCGAGTTCATCATATGTAACCTATAATCGAGTGCCAACTCAATAATTAAGTCGATAGCTAAATCAGCGCGTGCAGCTATTGCGAGTTTTACTTTTTTATCATTTTCTTTAAGTAAATTTTTTATAATTTCTAAAGGAGTGCTAGAGTTTTTAGCAAGTTTATAATGAATTTGTTGCCGAAAACTCCAATTTGGTTCAGGCGCAAGAGCGAGTGTTTCTAAAATACTGCTATAACTTTTATGGTACTTAGCTAAATACAAACGCACAGCAATAGTGCCATGTTCAGCAAGTATAAGTAAAATTTGTTCTGTAACATCTTGACGCTGGGCAATAATCATTCCCAAATTAGAGTCTTTACAACGTGCCATCATCTCCAAAGCTGATAATGGAGTTTGATAGTGCTTTGCCACCACACGCAACACTTCGGGGTTGGAATGCATTGCGGCGCCAGACAAGAAAAAATCAGGCACATTTGGTTGTCGTAAAAGATTAATTAAAGTCCAATAAGGTATTTCTACAACAAAATTTGGATTTTCTAGTATTAATAGCGACAATACAGGGTTACTAAAAAAAGCATTCGGAAATTCATCCGCCAAACTTATTAATACATCAGTAGATGTATTTGGGTTAATTGTTACAGCCTTACGAACAGCAACATCATCATTAACAGCCAACTGCCCTAGCAACTCAGGTGGCGCCGTCACATCAATAGCCTGTTCCAGAGGAGTTTGATGCATCGTAATTTTCCTTGTCCTCTACAGTGGTGAGTCAAGTCGCCGTCATTCAGACACGTATGTATTTATAGTGTATTCTTTTACATACACATTGTTGGTATTACTAGGCACATACACTACAAAGGCGCCTGTCTTTTAAAACTTTCTTGTAGAATAAATCTCTTATAAAATGTATAATTAGTTTCTTGTGAAATGTATAATTAGTTTCTTGTGAAATGTATAATTAATTTCTTGTGAAATGTATAATTAGTTTCTTGTGAAATGTATAATTAGTTTCTTGTGGAACGGGCATCCCTGCCCGTCAAATAAACAAGCTGTCACATATTAAAGGGCGTGCAAGGATGCCCATCCCACAATTACACACTAATTTAATTTAAGATTGTGAATCAATCCAGCTAATTAAACTATTTGTATTAGAAAAGTACATAACATCAGATGCTCTTAAACCAAACCGCGCTTCCGCATTGCCAAATTCTTTTGTATTGTTACTAAGAAACACTTTTGTAGTATCTGACTGTGTAATAGCATGGTCTAAGATAGATTGCAATATAAGGTTATCCCGCAGGGCTTTATTACGTTTTAAAATAGGGTTATTAAGCGTTTTTGTACGCTATTAACAGAAGGGGTTATAACTTCTGCAACGCGAAGAACTTTTTCTATAGCTGCACTGAGAGAAGGTTTAAGTTGATTCAATAAATTAGTCGCTGCATCTTTGGATGCAGTTAATGCCGACATTTCATTGGAAGAACGCTGCTGAGGACTCCGCTGAATTTCGCCAATAGTGATATTTAGAGATTCTATCAGCTTATTCAATTGATTCTGCTGTCCTTCAAGAGCAACTATAGCTTCTAGAAAGCAGATAGAACTCATCATTATTTTACGCTCTATATTGGCTCGTGACAAAAGTTGGTCAGCGCTTATCTCCCGCCCTGTTGCAATACCAAGGATGAAATTAGTTTCAATGTAGATAAGCAAGAATCAATCCTCCAAATCTAAGTCACGAATTCTTGCATCTAAAATATGCGCCATTAATCCTACTGATTCTAGTTCTCGTACTCCTGGAACAGTTTTTCCATAGTTTGGATGAGCTAAGTAGTCTAGCCAAAATGAGATGTATTTGATGAGTGACCAACCAAAAATGTTTTTTTCTTTGATTAATGTCGCTTGTTCTGGAAGCATTTCAAGCGTCGAAAGCTTTAAAATTGGTTCTTGCCAGTTTGATTGTCTTAAATCAAACACAAAAATATTTTCAAAGTCTACTACCATCGCGTAAGGAACTAGTTGTTTCGCTTGAATAGGGGCAAGTTTTTCAAGACTATCGGTATATTTAATCAAGTCACTTAACCGAAAGTCTACAATCATAACTATTTCACCATTTGGACGCTGAACCAGGATGTCATATTCTTCAAATAAAGCTGTCTCGGTAGGAATATACATACTTAATTCCTGTTCTTCAATTAATTACTTATAGAGTAACATAAATATAAAAACATGCGACTAGATGTGTTGTACCCTCACATGGCAACTCTTTATAACGAAAAACATCGCAGTATGTTTCGCAGAGCCTACTAATAAAATTTGGATTTTCTAATATAAGTAAATCAATGACGCAATTATTTATAACTTGATTAGGAAACCTTCTAAATAATTGCTGTAAAATATTAGGTGGTGTATTTGGGTTCTGAGCTACACCAATCAGAATATAACTATAGTAAAAGTAAAGTTCAAATAATTCATATAGACATTCTGCTGGTGTAGTAATGTCTCTCGATATTTCTCGCAAACGTTTTATAGATGTACTACTATCAAGCACTTCTTCTAATAATCTTGGTTGCATGTCTTGTACTTAAGCACCTTCACTATTATTTTTCCCTGTTCAAAGGCAAAAATTTCAGTTTATGTAAGGGTAGGCGCCAGTCCTAAACTCTTCTTACTCTCAACTCTTCACAATCTTTCGTTGGTGCCGAGAAACCAGGTTTCCTTTGGTTTCCTATGTAGATTGTTGTGTTCAGTGGTGGGGAAACCTGGTTTCTGTAACAATAATAATGGCAGCAATTATAGATAATTGCTGCCACATTAACTTGCTATTTATTTAAGCGTTTGCTTAAGCAGGAATCAAAACTGTATCAATGATGTGAATAACGCCGTTGTCAGCAGCGACATCTGGAGTAGTAACGGTAGCGTCATTTATTTTCACACCACTGGATGCGTCAACTTTTACTTCGCTTCCTTCAACAGTTTTAGCTGATTTTAGTTTTACTACGTCTGTTGAAAGTACTTTTCCTGGAACAACATGATATGTGAGAATTTTCGTCAGCTTCGGAATGTCTTTAAGTAGTGAGTCTACTGTACCTGCTGGCAATTTTGCGAAAGCTTCATCTGTAGGTGCAAACACTGTAAATGGACCAGCACCTTTTAAGGTATCCACTAGATTTGCTGCTTTGACTGCTGCAACTAATGTGTTAAATGAACCTGCGCTTACTGCGGTATCAACGATATCTGGCATGGGTTTTAAGAGTGTTTGTGTATTTCGCTACTAACTTAACATTTGCTTCATATAATTACTATCTATCTTTAGACGGGTAAAATAATTTGGAATATTTGTTACACGCGATTAAACTATATAAATTAATTTTGGTTTAACTCACTAAAATTAATGCCAAAATTAGTAATACAATTGTAAGATTAAAGTCTGAAATTTAGTATTGGCAAGTGTTTTATTTATTATATTGAATAGTTATCTAGCGATAAAAGCGATTAAAATATTTTATATTTATCATTAGAAAATATAAATTTAAGCTTAGATTAACCTTTGTTTATTCTTTTATTCAGAGGATGAAATGCTATATATCTTAGCTATAAAAATAAAATTTGATTGTTTAAATTAGTACAAAGCATAGTTAATTATACTATTACCTTTATGTACTAATCAGTACATAGCATGACAAATTTATTCTTTACATAATTGCCAAGAAAGTAAATAATTTTAAATTGGTAATTGTATTTACATCAAACTAATATGGCTGTAATCAACAAAATAATTGATATTCAAACGCATCAAGGTATAAATATTCACAATATTACGCCACAAATTGAGTCAGTTGTGGCATCGACTTCGATACAAAATGGTTACGTATTAGTATTTTCTCGTCATACGACTACTGCGTTAGCTGTTAATGAAGACGAAGAGCGATTAATTCAAGATATTAAAGTATTTTTAGAAAAACTGGCGCCATTAAACGACCGTTATTTACACAACGATTTACATTTAAGACCAAATATTCCACCGGATGAGCCAAAAAACGCTCATTCGCATTTAATGGCAATGATGCTTAATAATACGGAAATTATTCCGATTGTGGATGGTAAGTTAGGGTTGGGCACTTATCAATCTATCTTGTTTTTTGAATTAGACGGCGCCCGTAAGCGTACCATTTTATGTCAAGTTTATGGTGAATAGTTGATATATTTTACTTACAATGCCAACTAATCAAGGAATTTTCGTTTAAAAGCTGTTGAAGTGATTCTAATGCACCAGGTTGGTTTTGAACATAGGCGCCGATAAATAAGCCTATAATTTCAGCTATTAGCCAACGAGTTGATTCTACTGGTTGGGTCGGAGCAAAATCAACAGAGTTTCTAGCGGTGGTTGAGTCTAGAGGATGTACAATTGCAAAATGATTTGCTCCCTCTAATAAAACAACATAGCTGTCATTTCGACCACCTATAATCGCTTCGTTCCAAGTACGCATTACAGGTGTTATTGCATCTCCTCCTTCAATACCGTACATTTCACTGTTCGACGCAATCACACCATCGTTTGTACCAGCTAGAAGTAATAAAGGCAATTTATCTGGTAGTGGTAACAAAGTACTAGGTGGATAACCTTGCATGATATACCCCATGCTATGTACTCCATATCCAAAAGAAGCAACGACTTGAGCAAATAATTCAGGATTGGCATTTTCAATTGCAATCCTACCACCAGCAGAATGTCCACCTAAAATAATATTCTGTAAGTCTAGTAATCCTGCAAGAACTCCTTGCGTTTGTAACTGTTCAAGTTTAAACAGCAGCGTTGATAAAGCTACACTTGTTGCTTTAGTTCCGTAAACATCGGGTTTTGATGCGGCAAAGTTTGCACCAGGTGTAAGATTTACACTTCCAGCAAACTCTTCTGCAATAAAATTAAATGTCACTACAACCAACCCACGTTCGGCAAGATTTTCTGCCAACCATTGATATACAAAAGCTTCGCAGTTATACCCGTTAAACAAAATTACAACAGGAAAAGGCGCCTTGCTTGGGTCTGCTGGTAAAGTTAAAGATGTTTTGGCCTCTTCGTTGCTTATTTGTGCTGCTGGGTAAAAAACTTTTAAGAAAATTGTATCAAAAGGGGGTTGAAAGTTTGGAATTTTCGTAACTTCAAAGTATGCACGAACAGTCATAAGCTTCTTGAGATTAGAAAATAAATATATTAGCTCAAATCGAATGTCTCGAATTCAAACTGCCCAAATAACATATTTTTATCTACTGCCGATAAAATTTTATTATCTGCGCGCGTATTTATAGTCCGGCAAACTAAATCGGCAACATCAGCACGATGGATACTTCCAATAATGCGAATATCCTCGGTTAATACACCGTTTCCTGTAGCTGGTTCTGATTTTAGACCACCCGGACGAACTATAGTATACGTCAAACCACTGTTAATTAAATGTTGTTCAGCTTTATCTTTTTCGATTAATACTGGTTGCAATACTGCCAAAGTTTGAGGAGAAAGTGCCGATACGCTATTTCCAGTTCCAATTGATGTTACGAGTATAAATTTTTTCACTCCTGCCGAAACCGCAGCATCAATTAAATTCTTATTACCTGGATAATCAGGTTTGATGCCATCTTGAGGCAAACCTCCAATAGTACTAATTACAACATCAATTGGTTTTTCTGACTGCCCCAGCGCGCGTTTAAGGTCATCTGGCGCCATCGCATCACCTATAATAACAGAGACTCCCATTGCTTCAAGTTCCGCACGCGATGCTTCACTTCGCAACAGCGCGGTTACATGATGACCTTGTGCGGTGAGACACTTCGCAATTTCTCTACCAACACCACGACTTGCACCAGCTAAAAAAATAGAACTTGTCATTGTTAACTACGATTAATAATTATTGTTCAAGTAGAAACTGGGTTTGTTGCTACGAATACTGCTAGAAACTATTAAGATTAGAGCATCAATCGAAATAACACCCCCAAGTATTAATTATCCATGCCCCTGTCGCGCTTAGTTACCCTAATTGTAGGTTTAATCGTCATTTTGGCTATGAGCCTGTGGCTGATTGACTCGCTTTCCCGACTTTACTGGCAGTTGTCTTACTCTTCTCCTTTATTGGGCAACTTGCTGTTATTACTGCTTGTTTTGTTGGTTGGGGCACTAATCGCAGCATTTGTTTACTATGTCATCGTAATTCAAAACGGTGATAAAAAACGCCGCACCAAACTTAGGCGCCGTGTTACACCTGCCGAAATTCCTGCTGCAAAATCTGAAGCTGCATCTTCAACACTGCAAGCTGTGCGTCAGCAAGTTTCTCAAATACAAGACGAAGTAACACGTCAAGCGTTATTAAGTAAATCTAAAGAAATTGAGGCAAACTTAGCGCGTGGTGAAATTCAGGTTGTGGTGTTCGGTACAGGAAGCGCGGGTAAAACATCGTTAGTAAATGCCATAATGGGGCGAATGGTTGGTAGGGTTGATGCACCAATGGGTACAACTACCGCAGGTGAAACTTACTGTTTACGGTTGAAAGGGTTAGAGCGCAAAATTTTAATAACCGATACACCCGGTATTTTAGAAGCAGGAGTAGCAGGAACCGAAAGAGAACAACTCGCGCGTGAGCTAGCCACCGAAGCTGATTTATTATTATTTGTAGTTGATAACGATTTACGACGTTCAGAACATCAACCTTTAAAAGCTTTAGCAGAAATTGGTAAGCGCTCGATTCTCGTTCTCAATAAAACTGATTTATACACTGACGAAGACAAAGAAGCCATAGTCGCAAGGTTACGCGAGCGTGTACGTGGATTTATTTCAACAAACGATGTAGTAACAATTTCAGCAAATCCTCAATCTGTTGAACTTGAAAACGGCGAACTTATCAAACCCGAACCAGAAGTGTTGCCATTATTACGAAGAATGGCAGCAATATTACGTGCCGAAGGAGAAGATTTAGTTGCCGATAATATTCTCTTACAATCACTACGTTTAGGAGAAGAAGCTCGTAAACTTATCGATACACAACGGCGCCGTACTGCTGATAAAATAGTCGAGCGCTTTCAATGGATAGGAGCAGGTGTAGTATCTGTTACACCATTGCCAGTAGTAGACTTATTAGCAACAGCAGCTGTAAACGCCCAAATGGTAGTAGAAATTGGACGAGTATACGGTTGTGAGTTAAACACCGAACGTGGACGCGAACTAGCACTTTCGCTTGCTAAAACTATCGCGGGTTTGGGAATTGTAAAAGGCGCCTTAGAATTACTATCAACAGCACTACAACTTAACGTAGGTACATTTGTAATAGGTAGAGCAATTCAAGGTGTAACAGCTGCCTATTTAACTAGAATTGCAGGTAAAAGCTTTATTGAGTATTTCCGTAATGACCAAGACTGGGGTGATGGTGGAATGACTGAAGTAGTACAGCGTCAATTTCAACTTAACCGTCGTGACGAGTTTGTAAAAGCATTTATTCAAGAAGCAATAGCTAAAGTTGTAAAACCATTAGCCGATAAAGCTACTGCGGTAATGGATGAAGTCGATGAAAAACTAGATAAATAACTTATGTTGTGAAACTATCTTGTGAAACTATCTTGTGAAACTGTCTTGTGTAACTGTCTTGTGGAACTGTCTTGTGGAACGGGCATCCCTGCCCGTCCTAACTATACAGCACTATTTAGCTGATAAATTAACAGGCGCCAAGAGTGACAATACAAAAACACTGCTTTGAGGAATTTGGACGATGCGAGTATTTTCTTCGGTACGCAGTCCTGAAACAATACCGACTGCACTACCTAGCATTGCTCCTCTATCAAACTGTTCGGGGTCGCCTTGTCCGACAAATCCCAAAACACTACCGCCCAGTCTACCAAAAACTGAACCAGTTTCTACAGCTTTATCGTTTGCACGTTTGTGAGTAATAGTAGTACCGGGAATTACTTGGCTCTCGGCAGTAATTTTTACTATTCTGCCTCTAACTACTAATGATTGAGCAATAATTTTGGCGCCTTTCTTGGTAGGTTTAATAACAATAGTAACGGGCGTATTTTCTGGTACTAATACATTGCCTTGACTATCTTGAATTGCTTGTGCCAAAGGAACGGTTAAAGGAAACTCTTGTTTTTGTCCTACATCTACGGTGATAGGCGCCGGGAAGGAAACTATAATTGCTGTATCTTGAGGAATTGAAATTTCTTGATTTGGGCTAACAACGGCTTGAGTTTGTGTTTTAGCAGGTGTGCTAGGCGTTTTTACTATTTGAGCATTTGCAGGCAATATAGAAGTTAGTAAAGAAATACAAGCTAAACTCAGTAACATTTGGTTTTTCATATTTTTTAGTCTTTTATATGTTTTAATTACTTTTTAACCAATTCCATCCAGAACCTTCACGATAAAGCCAATAGTCTCCATGCAGTGGTTCATAGTCGGTGTAGGAGTTATTTGGCAATCTGATTTTGACATTACGGCAACTGCCTTCAACCTCAATAGTTATATAATTTGGTGTTTGCAGTAACCTATCTCGAATAAAATTTCGTGTTTCTCTATCCCTAGTTAAGCAACGTACACGAATTACAGAATTAGTGCTATTTAGATTATCTATTATGTAGGGGAGAATCTGAGAACCTGTGAGATTTGGTTTTTGTGCTTTTGCTGGTAGATGAGGCGCCGATAATATTAAACATGTGGCAAATATCAATTTTGGGTGGATTTTCATGGTTTTATTGAGACGTGGCATATAGGAGACGTGACATGTAGGAGACGTGACATGTCACGTCTCTACATTTATTTGTTTTCTAATAGTTGATTTACTTGTTGACCTCGGCGCCCAGTTTTAACTTCGTAGCGACGGGTGAGGTTATCTTGGAAGTTCATATCTCTTGCAGCGGCAGAATTTACAAATGCATCACAGTTTTTACCTTGAGCTACTGTGGAGGAACTACTGCTGTTTTTCTCGTTACGGTTGGTACGGGTATCTTTGGAATCGCTGTTATTTTGGCTACCTTGGCTACTACCACTACCATTGGCGCCAACAATTCCTAGGACATTGAAACCACCTCCACCACCATCTTTATGGGTTCGCGAAGAACTTGAACGTGTGCTTGTAGAGTTTGCTAGTGCTAGTTCAGTCGCGTTTGTACGAGTATTGTTACCTAAGCTAACATCACTACATAAAGCGCGTGGGTCATTTGCTAATGTTTTTTGGTCAACCCAAGATTGATGATCACCTAAACCTTGAACTTCGCTGTTACCGTTAGGTGTGGTTGCTGGTGTGCTAGTTGTATTTCCTGCGGGGATGGGTTTGAATATACCACCATTTGTATTTCCGAAAGGATTAGCGCTTGCTGGTAAGGTGGAAGTGAAGAGAGTAGCGGCAGCAACTATAGAACCAGTTAATTGACGTAGTTTCATTGTATTTACTTAATTTGTAAGTGAGTTTATTTACTGTGGGGTTTGTTCCCTTCACTCACTTTTATGTTTGGGTGGTTTGGTTTATGCACTCGTTGAAAAAGTTTTTTTATGATTTTTGTTGGTTTGTGCGTAGAATAAGCACTGAAGTGCTTACAACGAGTGCTTATAACGAGGTTATAACGACCATTACGATGACTTTTGCGCTTGGTATGATTGAGGTTTATGGTGTTCCTACTGCTGTGGAAGTTGCAGACGCGATGTGCAAAGCTGCGCGTATCACTTTTGTTGGGTACGAAAATACTGATTTGGGAAGGATTACCGTTTTAATTCGTGGTGATGTGGGTGAGGTAAATGTTGCCGTTAAAGCTGGGTTGGAGTCAATAAATAGAGTTAATGGTGGTGAGTTGCTATCGCACCATATTATTCCTCGTCCCCATGACAATTTAGAATATGCTTTACCGATACATAATAGTGCGTCTATAGAAAACTTCGGTGCCGATATCCGCTTTCCCCCACCTTTATCAGCATAAAACCGCAGTACTCCTAACTCCTAACTCCTAACTCCTAACTTATCAATATGACCAATATCCTTTCACGTATGGAGGCTGTACAGTCTCCTATTATTCCCATCGTTGGAGAATTAATCCGCAATACACCCGGAACAATTTCTTTAGGACAAGGTGTAGTTTCATACCCTCCACCACCAGAAGCTATTGAGTTGTTACCTAAGTTTCTTTCAGAAGAATCAAATAATTTATACAAACAGGTTATCGGAATTCCCCCATTAATAGCAGCAATTCAAGCTAAATTACAAAGCTTTAACGGCATAGAAATAAAAGATGATAACTGTGTCGTTGTCACTGCTGGCAGCAATATGGGCTTTGTGAATGCAGTATTAACAATTACTTCACCCGGTGATGAAATAATTTTAAATGCGCCATATTACTTTAACCATGAAATGGCAACGATAATGGCAGGTTGCCATCCAGTAATAATAGAAACTGATGAAAATTACCAATTACGTGTAGATGCTATTGAAAAAGCAATAACACCAAAAACCCGCGCGATTGTCACAATATCACCAAATAACCCCACAGGTGTAGTATATCCAGAAGCTTCGTTGCGCGCAGTTAATGAACTTTGTCGCGAACGTGGTATTTACCATATTAGTGATGAAGCATACGACTACTTTACTTACAACGGCGTAAAGCATGTATCACCCGCCTCATTCCCTGGTAGCAGCAAACACACGATATCTTTATTTAGTCTTTCCAAAGCCTACGGTTTTGCTAGTTGGCGTATTGGGTATATGGTAATTCCCTCAGATTTACTAGTATCAATTCAGAAAGTGCAAGATACCATTTTAATTTGCCCACCAGTAATTTCACAATATGCAGCATTAGGCGCCTTACAATCTTCACCCAAATATATTCAAGAAAATATCAGCAAACTTGCCAAAGTACGCTCGGCAGTCCTTGACTCACTCCAAAAATTAGAAGGAATATGTACAATAGCTCCCGCTGATGGCGCCTTTTACTTCTTCTTAAAAGTCCACACCTCAATGGATACATTTACATTAGTCGAACGACTAATCAAAGAATACCAAGTTGCCGCACTTCCTGGTACCACATTCGGCATGAATCAAGGGTGTTACTTACGTGTAGCTTATGGCGCCTTGCAACAAGAAACAGCCAAAGCCGGAATAGAGCGCCTAGTAACAGGATTAAAAAACATACTGTAGGGTGCGTTACGGCATGAAAAAACAAAAATGATACGAAGATTTTTGTGCCGTAACGCACCACGAACAATCTTCAATTACTTCCATCCATATTTTTCCAGCACAGGACGAGCCGTTGCCTAACCTATCTCATTACACCAAAACCACAGAGTTGTTTCGGGTAAAGAATATTTAGTCCAAGCAGCAAGTGTTGCATACTGCGGAAGTAGCAAATTGTCAAACGACTAGTAGGATAATCGTTTAAGCAGTTCCCGCTTTCCATACGTACATACATATTAGCTAGAGTGTCAGTGGCAAACCGAGTTGTGCCAAAACCCACTGTACAAACAACGCGCGGCGCCGTTCCCAAATAGCATTCGCATCACACAAGCGCTCTGGTTTCAGGGCGTGCAAACGTCGATTTTTTACCACAGCACACAAAATATAACAAACCTAACGGTTAACACGCACCTGCCAACATCCCTATAACCCACCCCTGTAACTCTTGCAGTTCCAAGGGTTTGTTTTGTGATTTCTTTTTCTGCAAGGAAAGAGTGTAAATATGTTAGTTCCGCAAAAATTTAGGGAACTTTAGGATTATAGGTTCTGATAATTGAAATAAATTAACAGGCTAAGTAAAAGTGCGTATTAATCTACATAATATTTAGAATTATTTTATAAGGATAGTTATGGCTGATTTTGGACAGCTTCTCGAAGAGTTACCAAATATTGCTGATAGTTTAAAACTTAGTATCGGTGATGCTAACAAAATTCGTTATGAAGCAACAAGGTTAAATAAAATTGAAGTCAAACTACAAAATATTCACGAAGCGATTGACAAAGAATTGGGTTTCGAGAAGTTTAAAAATACAGCAATGCGTGCCTTGCCTTTTTTAGGTACAGCCGCAAGTTTTCTTATTCCTGGTGGTTTTATAGTAGATGCGGTTATTGCAGGTGGTGCGGGGTTGATTTCAGATAAATTTGGCGACCCAGAAGCGGAAGTTACTTTAGAAGATTTAAAATTAAGAGTAGAAGATTGGATTGACTGGTCTAATGAACTTCAAGAATTGGCAGAAGATTTTTTAAGCAATAAACAACTTATAGCGCATATCAATACAGAACAATTAAAACCTAGTGTAATTGAGCAAATTAAAAACATTGATAATTGTTTAAAAAATAATTTAGACTTTAATAATTATAATTTACTTAAGAAAGAATTGGATAACATAAAAAATGCTCAATATCAATTGACACAATTGCAAGAACGACTAAATCGAATTATCGATATTATTGAGAATGGCGAAAGTATTACAGATTTCTTATTTGCCATAACATCATTTTTTGGTAATTGTGATTTTGCTTTAGATTGGCTCCATGAAGAGTATGGATTAATTATATCTAGTTATGATAGTTTTATTTCTTTAGGAGATATTTTTAATGAGTGTGACAGTTTGAGAGAGAAATCAGCCAACTTAATCTTACAAGCTAATACCTTAAAAGGGCAAGTAGAGCAGAACCTAAAATATATCGAGCAAGAAAATCGTAAAGAAAAAGCTAAGTCTTTAAATTCTGCATCTAACGCAACAAGTCAGATAAAGAATAATTCTGAAGTACAAACCCAATTTAAAGAGCGAGAATCTTCACAAATAACTAAACAAAAAACTTTCGTTGTTATCTTAATTTCAATTTTTTCAATATTGGGTTTTGGAGCTTGGATTAGCAGAGAAAAAATATTACCAGTTCAACCGATAAGTGCAGCTTCTAACCAAGAAAGAGAGATTGTTGCAAATTTTAAAAATGCTCAAGAAATAGCAATGGAAGCAGCATTAATTGTTCAAAATAATCCTAATTCGCTAGATACTTGGGAGCAAGCAGATACCAAATGGCAGCAGGTATTAAAACTTTTAGAAAATATTCCAGAAGGAACATCAGTTTCTACTGATGCAAAAAATAAACTAGCTACTTATCGTCTTAATTATGAAACCTTAAATAAAAAGCTTGTAAAAGAAAGAGAAGCAAATTCAAATTGGGTAAATGCTCAAAAAGTAGCTTTAGAAGCAGCTATTATGGTTCAAAATCCTCCTCATCCAAAAGAAATTTGGCAACAAGCTTCATATAAATGGGAACAATCAATTAAACTATTATAAATGATTCCAAAGGATACTTTTATTTATCAAAAAGCTCAAGACAAACTCATCGCTTATCGAACAAACTATGCTGCTATAAATACAAGAGTCAAATGAAATCATTGTTATTTTCTCCATATTCACATAGATATAGGTTTTAGAGTTGCTATTTCATAATTAATCCGCACTATTGTAAGGACACCCCAGCCGCGCAGCTAAATTCCTTACGTGTTGAGTCACTTGGGGTTGTAAACTATCAACTGTAACCGGATTGGACGATAAATTTTCCGCAAACGACCGTCCGGGATGTATTTCATCCCACATTGAACGCATCTGCGCTCCCCTTCCCTTACCTGGAGCATGGATACCAAAGCCAGAAATGATACTACACCATACAGGTTGGAAATGTCGTATCAATACAGCTTCGCCCCAAGCAACCAAATCAACCGCCATCACTACTACCATAAAATCAAAATCCGCAACATCAAGATTTGTTGCTTGGCGGATTGAGGTTCGATGCTCCCTTAAACGACCAATCAATCCTCCCGTAACATTTCCCTTACCAGTACGCTTTCCTGGGTTTTCTGCTTTCCCGATGTAAATAGGCATACAACAATTATCTTGATTGGCAACCCGGATACCTGAATACAAAGGGAATTCTCCTCGGTAGTACAGCAAATAAACGCCAACGTAACCCGACAACTCCTCTTTCAACTGTTCGAGTTCTGTGAGTGGGTAACACTGCTGTCTAGTTTGAAATTCAATTAACTGGTCGCGTAAAGTGGCAGGCGCCTGAAAAACCTCTAAAGGCATGGGTAAATATAGCTAGACAGCACCTACGATTTTCCTGCCAAGAGCCAATTCTTGTAAATGGGTGCCGATGCTAGAAGCAATAATATAAGCAAGATTAACAGGAACAGCATTACCAATTTGGCGCATCGACTCACCCCAATTGCCAGGAAAATAATATTCGTCAGGGAAAGTTTGTAATCGTGCAGCCTCCCGTACAGTAAAGTAACGCACTTCCCCAGATGCTAGAGCAAGCATATTCTCCCCACCAGGAACACCATGCACTCCAGCTTTCAGAGTTTTGGCTGGCGATTCCATTGGGCTACCCGTGTGTCCTGGATAACTTCTTGCCCCTGGAATATAAATATGGTTGGGTATCTTTCTAGCTATATCAATATTCTCCGCTGGTGGCAGGTCAGCAATTGCATCACGAACGGTACACCAGGGAGAGGTCATACTACCCAGTAAGTTAGCACCATTACGCTCCAAGCGCGCGCGTAGTTTTGCAGGTATTTGGGGTCGCGACTTACTATCAATTCCGTGGCGTTCCCAATAGTTACCAGTTACCCACTTGTCCCAAACAAGCGCTTCTTCTGTATGCGTTGGTTCTGGGAAAGACCAGTTAGCTTTTAAGTCAGAGCGGAACCCGACTATAAAAACCCGTTCCCGTTTTTGAGGTACACCATAATCAGCCGCATTTAACAGGCGCCATGTTACGCGATAAGCAAGGTCTTCTTTGGCGCCGCTATTATGATGGCGTTCTAACCGTGCCAAATGCTCAACCCAAGGCTCTGATGGTTTAGGCTGTAGTTCCGGATGGGCAAGCTGTAAGGTAATATACTCAAAATAATTGATAAAATTTTTACGCAGCAATCCACGTACATTTTCAATCAGAAAAGCTAACGGGCGTTTTGATAGCACTGCTCGGAAAAACTGGGGAAACATATCTCTATCATCAAGATAGGCGCCATGCCTACCACCAATCGAAAAAGGTTGGCAGGGTGGTCCACCGGCAAGTAAATCTATTTCTTCATCAACGGTAGAGAAATCAAAATCCGCTACATCCATCTGATAAAGGCGCCAATCATTAACAAGGGCAACACCATTACGTTGATTTTCACGGATGGTATGGCAACTGTGTTTATCGCGTTCCACAAGTGCTAAGTGATGAAACCCTGCTAATGCACAGCCAAGAGCCAACCCTCCGGCGCCTGTAAATAACTCTACTGATTTCACGTTCTTTGACACTTCGCATGTTGCAAAACATATTTATGATACATCGAGGCACTATTTGAAATCAGAAAACAAACTTAACTCCATAATTTTTTCTTGCTCAAGTCGCTTCTTAGCAATCTTATAGTAGTTAGGATTTATTTCGGCGCTATAACAGCGACGATTTGCTCTCAGCGCAGCTATTGATACAGAGCAAAGCCCACCGAAAGGTTCCCAAACCACGTCATTTACATCTGTAGAACTCAATATTAAATACTCAAGTAACTTTAAAGGTTTTTGATTTGAGTGTTCACATTTTAAAATTTCACTTTTTATACGCTCTTTTCCTCTATTAGAAGGTTCCTGCCATACATTTGTAACACCATGAATATGATTCCACTTAGTCCGCATACGCGACCACTGTTCTGCATTTAGAGGAGTTATACCATCTAAAGAAAAATAAGGATATTCTGTAGGTTTTCCGTATAGCATTGCATAACTTGATAATCGCTCCATCATTTCTGGAGGTGGAAAGTACCAAAGATGACACTGAGTTAAGTACTTCCGTGTAGCTGCATTTCTAACACCACTAGCTTCATTTGCTTTACTTAAAGGAAGACCACTTCTTAACCACTCATGCCTTAACCAAGATTGAATAGGAAGTTTTAACCCATCACTAGTATTAAGAGTTACATTAAGCTCATACTGAACACATACTTCAGTTACGACAGGAAAACGCCTTATAGTCTTACTATTAACATTTCCAGCTATTTGCCCTATACCTTTATCCCAAACGTGAAACGCGCGATACTTCCATCCATACTTTTCCAACACAGGGTGAACCGTTGCCCAACCTATCTCATTACACCAAAACCACAGGGTTGTTTCGGGCAAAGAATATTTAGTCCAAGCAGCAATATGAGGCTCGTACCATTCTACAAGCTTTTCATGAGTTGGCGGGTCGCCAGGGAAAAGTCCTAAACCATAGGCGCCGTCAGAAATAATAGCAGTAGGCGCCTGCCAATGAGGATATCTACTCAAAGCATCGCCCATTTCAAGCTGGGCAGAACCAATCGAAAAACTGTGTGTGGATAATTCTGGCTTGCTTAAGTTTTGGGGTTGCTCTTGGTTTAGTTTCATGTTTTATATTTATCTGTTGACTCAACCAAACAAATTAGGTTTAACGCGCCAGTAGTTTATGTCATTAATTTTGTCAGCTTGGCGCCTTTCGTAGGGTGGGCATTGCTAGCCCTGTCAAGGTGTACCACTCGTGTACTAGCTAGAAACCTTATTTTTGCGTTGTACCCCCGACCCTGAAATATAAAATTGAGCGCAAATTTTCTTTTTTGCTTTCAAATTTTAATCAGTGCAAGGCTAAAACCCTTATAAATGCTTAGTAGTTATGCTCACCTGGGCAGGGCTAGCATTGCCGACCTACTACTAGGCAAGAATTGGCCTCTTAGCTGCATTACTATGGTAGAAAGATTGGAGTCGCTGATTCCATTTTTTCCAATACTTAATTAGTTTAGCGCGGTCAAATTCAAAAACCTCTGCTTCTTTTCCAGGCAAAGCTACAACTATTAAAGCATGATTGATTTTGCTGCCAAACAGACTATCATTCCAACATCGGTTAATTGCACCAGCGTAAGCAACAAGCTGTAAAGGCTTATCATATAGTTTCTCTTCTTTAACTTTAACTTCTTCCGATGTAGTCCATTCAATTACATGTGGGATATTTTGATAACAAGCAACTGAATCTACTTTTCCAGCGTAAACTTCCTTATAATTAGGTACAACAGCTTCAATTAGTTTAACATCACTAATCTTGTTCAAAACTGGTTGAATGCTGTACCAGAATGGCTCAATAAAGCTGTTGTTCGGTTTTACCGATACACCTTGCAAGTGTTGTTTAACAAGTAAATGTAAAGTATTCCCTCTATTACGGCTTCTAAGAGTGATTGAATTCGCATTTGCTTCTCCAATTTTATGGCGCCAAGAGGATAAGGCATTAATTGAGCTACGTGGCTGTGTTGCTTTTAATACAGAGGAGACAGTAGGAAGAAGAATACGATTCTCTCCAACATAATAGCGTAACCCATTCATGCATGTAGTATTCATGTCGCTTGTTTGATGAACTGCTACATATACTTTTGCGCTACTCTAATACACAAGCACTGCTTGTTTTGTGAGTCTTTGTAAATATACCTGGTACACAAATGTGTACTGTAGATTGTAATGTGAGAATAAATATGGATAAAAAACGCTTTGAGGTAGTATTTAGCCAGCTAACCAAAAGACGTAAAGAAGTATTGCTAAAATTTTTAGAAAACAAGACAGACTCGGAAATTGCAAAATATTTACAAATTACACAAAGTACAGTTAGGAAGCACATTGAAGAAATTTGCAAAATATTTGGCTTTGAAAATGATTTTGTAGATGAACGTCGTTCAAAACGCCGAGACTTGTATGCTTTATTTGCTAAATTTAAGCCTGAACTATTAGATGTATCGATTGGTGATACAAAATCATTAGAGGAGTTAAACTGTCTTAACAAAAGTAATACATTTAATTTCAAACTTGATAATTTACATATTGACTTAACTACTTTATTTAAAACTGCAAGGCTATTACAAATTGATACCTCAACAGTAAATCAAATTAAAGAATGTATTGACAAGAGTTATCCTGTATTAAATGAAATCAATAATCGTCAAGAAGAGCTTTTGAGATTACAAACAAAAGAAAAGCAAGGAAATTTAAACTGGATTGATAAACAAAAAATGAATAAAATTGTGCCTAGCTTGTCTGATAAAGATAAGCAAAGATTATTCGCAAAACATCTAGGCATAAGCGAAAATGATGTAGAGAATTTTTACAGAGTGGCACCAGTTAAAAAAGAAGTATTTATTAAAATATGCTCAATCTTAAATCTAACATGGGAACAAGTTGTAGATTTAAATTTTCTTAAAACACTGATTTTATTAGTACCACAAGTACGTTCACAATATGCTAATAAAATCGTAGATTTATGCGGAAAGCTTCATATATTATATTGTTCTAAACCAATTGAAATGGATGATCTGTATGTAGATGTCAATATATTAAATCAGCCTGCTAGTTATCAATGGTTAGACTTATCTGAAATTCCTCCAATCTATGACCAGGAAACTCATGAATTTGACCGTTTTCGTCTGGGTCAAGTCAACCAACCTAGAGTTGATGGTTTTTTTGCTGTGGAAACATATGATAATTTGATGGTTTTAGGTAAACCAGGTTCAGGTAAAAGTACGTTTTTAAAACGTATAGCTCTTCAGTGTAATGAGCAACAAATACAAATGGATAGGGTTCCTATTTTTATTAATCTTAAAGCTTTTGCTGATTTTTCAAAAACAATAGGAACTTTTGATTTATTCAAATATATTATAAGAGACTTAGATTCATGCGGTATCAAAGAAGAAATAATTTTATGTAATCTTCTGGAGCATGGAAGAGTAATGCTTTTACTTGATGGTTTAGATGAGGTATCAAAAAATAATAATGATGAAGTTATTAAATGCATAGACAGGTTTTATAAACAATATTTTAAAAATAAATATATTATTAGTTGTAGAATCGCTGCACATAAATATAAATTTTCTAATTTTAGAGATATCGAAATAGCTGATTTCAGTAAAGAACAAATAAATATTTTTGCTAGAAATTGGTTTACTGCAATTGATAAAAATATTCAAAACGGAATAATTAAATCACAAAAATTTATTGAGCAGTTACAGTTACCAGAAAATAGTCAATTACTTGATATAGCCGTAACACCAATACTTCTAACGTTGACATGTTTAGCTTTTCAAACTAAGTTAGAATTTCCTTCAAATATTTCTACGTTGTATAAGAGAGGTATAGAAGCTTTACTTATAAAGTGGGATGAGGCAAAAGGAGTAAAAAGAACTAATGTGTACGGGAAACTATCATTAGAAAATAAAATAGAGCTTTTAACTTATATAGCAGCCAAAAAATTTGAAATTAGTCGTTATTTCTTCAAAAAAGATGAAATTAAACAAGATATAGTTGATTATTTTTCCTCTTTATATGATTACAATGAAAATAATTTAGCTACTTTATTACAAGATAGTCGTTTAGTTTTAGAGTCAATAGAGATACAACATGGATTATTAGTAGAGAGGGCACAAGAAATTTATTCTTTCTCTCATTTAACTTTTCAAGAATATTTTACAGCAAGAAAAGTTAAGACATTAATTAATAACTCTGATTCTACAATTATTAAGTATATTGAAAATTTTGGTGATGAAAGATGGCGTGAAGTTTTTTCTCTTGTCGCTGACATGGATTGGAATTTTGAACAACTACAATTTTTAAAAAAGCAAATAGATGAGTTTATGAAAAATGATGAGAGTAGTGAATTAGAAGATGTAATACTATGGGTAGTAAATAAATCAGATTTAAATAAATTTGAAACAAAATATCAACCAGCTACTATTCGTGCATTTTATTTATCTCTTGCTTTAGAAATGATTTTCGATGCATCCTCAGTACGTAATATAAACTTATCTTTAGCATGTGATATTGATAAAAATTTTGAACAAGATTTACAAAAAGGAAATACAGCTATCAATAACCTTTTTACTGCAAAGGAATTTGATTTAGGAATTGATTTAATGCTTGTTGAAAAAATTATATTTACCAGTTTAGGCATTCCAATTAAAAATGTTTCTTTGCCTAATTGCCGTGATTGTGATTCACAACTGAATCAAGCACTGATTGAGCTTGAAAATGAAGTACCTAATTTATTAAAATCACAAGAAATAGAATATTCTGGAGAATTTCTAGAAAACCTAAGAAATATTGCAATCAAATATCGGAAAATAGGCTATTACTGGTTGTTTAGCGATGAGAAACAAGAAAATAAATTGAAACAATATTATTATGCTCATAAATTTTTAGTCAAATGTCTTAAAAATGCTGAGGATAACCAAAATATTACTGTTGCCATGAAAAGGCAAATACAACAGGATTTGTTTTTACCTTGGAATAAGCTTTAGCGTATTATTAACTTGTTCAATTTAAAATTAAATCACGCTTCAATTTATATATAAAAATTTTTCCACACATAAACTAAAAATAGTAAAAATATTTTACTAGCACAGAAGTCAAAACTGATGAAACAGACTGCTAGGGCGCCACTCCAGTAGAAGTAGTTGACATAACAACCTGATTATGACCTGGTGATAATCGAACATTGAGGCACCTATTTTCCCATATAAAAGCTAAATGATTTAATCCAAAAACAAACGTTTTACCCATGTACACAAATCAAAGCCTTTGTCAATATATTACTGGACTGGCACTCTAGTAGTCTATATCATAAGTTTTCGACAGTTCTTTCTTCCTGCCTCTTCCTTTGTGTTCTTTGTTTCTTTGTGGTTCATTCCTCTATTTTCCCCTCTGTGTCTCTGTGTTTCTGTGGTAAAAAAAATACTTGTAAAAATTGTGAAATTAACCACTAAACGTTGGGTTCCGTTCCTCCACCCAACCTACAAGACAAAAAGGAACAGGCAGGGATGCCTGTTCCACGAGAGTTGTATGATTTTTGGATGTGTAAGTTAGAGTTGTTTGACTTCAGAAACTAACTTGCCTACCATGTCTTTGGCGCTACCAAAGAGCATTGTGGTTTTATCTTTGTAGAATAATTCGTTTTCTACGCCTGCAAAACCTGCGCTCATACCACGTTTAATTACGATGGTATGCTTGGCTCTATCTACTTCTAAGATGGGCATTCCGTAAATAGGGCTTGACTCATCGGTACGTGCGGCTGGGTTTACTACATCATTGGCGCCAATAATCAGTGCTACATCAGTTTGGTCAAACTGTGGGTTAATATCTTCCATGTCGTGTAGCTGTTCGTATGGTACGTTTGCTTCAGCTAGTAACACGTTCATGTGTCCTGGCATTCTACCTGCTACTGGGTGAATGGCATATTTAACATCTACTCCCATACGTTCGAGTTGGTCAGCGAGTTCACGAACACCGTGTTGTGCTTGTGCTACTGCCATCCCGTAACCTGGGACAATTACTACTGAGCGCGCGTATCCTAACATCATCGCACCTTCTTCGGGGTCGATGCTGCGAACTGATTTGTCGCCTGTATCTCCACTACCCGCACTTGCAACGGCGCCTGCTTCGGAACCAAAAGCATCAAACAGAACGCTGATGAGCGAACGGTTCATTGCTTTACACATTATTTCGGTAAGGATAATACCTGATGCTCCTACTAAGGCGCCTGCAATAATCAGCATATTGTTCATCACCACGAAACCAGCAGCGGCAGCAGCTAAACCTGAAAATGAGTTTAATAGTGAAATTACTACGGGCATGTCACCACCACCAATGGGGATAACGAACATGACACCGAGTATTAAAGAAACAATTGTGACTGCTGCAAATACTGGGAGGTTATGAGGCGCAATGAGGAGATAGGCGCCACCTGCAATAAATGTCACCAGCAACAAAGCGTTAAATGCTTTTTGGAACGGAAATTTTATTGGCTTGCCAGTTACTAAACCTTGAAGTTTGGCAAAAGCCAGCGTACTGCCTGTAAAGGTAACGCCACCAATTAATACATCAAGCAGCATTGAGATATTCGCGTCAACAGACACAAGTTCGTTGTATTGTCTCAAACGCCAAAATTCAGCAATGGCAACTAGACCAGATGCTGCACCACCTAAACCGTTGAGCAAACCGACCATTTGAGGCATTTCGGTCATTTGCACTTTGTAGGCGCCTATTACCCCAATTACTGAGCCAATAGCTAAACCAATTAAAATCATTTCGTAGTTCAGCACATGGCTATCGAGCATGGTAGCTACGATAGCTAATAGCATACCGACTGCTGCGACAAAGTTACCTTGCCGCGCGGTTGCGGGTGAGCCTAGTTTTTTTAAACCCAGAATAAATAATGATGCGGCAATGAGATATGTAAGTTGGATTCCTGTTGGCAAAAAATCTGTCATGTTTTTAGTTATGAGTTAGGAGTTAGAAGGGGCGGGTTTAGTTACATTTATCGTTATTTACCAAGATATAGGTGAACCCGCCCGTACAAGAGTTAGGAGGCTTTTTTCTTGAACATTTGCAGCATTCTATCTGTTACAAGAAAACCACCTACTACGTTGACCATTGCTAAAATTACGGCAATTAAACCTAGGATGACTGATAGGTTTGTTTCTCTGGCGCCTGAAGCTACGATGGCGCCAAGTACCGCGATTCCAGAAATTGCGTTGGAACCTGACATTAAAGGGGTGTGAAGTGTTGGTGGTATTTTGTTGATGACTTCAAACCCTATGAATGATGCTAGGACGAATACAAACAATGCGGCTATTAATGCTTCGTTCATTATTTTACGTTTTTGGTGGGGGTGGGGTTTCGGGGCGGGTTTCGGGGCGGGTTTAGATATGTTGTTATGTTGGAGCGGAGGATGTCGGTTAACCCGCCCCTACGACGGTTTGCAATGCTTCTTTTACTCGTGAATTGCGAATTTCTCCTGCGTGGGTTATACAGGCGTCGTTGATAATGTCGTCGCCAAAATCTATTTGTATGGCGTTATTTTTGATGATTAGTTGTAGTAAGGATGTCAGGTTTTTGGAATATAGTTGGCTGGCGTGTACTGGTACTGATGATGGTAAGTTGATGGGTCCGATGATGGTGACACCGTGTTTGATGATGTCTTTACCTGGTTCTGTACAAGCACAGTTTCCACCTTGTTCGGCTGCTATGTCTACTATTACTGAACCTGTTTTCATTCCCATTACCATTTCTTCTGTGACGAGTAATGGCGCCTTTTTACCTGGTACCTGAGCAGTAGTTATTACTACATCGGCTGTTTTGATATGGGCAGCTACTAGTTCTTGGGTGCGTCTTCTGCTGTCTTCAGATATTTCGCGTGCGTATCCTCCTGCGGTTGCTGTTTCTTCGTCGAGTTTGACTTCGACAAATTTGGCACCCAACGAAAGAACTTCTTCTTTTACGGCAGGACGAATATCGAATGCTTCAACTATAGCGCCTAAGCGTCGTGCTGTTGCTATGGCTTGTAACCCAGCTACTCCGGCGCCCATCACAAATACTTTCGCTGGTGCAATTGTACCTGCGGCTGTTGTTAACATTGGAAAGTATTTAGGTAACGCGGCAGCACCTATAAGTACAGCTTTGTAACCAGAAATTGAAGCTTGCGACGATAGCGCGTCCATACTTTGGGCACGAGTACTACGCGGTATCATTTCCATTGATAGTGCGCTAACTTTACGTTCTGCTAATTTTTGCGCTACTGCTGGGTTGCCTAATGGGTTAAGGAAACTTATAAGTACAGAACCTTCACGTAATAGTTCAACTTCTGAACTTCCGTCTGAGCGTTCTTGTGGTGGACTTACTTTGAGAACAACATCTGCTTCTCCCCATACTCTTGCAGTGTCAGCAATAATTGTGGCACCTGCTGCTTCATATGCTGCATCGCTAAAAAATGCTCTGTCTCCCGCACCTGTCTCAACTAGTACTTCTAAACCCTGTTTTACCAGTCGGGCAACTATATCCGGAATTAATGCTACGCGGCGTTCGCAAACCTCTATTTCTTTAGCGACTGCAATCTTCATGAAATCTCCTAATAGCTAATATTGCTTATTTGTCTGAAATTGCTTTAAAGTTTTACGGCTCTGTTGAGATTTATATCACTAGTCAACAGTGCTATCAAACTTTGCAAGGCTTTATTTGACTTATTTTTATTGATTTAATTCTAACGGTCGATTATTCTGCACCTGACTCGTTCTCAGTTGCATGAATATTCTTATGAAAGAACTTTGCACCATCCCAATCGTCAACTAACAAAAAATACCTTACTGCACATCCTAAGCTGATCCCCAAATTTTGACACGTTTTTCTTTTATTTCTTTTAGGGATTTTCACATTTATTAACTATTTTGTCATATATCGCAACATTGCTTAAATTCTCTAAACTACACTACGCTTAAGCTATTTAATGGCCATTTGTCACTTTGTCTTAAGTTCCTCGCTCGTGGTTTATCTTAATATTTCCCTGAAATTTCGGCACCGAGCAATTTATTAAATAAATATTAAATTAATTGTCGGTGCCTACTAGTTATTTTTACTTAACTCATGACCCAAAAATAAGCTGAAATGCTAGTAATTAATAGCTAGCTGGACAAACAACAATTAACGCGCTCGCAGCTAACTAAAAATTATTAACATCCTTTTTAATTAATTTAACGAAATTTAAATCGTTTGATAACTTAAATTTTATAAGAAATAATAAAATTTTGATACATTTAGTAATATTTAGAAATATTTAGCCAAAGTTAAAGGGGCTTGCGTCACCCTTTACTCTTTACGCCTTCCCCCTTCCTCCTGCTCTTTTAGGCACTTTTGCAGTGAAATAACGTCGAAATTACTGCGAGTCAGTAGTAAAGTTTAGTTACGATATCTGTTTGCATTTGTCCTAAGTTCCCAAATAAATGTCATAGGAGTTTAATTTATGCGACGTGTACTTGGAATTTTTTCTGCTGTTGCCGTGACTAGCTGCTTACTAACTGGATTTCAGGGTGTTAGCATGGCGCAGTCTGGGATTAACCTTTGGAGTGGTGTAAGACGGGAAAATCAGCTTAATCACCGTTTCGATTTTGGTGGACAAGCTAATGGCTGGGATAGACTGCGTTTGCGGGCTGATGCCAAAAGATTTAAAAATTCTGTGGCACGATTGGTAATTTCTTATCCTGAATACTACAAAGGTAGTTTCGACCCCAAGAAAATCGAAGTTCGGGCAAAAGGTAAGAGTATTCCCTTACAAGAAGCTAGATGGGATAAAGATAACCGTGTTATCGAAATTTTTCCAGCTGAACCAATACCCGCAGGTACTGGTGTAGAGATTGTTCTCTCGAATATTAAGATACCTCCCTTTGGCGGTATGTACTATTTCAACTTAGCGATTCAATCTGCTGGTGATATACCTTTGTCTACTTATATCGGTACTTGGATTATAAGCGTCGGCGCCTGAGTCTTTGCTCGCAGGGAGGTAATCTGCTACCCCTGCTTTTTCTTCTTTCCCTAATTTACGAATTTGCTCATGCGTGATAAAATAACGGATTGTGACTTTTTGTATAAAATCTCAAACAATAAATAGCTTGCTCGGAGAAAGAGATGAAGAGAACCTTAGAAGGAACTAACCGTAAAAGAAAGAGAACATCAGGATTTCGTGCGCGGATGCGGACTCCTGATGGTAGAAATGTGATTAAAGCACGTCGCAGAAAAGGGCGCCATCGCTTAAGCGTATAGTTTGGCACTTGTAGGCAGTTATACGTTGTGGCTTTGCCCTCATTGCATCGTCTTAAATCCCGCCAAGATTTTCAGGCAGTCTTTCGGGAAGGAATACGTCGGCATGGTTCTTACTTAACATTAAGAGCCTTACGACCATCACCTTCCACAACTGAACCAACTGAAAGCTCCGCATCAAGTTCGGCAAATTCGATGGATACTGCCAAGTCGCAAGTTAATCAAAGTAATAATTGCGAGTATTTACCAACGCGAATTGGTATCTCAGTTAGCACTAAGGTCAGCAAACGGGCAGTAATTCGTAATCGTATCAAGCGTCGAATTGCAGCAGCCTTACAGCAATTATTGCCGAAAATATCACCAGGATGGCGTTTGGTAGTAGTTGTCAAACCAACTGCGGCACAACAAGAGTGCGTAACCCAACAATTTCTGCAAGAATTAGAGCAGTTGTTGGTACAAGCCGAGGTATTAAATGGGCATTCGTGAAGAAGTATATTTTGAAGGCGGTCCTCACATTGGGGACTTGATATTAAGCACACTGATAGGTTTCACCGTTGTAGGCTTGCCTTTAACGATTGGAGCAATTGTTAGAGCGTTGTGGCTGCGATTCCGCATTACCGACCGTCGCATCTCAGTAACAGGTGGATGGATGGGACGCGAGCGCACTGACATTATCTATTCAGAAATAGTCAAAGTCGTTAAAGTTCCCCGTGGCATTGGTATGTGGGGAGACATGGTAGTAACAATGAGAAACGGTTCTCGTTTAGAACTTCGAGCAATCCCCAGATTTCGTGAAGTTTACGACTACATCTACGAACGCATCGCCGCTAAAAATCCTGGAATGGTTGGCGTAGAAAAGTAAGATTTTACAGTAGAGACGTGATTAATCACGTCTCTACTGTAAAACCTGTGCGGCTATCCGTAGTTCCTAGGGGATGATGTTGAGCGATAAATTAGGTTTAGATAATTAACACTACCGTTTAGTTGAATTCAGAATAATGGATTTTGGTATCGGGTTCCTCTCGAACAATGTGATGCTGCCAATCATAGACTTGTTTTACAGCATTGTACCAAGCTATGGATTGGCAATTGTGGCATTAACGCTGGTAGTGCGCTTTGCACTTTACCCCCTTAGTGCCGGCTCAATTCGCAATATGCGCCGAATGCGAATTGTTCAACCGCTCATGCAAAAGCGGATGCAGGAAGTTAAAGAGCGGTATAAAGATGACCCGCAAAAGCAACAAGAAGAAATGATGAAGACGCAGCAAGAGTTTGGCAACCCGTTGGCGGGCTGTTTACCTCTTTTGGTGCAAATGCCAGTACTGCTTGCATTATTTGCAACATTACGGGGTTCACCATTTTCTTCTGCTAATTACACCGTTAACTTACAGGTGTTTCCAGCCGAACAAATTGAGCGCATTCAACCACAGGCTTTTGCTACTGCACCCCAAAATATCTATATTTCCGATGGCGAACATGTTAAGGTGACAGCTATCCTTCCTGGTGGAAATAAGATGGCTGTAGGGGAAACAACTAAGATAGAGTACCAAACTCCTGATGGAAAACCATTCCAACAACTCTTAGCTCTTCATCCCGAAACTAACTTAGTTCCTGAGTGGAAAATTACTAAGGGCGAAGACCGAGTTAAAATCGATGAGCAGGGAAATATTGAAGCTTTACAGCCTGGAGATGTTACTATAACTGCCAGCATTCCTGGCTTGGCTTCTAATAAAGGTTTCTTATTCATTGATGCTTTAGGTCGCGTTGGCGCCATTGACCCAGATGGTACAGTCCACTGGGATATTGTCGCAATGATTGTAGGTTTTGGTGTTAGCTTATACGTTAGCCAATTACTGTCTGGTCAAAACTCGACGAACTCTAACCCCCAGCAAGATACAGTTAATAAAATCACTCCCGTTATTTTTTCGGGTATGTTTTTGTTCTTCCCGTTACCCGCTGGTGTACTGATGTACATGGTAATTGGTAACATTTTCCAAACCTTACAAACGTATATTCTCTCGCGTGAACCTTTACCTGAAGAGCTACAAAAAATTGTAGAATCTCAAGATAAAGAAAAACAAACAGAGACAAAAACTATACCGTTTGAACCAAAAAGTTCTAAGAAGAAAGCAACGAATTCATAATGGTTGATACTTCAATCGTAAGAGGTCAAGATTGGTTAACTTTACTGTTACAGAAAGCAGGACTCTCTGTAACAGTTACTGGTTCTGAGGAAGATGTACCCCCCGATAACGATGAGGGTGCAAGCTACTGGTTGACAATTGATGAGGCGAATTTATCACCAGAGCAAATCAGCACGTTGATTGGCAGCAACGGTTCGGTACTCGATGCTATTCAGTATTTGACAAATTCTATTCTCAATCTTAATCAACCACCCGAAGAACAAGCTTCGTATACCATTGAATTAAATGGTTATCGCGTTAAACGTGAAGCAGAAATACGAACGCTAGCAGAAAATGCAGCTGCTGCTGCACGCGCTTCTGGCAACGAAATCGAAATTAAGTCTTTGAGTTCTGCTGAACGTCGTCAAGTTCATACTTTTTTAAAGGACTATGCCGACTTGGAAACATTCAGCCGGGGCAAAGAACCTCATCGTCACCTTGTTGTGCGTCCAGCAATGGAATAATTTTTTCTTTGCTCCTTTATTATTCCCGATTTCTTCAAAGGAAGTCGGGAATTTGAGTGTTTCAAGTTAAAATAAGAATGTATTATCGTTCGAGAAACCTGGTTTCTATGCAAAATCTCCATTTTTATGAAAGGTTATCTATTTTGAAACCAGGTTTCTAATACTGCTAATTTTTTGAGTGAGGATGTCTCACAAATCCTATGGACGCAATTTTTATTCCGCAGCTAATTCAGGCGCCGGAGCGAACAGAGGAAATTCAAGTTCAAGAGTTTCTGCCCGGTTTAGATACACTCACACCCGTTCGGGGCATGGTTCGCGTTCGGCACTGTGGAAATTATTTAGAAGTAGCAGCATTAGCTGAGGCAATTATTACTTGTACTTGTTGCCGCTGTTTGAAACAATATAACCATCGTTTAGTAGTCGATACAACCGAAATAATTTGGTTAGACGAAGCAGCCAATCAATTTGACGATTTACCTTTAGAGCGCGAAGTTGCCGTCGAAGATTTGGTTGAGTCCTTGTTGCCGCAAGGACATTTTTATCCAAGCGAATGGCTATACGAACAAATGTGCTTGGAAATACCCCCACGGCAATTATGTGATGAAGATTGTGCTGGAATTTCAGCTACTCCCAAAAGCACAACTCAAAACCCCCTCATAGATAAACGTTGGGCTTCTTTAGAAGCACTCAAAAATCAATTACCAAATTGATTTACTCTTAAAAACCCGGTTTCTCTAAGAAACCGGGTTTCTTATTGATCATCCTGTCCCTCATCTTTCTTTGTATTACCTGCTTTTACCCAACCCTCTTGGTTACTACCTTCTACACGAACTTTTTGCCAAACTTTATCTTCACTCTCTTCTATAACTATTACTTTTTGGTTAAAGCCAGCACCACCAACACGTTCAGAGTCTGCTTTTGGTTCTGAGCGCAAACTCAAACCTTGTGACCATGTTACACGTGCGTTGTAGGCGCCTGGTGGTAAAGGTTTTAGTTCTGTACTGTCAGGTTTTTCGGTGGGGGATGGAGTTGGTTTAGCAATAGGTTCTTCTTCTTTGTTATTATCCGCAGGTGACGGTTTTGTAGTTACGTCAGCATTTGATGACGCTTTGGTATTAGTAAAACCTGCACTTGCACGCACCGAAGGTTCATCGTTGGCATAAATTGGTTTAGGAGGAAGCCTTGAAGATTGATTCACGAAGTACAAAGTGGCAGCTACTCCACTGCCTGCAAGAATCGCAATCGCTAGGATAAATCCTAAAAGATACTTAAATAAGTTTGAAACCATGTTTAACTTTGCTTGTTTAATAGTCGATAGCTAATTACTAACACTCAAGGTAAATAATAACTAATTCGCTTGGCGCCAAACATCCACGGGTGTACTTTGCTTTGATGCTAGTCTTGCGCGTCCAGAAGCTGCCCATTCTTGCAGTTTTTGAATTTGCTCTTGAGCAGTGCGTGCAAGAGGTATAATTTGGCTGGCAGCTTCCAGGATATCATCGGTTGTAAAATCCCGGTTTTGGCTAAACCCAATGTGCATCGCTTCAATCAAGGTTTGCTCGATTTCGGCGCCAGAGAAATCTGGAGTTTCGTAAGCTAACCGCTCGATATCATAACTTTTCAGATTATGAGGACGCAAGCGCGTTAAATGCACATCAAAAATTGCCTTACGCTCGTCTTGACTCGGCAACCCTACAAAAAATATCTCATCAAACCTTCCTTTGCGTAACATTTCTGGTGGTAGAGATTGAATATCATTCGCAGTCGCTACGACAAATACAGGTGAGGACTTTTCTGCAAGCCAGGTAATAAATGTACCAAAAACCCTGCTCGTAGTTCCCGCATCACCTTTGCTACCAAGTCCAGAAAACGCTTTGTCTATCTCGTCTATCCATAATATACAAGGCGCCAACGCTTCAGCTACTTGTATCATTTGTCGAGTACGTGACTCCGATTCACCTACCAAACCAGCAAATAGGCGCCCAACATCAAGACGCAATAATGGTAAATGCCAATAGTGAGCTATCGCTTTCGCAGTTAAAGACTTACCAGTACCCTGAATACCCACTAACAATAAACCGCGTGGGTGTGGTAAACCGTACTGACGTGCGCGTTCAGTAAACGAACCACCACGACGAATTAACCAATCTTTGAGACAGTCTAACCCACCAATATCAGAAATTTGCTCAGTAGCAGGAATAAAATCAAGAATTTGAGTTTGACGAATAGTTTGGCGTTTTTCCTCCAAAATTAAGTCAACATCTTCGGGTTGTAGTTCACCATGAGTTGCAATAGCTTTGGCTAAAACTCTTCTAATTCTCTCCATACTTAAACCCTGGCAAGAGCGCACCAAATCATCCAACGTCTTGCTAGATAGCGAATTGTTTGTAGCTTGTAATAATCTTTCAACCTCTGTTTTAATTTCTCCCCCACTTGGTAGCGGAAATTCCACAACAGTCAAAACTTCGGTTAAATCATCAGGAATAGCTACACGCGGCGATAGTACTACTATATTTTTAGGCTGTGACTTTAAAAGCCGTGCTAAATTGCGGAGTTTGCGAGCAATAGCCACATCATCTAAAAATCTATGATAATCGCGTAATATAAACACCGCCGATGCAGTCGCAGGTAACTTCTCAACAAACTCCAAAGCTTGTAAAGGGTTACGCTTGCCAAAACCCGCATCATTTGGGTTGCCCTGAATACCATCCACAAAATCCCAAGTGTAAATCGGACGGTTCCCCAATTGTGCAGCTTCTTCTCGAATTGATGCTTCGACACGTTCCTCTTCATACGTCGGAATATAAATTAGCGGGTAACGCGCACGCAGCAGTAGCTTAAACTCATCACGGAAAGTCATAAGAGCGTTTTATTAGTTGCTTATTAGTTGTTATTTTTCTATCCTTCTTCATTGTCATATAAACGTAGGGTGCGTGGCGCCTTAACAATTGCTGTCGCGTTCGGTTCCGCACTCGCGCTTCACCCAACCTACAGTTCGCACCTCACCCACATATAACCATATTAATAAATTCGCCACAGTAAAATTACTACTATTTATTGTAAATATTATTGCCAATATCTATCTCAGGTTAGATAAAAATATTTAGCTGAATGTAGTAGCATCTTAGATTAAGAATTTAAAAGCCAAAGTATAAATTTATTAGGGAACCGTTTGGAAATGGTAGATTCAAATCAGCAAGACAAGCATAATCTTCTCTTCCCTCGCAGTCGCTACTATGGTAAGGTTCAACCGCAAAACCTGGTATTTAATGCTAATCTTCAAGAGTTTGCACAAAAAGTAGGCTATATTAGTGCCCTCGAAACGTCTGGCAAACTCGCACCAGAAGATGCATATAATCAGGTCAAGGTGCTGTGGAAGCAACTCAAACGTAGCAAAAAAGAATTGGGTATTGGCGTAGAGGCGCCAACAAATACTCAAGATATTTAAGTAATATATCTAAAATTAATACAAATAACCCATTTGATTACTCCTTATTCATGACTTGGAACTCATTCCTTTCTAAAGACAAAACGAGGTCTTGTGAAGTGACTTCAATTATCCAGTTGCCACTGGGTTTACCATCTGACAAAATCTCCTCTCCACGAACTATACCGACACTTCCAGCTACATAAGCTGGACGTAGGATAAAAACTTTGTCTCCTACTTGTGGGATTTTTGAGTTATTCAAAGGCGTTCCTCGACCGAAAATGACTAAATAATAACTAATTAACTAAAATTTATCATACATATAACCTTATCTTAACCAAGCTTGTATGCCTATAATCACTCATAAAAAATATTATGCCTATAGGCATAAACTAATCCTCATTATCTATTGACCGATTAGTGCTATGACTATCCGGTGCGTTTTGCTTCTGAATGAGCAGAAGACAGTAAATTACTCAAAATCACGAACGCTGGAGGGCGCCATTTTTAGAAGTAATACGTCAAATCTAGAAAAAAATGGCAACCGAGATAATTATATATATAAAAACGATGTACTCGACTTATCCAAAACTGAAGCGCATCAATTAAAACTATATCATTATTCTGTGTACTTGCCTTCATTTATACAAGGCATTGTATAAATCTGTCTTGGAGCGTTACTTGTATATCCAAAAACGTTTAGCACAACTACTGATTAATTTGTTAGGCAATGCAATTAAGTTTACAGATGTCGATAGTGTCACACTGCATATTGACGTTAATCACTTTAGCGCAGAAAATATAGTGTTACATTTATTTATTAAAGATACAGGTGTTGGAATGAGCGTAGTACAGCTTGATAAAATTTTTACACCCCTTCAACAAGTCGGTGACACTCAGCGCCACGTTCAAATATTTTCTGTTTGGCGCTAGGTATATTTATCAACTTGAAGTAATATGATGTAAAAATATTCACGCCAAAAATAAACAGATGTAACGTTTGTTAACATACTTATATATAATGTTTGCTTTGATGGCGCCGAGAAGTAAGCACACTTATAAATCAACTTAAACTAAATCAACTTAAACTAAATCAACTTAAACTAAATCAACTTAAACTAAATTTAATTTAATCAAAATATGACAAAAACAAACGGAACGATTTTGATTATCGATGACAACCCAACAAATTTAGAAGTTTTGTATGAGACTTTAGTAACTGCAAAATATGAGATTTTGGTGCAGATGAGCGGTGAGGAAGGTATTGAAATCGCCATACAGCAACAGCCAGATTTAATACTGCTTGATGTGATGATGCCTGGTATGGATGGTTTTGAGACTTGTCGAAGATTGCAAGCTAATGCAATAACCCAATCAATACCAATTATTTTCATGACAGCTCTGACTGATAGCGAAGATAAAATTAAAGGACTCAGTTTAGGAGCAGTTGATTATATTACAAAACCTTTTCGGCAAAAAGAGGTGTTAGCACGAGTCAATATCCACATCAAGCTAAAGCGGACGACACACGAATTAGAGCAACGAGTTGAAGAACGTACTCAAGAATTGTCACAAACCTTGCATTCACTCAAACAAATGCAATTGCAACTGGTGCAAAATGAAAAAATGTCAGCATTAGGACAATTGGTTGCAGGTGTTGCACACGAAATTAATAATCCGATGGGATGTATTAATGGTAATTTTGTATTAATGGAAGATAGTGTTAAAGATTTGTTTCAAGTTATTGACTGCTATCAAAAAGAGCTTCCTCAACCTAGTGTTTGCTTACAGGAATGTATCGAAGCAGTAGATTTAGATTATTTGCGCTTAGACTTGCCAAAGATGTTCGAGTCTATGCACACAGCAATAAGTCGTATTAAAGATATCAGTAACAGTTTAAGAACGTTTTCGCGCGCTGATAATAATAAATATGTGCTGTTTAATATTCATGAAGCAATAAATAGTACTATTTTAATTCTTAAACATCGTCTCAAAGCTTCAGAATCTCGTCCAGAAATCGAGGTATATAAAGACTACGGTCAGTTACCGCTTATCGAGTGCTATCCTGGACAATTGAATCAAGTATTTATGAATATTATTGCTAACGCTATAGACGCAATAGATGAAGCAAATTTGCAGCACAAAAACTATAATAATAATCAAAAAAATTATATTTATATAAAAACAACTATTACTGAAAATCAAAAATCAGTTTTAATTTCTATCAAAGACAGCGGTTTTGGAATCAATCAAAAAATTAAAAATCAAATATTTGAACATCTTTTCACAACTAAAGAAGTAGGAAAAGGGACAGGATTAGGTTTAGCAATTGTACATCAAATTATTATTGAAAAGCATCATGGTAGTATCGAAGTTAATTCCGAAATAGGACAAGGAACTGAATTTTTGATTACTATTCCCATACATCAATAATTAAGAAACCGGGTTTCTACGGTTTCTACGGTTTCTAGGTGTTAGATTTATAAACTTTGTTTTGTGGGCAAACTATAACCAATGACTCAACAAAGTTTTACCTGTCATGGTCGCAACTCAAACCAAATATAAAGCCAAGCTGTTCAATCCAATTCATAAATCTATTGGCGCCAGATTGTTTGTCTATGTCCTTTGCGGTGCATTTGGGGTCAATGTCTTAATCTAGCAGGTTAATTGCTGCATCTAACACAGAGTTACTGGCGCCACCGAAAGAAGATTTAGAAATTTTACTCGAACTCGCCCAAGAAGGTAGGTTGAAGAAATTAGCGGAAGCTTGCGAAGCCATTGTGCAGAAAAATCCAGAATATCAGCTATTTTTTCAAAAAATAGCTCAATTTGTCAAAAATTTCCAAACTGAAAAAATTGAAGACTTAATTCAACAAGAACTAGGTAACGAGAAAAGTTCCGCTTAAATGTTATCGTTATTACTTTTGTGGGCAAGCTATAAACAAAGACTTAATATAGCCTGACTGCTATGACTATAACCTCTGATACCAAGGCAATTTTAAATTCGGCGCCAAAATATCTTAACCCAATTCATAAGTCCATTGGTTCTAGACTATTCTTTTACGTACTCAGTGGTGCTTTAGTTGGCTTGGGTAGCATGTCTTACTTTTTCTATCAAACACTAGAAAGGTACGCAAAACAAGAAATTCAAGGAAATTTAAGCACACAAGCTAAAACAGTTGAAGTTGAGCTTGCTAAAGTTGAACAGTCTGCGATGAGTTTAACAGCAGCGGTTAAGACAATGCACCGCTTGGGTATCCAAGATGCAGAAGCTTATCGGCAGTTATCGCTAGACAATTTTTTGCATCGCTCACCGTTAACCACGGGTATTGGTGTTGCCCAAGCACCGTATCAGCTTATTCCTAGTCGCAAATTATATTTACCCTATTTTTTTATTGATACAAATACTCCTAATCAAATTGGTGAAGCTCTACCATCTCCATACAAGGGTATTCGCTATGTAGATGTAGCATCTTTAGAAGATTATACGCAGCAAGATTATTACAAACTTCCAGTAGAAGCAAGAAAACCTATTTGGCTAGAACCTTACCAGTGGAGTGGAATTACAATTGCTACTTATGCACTTCCTGTCTATGATGACAAAGATAATTTAATTTCTTACTTCGGTCCTGATGTCAACGTTACAGCGTTAACTGAGAGTGTTAAAAAATCTGTGACTTCGGGGAATGGCTATTTCACTATTCTTAGTAAAAAAGGCAATATACTAGCTTATCCACCAAATTCCCAAAAAGCAAAGCAATTAGCAACCTATAAAGATATCCCTGAATTAAAAGATATTTGGCAGCAAGTTGGTAATACAGAAACAGGAGCTACTATATTATTGGCGCCACCAAAAGCAGATTTAGAAATTTTACTCGAACTCGCTCAAGAAGGTCGATTAAAAAAATTAGCCGAAGCTGCTGAAGAAATTGGTAAGAATCCCGATTATTTGTTATTTACTAATCAAATTATTCAGCTTTCTAAACAATTTCAAACTGAACAAATCGAAAATTTGCTTCAAAAACATATTAATATATTCAACTCCTGTACGGGCGGGTTCACCTAAATCTTCGATTATTTACCAGGATATAGATAAACCCGCCCCTCCTAACTCCTAACTCTTTTAATATGACTGGATTAATTTTGATTGTTGATGATACTCCAACTAATTTGGATGTTATTTCGGAAGCTTTGAGCGATGCTGGTTTTGATGTGGCAATTGCAACTAGTGGCGAACGTGCGTTGCAACAACTTGAGCGCAGGTTGCCTGATGTGATTTTACTTGATGTGATGATGCCTGGTATTGATGGTTTTGAAACTTGCAGGTGCCTTAAAGCTAATTCCAAAACTGTTGATATTCCGGTAATATTTATGACCGCTTTGTCTGATACTGATAGTAAAGTTCAAGCTCTGGAATTGGGCGCCGTAGATTATATTACTAAACCATTTCAAGAAAAGGAAGTATTAGCAAGGGTCAAAACACATTTACAACTGCGTCGCTTAACTCAAAACCTTGAATATCAAGTTTATCAAAAAGCATCTGAACTCCAAGCATCACAACTTAAACTTATTCAGAGTGAAAAAATGTCCGCACTCGGACAACTTGTTGCGGGTGTAGCTCACGAAATTAATAACCCTGTTGGTTTTATTCGCAATAATATCTTTCATGCGGAAACATATATTAAAGATTTATTAAGATTAGTTGACTCTTATCAGCATCACTATCCTCAACCTGTTGTTGAACTTCAAAATCAACTGGAGGAGGTTGAGCTTGATTACTTGCGCGAAGATTTACCCAAAATTATTCAGTCTATGCAGGTGGGTATTCATCGTATTGAGGATATTAGTAAAAGTTTAAGAACTTTTTCTCGGTCTGACAATAATTTTTCTACTGACGTAGATATTCATGCAGGTATTGATAGCACTATTTTAATTCTTAGACATCGTCTCAAAGCTTCAGACGCTAGACCTGAAATTAAAATTATTACTCAATACGGTCAAATACCTTGTATTGAGTGTTGTGCTGGTCAATTGAATCAGGTATTTATGAATATTTTAGCAAATGCGATTGATGCATTAGAAGAAGGTAATGTTGGACGAAGTTACCAAGATATTACCGCGAATCCTAACTGTATTAATATAAAAACTGAATTGTCTGCTGATAGTAAGTCTGTTTTGATTTATATTAAAGATAATGGTATTGGTATGGCGCTAGAAGTTCAACATAAAATATTTGATTATTTATTTACGACGAAGGAAGTTGGTAAAGGAACGGGGTTGGGAATGGCTATTGTGCGGCAAATTATTGTGGAAAAACATGGTGGGAGTATTGAGGTTAATTCTCAATTGGGGCAAGGTACTGAGTTTATAATTACAGTTCCTGTGAAATGTTAGTGCTTCTCAAATGGAAAGCACTTTACAAGCACTTTACAAGCACTGAAGTGCTTATTACGATGCTCGTTGCCAAATTTTAATTGTTTTATCTAAACTAGCACTCACAAGTATTTCTCCTGATGTTGTAAATTTTAACCCAGTAACACTATTAGTATGACCAATAAATGTTGCTAATAACTCCCCACTTTCTAAATGCCACAGTTTAATGGTTTTGTCTGCACTCCCGCTAGCTATAATTTCACCGTCAGGACTAAGGGCAATAGCAAAAACTCCTCCGCTATGTCCTTTTATAGTTCTAATTAGTGTACCTGTTTCTAAATTCCATACTTTTATACTTTGGTCACGACTACCACTTATTAGTATTTTGCTATCATTACTCCAGCATAAGCAACTAACGATATGCGAATGCGCGCTGAATGAATTTTGTAGCAGTGTTTCTTCACCGTCTAGGCGCCAAATTTTAATTTTACGATAACTTCCTGTCACAAGAGTTTTTCCATCTTGACTTAATACAAGTGCATGAGCAGTTGTATCATCAAGTGAAAACGAACTGTTTACTTTTCGCGACTGTAAATCCCAATATAAAATTCTTCTATCATCACCACCTGTAAATATCATTCTATTATCAGGACTGCAAGCCACTCCCCGTACCATGCCATTATGCTTGTGCAAAATATCTATTAAATCTTTGGCGCCTACATGCCATATTTTAATTGTAGAGTCGGCGCCACCACTTACTAAAATTTGCCCATCTGGACTAAAGGCTAATGCATTAATTTCATCAACTAGTCCAGATTTACTCCAAGGTAGCTCAGAAAAAGTACAAATTAACTCACCTTTATTTAAATCCCATAACTTCGTTTCACCCCGACTACCACTTGCAAGTAATGGCGCCTTATTTTTATTACCAGGACTAAAAGCCAAACAATTAATGCCTCGTGTATGACCACGTAAAGTTTGCCAGTATTCCCAGTCACCACTAATATGGTCTGATGCAATTTGAATAGTCTCAGCTAGGATTATTTCTTCGTCAACATCAATGTCATCCTCGTTAGTAGTAAATGAGTCTAAATACCAATTCAAACCACCCGAATATAATAATTTACTTGGAACCACAGTTATTTTAGGCTCACTAGATTCAATTAAATCTGTCGGTAAAAACCCGGCAATTACAACTTGTCTTTCGTCTCCATGTTTACCAGTAAATGGATAAAACAAACATAGAAAAATTAATAAGTCGCTCTTTAAATCATCTTGTGTAATAGTCCACTTAATCTTATCTTTTTTAATGCCGTTAAAACTCTCACCATCTGCGACATGAACTTGAATACTAAATTTAGGATTATTGAAGAGTGAGTAACAAAACTTACTTTCATTCCTCAAATTTCCTTCATCATCTAAAGCAATACTTGTCAAGACATCATGTGGCACTTTTTTAATTAATTTACCCAAGCGTTCCTGCATAACCCTTTCGACAATTTGCTCTCGTAACAAATAATCAATAGCTTGTTGCTGAAAAAATCTGGGGAAAGGTATCGTCCAGTCTGGGGGTTCTGGATATTCTGGAGGGACTGGGGGTGGATTTTTTGCGACAAGTTCAGCTTGTTGACGTGCTACTGTGTAAAGCTTCGTCAATGCTTCACCTTTAAACGCCATAATCTCACAGTGACAACCCTTTACAGAACTTTCTAGTAAAGAAACCTCATAAGTCTTGGGTTTCTTGACTCTAGTGAGAAAATCTACTTGTTGTGATTTGAGCAAGCTAGTCCAGTTCATGTACATACAAAGTCATGCGCGCTCTTGCCTACCTACGTTAATGTATATAAATAAACTTTTTCTTTTTTATTTGATTTGATTAATTTTAACTATCTGCTTTTTAGGTAAAAATAAGTTATTTAGTATCATCAGTTACAAAATAAATAGAAAAAATGAGTATTATGTAGGCGCCGAAGCAAAATATTTACTTTCAGCTTGAACAGTAAAGTATTTTGATTGGGAAATTCATTGTAGCGAATGGAAGGGGTTTGGATTGTTTTTGGTGTGAAATTTGATTATTTCTACCAGAAGTAAGACCCGTTATGGGATATGTATTTGTAACTATTGCTATAAAGTCATGTTAAGTAATGTATGCAAATTCAAACACCAGACTGGGTAAAGCACGCTGTTTTCTACCAAATATTCCCTGACCGCTTTGCAAAAAGCAAACAACCTCGGAAGCGATTATTACATGATGCGCGCTGGGAAGACTGGGAGGCAATGCCCACACTCCAAGGTTACAAGGGGGGTGATTTATGGGGAATTATAGAACAATTAGACTATATTAAGTCTTTAGAAATTAATGCAATTTACTTTACGCCAATTTTTCAGTCAGCTAGTAACCATCGTTATCATACGCACGATTATTATCAGGTAGACCCAATGTTGGGTGGTAACGAAGCGTTTCGTGAATTACTCGATGCTGCACATGCACATGACATCAAAGTTGTATTAGATGGGGTATTTAATCATTCGAGTCGTGGTTTTTTCTTTTTTCACGACGTGTTAGAAAATGGCCCTCACTCTCCTTGGGTAAATTGGTTTAAAATTGAAGGTTGGCCCCTTGCACCTTATACAGGGGATGCACCAGCTAACTATGGAAGTTGGGATGGAAATCGGGCTTTACCAGAGTTTAACCATGATAATCCAGAAGTACGCGAGTACATTATGGAAATTGCTGAGTATTGGGTCAAATTTGGTATCGATGGTTGGCGCCTGGATGTACCATTTGAAATTAAGACACCAGGATTTTGGGAAGAGTTTCGAGACCGTGTAAAAGCAATTAACCCCGATGCTTATATTGTCGGTGAAGTTTGGGGAGATTCACGACAATGGTTAGACGGCAAACAATTTGACGGAGTAATGAATTACTTGTTTGCTGGCCCGACTATTGCATTTGCAGCAGGAGATAGAGTAGTTCTCGACCAAGTACAAAGTCGCGACTACAAACCTTATCCTCCGTTATTTGCTGCTGAATATGCTCAAAAAATTCAGGAATTATTAGAACTGTATCCTTGGGAAATTCAATTAACGCAGTTGAACCTACTTGCCAGTCATGATACTGCACGCTTAATGTCCATTGCAGGTGGAGACATACCGAGTATTGAATTATGTACACTGCTTTTAATGACATTTCCCGGCGCCCCTAGCATTTATTATGGTGATGAAGTTGGATTACCAGGAGCATTAGACCCAGACTCACGTCGAGGTTTTCCTTTAGAAGCAGCTTGGAATAATGAAATACTTAATACACATAGTCAACTAATTACACTTCGTCACAAGTACCCGTGCTTGCGAACAGGAGACTACAAAGTTTTGTACGCACAAGGGGAAGTATATATATTTACTCGTACACTTGATAACGAACAACTAGTTATTGCGGTTAATGCAGGTACATCTGATTCCAAAACAAACTTAGATGTTAGCAGCTTACATTCTTTACCCAACAACGTATTATACGGGGGCGCCGAACTTGAATGGAATAAAGAATCAGAAACAAAACAAGTAACCCTACATCTACCTGCCCGAAGTGGGTGTATTTTAGGTTAGACATCCTGGCAACGGGATATAACGGATGTAACGGATGGTTTATCCGTTACATCTGTTCTTATCCGTTGCCTACCTTTTATTAAACCCTTTCCAAGACCAAGAAAACTTTCGCCGTTGTGATGTATAATCGCGACAATCTTTAGCCTTCTCTGTAAGTACTTCTGCTGGATTGACTGCACACTTAAGGTAATTGTTACTATTATAGTACTGACATTTTTTACATGGAAGCGCAACAGCTTTAACTTGCTTCAACCTATAAAATACAACTCCTACAGTCGTCAATACAAATAATATTGGTGTAACTAATATAACGGTATCACCCAATGAAGGCTCAAACTTTTTTTGATTGACATTACTGTTATCATATGAATTAGCATCTACAGTTACGTGGGTATCTGTATTGCTATTAAAGTCAGTTATATTACCTTCTGTTGCTGGGTACTGTCTCAGATTTTTGTTTAAAGGCATAAATTTTCCTCAAGGTAATAGCTACCTAGGAACTATCGTATTTTTAAATTAATTAAGATACGTCTAGCGGGGGAAGTAGCTTAGGACGGTAAAATGGTAATGTCTCTATAGCAGCAATTAAGTCCAAATTAAAACTAATTGCTGTTTTAATTGCCCTGTCTTAAGAATAAGATTTTCCAAAGATTTATACGCTCTAACTACCAGTAGAAAAATTATCACCATATCTTCTACCGATAGGGTGAAGGTAAATTAGCAAACTTTGTGATATGCACAACTTTAATTATGGTTGAAATACTTATAACATGGTTCGTAACTGCATTAAGCTTTCTAATTATCTCCAAATTACCTATTGGAGTAGAAATTGATAGTTTTAGCAAGGCACTTATGTCTGCCGCTGTGGTTGGAATACTAAATGCGCTTTTATTACCTATCTTAACCTTTTTTAGTTTTCCGCTAATTATTTTAACAATTGGATTATTTTTATTTGTCTTAAACTCAATGATTTTTGGTATAGCTGCTTACTTGGTAAACGGCTTTCGATTAAGATATGGTTTTTGGAGCGCATTAATAGGTTCTATTGCCCTTGCTGTGATTAATTCCGCACTTTTAAGAGTTTTAGCTGCTATTATTTAAAATAAGAATATGAATAATTCTATATAGATAATAGATATAATTACTTATGAGCTTCAATGTAGGAGCGCGAATTCCACTCAGGTCGTTAATACTACTGTGCTTTGCTTATAATTGGCTAGGTTGGTATTTAGCTGCTTACCATATCGTTTGGTTAGTTGGCAGTGTTGTGACTATTTCTGTCTTAGCTGTTATTGGACAAACTACTTCTTGGTTAGAAAGTTTAATCGAATTTGGCTCACGAACTCTGGTAGTAGTTTTGTTTTTAAGTGTTTCTATCGCGTTGGTTGCTAGCTGGTCAATAATATTTAGTTTAGTTTTAATGCCTTTGGCAACTGCAATGCTTGCTGATATGGAATTGCGCTTTACTGGGTTGAGCAAGTCTGATCGATTTTTATTAATAGTTATATCTGCTGGTTTGAGTTTAGGATTTGGCGAAACCGTAGATTTATTTTTTCTACCAAGTGTTAGATATTGAAGTAGGTTGGGTGACAACCCAACCCCATCCATATCTATTCTTAAGCTATTGTTACTTCGTCAGACAAATATACATCTTGAATAGCATGAAATAACTTCACACCTTCTTCAAAAGGACGCTGGAATGTTTTACGTCCCGAAATTAACCCAGTTCCACCCGCACGTTTATTAATAACTGCGGTACGTATAGCCTCAGCAAAATCGTTTTTACCAGAGGCGCCACCAGAATTTATCAACCCTGCGCGTCCACAATAACAATTCAACACCTGGTAACGGGTTAAGTCTATGGGATGGTCACTAGTTAATTCGCTGTAAATTTTTTCGTTAGTCTTGCCGTAACTCTCACCCGTTGCCTTCGCGACTGCACCATAACCATTATTGCACTCAGGTAACTTTTGCTTAATAATATCAGCTTCGATAGTTACCCCTAAATGGTTCGCTTGTCCTGTTAAGTCAGCGGCAATATGGTAATCTTTATCTTGTTTAAAAGCATTATTACGCAAATAGCACCATAATATAGTTGCCATTCCCAACTCATGCGCGCGTTTAAATGCTTTGCTTACTTCTTGAATTTGCCGCGTTGAATTTTCAGAACCAAAATAGATAGTGGCGCCAACAGCTACTGCCCCCAAATTCCAAGCTTGTTCAACATCACCAAACATAACTTGGTCGAACTGATTCGGAAAAGTTAACAACTCATTATGATTAATTTTGGCAATAAAAGGAATTTTATGAGCATATTTACGTGATACCGACCCTAAAACACCTAAAGTAGTTGCCACACCATTACAACCAGCAGCGATTGCTAATCTAATAATATTTTCAGGGTCAAAATAAATTGGATTTGGTGCAAAAGAGGCGCCTGCCGAATGTTCAATACCTTGATCTACAGGCAAAATAGATATATAACCCGTATAAGCAAGTCTACCCGTAGAATAAAGAGTTTGTAAACTGCGAATAACTTGAGGTGTACGGTCACTACTTAACCAAACGCGGTCAATAAAATCTGACCCTGGTAAATGTAATAAATCCTTAGAAACCTTTGCTTCATAACTAAGTAAATCTTCTGCTTCTTGTCCTAAAACAGACTCAATAGAAGAAGGCGATGCCATTGTCGTAGTCATATATTTATCTCTGTAACTAAACGTACAACCTTGCTTTTAAAATAACATTTATACTAAAAATTAAAATATATAAAAGATTAATAAATCATTAACCACAAAGAATAAAATAAAACCTTTTAGTCTAACATTCAATCTAAACCTAACTGGTATTCAAAACTAGGTTTTAAATGACTCTTAATCTTCCTTAATAACTTTGTCACCTTTGTGGTTCATAAAAAAACAATTGCCTTGGGGAGCATAGTAACAAGAAAATAATTTTAACCACATGTTATACATTAGCGTTAGCAGTTGTGATCACACTCTTCCCCTCGACAGATTATTCTAAAAATAGAGATGTTTAACAAAGTGCAATTATACTATATTGCTGTTTTTTGAATGGCAACTCGTTGGGACAAGTAAGTTTAAACTACTGGACTGTGTCATTAATTTTGGTGGGTAGGGAGTGCAACGGATGATGAACGGATGTAACGGATAGTTGATTCGTTTAATGGAGGCGCCGTTTAAAAAAAAAAATTTGTTTGTATCAAATAAATCACCCGTTACAGGAGTGGTACCGTTGCTAACCAACTCCTCAAAACTTGTGACATAGACCACTATATACTGGGAAATGCTGTAATTTTCAGAAACGAGTTAGGCGAGTATCGTGGTAGAGTTTATCCAGGCGCCGATTATAATGCAATTGTGAAGTTGGAGGAACGCGGTTCAACTGATATAACGGATGTAACGAATGAGTTTTTTGAAGAGATAGAGAGAAATGAAGATTGACTTAAACAGTGTAGATTTTAGTGATATCAGTTTGGCAAGCGTTGATTTATCAACGCTTGAAACCGAAGATGAATTTCGTGCAGAAGCACGAAGGTTGTTACCGACTGCACTTGTTAAAGTCGGTGAAGCTGTCGCAGAACAAACTTGGGAAGAGTTGCAGAAAACTCTCTTAAAACCAGGGTCAAAAGCAAAGTCTTCTACAAGTGAGAAACGTCAGTTTGTCAGAGAAACTGGTCGAAACTATCAGCGAAGTGCTAGTAGTCGAGATAAACAAGAAATAGAAGACCACATAGTTGAGCAATTGCGTATATTTCAAAAGAAAGCTATCTAACAAAGCACAACCGTAATAATACTGAGAATTTGCTTTATTTCAACCATTTTCTACCTGCTCTTTCTGCTGCTACTTGGGTGCAGTAAAACTTATCATCTCCATATACTGCACCTCCAGAACTTAGAACTCGAAACTGCCATCCTTTAGATTCGGTAGAAAATACCGTAAAAATACGCTCTGGATGGCAAATTACTGAATAAATAGTAGTGTTAATCATAGTGGTATCAGACAATATGCTATTACAAGAAATATTAACTCTTAGTAAAGCTATTCATCCATACAACATATCCAACAGAATAATTTTAAAACACTTATTTTCTATACAAATCGCAACACTTTACAAAGAAACCGGGTTTCTGGCGATTAATACAATAACCCCTCACACCTTACACGGGTATCACACCTACGGGGTAAAACACAGCATTTTATTTTAGAATTACAGGCTACAATGAAAGCGCCAGCGAATACGGTGCTTTCATCTGGCGCCAAGTGTTATCACGTATAAGCAAGCATAGTAGATACATACATCACGGCGCCAGGTACCTTCTGGTTTGTAACTGCGCCACTTAATATATTTTGGAGTTGGGCGCCATTAATTTTTGGGGCATTTAGCTGAGGAATTATGATTTTGCTATAGTTTATCCTTAGCTTCAAATCAATGCCACTATAAAATTGTCATTTATGGCACTTTGAGGTTTTATAGTGCAATAATCCAATTTTAGTTCTAGTTATTGAATCATCAACCGAATAAAGCGATTGTACAGGTACTAATAAATGCTCTTGATTACGAACAAGCCTATTTACATATTGCTCACGTACAAACGAGGAAATATCTTCTATATGTAAAATAAAATCATTTGCATAAAGAGCTAATATTTTACCACGCAACCCTAACTGTATAGCTCGTCTTTCTACAGGCTTTTGACACGGGTCATAATCTGGATCCCACTGTAACCTAACACAAGAATGTTTGACAGCTTGTTGCCATTCTTCTTTACTGCTATAAAGTTCAGGTACATAATCAGAACTCACTGTTTGTGCTAAAATATCATCAAAAGCAAAACGCTTAATCCAGATAGCGAGAATAACCTCTTGATTTGGTTTAGTTCCCCATCCCGACCTATACATCATCCACAAAAAACTTGTTTTAATCCAACTCATCCTGTCAAAAATAAATTCTCCGCCAAAGTAACCATTATTTGCAGCAAACTTTCCAATATTTGAATTATAAGCTTGATAAACTACGATAGACTCTTGGTCAAACTGAGCCAAAATATGGCGCCCAGACAAAGGCAAACGCTTTACTTGTTCTAAATACGGTTCTATTAATAATTTCATTTATAAACAAATCCCAAATTATTATTTGTTTTAGATTACAATCTAATTATTAAATTTAATATTATAGTATTCTATTCGCAATGGTTTTACAATTAAAAAATTCACTTGTAACTATCGCATCGACTAATTTGGAGACGTTGGTTATATTCTATACAAAATTACTGGGCGAACCTAAAAGTTATATTCCCAATGTTTACGCTGAGTTTCATTTACCTGGTATTAGATTGGGAATTTTCAAGCCGAAAACGACAAGTGAAGATGAATTCAAAAACGCGACTCAAAGTAAGATGAGTTTGTGTTTGGAGGTAAATGATTTAGAAGATGTTATTGCACAGTTTACAAGTTTGGGTCATCCACCAACAGGCGCCATAGTTACTGCATCTCACGGTAGAGAGATATACGCTTATGACCCTGATGGTAATCGAATTATATTACATCAAGCTATAGTTGTTGCATAACCCGATACCTGTAACCCCCCATGACTACTGCTGTAAATGTGTCTGCCAATAAAAAAGCTTGGGCAAGTGTCATATTAGAACCTGCCAAAGAATTTCCTCATACTCCTCTGCCTACTATCTCTGGAAAAATGCCTCAAGGTTTGCGTGGTACGCTTTATCGTAATGGCCCAGGTAGATTAGAACGTGGTGGTGTTCGTATGGGACACTGGTTTGATGGAGATGGCGCCATTTTAGCTGTTGACTTTAATAACTCTGGTGCTAATGCAGTTTATCGCTACGTTCAAACTAGTGGTTATCAAGAAGAATCTACTGCCAATAAATTAATATACGCTAACTATGGAATGGTGGCGCCTGGTTCTCTTTGGGATAAAATTTTTAAAGATGTGAAAAATGCCGCAAATACTTCTGTTCTAGCGTTACCTGATAAACTATTGGCTCTATGGGAAGGTGGTAAACCTCATGCTTTGAATTTAAAGACGCTGGATACATATGGAGAAGATGATTTAGGTGGCTTAAGTGATAGCTTACCTTACTCTGCTCACTACAAGCGTGCGGCTGATACAGGAGAAATATATAATTTTGGTATGACTCCTGGGTTAAATTCGACGCTACATATTTATAAAAGTACTGCTAGCGGTCGAATAGTGCAAAAAGCCGCACATAATATTGATGGTGTACCGTTAGTGCATGATTTTGTTTTAGCAGGACAATATTTAGTCTTTTTTATACCTCCAGTACGATTAAATTTCTTAGGTGCCATTACTGCTTCAAAATGCTTCAGTGATGCGTTAGAATGGCTACCAAGTAAAGGTACTCAAATTATAGTTATTGACCGTCAAACGCTGAAAATAGTAAGTCGTGGTGAAGCAGAACCTTGGTATCAATGGCACTTTTCTAACGGTTATGTTGATGCGGAAGGCGCCATAATTGTAGATATTGCCCGCTATGATGATTTTCAAACGAATCAATATTTGAAAGAAGTCGCAACCGGTGAAACACACACACCAGCGAAAAGTCATTTATCGCGCGTTTCTCTCAACCCTCAAACTGGCAAAGTTAATAAAATTGAGAAAATATTAGATTGTCAGTGTGAATTTCCTAACGTCCCACCGGAATATGTTGGTAAAGATTCTCGGTATACATATTTATCAACATTTCGACCCGGAACTGATATTAGTACAGAAATATTAAACGCAATTGCACGTTACGACCATCATACAGGCGCCCTTACAATTGCTGATGTTGGCGAAAATCGTTACCCATCCGAACCAATTTATGTCAAAGACCTAGAAAATACATCACAAACATGGGTCATTACCGTTGTATATGATGGTAAATCGAATGCAAGTGAAGTTTGGATTTATGATGCTTCGAGATTAAACGAAGAACCTGTTTGTAAACTTGAATTACCTGGCGCCATACCCCACAGTTTCCACGGTACTTGGAAAGAATAGTAGGGTGGAATGTCGCTTACGCGGATCACGCAAAACTCGATCGTAGGTTGGGTGGAGGAACGGAACCCAACAAATTTTGACGTTATGTTGGGTTACGCAAAGCCTCCACCCAACCTACAATTTTTTAAGTAAGTGCCATTCAATAGCAATACCAACAGCAATTGGTGATGACCAAGTGGTTTGATTAAACCTCCTTGACCCGCTGAAGTAACCGCAATTAGTAAATTTCGCGGTAAAATCATACTTTAGTATTGCCACATCGGATGGCAATACTAAAGTATGACATTCGGCGCCCAGAATCGGAAGGAGGGGGATTTGAGGTGCGCTACTGGAGTCCAATTAATTCACCTGTTTTGAATGCAGACGGAGAAGTTACTTTTATTATCAACCGAGCTGAAGATGTTACTGAGTTTATGCTGTTGAAACAACAAGACTCGGAAAGGCGCCGTATAAACTCAGAACTCCAACTTCGCACCTCCCAAATGGAAGCTGAGATTTTTCTACGCGCACATAAACTACAAATTGTCAATAATCAGCTACAAAAGTTAACTCAAGCCGCTTTGGAAATTAATGCTGCTTTGATTTAGGTTCTACTTTTACCGTAAAACTTCCACTCATCCCCATTCAACAAGTAGTACAGAATAATAATAAACCCTCAAAACCAGCTTTGGATTTAAACGGCACCAAAATTTTAGTAGTCGATGATGAAATCGATACAAGAGACGTTATTGCCTTTATATTACAACAGGCAGCAGCAGATGTAATTACAGCAGCTTCAGGAGAAGAAGCATTAACAGCTTTAGCCAAGTTTCAACCAGATGTGTTAATCAGCGATATTGGAATGCCAAATATGAATGGCTATATGCTCATAAAACAAATAAGAAAATTGGCGCCACATCTTAGTCAAGTCAAAGCGCTTGCATTAACAGCTTATGCTGGAGAAATTAATTATCAACTAGCACTACAAACTGGTTTTCAAGCGCATTTATCTAAACCAGTCAAACCAGAAAAGTTAATTGAGACAGTTATTAACTTGTTGAATTAAATAAATCATAATATTCTTCAACTAGCTTGAGTCCTGCTTCTTCTAACTTATTAATAATCAATTGCTGACTTTCACTAGACAAATTATTAAAACTTTTTTCAGCTCCCGTCTCATTAAAACTATCTAAAATATCCCATATTAATAACTCCACTATTAATTTTAATTGTCGCTCTTTTTGATTGTCATTTCCAGAAAATCTTCCGACTTTTGAAATAACATTTTTCAATCTATTTAATGTTACAATTATACCAAAATTGGCGCCGTGAATTTTCTCTGTTACAACCCAGTCAACCTTCTTTAATAACCGATAGTCCGACTCATTCAACTGCAATTGATTCAGACCCTCTGATATCTTCTCATAACTACTATATTTCCAACTTGCACTATCCATAAACAGAATTGAAACTATATATTACATTGTAACATAAGACATCCGTTACATCCGTTTTATCCGTTGCAAGCAATCTTCATCAACAGAAACTTTATTTTTTAGGCTGTTTGGAACTGGTAAAGTTCAGAAACGGGCAGTCAAAGAAGTTTTAGCTTTACCTGACAATGATAATCAACGTTCTCAAATATTAAGGCTATTATCGAGTTGGAAAATTACTATAGATGTAGCTGAAACAACTAATGCTGAAGAAAGGAGAGTAGCTATGCTTTTATCTGAAGTTTACCAAGAGTGGGAAGAAAAAACCAAGCAGCAAGGACTTGAGCAAGGACTTGAGCAAGGGCGCCAACAAGAGCAGCGTCTTGTAATCGAAAATTTACTCAAAGCTCGTTTTGGTAAAATTGACCCTGAGCTAGCTAGCATCATTCCCTCTCTGTTAACATTGCCAACTGAAGAATATACAGTTTTACTATTAAAGCCGCGCGAGGAATTATTAGCTTACTTTAACCAGTAAATTTAGTACCATTTACTGTACTATTTTGTAGAGGCGCCATCACTCAAGGCGTTTCTACATCAATTTTCGATTTATCAAGTTTAGAAACGGCGCCACTAAGTACCTTTAGACTGTCGCACACAAACGGTTAAGTCATTCAATCGATTTTGAGAGTTCTCTAAAAATTTGTAAAGATATATCTCCACAAGCGAATTCAAATCCTTTAACCTTAATCTCACCCATTAGCAAGTCTTGCAATAAAATATGAGCAAAAATATAAATTTTATCTTGCTGTATATCATATATTCTTTGTTTTACATCTGGAGATAAATCTAAAGCTGTAATAATTATGCCTATGTACAATTTTTCACGTTCAAGGGCATCTTTGAAACCACCAAATTGTTCTGTACTAAATTTTTGTTTTTGAATTTTAATATTTATTCCGGCTTCTTGAAGCACGTTATTACCTATCTCGAATAAAATTCCACGTGTATTAGGCAGTAAGGTATTAGGTAAAGTTTGTTTTATAATTAATGGAGCAATTACAGGAATACGACCATCTAATCCTCATCTGCTCTCCCTCTTCTAGGTGGTAAATTATTAACATTTAGCGTTGAATCTCCACCTAATAAATCGATAATCCTATTCTGGTAAAATAATTTATCTTCAGGACTTCCTTCTAGCAAATCATTAACAAAGGATTGAACTAAATACTTATTAATACTCATTTAGGGTTCCATAAAAACTGTATTTGTAAAAAAGAATTAAGTAGTAACACTTCAATTACATCTTCTATAAATTTAAACTCAAATTGATTATATTTCTCACGAACTATATCTGATGTTGCAATCAACATCCAAATTGGAATATTAACTATACAATCGCCATCTGATAAATTTGATAATTCTTCTATTTTATTTACGTAATCATATGAAGAAAACTTATAAATAGATTGTTTTTTTTCAAGTTCCGCAACAGCTAATATACGAAAAACTATTTCAATTACACGCTTTGTACTATGAATATCAAGTCCTATTTTAACATCTTTCAATATATCGCAGTTCAGTTTATTTTCATTCAAAACAAGCTTTTGTTTTCGATTGAGACTATTTTTTAAGCTTGCAGTCAAACTAGCCATTAATTGCTTACTTGCCATAAAAACTCGCTCCTTTTATTAATTTTAAATTCCTAGCTCCTTAAGTGCTGCACGTAACTGATCTCGAAAGAGGTTATTTGTATCAATAAATACAGGTGGGTAAAACATGCCCGCGTAAGGTAAATAGTAAGAACTGAGTGCTTTTAATAAGGATTTTTGTTGTAATCTTATTTTAACTAGACTAATATCGTTCTCAATAGTATCTTTTTCACCACATTTGTTTGGTAATATTTTTAACTTAATGCCGACCCCAGTAATTTGAGATTGCATAAAAACCGTAGCTAGTTCATCGGGTATAACTTGCATTCCCTCTGGTTCATTAGGCACAATGGGAGCAATAACCCTCCAGCCTTTGTTTTTCTTATCCACCAAATCGTTTAGTATTTTCCACTAATCATCTGAATCTACCACTACAACATCAGGATTTCCTTGTCCTTGGAAATTTGTTGGCAGCTTGTCGTTATCGGGTTCCCAAACTGTAATACTATCGTAAAGTCCAGGGTATTCAAGTTGCTTTGCCTGAATGTGTTCGTCCATTCGGGATGAACCAGACAACTTACAGGCTAAAATTTTTTTACCTTCCTTTGCTAAAAGGAGTGCTGCGTTGGTCGCTATCGTTGTTTTACCTATTCCACCTTTTGGCGCGTTAACAAGTAACTTCAACATTTTTCATATAATTTAGAAGGTACATTAAGTATATTCGTTTTTAAGCTATCGTTTATTATGACCACTTCTAACCGCCGCTACCATATTACTACCTTCGGTTGCCAGATGAATAAAGCTGACTCGGAGCGCATGGCTGGTATTCTAGAAGACATGGGCTTTGAGTGGTCAGAAGACCCAAACCAAGCGAATGTAATACTTTACAATACTTGTACTATTCGTGATAACGCCGAACAAAAAGTATATTCTTATTTAGGTAGGCAAGCGAAGCGCAAGCACTCAGAACCTGATTTAACTTTGGTTGTTGCTGGTTGCGTCGCGCAGCAAGAAGGAGAATCTTTATTGCGACGTGTTCCCGAATTAGATTTGGTGATGGGGCCACAGCACGCTAACCGTCTTAAAGATTTGTTACAGCAAGTTTTTGATGGCAACCAAGTTGTTGCTACAGAAGCTGTACATATTATGGAGGATATTACTAAGCCCCGTCGCGATAGTAAGGTGACGGCGTGGGTTAATGTAATTTATGGATGTAACGAACGCTGCACTTATTGTGTTGTTCCTGGTGTGCGAGGTGTTGAACAGTCCCGTACTCCCGAAGCTATTCGTGCCGAAATTGAACAATTAGGGCGCCAGGGTTACAAAGAAATTACGTTATTGGGTCAAAATATAGATGCATACGGACGTGACTTACCTGGTAGCACTCCCGAAGGGCGCCATCTCCACACGCTGACTGATTTACTATATTATGTACACGATGTACCAGGTATCGAACGAATTCGATTTGCAACTTCTCACCCCCGCTATTTTACCGAACGGTTGATTAAAGCTTGTGCAGAATTACCCAAGGTGTGCGAACACTTTCATATCCCCTTTCAGTCAGGTGATAACGAAGTGTTAAAAAGAATGTCACGCGGGTACACCCAAGAAAAATATCGACGTATCATCGATAAAGTTCGCGAATACATGCCCGATGCATCGATTAGCGCTGATGCAATTGTTGGTTTTCCTGGAGAAACAGAACAGCAGTTTGAAAATACCCTCAAACTAACTGAAGATATTGGCTTTGATATGTTGAATACTGCTGCATACTCACCTCGACCCGGTACACCTGCGGCAGTATGGGATAATCAATTGAGCGAAGAAGTTAAAAGTGACAGATTACAACGTCTCAATCATCTCGTTAATATCAAAGCAGCAGAACGTTCGCAAAGATATATGGGACGTATCGAAGAAGTCCTTGTAGAAGACCAAAACCCTAAAGATGTCACCCAAGTTATGGGTAGAACCGGTGGAAACCGTTTGACTTTCTTTACCGGAGATATTAACCAACTCAAGGGTCAGTTAGTCAAAGTTAAAATTACCGAAGTTCGTGCTTTTAGTTTGACGGGTGTTCCTGTAAAGGTTCAAGAACCTGCACTTGTGTAATCAGAAACCTGGTTTCTTATTGGGTAGAAACCAGGTTTCTAAGATTTTCATCGTAAAGATTCATAAATCATTGTTACTGCTATCAAGCACAATAACATTACTCCCAGGCGCCAGAACCAGCCAAATGCAATCCCAACTAAGCTCATACCAAAATGCGATGCTCCTAAAACATTCGCTAGTGTATAAGCTATCGCAATTCCCAAACTCATTAGCAAGAAGTATTTGATGAATCTTGCAACCAAACGAAATAGTGGGCTGTAATTATTAGTAGTCATGGTAATATGCTCGCTTTGTGACTCAAGAAGACTAGGTAGGTATATTTTTACTAGTAAACCATTTCCATCTGAATTGTCACCTTCTCCTCACCGTGCATCTAACTAATGCTGCAACGCTATTTTATTCACACCCTCTGACCGCAGCTTTGTGACATTTACTTACGTAATTTGTGACACTTAAAATCTAGCACTACTTTTCTATACCTGTCAATATTGCTGAGAAAATGTTGTAAAAGTTTACATTTGGGTGTAGAGACGCGACATGTCGCGTCTGTGACAATACGATAAGATAATATCCGTGACACGTGTCACACAAAGACCGTTTATACAAGAATATTGTCACAAAAGTCTGGAGCTAATAATGGACGAAAATATTAAGCAAATTTTCGACAAGCTAACACCTCGACGTAAAGAGGTGTTGCAAATGGTGTTAGTAGGTGAATCGGATGATGCTATTGCTAATGTACTCAGCATCAAACCAGCTACGGTCAGAAAATACTTAGAAAGATTGTATCAAGCGTTTGGAGTTAGCAAGCGGGTTGAGTTGCTGACGCTCTTTAGCCATTACGATAAGGAATTTCCTGTTTATGATGTTTCTGAATTTTTGCCAGTTGTCAGTAAAACGCGACTCGACTTAGGAGAAGCACCCAGTACACAAAATTTTTATGGGCGCCAAAACGAATTAGAAACGTTAAAATACTGGATAATTGAAACGCATTGTCGTGTCGTGACTCTTTTGGGGATGGGTGGGTTAGGTAAAACTACTCTATCTGTTAAGTTGATTGAATTGTTGAATGATTTTGAGTCTCCGCAATTTGATTTTATTATTTGGCGAAGTCTAAGAGAGGCGCCGAAGTTAGAGAAAATATTAGTAGACTGCATCAAATTTTTCTCTGACCAAAAAGAAATCAAAATTAAGGGTAATGTTAGCGATATATCGATATTAATCGAGTATATGCGTAAATCACGTTGTTTGATAGTTCTCGATAATTTTGAATCGATTCTCGATACAGAGCAAAATGTTGGATTATATCGAAAAGAGTATCAAGACTATAATGTATTAATTAAGCGGATATCTGAATCGTTCCATCAAAGCTGTTTAGTTATAACTAGTCGTATTAAACCTGAATATATTGCAGTTCAAGAAGGAGAACATTTACCGATTCGTTCACTGCTTTTACCAGGGTTAATAGAAGATGAAGGGTTAAATATTTTAGAAGATAAGGGATTAATCGGGTCTAAAAAAGCAATGCTTGACTTAGTACAGCTATATAGTGGTAATCCCTTAGCATTAAAAATTGTCTCTACTTTTATTAAAGATTTATTCAGTGGAGATATAGATGAGTTTATTGAACAAGGTTTAACAGCTTTTGTAGGAATTGAAAGTTTATTAGATGGTCAGTTTAATAATTTGTCTGATATAGAAAAAAAGGTTTTGTACTGGTTAGCTATTAATCGTGAACCAGTTAAAATCAAAGATTTATTCGATGAAATAGTTGATAAGCCAGTATTTTTTGACTTAGTTGATAGCTTAGAAAAACTCAAAACACGCTCTTTAATTGAAACAGTTGACGGCAAGTTTACACTCCAAAACGTTGTGATGGAGTATATGATTGCTTTACTCATTCGACAAGTGAGTGAAGAAATTAAAACTGGAGAATACGATTTATTAAATCAATATGCTTTGATTGAAGCTACAGCTAAAGATTACATTAGAAATCGGCAAATCGAAGTTATATTAGAACCTATTTGTCAAAGTATATCAGCATCAGAAATTAATTTAAAGCTTGTTGAAGCACTTGAAAAAGCAAAAGATAAATTAACTAATTATGCAGTAGGTAATATTATTAACTTATTGCTTTACAAAGATTATGACTTATCAGGTTTAGATTTATCGAATTTAACGATTTGGCAAGCTTACCTGCGTGGTGCAAAGTTATGCAACGTTAACTTTACTAACTCCGACTTAAACAAATCTCGTTTTACCGAATCATTTGGTACAGTTTTATCATTAGCTTCTAGTCCTGTTGATTCAATTTGGGCAATGGGTGATACAAAAAGTATAATTCGTGTGAGATATAGTGAAGGTCAGCAATGGATAACAATGGAAGGACACACTAATTGGGTGCGTTCGATTGCTTTTAGCAGTAACGGTAAAATTCTTGCTAGCGCTAGCGATGATAAAACTGTTATGCTCTGGGACACATCTACTGGGCAATGTTTAAAAACTTTAAAAGGTCATCAACAACGGGTTTGGTCTGTGGCAATTAGTCCCAATTGTAATATTATCGCAAGTGCAAGCGAAGATAAAACAATTCGACTTTGGCGCCTAGATACAGGTGAATACAAAGTACTAGAAAAACATGTTAACTGGGTGCGTTGTGTCGCATTTAGTCCCGATGGCAATATATTAGCTAGTGGTAGCAGTGATAAGAGTGTGATTTTATGGGATGCAACAAGCGGAGAATATTTAAAGACTCTACAAGCACATACCGCACGTGTTCGGTCTATCGCGTTTAGTCAAGATGGTAAAATTTTAGCCAGCAGCAGCGATGATTCTAAAATTATTCTTTGGGATGTTGAAAGCAGTAAAGAGTTAAAAACCCTGATAGGACATAAAAGTTGGGTGCGGTCAGTAGCTTTTCATTCAAAGCGTAATTTATTAGCTAGTGCTGGTGAAGATTGCGATGTTGTAATTTGGAACGTTAGTACAGGTAAACGCAAAAATATTTTACGTGGACATACTGCAAGGGTTTGGTGCGTAACTTTCTGCGGTGAAGATTGTGAAACCTTGATTAGCAGTAGCGATGACAAAACTGTAAAAATTTGGGATGTTGATACCGGTGAATGTTTAAAAACTTTTCAAGGTCACACAAATTGGTCTTGGTCGGTTGGTTTTAGTTCAGATGGTATTTTAGTAAGTGGTGATGAAGACCAAACTATCAAAATTTGGGATACTAATACAGGTGAATTAACTAAAACGCTTGAAGCGCATCAAAATAGAATACGTGCGATAGCAGTTAGTCCTAGTGGTAGTAATAACACTATTATTGCCAGTGGTAGCGACGACAAAACAATAAAGCTTTGGGATATCAAAAGCGGTAATCTCATAAATACTTTTACCGACCACCCCGACCGAGTTCTCTCGATAGCTTTTAGTCCAGACGGTAAAAACCTGGTGAGTGCAGGAGATGATAAATTGGTGCGAGTTTGGAATGTTGAAAGTGGAAAGCTTCGCAAAACTACCGAACGTCACAATAGTTGGATTTGGTCTGTAACATTTAGTCCAGATGGGTTTAGGGTAGCTAGTGGTAGCGAAGATAAAACGATTAAGCTTTGGAATGCGAACACCCTTGAGTGTATACAAACTCTCAAAGGTCATAATGATTGGGTTCGGTCTGTAAAATTTCACCCCAACGGCAAAATACTTGCGAGTGGTAGCGAAGATAAAACAGTCAAGTTATGGGATGTGACGACAGGTAATGAAATACGGACATTAAAAGTTTCCATTGGTTGGGTGCGTTCAATTGCTTTTAGTCCCGATGGCCGCTTTTTAGCTGTAAGTGGTGGTAGTGCGAATTTAGAAATTTGGGATATAACTACAAATGAAATATACAAAACTTTGCCAGGACATCGAGAAAGACTATGGTCAGTAGCTTTTAGTCCTGATGGTCAAACTTTGGCTAGTAGCAGTGAAGACGGTAATATCGCACTTTGGGATGTTACCACAGGTCAACAGTTATATTCACTCCGGGCGCCAAGACTTTACGAAGGTTTGAATATTACTGGTGTTGTTAATCTTACAAAAGCCCAAATTAACACTTTAAAAACTTTAGGAGCTATTAAAGAAGATGAGTAAAACTTATTCTAATTATCAGAATACATTAATTGGTATTACAACATATGGGCGCCACGATCCAATTCCTTTTTCTTTACCAAGTACCTATTTAGACTCAGTGCGTAAAGCAGGTGGTACTCCAGTATTGTTGCCACCAGGAGAAAGTAATGCGGCAACGCTATTAAAACCACTTCATGGTTTGATAATTACAGGTGGAGGAGATATTAACCCAGCTTTATATAACGGCGCCGCTCACCCGATGGTATATTCGGTAGATAACGAGCGCGATGCATTTGAAATCAACTTAGCAAAGTTCGCATTAGAAAATCACATACCCGTATTGGGCATTTGTCGTGGGTTACAAATACTCATCGTTGCTTCTGGTGGTACTTTAATACCGCATATTCCAGATGATTATGGCACATCAGTTTCACATCGCTTAGAACCAGAACCAGGTATTCGTAAATCTACAGAACATGATGTAACAATTACAGCAAATAGTCGCTTAGGAAAATTGATACAAAAAACTCATATATCAGTAGTTTCATGGCATCACCAAGCAGTAGGTATACTACCATCTAACTGGCGCCCGGTAGCTCACTCTGTCGAAGATAAAGTAATAGAAGCAGCAGAACATATACACCATCCTTGGGCAGTAGGAGTACAATGGCATCCTGAAATGTCCCAAAATGACCCCAACCATGAGCGCATTTTCCAAGGATTTATAGAATCTACTTATAGTAAACAAAACCTATTATCAGCTTAATCTCCCCTTGTGATTTCGTAGCACAGCCTTCCGGGGCTGTGCAGTTACTATGATTATTTTTTACCACAGAGGCGCAGAGGGCACGTAGAGACGCGATTAATCGCGTCTCTACAAGGTTTATGGTTTTATCGCATTTTCTTAACCGAGCAGTATTGGCAGTATTGCCATCCGTTACATCCGTTATATCCGTTGCCAATAATGCTGTAATAAATCATCGAATCCAGACCATAGCATATCCAACCCATTCGCCATAACTCGGGCGCCTTCAATAGTACCATTTAATAATTCAGGGTTATCTCTAATAACTAAACTAGTTAAATCTAAAGCTTCGTGTGCGTGTCTTGTTTCTATTCCTTCGCTAAAACAGTCAGCAAAATAAGCTTCTTCCTTAATAAAAGGAAAACATTTAGATAAACTATTCATAATCGCGCGCATCCAATCATCGGCAAACATTTCTATTACGCACCAGGGACCCAATGATTTTGGATACAAATTTTGTACTAATAATATAAATTTTGCTGTAATTGGGTCAAGAATATTTTGTAGTGTATTTAAACTACCAAACTCTTCGTCATCAATTAAAATTTTGGCGCCCATTCGTACAAATGCACGAGTTAATTGATAATGATGGGTATCACCATTCATTAAACCATCATCATCGTTAATAACTCGCAGCTTACGTACTCGTAATGATGGGCTATCAAGGTGTGGTATGTGATATACCATGACGCGCGTGGCATGACATGCTGCTTGATATCGTAGGTGTAAATGTCCTAGTAAATTTCGATTATTCAGCTTTTCGCTGCTTGACGAACGTAAATTGGCAAAGAAGGTATGTTGCGATGGTAAATGTTGTTGATAAAGCTTTGTTATGTATTCTTGAAATATTTGCTCGGCATTTTGAGTTGCCATATATTTAAAACTAAATAGTAGGCTTTTATTTTAATTTATTATTTATCAAAGTAAAATAAACAGGCAAGGATGCCTGTTCCACAAGAGTAATAATTAATTTTCTTAGGGGATGTGAGAAATGTTGCTGCCATCTATTTCTGGTGTTGCGAATGCATCTAATGGCCCATTAGGAGGTCTTTTTGGCGCCCTTACACCACTTTCTGATGGATAGTCTGGGTCTATTTTTCTCACGACTGGGAGTTGGAGCGCTTGGCATAGCTCGAAAAGCGCCCAAAATAAGCTGGTTGCAGAAGCTGCGATTAGTAAGTATGCATGTATCATATTTCCGGTATATCTAAAATGGATATATTATATTATGATATATCTAGATTCGATATAAAGTGATTAAATATGAAAGCTATTGATTTTTTGCCGCTAAAACCCGCAGTGTTTCATATACTGCTTTCGCTTGCTGATGCTGACCGTCACGGTTATGGAATTATGCAGGAGGTCTTCGTTCGGACGGGTGGTTTGGTTAAGCTTGGCCCTGGAACGCTTTATACAGCTATTAAGCGTTTGGTTATGGATAAGTTAATTGTGGAATGCGAGGGTACAGGCGCCTGTGATGATGAGCGACGACGGTATTACAGTATTACTGAGTTGGGACGAGAAGTTATTGGGTTAGAGGCTCGGCGGTTGGAGGAGTTGGTGGATATGGCTAGGACTAAAAATTTGCTTTCATCGATTTAAATGCGCTAATCAAAGGAGGAAGGTTATGTTGGTGTCACGATTAGCGTTAAAGTTATCGGTTGGAATTTATAGTTGTTTGTTGGTTATTTATCCTGTTGGGTTTCGATGTGAGTTTGGTGAGCAGATGGTTATGGTGTTTGAGGATATGTGTTGGGATGCTATGCGTGTTGGGGGAGTTTGGGGTTTGGTGGGGGTTTGGTATTTGGTTTTGTCTGAGTTGTGGAGTACTGCGCGGGAGCAGCATTTACTTGCGGGGAGTTATTTTCGTTTTTTGAGGGTTAGGAATTGTGTTTTGCAGGCTGTTTTTAGTTTGATGGGGTTGGTTGGGGGAGTTTGGTGGGTGATGAGGGGGAAGCACTGAAGTGCTTATTACCAGCTGGGGGGCAGTGGTTGTGTTTTGCATGGAATGGAAAGGAAAGGAAATGTTATATTTTGCTCTTGTAGTAAAAGTGCCATGTTGTGGTAATCTATTCAGGATTTGATGGAGAAGTGGAGGTTGTCATGGCGAAGCTGCGAGTCGGACTTTTGTTTGGTGGTCGTTCGGGCGAGCATGAAGTATCAATAAAATCTGCACGCGCTATACAAGGCGCCTTAAGTGCTGATGAAAATGCTAGTAAATATGATGTGCTGCCTTTTTATATTCAAAAAGATGGTTTATGGCAAGCTCCTGCAACTGCACAACAAGTTTTAGATAGTGGTAAAGCTCTACAAAATCTTGCCCCTTCTCCAAATTTATGGCAATTCCCTGCTGAAGCCAATCAAGTTGATGTTTGGTTCCCTATCCTCCACGGGCCTAATGGTGAAGATGGTACTATTCAAGGTTTACTGACGCTGATGCAAGTACCCTATGTTGGTTCTGGTGTACTGGGGTCAGCGGCGGGTATGGATAAGATTGCCATGAAGGATGTTTTTGCACAAGCTGGTTTGGCTCAAGTTAAGTATGTTGTGGTGACACGCGCTCAGGTTTATTCTAATCCTTGTGTTTTTCCAAAGCTTTGTGATGATATTGAAGCTAATTTGGGATACCCTTGCTTTGTTAAACCTGCAAATTTGGGGTCTTCTGTTGGAATTGCCAAAGTTCGTAACCGTACTGAGCTAGAAGCTGCTCTTGATAATGCTGCCAGTTATGACCGTCGAATTATTGTTGAACAAGGTGTAATTGCTAGAGAAGTTGAATGCGCGGTTTTGGGGAATGATAATCCTAAAGCTTCTGTTCTCGGTGAAATTACTTTCAGTAGCGATTTTTATGACTACGAAACTAAATATACAGAAGGATTAGCAGAATTACTGATTCCGGCGCCGTTACCTTCTTCTGTTGTCTCGCAAATACAAGAGATGGCAATACAAGCATTTGCCGCAGTGGATGCAGCAGGGTTGTCGCGCGTAGATTTCTTTTATGTTGAATCAACAGGAGAAATACTGATTAATGAAATTAATACGCTACCTGGCTTTACAGCGACAAGTATGTACCCTCAAATGTGGGCACATACAGGAGTACCTTTTACTAACCTCGTTGACCAATTAATACAGTTCGCACTCGAACGGCATTCTTCAACAAAGTCCTGATAATCGTTTTATTTCATCAGTAGATTAGGCACATAAAGTCTAAATAAATACCAAAATTTAGCCAAAAAAGTGGTTTTTTGTAGCCGATGTATCAGAAAAATGCTACAAAGAGCCACATTTTGCTACGGATACTCAAGGTGTATTCCAGATGTACAATTAGCCGGATAGAGGGGTATAAATCCGCAAAAATCATGGAAAACAGTCAGAGAGTACAGCAGGAGACAAGTGACGCTGGCACTCCAGCACCTGAAAACGCGCCTGAACACAAACCTAAAAAAACGGTTGTATCAAAGCACAAATCAGCGTTAAGGTTTTTTATACGCTTGGTTGCTTATCATCCTTGGCTTTTGGTGGTAGCTTTACTTGGTCTATTTGCTGGTGGTGCCGTGCTATCAGTTTATAGTCTGGGATATGCAGGACGTATAGAAGAGTCGCAGACGAATGATATGACTGAGCAAGCTCAAGTAGAAATAGTTGAGTCTAGTTCTAGTCCAACCGCTGAAAAAAGCAGTCAATTTCCAATATGGGTGGTTATGGCTATTGCTTTGAGTTGTGGAGGTGGGTGTTTGGTTATTTTCCGCTGGCTTAACAGTTCTAAGCTTTCTTCAAAAAATCAAAAGCGTGTTAACCGTTACGAAGAACGTATCGCTCAACGTCGTTATTATCAAACAGAACCACAGGCGCCTAAAAAGCCCCCAGTTTTTGTACCACCAAAAACAAGTACACATAGTCCTCCGACAACACGCAAGACAAATACAACAGTTACTATCTTGCCACCTCATAACAATTCTTTAGGCATCCACCAGGAACCTTTAGCTCAACCCGTCGAAGCCCGCAAACAAAACCCGATTTCTTTTGTTGTGCGTAAGTAACAGTCCAAGTAAAAAAACCAATATTTGCCAACAAACCGGGCTTTTCAGTAAACCCGGTTTTTGAATGTCTGAAAGCAAATATACAATTTTATATTTATTTTATAAGAAAAATACTCAAAACTAAATTATCAAGAAACTTGCCAGATTGGCAACTCACCCCTGAATTCGTCGGTTATCTTGAACAAAGATAAACGACTTCAAGGGTGTTGTTATCAGGGTGTACTCAACTACCAAACACCATTGCCAGATTAGCTCTGGCAACTATATCATCAGATTATATTGATGATATAAAAGCATCTACAACCTGATAACAAGTACCTTTACTTAAGTAATATTATCTAATATCAAAATATCTACTTATCCAAATATTTAAGTTTGGTATTCATCGCATCAGAGATAAATGTAAAAACGTTGTTGTCCACACATTAGCCCCCTAAGAGACAACGTTTTACTAAATTTCTGTTCGCTTCAGCGGTGAATGCTGGAGCGGGAGTGAAAAGCGCTTGATATGCTTCCTCCCGCTCCTCTTTTTTTGATAAACCTACTAAGAAACCGGGTTTCTGTTGATATCCTGTAATAAAAACGATAACTTTGGGTATAAACCCGGTTTCTGCAACCCAACCAAGAAACCGGGTTTCTGTTGATATCCTGTAATAAAAATGATAACTTTGGGTAGAAACCCGGTTTCTCAACTTTGTATCAAAGTAATAAAAAGCTAATCAAATTTATTTTATCAGCCACACAAAGAAATATAAATCAATTTAGAATAGTTATTAAAGAGAAGGAGTTATATATGTCAACGGAAAAAAAATATAAAGAATTTGACGAAATTGTTGACCGTGTTCTTTCAATCATAGAAAGTAAAAATGAAAGCGAGCAAACCGTACAGAATTTGACTCGTTTAGAAGAAGCGCATTTTGTTACATCACACCTTATCACTACCTTACAGGCAGAACACCTAGCAGCATCTAACCGCATGACTCGCATTGAAGAAGTACATATAGCTGCATCACAGAGAATGGACAAGATAGAATCCGCAATTGAATCAAATGCTGCTTCTATCAAAGAACTGAATACAGCAGTTGCTAATATATTTAACATTGTTAGTATCAGTCAGCAGAATTTTGAAGTGATTCAGAAAAATTTTGAAGTCGTTGTTTCCCAAATTAAAGGACTTCAGTCAGAAAGTCGCAATATTCTTGACCATTTGTTTGGTATACAAGAATAATTATGTGCAAGGAGGCAATTAAGCTTCTATGTCTTTAAATGTATAAAAAAGACATAATTTTTATTTTCTGTTTTATTTTAAAGCATAAAATTCCCGACTTCTCAAAGAAGTTGGGAATTTCAGTCTTTATTAGAAACCGGGTTTTTCGCTGACATCTTATAATAAAAACAAAGATTTTAGGTAAAAACCCGGTTTCTTGATTACATCAATTAATTGCAAAATAAAATTAAGTTATTATAAAAATATTAGTCTTTAGATACAAATGACTCAACTTAAACTAAGTGGAATAAACTAATATAAGATTATGATTAATACAAAGATATTTATGTTTAATAGAAGACAGAAAGAATTGGATGAAGTATTTGAACGTGTTCTTGCATTCATGGAGAATTCTTGTGACCAATCATCGAAGCGTATGGTAGTGTTAGAACATTTACATATTGCAGCGTCGGAACGTATCGCTCGTTTGGAAGAAGCAAGTTTAGCATCTTCAAAAAGACTAGATAGAATTGAAACGATTTTAGAGTCGAATACAATTTCTATTAAAGAATTAAATAGTGCTGCCTCCAATGTATTTACTGCTATGAATCTCACTCAAAAAAATTTTGAGGTTATTCAGGAAAACTTTGAAATTATAGTTTCACAAGTTAAAGGAGTCCAAAATGAAAATCGCCATATGCTTGAACATTTATTCAAGACAAACGAATAATTTTTTTTAATTGAATAAAGTTATTATATTCTATGGTGTTAATTACGGTGCATAAAATAATAAACGGATGTAACAAATAAATTACCTGTTACATCCGTTTATTATTTAAAATCTTAGAAACCGGGTTTTTTTGTGAAAATATTGTAATAACATGATAATTTTGCTTAAAAACCCGGTTTCTTGGCGCCTTAGCAGTAACCGCTTTCTTGTAAAAACCTCACTGCTGTTTTATTTATAATAGCCGAGGCGCCGAACGAAGCATCATGACAGCAGTTAGGAATGATATTTAAATATGAATTTGGAATACATTCTTGTAACTTTTTACCATCGCTTGCAGGAAACCAAGAATCTTGCTTACCCCATAAAATTAACGTAGGACAGCTAATTTTAAAGAGATTATTTTGAGTATTAGTTAACCAGTTTGGTTTGTTAGCTTGTGCTAGCTCAATTTCTTGCGCGGCAATTTTTAATTCTTCTGCTACTTTGGTTAAAGTTCCAGGAAACTCAATATATGGATAAGTAATCCAATATACATCTTCTGGGGTCAATGTTGAAGGGTCGTATAAAACACTACGCCGCTCAATTGCCATAACTTCACGCACTAAAGGAGCAAACAAATAACTTAAACGTGAAGTGTCAATAGCTTGTATCACTTCTATTGGTATTTGAGAAAGCAAAGACATTCCCCAATGCGGTAAACGCTTGGCAAAAATAGGTACATTTACTACTATTAGTCTTGCAATTAACTGTGGATACTTTTGCGAAGCAGCAAGAGCAACTAAGGCGCCCAAAGATTCACCGACAATAATAGCAGGCTCATTACACAACGCACGAATTACTCTAGCCAGTTCTGTAACTTGATGTCCTTGTTGCTCGCGACGCGATATCGGTTTATCAGAGAAACCATAACCTTTAGCATCAAAACAAATGACTCGAAAGTATTTCGACAAAGGTTTAATGCTGTTACGCCAGTTATAACTCCAACTGCCGATACCGTGTAGTAAAAATAACGGTTTTCCGCTACCAACTTCGCCATATGCAATTTTGACCGGATATCCGTTTGCGTCGGCAATAGTTAAGCTTTGCTTACCTAGAGGAAAATTAGCGTGCCACCAGTCTGTCATTTTAGATTTTAAGATTTTAAGATTTTAAGATTTTAGATTGAGTGATTTTAATCCAAAACATCAGTTTGTGGAATCGAACGAAAAAAAAGTTTATCTTTCGACTCAACTAAAACCTAGAAACCTGGTTTCTCAGGTTTCTTTACGTACCTGTTATAATTGTCATTATCATTCTAACTAAAATAACGGGTATTGCCACAAGCACAATTGCAACTAGTAACAATATAGTTAAGACTCCTGCAATAAACCATTTATTAGCTTCTTTCCTCGCTCCTGGAAATTTTAAATATTCTTCTAATAACTTAATATTGTTGATATTGGCAGTCCAAGCAAAGTCAAAAAAGTCTCCTATTAATGGAACTGTACCAGCAAGTCCATCGATGACTATATTAAATACCATTCTTCCCAAAGTTGGACCAGGCGCCCCCAAGCGTGCAGCTTCGAGGACAATATAACTAGAGAGTAACACGCCCAAAAAGTCACCGACACCAGGTAACAGCCCAATAACTGGGTCGAGACCAATACCTACTTGTGTACCAGGTATCACAATGGCTTTATCAAGTATCCGTGCAAGCTGTCGCAGTCGCTTTAAAGTTGGCGCCTTTGCTTCAGGCTCAATTGTAGAATATCGAAAAGGCTGTTGAGACATGCTTAAATATCCTTAAAGAGGCAGTTAGTAGCATACCAGTTAGAATCTTGAACATTCTACGACTATGGTGCCTTTTTTAAAAAAGAATTGTTTGTTTGTATCTCGCTTTACTATTCGTCTTAACAAAAATATATGTCCGAAACCCAAGTTATTGAGAATTCAATTCTAATCAATGCTTCAGCTACAACGGTTGAACGCTGTATTACTGAGTTAAATTTAATGCATCGCTGGCTCAATCCAGTCTTACGATGTTATCCCGCTGGAGATTGGAATACAAATGTTGGAGGAAAGAGCAAATTTGTGATTGAAATCCCATTAATCAAGCCGACGTTAAATAGTACAATTGTAGAACGACAGCCAGGACTAGTTGTTTGGGGTTTTGAAGGCTTTTTTAAAGGCAAAGACCGCTGGGAATGTCAACCAACCCCAAACGGTACATGCTTACTAAATAGATTTGAATTTCAAATACCTAATCCTATTGTTACCTGGGGTTTTAAGATATTTGCCGAAAAGTTTACCAAACAAGATATGCAAGCACAATTAGGGCGCCTCAAGCGGGTTGCAGAAGAAGTAGGTGCAAAAACTTGAAAAAAGCCAGGGAAAGAGAAAAGGGTAAGGGGGAAGGTGGCTATGTACCTTTCCCTTTACCCTTTTTCTTTAACCTTTAACGTTTAAAGTTTGTTCGCTGGCTTCAATGAAGCAATTACAAAACCTGTATTAGCGAGAAAGTAGTGCTTGTAAAAGAGCATTAATACCACTATTGGTATTACTGTTATTGGTTGAATCTACCTGTGTTCTATCAGCGAGGCTATCCAAAGTGTCATCGCCACCGCTTGTTGTGTTGGTACCACCCGAACCTGATGAACTGCTCGTACCAGAAGAATTTTGATTAATTATGAGGTTTTCGATCGTTGCCAGATTTATAAGGCGGCTATTGATCACGTTAACTGACGACCCATTATTCTGGATAGTTTCCAACAGAGAAGAGCTATTGATCATGGTTGTATCATAGTCATCATTCCCGGAGATATTAACAGTAGCATTAGCCAGTGAGCTTGAATAAGCTATTGGGGTATTGATTACAAAAACATCATCACCGCTTTCACCTTCAATGTTCAGCAAACCAGTATTACGGTTGACTTGGATATAGTCGTTTCCTGCTCCTGTTTTGATATTAGTAACGTTGCTTGTTCCTAGGATGTTAGTTCCGGATATAACAATTCCATCTATTGTTTCATCCAATACATTGCCATTCGCATCTAGTTTGGAACCAATACGGAACTTATCGTTACCGGCGCCGCTATCAATATTAGTTGTTGCGCTAGTATTGAGCATTGTAAAGTCATCATTACCTGCACCTAAGTTGATATTTAATACCTCAAAGCCATCGTAGTAAATTCCTTCACCCATACCTAATCCAGTTACAGATGTATTCGTTAACACCCCAATACTATTGGAGGTATCTCCTGAATTATTTATATTCAAAGTATCAACATCGTTCTGCATCCCTCCGTAAACACTTAAGCGTTTTTGAATTTCGTTGACCTGGTTCTGACTGCTGCCAATATTAACAATATCGTCGTCTCCACCTGTATAAACATTGGTTGTGGTAGCGAGTCGTCGAATATTGAAAATGTCTTTTTTGGTGTTACCGTAAATAGACATGTTTTGGGCATAAATCCAACCGTCAATTGTGATTGAGGTTCCCGTCAAGGCTTTATTGTTGTAATCTCCTTGAATCATCACGTTGTTACCAGCATTGACCGTTGCCGTTGAGTTGATTTGGAAGTTCTCTTCCACCAAGAAAGTCACATCTGTTGCAGCTTGCAAGTTAGCATTATTTAACATCGATAGCTTTGTCGCAGTTAAAGTCACGTCTGTTGCAGCTTGAACTAACGCATCATTTATTAAAGCTACATTTTTTCCGCTTAACTCGACTGAATTTTGATGGCTGACTGCCTGTTTGATATTTAACTCCTCGCCCACGTTTTCAATTTTAATCAAGCCTCCCGTTACTACATCAAGCGAGCCTGCTATACCAGAAAACTCTGTTGTGGTATTAATATTCGTGGTTGTGCTTCCAGCATTGATGGCAATATTTGTCCCCGCACTAATCCCTCGGTTAGAGGCATCTTTGCCGGTAAACTTATAAAGAGCTGAGATAGAGGTGTTCGATTTATTTGTGGTTTGACCGATGGTAAGATTAACTTCTCCTCTCTTGGCGGTCATTTTTTGTATATTGACCGTTAGTGGATTGTCGTCAAGACCTTTTGCAGTTAAGTCTAGGTAGGTCGAATTTTCTGCTTCGACATCTAGAGCGATATTACTCGAAAGCACATTTGAAGTAACTGGGGTGTAGCCTTGATTCAACTGAGCGGCAATACGTTGACCATTGGCGCCAATGCTACCATTTACCGCCGTCATTTTCAGATCGCGAGTAATAATTTTTTGTGTGGCGCCCTGACTGAAAATGTTGCCATTGCTATAAAGGATAGTGCGGTCGTGAGGGTTGTTAATTACGCCTTTAAGGATCAAGTTTGAGTTACCCCAGTTGTTAATCGTAACTAACGTTGGGTTGGTTGCTAGGGGACCAGATGAAGTAGTAGCATTAATCGTTTTGCTAACATTGACTCTGCTGTAGTCAGCTAAAGAAACTCCAGAACCAGTAGATATGGCGCCAATGTCATTAATGATCAGGTTTTTATTGGAATAGTTCTGAATTTCAACCGAGTCGAACGCAGGATCAGTCGCCGAATACTTACCGTTATCGATAAATGATCCACCTGTCGATTTTGCTCCGGAGCTAAATGTTACTTTTCCGCCACCAGTGGCACTAATGTTACCAACATTAATATCAGTACCATTATCGGTAACTGTAACGTTGTCGCTCTTAAGCGAGACTTGTCCACTGGCATTAACGACTAGGACAGGGTTTACTTGCCGTGCTAGGCGAACAACGTTTGAGTTGAAGTTGGTGAAAGATTGAGGATTGATCTGTTTATCATCTGATTTTGCTCTTCCAAAGTCCAAGGTAATTACAATGTCGCCAAATGGAGTCCAAATTCTCAGTTCCCAAGCTTTCTTACTATATGCGTAGGTGGTTTCGTTGAAAATATCAAAGCCTGACTTCACATTGAGTGAGTTGACAGTTAACGTAGAGTTTGCGTCTGTATTAACTGCTGCCGTCAGATTCATGTAATTTGTGGCATCTGAGTCTGTTTTGCCACCTAATCCATCGCAATAACCTAAAGCCGTAGAATTACTGTTGACATTTCTGAAAATAGCATTGAGATTAAGTTCGTCAGCTTTTAGCGAAGCTCCAGAACCGATAGTGGTTATTGCTCTCGTGCCATTCAAATTAATATTAGATTTGCCTTGGATAATTCCAATTAAACCGCCAGCTTTTCCTAGACCCAAAGCATTTACATTTAGATTGTCAACAGCAGACTCAACTGTTAATTTTCTTGCTGTTAAGGTTGCACTATTGACCCTGGCTTCATTAGCTCCCTCTACATTTATATTGGCGGTTCCATAGGCAAATGGTATTAATCCACCGCCATTTGCACTTGCATTCACAAAACCACTTGTGTCGCTTCCGGAGTAAACCATCAAATCTCTTTGGGAGGTAATATTCGCCTGGGAGCCAATGTCAGTGATGGTGTTATGGATAACAGTTGCAGTTGCTGTAGCCCTACCAATGGGAATCAAACCACCAGCAGTACTATCAGTCGATACGTTGAATTTGTGGGTTGATTGACCATCAATTGTCACGTTGCCAGCAGCATTAATTATCGCGTTACTAAAGATAGTCGTCTTGTTGTTGTTCTCAATCTTAGCATTAAGCTCACCGATTCCAACCCCGACTATTCCACCTGTATTGGTACTTGCGGCTCCAGTAACTTGAACGTTGGATAGCCCCTGAACTTTAACATTACCTGTTGCCAGAATCGAAGCACCGTTACCTACATAGGTATTGGTTGTAGGCGTAATTCCAATTCCCGCTTTTGCTCCACTACCCGCGATAGCCGCTCCTGAAGATGCTTGAGAGTATGCAGAGAATACCTGATCGCCTTGGCTTGGTAAAACTATCGAAGCTCCCGATGACAGCAAGTGTTTTGTTCCCGTTGCCGTTCCATTCTCCAGGTCGAGGTGCAGGTTGTACCTTCCTGCACTAGCACTAGTTAAATCAACAGCAGATTGTTTGACAAACAGATGGCTTGCACCTGTACCAGTTAATCCCACTGTGTCGAGGCTAATCGCCTGACCACCAGATGTTTCAGACAATTGGAAAGTAGTTGCTGTCGAGTTTTTAATGTGGTAACTTAAACCCTCTTCTAGTTCGGGACCAACTGCTGTCAGTGACTGCAAACCGGAAGCATTAGTAGCTGTTAGAGAAATTGCCGCACCACCACTAGTAGACGTTAGCCTAAAACTGTTGTCATCAACTTTAATTACATAGTAGGTTTCGCCATTTGTTAATCCGCCAATTGATTTTTGTCCACTGTTGTACCTAACTGCTTGTCCTGAACTGAAGCCATGATTTGCCATACTAATTAGATTGTTATTTGCGGTCTCATAGGTAAAGTTCCTTATAGTCGCAAGTCTTAGTCCAACAGCAGTAATTTTGTGACTTGTTCCTGCGGTCGCACCGATAATATCAATTGTGGCGCCTCCTAGGGTTGCAGAGAGTTGGAACTTATTGTCATCAACCTTCTTGACGTAGTACTTCTGACCACTAGTTAAGCCACCCAAAGCCGTTCCAGTCGCAGTGTAGATAACTTGATCGCCTGTTTCAAAGCCGTGACTAGCGGAATTAATTGTATCCTTTGAAACAATATCACCAGTATTGAGGTTAAAGATATTTGGTTTACCGCCAGTATCGGGAAGTTGTTCATCAACTGTAAACAAGGCTGAACGTTTTTTGTACGTAACGGTATCACCATTTTGGAATATGTTAGCAGTATCTTTGTCTTTGTTGGCTTGTATAGTTGTAGCGCCCGCCACTGTCGTGATGCCACTCAAACGAGCGCCTTCAGTAATGTCGTCGATGTTGGAGGTGTTTGATAGTTGAATGGTGCTACCATCAATTACTTTGACATAGTACTTTTGACCAGAGGTTAGACCGCCGACATTATTTCCATTCTCTGCTTCAAAAATGACTTGTTGTCCATTGTTGAAGTTATGTCCATTCGCAAACTTAATAGTGTTGAATTTCGTGTCAACTTCGCTTCCAGTAAACTCACTACCCAGCTTAACGGTTTCATCATTGACAACAATCACCGTGTAACTAGCTTGGTTTTCTAATCCGCCAATGTTACCGCCGCCACCATTCGAGTAAACTACTGTATCTCCTGTTCTAAGCCCGTGATTGTTGGTAAAGGTAATGCTATCTGCAGTGTTGTTAACGGCATTGCCAGGATTAAATGATGTATCAGCACTAACAGGCGCCTTGCCTAAGCTACTTGAGATTGTGACGTTGCCAGCTTCAATCGTTGTATTCGTACCGATGTAAGTATTAATTACTGGATTTGCATTAACTTGAGAGAACGCCAACCCAACTCCTACGAGTCCATAACTTCCGCCTTTACTTGCCGCATCTCCATCCACAGAGACATCAGAAACCACATTTACATCTTTGGCGACTTTAATTGTGCTGTTGTTACCAATATACGCAGCGACGTTAGGGTTAACGGTAGCGCTAGTCTCAGTACTATTGCCCGAAATAATACCGCCAGAGGATGCTTGACTAGTCGCTGTCACCGCTTCGTTAGCAATCGCCTTGACATTCAGGTTATCAGTATTCTCGACTGCAACCTCGTCACCGATATAGGCTTGAGTTGTGCCAGTTTCCCGAACATTTGCAATCACAATTCCACCAGCAGCAAGTCCATAAGATGCCCCTAACCCTTGTGCATTTAAATTGGAAGACGACCTAGCAATTACATCGACATTACTTGCTTGAGTGACGACAGCGTAATTGCCAACATAAGCCTTAGAGTTGTTTTCAGAACTCAGATAAGCAACAGCAGCCCCTAATCCCACAGCTCCTGCCGAACCAGCCACAGCTCTCACTGCCGTAGAGTCTACAAAACCAGTTGACTGAATTGTAATATTGCCACCAGTTAATCTTGATCTCTCTCCTACGTAAGCTGAAGCATTGTGCGTGATATTAGCAACTCCCACTGCACCACCAACACTTATGAGACCAGCAGATAGGGATCCGACCGCAACATTGAGCTTGGTGGTTTCATAGGCATTAACAATCAGGTTATTTCCAGCACTTGCACGTCCTGTAATGAATGCTGTGGTTCCTTGAAGGGTCGGTAAACTCGTAGCAAAACTGTTGGAGACTGATTTGGTACTAATGTTCGACTTGCCATTACTATCTTTACCCATCCCATTCAAGTCTCTTAACTGCTGCTCGACTCGATTTTGGGTGTCGCTAGCGGCTTTTACGCCATCACTAGACATAGCACTGCTGACGTTGATGATGGAGACCGCTCCCTGAACGCTAAAACCTAACCCTCCACCCAAAGCAACAACATTGGAGTTCAAGGATTTTTGAGTTTTTGCCTCTACAACTAAGTCTTTGTTAGCGTTTACAATCGACCCTGGAGAATTTATCAGATCGCTGGAGTTGATGTATGCTGACGTAGCATTCTTCATCGTGGTGATATCAATGCCAACACCAACTGCTGCTAAACCGCCTCCTGCTGTTCCGGCATTGACATTTACAGTACTGTCGTTGAAAGCTTTGATGTAAACGCTTTGTTGAGGAATTGAAGAACCACTGGTTGCATTAATCGCGACATTGTTACCATAAGCTTCGGTTATATTTTTGAAGTTATTGACAGCGACGCTGGCAACAAAAGCAAATCCACCTACTCCACCAGTACCAATCGTGACTCCGAGATTATCTTTGCTTGTTGCCAGTACAGCGACACCTTGGAAAGATTCATCTGTACCACTTCCATCGGTTTTTGGAATAACTATGCTTTGTTCGCTACCTGCATCAATACTAGAATTATTTACATAAGCACGGGTAGTATTTTCCAGGTTGTTGACCGCAATTGTGCCACCTAAGCCGATAAAGCCTGCACTAAAGGTTCCGCCTTTAGTTGTCATCGAGTTCGTCGAATCCGCCAATACACCTACACTGCCTTTAGCCTTAATAGTGCTGTTGTTTTGGACGGAAGCCGAGACGTTATTACTCATCTGATTAACTGCTACCGAGGCGCCAGCACCTACAAATAGACCAGCGGAACCACCAGCTGCAATTGTGTCAATTATGCCCTTGCCAGATGCGCTGACAATCACGTTACCCGATGTATCGATAGTTGTGTTTTTCCCATCCTCGGCTGTGACATAGGCTGTAACAATATTGCCAATATTGTTGTAAGCTACAGCAGCTCCGACCCCTGCCGCTCCGATACCAACACTAATTTGTCCTGCAAAAGACTGTATTGTAGCTTCGTCTACAGCAGAAATTTCTACGCCACTCAAACTAGAGATAGTTACATTGCTAGCATGGGCATCAGTGGTATTTGTAATATTGTTGACTGAGACAGACCCCGTTAGTGCAACGCCTCCAGAGATTGAAGCCCCTGCCGAAGCGCTCTTTATCGTTCCTGTATTTTTAGCAACAGCTTTAAGAAGTCCTTTTGAATCAACTGTACTATCACTGATGTACGCCTGTGTCGTGTTAGAAGAGTTGTTTATAGCAACGGATGCACCAATCGCGGCGCCTCCGGCACCCGTTATTTGTCCAGCCAGAGATTGAATTGTTGCGCTGTTTGTTGCTGTTAAGCCGACATTACCCTGAGCTTGCACATCTGAGCCATTGGCGATATTAGCTCGAACTGTGTTGCTAAGGTTATTGACGGTAACTGCTCCACCCGCAGCAAAGGTTCCAGCGTCTGTGCCACCTGCAGCAAGCGAATCAATTGTGCCTGTTGAAGTTGCACTGAGATTTATATCACCTGCTGATACTGCAACTTGAGAATTGTTCACCTCAGCAATTATTTGACTGCTAATGTTGTTTGTAGCTACAGAGGCGCCTACAGAAGCTGCTCCACCAACAGATATACTACCAGCTAGAGATTCAATCTTGGCATCCTCTTTAGCTGTCAAGTTGAGATTGCCCGCAGATTGAATATCTGAGCCATTGACGATATTAGCCTTGATTACATTCGCAATACTATTGAGCGTGACAGCACCAGCACCACTAAATCCTCCTGAAACTGCTCCAGCTATGCCGAGGGTCTTAATCGAGCCTGTAGAAGTCGCATTGAGCGTTACACCAGTTAACGAGGTAGCTTTAGAATTATTAACCTCAGCAATAACTTGGTTAGCTATGTCGTTGGTTGCTACTGCTATACCTATTGTCGCAGCGCCAGCGACGGCAACTTGACCAGCAAGAGATAAAATGGGCGAGTTATCAAAAGCAGTTAAGCTCACCGCGCCTTGCGACTGAACGTCTGAGCCATCGCTGATAGCTGCTTTTACCACCTTGCGAATTGTATTGAGGGTGACGGAACCACCCGCAGCCAAGGCACCAGCAGCTGCGCCACCCACAGCAGCAGACCTAATGCTACCTACAGAGGTTGCAGTTAAGGAAACAGAGGCAGCCTTAGCCTTAAACGTGGTGTTACTAATTTCAGCAATCACCTGACTACTAATTTCATTTTTGGCGAGCGAGAGACCGACGGAGGCGCCGCCAGCATCAGAAACCTGTCCAGCCAATGACTCAATCGTTGGGGTGTCAGAAGCTTGTAAGCTTACACTGCCTGTGGTCGTGATCGAAGAACCACCACTAGTACCTGCCCTGATTACATTGGCAATCTTATTGAGTGTGATCGCACCGCCAAGAGCGAAGGCACCACCACTACTGGCGCCCACAGCAATCGAACCAACATAGCCATTTGAAGTAGCGCTGAGGGCAACAGAACCAGCGGTAACTGCGGTACCACCAAGTTCTGCGATTATAGTGTTGGCGATGTCATTGGTTGCCACCCCAGCTCCAACCCCAGCGGCGCCACCAACACTAAGTTGACCAGCTAAAGATTTGATGGTTGAGTCGTCAGATGCGACCAGGGTGACTGCGCCTGCCGCTTGTAGGGTAGACACTCCTCTCGTATTGGCACTGGTAGTACTAGTAATTCTATTAAGGGTGGTAGCACCTGCGGCAGCAACGGCGCCACCAACTGAGCCACCTATACCAAGGGTTTCAATCGTGCTATTCGAGGTAGCATTTATACCAATTGCTCCGGTCGAAGAGATGACATTGGAATTAGCGACTTCCGCAATAATTTGGTTGCTAATGGTATTGGTGGCAACGGAAACACCTATTGCTGCTGCTGTTCCACCTGAGAATTGTCCCGCCAGCGATCTAATAGTGGAGGTGTCGGATGATGTTAGCGCCACATCCCCATTGGCTTTAACCTGAGCAGCATTTGATATATAGCTCTTAGCTGCATTGGTGATGGTATTAGTTGCAACGGCACCAGCGCCTGCAACTCCCACAAGAGCTACTGCCGCCGATGCTGCTACTGAGATGGCAGTAATCGTTGATGTTTCTTTTGCCGTTAGTTGGATACTACCACTTGTTGCTGTTAAACCATTTTTAACATTTTGGACAAACGCTCTAACATCGTTTGCAATCTCGTTTATGGCTATAGATACTCCCACCGATATTGCGGCACCGATGGCAAATGTAGCGGCGATCGAAGCAGCCTCAGCCGACGCGGATATCGATGATGTATCATTTGCCGTTAAGCCGACGCTACCAGCTTTAATGCCAGCACTTCCATCTCCATCAATGTAAGCCTGAACTTTGGTTGCAATTTTGTTCTCAGTACCAACCCCAGCACCACTGAGTGATGCACCGCCAATTCCGGCTGAGACAGCTACTGAGAGAGAGGCAACATTTGCTTCGATGGTGGAACTTGAAAGCGATGTTAGTGTTAGTGCATTACCTGCATTGATGCTAGAGCTATTGACGTAAGCAAGAACTTCGGACGCATTTTGCTTGAGGTTGACCTGTTTCCAATCCGACGTTTTAGCGTAGTCGGCAGTTTCCAAATCAATCGATGCAGGATCACCAGTAAATTCATAAATGTCACCAGCTCTAGCTCCTTGGGCGATAAGAACTCTGTCGCCTTTATTTAGAGATTGCGTCCCGCTTCCAGTAGTGTATTTGTAGTTTTTATCGGTTGTATCTACTCCCCAGCCAATTAAGTTCCGCGCGACTGCCACCCCAATTGAGGCTCCTACTCCCCCTTTACCACCTCCGACTGCAGCAGAACCAGCACCAACTTTGGCGCTGATTCCAGCAGTATTCTTAGCATTTATACCAACTGCGCCAGCACTATTAACCACACTATCTTTGATATAAGCGTTCGTTTTGGTTGAGATTGTGTTGGTAGACTCAGCGCCGGCGCCACTAACTGCTACACCCGCAGTGGCTGAAACTCCAACTGCAAGTGAAGCAGCAACTGATAAGGCTTTAATATTTGCATCAGTGGTGGCAGAAAGTGAAACATCTCCTGTAGTTGTTCTCACAGAGCTATCCGCGTTCTGGATAAATGCTTGTACTTCGTTAGTAACTGTGTTACGAGCTAGGGCTACACCAATCGACAAAGAAACTGATGCATTACCAGAGAACGATGCCGCAATTGAAGCTGCTCCTGCGTCAGCACTAATTGTTGAAGAGTCCTTCGCAGTCAGCGCCGCAGTTTTTGCTTGAATCCCCGTTGCGCCATCTCCATCGATAAACGCTTTCACCAAAGTGGCTATCTTGTTCTCTGTACTGACTCCTGAACCGCTTGCTGCGACTCCCGCAGTACCTCCACCAGAAATTGCGGCGGAACCAGCGCCAACCCCTGCCGTAATGGCTCCATCGTTAATCGCATTTAGGGTTAGGTCGCCACCAACCGCCAAACTGGAATTTTGAATATAAGCCTGTACTTCTGCGGGAGTACGATCGCCATTGTTGTCATAACCAATAGAGTTGTTGGCAACAGCAGCACCTATTGAGACTCCCACACCTGCTGTACCGCCACCACTAACTGACGCTGACACTGCCGCCACTGTAGCGGAAATTGTAGCCGTGTTCCTTGCATCGAGGCTAACTGCACCAGCGCTGTTGACCGCACTATCTTTGATATAAGCATTAGTCTTCGTCAGTATGGTGTTGATAGACGCGGCGCCTGCTCCACTAATTGCGACACCGGCAGTGCCTCCGAAGCTAGCGGCGATGGAAGCAGCTACTGATACGGCTCTAATACTTGCATCTGTAGTAGCAGACAGTGAAATATTTCCTGTGGTTGTCTTGACATTGTTTGCACTCCTGATAAATGCTTCGACTTCGTTGGAGATTAAGTTATTGGCTATGGATACACCAATCGATAGAGAAACTCCAGCCGTACCACCAAATGATGCAGCTACCGAAGCTGCTCCCGCATCAGCACTAATTATTGAAGAGTCCTTCGCAGTCAATGTGGCAGTTTTTGCTTGAATGCCTGTTGCGCCATCTTTATCGATAAACGCTTTTACCAAAGTGGCTATCTTGTTCTCTGTACTGACTCCCGAACCGCTTGCTGCAACTCCCGCAGTACCGCCACCAGAAACTGCAGCAGAACCGGCGCCAACCCCTGCGGTAATGCTTCCATTGTTAATCGCACTCAGGGTTAAGTCGCCACTAGCAGCCGACATACTGGAATTTTGAATGTAAGCCTGTACTTCGGCGGGTTGACGAGTGCTGCCGTCATAACCAATAGAGTTGTTGGCAACAGCAGCACCAATCGAAACTCCTACACCAGCAGTGCCGCCACCACCAGCTGAGACTGACACTGCCGCAATTTTGGCATCAATTGTTGCGGAATTGGTTGCAGCCAAATTAACTGACCCTGCACTTGTTACCACACTGTCTTTGATATAGGCATTCGTCTTCGTCAGTATAGTATTGACCGCCGCCGCGCCTGCGCCACTAATTGTTACACCCGCAGTACCACCGCCACCAGCCGCTATCGAAGCGGCAACTGATACGGCTTTAATAGCTGCGTCTGTGGAAGCAGCTAGTGATAGCAAGCCTGTGGTTGTCTTCAGATTACCCGCGTTCTTGATAAACGCTTCTACTTCATTGGAGATTAAGTTACTAGCTACGGATACACCAATCGATAAAGAAACTCCCGTAGTGCCACCACCACCAATAGCGAGGGAAGCTGCTCCAGCATCAGCCGTAATCTTAGAGGTGTCCTTAGCGTTCAGAGTCGCGGTGCTGGCTTGAATGCCCGTTTTACCATCTCCATCGATAAAGGCTTTGACCAAAGTCGCAATTTTGTTGAGCGTAACGACCCCAGAACCACCTGCTGCAACTCCTGTAGTACCGCCACCAGAAACTGCGGCTGAACCTGCACCGACCCCTGCAGTAATTATTCCGCCAGATAACGCATTTAACGTTAGGTCTTGATTTGCAGTAAGACTAGAGTTTTGAATGTAAGCCTGTACTTCGCTCGGTTGACGGTTGCTGTCGTCATAGCCGATGTAGTTATTAGCTACAGCCATACCAATCGAAACTCCCACACCAGTAGTGCCACCACCACCAACTGCAACTGATACTGCCGCAATCTTTGCGTCAATCGTTGCCGTATTTGTTGCAGCTAAGGCAATTGCACCAGCACTAGCGATAACACTGTCTTTAATATAGGCATTGGTCTTCGTCAGTATGGTATTAATTGCCGCAGCGCCTGCTCCACTAATTCCCACACCTGTAGTACCAGCGGCTCCAACTGCTATCGAAGCAGCAACTGATACAGCTTCAATTGTTGGCTTAGTAATCGCAGAAAGTGAGATTCCACCTGTGGTTGTTCTTACATTGCTTGCACCACTTATAAATGCTTCAACTTCGTTGGAAATCAAGTTGGTAGCTACAGATACACCAATCGAGAGCGAGCCGCCAGTAGTACTAGCCGCCGCCACTGCTATTGAAGCAGCACCTGCATCAGCTTTAATCTTTGAGGAGTCTGTGGCAGTTAGAGTCGCAGTTTTTGCCTCAATGCTCGTGGCGCCATTGACAAAGGCTTTAATCAAGGTGGCTATTTTGTTAAGCGTAACGACCCCCGATCCACTTCCACTTAGACCCGTTCCTCCTGTTGAAGCCGCAACTGCAACGGAACCTGCTCCAACTCTCGCAACGATGTTTTCATCCGCAAGTGCATTTAGGGTGAGATTACCATTGGCTTTCACACTCGAATTTTGGATATAAGCCTGTACTTCGGATGGCTTACGATTACTGCCTTCGTCATAACCGATGAAGTTATTAGCGACAGCTGCTCCAATCGATGCACCAACACCTGTACTATCACCAATCGCAACTGAACCTGACACTGCTACCACTGTTGCGTCGATATTGGAAGTGTTATTTGCTTTGATTGCAACATTACCAATATTGTTGGAGAGGTTCGAGTCCTTAACATAGGCATTAGTCTTGGTCAAAATAAAGTTACCAGCTCCGGCGCCACCGCCACTTAGAGCCACACCAGTGCTGCCTTTGGCAACAGAAATTGCTACGGCAATTGACTGGGCACTGATAGTATTTGTTGATAAAGCTTGTAGATCGATATTGACATCGGTATTGTTCGATGAGCCAACTGTAGAGCTGTCAATGTAAGCTGCAGTTGTATTGTTGATCTCGTTTCTAGCGGCAGATACTCCAATCGCAAGCGTTCCTCCTGTACCACCACTACTTACGGCAACTGCAAGTGCGCCACCAAGTGCAAAGGCTTCGATTTTAGAGTTGTCTTTTGCGCTGATGGCAAGAGTGTTTTGACCACCTACTTTAACGGTCGAACCATTAGCGATTTCGGCAATGATTGAACTGTTGATCGTGTTAATTGCAATGGAAGCCCCTGCAGCAAATGATAACGAACTGTTACCTTTTGATACCGAGCCACTACCTGCGATTGTTACTGATTTAATTTCGGCATTAGAATTCGCATTGACGTTCAAGGCTCCCGATGTTGTTACATTTGCCCTATTGATAGTGGCGTAGGTTGTGCTGGCAATCTTGTTGACTGCTACTGCTGCGCCGATGGAGGCTTTGGGACCACCTTCAGGTGCTTGTTTTAGTTCGGCTGCAACTGCCAAGCCACCTGCAAGGGCTAGAATCTTCGAGTTGTCAATTGCAGCAATACTTACATCACCTTCTGTCTGGATGGTTCCTGAAATACCTGCTATGACGTTGTTAGTAATTTGATTTACTGCGACTGTACCACCGACACCTAATTTTCCACCCAAACCACCCGATAACGTTAGATTGAAGATGTCTTGATCCGTGGATGATTGAACCGAAACTCCCTTGGCTGCTTTAACCTTGGTTGCAGTTGTGGTTGACGAATCAATGTAGGCGCCCACATTTCGGTAGAGGATTTCAACATCTACACCAATACCAATGCCCACAGCACCAGTACCTACACCTAGACCACCAGCAACGTTTTTGACCTTGGTGGTATCTTTTGCGAACAAGTTGACACTTTGGTCGTTTCCTGCTGTTGTGTTTGCGCCTTGATTGATTTGTGTGCCGCTACTGACATAGGCTAAGGTATTGGCATTAAATATGTTTACAATCACTGAGCCGCCAATGCCAACCTTGCCATCGCTCACACCAGCACCAATGGCGACGTTAGAGAAAGGCACGAGGTTGAGTACTTCAGTTGCAAAATCTTTGAAGAAATCTGCGGCTATTGATTTAGCTAGATCAATTAACTCTTGTAGGTATGTCTTTAAATCTACTAGACCTTGTTGTTTCAGAGCGACTAAGTTATCCAGCTCTTGCAATGCTAAATCGTATATTGGTGGGGTAAGTTCGGGTGGGAAGGCATTTTTCTGCTCGTTAATGACTGTGCGAATCTGATCTACTAGAGGTTGTTCCACTTCTTGGAGAGGAGCAAATAGTTCATCGAGACCAGGTATCTCTGGGGCTAAAGAACCTAATTGTCCGCTGACAGCATCAACAATGCTTAGAAGATCTTCAATATTTGCTGCGCGCGGACTTAGTGAAGATTCGGCACTTACGGAGATGCTTTCTGATGCATCGAGGGTGGCGTTTGCACCGATTGAAGCTATGCTACTCTGCGTAACAACATTAACTACGATCGCCGCACCTGCTGCCCCACCAGTAGTACTTGTCGAGAATGCTCCTGAAATCGCCAAGTTTTGTAAGCTAATTGGACTATTCGCAATAACATCTATTGCGCCAGATGTTGCTAGTTGCGCTTCATTTCCTACCAAAGCTTGGCTGTTGAATGTTAGTACGTTTACACCAATTGAACCAGCAACGCTAGCTTTACTGTTCTCGCTATTACCACCTGAAGCAGCGAAGCCCCAAACTATGAATTCATTAGTGCTTTCATCGGGTGTTACCGCTTCAATCTTAATATCGCCTTTTTTACCATCGGTGCTTTGAGCGTTGATGATAGCCTGCGAGCCAACACTGGCGATATTGTTCACATCCGCAACATTAAGTCCCACAGCAGCGCTGACGTTCGCTGTGGCTGTGTCGCTCATACTGGTACCGATGGCTCTTGCTTTAGCATTAGTTTGATTTGTGGCGCTGACAGTAACCGCACCGCCTTTGGTAATCACGCGCACATTGCTACCGATTATCGCTTTGTTTGTAGCTATCTGCCAGTTCACGCCAACTGCGGCTGCCACACCGACACCAGCACCGCCAGTGCCGCCAGATGATGAGCTAGCGCTACTATTAGATTGATTAACGCTGTCTTTGGCGCTGGGCATTGTCTTTTGACCAGATTGAGCGGATGCTTCATCGTCAGCCTCCCTTCCATCTTGCTTGTTCCCTGATGCGCTGGCTAAAACCAGAGCGTTACTGGTCAGGTTAGATGTCGATGCAACGACTACGCTTCCACCGCTCGTTGTGATGTCGCGCATTAACGCAGCGCTTGTGTTATCTTTTACGACATTCACTGCTACAATCGCACCCACGGCAACCTTATCGCCTGCAGCCGTTGCGTTACCTTCAGTGATAACCGAGCCTATACGTTCAGCTTTTATGCTTACATTGCCACTCAAATCGAGCGTGCCAGCACCTGCTCCAAGTCGTGCAGTTGTATCATTGTTAACAATCGCAATACTTACCGCAGGGCTGACCGCAACGCCACCACTACTTCCAGCTTCAACGGTTGTTGTAACGGCACGCTCTGATTTTGCATCTAACGTCAGCGAGCCACCGCCTGAAAGTATTACGTTATCTTCTATTTCGGCACGGACTGAATTTTTCAATAAGAGGTTCATGCCTATGGAAGCACCAACACCAACATTACCACCACTAGCATCTGAGGTCGCTTTAACATCGTCAGTTTCGTTATTTGCTGCTATTAGGGTAATATCTCCAGAGCCTGCGTTGACGTTTGCGCCTGATTTGATAACTGCCTCGTTACTGTTGTTGACAAAGTTTAGGGCAAATGAACCTGCAACACCAACGTTTTGTGCTCCTGCACCAGATGTTGACTCTGCCTTAAAGGCACTGACCCCATCACCTCCGAGGGTTTCGTCACTCATCTTGGCTTCGAGAGTCACCCCATCGGCAGATACTTTTGCTCCAGTACTTAAGGTTGCTTGATTAGAGGCATTCACGATATTTAGAGCGACGGCTGCCCCAATACCGACTTTATTCGAGCCGTCTACGGCGCTACCATCAGCAATTGCAGACCCATCGGTTTCGTTTGATGCGCCTAGCTTAAATGCACCAGCAGCATTGATTACAAGGTTATCTGCCAATATTGCTTTCGTCGTCGAGTTAGCAAGGTTTAGCGCTAATGCTGCAGCAATTGATACCGCGCCATCACTGTTACTCTTTGCCTTGCCTCCAATCGCACCCTTATGTTTCTCAGCATTTGGATTGTCTTCAACACTATCTATTTGTTCGTTAGCTTGGTCTTCAGATGTCTTTTTACGTTTTTCACCAGCCTGGTCTTCGGGTGTGTTGTTATCATTTTCTTCTTTAGCATCAGGGTCAGCACCTGCTGAACCTGCTTTTGCGGTCGCACCTGTGGCTGCATAAGCATATGCACCAAAGCTGATCTCACCTGCTGTCGAGGTGATGTTTCTTGCTGTCGTTGCAATTGTGTTGTCATCAACTATGTTGAGTGACAGTGCTGCACCAACCCCGACTGTATTACCTGCGGCAGCAGCATCCGCAGTTGTACTCGTATTACCAGAATGTTTGGCTACAGCATCAAGGCTAGCGACTGTTAGTGTTCCACCACTGCCAATGGTAGCTTTTGTGTTGTTGCTAACAATCGTCAGCGCTACTGCGGGGCTAACAGAAATATTGCCTGCAGAACCAGCCTTAACACTTGTAGCGCTGCTATTGTCTGAGGTGGCAGCAAGCGTCAACTTACCCGCGTTTGTGAGTGTGGAGTTGTCTTGTAATGATGCTTCGGCGCGGTTTTGCTCGAAATCTATCGCAACAGAGGCGCCAACACCGACTTGGGGTGTGCCATCTGGGCTAGCAACTTGCACTGCCTCTGCTAAAGTTACCGAGTTGGTGTTGTTCTGGGCGATGATCTCAACATCACCACCACCAGCATCGACAATTGCCCCACTCTTAATTAAAGCGATGCTTGAGTTTTCACCAATCGCATTTAGGGCAAACGAACCAGCGACTCCAACATTGTTAGCTCCTGCGCCTGCGGTTGCTTGGGCAGTAAAGTTACTAAATCCATCACCTTTGAGTGATGAATCACTCATCTTAGCTTCGAGGATGACGCCTTTAGCCGTAACGTTGGCTGTACCTGTTGTACTTTGACCAATTGTGGCTTCGTTGGTGATATCAACGATATTGAGCGCAACTGCAACTCCCACACCAATCGCCGACACCCCACCAACTGCACTACCATCAGCAATTGCACCTGCATCTGTCTCATTTGATGTTGCGAGTTTAAATGAGCCTGCAGAGTTAATTATTAAACCATCTGCGAGTGATGCTTTGGCAGTGGAATCAACTAGGTTAAGCGCTAATCCTGCGGCAATTGATACCGAGCCACTGCTCGTTTTCGCCTTGCCTTTAATCGCACCCTTATGTTTGTCAGCATTTGGGTTGTCTTCAACACTATCTATTTGTTCATTCGCTTGGTCTTCAGATGTCTTTTTAGGCTTTTGATCAGCAGCTTGGTCTTCTGCTGTATTTTCACCTTCTTTTTGCTCGGCATCAGGGTCAGCACCAGCAGCACCAGCTTTTGCGGTCGCACCTGTAGCTGCATAAGCATATGCACCAAAGCTAATGTCACCTACTGTCGAGGTGATGTTTCTTGCTGTCGTTGCAATTGTCGTGTCATCAACGATGTTGAGTGACAGTGCTGCACCAATCCCGACTGTACTTCCTGCGGCAGCAGCATCAGTAGTTGTACTCGTATTACCAGAATGTTTGGCTACAGCATCTAAGCTGCCAACTGTGAGTGTCCCACCAGTACCAATTGTGGCTAAAGTATTATTGCTGACAATTGTTAGTGCCACTGTCGGGCTGATAGAGATTTTACCTGCCGAACCAGCCTTGGCACTTGTAGCGCTGCTATTGTCTGAGGTGGCGGCAAGCGTCAACTTACCTGCGTTTGTGAGTGTGGAGTTGTCTTGCAATGATGCTTCGGCGCGGTTTTGCTCGAAATCTATCGCAACAGAGGCACCAACACCG
>NZ_RSCL01000004.1:273680-273884 GCF_003991905.1 Dulcicalothrix desertica PCC 7102 | reverse complement strand
GCAGTGGAATCAACTAGGTTAAGTGCTAATCCTGCGGCAATTGATATTGAGCCACTACTCGTTTTCGCCTTGCCTTTAATGCCGTCCTTATGCTTGGCAGAATTTGGGTTGTCTTCAACACTATCTATTTCTGCATTCGCCTGGTCTTCTGCTGTATTTTCACCTTCTTGTTCCTCAGCACCTGGATCAGCACCAGCTGCACCT
>NZ_RSCL01000004.1:272662-273670 GCF_003991905.1 Dulcicalothrix desertica PCC 7102 | reverse complement strand
GTACTTTGACCAATTGTGGCTTCGTTGGTGATATCAACAATATTGAGTGCAACTGCAACTCCCACACCAATCGCCGATACCCCACCAACCGCACTACCATCAGCAATAGCTTCGGCATCTGTCTCGTTTGATGTTGCAAGTTTAAATGAGCCAGCAGAGTTAATTATTAAACCATCTGCGAGTGATGCTTTGGCAGTGGAATCAACTAGGTTAAGTGCTAATCCTGCGGCAATTGATATTGAGCCACTACTCGTTTTCGCCTTGCCTTTAATCCCATCCTTATGTTTGGCAGAATTTGGGTTGTCTTCAACACTATCTATTTGTTCATTCGCTTGGTCTTCAGATGTCTTTTTAGGCTTTTGATCAGCTTGATCTTCTGGTGTGTTGCTATCATTTTCTTCTTTAGCATCAGGGTCAGCACCTGCTGCACCGGCTTTTGCGGTCGCGCCTGTGGCTGCATAAGCATATGCACCAAAGCTGATGTCACCTACTGTCGAGGTGATGTTTCTTGCTGTCGTTGCAATTGTCGTGTCATCAACGATGTTGAGTGACAGTGCTGCACCAACCCCGACTGTATTACCTGCGGCGGCAGCATCAGTAGTTGTACTTGTATTACCTGAGTGTTTGGCTACAGCATCTAAGCTGCCAACTATCAGTGTTCCACCAGTACCTATTGTGGCTAAAGTATTATTGCTGACAATTGTTAGTGCCACTGTGGGACTGATAGAGATTTTACCTGCAGAACCAGCCTTGGCATTTGTTGCGCTGCTATTGTCTGAGGTGGCAGCAAGCGTCAACTTACCCGCGTTTGTGAGTGTGGAGTTATCTTGTAATGATGCTTCTGCGCGGTTTTGCTCGAAATCTATCGCAACAGAGGCGCCGACACCAACTTGGGGTGTGCCATCTGGGCTAGCAACTTGTACCGCCTCTGCTTTAGTAATCGAATTAGTATTGTTCTGGGCGATAATCTCAACATCACCACCACCAGCATCGACAATTGCCCCACTC
>NZ_RSCL01000004.1:261596-272652 GCF_003991905.1 Dulcicalothrix desertica PCC 7102 | reverse complement strand
ATTGCCCCACTCTTAATTAAAGCGATGCTTGAGTTTTCACCAATCGCATTTAGGGCAAACGAACCAGCGACTCCAACATTATTAGCTCCTGCACCTGCGGTTGCTTGGGCAGTAAAGTTACTAAATCCATCACCTTTGAGCGAAGAGTCACTCATTTTGGCTTCGAGGATGACACCTTTAGCCGTGACGTTGGCTGTACCTGTTGTACTTTGACCAATTGTGGCTTCGTTGGTGATATCTACGATATTGATCGCAACTGCAACTCCTACACCAATCGCTGATACTCCACCAACCGCACTACCATCAGCAATCGCACCTGCATCTGTCTCATTTGATGTTGCAAGTTTAAATGAGCCTGCAGAGTTAATTATTAAACCATCTGCGAGTGATGCTTTGGCAGTGGAATCAACTAGGTTAAGTGCTAATCCAGCAGCAATTGATATTGAGCCACTACTCGTTTTCGCCTTGCCTCCAATCGCTCCCTTATGCTTGGCAGAATTTGGGTTGTCTTCAACACTATCTATTTGTTCATTAGCTTGGTCTTCTGCTGTATTTTCACCTTCTTGTTCCTCAGCACCTGGATCAGCACCAGCAGCACCAGCTTTTGCGGTCGCACCTGTGGCTGCATAAGCGTATGCACCAAAGCTAATGTCACCTACTGTCGAGGTGATGTTTCTTGCTGTCGTTGCAATTGTCGTGTCATCTACGATGTTGAGTGCCAGCGCTGCACCAATCCCGACTGTACTTCCTGCGGCAGCAGCATCAGTAGTTGTACTCGTATTACCAGAATGTTTGGCTACTGCATCTAAGCTGCCAACTGTGAGTGTTCCACCAGTACCAATTGTGGCTAAAGTATTATTGCTGACAATTGTTAGTGCCACTGTCGGGCTGATAGAGATTTTACCTGCCGAACCAGCCTTGGCATTTGTTGCGCTGCTATTGTCTGAGGTGGCAGCAAGCGTCAACTTACCCGCGTTTGTGAGTGTGGAGTTATCTTGTAATGATGCTTCTGCGCGGTTTTGCTCGAAATCTATCGCAACAGAGGCGCCAACACCGACTTGGGGTGTGCCATCTGGGCTAGCAACTTGCACTGCCTCTGCTAAAGTTACCGAGTTGGTGTTGTTCTGGGCGATAATCTCAACATCACCACCACCAGCATCGACAATTGCCCCACTTTTAATTAAAGCAATACTCTCGTTAGAACCGATTGCGTTCAGGGCAAACGAACCAGCGACTCCAACATTATTAGCTCCTGCACCTGCGGTTGCTTCGGCAGTAAAGTTACTGAATCCATCACCTTTGAGTGATTCATCACTCATCTTAGCTTCGAGGATGATGCCTTTAGCAGTAACGTTGGCTGTACCTGTTGTACTTTGACCAATTGTGGCTTCGTTGGTGATATCAACAATATTGAGTGCAACTGCAACTCCCACACCAATCGCCGATACACCACCAACTGCACTACCATCAGCAATTGCACCTGCGTCTGTCTCATTTGATGTTGCGAGTTTAAATGAGCCTGCAGAGTTAATCACTAGCCCATCTGCGAGAGTAGCTTTGGCGGTGGAATCAACTAGGTTAAGCGCTAATCCTGCGGCAATTGATATTGAGCCACTACTCGTTTTCGCCTTGCCTTTAATGCCGTCTTTATGCTTGGCAGAATTTGGATTGTCTTCAACACTATCTATTTCTGCATTGGCTTGGTCTTCTGCTGTATTTTCACCTTCTTGTTCCTCAGCACTTGGATCAGCACCAGCTGCACCTGCTTTTGCGGTCGCACCTGTGGCTGCATAAGCATATGCACCAAAGCTAATATCACCTACTGTCGAGGTGATGTTTCTTGCTGTCGTTGCAATTGTCGTGTCGTCTACGATGTTGAGTGATAGTGCTGCACCAACTCCAACTGTACTACCTGCTGCTGCTGCATCCGCAGTTGTACTCGTATTACCTGAGTGTTTAGCTACAGCATCTAAACTGCCGACTGTCAGTGTTCCACCAGTACCAATTCTGGCTAAAGTATCATTGCTGACAATCGTCAGTGCTACAGCAGGGCTGACAGAAATATCACCTGCCGAACCAGCTTTAACACTCGTTTCACTGCTATTGTCTGAGGTGGCAGCAAGCGTCAACTTACCCGCGTTTATAAGTGTGGAATTATCTTGTAATGAAGCTTCAGCGCGGTTTTGCTCGACATCTATGGCAATAGAGGCACCGACACCAACTTTCGACTTGCCACCTTCAACAGCTTCTACTTCTGCCTCTGCTAAAGTTACCGAGTTGGTTTTGTTCTCGGCTATGAAATTAACATCACCACCACCAGCATCTACAATTGCCCCACTCTTAATTAAAGCAATGCTCGAGTTTTCGCCAATCGCATTCAGGGCAAACGCACCTGCAACACCAACATTACTGGCTCCCGCCCCTGCGGTTGCTTGGGCAGTAAAGTTACTAAATCCATCACCTTTAAGTGAAGCATCGCTCATTTTCGCTTCAAGGGTAATGCCTTTAGCGGTAACGTTGGCTGTACCTATCGTACTCTTACCAACTGTGGCTTCGTTGGTGGTATCAACGATATTGAGCGCAACTGCGACCCCCACACCAACCTTCGGCGCGCCACCAACCGCACTACCATCAGCAATCGCGGCTGCGTCTGTCTCATTTGATGTTGCGAGTTTAAATGAGCCTGCAGAGTTAATTACCAAACCATCTGCGAGAGTTGCTTTGGCAGTGGAATCAACTAGGTTAAGCGCTAATCCTGCGGCAATTGATATTGAGCCACTACTCGTTTTTGCCTTGCCTTTAATCGCATCCTTATGCTTCTGTGCGTTCGGGTTATCTTCATTATCTATTTGTTCATTGGCTTGGTCTTCGGATGTTTCTTGACCTTCTTTTTTCTCAGCATCAGGGTCAGCACCTGCTGCGCCTGCTTTTGCAGTGGCGCCTGTAGCTGCATAGGCATATGCACCAAAACTGATATCACCTATTATCGAGGTGATGTTTCTTGCTGTCGTTGCAATTGTTGTGTCGTCTACGATGTTGAAACCGAAGGTTGCACCAACTCCGACTGTATTTCCTGCAGCAGCAGCATCAGCATTTGCACTTGTATTACCTGAGTGTTTGGCTACCGCGTCTAAGCTTCCAACTGTCAGTGTTCCGCCAGCGCCGATTGTTGCTAAAGTATCATTGCTGACAATTGTCAGCGCTAATGCTGGAGTGACAGAGATATTACCTGCCGAACCTGCTTTAACGCTTGTTGCACTACTGTTGTCTGAGGTAGCAGTGAGGGTTGAGTCGCCTGCGTTTGTTAGTGTAGCGTTGTCTTCTAACGCTGCTTCGGTACGGTTTTGTTCGATATTTATGGCTACAGAGGCGCCAACGCCGACAGTTCCAGTCCCTGTTTGAGCTGCCTCAGCCTTAGTCGTGGAACTGGTGTTGTTCTCTGCTTTCAGTACCACAGCTTTACCACTAGCATCCACTACCGCACCTGTCTGGAGTAATGCTTGACTACTTGTGTTCAGTTTGTTAAGCGCCAGCGCGCCAGCCACACCTACCTGACTAGAGCTACCAGCACCTGAAATAGCTTCAGCAATAAAGGAATTCTTAGTAGGGGTGAGGGCTTCAATAGTAATCGTGCTTGCCTTGAGAGATGTGTTGCTACCAACATATGCTTTATTAGTTACGTCAGCAAGATTAATACCGACTGCAACGCCAACACCACTGGCGCCACTGCCTACAGTACTGCCATCAGCAACAGCAGAGGAGTTGTTTTTTGACGTGGCGTGAATAGTCAGCGTGCTGGTGGTTATTGAGGGAGAGGTGCTTGAATTAGTAGAAGAAATATATGCCTCAGTTTTACTACTCAGCTTAGTGAATGCCAGTGCCCCAGCAACATCGACCGATCCATCGCTCGTTTTGGCATTGTTCTCAGTTCTAGATAGTGGGGTCTGATCGTTCTTGGTTGACCCGCCAGAGCTTGCCTTCGCTGTTGTTGTAATATTGTTATCGGAGTCCGCTAAAAGGGTAAGATCCAGTGCTGAGATTGATTGACTACTTGAAGTGTCAATGTAAGCCTGTGTAGTACTCGTGACTGTGGTTACCGCGATACCCGCTCCGCCCATAGCAGCACTTGCATCGCCACTTGTGGTTGCATTGATTTTATTTGTTGCCGTCACAGCCAAAGTTCCCCCAGCAGTGATCGAGCTTGTCCCAGAAATGCGCGCGATTGCAGAACTGTTAATAATAGAAGTTGCAACAGCTGCATCTACAGAGGTGTCAACGTAAGAGCTTAAACCTTGAGCAATAGCCGTTCCCGTAACAGTAGAACTGCTCGCAATAGTTACATTACCACTGCTTTCGATTCGAGAGTCAATAACTGCGATGTTAGCTGTGGAAGCCAAGTTAACAAGCGCTACAGGAAGTGACGTTACAGAGCTGGTAACTGCGGAGGTAGCAGATATATTAATATTGCCAGCCTTGATGGTTGCTCCTGAAAGATTAATTTGGGCTTGTCCTGACGCATTAAAACTGCTTTTAGTATCCGAAGCCGTAAAGGAAATTACGCCGTCAATACCCCCCGGTTTGGTAATGTCGATTATTACTCCATTATTTACGGCAATATTTTCAGCATTTACCGTTAAATTTCCGCCATTTACCGTTAAATTTTTACTAAAGATAACTGAATCGTTACCATCATTTCCATCAATGATTAATAACTTAGTGAAATTTGGGTCGAGTGAATCAACGGTAATTCTGTCATTACCCCCAAGCCCTTTAATCGTGAGTGAATTGCTTGGGTTAAAGAAACTAATACTCTCAAAGGTTCCATTGCTACTGAAAATAGACGTTTGCCCAGTAGCCGCTCTTGTCACAAGGATTTGATCGTCCCCATCTGTCGCGGTAAATACCCGATCTGCCGTAACGGTATTGTCAAATATGGGCGCCAACCCAGCATAGCGAATAATCTTGCTGTCAAGGTAAATCTCACCTGAATGTGGTCCAAAAGCTATAAATTTTGTAGTGTTATAAGTTCCGCCTTCAATAACCAGGGTTCCTAAATTCCCATCACCTCCATCCGCAACGCCACTCAGGTTACCATCTGGAGTAAAAACAAAAGTGGCATAGTTATTAGCGGCAGCTTTAAGATTATCAACACCACGAAACTCAATACTGTCAAAGTTGCCGGAATTGTATCCAGTGATATTCCATGTTGTGTCAAGATTAGGTCCGAATAGTGTATCGTTTCCCTGTCCACCATCAAAACTTAGTTTCGCCCCTGTACTCTTCAATGCATTGACTAAGGAGCTATCTACATATAAACCATCGTCTCCAGAGCCTAAATCTACCGAGATTTTTGTATCTGCTGAAAGTGTCAGTCCATCCACCTGAGCAAAATTGACTCCATCAGTACTGAACTCGAAAATCTGATCTGCACCAACCTTTAGATACAAATTGTCTACTCGCTCCGTACCCAAAAAGCTCAGAGAGTTACCCGAAAATTTATTTAAAGTCTGTCCTGTTAGAGGATCAATATTATTGGAGTTAGAGAGAGGTACCGCTTGTTCTTTTGTTCCCCCTAAATAAATAATGTTCCCATCATCAGTTAATGAATAAACAGGGAAGGTGTCATTCAATCCTTGAGTCAAATCACTACTTAAAGAAGTTGTAATCTTTTGCTGTGGAATCTGAGAATTTAATCCATTTGTACTAGCAAATTGTTGAAGATCGGAAGATGAAAAGTTTGTATTAAATTGATTTGTTATAGGTTGAATGATATCCATTATTTTTATTTCCTTAAAGGAATATAGTTTTCACAATCGAAATCATGGTTTTTATATAAGCTGCCGTACAAAGACTATGCTGCTATTTGGACTTCAATCCTTATAAGCAACCTTTCAAGGCTTTTGCGGACTATTTTTCATTATGTAAAAATAAAGCAATCCGAAATTATTCGTGAGAATTAAAATAAGCTAAAAAGATTATAAATACTTACTTTTCGCCTATATACTTTCCACGTCTAAATTAGGATTGCTATATAATCATTAACATAATGCCGGACTTAGGCATTGTGCAAACTGAATATGATAGGAATTCACATAATTTGCTCTTTTAACGTTTTTTGACCACCAGTAGACGAGGATTCCTCATTTAAGATTGAAAAAATAAACGTTAATGCCTGAAAACTCCTTTATCAAATTTTATCCTGTAAGTCAATGCGTAAGTCCTATTATGCATGACTCAAGACTGGTGTTTCATCTGTGGAAAAGGGAGCTGTTTCTGGTTTAAATTCCTGGTCAGCATCTGATTTAGCATCCAAACTTGGCGATTCTTCAGCAACTTCTACATTAAGGATAGTACTGGGCGCGCTTGTAAGAAACTGAACTCCGTTAGCGACTTCGCGATATGGACGATTCATAAGGTAGTTCATCAACCCATCACGCTGTTCTTCTGTAAGAAGATATACTCTCTGCTCAACCGTTGCCATAAATTTTTACCTGCTGATTTAAATAGACTGCTTGTTGGGTAGACAAAGTTAGACTTATATAACGTCTACGCATAAGTTAATTATTCGACACTATTAAAAAAAACTTCAACCGTAATTTTACTAGTAAAACAATTCTGATTAAAACTTTTTGCACTAAGTAGTTATTATGAACTATGGAAGTGTATACGTGAGTAAGTCAAATTTGTGCTAAAAACTAGATGATATTAGACAATGTATAAATACGGTAAATACTACTGCACTATTAAGTGCGATTTAATACACAAGTCTATCTGCGTTCCCTTCGCCACTGAAAAATGAGGAATTTGACACTGAGTTAATGAAATAGCAAGCAACTCTTTATCATGTTTGAGCAGGACGCTTATATTATCTTCACTCATCCGACAGAGCTTTATAAAATATTCTTAACACACGTTACGGATTTTTCAGTGTTATTACTATGATGGTTCTCCGAAGTAGTTTCATAAAATATACACTTATACGGCTGAAGAGTAATTACAGGGCTTGTGCCTGAATCAATGATTCTACTGAAAAAGAATAAAAGATTCATTATATCAGTAACACAATAGTTGATCCGAGCGTGGGTTAGCTGTGCAGATGATTTACACATCAGTAATTTCTACAGAAGGAGAGTATAATATGTCCTCTATTTTCTCAGTTCATGAGTTATCTATTGTTTTGCTCGTCCGTAATCAAAATCCTGCGTTGTTGAACCTAGATTTTCTGAAATGCAGTGGCATTGTGCCTCAAGACTGGGAGTTGGCTAGTTCTCCTATTCTGACGCAGCAAGGCTCTCAAATCATTTTTCAGAACGGATTGAGGTTAGTTGCTGATACTAATCGAACTATTTTTTTAGAAAGCACGATTGGGAAATCATTCAGTAATATTACGGTTGCTCAAGTTGCTAAACATTATGTCCAGAGACTACCTTATGCACAGTATGATGCACTAGGAATCAATCCTGAAGGATTCGCTACTTTTCCTAATAACCCAGAACTTGCACAAAATTATATATCTAAAAGCTTACTATCGCCTGGAGCGTGGTTAGAATTTGGCAACACGCCTCCTAGAACGGACTTAAACATTGTTTACACTTTAGAGCAGGGGACACTAAGTCTTAAAGTTGCTCAGAGATCTATACAAAAAGAGAATGAAGAAGCTATCACACCGATTGTGACGTATACCGGCAATTTTGAATATATCTTTCAACAAGTGCCACCTACAGATAAATTAGATGTTTTGTGTAACCGTCTGGATCAATGGCAATCAAACATAGAAACTTTCACAACCTTGATTGAGCAACGATTTCTCAACGCAATGAACTCACCTTTGCTAAGTCAGAGCATCGATCCGCTAACGGGTCAACCCATCAAGAACGCAACCGCAGAACTTACGCACATCGCAAATATGAACTCGCAGGTTCCCTTTGTAACTCCCCAGTATGCATTGGGATAAAATTTTGTCTACCCCCACGTATCGTTTGACGCTGTTAAGAAAATCTTGTTCCCGTTTTAACCTAACTGAACAAATAGATTTTTTAGTTATACGGTTACAACAAAAGCTCATGAACTAAAGGAGTGTTTTTCAGCAGTAGCTCTAGATGCTTGTAGTACATAATACAACGTCCTCTGACTCATAAGGCAGGAGGGTTACTAATCCAACAGCATCTAAAGAGACGTTAGAGACATTTTTTAGAGTGAATTCGATTTAGCTTTTGTAAAAAATTATTACACAATAGCATAGAGAAATATTTACATGAAGATTCATTCATTTTACTGGTATGCGATAAAACAGCCGATTAATGGGCGTTATCGGAAATTATTGATTTTACTATTTGCCAAATTACTATTGCCTGCTGGACTTTTGCCGATTCTAGCTCCTAGTGTCCAGGCTCAAAATATTAGAATCGTACCCACCTCAACTTCTGGACAATTTCAAAATACCACTCAGGGTGTAAATGCAACCGCAATCGGAGGTGCAGCGAGTGCTGAGGCTCGCGATTCAATAGCTGTGGGTACTAATGCCATAGTGCCATTGGGCGGTAATAATGCGATCGCTATTGGTAATGCTGCATCTGCAAACTCTAATTCAAACAGCGGTATAGCTATAGGTAACACCGCCGCTGTCACAGCAGCGCAAGGAACAGCAGTGGGAAATGCCTCTGCTGCTAGCGGTGCAAACGCTACATCTATCGGAACTAGCTCTGCTGCGTCAGGAACCTCATCTGCGGCATTGGGCAATAATGCCAGAGCGCAAGGTAGTACCTCGGTTGCGATTGGTAATAATGCCACCACTGCAACAGGCGCCATTGATGCAATTGCTGCTGGTACTGGTGCTGCTGCGAATGCTGGTAGTGCGATTGCTACTGGTAATGGAGCTAATGTTGGTGCTGGTGCAACGGGTTCTACTGCCATTGGTCAAGGTGCAAATGTTGCAGCTGGTGCTACTAATGCAATTGCTGCTGGTACTACTGCCAGTGCTGGAGCTAGTAGTGCGATTGCTACTGGTAATGGAGCTAATGTTGGTACTGGTGCAACGGGTTCTACTGCCATTGGTCAAGGTGCAAATGTTGCTGCTGGTGCTACTAATGCAATTTCCGCAGGTACTACTGCTAGTGCTGGAGCTACTGGTGCTATAGCTGCTGGTAATAATGCAAGGGTCAATACTGGTGCAACGGGTTCCACTGCCATTGGTCAAGGTGCAAATGTTGCAGCTGGTGCTACTAATGCAATTGCTGCTGGTACTGGTGCTGCTGCTGGAGCTAATAGTGCTACTGCCATCGGTAATACTGCCAATGCGTCGGGCGCCTCATCTGCGGCTTTTGGTGATGGGGTAAGAGCGCAAGGTGCCAACTCAGTTGCCATCGGTTCCAATAACACAACTGCAGGTGGAGATAGTTCTGTTGCTACAGGTAGGGCTGCCCAAGCGGGCGGAGCAGATTCGGTTGCTACAGGTAGGAATGCCAACGCGAGTCAAACTGGTTCGGTCGCTACGGGTGCTTATGCCAACGCAAGCGGAATAGGTTCGGTCGCCACGGGTGGTGCTGCTAATGCAAGTGGTGCGAGGTCTATTGCTACTGGTGCCCTATCTCAAGCTACTGGTAACTCATCCTCGGCTTATGGTGCTTTCGCTCAAGCTTCAGGAATCTCAGCAACTGCTGTAGGCGATACTGCTAAAGCCACCGGAGACAATGCGACGGCTACGGGTGCTGGTGCCACGGCTTCGGGTACAAATTCTCTGGCTTCTGGGGGTGGTATTTTTAATGCTGTAACTGGAACATTTGACCGAGCCGCAACTGCATCTGGTAATCAATCGGTAGCCCTTGGATTTGGGGCTAATGCCTCACAGGCAAATGCCATTGCTGTAGGCGCCGCCACTGCAAGTGGAGTGAATGCCATTGCTACAGGCAATACTGCCCAAGCGACTCAGAATAATAGCATTGCCACAGGTAATAATGCCCAAGCCACAGGACTTAATGCTATTGCCTCTGGGTTGAATTCTCTTGCAAATCAAACCAATACCATTGCAACAGGAAACGGCGCCCAAGCAACTCAAAACAATGCCATCGCCACAGGTACTACGGCAAAAGCTCAAGGTTTGAGCGCAATTGCCACAGGTAATAATGCCACTGTAGGTTTAAATGCAACGGGTTCCACTGCCATTGGTAGTGGTGCAAGTGTTGCAGACAATGCCACTAATGCAATTGCGACAGGAACTAATGCCCAAGCAACTCAGAACAGTGCTATTGCCACAGGTAATACCGCGATTGCAAGCGGAGTGAATGCCATCGCCACAGGTAACGCTGCTCAAGCCACTCAGGACAATGCAATCGCCACAGGCAATACGGCAAAAGCTCAAGGTTTGAGCGCAATTGCCACAGGTAACAATGCAACCGTAGGTGTAGGTGCAACAGGTTCCACTGCGATTGGTAACGGTGCATCGGTTGCGGACAACGCCACCGATGCAATCGCTACAGGAACTAACGCCCAGGCAACTCAGAACAATGCTACCGCTATAGGAAACACAGCGAAAGCTCAAGGCATTTCATCATCAGCGTATGGTGATAACACTACTGCCAGTGGTGCAAATGCTACCGCGATTGGTAGAAGGTCTACAGCATCGGGCGCAAGTTCAATTGCTACAGGTGATACCGCATCGGCCAGTGGTGTTAATGCGATTGCGACAGGTGCCAACACGATAGCAAATCAACAAAACGCCACTGCTACAGGTAATGCAGCCCAAGCTACGGGAGCCTCAGCCACAGCCACAGGTGATGGCGCTATTGCAAGTGGTACTAATGCCACCTCAACTGGTAAAGGGTCTATTGCATCAGGCGCAAGCTCAATTGCAACAGGTGATACCGCGTCGGCCAGTGGTGCTAACGCCATCGCCACAGGTGCCAACACGGTGGCAAATCAGCAAAATGCTACTGCCACAGGTAATGCAGCCCAAGCCACAGGCATCTCAGCTACCGCCACAGGTGCCAACACAGTGGCAAATCAGCAAAATGCCACCGCCACAGGTAATGCAGCCCAAGCCACAGGCATCTCAGCCACC
>NZ_RSCL01000004.1:261230-261586 GCF_003991905.1 Dulcicalothrix desertica PCC 7102 | reverse complement strand
TGCAATTGCCACAGGTACCAACACATTAGCAAATCAACAAAATGCTACCGCAACAGGTAATGCAGCCCAAGCTACAGGTATTTCAGCCACCGCTACAGGTGATAGCGCCATAGCAAGTGGAGTAAATGCCACCTCGACTGGTAAAAGTTCAACCGCATCAGGAGCAAGTTCAATTGCAACAGGTGATACCGCGACCGCAAGTGGTGCGAATGCAATTGCCACAGGTACCAACACATTAGCAAATCAACAAAATGCTACCGCAACAGGTAATGCAGCCCAAGCTACAGGTGCCTCAGCTACAGCTACAGGTGATAGCGCCATAGCAAGTGGAGTAAATGCCACCTCGACTGGTAAAG
>NZ_RSCL01000004.1:259753-261220 GCF_003991905.1 Dulcicalothrix desertica PCC 7102 | reverse complement strand
AATCAACAAAATGCTACCGCAACAGGTAATGCAGCCCAAGCTACAAGTGCCTCAGCTACAGCTACAGGTGACAGTGCTATTGCAAGTGGAGTAAATGCCACCTCGACTGGTAAAGGTTCAACCGCATCAGGAGCAAGCTCAATTGCCACAGGTGATACTGCTACCGCAAGTGGTGCAAATGCCATCGCTACAGGCGCCAACTCAGTAGCAAATCAGCAAAATGCTACCGCTATGGGTAATGCAGCCCAAGCTACAGGTATTTCATCAATTGCTACAGGTGATACAGCGACCGCAAGTGCTGCGAATGCAATCGCCACAGGTACCAACGCATTAGCGAATCAACAAAATGCTACTGCAACAGGTAATGCAGCGCAAGCTACAGGTGTCTCAGCCACAGCAACAGGTGATAGCGCCACTGCAAGTGGTACTAATGCCACCTCGACTGGTAAAGGGTCAAGCGCATCAGGAGCAAGTTCAATTGCAACAGGTGATACTGCTACCGCAAGTGGTGCAAATGCCATCGCTACAGGTGCCAACTCAGTAGCAAATCAGCAAAATGCCACTGCCACAGGTAATGCAGCCCAAGCTACAGGTATTTCAGCCACCGCTACAGGTGATAGCGCCACAGCAAGTGGAGTAAATGCCACCTCGACTGGTAAAGGGTCAAGCGCATCAGGTGCAAGTTCAATTGCAACAGGTGATACCGCGACCGCAAGTGGTGCAAATGCCATCGCTACAGGCGCCAACTCAGTAGCAAATCAACAAAATGCTACCGCTATGGGTAATGCAGCCCAAGCTACAGGTATTTCAGCCACCGCTACAGGTAATAGTGCCACAGCAAGTGGAGTAAATGCCACCTCGACTGGTAAAGGGTCAAGCGCATCAGGTGCAAGTTCAATTGCAACAGGTGATACCGCGACCGCAAGTGGTGCAAATGCCATCGCTACAGGCGCCAACACTTTAGCAAATCAGCAAAATGCGACTGCAACAGGTAATGCAGCCCAAGCTACAGGTATTTCAGCCACCGCTACAGGTGATAGTGCCACAGCAAGTGGAGTAAATGCATCTGCGATTGGTAAAGGGTCAAGCGCATCAGGTGCAAGTTCAATTGCAACAGGTGATACTGCTACCGCAAGTGGTGCAAATGCCATCGCTACAGGCGCCAACGCATTAGCGAATCAACAAAATGCCACTGCCACAGGTAATGCAGCCCAAGCTACAGGTATTTCAGCCACCGCTACAGGTGATAGCGCCACAGCAAGTGGAGTAAATGCCACCTCGACTGGTAAAGGGTCAAGCGCATCAGGTACAAGTTCAATTGCAACAGGTGATACCGCGACCGCAAGTGGTGCGAATGCAATTGCTACAGGTGCCAACTCAGTAGCAAATCAACAAAATGCTACCGCTATGGGTAATGCAGCTCAAGCTACAGGTATTTCAGCCACCGCTACAGGTGATAGTGCCACT
>NZ_RSCL01000004.1:259218-259743 GCF_003991905.1 Dulcicalothrix desertica PCC 7102 | reverse complement strand
GTAAATGCATCTGCGATTGGTAAAGGGTCAAGCGCATCAGGTGCAAGTTCAATTGCAACAGGTGATACTGCGACCGCAAGTGGTGCTGGTGCTATTGCTACAGGTGCCAACACTTTAGCAAATCAGCAAAATGCGACTGCAACAGGTAATCAAGCCCAAGCTACAGGAATTTCAGCCACCGCTACAGGTGACAGAGCGATTGCAAGTGGAACAAATGCGACTTCAACTGGTAAGGGTTCAAGCGCATCAGGTGCAAGTTCAATTGCTACAGGTGATACTGCAACCGCAAGTGGTGCTGGTGCTATTGCTACAGGCGCCAACTCAGTAGCGAATCAGCAAAATGCGACTGCAACAGGTAATCAGGCCCAAGCTACGGGAACTTCGGCATCAGCTTATGGTGACACCGCGATTGCAAGTGGTAATAATGCCACCTCGACTGGTAAGGGTTCTACAGCATCAGGAGCAAGTTCAATCGCAACAGGTGATACCGCGACAGCAAGTGGTGCTGGTGCTATTGCTACAGGC
>NZ_RSCL01000004.1:0-259208 GCF_003991905.1 Dulcicalothrix desertica PCC 7102 | reverse complement strand
ATTGCAAGTGGAACGAATGCGACTTCAACTGGTAAGGGTTCAAGCGCATCAGGGGCAAGTTCAATTGCAACAGGTGATACGGCTACCGCAAGTGGTGCTGGTGCTATTGCTACAGGCGCCAACTCAGTAGCAAATCAGCAAAATGCGACCGCAACAGGTAATCAAGCCCAAGCTACGGGAACTTCAGCATCAGCTTATGGTGACACCGCTATTGCAAGCGGAGTAAATGCCACCGCCACAGGTGTTAGAGCCACCGCCAGTGGTGCAAGTTCAATTGCAACAGGTGATACTGCAACTGCAAGTGGTACTAATGCCATCGCGACAGGTACTAATGCCCGTGCAATTGGTGAAAATGCTATCGCAACAGGTACTAATGCTACAGCGGATGGTTTGAATGCAACTGCTACTGGTGCTGGTGCTGTAGCAGAGGGTTTAAATGCAACTGCTACTGGTGCAGGCGCCGTGGCACAAGGTTCATTTGCTACTGCCACAGGTGCAGGAACTACGGCAATTGGCGATAATTCAATTGCTATAGGTAGAACTGTAAATGCAACTGGTAATAATTCAACTGCTTTTGGGAATAATGCTACCGCTAGTCAGAATAATTCATCAGCTTACGGTAACAGTTCTACAGCAAGTGGAATAAATTCTTCTGCCTATGGCAACAGTGCAAATGCTAGCGGAATAAATTCATCTGCTTATGGCAGCAATGCTAGGGCAAGCGGAGCTAATTCATCTGCCTACGGTAATAGTGCAAATGCCAGTGGTAATAATGCTACAGCTTATGGTAGTAGCGCTATGGCAAGCCAAGATAATGCATCTGCTTTTGGCTACAATGCTACAGCGAGTCAAATCAGTGCGACAGCTGTAGGTTCTGGTGCTACAGCATTAGGCGCAAATTCTGTGGCTTTTGGGGGTGGTATTTTCAATACTCAAACTGGAAAATTTGAGCAAGCTGCAACCGCCGAAGGCAATCAGTCAGTAGCTACCGGATTTGGTTCCAATGCCTTACAGGCAAATGCCATTGCTGTGGGTGCGGCTACTGCGAGTGCTGAAGGTGCTATTGCGATTGGACAAAATGCTAGGGCAAGTGAGATTGGTACGGTTGCCATAGGTCGCAATGCCCAAGCAACAGGAGACCCAGCAACAGCAGTTGGTGATTCATCGCTTGCTCAAGGTATAGATTCTGCAGCTTTTGCATTCAGAGCTCAAGCGACTGGCGACTACTCCACTGCCATTGGTACTGTTACACAAGCAACAGGTGCAAACTCAACGGCGATTGGTTCAAATGCAGTTGCTTCTGGCGTCGGATCAACTGCAATTGGTGCTAACGCGATTGCAACAGGTGCAAATCAGATGGCTTTTGGTACTCCTGCTAGTTATTACACATTACCAGGGCTAGCTCCTTCTGGCGAGTTTGTTGGCAGCGCGCGTCAGACTGGTGAAAGCCGCTTTGTGACAGTAGACCAGTCTGGCAACTTAGGTACTGCTTCTGCTTTGTTTGATCCCAATATAGTTGAAAAGATTGAAAGAGGATTAGTTACTTTGGGAGAACAAATTCAGTCAGTTGGCGCCCTTGCTGCTGCTTTATCATCTATTCCGAACACAGTTTCACCTGATAGTAATGGTGGTTGTGGTATTGGAGGAGGTGTCTACGGTAGTTCATTTGCTGGCGCCCTTGGTTGTGTTGCTCGCATAACTAAGAGCATTACCTTTAATGCAGGTGGGTCGATAACATCTGCTCCTGCTTCCTCTAGCTACAGCAGCACTCCTAGCTTCATGGGTCGTCTAGGTATCTTCTTCCAGTTCTAATTTGGAGTAAGGGGCTTTAATCTAACTAAAAGATTAATAACACCGCAAGGATTGATTCCGCTGCTCGAACGTATTCTTTTTAAGCCTAACTGTCAGTAACATTGTCAAATACTGATAGTTAGGCTTTTTAAAAATGTTCAAAGTCAGGTCATAATTTTTTTGTAAAGGCTTTTTAATTCTCTAAGCAATATTTTAGGGTATTGGATAGATAGAATCTAATAAAACAGGGTGAATGGCTACAGCCATGTACTCTACACTAATATTTGACGTTCCTAACAATCGCTATTATTATTGGAATCGATCTAATCGCTTCTGAATTACTTTTATTCCAATGGCATTTCACATTATGAAATTAAACGCTATCTCACTTTCTGTTCTATCGATTTTCTCTCTAATCCTGACAACACTTCCTAGCCCAGCTCAAACCCGCCCCCAACAACGCCGTAATAATACTAATACAAATAATACAAACTCCACAGTCGTTAATGATTGGTCAAAAAATGCTAAGACTGAGGCTGAATTTCTGCAAGGGTGCGTAGGACAACAAAGCTTACCACCAGCCCAGAGAAAAGCTAAAGAAAACTTTTGTAAATGCGCTTTTAACGCTTACAAGGCTCGCTACACTCCCCAAATGTTTTTTCAGATTAATGGTCTAGCTTTACAAGTAGGCCAAGATGGACCGCGCTTGGTTAATTTAATGATGAAACCTGAATTAGATCGCTGTTCTACTCAAACAAATTATTTTCCCTAATTGTTATGTCTTGCTTAAGTCGTTGCACTACTGCCCGTTACTCAATTAACAGATTATATCTGTTAAAGCTGTTACTCCCGATAGGGGTATTATGGATAACCTTTTCCACGAGTGTTCAAGCTCAAGTCTCTCCCAGTAATCAACAGCCAGCTACAAATTCATCTCTGAGTGCAGAGCAAAATTTTCAGAACGGTAATCTCACGCGCGCGATTCAACAATGGAATCGTAATATCAAAAATGGTACCAATGTTGTCGAAGCTCTATTTAATCGTTCTCAAGCTTACATTTTGCTAAAGCAATACGACTTTGCAATACAAGACTTAAATAAACTGATTCAAATTCAAGGGCAAAAAACTCCATTTCAGGTTTTTCTTGTTAAGGGGATTGCCCTTAGTGAATTGAATCAATTACCAGAAGCTATTCAAAGTTTTAATCAAGCAGAAAAATTACAGCCTTCCCCTTTAGTTTACAGTAATCGAGCGTTGGCATATCAACGAACTGGACAACTGCCGAAAGCTTTGGAAGATTTAAGTTTGGCAGTGCAATTGGCGCCAACAATGGTTAATCGCTTAAATCTTGCAAATTTACGTATTCAACTTGGTCAGTTTAAACAAGCACTCTTAGAGATGAATCAACTGATTGCCACAGAAAAATCATTTTTTCCTTCTTATCTAACTCGTGGTATTGCTTACTACAACTTAGGTCAGTACGAAACAGCAATTCGCGATTTTATCTTTAGTCTCAAGATTTTTCCAGATCAACCAGAAGCCTACTATTATGCTGGCTTATCTTTTGCTCAATTAAATCGTAAAGAAGATGCTGCCCAAAATCTAGTTCGTTCCGCTGATCTCTATCTTCAACGAAACCAATCTAGTAACTATCGTCAGGTTATCGAAAAAATGAACGAACTCAATTTGCAGTAAAACCCTTTTAATTATTAATAGAAAAAGCTTCTATTTGTCACACATAAATTATTAGAGACGTTACATACAACGTCTCTATATTTTTAAAATTAATAATATTGATTAGTAAATATTTTTAAAAATCATCTTAAAGTTATTGTATTTTTGCATTTAACCTTGGTAAACTTTTTAGCGCACGTTCTTCAAACTTTCAACATTAGAGCTAAACATATCAGCAAATATACTCATTACAGTTCTATCTCTAATCTTGATATTCGTACTTACTCCCATCCCGGACTGTAAAGAAATATTGCGTTCATTGACTTTTAAATTTTGAGTTTGAAGTTCCACTTTTGCGGGGAATCTATAAAAGGGATAAATTTGGTCTGGTGGTAGCGCATCTGAACCTATGGATACAAGTCTACCTTTAATATCACCAAATTCGCTAAACGGAAATGAGTCAATTCTGACATCAACGGTCATCCCTTCTTTTACAAAACCAATATCTTTGTTGGTAATAAAGACTTTAGCAATAAGTTTATCTGTGGGTACTACTTTCAAAATTGGTTCGCTGCCAGTAACTACAAACCCGGAAGATTTTGCTTTTAGTTCAAAAATAGTACCATTAACAGGCGCCGTTATTACCTGGTATTTAAGGTTCATTTTCGCTTGGCTGATTTGTGAATCTATTTCCGCCATCCGTTTACTATTCTCGACAATCGATTTATTCATTTGACTGTCAATTTCAGCGATACGTTTGGCATTTTCAGCAATTCGGTCTAGCCAATCTTTACGAGAAACTGCTGTAGTGTTTTGTAATTTTGCTTGCCCTTCAGCAATTTCTGCCTGTAATTTAAATTTCTCTTTTGTTAGCTGGTCGAGTTGAGATTGAGCGTTTCGCACTTCTTCCTGTTGTTTAAGAAATTGTAGTTGCGATATGGCGCCTTGTTTTGCTAGCCCTGAAATGTTATTTAATATTCCTTGATTCATTTTTAGCGTATCTTTTGTAGCAGCAATACGGATGTCAGTTTGTTCTAGCTGGCGCCGAAGCTGGTCAATTTCTAAAGAAGCTGCTGCAACTCGCGCATTTAATTCAATTTGGGTTCCAGAAATGCGTTCGCGCTGTTCAAGAGTTAGTTGACCTGCGGCAACACCATCAAGCTGGCTGCGATAAACTTGATTTTCTGCGACTAATGCAATACGGCTTTTAGTTAAATCAAGGATTGAGGCAGGAAGTAGGGTTGTGGATGAGTTAACCGATTCTCCGCGTAACTGAGCAGTATAAAACTGGTTTTCTTGAGCTAGAGAGGTACGGATTTTTTGTAATGATTCTAATTGTGCTTTGGCGGTTGTGTTGTCAAGTACAATTAGTTTATCTCCCGCTTTTACTTGCTCACCATCCTCAACAAATATATCTTTAACTACTCCACCAATAGGCGCCTGCACATCTTTTGTGGCACCGAATGGTTCGAGTTTTCCTGTTGCAGAAACAGCTTCTTCTATTTTGGCGATGTTTGCCCATATAATTGTACCAGTTGTTGCCAGCATTAGCCCCCATAGTATTGCGCGCGACCATTTACGAGGTTGTTTTAATATTACAGGTTGCTCAAATTTGGGGACATGTCTGATTGCAGAACTTAGTGGTTTTTGTTGGATTTCTTCGGTATTTTGTGGTAGTTTTGCACTCAATTCCTGCATTGATATTGCGCTTGTAGAGGAATTAGCTTTACCGTTATTGCTTGCGTGATTACCGTTGGCGCCGTTACCGTTATTAGAATTCATAAGTTGTTATGATTTAGGTTTTAAGTTTTGAGGTTAGATTCCCGACTTGTTAAAGAAGTCGGGAATCTAAACCTGAGCAGCTTCTTGCTGTTGTGATAAGCAGTAATAAAGTCCTTTCATTGCCGTTAATTGACTATGAGTACCTTGTTCTGCAATTTTTCCTGCGTTCATCATTAAGATGATGTCAGCATTTTGGATTGTTGCGAGACGGTGCGTAATAAATAAGACCGTGCGTCCTTTGAATGCGATTTGTAGATTTAAGCACACCTGCCGTTCGGTCGCGTAGTCTAGGGCACTTGTTGCTTCGTCAAGAATTAATAGCGGTGGATTTTGTAGTACAGTACGCGCGATTGCAATTCTTTGTCTTTGTCCACCTGATAAAGCTGCTCCTCTTTCACCAACGCGCGTGTTATATCCATTGGGCAAACTCATTATGAAATCATGCGCGCAGGCAATTTTAGCTGCATCGACAATTTCTTCGGGAGTTGCATCAGGCATGGTTAGAGCAATATTTTCTTGGACTGTAGTGTCAAATAGGAGAGTATCTTGTAGTACCATGCCGATTTGTTGACGCAGCGAATACAGTTCAACCTTGCCGATGTCATATCCGTCAATCAAAATTCTGCCAGCATCAAGTTCGTAAAGTCGGGGGATAAGTTTGGTTAAGGTACTTTTTCCGGCGCCACTTTGTCCGACTACTCCAATAAATGCACCTGCGGGAATTTCAACCGAGATGTTATTTAGTTGCGGATTTGGCGATTTGGCAAAGCTAAAGGTAACGTTTTCGTAACGAACTTGCCCTTTAATAACTGGCATGGGAATATTGCTTTTACCTGCAATTTCAGATTCTTGGGGAGTATCGAGAATATCTGCTAATCGTTCTAGTGATAATGCTGTTTCTTGGAAATTTTGCCAAAGTTGAATTAATCGCAGTAATGGACTGGTAACATATCCTGCGATAATTCTAAAAGCTATGAGTTCTCCAAGGGTCATTTCTCCTTTTAGTACAAGATAGGCGCCTACCCACAGTAATAATAAGTTTGATAATTTATTCAGAAAGTTGCTCAGAGAGCTAGCAGTATTACTAGTTAGTACATTATCAAAACTGGCGCTGATATATCTACCGTAACGTTGCTGCCACTGCCATCTAGAATTAAGTTCAATATTTTGGGCTTTAACAGTTTGAATACCAGATATAACTTCGACTAAATATGATTGAGTTTCTGCATTCTTTTCAGCTTTAGTACGAGTTTGACTACGAACAATAGGAGCAAATATAAATGTTAATATAGCAAATAGTGGTACGGTTGCTAATGCCACAATAGTTAGCAACCAACTATAAAATATCATTACCGCGATATAAATTACCGAGAAGATGGCATCAAGTACAACGGTAAGAGCAGTACCTGTAAGGAACGAACGGATGTTCTCTAATTCATTAATTCTGGAAGATATTTCCCCTACTGGACGTTTTTCAAAGTAGCGCAGTGGTAATCTTAATAAATGGTCAATAACCTCTGAACCTAATGATAAATCTATCCGGTTGGTGGTATCGGCGAATAAGTTTGTACGTAACCAGGTAATTATTCCCTCTATTACTGCCATTGCGATTAATACAAAACCCAAAACGTTGAGAGTGTTGGCGCCATTTTGAATGATTACTTTATCAATAATTACTTGGGTGACTAATGGATTGCCTAGTCCAAGTAGCTGTACAAATAATGAAGCAATAAATACTTCGGTTAAGACTACTTTATGTTTTTTAATCGCTGGTAAAAACCAACTTAAGCCAAATCGCTTTTTTGGAGTTTCCGGTGTAGATTGTAGTAATAATACTTGTCCTTCTTCTCCCCAAGCTTCTACAAAATCTTTAGTTTTTTTGCGGACAATACCTTGTTCGGGGATAGCAAGCGTTACTTCTTTTTCAGATGAATTATAAATAATTGCATAAGTATCAAGATATGGAATAAGTACCGGGGTAGGAAGTTGAGATATGGCAACTGCTGGTGCTTGTATCAGTTGTGCTTTTATCCCTATCAATTCTGCCAGTCCACCACACAATTCTATAGATACTTTGCCTGTTCGCTTATAATTATTAGACAACGCGCGGTGTAAAACATCTCTTCTCCAAGGTATTTCCCAATATTGTGAAAGCATGTGGAGACAGGCAAGTGTTGCATCAACTGGCCCACGACCACGAACAAAGGGGTATTTTATATCCTGTGCGCTAGTTTTAATTGCTGCTGGTTCGGGTTTTTCGGGGGCAAAAGGGACATCTTCCCAAGGATTTTTTTGTGTCGTAATATCTGATGAAGTGGTTTCAGCTTGCTTAAATGATAAAGTTGGGTCAGTAAACCCAATCAGGCGAATTCCGTTACCTGTAGATTGAATATAATCCTGATTATCAGAAATTATATTGGCGCCTGCTGGATAATTACAGTCACCACTACTAACTAACCATAATAAATTCGGGTCTAACTGTGAAAGTGGAATTTTACCCGATGGAAGGTTGAGAATAGTTGAATGATTCGCAGCAGATAGGGCAAGCTCTCTTAAATTGTCTACTACTTTACCCCGACGTTGGAGTTCTTTCGCTAACAAGCTATATACTTCAATTAAACTGTGACGTGAGCGAAAATATTCGGCAACTTCGGGTTGTTTAGATAATAATTCTTGAAAATCTGCTGTAGTCAGGGTGAGACAAACTGACTCTACAGAGGAAATAACTGTTTCGCACGCTACACCTCGAATTATTCCAACGGCGCCGCATAATGCACCTGATTTCAGGGTTTCCAGTGTTTCGGGGGCTGCAGCATCATCATGATATCCTAATAAGCGCGCTTGTCCGGTATAAAGAATAGCTACTTTTGCAGGCAAACTGTCTTTGACAACTATGGCTTGTCCCATCCGGTAACGTAATGGTGAAAGCTTTCGTGCCAGTTTTTCAATATCAGCTACATTCATCCTATCGAAAGGTGGAGTAGCAGCCAAAAAATCAATAATAGTGTTGGAACTAGATACCATAATTGTTAAATTTTTTTGTGCTATGTAGAGACGCGATATATCGCGTCTTCTAAATGGGCATCAGACGCGAATCGCTGCGGGAAAACCTCCGGTTTACGCATCTCTACATCGTTTTGAATTGAAATGGGGTTTTGCTGGAGTTGCTCACCTAGCCATTTTTCAAATAAGTGGTTAATTAGCGTTGCACTTGTTGTTTCATCTAACTGTGCTGGCATTAATTTCTCTAGCCGTAGAATTATGTACCAATTTTCCAACTTCATCGGTGTCCACAACTGCCCAAGAGAGGAAATGGAAAGTTTTTGAGCAATTACTGGATGTGGTTGTGATAAGGGTACTGGTCCGATTAATCCTCCAGTAGTCGCTTCTTGCCCCTGTGAAAATTCCCGCGCGCAATCGGCAAAGCTTTGTTCTTCTGCTTTAATACGGAAGTATAATTCTTGCGCTACCTCCATATCTTGAGTACGCAGCAGCGAATATACAACTTTATCTAATTGGGGTTTGTATTGCAGAAAGTTTTGCTTAAGCGTTCCTCCCCACGTTGCTTGTTTAAATTTCTCTACCCGCAGTTGTTTTGTGGCTAATGCTTCTAACTGTTCTACTGTCATACAGTAGCGTTGAAGTACAGCATCAAGGGCGCTAGGAGTAGTTATTTGATTGTTTTGATAAAATGTAGAAATAGTATTATTTTTCTCTTCAGGCGTTAATTTTATATCAGCGATTACTTTATCGATTATTAGTTCGCGCTGTAACTGTGGAAGTAATTGGTAGCCAGCCAACAGCGGAATAACTTCTGTGGCTGTAACAATTTGTTCGCCAAGTTGAATATGAGCCATAAGGGTTATGTGGCAGGAAAAAAAGGGCAGTTTGTATGATTTCCCTTGCATATCCTGTCTAATTGACTATACGTATGTCATCAGTGACCATACGTACATTTACTTACTGTAATTATGTTGTTTTACGTAAAAATACTGTTGTGATACGGAAAATTATCCTTTTAGCTTTAAAAGCAGGCGCCGAATGACTGAAGCATCGCGTGCGTCGGGTGTACGGTACAAATAAGTTTCTAAATCTTGTGTTGCTTGTGTAAAGCGTCCTAGTTGGTAAGATAGTAAACCACGGTCGCGAGTATCGATGATGGAATCTGGCGCCACCAGTAAAATTCGCTCAACTGCTGCTAAAGCAAGTTCTAATTCTTGCTTGTTCAAATAAATATGTTTTAAATTCGATAGCAAGCGTATTAAAAACTGAGCTTTTGTCACCCTTGGTAGATGTTCGGGTTGTAACTGTACGGGTTGTTGATAAATTTGGCTCAACCGCAACTCGCAATCTTGCGGGAACAATATTTCACCCTCATGGAAAGTATCTATATATATATCCATATCGGGAATATCTGGACGTATCAAAAAATGTCCCGGCATTCCCACTCCCACCATTGGGAAATCTATACGACGCGCGACTTCTAAATATACTAGCGCTAATGTAATTGGAATTCCCAGGCGCCGCTCGATTACGTCATTTAAAAAGCTGTTGCGCGGGTCATAATAGTTTTCGGTGTTACCTGCAAATCCTAAATCTCTGTACAAGTATTCGTTAATACATTTAACTACTCGCATTGGATACCGCGTGTCGGGTAAACGTTCCTGTAGCTCAAATGCCATTGTATCTAATGCGTTGAGATACTCGTCACAGTCCAAGTCGGGGTACTCTTCAGTCGCTATATATAAAGCTGCTTTGGCTAAGTCTATATTTTCATCAACTTGCTGAATCTCTTGATAAAAATATTGCCGTGCCGATACGTAGTTCATAAGCTGATGCTAAAACAATAAGCCGGATAAAATAATTCTTATTTCTATACTAAATCCTTAGCAGGCGGCGCCGAAAATTCTACAAATATTATTTTACCGTAAAAATAAACGCCTCAAAATTGCTTTTACGTCCGAAAAGGCAGTAATTGCGCCTGTAGTCAAGATTTAAGTGAAATGGCATGGCAGTACTCTCGCACTCAACTGAAGGCGAGAGTATTTTTTTTGCTTATGCTGTGCATTGTGATTGAATAATGGTTTTGAATGAAGAATGCAGTAGCATTTAGGACAAACAGCCTTCCTTCGTCGATGTTATCGAGGCACACGACCGCGAGAGTTTTCTGTTACTACCGACTTTCGAGGTTTTATCATAAAGTGCTTGGTTTACGGTTTTATTTAATAATGAATTTATCTCAATGCATCTCGACCGTTCAATGCTACTCTAAAAGATGGATATCGCTTGAACTCAAGCCTATTGACACTATCTGAAATATAGCTTCATAGCAACAACCCAGCATGGTAACGACTGCAGAAAAAACTAACATTGGTTACATTACCCAAGTCATTGGTCCTGTTGTAGACGTAAAGTTCCCCAGCGGCAAAATGCCCCCTATCTACAACGCTTTGACTATTACCGGCAGGAACGAAGCAGGACAAGATGTTTCCGTAACTTGCGAAGTGCAGCAGTTGCTGGGCGACCAACAAGTACGTGCCGTGTCGATGAGTACGACTGATGGCTTAGTACGTGGAATGGAAGCTGTTGACCAAGGGGCGCCTATTAGCGTACCTGTTGGTAAAGCAACCCTAGGACGTATTTTCAACGTTTTGGGCGAACCTGTAGACAACCGAGGTCCGGTCAACAATACAGAAACTCTTCCTATTCACCGTCCAGCACCCAAACTTACCGACCTGGAAACCAAACCTTCGGTGTTTGAAACTGGGATTAAAGTGGTTGACCTTTTAACTCCCTACCGTCGTGGTGGTAAAATTGGTCTGTTCGGCGGTGCAGGTGTAGGCAAAACCGTAATCATGATGGAGTTGATTAATAATATTGCAACTCAACATGGTGGTGTGTCTGTATTTGCTGGTGTGGGCGAACGCACCCGCGAAGGCAATGACCTCTACAATGAAATGATTGAATCTGGTGTAATCAACAACGAAAACCTCAACGAGTCTAAAATTGCACTAGTGTACGGTCAAATGAACGAGCCACCCGGCGCCCGGATGCGCGTTGGTTTGTCTGGTTTGACAATGGCTGAGTACTTCCGCGACGTTAACAAGCAAGACGTTTTGTTGTTCGTCGATAACATTTTCCGATTCGTACAAGCTGGTTCTGAAGTATCCGCGCTTCTAGGTCGTATGCCTTCAGCAGTAGGATATCAGCCCACTTTAGGTACCGACGTTGGCGCCCTACAAGAACGGATTACTTCTACAACCGAAGGTTCTATTACTTCCATTCAAGCTGTATACGTTCCTGCGGATGACTTAACCGACCCGGCGCCTGCAACCACCTTTGCCCACTTAGATGGAACAACAGTATTGTCCCGTGGTTTAGCATCTAAAGGTATCTACCCAGCAGTAGACCCATTAGGCTCCACCTCAACAATGTTGCAACCAGACATCGTTGGTAGCGACCACTACGATACAGCGCGTGCAGTACAAGCTACATTACAACGGTATAAAGAATTACAAGATATCATCGCGATTCTTGGCTTGGACGAATTGTCTGAAGATGACCGTTTAACAGTAGCGCGCGCTCGTAAAATAGAACGTTTCTTGTCGCAACCGTTCTTCGTTGCAGAAGTATTTACAGGTTCACCTGGAAAATATGTGAAGCTTGAAGATACCATCAAAGGATTTAAGCAGATTCTTGCTGGTGAGTTAGATGATTTACCAGAGCAAGCGTTCTACTTGGTTGGTGATATCAACGAAGCCAAAGCGAAAGCTGAGAAAATGAAAGGCTAATTTGATTTTGGATTTCGGATTTTGGATTTTGGATTGAGTATGATAATCCAAAATCTGAAATCAATTCATATGCGTTCACGAAGTGTTCAGCAGGAAAGCAAAATCTAAAATCTAAAATCGACAATCTAAAATCCTATGACTTTAACCGTTCGTGTACTTTCTCCAGATAAAACAGTCTGGGATGCTTCTGCTGAAGAAGTTATTTTGCCTAGTACAACTGGACAACTAGGTATTCTTACTGGACACGCACCACTGTTATCTGCGTTAGATACAGGTGTCATGCGTGTGCGTCCTAGCAAAAATCAACCTTGGGTAGCTATAGCTTTGCAAGGTGGTTTTGTGGAAGTTGAAGAAGATGAAGTTACGATTCTCGTTAATGGTGGCGAACGTGGCGATAAAATCAACTTGGAAGAAGCACGTTCTGCCTTTAACGAAGCTCAAACTCGTCTAAACTCTGTTTCTGCTGACGATAGACAGGCAACAATTCAAGCTACTCAAGCTTTTAAACGTGCGCGCGCTCGTTTTCAAGCTGCTGGTGGTATGGTATAACATTGTAGAGACGCGATGAATCGCGTCTCTACACACACGTATATATTATTTTTGTTTCAGTACAACTAATGTTACATCGTCTAAAAACTGTTTGGCGCCAATAAATTCCCACAAGTCTTGAATAATAGCTTGTTTAATTTCTTCTGCACATAGGTGCCAATTTTGTTTAATGACTTGTATTAATCGCTTCAATCCGTATAAGGCGCCGTTTATATCTTCAGCTTCTGTAATACCATCGGTATAAAGGACAATTACATCATCTGGTAATAATTGTATATCAGCGTAAGCCACAAGATGGCTAATTTCTTCTTCTAAACCAATCGCGAATCCTAAATCTGTTGTATCGATTCTTTGTAACAATCCTCCTCTACGAATGATTATGACCTCTTCATGTTGTCCGTAAACTCGTACTTTTCCATTATCATAATCTAACAAACAAAGAGTCATATTTTTATCAGACTCCATTCGCTGTACATTATTATAAATCGCTCGATTCAAAGTATTTAAAAACTTTTGAGGATTAGTTTCATTATTTTCTAAAAGAGTACGTACTGCGGTTTGCACCATAAGCATTAACATTCCACTTTCCAAACCATGTCCAGTAACGTCACCAATACCAATTTTTACTTTTCCATCGTGGGAGATTATATCATAATAGTCACCACCAATTTCAGTAGCAGGTTGCATAAAACCAACAATATCTAAGTTTTTAATTTGTGCTAGTTCTTCTTGTTTGGGTAAAATGGTTTGTTGAACTTGTCTTGTTAAGTCCAACTCTGTTTTCATGCGAATATTTTCTTTGTTTAATGACTCGTTTAGTCCAACTATCTTTACATTTGCTGCTTCAAGTTCAAAGGTTCGCTCTTCAACTTTAGTTTCTAATGTCGTGTTAACTTGTTCAAGTTCAGCTTTTGCAAAATATAGTGCATTCTCTGCACGCTGACGTTGAGTAATATACCATTTTACTAAGCCAAAAACAGCTAGCCAAGCTAATGTAAGAATTGGAAAGCTAATAATGCAGAATAAACTAGACAAAAATAAACGCTGTCTGTAGGATTCAAGGTTTGATTGAATCCTAGTATTTAATGCAGTAGTCGTTTTAATCATGCCATTTGCATAAATTTGCTTTTGAGTGTTGTAATTTTGACTATTAAGCAAATTTAGAGCTTCTTGAGATTTGTTTTTACGTACTAATTCAAATGCTTGCTGCTCCATTTGAACTAATTTAAGATTTGCTGCATCAGTTTCAAAAGCATTAGCTGCTTGAAATTCGGGAGCAATTTGAATAACTTTTTTAATCGCTGCATCTAGTTCGGGTTCAAACTTCTTATAACGTTTTTCCCATTCTAAATCACCTGTACTAGCAGCCATTCGAGCAGACATTGTTAAAACTTCATCAAGATGAATAATTTTACCACTCAAGCTTTGTAGTTGAAATTCTGTTGAAACAACTGTTTTGAAATCACTATGCATATTCCAAACGTTCCAACCCACAGAAGCAACTAGCATCATGCTAATAATGATAGCAACTCCAATCACGAGCATGAGATTTGATGCAATTAGTTTATTTAAATATGATGAATTTAATTTAATTTTTTTCATATTAGTGAATAACCAGGTTTCTATGTAAAAATATTGTTTTGATTACAAGATATCAGTAAAGAAACCTGTTAGTGAAGAAACCAGGTTTCTATGTAAAAATATTGTTTTGATTACAAGATATCAGTAAAGAAACCTGGTTTCTAAGAGGTTTCTAATTGTTTGCGTTTTAAAACTACTAGAGTAATATCATCTAAAAGTTTTCCTTGTCCCATATATTTATATAGGTCATCAACTATAGCTTGTTTTATGTCATGAGCTGAATTTTGCCAGTTTTCTTTTATTATTTCTGTTAAACGCTTGAGTCCATATAGCTCTCCTTCAGGATTTTCAGCTTCGGTAACACCATCGGTATAAAGAACTACAACATCATTTGGATATAGTTGAATATCTGCATAACCGATAAAATCAGAAATTTCTTCTTCTAAACCAATTGGAAAGCCTAAATCTACTGTATCGACTCTTTGTATTAAACCACCACGTCGAACAACGAGCATTTCTTCATGTTGTCCTGATACTCGAACTTTACCATCTTCGTAGTCGAGTAAGCACAGCGTCATATTTTTATCTGAGTTCATTCGCTGCACGTTTTGGTAAATAGTGCGGTTGAGAGTGTCGAGGAATTTTTTGGGGTCGGTTTCGTTATGTTCTAATAAGGTACGTACCGCAGTTTGAACCATTATCATTAACACACCGCTTTCTAGTCCATGTCCTGTAACGTCACCAATTCCAATTTTTACTTTGCCGTTGTGGTAAATTACATCATAGTAGTCACCACCTACTTCGGTAGCAGAAAGCATGAACCCAGCTATTTCTAAATCTGGTATCTGTTCAAGTTCGTGCTTTGGTGGTAAAATCATTTTTTGAAGTTTGCTAGTTACCTCTAATTCGGCGCCCATACGAATATTTTCATCGGTTAGGCATTGGTTCAATAGATTGACTTCTTTGTTGGCTTTAACTAAAGCAAGTGCAATATCGTTAAATGATTTGACAACTTCTGCCAATTCATCGCGGTTTTCTAAAATAATGCTTTCGGTGACAGTTCCATCAATCATTTGTTTTGATGCTGTACTTAAGCTAGATACTGTTTGTTTTACACCTAAATAAAACGCAATATATAAATACAATACTAATATTAAAATGATTGAGACAAAAAGGCATAGTAATACTTGTCTCTGTACAAAACCATTAATACGGTTTTGCAAAAGCACATCTAATTCGACAATTGCTTTATCCCAAAGAATATAACTTAATTTTAAGTTTTCTGCTGCCGCTGTGTAAAATACTTGGCTACTTAAAGTATTACTATTTTCAGTTAAAGGTACTGCTGTATCAATAAGTAAGTCAATTTTATTTGTATAGTCATTTAAAAACTTTTCAAGCTTTGGACGTGTATTTCCAGCAGGATTAAATTTAAATGCATTCTGCATGTTTTTCTTTAACTCGCTATTATATCCTTCGAGTTTTGCTAAGTATTTTATTAACTTAATACGTGATTCAACCGTATCTTGTTTAGTTAGGATACTTTTTTGAGTTATAAGTTGAATGTCTGTTAAAATATACTGCATTTCGGGCAGCTTTAACAAAGTTGCATCCATTAAATAGTAACTATCTATGTCAGGGTCAAGAATTAAGTTAGATTGGTCTCCAACTTTATTCCTTAACTCATCGATTTCTTGTCGTAACGTATTGTATGTTTGATTTTTCTCTTCTATGTTGTTATTATTTTGATTTTCTATTTGGCGCCATTTTTCTTTTATCAAATTAAATTTACTAGTCGTTAGTAAGATATTACCATATTTTTTATCAACATCCTCTAATGACCGCATTTGATTATTAATTCTTGCCTTGAGTTCTTTTAACTCGTTTTGTTTTGTTTGGTCGTTGTTAGTGATTTGTGCAAGTGAAACATCTGACCATAGTTGACGCAAAGGACGTAGGTAAGTGTTACCAATTTTTTCCTTTTCTGCAAAGTCATTTCGCGATTGAATTTCTGAAATCAGTAAATACATTACCAAACTTAACGGCAGCACAAAAATGCTACTAATTAAAGTAAATTTTTGTGGATATTTAAGGCGATTCATTAAAGTAATCGCCGGACGAAATACTTTTTGTAGTTGTTTCATATGTTTAAAAATTTATTCATATTTTAATATTATATTTGGCATTAATCTTTGTAAATTTTTTAATGATTTTGGTTGCCAAGGTATATTATTTGATGCTTTAACGATTACTTGCAATTTTGATTTATCTCTTATATCTATAATAAATTTAGAAAGCATACTAATTCCAGAGCTATTAAGAGCATATAAACTTTTAAAATTTAAATTAACTAGATTTATTGGGCTATTCGCAATGTTACTAAGTAACTGTATGATTGGAGAATACTCTGCTACTGTTCCTAACCTTAATGTCCCTTCAAAATGAACTGTTTTATTTGTTTCTTCGTACCACACACGGTAGTTGTCACCCTGAATATTCGACATAATTATGCACCTGCAACCTGATATAAAGATTAAAAAAATAATTAAATCTTAACTAAACCATTTTCAAATTTAAATTTGGCATTAATTTTTGTAAGTTTTTGAGTAACTTACTTTGCCAAGGAATTGAATTGGCGCCAAGAATCATCATATGCATACTTTTGTTGGTTCGCATTCCAATTACAAACTTAGATAGCATGGTAATACCAGAACTGTTCAAAAAATCGAGATGCATTAAGTTGAGCGTAATTCGTGCTGGGTTACTATCAACTACATCATTTAATAATTTTAAAATGGGTGCATATTCTTCCATTCCGTTCAAACGTAAACTGCCATGAAAGTTAATGGTTGCAGAAGTAGTCTCGTAACAAACTTTATAGTTATCGCCTAAAATTTCCATAGTTTTGATTCGCGCAATAAACAAATAATTAAAAATCAAAAAAATCGTATGTAAATCTAGATGCTTACTTGTACCATTGTAGTTACAGCAAGTATTTCTGGTTTTTCCTGAATAATTTCAAATTTCCAACCCAGCATTGCTGAATAATCATTAATCATGCTCAGTAAACCTAAACCAGAAGCTGTATTATCTGGATTTTCGGCATTTTTTTCTAACTGATTAAAATATAGTGAGTCTGGGTCAGCAACTACTAACTCTTCAATAAAGGCTTTAAATCCTTCGATAGAGTCTTTATTTATGCTATTAGTAACAAAAAATCTAATTTGGTCAGCATCGAGTTGAAGCTGAATGGTAATTGGTAATCGCACACTGTAATCACAATACTTCATTGAGTTTTCTAATAACTCATTTGCAATATAGCTAGCAGTACTTTTAATTTCAGCTTGCTTTTGGGCGCCAACATCGCTATCATCTTTAGGAAAAAAAGTAGTCAAATAATCCGCCATAAAATCTGCGGATAGACCATTATTTCTCCAGCGGTCTTTTATTGAAATAGAAGACGGTGAGAACTTTAGCGTTAATTGGTCATTATTGAGTGGTTTATCAACGTAATATCCAAATATCTCTTTCATATCAACCTTACTTAATTTAAAAATATTTACCTTACATAGTGAATTCAACCATTGTCGTCACAATCATTATTGCTGGTTTATCAGGGACTGCCTCAAACTTCCAAGCAAGCTTCGCCGAATAGTCATTTATCATGCTTAAAAAACCTAGCCCCGACTTAAAGCTATATTCATCATCAACATTTTTTTCTAACTGGTTTAAATATAATTCTTCATGGTTATTATTTGACAGTTGATAAATAACGCCCTGAAGATTTGCCGACCGAAGGTGACTCAAGCTATTCGTAATAAAAAACTGAGTTTTACCTTTGTTGGAATACAATTTAACTTTAATAGGTATTTGCGAAGCTTGATGTGAGTACTTAACGGCATTCTCTAAAAGTTCATTAGCAATATAGCTAGTAGCACTCTTAATTTTTGTAGAACGTTTTAAATCACTGTCTTCGGAACCATTTTTAGTAATAAGGGTCGCCAAAAAGTCAGCAATAAAATTTGCCGCGTAATCATTATTGCGCCAAAATTCCTGCACCGATATTGAATCAGGCAGAAACTCCAACATTAATTTTTCCTTGGTCTGCGGTTTTTCTATGAAGTCCCCGAAAATCTGCGTCATGGTAGTGCTGTATAAAAATTGGCAACGGATTTAACGGATGTAACGGATAAACGCTTTATATCAGGTTAAACATATACGACTTTTAGTATTTGTTTATACTTTATCTTGCGTTTATACTGCCTTTACACAATATGGCATTGTTTTATTCTCTTGTGTTCAGTAAATGCACTTAAAGGCAAGAATAAGCAAGATTTAAGAGATTATTTACATTTTTTGCTAATTTGATTAAAATATTAAGTTTTGTAACGAATGCAGAAACTCACCTGGGTGGATGGGAAGTAATAGGTAAGATACTTATTGCCCAGAGGGCAAAATCTATGAGAACCTTACAAAGCTTTAATCGTAAGCGTAAGTCAAGTAAAATACTTAGTTTTGTTGCATCGGTTGCGGCTTCTTTAGCAGTTGCTGGTAGTGTTAGTGTTGCTGGCGCCCAAGTTAATCAAGTAAATAAGTCGGTTAATCAAGTCGAATATAATAATGTTGCTAATGTTACTAAGTCTGTAACGACAAATGTAACGGTGCCTGCGACCGAAAATCAAGTTATATCAGTAAAAACACTTAAAGCTAGCCAATTACAAATGAGTCTTGGTTGGGGCTTAATTCCTATTGCTGTAGTTGGCGGTTTGGTTATTTTTGTGCCATTGTTCTTTGGCGGACTGGTAGTTATTGGTGAACGCGAAGTTGGAATTGTTGTTAAAAAATTCGCTGTTTCTGGAAAAGGACTTCCTCCTGGTGGGTTAATTGCTCTTAATGGTGAAGCTGGTTTGCAGGCAGATACTCTGGCGCCTGGTTGGCATTGGGGTTACTTTCCTTGGCAGTTTTCTGTGAAAAAAGAAACTGTAGTAATGGTGCCACAAGGTGAAATTGCGCTCATAGTCGCTGCTGATGGTTCACAAGTACCACCTGAGAGAATCTTGGGTAAAATAGTTGATTCCGATAACTTTCAAGACGCGCGTAAGTTTTTGCTGAACGGTGGAGAGAAAGGACGACAAATTGGTTTTTTAACGGCAGGTACTTACCGTATAAATACTGCTTTGTTTAAAGTAATTACGGCAAGTAATGCTAATCAGCACGAGATGCGCGCGGAGCAGTTGCGTATATATCAGATAGAGCCAGAAAAAGTTGGTATTGTTACAACTTTAGATGGTTCACCTATTCGGACAGGAGAAATAGCCGGACATACAATTCCTGGACACGATAACTTCCAAAACGGTCAGAGGTTTCTTGATGGTGGTGGGCAAAGGGGTTTGCAAGAGCAGGTATTATTATCGGGTTCGTGGAATCTTAACCCCTGGCTTGTAAACGTTGAACAAGTACCAATGACCGAAATACCTATCGGTTATGTGGGAGTGGTTATTTCTTTCGTAGGTAAAGAACAAGAAGATGTTAGTGGCGCCTCGTTTACTCATGGTCAGTTGGTGAACCAAGGACATAAAGGTGTATGGGTAGAGCCGTTATATCCTGGTAAACATCCTTTAAATACTAAAGTAATGAAAGTCGAGTTAGTGCCAACGACTAATATCGTCTTAAACTTTACCGATAGAATCATGGGTCAACATGGCTATGATAGTAAACTCACAGCCTTAAAACTATTATCGTTTGACGGTTTTACTTTTGATTTAGAAATATTCCAAATTATTCATATCGGCGCCAGTGATGCACCTAAAGTGATATCGCGCTTAGGTTCGATGCAAAACGTCATCGACCAAGTACTGCGTCCAATAGTTGGAAACTATTTTCGTAACTCCGCGCAAGAGTACACAATTTTAGATTTTCTAATTGCCCGGAGCGAGCGTCAAGTCGAAGCATCAGAATACGTTAAATCAGCTTTACGTGCGTATGATGTTCAAGCAGTAGACTCTTTGATAGGTTTAATTACCCCACCGCCAGAGTTAATGCATACACTTACCGACCGTAAAATTGCTGAAGAACAACGCAAAACCTACGAAGTTCAACAAATGGCGCAAACTCAGCGTCAAATGTTGGTAAGAGAAACATCATTAGCAGATATCCAAGACTCATTAGTTACATCTGAAGAAGGAGTTAAAATTGCTCAATTAAAAGCTAATGCCAGAATTCAAGAAGCAACTGGTGAAGCAGAATCGATTAAACTAAAAGCCATAGCTGAAGCTGAAGGTATTCGTGCCACAGGTAACGCGAAAGCAGAAACATATCGTGCAGGTGTGGAAGCACTAGGTGAAAATGGTTACACCGCAATGCAAATGATGCAAATAGTTGGTGAAAGTAACGTCCGCTTAATACCCGATATATTAGTTGGTGGTAACAGTGGTGGTGGCGCCAATGGTTTAGTTGACGGTTTACTATCCATGATTTTATGGAATCAAACTAGTACTAAGCAAAATGGTAATGTAAGCAACCAACCAATTTATCCTAGAGTGCCTGTAATGGCGCCGAAGAATGGTAACGGGAATGCTCATATACCTTTAAATCTTGATATTCCAACAGATAGTCAATAAGAGCGTTTAATATTTGGGACGGGCAGGGATGCCCATCCCACAAGACTATCCCACAAGACTATCCCACAAGACTATCTTACAAGATTATATATCTTTATATATCTTTATATGTCGCATGTCTAGAAAAATTGGCGAAGATATTATTTAATTGCATAAAGTCTACAAAGAAAAGGAGTGTGAATGTACAATTCTAATGTAGTACTGCCGATTTTTTTAGAACCCGCGTACCGTTTATTTAAGCTAATTAGTTACGGTAAATATACACAAACTTTTTTCGCTGTTAATGAAGAAGAATATCCTTTTATACCCTGCGTTATTCAAAAAATATTATCACCACAACCAAGAAACTTTGAACATAAGTTAAAAATATTACAACAGTTAAGCAAGTCTTCTCAAATTCCTAAGTTAATAGATTACCACTGCGGCAACGATTGTATCTATTTAGTATTTGAACATATTGAAGGTATAAATTTAAATACGTTACTCGCAGAACAAGGTACTTTAAGCGAAAATAAAATTTGGCAAATACTGACAGATATTTTAACCACTTTAAAATTAGTACATAGTCATAAATTAATTCATTGTGACATCAAGCCAGAAAATATTATATGTAGGAATGGCAGCCAAGATTTTGTTTTAGTTGATTTTGCTGCTTCTCAGGTAGCTGCTGCTTATTATCAAGCTAATAATATTATTACAGGTAGTCCAGAATATACGGCGCCAGAGCTTGCTTTATCTAAACCAATATTTAGCAGTGACCTTTACAGCTTGGGTGTTACTTGTATTTATTTACTCACTCAAGTAAGACCTTTTGATTTATATGACACCGCGAATAATCAATGGGCATGGCGTCATTATTTACAAACACCTATTAGTGTGCGGTTGGGTAAGATTCTTGATAAGCTTATCAACCAAGATATAAATCAGCGTTTTATGTCAGTTGATGAAGTATTAATGATGATGGGTATTTCAGCATATACTACGCATGAACAAAGTTGGCAGGCGCCTGCGGAGCATAAAACTATACATTCGACTTCAGAAGTAAACGCAGTTGCAGTTTGTTTGGATAAAAATATTATTGCGAGTACCCATAGTAACAAAGATGTATGTATATGGGATTGTAAAACACAACAATTATTACATACACTTCACGGTCATAATAAACCAGTTACATCAGTAGCATTTAGTCCTAATGCTCAAATATTGGCAACAGGTAGCGATGATAAAACAATCAAATTATGGAATCAAGATTATAAAGAAATTTATACCTTGGTAGGACATCAACACGTCGTCAAGTCAGTAGCATTTCATCCAAATGGAGAGATATTGGCTAGTGGAAGTTGGGATAAAACGATTAGACTTTGGGATGTGACTACAGGTAAAGAAGTTGCCGTACTGACTGGACATAAGCTTCAAGTTAGTCTAGTCACATTTAGTGCAGATGGTAATTTAGCTAGTGCAAGCTTTGATAAAACAGTTCGCTTGTGGAAAAATGGCGCCGATTCTTTATCATATTCACTATCTAATATATTATCGAGTCATACATGGGCGGTTACTGCCGTAGCATTTAGTTCAGACGGGAAAATTTTAGCTACAGGTAGCGACGATAACACCATCAAACTATGGAATGTAAATACTGGTGAAGAATTCGCCACACTTACAGGACATTCTTGGTCAATTACAGCACTAGTATTTAGTTTTGATGGAACTTTGTTAATAAGCGCTAGTAAAGATAAAACAGTTAAGCTGTGGCAAGTTAGCAACGCTGAAGAAGTAACCACGCTTTCAGGTCATACAGATTCTGTTACAAACATTGCCATTGCTAACTCTGACACACAAATTATTGTCAGTAGTAGCAAGGACAAAACAATTAAAATTTGGGAATTAGATATTTCCCATTAGATGTAGAGACGTTACATGTAACGTCTCTACAAACGTTTCAGGAAACGCTGAAATATCAAGCGCTACCAGTGAAGGTGACTTCAGGAAATTTCAACTGAGCTTCACCCATAGGTCGATTTTTGCCTTCTTCTTGCCAGTAGTTAATTACTTCTGTAGCTTTGTTGAGCAACTCGACTCTATCTACATCTGTAATCCAGTGTTTAGACTCTAGTTCTTTTTTTAGTTCTTCCCAGGCATCATTTCTGGGCCAAAAGAAGTACTTTGTCAAGGGACTCGTGCCTTTGCCCACAATTTGGTCAACTGCTAGGGCTACATTCTCATCTAACCAGAGAATCTTTAAGAGAAATTTGGACAATCACACCTCCGGGACGCATCCGGGCGAACTTTACAATCAATCAGACAGACGATTGCCTATTTTAACTTAATAATCCACCACTTGAGCAAATCATCATAAATAATTAGACTCGCACAGCTAAAAAATTGAGATAAAGTAGTTCAGGAACTTTTGAACGCGACTCACACTCCATGACTGAACAATCCCCAGTAAACGCTATTATTGTTTTTGATATCGATGGCGTTATTCGCGATGTTGGTGGTTCCTACCGTCGCGCATTAGCTGATACTGTCGAGCATTTTACAGATTTTGCGTATCGTCCAACACCAGTAGATATTGATAAACTTAAATCGGAAGGCATTTGGAATAATGATTGGGAAGCTTCGCAGGAGTTGATATTTAGACACTTTGAGGCTCAAGGAAAACACCGTAATCAAGTCCAATTAGACTATCAAGCGATAGTAGCATTTTTTCAATCACGTTACAGAGGTACTGACCCTAACAACTGGAATGGCTATATTTGTGATGAGCCATTGTTATTGCATCCCACATATTTAGAACATTTAACGTCATCCGGTATTTTATGGGGATTTTTTAGCGGCGCCACTCGTGGTTCTGCAAATTATGTGTTAGAAAAACGCCTCGGTTTAAAAGCACCTGTACTATTAGCAATGGAAGATGCACCAGGTAAACCAGACCCTACAGGATTATTTGATACAGTTAGGCACCTGGAAGCAGGACAAAATAATACGAGTAATACCGTTATATATGTAGGTGATACAGTAGCTGACATGTACACCGTTATTAAAGCAAGAGAACTAGAACCACAGCGCAAATTTATTGGTGTCGGTGTACTACCACCCCATGTCCAAAAAACACCCTCACGACGCGAAGCTTATGCGGAATTATTAATAAATGCAGGCGCCGAAGTTGTTTTTTGCAACGTCCAAGATTTAACCCCAGCCCGCACAGCAGCTTTACTTTCAGTCTAGAGAGTAAGGTGGGCACTGCCCACCCTACAATTAAAATTCTCCCAGGCATTGATGTTAAAAGCGGACTAACTTTTGGGAGAATAAATTGTTGCTTTGTTGAGGTATTTATGATTTTTACAGATTCCGGCGCCGACAAAACCCTTGTAAAATAAGCTTTGTTCTCAAATCCACATTTATTCGATAAACTATGTGTAGATTCTCTATTGCGTTTTTATCGTCTTCTGTGTAATGTATGACTATAGATATATATTCCAAATACTCTATCAAAAAACAGTAGATTAAGGAGTGCATTTAGATGAACTCATGGCGCCGCTTTCACGCAGCTTGGCAAAATGTAGCAAAACATGTCCCATTTAAGTTTAGGGCCAGTTCAGTGAAAGGGTTCTTACCTTTATTTTTGCTAGGAGCATTTTTGAGTTTGGCTGTTGCCGCTTGTTCTTTTGGGGATAGAAGCGGTGAAGCGTTGGCGCCAAGTGTTCGTGCAAGTCAGGTTGTAGCGAATAGCAAAGATATAGAAGTAACTTTAGTTTCTTTTGCAGTTACTAGGTCTGCCCACGAAGCTATAATTCCAAAGTTTGTAGAGAAATGGAAGCAAGAAAAAAATCAAAATGTCTCCTTCAAAAGAGCATATGGTGGTTCTGGCTCACAAACGCGCGCAGTCATAGATGGACTTGATGCTGATGTAGTTCACCTAGCGCTTGCATTAGACACGCAAAGAATTCAAAAAGCTGGCTTAATAGAACCAGGATGGGAAAAAGAATTTCCTAATAATGGCATTGTTTCCAAATCAGTTGCAGCATTAGTAACTCGTCCCGGTAATCCTAAAAATATTAAAACATGGGCTGATTTGAGCAGAGAAGGAATTAAAGTAATTACAGCAGACCCTAAAACATCAGGAGTCGCGCGCTGGAATTTCTTATCATTATGGAATTCTGTTATTAAAACAGGTGGAGACGAGAAAAAAGCTTTAGATTTTGTCACCACAATTTATACTAAGAATGTACCAATATTGGCTAGAGATGCTCGTGAAGCAAGTGACGCATTTTTCAAACAAAGGCAAGGAGACGTTTTAATTAACTACGAAAACGAAGTTATTCTTGCAAAACAAAAAGGAGAACAAGTTAATTATACTGTTCCCGATGTAAATATATCTATTGATAATCCAATCGCAATAGTAGACAAAAATGTTGATAGACACGGTAATCGCGAAGTTGTAGAAGCATTTACGAAGTTTCTATTTACACCAGAAGCACAGCAAGAGTTTGCAAAAGTTGGTTTCCGTCCAACCAACGAAACAGTCGCACAAACCAAAGAAATCAAAGATAAATATCCAACCGTAAAAACCTTGGGTACAGTTGAAAACTTTGGTGGATGGAGCCAAGTTCAGAAAAAATTCTTTGAAGACGGCGCCATTTTTGACCAAATTCAATCACAAACAAGATAAAAGTTGAAAGTGCTGAGTGCTGAGTAAAAAGTTTTACTGATGATTGGTTACTCTCAGTACTCATTGCTTTTTAACTCACAACTCATTACTCAGCACTCAGCACTCAGCACTCATTACTCAGCACTCATTACTTAATATATGGCAGTATCTTCTCCTTCTTCATACCAGCAGTTAAATCCGAGAAAAGCACCAAATAGGAAAGGATTGCTATCGCTGTTACCAAAAATTCATATAACGTGGGTAGTAACGGCGGTATATCTAGTAATAATGCTACTTGTACCAATAAGTGCGATGTTTTTCAAAGCAGCAACAGTACCTCCTGAGCAGTTTTGGAAAATTGCAACAAGTCCAGTTGCTTTATCAGCTTATGATGTAACTTTTACAACTTCGATTATTAGTGCATTAGTAAATGGAGTATTTGGAACTTTAATTGCTTGGGTATTAATTCGCTATGATTTTCCATTAAAAAGGCTAGTAGATGCTTCAGTAGATATACCTTTTGCGTTGCCGACTGCTGTAGCAGGTTTAACCTTAGCCACGGTATATAGCGAAAATGGTTGGATTGGTTCAATATTTGCACCATTTGGAATTAGGATATCTTTTACCCGGTTAGGAGTAGGAGTAGCAATGACATTGATATCGCTACCTTTTGTTGTGCGAACAGTACAACCAGTGCTACAAGAAATGGAAAGTGAAGTTGAACAGGCAGCTTGGTCACTTGGTGCCAGTGAGTTTGAAACTTTTTGGCGAGTGATTTTACCTCCTTTGTTTCCAGCAATTTTAACTGGAGTCGCTCTAGGTTTCGCGCGGGCAGTAGGAGAGTTTGGTTCAACGGTAATTATCGCTTCTAATACACCTTTTAAAGATTTGATTGCACCAGTACTTATTTTCCAACGATTAGAACAATATGACTATGCGGGTGCAACGGTAATTGGTATCGTACTGTTAGTTATTTCATTAGTTTTGTTAATAGGAATTAATCTTTTACAGGCTTGGGGAAGACGCTATGACCAGAAATAATTTGTCTCAAAAAAAAGGTGGTTGGGCGCCTAAAATTTTGATAGGGATAGCTTTACTGTATTTAGGATTAGTTTTGTATATCCCAGCCGCTAATGTATTTTTTTATGCTTTTAGAAAAGGTTTTGGACCCTTTCTTTCTAACCTAACTCAACCAGACTTTCTCTATGCTGCTTGGCTGACTTTGACCCTAGCGTTAGTTACTATACCAGTAAATACTGTATTTGGTTTATGTGCCGCTTGGGCATTGACTCGTAACAATAATTTTCCTGGACGTGCTTTTATTCTTAGTATTATTGACCTACCATTTTCGATTTCACCAGTCGTAGCAGGTTTAATGATTGTATTGCTTTATGGGCGTAATGGATGGTTTGGTGAATGGCTCTTCGACCATGACATTAGAATAGTCTTTGCTTTTCCAGGAATGGTAATAGCAACGGCGTTTATAAGTATGCCATTTGTTGCACGCGAAGTTATACCAGTGTTAGAAGAGTTAGGACACGACCAAGAAGAAGCTGCTCGAACATTAGGCGCCAAAGATTGGCAAATATTTTGGCGTGTTACCTTACCAAATGTTCGTTGGGGTTTATTATATGGTTTACTATTAACCAATGCAAGGGCAATGGGTGAATTTGGCGCCGTCTCGGTAGTATCAGGCAACATAATAGGTAAAACTCAAAGTTTACCTTTATTTGTAGAAGAAACTTACAAACAGTATCAAACTGAGGCAGCATATTCAGCAGCAGTAGTTTTAGGGTTATTAGCTTTAGTGACTTTAGTGTTGAAGGATATTCTCGAAAAGAAAACTACTATTAAAGAAGTCGAGTAGGAGGCGCCGAAACGGATTCGTGTTAGGAGGCGCGGAGTTAGGAGTTAGGAGTTGCTAGCCATAGTCGTAAAACTTCTGCAACTGTCCAAGCTTGGGCAATACATCCACGGGGAGTCAAAGGCGCCTCACCGTCAAAGATTTCGCTTAAACTACCAATACCATGATTACAAACATGATTTGCCATAGGTTCTAAAAATTCGCGAGCAGCAGTGCGGTTTCCATACACGCGCAAGTGTGCTGATATAAATGTACCTAGCAACCATCCCCAGGTTGTTCCTTGGTGATATGCATTATCTCTTTGATACTGATTACCTCCATAATTACCATGATAATGAGTATCATCAGGATTTAAGGAACGTAAACCGTAAGAAGTTAGTAATTGGCGCCCACAAATATCTACAATAGAACGTTGTTGGAGTTGTGACAGTAAAGGTTCAGGTAAGGAAACAGCGAAAAGTTGGTTGGGACGTAGTGTTATATCATCACCGTTGGGTGTATCCAAAACATCATAACAATAGTTTTTTTCAGAATTCCAAAAGCGTGCAAATCGTAATTGAGTACGGTCTGCCATTGCTGTATATTCTTGATGTGGCTTATTAATGCGACGTGCAAACAAAGCCATTGTTCGTAAAGCATTGTACCACAGTGCGTTTATTTCAATTGGCTTACCAATACGTGGTGTAATTACTTCGTTATTAACTTTCGCATCCATCCATGTTAGTTGTGTTCCTTGTTCACCTGCATACAATAACCCATCCGCAGCATCAAGATGAATATTATATCGAGTTCCGCGACAATGCCAGTCGATAATATCTGCAAGGGCGCCAAAAAGTTCTTCTATTAAATCGTCATCTTCGGTATCTTTATGATACGCGCGCAATGCGTCAAAATACCATAACGTCGCATCAACAGTATTATATTCAGGTACTTCACCCGCATCAGGAAAGCGGTTAGGTAACATTCCTTTATCTATATATTTAGCAAAAGTACGCAGAATTAAGCGAGCAATTTCTGGTTTTCCTGTAGCGAGCGTGAGTCCTGGTACACTTATCATGGTATCGCGTCCCCAATCGCCAAACCAAGGATAACCCGCAATTATACTTTTACCATACGGTTCATCAGGCGCCGGACGTTCGACTATAAATTGGTCTGCTGCAAGTACTAATTGTTTTATCCAAGCTGGGGAGTCTTTAAATAAAGCAGAATTATGATTTTTCCATAGTCCCAATAATTTATTCTCGTTTTGGCGCCGTAACTTTAAAGCAGCTTCACCATCGTATTGCTTTAAATCTTCTGTACTAGCAACAAACGTGATTGATTCGCCTTTTTCTAGGGTAACTTGAAATGTTGCCGCATGAAGATGGTCTTCCTTATCATTCAATCCTCGATAACGTTCCACCGCTAAATCAAAACCATAATACCAATTATGAACTGGTGATACATTACCACGGTCAGTTAACAAATAAAGCGGCGCCGCATCAGGATATGCTAGTACACGAACTCCCCCTGATATTTCCTCAACTGTCATTTGCCAACCATTACCTTGCGTATCACTATGATAATCGCGATAATTAACCATCGCTTTGATAGTTAATTTTAACGGTTGAGTCGCGCGACGCAGATGGTATTGAATATATGTAGTGTTTTCTCCTTGCTGCATCCAGATACGCTTTTCTAACAGCGCATCAGCACAAGCATACTCCCACGTTGGAATAGTACCCTCAAGACTAAAACGCTCAATATGACGAAAACCCTGTGGACTTACAATACCATCAGCCCAACGGTTAGCGTGTAACGGGTAAGTATGGTCATCATATACAGCAGTCTCATCAAGCTTCGTAAGCAACAAAGTTCGACCGAGTGGAGGTTTGAGTGCTGCAACTAATAACCCGTGATAACGACGAGTTAACAAACCTGCTACCGTTCCCGAACCATAACCACCAATCCCATTAGTGACTAGCCATTCCCTTGTTTCTGCGGTTTCAAGAGTACCACAGATTTCTCGCCCGAAATTAACACACATCTTTATTTGAGCTATGGAACACTTATATATAAGTTACCCTAAGAAGATAAAACAACGGCGCCAAACTTGTAATATGTAACTTCAGTTACATTCTTAAACAAAAATTTACGGATAAAAGCTCTTATGTGAACCACGCTTCACATTCTGATATGTTATTAAGTGGCATCTAAAAACGCTAAAACTTTTAAGATACATGACTAGAAGTGATCAACCAGTAGGTCCCACCATTGAACAGATAAAAGCTTTCTATGACTTGTGTGTACGAATGAGAGCGAATAATACAATGACTGATTTAAATTATAAACAATTAACTGAAGCTCAATTGAGAGATTATGTAAAGCGTCATCCCCGCTCTGGAAGAAGCTTTTCAATATTACCTTACAATTGTTAGAGCAAGACCAAATCGAGTTATAGTTAGTACAGGTGAACAGTTAGAGGCTGAGTTAAGAAAAAGATTGAGTAGCCAATAAACAGTATTTTCTTAGCTTGAGCTATTGGTTCACATTATTCACAAGCACTTAAGTTCTTCTGTGAACCACGGTTCACATTTTAATTGAACCAAAAACCCGACTCGTTAGATAAGTCGGGTTTGTTTGTTAATTAGGCTTTTGTAGCTGGTTCAAACTTTAATGAGACACCATTCATACAATAGCGTTGACCAGTAGGTTTTGGCCCATCACCAAACACGTGTCCTAAATGTCCACCGCAACGACTGCAATGTACTTCAACGCGCGTCATAAATAACGACTTATCGACAGTAGTCGCAATAGCACCTTCTATCGGGTTAAAGAAACTAGGCCATCCAGTACCGCTGTTAAACTTTGTATCAGACGTGAACAAAGCTTGCCCACATCCGGCACAATAGTAAGTGCCTTCCCCGTACTCTTTGTCAAGTGGACTAGTTCCAGCCCTTTCAGTACCGTGTTTTCTCAACACACGGTACTGTTCTGGTGTCAAGATACTTTGCCATTCCCCATCTGTCTTTACAATTTCGTATTGTTCTTGATTCTTAGAAGCTGTCATACGTTCCCTCTCCAATGCTACCAGTGCTATATCCAAGCGGCGCCTGAGTTCCGCAACCTGGGGTATGTACCATATCTTTATATATCTTAACAATACTTGTAAAACAGGTTATGAAGATAGCCGTTACTAATATATACAGATAACCGATAGCTATATTAAACAGAGTTATGATAATTGAATAAAAGCCCTAAGAAAATGGCATCATGATAAACAAACAACAGATTACGGTTCAGATTCCATCAGATGCTGCCGAAGCTCAAACCAAACAAGTAACCTTTGAAGAATTTGCTGCTTGGCGCCCAGAAAACGGACGTTATGAACTACATGATGGAGTAATTGTTGAAATGGCACAACCGTTAGGTGGACATGAACTGGTTACAGGATTTTTAGCTCGTAAGGTAACTGTCGCGTTCGACTTTCTTAATCTTCCATATTTTATACCTAGAAAAGTATTAGTAAAACCGACTGAAAATCAATCAGGTTATGAGCCAGATGTATTAGTAATAAACGAAAAAATCTGGTAAATGAATCCCTATGGCGAAAAACATCAACTGTAATATATGGTGCTTCAATTCCTTTAATTGTAGAAGTTGTATCAACTAACTGGGATGATGATTACTACATGAAGCAGGGAAAATATGAAGCTATGGGAATTCCTGAATATTGGATTGTTGACTATCTGGGATTAGGCGCCAAAAAGTTTACAGGAAATCCCAAACAACCCACGTTCTCAGTGTATCAATTAATAGACGAAGAATATCAAGTTAGGCGGTTTCAAGGCAATGACCGCATAATTTCCCCATCTTTTCCTGACCTTAATATTACCGCACAGCAAGTTTTTGATGCTGCCAATGCTGAATTGATAAATTAAATATATCTGTTAAATATCTACATACATATAATTGATTATGACAAATGAAACAAATAAAAAAGATATTGCTATCCAAACTAAAAAGGAAGCTATTGCTAGAATTATGCAAATAATGGATGAAATTAGTGCTGAAGCTGAACGACGAGGTTTAACACCAGAAATTTTAGAGTCTTTACTGAAATAATTCCGCAGATAGGTGAAAAAATTCTCCTAATGCTTTTGCTTGCTCTTTGCTAATTGCTTGTTTACCATTAATAAGCTCTGATACATCATCTAATGAGCCAATAATTTCTACTAAATCCGCTTGCTCAAGTTCTCGTGCTTCCATTAAATGTTGAATAATTGCATGAGGAGAGGGTTTACTCATTGGATAATTTTTGCTTTCATATTCCTCTATTAATCTCACCAAAATTTTTAATAAAGCGGTTTGTTCTGGTGAACGGTTTTTATTTCCTATAAGTCTTTCAGCATTAGCTAGCATACTATCATACTCCGATTCTGATGTGATAACTTGAGGTTGATATTCAGCAAGTAGTTCACCGTAAGCATTTTTATCAAAAGCTAGAGACATTATATTTGCCCTTTCGCCTCGAACGGCGACTCATTTATTACTAGTATAGTACTTTGCTTTTAAAATGTTTATATATATTTACCTATTTGACCCTCAAAAACTTTTTTAAATTAGCTATTTATTAAAAATAAGGGTTTTTTTTCCATCTTTCTTTATCGTACTCACCATGACTCAAAAAGTATTTGTAATAGATTGTTTGAGTTTCATAGTCAATATCAACAATTAATCTATATGCATTACCTTTTATATTGAATACTGTAAAATTTCCCACAGCATCAGTTGATGGATAAATTTCTTTTACATCTTGTAAACTTTGCCATGATGCATCTCTAACAACCCGATACCAAACTTCTATTTGTTCAGCTACGTCTGGATATATCGCTGCATCATTACGTAAATAACGAATGCTTATTAGATGCATATAATATTTTTAACCCAATGATTCATATAGATGAGGGTGCCTCGTCTAGCTATTATTGCTGATAGATGGGATACTCCCACCGTATTACTGCACTATAGTACTATAAAAAATATATCTATTAATTTTTGGGTTGTGACACTTATTGTACTGACACGTAGCATATGCTTGAAGATACTACTCTGCGGGAAAACTACGTTTACGTACCTCAGTATGACAATACATAACAGATGCTACCCTACGGGAAAACTGCGTTAACGTACCTCAGCATGACAATGCATATGAGATGCTACCCTACGGGAAAACTGCGTTAACGTACCTCAGCATGACATATTTCATCCGTTACATCCGTTACATCCGTTACATCCGTTGCCAATTATATACTGGTAATGTGAACCAAAAAGTGGCGCCTGCATTTGGGGTACTATTAACACCTATTTCACCACCATGTGCTTCAATAATTTGTTTACACAAGTATAATCCCAGTCCTAATGAAAGAGAGTTACGTGCGTTGGTACCGCGAAAATATAAGTCAAATAGATGTTCGCTTTGCTGTTGCGTTAACCCAACTCCGTTATCGGAAACTGTACAGAAAATTTTACTATTATTATCTTTGATAGTCGCGTTGAGTATTATATTTAAACCGGGAGGGTTATGTTTGACGGCGTTGGCGATTATATTAGAGAAGACTCGCCATAGTTGTGTTGCATCTGAGTTAACTTGGGGTAAGTCAGATTGAATTAAGTTGATAAGGGTTGCTTCATTTTCTGTAAGCATTGGTTGTAAGTCGGCAACTGCATCTTCTACGACTTTGTTTAAATATATTGGTTGTAATTGTAGTGCTATACCTTGGACTTCACTAACGTGTGCTTCCATTAATGAGTTGATTAAATTTAACTGACGTTCACTACTTTGCTGCATTCTTTCAATTATTGCACGAGGCACTGTAACCGACGATGATTCTTGTTTATCCCCTAGTAAATTTTTCAAAACCATCAATGTTCCTAATACTGGGTTACGTAAGTCGTGGGAAACTGCGTGAATGAATACTCGTAGTGCTTCTTCGGTGCGTTTTCTCTCGCTAATATCTAATATTACCCCTACTATACCACCCAAGGCGCCATCTGCTTTATCATATGTTGCTTTGTAAAATATTACACTGTGCTTTTTGTTATCAGCATAGATTATAGAACTTTCATAAGTTTGAATTCCTCGCTTGGATAATAGCTTAATATCTGCTTGATAATATTCTTCTGCGAGTTCTTTTGGTGCGATTTCATACACCTTTTTACCAATAATGCTTGCTCGACTTAAACCAATTGACGTTTCAAAAGATTTGTTGCATCCTACATACAGTCCTTGAGCATTTTGATAATATACAGGCGCCGGAATTGTGTCGATAAGAACTTGTAAAAAGTCAAATTGCTCTTGGAGTGCTTCTTCTGCGCGTTTACGTTTGGTTATATCTTCAATAATTCCTTCGTAATATAGTATATTACCTAGGGAGTCGCGAACGGCATATGCTTTTTCGGAAATCCAAACAATGTTATTTGAAGAATTATGATGTCGGTAAATTTGAGATTCAAACTCGGAGACATTACCATGCTTCTCGACTAAATTAATAAATTCTGTACGTCGATTTGGATTGACATAAAGCTGTTTACCAATATCGGTATAATAATCAATAACTTCTTCGGGTGTGGAAAAGCCTAAAATTTGTGCAAGTGCAGGGTTGACGGTGATGTAGCGTCCATCGATTGTACTTTGGAAAATACCTTCGACTGCGTTCTCAAATATACTGCGGTATTTATTTTCGGCTATTTTTAGTTTATTATTGGTTTTCTCAAGCTGTTTACGTGCGTTAAATTCACGCGATTGTAGTCTGTCGTATAAATAAACGCTAAAGTTACATATAGCACAGAACCAAAATATATATAAAAGTAGCGTCACACTATATATAGACTCTTGACCTAGTGCTGGTCTTGGAAGTTTAAAACCGAGACTCAGATTTACACCGAAGTAATAAATTAATAATACGACTTGGGAGACTAGATGCAGTCTCCAGCGTACTGGCATAAAAGCTGCTTGACCAAGAAACAGCAGTGACCAAGTGACAATATCAGGTATTGCAAACCCTTTAAGAGTACTAAATATTTGTTGCCCAAGACTTATTGACCAAGATGAGGCTAAAAATAGTACTCCTGGATGACGGCGCCCAAATGAGGTTCGATGTACTAGTAATGATATACTGATACTTGATAACATGGCGCCGTCTACAAGCAATGCATGACGCATTAATTGTTGTGGAAGATTAGCAAGTTCTTTTAAAGGAAAAAAGAAGTTGTAAACATCGCGAACGACAAAACTTAGAACACAGAAAAGTGCTAGCCATAACCATAACTGTAGACGCTGCCACAAAAAATGACGGCGCCAAGTTTCATATTTAACAGTTAAAATATCGGTTTTGGGTAGAATGTATGTAGAAACGGCTTGTCTCCATCTCCGTTGTACGGTTCTAAGTACGTCAACCATTAGATTAGGGACTATAAATAGGGGGGTGGGTTTACGAAATCTGCTGTACTATTGTATGTTATGGGTTAACCCGCCCTTACGAGGTTATCGTTTGTTGGATGGGTAGTGTAAACCAATAAGTTACTCCTTGTTTGCGATTAGAATTTACACCAATATCACCACCGTGTGCTTTAATAATTTGCCGACACATATATAGTTTCAAACACAGACTCGTTGATAAACGGTTTTGTGGGTCACGCACGTGTAAATCAAAGAAACTATCGCACTCCGATTTGTTCATCCCCACCCCCGAATCTTGAATTATGCATCGAATTTTATCTCCATCCATCTTAGCTTTTATACTAAAATTTAGTCCGGGTGGATTATTTTGGCAGCTATAAGTTAAGAAAGATACAAATACTTTACGTAATAATTCTTGGTCGGCTTTTACTATAACAGAATTTTTACGGTCTAAGTTTTTTAACTGTGTAACTAATTGTGCTTGATAACGAGTCAGTAATGACGTTGAGTCTTGAAGTATTGCTTCAATCAATGTAGTAAAATTTACTATTTCCTGATGCATTATCATATCTTTTGCATCACTAGAATTGATTTCTAATAAAGAATTAATCATTCCTAGCTGTCGTTCATTACCTTGAATCATGCGTTCAATTATAGAACTAGGAATTTCTCTATCTGCTTTGAGCAAGTTATTAAGTACCATCAAATTACCCATTACTGAAGTACGTAAATCATGAGACACTGTATCTAATACAACATCTTTAATACGACTTAGCTCTTGAATTTCCTGGACTTTTTGCTGTAATTGAACAGTTCTTTCCTCAACTTGCCCTTCTAGGTTAAAGTTAAGCTGTGCAAGTTCTTGATAAAGTTTGGCTTGTTGGATAGCAATTGCTAACTGTTCAGATATTTGTTGAAGTAAATCTATTTCTACTGGTTGCCAATAACGAGGACTGGAACATTGATTTGCAATTAATACACCAAATAATTCATCACCCAGAATAACTGGCACCGCTAATGTTGCCTGCGTATGAAATGCCTGATATAATCCTTTCAAACTCGCAGATGCTTCGATTTTTGTAATATCTTCGACAACGCGAACGTTATTTATTAATAATGAAGTTTTTAGCTCGTTAAATAAACACTCGTCAGGATTATCGTCTTTCCAATCTAATACCGCTGGATAACACGGATTTACTGACTCAGCTAAAACTCTACACTGTGCGTTGTTTTGATTTTTATTTTCATGCAACGCAATAAACACTCGGTCTGCTTGAAGAAATTTCCGCACTTCGGTGACAGTCGTTTGTAGAATTTCATCGAGATGAAGGGACTTGCGAATTCTTGCCAAGGTTTCTGCTAGCAAGCGATTACGCGATACACTTATATGTAATTGCGCTTCTGCTTGTTTACGTTCGGTTATATCCCTGACGATTGCTAAAATTTCTTCGTGTCCACTAACTACTAAGCGTGCTTCATAATCGCGTAAACCTATTGGTGTAAGCAATTTGTACTCACAAGTTTGTACGCTTCTTGATGCTAAAGCTTTATGAATTGCAGCATAACTACTGTTGGCAACATCCTGTGGTAATAAATCCCATAGGTTTTTACCAATAATTTGCTCACGAGGAATTGTAATGTTTGCCCCTTCTCCTTTAAAGTCTATATACTCACCATTGGCATTTATTCTAAAAATCAAATCAGGAATAGCATTTAAAATCGCTTTATATCGTGCTTCACTGACACGCAAATTTTCCTCCGCTAATTTGCGAGTTGTAATATCCATAACCAAACCTTCCCAATAAATATCCCCGTTTGCTTGTTTACTTGGGTGAGAAGTGACTTGTACCCACTTACTTTTGTTGCTTGCGGTGACAATTCGACCTTCCCAATACAAAGGAGACAGAGTATTGCTTGATACTAAAAATGATTCTGTAAAAGTCTGAACATTCTCTGGATGAATGAGATTAAGCAAAACCAAAAAGTTTGCTTGCACAGTTTCTGGTTTTAATTCAAATAGTTCTTGACAACCCGAACTGATATAGGTTATTACATTCGAGTTATCAGGACGTTGAATACACGTGAAAATTACCCCAGGCAAACTAGCTGTAATTTTCTCTAGTAACGATAATCCATTAATGCGAGTGTGCATTTGTACTTTTGCAGTTTCATTCACTCTGTGAACCATTACTATATAAAGAGGTTAGGACTAAGAACTAGGGAAACGAATCGAAAGGCGCCTGAGTACAAGTTTATTATAAAAGAACCCTATTATGAATATCCCTTATTTATCTGCTCATAACACAAATCATTAATCTCTTTTCACATTTACTCATCCCTGTTGTCCTTAGTCCTCACCCCTATTACTTAGATTAAATTCTAACCAGGGCAAATGTATTCACCCAAATGGATGAACCACTAGTAGGAATTAAGAGAAATTGTTAAATACTTGGAAACACACTATTTAAATTTAATGACAAATTAGCAAAACCTGGGAGCAAGACTGTTTCAGTCGTTAACGAAATTTGTTTATTCCGGTAATTATACTTACCCTGAGTATCTCGATATGGTTGACTGTAGCGTTCAAGTTCGTATGTTACCAAATTCAAAATCCAATAATTCTGTATTTGGTTTTCTGCGTATAAAGATAACTTTTCGGTTTGGTCGTATTTCAAAGTTGAGTCGGAAACCTCGATTAAAAGAAAAATATCCTCTGGTTGAGGATGGTTTACTAAATAGTCATCGGGTTGTCCTCTGACAATTACTGCATCTGGTTCTGGTTCGCTATTAGGATAAAGCGTTACTGGTTCTTGACAGCGTACAACTGCTGTTTCACAGAGTAGTTTTTCTAACTCTCTGATTAATTTTGTATTACAAACTGAATGAGGAGTTCCTTTCGCTGCCATTTGTATAAGTTCTCCTCGTATCAACTCTACCCTGTCTCCTTCTGTCAGAAAACCAAGCTGTGTTAAACGATGATACTCTTCTATGGTAAAGCGCTTTGTTTGAAGCTGTGTCATAGTCACTTGGAAGAAGACTGTACTTTTATTTTCGCAGACTGTTGCAAAATTGGTAAGTTGTAGCATAGGCTTCTAGCCTGTGCAATGATATAGTTTTTTTTTACTACAGAGATTTGATAAGCTTGTTTATTTGAATTACTGGGGCTGTTTTACTGGTGGTTATGATTTTTATGTTATTTTTTACTGGGGTTTGTTTATTATATCCCCCAGTAAAACATGATTTTAACTTCAGGTTCAGGCGCCACTACATCTTTATTAGTCAAGTTAGTGATTAGGGACTTCCAAGTAATAAAATATTCAAAATTTTCTTGTGGGGTGGGCATCATTGCCCGCCCTTGTAATGGAACGGGCAAGATGCCCATTCCACAATATGGAGAATTAATTTTTATACATCTGTATACAGTATTTATTTGAATTACTGGGGCTGTTTTTACTGGTGGTTATGATTTTTATTTTGTTTTTTACTGGGGTTTGTTTATTATATCCCCCAGTAAAAGATTATTCTAATTTTAGTTTGGAGGCGCCACATGAGATTTTCTGCGCGAATGTTGTGTTGGGTGTTGGGTTCCGTTCCCCCACCCAACCTACGATTCGATTTCTGCTAGCTCCATCCAGCGTTCTGTGGCTTTGTCGATTGCGCGTTTGATTTCTTCTACTTGGTCGTATAATTTTTGTACTTGGGTGTAGTTTCCTGCTGGTACATTACCCATTGCTTTTTCGGTTTCGGCTTTTTCGGTTTCTAATTTTGCTATTTTTCCTTCGAGAGAGTCAAATTCTCGTTTTTCCCATGTTGATAGTCTACGCTTTTTGGATGTTTCTGATGGCGCCGATGTTTTTATTTCTTTTGTTTCTGCTGAGGTGCTTTTAGGTTTTTCTTTGACTTCCGATGTTTGTTGTGCTTCCTCTTGTGCTTTATAGTCGAGGTATACAGAGTAGTTACCTGGGTATTGACGAATATTTCCACCTTCTTCTAAGGCAAAAATTGTGTCTACGGTGCGGTCTAGAAAATAACGGTCGTGCGATACTACGATTACACTGCCTGTAAAGTCTTCTAGGTATTCTTCTAGTATTGCTAGTGTTTGTACGTCTAAATCGTTTGTCGGTTCGTCTAGTATTAATACGTTTGGTGCGCTAATTAGTATACGCAGCAAAAATAGGCGCCTTTTTTCTCCTCCTGATAGTTTACTTATTGGTGCATATTGTTGATTACCTGGGAATAAGAATCGTTCTAACATTTGGGAAGCACTAATTTGAGTTCCATCAGATATTTTGATGAACTCTCCTTCTTCTTTGATGTAATCAATTACACGCTGCGAATCGTTGAGTGCTGCTAGTAAGTCATCGGAATGTTGGTCGAAATACCCTATATGAATTGTGGCGCCAATATCTACCTTACCTGAATCAGGTTGTACTTTTCCGGTGATAATATTCATTAAAGTGGATTTGCCGGCGCCGTTTCCACCAATTATACCAATACGATCTTCAGGACTAAATTCGTAGGTAAAGTCTTTGATTAGTGTTCGCTCGTTATATGCTTTAGAAACATGCTCTAGCTCAATAACTTTTTTACCGATGCGTCTACTAACGGTAGAAATTTCAACTTTGCCAATTCCTTGTTTAAATTCGGTTTCGCGCATTGCTTCAACACGTTGAATACGCGCTTTTTGTTTCGTACTGCGTGCTTTTGGTCCACGCTTTAACCATTCTAACTCGCGTCGTAATACACCTTGGAATTTACGTTGTGTACTTGCGGCAGAGTCTTCAGCAGCAGCTTTTTTTTCTAGGTAATATGAGTAATTACCAGAATAAGTATAAATATCGCCTCTGTCTATTTCAATAATTCGATTTGTGACTTTATCCAGAAAATATCTATCGTGAGTAATTAATAATAAGGCGCCACGGTATCGATTTAAATAACTTTGTAACCATTCTACCGAAAGTGCATCTAAATGGTTAGTTGGCTCGTCCATTAATAGTAAATCTGGTTCGGCAAGTAAAGCTGTTGCTAATGCTATCCGCTTACGATAACCTCCAGATAATGTACCAACTTTTACATTAAAGTCAGTGATACCTAACTTGGTGAGAATAATTTTAGCATTTGTCTCTAATTCCCAGGCGCCTGTTGTGTCCATTCGCTGCATAACGCTCGATAAACGTGACATCAACTGACTATCTTCTGGATAATGCGCTAATTTCTCTGAGATTTCTTCATACTCGCGTACTAAGGTCATTTGCTCACCACTGTCAGCAAAAACCTGCTCAATAACAGTACGACTTTCATCAACGTCGGGTTGCTGTGGTAAATATATAACTTTGGCGCCGGAGTTAGTTATGATTTGTCCAGCATCGATTGACTCGATACCAGCTATCATTTTTAATAATGTTGATTTTCCCGAACCATTTGTACCAATTAAACCAACTTTATCGTTCGCATCAACGCTAAAACTAGCTTCTTTTAAGATTTCTTTAATGCCAAAATCTTTTTTGACTGATTGTAATGTAACGAGACTCATAACTGATAAATATTGGGCAAATTTTTATATTTAGGCGGGCAGGGATGCCCGCTCCACAAGAGGCTCCACAAGAGAGTCCACAAGATTAAGATTAATCAAATAGGTCTAGGGGTAGGTGACCATACATTTCATTAATTCCGCTTTGGGTGTGGGACTGGCACGATACTAAAACGCCGCGATGGTGTCCTGAATATGAATCAAGGTAGCACAAACCATTTTTGCCGTTTAATTTGATGTAAACAGGTCCCTCGATAATAGGCAAATTGCTAGGTGGCTCATAGCCGAATGCCAAGGAGTAACCTTTCATCGCTGCCAAACCTTCTTCGGCTGTATCGGCACAAATACCTAAGATTTGGTAATCTGAAAGTCTAGCAAAAGCTAGTATTGCTTTACGAACTAAAGCTTTTTCAGAACTCTTAACTATCGGAGCAATATCGACGCAATTGAATTTGTTTAGGATTTTTTTTGCGTCTTGAAGTGTGAGATTGGTTTGGTTTTGACTTGTCATATACCTGCTGGTTGCTAGTTGTGTGCTTTGTTGGTGAGATAGCGCGTTACTCTTCGTGTTTTATTTCACTTTAAGGTGATTGGATGTTACCTACGTTAAATAGAAATGGCACACTGCTAGTCTTATCGTTCCCCATAACAAGAACTTTTGGCATTTGGGCGCCACCAGTCTTCCATGCTTCAATTGCCTCCTTTTGTAACACTAACTGTCCTCCTTGAGCTTTTAATGTTTCAGCTAAAAGTCTTTGAGCTTCGGCTTTACCTTTGGCACGATTAATTTCTGCTTGAGCTTCTTGTTCTGCTTCTCTAGCTATATAGACCGCTCGTTGTGCCCGCTGTTCGGCAATTTGCTTCTCTTCTACGGCTCTTGCGAATTCAGGAGAGAATGTTAAGTCTACGACGCTGGTGTCTAAGACAATTATTCCATATTTATCTAATCGTTGGCTTAATGCTAAATCAAAGTCATCCTTAAGTTCAGTTCGCCGGGTGATAGCTTCTTCTACTGTTCTGCGTGCTGCTGCTATTTTAAATGATTCCTGAGTCTGTGGTGCAATAATCTTTGCTACTATGTTCTCTAGAGTACCCTGTGTTCTACGTATTTGTACTACTTCTGAGGAATCTATTTGAAAATTAATCGCAAATCTTGCGGACAGCGTTTGCAAATCCTTCGTTGAACTTTCGGCAGGCACTTCAAATTTTTGCACCGTCAAATCATATACATCTACCACTGAAATAAAAGGTGGTTTAACGTGAATTCCCTCCAGTAATGCTCCATCTGTCGCTTTACCTAATATACTAATCACCCCTGCTTGTCCAGGATTTATTATGATAAAGGAATTTAAGCTCAACAGTACAATTATACCTAGTGCTATACCTAGTGCAGCGCTTTGCCAACTGGTAGATTGCGTATTTTTCAATTCTCCTCTCCTTTTATTTCCGTTATCTATACTCGTTTGCGTTCTATTAAGGCAAACGTAGTAAAATATAATTCACACTTCAAAAAATAGCTGTGGTTACGCTATCAAAAAATTTTAGGGTATCCAATACTCGCACTGGTTCAGTACATCCACAAAGCGCGCTTGTCAAGTTACGATATTCATTATCGCAAACAAATCTGGCAAGCAGCCATTTGTTCGGTTTTAAACAAAGTTTTCGATTTGGCGCCACCTGTACTAATTGGTACGGCAGTTGATGTGGTGGTCAAAAAGCAAGATTCAGTCATCGCACGTTTGGGAATTACCGATATATTCGGACAGTTCCTTATTTTAGCGTTTTTTACAGTGATTGTCTGGGTATTAGAGTCGGTATTATGGATTTATTAGATACTCCTATCACGATTCATACAGGAGATACACGCATATCTCCCGAAAAGGTCAGAGGAGAAGTTGAGTTAAACAATATTACTTTTGCTTACAAAAATAGATTCCCAATTATCAAGAACGTCTCATTAGTGGTTTAAAATAATGGGCGGCGCCAATCTTTAAAAGTTACCTTGCCAAAACAGTCAGGAGCTAAATTATGTTTACTACGTCATCTCAACCTTCATCTCCAGAAAACGAATGGCGCCATCGGCTAGACAAATTCGTTAAAGACCATAAAATAGAGCTAGCGGCTTTGTCATGGGGACTATGGCTAGAAAATGGTAACAGTCAAGGAACCATAGGCATAGATTTACAGCCTACACCGCACTTTGTATACTGTCCACCGACAGCAGTTGAAAGCTTAAACGACAGAGTAGAGAATCGACTTCAAGAAATTTTAGGACTTATTAAGCACCATAAACCCGAAGTGGAAGTTTTGATGATAGGTATTGGTAAAGACCAAGTTAAACTTATTTATTTTGAACCAGAAACGGCGCCACCTCAAAGTTTTGAGCAACTAGGTAAAGATGTTGATACACTCATAGAAGAGTTAGAAACAAAACTCGGCGCCTGTTTATCTTGATGTTATATAAAGACGTTACATGTTTAGTCTCTACCTTCCACGTAACCAGTCTTTAATTTCCTGCGCTATCCATAAACATTCTTGGGCACTTAGTCCAATACCGAATGAGAATCGTTTATTTACGGTTTGAATAGTAATCATTTCCTTTTCTTGATGACTTTCAAGCTGAAGGTTATCTTCTTTGCCTAAACGGATAATACTTTGAAATACGTCTCTAATATCTCTAATTTTGCCACTTTTTATACTGCGGCGAAACGTAAATATCCATAGTTCTATCCGAAAATCATCTTCATTAAAACATATTCTGTGATTAGCAAAGTCTGAAATTATACACTGGTCTATAGCTGCTAGCCAAATTAAAAGCAGGGGAACAGTAATTCCAAGTGTGGGTAACATTCCTGTTACTAGTCCTATTCCTGACAGAGAAAAAAAGGCTAGCCCAAATCCTGATATGATTAAGTACTTAACTATTAAAGCAATGACTCTAATGTTATCTATTTCTTTTCTAGGAAGAACTATGTTTAATTTATTAAAAGTTTTTTTGATTTTGACTAAACTATAATTAGGTTTGCGAAAGGGTTGGAAAATATTGCTTGCAGCTTTGTTACTCAAACTATTAGATTCAAGTGCTTTTAATGCTTCAGTGGCATTACTTAAGCGTCTTTCTACTGATGGTTCTAATACTTTTTCTATCCAAGCTAAAAAATTATCATTTATATTAACCTTATCGTGAAATTGTATTTTTAAATCACGAACAGGCAAATCAGCAGGAGGAATACCTGTTAACAAATGAATAATAGTTGCACCTAGTCCATATAAGTCAGAAGCAGGTACAGCTTTACCTCCAAACTGTTCCATTGGTGCATAACCATATGTTCCGACAACAGTAAAGGTAACACCTTCTTTTGCTGCTTTATCTTGAACGGCGCCAAAATCAACTAAATAAATCTCTTTATCTTCTCCTAAAATTAAATTACTCGGCTTAATATCTCGATGTAAAACAGCCGGATTTAAATTATGTAAATATATTAAGATATTTAAGACTTCGGTGGCAATTTTATGTACTTCTTTCTCTGTAAATCTTTTACCTTGCACTAACAAGTCTTTCAAAGAATTACCAGGAATATACTCTTCGACGAGTCCAAACCATAGCACCCGGTCATCAATGGAAAAATAATCTATATACTTGGGAATTTTTGCATGTTCAAGATGCTTAAGAATCTGAGCTTCACGTTCAAATAACTTTAAATCATCCCATTGAACTGTACCGCCAAAAGCAAGCAACTTCACGACTACATGTGAATCTTTGCCATCATCAACACTTAAATATGTTGCCAACCAAGTTTGACGCGCTGCATTATTACCAAGTTGACGCTCAAGTTTATAACGATTTTGGATTATTTGTTCTGGTTGGAGCATTTCATTAAATTACTAAAAATATAAATTATAGATTTCTAATTAAAAAAACCTGAAATTATCATCATAGCAAGCCACCAAATCATTAAACTGATAGGCGCTCCCACAAAAAGTCCTGCAATTGCCCAACCGCGTTGATGACGTTTAAAATGGTCAATACTGCGCCAACGTCTACTTTTCCATGCCCATTCATTACCTTTGGCGCCAAGAACAACAGTCATAAGAATTCCGATTGAGGGCACAAAATATAATAAACCTACCCAGACTTTATTTGTAAACGGCCATAAATAAGGCATTAAAAAGGCGCCCCAATTCCATCCTAAAACTTCTTCAGGAACAGGCGCCGTACTATTAATTCCACATCCAGAGTTATTAATATCTGGTACTTGTTGTATGTGTGACGGTTTTACTACTTTTAAAGAAGCACCTTCTTTTAAAGTTTTTAATGCAAGTGCGGCAGTTGCAAAACGGTCTTCTGGTGCAGGTTCAGTTAACTTTTGTAACCATTCCTTAAATTCAGGAGTTACATTAACCAAATGACTAAACTCAATTCTTAATGACCTTTGGGGTAACTCCGCAGGTGACATACCAGTTAACAAATGAATTAAAGTTGCACCCAATGCATATAAATCTGATGCAGGAACAGCTTTACCACCAAATTGTTCCATTGGTGCATAACCGTATGTTCCGACAACGGTAAAAGTAACACCAGATGAAGCTGCTTTATCTTGAACGGCGCCGAAATCGACTAAATATACACGATTATCTTCACCCAATATCAAATTACTGGGTTTAACATCGCGATGCAGCACCAAGGGATTTAACTCATGTAGATAAATTAAAATATTTAAAACATCAACAGCTATCTTACGTACTTGCTTTTCACTAAACCGATGACAAGTAGCAAGTTTTTCTTTCAGAGACTCCCCAGGTATATACTGTTCAATCAAACCGAACCATAAGCTGCGGTCGTCAACACAGAAATAGTCTATATATTGAGGAATTCTAGGATGCTTTAGTTGCTTGAGTATTTGCGCTTCGCGTTCAAACAACTTTAAATCATCCCACTGTATGGCGCCTCCAAACGCTAATAATTTGACTACAACTCGTGAGTCAACATCAGCAGCTTGTAAATCTTTGGCCAACCAAGTTTGACGGATACCGTTATTACCTAGTAAGCGTTGTAACTGGTAACGGTCTTGTAATACTTGTTCTACTTGCAGCATCATTATAAAGCGAGCAACTGCGGGTGGAGCGTATCAGTACTACTATGTTAGCTACAATATTAAAAAACGTCAGAAAGTAACGATTTCTACCAATCACGATTACTAATATACAATTGTACTGTTAAGCTTAAACCTTCTTATATTTCCCATTGCGCCAAATTACTACGGTTGCCAGCATACGTCAAAGCATCCAACACCACCACTCGGTCATTAGGATAATTTGTGAACCAATGGTTCACAAAATTGGCGCCAATAAACCCAGCACTACCAGTAACCAGCAACCGATAACTCATTCGTTTTACCTGAGTGTAATATTCTAGAAACCCGGTTTCTACGTCAAATCTTTATTTTTATTACAATATTTCAGTAAAGAAACCGGGTTTCTGGTTTCTAATTATTTCAGCTTTTTTTTAACTTTGCTTAATACTTGCTGTATTTTTAGCTGAGTTAGGCGAATATTACTAAAATCTGGGATATTGCCAGGGTATTTTTGTTTATGGTCAAAGAATTCGTTTAACTCACTGAGAATTACTTGCAGGCGCCTGGTAATATTATCTAATCGGTATTCAGTCAAGAAATCTTGAGATAAATTAAAGGGTTGCTCAGTCGCAGTTACCTTTAATATACGTTCCATGTCATACTCTTTAGAATATCCGGCAATTTTATAGCAATTAAATCCTGGGTCTAAAAAATCAGAGAGTCCATTATTTAGACTAGAAAAAACATGACATCCACAAGCCATTGCTTCAAGTGGTTGTAAGCCAAAACCTTCGGTAACACCTTGGAGTGCCCAATATTCTGCCGAGTCGTATAAATATACTTTTGCCCGATTAAACAAACTTGTCAAATCTTTTACAAAAGATTCAACGATATACACATTACATTTTTCTTGTAAAGCTGGGATTAAATCTTTTATTAAGTAACTTGAAGATTTACGCGCTTGTACTAGTACATCAATATCGCGCGTTATATCTAAATTTGTAAATTCGTCGCTAATTTGATTTGGTAAGTAGTAAATTAGAGAGTTAGGCGCCAACTGTCCCCAGTACCCCATTGTATTACGGCTAACGGTGATAATTGGAATACTCGCCGGAAGCTTAAATCCGTAACCCGCACTATGAGCATGATATATAACGTTATGAGACTTTAAAGAAGGCGCCAGTTTAGGAACATCAAATCCCCAACTAACAACAAAAATAACATCCTCAAGACTAGATGCTTTAAGAACATCATCCAAAAAAAGCTTATTAGGTTCGCGTTGACGGTAAGTAACAACCTCCGCATCACAAATATTTTGAGCAATACTAAGCGTCTTCAGTTCCGCAAACAAACCACCACAAGTAAATTTAGCATCCGTACCAGGCAACAAAAAATAAAGTTTTCGCATATTTTGTATGGGCGGGTTCACTTACGAATTTTAACTAACCAGCGCATCCAAAACCACCCAGCAAAGCTACCAAAAAAATAAGAAATAAAATCAGACCAAACAAAAGTATTACCCAAAACAAGCCTCCCTAGCAACGTCGCGCGTGCAGCTTCAAGAAAAGGAGATTTCACTAGCTGTAAAAACTCTATTCCACAAGTAGCAACACAAACTCCAACCGCAGTCCATAAAGGAGAAGCTTTCGGATAAACAAAACCAACTAATAAAATCCAAAATATCTCATAAGCAACGCTCCCCAAAAAATCATACAGTTCAGGATATCCAAATCCTTGTGCAAAGCGTACAAAATAACCCAGTGGCACAATAAATATAATGCTAATAAGTAGCGCTACACGATACCTAAAAAAATTTCTTTCTAACTTTGCCATTGAACCTTCACGAAATGCGCTTCACGTCCCCACATATCCCTAGTTTTGGTAATACTCTCGATACTGAGATTAAAAGGTACAGATGTCGTTAAGTAACGCTGTGCTAAAGCGCCGACATAAGGCGCCAACTCACCAGCAAGAGTGGTAGCTATTCCCAACCCAAACAACTGTTCGATTAATCCGCGTGGCATAATTAAATGCATTCCTACTGCACATCCCGCAGTCAGTAACATTGATGTCGATACATTAGTACCACACCGAGGATGAACAGCTAAATTCCACTCACCGTCTTTTAAACGTTGAAGACCGTTGGTAACAGCGCGACGTAAATCACTGATATTAACATCACCGTAGAGAAAAAAGCCTTGTTCGGTAGATAATCCTCCAAGTGATTCGTTATCTACCTGAAAATTACGAGGTAGCAGCGAAATAAACCGGGAAGAACGGGGTTGACTCAAAAGCCACACAGTAGCGTGTTCAAGTGCATGAACCTGACGTAACATCAAAATTTCTTTTAAGCCAGGTACAAAATGCAGCAGTGCAAGCAACTCCTTATCTTGGTTAGGCTGAGGAGTAATAAAATCCAACAAATCAAGATTTACAAAATCAAGGGAATTGGAGTTACCCTGTACAGGAACAGAGGTATTCATTAAAACACCGCCCTCTTAGAATTAATGGAGTATTGAAGATATTTTTAATTTAACTCTTGTATCAATCAAATAACTACAAATTTTTATTGAGTTTTGCTGAGAAACAAAGAAACCCGGTTTCTATGCAAAATTGTCGTTTCTATTACAAGCTATCGAACAAGAAACCGGGTTTCTAAAGATTTGGGAAAAAATTAGACCGAAGCTTTTAAACTCCGGTCTGTATAGAGAGTGCGCTTGCGCGCGAATGTTAGCAGGTTTGAAGTTGTCTGTGTTTTTTACGGAGATAGCGTAATAATGCAACACCTGTTCGCCAAAAGCTACGTATAACCAAGAAGAGAGAAATTGAAGTTGCTTTCTGACTGGTTGACACACAAGCTGCGACGTGAGGAGAACGGACAGCAACCAGCCATAATTGCTGAGTCGTGTTTAAAAGTTGAAAGAAGCGAATATGTATTCAATCAGGTTGGTTTGGGTTTGGCAAAGTACAACAGTTCACATCATTTAGGCAAACTTTGCCCCAGCGCATTGCCCAACGCACAAGCGCGACACGGTTATCGGTTTGCGTTTTGGTAAGAATGTTGCTGATGTGGTTATCAACTGTGCGCTTGCTAATTTCAAGCTTGCCTGCAATATCTTGGTTAGTTAAGCCAGCGGCTACTAAGTCGATAATTTGCAGTTCTCTGTCTGAAAGACTTACAGGGGTTTGTGACTCGCCACTAGCCATGTTTTACTGAATCCTCCTAGTATATGTACTCAATCGCTCTTTCTCATTCTAGAAGATTCTTTGTCTAGTCGGTGTTTCAACTGTTAGCGGTAATACGATAATAAAGAATTCTTTAATTGGCCAGTTAGCCGTAGCACATTTTTGTGTTACTTAGTTTTTTATTATACGCTATATATGAAGAAAATACCAGCGCATTCAAAGGTGAAATGTTGTTTTTAATTCATACAAAGTGAAATCAGTAATAAAAGTTCTTGTAGATTTGTGTGAACAACTGCCGACCGTGGGTCAAAATTATTGTAAATTTTTAGTTGTAAATTTTCTAGATGGAATTGTCCTTCTAAAGAAACGGACAGGAGCGCATGAGTAATCCCCGTGTATTGTGTCTCGGCGAAGTTTTATTTGACCTCTTAGCTGACCAACTAGGACGTGACCTCTCTTCAGTTGAGTCATGGACTCCCTATCCAGGGGGGGCGCCAGCTAATGTTGCTTGTGCGTTAGTCAAGTTGGGAATACCTGCGGGTTTCGTTGGTTGTGTGGGTGAAGATCAACCAGGTAATGAATTAGTAAAGCTTTTAAATGATGTTGGGGTTGACACAACTGGTTTACAACGGTCTGAGTCGGCGCCAACGCGGCAAGTTTATGTAACAAGAAGTTTAAGCGGCGACCGGACTTTTGCGGGGTTCGGTAATTACGACACTAGCGAGTTTGCGGATACACGCTTCAACGCAAAAGAATTACCACCATCATTATTTGAAGCAGCAGATATTTTAGTTTTAGGCACTTTAGAGTTAGCCTATCCCGAAAGCGGCAAAGCTGTACATCACGCTTTGGACTTGGCGGAAAAATACGACATGAAAATTATTCTTGACGTGAACTGGCGCCCAGTATTTTGGCATAATCCAGCAATAGCACCAGATATAATTCGTAAAATCTTTAAAAAAGTAGATTTTGTTAAGCTTGCTAAAGAAGAAGCAGAATGGTTATTTGATACCAGCGATGCAGGTGCAATTAACTATCGTCTCGACTCAGTTGAAGGTGTGTTAGTAACAGACGGTGAAAACGGTTGTGCATACTGCTTAGATGAAAACGAAGGCAAATTACCTTCTTTTTCAGTACCCGTAGTTGACACAACAGGCGCCGGAGACAGTTTTCTAGCTGGCTTTATTCATCAACTATTAACTCACGGTATTCCAAGTCTTAAAGATAAAGAAACCGCTCGTGGAATTGTACGATATGCAAGTGCAGTTGGTGCATTAACTACCTTGAAACCTGGCGCCATTGCTTCCCAACCCACTCTCGCCGAAGTAGAAGCATTCCTCGCCTCCCAAATATCGTAGGTTGGGTGGAGGCGTCATGAACCCAACATAAATATTTGCCACATTTAAGGGACGCAAGGGGACTTGCATCCCACAAGAGTTTTTTTATATATTACTCAAGACGCCCAACTTCTTTAACAAATACAGATTCATTCACCTTTAAACTTATACTTTTTATACATTGTTGACCTTTATTTAGGCATTGAAGCACCAAGATCAAAAGTGAGTTGGCAATACGAATATTTGCTCTTACCATACGAGTAATAACTGTTGAAGAGCAAAACGTTATGGATTCACCTCAATACCGTGTTTTTGTTTGTACTAAACGGCGCCCAGAGAATGCAGAGGAAGGGTGTTGTTGTAATGCAGGTGGGCTGGATGTTTACCAAACGTTTCAAGATGAAATTCAAACACGAATGTTGCATAAGCGCGTTGAAGTTCGTCGTTCTGGGTGCCTAGATCATTGTGAAACTGGAGCAGTCGCAATGGTTTATCAGCCTAATCGAAACGAGTTTTCTTGGCTACCTACTAAACTACAGGTAAAACTTAGACGATTGCTATTTCCGAAGCGTTATGTATATGGTCATCTAACTCCTGAAGATGTCGGCGCCATTGTTGAAAGTCACTTTGTCAAAGGTCAACCACTAAAACGATGTCAGATTTCTACCACTAAATAAGTATTAATTATTAACTTAAATTTTTAACTGCGCGCGTATTTGCTGAACAATAATTTCGGGGGAAGATGAGATATCTACCTTGATGCTGTTTACTGGTTCTTCGAGCGCTTCAAATTGGCTTTGAAGAAGACCAGATGACATAAAATGATTTTGGCGCCGTCTCAATCGTGCTTCAATAGTTTCAAATGAGCCATTGAGATAAACTAGTTGAATCTCATCGTTGCCGTTAAGATATTGACGATAAGTAGCTTTTAATGCTGAACAAGCTAGTACTGTCGAACGGTGTTCTAATAACCATTTATGAATTAAAGCTTGCAATATTTCTAACCAAGGTATTCTATCTGCATCTGTAAGCGGAATACCTTGCTGCATTTTACTGACATTGAATTGAGGATGATAATCATCGGCATCGTGAAATTCATAGCCTAACGAATCCGCTAGCTGTTTACCAATCGTTGATTTGCCCGAACCTGATACACCCATGACAATAATTATCATTTTTCTCGTGATGGCTTCACTAAATATAGTGTAACTAAACTAGCCTGTAACCGTTCAGCAATTTTTTTAAGCCTATTTTTCGCTCTTAATTTTGGCGTTCAAGCAAAAATTCAGGCAAAATTCTAAAATTAGAGATGTTTAGAGCAAGCTACTGCGTCAAAGAAGCCAAAGTAATGTATACTTTTATATCTTTGGGTCAGTAGGCAAGATTGACTAAATCTGGAGAATAGCCTTGTCTGAAGAAATTAAAAGCGTTCAACCGCCATTAAAATTTATAGCCCCACGTTTCAATCGATTTTTCCTCCAGATTGTTCAATGGTCATTACCCATACTATTGCGCTTTCGTCTTCGACGCTGGCTACCTGCGAAGATCATTCGAGTTGAAACCGAGAACGCTTTGGAATTAGCTAAACTATACGAACAGTTCCAAGCGGGTAAAGTTCGTTTCTTGATGGCATTTCGTCATCCTGAAGTCGATGACCCGCTATCAATGCTTTATTTAATCTCGCGCGGTGTTCCCAAGAGCGCGCGTCAGCATGGAATTAAATTAAAAGAACCTGTTCATAGCCACTTTATCTACGAACGAGGGATGACGATATGGGCAGGTAACTGGTTGGGAGAATTTTTCTCGTTTTTAGGTGGATTCCCTATTCGTCGCGGTAAACGAGTTGATAAAACTGGTTTACAAACAGCGCGCGAATTATTTCTCAACAGTAATATACCCATATCTGTTGCCCCAGAAGGCGCCACTAATGGACACAGTGGTAAAGTTAGTCCGTTAGAACCTGGTGTTGCCCAGCTAGGATTTTGGTGTGTAGAAGATTTACAAAAAGCCAATCGTTCGGAAGAAGTATTTATAGTCCCCATTACCATTCAATACAGTTACCCTAACCCACCTTGGAAAAAGCTTGATTGGCTGTTGAGTAAATTAGAAGCGATGAGTGGACTTGAGTCCGCAGTAGACTCTTCATTGAAGCGCGAAGAAATTTATTACCAGCGCATACTGCGTCTTGCTGAAAAAATACTTTCAGAAATAGAAGATTTTTATCAACGTTTTTATCATCAAACCCTTGTGCCAATTGACTTAGACTCAGAAGCAGAAGCTAACCAAATTATCATTGCTCGTCTTCACCGTTTGCAGGATATAGCCTTGCGTGTTAGCGAGCAACACTTCGGTTTACAACCGCAAGGAAACTTTATAGACCGCTGTCGTCGTTTAGAAGAAGCTGGTTGGAGTTATATTTACCGCGAAGATTTACCTTCTTTAGATACTTTAACCCCACTTACGCGCGGACTTGCTGACTGGGCAGCAACAGAAGCAGCAAAACGCTTGCAGCATATGCGTTTGGTAGAGAGTTTTGTCGCTGTTACAGCCACATACATAAAAGATAAACCAACATTTGAGCGCTTCGCTGAAACAACACTATTAATATATGACATGATGTCACGTCTCCAGGATGACACATTTCCTGGGCGCCCTAACTTAGGTTGGCGCCAGTCAACAGTAAAAGTTGGCACACCAATTTCGGTAACCCAATATTGGCAAAGCTACAAACAAGACCGTCAGTCAGCCAGAAAAACCGTCACCGAACTAACCCAAGACCTACACAAAGCTTTACAAACCATGATTAGCAACGGATGATAAACGGATGTAACGGATAAGTTACTTTAATTAACTAAACTTTGTTTTACGAATAAGTCATCCGTTACATCCGCTTTATCCGTTGCTAACCAACCCAACAACAATTTAGGCTTTGTTGGGTTATTAACTGGTTCCACCATACAACATTAACTAAAAATAGAAGTGACTCTAATGCTTGTAACCCTAAACATCGGCTTTGTTGGCTTCTCAGTAGTTATAAACTCATCCGCATCAACTGACAGTGCTGCTGCAATATGTAAAGCATCCATTGCAGCTAAACCGTAGTTACAGCCAATATTATAAGCATCTTGAACTACTTGTTCTAAATCCCGTGCCCAATAAGTAACATCACTAAAAAATTCTTCATAAAATTCAGATTCTTCTGTTTGCTTGTTATAAACAGCTTTAGGAATTACTTCCAACTTAACAAATTGACTTGAAGCAAACTTACGATTTGAATCCCCCAAAACTTGTAAAGCTTTCTCAGCAATTCTACTCGTGCCATCTGTAGCACTCAATAATACCCCTGAATCAATATAAGCTATGCTCATTATTCTCTACTTTGTAATCCACCTCTACGACTAGCAAGTTCTCTTTCTATTTCATCCTCATCTAATAAAGGTTTACCTGAAGCAACAATCTTTTCACGAATTTTTCGTAGACGTTCACCTAATGGAGGTTTCGTTGCTGAATTTTTCAAATGAAGATAGTCCACAAAATCTAGTACTTCTTCTTGTTTATTTTCAGGGAGAGAACGCCACTTTTCTAATAACTCTTGTTCTGGACTCATACTAGGTTCACCTACGATAATATAAATATATTACTAAAAAATATTACTAAAAATCGCCCTGAGAATGTATGGGTACGAACCAAGGCGCCTTAGCAAAGAATCATAAACGGATGTAACGAATAGTTGATTCTTTTATCCGTTACATCCGCTCTCATCCGTTGCCTAACCTTTACTTAACCGGACATGATCCATAATTTGCTGCTTACGAGAAGCTGAGTCAAGCTTGGGGTTGATAAAATCACCCTTACTGCGGCTTAAGTGTTCCATGATTTTCTTTTGACGGTCAGACTGCATAACTTTGACTTTTGTTAACTAATGTGAAGTAATATATCTATATTAGTAGAAATTACGCAGTAGTAACCATTACTCGTTCTTGACGCGCGCGTTTTCCTGTTATAACCATTTTGACTCCCTTTGCAGGCGCCAGAGTTACACCACGACGACGGGGAATTTCTGGTTTTGAGTCAACGAGTGATAATTGGTAATTAGACAAAATTGTAGCGATAACCAATTTCATCTCGAATATAGCTAAAGCTTCACCCAGACAGCGACGTACACCACCACCAAAAGGCATGAATTCATAGGGGGAAAACTGACGTTCTAGAAAACGCTCTGGTTTAAATTGTTTTGACTGGGGGTATAATTCTTCACGATGATGTACAAGATATATGCAGCCCATTATAATAGTTTGAGGTTCTATTTGATACCCTAAAATTTCTACTTGTTCTTGGGCAACACGCGGAAATGTCAGCATTGCAACTGGATTAATTCGTAATGTCTCGTTACAGAATGCTGTTAAATAAGGTAATTTAGAAAGACTTACTGGGTCATTATTATCACCTAACGTATTAATCTCATTGAGGATTTTTTCGCTAGTTTCAGGTACATGTTGACTCCAGTATAAACTCCATGCCATTGCGGTGGCTGTTGTCTCATGCCCAGCAAATAACAGCGTCATTAATTCGTCGCGTAATTCTTTATCAGTTAAACCTTGTCCCTGTTCATCGCGCGCGGACATTAATAATGATAAAATATCAATCCGGTTTGGGTCTGGGTTTTCTCGGCGTTCGGCAATTTCAGCATATATTAATTGGTCAACTGAGGAGCGCTGACGTAAAAAACTACCCCAAGGACTTGCGGCGCCTAAATCTTTTTGTAGAAAAGGGAAAAATAGGAAGCTTGAGGAAAAAGGGGATTTAAAAATTTCTGACATTTTTCCCATTAAATCTTTGAGTTGCTGGCAGCGTGTACCGTCATACAAGCCAAAAACTGACTGAAGAATAACTTGCATTGATATTTCTTGCATTGCCGACCGTGCCAAAAAATGCTGGTTCAATGCAATTGAGTCCATCACTTTTTTGGTCAGATTAACAATTAAATCGCCATATGCTTTCATTCGCTCACCATGAAATGATGGCATTACTAACTGGCGCCGTTTGCGATGATTTTCACCATCAAGCATAATCACCGAATAATCGCCAATTATAGGTTTTAATATACCGTTATATTCTCCTGGGGCACTGAATTTCTTTCGGTCATTAGTTAGAATTTCTTGGATAGCTTGAGGGTGGTTAACGAATACAAGTTTATTCTCAGAGTTAAAAATATTAGCGCTAAAAATATCTGGATATTCAAGAACCGCATTTTCCATGTATCCTACAGGATTGGCGACCCATTGTAGTTTTTGAAGAAATGCAGGTGATTTTATGGGGTTAAGTGGTTTCATTTGTTGATTCATCATAAGATTGTTGGGTTACGTAAAGCCTACACCCAACCTACATTCTATCTATTGTGCGGTACTGGATGGCTTCTGCTACGTGGTGCGGTTTTAATTGCTCGTCTCCTGCTAGGTCTGCTATGGTACGTGCGACTTTGAGAATGCGGTCGCTGGCTCTTGCTGATAAACTTAACTTTTGAATGGCGCCTTCTAGTAGTCTTTTGCTTGAGTCGTCGAGTTTACAATGTTTTTGTAAATGACGACTTTGCATTTGCGCGTTACAGCGTATATTTTGCTCTTTTTTAAATCTGTGGGTTGCTATGTCGCGCGCTTTGATAACTCTTTTACGTATTTCTAAAGAACATTCACCTGTGGGTTGCTGGGTAATTTCTTCTGCTTTTAATCGGTTGACTGCTACTTGTAAGTCAATTCTATCCATTAGTGGCCCCGAAAGTTTTGCCCAGTAATCTTCACGTTTTCGGGGTGTACAGCAGCATTGTTGAATTACATCACCGTAATATCCGCATGGACATGGGTTTGTACTTGCCACTAATGTAAACTGCGCTGGAAAGTTTACCGACTGCTTTGCTCTAGATATTGCGACATAACCATCTTCAAGTGGTTGACGTAAAAATTCCAATACGTCGCGTTTGAATTCTGTTAATTCGTCGAGAAAAAGCACACCAGTATGAGCTAGAGAAATTTCTCCAGGACGAGGATAGTTACCACCACCCACCAAGGAGGGACCCGAAGCTGAATGATGTGGACTTCTAAAAGGACGCTCTCTTACTAATGTTCCACGATTTTTTAACATACCCGCAACTGAATGAATGCGGGTTACTTCTAATGATTCAGCAAAATCTAGTGGTGGTAAAATACCGGGTAAACGTCGTGCGAGCATGGTTTTTCCACTTCCTGGTGGCCCCACAAATATAAGATTATGTCCTCCTGCTGCGGCAATTTCTAGCGCTCGTCGTGCATGAGCTTGTCCTTTTATATCTTTTAAATCAATTAAATCAACGTCCGAAGCTGCGAATGCTTCTATATTATGTGTAGCTTGTACAGGTTTGTAGCGAGATGGGTTATTTAAGAAATCTGTAACTTCCAGCAAATTATGAAAACCATAAACTTTTAATCCATCAACTGCTGCTGCTTCTTGAGCGTTATCTGCTGGTACAACTAAACCTGTTATGCCCATACTGTGTGCAGATGCTGCTATTGGTAATACTCCCGCAACTGGACGCAAGCTCCCATCAAGACTAACTTCACCTAAGAATAAATAATCACCTAGTTTTGCAGCACCGACTTGTTCGGATGCAGCTAAAATCCCCACGCTAATGGGTAAATCAAAACTAGGCCCCTCCTTACGTAAATCAGCAGGGGACAAATTAATTACAATCTTTTTAGTCGGAAATCCAAACCCAGCGTTTTTTAATGTTGCTCTGACTCTTTCTTTTCCCTCTAATACCGCAGCATCTGGTAAGCCTAAAATAATTATTCCAGGTAATCCCCCTGAAACATCTACCTCTACACCCACTTTTACAGCATCAATTCCAACTACAGAAGCACTCCAAACCCTTGCAAGCATTTATATTTATGGCCTTTTGTTATAGCAATATTCCTTTGTCTTATCATTGGAAATTGGCGAATGACAAATGGTTTACCAAATCATTAAATTACACATGACCAACCAAGATACGATTTTTGGCAAGATTATTCGACGCGAAATACCTGCGGACATTGTTTATGAGGATGATTTAGCGCTTGCTTTTAGAGATGTTAACCCACAGGCGCCTGTACATATCCTTGTAATTCCCAAAAAACCTATACCCAAGCTCTCCGATGCTCAAAGCGATGACACCGAACTTCTCGGTCATTTGTTACAGACTGTTAAGAAAGTTGCCGAAAATGAAAAACTTACTAACGGCTATCGAGTTGTGATTAATACTGGCAACGATGGTGGTCAAACGGTTTTCCATATGCACCTCCATATATTAGGTGGGCGCCCGCTGGGCTGGCCACCAGGTTGAGCATCAATAGTTAATGTGCTGGAATCATTGCTGTGTAAGGTTTTTATAGAAGGCGCCGATTTTTGTAGAGACGCGACATGTCGCGTCTCTACATTTTTATACACGTAAAATATTTAACCAATTTATTTACATTTCATAATGTAAACTATATAAATACTCACTCATATATAACAAAATGTTAAGTTAAATACCTTTACAAAACTCAATAAAAGATTTAACTTAGTTATTAAGCAAGTCAAACGACTCGCTTAAATTATTCATCACATAGAGCAATCATAAAGACATGACCGCAACCTTACAAAGACGCGAAAGCGCCAATGTGTGGGAACAGTTCTGCCGTTGGGTCGCTAGCACCGAGAACCGCCTTTATATCGGCTGGTTTGGCGTACTAATGATTCCTACCTTGTTGGCAGCAACCACCTGCTTCATCATCGCATTTGTAGCAGCACCCCCAGTTGACATCGACGGTATCCGCGAACCAGTAGCTGGTTCCTTAATGTACGGAAACAACATCATCTCTGGTGCAGTTGTTCCTTCTTCTAACGCTATCGGTTTACACTTCTACCCAATCTGGGAAGCAGCTTCCTTAGACGAGTGGTTGTACAACGGTGGTCCTTACCAGTTGGTAGTATTCCACTTCCTCATTGGCGTATTCTGCTACATGGGTCGTGAGTGGGAACTTTCTTACCGCTTAGGTATGCGTCCTTGGATTTGTGTTGCTTACTCTGCACCTGTTGCAGCAGCAACCGCAGTATTCTTGATCTACCCAATCGGTCAAGGTTCATTCTCCGATGGTATGCCTTTAGGTATCTCTGGTACCTTCAACTTCATGTTGGTATTCCAAGCTGAACACAACATCTTAATGCACCCCTTCCACCAATTAGGTGTAGCAGGTGTATTCGGTGGTAGCTTGTTCTCAGCTATGCACGGTTCACTTGTAACTTCTTCGTTGGTTCGTGAAACAACCGAAACCGAAAGCCAAAACTACGGTTACAAGTTCGGTCAAGAAGAAGAAACCTACAACATCGTTGCAGCACACGGTTACTTCGGTCGCTTGATTTTCCAATACGCTTCATTCAACAACAGCCGTAGCTTACACTTCTTCTTAGCTGCTTGGCCAGTGGTTGGAATCTGGTTTACCTCTTTAGGTATCTCCACAATGGCTTTCAACTTGAACGGTTTCAACTTCAACCAATCAGTAATTGACAGCCAAGGTCGCGTCATCAACACATGGGCAGACATCATCAACCGCGCTAACTTAGGTATGGAAGTAATGCACGAGCGTAACGCTCACAACTTCCCACTTGACTTAGCAAGTGGCGACGCTGCACCTGTAGCATTGACTGCACCTGCAATCAACGGTTAATTCTAGTTGAATAACCAACGCTTAAGCGCTCCCTTTACAGGGGGCGCTTTTTGCATTTGACAAATGCTGCCTGGACTAATTGATCAAAAATAGGTAATGAATTAATAGTACGAAAATCCTGGCATTTCGTTTCATAGCGCCTGTCAATTAAAAAGATGCATAAGTTGTCATGGTTTGTCAAAAATAATTTACTATATAACAATTTTAGGCGCCGTTTAAGTAGTAACTATACTAAAAACTGTTATTTGGTAGATGCGTCCATAAACGATAATTAATACAGCTAGCTAGTTGCTAGTTATAAAAATTTATACTGTTATTTAATAACTTTGAAGTTTTCTTTTCCTAGCTAATATATTGGTTGCAGTATTTAAAAACACATAAAGTGACGAAAGCATCATAAAAATACTTAGTTAAATAGCAACATAATTAGTAAGTTTAGGTTAATATATTTATTTTTGTAAAATCGCATAAGTTCTTTACTATCAGAAATAGTTTAATAAGAACACGCATCTACCTGCGTTAGAGGCAAAAGCTGATGGTTACGCGAATATCCACATCATGTTTCCTATTTACTAGCCTTGTAATCATGGCATGGGCGCCGTCTTCACATGCTCAGGTTACTCGTGACGATTCGCTTGGTAAAGAAAATTCCGTCATTACACCAATTGGTAATGGTATAGATTTGATAAATGGTGGCGCCCAACGTGGTAATAACCTATTCCATAGTTTTGGTCAGTTTAATATTGGTAGTGGTCAAAGCGTGTATTTTAGCAATCCCACTGGGGTGCAAAATATAATGACGCGCGTAACAGGTGGAAACGCATCAACAATTTTGGGAACGTTGGGAGTTAATGGCGCCGCAAATTTATTTTTAATTAACCCTTCAGGTATTATTTTTGGCAAGGATGCACGGTTGGATATACGTGGCTCATTTGTTGGGACAACAGCAAACAAAGTTCAATTTGGTGAGCAAGGATTTTTTAGTGCGACAAATCCAGAAGCACCAGCGTTGTTAACAGTGAATCCATCAGCATTACTATATAATCAAATCAATCCACAACCAATTCAAAGTCAAGCACAAAGACTTATCAAATTAGGTAACAGTCTTTTGTTAGTGGGAGGAGCGGTAAATTTAAACAATTCAGCAATATTAAATTCGGGAGGACGAGTCGAACTTGGTGGGTTATCTGAAGCTGGAACAGTGGGACTAGTTTTTGACCAGGATGGTATCCGACTTGATTTTCCTAAAGATACTGCACGTGCGGATACCTCGATTGCGAATTCAATAATAAACGTTGTATCAAACGATAAAGGAAATATTTCACTTTATGGACGCAATATTGATATTTTCAAAAGTTCCTTACAAACTAGTACTAAAGAATTAGCAACAGCCCGAAGCCAAGCTGGAAAAATTACTATTAATGCCACAGGTGCAATTTCACTAACTCAAGCTAAATTAGCCAACAGCTTTGCACCTCAAACGAATTCAAATGCAGTTATTCCGGGTGGCGATATTATTATTGACGCTAACTCTTTGTCTTTGAAACAAAATTCAAGTATTGGAACTGTGAGCTTGGGACAAGGTGATGCTGGTAATATCATCATTAATACTCGCGGCGCCATTACCGTAGAAGGCGGATTAATTGCCAGTACCACAGATGTTGGAGCAGTGGGAAAAGCTGGAAACGTGGATATTAACACAGGTTCGCTTTTCCTAAAAAATGGGTCGATGCTTGGTTCCGTACCTTTTGCTACTGGAGCTTCTGGCAACGTCACTATTAATTCCCGCGATACTATTGTAGTAGATGGAAAAGGTTTGGATGGTATCCCTAGCGGAATCTTTAGCACTCTATTTGGAAGAGAAGGCAAAGGTGGGAATATCAAAATTACAACTAACTCACTCTACGTAAAAAACGGGTCAACTATATCTTCTGCCACTAATGCAAAAGGAGACGCAGGAAATATACAGATTGATGCGCGCGATACGGTGGTGGTGGATGGAATGGGAAAACCAACTACTATTACTAGCGCTGTATCTCCTAATGCGGAAGGAAAAGCAGGAGATATCAATATTAATACGGATTCGCTTTTTGTTAGAAATACAGCGTATATCAATACGAGTACTTTCGGCAAAGGTTCGGCTGGCGACATCACTATTAACGCGCGTAACGAAATCGTCCTTGATGGTGCAAACCAAAACGTTGACGCTAGCGGAATTGCTAGCATAGTATCAAATAGAGCCAAGGGCGAAGGAGGTGATATCAGGATTAATGCGGACTCACTAACGATTACCAATCGAATGGGTGTTACTACTAGTAGTCTTGGAGGGGGTAACGCAGGTGACATAATTGTGAAAACTCGTGGCGATATTACCTTTGCGAATAAGAGTGCATTATCAACCGCAGCCTACGGGCCAGTTAATGCTGGAAAAGTCGTGATTGATTCAGGCGGTACGATTTACTTTGATAAAACTAGCGGTATTCTTGCTGCAGCAATCTCGTTAAGGGATTATATTGATACAGTCAAGCGGTCTGGTGCTACAGTAGAGGACTTACAGCAACTTGAGCTAGCTCTTAGTTTGTTTCCATCTCAAACCGGCAATGCCAATGATATAGAAATTAACGCGCGTTCGCTTCAGCTTGATAACAATAGTACTATCGGCACTTTTACCACATCTGGAAATGGTGGTAACATTCGATTGCAGCTAAAAGATTTGTTACTACTGCGTCGTAATAGTGGAATTTCAACAACAGCAGGCATATCTGACCAAGGTGGAAATGGCGGAAATATTACCATTGATGTCCCGTTTATAGTGGCAGTAGGTAAAGAAAATAGCAATATTACCGCCAATGCTTTTACAGGTAATGGTGGTAACATTAACATCAAAACACAGGGATTATTTGGAATAGAAGCGCGTCCTGAAGATTTACTGAATAGCAGCGATATTACAGCGAGTTCTGAACTTGGTGTGCAAGGTCAAATATTGATTCAGCAACCTGAAGTTCAGCCTACTCAAGCAATAATAGAATTGCCCGAAGAAGTTGTTGATGCAACTCGGCAAGTTGCTCAAATTTGTCCTAGAATTCCCGGCGCCAAACCATTAGGCGAATTTACTATTACAGGACGTGGTAGCTTACCACCGAATCCTCTCGACATGATGCCAGGTACAACAACACAACGTGCGCTTGCTTCTTTAGACGAAAAGGCTAAAGTATCAAATATGCCTCAACAACCTCAACTTAATTCCCCAATAGTCGAAGCGCAAGGTTGGATAAAAACAGAAGATGGTTCTGTTGAACTGGTAGCAACGGCGCCGACTGTCACTCCATCACAAGAGCGTGCGATAAAAGCAGTTTGCCCAAAATAAAGCATAAATAATTAAACGCTGCTCAAACATTTATACCTTCTGCTATAAAATCTTTCCTGACTTCGCAAAACCGAATCTGACATGGGTATAATTATGGATTTTGATGTACCAATAAGAAGAAAGTCTTTAAAATCCAAACAGCTTCCTGATTTCCGTTATTGAGCGTCCAATTATTTGAGGTAAGTTTTTTAGCTCCTGCATTAAGTCTTGAGGAGCAACACCAAAAACTGATAGTATAACTACAACGACAAGAATCGTAATAGCTGTACTAATAAGTGTTTTTGTTACATTAAGTAAAGCTCTGAAGACAAAAAAAGCAATAATTAATGCAGCGATTAAAATAATTATGTTGCTTGGCATACTTTTACTGTAATTATATTTGTATTTACAAAGACTACATTATTAAACCAAATATTTCCATAAAATCTTCCTTTTATCCCTAATTTGGAAATGTAAGTAGGTCTTTGCTTCACCTGCAACTCCACAAAATTAATAACATTTTATACTTAAGTCTGAAGTAGATGAAAATAATTTAGTTATAGGTTTAGAGGCAGTTAGTAATACTTCACCTTTTTGATTAATTTGCCAACTTGATGCTTCCACTATTTGATTTTGCTTTATATATGAATTGATTGGGAAACGTGAGATATTATTATGTTTTATAGTCTCTGTTCCTTGCAAAACTCTATTTTCAACCCAATCAATACCTAAAGCAAGATTACTGCGCCCAATCGAGTTAGGCAAAGATGGTAAACCTCCACGTCCAGTGATAATAAATGAATTACCTTTATATGCTGGACAACCCTGAACAATTAAATGACTTGCGTCTACAAAATCAACTGATATTTCAAACAATCCTGAAGTCGCGTCAACATCGGGTTGATTAATTTCGACATTTCCACTTAACTGTGAACTGGCGCCTGTTGCGGTAATATCACTATTAATACTTGGTATATTACGAAACTGCGTACCAAAAATACCTTGAGTTTTGATTTTGATGTTTCCACCACGTCCGTCTGTGGAATTGGCGCCAATATCGCTGTCTTCAAATGCAGCTAACACACGAGTATTAATATTAATATTCCCACCGATGACATTTTGTCCTTTGGCGTTAGTAGTAATATTACTACCACGACGCAATATTAAATCTTCAGTGTTTAAAGTAATAGTAGCTTGCTCTTGTCTAGGGTCAATATTTATACTTTGAGTGTCTGCTGTAAAAGTTGCTTTGTTATCTAAACGGATAGAGTGAGCGTTGACAGTAAAATTACCAGCGTTACCTTTTCCCTGACTTCTAACTGCAACTCTTGCGCCATCCCGAACAATCAATTTATTAACGTTAATCTTTAAATCTCCTGCTGCTCCTGTTGTTCCAAGTCCTGCTTCAGCAAATAAGCCACTCGCAAAAATACCATCTTTAGAGGCGCCTATAAGTTCTACTGTGCCATCCGCATTAACCGTCAAATTTCCACCTTTACCTACGCCAAAAGTACCAGAATTAACTTGCGCTCCATCTCGTACTAACAAATTACGAGTATTTATTGTTAAATCTCCAGCCGCTCCTGTTGAATTAGGAGCTGCTTGAGCAGATAACCCACGAGATAATGTTACACGGTCGTTTGCTGTACCAAGCAATTTGATATCGGTAGCATTAACTGTTAAATTGCCTCCCTTTCCTGCACCAAATGCAGTAGCTGCTATTAAGGCGCCATCACTAACTAACAATTCACGAGTATTAAGCGTTAAATTTCCTGCCGGAGCTGTTGTACCTGGGTCTGCCTGAACAAATATACCACTAGAAATCATTCCATCCGATGAAATACCAATAACTTCCACCAACGAGGATGCATTTATGGTTAAATTTCCTCCTTTACCTTGACCTACAGTACTGGCTGAAATTTGGGCACCATCGCGAACAGTTAGTATTTTGGTGTTAATCTCCAAATTTCCAGCATCTGATAAACTAGTTGTGGCAGTAGTTAAAAGTGTTCTTAGGTCATTAAAAAAAGGAATTTTTAAGTTGCCACCAATCAATTCCAAGCTTTCGGAAGCACTAACGCTCAAATTACCAAATCTACCAGTACCTAAACCAGCAGTTGAAACTATTGCTGCATCCGAAAGCAACATATTCCGAGTGTTTATAGTAAAGTTGCTCCCGTCTCCTGTACTTCCAATTCTTCCCCCTGTCGAGAATAATGAGCTAATCACTTCAATTGATTCAGAGGCATTAATATTTATAGACCCACCGTTTGCTCGACCAAAAGGAGATGCGAGAATGAAAAATCCATCCCGTGCGCTTAATTTTTGAGTGTTAATCTCAATGGCGCCACTTCCACTCTCACCTACACTGCTGTTATATATGCCATTGCGTAGTGCAAATATATTAGTAGGGGTGATAACTTGCTCCAAACCTTCTATATATCCACCAGTGCCAGTTAACTCAATTGACTCGGTAGCGTTAAGAGTGATATCACCCGATGTCCCTGATGCTAGAGTAAAAGATGCAAGACGAGAACCTTCATTTACTCGTAAATTGCGTGCTGTTAAACGAATATCACCTCCACCAATACCACTGGCATCAATGTTTGAGCCACTTTCAACTTGAATAGTTCCAAAATTTTGCACCCCACTGTAGCCCACATTTAAACCCTTTTCTACAGGAGTCAGCTTAACTAAACTGTTATCACTCACACTTCCTAATTCGATTTGACCCCCTGGTGCCATTAGTGTTGACCCTTTTAAAATAATTTCACCACCGAAAAAAGCTAAAGTTTGATTTGGTTGCACCTGTAAAGTATTTTCTTGCGCTTCTATCTTTCCCGGATTTACTCCATATTGCAAACCAACAGGAATACCGATTGTCAACAACGGTGTAGATTCAGAAGCTTTGGCACTAAATGTAGTATCATTAGCAAACTTTAAACTCGAAGCAGTACTACCAATAAATGACCCACCAATATCCAAACGCGCGTTTTTACCAAAAGTAATTCCGTTCGGGTTAAGTAAAAATAAATTAGCGCTTCCGTTAGCACGAATTAAACCATCAATATTAGATATTGATTGACCTGTCACCCGTGATAATATATTCTGAATATTCTGTGCATTGTTAAAAAAAACGCTGCTACCTGTCGGAACTGAAAACGAATCAAAACTATGAAACAAACTAGTTCCTGCTGTCGTTCCACCCTCAATAGCATTAATGCTTTGCTGTTGCGTAACTTGAGAATTTATTGGTAGCGTTGTATCTGGAACAATTTGAGCTATGACTTCCCCTGGAACAAATATGACATGCATCAAGCTACTATACAGGGATATCTTGAAATAAAAACTTTTCATTTGGTAATTATAATAATAATTTTCATTTTTTCAATGTAATTATATTTTAAGCTATCACCGTACAAGATATTTGAACTTTTTTTAGCTTTGGGTGAAATCAAGAATTAAGAAATAGGAATTTCAATCCGGAATTCGGCGCCGTTACCTGGTTCAGAAGCGCAACTCAGCTTACCACCGTGGGTTTCTTCGACTATTTGACGGCTAATAGATAAACCTAAACCAGTACCTTTGCCAACACCTTTTGTTGTGAACAAGTGTTCAAATACTTTTTGCTTAACTTCGTCTGACATGCCACGACCATTGTCTTTAATTTTGATAATAGCTTGCGTTGTAACCACCGTTGTAACCACCGTTGTAACCACTTCAGTGGTAATAATAATCTTATTTGGATTATTTTCAATCTCTGTAAACGTTTTACCTTCATTAGAATCATCGAGTGCGTCAATAGCATTGGCAATTAAATTCATAATTACTTGGTTTAATTGCCCAGGATAGCAATTAACCATTGGTAACTTGCCGTATTCTTTAATAATTTGTATATCTGGACGAACACTATTGGCTTTTAATCTATGTTTAAGAATTAATATTGTACTGTCTATTCCTTCGTGAATATTATAAGCCACTTTACTCGCTGTATCACTGCGCGAAAAAGTGCGTAAAGAGATACTAATTTCTTTGATTCTAGTAACTCCAACGTGCATTGAGGCGACCATTTTTGGCATATCTTCTAATACATATTCAATATCTATTGTTTCGGCATCTTCTTCAATTTCTTCACCAGGTTCAGGGAAATGTTGATGATAAAGCTGTATATGATTGACTAAATCTTGAACATACCCTTCTAAGCATTTAAGATTACCTGATATAAAACCAACTGGGTTATTTATTTCGTGAGCTACCCCAGCAACTAATTGTCCTAAAGTGGACATTTTTTCGCTTTGAATAAGTTGAATTTGAGACTGTTGTAACTCATCCATTGCATCTTCTAAATTTTTGACGGTTTTCTCAAGCTCTGAGTTGAGTTCGCGTAATCTACTAATATAAACATAACTAGAAATTCCAGTTGTCGAGGCAATTAAAGCTAGTACTGGTGATAGTACAGGAATCCACCATCCAAACAAAAAACTAACATAGCTAATAATACCAACACTTACAGTACTCAATAATAATAGTGTTAGCATACGAAGCAGGTAATGCAAAGCTGTGATATTTCGCCATTTCCAACCGAGAGTGGCTATTAGTAAACCCCATACAAAAATCCATAAGTGTTCTAACGAGTCATGCCATACATAAATTGACGGGCGCCCATCTAACACAGAACTTAATACTTGACTCGCTAAGGTTGCCTGAATTTCTACCCCTGGTGTCCTTTCTGGCGTACTAGAAAATCCACGGCTATAAGGTGTATAAAAAGCATCATTAAGACTTGCTGCTTTGGCGCCGATTAAAACAATACGGTCGCGCATTAAATCATTTGGAATGCGACCTTCCAAAACATCTATCAGCGAAACATAATTAAATGACTTCGCCTGACCACGGTAATTTAATATAATTTGATAACCACCTGCATCAGCATTAATATAGCTACCATCTGACGCTTCAAAAGGACGAAAAACAGTATTTTTGAATTTTATTGAACCATCAGGAGCAGCTTCGGGTTTAATACCTTCTTTTTCTAGATAAGTTCCTGCGGTAACTAAACCTAAACTTGGTAGTGGGTTTCCTGGTTCTGGAAAAAGCACACCACGACGTACCACTCCATCGATATCAACAGTTACATCATTTGAACCTGTTTGACCTTTTTCACCAAGTATTGGGGGAGGGCCAATTTTAGAATTAAACCCGTTTTCGACTATTTTTTGAATACCGTAAAGATTAGGGGTAGTTTTATAAACTTCTAATAATTCTGCATGACCAGGTTCAACAGGCAAATTGCGGTATAAATCTAAACCAATAATTCTAGGCTGTTGTTCTTTAATCTTATTTATTAACCTTGCCAAATCTTTGTCAGAAAAGGGCCATTGTTGAAACCGCGTAATATCAGACTCTTCAATACCTATAATTACAAACCTTTTATCCACTGGTTCAGCAGGACGCAACCGAAATCTTATATCCAAAGCAGCTAATTCCAAAGGTTGTATAAAACCCAACAGTCGAATGCCAATTATTAACCCTGCAACACCTGGTGCTATTACCAGTGTTCCATGCCATTTTTGGCTATTTTTCGCGATTTTACCGACTATCTTACTGACTTTTCTGGCGCCAACAGATGAACTGGCGCCTTTCTCTAAATGCTTTAAAAGCTTGGTATAAAAAAATTTCATCGTCTTCGTTTATAAAAGCCAGTAGAGACGTTACATGTTTAGTCTCCACATGTAACGTCCTTACCTCTCTGTAGTATTCCCAAAACAAAGTCGCCTATCTTCATATTAAAAAAACTATTTACTGATAAAATTATAAAATTCCCAATTTCTCAAAGAAATCAGGAACCATACATTTATCTGTTACATCCGTTGTATCCGTTGCCTTAACCTTCAGCAAGACGCTGTAATTCATTTGCCATAACATCAGATAACCCAACTTGGTTTAATAAACCATGAAGGTATGTAGCGTAAAACTGACTATCTGGATTACTTAAATACGCTTTAGTCATGGTTGCTACTGCATCGTACCAAATACCTTGTTGAGCGTAAAACATCGCTTTATCCCTAACTTGCTGTTCCGATGCTGTTTTAGAGAAATTATTTACTTCGGTGAGTGGAACACGTGCTATCCAACTTCGTGCATAAATGCTTAGTGAAGGACGTTTAGTATTACATACAAGCGAAACTGTCCAGCGGTATTGCTTACCAACTGTCAATCCTTTAATATCTGAAGGAATTTGCAGTTGCACTAAACCAGGTTTATCTACCTTTATTTTTTTAACGAATAATGGCTTTGCAACTCCGGGTTCAACTAAAGCAAATTTCATCGGGGTTGAGGGAACTGCTGAGACGTGCCAAGAAAATGTTGGACGTTCAGAAATAGTTAACCCTACATGGTCGTTTGGCACAAGCAAATTCAAAGAACCAAACAATCCTTCTGGACAACCGCGCGAACCTGCACCATCAGTTCGTTGTAGTGGTCTGCGTTCTTTTGGGGGAGTATAACCTTGAAAGGTACTAGCATATGAAGAGGTACTTAGCTCTACAGACTGGAGGATAGTAAATACACTAGTGAGCGCTAAAATTTTTGTCAATTTGGTAGAAAACATCGCGACTCTTTGCTAAGGGGTTTTGGAATGGAAATTAAGAGGTTAGAAAATTAGTAGTCCCTAACCTCTGACCACTACTTCTAGTTGCTTGAACGCTGACTTCCTGCGGTTGCAATTTTGTTCAAACCAACTTGTTTAAGCAATGATGTAAATAACTCATTTGCTTTTGGATTTGAATTGGAAGATTGCAAATTGTTTAAAATACTCATTCCGTCGTACCAAATACCGGACTGAGTGTAAGCAAGCGCGCGTTCGTTATCATTCCTAGCTGCTGCCAACTGTTGCTTTAACTGCGAACTGGTTGCAACTCTTTCAATCCAAGCACGCGCGTTGATATTTTGAGAAGGACGTTTGTCGTTACACACAAGTGCTACAGTCCAACGGTACTCTTGACCAACTTTTAGCTCTGGAACTTTTGCAGGCAGTTCAAGCTTCATAATTCCAGCTTTGTTTGCCTTGAGAAACTCTTGATGAATAGGCTTGTTTTGACCCGGCGCCGTCAAAGTGAACACCATTGGTGCAGTTGTCGCATTTGAAATATGCCACAAAAAGGTTGGACGCGCTTGGGTTGTAAGCGCAGTGTGGTCGCTGGGTGTTACTAAATTCAGCGTTACAGGAATTGAATTCGTACAACCGCGCGCTCCACTTCCTTCGGTGCGCTGCATTCTTCCCCGACCGCCAGGAGGCTTGTAACCATTAAGTTGTGCGTGTGCAGGTGCCTCATTAATGAATACAGGTAAAAATGCACCCAGTAATGATAACGATAATGAAGCGGCGCCTATAGCTACCGTAAGTTTGTGTTTGAACATATATGTGATTAACCCTTAAATTAAAGAAACCGGGTTTCTATCCAAAATCGCCTTTTTATTGCAAGATATCGAACAAAAAACCCGGTTTCTAAGAATTTGTAATAAGGTTTAAAATAAACATTACTACCAATTAATCGTATTCGCAGTTAATAAATCAGCAATCCGTATTTGTGCGATTATTCAATAAATTTTATATAAATAAAACAAAGTTTTATGATTTTAGCTTCACGGTCTTTTTATCAGTAATAATACTTATAAAAATGATGGCAAGCTAAAAAAGTATAGATAATTCAATAGTTTTACGATTGACTTTTAGCGAGTATAAAAAGTTCAATTGTCGGAAAAGCCTTATTTAATAAAACATGAGATTTAATATTCGACAGAAGGGGCTATACCGCTTTTGCCTCTCGTTATGTGTAGGATTGCTAGCTTACTTACTCTCACATTTCTTATTCTGGGAAGAAGAAGTACAAGCTGCCCAACCAAACAATCATCAGGAAATATCTGGTTCAGTAGTTGCTTTGGACAAAGAAACTACAACACAGCAAGACCAAGCATTGTTCCAATACAACTCAGGACAATACCAAGAAGCGATAAAGCTGTGGAGTCAAGCATTAAAGCAAACATCAGATAGAAAAGTTCTAGCGACTCTCTATACAAATTTAGGTTCTGCTTATCGCCAAGTGGGTAGTTTAGGACAAGCAATTCAAGCTTGGGATGAAGCAATCAAAATCTATAAATCGAGTCAGGGCAAAGAATCAAATCGTTTGTTAGCACAAGTACTAACCGAACAAGCACAAGCTTACAATGCACTAGGACAGTCGCGAACTGCTGTACCTTTGCTTGAAGAAGCTATTGAAAAAGCTAGTAAGTACCAAGATTTAAATACCTTGGCAGCAGCTAATGGCGCCTTGGGAAATGCTTATTTAGCACTAGGTGAATTTGATGCTGCCATTACATCAAATAAAAAAAGCTTAGAATTTTCTACAAACTTAAAAAATTCTGGTTTCATTGCCACAGCTTTAAATAATCTTGGTAATGTATATAGCAACCGCTACCAACGTTATGCCCTGCAAGCAAACTCAGTAAAACTTGAAGGCGATGATAAGGAAGTTGTGCGGTTAAATGGTTTGATGCAACAAGACTTTACTTTCTCAAAACAAGCTTACGAGCAAAGTATTGATATAAGTAAAACTATTGGTGGAATTCAGCAAGCGAAAGCAATGCTTAATCTTGCCCGCTTCTTAGAACAGAGCGAACCTTCTTCACAAAATACAGTTAATAAATACCGTTCGGAAGCAATGGCATTATTAGATGCTGTTCCTGATTCTCGTTCAAAAGCATACGCTTTGATTAACTTGGCAGAAAGTTTAAGTGCTGAAGATTCCCAAAATATAAAAGTCCAAAACTTAGAAAAAGCCATTGCAACATCGCGGCGCCTAAGAGACCAACGGGCAGAATCTTTTGCTTTGACTACATTAGGCGCCATTTACGAAAAAATGGGAAATCTGGGTAAAGCAATGGAATTAACCCAGCAAGCGCAATTTGCAGCACAGCAAGTTTATGCTACCGACAGTCTTTACCGCGCGCAAGCACAAGCTGGACGAATATATAATGCTCAAGGCGAACGCGAAGCAGCTATCACATCGTATCGAGGCGCCATTGCTTCATTGCAAAGCATTCGCGGAGATATTGCAGTTGCCAGCAAAGACCTACAATTTGATTTGCGTGACTCAGTAGAACCCGTATATCGCGAACTTATGGCACTGCTCTTGGAAGATGGAGACAAAGAAAAAGAATCCAAAAGCGGAAATCAAAAATCGAAAATCTCCGAAGTGCTTCAAGTCTCTGAACTACTGCAATTAAACGAACTGCAAAACTTTTTTGGAGACGAATGTGTTCAAGTCGCACGTAATTCTAAATCTAGTGCAGAAATTGCGTACAGTAATAAAGACACAGCATTTATTCACTCAGTTGTTCTTGACCAAAAAACTCACATGTTGCTGCGTTTAAGCAACGGTAATCTTAAAAGCTACCCAGTTGCAATATCTGCTGAAGAATTAGCAAAAAATATTGACCGCTTGCGCTATACTCTCGAAGATATTTCCACCGATGAATATCTTGCTGAAGCGCAAAAAGTCTATGATTTGCTGATTCGTCCAATGGCAGATGATTTAGCACAAGCTAATCCGAAAACACTCGTCTTTGTTAGCGATGGTGTGCTGCGAAACATCCCAATGGCTGCACTACATGACGGTAAACAATTCCTAATTGAGAAATATGCCGTTGCTACAACACTTGGGTTAAACCTAACACCTAATAACACTCCAATAGCACGCGATGCTAGAGCCGCAATATTTGGTTTAAGCGTAGAAATTCCACCATTTGCACCTCTCCCAAATGTCAAATTTGAAACTGAGGGCTTAGAAAAAATACTAGGTGGTAAACGCTTCTTAGACAAAGACTTTACTCTCGCAAACCTACAAAAACAAATAGATAAAAACGATTATCCTATCATTCACCTCGCAACTCACGGTAAATTTGGCGCCGATACCGAAAGCACCTTTTTACAACTTTACGACCAACGAGTATCACTCAACGAATTCGAGTCAGTATTACGTCGCAGCAAAAAACCAATTGACTTACTAACACTAAGCGCTTGTCAAACAGCCGCAGGTGACAGTCGTGCCACACTAGGTCTAGCAGGAGTTGCATTGCGTGCAGGAGTTCAAAGTACATTAGCAAGCTTATGGTTTGTCAATGACGCTGACACCGTACCATTAATTCAAAACTTCTACAAACAAATTCAAAAACCAGGAGTAAACAAAGCCGAAGCACTTCGTCAAGCGCAACTCAAAATCATCTCCGACGCCAACGGACACCCAGCAATTTGGTCTCCCTTCGTACTAGTCGGTAACTGGCAGTAAACATTTCAATCTCTCTTGTTCCCCCCGAATTTCGGGGGGTTAGGGGGGATTTACACAAGCAACTGATTTGGATAGTCCTATACATTTACTAATTCTCTACAATTAAAACTCCTATTGCAAAAGCAGTAAAATTGCAGCGGCTCAATACCGAAAACTTATATTAAAATTTATGAACTGGCGATTATTTTCTATAATTTGACTATTTCAATTACCTGTAAGCGCGCAAATTTTACCATATTCGGGACTAGGTAGGTTAATTTCACCTAATGCCTTTATTTATGGCTGCGCCGCTCGCGGTAGCAATTTATTTCATAGTTTTACTCAATTTAACATTAATTCTGGGAGTCGGGTTTACTTTAGCCGAGGAAGTCATATCATGTCCGCTTGATTACCCATAATTACCACGTCACGTAGAGACGCGAGGAACATCGCGTCTCTACAATGATTTTATTATGGTTACGCTCCCGGACATGATATCAGAATGCAGGAAACATTTATGTGAATGCAGTTGAGTCACTGTCTTTGAGTAGTACTACGCTAAACCTATAAAACTCAAAATCTTTAATTTTAAATTTAATCACTTCTAAGTGCGACAATGGGGTCTAGCCGCGCAGCTTGACGTGCAGGCGCCACGCCAAATAGTAATCCTATACCACCAGATACACTAGTTGCTAAAAAAATTGCGCTTATTGGTACATTTGGTTTTAGAGGTGTGAAAATGCTCACTAGCATGGCACTACCAACTCCTATAGTTGTGCCTATTAACCCACCACCAACCGATAATATGATAGCTTCGATCAGAAATTGAGTGAGTATAGAATTACTAGGGGCGCCTATTGCTTTGCGTAGACCAATTTCTTTTGTACGTTCGGTTACTGATACAAGCATAATATTCATAATACCAATACCGCCGACGAATAATGAAATTCCGGCTATAAGGGTTAAAAATACGCTTAATGCTGCTGTAATGTTACCTACCAAATCTTGTAGTGATTTATTGGCTGATACTGTGAATTTTTTCTTGCTGTGTCGAAGTGCTAGTATGTTATTTATTTGAAATGCTGCTGCACGTACTCCCTGTTTATCCTTTGCAGAGACTTCTAGAAAATCTACTGTTATTCCTTTTACTGAGCGTCTAGCAATTAATTGGTCTGCTGCAGTTGTAATCGGAATATAAACGGCATCATCATAGTTTATTCCTAAAAAGGCGCCTTTTTGTTGCATCAACCCTATGACTTGAAAGTTAATATTATTAATTTGTATTTCTTTACTAAGTGGATTCTCTCTACTAAATAGCTTACTGGCAATGGCGGCGCCTAAAATAACTACTTGTGCATTTTGCTTTTGTTCGGTGCTATCAAAGAAACGTCCTTGGCGCACTTTTAAGTTGCGGACATATAATATAGATGGGTTTGTACCTGTAACGCTGGCTTTAGTTGCACGTCCTTGATATATTAATTGAAGGTTTGCGCTTATTTGTGGCGCCACTTTAATTACAGATGGCGCTTTTTGAATAGCTTCTACATCTGCTAATGTTAATTCAGTTGCTTCAGTAGTTACTTCAGAAGCGCTTTGTGCAGCCCATACTGATAATTGATTTGGTCCCATTGAGTCGAGTTGCTGTTTAGTAAATTGTTGTGCCCCTTCTCCGACTGCTACCATTACAATTACCGAAGCATTACCAATAATTATTCCTAACATGGTAAGAAGACTTCGCATTTTATTAACTGTCAAAGTTTTAACTGCCATGTTAAAATTTTCTAGTATATTCATATGATGTATATAATCGTTAAAGAATACTTACCAAAATCTTGAAACACTACACTAATACGCTGGCGCCATTCGGTAATATCCAAATCTTGTAAATTAGTATTATCAACAAATATACTTCCCGACGTTGGGTCATATAAGCGTGTAAGTAATTTAATCAAAGAAGTCTTTCCGGCGCCGTTTTCACCAACGAGTGCTATAGTCTCTCCTGAGTGAATAGTAAAACTGATATTAGAAAGTGCTAACCTGCCATCGGGGTAATTAAACGAAACGTTTTTGAATTCAATACCACTTGTAAAATTCAGGGGTACGGTAACAGGAGAAGGGTTTATATACAAAGTTGGCTGTCGCACGAGAAACTCAAATAGAGAGCGCATATACACCAGCGCTTCAAACAATATTGGTGAATAAGCAATTTCGGCAATGCTTTCTTCAAAATATGCCAGCGACTGTATATATAGTAAAACGCTTCCTGCACTTAAATATCCTTGGAGAGCTTGCTGTACAACCCAGTAAAATATACCAGCATTGGCAATAGCACTTATTGAGGCAGATAACATTGACCATCGAGCTTGACGAAAACGTATGTTAGACTGTGCTTGATGCCAGTCAGTGAAAGCACGCTGATAACGGTTTACAATGAATTTGCCTAAACCAAATAAACGAACTTCTTTAGCATAAGTATCTGTAAGCAGGACAGAGGAAAAATATTCCATCCGTCGTATTTGCTGACTTTTGCCCTCAGCGACTTGCCAAGCTGTTTCTTCAAGTCGAAACGAAACATAAGCTTGAGGTAAAGATACAGCAAATAACAGTGTAGGAATCCACCAACCTAAAGAAGATAACAATCCCGCAATAGTTAACATGGTAGCGAGTTGCTTCCCTAAGTAACCCAAACCTGTTAGTAGATATAAAGGTTTTTGATTTGCTTCTGAGCGCAATATTTGTAAACGGTCATAAAACAAAGTATCTTCAAACGCTTGTAAATCTTCAAATGTATTAGCTTTTTGCATCAACTTCAGGTTAATGTGTCCCATCAACCTTTCATTGAGATTACCCTGAATTACTGTTACCCAAGGTGGCAACAATGACTCTAGCATCAAAGCTGCAATCCAACCTGTTAGCAGAAATGTCATATTTGTACTAACATCAACTTTTTGTGTTAATGCTGCACTAATAGTATCTACTACTTGTTTAACAATCCATACACTAACTGCAGGCGCCAAACCTTGCAGCAACTGACATATAATTAGTAAGACGGTAAGAATAGGCAAAGCAGACCAGAGTAGTGCAATTGATTTGCCGAATACTTGAAGAAAACGTTGAATTTGCTGTATAGGAAGCATTAGTTTTACTTGCTGTATTTTAGCCACTTTCAGAAGTATAGTGATTAGCCTAAAGATTGAAATGATTCGATAGTCCTAAACATAAATAGGAATAAAGTACTAGTGATTATTTAAGGTGGTTAGAGGAAAATGTGATAATTAGATTTTTATACAAACTAAAAAGCAATGCGCTTCGGCGCCAAAGGTTATTTACTCAAAGATACTCCCTCCGAGGAACTAGCAGCAGCAATACGCGCAGTACATCAAGGTTACACGCATATGGGGCCAGGGTTATTTGAAAAAGCATTTTCCCAATCTGCTACTCAACCTGTAAAATTAAATATTCCCCAAGAACTATTAGAACTTTCCCCCAGAGAATTACAAGTATTACGTTTAATTGCCACTGGCGCCAATAACCGTGAAATCGCACGCACACTATATATATCCGAAAACACTGTCAAAAACCACGTCACTAATATCTTAAGTAGCTTGGGTTTGAGAGACAGAACCCAAGCTGCACTGTATGCAAGTTCTTTCCTTTCTACATTAACTACAGAATAACTGTGGCTGTATCTTGTACGGATGCATATTGCTTACTATCAATTTTGTAGATTATATTCCGCAAACTGCAGGTCTTCCGTATTTATTACTCAATCTTGCCAATTTTCTATTTTAAGGTTTGGTATTTGGGAAAAGTCTTTATAATTACGTGTGACTACTGTTGCATTGTTAACAAGAGTAATGGAGGCTATTCTTAAGTCTTTTTCAATTTTATTTTTTGCTAAAGGTCGGTATCAAGAATCCATAAGCTCATACATCACTGTCCAACTCACGTTCCGCTCTAATTTCTTTGATGATTTCCATGAAGTCTGGGTCATCTTTAAAAATCCCAGCGAATTTCATCAAAGGATGTTCTGCGGCAACTGGTTGTATTGGTGCCGGTATTTTAACAATCTCGGCTTTGGCTAAACGTTCTTGTAATAACTGCTGAATTTTTTCTACTGCGCCTTGTTTAGTTTTATCAGTAGTTTGAAAGCTAGGAACTTCCAAAACTGTCGCTGTCGTAAAACCATCATCTGTACTTTCCAATAAAATATTCCAGTTATCCATTATTACTCACCTAAGTTTAATCAATTAACTTCTACATATTGTACTCCATTATATCTAAGAATAGGTAAAAATTAACGTGCGCGAATTATTTTAATCTTTAATACATTTCCTCTCTACTAAAGAGCAGATAAACTTATCACCTTGCAATAGTTGACCTTTTTGATGGATTTGTACGTTACCTGATAGGATAAACTGCTATTTACTGCTTACGAAAATTAGTTTGTCTGCTTTTGCTTCGAGTTTATTGTTTTGGGGAATAAAGATTGAGCAACATTCATGTTTTCCTCGCAGCAAGCTTTCTATTCGTAACAGAGTTTTATAAAATTCCTAATTGTTTGCTCCCCACGCTGTACGTTTCCTGTCGTGAGATAATCTAACACGGCGCCTTGAAATAAGTGCAGCAGTATTAACGCTTTATTCTCATCGTGTAAAAGCTGTGATAGCGCTTCCAACCACTTTTGAATTTCAAGCTCCAAAAATTGTCGCGTTTCAACATCACCTTGTACCGCACGCTGGTTTAGTTCCATAGTCAGTTTGAGCAAACCGTGCAATTCTTTAGATGTGAAATGCTCCCACATTTGAATCAAAGCTTTTGTCTTATCATCTGTTGCCAGTTGGAATGACCATAATTTATCACGCAGGCGCCTTTCTAAAAGACTTATCACCTGCTTCTCTAACTCTTGCTTCGAGCCAAAGTGATACACAAGCATCCGTCCACTTGTACCAATGCGCTTGGCAATAACGTTAATGCTACAGTCTAAGCTGCCTGTCTCGATGGCAGCATTTAAGCACTTTTCTAAAAGCTCTTCCTTTTTTTGAGGTTCGGGTGGTCTACTCATTGACAGTTAACGTAACGGCTATTACACTAATTATTAACGTAACAGCTATTACATTAACATGGAAGGAAGTAGCTATGAGCCGTAAAGATGGAATTATTCTTTTTTCGTTAGGTCTGATTATTTGGGCAGTAGGTACATTAGTTTACCGTCTAGCTGGGTCTTACTTTTTTGAAAGCTCTACGCTTGGATATTGGATGAATGTAATTGTCACTGGTCTTTTGTACAGTGCTGTTGGTATAGGGTTAATGAAGTGGCGCCGCATTGAGTCGCAATATTGGTTATATGGTGCGGTGTGTCTTGCTTTGCCGGGAATGTTAGGTGAAGTGCTGGTGCTTTCGACTTTTTCTGAATTAATGGTGAATATGCAACCTGAAACAGCAGGAAGATATGGCGCCTTTTTGTTTGGGGGATATTCGTGTTTAATTGGTTACGCTGGGTTGATGTCCATAAATGTAGAGACGTGACATGTCACGTCTCAGATATATCACGTCTCAGATAAATCACATATTTACCAATGCCTCTGTGGTAATAATATTTTCACCACAGAGACGCAGAGGAGACAGAGAAAAAATTTTAAATATTATTTAACTTTAGGCGCCGTCAAGCACATGCCTGAAGATAATACAAAGCTTGCAATAGAAGCAATAATAATAATTTGATAAACTTCACTGAAATTAATAGCCATGTGTCTTTACCTCAATTTTGAATTCCAATAATATATCCCATCACAAGTTAATCTTTTATATTCCAACTTTACAAGTTCGTCAATATACAATCAAAAAGTTTTATTATGTAAACATTATTATGATTTTTAGTGAGTGATAGCTCACTAAAATTTCTCTTTTAATAAATAGTGAGTTCCGGCGCCGTTTTCAAATGTTTTTGTATAATACTGGCTGATATGACTATCAACGTAATCGCGAATCATTCTAGATTTGCAAAATAAAGCTTGTTCAGGACGGTAATTTTTAAAGACTGAGAGAAACTGCTCGCGCGTGATAGTGTTTGAGCGAAGTCTGATATGCGATAAAACAGCTACCTCTGGTGGAATACGTAACCCAGCGTAAAATGCATAAATTGGGCAGTCTGTAAATATCCATTGCGTATTTTGTTTATGATTTAATACAACATTTAGTAATTCAACTTTTTCTTTACTTTCTTGAATATATTTATTATTTTCCATCGTGATAATAGTCAGTTTAACTGGAATGAAAAATAGCGATAATATTAAAAAATAAGTTGATAATTTATGTAAAGATATTTTGGGAAGATTATTTAGCTTTGTTTGTAACTTATTACGGTTTTTTCTCAAATAATTAATTGCTAATTCTACCCCGTAGGTAGCTAGCCAAGTTAATGGTATTGAAATTAACAGATAATGGTGATACCAAACAGGTTTATGAGTAAGAATGAGCAAAAATGCTGTTAAGAGCCAAATGATTGGAAAAGCTTTATTCCATTCGCGTTTTTTAAAGATAATTATTATTGCTGGAATTGCTAGGAGCATATAATCAAAATCTTGTAACAAAAACGAAAGTGTTAGTCTCACACTATTACCTACATCAAATGCTGTTTTAACATCTTCATCAAAATGAGAGCCAAATAATTGCTCATAGCTCAAGGAATTAGATATAAAGCTAATTAGCAAAAAAACACATCCACAAGAGCCTATCCAAGTAAGAATATCAACAAATATATCTTTTTTAAATTGCCAAGAATCTTTTTCTAATCTGATATTAATCAATTCTAATATAATTAGTGGGACTAAAAACGCAGTAAATAATTTAATTTGTAGCGACAGCGCTAAAAAGATACCAGATGTTATAATTAAACTCTTTGATAATTTCTGTCTATACAGCATTAACATATAAATAGACATCATTGCCATTGCTAACGCTGGCTGACCAATCATTGCAGAAACACTAACTCTGAGGAAATTACAAGAGATAGCTAACAAAAAGGCGCCTGCAGTTGCTGCAATATTACCTACATAAATGCGTATAGTTTGACAAAATGACCACACAAGTAGCGTTGAAGAACATAAAACTAAAAGTCTTGCTGAAACTATCGACTCACCAAACCAACGAAACCACTGAGCCAAAACAATAGTTGAGAGTGGTGGTTGGTCATTCCATATTTGTGTATATAAATCAAATCCCCGTAAATATAAAGACGTTTTGATTAATTCGATTCCTTCATCGCTTGTATCAAATTCAAATGCTCGCCAAATCGGCATTATATAAAAAGCGAAGATAAAAAATATACCAGGTATAAATAAGTTGAACCATAAAAATTCTTTCCATTTAAGTGTTGATATATTTTTCATCTTCAAATATACTCATTTATCTTCACAAATTCCGATGAAGCGCGCGTGCCATAGTTTACCGCGTTCGGTTAAGCCTTGACAGCGCACTGTAATTTTAACGCTTCCGGGGTTTGCAGAGTGGCGCCGAGCAATTTCTTCCATATCATGTTGTGAAAATCCTGTACCAACTGAACCCATTGGTACTAATTTACCCTTCACTTCTTGTGCCACATTAATAGCACTAAATGGTCTACCAACTACAGTTGTTTTGGTGCATTCGGTGATAATTAAATCTAATTCCAAATTATATTTTGTACGTACCATTACATAAGTGCGTGTATCTTTTCCGCCAGTATATTGGCAGCTATGTGATACCCATATTTCACCTTCTCTACCCTCAGATTGCTGTTTAGTTGCTAGAGATGCTTTTTCTGCCTGAGTTTTGGCAGTTGGAACAACTTCAAAATATTGAGTATCTAAATGTTTGCCGATTTTTTCTCCAGCTGCAATGCGTTCAACTTCACTTTTATTAGTTAAATCTTGCCCAGAGAACCACAAAGCTTTAAAAATAGCGTAAATAGGTATTGCGACAACAGGTTGTCCATTTTGCTCATTTACCATTGCTGCTTGCGGTGCAGTTCGATGTTCACTACCTGTTGAAGACCGATAGTATAACTCACCATCAAGAACAAAAGTACCTATTTGATTTGCTAGTTCAAGCAATAAATTATTAATTTCTATAGATGGTTGTGCTTTTATGTTGGTTGAGCGGGACTGATAATAAACTTTGTCTTTCGTTGCAACTACTACCAACCTATTACCATCCCGTTTAGGTTGTCCCCAATAATCAGGAGAATCTATATAATATGAGCGGTCAAACGGTGCATCAACTGCCTGCATCGTTACAATTCGTCCAGGTTGCAAATGTGATGGTAACTCTTCAACTAACTTTGGCGCCGCTTCTACAATAACCGTAGACTCTGGACTGGTGGAAGCCTTAACAGCAGCTTTTGTTTTTTTTGGAACTGGCGCCGCACCTGTTTCAATTTCAAAAGCTTTCTGCCAAAACCCCATTGCAACTTCCGGGTATCCTTCTTGTTCCGCACACACTGCAAACCCTATAACTTTATCAATGCCAATGTTGTTACCGTAGTTTGCTAGATATTGAGCGGCGCCGTCAGTTCCTTGTAAATGCCATGAGTTCTTAACCAAACGGTTATTCCAGCGTTCGCGGATATCGCTCTTCACTTTCTTTATCGCATGACGCTTAGATTCTATATATTCAGAGATGTTCATAGTGATGGGTGTTGTAAAAAATGTTAATTAAACAGACATCAACAGACAGCTTCATATTTGGTACAAATATATTAATAATCTAAGCTTTCACAATCAAATCGTCAACTACTAGTTCATGTCATTAATTTTGGTGGGTAGAAATATTAGCAACGGATGATAAACGGATGTAACTGATGGTTTATTTTTAACAATTAGATGAGCGTTTGTAACCAATAACTTATCTGTTACATCCGTTACATCCGTTACATCCGTTGCCAGCCGACACCCCAAAACTGATGACATGAACCACTACTGTTCCTTTATCAAATTTGAGATGTTGTAGCATAGGCAGGAGCGCCCCTGTGCAGTCCAGTTCATGATTTTTACCACAGAGACACGGAGAACACAGAGGGGTATAGCGATGAACCACAAATTCCAACATGCCATCCGTTAAGTTAGACTGAAGGTGCTGGCGCCCCTAACTCCCATTTCCTGCTCATTGTTCTATCTAAAGAATGAGACGATATGCGCTCTATTGCATCAATAAAAGTATCTTCGGTTACATCATCTAGCGAGCGAAATAATAATTCGCTTAGACGGTATATTTTTTGAAACTGTTGTTTTCAACTCAAATCGACATGTTTCTCTAATAAGCTGTCAACAAGCTCGAAAAAATAGATAATTCTGAGCTTTCTTTGAATCCTTACGATGATTTATTTTTTGTTAATTCTGACAGTTATTAAGAAAATCGGGTTTAGACAAGTGAGGTACGGTATTATTACGACTATGGCAAAGTATATTTCTTTGTCAAAACTTTAAATTACATAGGTAATTCATGAAGCTTTGTTTAAGAACTGCTCTACCTCGTGTGGTTGTTACCTCCATAGGAGCAACAGCAATTGCTTTTTTGTCGTTTAAACCCGCAAATGCTGTAATTTTTGTCGAACCACTTGTGACAACAGCAAATCAAGATATCTTAGCGACAAGAAATCCAAGAAGGTTGACAGATATACAACCTGGACAAGTTATTGAATATGGAGTTCCAGACTTCGCAAACAACTTGCTAAACGCGACAGGAAATAATATAGGCAGTTTTGTATTTGATTTAGAAACGCTTGCCTATAGCAATCCGAACGTGACTCCTGCGTTTAATAACGAACCAGTTGAGTGGGGAGATGTGAACGGAGATGGAAAAATCGGGTACTCAACCACACCTGGTCTAACAGATATCTTTAAAGACGTTACTGTAACAGGCAACAGAATAACTTTTAGCGGTGGTGAAATCAGTAATGGAGCGGTATTTTACAATCCATTCTCTAGCAAACCCGACCTGAGACCGGGTGGTGGAATTATCCCACCAGCAGCACCGCTACCAGCAGACCAAGACGGTCCAATCCGCGTTGCTAGTTATTACACCGCTATTCCCGAACCAACTTCCGTATTTGCTCTCTTCTTTGCTGGTTTAGGCGCCGTAACAATTAAACGTAATCAGATCAAAGCGCGCAGAACTTGATTCAATCTAAAACAAATATAAGATTCCTGGTTTCTTTAATAAACCGGGAATCGAGGTGTTTTATGACAAGCGTGTTGTCTTTACAATTTGAATTTTAATAGTTATTGCTCACTCATTGAGCAGTTACGATATAAGCTTGGAAACAGATATTTGCTTAAAAACTCAAATACCAGACAATTAATATCTGATAAAATAATAAATAATCTCCTTTTACTAGGAGAAATATTTACTCGAAAACAAATTTTGGGTTTCACAAGGAGCGTAATCAATGATGAAACGAACTACCAGCAATTAAAACAGCTTGTCAACCCAAATTTAATATAATGCTGAAGCTTGTCTTCCACCTAAACGCTGTTGTTCCGCTTTTGGTAAAACGTTAACCGAAATAGTCGCATAAGAACCTTGTTGCTGACCTATCATTATCATCCGTATAAAGTCTCCCAACCCTTCTACTAACCGCGCGTTACGTAAAACCCCGGAATCTACTGGTGCAAACCCAATTACAGTAGCAAGCTGCATGACTGTACTTCTAGCTTGCTCATCATCTCCAGCTACAAATACCGAAACTTGATAATCTTTGAGTGGTGCAGGCGCCAATTCAAATACTTCTTGTGCCATTGTATTAAAAGCTTTGACTACACGCGCGTTTGGTACATCTGAAGCAAGTTTTTCTGCCAAAGATTCTACTATCGCAGGATATGCAAATTCTTCTGGAATGTCCTGATTATTACAATCAATAATAATTTTACCGTTGAGAACTTCTTTGTTAGATAACAACTCTGATGGCATAACTCCGCGCGCTGTCCACAGTATCACATCTGCAAATGCTGCCGCTTCATCGTTTGTTCCTCCTTGTGTTCCTAGTCCAGCTTTTTGAGCAACTGCTTTCCCTTTTTCACTATCCCGCGAGCCGAAAAATACCTGATGTCCTTGCTCTGCCCAAAGAATACCCAGTGAACGTCCCATGTTTCCACTGCCAATAATTCCAATTTTCATTGCTTTATCCTTGATTAATACAGACAGGTCTGTTTTATATCTATAATTGAAATATTACAGACAGGTCTGTATCATGTCAATAGGGTTATACGAAAAATGGAGAACCTAATGCCTAAAAAATTGCAAGATGGCGCGAAACCCTTACTGCGTGAGCAAATATTGAATATTGCAGATGAATTATTTTACAGTGAAGGGATTAGAGCGACAGGTGTAGATACGATTATTGCAAAGTCAGGAGTGGCAAAATCAACGTTATATAGATACTTCCCATCAAAAGATGATTTGGTAGTTGCATATCTAGAACAGCGTAACCAGCGGTTTTGGGATTTATTGGAAGCTGAACTAGCTAAGTATCCGTCACACTCAGTAGAAAAGTTATTAAGAGTATTCACATGGTTAGATGAACTACTAGCAAAACCAGAGTGCTTGGGATGTCCGTTTATTATTACAACCGCAGAATATGGAGAGTTAGATTATCCGGGACATCAAGTAGCTGTAAAACATAAAGAAGCAGTGCTAGCACGTTTGACTCAACTTGGAGAAGAAGCGAATATAAATAATGCATATGAGCTTGCTAGTATTTTATTGTTGTTGATAGACGGCGCCTTTGTACAGCGGCGCCTGTTTGGTAAAGTAGCAAAAGTATCTTTGGCAGAAGCTGCAGAAGGGTTAATAAATAAACAATGACAGAAATTCGCTTTGATGTGTCTGTATTTGTAAGGTGGGCAGTGCCCACCCTACTATTAACAATTACAATTACTTCTAAGATGCCACATAATAGGAGCGGAAAGACTGCTCCAAAGAGGAGTATTGACATTAGCTGTTCTTAACGCTTCTGCAGTCCAGTCATTACAATTTCTTAAAATTGAATACCGACCAATGGCGCCATAAAATCCACCATAAGCATTATAACCATTGGCAACTCTAATTACACGACCTGTATTATCAAGTTGAAAGGTTCGTTGAATAAATTGTACTAGTCTCAGATAATTATCATAGCTAATACGTACACATTTGATATCAACATATTTTTTATTCGGTAAATTATTAAAACCTCTAACATGCATCACCGAAGTATTATTCGGGTAAAATAAAGCTTTGATAACAGTATGAATTCTAATGTCGGCTATCGTTGGGGTGTTAATAAAAAAGTCATGCTCTCCCCAACCAAAACTGAGATACTGATATTGTTGATTTGTGTCGGTGCCAATTTCTTCTAATGGAATAAAATGATTCCAGTCAAACTTTGACGTTTTTACTGGTAATATCAAATCACTGTGTAGACCACCATTAATTACATAAATATTAACATTACAAGGACTGCTAAAATCATAATACCATTTGGTCGGAGTAAAGGCGCCGAGTATAGTTATCATCACAGCAGCTAAAATTGTAACTAGAAATAATTTGCGATATTTTTTGAGTTGATGTCGTAGTTTCATAAGCAACAAGTCCTGTCCCTGCTAAATATAATAGTTTTTTTTCATCAGCGTAAGTACTACTTTAAACGTTGAAGATGAATCAATACAATCTCCACCTGACTTTACATCTTCAGAAGTTAGCACTCGTTTCTGCGCTCATCTATTTTCTTGGGTTGAACCCCGCAACCTTGGATATGTTCTTAGCTCGCGCGTTGGTTATCAGTTAACCAACGGGGAGATTTTGCAACCCCATTGTTCGTATATCTCGCGCGAAAGATTAAAACGTACACCTCGCACTTATCCAGAAATGGCGCCATAACTTGTAATGGAAGTAAAAACAGCTTTCGACCGTTTACTCCCGTTACAGAAAAAAATGCAGGCTTTTCTACAATTACAATGGGGAATTAAATTTGGAATTCTCATTGACCCAGACCAACGTAATGTATCTATATATAAGCTTGGCGCCGCTGTTACTCTATTAGAAGACGGTGATACATTGACCCTCCCTGAATTATTACCAGATTGGTCGCTTAATGTATCTAACTTATGGGCTACAAACGTATAATTTAAAACTGTTGGTAAAAGCAGTAGTAAGGTGGGCAGTGCCCACCCTACAAATATGTAGATTTTTCAAAAATAATTTAAAATATAAGTGGATGCGTAAACCGCTGTAATTTACATATATATATGAGTGACGAAGACAAATTACTGCAAAAGTGTCTAGATAATCTAAAAGTATTGCCAGATATTCGGGCAACCTTACATGAAAAATACAATATACCCGATAAAACAAATATTGATGGAATTTTAACAATACATAGTCCGGTTAACTCAGTGGACTACCCTTACACAATACAGCCATATGTGACTTCTTCGGCTAAACTTAAACTTAAACCATGATAGGCTGCGAGAAACAGCAGAACGTATTTATGATAAATTTATTTTAGATAGACAGCAAAATGTGTAAAATAGAAGATAAACAAAAGCAAGTTTTACTGGATATTAAAAGCATCGCTGATAGTTTACAATTATCTATCATGTTGGTTGGTGCAGGTGCTAGAGTGCTAGTTTTTGACAATCAGTTGAAAATTCCAGGTCGAGGTACGTTTGATTTAGACTTTGCTATACAAGTAAACAATTGGTTAGATTTTCAAGCTTTCAGTAGAGCAATGACCGAAGGGTTAAGCCCACTTTTTAAAGCAACTAAAGTTTCACACAAGTTTATACATATTTCGACAGATACCGAAGTAGATATAGTACCTTTTGGTACTATTGGACAACCAAATCAACAAATAGAATGGTCAGATGGGAATCAAATGAACATTCTTGGGTTAGATGAAGCTTTTGCAACCGCAGAGGCAAGAAAAATAGAAGAAGTTGAGTTTAAAGTTATCAATATTTCTGCCTTTTTAGTCTTAAAGCTATTTGCCTGGAATGACCGGAAAGCTAAAAAGGATTTAGAAGATATCTATTTTATACTTGAAAAATATAATGATGATGAACGTGTATTTAGTGAACTCATTGATGAATTATCTGAAGAAGTAATATAATACTCTGAGGCGCCTGCTTTCTTACTAGGGCGTGATATTAAAAATACTTTTAGTCAAATTGTAATCAACAAGTTCACAAAAATTATCGAAAATATTTTAAATAGAAAAAATTCTTTATTTCCTCAGTTAGTTCCCTCTACATTTGACTCAGATGAGTGGGATGATAAATTTAATACGGTTGTGGCAAAGTTTGAAGCGTTGCAACAAGGTATATTTTAAATTACTCCTTTGCAGAAAAATCTTGCGTTATAGAAACCGAGTATATTCGGTCTCTACATTTGTTACGAAAACAAGCTGATATCAACTTTAAAGAAATCTGCTAGCGCTTGTGCTTGAGTTTTGCTAATGCTGCGTTCACCATTGATTATCTCGAAAACAGCTCGCTTAGAGCCAATTACTTCAACTAATGCTTCTGGCGCCAATTCACGGGCATCCATCAAATGATGTAACATTGAATGCGGTGTACCTTGTGGTATAGGGTAATGAGCTTCCTCAAACTTCTCAATTAGTGTTACTAATAGCTCTAACAATGTATCTTCTTTTGGTGTTCGACGAGTACGATGCTCTAACTCTGTTGCCAAAGCTATTGCACGCTCCGAATCTTCCTCTGTAGTAATTGTTTTCGGCTGATATTGAGCTAATAATTTAGCGTAAAATTCAGAATTAAAAGTATGGGTCATTTTTCCACTTAGTTAAGGGGGATTATTAATCTCTGTTGTAACTGTGTATAACGTTCCTGTGACTTAGTAGAACGAACACACATATATATTGCTTTCTTGGAACCAATAATAATTGCTAACTTCTTCGCGCGCGTTAGTCCTGTGTAAAGTAAATTGCGTGATAGCATCATGTAATGTTGCGTATATAAAGGCAATATTACCACTGGGTATTCGGACCCTTGGGCTTTATGAATTGTAACGCTCCACGCGAGTGCTATTTCGTTAAGGTCAGCGTAGTCATAAGTAACTTCGCGTTCTTGATATAGAATTTTAACTTCTTGTTCTTCGGTGTCTATATGGGTAATAAAACCAACGTCACCGTTAAACACTTCACGCTGATAATCGTTAGTTAGCTGAATTATTCTGTCTCCGGTTCTATAAATTGTCCCACCTCTGGTAACTTCAACTTTTTGAGAACTAGGTGGGTTAATTAATTGTTGTAATACGTTATTGAGATTGCGTGTACCTACTAAACCGCGACTCATTGGACACAGTACTTGTACGTCAGTGGCAGGATGATAACCAAGTTTGGGAATAAAATCATTTATTAGTTCGCAAATTGCTTGTACTCCATGTTCTGGCTGATATCCTCCTCCATGCCATAAACAATCTGATTTTGGTGTGTTGGAAATAGCTTCGATATTGGGTTGCTGTCCAAGGTTTATTTGGTGGGCAGCGGTGATAATTTTACTTGTAGCAGCTTGACGAAATACTTGTGTAAGTCGAACTACAGGTACTTTACCAGAATTTATTAAGTCAGCGAGTACATTCCCGGCGCCTACCGATGGTAGTTGGTCGATATCCCCTACTAATAATAACTGAGCATCGCCTAATGCTTGTACTAGCGAGTGCGCTAAAAATAAATCTAACATACTCGCTTCGTCTACAATAATTGCAGAATGCGGTAGCGGATTATTTTTATTGCGCTTAAACCCGCGCGTCTTGGGGTCAAATTCTAAAAGTCGGTGCAGAGTTTTTGCTTCCAAACCTGTCATTTCACCAAGTCGCTGTGCTGCACGTCCGGTAGGCGCCGCGAGAGCAATAGATTTACCCATTGCCTTCCATAAGCTTACAATTGTATGAGTAGTAAAAGTTTTTCCTACACCTGGTCCACCTGTTATTACCATCAAATTTGAGTAAGCAGCTATTTCTACAGCTTGCTGCTGTTGAGGTGATAAAGTGACTCTGCGACTATCACAAAAACGTTCTATCCAATTGCGAACGCGCGGAATATCTATATTAATAGTGGGAATTAAACGTTGTTGTAAACTAATAGCGAGATTTTGTTCAGTATAAAAGAAAGTTGGCTTGTAGCATATAATTGTATCATCGCTGTTTTCTCGTATTAATTCATTCTCGCGCGACATTTTACTGATAATTCCAGTTATAGTTGCCTCATTTGGTTCGTGGTCATTAGTTTTTAGCCGTTGGGTTACATGCTGTATTAATTCTGGTTGTGGCAAATAACAGTGTCCTTCTTCTGCTGCTTCGCTCAATACATGAATCAGACCCGCACGGTATCTAAATTCCGAATCACTAGGGACACCTAAATTACGAGCAATTTGGTCAGCAGTCAAAAACCCAATGCCATATATATCCGTTGCTAACTGATAAGGGTTTTCGTTAACTTGATGTATCGATAAATCCCCATATTGCTTATATATCTTGACCGCGTATGTAGTGGAAACGCCATGAGTTTGCAAAAATACCATTACCTCTTTAATGGCTTTTTGTGTTTGCCAAGCTTTCTGAATCATGGTAATACGTTTCTTCGCAATACCATTAACTTCTTGCAAACGCTCTATTTGATTTTCAATGATATTTAAAGTTTCCAGCCCAAAATGATTTACTATACGTTTGGCTGTAACTGGCCCAACACCCTTAATTAGCCCACTACCCAAATATTTCTCCATTCCCGTCAGTGTGGCAGGTTTCGTCTCTTTATAATTTACTACCTGAAACTGTAAACCATACTGTGGATGTTCACGCCAAAACCCTGTTAATTGAAGTGTTTGTCCTGGTTGAATGCCAGCAAAACTACCTGTAATTGTTGTTAAATCAGATGCACCCGGACGCTGTAAGCGTGCGACAGTGTAACCTGACTCTTCCGAATGAAAAGTAAGACGCTCTACCACTCCCGTTATTGACTCATACTTGGGAGTAGCATTTACTGGCTGGTTTGGATGTGCGCTAGACATTATATTATTGGGATTGGCGCCAATATTATACCTAACTTTTTATGACGTGTTGAAAACCTCAGTCACTACTACTGTATAATTTACTTATGCAAATTATACGATGTGCTACGATTGTTAGTATATAATTAATAATTCAAGTAAAATAAGTATCAAAAACTGTTTTCCAATGCCTGCCAAAGATATTTTCCATGATGCTGTAAAGAATGCATTAATACAAAGATGACTGGTTAGTTACTGATGAGCAGTTTTATATTCGTTCTAGAGGCGTAGAAATTTATGTTGATATTGGAGCAGAAAAAATTATTGCAGCAGAACGAGATGGCGACAAAATTGCAGTATAAGTTAAAAGCTTTTTACGGCTATTCTAATATTACTGAATTTCACGTAGCAGTCGGTCAATTTATTAATTAACGTTCTATTCTAGAAGATGAGCAACCAGACAGAATCTTATATTTAGCAATACCTTTAGATGTTTATGATTCATTTTTCAGCTATCTTTCACTCAGAAGATTATTCGGAACAATAATATTAAATTAATTGTTTTTAACTCATTAACGGAGGTAATTGCCAAATGGATAAAGTAGAAAAGTATCGAGAATATATTTAAAGGTTACTAACTGAATATAGTAATCATAAAAGTCTAAATGAAGATGTAGAAGCTCAAACAGTATTTGATAAGGAACACGACCATTATCAGTTAGTCCACGTTGGTTGGCGGAATCAACGACGAATATATGGTTGTGTGCTGCACTTAGATATTAAAGATGGTAAAATTTGGGTTCAACATGATGGCACGGAAATAGGGATTGTTCTCGATTTGGAAACCTTGGGTGTACCAAAGCTTTTGAAACAGAAAAATTTATTCCAAAAATAAAACAGGATATAAAATTACTATTAAGTAGACGTATTATTGAGTATGTATATCCCAAAACTCGTTATGTAGTTCATCCAACAATTTAAATTAAACTGGCGCCAGTCTTGAGATAATGATAAAGTAAAATTTTGAGTATTTATTTGTATATCCTATGAGCAAACTAACTCTAGCGCTTCTTGGCTGTATTAATTTTCTATCTTTAACGTTTTGGATGAGTAATGCTCACGCTCAAACGCCTTTACAATCGATAACTGTTGTAAACCAACTTCAGCAGTACAAAGTTTATCGTAATACAAAAGCAGGCGCCAGCCCCGAAGTAAAAAATGCAACGCAGCCTGCCGCAACTAAGGTTATATATTTAAATCCTAGACTATTCTCTCTTGACCCAAGCAGCGACACAGTTGGAGATGTAGCAAGCGCACAATTTGGTTGTGATTGTCTTACTTGCCGTGCCAGGGCACTCCAAATGTTACAATTCGGTGAAATAAGTCTTCCAAATTAGATGCTCATCGCTTCTTCATTCTCTCTAATCGCTGTTTTTATTTCTTTTATTCAGTAAGAGCGTACCACACTTATTAATTTACCTGAGAGAGATTCTGCAGCTATAGTTGCTGCATGAATTCTTTCTGCTTACAGATATACCAAATGCAGTTTTAGCTTTACCTGATACAGATAACTTTACGACGGAAAATCCAGCAGAGGGAATTTCTGTTATTACAGTAACCCAGTTAGAGAATAAAGTGCAAGTTAGGGTTACTGGAGTTGATAATGCACCAACCGTTACAGCAGGTTTTGGCGACCCAGTAACCTATGGTGTGCAAATTAGAACCAATCTTTAAATCACAGTAGAGACGCGATTTATCGCGTCTCTACACAGACAAGCAATAATAAGATATGTTTTATAAATTAATTTTACTTGCTACGCTTTATACATCACAATTTATTCCCACCACCTTTTTTATCCAAGCATTACCAGTTTTCATGCGACAACAAAACATGTCGCTGGATGTAATTGGTTATATGGGATTATTAATGCTTCCATCTGGATTAAAATTTCTTTGGGCGCCGTTCATTGTTGCTACTACAATAATCAGCTTAATCAGCGTATATTTAGTCACCAGAATACGCACAGTTGCTGTAGGATAGGCGTCTCGCCTGTTCGTACCAGAAAATATTTACTGTTAGGAATATAATATAGGCACCGAGCCTGTTAGTGCTGTAAAATATATATAGACTATACTCGTCAAACCTTCAGTTTATGTCTCTTACAGAACTAATACCTTGCCTTAAAGAGTTATCTCAATCTGAAAAACTCCTAGTAATAAATTTTTTAACAGCAGAATTGCTAGAGGAATCAGGTTTGGTACCACTAAACGGACACAATAAAATAGCAAGCCAAGGTTTACATGATTCTTTTGAAGCTGCTGCTGTACTAGCAAAAGCTCTAGCAGAGGGAAAAACTGCAACACATGGCTGATAAAGTTAGATTTGCATTTACTCAGGTAGACCCACAACTTGGTGCATTGAGTACGTTACCTTATCTACCATTAATCCTGACTTACCAGAACTGTTCTATAAGTGTATCGGGTTTGCTAGATACAGGTTCTAGTGTCAATGTATTACCTTACGAAATAGGATTAAGGTTAGGAGCTGTTTGGGAACGCCAAACGCTCTCTGTTCCACTCGGAGGTAATTTAGCGAGGTTTGACGCACGAGCATTATTATTGATAGCAAATATTGAACGGTTTCCTCCTGTCGAACTAGCTTTCGCTTGGACGAAAGACAGAAATGCTCCATTAATTCTTGGACATATGAATTTCTTCGTGGCTTTTGATGTATGTTTTTACCGTTCAGAATTAGCATTTGAAATTACCCCTAAAATAACCTGATGGCGGCTAAACAATATTTGGTGCCATTAGGCTGTTTCCATAGCTATCTAGGTATACCAATATTTCGTGTTGCTAGTAAATTCTTGCCTTGTAAATGCGCTGTAACTCTTGCGACATTTGCACCATGATGTTTTGCTACTTCAAACTTTTCCGACGTAACCCCTGTTTGTTCCATATTTTAATTAGTTGTTTGGATTTGTTGGCGCCTTATAAGGTGTTGCTGGGTTTGGTTCTCCAAATTTCTGTTCTGTTTGTAGTTGACTCGTAGGCGCCGTTCCAAAGATACCTCTAGACTTGCAGTAATACAGCGACGCTACTGCTGTGTATGCCCAGTGGTTTTTGGATACATCGGTATATGGTGACGGTAATTTATTAACTTGCCCAGTAGTGCAAGCTTCACGAATTTCTGCTTCGGTAGGTTGTGTTTGGGCAGTTGATGCTGTTATTACCCAGAGGGGGGAAGTCAGCGATACAAGAATTAGTAGTTTTTTAAGCACAGTACTTATAGAAAGTTAAACGATACAATTTATTTTACGAATATAAACGTATTACTTCCACTCATCTTTATGGCTAATTACTCGCTACCTATTAATCTATTTGAATATGAGCAGCGCGCGCGAAGTCATCTATCCCAAATGGCGTTTGATTATTATAGCAGTGGCGCCTGGGATGAGGTAACATTACGTGATAATCGTGCAGCGTTTGAACGCATAAAATTATTACCTCGAATGCTCGTAGATGTAAGTAAGCGTGATTTAAAGGTCAATATTTTAGGAGAGTCTCTACAATTACCTATACTTATTGCCCCGATGGCTTTTCAATGTCTTGCTCATAATTCAGGTGAAGTTGCTACTGCAAAAGCAGCTGCATCGACTGGCGCCGGAATGATACTCAGTACTATGTCTACTAAGAGCATTGAAGAAGTCGCAGCAAGTAGTAATAATAGTCTACGCTGGTTTCAACTTTATATTCATAAAGATAAAGGTTTAACTCGTGCTTTGGTAGAACGTGCTTTTGCCGCAGGTTACAAAGCATTATGTTTAACTGTTGATGCACCTTTATTAGGACAGCGTGAACGTGATAAACGTAATCAGTTTGTTTTACCGACTGGGTTACACTTGGCTAATTTAACAAGTATGTCTGGTCTGGATATTCCCCATGAACAAGGAGAATCTGGTTTATTCGCTTATTTTGCTCAACAACTCAACCCAGCAGTTACTTGGCAAGATTTAGAATGGTTACAATCTTTGTCACCCTTACCTTTGGTGATAAAAGGTATCTTACGTGCGGATGATGCGGTGAATGCAGTAAAATGCGGCGCCAAGGCAATAATAGTATCTAATCATGGCGGGCGCCAGTTAGATAGTGCAATTGCATCAATTGAAGCATTACCCGATATTGTAGCAGCAGTTAATAATACTGCAGCAGTTCTTGTTGACGGTGGTATTCGTCGAGGTGTTGATATACTCAAAGCAATCGCTTATGGCGCCAATGCTGTATTAATTGGTAGACCTATATTATGGGGACTTGCTTTAAACGGTGAAGCGGGTGTCACTCATGTTATTGAACTGCTACGCGCGGAGTTTGATTTAGCTATGGCTTTAAGTGGATGTACATGTATACAGGATATTGAGTCTAGTTTAATTCGTTAAAATAATTCTTAATTCATAAACTTTATTCACAAAAATTCGACTTATACTTAGTTGGTACTATAACGATTACTCACAATTTCATAACACATCGGTATTATATCAGCCGTTTGAGAGAAAATTTGTATAGCAGTCCGTGCAAAAATGTGCAATGTAGAGACGTTACATGTAACGTCTCTACAACAATTTGGTATTTTACAAATGATACACAGATTGCTATATTACAGTCTCTGATTGCTAAAAGTTAATCATAATGAAGAAATTAATCAAAGGGCTGCGCGAGTTTAAGTCTACGTATGTTAGTAGTCATCAACAACTTTTTGAACAGCTTTCTCATGGTCAAAAACCTAGGGTATTATTTATTACCTGTTCAGATTCGCGTGTAGACCCAAACTTAATTACGCAAGCTGAATTAGGCGAATTGTTTGTGATTCGCAATGCTGGTAATATTATTCCACCTTATGGCGCCACTAACGGTGGTGAAGGCGCCACGATTGAATATGCCATCCAAGCTCTGGGTATTCGGCAAATAATTGTTTGTGGCCACTCACACTGTGGCGCCATGAAAGGGTTGACGAAGCTCCATACTTTAGATGAGGAAATGCCACTTGTGCATGACTGGTTGAAGTATACAGAAGCTACTCGACTTTTAGCAAAGGAACACTACAGTCACTATAAGGGAGAGGAACTGCTCGAAATTATTACCGCAGAAAATGTCTTAACTCAAATTGAAAACTTGAGAACTTATCCGGTAGTTCGCTCGAAGCTTTATCACAATCAACTTCGCATCTACGCATGGATTTATAATATCGAGACTGGAGAAGTTTTAGCATACGACCCCGAAACTCATTCTTACGTCTTAGCTCAAAGTCTGCTTCCTTCGCTAGATGATGAGATATCAACTAATGGCGATTCAAATGGTTATGGCACAAGAACCCCTGCTGAACCTCAAGAAGTTATTTTTGACAGACTTCACGGATTCCCCATGACGCGACTTCCACAATCGCAAGTTGACCGAATTTACCGAGGTTCATCTAACTAAAATTCTAGAAACCCGGTTTCTTCATTACGTAGAAACCCGGTTTCTGAGTTTAAAACTCAAGTGCATTCATATTTTCCCATGAAATATATACATATTCATACTTAGTCAATAAATATATCTCTCGGTAGAGGTATTAACTTTTACAATAGTATCTAGAGAAGGAACGATGATGTATAAGCTTAATATATGTTAATAATTTGATACGTCAATTTATTATAAAAGCAATGATTGAGCAAAAAGGTTTAACAGTGTGGTTTACTGGATTGAGCGGTGCTGGTAAAACAACTATTAGTCGTGTTGTTGAAAATGAGTTACGCTCTCAAGGCTATAAAGTTGAAGTTCTTGATGGTGACGTGCTAAGACAGTGTTTAACTAAGGGACTAGGTTATAGTAGAGAAGACCGCGATGAAAATGTTCGTCGTATCGGTTATGTTGCGAATTTACTTACACGCAATGATGTAATTGTACTAGTTTCAGTAATTTCACCTTACCGTCAAATTCGCAATCAGATGCGTTTAGACACGGCAGATTTTTTAGAAGTATATGTAAATGCGCCTTTGGAAGTGTGCGAACAGCGCGATGTTAAGGGTTTGTACAAAAAAGCACGTTTAGGGGAAATTCAAAACTTTACTGGTATTGATGACCCTTACGAGGCGCCTCTTTTTCCCGAAGTGACTTGTAATACACACCTAGAGACAATAGCCGAAAGCGCAGGTAAAGTGTTGAGAAAAATGGAAGAGTTAGGATATTACCTGCCTTTAATTGATAGTCACAGCTTAAGATTTAAAATTCACAATTTAAAAGCTATTTTGAATTGATAATTTTAATACTTCATGAATCATGTTAGAAGATATTGAAGTCGATTTACTACTAGAGGGAATATATCGTTACTACGGTTTTGATTTTCGTGATTATTCTCGTGTTTCAATTACACGTAGAATTTCATATATTGTTGGCATAGAAGGACTAAAAACAATTTCTGCACTCCAAGATAAAATCTTACACGACCGTGAGTGTATGGAACGTTTTTTGCTTAACGTGTCAGTTAACGTTACCTCAATGTTTCGCGACCCCAGTTTTTTTCTAGCTTTGCGCTCCTTAGTAATACCTATCTTGCGAACTTATCCGTTTATCAGAATTTGGCACGCTGGGTGTTCAACTGGTGAAGAAGTTTACTCGATGGCAATTTTACTTCAAGAAGAAGGTTTATATCATCGTTGCCGTCTTTATGCAACTGATATTAACGAAAGAGTATTGCGTCAAGCTAAAACAGGTATTTTTCCTCTTAAATTCATGCAGGAATATACACAAAATTATCTCCAATCTGGCGGTAAAAAGTCTTTCTCTGAATATTATTTAATATCTGGGAAAAATGCAATATTTGATACGTCTTTACGTGATAATATGATTTTTTCTTTGCATAACCTAGCTAGTGATAATTCTTTCAATGAATTTAATTTAATTATTTGTCGTAATGTTTTAATCTATTTTAACAAAACTTTGCAAACCCGCGTTCATCAATTATTTTATGATAGTTTAAATAATTTTGGTATATTGGTATTAGGCAAACAAGAATCTATACGCTTTTCACCCTATGAAGGTAGTTATAAATATATAGATAAAGTTGAAAAAATATATCGCCGCTGTATTTAAATCACAGTAGGGTGGGCAATGCCCACCTTACGTTAAGTTGTGTACTCGGCATTAATTTTCACGTAGTCGTAACTCAAGTCACAACCCCAAGCTATACCCGAACCGTGTCCGTTACCAATGCTGACTTTAATTATCACTGGGTTATCCACTCGTTGCGGCGCCACGGTGCTACGGTCAACTGTAAGGTCGTTGCTCATGTTGGTTGCTGTAAAATCGCTCTTTATACTTGAATTTGCAGCAATGTGTTTTAAGTAATTACTTGCACCCGAACGGTCAAAGGGTAATGGTTGCCCATTTTCCATTAGTAAAAAATCACCAAGTTGAATTCGCAAGTTCTCTTGTTCAAATACAACTCCCGCGCGTCCTGCTGCTGCTGCTATTCTTCCCCAGTTTGGGTCATGCCCAAATATTGCTGATTTTACTAGCGATGAACCTACTATCGTTTTTGCTACAGTACGTGCTGCTGCATCATCTGGCGCCCCTTCTACTTGTACTTCTATCAAGCAAGTTGCACCCTCTCCATCACGAGCAATACATTTAGCTAAATGCTGGCACACTGCCGTTAACATCGCTTCTAACTTTTCTGCCTCGGTGCCCATTTCTGTAATTGCAGGAGTTCTTGATTCACCATTGGCAAGCGCAATTAAACTATCATTGGTGCTAGTATCACCATCTACAGTTATGGCATTGAAACTTTTGTCCGCAGCACGCGAAAGCATTTGCTGCCATAAATGGGGTGAAACAGCCGCATCACACGTTACAAATGCCAGTAATGTTGCCATGTTAGGATGAATCATCCCTGAACCTTTAGCTATTCCACCTATTCGTACTGTCCTATCTCCAATAGTTGTCTCTAATGCAATTGTTTTTGGCACCAAATCGGTAGTTATAATTGCTCCTGCTGCCGCATCAGAACCAGTTCCCGAAAGTGCCGCAACAACTTTAGGAATTCCGCTTCGCATCGCATCCATTTTGATACGTTGCCCTATTACACCCGTTGATGCCAATAGTATTGATTCTGAAGAAATATTTAATGCACTAGCCAAAAGTTCTGCACTTTCGAGTGCATCGCGCATTCCTTGTTCACCTGTTGCTGCATTCGCTTGTCCCGCATTACAAAGAACCGCACGGGTTATTTGTTTACTTTGCAACCGCTCACGACAATAATCTACACATGCTGCCTTCACGTGACTCGTTGTAAATACTCCTGCTGCTATCGCATCTACATCCGATACTATCAACGCTAAATCTGGCAACCCCGAAGGTTTTAACCCAGCTTTTATTCCTGCTGCCCGATATCCTCTAGGCGCCGTAACTCCACCATCTATTTCATGCCAGTCTGCCATGACTTTACCCGCAATTATGACTGACTGGCGATTATATCAATATAGTGTCACCACTTAATGGTATTTTGTTAAATAACCAGCAACTATATATGGATGTTAGTAAAAATGCTTCATGGGGAAAAAAAGAGAGAGCTACTTCAGCAGCTCTCCAGATCATCAGGGTGCATCTGATAACATAATACACTATTTTGGGGATGCCGTGCATTACCCCCCATTTTATTTTGAAAAATTTTATTAATTTCTGTGTAATTGTTATCTAGTATACAACAGAAAAACAGACAAAAAAACAGAGAGCTACTTGCGTAACTCTCCGAATCATCAGGGTGCATCTACTTAACATAATATAGCATATTTGGGATGATGGGTAAGACCCCTTAGTTTAATTTGGTATGAAGTTAATATGATAAATTCTTAAAGTTAAAGTCAATTGGTGAGATAGTTATTTAGTACTATTTAAAGTGCAATAAAAAAGAGAGCCACTTACGTAACTCTCCGAATCATCAGGGTGCATCTACTTAACATACTATAGCATATTTGGCATGAGGTGCAATACCCCCTGTAAGTATTTTCTCTGAGCCATGCGTTAAGAAAATTTTTAAGGCGCCTGTTTGAGCGTGATATTACTAGCATCTAGGCGCCGAATCTATTTAAAATTGGGAATTTTTGGTGGATTATATTTATGGGTAGATAAAAAAACAGAGAGCCACTTACGTAACTCTCCGAATCATCAGGGTGCATCTACTTAACATACTATAGCATATTTGGGATGAGGTGCAATACCCCCTATAAGTATTTTTTCGGAATAAAGCGTTAATAAAATTTTGTAGGCATTAAAAAGCCAGGGAAATTACGTAAGTACGCAAGTAGGCAAAAAAAGGGAGAGCTATTTACATAACTCTCCGGATTCATCAGGGTGCATCTACTTAGCGCACAATATCATTATAGGTATGAGGTGCGCTACCCCCTATTAGATGTTTTTTTGTAAATTTTTGATGAAGAAATATTAAAGGCGCCGTTTAAGCGTTTAGCTTTTTCTCGACCAATTCGTTGGTGAGACGGGGTTCAGCGAGTTTGTTAGTTTTTTTGAGGACTTGTCCGACGAAGAAACCTTTAAGATTGACGTTACCACCTTTGTACTTTTCGTATTCTTTGGGGTTAGCGGCGATAACTTCGTCGATAATAGATTCGAGAGTAGCAGGGTCGCTAATGAGTTCTTTGCCTGCGAAAGCTTTTTCGGGGGTTACACCGTTGAGCAAATCGGTTAACTTTTCTTTTGCTATGGCGTTGCTAATTTTACCACTCTCAATGCGCGTAATAACATCCGCTAGGTTTTGTGGAGTTAAACCAATTTCGGTGATAGCGAGTTTTTGTTTGTTGAGATAAGCTGCTATATCTTGTGTAATCCAGTTTGCCGCAGCTTTGGCACTGGCGCCAGTAGCAATAACTGTTTCAAAATATTCAGAAACAGTACGTTCTTCGGTAAGAACACGCGCATCATATGGAGAAAGTCCCAAATCAGTTTCGTAGCGATGACGCTTTTGAGCGGGGAGTTCGGGTAACTCGCTTTTCCAAGCATTTAATTGTTCGCTGCTAACTTCAATTGGTCCTAAATCAGGTTCAGGGAAGTAGCGGTAATCGCTAGAACCTTCCTTTTTACGCATACTAATAGTACGTTGTGAACCTTCTTCCCACAAACGGGTTTCTTGAATAATAGGTTCACCAGCTTCGACAGCAGCTATTTGTCGTTCAATTTCATGCTCAATTGCTTTTTGAATTGCGCTGAACGAGTTCATGTTTTTGATTTCGACTTTAGTGCCAAATTCTTTTTGTCCAACTGGACGAACAGATATATTAACGTCACAGCGTAGCGAACCTTCTTGCATGTTACCGTCGCTGACACCGAGATAGCGCATAATTCGACGTAGTTCTTGCGCGTATTCAGCAGCTTCTTGTCCAGAGCGTAAGTCAGGTTCGGATACTATTTCCACCAATGGAACACCTGCACGGTTGTAATCTACAAGTGAGTAAGTCGAACCAGATAATCTATCACTACCTGCGTGAACTAACTTACCCGCATCTTCTTCCATGTGGAGACGAGTTACACCAATCTTCTTACGAACAGGATTACCATCTTTATCGATTAACTCGATTTCTAACCAACCATGTTCAGCAATAGGTAAATCGTACTGCGATATTTGGTAATTTTTGGGTAAATCAGGATAAAAGTACTGCTTACGGTCAAACTTACTATATTTTGCAATTTGGCAATTGAGCGCTAAACCTGCCTTAACGGCATATTCTAAAACTTTTTGGTTGAGTACAGGTAATACCCCAGGTAAACCCATACAAACCGGGTCGATATTTGTATTGGGGTCGGCGCCGAACGCGGTCGAACTATCAGAGAAAATTTTAGTGTTGGTACTTAGCTGACAATGGGTTTCAAGCCCAATAATCGCTTCGTACTCTGTTTTAACAGGAGTAGCAGTAGTCATATAATTACGTTATCTCGCTTTACTTCTCAGCTTTTTATTGTAGAGGGGTAAGGGGAAAAGGGGAAAGGGAACCCGTAGTAAGCACTTCAGTGCTTGACTTATCACAAAATAATATAAAATTAACTACGGCGCCAATAATCAACGCAACTCAAGCTAAAAAAGCAGGCGCCATATAATGCGGTTGATGTCTCAAAACGTATGCTGTCGCATTCTTAAGATAAAGGTGTAACTGCTAAAGCTACAAATATCGAGTTTCACCATGCGTAATTTTTAAGCTATGAGCATAAAGATGAGCCAGTGGACTTTATTATAACAAAAGCTGCTTTCCATCACTTGCCCGATTTTTGGAAAAGGGTAGGGTTAATGCGAATGCGAGAGATGTTGAAACCCGAAGGAATTCTTTATTTACGCTCCGGTGATATTTTCATTTAATGCAGCAGAGTGCCGACGGTAAAGTTATATACAAGTGATATTGGAAGCGCGTGCATCTCAAATCAAGTACTTGAACGTGCGCTGCGACCACTTTTTGTGCCATGTTGCCACACAAACACCTATGAATGGGTCAAATCAGTAATCGCCACGCCGCTTTGAAACTTTACTGCTGGAGCGTGCTTTGATTTTACCAAAGAGAAAACGTGGTGTTGAAACTCTTACTCCCCGCTTATCAAGGGGGGTTGGGGGGGATCAAAGCCTAACTTACTCAATAATTCATAAAACCGTGTGATTGGTAAACTGCCTCCAGAAGCAAAATCATGTCCATGTCCATAACTTCCTTCTCCTTCTGGTAAACCAACGTTGCGTAAAAAATCTAGTATGTTTATTCCAGAATCTGTTCTGGCACTAAAGTTGACTTTACCTGGTAAGTATCCTTCGTTTGCCACAATAACAATATATTTTGGTAGTCGTGTGCGCCAACTTTGAGCTATAAGAGGATGAATTTGACAGGGTGAGTTAATTCTAATTAAAGCAACTAACCCAGCAAAAGTAGGCGCCGCTTTTCTCGCTTTTTCCATTTCGACTTTTACTTGTTCGCGTGCAGAACGCAGTTGTTCAACTTCGGGTGTGGTGGAATTTACTATATCGCGTGGTGAATTATGTGTAAGCAATACTTTGGCTGATATTTCTGGATTATAATCAGCTGCGCGTCGTGATGCGTTAATTAATGTTGTGGCTTCTTTGAGGTATTTTGCTGTGTACTTGGTTTTCGTAACAGCTAGCATTTCAAAGGGTGCTTTCTCCCCTAAGTCACTAATTGTACCAATTGCCGCTATCCAATCTAAATCTGTTGCGTCTGTTATAGCTGTACATAGTGAGTATACTATCAGCGAGGTGTTAGGAATTGGCGCCCATGTATATGCTGTAATTAAAGTACTATTAGGTGGTGTACCTTCGGGACGGTGATGGTCGATAAAGCAAGTTGGGATACCAGGAATTACAGGTTCTGATTGACAGCCTAAATCTAAAACGAATAAATAATCGGGTGCAGTAGCTTTAATTTTATCGCGGTTACTCGGCGCCCATGCATTACGCTCACGGTCTGGAATTATTCGCGTTACTTGCACAAACCCAGTACGCTGTAAGATTTTTTGTAATATTACTCCTGCTGTAACTCCATCCGCGTCAGAGTCATGCATTATTACTATATGTTGATTTTTGTCTAGATTGGAAATTATGTTTTTAAAGATTTCTTGTGCAGCTTCTAAATTAGGTGGAACATTGATTTCATTAACGTGAGTTGTTTCAGCTAAACTTTGTACTGTTTCTAAAGTATCAATTTCTTCAACTGGTTTATCTGTACGTATTCGCAAAATTCGAGGGAACCGCAACGCAAAACCGCTATTATGACGCGATGATGGTTGTACTCGGTCGAAAGTAACTTCTAATACTAACTTTGGTTCGACTATACAAACTCGACCATGTTCTAATTCCTGTATTGTATGCGCGCGACACCAATTACTAATTTCTGTGACTTCAGCATCGGTGAGTCCTGAGTAAGCTTTACCAATATTTAGTAATGTCGGTTCCGTTTCGCTTTGTCGAACAGCAAACGTATAATCTGATAAAAACCGTGCGCGTTTCCCAGTTCCTACTTCTGCTGCGGTAATTACAACATCAAGTGTGGCAATAGCACGTTTGATTTTTAGCCATTCTTTACCACGACGACCTGGTTTGTATGTTGAATTAAGGTCTTTAACCATTAATCCTTCGTTACCTCTTGCACGTGCTGCTGCAAATTCGGCGTCTAAACCAGAAATATCGTCAAATTGTTTATGAAGTCCTCGTTTTACTTTTTCTGTATCTAACCGTAGCGAATCTAATATAGTTCTACGCTCTTTTAGAGGCTCCTCAATTAATACGCTATTATTAGCATATAAAATATCGTAGGCAATAAATGCTACAGGTACTTCTTCTATTAACTCTTGTTTAACCTGCTTACGTCCAAGTCGTTTTTGTAATTCTTGGAAAGGTAATATCTTGGCGCCTCGAATTGGTACTATTTCCCCATCTAAAATTAAACCATTGTCAGTATCGTCGCTTATAAGTTGGGCGAGCGGTTCAATTAAATCGGTAAATGTCCATGTAATTTCATCTAAAGTTCGTGAAAACAAAGCTACCCGGCAATCATTAATAACAGTTCCATGCAAACTATCTTGCCGCTTTCCCCCTCCGATATGGACTTGTGCGCGAATGCCATCATATTTATCTTCGACCGCAAACCCCTGTGGCATTTGCTTTGTAACTTCGGTTAAATCATCCGCAGGACTAGCAAGCATAAACTTGATGGGATGAAAAAGTCGCATTTTTGCTTGCTCAAGTCGGTGATGACGAGCAAGGATAGCGGTTTCCCCAATATCACCAGTTAACATATTCACCCATTGCACTTTCGCAACTGGGACTTTGAACAAACGAGCAAGAGCATCTTCAACTGCTCCCTCTTTTAATCCAATTCGCAAATCTCCTGCTAACAGTTTAACGATATACTTCGCTTCGAGAGGAGTTGCAATTCTTAATAATTCAGTAACTAACGAAGTTTTACTTTTAGTTCCGCTAACCCCAGCGAGTTGTTCGAGTTTAGAGAATAAGTTACCTAAACTAAGAGTAGATGCAAGTTCGCTAGATTTAAGATTATCGCTCAAAACTTCAAATGCGACATCTCCAGGGTCTCCCAGTTTAACTAAACGCTCTTGATATTTAGATTTTTCTATATTCGCAATAGTTGTAATCGCTGTTAGTAAAGCTGCTCCACCAATATTGATTGTACGTTGGTCACGTAGCGGAAAAATATAACCAGCAAAAAAGCGCGCGCCAGTTATTAAATCTTCATCTACCAGTTTATTGAAATATTCGCCAAGTAGCAAAGCTTTTGTGGTTCGCTTTGATGTCGCAGCTATACTTTCTGCCGTCTGGGCAAATTCAATTAAAGAACTCATAAAATTAATTCAATATTTGCTAATTCTAGCCAGTAGATTCTTGATTAACTTCTACCTGAAGAGCAAAAATAATTTTTTGAAATTTTCTGACTTTAGATTTGATGATTGCACAACAATATCTATCTTGTGCTAGAGGCAGCAAAAGTCTTTGTAATAAAAGTTTTAATGTTTTTGGGTATTAATGATTGTTTATGTCTACCACTTTAATACAATTTGGTATCACATTTAGCTATTTGAAAGTTATAATAAAAAAGTAATGCAATCAAAAATCTATTTGTAGTAAGCCGTTGCAGCCTTCATGAGATAAGTGCAACTAGATTTACTTATCTCAAGAAATATAAGCAAAATTTAAAACTTAAACTATTGGTAGAGATATTACACGTAGTTATTTAATACAACATGAAATATATTCAAACGAAAAGTCTTCAGAGCAGTAACGAGATTATCTGTATTCTCAGGATTTTGTTTGTCTTCTATTAAATGTCATGGAGTAATTTATGTCTGGACAAATGTGTTGGCTTCCAAGCTTTGCTAATAATGAGAGTTTGATTTTACATCTTCGTACCGATGAAAATCAACCTTGGCTACCTTACACTCTTTGCCGCGAATATGCAGTTCCAGATTACCCAATACCTAGAGGCTCTAAGGGTTGGGCAACCTTCCAAAAATTATTCAAAGCAGGTTGGGAAATAGTTCCCACTCCTAGAAAAGAAGCTGAACCTTATGTCGGCGCCTTACAATTTGTGCGCTTGTAAAATTCCAACTTAACGATACGCAATTGCTTTGGCTATATATGACTAATACACAATTAATGCCTACTCAAATCTCAGTTGAACCAAACATAGCCAATAGCAATTTTTGCGGTGAGTTTGGTGAATGGATGTGGCGAGGTTGGAAAATTCGCTACGCTTATATCAATAATCCTAAATCTCCAGTTCCAGTGCTGTTGGTACATGGTTTTGGCGGTTCTATTCGACACTGGCGCCAAAATATATCAGAATTATCAAAGCATCACAGCGTTTACGCATTAGATTTATTAGGCTTTGGCGCCTCCGATAAACCAGTTACACCATATACAATTAAACTTTGGGTCGAGCAGATTCACGAATTCTGGCAGACATTCGTGCAAATTCCAATAGTTTTAGTAGGAAACTCGATAGGTTCACTTACCTGCCTACAAGCAGCAGCAACACATCCAGAAATGGTGCGAGGTGTTGCAATGATTAGCTTGCCTGACATGTCAGAGCAAAATAAAAAATCGAATAGTTTACGCTTCTTGCAAGATAAAATTCTAGGTGTGTTAACATCACCAGTTGTATTAAAACCTCTATTTTTTCTACTACGACAGCCACGTATAGTCAAACGCTGGGCAAGCTTTGCTTATGCTTGTAAAGAAGCAGTAACCGAAGAACTGTTAGAAATTCTCATGACACCAGCACGTGAACAAGGTGCAGTCCATGCTTTTTGTGCAATTCTAAAAAGCATGATGAGTAAAGACTTTAGTCCGTGTATTCGTTCCATTGTCACCGACCTGAAACTGCCATCCCTTTTGATATGGGGGACTCTTGACCGAATGATTCCTTTATCTCTAGCTCATAGTTTGTTAAAGCTCAATCCACAATTGCAGTTAGTAGAATTAGAAAACGCTGGACACTGCGCCCACGATGAATGTCCAGAACGGGTGAACTTTGAACTGTTATACTGGATTCGCCACCAAGTACTGGCGCCTGCGTAAGAGCCAAAATAAATTTAGGGCTATGGGTTGCGCTTATACTCCAACGAGCGCTAAAATCTGTAAGTTTCAGGCTAAATATAGCTAACTAGGAAAGCCGACTATCCAGCTGCTCCTAACAAATGAGATTTTACACGGAAAAGAAAACAAAGAACAATGCCAAAACGTACACAGTTAGTATTAAATCAAGATGTCGCCAAATTGGGTAAGCTGGGCGATTTAGTCGAAGTTGCTCCCGGTTATGCACGCAATTACCTAGTTCCCAAAAAACTAGCCTCTCCTGCAACCCCAGGTATTCTAAAACAAGTCGAACGGCGCCGTGAACTCGAACGTCAGCGTCAAGCTGAATTCAAGCAACAAGCGCTCGACCAAAAAGCTGCGATAGAAAAAGTTACAAATTACAGTATCTCAGTACAAGCTGGTGAAAACGAAGCAATCTTTGGTACAGTAACTACCCAAGACGTAGCTGATGTAATCAAAAAAGCCACAAATCTCGAAATTGATAAGCGCGGTATTACTATTCCCGATATCAGTAAGCTAGGTACCTACGAAGCAGACCTTAAACTGTTCTCGGATGTCAGCGCTAAAGTCAGCTTCCAGGTTGTTGCCAGCTAGTTTTTTGTGGAATGTTCTCTTGTGGAATGTTCTCTTGTGGAGCGGGCATCCCTGCCCGCCCATGCAAGTCTTGTGGAGCGGAACGGGCAAGGATGCCCATTCCACAAGAGCCACTAGAGTAAAGAATTTATACCTTTTTCAAATAGCCATTTGGGTTAAAAGTTGTCAAAAACTTGTGACAATCTTTATCAATGTAAAACTCTGAATGCGTTGATAAAAACTTCTCTACCGCTTCCATAGGTCCCAAACCATAATCTGGACACACAGGATGACCATTTATATTAGTATCTTCAACTATTAAATAGCCACCAGATGGAACTAATTGGTTGTATAACATAAGTTCCTGTAACACATGGTGTTTAGTATGGTCTGAGTCCAAAATTACTAACGTGTTAGAATTTTTTACTATTTCAAATACTTGTTTACTCGTTTCTATATCAACAGAACTTCCTTCGATTAAGTGAATATTTTTATACTTCGTCAAACTCTCGCGCGTTTGTTGTTTAATTTCAATATCAACCCCAATTACTTCACCTTTACCCACTAACTTACACATATCAGCTAAATAAGCTGTTGTTCCCCCATACGCTACACCGCATTCAAGAATAAAATCAGGTTTTTGGTTAAAAATAATTTCTTGGTAAAGCCATAAGTCTAACGGACATTTTAATATTTGTATTCCCTGCCAGTATGTACTTGTCCATACAGGTTGATTATTAAATACGGGTGCATGGTAATAAGCTTTAGAGAATTCGTTGATTACTTCCATATAACCCGCAATTGTATCGTTTACGGGTATTTGATTATGAAGATTATTTGTAGCGATAGAGTCTGTCATAGTTTATCAAAAAAATACTCTAATCTATATTTATTTGCCTCAGAAGATTATTTGTTATCATTTGTTCCAATTTAAATGAATTAGTAAATTAATTTTATATAAACTATTGTTATCTAAAATCCTAGAAACCGGGTTTCTACGCAAAAATGTTATTTTTATTACAATATTTCAATAAAAAAACCCGGTTTCTTCGCATCTACAGTAGCAATTAAAATACATATATACTATCATAGTTTCGGAGGTTTCCAAATCTCCAAGGGTATTTACCTTAATACAAGTCTTTATGTCTGAAGAATTAAATTTTCAAAATAGTAGTGTTGACCGCTTACCACCGCAAATTATTGAGGCTGAGGAAGCTGTGCTTGGCGGTATATTATTAGACCCAGAAGCAATCAGTAGAGTCAGTGACCGTCTGCAACCAGAAGCATTTTATATCAGTGCCCATAAGGAAATTTACCAAGCGACTTTAAAACTGCATCAGCAAGGTAAACCAACTGACTTACTTAGTGTAACAAGTTGGCTGTCTGACCATGATTTGCTCACGCGCGTTGGTGGTAGAAATAAACTCGCGTCTTTGATTGAATCTACAGTATCTGCTGTAAACATTGATGCTTTAGCACAATTAATTACAGACAAATACCAACGGCGCCGATTAATCAAAGCTGGAAATGAAATAGTCCAGTTAGGATTCGAGACAGAAACGGATATTAGTAAAGTCATAGACCAAGCAGAGCAAAAAGTTTTTAATATTGCTCAAGACCGCTCTAATTCCGGTTTAGTTCATATCAGTGATTCTCTAATTAGTAATTTTAAAGATATTGAGAATCGTAATCAAGGTATAGCCTTACCAGGTATTTCCTCTGGTTACTACGATTTGGACGCAATGATAAACGGTGGTTTTCAGCGCTCAGACTTAGTTATTATTGCCGGGAGACCGGCGATGGGGAAATGTGTAGCTTACGATACAGAAATTTTGCTAGCTGATGGTTCTATTTCTTCTATAGAAGAGATATATCATCGCCAAACAGGGAATTTAATTACATTGGGAGATAATTGGAAATTTAAAGTAGCTCAACCAGCAGCTTACGTAGATGATGGTTATAAGCCAGTATTCCGTGTTACTACTCGCTTAGGGAGATATGTAGAAACAACTGTAACTCATCCATATTTAACCATTAATGGATGGCGCCCACTTTCTGAATTGAAGGTAGGTGATAAAGTCGCAGTACCTAGAAAGTATAATGTATTCGGTACAGAAACTATTACCGATAGCGAAGTGAAATTGCTAGCGTATCTTATTGGTGATGGTTGTTTAACTGCAACAAATCCACAATTTACAAATACCAATCCTTTACTGCAAGAAGATTTCTCTCACGCTGTAACAAATTTTGTGGGGATGAAGGTCAGATTACAGGATTATTCAGGAATGCGCGCTCCATCACTTTACGTGGCTAAAAATTATGAATTTATTTCTACTCAAAGACAGATTTTTGCTGAACGTTTAAAAACTGCTATTTCTTTGTCATGTTTATCAAGTAGACAAATAAGCTTGAAATTGAGAGTTTCACCTGCTTTGCTTTGTATGTGGCAGCAAGGAAAAAGCGTACCAAATGCTCAGATTTTTGAATTACTTTGTAAAACGCTTGAAGTTACACCGCAACAATTAGCTCCTTTAGGATTTGCAACAATTCGTAAGAGTAGCGATAATTTATTAAAATTATGGTTACAAGAACAAAACCTATGGGGCAAAAATGCTCACAAGAAAACTATTCCACCGATTGTATTTAAATTGACACGAGCGCAAATCGCTCTGTTCTTAAACCGCTTATTTGCAACTGATGGATGGGCATCATTATTAAAATCAGGTCAAGCACAATTAGGGTATTGTAGTGTTAGTGAGAAACTTGCTAGGCAAATTCAACATCTGCTTCTGAGATTTGGAATTATCGCAACTTTGAAAAGAAAATCTGTTAAATATAACGAGAGTCGTCGAGAAGCTTGGCAATTAGATATAACTGATGCTTACTCTATCAAAACCTTTATTTCAGAAATAGGTATTTTTGGTAAAGAGAAAGCAATATCTAATATAGAGTTAGCTTTAGAAAACAGAGTTTATCAGACTAACTATGACACAATTCCTGTAGATATTTGGCAACAACTTGCTATTGTAAAAGGAAATGAACCTTGGGCTGTTTTAGCGAGGCGTGCAGGAATCAAAGGAGCTTCAAATATGCATGTTGGTAAGCGGTGTCTATCACGAGAAAGACTTTATATTCTTGCAAGTACCTTAGAAAGTTTACCACTTCAACAGTTAGCTAATAGTGATGTATATTGGGATGAAATTGTCTCAATCGAACCAATGGGAGAAAAGCAAGTTTATGACTTGACTATTCCAGAAACTCACAACTTTGTTGCTAATGATATATGTGTACACAATACGAGCTTTTCGATTAATATAGCTCACTATATTGCTGGTTCAATGCGAATGCCAGTGGCAATATTTAGTTTAGAAATGTCCAAAGAACAATTGGCGTTGCGGATGTTATCGAGCGAAGCAAGAATTGAAAGTACTTATTTGCGAAGTGGACGTATTAGTCAAAATCAATGGGAAGATTTAACGCGCGGTATTAGCTTATTACAGGATATGCCTATCTATATAGATGATACACCTGGCATTACTGTAACTGAAATGCGAAGCCAAGCACGGCGCCTACAAGCAGAAGCAGGCGCCGATTTAGGGCTAATCTTGATAGATTACTTACAATTAATGGAGGGTGCAGGTGATAACCGCGTTCAAGAGTTATCGAAAATTACTCGTAACATTAAAGGTTTAGCAAGGGAATTAAATGTACCAGTTATTGCGCTTTCGCAGCTAAGTAGAGGCGTAGAATCACGTACAAATAAGCGACCAATGTTAGCAGATTTACGCGAGTCAGGTTGCTTAACTGGTGACAGCTTGGTGACGTTAGCTGATACTGGTATGCAAGTTCCAATTAAAGAATTAGTAGGTAAATCTGGTTTTGCTGTTTGGGCACTTAACGAAGCCACAATGAAATTAGAAAAAGCAATTGTGAGTAATGCCTTTTCTACAGGTGTTAAACCTGTATTTACTTTGACTACTAGATTAGGAAGAAAAATTCGTGCCACAGGTAATCACAAATTTTTAACCATCAATGGTTGGTGTAGACTTGATGAGTTAGAACCTTCTTCACGTATTGCTTCAACAGTTCAATTAAATTATGACTACTGCGGGACAACATTATACAAGCAAAATATAAGTCGTGATAGAGCAGCAAGATTAGCTGCTGTTGTACAATCCAATGATCTAGCTCGTTTATCTGTAAGTGATGTTTACTGGGATGAAATTATTTCTATCGAACCAGGTGGGGAGACTGAAGTTTATGATTTAACAGTTCCTGGGCTACATAATTTTGTAGTTAACGGTATCATTGCTCACAACTCAATTGAACAAGATGCCGATTTGGTGATGATGTTATATCGTGATGAGTATTATTCTCCGGATACACCTGAGCGAGGTTTGGCTGAAGTTATTGTCGCTAAACACCGTCATGGGCCAACTGGAACTATAAAGCTGTTGTTTGACCCACAGTTTACTCAGTTCAAAAATTTAGCACGAGGCAGTTATTAGAGTTAGGTGTTGCTCGTAAGGTGGGCAGTGCCCACCCTACAATGGAGTATTAGTTGACTCCTAATAGTTCGACATCGAAAATTAGGGTTGAGTAAGGTGGAATTACGCCACCTGCACCGCGCGCTCCGTAACCTAGTTCGGATGGGATGATTAATTTACGGCGCCCACCAACTTTCATGGTGCTGAGTCCTTCGTCCCAACCTTTGATAACTTGTCCACGACCTATGTTGAATTTGAAGGGTTGACCACGGTCGCGTGAGCTATCGAATTTGGTACCGTCTTCTAATGTACCTGTGTAGTGTACTTGTACTGTTTGTCCTGTTTGGGGAGTTTCACCTGTACCCTCTTGGATTTCTACGTATTTTAGTCCAGAGGGAGTAGTGATAATATTTTCGTCTGACATGTCTTTGCTCGCTATTAAGGTGTTGCTTTCTATGTTTGGTGTTGTTTGTGTGATAACAGGTGTAGGTTGACTGATTTGAGCAGCTTTTGCTTCTGCGTTATTGCCACCGATTTGCGCTAGTACTAGAACTACAACGCAGACCATCATAATACCCACACTAAGAAATATCGCTTTCAACTTAAAACCCTCCTTTGGAAGTTATGAGTTATGAGTGCTGAGTGCTGAGTTATGAGTACGACAAAATTAAGTTTAAATCAGAAACGGTATTTATGAAAAAACTTCCCTCTCCTCTATCTTTAGAAGAGGAAGTAAATAAGTACTAGATGTTATTAATTTTACTAGGTTTATTTCTTAATAATTCTTTCTGTATGTCCTAATAGTCTCTGTGGTAATAAAAAAATAACAATATCAGTGCACAGGCTTTTCGGCCTGTGCTACAAGATTATTTCCACATTTTATTTTCTAGGTCGCGTACTTGACGCTCTAAACGGTCTATTCTACCGCGTAATTCGTCTACTTCTGATTGACGTGCTACTCCTAAATCTTGCATCATGTTTCGCATTTGACGCTGCATGGTGGCATCCCAGTTACCTTGCTCAGATTTCATTTGCTGCACCATGTCGTCCATTACTGCTTTCGCTTGCTCTGGGTCGAGTTTTCCGTCTTTGACTAATCTGTCACCAGCTTCTTTGATTTTTTCTGCCATTACTGAGGTTGTGCCAATACCAAGCATTAATAGCTGCTGCATCCAATTGTTGTTATCCATACCTTTTTCCTATTGTTTTTTTTTAAACTAGCTGGTTATTTGTAACTACCGTCAAGTTATGCTAATCGCTAGTGTCTCTAGACTACAGCTCTATTGTGGCAAACTAAAATAGGTAAATGTAAGTGCATGGTTATCGAGTTACTCAAGTTTAAAGTCCCTTCGCAACGGCGCGAAATATTCATCTCATTGGATGATGAAATATGGACAACTGCACTAGCTAAGTATCCTGGGTTTCTCGGTAAAGAAGTATGGATTAATCCAAATGTACCTGAAGAAATAACCTTGGTGATACAGTGGGCTACTCGCGAACAGTGGAAAGCTATACCAGAAAAGGATTTAGAGCCAATATATCAGCAGTTTGATACCGCTCTTGGCTTTGCTTACCAAATGGTGGAGTCATCCGAATATCAGGTTCGGAAATTTCTCCAGATGTAAATTGTTTATTAATGGGGGAGGAGTGCCAATTTTCCCCCGGCGCCAAAATGCTATTTATCCGATTTTTTCTGGGCACTATTCGATGTAATGGTACCTATATTAGGTAAACTCAATCGCGCTGTTGTGTCTATTCTGCCAGTTACTCGATACCCTAAATCGAGTACTGATAAGTTACTAATTGTCTGTGGTACTCTAAAGTTGAACGCAAGTCTTGTGGGAACCCCAGGCGCCAGTTCAATTAATGCTCTTTCAGATGCACGCTGATATTGGTTAAACTGTAAACTACCTGCTGTGTAAACATTTCCATCAGTGTCTACAAGACGTGTTTGATAACTATCATATCCGGCGCCAAAGCTGATTTGTCGATGTGTATCTGTAAAATTTGTAACTATCACATCACAAGTTACCCTTGTACTACTACTACGCTGACAAGGACGGGGTTCAAAAGAAATGTTAAATCTTCTATCTACTTGTCGTGTGGTGGCAGATTGCTCTGGTGCATTCTGGGTTGCACCTGGGACTGTATAAGCAATTGCTATTAAACTCGATACTATGGCTATTAAACTTTTAGCGTACATGGCTTTTACTGATATATAAGAAAGCAACCTTATTTTGACACAAGTGTGAAATAGAAACACGTGTATCGACATTAAAACTTTAATGCGCGTATTTACTCAGATATCATTCAAGCAGTACGTATTTCATCATACTTTGCACGCACAAGTTGAATATCTTGCCACATCTGCCATTTTGGACCACCTCGGTCGCGCGTAGGGTTACGCAATAAATAAGATGGGTGGAAAATTGGCATACAAAATCTTCCTTCCCACTCTATCCATTTACCACGAATACTTGTCATTGACCCTTTGTCACCAATTAGACCTTTTACTGCTGTTGCACCTGTCAAAAGGATTATTTTTGGGTTAACTAAGCGAATTTGTTCAAATATATAAGGTTTGCAAGCTGCCATTTCTTTGGCAGTTGGCACCCGATTCTCTGGTGGTCGGCATTTATTTATGTTACAAATATAAACATCTTGCTCAGTATCAAGTCGAACTGATTGTAAGATTTTTTCTAGAAGTTGTCCCGAACGGCCCACAAATGGTAAACCTGTTTCGTCCTCGTTTTGCCCTGGCGCCTCTCCCACAATCATAATGTCGGCATTGAGATTTCCGCGTCCGACAACTGCATGAGTACGGGTATCTCCTAATCCACAACGGTGACACTGATTACAATGTTGTGCTAATTGAACCATGCTTGCATAAGTACCAGCAGGGATAGGAATTTTGGCATCAGTTGGAATTAAGTCGTTAATTCCAGGACTTAGACTTGGTTCTGAGAGATTGAAGAGGTTGAGTTGATCACTACTCATGAAACTTTATTTTACGGGCAAAAGCACCGGGTATCAAATTATAGTTTAACTAGAAACCTGGTTTCTTTGTCGATATCGTGTAATAAAAACAATGATTTTGCATAGAAACCAGGTTTCTGCCGATTTGTCGTATGTATAACAATTTTAAATCTTTTTGGTCAGATAATTACAACTATCTCAAAAATCGGTCATTATAAAAGTAATGTCATTTTAGAGTATGGGGGTTAATTAATGATAAATGCCCCACTTTTTCAAGACCGCACCCAAGCTGGTGAAAAACTAGCGGCACTTATTCAAGCTGAGTTAATGCAACATCCGGTGGATGCAACATGTAACAAAATTGTTTATGCACTACCACGGGGAGGACTACCAGTTGCTTCACCAATTGCAAATGCCCTTTCGTGTCCTTTAACGGTTTTAGTCTCTAAAAAAATTACCCACCCCAATAACCCAGAGTTAGCAGTAGGCGCCGTCACTGCATCTGGCGAAGTATTATGGATGGAGCAAAAAACCTTTAGCTTTCGACCAGAGCGTTGGCGAGAACAAGCTATGGAAACAGCTATTGATAAAGCCAAATCACTAGAATCACAATTTCTGCCATTTTGTCCAGAAGTTAATCATCAAGGCGCCATACTAATTTTGGTCGATGATGGTATCGCCACGGGAATGACTATAGCTGTCGCAGTCAAAGCACTAGCAAAACTTGAACCCGCACAAATTTGGTTAGTGGCGCCGCTAGCACCACCATCGATGATACCTTGGTTACAAGAATGGTGCGATAGTATACTACACGACTCAAAAATTAACCATCGTGTCATAGTACTTGCAACACCCGAACAATTTGTTAGCGTTAGCAGCTTTTACTTCAAATTTCCACAAGTCCCAACATCCGAAGCATTAGAATATTTGAAGGTTAAAAGTTAGCGCGTCTGTGTTCCTTTTATAATTTCTTCATATTGTACTGCTTTCGCATAATCTCCCGAAGCATAGCAAGCAGCCTTCAAACTCGCAAGCGCCTGTTCTTCGCTCTTAAGGTCTTTCATCTCTTGTGATAAATTTAAACGTTCTTCATAATACTTAATCGCATTAGAGTAATCACCTAAAGCTTCGTAAGCAACTCCCAAGCTTCCTAAAGATTGCTCCTGACTACGTTTATCTTGTGCTTTTTCAGCAACTTTCAAACGTTCTTCATAATACTGAATAGCCTGTGGATAATTGTTTAAAGCATAACAAGCATTACCCAAATGTTTAAGTACCTGAATGACACTACGATGATTATTAAGCGTGCGTGCTATTCTTACACAATCTCTATAACACTCAATTGCCTTCTGGTAATTTCCTAAAGCATACCAAGCATTACCCAAGTTCTTCAAAACTTGTTCTTCTGCAAAACTATCTTTGAGTTCGCGTACTAGCTTAAGACTTTGCTCTTTATATTCTATTGCTTGCTGTAGATTTCCATTCGCCTTATACACAAGCCCTAAATTATTCAGTGCGGCAACTTGACTTTTTTTATCACCGCAAGAACGTGCAATATTTAAACAGTCTTGCAAATATTCAGTTGCTTGCTCATAATTACCTATATGACGGTATGAATTGCCTATGTGGGATAATGATTGTAGTCGCAAACGCACGTCATTGATTTCTATCGCCAAAGATAAACATTGCTGTGAGTATGATATGGCGCCTTTGTAATCACCTGAATTATACGCAACTAGTATCAAAGAACTAATCGCTTGTGCTTGTAAATGGGAGTTGCCAAAAGCTTGAAACAATGCTAATGATTGTTGTAAAGATTTAGTTGCAGCAACAAACTCACCGGCTTGCTGGTGTTGAATACCTTCGCATAATAGTGTGTATGCTTCAGATGAGTAGTCATCTAGTTCTGACATTAGTATTTCTGCTGGTACTTGTTGATACTCGTGGTTAATTGTGCCGCGCTGTCTAACATTCGGATATACGGTTCTTGACTGCACCTGAATCATCTCTTCTGTAATGTTGTTACATCCGCTTTCCACATTCAACCACCCTGATTACTCTTATTTTTTAGTTTTCCCAGAAATAGTTATTTTCTCTCATCCCACATAAAATACCTGTCTTAAGTTATATTAAAGGGTGCTTTTTGATGATGCGTATTCTGGCGCCTGTTTGAAAATGATATTGACTTTGATTAATATTACCTATTCATCGGAATATTTTCATTCCACACATATTCAAATTCGGCTTCAGTAATTTCAAACTCTTCCAGATTATCATCTTTAATCGGCTGGTCACTTAACCGACCATAGTCATCACTGAAATGTTTTTTGTCGTAGGACAAGACATTGCCGTTTTCGTAAAGTTCTATTTGCCTATACGTGTAAGCATTTTCACCTATTTCCAAGAAGTAGGTACTTGTACCCCATGCATCAAAATCTCCACCTAAAGGCACCGTCCAGAACCACTTATAATACCGCATACGCAATACTCCCACAACATTACTTTCATAATTTTACTTGAAATTTAAGTCGCGCAATAATTCTCTAACTTCCATTAATATTTTTCCTAGCATATTTTTACCGCTGCCGTCTTGACCGCAACCCCAATAGTAATCACGAGGTGCATTTTCAACTAATTCTTCATTTGAAGTACTTAGTAAAACTTCACATATTTCTTTATGCGTTTGAAATTTGCGTATAACTGCTGCACGCATAACATCATCTTTAACTACTTCCCAATCTTTACGTAGTGGACGAGTGCGTTTACGACCCTCGGAAGCTGCCTCATTGGGTGTTTTACAGTTACGGATTTGTTCTAAATGTGGAGTTCCGACAAACTTTTGCGCTTGAAAATAATGTTCGCTTGTTTGCCAATACAATCCATCTAGCTCAAAACCATGCGTTGAAAAGTTGGAAAAACATCCATATTCTCCTTGAGTACTATAAAAATAGATAGTCATCATCTACCCTACGGTATACCATTGTACTAATATATAAAATTAAATTGATGCAGTCAAACGCTGTCGCGACATGAAACTTCTTTAGCTTCGTAAAAACGACACCCTTCACAAGGTCCGCTAGGATTAACCGCACAACGAACGTAGCCAGAACGGGCGTTATACTGGCAGCTAATATCACCAATCAAATAACCTACACCCTCAAGATAGTAACGGTCATGTTCTAATGGTCTTGGATGCTGTGGTACGCGGCGCCCCGAAGTAAAGGTATTAGCTGCCTGTCTAATCCGCATTCGCGTGCGCCACTGAGCTTTGCGAATTATCCACAGTGAAAACAATGACGGCAAACAGCCGATAACAAGGACTAAAAGTGTTTTTAACACTGGAATTTCACCTCTTTGATTACGCGATATTAAGCTAATTTTTAAACAAGCTTCGATTCGCCATTTTACCCAGCATAACTTTTACATCCCTTGGGGTGCATGTAGGTTAAACATTTATTTAAACATCTATTTGAATATTTTTTAATATTTATGTACTATTTAATGAAAAATTATAGTTTGAATTTAAGGGCATTACTTTAGGTAGTTTCGCTGTGACGCAGGTACGATACGCTAAATGAAGGAGTAGGGAGCATAAGATATGGACAGTAATGAAATTGCAAGTACTTTAACCAAATTATTTGATACGAGTGTAAATGCGGTGGCGCCTGGTTCTTGGCAAGTTGAGACACCAAGCTTTCGGTTGCTGGTACTACTTTCGGATGATGGAAGCTGGTTTCGTGCATTACTGCCAATAATGCCAATTCAAGAAGCGCAACCTTTTTTACAGCAGTTGCTCGAAGCAAACTTTGACGATACACATGCGTGTCGCTATGCTTTACACCAAAATGTTGTGTGGGGAGTGTATCAGCATTTTACCAACACTTTAACTACACAAGATTTTGAAGACGCAATCGCAAAACTCGTTTCACTTCAGGAAACTGGTTTGAATGATGTTTTTGGTAACTTGGTAGAAAGTCGTATTCAACTTATTGTCAAAGCTGCGAAACAGCAAGGGCAAACTTTAGAAGCAACGATGCAAAACTTAGACCGCTTTTATGCGGAAGGTTTGATGGGTGAAATTGATGAATCCCCTGAAGTGCGTCAGAAAACTCTTACTGCATGGCGCCGTCAACTCGAACGTTTATGGGATGAAGTAGCATAAATATAAGATAAATCAATGAATATCATAGAAACCCTCAAGGCGGATTATCAAAGATTTCCTGATAATCAAACTTATTCTATTTATACTCCAGATGTTTTCTTCAAAGACCCTTTGAATAAGTTCAATGGTCTTTGGCGTTACAAGCTGATGATTAAATTTATCGATACTTTTTTTCTCAATTGCAAGATGGATTTGCATAATATCTCTCAGCATTCCGATACCATCAAAATGGAGTGGACGTTAAATTGGAATACTCCTTTGCCTTGGAAACCTCATGTTGCCATTAATGGGTGGAGTGAATTAAAGCTTAATGCCGAAGGTTTAATTTGCTCGCATATCGACTATTGGAACACTTCGCGTCTTGATGTGATTAAACAGCACTTTCGCTTCCACTAATATTGAACAGTCTTAGAGAATTTAGTCGATAATGTAAATAAATGTAAACAAAGCGACTGGCAGGACAGAATCATTCCATGCGTGTAATTTTAATGACAGGCAAAGGCGGCGTAGGTAAGACATCTGTCGCTGCTGCTACAGGGCTTCGCTGCGCTGAACTTGGCTATCGTACCTTAGTGTTAAGTACAGACCCTGCTCACTCGCTAGCAGATAGCTTCGATATTGAGTTGGGACATGAGAGAAAGCAAATTCGTCCGAACTTGTGGGGCGCCGAACTAGATGCGTTAATGGAGTTAGAGGCAAACTGGGGAAGTGTAAAGCGTTATATTACCCAGGTATTACAAGCGCGCGGTTTAGATGGAGTGCAAGCTGAGGAGTTAGCGATATTACCAGGCATGGATGAAATTTTTGGCTTGGTCAGAATGAAGCGTCATTATGATGAAGGCGAGTATGATGTTTTAATTATCGACTCGGCGCCAACAGGTACAGCGTTGCGACTGTTGAGTTTACCTGAAGTTAGTGGTTGGTACATGCGCCGCTTTTATAAGCCATTTCAAAATATATCAGTTGCGCTTCGACCTTTAGTAGAACCTATATTTAGACCAATTGCGGGTTTTTCGTTACCAGATAGAGAAGTAATGGATGCTCCGTATGAGTTTTATCAGCAAATTGAGGCATTAGAAAAAGTCTTAACTGATAACACGCAAACAAGTGTACGGTTGGTGGCAAATCCAGAGAAAATGGTTATTAAAGAATCGCTGCGTGCCCATGCGTATCTAAGCTTATATAATGTGGCGACAGATTTAATTATTGCAAACCGTATTATTCCCGACGAAGTGCAAGACCCATTTTTCCAACGCTGGAAAGATAATCAAAAACAGTATCGTCAAGAAATTCACGATAATTTCCATCCTCTGCCAGTCAAAGAGGTGCCATTATTCTCTGAAGAAATGTGTGGCTTACAAGCTCTTGAGCGTCTTAAAGATACACTCTACAAAGATGAAGACCCTGCTCAGGTTTATTATAAAGAGAATACGATTCGTGTCGTTCAAGAACCAAATCAACAGTATAGTTTAGAGTTATACCTACCAGGAATTCCTAAGAATCAAGTTCAATTGAGTAAAAATGCTGATGAATTAAATATACGTATTGGCAACCATCGCCGCAATTTAGTCTTACCTCAAGCATTGGCTGCTCTACAACCTACAGGCGCCAAAATGGAAGACGACTATCTCAAAATACGCTTTGGCAACGGATAATTAGCGGATGTAACGGATTAATTTGTTACATAATGGTTAAGTACAATCAACTATCCGTTACATCCTTTATATCCGTTGCAGTACTTGTACTGAAGACAAATTTGTTCAAAAAATCTGACAATAGTAGTCATATTTTTGTTGTTACCTTTTTATCTCAGTACAGGCAATGACTCTAGCTAGTGATTCAGATTTACGTCTTAATATTGAGCCGACTAAACTGCTACATTCTATTAATGATAGGATTCGTAAGCTTTTAGAGTTACCAAATATTCTCAAGGTAGTGGTAGAAGAGTTGCGTCTATTTCTCACGACTGACAGAGTAATGGTCTACAAGTTTCATGCTGACAATAACGGGCAAGTCATAGCTGAATCTCTAAACGAGAATAAATTACCTTCATTACTAAATTTAAATTTTCCAGCAGATGATATTCCTGCTCATGCGCGTGAATTATTCGTGCAGTCAAGGATTAGCTCGATTGTGAATGTCGATACTGGACAAATTGCTCAGAACCCTATGAATTTTAATGGGATGAGCGCCAGTCAGCGTTCAGTTGACCCTTGTCATGCAGAATATTTAACTGCAATGGGGGTACAGTCTTCTATTGTCGTGCCCATACTTTATCATGATCAGCTTTGGGGACTGCTAGTATCGCATCATTCTCAACCCCGCTTAATTTCTAACGTTGAAGTTGATACAGTGCAAACAGTTGCTGATTTGCTTGCAGTCGTGATTGCTTATATTACTCCACTACAAGAAGCGCGTTTGAAAGCTCATCGTGAAACGATAATCAATCACATTGCCGACCGACTTCATTTATTGCCAGATATGGATTTACAGACAGCTTTAGAAGAAACGGTTACTGCTTTTGATGGTTGTGGGGGTAGATTATGTATTTGTTCAGAAACTATTCATCAAACTGATACATTACAAAGCTTTATTGAGTGTTTGACAGACGCTACAAAAATTAAAGTTTATCAAATTGGTAAGCAACCAGTTGTTCCCAAGATTGCGAAATTTGACATAATAGAACAATATAGCGCTTGGGAAGAACATTATAAAGGACATTATAGTGTCTGGGCAATATCAGATATATATCAAACGCCCGAACTGCGAAACTTACAAATTGCCTTTCAAGCCACTAATATTCGTAGTATTTTAATGATACCGTTGATGTATCGTTCGCAGCTACAGGGTTATTTGAGTGTTTTTCGTGACAGCTATGAGTCTGAAACCCTTTGGGCAGGTGAGTTTGACCCTGATGAACGACAACGGTTACCTCGACAATCTTTTGAAATTTGGCGCCAGTCCAAACAGCTACAAGCAAAACAATGGACTTCCGATGAAATTACACTTGCAGCGAGCATAGGACATCAATTTGCTACAGCTACATATGAATATGAGCTTTATCAAAAAGTAAATTATTTTAATTTCAATCTCGAAAGCCAAGTTCTGAAACGTACATTAGAACTCACAACAACATTACAAGAATTAAAACAAACTCAAACTCAACTTATTCAAACTGAAAAAATGTCAAGTCTGGGTCAGCTTGTAGCGGGAATTGCACACGAAATTAATAACCCCGTCAATTTTATATACGGTAATATTAATCACGTTCATCAATATGTAGATGACATACTTGGCATTTTAGATTTATATCAGCAAAATTGTTCAACTGATATACCAGAAGTAATTGAACGTGCAGAAGAAGTTGATTTAAATTTTATCGTCGAAGATTTGCCCAAAATGTTGTCTTCCATTAAACTGGGAACAGATAGGATTCGGCAAATAGTATTATCACTGCGTAATTTTTCTAGACTCGACCAAGCAGAAGTTAAGCCAGTGAACATTCATGAAGGAATTGACAGCACACTAGTAATATTGCAACACCGTTTGAAAGCGAAACCCGAAAGTCCAGCAATTTGCATCATTAAGGAGTATGGAGATTTGCCACCTGTAGAATGCTATGCAGGACAAATAAATCAAGTTTTTATGAACGTTTTGAGTAATGCTATTGATGCTTTAGAGCAACAGCGAGAATCAAAAAAAAATACAATTACAATTAGCACTAACATCAGCCAATTTTCAGATAATAGACCCAGCGTATTAATTTCTATTGCTGATAATGGATGTGGAATACCAGAACATGTAATTAAGAAAATCTTTGACCCATTTTTCACAACCAAAGAAGTCGGTCAAGGTACAGGTTTAGGTTTATCTATTAGTTACCAAATCATTGTCGATAAACATAGCGGTACCTTTAAATGTAAATCCCAACCAGGAGAAGGAACAGAATTTTTAATTCAAATACCAATCAAGGTGTAGAGACGTTACATGTAACGTCTCTACAAAATTAATTCCTTAATTGTACAGGCATCGCTAAATAGGTCATTTTAACACCGCTAAGGGGTGTGAAAATTACTGGCGTCAAATTTGAGTTTAACTGCATTACTATCTCGGTTGCTGGTAGTGCTTTTAAACCTTCCATTAAATATTTAACGTTAAAAGCAATATCAATATCATCTCCTGATATTTGTGCTGGCATTGGTTCTACTGCACTACCAATATCTGCTGCTTCCACTGATAAGGTTATTTCTTGGGCGCCGCTGTCAATGCTAACTTTAACGATATTATTCTTTTGGTCGGCTAAAACTGCAATTCGTTCTAAAGTACTCAAAAGTTGCTTTCTATCTAAAGTTAGTTCGCGTTGAAACTGACGAGGTAATAGTTGGCGATATTGCGGATACTGCCCATCTAATGTTCGACTCGTTAAACGTTGGTTTTGCCATTCAAATATCGCTTGTCCTTGGTCAAAATGCAGCGCAATAGTTTCTTCAGATTGGGCACTATGTGCTAACATCCGCTCAAGCTCGCGTAAAGCACGAGCAGGTACTGTCACTTCTAACTCAGCATCATTATTATCGTCAGAACCTTCGTTTATTGTTTCCACAACTGCTAAACGGTGTCCATCAGTTGCCGCAAACTCAAGAGCATTAGGTAAAACTTTTAAGTGAACTCCTGTTAATACTTGCTTGGTTTCGTCAGCACTCGTAGCAAATAAAGTTCCTCGCAACCCTTCAATTAACGATGCTGCACTCAAATATATTGGTTGAGTATCTTCAATTACTGGTAACTCAGGAAATTCCTCACCACCCATTGCTCGAACTTTGTAGCTACCACTTCGGGGTGTCAAAGTAACAAGTATACCTTCGCCTGTATTCTCTTCTGTATTAGTTTCATCTTCAAGAGTAATTTCCCCTTCTGGCAACCGCGAGACTATATCATTAAGTAACTTCGCTGGCATTGCGATTGTGCCACTTTGAATAACTTCTGCATTAAAGCTAGTGCGAATTCCTAAACTCAGGTCAAAAGCTGTAATCGTTACAATATTAGTATCAGCATCAGCTACTACCAGCACATTCGCTAGTACCGGATGTGTAGGACGTGAAGGTACTGCACGGCTCGTCAGGGAAAGATTTGTGTTAAGGTCGCTTTGGTTACAAACTAGTTTCATATGCTGAGGATAAAAGTGAGCGCGCGTTTGATATGCCGCAATAAGTAAGACTAGGGTAGTATTGCATCGAAATCAACACTGCCTTACATATCGTCACAGCAACTTAAGATAATAACATCGTATGCCAATTTACTAACACTTATGTACTAATTTTAAAATTAGTTAGTACAGAACAGGCGCCTGAGAAACCTGGTTTCTTTGTTGATAGCATTTAATAAAAATGAATATTTTGGGTAGAAACCAGGTTTCTTTACGTAAGCCTTGATGTATAAAAATATCGTTAATTCTATAATTTAACCTGTAAAACAGCGCATTTTTTGCGAATAATACGTAATTTACTTTTTAATTAGTAATAATATTTACTTTCTTTCTTTATTTCTTTCTTTGTGTCCTTTGTGTGCTTTGTGGTTCATTCCTTCAATTAATAACACGGGCAAGGATGCCCGTGCCACGTTTCTATAATAACTTGCGCGGATTGTTTATTTGAATTTGGTCGGTTAACTGGTATAACTTCTGTTTGAGTGCAGCATCTTTCTTGCGTAGCTGAGTAATTTTGTCACAACTATAAAGTACTGTCGTGTGGTCTTTACCACCAAATTCTTCGCCGATTCTGGGTAGACTTAAATCTGTGTATTGCCGCATTAAATACATGCCAATTTGACGTGCCCAGCTTATTTCCCGGCGCCGCGAGTTGCTTTTCATGTCTTCGATTGATACATTAAAAGTGTCAGCAACTACAGTTAAAATAGCTTCAGGTGTAGCGGCAATTTTTTCTCTTGGTGCCTCTAAAACATATGTAATATTTTCTACCGTCATTGGCAAACCCCAAATGGAAATATACGCTAACGCACGAATTAAGGCGCCTTCGAGTTCGCGAATATTATTCGTATAATTTGATGCAATATACTCGATTACATCCCTAGGCAAACGAATATTGTCATACTCAGCTTTCTTGTGTAAAATCGCCATCCGTGTTTCCAAGTCGGGTTTTTGGATATCGGCAATTAACCCCATTGAAAACCGCGAACATAAGCGCTCTTGAAGCTGGGGAATTTGTTTGGGAGGACGGTCTGAAGCAATAACTACCTGTTTACCTGCTTCATGCAATGTATTAAATGTATGGAAAAATTCTTCCTGAAAACGCTCTTTTCCCTCGATAAACTGGATATCATCGACTAATATTACGTCCGCAGTTCGGTAATAGTCGCGAAAGCTTTGCATTTCTGTGCTTACTGCTGTAGAAAAGTCGTTGATAAATTTCTCGGTGGAAACGTAGAAAATTTTCGAGTCTCGCTTGATGTCCAAGCGGTAATGACCAATAGCTTGCATTAGGTGCGTTTTCCCCAACCCCACACCACCACACAAAAACAATGGGTTAAATTCGCGTCCCGGTGATTCTGCTACTGCTAACGCTGCTGCATGTGCCATCCTATTATTGGCGCCAACAACGAACCGAGAAAATAAATATTTAGGATTTAAGTTTAAATTGTTCGTTTTTGGACTATTTTCTCGAATTCCGATGGAAACTACTCTTGGTGCTGTCTTCTCAACAGGCGCCATATTTTCCTGAGAATGAGAATCGTCAGAGTCAGATGTAATGTAAATTTCTATCTTATAACCTGCGATGTCGCAAACAACATTGGTTATTGTTTCAATGTAATACTTTTGCAGCCAATTGCGGGCGAAAGGGTTTGGGGTACGAATGAACAGGCAGTTATTTTCTAACCGTTCTGCGTTAGCTGTCTTTATCCAGGTTTCAAACGTGGGACGCGATAGTTCTAGCTGTAAACGAGCTAAAACTTGGCGCCACAGGTTGTCTATAGTTAGGGACATCATTTACACCTTTGAATAAAGGTTTTAAACACAGAAAACGCAAAAAGTACTTACAAATCTAAACAAAAGGCCAACCATGCGCTATACCTAGGACTACATGCGCGAGTTGTAATCTTGACATTGACACGTCCTAGTAGGCAATATCCTACCATTACTGACTCACACTGAAAAGTAAATACATTAAAAGCCGCAAATGTACTTACGAGCGAAACAAACTCAGTTTTCCGTAGTTCAATATTGAATAAGAGGTTATATGAAAAAACACACTGATACCAGCAAATCAATTATTATGTCTATCTATAGAAAGAATTATCTTGGATGCGTGTTGCTGTTTGGCGCCGCTTCGATGTCACTAAGTGGTTGTGCCCAGCTTGCCAATAGTTTGAATACTTCTCGAGGTGGAACTGCTGCAACAGAACCAATAGTTGAAGCATCGCCGATTGTAGCTGCACCTCCACCAATTATCTCCACATCTGGAGGAGACCCTAATTTTGTGGTTGGTGTAGTACAAAAAGTTGGGCCAGCGGTAGTACGTATTGATTCATCGCGGACAATATCGCAAAACCCAGAACAATTAGAAGACCCTTTCCGACGCTTTTTTGGCGAAAGCACTCCTGAACCTCGTCAGCGTGTCGAACGTGGTAGTGGTTCTGGGTTTATTATTAATGCTAACGGGCAGATATTAACAAATTCTCACGTGGTAGATGGTGCAGACTCGGTAACTATTACACTTAAAGATGGTCGAACTCTCAAAGGTAAGGTGTTGGGTGAAGACCAAGTAACCGATGTTGCGGTAGTTCAAATCGAAACTAATAATTTACCAACGGTAGCATTAGGTAATTCTGAAAAACTACAACCAGGTGAAGCTGTTATTGCTATTGGCAACCCCCTTGGCTTGAATAATACAGTTACTTCTGGAATACTTAGCGCCACAGGTCGTTCGAGCAGTGATATTGGCGCCACCGATAAGCGTGTAGACTATATACAAACAGATGCGGCGATTAACCCAGGAAATTCGGGTGGTCCTTTACTTAATGCACGCGGCGAAGTTATTGGAATGAATACTGCTATTATTAAAGGCGCCCAAGGTTTAGGATTTGCAATTCCAATAAATACAGCACAACGCATAGCACAAGAATTAATCGCCAAGGGTAGGGTTGACCACCCATATTTAGGAATTCAAATGGTGACTCTCACCCCAGAAATTCGCGAACGAGTTAATGCACGATTAGGTATTAATTTATCAACCGACAAAGGCGTATTATTAATAGATATCGTACCTCGTTCACCCGCAGCAGCAGCAGGTCTAAGAGCAGGTGACGTAATTCAATCAATCAATAATCAACCTGTAAGTAAAATTGAAGAAGTTCAAAAAATTGTAGAAAGTAGTAAAATCGGAAGTCCATTACAAGTGCAAGTTCAGCGTAACGGTCAACTTACTCAAGTTGCCGTCAGTCCTGCTGCTTTCCCCGTACAACGGCAAGCTAGACAATAAATATAAATGTATACTTTTATCCCCCAACCGGGGGATAAAAAGATGTTAGATTTTCATCTAATTTGTTTGAATTAATAAAATTATGTATCTCTTTCTTAAGGTATATATCTAAAGTTTGAAGGAGTTTATAAAATGAGCAAGTCGTTATCGATTATTAAGCTAGGCAATCCATTATTACGTCAATCATCGTATGAAGTTAACAATGTTAAAGATACTCGCATTCAAAAGCTAATTGATGATTTAATGAAAACTCTTACAGAAACAAACGGTGTTGGCATTGCGGCGCCTCAAGTCGCAGTTAACTATCGCTTGTTTATTGTAGCTTCTCGCCCGAACCCCCGGTATCCAAATGCTCCTTTTATGGAACCAATCGCTATGATTAATCCTAAGATAATTGAGCATTCTGCGGAAACAGTTAAGGGTTGGGAAGGGTGTTTGAGCGTTCCTGGTATTCGCGGACTCGTGCCGAGATATCAGTCGGTTACTGTGGAATATACTGATATAACTGGTGATTCAAAAAATGTAAAGCTAGTGGATTTTGTCGCACGTATTTTTCAACACGAGTATGACCACCTTGATGGCATCGTCTTTTTAGACCGCGTTGAAAGTACAAAAGAGTTAATATCCGAAGAAGAGTATCAGAAACTACAGAATTCGGATAAACTATGATTCAAAAATAATTGTTAAAAGTAGTGACAATTACAAACTTATTAAGTTAAACTTAATAAGTTGTTAACCTCATTAGATGCAGGGTTATCGGGTAATAGCGTAAAATGACACAAACCATTAGTAGTCGCGAATTGAGTAATCAGAGAGATGATCCTCCTGATGGAGTCTCAATTAAGGTGCAAAGCGATGAATTTTATCAAACCATACAAAAAGAGGCACAAGCAGTGCAGCAAGGTGTGGCTTATTTGCAAGTGGTTCATGTAACAGCAGAACGAATTAGAATTCGTGCAACTGAGAGTAGTACAGAGTTGTTACATACTCTTGTAGAAGAATTGCGAAAGCTAAAAGGAATAAAGCAAGTTACCTGGAACGAGGAAACGCAAAATTTAGTCATTGCGTTTGACAAAGAGGTACTAGCACAGTCGCAGCTATTAGAAATTTTAGAAAAATATGGTGTCCGCCGTTTGAGCGAGCCAGATAATAAGAATAAGGTAGACCCCTTCGCAGCGTGGAAGTCTGTTGAATTTTGGAAAGAGCAAGGAATAGATTTAATTCCTTTACTTACAGGTTTAGCCATCACATCCAGACTTGGAGTCACTGGTTTAGCATCAATTCCAATTTGTATGTTGACATCTGATGTAACAAGGCGTACAATAAGTAGTTTCCGAGAAGCTTTAAAAGCTGAACCAGAAAATAAAAACGAAGGTAAATCAACCAATCGTACATCTCAACCCTTGGTGTCAAAAGTGGACAAAACATCTACTATTGAACGGAGTCTGGATGATGTTGTAACTAATGCTAATGTAGATTACAGCATTATGCATTCGATTCCGGGAAGAATTCGATTCAATGTACCTCGAATAGGCAAAGATAAAGCTTATGCACGGCGCCTAGAGAATATGTTGAATAATGAATCAAAAGCAACCAATGTGCGACTAAAGACTGACGCAGCGTCAATTGCAATTTCATATCAACCAGCATCATTAGATGTGTCTTATTGGGTTAATTTAATTCAATTGGCATCAGAAAGCAGGAACGCAGTTTCAACGACACAACCAGTTGAACAGCAAATAGAAAAAAAAATTGACAATAAAAATATAGTCCTATCGCGACCACAAACAGTGGAAGCAGAAGCTGTCATTAAGTCAATAAATCAGTCAAACAACGGTATGAGTCAGCTAAGTGCATCCGACGCAACTTTAGGAGCAACAAGCAACGGAGTAAGTTCATTAATTGCTGACCTAAAGCCACCTTTTATTAACGTTTTAATCGACGTAGTAGCTCATTATCCGATTAATTAGTTTCCTCTGTAAAGTTCATCAACACAAGGACAAATCATAAATGACAGGTTTGTACTTTTTCAAAGTTCGATTGCACGATATCTCAAGGCTTCTGCTTTGAGTAAAATCGAATAAGATTTTTCTATAGATTTCTACAATCAAATAGAACAACTAAATACAATCAAATATTTAATTGAGTCCCAGGTAAGTAGAGTTGATAACTCATCTCAATACTGCTTTTAATTGTTGTCTTTTTGTATGTAGATTACCAAACTAAATTTATCCTCATGCAGGATAGGTCATAGTTTGTTACTAGCTATTAGCTACTAGCCATTTGTTTATTAACAAGCGGCCAAACTGTTCACCCATTTTTTATGACATTAAAAGAGCAATGGTTCAAGCAAAGATATTACCCTCCGCCGTTCAGTCTTTGAAGGCGGCACCTCCTGACCATGTACAGTCAGGCAAAGTAACTTTAGTCAAAAATACTAAAAGTTCGAGTCGTCTCAAAGTATATTACAGCGTCATCCATGAAACTCCAGGAAGACTGCGCTTACGAGTTCCACATTTAAAAGAAGATGCGGAGTACGCGCAAAGATTGCTGAGTTTAATAGAAGCAGATAAATATGTAACAACCGTAAAGGTAAAACCAGCAGCAGCATCGTTAACTGTAAATTACGAACCTAGCTTCGGAAACACAGCTTTAATGCGCGCACACATTGGTCATATTTTGCAAGCTGCCACAGATGTTGCTGTTCTCAAGACAAAAAAAGCTTCTGCACCTGCTTCTGAAGAAGAAAACGGAATTCCAAGTTGGAAGTTTTCAGCAGTAGCAGCAACCTTAGCTGTCTTAGGTGGGCCTCTTGGTTTATCAATATCACCATTATTAACTGCCTCAACCATTGCTTTAGCGACATTACCAGTAGCCAAACGCGCATTTTCAGCAATTTACAACGAACGTAAATTCAATATCGAATTTCTCGACTTTATGGCAATAGCCATAACCACCGTACAAGGTCAATTTCTCACACCTGCGCTAATGCTTGGGTTAATTGAAATTGGAGAGAATATTCGCGACCGTACCGCGCGTTCATCTGCACAGCAAACTCTCGACTTACTCTCATCATTAGGAAAATTTGCCTGGGTAGAACGTGATGGCGAAAAAGTACAAGTTCCGATTGAAGAAGTAGAAAAGGGTGACACTGTTATTGTGTATCCTGGGGAACAAGTACCTGTAGACGGCACTATCTTACGTGGTCAAGCTTTATTCGACGAGCAAAAGCTTACAGGTGAATCAATGCCCGTAAGTAAGCGTGAAGGGCAAACTGTTTATGCATCAAGCTTAGTTCGCGAAGGTCAAATATATATAGTCGCAGAGCGTGTAGGTAATGATACTTGCGTAGGTAAGACTATTGAGCTTATGCAACAGGCACCTGTTCATGATACTCGTATGGAGAATTACGCAGCAAAAATAGCAGAAAAAGCAGTAGTACCAACATTATTACTCAGCGGTTCTGTATTTGCACTGACTAGAAACCCAGCACGTGCAGCTAGTATTCTCACCCTTGATTTTGCAACAGGCATTCGTGTATGCGTTCCCACTACAGTTTTAGCAGCACTTACGTATGCAGCACGTCGAGGCATTTTAATTCGGAGTGGACGCGCATTAGAACAGCTAGCAAGCATTGACACCATAGTATTCGATAAAACAGGTACTTTAACAAAAGGTGAAATTGGTGTCACTAATGTTAGAAGCTTCAATTCAGAAGTATCTGCAAATTATGTACTTGCTCTAGCTGCCACAGCCGAAATGCGTTTAACACACCCAGTTGCAGAGGCAGTAGTACGTCACGCCGAACAGGAACAAATAGATTTTCTCACCCGTGAAAAGTGGGAATATCAACTAGGTTTAGGTGTAGAAGCTATTATTGACGGAAAATTAGTATACGTCGGTAGCGAACGCTTTTTACGTCAAGAAAACGTTGACATGTCAGCACTTGATGCTTTAGAAGAAAAAGCTGCATCTGCAATATTTGTTGCCACAAATGGAGAATTACAGGGTATAATAGAACATAGTGATGTAGTTCGTCCTGAAAGCAAAAAAGTAGTTCAATCGCTGTTAACAGTTGAAGGTATAGATGTTCACATGCTTACCGGAGACAACAAACGGACGGCAAGCGCTGTAGCAGCAGAATTAGGCATTTCTCCAAAAAATACCCATGCCGAAGCATTCCCAGAGCAAAAAGCCGACGTAGTTCGAGAGTTGCACGCATCTGGTAAAACAGTCGCATTCGTTGGTGATGGGGTCAACGACTCAGCCGCATTAGCATATGCGGATGTTTCAGTGTCCTTTGCTAACGGTTCCGATATTGCGCGCGAGACAGCAGACTTAGTGTTAATGAACAATGACTTGCAAGGTTTACTCGAAGCCATTGAAGTTGCTCGTAAAGCCAAACAGCTCATTCAACAAAACACAAGTATTATCGCCATACCTAATCTTGCCGCATTGGTAGTAGCAGCGATATTTGGACTTAACCCCCTCACAGCTACCGTTGTCAACAATGGTTCAACAGTAGTTGCAGGTGTTAATGCCTTACGTCCAATGCTCAAGAAGAGTGCTGAGTAATGAGTGCTGAGTGCTGAGTTAGTAGTTTTAACTGATTAATAACTCCTTGCTTGCATTTAATTCAGTACACAGAGAGATGAAGTAGTTGTTTCAACGACTATATACTAGACAGCTTTATCACAATTAATTAATCGATTGGAGGAAAATCGAAATGGCTAAAATCACAGATTTCGTTGAAGATGCAGGCGCCCCTGGAATTATCGCTGGTATTGGTGCAGTATTACTGGCGCCCGTTGTTATTCCAGTAGTAGCAAACGTTGGTAAACCATTCGCTAAAACCTTAATTAAAGGTGGCATAGTACTGTACGAAAAAAGCAAAGGCGCCTTTGCAGAACTTGGTGAAACCTGGGAAGACATGGTAGCTGAAGCAAGAGCAGAAATAGCTGATTCAAAACAGCTCCCCGCTTTTGAAGCAAGTGGTCATCCAGAAACACACGACCACGACCACGGTTAGGTAAATTCCTTTGTGGAACGGGCATCCTTGCCCGTTTAATCTTCAAAGTGTTTACTAAAATGCCCATTAATACTAAGGCAGAAAAAAATGCCTAATACTAGCGGCGGGCAAGGATGCCCACCCCACAAGAAAATTTTGATACTTTTTATTTACAAGTTTCCCAAAGGCAGTAAATGTCCTTAAACGGCAACTGCCTCTTATTATTTCTTAATATTAAAAAATGTAAAGACAAAAAAGTAAGTGGGGCTATGGCTCACATACATTTACTTAAAAAATAAAATAGGATTTTTATATCAAGCGAAAAAATCATGATAGAGGGCAGCACAATGTCAAAAAACGGATTCGTTAGTACATCAAAACCACCAAAAATAAAACCATCAAAACCAGTCAAACTCGAACAACCCGCAGTCTTAGATATTACTGCCGAAAACATTAAAAATACTGCTCAAATCACGGCAAAATTAATTAGCGACACACCAGGAAGATTACGCTTGCGAGTAGGCAACAAACATCGCAAAATCGAAGAAATGCAGCGAATCTCCAGCGCTTTACAATCGCATCCCAACATCAAACAAGTACGTACAAACGTATCACAAGGTAGTATAACCATCCAGCACGAAGGTGAAGATAGTTTAGAAAACGTACACACCGCACTTCAAGACCTAGGAATAATTTTTGGTGATATCGGTAGAGGTAAATCTGAAGTAGCAGATGGAGTAGCTAGCACAGTAATTAATTTAAACAAACAAGTCAAAAAATCAACCGATGGAGTAGTTGACTTGCGCTTTCTGTTTCCATTAGGACTAGGTTGTTTATCAATTCGCAAACTCATGCTTCAAGGTTTGCAGTTAGATATTATTCCTTGGTATGTACTCGCTTGGTATTCGTTTGATAGTTTTCTGAAGTTGCACGCCTCAAGTTTGGCGAAAGAAGAACAGTAATATATTTTGAAACTTCTCCCCCAACCCCTTTCCCACAAAGAGAGGGGAAAATTCTTGTATTGAAATTGTAGCATAGGCGTCTCGCCTGTGCAGTAGATATAATCTTCTTTACCACAGAGACACGGAGTTCACAGAGAGAAATTGCCTCTATAAAGATTGTAGGTTGGGTGGAGGCTTTGCGTAACCCAACAAAGCTTTATGATTGTTGGGTTTTCATAAGCGAGAACTCCGAAGGGCGTTCCCTCAACCCAACCTACGAATTTTTATATTTTTAGCTATTCCTTGTAGTATTCGTAGCGTAGGCATCTCGCTTGTGCATTGAATATAATTATTATTTACCACAGAGACACAGAGTTCACAGAGAGAATTTGCCTCTATAAAGGTTTTTATCGTAGCAAAGTTAGTGAGAGACAAGAGTAAGAGAGATTTGCTTTGAGGCGCCGGAAGCGTTCCTAATTGATTTGTCAAAAATAACGTTGGTGTAACGAACCGCAAAGGACGCAAAGTACGCAAAGCGAAGAAAGAGAAATGAACCACATTATCCGCAGGATTTCCCGCTTTCTTAGACACAAAGGACACAAAGAAAGAATTAAAAATTATTAATAAATATACTTTTGAGGCCCCTAGACCCAGTAACATAACCAAAATAAAAGATTTTGCTTTGATACAGGCGCATCTTTAAATAATTTAGTAAAAAGGCGCCTATTAAATATAAAGTACTAAGATAAACTTTTTTGGTCTATTATAGACTAAATATAACGCTTTAACATTAATTTAGGATGCTGTGAATTATCAAACAAAGTTTATTGAGTACGGTAGTGATGAGTACTACCAAGCTGCTCAACTTCGATATCGTTTATTTTATCAAGAACATAATATCCCGTTTGACTCAATTTTTGAGCCTCAAGAAAAACAGGATTCGCATGTTGCTATTATAGCTGACCCAGGAAACAGTGTTATAGCTTATGGTCGATTAGGTCAAAACAGTTTACAGGAGTTTCAAATTTATCAAATGGTTGTTATGCCTGAGTTTCAAGGACAAGGGTTAGGAATGAATATTCTTCAAACTTTGAGCAAAGTAGCACTTGAGCGAGGTGCAAGTCTGTTAACTCTCAATGCTAGGACTACAAAAGTACAATTTTATCAAAACGCTGGCTTTGAAACTGTTGGCGAAGTTTTTTTTTCCGGTACAACTGGTGTGCCGCATATCAAAATGCAAAAAAAGTTATAAATTGAAAATGGTTTGCACTTAAGAATGTTGATTAGAAGATTTAAAACCGTATCTAAAGATTTGGTCACGGTAATAGCGAGAGTTCCACTCACAAATTGGTTTTCCAACTAGTGTTTCCCATTTACGTAGCGCTTCTTCTAACAATGGTTGAGTTTTTGCTGCATAGTAGTGATTATCTTGCCAATGTAAACTTAGCTGGTCTAATGTCCTTTCCACCCAAATATCTGTTGAAGTTTCAAAGCTAATGCTACTGTCTGTTGGTATTAACACTTCTTCATTATCTTCTGATGGTTCGATTACAAAGCCAAAATAAAATGTTGCTGCTTTAGGTATACGAAAAGAGTTTGATATATTTCTGTTTATTATATTTTTTGGCTCTTCAATATATACATGTAAGTCGCAGTCAATAAAAATCGTGGTAAATAAACACGTTTCTGGATTGTTTAAAGACAATTTTAGTTCTTGGAAAATCTGTGTATGACTTTTTCCTTGAATAATTAAAACTTCTCCCTCTTGTGCTTTTTCGATTTTGCCATTTAAATCAAAAATTATAGTACTATAACGAATCTCTATCGGTGTACACAACTTTTCAAATGCAGATAAAAATACTTTAATTAACTCATAAACATAATTATTTAAATAAGGTATATTTTGGTCATCAGGTACGCCTAATTCGATATCCCAAGAGCCAGTTTCTTCTTTAAATCCAAATGTGTCAGTTTTGTATACAATATCTTTAAATTGACTTTTCATTTTAGTATCTCACTAAAAGGTCTATTAACATTTCCATCTGCTGTACGTACCATGAAGCTTCTTTTTAAAATGGTTTTATCACTTATCGTTTCTGGGTAAATTATCTCTAAGTAATCAATATTCCTTAATTGAGCATCGCCAACGAAACGGTTGCCTTTCATTTTACCATTAAGATATCTTTCAAAAAAGGCGTTTCTCCGAAGTCTTCCAATAAAAAATATCCAATTACTTTTGTGGGATGGGCTTCTAGCCCGTTCATCAAGCAAGGCGGGCAATCTAAAGCCCACCCCACAAGATGGATACAACATGGTAATCTGACAAGTGGAGGGTTTCGGCGCCCAGAACCAGGAGTAACGGCTATGAAGAAGCTGATTAATAAACCTGAAGACTTTGTACGCGAGAGTCTAGAGGGAATGGCAATTGCACATGAGGATTTAATAAAAGTTAACTTTGACCCTACTTATGTGTACCGCGCGGATGCACCAATACAGGGTAAGGTGGCTATTATTTCTGGTGGGGGTAGTGGTCATGAACCGATGCATGGGGGGTATGTAGGTATGGGTATGCTTGATGCTGCTTGTCCTGGTGAGGTTTTTACTTCCCCAACTCCTGACCAAATGCTGGAAGCTGCAAAACAAGTTGATGGCGGCGCCGGGATTTTATATATAGTTAAAAATTACAGTGGTGATGTGATGAACTTCGAGATGGCTACTGAGATAGCTTACTCTGAAGGTATGCGCGTGCTTAATATTTTGATTGATGATGATGTGGCTGTTAAGGATAGTTTGTTTACTCAAGGGCGCCGAGGTGTTGGAACTACAGTACTAGCGGAGAAAATTTGTGGTGCGGCGGCGCAGCAAGGGTATGATTTACAGCAAGTTGCTGATTTGTGTCGCCGAGTTAGTTTAAATGGACGCAGTATGGGTATAGCTTTGTCTTCGTGTACTGTTCCTGTACGGATGTCTCCAACTTTTAATTTAGGCGCCTCGGAAATGGAGGTGGGTATTGGGATTCACGGCGAACCTGGCAGAAAGCGTATAGATATGTTGCCCGCGAATGAGATAACATCGATGTTGGCTTTGTCGATTCTCGATGATGGTGCGTATAAGCGTACTGTCCGCGAGTGGGATGTGGATAATGGCAAATGGGTTGATGTGGAGTTGTGTAGCTCACCTTTTCAAAAAGGCGATAAATTTTTAGCTTTTATTAATAGTATGGGTGGAACCCCTATTTCAGAACTTTATATTATCTATAGAAAGTTAGCTCAAATTTGTGCTGGTAGGGATTTACATATCGTTCGCACCTTGATTGGCCCCTATATTACTTCTTTGGAGATGCAAGGTTGCTCAATAACTTTACTTAAATTAGATGATGAGATGATTAAGTTGTGGGATGCTCCTGTAAAAACTCCAAGTTTTTGTTGGGGGGTTTAATCAAAATAGATAATTATAACTAAAACGTTGAATGAACACTGAACAAGTTTTGCGGTGGTTGCAGCGATTTGCAACCAAAATTGAACAAAATAAAGAATATTTGACTGAATTAGATGCTGCTATTGGTGATGCTGACCACGGTATTAATATGGAGCGTGGCTTTAAAAAGCTACTCGTTCAATTGCCGACTTACTCATCTAAAGATATTGGCAGTATTTTAAAAGCGGTAAGTATGACTTTAATTTCTAGTATCGGAGGCGCCAGTGGGCCGTTGTATGGTACATTTTTTCTGCGCGCTTCGGCTGCTGTCGCTGATAAGGATGAACTTGATGAGCGTGATATGTTAGACCTGCTCAAAGCTGGTTTAGATGGAGTTATGGAGCGCGGTAAAACTCAGCTAGGTGATAAAACTATGCTTGATGTACTTTACCCAGCAGTAACAGTTTATGAAAAAGCTGTAGGTGAAGGAAAACTAATGCGTGTGGCAATGCAACAAGCAATAGATAGGGCTGAACAAGCGCTTCAAGAGACTTCGATGTTACAAGCTAAAAAGGGTCGTGCTAGTTATTTGGGTGAACGTAGTGTTGGACATCAGGACCCTGGCGCCGCTTCATGTTTCTTAATGTTGAAGTGTCTTTGCGATAGTTTGTAAGAATGAAAGAATACTCGTTGTAAGGACTTCAGTCCTTATCTTATCCAAGCAGTCCTTATTTTATGGAAGCACTAAAGTGCTTATTACCGCAAACAGTGGTTGGAATTGTCATTGTTTCTCACAGCAAGCAACTCGCTCTTGGTGTGCGGGAACTAGCAGCACAGATGGTTCAAGGTCAAGTTCCCCTGGCAGTTGCTGGTGGAGTAGACGATGCTCTTAACCCGCTTGGTACTGATGTCATGCAAGTGCATCAAGCTATTGAGACCGTTTACAGCGATGCTGGTGTTATTGTTCTAATGGATATGGGTAGCGCTCTGATGAGTGCGGAAATGGCGCTAGAGTTTTTATTACCAGAGCAACGCAATAACATTCGTCTTTGTGAAGCTCCCCTTGTTGAAGGCGCCGTCGCTGCTGTTGTTTGTGCTGCTGCTGGTGGTAGCATCGAACAAGTTTTGGCTGAAGCACGCGGCGCCTTAGCTGCTAAAGCTTCACAGTTGGGTATTAACGTACCTACAACACAGCAACCAGAGCATATCGAAGAACCCTCAGAAATATATTTCAAAGAAGAATATACAAAAGAGATACATATAGCCGTCAGTAACCGTATGGGGCTACATGCTCGTCCTGCGGCACAATTCGTTGCTACATCTTCGCGTTTTGAAGCCCAAATTAAAGTTAAAAATTTAACTAAAAATACTGGTTATGTACGCGCAGATAGTATTAACCAAGTGGCAATGTTAGGGGTACGTCATGGGCATGAGTTAGCAATTTCTGCTACAGGCGCCGATGCTGATGCGGCAATAGCTGCTTTACAAGCTTTGGTAGAGAATAACTTTGGTGAAGGTGATACTCCACTTCATGAGTCACAAATTCACGCGACTCCTGATGAAACATTTATATCAACAGCGGCACCAACGCTTCGAGGTATTCCCGCATCTCCTGGTGTTGCTATTGCTCCTAGTCTTCGCTATGCAATGGCGCCTTTAGTTCGCCATCAACTTCCAAGCGTTCAGTCACAGCAATACTATATAGATAACCCAGATAGAGAATGGGAATTTTTACAAAAAGCTCTTAGTGATGCAGCAACTGAAATAGAAGTACTACTATCCCAGACATCAACCCAAATAGGTGATACAGAAGCGGCAATATTCGACGCGCACTTATTATTTTTAAACGACCCAGTTATTTTAGAAGCACTACACCACTATATATATGTTCGACATATTAATGCTGCTTCGGCATGGCAAGCTGTAGTTGAAGAACTTACCAATCAATATCGTACTCATTACGACTCTTACTTACGCTCGCGCGCTGCTGATGTTATTGATGTAGGACAACGAGTATTAAGATTATTATTAGGAACTGCAGCAGCACATCTCAATTTAACCGAACCATCTATTTTAATTGCTACAGACCTGACTCCTTCAGATACCGCTCAGTTAGATACGAGCAAAGTTTTAGGTATTTGTACGACAGCAGGTAGTGCTACATCGCACACAGCAATTATTGCCCGTAGTCTAGGAATTCCGGCAGTTGTAGGTGTTCCCGAAGGTATATTAAGAGTAGCAGATGGTACAATAGTCGCGCTCAACGGTGGTACAGGAAACGTATGGGTAGAACCGAGTGTAGATATTATTACAGCTATTGAAGCGCAACGTTCTGCATGGCAAAGCTCAGAGCAGAGAGCATTTCGCAACGCTCATAAAAATGCCATAACTACAGATGGGCGCCGGATTGTTGTATATGCGAATATTGGAGGAGTCGCAGACGCTAAAGTCGCAATAAGCATGGGAGCAGAAGGTGTTGGGTTACTGCGTACAGAATTTTTATATCTTGAACGCAAAACACCACCTAGCGAAGAAGAACAGCTAAAAGTTTATCAAGGTATCACCCAAGTACTTGAATCACGTCCTTTAATAATCCGTACCTTCGATATTGGAGGTGATAAACCAGTACCGTATTTAAACTTACCATCAGAAAACAACCCATTTTTAGGATGGCGGGGAATAAGATTTTGTTTAGATAGAACAGAATTATTCAAAACTCAATTACGGGCAATATTGCGCGCGAGTGCTGAAGGTAATATAAAAGTAATGTTTCCAATGATTGCCACCGTTGGAGAACTAAAAGCCGCAAAAGCCATTTTACTAGAAGTGCAACAAGAACTACAACAAAAAGAAATTCCCTTCAACGATAAAATCAAAGTCGGAATAATGATAGAAGTACCATCAGCAGTTGCAATAGCTGACCAACTGGCGCCAATTGTTGATTTTTTCAGCATTGGTACTAACGACCTAAGTCAATATGTTATGGCTTGCGACCGTACCAACCCGCAAGTCGCAAGTTTAGCCGATGCACTCCATCCAGCAGTACTAAGAATGGTACAACAAGCAGTAAAAGCAGCGCACAAAGCCGGAATTGCTGTTAGCTTATGTGGTGAACTTGGCTCAGACCCAATAGCAACACCTATATTAATAGGACTAGGATTAGACGACGTAAGCTTAAATCCTCAAGCTATTCCTCGCTGTAAAAAAGCAATCACCCAATTAAGCTTTATTGAAGCAGAAACCATTGCCTCCGAAGCACTTAAACAAGAATCAGCAGCAAAAGTCCGCGAACTACTTAGAACATTTAAATACTCGTAGCACAGGCCGAAAAGCCTGTGCATTACATGTGATTTTATTGACCACAGAGACACCGGACTTAAGAAACTCTTTTCTCTCCGCGCTAATACAAGTAAAAATACAAAGTTGGTTACAATGTACTTCACTTTGACACAAAATATTGTATATTGTTATTCTGCTCATTCCGGTTTGAATGCTGCTCGAAACATCGGATTAAAAGCAATATTACGACATAGAACTAACGCGGTCTTTGCTACGCACATGAATGTACTGCGGAAAGCCTAGTTTAGTAATAGATTGGGTATGCAATGAATCTAGAACGGTATGCAACGACCACATTCATTGTATCAGGCACAGGGTAGTCTGCCTGTAAAATTCCTACCATACTACGTACCATGTGGTTGAGTCTAAGACTCGCTTGCTACTGGTTACGACTACAGAGGAGTTTTGCGAAGTGAACAGCAAAAAACGAGTTTTTCTTACGATTTACTACGCTTTGTTGACTACTCATGAGCAACGACGAGTCAACGTCGATTTTCCTATATGGGTAATCGAAGCATTAGACAAAGAAGCTGCACGCATTGGTGTTACACGACAATCAATTATAAAAGTATGGATTGCCGAGCGTCTTGAACAGCATAAGCCTGCTGCCTAGCTTGTGGGGTGTACATATTTGCTTGCCCCTAGGTTTAGAACGGGCAAGGATGCCCATTCCACAAGATAATATCCACAAGATAATATCTACAAGATAATTATTGGTGTGCCATATTACTAGGAACTACAGTCCAACCTGCTTTTAATAACTTTTGGAAAGTTGCCAAACCTTTAGAACTGCCTGGTAAAGCATGGTCAGGCGCAGCAAATTGTGGAAATGTTGTATACGGGCGCCATCCATGACTTGTTTCAGTTTGCAAATGCAATATTTTTTCACTATCTTCGCCATCTCGTGATAACCAGCACATACGTCCTTGCATGGCAAACTCCTTGATATGAATTTAACGCAGAATTTTGATTTAATTGAAATGATATTTAAACACCACTGGTGAACTGAAGAATTAGCTGACTAACCAACCAATTATATTCATATAATATTATCTACGTTTTATATATATGTGTGTAGTTACAATTACGATTTTTCAGTTTCAAAATGAAGAAATTATAATAAAAATAAACCCGAATACATTTGGTGTAAACCGGGTTTATATAAAGTTAAAAACTCTTATTTAAGTTGGTTTAAAGTATTAGTAGCAAGTTTCGCAAGTTGCTGTGAACCTTGCTTTTGAAATAAATCTGCTGCGCGTTGTAAATCGGCAATGGCGCCTTGTTTATTTCCTAATGTTGCACGTGCATTTCCTCTGTTATTATATGCAGCGGCAAAATTTGGATTTATACGAATAGCTTCATCATAATCAGCAATGGCGCCGTTTGTATCACCTTGGGCTGCACGAGCATTTCCCCGATTGTTATAAGCTACTGAATATTGAGGATTTAGTTCAATAGCTTTATTGTAATCGGCAAGAGCACTGTTTCTATCTCCTAATGCTGCACGCGCGTTACCTCTGTTATTATAAGCATCGGCATAATTAGGATTAATCCGAATCGCTTCGTTGTAATCTGAAATTGCAGCGTTATTATCACCGAGCGATGCACGAACATTACCTCGGTAGTTATAAGCTTGAGCATCGTTTGGATTAATTTGTAGCGCTTGATTATAATCTGCTATGGCACCTTGTTTATCACCCGAATCAAACTTAGCTAAACCACGACTATTATAAGCGGCGCCGTATTTCGGATTGAGTTTAATTGCTTGATTATAAGCTGCTATGGCGCCGCGTAAATCACCTTTGCTTTGTCGTTGCAATCCAATTGCAAAGAAGTCAGCAGGTTTCGTTGGCTTGGCTGGTGCATTTTTTGGTGAAGTAACTCCTATTTCTGTTACTAACACATCATTATTACTTTGTTGGCTACAAGATGTGATTGTAGTAACGACTAATACTGTCAGGATAACTACAATACCTGTTTTGCTTGCCCTTGATGACTTTCGCTTAAACAACCACAAGTTCATATGTCGGTATAAAGAATAAGTAGATTATCCCGAATAGTTACAAAGAGTATAAATACTTAATATCCTTGGTATTAATGTTGGTTGACTTTAGAGGCATTATCGAATTTTAGTTCTATTTACATTTGATTTAAATAAATATACTATAAATATTTAAACAAATTTTCTTTAATTTATGAGTGTTTAATTTTACATTGAAAACATATTATTAAAAATCATCTTCATTTTTTTTAGGATTTAATCGTAAACTGGCGATTGTTTCGATATCAACATTTAATTGTTCAAGATTTTCACCCAAATTTTTTTGTATCTCTTTCGTAAGAGTTATAGGAAAGTCTATTTCTATACCTTGTTCAACTAACTTGACTAGTTCTCCAAGTGGTACTTTGACTGTTGTACGTTCGTAACTGCTTAATTTAAAATCTGAAGTTTCTGTTATATTTTGCGCTTGCATTGCCTTTTTGAGACGTTCTTGCAAATGCTCATACTCTGAATTTAAAATTTTATACTGGTCTTCAATTTGCTTGTATCTTGTTGTTAAAGACACAATATCATCTGTTTGAGGGTCAGGACTTACTTCTTCATTTAACTCTAATAATGCTTGGTGAATCTGAGCTAAATAAATACAATCAAGAATAGCATACTCTATTTGGTCATCGCTTAAAGGGCGCCTTCCCCAGTCACTAGTTTGCAGTTCTTTATCAATGTCGTCAAAATTACATAGTTCACGAGCTAAAGTTTGTAATTTATAATCGCGTAACGGCAATATATGATAAGGAATTTTTTTCGCCATCTCTAGCGTGCAGGTAACATTCTTCGCTTTTTTGCTACTGCCAAGATATTTTAAGTCATAGTTTGCATTATGGAATACTTTTTCGATATTCTCGTTTATCATAATGCTGCTAATAAAATCTTTCACCGCATCAGGTTGTTCGAGTACGTCCAAAATAAATATTCTCTCACCACTCATATCATTAGGGTCATCAAGAACCTGAATCAATGATAATTTAGGAGTTTTTGTTCTAAAATCTGCAACTTCAGTATCTAACCACAGAATTTCGGCTTTCGTGCATTCTGTAATAAATTTACGGATTTCTGATAGAGAATCTAAGTATGGCATTTGGATTATGTCTCAAGCTGGATAAATTTATGGAAAAACTATAGTAACTCTAGACAAAGATTAAATTTTAATTAACAAAACAGCGAATATCGACTTAAATCATACGTTACTTTGTCGAGTGCCACTGACTATGATGGCACGTTAGCCACTGATGGTCACGTTCATGATGCTACTAAGGATGCTCTGAAGCGTCTACGTACTTCTGGTAGAAAATTGATTTTGCTAAATAATCTAAAATTATGTCCAGGTGCTGCATAAAACCCTGTATATCGCTTGTTCGCTTGACCGAGTTATCTAATCAAACAGGCGCCTCCCCGTTGAGTTATCTTATCCAACTCAACTTATAGATATAATAGTACATAAGTTTTTAACATCCGACACGGTGGCGCCGTTACCCAAAGTGAGATTTTATGACACCACAACAAGTTGCTTCTACACCTCAAAAGTTAGTCAGTGATAGTCAAGACTTAGTAAAAGATTCAGGCGCCGAAGTGTGGCAACCCCCGATGCCACCAACTGATTTAATATTTGATGATGGAGAACCCTTGGAAAGCAGTCGTCACCGTGTCGCCATAAATACGTTAATTAGTTCTATCAGGCATCACTTTGTACAAAGAAACGACTATTTTGTTGGTGGCAACATGTTTGTTTACTATAGTAGTCAACAAGTCAAGAACAAAGATTTTAAAGGCCCCGACTTTTTTGTAGTGCAAGATGTCCCACCAGACCCAGCACGTTTAGGTTGGGTAGTGTGGGAAGAAAACGGACGTTATCCAGATGTAATTATCGAGTTACTTTCTGACACAACAGAAGTTGCAGACTTTGGAACTAAAAAAGACCTGTACGAAAAAGTATTTAAAACCAAAGATTATTTTGTTTTCCATCCCTATAAAGCCAACTCATTACAAGGATGGCGCCTGGATAGTTACAAAGGTTATCAACCTATTGAAGAAAATCCCTCCGGGTGGGTATGGTGCGAGACTTTAAAGCTTTGGTTAGGAACCTGGCAAGGAGTAATTGAAGATGATGATGCAGTTTGGCTAAGGTTTTACGACGAGTCCGGAAATCTGGTGTTGCTACCACAGGAAGCGGAACGGCAACGTGCGGATACTGAACGGCAACGTGCAGATGCTGAACGGCAAACAAAGTTAAACGCAGCACTTCAGTTGTTACAAATGGGGATGAGTGTAGAGCAAGTTGCTCAGATTCTATCGCTGACTGTAGAAGAGGTGCAGCAGATGAGTAGTAGCTAGTTAATATTACAAACATTTTGTAGAGACGTAACATGTTACGTCTCTACATTTTTTGTCTGTGAATTCTCGTGGTTTCTTTGGTAAAAAATATGACTGCACAGGCAGGATGCCTGTGCCACAATTGTTATGATGCTCTATAGTTGTGGGGGCATTACAACTTTTTTGGCTAGACCTAAACTTTTTAAGGCTTTAATACTCCACCAGGTAACGTCTATTTCCCACCAACGGAACCCTGCTTTTGCGACGTTTGGATAAGCGTGGTGGTTGTTGTGCCATCCTTCACCGTATGTTAATACTGATACCCACCATAAGTTACGTGCGTTATCGTCGGCATCAAAAGTGCGATAACCCCAGGTGTGTGTTGCTGAGTTTACAAACCAAGTTGAGTGCCATAATACGACGGCTCTTACAAATACTCCGTAAATTACGAAAGACCAACCACCGATTAAATATAGTGCTAATGTTAAAGGAATTTGTAATAACAAGAAATTACGGTCAAGCCAGTGATAGAAAGGTTGACGTGCTAAGTCCGGCGCCGCTTTAGTATAAATTTCACGGCTAAAAAATTCTGGACGTGGGTAGAATAGCCACATCATGTGACTCCACCAGAATCCTTTTTTTGCGGAATATGGGTCTTTATCTACGTCTTCTGTATGAGCATGGTGTAAACGGTGACCACTTACCCAGAACATTGGCCCACCTTGTAGTGCTAAGGCGCCGATGGTCGCGATTATATATTCTAACCACTTGGGTACTTGAAAGCTTCGATGGGTTAATAGTCGGTGATATCCCAAACAAATACCAATACTGCCAAACAACCAGTGTAGAAATATTGCTGTGAATAGTGCTGGCCAAGAGAAGAACCAAGGAGCTAGTAATGCTAGTCCGTGAAATGAGGCGAAGAATAATACGTATGTAATACTTGGCGTGGCAGATTTCCCATCTTGTAGGACGGTGGGAGATGATGTTGTTGTCATAAAATTCTTTTGGTAGGTTATGTAGCAAATTACTCTCGAATTTCTGCGTTTTGGGCTACAGTGGAGATGTGCAAGTGCTACTTACATTTTCATACTAACAATGCTTTGAGATTTTTGCAAGTGCTACTTGCATAACTTTGGGAAGATTTTTGTAATAAGCACTTAAGTGCTTACAACGAGCGAATTTATTTACAATATGAGAATTTATGATGTCCCAAACTAGTTCTACCCGTCAGCGGCTTGTGCAAGCAGCACTTGAATTGTTTGTTGATCAGGGAGTTACGAATACTACGACTCGGCAAATTGCTGAGTTAGCAGAAGTCAATGAGGTAACGCTATTTCGGCAGTTTGGGAATAAACACGGGCTGGTTTTAGCGTTAATTGAAGAGTCAGGCGCCTTTGAAAGTTTGGGAGAATCGCTTGTACTGCTTACAAGTCCTTCTGAGGATACTTACCAAGTTCTAAGGGAATATGTAGATAAAGTGTTACTTGCATTGGAGCGTGTACCAGAGTTGATACGGTCATTGGTGGGAGAAGCAAGTCAATACCCAATTGAAAATCGTCGCGCGTTAGGACATGGTTTAGCGCAGGTGAATCAAACTATGGGGCAATATTTAGCTAGTGTAATCGAGCAAGAAAATTTAACTACAAATTTATCATCAGAAACTATTGCTTGTTTGCTTAATGTAGTTATTTTGGGATATGCCGTTACAAAATTCACTATTACAACTGAGCAAAGTGAACTTTGGGAGCGAGACACATTTATAGATAATGCGGTAAATCTATTTTTAAACGGCGCCATGTCCAAATCAACTACTTCTGTTAATAGTGTTTCCATGAGTATTGTTAAGACTAGCTCAACTGGAGCTATGAGTAGAGAAGTCGCGGACTTACCAGCAAACTTAGTCCACCAAATTTTACAGCAAGCCAAAAAAACAGGATTACAAGATTATGCTTTGGCATATGTACTATTCGCAGCAGGTTTATCTGTTGATGAAATAATCAGCTTGCAACGTACACACGAAATCTATGATACCCAAGCTCATATACTCCAAATCATTACTCACGAATCTACCCGTCAAGTACCTGTTAATCAATGGATAATGGGTAAACGCTACGGTTCGTATAATAATAATCCTTTAACTAAATGGCTCAAAAGTCGTAAAGATAATGAAACTGTAATGTTTTTAAATGAAACTGGGGCGCCTGCATCACAATTAGATATACAACAACGCTGGGAAAAATGGACGCAAGATATTTTAACACCCGAAGGGGCGCCATTAATTAATCAAGCACAGCAAACTTGGCGTATTGAAATGTTAATGCGGGGTATGAGTTTAGAAAATTTGAGTATTTTAACAGGTTGTACTATTACACAATTACAACCACTCGCACGCAGGGCAAAAGAAAAAGCTGCCATCGAACAAGCTACCCGTCTCGACCAAAAATAGGCAACACTGGCAACGGATAAAACGGATGTAACGGATAATTTGCTCATACTATCCGTTACATCCGTTACATCCGTTGCAAACTTTTTATTGTTGATATGACTTGTTGTGCGACTGTATCAATTTCTTCTGCGGTATTAAATCTACCAATACCAAAGCGAATTGATGCATAAGCTAACTTTTCTGAGTGTCCTAATGCTGTGAGAACATGAGAAGGTGCCGTTGTTGTTGATGAACATGCTGAACCTGAAGATACTGCCATTATAGATTGCAGTCCTAAAAGTAATGCGGCGCCATCTACTCCTTCAATACTTATATTGAGGTTGCCTGGTAATCTTTGGGTGGGATGTCCGTTTAAATGAATACCTTCTATTTTTGATAATGGTTCCCATAATTTATTACGTAATTGGGTGAGGCGCCTATTTTCTTGTTTTTGTTCAGCTAGGGCTATTTCTACGGCTTTCCCAAATCCTACTATTTGTGGTGTATATAAAGTACCACTACGCATTCCTCGTTCGTGTCCACCACCGTGTTGCTGTGCTGCTAGTTTAACGCGAGGGTTGCGGCGCCGGACATATAAGGCGCCGATTCCTTTGGGTCCGTAGACTTTGTGTGCTGTTAATGACATTAAGTCTATTTGGAATGTTTGGACGTTAAGGGGTATTTTACCAATTGCTTGGGCGGCGTCGGTATGGAAGATAATATCGTGTTCGTGACAGATTTTGCCTATTTCTGCTAATGGTTGAATGACACCTATTTCATTATTTGCTGCCATTACTGAGACTAATATTGTGTCGGGTCGTATGGCTTTTTCTAGTTCGTCTAAGTTAATTAGTCCGTCTTTTTGAACTGGTAATATGGTAATTTCAAATCCAAGTGTTTCTAAATATTTACAAGGGTCTAGTACTGCGTTGTGTTCTGTGGCAACTGTTATAATATGTTGCCCTTTTTGGAAGTAAGCTTCGGATACTCCTTTGATTGCTAAATTGTTTGCTTCGGTGGCGCCGCTTGTAAAGATTATTTCTTCTGGTGATGCGTTTATTGCTTTGGCTAATATGCTGCGGGTTTGTTTTACTGCTGCTTCTGCTTCCCATCCATATTGATGGTTGATGCTTGATGGGTTGCCGAAGTGTTCGGTGAAGTAGGGTATCATGGCGTCTACTACACGTTTGTCTACGGGCGTTGTGGCGTGGTTGTCTAGGTAGATAGGGCGGTGCATTTTAGGTTGTTGTGGGGGCGAGTTTACACAGGGCGGGTTTACAAATATTTTAAAACTGAATTGGAATCTTGGTTAACCCGCCCTTACTATATACTTACTTTTTGGTAACTACTTTACTTTGATTGGTGTTTACTTTTATTATCGGTTTCGGCTATCTCAAGAGAGAGTATTACGAGGATTGTATGGGAACCGTCGCAATTATTTATTTTTCAGGTAGTGGTCATACACATTTGATGGCGGAAGCTGTTGCTCTTGGCGCCAATCAAGTTAGTGGTACAACTGTTGAGTTGTTAAGAATTACTGGTGAACAAATTCAAGAAGGTCGCTGGAAAGATGATGCGATGATAGCGAAGTTAAATGGCGCCGATGCTATTATATTTGGCTCTCCGACTTATATGGGGGGTGTGGCAGCACAATTTAAAGCTTTTGTTGATGCGGCAAGTTCAATTTGGTTTCAACAAGGTTGGAAAGATAAACTCGCTGCAGGTTTTACACATTCGAGTTCGCCAAGTGGTGATAAACAAAGCACTTTATTATATATGTCAATTAACGCTGCACAACATAGTATGACGTGGATTAATCCTGGGGAATTATCTAGTTTTCTCTTAGGTAAAGATGATGGTATTAACCGCTTAGGTTCCTATATGGGAGTAATGGGACAAAGCGCATTAGATATGAGTGGTAAACCTGCCGAACTCGACCCAGGTGATAGGTTAACAGCACACAAACTTGGAACGCGCGTAGCCAATATGGTACAACGATTTAAAAAATAATTATTAATGGGTAGTAGTGAGCTACCCATACTTAATTAGCCTTAAATATTTAATTCAAGGAGAATGAGCTTTGTTTAGAACTATTGTGGTTGTATTGCAACTTAAATGTGTCTTGATTACGCAGCAACTAGAGATTGCTTAAAAGTTCCTGTTTGTGTATCCATTACCCAAATATCTCCTTCCACACCATAAATTTGCACCTCGTAATCACAAATTAACATTTTCGAGGCTAATTCAGGCAAACCTTTAATATATCTGATTGAACCATCTAAGTTAAAAAGCAGTAACTCTGATTCCGTAAGTACTAAAGTAGCTGTATTAACTACTTGAATTTGTAAAATATTTGTTAACACGGGTAAGCTAACAAGAATATGTCCTGTATTTAAATTAATAGCTGCTAGACGCTGGTCAATTCCAATCCAAATTTGTTGATTTGCTGATATTACAATAATCGGCTCAATTAAATCGCTTCTCCAACTTAAACCATAACAACCAAATTCTTTACCCAAATCAATTAATGAAAATCGACGTGCATCTTCATCAAAAAGGATTTGTCTAGCTATATCGATTTTCTTAAATTGAGATTGTTCAATATTGTGGATTTTCATTGCTACTCCTGATTGGATATTTTAGGAATTATCGTACTAACTTCGGGTATGCTTAGTAAATCGCCAGCAGGATAGAAGTATGCTATTTCAATCACTCCTTTTACGTCATTGCCTGAAACTTCAACTTGTTTAATAATTGTAATTCCATATTCGTTAATTTTCCGTTTAATTTCTGAAGTACTCAAACCAGATTCAAAAATTTGCATTAAACGTTCTTGTCCATTATTACTCTCATCAATTCCTAACTTGCTTAAGTCTTGTAAGTTTTGTCTTGACCTAGCTTCATTGCTGGGACTTGAGGCGACGCGCCCAAAAAAGTAATCAAATTTACTTTCTTTAATTGTAAACCCCTTTCCTTGAATCATTGTAGCAAGCACCTAATTGATGGTGCGTTACGGCATTATATTATTGCTTCTTTTTCAGCTATTATATGCCGTAACGCACCCTACGTTGAAAATCCTTGGTTAATCCTTCCACGACAGGAGAATAAAAATTCCTGTTATTAAGCCAAAACCAACTAAACCTAGAATACCACCAAATATACTGTAAGCATTACCCAAAAAATACTGTACAGCTTTATAAGCACCAATTCCAACAGCACCGCTAACGCTACTTACTAATACCCACCAATATGCGCGTCTCACATATTGTAGTAACACTAACCACTGGAATATTCCAACTGCAAAACTCGGTATAATTATCATTTCACCTTTGGCGCCATATCCAGTCAACACACTCAATATTCCTTCAATTGTAAATCCTAATATTGTCACTAGCATCCACCATTTATATTTATAGTCATGCTGATGCAATACTAGACTTTGTGCTGCTCCTACTAATATTCCTGTTATCAAACCAAATATGGCGCCACCAGATATATACCCAATAGTTACATTTTTAGTAATGGCGCCAACCATAAATTCTGTTGCAAAGCCAATAATAAAACCAATTAAACCACCAATCATTACACCTGTAATAGTTGCCAATACCCAAGATAGTAAAAAGTTAATTTCAAACTTTCCCCATTTTATTGACAAAGATGGCTTAACAGAGTTGGGTAATTCTATATATGGCGCCTGCTGCGATGTTAATATTTTTAATATTGAATCCGTATCTGGACGTTGCATAGGCACTTCGTCCATCATCGTATCGAGTAAGTCTAATAATTTTGGTGATATTTGTGATGCATAATGGCGCCAAGTTTTTTCATTTGAACTTGGTTCGTAAATATGAAGGTGTTTACTAGGGTCTTTACCTGTAACAAGGAAAGCAAAAACACGCGCAACGGCAAAAATATCAGATTGTGGAACAACATTACCATACAACTGTTCAGGTGGTGTGTAAGCAATAATTGCTTTATAAATTACCTTTTCAGATTGTATATGAGGTTGACCAAAACCAATTAATCCCAAATTGTCATCATCGGCTTTAACTATAAAGTTTGATGGATTGATACGCAAATGTAGTAAATTATGATTATGAAGGTGTTGAATAATATTTACAGCTTGCTGTAACCACTTAACTGCTAGCTGTTCGTTTATATGGTTATTATCTGACTGCGCTAAATATTCATATAAATTTAAACCTTCGATTTTCTGCATTATCAAACAATGTAACCGAACAGCTTTATCGCGTGGTAAATAAATAAAATAATCGTTTGCCTCAACTTTTGGAATGCCAGGATAATCTATAACTTTGAGTGCTGTTGCTGTTTTCTCAAACGACTCAACAACTTGAGGTTTGTCAACAGTCAAGACCTGCAAAACCTTACATATATCACTACCAACTTCTTTGACTTCATATGTATCACCAGAAATACAGCTATCAAGTTGCCTCAATACCCGGTAACGTCCAGCAAGTAGCAGTTCCGAACCGCAGTTCGCACAAAAGCGATTAGAATCAGAATTTTGCGGTTTATCACAATTCGGGTTAATACACAAATTCATAATAGTGTTGAGTGCTGAGTACTGAGTTCTGAGTGCTGAGTTAGTTTAGGGTAATATTTCTACTACAGTACCTTGCTGCACGACTTCGTATAATTCATCAACATCCTTGTTTTTTAGCGAGGGACATCCCAAAGTCCAGTTTTGCCGTTTATCAATAATTCCGTCACTACCTAGAGGAACACCGTGAATTCCAACTTCTCCACCAACAGGCAAAAACCAATCAAATTCTCCTTCTGACTTTGCAAGTAAGTGTTTTTTCCAAGATTCCCTGTTTGGGTAGTCCAACCACATAAACTTTGACCATTGTGGATGCGGGTACAAGTCTTTAATTTTAAGTAATCCTTCGGGAGTGCGATTATCTCCTGCGTGTAATTTATCTCCCATAGGATTGGCGCCAAACACCACTGGATAAGATTTAATAGGTACTTGGTTATAGTAAAGCGTCAAACGGGACTTTGATTTTTCAATCAAAATTGAAGTTTTGCTCTTATCTATCGAAGAGTTAATTAGCTCCTTCAAGGGTTTATCCACATTCAGTAATTCATACCCTCGAAAAGGTGTATGAACAAACGACTGCGAAACACAACCGTTTATACATAACATTCCTGGAATCTCAGTAATTGGAATGACGTAACCAAACCTCGACAACAGTAAATATAATAAGGGAACCGGAGAAAAAGCTAGGATAACACGAAGTATAAAACTTTTCGCAAAGTAATTTTCCACAGTTTTTGGTAATAAATATTACCATATCAACTCACACTTACTCGTATTTTAGCGTTTGCCGTTCCAGTATGACAGTTATTGTGGAATGGGCATCCTTGCCCGTTCCATATACACACCCCTATAGAGGCGGGCAAGGATGCCCGCTCCACAAGAAGAAAAATTTTGTAATCTCACAAGATAAACTTTGCAATATATTTAATTTATTAACTAATGACTAACGACATGCGACGCGACTTTGCTAACCGCGAAGAGTTGGCGACATACTTAAAAGAACAATTTCCTGAAGCAGCAGAACGCGATGACCATATTAGTCCAATCATTGGCGGGCGCCAAGCAGCAGTGGCAGCACTTCAAAAAGTTGACCCAGTTAAATACGCAAAATCACGCAACTTCTTAACAGGCGCCGTTACTCGTTTGTCTCCTTACATTCGCTACGGTGTATTAGGCTTACGCGAAGCCAGAGACTTTGCCTTTAGTAAAATTCGCAACCAAGACGAAGCAGCTAAATTTGTCAACGAACTAGGTTGGCGTGACTACTGGCAAAGACTTTACATGAAACTTGGTGACGGTATCTGGAAAGACCAAGAAGAATATAAAACCGGATATAGCGCTTCGGAATACGCCACAGAATTACCCCAAGACATCCGCGAAGGAACAACAGGACTAGTTTGTATAGATAGTTTTAGTCGCGACCTCCGAGAAATTGGCTACCTACATAACCATATGCGAATGTGGTTAGCTGCCTATATCGTTCACTGGCGCCGAATTCGCTGGCAAGAAGGCACAAAATGGTTTCTCGAACACCTATTAGACGGTGACCCAGCTTCTAACAACATGTCATGGCAATGGGTAGCAAGCACCTTCAGCCATAAACCCTACTTCTTCAACCGCGAAAACCTAGAACGCTACACCGAAGGAGTCTATTGTAAAAAATGCCCACTCTACGGAAAATGTGACTTTGAAGGCAGCTACGAAAAACTAGAAGCCAAACTATTCCCCAAAGGTGAATTTGTCCAAAAAGACAACAGTCAAAGCTGGCAAAAAGGCAAACGCAAACGCTAAACCTAAAATCAACTTCTTGTGGAACAGGCATCCCTGCCTGTTCTTCAAAAAATTATCTCAAATCGAAAATTTGTAAAAATACGAATAAATTAAGAGATTGGAAATTATATTAAACCCTAGATAACCATTGTGGATTATTCTCTATAGCCTCATTTAATAAATTGTGATATGTAATCAAAAACTCTTCAACGTGATGCGGTTTAGTGTCAATTTCCCCTGCAAGATATTCATAACCGCCACTAGCATACCCGTTCAACTTTTCTATAGCTTCATCACTAAGTTGAGTTCTTGTAGCTGTATCTATAAACTTTTTAAAAAGGTTACTAACTTCATCCCTCTCTGTGATATGTATTCCTCTTTTAAATAATTCTGCTCTAATCAGCAAACCAATAATCAAAGTTTGATGAGAAGCATAATCTTTTACAAAATAATCTACAAATTCGGAACCGTCTTTCGTATTATTATATTTACCTGTTGCTAACCCTAACATTAAGCAAAAATAATAGATATCGAACTTAGTATCAATTGGTTGTTTATGCATAATATTGGAAAACCAACTTTCTGCATCTTGACGTAATCTAAAAAATCTAGACATTTTTACCTACCTATTCAGTATCTTGTACTAAATCAAAACTATTAAAGTATTTTTTACCTTCTACAAGTACTGCATTTGAGCTTGTAATAACACCTTGTTTAGGTAACATATCAATTAAATTATTTGTCCCATTTGTTTTTCTAAATAAAGTTATAAACTTAATATCATCTGGACAATTAGCGTAAAGAGACTCTGTAAAACCTGCCCTTTCAGAGGAAATAGTGAAAGCAATAAACTGGTTACAAAGAGAAGGAATTAATTTCCCAATCTGTCTTCTTACGGCTATAGAAATAGGGTTTGCAGGACTATCTACTACTAATGGAAATTGATGTTGTCCTCTATTCAAAAGTGTTGTTAAAAATATGTAGCCAACAGATAGCACTTGTCCTGCGCTTCCACTAGTTTGATTTAGTAATTTTAAAGAACGGTCTACTTCTTTAATCCGAATAGGGTCTTGATATAAAACTGTTTCCAACTTATCATTACAATCTTTAACAATTGATATACGTAAATTAGCACGAGATTTTTGTAAAGATTTATCAATTATCCTTTTAAGTATTTCTGTTTTTTTATATAAATTTCTAGTTTCAGTAATTTCTGCAAGTTCGGCTTCTGCATCTCTATGGAAGTTTTTTAAAGCTTGTAAACATTTTTGGTCGTCTAAATCTTTATCAGCCGGACTCTGAGGACGATTAATTTCTTTTAATTTACTTTCTAATTTTTGCAATTCTTGCTTTTTCATATCTAAAGATTGCTGCCATTGTTTTAGCTCTTCGTCTCCTTGTTCAATTAATCTTCGCTTTAAGTTAGTAGATTCCAGAATGGCTAAATCTCGTGAGATGATGTTACTTGATAGTTCTTCTACTGAAGTAACCAATTGGTTATTAAGCTGATTATCATTATGCATCAACTGGCTGGAGATATTATTTTTTAGAGTATTTAAAAAACCAGAGGTGTCTTCTGCAAGGTATGAAACTGAACGTTGTCTTATTGTGTTGCAAGTGGTTTCGTCAAGCGGGCGCCCACAAATACAGTCTGGTTCGTCCAAAAGTTCTAGAAAAAATTGGCGAGACGTACTTGCTGGAAGTTTTAATTTGTCTAACTGATTTCTTAGCTCTAAAAGTGAATTTGCAAATGCTTCATGTAAAGCATGAGGTTTGCGAAGTATATTCATCAAGTTACTTGCAGAATTACTAACGCTGTTTATTGCTTTTAATTCTTGCTCTCTTACAATCTGATACTCTTCGTTTAATTGTGTAGTATTGCTAATATTATCACTAATTTTTTGCTCCAAATTAATAACTTCTGGTTCCAAGCTTGCAATTTTTTTCTCTAATTGGCTTTTTTCAGCTTCAATAGCTTTAATTCTTCTTTTTAGACTACTAACTTTGTTTTGCCTTTTTGTTAACGTTATGCTCGAACTAGATTTATGTTTTGTGCTTTCATCCCAGTCTCTTTGAGCTATATTCTTGATGTCTTCTAGTAAATATAATTGAAATAAAGCATCTATCGCTTGCGAAGCTTCTGATTTGTTATGGTCTAATAAATCATTTGCATATTCTCCATCAAAAATAAATAGTGGTATAAATTTATCGCTTAAAAACATTAGAACGCTACTCGGTGGTTTCCAGCCTTCTGTAATACCACCGCTTCCAGGTGCCGTAGTGCGATACTTTGCTGCAAATATTTCAAAATCAAGTTCCACTTCAAAGGTTAAAGGTTTATCGTCAATTCTTAGGTTTAATATAAAAAGTCCTTGCGAGTTATCATCACTCGGTCTACGCAAATCTAAAATTTGATTTTTAGTCCAAGTTCTCGCTTCGCCTGTCAAAGCCGCTCGTATCATTGTTAGCGTAGTAGTTTTGCCAGTACCATTTGGCATTTGGATTAAAGTCACACGAGCGGGTTTATTATCTGCTTGTATAAGGTTAATTTCTACATCAGGACATCGTAAACCTTCACTTTTCCATCCAATAATTTCTATTTTCATAGCTCATCCTTAGAATCATTTACAATAATTGCTTGACGAACGGTATCAATAAATACACTGTGTTCATCCAAACTTAATGATGAATTACACATTCCTTTCAACCAGGCTATTAGCCTATTTGCAACAGTTTCCGGTTGATTTTCTTCTGCAACTGCATCTTTAATAGCTTGAATAATTTCTGGATCTAGTGACATTCTTCTTATTTCCTCCTAGTATTTGAAAGTTCTGATAGCCATAAATAGCGTTCTTCGTCGGCGCTAATTATATCCTTATCTTCATCAGGTTCTGATTGTAAAATAAAGTCAATAACTGTAGCCCTCTTTTCTGGAAAATTTGGATTAACGCGCAAACAACGCCCTATTCGCTGAATCGTTTCTAATCTGGCACGAGATGATGAAAAAAGTATTACATTTTTAAGGTTTTTAATATCAATTCCTTGTGAAATTCTGTGACAAGTTATTAAACAATCTATATTGCCATTTGCAAATTTATTTAGATTTGCTCTGTCATCTTCAGCGTAATAAGTACGATATTTATATGTATAACCATGAATGGTTTCTAATATTTTATAACCATATTCTCTATTGTCAACAAAAATAATTGTGGAACGAGTATATTGAGAGTTTTCACGTAAGAAGCTAGCAAATATATCTGGCTTCTGTTCGGCAGTTTTGTAAACACGTGCAAGTTCTATCCAAAGTTCTGTTTGGCTCATTGGATTTCCTACTTGTGCGCGCGCACTTTGTTTATTGTAAACTTGTTTAAGCCTTTGCTTGTCGTTATCTGTTAATTGGTAATACAGAGGAATATAATTAAATTCACACAGTATACCTTGTTCTATTGCATCTTTTAATCCAAATTTAAAAACTACATTTCCTAGCTCTTGAAAAATAAACTCTGTTCCGTCTATATCATATTCTCTTTCAGGAGTTGCACTTAAGCCTAATCTATACCCAAAAGTTTGATGTTGACCAGCTAAAGATTGACGAAGAACAGGACTACCTAAGCCATGTACTTCATCATGTACAATAATCATTCGTTTTCTTTTTTCTGGTGCTAGCCTCTTAAATAAAAAGGCAAGCTTCTCTCTTGAGACAATAAGGACTGCTCCTTTATTGTTATTAACAAAACTTTCTAATTGGTGATGTGAAGCATAATGCTTTAAAACTCGAAACGGTTTACGGCGCCCAATAGACCAAGGTTCAATTTCTCTAGCCCACTGGTCAAGTAAATCTGTCCCTTCAGTACTAATGATAATTGCGTCTAATTTTTCTTCATCATCTAGGTTACTAAGTATTTTGGTCGTAGTACGTGTTTTACCTGTACCAGTAGCCATTTCTAAAACACCATGCCCTACCTGCAAAAATTTGTCTACGGCTTCATCTTGATGGCGCCATTTTTCCTCATAAACTTTTGGTTCTAATACATCATTAGTAGGGTTAGAGGGAGTAATGGTTTGATTTTTCGGTGAAATAGATGGTTTTTTATTAGGAGCATTAATTTTTATCAATTTAATCGCCTCTTCAGAAAGAGGTATAATTTTTAGCCCTTGTGCTTGGCTGTTCCAAGCTTCTTCAAATTCATCTACTTTTGTTTTGACTCGCTCTATATCCGCACTCAACCAATTACGATAAACATCAATTGATTCATAATTCCTACTGTGACCCATGCTTGACTCATTTGCAGAACCTGTAAATGCAACAGTGTCTCCCCAAGGAAAATCAAAAATGCCTATTTTCTCATGGAAAATACCAGCATCTTCCATATGCTCAGGAAATGCAAAGCGGATTATCAAGCGTTCGTTAGCTACTAACCAAGCTAATAACTCTAATCTAACATCGGCAGTATTAAGCTTTTCTGGACTACTTAAGGCATCTGTAATAACTTTATCAGCAATAGTCTGTCTTAGCTTTCGCCTTTCGGCTTCATCCAAAGATCGCTGTAGAGCTTCTTTATCCTCAATTGATAAATTAGGTGATATAATTAATTGAATTTTAACATCATCTGTTAATATTTCTTCGAGCGCCCCTGACCAAACAATTAAAGCTCCACTTGAAAAATAACCAACAGCGCGCCTGTATCTATTACAGTACTTCAAGCAAGGAGAAAAAAAATCTCTCCCTAAATCAGATTTTCCACTTCGATAATTCCCATTTATTTTACTAATAATTTCTTGACCGGATAACTTTTTGCTAGATGCAATACCCATAATTTTTCAGCTAGTAACTTTATATATAAGTTTGTTCATCTTACTAAAGTATGAAAATCTATTATTTTCTACACCAAAAAATAAAATTTAGCCAGTACTAGAGTTCTACTGAAGTAAAAACTTTTATATTATAGATTCTTTATACTTACATAATAGCGAGTATCAAATCTAAATGAAATCCGAAAAATTACACAACTTTTATATTTACTTAATAATTATTATGCCTAGCCGTTGAACTTTGTTTTCACCAAGCTTAAAATTCAATAACACCCTGGTAGCAAATACTCAACTGAACTCATGGCAAAACCAATAATCTGGGTAAACGGTGACTGTCTTAGTCCTAAAAACCCTGCACTTCAAGAATACCCAGGCGCCCCTGCTATCTGGGTATGGGATGATGCTTTACTTGATGAATGGCAAATTTCTCTCAAGCGTATTACGTTTATTTACGAATGCTTGCTGGAACTACCCGTTACTATTCGACGCGGTGACGTTGCAACAGAAGTTTTAGCGTTTGCCAAAGAAAACAACGCGACTCAAGTTGTCACCACAGACAGTCCCAGTCCTCGGTTTAACAAGATTTGTGATGAAATTGAAAAAAGCCTTGAACTAGAAGTGCTTGAGGTAGACCCCTTCTTTGACTACGACGGTTACATCGACCTCAAGCGCTTCTCGCGTTACTGGAAAGTTGCTGAAAAATACGTGTTTGACTAATTGACTCTCTTCTTACCTCTTTCTTCGTGTCCTTTGTGTCTAAGAAAGCGGGAAATCCTCGCTCCTTATGTGGTTCATTCCTCTTAACTCTACTCTCCGTGTACTCTGTGTCTCTGTGGTAAAAAATTATATGACTGCACAGGCGAGACGCCTATGCTACAGCTTGACAAAACTAACGTTATTAGTTTAAACTAATGGTGTTAGTTTTTTATTGCCAAATTACAATATGCCACGTCCAAAGGGACAGACGCTAACACAGAGAGATATTGTAGAAGCTGCCATTGCTTGTCTACACAAAGAGGGTGAATCTGGACTAGGGGTGAACCGGGTTGCTAGAGAGCTAGGAATTCAGGCGCCATCTATATATAATCACTTTTCTGGAAACGAAGCATTGCGACGCGCGGTGGTGTTGGAAGGTTGGCGCCGATTTTTAGATGTGTACTTTCAGAATACTGAAGGTATAGAGGATAAAAAGGAGTTGTTAAAAACTGCTGCTTATACCTATAGAAGTTGTGCGCGTGAAAGTCCAGCACTATATAGAGTCGTAACCAATCACCCATTACAATTAGAAGACCCAGAGTTTGCGCCTATTATTGAGCGACTCATAGCATTTTACGCCAAAGTGTTTGGGGGATTTGCCTTGAGTCAAGATGAAATGATTCATGCTGCGCGAATGTTTAATAGTACGCTGCACGGATTTGTTTTGGCAGACAAAGCAGGATTATTTTTGTTTTCACAATCAGTAGACGATAGTTTCGAGTGGATAGTCGAGACATTAATTAACGCAATAGAGCGTAAATAACCCGCCCATACAATATAAAATCATATGTGGAATTTACCCGGTGCCCCTTGGTTAATTGCTCACAAATCGATGCTGCCTGTAAATAAGCCAAAGCTATTTACAATTTGTGGGCAAGATTATGTTTTATGGAAAAATGAGAAAGGAGAAGTTTCGGCGTTAGATAATGTTTGCCCTCATCTTGGCGCCAAGCTTTCGGATGGTTGGATTTGCAATAAGACAAATACTATTGCATGTCCTTATCATGGTGTAGAGTTTGACGGTGAAGGAAGGGCAATTGTTAGTAATGAAAAAATTTCTAAACCACTTGCCAAGAAATTAGAAATAATAGTACAAGGCAACTGGATTTGGACTTATGCTAATACTGAACCGAGAATTCCAATTCCCAACGCGATGGAAGAAATAGAAAGTGAAGGTTTCTTTGCGGGTGTATCTGGTGATTTTAGTATTAAGGCGCCGTTACTTTACGCATTAGAAGTTAATCACGATTATAATCATGCGAAAGCAACACATCGTGATTTATTCAAGTTTAAAGATATTCAAATCGATTCGTTTTTTCACGAAGATTATTTTTCTGTAGTTAATGTACGTCAAATGCGGGAAGATAACACATTTACTGAATACCTTCAAAACCCATTGCTGTTATCTTATCCAAAATCGATTCAAGCGGTTGCTAAAAATTATTTTCCTTCTATTGTTGCATTTAATACTGTTACACCGTTTGGAAATGTATGTGATGTTTTCGTGATTTATCCTGAATCTGAAAATAAAACTCACACGTTTATGTTGATTTATCGACCAAAATCATTTGGTGTATTCAACTTAATACTGGATAAATTCTTAATTAATGCAGGCAATGACATATTAAAGCAAGATGCTCATGTAATTGAGAATCTTTATCCTAGATTTGAGCCGAAAATGCGTTTGCCGAATGAGCAACCTTGGAATTGGGTGAGAAAACTATATTTTGATTGGTCGAATGCTGTATAAATGTTAGGTAGAGACGTTACATGTAACGTCTCTACATGTATTATACGTAATAATACTAGGGTAATCGCTAAATTAATTTATACATTTTTCATCCGGGTATAGAATCTAAATTTTGTAAGGAGAAAATAGTATGCCTGCCTTTCAAATATATAGTAATTGCCAGGGAAAGAAAATGAACACAGTAAATTTATTAGACGATGTTTCGTTAATTAAAGAGTATATTCAAGGTAAAAATAAGCTAGGCTTTAATAATAACCTACGTGTGGAGCCTGTAGGTGAGACAATTCAGCTACTCACGAAAAAAGGTGTAATGCTTGCATCTGTTAATATTGCAAGTCAATTTAAAGTTGTATTGGTACGCCAAGATTCTAATTATTGGGAACTGATTAATAAGATTCTCTTGGAAAACAGTTTGATGCCAACAGGGAAATTGGTAAATGAGCTAATGCGCTACGAATATCACCCAATTCCTAGAGGTTATCAAATTAATTACGCTGAAGCTAACCAGTTGTGGCAGTACTGGCAGCGTAATATTAATCAAAACACTGACGGTACAAGAAGATTAAATTTACTTGTCTTCAACCCTGAAGGTTGGCAACCTATTAAAGATGTTGGACTGAGTAATGAAACTGTTTTTATCAAAACTTATGCTTCAGATGTCGTAATTCACAATTGTTCCCGAATCGCTTGGCTGGCGCCAATACGCGAGTCTTTTGATTCTCTACCACAAAAACCTACTTTTGTCAAACCAACCGTGCCAGCGATTGTAGAAGAAGATACAGCGCACGAAAACTTGCAGCTTGTTGTCCAAAATATGCTATGGAGTCAAGCTCAGGTTACTAAAGAAGTTGAACAAGTACAACAACCTTCTGTTCTTAATAGTACAAAAAATAGTTCAAAAACTGCTGGTAATGTTTTGAGTATTGACCAAGGAAGACTCTACATTCAAACGATTGAAGGGGAAATTGTGGTAGAAGGTTCAGACTTAGCGTTCTGGTTTAGTCCTCCCGAAGGTCAAAATATTCAACCTCAACCAGTAAAGGTCAAGTGATGGTAGGGGGGACTTCCCCCTTAGACGGTACATATAGATAAAATATTTATTAACTATTAATATATTTTTTGCATTTTGAAATATTTTTTTCTGTAAATATTATTACTTTAATAAAAATAAAATCCATAATAATACTTAAGAAAATCACAGTGAATTAAATGGCTTGTGTCGTTTATTTTGCAAGTGATAATCAATTGATATAACCCACAAGTCTTTAATACTGTTTATGTAAGATAGAATACATTTACCCACGAAAACAGTTGTGACACAACCGATACGGTAAGCTACCTGGGCGTGGGAAAATCAAACAAAGAAATATTAGAGAGGAAAACCGTATAGTATGCACCTGAGTGATATCACCCATCCCAACCAGTTGCACGGTTTATCAATTCGACAGTTGCAACAAATTGCTCGCCAAATTCGTGACAAGCACCTCCAAACAGTGGCGGCAATTGGTGGGCATTTGGGGCCTGGACTGGGTGTTGTTGAATTAACGCTTGGGCTTTATCAAACACTTGATTTAGACTGCGATAAAGTTATTTGGGACGTTGGACATCAAGCCTACCCTCATAAACTGATTACAGGGCGTTACAGCAATTTTGATACGTTGCGGCAAAAAGACGGTATCGCGGGTTATCTCAAACGCTGCGAAAATAAATTTGACCATTTCGGCGCCGGTCATGCTTCGACTTCGATCTCCGCTGCTTTGGGTATGGCGTTAGCGCGCGATATGAAGGGCGAAAAGTTCAAAGTTGCTGCTATTATCGGCGATGGCGCCTTGACTGGGGGTATGGCACTCGAAGCTATTAACCATGCTGGACATTTGCCCAAAACCAACTTGCTGGTAGTTCTCAACGACAACGAAATGTCTATTTCTCCAAACGTTGGCGCCATTCCCCGCTACTTAAACAAAATGCGGCTTTCACCTCCAATGCAGTTCATTACTGATAACTTTGAGGAACAAGTCAAAAACTTACCGTTTGTCGGTGAGTCCCTTTCCCCAGAATTTGAACGCATCAAAGAAGGAATGAAGCGGTTAGCGGTGCCCAAAGTTGGAGCAGTATTTGAAGAACTGGGTTTTACATATGTCGGACCAGTTGATGGACACAATTTGGAAGAATTGATATCGACGTTTAATCGCGCGCATCAAATTCCTGGGCCTGTTTTAGTTCATGTTGCCACTACTAAGGGTAAAGGTTATGAACTAGCAGAAAAAGACCAAGTTGGATATCACGCTCAAACTCCATTTAACTTGAGTACGGGTAAAGCGATTCCCTCAACTAAACCTAAACCACCTGGTTATAATAAAGTATTTGCTCATACCCTTGTTAAACTTGCCGAGCAAAATCCAAAAATTATTGGTATTACTGCGGCAATGGCAACTGGTACGGGGTTAGATAAACTTCAGCAAAAACTTCCAAATCAATATATAGATGTAGGTATTGCTGAACAACACGCAGTAACTTTAGCAGCAGGACTTGCAACTGAGGGAATACGTCCTGTATGTTGCATTTACTCAACTTTCCTGCAACGAGCATACGACCAAATTGTTCATGACGTGTGTATCCAAAACTTACCAGTGTTCTTCTGTCTTGACCGGGCAGGAATTGTTGGTTCCGATGGTCCCACACACCAAGGTATGTATGACATCGCTTACCTACGCTGTATTCCCAACATTGTAATTATGGCGCCTAAAGATGAAGCCGAAATGCAGCGCATGGTTGTTACTGGTGTAAATCATACCAGCGGACCAATTGCAATGCGATTCCCTCGTGGTAGCGGTTACGGCGTACCTTTAATGGAAGAAGGTTGGGAACCATTAGAAATTGGTAAAGGCGAAATTCTTCGCAACGGCGATGACGTACTGCTTGTGGCATACGGTACAATGGTTTACCCAGCCATGCAAACCGCCGAAGTTCTTAGTGAACATGGTATCGAAGCGACTGTAATTAATGCGCGTTTTGCCAAACCCTTAGATACAGAGTTGATATTGCCATTAGCTAAGAAAATCAAGCGCGTTGTTACCCTTGAAGAAGGTTGTACAATGGGTGGTTTCGGGACTGCCGTTGCCGAAGCGCTTTTAGATGCGGATATTGTAGTTCCGGTTAAACGTATTGGCGTTCCCGATATTTTAGTGGAACACGCAGAGCCAAACGAATCCAAAGCCCAGCTAGGTTTAACTAGTCCGCAAATGGCTGACACTATTATGCAAGCTTTCTTTAAGAAAGAACTTTCAGTCGTCAGTTAACAATTTTGGTGGGCGGTGCCCACCAATTCGCTAATATATTATTTTTATGCTGTATCGCCCAAGTTTTTAACTATGAATCTTTCTAACAGCCAAGTATATTCTGTTATATGGCATAACGATGCCGTTTCACTTATCGACCAAACCCGCATACCATACGAATACGCACTTGTTGAGATTCACCGTTGCGACGATATGGCACGTGCTATTAAAACTATGATAGTTCGAGGCGCCCCAGCGATTGGAGTAGCTGCGGCATATGGTATGTATTTGGGTGCAAGAGAAATAAAAACTGACAAACGCGATGTCTTTTTAACTGAGTTAGAAAAAGTTGCCGTAATGTTACGTGCAACTCGTCCCACCGCTGTGAATTTGTTTTGGGCAATATCGCGGTCAATGAAAGTAGCATATGAAATGTTAGGCACTGTTGACGATATTAGAAAAGCACTCCTCGAAACCGCTCAAGCAATTCAAGTAGAAGACTTACAAACTTGTCAAGCTATCGGCGACAATGGGTTAAAAGCATTACCCGCTAATCCGCATCAACTAACTTTACTTACTCATTGCAACGCAGGCGCCTTAGCTACTGCCGGATATGGTACAGCATTAGGTGTAGTACGTTCAGCATGGCGCGAAGGTAGATTAACAAGAGTATTTGCCGACGAAACCCGTCCTAGATTACAAGGCGCCAAATTAACAGCGTGGGAATGTGCCCAAGAAGGTATACCTGTTACGGTAATTACTGATAGTATGGCTGCTCACTGCATGAAACAAGGCTTAATACACGCCGTAGTAGTAGGCGCCGATAGAATAGCAGCCAATGGTGACACAGCAAACAAAATAGGCACGTATAGTTTAGCACTAGTAGCAAAAGCCCATAACGTACCTTTCTTTGTAGCGGCGCCGCTTTCAACAATAGATTTTGACCTAACAAACGGTAGTGGAATACCCATCGAAGAACGCGACCCCACAGAAATCTCTCAAATCGGCGAAACCATCATTACACCAACCATTGGCGTAGACTACTATAACCCCGCCTTTGATGTTACACCTGCCGAATTGATAGAAGCAATTATCACCGAAAACGGTGTATTCGCCCCCAAAGACCTAGTAAAGTCAAAAGAACTACAACCCGTATAGAACGTAGGTTGGGTGGAGGCTTTGCGGAACCCAACATAAATATTCGCTCGTTATCAATTGAAATTAATCCCCCCTGACCCCCCTTAATAAGGGAGGAAAAAGAGGTGTTTAAGCCCTTTTAATAAGCTAGAAAAAAACGTGCTTAAGCCCCCCTTATTAAGGGGATTGGGGGGATTTTAATTAGCTGATCGCAATGCGCCACAAGCTTATTGAGAATAAAAGAGCTTGTAATACTTATTCTTGCATTTAACCGTATGGGTTTTCTAATTGATATGCAACTTCAAGAAACATTTCTGTTAGGCTTGAGTAGGCGACTTGAGGTTCCCAATTATGCTTGTTTTTTAAATCAATCAAATCAAATGTGATGATTGGTGATGTTTGATGCTGCTGAGGGTTTCCTCTAATCACGTATACCTGATCTTCTACCTGTGTGACGGGAAACCAGCCAGAGTAATAATCTTCATAATCTCGTAATTCATTATAAAATTCAATTGCCTCCGAGAGACTATAAAGTTTACCAAAACCGAAAATTAATGTTGCTGGATTATCATGGTTAAAGCCATCGCTCATTTGATAAAACTCAAAAAACTCTTCTGGCAGCCTCAAAGGAAACTCTTCTAGATACTCCTCAATTTGTTTACTTTTAAGCCCTGGTTTTGTAATATATGGATACAATTGAGTAATTCTATTGAAAGCTTCTAATAATTCAGACATTGAGATTATCTTCACTATCATATTTCGAGGCGCCGCAGCAATTTGAACTGCTGCGGAATTTAAGATATATTAGGCAACTTGCAAAGGCTTTGTAGGAAGCATTCTAGGTTCAGGTAGCGGTTGATTTCCCTGACTCAGCATTTCAACGAAAGCTTCAATCACCTCTTGACCATTTTTGGCTGCTTCTTCATAAGTTCTGCCGTGGGTATGAAACTCCTGCCAGGGAAATTCAGGCAAGTGGACTAAGAAAAGTTGGTCTTCTTGCGACCACTGAATTACCATACTGTAGTGATAGCTCATTCTTCACCTTCCTGTTTTTCTTGTTCTTGTTTTTGTAGTTCTTCCAACTTTTTCAACACCCTCTCAATACTCTTCTCTAAATATAGCGGAGCATCATCTCCATCTTTACCTGGGATGGTTAAGGGTTCTTTAGGCAACAGGGGGTGTTTCCAATATGTATGACTTCCTTTACCTCGACCTGGTTCAAGCACATAACCGTCTTTTGCCACCTTTGCCTTTAATTCTCTTATTTTCTTTGGCATTGCCCTAACTATTAACTATTTTATTTTCTTTGCTAAAAAGTTACAAATTCAAATTTTTACCAACCTTCAAGTGTTACAGGTTCACCTTTGTAACCAACTGCTTTCAAAGCGGTGTTAAATCTGTCTAGCCCAATTTTTTTGATATCATCTACCATTTCGCACAACATCATGTAACCAAGCTTTGAACCTTCATCGTCAAGCTTTTGCGCTTCTAAGTACTCGCGCGCTAATTTACGTGCTTCGGTATCTTTTAGCGCATAGGAAGCATTATTTACAGGGTTAATTCCTTTTGATTGCAGGAAACTAACAACTCCTTGATGATTCCACAGGTAATAAGGTTTACCTTGGTTAGGCTCTATTTTCTGGAAGAGTCCACTTGCTGCTTCTGTGGGTTCTCCTTCTACGTTACGGAGTCCGTTTTCTTTTAGTATTTTGCCGAACGCTATTGCTGATTTTCCAAATTCGGCGCCTAGTTCAGTTAGTGTTCTCCACTCTGAGCGAAAATTCTTTTTAGATTTTTTACCCATACACACCTCTGGCTTTAAGAGTCAATATAGATTCAATATTGAATTCATATTGCTGAGGATAGCGTAATTATTTGGAGTAATATTCTTTTTTAAAGAAAAATAACAAGAACATTAGTACGTCTATTTAAATTCGTAATCATACTTAACATTTGGCGTAGGTAAGATGAATGCACAGGCTTTTCGGAATGCACAGGCAAGATGCCTGTGCTACAAGAGGGGGTATAATTTTTTGCCTGTGGTGGCATCGAATACGAATAAATAGTCTAAATCGAGGTTTAAATTTAATTTGTCACCTGGGTGAGGACGTATGTTTCCAGGAGCTTGGATGCTTAGGGTTTGTAGTGAACCGGGTATGGTCGCGCGTATTAGTGTTTCTCTTCCTAATGGTTCGACAACTTTGACGTCAACAGTTAAAGCTGATGGTTCAGGAGAAATATTTATATGTTCGGGTCGAATGCCTAAGTCAAGTTGTTGTGCTGTTGAAAAATTGAATTTTTTCATGGAAGCAGGTAGGGGTAGTGTTTGACCTGAAATATCAAAGGCGCCACCTGTAAATTTCGCTGGTAAAATATTCATGGGTGGATTACCAATGAAAGTTGCCACCATTCTGTTTGCTGGGTGATTATAAATTGTTTGTGGGTCTCCGATTTGTTGGATATTTCCTTGGCTTAATACCACGATTTTATCTGCTAGAGTCATTGCCTCTACTTGGTCGTGGGTGACATATACTGTTGTGTTACGTAAATTTTGATGTAATTGTTTTAACTCTGCGCGTGTGTCGTCACGCAGTTGTGCATCTAAGTTAGATAATGGTTCGTCGAGTAAAAATACTTGTGCTTGTCTGGCAATAGCTCTCCCTAACGCGACTCGCTGTTGCTGTCCACCAGAAAGCTGTTTGGGTTTACGGTCGAGCAAATGTTCTAACGATAAAGAAGCGGCAACTTCTGCAACACGCTGTTGAATAACTCTAGGTTCCATCTTCCGCATTTTCATCCCAAAGGCAATATTCTCACCTACCGACATATGGGGATATAGGGCATAATTCTGAAATACCATTGCCACGTCCCGTTGTCGTGCTGGGACATTATTAACTAAAGTTTCCCCAATGTATAAATTTCCGGAAGTGGCATTTTCCAACCCTGCTATCGTTCGCAGTATTGTAGACTTTCCGCATCCACTTGGGCCAACTAGTACCCAAAACTCACCATCGGGTATCTCAAAGGTAATATCCTCTATTGCCGTCACATTGTTAAAACGGCGTTTGATGTTTTCAAGACGAACGTTTGCCATTTATTTGTCAGTCTTCTCTCATAACCATTAAATTGTAATGTAAAACAGCAGGATAGGTGTCTCGCCTGTTCTAACATATAATCATAATCAGGGAAGATGCACGTAATTAGCTTTAAAGCCTTAAGAGAGTATGCTGAAATTCATGCAGATTGTCGGGAAGCTCTTATTTACTGGTATAAAGTTGCTAGCAAAGCCAAATGGTCGAATCTAGTTGAAGTCCAGGAGATTTTTTTATAAAGCTGAAGCAGTCGGTAATTTTACTGTCTCTAATATTAAAGCGAACAAATACCGATTGATTGTTAGTATAGATTATAAAGAGTAATTAATTTACGTTAAATATATCCTCATACACTCTGAGTACGATAAGGATTATTGGAAAAATGACCCTCACTTTTAATCAAGAAAAATACAGAGAATTATTAATAACTTATCTTCCTAAACTTATTAAAAATGAAGCTGAAAACGAACAAGCTTTAGCTATTGTAGGGAATTTAATGCATCGCGAACGAATTCCTGAAGAAACTGAGTTATATCAATTGCTAATTACATTAATCGAAAAGTTTGAACAAGAAAATTATCATTTTGATATGACATCAAGTTGCACGGAATCTTTATTATCATTTCTTTTTGAACAATTAAACAAAAATAAAGATGATTTACAGGCATTTTTAGGGTTAGAAACTTCGGTAGATGATATTTTAGATGGTAGACAAAATATTACTCCAGAACAAGCTAAAAAACTTGGCGCCTTTTTTCACGTAGAGCCAAGCTTATTCACAGAATAAATCATAAATTATTTTTATAGCACTAATGAACTAATTGGAGTAATTAAGTTTGGAACGGACAAGGATGCCCATTCCACAAGATAATTTTGTATATTTTTTATTTAGAAGTCTTTTATGTCTCAATCAAATCACACAATCAATCGTCCTCGTTTAGCAATTACTTTGGGAGACCCTGCGGGGATAGGACCAGAGGTAGTTTTGAAAGCTTTATCAGATTCACAATTTTGGGAATTTGATATTACTGTTGTAGGTACTCGAAGTTTACTGGTTGACACGTATACTAAACTTAAATCTATTGACGGTATAGGTAAGCTAGTTGAACCATCGGAATTAAAAATCTTAGATGTTGAGATAGGCGCCGCCACTATCGCTAATATTATTCCTGGAGAAGGTTCGGCTGCAAGCGGAAGAGCTAGTTTTGCTTTTTTAGAACAAGCTATTGCGCGTGCTACTACTGGAGAGTTTGATGCTATTGTCACGGCGCCAATAGCAAAGTCAGCGTGGAAGGCAGCAGGATATAATTATCCAGGACAAACTGAACTTTTACAAGAAAAATCTGGCGCCAAACGTGTGGGTATGTTATTTGTTGCGCGTTCTCCTCACACTGGTTGGATACTTAGGACATTACTAGCCACTACACATATTCCTTTATGTCAAGTAGCTAAAGTATTAACTCCAGAGTTAATGACGCAAAAACTTGATTTATTAGTAGAGTGCTTGAAAAATGATTTTGGTATTGAATATCCTCGGATTGCCGTTTCTGGCTTAAATCCTCATAGCGGTGAACAAGGGCAATTAGGTACTGAGGAACAAGACTGGCTAGTGCATTGGATAGAAGAACAAAATAGTACTAAATTACGTTTAGATGGCCCTATTCCACCAGATACTATGTGGGTTAAACCTGGTATGGCTTGGTATGGAAATTCTCAAAACTCTAATCCTGCTGACGCTTACCTAGCACTTTACCACGACCAAGGTTTAATACCTGTGAAGTTAATGGCGTTTGACCGTGCGGTTAATACTTCTATTGGTTTACCTTTTGTTCGTACTTCCCCAGACCACGGTACTGCATTTGATATTGCCCTTAAAGGTATTGCCGATGCTACAAGTATGAAAGCAGCAATTGAATTAGCCCAATCTTTATCTATTCAGCGCAAAGAGCGAAAATCTATTTTTGTATAACTTTAATAAAAGAAACCGGGTTTATACGCATTCATTGTCGCAGAAAAATTGTCGTTTTTATTACAATGTATCAACAAAGAAACCCGGTTTCTAAAATTTTAGATTATCAAATGTATAAAAAAAATGTATATATTTATGATACTAGGCAGTTGGTGATAGTATTATCGACGATACTTTAAATCCATCAGGAGAAACGATGAATAATTTACTTCGTAATGTATTAGTTGGTGCAGGTATCGCTACCGTTGGTGCAATTGGAACGAAGGCAGCAGTAGATTATTTTAAAAATCGTGGAGAAGAAGAAGTAGTTGACGAGAGTCAAGGTGATGCGGAACCAACATCACCTCAAGAAGTTGCTTATGCTACTGTAGAACCAAGTTCTGTACAGTCATTTTTAGATGCAAGTTTTGGAGACGCAGGTCGATATGTCCCTAACCGTCCACCCAAAATTTTTGACTACCAGGGTCAGCAGTACATGGTTATTTGGGCACAAGATAACAAGCAAAATAAAAACCAAATGATGGCGTTCCAGTATACAGATGCTGGACGTAAAATGATTGCCAGTGTTGGATACACAGGTGATAAAACTGATTACAACCTTAATTTAGCAGGAACACCTTTTGCCGTTGATGTCAATGGACAATTATTAACTTCTGGTCAATCACAAGCTGCTGGAACTAATGATGTTGACTTTGTGCTTGCTTAAATAAATTGAGTTATATAAGCGTGAAGGGGGAGATATTCTAACCAAAGATATATATCTCCACGCTTCACTCTATGGAAAGATTAAATCCTGGTTAGTTTCAGATAAATTCTTGTTAGTAATCAAATTTCTGAAAAATATCTGGCATCTTTAAATGTCGCGGAGAAAATTATATGGCTAACAAACTTTTCGATAATATCATTCCTCAAGAGCCACCTACTAATGACCGTTCGGATGTTCATGCGTTGAAATCACGTCTTGAATGGGGTGAGCCTGCTTTCACAATTCTTGACGTGCGTGAGCGTAGAGCATTTAATGAAGGGCATATTATGGGCGCCATGTCAATGCCATTAGAAGATTTGGAAAGAATGGCAGCTACAATCCAAAAAAGTCGTGACATCTACCTTTATGGTGAAGGTGAAGAGCAAACTGCACAAGCAGCACAACATCTCAGAAGTGCTGGATATGAAAGCGTATCAGAATTGAGAGGTGGTTTGGCAGCATGGAAAGCTATTGGTGGACCAACCGAAGGTATTGTTGAATCCATGACTCCTGCTGGCGCCGATGATTACAACGTTGTAGCACGCATTAAGAATCATACAGAAACCCAAAATAAAGAAGTGTAAATATGTAGAGACGCGATATATCGCGTCTCTACGTTGCTAATGTTCAAATAAATCTTTAAATTGCATTAAATCTAACGTTACGATTGTGGGCAAACATTGAAAACACTGCTCTGCCATGTCGTAGCGTTCTTCGCGTTTCAGCATATCTATTAGTTTTTGCCGTGCGCTAATTAAGTACCGAACATCGTTGGCAGCATAACTTAACTGAGCTTCACTTAGGTTAACTGCGTTTCCCCAGTCAGAACTTTGTGCGCTTTTGTCAAGTTCAACTTTTTCGAGTTCGAGGATTAATTCTTTGAGTCCGTGACGGTTTGTGTAGGTACGCGCGAGTTTACTGGCTATTTTAGTGCAAAAAACAGGCTGGACATTAATGTCAAGATTGTAGCGCAGCGCCGCGAGGTCAAAACGCGCGAAGTGGAAGATTTTAACAGTATTTGTCGCTTCAAGCAGTTTTTTTAAGTTTTTGGCTTCGGTTTGTCCACGTAAAATCCGAATTGCCGTAACTTGAGCGTCACTATTACATAATTGAACTAAGCACAAACGGTCACGCTGTGGTAATAGTCCCATTGTTTCTGTATCAACAGCAATCGCATCACTTTTTAAATAAGTCGATAGAGTCGCTTCATCTATATCGCTGTCGCAAACTTGGAAATCAGGTAGTGTCATAAGAGTAATGAGTGCTGAGTGCTGAGTGCTGAGTGAAGAGACAATTAATTGTGTTTCTACTCAGCACTCAGCACTTTCTACTCAGCACTATATCATCTACTCAGCACTCAGCACTTTCTACTCAGCACTATCACTTGTTATTGATGAAAATCTCGGTGAAGTAGATTTCTCCCTTACTATTAGCTGCTACACCAATTCCAGTTTGGCTGTAATTGCCTTCGATGTTTTGTTTATGACCCTGACTTTTGAGCCAACCTTGAACAGCTTGAGTTGCTGGGTCTTTGTAACCTTGGTTGTATGCTATATTTTCAGCGGCGCCATTATAAGCAATGCCTATAGATTTGACGCGATTACTAAAATCTTGGTGGCTAAATGGAATTTTGCCGTTAGCCATGTTTTGGCTGTGCGTTCTAGCCTGATTATCTATTTTAGTATTGCGTGTTAATTTAGACAGTCCTTTTGATGCGCGATACTGATTGATTTGGTCAAAAATTGATCGTTCTATAGTAGCAATATTGACAGTGGTAGATTGTGCAACCTGGATAGCACGCGGCGCCTGTTTAGAAGATAGCCGCGTGCTTGCGGAAGTGCTGTTTGGCAGCGAAATGAATCCGCTTGCGAGTAAAATAGCACCGATAGTAATAACATGTCGGTTCATAAATATCTAGCTCGTCAATTAATAGGGAACACTGTTTTAATCTACACCGATAATTTTTTCTCTGCTTACGTAAAAATCGGTTTGAGGACAGTTTCTAAATTGACACATACAAAGATATTTATTAAGTGTTTGCACTTATTATTTAGAATTAGTCATCGATTAAGAATAAAAATTTGAGTGAGATAGACCTGTCCTTCTTTATTGGTGGCAACTCCGATACCAGTCAGGTTGTAATTGCCCTTAAGATTTTTTAAGTGACCAGGACTTTTAATCCAACCGCGAATCGCTTCAGCAACAGGGTCATCGTACCCTTGATTAAAAGCAACGTTTTCAGCAGCGCTTTGGTAACGAACTGCTGTCGATTTGACGCGCTTTTCAAACCCATTGTGGCTAAAAGGGACTTTACCACTAGCCATATTTTGACTGTGAACCCTTGCTTGCTTTGAAATTCTGCTGTTGAGCGTGAGTCTCGATAAACCTTTAGAAGCTCGATAGCGGTTGATTTGCTCAAAAACAGATTTTTCTAGCTCGCTGGTATTGAAATTACCAGTTAGTACAGCTTGACTGGTAATTGGCACTGACTTTACTTGATTAACTTTTTTTGCTGAAATCTGGGTTGGTATGGCATTTGTTAACCCGCTAGCAAGGACAATCGTACTTAGAGCTATGCCAAAAGCAGTTTGTCGAATCATCTATAACTCGTTTGGTAGGTGTATTTAATCTAATAAGAGTACAGCAAGTGCTGGTTATTTCTTTGATATACGTGTGTACTGAACGATATTCCGGACGGGACTCAAATCTTTCCAGATTCCGATTTTCGCGTCAATATCGTTGAAATACAATCTATAACTATAAAGTAATTACGAAATATTGTTAAAAATTTTAATAAGTTAACGTAAAGTTTACGTAGTTTTACGCGAGCTAACAAAAAACCCGGTTTTACAAGTGTAGTGCGGGATGATTGAATATAGAATGATGAATATTTGTGGAGAAACTTAAAATGGGTACTATTTTCTTCGTTCTTTATATTGGCGCCTTTTTTGCTTTGGCTGTAGGTCTGCTGTTTGGGCTACGGGCAGCTAAAATTATTTAATGAATGTAAAGACGCGATATATAAAGACGCGATGTATAAAGACGCGTTCACGTAGTGTCCCGCAGGGAATATATCGCGTCTCTACATGATTTAGATGGTTTGGGGTATGGTTTGGTTTTTCTTGACGAATGGTGCCCGCATGGATAATCCTAGTAGGCCAAGTAATTCGCTATCGGCATCATAACCAGGACAGGGAGTGGTGACGGTGAGCATGTGTCCATCGTCGCTAGAAAAGATAGAATTGGCGCCAGCCATAAAACAAAATGCCTGTTCGACTTGAGATAGTCTGGCTCTGCCTGCACTTAAGCGCACGTCAGACGTGGGCATAATAATACGAGCAGTGGAAATCATCCGTATTACATCCCAAAATGGGACATCGGGTTGATTTTCGAGGGGTGTACCCTTAACTTGTGAAAGAATATTAATTGGTACCGATTCGGGGTGAGGGTTTAGGGTTGAGAGGGTGTGGAGCATTGATACTCGGTCTTCTGGAGTTTCACCCAAACCTAAAATACCACCCGAACAGACGGTTACATTGGTTTGACGAACGTTATTTATTGTATTGAGACGGTCGTCGTAGGTTCGTGTGGTAATAATTGTGCTGTAATAATCGCGCGAGGTATCAAGATTATGGTTATAAGCGTAGAGTCCTGCTTCATCTAGACGCTTTGCCTGGTTTTCGGTAAGCATTCCCAACGTGCAGCAAACCTCTAACCCCATTGAAGTGACATCTTTAACCATGTCAAGGACTTCCTCAAACTGTTTATTATCACGTACTTCACGCCAAGCGGCGCCCATACAAACGCGACTAATACCACTAGCTTTGGCTTGTTTTGCAATATTAAGAACTGTTTCTTTTTCTAGAAGTGCTTGGGGTGTTACTTCGGTTTTGTAGCGAGATGACTGGGCACAATAACCACAATCTTCAGGACAGGCGCCTGTTTTAATAGATATAAGCTTACAAACTTGAATTTGCTTGGGGTTATGATACTGGCGATGGACGCTAGCTGCTTGATAAACTAGCTCAAGCAAAGGTGTATTATAGATTTCGCGTATTTCGGCTTCTTGCCAATCGTAGCGTACTATCACGAATCCGCTGTCCTTATAATCAAGAATTTCTATGATAGTACCTTGAAAGAGTGGAAAGTGCTGAGTGCGCTCGTGCTGAGTAGAGTATAAAGTTAGAAGGCGCGGAGTTAAGAGTTAAGAGTTTATACTCAGCACTCAGCACTTTTTACTCAGCACTCTTTAAAGTAATAATAGTTACTTCGGGTGGGCAAAACAGGCGCCCAGGAGGATAAGTACCCAAACCGCGATTGACATAAAGTTGATTATTTCCAACTTGGTGGAAACCTTGTGCCCATTCCCAATGTCGTACAACTTTAGCACAACCACCACGTAGAAAAGGTATATATTTACGGATTTTGCGTGGTATTTTGCGAATAACTTTGTAGTAGTACACAACCAAAGGGCCAACCCCAGGAATCACGATTTGTGAACCGTGGGTATGACCACTAAGCTGTAAATCTACGCGCCACTTTTGTACGAATTCAAACGTATCTGGATTGTGGGAAAGGACAATACGCGGTATATTAGGGTCGAGTTGGTCGAGTATTGTTGGGTCAAATTTTCCTGACCAATAATCAGCAAGACCAACAAAAGGCAACTCTGATCCCAAGGGATAACCAATTTCGTCCCATAAAACTTGAACACCGATACTTGTAAAAGCATCGGTGATTATGGAACGCGAGTGTTTATAGTACAAATCGTGGTTTCCTAAACAAGCGCAAATTCCAGCGCGCGTTTGTAAATGCTTGAGGTACTGTACTAATTGATGAATTGGTGATGGATCATCGGTGACATAATCGCCTGTAAGCACAACCAAGTCAGGTTCTGCTTCATTACTAACTTTAATCGCCTGTTCAAGCATTTCATCTGACAAGCGCAAACCGTCATAATGCAAATCAGACAGATGTACTAATACAGTTCCATCTAACGATGTCGGTAGATTTGCAATATTAACCGTTATTCTCTCAACGCTCAACGGTCCAGAAAACAACACGCGCATAAGGTTAACCTTACTCCTCCTACCAGCGCTATCAGCTTAACAAATCGTGACCGTTATTTACGTATAATCCTTGATAATTTCTTGAAATCTTTATGAAAGAGTAATTAATTACAGTGTTGTTACGGTATTCATCAGTAACTTAAACTGCTATGGTACTTTGATACAATAAGTTTTAATACTTATATTATCTTCTTCATGTAATTTTATATACTCTACTAAATGTATAAGTTTTGTTAAAATTAAATTAAATGATACTTAATCTAAGTGTAAACTTAACAAAAGTACTATTAATAATCTGTACTTACAGAGTTTTATAATTTTAAGTTAAAAGCTAATGACAGCTAGCTTGGACTCGATAAATAATTAATTGAGCAGACGAGAGCAGGCGTTATTTATAATGTCATTTTTAGTAATTTTCAAATTGAATACTAAAACTTATTTATACCAGTCAATAATTAGCTAATAGTGATTGTTCCATGTTGAAAGTTGTAATCGATGCTACTCCAGTATCTGCCAAACCTAGTGGTGTAGGGTTTTTTGTAGCTAATTTAATTAGTTCTCTGAGTGATTTACAATACTCTGAGAATTTTAGTTTAGGGCTAGTTTTTCAGCCAGGATTAAAAAGCTGGTTACGTGGTGGCAAAAGTTTACCCGATTCTCTGAAATCATACTCAAACGTCAATTTTTTCCCGATGCCAGTGAGGGTATCAGATTTATTGTTAGCTACAGAAAATAAATTTCTTTTTTCTCGCTTTGAAAAATATTTTGGTAATTCTCATATTATTCATGGCACAAACTATTCTGTGTACCCTTGCCGTAAAAGCTTAAAGGTCATGAACTTGTATGACCTAACTTTTATGAAATATCCTCAATATGTTGATTCTGTTGTTGCGAAATATACACAAAAAGTGCAACGATGCTTGAAATGGACAGATTTAGTAATGACTATTTCTGAAAGCTCAAAACAAGATATTGTTGAGTATTTGCATGTAGACCCAGATAAAATACATGTAACACCGCTCGCGAGTCGTTATCATTCTAATAGTCTGTTAGGTCGAAAGACTGAAATGCTTTTAGAAAGATTCGATTTTGATTTTTCACGACCATATTTATTATTTGTTAGTAATATTGAGCCGAGAAAAAATATTAATTCTTTGATTGAAGCGTTTAATTATTTAAAGTCAAAATATGATATCCCTCATAATTTAGTATTGATAGGTAAAAAAGGTTGGCGCTACGAACCTGTATTTACAGCTATTGAGGATTCTCCTTGGAGCGATTCTATTCATCATCTTGACTATTTATCTGATGATTTAGTGGCGTTATTTTATTCTAAAGCTGATGTTTTTGTCTATCCATCGCACTATGAAGGGTTTGGATTACCTGTACTAGAGGCAATGACTTTAGGGGCGCCTGTAGTCAGTTCTAACTGCTCCTCAATTCCAGAAGTCGCAGGTGATGCAGCTTTACTTATTAATCCTTCAGAACCACTAGAATTAGCTGAATCGATTCTTAAAATTATTAGTGATTCTCATTTGCGTCAAGATTTAATCATCAAAGGCAAAGAAAGAGCAAAATTATTCACGTGGGAAAGAACAGCAAGACAAACATTACAGGCTTACAAGAGTCTTATAGAACCAAGAGTGAAGATTGAGGTTTAAGAAGTTTAGATGTCATCCGACAAGATAGATAAGTTGAAATTGAAGCAAATCAGGTGTGGAATAGTTTGTTGGCACCACTACAAAGAAACCAAAATGCTTGTAAGATGTCATAGTGCTTGTGTATTGCGTTAACGACATAGTCTGAAGGGCTATGGGTGTAAATATTGATTCGATATCGTACTGATTACACAAATAAAATTGTGTAGTAAATAAAACAAGGTATCAATTAGCTTGATGTTTACTTAGTAAAAGTGGTGAAGGAGTATGGCAGAGCGTAAGCGGGTGCTAATTACGGGTATTACAGGTCAAGACGGTTCTTACTTAAGCGAACTGTTGTTAGAAAAAGGCTACGAAGTCCACGGTATTATCCGCAGGACATCAACTTTTAATACCGACCGTATCGACCATCTTTACACTGACCCGCACAATGAAGACGCGCGTTTGTTTCTTCATTATGGAGATTTAACTGATGGCACTGTGATGCGGCGTATTCTTGAGCAAGTTCAGCCAAAAGAAGTTTATAATCTTGGCGCCCAGTCGCATGTGCGTGTAAGTTTTGATTCTCCTGAGTATACTGCTGATGTAGTAGGCATGGGGACTTTAAGATTATTAGAAGCAATACGCGATTATCAGCAAAGAACCGGCATTGAAGTACGTTTTTACCAAGCTGGTTCTTCTGAGATGTTTGGTAAAGTGCGCTCAGTACCGCAATCTGAAGAAACTCCTTTTTACCCTCGCAGTCCCTACGCTTGTGCCAAGGTATTTGCTCATTGGCAAACCGTTAATTATCGTGAATCGTATGGATTGTTTGCCAGCAACGGTATTTTGTTTAATCATGAATCTCCAAGACGTGGAGAAACATTTGTAACTCGTAAGATTACGCGAGCTGTCGCGCGTATTTTAGCCGGAAAGCAATCCAAGCTTTACATGGGTAATCTTGATGCCAAACGTGACTGGGGTTATGCCAAAGATTATGTTAAAGCAATGTGGCTGATGCTACAGCAGAATGTACCCGATGATTATGTAGTAGCGACTGGAGAAACGCATTCAGTACAAGAGTTTTTGGAGATAGCCTTTGGGTATGTCAACCTCAACTGGGAAAATTATGTTGAGTTTGACGCTCGTTATTTGCGCCCAACTGAGGTAGATTTATTAATTGGTGATGCAACTAAAGCAAAGCAAAAGTTGTCATGGGAACCATCGGTTAGCTTTGAACAACTAGTAAAACTAATGGTTGAAGCTGATTTACAAGCATTAGGCTTGGTTGCAAATGGAGTCGGGTTATCGAGTCCGCTTGATAATGCTATTATCCGGAAAAGCTTAGTTAACGCAATAATTTAGTTGTTCCTTTTATGTGTATGGTGTCATGGGCGAGGAGTTAGCAATTTCACTCAAAAACGTCTCGAAATGTTACAAGCGCTATGGGCGCCCGGTGGATAAGCTTAAGGAAGTTTTACTACCAGGGAAGAATTATGCGGCTGAGTTTTGGGCACTTCGGGATGTTAATTTAGAAATTCCCAAAGGTGAAACTGTAGGAATTATCGGTCAAAACGGTTCTGGCAAAAGCACACTGCTACAAATTATTGCTGGAACGCTCACACCAACCACTGGTGATGTATTAGTCAATGGTCGAGTATCGGCACTATTAGAACTAGGTAGTGGATTTAATCCTGAATTTACTGGGCGCCAGAATGTCTTTTTTAACGGGAGAATTTTAGGGTTAAGTCAAGAAGAAATAGAAAATAAATTTGATGAAATAGTAGCTTTTGCCGATATTGGAGAATTTTTAGACCAACCTGTAAAAACTTACTCAAGCGGGATGTTTGTTCGTTTGGCATTTTCCGTGGCAATTAATGCGAACCCAGATATACTTATTGTAGATGAAGCACTAGCAGTCGGAGATATTTTTTTTCAACAGAAATGTTTTAAATTTTTGGAGAAATTAAGGGAGAAAGGAACTGCAATTCTTCTTGTTAGCCACGACAATCAGGCAATTTTAAAACTATGCGATCATGCTGTGATTTTGCAACACGGGCAATTAACGCATTCTGGGCAGCCGTCAGAGATAGTACCTAAATATATTGAACTTTATTATAGTCAACATACTGAAGAATCCGCACCAACTATACTTTCTCAAATTAATACAATAGCAGAGATGGGAATAGACTATATAACTGATATACCTGAAGGTTTTGTACAACCAGAAAATTTCATTTGTGAATTTCCTAACAAAAATAGATACGGAAGCATGATTGGCTTAATTAATGGAATTTCTATATCAGGTATTGATGGGAAAATAAAAAAGATTTTTGAGGTTGGCGAAGAATTTATTTTATCTGTAAAAATTAGTTCACACCAGGTAGAGATTTGTCCACTTAATATCGGATTTCAAATTCGAGATAGACTGGGGCAGATGATTGTAGGGACGAATACATGTATGTTGTCATTAATTATAAATCAAGGAAAGTTTGGGCAACCTTTGATCTGTCAGTTTCAAACCAAACTACCAATTTATCCTCAACAGTATACTATTCAAGTAGCCGTTGCAGAATACGAACATGATGCAAAAGTTATATATGATTGGATTGACAATGCTACAGTAATAGATGTGATATCAAATTCTCGATTGAAACAGTCAGGAATATGCTTTCCCGATATAGTTGTTGCTAATGTATAAGCTATCAATTATCTTTTTTATTTTATCTACTAATGATTAATATATGAAAAGTGAGAATAAGCAATGATAATAATCGATGTTGGCGCTCATGATGGGACTAAGTTATCAGTCCCAATGGCTCAAGATAGAAACAACTTAGTATATGCAATTGAGCCAATACCTGAATTAGCGGAAAAAATCCGTTCTTATCAGTTGCCAAATATAAATGTTTTTTGTACCGCTATGGGTGCATACGAAACGACATCAAAGTTTCATGTGAATCGTGATAACCAAACTTCATCTCTACTACGAGCAAATTGTCAAGGCAATTGGCAACCTTATGTACAGAATCTTGAAGAAGTAAAAAGCATAGAAGTTCCAGTTACTACATTAGAATCATTTATAAACAAAAATGGTATCGCGGAGATAGATTTATTAAAAATAGATACTCAAGGTTTCGATTTCCAAGTTCTGAAGGGAGCAGGTAAGTGTATTCATAGTATCAAAAGAATTTTACTTGAAGTTCAAACTACGCCTTTGTATGAAGGCAGTGCAGGTAAAGATGAAGTTGTAGACTATTTAACAAAAGTTGGATTTCGTTTGGTTAGATCTATTTCTCAAACGGGAGGATTAGAAGAAAATTTAGAGTTTGTCAGAGTTAATCGCTATCCATTAATTAATAATCTAGAGTATTTAGACGTATTAGTTCCGTATGTCGGTATTATATCTACTACTAAAAATGACTATGTAGGTCAGTTACTAGAACAAGGAGTTTTTGAAAGTCCAGAATTAGCTTTTCTGTGGCTGTATTTACGACCAGGTGATACATTTTTTGATTGCGGCTCTCATGTAGGTATTTTTTCATGTGTTGCTGCAAAAAAAATGAAAAATAACGGTAGGATTATAAGTTTTGAACCGAATAAAATTTCTTATGAAATTTATAAATCGAATCTTGAAAGACTGGAATGCGAGTGTTTTACAGCGTTAAATATTGGTTTATCCGATAAAGGAGGTACTGCCGAACTACTTCTAGGGAAGTCTGGTAATTCTGCATTTAGTACTTTCGCGACAGAAGCAAAATTGCATACACAAATAGGTGATGGAAAAGTAGTAGTAGAACTATCAAGGTTAGATGATATTATCGAAGAATTAAATATTGATAAAGTAACTCTAGCTAAACTTGATGTCGAAGGTTGGGAATATTTTGTTCTAAATGGAGCCAATCAAGCAATCGAAGCAGGTAAACTTCCTGTTTGGATGATAGAGTTTACTGAAGCCAATGCAATTGCGGCTGGTACTAGTACTAAAGAATTGCGTCAACTTATAGAAAGTTTTGGTTATCATCTCTGCCGTTTTGATGCCACTAATTTTCGTTTAGTTCCTGAATCTCATAAGTTAGAATATTTGTATGACAACTTGTTTGCAGTGGCAAATATTGATGATGTCAATACTCGTCTGAGTAGTGCAGAACCTGAATTTTTGGAATTAGCAAAAGATCTAGTATCGAGATGGGATATAGCGATTAAAGCTAGACAGTTTGATTACATCGAACCACAAGTGGGAGTATGTGAAGCTGATCGTGCTGATCGTTTAACTGTAATTAATAAACTATCTCCACAACTACAAGAAAGTGAGGCTGACCGTGCTGCTCGTTTAACTGTAATTAACCAATTATCTCAAAAAATAGAAGAAAGTGAGGCTGACCGTGCTGCTCGTTTAACTGTAATTAACCAATTATCTCAAAAACTAGAGGAAAGCGAAGCTGACCGTGCCGCTCGTTTGGGTGTCATTAATCAATTATCTCAAAAACTAGAGGAAAGCGAAGCTGACCGTGCTGCTCGTTTAACTATGATTAACCAATTAACTCAAAAACTAGATGATACTGAAGCTGTCTATACTAAGTACAATCATCAAATTGAAAAATTATCTAACCAAAACCATCAATTTCTAGAAATATTACAGATACTTCAAAGTCAAAGTGTTGCTAATCTCCAGGTAGTTGAACGATTATCTGAGCAAAACCAGCAATTGCTAGAACATCTGCAAAATAAGCAAAGCGCAAATAGTCTAGTTAAACAATCGATACATCGATTGTTAGTGTTCATTAAAAAGCTTCTTAACTTGACAATACAGGAAACACCAAACTCATGACTGACAAATTACCTCAAATTAGTATAATTGTCCCCTCTTTTAATCAAGGAAAGTATTTAAGTCATACTCTTGAGAGTATTTTTTGTCAGGAGTATCCGTTTTTAGAAGTGATAGTCATGGATGGCGGTTCTACTGATAATAGCGTAGAAATAATTCGCTCCTATGAGTCAAAATTAAAATATTGGCAGAGCCAGCCTGACGGAGGACAATCAGCAGCGATTAATGCTGGAATAAAATATTGTACTGGAGAAATCGTAGCGTGGTTAAATTCTGATGATTACTACTGGAGTAATTGTTTGTGGACGGTAGCACATGCATACCAAAGTTTTCCTGAAAGAGGAATTTATATTGGCAATGGTTTACGGTACGACCAGGCAAGAGAACGTTATACCCCATTCAGTCGGCGCCATTTAGTCATGAATCGGGAGGCATTGCGTCAAGGATTAGATTATATTTTGCAACCGTCGGTATTTTTTCTGCGTGACGCTTGGAATGAAGTTAAAGGACTTAACGATAAACTGCGCTTTTGTATGGATTGGGATATTCTCATCCGTATTAGCGAACATTACCCAGTTGTATTAATTAACGAATTTTTGTCTGTCAGTCGGGAGTACGAGGAAACAAAAACTAGTACTGGTAAACTAAAAAGAGCCTTTGAAATCGTTCAAATGATTCAGGGCTACTGTGAGGTGGAAGCAACTCCAGGTAGTTTGTATTACATGTTAGAAACGCTGCTGGATGTAGCTAATACTTCAATACCAGCGTTACGCTACCACGTTTATGAGGGGATAAAAGAAATTAGGCAGTATTTCGCACAGCAATATGGTAACGAGGATGGTTTCCCCGAAACAGGCGATTTACAAGATAGTGTTTATTTGCCTATTCCAATAGATGTTGGCAGTCATGCCCCTCGCCCTAACTTTGCCGATTTACCTTTTATAAGCATTATTGTTCCCTCGTTTAACCAAGCAGAATTTTTAAGTCAAACCTTAGAGAGTATTATTAATCAAGGCTACCCAAAATTAGAAATTTTAGTATTTGATGGTGGTTCTTGTGATGGCAGTGTGGACATTTTACGCTCCTTCCAAGAACACCTAACTTACTGGAAGTCGCAGCCCGATAATGGTCCAGCAGACGCCATTAACCAAGGCTTTGCAATTGCAAAGGGGGATATAATTGGCTGGTTAAACTCAGATGACATGCTCGCTCATGATGCTCTTTGGGAAGTAGCTCAGGCGTTTATAGAAAAACCTGAATTAGATATGGTTCTGGGTAATGCTCTTTATATTGATGAGGAAAATAAGTTACAGATAGTAAACCACGGGTGTTATCGCACAGGGCTTTACTACGGGGAAATCAAGCCAACAGAATACATTCCCCTCTACTGGGAGTACGTCCATGCAGTGCCGCAGCCAACAGTATACTTTAAACGACACTTGTTGGAAACCTGCGGCAAACTCAATGAATCATACAATTATATCTTTGATTTTGAACTCTTTTACCGCTTTACTAGCAAAGCAAAATTCTACAAGTTGGAAAGGACGCAGGCATTCTACCGTATCCATGCAACAGCCAAGACTAGCGATTGGAACAAGTTTTTGATTGAACTATATAGCTTTAGCAGGCCTTTTTGGCACCAGTTACCTTCATTTCAATTTAAATCGCTACTGCGTGATTACGTCGGGAAATATATGCTCCGCAACTACGGTACACAGCGGCGTAATCTTCGTTTTTGGGCGATAGCTTGTCTAGTCGCACTTTCCACGCTTACTAAAATCGGTAATCCGGAAGCAATGCAACCTTGGTTATTCCCGGCACCTAAGAATGTGGTTCAAGATAAACCACCGACCTTAAAGCCGAACCTTCTAACTTCAGTATCCACTCCTCAAACCAATTACAACATAGACCGCAGTAATTTACGCTACTTTTCCGTGTTTTGCTCGTTCTTTTTACCTTGCCACCCTGGTTATTCAGGTGGAGAGATTAGAGACTTTCATCTTATACGTCAACTGTTAACACTAAGTAAGGTCGATTTTTTTGCAGCACAAGAAAATTCTTATAAAGACCGAGAAAACTTACTACTACCATTGTTAGAAAATCACCATACTGTAGGAAACATTGCTGCACGCCAAACTGACTTTGTGCCATTTACGCCATCTAAAACTAGTTTGCAAAAGCATATCATTAACAAAATAAAATCTACAATCCTACCATTTTTAGCAGATGGTTACCATCAGGATGTAACAGGAATATTACCAATTTTCTCAACCTATCTTGCTCCTGCTATTCAAGAAACATTAGAGCGCGAACAACCTGACTTTTTCTTTGTCAGCCCTCAGTTAAATCCTGTAGCGCTAAATCTGAAATTAGTAAGTCTACAGACGAGATTAATACTAGCATCGTATGATGTGGAATGGGTAAGAATTAAACGTTTGGTAGCCTCGCAAAAAGGTTTGGCGAGATTAAAAATGTCTGCGGAAATTCGTCGCGCAGCTTCCTTCGAGAAAGAGAATCTGGCGAACTACGATGGTATTATCGCTGTTAGCGAATTGGACAAACAGATTTTTGTAAAGGAGTATCGCTTTGCGCCAGAACGTATATTGGTTGTCGAAAATGGCGTGGATCCTCAATACTTTAGTTTCAACGAACGTCTACCTAATACTCCTCCCAATATTATTTTTGTAGGCAGTTTTAGCTATTTACCTAACCAGCAAGCTGCATGGCGGCTAATACGTCAAATTATGCCACTTGTACGAAAGCAATATCCCAATGCCCGTCTTTGGATTGTTGGTCAATACCCTGATACGCAACTAATAGCACAGCATGACGGTCGCAAGATTATCGTGACTGGCAAGGTAGAAGATGTTAGACCTTATCTTGCCCAAGCTTCTGTCCTCTGCGTTCCGTTGATATCTGGGAGTGGTACAAAATACAAAATATTGGAAGCTTTAAGTGCAGGGGTGCCAACAGTTTGTACTCCTCTAGCCCAAGAAGGTTTAAACCTTGAAGACGGCAAGGAAATTTTAGTTGGGAAAACTGACCAAGAACTAGCAGCACGTGTTATACGTTTGTTGAACAACCCAGAACTAGCAGCGACCTTGGCAAGTTCCGGGCGCCAAGTAGTTGAACAGCAATATACTTGGGACAGCAATCTCAAAAAAATAGACGACTGGCTTGAATTCCTAAAAACAATACCTCGGAATAATTTAAAAGCTGTTGTCTAAATATTTTCACATATAGCAATTTATGAATTTAAAATTTAGTGTTATTACTCCCTCTTTTTGCCAGGGACGTTTTATAGATCGCACCATTAAAAGCGTACTTTCTCAAAATATTCCTGATATGGAATACATCATTTGTGATGGAGGAAGTGATGATGAAACACTTGAAGTTATACAAAAATATAGCGATAAAATTCGCTGGGTTTCTGAACCCGACAAAGGGCAAGCTGATGCTGTAAACAAAGGTATATCCTTAACTTCTGGCGAGATTATCGCCTGGATTAATTCTGATGATATTTACTATCCTAATGCATTTAGCACCGTTAAACACTTATTTGAAAGTAACTCAGAAATCGAAGTGATATATGGTCACGCTGACTGGATTGATGAGTATGATCAAGTTTTGCAGCAATTTCCTACAGAATCTTGGAATTATCAATATTTAAAAGAAATTTGTTTTATTAGTCAACCTGCTGTATTTTTTAGACGTTCTTTAATTCAAAAATATGGTAATTTAGATGCATCGCTTAATTATTGCATGGATTATGAACTATGGCTGCGCTATGGCGAGTATGTTCCTTTTTATCAAGTACCTCAAAAATTTGCTGGTTCTCGTATGTACAAAACCAACAAAACTTTAGGTAAAAGATTAGAGGCTCATTGTGAAATAAATCAAATGCTCAAACAGAAATTTGGTAGAGTTCCTGATTGTTGGCTTTTTGCTTATTCATTAATGAAAGTAGAAGAAACTACTAATCTAAACAAATTTGATAACACCCAACTTAGGGAATTTACTAAAGTTTTAATTCATACTACCCTAGAAGAATTTTATCATTACCAAAATCAAATTTCCGCGAAATTATTATTAAAAATTATATTTTGGTGGTTATTCCCTCACTTGTCATGGTTTAGAAGAAGCAGCTGATTAGATACTTAAAAAAGGCAAAGAAAGAGCAAAATTATTCACGTGGGAAAGAACGGCAAAAGAAACATTAAAAGCTTATAAGGGTCTTGTGGAACCAAGAGTCAAGATTGAAGTGTAAAAGGCAAAGACTCGTTGGCGCCACTATCTGCGAAACCAAAAAGCTTGTAATATGTCATAGTGCTTGTAGAAAGCGGTAAAGGGATATGACAGAGCGCAAGCGGGTGCTAGTTACGGGTATTACGGGTCAAGACGGTTCGTATTTAAGTGAGTTGTTATTAGAAAAAGGCTATGAGGTTCACGGTATTATCCGCAGGACATCGACTTTTAACACCGACCGTATCGACCATCTTTATACTGACCCGCACAATGAAGGGGCGCGTTTGTTTCTTCACTATGGAGATTTAACCGATGGCACTGTGATGCGGCGTATTCTTGAGCAAGTTCAGCCAAAAGAAGTTTATAATCTTGGCGCCCAGTCGCATGTGCGTGTAAGTTTTGATTCTCCTGAGTATACTGCTGATGTAGTAGGCATGGGGACTTTAAGATTATTAGAAGCAATACGCGATTATCAGCAAAGAACCGGCATTGAAGTACGTTTTTACCAAGCTGGTTCTTCTGAGATGTTTGGTAAAGTGCGCTCAGTACCGCAATCTGAAGAAACTCCTTTTTACCCTCGCAGTCCTTATGCTTGTGCCAAGGTATTTGCTCACTGGCAAACGGTCAATTACCGCGAGTCATATGGATTGTTTGCCTGCAATGGTATTTTATTTAATCATGAATCTCCGAGACGCGGTGAAACATTTGTTACTCGTAAAATTACACGAGCCATTGCCCGCATCTTAGTAGGGAAGCAAGAAAAGCTTTATATGGGTAATTTAGATGCTAAACGCGACTGGGGTTATGCCAAAGATTATGTGATGGCAATGTGGTTGATGCTACAGCAGAATGTACCCGATGATTATGTGGTAGCGACTGGAGAAACGCATTCAGTACAAGAGTTTTTGGAAATTGCCTTTGGGTATGTTAACCTCAATTGGGAAAATTATGTTGAGTTCGACGCTCGTTACTTGCGCCCAACTGAGGTAGATTTATTAATTGGTGATGCAACTAAAGCAAAGCAAAAGTTGTCATGGGAACCTTCTGTCAGTTTTGAGCAACTAGTAAAGTTAATGGTTGAAGCTGATTTACAGGCACTAGGCTTAATTCCAGATGGGGGTGAGTTATCCACTGCCCTTAATAATGCTATTATTCGGAAAAGCTTAGTTAACTCAATGATTTAGTTGTTTATGAGCGTGTGCATGGTGTCATGGGCGACGAGTTAGCGATTTCACTGCAAAATGTATCGAAATGTTACAAGCGTTATGGGCGCCCGGTGGATAAGCTAAAAGAGGTTTTGCTACCGACGAAAAATTATGCCCAGGAGTTTTGGGCATTGCAAAATATTGATTTAGAAGTACACATTGGTGAAACTGTAGGAATTATTGGTCAAAATGGTTCCGGCAAAAGCACACTGCTGCAAATTATTGCCAGAACCCTTACACCAACTACTGGTAATGTGTTGGTGAATGGACGAGTTTCGGCGCTTTTAGAACTTGGTAGTGGATTTAACCCTGAATTTACTGGGCGCCAAAATGTGTTTTTCAATGGACGGATTTTGGGGTTAAGTCAGCAAGATATAGAAGCTAAATTCAATGAAATCTTAGCCTTTGCCGATATTGGCGACTTTATTGACCAACCTGTAAAAACATACTCTAGCGGTATGTTCGTGAGATTAGCATTTGCTGTAGCAGTGTGTGTTAATCCTGATATTTTAATTGTAGATGAAGCACTCGCAGTAGGTGATGTTTACTTTCAACAAAAATGTTACGAAAGACTAAGACAACTTAAAGACTTGGGGACAACCATTTTATTTGTTTCTCATGATTCTACCTCGGTATATAGACTTTGTACAAGAGCATTGCTGTTAGAGTCGGGGAAATTAATACTTGATAACCAACCAAAGCAGGTCATTGATTTGTATGAAGCAAATCTTTTAAAGAAAAATGATGTAGATTCTAAATCTTTAGAAATTAAAATCCTTTCTTCCTCAGAATCTATCTCCAATTCATCTAATACGTTTGCCAATGAAGTCGTCATTAATCAACCGGAAGTAGATTTAAAATTTGTGACTTTGTTAGATGAAAATAACCAGGAAATAGATTCAATAATTAGCGAAGATAAAATAGAAATATCAATTGGATTATTGTTTTTAAAATCATTCGATGATCCTCACGCAGGTTTTAAAATAAGGAATAAAACAGGAGAAGTGGTTTTTGAAACTAATACTTACTGTATGGGAATAAAGATAGGCAAAGTCGAAAGCAATAGTTTTGTTAATTTGCGATTTAATTTCTACGTGCCATTAATTGAAGGTGAGTACACAATTTCTGTGGGTCTTACAGATACAGGATATGGAGAGGGGTTATTTGAACGAACATTAATTTACGCTCATAATGTTAGTGCTTTCAAAGTATTAAGAAATAAAAATTCTATTATTTGGTCGGGAGTCGTTAACTTATATCCATCTCTATCTATTTCAAAACAAGCTTATGTTTGATTTAATTATACAAAAAGCAAACTTTACAGAATACAATTTTCAAAAAACAGCTAACAAAAACGACCCACTTAGCCATCTTTTTGAAGATTGGATTGATTATTACAAATTAAAGTGGGCAATAGCTAAAGTCTTAAATCCTTCTAGCATTTTAGAAATAGGAGTACGTTTTGGTTATTCCGCAGTAGCTTTTCTTGAAGCATCTCCATCAGCTAAGTATGTTGGTATCGATTTAGATACAGATTCTTACGGTGGAGTTAAAGGAGCTATTGATTGGGCAAGACAAATTACCCAACAATATAATACCGAGTTTATAGTTGCCGATACACAAAGCATGGAATTTTTTCCCGGTGATGTGTATGATTTAATTCATGTTGACGGACAACAAGATGGTGATAGTTCTTTTCATGATTTAAAATTAGCTATTAAGCAAGCACGGTATGTACTTGTAGATGGCTATTTTTGGACACGTCCAAATTTTCTGGCAGTTAGCGATTTTTTATTTCACAATGTTGATTTACTAGATTGGTATGGTGTCATACCAGGTTATGCTGGAGAGTTACTTATAAAAGTATCAGAAAATTATTTAAGCCAAGCTAATAAATTTACAAGCAAAGCTTCTTCAAGCTTAATGATTCGTCAAACTTATACTGATGAATACTTTACTCAGGATTGTGGAGGTTTTGATGCTTATAGTAAAAATCAAGGAAAACGACTAGAAGATGCAAGATTGATTGCCGTAGCGAATATTTCCAGTTTTAAAAAATCTGGTCGTGTACTTGACTTAGGTTGTGGAAGAGGAGAACTAAGCTACTATTTTGCTCGTCAAGGTTTTGCCGTCACATCTGTTGACTACTCACCAAGTGCGATGAAATTGGCAAAACAATGTTTTGAAAAAGAAGATAAGTTACAAAAAAACGTGGAATTTATATGTGATGATGTATGCAATATTATATTACAACATAAATATGACTTAGCAGTTGCATCCGATTTGATAGAACATTTAGCCTTTGAAGAAGTAGATAAGCTGTATCAAAAAGTCGCGACACATCTTAAGTCTGATGGATTATTTGTTGTACATACTTTTCCAAATCTTTGGTATTACAAATATGAGTATTCACGTCGAAGAAAGATTGCAGCTTCTATAGGAGCTTATTTACCTAAAGAACCGCGTTCAAGATACGAGCAACTCATGCATATTAATGAGCAATCACCAGTTGTTTTGAAAAAGCAGTTAAGTAAATACTTTAAGTATGTATATTTATGGTTCGGATGTCCAGAAAATCCTGGTGGCAGTTTAATCAATAAATTTTCTATTAAAGAAATGCGTCAAGCTCCTAGCTTATTTGCAGTTGCTTCCCAACAACAGTTAAATTACGAGCAGTTAAAGAATACATTACAAATGTCACCCTTACCTGATATCTTGCCAGGTAAAATTAATTTGCTTGTGAAATCTTATCCCATGATGGTTAGTGTTGATAGCGAGTTTGAAATTGAGTTAGAGATTCAAAATACCAGCGAATTTATTTTAAATAGCTGTGGGCAAAATCCAGTTCATATTTCATACCATTGGATGAGTAAAGATCACGAGTATCTTGTTTTTGATGGCAAAAGAACTAAAATAATTCCTGTTTTGTATACAAATAAAGGTTTGAGTATAAAGCTTTTTGGACATCAAGTTAATAAAGGAACATATTCGGCAACGGTACAATCGCTGTCTAATACTGGAAGTTATGTGTTACGAATTACACTAGTACAGGAAGGCGTGCGCTGGTTTGATGTTAAACCGACTGAATTATATCAAGACCTTTACATTGATATAATAAGTAATTAGTTTGAGATTTCGTTGGCGCCAAATTTTATATATAATTTATTAAATATATTATTTTGGTATAAAATAAGTTTTATATATGTAAAGCATTATTTTGTTTATAAGGAGTAAATAATGATAGAATCCAATATTAAAGAAATTGATGTTGATGAATTAAGGCAAAGAATTGAAAATGAGGTGGCTCAACGTAAATCAAGGATTGAGCAAAATTTATCTAAGCCTTTTATTGCAAATATTCAACCAAGAGTAAACTTAATCAAGCATAAGTATATAGAAGCTTTGCTAAACAATGCAAGTAATAGAGCATCTGTACGTACAAAATTACCCGATACATTTAGTCGTATCCCTTTCAATATAGGTAAAATAATTGAAAAATTTCTTTTAAAAGCATTTAATACCCTTTTTAAAGATCAAAGGGAAGTAAATCTTAATTTAATTCAATCATTGCGAGAATCAGTAGCATTAAATCAGCAGTTGACTGAAGAAGTTAATACGCTTAAAACAGAAATAACAACTCGTTTAGTTAGTATAGAAACAAGTGTTAAAACATTAGATAATCAAATTCAAACTCTAGATAACTTTTCTCAGAGTTTGGACAAGCGTTCTCAGTATATGGATGAACGTTATATCAGAAATGATAGTTATCTAAAAAGAGAACTAGCTCAACAAAAGCATTTAATGACAAGATTTTTAGAAGAAGCACAAAAGTTTTTACCTAACCAGTTTAACCAAGCTCAACTGCAAATTTTGACTGACAATAAATATTCACTTGATGCTTTATATGTTGCATTTGAAGATAAATTTAGAGGCAGCCGTGAAGAAATTTATAATAGATTTAATATTTATTTACCTTTAATTGAACAAGCAAAAATTGGTCAATTTGATGCACCTATTTTAGATATTGGATGTGGTCGTGGTGAATGGTTGGAATTATTACGCGAGTCTGGATACTCGGCAACAGGTATAGATACTAATAGTGTAATGCTAGAGCAATGTATAAATAGAGGATTAGAGGTTATAGAAGAAGATGTAATTAAGTATATGCAGTCATTACCAGATGAAAGTTTAGGCGCCGTCACAGGTTTTCATATTATTGAACACTTAGCATTTGAGGATATTTTGAAGTTATGTACTGAGACATTAAGGGTGTTAAAACCAGAAGGGTTAGTTATTTTTGAAACTCCTAATCCAGAAAATGTATTAGTAGGTACCCATAATTTTTATATTGACCCCACTCATCGCAATCCTTTACCCAGTATTACAATAAAATTTATTGCTGAATTTATTGGTTTCTGTAAAGTGGATATTTTAAAACTTCATCCTTATCCAGAAACGCTAAAACTGAGTGGTTCTGCGGAAGCTGAACGTTTTAATGATTATTTTTACGGGGCACAAGATTACGCTGTTGTAGGGTATAAGTTATGACTATAATCGCAATTGTTACTCCTTGGTTTGGCAAGGATTTAAAAGGAGGAGCAGAGCAACATGGTTGGCAAGTGGCAACACGTCTGGCAAGTCGAGGTCATCAAGTTGAAGTATTAACAACTTGCTCCGGCGCCTTTAGTCAAGATTGGAGCGTTAACAGTCTAAAAGCAGCGGTTACAAAGGAACAAGGTGTTACAATTCGTAGATTTCGAGTTGACTCTCGTGATAAAAACACTTTTGACCAAGTTAATGGTTTAATGTTAAATTTGGCATCTCCACTACAACCAGGAGTTAATCCAGTTAGTTTAGAGGAATCATCCATATTTGTTACTGAAAATATTAACTCCACCGAGCTACTAAATTTTTTAAAAGATCAACATAAAAATTATCACGCTTTTATTTTTTTACCCTATCTTTATGGGGTGATATTAAATGGCTTACCAATTGTTGCAAATAAGGCTTTTCTACAACCTTGTTTGCACGATGAGGTTTATGCTTATTTACCCCAAGTTGCCAATATTTTCCATATAGCAAAAGCATTACTATTTATTAGCGAGGGAGAAGCTAGGCTAGCAACCAAGTTATATGGCCCAGGTATTATTAATAAAAGTACTGTGGTAGGCGCCGGAATAGAACCAGGCGAGTATAATAATCAAGAAATAACAATAAAAAATTTTCAACCAAAACAAGAACGGTTTATACTTTGTTTAGGTCGTCGCGACCCGACGAAAAATACAGATTTATTAATTAGAGCTTTTGCAAGTTTTAAACAGCAGTACCAATCGAATCTCAAATTAGTTCTGGCAGGACCTGGGAGTACATCTTTTAATGGTTTTGCTCCAGACTTAATCGATTTGGGTTTGGTTGAAGAACATGAAAAAGAAGCATTGTTAGCAAACTGCTTTGCGTTGTTTCAACCAAGCCAAAACGAAAGCTACTCGCGCGTAATGATGGAAGCTTGGTTTTACAAACGACCTGTTGCAGTTCACGGAGATTGTTTAGCAACTTCAATGGCTGTAACATCTGCTTGTGGAGGTTGGATAGCAAGAGCAGAAAGCGAATGGACAGAACTATTTAGTCACATAGATACTAACAGCGAACAAGAGATGATTGACTTAGGAACTAAAGGTTATATCTATGCTCAAGAAAATGCAGTGTGGGATAAAATTATTCAACGTTATGAACATAAATTAGGAGTTTCCTTACAACCAGCAGTTGCTACAACAAAGCCAAAAGCTAGAAAACTTCAAGAAATTCATCAACTTTTGCCAAATCTTGCCTATGGTGATGCAATCTCAAATCAAGCTATAGCAATTAGAGATTATTTACGCAATTGCGGTTATAAGTCGGATATTTTTGTTCGTTACCTAGATGAGCGAGTCAAAGACGAAGCAATAGTATTTAATCCAAAGAGTATAAACCGTAAAGCGGGCTTAATTTACCATCATTCCATTGGCTCAGAGTTAACAGATTTTGCGATTGCTCATCCAAGTCATAAGTGCTTAATTTACCATAATATTACACCCGCAAAATTTTTTGTACCTTATCGGCCAGAGTTTGCAAATATTTTAGAGAAAGGTCGGACAGACCTCAAGCAACTAGCTCAGTACTTCCCGGTATCAGTTGGAGATTCAGAATATAATGCTGCTGAACTTGCTGCGAGTGGTTTTTCTCAACCAGGGGTTTTGCCAATTATGGTAAATCCAAGTAAGTGGGATATATTAGCAGACGCTGAACTAATGCAAAAGTTACAAGACGGTAAAGCTAATTTGCTGTTTGTGGGTCGTTTAGCTCCCAATAAGCGACAAGATGATTTGCTGGAAGCATTCGCACATTATTTAACAATGGATTGTGATGCACGCATTATTCTTGTAGGATATGGTGATGTCAGTGACCCTTACTACCAACATTTAATTAATACAATTAATCGATTGAACCTAGGAGATTTTGTACTCTTACCAGGACAAGCAAACGATGCTGAGTTATTAGCTTATTATCGAACAGCGCATTTGTTCTGGTCGATGAGCGAGCATGAAGGTTTTTGTGTACCAATAGTAGAGGCGATGTGGTTTGATATTCCAATTTTAGCTTATAAAAGCACTGCCGTACCTGAAACATTAGGAGAAGCTGCGTTCATGTTTACTAGTAAAGATGATTTGCCTCAAATAGCAGCATTAGCGAAGCTAACCGTTCGAGATCAAAAGCTACGTGCAAAAATTATCAAAGCACAGTGTCGTATAAGAAATAGATTTTTACCGCAAAACATATACAACATTTTAGATAATTTGATTTCACAAATAGAACTAGATTACCATGAATAATTACATGATAAAATTGCGTAAATTGTTCAAAAAAATTGGTCGAGTCAGCAATTTAATGTCAAAACCAGTGGAAAATTTATTTCCCTTACGTCCAGAGTTGCCCTTACCACCAGGAGTATCTGAGAAAAGTTTGTTTGATATTCTCAATTGTGTACGAGTCGAGGATGCACCTCCTCAAGAAATGGAAAACTATTGTAGAGGAGATTTTCGTCGATTTGTTTATACTTATGGATTAGTACAAGGTTTATCTGGTAAATGTCTTGAATTAGGCGCCAATCCTTATTTTACTACTATATTACTGCAAGAATTTACTAATTTGAAACTTGTTCTAGCCAATTATTTTGGTTCAGATATAGGTAATTCAATTACTCAGAAAGTAACTTACAAAGACGTTAGTTCTGGCGAAATCGTGTCAACCCAATTAAACTCAAGTCATTTCAATATAGAATCTAATAAATTTCCTTTTGAGGATGATGAATTTGATGTTGTTTTATTTTGCGAAATTATCGAACATCTGCTTGTAGACCCAGTTGCCGTTATCAAAGAAATTAAAAGGATATTAAAACCAAATGGAGTATTAATTCTGACTACCCCGAATGTAAGTCGATTAGAAAATGTCGCTCGTATGATTAGTGGCGCCAATATATATGACCCATACTCTTCATACGGCCCTTATGGGAGACACAATCGAGAATATAATAAGCATGAGTTACATCTATTGCTAAACTATTTGGGATTTAACATTGAAAAAATGTTCTCTGCAGATGTCCATGCAAATTCTACTAGTGATTATTGCTCAGTTGATGTATTAGCATCTCTTTTAAAAAAGAGAGAATTTGATTTAGGGCAATATATTTTTGTGAAAGCAATTAACACGGATATAGGAGGTAATAAAAAACCTTCCTTTTTGTATAGAAGTTATCCTGCGGATGAAATAGAATAATGACTAAAGTTGCATTTGTAGTTCAAAGATGTGGATTAGAAGTTAATGGAGGTGCTGAAAGCCTCTGTTTAATGATTGCCCAAAAAATGTCTAAGTATTGGGACACTGAAATATTAACAACTTGTGCTTTAGACTATATAACTTGGAAAAATCATTATACTGCTGGAGTTGAAAATATTCAAGGAGTTACAGTCAGGCGTTTTCCAGTTACGCAACAGCGCGATATTAAATCATTCAATCGTTTATCTGACAATATATCTCCTCGTTTGCAGCAAGCGTCTATAGAAGAACAAGAAGCATGGATGCAAGCACAAGGACCATTTTCTTTGGAAATGATTACTTATGTGAAAAATCATCAGCATGAGTACGATGCATTTATTTTTTTCACATATTTATATGCCACGACTTACTTCATCCTTCCATTAGTAGCAAAAAAAGCTTATCTTGCTCCTTTGGCTCATAATGAATGGACTATTTATATGAATATGTGGGATAAGTTCTTTGAAAAACCTCGCGGATTCATCTTCAATACACTAGAAGAACTCAATTTTCTTAAAGCGCGTTTTCCTAAAGCTAAATTAGAAGGACCAATTGCTGGGGTAGGAATAGATGTACCATCAACTTGTAATCCAGATGAATTTCGGCAAAAATACAATATAAATCAACCATTTTTTCTCTACGTCGGCAGAATTGACCCTTCTAAAGGATGTCAAGAGCTTTTTACTTACTTTCTAAAGTTACCTAAAAAAGAAAGTGCTTCTACAAAATTGGTTTTACTTGGTAAACCAGCAATGCCAATACCTAAACATCCAGATATTATTACTCTAGGGTTTGTTGATGAACAAACTAAATGGGATGCTTTAGCTGCCTGTGATTTGCTAATAATGCCATCACCTTATGAGAGCCTTTCTATTGTACTCTTAGAAGCATGGTCAATAGGTAAAGCAGTTTTAGTCAACGGAAAATGCGATGTTTTAGTCGGTCAATGTCGTAGAGCGCAGGGTGGAGTTTGGTACACAAGCGAAGATGAGTTTCAAGTAGCTATAGAAATAATCAGTCAAGAAGTAAGATTGCAATTAGGAAGACAGGGGAAGAAATTCGTTGAAAATAATTATAGATGGGACAATATAGAACAAATGTATTTAAATTGCGTCAAATATTCTTAAGAAACCCGGTTTCTAGTTTATTTGACTTTGCGGTATGTGGTATGCTAAAGAAATTTGATACAATGCCAACATTTTTAGTTTCATTTTAATTTTAAATGAATTAATTACTCATGATAAATTTGAATATGCATAGAGCTTCTCCTATCATCATCATAATTCCTGTATTTAACGACTGGGAATGTTTGAATATTCTAATTGCAAAAATAGACCAAGTATTGCATGAGGAAAATATTGACGTTGATATTTATATATTAAACGATTGTTCCACAATTGCTTATCATGAAATTTTCGACTTATGTGAAACCAAAGCTATTAATCAAATTTACATGTTAGATTTAAAAAGAAATCTTGGTCATCAAAGAGCAATTTCTATAGGATTAGCATTTCTTGAAGCAAACGTAAAGTGCAAAGCAATTGTTGTCATGGATAGTGATGGAGAAGATGACCCAAGAGATATTCCCAAACTTATTTATAAATGTATGGAAGAAAAATATGAAAAAATAGTATTTGCTAGACGTACTCAGCGATCAGAATCTGTATTATTCAGATTATTTTATCAAATGTATAAATATGCATTCAAATTACTTACAGGTCAGTACATCGATATGGGTAATTTTAGCATTGTTCCTTTTATAAGTTTACAAAGAATTGTGATAGTATCAGAGATATGGAATCATTATGCTGCTGGCATTTTAAAAGCGCGTATTCCGTTTACAAGTATTCCATGTAAACGTAGTTGTCGTATTGCAGGAAAATCTAAGATGAATTTTGTATCTCTAGTAATGCATGGTCTTAGTGCAATTTCTATATACGGCGACATTATCGGAACTAAAGCATTAATTGCAGCCGTAATGTTGATGTTGTTGAGTATTTTAATCATTGCTATAGTTTACATAGTTAGAATCGCCGTTCCAGATTGGGCACCGTACATTGCAGGTATTTCTTTTATTATTTTTTTACAGCTTGCGACTATATCTTTTTCTTTTATATTTTTGATTTTAAATGGGAAAAACAACTTTGTATTTTTGCCAACACGTGACTTTCATTATTTCGTTTTAGGTGTTAAAAAACTTAATTCTATAGACTACATAAAAAATCAACATTTAACTTAGTATTTAAGCTTGTTACCAATATGACTAACTATACTTACATCGGTTCTGAACTAGAGTTATTCCGTCATGCTCGTAATTGGAAAGCCTACTGGAGCGATTTAATAAAACCTTTCTTAGGCAATGAGGTGCTAGAGGTAGGTGCAGGTACTGGTTCAAACACCGAAATACTTTGCCAGGGAAGTTATAAGCGCTGGCTATGTCTAGAACCTGATTCAGTATTAGCAAGTAATCTTAAATTATCTATCCATAATAATTTAATACCTCAATGTTGTGATGTCAAGATAGGTGATTTATCGGATTTAAACTTTGAAGAGCAATTCGATTCAATTATCTATATCGACGTAATTGAACATATTGAAGATGACAAGTTAGAAGCTACATTCGCAGTTAATCATTTGAAAGTTAATGGATTTTTAGTAATTTTATCCCCAGCCCATCAGTGGCTGTTTACTAATTTTGATAAAGCTATTGGTCATTATCGCCGCTATGATAATCAAACATTAAGTTCAATCATTCCTAATAACTTAAAGTGCATTAAATTAAGATATATTGATAGTATTGGACTAGCTGCTTCTTTAGGTAATAAATTTATTTTAAAAAGTAAAATGCCAACTAAAAAGCAAATACTACTTTGGGATAGAGTGATGGTACCCCTGTCTCAAAAAGTCGATCCACTCATTAATTATTCTATTGGTAAGTCTATATTAGGAATTTGGCAAAAAACATATTAGTATTCATTTTAATTATGTATACAACATTCAAAAACATTACTAAAAAATACAAGTATCTAATTTTACTTGTATTGTTTTTATCTTTTGCTTTTAGTATTTTAGTCATCAAAGATTTTTCAAATCCACTTGCAGGTGCAGGAGATGCAGAATATTGGGAATACACAGGATTTTATTTTTCAAAAAATCTCCATTTTACACCTTTTCCACATTTGGATATAGTAAATAATCAAGCTTTTTATCCGTATGGAGTTAACTCAGTATTCCAACCCTGGTCTTTTGAAAGAGATATTTTATACGCGATGTTTTATAAATTATTTGGTGTTGGTCCCTGGTTACAAATATATTATATTTTAACTATTGTTATTACATTTTTCGGAAGTTTTGTACTACTGGTAAAATATTATGGTTCTGCTAAGGCAACTGGTGTTGGATTACTAGTTTCTTTCTGTAACTTTTATGCAATATATAAATACCCAGGTCATTTCGCTTATTCAGTAATTCATTGGACTACACTTAGCATTATAACTGATTTTATTATAGTTAGAAAATTTATTTTAACAGAAAAACTATCCAGCACAATTATTATACTGAGAGCAAACTTATTGATATTGTCTTTAGGTCAAGAGTTAGGGTATATAGCAGGTTTTTCACTTACTTCATTTATAATTTCCGTAGTTTATGTTATTCTAATAGCACTACGTAGATATTTTACATCACCTTTAAAAGCTATCATTAAATTTAATAATACATTTGTAATTATTAAAAATGACTTGCTTTTACACAAAAAAATATCTTTTATTTTGCTAGGATTTTGTTTTGTTTTATCATGTATATACCTGCCTCTAATTTTTCAAATTACTAGAGGAGCTAAAGGTTTTGATTTCACTGGAGTAAATTCAGGAGCATGGTGGGCAAATCCTTTACGGTTATTTATCCCTTATCTTCCAACATTAAATCCAGAAATATTAGATTCAAATAAAATTTGGAAAGATACATCTGAGCAATTTTTTGATGGAAGTCCGGGCTTATTTATAGTAATTATTGGATTTTTAGGATTGTGGCAGGCACGCAAAAAAATTATCATATTCATACCCCTAATTGTTCTATTTTTGCTTTGCTTATTTTATCATCCATCTAACTTACCAACCCTAAAAATATTTCCTTGGTTTGCTTTTAATCGACTTGCTACTCGCTCTACAGTAATTTATCCAATCATACTTGGTATTTTTGCGCTATATTTTAACTTGAATTGGCTACGAAATTCCAGTAAGCAGTTAGTTGCTGGAATATTAGTAATTTTAGCATGTACTGAAGTTTTTACAGTTTATTCGTTTAAGGCTAATTATCAGCCGCATTTATTAAATGAAAATTTCTTTAGGTACATGAATTATGTAAAACAACAGCCAGGAGAAGCAGTTCTCGACTGGCCATTCTGTATTATAGGAGGAAATGGAGTTGGTGCTGGCGCAGGTTTATGTCCTTATTACTCGAAAAATGGTTCTATTTTTGCTCTAAGAAGATTCCATGAAAAAAAAGTTATGGGTCAGTACTTTGGTCGTTTACATCCTTCTCAACTTAACTCTTATTTAGAAGCTGGCTGGCAAAAGTTATTAATTCCTAACTCCCCAGATATTATGAAAGCAACCCAATTAGCTAGATGTTTTCGTTCTCATGAATGGTCTTTTTTCACAGATTTTTATAAGTATAATGACTTTGCTGGTATTAACCTTTATACTGATTTATTACCTGAAAGTTGTGTCCAAGAATTTTATAAACGCTTTGGTCAGCCTGTATTTGAAACAACAATACTTGCAGCAGGCAAAGTCAAATTTATTCCTAAATATTCTGAACTGAGAAGTCAAGTAAATTTAGAATTAGGAGCTAGTATCAAGTTTGAGCCTATACTTGATTTTGCAGAAGGGAACCTTCTTACATCGCCTTCAAGAAATAGCTTTATATCAATAAATGGACTTAGTTCTATTGAAGAAACTGCAACCGAGAAATGGCGCTGGGCTTTAGGAGCAAATACCGATATTGTTTTTAAAATGCCTGAATCTGAATTATTAAAGTTATCTTTCACATTTAGTAACCCAATTCAAGCTCAAAATGTAGTTGTTGAATTAAACGGGGAAACCAAAACAGCTTTTAAAAATTTGAAAAAAGATGTTATTATAGACAACGCAATAAAGCTACAAGCACTTAAAGGTATTAATCACATAGTTTTTAAGTATAAATACTGGAATGGAAATCAAAAAACATTTGCTCCTGGTGATAATAGAGCTATGTCTGTTAACTTTAGAAAACTAGTAATAGAACCAATTAATAATTAGTAGATTTTTAATTATTTGTGTTTTGCATAAACTCATTACTCTATTCAAGCCATTAGCATGACTAAAAAAGCACTAATTACAGGACTCACAGGACAAGACGGTTCCTATCTTGCCGAACTCCTTCTCGAAAAAGGCTACCAGGTATTTGGCTTGGTTCGTCGTTCTAGCACTAGTAACCTAGAACGCATTAGCCACCTGTTTGATAAAATCAAAATAGTATCTGGCGATTTACTTGACCAATGTTCCTTAATGGATGTCATCACCGAAACCCAGCCTTCGGAAATTTACAATCTTGCTTCCCAAAGTTACGTTCCTCTTTCTTGGACACAACCAGCTTTAACTGCTGAGTATACCGCAATTGGTGTCTCCCGCTTACTCGAATCAATTCGTCGCTGTAGACCCGATGCAAAATTTTACCAAGCATCTAGTAGCGAAGTGTTTGGACAACCTGATGAGTCACCTCAAAGCGAACGCACTGCTTTTCGTCCCCGTAACCCTTATGGTGTTGCTAAAGCTTACGCGCATTGGATGACTGTTAACTATAGACAGCAGTATAATCTTTATGCTTGTTGCGGTATAACCTACACTCACGAATCTCCTCGACGCGGTACAGAGTTTGTATTTAGGAAAATTACCCGCACTGCAGCAATGATAAAACTCGGTTTGGCAAAGGAACTAAAACTTGGTAATTTGGATGCTAGACGTGATTGGTGTTATGCCAAAGATGCTGTTCATGCTATGTGGATGATGCTACAGCAAGAACAACCAGATGATTTTATTATTGCTAGCGGCGAAACTCACTCAGTTAGAGATTTAGTTGAGTGTGCTTTTAATTATGTGGATTTAAATTGGCAGGATTATGTTGTTGTAGACCCAGCTTTTTATCGTCCTGATGAACCAGTGCAGCTAGTTGGCTGTATATATAAGATAAAAGCTGAACTCAGTTGGAAACCTCAATACTCTTTTAAGCAGTTGGTCGAGTTGATGGTTGACCATGATTTACAAGAGTTGCGTGGTAAAGAATCACACGTTGAAGGCGCCTTGGTTTCTACTTAAAAGTTATTGTATATTTTGGGACGGGCAAGGATGCCCATCCCACAAGATTGTTAGTTACAGCTAATTTTTGGGAACTCTGTAGCTGTAACCCCCAATATTTAGTAGAACATACAGGCTATGCGCGCGTTCAAAAAACGAATCTGGCAATTACGTGGTATTTTGCTTACTGCTCCTGCTGTCGCAGGTCTATTGATTGGTTTGCGATATGCGGGGTTATTACAGCCATTTGAGTTAGCTGCACTCGATGAGTTTTTTCGCAGGCGCCCATCCGAACCAGTAGATGAGCGTGTAGTAATAGTCGAGGTAAACGAGGAAGATGTGCGAAAGCATGGTTTACCGATATCCGATACCAAACTAGCAAGAATGATTACCAATATCAAACAGCAGCAACCGCGCGCAATAGGTCTAGATATTTACCGAGATTTGCCTGTAGAACCCGGTCATCAAGAATTAATTAACGTATATAAAACAACACCCAATCTTATTGGTATTCAAAAAGTTATTGGCAGTTCTTATGGAGTCGCTATTAACCCTCCACCTGTACTATACGAATTAGGACAAGTAAGTTCTAATGATTTTGTTCCAGACCCTGATGGCAAAATCCGCCGCAGTTTATTGTCTATTAAAACCAAAAGCGATGAAACGGTTGTAGGGTTAGGCGCCCAATTAGCACTATTATATCTCGAAGCAGAAAACATCACCCTAGAAATGGTCGATGCTGCTGACAACAAATTAAAGTTAGGCAAAGCAACATTTACACCCTTTAAAGCAAACGATGGTGGTTATGTTCATGCTGATTTAGGGGGTTATCAAATTCTGTCAAATTTTCGGAACTTAAAGCGTGGGTTCCGCACGATTTCGGCAAGCGAGGTTTTAGAAGGAAAAATACCTCCAAATTTTGCCCGCAACCGCATTGTTTTAATTGGTGTCACAGCAGAAAGTGCAGGTGACTACTTCTTTACTCCCTATAGTAATGGGTTATTCGGTTCAGTAGTTAGACGTAATAGCGGCGTATTTATTCATGCTGATGTTACCAGCCAACTTATTAGTGCCGCTCTTGATGGGCGCCCGCAAATCAAGTTTTGGGCTGATACAAAAGAATGGTTATGGATAATTTTTTGGTCAATAACTGGTTCAACTGTAATTTGGGTACGTCGGTATAAAAATAGAAGTATTAATTTTGCATTAACTAATATATTAATACTAACAATAGGTGCCGCTATTATTGGCAGCAGCTACATAGCATTTTTATTAGGGTGGTGGTTGCCTGTGGTTCCTGGGTTTTTAGGATTAATTGGTTCTGCTATGGTGACAACTGGATATATCGCACGTTCTACAGCTTCCATGCGACACACCTTTGGACGCTATCTCAGTGATGAAGTTGTCACTGCCCTTTTAGAGGCGCCATCCGGGTTAAAGTTAGGGGGTGAAATGGTACAAGCAACGCTATTAATATCCGACTTACGGGGATTTTCTGCTCTCTCCGAACGTGTCTCCCCTCAAAAAATCGTTGAAATCATTAACCTTTACCTTGGTACAATGACCGATGTAATTAATCAATACAAAGGCACTATCAATGATTTTATGGGGGATGGTATCTTTGTAATATTCGGCGCCCCTGTAGAACTCGAAGAGCATCAAGAAAAAGCAGTTGCTTGTGCTATTGCAATGCAGTTAGCAATGGAACCCATTAATAAACAACTAGCCGAAATGAATTTACCAGCTTTGGGTATGGGAATTGGAATTCACACAGGAGAAGTAGTAGCAGGTAATATTGGTTCCAAACAGCGAGCTAAATATACAGTAATGGGTTCAAATGTCAACTTAGCTTCACGAATTGAAACATATACAGTGGGTGGACAAATATTAATCTCCGAAGATACTCTCAAAGCAATTAAATCTCCCCTACAAATCAATGAAGAAATGCAAGTGCAGCCAAAAGGTATTAAATACCCTATCACCATTTATGAAATTGGCGCTATTAGTGGCAAATTTAATCTCACATTAAATAAACTCGCAGAAGAATTTATTTCTCTTACTCAAGAAATACCCTGTAAATACCGGATAGTCGAAGAGAAACATCTATCTGAAAAAATCTACTATGGTAGTATAACTAAATTATCGGCTTTAAACGGCGCCGAACTAAGAACAAAAAGGCCTTTATCAACTTTAATCAATATTCAAATATATTTATATATTGAAGATGAACAGTTGGCAAAACAAGATATTTACGCCAAGGTTATCAAACATTTAGACTCATATCAAACAACTTCACACATTCGCTTTACTGCGTTACCATCAGAAATCGCCCAATATTTTACTAAACAAGTTCAATAATATCACAGTACAGGGTTTGTAGCTTAGTCGGCGCCATTTCGGCTTATAGAGTAGCTTTTTTAGTTATAGAGGCATTTTTCTATGTCAATGGTATTTTTATATACTTTACAAGCTAATTAAGCTTTGGTAACTTTGGTTTGGTTAAGAAAATTATTACTAACCACAGGTATCGTAATACCAGTCTAAATAAAATTTGGATTTATATATATGGTTGGTAATGTTAATAGTTTAAAGCAAAAACAAATTAAGCGTTACTGGGAACTACTTAGTGTTTTAGTACAAAGAAATCTTAAGACTCGTTATCGTGGTTCTCTACTTGGAGTTTACTGGTCGCTGTTGAATCCTTTAATTATGACTGGATTATACACAGCTATTTTCGGCGCCACCTTTGCATCTTATTATAATAACTCGATTATTAATTATGTTTTAGCTGCTTTTACAGGGTTGGTAGTCATCAACTTTTTTTCTGCTTCTACTTCCCAAGCACTAGGTAGTGTAGTTGGCAATGGAAGTTTATTAAATAAAATACAATTACCAGTCAGTATTTTTCCGGTTTCTATGATTGCGGCAAATATATTTCAGTTTGTAGTTGCCGTGTTTCCTTTGCTAGCTTTAATGACTTTAATTAATTCTAAAAGCATAATTAACATTTTTGCACTTATTTTTCCATTTATTGGGCTAATTTTAGTTTGTACAGGAGTTGGTTTTGTAGTTAGTGCGCTGTATGTATTTTTTCGAGATTTATCATATTTTTATGAATTAGTCGTATTTGTATTATGGATAAGTAGTCCTGTATTTTATCCAGCGGCAATTGTATCACCACATATTAAACCTTTTTTAAACTTAAATCCTCTTTCTCCAATCATTGAAAGTCTACGTCAAATCACTTTATCAGGTGCTTTACCAGATTTTCATTTAATCGCTCATTCGTTAATTAGTAGCATAATTATGCTAACTATAGGTTGGTTTTGCTTTAAATTATGGCGACATCAGTTTATGGATTTACTCTAAATGGAAGCAATACGTTTAAATCAAGTATCTTTGTGGAGAAGAACACAAGAAGAATTTTCTTACGACTTCAAAAAAACAATTTTATCAATTTTAGAGGGTAAATATCGTAAGGCAGCAAAGAGGTTAGTACTAGATAATCTTGACTTAGTAATTAATACTGGTGATAAAATTGGGATTATTGGAGCAAATGGCGCCGGAAAATCTACACTATTAAAAGTTATTTGTGGAATTTTGGCGCCGACACATGGCAGTCTTAAAACACGTGGTATAATAGCACCTTTAATTGAATTGGGAGCCGGATTTGACGGAGAACTTTCAGTTTTTGATAATATTATTCTTTATGGTATTATGTTAGGCTTTTCTAAAGCAGAAATGCGTGGTAGAGCGCAATCAATTTTAGATTTTGCCGAGTTACAAGATTATGCTCTTGTTCCAGTAAAAGGATTATCTTCTGGAATGGTGGCTAGGCTTGGATTTGCAATTGCAACAGATGTACAACCTGATATATTAATATTAGATGAAGTATTATCAGTAGGAGACGAAAGTTTTAAAAACAAATGCCAAAAACGCATGAGTAAATTTTGGAACGAAAATACAACCGTCCTAGTAGTATCTCACGATTTAGAGTTTGTAAAAAAGTCTTGCAAGCAAGCTATATGGTTAGATAAAGGAAAAATTAAATTTATTGGTAAAGCCGAGCAAGCTGTAGATTATTATTTAAATAAATCATCAAATATTCATCATTAGTTTAGAAAATTATGCTCAAAATTTGTATCAGCCTTACGCAAAAGTAATATAGTGGTTCATGCTATAAGCTTTGGTTAGCAACGGATACAACGGATGTAACGGATAATTTTTTCTTTACAAACAAAGTTTAGTTATTTAAAATCACCTATCCGTTACATCCGTTCATCATCCGTTGCTAACAAGTTCAATGATGTTATTACAAAATGTAGGGTGGGCACTGCCACCTTACTTTTAATTATAAATCGGCGCCTCAGCAATTGCATCTAAACCGACAGATTGCAGCATGTCTCTCCACGCAGTAATAGCTTCAGCGTTACCAGGTTGATTACGTTTAATAACAGCAAGACTCGAAATTGCATCTAACCAAATTCCAGCTTTTCCGTATAGCACCACCTGTTCAAAAGCTTTTGCTCTATTCAACTGACCCTTGAATGCACTACTAACTTCAAATCGACGTACAGCACCTTCGACAAATCGAGATTCACTACTATTTGATTGACAAATGGCGCCAACTACCCATTTATAATCTTGACCAACTTCTAAACCACGATGGTTTTCTGGCAAATTAAAACTTACAAAACCAGGAGTGGCGCCTAATTTAACTGTAGTTTGATAAACTTCGTTGGCTTGAGCATCTTCTAACTTAAACTCTAATTCTTTGGCATTCGTTTTTGGTACGTATACCATGAACGTTGGATGTGACGAAGTTGTTAACCCTAACTTTGACTGTGGTAACAAGGGAACCATTGATTTGACACCCGCATTTTGACGTGCTATAGTTCGCGACGCTTGGGGGCACAAATCGCTATCAACCCGACCGTTGCGAGTTCCACCACCAAATGTTACCTTTGGCGCCGGTTGTCCTTTCGGTGGTTCAAATGTTACCTTCGAGCGCTTCGCTGTTTGTGCTTGCGCTTGCATTGGGTTGACAAGCACGACATAGCTACATTGGAGCAATAAAATTGGTAAAAGTGATACTAAGAGTTTACTGATTTTTGCGTATATTTTCATACTTATTGTTCGTATGTATTTAAAAGTTTTTCAATTAAAAACTGTTTTGAATTAATAGGTAGGCACCTTTTACTGGTTTGGCTTTATCTAGTCGCAGTTTTATAATTCCCAATATTTGATGAAAACTAACACCACGCTTTGGACTTTATAACCAATTACCTATCAAAACAAACGGCGCCCAGTAAAATGGGTGCTTAAAAGCAGGTTGTTTGAGTAGCGCAATTTGAGCATTTCGTAATGCTTCTGCCTTAGTCATGTTTGGTTTGGCAAGTTGCTTGTAAAACTCAACCATAAATGCCGAAGTTGATGTATCATCTACTGACCATAAAGTTGCTACAGTACTACGGGCGCCAGAACGTACTGCAACACCCGCAAGTCCTAAAGCTGCGCGTTTATCACCATCAGCAGTCTGACAAGCACTTAATACTAATAGTTCAATTGCATTATTACTATCCGAAGCTCGGTTTTGTAGCAACTCTCCAAGCTGCTTTACATTAATGCGATTATCCCAAGTTAGTACAAAAGTGTCATCAGCATTCGAGCTAAATTGACCGTGGGTTGCGAGGTGAACAACTGGATAACGCGATGTATTAACTTGTTTCTCAATTGCTTGAGTAGTAAAAGTTTTGTTCAATAGTACTTGTGCGGAAATTTCGTTCTTGATTTGTTTAATTTCGCTCTCAACTCCTGGTAGGGGTACAAAACCTTGTCGTGATTCGCTGAGTCCACCTGCAAGTATTTTTAGCTGTTGTGATTCGAGACGACGAGGAGCAAATAGCTGTAAACCTGGAGTTAATGCCAAATTATATTTTTCTACAAGATATTCTTGCCCATCGTATAATATCGCCATTGGTAAGTTTTTCATGGCGCCGTCAAGAACAAACGCCAAAGTCTTGATATTATTACGTTGTAAGTCAGCTTCGGCAGGTGAAATTAGTAGGTTATATACGAGTTGCGCTATATTTAGTCGGTCTTTCTGACTTGAGGTTCGATGTAGCGAACGACGCATTCTATCAAATATTTTCTCAAGTTCTGCTTGTGGCATTACAGCAGCGTAGTGACGCAGTGGTTGATTTGGTATTGAAAGAACTACTTCCAAACGGTCTTTGAGAATAATTGGATATATTACTGCTGCACTTTTATCGATTTGATCGATTTGTTGCGGACGTGCGGTTAAACATGCTTCACGAAAATAGTTATCTAACTCAGCTAGCTGTAATGATTCGATAACTTCGCGTGCTTTTTTGAGATTTTCTTGGCTAACGTCCGCTTTGTTTGTTTTACTAGCTATAAGCTTCGGCTGTAGTAACAAACTTACTAACTCGCGATATACAGGTTCAACGGTTTCGCGAAACGAAAACTGAACATCTACATTACTTGATACCAAATCATTACGAATATTGCCAAGAGTTTTAACGGCTTCATTATAAGATGCAATGCTCCCTTGTATATTATCTTGCGCTTTGAGCAGGCGCCCTAATTGCCATTGCCAACGGTATGCAATATCAGGTGCATTACTAGAAAGCGCTAAATTCAAAGCTTTCTCTGTTAGCTTTTGCGCTTCACTCCATTGCTGTGTTTGTTCATAAAGTTCCCCCAAATAACCTAATGCATAAGATTGCGCTCTTTTATCACCAATATTTTCTGCATTGTGAGCAGCAGTCGCAAGAATCTGTGCTGTAGAGACGCGATTAATCGCGTCTCTACCCAATTTTTTGAGACTTTGTACAAAATTAACTTGTGCGTAAATAGAAGTTCGACTAGGAGAGTTAGATAACTTCTCAATTTGTGGTTGAATTTCTTTGGCAAGCGTTAATCCTTCATCTGTTTGTTCGGCTTCTACGAATAATTGTAATAAATTCAATTGCGCTTGTAGCTTAATATTAGGGTTAGACGCAGCAATGACTTGTTTATAGTATTCTTGTGCTGCATCAATATCTTGTTCTGCACGTGCATTATTTCCCAGACTGAGTAGCACCAAGCTGATATCGTCTTTTAAATTCAGCTTTCGAGCGAGTTCCAGAGTTTGCTGTAGTGTACTAGTAGCGGTTTTTCTGTCACCCATTAACCGTAATGTATCACCCAAGTTAAATAAGCTTGAGACTTTAAGCTGTGAGTCGGGTTCTTTTTGAAGATTTTGACTAACTTCTAAGAGAGTTTCTTTCGCACGTCGATACATTCCTAATGCTCGCATGGCTTGCGACTTGTTCAATAAGCTGCGTGCAGTAAGTGCTTTATCTCCTAACTTCTTGTATATTGCCGTCGCTGACTCCCATGTTGACAGTGCTTGTTCTGCTTGTCCTTGAGATAACTGTAAACTACCTTGAATACTCAAGGCGCCTGCTAAAATGTTTTGATTAGTACTTTTTTCCAGTAGCTTAAGGCTTTGGGATATGGCAGCATTAGCTTGTTGCCAGTCTCCGAATTGTTGATATGAAGACGCTAAATTAGTTAATATAACCGCTTGATTGATGGTATCACCTTGTGGTAATAGCTCGGAAGCTCGGCGCCATAATTCAATCGCATTCGCAAACTGCCCAGCTTGATAGCTTTTTTTCCCAGCTCGTACTAGTTCTGCGACTGAGGTAAAAGCTGTTTGCTGTCCTGAAGGTGCTGCTGCAAAACTAGCATTGGAAATAAAACCGCTATTACTTAGCATCACTGTTAAGATAGCGACAAACAACCCTAAGCTAAAGCGCAGAAAGATTTTCTGAATATTATTTGCTTTGGTAGACTTTACGTATTTATTCCGATTGAATTTTAACATCAGTAAATTTGACTATATTCTCATTAATCAAAGTATTCAATTATTCTTACTGTTATAGCTCTTGATATAGTCGAATGAGAATAGTTAAATTAATTTATTAAATTCAATTACATTTAATAAGAAGCATATTAACGCTAAAAATATTACGAACATCTGTCAATAGTAATTAACTGTAAATCTAACTAAGGCAAGGTTAATGTCATTTGGCAGGTTCTTATGATGTTGAGAGTGTAGAGCAAAAAACCCGTAATTATCAGGGTTTTTTAAGAAAGCAATCGGAGAATATTATGACAACATCTTACTTTGCAGCCAGTGATAAAGTTAAAAAAGCTATCGAAACTTTCCAAAACTTTGATGTAGACACTCAACTAGCATTGTTTTGGTTTGGCTATCTCGATTTAAAAGAAAATCTTACACCTGCAAATAGTCCATCTTCCCAAGCTACCGCAGAAGCAGTATTCAACAGAATTATTGCAATGTCTAAGGAAGAACAGCTACAAGCACAACGTGATATCGCAGGTCACGCAAATTCCGAAATTAGTCAACTGTACGGTGGTCTAGACCCAAGTGCCAAGCTTGACGTGTGGTTACGAATCTCGCAAGCTATGGAAGATGGTAGAGCTATTCCAGTTCCTGAAGACTATAAACTTCCAGAAAACACCAAAGAATTCACACAACAAGTTAAATCTCTCGAATTTGAAGAGCGTGTAGAATTCTCCCGTAACGTAGCATTCAGCATGGGCAGCTCTTCTGCTAATAATTAGATTGTTGTAAAGACGTGATGTAAATAATTTTTTTAGATTCCTGGCTTTTTCATGAGGCCGGGAATCTTGTTTTGTAGTTACAAATCTATCAATGGGTAGATGAAAATATGTAAACAGAGTAATAATTTTGATGGAGCCATTTAATGGCAAATCCTTGAAAACAAACTAGAGGGTTGCATCTTATGTTATTGAAAGAGTACATTGCTCATCGTTTAATTGGTACACCTTTAGAGCCAGTAGCGCGTAATTTACGTGATTTGACGCAATTCAAACAACGAATTCAGCATCCTGAACTTCATCAAATTTATCAAGAATCATCGCTAATTGACGCTGCATTACCAAAAATCATTAATGACTCATCAATGAATTGCATTGACATCGGCGCCCATTTAGGTTCGGTACTCAGTATAATAAAGCAACTTTCTCCACATGGAAAACATCTTGCTATCGAACCAATACCCTACAAATATAAATGGTTAAAGCAAAAATATCCAGATATAGAAGTTTTACAAGTAGCTGTAAGTGATACAGTCGGTGAAGTAGACTTTTACTTACAGCCTAAACGCTCTGGCTTTAGCGGTTTACGTTTACACGCTTCAGATGATGAACAAGTTGAAGTTTTCAAAGTCAACTGTGTAGAGCTAGATGATATTATCCCACCAGATAAAAAAATCGGCTTTATTAAAATTGATGTTGAAGGAGGTGAATTAGCAGTTCTGCGAGGTAGTGAATATATACTACAGAATTCTCGACCAAGTATTGTCTTCGAGTGTACTAATTCTGGATTAAGTGCCCACAATATTCAACCAGTTGATATGTACGAGTTTTTTGACGCACGCTCATATTCCATCTTTTTAGTAAAAGATTGGCTTTCAGGTAAAGAACCGCTTGTGTACGAAGAATTTTTGAAGTCAATGCAGTATCCTTTTCAAGCATTTAATTTTCTAGCTATACCTAAATAATTACTCTTCGTAATCAGTATCAATTTCAACATCAAGTGTATCCTCGTCAATTCGTACATACAAAATATTCGGACGACAGCAAACTTGGCAATCTTCTATATAAGATTGCTCAAACCCAGCACTTATATCAACAAAAGTGAGATTTTCTTCACCACAGTAAGCGCAGTAATACACAGCAGTTGTTTGCATTTTAGGATTTAGCAGAATTTACTACACAGAAGGATAATTATACACTTGGTTCAAGTTCTTTTGCTGGCGCCTCTACAAAACTCATCGCTTCCGCTAAATGCTTTAATAATGTAGATTGGGGTAGCGGTCCAAGTAAATGACTCCAAGGTAATACTTGCTCGTGTGACCAATTATCGTAAACGTAGTAATCTAAATCTGGAACTTGACCCTTCAACTCTTTAAAAGCACGCTTGTAACTTCCCAAAGAATCGCCAAAATCGCGCGTTAGCTCTAATAACTTAGACAGGCGCCTGTCTCCGCGCGATAATAAAGTTTGAATAATCGACCAGTTATAACTTTCAGGACGAAAATCGATACCCTTTGGCTTCAGATTTTTTTGTAAAAGCTGTAATCGTTTTTCTGCTTGCTTATTTACACCGAACCATTGGAAAGGTGTATGTGACTTTGGAACAAAAGTACTGCATCCAAAAGTTAACCTTAAACCAGGCGCCGCTTTTTTCAAATCAAGCATCATTTTGATAGTAGCATCTAAATCTTCGGCTTCTTCACCGGGAATTCCCACCATTCCATAAAGCTTTAATCCAGATAACCCACCAGTTTTGGCATTAATAGCGGCTTGGATTATATCATCTTGTTCGAGCTTTTTATTAATTATTTTGCGAACTTTTTCAGAACCGCTTTCAACGGCAATAGTTAGAGATTTGGTATCGCGCTTTGCCAAAGTTGCTGCTAACTCTTTTGTTACCGTATTTGTCCTCACTGATGCTATACTCAATCGCACATTATCATACTTAGGTTGGTTGATATAGTCGAGTAATGTGTTAAATTCAGGATGCTGTGTAACAGAGGCGCCTAATAGTCCTAATCTATTAGTAACTTTTAATCCACGTTCAATAGCTGGAATGAGTGAAGCTTCTAAACTCGCAGTTCTAAAAGGCAAAGTTAAATAACTTGCTAGACAGAAGCGACACATTTCGGGACAACTCCGCACCACTTCCACCATAAAAATACTTTCCCAAGCAGCTTTTGCAGTAACTACCGTCGATGCAGATAAAGTATTACCACGATAAGTTTGCTTTTGAACCGTCGCAGGAACATTTGAGGAAATAGGTTGTATAGATTTAATGGCGCCATCAGGGCTATGATACTCAACTTGATATAAACTAGGAACATAAATTCCCGGTACTTGTGCCAACGCTTTTAATTTAGTTTCTCTAGACTCACCTCTAACTTGTTTATAAGTATCAATAAAATCACCTAATAAATTTTCCCCGTCACCCAAGAGAACAACATCAAAAAAATCAGCAAAAGGTTCGGGGTTTGCCGTTAAAACAGGCCCACCTCCAAATACAATAGGATGATGGGTACTGCGCTCTCTTGCACGAATCGGAATATTTAAAGATTCGAGTAAACTGAGAATATTAACATAATCAAGTTCCCACGATATCGAAAAGCCTAAAATTTCCGGTTGTCGTGGTAGCTGTTCAGAAATATCAGTAAACAAACGACTCACCTGTAAATCGGTGCGCGTAGCTAAAGTTGCCCATACAATCTGATATCCTAAACTAGTAATTCCCACTGTGTACTCGTTAGGAAACGCGAAAATTACAGGAATGGCATCATTATCAGGAGTAACAGGGTCAAATAATAGGTGTTCGTCGGCAAATAAAGAAGATGTCATAGAAATTTTAGATTTGTAATTTTAAATTATACATTTATTTATATTTTATCTTAAGCACTAAGATAATGAGGTTGAAAAACAAAGTTATACCGTTAGCTAAGATAATGGGCAAAGCAGACAGATAAAGTCCATATATCAACCACAGTAAAATTCCAGCATTGAAAAAAATCAGCATTACAAACGAAACATCTTTAGCTGACTTCGTTTGCCATATTTTTAGAAGCTGCGGCAAAAACGAGAAAGTTGTCAGTGTCGCAGCTACTAGACCTAAACCCGTAATAAAATCCATGTTGGATAACCAGTATATATAAACACTGTCTCTTATGATACTGCGGTATTGGAGATTTATGTTATTTTGATTTATTTTTGGGTCTTCATCTTACAGGCTAAAAACTTAGGTAATATACATACTGAAGCAAGTAATTAGTTAAATCAATGCTTTTAATATTACCTATCATTGCCTTAACTTTTTTATACTGTATTTTTTATAACTTAAATAATCGTAATACTTCTTGGCGCCTGTCTATCATATCATCTGCTGTAATTTGGGGTTTAATAGTCATCGCTATTACAGAGTCGTTAAGTTGGTTTAATTTGATTAGATTTGAATCACTTTTTAGCACTTGGTTGGTGATTGATGTTGTGATAATAGTGTTTTATTTTCAAATAACAAGTCAAAATTCAAGGGTTATAAATCTTAAACAATCCAAGCTATCAACTCTATTATTAAGTGGTGTTGGATTCATTATAGTATCGACAGGTTTAATTGGCTTAGTGGCGCCACCAAATAATTGGAACTCAATGGACTACCACATACCACGTGTAGTACATTGGATACAAAACTCTAGTGTAGCGCATTATCCAGTAAGCTACACACCACAGCTATATCAAAACCCCTGGTTTGAATATGTAATCATGCACTTTCAAATTTTAAGTGGGGGAGACTACTTTGCTAACTCAGTACAGTGGTTAAGCATGATTGGGTGTTTGATAGGAGTATCATTAATAGCAAAGCAACTAGAAGCAAACTCATTAGGACAGACATTTGCCACGGTTGCAGCAGCGACAATACCAATGGGAATATTACAAGCATCGAGTACACAAAATGATTATGTTGAAGCATTTTGGTTAGTTTGCCTTGCTTGTTATAGTTTAATTATTATCGATAAAGGCAAAAAGACCACTTGGGATACATACCTTTTGTTTGGTTGTAGTTTAGGGTTGTGCATTTTAACCAAAGGAACAGCTTACTTTTATATTTTGCCGTTTTTAATTTGGGTAACGTTATCGCAAATCAAGTATCTACGCTTCTCAGTATGGAAACCTGCCTTATTTGTAGCAAGTTTTGCTTTAGTAATTAATATAAATCATTATTTACGTAACTACTTTGTTTTTAACTCCCCTTTGGGTGAACCTGGTAATTATATGAATGAGATTCTTGGTGTAAATGTGATAATTTCTAATATTTTAAGAAATCTAGCTTTACATATAAGTACACCTATTGGTTTCTCAGGAGAAGAAAACGGCGCCGGGAATTTGTTGCACTTATTATTAACCTTAACCTGTATTGTCATATTTATTTTTCGCAACCAGTTAAAACTCAAGTTTCCAAAACAAGCAGGTTCTTATATACTAACAGTTTGCACGACGTTTTGTATTTTCTGCTACCTAGTTAAATGGCAACCTTGGAACGCAAGATTACATTTACCATTTTTCGTCTTATTAACCCCATTTTTGGGCTTAATATTATCCAATCTTCCTAGAAAAGTAATTCATTCCATTGCTATTGTATTAATTTTATCAGCACTTCCTTGGGTATTTTTTAACCGCTACAAACCAGTTATAGGCAGCAACAATATTTTTCAAACTCCGCGCATTGAACAGTACTTTAAAAATAGACCCGAACTTCAACAACCTTATATACAAGCAGTTCAATATTTAAACTCAAATCAATGTTACAAAGTTGGTTTAATGATGGGTCAAGATACCTGGGAATATCCATTGTGGATAATAATGCAGCAATATCCAGAAAATGAATATACAATACGTCACGTCAACGTTTTTAATGCTTCATCAGTAAAAGAAGAATTACCAGAGAATAATTTTAAACCTTGTGGTCTGATTTATATGTATACTAAGCGTAGTAAGTTGCAAAAAGTTGAACAAATTAAATATAATAATGATACTTTTGTTCAAGGATGGGATTTGGCGCCTGTTTCTGTGCTAATGAGAAAGTAATGGCAACGGATGTAACGGATGTAATGGTAAGCTGTTACCTGATGCGCTTTACGTTCATGTTTCAGCACTGAGCGCGCTTGAAAAAATATTACAAGATTACGAGAGTTTAGCCAGAGGTGCCGTTCCTCAAGTTGTAGATGTCACCTTAGTAAAACTCTGCTTCCTCGAACCAAAAAATTCTTACTTGGCGCCAAGAGAAAAGCGCGTTCTAAGCCGTTAAAAACACCATTGCCAACAATGTACCCGTTGTCATTAATTGCCCAAGCATCTTGTATAACCCAACCACTCGACGGATTGATAAGACTTTGTAGGTCGGTTATAACACTGTCAGACCAAATAAAGCCACTAGTACCAATATTTGTAGTAGAAGTACCAACTACTTGACTTTTATTATTGATACCATAAGCACTGCTGAAACTATCACCGTTATTACTTATACCTAAAACACCCAAATCGCGAACACCACTGATTCTATCCCATAAAAAAGCACGAGTTTGATTATTTGTTAGAGAAAATTCACCAACTATTTGAGTTCTGTTATTGATAGCGTTGGGTAGCAAGTTACTACCTATTTGTTCGATTTGCCCATTACTAGTACGTAGATAATGAATCGCAGCACAGGAACGGCGCCCAACAAACCAATTTTACTATTATCTATTATCGAATTAATCAGCCGAGGAGAGATTAGAAAAAATCAAATACCCCTATCTGGTGAACTGGTCGCCACATTTATGAACGTTTGGCGCTACTTGGAACCGAACCGCAAGCCAGATATAGGTCAGCCATTTTTTTACCTACGAAGCGATGGGTTTTGGCATTTCCAACCAAACCCAGGATTTGAGTTAGCTATTACATCCAAAGCAAAACTAGTATCAGCAGGCGCCATCAAACAAGCAGTAGAATATGCGTACTTGGATGATGAGTTGTGGCAAATCTTACAAGACTCTCATAATAGAAGCGTGCTAACACAGGTATTGATAGATGAATGGTTCAGTATTAATGATGATTACTCAATTATTGTTATGGATGGTTTGAGAGAAGAGGCGCCGAACTGTAAACCAATGCGACAATTTGTAGGGGAACAGATTATATTACCAGCGCAACAGCAATATTACCCAAGGGTAGAAGCTTTGCGATGGCACAGGGAGAATATATTTAATGCTGCTTAAAGAAATATCTAAGTATATAATTAATATTATCAGCGCCGTTCGTTACTTTGTTGGCGCCGATTTAACTGCATCAAAATTAGCTGTTACACGCTTTCCCATTAATAAAAGTGTGATTGATATCAGTAAAAATACGTGATATCAATCACTGAAGTAAACAAAGCATTCAATTATTGTTACCGAAAGTAAAAATACTATTTAAGTACTGGAAAGTGGAATTAATGCTTAATCTCAAAATAATCGGCACTATGCTGCTTGCAATTTTAATACCTACCGCAGTAATTGCTGAGACTTCCACGTATGGAACGACACTTAAACCTCGCACTTGTCCATCAAGAACAGAACCGTCCAGGGGAGCGCTTAGTGTCGAACAAGCAAAGATGTATTTTATCTGCGATAACGAATGGCATAATGGAACTCCTGGTCAAGTTAGCCCTACTAGTTCTTTATGGCTTATCGACAATCTTAATCTTAAAGTTGCCCCACGCTCGCGTCCATTCAACACAAACGACTTTACATACACTCGTTATCAAGGGGGAAAAATTTTAGCCATCGACACAGAAAAACCTATATACGATATTAGAGGCAGCTACACCAGTTATGTTTGCTATGAAATTAATCGTCTTTATTCAGCTGGAAAAAACTGCTCCGTTACTTCTTTTCCTGACAGTAGCGGTATATGTTTCCGAGATACTTTTGACGAATGGCACTGTCTTATGAGGGGTAGTTCTAAAGAAATGCTCCACAAGATGCCGCCGCCTGTGAATAAGCAAACAGCACTACCTAAAGGCGCCTAAAATTGCCAATAATTTTATACATAAATTATAAACATTACGGATTAGACTTTGTAGAAGACTTAACCTTTGGTTCTGATGGTAATTTATACCTTTCAAGTTCTATTAGTACTCAACAAAGTAGAAATAAAGTTGCACGTTATAACGGTAAGACAGGTGCCAAGATAGATGACTTTGTGGTGCCTGGTAGCGGCGGAATATTTGGACTAATTAGGATTGATTTTGGTGTGGCACGTTCCGCGTAAGGAGCCTAGGAAGCAAGCTACTTTGTCCGCAGAATCTCAGACCAGAAGCGGCTGAGAGTGTCAAAAGTGAATGTTAGTGAATGTTAATTTAACAGAGCATCATATTCATTATGGGAACCAATCCAAAACCAGTAATAATCATCTGTTACACGCGCAGACCAAAGATTTTTCCCCACCTTTTTGAAATGCAGTGAGGGGTGCTGTTGGTTTTCTTGCCAAATGCGATAAGCTTTTTTCGCTCGCCAGAAATCAATCGTCGTTAAGGACTTCATCTAAATCTTTAATACGGTTTGCTACTATGTCCGCTTCTGCTTTAGCTATTAATTTATCTAACTTCCCTGACATAAAGTCTGCCTTTATTTGCTCATCCCACATATCATTTAAATATGCTTGAAGCCATGCAGCAAGTTGACGGGCATCATCTTCTGGCAAGTTTTTAATTGCAGCTTCGATTTCTGTTAGAGTGTTCATAATTATTTATACTTGGCTACATTACATTACATTACATTATATTATTTAATTTTGGGAACCCCACTAATTTCTAATTAGGGTTTAAACTTTCAACTTCTTGCACTGTTAACGAAAGAATCTGTGCGACTTGTTCGATGCTCATTCCTGTTTGTAGTAACTGGGGTACTGCATTTAATCGGTTCTTGCGTACTTAGCGTGCTAAATTAATATTATAATGCCAAGAAAGTAAAGCTCTAATTTCAAAATTGCGAAAATTTCTAAAACCAAATCCACTTCTTTTTATCAATTTTAATTTATTATTTATTCCTTCTACTACTCCATTAGTAGTTTTTCTTTCAAAATATCCTATTATCTCTCCAAACCATCGTTTAATTGTTTTAACACTTTTTTGGTAATAAGGTTCAGCTTTCTCTAACCAATCTAGAAGCTCTAAAGTTCCTTCTCCTAAATCTTCACTGTTATCAAAAATATCATGAAATTCCTCTTTCAATGAATGCATAATTCCTAATAAAGGTGACGCTTCCCTGATTTTATCTAATTTATCTTTTTGTTTATCCGTAAGTTTATCTTCAGCTTTTAAGAGCGTAAACTTGTTACCTTTTAAACTATCAAATACTTTTTCTCTTGACTCGACATTTAATTCTAAAGCTGTTTTCTTTTCGTCTATTCTAGCTTGATTTAGCTCTTGATGTATAACTTTGGTAATATGGAACCTATCTACCGTCACAACAGCGTTTGAGCAAACTTTATCGACTAAACTTTTATAATTTCCGGTCATATCCATACTGACTTCTTCTATTTTTTCTAAAACTTCTTCTCCCCACGTTTTCATAAAATTTTCTATTACAATTTGCAATATTACTTTTACTAACCCTATTAATTTCCCCGTATCTATATCTACAAGTACAACAATAAACTTTCCTTGACCTTTAACCAAACTAATTTCATCGATTCCCAACCTTCTTAAATTGCTTAAATCTATTGGCAGCAATTTTTGAGCTACGTCTTCAATCATTGAATTAACCTCTTCATCACTTAATCCATTATTTTCCGCAACATTACTTACATTACTACTAATAACTTGCTTAACAATATTTTCTGCGTATCGATGCGTAAAACTCTTTTTTGTTCCAACAAAATCAAGCTGCTCACTAAAAGTTTTTCGACATTTTTTACACTTAAATCTTCGTCTATTTAAATTTAGTATTACTTCTTTATCCCCCATTGGTAAATCTTTTACTAAATGGTTTTGATTCTGGTGTAGATGTCTTGACTTTGTACCGCAGTGCGGACATACTGCACTTTTTTCCTTTTTGCTTACTGATAAAATTAATACCAAACCCTCTTGTATACTGGATTCTACCGTTACGTCTGGTAAGTTTAAGAGTTGAGTAAGGACTCTTTTCATAATTAAATTTACTGAAATATTAATGTGTACGCTACTATTTTAGCACGTTAAGTACGCAAGAACCAGATTTTGCGCGTCAGACAGGACAATCACCTGAAATAATTGTAACTGAAGCGGTAAAGCTGTATTTAGAACACTCACAGTAGAAGAAATAACATTCCATTTGGAGGTAAAGAAACAAGCTTTAGCCCGAAAAATACCAAACCCATTCATCGGTCTGATGGATATAGATATTCTTTTACTACTATTGACTCCGAATTACTCCAAAAAATCGCCACCTAATTATACGGGGGATTTTTGTCCTTCTTCACATACCTTGGGGCGTTTTCTTTGTTATGGATATCAATTAATTAAAGGCAAAAACATCCACGGAAATATCAGCCTTTTTTCCAGCTTCTTTGATATCTTGTTCGCTAATGTTACGCTCTACTGCGCGCTTAAAAGCATGACGGCTAAATTCAAACTCTCCATACTCCAGTTGTTGACGAATTTCTTCAATTGACTTCATGCCAAAATATTATTTTTTTAGAATATTCTGCTGCTGTGTGTTATCAGCTTTATGGGCGGGCAGGGATGCCCGCTCCACAAGAAGATCAGTTAGATTTTACTTACAGTACTTTGCATTGACCATGATGTCTTAGTAAGTGGTCGCATAGTACTAGTGCTACCATTGCTTCGACCATTGGAACCGCGCGTGGTAATACGCAGGGGTCGTGTCTTCCTTTACCTGCTAATGTTGTTTCTTCGCCTTCGTTTGTAACGGTTTTTTGTTCTTTACGGATGGTGGCTGTGGGTTTAAATGCTACATTTATGATGATATTTTCACCGTTGGAAATGCCGCCTTGAATGCCACCAGAACGGTTGGTGACGGTGCGAGTGTTACCGTTTTCATCGATATAAAATTCGTCGTTATGTTCAAACCCTGTTAATAATGTTCCACCAAATCCTGAACCAATTTCAAATCCTTTGCTAGCAGGGAGTGACATTACACCTTTGGCAATATCCGCTTCGAGTTTATCAAATACAGGTTCGCCTAATCCTTTGGGTACGTTACGCGCGACGCATTCGACGACACCACCTATTGAGTTACCGTCGTTGCGAATTTTTTCGATTAAATCTATCATACGCTGTGCTGCTTCGGCATCGGGACAGCGGACTATGTTACTTTCTACTTGTTCGAGTGTAACGGCGCCTGGGTCAACAATACCTTCTAAATCTTTGATGCGTTTGACGTAACCAATAACTTCGACACCTGCAACTTGACGGAGAATTTTTTTAGCAATGGCGCCTGCTGCTACTCTACCAATAGTCTCGCGCGCGCTAGAACGTCCACCACCTTCCCAGTTACGAAACCCATATTTTGCATCATATGTTGCATCAGCATGAGATGGGCGATACTTCATCGACATCTCGTCATAGTCTTGGGCACGAGTATTTTTGTTGCGTACTAATATAGATATAGGGGTTCCCAGTGTTTTGCCTTCAAACACACCAGAGAGAATCTCACATGTATCATCTTCTTTGCGTGGTGTGACAATTTTACTTTGCCCAGGACGGCGCCTGTCGAGTTCAAACTGTATTTCTTCTGGGGTAATTTCCAACCTAGGTGGACACCCATCAATCACAACTCCCACTCCACCACCGTGAGACTCGCCAAACGTAGTAATGCGAAACAGATGTCCAAATGTGTTGCCCATAATAATCCAGTAAGCGCCAAGTTTTTATATTCTACAGTGAGTGAGCTATAGGTAGGATATCTAATTTTTTGGTGTTATTGAATTATACAGTGAAAACGCATAACATTAACAGCATATGTTGGCGCCTGAAATAAATTTCTATTCTTAGCCCCCCTTATTAAGGGGGGTTGAGGGGATTTAATTACTCGCAGTTTCATATTATTTAGTATTAGCTAATTTTAAGTTTTATGTTTTAAATTTTTCTTTGCTATTTTCCTGACATAATCATCAGATGTCCGTAATATTTCTTCTAATATATAAATACGAGTGTTGAGATTACTAGCTATAGATACTCTAATTTTTTGTCTTACAGAAGCATTGTTTTGAGTGTATCGTGTTATTTCAGGATATTTTTCAAAAGCTAGCTTTTCAAGCATCCCGATAGGTGTGTTTGGATGTTTTGCAATTCTCTCAATTATCGAGCTTTCATACTCAAATCCCATCATACTATCTTCATGTTTAATGAGATTTAAAGTTGCTCTTAGTAATTTTCGTATAACTGTTTTAGGAAGATTCTCTCTTTCTAGTAATGAATAATTTATTTCATGATTGGTTCCTGCTAGCTTTAAAAGAGTTTTAAATGATGTAGTAGGATGCTTTGCTACATTCTTACAAATTTTAACTTCTTTTGATTTGACTAAAGCATGGAGAGCAGTTGCTGGAGTTTTAGGATTTTCTGTAACACTAATGCAAACAAGTTCAGAAGAATCTAGTGCAAGACGTTCAAGAACTGGGATAGGTGTAGCAATATTTTTAGCAATGTAATTTTTAATACTTTCGTCTTCTGTTTTCTTGTTCTAATTGTAAGATAGTTTCTTGTGGGATGAGCATCCTTGCCCGTCCTATACTACAAAATAGTAGGGCGGGCAGGGATGCCCGCTCCACAAGATGTGTTATAAAGAGATTTTGCTGTTGTTTGATTTGCTGCTTTGATAAGGATGGTATTCAGTTAACTTTATGTTCCAGCGTCCTTTTATCCGATATGTTACACCACGCCAGTTAATGGTCGGCGCCCAATGTGAAGCTACCATTGCTATTGCGTTTATCCATTGAGTTAAGGGTAGTGCTATTAAAAGTTTAAATGCGGTCAGGGGTGAAGATTTTGGTAATATTTCACAGCGTTTACTAATTATACTTCGGATGCGTTTATCTATTAGCAAGATAAAAATGACTAAGAATATCATATAGCCAGCAAAATAACTTACGGCTGATATGAATGTGCTTAAATCTCTTGTTACTAATGCTACTACGCCAATTAGTAAAACTATATTTGGTATTAGTATTGTGAATACAGTATCAGCTACCACAGCAAACCAAAACGGGTGATATAGTCGTGATGAAAATAACTGGCGCCTTAACCAGTGTACTAAATTAGGTAGTTTACATTCTTCACGGTTTAACAACATTACTGAAGGGACAAACTTAATTTGCCAACCGTGTTTTTTCAATATGCTTCGCAGTGGTGTGTCGTCTGCATACGCGCGTTTCCAAATATCTATCAATCCTGTTTGATGAATGACTTCGGTTTTTATCGCTAGTGAACCACCCCAAGCTATTTGATATAAAACCATTTGAATAACTGCGGAGACGTTCCATATATATCTAACTAGCGAACCCCAGTATATACCATCGGGTAAATACCAGCGGTTTCCTGTTGTGGCGCCGACTTTTGGGCTATTTAAAGGACTAACTAAATCACGCAACCAGTTTGTATAAACCATTGCATCCGCATCAACCAACACTACAACTTGATATGAAGCATCTAGCTCAGAAACGGCTTGAACAATTGAACTACATTTAAGACTGCATGTAGAAAGGGGGTTTTTTAAAACGCTAAGAGAACAGTTGCTGGCGCCGAACTCTGTTATTACATTTATAGCGACATTCCACGCTGGGTCTGTAATGTTGTCAACAACTATCTTTAAATCGTATGCAGGATAATTTTGATGTAGAAGCGCGCGTAGAACATTTGATAAAAAAGGGTCTGCTCCCCGCAATGATAGTACAACAGCAGTTTTTGGTAATTTTTCGTGACTGTAAGTGCTATGGGTCGAGCGTAGGGATATGAAAAAGATACTGATACTAACGATTTGAAAAACAAGCCATCCAAGTAAAACCTGCGATAGTAGTACTAATAAATCTTTCATTTGCCATACCATTAAAATCGACTGCACTTGAAAGATTGATGTAGAGATGTAATTCACTTCAAGCACACATATATATGATTATCATTTGCGCGCTATATTTCTGTACCTTTACCAACAAATAACATATTTCAAGAATATTTTTAACTTTCTATTAATTTTATACCTCTACACAATTAAGCTAAAATGCTTACTATCTAAACAATTAACAAAGCATATACATATGCTAAAAGGAAGGTTAGAAGCATGAGCGCGATGGTGTGATAGCCATTATCATTACCATTATGGTACTGGAACTTAAAGTCCCACATGGTAATGACGTAACAGCATTGCGTCCTTTAATTCCAGTATTTTTAAACTACGTACTTAGTTTTATTTATATGTGTTACACATTACGTGAAAACACAAAAAGATTTCCAGTAGCTCCGCGTCCTATTCGCAGGTCATCATCTAAATAAGACGTTATCCATAGTGCCTCATTTCTGAGAAACTCCAAAACAGGAATTTTCAGTTCAGGAGTCCAAGATATATTAAAAGGATTTATAGCGCGCGTCGAAAATGCACTAAAGCTGACTTTTGCAGTTTTGGCATCACTTTCAGATTTCCAGTAACCTTCTGCTTCTATTTGCCATGTTCCCAGTAAAGGCAATGCAATTTCTGCGCTATTGATTGTAGAAATGTTCTCGTTCTCACTTATAACCAATGTTTGCCAAATACGATTAATTTTGATTTCGCGTTCAATAAAATCTGGAATTGAAGCAAAAGAGCGCGTTACAACTGTACCTCGCGATGCGTATATCAAATCCCAACTACCCGATAGTAAATTATGATGGTTCGGTGATAGTGGGTTGTCAGTCGGATTAACATCCTCTAAAGATTGTACAAGTGCATCAATTTGTCCGCTCAAAGCTGGAAACAACCTTTGCTTAAATTCCAACGCTTCGATGCGCTGTAATAATTCGCGTTTCGTACTCAACCGTTTTGTTATATCTCCTGACATATAAAACCTATATAATTTGTGTTAATCCTTCCTTTCTTCTTTGCAAACTAGCGCAGTTCGTTAATTAAACATCTTGTTGATCAAATAATCATTTGTCTTCAAAAGTAGTATTTTAAAATATCCTATAATTATTACAAAAACACACTTAAGTTTATGTATTTTTTTGATTACGCTTGCCTAAAATATAATGTATTGGCATAATATTATATTATAGAGTTAAATAAAAATATGAGTGACATAGAACGTCTTGAAAAACTTATTGAATCTAATGCTAAATCAATTCAAGCTTTGAACGAGCAATCTCATGAGCTAATTCAATCTAACGCTAAGTCCATTCAAGCTTTGACAGATTTGGCTAATACCATTATACCAAGGGTGGATGAAATGCAAAGACAAATAGTTAACATGCAACGTCAAATGATTGATAATCAGAGACGAATTGATAGTACCGTAGCAGATACTAGGGATTTATCAGCAGATATTAGAGAACTGACACTAGAAAATCAACGTATTCTAAAATACTTAGAATCTCTTAATAAATAATTATAATAGAAAACCGGGTTTATTGTTCGGTTGATTATCCGTTCCGGTAGGTAGAGACGTTACATGTAACGTCTCTACACACACGTAACATTTATACTAAAACGATTATCGGCGCCTCTTGTTACATCCCACGCAGCATCTTAAAAAATTTATTCAAACCATTTCCGGAACCGTTGCCAGAGTTATTGAAGTACCTGTATTATATAAATACAACCCTTGGATTCAAAAAAGGTACAAACGTATGTAGTCCCTCGTCTCAATCAAAATGTTTAACAACGGCGAATTATGGCAAGCTAACCGCAATTGGTAGGTTGTAAAATCGTTTCGATTTGCTATGAAATAACTTGATTGTAGATGCTAAGGTGACAAAAGCATATGGAACAAATCTATAAATATCCGCGTACCCATCATATACAGGGTTCGCGGTTGCAGCCTGGGGATGAAGACCTAGATAGCATTCCTTTTGATGCTATTAAAAATAAATATGTGGTCGTCGAAGAAAAAGTTGACGGCGCCAATGCAGCGATTAGTTTTAGCCCAACTGGTGAAATTAAATTGCAAAGTCGGGGTCATTACCTAACTGGTGGCGCCCGTGAAAAGCACTTCAACTTGTTCAAACAGTGGGCAAACACCCATGCAGTAGCTTTCTATTCAGTACTGGGAAGTCGCTATATTCTCTATGGAGAGTGGTTATATGCCAAGCACACGGTATTTTACGACGCCTTACCCCATTACTTTCTCGAATATGATGTGCTGGACTTAGAAAACCAAGTGTTTCTAAGTACTGCAACTCGTCAAGAGCTATTAGCCTCGTTGCCATTGGTATCTGTACCGATATTATTTACAGGCAAACTTGAATCATATAAACAATTAATTCAATTACTAGGAAAATCACACTACCAAACACCTGAGCATTTAAAACGCTTTGAACAAATTTGTCTGGAAAAAGGGCTTGATGTTGAACGTTCGTTAAAACAAACTGACCGAAGCGATGTTATGGAAGGTTTGTATATCAAGGTTGAACCTGATAATACGGTTGAATCTCGTTATAAATACGTGCGCTCTAGCTTTTTAACTACTATCCAACAATCTGATGGACATTGGTTAAATCGCCCAATTATACCCAATATGTTGTGTGCGGATGTGGATTTGTTTGCGGCGCCGTGATGTCTGTACATGCAAGATTTTCTTGTGGGATGGGCATCCTTGCCCGTCCCTAGTACAAAACAGGTAGTTTTCCTAAATATTCAACATTTTAAATATGAGACGGTTTGGGATGCCCGTTCCACAAGAACAAAATAAATAATTCAGGTCAAAAATATGTATTTTCCTTATTGTCCTGATGAAACAACAAACTGGTCTGTAAATTGGGCTGCGCTCGAATCGAAATTTGATTGGTTACGCGCGCTTGCTGATTGTCCTCAAGACCCACGTTATCATGCTGAGGGTAATGTACTTATACATACTAAACTTGTATGTGAGGCATTAGTTGCATTACCACAATGGCGCCAGTTACCACTACATTCACGCTCAATATTATTTGCTGCGGCATTACTTCATGATGTTGCAAAACCTGCTGCCACTCAAATTGATGAAATTTCGGGCGCCATTTCCTCGAAAGGTCACGTACTACAAGGTGCATTCCGGGCACAGCAAATACTTTGGGATATGAACGTACCCTTCAAAGAACGCGAAGCTATAGTTGCCTTAGTTAAATATGGCAGTTTACCTTTGTGGTTTTGGGATAAACCAAATCCCGAACGGTCGGTAATTAAAACGAGTCAAATCGTCAGGTGCGACATGTTAGCACTACTAGCAGAAGCAGATGTACGTGGACGTTACTGTAATGACCAAGCGCAGTTACTAGAACGTATAGAGTTTTTCCGTGAATACGCTATTGAAAATAAGTGCTTCGACCAACCCCGACAATTTGCTAATTCCCATAGTCGGTTTGTTTACTTCCAAAAAGAGCAAGGCAACCCAGACTATGAAGCTTATGATGATACCCGCATGGAAGTTGTCATAATGTCAGGACTGCCAGCTTCAGGTAAAGATACTTGGATACAAGAAAATCTTCCCTCCTTTCCAGTAATCTCCCTCGATAAACTGCGTCAAACTATGAATATTGACCCAGACGAAAACCAAGGAGAAGTAGCAAACGCAGCAAAAATATTAGCCAAACAGTACCTGCGAAACGGAGAATCATTTGTTTGGAATGCAACAAACCTCAGTAGTCAATTACGCGGAATCTTAATTCGCCAATTTGCCAGCTATCAAGCCAAAATACGCATCGTCTATTTAGAGGCGCCCTGGCATACATTATTAGAAAGAAACAAAAAACGCACAGCCAAAGTACCAGAAAAAGTTCTGTACAAAATGAGAAACCGCCTAGAAGTACCCAACATCACCGAAGCGCATACCGTAACCATCTCGTAATACTCCTTCATAAAATTATGTCAGAACCAGAAAAACAAAAAATGGCGCCCATCAACGAAATATATAACCGCATCATTTGGGACGAACGCCTTAATCGCAGCGCATTCATCGCATATTACACAGAACGCATATCCGGCGGAATACGAGAAAAACCATTAGCCCAATGGTCAACAGACGGAGACATTCCCATGCACCGCATCCGTTACATTCGCTGTGGAGATATTACCGTCTGGGACAGAGAAAAGCACATAGACTTGATATCAACAGGACAATTACCTCCCGTTGCATGGAAAAGTAATGCTACACAAACAGAAATAGATATTGAGGCGCCAATATTTAACATTAGACCTGTTTATAAATATGATACCCAAGAATGGAAAAATAATGACTTATCACAAAATATAAAAACAAACACCCTTACAGTAGCAACATTCAACATACTCTTTAACCTGTACGAAACCGAGAAAATTCAAACTGAAAAACGATTACCAGCGATTTTTCAGCAATTGCGTCAATGCGAAGCAGATATTATTGCCATTCAAGAAGCAACACCACAATTCGTTGAATCCTTACTATCACAAAACTGGACACATCATTATTTTATTTCCGAATCAAACATCGGAGATACAGTAAAACCCTACGGGAACTTATTATTATCACGCTTTCCGTTTACATTAGTAGAACATAAATTCTTTGGCGCCAAACATGTACTAGTAGGGACATGGCAAATCAACGATAAATTATTACATCTAGCAGTAGTACATTTAACTAGTAGCCGTGCAGAAAATGCTGTAGAAAAACGCGCACAGCAGCTTTCAGTATTACTTGCATACCTACAAAATCAATCTGGAGACAGCTTAATTGTGGGTGACTTTAATATGCGAGGTAACGAACAAGAAGAAATTTTAACAAACGCTGGTTTTACAGACGTTTGGCACAAACTACATCCTTATGAAGCAGGTTACACTTTTGACCCAGACCGTAATTCTTTAGCTGCATTATTAAGTCTTTCTGGTAAACCTGGAAGATTAGACAGAATTTTACTACGAGGTAATTACATTCCACAATCAATAGACCTATTTGCTTGCACACCAATAAATGCGACAAAAGGACTTTATCCATCCGACCATTTTGGAGTGCGTGCAGTCTTTCACTTTTCCCCAAATCTAACTACAGTTAGTCCAATTTATCAAAGTGCTATCGTCATAATTCCACCAGATGACGTTTTACCTGCTATTCAGGAAATACGCCAAAAATATGATGCCAGATTTGAGCGATGGATGCCACATATTACTCTTATATATGGCTTTTTACCAGAATCTTATTTTGAACAAGCTGTAAAAATAATTTCACCTGAACTATCAAAACTAGAACCATTCACAATTACCCTAACCGAGTATGGCACATTTACCCATCGTAAAAACTGTACCGCTTGGTTACGTCCTGTTGTTGAACAGACGCGACATGTCGCGTCTCTACATGAATTGCAAACCGTTTTACAAAATCTATTTCCACAATGCGATGAACAAAGCAAAAAATCTGGCACTGGTTTTACACCGCATCTGAGTGTCGGACAATTTCCTAACCTAGAAGCAGTATATTCAACGTTGCCTCAATGGCGCCCAATTAGTTTTACAGTAAATTCAGTAGCATTAATTAGTCGTCAAGGAGATAAAGCGTTTGAAATTAAGCACATTATACCTTTGGGAGGAAAAAACGAATTACAAAAAATAATAAACCAATTGCAACCCGAACTTACCCAAACACAACAAATACAGCGTCAAACCATAATAGACATTATTAAACAAGCATGTGCAGAATGTTTGGGTACTACACCAACCATACATTTACTAGGTTCTGCACGTTTAGGTGTCCAAACTCCCCAAAGCGATATAGATATAGTTTGCGTAATTCCTAGTTATATAGTTGGGGAAGCATTTCTTCATAACGTACAGCAACACCTGCAAGAATTATGCGAATCTTCTCAAGTCGTGCTTGACGCGCGTGTTCCTGTATTACGCTTAAAAATTGAGACAATCTCTATAGATTTATTGTACGCGCGTTATGAAAGCACAGCATCAGCGATTGAACATAGAATAGACGCAGCAAGTCTCAAAGCTATTATCGGTTGCTGGGAAGCTGATTTAATTACAGATACTGTCTCTAAATATGTATCATTTGATTTATTCAAAACATTATTAAGAGCAGTCAGAGCTTGGGCAAAATCACGCTGTATCTACGGAAATGCTTGGGGTTTTCTCGGTGGTTTTTCGTGGGTTATACTAGCAGCTTGGAGTTGCACTTATTACAATCAAGCTTCCCAAAGTGTTGAATTACTATTTGCTCACTTCTTCCAAATATTAAATCAGCACGACTGGAAACAACCTATTTCCCTTACAGAAGCAGGGCGCCAATATGAAGTACAATTACCTCGTGACTGGCTGCCAATAATTACATCTATAGAACCCTGCCAAAATACCGCGCGTAACATCACCCGTTCCACATCCCAAATACTACGCTCAGAAATTCAAAGAGGCGCCGAACTTACCAATGCTGATAAAATCAATTGGTCATCATTATTTGAACCAGTTAATCTACAGCAAGAATACAACACCTTTCTAGAAATCACACTTACAAACTCAAACCCACAAGAATTAGAAAAACACTGCGGTATGCTAGAAGGTTGTATTGTTGGGTTAATCATTCAACTCGAACAACTCGACATTTTTGTTCGACCCAACACCAAACTTGATAAAATAAAAAATGGCGCCTGTCTAACACTCTTCTTACACCTTTCCCCAAACTATGATATCAAAACAATAGAGCAACTAGCTTTAGACTTTATATCCCAAAGAAACCGGGTTTCTTCCACACTGAACATAACAATCATCACTAGCACAAACAGAAACCCGGTTTCTCACTCTCACACGAATCAACTCAAGTAGCTAATTTATAAAGTTGAAAAAAGGAGACAATAAAATGTTAGATTTCAATCGAATAGAAAATTGGCAAAGTGAAGAAATGGGAGAAGTTAGAGTTAAAGTTAAGCTAACTAACGTAATTGATGAGGAACTAGTAAGTCGTGGACTACTTAACCCCAACCAGTTACGCTACTACGAAACAGAAGCATTGATAGATACAGGTGCAGTACGTACTGTTATTTCAATGCAAATAGCACAACAACTCGGTTTGCGAATTCGTGGTCAGCAACAAGCAAAGTATGCAGACGGAAGACAAGAAATGATTGGATTAGGTGGACCGATTCTAATCGAAATAGAAGGACGAGAAACAGCAGAACTTGTATTAGTTACTGGAGATGATGTATTAATCGGTCAAACTGTATTAGAAGAATTGGATTTACTTGTGGATTGTAAAAATCATCGTTTAATTCCAAATCCTAAAAATCCTGATGCTCCTGTTTTTCGCATATAAAACGATGATATTGTGGAGACGTGACATGTCACGTCTCTACATAATACACATTTTTATGACCGCACATCAATTACGGTTGCTCTGGTGAAATAATTAAAACCTTCGATTTCAGCAGGTGTACCAATCTTTAATCGACTTTTACCCAAATACAATCCTTTATCCTGAACATTCGCTTGACCTGTCAAAGTAATTAATATATCCATCCTAAAATTCTCCTTCGGGTCAGGTAACTCCCTCACCGAACCATCCGGTTGCGGTACAGATAGAGTTATCGGTATTTGTTTGACTGATTTTATATTGAGCTTACCTTCAGGTTGATTTTTTAGTGTAATGTTAGTTTGAGTACCTGGTTTTAATCCTTGTTCTAGAAAAGCTTTTGGATTTTTAACACTCAAACCTTGCACAAATAAATCAATTTCTACTGGTTGAGTCGAACTTGGTTGAGCTAAACTCAACGATGGATAACAAAAAATACTTACTAATGACAGTAAAAGTACTAGTAAAAGGCGCTTAATAAAAGATGATAGTCTTGTAAACAGGATAAATAAGCGGCTCTTAAAATTCAAATTTACCATTATAATAAGTGCCTAATTATGCAAACTGAACAACTCGTAACACGTACTTACAGATGCTACGTTTATTAATCCTAGCTTTAATTAAGTCACTTGAATCAATAATTTGTTTGCCAGTTTGCCGTACCTACGCAAACTAAATTAGCTCAAACTCAACTTGATGACTTTTGAGAAAGCTATGGGTGTAATGGTCAACAATATTCGTATCGCTCAATTCTAAATTATAAAAATCTACACTATCATGGTCAAAGTATGGCCCTGCGTGCCAAGTTCCCACATTCAACTTGATAAAACAGTTTCCTGGAATTTTAAAAGCTTTCATTCTATCTAAATCAGGTTCATTCACGCTGTTATTAGCTGGACATACAGCAATTAACCAGTCTTTTCCTTCCAAAGAACCTAAACACTGTGTACATTGACCATGACGAGTAATGTTGTAAAACTTATTACCCCGCTTTGTTAAACGCATGATATAAAAACGCGGTATACCTTTATCTAAAACTAATTGAGCATCTTCACTATCAAAGCTTTTACCATCTTTACTCGCAAAAATGACTTGCCCGTAGTCACTAAAATTTTCTGGTGTAATTAACTCTGCCTTGATTTGCTGTACAGTTTTTGATGGCGCCATAGGTTTTATATAATTTTCTAATTTGAATCTAGCTTAGAAAGAAAACGCTTGGGAATAATCGATGCTTGCTTCTCTGGGTCATTCGAGGGTTTAGTATACCATAGTGCCCAAGCAAGTAATGGAAATTGTAACGGCAGTCTAATGGCATGAAACCAATTACCCGTTGGAATATGGTCAGCAATTTTAATGTGGTTGATTGCCATGTTGATATTAGCAGAATAAACTACGATGAACAGTACAAACAATCCCCATGCTGCTGCTTGACTGACAGGTGGTACAAGTAAACCAATTCCGCCTAAAATTTCAAAAAACCCACTGAGGTACACCCAAAAATCTGGGTTCGGTAGTTGAGGTGGAACTATTCGTGCGTATGGTTCCACAGCAGTAAAATGTGTTATTCCCACAATAATGATAGCTACAGCAAGGATTACACGTAAAAGTTCTTTTCTGTTATTCATTGCTCGGCGCCGACTATATATAGTTAAATGTATTAATTCATTTTCGCAACCAAGCGTAAAACTGTCTTCAGTCACCAGTTAGAATTCAACAATATATAGTAGAGACTTCTAGATGAGTACAAATTTGAACAGACGTAAATTTATTGTATACACCTCAGCCATAGTTTGTGGTTCACTTATTCCTGTAGCGTGCAGCAATAATCAAACCACAACTAGCACTGGTAACTTTAAAATAGCCATCGCACTTCCCGGAGTTATATCCGATAAAGCTTGGAACCAATCTGGATATGAAGGAGTGCAACTAGCAAAACAAAAGTTAGGAGTAGAAACCGCACACGTTGAAAAAGTTTCCCAACCTGACCAAACTGAGGTACTATCAGACTTTGCCCGTCGTGGTTACAATGTAGTCATTGCCCACGGTGGACAATTTGACGCTGCCATTCAACAAATAGCACCCCAGTTTCCCAATACATTCTTTATTGGTGTTAATGGTAATGTGAAAGGCGCCAACATTGCATCTCTCAGAATAGACCATTTGCAAGCGAGTTACCTATGCGGAATTGTCGCCGCTACTATGACAAAATCGAATAAACTAGCTTATATAGCAGGACAAGAATTTCAAGCAACCCAAGAAGAATTACGCGGGTTTGAGTTAGGCGCCAAGTCTGTTAAAAAAGATATTAAAATAAGTTCAACTTTTACAGGTGATTGGAACGATGTCGCAAAAGCTAAAGAAGCTACACTTGCTTTAATATCAACAGGCGCCGATGTCATCTATCAATGGTTAGATAGTGCTTCTGCTACTGTACTACAAACCGCAAGTGATAAAGGGGTTTATGCGTTTGGTAATACAAATGACCAGTTAGAGATAGCACCCAAAGCTGTTTTAACTAGTGCGGTGAAACATCTTGATGTGGCAATTACATATTTAGCAGAGTTGGCACAGAAGAAAGAGCTTAAAGGAGAAGTTTATAAGCTGGGTTTAGAAAGACCTGATATTTTGACTTTAGGTAAATTTAGCGATGCTGTTCCGCAAGCATTGCAAAAACAAGTGTTGGGTGTTAAGCAACAGATAATAGATAAGAAGGTTAGTTTAAATTAGGGGCGGGCAGGGATGCCCGCTCCACAAGAGTTTTTACAAGAGTTTGTTATGGCATATTTACGATTAGAGAATATTACTAAACAATTTGGCGCTTTTATAGCTAATGATAATGTTAATTTATGTGTTGAGTCTGGAAGTATTCACGCTATTCTTGGGGAAAATGGCGCCGGAAAGTCTACTTTAATGAATATTATCAGTGGATTATACCAGCCAGATGCAGGACAAATATATTTACAAGAACAATTAATTACAATTAACTCATCTGCGGATGCAATAAAGTTAGGTATTGGCATGATTTACCAGCATTTTATGCTTGTACCACAATTAACTGTGACAGAAAATATTATTCTTGGTACTGGTAAAAATATTAATTTAAATCTACGCCAAAAGCAAGCCGAAATCAAAGCTTTATCTCAAGCATATAATTTAGAAATTGACCCTACTGCCAAAGTCGAAGATTTACCTGTAGGAATGCAGCAACGTGTAGAAATACTAAAAGTTTTATACCGTCAAGCAAAATTATTGATTCTTGATGAACCTACAGCAGTTTTAACACCATTAGAAGTTAAATCATTAATTACCATTCTTCGTCAACTTGCAGCGAATGGACATACTATTATATTTATCAGTCACAAATTAGAAGAAGTAATTAATTTATGTGACACTGTAACCGTGCTACGAAGAGGAAAGGTAGTAGCAACAACAACGACGCAGCAAACAACATCACAACAACTTGCTGAATTAATGGTTGGGCGCCAAGTTAGTTTACATCTTAACAAAAAACCTATTGCTTCAGGTAAAATTATATTATCAGTAAAAGATTTACAAGTCAAAGATAATAGAGGTGTTACGGTAGTTAAAAATATTTCTTTTGAACTGCACGCAGGAGAAATATTAGGTATTGCTGGTGTTGATGGTAATGGACAGCGAGAGTTAGCAGAAGCTCTTGCCCGAACAGGAGTCAAAATAGGGTATATTCCAGAGGATAGGCAGAAAACAGGTTTAATATTGCAGTTTAATATTGCTCAAAACTTGATATTAAAAGCTTTTAAAAATCCACCGTTTTCTCGTCGTGGTTTATTGCAGCAAGAAGTTATTAAAAGTAATGCAGCGTCTGCAATGGAAGAGTTTGATATTCGGGCGCCTGATGTTAATGTTAAAGTGAGTCAGCTTTCTGGTGGCAACCAACAAAAAATCATCCTCGCGCGCGAATTAGCTGGAGAACCATGTTTAATTATAGCAATGCAACCAACGCGCGGGTTAGATATTGGAGCAATTGAAGCAGTTCAGCAAAGGTTACTCGCACAAAGAGAACGTGGTACAGCAATTTTATATATTTCAACCGAGTTAGAAGAAGTAATGGCAATGAGTGACAGAATTGCCGTAATGTACAAAGGTGAGTTTGTTGATATATTGGACGCTGCTAATGCGACAGTTGAACAAATAGGCTTGCTTATGGGAGGGGTAGAAAGATAAATTATGGGCATTACCTTAGAGTTTAAACAAGTATCCCCCTATTTATTGAATAAGCTTATAGAATATCCTGATTTTTTAGGTTTATTTTTAGATGCAAAATACTTACCAGACTCACCATTTTGGTAAGAATTTACAATTAATCAAAATGATACAAGCGATATTGAATGGTATGATGAAGCAACGAAGTATTATATAGAGACATTAGAAAAATTAAAAATAGATAAGCCTCAAGAATTTGAGAAAATCAAAGAAGATATACATATAATTGAGAACGAAGGAAAAGGAGCTTACTTAGACATTGATAAAACATGGAAGTTTCTTCACTTTTTACTCACTGGTTATGAATTTGATGTTAAGATACCGTATTTAATTGGCAAAAATTCAAATGATGATTTGCCATTGATTAATGCTATTTTTGGAGCAAAGAGTTTAGGATACGATGGAAGTGATTTCGGTTTAATCTACTTCACTGATAAAGAGGTTAAAGAAATTGCTCAAGCATTATCAGAGTTTTCCTACACTCAGATGAGAGAAAGATTAAGGTTTAATGGGTTAGAAGAAGCAGATTATGAACACATTTTAAATGATGCATACAATAAACTACTTACTTACTATAAAGATGCTACCGAAAAGGGAACTGCAATGTTGTTACATTTTGGGTAGAGAAGATTTTAAACAAAAAATATCTAATATTTTCTTGTGGGGTGGGCATCCCTGCCCGCCTTTTATACTTGGAACGGGCAAGGATGCCCATTCCACAAAAACCTTTATGAGATAACAACATGAAAATTAACCGTTTCTTTCCTATTATTTCACCTTTAATTGCAGTTTTTTTAGCGTTAATAGTCGGCGCCGTTCTTATTCTTATTGCAGGTGCCAATCCTATCACAGCTTATACGGCATTATTTACTGAATCATTATCTACTTATTTTGGCTTTGGTAATACTCTTACTAAAATGGCACCACTATTACTTACTAGTACTGGGGTTCTAATAGCTTTAAAAGCAGGACAATTTAATATAGGTGGGGAAGGACAGATATATTTTGGCGCCTTGGGTAGTGCTTTGGTTGGTTTATATGTAAAGGCGCCAGGTTTTATTCATGTACCATTAGCAATACTAGCTGGATTTATTTTTGGCGCCGTTTGGGGTTTTATTCCTGGTTATCTCAAAGCTATGCGTGGTATCAATGAAGTTATCACGACTTTGCTGCTTAATTATATTGCAATTGATTTAATTAGTTATTTGGTGCAAAATCCGTTGAAGGAAGCGAATGCACCTAGTCCTTATTCACCACTGATAGCCAAATCAGCACAGTTACCTATTGTTATATCAGGAAGTTTGGCTCATGGGGGTATACTAATCGCATTAATAGGGGCACTCATTGTGTATATAATTATTAAGCGTTCTACATTAGGTTATCGAATAACAGCAGTTGGCTTAAATCAGAAAGCTTCTAACTATGCGGGTATTTCAGTACAGCGTACAATTATGCTAGTTATGGCTGCTAGTGGTGGATTTGCAGGATTAGCTGGCGCCTCGGAAGTGATGGGTTTAAAATATCGTTTGTTTGAGCAAGTCTCACCCGGTTATGGTTTTGATGCGATTGCGATTGCTTTTCTAAGTCGTGGTAGTGTACTAGGATTAGTACTAAGTTCGTTATTTTTTGGTGCATTACGAAGTGGCGCCAATGTTATGCAGCGTAGTGCAGGGGCACCTGTGACTGTAATATATGCCATTCAAGGATTAACGGTATTATTTATTGCAATTGCTTTGGCATTAGAACCGAGACTGCGAACATGAATAATAATTTCCTAACTGATTATCTTGCATCTACCCTGCGTCTTTCGGTTCCCCTTGCTTATGCTGCGATGGGTGGTCTCTTTTCTGAACGTTCGGGTGTTTTAAATATCGGTTTAGAAGGAATGCTACTAACAGGCGCCTTTACTTCTGCGGCTGCTACTTTTTATAGTGGTAATGTAGCGGTGGGTATTTGCGCTGCTTTGATAGCTGGTGGGTTCGTTGGATTAGTTCATGCGTTTTTATGTGTGACTTTACGAGTTAACCAGCTGGTATCGGGACTGGCTATTAATTTAGTTGCAGGGGGGTTAACATCGTTTTTAGGGCGCCTTATATTTAGTGGCAGTACACAGCGTTTACCAGTAGTACCCGCAATCAAGATTCCTATTCTTACTAATATTCCTGTAATTGGTATTTTATTCGAGCAGGATATTCTTGTATATCTATTGTTTTTGATTATTGCTGTAACTACATATTTTTTGTTTTACACAAATCCTGGTTTGAACTTACGCGCAGTCGGAGAATATCCGTCCTCTGCTGATACAGCAGGAATTTCGGTTGCTTTAGTTCGCTATGTTGCTGTAGTTACAGGTGGATGTCTCGTTGGTTGCGGTGGCGCCTATTTGGCTTTAGTACAAATTAATTACTTTACCGAAGGAATGAGTGCGGGTAAAGGATTTATTGCTATCGCATCGTTAATATTTGGTAGATGGCATCCTATTGGTAGTGCTTTGGCTTGCTTGTTGTTTGGCGCCACAGAAGCTTTACAGTTAAGGATACAGGCGTTTGGTGTAAATATTCCATATCAATTCTTAACGATGCTACCTTACGCAGTTGCAATGATTGCTCTTATCGGTGGTATGGGAAAATCTACACCTCCTGCTGCGCTAGGTGTGCCATATGAACGTAACAGTGCAGGTAAAAATATCTAGTAAGTTATGAAATTAATTCGCACGTGAATATAATTTATGCTAATATTCCCAATGTGTTGTTAACTAGCTTGGCGCCGTCTAGTCCCGGATAGCGCAGACGCTCCACCTAGTAAACAATAAACGAGCCTGTTTGTATCAAGCCGTAGTAAAACCGCTTGAAGCTAGCCTCGTACATCTTGCTGGCAGGGTAATGACGTTGTAAAAGACGTTTGAAAATTGACATACCCCTGTTCTGGTTGGTGACGTATAGCTTTGAGTGTGTATTTATGGGTAAACAGCGATTTGTTTTTGACTTCAAATTAAATAGTTATTTGTTAGTACATTTGATTTTTTATATCAGTGTACTTATTAATCTTGGTTATGAAAGTATTGAAACTCCTAATACAGGATAGTGGAGACGTTACATGTAACGTCTCTACATGTGTCGGCAAATAATTGCTGATTAATTGGTTTTAGGAATTGCACGAGGGTTGCGAACTACTGGTAGCTGTTCCAAAATAACAATAATTGCAGTACGTCCAGACGTTAAACTTGTATAACTCATTAATTCAATAACAGGTTTATTAATAACCTCTTCAATTGTTTCTTGAATAAGAGGTTTAATTATTCTATCTAAATCTGACCGTACTTTTTCTGCCAATATTTCATTGCCAGAACGTAGAATTGTTTGTTCTGCTAATGTGACAGAATTCTCAATTGTAATCGCCAATTGGGTATCAAAAAAATGGCAGATAATCCTGCCTATACGCTGTCCAAGTTTGGCATTATATAATGAACGTATACGGTTTGAAATTTCCCTTTCTAATTGTCCAATCGTCGGCTCTTCCATGATAATCCAATACAGTTGTAGCACTTTATATATATAATATAAAAATGAACAAAATGTGTCGTTTATATTGATTAAATTATTTTACTTAATCTAGATTAAATCATAAGTAGAATGCAAAAATCTTACTTCCAATCATTCTACTTATATTTTTAATACTATGCGTAACATCTCTCTTTTGATCAGAGCATGCTCTCATTTACTTCTATCAAAAACACTTCCAAATAAAAAATTTCCAAATATCCCCAATAATAAAGGGCGGGCAAGGATGCCCACCCCACAAGATATACACATGAAACATATATGGCACAAGAGACAGAAAGAGGTGTGATATCACTTTGTCCCGAATAATCTATCTCCTGCATCTCCTAACCCAGGTATGATGTAACCGAGTTCATCAAGTTTGTCGTCAATCGAAGCTGTATATACGGCTATATCAGGATGTATCGAACAGAAATGTTCAAGCCCTTCCGGCGCCGCAAGTAAGCAAACAAACTTAATAGAAAGAGGATTTGTAGATTTTAGTCGTTCAACAGCAGCGATGGCAGAATTTCCAGTTGCCAACATTGGGTCTACGATTAAAACATCGCGCTTATCGATATCATGAGGAACTTTGAAGTAATACTCAACGGGAATTAAACTTTTGGGGTCACGGTATAGACCAATATGTCCAACTCGTGCAGAAGGAATTAACTCTAACATCCCATCTAAAATACCTTGTCCTGCACGCTGAATAGCTACTATAACCAGCTTTTTATCGGGTGCAAGCACAGGCGCCTCCATTTGAGCAATAGGTGTTTGAATTAATTCAGTTTTTAAAGGTAAATCGCGTGTTACCTCGTAAGCAAGTAACAAACTAATTTCCTTTAACAGAGTGCGAAACTTAACTGTGCTTGTTTCTGCTCTCCGCATCAAAGTCAGTTTATGCTGAATCAAAGGATGATTTATGACCGTAACTTGATTTCCCATGTCTATATATATAAATGAATCTTTGATTAAAATACTGTACCGTCGCTAAGGATTTGAATTGGGGGGACACCATCTGCTCTTTTTTCAGCAGCTATTTTTCGTCCTGCCGTCCAAGTTCCACCTTGAAGAATTTTCACGAGTGGTAGTTCTTCAGTACTCATGCTTAATTTTTCTCTAACGCAAGCTGCTATTTCATCTAATAGCATTACCGTTAAAGCGCGCCATTCTACGATAACTGGAGATTCAACCGAATGGGGAGTGTGTAATATATCTGAGTGTTTTGGACGTAATAACTCTAAATCTATACATAATCCACCGTTGCGATATTCAGGTAGTCCTGTTAGTTGGTCTAAACCAGTAATTTCGATACCGAGTTCTTGTAGCGGTTCGAGCAAAGAATAAGTAAGCCATTGTGACAGTTTGTGGAATGGCACGAAACCATCATCCGCAACATCAGGATGGCGCCATACATCTCCTAAGTTTACCCCGGCAATTGACTGGCGCCCCGACCAAATTTCGCTCAAGCTTGAAAGTACAGCATCAAAAACGGTTGCTGCTTCTAGCTGATTATTATTAACTTTGCCAACTAAGTAATTAACCAAATTCCCAGGACGAGGATTTTCACCAAAATACTCAGGTAGTGCAGTTAAGACTTTGCCTAATTTCTGTAGTAACTGTAATCTTCCAGTTACACCAACAAGAGGGTTATCAGGACGTATTTGAAACCCCTGTACTAAATCAGATAAAATAAAATCTTGTAATTTTTGAGCATCAACACGCATTTTACTCGTTTTATCACTGGAGAATGCACCCTGACAAAACATTTGGAAACTCGCGACTGCTAGACCTTCAGAGCGTTTAAAACCCAAATTAGTTACAGGTTCGTAATAATACCAATTACTTCCGGCGCCTGCATCAAGCAATACACTAATAATTGCCAAATCAAACTTAGCTATTGCCTTTTCGTGTGGTGAAAGTTCTGCAAGCAAACTATCCAACTGCTCCAAACGTGTAATTCCACCTGCCGTCATATGGCGCCAGCGACTATGAAACGGTATCTGTAAATTAGGATACTCTGACCGTATTACATCAATAACATAATCAGCAGCATGGGAAAGTGGCGCCAAATCACAATCAAAATAACGGGAATTACCAGCAACCGCATTTTGGAAAAGCTGCCCACAACGGGAGCGAATAGCAACAGGACTTCGTAAATACGTAATTAAATCATTCATTGGGCTTTACTTTATATTTAGATACACCTGATAAACGTAGAGACGTGATTAATCACGTCTCTACACAAACGTGCTAATTACTCAACGAGAGAGCGTCCTTTAATTTCTGATAAACCTGTATCGTCTAGAACTTCGCCCGTAGTAAAATAGCCAGCAGCTTTTTTGGCTTCGATTTCTACGCGCGCATCGTTAGGTATTAAATCTTCTGGAATTGCGACACGCTCGACAATTTCAATTCCCGATTGCGTGATGGCATTGAATTTCATATTGCTCATCGATACCATGCGGTCAATGCGGGTTACACCCAACCAATGTAAAATATCGGGCATTAATTCTTGAAAACGCATATCTTGTACACCCGCTACACACTCGGTTCGGGCAAAATATGCATCTGCTCTATCGCCACCTTCTTGGCGTTTGCGCGCGTTGTAAACCAAAAATTTTGTGACTTCACCCAGCGCACGTCCTTCTTTGCGGCAATAAATTATAATACCGGCGCCACCTTCTTGAGCAGTTTGGACGCACACCTCAATTCCATGAACCAAATATGGGCGACAGGTACATATATCCGAGCCAAACACGTCAGAACCGTTACATTCGTCATGTACACGAACTGCTACAGGTTTGTTTGGGTCGGTAATGGCGCCTATATCACCAACAATATATACTGTTACGCCCCCAATCGGGGGTAAAAATACTTCTAAGTCAGGACGAGTAACTAATTCAGGAAACATTCCCCCGGTTTGCTCAAATAACGCACGTCGTAAGTCACCTTCAGAGATATTGAAGCGCTTGGCAACACCTGGTAAATACCAAACAGGTTCAATCGCAGCTTTGGTAACGACTAAATCGCCACCTGTTTTCATAATTTTGCCATCGATTTGCAATCGCCCATTTATAACTGCTTCTTGTAGTTCGGGCATGTTTATATGAGCTTTTGTAACAGCTATGGTTGGACGAATATCGTACCCCTGTTCATAATATGATGTAAAAACTTCACCAACGATAGCTCCGAATGGGTCTATTGAAACGATTTTTTCGGGGTCACTCCAACTTGGATGCGGACCAATGTGTTCAACTGGGGAGGTGTTGGTCAAGTCAGCACGGTGGTCTGTTTGAAGGGCGCCGCTTGCTACTGCTAAAGCGCGGTATATTGCATAACCTCCCGAATGCGTACCAATTACATTTCGATGCGCTTGTTTAGTCAGCGTCGCAATAATTGGACCTCGTTCGACAGGAGATTCTGCCCCCCATTGAATGGGTATTGGTTTGGGACCAAAATTACTTGGGTGTGAGGTGAGAACAATATGCCTTGAAGAGTTATTCGGATTTGGCATTGCTTTATACTTATCAGCTTTTAGTAAATTAAGATTTGTCTACAACAATAGTTTATTCTTGTTTTTGTCAAATTCAGTGGTATGTTTAACCAATCAATCTTGATGCTCCGCAAAGTGTCTTGCTGCTTAACCGTATTACAGAATACAAAAAAACATGCACGAATTGCGTACTTTGCAATTAGGGGCAAAAATTTAAGAGTCAGTAAAAAAGTTACTTAAGACTCAATTTTGTGCGAAAGTTGAGAAAAACATCCTACACTCTAGATTAAATTCATGGATTCTTTATTTATCGATTCATTACTTGAAGACTTGAAAAACCCTTCTGAGTCAGTGCGTGAACATGCGACTCAAAAGTTATGGCGAATTTGGTTTCAGCAGAAAGGAATTCATGGGTTAGAGGTAATTGACCGTAGCCAAAAACTGCTTGATGCGGGCAAAGTCGCAGAAGCTGAGTTGGTATTAAACGAATTAATTCAAAATCAACCTGATTTTGCTGAAGCTTGGAATCGTCGCGCGTTTCTTTATTACACTACTGGGAGATACCGAGAATCGTTAATTGATTGTCAAAAAGTTATTGATTTAATCCCTGTACACTTCGGCGCCCTTCATGGTATGGGGTTATGCTATTCCGCTCTCGGTGAGTATCAAAAAGCAATTCAAGCATTTCGACGTGCTGTAGAAATTCAGCCATTTTCGCTCATCAATCAAAAATTGATTTTAGAATGCATGATGCGTCTAGGTTAAATTATTTATACAAGAACAATCAAATATAAAATTAAAACACTCGTTATGTGGGTATCAGGGTTCATCCTTAAACGCCGTCGATTTATAAAATATAGTTCGCTGTTTTTCGCAAGCAGTGTTATACATGCTTGCAACAATAACGTTTCACAGGCGCCGTCTTCTAATGAGATGTCTAATGGCAGCGCTAAAAAACTTGATAAAATTACCTTTGGCACAAATTGGTTAGCGCAAGCTGAACATGGTGGATTTCCCTTGTGCGATTGCGACGGGAATATATAAAGATTACGGTTTGGATTTCACTATTGGGGTGGGTGGTCCTCAAGTCGCCAGTGGTACTCAAGCACTACTAGGTGGCGCCGTAGATTTTTTATGGGGCAAGGAGTCGATGCTATCAATGCCATCGTTTTTATGTATTCCAAAAATCACAGTCGCGGCAATTTTTCAAAAAGACCCACAGTGTTTAATTGCTCATCCCAATACAGGAGTTAAGACTTTACCTGACCTCAAAGGCAGACCTATATATATAAGCGCTGGTGGTAGCATCACTTACTGGACCTTCTTAGAACTAAGTACAAATTTACTGACGATCAAAAACGTCCTTATAACTTTAACCCCGCTCCATTTTTAGCAGATAAGACCTCAGCGCAGCAAGGTTACATTACATCTGAACCGTTGGCAATTGAAAAGCAGGGTGGATTTAAGCCAGTAGTATTTTTACTGGCAGATTATGACTACACACCATATGCAACCACTATTGAAACTAAAAAAGAATTAGTACAAAAAAATCCAGATTTAGTACAGCGTTTCGTCGATGCTTCAATAAAAGGGTGGTACAGCTATCTGCAAAACCTAGAACCAGGAAATAAACTAATTAAAAAAGACAATCCAGAAATGACCCGACGAGCAAATCAAATATGGTTTACAAAAACTTAAAGAATACGGCGTAATAGTTTCTGGTGATGCTGAAAAATTAGGAATTGGCGCCATGACCACAGAGCGTTGGCAGTCATTTTTTAACAAAATGGTCAAAGCCAGAGTTTTTAAACCAAACACAAATTACAAAGATGCATTTACCCTACAATTTGTCAACAAAGGAAAACAAGCACTCTTGTAGCACAGGCATCTTGCCTGTGCAGTAAATGTAATTATTTGTACTACAAAGATATTTGCTTAGAGGCGCCAAATTCCTAGAGGATAAATAAGGTAAACAATATATCCTCTAGGAAAGATAATTTATGTTGGGTTCCGCAAAGCCTCCACCCAACCTACAATTTATCCAACAATTCATCCGTTACATCCGTTGTATCCGTTGCTAATTTGATTGCCACACTTTAACAGTATCGTCAGAGCTACCGCTAACTAATGTTTTTCCATCTTGGCTCATAGCAAGAGATACTACTTGTTTACTATGGGCGCCTATTGTGTGCAATAATTGTCCTGTTTCTAAATTCCATAAGCGAATTTCCCCATCTAAACCTCCGCTTGCTATAGATTTACCATCAGGACTAATCGGGTGCATGAGAGCGCTATACGGCATGAGAATTAGTGATGGTTAATTCCTAGAGGATAAATGTGATATTTAAAATATATCCTCTAGGAAAATCATTATCAAGTAAATATTATGACTTTATTTATTACAAAAGTACGTATTATTCTCCTCCGGAGACACTCCATGAACGCAAAAAAAACGGTATTTTACAAGATTAATCTGTATGGATATGAGACTTTTTATACAGCTTTATAGTTTGTTCTCTCTGTGCTAAGTTGAGAAATATTACGACTTAATACAGATATATATATGACAACATCAGCGAAATCATTTAATTTAGCCGCCTTTACTGCATCAATAGCAGGCATCGAAGTCATTACCGAAGCGTCACAGGTTGCGAAGTTATCTCAAGATTACCATACCTTTAGCCCAGTCCTGACACCCAAACTTGAGGGTAAAATCGCTGATATAGTGGTACGACCTGATAACCAAGATGAGGTAATACAAGTAGCAGCAGCTTGTGCTAAACACAAAATACCCATTACAGTACGAGGAGCAGGTACAGGAAATTACGGTCAATGTGTACCTTTATATGGTGGTGTCATTTTAGATATGACACGGATGCAATCCATTTGCTGGGTAAAACCTGGAGTTGCGCGTGTACAAGCAGGTGTTAAGCTTGCTGCACTCGATAAAAAAGCGCGTGAAATAGGTTGGGAAATGCGAATGGCGCCTTCCACATACCGCACTGCTACAATAGGTGGGTTTATTGCGGGTGGTAGTGGTGGCATTGGTTCAATTCAATATGGGTTAATGGCAGATAAAGGAAACTTGTTAGCTTTGCAAGTTGTGACGCTTGAAGATGAACCACGAGTTATTGAGTTACGCGCAGAAGATGTACAGAAAGCAAATCATGCATGGGGTATTAACGGTATTATCACCGAAGTGGAAATTCCATTGGGTCCAGCTTACCCTTGGGCAGAAGTAATTGTTACCTTTGACGAGTTTATGTCAGCAGTCAAATTTGGAAAAGCTTTGGCTGACAGTGATGGCATGATTAAAAAAGAGATTGGTGTGTTTGCGGCGCCTATTCCTCAATATTTTACTGCTTTACGTCAGTACATACCCAATGGTAAACATGCTGCACTATTAATAGTCGCCGAATCTAGTTTAGAACTATTACCAGGATTAATACGAGAATTTAACGGTGAGGTTACTTATTCTAAATCAGCATCCGAAACAGGAAAAGGCGCCCAACTCGCTGAATACACCTGGAATCATACAACTTTACACGCACGCACTGCTGACACCTCCATAACATACCTACAAAGTATATTCCCCAGCGATAACCTCAAAACCATAGAACATATGTATAATCACTTTGGCGCCGAAGTGATGATGCATTTAGAGTTTATTCGTTTTAAAGGTGGTATCGCGAACCCCGCATTACAACTAGTACGTTATACAACCGAAGAACGTCTCAACGAAATTATTCGCTATCACGAACAGCATGGAGTATTTATCGCCAACCCTCACAGCTATTTTATAGAAGATGGTTGGAAAAGAGCAATTGACCCCGAACATCTAAAATTTAAGCTTCAGGTTGACCCATACGGATTAATGAACCCTGGTAAAAGCAAAGTATTACCTTTTAATCCCTAAAATCTTGTGGACATCCTCTTGTGGAATTAGGTATCCTCTTGTGGAACGGGCATCCCTGCCCGTCCCAAACATCTATTGTGCCAATTTAAAATCTGTCATAATAATATTAATTATATTATTTTGCATTGTGCCAATTTAAAATCTGTCATATATATTCTCTTAACTAATATTGTGCCAATCCTAATTGTGTCATATAAAAAAATGTAATTTTATATTTTGTGATAGTCAGTAAAATCACTAAAGAAAAAGAGATAAATCAGCTATAAATTTGTACATTTTTTATAATTTCCTACTTGTGTATAAAAATTACATCAAGAAAAATCAAAAAGGTGGACGATACACTGATTCGTAAAATATCACTGAAGAATCAAAGTAAAAAACTTTTCCGTGAATTCCTAGAGATTCACATTTACAGGTAACACGTGCATCACCAAAAAACTAACACTGTCGTCCTGATTAAATAGATTTTCGAGGAACAAAGTGAAAATTATGGCTACAATCTCAACTAAGAATAAGTTGCAGGCTTTACCTAATCTGAACGTATATTTACTCGAACGTCGCATTACCTGCATGACTGTGCCATCAATAGTTGACGCAATTTACACAGCATGTATCGAAAAAAGAAAAATTACCGTAGCAAATTACAATGTACATGCTTTTAACTTATCAATGCAGTTACCTTGGTTTTATCAGTTTCTTCAAACTTCAGAAATAGTTAACTGCGATAGCGTTGGTATTCTAAAAGCAATTAGTTATATGGGTTGTGAATTACCTTTAGATTACAGAGCATCTTACACAGACATGATGCCTCAAATTTTAGAAAAATGTAACCAGGCTGGTTTGAGTGTGTTTCTTGTCGGCGCCAAACCTGAGTACTTAGAAGCAGCTTTAGAAAATTTGAGAAAACAGTATCCCAATGCTAAGTTTGCGGGACATCACGGATATTTTGATAAAGAAGACCCACAACAGAATCAAGCTGTTATTAACAAAATCAATAAGTTCAAGCCAAATATTCTATTAGTTGGCATGGGAATGCCCGTTCAAGAAAAATGGGTTTACACTCATCGCAAGCGTTTGAATGTAAACGCAATAATGCTGGGTGGTGCTGTTATCGATAGACTTGCAGGTATTGTCCCAGACTGCCCACATGCTATTGCCAATATCGGCTTAGAGTGGTTATACCGTTGGTTCCGCGAACCCAAACGCTTGGCAGCACGCTATTTCATCGGTAATCCAGCTTTTGCGCTTCAAATCTCTCTAGGCAAACTATATGCGCCTCTGCGTGTACAACAAATGCAACCAGGCGCCTACTTTAACATCGAGCGTGAAACTCAATTCAACGATTTCTACAACTCCTCTACCACTCAAAACAAAGAATTTCCTGCCACTGTTTAAGACTGATTAGGAGAATAAAGACTTGAACGAAATTGTCAGTGTAGTCATACCAACAAGAAACCGACCTCAACTAGTGCAAAGAGCAGTAAAAAGCGCTTTAGCACAGACATTACAACAAATAGAAGTAATTGTTGTAATTGATGGAATAGATGAATTGACTTATAATACACTCACGCAAATAAACGACGAGCGACTCAAAGTTATTGCATCACCTATTAACCAAGGAAGCTGTGCTGCTCGTGATTTAGGAGTTAGTAATGCCTTATCTGATTGGATTGCATTTTTAGACGATGATGACGAATGGATGCCACAAAAGTTAGAGTTGCAGTTAGCCGCAGCGAAAGCTTCTAAATATAAGTATCCTATTGTGTCATCGTGCTTAATTGCTCAAACATCTCATGGAAATTTAGTTTATCCCAGAAGAGTACCAGGCGCCGAACCATTGAGTGAGTATTTATTTGTCCGTAATACCTTATTTCAAGGAGAGGGACTTCTTCAAACTTCTACACTGTTCACAACTAAAGAGTTATTACTTAAGCTACCATTCTCTGTCTGTAAAAATATCCATGATGATTGGGAATGGTTATTACGCGCAATTACTTTTGAATCTGTAGGTATTGAGTTTGTAGAACAAACGTTGGCTATTTGGCACCTTGAAGCTGGGCCAAGTTTAAGTAAAAATTATAACTGGCGATTATCGCTCTCATGGCTTCAAACTAATCGCAATTTATTTACACCACGTGCTTATTCCTCTTTTGTTTTGGCAGAAGTTAGCGCCAGAGCAGCTTTGAATCGAGATTGGCAAGCGTTTATACTTTTGTTAATCGAGGCAGTTAGATTTGGAAAGCCAAAACTACGCGATATTTGTTTATGTTTTGGTATGTGGCTGTTGTCTCCACAAATACGCAGCTTTTTACGTAATCTACTGACTAAAAGACAAGTATTATCACCTGCTTAAAGATTTTTAAAACTCTCCTTCTTGTGGAGCGGGCATCCCTGCCCGCCCTAAATATAAAACAAGCCCCCAGATGTACAAAAAGTACAAACTTTATTATGGATGTTACACCTAAAGTCAGCGTCATTGTGCCTGCTTACAATGTTGGTAACTATATTGAACACACTTTACGTTCTTTAGAACAGCAATCTTTTCTAAAATTTGAAGTTTTGGTTGTTGATGACGGTTCTACCGATAATACAGCAGATGTTGTCAAACAGTTTTGTGAACGTGATAATCGTTTCCATTTATTGCAGAAACCAAATGGTGGTTTATCATCTGCACGCAACTATGGTATTCAAAAAGCGCAGGCGCCTTACATTGCTTTGTTAGATGGTGATGATATTTACCACAGAAACAAGCTAGCGAATCATGTTGCTATATTAGATAGTCATCCTCTTATTGGAGTTGTTTACAGTGCATCTAGAGCTATTCGTGATGATGGGCGCCCAACTTTTATTAGTTTAAGCGGTAAACCAATTTATTCTGACCCACTCAAAGCTTTACTATGTAAAAACTTTGTTGGTCACGGTTCTAACGCTGTGTTCCGGCGCCGTTTGGTAAATGAAGTTGGCGGATTTGATGAGAATTTGCGTAGTTCTGAAGATATTGACTTTTGGCTGCGAATTGCTGCTACACGTAACTGGTCTTTTTATCGTGAGTCTAGTATTTTATGTTATTACCGAGTTCGTCCTTCTGGACTTTCTTTCAACGTTGCACAAATGCAGTATTGCAATGAGCAAGTAATTCAAGCAGCTTATAAACGTTCACCAGAATTAGTAGAACCAATGTTAGCTAATGCTTATGCGTATATGTATCGTCTCTTGGCTCGTTTATGTCTTCAAGGTGGTGATACTGCAAAAGCAAGTTATTACATTGATACGGCTTTAGCATTTGACAGTTCTATTTTTTACCGTGACCCCAGGTCGTTGCTAACTTTATTATCTGTACGCTTGGCGCCGCTGACAAAGTTCGCAATTGGACAAACATTAGGTTAAACTTTAGAATGAACAATAACTTAATTAAAAATGGTTTCTGGTCAACTTATGGAGCAGTTGTAACTCGCTTACTAGCGATGGTAAGCAACTTACTACTAGCAAAGTTACTATTGCCGTCTGAATTTGGAGTCATTGGTGTTGCCTACATTTTTTGGTCTTTTGTTAACCTATTTACCCAAAGCACAGCTAGTGACTTTATAGTTTGCAAAGGAATTGAGGATAAACGTTATTTAAATACAACCTTTACAATTAGTTTTTGGATTGGTTTAGCTTTAGCTTTTGGGTTAATAGCTGTATCACCGTTAATGGCGCAGTTCTTTAATATCCCTAATTTGCTATGGATATTGATGGTGTTCGCTATTAACTTACTGCTATCTTTTGTGCAATCAGTTTATAGTGGTGTATTGCTGAAACGAATGCAATACAAAGAGCTAGCAAATATTAGTTGTATTACTTCATTGCTTCGAGTTTTTTGTACTGTTGGGAGTGCATTAATTGGCTTTAGCTATTGGTCATTTGTAATTGGAGACGCTGCTTTTTGGATAGCTGGATATATACTACTACGGCAAGCTGCCAAAATCAACATTAGTTTTCAGATTGATTCCAAAGTTAAAAAAGAAGTATTATCTTTTTATATTGGCGCCATTAGCTCTGGTTTTGGTTATTTTGTGAATGCAAACGCTGACAACTTTGTTGTGGGTAAGCTACTTGGCGAAACTAGTTTAGGCTTTTATAGTTTTGCCTATCAACTATCGATGGCTGTTACAACAATATTAACTCAAGCGATTGCTCAAATTAGTATATCAGTTTATTCTCAACTGGCAGATGATAAACAGCAAGAGAATGCTTTAGCTCTTACAATAGAAGAAATTTCCTTTCTCGCGGCGCCTTTATACGCTTTGTTCTACCTAGTAGTTGATAAATATACAATGGTTTGGATATTTGGCGCCAAGTGGTTGCCTTCGCTAGCTGTAATGCCGGGATTACTATTTTTTGCTTACTTCCGACTGGTAAATGGCCCATTGACGACAATGTTGTATGCCAAGGGTTATCCTAGCGCTAATGCAAAAGCCAATTTAGTAATCGCTCCCATCGCAGTATTAAGCTTTATTATTGGCGCCGAGCATAATAATATTGTCGGTGTAAGTATAGCAGTTGCTGTTGTTTTGGGCGTTATTTGGACACTTTACTTGTGGTGGTCTGCTTGCAGTCAATTAAAATGGTCAATGATGAAGTTTTTGGCGCCTTCTATTAAAGCAGCTAGCGCTACAATCATTGGAATCTTAATTTGTTTAAATGTTAACGAGTTTTTACAGCCTCTGATCTTCATTTGCATTTACTTGATATTTATGCGTTGCTTTGCTAAACGAATTTTTAATAAATATCAGTATCAATTCAATCATCTAACAAATCAAATTATACGTGAGTAATAGATATGTCCACAATTTCAGTAATTATAGCAGCATACAACGCTGAAAAAACAATTTTAGAAACAATTGATTCAGTTCAAAAGCAAACTTTTGCCGATTTTGAATTAATTATTATCAATGACGGTTCGTGCGATAAAACTGTAGAAATTGTAAATTCTGTAAATGACCCACGTATAAAATTATTTTCTTATTCAAACGGTGGAGTCTCAATTTCACGTAATCGCGGTATCTCACATGCGACAGGAGAATATATAGCTTTTTTGGATGCAGATGACTTGTGGACAGAAGACAAGTTAGAACTATTACTTGCAACATTACATAAAAATCCTCAAGCTGGTTTAGCTTATAGCTGGGCATCTTACATGGATGAAGATGGTACATCAATTAAACCGGCGCCACCAGTATATTTACAAGGAAACGTATATGCTGAGTTGCTTGTCTATGATTTTATTGTTACAGGTTCGTCTTTGATACGCAAAAAGGCAATTGACACAGTTGGAGAATTTGACACAACTCTAAAAGGCGCCGAAGATTGGGATTATTGGTTAAGACTTGCGCTCAAATGGGATTTTGTAGTTGTTCCTAAACATCAACTACTGTGTCGTCAAACTTCAGGTTCTTTAACATCAAAAGTAGAAACGATGGAAAAGTGCAACCTCGAAGTCATCAATAGAGGATTTGCCGCAGGTTCAGCAGAAATACAGTTTCTCAAAAATAAAAGTCTTGCTAATACCTATAGATATTCGGCTCATTTATATTTAACTAAGGTCGGAACTGCCGAAGCTGCCCAAAAAGCTTTAGGTAAATTACTACAAGCACTTATTCTGTATCCTAAAATTATATTAGATATATGGGCTATTAAGCTTTTGATTAAAGCGCTGTTAATACTAGTAATTTCACTTAAAGTTACTTTTAATATATTGAAAGTTATTAGTTGATCCCCCCTAGCTCCCCGAAATCGCGGGGGGTTGGGAGGATTCAAAAATTCTTATAATCATTGTATTTTATATGCTTTCAGGGCTTTGGACTAATTAACACTCAATTAAAATTGAATACACTAGTAGTTGTAATATTTTCTTGAGTATTTATATATTGCTGTGGAAACACGCACAACCTTCAAACTAAGTAATTTATCCAAAGCTGAAAGGATTATTTACTGGACTATTGTCCTTACACCTCTCTGGTGGTTCCTGGGAGTACAAACAATTTTGTATCCAACAGTTGCTGCCTTGCTGCTAGTAGTGGACTTTGATTTTGACAAGCTTGTAAAACGCTCACTACCTTTTTGTAACTGGTCTTGGTTAGGAATGAGTGTTGCTGCACTCTGGACAAGTATCTTGGGGTTAGATGCAGTAAACTTTAACGCCATGAAAACGGCCGCAGCGTTATTCACTCTCTATAAAGGCTATTTCATGATATTTGCTTGTATTACTTTGCCTTTATGGCATCGAATAAGAATACAAGTAATTACGCGCGCGGTTGCTTGGATGGCTGTAAGTTACCTAGTTGCTCTAATAATACAGCTAGCTATACTTTTCGCTGTTGGTCAAGTAGACCCAATATTACCGCCTCTAGCTCGTCTTATTCCAGGTGAAAAGCTGAGTTTAATGGTAAAATTTGCTGTATTCCAACCATTTTTCCGGATTCCGTTAGCGAGAGCCGATTTATTTACAGCAGACCCTCCAATATTAGGGGTATGTACTGTACTATGCTATTTTATTTGCTTGGGCGAAACAGATCAGCGTTTGCGTAGAGTTGCTTTGGGTAGTTGTTTAGCTAATTTACTGATTTCTCAAAGTCGCCTTGCTTGGATGTGTTTTCCTTTGGGACTTTTGATTATTCAATCTTTCCGCAGTCAATTTGCGCGTCAAAGTCCGCTTTGGATAGCGTCTTTTACTTCATTCATTTCAGCTATTTTAGGATTGACTGTTGGAGATTTGTTATCGGGTCCTTTAGCAACATTTAACGGCGCCCGTGCTGATTCATCAAAAGACCGTGAATATGTCATTGGCGCCACTATCGAAGCTTGGCAAGAATCACCTTGGATTGGCTGGGGAATAGTAGATAAAACCGTTAGTTGGGGAAATGGAGAATTCACGCTTCCTTTAGGAACATTTTCATCATATACGCAAGTATTGTATTTACACGGAGTCGTTGGTTTTATCTTTTTTACCGCCGCTTTAATTTCAACCTTGTTAATTTTTTGGCAGCCTTCTGTGTGTGGTAATAAAGTTTGTCAACGCGCGTTTGCTAGCTTGATTGCTTTGTATATACTCTGCCAAGCGACGGCATTAACTTGGATGGCAATTTATTTTTGGTTCTTCTTCATTTGGTTAGGTGCGATTATTGCGGAGATGAAACTATATAAATCTTCATCTTCATGGCAATATTTATAAAGCTTTTACCAGAAAATTAGAAATTTATTTTATTGGTAAAGTAGTCTAAAATAGCATAATTGCAGTATATTTACTCATGCCAATAAGATAATAAATAGATGAAAATTGATACTTATTGAGCTTCTTAGTAACATCGAGTTATTACACTGTTTTAAAGGCATTTGGCATCAACGCTTATGAAGAAAGTAGTGACTATTGCGGCTAGACATTGGAAGTCTTTGCTTGTTCTGAATGCACTTGTTGTCAGTGCTACAATTGCAGCATATAGCACTTCTAAACCAGTTTGGACTACTACAGCACAGTTGATTTTGCCAAAAACAACTAGCAATCTAGACGCTAGCTTAGGTACTCTTGGTACATTCAAAAATGGCAATCTTGATTTTTCACCTGAACTCAACCCACTCAAGGTGCAAACTTCAATCTTAATGAGCGACGCTTTGCTAGAAAAAGTTTTAGACTCTGACCCAGAAAAAAATAAATTCAAAAATCTTGAGCAGTATAAAGCTCTTTTTCAGGTATCACCACAGGAACAATCTACCGTTTTATCACTAACAGTTAGTGGCTCCCAACCAGACTTAGCGACCTTACGCACACAAAATCTTATCAAAGCATATCAAGCGCGTTTAGATGAACTGCGAGAAGGTAACAGTAAAGAACGACAAAAATTTAACGTCAAAGAGTTAGAGCAAGCCAAAGCAAAGTTAAGCAACGCACAAACCAAAATTGCTCGGTTTAAGCAAGCTACAGGCATCGTCAACAACGACGCCCAAACTCAGGGAATTGTCACCACTATCAATGCTTTAGTCGGTTCTAGGGCACAAGCTTTATCTTTAGCTCAAGCAAGTGCAAGCCGCTCTAAAGTCCTTTCTGAACGCATTAACATGGCGCCAGCATCTGCCGTGCGTTCACTAAGTTTAAGTGAAAATCAAGAATTTAAGGCTGTACGTAAAGAATTATCAGAAGTCGAAGCAAAGCTAGTACAGAAACAAGCTATTTTCACCATAAACCATCCAGAGGTACAAACTTTACTTGCACAACGTTCTACATTACGGCGCCAAATCGGAGCATATATTACCCAAGTAGCAGGAAACATACCAGTAGACCCAACAATTGCAACAGACTCCCAAGGACGTGCTGTATTAATTCAACAGCAGTTACTATCAGAGAGCGAAGCCGAAGCACAATTTCAACAAGCGCGACAACTAGAGAAGCAGATTACCGAACTTCAAAGATATTTAAATTCTCTACCAGCAAAACAAGCACAGTTGTTAGAACTTCAACGACAGCTTGATGTTGCAGAAGGTATATACAAAGGTTTAGTTGCCCAGGTGCAGCAAAAAAGTGTAGATGCATTTGACGCTTATCCAAATGTACAAGTACTAGACCCACCCAGAGTTAACTCCAAACCCATCAGTCCGAAGTTATTCTTAATGGCGATAAATGCCTTATTAGCTTCTGTCATCGGTAGTATTGCCTTAGTTTTGTTCCTCGAAAGTCGCAACCCTCTACTGAGTGCCAAAGATTTACAAGAGCAAAAATTTGCCATAGTAGAACGCATTCCCCGTATCAAACACTCTGGTGTCATCTCTGAATTAGCTATTGAAACCGAAGTAGAATTTCAACGATTAGCATCTGCAATTAGCCTACAACCATTAGAAAATCGGCGCTTGTTAGTCACTAGCGCCATTATGGGAGAAGGCAAAACCACTGTTGCCATAGGACTCGCGAATGCATTAGTTGACTTAGGCTTCAAAGTATTGTTAGTAGATGCAGATTTTCGTCAAGCAGCACTTTCTCGTCGTTTAGGTTACACACAAACATCAACAGAAGACCTCAGCATTTCAATACAGCCAAATCTAGACTTACTACCAACATTACCAAGACAAGGAAAGATAGTCGAAATTATTAGACGTGGCAACTTTGAAAAAACCCTCGCAACCTGCGAAGCGAATAATAAATACGACTACATCATTGTAGACAGCGCACCAGTTAGCTTCACCAGCGAAACACCATTAATAGCCAACATCATCCGTAACGTACTATTTGTAGTTCGTCCCGACACTAGCTACAGAGACTCAGTAAACGAAAGCTTCGCTCAATTAACTCAACACAACGCTCAAATTTTAGGCTTAGTAGTCAACGGAGTCGCAACTAATTCTCGACCCTACTCTTACACTCACGGAGCATCTACAACAAAATCATAAATCACATGTAATAAACCATGCAGCAAACCTTAAATAATTCATTTTTAAAACATTGCGCGCAAATATATTTTGAAATAAAACGGCGCCTTTACCAATTACGATATAAAAACCTCAAAATAGCTCCAGGAGTTGCCATCAAAGGTACGCTAAAACTTTCTAAAAATGTCAAAGTTACCATTGGTGCTGGTACTCGTTTGGGTAAATATGTAGATATATATGGTGACGGAGAATTAATTATCGGTCAAAACGTATCCATCAATGGCGCCTGTATTGGTTGTGAAAAGTTAATTACTATTGGAGATGAATGTTTAATTTCAGACTGCTTCCTCGCTGATAGTGATTATCATAACCTAGACCCACAACTACGTCATAGCCCACCTGGTGCAAAAGTATCGGCGCCTATTACAATAGAAAAAAATGTATGGATAGGCGCCAGAGCAACTATAATGAAGGGTGTACAGATTGGAGAAAACAGCGTAGTTGGTTTAGGAAGCATTATTCGTAAATCTGTACCTGCCAATGTCGTTGTGATTGGAAATCCTCAACAAATTGTCAAGCACTTTAATACCAGCACACAGACTTTAGCGAAGAACTTTGTAATGCTTACATAAAGAATCCCCCCTAACCCCCCTTAATAAGGGGGGAACAAGAAAAGCAAGCAAATCTTAGCCATAAAAGCAAGCAAATCTTAGCCCCCCTTATTAAGGGGGGTTGGGGGGATCAAATAATGTTCTACTATATATCTATTGGAAAAAATATTTCATTATTTCCAAAAAAACGTTTAATAAACCCACTACACAGAAACTCTAACTGAGAAGGATAAGCTGCAATAGCTCTGCTTTTCTTATCTTTAACCGACGCAATCGATAAACGATAAGCTCTCTTAACTTCCGGCGCCTTAAATACTTGAAAAAATGGTTTATCCCAAAACACCCAAATTGGATATTGCAGCAATTTGACTTGTAATTGCGACTCTTTAATTGCTAATATAACTAAATCAAAAGTCGCTTCATGGTCTGGATGGCAATCTAAACGATAAGGAACATAAACTTCTTGTGGTTGATATAACTTTAATAACTCAACTATTTGAGCAATCGTTAGCTGTTTTTGTTCAGCAGTTAACTTTTGTAAAGCTCCATCTTGCTTATCTAAAAAGTGAGTATAAGAATTATCAACACCTAAAACCTCTAATGCTTTGACAGCTTCTTGTTTACGAACCTGAATAGTGTTATTTTTATTAGTTAAATTATTTACACCACTTTGCCCGTCTGTAATAAAAACTACATGCACAGGAATTTCTTGCTGACGTTTTAGAGCAATCATACCACCACAGCCAAAAGTTTCATCATCTTGGTGCGGAGCAAATACCATAGCCGAATTATGACTTAAATTTAAAGGTTGACTTCCTCTATTTATAATCCACTCTTGAATCAAACTATATTGAATTTCTTGCAAGCGCTCACGTACTCTTACTGGAACTATTTTATTCATGCTTTTGAAAGCTAATAGTAAAACAAGTATTTATTCTGTTATGGCTCAACACTCGCCAATCATCTATAAAGTTTATGTAGTACACATCTATTTATGGTAAACTTTCCTGCCTACTCTTGTGGGATAGGCATCCTTGCCTGTCCTATATAAAACATAAGTACTGACTCAAAAAATTTATTTTAGAATTTTAAAATTTTTTTCATTAATGTTTCACTATAAGTTAATGACCCTTAAGGATACTTAGTGAGATGAAATCATTTATAAGAAATTTAAATATGAAAGCTCAACTTAACTATCCTCTACTATGGCGTAAAACCCGCATGGGTGTGCGAATGCGTCTTTTAGTATGGTATTTTTTCTTAACTGCTTGTACTGTAATGGTGTCGCTGCAAGTAACTCGTCAAATATACTGCGATAGCTTGAAAGCCAAAGCTGATGCATCGATTATCAAGGAAATCGAGCGGTTTAAGCTCATGTCGGGTAAATATACATATACTACTCCTCAGCTTTTAGACAAATTTTTAGCCAATTATGCGCCTATACGCAACGAATATGTTGTAACGCTTTTAAATGACCAGGTATATCTGACTAAACCTGAACTTCCTAGAGACATTAAAGAGAAACTACCACAGTTAATACATTCTTGGCGCCAAGAAGGTGAGTTTGAACGAGGTAAGGTTTATGTAGCTCCTTCTCGAATTAGATATGCTGGACAGTCGGTTACTGCAAACGATAAGAAAGGAACCGTTATTGCCATTAATGATTCTTCGGCTGATTATCAAGCAGGTACTAGTGCAATTGTTTTAGTAATGCAGGTAACTATCGTTGTGCTAGTTATATTCTTTATTGTGGCATGGGTAACTACAGGTAAAGTATTATATCCATTACGACTTGTTACAGAAACAGCACATTCAATCAGCGAATCGGATATGACGCTGCGTATCCCCGTGCAAGGTTCAGATGAAATTGCCGAACTCACAACTACGCTCAATGAAATGCTCGATAGATTGCAATTTGCATTCGATAGTCAGCAAAAATTCCTCAATGATGTTAGTCACGAGCTACGCACCCCCATTACAATTATTCAAGGGCATTTGGAGATGTTAGAGTTTTGCCCTGAAAAACAGCCAGAAACTATGGCACTAGTAATGGACGAACTCGACAGGATGAATAGATTAGTTAATGATTTATTATTGCTGGCAAAAACCGAACGTCCGGATTTTTTAAAATTAAAACCAGAAGAATTAGATTGGTTAACCGAGGAAATTTTTCTCAAAGCACGTAGTTTTGCCAACCGTAATTGGAAGTTAGAGTCTAAGGGGTTAAGTCCAATAACAGTAGATAGACAACGTTTGACGCAAGCTGTAATGAATTTGGTGCAAAATGCAGTTCGTCATACTACTTTGCATGATACTATTACACTTGGTTCTTCTGTAAAAGGCGATTTTGCTTATATTTGGGTCAGTGATACTGGCGAAGGAATTGCACCAGAGAACCAAAAGCGAATTTTTGACCGCTTCGCACGCGCGACAAAACACGACCAAAATTTTGAAGGACATGGTTTAGGACTTTCAATTGTGAATGCCATTGCCGTTGCTCATGGTGGAAAAGTTGAACTTTCGAGCAGTGTCGGATATGGCTCAACGTTTACTATTGTTATACCTTTGGTTGCCTCAAATGATGCAACGCTTGAACAAGATGCTAATCGTCGGCGCCCTTTTGTAAAGACGGGTTTGTTCACATTGTAATTGCAGAACCTCTATTAATGATTATTTAATTTAATGCAAAGTACATGCTTGTGCTTGTTTATACTAGTATTTATGTTACGGAACGTGTATACTGAGTTTTATAAGATACTGTAAACAGTCTAGGCATTTAGAAAAGCTGTATGGCATGATGAAATCTCATAAATACACCAATTTAAGAGGTTTCAAACGATGTTTAGTAAAAGCTTAGTTACCAAGTTAGGATGTGTCTTAGCAGTGATAGGAGCATCACTAGCTCCAACAGCTGCTCAAGCGAATACAGGAAGCAGTGAAAAAACCTTAATTGACTGGGATAAGGTTGCTGAAAAATGGGTTGGTCCGAGATCGGGTACTAGTGACTTCAAAAACACAATTAACGTAGAGGGTGGCGGACAGGTTAACTTTGACTTTTTACTTGGAAACAATATTACATTCCTAAAACAAAACAATGTTTTCACACCTACGATTAATAGTTTTCTCAATGGAAGCAAACTAGATAATGATAAAAGTTTACACATTCAAATTGACCCAGCTATAAGGTCGGGCTTAACAGTTCCTGCTAGCGCAGCATTTGGTCAGGAATATGCTGGCGCCTTAAATATGGCCACTAACTTCAGCGGTTTTGGTGGAGCTTTAAATGGTGTTTCCTTTGTTTTGCACGACATTGATATTTCTGGAACGGGTAGTAGCGTTAGTTGGCAAGATAGAGTAATTTTAAGAGGGTTTTTAGGGAATAAAGTGGTTAACACCATTTTTTCAAGACCACAAGGCAGTGGACTACCTAACAACATCAGTCAAATCAATTCTAATACCATTGATGGTATTCGGAGTGTAGACAATAATAATGGTGGTAGTGGTGATGTTCTCGTGTCTTTTGCTGGTGCGATTGATAGATTCGAGTTAATCTTTACAGAAGGCAGCCTTACCACACAATTAAATCCAAGTAACCACGGTATTGGTATTGGTGATATCAAGTATACTAGTGTTGCGAAATCTGTTCCAGAACCTACTGCTGTTATTGGTTTATTTGCTTTGGGCGCCTTTGGTGTAAGTTCACTTCGTAGGCGTAAGCAACAAGTAGTGGAAGAATAAATTAACTCGCGCACGTTAATTCATATATTTTATAAGTTTGAATTTAAACCTGGGAAGAGATATGAATTTTCTTCTCAGGTTTCATTAGAGAGATGATGTTTTGAGCAGCAACTTTTAAGCTCCCAGTCCAAGATCGGATTTTAGAATGTGCAAGTCAGGAGTATAGCAGATTAAAGCAGCTTAACAATTTCATTCTTCATTAAGACCTAGTAGTTCATGTAATTAATTTTGGAGTGTAGGAAAATTAGCAACGGATGATGAACGGATGTAACGGATAAGTAATTTTAAATAACTGGACGCAAGTTTGTAGCAAATAAATCATCCGTTACATCCGTTACATCCGTTGCAAACCAACCTACCAAAATTAATGACATGAACCACTAGTAGTCCGTGTCATTAGTTTTGGGGTGTTGTGCTATACTTTTAAATATATAACAACACAACTAAAAAATACAA
>NZ_RSCL01000003.1:459233-546289 GCF_003991905.1 Dulcicalothrix desertica PCC 7102 | reverse complement strand
GCTATTTATCTACTGTTGCAATTTTACAGTTTTTATTTTGAATTTATGGGTTTATGCGGTAGGTGCAAGATATGAGTTAATCTTTCTGAAACAAATGGGCGAGACCTCCAACTTATCCAGCGATAACTGCCATCTTTACAACGATAACGGTTTTCAAACGATACTAACTCGACTCCCGCAATAAGTTCAGTACCTGCACTTAAAGTTTTTTCATGGTCTTCAGGGTGAACAAAATAAAGCCAGGGATGGCTCGTTAACTCCTCAGTTGTCCAACCAAGTGTTTTCTGCCATGATGGACTTACCCAAGTAAGAGAACCGTCAAAAGTTCCGATAGAAAGAAGGTCGGCGCCTACAGAAAAAAAGCGCTCTCGTTCCTCAAGCACCTGATGAAGCTCTGTAAAATCCCGCCCTAATGCATACATTACCCCTTCTTCTAAAACTGGCTCTACAATCCATTCAACCCACTTGTAGGAACCATCTTTACATTTGTAACGATTATGATAACGAGCAGCAATACCGAGTTTGAGTGTTAAAAATGCTTCAACCGTTGCAGGCGCCGAATCTTCATGTACAAACCCAATATACGATTGTCCCAACACTTCTTCTTTGGTAAACCCTAATATTTTCTCGAAAGCCGGATTTACCTGAATAATTAAACCGTCCATACCTACAATACAGTATATATCCGGAGAGAGAGTAAAAAAGCGTTGCTCCAGGGTCATAGTGATGGGATATTAGGATACGGAACTGCCATACAGGATAAAGTATATCACTGACCTTACGCTTTTGACATTCATACTAGCGACTTACTTTTGATGATAACCGCAAAAGATGTAGTGGAAATTATGAATAGGTGCGATCAGGCTACAAGTCTTATTGCAGGTAGTGAATTTTTTTCGTAGCGTCACGCACCCTACAGTTTTTATGTCCCGGTTGCGTAATTATCATAATATAGACGAGGTGCAGCTATGTTAGGTAACCAAAATAATCATTTCACGAATTATATAAGCACACTTAATATCGAATCTAGCTTAAATATAACAAATTATCCATTACGCCTTAATGGTGCTAGTTTTGATAAAAACGATGAATTCCAAAGCCTTTATCCTTGGCTAAAGTTACAAGGGACTATCACTGGTAACACTTTACTGGGCATAGAATCACATGATATTAGCATTGAATGGGCTGATGGTATTTCTAAGACTTTCAACCCAAACAAAAGTACATGGATAGTTATTCATGGTTTACAAATGAATTTACCCAAAGGAGATATACTTGACCAGCTAACAGATATTAAAAATTTAGCTTCATCAGTTGATGGCTTTTCTCCTAATGACCAAGTACTGGTTTTAGACTGGAGAAGTGCTGCTTATTCTCCAGGAATAAATTACCGTGGAGATTTTAATGTTCCAAACCCTGTAATTGCTCTTTCATGGATTGATGCTGCTGCGACTTGGACTACTAATATTCTAAAACAATTTGGAATAACTACACCAAATATTAATTTAATTGGTCACAGCTTTGGTAGCTACGTTGCATCATCTATAGCTGCTGATATTACAAGAGGTATTAACCGAATTATTGCCTTAGACCCAGGTAATTTAGAAATAGGAGGCAATAAGTATAAACAAACTAACTTTAGTGATAATTCACGCTGGTCTTGGGCTTTTTACGGTAGTGGATTCGGCGCCCAAGACCGCGCCAGAACTGCCGACGAATCTTTTATAATAGACTTTCCCTTTTATACACAGTTTCCTGATATTCCTGGAGTCAACAAAGGACACGGCGCCGTTGAACAATTTTTTACAGCGATGCTCAACCAAGCCAACGATAAACAACATTATTCCGATGCAGATATTTTTGCACTTGACAGAATGAATTCAATTGCCAAACCTTGGAATATAGATTATAGCACAAACTGGGAAGCAAAGCTAATTCCAGAAGAAAGTAATGGCTCTTGGATATTAAAAGATATTATGCCTAACCCGTGAATGCCCATACGCTCTTGTAACATTGGTACTATACATAATAATCATGGTTATATTTGTTACATTTGTCTATTTTCGTGGAAAAATAAGAAAGAATGATAGTCTTTATTATTTTAAACCAGCTAAAAATCATGATTTGGCGTAAATTCTCTAGCTCTTGCTACCGATTAATACTTAAATATTCCCAAAACCCACTCTTACAAGGATTGACAGATTACTGGCAAAACAGGAGTTTCCAGTTTAAATTGTCAATACTCTTAATACTTAGTGCTGCTTTACCAACGATTTTGGCAACACAAGGAATTATTATTGTTGCTAGAAATGAATTGGAAGAAAGCGAAACCAAATCGCTCCATAAAGGTTTAGCTGATTTTCAATACCATATTCAACAAGTTAAAAATGATTATCAAGTTAATGCTCAAGCCTTACAGCAAAGATTAGAGCAAGCAGAAATTGATACAACGAACCCTGACGCACTTGTTCAAAAAAAAGAATTATTAGAAAATATTATCAATAATCCTATTGATTCCAAATATCAACCAAGTTTTTATTTATTCACCGATAATGAAGGACGAACTATTGCTCATAATATTCGAGCTATATCGAATTTTAATGATGATTTAGTGAATCTAAAAAATAAACCTGTAACAACCATCTATCGATATATTACCGTTCCAACAGGTATAAATACTGCTGATATAAAAATAGTGAATCATGCATTAAGACAACAGCGTTCTTTATCAGGTATAGAAATTCTCCCACGTCAATTTTTGGAAAAAATTGGACTAGATATACAGGCAAATATTGGTTATCGTCGGCAACCTATTAATAATCTTACTATCTCGCAGCAACCTTTTCCTATAGGTACTTATGATACTGATAATGCTCGTATCGGTTTATCAATACTTGCTGCTCAACCAATAACAATCAACGGTCGAGTTGTTGGAACAGTTGTAGTTGGAACACTACTAAATCGCAATTATCAACTGGTTGACCAAATCACAAAAGTTTCAGGAGTCACAACTGCAACATTATTTGCTTACGATTGGCGTGTTAGTACTAACGTCCCAAATAATGATGGTAAAACCAGAGCTATTGGTACCCGTGTAGCACGAAAAGTAGCAGAAGCTGTACTTGAGCGTAAACAAACATTTATGGGTCAAGTTAACATCGTTGGAAAATCTTATCGTGCTGCTTATGCTCCAATTTACAGTCACTACGACCAAATTAATAATACTCAAGCAAAGCCAATTGGTATTTATTATGTTGGAAATCCAGAAACAAAGGTGCAACAGACTCTAAACAGTTTGGCTCTGACTGGTTACAGTATTGGTGGTGGATTTATTTTACTTGCAATCATAATTGCCATACCTGGAGCAAATGCTTTTTCTCGCTCAATTACAGAGTTAACCAAATTTGCTCAATCTATTGGTCGTGGAGAATTACACGTTCGTCTTCAGATAAGTAAACGTCGTGACGAAATTGGTATTTTAGAGAAAGAACTTAATTATATGGCGCAGCAAATTTCCATTAATATCCAAACAATGACTGCAAATGAGTTAAAAATTCGCGCTTCTGCCCAAGAACTTCAAGATGCTTTAAAAGAACTCAAAATTGCTCAAACTCAGTTAGTACAAAATGCCAAAATGTCAGGTTTAGAAAACTTAGTTGCTGGTATCGCCCATGAAATTAATAACCCTGTGAGTTTTATTTATGGTAACATTTCTTGTACTGAAGAATATATTCAAGATTTAATTTATCTGATAAAATTGTACCAGAGTAACTATCCAAATCCTCCTGAACAAATTAACGGCGCCTTAAAAGAAGTAGATTTGGAGTTTCTGCAACAAGACATACCCAAGCTTCTCAACTCTATGACAAATGGAGTGCAAAGAATTCGTAGAATAGTAGAATCGCTGCGAACTTTTTCACGTATGGATGAAGCTGAGTATAAATTAGTCAACTTACACAATAATATTGATTGTATTCTGGCCTTAATTAATTATAAACTACAATCAAAACTGAATTTCCCAGGTATTAAAATTATTAAAAAATATGAACATATTCCAGAAATAAAATGTTATGTTGGACAATTAAATCAAGTATTTATGAATTTATTTAATAATGCTATCGATGCTATAGAAGAAGCCTTTGAAAAAAATATAATTACTACAAATCCTGAAATACTTATCAAAACAAAAGTAGTGCAACACGATAAACGAGACTACATACAAATTACTATAGCTGATAACGGAATAGGAATTGCTGATGACATACAACAATCTATTTTTGATCCATTTTTTACAACTAAACCTGTAGGTAAAGGTACTGGCATGGGTTTAGCTATCAGCTACCAAATTGTTACAGAAAAACATCATGGTAGCTTGAAGTGCATTTCTACACCTGGAAAAGGCGCCGAATTTATAATACAAATCCCTGTCTAAAAGATTATGAAATACATGTAGAGATGTCACATGTATACTGCGAACGGGTAAAATTTAGATTTTTGTCATGTTGAGGGACGTTAACGCAGTTTTCCCGCAGGGTAGCATCTTAAAGATTTTCGCTTGCTTTAAAAGTATAGTTTTCAGCCGTTATTAGTATAACGTAAGAACAAAGATTTTGGGTATTATATGTATACCTCATATACCTGAGATTTGCTGTAGGTGTGCTGATGATAACTTGTTTAAATCAGTACAAAATGCTCAAGCTTCAGTACTTATTATTATAATGGTAATTAATAAAACAATTTGATGATGAATATCGTTATCAATTTGAGTAAATTAGACGTTGGTTTGCTGAAAATGTATACTAAACAATAATGGAGGAGTTTTTGAGTGCTGACGGAAAATGAAATATCGAGATTGAGGAAAGCTATTATTGCAACAATTGCATCTCCTATTATTGGTTCAATAGAGGACTATGCTTGGGAAGCAATTTTTCATTATGTAAAAGATATTTCTCTTTCTGACCCAGCTTTCGGACGTAGCAAACTTCTTTACGATGCTGTTGATATGGCAACTCAGACAGGATGGTCGCTAAAATCTCTTCAACTTAATAACATTAATCCCGGTAGCACATTTTTTTTTGTCATTCAAAGAGCAGATGTAATTAAAAAAGCTGTTCAGCTTGGTTTTCCTGATTTAACAGAACGTTCTTCTCCACAAGAGTTAGGAGCAGCTATTATTAAACATTGGAATGATAAAATTATTACCAGTAAGTCAGCGCAGAATGTAACTAATAGTTACGAAGGTATACTTTTAAAAACAATTAGAGGTACTATTTATGCTTACTGCGAATATTTACTTGAACCGCTTGACTCAGATGCCTTTTCTTGGGCTTGGACTGTAGATAGAATTACAGGTAAAGATGGAGCAGGTTTACAAGGAAGTATTGCAGGTAAAGCGGAACTCATTTGGTATAAAAATCAAAAGCAGCTTTTTAGAGCGCGCACGATTCCTCTAGATATAGTAATTATAAATATTGAGCGAGTTCGTCTTGAACCGGATAGGTATGTGGAAACTATGATTGCTGCTTTGCGCGAACAATATAATAATACACCTAATGACAATCCTGAATTAGACACTTAGCTATAGCTTTAGCGAGAAGAGGAGGTACAGATTCTCCAATTTGAGAGGACATTTCTGTATATGTACCTAAAAAGTGGAATTTATCGGGAAATGAATGTAACCTTGCTGCTTCGCGTATTGTTATAGTTCTATCTTGTGTGGGATGGAAGAATCTACCTGAACCTGGATGAAACACCCATCTTGTAATTGTTCTCGCTGGTTTATCCCAATATAATCTACCATAGGCGCCACTGTAATGTTTTTTAGGCGCCAGTTCTGGTGGTAAATGTTTTGCATCTTGCCCTTCTTTTAAAACACGAACTCTTGCTATTTGAACAGGACTTAAAGCACGAGCGACGTGATTTACAAGTTTTGTACTTTCAGAGCGCATCATAGCTTGATATATACTATTTACCTGTGATGGATAATTATCTTCGCTATATTCTTGTCCTGCATCTAATGGTGGTAAATCTCCAATTGCATCCCTGACTGTAACAATTGAAGAAATGCCATTATCAAATAAATTAAGTTGCTTCATAGATTTTTCTTCTGAATGCGTAGGTTTAGGAAAACAAGGTGTTTTATCTAAGCTGGCAATAAAAAAAGCTCTCGTTCTTGTTTGGGGTATTCCATAATGTGCAGCATTCAATGAAGCGGAAGCAACTTTATAACCGAATGACTCTAGTTGCTTAGTAATTTCATACCTGACTATACCTTTATAAGCATTTAAGATTTCAGGTACATTTTCCATTACTACATAAATCGGTCGGAACTCTTCTACAAACTCTAAAAAAGTTTTGTAAAGTTGATTGCGAGACTCATCAAGACTACGACAACCCGCAGGAATATTTCTAGAGAACCCTTGGCAAGGTGGCCCACCAATAACTACCGTCAATTCTTCTGATTGTAAACCAAGCCATTGACGTAATTCTCTTGGATTTACTTTACATATATCTTCATTAACTATTTTTGCACCTGGGTAATTATGCTTATATGTTGCCAAAGCTTTTTTATCAACCTCAATGGCACACAATGATTCAAAATCTGCCAGATGAAACCCTGTAGTTAACCCGCCGGCGCCTGCAAATAAATCAATCAACTTGTATTTCATGTACAGAATATTATAGTAATTAATTAGTACTGTCAATAAGTATAACAGTTCAATATTACTTTATTAGATAGGCACCGCGAGTTATGCTATCGTAATATTGACCCCTTATGTTTAACTAAAATTTTCGTATTTTATTTTTGTTGCTGTTGGTTCATGTTATTATTAAGCTTTAAAAGTAAAATAATCAATTGTCAAATTTCGATTAATTCAGAAGCAATTGCGCGAAGTTGTATATCTGTAGCATCTTCCACATCAATTAAATGAAGGTAAAATGATTCGCTGAACTCGGACACTGCTACATATGCTTTCCCCATTTTTCCTAATGGAAAATTCCAGGCTACTATTGTAATCTCATCCCAAAAATTTAGTGGTTCTGGTTTGACTAATCTTCCTATTACACCCAACCTAGTGGCGCCATATTTTTCACGTAGTAATACAGCAACTTCATGTACTAATTGCCACACTTGTGCTTTATATTCTTGGATATTTTGCACAGAAAATCTTTGAGTTAGTAATGCTTCTACCCACTCACGCGGATGTAATAATTTAACTGACTCAACTAACCCAAACGTCATTAAAAACATTCCAATAAGTCCTTTAATTCCATCTCTGCTACCTATATAAGGTTTCCCATCCATAAATTCAAACTTTGGCTCTGGACACCAGTATATATAATCTTCAAACATAATTGGTACAGGTTCCTCCAATGCCGGAGTAAATCCTAATTCACCTCTACTCCAATCAATTCCTTCACCGACAGGTTTTATACTACCAACTTTGGAAGCATCGCTAGCTACCTCGAATAAATCATTTTCTGATAAATAAGTAAAATCGTTTGCTGTTTCCCAAAGTTTTGCTGGTAAAAACGTTAAACCTGGAATACTAGAAACTTCGTAACGTCCGTTTAAAATTTGTTGCGGTTGATACACTCCATCCTCTAACCTAAGAAACTCTATATTTTCCTGCTCTACATCAAAAATCCAATATTCAGGGACACCTGCTGCTTGATAGTACGAACGCTTAACTTCTGTGTCGTAACTTTCATGACCTGGAGTGATAAACTCAATTATCAACTCGGCAGGCCCATCTAAATAATAATCGTATATACGATTTATGCTTTGTGATTTATAAAATAATATATCTGGCATAAAGGCATTAGCGCCTAAACGGTTAACAAAACCACCACCCAAAGATTCTCCTATTTCTCCTCGTCTTAACCCAAATAATGCCATATAAAGAGTTTGTCGGATATTACTGCACTTTCTGCCTCTACGTGTAAGTTTAGTAACTTCAGGTGTAAAATTTATTCCAGATGCCCAATTACGTATAGCTGAAGCGTCTATTGCGTTTAAATCTGGTACTACAGGTGCCTCAAATGCTAAACTGAGTGCTTGCCACCAAAGTTGTTCCGGCGCCAAAGCTACCGCAGATAATGCTCCCCAACCCCGTAAAATTTGATTGAACAGTAAACGACTTAAAGACTTGTTTTTACCAATTGTCAACTGTCCATCAACTAATTCAATTTTTGTTTTTGCCTGCCATTGCAAGTATTCGTCTAATAACTCAGAAGTCATAGCTAAGTTTCTATACACAACATTCTTTTATTTTAGATTGCATAAGTTGGGTGTGCTTAGACGTATTAAGTAATGTAGGGGCAATTTATCCTTACTCTTATTGATTAATTAATATCTGTCGCAATTTATACAAATTTTATATGACTTACACACAAGTGCCTACAACTAAAAACATTTACGAAAAGTCTTTGGTAACTGCGGAAGATTGGTTTCAGGTTGGTAACAAGTTTTATGATAACCAAGAGTATGAAGAGGCGATGGGGTTTTATCAAAAAGCGCTACAAATTAAACCCGATTACTTTGATGCTCTAATAAATATAGGTTTTATTTTGGGTCATTTACAACGCTTTGGCGATGCATTGGAATGTTTTGACCAATGCATTGCTAAAGATAGCAGTCACTTTATGGGTTGGTTTGGTCGTGGTCAAGCGCTCAGATACTTAGGGCGCCTTACTGAAGCGGTATTAGCTTACAATCAAGCTATCAAAATTCAACCTGATAGTGCTGCTCCTTGGAGATATCGTGGTTTAGCGTTGGCTGCTTCACAACTCTACAGCGATGCAGTTTCGTCTTATGACCAATCACTTTTACGCTATCGTGATGATTATTATACCTGGTGGATTCGGGGTATTTCGCTTGAATCTTTGGGTAAAAGTGAGGCTGCAATTATTTCGTATGACCAATCTATTGCTCTGAAACCTGATTTTCATGAAGCTTGGCATTATCGCGCAGGCGCCTTGTGGAATTTACAGCGCTATGAAGAAGCTATTTTAGATTATGAGGAAGCTATTAAGTGTAACTCTAAATACTGGGAAGCATGGTATTGTCGCGGTAATTTGATGTTGAATATCAAAGATTATGAAGGAGCTATTGAGTCTTATAACCAAGCTATTCATATTCAACCCGAATTTTCTGAGACTTGGAAAAATCGTGGAGATGCGCTTTTTCAGTTAGGTAGAAGTCAAGATGCATTGACTTCTTATCGACGCGCAATTGATATTAAACCAGATAATGTTGATGCATGGTATAAATGCGGTATGGTTTTGATGGAGTTAAAATTATACCAAGAGTCACTAACTGCATTTGAAACGGCTGTTGAAATAAATCCTAATTTACCTGGTGCTTGGTTGGGTTGTGCTTATGTGCTGCAAGAGCTTCAACGTCATGAAGAAGTGCTAACTGCTTGTGATTGTACAATCGCTATTCAACCTGATTATGAGAAAGTTTGGTATGTTCGTGGTAATTCTTTAGGCGCCTTAAAACGTTATTCAGAAGCACTTACTTCTTACGAACAGGCAATTCGCTTAGAACCGTATGATGCAGTAGTATGGAATCTTCGGGGTTTGGCACTTTACTATTTGCAACGTGACTCTGAAGCAATTAAGTCTTATGACCGTGCAATTGAACTATGTGAAGATTACGGCGACGCTTGGAAAAACCGTGCTTTTTCGCTTTATTATTTGCAAAAATATGAAGATGCTATCTTAAATACCGACCGTGCCATAGAACTTGGACAAGGAAATAATTATCTACTATGGTTTTATCGCGGTGTAGCTTTGATGGAATTAGATAGAAACGAAGCTGCATTAGTATCCTTGAACCGTTCAATTCAACTCAAAGGTGATTATGCTAACGCTTTTTATTATCGTGGTCGAGTACTACATTCTATGAAACAATATTCTGAAGCGGTTTCATCATTTGACCAAGCATTGCGAATTGATTCCGTTTTCGTAATGGCTTGGTTATGGTGCGGTAACAGTCTTAAAGAATTAGGGCGCCGTGAAGATGCCATTTATGCTTATGACCGAGTTATTAAATTAGACCCAAATTGTAGCGCTGCTTAGTTAGCACGTGGCACAGGCATCTTGCCTGTGCAATAAAAATTTGTATTAAAAAGTAAGGTCGTCAGTGACGAACCACACATGCTATCCTCGCGAATAATCATCGATAGTCAGGAAAATTTGAACGTAAACGTGTTTTCCCGCAGGGTTGCGAGTCAGGTCTATTATTTTAAAGTCCCTTGTTCTTGGAGCATTAATTTTCCGCTTTTAAGAACTTGTAGTTTATTATCTGCTTTATATTACATAAATAATAATCATTCTAAAAACAATGCCGCTTGATGTCGCCAATATGTTATTAAAGGTGTTAGTCACGCACCAGTTGCCAATTATGACAATATCGTAACTCCTGCCTTTTTTTTACGTGGTTTTCCACTGCGTGGACGTTCGATTAGTGTTTGCTCTAAATTTTCTTCACAGAACTGCTTACGAGTTCTCTCAACTGTTGTTACAGATGTATATAGGGTCTTGGCTATTGCTTCATCTGTACTGCCTTCATGTGCCATTAGTAATGTATGCGCGCGACGGATTGTCCTAGCACTAGCTTTTCCTTTCTTTACTAAGTCAAGTAGCTGCATCCGTTGCTCATTGCTTAGAACAACTTTGTGCTTTTTATTCATATTTTGTATTTGCGTCGTCACATATTAATATATCACAACCCATCAAAATTTATGTAGATTTGACCTTAATCAATCTTTATGGTGCGTAACGCTACAAGATTATTCCATAAGTTGAAATGTTGTTATGGCGTTACGCACCCTACCAATTCTTCTTTTATTGATAACGGGTTGTATCCTAATGTAAATGCTATTGTACTGTCGAATGATACATCTGCTGGTCGCGGCGCCGACATTTGCACTTCTTGCTGTTTACATGCTTTTAGGTTTGTATCTGGTAGTTGAAATGCTTCAATCATTAATTTTCCAAAGTCGTAGCGAGATATTCTTTCTCTCCCTCCTAGGTGAATAATACCGTGATATTGTTTTTCTATCATTAATAATAATCCTTTGGCGGCTGTCACTCCACTTACTGGTGTTCTAAATTCATCGGTAAATAATTTTAATTCTTTGCCAGATTGCAGTGTTTGTATAAACCCTTGCATGAAACTTTTTGCTGTGGGTGTTGCGGCGCCAAACATTAATGGCATTCTACATATAGCTGTTTCAGGATATTCTTTTAACATTGCTTGTTCTGCTAAGACCTTTTGTTCCCCGTATAAATTTACTGGGTTGACTGTATCTGTTTCTTTATATGGTGCATTTGTACCATCGAATACTAGGTCAGTTGATGTAAATGCACATGGTATAGAATACTCAGCGCACAATCCTGCTATATTTGCTGATGCTGTGACATTAATTGCGTGAGACTCTTCGGGATGGTTTTGACAGTAGTTTGGTTGCGAAATTGCTGCTGTATGAATTACTGCATCTGGTTTAATATTTGTAAAGATTTGTTTCAGTTCTTCAAAGTCTGATAAATTAGCTTTTAGTAGACTGGCGCCATTTACTTCTAACGTGTGCGAGTTGTATGTACCGTAAACTTCGTAGTGTTTGCGTCCCACCTCGATTATATGCCACCCTAAAAAACCACTGGCGCCTGTAATTAGTAATTTTTTCATATCCCAATTCAATTAGAATTATCTTCATGTAAAAACTTTATAGTATCTTCGCACCACTTTAACCATTCAATTTCGTAGCGTATTCCCTGCTGAAGCGTTAAATAGCGGTACTTTTCTGCCAAAGGTAAAGTTTGCGGGTTTACAAAATGCTTCTCTTCTATTGCTCGATACGCTTTTAACTTATCTTTGTGCTGCACACGGTGATTTTCTAATTCTTTAATAATTTTATGTTTCGGCGCCACTTCACCCGCAAATACTTTTACCAGCAACTCATCTTTTATGGGACTAACTTCTGATGGTTCTAATATCCATTTACGAAGATATTCCTTTCCTGCCTCTGTAACAGAGAATACTTTCTTGTCTGGGCGCCCTTCTTGCCTAATTACTTCTGCAACAATATGTCCCTCTTCCTCTAATTTACTCAACTCTCGGTAAATTTGCTGTTGCGTTGCGTGCCAGAAAAAACCTACAGTCCCCGCAAACTGCTTCGACAAATCATAACCACTACACGCTGTATCTAATAATGCCGCCAAAATCGCATGAGATATTGCCATAACTTGATTCTATTCTTTCTTTAGCTTTTATAAATAAACTTGATTAAATATACTCACTTTGTTGAGTATACAGTATAAAGCATCAATCTTACTCAATTAGTTGAGTAATAGTTTATTTGTAGGAGATGTCACGAAAGAATAAGGTATTAAAATTTGACAACCATTGGTTGTCAAATTTTGGAATAGTGATTATGTACTGATTTTAGTTATTACGTGCGTGTTCAAACTCATATACGTAAAACAAGCGGCGCAATTTTAGAAGTAGATAACCTGTGCTAGCAAACGTAACGGCGCCTAAAAGAGCTAACCAAAAACTAGCAGGAGGGAAAGATTCAACAGCGCGCGCATCAATAATTACACTCAAATATGCAAGTATTATAGATGTTGCAAAAGCAAAGACAGTTAGCCTATTTATATTTTTTAAAGCATTTTGGCAAACGCGACAGTGCTGCGTGTGTGTCGTCCAAACATCAAATAGCTTTTGTTTATCGAGTTCTGGACTAGGAAGGTGTGAGTTACATTCTGGCGCCCAAGGAATGCCACCACCTGCTTTATTTTCTAACCAATTGCGAAACGCGATTATCATCTTATCTTGAGGGTTAGGCGTGAAGACTTTGTTCAACCATCTACCTTGTTTTTGAGCTATAATCTTTTCTTGATAATGAAGAAAAACCATATCTTGGTGTAGAAATAACGAAGCGAGAATATGACCTAACCAAGTTGGCATCGGTAATCCAAAAAATCCTAAACCTGATGGTGTTTTGTTTTCGTTGTTTTTGATTAATACCTGGCACCCAATATGACGGCACCATCCTGGACGAGTTGGAGTAGCATATAAAACTAGAATCTGTTGACCACCATCAAATGAAGTTGAAACAACCCGCATCAAACAAGGCGGTTGAAAATCATTAACAGCTTGCTTTATATTTGGGGCAGTTGGTGTAATTTCATAAGCAAACGCGGATTGACTTGATATCTCCAAAACGCGAATCATATCATAATATTTAGCGTCCTTGTATCGGTTGCCAACAATACCATGATGCGAGACAGGAACATGCGCTGGGTCAGAAATATTCTCCATGAAAAAGTCCCATCCATACGCCAAGTCACGAAAATTCCAAAATAACTTTACTACTTTATCTGACTTGTTTTCTAACTCTGGGGTAATTAGCGGTTGAAATGACTGACTTTCAAGTTGTGCTTTTACTCCTGACTCTGCCCATACCCACAATAATCCTTGTCGTTCTTGGGTTGGATAAAAAACTGCACATGATTTAGAATTTGAGCAATGTTGCGACTCCGTTTGTTCGTCTTTAGCTTGGGGAATGCTAACACAATTACCTTCACCATCAAAACGCCAAGCGTGGTAAGCACACATTAGTGTACCATCTGATTCTACTCGTCCCTCTGAAAAAGGCGCCAGTCGATGAGGACAAGCATCTTCAAAACATCGCCATTTTCCTTCCGCATCTTTCCACAATACAATATTTTTTCCAAGTAATTGCATGGCATGAGGGCGCCTAGAGTCTAAAAAATCAACAACAGCAACCGGATACCACTGTTTTGTCCATTGAAATACTGTTTCTTGTGGCGCCTGTTCTAAGTTGACATCATGCTCGTTGGTTGGCAAACTGTTGTACGTAGTCACAGTTACTCCTTTATTATTGCTTCTTACGCTTTTTCCCGTAATATAAACATGTTACAGCCAAACCAAGGACAACGTACAAATTTAGTATCCATATTACTGTGGGTACTTGCGTTAATATATATTTATGTGCTTTTACTCTCTCCATCTGGACAGTTACTGCCTGGTGAACCAGTTTGGGCAATTAAACTAGAAACAATACAAGAAATTTTCAACGAGTCAATAAATTTTTTCTTTATTTTACCAATTTTAAACTTACTTGGCTTTCACTATATACAGGCGTCTTATCATTACTTTTGGATTATAAATTAATTCATTCCAGATATCTTCAACCAATGAGGATTCACAAATACATAATTAGCTTTTGCATCTGTTTCAAATATTCCTACTGGCGCCGAATTTACTAAACTCTCAAACTTCAGAACCTTTTCTGCTTCTACTTCCCTTAATCTACTCTCGCTGATTTCGCATCCTACCCATAATACCGAATTCTCTGATATTGGGTGAATTTTTGCATTATACCTTAGAAGGCGCCGTTCACAACATATACTATAATCAAAGCTACATGCTTTTTGCGTTTTCAACACTTGTAAAATTTTTTCTAAGTAGATTTGTAGTATATCTTCTTGAAAAAACTGCTTTATAGTTTGAGTTATTGTATCATTGGCGCCGTCTAAACTCGAATCGAACTTCATTGTCGCGAGTATTTCTATATTTGCTATTTCGTCTCCACAAATATATACCACCAACATCATATCGTTAAATGTCCCCAAAACTGCCCGCATCTGAGTCTCAAAGCTACGCAGCTTTAACTCCATCAATCTACGACAGCGAATTTCTTCTTTCAATAACTGATTTACATGTCTAAGTTCGCACAATTCCTTTTCTAGTAGATGCATAATTGTCTCGATAGCGACTTCACTTAAGTTTACATTTACTTGAATAAGGAAAGGTTAAGCTTATAAGCTGTTTACATGTATTAGCTAAATCAAAAGGTAATTTTGTACCGTTGCTTATCGCCTTTAGACTTAATTTTATTCAAGTGATGATATTACATGCAGTCTACTTTATCTTCTGACATGTAGAGTTAATAAAGTATACAATTTTTTAAAATTCTTGAAATTTGTTAATATTTTTTTAATAATTCAGTTAGAATATATCAAAGAGATGTAACAAATGGGCATATTTACTGTGGTTTTTACGTAAGTTCTGAAACACCCTGAATTTGCAGCAGTACGGGATGAGAAAAAATTAAGTCTTCGTAGTTGGCAATGGTCTCTGAAACGTTTTTAATATTTTTCCACCGTAATTGATTTTCTGGACAGTTCCCTTTGCTTGATAAAACCATTTGACAAAACTTTAATGCTTTGTTATCTGATTGTAATTCTTTGGAATACTGAAATTGACGGTCAGCAGTTTGGCTAAAAATTTCTACTTCTTGTTGCAGCAAATTATCTAACGATTTTGCTAAGTCTCCCATTGTTTTGCTGTTCGTTAATTCTTTACGAATTACCTGTAATTCTTGAATAGCTTTTGTTAACGCACTTAAATTTTTGTGTTGTTCTGCTTCTGTACCCAACTCTTCACACAAATTTAAATATTGCTGCTGAAGTCGCGCATATTTTTCTTGTTCTTTAATTAAATCAGATAATGCGTTATATGCAGCTTGATATTTTTCTTCGATAATTAACGTTTGGATATTCTTTCTTTGTCCCAAATCTGGATATTCTGCCGATTTTTGGATGAATTTGTCTCGGAATGAAAGCTCTAATGCTTTTTGACGCTTGATTTTATCTTGTTTTTGAATTAACTCATTCAATAATCTACACGCACTTTTATAATATTCTTTTTGAATCAACTGCTGAAGATTATTATCATAAATCAAATCTGGATATATTGCCGCTTTTTCTGTAAACTCGTATTTAAACGAAAGTTCAATTGCATTCTCACGGTCAATTCTTTCTTTCTGCTGAATTAAATTATTTAAGGAATTATGTGCTGCTCGATATCTCTCTTGTTTAACTAACTGTTTTATATTGTCATTTTTCGCTATCTCTGGATATTGTGCAACTCTACCCAAAAATTTATCTTTAAACGAAAGCTCTAATTCTTTCTCTCGTGCAATTTGTTTAGCTTTTGCCGTCAACTTTTCTTCGACATAATCATAAAATTGTTTTAATAACGTTTTATCTGCATGTAAAATTTCTAATACTTTTAATAAACTAAAAACTGGATACTGTCCATATTTTGATTCTCCCCAGTAAAGAATGGGTAGAGCATCTTTTATTTCTTGCAGTCTGCGACGGTTTGCTGTAGATATACGGAACAATTTCTCAAAAGTTACTACCGACAATTCAAAGTCTGGCATAACTTTTTTAGTTAAAATCGCACGTAACTCTGTAATCTTAACTTCTTTTAATACTTTTACTATATCTTCTTTTGTCGATGACTTCGCGACTGTTAACCCTAACTCTTTCAATATCAGGTTTAATTTCTCTTTCGTTAACAACTCTAAACAAGAGTAAGCAAACTCTTTGACGAGACTTGCTCCTTTATACCAGTAGCACCACCCTGCTACATACGTTAATTCACTTTCTAACTTCTCTGGTACAGCTTTCGTTCTATTTTGAGCATCCAATATTAAAAGTGCTGCTGCTTTTGCTGAATACATAATTCTGCCTTAATTTCAACATTCTATAAATTCTCTTTGTTAAGAAATGTATCGAAGACTGTCTATTTTTCTTATTCTCGCACATCTCACCCAAAACAACCAACAAACCTAATGAGGCCTGTGGGGTGCGTGACGCACCTTACACGTCTTTTAATATTTTATCGATAAATGAGTGTAACTGGTCGTAGTGCGAACCCTTCCAATAAATCTGATGGCAATTTTGACAACGGTGGAATTTATCGTTGATCTGTTTGACGGTTTCTGGTATCTCTGATATTACCAACTCTTTGTTTACTTGGCTTAACAATTCGTTACAACGAATGCAGCGACGAAACGGCGCCACGTGTTTTAATAAGTTAAATCTTTGAATCAGTTCGACTATTTGTTTATTTGGGTCAGTTTGTCGAACGTAGTAAACATACACTACTATACCCCGCATCAACAATCCTTTGTCGCGCGCCCTTCAAAATTCGATTTTCACGACTGGAAACTCGTGCAAGTTCCTTATCTTCGTAGTCATTACGGATATCATTTAACCCGGTAAAAACTAGTAACAAGTACTAATTTCTACTGTGTATTGGGGGATGCGGTATACCAAAGGATTCTATCACATCCTTGATAGATGCCCGTTCTGTAAAGTTATGACTGATGCTCACCTCTCTTTTATGTCGTGGTAAAAAATCGTTGAGCTTCTGCATAAAAGCTGAAATAAGCAACTCCCATAATACACTCATCTTTTTCTACGAATCTTACTATCCTAACTTTACTGCCAATTAGTCTGATTTTATTGCGAAAGTTTTTTATTTTATTTTAGACATAGATTTTTGTCTATGAACTTTATAGTTTGTTCATAAATCACTTTTAATCAACGTTTAATCTGTTCATAGGCGCCTATTATTGTAAAGGTAAAAGAGAAAGAGTTGCAACTACTTGCAAATTTTTCTAACTTGAGTTAGAGTCGAGGCATAAGCTTAAAAGCCAAATACAGTTAAGTGTTCAGGAGGTTAACCTTAAATTCCGCACAAAAACATAAATCAGCCTTAAAAGTGGGCATTTCTGAAGTGTGATGCCATTACTGAGCAAACATACCTTTTTGTCAATCAACCTTAAGCAATAAAACGAACGATGAGCAGATATATTGCTCTATATTTATATTGTTTTTAGATTGTTGATAAAAGTTATCAATATGTTTCTGAAGAAAGATGGCTTGATATCGCAAAATGTTAGAGAATCATAATTAAACCCTAGTTTATATCGCTCTCTTGGTAGATGATAGATGCGAGTTTATCATTTGAATAAGGGCGCCTTTTTAACAAACTCTGTGTAAAAAACCTTAAAATTCTTTGTCCGTATATAAAAAAGTGTAGTACAGGTAAATGAGTAATTCCTTTTGTTCTGATAATTCACGTTCTTTGGGAGAAGACATCATTGGCAGTGCAGCTAACCATCAGACTTATATATTAGTAGAGTGTCCTCAACCTTGGGCATCTGAAGCGTTTGATTCTAAGTGGGTTCCAAGTAACTTAAAAAACTTAGTAGAAGAAGTTAAACGTGCGCGACTGCCTATAAAGTTTTTGTTGATAGCCAATGATGTATCTCATAAATCGAATCGTACAACGCTTTTGATATATCAACGTAAAGACGGTTTAGGAAGTGGATATCGCAAACAAGAATATAGTTTGCCTAATATCGAGCAAGTTGCTGGTTTGGTCAAAAAGTGGTTGTATGGTAATGTTACTGAGCATGAAGTTGAAACAAGTGTAAAGCGAGATATTTTAGTATGTACACACGGTAGTCATGACCGTTGTTGTGCTAGATATGGCGCCCCTTTTCATTTTTACGCTTCCGAATTAGTATCTAATTTATATCCCGATACTGTGCGGATGTGGAAAACTACGCATTTTGGTGGGCATCGATTTGCTCCAACTGCGATAGATTTACCTGATGGTAGATATTATGGCGCCTTAGAACCAGATATTTTTAAAGCCGTACTTACCCGCACCGGTAATATCGAATGTTTGAATCAGGTGTATCGGGGGTGGGGGGTTTTACCACCCGAAATCCAAGTTTTGGAACGAGACTTAATATTGCGTTACGGTTGGGACTGGTTCAGTTATAAAGTTGCTGGTAGAATCGTTGATTCAAGTGAAGACAATAGTAATATTATTGCCGAACTGACTTTTGAAAAACCCGATGGTTCTATATACTGTCATCAAGCACAATTATTCAAAGACGCTAAAAAGACTGTTGAACTCAAAGGTTCTTGCGGCGCCACCAAAAAGTCGGTGTTTACGAAGTATACTGTTACCAATGTATGGTTAGCATCACAGAAAATCGCCAGCTATACAACTTGATTCGATGAAACGATTAGGGAATCTCGCGTTACCTACCTAAGATTTATGTCAAATTCTCTAATCGAACAAGCAGCAGACATGATTAGTGAAGCTAAATAACTAATGCTTTATACAATGATGGGCGCCGCCCCCAAATCGCTCTTCTGTATCCATTCTGGGAGAGGGCAAATATCTTATATAGTTATGAATCGATTTGTGATTCTATAATTATAGATGTCAATTCATCCGATGAAAGTCTCTTTTATGGTGTTCTCCCAGCCAGACCGATATATTAGCTTACTAACAGATTTTGGCTTCAAGCGTGTGTTTGGGTCGGAGCCAAACAAACGTCTGCTGATTGATTTTCTAAATACGTTGCTACCACAGCGTCACCAAATTCGGGATGTAACGTTTAAAAATTTAGAGAACCTCGGCGCCACAACAATAGACCGCAAAGCGATTTTTGACATCTACTGTGAGGCAGAAAACGGTGAGCTATTTATTGTGGAACTGCAAAAAGTCAAGCAAAACTTCTTTAAAGACCGTAGTATCTACTATGCCAGTTTTCCAATTCAAGAGCAAGCCCAAAAGGGAGAATGGAGTTACGAACTAGCTCCTGTATATCTAGTGGGAATTCTCGATTTTGTTTTTGATGACCATCAAAATGACCCGACATTTTTGCACATCGTTGAGCTAAAAGATTCTTATTGTCGCGTTTTTTATGATAAGCTAAAGTTTATTTATATTGAGTTGCCGAAGTTTAGGAAAACATTAGAGGAGTTGCAGACGCACTTTGACAAGTGGCTATTTCTGTTTCGCAACTTACCCCAGTTATACGAACCACCACAATCTTTGCAGGAAGAAGTGTTTGAGCAACTGTTTGAGGTCGCGGAAATTGCCAACTTTACTGTTGCTGAAAATCGCAGTTATCAAGCGAGTTTGAAGGTTTACCGAGATTGGTATGCCATTGAGATGACAGCACGACAGGAAGCGTTAGAACAAGGACTACAACAAGGAAGAGAAGAAGGAGCAAAAGAAAAAGCAATTTCTATCGCGCGCTCATTGCTTGGCATTTTAGATATAGAAACTATTAGCCAAACTACAGGTTTAAGTATGGCAGAGATTGAACAATTACAACAACAATAAACCTACAGTTTGAACGGGCAGGGATGCCCATTCCACAAATGGAGAATTTAATTTTTGCAAGTCCCTAAAAGCTTGCAGTTGGTCTGACAATAATTTCGTTAATATCCACATCTAATGGTTGCTCAATTGCAAACAAAATTGTTCGTGCTATTGCGGAAGCAGGAATGTATACTCTACGATATTCCTGCATCCTTAATCTTGCGCCTTCATCACTAATGCTATCAGCTAACTCAGACTCTGTAACTCCAGGAGAAATCACCGTCACCCGAATATCACCACCAACTTCTTGCCTTAATCCTTCCGAAATTGCTCCAACCGCGAATTTAGTTGCACAATAAACAGCAGCAGTTGGAGACACCGTATGTCCACCAATTGAGGAGATATTTATAATCTGACCTGTTTTTTGCGCCTTCATAACGGGAAGTGCTGCGGCAATACCATACAAAACACCTTTGATATTAACATCAATCATGCGCTCCCATTCTTCAACTTTAAGTTGTTCGAGTGCAGATAGCGGCATAACGCCAGCATTGTTAATAAGAACATCAACGCGACCAAATTTCGTTTGAGCAAATTGCACTATTGCTTCAAGTTGACTTCGTTGTGTTACATCAAGCGCTTGATATTCGGCTATTCCACCAGAGACGTTAATCTCCTTAGCTATTGCTTCTAAGCGGTCGGTACGTCGGGCGCCAAGAATAACTTTTGCTCCATTTTTCGCTAACAATCTAGCGGTAGCTTCACCGATTCCACTACTAGCTCCGGTAATAATAATGACTTTTTCATTTAAATTTGACATTGGTAAATTTCCTCAGATTGTGGTAATCGGTAATAATTTGTTTTTTGCAAACTGCTCAAATGTTGTTGGTGTAGCTGCTTTATCCGTTCGTGCTGTTGCATAAATTTCTTCAGGGTCGCCAAGAGCGCGAAACAAATTCCCCAATTCCCGTTGTACATCAAGCGTTGCTCCACTTGCTGCAAGGCGCCGCTGTATTGATTCAATTTCACCCGGACATATTCAAATGACTGCATCTTCAGTAAATAAATTTACCCAAGCTTGAATATCTTTGACAATCAGTGCCAGATGCAGGTCAAAAATCATTTCAACTGTATCTTTCTGTTTTAATTCACCTTGAAATTGCATCGCTCACTATGTAATATTTGATTCGGATGCTTTCATAGTATGAGTAGAAAGCAAAGTTTTAAATGCACAGACCTCGCAAATTATTGCCTAATCCTCCAAATTCATATTTTTTAGATCGACAAAGATGGTTTACAATAAGCATAAGAAAATAATTCAATTAGCCCCAAAACTATATGGCGATTGAAATATCTAACGACACCGCAGTAGATTCATTTAATGTAATCGATTCGCAATGTCAAAAGTTGGCGGCACTAGTGGCTCGGCACACCGAAGGCAAAGGAAGCGGATTTCATAAGACAGATATAAAACAGCTTGAATTTCAGCAAGAGTATCAAGCTGGCACCGTGCTTCACGGTGTGTATGAACCGATTTTAGCTATCATTCTTCAAGGCAAAAAGCAAGCGTTGCTGGGTGATGAGATATATCGTTACGGCACCGCTCAATATCTTGTTGTCTCGGTTGATTTGCCCCTGAGCGGATTTATTGTCGAGGCCACCCCAGACAAACCATATTTAGGATTTAAGCTGAGTTTAGACCCGCGTCAACTCTGCGACATTATTACTGACCAAGCTAACCCAATTACAAGTAAAAAAGAGAACTCTGTAAGAGGTTTATTTATCAGCAATATTGATGCACCATTAATCGATTGCGCCATCAGGTTGACACAACTTTTGGATACACCACAGCATATTCCTATTTTGGCACCAATGATTATCCGCGAAATGTACTATCGCCTTTTAATAGGAGAACAAGCTGAAGCTGTCCGCCAAATTGCGACATCTGGTAGCAATATGCAGCGCATCTCTTTTGCAATTCAATACTTAACGGCTAATTTTATAAAGCCGATGCGCGTTGAGGACTTAGCTAACCAAGCTAACATGTCTCCTTCATCCTTCCATCACCATTTTAAGCAAGTAACATCCATGAGTCCGCTACAATATCAAAAACAATTAAGATTATTATCAGCGCGGCGCCTTATGCTTGCCGAAAACTCCAATGCTGTAAATGCTGCCTATCAAGTAGGTTACGAGAGTCCCTCACAATTTAGTCGCGAATATTCTCGGATGTTTGGTGCGTCACCAATCAAGGATATTAAACGCTTACGCATGAAAATCCCTAACGCTTACCAATAGTATTTTTAAAATGTATAAGTAGTAAAGTGACGCAAATAGCACAAAGCCATAAGTAAAGTAAAATTTACAATCTAAAAAGTATATTTTATTGTTTTTATTTTTGAATCTTTACGTATTTGTCGCAAAAAAAGCGCTTTTTTACAAAATTTTTTTTGATTAATTGGTTATTTTTTATACTATATTTTTATAACGGATGTTTACTTATTGACAGTGATAAAATGTTGAAAGCCCAGTAATTACTGAGTTTTCAGGTATTTAAGTCTAAAAATTTACATTTTTCCAGTTACGGCTGTCCGTTCGCTCCTGCATTTACCTCATGGCTTAATTAAGGCTTACTGGGCTTATAATCCAGACTAATCAATCGATTCAGGCATTTTCGTTTAGTATAGGGCTTTTAGCTATTTTACGATTTAAGCTATCCCTATGCCTTAAATAACCGCTTAAGAGAGGCTTCTGTGATAGTCATAAATATTACTGCCAATTCCTAATTTACTTAGAAATAGCCTTTTTCCCTTTATATCAAGGCTTTAATTCCCCTTTGGTTCTAAAAATGAGCGAACGCCCAGTTACGGGTTTAGGTTTTGTTATTATGCTCGACAGTTTTTACTGGAGCGCGGCGCCAGTCAAAGGCTCATATCTTGCACCTGGGTTTATACATGTAACTTTATTTACCAATTTTACAATGATGCCCAAGACCAAAGGGAATTACAGAAAGAGAGTTAATTAATTAACTTCTTTTCTCTGTAACCTCTGTGTTTTTGTGGTAAATAAATATACTTTTGAATATGCTGTAAGAAGAATAAACCATAAAGCACACAAAGGAAAAATTACAGTTATGCGTCCTTAAAAATTATTAGGATTATAGATAATAGTTATATAAAAATATAAAATCGTTATGACTTCGACTACGCCTCCAGACTCTAACCAAACAAATGATACTTCCCAGGTATGGGAAGAAGAGATGGATAAAGCTATATTTAGTTTTGATGAGATACAAACCGAGTTAAACTACCGTCAAGCACAAACTGCTCTACGTAACATGGTGACAAAGCTGGACTTAACACCAACTGAACAGCAGGGTTTAGAGAGCGAAATTAATGATTTAGAGAATATGCTGTCAAAGCTTGACCGTATGGTGGTGCAAATAGCAGCGTTTGGGATGGTTGGACGTGGCAAGTCGTCTTTATTAAATGCGTTGGTTGGTCAAAACGTTTTTGAGACGGGTCCTTTACATGGTGTGACTCGTTCTGCTCAAAGTGTAAACTGGAGTATAACAGAAGAAACATTCGGCGCCAACGAAAGAGCGTTGCGAGTGCGGTTAAAAAGTGGTGGTCAGTCGCAGGTGGAATTAATTGACACACCTGGGTTAGATGAAGTTGATGGAGAAACACGTGCAGCTTTAGCCCAGAATATCGCAAAGCAAGCCGATTTAATTTTATTTTTAATATCGGGTGACATGACGAAGGTTGAACATGAAGCACTATCGCAGTTGCGTGATGCAGGTAAACCTATATTATTAGTCTTTAATAAAATTGACCAATATCCTGAAGCTGACCGTATGGCAATTTATGAAAAAATTCGTGATGAAAGGGTACGGGAACTGGTATCTCCCGACGAAATAGTCATGTCAGCAGCTTCTCCAGTAGTACGCGCACTAATACAAAATCCTGATGGTACACGAAGGGTACAGTTACTAACCGGAACAGCACGGGTGGAAGATTTAAAGTTAAAGATTTTAGAGATATTGCACCGTGAGGGTAAAGCGCTGGTTGCTCTAAACTCGATGATATATGCTGACGTTGTGAACGAACAGTTAGTGCAGCGCAAACTAGCAATTCGCGAAGCTGCTGCAAATACGTTTATATGGCGTGCGACAATGACAAAAGCTGTGGCAATTGCCCTTAACCCTATTACTGTAGTAGATATATTAAGCGGCGCCGTTATAGATATAGTATTAATTATTGGCTTGTCTAAATTATATGGTATTCCAATGAGCGAAGCAGGCGCCGTCAAGTTGCTGCAAAAAATCGCTCTAAGTATGGGTGGCATTTCGGCAAGTGAACTACTAGCTAATTTTGGTTTAAGCTCATTAAAAACCTTGCTTGGAATATCAGCACCCGCTACAGGTGGTTTATCATTAGGTGCCTATGCTACTGTGGCAATTACGCAGGCAGGTGTAGCTGGATTTTCTACGTATGCTATTGGACATGTTACCAAAACTTATCTCGCAAATGGCGCCACATGGGGTTCGGATGGACCAAAATTTGTAATTAGTAAGATATTAGAAAACTTAGACGAAGAATCAATTTTAAGTAGAATCAAAGAAGAACTACAAACCAAAATTAAACTCAAACGACAAAGGTAATGGCAACGGATACAACGGATGTAACGGATAGCGTATAAATATGTATGTCATTAGTCGCGCAGCGTAATGCGAAGCATTTGCCGTAGGCTAAAATCTAGATTTCGCAAAAAGGATTATAGTATATCCCTATTTTCTGGAAAAGAGTTTAACGTTGATATTACAAAAGGTCTAAATGGCTCACCAGATTTTTTAATTAGCACTAGTCCTGAACAGTATTATATCAAGGCGCCTGTAATGGTGCTAGTAGAAGCAAAAAATCAAGATATTAATAGCGGTTTGGGACAATGCGCTTCCGAAATGATAGCCGCACAAATATTTAATCAAAAAAATAATCAGACGTTAGATACTATTTATGGATGTATTACGACTGGAATTTTATGGAAGTTTCTAAAATTAGAACAACAAAAACTATATATTGATATTTATGAAATAGCACTTCGTCCAATTGACCATTTATTAGGAATATTTATGCAAATTTTAAATTAATATAATTAAAAGTAAAGACGTGGTTAACCACGTCTCTACATGTAATATCTGAACTCTAACTTAATATTATTTAACTTTTACTCTTATACGAGTCGAGCCATTCTTGTACTTGAGAACGTGCGATGTCGCGTCCACCTAAACCAAAGGCAAGCGAGATAGCTATAGCTATTGCTCCTAAGAGTAATCCAAATGCGAGGTTGACGATATCGGGGGCTACACCTATTTGTTGTAAAGCCATTGCCGATACTAAGGTAATAATAGAAATTCGCGCTACTTGTCCGAGAATTCGCGCTTGAGCATTACCTGTACTTGCAATAATGCTAAACGCTAAATTTGCAAAGAACAAACCAATCGCAAATATTATCAACCCTGCTAAAATTCTTCCTAGAATTACCAAAATTCCAGTCACTAATACTGTTAATGCTGGAATATTTAGGACATTTACTGCTGCAACGGTGGCGAATAACATTATACCCACCAGCACTATTATGCCCGCAATTTCCGATGGTGTTTTCGCAGGCACCCTTGGTGTAGTGCTTACAGATGTAACAACAGGGCGATTTAATGACGGTAAACCAATAATGCTGAAGATGTTGTTAAATCCAATACTAGTAAGAATACTTGTAACTAATTCAGATACAAAGCGTCCTACGAAGTAAGCGACAATCAAAATCGTTGCAGCGGTGAAAATTAATGGTACTGCCCCTAGCACCTGTTGCAGCATTGCAATGGCAGGTACTGAAATAGCCTGAATTTGTAACGCAGTCAATGCAGAAATTGCTACAGGTATCAAAATCAACACATAAACAATTGTGCCGATAATACTCGATAGTGTCTGCGCTCCAGATGCATTACTCAAACCGAAGCGACTGCCCATGTGGTCTATACCTGTTGTTGCTAACAAATTTGTAACGATTCGTCGCACAACATTGGCAAGAAACCAACCAACTGCTGCAATTAAAGTTGCGGCAAGAATGTTTGGCAGAATCGAAATAATTTGAGTAATTAGCGACTGTACTGGTACTAACGCTTGTTGCAGTCCCAACGTATCGAGGACTGGAACCAAAAACATTAAAAATATAAACCAGTAAAGCGCATTACCTATCGTTTCTGAAAGCGATAACTGGTTTATACCTGTTCTTTCATCACTTGGCGAATTTATACGTTCGTCAATACGTGCTGCATCTAACCCACGTACAGTTATTAGCTTGACGAGAGTTGCAACTGCCCAAGCAATAGCCAAGAGTATTCCGGCGCCAACGAGTTTGGGTAGAAAAGTACCAATTTGTTGGAGGAAACTGTTGAGAGGTTGCGATGCTACACGTAGCTCTAACGTGTCAAGAACAGCTACTATTGTTAGTAATAAAACGCCCCAAAAAACTAGACTAGAGATAAATCCCTCAACTTGAGGTGCATCTCTACCAGTAACGCTTGCCGCAATACGGTTGTCTATTTTTGTGCGGTTAAGAACTCCTTTCACAATGGCAGCAGCGACAGCAGCTATTAGCCAACCAACCAGTAGTATCAAAACGGCGCCTAGTAATCGCGGTAGAAACGCTACGACCTGTTGGGCTATCCCCTGTAAGTAATTAGCTGTTTCATTTACTGCTAGACTCGGCGACGCTTGTGCTAATTGTTGCTGCGCGCTTATCCAAAAACCAAAGTCCATTACTTGGTTGATATGTTGCCAAGTTGCATTCATGGTTTTCTGATATTTTAATTTGAGTGATATTGCAAAAAACGCACTCTTCTATCTACAGGCGCCGATTGCTCTAAATATAAACAACTCAGCCCCCAGATAGCTTCATGAATTTTTTACACGGTGAATTACCAGTAAAATATTACAGGTAATTGCTTACAAAAAATCTTTTTTACTTTTTTATTTACGATTTTTTTGCTTTGTTCAAACAAAATCATCCATCTATCACCAATTAACCATTCTTTTCGCTCTTCATCTTCAGTATTCAGTAATTATTTTTACGTCTTATTCTCAGTAATTATAAAGTTTAGCCCATACTTTTATGACTTCTTCTTCTATCTAAAGATGGAATTTGTGTGATTTTGTGGGGATGGGCGGGCAGGGATGCCCGCTCCACAAGATTAATTTTCTACTGAGTATTCTTGTAATACTTCTAGCGCTACATACTCCAAAGCTTTCTCGTGCGTTGATGCTAACACAACCGATGGCGCCACCCCAGCATTAAGAGCTTCTTTCCAACGTGAGGCACATAAACACCAACAATCACCTGGTTTTAATCCAGGAAAATTATAGTGCGGTGCAGGTGTCGTTAAATCATTACCGCGCGATTTAGTGTAACTCAAAAACTCCTCTGTCACACGCGCACAAACTACGTGTACACCCATATCCGTTCCATCGGTGTCACACATTCCATCTCTTCTAAAACCTGTCATTGGAGAAGTGCAACAGATTTGTAGCTTCTCACCTAAAACGTTTTTCGCATCCATAATCTTTAATTCTCGCTTATCGCTGACTTAATTTTAGATGCATCCAAATCACGACCGATAAAAACTAATTTGGTTTGTCTTTCTTCTGAAGCATACCAAGGACGGTCATAAAATTGGTCAAATCTTGTTCCTACTCCTTGCATGACTAAACGCATCGCTTTGTTTGGTACCGATACAAAACCTTTGATGCGATATATATCTGAGTGTTCTACCAAAGATTCTAATCGAGATTGCAATACTTTAGGGTCAAAGCTTTGGTTAAATATTATGTGGGTTGAAGTAATTTCCTCGTCGTGGTCATGGTCTTCTTCTGTATCGTGATGACTTGGGCGCCCATCTAAATTATCTTCAACAGCGGCATTCCACCCTAATAATATAGAAGAGTCAAGGGCGCCGTTTATAGAGTCAACTATTTTAACGTTTCTTGATAATTCTTGCTTGACTTTTTCCTTAACTTGTGCTTTCTCTGTCTCATTAATTAAATCAGTTTTGTTCAAAATCACTAAGTCAGCACAAGCGAGTTGGTCTTCAAATAGTTCTTGCAACGGAGTCTCATGTTCTAAACTATCATCAGCTTGACGTTGCGCTTCTACTAATTCTGGGTTAGAAGCAAAAGTTCCATTAGCCACTGCTGAACAATCTACCACAGTAATAACCGCGTCAACTGTGGCGCCTGCTTTTATTTCTTGCCAACGAAAGGCTTTTATTAATGGTTTGGGTAACGCTAAACCAGAAGTTTCTATTAAAATGCAATCAATCTCAGAGCGCCGTTTTAACAATTCTTGCATTGTCGGCAAAAACTCTTCTTGAACCGTACAACATAAACATCCGTTCGTTAACTCATATATATTACCAATGTTTTCATTTTCATCTTCAGGACAAACTTGACAAGATTTGAGTAATTCTCCATCGATACCCAACTCGCCAAACTCGTTTACTAATACAGCAATACGACGTCCTTGGTTATTTTGCAATAAGTGACGAATTAAAGTAGTTTTTCCACTACCTAGAAATCCAGTAATAACAGTAACAGGTATTTTTGCAGCCATTGATACTCGTTTGATATTTGTGACACAGATGTTTCCACCTGTGCCACTACATCATAGCTCAATTCCCGGCGCCTGAAATCCAAAAAATTACACGCGAAACCTACCGCTACCTCTATGAGAGCGCAGTGTGAATATTTTTTTAATCATGATTAAGGAATGTATAAGTTTATTTGCGGCGCCCAGATACCCACTTTTTATACTTTTTTATTAGTCAAACTCACCACTGTTTGGGCGCTTATTATTGATGCAAATGATTAAACCAGAAACCGGGTTTGTAACTACAACGAGTATATATTTTTATTCCGTAGTTGTAAGTAATGCAAAATACTTTACGTAATTATTTTTACATAATATTTAGGCGCCATATTAATTGTGTTTTGAACTACAAATCAAGCAGTATGTGGGCTATGCCCTACCTAGAACACTCCAAAACTTGTTTGCTCAATTAAGCACACGATGTAATGTATTTAGCAAAAAAGTTGCGGTAAAAGGTTTAGGCACAAACTCTTGAACACCGCACTCTACAGCTTTGGTTTTTTCTTCACTATCATTTGAACCGCTCATTGCAATAATTTTGATATTGGGCATTATTTTTTGCAATGCTCTAATAGTTGTGACACCATCTAAGCTTGGCATCATTAAATCTATAATTACTGCTTTGATTGTTAGCTTATTTTGGACAAATATTGCGATTGCTTCAATTCCATTATTTGCCACTAATACTTGATATTTATGGGTTTCTAACGTGGTTTTACTAACTTCTGAAATAGCTATCTCATCATCTACAAATAATATTAACTCGCCATTTCCATGTACTATACTTGTATCTTCTTTTACTGTAGTGTCTGTTTGTGTACTTGCTGGTAGAAATATTTTAAAAGTTGAGCCTTTACTAGTACTGTCAACTTCAATAAAACCATTATGGTTTTTAATAATATTAAACACTGTTGATAAACCTAATCCTGTGCCCTTTCCTACATCTTTAGTTGTGAAAAATGGGTCAAATATTTTGTCTATAATATTTTTAGGAATACCACTACCTGTGTCTTTAAAAGTTATTAAAATATAATTACCTTCTTGTGCATCGATATTCATTTTAGTATAATTAGTATCGATGATCTGATTTTCTGCTGTAATCGTTAAAGTTCCTCCTTCTGGCATTGCATCACGTGCGTTAATCGCTAAATTCATAAATACTTGATGCAACTGCGTAGAATCTGCGCTTACCGTCCACAAGTCATCATGAATATGTTTTTTAATTTCGATAGACTTTGGAAATGTACCTTGAATTATTTGCTCAATATCTAATAGTAAATGCTTAACTTGTAATATTAAACGTTTTTCGTCATTATTTCCACGCGCAAAACATAAAATTTGTTTGACTAAATCTGCACCTCTTTTTGCACTTGCTTCTAAAATATGAAGCATGTCTTGATTTCGCGTGTTCAAATTAGGAAGGGTTAAAGGTAAAAGTTGAGCTACTGCTAAAATTGGAGTTAAAATATTATTTAAGTCGTGAGCTATACCTCCTGCTAAAATACCTATATTTTCTAGTCTCTGGGTACGCATGAATCTCGATTCTAATTGTTTTTTTGCTGTTATATCGGTATCAACTGTTAAAATATATTTAGGTTGATTATCTTCGCCTCGTATTAAAGTCCAGTGACTATCTACAATTATATCTTGCTCATCTTTTGTAATTTTATTTAACTCACCTTGCCATTCTCCATATTTAATAACGCTTTCTAAAGCTGTTTCTGGTGGCAAATAATCACCATACAAAATGTCATAAGCATTTTTACCTATAACTTCTTCTGCTATCCAACCATAAAGACGTTCGGCGCCTTTATTCCAATAAGTAACTATACCATTTAAATGTTGTAATAAAATCGCGTTTGTGGCAACGTCTAATAATGCAGCTTGTTCGTAGATTTTTTGTTCTGCTAACTTTTGCTTGGTGACATCTATCACTATCCCCAACATTCTATTATAATTTTTAGATGATAAATTATCTTTTGCGTAGGCTGGTTGATAAAAATCGCCTATCGCCTGAATCCAGTGAATACTACCATCCTGCTGAATAACTCGGTATTCATGTTGATAAGTCTGATGTGACTGTTGAGCAGTTTTAAGTGCTTCTAACATTGCGTCACGGTCTTGAGGGTGGATGCGGTCTATAAATATATCTAAATTGCTCCCAGTCCCCGGAGTAATATCAAATAAATATTCGCAACTGCTTGAACAGGCAATTTCATTTGTGGCAATATTCCATTCCCAAGTTCCCATTCGGTTTGTTTCCAAAACAAATCGCAGTTGCTCTTGGGTTTTTTTTAACGCTAGTTCGCTCTTTAATCGCGCTCGTCGGTTTTCTGCTTCTTTGAGTTCACGTCGTATTGCTGGAACGAGTCGCATTAAACGGCTTTTTGTGACAAAATCAGAAGCTCCCGCTTTCATTGCACTTACTGCTATTTCCTCATTTATGGCGCCGGAAACTATAATAAAAGGTAAGTCTATACCTTTGTTTTGCATTATTTTTAAAGCTTCTAAACCATCAAAATCTGGCAGACAATAATCACAAAGAACTAAATCCCATATATTTAAGTCTAGTGCCGCATCCATTTCTACGGCTGTTTCTACCCTTGTATAAGTAACATCATAACCATTCGACTGTAATGTACGTACAATCATCAACTCATCATTGTCTGAGTCTTCTACAATTAAAACACGTAGCGGCATACTCATGTCGCAACTCCTAATATCAGCTTACATTTACAGTTAGTGTTTATTTATATTATCTATCTTATATAGATTAATTAATCAAACTTACCATACCTAGATTGAGTAAATGAAGCGTAAAATAGAGCTTTTCCTACAATTGTCCCATATTTTTCCTTATTTTAGGATATGAAGTGGCTTACGGTTGAAGTTGCTTAATATTTTGTAACTCCTCTTATATTCATTTGTTTATTTTATTAATCTTTTCTGACAAATTTGATTCGTTAACGATTCATCTGTTACATCTGTCGTCTGTAGAGACGCGATATGTCACGTCTCTACATTTGGGTGTTTTTAATTTTTTTGGATTAGTGCGTAGCGTGCTTTAAAGTCTGAACATATTGCTCGTGTCATTGGTTTTTCTACTTTGTCTCCATATGCTTTTACGATTAATTTACCTTCTAAGTCTCTAACCTGTAAGTGCTTACCAGATTCGATTATTTGCATACCCGCTTTGGAGGAAACAAAGATTTTACCTAACGTTTTTTCGATTTTGGCTTCTTCGCTTTTGCCTCCTGCCCAAATTTCAATCAAGACTTTATCTTCTTTTGCATACCTCTCAACTATGTCACGCAGCAAGGGTAAACATTCTTTTGTTAGTTGTCTGCACTCTATATAGTCAAAATTTGCCAAATCTTTTGTTAATAGCCTGTTTAAGCTGATTTTTTGACCTTGTGCTTTCAAAATACCATCTGGACGGTAACTTCTCTCGATTTTTCCTGTCTCATGACGCATGTAAGCTTGACTTACTTTGTCAATTAATAAGTCATGTGTTACCGAGTTGTAAATTATTGTGTAACCCATGACTATTACTGTTATCACACCTGGTATTACTTCTCTTCCATCTTGCTCTAATGCTTTTAGCGCTACTTTTAATACAAATTGTGATGCCTTTTCTACTGCTTCACTCCGTTCTGATAACAACTGTTCTAGAACAGGCGCCTTAATTATAGCAAGTTCCTGAATTGCTTCCACCGATACAGAACCATTATAGTCACCCATGCTCGTTTCTATTTTTGACATCTGATACCATAACCAGTTTTGAGAATTTTCTTCTCTTTCAGCTTCAGTCAGTCGCTGTTTTTCTTCCAAAAATCTCTGAGTCGCTTCGCGAAGGTTACTCTCCTCTGTAAAATTATTTTTTTGAACATGATTCTCAATTTCGTGCGTATCATTAAATGCAACAGAGTAACCATCTTGAAGGTCAAATGGCGCCATTAAAGAACGATTAGACATCTGAAAAATTCCTTGTTTATAATGAAGGATTGATGTATATTTTTCTACATCCAAAGAATAAAAGACAAATTTTTTTGAATGAGCGATATTATTACTGAACGCTCTCGGAAGTGGCGCCTTGCTTTAGAATTGATGTAAAGCAAGAAGCGACGTTGAGTAGATGCAATCCCTGTAAAATGTATTGATTATTTATGAACCAAAGGCTCTTTTCTTTAGCCGTTATTCCGTTCTATGTTATCCACCCGGAATTTTCACAGTATTTTTAACAATTCGTTACAATACATGGTTAATGAAGAAACCGGGTTTCTTTATCGAAATATTGTAATCAAAAGAAAATTTGGCGTAGAAACCCGGTTTCTAATTGATTATGACTAGAAAAATTATTCATATAGATATGGATGCTTTTTATGCTTCGGTGGAACAGCGGGATAACCCAAGTTACCGTTCGCTACCTTTAGTTGTGGGTGGTTCTCCAACTCAACGGGGAGTGGTTGCTGCTGCTAGCTACGAAGCGCGTAAGTTTGGAATTTATTCTGCGATGTCTTCGCGTATTGCTATAAAGAAGTGTCCAAATTTGATTTTTGTGCGTCCTCGGTTTGATGTGTACCGCGAAGTCTCAGAACAAATTCATGATATTTTCGCGTGTTACACTGACTTAATTGAACCTGTTGCCCTTGATGAGGCTTATTTAGATGTTACGCAAAATAAGCAAAATATTAAATATGCTTCTACTATTGCTAAGTTAATACGGGCAGATATTTTTAAACAGACTGGTTTAACGGCATCTGCGGGTGTATCGATGAACAAGTTTTTAGCCAAAATGGCTTCGGGTATGAACAAGCCAAATGGTATGACTGTTATTTTACCAGAAAATGCTGAGGCTTTTGTGAAGGCTTTACCGATTGAGAAGTTTCATGGTATTGGTAAAGTCACTGCCGCTAAGATGCATTCACTAGGAATTCAAAACGGCGCCGATTTAAAGCTGCGTTCACAAAAAGAGTTAACAGATTGTTTTGGCAAAGCTGGAGAATACTATTATAAAATAGCTAGGGCACAAGATGACCGCCCTGTTGAAGCTAACCGTATACGTAAATCTATTGGCGCTGAAACTTCATTTGCTCAAGATTTAAGCGATAAACAATCTATTATATCAGAACTTCAAGAAATTGCAACAGTACTTAAACAACGTATAGACAAACACCAAGCTTCTGGTCGCACCATTACTTTAAAAATCAAATTCTCTAACTATCGGCAAATTACTCGCAGCAAAACTTTACTTGTCCCTATTAACGACTTAGAAACAATTGGCGCCAAAGCTGTAGAATTATTAGAAAGCGTTGACTTAAACGAGCAAAGTATCAGACTGCTCGGTATTTCACTATCTAACCTTGATAATAAAATCAATGCTCATGATAATAAAAATAACTATCAATTTATTCAATTACATTTATTTAATTAAAGTTAATTTATAAATAATAACTCCTTTGGTGTATCTGTTGCAAAAAAAATAATTTTTATCAGAATTACAGAAATAATAAATAGAGTTAACCAAAGCAAAATCAATGCTTCAGATGGTTCATTATTTTCATTCATTATTTTATTCTTCAATATTTAATAAATGTCAACTGAAATACAATCGCGTCCATCATTTTTAGATTGATATAAGGCTTGACGAGCCATTTCCATTAATTTGATTGGGGATTTATCTGCGTTTGTTACTGCACAAATAACACCTAAACTAATTGTAACAATAGGCGCAGTAAGACCAAAATATTTTTGTGTTTGTAGAATATTTAAGTCTTTAACTTTTGTACGAATAATTTCCGCTACTTGTATAGCAATATCAAGAGTTTTACCAGGTAATAGTATAGCAAATTCTCCACCGCTATATCGAACGGCTTGTATTTGATATAAACCTACTTTAGAAAAATCACTCACAACTTCTTGGATAACATTAGCAATTTTTTTTATACAATCGTCTCCTTTTATACGGTCATAGCTTTGATTATAAATTTTGAGATGGTCAATGTCTAGTATAATCATTGACATTGGCGCCTCTTTCTCGACAAGCATAAACCATAACTGATGGAGCATTGTGTCAAAATAACGTCGGTTATTAAGTTGAGTCAGTTCATCTGTATTTGATAAACTTCTTAAAGTTTTGTTATCTTTTTGTAACTTTTTCATGTATCGCCAAACATTAAGCTCTTCAAAATTTTGAGTGGCAAAATACTTTTTATATAATTCACACGAAAAAGTACACTGACTATTAACTTTAATTAATCCTAAACTCTCTAATTTATAAGCAACGATATTATTTAAGAATATTTCACCATGATACATTAAATCTTTAAGTGCGGTTACTAATTCTGGATGCTGGATAACGGTTGCTAATATACCTCTAAGATAACTATTGTAAATACCTTGATATGTATGACTTTGCTCTAAAAGTTCATCAAATGTACTATTGGGATTGTTTACTAGGTTATGAATGAACATCCGAACTAAATAAGGATGTCCTCCGAGCAAGGACTTTAGCTGAAAAGCGTATCTATTGTTAATTGTGCTAGACCAATTTAATCCATAGCGTAAAGCTAGCTCTTGTATTTGTTTGGTTGTGAACTCAGGTAGTTCAACTAAAAGTCCCACATTAAAAGGAGATTGATTTATATTTAAACTAATGTAAATTTCAGTCGAGTGAACTAGTACTAGTCGAATTTGCTTCAAATCGACATCATATTTAGCATCGTGCCAAGAACGGAGTAGGGTCAAAAAGCTAGTAGCAATAGGATATTCAAAAATGTAATCTAATTTATTTAAAACTAATACTAAAGGTACATTTAGCTGCTGGAGTATATAATTCTTTAAATATAGTGTACAGTTAACTTTATTACCAATTTCCGAATCCCAATATTGATTTACGAGTATATTTAACTGCAATTGCTTACTAATATTAGCGCACAACCAACGAAAAAATTTATCCTCACTGCAAAGAATATCTTTATCTGCTTGCTGGAAATCGATGTAAACTGTAGCATACAATACTTTTTTTGCGTATTTCATTAATCGCAAAACTAAAGAAGTCTTTCCCATTTTTTGAGGTGACTTGATACGGATAATACAACCTTCTTTAGTAATTTCTTGGCAAACTGTTGCTTCGATTGGTGGACGCTCTATGTAAAAAATAGAACTTTGGTGTAGTGCCTCATCTGGAGGCTCTTTAGCTATACTTCTCACTATATTAGCCTTGTTTGTAACTGTTTTGGACTAACTGAAATGCACTACAGCAGGCAAAAGTACCATATTAATGTAACATTTGTCTATAAATTAGGTATAGATAGGTATGCAACATTTCTCAACAATCATTAAAAAAAATAATCTTTCCACAATGGGGTCATGTCTTCCGATTCTTGGGTCTGTAGCCGGAGTGCCTGATACATACGACCGAGTACTGGTGTAGTATTTCTCGAAAACAACTATAAATTTGCCGTTCCCACAAATAAATGTATCATCTTTATCATTAAATAGATGTTGTGAAAGCATTTTGTTGTAAAATTAGCATATGTAGTAAATAATAAATAGATGTTCCCTTTTGTTGATAAAAGTCCAAGTTTATACAAATCTTGCAATTTGCGTTATGGATAGCGAGAATGCTTTAGAAGTAGTGGAAAGAGTGCTGTTTCGACAACTGACCCCGATTGAACAATTAATATTACGTCAATCGTGGGCAGGTAAAAGTTATGAAGAAATGGCACAAAATACGAATTATTCTAGTAATTACCTAAAAGTAATTGGCTTTGATTTGTGGAATAACATTTCCAATGTCCTTGGCCAAAGAGTAACAAAGAAAAATATACATTTAATTTTACCCAAGTATTTATCAAATATTGAGAAAGTTTCAAATAAATTTAATAGTGATAATAAGACGATACCAAGTATAACAGCAAACTTTGAAATAGAACTACTTAGTAGTCCTCTACCATATGATTCTCCTTTTTACATTCACCGTTCTCCAATTGAAGAGCTTGTTTTTGCAGAAGTGAGAAAACCAGGTAGTGTAGTTAGAATTAGAGCTTCAAAAAAAATGGGCAAAAATTCTTTAATTAATCAAATAATTAGCAGTGTGAAAGAGGAGGATTACGCATCAGCTTATATAGATTTTCAGGAACCGGACAAAGCAATATTTACGAATATTGATAAATTTTTACGCTGGTTTTGTAGTACGATTAGCAGGCAGTTGCAGATCAATCCTCAACTAGATGATTATTGGGATGAGGATATTGGTAGCAAGGTGAGTTCTAAAGTTTATTTTCAAGAATATTTGCTTACTAAAATTAAACATCCATTAGTTTTGGTGTTAAATGAAGTCAACTGCATTTTTGAGCATTCAAGTATTGCCTCAGAATTTTTACCAATGCTGCGGTATTGGCACGAAATTGCTCGTTCGCAACAGGTTTGGCAAAAATTACGCTTAGTAATTGCCCATTCAACCGAAGTATATATACCTTTAAAGTTGCATCAATCTCCGTTTAATGTGGGTTTAGCGGTTAAGTTACCTGAGTTTTCTAGCGAACAAGTTAAATTATTAGCTGCTCGCTACAAATTAGAATCGATTCAAGAACAGCAAATTCAACAGTTAATGTCAATGGTTGGGGGACATCCTTATTTAATTAACCTAGCTTTTTATCATCTTTATAGAGGAGAGATGATTTTAGAAGAGTTGTTGCAGAACGCTCCTACGCTAGCAGGTATTTATAGTGACCATTTACGAGGTCTTTTAGTAATTCTACAACAGCAACCAGAATTAGCACTTTCGTTAGAGCAAGTTTTAACTACGAATGAAGGTGCTTTTCTTGATGCAATGGCAGCGTATAAGCTAGAGAGTATGGGGTTGATACATTTAGATGGTAACTTAGCTTTCATCAGTTGTGAATTGTATCGTTTATATTTTCGCCAACAGTTAGAAGGTTTAAATCCAAGTATATTTAGCGTGCGAAGGCAAAGTAGTGCAGATGAATTACTCGAATTTGATACACAATACGGTTATTTCAAGCATTATTTAGAAACCGAATGGCGCCAGTGGAATTCCGAAGCATTACCGTTATCGATGATTTGGTGTGATATCGACTACTTTAAATCATACAATCAATCTTATGGTTTAGGCGCCAGTAATGCGGCGTTACAACAAATTAGTACAGCTTTGTGTGACTGTGTAAAGCAGCAAGCAACTTTAATAGCGCGTCATAAAGGGGAAGAATTTATTGTAGTATTACCTCAAACAACTACTGACACAGCAATTTCACTTGCAGAACAAATTCGTGCGTGTGTTGAAGATTTATCAATAACTCGTGAACCGTCAGAAGTTTTAACTATGAGTTTAGGGGTAGCGACTATCGAACCAAATTCGGAGTTATATCCAGATACATTAATTGCTGCTGCTCAACAAGCAATGATGCAATCCAAAAAACTTGGAAGAAATCGAGTTAGCAAATAATCTCTATATATATAAGATTATTTCAGAGTTTTGCTAACACAAGTGCAATTTCCCTCTAACTTTTTCGCGCGATGTAATGCATTTAAAGCTGCATCACACAAAACATTTGGAGATTGTTCTAAATTGGGAATTGTGGTTGCAACTCCTAAACTAACTGTGACAATAGGAAAACGCAGTCCACCAAGTTGAGCAACAGCGTGTTGAATATTCAAATTTTTTACTTCTTCGCGAATCACCTCAGCTATTTCTACTGCATTACTCGCTGTAGTGTTGGGAAGAACTATTGCAAATGCGTCATCTTGATAGCGTGCAACCAAAGTGCCATGTTTATTTAAGCATTTAGGAATCGCATTCGCAATTTCATATACACACTTATCACCCATTTCTTGTCCCCGCATTAAATTATAGACCTTGAGATTATCGATATCTAAAAATATAACCGACAGCGGCGCCTTCTCGTTGGCTAAGTCTTCCCAGCAATTTTTTAGGTAAAAATCAAAGTAGCGTTTGTTACGAAGTTGTGTTAAATCATCGGTATAACATATATTTTCGAGGTGCTTTATATCTAAGTGTTGATTGATATACATAAGAAGCCAAAATTGATAAAAATGTTTATGTTGGTTTTCGTTGATATCATCAACTTTTTTAAAAGCTAGCTCATTGCTTTCAGAATGATTGAGCTTTGATGCTAACATCGCATCAATGACAGGCAGGGCAAATACATTAACGTAGTTTTGATTCATCTTAATAAATAGTCTCTATAATTAAAATCGAAAACAATTTAATACTAGCTGATAATTATAATCTATAAATATGGATTGGCTACACTTTTATTCAAACTTTATCAAGATTATTTTCTCTCAATAAAAATATATAATTTTCCCACTAACTACATGATGGCGCTATACAAATAAAATAAACATAACTTTTAATAAGTTACTAAAAAAAAGTTATATTAGTTATAAAAGTAAGTTAAATTTGTTAAGATTTTTAAAAAAGGTAATCAAGGTTTGTAAAATTGACGTAATTATCGTTAATTTAACTGAAGTTATATAGAATAGCCACTATTAATTAAGGAAAGTAAACGTTAAATATGACCCGTTACAGATATCAAGTTGGAGGCAGTTTAAGAAGTAATGCTCTTAGTTATGTAGAGCGTGCGTGTGATAGCGAACTTTACCAAGCATTAAAGAGGGGTGAATTTTGCTATGTTCTTAACTCTAGACAGATGGGAAAATCATCACTTTTAGTGAAAACGAGTTGCCGTTTAGAACAAGAGAATTATAAATGTAGTGTAGTGGACTTGACGAATATAGGCAGCGAAAATATAACCCCATTGCAATGGTATAAAGGACTAGTTACAGATTTATTGTCAGGATTTAATTTATTTCATAAAATTAATTTAAAAACTTGGTGGCAAGAACAAGAAGAAATATCTTTACTCCAAAAATTAAGCCGATTTATTTTAGAAGTGCTGTTAGTCGAGTTTAAAAACGAACAAATTATTATTTTCATAGACGAAATTGATAACGTTCTGGCACTTGACTTCCCGGTAGATGATTTTTTTGCGTTCATTCGGTTCTGTTATAATCAGCGTGCTGTCAATCCAGAATATAATCGTTTAACGTTTGCTATTTTTGGAGTTGCCAAACCATCAGACTTAATTCAAGATAAGCAACGTACACCGTTCAATATTGGTAAGTCGATACAATTAGATGGTTTTGCTATAGATAATATTCAGCCATTAGCTGACGGACTAAATATTCCAGGACATAATGCTTTTGAAATAATGCGTCATATCTTGATATGGACGAACGGACAACCTTTCTTGACTCATAAACTCTGTCAATTACTATTTGATTTAACTCCAAAAATAAATGCTACTCAATCAGTGGAAACAATAGTAAAAGATGTCGTAATAAATTATATCATCAACAACTGGGAATTTCAAGATGAGCCGCAGCATTTACGAACAATCTCAGACCGAATTATCAGAAACGAACATATTGCAGGGCGCCATTTAGAGGTTTATCAGCGAATTCTTTTAGGAGAAGAAGTTTTAGTTGATGATAGTCGAGAGCAAATAGAGTTACTACTATCAGGATTAGTAATTCACTCACAAGGTAAATTAAAAGTTAAAAATTTGATTTACGAAGCAGTTTTTGATTTACAATGGACTTCCAAACAAATGGAGAAATTGCGTCCTTACGCGCAAAAATTTAAAGCATGGATAGCTTCAGGGCAAAAAGGTACTGAGTATTTGCTGCGTGGAGAAACTTTAGAACAAGCACTTACGTGGTCATACAGTAAAAGACTTAGTGACCAAGACTATCGCTTTTTAACTGCAAGTCAAGAAGCAGCAAAGCGAGAAATTCAAAAAGATTTATTAGCAGAAAAACAAGCAAGATATCTTGAACAAGAAAAATCACAGTTTGTCCTTGAAATGCATAGACTTGCCCAGCAGATTTTAGCGAATGCACGCAAAACTGCCAAAAAGAATATACAGAAACTACGATTAGCTAGAATTCATATTATTTCGATTACCTTTATTGTTGCCATTGCAGTAATTATTTTACGTTTTAGTGGCGTATTAGAAGAAATAGAGTTGACGAGCTTAGATAAATTATTTCAAGCGCGTCCTGTTACAACAGTTGACCCTAGAATTGTGATTGTTGCTCTTGATGAATTGCACATTCAACAATATGGTCAATATCCAATGTCAGATGCCATTCTCGCACAGGTATTGCAAACATTAAAAAATTACAACCCAAAAGCTATTGGATTAGACTTGTATCGAGACTTACCAGTAGAACCCGGCGCCGATAAACTAATACAAATATACAGAACAACACCAAATTTAATTGGTGTAAAGAAGGCAATTGATAATAAAATTGCCCCTTCACCAGTTTTAGCTGAACTCAAACAAGTAGGTCTTGCCGACCAAGTGCTAGACGGAGATGGAAAAATTCGTCGTGCTTTATTATCGATTGAAGAAGATAATAAAATAACTTTAAACTTGGGTTTAAAGTTAGCATTACGCTACTTAGAAACTCATAATATCTACGCTTCAGATTTACCAAATCACCAAATCAAAATAGGGAAAGCACTTCTTACTCCCTTTCACTCGAATGATGGGGGATATGTGAGAGCAGATGCGGGGGGATATCAGATTTTGCTTAACTTTCACGGTACCCAGAAACAGTTTCAAGTTATTTCCATTCAAGATGTACTAAAAAATCAGATACCTGCTGATTTAATACGCCATCGCATTGTTTTAATTGGTGCGACAGCAGAGAGTGTGAACGATTTGTATCATACTCCTTATAGTAACAGCAGTTTCGATAACCCGGCTCGAATGCCTGGAGTTGTTATTCACGCTAATATTGCAAGTTCCATTTTAAGTGCAGCACTCGATGGGCGCCCACTATTAAAAGTATGGTTGCATCAAATTGAATGGTTTTGGATTTTACTGTGGTCTGGAATGGGAACACTTCTTAGTTGGTTTTTTAAGCCATTGAAATATTTGCTAGTTTCAATTTTATTTTTAATATTGATACTAACATTAGTTACCTACATTGCCTTTTTACTAGGATGGTGGATTCCAATTATACCCGCAATAATTGCATTTTTAGCTGGCGTAATTACGCAGATAATAATTATTACCAAACATTCCGATAAAATTCAATTAAGTCAAATAGTACAACAGCTAATTAAATTTACTCAAGAACAACCTGTAGCTGGACAAATTGCAATTGAATATTTGAAACAATCTGAAAGTCAAGAAAATCAAGTACTGATAGATAAAATTCTGAAAAATAACAATTACTAACCTTACACTAGCTATTCACACCCTTATATCTATGATTATTAGATATACGACGAGAACCGGCGCCGGAAGAACCTTTAGGTTTACTAGTACTTGGTGGTTTAAATTTACTCTGACTTATTAACTCAGGTGAATGTTTCTGAGCATCACCTACTTTTTCTTGTTTAAGAGAATGAACAAAAAATACCATTAGAATTTGCGTGATAGTTAATGCAACAATTAAGAGCATAATGCTACGAAAGTTAGACATGCTGGGTAAATATCTCCGTAATTGACTGGGCTAGAATCTTTATACGAACTAACTACAGCAAATCACGGAAGAAATCGCACAAATCTTTTTTTACTTACTTATATTACTTATGTTCGCTATAAACACAGGAGCCTAACCTACATTTAGCACAACTGCTACATCTCTATTACGCTTACTTTTATAACTTTTAATTGTACATCCATTTGCTTAACAAAAACTTCACATAAACAATATAAATTTATTATTGATTAGAAGATAAAGGAGAACCATTCAGCGCTTGTTGCAACTCATTAGGAGTGATATTTCGCACCAAACTTAGAGGCAACTGTGCTTGACTAATAACTTTTGCGTAGCCTGCATTTAGGTAATTTATATAACTTGGTTGTTGAGCAACATAAGTTTGAAAGAAGGGAAAACTTAAAGATTCGATATAGGAACGTGAAACTTCCGGACTGGCACCTACAGCTTCTTGTGGAATAGGGAGAGCATTATTAGGAGATTCAGCGATAGTAGAAAAGTGAGTTCCACCATTAATCAACGCTAAATATTTATTGGGAGTAGTCAGCCAAGTAAAAGGTTGAATTTGTTCAGGAAGCGCAGGAGTAACAGTATCGGCACTACCAGCAACAATCATTACAGGTATATTAATTTGGCTCAATCCAGTTTGTCCTAATATACTGCTACCTACAGGGTTAATAGCAATTACAGCCTTCACCCTTGAATCAGACAAATTATACTCAGTCCTTGGTAAACGTACTGCTAAACACTGAAGTAACTGTGAAACATTTAAAGAACTCCTCAAAGGAGGGCAATCTTTATTTAACTGCTCAAAATTGATTTTGGCGCCAGCCAAAGCCAAAGCAGTGTAACCACCAAACGACTGTCCAACCACACCAACCTGCTGTAAATTGAGGCGCCCGCGCAAAGTAGCATTAGAATCTTGTAACTGTGTCAATTCATCAAGTACAAACTTAATATCCAAAGGACGGTCAACAAACTCTCTAGGGTCAGTAACAGTATCCGCTCTACCAGACAACAAAGCTTGCAACTGTGCAGCATTACTACCAGGATGTTCAGGAACCACAACAACAAAACCAGACCGAGCTAAATATTGAGCCAGATACGCAAAACTCGTGCGGTCAGACCCAAGACCATGAGAAATAACAACAATAGGGCGCCGACCAGACGCTACAGGCACATAAACATCAGTATTAATTACCCGATTACGAGACACATCATTAAAATTAAAAATTGCCTTCTGCACTTGAAAACGTCTCGTAGTAACCCCCGTCGTAAGCACTTCAGTGCTTCCCATCTCTTCCCTCGACTCTTGATTAATCAAAGCAATCGCATTTTTAGTCTGATTAATTAAAATCTGAACAGATTGGGCAATCTCCTGAGTACGAGATAAATTAATCGAAATAGCGTTAGAAGAATAATTCCGAAAAACATCAAGTAGCGTAAACCCTTGTTTTTGTGCCGCCGAAACAATCAAAGCAGAGCGAATAGCATAAAAACCATTTAGCCCCGACTCCAACTGAATAACATCCCCCAAACGTTCTAACAAAGTCTGACCAATAGCCGTATATAAAAATTGTGAAACCTCAACAGCACCAAGAGGAATAGGAGTAAGTAAAAGTCGTCTTAACTGCGCTAACTCCTTTTTATCAACATACCGAGCATAAGCAGAAAAATCTTCATCTATTTCACCAGTTCTAGCGAACAACTCCAAAGACTTAATTGGAATAGACCTTTGGAAAATCCCATAAGAAATATTTATCCGCTCGGCGCCAAACGCAGGACGTACAGTTGGTATAAAATTGGCGCCGATAGTCATCAAAGCTACCGACAACGATAATGACGACTTCAAAAATAATTTATTTAACATAATTTAATATAATTTGATAATATCGTAGGATGCATGGCGCCATGAAAAAATCCAAACGTAGTTATAAGACCTCAAGCGCCACGCACCAAAATATAATTCTCAATTTAACAAACAATAATATAATCTTATAACTAATTATATCTCTATCAATAGTACTATTTAGACAAAATTAATCTACTCTACTAGTAGTATTCCTTTTTATGTAGACTTAAATGGTACGTTTGGCATTCATATAAACATCGTTCTATATTAATTAGTCCTAGCTGCCAATCTTTTATTAGCTTTAGTCCTCACTTTTCGAGAAAAAACGAGGGTATTGTAATTAGAGAAATTTTCAATGAGGGCAGAACTCAAAAGATTAGTAATGATAGTGTTTTAAACGAAGATATTATTCTCAGCCAGAATCAACAGACACTTGTTTATGCTACTAGAGATAATATATGTAGGGGAGAAGATACATATATTAAAGTTTGGAGACAATTTTAAAAGTTGTTGTATATGATTTTAATCCCCCCTAGCCCCCCTTGATAAGGGGGGGACAGGAAAAAGAACAAATTTTAGCCCCCCTTATTAAGGGGGGTTGGGGGGATCAAAATGTGCATCTAGTAGACATTTATGGGTGTAACGTTTGTCTGAGAGTAACAGAAAATTAATACTTAAAAACTAACAATGTTAAGTATTTGCTGTTGCTTGAGCGCATATCATGGGTAAAAAATTTGCCACTATAGATGGAAACGAAGCGGTTGCTCGTGTAGCTTACCGTTTGAACGAAGTAATTGCTATTTATCCAATAACACCTTCTTCGGCAATTGGAGAATGGGCAGATGCTTGGTCTGCTGATAACCGTACAAACTTATGGGGTACCGTTCCTAGTGTTATTGAAATGCAAAGTGAAGGAGGCGCCGTTGCTGCTGCACATGGCGCCTTGCAAGCTGGTTCACTAACAACAACTTTCACTTCATCACAAGGGTTGTTGTTAATGATTCCCAACTTATATAAAATTGCTGGTGAACTTACGAGTATTGTTGTTCACGTTGCGGCACGCGCACTTGCTACCCATGCACTATCAATATTTGGCGACCATAGTGATGTCATGGCAGCGCGCGCAACTGGGTTTGTAATGTTATGTTCTGCTTCGGTACAAGAAGCACATGATTTTGCTTTGATAGCTCAAGCTGCTACCCTCAAAGCACGAGTTAGTTTTATGCATTTTTTTGATGGTTTCCGTACTTCTCACGAAGTGCAGAAAGTAGAATTATTACAAGATGATGATTTAAAAAGTGTAATAGATGAAGATTTAATTTTGGCACACCGTGCGCGCGCTTTAACTCCTGACCGTCCTGTGTTACGTGGTACAGCCCAAAACCCCGATGTATATTTTCAATCTAGAGAAGGCGGCAATCTTTATTATCAAGCTTGTCCAGATATTGTTCAGCAAGTCATGGATGATTTTGGAAAGCGTACAGGTAGATATTACAAAATATATGAATATTACGGCGCCAGTGATGCTACTTCAGTCATCGTTATTATGGGGTCGGGATGTGAAACAGTACACGAAACAGTAGATTATTTGAACGCACACGGTGAAAAAGTTGGTGTTATAAAAGTGCGGTTATATCGTCCCTTCGACGTACAAAAATTTATAGACGTATTGCCCAGTACCGTAAAATCAATAGCTGTTCTCGACCGTACCAAAGAACCTGGAAGCGCAGGAGAACCACTTTATCTAGATGTAGTCACCGCTATTCACGAAACTTGGTCACTCAGCACTCAGCACTCATCACTCAGCACTCCTAAAATAATTGGTGGTCGTTATGGGTTGTCTTCAAAAGAATGTTGTACAATCCAGAGTACATTCTAAATGTCGCGAAAAACAATGATTGTAGGATACGCGCGTGTTAGCTCAAAACATCAAGCTGATACAAATGCATTAGAACAGCAAGTCGAGCGTCTGAAACATGCAGGCGCCGAAAAGTTATATATAGATATTGAGTCAGGTTACAAAGGTAATCGCCGCGAAGAACTAGAGCGCTTACTTGAGGACGTTAGAGCGAGGCGAGTAACTAAAGTTGTAGTAACGCGGGTTGACCGATTGTCGCGGCGTGGTAAGCAGTGGTTTACTTTGGTCGAAGATTTTATCAAAAGTGAAGTTCAGCTTGTGGTGTTGGACGAACCAATCGACTTAACAACAGCAGCAGGTAAAATGCAAGCGGGTATTGTCGCTATACTTGCTCAACATCATAGCGACCAAAAAAGTGAATCGATACGTCACGGGTGGGAACATTTACGGAATAAAGGAGCTGCGACCAAGGCGCCGTTTGGCTTAATAAAAGTGGGAGAGAAGTTTGAGAGAGATAGGCGCCCGTTCTTGTGTTTGATACATCAAAAATCTGAATTATCGTCCTGCGGACAAACTTCGTTAACGCGCTACCAAATAGCAATTGATATTAAATCAACATTTCTTGAACAACGAAGTATCAGGCGATGTTTACAAGGGATTAATCAAAAATATGGCATTTGGGTAAAGTCGCATCATAATAAATGGGCTGGACGTATTGCGCTTGATATGTTTAGATTTTCGGCACCTGGTCTTCGCTATTGGCTCAACTCACCCGTGTTACGTGGGCACACTCGCTACAGACAAGCTTCGGGGCAGTACGAAGAGCAAATAATTTACAACACCCACCCTGAAGAAATAATTATTACTGAAAGTGAATATTTAGAGATTAAGCAAATATTAGAGTGGAATAGAAACACGCGCGGTTTCGGTTCAACACGCCAGTCACACCCACTCTCAGGACTAGTGATTTGCGCTGAGTGTAACAGTACGTGTTACAAAGGTTCTGGTTCATCAAAAAAACCATACTATCAATGCAAGAATTGGGCTACTCGCAGCTGTAGTCAACAAAAAATGGCGCCAGCTTCTCTTACTGAGAAAGCTGTAGTTGAAGCATTAGCGCAAAGAGCAGAACAGGTTGCCAGCTATTCGTTAGACAAGACGGACGAATTAATTGAACCCGAAAACATTCGCGACTTACGCTCTGAGATTAGTAATCTCGAAGCACTAGGCAGTAACAACCCAACTGTTAAAGGCGCCATTGCTGAACTCAATAGCCAATTGCGGGTATTACTTGCTCAGGACAAGAGTTCAAGCACGCTCGACCGATACAAGTATCAAATCCTACGTGATACTTTCGGCGACGCTGAATACTGGCAATTCTTAACAGATGAACAAAAAATTCCAATATACCGGGCTTTAATTAACAAAATACTCATTCGCGACGGGAAGCCTGTTTCGATTGAACTAAACGTGTAGCTAGTAGAGGCGCCTCCAGAGTTATTGAAAAGTTTCAGTAAACTAAGGAACTTCCAAAAATTTAATTCTCCATGTTGTGGAATGGGCATCCTTGCCCGTTCAAACTGTAGGCGGGCTTTCCTGCCCACCCCACAAGAAATTTTTGGGTATTGTTTTTTGGAAGTCCCTTAGACGTTGCGCCTTCAGTCGGTGCGGAGTATTTTGATGATCTGTTCGGTGACGAGGTCGGGTCGTGACAGGAACGGGTGGTGACCGGTATGCAGGTCGTGAGAGCGCTTCGCCCGGTCGGCATGGAAACGTTGCAGGGCTTCTGATGTACTGCGGTCATCGACGCAGACGAGATACGTCGAAGGTCTGCCCTGCCATGCCGCCCGGGTTGTCTTAGTCCCGAAGGCGCTTACTGACTGCGCGGTCAGGCCTGCCTTTACCCAGGCTGGTTACGAAGTTGATTTTGTTAGTCCCACAGGGAAGGCTGCTCCCATCGACCCTAAAAGCAACGATAAAAGCGACCCGAAAAATCTGCAATTATTGCAAAATAAAGCAGTGATGGCAAAAATCCAAGACACCCTCGCACCTGCAGAAGTTAAACCCAACGACTATCAAGCAATTTTCTTCGCTGGTGGACATGGAGTAATGTGGGATTTACCCGATAACAAACCATTGCAGCAACTTACCGCATCAATGTACGAACGGGGAGCATTGGTTGGCGCCGTATGTCATGGTCCAGCAGCGCTTGTGAATGTAAAGTTATCGAATGGTGAATATTTGGTGAAAGGAAAAACTGTAGCTGCATTCACTAATGAAGAAGAAGAAGCAGTCGGATTGACGAAAGTAATGCCGTTCCTGCTGGAGTCAAAATTAATTGCTCGTGGAGCTAAACACGCCAAAGCTCCTAATTTTCAATCACATGTAGTTGTAAATTAATCAAAGCTGGATAAAGTTTTGTATCTCCTATTTCTTTTGCTGCTTCAACAGGAAGTATACCGACGCGCCCGCTTTTAAGTTCTACAATTAACGGATTAATTACCCGTTCATCTTTCCTAATTGCTAAACCGAGTAATGCTTCTCCACGAATTTCAGCACTAGTATCATCTTCTCCTGTTTCTGCAATTACGCGAGCAAATAAAGCATCTCGAATAGCTGGCGTATCACTGAACCACTAAGTCCAACAATAGAAGCCATCATAAAAGAAACATTCCCTGTGCCGCAACCAAATATCGGCTACGCGCATTCCTTCTTTTTATCCTGCTCGTTGCATTAAAAACTCTGTATACGGCTGGTGGACTGCATTGAGAATTGAACAAGCGGTTATAACAAGAAAACTGGTAATTGCTTTTGTAAAACGATGCATTGCTTGCGGGAGCGCCAATACCTACAAATCTTTAAGTGCAGTAAAGGAAAATCGAACTACTATTTGGGATAAAGCTATTTATTATAGTTATTTTATACTATATAGGATTGTAGTGCCCCGAATTACTATAAAAAGTTTGCCAACTATGAAATTATTGGTATTCCTGATTGCATCAACAAAAAACAGGTGCCACTCAGAGGTTGTTTGAAAAGTCAGACAAGATATAAATTGTCCCAAGCGAGTTCCGCTACACAAAACGTAATGCGGAGCATTTGCCCTTACTGCTAGAATCTAGGTTTTGGGACGTATACTGAGATGCTAAGAAGCGGGAAAACTGCGTTAACGTTCGCGACTCATGACACAAAATAGCACTTTTCAAACATTCTCTCAGAGTGAATAATTATTGTCATAAAGCAAATATTTCTATACAATAAAGAAATTCCATGAAAATGTAAATTAATTTCGTAACTCAACTGTGTCAACATGGCGAAAAATAAAATAACGAAGTCCTCAGAACCCAAGGCATCAGCTAAAAAAGCACTCACAAGTGAACCCTCTGTTAGTGAGGCGCCAGCCCAGGAAGTAAAACAAATTAAGCCCAAAGTTGAGGAGACATCAGGTAAAAAAGCTAAACAAATCGAGGCTCTAGAAGGTAAGGCATTAACTGATAAAGTTAAAGAAATGCCCAATAGCAGTAAAGAAGAAAAAGCTAAAGCCTGTGGCTACTATAGCGTCACCAAAGATGGCGTAGAGCGAGTTAATATGATGAAATTTCTCAACGCTCTACTTGATGCAGAAGATATATCATTTGATACCCCTACGGACAAGCATAGTCGTGGACGTAGCGCTAGCTACCGAATTTCAGTGCAGTCTAACGGCGCCTTGCTAATAGGTTCTGCTTATACAAAACAATTGGGTTTAAAGCCAGGGGATGAATTTTCCCTCAATATAGGTAGAAAGCATATCAAGTTGGTAGCAATTTCATCAGAAGAAAATCAAGACGAAATCGCTGCTTAATAGCTTTTGTCAATCAATAGTTTCGGCGCCTAAGAGTCATGTATTCCAAGGCGCCTAAAAGTCATGTCCTGACAAATCCTCAAAGTACACGTTTGCAAATATTTTTGAGCCGCATGAATCTTGGCTAAAATTAAAACCGTTTGGTTAAAAAGCTTGATATATATCGACTCTAGCTTTAACGTCTAGCAGACAGTTTCAATCCAAAACTTATGACATGAACGAGCATGGTTATAGATTTGGTAATTTATATTACTTGTCAGGGTCTAGTTACAGGACTTTGTGAACATACTAATTGCCGCAATACCAGACGCACCTACATCAAGACATTGCCTATAATTATTTTCGTTGATTCCTCCAAGGGCAAAAACCCTCATTTGCGTTGATTCACAAGCTGAACGGAGCATACTTAGACCAATTCCTTTAGATAAAGGATGAGTTTTTGTCTCAAAAATCGGTGAAAAAAATACATAGTCTATTCCGCACTGTTCCGCTTCTAAAATAGATTTCAACGAGTGGCATGACTTCCCAAACAGCACATTACTGTCTAGAGTCTGATGAGTTTTAATTTTGTCATTCTCTCGAAAATGAAAAGCACTAATCAAAGAAGATTTATAATTAAGAGAAAATGGTACTATAATTGGTAATTCCTTATAAGACAAATTCTCCAAAATTATATCTACAGTTTCTTTGTTCGCATTATATAAACGCACATAGCAAGAATCTGCACCATTATTGGTAGCTATTTTTGCCCACTCTGTAACTTTTTTACCAAGCTTTAACAAGTCAAGAGAAAGTAGCTCTTCGGCAATTACTGATGTGGAATCAAATATTGCGATTTTTTTGAAATGTTTTACTGTTAGTGTCATATAAACCCTATTTCTTGTAGCAGTAATGATTGTAGAACCTGAAGTTATTAGCCTTGTCAAACTTATTCCAGTTGAAGTTGTTACTTCATCAGTGATGAAGATTTACAGATTATGATAAATCTTCGTTTTCTGCTTCGCTCCACGCTACCATCAAACCTTCCCGGTCAAGTTGCAATGCTTCACATCCATGCGCGCAGCACACTTCTTCCCACTCTACATCATTAGTTGGCGGTTTTTTCGTTACCATACCCAGAAACCGGGTAAAGTCGCGCGCATCTTCAGGATTTTGACCAAGCGCAATTAGCCGCTGCTCAAGGAGTGGGTCATAACCTTTTTCTAATAATGCAGCATACTCAGTATCTGTCATGTTAAAGTTGATAGGCTGGTCGTTCATAAACAGAAATTGCTGCGGCAGGCGCCAGTTCGTGTTATGTGGCGCCTCTCTCCACTGAATTACTTTAAACTAGCTCAAAAATACTTAGCTTTTGATTTTGTCGTCAATTAGCCATTTTCCATTTGAATGAAGAATTAGTGTAATTCTGGATGGGTCATTTATTTTGCGACCATCTTTCATTGAATAACTTAACTTAGCGTCTACAATAGCCGTATGATTATCCTTTTCGACTAACTGTATAGAATCGATTGTTACTGAATTAACCTTATTCCACCATTCTTCATAATTATTGTAATTATTCTCTGGTTTTAGATTCTGAAATCTACTACTTAAATTTGCCCAAGCATCTGAATACTGCCGCTGATTAATAAGTTGATAATAATCTTTAATCGCCTTATCCGGTTCAGAGGAGCGATGCAGCTTCCGCATTCGGACACTCGCCTTTAACTGCACAATTGAGTCCTTCCTTGACAGCATATCCTACAACTGAACCAACTACTGCCTTTCCAACCTCCTTACCTCCTTGTCCACATGAGGAGAGGGCAGGAACTAAGATAACAACCGCGAAAAGTAATATCGAAGAGGAAACTTTTCTTGTAATACTCATATTATCCCAATTTTAGAAGTATATTTTATATACACCAAGATTCTATCCTTTTACGTATATTCCTATAAAAATTTTACTATTTATTTAAAAATTAACATGTATGTTGAGTACTTCCATCATACGAAATAAACGCACATTATCAGAATTTAATTGAATTTTAACGTTTGCACAAAAACGGCGCCAATATATAGTTAAAAAGCCGTTAACCGACTTATTGTTAGAGACTAACAGAAAATTTTAAATAAAAGTTTAATTTTGAATAATAGCGCTACATAAAAATTACAAAAACATGAAAAATAAAACAGCACGCTCGATATTACTTGAAACCGCAATTCTTTACGCCAAAATAAAGCACCTACCGCGTGAGCAAGTAAAATTCTACATAGAAAATATCGATACAGTCGATGTAGAAAATCTAACAATGATAGATAAACAACTAGTAAACAATTAATATTTTGCTGTAACTCTGTATTGTAAAGTCTTCAAAAGAGTTCACACCCGCAATGGTAAAAGCTGTTTTTGATAACTTAGCGAGCGAAAAGCCCAAAAATCACTTTACTGTCGGTATTAATGATGATGTTAGTTATACTTCACTACCATTAAATACAAACTTTTCTATCGAGTCAGATAAAGTAGTCCGCGCAATGTTCTACGGTCTCGGTTCGGATGGTACTGTCGGCGCCAATAAAAACTCTATTAAAATTATTGGCGAAGAAACAGATAATTATGCTCAGGGTTACTTTGTCTATGACTCTAAAAAATCTGGTTCAATGACAGTATCGCACTTACGGTTTGGTAGTACACCTATTCGTTCAACGTATCTTATAGATAAAGCTAATTTTATTGGGTGTCATCAATGGGTATTTTTGGAGCGGGTTAATATTCTTAAAGACGCTAAAGAAGGCGCCACTTTTTTAGTTAACAGTCCTTACGATAGTAATTCTGTATGGGAACACATCCCTTTCTCAGTTCAACAGCAAATTATTGATAAGCAACTCAAACTGTATATTATTGATGCGAATAAAGTTGCCCGTAATAGCGGTATGGGTGGACGTATCAACACTATTATGCAGGTTTGCTTCTTTGCTTTAGCGGGTGTGTTACCTCAAGACGAAGCTATCGCCAAAATTAAACAAGCTATAGAAAAAACATACGGTAAAAAAGGCGCCGATGTTGTTCGTAAAAATTTAGATGCAGTTGATAACACCCTAAATAATCTTCAAAAAGTAGATATTCCCAATTTAATCAAAAATCAAAAACCACAAATTCAAACTTTAGTGAGTGCGCCTGAGTTTGTCCGCGATGTACTTGGTAAAATGATGATTTGGGAAGGCGATAATTTACCTGTAAGTGCATTACCCGCAGATGGAACTTTTCCCACAGGTACAGCGAAATGGGAAAAACGTGATGTAGCAGAAAATATACCAGTATGGGACACCAACTTGTGCATCCAATGCAGTAAATGCGTTATAGTTTGTCCTCATGCAGCAATACGTAGTAAAGCTTATAACGAGAGTGAGTTAGTTAAGGCGCCTGCAAGTTTCAAGTCAACCAATGCCAAAGATAAAGACTTTGCTGGTGATAAATTTACCATTCAAGTGGCGCCATCAGATTGTACAGGATGTGGTATTTGTGTAGAAGTATGTCCAGCTAGGAACAAAGAGCAACCCGAACGCAAAGCCATAAACATGGAACCACAGTTACCTTTGCGTACACAAGAATCTCAAAATTGGGATTTCTTTTTAAACTTATCTCTACCCGACCGTACTAAACTCAAGTTAAACCAAATTCGTCAGCAACAATTCCAAGAACCATTATTTGAATTTTCTGGCGCCTGTGGAGGATGTGGTGAAACTCCCTACTTAAAACTACTAACACAACTATTTGGCGATAGAGCAATGATAGCCAACGCCACAGGATGCTCATCTATATATGGAGGAAACCTACCAACAACTCCTTGGACAAAAAATGCCGAAGGTAGAGGCCCAGCTTGGTCGAATAACTTATTTGAAGATAACGCGGAATTTGGCTTTGGTTTTCGTCTTGCTTTAGATAAACATGCAGAATATGCAGCAGAGCTATTAAAAAAATGGGGGGAAGCAGGAGACAAAGAGTTAGTAAAATCAATATTAAACGCTTCGCAAAACACCGAAGCTGATATATACGAACAACGTCAACGAGTAGAAGTATTAAAGCAAAAGCTTGAAAATGCCAGTCATCTCAAATCCCTTGCTGATTATCTCGTTCGTAAAAGCGTTTGGATAGTAGGTGGTGATGGATGGGCGTATGATATAGACTTTGGTGGACTTGACCATGTACTTGCTAGCGGTCGCAATGTAAATGTCCTAGTAATGGATACAGAAGTATATTCTAATACAGGTGGACAATCATCCAAATCAACACCAAAAGGCGCCGTTGCTAAATTTGCTGCTAGTGGTAAACCTGCGGCAAAAAAAGACCTCGGTTTAATTGCTATGACCTACGGTAATATATATGTCGCCAGCGTTGCAATAGGTGCCCGTGATGAGCATACACTCAAAGCTTTTATTGAAGCAGAAGCATATGATGGCCCATCATTAATAATTGCTTATAGTCACTGCATTGCCCACGGTATCAACATGACAACAGCAATGACCCATCAAAAAAGCCTCGTTGATAGTGGACGCTGGTTATTATATCGCTACAATCCTGACCTAATCAAACAAGGTAAAAAACCTCTATTGTTAGACATCCAAAAACCTAAACAACCTGTAGAACAATCAATGTATCAAGAAAACCGCTTCAAAATGTTGACTAAATCTAAACCCGAACTAGCCAAACGCTTACTCGATGAAGCTCAAGCCGAAGTTAACGCGCGTTGGAAAATGTACGAATATTTAGCTCAATTGTAGGTTGGGTTCCGCAAAGCCTCCACCCAACCTACGTACTACATACTATTCCTCGGCGCCTGCTGTAAAGGCGGTTGTCTTGCCGCGTTTACCAAGCATTTCCCCTCGCAGTTGGTCAGGGGTGATACCTCTTTTTTCAGCAAGGTATTTTATCCTTTGTTCAATATCTGGTATTCGTTCATTGAGTTTTTCGGATAGTAAGCTTTGTGCTTGCTGGACTCTGGTACGGTTGCTTAGTTCCGCATCAATATCTAACAGGTCATCAAAAAATTCTCCCAAAGCTGGGATTTGTAAGCGCTCTTCTCGGCGTTGATTCATTGTAAAGGTAAATTAAACACCTTTACTATTGAATCAAACATGTGACAAATTGGAATCGGTACTACAGCTTTTCGTAGGCGCCTAAAATAATCTCTTCTGTTTCCTGCCAATTTATACACTGGTCTGTCACAGAAACACCGTATTTCAAGTCTTTTAAATTACTAGGTATTGGTTGATTACCCTCAGATAAATGTGACTCTAGCATCATACCCACTATTGAGTTATTCCCATCTATAATTTGTTGAACTACATTTTCAAAGACAACACCTTGTAATTTATAATCTTTGTTTGAATTCCCGTGACTACAGTCTATGACAATAGAGGGTGAGACTTTAGCTTCTTTTAGCTTTGCTTCGACACGCGCAATATTTGCTGCATCGTAGTTAGGTTGACCGTTGCCACCTCGCAGAATAATATGTCCGTGGGTATTTCCTTTTGTTTTAAATACGCTGACTTGTCCTTGCTGATTTATTCCTAAGAAATTATGCGGACTTTTAGCAGCTTGCATTGCATTTAAAGCTACAATGATATTCCCATCTGTACCATTTTTAAAACCAACTGGCATCGAAAGTCCACTCGCTAACTCTCGGTGCGTTTGTGACTCGGTAGTGCGGGCGCCAATTGCAGACCATGCCACAAGTTCGCTGATATATTGAGGTACAATCGGGTCAAGAGCTTCTGTACCCGACGGCAATCCTAATTCGGCAATGTGAATTAGTAAACTACGCGCTATTAATAACCCTTTTTCCAAATGGAAAGAATCATCCATATCAGGGTCATTAATTAAACCTTTCCATCCAACTGTCGTGCGAGGCTTTTCAAAGTAAACTCGCATAATTAATAAAAGCTTATCTTGTACTTTTTCTGCCAAAGCCTTTAATTTTTCTGAATATTCAAGAGCAGCTTTTGTATCGTGAATTGAACAGGGCCCGACTACTACAAATTTTCTTCTATCTTGAAAGTCTAAGATATTTTTGATTTCTTGTCTAAATTTTAAAATATTTTGTTCTGCTGATTCTGTTAAAGGTACTTTGGCTTTTAACTCATCAGGCGTTAATAATACATCAGAGCTTTCAATATTAATATTATTGATTAAATTGTCATGCATGTTTGACATATCTTTCATGCTCGCTTGGGGTAGTGCGTAAATGTTGGGGGCGTTACAATTATAGATTAATTTGTCGAGCAAAAGATAATCCCCCCTAGCCCGTTGGGGGGATGAAATCCAAATCAATATTAAGGGGAATGTTACAATTTTATTGAAAATTTAATTTTTCGTAACATTATGTAATAATGGTTTGGATGTGCTTAAAAAAGGCTATTTATCCTTCTTCTCCAGGTTTATACTGAATGGCGCCTTCGGTGAAAGCGGTTACTTTACCTCGCTTTGCAAGAATTTCGCCCCACATTTGATTAAACGTAACACCCCTCTTGTCAGCGAGGTATTGAACCCTGTCTTTAATGCCAAGTAACCGCTCCTGAAGTCTCTCAGATATTAGACTTTGCGCTTGCTGAACCTTGGTGCGGTTACTGAGTTCAGCGTCAATATCTAGTAAATCATCGTAATATTCCCCCAAAGCAGGAATTTGTAGCCGTTCTAAACGGTCTTCCCGTCGCTGATTCATCGATGTAAATTTTAAGGTACTTTTGTTACTATTCAACCTCATAAGCGAAAAGTCAAATCAGTAATATTTTTTACATCAATATTGAGTCAAATAAATTTCACTAAAAATTCATTAATGACTCGTTTCCGATTATTATAAAAGATGTAGCCAGACGACTGTATTAAGGTGTCCAGCCAAGCAATACAGCCGCGAGGCTACCCTTTCCACGTTTGAAAAGGTTGTCTATCTATCATGACTAAATTTGAACTGATTTACAACTGTACACACCAGTATGACAAACAAACGATTTGCAACAGCAATATTATCCGTCGTGCTATCGACTCAAGTCATGCTGAGGAGTTAATAGCTGGCGCCAGTACGCACGCTGTAGTCGCTGTTGCCTCACCTTTCGCTTGTCCTGTTCAACTAGGAGCGAATAAAGTTAGCGCTTATGTCGAAAAAATGGGCTTCTACCTAGGAGCAGGCGCCTAACCTAAGAAACCGGGCTTCTATAAAAATTACAATTAGAACGCAAAATCCTCTGCAAGAAGCCCGGTTTCTATAAAGTTTCCCATCACTTCATGCGCCCTTAACTACAACACAGTAGCCAAGGGCGGTTTTTTTAACTGTAAATTTTTGATACTTTCCGGTGTATTCGGATGTTTAAAAATCAAATTCGCAATTTCGTAATTTCCAATGATATATTTTTCTATATTTATACGTTTCGCAATATCTTCGATAATAGACGGCACCGTAGTTTTCGATTCAACAAGATGTAAAAAAATTTCTATACGCTCTGTTCTAACGGCAATGTTTTGTAACTCTAGTGACAGTAATTTATTATACCTAAAAATTGAACTATGAAATTTGATAAACCAATTAGTTACAAGCAAAGGGTCTTCAAGTATGAGCAAAGGCATAACAGGGTTATCAAACACAATATCAGCCATATTCGGCTCTTTGGCAAATAAATATTCGAGTAATTCAGTAGAAGTATTCGGATTACTACCAATTGCTTCTAATATCTGACGCTTATAACCGCGAACCTTATGCTCATCATAAATTTGATAAAGCTCATCTGGATGAGTACAAGGGTCAGTTGCCTTTTCTAAAATGTCTTCAATATACATAACTATATATAATTCAAAATTACTACTTTGCTGCTAATATAAAAAAAGCCAATGACTTCAAAATATCAAAAATACAAAAAAATATCTAGAAACCTGGTTTCTGAGGCGCCGTCAAATCTTGAAAGTAAGTATCATATTGTAATCAATTTTAATTAAATAATGCTTTACAAATGAATCATATTCTTTTAATATAAATTGTAGTAAACGCCAGCATTAAGGTGTCCAGCCAAGGAATGTAGCGTAAACTAACAACTTTTCACGTTATATGAGGATAAAATCATGACTAACGCGCAACCAGAAGATATAAACGTCAGATTGGAACAAATGGATGAGCGGTTAGAGCAATTAGGAGACGAAATTGATTTAATACGCACTATCCAGAATGCTAACCGCAGAGAAACGCGCGCAAATTCTCAGACTATAGCGAGAGTTGAGCGTAGTGTCGCAGAGCTTTTGGATATCGCGCGGTTGCATCAGCAAGCTTTAAAGGCTAATCAACAGGCAATATCCGTTAATCAACAAAATATTGACCGTATATGGTTATATCTCGAAAGCCAAATCCGAACAAACGGTAATGGTAATGCGGGATAAAATTTAGTTGAATATTGGGTTGGGTTAGCACCCAACCTACGTGGAGAAAAATAATGCAAATAACTAAGCGCAATGTTGAGTTACGAGTTGACGATAGTTTGATGCGTGTTTATGTCGCTACTCCGAAACCACCAGGTCGATACCCTGGTATTATTTTTTATAGTGATATTTATCAATTGGGCGGCGCCATGTTACGGGCTGTCAATTATTTAGCAGGGTTTGGGTATGTTGTAGCGGCGCCGGAAATTTTCCATCGTGTTGAACCTGTTGGTCAAGTTATTGAACCCGATGATATTGGCAGAATGCGAGGAAATGATGATGCGCGTCGCACTGCTATTTCTGAATATGATGCTGACTGTAAGGCTGTTTTGGAATTTATTAAAAGCGATGCTTCTGTAAATTTTGAGAAAATAGGCGCCTTTGGTTTTTGTATAGGAGGACACCTTGCTTTTAGAGCGGCTTTTCAAAGTGAAGTTAAAGCGACTGTATGTTGTTATCCTACGGGCATTCCGAGTGGAAAGTTGGGTGCGACTGTAGCAGATAGTATTGAGCGGTGTAATGAAATTAGAGGTGAAATGTTGGTAGTTTTTGGGGCACAAGACCCACATATTCCTGAAAATGACCGTCAAACAATTATAAAATCGCTTTTTAATGCTGGTATACAGCATAAAGTTTTGTTGTATGACGCTGAACATACGTTTATGCGTGATGATGGATACAGGTATGATTCGGAGCAGTCAACACTCGCTTGGTTTGAAGTTATTACATTTTTAAAGCGTATATTTGGCAACGGATAAAACGGATGTAACGGATGAGTTATTTAAAATCACCTATCCGCTACATCCTAGAGTCATCCGTTGCCAGGTTGACGAAAGCTATAAATATCTTTGAGTGCTGTCACCCAACCATCAGATACAGATTCGAGAATTTTTATACCTTTTTCTTTAGTTGCTGTCGTTGCATCTCCTATTACACCACTTTTACTTAAGTCGCGTGTTGTCCATGCGAAAGGTAGTTTACCTTCTGGTGAAAGTAAGCTGCCTTCTGGTTGTTCGGGTGGATATTCGGTAACTGCACGCTCCATTTTTACTTGTTCGGGTAAAAGTGCTAAAATTATACTCGTCTCTAAATCTCCTGCGTGCATTCCTAGCTGCGCTTCTTTGGGTGTTACTAGTTCTTTAGAAATATGTGGCACACGCCATGTAAATAATGGGAATACTATAAAATCACTATATTTTACGTGTAAATCTCGCGCTACCATTTGCATCACTTGTGGTTGTCCACCATGCGAATTCATGAGTACTAATTTTCTAAATCCTGCGCGGTATAAGCTATCTCCGACTTCCATTAGTGTAGCAGAGAGCGTTTCTGTACTTAAAGTAATAGTTCCAGGGAAATGCCAATGCTCATTCGATTTACCATAGTAGAGGGATGGCATTGCATAAGCAGGAACGCTAGAGTCAAGTTTTTCCAGCGCTTTTCCTAATACCCCCATACCAATTGCAGCATCCACTATTAATGGTAGATGTGGACCATGTTGTTCAATAGCTCCCACAGGTTGAATGATTACCACATTTTCTTTATCGGGCATCGAATCAATATCTGTCCAGGTTAAATACGCAAAAAAACGCTCAGGAGGGATAAAACTATGCATAGGGGTATATATATGTAATCCTTAACTCAAATTTTACTTGGGTTTGCCAAATTTAATAACATAGTACAGAAGGAGAACAAATTTAAATGACTGACACAAATGCATCTACTCGCACTTTATCAATAGATATTGGTGGAAGTGGTATCAAAGTAATGGTATTAGATGAAACTGGCAACCCTTTAACCGAACGTGTACGTTTAGACACTCCGCAACCTCCAACACCCGAAGCAGTAATGAATACAATAGCCCAGCTAGTAACTTCAGTTGGAGAGTTCGATAGAACTTCTGCGGGGTTTCCAGGTGTAGTGCGTGCTGGAGTAACAGAAACAGCCGTTAACTTACATCCTGACTGGGTAGGATATGATTTAGGAACCGCATTATCAAAGCAATTTCAAAAACCTGCACGAGTTATAAACGACGCTGATATGCAGGGATTAGGCGCCATTGCGGGTAAAGGAGTAGAATTAGTAATTACCCTAGGAACCGGATTTGGGTCGGCATTATTTTTAGATGGTAAATTAGTACCCAACTTAGAAATGGGACACCATCGCTTCCGAAAACGAGAAACCTATGAAGAGCAACTTGGAAGAGCAGCGCTAGAAAAAGTCGGGGAATCAAAATGGAATGAAAGACTAGAAAAAGCAATAGCCTCACTACAACATTTATTTAACTATGATTATCTATATATAGGTGGTGGAGAAGCTAAACTAGTCAAAATTAAACTAGCGGAGAACATCAAAATCATCTCCAACCTTAATGGTTTACTAGGTGGCATAAACCTTTGGAAATATTAACTCTTTATCTTGTGGAATGGGCATCCTTGCCCGTTCTTCATCTAGTTGTATATTAGGGGCGGGCAGGGATGCCCGCTCCACAAGAGAGAGAGAGTAATTTGTTAAATTATAGTTACACTACTCTTTGAAATCCCTTAAACTCAACTTTTTCTAACTGTGGGTCAACTTGATTTAAATGCTGCTCTAAAATTTCTAAATTCCGGATATTAGATTTATAAAAAGCGTCAAATAAATCACCGAAAAAAGGAACACTACCAATGACAGATTCTAAACCAACATTAAAAATCATCTTACCCAGCATATCTTGAGGAAGATTAAACTGCATAGCTAAATATATAATATAAGCAGAAATAATAGTACTTATCAAATCACCCAGTCCAGGAACTAAACCAATAATAGGGTCTAAACCAAAGCGAAACTTAGTACCGGGAATGCCAAAAGCAGTATCCATCAGACGGCTGAATTTGCGGATACGATTAAGAATTTCTAGTTTTTTAGTAATATCCATAATAAATTAATACTCCATTATTAAACATATAAAGTCTTGTACCATTAGAAATAATTTTAAAGTTAAAACGCATCTAACTTAGGTTCGGTTCGTTGTATATATATTGACGTAATAACCCCCCTCAATTAATTGAACACATGCGATAGTATCTATGTTCACTCCGTCTTTGATATTCTTGATACATTATCGATAATTGAAAAAGTGTCAAGTGAACAAAAACTCAATCAATCACTGTGCCACGATAGGAGAGGCAGACATGAGAGGAAATCTGCAACAAGTGTCAAATGATTATTTCGCGCGCGACAGTGGAGTTGGGCAAAGTATGTCAAAAGCCTCGGAGCAGCTACTTGATGCATATTCGCAGGCTGTAATTAGCGTTGTACAAAAGGTAAGTCCCACAGTTGTCAACATTGATGTGCAACGGCAAGTAACAGGACGTAACCGAAATTCTCTACAAACTCAGGAAGTACAAGGTAACGGTTCTGGGTTTATCTTCACACCTGATGGATATATTCTTACCAACTCTCACGTTGTTAACGGCGCCACCAAAATTGAGGTTACACTATCAGATGGTCGTAGAATAGGCGCCCAATTAATAGGAGATGACCCAGACACAGACCTAGCAGTTATAAGAATTAATGCACCCAACTTAATTTCGGCACGTTTAGGTGACTCCGAAACACTCCAAGTTGGTCAACTCGCAATCGCAATTGGTAATCCCTACGGTTTCCAAGCTACAGTTACCAGTGGTGTAATTAGTGCAACCGGACGTTCATTCAGAAGTCGTTCAGGTCGGTTAATAGATAACATGATACAAACCGACGCAGCACTGAACCCAGGCAACTCAGGTGGTCCACTTGTGACATCCCACGGAGAAGTAATAGGAATAAACACAGCAGTAATATTATCTGCCCAAGGACTATGCTTTGCCGTACCAATAAACACAGCAAAACTAATCATTCCATCACTACTCAAAGACGGAAAAGTTCGACGTGGTTACATAGGTATAGGAGGACAAAACGTAGAATTACCAAGGCGCCTCGTTTTATACCATGAACTTAACAAAGAACGAGGCATATTAATCATATCAACCGAAACCAAAAGCCCAGCACAAAAAGCAGGACTAAGAGAAGGAGACGTAATAGTAGGATTTAACAGCCAACCCATAGCAAGCGTTGACGAACTACATAAATTTCTAACTCACGAACGAGTAGGCGCCCGACAATATGTCACCATCTTACGTCAAAACCAAAAACTAGTCCTAGAAATCATCCCCGAAGAATCACCCACTCTCACCTAACACACACAAAACACCATCGTAATAAGCACTTTAGTGCTTCCCTTGCAGAGACGTTACACATAACGTCTCTGCATTTATTGTCTAAACAATAATTAATAATCCATTTATATCTAGTCTCAGAGATAACATAAGAATAATAGCTGGAACTTACACTAGGTAGAAAAGCATGGGACGTTTAAATCCATTCTCGTTACAATTACAGATTACCCGCATGTTCGAGCAAGGGCAATCATTCTTTGCAACCACAAAAGTGCATGACTGGTTGAAAGAACATGGACATGAACCAAATGATTATGATATTACTTTTAAACAAAAGCCGGCGCCTCCTGGTTCTAAGTCTGTGATGGTAGTAGAAATTGAGTTCCAGCGCAAAGACGGACAACCTGTTGACCCTTGGTTAGTTGAACAAGCTAATTTAGAAGCAGGATAAGTTGGCAACGGATGGTAAACGGATGTAACGAATGAATTGTTGGTTTCAAATCAAATTTATTATTTAATAAAACCTATCCGTTACATCCTTCGTATCCGCTGCTAATAATGATTTTATTTATCAAAATAATCAGCTTAATAATTAAATAATATTTTTTTTAAGCAATACTAGTAATAAAAACAGCACATTACAGGAGGTTGCAGCCAAAATAAACAGCATTAGCAATAAAAAAATACAGGACAACGTTACAGCATCCGCAGCTATTCTGGCTGGGTTAATATTAGATGAAGCAGTCGTTCAAAATGTACTCAGGAGAGATGTTATGCGCGAGTCAGTTATTTACCAGTCTATTTTAGAAGAAGGCGCCGAACAAAAAACGCGGCAAATTGTTGTCAACTTACTTAAAGAGGGAGTTTCTATTGACTTGGTAGCAAAAGCCACTGGTTTGACAGTAGAGCAAATCCAACAAATACAAGCATCCCAACCATCAGAGTAAACGATAGGCGCCACATAACAACAAAACCTAGGGCACTCCCCTAAGACACATAACTTCCCCCAACTCTGAAACCCTAATATTTACAAGCTAACTCATCATTTTTCTTCAAATTAGCTTCGGGGAATACTATTTGGGTACTCTATATGCAAGAAGGTGGTTTGCGGGACTATGGCATGACTTCCGTACCCGTTTGTTAAACTGTCATACAAAGTCGTACCGACATTCCCCGAACTGCTTTCCCTAGAAACCTGGTTTCTACTCCCAATCATTGTTTACATTACAGTTTATCGACAAAGAAACCAGGTTTCATATATGATAAATTTACAAACTCGCGCGCAGCAAGTAGCGCAGGAAGATTTGGTAATGTTTATTAACGCTTGCTTTTCTTGTAGTGGTCAGCGTGAATTTTATGATAATGCTTACGGGCAAAAAGTATCTATTAATTTTTTACATGATTATATATTAGGTAATTATCGTTTACTTTATGCTCGCACTTTAGCTGCTGGTATTAACCACTTTAATCAAGCGCAAATTATTATTAAGCTTTTAGCTACAGGACGTGATACGCTACCTCAGTATCGTACTGAAGAATCTGCCTTAATTACATCTGCCCTAAATCAGCTACCACCTCAGCGTGGTTGGGGTGTATTACAAGAGTTACAGCGACTACGAGTAAATAATCGTCGCGCTAGAGCCATTGCACGCGATTATATAGCTATGCGTCGAGATATAAATTTTGATGCTATCAAGTATCGTACTAAAGTTAAAGCTGCTATATCACATGCTCATTTAAAGCTATCTAGTGAGCTTCCTAAGTTTTTGTTTAATTTTCACGAACAAAAAGCTTTTAGTACAAAATTATTTGAACAATTCCGTAAAGCGCATTATAGTACTGAGGCAGTATATGAGTTACCTTTTACCATTGCCGAAGGGTTTGCTGCCAAGCATAACATTAAGCGCGAAGTTTTTCTCAAGCGCATTCAACCAAAAATGACCGCAGCAGAAAAACTTCGCTATCAAGGCGCCGCATCGCGTAGTGAAGTTGATATAAATGTAAATTGGGAGCGTTTACCGTTGACCAAGTTAGCTTTATATATTCTGTCACTTCCACTTGAAGCGCGTACCAAAGATTTTGATAAATTTAACCAAGCGATGGAAACTGCTGCTCGTAACGCTTTGAAAAAAGCACCAATGCAGTTAGGACGAGTTGCTGCTGTTTTGGACTGTAGTTATTCTAGCTCTGGTTCATCTGAAAAAAGGCGCCGTCCTTTAGGTGTGGTACTTGCTGCACATTATTTACTCAAAGCTGCATCACAAACCTATCGTGCGTTTTGGACGGTTACACCAAAACACCCATTATTCGTTTATCCATATGGACAAACCGACTTAGCAACACCATTACTCGCAGCACTTGGTTCTGGCGCCGAGACTATTATTATAGTATCTGACGGTTGCGATAATGACCCACCCAACGGCGCCGCTGAAGTATTGCGTGTATATCAAAAACTCGACCGTTGTCATAAAACCTCGATAATTCACTGTAACCCAGTATTCAGTACCGAAGATTACTCATTGCGTACCCTTAGTCCTTATATTCCTACAGTTGGGTTACGCGATGCTGAAGATATGCCTACAATGTTAGGCTTTGCTAAATTTGCTCAAGGTTCTACTACATTATCTGACCTAGAAGCGTATTTAGCACTAAGAACACAAGAATTTATATATCAATAAATAATTATGTTATTAAAAGGACTTGAAGTTGCCCCTTCTCAAATTTGTGGCAGTATTCGTATTGTGCCCCTTATTCGTCGTAAAATTCGTGGAGATTTACGATTACAACGTCGTAACTACGATGCTAAATATAGCATTGTCTCACTCGAAGATGATATGCAGTATATGTCCTACATACCTCATGGAATGGTCATGTCTTGGAATGATGATGGTAGTGCTGTGGCAAATATTGGCGCCAATATCATCAAAAAAGATGGTAAAAGTGGTAAAAGTGGACGTAATGTGCAAGTAATGCAACGTATGGCAAAACGTGAAACCAAAAATTCATTACGGTTTCTACCATTACATTTGGCAATGGAAGGTTTTCTATCGTTATATTTTAATGCCCCTAAAATTGCATGGGAAGAATATTCGAGGTATGCACTTACTTATGGGTTGGGTTGCCGTAGCGAATATTCCTATTCAGGACGTGCAATAGTTGGGTTAGAAGAAGCACTGCGTGTTTTTGAAATTCATCCAAACCAAGTCGGAGTACTAATATATGTTGCTGACGCATTAGCATCAGCGTTTGTTGTCTCTATACCTGAAGACTACCTTTGTTTACACTACAACTTGCTTGAAGATTTTTATGGCGAGTTAATATATCAATACGCATCATTATATGATAAAACTTATGAGATGAGCTTGTCTATTGACGATAAGAAAGTTAATAACTTAGCCGATTTGAGAAGTGCTGTTGCTAAAATGCGTTCTAACTGGGCAACATTTCATCAAGAAGTAATGTCTACTGGATTAATTGGACGCTCAGTAAAATCAAAAACAGTATACACAGCAGGTCGTTTTGAGTTACAACGATTTATGACAAATGTCAATTCACCTTTAGATGTAAATAATGAAAATCATATTGGTGAAGTTATATTACGTGATAATGGAGAGGTAGAATATTTACATACATATCGCCTTTCCCAACAACAAATAAATCGAGTCTACTATCTGGGCAAACTTGACGAAAATAATTGGAATATTTCCCAGACAGCCAAAGCTTTATTACGAACTGATGAGGAATTTATCTTGATAATGGAGGAACTTGGCTTTGGGTATTTATTTGCACAACAGTTACGTGATAAAGCGCGTAAAAAAGTTTTCAAATAAATTTATCTAATCTTTACTATATTGGCGCCAAAATTCGCATAAAAATCTTTATTAAAAGTGAAGAATAAATAAATCACTTTGAAATAAACTTATGAAGTCACATCGTTTTTGGATTATTGCCTTTTGGTTCTACTTAGGTATTTTATTGGCTATCTCCATATCAGCGTACTTGAGGGTGATACCAACAGAAATAGCAAGGTTTCCTTACTACGATACCGTTTTACACTTTGTTTTACTAGGAATTGCCGCTTACTTGAGTCATCTTGCCCTAAACAAACGACAACTTCATATACTTGGTACTGCCTTACCCCTGGCGCCGTTTATAGTATTCTTATTCTGTATACTAGACGAAATCATCCAAAAATTTACACCGCATCGCAGCGCAGATATTGTAGACCTTATCGCTGACGTATGCGGTATTATTGTATTTACCTATCTCGCCGAACGTACCTCCATACGCAAGACATCACAATTTCATAATTAAACCTGTTAACCTAACAACATACCATTAATCACATAAAACTCTATTGTGGAATGGGCATCCTTGCCCGTTCCAATACTCCTCGTCTCTATATTTATTAGATAGGTAGAAGTGAAACATGTGCCGAAACTACCTTCCAACCAAAGTCAAACTTGTACCACATTTGACTTTGCCTTCCTTGACGTTCTACTCCATCCATAACGCGACGAAATTCTAACGTCACGCTTGCAGAATTACTATCAAAGGTCACAACTTTTAAATTATAAATTTCTCGTTTAATGTTGTGTGTGGGTCGCGATGCACGAAATGCGCGTATTTCATCACTCCCATATAAATTCTCTGCTAACCCAAATCGCACTACTTCAGGCGCCTGCCAAAACAGTTCATCCATCACTTCTAAGTTATTATTACACAGGGCATCTTCATATTTCATATATAACTCAGTCAGTTCGGCAACAATTGCAGCATCATTTACAATAGTCATTACAACCTCCAGATAGCAGCATAGTGAGTCTCAATGTTAAATATACTGGTAACAGGCGCCACTGGAAATGTCGGTAAAGAAGTAGTTCGCTTATTAACTGACCAAGACTGTCATATTTATGCAGCAGTCAGAAATCCTGAACAAGCTAAACAAAGATTAGGTGATTCGAGTAAAATTAGTTACGTTGAATTTGACTTTACAAACCCAAGCACGTTTATAAATGCTTTTCGTCAAATAAACAAACTTTTCTTGGTACGTCCACCTGCACTTGCGAATATTCGCGAAATTGCTCCAGCACTAGAAGCAGCAAAACAAGCAGGTATCGAGCAAATAGTATTTCTTTCTGTAGTCGGCGCCGAGCGTAATCGAATTGTACCGCACTCCAAAATCGAACGCTACATCAATCAACTAGAAATAGGCGCCACATTTTTACGTGCAGGTTTTTTCATGCAGAACCTCAACACCGTACATTTAGAAGATATCAAAACCCGTGGTGAATTATTTATGCCAGCAGGGAATGGTAAAACAAGCTTTATTGATATACGTGATATTGCCGCAGTCGCAATACGTACACTGTTAGAAAACGAACATATTAATAAAGCATATACCCTTACAGGTAGCGAAGCTTTAACATTTTATCAAGTAGCCGATATATTTACCGAAGTTTTAAATAAACCAATTAAATACACAAATCCTTCGCTAATAAATTTTATTCTTACAATGCGTGCTAGAAAATTACCAATTAATTTTATTCTGATAATGGCAGCAATATATACAACTACACGTTTGGGATTAGCAAGTCAAATTACACCAGAAACAGAGCAATTACTTAACCGTCCTCCATTAACTATGCGTGATTATGTTCAACACTACCAACAATGTTGGCTAAATAGTTAAGTTTGCTGTATATCTTGAGCGAGTGTACTAAATGGTCAATAAAAATATTTACACTGGAATTTGAATTAAAAACTCTGTACCTTTACCAAAACATGAGTTGCAACTTAACTTACCTCCATGAGTTTCTTCAATAATTTGTTTTGCTATAGCTAATCCTAAACCTGTACCTTTACCAACTGCTTTGGTAGTGAATAAATGGTCAAATATTTTGTTTTTTATTTCTTCCTCCATTCCTTTACCATTATCAATAATTGATATTTTTACGTTATTATTTTCAAATAAGGTATTAATTATAATTTTATTAGGGTTTGCTTGAATTTCCTTGAAACTCAAACCAACATTAAATTCTTCTAAAGCATCTATAGCATTTGCTAAAATATTCATAAATACCTGGTTTAATTGTCCAGGAAAGCACTCAATTTCTGGTAATTCACCATATTCTGTAATAACTTTAATTTCAGGATGTTTTTCGCTAGCTTTGAGTCGATGACGCAAAATAAGTAGTGTACTATCTATACCGTTGTGGATGTTAAATTTTTGCTTGGCATTATTGTCCGCGCGCGAGAAAGTACGAAGACTATTACTTATAGAGTTTATACGACTGCCTCCATCTTTCATTGCTCGAATTAATTTGGGCAAATCTTCTCGTAGATACTCCAAGTCAATTTCTTGTAGTTTCTCTTCTATTTCGGCGCCATGAACAGGAAATTTCTCATGATAAAGGTCGATTACTATCAATAGGTCATTAATATAATCTTGTACTGCATCGACGTTACCTATAATGCAACCAATCGGGTTATTTATTTCGTGAGCAACCCCAGCAACTAATTCTCCTAAAGCAGAGAGCTTTTCATGCTGTACTAGTTGAACTTGAGTTTTTTGCAGTGCTTGAGTACGTTCTGCTACTTGTTGTTCTAAATTATCTGTCAACCGTTTTAAACGCCAATGAATTTTTACCCGTGCTAGTACTTCTTCTTGTTCAAATGGTTTGATAATATAGTCAACGGCGCCTAACGATAAACCTTTAACTTTATTCTCAGTATCTGCTAACGCTGTCATAAAAATTATAGGTATACTCTCAGTCGCTGGATTTGCCTGAAGGCGCCGACAAGTTTCAAAACCATCCATATTAGGCATTTGAATGTCGAGTAAAATAAGTTCGGGATGCGCGCGTTCTACTTGTGCTAAGGCATCTTCACCATCTACTGCCATACGAATTTTATAACCTGCTGACTTCAATGCTTGAGAGAGAACAGATAAATTAGTTGGGTTATCATCGACTATAAGAATAAATGGATAATTTGAGACAGACATGAGACAATACTCCTGTATTAATTAATTTAAATGTTTGTGAATAAATGCTCGTAATTGTTTAATCTCACAAGCATCGACAAGCCGCATAAGTTCATTCGCAAAAGCACTATTAGTTTCTTTTATTTGTTGGGCAATCTCAGTGATACCGTCAAGTTCACTAATTTGAGCTAGTTCTGCTAATTCTGTTAAAATTTCTATGTCTGGCGGTTTTATTCCCTTTTCTTCTACTATTAAATTTTTATTCTGATTTACTTCGTTATCATATACCCAATTAATTTGTAAATATTTTTGAATTAATTCTAAAAGTATTTCTGCTTGTACTGGTTTGGGTAAAAAGTCGTTGCCTCCTGCATCAATACTTTTATGACGGTCTATTTCAAATACACTCGCAGAAGAAACGATAACTATTTTATCTTTTAATTTAGGATGTAATCGTAATTTCTGTAAAAACTCAAACCCATCCATTACTGGCATAGCTAAATCAGTTATAATTAAATCTGGTGATTCTTGTAACGAAAGCTCAATCCCTTCCTGTCCGTTACTCGCTTCAATTAATAAAAAACCAATAGGCTCAAGTAAGTTAAACAATACTGAACGATTTTCCCAACGGTCATCAATTAATAAAATTTTATGTTTTATGCCTTGATACCCTGTTATTGTTCCTTGTTGCACTACTCTAGATGCAACAGCCCAATCTTCTGCTTCTTTTAATTCTATCTCAAACCAAAAAATACTACCTTTTCCTAATGTGCTTTCGACATTGATTTGGCTTTGCATTAATGATATAATTTTTTTAGTAATTGCTAGCCCTAGCCCGGTTCCTTCTGCTTGCTTTTTACTATCACCTACCTGCTCAAATGGCAAAAATATTTTTTCAATTTGTTCTGGCGCCATCCCAACACCTGTATCTTCTATTTGAAAGCGAATTTTTTCATTGCTTAATTTAACTTTAAAGCTAACACTACCCTTGTCGGTAAATTTAATTGCATTACCTAGTAAATTTATTAGTACTTGACGTAAGCGTTTTTCGTCAGCCGAAATACCTACTGGTAGTTGTGGGTCTGTTTCAAAATCAAACGTAATTCCTTTTTGCTCCGCGCGAATGCGATTAATTTCTACGACACTTTGTAAAAATGAGGGGAGGTGGAAGGGAACGGGATGTAGTTCTAGTTTACGAGCTTCAATTTTAGAAAGGTCAAGGACATCGTTAATCAAAGTTAGTAAATGGGCGCCGCATTGGTAAATAATATCTACACCGTTGCGTCCTTTTTGGGTAAGTGGTTCGTGGCGTTGTAATATTTGTGCGTAACCAAGAATACCATTGAGGGGGGTGCGTAACTCGTGACTCATGTTAGCCAAAAATTCGCTTTTTGCTTGGTTTGCAACATCAGCAGTAAGTTTTGCTTCTTTTAGTTCTGTAGTGCGTTCTTCTACTCGCAGTTCAAGATTTTGATTGGTTTGTTCTAAAACTGTGAATGAGTCTTGTAACTGCTTTGCCATCTGGTTGAATGCTTGTGACAAAACGCTAAGTTCTTTGACTTGCGTTTGAGGCGCCGTTTGTTCTAAATTTCCGCTCTTCATTGCCTCTGAAGCACGACTGAGTTTTAAAATAGGGCGAGTAATCCACCGTGAAGTGTAAAATCCTATTAGGGTTGCAATTACCAATGCAGCTATACATAGCAATATAGTTATTTGAGTATTAGCATTTATTTGCGCCATGAAATCTGATTCAGGAACAACAACCACTACTAGCCAATCGAGTCCATACTCATCTTGCCAAGAATTAACTAAAGCATAGTGTTTAGCTTTTTCTAATTGAATATTAAACGACTGTTTAGTTTTAATCGATTGCAAATTACCAAATTTTTTTTGCAAATTTATGGCAGTTGCTCGAATCAAAGGATTTGTACTTTGAACAGCACTTAGGCGCCGTGCTGTTCCCTTCACTAATATAAAAGGTTTTTCATTGCTAGAACTAGCGACAATATTACCATCTCTTTCCAGAATGAAAACTGTTCCCGTTTTACTTACTTTTAACTGCTGTAAAAATGTGCTGATATTAGAGAGGAGTATATCAGATGCCATTACACCAATTAATTTTTTCTGGTTATTATACACAGGACGTGATGCGCTAATGGAAATAAATTCCGGTGTATCTTGCCAGTTATAGATTTTGCTCCAAATTGGTTTGCCTGTTTGTATGGCTTCTTTATACCAGTATTCTTCTAAGGGTTTATACTCTGCTTTGAAAACTACCTTATCTCGGTTTCCTTGCTCGTCTGTCGCATAAGTATAGTTTTTATAATTAGTCCGTGCTGAAATTTCGTCAATTGTGGTCTTGCCTCCTTCCATCCAGCGTCCGGCGCCTGTATATTCTCCGTTAGGCAATACACTAAAAATGTAGCTGAGATTTTTGTAAACCTGCATCTGTTGCCAAAAGTAACGTCCTGTGATTTCAAGGTTTTGTATATCTAAGATTTTACTACTTGCCGCATCAGTATTGATTTGGTTGAGTTGTTGAGGTACTGCCAAGTATGAATCTAAATGCTGATTAACCCGCTCGTCAATTTCACCCATCAACTGATTGGCTAACCGATTTATTGCTCCTTGCCCGTTTTTGAAAGACAAATAACCCACTAACCCAACAGTTGCAAAAATTTGCAGCACAAATGGCACTATCAAAACCGCGCGCAACGGGACACGATATCTGGAAAGATTAGTTTGAGTGCTAACCATACTGCGTTCATCCTTAAGGCTTTTACGCTTAGTATTCCCAGATATGTGTATAAAGTTACATTTTCAATAAAAAATTATACTTATAAAAACATCCTCTTACAGTGGGAGCATAATTACAAATTCTGTACCCTCACCGAGAACAGTATTGCAATACAACTTACCTGCGTGGGTTTCTTCTATAATTTGTTTTGCTATAGCTAACCCCAAACCCGTACCTTTACCCACTACTTTGGTAGTAAATAAATGGTCGAATATTTTCTGCTTAACTTCTTCGCTCATCCCCTTACCATTATCAGCTATGTTGATTTTTACATTGTTGTTTTCAATAAATGTTTTAATTGTAATTTTGTTAGGATTTGCAATAATATCTTCAAAACTTCGCCCCGTATTAGATTCTTCTAAAGCATCAATGGCATTTGCAAGAATATTCATAAATACCTGATTTAATTGTCCAGGGAAGCATTCAATTTGTGGGAAATTTTTATAATCTGTTATTACTTCAATCGCTGGACGCTGTTCGTTAGCTTTGAGACGGTGTTTAAGAATTAGAATCGTACTATCGATACCTTCGTGAATGTTAAATGGTACTTTGTAATCTTTATCCGCACGCGAAAAAGTTCTTAAACTGGTGCTGATATTTTTCAATCTGTCACATGCCATTACCATTGCATCAACCATCTTGGGTAAATCTTCTAAGGTATAATCTAAATCTATTGATTCTGCATGTTCGATAATTTTCTGATTGGGGAGTGATGTTTCTTGATATAATTTTAGGTGTTCGGTAATATCAGTAATAGTAGGTTTAGCTTGTTTGAGAGTAGCAGAAATAAAGCCTAAAGGATTGTTCATTTCATGAGCTACCCCTGCAACTAAATTACCTAGTGCTGACATTTTCTCGCTTTGTATAATTTTTAACTGCGCTTGTTGTAAATCTTGTAGTGCTTGTTGCGCTTGTTGATAAAGTCTGGCATTTTCTAAGGATATTGCTGCTTGAGAGGAAAGCAAGTTGATAAGAAGCAAGCTATTTTTTGTAAATACAAAAGAAGTGATTTTATTTTCTAGATATAAAATACCTACTAGATGTCCTTGGTTGATGATTGGTATGCATAATACGCTTTTTGGTTCGTGTTTGAGCATATATTTGCCAATTAACCCAGGAATATTTGTTTGACAATTATCTATAACTATTGTTTCTTGAGTATTTTTGACGTAATTAATTATTTTTTTCGGTATATATTCACAAGTATCGATTGATTCTGTAGTTAGAATATTTTGAGTTTTTCCTTGTGGTTTGTCGTGATTGATACAAGTAATTACTCGTACTTGCCAAGTATTTTCTTCGGGAAGAATTAAGGCAGTTTTTAAGGCGCCAGAGTTTTCTAAGATAATTTGAGTTACTGTAGTAATTAATACATCTACTTCGATACTACTAGAAATCGCTTGAGCGGCTTTGAGAACGGAGGTAAAATCTAGAATATTGGAAATACTGGTGCTATCTGTATTAGAACTACGGGTAACAGTCGTAATAGTCTCTAATGGATTTAGGTTAAGTCGCTGTTGCAGAATGGGTTTGAGAAGTTGGGGATAGCGCTTTTCTAAATCCAATGTTTTAGCTTTAGCTCCCCATCGCGCATAGCAGTAATATGCTTCTTGCATGTAGCCAGCAGCAACCTTTTCTTTACCACAGTCGAGATAAAATTTAGCGCCAAGTTCGTTCGCTAAAGCAACTTCAGGAATGTAGCCGTTATATGAGGCGCCTTCAATAGCCTGATCATATAGCTCCATAGCTTCTGTTTTTCGCCCTAGAACTCGACATTTTTCTGCTTCTACCAAATCAACCTTATGCTGATAATTCATAGGAGCATAGTAGGCCCAGTGAGATAACTGCGTTTGGTTTTGTTCCACCCGCTTTAATACTTCTGATGTCTCCTCTAATTGTTGACTACTAGCTAGTGTGGTCAAAGAATCATAAAAATAAAACGCTGGTTCACTAACACTTCCACTGGCAGCCATTAAATACCGTCTAACCTCAACTGCATGGTTTTGAGCTGATTCAATTTCCCCAAACAGGTAGCAAAGCATCAGCTTATACAAGTAAAAGAGACATAACCCAGAAAAGTCATGAGAAGAGATTAGTAGTGGCAAAAATTCTGCTTCAGTAAGAACCTCACCAGACAAAACACTCGGATGCTCCACAACTCCTAGCAAATTTAAGATAGATTGCCAATAGATTCGACACCAATTAGCTGTTGTCAATTGATTTAATTGTATTAACCCATTACAATAGGCGCCAGTCTCTTGTTCTAAACTAGCAAGTGGTTGACCGCACCAAAAAGAATTGAGACAGAAAGTATGCGCGTTATATCCAGCAGTTTCCTGATTTCCAACTTCTAACGCAGTCACATACCCCTCTTGCAAAAGTGGTAGCGTTGTTTTAATGTGGGCTTTGCGGTGCGAGATGAATAATCCTGACACTACTAATACTTGTGGTTTTACAGCTTTAGCATCAAGTTCGGAAACGATTTGTAGTGCTAACTGACCAAACTTTACCCCTGTATCCACATCTTGCTTCATATTACAAGCAATGATGCCATAGTTGACATAAGCATAGGCTGAAACCAAAGTATTTCCATACTGAATCGATAGCTTCACTGATAAGCAAACCAATAATGGGTACAATGGAGAACCAGAAATAGAAGTGGCTGGCATAATACTATTGGCTATCTGCATAATGGCGATTTTTTCCTCATCCATCATCCGAGGCAGGTTAACCAAGTCTTCAATAACCAAGTCCCTAATCAGTTCTTCAGTTTCTGCAATACTCTGTTGAATATTGTTCGGTGTGCATTCAGGAAAAGTTACACCTAACTGATGTAAGAGTTGTTGGGCAATGGCAATGGCTTCGGTCAGTTTATTTTGAGAGACATTGGCTAAAATCTTAATGCGATAAACATAAACCTTTTCAAGTAAACATTGTGCCCGTTCAATAACTGTCTCAATCAATTTCTCCATTGCCTCAAAGTCACCACAAAGCGTTGCCAATTCTGCCAAATTGTTATGAAATGCTAAACACATTTGATATTGTCGCTGCCAAGCATTTTCTCCAAGCAATGATAATCCTGTACTATTATATTCACGCGCTGCTTGATAAGCTGTAGCAGCTTTGGCTTTACGACAAGCAATGAGATTTAATTGAGCTAGCTCATCACGTTCGTTTTGTTCGGTAATTAAAGAAGTTCCATAATTTAATTGATTAATGACTTCAAAAATGTAGTCTTCTATACCTTCAGGCGATATCCTTTGCTGTAACAGTTGTCCGATGTGGTAATGGGTAATTTGTTTTTGGTCGTCGGGTATTAAAGAATAAGCAGCTTGTTGTACCCGGTCGTGTAAAAACCGATAACCTGCATTTTCGATGTTGTTAGTATTTGCATTTACCTCCTGAAAGCTCAAATAAAATTTATACACATCACTTTGTGGTAGAATAATTCCTTCCTGCAAGGCTTTCCACAAAACTGCCGCAGTTAAAGCTTCTGATTGTTGTGAAACAATTGCCAACGTCTTTAAATCAAAATGGTTGCCAATACAAGCTGCAAGTTTCAAAATCTCTTGAGTCTCGGTGGGCAATTTTTGCAATTGCTGTGCCATAAAATCTACTACATCCTCGGTGACAGATAGGGCATTGATTTGAGCAATATCACATTCCCAGTAGCCCTGTTCTCGATTAAATTTAATATGTTCGTCTTCGTACAATAATTTGAGAAACTGCGTGATAAAAAAGGGATTGCCGATTGTTTTACGCTCGATTAATTCTGTAAGGGGACGCGCTGATAGAGCTGAACAATGTAAGGTATCGCTAACTAGTTGATTTGTATCACTAAACGCAAGTGGCGCCAGAGTAATTGTGTTAACTGTCACCCCAATTTTTACAAGTTCCTCTCTCATCAATATAAAAGGATGCGCCTTAGAAACTTCATTGTCACGATAAGCACCCAACAGTAGCAAATTCCCCTTATCCCCCATCAGCAATTTAATCAATTGAAGCGATGCCGAATCTGCCCACTGCAAGTCATCCAAAAACATTACTAGTGGATGCTCTTTTGTTGTGAACACCTCAATAAACTTTTGAAACAACAAGTTAAAGCGATTCTGTGCTGCAATTCCCGATAGCTCTAAGGCGCCTTGTTGCTTGCCAATCACTCGCTCAAGTTCTGGAATCACATCAATTAGAACTTGTCCATTGTTTCCCACAGCTTCTAAAATCTTCGCTTGCCACTGAAAAAGTTGTGCGTCAGATTCTGACAGTAATTGCCCCATCAAATCACGCAGAGCTTGCACAAACGCTGATAAGGGAATATTACGATTGAATTGGTCAAACTTACCTTTGATAAAATACCCATGAGAACGAGTAATTGGCTTGTGGACAGACGATACAACGGCAGTTTTACCAATCCCCGAAAATCCCGCCACTAGCATCATCTCAGGATTTGAACGCTTACCAACGCGCTCAAAGGCATCCAGTAACATCTGTACTTCAGCTTCGCGACCATAGAGTTTTTGAGGAATGAGAAATAGCTCACACAAATCCTGCTTACCGATTTCAAAATCAGTAATTTTACCAGTATCTTTTAATTGATACAAACAATTTTCTAAATCGTGCTTTAAGCCCAAAGCACTCTGATATCTATCTTCGGCGTTTTTCGCCATTAATTTATTAATAATTTCACTGATAACGCGCGGTATCTCTGTCACATCAGATACACTTTCAGGTAGTTGAGCAATATGACAATGCACCAACTCCATTGCGTCATTAGATATAAATGGTAACTCTCCTGTTAATAATTCATAAAATGTTACTCCCAAAGAATAAAAATCGCTGCGGTAGTCAATCCCTCGGTTCATCCTTCCAGTTTGTTCGGGTGAAATATAAGCGAGGGTTCCTTCCAATACATTAGGACTCTTAATCTCTTGGGTTTCTCTGGGCAGTAGAGAAGCGATACTAAAGTCAATAAGTTGAATTTGCTTTGTTTCTGGATGAATCAGGATGTTTGCGGGTTTGATGTCTTTGTGAATAACACGGTTGTGGTGTAAATTGTGGAGAATGTCAGTTAATTGAATTGCAAGAGCTAAAAATTCGATGAGTGACAGGGTAGTTACTTTGATGTATTCTCGTAAAGACACTCCCCCAGTATCTTCCATAACTAAAATATAACTATTACCATAGACTTCTAACGATAAAGGATGAATAATACCGGGACTGCTAAGATTTTTACTAATTATGTATTGGTTACGAAACTGCAATAATTCATTAAAACTGGGATACTCTGAAGCTAGAAACTTGATGACCACCGCTTTTGAGTCTTCTTCTCGAATCGCTCGATATACTATAGTTTTGGAACCAGCATATAATTGCTCTTTTATTTGATATCCGGGAATAATTGGGGTGTTAATTGCGGTGGTCATTTGTACTTACCTCATGTTACAAAGCTAATTTTTGCTTCATGAAGTTAGTGTTCCCATAAAGAAACACTTAATAGCAGTATAGTAAATTTTTAAATATAATATTTTTTTATAACCATATTTGAGAATAATAATCCCAAAATTTAGGCAATCAACGTAAAAAGCGCGACTAACACGCATAAAGATAAATTTTATAACTATAATAATAACTAATATGAACCACCAAGCTCTCAATAAAACAAAGAGGAAAGGATAATTTCCTCTCCTCCTGAATATACACACTTTTAAGCAGCTTCTTGGATAACGCTGTGCAAACCTTCTCCCATTCGCAAAAATTGCAGCTTTTGTTTTAACTCATTGCTCATTTTAGCAACAAAAAATAAATCATCAATCAACTGTACACCTAAAATTTTCATAACTTTCAACAACTCAGATGCATAATCGAGATTATTTTGAGGTTCTGTTTCGTCTGAGCAAATTTTCGCCAATTCTTGAGAGGTAATTTTAAAAGCTATACTCGCTTTAATTGGTAAATCAGAAATTTGTTCGGCACTTTCTACTTCTAAAAGGATAGGATTTTCTGGGTTATGAGCAACTAATGCTTCGTATTCTGCTATTTCTGCTTGGAGCTTTTGCATCAAACTCTTATTTTCTGATGCTATAACTTCTACTTGCTGTTTTGCAATCGCCAATTCTTGTTCATTCTTAATCATAATCTGCTACTCCAAAAATTTAAAATTCAGTTAACAATCGACTTAATCAACTGGACTGCCAGCCTATATATAAATCAACTTTATTCGTCACGAAGAGTAAAAATTTTGGATTGATAATTCCAGCAGTGTTTTACTTACTCATTAACCTTAACAAAGAATTCACTATTTGACACAAATTTAGATATAACAATAAGTTATTATATCTAATGATTTTTTTATTATTAACTGTGATTACTAATTTACTGGCGCCTTTTTGCGACAATATACGAGCGGCGCCGATTAAAATACTTATAAGGAAAAGGATTTCTCAATGGAGGCGCCAAATTAACTTATGTCCGATAATGTGATTACTCTACCTAACGAAGCAACCCAAGTACAGAACCCACATCGAATTCTAACTAAATACCAATTAAACGAACTCAACGCGCGTTCTAATATTTCAGGCTTAGTACAATTGTCTCTTCATCTTACCATTATGGCGTGCAGTGGCTATCTATGGACGACAAACCATAATCTATTCGTAGCAATACCAGCACTTTTCATCTACGGGTTTAGTATAGCTTCGATGTTTGCACCGATGCATGAAGCTGTTCATCGCACTGCTTTTGCTTCACCGAACCTCAATAAAATAGTAGCTTGGTTCGCTGGAGTGCTTTCATTCTATAACAGCACTTTTTTCCGTCACTACCATAAATGGCATCATCTATATACACGAGTTCCTGGTAAAGACCCAGAACTAACCGACTTGACACCAAGTAATTTTAGGGAATATTTAGTGATATTGAGCGGTTTTCTTTGGTGGAAAGGTAAAATACAGGGACATTTTCGTATCGCACTGGGCAAAGTTGAAGATTACCCGTTTATCCCAGAGTCAGCAGGCGCCGAAGTTATTCGCTCCACTCGCTTACAATTGACAATATATATATTGGCTCTTGGTATCTCACTGTTTTATAATCAGCCTTGGTTTTTTATATACTGGTTACTACCTTTAATGCTCGGTCAACCAATCTTACGCTTTATTTTACTGGCAGAACACACAGGTTGCACGCGCGACGCCAACCTTCTGACAAACACCCGCACTACACGAACATTTATACTAACACAATTTTTAATGTGGAACATGTCATTCCACGCAGAACATCATTTATATCCATCTATTCCTTTTCATGCATTACCAAAATCGCATGATTATTTAAACACTCATTTTACACACATTGACCCAGGTTATTTCAAAGTTAATCAACATATTGTAACCAAGCTAGGACATTTACCATAGAAACCATTGTAGAGACGTTACATGTAACGTTTCTACAATAGTAATATTTTTTGTCATTTTACAAAATCATGCAGGCGCCTGCAAATCTTTGCTTTATCATACACCTAGATATTCAAACATCTAAACATCTAAACATCTAAATGCATTGTCATGCAATACTTATGTATTAAAAATGACACTATATTTTAAGCATAGATAAAATAAAGACAAAATAATTTACTTATATGGGGTGAAAAATGGTAACTCAACTTGTTGCACCCAAGCGCTTTGCTGAAATAGTGGTTACGTGGGAAGCGTTGCCCGATGATTTTAGATTGAAGGATGACCTAGTTGACCCATTATTACCTAGTGCTTTACGTGAAATTTTAGAAATAGCTGGCTATATTTTACCTACTATGTTGATAGCCTCTAATTTTTCTCTTTGTGCTACTTTGAACGGACAATTTATTGCTAAAAGCTAACCGCTTGGAGTATACTATCTACAAATGCTAGATGAGAATGGATATCATTAAATAGCTTCAATGGGCTTATTTTTAGGAACATCTCAAGGTATCGACCCTGACAACTTGTCAGAAGTATAACTAGTCACAAGCTACGGTGCGTGGCACATCAGTTTTATTGCTGTATTCAGATTTTTTAATGGCGCCACATACCCTACGTTTTTATATCCCATGTAGCTATTTAAAAAAATTCATAAATTTGTTTTTAGCTATTCCCTAAGTTAAGAAACCCTGACACAGCAACAAATACGAGCATTAATGCAAGGCTGACAGATTGTGCTAAAGCTAGCAATCACAAAAAACAGTATTAACTGTTACAGAATTATTGAGGTCTAAAAAGACACAATATATTAACTAGTTAGAGTTCTGTAAAACTCTTAACAATTTGTAACTAAATAATGTATGCACGTAAATTATTGTGTCAAATTATTCACAGTAATAATAACTACAGAATGAATTTGAAAATAGAGATTGCGTGTAAGCATATATTAGTTCAATTTTGTTTAAATTTAACAATTCTCAATCAAACCCTCTTGTAATTAAAAAATATGTCTTAAATATCCTGAATATTTATTAAATTTTTAAAGACTTTATCAAGAAGTCTTGACTGTTTGCCAAATAACCTCATAATAAAGTCTTAAGAAAAACTTAAACTGTTCTACATTTACTTTGTAAAACAGGGTGAGACTGGTTTTGATTTTCGCTTTGTGTGAAAATTCTAGATCGGATTTCAATATTGACGCTTTTTAATGCTGGCATTGGGATAAAACTTATTACAATCCTAGCATTTGAAAACTCGATACATTTGACTGTCGAGTTTGATTTTCATTTTACGGTTCTGTTGTAGTCAGGTATTTTTGAAGAAATGTTAAAACCCAAGCCAACGAAAAAAAGGACAAGAAGAAATCGGTCGCATGTAACTTCGCCTCTGAATTATTCTAAGTATAATTCGATTACATGGCGTCTCCAAAGTACAATTAAACGCTTATCTCCAAGCTGGCAGGCTACTATTCCCCTAGCCTCAATAATTGTGTTGGCATGGGGTTATGCCGCAGTCGCGCAAACACCTGCTGGACCAACTACTGCCGATTTAAAGGTTGCACTTGATACATTGTGGGTTGCAATTGCAGCGTTTCTAGTCTTCTTTATGAATGCCGGATTCTGTATGTTAGAAACCGGGTTCTGCCGTCAGAAGAATGCTGTTAACGTTCTTGCAAAGAATTTGATTGTATTTGCATTAGCGACACTTGCATTTTGGGCGATTGGTTTTGGGTTGATGTTCGGTGATGGTAACGATTTTATCGGTTTGAGTGGATTCTTTTTGAATGGCGCCGATAATAGTCCTGCTGTAGGTGATGCTTACAAAGGAGTTTTTGGTTCTCTAAATTGGACTGGTGTACCCCTTGAAGCCAAATTCTTATTCCAATTAGTCTTTGCTGGAACTGCTGCCACTATTGTTTCTGGCGCCGTTGCTGAAAGGATAAAATTTGTTGACTTCTTAATTTTTAGCCTTTTACTTGTTGGTATAGCTTACCCAATTACCGGACACTGGATTTGGGGCGCTGGTTGGTTAGCTGATATAGGCTTTTTTGACTTTGCTGGTTCTACAGTTGTTCACTCTGTTGGTGGTTGGGCAGCTTTGATGGGTGCTGCTTTCTTGGGACCCCGTATTGGTAAATATCAAGGTAAGCAAGCGGTCGCGATACCCGGTCATAATATGAGTATTGCTACCCTTGGTTGTTTAATTCTTTGGTTAGGTTGGTTTGGTTTTAACCCAGGTTCGGTAATGGCAGCAGACCCTAAAGCAATTACTCACATTGCCCTCACAACTAACATGGCAGGTGCAGTTGGTGGAATTGCAGCAACCGTGACAGCATGGTTATACCTGAAAAAACCTGACCTATCGATGATTATTAATGGTGTTCTAGCAGGTTTAGTAGGAGTTACAGCTGCTTGTGCTTACGTTAGTATCCCAAGTTCGATTATCATTGGTTTAGTTGCTGGTGTAATTGTCGTTTTCTCCGTCACCTTCTTCGACCGTTTAGGTATTGATGACCCTGTTGGCGCCACTTCTGTACACTTACTATGTGGTATTTGGGGTACTTTAGCAGTGGGACTATTCTCGGTTGGACCTGGTGGTTATCCTTGGATGGTTGACCTTGCTGGTAAACCCGTTGGTCCTCACGGTTTATTCATGGGTGGTGGACTTTCATCGCTTATTCCCCAACTTATAGGTATTGTCTCTGTCGGTGGAATGACAGTACTTTTAAGTACAATATTTTGGGTTGCACTCAAATCTACTTTAGGTATTCGCGTTACTCCCTCTGAAGAAATTGAAGGTCTAGACCTTAGTGAACATGGGATGGAAGCTTATCATGGATTTGTTAAAGAAGCTGAATCTGGCGCCTTTGCTGAAGCTGCATACTATGATAAGAAATCATAGTCTGGTGGTAATTTTTCCTATTCCTAGGAACTAAGCCTTAACAACATAAATCAAAGATTCCCTATTTTTTAATAAAGTTGGGAATCTTTTTTTAGGTAAATTCTACAAAGAAAGAGAAGAAAAGTAGTTTTTATAAACTTGTGTATACACAGTAGCTTTTATTAAGGGGGTATTGTATAATTAAAGTCCAGATGTGTAAGATATATATTTTTCCCACAGAGGCGCAGAGGACACAGAGAGGTTTTGAAATGCTGTCTTTAATTCAGAGCAATTAATCTAGCTATTATATTTAACTTTTTCAGTTCTCTTACTAAACTTTGTCCTTGATGCTTATATAAAATAAAATCTAACTCGCAAGGAATATTTTTCATTGTTTTTGATGCTAACTCAAGTTTACAATCGGTAAATCTATATATTAAATTTTTTCCATCCTCGATTATATTTTGTCTTTGGGCTGCTTCTTGTACTTCAATTGAATCTAGATATAATTTATACCTAGGGAGTAATCTTTGTCCTTGTTCTATTTTTCTTAAACCTTCGATATTTACTAATACTGTTAGACAATCTCCATTTTGGAGACGTGGTGTTCTACTAAAACTAGGCAAGCGTCTAGACTCGTTATTTCTTTTACTTCTGTAAAAAATTGGCGCCACTCCATACCCGTAAGTTATTTCAGCTAATGATAATTCGGCTAAAGTATCTCCTGACTGAATAGTAAAATCTACTACTAAAACTGTTTGTTCATTTAATCTTAAAAGACTTTTAATATTTTCACCAAAAGATGCTGCAACAAACGCTTCAGCAGAGATTTGATATGCACATAAAACTTTTGCGTAAGGTAGGTGCTGTTGAATATAGTTACTAAAACGTGGGTCAAAGGTACGAATAACAATGGGTATATTTTTATTTTGGCTATGAGCTATCATGCCAAGTTCTAAATTGAGTATTTCATCATTAGTTGCTGCAATGAAACCTCTCGCAGTCGCAATATTCGCTTTTGTAAGACTATCTAAACTATATCCTTCTAATAAAGGAATTTGTGATGGTAATAAATTCTCATTTAAGTCGGCATCTGTCAATCCAATTAATGGTTGTTTCCACATGTTTAAAAATTCTGCTATTTTCTGACCAACTCTGCCTAAACCAATTACTATTACATGACCTTGTTTAGGTATTGGTTCACGTTTCACACTCAAATCTAATTTTGATGATAGTAGATATTCAGTTAGTTTAGAATTTAATGCTGCAATTACTACAATGCCAAACACCATGTAAAGTAAATTGATGAATAATAAAAATGTTCTAGTGAAATTACTTGGCTGTAAATTGCTGAAAACTCCATCATAGGCGCCTAATAACATCACAGCGCTGGCATATATGGCACCCCATAGATTAGCTTTTTGATCTGGTATTGGTACTATAATAAATAGTATTGTACCAACCAGCCATAAAAAGACCCAACTATAAAAAAGATATAAAAATATTCTTAGTTCTTTAGTCGGTGACTGTAAAAAGCTTAAAACCTTGTTTTTAGTATTATCTGCTGATGAAAAAATATTTAAACCAGTTAAAGAACGTCTTTTTTGCTGTAATAAAGTTTTGCCGCGCTCATTCGCTAACACATCAGCGAGTCTTTCTTTTATAACTTCAATATAAACAATCTCATCTTTGTCTTTAGTTTTTATATTTTGTTCCCACTGGTAGAAATTAACTGGTAAAGCTTCAACAGCTGATGTATAAGTAAGCAACCAACGTTTATCTGGGATATTCAATTCATATAAACTACGATTACACCAAGCATCACCTTGTTGAACTTGATGTTTAACTACCCGTAACAACCAATCATCTAATTCAATAAAACCTCTGTTTTCAGACCCCAAAGCGCGCGTTGCAAACGGTTCAGCAGAAAACTCAGCTTGATTATATGCGATAAAATTACCTAAACCAAATTCAGATGAACTTAAAAGCTCATTCAAATTTTCCTTAGAAGAACGAGCAACTATACGTACATAAGGATTTATTTGCCTAATAGCAAATGCAGTCTCAATATTCACTTTTTCATCATTTGTTACCAACAAAATCGCACGACACTCTTGTATTTTAGCTTTTTGTAATATATTAGTCTTTCGACAATCCCCTACTATAAAATAAGTTAATAAGTTTGAAACCCCATCTATTTCCCAATCAACCTCTTGTTCAATATCAATCCCAATTATCGGCACATTAAACTCAGAGAAAACTTTAACACAAAACTGTCCTAAACTACCCAAGCCACAAATCAAAAAATACTTAATGTCAATTTTTGTTTCTTGGTTAAATTTATTATTTCTTGATTTTTCCATATAAAATATTTATCAATTTTAAAGCTCAACTATAAAAGTAATACCTTTATTTTGTATAAAAACTACTTTTAATTTTTATATTACTGTAGCTTCTGTTAATTAATATTTCTAGTATATGAAGCTACGATATTCCTTAAATATACTTACATCGTTAGTTTTATGCAATAAATTTATTGCTAAACATCTAAGCATCTAGATGTTTAAACATCTAAAAATTCATTACCTCGGAACTGGCACATTATAAACACTATATTTAGTTTAATGACGTAGACCAGAGAACGGTGCGTGAAAGCAGGTCTCTGTGATAAAAATAATTATTGTAGGACAGGCGAGGCGCCTATCTTACGGAATAATTAATTTAAGTGTCTGGAGATTGTTTTTTGGAACTGCTTTGTATTAGTAGCTGTACTCCCAGTGCTAGTAGTCCTATTGCTACTATTCCAAAAACCCATATTCCTAGGGATACGACTCCTACTACTAGGGAACGCACTACTGAGGAAATGTTTGCTACTATTTGGTTTGTTGTGTGGATGGGTTTATTGGCAAACGTTGTTGCTATGGCACTTGTTAAGTTATATGAACCGTATGCCATTGCTCCTGCTAAAAAGGCGCCTATTAAACACTTTATTGGTGTTAAGGTTTCTTTAACTGGTGTTTCTGATGATTTTTCTATCTTTTCTTCGCTCATATATTGCCTTTTAATAGGGTTTGTTATGTTGAGTAGTGCGTTACGTTACAGGTTTACTCGCTTCGTTGGAAGATTATATGGTGTTACGCACTTTACTTTAGATGAATTCCTTGGGATATAGTTTGTGTTGTAAACAATTCTAAATCTTCGTCGGGTATTAAGGAGCGAACTTGTTGTTTTACGGTTTCTGCGTGTTCAAAGGATTCGCATATTCCAAAGACACTGGGCCCTGAACCAGACATCATTGTTCCTAATGCTCCTGCTTGGGCAAAAGCTTGACGTAGTTCTAAGACTTTGGGAAATTCTGGTAAAACCACTTTTTCTAGGTCGTTGTGTAGTTGTTGAGATATTTCTACAGCGTTTTTGTGGACTATAGCTTTTATCATCGGCGCCGAGTGTACAGCTGAGGCGCGCGCTTCTAAGCTATGTTTATCTTGGGGATAGGTGTCTCCGTATGTGGCACGATAGGTTTTATATGCCCAAGGTGTTGATACGCTCAGACTACGATGTTTACCCAATACTATATATATATTGTCTAAACCTAAAATTTCTGCAAGCTGTTCTCCTCGTCCTGTTGCTATTGCTGTTCCACCCGCTACACAAAACGGTATATCTGAACCTAAAGTGGCGCCTAATTCTTCTATCTCTATTTTAGTTAATCCTAACTTCCATAATAGGTCTATCCCTACTAGTACTGCTGCTGCGTTTGTAGAACCTCCTGCTAACCCTGCTGCTATTGGTATATGTTTGTGAATTTTTATGTCAACTCCCCCAAATTTTGTAAAGTCTTCGGGGAACGTATTTTTCATTAACTCTGCTGCACGGTAAGCCAGATTTGTTTTATCGTCTGGTACTGCTAAGTTATCGCACTGGACATTAATATGTTCTGTACCGTTTGCTCTAATATCTATTTGGTCTGCTAAGTCTATACTTTGCATTACCATTGCTAACTCATGGTATCCATCATCACGGGCGCCGATGATTTCTAAATATAAGTTTATCTTGGCAGGAGCTATCAAACTTAAACCTTGCATATTAATTTAGTATATTCATCAATTTTAATATACCTGGGTTTATGACGCATATTGTAGAGACGTTACATGGTTAGTCTCTACAGAAATATCTGGTGCCTATTCTCTCCGTGTCCTCTGCGTCTCTGTGGTAAATATATATGTAATAATTATCAACAGTATTTTTAATAGGAGATACTAATGGAAGGCGCCAACAGTATTTGGATTGTGACTGATGATACTCCTCAAATATCAAGACTCTCGGCTAATTTTTTCTTCCGGTGAAACTGTTAGTACTTTGAATTCCAGATAGGTTGTTTATCTAGGGAAATTGACCACTTTCCGTTAGGTAAGTTTTTATAAACCCAAGTACTACCCGTACAAGCATTTGAACTCATGTTACTGC
>NZ_RSCL01000003.1:439525-459223 GCF_003991905.1 Dulcicalothrix desertica PCC 7102 | reverse complement strand
AATTTACTTAGAAATAGCCTTTTTCCCTTTATATCAAGGCTTTAATTCCCCTTTGGTTCTAAAAATGAGCGAACGCCCAGATGTTAGTGTCTAGGAATTTATTTTTATTACCTTTGATGAATAAAACCTTTACTCCCTCTGTGTTCTAATAGCGTAATAAGGTAAAATATACAACTCTTTTTCACCTCAGAGACACAGAGGGCGCAGAGGGCGCAGAGAATTAGATATAGACCCAGAGGCGCCGTGAGTTATATCATGTCCGAGAGCGTAACCATAATATTTCGGAGATGTCTAATAAGTGTTACGCTTTATAAGCGTGCCTTTATTTGAAGATTGTTATCGCATAGATGCGTGGCGCCGCATATCAAAAAATTATACACAGGCTCAGAGATAAAGTCCTCTTGAAGAGGAGTTAGGCTATTAGACAACGGTTTAAACCGTTGGCTTGATGTGATGCTGAATTTTTATCGAAATGCTCATAAAATCACCTAAATATGAAGTTTTCAACAAGAGCATAGTTAACATCTTGACAACATGCGTATAAATACGGACGATGGTTCAAGATTCTTTTTGTACAAATTTAAATGTCTTGGCGCCGGGAATTTACAGATAAAAGCCTGGTGCAAACAGTTGCTGGGTAATTGTTGTGATAAGACCGCAGAAAAAACAGCAAGCTCTTGATGGCGAAGAATAGACCGATAGGCGATGACAGCAGTCTTATTAACTACTCAGGAGGCATGATGGGAATTGTTTCTTTTAGCCCTACTACCAACTTTAACGTGGGAAGCGGTCCTTTATTCTTAGCGGCTGGGGACTTAAACGGCGATCGTCGCACTGATTTGGTGACGACGAACAATAACGGCAACAGCCTCTCAGTGCTGTTGGGTATTGGGAATGGCAGCTTTAGTAGTGCTAGCAGCTTTGACACGGAACCATTTCCTTTCGCCGTAGCGATAGGGGACTTCAACGACGATGGTCGCTCTGATGAGTGCGGTGGCGAACCAAGACTCCAACGACGTCTCTGTGCTGTTGGGTAATGGAGATGGCAGCTTTAGCACTCGTAAGAACTTTGGCGTGGGAGTTCTTCCTCAATCCGTGGTGGTGGGGGACTTCAACGGCGATGGTCGCTCTGATGAGTGCGGTGGCAAACAGTTTATCTAACAACAGCTGGTGATGACAAACTGGATGGTGGTGAAGGTGATGACCAATTATTTGGTGGTGATGCCGGAGATACCTTGACCGGTAGTAATGGTCAAGACCGACTCTTTGGTAATGCTGGTGTTGACCAACTGAATGGTGGTGAAGGTGATGACCAATTATTTGGCGGTGATGGTATAGATTTCTTGTTCGGTGGTAACGGTCAAGACCAACTCTTTGGTGATGCTGGTAATGACAGCTTGAATGGCGATGACGGTGATGACCAATTATTTGGCGGTGATGGCGCCGATCTCTTTTTCGGTGGTAACGGTAAAGACCTCCTGACTGGTAACGAAGGCAGAGATATTTTCATACTGGAGAGAGATTTAGGCACAGATACTATTACTGATTTTAGTTTTGGTATTGATAGAATCGGTCTTCTTCGTTTTGGCGAGTTAACCTTTGCTGATTTATCCTTTGTTGGGAATGAAATTCGTGAAGGTACTCAAACTCTGGCAATTCTCACCGGGGTTGATACCACGACGTTGACGGAGGAAGATTTCTTTCTAGTGTAGAGAATGGGGAGTAGGGCAACCATATACTTGTTGTTCGGTTTTCACTACTATTTATTCCGGAAAACCGAATCAATATAGCTTGGATAGCCAGTAGCGACATTTGATTTTGGCGCCAACAAATTCACCAATGCTTATTTTAATTGGTGCATCCATTGCAGTACAAAGAGACTATTTGAACTTTATTGGTGCCTCGACCTTGAAGTCTCCGCATAAATATTTTTGCTCCCGTACTAATATAAAATTTATTTCTCAAAAATTAGGTGTCGATGTGCATAAAGCAAGCAAGCTCATCATATTCAGGAGTACACACCTAAAATAAGGAATTTAAATTATGCGTACTATTCAAAAAATAATGAACATAACACTTTTGGCAACTGTGATGTTTTCCCCTGCTGCAATGGCACAGCAACAATCGCTAACCACACAAGTTGATGGTGTATCTCAACATGTACCATGCCGTGATAATAAAGGCAAAATTATTCCGTGCCCTTGGCAAAAACCTATTATTAAAACTAGTCCTCGTGGTAGTAGTACGGGAACAAATAAAAAACCAAATCCCTGTAATCCGAAAAAAGGGGAACCTGTTGATAACAAAGCTTGCCGCTATTATATTAACGGGAATCCTAAACCATCAACTCAACCCAAATCTTAAGAGCAAAATTAACCAGTACTATTGTTCTTTATGATAGACGGCGCCACTCACTTCGTTCAGCGCAGTGAGTGGCGCCAGTACAATTAATAAGAAGGCAAATAATAAAAAAGCAAACAAAATAAAACCTGTTTACAACACACTTTTCATCTCCTGCTTGGATAAACAATAAATAATGTAGCCAATGTAAAGAGATAGCAGTGTCTACAAATAATATGCAAAGCTGTACTATGTAGTATTAATATAAACACTTGTGTAATTTATTACTACGTAAACAAAAAAATTACCATTTTTTGTAAGGCAAAAACTTACCAGACATAGTTATACGTACCCTATCGCCTTTGGGGTCTTCTTCCTTTTCCACATTTAAAGTAAAATCGATAGCGCTCATGATTCCATCCCCAAATTTTTCTTGAACTACATCCTTGAGAGGAAGTCCGTACACTTGCATTATTTCGTAGAAGCGATAAATAAAAGGGTCAGTTGGAACAATCGAATCACTACCTTTAACAGGATATTTAGTTAACTCTGAAGCATACAAAGGAGCGAGTTCAAGAGCATCAATAATTTAACATTTAAATAGTAGATACTTTAATTAAGTGAAAGTAATAATTAATTGAGTGAAAAATATGGTATCAAAGGTAGCAATAGTCACAGGTGGAACACGGGGTATTGGTTTTGGAATAGCACAACAATTAGCATCACAGGGGTATGACCTCATACTTGGTTTTAATTCTAACCAGGAGTCTGCATCTGCTGTTAAGACTACTCTTGAATCAAATTACAATAGACAAGTTTACCTTATAAAGGGCGATGTAGTTCTTGAATCAACTATTGAAGCGATATTTGAATGCCTAAAAAATAATTTTCACTCGAAACTAACAGCATTTGTTCATAATGCTGGGTTACATGTCGGTTTGACGACCAAGAGTGAATCCAGTGGAGCAATTTCAGCTAGTTTGGATATAAATTCATTATTAGGCAGTGGTAATTGGAATAGTTTCGATAAGTATGATTATTATCAAAATGTTTATCCTAAGTGCTTTATTAGATGTGTAGAAAGAGCAATAAATTACATGGAGGATGGTAACGGTTATATAGTAGCAATATCTTCTCCTGGGTGTAATAATACCACCACGCCGAAATTGTCATATGCTTTACCTGGCCAAGCTAAGGCAGTTGTTGAGTTTTTAGCCAGATATTATGCTAAAGCACTTGCTTCAAGAAGAATTACAGTAAATGTAGTCATTCCCGGCTTTGTTAAAACTGAAGCCTGGGAATTTGCAACATCTGAATTGGGTGGAATAGACAGCGAATTTATGAAAAGTAAAATACAAAATACCCCTATGCAACGCTGGGCATCACCATTAGAAATAGGTGCGGCTGTAGCTTTTTTATGCTCTCCTCAAGCTGCATTTATTACTGGAGTTGCGCTGCCCGTTGATGGTGGTTTACATCTTAGTTAAACTTATTGGAAAATATAACAGGCGCCCTCTCGCTGCCAACTTATGCACTTTGAGTCGAACGAAGCTTAGAATTGCTGTTATTAAACGAATTGTCGATAATAACACTTGCATTATGTTGATTGTACATAGGGTTTTCAGGCCTTGAAGTTACATAATTGTCTTTCCAATGTACTTATGGGTGGCAATAGAGTTGGTTTATGAAAAGCCAAAGTCTTCTTGGGGAAGACTTAAGCTATGAGTTTAGGAATTTTAATCCCAGGTATAATTTCTGACTTTTCATATCATTTTTCGTCGCATAAATGTCTATTGGGTTCTGGCAAATCTCCATTTGTGCGTAAATAATCGCGTACCCAATTGCAACCGTAGGAGATAATGCGGTCTAGGGACTTTACTTGTTCGACATTCCACAAAATTACCTTGCTATTTTCCCCGGCAGAGGCGAGTATCTTACTATCGTGACTAAAAGCTATCTCCCAAAGGCTTCCAGTATCGCCTTTTAAAGTATTTAGCAATACAGGTATTTTGCCTGTTTCTTGTTTCCAGAGTTTAATTACCCCATCGCTACTACTGGAAGCAAGCAGTTGCCCGTCTGGACTGAAAGCTGTTGATAAAACTGCATCGTTATGACCTGTGAGTGTTGTCAATAAGCTGCCGTCAAGGCGCCAAAGTTTCACGGTTTTGTCATCGCTGCCGCTTGCTAGTATTTGATTGTCTGGACTAAAAGCTACTGACCTAACTGCTGATTGATGCCCTTTTAACGTTGTGATTAATTCACCGCTCTTTTTCCATAGTTTGATTGTACTGTCTCCACTAGAGGAAGCAATAATTTGACCATCGCGACTAAAACTGACAACCCAAACTCCCCCTTGATGTCCCCGCAACTTTGAGAGCAAAACAGGGTTTCTTCCCTCTACCTTCCACAATCCTATGGTACCATCAGCACTACCGGAGGCTAACAGCTTGCTATCGGGACTAAAACTGACTTTTCTTGCTGCACCTTGATGTCCTTTCAGGGTTGCTAGTAGTTGTCCCTGTAGTGTCCAAAGTTTGATGGTTGCATCTCCACTGGCTGTAGCTAAAAGTTTGCCATTGGGACTCAGGGCAACTCCCATGACAACACCATCATGCTTGAGAGTACGTAACGATAGGACTTTTCCCTCATCGTCTGTTTCCCATAACTTAACTGTTCTATCTGCACTGGCAGAAGCGATAATTCTTCTTTTACTAAGATGGGTTGGGTAACTAAACGCAAGTCCCAAAATGAGGGATTTGTGTCCGTTAAGGGATTGGAGTAAGGAGTTATTTGGGCGCCAAAGTTTTACCTGTCCGTCCCAGCCAAGAGTTGCAAGAGTTTTAGCATCAGGGCTGAATTTTACACCCATAATTATCGTTCTGTGTCCAGCAAAAGTACGTAGCAGTTTTACCTTGTCCCAAGTCGCACCATTTCGCTGCCAAAGCTTGAGTGTTTTATCTTCGGATACCGATGCGAGTTGCCTACCATCGGAACTAAAGGCAACAGACAAGACCATTCCACTATGTTCTTTAAGAGTTGTTAGCAGTACCGGAAGATTTTCAGAAAATCGCCAAAGCTTAATTGTACCATCAAAGCAAGCAGTGGCAATCGTATCCCCTTGAGGGTTAATGCCAACATCAATCACTGTCATTTCGTGAGCTTTAACACTAGCCACCTGTTGACCATCTACTCGCCAAATATTCAACATTCCCTTGGCACTACCAACAACTATGTTTCCGCTATTTGGAGTAAACGTCACTCCCGAATTTATAACTGTATCTGCCTTTAATGTTTTGAGTAAGGCGCCGTTTATGCTCCATATTTTAACCGTTTTATCTTCACTAGTAGAAGCGATAAATTTATTATTAGGGCTTATCGCAACACTTCCCAGGTTAGCTTGATGACCCTTTAAAGTATGCAGTAAGGTGCCGTCTTTTTTCCAGACTTTTATAGTGCGGTCGCCTGCACTAGAAACAATAGTTTGACCGTCCTGGCTGATGACTACATTTGATATTAGAGCCTGATGACCTTTTAGAGTTTTCTGTAGCCTACCATCTTTTGCCCACAGGTTAATAGTATTTTCTTTGCCAGCCGTCACAATCATCTCACCATCAGAGCTAATAGAAAACCGACTAATTGCTGCTGCTGGTTTTGACAAGCGATTATATTCATCGGCGCCTAAAATTGCTTGTTGGAGCGCAAATTCTACCTTGCTTTTAGTATCCTGGTCTACTTTACTTAATGAAAGTAGTTTTTTTCTGGCTCGCAGTGCTTCTATTAAAGCATCTAAACGGCTATTAGAAGCAAATAAGCCTTCTGAAGAAGAAGCCAAAGCTCGAATTTCGTTGATTCTAGCTTGCTGTTCGTTCGCACTTGCTTTCTGATACTGCAAGTAAGTACTAAGCCCAAATATACCAACTAATATAAATGCTGCACTCAAAGCAGTAATAAAATTCTTTTGTCGTATAGAATGTTTTTTCTGTTCTGCTAGTCGTGCTTCAACTTCCATTAGTCTTGCAGTTTCTAATGCTTGTTGGGCTTCTTCCCTATCTAATTCTTGACTCTTGGCTAAAAATTGATAATCTAAATCACTTAAACTTTTTCCCCGCGCCCAACTTTGAGCATCAATTAGAGCTTGTCCCCGTAATAAACGTGAATTATCTTGTTGTTTAGCTGCTATCCAAGCATCAAAGGTTTGCGAATAAGGACGCAGTAATCCAAGTTGTTTCTTGACCCATGTAATATTAAATACTTCTTGATAAATTCGATTTCTTATTTTTAATAACCCCTGTTTTTTTTCGACTAAACCAGAGAGAATTAATTGGGTTTGTTCAAGGCTATTATTAGCGAATACGGGCAAAGAACTTTCCACTTCAAGGTTTAACAAAATTTGCTGATAAATTCCTAGCCATCTGCCTGCGCGCTCTTCATTATATAAGATGCGGTCTTGTATTGTTTTTAAATGTTCTGGTTTATCTACAGATTCCCAATTGTCGATTACGCAATTTTGTACTAATTGCGCTACTTGCAATCTCTCCTGTAAGTTACTATTGACTACCAACTTGCACAACTTCTGCGTTAAAAATGGTTGTCCACCTGTCCAAGCTAATATTTCTGCCATCACTGGTTCTGGATTACTTATCTTACATGCTAATTCTTTAATTAATGGTTGTACTGACTCTAACTTAAACCCTGTTAGTTCTATTGGCCTGCCAATATTAAAAGGAGTACGTTCTTTATCAGATATTAAATCACTCGGTGTAGCTACACCAAAAATGCTAAAAGTGAGGCGATTGTATGCTGGATTTATAGCTCTATTATTATAACAGAAGCGAATTAATGCAAATAAATCATCTACAGAAAAATCTAAACTTAAAATACTATCAATTTCATCGATAAATATCACTAGCTGTTCTTGCGGTAATTTTACTAACAGCACATCTTCAATAAAATAAGTTAATCTTTGTAAAAGTGACAGATGTTCTTCATCTTTCCACCATGTTTTTAAATTTAATTTTTCAGATAAGTTAAACCCGCGCCATAACTGTGTAATGATGCCTTTATACCACTGTAAAGGAGTAATATTTTCGCTACCTATACTGGTCATATCTAGAGTGCTACAGCAATATCCTTCTTGTTGCAATCTATTTCTCGCATGAACTAATAGAGACGATTTCCCCATTTGACGCGCGTTGAGGACATAACAAAATTCTCCAGCTTTTAAAGCAGTATAAAGTTCTTCATCTGCTTGTCGCTTGACGTAGGTGGGTGCATCTTTGCTGAGACTACCCCCGACCTGGTATTTGTCATTTATCATGGTAAAAAGCCACAGAAAACTTAATGATTTAAAGTGGAACTAACATAAGTACAATTTCTGTTGTTTCTTTTTGATTTATGCAACGCTTCAGCAGCAGCATCAACTAAAATGCTTGTTGATGCTTGAGAGTTAGGAATTGTACAAGCTAGACCGAAACTAACAGTTACAACTCTAGCCGGAAAACCATCATAGGCAAAATTATGTAAAATTCCTAAGTTTATCACTTCATTGCGAATGTTTTCAGCTAATTTTGAAGTAATTAAGCTGTTCATTTGAGGCAATAGTATGGCAAATTGTTGATAATCGTAACGAGCTACTAATCTTGAGCAAGAGTACGAAACAGAGGAAGATTTTACCTTTGTTTCTAAAACTCTAGCAATTTGTTGTAAACAACTATTTTCCGCCTGTTTACCGTTTGTATCACTATATAGTTTTAAATAGTCTATTTCACATAAAATTAGTGATAGAGGCGCCATCTCCGAAGCTAACTCGTGCCAAAGTTGTTCTAGACGTATGTCAAAATAATGTTTGTTAGCAACTTGAGTCAGTCCATCTGTAATTGCTAATTGTTTCAACTCTACATTTTCTTTTTGTAGCTGTAATAGCTTATCTTGTAAATTTAATTCATCAAAATTTTGTGATGCAAAATACTGACGATACAACTCACAAGAAACTTTGCATAAACTACCAATTAATTTCACCAACCCCATGCTTTCTAACTGATAAGCAAGAATATGGTTTATTTCTACACCATCTAAATTATTAACTACCTGTTTTAGTGCCATCCCCAAAGCCAAATTATTTTGTAATGTTACCAACAAACTCCGCAAATGAGCGCTATAAATACCTGTAGTTGTAGGAGATGATTGTAATAACTCTTCTAAAGTAAGTTTTGGATTTTTGGCTAATTCATACAAAGCAAGTCGCACTAAATAAGGATGACCTCCCAACATTTCTTGTATAGATAGTATTTGCGATATCTCTAGCTGACAATCAAGTTTATGTAGCCTTACTAAATTCTGAATTTGCTTAGTTGTAAACTCTGCCAAATTAATATTTAAACCAATATTAAAAGGAGATTGATTAATGTTTAAGTTAATATAAACTTCTGTTGAATGACATATCACTAGCCGTAGTTGGCGCCAAATCTCTTCATGTTTGCCTACTTCATGCCAAGAACGTAACAATCCTAGAAAATCTTGGGCAATTTCAGGATATTCAAATAAGCGATTTACTTCATTTAAAGCTAAAACTAAAGGACTTTCAATGTACGACAACAAATAATCTTGAAAATAAATGCTACAATTTACCTTAGAACCAAGTTCTTCATCCCAGTATTCTTCTAAATTTTCTTTTATTTTTAATTGATAAGCAATATTGGCACAAAACCAACGCAAAAATTTATCTAAAGACTTAAAAATCTCTCTGTCGGCTAGCTGAAAATCTAAATATATGGTACGATATTTTTGGTATTTAACAAAATCAATTATCCGCAGTAATAGCGATGATTTACCCATTTTTCTGGGTGCTTTAATTCTGATAATACATCCTGGCTTAGTTATTTCTTGGTAAACCTGTTGTTCAACAGGGGGACGTTCTACGTAAAATACAGAGCCTATAGGTACTGGTTCATTAGGTAATTCTAAAATAAGTGAGTGCATTTTTATTTTAATTTTGATATAAGTATTTAAATGTCGCTCAAGTAGTGTAACATCCCTTACCTATCTAGAGCAAGATTTGACATCTATCTTAAGATACAAATATATGGAAATTTTAATACTATATATTGTTAAACCCCAACCCGCCAGCACTACCGACTGTAACCAAATAATAAAAAACGATACGTAGCAAATTTTAAATAAACTTCAGGCGCCTTTCCACGATGAATCATAACCGCAAATGCACAGAAGCGCATTTGCGGTTAGGTTATCAATTCAATTCTTTTGTTATATTTTAGTTACCACTTTTCCGGATAAGCCAATGGTAAATGTTACTATCGTCTCAGAAAGTTTTAACAATTTTTCTTTAGAAGACTGGACGCAAAATCCTCTTGATGACACAGAATGGGTCAACGGCAAATTAATAGAAAAAAATGGCATGACGCTTAAACATAGTCAAAGCCAATCTCGGTTAGATCGTCGCTGGGGTAACTATAAGGATGAGTCTGGACTAGGAGGGGAAGTTTATACGGATGTCCCTTGCCTTACCAATATACAAGGTCGGCGCCCTGATGTTGCTTACCTAACTCCTGCTTTGGTTTCTCAATACGGTAATCAAAAAGTTCTTCCTCAAAGTTTTCCTCTCAGTGCTGAAATTGTCTCTCCAACAGATTATGCTGAAGAAGTTATTGCAAAAAGTGCTGAATATTTACAGTCTGGTGGTGAGGAGGTTTGGCTAATCTATCCTGAAAACCGTTGGATTATTATTGTTACTAAAAACTCTCGGTTAATTTTCTCTTCTGGTGAGACAGTTAGCACACAAACGGTTTTACTTGATTTTTCCATGCCTGTAGATGATTTATTTAATTGAAGATACCGTATATAGATTAATCTGCCTTATATGGGAAGAAAAAATAAAATACATATTGACCATAGTGTTTTTGACCTAATGGGTCGGAAAGCATTACTCAAATGTAGCTATATTCTAGGTGTTGAAACGACACGATTAATAAAAGGTGGTATCCGAAGTGAGCTAGCGAATGCTACTATTCGCTCAGGTATTAGACGATGCTTAGGACAAGGCACGTTTCCTTCTACACTAGAAAGACTTGCTGCTTTTTTGGAACAATGGCAACCTAGTACGCTTGATGACCCAGACTCAAAAGATGTAGACCCAATAGAAAAAGTAAAAACATTAATTGAAAATGTTAAAAATAACTTTAATCGTTTATCCAATTTACAAAAGTTAGAAATTTTGACAGACTGGATTGAACATCCTCAAGAAGACTGTTGTTATGAAGAATTAGATTCTATCGCGGAAACACTAGGTTTTAGTTATGAAGAGATTGATGAAGAGAATATTTTAGTACTACCTTCACCTCAATTACTTGTAAAAACAATCAGCTCGATGAAGAATGGAGAATTTTATCATTCTGTTATTGCTCTAGCAGAAATGTCATTGCCAAAAGAAGAATTTTCTAACCCTCCTAGTTTTTCTAATGCTGCTTATGATTTTCTTGAACAACTGGCTGAATATTTTGCCACATAGTTGACATCAATGACACCAGCATTAAATTAATGGCGCCACAACCAATTTATACAAGTTACGGCTTCTTTTTATACTCCTCATCAGTAACAATTCTACCATTAGGTAAAATTGTATTATTCCAACAACACATACTCCAATCAGCTTCTTTGATGCAAGCTCCTTTCAGATTTGCATCATACCAACTACTGCCATAAACTGAGTACAGCTGTTTGAGATTAGCACCTTCCAAGTTAGCCTCATCAAAAATATCTTCCAACAAATCAGCTCCTTCTAAATTGGCATTTCTAAGATTAGGATTACCACACCATCCTCATCTTGTTTGCGTTATGACAAAAAAAATGACTTCTGAGATACTTTTGGAGTATTTTATATTTGTGTACAAGCTTGCAATAAAATGCCTAAAATTTTATCGATTTCTTTAATGTAGTATTCAACTGAATCTATATAAAGAGTAGTTCCTTCTATCAATAAAAACCTCCAATTCGTTCCAGTAGTAACAGAACCATAAATTTGCTTTTTCTCCTCACCTTGAGTTTGATTAAATAACTGTGCCGCAATCATTGCTGCTGCACATTGACCAAGACCGCTATTAATATCTTCTTTTTTCGCCTCAAAAATAAACATTACGGGCGCCGAAATAAATAACTGTTCTTTTGACATGCTGAAGATATAATCACAAAAACCTTGTAAACCTTTTGTTGCATCTACATTAAATTCATTCCCAGAAAATAAAGAAATTTGATTATTTAATGATTTTCTCACATCTGCTAAAATTGGCGCAATTAAAAACTCTGAGCGCGCTTTTTCTGTCCCAATTGACGTTGCTAAAGGAATATAGTAGCTCAAAATAGTGTTTAATATTTCTGATGGTGATACTGGGTTGACATCAGCAAATAAATTACGGGTCTCATCAAGTATTAAATTAAAATCTTTTCGCACTTTGGGAAGGGTAAAATCACTGTACGCCATTTTTATAATATTTTATATATAATTTACAATTATAATTTTACCAATAAAACTTTCTTTAATTTATCAAAGCCTTAGCTGAGTATTTTGCCTTTATTCCTGACAATCATACCAGAAGCGAGGTGAAGCGAGCGCGCTTGCATACCAAACGTTAACTTAAATAACATGTTGGACAAGTTGAAGAAATGTAAATGTGAACCACGGTTCACATTTTAATCAGCATACTACACCAATCCTGTATAGTTCGCGTAAGTACAAAATAAATGCTTTTTTAAGATATTCCAGATGCTAGAATGGCGCCTATATAAGTTAATAATTCTTTGTTTGTCATCGCTTCAAAGTTCGGTTGCATTCAAAACCTTTATTGTCCATTAGGTGGTACTTTTGTATTTTATGAAATGTCTTAAACGTCATGCCCATCATCAACATTAATATCTGAGTCATCAAATTTATCATCATTGGTAGCTTTTGACAAACTATCATCCTCTAAAGCATTATTTTGTTTTGCTCTTTCTTTTAATTCATTGCTTAACTTTACCCATTGTTCAACCCCAATATCTTCACCCCGTGCTTGAGGGTTAATATGTAATCCTTCCAAAATTGTAGTCAACTCATCCCGCTCAATAATACTTTGCAAATTATTCCGTAACATCTTACGCTTTGCACCAAACCCCAATTTTACTAAAGTCTCTAAATACTTTGGGTCATTAGCAAGATTTTCTAATTGTCGTGGTACTAATTTTACTATTGCTGAATCCACTTTCGGCGCCGGATGAAAAGCTTTTGCTGGAACTGTACAAACATATTCGCACTGTGCTAAATATTGTACTCTTACAGTTAAGGCGCCGAAAGTTCGACCACCAGGTTTTGCAACAATCCTTTCAGCTACTTCTTTCTGTATCAATAACACAATCGACTCATACGGTTTTGTATTCGGATTCGCAATCGTCCCTAATAACTTCTCAATAATCGGTCCAGTAATATTATACGGAATATTGGCTACTACCTTATTTTGATTCTGAAACTTCTCAAAACTACCAAGTTGAGATTCTACATCCAACTCCAAAAAATCACCTTGCAACAGTAAAAAATTCTCCCTATTCCCAAACTCCTTTACCAACATCTTACACAAATCCCTGTCAATTTCTACAGAAATCAAAGCCTGTACTAAGGGTAAAATCCTGCGTGTCAAAACTCCAGTTCCGGGACCTATCTCCAAAACCCTATCATCCTTAGTACACCTTGCTGCACGTACTATGTTCTCTAAAGCACTTTCACTCTTGAGCCAATGCTGGGCAAGTACCCTGCGTGTTTTTACTTCCCCTTTCCCTTTCATATCAATTCTTTCAGCCTCTATACTAATTCTATTTTCTTATTTTTTACTTACTTTTTTTAGTAACGTTTTGCGAGTATTTTATACAAAACCTATTGACTAAATACATAAATTATGGTATTTATGCTAGGATAATTGATGAGAGAAGGGTGGGGTGGGTTGAGTTAGTCTAGAATGAAGCATAAAAAAAGGCGCCTGATTTAGGATAATATTGGTGAGCGTATACAAGTTTAAACCAAATTGGCTTAATTAAATTAACTTGATTTTAGGTGAATTTTATAGGTATGGTAGTTTGTCTGATGTAGGGAAGTTATTCAAAGAGTAATTATAGGTTATTGAGGCGCCTATTATCACGTATTGTTTCCTGTATTCTTACAAAAGTAAAATTTTAAACTGCATAAAATTTATCGCTGGTATACAGCAACCGTAAAAAGGATTTTTTATTACAACTTAAGATGTATTAATGCAAAATTATGAGTTACTATAAAATGTGATATATAGCCTTACGTAATCAGTTATAAAATTTGCGCTCCGGTAGAGACAAGGGTTCAATCGCGTCTCTGCGAGGATATAATTTTTTATAACTCATATAGAATTGCTATATATATACTTTTTCTCTCTGTGGTAAAAAATATATAAGTTTTTTACCACAGAGACACAGAGAAGATTTAAGAGAGTTAGAATTCCTTGGCACCTATTTTCCAAAACAATAACACAAATGACTAGTTAGTTGTACAACTAAATTAAATTTATTACGGTGGACTGCTTCCACCATTACGGTCACGTAAATAATTCAAAATTTGGTCAATGCGGTTTCGCCATTCTTGACGGTCAATAGCTGCTTGCTGTCTATCTTGTGCTGCTTGCTCTGTTATTTTTGCAATCTCAGCACTCAAACTGTTTATATTAATAGTCTGGATATCAACGGTATTTTTGAGGTCGTTAACACTCTCAGTTAATTGGATAATATTCGCAACCAAAACATCTATATTGTTATGATGTTCAGAAGTTTTCTCGTTTAATTGCTGGGTAATAGCGGTGAGAGTAGCTAAAGTATTGTCATGCCCAGAAGTTTTTTCGTTTAATTGCTGGGTAATAGCGGTGAGAGTAGCTAAAGTATTGTCATGCCCAGAAGTTTTTTCGTTTAATTGTTGGGTAATAGCAGTGAGAGTAGCTAAAGTATTGTCATGCCCAGAAGTTTTTTCGTTTAATTGCTGGGTAATAGCGGTGAGAGTAGCTAAAGTATTGTCATAGTCAGAAGTTTTCTCAGCTAATCGCTCAGTAAGAGTAGCTAGAGTATTGTCATGATCAGTAGTTTTCTCAGCTAATCGCTCATTGATAGCAGCAAGAGTCGCTAAAGTATTATCGTAGTCGGTCGTTTTCTCGTTTAATCGCTCAATAAGAGTAGCTAGAGTATTATCATGGTCAGTAGTTTTCTCAGCCAATCGCTCATTGATAGTGGTAAGAGTTGCAAAACTATTATTTTGCGTGAGCATTGTTTCACCAACATTAAGAACTAAATTTTCTAAACGATTTAAGCGCTCCTCAACGCTTGATGGTTGTCCTGGGTTTGTCATCCAATTATCTCCAGACGCTTTTATCTAAATATTGTATAGTATATAAGTTCTTTAATAGCCCTAAAAATATAAGACTGTAAATAGTACGTAACAAAACTAAATGATTGGTATCAGCTCCTATAGATGATGTTATCGGGTCTCAACTATAATATATGAGCGAATTAGTCATTAAGTTGAGCGAAAATTATTGTATAGTATACAGAATCTTCACAAAAATACAAATATACTATTCAAGTACAGGCTTTAATTTACTGTCATTAACTGTTGCCACAATCACGATTTCGTAATTCATTCATGATTTTGTCAAACTTATCTCCAAACTCTTGACGTTCAATAGCTACTTGCTGCCAATATTGTGATAAAGCTTCATTATGCCTAGTTATTTCTGCGTTATCGGGTAATTTTGCCATATTGACTGCCATAACATCTAAAATATTATTGCGCGCAATATCTCTTCCGTTTGATTGTTTAAGATAAGTCAAATTCTTTTTTAAGTATTCCATGCGTTCCTCGGAAGTTAATCGCTGACCCGCTTTAATCTTAAGTATTATTTCCAGGTGACTATTATCCATTTTTTACTATAATTCATTTCTTTCATAAGTTTTAAAATAATTATAGTGTAAACTTTATACGATATAACTAAAAATCTGGCGCCTGGAGTAAAATCGTTGGTAATAAAATACTTTATAGTACTATAAAACTGTTAAAATTAATCTACTCGACTAGATAAAACACGCACATGTAGAAATATAAATACAGTTTTAAAGTATTACAATTATATATAATACAAGATAATTAATGTTACATCAAAGCATCAAGGAATAGGGTGCGTCAAAGCTATTACAATCTTCAACAAAACGAAAAATCATGTGCTTTGACGCACCATTTTGATATCGGTGCTTTAGAAGTGGCGCCTGTCTCCAAATAAACATCTAAACATCTAGATGCTATAAAAGCATAAACACGGTAGGTATCAAAGAACAAGGATATATTCTCAATATTATCCAAAAAAGATATACAGTACTTAATTTATGGACTATTTACATGTAATTCCCTTACCAGATAAACTTTCCTATAAACATTTGTACTTTCTTGATAGAACGAGCTATGTTTGCATAACTCAAAGCACAGTTGGATAGCTTGGTAAGTTGTAAGACTGAACAGTTGTCCAATTCAAAAAATTTATTGCAGTTTTAGTTTTTAGATACGCTTAGTTTAACGCGAACCTAAGTTAATATAATATATATAGCAGTCCTATATGAGTTGTAAAAATTATATCCGCGTAGAGACGCGATTAATCGCGTCTCTACAACCTACGAATTTTACAAATGATTTAGGATTGCTATATAGTGGCGCCACATTAAAGATGCTGTTTAATTTTGGTATTACATTTAAGCTTTTACAACACGAAAAAGTTTGCTAGCTGGTTATATTTATAAATTAGGATAGGTGAGAATACGCATCCTACAATAAATTTTAGATGTTTATTTTTTGTTTAAAAGTTGCTAGATTTAAACAGCAGTTTCATAGTTTTATAAGTCTGCGCTTATTTATGAGTAAAATCAATCTTAAAACTTATATTTGTACAGTAAATGAGTAAAAAGTGTGATAAAGAGCATAACTAAAGTCACGTTGCTTTAGAAATAGCTAGAGGTTTGATTTATAGCAGGATTATTTTTGTATGATTGTACCTTAACAAGGATGACAAGGGTTTTAAAATATGAATTAAGCTATTTCTTTGGCGAGAGGTTGAAGAATAGGATAAGTAGTTATTTCTATATAAGAGATAGTAATACCTTTTAGTTGCCGCCTATGAAAAACTATGTGCGGCTAATTGAGTTTGGGTATTATTTTTAAATTCAGATTAAAGGGCTAATATGGTGCAGGATAATCAACAGCAAGGGTCAATGAGTAATGAGGAACTCATTTTAACAAATCGTCAAGGTCACCCAGTATCTGATAACCAAAATACACGGACTGTAGGTGAAAGAGGTCCAACAGTACTTGAAAATTATAACTTTTTAGAAAAAATCACTCACTTTGACCGTGAACGTATTCCTGAACGTGTTGTTCACGCACGTGGTGCAGGCGCCCACGGTTATTTTGAAGCTTACGGTACAATAGGGGATGAACCAGCGAGTAAGTATACGCGCGCGAAGTTGTTTCAAGAGAAAGGTAAAATTACTCCTACCTTTGTTCGCTTTTCAACAGTGACTCATGGAGGAAACTCACCAGAAACTCTCCGTGACCCGCGCGGGTTTGCAACAAAGTTCTACACTGAAGATGGAAATTGGGATTTAGTCGGAAATAACCTTAAAATCTTTTTTATTCGAGACCTTATCAAATTTCCTGACTTAATTCACGCTTTTAAACCTGACCCAATTACCAACCGTCAAGACCCAAACCGTATATTTGACTTTCTCAGCTTAACTCCCGAATCGATGCACATGATTACATGGTTGTTTAGTCCTTGGGGTATTCCTCAAAACTATCGATTTATGGAAGGTTCAGGTGTTAACACTTATAAAATGGTTAACGCTGATGGTGTGGGAACATTAGTTAAATACTTTTGGGTACCGAAGCAGGGAGTAAAGTTTTTAACTCAAGCTCAAGCAGAAGAAATTCAAGCAAAGAATTTTAACCACGCAACAGAAGATTTGCACGAAGCAATTGAAAGAGGTGAATATCCAGAATGGAAATTCTGCGTGCAAATCATGTCTGATGATGAACATCCGGAACTGGACTTTGACCCATTAGACCCAACCAAAATTTGGCCCGTTGAGCAATTTCCGTTATTGCCCATCGGACGAATGGTGCTTGATAAAAATCCAACTAACTATTTTGCTGAAGTTGAACAAGCTGCATTCGGTACAGGTGTGTTAGTTGATGGGCTAGAATTTTCTGATGATAAATTACTTCAAGGTCGAACTTTCTCTTACTCAGATACTCAACGTTATCGTGTAGGAACCAATTATCTCCAACTACCAATTAACCAACCAAAGACTCCCGTTGCAACAAATCAACGCGATGGTCAAATGGCTTATGCTGTTGATGGTGCAGCAGCAGGAGAAAATCCTCATGTTAATTATGAACCAAGTAGCATGAAAGGTTTAAAAGAGGCGCCAAAAAATAATGTACCTCATACACCTTATGTTGAAGGTAAAGTCATGCGTCAAAAAATTAGTCGCACTAATGACTACCAACAAGCAGGTGAAAGATATCGCACTTTCAATGACTTTGAACGTGATGACCTGATATTAAACCTTGTCACACAGCTTAAAAAATGTAATCCAGATATTCAAGAACGAATGATAGGTCATTTAACACAGTGTGACCGAGACTATGGTGCGCGAGTACAAGCTGGACTTCAACAAAACTAAATTTGAATTAAACTGACTCATTTAAATAGTTCCTAGTAGTCCGTGTCATAAGTTTTGGAGAGTTGCATAAAAATCAAAATCTTGTAGAAAAGCGATAAGGAGCGTCTCTACACCCCAGAATTAATGACATGAACCAGTAGGAATTTTCTTATAAATAATCGTAGGTTGGGTGTTGCGGCTTTTCGCTTCCCAACAAAGCTTTATGAATGTTCGGTTACGTTACACTCCATCCAACCTGCAAGGTATATTTAAACATCTAAACATTTAAATATTTTACAAGCACATCCTTTTAATTTTTATCAATCCTTTAATCGGCGCCTTTCAAAGCAGCAACCAAAATTAGCATAACTTGTTCTAAATCTTCAGTAACACGGTAACTATTAATACCTTGTTCAAAATGTTTTGCTGTACGGTCTAATCTACCAAATTGCCAAATTGTACCTGTGGTGACAACCCCTATTAGAATTGGTTGTTGAGAAACTGTAGTTGCTCCTTCCCATTGGTCGAGTGCTATTAGTTCAGCTACGAGTTGAGTAAAACCTCGTGTTAAATCTTCATATTTTGCTTCAATGACTATATAGTTGATTAGCAGAATTTAATCTAAGGAAGTAATCTAAATTACCCTGAAGCCAATTAGATACTTTTAAACCATATTCTTTAGTATACATATACATTGTTAATAAAAAAACAAGATTTGAGTAAGATGTTTTGTTCTAAACTACTCTAGAACAAAGTTTTGAAAATTGAGAACAAGTGTTTTACATGAAAAATTTTATACCAATTATTGCTTCTATCGCTTGCTCTGCGATACTTACAACGTCAATGAATACAGTAACCGAAGCAACACCAACTGGTAAGAAGAAAGCCGTACAGCCAACAACGGGTATAGTTAAAAAGCTTGAACATGGTGACAATGCATGTTATGTAACTCTTGCTGATAACAAAGGTAAATTGCATAACCTAAGTGCAGATTTTAGTATTTGTAGACAAGAAAAAGCTTATTTAAACAAAAAAGTTCGTTTGACTTATAAAGTGTCCAGCATAAACAGTCCAGAATGTCAAGGTAGGGTACCTTGTAATAAAAAACAGAGAGTTAATCTCATTTCTAACATGGAAGTGATTGGTGCTGGGACTAAAACAGCAACTCTACCAGCATTGGGGACAGTTAAAAAAATTATAAATGGTGATTTGCTGTGTTATGTCTCTATTGTTGATGATAAAGGTAAGCAGCATGAATTAGGCGCCGACTTTGGTATCTGTGGACAGGAGAAAGCTTATTTGAATAAAAGAGTGCGTTTGACTTATGGACTGGCAAATGTAAATGATTGTCAAAGTGCTGAACCTTGTGGTAAAACTCGTCAAGAGCAGATTATCCAAAAGATGGAATTAGTTAGGAATTGACTCTTTCTGGGCTAAAGCCACAGAGATTCACAAGAGATTTTAGGCTATGTCCTCTTGTATCCCAGTTTCAGGATTTTCACCCTTAGATTTTAGGTTCCCAGGCTCAACACGTTTGCTCTTCGTAGAGCGCGCTGATTTCTCCTGACGTTTTTTCGCGTTTCGGGCAAACTGCGTTAA
>NZ_RSCL01000003.1:91091-439515 GCF_003991905.1 Dulcicalothrix desertica PCC 7102 | reverse complement strand
GTTCCACGCAGTCCCCGTGTACCTTTTGATATTCTATTAATTCGATTACTCGATCTCGGATTGTTTTTGCGGCACCGATACCGGCATGTTCGTAAAAGCCACATTGAACACAGAAATTTTTCTTTGTCTCGATTTGACTTATGTGAAATAACTCAAAAATATCAGCCTCAGTATCTGCCATTGTTACAACTGTTATTTCTGATGGTACGAACTCTTGTGTTGGCTCTAATCCATCTAACCAACGTTGGCTTTCTTTCTCTTCTATTTTTCGTTTATGTCGTTTTTTCGCTATTCCGCGCATCTTCTATATCTCTAGCCCAAACTTGTTAATTAACTATTCCTAGAGGTATTCCATCTATGCTTGCTGCAAGTGTTGAATGTACTTTTAAGCCAAAGCAATATCTGTTATCTAAATACCCAATTTCTTTTGTTGCTGGATGAGTTGTCAAATCTATACTTGTTGTATCTTGAATCATCAAAACTATATTATGTTCTTTGACTCTTTCCAAAGTCGCTTTAATATGCCCATCTCGTATATCATCAGGTTTAAAGTACGGTGAACTCCAAAAATCATAGGCTGCTGTTGTTGCGGCTACACTTCCACAAGCTTGAGGAACACTGCTAGTTGGTTGTGCTGCCAAGTCTTCTACTATACGCACTCCTACGTTTATTTCGTCGTGCATCTCCTAGGTCTACGTGTTCCAATTCTTTTGATGCCCATTTTTCCATTATCCACCACCCTGATTACTATCTCACTCCAAAACTATACCTAGCAATGCAGGTCAACTACTGTTAAGTAAGTTTTAGCTGGTTGTTAAGTAAGTTTTAGTATTGTTGAGAAAGAACCGGGTAATGGATAGTCTTAAAAGACGGGGTTTTCAGCATATTTTATTATAATTTTGTTGGGCGGGCAGGGATGCCCGCTCCACAAGAGAGTTATGTTAAGAATTCTAGTTGATGTTTGATTAAGATTGATTTTAGGGTTTGGTTTTCGGCTTTTAATGATAAATTTTCGGCTTCTAGTTCTTGGATGCGTTCTTTCATCGCTTCTTTACTGGCGCCAACTCGATGAATTACTACTTCTTTATATATTTCTAGGTTAGCATCTTCGCTCATCCAGCGTTGGTAAGTTTTTGTGTGTTCGTTGACTGTGTGTCCCATGTAATCGGACATTGTTTTGATGGGTACTCTTAAACGGTGTCCACGTATTGCGTATGCATGACGTAGGTCGTAAGGACGAAAGTCTAGTTTTACTGTTCTAAAACGGGTGTGGAGTTTGGCCGTTTGATTTTCTAGAGTACCACCTAGAGCAGGCGCCTTGATATTTTTTAAGTCGAATAGTTCTATCCAGTGTGGGTATAAGGGAGGAACTCCACAGTTACGTTCTCCGGTTTTGGTTCCTTGGGTTAATGCTGGGTTGAGTTTGATGAGGTGGAAGGTGTTTTCGGGGTTTGTAAATGCTTCTAGGTCTACTGCAAATAGTTCGTGTGGTCTTAGTCCGTATGTTGCTAACATTCCATATGCCCACTGCCATTGGTCAGGATATGTAATATTTTCTTTACTAGCATACTGAGAAAGTGGCGCCCCTATTATATTAAATCCTTCAATGATTTCCTCGTCTGTAGGAATTCTTCTAATTGTTGGCGCCGGATTTGGGGTGGCATAAGCGGTAATATTTTTTGCAGCGTCTATACCGCAAAACTCGGAGAATTTTTTGAGTTGCCAGGATAAGTAAAAGCGTGAGGAAGTGTTGGGTTTAGTTTTTTCTAAAGCTGTTTCTATGGCTTCTAGAGTTAAAGGTTCGTTTTGGGGTAATTTATTTAAGTGTCGCAAATAATGACTTTCCCAAGTACGTATCCCTTGACGGTTTCTTTCATGAGTCTTCCAAAACGCTTTTTCATATTCTTCAATTAATTCAGAAATTAGCTTTGGTGCTTTTTCTGTATCTGGAAGTATTTTCTGCGCTTGTTTACCCAGCAACTCAGCAGTCCATTTAAATTGTTTGGTGACTAACAACAAATCTAATTCGCGTGCTTTTGCCACAGCAAGCTTTAAACCAACATCATTTGCTGTAAATCCCAAAGAAATAGTATACTGTTTATTCGGACAACCTTTTTTACCAACGTCTCCCGGTTTACAAGGAAAAGTACCCTGTAATCCAATAGATTTAGAACTGGTTAATTTTAGCTTAACTTTTATTTTTTCTAGTAATAACGCTGAATTAGCAACTTGAACCGAGTGCTTCATGCGTAAATACTCGCGCTCTAATTTAACTGACTCATCTGATAAACCAGCTTTCCATTGCTTCCATTTCGCTGCTGGATATTTATCTATAAGTACATTGTCCCACTCAGCTTGACGAGGTTCGTATGTACTATTATAATTAGACATAGGCTTCACTCATAAACTCAAACTATGGGGTTTATATTATTTGATTGAATGATATAAGGCAAACACACATAAGTATAGCGCGCATGTAAGATAAGGTTATACGGAGTATCGGCGCCAGTACGGGAATTTAAAATAGTTAAAATATTTTTGTCTCCCCCCTTTCTTATTTTCCCGATTGACTGCAAAATTATACGGAAACTTTATCCTCCACACTGAAGTTAAATGTTAACTCCCAAGGCAGCAGGAGAGCGTGCAAATTATGAAAGTTGTAAAAAAACTGATTGTTCCTTTATTTATTGTGACAGTAGTAGCTAGTCTTAGTAGCTGTGCATCGAACCCAAATGAAAAAACGAGTGAAGCACCCGTGACAACTACACCTAGTGTCGCAGCATCACCCACACCCGATATTATCGCAGCAACACCAACTGAAACTCCTACTGTTACTGTAACACCAACGCCAACAAGTGAGGCGCCTTCCGTTACAACAGGTCTTTCCCCATCTCCCTCACCGAGTGCAGCAAAATTACGCGAAAAAACCAAGTTAACCGAAACACCAAATTCTAAAACACTTACTTATAACGCTATTCCCACAGCAACCGAGGCGCCAACAGGAAAAACAGTAGACGTTACCGTATATACTATTGATTCACAGTGCCAAGATTTTGTGCCGAAAAAAACAAGCGTTCCTGCGGATGAACCCGTTGCAGGGGCAGTAGGTAGAGCATTAGAAGGACACAATGACGGAGACTTTAGCTTATCTGGGTATCGTGTCAGTGTTCAAAATGGTACAGCAACAGTAGACTTACGAGTAGCACCCAACTCAAAACGGTCATTAAGTTCGCTCTCAAGTTGTGAAAACTCAGCTATATTTGGCAGTGTCAGTAGAACTTTAACCAGCAACAGTAAATGGAAAATTAGAAACGTCCGCTTCACAGAAAAAGGAGAAGAAGTAGTATTTTAAGAGTGCTGAGTAGAAAGTGCTGGTAGAAAGTGCTGAGTAGAAAGTGCTGAGTGCTGAGATAATTGAGAGTAAAGAACTGACGGGGTGACGAATAAAATTATATAAATAGCAACTCAGCACTCAGAACTCAGCACTCAACACTTTTAACTCTTTAAAAGCCATTGTTCGACTAAATCAGCGATAACATCACTCATTTGTCGGTCTTGAGATAATGCTGCTGCCTTCATTCTTCGATGTAACTGTTTTGGTAAATAAATAGTTGTACGAATATAGTTAGGGTCTGTACTCTTACTCTTTATACCCAATTTGTCTTCTTCTACAATCGATGGGAACTCATCGCGTTGCTTACGACTACGCGCTGCATCAATCAAATCATCAAAACGACTACCCTTCTTTTTTTCACTCATATAGTTATTTATAGTATTCCTATCCGTTACATCCGTTGCAAATTTCTTTCCCTACTTCTACATAGCTTCTCCACGCAATTTTCGCTTTTGGGTCTTTGACTACATTGACTGGCACCCCCTCTAATGCTGCATCTTGAAATACACTGAGGCGCCTTATACTCGTTTTAAACAATGGCACTCCAATACTTTCCAACGTTATACGCGCTTCTTCTCCTGCTTTATTTGGATACGGTGGAACCAATGTTAGTAACACACGATACTTCGCTTTAACTCCTTTTAAGGCGCCAAACATTTGTAAAGTCGCTGCCATAGACATTGCATCCGGTGCTGTGGGAATAACTAGTAAATCACACCCACGCGCTAATGTTTTTAAATCACCCAGTGATGGTCGTGCTGGAGTATCTATAACTATATGCTCATAAAGACTCGCTAAATTTACTCCTTTTTCTTCATCTGCGACTTTAAAAGGTAAACTACCACGATTTGACCAATCTAATGAACAACGATTTAAGTCACCATCTATTAACAACGTATCAGCTTGTGTTTGTAAATACGTTGCTAGGTGCAGTGCTGTCGTTGACTTCCCCACTCCTCCTTTAAAGGACGCTACTGTCACAATCATACATTTTCAGTATTTCTACGGCAAATATACCAGATTCGGCGCCTGTATATATAGATGTTTAGACATTTAAATGGCAAGAAAATTAAAATATTAATAAAACATCAAATAAACTTATAGTTTATATAAACAAAATTTAATACTTCCTTTAGATTATTCCCAAATATTTTCATTATAGAAAAAAGCGTAAATATTTGTTATGATTTTGAGACAATTCTAAGAATAGACAAATATTTTATAAACCACATGACCGACTTTCGAGAAATCAAAGAATGGGAAAAAGCCCATGAGTTAACAGTTGCTGTCTATCAAGCGACACGAGAGTTTCCAGAAGTGGAAATTTTGGGTTTGACGCAGCAAATACGTTTAGCTTGTTCTGCTATTCCAATTAAAATTGCTCAGGGATATGATAGGGAAGATTATGAAGAAAAGATTAATTATTTGGAATTAGCAAGCGATAATGCTACAGAAGTTCAATACTTTCTTTTACTCAGTTACGAGTTACAAATGTTACCTATTGAAGATTATGACCGTTTGGTAAGTAAAGCTGTGGAGGTGAGAGCAGCGATAGATGAGTTAATTACAAAATTCAATAATAAATTTTAGGATGTAATATTTTTTACTAAACTCCACATGATACAACTTACTACCTCACATTTACAAATTATTTACAACCATGCAGAAGGCGCCTATCCTGAAGAGTGTTGTGGTATTTTACTTGGTATAGCTTCGGGGAGTAATAAGGAATGTGTCACAGTTATTACAACAAAGAATGTTTGGAATACGGAAGAAGAACCGACTATATTTACAAATCAAGAAGGGAGTCGTAATAGTAGGTATACAATTTCGCCTAGGGATTTAATGGTAGCACAAAAGCAAGCACGAGAGGAGTCGTTAAATATTATCGGCATATTTCATTCACACGTTGATAATTTAGCAGTTCCTTCTGAGTTTGACCGTGAATATGCTTGGCACTCATATTCGTATATTATAGTTTCTGTTTATGATGGAAAATCTAGGGATATAAGAAGTTGGTGTTTAGACGAAAAGTATGGATTTCAGGAAGAAGTTGTTCAGTATTAAATCTACTTAAATAAATTGTTATTTTGAGTTTAAATACAATAGTCGAACCGGAATTTCAATAATAAACTCAGTACCTTGTCCTAATACTGACTGGCAATAAAGTTTGCCACCATGTTTTTCTGTAACAATTTTATAGCTAATAGAAAGCCCTAATCCAGTTCCTTTACCGATTGGTTTTGTCGTGAAGAAGGGATCGAAGAGTTTGGAGCGAATATTTTCCTGAATACCAAAACCATTGTCTGCAATGTGAATAGCAATAGTGTGATTGGATAATTGGTGAGTTCGTAGGGTGATAATACTAGGATTTAATGAAATTTGTTTAGGACTATATTGTAAATACTGTTCTTCCAAGGCATCAATAGCGTTGCTAAGAATATTCATGAATACCTGATTGATTTGACTAGGATAACATTCTATAAGGGGAAGCTGTTCATAATCTCGCACGATTTGAATGCTAGGTTGGTTTGATTTGTTTTTAAGGCGATGTTGCAAAATTAGTAGGGTGCTTTCAAGCCCTTCATGAATATCCACAAGTTTACATTCTGATTCATCTAGGCGGGAGAAGTTTCTTAGAGAAAGGACGATTTTACAAATACGCTCGCAGCCTAATTTCATCGAATCGATCAGTTTAGGCAAGTCTTCTTCTAAATATTCTATATCTACCTCTTTCATCCATGCTTGAATTTTAGGATGGGGCTGAGGGTGACATTCCTGGTATAATTTAATAAAAGTCATTATATCGCGAATATGTTCTTCGGCAGGAGGAAGATTTCCACTGATAAAATTAACAGGATTGTTAATTTCATGTGCCACACCTGCCACTAGTTGACCAAGAGAGGACATTTTTTCGCTTTGTATAAGATGTGCTTGGGTTTGTTTGAGATTATCTAATGTCTGAGATAGTTCATAAGTACGTTTTTCTAGTGTTTTTTGGGTACTACTGAGTTGCAAATGGACTCGAATTCGCGCTAGTGCTTCTTCATGCTGGATGGGTTTTGTAATATAATCCACGGCGCCTAAGCTCAAGCCTTTGACCTTATCCACCGTGTCAGAAAGTGCCGTCATGAAAATCACAGGAATATCGTTAGTGGCAGAGTTACCTTTAAGCCGTTGACAAGTTTCAAACCCGTCTATTCCTGGCATCATCACATCTAACAAAATAATATCAGGATGGAAGGACTGAAGACGTTGCAAAGCAGCTTCACCACTTTTGGCAATTGCAACCCGATAACCAATCTCACTTAATAAGTCAAACAACACTTGAATATTGGTGGGATTATCATCTACAACTAAAATTGTTCCAGTTGGAGTTGATTGAGTATTAGACATGTGTATTCTCCTAAAAAATAATTATAAAAAGTAGAGATTTGTCAGATTCAATTTTGCGTAGCGTTATTAAATATATGGTTTCAGCAAATTAAGAATTGCTTCGTCGTCAAATTTCTGACTCAGTTCTAATAGTTTGTTGGCAAAGGGCGTATACTGGGGATTAAATTGTTTTAAGCGATTAGCTTCCTGCTGAATATCTGCCATAAACCCGTCCTGAGCGGCTTGGTAGAGAATTGTCAATTCTTCAGTTGGCGGCACTAAATAAGCTGCCTCATCAGAAACAATGGTGCTAGTTGCAGTGGCTTCGGGTGTAGTTTCATAAGTCCACTTCAACTCCAAGTATTTTTGTAACTCACTCAGCAATCCGGTAAATTCAATTGGTTTAGGAAAAAAGGCATTGCAACCAGCGTCTAGTGCTTCTTGCATCTCTACCTGAGATAAACTAGCGGAGGATGCAATAATTGGGGTTTTGACAAAATCTGACAATTGACGCAGGCGCCGAGTCATTTCTAGGCCAGTCATTTGAGACATTATTACGTCAGTAATAATTAAATCGGGACGCATCTCAATAGCTTTGTCGAGTCCCTGAAGACCATCCTCAGCTTCTGCTAATTTAAAACCAAGAGGAGCAAGCATTCCTATCACCACAGCACGGTTTTCGACACGATCATCAATCACCAAAATTTTCTGCCGTTCCCCTTGATAACCTATGACTTTTTGGTGAATAGTCGTAGATTGGGCAAGCCAATCAGCAGCGCTAGGTAACTCAACTTCAAACCAAAAGATGCTACCCTGACCTAATGTACTTTTAACCTGAATGGAACTGCCCATCATTTGAACAATTTGTTGACTGATAGCTAGCCCCAACCCAGTTCCTTCGCTGTTACGATCTCGCTTACCTGCTTGCTCAAAGGGTAAAAAAATGGCTTCTTGTTTTTCGGCAGGAATACCAATACCCGTATCTTGAATTTGAAAACGAAGGCGTGTGGATAAAATATTTTCCTGTTCCTTATTATTCTCCACGGCATCAACTGTAAATCTCACGCTGCCAAAGTCAGTAAATTTTATAGCATTACTCAGAAGATTGAGCAATACCTGCCGCAAGCGTTTGTCATCGGCACAAACAGCAATGGGCAAATTTTCACCCAATTCGTAATAAAATTCGACACCCTTTTGTTCGGCTTTGATACGGCATATTTCTACAGTGGTAGTAAGAAAATTGTTTAAATGGAAGTCCTGAGAATAAAGCTCCATCTTTTGTACTTCCAGTTTAGACAAATCCAAAATATCGTTGATTAGTGTCAGCAAATGGGAGCCGCACTGATGAATAACGCCCAGTCCCTTTTGCTGTTTTTCAGTGGTGGCAGGGTCGCGTTGCAAAATTTGAGCATAGCCCAAGATGCCATTTAGGGGAGTGCGGAGTTCGTGGTTCATGTTGGCGAGAAACTCGCTTTTGGTTCGGTTAGCGACCTCAGCGGCTTCTTTGGCAACCTGAAGTTCCGCAAGTTTTTGTTCCAGAATAGTTTGAGCTTGATTCAAATTGTCTGCCATCTGGTTAAATGACAGAGACACCTGCTCAATTTCGTCGTTGGTGCGGATGTTGAGACGATAGGCTAAGTTACCCACCCCAACTTCTGTAGCTCCTTTCTGAAGTTCTTTGAGGGATTGAATCATCGGGCGCAACACCAGCCAGAACACCCCCAATACCATCACAATTAAAAGAGCAATGGTGGCGTAGGAAATGCTGATGGCGATTGTCCGTACCTGTTCTAGCTCTTGTGTGGCTTGCTTGGCCTGCTGCAAAGCCTGCTGCTCTACTTTATCTAGAAAAAAGTTAATATCCCGCCCAAACCCGTTAATAGCCCGGAAGTCTTGTTGAAGTTCTGCTATTGTTGCTGGCGACTCCTCAACGCCTTCTTGGCTAATCGACTCAATTAAATTTTCTTCGAGCCGTTCAAAAATTTCAGACCTCTGATAGATGTATTTAATATCTGGAGTATATCCTAGAGATTTTAACTCATCGAGTAGTACATCAAGATCGGCATCAGCTTCATCTTCTTTTTGTAAATCCAAATCCCGAAACAAAATGTGGTCTTTCAATTCTAAAATTTCTAAATGAAGTTGGTTTTGCGTCAGGGTAGCTAGTTCAATCCTTCGTTTAGCCTGATTGTATTTTTCTAGAGTGATAGATTCGATGTGATTGCGCCATAGGGTAGTACCGCCAAAAAGCAAAGCGATTGCCCCTACCAATGATGCTGCGATTGCCACAAACTTGATAGAGATTTTCATTGGGCACTCTCCTGTTTTACCAAATTAAGTTGATGTCGCAATTGCCCAAAAGAATTATAGTCCTCACTTTCCACCAGAGTGTATCCGGCAGTCTCGGCGCCCATTAAGTCTTGAATTCCTGGGGGAGTGGTGAGAAAAGCTTCCTTCAGTTTTTCAATAAGGGAAGGGGGCAAATTTTGAGAAACCAACACAGAAGCATGGGGAACTGGTGTAGACTCCCACAACAGTCTGGAATCTTGAGAGGTTAGCTTGCCCTGTTGTTTCCACTTATTATAAGAAGCAAGATTAGTAGCGATGGCATGAACACCATTTTTACCCAGCAATGCCTCAGTTTGCTCATGGGTGCCACCAAAAAGCACCTGGGCAAAATCTCGTTCTGGGTCAATTCCTAGTTGTCTGAGTGCTGCCAAGGGCATAAGATAGCCCGATGTCGAAGAGCGGTTAACAAAAGCCACACGTTTACCCTTCAAGTCTGCCAAGGTTTTGATTGGGCTGTTTGCAGCTACAATGATGCAGGAACGATACCAAGGGCGAGCAGTATATTGGTCGATAGGAGCCACGAGGGGTTTGACTTTTACCCCTCGCTCCAAGGCTTCAAAGTACGAGACAACTCCAACGTAAGCGGCATTGGCTCGTCCATCTACCAACATGTCCACACTATCTTTGTAATCTTTAGCAATCAGAAAATCGACCCTCTGACCCAGTACTTTCTCTAGGTGGGCATCCAGAGGGGCAATTATCTGTTCTTGCTGGGCTTTATTTTGAGTGGGTTGTACACTGATGCGTAAAGCAAAAGATTCCACGGAATTAGATAACGTGGTAGTTGAGTCAGACTTAGATGGCTTACTGGCTTGTTCTTTGATACAACCTGTGGTTAAGGCAAGGGTGATTGTGCAGATTGCGAATCCTACAATGCGGTAGAGTGGAAACAATGTCTGTAACGTATTAGCCTTAGTCTTTCTAAGAAAAAACTCTTGAGATAAGATAACGAGTAATAAGTTCGGAGATTGTTTTAAAAAAGAAATTAAATGTACAAGCATGAATATTCTTTGGTCACAAGACTTGCAAGTATAAGAGTAAGAGTAATAGCACAAAATTAACGTTTTAGTATAAATTTAAATTTATTCGTATTATTTTTACACTTTTAAACAAACATTGCTTAAAATGAGAAACAATGACAATCTCAATGCGTACAATTTATTGGAGTATTTCATAGTCAATTAATAAAAAGTGATAGAAGACATAATACATATATTGTAATACTTAGAATTAGAGCGATCTTGGGTAAAATTACGCATTAAATGGCTAAATTCTTTCTTATTTGGGAGATTTGACTCTAATATAGGCACTTTATATCACACAGACTTGGCGCCAAAATTTTGCTTAAGTATAATTACTTAGAAAAATCGGAAAAATTTGCGCTTCAACGCTTATTGGCTATTTATTGGCTATTCAAAGAAGATATTGACGTATTCTTTTGCGTCAAAACCTGTCTGCTCACCCGTTTTCATGAAGTGTTCGAGTTCCATTTGAAAGTGTTCTATTTCAAAATCTGATAAGTCTATGGGTTTTGCTTGTAATGGTGGCTTTTTAACTATGCGCGCTTGATATGTGTTTAAATCTATATCAACAAGATTGGATACGGCGCCTTGTTGTAATAATTTTAAATATTCTTGTTTTGGTAAACTCCAGTAAGAACCAAGTTGAATTACATAAAATCGACGAGCCATAGTATATTAGGTGAATAAAAAGAAAGAAACCAGACTTCGCTATTGATGTCAGGTTTCTTTTTTCTAAGTTAGAAGTTTTTAGTGGTTAGATTATATTACTTTTTAGAATTTTTATGGCAGATACTCAACAAAACTTAACAACAGAAATATTTTGCTGTTTAGAAGGAAGCATTGAAAACCAATGTTTGACAACCATAACTGGTGAAATCCTTAAAATAAAGGGCAATAGTGAGTTTTCTGGTGCAGGTATTTGGATATGTATTCCTGCTACCGACTCGAATGGTACTGTAGTGAGTGTTTCAATTATTTCTCAAGTAGAGTCAGCACAACAGTCTTATTGTATTGGCAGAGTCACACAAGTCGCTAAACGTGGCACTATTTTAGTTAAGGTATCAAATAGCTGTAAAGTTACTTTTACTACTGCACAAATTTTACACGTCAGTAGTATTTATCGATTGGACTTTGAGTTCATCTCTGGAAAGTTATATGTAACTACAGCAACTAAATTTGATTCCGATTACCAAAATCAAACAGTGTCGGTACCGTTACCAGAGGAAGTTGTGGAACCTGTGGCAATTCCTGCTCTAGTTACTACAGCTACTACAGCTACTACAGTGGCTACGCCGAAAACACTAGAAAAAGTATGGCGTGAAAAATTAGAACCGTTGATATTAGAGAGAATACCTGGAATAAAAATTTCTGAATTTAATGTGTACACAGGGGTTTTGGAGTGGGAAGGTACGGTACAAGAGAAAAGGTATCGAGTTCAGGGTACTGTTGGGTCTACTTCTTTACTTATTTACGAGTTGGGGTCTTATCAGCAACCAGCATTGGGTGATGATAGTGATATAGATGATGATGATTTTGATGATGAAGATGAAGACGAAGAGGAAAATGAAGACGATATATTAAGGGTTACACCTCTGGGCGCCGCGCGTTCGATAGGTGCCTCGTGTTTTAAAGTAGAAATAGGAAAGTACGAAATAGTGCTGGATGCGGGGACTCGGCCGAAAGGGGATAATCCGTTACCAGCGTTTGAATTGCTGAAAAACCCTAATCTTATATTAATCACACACGCGCACTCCGACCATATCGGCGCCTTACCTGTGTTACATCGTATGTTCAAAGCGACACCGATGATTTGTACTCCAGGTACTCGGTCGATAGCACGGGTAATGTTGGAAGATTGTTTGAAGGTAAATTTAAAGAATGAAGACTTTGAACCGTTATTTGAAGAGCAAGATTTGTACCAAACGCTTTTACACCTGGAAACTCAACCTATTGGTGTAGAATTTGAACCATTGCCAGGTTTAACCGTCAAGTTTATCAATGCTGGACATATTGTAGGCGCCGCTTGTATTTATTTAAAGTATGGCAATCGTAGTTTAGTATATACAGGAGACTATAATATTGCCAATAGTCGAACTACGGTGGGACTAAAATTAGCTGATTTACCCACTGCTGATATTTTAATCACAGAAGCAACTTATGGTGCCGCAATTCACCCAAGTCGCAAACAGCAAGAAACCGAGTTAGTGCAAGCAGTTTGGAATGTAGTTGCCAAAGGTGGTAATGTGTTGATTCCCGCTTTTGCTCTCGGACGTGCCCAAGAAATTATTTTACTACTCAAAACCAGCGCTTTATTCACGAATAGTAATATTCCCATCTTTGTAGATGGGTTGGTGAGAAAGATTACTGATGTATTCAATGATAATTTAGATTTGTTACCCGAAGCGGTTAGTAACTTTGCTGCAAATTGTCGTATTCCACCGTTCTGTGATGGAAAAAAGGTGATTTTTGTTACTGATACTAAGGAACGTCCATTTGCAATGGTTCAACCTAGTGTAATTATTGCCTCTTCTGGAATGCTGACCGGTGGTGCCTCAGTTTATTATGCCAAATCTTTGTTAGAAAGAGATGATGCGGCTATTTTTATGAGTGGGTATACCGACGAAGAATCACCGGGACGATTATTACAAAGTATGAAGTCGGGTGAAGTTGTGACGATGGATGGGGTGGACTATACAGTAAAAGCGGAAATTCGTAAATTTAATTTATCTGCTCATACCGACCGGATTGGTATAGGACAAGTTATTGCTAAAGTGGCGCCGCGTCATTTAATTTTAATACATGGAATGCCCGATAGTCTTTACGATTTAGCACGAACCGATTTACAAAAAAATCATGTTGTGCATATTCCATCTTGTGGGGAGACTATAGAATATGGAGTGTTTCCAGACTTTTTGAGTCAAAAACGGCAAGTAGAAATAGAACACCCCAAAGAGGTAGAATTAGAAATTGTAGCAGAACATGACGGCGCCTGGATTCGTATACCTCAAGAAGTAGTAGATACAGACCCTCGTTGGCAAACTTTATCACAAGTAGGTATTATTCGAGCCAAATGGCATCGAGATAGTTTAATGTTACTACCAATAACAAAGAAACAAATACCGAAGAAACCACCAATGATAACTGCTGGTAACTGCTGTGCAAGATGTAAATACTTCGATGGTAGTTTATGTTTAATGCCAGAAAGTATATTTCATAACCGTCAAATTGCCCCTGAAGGTAGTTGTCCTGAATTTACTCTAAGTCCTTGAAAAAGGTGGCAATTTCTTGTTCAAATTTATCGCAAGCTAAGAGTAAATTTTTAATGATGACTTGAAAGTTTTCAATATCCATCGTGTCAATTTGAGCATTGTGCATGATGGATACTACTTGTCTTCCTTCAATATCTTCCAAACACCAAAACCCGATTTTATGCTTACTGTTTTCCATCAACAACATTGTAGACATCCACCCAGGAACGTTGTCTGTGCTATTATAGTAAATAGCGCTGGGGACAGAGAATTCTAAAGTAGTTTCAAAGCGTATAATAAAAAGAACTTGCGTGCTACCTGATTGCATTTGAAATCGAATGATAGCTCGTCTATCATTAATATCTCCAATTTTCCATCCAAGTTGATTACAATAAAATTGAATTAATGCGCGAAACTGGTCATCATAAAATGAATCGATGTTCGCTATCATGATGTATATATTCCTTTAATTGCTAGCAACAAATAAAATCTTATAAACCGGGTTTCTTCGTTACAATATTGTTATAAAAAGACAATTTGTCTGCGAAAATGAATGCACAGGAACCGGGTTTCTTTTCATATTTATTGTAACTATAGACTTAAGTAAATGTAGTGATTAATAATACACTTAAATTGAGGAATTGTAGCTTGAAAAATATACAAGAAAATTTATTATTAAAAGCACATATAAATTAATTTTCTCTCTGTGTCCCTGTGGGAAAAGGTCAATTTGAACAACTAGATAATCTTGTTGGTTCTTGCGTACGGTTCTTCCGTACTTAACGTGCTGAATTAAGATTATAGTGCCAAGAAAGTAAAGCTCTAATTTCAAAATTACGAAAATTTTTAAAGCCAAACCCACTTCTTTTTATTAACTTCAATTTATTATTAATTCCTTCTACAACTCCATTAGTAGTTTTTCTATCAAAGTATCCTGCTACTTCTCCAAACCACCGTTTAATTGTATTAACACTTTTTTGATAATAAGGTTCAGCTTTTTTTAACCAATCGAGTAGCCCTAATATTCCTGTTCCTGAGTCTTCAGTCGTATCAAAGAAATTACGGAATTCTTCTTTCAATGAATGCATTATTGCTATTAAAGGAGATGCTTCTCTAATTGTATCTAACTTTATTTTTTGTTTATCAGTTAGATTATCTTCTGCTTTTAAAATTGTATATTTGTTCCCTTTTAAACTATCAAATACTTTTTCTCTCGATTCAACATTTAATTCCAACGCTGCTTTTTTTTCTGCTATTCTAGCTTGGTTTAGCTCTTCATGTATTATTTTTGTAACATGGAATCTATCCACTGTGACAACGGCGTTTGGGCAAATCTTATCAATTAAACTTTTATAATTCCCGGTCACGGGTCTCTCCAAAAAAAAATGGGGCAGCCTTCAGAACGAGATATCTCGTGATACCCAAAATCTTAATAACAAGGCTGCCCCATTTTTCCAGGTGGAATGCAACGTCATATCCATACTCACTTCTTCTCGGAGTTCTAGAACTACTTCTCCCCACTTTCTCATAACATTTTCTATATCAGCTTGTTTTCTTTCTTTAACTAACCCTATTAATTTTCCTGTATCTATATCTACAAGCACAACAATAAATTTTCCTTGACCTTTAACTAAACTTATTTCATCTATTCCTAACCTTACCAAATTACTAACATTTATTGGCAACAAATTTTTAACTATATCTTCAAGCATCGAATAAACTTCTTCATCGCTTAATCCATTATTTTTGGCTACATTACTTACATCACTATGAATAAGCTGTTTAACAATATTTTCCGCATATCGATGCGTATGCTTTTTTCTTGCTCCAACAAAATCAAGTTCTTCATTAAATGTTTTACGGCATTTTTTGCATTTAAATCTTCGTCTATTTATATTCAATATAACTTCCTTGTCTCCCATCGGTAAATTTTTAATTAAGTAATTTTGATTTTGGTGTAGATGGTCTGACTTTTTACCGCACTGTGGACATACTGCACTTTTAGTCTTTTTAGTTACTGATAAAATTAAGGTTTCACCCTCTTGTAGACTGGATTCTACTACTACGTCAGGCAAATTTAACAGCTCGGTCAAAACCCTCTTCATAACTGATTTTACTGAAATAAAAAATAATTATTATAATATTTTAGCACGTAAAGTACGGAAGAGCCATGCATAGAGAGTTATCGGTAAAATGATTGTTTCGGCTACTTTAGACGAATTTACTGGACTATGGTCTCGCTTTTAAGCGGCGCCACTATGTGCTTGGAGCGTTTAATTACCATCTATAGATTTAAGTTAATCCCGTTGTTGATTGTAATCAATCGGTTTCGCTGTGCTATGTCAAAATAGGGATGATGACTTCAAGGTGAGCTAGCTCTTGTCTTCGTAAGAGAATTGCTCGAATCTTCTATATATATAAGGATTAACTGCGAGCTATGGCAGAAGAAAATAATCAAAACCAACCAGAGGACAAGGTTCCTGGTCTTGACTCACCCGAAACGACTAATATCCCTACAGCTAATGCTCCAGACCCTGATGCTGTAAGTGGAGATAACCCAAACGCTTCTAAACCCCCTGCGGCAAAAAAAGAGAAAGCAAGTGGTGATGCTCCAGCAGGAGAGAAAAAACCTGCTGCTAAAAAAGAAAAAGCTCCTGCAGTTGAAGATAAGCCATTTTTGGAATTTATGGAACAAGATTATGTTCCAGCGTTACAAAAAGCTATTGCAACCGAGGGAGTACGTGATTTATCACTTAAGTTTGCCAAGCAACCAATTCCACTCAAGGGTATACAGTTAGGTGAGTGCTGGCAAGTTGCAGGTAGCTGGCAAAATGGTTATCGTCAGTTCAATTTATATTTCCCTGAAGAAAATATTCAAGGTAAGAAGGCTTTTTCTTGTAACGAAGGTAAGGCGCCGAGTACACTTGAATCATTTTTAATCGATGAGCGTAAAGTCACGCTTGATATGTTGGTATCAAGATTGGTTTATCGCTTGAATGGTCAAAAGTGGTTGGGTAGAAATTAGGAACTTCCAATAATTTATCTTGTGGAATAACCTTGTGGAATGGGCATCCTTGCCCGTTCCAATTGTAAATGGCGGTTCGGGATGCCCGCTCCACAAGAAGTTATTTTTATGCAATTTCATGAAAGTGGTAGGTAACGGCGCCTGTATGATGGTCGTTATCAACTCTCACATAACCAGATTTAAGCATTTCTTTTAACACTGCTTCAATTTCTGCAAATCCTAATCCGGTAGCTTTTACTGCTTGGGTAACGGTAACTTTACCTTCATTCTTCTCTGCTGCATCAATAAGTTTTACCATTAGTTGTTGTTGAGGTACTTGGTAAACTTGGGATGCGACAACCGACTGATTCATCGGTACTCCATAAGGAGATAAACCTGCTTTGAGACGCATTTGCATTTCACGCTCTGCTACCATATCTGGCATTAAGAACAAATCAACTACTTGCCCTACTCCAAATAATCCTCCGGTAATTAACCACAAAATACCACTACCAATTTTGCCGTTATAGAGTCGGTGTAGTCCACCAAAACCTAGTAGCATTCCTGCGGCAAAAATGTAGGACATAAATAAGCGGTCTTTGGATTTTTCCTGTAGAGTTTCTGCGTTCATATTTATTTACCTATATGGTTACGATTTAATTTTTTAATATATTTAAGAAACCGGGTTTCTTTGTCATAGCTTGTAATAAAATCACGATTTTTCTTAGAAACCCGGTTTCTAGAAGGCGCCTGTTTATATAATGATAAGTTGAAATAGCGCAACTCAACTTCACCCATGCGATTCACCCAACCGGGTGATTTTTGAGGATAAAGGCACGATTTTTAAAGTAAAAAGAAGTTTTGTTGCAACTCTTAACGTTTTTACCCTGCTGGTTTGCACCCAAGGCTTGGTAGACTTAGTTTTATACTTGTAAATCAAAAAAGAGCGCTTTCGGCGTTGCCAGGAAACTAATGGTTGTTTTCTGGAACCTTAAAAGATAAAACTAAAGGCAAGAGCAATTTTAAACATGGTAGATTCTCTCAAAAAACCAGGTGTTGAAGAAATGCGTGCGGGGACTAAGGTTCCAGCGAAGGAAACTCTGCTGACCCCGCGATTTTATACCACCGACTTTGATGAAATGGCGCGTATGGATCTTTCGGTCAACGAAGATGAGCTACGAGCCATTGTGCAAGAGTTTCGCGCTGACTACAACCGCCATCACTTTGTTCGGGATGCCCAATTTGAACAATCCTGGGACCACATTGATGGAGAAACTCGTAAGTTGTTCGTTGAATTTTTAGAGCGTTCTTGCACTGCTGAGTTCTCTGGCTTCTTGCTTTACAAAGAACTCGGTCGTCGTCTAAAAGATAAAAATCCTTTACTCGCTGAAGGCTTTAACTTAATGTCGCGCGATGAAGCACGTCACGCTGGCTTTTTGAATAAAGCGCTGTCTGACTTCAACTTATCGCTCGATTTGGGTTTCTTGACAAAAAGCCGCAGTTATACATTCTTCAAGCCCAAATTTATCTTCTACGCTACTTACTTATCAGAGAAGATAGGATACTGGCGTTACATCACAATTTACCGTAACCTCGAAGCAAACCCAAGCCATGAAATTTATCCAATTTTCCGCTGGTTTGAAAACTGGTGCCAAGACGAAAACCGTCATGGTGACTTCTTTGATGCGGTAATGCGCGCACAACCCCAAACTCTCAATGACTGGAGAGCGCGTTTATGGTGTCGCTTCTTCTTACTGTCGGTATTTGCGACGATGTATCTTAATGATATTCAGCGCAATGATTTTTACGAAACACTTGGCTTAAACACTCGTGAGTTTGAGTACGAAGTCATCGACAAAACCAACAAAACCGCAGGACGTGTATTCCCCGTAATGTTGAATACAGACCATCCTGACTTTTACAAACGGTTAGAAGTTTGTGTTAAAAACAACGAAAAATTAGGAGAAATCGCTAATTCCAACACTCCTAAGCCATTACAATTCTTGCAAAAATTGCCTTACTACGCTTCTAGTGCTTGGCAAATTCTCAGATTGTATCTAATTAAACCAATAGATGCTGCATCAAATCACGGTGTAGTCCGCTAAAGTTAATCCCCCCTAACCCCCCTTAATAAGGGGGGAACAAGAGTGCTTTAAGCCCCCCTTATCAAGGGGGGTTGGGGGGATTTCTAAAGCTATGGTTTAATTTGTTATAAGTTAGAGTGGCGCCACTTCGGAGTGCCACTTTTTTAATGTATATAAACAAACTATGAATAAGTATGTATCTGTACTAGTTTTTTTATGCTTATGTATAAATCCAAAACCAGCTTATAGTCAAACACCATCACCTGGCGCCCAAGATTTAGATTTAAGTCCAGAGATAATCAACAATAGTCCAGTTTTACAAAGATGGCGCCGAAAAGTACCCAATGTATTAGAAGATATAAAAAACGACCCTAGTTTTCGTAGCAGATTACGTTTTGGTTATTTCCCTACGGTCGGAGTGAAGGTTGGCGCCGAAGATATACAAATAGATAAAACAAGATTTACAATTAGCGGTGAATACTACACAACATTCAACGGTAAACACACCAATTATGGTGGAGATATAAATTATTATCTACGTCCATTAGGAAGTTATGTAAACGTGGCGCCAGTTTTAGGTTATCGTCATATATCCACAGAAAAAGATTCTACAAACGGAGTTAACGTAGGCGCCAAACTATTACTAGTATTATCACGCGGAGGGGGTGGAGATATTTCCTTAACACAAACTTGGGTGGCGCCAGCATCAAACGAAGAAATTGGATTAACAAAATTATCAGTAGGTTACGCAATCACACGCAAACTGAGAATATCCACAGATATCGAACAACAAAATGGGCGCCAGAAAGAAAGCCGCGCAGGCATAATTTTAGAGTGGATGTTGATACCGTAATCGATGATACCGTAATCGATGATGATACCGTAGGGGCGGGTTAACAAACAACCTAAAGCCTAACCAAAAATCCCCTAAACCCGCCCCCCGCAAGATATGGGACAGGTTTACATACAGGGCGGGCAAGGATGCCCACCCCACAAGAAAAACAATATTGTTAATTAATCGTTATTACCTAGCTATCGCGCGTCAAATTGTTGAGGAAACTCATGGAGGTAAGCTCAGTTGTATTTCTACATTAGGAGAAAAAACCGAGTTTATGATTGAGTTACCTATTTAATTACAAAGAAACCGGGTTTCTACGGTTTCTAGGGTTTCTGAATAGCTAAAAAGTTGGTAATTTTAAAAATCTCTAAACCATAGTTATAATCTTTGATTTTATGCACTCCATTTCTTAATACACGATAAAAGTCATATTTATTACCTAATAACTCAAAAAAGTCATGCATGAATATTCTTGTAGATAAACATGTTTGACCAAATTCAAATTGTATGCATTTGATGGCGCCATTTTTAAGCATTCTCTCGCTACCCAAAAGCACATCTATTTCATGTCCTTCTACATCAATTTTTAATAAATCTATTTCTAAAATCCCTTTATCAGCACAAAATGAATCAAGCGTTTTAATCGCTATTTCAGTTTGCCGCACATCACCAGCATTTTGAATCAAAATATTTAGTGTTAAAGATGCAATTGCTTCACCTTCACTCGAAAAGTATATACTACCCGTCGTATTTTCTTTACTTAAAGCAAAATTGAAAATTGAAACATTATTTTGATGTGAAAATTCATTAGTTAAAATATCATAACATTTAGTTTGCGGCTCAAAGCAATATATTTGGCTCTTATCACCAAGTATTTCAATGACATCGTTTGTAAATTGTCCCTCATTGGCGCCAACGTCAAACACGCAATAATTATCTTTAATATTGACTTTTGTGAAATACCAGTATAGAGCCTGCTTTTCACCACTGTCTTTGATTGCATATCCACCTCCAACGTTCATACCCACATGGCAAAGCTTTAATGTTTTTTCCCAAAAAGGTTGTAACCAAGGTCTAGATATAACCCATCTTAAAGTTTGTTCCATATTGACATTTTATTAATATATTCTATGAAGTTTATATGTTTGAGTCTATTAAACCACTAACTAAAGGAATAAAGAAAATCTCTTAATTATTCCAATACAGCAAATAAATTGCTACATTAAATATCTAGGGCTATGTAACTGCAACTGCCCAGTCTGCAACATCTACCACTTTTAGGAACGTATTGCAACGCCGTGATGAATGGACTTTTCAGAAAAATCTGTGCAACGCTTGTTAAAGATAAGCATAGTGCTATTACGGTAGACTCGAAGCCGAAAAATTTAGCAGCGCAGGGCAGTAACTCTATCAGTAAGATAGTAGTAGTAATTGCTACAAGTTTAGGAGTTACAGCTTTAATAACAGGCGCCCGTCATTTAACTTGGTTGCAACCGTTAGAGTTAGCGGCATATGACCAAATGCTGCGCTCACGTCCAGTGAATAAAATTGATAATCGTTTGCTAATAGTGGCAGTAGATGAAGAAGATAAACAAAGCTTTGGATATCCGTTACCAGTTACAACGATAAACAAACTGCTGAAAAAATTAGAATCTTACCAACCGCGTGTCATCGGTCTGAATATTTACCGCGCTTCAGAGAAAGGTATAGGCACCGGACTTGTAAATAAAAGTAAGCTAATAGGCGCCTGTAAGTTTAGTAGCCCAAAAAACCCAGAGATAGCTCCACCATTAGATTTTCCCCCAGATAATATTGGTTTTAATGACTTAGTACCCGACCAAAATGACCGTACAGTTCGTCGCGCTTTACTATTTGGAGATTCGCATGATAAGAAGTGTAACGCTCAGTATTCATTTGCCGCGTCAGTCATAACAGCTTATTTAAACAAACAAGGCATTAAGTCAACTTTCAACCAAGATGGTAATTGGGTTTTAGGTAGTAAAGTTATACCCAGCTTAAAAGGTAAACCCGGTAGTTACGAAGATGTAGATTTAGGCGGTTATCAAATCTTTCTTAATTATCGTCACCCAGATTATTTAGCGCAACAACTAACCTTAAGACAAGTCTTCAACAATCAAATTAATCCAGATTTGGTAAAAGATAAGCTAGTTATTATTGGTAACACTGCTTCTAGTATTGATAGAGGTATTTCAACACCATACGGCGCCTTACCAAACCAGTCACTGGGTACACCAGGAGTGTTAATTCAAGCACAAGTGGTAAGTAATATTCTGGGTACAGTATTAGATGATAAGCCTTTCATTTGGTACTGGTCAGACTTTGCAGAAATTGGCTGGGTGTGGCTTTGGGCACTTGTGGGAGGGGTAGTAGGTTGGCGTTTTCGCAACCCGTTAATGTTTTTAGTCGTTGGTGGGACTAGTTTAGGCGCCTTGTTAGGGATATGCTATTTCTTATTTTTACAAGCAGGATGGGTACCAGTAGTACCACCCGCAATTGCGTTACTAATGACAGGTATTGGTACAGTGGCATATTTAGCTTATCGTACCGAAATAGAAACAAGAATAATTATTATTCAAGTTGAAAAACAACAGGAAGCAATAGCTCAACTGAGTGCATTACTTAAAGAACCAACTCGTCTTCCTGATACACAACTGCGTGGGAATGTTGTAGACGCTCCACCTCAACGCAACACAGGTGATTATTTATTAAGTGGAAGATATGAAATTACCCGCGTGCTTGGGTCTGGTGGTTTTGGTTCTACTTATGTAGCTAAAGATACTCAGCGTCCAGGGGAGCCAAGTTGTGTAGTAAAACAATTAATGCCTGCACGTCGCGATGCTCGTTTTATGGAAGTCGCACGTCGGTTGTTTGATGCTGAAGCAGAGATTTTATTAATATTGGGTAAGCATATACAAATTCCTGACTTACTTGCATATTTTGAAGAGAACAACGAATTTTACTTAGTAGAAGAGTATGTAAGAGGGCAAACGCTTAGTAAAGAATTATCAGCACGCGATACTCAAGACGAAGAATATGTAACCGAAATGCTCAAAAGCGTCTTACAAGTTCTGAAATTTGTTCACGAACACCGAGTTATTCACCGTGATATTAAACCCGACAATATTATTCGTAACTCTCAAGATAATAACTTAGTGCTAATAGACTTTGGCGCCGTTAAGAAAATGCAGCCACCTAGTAACGAAACTGAACTGGCAACTGTAGCAATTGGCACACGTGGATATGCGGCGCCGGAACAACTAGCAGGACATCCGCGTTTAAGCAGTGATATTTACGCTTTGGGAATGATTGGTATTCAAGCTTTAACAGGTGTAGCACCACAAGCGTTGGATATTAACCCGGATACAGGAAATGTAGAGTGGCGCCATTTAGTTACAGTCAGCGACAAGTTAGGCAATATATTAGATAAAATGGTGTGCTATCACTTCAACGAACGCTACCAAACAGCAGCAGAAGTACTAGACGATTTAACCTAACCGTAGGTTGGGTGTAGCTTTATGCGGAACCCAACATTCATTTAAAGCCAATTTTCTCGGGTTAATCCATCCACTCTCGACATATCACTATCATTTGTAACCAAAATCAAACCGCGCGTTATAGCAGTAGATGCAATTAGTACATCCGCATCTTGTATCGGTAATTTACTACCTTTGGATGTAATTTCATGACGTTCACCGGAACCAGAGACAACACGGCATTAATTCTTACTAATTAATTTACTGGGCTTTAGACTAAATAGGGAACTCGCAAGGAAAAAAATAGGGGGTCTGATTGAACACAGACCCCCTTTTGACAGATGCTGAGATAAGTACCACCTTTTCTCATACCTGCCAATATGAAATCTGACAAACTTCGAGAATTCCGTCAAGCTGCTTATAAACTTTTAGGCAAAGCACATGATGCAACATTTGAACGCTTCTGATGCAATATTAACGACACGTACCGCTTACAGCTTGGCTCCCAACTCTCTGTCGCCGTTTTTTCGGCGCAAATGGCCCAGTATTTATGAGGCACTACAAGACAGCAGGCCACAGCGACAAAAATTGATGCATTTGTATATCAAACAGATACCAACTGAAAATCGCCCTTTATTGGCTGGAGACCATACCCTATGGCCGCTTTGCAGATGCAGTAACCCTTCAAGACAGAACAATTGAGCATACAAGTCCTGGGTTCGGTGGAAACAAACCAATTGGTGTTGGTGAGGGATATAGTACTATAGCTTGGGTGCCAGAGGACTCAGGTAGTTGGGCATTACCGCTACGGCATGAGCGAATAACTAGTTACGAAAACCCAATTGATAAGGCAACTTGGCAGTTAAAGCAAGTGTGTAAAAACTTAGCTGTAAGACCAATTTCCGTGTGGGACAGCGAATATGGTTGTGCCCCTTTTATTTTAAAAACAACCGATATTCCAGCAGACATTCTTGTACGTTTGCGCTCAAATCTTAGTTTATGGACAGCACCCCCAGAGTATTCTGGCAAGGGGCGCCTTTCGTAAGCATGGTAACAAATTTAAACTTAATGAACCCGATTCATGGCAGCAAGCAACGGTAGAGATGACACTAAATGATTCAAAGCTAGGATTAGTAAAAATTCGCTTGTGGGAAAATTTGCATTTTCGTAAAACTGCGACACGTCCAATGTCCTTAATAAGGGTTGAACGCCTTGATGAAAAAGGGAATTTAAGAGTTAAAAAACCATTATGGTTGGCTTGGGTAGGGGAAGAAATGCCACCATTATCCGAGGTTTGGCGCCTTTATTTGCGTCGGTTTACTGTTGACCACTGGTAACGCGAGTGCAAAGCAACGCTTACACTGGACTCTTCCGAAACTCAGTACTACCAAGCAGTGTGAGCGTTGGAGCGACTTAATGCCAATGATTACTTGGGAATTATGGCTGGCTCGTGATATTGTTGAGGCAGCGCGTTGCGGGGGTTCCCCCCGTTGTAGCGACTGCCGTGCAGACAATCCTTTACCTTGGCAAAAGTCCTTAGACAAACTAACTCGCTCGTTGGGTTGCCCAGGCTATGGGTTTGGTTTTAGAGGCTATTGGCACACCTGCTCATTCACCTAAAACTCGCGGAAAGTCACGCCTGTTGGAAGACAGGACAACCACGACAACGTAGAATTCGCTACCCAGTAGTCAAAAAAACTACGCCGAAACCACGTAAAGAACAAGAAAAATCGGCTTAGTCTCAATCAATTCCATGCTTCAAGTTTGTTTTTTTTGAACTCAGTGCTACTGGGTCGTTTTTTGCTGCTTAGTCTAAACTCCAGTATTATTAAGAAGCGCAACTAATTTATCACCGTGTGGTGTAGGTAAATCAAACATAATTTTTTTTGCGTATACAGGCTAATTAAAACTGCGCGATTTTTTAGCATTATAATAAGGCGATGGTTGGACTTTTTCAGCTTTTGCTATAGCGTCTCTAATATCAGTTTTTATATCATCAGTGGCTTGTGTATAGGCAGCTTCTAATGATCTAACCGCAACTGCTCTTGCGGTTTCTAAATTTAGATTATAATAAGATTTTTTTTCACGCTTTTTAAAATGCAAAATATCTTCTTTGATTATTTGCCCATAACGATTTAAAAATTTCCTTTCTTGGCGTATGTGTAAATCAAGTCCAAATACTTGATGAGCTATTTCTGTAACTAGCTCACCATTATAAAAAGCTGTACCTCTGACATTTGATTCTTTACCAACAATAAATATTATCCGACTATTAAAGTTACATATACGTAAAAGTTCTTGAAAAGTAGTAGCCATATCTAAGCAGTATTGAATGACTGTTAAAAATCTATTATTTCTATGTTTACGGTTAGAACCAAATTCAGATTTAGCAACTTCTAAAAGGTTCCATTGTAGTGCTTCAGTAGATGCACGATATTCTTGATGATAATTGAATACGTTAATATAAGGAGGGGAGGTGATAACAAGATTTACTTTAGCTTCTTCTAACGGAGTGTTTCTAGAATCATAATTATAAGTATTTATATTTTTTGCTGAGTAAGGCAATTTATTAACAAAAGCGCTGATTGTATTCGCGATTGTAAAAACTTTTAAGCTTGTTAACTCTGTATTCCCAAAGTCTAATAAAATAACTAAAATCTCATGCAAGAGCTTAATAAAACTTTCCTCACTATTGAGTGCAAGTTGCACTAATTCCTCTTTAATGTAATTAGATGTTAAATCCTTTTGTATACTTATATTTTGGAACAGTGGCATTGTATCATCAGGAATCTTACTTCTTATCTGCTCTATGAAATTACTAGTATAAATATTACGCTGTCTTTGAGGTATATTAATAAATTTGTAACTACTAGCAAGTATTAAGGCTGCTGGATTTATTTCTGTTCCATGAGCTTCTAAACCAAATCTTGCCGCTTCACACAAAACAGTTCCACTACCAAGAAATGGGTCAAAAATAATACTATTATTGTTAGCATATTTTTTGATGAGTGTCTCAATTAATTGTGGGGAAAATTGTCCTTTCCACGGTAAAGGATTGCTACGCTGCTTATCTTGAATGTCTAAAAGCTCCTGAGATATTTCTTGTGTATTGATTGGAGTATTAGTAAAAATTTTGGATGATAATACCATTTTTTAAGAAGATATTTATATTTGTTGTCAACAATCTTCATGAGTAACAATCTTCATGAGTATTGAGTTTAACTGATAATAATTAACACGGTAGTTTTTTTGCTATGATAAATAATTTATAGAGGAAGATACTGAATTTGCCCTTCTAACTCCTGCTCATAACTACACTCTATAATTGTAATAATATCTTCTATTACCTGACCAACTGGTGCATCTACCTCTACCTCAAGAACTCCTGGCATTGATTGTCCTTGTCTTACCCGTTTATAAGCATAGTAGGTAACTGTAGCAACGTCATGTGTAAGCAAAATTCGGTTTTCCTGAGATGCCCATTCCAACACTGTTGTGTCATCTTTGCCAGACAAACCAACATCCTGAACTCGTACAATATCTATATTGGGATTACGTCGTAGCAGCCCTCTAACAACAATATTATTAAAATTTTCGTCGGCAAGTAATTTTAACATGCTGAACGGGAAGCCTTACGAGCAAGCAATCTATCACGCAACCCTTGAGGGTCAAATTTTGCCTGATTTATCTCACGAACAGCTTGTCCTTTCTGTCGTCGTTGCTGTAAATATTCTTCAACTTCTTGCTGGTGATTAAGGTAAAACGCAATTGTAGCGTATACATCAGCTAGCTTAAGCGATGGATAACGAAAAACGATCTCTTCTGCCGTTGCACCTTGATTGAAGACAGCAACTACAGTATCTAAGGTCACACGAGTTTTACCTACGAGAACCACTCCATCAGGATTAGTTTCTAAAGGAGTGGGTGTAGATAACATTGTTAGATTCATATATATTTTTTTACAGTTTGTTTTATTATAGCAAATATTGCCTATCCAAAATTTAAAATATTAGATTCTTGTTCTAGCATTGCTTTTTGTAAATCATTAAGAAATATGTAGCCGATAGAATAAGATTCTTCGTAAACTGGGTAAAATTTACCTTCTGAGTTATTTTCTTGTATTATCTGTTGAATAAAAGCGAAAAATTTGTTATCGTCTAAAGATTGACCGCGAAACTGAAGCTTTATGCTGTGGCGCCGCTCGTTGAAAGTTAAAGCAAGTTGTGCAATTGTTGTACTTTTCCATTCAAAAGTGATGTTTGTAGGTGTAAATGCTCCATGTAAAGCATTGACAAATGTTTGGATACGTTGACGATAAATACCTTCTATATCATCTGGTTCCCAGTCAGTTGTTGCAACTAAACTATCAAATGCTGTCAAAATTTGGGTAGGTTGTGTAATATAACTTTGCTTGATATTTTGTTTGGCTTCAATTATTTTTTATGGTTGTAGATGTTTTAATAAATTGATTTTTTCAAGAAAGCTGATGATTCTATCAATGGTATTTGTTGTTAGTTGTCTTTCTTTTTCATTAAAAAACTTAGGGTAGCGCTTGGCTGCATCTTTTTTTACTTCGTACATTAGTGTTGAACGGGTCATGTCAGACAATTCTATTAATTGCTTTACTTTTTGATAGGTTTGTTCTGTGATTAAATCGAAACTGCGAAGTTTGTCTGCTATTTTGGTGATTGACATAGGTTGTTGTGAAGGGTTTGGGGAGGGGAGGGCGGGCAGGGATGCCCGCTCCACAAGAGGAGTTATGAAGAGTTATTTCAAACAAAACTTTGGTTGATTAATTTACTACCATTTAATGTAAGGTCTTGTGGACACCAGTAGTAATGCTCAATGTATTGATAAATTTGCTCAATCCAAGAATTTTTAGCTGTAAACATTTTAAAAAACTACTCATCTCAATAACCAATATAATATTAGAGAATGTGAACGAGCAGAGTTTTCTTATAAAAAACACTATCTAGTAAGTGATAAAAACTATCTAGTAAGTGATAAAGACTATGTTGCCATTGGGTATCCTAACAATACCCATCCAGAAAACGGTTTGCTTCTTCGTGCTGATTTACACACTTTATTTGACCTTGATCTTTTGGGCATTAGTCCAAAAAATTTAAAATTGTTTTTCCATCCTAAAATTCAGATTGCTGGCTATAAAGAATGGCATTCTAAAAAACTTCTATGTTCTACTAGCTTAAAGCCAAGTAAGTTAGCACTGCTTCATAGATGGGTTAAGTTTTACAAACGGTACTATTGTGAGTTATGAATGCTTTGAAAAAAAGGGACGGGCAAGGATGCCCATCCCACAAGAGGTGTATTTAGTACATACACGAATGTTGGAAGAATTAGCCTAGTACTTTTTTAGCTGTTGCTAGTACGTTGTCAACGGTGAAGCCGAATTTTTCCATACAAACTGGACCAGGCGCCGATGCACCGAATGTGTCGATGCTAACGGTGGCGCCTTCGGTACCGACGTATTTGTGCCAACCGAAGCTTACACCTGCTTCTACAGATACGCGCTTGGTAACAGCTTTAGGTAGAACTGATTCTTTATAAGCTGCGTCTTGAGCTTCAAATAATTCCCAAGAGGGCATTGAAACTACACGAACTTTCTTACCTTCGCTGGTGAGTTTTTCTGCTGCGGTTACACAAAGGCTAACTTCGGAACCTGTACCAATTAAGATAATGTCGGGTGTTCCTTGGCTATCTACAATTGTGTAGGCGCCTTTTGTTACTCCTTCAATTGACGAACCTGCTAAGTTAGGTACGTTTTGACGGGTGAAAGCTAGTAATGTAGGAGCATTAGCTTTTGATTTTTCAATTGCTACTTTATAGGCGCCTGAAGTTTCGGTACCATCAGCAGGACGAATTACTGTGAGTTCAGGAATTGCGCGTAATGAAGCAATTGTTTCAACTGGTTGGTGTGTTGGTCCGTCTTCACCTTGTCCAATTGAGTCGTGAGTCATTACCCATATTGACCCAGCTTCGGATAAAGCAGATAAGCGGATAGCTGCACGCATGTAGTCGGTGAAAATTAAGAAGGTCGCACCGTAAGGTATTAAACCTGAACCATGCAGTGCCATACCATTAACAATGGCGCCCATACCATGTTCACGTACACCATAGTGAACGTTGGGGTTTTCGTAATGTCCTTTTTGGAAGTCACCCTTACCTTTAATTTCGGTCAAGTTAGAGTGGGTTAAGTCAGCCGAACCACCAATTAACTCAGGTAGTACTGTTGCTAATTTGTTAAGACAAGTTTCGGAATGTTTACGAGTTGCAACACCTTTGTCTTCAGGAGTGTAGGTAGGTAATACCTTTTCCCAACCATCAGGAAGTTTGCCGCTAACATAACGTTCAAATTCAGCTGCTTCAGAAGCGTACTTAGATTTATAGTCACTTAAAGCTTTGTTCCATTCGCTTTCGGCTTTGGCACCACGCTCAATAGCTTTTTGCATGTGGTCGAGAGCATCTTGAGGTATAACGAAAGGCTCATGTTCCCATCCTAAATTTTGACGGGTAAGTGCTACTTCATCACCACCTAATGCGGCGCCGTGAACACCAGCAGTATTTTGCTTGTTGGGTGAACCATAACCAATGAGAGTTGTCACCTTAATCATTGAAGGCTTATCTGTAACAGATTTTGCTTCTTCAATTGCTTTTGCAATTCCTTCTAAATCTGTATTACCGTCTTCGACGTGTAGTACATGCCAACCGTATGCTTCAAAACGCTTAGAAACGTCTTCAGTGAATGCTACATCTGTAGAACCATCAATTGAGATGTGGTTATCGTCGTACAGAGCTATTAATTTTCCTAATCCCAAGTGTCCTGCAAAAGAACACGCTTCACCAGAAACCCCTTCCATGTTACAACCATCACCTAGTATTACGTAGGTGTAGTGGTCAACGATTTTGGCATCAGGTTTGTTGAACTTTGCTGCTAGGTGAGCTTCTGCCATTGCTAAACCGACTGCATTAGCAATACCTTGTCCTAATGGCCCGGTAGTAACTTCGATACCTGCTGTTACAAAGTTTTCTGGGTGTCCAGGGGTGCGTGACCCCCATTGACGGAACTGCTTGATATCCTCTATCGTCACGCTATCAAATCCACTTAGGTATAGCAGTGCATACTGCAACATACACCCGTGACCTGCGGATAATACGAAACGGTCGCGGTTAAACCACTTTGGATTTTTGGGATTAACCCGCATGAATTTATCCCAGAGTACAAATGCCATTGGAGCGGCGCCCATTGGCAATCCTGGGTGTCCAGACTTTGCTTTTTCTACGGCATCGACTGCCAAAAAGCGAATCGAGTTAATACAAATTTCTTCTAGGGTCTTGGTGGGGGTTTGGGTTGCAACAGCCATAATACGATTGTTCTTAACGACGGGTTAGCACTCTCTGACTTCACATTGCCTAAAGAAATTTTAATTTTTTTAAGCAACTTATCTCATCATCCCTGAAGCGAATTACTAAGGGACGTACTTCTTAAAGACTAGCGCGACATTGTGTCCACCGAAACCAAATGAGTTGGATAATGCAACATCAACTTTTAGTTCTCGGCTAACGTTTGCTACGTAGTCTAAATCACATTCTGGGTCTGGGGTTTTGTGGTTAATTGTGGGTGGAACCCGGTCGTTGGCTATAGAGAGTACAGATGCTACTGCTTCTATACCACCGGAGGCGCCTAAAAGGTGTCCGGTCATCGATTTTGTTGAACTAACTGCTAATTTTTTAGCATGTTCAGAAAACACGGTTTTAACGGCGGTGCTTTCTGCAGAATCGTTGGCTGGGGTACTGGTACCGTGAGCGTTAATGTAGCTCACATCGGTCGTAGAAATTGCCGCATCTTTGAGTGCCATTCGCATTGCTCTGGCGGCGCCTTCATGACCGGGTGGTGGGGATGTATAGTGGAAAGCATCGCACGTCATACCATAACCAACGATTTCCGCGTAAATGCGGGCGCCTCGGCTTAAAGCATGTTGTAATTCTTCCAATACTAAAATACCCGAACCTTCGCCCATTACAAATCCATCGCGGTTTAAGTCAAAGGGACGCGATGCTGTTGTGGGGTCATCATTACGAAGCGAAAGCGCTCTACATGCAGCAAAACCAGCTATCGATAAAGGCGTAATCGCTGCTTCTGCACCACCACAAATCATCGCTTGGGCATATCCACCTTGCACCAACCGAAACGCATCACCAATCGCGTTTGAACCTGCTGCACAAGCAGTTACTGGACAGGAATTTGGCCCCTTGGCGCCAGTATGAATCGCGGTTAAACCCGATGCCATATTGGCAATCATCATCGGCACCATAAAAGGACTACAGCGGTCGGGACCTCGGTTGAGGTAAATAGTTTGCTGTTCTTCCATCACTTTTAAGCCACCAATACCCGAACCAATCATGACACCGATTTGTTCAGCGTTCAGGTCATTGATAACTAATTGAGCGTCTAGAAGTGCCTGTTTTGCTGCTGAAACCCCAAATTGCGAAAACCGATCCATCCGCTTGGCTTCTTTGCGGTCCATAAAATCTTGCGGGTCAAAGTTTTTGACCTCACCGGCTATACGGCAGTCGTGACTCCTGGCATCGAAAAGGGTTATGTTGCCGATACCATTGCGTCCACTCGTAAGTCCGTCCCAATATTCCGATGGATTATTACCAATTGGTGTAATAGCGCCAACACCAGTTACAACAACACGTTTACGTTTAAAATCTTCTGTCATGACGATAGTTCAGGTGGCTCTAATTAAGTGCTGAGTGCTGAGTACTGAGTGCTGAGTGAGTCGTGCTAAGTGCTGAGTAGGAAAGTAAAATTAATAACTCCTAACTCCTAACTCCTAACTCCTAACTTTTTACTCAGCACTCAGCACTTTTCACTCTTTTATGCGGATGCGGCAACTTTGTTATTGATGTAGTCCACAGCTTCTTGAACCGTGGTAATCTTTTCAGCGGCTTCATCAGGGATTTCGATATCGAACTCTTCTTCCAACGCCATTACTAGTTCAACAGTATCAAGTGAATCTGCACCTAGGTCGTTGGCAAAGTTGGATTGGGGGTTGATAGTAGACGCTTCTACACTCAGTTGGTCAGCTACAATTTTTTTGACCTTCTCAAAAGTTTCCGTTTGGCTCATAGTTAAATTCCTCAACCAGTTGCTATAATGCGCTTGTCGTGGGCGATTGCTTTAAAAGCATATTACATCTTATCTGAAAAGCGCTCTTCGCGCGTACACGCAAACCCCAGTTAATATCACTCGATTTATATTTCTATTTTTTCACATACGAATAAAACATTAAATACACAAACCCAAGCATATAACATCCGATGCGCTCTCTCACGCTTAATGTTTCTTATCACTTAATTTTTTGATTCACACGCTTCAAGACCGAAGGCGCCGAATCGCTATACTTGTGGCAATGATAAAACAGTAATTACTATGCTATCTCAAAGATTAAAGTACGCTTATTTTCCAGGTTGTGTTGCTCAAGGCGCCTGTGGAGAGCTTCATTTGTCTACTACTGCTTTGGCACGTGCGCTTAATATCGAGCTAGTAGAACTTAAAAAAGCTTCTTGCTGTGGTTCTGGCACTTTTAAAGAAGACTCGCAACTACTCGAAGACACAGTTAATGCGCGTAATATTGCACTAGCTGAAGAACTAAATTTGCCTCTATTAACCCATTGCAGTACGTGCCAAGGTGTGATAGGACATGTTGATGAAAGTTTAAAAGAAGCCCAACAAAGTAACCCAAACTATATCAATAAAGTAAACGGGTTATTGCAAAAAGAAGGCTGTTTACCATATCGCGGCAGTACCGAAGTTAAGCACCTTCTATATGCTTTAGTAGCAGACTACGGACTAGAAGAAATTCAAAACCGCGTGACTCGTAAATTAAGCGGGTTAAAATGCGCTGCGTTTTATGGCTGTTACTTGCTGCGCGCTTCTAAAAACAGTTACGATAACCCCTTCCGACCCGAAGCAATGGAAAATGTGTTTCGAGCAGTTGGGGCAACACCAATATACTACCGAGGTCGTACACAATGCTGTGGCTGGCCGCTTTCCAGTTACGCCACCACCGAATCATTTAAAATGGCAGGTAATCATATCCAAGATGCTATCGAATCTGGCGCCGACTGTATAGTTACACCTTGCCCTTTGTGTCACCTTAACTTAGACTCACGTCAACCCGAAGTCGAAAAAGTTATCGGTCAAAAACTAGGTTTACCTATACTACACTTACCCCAACTAATAGCCTTAGCACTAGGTATTAGTCCAAAAGAACTAGGTCTAGAACGACACATCGTATCAACCAAACCTTTATTAGAGAAATTGGGCGCCTTAGTAGCATAAACTTGTATTTTTGTAATCTTGTGGAGCGGGCATCCCTGCCCGCCTTATATATGTTTATTTTTTGGCACAGGGCAAGAGAAAACGCATCCCACTCATCTTGTATTAAATTACACACAGGATTCACATAGGAATTGATTGCGCGTAGGGTGCGTAACTGCATTACAAATTCAGATCAAAACTTAAAATCATCAACCGTTACGCACCATCAACAATGTCACGGCAGAGCGCAGAGGGCACAGAGGAGAGAGCTTCTTAGAATTTGTCTTGAAGAAGTAATAAATCTTAACTTTCTCGTCGCGGGTCTTCTAAAGGTGGATGCCAACCACCTTTTATCCAAAGACGACGTGCTTTTATAATTGAACCTTCATTGTTTCGTTCATCATTTAAGTCTAAACGATTACGCTCGTCCTGTCGGAGTAGTACCGATAATTTTTCAACCATCTGGCGCCCAAATAAAATGATCTGCCCAATTTTGTTGACGAGGATTAAAAAGTGAAACTATATTTCCCGTTTCTGGGTCAACACCTGTTGTAAAATTGTAGTGGTATCCATTACAACGTTGACACGGCAAAGCTAAATTATTAAGCTCCGAAGTGGAATTGGGAAGAGACTACGGAATTATATGATCAATAGCAAATAAAGCTGCTTCTTCTAAAAAGTGGCAATATTCGCAAAGATATTTCGCCCTTTTTCTAACTAGTTTTCTAGTTACATCATTAATAGTCATGAATCAGCAATTATTTTGGCATTGAGCAAAGTAAAGATTCTATCGAGTTCTAAAATTCCCGTTAATTCAGCTTCTTGTTCTAAGTTAAGCATACCAGCTTTTTTAGTAGCATTGAGTTCTTCCAAGCGTGATTGTAGTTCGTCGGTAAATTTGAACAACTTAAGATTTCTAACTTGACTAATTTTGATTCCTGACTCTACCCAGGATGAAGGTTGAACCATTACTTGAGTCATCATAGCCGTTTGCGCTCGTAACATAAAGGGTATGGTAGCATTGTAACAATGCTTGCCCAAAGGGATTAATATCTTTAATAACAACTAATACGCTGTTTAACACGATTAATTTCAGAAGCATTTTGAGCCATTGCGACCTGCAAAGCTTGCTTATTTTGCCCAATTTGAGCATATAGCAGTGCAATCTCTTCAAGCAAGCTAGCTCGACTATCGGTATATTGAATTGAATTTGTATCACTATCCTGTGGTATTGTTTGTGCTACGAGTAAGGCTTGGTCTAAAGTCGCGATACCTTTAGATTCAGAAAGGCGCCATATTTGGAATTTGGCAATATCAATTAAACTACGAGCTTTGAATTTTTTATTTGTTTCAAATTGTGCTGCTTTCAATGCTAAATCATCCTGTCCATCTTGTAAGGCGCCAGTTGCAATACCAGAAAAATTCCCTTTATTTAATTCAGGGTTAGAAAATTCAATTGCTACTTGCAGCGCTTGGTCAAATTGTTTTGTTTCTAGTAGTATATTTAATATTAGCCCTATCAACTCAGCTTTTTGTTTACCATCCGGCGCCACATTAGATTTTACTGTTTGAATTGCTTGTGTTAAAAACTGTTGCCCCAGTTGCTTTTGCCCTGCTGAGTTGTACTTGCGCGCGATTATTGTTAATGCTACAGCACGAAGCCTTGAATCTGATAAAGCATTGGCATTTTGTATTGCTTGGTTAAAAGTTGTTTCAGCAAGGGTTGTTTGCCCAGCTTTTTGAAAAGCAGTAGTAGTTTTGGCTAATCCATATACTTGATATGGCATAATATCTACATTATTGGCTTTAAGCGCTGCTTGTATAGCTTTGTCTGGTTGCTTGGCATTAGCATAAGCAACTGCGACACGAGAAAATAGTTGATTTATTTCGTGGTTCTCTGATTTATCGATAGTTTGAGCTATTGCATAAGCAAAATCGAGTTGATTCTGTTGAATAGCGACTCTACCCAAATTTGCTAAAATATCGGGACGAGTTTTTAACTTAATTAATAAAGAATTAAACAAAGAGTTATTATTTGTATTATCAGTTTCAATTGCTCTTCGTATTAACATTTCAATCAACATAAAATCTTCGTCTTGTATTGAACGAAGCATCGTTTCAACACTTTGCTTGGCTGAAACTAGTTGGTTTCGTTTGCGATACTCAGTTGCTATAGCAAGACGTGTGTTCCCTTTATCGAAAGCACCTCGAATAAAGTTTACTACTTGCGATGCAGTATCTATCTGCCCTGCTTTTGCGTAGGAAGTAATAATTTCTGCTAAATAAAAGTCATTCAGAATGTTTGCACTAGCAAATTTTACTGCTTGGTTAAATAATTGGTCTGCTAGATTTAAATTTTTGCTACGACTATAAGCTACAGCAAGCTGTCCAAGTAGTTTGGCTTTTTCTCTTTCGCTAATAATAGCTGGAAGAAGTTCTTGTGCTTGTTCTAACTGATTGATTTTTATATACTGACCTCCTATGGCGCCTAAAGTTTCATCCTGTCGGTACCTGTTAGATATAGACTTGGCAACATCCAACGCACGCTCAAAGTCACCTAATTCTGCATATGTATAAGCGATAGGATGAGAAGGATGAAACTCACGCTTTTTATCTTTTGTCTCTTTATCAAACTGCAATGCTACCTGGTACGATTGTGCTAAAGTTTTTTGTGCTAGTGTAGGTTGACCGATATCTATATAAGTTCGCGCAATTCTAGTTAATAAAGTTGCCCGCATTTCAGTGAGCCGAACTCCTGCTGATATTTGTACTGCTTGGTTTAATAATATGCTGGGTTTCTCTTTGGCGCCTAAACTATGATAAATGGTAGCTAATTGTGCAAAAGCTTTAATTTTAATACTGCTATAGCCAGCATCAAGACTTTGTATCCGTCCTGATATATTATCCAGCATTGCCAAAATCAAACTTTTCTTTGCTGTGGGAGTTACCTTTATTAAACGCTCAATGTGAGAATTTTGGCGCCAAGTAAAATCATCTCCTAACAAGCGTCCAAGGTCATCAGATAAACTTTTACTTTTAGAGGTAAGAGCAATATCTATAATTTTATTAATTTGAGCAATACTTGACTCAACTTTACCATTAGATATCATCGAATCTAAATCATAGGTCAGCAAAAAAATCCTATCGTAACCAGTTTTTTGTAGCTCATTACCACAAAAAGCAGATATTTGAGTTGGTTTTGTAGCGGCAATGGAAAGGCAAGGGTTAACTAGCAGTAGCGCAAAAGCACTAACTACAGATAATTTACGCATAATCTCAACGTTTAGTATTGAGTTATTTATACATAACCTGTGGTAAGTACCAGCACAAAACAAATGCTCTAATCATATTTTCATAATTATTTTTGTAAAGTATAATTGACAAGAGCGTATGTACTGATATTCAATATGTAGCTATAGTCTGCCAAAACATTGATATTACGATGATTGAACTGCGTCCTATCAAAACAGAGGCTGATTATCGTGCAGCACTTTCTGAAATAGAAGTACTTTTTGATGTACAACCAAATACACCTGAGTGTGACCGCTTGAACATTCTTGCTACATTGGTAGAAGCTATAGAGGTGATGAAAATAACCATAATGAAATTCGTCAAGAACTTTCAACAGGGTTGTGGCGAATAGCTCAACTTATTGGTGGTAGTAGCTACAGCCGAGATTTTGTCATGCGTCTGGGAGATAATGGGTTTACGCCAGATGTGATGTTTTTTACTAATAATAGTACTCGAAATCAACTTTATTCGTGGTATTTATCTGGAGCAGCAGAACTAGTTATAGAAATTGTGCGTCCTGGTCACGAATATGCTGACCGCGTTATCAAGCGTGATTTTTATGCTGCTGCGGGAGCACTGGAATATTGGATAATTGACGGAAAAACACAACAAACAGAATTTCTAAATTTGAATGAGGGTATTTACCAAGCGCGCGGAGTTGATGCAGATAATTGCTATCGTCCCAGCAGTATTCCCGGTTTGGTTTTCCATCCGGAACAGCTTTGGTGTGAAGATAATTGGTATGGCAGTAGTTTAGATCAAAAGTTGTTTACTTTGGAAGTTCCCGAACAACCTTATCAGAAAGTCCCAAGTATTAAAGATGGTTTAGGTTGGGGTAGGAAGGCGTTTGCCCCAGATTTACAGCTTACACCAACACCAATTAGTTTTGAGCAGTATATTTGTTGGGCGCCACCAGCAAAGTTTGAATTTTGGGACGGTAAACCTAGAATTGGCGGAGAAATTGGTATTCGTAATTTAATTGGAATGCTGTTAATGACATTTGGGTTAACGAGTAGTATTAAAGTATTACCTCCAAAAGCTTGGATAAGTGCTATTAAACAGCGTTTTTTACTTGAGCAGCAGGACTCAGAGCGTAAAGCGCAGTGGTGGGAACTAGCACATCAAGCTGCAAAGTTATTACGTAGTGACTTTAATATAGAAAGAATTGCTGTAATTGGTGATTTGACCAATTCAAAACCTTTAAATTATTGGTCGAATATAACCTTGTTTGTTTGGGATATACCGAAAGGTCAAGATTACAAAATTTACGAAGCGCTGTCTAATTTGAGCAAACAGCCAGAAATTAGAGTTATGGATGAAAATGACTATCTAACTGTCGATGATGAAAATGCCATTGCGCGTGGATTTGTGGATATATAATAAAATGAGATGCGAACTACAATATTTGCGAATCGCACTGTTGAAAAATATAGTTGACAGCCGCAAATAACTTATTTAAATCTTGAATAGCATACAAATCTTTGTTTCTAGTAAACAAATCAGAGTTTAACTTACCGAACTGCCATATTTTACCATTGGAAACAATCCCGAATACATCTGAATCAAAATTGTTGTTGATTCGCTGCACTGCTATCATTTCAGCCAAACACTGACCCCAACCTTCTTCAAATTTGTCTTGTTTGGCTTCAACGGCTAAAAAATAAGGTTTATCAAATACAATAGTACTCAAAGGATTTCTTTTTGTTACCGTATAATCAGGAACACCTGATAAATCTTCATCGTAAGACAGTGTTTCATGACTCCAAAGCGTTAGTTTTTGTCGGTAAGGTTTCCAAACTTCCTTTAAAACTGGATAAATTAGGTTTTCACAAATTGCATCTTCGGAGTTATCAACAACTCCATCTGCGAATAATAAATCTAATTCTTCTTTAAAAGAGTCTTTAACAGGAAAATATAATTCCTGCATAAAGTTAGCTTGTACGTACTTTATTTGAAATTTTTTGATAACCGCGCTAATACTTTTATAATTACTGAATGCCATTGTCTTACCTTCCGTTCTTAAACTCTGTCACTGTTTCAACGCAAGTTGTATACTTTATTTCATCTAGGTTAACACAAAAATGTGACGAATGAAAGGCGCCTATAATGAAGTGATTCGTAACTTTAAGATTGTATTACCAGCATTTGATTTTTTTAAGCTTATGTAAATATATTTGAATAACCAATATCAAAAGTTATAGTATGAGTATAATATTAATATTCAAAATACAATAATTATATGTCAAATTTAACCGAGGCTTTAAACAGAATTTACAGTTAGTATATTTTTATTAAGTTATCAATCGCTTCAATAAGAAATTGCATATCTTTAAAGGATAGTTTCATTTTCTTTTCCTAAACAATATATTGTACTTATAATTAATTTTATATAATTTTTCTCCAACCTGCCTAAGTGCATTTTTATAATCCTCAAGCAGCATAATGTTGTAAGGTTTCCATAACCAGTGATTCCCACGGTCATTAACTAATTTTAATTCAACAGGAATGTCTGTATCAGTATCTAATTTAATTTTTTCTTTAACAAGCTCGGTTCCTGACCTTATTGCTGCAAGGCTGGTTGTGCCTACTATAGTCATACTACACTCGGACTTAGTTAGTGTTAGTACTTATTAGAATATTTTTAAGGTATTGGTAGAAAGTGCGCGCGGGCGCCTCCCCAGGATGTCGTAAACTAATTTTTATGGTGAAGCGAGCGTGCTTATTTATACTAAAAACGGGTTAAAACTTTACTTTTAAAGCAAGCTAAAATCTTTAAGATGCTTCGTACCTCAGCATGACAAAAGTCTAGATTTTACCCGTTCGGAGTATACTTATGTAATTGTTCGCAAGCCCGAATGTGCTAGTTTAGTTAGGCTAAAGAAAAAAATGAAAATAATAGAAATTTAACGTTTTATGAATCGCCGTGATTTTATAACTTTGTTTGGTGTTGGTGGAATAGCCTCTTCTCTTCCACTTGCGCTTGCAGCTTGCAGTCCTGAAAAATCCACAACGACTACTTCAAAAGATTGGCAAAATATTGGTAAAGTTGCCGAATTAGATAAAACTGGTCAGTTACTAAATGAAAACTCGCCTGTGGGTTCAGTGTTGGTTGTGGGTACATCAAAAGCAAAAAATCTCGTTGCCGTTAATCCTACCTGTACTCATCAAGGTTGTAAAGTCAATTGGAAGGCAACAGAAAATAAATTTTTGTGTCCCTGCCATAAATCGGCATTTGCGGCAGATGGTAAGGTGTTAGCAGGACCTGCCACAGACCCCCTGGCAACCTACGCAATTAAAATTGAGGGAGATGGTGTTTTGGTAAAAGCAGTGTAGGAAGAGGCTGTAATGCTTAAAACCTATATTGGAAGTTGTCCGCAGCGGTGCAGTTCGATTTGAAGCGGACATAGACTTAAGCTTGGGTACAAACAAGTGTAACTGCTCGATTTGCACGAAAACAAGGAATTGGAATGCAATTATAAAGCCGAATGCGTTCCGATTACTATCTGGTGAAGACGATTTAAATGACTATCAGTTCAATCCCAAGGTTGGGCATCATCTTTTAAATCTATTTTTAAAATCTACTTAATAATGATTACCAAATCTTAATTTAGTTGAAGAAACTAAAAATACCGCGCTCTTGCTTCAGGAATGAGCATTAAATACTCTTGTACCCCCTTTACTAAGGGGTAGGGGGGATTTCTAATGGTCTATTATTTTAATAGAGGTCAATTATTCAGATTGGGTTTTAAACTTGTATCCACCAGCTTCAACAATTAGCTTACCTTCTTTCCATCCTTGATAAATAGGGGTTTGCGCTGCTGTTGCATTCTGGTAAACTTTGTAGTGTTGGCGCCAATCGTGAAATTGTCCGTTTCTCCAAACTTTGGGTAAAGCTTCACCTTGATATTGGAGTTTTACTTTTCCTGTAACTCCTTGATATTCAACTATTCCATTACTAATTTGATTTAAATTTAAGCGTGACTTAGACACTACAGACTGTTTAAACTGCTCCCAACTTTTATGAGTTTCCTGTTCCCCAACTTCAAGCGCAAATCCTGAAGTTGAATTTGTGCCTGTTGCAGTTATAATTTGGTCGTTTGGATAACGCTGCTTAATTTTTTCGGTTGCAGTTTGATTAATACCCTCGACTGTTAAATTAATGGGTGTTAGTGCTAACCAGGTTTTTTCATACCGAATAAATGTTTTGACTTTTTTGGTTTCTATTTTTACCGACTTGGGTAAGAAGAATTGAAACGGCGCCTTTGGTTTATCATTTAACCAAATAACTAAATTGCGGTATTGAGCAACATTGTCTTTACCAATGGAACTGGTTGATATTTGGGTTGCGTCGTTACCAGTGGCAGCAATGAAATAATCTACACCACGCTGTTTATTAAAAGCCATCATTTTAAACCCATTCCAATCTCCACCAGAACCTTGTGCTAGTGTACCTAGTTGGAATGTATGACCGAAGTATAAAGTTTCGTGGAATTGAGGTTTGCTGTCTCCTCCTGGTTTCCAGTTTTCATAAGTTGGTTTGGAATTCAACAATTCTAATGGCTTAGAAAATTGCTTTCTTGCTAATGCGACAACTGCGGCAGGTGGACGGTAACTACTGGTAATTAAATGCACACTATCTGGGGAAGGGTTGGAATCTCCAATGGGTGAATCGCCAAAATATAATCCTAATTCATGTGTAGCAAGGGAACACCATGTACAATTACCTTGGTTATAATCGCGTTTTGATGGGCCACTAAATGCACCTCGCCAATATTTAACGGCGCCGGATGTAAAATACCAATCGAGTGCGGCTTTTGCTATTGATTTTACTTCTTTGTCTTTAGCAAAATCATAAAGATTTACATATGTAGTAACAGCATGTCCCAAGTAATTTTCTGAGTCCCACTCACCTTGTCCAATTTGGTAGAGAGTGCGGACATTTTTAATAATGCGTTTTTTATATAGTTCGCGTGTTTCTTTATTACCAGTTTCTTCAGCAAACAAATATACTGCAACCTCTCGCATCGCTTTGAGGTTATCGGTATTGCGACAATCAACCCAACTATTACAATTATCGATTGAATTAGCCCAAAACTTACGTTGTGTAGGAAAATATTTATCTAATGGGTCAAACTCTGTAAAAATTTTCATTGCGCGCTTCATACGCTGGCGATATGCAGGGTCAAGATATTTACCAAAGTAGAAGTATTTGCGAACTTGCCCTTTAAGAGTAAAACTTGAGTAAAAGTCTATACCTAGTGTATGACTGTGGCTTTGAGCATCAGCATCTTCAGATTGTAAAAACGCGATTGCTTTTTGTTTATTTCCAGCAAGAAAGTCAATCATTGCTTTAGGGTAAGATTTTTTCTCGCTTTCAAACGATGTCGTACCGTAATTACTACCTGCAAGTTTTGTAATTACTTCCTTTGAACGCTGCTGAAACTCAGTTTCCATTGCAGTAGTCCATTGCGCCTCAGATAGTGATTGTGTACTGCTCAATAGCAAACACACAAGACAGATAATAATAGCGTTTCTAAAAAGTGGCTTTTTCACAGATACTATAGCAGTTCCTTGTCAAGTAAAGTACACATTCAATTAGTTTATCTCTTGTGGAGCGGGCATCCTTGCCCGCCTTTATATACTTCATGCTTAACAGGAAACCTAAATACATACTAAAAATAAACAAACCTGAATTTGCTATTCAACTTATCATCTAACAATGCTGAACTCTACAGGTGGCATAACTACACAACCAGTCCATAAATTTTCTGACACCGAATCTTCTGGTTGGTACATTGTTGTTGGCGCCGTAGCCACTTCATAGATAAAATGAAGTTGATATTTACCTAATTTGAGGTTACGAAAGTACCAGAAACCACCTGCTTCGTTAGGAATTGCCAGTTGAAGCTGGTTTAAAAAATTTCTATATAGTCTACTATCTAGAACAAAAAAAGTACTTGCACCTGGCATTGCTGAGTAATAAAGTGCCCCTTCACTTACCCAAAGTCTCATCATATCGCAGTCCGGTTCTATAATTTTACCTTTATCCCCTTTTAAAATTGGAGTTAGAGAGCTTAATCGTTGAAAGCAAAGCGGAACTAATGTATTATTAGTAGCGCGAATACCTAACTTTATTGAAGTTTTGGCGCCTTATGAGTAAAGCGTTTAAAAAAAACTAATACGTAGCGGGGTAGCAAGATTAGGATATAATCGAGGTGTATCAAAAGCCTTAACCACTTGCTCGTATATTACGTGTGTTTATTGCTAGTAAGTACCGGGCTAGTTAGATGAATGGCAACATAGTAGTATAAATTCAAATAATGTCAGTGATTATTACTCTTAAGGACATAAGAAAAAAACGCGAACTTTCACAGGAAAAACTTGCTATAGCAAGCGGTGTGTCTGTCTCCTATATCCAAAAAATTGAGCAAAACGTGATCAGGAGGGTATCTTTAGACATATTAGATAAGCTGTGTGAGGTTTTAGACTGCCAAGTCTCTGATTTGCTGATTCATGTAAAGGAAGCAGCATGACCAGAGACATTCAGTTAGATGGGCCTACAATTGAACAGGTAAAAGCTTTCTACAGTTTATGCGTGCGAATAAGCAACCTACTACAATCAGTTGAGTTAACAAGGTATGATAGGCGCTCACAAAGAGTTGTAGTACTTATTGGTGAAACACTTCAAGTAGAAATTTTAAGTAATGGAGAGGAAATAATTCAATGAGTAATTACGAACAGTTAAGTGAATCTGAACTAAGGAATTATGTAAAGCAGCATCCTGATGATGAAGATGCTTTTCAACACTACCTTGCTATTATGCGAGCAAAACCAGGTAGAGTTGTGGTTAGTACAGATGAACAGCTAGAGGCTGAGTTAAAGAAGAGATTGAATAAGTAATCAGTAGACTGTCATCTTGGAACATTACGAAGAGCGGAGAAATAGATGTGATGTAATATTCGGTAACGTAACTGTAATAAAATTCTCGTAGAGACTAAACATGTTTAGTCTCTACATAATGGGCAATCTAGGCAATACGAAATTCTACAAATGGCATAGCTACACACCCAGGGCAAACTTTTTCTAAAACGTTTTCTTCAGGGCGCCTTGCTCTAGATACAGGATGACGATATGTAACTTGCATCTGATATACACCTATGAAGAGATTAGGAAAATAATAAAAACCACAACCTGTTAATCCCCTAGCTTTATTAGAAACTGCAAGTTGAAGTTGACCTTGATACCATGAAAGCATTCCTTCTAAATCAAAAAATGCACTTTCTCCTGGTTGTACCAAATAATATTGTGGTTCTTTCCCTAGTCCAGGTCTTATCATGTCACTCAGGTAATTTATTTCTTTACCCTCTTCATTGATTAGGGTTACATGAATAGAATGTGATTGGTTAAACTTTATAGGGGCTGATGTCTGGTTAGTCACGTGAATGCCTAGTTTTACATTAGCTTTAGTTCTAAATAGTCTTGAAGGAATAGCCAGTACAGACGGCATTTCTATTTTGAATAAAACCCCATCAACTTCTATGGCTGTACTATCAGATAATAAGGTTTGAACTAGACGCAGGTTCTCTCAAGGTGTTGCTAATATTCCTGAACTAATTTGAACTTCAGTGTTCAAAATAAATCGAAGCTGATAAGTTTCTGCTTCAAGTGCATCAAATTGCCAGAAATAATTAGGGTTAACAGAACTAAGCACATAATAGTCAGGAATAGTAGGAATTTTTAACTGCAAAGAATTATCTTGCCAAAAAAGGCTTGCTGTTAAAATAAAGGTTGTACGACAATTAGGTCTAACTTTCCACCAATTTGATTGTGTATTATGATTGTTTTCCAAATTATTAGTGATAATCTTATTAGTGACTAAGTGTCCCTGTACTATTTGACAATCTGATGTTAAAAGCTCTGGAACAAATGCTTGTAAGGAGTTAAGATTAAAATATTCTTGATTATTGTGGTTAATACTTACATATAATTTGATTGGAATATTAACCCCATTTTTGTTTTCTGAGATAGGATGTACTCTAGTAGGAAATTGTATTATATTGGAATTGATGAGTTCTACCTGTGTGCTATTTAAATCATCAAATGTCATATTTGATATCCTCATAATTATTATATTATGTGGTCAATAGGAATTAACCACAAAGACACAAAGGACACGAAGGAAGAATTTTTAAGATATAGCTCACTAAATTTGATGATACAGACCATTAGTGTTATAACTAAACAATATTTCAATTTATTACTTCAAGGTCGTTGCTATTTACAAATTCACTTTATGTCATTATAGTTACCCTTGTTTTCAAGCTTTTATGCACTATTAAACTTGTAATTTTAACTGTTTTCACTTAAACAAATTTCTACAAAGGGTGTGGGTACTGTATTCTTACAAATCCATTCTAATGATTTTTTACTTGTGCTTATTTGGTTTGTTGGCGCCCACTCGTTTCGTTTGCTGTATATGAATCGCACCCGATATACACCTGGTTGAATGTTACAAAAATGCCAATAACCGCCATCTCCAGCAGTAATTTTTAATCCTAGGCGCCCACGCTTGAGCCAAATGAGTTTTGCATATGGAAAAAGAGTCACACTTTCCCCTGGCATAGAAGAAGGAAAATCACATTCTCTAGGAGATTGAAGGAACGTAGTAGAGTAATTTCTTTGTAATGCTAGACCATCTGCTCCTACTATTTGAGGTATTAAAGTGGCAAAGAAATCGAAGCGAAAGGGAGTTTGGGTGTTATTCGTAATACTCATCCCTAACTTTACTAAAGTTTCTGCTCCCCGTTCTTGTTTTGGTATTGTTATTATTTTTTCTGGTATAATAGTTTCAAGCCGAATACCGTCAACTTCTACTATATTGGGTTCAGCTAATAGGGGTTGGACTAAGTAAAGATTTTTTAATTTTGTTGCTATTTTGACTTTTGTACCGTCTGAGTAAACTATCTTTTTATAAGAATTTAAATAATTAAACCGAATTTGATATTTTCCTGGGTGCAGTTTATCAAAAAACCAATAGTGTCTAGATATAAGTAAATTGAAGTCGCAAGCGTGAAATTCGAGAGTTAGCAAGTTATTCTGCCAAAAGAGCTTTGTGTTTATGCAAACAGTCGTAGTTATTCTGGGCTGAACTATTAAATAATTATCTTGTTTAAACGGACTGCTTAAGTTTGATATTAAATGAGTTAGTCTATATAAAAAACTTGCTGAAGATTCATTTGTATCGGGTAGCTGTGGCAATATTTGACCGTCCGATGTGATAACTTCTGGGATTAATTTTTTAGGGTTGAAGCGAAAAGAGGTTCTTGCATTGTTGGTAAGATGTAAATCTATTTGCATATAAGTGTTAGTGCCAGGTTTATTTTCAGGGATAGGTAGTACTATCAGGTCTGGCAACCATATTTCTATAGGAATATCATTTACTTCCAAGTCTTTGCTATTAAATGTCATATTTGTTACTATAGCGATTTCTGTATGAGATTAAATTTAGTAGGATGTGTATGTATCTCCCCTACCCAAACATCTTCTATTTTATATATGTCACTTCTAGGGTTATTGTAAATTTGGTTTTCCCACACTGGTTTCAAATCTATAGGGTCGCTGTAACCCCCTCTCTGTTCCTATGCAGGGTGTTGATTTTCATAAGTAAATTGAACCCAATATTCGCCATGATTAAAATCATAAAATATCCAATTTTGACCACCTGGTTCACGAAATACATATTTTAATTTATTGTCCTCCCAGCAAAAATACCCTTCTACTAGCAGAGACGCGCTTTCTCCCGGCGCCAATATTTTAAAGTCTGATTTTTGGGGATTGTAACTACCATTTACATTCGGCCCAAAGCGTGGCAGGTTTTGTTTATTGGCTTGAAGGAATTTTGGGCGCCCGAAGAAAAGGAGAAAGCAATGAGGGATTTCTGTGTTGTTAGTAATTTCAATGCCTAGCTGAAGTTTAGTTTTTTTACCAGGTTGTTTTAGTGGAATTTGCAGTTCACACTCAGATATAAGCGTTTGAAATTTAATTCCATTTAGTTCAAGATTATTGTTATTGTCTGGGCCAAAAGATGTCATGTTAGAGAAGGTTTTAAAGGTAACTAATTAAATTATAAATAAAAATCGGGGGATTCAACGCTTATTTTTTATTTCTATATCTATTTTAGGTGTACATACCATTCCCATCCAGAGACCATTTATTAAGTTTTTACTTTTGGTTTCTCGGTCATAGTCTAATTTCTACTGAAGTGTAGGAATCTAAGCGATTATCTGGGATGGGTAACACGATAAGGTTTGGTTCCCAAATGAATAGATGGATACCATCTCTTTCAAAGATATTGCTAATATTTAATTCATTTGATGCCATATTTTTAAAGTAGTGGTTTATATCTTAATAATTCTTCCTTTGCGTTCTTTGCGTCTTTGCGGTTCATTCCTCTTACCTCCAAAAATAATGGCATGAACCACTACTATTTACTACAGAGGTACAGAGAGAATATCATAGTCCTAGATCAATTATAAAAGATGCGTAGATTTAGAGACCGAGTTAATTCTGTCTCTATAATGCGTGAATTTTACGAATGATACCTGAACTTTTATAGGCGCCAATTATTCTCTCTCTGTGCCCTCTGTGTCTTTGTGGTCAAATAAGATGCTTGTGATTTAAGTATAGTATTATAAGCGAATCTTTAAGATGCTACCCTTCGGGAAAACTGCGTTAACGTGCCCGACTCATGACAATTGAGAGAATAAACAGGCAGGGATGCCTGTTCCACAAGAGTGATAAGAATGATTGTTATACTGGGGTTTGTAGGTTGATGTAAACGGACAAATCGCTGTGCAATCTTTTGACTTTACTACTCTCACTGCGGTTTGTAACGAACTGCGCGAAACTTGGATACCCTCGCGCGTTGAACAAGTTTACCAGCGTGACCGCAATACTATTTCTATTGCTTTACGTACTTTAAAGGGACGGGGGTGGTTGGAGGTTTCTTGGCATCCTCAAGCTGCGCGTTTGCATATTGGTTCTCCACCTCCTAGAGTTCCTGATACTTTTACTTTTAGTCAACAGCTAGTTAGTCAGCTTAATGGTTTGGCACTTGTTAAAGTTGAAACTATTGCTGCTTGGGAACGAGTTGTTGATTTACAGTTCGCTCGGCGCCCTGGTGAAGATGCTGTATATCATATATATATAGAAATCATGGGTAAGTACAGTAATGTTGTGCTTACTAATGCCAAAAATGAGATTATTACTACTGCACATCAAGTAAATCAACAGCAATCGAGCGTTCGTACAGTATTGACTGGGCAGATGTATGAGGCGCCTCCCAGTATGACTAATACTATCCCCAGTTTGAATGAGTCTTTTGAACGTTGGCATGAACGGGTAAGTCTAGTACCTGGCGCCTTGAAAAAACAGTTGCTCAAAAATTATCGCGGTCTTTCACCGATGTTAATACAGTCGATGTTAGTTGCAGCGAATATTGATTTGGATGCGACTACCGATAAACTAAATACTCTTGAGTGGGAAAAATTCTTTCAACGTTGGCAAGAATGGTTACATCGAGTCGAAGCTAACCAGTTTGAACCAGTTTATTTAGAGTCTGGTTATACAGTATTAGGTTGGGGTGGAATTAAAAAAGCAAATAGTACTCAAGAACTATTAAATGATTACTATACAACTGAGTTTAATCAATTAATATTTTCGCAGTTGCGGCATCAGTTGACGCAAAAGCTAAATAATCTGTTGGAGAAGTTGCGGCAGAAGGCAAACACGTTTAAAGAAAGGTTGGCACAAAGCGAACGCGCAGATGAATATCGGTACTATGCTGATTTATTAATGGCGTATCTACATGAGTGGGCGCCTGGAATGGATAAAATAACGTTGGATGATTTTGAGACGGGCAAACCTGTTACTATTCCCCTAGAACCTGATAAAAATGCTGTGATTAACGCGCAAATGCTTTATAAACAGCATCAAAAGCTGAAGCGTGCCCGTGGTGCTGTAGAACCGTTACTTGCCGATGTAGAAGCCGAAATTGAGTATTTGGAACAAGTTGAAGCTGCTGTTTCTCAAATTGAAAGTTATTCAACTAGCGAAGATTTGGAAACCCTCGAAGAAATTCGTGATGAGCTTGTCTCTCAAAAATACCTTGAAGATACAGGCTACCGCAGTCGCAGCAATGATAAAAGTAAAGATATTAACTTTAGACGTTTCCAGACTCCGGGTGGACTTGAAGTTTTAATCGGTCGTAACAACCGTCAAAACGACCAACTGACTTTTCGCTTTGCAAATGATTACGATTTATGGTTCCACACTCAAGAAATTCCTGGCAGTCACGTGCTTTTACGTCTCCAAGCTGGTAATGTACCTGATGAAGTTGATTTACAACACACCGCTAACCTCGCAGCTTACTATAGCCGTGCGCGTCAAAGTGAACAGGTTCCTGTAGTGTATACTCAACCAAAGCACGTCTACAAACCTAAAGGCGCCAAACCAGGAATTGCCATTTACAAGAATGAGCGTATTATCTGGGGACAACCCCAAAAAATCAGGTAAAACAACAAAACAGCACAATTTCCAGTGCGTCTAACTTTTTTTCTCAAAAGTCAACTAAAAATCTGTGCTGCCTGTTACAATATTTAATTGAAAAACATCCTGTTGCGTTTTGGGAACGTGCAACCGGATAAACTCTTTCGAGAAGATGACGAACATATATGTGACCGGTTGTGGTAGACTGGTCATCTTTTTTTATTTGTATATAGTCATCATCTTATCACAATTACTACTGAATTTTAGATAGGATTTTGTAAACTTGTAATACATATTCAGTTATATTACCTAAGTATATTTATTGAGGTTTATTAATAAAAGTAAATTTTTGTAAAGAAAGAATAACAGCATAGGTAAGAATACACAGGCAAGAATACACAGGCAGGGATGCCTGTGCTACAAGGGTGTGTTGCTAGAAGGTGAAGGTGGTTCGCAGGGCGCCTATAACAGTGGAATCGTTATTACTGTTGTGGTCGGGCGCCGTTAACCAAATGACACCAGGAGTAATGGTGATGTTGTCGGAAACTTGATATTGATAAAAAGCCTCGATGTGGTAAGAAGTATCTTGGTCTCTGGTTAGTCCATCAATCGTTGAACGTGTAACTCTCGGTTCCATACCGAATATAATGCCTGCTAAGTTACCTTTTTTACCAAAATCGGGTAAGCCGAGTGTAACAGCCCAGTTCCAAATTTCAGCGCTTCCACGGTCTGGGAAAGCTGCTGTAGTTGCCATGTTACGCGCATTACTGTAACCTGCCCAACCACCTAAGACAATTTTGTCGCTGATACCTATTGATGCTTGCACACCGTATGAACTTGTATTAAATGGCACTTCTTCACCAAGTACCGTTGTTCCATCTAATGGTGAGGCGACATTTAAAGTCGCAGCATTACTACCTGCAAGAAACGGTTGCCTATAAGCATTTATGTAAGTAAAACCAACACTAATACGCTCAGATGGTTTTACAACTAGCTGTGCAAGAGCTGCATACGAACCGTCAAATAACCCATTTCTGGGTGTGGGGTCGTTGTTTGCCCCTGCTAAGTAACCCAACGATAGTGTTAAAAAGTCACCAAAGTTTTGATTAAAGGCTGCTCCGGCGCCGTTTACCTGGTAATAAATTGGGTTACGAGTACCAAAGCTCGATAAGGCGCCATAGCTTCCATCTCCATCAAATATATTGAGCGTGTTCGTCACATCGTCGGCGGCGCCAGCATTGGCTATTAATTTTATCTCTGTATTTTCACCAGGATTAAATGCGTATACGAGCGCATCGAGAGCAACATTATTATTGCCGTCTTCTCCTACAAAGAACAAGTTTCCTTCGGGAGTACCAATGTCGGGACCTAAAATATTGTTTGCCTGAAGTCGCGTCAGCAACTCATCTTTACCCGTAAAACTAGTGACGAATTCAACACGAGTACGGGCGCCAAAAGTAGTGTTGTTATCTGTGGGACGAACACCATTAACATTATCACCACTAAAAACATCGCTGAACACTGCAACTACTGACCCTTGTAGTTTAGTTGTAGTTGAGAATTGATTTGCCTCTAATTCAGCTGTTTTTGCTTCAACCGCATCAACACGTCCCCGCAGTGTTGCAAGTTCTGCTTTGTACTCTTCTTGTAGTCTAACTATTACATCTAAATCTTCTTTTCTGACCAAATCTGCCGTAGCTGTTGCAATCAGTTCATTAACTCTATCCAAACAGGCATTTAAACCTGCCGCAAATTCATATCGTGTCAACGCGCGGTTCCCACGATAAGTCCCATTCGGATAACCCGCTATACAACCGTAACGTTCTACTAACGACTGTAACGCTTGGAATGCCCAGTCTGTTGGCTGTACATCCGAGAACTGCGATACCGATGTTACTTGCGACATTACCTCTGTTGAAGTACTTCCAGTTAGTTCGACTGGAGTTGCAATCTGAGATACTTCGACTTGCTGCAACTGCTTGACTTCTTCCCCAAACGCAGTGGAGTTCATGGCTAAGACTGTAGCCAAAGCAACAGGGCTAGCTGCTCGAAACCAGATATTTTTCACGTTCACTCCTCACACAATTGATAATTACTATTAATACTACTATTAAGTTGTTGAATTAAATACAACAATACAGGACTTACGCAAAAATCCTAGAAACCTGGTTTCTTGGTCGATAATTTGTAATAAAAACACGATTTTGGGTAGAAACCAGGTTTCTGTGTACAAGTCCTACAATATTTGCATAGGCATTATCAAGTTTTAACCAATACTTATTGGTTTACTTAATAAAAAATCTAGATTCTTAACCTCAACAATGTCATAACCGTGTCAACTTAATGCAATTGTGACTAATCGCAATTGACATTAGTACCGACTTTTAGTTACAATATAAACCAATAACGAGAATCATTATCATACTATAGTAACTTAATTGTCAAGAAAAATGTGGCTTGAGGGTAGTTTGTGTTTTATGGAATGTAATAAGGCGCCAAGAAAATTGTACAAGATAAGTAGCAAAAGCAGTAGCAAGGTTAAAGGGGGCGCGATATCGCTGTTAGCGTTATTGGTACTGCTCACTACAGCAGCTTGTAGTCAAACCAATAATAACCAAGTAACTACAGAGACATCACCTCCAACGACTGCAACACCAACAACAGACCCAGGAAAGCCCAGAATAAAGGCAGTGGCAACATTTTTACCGATGTACTGGTTTACAAAAGCAGTTGCTGGGGATGCAGCAGAGGTGGAAATTTTAATTCCACCTGGTACAGAAGTACATGATTACCAGGCAACACCAGAAAACGTTAAAGCAATTGCAACAGCAAACGTTTTGATAAAAAATGGATTGGGGTTAGAAGAGTTTCTGGAAGATACAGTCAAAAATGCTCAAAATGCCAATTTAAAGCAAGTTGACGCAAGCAAGGGCATTAAAGCATTGAATGAAATTTCTCCAGTTGTGGAACCTGTTAAAGGTAAAGGACACGACCATGACCATGAGCATTCAGCAGGAAACCCCCATGTTTGGTTAGACCCAGTATTAGCAAAACAGCAAGTTACCAATATTCGTGATGCATTAATTGTTGCTGACCCTGCGAATAAAGCAACGTATGAAGCGAATGCAGCAGCTTATATAAAGCAACTTGATGATTTACACAACGAATTCCAACAGGAATTGCAAAAAACTCCTAATTGTACTTTTATAACTTTCCATGATGCTTACCCATATTTAGCACAACGGTATAACTTGAAACAAGTAGCCGTAGTAGAAGTACCAGAAGACCAACTGGCGCCATCTGACGTACAGAAGGTAGTGAACACCGTGAAAAAGTACAATGTGAAAGCATTGTTTAATGAACCTGGGACTGATAATAAATTACTTGCTAGTTTATCTAAAGATTTAAATTTAACACTTCGTGAAATTAGCTCTTTAGAAGCAGGTGATAACGACCCACAAAGTTATTTCAAATCGATGAAATCAAATTTAGAAAATTTACAATCGGCTTGTAAGTAACTAAACGTCAAACTTTAATCTGACTTCTAAAACATATCTTTATACAAGTAGGCGCCCCTGAACGGTTACTCGCGCTTACTATTTTATTGCTGTTCTGTGTTCTTTTAGTTATAAATTTATCACTAATGATAAGTAATATCCCTATTCTTAAAGTCGAAGGTTTAACTGTTTATTTAGGAAAATATCTTGCGCTTCGCGATGTTTCGTTTCAACTTGAACCGGGAACTAATACCGCAATAGTCGGGCCAAACGGCGCCGGAAAAAGTACATTAGTACAAGCAGTTTTAGATTTAATTCCTCGTAGTAGCGGTAGCATTCAAATTTTTGGGCGCCCAATTACACGTTTAGGGCATTTGCGACAGCAAATTGGATACATGCCACAAAATTTTATATTTGACCGCAGTTTTCCGATTTCGGTGTTTGAGTTGGTTGCTTTGGGGTGGACAAAAAAGGGGTCTTGGGCAAATAAACTTGCTGCTGTTGAACAAGCTTTAATGCGAACTGATGCATTACATTTACGAAATCAAGCTATTGGAACACTAAGCGGAGGACAGTTTAAGCGTGTACTACTAGCTTACTGTTTGGTGGCGCCGCGTCAGCTATTGGTTTTAGATGAAGCTTTTGCTGGGGTTGATGCACAGGGAACAGCAGAATTTTATACTTTACTCAATCAAATCAAACAAGAACAGGGTTGGACGATTTTACAAGTTTCTCACGATATTGATATGGTGAACCAAAATTGTGACCGCGTTATTTGTCTTAACCAGACAGTTGTTTGCAGTGGTACACCTGAATTTGCGCTGTCACAAGAAAACCTTCTGGCTACATATGGCCCGTCTTTCACTCGCTATCACCATCAGCATTGATAGATGATTTGGGGTTAGGTTGTCACCCAACCCACGGTAAAGATTGTTACAGATAGGTAAACTTTTTATACTAAATGTGAATAAATAAAAATATAGCTGTAATTTATAGCTTGATGTATTAAAAGAATCTTGTGAAATGTATAAGGGGTGACTAAATCGCGCATTCAGGAGATGGGCGCGCTATTTTCAATGTGACTTGCGTAACTTTGATGTTTTTTGGTTAAATCAGCAATAAAGTTTTTTTAATACGCGGTTGTATTAAGTTCCATATCGGCTATTAGTTCAAAATTAACGTTTGAAAGTGAAAGAGGAGCGACTGTAAGCGTGGCTGATAAAAAGGGTTCTTTATCCGCGTTGGCGGTATTGCTAATATTGAGTGCTAGTGTACCAGTAGCTACTACTACTCAAATTTCTCCTACTGTTGCTCAATCTTCGACACAGGGAACTTTCCCATTGCCGAAAACGGTTAAAGACGGAACAGTGGTAAGAATTAACGGTTCGAGCAGCATGATGAAAATTAATGATGCTCTGGCGAAGAATTTTAAAAGTCAGTTTCCTAAGACCGAAGTCAAGACTGCCTACAATGGAACTGATGCAGCTTTGAAAGCAGTTTTAGATGGTAAAGCTGATTTAGGATCTATTGGTCGTCCGCTAACTGATGCGGAAAAAGCGAAGGGTTTGGTTGCTGTACCTGTGGCACGTAATAAAATAGCCACGTTTGTCAGTAAAGATAATCCACTGAAAGCGAGTATTACAATTAACCAGTTTGCTCAAATTTTTCGGGGGCAAGCAACTGACTTGTCCCAACTCAAATTAGGTAAAGGAAAAATTCGCTTGGTTGACCGTCCGGAAACTAGCGATACTCGAAAAGCATTTCAAAATTATCCAGTATTTAAGAACGCACCGCTCACAGCTGGCGCCAATGCGGTAACGGTAAAAGAAGATAGTACTGCTGCTGTAATTAAAGCATTGGGTAAAGATGGTATTGGGTATGCAATTGCCGACCAAGTTGTGAAAAATTCCAACGTGCGAATCGTGCCAATGCACAATGTTTTACCAACTGACCCACGCTATCCTTTCTCACAACCTTTAGCATATGTATACAAAGGCGAAAAACCAACGTCCGCAGTACAAGCGTTTTTAGGTTTCGCAACAGCAAGTCAAAATCAAAAAGTTGTCGAGCAAGCGAGAGCAGCTACTGTAGTTGCTCCCCAAAATGCACCAGCACCAAAAGAGACTGCGGCAACTTCCAACAAAGCAAATACAAATAAACAAAATACGACTGTTGCTAATGCACCCGGCGCCGTTACAGAACCAACACCCGTATCATCAGATAAAGATTTCCTTTGGTTATTACCACTTATAGGAATACTTGGAGGTGGACTTTGGTGGTTAACGAGAAAACCTGATAGTACACCTAATAGCACATTTGTAAATACTGTTGCACCTGTTACGCCTGTTACACCTGTGGCGCCTGTTACACCTGTGGCGAAACTAGGTGAAAGTCGGATGATTTTAACACCGCGTAATACTCAAAGCGCATATGCATATTGGGAAATTCCTCATGATGTCCAAGAAGATTTGCGACGACAAGGTAGACGTGGTTTAAAAATGCGTTTATACGATGTTACTAATACCGATACTGATTTACATCCTGCCACACTCGTCCACGAATTGAATTGTGTAGAACGCGAACCAGATTTACACGTTCCCATTCCAGCAGCAAACCGTGACTATTATGCTGAAATTGGTTATCCCACAACTGATGATGGCTGGTATAAAGTTGCTAGTTCTCCACACGTTCGTGTCGCAGCAGATATGGAAGCTCCAGTGGCGCCAACCGCCGAACAGTTACAAGCAGCATCGCTATGGGGTAATGATGATCAAAATGATGGTGTACCAGAAAAAGCTGGTAATGGGGTAATGGGTTTAGCTGGCGCCGCAGCTTCAGGAGTAGGACTATTAAGTCTACTCAATATAAATCGTCAGTCGCAAACTGAAATTCAAAAGCCTTGTAATGCTGCAAGTGCTGTAGATATTTTAGATACAGTAAATCCTTACGAGGATACAAATTCCATAACAAATTCCACAAATGTGGACAACGTTCAAGTCATTCTTGTACAGCGCACCAAAGACGAAGCTTATGCTTACTGGGAAATACCAGCCGAGCGCAAAGCAGATTTTATCACACTTGGTGGACGTAAACTTGGACTTCGCCTTTACGATGTTACAGACGTAGTAAATAATACAGATGTAGCCGATATTAATTTAAATGGAATTGAGCCAGTAACACAGTACGAATGTGGTTCAAACAACGATTTGCATATTCATATTCCACAAAGCAACCGTGATTATGTCGCACAGCTTGGTTATATTCGAGACGATGGTAGCTGGCTAAAAGTCAAAACATCGGAGCCTGTAAGAATATCATCTTTGCCGCCAGTTTTCGAGTCGGATACTAATGATACAAGCGATATAAGTGAAGGCGCCGTTGTTGAAACATCACGGAGAGAAGACAAAGTAGAAAATGGCACTAATATAATTAGTACAACTTTTATTACCCCTGATAAATCATCTACAGGAAACATTGTAGAAAATGGAACTAATGGGACTAATGGGGCTAATGGTACGAATGGTACTAAGACTACTTTGAGTTGGTTCGATAGAGCAGCACAAATAGGTAGTGCAGTTGCGGGTGCGGGTGCAGTTGCCGTAGGAAGCGTGACTAAAGCTTTCGACACCAATGGTAGCAAAGAAACCAAAGATAAAAAAGATACCAACGCTACTCAAGAAACTACAGACACCAACGAAACTTCATACACGTTTGGTAATGGTAACAGGCGCCTAACATTAGCAGCCAAAACATGTCAAATAATACTTGTGCCACGTAACTCTCAAAATGCTTATGCATATTGGGAAATCTCACCCGATTATAAACAAGCTGCACGTGACCAAGGTGGACGTAGATTTATGTTACGAGTCCACGACTCAACAAACTTAGATATCGACTATCAACAACCGCACGCAACCCAGGAATACGTTTGCGACGAAAACGATTTTGATAAGCACATCAATATTCCTGTTAGTAACCGCGACTACATTGCTGAAGTTGGCTACTACACCCCAGAAAACCGTTGGATACGTATTATCCGGTCTTTCCACGTTCGCGTAAAAGCAAATTAAGTAGTTTTTAATCAGGAGATAACCATGAGTATGTTCTTTGATGTTTTGAGTGCAATTAATAATCCAGACTCCTCAGCAAATGTGCCGCAACTTGCTTCAATAATGAACTCAGTTCAAAGTTTGACAACCAACCGTGGAATGCAGCCGAACCAAGTGCAAAGCATGGTATCAATAGTTGGTAACATGATTCGTCCGGTTCTCAAACAGCAGCAAACAACAATTGGTACTGGTCGCTTAGAAAATTTAATTAGTCAAGTAGTGGCCAGTGGCGCCTCTGGTAGTTCATTAACTTCACTACTGTCACCGCAGTTAATGCAGCAAATTAGCGAAACGGTTACAAAGCAAACTGGTATGAGTCCCAACCTCGTACAGTCAGCTTTACCAACAGTAGTTTCTGCCGTATTGGGAATGCTGCAAATGGGCGCCCCACAAACAGGCGCCTGGGGTAATTCAAACCCCCTACTAAACTCATTCCTCGACAGCGATGGAGATGGGGACACTGATTTGGGTGATGTCATGAAATTCGCAAATCGTTTCCTCAATCCAAACGTGGCGTAAATGTATGGGCGGGTTTACAATATCCTGGTAGTCGGGCGGGTTTACAATATCCTGGTAGGGAATCAAATATTTTGGTTAACCCGCCCTACAATTTTTTTTTCTTAAACCCCTTGTAATTTCTGTCCACTGTGCTAATATAAATTGTCGTAGATGACTTGGGTCGATGTCCGAGTGGTTAATGGAGACGGACTGTAAATCCGTTGCGAAAGCTACGCTGGTTCAAATCCAGCTCGGCCCATCTTCTACGTAGAGACGCGATTAATCGCGTCTCTACAAAATGTACGACATTACGTTTATGAATATACGCCCATGTAGCTCAGTGGTAGAGCACACCCTTGGTAAGGGTGAGGTCACGAGTTCAATCCCCGTCATGGGCTTACTAAACAAGGTTCCCCAAAATATATAGGGAACCTTGTTTTATTAGTATTTTTAACCTTATTGGCTATGAGCATAAGGAATAATAATATCAGGATAACCAGGATACACAACAATAAACCGTTCGATACCGATATCCAAGTTTGACAGTGCCGAAGCTTCCTTGAATATGGCTCTTCTTGTATCTGGGTTGACACAACGCATGTACAAAGTGTTATACTTTGGGTCAAATTTAAGTTGACAAATTCCCCACCACGGAAATTTGTGAGTAAGGAATTGAGAAATTATTAACAACGGACTCATTACCTCAGCATCTCCTAGCTGACCTCAAGTATTAACGTTCCAATATTTGCTTTCAAGATTCAGAAGAAACACTTAACAATATGTTACATCATTTTTCCAAATCTTTGTTACATAATGGCTGACGCTTGTATCTAGAGTTGTGTTTTTTTAAATTTAGAGACTTTATATATTTGTCTCAGATATATTAAGTAATTTATACTTACAATCAGAATCGCATTAATTCCGCAATTCATACTTTAGTTTTAAGATTTTTTTTAGATATTGGCATCTACCATAAGTAGTTAGAGATAGTACAGTTTATGCTCCGACTAATTATACAGTTAGGTGTATGTGTAATTTGTAAAGTCGTGCCAAGCATGTTTTTAGAGAAATTACTTAAAATTCACACTGATGTCATAACTACTTCATATAAAATTTAGTATAATTGCAGTAATGCAAACATTGAGTTTGCTCCTCACACCACACCCCCTGCTTCCTTGTCTTTAGATGAGGGAGCTTTTTATTTGACCGACAGGCGCCTTCATAATACTATATGGCAGTTGTGCATCTGTCCATCGATATAAGTGGTTGGAGAACGGTAATTGTGCAGTTTTCGGGCTTCGGTGAAGACGAGCATTAGGGACATTTGAATAAACTGCCTATATGAATATACCAGAGGGTATTAGATAGCGTAGCTTGGATATATAAGAATAAAAAATTAGTGAGTGAGAAACAGCGCTATGGTATCAATGTTGCAGTCGAAGCCCTCTCAAGCAAGCGAATATCAACAACCTTTACCTGAATTAACAGAAGCGACAATAAAGCGTGCAGGTGAGGGTGTAGCATATGCGCGTTGTGCAAAAAGCAACAAGATGATAGAACAAGCGCTGTCATCACAAGAAAATGCAATCTTCACAGGTCGAGAAAATCGTATCAGTGGAAAAATTCGCCGTGCAGTGTTGCGTGGGTTAATCCATACATTATTTAAGGTCAAAGTTGAAAACCCCGAAAGAATACCCAATACTCCAGTACTGTTTGCAGCTAATCACCTCAACCACATCGACCCGTTTCTGTTGTTATCAGAATTACCAGCAAAGCCATACTTTCATATCTTAGGTGATGCGCGCACACTATATAACAGTGTATGGAAAAGATTATTACTGCACTTTGCTAAGGGAGTAATTCCATTAGATAGATTATGGAAAGAAGAAATAGCAGTAATAGAAGCAGCAAAAAACGGACGTGAAGACTTAGTTGCTCTAGCTGCGGACATTGAAAAATATGTACCCAAGGGTAATTCTATCGAGTCAATGCGAAGACTAGACCGCATCGTTTGCGGTATTTTCGCACGTAACGAAAGCATCATGCTATTTCCCGAAGGTAAACTAGGTGCCGTCGAAAGTCAATTATTACCCCTAAAAAGAGGCGCCGTAATTTATGCACTACGTTCAGGTGTACCAATTGTACCCATAGCATTGATAGGAACGAAAGACCTATTTTTCCGCAAACAGCTAACAGTCAGAATTGGCGAACCAATAATATTACCTCAATGTACCCGTCCCAAATCACAGCAAATACAAACAGTCATCGACGAATTACAATACAACATGCAAAACTTACTACCTAAAAATTACCAAGAACCTTCATGCGCCAAACTTTTTCGTAACTTCCTAAATCATTTATTTTGGTAACACATCTTGTAGAATGCTCTTGTGGAATGGGCATCCCTGCCCGTTCCATATCTAAGGATTACAATACATACATTGACCAGGGTCAGCAAACTCGGCGCCATCAGGATACAACTTATCTTCTTTATAACTGCACTTTTTACACTGGTAAATAACAGATTTGGTTAAAAGTGTTGGTGCATAGCATAACTCACAAGGTAAACCCTGAATTCGTTGAGTAATATCAAAACCAGGCGCCGAACATTGAGGGCAACAGCTATTTATTTTACTAATTAAATTACGAGTAGCTTTCTCAATATTCTTCATTCGCGTCGGGTTGTACATTGCGCGCATATCGGTTTCAATATGTGCTTTTCTGGTTGTAGAATGATTGAATACAAAATTCACAGCTTCTGTCAACTTATCTAATGTATTAATACCCTTAAATACTTCACTACTATTTTTAGGGTTTTCATCAAACATCACAATTAAGCCATGTTCAGGAAAACCAACTTTACTGGCAAATTCAAAAGCTTCATCAACAGTACTAATAATTTTAGAGCCATGATTAGTATCGATTGATAACTCTTCGCCAATAATTTCTAAATCATGAGTTTTATCAATAAAAATAACTATTTCGCGGTTGCTAGAAATATAAGGTAAGCTAGGATGCGGCGCAAAACTTCCTTCACTTGCTACAGCTATTGTTTCACCTGTAATTTCTAATACTTTCTCTGCTTTTATACGAGCAGCTTCTATTTGCGTGCCTGGTCGTTTAATTTCACGAGTAAAAGTACCGAATGTATCGGTATTAAAATTAGCTGGCACTATGACTTTTAAGCCTAAGTCCTCTAAAATAGGCGCCATGACTTGCTCTTTTTGGTGCATGGTTGCTAGTACAGCTATGCGGTTGGTAAATAATGATTGTATTAGCATTTTTACTTATATTTCTCTGCGCTAAGAGTGCCTCTGTGGTAAAAAAATCTTTTCTCTTACCACTCCAGACGCTCTTGACACAGAGGTAAGAATTAGATAGTAGAAAGAAAAGGGATATTATCAGCAACTGTATCATTAACAATAATACCTTGTTGCTTTGCCCAATATTGACTTAAAAAGTGAATTTGTCGTAAACCCACAACTAAATTTAAACCTGGTATAAATATCCACCAAACAACTAACGGTTCTTTCATGCCAGCTTCACGGTATAACTCATTTACATCTTGATATAAGCGAAACTGCACAATATATATCCAAGCAATGCCCAGAAAAGAAAACCAACCAAACCATCCTGGTACATCTGGGTCAAATATACGTAATAATTGAGGCACTGCTACACCTAAAACAAACGGCGCCATACAAAGCGTACCCGACCAACCGTTACCTTTATAATTACGCAGTTCTTCTTGAATAATCCATTTGTACCAACCGTAGTACAACATCAACGTAACTACAGATAATGATATTACTTTCCACAAAGGACGAGGTGTCCCTAAAGGCTTGTCGGACATACTTAGCCAGAGATGTCAAAATTAAGGTTTACATTTCTTAATGTATGACATTTTGAGAGTAAAGAGTGCTGAGTGCTGAGTTCTGAGTTAAGAACTATAAATTATTACTCAGCACTCAGCACTCATAACTTTTAACTTTGTTTAGGCTTGTAGTTGTTGGGTACTAGCGACTTGAGCTAATTCTTTTTCTTTATCAAGGCGCCGTTTACGAGCGTAAAGTTGGATAGTAACAGCCATGAGGACAACTAGTCCAAAAATTACCCAGACGGTTGTATCTGTGGGTAGGCTGTTTTTGAACACTGCAAGTAATACAATAGCAACTAGTAAAAGCGTAGGCGCCTCATTTAGCGCACGCATTTGTTTACTCGTCCACTTACAAGTACCCGCTTCTAGTTGCTTCATTAAGCGTTTGCAGTAATGGTGATAGCCTAATAACACAACAACAAAACCAAGTTTGACGTGTAACCAAGTTTGGTGTAACCAGTCAGGTTGAGAAACCAGTAACCCAACTGCACAAGCGACAGTCACCAACATTCCAGGAGTCGTAATGATATTGTAGAGACGCTTCTCCATGATTTGATACTGTTTTTGAAGTATCGTTTTTGCTGGTTCTGGTTCTTGTTCAGCCTCAATATGATAAATGAACAAGCGTACTAAGTAAAATAACCCAGCGAACCAAACGACGACACCAATAATGTGAAATGCTTTAAACCAGGAATAAGCCATTGAATCGTAACCTGCCTTTGTTAATTCGCTCGTACATGAGCCGCATATTCTATAAATAACAGGTTACACAAAAACATCCCCCACAATCATTGCTTTTTAAGCTCCTCACCAATAAATCCACCATACTCCATCTACGCAAACCCCATGACCTTGAAGGGTGACTCGTGCATCGCTTTGTTGTACAGTGCTAGTTGGTGCAATTTGGTGCATTGTATGTCCAGAATGCATTACTATTTCTCCAACTTTGTAAGGATGATAGTTTTGACTACGAAATCGAGGAATTAAATCCCAATCGAGTTGGTTATGTTGTCGAATATCTAAGTACTCCATATAATTAATATCGCAAAGATTCAAACCTCCACCGCTAGCTGGTAGCTGAATTGGTAGGGTAAAAGATAGACTTTGGCTAAAGTCGATATTTTCTGGTTTATTCCAAGTTAAATATTGATACTGTAAATCAAAGTGCATTGAAGCTACAGGTAAGGTGGGAATAGCACTAGATAACCAAATGTGAAATCCTGGGTATGCTGCATCTTCTCGATATTTAACTTCGGCGCCGAGTGTAATTTCAAGATATTCTTGAACTAAATTATAGAGCCAACCGAAATGTTGACGCAAGATAGGATTATAACGGCTAGCTTTTTGAAAATAAGTATCTTGAGTATCTTTATATTCACCGCAGTCTAAATAGCTAGCAGCTCCCAAAGTAGCAAATATATTATCGGAACTACCGCGTACAAGCCAATGTTCTCTTAGAGAGTTAATATCTGAATATATACTGGCGCCTTGTTGTGCAGTAATTAATTGGTTTGGATTTGATATAGAAGTTGTTGGTATTAATTTAGTTTTTGGAGTGAGATAATCTATAATTAAATCAGTAATTTGACCTTCACAACGACGGTCATAACCATCAAAACCAGGCATAGGGTTAGCTTCTAAGCACCAATATTCACCTTCGGGAGTAAGTTTAAAATCCCAACCTGCAAAAACCAAACCAAAAGCTTTTGTTGCTTTAATAATTTGTCTTGCTAAATCTGAAGGAATTTGATGATTAGGAAAATGTTCGGCTAATTGGTAATCGAGTCTATAATCAACGGTAGGACATTGAATAAGTTCGGCTTGATAATTATCGTCCACTACATGAACTCGCACATCCGAACCGAGGATAAATTTTTGTAGGTGAACGGGCCCTTGACTGGGATGGAAATTGCTAAATTCTTCTTGTTTGACAATGCGACTATTTGCGCGTATTCCAGAAATTGGTTTTACTATTGCTTGTTGCGAACTTACAAATTCTGCTAATTTTATTGGATTAGAGCTAGTTATACTCGGAGCTACTTTAAGTCCGTAATATTGTAATGATAATTCATGTAGAGGCTTACTGCTATTATCACCACGGCAATTAGGACGGTTAATAACTTTTCCAGGAATTTGTTCTAACCAAGCTGTTAGAGCTACAACTAAACCCTGCCATCGGTGGGCAAGTAATATATCTGACTGTACAGAAGCAAGGTTGATGATTCGACAATAATATCCTGCATTTGGGTCAAGGTGGTAGGTAGTGGCGCCGCTTCTAATCCAACTATTACCATCTACAGGTAATTGTATCGACCAATCCCCCTCAGTAATCACTTCGCGTAAGTTAATTACTTCTAGCTCAAGTCCTTTACTAGCAGCTAGTTTAACGAAATAACAAAAAGTGCGGTCACTATCTAGACCGATTACATAGATTTTTGGCATAGTACCTCGTATAAGCTATCTGCAAGTTCTGACCAAACTAATTCGACTTGTTCCCAAGTAGGGAAACTTTCTACCCGTGCTATCGCTGCTTTCTCTAAATTTGGCTCAATACTCCAAATCACCACACCAAAATTTAAATCTAACTTTCGCAATAGACTAATACTGCGGTCTTCTAAATTTAAATGTTCTAAAGGTACTTGAGTCGAACGCCAAGCTTTGTTTGCCAAGACAACAACAACCTCATAGTCGGCGCCTGATAAAGTAGAACGATAACGATAGGGGCCACTTCCAGGTAGAACTTCACCAGCTACAGCACTTTCATAAGTTCCCAAATCTTGAACGTACCATTGTTGTTCGGGTACAAATGAAAAAGATTGCTTTTGATAGCAAGTAAATATCTCTTGGGTATCGGGAGTTAAATCAGCACGAACTTGAGTCAACACACTAGAACTTGCAATTTGTCCCCACATATTGCGAGGTGTAGGACGATTTAACATCGGCGCCTGACTAGCAGTTGCAACAGCCCAAAGAGTTGATAAAGCTTCCTCGTACTGAAAAGTGTCATCGAAATTTTTCCGCATTAAAGGCGGGGAAACAGTACGAATAATCATCGGTAAATCGGGACTAACGCTAACTTTGCCATTGATTATTTCTAATGTGAATAATTGAGATGCTGATAAAACATCTAAAATCGCTACATTTTTATTCAAAGCAGTAAAAAAATAGACGATAGCTTGCGCTAATTTATCTTCCGCTTCACCGACAATTAATAAGTCCATTTCCCGCCTCTTTTATGTAATCTTCCCCATGTCATGCTGAACGCAGTGAAGCATCTCTATATATTCTCAATTTATTAAAATCCCCCCAACCCCCCTTAATAAGGGGGGCTAAAATTCTTATAAATTCCCCCGAATTCACGGGAGATTTAGGGGGATTGATTTTAGATAAACACCTTAACCGAGTAGTATTGCAATTGGTATCTGATTTAACTTTTAAAACATGCTCTTAGAAAATTGGTTGTTTGCTCTTTAAAAGTTGACCAGGAAGTTGATTGCGAATATTTCCTCTAATAACTGGATTAATCCTTTCATCTCCAGGTCTGTAAATACCTCCACAGTTACCGCTTTCACAAGATTCTTTACCATCTTTCGATTCTTTTTTCTTGTCGTCGCTGGCTTCTTTTCCAGTACCACCATCTTGTCCATTAATTTTAATAGGATTAACTTGCTGTAGCCCTCCTAATGAATCGTAACGCTGATTTATATCTATAAATGGAGCATTATGCTTCATTACTTGACTAGGAACTTCTGCTTTTACAGGGTTTACATTAGCTACTAAAACAGCAGGAATAGTTAAACCCAAAAGGAAAAGAAATTGACCTTTAAAGTGAGACAATTGAATTTTCATGATATTTAAGGTTTGTTGATGTTGATAATAAAGGTTTTGAGCCATACCTTGGCGCCAACCCTCATTGCTTTCTAAACCTTGATATGTCTGGTGAGGATACTTTATGCAAATTAGAAACCGGGTTTTTTTGTTACATATTGTAATAAAAACGACAACTTTGCATAGAAACCCGGTTTCTTTGGGTCTTAATAATGTTTAATTGCGTACTCTTCAACTTTCGCTGGAATATCCTTCCAGTTACTTAACCCTAATTTGAATACTAGAGTGCGAACTTGTTGCCGTAGCTGTTTACGTAGTTGCTCTTTTAACTGCCACCCAGACGGCGCCTCACTGGTATAAAGTGCATCAATAGCTTGTGCGGTAGCTTCGAGTTGAATATTATCTTCGTTTTGAAATGCTTCTAATATTTTGAGAATGCCGTAAGCTTTTTGATTTAAGCTTGTATTGGTATGGGCGCCAAGAGAGGCTTGCATATCACGAATAATTTGTTCGTATTTTTTAAGAGTTTCGGCGCCTTGAATTTGTCCTTGTTCAAACTGATTTAATACTTCTTTGACTCGCTTAGAGAATGTAGCATAATATAATTCATTCTCATCAAGCTTTTTCTGCATAATTTGAAGTAGTTCAGCGCTTTTACGTACTACAGCAATTTGAATATCTTTGTCATCACTAAAATCTTGCCAAAATTCTGGGTCGTTGATGTCGTGTAGCTGACATAATGTCGTTATTCCCGTGATGGTTAGATGTTCTGAGAGCATTTCTCTGATTTTGGCACTAACATCACGTCTGAGTGTTGACTCACGTTTCTCGAATGTCAGCGTTGCTAAAGGTAAAAATCCTGCAATCCATTTTAAATCATCTTTGTAGTCAAGAATAAATGGGTCGGGACTAAGAGCATCGTAAGCTTTTATAAAATCTTTGGCTAGGCGCCGGAGAGTATACCATTTTTCCTCATTGCCTAAATTTTGAATGAGGGTGTCATATGAAACACGAATGTTTTCTGTTTTGGCAGGTATACGTTTGGTTTGATAAGCTCCTTTTTTCTCACCTACACCTACAAATAACCTGAAATAATCTACTCAAAACTGGTATATTCAGTAGTTTTCCAGTGCCGGAGGTTAGCCGTGTCGGTGAAACCTCCTTCGGATCGAAACCTTGCTTCAAGCTGTTTCTACAGTTGTAGAAATTGCAGTAACTTTTCCCCTCCTACGTTTAGTTTTTTTAGGACTAGCCGCAGTCAAGGAATCCAATAGGAACCGCAATACGGTATCAGGTTGAAACAATCGGGGTCTACGGATAGAATAAATTTTTAACCAGTATGAAATTTTACCCCATCCTCCCCCAAAGCCTCCATCCTTTGAATCCTCTGGTGCAAAAAATGGAGAAAGCGTTTTTAACCACAAGTGGGGGATATACTCTTTGAAACCCAAAGCCCTACGTGCTATGACCATTGCCGCAGCCGAAGCGCTGTTTAAACCATATTTCGTCATATACTTGACCATTCCAATTACACTGGTCATATATGGACTAACAAATTTGACTTCTATTCCATATTTTTCGGCTCTTACAACTAAAAAACTACGAAATTTGTCATAGATAAAATTTGAAAGCATTCTGTTATATTGCTTTGAACCACTATGACGTAGTTGAGCTTTCTTAAGTGAGAAATCTAAATTTTCGCAGGCGATAGGACATTGATAGATCGATGCTAATCTAACTATTTCGCAAACAATATCTCTGAGAACAGCAACATTTTGCCCAGTTGTACCTGTTGGTATTGAAAAACTTAAAATTATCTGCTTACCCGATGTCCGTAAAGGATTACCATCGCGTTTTATATAAATAATGTCAATAGTTTCTGCATTTAAATCAATGCCAATACAACCATTTTTCAAGCTACTGATTCTTGGCACATCTTGTACATAAGTTGTCAGGTGGATGTACCATTGGTCGGATTTATGCTCGCGCCTAAAGCACTGGACTGTAACTGGTTTATTCGATTCTAAAGCATATAATAAGTCGTGTTTGCGTTGCCCAGTGACTTCAAATGTTAAGTAAACATATTGACCATAATCTTCTCTTAAGAAGCCAGGTACAGAAAAACGAACGGTAAAGTTATCATCACCCTGATAAAATATTCCCGCAACTCGGTTATTACCAGGTGTTGTTCCTTTGCCAACGGAATAAAAATTGCCACTACGATATTTGTCCCAATCTGACTTCCATTCGCCATGAGAATTATAATCATTTGCTTCTAAATGGTGCTGGGCATTAAATAATTTTGCTCCTCCAAAACAGACATGCAACCTTTTTTGTGATAACAATCTATCTTTTTCAGATTGCTTACGTATTAGCCTAGATGTTTTAGACTCGAGTCCCAATAATTTCTTCTCAAATCCCTTTAAATTTTTACGAGTCGGATTTTTTAATCTATTCTCTAAATCTTCAATCCCTTCGGATACAGCTTTCCACCCACTTTCTATATCTTTAGTAAGTTCTAGTATTCGATTCTCTCTAGCTGTAACCAATTGGTCGTATGTTGACTTAGCATCAGTTGCTAAGGAATCAGCCCATGCCCATTCAATACCAAAGCGTTCTTGAAATTGTTTTTCTATTTGGTCTTCAGTTTGACCGAGTTGTAGCTGATTAACTGCGCTACGGAAGAAAGATTGATAGTAAAGACCCCAATCTTCTAAAAATGGATGAAATGGCAATTGGGCTTCTATTCCTCGTCTCAATTGAGGTATACGATTACCAGAATCATCTTTTTGACGGGAGTAGCTTCGATGTGTTAACTCAGCATACAAAGATTTCTTTTTTGCCACAGTTTCGACCTAACTAATGGATTGATGCTGATTTTTATTTTAATACAAGAATCACATTTTTATTCATACGATTTTAGTATTTTTTCTAATACAGTTTTTGATATAATCTTTAATAATTCTTAACTATATTAGAGGTATTAAGGAATCGAAACGTATTATTCTTTTCCCGCTTATGCATCAAATTGCTTGATTTTTGAGGGTTATAACAAACAGAACTTACTGTTTCTACATTGTTTTACTAGGAATTACCAGCTTTTTGGCATTCTAAAACTAATAGCAAAAGAAGTAGGAAGTGATATTTCTGCTGTTTTCAGAAATTTTGTTAATTGAGTATGAATGCTTTTTAGTTGGTTACGCTCTACTTCCAAGTCTACCAAAGCGTTTTTAATATCAGCAGTTCTGTCGGTGGAGAGGGCTGAGGTAAGATTTTTGGTGACACCGATATAATCTACAATTAGACCAAATTCTTTGTGTACACCATAAACACGGTTAGTACGCGCGATTGCTTGTAGTAAGTTATGCTCTTTTAACGGGTTATCGAGATACATGACACTTTCTCTTGGTGCGTCAAACCCTGTAAGTAGTTTATTGCAGACGATGAGAAAATGTACAGCAGGCGCCTCACCGTTTAGAACTTTGGCTTCATATTCTGTATCATCACCGGTAAACTTTCTAATTGCAGCAGTTTCTTCATTCTTATCAAGAGCATATTTTACCAAGTCTTGGCGAAGCTTATCTATATATATATCTTCGCTAGGTTTACCATCTTCTTGGTTAGATGAGTAAACTGGGATACTCATTGCATCCGCCCATGCTGTAGCTGTTTCTTTATCAAAACCTTGTTTTTGCAGGCTTTTGGTAATAATCTTATTTAATTCACGCTTGTATAAAATAATAGCTTCTCTATCGATAGCAACGATTTGTGCTTTAAACCCTTGCGGCAACCCATGAGCAGAAAAATGCGCCCAAATATCGTATGCTAAGAGTTCGATACGTTCGCGGTGTTTGACTAAATCATCGACTTTAACACCACGCGCTTTAATTTTATTAACTACCTCTTCTGGTTCATGAGCAAACCAGTTATCAAATAGAATATCAAGTTTCTTCTCATCGATTTGCCATTCAGCTTTACGACTGGTATAACGAATGGGAACAGTGGCGCCATCGGTAACGGCATCATCTATACTATAACGGTCAAGATATCCTTCATTGGGAAGGCTAAAGTTTTGGTAAGTGTCTTTATCTGTGGTTTGAATAGGTGTACCAGTAAAGCCGATAAAACAAGCATGAGGTAAAGTCTTTTCTAAATAGGCGCCTAAATCTTTTTCTTGAGTACGGTGACACTCGTCTACTAGAATAATCCAATTATGGCTATTTGCTGCTTCTCGTGCTGAACCATCAAATTTAAAGATAGTCGAAAGCAAAGTTAAGCCAACAGGGTTACTATGTATAGCTTCTTGTAGTGCATTTCCAGAATTTATATTCGTCGGGTTAGGCAGTCCGCAAGCAAGGAAAGTTTTACTAATTTGCTCATCCAAGTCAACGCGGTCAGTCAGAATTAAGATATTCGGATTTTCTAATGTGGGAGAATTTATAGTGCGATGAGTTTTGAGCTTGAGAGTAGCAAACACCATCGTGAGACTTTTACCCGAACCTTGGGTATGCCAAATTAAACCTTTACGATACTTGCGTCCTGTAGAGTCTGGTTGAAGAGGCGCCAGTACTCTCTGTACAATCTTGTTAACCGCGCGAAACTGCTGATAACGACATATCTTTTTAGTAACCTTATGTTCCCGCTTCTCAAAAACAATGAAATGCGCCAATATATCTAGAAGTTTGGAAGGTTCTAATAAGCACCAAAGCTGTTTTTCTAACTCGTTATTCAAATTTATACCTACTGGGTCATCCTTCCAACTTCCCCAGTATGCTGACGAGGCATTTGTAGCACCATACAGAACATTGGCACCGTCAGTAATAATATTAAAAGCATTGGAATAGAACAACCGAGGAATATCACGTTCATACTGTTTAATTTGTTCAAACGCTTCCCCTGTCTTATCCTTTGCTGTAAATGGCTTCTTAGCTTCAATAACAACAATGGGAATACCATTAATGAAAATAACTATATCAGGTCTGCGCGCGTTTTGAGATTTAACGTAAAACTGGTTAGTAACAGTGAAAGTATTATTTTCAGGGTTTAGAAAATCAATAAGACGAATAGTTTTCTTTGTACTCTCACCAGGGACATTACGACTATAGTTACCACGCAGTAAATTTGTCCATTGCTCATTATCAGTAACTCGCAGCATATCTTGATAAGTAGCACGCGCAGCTTCTTCGGGTACTTGGTTAATACGTTGAATAGATGTAATAAAAATATCGCGGAGAATAACTTCGTTAAGAGTATCGCGTGCTACTTGGTTTTGTTGCGGAGGTAAGTAAGTGTAACCAAAAGATGTTAAGGCGCCGATACAGGGCTTTTCAACCAAAGTATATTCGTTCGCATAGGTCATGGAGACTGTAGTATCTTTTACAACACATCATAATGTAGCAATTGTAGCACAGGCATCTTTCCTGTGCAGTAATTTTCTTTACCACAGAGGCGCAGAGGGCACAGAGGCAAGAGAAAAATCCGCGCGTTGTATCACATCATGTGTTGTATCACATCATGTGTAGAGACGCGATTAATCGCGTCTCTACGTGGATATAATTTTTTATAAATCATTAGGGATACCAGAGAAAAATGGTATTACAATAGTTATTGATACTTCTTTTTAATTCAGGAAAAATCAGAAATGCTCTCCAGCAGTTATAAAAGTATCAGCGATGTAGCCAAAGAATTTATCATCAAATATGTCAAAAAAGACTTTATTATTGAAACAGAGTTTACAATCAGCCAAACCTTCAGAGACGAACTAGAATTAACATTGAACGAATGCGTATATGATAACTCCGACATAGCTATTTGTGAGAATATAATTTACCCAGTACTAAGAGAGGTATGGAAACAGTACCGCAGTAAATTCTTATTATGGAGTCACCAAACATTAGTGTATGACGAAAAACTATGTGGTGTCCCAGACTATATATTGGCAAAACGCTCACCCCTTGGAACAGTAGTTTTTGACAAACCATATATTGTCCTTGTTGAAGCCAAGAAAGAAAGTGACTTCACTTTATGTTGGGGTCAATGTTTAGCAGAAATGATAGCAGCACAAAGGCTAAATACTGAACCAGACGTAATTCCAAATATATTTGGTATCGTTTCTAATGGCGCCATCTGGCAATTTCGCAAACTCAACTCAAATCTGTTTACCCAAAATAAAACTTTCTATACAATTCAAGAATTAGAGCGCTTGTTTGCTGCCGTTAATTACATTTTCAAAGAATGCGAACTGCAGTTAAGTAATATTAATGGGTAAGCTGCTTTGAATATGGGACGGGCAGGGATGCCCATTCCACAAGAGAAAGAGATTTAATTAAATTATTGTATAACTGCCCCTACATTGGGTCATCTCTACCAATTCCCAATTCTAGTAGCTTATTTTTTACATCTTTCCACTCAGTGCCACAATAATAATATTTTTTGTCTTTTATATCAGCTATGTAAAAGCCTTCCTTGCCATTATTAATCAACCGTAGTTGGTTAGCTACCTTCTTCATCGAAGTATCGAACGCTGAGAATAAATCTTCCTGCTCAAGCCACGGAGCGTTAAACAAATTTATAAACGGTTCACCTTTGGTAAAATGCCAAGTCTTATGGCGCCGGACAACTAACCGATAGTAAACAGGATATACTAATGTATTATTTGACATAATGTTATCTTGTGTAAAAAATGTTTATAATTTAAAATTAGGAATAGCCCCCAGAGGCAAGCTAGGGGCTATAAGGTTAATTAGTTACGGTTACTTCCCGGTTCTTCCGGTTCCTCGTCACTCATATCATCCAAGTTGTCTTGGACATCATTGGAATTTATGAGATACAACTCATCGTTCACCATGTCGCGTTTTTCCCATTGTCCGATGCATTGATATTTGATTAGTAGAAAATACTCCATGATTTTCATCACGCCATTGTTTGGCAAGTTTTGTAAAATCAGCTTCTAGCTCTATTTGCTTTATGTTAGCAGTCAATTGATTTCCTATACCCAGTTTGGCTGACAAAAGAGAGCGCTCATCCTCAGAAAGAGATAAAATAGCTTGTGCCAATGATTCAACAAGTTCAGTATTCATAAATTTTCAATTTATTTTAATGCACTTTAGTTCCATTTTACTTGTTCATATATAAATTTACATACCTATCGTTAACTAATATATAAAATCAGCCAATTCTTATTAATAAAAATATTAATTTTAAAGTTTAAAATCTGATTTTTATTTTATAATAAAATAAGTGATGTGTTGGAAGTATACATAATGAACGAGTTTAGATTTGTTGTGGGTGCAACAAGAGAGATTAGAGATGGTTTATCAACTTGGATTTCTAAAATTGATGAATATCTTAATTTATATTATCAGGGTGAAGAAATAAACGCTTTTGGTACTGATTTTTTTAAATGCATATCAAAAACGAGAGAGATTGAAAGTAACCTATTTGATCGAGACGATTCTTTTAGAGGCGTAATAGATGACCAAAACTTGTTAGCTGCTGTTTGCCTAATTCAAGAAACGTCTATTATTTTTGATGGAGAACGATTGGATTGTTTAGAGCTAGAAAGTCTGACTAATAGTCCCTGGAACACAATAGACTACCCACAAGTAGAAAAGAGGAAGGGTGCAGCAACATCACTGCTCGAAGGAATAGTACGTGAAAGCCAAGCTTCAGCATTTAGTGGTATAGTAAAATTAATGGCAATTCCAAGCGCGAGAGAGTTTTATCAAGAAATAGGGTTTATTGACACTGATGGTTCAGGAGAAATGATACTTATAGCTAATACAGCATCTATGTTTCTTCTGACTCAAGAGCAAAACAGAGAATTAAAACCTTTTGATTAATCGAGGATTATATAAACATGTCAGAAACACAAAAATATCAACCAACACCAGAACAAATAGCAAAATGGAAACGAATTCAAGAACTCGATTCAACTGCATTTGCAGGTATTTTGACAGAAGAGCAACAATGGAAAAATGTTAAAGAATTGCTTGACCCAAACTTTTTTCAAAAGAGACTTGAGGAAGTACGTGCTTACAAAGAGAAGCTTTTGAAAAAAGTTGCATCGGCTGAAGAATATGAAGAAATATTAATTGAAGCAATGGAGCGCAGAAAACGTAGAAAAGAAAATAAGTTATAGGTGCCAGTTTAGCAATGTTTGTAGAGATACTAGAGTTTTAAAGTGTCTCTACTTGACTTTATATTTATTTTTTCCTTTCCATTTTATTGATGCAAGTTTACTAGTATAATCACGTAGAAACACGAACATGACCCGTTAGAAGGTCTTGCATTAAACCGCTCTTTGTAATTGTCAGTCTTTCAATACCTTGATGAGCGTGCTTAATCACTTGTTGAATTTGTTGAATAGTTTTACAAATGTCTTCTTGCTCCAAAAGCGGTGGTATAGGCACTTGTAATTTTTCTACAATACTTTTTGTGATTTTTACCATCGAACCACTTGTACCAGCTGCTGCATTTTGTAAGTATTCTAATGCAGTTGAAGATGCAAGATAAATTTCCAAAAAGTTATTTAATATCAAATTATTATTAACACGAAAACGCATCAGCAAATCTGGATAAGAACAATTATCTATTTCTCCTTTGAAAAGCGCTGAAAAACCAACACGGTCACGAGTGTTTGAACGACTAATTAGAAAATCTCCAGGTTCTAGAGTAAACTCAAATACTTTTAAATCATTAATTGGTGCAGGTTTAACACAAGATTTATCAAATCCATCTGGACTTACCGCACCCAAGCTAAGAATCCAATGTCCAGTTGCTTCTTTGGGACAAATAGGTGAGTAGCCGTTTTGAATTCCCTTAGATAAAAGTTTCTTAAGCTCAACAACATTCCAATTTTCGGGAATTTTACCAATCGCGCTATCTTTAAACTTAGTATGACCAATACCGCGCGTGAGGAGTTGTTGGAGTAGTCCCTGCTTGACTTTGCGGGTTTGGTCAGTGACTGCCTGGGTCTTGGCGATAGCTTCATCCATACTGTTTAATACAGCAGTGATTTTCTTTTGTTCAGGAAGGGGAGGAAGTGCGACAGGAGTTGTTGCAAGTTTTGTGATATAAATGTGCTTAATTGTTGAACCGCCAGCATCTTCAATCAGCCGATTTTGCATTTGTGGTGATTGAAGTGACCAAGCTAGGAACTCAGAAGAGACACGTGTGTAATCTGGTTGAATAAGAGCAACAGACTGATTTATACAAATTCCTTCTACGTCAACTATTGCTACCCTGCCTAGGGTACCGTCTTTTGTAATGAGTACATCACCAATACAGGGACGACTTTTGTCTGTCAGTAACTCATCAAATGCTTTTTGACAGGTATGCCGTGTCTCATTATAGTTAATACGACCTTCTGATATATTGGTTGCCGTAACCATCCAAGGACCCTTATCTGTTGTAGGCATTGGGTTAGTAAACCCATAAGTAAGCCGCTTCGAGATATCTTGGTAGTTAACAACCTCCCAACCTACTGGAATCTCCCCTATTTTAGTTTTTTTGAAACGAGTATTACCTTCTTTTGATACATTATTAATATTCATTTGATAAGATTTATTAGGAACCATAACCCAGTTCCTCCAAAAATCCTAACATTGTTGCTTCCGCTTTATCGCGCGCTTCCATTAGCTCCTTCAACACTCTTACTTCCTCTGCTACATCAATTAATTCTTCTTCCTCGTTAGTTTGTACATACCGGGCAATATTAAGATTAAAGTCATTCTTTGCTATTTCGTCTAACCCGACTACGCGCGCAAACCGTTCTTCATCATTAAATGCTAAGAACGCTTTTGCTAGTCGTGTGACGTTTGCTTCGGAGAGGATATTTTGATTTTTGCCTTCTACCATCTCTTCGGCGCCGCTCACAAATAATACTTTACCTTGTCGTGTGACTTCTTTGTTTTTATTTATAATCAATACGCAAGCGGGAATGCCTGTGCCATAAAATAAGTTTGGCGCCAGTCCTATTACTGCTTCTATCAAATCATCTTTTAGCATACCTTGGCGAATTTTAGCTTCGGCGCCACCTCTAAATAATATCCCGTGTGGTAACACTACCCCTAATTTACCAGTAGGGTTTAAACTAGCAATCATGTGCTGCACAAATGCTAAGTCACCATATGATTTTGGGGGACATCCGTAGGTATCACGGCTAAATTTATCTCCCTTGCTCCAAGTTTCATCTCCCCAGTTCTTTAAAGAGAAGGGAGGGTTAGCTAATACTCTGTCAAATGTCTTTAATACTTTACTTCCCTCTGCTGCTAAATGCTTGGGTTCGCGTAAGGTGTCACCTCGTACTATAAACGCATCATCTATATCATGTAAGAATAGGTTCATCTCACATATTGCCCAGGTGTTGAGATTCATTTCCTGCCCATACAGTTGTAATGATTTAGGGTTTTTACCTAGGCGTTTAATGTAATTTATTACTTCTAATAACATACCTCCACTTCCGCATGTGGGGTCATAGGTAGTCATTCCTTCATCTGGCTGTAAGCATGTGACGATTAAGCGCGTTACCATTTTTGGTGTATAAAATTCACCGCCCTTCTTTCCTGCATCATCGGCGAATTTAGCAATAAGATATTCATATGCGGCGCCTAAAACATCTGCTTCAACATCACAATTCCGCAACCTATATTTACTAAAGTGCTGTAATAATAATTCTAATGCCGCATCTGGGAAACGCTCTTTATTGTTAAAATCTACATCTTGAAATACACCCCGCAAGCGAGTGTTAGCATCTTCAATAGCCCGGAAAGCAATATTAAGTCTCTCACCTATATTTGTAGATGACTTGCGTATATCATCCCAAAAGGCGCCTGGTGGTATGTGAAAACGGTGTTCTTCTGGGTCTTTTGCGAGTTCTTCATCTTGGTAGAGTTTGAGACGCTCGTCGTACTCCTCTTGCCAAACATCACACAACCGCTTAAAGAACAATAGCCCGAAAATATAGTGCTTGAAGTCTCCCGAATCAATTTTTCCTCGCAAAATATCCGCAGCATCCCAGAGGTGTCTCTCTAATTGCTGTTGTGTTATTTTCCCTGTATAGGTCAGATTAAGAGTTAATATTTCTTCGTTTAATATTTTTCGGGGCATATTGATTTAGGATTTGTCTTGCACAAGCAATATATCTTACACCGTGTAACAGGTGTAATATCAAAAAATTAAATTAACATTTTGTGGAATGGGCATCCTTGCCCGTCCCACATTTAATGCTTTATATCATTAATTTTAGGAGATTGGCGCCTGTCTCAAAGTCCCTCTGTGTACAGACGCGATTAATTCCCTGCGGGACACTGCGTGAACGCATCTGTACGTGCCTCTGTGATAAAAATATACACCACTAATTCTCTTGGCAGTAATTATTAGAACAGGCAGGGATGCCTGTTCCACAAGAGATTTAAAGTTGTTTAAATTTACTAAGTATTAATACTAGGGGTGAGTCTCTATTTTTGTGAAGATTGTTCTTGTTTATTGATTTGCTCTATCAGTAGCTGTTCGCGTTGTTCGAGATATTCAAGGTCTTTTAGCAGTTTTTGTTTATTGTCACGAACTTGAGCGAGATGATGATGGTAATAGTTTTTATCAAGAAATTTTTTAACATGATGTTCTTGCTCAGACTCTGACATTATACCCGCAAAGGCGTATTTATCAAGTTCATCGCGTTTTGCCCAGCGCTCTAGTTGTTTTGATGTTGGTTGATAAATTTCTGATGACATTTTTAATTACCTTTTTTAATCATTATTCGCCTTGCAACAACCGTTCTCTATGCTCCGAACCTTCCCGTCGAGTTTGCGAAACCCATTCTTGAGCATCTTCACCCAAAAGAGGATAAGGCGCCATACCCTTTTAATCACTCCATTTAGGTTTTGATTGCGTTTGGGTTACGTGTTTCTTGACACGCTCCACCAAATACCCCATCACTGTCAATTGCTCCTCTGGAGTTAATTGCTCAATCTCACTACAGATTTTCTCAAATAATGGACTCATTTAGCTAGCCCTCATTAACCGGGTAAATTTTAGTATTCTTCATCTATTGGATATGGATTTTGTCTAGTTTCATAAACAAAACTTAAATAACCAATATCTGTTTGTAACAAATAACTTATCCGTTACATCCGTTGTATCCGTTGCCAGTTTATTCGTTTGCAGTGAGAAACCTGGTTTCTTTTGGTAATGGTGAAGATTGTGGTGTTCAGTGGAGAAGAAACCAGGTTTCTTGAGCTAAAGTTGTTTTTGAATTTCAGCAGCTAGCTCATTAATTGCGACATCTATTTGTGCGCGCGTCTTTAAGTTCTTCAATGCAGCTTTTTGCTGTTGCGCTTCTTCAGAACCGATAATTACACAAAATTGAATTCCTTGTTTTTCTGCCAATTGAAATTGTTTACCTAGCTTTTGCTGGTCAAAACTTGTAATTACATTAAGTCCTGCTTTGCGTAGTTTCTGTGATACGTCTAAATATACAGGCATTAAATCATCCTGCATGTTGACTACCATAACTTGAGCAGGTGTTGCGGGTAAGGGTGAAAGAATACCAGCTTTGAGTAAACGACTTATTAAGCGAGTTAAACCTATGGAAATACCAACACCTGGCATTTTCTCACCTAGAAATACCCCTACTAATTCTTCATATCTACCACCGGAACAAATACTGCCTAGCGCTTCATGTCCAATTAAACTGGTTTCGTAAACTGTTCCTGTATAGTAATCTAATCCCCGTGCGATTGATAAATCTATACAATATCTATTTTCTGCGACGCCTAAATTACGAACTCCATTAATAACTGTTTCTAGTTCGGTTACACCTAATTTAACTTGTTCTGCTTCAGGCATTGAGTCACTTAGATGCTTTAATTTATCAAGCATCTCTGTGACTGAACCTTTAATTTTAATAAACTCAATAATTTTATCAATACCTTCAGTGGCAATACCTTCTTTATCTAATTCTTGCTTTACTTTCGCTTCGCCTATCTTCTCCAAGTTGTCAATTATACCGATACAGGCTTTGATTTTACTTGCTTCTACTCCAACTGATTGGAAAAATCCAGTAAGTATTTTACGGTTGTTGATACGAATTAGAAAATCACCAATATTTATTGCCTCAAATATCTCTGTGATAATTGCTGGCATTTGGGCATCATACAGTAAACTTAATTCCCGGCGCCCGACTACATCGATATCGCATTGACGAAATGACCGAAAGCGTCCATCTTTGGCACGTTCACCGCGAAATACTAAGTCCATTTGGTAGCGTGCAAAGGGAAACGTTAGGTCGTTGAGGTGACGCGCGATGTATGCAGCTAAGGGTACTGTTTGGTCAAATTTTAACGCGCGCGCTTCTGAACCTGTTTCGCTGCCTTTTTCGGCTTTGTCTTTTTCTTCTTGACGGTTGGGAGGTAATATTGGGGAGATTCCGTAGATGATGTTGTCGCCTTGGTTGCCTTTGGCTTGTAGTACTTCTAACCGTTCTACAGCGGGTGTTTCAATTGGTGTAAAGCCGTAGCTTTCGTATACTCGACGAATTATATCAAGCAAATATACTTCCAACCGTTTTTCTGTGGGCAGGAATTCGGGGAAACCGCTAGGTGTGGAGAAATTTACTTTTTCTGATTTTGACATGGTAAATAAGGTTATTAGTGTTATCTGTTCTTAAGTCTTCCTTTGCGGTTCGTTTATTCAACTCGCCAAATTTTATGACATGGAGCATTAGTGGTCTATGTCATTAATTTTAGGGTTTTGTCACAAATTATAATCCCCCCTAGCCCCCCTTAATAAGGGGGGGACAAGAGGGTTATTCTTAGCCCCCCCTTATTAAGGGGGGGTTGGGGGGGATCGAAATTCAACAGTTACGAGTCCATTGGGTTATTAAACCACCAGGGGTTGTGGATGGGTTTGGTTTTGATGAATAGGTTTTTTTTACATAAAAATCTTGTTAAGCCGGCGGCGCCGAAACGTTTTTCTCCTATTCCTGAAAATTTAAATGCATTTGTTTCTCCTTCGGGGATGGCTATGGCTAGGCTGGCATCGTTTATACTGACTGTGCTGGTGTGTATATGCTGTGCTACTAAAGAAGCTTCTTGTTCTTCTTGTGCAAATACTGCGGCGCCGTTACCATATATTGAGTCGTTTGCTAAGTTTATCGCTTCAGAGACAGTTTTAAATGCCATTACGGGCATGATTGGTCCAAAGGTTTCTTCGGTCATTACTTTCATTGTGTGGTCAACTTCTGTTAATACTGTCGGACGACACCACCAACCACCATTAATGTTTTCTATTCCACCACAATGAATTACTGCTCCCGCAACTTTTGCATCTTGTAAATGTTCGGAAATAATTATAGCTTGTTTGGCGGCGATGATTGGTCCAAGTTCGCCACTTTCAATCGTTGGGTATGCAAATTGCAGCTTATGCGCTTTGGTTATGAGTTGATGGTAAAATTTCTCGAAGATTGAGGAAGCTACATAAATTCGTTCTATCGAGTTACATGATTGTCCACTGTTAACCACTGCTCCCCATAATATCGCGGATGTTGCTAAGTCTAAATCGGCAGATTCTAAAACTATTGCTGGATCTTTGCCACCTAACTCTAAATAAGCTGGAATAAATTGTTCTGCTGCTGTTTCAAATACGCTTCGTCCTGTTTCTATATTACCTGTGAAACATATCACATCGACGCATTCGAGCAAAAAAGCTCCAGTTTCTTCGCCACCTTCCACAAAACTAAGAACATCGCGTAGTTGAGGAATGTTATTGAGTGTAGCTTGCAAAGGCGCCATAAATCTGGGAGCAATTTCACTGGGTTTTACAATAACCGCACATCCAGCTAGCAATGCAGGAACAGTATCAACTGTAGATAGCAGTAATGGAAAACTCCACGGACTAATAACTCCTACTAAAGGATATGGTTCTGCTGTTTGCTGTAAGTTAATGTAGCTAACCGAAGTATCATACTCATTTACGCGCAATAATCTTGGCGCCTTCATACACCAACGGTCGATGCTAGCAATTAACCAGTCAACCTCAAACACTGACATAGATAATCGCCCAGTGTCAACAATTAAAGCATCGATTAACTTCTCACGTGCTTTGATAATATATTGTTTCCAGCTTTGTAACGCCTCTATTCGTCCTTCTATTCCCAGAGTAAACCAACGCACTTGTGCCCTCCGCATTCGTTGACATTGTTGTGCCAAAAGCTTCTGAGGAGGCGGTATTATTACGTAGTCAAATTTCCCTGTCCTGGGGTTACGAACTTCGATTGATTTTTCCATTAATTACTGATTAACTAAAGCCTGAAGGCGCGTAAGAACTGTTTGTGCATGGTCTTTAGTTTTAACTTTTGTCCAAGTATAAGCAATTTTCTGGTCGGGAGATACTATGAACGTTGAGCGCTCAATACCCATGTATTCTTTACCCATAAACTTTTTCAGGCGCCATACACTAAAAGCATCAGCTACTTGATGTTCTGGGTCACTTAGTAGCGTAATAGTCAAATTATGTTTATCGATGAACTTACAGTGAGACTTCTGAGAGTCGGTACTAACCCCTATTATCGATGCTCCCAACTTACTAAAGTCGTCAACGTAAGCACTAAAATCTTTAGCTTCGGTAGTGCAACCAGGTGTGTCGTCCTTTGGATAAAAGTATATTACCAGCCATTTACCTTCAAAATCACTGAGACTGACTGTTTCGCCATTTTGATTTGGCGCCGAGAATGAGGGAGCGTTTTGTCCAGGTTGAAGAATATCACTCATTGGCAACGGATGATGAACGGATGTAACGGATGGTTGATTCTATATAATAAGTCTTTGTTGGTAACAGATTCATCCAAAGAAACCGGGTTTCTAGACAAAATCTTCGTTTCTATCACAGGTTATCGACTCATATTCCCGGTTTCTCATCCGTTACATCCGTTGTATCCGCTGCCAAGTTAATTAATGTGAAGGTCTTTCTTATAAGCTTGACGAATGGTGAATTATTTTATTAGGGATATTTATAGTTATTTAACTAAATATTGCAGTTTGTAACTATTTTTTGGTGTTTGAAACTATCATCCTATAGACTGATAAAAAATCAGAAAAATTAGGATAAGTAAAAATGTGTTTATCAAGTTTACTTTGCCATGAGTTTGTTGTTGCACTGTCTTTTATAGCTTGTGTCGCAGGATTAGCGCTACTTTGGAACGTGAAGCCAGAAGAGAACGAAGCGATAGAAACCGAGCGAATCTTGTTTAGAATGAGCTTTACTTATTGGCTAGTATACTGCATAGCTTTCGGTATTCAAAAGCTTGTTCTTCCTGACTGGGAAAATGTAACTACGACACTAAAAATTACAACAGCTTTGTCATATTTCTTAACATTTTCGTGCATTGTAAGTTTACCGCTACACAAATTTGCAGTCCACGAAGAAGTTGAAGAGTAATTAATAGTAATTACTACTTTCTCATTGCTATAGCGATTGCGCTCTCTAACTGTTCTTTTTCTAGCTCGGTTAAAATAAATACTTCTTGTACGGTTTTCCCTTGACGGGCAATGGTTTTAAAACCTCCCCGTATCGGCACTGAGATACGTATTTGCAGACTAGGGCAGTGACCTTTAGAACGTCCAATGACACCCGGAGTAACGGTAACAATACCGTCTTGTTTACATAGACGTTCTAATATTGGTATTAGTCCCGGTATATGGGTAGAGTGGTTCCAGACTAGTCTGCCAGGGGAGGGTTTTTCCATTGTTTTATTTAAGCTGCTTCTAAGGGCGCCATTGTTAAACCAGCACGACGTAATTGCTGGTGGTATAGTTCTGCTTGTTCTAAGGGACCAGTCCAAACTGTGGCAAGACCTTCGTAATGTACTTGGTTCGTTAAGTCCCAAGCAAGATCACCAGTCATACCAGGAATGTATTTCATCAAACATTCAGCTACATGCTGAAAGGTGTTAAAGTCATCGTTTAAAACAATTACTTTATAGTTCGGATAAGGTTTGCTAACGACTTGACTAGACCTTTCAGGAGTTACAGTAGGTGCAGGCGCCATGCCGTAAACCGAGAAGAGTCTTGTAACCATAAGTAAAATTTTGCCTTTTGGTGTTTTCCAAATTTACAACTACAAATAACTAGTTTAGTTCATTCCTGGACTATGGGACGGGCAAGGATGCCCATCCCACAAGAGATTATTTCCAGTCTTGCCAGTTTTGGTTAAATATTGATGTGTCGGGGAAAGCGGTGGGGTTGCCGTTTCGTTTTAACATCTGTTGTAGCTGTAATAGTTGTGGTTCTGCTCTTGGTAGGTCATCGACCATTTGATAAGGTGCTATTCCGTTTTTTAACGAAAATGCTACCACGGTTCCTGCGGCGGCGCCTGCTGACCATTCAAATGAGTGTACTCTATAGGCAGCAGCAGCTATATGGCTTGTAGCAATACTTTTACCACCGACTATTAAGTTATCGATTTTTTGAGGTATCATTGCCCGCAGTGCTATTTGGAATGGATATGCTTGTCCGGCGCCTCGTCTTTCTCCGGGACGTTCGCGGTTGCCTGGAGCTTCTGGTGGGCTTTTTTCCATACATGGGTGAAAGTCTATGGCGTAATGTCCTATACCTATAGAGTCAGGGAATACCGTAGAACGAGTTCTCCGCATGGCTTTATTTGGGTCAACTTTTCCAGATAGTACCGATGCTGCTTCTAACCCTGCCAGTGCCGCGCGTAACCTCCGGTACATATCAGCAGGCAATGTTGTACGATAGTATTCTTCACTATAGTCGCGTCGTGATATATCTATTTCCGCAATTGTAAAACCTTCCGGTTGTCCCCAAGAAGGGCGCCCAATAATTCGTCTCCCTTCCCGCATGTAAGGATATTTGGATAACCCATGCGCGGTTCCCATAGGGGAATTAAAACCTGATAAAAAGCGGTTGTTAGGTACTGGGACTTTTACACCATCACCAAGTTGAGAGTCGGTAGTACCCGCTACTAGCCAATAATAATAAGAAAAAGCCTTTTCCTCACCTTTACTCAATGCCTCAGTTCGCAGTCCACCCATCCAACCACCTGGGTTTAGCTGCCCGGTCGCTTGTAACTGTGACTTTGTATAAATTAAATTATCTTTTGCGGTACCTGGACGGTAGTCATTACCCCAAGTCCAGTTTTGCATCGAAATATCATTTGGTGTAGGAGTTGTAAATTTAACACCACCGAATGTTTTTGGTTTGCCTTCACCAGGACTCCAAATGCGACGATATGTAAACACCAAATCAAAATCAGCTAGTCGCTTTAATTCGTAGCTAAAGTATGGTGCATATTGGTCGTAGTAAGCCGGTTTGGTTTGCGGTTGTGCGTCTTTAGTTGACTCCATTGCAAAGGTATAAGTAAACCCTTGAGTACAGTATTGGTCGTTGGTCGTACTTGAAGAAGAAGGTTCTAAATAAGATAGGGGGTCAATACCCAAACGGTACGGAACATCAGCAAGACCAATTAGTTCTCCTGTTTCGGTAGTATCTACAACGTACCATCTGGGAGCATTATTAGCTATTTTGGTTTGTTTAGGGTTGAACCTAATAATAGTTTTAGTCAGACGCGCGGAGTTTTCGTACTTATATGCATCTTCAATATTCTGCGATAGTGTGGATGCATTTATAGGTGGGGCGCCTTTAGCTGGTTGATGTTGAATAGCATAAACACTATCAATAATTTTACCATCACTACTTTTTTCTAATTCTTTAATTACTGTATTTGGGAACCACTCCAGCTTACCTCTACCGCGCGATGCTGCATCTCTAAGCATTGCCGTCAGAAGTTCATGTCCATCTTTAGGTAAAAAACAAGCATCACTTACCCAGCAGTCACCAGGGTTAATATCCCCTTTGTAACGTTTTTCAATACGGTTACGTAAATCTAAATAACCGCGCGAGTAAAATTGTTTAGCTCGCTGCGTAGGACGTTCATCTAAAGCAGAAGTACCCTGCGAAGAAATTTGACCTCCCAACCAGTCGGTAATTTCCGTCAAACATACTGTTTTTCCCAAAAGTAACGCTTCATAAGCTGTCGCTGCTCCCGAAAGACCCCCACCAGCAACCAAAATATCACAGTTTACTGTTCTATCTGGATTGCGAGGAGGCGCCGCTATGCTTGAAAATGGCGCCAGTATATTGGAAACAAGCGTTAAACAAACAAGTGATAACTGCGATACAGTTTTGATACAATCCATATAACCCCTAGTTGTTGCTTCTCACTCACAACAAAGAAGGTAGCATTCAATTAAGGTTCAGTCTAACAAGTTTCCCCAAATGCTAAAAAATCCCCCGTGGGTTGGGGGATTAAATTATTAAGTATCATTTTCTCTACGTGTGTAGTGGCACCTTAAGCATCAGAGATACAGATGAACTCTGATGGTGTGTAACGTCTCCACCAAATATAAATTAGTGGCGCCTTAAGTGGTTTGCGTTGAAACATTAGTTTCTTGGTTAGGCTCGATAATTTGAGCATTTGAATGTTCATGTAGTAACTCCTGAAACAAGAGATGTATTACTTTTGACATTAATTTGCTCTGCATATGCTTACCGTTGAGTAACTTTTTTCCTTGCTCCGTAGTTATGTTTTTAAGCTTTAGAGAAGCATCAAGCAATTTTTCAGTAACGTTGTTGATGGGTAGGCGCCCAGTTTCAACCTGGCATAATACGTACTGCCACAGTGACATACGACACAGTGCCGAACCACTATTTTTTTCCACTAACTCATCCCCTGATTGTTCCAGTACCGTACCCATGCCTAGCCTCATTTTGAATGCATCCCGTGAGCGGTTGCGTTTGACTCTTTTCGTATCACCAGGACTACGCTTAACAACTGTTTTACCGTTGACGCGCGCTTTCTCTACCTTCTTAACTTCCTTAACTTCATACTCAATTAGTTGTTTACCATTGGTTAGAAAAGCCTCAAATGGGTAAATTCGTGATAGTAAGCGCGCTCTTACCCGTAAACCAAAGCCAAATTTATCAAACACTTTGTTATACAATTTGAACTCATCTAAACACACAAGCGTCATCAGTTCGGCTTCAATTGCTTGTTCGTTAAGAGAGACATCACATAACCATTCAGCATGTTGCCTCAATGTTGAGTCTATTTTTATACCATAAGTTACAGCAATAGACTTTTCGTAAAGGTTTTTAAGTCGGGTTTTGCTAGCAGGAGCAATATCGCTGCGTTGAGCAAGCCAACTCCATAATGGAGGTGCCGCTCCTGGCCGCGTTGATACTGACTTACGATGGGCTACTTCTGGGAACTGCCAAGCGAGTAATTGGCGTGCGTAATTAATAATTGGCGACTGTACCCGGTTCAAATGTTCTAATTGCTGACATAACTCTCTAATGCGGTCTATATATTCCGGTCTATGTATTAGAAAGTACCGCATATTTAATTCGCCATTTTCATGTTTATGGTCAGTATCATGGGGATATGCAGCCATAGCCAAAGCGTCAGCAGGGTCACTTTTGTTAGGTAAGTGTTTGCTACCTCGGTAACGCCTTAATTCAATGTGACCGACCCAAAGCGTCTTAATACCAAGTGCAGTTAAAATCGATGCCCATATCCGGCTGTAATGATTGCCAGTCGGTTCAATTACAGCTACATCTGGTTTAATTTCCTTGAGGTAATCAGCAAAGTCATAAGCGCTTTTTTGTTTCTTTCTGGCGTCAGGATTAGAAAAAAAGGTAGGATATAAAATGCTACTTTTATTCCTTGTTTTTTCCCAGTAAGAACGTAATCCACCTGTTGGATAGCAGTCCATCAAGTGAGTTGTAACGCTACTTTTAGAAACGTCAACCCCTAATACTTTTAATTCGATTGTCATGGTTCAGACGGTCAATGAGAAGTGTTTACGTTAAATAACCCAGATAAAAGCGCACGAATCACCCTAACGCCTCGCATAAACAGCAGGCGCGATTCAGTTCTCAACGCACTGGGTACCCTAAAAGTTTGAGGGGCTGCGCTTGAACCTTATAACGCTAAAAGCGCATTTCCCTCATAACGCCGCATCCCTCCAATTTTTGGGTGCAAGACTGGTTTGGACCCAATCCGCGACACGACTAAAAGATAGTAGTGTTTCGGTTACGGGGTTACGTAGCCTCATCAGGCGGATAAAACCTAGATATAAAACTTTCTCTTTCAGCAGGTGCAAGCGTTAGGTAATAATTTTTTGCCCAGTCTGCAAGTTGGTCTGAAATTTCCCCTACCGATAACGGGCTATTATTGGCAATTATGTTACAAGCACTCCAAATTACTAAAGAGTTAATAGTAATTCTCTCTTTACTAACAAGAATTTTTTCAATTTCCTGGTTCATAAGCACCGTCGTAATTAGATTCATCGTACCCTTCTGTGTCGTTACATCTTAAACACACAAATACCTCATCAGGAATAGGTGTGTTATCTGGACAAGTTTCAAAAAACTGTATATCAACAGGAATACACCAATCATGAAAGGTGTAATTGTGGCACACGTGACACCAGTGATAACCTGCTTTAAATTCTTTTTTATCCATACTCAAATTAAAAAATATCGCTTGTATTATCTTCTGGCTTGTTGCTGTACTCCAATAATTGTAAAATTCGCTTTGCTAAAGTAATACGGTCGTAATGAGGTAAGCCAGAAGCGCTTAATGCTGTAAGTAATATTTCTACTTTTGGCTTATGTCGGTCAACTATGCGTATTTCTGGAAGAATTTTTAGTAAACATCGAGCATAAGCTCTTATCTCCTTATGGGTAATTGTTTCTCGTCCGTTCGTGTACTCTCTTAAAATTGCTTCTAGCCCTTTTGTATTGCCATCAAAACCAAACATTGCTACCTCATGTACTCATCAAGTTTACCACTGGCTATGTCATCAAGAGTTGCAACTACAATTTGAGGTGGTGATGTTTCTTTGTATAACTCCAGTGTTGCCTTGACTTTCCGACGGTTAAATTCTTGCTGCACTTCAACCAAATCAAGCGCACTTCGATAATCAGCCATGTCTTGAGGTAAGCAAGGATAAACAATTTCTTCAACCTCTGGGGCTGCATTCCTGAGTATTCTTAAAATGTTTTCTTTAGCTTGTTGTATTGGTGGTTTTGGCACAAAATACCTCCTAATTACGAGTTAACTGAGTAACTTATTCTTCTGATTCTGATTCATTTTGAGCATCGATGGCTCCGTAAATAACTTTGTTTATATCCTCCTGTTTTGCATCTTTAAAAGTGTTTTCTATTTGTGTACTAATCCATTCAGCCCATTTTTCTTTAGGGATACCAGTTTGAGTACATAAAGTTTCGCAAGCAAAGTCAAATCCTAAAATATAGCTTGCGATAGTGTAAGAAGAAAGTGTAAGTTCATCGTTTTCTTGGTTCATACCTGACAGTTTTGTATTGCATGAGTTATAACTTAGGGACGAAATGTAGATGCACGTGATGATTTTCGCTAACTGCACTTCCACCAAAAGTGCAGCTTTATACTAACTAACCAATTAGGTCAGTAGGATGCTCATACACGAGAGTAGGGTTAAAGTTTTTAGGTAGTGATTTACGCGCGCTGAAAAGACAAACTTCGGCATCTCCACGGGTAGCAAATCGTGCAAAACACGCATACGTCCCTGCTCCTTGGTTTGTTAGGTAATAAACAGCCCAAGGTTTGATTACTTCTTGCTTAACTTTTGTTGTCATAATTAGAATAAGGTTTTTTGGACAAGTAAGCGCTCCTACGCAGTGCCGTTACACGGTAGAAGCGCAGTTGGGAGAGTAGGTTTTGATCAATGACAAGTGTTTACTTCAATAGGCTTAACCCCTAGTTTTTAAGATATACAAAACACACAAAGTCACTCCTTGCACTTTTCGTGACTTTAGGTAAGCCAGTAGTAGAGAGTGTACTACTGACAAAGCATGTACAAATTTGAGGTTTGAGAAGTGTATTAGGTTTTTAGTTTGATGTACCTCCAACGAAACAACATTTTTGGAAATTGGCGCCGAATTTGAAGCGCATTGGCGCCAGAAATTTTGGCGCAAAAGTCTACAACTAGCGTGCTAGCTGAGATATCGAATTAGTTAAGGGTGTTTCTCCACAAGTAGTGGAGGTTCGCGCTCCGGTTTATATGGGTGTCCTCACGGGTGACACGACAGTCACATATATGTGTGAGGAGGGAGCTTTTAATCAACTTCTATATCTTATATAAGATTTGCAATTTAGTCTAGCATCTTATACAATATTTTTTGTACAGAATCTTGTTATCTTATATAAGAAGTACATTATGGTTGTTACAGATGCCGAAGCCCAAATCGAAGCACCGGGAACACGGGGAAACGAAGAAGCAGTACAGCTTGGGACTAACTCAGACGGGGGTACAGGGACTGGACGAGCAAGCGTCAAAGCTGGGAGTGAGTCGCTCTCAACTCATAGAGATGATAGGTCGTGGGGAAATATCTTTAACGAATGTGGACAAGCGACTCTTGGGGGAATTGTCGATCAGCTAATTTCTAAAGTGACTAAAGAAATAGCGGACGCTGAGGAGCGAATAGCTGATCGCCAAGGGTACCTCAAGGAACTGAAAGAACTGTCCAAGCAACTTCGCGCAACATCTGAAGAAACCATATAAAGCTGTTCTATCTACGGATAGAGCGGCTTTATTTTTTGTATAAGGGAAAACTCGTAGTTCAAAAAATGCGGACTTTCCCGATGACCTATCAGGGTAAAGTCCTGCATTTTGGGATTGAGACACTATCAAATTCATCAATCCTATGAACATTTTACAGGGTTCCGCTTACTGCCCTTTTATATATCGGGAACTGCACAGCCACTTATTAACCTTACTTGGAGAGGACACACCAAGAGCAAATCAACTGATTGAACGAGAGAAAAAGCGTAATCCAGGTTACTCAGAAACCTGGTATTTGGAGAAAGTTATTAACGGCATTACCGAGTAATAGTACAAACATCTACCAAATACCATCATGGAAATAACAGGTTTACTGATTGTTCTCAGCATTATTTCGCTATCTCTCCAGCTAATTAGATTGTTAGCTCCTTCCCTTGAAAAGTTGTATCAATTTCAACCACGAAAACGTAAACGACGCTATGGAGATGACGTATACCAACTTGAAGACAAACTATTAACTTTACTAAGAGGAGATGGCGCCGCAGCAAAGCGATTACTTAGGTTATCCCGTCAAAGATATCCAGGTCGTAATGCTAAATGGCACGTAGAAAAAGTGATTTGGGATTTAGAGCGAGATAGGTACTAAATTACCAATCACAGTTAACAAAATCCCTCGCACTCGCAGCGAGGGAGAGAAAAAGAGGTGATGAACAACACAAAAACACTATCACATATAAAAAAGAACCAAAAAAGCATTTTCCGAAGGGCTAACAGCTTTAATGGTTAAACGATTTTATAAAACTTGTACTTTTATTATGCACAAAACAGCCAAAAATAACATCAATCAATGGACGGAAGAACATGAAGCATTCTGTCTCAAATTAGGAATTAAGTGTGCTGCACAACAATTATGGTACTGGCTAACCAATAATAACGAAGCTGGTAAGGAAATAGAAATCGATTTGATTGATTTTAACCAGCTAGTTGGAAAGAGAAGAGGCGAGCCGTATTGTAACAGGCATCTTAAACAAGTGTTCGCCAAACTTGAAAAACTGGAAGTAATAAAAATCGTAAAACAGTACAGTTGGCATGTGTTTAAGTTGCTAATTAGACCACTCGATTGCTTGAAACCACCTAGAAAACAATCATTCCAAAACAATACAAATAGTTCCAATTTACAGCCCGAAAATGGGGACGGCTCTACAAACTTTGCGAACCCCCTTTCACAGCAGCAGTCTTACTCTTTGCCGACTTTAGAGGAGGTATCCAAAGAAACCAAGGATGAAATTAGAGATTTAGTTAACTTTGAAGCTGGTTTAGAACTTCCCGAAATCTGTGATATTTATCGCTATTCGATAGAGGAAGTACAGATGGCTCTTGAGTTACTTAAATTTCAATGTAAAAAGAAAGTCATCGCGAGAAGGATAGGATGGCTTGTACAGTGTTTAAGACATCGTTACTGGGAGGAATTAGAGAATCAATGGATACTTGAAAACATGGGTGTAATTTCAACCTTTGATACGTACACCGACATTTACATTGATGAGCAAATGTATCCAATAAAAAACACCCAATAAAGGGTGTAAAACAAAAAACCTAGTTATCAATACCATGAATTATTCCAAAAGTTCCTTCATAGATAAAGGGCAATTGTTACTGTTTAAAAACTGGATTAAGCGCAGGTTTATATCCGAGTGTGATTTACAGCAACTTCCCCCAACCGTCGCCTTAGCATGGTCAGAAGCAATGCGAGAAATGTCTAGCTACGTGACTCACGAAGTAGTACCATTTCACAGAGGGGGACGCGATGAGTAGTTATGAGGCTTGTTACGAGCAGCTAGCATTGTTTACCCCTCACCCTTCTTTTTCTCAACTCCCAACTCCTAAACATGAGCCTTATTGGGATGAGATAACTAAAGAAATTGCCCCCGAACACATAGAGGAGAAATGGAACCCTGACGATTTTGGGGGAACATCATTTAAAGCTGAGGGTGATCAACTTACTATTTTTTACGACGATTTGAAGGAACCACCCGAACCGGACGACTTTAATAGTATTGAAGAATTCGAGAAAGCCTGGTCTACGTGGGAGAGTGTTCGGGAGCAGGTAATAAATGCTCCTCAAAAAACTGCTCCCGAACACATCGATAATAATAGCAGTGATGTAACTTATACGACATCACAATTATTAAACACGGGTGTTCGGGGGCAGACAGAGCAATCATTACAGGTTGCCCCCGAACACACTAATAACAGTAGCTCTAAGGTAGCGCATACAACCTCATCACTATTAAACACGGCTGTTCGGGAGCAACTACAGCAGTTACCGCAAAATCTTGTAAATGGCTGCACAAGTAATCAAAAACCAGGTCAAAAACAAGTAACTCATTGGGTCGAACCCTATTGGGTTGAACGTGCAGCTAAAAAGTACAAATACTATCGTTACTGCTGGATGCAGGGAAGAAAAATTAATCGGATACATATTGGTTCGGTAAACTCAAACGTTGCAAAGGAGAGGCGCCATGAAGTCTTGCAATTAATTAGTACTGGCAAACTGCCTGGAGAAATAATCGACTATTTAAAACCAGAAATCAAAAACTAGATTCTTGTTTTCTGATGAATTTAAAACCTTGTAATACTTGCTGTTACAAGGTTTTATTCTTTAGGCGCCTGCATGTAACCCCAAAAGCCAACAACGATTGATTGTGTTAGCTGCATAAATGCTTCGCGGTAGTGTGCATCAAGAATTGCCACTACTGCGGCGCCAACACATGCCATAAATACCAACCAAATTGGAGCGTTTTTACTTTTCATGGGTCAATCCGGAGCGATGGCGCCACATCGTAAGCGGTTTGCAGTAAAGCACGTTTTTCAACTTCCTGCCAAGCATTTTCGGCAACCTCTTCAAGTGCCGCTGCTAATTGATGGGGGTCAATGATTTTGTGATTAAGCACTTTGTTGTTAATGTCGATAAGCGAGTCAATCAAGTGCGTCGGTATTAGTGTCATGCGGCGGTTAACCCCTCAACAATTGCAGTGGCCAATTTTTCGGCATTGTATAGGGCTACGTCCTTTGTGGAATCAAGAAAAAACAACTCAATTAAAATCGCTACCATCGCGGTGTTTTTGAGGACAAACAGGTGAGAACCATTTTTCACCCCCCGGCTAAAGAAACCCAATGAGCAGATATTCCGCAAAACTTTAGCAGCTAATGCCCTACCTTTAGTACTGATGGCAAAAACTTCTGTACCATGCGCTTGACCTTTATGCTTGTTGGCATGTATCGACACAAACACATCAGCTTTAAAAGCATTTGCAGTATTACACCTTTGCTGAAGTGAGTGTCTGGTGCTGTTGGCAGTTACTGGACGTACTTCAATCACTTCGTGCCCAAGTTGCAGCAGTTTATTTATAACTAACCTACCAACTACATTAATTACATTCTCTTCTTTGAGAATACCAACGGCGCCACCATCGAAATTGCACCCGTGCCCTAAATCAATTGCATATGTTGTCATTTTTTAAATTCCTATAGTAAAGCAATGGCGCCAGCGATACGGTCAGCTCGTACCTCGATGTACCGCGATAGCGCTTTCAAATCTTTGTGACCAGTGATTTGCTGAATCACGTAAATATCTGTCCCCTTCTCGTGCAGCTTCGTGATAAATGACCGGCGGGTGCTATGGGTGCTAATGCCCTGATGCTCCAGCCCTGCACGTTCAACAGCAGCGCGTAAAATCTTATCAGCAAACCTCAACTCGATATGAGTACCTGCTTTTTGACCTGGAAATAAGTAGCTTTCAGGGCTGAAAAGGGTATCAGGCTTATATTCTTTGAGTGAGTCGAACAAATTACGATGTACAGGCACTTGCCTGGTTTCACGTTTCCCGTCCGGTCGAGCTTTGCGTGTGTTGGCACGAAACGTAATAGTATCGAGCGGTTTACCGTTTGGTTGATAAACATCCTCATACTTAAGTTGAACTAAGGCGCCCCAACGTTCGCCAGTGTACCAAGCCAAATCTAAAAGCAGTTTATATTTACTACTTCTAATTTCGCGTCTGATTTTGGAATATTCAGAGTCAGATAAAATTGCTGATTGCCCATAGCGGTTATTCTTCATAATAGGGATTTTGAAAAGTACCGGATTAACCATTTAAAAAGGTTTTTCCAGTACTGTTTTTTTTCAATTTTTAGCATGAATGGTTACATTCTATTTGCTGCAATACTTTCGTGCCTTCGGTATAGTTCCGGATTTACATAAAAGAGGCACTTTACGCTTTTACTTATAAATGCTTACAAAAGAGATTAGTAAATATTTTAAAAATCTCTTGACAAATGGCAGAACCAACATTAGCTCAGGTATTCGGCGCCAATGCAACTCAGGATGCTAGTTTCCTCACAATTTCTAAAAGCGACTTAGCCTTGGTAGGTTTAACACCTTTAGCTGACAATACAGCAGAATCATTAAAGGTTGCAATTCTGCTGTTAGCTGCAATTGAACTAAACGAAACTAAGCAAGAAACTAACCCAGATATTCAGGTTGTTATCAGTGCTGGCACAACTCCATCCATTATTAGTAGGAACGATGCGAATTATCGACAGGTAACGTATACAGTCGAACTGCAAACTTTAGATACAGCTACAACTATTGACCCAGATAATTATTAAAAATGGCTATTGCAACAAGAATAGATTCTAGCTTAAGCCCAACAATTACTCAAAGTACATTAGCAGATGCATTGAAAACAGCATTTATTAACGCTGGTTTTAGCACTCCTACTGATGATTACACAAGTGGAACCGACCGAATATTAGTTTATAGGTTCGATACAGAGACTGCAAGAAATAAAGGTAGAAACTTTTTAAGAGTAAGAATCTCCAATACTTTGGTTATTGCTTGTTTAATAGGTACGGACTGGAACACTACCACTAAAGCAATGACTGATAGTAGTGCAGAATTTGCTCCTACAGCGTTGAGTGCTTCTTTACCTATAAACTTTGTCTCTTTAAATTGTGCTAGCGAGGGAAGATTTATTTTTCTTTCTCAAGGGACTGCATTTATACCACTTGGAATTTTAATTCCTGCGAATAGACCAACGTGGTGGAATTTAGACACCTGGAGTTATGGATATTTTTTTAGTACGATTACGGGTTTGAATTTTAGAGGTAGCAGTGCTAACCCATATGGGAATGCTGATAATACAGCACTTACTAGTGCTTTTTTATCGAATAGCAATCCAGGCTTATCGAGAGATTCACTGGCAGGATTGGTACTTTTAAATAATAGCAACTCTGGTATCAGTGCTAAAACCTCAGATGATATTGGAACCGCAGCAGGTAACGGAGCAATACGTTACGATACTTTGTCATTCAATAACAATACACAAAGATATTTACTCGCTGTAAACACTGCTAATGGTTTGATTTTTAGAATCCAATAACTTGAAACTTTGATGCTTTATCAATCACCAACAGTAAGAGGAGCGAGAATATTTACTAATACCTCTCTTCTTTCTTCCCCTTCTCCAAGATTAGGAAGTGTTTCTTTAAATGGATTAAAGTATGCCAATTCTAAACACAAAACGAGTTTAACTAACTTACAAGTACTATTCGGATTAAAGGCTTATCAATCATCTACTCAATTGTTTATTGATAAAACTAGCCTTACTAATTTAAGCGTATCTACTAATAACACAGCAGAAAGTTTACTGGTTGCTTTGTTACTCCGCTTGCTTTATCTAAACAATTCAATAAGTAGAGTAAATTTATCTTTGTGGGGAAGTGCCATTAATGCCACAAAAATCAAAACTTATTACGAACTTGAACTACTAGACAATTTGACAGTACTTGATACATACGAAATACAACAATTAAATAATATAGTAAATCCAAATAACTACTAATATGATTACTTACTGCTCAGAAGGGGATAAACCAATAGTAAAATATAGCTTTAATGGTGTAGAGAAAAAATTCAAATCTCCAAAATCTCCAATAACCATAGAAACAAAAGAAACACCGATAGAGGGAAGTGACAGTTACCAGGCTGAAGGGTTCACTATTACATTTTATTCACCTAATAATTCTAGGTTTGTAGAAGCAACAGTTTTGGATTATAAAGTATTTAAAGAAGAAATAGATGGAATCTTGTATAATTCAATTAAATGGAAAAATTGCGGTGAGACTTCCTTTCAAAGCTCAGTTGAAATCGACCCTCAGACGTTAACTATTGACGCAACTAAAAAATGTCCTATTGACCAACAAGGTAAAGTTAGATGTTCGATAATAATAAGACATCAAGATTTAATTATTTTCCAAGACCAAGGACAATGTCCGTTAATTTATTCTGTTCAGTGCGGCAATTGTGCAAGTGGTGAAATTGAATGCAAAAGTAACACTTATCCCGGTTATTGCTGCATTTCTTGTCAAGGAACTTCTCAAAGAATTAAAAACCTATCTAACAAAATAAAGTAATGGCTGAATGTAAAGATATAGATAAGGCGTTGCGAGATTTAAGCGGAAAAATTGACGGTTTCAAAGATAAGCTAAAAAATCTTGATGATAAAACCAATGATGCGTTGAAATGCTGCAAAGATAAAACCAAACAGGAAGAGGGGAAAGGGGATAACTTAGCTGATATATTAAGGCGATTGGCTAAATTAGAGCGTGATTTTAATTCTTTAAAACAACAGGAAGAGAACCATTATAAAACGACTACAGATATAGCTGAAGCTCTTGTTAATTTCAAACCTTTTTTAGAAGTTATGAATAAATTTGTAAACCTAGACTTTAGTATTTAAATTATGCAACCTAGACCTTATGATGCTGTTTTGGGCGGGAGAGTAAAGAGTGTAGAGCAAATTGTTAAAAGCACTCCTCCCAAACTTGATAAATTTCTTACAAAGCAAGGGAAGTATTTGAGAGTAAGCAAGAAGAGTATTCTTGCATCAAAAAAAGTTACCGAAGCTATGCAAAATGGTAGATGGTCGCAAGTCGGCTCTAAATTCGGTGCTTTTATGAAACTTGCTGGTATTGCCATTAATATATTTGGCGTACTAATGGGAGTAGGTAATTTACTTTTATCTAGTCAGATAAATGAGTCAGCTATTCGGAATTTTGAAATTTTATCAAAAAGTTTAACGCGCTCTTTGCAGGCTACGCTTGTTGTTAACTCTCGTGTGACAGCATTAAATAAACAATTTGAGAAGTTAAAGCGCGACTTAGATGCAACGAAAGTTACGCTATATGGTGATGTTCAAAATCTGTTAAGAAATTTACCCCGCGTTCGTAAAACTGCAAATGATGCTTTATTTGAGGTACGCGCTGGTCGTGCGAAGCTCGAAGCGTTAATTGCGGCAGCTGCGAAAAAGGGGAATGATGCATTATTTGAGGTGCGCGCGGGTCGTGCGAAACTCGAAGCACAAATTGCGGCAGCTGCGAAAAAGGGGAATGATGCATTATTTGAGGTGCGTGCGGGTCGTGCGAAACTCGAAGTAAGCTTAAATCAACAAAACACGAGAGTTAACTCTTTGAACACGAGAGTTCAAACCGTAGAAAATAAACTTAGACTTATTCCAACCACACCGAACAATAACCCAAATACTAACGACTTAGTAAGAAAGTTTGACTTCCCTAACTTGATTAGGCAGAACGCCCAAACTATTAATAACATTACTGAACCATTCACCGCCAAATATGTAGATGGTAAGTTAGAAAGTGTAAGAAAAGGTTTTGACGGTAAGCTTAGTCAAAAGTTGGACAAAGACAAATTAATTACTGAAATACAGCAAAAATCTGGCGATATTATCAGGATTATCACCCCTGCAATTACTAACGCTATTTCTCCCGTTGCCACTAGCGTCAAAGGGCTTGAATTGACAGTACCAAATTTAGCGCAAGCTATCGGGAATCTATCACAAAAGTTTGGTGGATTCCGAACTGACTTAGACAATAACACTCGCAGAATCGATAGAGAATCCATTGATAACGATAGACAGGCTATTGACATAGAAGTATTAAAGCAGAAAGTTAGGGAGCAAGAAAAAGTGAATGCAGAGGGCAACAAAAAACTTGATGATTTATTAAAATGGTCATTAGGAATACCTCCAATACTGGCATTAATACCACGTAAAACTGCTGATTTGGTTAATCCGAATATTCCTAGTAAGAATGATATTAAAAATATTGTGCGTGACAACACACCACAGTCTAGCTGTCGATTTACTGAAGTACCGATTTATGATGCGGCGAATGGTGTCAAAACTCAAGTTAGCGCGCTCGACGCCGCCCAAACCGCATTAATTACAGCAAATACAGCAATATCAAATACCATCAATGATAAAATCGGCACGGCAATCCCTAATGGTGGTTTAGGGGGTGCAATTGGTCGAATATTTGAGAACAAAATAATTGATAGAGCTATTGCCTACATAACAATGGTTACTTCGCTTCACAATGCTTTGATGCTTTCAAATAACCTCGCTCAAACATTATTCAGTGCAGGTGACACAATTCTACAAGCATTTGGTGTAAAAATTAAAGATGCAAAGGGTGATGAGATAGGCATAGGCAATGTAATTAACGGAATGTTTGAAAGCACATTCAAGTTAATCTTTGGTGATGATAACTATAGTGGAATGCGTAAAGCATGGTTGACTTACTCGCGTATTTATCAATCAGCTTCAAACTTATTAAATAATGTGCAATCTATGTTTGACACTGCTCGAAGTATAGCAGAAATGACTGTTGCTAACGTTGGTAAAATTGGTAATGCACTCAAAAAAGCGGGTGCGGTTTATGAAAATGCTTACAATTGGATGTCAGAAAAAGCGAGTGCAGCTACAGCGAGACAGCAATCTTTTGAAAAGTTTCGTCAAGGTTTAGAATCGGCAGAAAATATAGCATCCAGTGTTGAAAGTGTCGCTAGTGATGTTGTTTCTATTCAAAGCGAATTAAATGAATTTAAGCAGAATAAAGATAATTTTATTAGCGCTGTAAATGGTGAAACTGAGAAAAAAGAACAAGATGAACAGAAAGAAAAGCCGAACTTAACACTCACCTTCGATGGTTCTAATTTATCTAGGAGTGACAGCGATGAGTAACGATGTAGAGCTATTACAAAACTTTTTCAGGTTACAGGTTAACAAAGAAGTTAGGAAGTTTTTTAAGGATGTAACAGCGGATGACGATTTAACAACACCGCGCGGGTTAGCTAAAAACCTTTGTTTGCACAAAGACGTTGATACATCAGAACTAAGCATAATGAGGTTATTTGCTTACTATATTATTTGCGGCGCCTTTGAGGGGCGTCCTGTATACGGTATTCCTACAACTTCATTCCAGGAACAGCGTAAATTTAAACCTCAAGTACAATTGTATTTTCAGGAGGACTTAGGGGACGTAGACGCGGGTTACAGTCCTGTTACAGGTGAAATATCCTTTAGGTTGATGAACCAAGAAACCACAACCTTGTCAAAAGCTGAAGCTACTAGCTACGCAAATAAAATTAAAACGGCGTTCGCTAAACCATCATTCGTTTGGAAAAAAGGTAAAGAATTATACTCGTATACTGACTGGGCTAAGGGGTATCAGTTGCAGCTACTTTGTAGAAACGAGTCCGAAGCGCGTCGCGTGGTTGAGCAAGTACTAGATATACAGTCCCATTCACCCGAATGGAAGCGCTTGCGTAAAAATGAGGCTGTAGATTCGGCTGCTACTTACCCTACTATCCCAGGAAACCAAACAATTCTCGGTAAATCGCAGAAGAAACCTAGACAGCGTCCTATTGCTGATGTTCGCTTTCAGTATGCTTTGCTTCACGTCCACGGGCTACCAAGAGCAATAACCTTGGTTGACCGAACGGGTACGTTTGCTAATCCACTGGTAACTCTGTGAAGTGGCATAGATTTGTTATACGGTGTTTACTCCTGGAAGGGTTAAGCCTTTCCAGATATCCGTAGACGTGAAACCCGCTTGCTATAAAGGCTTTAGAGCTTCAATATTTTTACCAACCAATCTTTAACTTATGGCACGTGATAGAAAGTACAGCCGTATTTTGCAAGCAGCAAAGTATTACTCAGCAGTCGATAACTACATCAAGTACATTACAGATGCATCCAAGCGCGGTGGTAGGGTAGGAACTGGTGACCCACGTCCTAAATCCAAAAAATATTTTATTGACCCATTCGGTATTAAGCTTGGAGCCGGTCAAGTGGTACCTGTTACCAGTAGTGAACCCGCTTTCACTGCCTATAGTGCTGACATTGCAGGACGTTTTCAAGCTACTGAGGCAAACGAGGATAATATCATTCCTGTTCGTAGCTACCGTGCAGCTCGTGCAATTATTACTACAGGTCGAACCACTAGTGGTACAGCTAAAACTTCTAGAGTTACTGGCTTGAAGTATTTAAGCTATGGGGGAAAATCCATATCTGTCGCTTTTGGGCGAAAAAACGAGACAGAGGAATTTGCAGCAGCGGCAGCAGAGGTTAAGGCTGCAATCCAAACACGAGTCGCAGGCGCCATTGTTACTATTTCACCCGAAGTGGTACCCATAGTCTAGTGGATGAATTATTAATTTTTGGTACTTGCTACCGAGAAAATAGCGAGTACAACAATGCTGATGCTGCCAGAGAAATGCAACAGTTATTGCAACGCCAACAAGTCATACAAAATACCTTACTAAAAGGTGAAGATTTTGATGATTTGTTCGATTTATTAGAGGAACAAGGCATCGACTCAGCCGAATATGTTGATATGGTTGAGTCAAATGTTGATTTTGTTATTTGCAATGATTTAATCGTTCCCCACACGATTTTCTATTATGAGCCGACTAATAGCTAATTTTGGAAATCCAAACAACTGGGAATCGATATATAACACGAACCTAGTCGGGGCTGATGCTGGGAACGGACGGTACTTTCCTATTCAAGAAACTACCGTCCCGCTGCTTCTTGAAAATCATATTCTAGCTATATCAACCAGTAGCCAGAATGCATCAAATAAATGGAAGTCGGCGGGTTTCCTTAACTATTTGATACGAACTGGTTTAGTAGTTGGGGGCACTCCGAATACCCGATTCGGCAGTGGATACAGGATAAATTTAAATGCCATTACTTTGTTGATACTGCCGCAGTTGTCAAATGAATATTCAATATCAATAAATATTCATTATTGGATACAAGATGTAGCAATTAATATCTGGCAATATACAGGTGACTCGATTGATTCGACTGATAACTTGATTGAAGAAATTAGAGATGTAAACCTTGCAAGTATTGAACGAAAAATTGATGATATCTCGACTTATGGAGGTAGTTAAATGCTTCTTGTTTGGCGAGAAGTCGCAAAGTTTAACTTAATTAAACAATGGCAATTTACACAACTAACTTCTGCAACGCTTTATCGAATTACACACACTGTAAGCGCTAACCCATCAGGTACCTTGAGGGCTGCTATTGGTCAAAGCGTAGAGTCGATTGTGTTTGACCGTCGCATGATTGGGTACAAGTTGGGTACAGAAGAGGGGCATTTATTTAATAAGCCTGATGGTATTGAAAGCAGGTTTTTAGCGCTGCAACGCTTAGACGATATTCCGGTTACTTGGACTGTAAAAATTGAGGAGTTAATAGATTTGGCTGAATCTCTACCTTTACCCATATCTCAAATTGATGGGTTACAATCTGCACTCGACAGCAAAGCGCAAAACCCACACCAGCACGTTATTTCTGATATTACAGGACTAGTAGCAACTCTAGCTCAAAAGGCTGAAATAACTGATTTAACAACGCTTGAGCAATTGATACTAGCCCAAGTTGCTCAAAAGGCTCCAGTAGAACACACACACGTAGTTGCTGATATTGCTGGATTGGTTGAGTTGATTCAATCGATACAACCACCAGTACCCATTGATTTTGTTACGTCCAAAACTGTACCTAATAACCCGTTTCAGGGTTTAGGGTGGAATGAACTTGATACAGATGGTTGCTTGGTTGAAACTTGGGTGTATATTGACAGCCGCTGGCAAAGTCAAACCAAATACAGCTTTGATTACTGGGGACCAACTAGCAGTATTGCAGGCAATGTTAGCTACAACATCCCGTTTGATTTTCGCTACGATTACCTGTTTAAAGACTTTTTGGTTCACTGTATCTACTCAGGAAGTGGAACTGTAGACGAAACTACAAATTACTGGCGCGCTATTGTCACCACCCAACCCACAGGTACAACTTTCGCTCGAAGTGGCGCCATCCCAAATGACAACATGTCAAAGCTATTTCCAATAAACCAAAAATTCGTACCCGCACAAGGCGAACGAGTACTTTTGATGTATCAAAAATACGGTAATCCACCAGGCGTAAGGATTGGAGTTTCTTTACGCTATCACTTGCTGAGGAGGTAAACCGTGACTGTAAAGCTAGGAGCTATTGCAGCCGCAACGGGAATTGCAACAGCTGGTGTGCAGCTTTTTTGGAGTTTGGCATCAGGCAGCTATAACGCTGGTAGTCGTATGGAAGCAATGCAGACAGAGCTAAAGCTGTTACGCAAAGACGTACAAACTCAAAACCAGTTATATCAAGCTCAAAATCAGATATACGAGTACCGATTACAACAGCTTGAGGATAAAAAATTTCCTGGTAACGGGCGCCGCGAGTAGTACACAACCCACTAGTTCATTTAAGCTAGTGGGTTTACTCATAAAAACGTGTGAGTTATGTGTGAGTTATGTGACTACGCAACATTTGTTAAACCAAATTCCCATAATTCTCACTCACTAGTTCACTTCAACTAGTAGGTTCCAACTCTTTGGGGATTCGATTCTCACTCACTAGTTCACTTCAACTAGTAGGTTCCAACTCTTTGGGGATTCCCTCAACCTCATACAGTAAATATCCTGAGCATTTCATGTAGCACAGGGCTAAAAGTCTGTGCATTTGTATAATTTTTCCCACAGGCACACAGAGTACACGGAGAGAGAAATCTTGTAGAGACGCGATATATCGCGTCTCTACATCTCAGAATTAATGATACAGACCACTACTCTCCTCGCAGGCGCCTGAAAGTACCAATCAAAATCTCCTTTCGACAACTTTGGACAGACTCAAAAGTTTTTGATTCGCAGCTTCTGAGATATTCAACGATATGTTCAAAGTGTCTTTTTAAATGAGTATTATAATGCTTTTGCTTTTTGGCATATTCTAACTGCTCATCTCTAATTTTGCTGATTACACCTTTTTCATGTGGAAAAATTTCTCCAATAATATCATCCCAATTCTGATTAGTCGGTGGTTGACATTTAGATATTATACACTTGCAAACAACAGTAAAAACCTTTCCTAAGTCTGCAATTTCACTTATACGGTGTAAGTATAATCCTCGAATTGTTGATACACCATAATTATCGGATGGTAACTTTTTAAAATTTCTTTCAATTGTATTAGTCTCTTCGTTAAGATAAGCACCTCCTTCGGCAATTGCCCAGCAACAAACAAAAAATTTATTTGCTTCTTTTATTCTTTCTATAATTTCATCGTCTGAAGCATTAGAGTAATTATCACAGAGTTTCAACATTCCACAAGAAAAAAAATAGCTTGAAGAATGTTGACCAAATAAGTCAACGACTTTACCAGTTGAACTGCAATGTATTTTGATGAGAAATGAGTCTATATTAATGACCATATTCGATTTATTCAAAGCAGTCTCTTCATTATTAGTTCGTTCATTATCTTTATGACCCGAAGTCATGTTAAAAACTGGATGAAGCAATGGAGGTGATGGAACTATGATATCTCCAAATCTTTCCATTCTATCGATGTCTTGTTCATTGTTATAAAACACCACATCTTTTAAATAATCTTGATATGCTTTTTGACTGGTTTCTGAGTAGCAAAGAAGCGCATGGTCAATTAACCTTCTTGCCCACTCTATACAATTAGATTGTTCAAATTCTCCTTCTCTTGTTTTGCCAATATATGCTTGCATTAAGTAACACCAGCTTTGAGAAAGTGTTGCTTTGGCATAGTAATCAGAATTTCCATCTCTAGCAGCAGATATTCTTGCTTTTTCTAATAAAGATATAGGGTAAATTAAATCATTAACGCTTTCTTGGATAAATAATGGGAAAAAGACAGAAATACGTGCTTTGAGAGCATAAATACGTGCCCAATAAGAAAAAGAAGGAGAAAGATTTGCTTGAGAAAACTCACCTATTCTAAAAAACTTGAGCGAGCGTTCCTCTAGTTCTTTACTAGCTTCGTCTAAAAAATTTTCACATTTTGAAATAGCACGTTCTCTTTCATCCTCTGAAAGAAATTCGCACGTAGCTTTGCATAAGTAATAATTTGCGCGCGTTAAATGGCTAAAATATTTAATATGTGGTTCTAATTCTTCAAGCAAAGTATTCGCTGCTTTCGTCAAACCTTCTTCAATATATCCTTGAGTTATATGTAGTTGAGCTTCGTAAGCAAGATTACTCCAAGGTTCATTGCTATTTTTAGAGTTTTTTGGAAGTATTGTATTTTGAAGATAACTTTCCATTACTCTTAGCGAAAATGGATAAGACCATAAACGTTTTTTCCCTTTGATTAAACTTTTTTGAGCAATAATTCTATCACAAAGTTCTTCTAGATAAATTTGTGCATCAACTCCAATTTCCCTCACTGTTTTCAAGCGTGCGTAAAATCCCGAAACAGCAATTGCTTCCACCATATCAAAACAAATATAATCTCCTTGAAAAATATCTGAACCATTAATATACGAATCGAAATCAATCAAATTAGACTCGGTTTCTTGATTATGGTGAGTTAAATTCAAAAGTTTTTTGACATCTTCTAATTCAACTAATCTAACTCTCGATGCAGACCAAACAGTTGCTAACGTATCATTCCCATAAAGTTTTCCTTCGGGTGCAATGTATACTTCTTGAGCAACAGGAAAATATTTTTTAAGACTTGGTAAGTCCCATAAAACTGCTCTATTTAAAGCTTTTCTTATTAAAGAAATTATACTAGAGGCGCCACTCACCTCTTCAAAAAAATGTAGTTCTTTAACAAAATTTTTATCTAACTTATCTTTATACTTCTTTAGTAAATTTTCATGGTTATGTTCATCGAACTTTAAACAAAAATGTACTCTGACACGACATGCATGTCTTCCCCCTAATGCGTTTATAAATTCATTAATTCCCTCACCGACTACTTTACTTTTTCGTTCGTCTAGTTTCCACAATTCTTTATTGAGTAAACCAACACTATTATATTCTGTTTTCACGTATAGTGGTAATGTCCTTACTTTTTCTACTTCAATGTACTTGAAGTAAATAGGAAACTCATTGGAAAGTCTTACATTATCAACAAAAAACTTAGTTAATCTTTCAATCAATTCATTAGGTAAGCAACTTTCCCATTTTTTTATAAATGCTTCATCAAAAAGGTTTGCGTTACTATTTCCTATAATTGGACGCATATATTTAACAGCTTGCAAACCCGATTGCATTTCTATTGCTTTAATCTCATTCTTTACCTTTTCCTTTATCTCTAAAATTGTATTATTTCTATTTTCCCATTCAAGTTGTAATTCTTGCTCAATCACACTTTGAATTAAATTATCAATGTAAGCTTCGTTGATAATCTTAGTTTTGCCATTATTGTCTTCTTTTTCAATATATTTTGGAATGTTAGATGGAATGTTAGATGGAATGTCAGAGGTGTTTGATTTATTTTCAGTAATTACATCACTAATAAAGTTATCTTTGACATAGGTATCAAAATCAACGGGAAGTTTTAGTTCTTTCCTTTCTGCGCGCGACAACTCACAATACTTGCGAATAGCTCGAAGCTTATCTGCATCTTTTAAAAACTCTGGTATTGACTGACTATCATTAGCTCTGAAGTTTTTAGCGTCTTTTTTCCAATATTCTTCTATTGCCGTTAATATTTTTACTAGTTTATTCAAGCTAAGAGCTGGTAAAGCATCTTGTTCGCTCATTTTGTTTTTAGCTAAACCTGGGTAGAGGTTGTTAATTACTCTCCGAACAAATGTTCTATTAGCTGTTTGATCCCATATTTTAGCTATATCCGCTTCCAGTTTATTGATATTCAGATTTTGCGGATTGTTTTTAATACCACTTATATGCAGAAGATAAGCATATATCTTTGCATCGCGCGCGGTATCTTCTGTGTCTCGCCGTGTCTTTTTTGACATCTTGTATACTTATTAAGTTGTAGAAAATATTTTTGTTTCTAAATCTTACATATTTATTGACGTTTTGTCAAAAAATATCTGTTTTGAATCTCGTGGAATAGGCATCTTGCCTGTTCTTCTATATTATAGGACAGGCAAGATGCCTGTTCCACAAGATTAATTTATTTTTTATTTGACATTATGTCAATTGTTGACAGCCAAATTGCTTCACGATAAAAGTAAAGCAACTCTTAAGAATTCTGTTTTGTTGGTAATACATATGTCGCAAATCAAATGCTTTCGGGAAAATAGTCTCTCACAACATCATTCGCGTTATTTTCAGAACACAAGTACTGACTTTTCATCTGTTCGATATTCTGGGCAAATTTGGGAACGAGCATTTCCACTCGGAAACCCAATGCAATTATATGGTATTCCTCTTGGTATTTCCACTAACATTTTGCCGAACTTGTCTTTGATAGAAGCTGTTTACTGCTTTCATCAATATAAATTTAAGCATATCGAGTTGCAGTTAGAGTTTAGAGCTAGGTATGATTACGCATTACTTGAAGTAGAACGATTTCTTGAAGGTTGCACGTTAAATTTTGGCATGGATTTCACGGTTCATGCACCTTATTTAAAGATAAATTTAGGCGCCAATGATGAAGATTTGCGTAGCTACTCTTGTTTGCAAGTCGCAACTCTTATTCCTTTCTGTGCTGAACTAGGAGTGAGATACTTGACGGTTCACACGAGTGGACGAGGAGCGCATAGTTTAGAACAACTATTACGTTCACTTGATTTACTAGTGTCTCAGACTCAAAAGTATGGAATTTGTATTTGTCTAGAGAATACTGGAGCAGATCGTCCGGGATGGCTACTCTTAACTGATGAGGAGTGCATAACTGCCTGTTATACAACAGGTTGTGCGCTGACTACGGATTTTGTACATGTTTTTTCTCTAAAGTCAGACCCCTTTGCAACTCTAGAAAAGTTACTTCCTTTTACAAGGAACTGCCACTTGGCAGATACATATGACAGCCAACACCTGCATCTTCCTTTAGGGAAAGGAAATCTTCCAGTTCATCAAATTCTTGCTGTGCTTGATAAGCATTCTTATAGAGGGAAGTTAATTGTAGATGCTCTTGACAGAGGTTACAGAGCAGAAGAGTATATTGCTTGTGCTGCTGCCTTTAGAGATAATTAAGTCAACCTGATGAAAGGATGTCAGTAATGAGCTTCAAAGATTATTTTTCCAAGCAAGCGAGCGAGTATGTTCGCTATCGTCCCTTGTATCCAGAAGAACTCTTTAAGTATCTAAGTGGATTAGTTCAATCTCATGAATTAGCCTGGGACTGTGGAACTGGTAATGGTCAGGTTGCACAGGGATTGGTAAAATATTTTTCATCTGTCTATGCTTCTGATGCTAGTTCAAAACAGATTGCCAATGCTTTGCAAAACAAGCGTATTAAGTACTTTGTTGCTCGTGCTGAGTCAACTTCGCTTCCTAGTAGTTCAATTGACCTCATTACTGTTGGACAAGCTTTTCACTGGTTTGATTTTAACCGCTTTTATAATGAAGCAAACCGAGTTCTGAAAGCAGAAGGAGTTCTAGCAATTTGGTGCTATGGGCTTTTTAATCTATTAGATGCTTCGGAGGAATTGCAAGATAGCTTTCTTGTGTTTTACGACAGGATAAAACCTTTTTGGCCTCCAGAAAGAAAATTTGTTGATGAACGGTACTTAACTGTTCCCTTTCCCTTCGTCGAATTAGAGACTCCCATTTTTTTAATGACTGCTGAGTGGGGGGTTAGTGAGTTGATAGGTTATTTAAGAACCTGGTCTGCAACTCAAAGATGCATTGCTTTGGAGGGGGAAGAGTATATTTTGAGACTGTTTGGACGAATATCTGAGCTTTGGAATAGTTGTGAAAATTCTAGACGAACTATTCAATGGCCTGTTTATCTGCGTGTTGGCAGAAAGCATTCTTGATTATTTTTATTCTTTCTTGTGGAATGGGCATCCCTGCCCGTTCTCAAAATGAAGGCAGTTTTGCAAGTCCTTGCATAAAAACTGCGATTAAATTTGTATTACTGTTTAGGGTTGTTATGTTAATCCGGCGCCCATACCAATAAATATATTATGTCAATCTATCTTTAGGATGATAAAAAGCATTGCCTATGAAAAAATTGATAATTCTCAAGTTTGATGGTGATTCTGGCACTGAGTTTAATGTAAGCTTAGAAGTTGCCAATGAAGGAGAACGAGCTTATCGCATGGTGACAGCGAAGTTACCTGCAAATACTACTCTCTTTTCTTTATTGAATGAGTGGCAGAACACCTATCGCGGTCAGTTTGGTGATTTCAGGATTAAAGCGATTAATAGTAGAAGCGTAAATATTGATACGCTAAGTAAAGATTTTAAACGTAAGTCGCAGAGTTTGTTAAGTAATTTTAACTCCTGGTTAAACTCAGATGATTTTAGTCCTGTTATTAACTGTCTCAGGGAATTAAAGCAGCATCAAGATGAAATTAGAGTTATTATTTGTAGCTGTTGTCACGAACTACGTCAACTACCTTGGCATTTGTGCGGCGCCATAAATAAGTATACACGGGCAGAAGTAGCTTTGAGTTCGCCTAATGCTAAACGGGGTGAACGACCTTTACGCGAAAAAATTAGAATTTTGATTATTCTGGGTGACACTACCGGAATCAATGTAGATGTTGATAAAATTGAGTTGGAAAAATATTGCGGTGAGGCAGAAATTGTCTTGCTCAAACAACCTTCGCGTGAAGAATTAAGTCACCACTTACAAGATAATATCGGTTGGGATATTCTCTTTTTCTCTGGACATTCCCGAACTCATAACCAAGAGAGTATACATGGTAGAGTTTTTAGTAGAATTTTTAGTAGAATTTTTATAAATAGCTACGATAGCTTGACGATGGGAGAGTTAAATGATGCTTTACAAGTTGCAATTACTAAGCGCTTACAAATAGCATTTTTTAATTCTTGTGATGGGTTGGGTATTGCCTATGAGTTAGAACAATTACATATTCCCCAAGTAATTGTTATGCGTGAACCTGTTCCTGATAAAGTCGCACAAATATTCTTAAAATCTTTTTTATTACATTTTACTCGTGGAGAGTCGTTGTACGCTTCTGTAAAAAACGCGCGTCAACTTTTACGGAAGCAAGAGAAATATTTTCCTTGTGCAAGCTGGTTGCCTATAATTATTCAAAATCAAACAGAAACACCACCAACCTGGCAAAGCTTAGGTATAATTTCGTTTTGTCCTTACCAAGGGTTAGCTGCATTTACCGAAAAAAATGCTCAATACTTTTTTGGTAGAGAAAAAGCTACGTCTGATTTAGTCGCTGCTGTTAATAGTAAACCATTAGTAGCTGTTATCGGCGCCTCTGGAAGTGGCAAGTCATCACTAGTATTTGCTGGTTTAATTCCTCGCTTACGTCAAGATGCTGCAAACTATTGGCATATAATATCGTTTCGTCCTCTCAAAAATCCATTAAAGTGTTTAACGACAGCATTACAACATAATAACGCTTCATCTAACCATCGGGTTTTACTCGTTATAGACCAATTTGAAGAAATTTTCACTCTTTGCACAGATACATCTGAACGCAAAATCTTTTTAGATGAATTATTAAATGTAATAAATGACTCTTCATTTTGCACGGTAGTACTGACTTTACGGATAGACTTTTTGAGCAAATTACTTGATTATGAACCATTTGGCAAAGCACTTAAAGAGTATCAGCAAGAACTACTTGTACGGATGAACAAAGAAGAATTAAAACGTGCTATTACACTACCTGCAACTAAATTAGGCTTTGAGTTCGAGCCAGGTTTATGCCAAACAATAATTAATCATATTCAAGATGGAGAAGGGCGCCTACCATTATTAGAGTTTACACTGACTCAACTATGGAAACAGCAACAATCAGGACGTTTGACGTATCAAGCATATCAAAAAATAGGAAGAGTTGAGCAAGCGCTGGCTAATTATGCTGAAGCTGTTTACACTTCTTTAAGCGAGGAACAACAAAAAGCAGCCCAACAAATTTTTATTCAGTTAGTACAACCTGGTGAAGGTACACAAGATACCCGCAAGTTAGCAACGCGCGAGGATATATTAGACGAAAATTGGGATTTAGTTATATACTTAGCATCCGAACGTTTGGTTGTTACAAATAGAAATGAATCAACTTTTGAGGAAACAGTCGAACTTGTGCATGAAGCCTTAATTCAACATTGGGGGCGCCTAAGTGGTTGGATGCAAGAAAACCGTAAATTTCGCACTTGGCAAGAAGGGTTGAAAATAGCGTTGCAGCAATGGATAGATAGTAAACAGGATAATGGAGCTTTGTTGAGGGGGGCGCCTTTAGCAGCAGCAGAAGACTATTTGCAAAAACGCAGTGCAGAAATTAGTAAACCACAGCAGATATTCATTCAAAAAAGTATAAGACTACGACAAAAAGAGAAATATCAAAGAAGAAGTATTATTGCTGGATTAGTTTTTGGAGTGTTTTTAGCATTAAGCTTGGCGTGGGGGACAGTTTGGCAACAACAAGAAGCTAAAGCGACACAACTTGAGCGCGCAGGTTATACAGCTTTACAACAGTTTGAGTTTGTACAAATAGAAGCTTTATTAGCAGCGATGCAAACAGGGCAACAACTACAAGACTTAATTAAAGAGCCATTAAGCTTTATTAAAAACACTCGCTCGACAGAAAAATATCCAGCAGTCAGTCCACTACTAGTATTGCAAACAATTTTAGACAGTATTAGCCAAACAAACCAAATCGAAACTTACCAAGATGGTATTAACAGCGTCAGCTTTGACAAAAATGGTAAAACACTTGCCACAGGTGGAAAGGATGGTACTGTAAAATTATGGGATTTATCTGGAAAAAATCCACCCGAAGAATTTAAGGCTCATGGAAACAATGCTGTCAAAAGTGTTCGTTTGAGTTCAGATGAGAGATATATAGCTACAGCAGGAAGTGATGGTACGGCAAAATTGTGGGATGCTGAGAAGTCGTCGGCAGGAGAAAGAAGGTTAATAGCAATATTTAATGGTCATGATGGTAGTGTTAACCATGTTCGTTTTACTCCTGATAGCAAACGGGTTGTAACATCTGGAGATGATGGTACAGTTAGACTATGGAATTTATCAGGGCGCCAGGAAAAAGAATTTCAAGCTCATACAAAAAGTATTAAAAGCCTTATTTTGAGTCAGGATGGAAAGCAAATTGTATCATCAAGTGAAGATGGTACAGCAAAACTATGGGATTTGAATGGAGTGTTACTGGCAGAATTTAAAGGTCATCAAGGTTCTGTAAACAGTGTGCAATTTAGTAGTAGTGGCGCCTCAATTGCAACAGCAGGCGAAGATGGTACAGTTAGACATTGGGATTTATCAGGAAAAGAGATATTAAACTTTAGAGCTAATCAAGGTAGTACTGAAACCGTTCGTTTTAGCAAAGGTGATAAAAAATTAGTTACATCTGGTAAAGACGGAACACTTAAAATCTGGAACTTAAATGGTGAGCTTTTGAAAGAATTTAGAGCGCATCAGGGCAGTATTGAAAGTATTCGTTTTAACCCAACTGATGAAAGAATACTTGCTACAGTTGGAAAAGAGGATAGTACCATCAGGTTGTGGAATCTTCAAGAGAAGCCATTAACTAAACTAACACGGCGCCAAAGTAGTGCTGTTTCTAGTATACGCTTTACCAAAAATGGTAAAATAATTGCCACTTCTTTTGAGGATGGTAAAGTAATTTTGTGGAACCGCGATGGAACAAAACTAAAAGAATTTGATGCTGATAGTATAGTTCAGAGCGTCCGTTTTAGTCCAGATGGAAAATTGATTGCCACGGGTGGAAAAGACGACTGGCTAAAAATTTGGAAAATTGATAGCAAACTTGAAGTTAAATTATTTAAAAAACCAATTCATACCGAACAAGATGGAATCACGAGTATTAATTTTGGAGAGTATGACAACGCAAAAGTAATCGGTACACTTGGAAAAGATGGCACACTAAAGCTATGGAATATTAATAGTGAATCTCTCCATCCATTGCTGCTACCTGATGAAAACATCAAAAACTTCCGATTTAGCTCAGATGATAAAATTATTGCGACAGGTGATAATAATGGTCTTGTCAAGCTATGGAGCAACAAAGGTGAAATTTTACAAATACTTGAAGGGCATAAAGGCAGGGTCAATACGCTTAATTTTGGTTATAAAAATAAACAACTAGCCACCTCTGGAGATGATGGCACAGTTAGAATTTGGGATACTGATTCTGGAAAGCAATTAGTAAGATTTAAAACGTATCAGGGCAAGGTCGAAAATATGACTTTTAGCGAAGATGGTAAGCTAATTGCTACAGGTTCAACTAATCGAACTGTGAGATTATGGACATCTTCAGGAAAACAATTAGCGGAATTAAGAGGACACCAAGGCATTATTAGAAGTGTAAACTTTAGCCCTGATAGTAAGCTTTTAGGTACAGCAAGCGAAGATGGCGCCGCTATAATTTGGCAAATTAAAGATTTAAATCAACTACTTTCAGAAGGCTGTACCTGGCTCCAAGACTATTTTAAAAGTAATCCTCAACAAAAAACACAATTCAATACTTGCCTAGTAAAGGAGAAGGGGAACTAGGAGCAAATGTTAAATTAATAACATCTTGTGGAGCGGGCATCCCTGCCCGCCTCTAAAAAAATTTAACTATCCCACATATATCCAACAGGATACTGCTGGCCATGTTAATTTAAAACTGCTTTTCTAAATCTAGATATTTAGAAACTTCTATCAGTTCTTTAAACTCGTCAAAGGTCATCATTTCTGTAAAATCTTTTGTTGTCCCCTTCTCCTTCAATTCTTGCAAACAAGCTTTCATCACTTTAGTCACAGCTAGCAATGTTGAAAGTGCAAAGAATACGATTTTAAAACCCATCTTTTCCAACTCTGCGGCAGAAAGTTGGGGTGTTTTGCCTCCTTCTATGATATTTGCAACCAAGGGTACATTTGGAAACGCTGCTGCAATTACTTGTAATTCTTCCACAGACTGCGGCGCCTCAACAAACAGTACATCAGCACCTGCATCAATATACGCACGTCCACGTTGTATAGCTTCATCCAAACCCAACACAGCGCGTGCGTCAGTACGGGCAATAATTACCAAACCGCTATCACCACGCGCTTGAACTGCTGCTTTAATTTTATTAACATGTTCAATTGTTGGAATAACACGCTTACCTTCAAAGTGTCCGCATTTTTTCGGAAACTCTTGGTCTTCTAAAATTACACCAGCTAAACCTGCCTTAACAGCATCTTTTACAGTCCGCATCACGTTTAAAGCATTCCCGTAACCAGTATCCATATCAGCGATGACGGGAATATTTACCGACTGAGCAATTTTACCAACACTATCAAGTACTTCAGTAGCAGTCATAAACCCATAGTCAGGTAAACCAAGCGTTGATGCAGCAATACCAAAACCACTAGTTGCCACAACCTCAAACCCTGACTGCTCGGCAAGTTTAGCACTTATACAGTCGTAAATACCTGGAATAACAAGAATAGAAGGACGTGCGAGTAACTGGCGTAATGTTTGACTAGACATCTTCTTTCATCTTTAATAATCAAGTTATTCTAATTGATGCCAAGCTCAATTTTCGCTACCAATATTCAGGACTAGGTGGGACGCCTACCCTCTAGGGGACATTTCTCATGGCGAAATATTACTTAAAAGTTTTATAGATATGTTTTCCGAAATATCTTCAAATGTAGCTGAAGTCTATTCCATCACAGTGAAAACACTGAATAAATAAATACAGTGAGCCACACATATATATAAAGTTCACTACATTTAAATAAATAAGTGTATACCTACTGTTCATTTACCAAACTTTTACCTATTTAAATAAAACAGGGTTTTATTATGTTTTTATCTAAGAAATTTGCTTTGATTAGTTTAGCTGGTTTTTCTGCGACTTCTATTTTATTCGGGAACGCAGCTATTGCTCAAACCGTAAACCAAGAACTTAATGGTCGCGCTATTGGACCTGACACATTTGTTGATATCACTAACTTTACAGTTAATCCCACAGGTACTTTAAATCAGAAGATTGATTGCGAAGCTAGAAACACTGTACCTATTGACCCACGCTGCGATGGACGTAATATTGCAATTTATGGTCAGCATGGCACAGGTGGTCATAACAATAATAACAACAATAATAACAACAATAACAATAACAATAACAACAATATTCCTCCAACCTTGAATCAAAACGTCTCCAATGGTGGAAGCAATACAACTGTTATTACTCCTAACACAGCTAATTCTAACTCTTCAAGTAATTCAAATAGCAATGCAACCTCTAATGTAGATATTAATAACAGCGTTAACAGCAAAAATACAAACAACTCAAACAGTGCTGGTGGTAATGCAAGTAGCGGCGCCAGCGTTGGAAACATCAGTACTGGTGGAACATCAGTTTCGCCATCTACACGAGTTAAAGTTGACGGCGACCAATATAATAATATCCAATTTGGTAATCAGGCGCCTGGAACAGGTGGAGAAGCATTTTCTTTCCAATATCGTTCAGCTTGTGGAGCATCAGTTGGTTATCGTCAAGGTTTTGCACTCAAACCCAAGCGTTTTGGTGGTGGTGGTTTAGGTTTTGCACTCGATATTTCAAGTACAGATATAGATACACTCGATAATCGTTCGGGTGTTCAAAGAAAAATGGACAGCGCTTTTGAAACAGCGTTAAATGTAGTTGATACTCAACAAGCATTTGAAAGACGTTTAAACTTAGGCACTGTAACCTTAGCTGAAGCGCAAACTCGTGCAATAGCAAATTGCGCTCCTACTACTCCTGTTGTTCGCAATGTTTCAAGCGACGGAACAGTAATTATTCGACGCGAAGTTACTGAAAAACCACGTACATGCACAGCGCGCGGTTGTAATTAATACAGTTGTAGAGACGTTACATGTAACGTCTGTAGGGTGGGCACTGCCCACCCTACAAAATCAAATTTAAATAAAAAGGGTACATTAAAATGAAAATTAAAAATATTTATATAGCCATAATCTCTACAATTCTTGGATTTACACCTTATACAATAGCAACAGCACAAGTTCAAGCTTCAAATGCCCAAGCGCTACTAATCCAAGCTCCACAAGCAACTATAATAAAACGTGAAATCCTTCCTGGAACTGTTACATTTACTCGTCAAAATAGTTGTTTCCTCAAAACAGCTTTTTACACTAACTATTTAAATGACGGCACAATTCTTTCCACTCCTTACTATTTTGCAGGTTCTGGTCAAACACTACCTGCATGGCGAACTGAATATAAGCAACCTTGGAAATCTCAGCTAACAGACTACCTAGGAGGAGAAACTAAAGTCATGCTTTTACAACTTGGGCGCCATCCTTCAATTCCAATTCAAGTTGAACAAAGTAATACATTATTATTAGATGCACAAACTAAATGTGCGGTTGGCGCCTATCGTATATTCGGAAGAAATCTCAAATTAATCAGACCCTTGCCTCAACAGCACTTAAATTTAAATTTACCATATAACCAAGGTTGGGAAATAAATTTTACATATTAATACTCATGTTAAAATTCAATAAACTATTCATAGCCGCATTGATTTTCACTGCGACTATTTCAAAAGCTAATTCAGCACAAATATATACTTATAATACCGATAACTTGAGCCTTACAGACAATGCTTATCATGACCCTAGTATAACTTCAGAAAATAATAAATGCTTAGACGGACTATTAAAGCGACTACCTCAAAACGGAGATAGACAAACTACCGAAGCTTGTCTCAATACATTTGGCTATAACCCCGATACAAATATAAAATCTCCTGTGATGATAGTTTTTGAGGTGGGCAAACCATCACAAACCATTACAACTACTATTATTTACAAAATCAAAAATAAAATTATCCAAGAAAAATTCCAAGCAGTCGGCGCCCGTTATCAACAGTGGTATCCAGAAGCGGGAATGTATACCCTAGATTATATTAAATCAGATAATAGTCCTAGCTTCAAACCCGCATATGCAAACTTTTATTCTCCGAAAGGCAAAAAAGATAAAAATGGAAATCCGGTAAATATTGGGTTTCACGGACGTGCAGGTAACTTAATGGCAGGAGGTGGGTCTAATGGTTGCTATCGTCATCGTGTTGAAGATATGCAAAGATTTATGGCAATAATTAAAAAAGCTGGTGCCGACGCAAACTTGCCCCCTAACTGGTATCAAAACACTTTACCTGTAGCATTTGTCTCACAACCCTAGAAACCGGGTTTCTAAGCAAAATTTTTCTTTTTTTAGAAGATATTGATAAGGAAACCCGGTTTCTAAATTTATCAAAAATTTATATTTCACTTGCGAACAATAAATTATTGATGAAATTTATAGTTTTCATATAGTTAAATCTTTGGAAGTACACGAGTAGTGATAGCATTACTTAATTAAAAAGCTGAAGAAGCAATGATTTTGGCTGAATGTGAGTTATGTGGGGACTAATTAGTGATATCATTCAAAGACCAAGCAAAAAAAATCAATATTAAGTTAGCTCACAAATTTAAATTAGGAGAGTATCAAAATTTAGAAAGTGCGAATATAAAAACAGAGGTGTTAGCGGGGATAACCGTTGCATTAGCGCTAATACCTGAGTCATTGGCTTTTGCTGCAATAGCAAAAGTTCCGCCAATGGTTGCTTTATACACTTCATTTTGCATTGCAATCAGTATATCTATATTTGGTGGACGCCCTGCGATGATATCAGCGGCAACGGGTTCTATGTCGTTGTTAATGACAACGCTGGTAGAAAAATATGGTATTGAATATTTATTTGCGGCTACTATATTAACAGGTATCATTCAGTTTTTTATTGGTTTATTCAAATTAGGTAGATTTTTTCGCTTCATTCCCAAAACGGTTGTAGCGGGATTTGTTAATGCGCTTGGTATTCTAATTTTTATTGCCCAAATTAAACTTTTTGCTGGTGAAGCTTTACCTATGTACTTTATGGTTGCAGGTACATTAGCAATTGTATATTTACTTCCGCGCTTTACTAAAGCTATACCATCACCTTTGGTCGCTATTGTGGTAATGACAGTTATTGCAATATCAACAGGCGCCGATGTTCGTCGTGTTGGTGATATTGGTACTATTACAAACCAATTACCATCGCTGCATTTGCCACATGTTGATTTATCACTACAAACGCTGTCAATTATACTGCCTTATTCAATACCTTTAGCAATGGTTGGGCTTTTAGAGTCTTTATTAACAGCTGACTTGCTGGATGAGACGACTCAAACTAAGAGTTCTAAAAACCATGAAGCATCTGGACAAGGTATAGCTAATATTATTACTGGGTTTTTTGGTGGTATGGCTGGCTGTGGTATGGTGGGACAGTCGATTATCAATAATCGCTGTGGTGGACGCAGTAGGTTGTCTACCTTCGTATCTGGAGCATTTTTACTAGTTTTGATATTTGTACTCAAAGATATTGTCGTCAAAATACCAATGGCTGCTTTGGTTGGTGTAATGATTATGGTGGCTTTTGAGACTTTTGACTGGAAATCTTTGAAGTTATTCCGTGAATTGGCGCCTTCGCAAGCTGTGATTATGCCCATAACTATGGTATTTGCCCTCTGGACTCATGATTTGGCAAAAGGAGTTGCAGTGGGTTTGGTAGTTAGCGGTATGGTCTTTGGATTGAAGAAAATGAAGCATTGAGGCGCCTAATACTACAAGTTTTAAACGTTCTGCACAGAATATTTCCGTTCCAATTAAGTAATTGGGACGGTTTTTTCGTTTCTCAAAGATGTAGCATCTTGTGGAACATCTGTCCTCAGATGTGCCGTTGTTTCATTTTTACCACAGAGACACAGAGGACACAGAGGAAAAAACAACATTTAAAATAATATAGTGACAGAAGACCTGGTAAATATGGGTGTTCCCAAGCAAGATATTGTAATTGGTTTTCATTCTCCATTTAAACGTCAGTTTACAGAATATGCGGTGGGTTAAAACTAGTTTGAACGCAACAGGGCGCCTGAAGTAACTGTAAGTTGGCCCCTCTTTAAGGTCGCAAGAGTCAAACTTAGAGGTGAGCGAGCGTTTGCGTCAATTATCGACGGCTTTAAAAAAGGCTCGTATGCAAGATGTATACTCTGACTCTATATTTTAAAGATACATGGGCACACTCGTAGACTGCACAGGCGCCTTGGTCTATGTTACAACTGTCTTTGTAATGGCTGGCGCCTTTTGAGTTGCGTTGAATGTTATGAATAAATATTGTTTAAGTGTAATTATAAGCGTTTTGACATTTACTTGTTGTTTAACAGTAAATGCAGCCAGTGTTATTAATAAAGTGCAAGTTAATACAAGTATTCAGAAAGGATTACAGTTTGAGGCAAGGTGCCTTCAGAACAAGAATCCCAACTAGGTTGCCTTTGAGGTGAGAATTATATCTAAATCTGTGGAACTGCCGCAGTATACAGAAACTAGTTTGAGCTTGGTTGAGATTACTAAGAATTCTTCGAGTATTAAAGGTGTTCGTAAACTAAGTTGTTCTAATGTTGAGAAAACATTGCTTTGCCGTTTTAACGTTCCTTTTGATTTGCTGAAAAATCCTAAGTTGTCTTTTGTTTACACAATCGATATTACTTCTGTGATTAATGGTCGAGTAGTTCGGCACCCTTCAGCTAATTTTTTGTACTTCAATCTTAAAGATATTTCAAGTACGTAGTGGCAGCAGCGGTAGACGGCGCCGACTCTACTCAAAGGTTAATATATAGGTAGTTGATGTTTCTCCATTTTTAAGGAAGCTGACAAAGGTTTTATCTAGGGGGTGGGCATACCCGCTACTCTACAAAATAGGACTCAAAGGCGCAAAGAATTAAGGTTTGCTTTTCATAAAAAAAATTAGTTTATACTTGCTCGGATGCAACGCCGAAACCTAAATACTAGCTTTACTAAGTTTATCTTGATACCGCTTTGTTTTTATCTTGCGTTTCATAAGCAAAGCTATACCACCAATGCCAAAAGCTAAGGTACCCAAGTAAGTGTTCGGTTCTCTTACAGCCTGTCTGCGAATAGCTTGAAGATTGGTAATATCGTCACGCAGCGATTCTCTTGTTATGGGATCGATGAAATCAATACCAGCACCTTGAAGGTAGAAAAGTGGGTTATCAGAAAGTACGGGAAGTTCTGAAAGGTTGCCTGAGTATAATTGACTAACATTAAATAAACAGGTGAAACCAGGTGCTGTTATACATCCTGATGGATAACTAACACCGCTAATAACCCCCAAATTAGCAGGAAAACCAAGAACATTAGAAGTAATAGATGGGGCAACATTATAGTCGGCAGTAACACTGCTCAGGTTTAGATAAGGTGCCGAGATAGAGAAGTTAGAAACAGCATTAGAGTATGAAATCCCTCTAATCCCAAATCTAAATATAGCTGGCTCAGGAGAGGGGGGAGTGTTCGTGTTTAAGGTGAATGTTCCTGTTGCGCCCCTTTGGGTAGTAAAGTTAAAGTCTATAAGAGCAGCTTGTACTGGATTTACAGCTACATCTCCCACAGCTATAAATGCAGCAGATGCAATAGCGATAGACAATTGTTGCTTGTACATATATCTCCTGATAAATTCATGAAAATTGTGGTAGTAGATGAAAATCAAAGAGTTAGCTTCATTTACCACCTTTACACTTTATTAAGTGTATATAATTTTGTACTTAATTATATACAAATACTCAAGAGAATGTAGATGTACAGTAATGATATTTTATTGCTTGACCTCTTAGTTTGACAATTTCTGTTGATTTCAGCCTTTTATACTTATAGGATTACGAAGCACATCTTTAGCGTTATCTCGATACCCTTTTATTTTCATCTTGCGTTTCACAAGCAAAGCTACACCCCCAATACCCAAAGCCAAGGTACCCAAGTAAGTGTTCGGCTCGCTCACAGCTTGTCTCTTCACAACTTGGTAGTTGATGAACGGCTCACGCCCAAGCGACTGAAAATTATTTGTTGGGTCAAATAGCTCAATACCAAGACCTGTACGGTATGAATTAGGGTCATCGGAAAGTTTTGAAAGAGCGCCTGAGTAGCCTACTCCTACATTGATTGTACAGACGAAGCCAGTTGTTGTTGAACATCCACGTGGATAAAGAATAGAACTAAGAACCGGACTACCAGGTGGGCCTAGAACAATAGATGGGACAATTCCCCAATCAGCACTTTCACCACTAACATTTATTTGTGGTGATGAAAAAATCAAGTTAGAAACAGCATTTGGATATATAACTCCTGGATTGCTAGGACCAGTACCAAAAGATGGTATAGGAGAAGGAGGAATATCCGTATTCAAGGTAAACGAACCTGTTACACCGCTTATGCTAGTAAAGCTGAAGTCAAGTAGAGCAGCTTGAGCAGGTACTATTGCAGTTCCAACAGCGATAAATGCCCCTACTGCAGCAAGAGAAATTTTTTGCTTGTGCATATACATTTTTAGAAAATTAGTGAAAAAATCTGGATTAGAGAAAAATCAACTTAATGAAGCAAGGCTTTCTCTGTCCATCGATTCGTTATTTCTACTATATCTTCAGTAGCTTTTTTTTAAAAGCTATTTAGTATTAATACTGAGTAAAGTTGAAGTTTTTTATATGAAGCTATTATGTTGTTATTTATACGCGAAGACAAATAAATTTGACCGATTTTTTTGTACATTTATCATATATTTTTTTCTAGACGAATTTTTATGGAAATAATATATACAGTTACGCAATCGACGAGCGCGTCAGCCCCAAAATTTTAGATTACTAAAGTAATAAATTTTACAAGGTAAAAAGAGTGGAGCGAATACTAATACAAGTGCTACAAAGAAGTGAAAAGCGTTATCATTCTCGTTTAAATACTTAATTTTCTGGGTTATAAAACGTGGAGGCGCCTTATTTGCAATCGAGTAGTTCGGCGCCTACTTTACTCAGAGTTCTTTTACTCTTCTCTCTGCTCTCTCGTGGTCTCTGTGGTGGTGTTAACTTTCGTTATGCCGAAGGGATAGAAAAGGAAACGTAATAAATAAGTGAAATGTTGGGTCTCGTTCCTCGACCCAACCTACAAGGGGCAATAAAAAAGGGGTCTACCCCCTTGTTAACTTTTATCGATAAAACTGATTATTTTAACTATTCATCAATAGCTGCTGGAATTTCTTCCTCAATAGCTGATGGAATGTCTTCCTCAATCGCTGATGGAATGTCTTCCTCAATTGCGGGTGGAATTTCATCCTCTTCAATTGCGGGTGGAATTTCTTCAGTTATAATTTCTTGAGCTACAGCGGTTGCGGCGCCATTACCATTGCCGTTAGCTAACCCTTGCTGTTTAGCAAGCATTTGCTCGCGGTATTTGGCTGCCATTTCCTCAGCTTTGTCGTATACCAAATCCCTATTTTTTATCATGTCACCGGGTTCTGGTTCGAGTTGCTTCGTTGATAGCGAAATTCTGCCACGCTCTGCATCCAAGTCAATAATCATGACTTTAACTTCATCATTGACGTTGAAGACGCTATGCGGTGTATCGATATGCTCGTGTGAAATTTCTGAGATGTGTAGCAACCCGCTCACACCACCAATATCTATAAAAGCACCGTATGGCTTGATACCACGTACTGTACCGATGACGACTTCGCCAACTTCCAGACGGTTCATCTTACGCTCAACCAGCGCACGACGATGCGATAGTACTAAACGATTACGTTCTTCGTCTACTTCGAGGAATTTTAATGGTAGATCTTCTCCTACCAACTCTTCTTTAGGTTTACGAGTGCTAATGTGAGAACCTGGGATAAATCCACGTAGTCCTTCTATTCGCACTAAAGCTCCACCACGGTTGGTAGCAAATACTCCGGAACGAACAGTTGCATCTTCAGCTTGTAACTGTCGTACCCGCTCCCAAGCGCGCATGTATTCAATACGACGAATCGAAAGCGTTAGTTGTCCGTCTTCGTTTTCGTCGGTTAGAATAAAAAATTCTCTAGTTTCGTTCGATTGTAAAACTTCTTCCGGGGCATCAACCCGGTTAATTGACATTTCCTGAATCGGTATATATGCTGCTGTTTTTGCACCGATGTCAATCAGAGCGCCACGTGGCTCGATACTGAATACTGTACCGGGTACGATGTCACCAGGGCTAAAGTGGTAATCGTATTTGTCTAATAATGCGGCAAAATCGTCGTGAGTAAATCCTATTTCAGCAGTAGCGGTTGATTTCTGATTGACCATGCTAATTGTTTCCTGGTGTTAGTCTCCGTAATTTTCATGCCTCCTAGCGATGTACATGCAAGCGCCTGCCTGACAGTCCACACCTACATCTTTTTTATGCTAGCGCAGAAAAGTTGATTTTTTTACTCATCAACTTCCAAATAACAGATTATATCAGATATCTGGCGCCTAGGTAACAGTGGTTATGAGTTAAATGAGTACAAAAACTCTCAGTCAGGCGTTGTAAGTAAGCTTAAATCAAACAACCGCCACTACCTATTATGGTACCAGCGGCTGTAATGTGGATTTTTACCAAGCTTTCCAAGAAGTGCTTTTCTATTTGACTCAATAGTATAGATTGAGATCAAAATTAATCTTCTTTTTTCGTCTCAATGCGGGGAGGTTCGCGGAATGCAATCGCAAAGAACAATGTTCCGATTGCGAGGGTGAGAATTAGGATGTACGCAATTGCTTCCATATCAAAATTTTTTGTTTGGTAATTTTGCCAAATTATATGGTACGAGCGGGGCGGGTTTAGTTATATCCTAATGAATAACTGGATATTTCGTTAACCCGCCCCTACATAATTATACGGCTTCTTTACGGCGGGTTGATTTGTCACCCACTTTCTGGAATCTGCCCCATTCGACTTGCTCTTCCATGTCAGCTTCGACACCAGCAAATACATCTCGGTAAATTGTCCGAGAACCGTGCCAAATGTGACCGAAGAAGAACAATAGTGCGAATACTGCGTGTCCAAAGGTAAACCAACCACGTGGACTGGTACGGAATACACCGTCAGAGTTCAAGGTTTCACGGTCGAATTCAAAGATTTCGCCACCTTGAGCTTTACGAGCATATTTCTTAACGTCAGCGGGGTCATCAAAGCTTTGACCACCTAAGTTACCACCGTAGAAACTAACGGTGACACCTGCTTGTTCAAAGCTGCTTCTAGATTCTGCACGACGGAATGGAATGTCCGCACGCACAATATTATCTTTGTCTGTTAACAATACTGGGAAGGTTTCAAAGAAGTTAGGGAGACGACGTACTGTCAATTCGCGACCTTCACCGTCTTTGAATACTGCGTGACCTTGCCATGATTGTGCAATACCGTCACCTTTGTCCATTGGACCTACACGGAACAAACCACCTTTTGCGGGGCTGTTTCCTACGTAGTCATAAAACGCTAGTTTTTCTGGTATTTGCGACCATGCTGCATTCAAACTGGCGCCCGAAGCGACTGAAGCTTGAACACGACGGTTAATTTCTTGTTTGAAATATCCTTGATCCCACTGATAGCGGGTTGGTCCAAATAATTCAATTGGAGTTGTGGCGTTACCGTACCACATTGTACCAGCTACTACAAATGCAGCAAAGAATACTGCGGCGATACTCGATGAAAGTACGGTTTCAATGTTACCCATCCGTAACGCTTTGTAAAGCCTTTCGGGTGGACGTACTGTCAAGTGGAATAAACCAGCAATAATACCTACTACACCCGCTGCGATGTGGTGAGCAACTACACCACCAGGATTAAACGGGTTAAACCCATCGGGTCCCCATTCCGGCGCCACTGGTGCAACGTGACCCGTCACTCCAAAAGCGTCAGAAACCCACATACCTGGTCCAAACAATCCGGTCAGGTGGAACGCACCAAAACCGAAGCAGAGTAAACCAGATAAGAACAAGTGAATACCAAACATTTTTGGCAAATCAAGCGCGGGTTCTCCAGTGCGAGGGTCTTGGAAAAGTTCTAAGTCCCAGTAAACCCAGTGCCAAACTGCTGCCAAGAACAGCAAACCAGAAAGAACGATGTGAGCAGCTGCCACACCTTCAAAAGACCAAAAACCAGGGTCATAGCTAGGGTCGCCAACTACGTTCCAACCACCCCAAGAACCTACTACACCCAAGCGTGACATGAAGGGTAGCACGAACATACCTTGACGCCACATGGGATTAAGAACAGGGTCACTGGGGTCATAAATAGCCAGTTCGTATAAAGCCATCGAACCAGCCCAACCTGCCACTAGGGCTGTGTGCATCAAGTGTACAGAAATCAGTCGTCCTGGGTCATTCAAAACAACTGTATGTACCCGGTACCAAGGTAGTCCCATTGACTACGCTCCTCCTCGAAGGTTTGTTTACAGAGTTATTTTTGAGATTTTGTTATTGCTAGAGCTTGCGCTCTTCCACACCGCGCGTCTTAATAACGTAGAGTGTGTGGACAAATTGGCAACTTTAAATAGACTACCAGGAGACGTACTCCTAGTGGTCAAAATTACCAGTGCAAAAATGAGAATGTTTTAAAAAGTGTAACTATTGATGGAGCTGTTTGCAAGCGGGGGGAGGGATAAAGAATGGCGGTAAAGGGTAAAGGGTGAAGGGGAAAGGCAACACCCTATAAGGTACACGAGACAGGGAAAACGCGGAAGAGTCAAGGTTAAATGAGAATAACCAAAATTCTGAACGAGTGATTTTTAAGAAATATTAAGATAAGTAACAATTACTTAACATTACAGCGTTTATGATAAAGCTATGTAGGGATGTTACACAAGCACAGCTTGGGAGTTTTGCATAGCACAACTTGTCTCCGCATTTCCAAGTCGCTCTAAAACTTGTTCGGCGGTGATTAAGCGCTTGATAATAACTTGACCGATATTTTGGTTTGCTACGCTTGGGGTTGGTTTTACCTCAATAGTTATAACAGCATCTTCAACACTGTAAAGCCACAACACTTCGCTCTTTTCTACCAAACAAATACTTATACGTTCGATTTGTGGAGCGCGGCGCCATGCTGCAAATTGCCAAAGTCCATCTGACCCCCATACCCTACCAACAGCCCAACCTTCAGACAAAAAGAAGTATTTCACGGTGAGTATCTCTTTTTTATAGCTAAAATTGCTGTTTATAGTAACGCAATATTTCCCAGCTATCAGGTATATAAATTCCTTTTTAATTTTTGTTTATATTATTTTTATAATGTGATTGCAGCTACAAATATACTATGATGCTTACTCATTTATTAATGTATAACTTTTAATTAACAATCATTTCATTTCTAAATGATATTAAATTTTTTGTCGAGCCATTAGTTGAGCAAATAGTCCCGACTCTTGAGCTAGTTGCTCAGTAAAATTCAGGAATACGTTGCCGAACACAGGTATAGCTGTAAGTCTGTTCAAGATTTATTGGTAAATAAAATCCACCCTTTAAAAACAAAGGCAAAATTGGAAGACTACCTCCAACCATAAATGCTTCTTGCCATAAATTTAGGTAAGGGGTTTCATCGTTTTGAGCAACTTGATATGCAACAGCATACAATGGTGCCTCAAGTGGGGCAATTGGCAAATTTAAACGATTCATTAACTCGTTATGTAAATTCGCATTCAATGTTGTAACAATATCAACTATAATTACCCCAATACCTTGCTGAAGATAAGTTTGGCATTTGGAAGTAAATGCAGAGCGCTGTGATGGTCGGTCTTTATTACTAGGGCTAACTAACTCAATGGCGCCAACAAGTGTAGGACCTGCTTGAGTACTAAAAATTTGTACTTCAACAATATCTGTAGTAAGTTGAAGCGGTAGCGTTGCAGTGGGAGAGCTTGGTTTCCATTCCAACATTTCTGCATTTTTTCGCTCTGAATTAATCGGAATTCTTTCACTGAAAGCTGCTACATCAATTTCAATGCCAAATTGGGCGTTTGGTTCTGCAAAATAACCCTCTGGAAGAGATTGATTTAAATCGTCAGCAAGATACGTTGACCAAGCGTTGTGAAAACTGTGCCAGTGGCGCCTGCTGCTTAGAGGAGGACGAAAGTGATCTCTCAGTGCCATTTTACGCTCTTCTTGCATTCCCTTAATAATGCAAGCGTATCATAATTATTTAAAATAAACCACTTCTCGCGAAATAGAAATATTGCAGTTTATTGGTAAGGGAGCTAGTAATCGTGAAATTGCAACTGAGCATTACTAGTATTTTTAATCGGCTTAACCTTAAAAACCGCGAATTCGATTTTAGGCTGATTGTTATAAAAATTATTATTTGGAACACAACGAGTGCTAAAAAGCAAAAGGATAAATACTCTTGTTTTCCCCTTTTGCTTCTACCTATTTTTAAATTTTAGAAAGTAATGCTTGGGTTATGGGCGCCAAAATTAATACCTTCAACGACTTGACCAGGAGTGAGAGTAACGTTAGTTCCACTACCAGCATTGGGGAATGTTTGTGTAAAACCGGATGGTACTACTTGACGTACAGTGTAACTTCCAGCAGATACACCACTGAACCGATAGAAACCTGTTTCATCAATATTGCTTGTACTAGCGTTATCGGTTGAGGTTATTTGATTAGGTTCATCTGGGTCAAAAACTCCGTTATTGTTGAGGTCTAAATAAACTGACACACCAGCTAAACCTGGTTCCAAAGTATTCTTTCCTCCACTTATACCACTGAATGTATTTAGAATTTGGTCTGTATTGTTGAATCGAATTGCATTTGGGTCAATCTGTTGCAATTGGGTTAGCGAAGCACCTGTTCCAACACCAAAAGCAGATAAGTTTACTCCGCGTGCTCGCAAACGTGTAACTTCATCGGTAAAAGTACCTCCACCATTAAAGCCATCTGACAAGAAAACAAGATTCCCATTACCAGCAGGCGTTCCCAAATTAGTGAAGACACTTTCAGATGCTTGCAAAGCAGCTTCAAAATTAGTACCACCTAATATCCGGAGTGACTTGAGAGCTTCTTCGACATCTAACGTTCCGTTGTTGTTATTATCAGCGCTAGGGTTTGTCGTTAACTGTAGTCCAGATAAACCTGGATTTAAATCTACTACAGAAGCTGTGCTATCAAATCTCACCAAAGATACTCTTGCTGTTTGCCCTAAACCTTGTTTAATTAGCTGCTGGTTGAGAGCAATAAAGCCAGCGATTTCAGCATCTAAGATTGTATTAGCTGCTCTATCTCCGTTTACGTCTCCGACTGGTGTACCGCCAAAAGAACTACTTGTGCTTCCAGATACGTCAATTACGAAAACAACATCTGGACTGGCGCCTTGAATTAGTGCAGAGTCTTTAACTCCATTCGCATTGAAGTCATTCCAGACGAGTCCTGCAATTTCACCAGTTGGTTGGGGTTGGGTAGTGGCAATTCCTGTTACAGTCGCTTGACTATTGAAAAAGACGTTGCTTTTAGTCTTGATGGAACCCACCAGTTCAGCATTAGCGTTGTAGCTAAAGTCTCCTACACTTAAGAACTCAGCGCGAACTTTAGAAGACGCATTAAAATTAATCCGTCCTTGAGAAATCACAGTCAGCAAGTCTTTGTCAGTAGTACTAGTTGTACCGTTGAAATTTAAGCCATTGCTATCTCCGTTGGCTAGTAGGCTTTGACCACTAAAACTTGCACCTCCATTCATATTGATGGAACGTTCAGCAAGTACTGTTACATCTGTTGCTTGAACATTACCTAAATTTATGCTACCGTTGGCAGCAATTAACGCTACATTTTTCAACTTCTGGCTATTGCCATTGAAGTTAATATCCCCGTTATCAACTATAATAATTGTGTTCTCAATGTTGACTCCATCAGGAATATTCAACCCCCATCCAGACACACGCACAACAACAGGATTAGTTGCTGTTCCACCACCAGGAAATAGTGCGTTCCAATCGGAGAGACTATTAATTGGATTGCTGTAAGGGTTAAAAGAAATAGTTGTGGAACTACTTGGAATTAAATTTGTTAATTGTTGTTTAATAGTCGCAAACGAAGGTACATCTACAGTTTGCTTATTGACAACCTTGGGAGGAACTAAACCACTGTAAGGATTATTAGGAGTATTGAGTGTGTTAAAACCTGCTGCAACTGTTACCGCATTATCCACTAAGATTTGGCGACCTGTTGCATCTAGTAGTGGAATACCTGCTGCATTGCGTTGAACAGGTAAAATCGGTCCATTGTTGAAATTGAAAGTCAATCCTGAACCAGCGTATATAAACGCATCATCAGTAGTGTCAATGGGATTACCATCAAAGTCACCACCATTGTTAATGTTCACAGTTCCTTCTGCGATTACAGCAGCAGAAAACGAAGGGGTAGACATCATTAACTCCTAAATAATTTATTAATGGACTTAAAACAGTGTAAATACTGAAGACCTAAATACTTTCCTTACTTCATGAAGACTTGTATCATTTTTTGCAGACACAGATATATCCTAAAAGCTAATTTTTATGTAATTTTAAGCTTTAGGCTCACCAATTAATAATTATCACCCGTGAATTATTAGTGTATTTAGCGACCTCAGTTATTAATATATCAGTGATATTACGCAAAAGCAATAAAGCTTTATTGAAAATTAGTTAAAACCTTTTTGAAGTTTGGAACAATTCAATGTCGGCGCCAGACTTATTGAGAATTAGTGCGATACCATTAAAGACTGTAGTTATTTTTGTACGTATATAGATTAATGTTGTTGAAATTAATTGCGTGCTTACTGTGAAACGTACATTTATACATTGCAGGAATTTAGCAAGCTATAAAAGCAACTTTGTAGTAAAATGTCTCACCATCTAGTTTAAAAAGTATCGATATTAAGTATATGTATAGGATGGCGCCTTTTATGCGACGTTTTGGTCGAGCCAAATTAGTTATCAGTTTGTTTTGTTTATGTTTACTTTTAGCTGTGGGTAGTGCGTTCAGTCCGCAATTTACGACTCCTGTGTCAGCGAATGATAGTCGTATTACGATTGGTACGACGAATAAACCTCGAACTCTTGACCCAGCAGATGCTTATGAAACCGGGTCACTAGGTTTAATTTATAACATGAGTGATAGGCTTTATACGTATAAAGTTGGAAGTACAGAGATTGAACCACAGCTTGCAACAGCTTTACCCAAAATTAGCGCAGATGGTTTGACGTATACTATGCCTCTACGTCAGGGTGTTGTATTCCATGATGGTACACCGTTTAATGCCAAAGCTATGGCGTTTAGTTTAGAACGGTTTATTAAGAATGGAGGTAAACCAGCTTTTTTACTAGGGGATATTGTTGAATCTGCCACAGCTACAGGTGAGTATGAGTTAACTATTAAGTTAAAAAAACAATTTGCGGCTTTTCCTTCGTTGCTTGCTTTTGCCGGGGTATGTGCTGTTTCTCCTAAAGCTTATGAAATTGGTGAAGGTAAATTTACTCCGAATGTTTTTATTGGTACTGGTCCTTATAAATTAGTGAACTTTGCTACCGATAAAATCCAGTTTGATGTTTTTGATAGATATTGGGGCAAAAAGCCATTAAATCAAGGTGTAACAGTTCAAATATTGAGTAGTGGCGTCAATATATATAATGCGTTTCGGAAAAAATCGATTGACGTAGCTGGTATGTCTATGGATGCAGACCAAATTCGTAGCTTGCAAAAAAATGTTGAAAAAGGTGATTGGCAGGCAATTGCAAATAACGGTAGCGTTATATCATTTATGGCAGTCAACCGTAACCAAAAACCTCTCGATAACCCACTGGTAAGACAAGCAATAGCTGCAATGCTTGACCGTAGCATAGTGTTAGAGCGGGTATTATACGGGCAAGGACAAGCGCTATTTAGCATGGTTCCCAATACCTTTGATGTTTATAAACCCGTATTTAGAGAAGAGTATGGCGCCAATGGAAATGTAGAAAAAGCCCAAAAACTGCTCAAACAAGCTGGTTTTACAAGAGAAAACCCCGCAAAAGTAGAACTTTGGTACCGTTCTAATATTCCCACAACAGGATTAACGGCAGTAGTAATCAAAGCCATTGCGAATAAAACAATGGATGGTTTATTACAAATTCAAACGAACGGTATTGACTCAACCAGCTTTTATAAAAATGCACCTCAAGGAGTTTATCCGTTGAGTTTAGTTGAATGGTATCCAGACTTTCTCGACCCAGACAATTATGTACAACCATTCCTACAGTGTGAAAAAGGTACACCCGAAAAAGGTTGTGAAAAAGGCGGTAGTGTTTCTCAAGGTTCATTTTACTATAACGAAAACATGAACCAACTTATCGAAGCGCAACGCAAAGAACAAGACCCAGCAAAACGTAAACAAATATTCGCCCAAATTCAAGAAATCCTTGCCAAAGACGTACCATATATTCCCCTATGGCAAGAACAAGATTATTTGTTCGCCCAAAACGGAGTCAAAGGAGTCAAACAAGACGCAAGCCAATTATTAATTTACAGCGGAATTACAAAAAACTAATGTCACGTTCAAAAGCTCTTACATATTATGTGGTGACGCGGTTACTACTGGCGCCACTACAAATACTAACAATTGTCACAATGGTGTTTTTGTTACTGCGTGCAACACCTGGCGACCCTGTTGATGCTATTCTTGGTGGTCGGGCGCCTGATAGTGCCAAAGAAGCAATGCGGAAACAACTAGGATTAGATTTACCTTTGCCGTTGCAGTATCTCAACTACTTGGGGAACTTGATTTTCAAGTTGGACATGGGTAAATCTATATCAAGTCGCGGTAAAAGCGTCTGGGATATTATTGGTGAACACTTCCCCGCAACTGCTGAGTTAGCAGTATTTAGTATTATCGTGGCACTAGTAGTTGGTATTGCCGTTGGTACACTTTCTGCTTCACGTCCTGGTACCTCACTTGATATTGGTGGTAGATTATTTGGCATCATTACTTATGCGCTGCCAATGTTTTGGGCAGGGATGTTATTACAATTAATCTTTGCCGTTAGTTTTGATATACTACCCCTAGGAAGTCGCTTTCCCGTAACCTTAGAGGCGCCTGCAAAACTCACAGGTTTATATACTATAGATAGTTTGCTTCGTGGTAAATTTATTGAATTCTTTACAGCAATCAAATATTTGATACTACCAAGCTGTACCCTAGGAATACTATTAAGCGGCATCTTCGAGCGCATCGTTAGAGTCAACCTCAAACAAACCTTACAATCAGACTACGTAGAAGCCGCAAGAGCAAGAGGTATCCCCGAAAACAAAATCCTCTTCTCCCACGCACTAAAAAACGCCTTAATTCCAGTCATCACCGTTCTAGGCTTAACCTTCGCTTCCCTACTAGGTGGCGCCGTTCTCACCGAAGTCACATTCTCATGGCCCGGTCTAGCAAACCGCCTATTTGAAGCCATCAACGAACGCGACTACCCAACCGTACAAGGAATCATGGTATTCTTCGGCACCATAGTAGTAATGGCAAGCATCACCATCGACATCCTCAACGCCTACGTAGACCCCCGTATCCGCTACTAATAATTAACATACGTTGTTGTAGAGACGTTACATGTAACGTCTTTACATTTAATACACCTCGTCATGACTACCAATATCAATTAGTAGAATTTCTTCTTCTTCATTTTCTAAATTTTCTACAAACTTGAACACTATTCGACAGTCATAATCAACCGAACATGACCAAGAACCAGCTAATTTTCCTTTAAGCTTGTGGGTTTCCAACAGGGGTTCAAATGGGTCAGTCGCCAAAAGTGCGAGCCGTTCTCTAATTCTTTGTAGCAATTCCGGCTGTCTCTTTATCAACCGCTTAAATGCTCGGTTAAAGGAAGATGCAAAAACTAGGCTTTTCACTTGCTTAACTCATCGATTATTTGGTCAACTGTGCCACGAAACACTTTACCTGAGTCATATTCTGCCTGTGCCTCAGCAATATTAGATGCAATTTCATCGCGGCGCTTTTCTATTAATCTTCGCTTTACCACGTTAATTAATGTTTCTTGCTCTTCTGCTGATAAAGCTTCTACACTTTCTATCGCTTGTTCTAATCTAGAAGTCTGTGTCATTGGTATCATCACTTGCTATTTTTTACATTCTAATTCTATAAAAAAGTCAGAAACTTCGCATTGCACACCTACTTAGAGCATTTTATACTGTAATTAAGACATTAACAGTCACGCTCGTAATGTACAAAACAGAGTTATAACTCCCGGTTCGCCCATTTAAAATCAATTTAGAAAAAAGCCGAACAATTTTATAAGGGTTTGTCTTAATTTAATACTATTGTACGGCTATGCCAGAATTGATACGACTCAACTATTTCCTGCCTCAGCACGTGTACTCTACCTTTCCGCAATTTTATTGCCACATTTTTCGTTGTTTTTTGATATTTTTTTCTTAAAAAATAAAATCTTTACAAAATTTAAAAATTAAATACATTTGTTTTTATTCAATAAAATTAACAATAGTGGTTTGAGAAAATAAACTTTGATTAAATTTTTGCTCGTTTTCTTAATAGTGAGCTTTTACTGTAACTAAGGTTATTTTTGATAAAAAGTATAAATTATTGAGTATTTAGTACATATTTAATCAAAAATGGTTTTAAATAAACATTTTCAGCTTTTTACCATCAATATACTCCATAAATCTGTCTTTACGGATGAAAAAAGACTATTTTTCCTTACACCCTTACATCTCATTAATAAGTGTAGTTAAAAAGGTATTAATGAGAAAATGTAACTTTTCTTAAAATTTATTTTTAACTACTGTTTTTTATAACTTTACATTTATTTGGATTTGTTGACAAAAGTACAATAAGGCATGATTTTATTTCTGTAATAATTACACTGTGAAAAAAAATACACTGTTAAAAGTTTTTCACAGTAATTAAACTAATCAAATTTATACAGCTTCCTTATCAAGGAGGTTAATCATGAAGAAAGTCACTAGGCGTGAATTATTAAAGATTGCAGCGCTTGCGGGTGGTGGTATTTTGCTACCTATAGGAATTCAATATCGGGGATATGCTCAAAGAACTGATGAGCGAGTAGAACCTTTTACACTTGCCTTCCGTAAACCGCCAGTATTGAACCCTGTGCGTAGCGATTCTAACACTGACTACTATGAGATAGCAATGCAGATAGCTCAGGTAGAGATTTTACCAGGACGAAGAACTCAGATTTGGGGCTATAACGGTATCTTCCCTGGACCCACGATTAAACAACGTAAACATCGGCAATCTGTTGTCAGATTTATTAATAATCTTAGTATAAATACATCAGTTCATTTGCATGGAATGCCATCTCTACCCCAGTATGATGGCTACGCTGAAGATTTGATATCTCCGGGATTCTACAAAGATTATGTCTATCCCAACAGCGTTGCTTCTATTATGTGGTACCACGACCATGCTATTGGAAAGACTTCTTTCAATGCCTACATGGGTTTGGCTGGGATGTATATTGTTCAGGATGATGAGGAACTAAATTTGCCGCTCCCGTCCGGAGATTATGATATCCCTCTGATTATTCACGATAAGACATTCGCTGCTAATGGTTCACTAATTTTTGATGACCAAGCTCAACATAGTGTGATGGGGGAGGTAATTACAGTCAATGGTGTCCCTTGGCCTCGTATGGAAGTTGCTAACCGTAAGTACCGCTTTCGTGTGTTAAACACATCAATTTCTCGCTCTTACAAACTGGCTCTGAGTACAGGTAATGACATAACTGTCATTGGTACAGATGATGGGTTAATGCCTAGACCAATGAATACTAAAGATATGCGTCTTGGAATGGCAGAGCGATATGACTTGATTATTGACTTTTCCAAATACTCCATAGGTACTCAAGTAGAACTACAAAATCTAGGACTCCCCAATAACGATAATACTGGCAACACGAACAAGATTATGCGTTTTGATGTTGTGCGTTCTGAAGTTGATAACAGTTCTATTCCCAGCACATTACGTAATATTCAATTTCTTTCAGAATCAGACGCTGTAAGAACGCGCGAGTTTGTATTTGATCGGAGTAATCGAATGTGGCTTATCAACGATAAGGGATGGGATAAAAATAGAGTAGACGCTAACCCACAACTGGAAGAGGTGGAAATTTGGAGGCTACGAAACACTTCAGGATTATGGTTTCATCCAGTTCACGTTCACCTCATTGAGGGTCAAATTCTTGACCGTAATGGTCAGCCTCCTTTTGTTTACGAGCGTGGCTTGAAGGATGTCTTCTACGTTGGCGAAAACGAGACTGTGCGAATAATTGGCAAGTTTAAACCGAACATAGGCAAGTATATGTATCATTGCCATAATATGGTTCACGAAGACCACGATATGATGAGCCAGTTTGAAGTCGGACAAGGTGGTATAGACCCAATGTCGGCGCCACCAAAACCACTTCCGGCGCCACCGTTATAATGTCCACTACATTACGTTTAGAATGGCATTATTAAGTGTTGGTGCGTAACGCTTAGTTAACGTATGGTTAAGCCTAGTTTTACCTCTTAATTAAGTGTAAAATGAGTCTATGCGTGTATACTTTTTTATATAATTAGGCTTAACTCTTAACTCATGCTTGTACCTGGAACTGTTTTGGGTGGATGTTATAAAATCATTCGGCTTTTAGGTATTGGAGGATTTGGCGAAACTTATGAAGCAGAGGATTTAAAACGTTTCAACTGTTTGTGTGTTGTTAAAAGGCTTAGACCACAAATCAACTTTTCTGTTTTAGAGATAACAAGAAGATTGTTTGACCGTGAAGCTAGAACGCTTCGCGAATTGGGTGATGAACACGAGCAGATACCCCAATTATATGCTTATTTTGAAGAGAATCAAGAATTTTATTTAGTTCAAGAGTATATTGAAGGTGCTACTTTAACAGACATTCTTTTAGAAATAACGCTGTCGGAATTTGAAGTTATAGACTTGTTAAAGCAAGTTTTGAAAGTTTTAGATTTTATTCATAATCATAATAATCGGGTGATTCATCGTGATATTAAACCAGCAAATTTAATTAGACGCAGTAAAGATAATAAAATCGTTGTAATTGATTTTGGCGCCGTTAAAGAAAAATTTCAAGAAGCTTTAAATGACCTAAGCACGGTAGCTATTGGCACTCCTGACTACATGCCATTAGAACAACTCCAAAAAAGACCTTTGCCTTGTAGTGATATTTATGCTTTGGGTATTGTTGCCATTCAAGCTTTAACTGGTGTGCATCCCGGAAAATTAACGAGAAATATTGATGATAATATAAATGAATTGGTTAATACAAATGCTTCGACTGGATTGAAAAATGTTTTAAATAATATGGTTCGTACTCAGTCAAGCCAAAGATATGAATCTGCATTTGAAGTATTAAAAGCACTGAAAGAGCTTGAATCTAAACCGCAGCAAATTGATTATAATAATCAGTATAATCTTCAGCAACGATTAACGCAAATTCCTGATACCCAAATTTCACCTACAAAAGCAAACAAAAAGTTTTTAAAGTTTTTTAAATGCATTGTAGCTGGTTTCGCGATTGTAAGTTTATTTTCGATGTTATCAGTTTTCATAAATAATTCTCCTTTAGTTTGTATATTAAACAGCGTTCCAGAAGGTAACTTTAGCTATAGTGGCAGTACTACTTGGCAACTTTTTAGAGATGATGTAGAAAAAAGTATTGAAAATACTTGTCCTCAGTTTCAATTAAATTTTTCGCCTCGTCCGGGCAATGGCCCAGGTTCAGGATATGGAATTCAATTATTATTGAAAAAACAGGTTAATTTTGCCATTTCTTCTCGTAATGTTTCAGATGAAGAAAATAAACAAGCTCAAAGTCAGGGAGCGATGTTAGTAGAAGAACCTGTAGCAATTGATGGAATTGCTATTGGGGTGAATCAGAATTTACCAATTGATGCTTTAACCATTAATCAACTTCGTAATCTTCTTACAGGTAAAATTAATGATTGGAATCAATTAGGAGTGACAAACAGTTCAAAAATCAATAAAATAAACGTTTACGAAGGAAGCAATTCTAGTGTTAATGAAATATTAAAACTAAAGGTTTTGGGAGGTAATAAACTTCGTGAAGATGTTAATAAAATAGATAATGCTCCAGGTATTACTGAAGGAATGAGAAAGGTATTTCGTGATGAAAACGGTATTTTTCTAGTTTCGTCTGCACATTTAGCTCGCCAATGTCAAGGAAAAGCTTTAGCTATTGATACTGACTCTTCAAATTTAGTATCCCCCTATAAAAATCCACAAGTACCCTTGGCAAAATGTACACCTACAAATCGAAATAAACCGAATGTTACTGCATTTAAAAATGAGACATACCCGCTTACAAACCGACTTTTTGTCATTTATAATCAAAATAATCCGATTTCAAAGCAAGTGGGTACTGCCTACATTAAACTACTTAAAACGGCGCCACGTCGGAAATTGATTGAAGAGGCAGGTTTTGTTGCAATATAAAATACTAAGTATGGTGGGCAGTGCCCACCTACAATAGGGGATGATTTGCCAGGTGCTCAGAGAGTAGAGAATTCACGGTTGACACTTTTTAGGGAACCCGAAATATACTCGAAGTGTACCCCTAATCAATGATGTATGAACTGGATTCCGTTACGAGAACGAATTAATACATTACCCTTGGTTCTCGCTGGACCTATTCTACGACGAACTGACAACTATTCGGTGACTGTGTGGATTGCTTTAAAAGAAAGTCGCACGGTGACTTTAGTAATTTTAGATACTAATAAAAATGCTTTAATTACTGCTAGACAAAATACTACGCAAGTTGGCGATAATTTACATATTGTCGCGATTACTGCACAATCTAATTATTCCGTACTTCGAGATGGTGAAAATTATTTATATAATATAGCTTTTAATCCAGGTGAAAGTTTAAATACTCCTGGGATTTTAAATTCTGAAGGTTCTATTTTAGAAATTGCATATCCAGATGTACATTCTGAATATAATTTACCTTCTTTTGCACTTCCTCCTAATGATATAAATGATTTACGTATTGTTCATGGTTCTTGTCGCAAGCTGCACGGTGAGAGCTTGGATGCAATGGCTTCCTTGGATAAAATGATACGTGAAGCTTTAGCTATATCAGTAGAAAAGCGTCCACATCAGCTTTTTCTTACAGGTGACCAAATTTATGTAGATGATGTTGCCGATGCTTTGTTATTTATGCTTATGGATGCAGCAGAAACACTTTTAGGATGGTCAGAACCTTTACCAGGTGTGACAAATTTAGATGAGCTTAAACCTGGTCAACGTAATAATTTAGCTACAAATGTTGCTGGGTTAACAGCTAGTTTAGATAAATTGAATCGAATTACTGATATTGCTAAAAGCCATTTGTTTACATTTGGCGAATTTATGGCAATGTATTTGTTTGCTTGGAGTGATGTACTTTGGGTCAACGAAGAAGATTTTCCACAGTACCAGGATATTTACTCAATCGAAGCAACAAGTCAGGATAAACAAAAAGAATCAGATTTTGATAAAGAAGTTACTTATCTCAAGGAATTTATTTCAACTATTAAACAAGTACGACGTGCGTTAGCGAATATCCCTACATATATGATATTTGATGACCATGAAATTACTGACGACTGGAATTTGAATATGGCATGGTGCGACCGTGTTCTTTCTAAACCACTTGGGCGCCGTATCATTCAAAATGGTTTACTAGGATATAGCATTTGCCAAGCTTGGGGTAACACTCCATTGGAGTTTAGCAACGATAAACCTGGTGCAGCACTTCTTTCAGCATTACAAACTTGGTCGAAAAGTAAAGGTAATGACCCTGACTCCGAAACCGAAATTTCCAAACGACTTGGTTTACCCACTGTTACAGAAATTAGAAAAACTAACCCCAGGCGCCTGCCCTATTTCGATAATAGTATAAATTGGAATTACACAGTTACTGGCCCTGGTTACGAAGTCGTATTTCTCGACACCCGCACTTTAAGAGGTTTTCCTGGTGAAGACTTTGACTTTCCAGAACTTTTAAGCGACGAAGCTTTAGAAAAACAACTCCCCGAAATATCCGACGACAATAAAGTTACAATAGTTATCTCACCCAGTCCCGTTGTCGGTTTACCTTTTCTCGAAGGTATTCAAAAGTCAGCGAAAGCAGTTGCTGAAAAATTAGGTACTGCTGCTTGGGGGTTTGACCCAGAAGCGTGGGGACTACAAGCTTCTTCATTTGAAAAATTTATCGCACGTTTAGCACTACGAACATCAAGACAAAGTAGTCGCATCGTCATGCTTAGTGGTGATGTTCACTATAGTTTCTCCGCACGCTTACAATATTCAGCAAATCAACCATTCGAGTTTCCACTACCCGCAAACCCACAACTAGTTATAGCTCAGTTTACCAGTAGTTCATTGCGAAACGAGAAACGCGAACCAGGTGGAAGCTACTCGTTACACCTCAAAGGTTTTGTGCCATTCCAATTAATAGACTATCACCCCAAAGCTGAAATATTAGGATGGTCTAACCCAGAAGCGAAGAAGCAAGAAGTTGGAGTAGTATGTACATACGCTGATGCTTTTATGCAATGTCTACCTTTGCACATCGAAAAAAGTCCTGCACTAATTAATATAGTTGAAGAACGTAGCTGGTTTAGACTACCTGATATTACTAAAAAACCTGAATGGTGGTATCGTATAGATTTTTTGCCAGCACTCTTAGAGAATATTCATTATTCATCTAATCATAACTCACATAACACGCAATCAATTGTAGCTCCCTTACCTCGACAAGACCGTTTAAAACCATTAAACCAATATTTATCAATGGCAAAAAACCATCACGAGTATAAAGGACTATGGGGACATGGTAAAGAAGTTGTCGGTGTTAACAATCTTGCCGAAATCACCTTTGAATTCGATGATACCAAACAAATAGCTGTCCAAACGTTATGGTGGCGCCTGGAAAGTCACGAAAAAGGTAAACTTCTAGAACCGTTCCCATTAACTCGCTATGAAGTTTCATTAAGTTTTGATGACAAAGACTGTCCAATAACTGATGTGTTAAGGGAAGTTAGAATGAAAGGAAAATGAAACAACAATATTCGCTCACTTCGATATGGTACTGGAGTTTAAACAGTGTTGCCTTTATTGTTGCGACCTTTGGTACTATCCAAACAATTGTACCTATTCAACCAGCATCACCCGTTAAAACACCACCCCAACCTGTTAAAGAACCATTTAATTTATCTTTTGACCCATATAAATCAAATAAGTCAAAGAATCCTGACTTTCGACTCAGCTTACTTCCTCTTCCCAATGCTGAAACTCAAAAGTGTGACGTATTTACTTGTTTACCCCCTAACCCTTTCAATGATTTAAACACACCACAAGATAATTTAAATAATGAAGATTTACGAAAAGAAAATTATCGTTATATAAGTTCTGATATCAAATCCTATAAATTCGATAAACTAGAAAAATTAAATAAAATTAACAATCTTTATATACCAGTTATACCGAAAATACAACCTCAAAAAACTCTAACTATTTCTTCTGGAATATTTCAAGGTACATACGAACTTTATAGTCAATCATCTCATAAAACTAATACACCAGAAACAAAGCCAATTCAACAAATTTACATGACAGTAGGAGATGCTGTATACTTAGCATTAGCTCAAGGCGCCGATAAAAATGCTTACTTAGTAAATATTCAAACAAAACCAAGTAAATTAAAGCCAACATATAAATGGAATGATGTAAATAATATTAATCAATCTAAGCAATTAGATATAAAATTATCTTTAACGAAAGACACAGATAAAAAAATCGCACGTTTAAACGAACTCATTAACAGACAAGACTCAAGAAACGCATTGAACAGCAAAATTACAAACGTAGTTTTAACGTATAATAAATTACTCCAAGCGCAAGAAAAAGTTAAAATAGTTCAATTATCATTGAAAAATGCCGAAGAGTTAAAAAATACAAACTATCGCATTTCTTTATTAGCTGCCCAAAATGAAGTAAAAGCAAGAAGCTTAGAATTAGCATCTGTATTAGAAATAAATAATATAGAAATAACAGCAGGTGAAATTCCTGGGATTGAGCCAATATCTTTAGAATTCGAGAATTTACAAAAAATTGCCTTTACTTATCAGCCAAATTACTTGCGTAACCGTTTTAACTTTGAAATAAGTCAACTTCTAGATAAAAATAAAGAAATCAAAGCTGAGACACTTAAAAATACCACATTGCAATTAGATACGCACTTACAAAACAGTATAAACTATATTAATTCGATTTGGAAGCAAATACAAGGCGCCAGACAAGCCGTCAAACTATCAGAACAGCAACTCAATGTAGAACAAGAAAAGTTTAAACTCAGTAAAGCTTCTCAATCTGAATTAATTAATAGAATAAATGAACTAGCACAGGCACAGAATAATGAAGTTGAAATAAATATAAGATATTTAAACGCTTTGGCTAATTTAGACCAATTGTTAGGTACTACATTTAAGACCTGGGAAGTAAGTATACTGTAAATCATGTCATGCTGAGGAACGAAGCATCTCTATCACGTCATGCTGAGGAACGAAGCATCTCTATCACGTCATGCTGAGGAACGTTAACGCAGTTTTCACGTTATCCGGAGGATATCCCGAAGGGTAGGGTAGCATCTTAAAGATTTTAACTTTATTTAAAAGTAAAGCCCTAACCAGTTCTTAGTATATATATAATCTATGGAATCTACAAAAGAAGCGCGCTTAACTCGCGCAATAAACTCATTACAAGGATTATCAGTAGGAGATGCATTTGGAGAAAAATTCTTCGTGCATCCAGATGTGGCAGAAAACTTAATTAATTTACGCGCGTTGCCAAGTGGAGTATGGTATTATACAGACGATACACAAATGGCATTATCAATCGTTTCTATATTGCGACAATATCAAGAAATAAATCAAGACGCCCTAGCAAGAGACTTTGCAGAACGCTATGATACAGAACGCGGTTATGGCCCTGCAATGCATAAGTTACTCACACATATTCGTGATAATAATAAAAACTGGCGCCAGCTAGCTACAAGTTTATTTAATGGACAAGGTTCATACGGCAATGGTGCAGCAATGCGAGTGGCGCCATTGGGAGCATATTTTGCTGATAATATAGATTTATTAGTTGACCAAGCTATAAAAAGTGCAGAAATTACTCATGCACATCCCGAAGCTTCTTCTGGTGCAGTTGCAGTTGCAGTAGCTGCTGGTATTGCTTCTAATTCTAAAGTTACAAAACAACAGTTTCTGAACCAAGTAATTAGTTATATTCCTGAAAGCGAAGTAAAATCAAAAATTGAGCGTGCGAGTAATTTAAGTGAAAATATATCTATAGAAAATGCTGCGGCAATACTTGGTTCAGGTGCCAAAATTTCTGCACAAGATACTGTACCATTTGCATTATGGTGTGCAGCACAACATCTTGATAATTATACAGAGGCAATTTGGACAACCGTTAGGGGATTGGGTGATAGAGATACAACTTGTGCAATTGTTGGTGGAATTGTAGCATGTTCTGCGGGCGCCGAAAGTATACCTACCGAGTGGTTGCAAGCACGCGAAGCTTTGTCCCTTCCTGCTTACGATTAGCTTGCCCTGTTAATATAAGAACAAAACGCTCATTACTCTGACTTTATAAAAATGACTACTATTACACTGCAATTGACACCCGAATTAGAACAAAAGCTTCAAGAAAGTATCGCGCGTCAAGGCGCATTCAGTATTCGACAATTGCTAGCTGATGCATTGGCGCCTACAGTCGAAGCATTACTGGGTAAAAAAACTAACTATAATCAGCTTGAAAATGAAGACGAGTTAGAAGCTGATTTAGATAAATTTCTTGATGAGGTTGAACATCGTAATGGCTTGATACCGACACTTTCGGATTATGCTTTAAGTCGTGAGAGCATCTACGATAACTATCCCTAATTGTAATATAGTGGTTCGTGCAATAATTAATTAAAATGACGTTTATTTAATGAACCGCAAAGGACGCAAAGGGCGCAAAGGAAAGAAAGAAGAGAAAAATTCTTAACTTATTATATGAAAGTTCAATCTGTTCAACTAAAACGCTTCAAAAAGTTTCTCTCCTCACCAGAATTTGATTTTACTGACCCAGAAACTGGGTTGGCGAGAGATATGATTATTTTAGTGGGAATGAACGGTGCTGGAAAAACGAGTCTTTTACAAGCTATCGCTGCAACATTAGGTACTGCAACTGGACGGTTACAAAACATTTCTGATTTAGAGTGGACAGGGTTTAATTATGAACTGCTTAGTAGTAACTGGGGAAACTTTGAACCAGAAGTAACTGTAAAAGTACAGTTTTCTTCTCCCGAACTCCAAGCTATACATAATCTACAACATAAATTATTAGAATTGGGACGTAATATAGAGAGTGCTGCTAAAAATCATATTGTTACTCTCAAATGGCATGATGGAAAAGTGCAAGCAACAAGTAATGCTGAATTATTGCAATTTAGAGGACGAGAATACGCGAAACAACTTCGTCGTACTGAAGGGTTTGAAGTTTTTGAGCAGGTGGGTACAATTCTTTGGTACACAGAACAAAGAACTTCTACAAGTTTAACGACCGAAGACCCAGGACTAAAGCTAGAAATTACAGAAGACCTTTTACGTGACCGTTTGTCAAAATGGCGCCTGTTTCATCAAGATGTAGAAAATGCTAAAATTCACTCATCGCGTAATGGACGAAAGGATTTATACGCTGAAATTGAACGTACTTACAAAACGGTATTTCCAGAACGGAGTTTCTCTGGTCCAGTTTTACGAGAAAATCTAGATGATATTCTTAGCGAACCTTGGTTTTATTTACATGATAGTAAAAACCAGTATGAAATATCTGAGATGTCTGGAGGTGAACGTGCTATATTTCCGATGTTGATGGATTTTGCTAGCTGGAATATTCATAACTCAGTAATTTTAATCGATGAGATTGAATTACATCTACATCCACCGATGCAACAAGCTTTTTTACGCGCTTTGCCTAAACTAGGAAATAATAATCAGTTTATAATTACAACCCACTCTAATTATATTGAGCAATTAGTGCCAGAAGGTTATATTATACGGTTAGGGGTGTAGTTGTGAGCGTCGTTGGTGATAAAGTTATTTTTTGTGAAGGTAAGCAAACTAGTTTAGATTTTAGATTAATAAATAGAGTTCTTGAAAACCTTTCTATAAATAAACCTACTATAGTTCCTTCTGGCAGTAAATTCACATTCTCAGTTTTTGTTGAAGGCTATTTTTCAAGAAGTGAGACTATAAATAAAAAATATATAGTTTTTCGTGACCGTGATTTTGATGTCAAACCAACAGATAATATTCAACTAATTCCAATCGGTTCGATGTTACTTACTCACCGTGCTTGCGTCGAGAATTATTTATTAGACTCCAATTTAATCCATAATTATTGGGTCACAAGGTATATAGAAAAACAAAATAATCCTATTTCTAGATGGGGACATGGGGATTCCCCAGGAATTGCAGCTATTTCGACATGGATAGAACAAGCAGCAAAAAGTTTACAAGATTATCAAGTGGTAAGATGGGCGTTAGCTGATTTGATACAATTAAGTGCTTCCCGACAGCAACTAAGGACGACATGGACAGGTGGTAGTGGTAAACTTCCGTCCTTATTAACTTTACAACACTGTCAATCTGAAGCTTTGACACTAATTAACCAGTTCCAACAAGCTACTAGCATCGTGACACAAGATAGGTTTTTAGAAAGTATCGCTGCTTACCAGCAACACTTTTCTCAACCAAACTTTTGGTCTGATAGACAATATTTGATTTGGTTTCATGGCAAAGATATTCAAAAAGCCATGCAGCAACAGCAATCTCAATATATTTCTCTTAATCCTTTCTTTGATTGGGCACTTAACCAAATAAATGTAAATGAACATCCCGATTTGATTGAGTTACAAAATAGGATTGCTTTGTTGTAGGCGCTGATTATATAATGGTGTGTTACGGCGCCGGATTAGGATAACGGGTATGAACTGCGTCGATTTCTGCTAAAATTTCTGGAGTTAAGTTAATATCGACGCTTGCTAGATTTTCTTTTAGTTGTTTTAATGTGGTGGCGCCTATAATTGTACTGCTAACAAACCAGCGATTACTTACAAAGGCTAATGCTAAGTTGACGGGAGTTAAATTATACTTTTTAGCTATCTTTATATATTTGCTTACTGCCTCCTTGACATTTGGTTTGTTGTAACGCTGTCCAAACCCTTCAAATAAAGCAAGACGAGAATTTTCAGGTTTTTTATCTATATATTTACCCGATAGCATTCCAAAACCAAGTGGACTATACGCAAGCAAGCCAACATTTTCGCGGTAACATGCTTCTGCTAGTGCTGAATCAAACACTCGGTTGATAAGATTATAAGCGTTTTGTATGGAAACTACTTTAGGTAAATTAAGTTGTTTGGCTGCATGACTAAATTCGCATACTCCCCACGGTGTTTCGTTACTCAAACCTAAATAACGAATTTTACCTGCTTTAATGACTTCGGCAAAAACTTCTAACTGTTCTGCAATTGGAGTAGAGGCACGCTCTTGTTTATAATCAAAGACAGTTTGCCCGAATGTAGGTACATAACGGTCGGGCCAGTGGATTTGGTAAAGGTCAATGTAATCGGTTTGTAGTCTTTTGAGACTCGCTTCAATTGCCTCAGTGATATTTTTACGGTCTACACCAACATTACCATCGCGCACCCACTTAAAACGTCTTCCTCTTCCGACCATTTTTGTGGCAATAATTAGTTTGTCACGTTGTTGATTTTTTAACCACTCCCCAATGTAAGCTTCTGTTTTACTGTAAGTTTCTTTGCGTGGTGGAACTGGGTACATCTCAGCAGTATCAATAAAGTTTACACCTTGTGAAACTGCAAAATCTAACTGCTGATGTGCTTCTTCTAAAGTATTCTGTTGTCCAAAGGTCATTGTACCGAGGCAAATTTCAGAAACCTTCAGGTCGCTGTCACCCAGTTTATTATACTTCATAAGCGTTGTAGATAATCGACGGTAAACGTAACCATCGCTCATATTAACCCAATAACACTTACGCTAGTGCAGGCGCCTGCATAAATGACTTAATCATTTCTGGATTTGTTACAAACGCTAAATATTGAGATGCCATTTCTGGAGTCAAAAATTCTATCATCAAGCGATTTTCTACCCAAAACTCCATCACATCAAATATATCATCTCGATTACAACGTACTGCACGCCATCCTTCGCGTTCTGCAATCTGCTCAATTTCTTCAATACTCGTAGGTACAGAAATTGCCGCATGGGTAGCGGTAAATTGAGAAGCGTTATCATTCATCGCAAACTGACATGATGAACTTCCTTCACCTGGCAAAAGCTCAGAACCATTAGGATAAACTTCAATCCCCGTTCCATAATTATCTTGTGGTAGAACAAAATAACTACCTGGATGAGGTGGGAACGGTGCAACTATTGCTTTCATGACCTCAGCTAAAGCTTGTGCGACACGTTCAGGGTTACGAGCGGAAATTGAAATATGATGAATCATAATGTACCTCTATGTTTAGTAGCTTTGACTACAGTTTCACAAAGAGGTATTTCAGATTATTTCAAACTTTTCTTGTGGAACGGGCATCCTTGCCCGTCCTAGTACTATTCTATTATTAAGACAGGGCAAGGACGCCCGTTCCACAAGACATTCTACAAGATGGTTAATTAATCTTTAAGCTCTAAAAATCAAATAAACAAAATAAAAGTATGTCTCGCGCGATAAAAACTGTAACTGACTTTCAAAGCTACGATAGCGAGTAGTAGGTGTCGGAGAAGGAAATGCGTCTAAACCTAAATTTCTTGCCATCTCGACCGCGCGCTTCATGTGTAACGGGTCACTTACAACCAGAAATTTACTCAAATTATGCTGTTGAGCAATTTCCTTAGCATACTTAAGGTTTTGATTAGTAGTACGTGATTTTGTTTCAGTTAATATATCTAGCTCATCAACTCCATTGTTAACCGCATATAATTTTCCTGCTTCTGCCTCTGATATTGGTTTACCTACACCAACTCCACCTGTAAAAATTAATTTACTAACATCACGAGCTTTATAAAGATTAACTGCATGATTAATACGTTCACGAAATACTGGTGATGGTTTATTATTCCAAACTTCGGCGCCTAACACTATAGCTGCATCAGCTTTAATTAAACTTGGTGTATTACCGTAAATATATATATGACTAGCAGTAAACAATATTACTAGCAGCAACCCTATTAAAAATAAACAAGTCATTTTAATAACTCGCGTATAGCGCATAATACAAATGTATAGAAGTTAGAATATACGGTGCAGGGTAGAGTAAACAACCATGAATAATATAACTGCGGTAGAACAAGCTCTTATACAACGACAACAAATACCAGAAGCACTGGCGCCTGCAATGTTAAAACCTAGTTACGATGGACTAGGACTTTCTAATATTGCAGCTTTAACGCTTGAATGGTTGTGTGAACCTTATGTACTAAACGCACACAAAACTGTAACACCTTTTAATCCTGAACTTTTAGCGATTAAATCATTAACAGATGCTTGGCATAGCTGGCAACAACAGGCGCCTATCAATCATGTAGTATTAATTATCTTAGATGCTTTTGGTTACGAACAGTTCCGAACGTTGAGCAGTGAAGGTGTAATACCAAGCTTAACCCAAGCCTGCAATTCACCGCAGGCTTTTTTTATGCCCGCTACTTCTGTGTTTCCTAGTACAACTGTTACAGCATTAACTTCTGCTGCAACCGCACAGGCGCCTGCTCTACATGGTTTAATTAATACTCATATATACTTTCAAGAAGTTGGTAGTTTAGTAAATTTAATTGGTTTTCGTCCTAGCTTTACACCAACATCGGCGCCTTATTTAGACTCTCAACTTAACCCTGATACACTTTTACCAATGCCTAATATCTACGTGTTGATGGAAAAGTCAGGTGTAGATGTTGAAATTATTAATTTCCATAAATTTAAAAACACAAGTATTAGTCGTTTTACTAGTGCTGGCAGTAATGCTCTGCTCAATAGCTTTTTTGGTTATCGAACTCCTGCTGATGCTTTTTCTCAGTTGCGTCAGCGTTTAACAAGCAAAACACCTAATGTTAAAAGCTTTACTTATTTATATATTCCTGAAATTGATACTTTTGCCCATTGTTATCAACCGCTAAGTCAGAACTACCGAGCAGAAGTAGCTAGTATTGATTTTTCACTTTACCGCGAAGTTTTGGCGCCGTTAGCAGGACGTAATGATACTGTATTACTTATTACAGCAGACCACGGTCAGCGTGCGGTTCATCCAGATAAAATAACTTGGTTAAACCATCACCCAATTTTAAATAAAAACTTGTCTGCTCCGTTTACAGGGGGAACTCAAGCACGCTATTTATATATTCACAAAGGTAAAGAAAAAGAAGTTTATGATTATGTGCAAGAAAATTTAGCTGAAGAATTTTTGCTATTGTCGAAAGCTGAAGCTATAGAATTAGGTTTATTGGGACTGCCAGGAAATGAGTTAAGTCAATTAAGTTATAACCGTTTGGGTGATGCGATAATTATTCCCAGAGGTGATTGGGTTAGTTTTGAGAATGATACACAACATTATCCTGTTGGAATTCATGGTGGTTTGAGTCATGCGGAAATGTTGATTCCCTTTTTGGCTTATAGATTGTAGTTTATGTCTCTTGTGGAACAGGCATCTTGCCTGTTTCATTGTAGGTTAAAAGGACGGGCAAGGATGCCCGTTCCACAAGATTTTATACTACAAGATTTAAATATTTAATCCTACAATATCTAAATTTGGTGGATACTCGATAATAAATTGGTAATATAATTCTTGCTTAGATTGCGGCGCCATTCTGAATTCCCATTCTAATATACCCATTTCGCCAAGCTGAATTTGTGGGTTACAACGGTTGAGATAAATCTTAATTTGTTCGTGTTTACTTTTTGGGATTTGCTCACTTAGTTTTAAATTTGCTTCTTGACTAAGTAAGTTAGTCAGAATTAGCCGATAGGCATAAGTAATTTTACGGTTACTGCCAATTAGCTTTTTATCTACTTGCCGTTCTACCAAGTCACGCTCTATTTTTATGCTTTCGTCAATACCTAAGTTGAGTTGAAATTCTTGTCCCGGCACCACATTTGTTAATTGCGTTGTGCCTACAAATACATTATCACGAAAGATATTGGCTTTACCTGGTAATAAGGTGGCGCCTCCCGTAGGATTCCTAACGGTAGCTTGTAAATAAGCAAAGCTGACCAAACGTGGCATTGCTATATAACTAAAATGAATAGGAAAATCATTATTAAAAATTGTTGCTTTGTGTGGCGCTCCATCATTTGGTATATTTGTACTGGTATTTAATTTAAACGAAACAACGCTTCCTTCTTTTGATACTTCGGCTTGTTGTATTTCAGCTTCTATATAATTATCTTCTTGCTCATCGTCGTCCTGGTCTCTAAACTCTAGATTATACGCACGGCGCCTTACCATTCTGGCATTCTCTGGTGCGCTCATTGCTGGACTTGGCATTATTCGTGGTTCACGTATTCCTACATACCAGGGTTCTAATTTTGGTGGCAGTGTTCCTAGTCCTGGTTTGGCTGTTGATAAAGTTAGTGCGACATTATTCCAATCTTCACCTGTGTTTTGTGTAACTTCGGCGATGTAGTTAAGACTAAGGGTTTTATTTGTACTGTTAACACGCATGTCGTACAATGGCGCCCATGCAGCACGTTTAACTACATAAGTTACTTCTAACTCAAATTCTCCTGCACCCGCAGGTTCAATATCCACTGTTAATTTAAAACTTTCTTTTGGTAGTGGGGTTTGAATTTGACGAAGTTGTTGCTTTAATGCTTGTAATTCTTTGTCAATTTCTTGTTTGCGGTTTTGACTGTCTTTTGTGGCAATACCATATTCGGTATATTGACTACCGAGAAAATTTACAAAATCTAGGGTTTCGCTTAAACTTAAATTTTTTCGCGATAGACTTTGGGCAAATGGTTCTTCGGTTTTTTCGCGTAATCCTTCAATAAATCGCGCTTGCAATGCTAAACCATCGAGTTGCGCTTGTACATAACTCAATTCTGATTCTAATTGTTCAATATGAGTCGTAATTTGGGCAACGCGCGCAACTAATGGTTCAGTCGCGTAAACACGCTCTACATTCACATTGCCAACTTTTACGACTATTCGACCTCTACCTCCAACTCGTACTGATTCGGTGTCGAGCGTAACTGGTACGTTATTAATAACTAATTCTCGCTCTTCTCCGAATAGTTCGATTTTTCCTTGACGTGTTACCAGAGCTTGGTCTGTGTAAACTGTAACTGCAATAATTTCAGTGTCGATAATTTGGCTTGGGTATCGCATTTTATTCCGCTGAAATAGGATTTAACGGTTGGATGGCGTTTTTCTGTGTACTTCAGGCAATTATTGCTTTTATAGTACTTCATACGGCGCCATCCGCATGACGATATATAGCGACATGTGTACCATTATCAAGCAGTGCCAATTAAAGTTTATCTTTCGGCTTCGGCATAAACTCCAATAGTTTTTTGATTAAATTGCTTGGCTGCATCCAAAAGGTACTCGCAATAAGTGCGCGCGACGATTGAAAGCTGTTTACCATTGGGGTAAACCATATACCAATCACGTTTAATAGGGAAATGCTCAACATCTAAAATCGTCAAGTCTGCTAGTTCTGGTAGCAAAGTGTGACGCGATAGTACTGAGATTCCTAAACCACCTGCAATTGCTTGTTTTATCGCTTCGTTACTTCCCAACTCTAATTTGACTTTCACGGTGATATTGTGTTCGTCAAATAACTTTTGGATAGAACGACGAGTTCCCGAACCTGGTTCACGCATAATAAACGGTTCGTCTTCTAGCTGCTGGATGGAAATCTTTTTCTCCTTCGCTAGTCGATGATTTATTGGCGCCACAACAACCATTGGATTTTCTAAGAATGGTTGGTAGTTAACGTCCATATGCTCAGGTACTTGGCTCAAAATGTATAAATCATCGAGGTTCGCGCTCATGCGTTCGAGAATACCCTCGTGATTTGTTACCTGTAATGCAATATCTATACCTGGGTATAATTGACAAAATGGGCCAAGAAGGCGGGGTATAAAATACTTTGCAGTAGTAATTACAGCCAAGCGCAATTGCCCTTGTTTCAGACCTTTTAAGTCCGCGACCTTCATCTCAAATTGAGCTATAGTATCAAAAATTTGACGGCAAGTCGCAAATAACTCTCTTCCTGCCTCAGTCAGATACAAACGTTTGCCAACCTGCTCAAATAAAGGCAACCCAACCGATTTGGTAAGTTGTTTTATTTGCATCGAAACAGTAGGTTGCGTCAAAAATAGTTCTTCAGCAGCACGGGTAAAGCTACCGTGACGTGCCGCTGCCTCGAACACCTTTAACTGGTGTAGGGTGGCTTGGTTCAAAGGTGATTCTCCTCTAATAGCAGTTCATACGGCATAGCAATTAGCGATTCTTTTTGAGAAAGCGTTATTACACGCATGTTATTAACCGTTTATTACACAAAGGACTACTTTTTTGCCAGATGCTCGGATGGTACATTACCGTTTCCTGTGTTCTAGCTCGTTTTTAAAGGGTCTTTTCTTTGAAAAGCTATAAATAAACGAATAGTCCTTTGATTAACCATTTAACAACTATATCGAGCAATATTACAGCTCAATTGACATCACTATATAACTCTAGTATCACAGAACACTAAGAAATAGTGCAGAAAATAATGGCGAAACCCTAAAATTTTTTTTGCACCATAGATTAGAGTCTATGAATTTAATCATAAATTAAATTAAAACGATAGTAAAAAGCTTATGTAACGTTAACTTTTTCTTTCATCAAGTTTCGGTGCCATTCTAAGAATTCCAGTAAAATCTCAGTAATATTCCGCAGTTGAAGACAAATGTAATCGTATGTTTATGTGTAGAGTAAATTGCGTTCACGGAGTGTACCGTAGGTAATTAGTTTAATAGGTATTTATCTATCCTGTTTATCAGAATATTCGTCTTTTCTTTATGAGCTAGAACGGCTATCATCGAAAAAACAAGCAAAGCGTAAGATGCCTTCCAGCCACAGCACTAGGAAATCAAAGTCTCACTACTATCGATTTGTTATGAGTATAAAGAGGCTTATAGTGAACTTTGTTCATAGCGCTGACACCGCGTTACACACCTTAAAGAAATAAATCTTGGGGGATAGTATTTAGCGTTGTACTAACCTCTAATCTATTAGGTGTGTACAACGTTTTTTTTAATAGTAAATTACTGAAGTAATTTATTACAGTTCTTCTGTAATTTTCATTGGGAGTTTTGCTAATTCTGGTAATTCTTGAGCTTCTGCAACTGGTTGTCTAATATTGAGTGGTATATTCAACGGTTGACGTTCTTCTACCCAACAACTTGCGACGGGCAATGTTTGTTCGAGTTCGTCAAGTGGTCGTGGAATAACCATTACAGCATTAAGTTCACCAATACGTTCAGCTTCATTCATTCCAGCTTCGACTGCAACAGCGACATTTGCTACTGAACCGCGAATTATTGCGGTACACAAACCAGCTCCTATTTTTTCATAAGCTGCTAATTGTACATCGGCAGCTTTGAGCATAGCATCGGCGGCGCCGACCAATGCGGGAAAACCCCGTGTTTCTATTAAGCCGATAGCCAAATTGCTCAAACGACTGTAGGAGTCTCCCTCTGCAAGCTGACTTAAACGGCTATTAATAGGCAATATAACTTCTAAGTTAGGATATGGACGAGGAATTACTAAACTTGAGACAAACTCATTAAATTGTTTGGCAGTATCTTCACCAGTTTGAACAGCCAAACGAATATCGGCAATTCCACCGCGTATAACAGCAGTGCAATAACCATCACCTATTTTTTCATAGCCGATTAAGTGTACACCTGCCGACTTGAGCATCATATCCGCCGTGCCAACTATTGCAGGAAAACTGCGCGTTGATACCATTCCCAAGGCTGTATCCTTGAGTATATCTCGTCGAGGCTGATTCGCGCCAATCGAGCGTTGATTGTATGCGTCCATTCTCCTAACTCCTGGATACTCGACTTGATAATACGGTACTTAAGGATTAACACTTATTCTGACTCGCCGTCATCTAACAAAGGTTTATTTAACGCTTGTCGATGGGGGAATAAAGTTACTAATAGTCGCTGGATACTCGTTTGTCCAGAAATATGGGTACCAAAAGTGTTTTGATCAACATTGGCTTGAGGTTGGATAGAATTTGATGATGGTTGTTGGGGAATTAAACTAGAGCTATTGGAAGTATCAGACTGTGATGAAACCGCGTCAGGGTTATTCGCTGTTGGCATTGAACTCAAGCTCGCAGTCTCGTGCTTTATTTTACTCGCAGAATAATATCCATTATTAAACTTATATCTATTGTTGCTGTAAGTGCTGTTACTATTACTACCCTCTGACCATACATCCTCTAGTTCTTGCTGTGTATTTTGAGTTGAATTCAAAGCATCTTGACTTGAACTATCTTGACTTGTAGGTTGACTTGTAGGTTGATTCTCTAAGCCCTTTTCAATATCAATAGTATTACGACTTTTATCTCCTAGTATTGAACCTGGCGCCACAACTTGGAATGCCTCCACAGAACATCTAAAGACAGTTGTAGCTGCACCAATACAAGCATTTGCTCCAATTTTACCTTCACCAACCATCAAAAATCCGGCGCCTAAGCTTGCTCCAGCTTCGATTTCCAGGGTACCTGTATCAACTTGGATTACTGAACCCATACCAATACATACCCCAGCACCAATTAGAATCTTGCTGTTTGGAGCTGCGTTTAAAATTACACCGGGTGCAATTACTGCACTTTCGTGAATTATCACCTCGCCACCGATATAAGATTCAAAGCTACTACTAAGTCGCAGCAGTGGCGGCACTGACATAATAAAACGTTACCAAAATAATGAGTGACGAGTGCTGAGTGTTGAGTGTTGAGTGTTGAGTGTTGAGTGCTGAGTGTTGAGTGCTGAGTGTTGAGTGCTGAGTGCTGAGTGCTGAGTGTTGAGTGCTGAGTGCTGAGTAATACTTTTAATTCCTAACTCCTAACTCCTAACTCCTAACTCCTAACTCTTATTCTAACTTTACTCAGCACTCAGCACTTTCTACTCAGCACTATTTAAGGACGTTGGATGATTAATTCTAAGATGCGACGCTTGGCTTTGGGGTCAATACCAATTAAACGCACGTATTCACCTTGATATTCCGAGAGGAATCCTTCGAGTGCAGCAGCAGCGTCACGTTCAGAGTTTGCTTGAATTTGCCCGCAGGTTTGCCATGAACCAGTGCGGAAACGGCGTTCGTCTACGTGTTCTGCGCTAATTTTATACCCTCCAGCAGTGAGTTGGCGCAGATGGTCGATGACCTCTGGACTTAAGCGTGAACTAGAAGAGGAGTAACTCGAAGATTTGCTCGACGAAGAATAGCTAGAAGAATAACTTGTAGCGGGTGCCGATACTGCGGGTGCTGCAAAAGATTTGGAGGCACCATTGCTACTTGGTGCAACTGCACCACCTGGACGCTGGATTATTGTTTCGAGAATGCGGCGCTTGGCTTTCGGGTCGATACCAATTAAACGCACGTAATCGCCTTGGTGATTTACCATACAATCTTCCAAAGCGGAAATTACGTCATTTGCGGAGGTTGATTCGATTGGTTGACAGCTTTGCCATGAACCTGTACGGAAGCGTCTCTCGTCTACGTGTTCCGTACCAATTCTGTATCCACTACTAAGTAAGGAGCGAATTTGCTCTACAGTTTCGCTGTTGATGCGACCGCTGCCGTTACCATTACTGTAGCTGGCGCCTGCATTTCCATAAGTACTACTAACGTTGCTATGGCTACCACCATTGCTACCGTAACCTGTAGCTGGCGCCTTGAATCCAACTGTTGTAGCTGATGGGGTAGCGGCACCATCTGGACGTTGGATAATTGTTTCGAGAACGCGACGTCTACCTTTATCAATACCAAACAAACGGACGTACTCGCCACTATGTTCAACTAAACACAATTCTAATGCTGCAATAGCATCTTGTATTGAGCGGGCTTCAATTGGAGAACAGCTAGCCCATGAACCAGTGCGGAATCGACGCTGGTCTACATGTTCGGTTCCAATTTTGAATCCTTGCTCTAACAAATAGCGTAGTTGCTCTACTGTTTCGGCGCCTAACTTATTACCTAACACCTCGTTGTCCCTCTCAAAAGCAAAACTAAAACCGTTATTTTGACTCTGACTCGACGATTTAGACTCATTCCGAATCGTCGTAATACATTTTGTGTCCGCAGCACAGAGATAACCAGCGCGAAGAGATTGATTGATACCAACTACGTGGTGAGCAAACTCTTTATCCTCAGATTGCACATCTGGCAAGCGGTCGGCTTGTTGCTGGCTAGTAATTATTGCTCCTGATGGTACGTACTTACCCGGCGGAATTTCTACATCCTGAATAAGCGCGTGCATCATTACAATACAACCGTCACCGATTCTGGCATTAAATACCGTCGAGCGAAAGCCGATAAAACAATTATTTCCCACATAACAAGGGCCATGAATCAAAGCCATGTGAGTGATACAGGTGTCTTTACCTACCCATACCGAATATTCTTTCTTATTGTCGCCAATTACGCGACCTTGCTCCAAGCCGTGCATTACTACACCATCTTGGAGATTAGTATTTTCACCTATATAAAACGGCGTACCTTCGTCAGCTCGCACTGAAGTACCCGGTGCAATAATTACATTGGCGCCAATTTCTACATCCCCGATGATATGGGAAAATGAGTGTACAAACGCCGTTGCATCGATGTTTGGTTCAGCCAAATTCTTTGACCACGGGGTTGGGGGCGCCGCCTCCACCGCGCTACGGACTGCCATTACTTTCTGCCTCCTGGATTAAAGTTAAGAGTTATACTCAGCACTCAGTACTCAGCACTCGTAACTTGATTTATCGATATTGATCTTTTTTGCTGTAAATCATGCGGTCTTCGACATAAACTGTGTCGATAATCGCTATAACTGCTGCATCTAAAGGACGTTGTTCAGAACCCTGAACTTGACGTGCGGCACTACCACGACTTACTAGCACCCACTCATCAACTCCTGCACCCACGCTATCAGCAGCCACTTCATACGATTGCAAGAGTTGTCCTTCTTCGTCAACAAATTGTAATAGAAGCAGTTTTACACCTCGAAGACTTGGGTCTTTTTGGGTGCTAACTACTGTTCCGCGAACCTTGGCAATTTGCATTATTCCGGACGCTATTTAATTTGGGTTTTAATTACGGTCTTCTACCAAAAGGACGAATAGCGTTAACGTTTTCGCGGAACTGTTCTACATCTTCGGTGTAGCGAATAGGTAAAACGTACTCTAAGTTTTCGTGAGGACGAGCAATAATGTGTGTGGATAAAACTTGTCCACCATTAACGCGCTTCACGTTTTCAACACCGGCTGCTACAGAGGCTTGCACTTCTGACACATCTCCACGGACTATTACTGTTACACGTCCGCTTCCAATTTTCTCATATCCAACCAAAGTTACACGCGCAGCTTTGACCATTGCATCCGCAGCTTCTACAACTGCTGGAAAGCCCAATGTTTCTACCATTCCGACTGCAATCGACATTTTTTTATCCTTAATGGGGGTTAGGAAAACGTTTTTGATCTTTAAAGGTGAAGTCGGATCTCAAATTCTGAATTTTAATTGTACTTGTATCAAATATTTACCGAATTTAGTTTATACTTAGAAACAGCTACAGACTCAATCCAAAATCTAAAACCCAAGCATCACAAGTAAGCATTACAAGTAAGCACTGAAGTGCTTATTACGTTATGTCCGGAATTGTTCCACCGCTTCGGTATATCGAATTGGTAGTACATACTCTAGGTTCTCATGTGGACGTGCAATAATGTGTGTAGATACGACTTCACCACCATTTACACGACGCGCAGCTTCAATTCCAGCAGCTACCGAAGCTTGTACTTCAGATACGTCACCTCGGACAATAACGGTAACGCGAGCGCTACCTATTTTTTCATATCCAACTAAGGTTACACGTGCAGCCTTAACCATCGCATCCGCAGCTTCTACAACTGCCGGAAAACCCTTAGTCTCAATCATTCCAACTGCAATTGGCACTTCTAGACTCCTACAAAAATTTACGCGACACTTTGCTTACTGAATTTTTTGACGGGGATGCTCATCTTAGTCCAACTCAAAAAGCACTCTCGTTCTTAAGCATAGAAAAGGTTGGCACCCCTGGCAAGATAAATTACTATAATACTTTATAATAAAATGGTTTTGAAAAACTTAACCAACTTAATATCAGTGTATTTCCAGTCGTCACAGACTACGGATTCCTTCTCCATGCCTTATGATTTATAATTTCTTTATACTGTTAGTTTATGAATAAACGTAACAGTGACAAATCTACCGTGTGCGAGTAGTCGAGCGAGAGCGTATATGGCGCCTCTTTGCCAGTGTTTTGCTGCAAGCGTGTGGCAACCACTTATTTTTTCCCAAATATAAGTTTTTGTTATAAAACCTATAAGCTGGATTTTTGAGATAAAGAAAATCTTAGCAGGTAGGAGTTTGGACGTGAAAGGATAAATGTTTATTTATGCGAAGCATAGTAGTATTTTTGACATATTTCCGAGAAAATCTAAGTAATAAAAAGCCTTAACCGTGCAATTCATACATTGAACACAATTTTAGGACATGGCTTTTAGTTAACCTAGTTTCATCGTTAATAATTTCTTTAAATTACGGTAAATCGGGAAGTTTAAATGAATCAGTTTCTGCTATCAACAAGTTGGTGGGTTCCTTTCTATGGCTTAATTGGAGCAATATTGACGCTACCTTGGGCGATAGGACTAATTAGACGAACGGGCCCAAGACCAGCGGCGTACTTGAATTTGTCAACCACAGTATTAGCTTTTGTTCACAGTTTACTTATTTTTAGAGTGATTTGGAACAGTGAACAACAAAGTTTACTTCTAACTTGGTTTAAAGCTGCCGATTTTGATTTATCATTTGCAATTGAAATTTCAACTATTAGTGTTGGAGCATCAGTATTAATAACTGGTTTGAGTTTGCTGGCGCAAATTTATGCCTTGGGATATATGGAAAAAGACTGGGCATTAGCTCGCTTTTTCGCCTTAATGGGATTTTTTGAAGCAGCGTTAAGCGGTTTAGCAATTAGTGATTCGTTGTTTTTAAGTTACGCGCTTTTGGAAGTTCTGACATTATCAACGTATTTACTCGTTGGTTTTTGGTACGCGCAACCTTTAGTTGTAACTGCCGCACGTGATGCGTTTTGGACGAAGCGCGTTGGAGACTTAATGCTTTTAATGGCTGTTGTTGCGCTTTCTGTGATAGCAGGCAGTTTAAATTTTTCAGACTTGTACGAGTGGGCACAGACGGCGGAACTTTCGAGTGTAGTATCAAGTTTATTAGGACTTGCTTTAATTGCTGGACCTGCGGGTAAGTGCGCGCAGTTTCCGTTTCATTTATGGCTAGATGAAGCAATGGAGGGTCCCAACCCAGCGTCGATTTTACGAAACTCGATGGTAGTAGCTGGTGGCGCCTATTTACTTTACAAACTTCAGCCTGTACTAGCACTTTCACCCATAGCGTTAGATGCATTAGTAGTGATGGGTTTGGTGACAGCAATTGGTGCAACACTAGTTTCAATAGCCCAAACTGACATTAAGCGCGCATTATCACATTCAACAAGTGCGTATATGGGCTTGGTATTCTTAGCTGTCGGTATGGAACAGGGTGGTGTTGCGTTGATGCTGCTATTAACTCATGCCATAGCCAAAGCACTGTTATTTATGAGTTCTGGCTCAGTCATTTTTACAACCAGCAGCCAAGACTTAACCGAAATGGGTGGACTATGGTCGCGAATGCCAGCAACAACCACTGCATTTGTAGTGGGTGCGGCAAGTTTGGTGACAATGTTACCGCTTGGTAGCTTTTGGGCAATGCTGTCTTGGGCAGATGGTTTAGCGAATATTTCACCGTGGGTAGTTGTTGTATTAGTACTAGTCAACGGGTTAACGGCATTAAATTTGACCAGAGTGTTTCGGTTAGTTTTTTGGGGTAAACCACAGCAAAAAACTCGACGGGCGCCGGAAGTTGGTTGGCAAATGTCAGTACCAATGGTTTCATTAACAATTGTGAACTTGTTAGTACCATTAATGCTTCAACAGTGGTATTTACTACCGACTTGGGAAAGTATAAATTTAACAGTATTATCCCTACTAGTATCATCTACAGCATTCGGGGTATTACTCGGTTCAACAATTCATCTACACAAAGCATGGTCACGTTCAACTGTACTGGCATGGCGATTCATACAAGATTTATTAGGATATGACTTTTACATCGACCGTATATACAAATCAACGGTAGTAAGTATAGTCGCAATACTTTCCAAAATATCAGCATGGAGTGACCGCTACATTATTGACGGGTTAGTTAACTTAGTTGGGTTTGCGGCAATATTCAGCGGACAAAGTTTGAAATACAGTGTATCCGGACAATCACAAGGTTACATGCTGACCATCGTTATTGGTATCAGTATACTAGGTTTCTTTATTAGCTGGTCATTAGGTCTTCTTAATAACCTCCCGTTTTAAAAAGTGCTGAGTAGAAAGTGCTGAGTGCTGAGTTTGTAATTATGACTTCTAACTCTTTACTGTTAATTCTACTCAGAACTCAACACTCAGCACTCAGCACTCATCACTCATCACTTTCCACTTAAATTATGCTTACTGTATTACTTCTGTTGCCGTTTTTTGGCGCCGCATTGATAGGGTTTTTGCCCGTCGAAATAACTCCAAAGCTAACACGTAAAATTGCTTTGGTTTTTGCTAGCGTTGCTTTTGTATGGACGATTGTTTTGGCATTTTTATTTAATCCAAGTAATGTCTCACAACAATTTACAGAATTCTTGCCCTGGATAGATGTATTGGGCTTGAATTACAGTCTTGGTATTGATGGATTATCATTACCATTGTTGGTGCTAAATGCGCTGTTGACTTGTATTGCGATTTACAGTTCAGATGAATCTATAAATCGACCGCGATTTTATTATTCATTATTACTGCTGTTAAATATCGGGGTAACAGGCGCCTTTCTATCGCAGGACTTGCTATTATTCTTCCTGTTTTACGAAATCGAATTGATTCCCCTGTACTTACTAATAGCAATTTGGGGTGGTGAACGTCGAGGTTATGCAGCAACGAAATTTTTGATATACACAGCAGTATCAGGATTTTTGATATTAGCAAGTTTCCTTGGTATGGTACTGCTAAGTGGTTCACACAGTTTTGCGTTGGAAAATTTGAATACCGAAAGTCTACCACTGGTTACACAAATCATCTTGCTGGTAGGAATCTTAATTGGTTTTGGCATCAAAATGCCTTTAGTACCTTTTCATACTTGGCTACCCGATGCTCACGTTGAAGCTTCCACACCAATATCGGTATTATTAGCAGGGGTACTGTTGAAACTAGGTACTTATGGTTTACTGCGGTTTGGCATGGATTTACTACCCAATGCTTGGGCAACATTGGCGCCGTTTTTAGCAACATGGTCAGTAATAAGCGTACTATATGGTTCATCTTGTGCCATCGCTCAAAAAGACATGAAGAAAATGGTGGCATATAGTTCAGTTGGGCACATGGGTTATGTACTACTTGCCGCTGCTGCTGCAACACCATTGAGTGTGTTAGGAGCAGTACTACAAATGATTAGTCATGGTTTAATATCAGCACTACTGTTCTTGCTAGTAGGTGTTGTATATAAAAAAGCAGGCAGTCGTGACTTAGACGTAGTTCAAGGACTCTTCAACCCCGAACGCGGAATGCCAGTAATTGGTAGCTTAATGGTAGTTGCGATAATGGCAAGTGCTGGAATACCCGGAATGGTTGGGTTTATTTCCGAATTTATCGTCTTTCGGGGCAGCTTCGCCGTTTTCCCAGTGCAAACCCTAATATCAATGATAGGAACAGGGTTAACAGCAGTTTACTTCCTAATATTAATGAACCGAGCATTCTTCGGTAGATTATCTACACAGGTAATGAATTTACCAAGGGTGTACTGGAGTGACCGTCTTCCAGCTTTTGCCTTAGCAATGTTGATTATCATTTTCGGTATTCAACCCGCATGGTTAATACACTGGACAGAACCAACTACCACCGCAATGGTTCACATTGAAAACGTAGTTGCAACCACAACTAAATAGCAGAGGTCAGTAAGGGCGGGTTAACCCAAAATTTAATTATTTACCAAGATATAAGTAAACCCGCCCATACACCCGTCCCAACTCCCAACCTACCCCTACTACAAAAATATGGTAACGAAAGCAAAAACACTTGATAACTATCCTTTAATAGAATACCTAAAAAGATTACAAAATGGTGATTCACTACTTCCAGATACACCAGAAAACGTCCGCGAAGTAGTAGGTATATTAAAAAGCTACGGAGTTGTTTTAGACGAATATTCTAAAAACCTCATTTACATTGCAGAAAATCAATTCTTAGTATTTTTCCCCTTTTTCAAATACTTCAACGGTGACATCAATAGAAAAAAACTATTTAAACATTGGTGGCACGACCGTATAAACTTTGAATATGCCGAATATTGCATGAAAGCAATGTATTGGCACGGTGGCGGCGGTTTAGATAGTTATTTAGACACTCTAGAATTTCAAGAGCGAGCCAACGCTATAATACAAGCAAAATTTGGAAATAATCCTTTTGTCTTAGGTTTAAATAGCTTATTTCCTGATTTTTTAACCGAACAACTGCGAGTTTCTGCATACTACAGTGGTTTAGGACAATTTTGGCGCGTCATGGCTGATATATTCCTATCATTATCAGACTACTACGACATGGGAATGATAAAAACAATTCCAGAAGTCGTCAACCATATAAAAGACGGTTTAGTTTTTGATGCCGCAAGACCAATTACTTACTCAGTCAAAATCAAAGATAAAACTTACAGCATTCTACCCAAATCATTAGGTTTAACCTTCTTAGTAGACACCGCTATACCCTACGTCGAAGCAGTATTCTTTAGAGGAACACCCTTCCCAGGTACAGTTTCATATAACGCTCAAGCATATCAAATACCCGCAGACCAAGCGCGCTTTCAATACGGCGCCTTATACGCAGACCCGTTACCCATAGGAGGCGCCGGTATACCACCAACATTGCTAATGCAAGACATGCGGCACTTCTTACCCGAATACCTGCACGAAATATACCGTAAAAGTCTCAGAGGAGAAGACGACCTGCGGGTACAAATATGTATCAGCTTCCAAAAATCGATGTTTTGTGTAACCTCAGCAACAATATTAGGACTAATGCCCCATCATGCCGATACCCAAAACCCCAACGAGCAAATGGCTAACCAAGTCTATTTCCAAAAATGGCTCGATAGATTACAAAACTCACGCTTACTAGACGTAAACAAAGACTCATAAGCGAATAATGTCATGCTGAGGAACGAAGGGCGCAGTTTTCCCGAAGGGTAGCATCTCGCGAGACATCAAGTTAAACGAGATTCTTCGCTACGCTCAGAATGACAATTAATATTTTTTTACTGTAAATTTTTCATTTAAATATTGTAATTAGGTAAATCTAGATAAAACAATAGGATATTGTAGGGGCACGATACATTCATGCTTTATATATATGAAAATATTATTTTTAGACCAAAGCGGCAAACCGGGCGGCGCCGAATTATGTTTAATAGACATAGCAAAACCATATCGCTCTAACTGCTTAGTAGGCTTATTTGCTGACGGTTCATTTCGCGACTTACTAGAAAAAAATCAAATACCCGTAAAAATTTTAACAAACCAAGCAATTCAAGTTCGTAAAGAAAGCACATTAATACAAGGTTTAGCAAGTTTAACTCAGTTATTACCCTTAATTAACAAAGTAGCAAAAATTGCCAGTGACTATGATTTAATTTACGCTAACACACAAAAAGCACTAGTTATCGGCGCCATTGCGAGTTTTCTGAGTCGGCGCCCATTAGTGTATCATCTTCACGATATATTATCTCCCGAACACTTCAGCAAAACGAACCGTACTATTGCCGTAACCTTAGCAAACCGCTTTGCCAAATTAATTATAGCCAACTCGCAAGCAAGCAAAACCGCTTTTATTGAAGCAGGTGGACGCGCGGATATAGTAGAAGTAGTATATAACGGCTTTGACTCAACATCATATCAAGTTAATGAAGCTCAAATAAAACAACTCCGTCAAGAATTACAACTTGAAGACAAATTTGTAATAGGACACTTTAGCCGTTTGTCACCGTGGAAAGGACAACATATATTAATAGAAGCAATAGCACAGTCATCCCAAGAAGTTACAGCCATCTTAGTCGGTGATGCATTATTCGGAGAACAAGAATACGTCAAACAACTACACGAACAAGTAGAAAAACATCAACTTCAAAACCGTGTCAAATTTCTAGGTTTCCGTTCCGACATACCGCAACTAATGTCAGCATGTGACCTAGTAGCACACACCTCAATTGCCGCCGAACCATTTGGTAGAGTTATAGTAGAAGCAATGTTATGTGGAAAACCAGTAGTTGCAGCATCGGCAGGTGGTGCCATAGAAATAGTCGAAAATAATATAAATGGCTATCTCGTCACACCAGGAGAACCCCAAGAACTTGCCCAAATTATTAAAACCTGTTTTAAAGAACCATCAAAAACCGCCACATTAGCAGACAACGCACTTCGTAGCGCGCGCTCAAGATTTGATGTAGAAGTAATTAATCAGCAAATTACCCAAGTACTCAGTAAAATATAATTCATTCTTGCTCTTATTCTTGTTCTTGTTCTTGTTCTTGTTCTTGTTCTTGTGGAGCGGGCATCCCTGCCCGCCTCATATAACCTTATATAAAAGGACGGGCAAGGATGCCCATCCCACAATACTAAAGCTCACAGTAAAGAAATGTACGACGGTGATGATATTGATTTTCTGTACAATTTACAACCACATGGTTGGAGTACATATTTACTTTATATCAACGGTGATATCTATAATTTTGCAATCACACATGCTTTTTCATGCCCAATAGCCGACATGATAGAAGCCATCATGCTAATAAACAAAGGCGCCATAGAATCAGAATTTATATTTCCTGGAGAACCAAGTGGATATAGATGGTGGCTAAGAATAAATGATAAGCAACATCATAAAGTCATTATTACAATATCAGAAATTTCAGATTTTTTCACAAAAGCCGACAAAGAGAAAGAGAAAGTAATAGTTACGTTTGAAATAAAGAAGAAACAACTTTCTACACTAATATATTTCCAACTTTTAAAGATTGCTGCGTTACTCGAAGAAAAAAGTTACAGAGACAGAAGACGTGGTGATTTTCCATTTGTTCAGTATAAATAGTTTGTGAAGCATATGAATCTCTAAAAAGTAGAGGCATTTACAACCGTAACCAAAACATTTAACAACATCTGAAATCAGGTGTGTTTAAAATTAGTTTGTAAGCTATACTCAATAACAGTGTTAAGTGCAACTTACAATCACGTTTATTGCTCATGCGTCGTTGGTTCAACACTACAGGTCATTGTCAAGCCGACATTCACTACATGTTGTCGCCTAGTAGTCGATTGCCAGACTTGAAGCAATTAATAGAACAAAGAAACTATTTTGTGATTCATGCACCCCGACAAACGGGTAAAACAACGGCAATGATATCGTTAGCAGAAGAATTGACTTCCAGTGGACGTTACGCAGCAGTAATGGTATCAGTAGAAGTTGGAAGTGCTTATAATAATGACCCAGGTGCCGCAGAAATTGCAATTCTTCCAACCTGGCGTGATACAATTGAAGATACTCTACCGCAAGATTTGCAACCCCCTACTTGGAATTACCCAGAGCCTGGGCAAAGAATAAGAGCTAGTTTAAGGGCTTGGGCACAAGCTTGCAAGCGACCAATAGTATTATTAATAGATGAAATTGATTCTTTAGAAAACGATGCGCTAATATCATTTTTGCGGCAATTACGTGAAGGATATCGTGGCCGTCCTAAAAACTTTCCACAATCTATAGGGCTAATTGGTTTACGAGATGTACGCGATTATAAATACGCTTCTGGAGGAAGCAAGAGATTAAACACATCAAGTCCATTTAATATTAAAGTTAGTTCCATCACATTAAGAAATTTTAATGCCGCTGAAGTTGCAGAACTTTATCAGCAACATACTGACGATACAGGACAAGTTTTTACATCTGATGCGGCAGCAATGGCATTTGATTTAACTCAAGGGCAACCTTGGTTAGTCAATGCGTTAGCAAAAGAAATTGTTGAAAACATGGTTAAAGAGACAAGCGTTACAATTACACATGAACATATTTTAAAAGCTAAAGAAATATTAATTGCCCGTAAAGATACCCATTTAGACTCACTTGCAGAAAGACTTCAAGAACCCAGAGTCAAAGCTATTATTGAACCAATGTTAGCTGGATTGGAACTAGGAAATGTACCTTCAGATGATATTCAATTTGTTATAGACTTAGGTTTATGCACTATTGACCCACAAGGCGGATTAAGAATTGCAAATCCAATTTATCGCGAAATCTTACCGCGAGTACTAACAATTACACCAATGGCTTCACTGCCTCACATATCGCCAACTTGGCTGACCGAAGAAGGAGAATTAAACACCGAAAGTTTACTAAAAGCATTTTTAAAGTTTTGGCGCCAGCATGGTGAACCATTACTTGGTACTACGGGATATCATGAAGTAGCACCCCATTTAGTACTAATGGCATTTCTACATCGTGTTGTAAATGGAGGTGGAACCTTAGAACGCGAGTATGCGATAGGAAATGACCGCATGGACTTATGTTTAAGATATGGAAGCACAACATTAGGTATAGAATTAAAAGTTTGGCGAAATAAAAAAGGCGACCCTGAAGAAGAAGGTCTTGAGCAAATAGACTCATATTTAGCCCGAATAGAAGAAAACTCCGGGTGGTTAGTCATTTTTGACCGACGCTCAAAGGCACCCCCAATTCAAGAACGATTATCAACTAAAACTGCAACCACAAAAAACGGGCGCCATATCGCAGTTGTGCGCGCCTAAAATGTGAAAATTCCCGATAACTTCGGCGAAGTCGGGAATCTAAATATCTAGGTAATTTAATTTAAAGTTTTACAAACCAACAAACTCGCGCGATTCTAAATCGGTAAGTTGCTGTGCTATCTTTAGACGTGCTTCTAACTTGGCAACGCTAAATTGATTTCGTAGATATTCTAGATGCGCGAGAGCATTTGCTTTTTCTGTTGCTAACCGAATTTGAGCATCAAGTGCTTTTTGATACTCTTGATTAACGAGCAACACTTCAAAGCGGCGTGCTTTACGTTGAGCATCGTTTTTCATGTCCATATCGAATGAGGAAATTCGATCGGCGCCACCTTCAAAACGGTTAATTTGTAATTGTACTGCCATTAGCTGTGAGTCTATCTCATTAACTCGTTGAGATGCTTGAGCAATAGCAGATGGATAATGACTAAGTTGCATCATATATATAATAAGTAAAAAGTAATGAGTGCTGAGTGCTGAGTTTAATTAAGAGTAAGAAGTACTAACTCAGCACTCAGCACTTTCAACTCAGCACTATTTAAGCTGCTTCGCGTAATTGTGGTTTTTCGGTAACTTCTGCAAGGTTGATAGATAATTGTTCTACTTGGGGAGCGTTTGCTTGCTCTAAAACCTGCACGTCTATATTGACACTAACTAAATAACTTCCCGCTTCTGAACCAACTGCATCGGCGATTAGTTTGGCTATATCCGGACGTTTAGCAGTTAGCGGGTCGCGTAATATACATCTATCCCATTCATGTTTGGCTATGGGATTGAGGCTAAGAATATAGTGCTTTATCATCGGACTAACCCTCGCATCACCTTGTCTTAGAGCTTGTGAATGCAGTTGCTACAAAGCTTTCGCTGTTTTTAGGCTTTATATTCACTACTCTTATATTATAGTACAAAATTACCTTAGTGTGTGGGATAATAAGAATTATTTTTTCAGTGTGGGAAGGTTACATATGGTGTCTCTTGTGGAATAGGCATCCTTGCCTGTTCCGGGGCAGCTTCGGATGCCTGCTCCACAATATTAATGATTGCCGTTTGATGTGTGGGTGTCGTTAATCCAAACAGCTTGTTGTGGAATGGGGATAGAAATTCCTGCTTCGTCAAAGGCTATTTTAAGACGGCGCCGAAATTCTCTAGCAACGTCCCATTGTTTGAGTGGTTGTGTTTTTATCCAGACACGAATAATTAGACCACGTTCGCCAAAGTTCTCGACACCCAAGACTCTGGGAGTTTCGAGGATTTGCGCTTGCCATGCTGGGTCTAAGTCCATGTCTACTGCGACAGTTTCGATTAATTTTAAAGCTTGGCTAACATCGGTGTTGTAGGCAACAGGGACACTTAAGTCCGCACGCGACCAACGACTGGAAAGATTTGCGACGATTTTTACTTCGCTATTGGGAATGGTAATCAAACGACCTTCTGCATCACGTATCTGAGTAATACGCAAATTCAAAGTTTCTACAAAACCACTGACATTGTTTAAGGCAATAACATCACCCAAGGCATATTGGTCTTCGAGAATAATCAGAAAACCGTTTATTGCGTCTTTAATTAAATTTTGAGAGGCAAGGGATACTGCAACGCCAACTAAACTAACACCAGCTAGTAAAGGAACAATATCAATACCTAAAGAAATTAAAGTTAAGAGAATTCCAACACTTATCCAAACAAGGGTAATAATACTTTTGGCAACACCAGATATAGTAGAAATTCGTAGCTGTAAACGTTCGGGAGTTTCTGGGTTTAATAAAGAAGTACTAACTATAGCTGAAGTAAAGCGGTCAATTAAAGCATAGCTAAGACGAGTAACTACATAGGCGCCAAGTGCAACAACACCTAATGCCAAAGGAATTTGTGCAACTCTAAGAACAATAACCTGTAGCATTCGTGTGTAAGGAAACAAGCCTAAAATCACAAAGGCGCCACTTCCCCATACTCCTGTTTGTGCTAACTGAAACAAACGCCGCCTAACTTCTTGGAGATTTTGATGTTGTTTCTGTTTTAGCTGTGTAGATATTGGCGCCTCATTTAATGGAGGTATCGTTGAGTATGAAGCTTTTTTGTTTAAACGACGTTGCCAAGAATGAATACCCCAGCTAACAATAATTACACTGGCGCCAATTCCAACTGCAATAAAACCTTGTTGAACCAAGAAATCTCTTGAGCGCTCCTGCTTGGCACGTATAAAATTATTCTCCAATACTTGAGTAATTTGATTTGCTGCCGTCATCACATCTACCTGTAATAACGCAGCATCATTGGAAGTAATGGTCATCAAATAGCGGTCGTTGACATAAATAACTGGCAACCCATTGAGAATCCTAGATTCTACCTTCGGTTCTGTTGCGGATGATTCAAAAAAACTACGACTAGCTTCGTTGATATTTTGCTGCACATTATCTAAACGCTCTGTAATAGTAGCTCTTGTTGCTGCTAATCGAAATAAACGACGACCATCTAAGTAAACTGAGCCATTGACAATTCTATTTTCATCATTATTCGAGCTAGCAGGAGTTTGTAAATTAGGTAATAAATTGATCTGCCCCGTAGCTTTTGGTATAGTGCAGCCGATTACAACAACAATTGAACTAGCGACTGCCAAAAATTTATACCGCATTACTCCTCTACTCCAAAATTGACTTTAGTAAATATAGTCATAACAAGTCGAAACTTCACCAACCCTCAGAGAGATGAAATAGTATATTTTCTGAGTGTTTTAATATTAGCTTGTTAAAGAATGGGGAATAGATATTTTTGCTTCATCAAAAGCAATTTTAAGACGGCGCCTAAATTCTCTGGCAACATCCATTTGTTTAAGTGGCTGTGTTTTAAACTGGGCGCGAATAATTAGACCACGTTCGCCAAAATTATCAACACCTAATACTTGTGGAGTTTCAAGGATTCGTGATTGCCATGTAGGTTCAACGCTCATTTCAACTGCTACGGTTTCAATTAACCGTATAGCGTGAGTAATATCGGTTTCGTAGGGAACAGGGATACTTAAGTCAGCGCGCGACCAGCGACTAGAAAGATTGGCAACTATTTTTACTTCACTGTTGGGAATGGTAATTAAACGGCCTTCTGCATCGCGCACTTGAGTAATACGCAAATTCAAAGTTTCTACCAAACCACCCACATTATTTAATGCAATCATATCGCCCAGAGCATACTGGTCTTCCAAAATAATCAGAAACCCGTTAATTGCGTCTTTGATGATATTTTGTGAGGCGAGGGATATACCAACGCTAGCTACGCTAACAACAGCTAGTAAGGGAAGAATATTAATACCCAAAGACATTAAACTTAAGATAACACCAAATCCAATCAAAATAATTGTGACAAGACTTTTAGTCACAGCCGATATAGTGGAAACACGTATATGAAGACGCTGAGAATTTTCTGGGGTTAATAAATTGCCGCTTTTGCCGATAGCTGAAGTAAAGCGGTCAATAAAAGCATACGTTAAATTAATCGCAATATAAGTACCAAGTGCGATAAGAACCAATATTAAAGGAATTTGTGCAGCTTTAATTATACTTGCTTGTAGCGTTTGTGTTTGAGGAAATAAGCCTAAAATAGCAACTATGCCACCTCCCCACACTCCAGCAATTGCGACAGTCAGCAGTTTAAGCTTGATTTCTGTGAAATTTTGAATTTGCTGTTGTTCTACCTGTGCGGGCATCGGCGCCTCAGTTGGTGCATCCGTCGTTAACTCCGAAGTCCTCTTTAAGCGACGTTGCCAGTTATAAAGCCCCAAGCTAATACAAATTACACTTATTCCAATACCAACTGCAATTAGACCTTGGCGAATCAAAAAATCAGTTTGGGTATTGCTGGGAGCTTGTAAAGTAGATAGCAAATTTAGTTGACCTGTAGCTTTTGGCACAACCAAGCCAATTACAACAGCGATTGAACTCGCAACTGCCAAAAATCTAAAACGCATTACTCCCCCCTGATTAACGAGTTATGGAGTATGACTAGTGGCGCCTTTCGGTTTGTAGCGTGCCCATAACCTCAGAACTAACCATACTTCAAAATCGACTCTAGTAATTATACTCACAACAAGTCAATACTTTATTAACCTTTAGAAAGATGAAAAATGGCAACGGATGATGAACGGATGTAACAGATGAGTTATTAGTTACAAAACGCCTACTTGTTTTCTAAAATCAACTATCCGTTACATCCGTTGTATCCGTTGCGAGAAATCTTAAGTATAATTACGTATACAAGGTTAAATTTATCAAAAAGATGCTTAGATAACATTGACAATACAACTATCTCCCCGTCAAGCTAGTGCAAGGAACCCATTGGCTGAAAGAGTGAAGTACTACTAACTTTCTCAATCATGGATTACCCTAGTAGAGGGCGTAACTATTACGCTTTGTTTTTACTTTTTAATTGAGGAAGTTTTTAATGACTGCAACATCTCCCCGACTAAAGCACGAGGTTAAAGACCTCGCCCTCGCTTCCTTGGGAAGACAGCGCATTGAGTGGGCTGGACGTGAAATGCCAGTTCTCAAACAAATTCGCGACCGTTTTGAAAAAGAGAAGCCTTTCGCTGGTATTCGTATCTCAGCTTGTTGCCACGTAACCACCGAAACAGCACATTTGGCAATTGCCTTAAAAGCAGGTGGCGCCGATGCAATACTTATTGCTAGTAACCCACTTTCGACACAAGACGACGTAGCAGCGAGCTTAGTCGAAGATTATGGTATTCCTGTATTCGCGATTAAAGGCGAAGATGAAGCAACCTATAGTCGTCACGTACAAATCGCATTAGACCACCGTCCAAACATCATTATTGATGACGGTTGTGATGTAGTAGCAACATTAATTCAACAGCGTCCCCATCAAATCGCTGACCTGATTGGTACAACAGAAGAAACCACCACAGGTATTGTACGTTTACAAGCGATGTTAAAAGATGGCGTTCTTACCTTCCCAGCAATGAACGTCAACGACGCTGACACAAAGCATTTCTTCGATAACCGTTACGGTACAGGTCAATCTACCTTAGACGGTATCATCCGTGCAACCAACGTATTACTAGCTGGTAAAACAGTAGTAGTTGCAGGTTACGGTTGGTGCGGTAAAGGTACAGCACAACGCGCTTCCGGAATGGGCGCCAATGTAATTGTCACCGAAATCGACCCAGTAAAAGCAATTGAAGCTGTAATGGACGGTTTCCGTGTAATGCCAATGGCACAAGCTGCTCCCTTGGGTGACTTATTTATCACCGTAACAGGTAACAAGCACGTCATTCGTGGCGAACACTTCGACGCTATGAAAGATGGCGCCATTGTTTGTAACTCCGGTCACTTCGACATTGAAATTGACCTCAAGTCACTTGCAAGCAAAGCAACAGAAGTTAAAGACGTTCGTCCTTTCACCCAAGAATACAAACTAAAGAGCGGTAAGTCAGTAGTAGTATTAGGTGAAGGTCGCTTAGTCAACCTAGCAGCAGCAGAAGGACACCCCAGCGCTGTAATGGACATGAGCTTCGCAAACCAAGCAATGGGCGCCGAATACCTAGTTAAAAACAAAGGTAAACTGCAACCAGGTATCCATTCCATCCCCGCAGACGTAGACAAAGAAATCGCGCGGTTGAAACTCCAAGCAATGGGTATCACTGTAGACACCCTCACCCCCGACCAAATCGAATACACCAACTCCTGGACATCAGGAACATAATTTGCACACGACATAATGTAGAGACGCGATTAATCGCGTCTCTACAATACGCAATTTTAAGGATGGGCGCCAGCTCATCCTTTTTTAGCATCTGTAATATCCGTAGGTTGGGTGGAGCGACAGCGCAACCCAACATAAACCCAACATTAATTAAACTAGACATATAATATTGTGCATTTGTAGATTACTGGCTTCGTTCCTACCCGCATAGGGTTGAAAACCCCTATGCGGCGGGGCGCAAGTCCTCTGAAAGAGGACTAAGAAAGATAGTGAAGTCAAAATCAATAATTTTAGTGAGTTAAATTCCTAATTTATATTTATAGTACTAATTATTAGTCGTACTTCTACCCGACATTTTAGATTAGACACGTTACTACAGTGGGTTCAGAGATGGATAAACGCGGTTTAGTAGTGATAGTTAGTAATAACGCAAAATAATCGTACTTCTACTACGGTAACGATTTCAACACTACTTCTAACATAAACTGCGTTTATTAACCTGCTGTAACCCAACATCGTGTTTACACTTTCTGAAGTGAGTGCTTAGAAGCTTCTGCTTCATAAGCTTTAATGATAATTTGCGATAATTTATCCAAGTCGTCTACAGAAGAAATAGTAATTTTAGATATAACTTCTGAAGCTGAAGAAGGCACTTCTTGAATTGTAAATTCTGGTGCTAGATATTTTGCTTCTTCTAGGCTTAATCGAGCGATAAATGTCTTTTTAGAAGAAGATAAGTAGAAACGGAGGAACCACCAATTAGCTTTACCAAGATTAATACTAAAGTAAGACTCAGTGTCTTTATAGTACACATCATGGTGATAATTTTTGGAGGTGGTTACAATACTCCTAATTTTATCAAAAGCTTTGAGTTCTTCTTCTGTTGTTATAATTTTCGATTCTTCGGTAACTTTAGTATCATTCGCTTCTAAAGCATCTAACTCCTCGACTTCTTCTGTGTTAGCTACTTCGCTCAATTGAATAATTTCTTGACTTAATGAGCGTGTCATTAATTCCACTAAGCTACCTTGAATAGATTTTTTAACAATCGGCTTAAACTTTTCAATCACTTTATTGGTAATTTTACCTTGAATCTGATAGTTAGGCGCCACCTTACCTAGTTCAGCGACTAAGAAACGAATAAATTCTTCAGATGGAGAACGTAAAAGATGACCAACTAACTGGGTCATTCCTTTAACGTAAACCATTTCTTCTGCATACTGATTAATCGATGCAACATCAAAATTATCTCTATGGAATAACTTAAGATTTTCTATATCTTTAGTATCATATTCAAGAATATTAAAAGTAAAAAATGGTTCCTTGTCCATGACATTTTTGTCACGCAAGTCTGTAAAGAAGCGATATTCAACACCATTCGTTACTATAGCAACCTTAGTAGTTATAAGACCATTGAAATAACGACTAAGCTGACCATCATGAGCTTCTGCTTTTTGTCCGCGAGCTTTTGCTTCTACAAGCATTACAATACTACCGTTAATGGCTATTGCATAATCAACCTTCTCAAATTGTCCTGCCTTTTTAATAGCAAAATCTGCTATATATTCAGGCTTAACTTCGCTTGGGTCATAAACATCGTAACCAAGAGTGCTTAAAAAAGGTACGATAAGCGCCATTTTTGTCGCTTCTTCTCCTACAACCTGCTCCGCTCTATTACGGACTCTTTCTGACAACTTAGCAATATCTTCTGTGAATCCCATTTTAAACCCTAATATATAATTGAAATATAAGTACATTAGCTTTCAGGCATTAAGAGAAAAACTTAAATGCCTAGAAATAATTGTGTCAATTATAACCATGAAAAAATATATAGCCAGCATATATTTATGTACTACAGCATCACTCTAGTTCACAAGCTCCAAAACATTTTGCTGTGTCATGGCTAGCAAACTCAAATTTGAAAAAGTTGCTCTAATTTCAAGATTCCCAATTTAAAGACATCAGCAACACTATTTATAAAATTTCAGTTATATCACTGCCTAGTTGTGTATATTTAGCTACTTAGAAATTGGTATTTTAGGGAGAAGCTGAGTTTTTATGCCGCAAGTGCGGATGTGAAGACAGTTTCCCACATCATTATTTTTGACCTAAAGCATTTTGGCTTCAGGGTCAAAAACTAAGCTAATATATTGGTAGGAAGAGTTTTACTACCAATGGTAAGAACATGAACGTAGAGAAATTATCTATTTCCTTGCCACCATCCTTAGTGGAGTTTATTGAAAACTACAAACTGAACAAAGGATGTAAATCTCGTTCTCAAGTAATTGAGGAAGCATTGGAATTACTGCGAAACCGGGAACTAGAAGAAGCTTACCGACTAGCTTCTGCTGAGGTTGACAGTGCTTGGGATGTGACAGTCGCGGATGGATTGGCAGATGAAACGTGGTGATATTTTTTACGCCGACCTTAGTCCTGTGGTAGGTTCAGAAATGGGTAAACGTCGTCCGGTCTTAATAGTAAGCAATAATGCAAATAATCGTACTTCCACCACAGTAACGATTTTGCCGCTTACTTCCAACGTAACGCGCGTTTATCCATTTGAAGTTTTGATTATGCCAGAGGATAGCAATTTATCTAGACCATCTAAAGCACAAGCGCAACAAGTGCGAACAATTTCTAAAGAACGTTTAACCAGCGACGTTGTGGGTAGTTTAAGTGAAGAGTTGATGTCATCAATTGATGCCGCGTTAAAATTACACTTAGGACTCGGTTTATAATATGCGCGACTTGTGGCGCCGCTTCTCCCTTATAAATTGTGGTAACATTGACGAAGTGCATATGATTATCGATAAACTTTATGCCGCGCGATTAAGTACTCGATATGTTTAGTCAGCATAAAAGCAAATTTGAATAGCGATTGTGTTTATTCTCTAGCTGTATTTAGTTCTGTTGCTAGCAATGATGCAGTTACAGGTAACTTTTGACTAATACATAAATATAAAATTTTACTTTGAGATATTGGTTAATAGCCTAAAATATAATAAGCCTGCAATTTAGACAGGAGTTTAACAATAATGCTACAAACCATTGAAGGAATTTATAAAGACGGCAAAATTGAACTGGCTACTCTAGTAAACTTGTTAAAGAGTGCATAAGATTAATATAGTTAGTGTCATGTCTGCTTCAAAAGCTTGTTTGAATAATTTTTCACCCTTCCATTTTGAAGGGCGCCACACAATACTTATACTAAACACTATTTCGTTGCAAAACCTGTATATTCCCTGACTCTAGGATTGCGGAAACCAAGTACAATATCGTTTTTTGGAATTCCTGCTGCTAGTAAATCATTAGCAACACCTTCCTCCGTATCATCATATTGAATCCAAACTTTATTACCAATTAAATCAATATGTATAGGAGTGGTGTGTAAGTAACTATCTTTATCCCAACCAATATCTAAAACTAAATAACGCCCTCGCTCATCGTCAAATAAAACTTGAGAATCATAGCAATCTGGTATTGATGCGCGATATTCGGCGTTTTCTATTAATATTTTTTTGATTATCTCTTGGTACTTCAATCTGGTATCCATTGAACTATTTCCTCCGTTATGTCATCGAATACAACTAATTTGATAATTTTATTCCTTAATAGTACTTGTCCTAACTCTATATTAAATACACTATTAAAAATTGTTGCAGTTACGGCTAGATATAATTCTCTATTATCACCCATCTCATTTAAAACTTGACGATATAAAACATATTGCCCTAGAGCTTGCTCTAAATCTTTAACATCTGATTCACCAACAAAACTCTTGACTTCAACCAGAATTTTTTAATTCCTCTTTCCACACTAATTAAACGTTCTGCTCCTAAATCAATAGATAAACGCTTATTACCTATTTTAAGAGGAAACTGCTCACGGGTAACTGTTCAGCCTGCTTTTTGTAAAGCTACTTTGACTGTATCATGGTAGATATCTTTTCTTGGCATATGGGTTTCAAATATTCATTATTATATACATTTATCTTCAGTTGTACTACGTTAAGGTCGCTTGGCTAACCTCACTGTAGGAGAATAGCATAGTGCCGTAGTAGATGAGCTTCCAATTCTTAAGCTGAAGTTGATATACTAGCTAACCTATTTTGACTTCAGGGTCAAAAACTAAGCTACTATGTTGGTAGGAAAAGTTTTACTACCAATAGTAGGAATATGAACGTAGAGAAATTATCTATATCCTTGCCACCATCTTTAGTAGAGTTTATTGAAAACTATAAACTGAGCAAAGGATGTAAGTCCCGTTCTCAAGTAATTGAGGAAGCATTGGAGTTACTGCGAAACCGGGAACTAGAAGAGCGATTACGATTAGCTTCTGCTGAGGTTGACAGTGCTTGGGATGTGACAGTTGCGGATGGATTGGCAGATGAAACGTGGTGATATTTTTTACGCCGACCTTAGTCCTGTGGTGGGTTCAGAAATGGGTAAACGTCGTCCGGTCTTGATAGTAAGCAATAATGCAAATAATCGTACTTCCACCACAGTAACAATTTTGCCGCTTACTTCTAACGTAACGCGCGTTTATCCATTTGAAGTTTTGATTTCCTCAGAAGATAGCAATTTATCCAGACCTTCTAAAGTACAAGCGCAACAAGTGCGGACAATTTCTAAAGAACGTATAACTGGTGAGGTTGTAGGTAGCTTAAGCGAAGAGTTGATGGTTTTAGTTGATGCTGCGCTAAAATTACACTTGGGACTCGGTTTATAATATGCGCGACTTGTGGCGCCACATTCTCCCTTATGTATTGTGGTAACATTGACGAAGCGCGTAAGATTATCGATAAACTTTATGCCGTGCGACCAAGTAATCGATATATTAGTCAGCATAAAAGCAAATTTGAAAAGCTTAGGCGTTCACTCTCTAGCTGTATTCGGTTCTGCTGCTAGGGATGAAGCAACTACAGATAGCGATATCGATATATTAATTGATTTAGAACCACCTATAACTTTTGACCGTTACATGGATATAAAGTTTTACTTGGAGGAACAACTGGGAAGTAGGGTAGATTTAGTAACCTGGAAAACCTTAAAGCCTCAAATCCGTGAGTCTGTAAAGAAAGAGCTAATTTATGTCATGTAATCTCAAGCTGTCTGCGCGAAGGTATTTTTTCTAGTTGTATTAAAGAGAGTTAGGCTTAATATGGCAGGACATCATAAATTTTCACGTCTTACTCAAGATTTTTCTGCTGCAAGAATTGCAAAAATAGCAGAGAAAAAAGCACAATTAAAAGAAGAGATGGCAATACACGAACTAGGTCAAGCATTAAAAATCTTTCAAGCTGATGCTTTTGAGTCACGATGATTCCCTGCCTGAACTTAGAGAAGATTTATGAATCAATATAGTATGATTATTCAGTGGAGTGATGAAGATGAGCTTTTTCTAGTTACTATCCCAGAGTTTAACGAGCGCGTCGTTATGCCTTGTACCCACGGAAAAACTCGTGAAGAAGCCATTGGTGACGGAGAAGAAGTAATAGAAATGTATTTAGAAGAGGCGCCTTATATATTGTGACTGTTTGTTGAGTTTCGACTGCTGCCATTTTGTAAAAGGCTATAATGTAAGTACAGCACAGCTTACGTGACGGGTTTATTTAGGGACGTATGGATTAACAGGTAAAGTAAAAGGGCAAATGCATTAAGATACTCGTTTACGCGCGAGAGTAACTGCCCTTATGTTTTCTGCAGTTGCTGCTATTTGACCACATACTCCTATCAAGTTACCTATTGCATCAAGCTCTTTCTCATTTTTGCTATTATATGTTGTAAGTCCAACGGCAAAGGCAATGACAAATACGTATCCTACAATTTTGAGATTGTTTACTCCTCGGTTCAAATAAATCATTGCGGCGGGTAGGAGAAGAAAGCTCAAAACTCCAGCTACCCAAGGTTCTTTTTTGGATAATTCTTCACTTCTTTCTATGTCTCTCTTAGTTGGTAGAAAAGGATTCCAAGGTGAATATTCGCTCTGATAATTAGGGTCAGTATTATTGTTCATTTAATTTTTGATATTGAAACTTACTAAGGTTGAAACAAAGCATATTTAATTTTCTATATTAGTAATTAAAACCTATAGAGGGCTGAGTGTATATACTGATTATTTGCATATCGGTATTTTCACTCGAAATTTTTCTTTCAAACTGAGCATTAGATGAATTCAGAAATGGTTAAATTCCTAATTTACACTCTAGCCATTACACATGCTTAAATATAAAAGGACAAACATATTCTAAGTGCTGATAGTGAGCAATAATAATCATTCCTAAAATGCTGATGCTGATAAGCAAACCGTGCGCTTGAAGTTACTAATAATGCAGAGAACCTAAAATAAATATTAAGATTAAGCTTAAGCTTGGCACATTAAAAATACAATTGTCAACCAACTTTACTACTCGTCCTTCAAAAAAACTTTTTGTAAAAATAAAATTTCTATATCATCGCGGCTCATACGTCCGGCAGCAATATCCAAAAATAGAGTGACGATTTCCTCATTACTCATGTCTAATTGTGCCCCATTCGTTTCTAAAAACGTTTCTGTAATAGCTGCTGCGATTCTTTTATTCCCGTCAATGAATGCATGAGCTTGGGTAAGGTGGAAAGCATAAGTCGCAGCACAAATAATTAAACTTGCTTGCTCATAATATAGTCTATTTAAGGGTGCCGCAAGTGCTGATTCTAGGGTGCCTTCGTCTCGTAGTCCTTGACTACCTCCTGTAACAGCGATTAATTGAGCATGAACGGCTATCACATCAAATTTATCTGGAAAATTCATTTTTATGATGATTCTCCTTTTGCCAATTCCTCATATGCTGACTTTCTTTTCTCAAGGACAGACTGAAACGTTTCTAGAAATTGTGTAGAGCGCTTTCTTTCTGTTTCTGGGCGGATAACTAAAGTATTGCCGACTACTTCTAACTCTACTTCACTACCAGGATTTAAGCCCAAGGCTTTAATTATTTCTTCTGGTAAGCGAATTGATACAGAATCATCTATAGTAACTGTTTTTTTTAACATATATGATAACTTGGCTTCCAATTTTACTGTACCCTATTATAAACTGTTTCCGTGCAGTCTCATGCATCAGGTAAAATTGTGCTAACAATACCAAATTTATGGTATGGGCGCCAAATATTATTTAAACATGCAAGGACAAACACTGCCCAAGCGCTGATAGCAAAGAATAGTAATCATTTTTAGCAAGAGGAACGTTGATAAAGAAACCGTGCGGTTGAAGTTACTGGTAATGGATATTACCCAAAATTAAAGCTTACGTTGGATTATATGTAATAATAGAGCTACTAAGTCAAATATAAAATACTATTAAAATGGTAACACTTCAATTACGACAATTAAGTGTGCCGCCTGGACATCGGGTAATATTCCACGATCTTAATTAATACCCAAAAGGGTATGCTAGCAAGACATATTAGTAATTTTGTGCGAAATGCTTGTTTGCTATTTTATTTTGTGAGATGCTTTGAATTCATTTTAAAGGATATTTTAAAGGTATTGAATTAAAGCATATCATTAGGAAATCCCCCCTAGCCCCCCGCGCGGAAGGGGGGAATAAGAGTCTATTTTTAAACTCCTTAATAAGAGGAGAATAAAAGGCTATTCTTAGCCCCCCTTCCGCGCGGGGGTTGGGGGGATTATAATTGTGACTCTATGGGTCAATGGCTACTGTCTTGAGTGCTTCGCGCATTCCTTGTAAATGTGTTTTGTGGTCAACTTTAACAAGTTCGGTGGAGTTGTATAAGCCGCTTAAAAGTTTGTTGTTTTCTTTTTGATTTAATTTCAATAACGCATTTACGATTTTATCGCGCTTTTCTGCTGGAACGTCATCATCTATTGCTATTCCATGTGCAGGTACGTTGGGTATTGCATGGAGAACTCGCAGCTTTTTACCTTCTTCGGCTGTAATGTAAGGTGGTTGGAGCGCATATTCTGAGACTGCTGCAACTTCTGCTTGTCCCCGTAAGACTGCTTGTAGTGCTTTACTATAGTTACCACCGTAACTGACTTGTCCAAAGAAACCATCGAGTTTGTCTCGGTTGGGCACAAATCCTTGTTTTACTAATTCGCTAACAGGGAAGATAAACCCTGAACCGGAGGTTGGCGAAGTAAACGCCATTTTTTTACCTTTGAGTTGTTGCAGAGTTTCTTTTGCTGAACCTTTGCTTTGTAGAGGACTATCTTTTGGAACGATAAATACGGAGTTATAGGTTTGCTTGCCTGAATAGCTTGGGCGAACTTCTGCTAAATATAAATTGGCGCCTGCAAGTTGTTCTGCTTTTATTGCTGGACGGCTACTCAAAAATGCAACATCTGCTTGATTTGCACGCAATGCTTCTACAGCAGCAGAGTCATCTCCTACAACTGCTTCTACTGGGCTGCCAATTTCTTTTGATAAATATGCAGCGACAGCATTCGCTTTATTCTGTAAGTCTGTTGAATCTGAACGACTGGGGAAGGCTACTTTTATCGCATTTCCAGCACTCTGAGTAGTATTTGCAGCAGGTGTTGCTACTGCGTCTGGACTACTAGGAGTATTTGTTGCTGTTTCTTGGCTACATCCAAAGGCGCCTATCGTTAACCCTAATAACGCTAAATGCGGAGCAATAGCTTTTACCACTTTCACTTGCATAACTGTACAATACCTTTTGGTGCTACTTAGTGACAATTAATTGATAATCTATATCAATATAACGATAAAAGCAATATATGTTGTTTAAAAAACATTTTAATAATGCTACACGCTAGGTAAGAGCAGCATAAGGCGCCGGGAACAGCCAATAGCTCCAAGTTGTGTATCATATAAATAACGCTTTGTCTGTTGAGGATATTTTTGAGCCATGCAAAGTATAGAAACAACCTTTAACCTTCGTTTGTGGACAGTCAAGGAATACCATCGCATGGCTGAGACTGGTATTATAGACAATTCAGAACGAGTAGAGCTTCTTGAAGGCAAAGTTATTTGGAAGAGCGCAAAGGGAACAGCACACACGTGTGCGGTTGGAAGAATTGACAAATTACTGCAAAGGCGTTTAGGGGATCGTGCGTGGATATCTGTCCAAGACCCAGTAGCTTTAAGCAAAAATTCCGAACCAGAACCTGATATAGCTGTAGTCAAAATAGACCCTTTAGATTACGCTGACCACCATCCTACACCCGAAGAAGTTTATTTGATTATCGAAGTTGCAGATAGTAGCTTAAAGTTTGACTGTGAGACCAAGGGTAAAGCTTATGCAAAAGCGAATATTGCTGATTATTGGGTACTAGATGTAATTGACCGTGAATTATATGTTTATCGGCAACCAACACAGGAAGGTTACAAAAGCAAAATTGTTTTGAGTGAAGATAAAACAATTTCACCGTTACATTTCCCTGATTTAGTAGTTAATGTTTGCGATATCTTACCACCTACCTACTAGCTAAAATATTGTGAGTATTTAATAATTACATTATGGATGATGTAAACCAATTATCACAGATTCAGCAAGAATTAGAGCAGATTAATCAGCACTTAATGAAACTGTTTCCTGTAACTCATCCACTATTCAAAGATGTTTTTGAAAATGTTGGTGCTGCTGGTTATTATATTCAGGAGTCTGTTTATTGTATTAAAGCGGTAATTAAAACAGCACAAGGTGATGAATATGATGAAGATGAAGATGAGTAAATTGATAGCTGGTTGTCCTTTATTTTATATAATTAAAACATACATTAAAAATCCCCCCTAGCCCCCCTTAATAAGGGGGGAAAGAGTTTTTTAGCTTCCATTAATTAAAGAGTGAAAAAAAAAGTATTTTTTAGCCCCCCTTATTAAGGGGGGTTGGGGGGATTTGCATTTAATTGCAGTATAAAAATATTAACAAAAAATAAGGTCGCCAATGGCAACCTTACAATTTGAGACGTGATATATCACGTCTCTACATTACATTTTTGAATTACGCGAATGCTGCGGTTTGTACGTCGTTGTTAGCGAGTAGGTCTTGCAGTTCTTCTGCGTCTACGGTTTCTTTTTCAACTAACATATCTGCTAGTTTGTCGAGGATGAGTTTGTTTTTTACTAATACTTCTTTCGCGCGTATGTAAGCTACGTCTACTAACTTACGTACTTCTTCGTCGATAGAAGCTGCTGTTTCTTCGGAGAAGTCGCGCTCGGACATGATGTCACGACCTAAGAACATGTTACCTTGCTGGCGCCCTAAAGCTACAGGTCCAAGTTTGTCGCTCATCCCGAAGCGTGTCACCATTTGACGGGCAACTCGTGCAACTTGTTGTAAGTCACCGGAAGCACCTGTGGTAACTTCTTCGTCACCAAAGATTAATTCTTCAGCAATACGTCCACCTAATGCAACAGCCATTTGGTTTTCTAAGTAGGAGCGACTGTAAAGTCCGCTGTCCATCCGGTCTTCAGAAGGAGTAAACCAAGTTAAACCACCTGCACGACCACGTGGGATAATGCTAATTTTTTGTACTGGGTCATAGTCGGGCATTAATGCACCAACTAAAGCGTGACCTGCTTCGTGGTACGCTACTAACTGCTTACGACGCTCGCTCATAACACGGTCTTTCTTCTCTGGACCTGCTAATACGCGGTCGATAGCATCGTTAATTTCGTCCATCGAAATTTCGGTGAGGTTGCGACGTGCGGCCAAAATTGCTGCTTCGTTGAGCAAGTTCGACAAGTCAGCACCAGTAAACCCAGGTGAACGACGTGCAATACGTTCGATGTCTACGTCTTTACCTAAAGTTTTACCACGTGCGTGTACTTTGAGAATTTCTACACGACCAGCGTAGTCAGGACGGTCTACTACTACCTGACGGTCGAAACGACCAGGACGTAATAAGGCTGCGTCTAATACGTCGGGACGGTTGGTAGCAGCGATGATAATAATACCTGTGTTACCTTCAAAACCATCCATTTCGGTGAGCAACTGGTTAAGGGTTTGTTCACGTTCGTCGTTACCACCACCTAAACCGGCGCCACGTTGACGACCTACTGCGTCAATTTCATCTATAAATACAATACAAGGTGCATTCGCTTTTGCTTGCTCGAACAAGTCACGTACACGAGAAGCACCTACACCAACAAACATCTCTACAAACTCTGAACCAGAGATAGAGAAGAAAGGTACACCAGCTTCACCCGCAACCGCACGTGCTAATAAGGTTTTACCTGTTCCTGGAGGTCCAACTAACAATACACCTTTAGGAATTTTGGCGCCAATAGCAGTAAAGCGGTCAGCATTTTTAAGGAAGTCTACAACTTCGTTTAATTCCAACTTCGCTTGGTCAATACCCGCAACATCACCAAAGGTAACTTGGGTTTGTGGTTCCATTTGTACCCTAGCGCGCGACTTACCAAAGTTCATCGCTTGGCTACCTGGACCATTTTGCGCTCTGCGAAGTAAAAAGAATAAACCTACTAGTAGTAATACTGGGAAGAATAAACTGCTAAGTGCCTTAAACCAGAAACCTTCATCGGTTTGAGGCAAAACGCTAATATCTACGTTTTTCTCGGTAAGCGTATTAATTAATTGTGGGTCCTCAACCAAAGTAACCAATACTTGATTACCACTTTGTGACTTAACAATAGCTTGTGTACGGTCAGCACTCAGTCTTACTTGTGCGACGTTACCTTTTTCTACTTCCTGAATAAACTGGCTATAGCGCCATGTTTCCCTGTTTTGAGGCTGCTTGTCAAAAAACGCTGTTCCCAACGCTATGACTACAATAAACAGCAGTGCGTACAGCCCTGCGCTTCTCCACTTTTTATTATTATTATTGTTGTTGTTACTATTCACCGAAGTGAGTCCTCCTGTACATTTTGTGCTGTCGCCTTGGCGCCTCTTGTTTATGAGAGAACCGCAGAGCGTTCCGAAATCAACTGGGTGTAGTTAAGAATTATGTTAACTTATCTTAAGGTATCGCAAAATGCTCTCATATTCATGTAAAAGCAAAAAAAATTCTATAACCCTCAGTCAACTTCGTTACATTAAGCTTGGCGCCTAAGTGGACACCAAACCCTTGAAGATATATTCTAGCGAGCCAACCCTTGTAGGCGCCTGAGTATGTATAGAGGGATTACACTACAAAACCACAATCTCGTAAAAATATAATCTTGTAGAAATATAATCTTGTGGAACGGGCATCCCTGCCCGTCCCATCCAAATATGTCCATCCAATGTGCCCCATCTAATATAGAGGGCGGGCAAGGATGCCCACTCCACAAGACTAAACTTAAGGCAAAACCGAGATATCAACGTTGTTAGTAGTCAAAGTATTAATTAACTCTGGGTCATCAGCTAAGTAAACAAGCTTCCTCTTAGCATCACCCTTACTCGTTACTATAACTTTAGTTCGGTCTGCACTTAACAACACACGTTCTACGGCGCCACGTTTCACTTCTTGAATAAACTTCGTATATGACCATTGTTCGAGTCGCTTATCTTTCTCATCTGTTTTTTTAGGGATAGCACTAATATCTACTTCATACCGAACTAATGTACTGATTAGGCTTGGATATTGTGGTAGATAAACAAGTTTTGTCTTCGCGTCATTTTTAAGTGTCACAAGCGCTACAGGACGGTCTTGATACACATTTATTTGTTTAATATTGGCATTTGAAGCTTCTTGAATCAAATTACTATATTTTAGCTGTTCAAATTTTTTGTCTTGCACATGAGTGCTTTCTGGTATAACAGTAATATGAACATTGTTTTTAATTAATGTTTCAATAAGCTTCGGATTTTTAACTAAATAGACTAATTGACTGTTTGAACCATTTTTTGAAATTGCGTTCAATTCAGAAACGTCTTGATTGATGGTAACGCTGGCTATATTATTCTTATCGATTTCTTGAATTAGCTTACTGTAACTCCATTGTTGATTTTCAGGAGGTTTTTCTCTTATATTTGCTTCTGTTTTCTTGTCTGTATATTCTATAACTAGAATGTCAGTCCCTTTACCCGCTGGTAAAACTGTAATGTCAACTTTATTGACAAGATAGTTAATTAGTTTAGGGTCATTAATTAAATGAACTAATTTTAGTGTTGGTTCGTTTTTATAAAAAACTAATGCAGTGTAACCATCTGAAGACATCATAGCTTGCTTGACGTTACCGTTTTTGACCTCTCGCAGCAGTTGACTATATGACCATGTTGAAAGTTTGTCATACATCGGTTGAGGTCGTTCGGGTATAACATCAATATCAATATTTTTGTCTATAAGAATATTAATTAATTCAGGGTCATCAACTAAAGTTACCCTTTTGTGTTTAGTCTCATTTTTACGAGTTACTATTGCTGTAGTACGGTCTTGGTAAAGATTAACTTTCTCGACGTTACCGTTTTCGACTTCTTGAATAAACTGACTGTAACGCCATTGTTCTAATTGCCGAATTTTATTCATTTCTTGAGGTATAGTTTGTGCAAAACTTGTCTTAACTTCAAATGCCAAATAACCAACAGCAATTATTATAGTAAATATTTTTTTAAATCTTATCATGATATTAATCCTTTTGAAACAATGCTTGTAACTTTATTAAACTTGGATGTTGGGCGCCATATGTTAATGTACCCGTATCTGTAACAACAGTATGGATAGGTATAATTTCTACTATACAATTACTGTAAGCAAGCGTTTCAAAGCTTTTAACTAACTTTATATTCCAAACGTCTTCGCGCACTACCTGATTTTGCTGAATCAAATTAGTTCTTATATACTCGCGCGCGATTCCTGGTAAAATACCCGTAGACAGGGGAGGAGTCCACCAACAGTTATCTTTCCACCCCCAAAGATTACCTGTAGTTGTTTCTAACCAGTTTCCTTTTTCGTCTATAAATATAGCTTCTTGAGAATTATGATTTTGAGCAGCATCTGTTTTCGCTAAAATTGGCGCCAGATAATTTCCTGTTTTATGACCAGGTAATGAACGATAATAATCTTGAACTACACTTGCTGTGATTCCATGTTTTTGCAATTCTTTTAAGTCAGAAGCAAGCATTCTCCCAGTTATCCACTCTTTGCCATCAGGAAACACTGTTACTCGCAATACGGGAAAATGCTGTTTCATTAATACGGCGCCATTACGTATAGAGTCCCAGTTAGGTTGCTGCCAGCTAAAATGATTTAAGGAAGTTTTAATGCGTGCGAGATGTGCTTGCCATTGTGTCAAAGGATTATCCAGAGAGTCATATACTCGCAGCGTTGTAAAAATGGTGGCGCCGTATAATAACCCTGGATTATTAATGTCTAACTCAATGGTTTGGGAATTGATGAGTTTATTATTATACCAAAAAATAGGTTTAACCTCTGTGTGTAGAAATTTACTGTGGGTATTCTTCCATTGATGTTTGATTTCCTTCAAGGGAAGTAATAAACATTAGCTTTACTCCTTCCGATGAAGATTGTTTATGCCATACATCCTTTGGCACTACAAAACATTCACCCTCTTGTAAGCTTTCAGTAATAGTTTTTTCAGGGGTTAAAATTATAACATCAACTTTCCCTTCCAAGATTTGCAGGAACTCGTCGTCTTGATGACGTTCCCAAGGGGTCATGCCTGAAAAGTGCGCTAATCCCATAATACATTGGTTAAAGTTTTGAAGCAGCATCATTGAAGCTTCTGCTTGCTCCTGAGTTACTGACGGAGAAATCACAAGTTTTGGAATGTTATGCTTTAGGTGTGTTTTCATATAAAGCTCCTAGTATTAATTATCGTTAATTTTTGCTAGTCCTCTAAAGCCATAAAAATTGTATTCAACAATTTCGTTAGCTATTTTCTCCATTTCTTGGATAGGCAAATCTTGTTTAACCATTTCTGCAAATGCTTTTAATGCAAAACGAGCAACGCTTTGGAAAAAAAACTGTGAAGGCTCTTGAAACTTTAATTCCTGATTATTCTGCCTGATGTATTTTAAAAAAGTTATACAGTTTTCAGAATATCCTTCAACTATTTTTTCTGGATAATCCTCTAAAGAAGAACCTTTTGAAAGATTGAATAAAAGATTTAGCTCATTACGGTTTCTATCACTATATTCAACAGCTAGCTTCATCCGACTTTTCTGAATATCTAATGAATCAAAGTTGATTGTAAGAGGCTGATAGTTTTTGAAATACTCTTCTACTCTGTCCAAGTCACGAGTTACATCTTTTAAAATTCTATTAAAAAGTTCATCTTTATCTTTGGCATAACTATATACATTCGATAAAGATATATTTGCTCCCAGCGCAATAGCTCTCAGGTTGGCGCCTTTAAAGCCATGCTTCAAAAATTCCTGTTTTGCTGATGCTAAAAGGCGCCTTTCTATATCTTCTTTTTTTACTTGCGGCACTTAATTCTTTATTAACGAACGTTGTTCTGTATTGATGATAATACACGAACAGTGTTCTTTAATCAATAGTCATTGTAGGGTCGCCAGTGGCGGCCTTACTATTACCTGGAACTTGGTTAGAGATGCTTCGTTCCTCAGCATGACATATGCATGATATAAGCTGCATGACATAACGGAACCTAGTCGTTTTGAGGAAATTTGATTTGATTACCTTGAGGAGTGTTGACAACTTGACCACCTAGAGCTTCAATAGCACGAATCGCACGTTTTTCTGTTTCTTTGTCAATTTGATTTTGTAGTACCATTCCCCAAGCTGAGATTTGTGCGCGTTTACTGTTGGGGTTGCGTGCGAGGAAGTTTGCTGTACCTTGAGAAATACTGGCAGAAAGTTTACTATCTTCGTCTGAATGCTTGCTTGCCCAGTCTGCTGCTGATTGAAATGATTTTCTGGCAGCTTGAGAATTTCCTAGAAATAATAGCTCATCTACTCCTTTATATCGCCATACATAGTATGAATCGAGAGGCGCCCAAGGAGTAAGTTTTTTTAAACCTTGTTCTGTAATTTTGACTGAACGTTCGGGCATTGCAGCGTACATGGATGTACTTGTGGAAAGTGCTAAATATGCCAACCGAAAGCGTGGGTCGTGTTTGAGGATAATTTCAAAGTATTCAGGACTTAAAGCATAACCTGTTTTTGCACGAACTTCATCGTCACCAAAGTATTGTAGAAAGCTGAGATACATCCAGTTGGCAAGTAAGTTATCGTAGCCAAACGAGGGTATTTTTTCCAGCAGGTTTAAACGTGCTTTTTCAGCTAGTACGTCACGTTCTAATGCTTCAGAAGATAACCCCTGCTTTGTCGCAAGCATTTTATTCATGCGTGGGTATTGAAGTGATGTTACTCCAATGACACATAATAAAGTTGCAAGTGATGTTCCTACGAATTGACGAGACAGTGCAAACATTTTGTTGGCAATAGGTACTAAATACAGTGATTACATATTTAGTGTTCCCAGAATTTCTCAAAAATTAACAAATCATCTAGCATATAATTCTGTTCGTAATATTTGCTCATTCGCTGGTAAGATTACGTAGGCAAATTTCAGATGTGTGACATATAGTAACTAACTATGAATTTTGTAATACGAATCGTAATAGCTTCAACTGTAATATTAATTAATCAAATAAATGTACCAATAAGTCTAGCTACAACACTAAGGCGAGCATATAATCCAATAACTCTGCCAATTGGTAGGGAAATTAAGGATAAATTAACAAAGTCTGATTTTCCCACTGGGTCTGGTGGTTTTGCACGCGATTTTATCATTAATTTACGTGAGGGAGACCAAATTGTTATCGACTTGAAGTCTGATAGCTTTGATACTATTGTCACCTTAATCGGCGCCAAAGGTGTAATTATTGGCGAAAACGACGATGCCGCAGAAGGAACAACTAACTCGATGTTGTTCGAGCGCATCACCAAGGCTGGAAACTATATTATTCGTGTACGTAGTTTTGGAAGTGAAGCTAGCGAGGGCGCCTTCACGTTAAAATTAACGCGATTGCGCCCAGAATAGTGGCAACGGATGATGAACGGATGTAACGGATGGGCTATGGGTTAAAAACAAAACCTAATTATTTAAAATCACTTATCCGTTACATCCGTTGTATCCGTTGCCTAAAATCTATAACTCAAAACTTGAATTGTAGTGTTTTCTGGTAAATTGCGGGGCGAAAGTGAAATTGTGTCGCTGTTACTACGTCTGATGGGTGTACCCTGCATGACAGTAAGAAACTCATCGAGTGGTGAAATGTCGCATAATTTAGGGTCAGCAGCTTGGGTACGAAAGTGGGTGGGAACTACTAGTTTAGGGTTTAATGCCTGAATTGCTTGTTTGGCTTCAGTTGCATTGTATGCTTTTGGACCACCACCTACGGGTACGAATAATATATCTGGGCGCCCAAACAAAACTTTTTGCTCGAATGACAAAGGTGCTGCTGGGGCGCCTAAATGGGTAATTTTAATACCTGCTTGGCTCCAACTCCAAGCAGCATTAATTCCAAATTGTTTTCCACCCTTACGGTCATGGTCAATTCCGACTCCTTGAAATTTGATACCCTTAAAGTCGTAAACACCAGGTTCGTAAATCAACTTAGGATTACCGGGTAAACCCTCAACTGCACCTTCATCAAAAAGTTGACTGCTAATCATAACCAAATCAGCTGCTACTTTAGGAGCGCGATACCCAGCAGTACAGCCAAGCGTCCGAAACGGATTGACTAAAATTCTGAGACCACCACCAGTAAACAAAAAACAGGTGTGACCCAACCACTGTACCGATAACCCACCAGCTTGTGCCAAAGACTTAGTCGAGTTAGCCAAAGTCGCAATTAATCCTGTAGCTAGCCCAGCGCCAGCATAGCCTATCAACTCTCTTCGTTTCATTAATTTTTTCTCGCCTGTAATTGTTCCAGAAAATTACGTAGCAACTGCTTACCAGAGGTAGTAAGAACACTCTCTGGATGAAATTGGACGCCTTCAATATGTGGATAGTTCCGATGACGCACGCCCATTATTGTGCCATCATCAATCCAAGCTGTAATTTCTAACACTTCGGGGCAGGTATCGCGGTCAATAATTAAGCTGTGATAACGAGTCGCAGTCATCGGGTTTTCGATACCTTTGAAAACACCAACCCCAGTATGCGACACTTGGGAAGTTTTGCCGTGCATAAGTTCTTTGGCTCTCGTTATATTACCGCCAAATACTTGACCAATACTTTGATGCCCTAAGCACACGCCTAAAATGGGCATCGTTTCCCCAAGTTGCTCAATTATTAATTGTGAGATACCTGCATCTTCTGGGCGCCCAGGACCTGGAGATATGACAATTCCATCAGGAGAGATAGCACGCAGTTCTTCGATTGATATTTTATCATTGCGAAAAACTTGGATATCTGCTGCAACAGGAAAATCTACTGCAAGCTCTCCTAAATATTGAACTAAGTTATATGTAAAACTATCGTAGTTATCGATGACTATTAGCACCGTGACAATAACTCCTGTATTTTATCAATCAAAGCATTGTCTATGATTCTTGCAGGATTTTAAAGCCATCTCAATACGATAATCAAATTTAATTATTCTATTAGCCTGAATCTTTATGGTGTTTATGTACTAATTGATTTCTAATTACAGTTGTGCCAGTACAAGCTTGACTAATGGAGGTAATAAAAGTGTCGCTGCAACAAGTACTGCGACTAAAGCTGAAATTAGTACGGCAGCAGCAGCACAATCTTTTGCGATTTTAGCTAGTTCATGATACGTTTGTTTTACTGTTAAATCAACTAGTGATTCAATGGCTGTGTTTACTAGCTCTAGAGCTAAAACTAAACCGCTAGTTATGGCAATTACAGCGATTTCCACACCTTGTAAATGTAATAGAAGTGAGAGTCCAATGGCTAATGTACCAACACAAACATGGATGCGAAAATTACGCTGTGTTCTAAATGCGTAACTGACACCAGCCCAAGCATACTTAAAGCTGACAAATAAATTTGAGGCAACCTTCCAGGATAGTTGCCGTTCTTCGGACACAACAGGCTCTATAGGGTTAAGTTTAGTTAGTGGTGTTAATTTCTGCGACATAGACATATAAATAGGTAATTAAGATAGCAAAATTGGTTTTAATCTAATATACGCTTAAGATGACAATCGACAAGTAAATTATGGCACTAGTACTGGTCGCTTTCATCGATATTTTGGGCGAATTATACAAAAACTTTAGACATAGGTGACAAGTTAATCAAAAATTTATCTCCAATTAACATAAATTTTATAACACTTACTTAAAGAAGCGCTCTGCCGCCGTTTGCCAAGCTGTACCTAGCACCACCTAAACCGATGCAAGCAAATCTTAACACTAATTTATATCAATAGAAATACCTATCTGATTCAGCATTGTCACTTGCTGTTTTAACATTCTTTCTAGAGATTCGTCATCCGGATGGTCCCATCCCAATAAATGTAGCAATCCATGTGCGCTTAACCACGCAAGTTCAGTTAATAGCGTATGACCTTGTTGTTGCGCTTGTAAGAATGCTGTTTCGACGGAAATAATGATATCGCCCAAGTATAAAGGTGAATCATCCTGCTCGAAATCAGGAGAGTCAACCTCCAGTGCTGCAAAAGCTAGTACATCTGTTGGTTTATCTTGGTGACGATATTGAGAGTTTAAAGAGTGAATTTCCGCGTCGTTTGTCAAACGCAATGCTATCTCATAACCTGAATGTTCTTTTGGCGCCTCAAATTGGTTAAATTCTAACCAAGCACTAAACCAATTTTCCCAAGTTTCTAAGGGAACTTGAGCATCGTTATAGATAACGCGCGTTTCTTCGCTGTCGCGAAGTTCATCAAAACAATTTTGTACACACAGTTCAACCAGCACGGTTTATTTATCAACCCCACATCACAAACATTTTTAAAGACACAAAAGCTTTAACTAACGGGTTAGGTAAGCTAGCCCAATTAATACAGCTAATAACCCCACGGTTGTTAAAGCAAAATGCTTGAGAGATGTAAGACGCTTTTGCACCATGTTTCGCATGGCGAGCTTGACGTAACTGGGTTTTGGTTCGGTAGAAGAATTACTCATAATGATTTGCTCACAAATCCTCACTATTAATGTAACAGTTTGTTGATAATATGGCGTGCCAGTTTGCCAATGTAGAGACGTTACATGTAACGTCTCTATGGGCGCCTAGGTTTCGACCAATTGATTTTCTTGTCTGAGGTAGGATTGAATAAATGGGTCGAGTTCACCGTTCATGACATCGTTGATGGCTGTGGTTTCCAAGTTGGTACGTAAATCTTTGACAAGTTGGTAAGGGTGAAATACGTAGTTACGAATTTGGTTGCCCCAAGATGCCTCAGCGATATCACCGCGAATTTCGGCAATTTCTTTGGCACGCTGTTGTTGGGCTATAACTAATAGTTTGCCTTTCAAGCGTGCGAGAGCTTTATCTTTGTTTTGTAGCTGACTGCGTTCTTCGGTACAACGTACAGCTATACCAGTAGGAAGGTGAACGATACGCACGGCAGTTTCTACTTTGTTGACGTTTTGTCCACCTTTACCACCTGACCTAGATGTGGTGATTTCTAAGTCTTTTTCTGGTATATCTAGCTGGACACTACTATCAATTTGTGGCATTACCTCAACACCAGCAAAGCTGGTTTGTCGTTTGCCGTTGGCATTAAAGGGTGATATTCGCACTAAGCGGTGCGTTCCCATTTCTGAACGTAAGTAACCGTAGGCATAACGCCCAGTAATTTCGATTGTCGCAGATTTTATTCCTGCTTCATCGCCTTCGGATTCTTCAACCAAGTTAACTTTGTAACCGTGGTCTTCACCCCAGCGAGTGTACATTCTTAGCAACATCTCCGCCCAATCCTGAGCATCTGTACCACCTGCACCTGCGTTAATTGATATTACGGCGCCTTCTTTATCGTAAGTACCAGAAAGTAACTGTTCTAATTCCCAATTATCGAGTTCACGGTTGAGCTTGTTGACAGTAGTTTCTGCTTCTTTAAGCAGTCCTTCGTCAGATTCTAACTCCAACAGTTCGACAACAGCTTTCGTATCTTCTAAATTACGGCGCCACTGTTGATACTGTGATAGGTGTGCCTTGACTTCATCAAGTTCTTGCATTGTTTGCTGCGCTTTGGTTTGGTCGTTCCAAAACTCAGGCTGCGCTGAGACTTGTTCTAAATCTTGAATTTTAGCTGTAAGTGCAGGTAGGTCAAAGATAGTCCTGGGTTTTACCCAGGCGGCGAGACAACGTTTCAATTTCGCGTTTCAGTTCCAATACGTCCATAGGACTCATTTCAATAATTGCATTTACGATTATTACACTTAATTAGTATTATGTATTGCTGGTTAACCTGGCTTTCCGCAGGAAGGCTCGTAGCATTGTATCTTGCTGCGTCACAATATCAATTTGCCCTGTCATCCCCACTTGTACTTGACAAATTTTGCCTTGCTGGTTTAGAACTAGTCGTTCCGGCGCCACGGTTACTTCATACAAAGGTATGGACGATGGTGAGGTTGGTGTAGCATCTGGTGCGATTGTTTTAACTGTTCCTGGAAGGGCGCCATAATCAGGATAAGGACAAGCTGATAAACGTAACTGAGTAATTTGACCAACGCGAATTTGGCTAATATCCTGCGTTGATACCCAAGCTTTAATTACAAGTAATGAGTTATTAGGGACAATTTGGGCAATTTCGTTACCTGGTTGCACCGTTTGCCCATTACGTAGGGTCAGTTTTGCAATGGCGCCATCAAGCATTGCCACAATCTTTGTTTTGCTCAAATCAAGTTTGACTTGGTTGAGGGTTTGGGTATCTAACATTAGTTGATTTTGCAGTTGCAACTGTTGGAGTTGGATACCAGCATGTCGTTCTTTTGCCAGAAAAGTGTCTACTTGGGCAAGTTGTAATTGGCGAATACGAATACGTTGCTCAAGTTGATTTTTTTGAGTTTGCAGTTTAGCATCATCAATACGAGCCATCACATCACCTCGGCGCACCTTTTGATGCTCTGTTACATTGATTTGTACGACCGTTCCAGTGGTTTCTGCCTGTACTAATCGCAATTCACCCAGTGGACGAACTGTTGCGGGTGCTTTAACGGTCATCCGATATTGAGCGATGGAAGAAAGTGTGCTTGCAGCAAGCATAATACCAACAATCCACACTCCTCCCCACTGCACCCAACGCTCCATAGGTGGTAAAAATTCTTGAGTTGGACAGGGCGGTTCATCAGTATTGGTAAACATTAAGATTATCCTTAAAATGAAAGTGCGTGTGTTTTCGATTGCAACGTAGAACTTAAGAAAATATGGTGTTCTCCAGGTTGGGATTGTAAATCTCTCACGGTTCCACTCGCTTTTACTTGCCCACTGTCGAGCATTACAACCCAATCAGCACGTTGAATAACAGGTGGACGATGACTAATTAAAATCGTGGTTTTACCCTGACGATGCTTTTTTAAACGCTCGATAACGTCTATTTCACTTAAGGCATCTAGGGCAGAAGTTGATTCATCAAGTATTAAAATCGGTGGTTGAGTAACAATTGCTCGTGCAAGCGCTAGTCTCTGCCGTTGTCCACCAGAAATATTGGCGCCAAATTCACCCAGTACGGTTTGATATTTATCTGGTAGTTGAGAAATAAACTCCGAAGCTCCAACCAAATCGCAAGCTTCAACAATTTGCTCAAATTCTATATCTGGGTGACAAAAACGGAAATTATCTATAATAGAGCGGCTCCAAAAGTGGGCTTCTTGGGGAACTAAAACCACAGAATGCCGCAAACAGGCTAGTGACACATCCTGTTGATTGTAACGACCATATTGAATATTGCCAGATTGGGGTGAGTAGAGTCCTGCTAGCAGTTTCACGACAGTACTTTTACCACAACCTGATTTACCTACTAGGGCGGTCATTTGCCCACCAGGGATAGTTAATGAGAAGTTTTGCAGTAAATCGAGGCGCCCAGCATGATGAAACTGTAGGTTAGCACAAGTAACATCTGTTGAAGTTGGAATATTTGCCCAAGGCTTTTTCGAGTCGTTGGCATCTTCCGGTGTAGCATCCATCACTTCGCCTAATCGTTGAATTACGACCTGAGCAATGATAAATTCGTCAACCAGAGCAATTGCAGACCCCAGAAAGCCAAAGAAGTTGCCGCTCATACCGCTGTATGCTAATAGCTGACCGATACTGAGTTGATGGTTAATCACCAAATAGCTACCTAACCACAGCAGTATTACACTGGTAAACGTCGAGAGTACCGACGTAATAGTACTGCTGTGAAGTTGCAGTTTCATCGTAATCCAACTTAGATTAGCTAACCGCCCATAATTTGATTGGTATTCTTGCCAAGCTTGTGGCGTAGCGTTACTAGTTTTAAGAACCTGAACACCCCGAAACGTTTCTACCAAAAATCCTTGATTTTCTGTCCCCAATGTTATTAGCTTCCGGGTTTTTTGACGCAATGCAGGCAGAAACAGTAAATTTACTAGTGTGATAAAAACAAATATTACAAATGAAGCAATGGTTAGTGGAAAGCTATAAAGCAGCATGAACCACAGAGAAACAATAGCAATAAAAAATTGACTAGGTAATCCTAAAACAATTTGTGAAATTAAATTATGAATAACATTAATATCAGCAATACGGCTAACAACTTCCCCGCTACGATGCGCTTCAAAGTAGCTTAGGGGTAAATGCAGCAGTTTGCGTCCATAGTCTAGAATTAATCCTAACTGAAGCCGATGTCCAAAGTGTCCTATTAGATAAGATTGAATTAACCCAATTACGTTGCGGATTGAAGTCATTACCATTACGGCAATAACTACGACGACTAAAAGCTGTGTATCTCCTCGCACCAACACATCATCTGTAAGCAATTGCATCATCATTGGTGATGCGAGTGCCATCAACCCAACCACAATATTTAGTCCAATTGCTTGAGCTAAAAGCCAACGGTCTGGTAAAACCCGTTGCAAAAATCGTCCGATACCCGTTAAATCATCAGATTGCTGTTGATTAAATCTACTTTCATCGGGTTGTAGCAATAGCATTATGCCATTTTCCCAACCTGCTAGCAATTCCTGCTGCGTTAGGTAGCGAATACCATTACCTGGGTCAGCAACAATATAGCGCTTGCCTTTTTTCCCATACAGCACAACCCAGTGATAGCCCTTCCAATGTAAAATTGCAGGCAACGGTACTTCCGACAAACGTTCGAGCATTTGATTTGTAGCTTTGATATGACGAGCATGGAATCCGAGAGTATCGGCGCCTCGACTTAGACCCAATAAACTGGTACCGCGTGAACCTGTACCAACAACTTCTCTTATTCGAGCAAGGGAAAGGCTGCGCCCGTAGTATTTAGCAACAGTGGCGATACATGCGGCACCGCAGTCTTCGAGATTATGTTGCAGAACAATTGGATAACGCATGGTTACTTCCAGTAAAAGTACAATTGAAGAAGGTTAGACAATACCAACCGTTTTTATATTGGTATTGGTCTAACCATGCAAGCGTTCGGCGCCTCTTAGAAGGCTCTGAAAGTCACTTCATACGTCGAACCATTGCCAGAGATTCTTCGAGTTTGAGGATTGCGAACAGGGCTTGAAACCCTAAAACTACCAAGTAAATCAGCTGCTCCCCGGTTACTGCCATCCTTATCAAACAGCGCAACTTGAATCGAGTTACCAGAACCACCTGATTGTCCAAAATTGGCAACAGAACCAGTTCTCATGCTGATTGGTCTACCAAAGTTAGAATCTGTTCCATTAAAAGAGGCAAACACTTCATCTGTGCCATCTGAGTCGGCGCCTGCCTTAATACAACGTACAGTTAAAATCTGTACTTGATTAAGACCACCTTCGACTACGGCAGCTTGTTCAGTAGAAAGTTCTGTGAACAGTTCAGTGTTGAGCTTAGAAATTAGATTGTTACTAGACATGAGTTTTTCTTTTTATTGAAGTTTTGTAGAGGTTTACACACAGAGTGAAAAATATTCATTCTCTGAATAAGCCGTTACTTCTTTTCCATGTCTTACTTTTAATTCTTATGCAATTTGCAGCGTTCAAAATTTTAAATACATATGTAAAGACGTGACATGTCACGTCTCTACATTGTGGGTCTTCATCAAAAATTTATGGTAATTTCACGGATTGCTTGTGTATTTTATCGCGTTAATGTCGCTGTTATGTGTAAATAAGATACATGTTTATTAAACGCGCGTGTTATGAAAAAAGCTTTTAAATACTATGCTATCGGGCTAGTCTCCTGTCTACTTTCTACTGCCCCCGTTGTTGCACAGACAACAACTAACTCAGTATATCCTCGATTTAGCGGCAGTTTCACTAGTACTGGCGCCGGATATCAAGAACCTTATTTTGGTATTGAGGGGTTTATTCCATTTCAAAACGCTACAAATGGTAATTTAACTTTTTTAGAAGGGCGCCTGTTAATATCTACCGACTCAACGATGGGGGGTAACTTATTACTCGGACACAGGTTTAGTGCTTCTAATGATGCTATATGGGGTGGTTATGTTGCTTATGATATTCGTGATACAGGTAACAAGACGTTTAACCAAATTGGTTTAGGATTGGAACGATTAGGAAAAAACTGGGATTTACGCGCGAATGGTTATATACCTGTAGGTAATAGCAAGCAAGTAATTTCCGAGTCGTTTCGTAGCTTAGGATTTACAGGTAATAGTTTTCTGTTAGATGTTAATAGACAGTTTGAAGTTTCTCTCGCAGGGTTTGATATTGAAGCGGGAGTACCTATCGCGCGTTTTGGTAGCGGTGACTTGCGTGCGTATGGAGGGATGTACTATTACACAGGGGAAAGTGTTGGTAGTGCGTTAGGAGTGCGAGGAAGGTTAGTTGCGAAACCCACTAACAATGTAAGTTTGGGCTTGATGTTACAGCATGACTCCATTTTTGATACAAGATTAGTATTTAATGCGAATGTTGATTTTGCTGGTAGTTCACGTAATGCTCCTGAAGATAATATTACGCGATTAGCTTCTTCAGTACAGCGAATTCCAACCATAGGAGTTATTGGAAAAACAGAGAATACTCAAGAACCTGCAAGAAATGCTCAAACGGGCAAACCTTTAGAGTTTCGCTATGTCACCCCAGGAACGGGAACGGGTGATGGTACTATTGAAAATCCAACGGGTAATATTCAAACTGCTTTAAGTGGCGCCAAACCAGAAGATATTATCTATGTGGAATTTAGCAACTCTTCCTCTCTTGGATTCAATATCCCTGATGGTGTTAAGGTACTCTCGAATGCACTACCACGCTTTGTAGAAACTAAAGAAGCTGGAACTATCCAAATACCAAATTCGGGAACTGGGCAATTACCCGTTGTTAACGGTACTGTAACGATGGGCAATAATACTACACTTGAAGGGTTTGTAATTAGTAACGTAACAGGTAACGCTATTCAAGCTTCGGGTGTTAGCAATCTTACTATCATTAATAACGAAATCACTAACCCCGAAGGACAGGGTATTAGTCTTAACGGTGTAGGTGGACGTAATATTATTAGTAACAACACAATTCAAAACACAGGCAGTCAAAGCATCTTTCTGCAAGGGTTTGGAAATACTCAGCAATCATTTAACGTCGAAAATAATATCATTAATAATAGTGGCTCGCAAGGTATTTTTGCTCAAGCTTCTGACAGTGTACAGCAGCAAGTTAATCTCAAAAATAATTTAATTACGAATAGCACTGGTACAGGTATTTTTGTTCAAGCGAATAATAGTGCTAATCAAACTATTAATATTACAGGAGTAGAAGCGCGTGGAACGGTTAAAGATAGTGCAGGAGAAGGGGGACAAGGTATATTTGTAACGGCAAATGGCACTGCACAACAAAATTTAAAGATAGAAAACAGCACAGCTAGTAATAACGCTGCACAAGGTATATTTGTATCAGCAAATACTGGTGCCAAGCAAACCTTTACTATCGATAACTCAACAGCAACCCGTAACGCTGGGCAAGGTGTGTTTGTCCAAGCAAACGGAAACTCACAACAGGAATTTACCATCAATCAAATAACAGCTAGTAATACAGCTAAGGATAGTAACGGTGATGGTGGTCAAGGTATTTTTATTGCAGCTAATAGTGGGGGACAGCAAAAGTTTACATTAAATAACCCTGTAGTTACAGATAACTTATCCCAAGGTTTATTTATTTCTGCAAACGATGGCGCCAAACAAACTGTCACAGTTAATCAAGCAAGTGTAAACAGCAACAGTGGTCAAGGTATTTTTGCCCAAGCTAATAATAGCTCTATTCAAGAATTGGAAATTAAGCAAGCTACAGTAAGTAATACTACAAGAGATAGTAATGGAGATGGTGGACAAGGTATATTTATTGCAGCAAACGCAGGCGCCCAACAACGCTTAAAACTAGATAACCCAACAGTATCAAACAGTGCCGGACAAGGTATATTTATTGGAAGCAGTGGTAAATTAGATACACCTCAAACTCAGCAAACAGCTACACTTACTAATCCCAATATAAATAATAGCCGTGGTCAAGGAATATTCGTCCAATCAAACGATAACGCGCGGCAAGACTTTACACTTACCAACGGTAAAATTAATGACACCAAACTAGATAATAACGGTGAAGGAGGTCAAGGAATATTCATCCAAGCCAACGGCACACAGCAAAACATTAATATAAATAATACACAAATTACCAACAGCGCAGGTCAAGGAATATTCGTGCAAACAAACGGCGCCGCTATCTCAAAAGTAAGTATAAACAGTAATACAATTACTAATAGCGGGAGTAATGATATTTTCTTACAAGCTAACGGAAGCTCTCAAATGACCGCATTAGCTGAATTAAACAACTTAGAGAACCAGCTAATAACCGCACTGAGTGCTGCAAATAACAGTAACAATCCAATGTGTTTAGCATTAAGGAATAATAAAACTACAACAGGTTTCTCACTTCAGCGTAATAGCGACGCCTTCCTAGTAGCTGACCTAGATAATATAGCAGTGAATAATACAGGCGCCATCACCTTCCAACCAACCAAAGACAACTTCACAAACGTAACAAACTGCCCGTAGCATAGGCATCTCGCCTGTGCATTTAGGTGTTCCGCTCGGTCAGGCGGGAGGGACGCCTAACCTACAAACTATAATTTTTACCACAGAGGCACAGAGGGCACAGAGTAAAGATGATATTTACGATGCTTTTTAGGCGCCTGATTGATATCACTTTCTGATGAGCAGCTAGAACTATCAAGCAAGGTATGTGATAAGTACAAAGACTCTATTGTGACTTCATCCCTGCCTAATAATGTTGCTTGAGATGAGCGTCCAACAACAATTTCAATTTTTTTGAGTTTTAAGTGTGAGGGCAACTCATTACCAAAGGTTTTGTTTCCTCGTCTGCCATCGTAGCTAACTGCAAATGGTACCTGTTTACGATTCAAATTTTCAAGAGAATCAACAAATTCATCAAAATTAATTCCAGCCAGGTATCTTGAGTCTCTTTCACCACAAACTCCTTGGTAGGGAGGGTCGATGTAAACAAAGTCACTTGGTTTAACTTCAGCTAAAACCTCTTTATAATCTAAGCATGTGAATATACACTTACCTTTGAGTAGCTTGGAAACACCTTCTATATTTTTTCTCATTTTTTCTGGGTGGGTTCCCTTGCGTCTCTTATCAGGACTTTGATTAAAAAGTTTTTCAGAGTTGTATCTAACGGCGCCCTTAACACACCTAGCTAGTAAATATAAAAGAATTTTCGGGTCGTTAGTCTGATTAAATTTATACCTTGCTTGATAATAATGCTCTATAGAATCACTATGCTGTTGATTCCATATTTCTTCATAGGTGCCTGCTATCGTTGATGGTTGCTCTACAATTAATTCCAATAGCTCAACTAGTGGCTGGTTTAAATCATTTAACCAAAATTTCTGGGATATCCGGTTCCAAGAAGCGGCAACACTAATAGCAGCAGTTCCCGCAAACGGTTCTACTAATCTTTCCACAGTTTTGGGTAGAAATTTTAAAATGTCTGGCGCCAGGTTTCTCTTACTACCCTGATATTGTACTGGATGCGGAATCGCCATATAGCACAGAACAAATGAACTTAATTTAGCTTATCACAGCATACTCAGGCGCCTCTAATTTACAACAAAATAACAACAACTAGTACTTCCTTCTCAATTCTTCCTTCGTGTACGAGTGTGCCTCTGCGGTAAAAAATATACTACCACTTCCAGTTAGTATTATAAGTTTTGGGTAGTTGGCGCCTATAAGTAGTGTTCCATGTCATAAGTTTTGGGGAGTTGAAACAAATCCCCCCCAACCCCCCCTTAATAAGGGGGGGCTAAGAATGACCATCTTGTACCCCCCTTAATAAGGGGGGCAGGGGGGATTAAAATCTACAGTAACACCCCAAAACTAATCACACGGACTAGTAGTGGTTAATCTTATAAGTTTTGGTGGGTATGTTGGCGACGGATGTGAAACGGATGTAACGGATAGTTGATTCGTTTAAAGGAGGTACTGCAAAATCAAATCTTGTTTGTAACAAATAAATTATCCGTTACATCCGTTATATCTGTTGCAAACCAACACACCAAAATTAATGACATGAACCAGTAGGTGCGGCATAGTAAACTTTTACCACAGAGTCACAGAGTACACAGAGAGTTAAGAAGAGAGCAAGATTTTGATATAACCGCGCAAGAATAGGGTATGGTTTTGGAGTGCAGATTCTCTAAATTGGATTTAACGAAACAAACCAACACGGAGAAACCACTATGAAACTTGCTAACTGCGCTATCAAAGCTTGCACACTCTCATTAATTTTATTCGGTGGCGCCGCCATCTCCCAAACTTTATCCCTTGCCAACATACCGCAAGTTCAGCAATCTAATACTGTGATTGCAGCTAATACCTACAAACCTGGTATTAATCGTGTAACGTTTACTAGCGAAGGGGAAAGACTTGTTGGTAATTTGTATTTACCTGCTAACTATAAACCAGGTGATAAGTTACCTACTGTAATAGTGACAGGTGCCTGGATAACTATCAAGGAGCAAATGCCTGCGACTTATGCTCAAAAGCTTGCTGAACAAGGATTTGCTGCGTTTGCTTTTGATTTTCGCACTTTTGGAGAAAGCGGTGGTAAGCTTCGCAACTTTGAATCTCCGACTGAGAAAATTACAGATATCAAAAATGCGGTTAGCTTTTTACAAACGGTTGATGCGGTTGACTCAAATAAAATTGCTGGGTTAGGTATTTGCGCTAGTGCTGCTTATATGACAGTTGCAGCAGCAGAAGATTCTCGCATTAAGTCACTTGTAACAGTGGCGCCTTGGATTCATGATACAGCGATTTTGAATACTGTATATGGTGGTGAGAAAGCTGTGCAGGACAAAATTGAAATTGGGCAAGCTGCACGGGAGAAGTTTGAGCAAACTGGTAAGGTTAAATCTGTCCCTGCTGCTAGTAGAACTGATAAAAATGCACCGATGTTCGGTGAGATTGATTACTATTTAAATCCTCAACGTGGCGCCATTCCTCAGTGGGATAATAAGTTTGCTGTTGCTTCTTGGGCTGAGTGGTTGACTTTTAAGCCTATGTCGCAAGCTAAGAATATTAATGTGCCTACTTTGTTTGTTCATAGTGAGAAAGCTGCTATTCCTGATGGTGCTAGACAGTTTTTTAATGGTATTCCGGCTAAGAATAAGAGCTTTGTTTGGTTAGAGAACCGCACTCAGTTTGATTTTTATGACCAAGAAAATACTGTTAATCAGAGTGTTGGTGAGGTGGCTAAGTTTTTGAATAAGTCTCTGTAACGACGAACCGCTGCATAACGCTGCATAATGCAAAGGAAGACGAGGAAGGAAGATGTTTTTACAAAGAAGTTTAATTGGCGCCAGTTTAATTTTGGGTTTGTTAAGTTTTGTTCCGAAAACTGAGTTAGCAGCACAGAGCGTGAATAATGTTGCTGCGGCGCCTGTAAATACTCAAGCTGAAACTATTCGTAGTAGAAATGAGCAAACTATTCGTAGATATTTTGAGCTACTATCACAAAAACGTATGGACGAATGGTTGAAGTTATGGGCTGAAGATGGTGTGCAAGATATGCCATATTCCCCTAAAGGTTTCCCGAAACGAGTTGAAGGTAAAGCTGCTGTGACTAAACATTACTCAGCATTACCTACGAGTGTAGGAAGAATGGTATTTCCCGACCTAAAAATATATCCTACTACTGACCCGAATACATTCTTTGTAGAATTCCGTGGCGAAATCGAAGTTTTAGCAACGAAGAAGCCTTATAATAATACCTACGCCGGACTATTCAAATTTCGCGATGGTAAAGTAGCACTATTTCGTGAATATTTTGACCCCATCGTTTTTACCGAAGCATGGGGAAGCCCAAGCGGATTTAATTAAAGTTTTTTAACAAATAATAAACGTTAATGTAGAGACGTGACATGTCACGTCTCTACAAACCGTTTGCAATTAATATCATGTTATGGGTAGATGAACAACTTGGTCTTGATATTCGTTCTCAAAAGAATATTCTGCAAGTAAAATTAGCTCTTCAAGATTATCGCCCACGCTTAAATTTGGATTAAGGATAAAAATATCAGGCATATGATGCCCTTCTGCGATATGGTCATTTAATTGTACAGGCATAGATTTACGGTTATTTGTCACTAGTACAAAATCATGTTCCTCACACCAATAAAGAATTTCTGGGTCTAAAGTACCTTTTGCTGGAGTATTTGGTTCTCCCACTGCCCAAACAGTCAAATCGGGTTTCTGGCGCCGCAGTTGATTAAAATATACTGGGTCAATATTTTCATCCATTAGATATTTGAGCATCCCGTCCCTTGTTTCATTGCCTCTCTTTCTTGTTTAATTTTACGTATACGAATAATAGCTGGAGATGGATTCATTTCTTGGGCTTTACGTTGTTGGTATCCCCACTCTAACCAGTCTGCAATATAATTACTTACAGCTTCTTTATTGTGTAAATAGTAAAGAATTGTTGCATATACCTGTTCTAAGGTAATAGATGTGTATGTTTGGGCAATTTCTTCTGGAGTGCGAGAACGGTAGATATAATCATAAAGGACTGTTTCAATACCAATGCGTGAACCTTTAATACGTATATCATCAGGCGCCAGAAAGTTGAAGTAATCTTCAAGTTGCATCTTTTAACTCTCTTTGTTTTTTTCTAATGCTTAAGTATTTCACTCTAATATATCAATATTGTATTACTATATTAAAATTCATATACATTCAAAAATTATGCTAAAGCTATATTTTAACCCTATTTCTCCCCACTCTCGGCGCGTTTTGGTAGCCTTACTGGAAAAAGATATAAAAGCAGAGTTGGTAGAACTTGAGTTAAACGGTCAACCAAATCGACCAGAATTATTAGCAATTAATCCCTTTCATCATATTCCTGTTTTGGAAGATGACGGCTTTAGAATCGTCGAATCCTTTGCAATTCTCGATTATTTAGAAGCAAAATATCCAGAACCTTCCTTACTTCCTCATGATGCTCAAAATTTAGCTAAAGTACGGATGGTGCAAATGGTAACAGTTAACGAGTTGTTACCTGGAATTATGCCTATGTTTCCTATACTGTTTGGATTGCCTGTAGAATCAGAAAAAATTGAGCAAACAAAAAATAAGGTTTCTACAATATTGACATTTTTTGAAGAGCTTCTCGGTGAGCAAACTTACTTTGCTGGGGAACAACTCACCCTAGCAGATGTGACAGCAGGAACGGTAGCAAGTAGTTTATATCTTGTAGGTCTATCCCTTGATAATCATCCGAAATTAAGTACTTGGCTTGAAAATCTGAATCAACGTCCTGCTTGGGTTAAAAGTCTACCTACACAAGAAGCGATGGAAAAATTTAAATCGAGTAGAGCTTGATTAGTAGGTTAAATAAAACCCACGCAAGCAGTAGAGCAAGATTTTGATATAACCGCGCAAAAATTGAGTATGCTTTGCAAATTGAAATTCCTTAAAGTGTATGTAACACACAAAAACAGGGAATTAAAGAAATGTCTCTCAACACCTACTACACCCTTGGACGTTCTGGACTGCGCGTAAGTCCCCTAGCATTAGGCGCCATGACTTTTGGTACCGAGTGGGGATGGGGCGCCGATGAAGATAGCGCACGTCAGTTATTTAATACATATATAGATGCTGGTGGTAACTTTGTTGATACGGCTGATTTGTACACCAATGGTACCAGCGAAACTTGGGTTGGCAAGTTTCTTACTGAGCGTAATCTCCGTGATAAAGTCGTAATTGCCACTAAATTTACTTACAATGCCCAACCAGGAAACCCTAACGCAGGTGGTAACGGACGTAAAAATATTTTGCGTGCGGTAGAAGGTTCATTGAAAAGACTCAATACTGACTATATAGATTTATATATTCTTCACACATGGGACACAATTACACCTGCTGAAGAAGTAATGCGGACACTTGATGATTTAGTTTCTGCTGGTAAAGTACGACATATTGGGTTGAGCGATACTCCTGCTTGGTATGCAGCACGCGCGCAAACTATAGCTGAATACCGTAACTATGAACCAATTTCTGCACTACAACTCGAATATTCCTTAGTTGAACGTAATATTGAGCGCGAACTTATTCCTTTAGGTCAACAGTTAGGAATGGGGACAATGGTATGGAGTCCTTTGGCAAGTGGTTTACTTAGTGGTAAATATAAACCAAGTGAATCTGGATTTACTGGAGAAGGGCGCCTTGATACTACACGCGGTATTAGTAACCCAGCATTTCAAAAAATTAGCGAACGCAACTGGAAAATTGTCACAGAACTCGAAACCGTATCTAAAGAACTTGGACGTAGTATGGCACAAGTAGCTGTAAACTGGACTGCTAACCGTCCTGGTATTGCTACGGTTATAGTCGGCGCCTCAAAATTATCACAATTAGAAGATAATATCCAAGCATTAGATTTTGAAATTCCCACAGAATTGGCAAACCGCTTAGAAGCTGTTAGTCGTCCAGAACCACAGTTTCCTTACAGTTTCTTTGGCGCCGAAATTCAAGGAATGATTCATGGTGGTGTAAAAGTTGGCGATAAACGTGCGGGATATCAGCCTAATGTACTAATTCAATCTGCTGGTGCAGGTGTCTCGTAATTAAACAATCAAATGTAGAGACGTTACATGTAACGTCTCTACAACAAATAAATCCCATAATTTAAAAACATGAATAAATCACGAAGAACAGTTATATTTGGCGCCAAAGGTAGTTGGACACTTGGTGGATATTATAACCATACCCTTGCACGTATTAACGGACGTTGGAAAGTTACAGAAATTAAAATGACATGGACTTGGAAGGTACTCGTCCCAGTTAATTAATTTTATTATGCACTCTAAAACTTCTATCCTTAACGCTTCTTGGGATGGACTAGATATAAAGTATGTAAATACAGGAATTCCTCTAATGGAGGGTGATAGTTTAATTGTGGGTGTTGTGATACTTGATAATACCTTAGAACAATTTGATGCGATTCACGGCGCCTGTATTAAACACATGAAAGAATATCTGCTTTTTACTCTCAGTCCATTACGATTTGAGCAAATGCTTGACCAAACCATAATTTGCTTAAATCAAGCTTATATGCATCAACTCAAAATTACCGACCCTTCAATGCTACATATGGCAAACTTACTTATAACCGAGATTCAATATCCAAATCCCTTAAGTCAACAATTTATTTATTCAATCGTTACGGTTTTAATTACAAATTGTTTTCTTTACTTAAAATCTTAAAAGTGTCATACTGAACGTAGTGAAGTATCTCAAAATTTTGAAGTCTTTGAGATTATTCCCACAGCGAGGAATGACAAATTATATTTTGCATCAATATGACAAGTTTTAAATTATGTAAATAAATCGATATTACCATTTAAAATATCTTTAATTGCATTAGTCTTTATTTTTGTACGCCAATCTTTAACTACCTCTTTGGGGTAAAAAACATATTCTCGAATAGTTTTAAGCTTCGGCGCCACATCTGTTGGTATAATCTTATCTAACGTCACACCTTTGAGGTGCATAATTATATTTAACTTACTTTTAAGAATTCTCAAAGCATTTTCTTGATTAATTATTAGCTTCAAAGGCGCCGTTGCAGAATGTTTCTAGCTTAGTTGGCTTGTGAATAACCTGTACACATGTATCAAACCTATCATACTTGCTCTTCACATGGCGCCATGACCAACCACTTATATCTAAATCCTGTTTTTGAATTAATAAATCATTTGACATAACAGTAATTATACATTCGCCATAAATCTTTTAGTCATTGCTGTGGTTGTGTTGTTTCAATTGCAGAAATTATTATGAAAACTGAGGATTTATGTAGTGTATAATACCATAGGTAATGTTTGGATAAAATTTGGTGTTCGAGTAAAAATTTTTTACTAAATGTTACATAAGATTACGTTATTGAATAATATGCCATTATAGTGTAAAATTCTACCGCCCCTTAATTTTTGTGATAAATTACTGAAACTTCGAGTTATGGGCAGAGTTTTTTGAAAAAGACATAAATTTTTCCCACATTGTAAAATCGTTGCTCGATTTTGGGTACAACAAGAATAAGCAGAGTTGAATGATGTTTGTGGGACTTATAATAAAACGCTAGAAGATTGGAATGGTAAGCTCTATGGCGAATTGCACTTCAAATTATTCATCCACAACGCTCAAACTAAAATTTGCTTAGAACAGAATATCCCGGAAAAGATAACCGTATAAATACTGACCGTGGGTTTGACCCCTCCAGCAAGTTCAGTAGAACAACGAATGGTGTCTAAAAGCCTCAGTAAGGAAAATAATTACAGCTTAGATGAAAAATTACGCGACTTCGGTAAATCAGTATCGGGGTTAATTAAAAGGATATATTATATGGTCGCCAATCAGTCGTATATGCGGTACGGCAATTGTGAAAGCGGAAATCGCTCTACAATGCCTTCTGATAGCATGGAGCTATTGCTCACTTATCATCAAAATCCCTCTATAAAACTTCGTAATGAATTAGTCCAGCTACACACTGGTTTGGTTCGTAAAATGGCGCATAAGTTTAGCCATCAATGTAACGAACCTTATGAGGATTTGGAACAAATTGGTTATTTTGGTTTAATTCGCGCAATTGAACGCTTTGACCCTAGTCAAGGTTATGCTTTTAGCTCGTTCGCTGTTCCTTACATTCGCGGTGAAATGCTGCACTTCTTACGTGACCGCAGCACTTTACTAAAAATTCCTCGTCGTTGGCAGGAATTATATAACGAAGGACAGAAAGTTCGCAAAGATTTGGCGGAGTCTTTAGGGCGCCCACCTAAAGATTCAGAAATTGCTGACCTACTTGATGTACCATTACACGAATGGCAAGAAACAAAACTCGCTGCCCAAAATCGGATGCCATTGAGTTTAGATGCTACAGTTGTTCACTATGTAGACTGCCAAATTACCTTGGGTGAAGCACTACCCTGTCCACGTTCCACTTCTGTACAGCAAGAAGAAGAAGAACGTCAGCAACTACAAGGCGCCATTACACAGCTTGAAGATAAACCTCGGATGGCAGTAGAATTAGTGTTCTTAAAAGAGCTTTCGCGTAAGGATGCAGCTAAGAAAATTGGCACAAGTCCAATGACTGTAACGCGATATCTGCAAAAAGGCATTCAAGATTTGATGTATATGATGCAATCTCAACCAATAGCTGCTAATTCTTAAAGAATTTAGTACCAAAGTGTGAGTAGGCTTCTTATATGTCGATATATATATTGTACTCTTTAACAGACTGCCCAAATTGTAACGTTATTTGTAGCTCAAGCGTCTAACAAAATAAATCGTCGCCCAGATTTAGTCTTTCATTTTAAGTATTACGACTTTTTCGTTCTTTTTTCAAAGAACATAATGCATTGTTGACAGAAACAAGTGCAAATTGTGCTGCATCAAAGTCAGAGTTTGTTTTTAACAACTGGCTTACTGTTTCTAAGTCGTATATAACCTGTTCTAGTTCCAACACAGATAGAAAATTTGCTTTGTCTTGAAAGTGTAGAGCAATAATACCTAAATTCAAAGCCGTAGTGATGCGAGTATTGGTGTCTTCTTTTTCAAGCATCTGCATCAAAATATTCATACTATGAGTGGTATGCGAGCCGATTTTGATTAATGCTTTAGCTGCATTGATTTGAACGTGTAAATCTTCGTCTTGCAAAGCATTTACTAAATATGGCGCCGCTGAATTTGCTAATGTACCAAACATACCCAAACCGTCAGCAACAGCAGCACGCACTCGCGTATCTGTATCTGTTAATGCTGCAATTAATAGTGGTACAGCAAAACTAGCTTCAGCAATATTAGGTAAAGCTAAAGCCGCTTTTGCACGTACTCCTGGATAGTTATCGTGTAGAGCAGCAGCTAGATGTACAGTAGCTTTAGGATGGCGAATATGACTTAAAGCTTCTACAGCTTTCGCACGTACCCATTCATCAGAATCTTCCAAACTCATAATTAGTGGTTCAACAGCAGTTATAGCTTGAGAACGAAAACAACCAAGTGCAAACGCAGCATTTGCGCGCACTTGTGAGTCTGTATCTTGTAAAGCAGTAACTAGTGCTGGAATCGCTTTGCAGTCACCAATTTTGCAAAGTGACTCAATAGCGTTGATGCGAACCGTCACATTGTTATGTTTTAATAAAGTAATCAACTCAGAAACAGTCTGTTTATCTTGTCCCATTGGCGGTAAAGTTGTCTTAACAGCATCCGAACAACCCCATGATTTAAGTTGCCATTTTTTAATAGCCATAAGCGATTGCTTCACAAGATTTTTCATTACTATGAAATGCTACAAAGAAGCTGCAATTGTCATGGTTCTGCATCCTGGATTTTTTCTAGGTAACAAAGAGCTTACATTTTATTTGCCACTAGTAATATTTGTATCTTTCGTATCAATTTCGGAACAGCGTTTTGGTTTGAAACAAGTAAGTATAATTATCCTTGGCTAGAGTTTAATTAAAAATCGAATCGCAAGGTTTATAGAACTCAATTCAGGTGTTTTGTACTAATACACTCTTAAAATTTGAATTACGGAAAATTCTCAAACTTTTATTTATTTTCTTTCATCGCATAAAAATTTTGGCGCCAAATTGTAGAGACGCGATTGATCGCGTCTTGGTTTATCGCACAAACGTGATAAACAGGAGACGTGATAAACAGGAGACGTGATAAATCACGTCTCTACATTTGTGGGAATTCGCGTGCTGTAATATTCGGTCTTAGCATATACTCCAATAATGCTGTTGCCTACTTCAAAAAATGTGCCATTTTTTTCATCCTCACTAAACTGTAAATTTGGATATTTTGCTGCAAGCTCAATAGCTGAAACCGCTTTGCCATCAATTTGGTCGGGTAAAATTCCTGTGGAACCGATGTAAAAAATAAGCGGTGAAATATTTTCGCGGTAAACCCTATCTATATAATGACTCAACTTGGTATTTGCCGCTGTAAAAGCTGCTACCGTTTCTTCTTTATTTACCGAAATACCGTTTCGCTTGGCTTCTAATATCTTATAGTCGGCGCCTGCACCAACTTTATTAAGTATTGCACTAACGATACCGTTATTCTCAAAGCCAAGAAAGTCATCAAAAATAGGCGCCATTAAATCATCTACTGCTGTAATTTTCATACGCGCGGATGGGGACTTACGTCGGAAGCTAATGTTTTCTTCCCACGTCATTTCAAATATTGCCTTTTGGAACGCAACACGTGTTTGACTATCGTAAGCACGATACATTCTGTCAAGGAATCTATTCGCGCTCATTAATTTACCAAAGTTGAGAATATCCCGACTACCGATATCAATTTTATAGCTAACACGTGTATCAATTACACCCGTGGCTAGCGCTGTGTTGATATCAGTATACTCATTTGTTGTTGGAAAATTAAGATACACATTTTTTGACAAATAATGTTTTTGCAATTCATCTAATTGGTCAGGGATATATACATCTGACTTTTGCTTGAGATGTGCCCTAATAATACTTAATAGCACTTTCATCTGAGCAAGTTCATAAAATAATCCATCTACATTATTGAAATGTGCATCAAATGTTACCAGAGGTAAATTATCGAATAAAATTTCATACTCCGAACGAAAATCAAATTTTCCTGCTAGAATTACACCCTTAGCTTTAAGTAAATCAAAAGTTTTTTTAGCACTTATTTTGACTCGTAACGACCTGATATTAACTTCACCATCACTTACAACCGTATAATTATTAAACGTGTAAAGGTCATTTGCTAGTAAACCTGCTACTTCAATAATTGGTGTTTTATCTTCTGCTGTCACCAATTTAACTCGACGTTTTATCAGCATATTAATAGTAGCAGTATTGCGATTAAGTTCAAACGTCCCCATATCAACATACTCACCCGCATCAATATATTGGGTTTTCAACCAAGGTTCTATCAAGTCTCCCTTAGTATCACGTACACCTTTTATACGCTTAATTCCTTGATGTTGGTAGTTTTCTTGTAAATGCTTAAAGTTGATAATAATACTGTTACGATGCTCTTCTAAGATTTTAATCAATTCGAGCAGGGATATTTTGGCACCTGTTTTAATTTCCATATTTCTAGCTTCCCTGGATATAAACGTTTAAGATAATCCCCCCAACCCCCTTGATAAGGGGGGGTAAGAATAGTTCTTATTCCCCCCTTACTAAGGGGGGTTAGGGGGGATCAATGCAGATATTACAAAATGTTTACTCTACACTTATGCGCCCTATATTTATAGCAGTCGTAGCGGCGCCGTGAATGTCTACATAATACTATAGTACTAAAAGAATGTCAAGGTTGTAGGTATGAGGCGCCGTAATAATCAGTATATTTCTTTATATAAGTTTAAAAAACTACTTATGAAATATGAAATAAAAATTACTAAAATTAAGTAAGTTAGACGACAAATCAGGCTTAAGAGTCTATCATGAGGTATTTTATGCACCGTCAGCTTTTTTCGGGTACTGCTTTTGCTGTAATAGTTACTACATCACTACTCGAAATGGCTCCCAATTTTGCAGTGACTAAGAGCAGTTGTTCGATGCAGCATGATGTAAAGCAGTTAAAAGCAAACTGGGATAAGAAGAATAAGTTAAATTTTTTGGTTTTGGCAGGTGGTGGCGCCCCAGACCATAATGAAATAGCTTTAGAAAAGAACGTTCTTTATTTTCAACGAACGCTTAGTCTATTGGGATACGACCAAAAAGACGCATCGGTATACTTTGCCAATGGTAATGATGGTGAAGCGACTATTCGCTACATAGATGATGCGGGTAACGAAAAATTTAAAGTACCAGCTATTCCTGAACTTAAAGGCGCCTCAACTTTAGACAATTTAAGTAGCTGGGTACAACAAGCTAGCCAAACTCCCAAAAAGCCAATATTAATGTATTTTACAGGACATGGAATTCCTAACAAACAAGATTTGAATAATAATGCGTTGACGCTTTGGAACCGTAAATCAATGAGCGTTAAAGAATTTTCGACGATGCTCGATAAAATGCCACAAGAAACACCAGTAGCGGTAGTAATGGCACAGTGTTTTTCTGGTTCTTTTGCCAATTTTATTTATACTGGAGGTAATCCGCAGCGTCCAGTTGCACTACAAACACGGTGTGGTTTCTTTGCTACTGTTAAAACACGACCTTCGGTAGGATGTACACCACTAGTTAACGAAGCTGATTATAAAGATTATAGTTCAAGCTTTTTTGCTGGGTTGAGCGGTAAAAATAGAATTGGACAACCTGTAGCTTCAGCCGATTATAACAAAGATAATAAAGTTTCTTATGCTGAGGCTCATGCTTTTGCTAAAGTTGATGAGCAAACAATGGATTTACCTATTTCGACTTCAGAATCTTGGTTACAAGAAAAAGCTAGCTCTCTTGATATCAAAAGAATAATGCAGCAACCGATAAGCGAAATTATTAGAACTGCACGTCCAGAGCAAAAGTATGTAGTCAATTCGATAGTAAAAATGTTTAATTGGAATTCTACCAAGTCTTATAGTGATAATTACGACCAGTTAAGCGCTTCGGAGTATGATACCGAAGAAGAGCAAGCTTATTTAAAACGCTTAGGTATGGAACTTGTAGATATCAGCATGGAAAATAATATTCGTAAATCTAGTAATCAACAGCAAATAGCCATTTTGAATAAGCTGCTTAAATGTGAAAGTTCGGCGCCACAATGACTCCCAACTCCTAACTCCTAACTCCCAACTCCTAACTATTAAAAATTTCTAGTATTTGGCGACAAATTTGTTTGAGCCGTTCCCCTACTTGCTCAGATGGCATAGTGGCGCCTACAAATTTCCAGTTTTCCACCGTAGAAAGGCGCCAAGCTTCACCGCGATGGTCAAAACCAGCGACTTCAACACCCACACAAAAACGGGAATTAGTTTCTGGGTCTAAGTGCAAACGAATTTGAAACAGTAAACTGCGAACACGCCACGACCGACTTATACCAGGAAAATGAAAACCAATATCAATTGAGTCAGGGTCAATTAACTCGCGAGTGTCGGGGTCATTGTGCCAAGGCTTAAGGTCAGACTTTGCATCTGGAAATTCGCGCTTGAATAAATTAACTACCGTGGCTATTTTACTAGTGAATTCAAGACTGGTTGCCATTTCAGCTGCGTTCACGAATTGTCCTCCATTCTTACTGCATCGATGATTCCCAAATTTGTGACGACACTAAACTTGCTTTATTGGTGTTACAGCTTAACAATACTACACGAAGAAATCAACTTAAAAATTAGCATTTTATAATATTTGTGTCCTTAGTTGTATTTTTTGAAACTTTTGATACAAAAATTTTTGAGTTATAGAGACTTATTGAGCAATTATACTCAATTTTACTTGCAAGTGATAAAAGTTGCCAGTTTTGTAGTATGTAAGTTGTGAACCAGTAAAATCAGGTATCTTCGTAAAACAAGAATTACCAATAAGCACTCGTAAACAAGGCCGCTCCGATCTAAAATGACAACTGTTATATGGCTATCAAATCGTATGCAGCTTATGGCGCGTCAACGGAGCATCATTTCCCTAATACTGGTATTTTTGGCAACTTTTTTAATGAGTTGTGGTGGACCCACCGTTGCCACTCCACCTCCAACCTACACGCAAACGCAACTGGAAAAGATTCAGGGATATTTAACTGATATCAAAGCAGTACGTGAGCGTAAATCAGAACTTGGAGAGTTAATTGACTCTAAACAATGGATTAAGGTGGGTAATTTTATACATGGACCAATGGCGGAAGCGCGTTTGGACATGACATATATTGTTCCTAACTTGCTGCCATCTGAACAGGCGCCTGCGCGTAAAGTTGCACGCGATGTGTTCGACCACTTAGTCAAAGTTGACCAAGCGGCTTCTTCTGGTAATCAGCTTGTTGCTGCCAGCAACTTTGAAGCGGTATATTCAGATATTGACAAATTCCTGAATTTAATGCCGTCTAAGCTTAATTCTGCTGAAGAAGGTTAATCTTGAATAAAGGGGGCTAGGGATTAGTCCCTGGTCTCTAACTCTCAAATCATGCACATAGCAATTATTGGATGTGGCGTTGTCGGCGCCGCAATAGCATACGAACTGAGTCAAGTTCCAGGATTAAAAATTACAGTTTTCGATCTATTACCGCCAGCACAAGCTTCAACAGGGGCGGCATTAGGTGTATTAATGGGCATTATTAGCCACAAGACCAAGGGTAAAGCGTGGCGAATGCGAGAACAGAGTATTGCGACTTACGAAGAGTGGGTTCCCAAGCTAGAAGCTGTTTCTGGACGTAAAATACCTTTTAATCGTCAGGGAATCTTGATGTTACTAACTCCTGAAGAAATATCTAAAGGGGAATCACAATGGGAAAATTTAGCAGCAATTCGTGCTAAACAAGGTTGGCACTTAGAAGTATGGGACACAGCAAAACTTAAGCAAGCATGTCCACAGCTAAATACTGAACAAATTACTGGTGCCGTATATTCACCATGTGACCGTCAACTCGACCCAACGACATTGACATTAGCTTTGGTAGATGCAGCAATGTCAAATGGTGTCAGTTTCAAATTTGGCGTAGAAGTTAACGGGTTTAGTTCTCATAACATTGAGACAAGCGCAGGTAAAATATCCGTAGACAAAGTGATTATATCTGCTGGGCTTGGTACTTCTGCTTTAACAGCGCAGTTAAATCAAAAAATAGATATTCGTCCTGTATTAGGGCAAGCTATACACTTTCATGTTGGACACCCACTAGGCAACCCAGATTTTCAGCCAGCGATTACAGGTGATGATGTTCATATTGTCCCATGCGGCGCCGGCATTGTGCCCGCAACCGATTATTGGGTAGGCGCCACTGTAGAGTTTCCCAACACTGAAGGATATAGCTTACCTCCTGATACTGAATTACTAGAGTCAGTCAAACAGCAGGCTATTTCTTTTTGTCCCGAACTAAAGAACGCGACTATTACGCGCACATGGTCAGGTTTACGTCCCCGTCCCGAAGGGCGCCCTGCCCCAATTATTGAAAAACTACCTGGGTATAGTAATATTCTTGTTGCCACAGGACATTATCGTAACGGTGTTTTACTGGCGCCTGCAACTGCGGTAACAATTCGTGAGATGATTATTTAATAAAACTAAAATACAAGCAGCACATAAAAAACCGTGTCAATAGCAGAAAAAAAGATAAAAATCGACTCATTAGAATGGTTTTACCGCGAATCTGAACCCATTGGTCGCAGTGATTTATTACCCGTAATATTGCTACATGGGTTAGTATCACAAAGTTACAGTTGGCGAAATATTCTTCCAGCATTAGCACAACAGGGAACCCACGCAATAGCACCAGATTGGATTGGATACGGCTTTTCATCTAAACCAGAAAAACGCGACTTTGCGTATACACCCGATGCATTTATTACTGCATTGGAAAAATTTATCACAGAATTAAAGCTAGAAAGATTTTCTTTAGTCGTTCAGGGTTTTCTAGGTTCAGTTGGCTTACAATACGCTTTACGTCATCCTGAACAAGTCGCTAATATAGCAATTTTGAATGCACCAATCTCTCAAAGTGCCAAAGTACCTTGGAAAATTCAGCAAATGGGTTTACCCTTGGCAGGTGAAATGATGACCCAAGACCCATTATTAGTAGATAGAACATTAGAAGGAGGCGCCCGTTATCGTATCGATGACCAACATTTAGATATTTATCGTAAACCATATTTAAAAAGTTCATCATCAGGACGCGCACTGCTAGCAACTATTCGTAACTTGCAACTAGACAAAGCCATGCAAGAAATCGAAACTGGATTTAAAGAATGGAAGCAACCTGTGTTAATACAATGGGGAGCAATAGACCCTTGGTTATCTGTAGATATGGCAGAAACATTTGCTAAAGCTACACCCGATGGAGAGTTAGTAAAACTTAATAACGTCGGTCACTACCCGCAAGAACACTACCACGAAACAATCTTACAAGACTTACTACCATTCATGCGACGCTCAGAAAAATCTTAAAGGATTTCTCAATAAAAAACCTCTAAAATTGTCTTGTGGAGTGGGCATCCTTGCCCGCCCACTATTACAGTCTGCCAAGCGATAGGTAAAATTCGCAACAACCGTACATGTATACAAAATTACTATATATTCTCAATATCAAAATACGATAGACAGTAAAATCCTTATATTTCAAGGATAAAAACTAGCAAGCATCTACTGAGAATGATTATTAAAGGTTCAAGTTATATTTTTTGAATAAAGCGTGACATGAATCAATATAGCCATTTATTCTATTCGTTTAGAAATCAATATTGATTTTTAACCCTTGAAGATAATCAAAAATGGCAAAAGCATCTGATATCGGTTCCAAGCGTTTGATCAGTCTGGCGCCACAACAATGGGCAAACTGGGTAACAGGCGCCTCGGATATTATAGTTAAAGAAATTCCCAGTTCAGAATTTCAATGGGTTAGTCGTGAAAGCGATGTTTTAATTCGTGCGGAAAGTCCAACACTTGGAAACTTCCTTATTCTCAACGAATTACAACTGCGTTATAAAATGAGGATGCCCAAACGAATGCGCGCGTATACAGGGTTAGCTGAAGAAAAGTACGACCTACCTGTATACCCTGTCCTAATAAACATCATAAAAGGAAGCGATACCAAAATACCCACTCGCTTCAAATCAAAATTTATGGGTTTATTAGCGCGTCAGGACTATAAAGTTATTAATCTCTGGGAAATTGACGCACAGGTAGCCTTTAATGGATTGTCTTCTCTGCTACCATTTGTGCCAATCCTCAAAAATGGTGGTAACGAAGCCATAATTGAAGAAGCATTGCGAGTTCTGCGTGCTGATGAGCAATTAGAGCAATTTGAAATGCTCCTAGGTTTTTTTGCTACATTTGTGTTAGATAGTCCATTAGTACAACGTATAATGAGGTTAGATATGGCAGTACTACGAGAATCTCCTTGGTATGAGCAAATTCTTAGAGAAGGTCAGCAAATAGGCCAGCAAATAGGAGAAGAAATAGGTGAGCAACGAGGTATTTTATCAGCAATTGAATTAGGACTAGAGTTAAAATTCGGCGCCGAAGCATTACAATTAATGGAATCTATTTCTCTTTTAGATTTAGAGCAACTTAAAGTAATTAAAGACGCAATTAAAATTGTTAACAACTTAGACGAATTGCGTCAATTAGTTCAGAATTAAAGTAGGGTGCGTGAAAGCACAAATAAGTAAAAATAGAACCACAAAATCTACAAGCTTTCACGCACCATCGAAATTTATTAATTAGCCAATTTTTGTTAAGTACTCTTTAATCATCCGCAGCATACTTGCACTACCTTTGCTATTGACTAAAAGAATCGGTGCCAGATGTGATGGACGATGTGCTTCAATAAAATTAGTTGCTGCATGTTTTGCACTAGCTGTCACCATTAAAACAATGTCAGAGTTTTTTACCCACTGCCCTAGTCTATCAGTACCACCTTTATCATGACTAATATTAACTTTTACTTTAGAAGCTGCTTCTAAAATGCTTTTGACCCTTAACGCTGCGGTTTCAGTAAGAGTATAAATAAGTACTGATTTGCCATTGAGCTTTTGAAAAACATCTACTTCACTTTCTTGTTCTACAAGTTGTTTATCAAATAACCATGAAAAAGCTTCTTCTAACTTTAAGTCTTTAACTAAAGACCGCAAAATTCCCCATTGTTCTTCGTCGATGCGTCCTGCAAAATTTCGTAAGCTTTCGGCTACAGTAAATAAAGTTTGCTCGCGCACGCTCATATTTGGACTATAATTTAATACTAGTATATCGAGTAAATCTAATGCCCAATCAACTTTTTTCGGAGATTCATAGCGCTTCCAAAGGTCTAAAGCACAGTTGATTATATCTGTATACTTTTTAGCATCCAAACCAAGATTTAACAGTGCAATTACTAAATCGTTAAACAATACTAAATCGACATCTCCACCTTCGGTACTTATAACTAATATTTCTAATAATAATTGGTAAAGGTTAAAAAATTCACTCCGAGGGAATAACTCATCCTTTTGGAAAAATCCCAATAAATAAGGAATTGCATTGTGTAGAACAGATTCAGCTTTCGAGCCAACTGTGCTTAGTAATTCCTCAAATTCGTATACAGCATTTGGTTGTGCCAGTAAACTTGTAACATCCCATTCGCTAGAACCCTGACGTGCAGTAAATAGCGCGCGTTCCCAAGTTGGCTGTTTATTTAGTTGTAATAACCATTCTAACCAGCTTGCTGGAACTGTTTCAGCTAATTGTGTATTTGTTACCTCTTCGGTACTTCCTCGCCATCGGTTTAAGCAATCTTGATTCCAACGTAACTTCAAAAAGGCTGTTTGTTCTTCAATCGTAAGCTCATCAAAAGCTTGTAATGCGGTTTTTTCTGCTTCTAATGTTTGTAACTCGTAGGCGCCTTGAAACAGTAAGCTAACTTTACGGTGTGATGATGGAATATCGCGTAAAACTAAAAAACAGGAATCAAAATCTGCTTCAGACGCTAATTTTTCGGCTTGTTGTAAAGGGTCTTCTTCATTACAAGGTGTAATATCAGGTAAAGACTCAGCTAGTCTTTCTAAGTAGTTACGGTGTTCTGCTGTCTCAATTGCTAATAGCTCATCACGTAAAGCTGGTTTTTTTGGTTCTACGCTTACAGCTAGCAGCATAAATAACTTTAATACTTCTGGAACTCTACTACCTGCACGGGCAGCAAAAAGATTTTGATACCGGGGAAAAACAAATTCTTTAAAATAAGCTATTGCGCTACTAGGTGTGTTTTTTTCTTCAAAATGCAGAAGTTCAACTTGGTATACTGCTTTTAATAATGCTATTGTAACGGCAAACGGTCTTTTTACCTGTAAAAGATTGCTAAGTTCTGGAAGTTGTAATAATTCATTCCATTGTTCTAACTCTGCTAAAAGTTGCACACGCAAAAATAAAAGATTGAGAGCATCTAAGCGGTGTTGGTTAGCAAGATACTGTAGTTCTTGTTCTGCACAACTGCGGGCGTCTGCTTGTAGTGCCATATAAAAATCCCGCAGTACTCTACCTGTTGGACGGGGAATTTCTCTATTATGTTTGACACAGCGCGCGCTTACTTGGCGCATCCGTTCAAGTGCTTGCCAAACTTGAGAGGAATCTCCGTTAAATTTTATTGCATTACCTTGTGTGAATTCATTAACTGCCGCTTCTATTGGGTCTTCTAAATTAAGTTGTGCAGTTTGTCCCCGATACGTTGAATACGTTGGGCCGACAAATGCCATTAACTCTTCGCTTAAACGACGCAACTGTTTTGCTGAAAAAGCAATGCCATACCAATCTACCTGATTGTTTGTTGGGCGCCAGCATGGAAGGATGGTAGGTTGAGCTTCACTTTGGGTCAACAACTCTACCCAAGGACGAATTTTCGCGCTTTTTCCTTCGGTACACTTAATCTTGTCTAAATCAAATTTATTACTGGCGCCGAAAAACTGTTCCAGAAAATGTACAGTATTAGCATTGCTTTTATTCATGACTGATTTATCCTACACAACTCCCCAACGACTGCCAAAAATCAACTGTTGCTCGGCAATCACTTGTGGTGATGTATCATAAGTTAACGCTTCCTCGTTTACAGTGATACCGTTATAAGTAAAATTCATAGAACCAGCTAGATAATACCCGTCTCCTAAAATACCCTTAGAATGAAGTTCATCGGTACTATGCACTTGACAATTAACACCATCAGTTTTGAGAAGAAGTGCTTCTACGAAACTACGGTTGTGTTTATCTGGACGAGTTGCAACATGTACTATGGTTCCTCGTTGAGTCAGGGTAGTAAGAATTTGAGAAAGTAAAATGCGTGAACGACTCCAAGACGGTTCCAAGCACATAAAAGAATTACTAGTATTATCTATAACTTGGATATCAGATATCCACGGTGAAACAAGCCATATACATTTACTAGGAGTTAGTAGTTCCGCAACGAAAATTGCTTGCAGCAAGTTAGGAACTTGACGAGAACTTAAGCGAGAGTGAATATAGCGAGAAGGCATTTAATTTTATATTTAGTTTATATGCACTACTATTTATAATCTATGGACACAGAAATTCAAGGATTACTAAGCGCAGGTAGTCCAAATTTCTAATATAACCTTTGATTTGTTCATAGTTGTCATTATTATTAAAATAAAACTGGGCAATTACAGGAATATCAAAAGCATTCATTGCTTGTAACTGTCCAATAGCCTCTTGTTGATTCTCAATTTTAGCTGTTGCCTGAATTTGGCTAGCATAACCTCGAATGTTCACCGTCAATAGCTCAATTTCTTCTAATAAACTAAATTCTTCATCTATTATATAAAACTGAGACGCAATTTCTTTTCGCTCCTGTTTCGTGTTTTTATAATCATTTGTTAATTTATCTAATAATTGAGTAATATAATTTATTTTTATTTCAAGGCTTTGAGTATTAAAGGCTGTTTTAGTCATCATTCACTCCATAAGTAACTATTTTTTCAGTTCCAAATTTATCTGGTCTTACAATTAAATATTCATTTCCTTTGCGGTAGACTGCTGAACCATCTCGACGATACCCAGATTTTGGAACCCTTGCTGCTCTACTTTTGTTAAAATTATGAGCTTTTCGCAAATATTTAAGTCGGTCGAACTCTTTCCTAGAAGCATGATCTAGAATACTCTGAGATACAGTGACGTAAGTAGAAGTATCCCAATCAGCTATATATTGCCTTATTTCGGCAACTTCTGCCTCTGTATATCCGCACACAAGTTGCTCAAAAAATTGGTCTATACGTTGTTCATCAGGCATTATAGTTCGGACAAATTTATTAAGTTAGTTAGTTATGCTTTATACTAAGGCTCTTGTTATAGTACTATTGTTTTATGTTGCTCACCTCATCCTGAATCTCTGAGGACACTTTTTCCGCCATAAAATATTATAGCGTGAGTGAACACAGTATCTGGGCGCCATTTGAATATAGAACCCTTACAAAATGCCATAATTGGATTATTGTCCTTTTTAGTTTCCATAGCAAGTCTGAATAATGTAACGTAGTTAAAATTTACAATATCGAGTTTGATTATAATCGAGTTTTTTCAATAAGTCGCAGTAATACGCTTGATGAGGAAGAGTCTAAGGGTTCATCTATAATAATGGATTTAATTCCTGTAAACCATTTCAATAAAGTACATAATAATAGCCACCGAGAAATAGATTTTAGTTTCTTAAATTCATTTTTAAATTTTAGCCGTATTCATTATATTTCTGCTGATAGATTAGGACCGCAAGACTCTTATTTTAAATATACTTTGACCTCTTTTCCTAATGTAGGGGCAAAGGGAGAACAAACAGTTAATTTACTTTATAAAAAGAAAGATGATTTAGTACATGAAAAGCTTTGTCTTGGTCAAGATGCAAAGACGTTAGCTACTCAGACAGAGGAATGGCTTAATCAAATTTTTGATGGGGCAAAGGCGCCCATATAGAAGTTTTTGATGGTAGAGGACTTCACATTGGAGAAGCTGACTTACAAGGTAATATCGACACTACAAAAAAAGATAAAGACAAAACAATTGATTTATCTTAATTAAAAACTAAGCATAACCTACTTCTATTGGTGGCTTTTGCCGCACCTACGTTTATTGTACTATTTCTTGTACTGTTAATCTGACTCCAAATCCTTGCCAATATCTTTGTACTCCTTCTATTAGTGGGTACACTTGTAAGAAACCAAGTTCTATTGGTTCTGCTACTAATTGTAAGATAGCTAGTTTTAATTCTTGTAGTGCTTCTGGGCGCCCCATTAATAATACTGACATACCCTGACTAAATGCTGTTTCTATTTGTTGGCGCCAGTCAATATCATCCAGCATAATTATACGTTCTTTTGCTTGGAGTACGTTGAGTAAAATTTCTCTATCAGGTTCGGGGAGTGCTACAAAGGGATTATATGGAGATAAAGCGCGCGAACGGATGGTATTTCCTCTTGCCCATAATAACCCGTAAATTACTTGAAAGCGCCAATAAGGATTAGGCTGTAATAAACCAAGATGCTGTAAGGCTTGGTCTAAGTTGTTATTTGTACTGGCTATGTAAGCAAATACTCGTGCATCTATATCAATACCTAAACGCGCTTCTTCTTGATGCCATAAATGAATTAAATCTAATAATAGCTTATCGGTTTGTGGTGTACTTCCGGGACGTAAAATTCTGGCATTAATTGCAGTGATAACGGGATGGGTAACTAATATTCTTTGCTCAGATAAAACTCTGCGTAGATTATCTGTTGCTTGTTTTAATTCACTATACCCCTCAGCAGCACGCGCGTCTGCAACTGCATAATTCACTTCATCATTGGTATCTATTAATTCAAGTAACCGCGTTAGTTCTGAGTCTACTATTTCAAAATCTGAAGGTTCTAATGCACTTGTTGCCAAGCGGAAAAAGTTAGCTGGGTCTGCTGCATACCTTGCTATTATTTCTTCGATAACTCCACCGCCACCTATGGTAGACTCGGTTATCCAGATTTCTTGTATTTCTTGTTCTATATCTTCGGAGGCGCCTGAGTCTATATCTAAAATTAAATCATCGATGTCAAATTGAGGACATAGCTGTCTACATGCTTCGAGTATTGCTCCTCCTAAAGTTGATTTAAAACGTAATGCTGCCCATTGGTGCCATTGTTCATCTGGTTCTAACCATAGAACTGGCGCCAGATCATTTAATATACTTTGTATTTCAACATTGTTACAAAGCGTTAATAGTTTATCATGTACTTTCTGGCGCCCAACTACTCTATCTTCGTCTGGTTGTCCATCTTCGAGCAAAATTTCTTCGATATCTAATGTTTGGAAGATATTTTCTAAAACTGCTGCCATTTCCCTACCTATATCGCATTGCTTTAAAATTTCCCAAGCTTCTTGTAAAGAAATTTGCTCTTGAAGCGCGCGTGCAGTCAGCATTGATATATATATTTGATAAAGCCACTCACGCTGGAAATAGTTTGTGAAATAAAACAATTCCGCATCCTTGATAATGCGGTCTCGAAAATATGCTGTGCGAGATGAACCCCCTGTGTAGGTAAAGGGAGGAATGCGAAAGCGAAATACTAAACCGTCTACTGCTACAGCAAACCCTACTGCCGCAGAATTGTTATTATTATCTACAAAACCAATAGTAGTATCAAACTCGCGTCCATTTTGATAGCGTATAGTAGCATGGGAGGCAATTGCAAATCTTCTTACTTCAATTGGTGACTGCTGAGTATGAGTAAAACAGGAAATTTCTGTAATAATTTGGCGCCACGGTGAACCTTTGGGAATTTCCAGCTTGGTTCCAGTAGGTGGTAATATTTGACAATGCCATTGTAAATAAGCATTTGAGGTTATAGAAATATCTGCTGGAATTTGAGTGGGATTTATTGCCCAAGGACGGTAAGTAGGTATATTAAGGATTTTTCCATTTTCGCGAAGCTGGAAAATTCCAACTTCTTCAAGTTCCGCACAATATTTTTTGATTGGTAAAGATTGTATTCTTTCTTCAAAATTTAATGGAGCAATCCAGTGACTAACACGAATATGTTGTACACCAAAACGTCGTGATGCTCTACCTGGTGAAAAGGTTTTTAGCGCTTGCACCATAGGCATTATATGCATATCTGGGGTGCTATTTTTGGTTTGGGCAGGTGTTGTAATTAATACCTCTGGTAATAATAAATCGCTGAATAAATTAGAAGTAACAAAATCTGGTAAGGGTGAAAAATCAACTTGATAATCTTTTTCTGCATCATCACCAGGATTAAGAGGATAACATTTCCAACCAGATTCTAAACGACGTAGTAAAGTGGGAAGTGCTGCCATCATTAATGACCTTGGTGGTTCCCAAAGAATTGTCTCTACTTCTTCTTTAGTCAAATTTAGCGCTGTTTGAAGGTATAATTCTAACTCACGTTGCTTGGCGCCAGTTTCAAGAAGATTTTTGATCAGGTCAATTTCTCGCTGCTGACGTGTTTTATCGTGAAACGCTGGTGCTGCAAAGTCATTCCAAACACTACCTTTATTTGCATCAACTAATTGAGTAGCAACCCAATCCATAAATGCAAAAACAGCTTGAATTCGTATTACATAGCGGTTGGCAATAGGTAGAAAACGCTTTTCTAGAACTGGGCTAAATAGCATATCATAATTTTGATAAGCTATACGGTCACGTCCATAGTCAGAAAGTACTATCACAGTCCAAGGTCGCATAGCTCTTTTTCGTCCTGCTCGTCCTTTGCGCTGAAGGAAAGAAGCCATGTCGCGTGGTGCTTTGTGTTGAATTACACCTCCAACATCAGGGTCATTAAATCCCACTTCTAAAGATGCAGTGGCAACGATAATATCTGCATCTAAGCTGACTCCTGTATCTTGGGAACTTGTACGTCCAATATTTAAGGGAATTTCTAAACCATGACCAATTTCTTCGCACATCAACCAAGATTGACCATAAACCAAACGTTCTTTATTCTCAGCATTACTACGCGCGCGTAAAGCTGCTAAAGGTAAACGTTTCCTAATTGGGCGCCCCCAACTATTCAGTCCTTCAGTATCTAATAAGTTATGGAACAAACGATTAGTAACATCTAGGTCATCAGTAAAAGCAAAAACCCGCGAACCGTAAAAGTCTTTGCTAGCAGGTTCAACCCTAGGGTCTAGCACACGCCTTAATAAAACTGCCGTTAAAATACTACTAGATAATAAAGTAGTGCCAGATACAGGGTCGCCTCTAAGCGCAAGTTGATATTCCATCCCCTCAGCAATTAAGTCATTACCAGGACATATTTCTTCAATCCAACCTAAATTTAAACCTGTAAGTTGACTAAAAAATTCTGCTGCACTTTCTAATGTTGCCGAAAGTCCAGTAAAGTGAACTTTGTTTTGAATTATGTATTGCCAACGTCGTAGTAAATAAGCAACTTGGGCGCCATGTATTCCCGTATAAGTATGTACCTCATCGAGTAATATAATCTGAGGGGTTTTCGGCGCCCTAATTCCAAATACATGACCATATTTTGAATCACTCATCGAGCGATTTAACATTTCTGTCGTAGTAAAAACCAGGTCAGGAGGAGTTTTTGCCATCCTCTCGCGCGTGAGAATTACTTCTGACTCATGAATAATATTGCGGCAATCTGGGTTTAAACAAGTAAGTTTCTCTCTTTTTGCCTCCAAATCAGCACGTTGCCAAGATAAAGCAGAATCACACTTTGGACATCTTAAATAAGGACAAGTAAATCCACCGCTTTGGGACTCCCATTTCTCTTGTACATCTTGTAGAGTTGCACTTTTGGGAGTTAAGCCAAAAAAGGCGCCGATAATAATTTTACGCTTATCGTTACCTAAAACAGCATCAAGGCGCCGTGCTTGTTGGTAAGTTTCAGAAAATTGGTCTTTGAGAAGCTCATTACGAGGATAAATAGCTAAACCCTTACTCCAATACTCATCTTTTTTAACCAAACCCGCAATATGTGCCAATGCAGGCAAGTAAAAAGCCAAAGTCTTCCCTGTCCCCGTACCCGCACAAACAATCATCCCCCGACTTTTTGTACTATTCAAATCGCGCAACATTCTACTCGTCGCGCGTAATTGAAAATCAGCAAGTAAAATTTCATTATCACTTGTAGGGGAATCAAGAATAGCTGTAATTGCTTGTTGCCGTATGGGAGTTAATACTTTGTCATTTTGTTTGTCATTTTGTAAATACTCAATTACAGTTTGTAACGTTATATGTCTTCTGGGATAAACTCTAGGGGTAATTTGTAAACGATAATCGGCAACCATTGTAGGGGCAGTTTGCCAATTATTGCTAGGGAAAAGTTGACGAAGACGCGCGAATAATCTTACCGCTTCAGCCATGCGACTGCGGTATAGGCGCCGACCTCTGATGTTAAAATCGAATATAAGGCGCCGTTCCAGCATTAACTCCACTAAATCCCAAGCATCCTCATCAATATCGTTATTATCAAAGAACTCTTGTGCTAGTTCTTCTATTTCTTCTTCAGAAAATCCACCATCAACAATACCCCACGAGAGAAGTTGCACCTCTTTGCGCTCTAAGGTATCGAGAAATTCCCTAACTAACTTATCCCAATCAATAACCATATAACCCAAAAAGTAAGTATTGTCATTAGTAGCGTAGCGAAGAATCTTTGAGATAATGAGAATTAGAAGATGCTTCGTTACACTACTAATGACATAAGATATCTAAGTTAAGCGGATTTTTAACGAATCAGAAATATTATACTTCTCAATCCAATCTTTAACCTCGGTGGTGAGAAGATTTAGAGAGGCACCTTTATTGGGGTTAGCTGCATCTTTCAGGAACTGCAATATTGTTTCGGGAAATTTATCTGATTCGACATCCCAGCACAGCTTTAATTGTTTGATTTTGCCTTCATGTTTGGTAAATTCAGCATCGTTTTTAGGATAGTTAACTTCCTTTATCTCTTTATCTAAATTCCGAATTTCGTTAACAGTTTGTTTGAATTCATCAAATTTTGCCATTACATTTAGTACTTCATTATTTGTACTAGGCATATTATCATTTAAATAGGTTTTCCAAGATTGAATTAACTGCTGCTCTAGGATTTTTTTTAGAGTTTCGATTCTTGACTTTAAAGTGTTGACTTTAAAATCAATAATTGAATCAGAATTTTCATTAAATTTTTTTTCAGCTTCGGTTATAGTAGCTAATAAATCACTCGTTGTTGGCGCCACATCATTTAATATCTCTCGTTTACGGAAAGCTTTTAAAGCTTCAATAACTGGACGAATAGTATTAACCGCTTCATTTATTTGTCTTTGTTTCGATTTGAAAGTGTCAAGATTACTAGCAAATTTTTGTTTAGTTTTCTTGATTTCGCATAATTCAATAAATTCCTGAGCTTTGTCTAAAAGCATTCTATTATTCCTTAAATTTCATTAATCAAACTTTGCAAATCAGCTAAATCTTCTTTAATCCCTTGATAGCAAGATTCTATAGAACCTCCTTCAAATTCCTCTAAATCATTAATAGACTCTCGCGCTTTTAAAATCGAAGCATCTAGAAAATTATTTGTATACCGCAAAAATTGTGAAGAATCGAAAATGACTTTTTGAAAATCTTCGCTTAGAAGCTGCAATATTTTGCCCGAATCGTTCCCTGCTTCTTTCTCTGTTTGAACGCGCTTCATTACGTCCTGATATTTAGTGATTGCAGTGCGACGGAATTGATCGATAACTTTTGTTAATTCCTCAGCGCTTTTACCACCACGTAATACAGCTGCGTCTTGTGCATGTTCTAATGCTGATTTTACAGCATCAAGAACTTCTGTTTTCTTAATATCTTCACCTAAGTCGGATATCAACAAGTTATAGCTTTTAAACTGACGGTCATATTCTTCTTGAATTGCTTGTTCCAGTAACTGATCTACCTGCTGACGTGCTTTAGAGATTTCTGGAAATTTATCGCCAAAATCTAAAGGAATTTCGCATTGGGGTTTCCATGACTTTCTGACTTTTTCTAAGGGTTCGATAATTTGAACAACATCGATAATTTGAAATTGAGGTGAACTACCTTTTGTGCAAGCAATTCGACTTCTAACAACTTCTAATAAGTCATCACGTTGTTTTTTAAGAGAATCATAAAGCTTCTTCCAACTTTGACTGCGAGTTGCATCGTCTCTATCTAAATCAAGAAATAACGCATTAATCAAGTTTTCTAGAGAATTAGTTGCGTGTCCTGCCATTGTTGCAGCTATTGCTAATAATTCTACTGCTGCTGGTACTGGGTTCCAAACTTCTCCTGACTCACGGTCGTAAAGACGGATAGTATTTAGTACATACTGACTCCATTTATCAAGTAGCTTGCTGTAAATACGGAAGTAGTAGTCACCGTCTGGAAACTTCCAGTTCTTATAATACTTATATTGTAAGATAGCTTGAAATGCTATGGCTGTTTCTCTAAACTCATCGGAGTCATTAGGGTTTAGAGGAAGCGATAATTTAACCCCAGATATTGTTTCTCTTGTTACTCTAGGACTATAGTAAACTATATTTCTTTGCTTAAAATATTTGCTAGTGCTACTTGCAAAAACCTTTCCTAATAAAAGTTCATCATCCCATTGAATTCTGGCAATTATTGCAGGGTAAATAAATTCACGTAAATATGCTGCTAAATCTTGAGGTAAAATACCTTGATTGTTCCAGTTATCTAAAATTCTTATCTGTTCTTGTAACTTTTCTGGAATTTCTGCCTCGCTTTGCTCAGTTGTTTCTATTGAAGTTTTTGAGTCAACTTTGTAACCTCTCCCTCCTTGAGTTTCAACAGCACGTGGAGTTTGCGTAACTTGACTTGGTTGAGATTGCGATGTAGTATACCTGACCTGATTAAGCTCTGTTTTAGTTTCTGCAAAATTAATGTTGCCCTGTATATAAGGTAGATTAAAAGCAGTGTGTACTTCAATAGGTAAATTACAAAGCTCCTGACTATTAGTCCACAAATCAATAAGTACCGCACGTCGCTCAAAGTTTTGTGGGTCTTTTGATTTAATGTTTGATTGCGCTATTGCACTTAACCGCATATTACCAAAATGCGCGCGTAAACTAGTAGATGGAAAACTTCCTTTTCTGATATCTTCTAATCCATTGTCAAGAGTATACTTTAATACATCCTTTATTAATATTCGAGGGTTAAAAGTACCTTTATTAACTCGACCTAACATTTGCTCTAATGCTTCACTGTTAAAAGGATACAATCCAATTTCATTAATACTTCCAAATCCTGCGTCACAAGCTTGACGATGTTTGCACTCATTACAAAAACTAACTGGTGCTTCATTTTTGTAATCTTGTTCTTGATTATTATTTGCCCAATCAAGAATAGCTTGGTCATCTAAGCGAACCGCATTTAAATATCTGGCAACAAATTTTTGGATATCAGCTTGTGTAACTAAAGATTTATTATTAACTGTGCCAACATCAAGATTAACGCTGAAAGTTATACGCTGTTTGATGGTGTCAACAAAACTTGCGAAATAACCTGTAGTACAAGCTAAAGCTGTACGAATCGCACACAAAGGTTTTTTTCCTGGTTGTTCGGGTCGTGCTAAAACTGCTTCTAATACTTCTCGGTCAATACCTTGTAACTTAGCGAAATCCTCGATTAATAAAACTAGTTCTATTTCTTGTTCTGCAAGAGTTTCGCGCACTTCTCGCATTAGTCTTTGTAAGTCTTCACGACCTAAATCTAATACTCTTGTAATTGCGTTGTCTAAATGCCTATTCAACCATTTTACAGTTTCTACTTGAATATCATCATTACTAATCAAGTAGCTATAAAATGCTTGTGCAGAACTCCCTGCTTGTTTGAAATTTGTTACGTTTTTTGGCAAATCATTAACTGAAAACTCTTTCCTGGCTTCAATATTTTCCACCGTATCACTTTGTCCGAAAATATGAGCAACTAATTGTTGGATAATCCCTCCATCTTTAAGCCAATAACTTCTACGAAAAAAATTGTCATATAAAAGTGTTTCTAAACCATCTTCACCAACAATATATTGTTGATTGTCATTAAGATTATTATAGTCATGCTGACCATTCGGTCCGATAGCTATGGCAAGTTGATTTAAAAGATTTTCTCTAATTTGAATTTCTGTTAAACTATTGCTAGTTCTATCGATACGCTGACGATATTCATCAAATTTTTGTCCCTCCATGCCATCGAGAATGCGAATAATAATATCTTTTAAATTAGTACCAATTTTAGGAATTAATAATACTTTACGTTTAGAAGTTGATTGGATTTTTGCAGCTAACCAGCGAATTAAATGAGACTTACCTGTGCCAGAACCACCTAAAACAGGAACAAAAGCAAAATTATTTTCTGCAAGAAAATCTTTTAAAAACTTCTCCTCATCATATTCAATTCGTGATGGCGCCTCTATCAGGTCTTGAAGGTACATTGCGATTGGATGATGAGTTGCCAAAAACAAATGATTATCTGCTTGAATTGCTTCAACATTCATCACCCTACGTACTTTTTCTAAATCCCAGCAAACAAAGTTTTCAAAACTCATAGTTTTTCTCCTTGCCAAATAATATGAGAAATTTGCCCTTCGCTATCAACTCGATTATTTGCTTTTGGTAAAATCATCAAGTCAGCATCGGACTCTCTTTTTAGTTCAATATAACCTTCATCGCGTAATCTAAATAATGCAAAAGCTGTACTTGTAGAAAGATAATTTAATTGACGCCGTCCAATATTTATTTCTATCTCATCTCGAAATTTACCCGTTTCAAATAAAGGACATTGTTCTGCTAATTTATCAATAAATTCTCTAATTAAAATTTTTGTACCGACCTGCTCATTAAATATACGCTTTAAATTGCGTTTTATATAAAGTGTAGGGTCGGGTACAATAACCTTCTGTCCTTCTAACGCATGACCCCAAGACAACCCTAAATAGCACATCCAGTCATCCATCTGACCAAAAAGTGAATTGTTTGTCATTTTTAGCAACTCACCTACTTTTTGCGCGTTGACTTGATTTTGTATTGCTTCCCAGTTTCCAGGAGCATCGTATATATCTTGTGCTAGAAACCAAGCGCAAACAAGACCAAAGTCTTCTTCATCTGCGTTATCAGAGGCAAAAAATAGAGTAGTTAGAGTATCAGGTAATAATTTGTCGCCAATTTGAGGATTTCTAGCATCTTCTGGAAGACTTGGATTTATAGCTATCTCGTCTTCTTCTTCAATCAAAAGACCAATGTTAATATTTTCATTTACTGTTCTAGTTTTAATTTGATTAATCGTTTTGCGAAACATTGGACGGCCCGGGGGTGCATCTTTTACCAGTTCATCTGGTGACAAAAGCTTTTCTAATACTTCTCTTTTTTCTTTTTGCCCTTTCGCTTGTAACAGATATCTAAAAATTCCTCTAACTCTACTAGGAGTTGCCAAAGGTTCTTTCAAAATACTCATATACCAATCTCCATACAGAAGAGTTCAAATTTAAAATACCGTCCTGGAAAAATGTCAATTAATTTTCTATCGGTTCTATTAGGGTCAGGAGTGTCTGTAGGTAACAATATTATTCTAGGCGCCTGTGGCATACTCTTTTGTGATAAATAATTAAATGGTAGTCTTTTTCCTGGAGGATGAAAAATTAATGTGGGTTCGCTCGGCATTTTTATAGGTTGATAACTTTCCCAAAGAAAAATTAAAGCATTGGGGATTCGACTAACCTCCTTCATCAAATTTTCCTGATATTCTTTGAGAATAATTACGTTCTTAATACCTTGTTCTAAAAACCATTTAAAAACTCGATTGAATTGGCGCTTTATATTTTTTTCTTCCAATGAATCATAGAAAATTAGTAGCAATTTCTCACCCCACAACAATCCCTCAAGTTCTTCACCCCATTGCTGATTGGGTTTTTGCCATATAACACCAGGTTCAGGCATGATTCCTGAAAAAGGTTCAATCGCATTGTTCCTACAAACATGACAACCACCACAAGACCGAAATACTTTCACTCTATTTTTTGCTTCTCCCACATTACGTAGGAAAATTGTATAGGCTTCTTGAAAGATTTCTGAAATGCATCGTTTGGCATTTAAAGCTTCTATCATTAGCTCAATATTTTTGTAGCTATTGCTTTGACGCTGCTTGCGGATTGGTTCTACTTCAGACTCCCAGGTAGATTTATCTAGATGTAATTCATTACGAATACGAATTACTCTCTGATTACGGTAATGTTCCCATGCTTTTTCATATGCTGCTTCTGACTCAAACTCAAAGTCTTTTTTCAGTGGTGGTTCTTCAAAATCGATTTCAATCAACTTTGCCCGACTCATCAAAGTTAAAGTGCGGATATTCCAAGCTGTATTTTGCTTGCTATCCATATCTATATCTTCTGGTCGCAAAGAAGGAGGTGTATTGACGGGAACACGATATCTACCATCACCTATACTTTTTTTCCTATCAAACATTGTTTGCCAACGCTCTTTACCTCTTTCAATAGTGATTGCTGATTTCTCATTAATTCCACGAGCAGTTTTTATATCGTTTTCTGTATACAGCGTTAATGAGATTGATGCTTTACCGTCTCTTCCACCTCTACCAACTTCTTGATAAAATCTGTCAATAGTTTCAGGCACACAAACATGAATTACCGCACGCACGTCTGCTTGGTCAATACCTAATCCAAATGCAGAAGTTGCCACTACTATATCTATTTTTCTATCTCGCCATTTCTCAATTAGCTCTAATCTTTGTTTAGAAGTCGATTTACCTGTCATCAAGTCACATCTTTTAAACCCTGCTTTCTCTAATTGCTTTTTCCATTTTTTAACATCTTCAACTTTGGTTCCATAGATAATTAAAGGACGTGGGAGATTATATACTGCTTCAATTAATCTTTCTTCCCTAACTTCTTCGTTTCTACACTCGTTAAACCAGTACGAAGGTTCTGGACGTAACTGTACGGCAGAAATTACTTTCAGGTCTTTTCCAAATAATGATTCTAAGGTTTCTAGGCAAGATTCAGTAAGAGTCGCAGTTAGTAGTAGTGTTGTAAAAGAACCAAGACGTAATAAATCTTTTCGCAAACCTGGAATTTCTTGGAAAGCAGGACGAAAATCATCTCCCCACTGCTCGACCATGTGCGCTTCGTCGATGATAAAGTACTTTAACGTTCCTTGCTTTGCTGCTTCGTATAACGCAGGCGCCAGTGAATCCATTAAACTTTCAGGAGAGGTAAAAATTATCCTTTGAGTACCTTCACGAATTCGTGTGCGTATTGCCTCACGTCGTTCTTTCCCCTCTTGGCTATCATCACTGTAATACGCCGTATCATGCTTAATAATAGACTTCAATCCTTTTTCCTGGTCTATCGCTAGTGCTGTTGTTGGCACTACTACTATACTTACACCTCTATGTTGCGAATTTAGCAAAGCTGGTAACTGCGCGCAAAGACTTTTTCCTGAACCTGTAGGTAGATTAATTATCAAAGTAGCATCAACAGGCGCCGTCAAAATACTATGAATCGCACTTCGTTGACCAACACTGCGATAATTATCTAAACCCATAAGCTTTAAAAACGGGTCTCCTGCGACATAATCATAATTTCGCCGAAGTTCCTCTTTAAAAACAGCTTTATCTGGAGGTTTATTTACAATATCTAGCCATTCTGGTTCCCAAGGACGCGCGCTAATCGTGTAATATTCTTTATCGTCGCCATTGTAAATACTGATACTACTTTTTTCCCAAACTTCACGCTTTGGAAAACGAGGTTTACGAGATACGTTGATAACAGTTGCAGAACTTCCACCCTGTTTTTCATCTTCTCGTCGCAGTACATGACGTACTAAACTCGCAATATCTCCCGAAGAAACCGCATTATCAAGTAACGCATCGAGAAGGCGCCGATGACAAGGTTCTGTAATATGTCTTGTATCTTCAGGAACGTTACCTGTTTCGAGAATTTCTTGCAGTTCCGCAAACGAATCTGTCATAAATCATCACTGGTTCATTTATGTATAATATTTATCTATATAATCTCAGTAATTTAACTAATACGATTAATATTAGCCAAGTATATTCATCAAAAAAATATTAAATCCGGATTAACTCCAGTTAAATTTTTTGTAACATTTTATTTTTAAAATTGCCAACTGTAATTTTTCGTACTCGTAATACTACTTATACTGGATAGTTTGAGAATGATAACGGCGCCAGCAGTTTAATATTTTTAAAAATAAAATCAGTAATCTTGGGAAGTAATTATACATCTTATGATACATCTTGTGATGCATCTTGTGGGATGGGCATCCCTGCCCGTCCTATAAATTTCAACATTACAAACGGGCAAGGATGCCCGTTCCACAAGAGAACAAGATGAATAAGATAACAAGATAAAATAGGGAATACACAATTTTATAGGAACTAAAATTAGGTGCGCCAGTTATTTTGATAAGGCAAATGTACTAATTCAGGCTTATCAACAATAAGTAAAATTTAAATTGCACTAGCAGCTAAGAAAAATTATCGTATTCCCATGAGTCTAACATGTACTGTTGTAATTTTGCCACAAGGGTGATGTCAGTAGATAATTGCTTATAATTTTTATAAACGTATTGCTGTACATGGCTTTTTGCCCATATTCAAGGCGCCGTACTTTGCTTTTCTTCTCTGTGTTGAGTGTGTCTTTGTGGTAAAAAATAATAGTTGGTGCGTGACGTCCCGCACCATACATTTGAATGTTACAAACGGGCAGGGATGCCCGTTCCACAAATACAGGACTATTACCAGTCTTCGGTTTCTCCTCCAGTAATGGGAGGGCGCCCGGAAACGATAATGAAGCCTACGGAGTCAAGGCGAATATTGGGGTGACGGATACCTTCTATTATTGCTTGATTGAGTTTGGCTTCTTCTATTACTTCTTGGGTAAGTGATTTGTCGATCATTTTTTCTTGTTGCTTGATGCGGTTGAGACGTAAACGCAGTTGTTCGAGTCGTCTTCCTAGTTTTTGTTCTGCGCTTGCTGCTGTTTTGTCACACATTTCTATAAAGTTATCTTGGCTAATTAGTAACTCTACAGATGTGTTACGCGCGTCGCGACAAAAATCTTGCCAATCGTCTGGGTGTATAAAGTTATCTAGTATTGGCAAACGACTTTTTGCTAGGTTGTAATCTTGGTTGTTGGCGCCTTTTGGAGGTGTTTTACTAGCTGTTTTGGCGGCAGCTTTATCGGCAGCTTTAATTGGCGGTTTAATTGGCGGTTTACCTTTGCCTTTGTACTGGCGTTGTAATATTTCTAACAATGCTTCGTCTTCAACAATGCTCATTGGCTCGTTGCGTGCGTCGATAAAGATACTTTGGATGATTGGTGGAAATAAGCTATCTGCACGACGTTGTAGTGTTTTGTACTTGATTGGGTCTATTTTATAACTACTTAGGTCGGTTTCGATAATGTAGTCAAATCTAAAACCAAACCATTCAGCACCTTCGCTCTTTTCCCAACTATCGTCAACTCGCCACATGGCAAATGCTTGACCTCGGTCATCCCAATGTATATAAGATGATAATGAGTCGATTAAACCTTCACCAATTCGATACAGGTTGACGTTGGGTTTTTGATTGGCAACTCTTCGGTTATATGTACCTGTATCGTTTGTTAACCCCACGAAGTAAGTTCTCAAATCGTCAATGGGTATTAGGGTTTTCTGTGTTGGTTCATAACGCTGTGCTGCTGAGACATTTGGGTCGTTTAGCTGCTTTAATCGTAAAGCGTTACATAACCAGTCTTCGGTAACTCGCTCGATTTCTTGATGTTGAGCATCAAAGTTATCTAAGCTTTCAAAGTACTCGCTAGCGATTTCATCGAGAGCGTTAATTTCATCTAAGGTGTTTTGCTCGTCTATTTTAACAAGCTCGGCGCCTATTTCTTGTTTAACTTGCTCTACACTTTCTAAAAGCCCATTTGCCCCAGATTTAAACAAAGTTGCTTCTAGCTGTGGCAGTTTCCCATCAACATAAAACTGGAAGCTTGCTATCGACTGCTCAAAGATATTAAATCCATCTTTCAACAATTGATACCATGCATCGTGGGGACTGTCATCTATCTCGGCGCCTGCAAATACCGTAAATTCTACATTCAACTGGCGCCCAATACGGTCAATTCTACCAATTCGTTGCTCTAAACGATTTGGCGACCAAGGCAAGTCAAAATGTATCATCGAGTCAGCATATTGCAAATTACGACCTTCTTCACCCGAATAGTCGCAAACGAGAATAAAGCAGTTAGGGTCATTTTTAAATCTATCAAGACTCTTTTCTACTTGCGCTCGTGGTTCTCCAAGTAAATGACTCGCAATACATGATTCTCCAAAACTATCTCGCAAAAACTTGATGATTTGAGCGCAAACTTGTACATAACTGGTAAATATCACTATTTTTGGTAGCTTATCTCCAGGTATTGGTCTTCTTAACCGTAATTGCACTTGTTCGAGTAACTTAGGTAAATTACTACGGAACGATTGGAGTTTAAAGTTTTCTGAGAGCTTGTAAAGTATTACTATTCTCAGTAACACCAAACGGTCGCCATCTTCTGAGGGTTTCTCAAGAATTTTTAGCAAACCTTGTAAAATTTCCTCTTCTTTGTCGAATTTGGGAGTTTCAGTCAGAATATTCAAACTGTCTGTGTCAAACTCTTTCGTCAACACTTGAGGAAAACTACCCTTCAAACGCGCTTCGAGAACTTGCTGTAAAATTCCTAACCAAGTACCACTAGCACGGAACAATAGTAAAAAGATGCGGTGATAGTTTGAGTTATCAGGCGCCAACCCACGCCATTCTTCCATTAACTCATGAATGTCGTAAACACGCTCATCTAAATCATACTCAGCTTTCGGCGCCACATTCCTGTCAAAAATTACATCCTCCACAGAAGCGCGACGATTACGCAGCATTCGACGGTAAAGTCTATATGTATCGCTAATATGAGTCCGAATCGCTCTAACTATTTTATTTTCGTTACCAGTTTTTTCTTGTAAAGAATTTTGTAGCTTTTCTGCCAAATCTGATAAGTATTTATCTTCGGGAAATAAACTGCAAAGTTGTGTAACCTGATTTTTGAGGACGAAAGGATTTGCACCCTCTTGAAACGACAATAATACTCGACCAATATCTTGACGCTTTGCCACCCGGTCACGGAAACCTTCCAAATCATCTAATTTATAATTTGTCGGGTCGAGCAAATGCAACATTGACAAAAAATCTTCCTCGTTGTTGACGACAGGAGTCGCAGAAAGTAGTAGCAACCGCTCTGACTGGTGAGCAAGCTTTTTAAAAGCTCCAAAGCTGCTGCGCTTTACTGCATCCGTTGACCTTGCCATCGCTGCTACGTGGTGAGCTTCATCTATAATTATTAGCCCAATATCAGCTTTTGCATTAACTTTGTGAACATCCTCAACCGCTGCTAATACTACCCTATCGGGAAAATGCGACAGATAAAACTTATTCTTCAACTCAGTACGCCACTGTTCGAGTAAATACTGCGGCGCCAATACTATCGCACGTCTCTCTGGGTCATCGAGTAAATATTGACGCAAAATGGCGCCTGCTTCAACCGTTTTTCCTAGTCCGACCTCATCAGCTAACAAATACCGTTGAATAGGGTCTTCAAGTACCCGACGCACAACTTCAACCTGATGACGCAGCAACTCAATATTCGCAGAAATTAACCCCGTCATTCCTCGACTAACCGCGCGTTGCGAAGTTAGGTTTTTCACCAGCGCAAAACGTCTTTGGTGGAAATAAGGCGTTTCTTGACCCTTATACGTCAATATATCGATAGGGTCTTCGATAGGCAAATTGCAGCGAACATATACATCCCGCTCCCTAGCAAACAAAGTTTTACTGTCAGGCAAATCAATTTGATAGGCGCCGTGATTTTCATCCCAACCAAAAACTCTTCCTATCAACCATCTATCACTCTCTGACTTTACGTAGCAACGAGTTTGACGCTGAAGTGTTACCCGACGCAACTCACCTAAAGGTACTGTTTCCTCAATACATTGCCCTACTGAGCAGAAATACTCAACTACTACGTCTTGATTACTATGTTGAACTACCTTTCCCGTACCTAGTTCATTATCAAGCGAACGTACTAGTGAACCAATTTGAATCATAGCGGTAGTCCCACATGTACTTTTGCATTAAACCTTAAATAAGATATCTCTTTAATAACTCTTAATCAACTTGCACACCCGTGCTATTCAACAAATCTTAATAACGCAACGTATCGCATTTTTATTATTGTAGAACAGGCATCCCTGCCTGTTATTATACAAAGTGACATTTTTGACATCATCTAATTTACTCCATACCTATAAAAATTAGAATAAAATAGGCGCCGACTATAGCCTTAATTATTAGGAGTAGATACCGAGTGAAGTTAAGTTTAACACGTCCGTTAGTGTTTATTGATTTAGAGACAACAGGTGTAGATATAAATCAAGATAGAATTGTACAAATCGCGATTTTAAAAGTATATTCTAACGGAACTCAGGAAATAAAAAAATTTCTACTCAATCCAACTATTCCTATTCCTGAAGGAGCCTCAAAGATACATAATATACATGATGAAGATGTAAAAGAGGCACCGACTTTTGCCCAAATAGCTGTAAAATTAGCAGAATATATTAAAGATGGTGATTTTGCAGGGTTTAATTCTAATAAGTTTGATATCCCTTTGCTAATAATAGAATTTTCACGTGTGGGTATAGAATTAAATATTGAAGACAAAAAATTTATCGATGTCATGACAATATTTCATAAAATGGAACCTCGTACACTAAAAGCCGCATATAAATTATACTGCGGAAAAGAATTAGTGGGCGCCCATGATGCAGAAAATGATATTGTTGCCACATACGAAGTTCTCAAAGCTCAACTTTTGCGGTATGAAAATGTAGCATATGAAGACAAAGATGGAAACTTCTCTTACCCTGTAACTAATAATATAGATAGTTTAGCTGATTTTACGCCCTTTAACTTAGTTGACCCTACTAATAAAATAATTACCGACGAGCAGGGTAATTTGATATTCAATTTTGGTCAGTATAAAGGGCAACCTGTCATAGATGTGCTTTTGAAAAACCCAGGATACTACCACTGGATGATGGAAGCAAATTTTTCGATATTTACCAAAAGAGTAATTAAACAGGTTTGGGAGAGTCAGAGAGTTAAACGGTAAATATATAATCTAGTGGTCTGTGTCAAAAGTTTTGGTGGGTAGATTGGCAACGGATGTGAAACGGATGTAACGGATAGTTGATTCGTTATTTGAAGGCGCCGGACTAAAAGAATGTATTGAAATTTGCCAACCAGATGAATTAAACGCCAATATTGTAAAAATTCCGCATCATGGAGCATACCCAAAGAATGGAGATGACCTTAAGGATTTGCTCGAAAAAATTGATGCGGAACTGGCTGTTCTATCTGTAGGCAGTACCAATACATATGGACATGTTGTCCCAGAGCTATTTAAACTTTTGTTGGATCAAAAAGATGATAAATCTAAAAAGTTGGAAAAATTTGTTTGTACAGAAGTGACTAGAACATGTGTTTATTCAGCCAGTAAACGTAAAATTGTTTGTTGAACGGGCAAGGATGCCCATTCCACTCTTATAGTTAATTTAGTTTTTGGAGTTCTTAAGTCCAGTATAGGATTTTGGCATTGGGAAAACGGCGCCCAATTTCACCTTCAAAGAAGCGGCGTAGTGTCTTCATAATATCGTTATCGTACACATACTTGGTACCACCAAATTTGTTACGCTTAACGCTGCGCTTTTCTTCATCCATATCTAATTTTGAGTGTGGATACCAGCTTTGTAATACTTCTTTGGAACCAGGTGTAAAGCGGTGCGATATTAACTCGAAAGTTAAATCACATTCAAAGTCTAATGCGTTGCTAATTTGGTCAAACAAATTACTGTAGTGTATTTCCCAATCTTCCATTGGCATAATTGGTGCCACTACTAGCCCAACTGGGTACTTTGCCAATGCTAACTTTCTAAGTCCCATTAATCGAGATGCCACTGACGCAGTACCACCTTCAAACTTACCAGAAATAGGCGCCGCATTTACACTAACTCGACAACGAGTATGTCCGTTATGTGGTAAATCTAAAAGTGGTTCCACAGCATCAAACTTCGATACCCAACGTAAATAACCATCTTCGCGAGTACCAAAATAACGAATGCACTCAGCTAAACTACCCGTTAAATGCTCAATACCAAGCGGGTCGGTATAACAGCTAACCTCATAACTAGTAGCCTTTCCAGGTTGCTCATATTTAGCTAAATTATCTAAGATTTGCGGTAAGTTAGCATATGCTCTAATTACTGGTGGCCCACTTAAACTGCCAGCTAGGTAACAATATTGACAATGTGCTGGACAACCCTCAGCTAAATGGAACTGCCAGTCAGCAGAAGGTGGAATAGGACTAAGCTTAAACTGACTTGGTGGCGCCGTTACTACAGCAAGAGTACGCTTAGAAATATCATAAGTCTCGCGCTCAGTTTCTCCGCGTAAACCAGTAAGACGGTTACGTGGCAACTCCTCAATAGGTAAATTGAGCGCTTCTATACGCTGCTTAATCTTCTGTCCCCAAGGTTCATCAAGCGCTGCGGGTGTAAACACTACTCGTTCTGGCATCCATAACTTAACTGGACGCAGTTCGGTGCTATCCGTACTAACTTTATCGGCAAGCATCATAATTAGTCTTATATTGAGTTGTATTCAAGCTTGTAGCAGAAGCGTTGCTATATCTATACTTCTTATAATAATACTTGCCCTAATTACCGAGCATACCGGATTTTACCCAATTAGATGTAGTAGTTTCGCTCTTAGGCGCCCTTGGCAACGGATTACGTAACGGATGTAACGGATGCAACTAGAGAACTATCCGTTACATCCGTTGCATCCGTTGCCAAGCTATTTAATCAAAATTAAAAAGCAGACGTTTTTTGCTATTTCAGGTACGATAACGTTTGCAGGTCTATATAATACAGGCTCTAGGCATCTAAACGCTGGTAACTATTATGACTCCTCGAATTAAGTTTTTGATGTGCGCTCCTGACCACTATGATGTGGACTATGTGATTAACCCTTGGATGGAGGGAAATATCCATAAGTCTTCGCGCGATAAAGCTGTTGAACAGTGGCAGGGTTTACACCATATACTCAAAGAACACGCAATTGTAGATTTGGTGGCGCCCGAAAAAGGTGTGCCTGATATGGTTTTTACCGCCAATGCTGGCTTAGTACTAGGTAAAAATGTTGTTTTAAGTCGCTTTTTACACAAAGAACGGCAGGGTGAAGAACCATTTTTCAAAGCTTGGTTTGAGCAAAATGGTTATACTGTCTACGAACTTCCCAAAGATTTACCTTTTGAAGGCGCCGGTGATGCACTTCTAGACCGAGAAGGACGCTGGCTTTGGGCTGCATACGGTTTTCGTTCAGAATTAGACTCACACCCTTATTTAGCAAAGTGGCTTGATATTGAGGTGTTGTCTTTACGTCTTATTGATGATAGATTTTATCATCTTGATACCTGTTTTTGTCCTTTAGCTAACGGGTATTTACTTTACTATCCAGGCGCCTTTGATTCATATTCAAACCGCATGATTGAAATGCGTGTAGCGCCAGAAAAACGCATTATTCTTGAAGAAGCTGATGCAGTTAACTTTGCTTGTAATGCAGTTAACATCGACCATATTGTCGTAATGAATAAAGCTTCTGATGCTTTAAAAGCACGACTATCTGAAGTTGGCTTTCAAATACTCGAAACTCCATTAACCGAATTTCTTAAGGCAGGTGGCGCCGCAAAATGTTTGACATTACGCACCACTGAACCTGTACGCGATGAAGTTCATGCAAGTGTGTACGTTGAAAGTCGTATACTCAAACTTGAAGGACATTTACTTGATTCAGGTTTAATTAACCGCGCGCTCGATTTAATTATCGATAACGGCGGTAGCTTCCAAGTATTAAACTTTAACTTGGGTACACAGCGTCAAAGTACTTCGGCAGCAGAAGTAAAAGTTTCTGCACCATCGCACGAAGTCATGGAAAGTATTCTTTCGCACTTAATTGATTTGGGTGCGGTAGATTTACCCCAAGATGAACGCGATGCTAAACTTGAGCCTGTTGAGAAAAATGGTGTGGCGCCTGATGATTTCTATGTCACTACTATATACCCAACTGAAGTGCGTATTAGTGGTGAGTGGATACAGGTGCAAAACCAACGTATGGATGGCGCCATTGCAATTACACGAACACCTCAAGGTACTGTTGCTAAGTGTAAATTGTTACGCGATTTAGAAGTTGGTGAAGAAGTCGTTGTTGATGTTTTAGGTATTCGCACTATTCGTAAAACCGAATCACGCGAGAAACGTAATGCCGAAGAATTCAGCTTTATGTCAGCAGGTGTTTCTAGCGAACGCCGTGTAGAATTAGTTGTAGAACAGGTAGCTTGGGAATTACGTAAAATTCGTGATGCAGGTGGTAAAGTAGTTGTCACCGCAGGACCCGTGGTAATTCATACTGGTGGTGGTGAACATTTATCGCGTTTAATTCGTGAAGGTTATGTACAAGCATTGCTAGGTGGTAATGCTATCGCGGTTCATGATATTGAACAGTCAATGATGGGAACATCATTAGGTGTCGATATGAAACGCGGTGTTTCTGTAAGAGGAGGACATCGCCACCACCTTAAAGCAATAAATACAATTCGCCGTCATGGTAGCATCGCGAAAGCCGTAGAAGCAGGAATTATTAAAGGTGGAATCATGTACGAGTGCGTTAAAAATAACGTACCTTTCGTACTTGCTGGTTCAATTCGTGATGATGGCCCTCTTCCTGATACTCAAATGGATTTGGTTAAAGCACAAGTTGAGTATACAGAACATATTCGCGGCGCCGAAATGATATTGATGCTGTCCTCAATGTTGCACTCCATAGGTGTGGGTAACATGACACCTGCGGGAGTCAAAATGGTTTGCGTCGATATTAACCCCGCAGTCGTAACCAAATTAAGTGATAGAGGTTCCGTAGAGTCTGTTGGTGTAGTCACAGACGTAGGTTTATTCCTAAGTTTGCTAATACAGCAACTCGACAAACTAACCAGTCCCTATGTAAGCACACGCTAATTTACGTTCCAAAAATTTAATTCTCCATGTTTGTTGTGGAATGGGCATCCTTGCCCGTTCCAACTTTAGACGGGTGGATAGCTGCAAACAATGCAAACTCTAGTAAAGGTAAATTCCCCGGTTCTACACTAATAATAGAAAGAATGTCTTCCACCAGCCCTTGGTCACTGGCAAGGTTTCTTATCTATCGCAAGCGTTCTGTACGACTAAGTACAGATGTGGTAACTTCGGACTCTTTTTGATGGTATTCAGTACTAGAGGCTTCTTTCTGGTCAACAAGGGCAGTTGCCAGATTAAACAAAGGTCGTAAACCAGGTCGAAAGTCCACAATATGCCAATTTCCAGCATCGCGCAGGCGCCTTACCGGATTGCATTTAAACCACAAGACTAAACGTAAAGAACTATTATGTTATCTTTACTTGAATGTGTTAAAAATTATAGGTTAATTGCAATTGGTTATAGGTAAATAAGGGTGCATTTGCAAATGACGGTTACTCAAATCGAATTAGCACAGATTGTTGCTCAGGCCAGTTCTTTCTCAGAACTTCTTCAAAATCAGTTATCCAAGTTAGATGCTATTCAAGTTAGTGAACAGCAGATCAGCGCTAAACGTTTAGCTCACTGGTGTGAGGTGGTTGCACAGGGGAACTGGAAAAAATTTCTGCTTCGACTGCAGTGGGATGAGTTGGATATTGAGGTAGTGCGTTATGTTTTGGGAGGGCAGCCTCAAGCAAATATTCAAGCCCTGCCTAGCTGGGCAGAGACTTTGAGGGAAATTATTCAAACAACCAGTAGCTTTAAATTTCAAAATGTGACCCAATATCCTTCCCAAACCGAAATTCTAAAATCTAAACTTCCCATTACTCCTGAAAATCCGTTGCCCTTTGAAGATGTTCTGTTGCCTGCTATTTCTGTGGCGCGGCAAAAATTACTAACACGTTTAGGGGCTTGTTCATTATCTCCCAGTAATTTACCATTGGAACAGCTTTCAGAAACAGCTTACTTCAGTCTGGAGCGCAGCTTACTCCAAAAGCTCATAAACCTCTGTGGAAAAACTTTAGAATTTGAATTTTCTCATTCTCGTCCTATAGGATACAGTTTGCTTGAGCTTTTGATGGGAGAGGTTCAAAGTAACAATACCAAAGTTTACTACAATACCTTTGTAGATAAATTGTTACAGGATGGATTATTAGCGTTTTTCCAGAAATACCCTGTGCTGGGGAGGTTAGTAGCAACTGTCATTGATTTTTGGGTAGAAGCAACAGTGGAGTTTCTACAACGACTAAAAACTGACATATGCGAAATTCAGCAAATATACAATCACTCTACAGAGGTAGGAAAAGCAACTGACATCAAACTTTCCCTATCCGATCCCCATAACTGTGGTCGCTCTGTAATCATCCTCACCTTTGAGTCAGGGATGAAACTCGTCTACAAACCCAGAAACCTAGAATTAGAAGTAGCTTATAGTAAGCTATTAGAATGGTGCAATCAACAGGCTATACCTTTATCTTTTAAAGTCCTGAAGGTACTCAACCGCAGAAACTACGGCTGGGTTGAATATGTGGAGCAGCAGCCTTGTAAAGAAGAAGCAGAGGCGCAACGTTTCTACCAGCGCGCAGGTATGTTGCTGTGTCTACTATATACCTTGAGAACAAATGATTGTCACCATGAGAATTTAATTGCCAACGGTGAACATCTGGTGTTAGTGGATATGGAAACCTTAATGCAGCATCAAGCAAAACCAATAGCAGATCATCAGCTACTAACAGAAGCTGACACTACTGTAAAGGAAATATTCTCAAACTCAGTCTTGCGTACTGGACTATTACCCTACTGGGTTTTTGACAAAGATAAACGCATTAGTTACGACATCAGCGGTTTGGGCAGTGTTAGCCCACAGGAAATTCCTTGGCGTTCACAGCGATTAAAGTTTGTCAATACAGATGATATGCATCTGGTATACGAGACAGTTACAAAGCCAGTCGCTGGAAATGTGCCCACTATGAAAGGGGTAGCCCTATGTCCTAACGATTACCTTGAAGAATTGGTTTCTGGTTTCAAGCAGATGTATCGCTTCTTAACGGAAAAGCGGGACGCTCTACTAGCTACTGATAGTCCTCTAACAATATTTCAAGGTCTTCAAGCGCGGTTTATCTTCCGCGCTACTCATATTTACGGTTTTGTTTTACAAAATACCCTTGTTCCCGAATTTCTCCGTCATGGCATTGACCGCAGCATTGAATTAGACATCCTCAGTCGAGCGTTTGTTGTAACTCAGGATAATAAACCCAATGCTTGGGCAATTTTGCAGGCAGAAACCAGGGCAATGGAACAGTTAGATATTCCCTACTTTGAGGTTAACACCGACAGTGCTGACCTCAGTGTTGGTCTAGAGCAACCCATCAAAAACTATTTAAAAGAACGCAGTTACAACGAAGTAATTACCCAGCTACAAAAGCTCAATGAGACAGATTTAGCTCAACAGGTGGCAATTATTCAAGGGGCTTTTTATGCTAGAGTGGCGCAGACTCCAGAAAGCGCGCAGGAGACTAGGCGCCAAGAAGGGAATAAAGATTACTCACAAATCAATCCCCTCACTAAGGAACAGTTGCTCCAAGAGGCTAGCCGCATTGCTCAAGAAATTCAGAAACATGCGATTGTTGGAGCTGACGGTAGCATTCACTGGATTGGCTTGAGCTACGTTATCAATGCTCAACGGTTCCAATTTCAGCCTCTAGGAAATAGTATCTACGAAGGTAATTTTGGCATTGCCTTGTTTCTAGCAGCTTTGGATTACGTCAGGGGTACTACCCAATTCCATGACTTAGTCCTAGGGGCTTTACAATCATTGCGTAATTTTTTAGACACACCTGACACTAACTCACTGCAAAGATTAACTCAGCAAATAGGGATTGGTGCAGGTACAGGGGTTGCTTCCATGATTTATTCTCTAGTGAGAATTAGTCAATTCCTAGCGGATACAAAACTTCTCGAAGATGCGCGGCGGTTCGCTAACCTGATTACACCTCAAGTCATTGCCGCTGACCAAAGTTTTGATGTAACTACAGGTACAGCAGGAGGAATTTTAGGGTTGTTAGCACTTTATAATCAGACTGGCGAGCCAGGAGTCTTAGACAAGGCAATATGCTGTGGTCAGCATCTACTGAAGAATCGAATTAGCATCGATGATTGTCCCAGAGCCTGGAAAACTATTGCAGAAAAGCCTTCTGCTGGTTTATCTCATGGAACGGCTGGTATTGCATTAGCCCTGTTACATCTCTATGGCACAACCCATGACAAAGACTATTTAGAGGCGGCTTGTGAGGGAATTGCCTACGAACACAGTATCTTCTCAAAAGCTGCTCAAAACTGGCCAGACTATCGTGCCATTGCTCAACGAAATGGTCAATTCAAGTTTATGGCTAGTTGGTGTAATGGCGCCCCTGGAATTGGCTTGGCACGGTTGGGTGGATTGTCTATTTTAAATACAGAGGAAATCCATCAGGATGTGGAAGTGGCATTACAGGCAACAATAAATCACAGCTTGCAAGATGTGGACTTCCTTTGCTGCGGCAATTTTGGTAGGTTTGAGGTGCTGCTGGTGGCTGCCCAAAAACTATCACGTCCGCTATTACGAGAAATTGCCCAACAAAGAGCTGCTTGTGTAATAGCAAGGGCTGAACAAATCGGGGCGTATGAACTTTTTACAGACTTACCCAAGCAGGTGTTTAACCTCAGTTTCTTCCAAGGAACCTCTGGCATTGGTTACGAGTTACTAAGGTTGGCTTATCCAGAGAGATTACCCTCTGTGCTGTTGTGGGAATGAATACAGAACCTTCTGTACTTATTATTATTATTTTGTTGAATAGTTGAAGAGGGAAATTTTTAGACTAATTTTCCCTCTTCAGCTCCATCACTGAACTAGCAACTCACCTAGCAACTCACCACTGCTAGTACAACACATAAATTGGCTATTACAATGAGGCAGTATATCGCCTCCGCCAGCCACAGACATCAAGGCTTGTTCTCCCAAATCATTCCACATCAAAGTGTTTTCCCCCCGACCAGCAGCAGCTTTTTGCCTTTTTGAACGTGCCATTCTTTGTTTTAGAACTTCATCTGTAAATGTAAAGCCGTGTTCTGCGCCCAAAGTAACTGCAAGCTCATAAAATGCTTTCTCGTCACCAGCAGCTTTCAACTGCTCTTGTAAGTTGGAGTCTCTCTTCACCATCAGTGCAAACTCAACTACGCTATCCTTGCCTATGTCCTCAGCCGTAAAATTGTAGCCGTGTTCTGCGCCCAGACTAACTACACGGTGAAAAAAAGTTTCCTCGTCAATAATTGCTGAAAGCTCTTTTTGCAAATTTAGGTCGTTCTGGAGCAAACGAGAAAATTCCGTTAAGCTTTGTTTTGTCATATCTTATGACCTCCTGATGAGATTAAAGTTTATCGTGCAAAAACATAATTATGAAAACAAGATGTATTGTAACATTTTTCATTGACAATTATAATAATATTTATATATGAGTTGAATAGATGAATTCTTATATTAATTTGGCTTTATATTTTATTTTAAAGTTATATAGTTAGACATCAATTTTCGCTTGCTCCTGAGTATTTTATTTCCATCAATAGCATAAAGCTACTTATGCACAGAAACCAGGTTCCTAGGATTTTTGTATCGAATTTTCAACACCGATGGTTAAAGCATCACTATCAGCATAAGAAGCAAAATAAGGAATATCCAACTGCTCTACCAACTCCAGGGACGGATACTGTCCTATTCCTTTCGTGTCAAGGCATTAATTTCTCTTCCTCTATAAAAATAAGCGAACTTACAGTAATAGACCGATTATTTACAAAAACCCCGGCTAGCGAAAAATAATTAATTACTTCTTCTCTTAATAACTAAAAATAATTAATTATCAAGTCTAAATGCAAGAGATACTATTTTCTTAGGAAAAAACTAAACGGCTAGCCAAAAAGCTAAACTTTCCTTCATATTAGTAGGATTGAACAAAAAATAGGCGCATAAAAAAAGGAGATGACCAACATGATTCTCGATAAAGATACAGAACTCAAAGTTAAGGTAACCAGTCAGAAAATTCAAGAACTCGGAAACGATGAAGTATACGACTACAAGGTGTACATGAATGTCCATAAATTGGGATTTTTCCACCAATCGAAACTTCAAGCAGGTAAAAGCATAAAAAGCCACGCACATGCTGGTGATATCCTTAATTTTGTGATGGATGGCTCAGTTACTATAAATTCCAAAACTTATAACAAAGGAGACTGGTATCTGATCACGACGGGCACTACTTATTCTGGAGTTGTCAACCAAGAGGATGTAACAATCCTCATGTTCTGTAGCTTTGCCTCCAATCAAGGGGAAGCTCACATTGAGGCTTGGGTGACGCACGAAGCAGAATAGGGCTATTTAGTCTGTATGACCAGACCCATAATCCATAATAAATTATGGATATGGTAACAGCTTTATCTTTTTTTGAAACTGCACATCGCATGATATTTTATAATTACTTGCAAAAAATCAATCAGATTTAATAGCCAATTTTTATCGACCACAGTGACTGCATAACCTTTTTAGGAATTTAATTATGACTATTATTGCACCAAATACGAAAATAACTCCTGAATATATAGATAAAAATATAATTTTATGTTGTGGAGAAGATACAAATGAACTTATTGATTCATTAAAAAAACTCTCTTTTGAAGGTACAAAAGTACATGAATATAGATATAAACGTGAAATCCCCACTAGGCTTTTATTACAGACATTTTTGACTACAAGGAAAGCATTCTAACTAAAATGTACGACTATAAGCGCCGCGTTTGCCTTGATTTTAAAGGAAAGTTATCGACTTTTAACTGGTGCGTGATGCACAAGCCTTTTAATGATGTTGAAATTTTTTCATGGTGTCACGTAACCTACGTTTTCACGTGACACTATTTGATATTTACGGAAATTATACAATTGCTATAGTTTGATATTCTGTTAATTGATTAGTTCCTCCAATTAATACGTGTGACTCTAAAAGCAGAGGTTGGGTAAGTTCTAGAATATCTTTTAGACCTGCTATTTGCAAAGCTTTGATAACTTTACCAGATGCGAGAAGACGACGCTGCCACGGTAGTACCGTCAATGGAGTTTTTACATCTAAACTTAAAGCTATACCAACTTCTGCTAATTTGGCAATGTTAGTCTCAGTAATTGCTGAACGTCCATCACTTCGCACCGCAAAAGTGAGTGCTGGGTCTTCTGGTTCAATATTAACCGGGAACGGTACTACAATCGGTTCTGGAAGAATTTCCTCTACTTTTATAATAAAACACTCTTCGCCATTCGTTGTTTCTATTGATTCCCAACTTAACCCTTTAGTCGTGTCATCTAATATTTTTTTTATTTTTGTAGATACTACAATCCTTTCACTTTCATAATCCTGCACCATCTGATAATCATTCAAAATATTAGCCTTTACTTTTTCTTTGCCTGACTCAATGCCAAATACTTCAAAAATGCAATATACACCTAAATACAGTGCTGGGTAAGTTTCTAACTCGTTTGTCGCGAGTTCAAATTTGTAGAAATGCTCTACAGGCAATCCTTGTTTCGTCAACATAGATATTGCTTCTGTTAACTGTTGAGAGTCTGAAAAAATATAACTTGTGCTAGAACCGTGGCGATAAGGAGCGTACTTACTGATGAATTCTTCATATCCAGGAGTAATCTCTCCATGATAATTGTAAAGCTTAAGTTCAAGATGATGAATGGTTTTCATGGTAAATTTGCTACTTTTAAACTATTTCTTGGAATAAACCCCGACCTAGGTCTCTTTTAATCAATTTTAGCTCATAAGCTTGAATTGCTTTGCATCCCCATTCACGATGCTCCTTTGCTGATGCTTTTTTGAGAAACAGTCTCACTGACACTCCTGAAGTACCAATTTGCGGTTTAGCAAACCATTGATTGAAGTTCTGGTTGTTTATAGTATCAGTAACTGCTAAATTCTCTACAGAGTTTGCTCCACCTGCACACCGCTCATGTATATGATGCCATTCTTTGTTTAGCGGATTCTTAAATGAGTTGTGGTAGCGATAATTGAGAGTCTGTCGAGCATCGCTAAATTCACTCCAATCATTAAGATTCTTAATGGCTTCCCAAGCATCTCCGACTTTATACCCAGCAAGAGGATTGTAAAGGCGCCAACTTATACCATACTGTGTAAAGGGCATTTGGACTTTTATTGTTAACCCTCCTGGCAGGTTTTCCGCTTTTATAAATTCACCTGGCTGTATTTCAGTTACTTGTAGTATATTTCTTGACCAGCTCTTTCCGCTTTTAAGTTGGATTTGTCTTCCAACGCACAAATCATCAGGTATATTATTATTGCTTAATTTTGTCACTTTTGCTGTCCAAACCCCAGAAAATCGCCCCTTCGCTGATTATTACAGGTAGTGAAATAAACTGTGAAACAATTTGTAATATATTGGAAATGTGAACCAATGGTTCACATTTTGTAATTAGATTTTTAAGTAATACTTATGTATTGTTAATTTATTAATTCATTAAATATTACAATATATTTACAATCTATTCTAATTTTTCCTCTTGAGCTATGCAAGGCGCCATTTTAGAAAAACAGTCACGTATCAACTGGGTAAGTTTTATTGGAGACTTTTTGCTTTCGGGGATGGTAGTTGGTCCAGTGGTTGCTCCTTTCCTTGCTGCGTCTGGTTTACCAATGTTGCCGATAATTGCCAATATTATTTATTTTATGGGACATTATGTGTGTCCACAGCCAGATATGGGGGTCATGATGGCGCCACCATTTATCATGGCTGTGTGTATGCGGTGTTATGGTACTGTTACTGGTTTATTCATTTCGCGCGTTTTATTTGCGGTTACAGGTGGTAAAGGTTTTTACTGGTTGAGTCAGTACGGTTGGAACGGCGCCACGATTGCCGCTATTCTAATGATGGCTTATCCTTTTGAGTTAGGTGTGCAAGTGTTGGGATGGTGGGACTTTAATAATTTTATTGTCACACCGTTTGGTTTCATTACTGGATTAGCATGGGGTTTATTTACTATGCCTATACTCCACCAGAAACAAGTTTTGTAACTATACCAATAATGGCGCCAACAAGTAAAACCATACCCGAAAGAGAGCTTATCCCAAAACCAAGCGTCCGTTTTTCTGCTGCTTGGTAATATCCCCAAGCGTAAACTATACGACCAACCAGCCAAACGGCGCCGATAATAGCTCCCCATAAAGGGCTAACATAAAAAGAAAACAACCATAAACTTGGTAAAAAGAAAATTAATTGCTCTAAAGTATTTTGCTGTACACGCAATACTCGCTCGAAATTTGCGTCTCCACTCATTTGCGGTACTGGTACTTTATATTTAGCTCTCGCTCTACCAACATTTATCGTTAATACCAAATAAACCAGAAGCGTAAGAGTTGTAACAAGACTTGTCCAAGCAAACATATTTAACATTATTATGTAACTCTATTTCAACTATATTCAATATTAACTTTAAAAATAATCTAGCAACAGTTGTAGGTTGGGGAGCCACCTCCGTGCGGGGGTTTCCCCCGTTAAGGAGATTGTATTTTGATGGAAAGTAATTTATTTAACTAATATTTACTTAGATTGGCTCTGGCACCGTAACTAAAATGTGAACCAATGGTTCACATCTTATTAGATTTAATACAACTAGCTTTAAGTTTTGTTTTGTATACGTAACAGTACTCAGCTTTGATGTCGTTGCATAAAACTGTAATTTTTTTGGCAGAAAGAGATGACATTTATTCTGGCTAAACTTTTAGTCTATTAATTAAGCAGAAACCTTTACCGGATAAGCATTTCGATAAAAACTGGTTTCTTGAGTACATGAAAAATAAGGACTTAACCATGAATCGTCGTTCAGCTTCTATTGCCCTAACTACTCTTCTAGCTTTACCTGTAGCTGCTATTCTTAGCCAATTAACAATCAACCCTGCTGTTGCTCGAAGTAACAGGTGCAATTTAACTATTCAGCCAAACAGCTCTCGATATCCTCGCGGTGCAAACCTCTCTATTCGTTTTGAAGTTCGGCAAAATGGACACCCAGTTGCCAACACACCTGTGTTAGTTCAAGAAAGTTTCTATCACGAGTTCAGCAAAAGGACAGAGCAACGAATTCTCACCCAAACTGTAACCAATCATCATGGAGCTTTTACTCTTAACTACCAAGTACCAGTAGAAGTATTCAAAGACAAAGTTAATTTGTCATTCGTTAATCCTGTTGCTTCCGGTTGCTCTAGCTCATACATTATCCCCATTGGTAGATAGTCAGTTCAGGGGCAAAGACAAGGCTTTCACGTCTTTCCCCTTCCCATATTACTAAATTTGGTTAACTTTAATGATGAATAAAGCAGCATTAATTACTACGTTATTGTGTCTTGGATTGGGAATATTTGCCATTCCACAAAAAAGCCAAGCAATAGAAGTCCAAAAAATACTCGATGAAATGTTCAAACGTGGCTTATGTGCTACTGTTCAATCAAACAATAGAGATTGCCAATCTAACAATACAGACACATCACCAACACCAGCACTAACACCAACACCTGTACCCACACCAGAACCTCAGACTGGGGAACCGCAAAATACTTCAACTAGTTCTAAAACCCATCAGTGAGACTGAGTAAAAACAGGACTTACAATATTGTTATATTTGAGGGTACCTTACATCTTGCAGCATTCTCAACAAGCCAAAATAAACCGGGCTTCTTTACGATAAATTAGTGGTTTATAGCGATATTTTTGTCAAGAAGCCCGGTTTCTAAGCCTGGTGCAAGATGTGAGGTACGTGCAAAATGTGAACCAATGGTTCACATTTCTGTGTTAAAATATATTACAATATTGTTACAATTGATTAAAATTTTTACTCTTGAGCTATGCAAGACGCTATTTTAGATAATAGAGTTACGTATCAACTGGGTAATGGGAAAGGTTTTTACTGGTTGAGTCAGTACGGTTGGAACGGCACCGTTTGGTCTGATTACTGGGTTCGCATGCGATTTTTTTACTATGCCTATATTGCACGGTTCAGAAGTTTTGCGGCTAAAATAGAAGGTAGTGATTAAATTTGATAGCGTAGGGAAAAGTTTAGTCCGTTATCTTGTAAAGAATCGCCTTTATCTGTTATACCAACTAAGGGAATACCATAATCGAGACTTAGATTTAAACCTGGTATCGCTTGCCAGTCTAAACCTAAACCAAGACTAGCTATTAAATTTGGGTCTGGGTTATCTCCACGGTTATTCCATCCAGTTCCTATTTCAAAAAATGGTCTTATTTGTAATGTGCTTGGATTTCTTGTTATTGGTATACGTAATTCGATGGTGCCTAATATTCCATTATCTGCTACAAGTTGATTTTGCCGATACCCTCTCACTGTTTCGGCGCCTCCTATGCTAAATTTTTCTAAAGATAACAGTGAGTCTGGAGTTAATTGACCATCAATGCGCGTGATTAACAAAATTCTTGGTGATACTTGCTGTACCCATTGAAATTGCCCTAACCACGAAAAGAAACGTCCATCAGCTCCTGTATTGTTCACTGTCGCATCAAAAGCATCGATTCCAAAACTAAATTGTGAACGTGCTGATAATACTTGTGTTGCGCTACGTTTTGTCCAGTCTTGGAAAAAACGAATTGCTGATACTCTAGATTCTCCATTTTCTGGCCCCTCTGAGAAAGAAAATGGTATATTATCTAATAAATAAGTTTGACTACGACGCACGTCAAAATCTATACCAAGAGCAAGCTCTGTTTGCGTTTTTTTGACTATTGGTTGACGATAACTAAAAGATAATGTCTCGGAGTCGCTACGAATTCCTAACTCGTTAAATGGACTTTCTATAATCTTACTATTATTGTTACTATAACTTACTCTCAAAGTTCCATCTAGTGAATTAACTGGCACTTTGTAGCTAATATTATATATATCCAAACCTTCTGTAAAACCATATTCTAGGCTGATTTGGTCGCCATAACCTGTAAAATTATCATGTGCTACAAATAGACTAGCTTGATTAGAACCAATGCTTGGCGATTGATTATTAGCGTATACTATTCCGGCACGTAACGCAGGCGCCTCTTCTACCTGAACTCGCAGTACATTTAAACCAGGACTACTACCAGCAAGTAATTCGGCGTTGACTCGTTGTATAATTGGGTCAATTTGTAGCAATTGTAAAGCTTCTTCTAAACGTTTTTGATTTAATGGTATGCCTGTTGCACGTTTAAGACGATTGCGTATATATGGGTCTTCTAACCGTTTAAGTCCATTTATTTGTACGCTCTCTAGCCTACCTTCTACTATTTGTATTTTAATTATACCATTATCGATTATTTGGTCGTTTAATATAAAGGCGCCTGATGTTGTATAACCATTATCTATATATAGTTGAGTAATGCTAGTTCTAAGAGTAATTAACTCTTCAAAAGAGATTTGCTGCTTTTTTTTATACTCTTGAATTAGTTGATTAATTTCTGCTTTTAATACAGTATTCCCTATGGGTATTATATCTTTTATTTTGAATTGCTCGGTTGTTGGAGTTGGTGGTGATGGCTGATTTTTTGGTGGTGTTTGTAATGGTGGTGTGGGAGACTCTTCTGTTGTGCTAGGTGGTAAGGGTGACTCAGGAGGTGTGGGTATTGTTTGTTCTATGCGTTCTTGTGTGTTTTCTGGGATGGTTATTCCACTCGGTGGAGTTGATTGAGCTAATATTTTACTGTTTGATAAAGTTATTCCTAGTAAACTCAATACAGCTACTTTTTGTACAATATGAATATTCAACATTTGATGATGCTTTCCACTAATTACACTTCATTAACATTTAGTTAAAATTCTTTTTCCGTTAGGGAGTCTATAAACTCCCGATGGTTCCACTATTGAATCACCTATTTTCCATGTGGAAACGGCGCCTGTTGTCGCGGCAGTATTACTAATACTAAAATCTGATATTGGAGCATCACCTGGACGTTCGGGTAATCCTCCTGAACCTGTAACAAAGAAAGTACCGTTTTCTTCATTATTACGTCGCGCAATACAGCTATTTGCTAACAGTGCATTTGTATCGACAAGATTTTGTGGTAATTCACCCAGACTATTTTGCAGAAAGCTGATATCGCGAATACCGCTAACTGTTCCAGAAACGGCGCCGCTTGCATTTACATCAACACGGTTGTTAGTATTTAAAGCCTGTATGGCATTTGTTGCTTGATTGGGACGATATAAGGGAGAAGAGAAAAATCCAAGGGTGTTAAATCTGATGTCTCCACCTTTACCATCGCGCGCGAAAGATAAAATATCACTATCGTTAAGCGCAATAATATAGTTAGCGGTGAGAGTTATATCTCCCCCACCCCCAGCACCTGTAAATACATTGGTTTGTATATTGCTGTCTCCAAAAAGCAATATTCTTTCTGCTGCTATATCTATTTTGCCTCCAGATGAATTAAGAGAAGATGTTTGAATATTACTGTCTGTTGCTCTTATTCTTCCTGTAGTAGTTAAATTTATATTTCCTGCTGTACCCGAACCTGTACTGGAAGCTAATATCCGAACATTGCGATTTAACTCTACACCCGATGCATTTATAATGATATCCCCTGCTTTTCCTGTTCCAGAAGTCGAAGCTGCTATTTCTGCTCCGTCACTAATGCTCAAGTCTCCTGCATTTATAATCGCATTTCCTGCGGCGCCGTTACTAGTTGTGGAAGTTAGTAAACCACTGCGGAAAATTTCTCCGTTACGGTTACGAACCCCTGCCAAGTTGATTTTAGCAGCACTGACATTTAGAGTTCCCCCATCCCCGGCGCCTGATGTTTGTGTAGAAATTCCCCCATCGGTTATAGTTAACGAACTGGTGGTTAAAGTTAAATTTCCCGCTTTTCCTCTACCAAACGTTTCTGTTGATATAGTATTAAGGGCGCCAGTCGGTGAAGTTCCACTCAACACGATTGATTTTTCTGCACGAATATCAATATTTCCGGAATTACCCTCTCCAAAATTGCTTACATTCGCGTCACTATTGACCCAACTTTGGAAAACTCCTAGTACTCTTTCCTGTAATGTTGGGTCAAAACTAACTATGGCTCGTTGAACATAATTAATAAAATCAGGATTTACAGGGTCAACACTACTATTATTTATTTGACCTCCACTGTTGATATTCAAATTTTGAGTATCAATCACAATATTACCCCCAGAAGCTGTACTCAGTGAAGTTGCAGAAATTATGCTGTTCGATAAATTTATCGAATCTGTCGTTAGCGTTACATTCCCTGGAACTCCCTGTCCTAAAAAACTACTGTTATTTATTCCACTGGAATTTTGTATATTTATAGATTTAGCGTCAATCTCAATGTTACCACCAGACGTTTTATCTATGTTACTGGCTGTAACTAATGAAAGAATACCAATTACAGCAATATTGTCTAAGTTGACATCGTTTGCTTCTATCTTAATTTTGCCAGTGTTTCCGCCATTTGAACTTAAATTACTCAGAATAGCTGTATTTTGAATATTCAAAGTCTCTGCGTTAATTAAAATATCACCGCTACTTCCTGAACCTTGCGTACTTGCAACTACACTAGACTCATTAGAGATATTTAACTTAGATGCTTGGATGGAAACTGGTTTACCTGTTTGATTTCCTGTAGTCACTCCAACAATCTGAGAACCATTGTTAAGTGTGACTTGATTGCCCAATATTTTGATTTCGCTTCCAGCATTCCCCCCATTAATTATACTAGCATTATTATCGAGTGAAATATTTGAATAGCGAATGTTTTCAGGAAATTTCAAATCGATATTATTCCCGTTTACATCTAAACCTACCTTGGAAACCCCTGCTAATCCTGCTACTTCAACTTTTCCCCCAAAAGCATTTACCACTCCTCCATCAAAGTTAATATCTCCCCCTAACAGTACTAAGTTCTTACTCTCTACTCGTAGTCCTTCTACAAATGATGAAATTACACTATTTGCTGCTCTGGATTTATTGATGATAGGCGCCGGAATTTGGTTCAATAGTAAAGCTGAAGGATTTACCGTTAAAAGTTGAGGAACTTGTGGAGTAGAAGTACTAAATACTCCTTCGTTGCCAAACTCAACTGCGTTTGCAGTAGTCGCAACAAACGAACCTGCTAAATCTAAACGCGCGTTTTCACCGAAAATAATTCCATTCGGATTCATTAAAAATAAGTTTGCACTCGAACGATAAATCGCACCGTTGATGTTTTCTAGTGTCCCTAAAGTTCCCAAAATTGATGATGCATTTCTACCTGTCACCCTTGCCAAAATATTCTGAATATCAGCACTTGAACTAAAAAAGTAAGCACTACGTCCCTCACTAACATTAAATTCTTCAAAGCTATGAAGCAGATTCACACCTCGAACTGCTCCACCGTTAATTGTGTCTATTGGTAAACCGAGAGTATCAAAAGGTATGACTATAGAACTTTCTACACCCAAAGTTGTATCAGGAATAATATTACTGCTTTGAGCAAAGACAGATTTTGGTGTCTCTAGGCAAAACAAGCAACAAGTTATCCCCCATTGCATCCAGATATTTATTTTCACGGTTATCAGTTTATTAAGGAAGGATTTTAAAGACTTTCTGTGTTGACAAAGTATTGTGTTAATGATTATTAGTAAATATACCCGATTAAATTCTTCAAGTAAAGTAAAATTTTCGTTAAGTATCAAAATCTGTTTAAATCGACTTCAATAAATAAGTCAATCAAATTACAGTAAAACGCATCATGACAAGTAAAAAACGCAAAAAAACTTCTAATAGCTGGCAAAAAGCCTTATTTTTGCTTACTATAACATTTTTACTTTTAATTAATAATGTATCATTAAGTACTAAGCAGATATCAATCGGGCAATTTGTAGCAGCGCAGTCTCGTGATGCAAGTAACATCATCCAACGAGAAAACCTAGCACGTGGGTATTCGCAAGTTGGTAAGCTTGAAGAAGCTATTCAAGAATGGGCAAAAGTCATAACTTATTACCGTCAAGCTGGAAATAATAAGCAAGTCGGGCGCCTTAAAATCGAACAAGCACAGGTGTACAGTAGATTAGGACAACCAAGAAACGCGATTGAACTGTTATGTAATCCTGACACAGAAAAGAAATGTGACAGTGATAGTAGTATAGAAATAGCACGCTCTTTCAAAGATGAAATTGGCGAAATTGCTGCAATGGGAGCGTTGGGTGATGCATATAGACTTGCAGGAGATTATAAAGTATCGGTTAGTTACTTAGAGCAAAGTTTACAAAAAGCGCAAAAGCTAAAAAATATAGGTTTGCCAAAATCAATCTTGAGTGGTGTTTTAAATGGTTTAGGAAATGTCCATATCAGTCTTGCTCAAGTTAAGTATCGACAGGCAAATTCAGTAACATCTTCAGGAGATGATGGGACAACGTTTATTAACGATGCTCAGGAGGAAGACAGCAAAGCGATTAATTACCTGCAACAAAATCTCGAAATTGTTCGTACTCAAAATAATGTTTTGGGAATTGTGCGCTCTTTACAAAGGATAATTCCCTTATATTACCGCAATAATGAGACAGCCAAAGCTAAAACTAGTTTGCTTGAAGCAATTAACCTGCTAGATAAATTACCAGAAACACGAGCGCGCGTTTACGCTACTATTAACCTCGCAAACTTGCTGCAACCTCCTATTGATGCAGTATCTAGAATAACTTGTCCGGCACCGTCTTTACAAAAAACCGAATTACTTTTGCAAGCAGTTAATATTGGTCAACGTCTTCAAGATTTTCGTGCGGAGTCTTTTGCATTAGGAGAACTAGGTCATATATATGAGTGTCAGCAAGACTACCCAAAAGCAATGGAAATAACGAGAACTGCAAGACTTGCCGCCGAAAAAAGCTTGAAAGCACAAGATAGTCTATATTTATGGGAGTGGCAAGCAGCACGCATTTTAAAAGCACAGGGAAAAACTAGCGAAGCAATATCAGTTTACGACCAAGCAGTCAAAACCCTAGAAAGCATTCGCAGTGACTTTTTAACCGCAAACCGAGATATTCAATTAGACTTTCGTGATACAGTTGAACCAATATATCGGGAATTAGTAGCATTAAGACTAAGTACTGAGCAACCAATTCAAACGGTGAGTAAATCAGTTGCGTCAAAAGAGAATAAAAATAAAAGCAATAATTTCACCTACATTCTTAGAACTATTGACTCGTTAAAACTAGCGGAATTACAAAATTACTTCGGTGATGACTGTATTATTGTACCGATTCAAACAGAAAGCATTAATGAAATAGCTGATAAAAGCTCCAAAACTGCTTTTATTAATACAGTTGTTTTGAATAATAAGACTGCAGTTATTCTTACACTTCCGGGAGGAGAAAATAGGTATAGCTCTATTCCTGTCGCTCGTCAAGAATTTAACAATAAAATTAATGAGTTTCGCAAAGGTTTAGAAGCTATTCGTGATAATGATGAATTTGATAGCACGTTAGCAGGGGATATATATAACTGGTTAATTAAACCTTTTGAGGAGTTTTTGAAACCGGAAGAGATTAAAACGCTAGTATTTAGCCAAGACGGTGTTTTGCGAAGCGTGCCAATGGCTGCACTATATGATAGTGTAAGTAAAAAATATCTGATTCAGAAATATGCCATTGCCACAATTCCTGGTTTAAACCTAACTGATATCAGACCTTTAAATCGTCAAAATTTAAAGATATTAGCATTAGGGTTGAGTGAAGACGCTTTTCTCAAAGATAGAAACGCTGTAATTCCAGGTTTAGATGATGTACCTAATGAACTTAATGCTATTTTGGAAAAAATACCTGGTAAAAAGCTACTTAATGCTGAATTTACAGCAAGTCGTTTAGAAGCAGAACTGAAAAAGCAAAGCTATCCAATTATTCATATTGCCACACACGGAGAATTTGGCGCCGAACCTGAAGAAACTTATATTATTACAGGAGAGAAAGAGTTGATGTCGCGTCAAAATAAAACGTTGAACTTTAACCAATTAGAACAAAAGATTCGTCGTGTTACCAGGAATAATAAACAATTAGAATTATTAACATTAACAGCGTGTAAAACCGCAAGAGGAGACGAGCGTGCTACACTAGGATTGGCTGGTGTTGCAATACAAGCAGGCGCCAGAAGTGCTTTAGCTTCACTATGGTCAATTCCTGACGCTCCAACTGCCGAAATAGCAAAGGTATTCTATGAGAAACTGTCCAGTAATCGTAATATTAGCAAAGCAGAAGCATTGCAAGCTGCTCAAATAGCTTTAATTGAAGGTAAATATACTCACCCCGCTAATTGGGCGCCGTTCATTTTGATTGGTAATTGGTTGTAAGATCGTAATTGTAGAGACGTTACATGTAACGTCTCTACACACGGATTGTTAAATTTTTTGTTGTTCAATCGCAATAATTCGCTGCAACTGTGAAGCTTGTTGCTCTAAATTCTTCTTTATTTTACCTTGTTGAGATTTGGCGCCTTCTGTTTCTAATTCTCTCAATTTATCTAATAAAGTTAATCTATAGGCTTTATTTATAGGGTCTTCGACTATTTCACCTAACGCATCATACCAAAATCCTGCTAATGCAAATAACTCCGCACGCTTTTGATGTTCTTGTGTTTGTGTAAGTACGTTTTTTAAATTAGATGGCATTGCTACAGGTTCAAACTCAGCTTTAACTATTAAATCTTCCGAAGGACGGTTTGGGTTACACAGGAGTGCAACTTGCCAAAAATATCTTTGTCCAATAGATAATGCAGGTGCTTCTGCGGGAAGGGTAAATTTCATGAGACCGTTAGTGCTTTGTAGTTTCGCACGTTGAATGCGCTTGCTTTTACCATTGGCGCCATATTCGTAAAGACTAAATTCGACTTCACGAGTTGTACTATCTGGTACATACCATGCAAAAGTTGGTCGAAAAGAAGCAGTATATCCAACATGACTAAGCGGCGCCAGTGCTGTTAAAGTTGTTTGTGCATTACCAGTACATCCATTAGTTCTGCTACTATTTGAGCCAGTTGGACCTTTTGGACTAGATGGTTGTGCAGGTGGTCTGTAAGTCGCTGAAGCTATGCTTGTTAGCGCAAAGGATGCAGCAAGAAAAGAACAAAATAATAGTTTATTAATCAAGTTTTTTGATGCGTTCATAAGTACTATATTTAGTGACATCATGTCACCGTAATCTGCTTGTACTTAGAATACAATTACAGGAATTCAAGTATTTTGACCATTACTAACGAATAAATTAAAGAAATCTGTAATATTTATTCTGTGTTCTTTGCAGAAAAGTGCAACCAAAGAGCCAGGAAAATGTCAAGCGTTTGACAGGAAAGGATAGCAAATTCTTTGACCAAATTTTTATTGTACTAATTAAGCGCAGTTAATTCGGCGTTTGCAATTCAAAAATAGTCTATTAATTGGAGACTTTTCACATGCCTACATACAGAGGTAACAATGGCAATAATACCATCTATGGAAGTAGTCGTAACGACTACATTTATGCATATGATGGTGATGATGTAGTTTATGCTGGTGCGGGAGATGACTACATTGATGGTGGCTATGGTTTTGACTACCTAAATGGTGGTTCAGGAAACGATACTGTTTCTTACGGTTTTTATAATGGTGGCATTATTGCAAGTTTGACTACAGGTGTAGTAAGGTTTCCAGGCAATTCTACACGAACTGATACTTTAGTAAGTATCGAAAACATTATTGGTAGCAGTGGCAATGATCAACTCTATGGTAACGCTGCAAATAATCGTTTGAATGGTGGTGCTGGCAATGACTACTTGTCTGGTTATGGTGGAGGAACAGAATACGACACGTTAACTGGTGGTTCTGGTTCCGATACTTTTGCTTTAGGTAACTCCTCTGGAGTTTTTTACAGAGGTTCAGGTTATGCCACAATTACAGATTTCTCTGCTGGTTTCGATAAAATCGCTGTTCGCGGTATTGCTAATCAATATAGCTTGAGAACTGTAAGCGGTGTTGGTGGTTCTAATTATGATACGGCAATTTATTTTGGTAATGATTTAATTGGTGTGGTGCAAGATACTACCAATGTTAACTTATCTAGAGACTTCCGCTTTGTCTAAACATTTAATTTGAGCGATAAGGCATAGTAAAAAGATAAAAGGCAGAAGGAACTTCAAGCCGCATCACTTTTTTGATATTTTGTAATTTAATTGCATCCAAGGAGCAAATTTAATGAATGCACCAATTTTACAGGTAGGTAAAAAAGTTATTTACGCGCACGAAGTTCCTTTACTTTTAGACCGTTATCAAGTAATGCCGTATATTTTGCGTGGTCTTATTATTGATGAAGCAATAGCTGGTATTGACTGCGACCATTCCGAGTGTATAGCTGCTGTTATAGATTTGGAAAAACAAAATAATATTACATTAGATATTGAACGTCAAATTTGGTTAAAAAATCAGTGTATGACTTTTGAACAAATGCAAGAATTAGCAATTATGGCTTGGAAAATTGAAAAATTTAAAACTGCGACTTGGGGGGATAAAGTCGAGTCATATTTTTTGAATCGTAAAGCTAATTTAGAACAAGTAATTTATTCTATTATCCGTCATAAAGACGAAGGAATAGCTCATGAAATATATTTTCGGGTTCAAGCGGGGGAAGAATGTTTTGCTGAATTAGCCCATGAATACTCTCAAGGTTTTGAAGCGTATACTAATGGGATTATGGGTCCAGTTCCTTTAAGTAATCCTCATCCAGTTATTAGTAAACTACTTGCTGTTAGTAAACCTCGTCAACTTTGGTCGCCGCGTTTGATTGGTGAATGGTATGTAATTTTACGGTTAGAAAAGTTATTGCCAGTTCAGCTTGATGAAGTAATGCGTCGCAAATTAATTAATGAATTATTTGAACAATGGATAGCTGAAAGTATATTAAGTATTATCAAGGATAAAAACCATGATTTCTCATACAGTTAAAAATTCACCTATTGATATTAAAGAATTTATTGCCGATATTTTCCCTTTTAAAGATTTATCACAAACAGTATTAGATAATCTAGTTAAGAAAATACAAGTGTATCGATACTGTATGGGACAAGCTATTCTGCAAAAAGAAGCTATGCCCACACAAATAAGTATTATTTACCAAGGACAAGCTCGTCTTTTAGGTTTTGATTCTTATACTCATGAACCTATAACTTTAAAATTGCTTTCTGCTGGTGAAGCTTTAGGTTGGGTATCTCATATACGTGGTGTCGCTTGTGAAACTATAATTGCTTCAACGGAAGTTGTTTGTCTGAATTTACCAATTGCTGATTTTATATTTCTATTAAAGCACGATAAAGATTTTGCACTTCGCTTACATAGTCGTGCTGGTCTAATTGAAATATATGAATTATTAGTTAAAGAATTTCATCATCGAGCAGATGGTGAAACTGACTTAATAGTTCTTACTCACAAGTGTATTGATAAATCTGTAATTTTATCTGTACATAAAAAACAAATTTTATCTAAAGACTTAAAACCCGAATTTTTGTGGTTAGTTAGCAATCTTTATCATCCAGATTTACCCATAGGTACCCCAATTGACGCAAAATTTAGCGTCCCCAAATTTAACATGTTCAAACATGAAAAACTACGTTTACTAGGTTTACCAAAATCTTTATTACAAACATCAATTCCTACTAAACATACAACTATTAACATCACCAATATTCCTTATGCTTCAGTTTCCACACAACTAGAATTTAACCAGCAGCACCATAGTAAGTATCCTTATACACCAGCTAAAAATCGTCAAGATGCTGTATTTGCTTGCTTCCAAATGCTAAGTGAATATTTCCATATTCCTCTGCGGCGAGATATGCTGCGACAAGTTATGGGCAAATTAGCCCATACTGGTGGAATATCACTGCGATTTTGCGGCGCCGTTGCGGAACTATTAGGTATAACAACACAAATGGTAAATGTTCCCGCCAGCGCTATTCCTCGCTTGCAAATGCCAGTAATGATTTCTTGGCAAGATAGTTTTGCAATTATTTACCAAAATCATCACGAACATTTAATCATAGCCTGTCCAGAAACCGGAGTAATACGTCGTAAAATTAAAGATTTTGCTGAAGTTTGGGGTATTAATGGTGAAGTTTTGTTGTTACAACCAAATAAACATACAGCAAAATCACCGTTTGGTTTACATTGGTTTGTACCTGCATTAAAACGTTATCGCAAAGTCTTAATTGAAGTACTAATTGCTTCAATGGTAGTACAAATATTTGGTTTAGTGAATCCATTAGCTACACAGGTAATTATCGATAAGGTAATTGTTGGTAACAGCCCCGACAGTTTGGAAGTTTTTGGTATATTTATACTTGTTGTGTCAGTAGCAGAAGCAGCGCTTACAGCTATTCGCACGCAATTATTTGTTGATACAAGCAACCGCATTGATATATCTTTAGGCTCGGAAGTTATTAATCATCTTTTACGACTGCCTTTATCTTATTTTGAACGCCGTCCGGTTGGAGAGTTAGCAACGCGGGTTGGAGAATTAGAAAACATCCGACAGTTTTTGACGGGAACTGCGCTTACTGTTGTTATTGATGCTGTGTTTTCTGTTGTTTATATTTTAGTGATGACAATATATAGCCCAGTATTAACAATAGTTGCACTTGCAACAGTACCTTTGTTTGCTTTATTGAACTTGTTTGTTTCTCCTTTAATGCGGCGCCAGTTACAAGCGAAAGCAGAACGTAATGCCGAAACCCATTCTTATTTAGTAGAAATAATGGCAGGAATGCAAACAGTCAAAGCACAAAACTTAGAAACGAGGTCACGTTATTCATGGCAAGAACGCTACACTCGTTATATTAATGCAGGTTTCAAAACTATTTCTACCCAGACGACAGCCAGTTCCATCAGCAGCTTTCTCAATAAGTTTTCTACTTTATTAGTGTTGTGGGTAGGTGCATATTTAGTATTGCATCAACAACTTTCTCTTGGAGAACTAATTGCTTTTCGCATCCTTTCAGGTTATGTTACCAGTCCTTTGTTACGTCTAGTACAATTATGGCAGAATTTTCAAGAAACAGCATTATCCCTACAACGTCTTAGCGACATTCTTGATACTCCTCAAGAAATTGAAAACGATGCTCAAAATATTCTCATACCAAGCATTTTAGGTAGTGTCCGCTACAATAACCTTTGCTTTAGTTTTCGCCAACAAGATCAATTGCAATTATGTAATATTAATCTAGATATAGCTGCTGGAACCTTTGTTGGTATTGTTGGTCAAAGTGGTTCTGGTAAAAGCACTCTGCTAAAATTATTACCTCGTCTCTACAAACCTCAATCTGGCAAAATTTTAATTGATGGTTACGACATTAGCAAAGTAGAGCTTTATTCCCTCCGTCGTCAAATAGGTGTAGTGTTACAAGATACATTACTTTTTGAGGGTACTGTGCGAGAAAATATTGCTTTAGCTTGCCCTGATGCTGGCGATGAGGAAATTATTGCAGCTGCAAAGGTGGCATTTGCTCACGATTTTATTATGAACTTGCCTAATGGTTACAATACACAAGTTGGCGAAAGGGGTTCAGCATTATCTGGTGGGCAAAGACAACGAATCGCAATCGCACGCACCGTTTTACAAAATCCTCAAATTCTGATTCTTGATGAAGCTACTAGTGCTTTAGACTATAACGCTGAAGCCCAAGTTTGTCGCAATTTAGCCAAAGCATTCCAAGGAAAAACAGTATTTTTTATCACTCATCGTTTGAGTACTATCCGCAATGCCGACACAATATTAGTCATGAACTCTGGTGCCGTTGTCGAACAAGGAACTCACGAAAAGTTAATGTCTCACCAAGGTTACTACTACTGTTTATACAAACAGCAAGATTCACAAATTTAATTATATTCTTAACCCCTAACCCCTAACCTCTAACTTTTTTATGACTATTCAACATCAATTTGAGCAACCCGTACTTTTTCAACAATCTCTAACTTGGTCGCGCTTAATTGCTTGGGGTATCATTGGAGTCACAGCTTTTACATTAATTTGGGCATCTGTATTTGAAATCGAAGAATCAATTTCTGCTGCTGGTAAGTTAGAACCAAAAGGTGCAGTTAAAGAAATTCAAGCTTCTGTTGGCGGTGTTGTCAAACAAATTCATGTTAAAGACGGTCAACAAGTAAAGAATGGTGAAATATTAATTAGTTTAGAACAAACTACAACAACAGCACAGTTAACATCGTTACAGAAAAATCGTGTATCTCTATTACAACAAAAACTAGCGTTAAAACAGGAAAATGATTTTTATCAAAGTCAAATTCAAAGTCAAATATCTCATCAAGAAGTTACAATACCGACTAATTTACTAATAATTAAGCCAGAATTAGTTTACTTAACTAGAAGTAGAACAGCAATAGCTAATGAAAATAAACTTTACCGCACGCAATTAAATGGGACTCATTTTAGCATTAACTTAACTGTGGAACAAAAGCTGCGCTTACAGAACCGTCGAACAGAATTAGCATCGCGTTTAGAAGCTGCAAAGTTAGAAACAGGGCAAATTCAACAGCAAATTTTACAAAACCAAGCACAAATAAGTAGTGCGACAGAATTATTAACGATCAATCAAAAAATTCTCAACAAATTTGAGCCACTTGTCAAAGAAGGTGCTATTTCACAGCTACAATATTTTAAACAGCAGCAAGATATAAGTATAAAAAAAGCAGAAGTAATCCGATTGACTAAAGAGGAACAACGATTACAATTAGCTTTGGCTGAATCTAAGGAAAAGCTTCGTAATAGTGCTGCATTATCGCAAGAAGATTTACTAGAAAAAATTACAATTAACGATAAAAATATTGCCGAAATTGACAGCCAGCTAAGTAAAGTAATTTTAGACAATCAAAAGCGAATTTTAGAAATTAACAACCAAGTCAGCGATATTGATAGTAAATTAGCTCAAGCCAAAGAAACTATTAAATATCAGACAATTAACTCGCCTGTAGATGGAACAGTTTTTGAAATTAAAGCTAAGTCTTCAGGATTTGTTGTTAACTCTAGTGAACCAATGATGAAGATAGTTCCTGTAGATAATCTGGTTGCTAAAGTTTATATTACCAATAGAGATATTGGCTTTGTTAAAGAAGGTCAAAAAGTTGATATTAGAATAGATTCCTTTCCCTTTCAAGAATACGGTGATATCAAAGGCGAATTAATAGAAATTGGTTCAGATGCTTTACCACCCGATCAAGTATATCAATACTGGCGTTTTCCGGCAAAAGTACGATTAGACAAACAAGCGCTATTAATTAATAGTCGTCAAGTTACTTTGCAGTCGGGGATGTCAGTTAATACAAACATCAAATTACGCAAACGAACTATTATGAGCATTTTCACAGATTTTACCGTGCAAAAAGCAGAAAGTTTAAAGTTTGTTCGTTAAAGGTATAAAAGATTTTGTAATCGACTAAGAATTAAAATCTTTAAAACCAAAACTTTCGAGCAGACCAAGTAAGCTGACAGATGGCGCCAGGAGAATTAGAAAGTCGCTCGAACTTGCCTCCTAATTGTTTTGCTAAATTCTGTGCTCGTCGGGTTCCAAACCCTGTGTGTAAAGAGAAATTACCAATTGTTGTAAATCCAGAACCGTTATCTGCTACCCGAATAATATTCTTACCTTGTTCTTGCGCGCAAATTACTTCAATTTTAGTGGTTCCCTGTGCATACTTTCTAACGTTACATAAAGCTTCTTCCAAGAACCGACATAAACTCCGTTTGTGTTCAATGCTTAAGTTTTGCTCATCCATCGACTCAAAACTTAATATCTTTAGCTTAATATTTTTAAAAAAAGAGTCATCGCGTTTTAATACGTCTTCGTAAACTTCATGAAGTAGTTCATGCAGGGGTTGTTGCATATCAAGTTTTTGTGACTGTCGTAGATAAAAGCTATTTAACTCAGTGATTGCTTCTCTTTTTACTAAATCATATACTTCCCGAAGTTCTTGATTAAGTTGGTTAAGTTTATTTACAACTTCTTGATTTTCTAAATCTTTATCGCTTTGAATTTCTCTTAATAATAGTGAGAGTGTTTGTAATGGATTACTATGGATAGCATCGAATGTTTGGTCAATAACTAGCTGACGCTCTTCAACACGTGCGCGTAATGCTTCATCATATTGATAAAATGCAGCCAAAGCAATACTATTAAATATCAGAGCCAATAACGCTGGTACGAGTGGAACCCACCACCCAATAACCAATAATCCATAACATATAGTAATTAGAAAATAACCTGCAATAACCGTGTAAAGAATAATTTTAGATGGAGACCGGATAATGCGTCCTAAACTAATACCCAAAAAACCCCAAGCAATAATCCATAAATATTCCCATTCATCCATCCAAACATTAATCATTGGTCGCTTATCTAGCACCGAACTTACAATTTGACTGACTACATGTGCTTGTACTTCAACACCATAGATTAATGCTGGGTTTTCGCTATTTATTGCCGCTGAATTTACATAATCTTTAGCGCTTGGACTAGTCATGCCAATCAAAATTATTTTACCGCGAATCCAATCGGGGTTAACTTTGTTATTTTCAATCTCTTCTAGTGATACAATACGAAAAGGTTTGCGGTGATTACGAAAATTAATTAATATTTGGCTGCCACCTGCATCTGTATTAATATAACTACCATAATTAGTTTGAACACGAATAAGTTTGGTAGAGTTAAACCTCATACCATAAGGGTCATTTTCTACATTTTCTAAACTAACAGCTTTAGTTTTCAAGTATTCTTCTGCTAACTTTAAAGGAAAAGACAGGCGCCATTCTTGTTTTTGATTTGATGTTCCTAATAAACTTCGCCGTTGACTGCCATCTATATCAATAATAGCATCAGAAAAACCTACCTGCTCTGGTGGTAAGCTAGGAGGAGGATTAAATGTATAACCGCTACGGTCGGGTAAAACTTTTTCTACGCCAATCAAATTTTTAGTATTTCTAAAAGTTTTAATCAACTCTTGGTGTCCTGATGCGCGCGGTAAATCTCTAATTACATCTAGCCCAACTACAACAGGCTGATAAGTGTTTAATTTATTTAATAATAAAGCAATATCACCGTCGGGAATTGGATGTCCTTTCGCACGAATATCATTCTCATTAATACCCACAATAAGAATCCTATCATCCAGTTTTTCTTCTGAACGTAATCGCATAAAGGTATCAAATGCAGCCCACTCTAAAAATTGCAGCGAACCGACCATACGTAGCAATACTATAAATGTAATAGCTGTCATTCCTGGTAGTGTAACAAGGCGCCGGATAAAAACACCTAATCTAATTTTACTAAAAATTATATGCACCTTGTCCCCCATTAATTCCTAATTTCTAAGAGACGCGATTAATCGCCGTCTCTACACTTCTAACTAATCAATTAACCCTTCTTCTCTTGCCCGAATTTCGGTTTGAATTCTTAAATTTTTACCTTCATCTGGATAAACTCTTAATGCATCGTAAATTTTTGACCAATAATGTCTTACAGTTCGCTCTGCAACATTCATTCGTTTGGCAATAGCTATATCTTGTAAACCTTCTTTAAATGCTAGTTGCAGTACTTCTAACCATTCTGGCTTTACTTCTAACCCAGAACGTATTTCTGCGGGAGTGTAAATTAAACCTTTAAGTGACCAATCAACTTTAGTCAACATTTCATTCATTGGTAAGCTTTTGTCTGCAACTGTAAAACCCCCCTCATGACTACTAATAGCTGGTTTTAAACGCACTAAAGAACGAGGAGTCGCAGTTTGCACTACAATATTTAAATTCTTATATGATTGCATTAATGTTTTAAGTAATTCTATCCCACTTTCAACTTTGGCTGTTCCACCTGCCACTTCTGGCATATTTAAATCAATAACAGCTAAATTAAGTTCGTTACTTCCAGCTCTTTTGAGCGCGTCTTCTGTAGTTTGTGCTTGAAGTATTTCTGCTAAGTTATACTCTTTTCTTATTACGTCAACAGTTGCATACAAAGCTAACTCATGGTCGTCAACCACTAAAATTTTCAGTTTCTTTTGCCTTAAATCTTGCTGATACATAAGTACTTTTTCAATGAAATAGTTTTTTAAAAAACAATTAATTTTTTTACAAAATTATTATGAGCATTTCCATTTAAAATACCATATTTCTGTATTATTGTCTCGTTTATGCATACACTTCCCACAGGTCAAATATTTAAATGTATTTTGTAGGCAACTGAATTCTTTTTTATTTTTTGATACTGTTTTACTTAATAACTCTAAATATATAATTTCAACCGTACACTCGTTAAAATACTGCTGTGACTTAAAATTTATAGATATAGATGGTATATTGGAGTTTGATAAAGTAATTTGTAGCAATTCATCTAACACCATCAAAACAATACGACTAAAGTTATAAGATTCCTGATGCCAATTACTTGGTGAATTAATATTGAAATTTAAGTCTGGAATTCGTGATTTCCATGACTCTAATATATGCTTAGTCGTGAGTGGTAAACTATCATCAATATGTGCAGGAGATAAATAGTCACTTAATTCCTTAAGTAAATAATGAAACTTTTCTATTGTTGCCAAATAATATTTATCTTGCTGCTGACTCTCAATGCTATTTTCTGAAGATAACTCTAAGTGGCGCCGCATTACAAAAGATTCTTGTAAAAGCCCATTACGAATACCTTCTCCTTCCCTACACATTCGTCTCCATAGCCTATCATTCCACCAAATTAAGGCTTGCTGCGTTTGATAACGATAAGCAAAGCTCCAAAATAAAGATGTAACACATAATATTACTACTATTTTTTCCCCAATAATAAGCATTTTACGTTAAAATTCGTTAACTTTAGTATCCGTTTAACATTTATGGAATAATACACGCCTGTCATTACAACAATTTAATCACTATCCGAAAGGCACAGGTTGCAACAACTGATAAAAGCTTTGGCACAAAAGTGCAAATATTACTCATACAAATATAGTATGTATTCTATACATAAATACTATATTAATCATATGTTCTATCCATGTAGAAAACGGCATAAGTTTGTCACTCCAAATTATAAGACTAAACAGTTCACAACAAAAAGGAGTAAAAAATTATGACTTACGTTTGGGAATAAATGCTTAGTTGGCTGATGATAATCGATTCATTATTTTAACAAAGTTATCTATATATAATTTGTGATTATAGCGTTGTAAAATTAGCTCATAACCTTTTTGAGCTAGGTTGTCTGCTTTTTGGGGGTTGTTTAGTAGTTTTGTTATGGCTTGACGTAGGGAAGGAACATCTCCTTGAGGTACAGTTTTAATTGCACCTGCTTTTTCTAGCTCTGTTATTATTCCTGGAGATTTTGTAATTATAACCGGGCGCCGACACGCTAGCGCTTCATACATCGTACTCAGTCCAGCTTGATAGTTATTTTCAAACAAGGGTATTACTGTAATGTCGGCATCTCTATATAATTGTACTAACTCTTGCCAATTGTAATAGCAACACGACATATTTTTTGGCGCCAATAAAGGGAATGCACGTTTTGTTGCTTTGGCATTTGGTGATGCTACACAAATTTTAACGTCGATATCTAATAAATCTTGAGTCGCAGCAGCAAGGGTACGATAGTCTCGCTTTTCTAACCCCGCACTCGCTATTATTGGACGTGTCTTAGTAAGAGATGTTTGACCTGGTGTGAAGAATGTAATATCTGTTGGTTGTTCTAAAAATAATTTGATTTTACTTTCTGGTAAGTTCAAATAGTCGCGCAAAAATTCTGCACTTGCTGATGTATAAGTCATGAACAAGTCTATTTTGTCCTGCACCTGGAATATTTTCAATGCCAAGCGCCCACGTAATCTATTAATATTATGAATAAATACTGCTGTTTTTGGACGCTTTTTGTTGGCGCCACATAAACTAGCTATTGGTATACCTATGTCTTCACCTGTACAAAATACTACTGAGTCTTCTGTAAGTTGCTGTGATAGTGTACGCGCTAATGCCCAGTGTTCTTTGTTACCCATCAACAATGTACGCAGTGTATCTGATTGTATAGGTGAATATTTGCCTGGTTGATGTATCTCAGCTTGTAAAATTTGACTTGCTTCCCACATTACATGACAAGGAGATTTACCTGCTTGTGCATTTTGAGCTATGGACTCTAAGTCAAATGCACGACTTAAGACGATGTGGTACTTCACAGTACCTCCTTTTATAGCTATAAAGTGATATTAGCATATCGATGTATGTTGGGTTACGTTCCTTCACCCAACCTACAATCAATGTTACATGCTATACCCAAATACTTTATCAAATTTAGTGGCGCCTTCACTGAGTATACAGGTTTTTTCTTCGTCTAAAAGATTACTGTCGATAAGGGTTTGTAGTTTGGTGCGAAAATCGGAGTAATTTTGCCTTGTTTTATCTTGAATGTAGGTGATAGGGTTAGTTTCGTCTGTTATACCTTTGATTAATTCATCAAGAGAAGGGACTTGATATTTCCACCCAGATTTGTCAAATGCTTCGATGAGTAGTCGAATTAAAAGAATTCGGAAGCATTCGTCTTCAAATGGTGTTTTGCTTCTTTGAAACCACCTATAAGTACAAATCACGTAATTAAAGTGAATAAATCCCCATTCTTGCTGGTGATACCTTATCAACTCTGGTTTAGTCTTGCATTGCGGATATAGAGTTGTATCAAATGTGTGAATTTGACCTAATATTTCTCCGTCATGTCCACGATGTTCCCAAGGTCGAAAACTTCTTATCCAGTCTACGTCAAACATCATTTCCCAGGTTGCGGTGAGATGATTCAATCCATTCTCTTTATACCAAGCATCCCATACTGGACTCACACCAAGACACGCTAAATTTTCTGATTCACAAGTTTCGTAATGAATCTTCATGAATTCATCTTCGGTAATAAATAAATCAGCATCATGTAAAAGTGCGTGTGTCGTTTGAGTTGCACTGACTCCACGAACAAGTTGCAACCAATGGTTGTTGTGAGGATTATTTTGGTAACGGGAAATTATTTGCTCTAAAGGGTTGGGATTAATTAAACGAATTGATGTATAGTACTTATGGCGCGTTTCTTCGAGCAGTTCAGAAAAACCTGGCACAAGTTGGTCTGGTATGACAAGAGTTTCAAATAATCCGTCTGGTTTTTGATTTGAACAAGTTTCTAAAGCAATTTTGAGAAAAACTGGTAAATCACCTGGAACCGGTAGTAAAACTGTATAGCCAAGAATTCGCTCGTCGATTGGTTTATTCCAATGTGAATATTGCCACTTCCAAAGAGATGCTGTCTTTAACATGATATTTAAAGCGATAAAGAACAAACAGCGCTTTTTTCTAAGTTGCTATAAGTCACAACTCAATACAACGCTATTAAAACTGAAAGCTAAAACTAGAAACCGGGTTTTTTATATCGATATTGTAATTAAGATAAATATTTAACTAAAAACCCGGTTTCTTCGGTTTCTTACATAAAAATTTGAAATGGAGTTCCGAAACCGAGAGAACTACGAATTAAAACGAACAAAGCTAACATTGCCACAAACAATATGGTTGCTTGCACATCTTGAATGAAACAAAAAAGTTTTTCGCACCATAAACCGTAAAGGTTTCCAAGATACAATGGAAAGTCTGAAAGTGCTATCACAACAATTACTCCCAATATTCCTTGTGTAGTAAACGCTAATGGCATACCAATACTTATCAATAAAAATCTTAGTAAATTACTTTGGGCAGAGTATAATGGTTTCCCAAGCGCTAATAAAGCTGGACTTGTTGTGTAATACAAGATTGAGAACCATACACCGCAGCTAAGTATTGGCATCATCCATATTGCTTCTGCATACCTTTGGTCATAGAGTCTAGCAATAACAAAGTCTCCAATGTTTACTAGTATTGCTAACAATACTCCACATGCAAATACTATCAACCGACGTTGACGAACTATTTTTGCTCGTAAGGTTTCTCTTGGTAAGTCGGTTTGATTGGATATTGTTGGGAATATGACTCGATAGCTTAGGGTTTTTATTACTTCACGCGGCATATTTGCTAGTGTCGCTGCGATAGTATACACACCTACCGTTTGAAATGATAGTAACTTACCTAATATTAATCGGTCAGATTGCTCTGCTAAGAACATAATTGCTGTTGCTATGAACATCCATCTACCAAAAGATAGAAGTTCTTTGAGTGCTGCTTTGTCCCAAGAAAATTTTGGTCTTTGTTCTGGAATTAAGAAGAAACTACCAATCGCACGAATTGTACCTCCAATCAGTCCACTAATTGCGAATGCCCACAAACTGCGTAACCACCAAGCTAAAGTTATCAATACTATTAGTGATAGTATTTGCACGATAAAGTCAAACATTATGACTTTACCAACTTCCATGCGACGGTTGAGTAGTGCAGGCGCCGGTGAGGCGAATCCAAGGATAATAGATGTTAATCCCATAATTGGGACTAACCATAACAGTCGCGGTTCATTATAAAATTGTGCTGCGGGATATGTAATCGCTAAACAAATGAACCATACCCAAAACCCCCGTGTTGCTTGTAGTGTCCATGCAGTGTTGAAAAATTCTCGTTCTTCACCACGTTTGTTTTGAATAATGCTTTGACCGATACCTAGGTCTGAAAATAATTCTATACCCATCAGCAGCGTATTCACTACTGCCATCAACCCAAAAAACTCTGGCACTAATAACCGAGTCAATATGATATTAGCTACTAATCGCGCAAATTGACTGGCGCCGTAACCAATAATCGTCCACATTGCACCACGAATAGCAAGCTTTTTTAGAGTCGGTTTTTTTAGGGTTGTCATGGGTTGGGGTAAAAGTACTCTCACTCATATCTACTGTGTTGTCAACAATAACTTTGGTTCAGACACCTGGTTATTATTCTGGTCGTTGGACTGACTAAATAAAACTGCTAGCTTTTTCGCTTCTACCGCAACCGAATGTTGTTCTATCACCGATTGGGCGCCTGACGTTGCCATTTGAGTTAAAATTTCAGGAGGCATTCGTAAACATTCACGCATCGCAGTAGTCAAAGCTTCAACTGAACCTGCTGGTACTAACCAACCATTAATATTCGATTGAACTAATTCGGGAATACCCGCAACATAAGTACTAATTACAGGTCTAGAAAGCGCAAACGCTTCCATAAGCACCACTGGCAAACCTTCAGCAAAACTCGGCAAGACTAAAGCACGAGCATTACTTATATATTGTTGTACCTGTAAACCAGTTGCCCATCCCGTAATTTTTACGAAGTTGTGCAAATTATATTCGTGGATAAGTGCTTCAAGATGACTTCGCATTTCACCATCACCTACTAACGTTAACTGCAAATCCCAACCTTCATCACAAAGTTGTTTAATTGCATTTAATAGCAGGATTTGACCCTTCTGTTCGCATAACCTTCCTACGCAAACTAAATTACTACCAGTGCGAATATCTGTTTGTGGTTTGTTGAAATACTCATCATCAACTCCACAGTGAATAACATGGATTTTTTGCCACTGCTCGTAACTACACCAACGATACAACTGACTTAAACCAAAAGAGCAAATTGCCACAATAAACTTTGCACGATTGATTTTCTCTGTTAAAGCTATATTAACCGCACGGTCGAACTCTTCTGGTCCATGAACTGTAAAGCTGTATTCGGGACCACCACAAGCATGACATAACATTGCTACAGTCGTCGAATTAGTTCCGAAATGGACATGGAGATGAGTCGCTTCACACTCTACAAGCCAGCGTCGTAAAGTGCAAGCTTCCGCTAGATATATAATATGGTGCAAAATTCCCGTATCGGATTTTATGCCAACCTTAAGAGCTAATAATAAACCCCTGAGCAATGCTGCTGGTTTGAAAATCGCAAAACTAATCAATGATAATAGTAGATTCAATACTCCGATATCTAGTATTACCCGCGTTTTCTCGAATTCTAGTTTATCTTCTGGGTCAACCAATTCCGAGACACAAGAACGAATCGAAAATCGAGTCACCGATATACCCAAAGCTTCAAGGGCCGCTATTTCACGCCTAATAAAGCTATGGCTTACCTTCGGGTATTTATTGACTAAGTATGCTACTTTCATTGTTACTTATAATGCACCACATTTTTTCAAAACAATTGGCTAGCTAATAAAATTAAACCAACCATCTTTAATATTGTGCGCGTTTGTATACTTGGGGAAGCTTAGAATGACGCTAAGGAGCGTTTTACTGCACGGAGTTGCCACTTTATTACTTGTAAAATTAATATTTTTTTTATCTAAAATCAATTACTTATGTGAAGTTAATCTTTAAATTTCTTGTTTTTTTGTGAAGTTATTGTAAAGATAAGTCAAGTTGGGGGGATTTAATAAATTTATGCGTACAACCTCTATCTGAATGCAGATATCTGAGGTACATATATAACTCGTATTAAATCCCATCCATAGTTTAAGACGTGGCATTTTTGTATTCAACCAACGTCGGTTGACGTTTGAGTAAACGTGATAAGTGGAATTTAATTTGACCTTGTGCTTGAGGAAATTTACTTAAAACACAATATAAAGCATATAGTCTAGCATCCTCTGCTGTTAGACCAGTTGCTCTTCCATATTGATAGATTCGATAAAATAAATACGTATATAATGATGTAAGTATTAGGAAGCTAAACCCGTATGTAAGCCAACTGGTAGCAATCGCAATTGATGGTAATATAAATCCCCATAGCCAAATGCTACGAGATTCTTTTACCCAATATCGTTCAGAATTATGACTATGCATTTGAGCTACTTGTGCATAAGCATGACCTGCACGTAAAGAACGCTTCCACCATTGACCAATATTTGTCATTTGTGCATCATGGTGCGTCATTTCTTCATTAATACGCATGATTACACCTTTATTAGTACGAAGTCGTAGACATAATTCTGGTTCTTCTCCGGCAATTAAAGCTTGGTTAAAACCACCTACTGCTTTCAATGCACTAACACGCATCATCGAGTCTCCACCACAAGCTTTGGTTTCTCCTATTGGTGTATCCCATTCGATATCGCACAACCGATTATATATCGATTCTGACGGAAACCTTTCTCGGCGCCGACCGCACACGACAACTACTTCTTGATGCTCATCAAGATATTTTGCCGCTACATTCAACCAATTTTGTGCTATTTGACAGTCTCCATCAACAAATTGGACGTATTCTAAATTTGGCGCCAATTTTAAAAGTTTATCAAAACCTGCATTGCGAGCGCGTGCTGCTGTAAATGGAATTGTTAAATCAAGTTCTACAACATATACACCCAACGCACTAGCCATTGCGACACTTCCATCGGTAGAACCAGAATCAACATACGTAATAATCACCCCTTCTGATAATATCGAAAGTAAACACCGTTCGAGACGTTTCCCTTCGTTTCTGCCTATGACTACCACCCCTATCGACTGCATATCCAAACCCCCTGCAACACAAAACCACAGAACAATTATTCAAAACACCCAAACATCATGGAATAAAGGATAACAGCCCTTTCCCTTAACATTTTTCCATATTTTTTCACTTTCCACCTTCTGAGTAAAACATCATACTTAAGATAGATTTTGTATGCTATTTTAAAAAAATAATATTTTTATGCAAAATAATCAATAGAAACCCTCTTTAATTAACCGGGTTTCTGGTTTATCATCTTCAAAAATAGCTAATATGGCGCCCATTACTTTTGTTTGCTGTATAGAATCTGGATGGCTCGAAGTTCAAACACTACGCATGATTGAAAGCTTACGTCGATGGGGAGGAGCCTATGCTTCTTGTCCAGTATACGCCGTTACACCTCGCTTTGGACCACCTATCTCTAAAAACACACGTATTCAATTAGAACAACTTCAAGTTCAGTACATTAGTTTTAGTAATCAACATAAATATTCATGGAATAAGTTTTTGAACAAACTAATGGCATTGAAAGCAGTGGAAGAAATTGCTGAAACTGAATTTATTAGTTGGTTAGACAGCGATTTACTTGTGGTGAATGAGCCAAGTGAATTTATGATGAAGGAGGATTTTAGCTTTGTTGCTTGTCCTGCTGATAAATTGAGTAACGAAACTTCTGGAGCAGACGACCCAAATGACCCTTACTGGCGCCAAATATGTAAATGTCTTGATATAGATATAGAAGCACTACCTTGGGTAAAAAGCGAACCACAGCATTCACCAATGCGTTTCTGCTTTAATAGTGGTGTTTTTGTTTATCGTCGCAGCACAAATTTTGCTCAACATTACTTAGACACTTTTACACAATTGTGTGATTGCCAAGTTATGTCTAAAAAAACAGGAATCTTTTTCAACGACCAAGTTGCATTAGGGTTAACTGTTGCAAAAATGGGAATTCGTTGGGACACACTTTCGTATTCGCATAATTTTGCTATCGGGACATGCGTTCCAGAACCTTGGTATGATAACACACATATTCAAACTGCTAAAATTATTCACTACCATGATTCAATGTGGCACTGGTTTTGGGATACTTTCTATAAATCTGTTAATGATAGTCATCCTCAAGTGGGTGAATGGTTAGCTATGATTGGACCAATGAAAAGTCAAGCACCAATGCCATCACGAGTCATGAAAAAAACGTTAGATTATTTTAGAAAACAGCAAGAGTTGGCTTTTTGTAAACATTGTCAAAGCTACTAGAAACTAATGCAATCTGAACAGTTAGAAACAAAATTCACTGCGTTGCCTTATCCAGTTACGTTTGTGTGTCGCTATTGGGAAAAATGGTCAGATTTATTATCTAATGATACCCAGCTTCCTGACCCAAATACAATTCCTGAACGAATAGTCACAAACGAAGAATGCTGGATTATTATGACTTATTTACATTTAAAGCGAAGAAACCTGAATGTGTATTTATCTAATAAATTTGTTCAAGGTAGTATATGTGTTGCTAGCGCTTTAGATTTTGGAATTAAGCAAAAAACTTTCTCATCATTTGTCGTTGGTTGTCGTTCGGATGGTCCAAGGCCTGCTTTGTGTGATATTGCAATTGTTCAAAATCAAGCAAATATCAAGTCGAGTACAGATATATTTATACCTCATTGGCCACAACCTGGTTTAATAAAACGAGACAGTGCGCGTGGTAATCATATAACTAACGTAGTTTTCAAAGGTTCTGAGTTGAATTTATATGAAGCATTTCGTTCACCAGAGTTTGTTCGGGAACTAGAAAATCTTGGCGCCTGCTTACAAATTAATGGTATAAATACAGATAAACTATTACAATGGCATGATTACAGTGAAGCTGATTTAGTATTAGCTGTACGAGACTTAACTGAGAAAGACGCTTTAGTAAAACCAGCAAGTAAATTAATCAACGCTTGGATAGCGGGGGTACCAGCACTATTAGGTCCAGAACCAGCATTTCAACAACTGCGACAATCGCATCTAGATTATATCGAAATTAAAACACCAGAGTCAGCACTTTCAGCAATTCGGCGCCTAATGACTGACCCCAGTCTATATGAACAAATGCTTATCAACGGGCAAAAACGCGCGTTGGAATTTTCAACAGAACAAATAGCATTACGTTGGCACAAAGTTTTATCTACACAAGTTGCTTCATCATATTCAAACTGGTGTAAACGCAGTTCTATAAATAAAATTGCTAATTTTGCTGTGCGAGCAGTCAACCAAAAACTAGCAGTACGTGACGCTGACTATCATCGTATTCACGGATACCGTCCAATTTCCAACAAATGGACATAGCTATACCAACCACGCACAAAACCCCCCGTAATAAGCACTTCAGTGCTTAATAGCGCCAAATTTCTAGATAAAACTCAGATTATAAATATATCCTCTAGTAAAATAGCAGACGGCGCCAAATTTCTAGGTAAAAGTTATATTCTCTAGAAAAATCCTCTGACGGCGCCAAAATTTCTAGGTAAAAGTTATATTCTCTAGAAAAATCCTCAGATGGCGCCAAATTTCTAAGTAAAACTCAGATTATAGATATATCCTCTAGTAAAATAGCAGATGGCGCCAAATTTCTAGGTAAAAGTCATATTCCCTAGAAAAATCCTCAGATGGCGCCAAATTTCTAGGTAAAACTCAGATTATAGATATATCCTCTAGTAAAATAGCAGACGGCGCCAAAATTTCTAGGTAAAAGTCATTTTCTCTAGAAAAATCCTCAGATGGCGCCAAAATTTCTAGGTAAAAGTCATTTTCTCTAGAAAAATCCTCGGATGGTGCCAAAATTTCTAGGTAAAACTCAGATATAGATATATCCTCTAGTAAAATAGCAGATGGCGCCAAATTTGTGGGTAAAAGTAGATTATAGATATATCCTCTAGTTAAAATAGCAGATGGCGCCAAAATTTTTGGGTAAAAGTCAGATTTTAAGCACTGAAGTGCTTATTACGAGGAGCAGTTCTTTTTTCCTAGGGATAAGGTTGATGTAATGTATAGTGTCCAATAGATGTTGGTTTTGAATAACATGAAGCTTTCTGTCATGTTGTTCATGAAAAAAAACATCAGAAAGGCTAAATACCACATCTTCTCCGGCGCCTTTGTGGCATATGCTAACTTTAAGGCTCTTAAGTAAGCAATAATAAAACTAATCGCGAATAGCAAAATTCCAATTAACCCAACATCAAGCGCTAAATCTACAAATCCATTATGCCCGTGCGGAGGCACAAAACCTGACGCCACTGCTTTACCTGCTTCTAGTGCATATGGACTACCTGGCGCCCAAAAAGCACCACGTCCAAAACCAAGTAATGGTCTATCCATAAGTCGTGACAGCGCAATACCCCACATTGGTGTTCTTCCTGTCAATGTTGGGTCTCTACCAAGAGATGTTAAAAGTTCTGTCCAATTACTCAATACAACCGTCATGACCGCACCAACTACTAATATCACCAAATCGATAAAAATAACCGTAGTTTTACCTACAAAACGAAAATAACGGTAGAAAAACAGAGCTAAAAATAATATTGCTGATACTACTAGCGAAGTTTTTGATGTTGATAGCAACATCAGTATTATCCCAAACACAAAACCAGTCCATTTATAAATTTGCTGTAGTTTATTACCACTCGTCGGTAACAAAAAAAATGTAAATGAACTTATTACCATTATGGCACCAAGTAAATTTTTATACCCAAATACCCCTTTCCAGGCGCCTGGGTGGTCAATGCCATGAATACCAAGCGCGGGCATTACAGCAGCTACACCCAAACTCATTAATTCCCCAATAAAAAAAGCGATGCCAAAAATTTCTACTTGCTCTCTAACTGTAAAGCGTGCAGCAATATACAACCCAAATGATGTCATCTGCAAAACTTCACGACTGTCTTTTAATGTGCTAATAAATACATCTGACCATAAGAATGATGCGAATGCGATGATAGTTAAAAAAGTTAGAAATATATCTGATTTTATTACCAATAGCGAATCTTTCCAACGTAAACAAGCTAAAACTGTTGCACCACCCCATACAAAATAGCGTAGCAACGTTATCGGCGCCCCTGCAAATAATTCTGAAAAAGCTCCAGAAAAAAATAGCACCCCAATAATCACAAATATTTTTTCAAAAAAAGTAATATTAAACACAGTAATAAATGGTAATAATACTAATCTAAGCTAGAATTTTAGGCTGCTCAACAGATAATAGTTCCACCGATAGCGCTAAGACTGGACGTTAATGCAGTAGCCCAACTTTTGTTGATATCGTAGAACTGTTCTTGTAACTCAAAACACGCAAGTCGCTTTTGTTCACAAATGATTGGGTCATTATATATTTGAAGTATAGCTGTTACATATGCTTCTATATCATTCGGTAACACTTCAATTACAGCTTCACGCACGTAAGATAATGCTGGACAAACAGCACTTGTTATTACAGGACGACCTGATAATACACCTTCTGCCACCACGCGATTAAACCCTTCAATAAAATCAGTTCGTGTTGGTACTATAACAACGTGTGCTTTACCGAACATGGAACGCATTTTTTGCTTGCCACAATACCCATGAAATACGAAGAAGTCTTCTACACCCTCTTTTTTTACAGATGCTTGTAGTGGTTTTAGTGCTGCACCATCTCCACAAACATCAAAAATTATATTTTTTATGCCAGTAGCAGCAATTCGTTTGGCTATGAGCAGTAAATCGAAGGCGCCTTTATCATACTCGACTCGACCCGCAAATAATACTCGTAACGGTAGACGTTGTTGAGGTGGAGGTGCAATATCCGCGAAGTCACTTCTTTTATATATAGGTAAAAATTCATAAATTGGTGGGTGTACCCCATTTGTTAATACAGTAATTTGTTCCGTGATATCATGGGAAACCGCGTGTATACTATGACATCTTGAGTAAAACAAATCACGACTCAAGTTAAGAATTATTTTTTCTCCTAGAGTTTGCTTAGAATATTTACGCCACAACGTACAGTGCAGTGACGGAATTACTTTTATACCCATCCAAGACAATGGCAACAACATAAACCAGTAAGTTGTACCACTATCTGCAATTACCACATTGGCGCCAAAACTAATTGCCGAAATAAATAGCTGTATTCCTTGTAAAATCTGCTTGACATGATAAAACACACCTTTGGCACCATACAACAATACTCGGCGCCGTTCAATTATAAAACGACCGTCATAAACAACCTCTGTTTTTCTCGCTAGCCCAATTACATACCCAACAGCATCTAACGCTGTACAGACCGAATAAAAATAACTTGAAAAGGTCATCGAAACCTGTGACCCCACATCCGAACCTTCTTTCCAACATTTATATGCCTCAATTACATCTTCCGTACCAATTGCGTATACTATCCGCAGTTGCTTGGACATTTTATAACTTCGGTTTTGTACATAAGAGTTAATGATACGATTATATTCATTTCTCGTATATTTACTGAAACTTTAATATATTTATTACATGGTAAAGCTAGAATCAAGCAAGTTGCTTGATATAAAATATCACTTATACACCCGAATTGATTTGACTTATGATTTGCGTCTTTAATGTTGCGGCGCCAATTCGGCTATCAAAATGTTCAATAATCGTAGAGCGTCCACTGCGTCCTAGTTGTGTTTTAAGCGCAGGATTTTCTATTAGTCGCATCAAGGCAGATGCCAAAGCTGTAACATCCCTCGGTGCAACCAATAATCCGTCTTGACCATCAGTAATTATTTCAGGAACACCACCCGAATTAGTGCCAATTGTTGCTACGGACATTGCCATTGCTTCCATGTAAACTACACCTAGAGGTTCACAATGACTAGCAAGTACAAATGCATCTACACGACACATTTTTTCGATAATTTGGTTTTCTGATAAAGTGCCTGTGAATTCGATTGAATTGGATATTTCTAATTTTGCTGCCAATGCTTTTAAGTTGTCTAACTCCAAACCAGCGCCAACAATTGTAAGATGAACTAATTTACCAGCGTCAACAAGGCATTTTACAGATTGAATTAGAGTATCGTGACCTTTGCTTGTGTGTAGGCGCCCAACGGTGAGAATTTGAAAGGTCAGATTGTTGTTATTATTTAATTTATAAAGCTGTCGATTCCATTTAGCTGTGTCTACACCAATACGTCCTAGCAGCACTTGGTTTTCTTGTACTGGATAATTACGTCGTACTTCTGCTTCTAGCTTTTTGGTGATAGCAATAATAAAAGCTGCATTAGTAAACTTTGCCGTCATACCACCTCCCCACCATTCCAAATTCGCGTTTAACGTTAGTGAGTATGAAATGCCAGTTATCTGTTTGAGCATTATTGCTAATATTGCTGAATTTCCACAGCTATGACAGTGCATATGCTCTATACTACGTGCTACACAACAACGAGCTAATATACAAGCCATTGGCACTAAAGCGATAATATGCCAACGTGGCGCCTCTACATTTATAGTTAAAGCTAGTTTTATTGCTTTAAATAAACCAATAGGGTGAGTTAATGACCAGCATAAACTAACAAAAATGTCAATTATATTATGGAAAATATTTTGCTTCCACAGATAGTAAGTTTGTGCAGTATCAGCAAAATCGTGTTTAGCTTTAATATGGGGGGAAGGATATTTAGTGGAAAAAATCTCAATTTGAATTCCCCACTCATATAGATGGGTAATTTCTCGCCAAATCCAAATGTGTGTTTGTCCCGGAAATTCAGGAATTAAATAGCCAATTCGCATTCAAATAGTTAGAAAGTTTTTGACCAAATTCTCGTATTGCTGCACTCTCATACCTGATTTGGCTGATATCATAACAGCAATATATTCTCTTGGGGTACGAGCAAAGAAGTCTTGCAACTCAATATCAGACATTTGTCGATTAAACCAATATTCATGACAAATGCACTCAGAATCGAAGTAATGTCCAGATGCTTTGAGTACTTCTTCGACAAAAAGACCATATATTACATACTCTGATAAATCCCAATTACTGCATACAGCCTCAATCCATCTACGTCCTGACACCTTTTCGATATGCTTATACAGTAGCTTTAAATTATCACTTCTCCACGTCATAACTTGACTTATATAACCTGTGACAGGAATATCACCACCCGGTAAATTGAGTAAACGACGAGCATTATAATTCCATTTTTCACCAATCGGCGCCTGTGGCGAAAGTTCTCCAGGAATGCGATACAAACGTACTCGACCATCACGAATAAAAAAGTCCCAGTCAAAAGGACGAATAAAAGCAACGTCAGAGTCTACAAATACAAATACCTGTTCGGTTATATATTCTGCTGCTGCGAGTTTGATAATTTGTTGAATTATCCATCCTCGCACGACTAAATGCTTGAAGTTAAACCAGCAACTGTCAATAAAAGGTAGTTGAACCCAACTTGGTAAAATTGATTCAACGGTGATTATTTCTGTGTTTCTATATTTGATTTGACGGAAAAGACGTAAATCACAGTTTGGAACTATTATATAATGCTTCGTTTTTTCGGGCGCAAATGCTTCTATACTCCAAGCCAGCAGCTGACAGCGATAATAGTCAGGTGCATAACTTGGAGTAACTATACAAAAATCACGTAACTGCATTTATAGCTTGAATTTCTACGAGTATAGACTTTAATAAGGCGCCCCAACTTCTATTTACATCATAGAACTGTTCTTGTAATTTCAGGCAAGCAAGATGCTTTTGTTTATATAGTGACTGATTCTTGTATAAATTAATCAAAGCATCACCGTATGCTGTGACATCGTTTGGAGGTACTTCAATTGCAGCAGAACGCACGTAAGAAATCGCGGGACATACTGCGGAAGTAACTACTGGACGACCCGCTAAAACACTTTCGGCAACAACTCGATTAAAACCTTCAACAAATTTAGTTTGTGTTGGAACTATTATCACGTGTGAGTCACTTAATATAGACTGCATTTTGGGTTTTGAGCAGTGACCATGACATTGATAATTTGCCTCTAAGCGATAATTCGTAACTTCTTGTCAATAAAGAAACCCGGTTTCTGGGTTTCTAGGATTTGATGGTAGAAAGACTTTTATTTAGTGCGGCTGCCCAACTATTGTTGATATCGTAAAATTGTTCTTGTAATTTTAAACAAGCTAGTTGCTTTTGCTCGTAAAGATTGTGGTCAGTATATATTTGATGTATAGCTGCCGCATATGCTGGGATATCATTAGGAGGAACTTCAACAACAGCGGAACGCACGTAAGACAAAGCGGGACAGACAGCGGAAGTAATGACGGGACGACCAGATAAAATGCTTTCAGCGACAACTCGATTGAACCCCTCGATAAAATCGGTACGAGTTGGTACAATTACAGCGTGGGACTTTGCGAACATTTCTCGCATTTGCTGTTTAATGCAATATCCATGAAATACAAAAAATTCTTCGACACCTTCGAGTTGTACAGACTTTTGTAGCGGTTGATTAGCTGTACCATCTCCACAAATATCAAAAACAATATCTTTCAAACCATTTGCAAGCAATATTTTAGCAATTTCTAGTAAGTCAAAGGCGCCTTTATCATATTCGACTCGACCAGCAAACAAAATTCGTAAAGGGGTGCGAACATCTGAGGGAGCAGTGATATTCGCGAAGTCGTGTCTTCTGTACATCGGTAAAAATTCGTGAATAGGTGGGTGTATACCTCCTGTTAGCTGTGAAATTTGTTCTGAAATATCATGAGAAACAGCATGTATACTATGACACGCTGTTTTAAATAAACTTCGACTCAATTTCAGGTTAATTTTTTCTCCAAGAGTTTGCTTAGAGTACTTGGGCCACAAGGTACATTGCAGCGATGGAATTACTTTGATGCCAATCCAAGTTAAAGGTAATAAAGTAAACCAATGAGTTGTACCACTATCAGCAATTACCACATTGGCGCCAAATTTAGTAGCCGAAACAAATAATTGTAATCCTCGTATAATTTGCCGTAAATGATAGAATACACCCGTAGAATAGTTAAATGGAAGAAGGCGCCGTTCAACGATAAAGCGTTCGTCACGAATAACTTCTTTAGAGCTTGCTTCGGCAATAACATATCCAAAAGCATCCAAAGCTGTACACACATCGTAGAAATGACCTGAGAAAGTCATCGAAACTTGAGAAGAGGTATCTTCGCCATTTTTCCAACACTTGTATGACTCAATAACGTCTTCTGGTCCAATAGTGTATACAATCCGCAGTTGTTTGGACATGTGATAACTTCGATTTTAGCTTTATGCGCTGAATCATGATTGTAACAAATATTTATGGTGCGTTACACATCGCGTTCGGTACGAATCCAGGTTTTTTGGGGTTGAATCAGAAATTTGAAATATAAAGGGATTTTCCACAATATATAGAATGGTACAGCTAGTAGTTCTAACAATGGTAAATCAGAACGTGCGAAGTTACTCCAAGCAATCAAAATAGCAGTCAAGATAAATACACCAGCGATAGCAATTACTGATGCTGGAGTAGATATAGATGTTACAAATGCGAATATAAGTGATATGCACATCAACCCGAACCAAATTGCTACAAACAGCGATAGGGGTGGAATACACAAATCAAGTGCGCTGAAAAACAAGTCTAATCTTCTTTGACGTACTCCATTAGTAATTAACTTAGGTACATAAGTAAGCAAAGTTTGAATATGACCATGTTCCCAACGAGTACGTTGACTTTTAGCTGCTTTCGCGTTTTGGGGTAGACTACTATTCACACTTGCTTGTGGACAAAAAATTGGTGGATATCCAGCAATAGTTAAATCTAGTCCGAGTTTCATATCTTCGACAATTTCAGAATTTGCCAGGTCAACCGAACGAATAACTGGCCAGGGAAATGCCATTCCAGTACCTGCCAGCAAACAGGGTAAACCCATGCGTACTAAACCACGTGAACGCACAAGGTTTTTGACTTTGAATGCAAAGACTGATATTGAATCTTTAGGAGTCGGTTGATTAGGTTTTGACATCAAGTAGACTGCTTGTGCTGGTCTACCAGTACTATTAGCTTTCTCGGTCAACAGCGTTATTGTATTTCTTTGAACTACACAATCAGCGTCAATAAATACAACAACTTCAGGTGGGTCATTCTCTAGAAATTTTAACCCGTAGTCTAGAGCGTATCCTTTACCTTTCTTATTCTCGTCTTGTCTTTCTATGACTGTAACTCCTGCACGTGACGCAATTTCAGCAGTTGCGTCTGTACAGTTATCAGCAACTACCACAATTTTATGATGTGGTAATAACGTAGATTTTAAGCTTTTTAATGTGTTTGAAATTACAGCTTCTTCATTATGAGCAGGAATTAAGACTGCTACCTTATTAGTCTGAATTTTTGAAGTTGTGGAAGTCAGTGGAAACAGAGCAGCGATGCATTCAATTAGTAAAATAGAACCCAGAACAAGCAAAAAGAAGGCACTTATCAGCAGAATTATTTCTATTGATAGATGCACTAGCTGATTTATATACATATTGGAGAATCTCCAAATTTCCTAAAATTTATTACTCAAGAAACCGGGTTCCTATGAAAAACTGGGGTAAGAATTTTAAGTTCTCGTAAGGAACCCGGTTTCTAATTGACGAGTTTTATCCAAGAAACCGGGTTCCTGTGAAAAACTTGGGTAAGAATTTTAAGTTCTCGTAAGGAACCCGGTTTCTAATTGACGAGTGATTTCTGAATAACTTTTGCGGGAATACCTACAGCAGTTGACTCTGAAGGAATATCGTTTAGTACGACTGCATTGGCGCCAATATTCACATCATCACCAATAGTGACATCACCGAAAATTTTGGCGCCAGCACCAACATTAACGCGCTTGCCTAACTTCGGTGCATCTAACGGACGGTTGAGATAACGATTTCCTAAAGTTACACCTTGACGAATAATGCAGTCGTCACCAATTGTGCTGTAACCGTGAATTACAATACCTCCTTGGTGTTCAATAACTACACGGCGCCCAAGGTTAACAGTGTAAGGTAGTTCAATACCATAACCGTTGCGAATTTTACGGAATAACATTCGGTAGAGAAGACTTAAAGGAGCGCGTAAAAGCTTTGGTTGTACTGTCATACGCCATACACCAAATCGATGTACTGCCACGGCACGAAAACCAGGAAGTGTCCAGTCGCACCCGTGTGACCGGAAATCTTCTTCTATTTGCTCCCAAAAACTTAATTCTGTATCAACCGTATTATCCATATAGGCGCCTATATTTTGGTATTACTTACGTAAAGATGCCTGAACTACAAGCGAACTATTATTAGTATCACGGGTACTGTTGTAATAGAAATATCTATCAGGCTCATGTTTGATATTGACGCCATTAGCGACCATACCTAAAACGTTAGCTTCTGAACGCATGAGCAAAGTTTTAGCTGCAAGTGCGCTCTTCAAGTCAGCGACACCAGGACGAACTACAACCAAAACACCATCCGCCATTTTACCCAAAACTGCTGCATCCGCAGTTCCCGCTAAAGGTGGAGTATCAAAGATTATATAATCATAGTGTTGTGATAAAGCTTGAATCAAAGCGCTCATGCCTTCAGAGTCTAATAGAGCTTGAGGATTTGGTGGTATTACCCCAGCCGTTAATACTGATAGATTTCGTGTTACCGTTTGAATACAATTGCGAATTCGGTCTTGTCCGACTATCACATTGCTCAACCCCGTCAAATTCATTACTCCCCACAAATGATGTTGCGAAGGATTACGCATGTCGGAATCTACAAGTAAGACACGTTTCCCTGCTTGTGCAATTACAGCGGCTAAATTCGCGCTGACCTCAGATTTTCCTTCACCTGGAACTGAACTAGTAACTACAATAGTGCGAACTGTTTTATGACTAATAAATTTTAAGTTCGCTTGTAGCATTTGATATGCTTCGTGAATTACCGAGCGTGGCAAAGTTCCTACAACTACCCTTGGTGAGGCGCCTTCCATTGTTTGCTCAATAGAAGCACTATTGGTATCAAATTTGGGAATTAAACCAAGCAATGTATAACCAAATACATCCTGAGCTTCTTTAACAGTTTTGATTGATTTATCGATGACATCAACTAGGAACGCAGCAGCAACTCCCAATAAGGTGCCAATAAAAATTCCACCTGCTCCTAAAAGCAGCATCATTCTCATTCGCGCTGGGTTTGGCGAGACAACCGCATTTTGGACGATGCGCGCACTACCAATAGTTTGGTTCTCAGCAACGCGAATTTCTTGAAGACGACCAAGTAAGGTTTCGTAGGTTTTTTGAGCCACCATTACGCGCCGTTCTAAGTCACCTTGTTTCTTCTCTAAATTCGGCAAAACCTGCGCGCGTTGTCTGAACTGCTGGTGGAGACCAGAGAGAGTTTGGACTTTACTCTCCAAACCTAAGCGCTGCGCTTGCAGCCTTACTGACTCTCCAACTAACTGTTCTTTGAGTTGACCTAACTGTAACTTGTCTGGTGAAACTTTAACGTTGGTACCTAAAGACTGACTAGCTCTCTGTTGCAATAATTGACTTAAGGATGCTTCTTTTTCCCTTAAGGTAATCATTATTGGGTTGTCACTGGTATAAAGCGCTTGTTGTGTAGCTATTTGACTTTGCACTTTTTGTAGTTCACCCAATGCTTCTTGCACACCAGGTATTAGCGACAGCGATGTTCTATCTACTGCTTCTGAACTGGGTATTTTAATTTGAGAACGAAGCTCCGCCTGCTGTGATGTAACTTCTGCTAGTTGTCCTTTGACTTCGTTGAGTTGCTTATCAAGCTCACCAATACTTTTGACGGTTTCCTCTGTTTCTTGCTCTAAATTAATAACTTGATTTGCTGCCTTAAACGAGCGTAATTGTTCAGTTGCTCTATTTAATTCACCTTCCGCGCGTGGCAGTTGACCCTCAATAAACTTGCGCGCGGCAATTGTCTCCTGGCGATTATTTTGAATATTGCTATTTACATATGACCGCATGATTTGATTTACAACGTCCGCAGCTTTCTTCGATTCGCCAGATATATGCGCCACTTTCAGAACGTCTGTACCAGGAATGGGATCGATTTTAATATTGATAGACTCAGGTTTTAAAAGTTCACCATTTTTATCTCGCAAGTCAAGCTTTTTAATCACCTCTTCTATGATTGGACGTGATTGCAAAATTTCAGCTTGAGTCGAAAGAGGATTTGCTTCGCGTCTTACACTTTCTAAATCTCCGACTTTCTCTCCTACTCCTGTTAGCAGCGAAGCACGGTTTGCCTGAAACAGTAGTTTTCCAGAAGCTTGATAGGTAGGACGTTGCAACGAAATCGCAAACCCTGATAATGCTATCGATGTGAACAAAATCCCTGATGCAATAAGCCAGCGTCGTTTTAAAACTAGCCAGTAGCTGCGAATATCAATGTCTTCGGAACGGTTGTGTTGCTGCTCCATACAGGTTATTTATGTAGTAAAGATTGGTTGAATTCGATGCACCTTTTATTTGTTTTGTTCGTAATTTATTAGATGGTATTACTCCTAACTGCCGATGCTAATGCTTTTTCTGTTGGCTTTTCTGCTGGCTTTTCTAATGGCATTTCAAATTCAGACCAAGGATTTTTGTACAGATGAATCCGCTGTTTTAAAATTAGCCATAAAAATGGGAATGCGCTTAACATATAACGTTTCCAGAGTCTTTTCGGTTCTGAATTTAAACGATATAACCATTCCAAACCGACTTCGCTCATCCATTTTGGTGAACGTTGAATATCTCCAGCCTCAAAGTTGATTGTTGCTCCTATTGCCAAAAATATCTTGACATTTTTTAAAGCATGTCTATATTTTGCAATCCACATTTCTTGCTTTGGGGCGCCAACACCAATTGCTAACACAGTCGCACCAGAAAGATTAATCAAATCAACAATTTCTTGACACTCTTGCTCGTTAGTTTCAAATCCATATGACGGCGAATGAGCGGCAACAATAATGTTTCTTCCAACTTTGGAATTTATGCTCATTTGAGCTTTTTTAACAACCGCTGGTTCAGACCCCAGCAAAAAAATCTTAATATCCTCGTCGTCACGATAGTAATTGTAAAATGCTGGAAACAAATCTGAGCCAGAGATTTTTTCTTGGATTGGGGTTCCGAGAAAATTTGACACATACATCAAAACTTTACTATCGCAAACTCGGTAGTCAGCCTCCTGATACACATCATAAAACTCGTAATTTTCCTGCAATTTCATAACATGGTCAACGTTGGGAGTAAATACAACCCCACCGTGATAAAGCGTTTCTAAAAGCTCCACCATTGTGATGTTATGAATTTTGACATTTAGTAAGTTTATTTGCCTCATCACCGCTCTCAAAACAAGTGATACTTAATGTTTACGTATTTGCTCATCATCCTGCCTAGCCACTTGTCGAATCGGAACACGAAACTTAATATTAATTAAAATTCAGCCAAAACTTATTTAACTCGATGTCCTCCTAATGTTAATCAAATTAAACAGAATGTATAGCTTCATGGCGATTTAATTATTAAGTCTTTACTCTCACGTCCTATTTAACTTTGCTTAACTTTATTAGCGCTTCAATCATTAGGTAGAATTTTTTAATTATCTTGACTTAAATCTTACATACTTATTCTAGCGGCGCCTTAATTAGCAGAATTTGTAAGTAAAATTCATCCCTACTCAGCAATGTTAAATTAAACAAAATAGATTTCATCCTAAGATAAGCATATAAAGCTTACACGTATCTCAAGGAAGGCAGCATTGATATCTGCTATGGTGACAGGAATGCACAGTTACTTTCTTGTCACTCCAAAGTAAACACACTGCATGACAGAGAATATTAGAGTGAAAAGCGAAAGTATCCAACTTTACCTGCCATCGCATTTGTCAGACACAGTAACTGCCTGAGTCTGAGAATTGTCAAGCTTTAATATATCTTTTATTTTGCTCGAATTTAAATAGTTAGTGTAAAGCTAATGTGTAGAAAGAAATAAGTTTTTATAAAGAAATTGTGAAGCAAGCGTTTTTTCCCTGAAGTTCTAGGAAAAAATTGTCTCAATACACAAATAAAAATCAATAATGATGAAGCAAAATTAAAAAGAATTCATAAAGTGTTACAGGAGACATTTAAATATAAAGACATAGAGTATGCAGAGACACCTCAGTAAGGCGCCTCTGCATAATCATTTAATAACTACACATTTGATAGTAATTTTACACTCTGTCACGTGATGGGCTAGGGCCTTCAATTTCCCAAGTTACATCCTCAACTCTGAAAATAACAGAACCAGCATCGAAAGCATAGCGGTCGCCGTTGCTTGCATCACGCTTCATGGCCCACATATTAGTTTCACCAGTACGGTAGTTGCGCCATACCCAGTCAGGTACACCATCTCCTGTAAAGTCGGCAGTTCCATCAATGCGCCACTGGGTATCTGTGACAGGAGGAGTAATAATGGCGTTTGTCTCGGCTGGGTCATAGTCACCGCTATTTTGCATTCCCCAAATACCAATTCCGCCAGTGCGGTAATTGCGCCAGAGAATATCAGCAACACCATCTGTATCAAAGTCAATTACATCTGCAACTTCCCACTGAGTGTCAGCGATAGGAGTAATAACGTACCCATCAGCGTCATTAAAGTAAGGATTGTTACCCGTGGTAGTATTATTTAATTTCCAGATAGCATTTTCGCCAGTTCTATAATTACGCCAGAGAATATCGGGAATAGCGTCATTATTAAAGTCAGCCCAGCCTTCGATAGTCCAGTCAGTAGGAACTCTCCGAGCGAGAGTTCTGCTTCTGCTGAGGTCAAGAGTAAGGGCGCCAGTTCCAGCAACGTTAGAATCATAGTTATATGCCCATATAGCTATATCACCAGTTCTGTAATTGCGCCAAAGAATCTGAGGTCCACTGCTGCCACCAAAGTTTGTCACCCCTTCCATTTCCCAGTTTGTATCTTCTACAGGACGAAGAGTCTGAGTTCTAGTTGTGCTGGATAAATCAACATCAATACCAGTGTTAGCGTCAAATGTCATAAACCAAACAGCATTTTTACCACTGTCGGGTCCATTCCCATAATTGCGCCAGAAAATATCGGTAATACCGTTGTTATCTACGTCATACAAACCTTCAATTTCCCAATCAGTGTCTCTTACTTCTCGAATGGCCTTAGTTAGTCTTGTGTCTGTACTCAAGCTAAAGGGGTTAGTTGGGTTTGCAGGGTCGTAATTAATACCCCAAACAGCATTCCCCCCACTGAGGCTTCCATTACCATAATTGCGCCATAGTATTTCAGGTGTATTAAAGCCACTAGCGTTGGGAGTACCACCAAAATTAGGAACCCTTGATGAGGCACCAACAGCGGGAGTACCAGCATTACCAACGGCGCCAGTAAAGTTAAGTGTGACGCTAGCACTAACAGTTGGTGAAGAATCTGTTGGTAAACCACCGTACTCGACGACGTAACCTTGGGGTCTATAAGCAGCAAAATTAGTATAATCTTGCTGGTTAGGAAGGTCATTCCACTTACCTATATTTCCAGCATTCGCATTTCCAACTATGTGGGCATAATCTTCACCGTCAGGTTTACCACCATCAGTCGAGTTGTTAGGCTCATTCCTTTGTAAATCCCAGTTGTTGTAGCGCCCATCAATTGCAGCACCTGTACTAGTCCCTCGCCAATATAACCTTCCAATACCACTGGTGTCTGCCTCTAAACCTTCAGGCCCCGTTACCCATCTCCAGTCTCCTTCGGTTATTGCGTCACTGGCGCCTATCCAACCATTACCACTAACTCGACTTTGAATAAAATCTTGTTCAGCTTGAGTGGTGATTGTAGCTAAATACCCTCGTTTTCCTAAATAGTTACGACCCTCAGCAGCAGTTCTGGCATCAGTCCAAGAAATACCAACATTATTTTCACCCGTTACAAACTCGTAAAAATGCCCATTTTCTGGATTTGCAAGCAAATTACCTAAAGAGAATTGAATATTGCGCGCTGCTCCTGGGTTGCTGCCATCAGTATTAGCATACGTAACTCGACGCAATAAACCTTGGTAAACATCAGAACTAAGGGCAGTCGCTGAATCTAAGGTCAGCACACCTCTTGCTTGGTCGTAGTTCCAATTAACTCCATCTGGACTACTACCACTTGTAGCTCCATCAATACCTAAACGGTCTTTACTGGCATCAAAGTTACCAATTAACACCCGTGCGCCATTGAGTGTACCAACATTGGTGATAGTTAAATCTGAGTCAACAACTTGTGGAGCAGTACCCCTGTAATTAATATTGCCAGAAATATTTCCTAACCCCCCGCTAACATCCGCAGCAACAGCAGAACTTGAACTAGAAGAAGCACTTAACGGAGTTGGAGAAGATGATATCGGTAATTCTGTTGATAGCGACAGACTTCGTTGGTAATACTCTTTGAGTTGGTGCTTTAATGAATTAGACACTGGGTTTTCCTCTTACTACATTATTAAATAACTTTCGCTTTAGTGCGTACAAACGTTGAATATGTAGACAAAAAAATTGCACATGCTATCAAGTCATCAGAATCTAGTACATTCACTAAGGTAAATGCACTTCAGCGTGTATATTTGAGTACAAATGATTATGTAGCAAAGACTACTATATAGTCAAATGTCTCATTATGCCCAAAAATATTTTTGTAATAACATTTAATCACAACTTCACGAAAATGTAACATTCGTAACGGATAAAAACTTACAAACGTTACAGTCAAATACTTACGCAATCTCCGCCGATATGAAGAGAATATCTACTGATAAATAAGTATCTCATTATTGCCATATTTTTATATACCAACTTTGTTTAATTAATTAAAATACACAAACATATCAGCGATTAATCGAGTTTGCATAACCTCTAACCCTTGTCAATGAGGGGATTCACTTAAAAATAACAATAATATAAAGCTGTCTTAATATACGCTTTGTCAAACTTTTAAATTACTTATACTTATCTTAAAAAACTTTTCGCGTTTGTGTGCTTAGGAATACAAAGATTAAGAAATAAGAAACTGGGGTTCTTATTTCCTAAGTATTATTTGCGATTTTTCTTAAACCACTCGGCGATACCATTAGAAATAGTGCGTGCCATCTTCTTTTGGTCTTCAGGGTTGGTAATTAGTTCTATTTCATTAGGATTACTCATAAACCCTAGCTCTAGTAGTACAGATGGAGAACTCGCGGGACGTGTTAGCGCTAAGTTATTCCAAAATACTCCATAAGAAGGGCGCCTAATTTTTTCTACTACATAGTTATGTAAAAATAAAGCTAAGTCGTGTGCTTGCGTATTGTACCAAAACGTACCAAATCCTTTAATGTTTTCGGCATCACCATTATCGGGTAACGAGTTATGGTGAACAGATAAAGCGATTGTAGGTTCTTCTGCGTCAATAATTTTTTGACGGTCAACTAGTGAGAGTTCTACATCTGAGTTGCGCGTCATGACTACAGTGGCGCCACGTTTGATTAAGTCTGAGCGTATTAACCTAGAAATAACTAAATTAACATCTTTTTCTAAAGTACCTTCAGGACCAGTGGCGCCAGATTCAGCACCACCATGTCCTGGGTCGAGTAGTACTTTGACACCAGATAATGGTTTGCGTCCAGTTTGAGTGGGGGGGTGACGCATTGTTAAAACTAAGCTAGTGCCTTCATAGCGAAGTTTGTAACCCCACTGTTGATTTGTCTTGAGGTTGAAAGTGTATTGAACTTGATTTGGGTTGACTTGTTGCCAATCAAGACGTGAAATAATTGGGTTATTGTCAGTGCGGAACGTATCGGTTTGTGCAGTGGTGTTATAAAGAGTCAAAGTCAGAGACTTGTCACCTTGCTGGACACTGACAGGAACAGGTACCTGTAGAGGAAAAACTATCTCAGTTTTGCCCTGTAAATTCCGATAGCCAACACTGCGAATAATTGTGCGTGGTGCTACACTACCTGGTATAATACGAGTCTCTTTACTATTAATCCAAGCGCCGTAATCTAAGCGTAACCAATCACCGTCTCTTCCGGTAATTGATGCCCTTGTACCTTTTGGTAGAGGTGTAAGCCGAGAAAAGTCGGTACTGGATCCAGTTCTTGCGACACCAGCGTCGGATGTAACTTCAGCTACTTGCAATTGCGCTCTTGGAAGTACGGTAATATTACCAGTACCAGTTTGGGTAACAGTCTTACCGTTAGTAGTTAGTTGGAATTCCGGTTTACCTAACTCAATCAAAGTGGGAGTATCTGGAATAACTGTACCTGAGATAATGTTATTGCCATAAAGTAACGTACCTGTTTGTTGACTGGATTGTCCAACAGTGGTGCAGCCTTCATACTTACTAACGCTCGAACTCGCAATTGGTTGGTTCCTTCCTGTTAAAGCTGCTTTATTATCGGGAAGTTGTGCAATTTGTGGTTGAGGTAAAAGAGAAATTGTTTGTAAACCAAGTTTGACTCTTACTTTTGAAGCAGGAGGTGCAACGGCACTAAAACATACAGTTTCTCCTGGTAATCGGGCAATATCAACGGATGGTGTGAGAGAATTTGGAGCAAACGTAGCTCTAGTGGGAATTTCCGGTTGTATACTCAACCGCGTTACTTTGATCAACAATTCTTGATTTTGGTAACGAATTGTAAAGTTATTTTCCCCAATCGAGAGCGGTAAGCTTGGTGCAAAATGACCACTCTGACTTCTTTTGATTAGCTTACCATTAATTAAAACTTGTCCGGTTGACGGCGCCGTGCCAATGAAGAAGATTCTATCGGCACTTGTTTTGTGATTGGTTCGCGGGTAAACAACCTTAAGGGATTGTGTACTAGCCAAAACGCTATAGGGGGTGAGTATTGAGCTAATTAAGAATAATCCTAAAACGGGTTTCACGCCACTAAATAAATAAGAACATAACATTTACTGTGGCACAATGACGGGGTGTCTTTTACAGAAGTTGCTAAAATTTGATAATTGATGTATGACTAAGTTTGTATTTGTGACTGGTGGGGTTGTATCTAGTATCGGTAAAGGAATTGTAGCAGCAAGTTTGGGGCGCCTGCTCAAATCCCGCGAATATTCGGTTTCGATTCTAAAACTCGACCCTTATATAAATGTAGACCCAGGTACCATGAGTCCGTTTCAGCATGGTGAAGTATTCGTCACCAAAGATGGAGCGGAAACCGATTTAGACCTGGGGCACTATGAACGCTTTACTGATACGCCAATGTCTCGACTTAACAGCGTGACAACCGGTGCGGTATACCAATCGGTCATCAACCGCGAACGTCGCGGAGACTATAACGGAGGTACCGTCCAAGTTATACCCCACATCACCAACGAAATTAAAGATCGAATTAAGCGTGTCGCCCAAGATACACATCCTGATGTTGTAATTACAGAAATAGGTGGCACAGTTGGTGATATAGAGTCGCTGCCATTTTTGGAGGCCATCCGTCAGTTTCGCAAAGAAGTCGGGCGCCAAAACGTGATTTATATGCACGTAACATTGGTACCGTGGATAGCATCAGCAGGCGAAATGAAAACGAAGCCAACCCAGCACTCAGTCAAAGAACTGCGTTCGATAGGCATTCAACCAGATATATTAGTGTGTCGAAGCGATCGACCAATACCCCCAGGCATCAAAGAAAAGCTTTCAGAATTTTGTGATGTGCCCGTAGAGTGCGTCGTTACTTCCCAAGATGCCAACAGCATTTACGAAGTGCCACTCATGTTAGAGCGCGAAGGATTAGCACATCAAAGCTTAGAGCTTCTACAAATGGAGCAACGCAAACCAGATTTGCGTCAATGGCAAACCTTAGTAGAAAGACTGTACAGCCCCAAATACCAAGTAGAAATTGCCATAGTTGGTAAATATGTACGTTTGAGTGATGCATATCTATCGGTTGTAGAAGCCGTTCGTCATGCGGCAATAGCAACTCATGGAGAATTGCGACTGCGCTGGGTAAACTCCGAAAAACTCGAAACCGAATCAGTTGAAAACTACCTCGAAGGGGTAGATGGTATAATAGTACCGGGCGGATTTGGGACTAGAGGTGTAGATGGAAAAATAGCCGCAATTAAATACGCGCGTGAACATGAAATCCCCTTCTTAGGATTATGTTTGGGAATGCAATGTGCCGTGATTGAGTGGGCAAGAAATGTAGCGGGTTTAATAGATGCCAACAGCGCCGAATTTGCACCTGATGCCGAACATCCGGTAATTAACTTGCTACCTGAACAATTAGATGTAGTGGACTTAGGGGGAACAATGCGTTTAGGTTTATATCCTTGTCGCGTTCTACCAAACACACGTGCCTTCAAACAGTATCAAGAAGAAGTTGTATACGAGCGTCACCGTCACCGCTACGAATTCAACAACGCTTACCGCAGTTTATTTGTAGACTCCGGCTATGTAATTAGTGGTACATCTCCCGATGGGCGCCTGGTTGAAATGATTGAATATCCCGAACACCCGTACTTTGTAGCATCTCAGTTCCACCCAGAATTTCAATCAAGCCCAAGTAAACCGCATCCATTATTTGAAGGATTTCTCGAAGCAGCAATTAGACACTCCCACCCCACAATCAACTTCCCGGCGCCAGCAGAAGTGTTATAAAGTATTGAGTGCTGAATTAAGAGTTATGAGTTATGAGTTATGAGTTAGGAGTTATTAATTGTTTTCTCAGCACTCAGCACTCAGCACTCAGCACTCAGCACTTTTAACTATTAATGGGAGAAAATCGTGGCGCACTGGGAAAAAGTACTATTTGACCGCAACGAGTACATAGTAGACTTTGAGTGCGTCAGTGCCTTTTGCCGCGAACCGAACAGTAGAGTAACATTTTGGCTACCAGATAACGCTATTCCAATTGTGATAAACCCGCAAAGTAACCCAAAAGACTACCAAAAAATTCTTAACTACACCGAAAAAGTTACACAATTGCCTGAAAATACATATTGGGTAAAAATAATATACGAAAGAAACGAGTACATAATCAACCTAAAATGTATCAGTTCATTTTGCCGCGAACCCAATGGTAGAATTACCTTTTGGCTACCCGATAGCACAATACCTATTATCATCAACCCCGTCAGCAACCCCGAATCATACCAAAAAGTCATCGACTACATAGAAAAAGCCACAGGATACTCTATGTAAGTAAAAAGTGCTGAGTGCTGAGCCAGGTAGTAAAGTAGGTTGGGTGAAACGGAGCGCGCAACCCAACATTATAATTCAAAACTAAAGGGAAAATATATTCGATTAGCGAAATTTGCAGGCGCCTCAAAGATTAAGTAATTATTTCTTTAGATGCATGACTGCTCGGAAAATTTTGCCTGATGAAATGTTGGAAGCATTTGAAGCATGACCAAGTAAATACTTCACCTTTGTTTATCTATCAGGTAATATAGACAAATGTACCAATAAAATAAAACATCTCACATGGCAACAGGGATACCTGGTAAAAACGCTTATATCAGTAACTCGATAAATACAAATATATCCTTTCAATTAAATTACGAAGGCAAAATTCCAGCAGAACACGTATTAAAAACTCAACCAGCCAAATTAAAGCATGTCGTCACCGTAGACAAAAACCTGAAAAATAAATTAATCTACGGAGAAAATTTAAGGGTATTAAGCTCCTTATTAAAAGACCCTACCGTTGCTGGAAAAGTTGGATTAATCTACATAGACCCTCCCTACGCAACAGGAAGCAGCTTTGAATCTCGTAAAAGCGACCATGCTTACCACGACTGCATGGAAGGAGCAGTATATTTAGAATTTTTGCGTCAGAGACTAATACTACTAAAAGAACTTTTATCTGAGCAAGGCGCCATATATGTCCATCTAGACGAAAACATGGCTTTTCCAGTAAAAATTATCATGGACGAAATATTTGGCGCCAGAAATTTCCGTAACTGGATAACAAGGAAAAAATGTAATCCCAAAAACTACACACGTAAGCAGTACGGAAATGTTGCTGATTACATATTATTTTATACAAAGACCGACAAATACACATGGAACCAGCCGTTTGAAGCATGGACAGAAGCAGCAATAAAAAAAGAATATCAATATGTAGAAGAAGGAACAGGAAGACTATATAAAAAAGTTCCTATTCATGCACCTGGGACTAGAAAAGGTTCAACAGGTAAACCTTGGAGAGGAATGTTACCCCCTCCTGGAAAACACTGGCAATATACTCCTGAAACATTGGACGAAATGGATGCAAGAGGAGAAATATATTGGTCTCCAACAGGAAACCCTAGACGAAAAGTTTATTTAGATAACAGTCAAGGCATAGGGGTTCAAGATATTTGGCTTGATTATAAAGACGCTCACAACCAAAATATTAAAATTACCGGTTATCCTACAGAGAAGAACCCAGATTTGATAAAAAGAATAATTCTTGCTTCATCGAATGCAGGAGATTTAATACTAGACGCATTTGCAGGAAGTGGAACCACTGCTGCGGTAGCAGAAGAATTAGGCAGACAATGGATAACTATCGATAATTCTCCCCTAGCTATAGCTACAATAATTAAACGTTTAGTCCAAGGTAGCGAGGTCATGGGTGATTTTGTCAACGGAAATAATTTTCAATCAAGACAAATGTCTTTGATAGATACGAAGAGGGTTTTACATAGCGGTTTAGACTTTTATATTGAGGAACACCCGGAATTAGAAACTATAGATGAATCTTTAATAAAAGATTGGGATAGTAAACTAAATTTGGAGACCAAATATATTCGTCCTCTAAGTATTTGATAGTTTTTTAAAAAATATCAATAATGTCATGCTGAACGTAGTGAAGCATCTAGATTCTAGCCTGCGGCAAAGGCTCCGCATTACGCTACGTGACTAATGACAATTTGGTATTTATTTTTGTTAATGCCAATTTTGCGGCGCCTAACATACCTGCTGAATTACCCAACTCTGCTGGTAAAATTTCTAAACCAGCGCGCGACGTAATAAAGACTCGCTTTTCAATTTCAGCTTTGGCACTAGGTATAAAAAACTTTGCACTGGCGCCTACTCCACCACCAATTAAAATAGCTTGTGGTGTCAGCACGTAAATTAAACTAGTTAAACCAATACCTAAATCTCTGCCGTATTCTTGCCAAAAGTTTAAAGCTTCTACATTACCAGTTTCTGCTAATTCCCCTAATTCCGAAGGTTCTTTACCAGTACGGCGCCTAATTGCCCGAATCGAAGTAAATTGTTCTAATGAGCCTTGGTTGCCACTGTTACATTCTGGACCATCTGAGTGTAAGCTAATTAAACCAAGTTCACCTGCGGCGCCATGATGTCCAATAAATAATTTACCGTCAATAAAGACGGCGCCACCAACACCAGTACCCAAGGTCAGCATAATAAAATTTTTGAACCGACGACCGGCGCCTAGCCAAGCTTCACCTAAACCAGCACAGTTAGCATCGTTAGCCAAAATAGTCGGTTTGCCTGTTTTTTCTTCTAACCATTGAGCTAACGGAACATCACGCCAACCTGGTAAATTAATAGACACTAGCGCAATTCGTCCCTCTGGGTCACTTGGTCCAGGCATTCCAAGACCAATAGCAACGGCTTGATTATTTGAATCCAGTTCTTGTAATGCGCTAACTATTACATTCAATACCATTTCAGGAGCAGGAGGTTGAGGAGTTGCAACGGTTATCGACTGTAAAAGGGCGCCGTCAACAGTAAATCTCCCCAACTTTATCGCTGTTCCACCTAGGTCAATCCCAATAACTTGAATATTATTATTTGTCATTGGTAGTTTTTTTGCCTAGCCTAATTTCTTCACTTCGTGTACTTCAGATTTTTTGACATTCACATAAGTGACAGGAGAAATATTAAAACTACCTTCACTAGCAATATTAGTTACAGGCTTACCATGTAATATCCCGGTTAAAGCAACCGAAAGCATGAAACCGCCAGTCGTAGCAGCAATCAAGGACATCTTATCTTTCACGTTCAGACTCTCTGTTATAAATAGAACAAAATATATAGATTAACAAATGAAATTGGATTTATGGCACGTTGTAAGCACTTTAGTGCTTTCATGTACAAGCACTAAAGTGCTTACAACGTGCTTACAACGTGCTTACAACGTGCTTACAACGATCTTCTACACTAATTCCTAATTTGTTTTCGTAAGCGTGGGTTAACCAAATCGTTCAACCCCTCACCAAATAGGGATAAACCTACTACCATCAAAGTTAGTGCTAAACCCGGAAATAAAGTAGTCCACCAAATTCCTGTAGGTAAAGCTTCTAAAGCTTGCTTTAAATCATGCCCCCATTCAGGAACTTCATCAGGAAGCCCTAGTCCTAAAAATCCTAATCCACCCAACACTAGAATGGCATCCGCAGCATTAAGGGTAAAGAGTACAGGTACACTTTGGATAACATTGAAAAACAAATATTTGCTAAGTACCTGCCAAGTGTTGGCGCCCATTGCCTGAGCAGCTTCGATAAATACCTCTGTTTTCACACTAACTGTATGATTCCGTACAACTCTATAATACTGGGGTATATAAGCAATACTAATAGCGATAGCAGCGTTTAATATTCCGCGTCCAACAACAAAAGCTAGCGTTACCGAAAGCAACAATCCCGGCAAAGTATAAATACTATCCATAATAAATAGTAATACTTTGTCTAACTTGCCGCCCGTGTAACCACTTAACATTCCCAGTGGAACACCAATAACCATACTTAACGCCGTCGCGACTATTACAACTTGTAAAGCAGCTTGGGCGCCGAACATAGTCCGAGAAAACACATCATACCCCAGGCGACTAGTACCAAACCAGTACTTACCAGAAGGCGCCTCATGCATAGGGTTACTAAGAAACTCAGTAGGATTTTGTAGAATTCCAATAGCTTGTAAAACAGGCGCAAAAAACGCCAGCAATATAAAAAATAAAGTTAACGCCAACCCCACATACATCAACTTCTGCGAAAGACTAGGATTTTGGGGAAGCTGTAGAAACTTAGGTAGAGGACTCTTTGTAACAGCCATATATTTAAAAGTTAGGAGTTAGGAGTTAGGAGTTAGGAATTAGTAGAGACCGAATTAATTAGGTCTGTACAGAATTAGGAGTTATGAGTTAAGAGTTTTAATATATAACAATAGTTTTGTCAATGGAATATACAACCAATTGAACGCACATCGCAACAAAATGTTTCATTGGGGGCAAATATAACACTTGTAGTATAAATACACTTCTTGTGGAACAGGCATCCCTGCCTGTTACCCTAATATTGGGTTTTATAAGAATCTTTGCTACTTTAGAGCAAAAAGGATATTTTTATATCTAATTTTTAGAAAGTTAGTGGAAGCAAAAACGTTTGTTGCAATTGCAAAATATAGAGGAAGTGCGAAATCTTTGGCTTGAAGGCATTGAAAGCGGTACGGGTAAATATACACCAATGTACAGCTTCAATATTATACCTGTCAAAGACTATGACCCAATCAGGCGAAAGGTTCATATCAATCAAAATTTTCATGCCGTTTTTAAAGGTACTTCAATCTCTTCTGCCCGCCAAGCTGCATAAGCCAGTGCTTCGTAAATATCTCCCTCTTCTAAATACGGATAAGCTTTAAGAATATCATTCTGTGAGTGTCCAGACGCTAGTAAGCCAACAACAGTGCCGACGGTAACACGCATTCCTCGAATGCAAGGTTTACCACCCATTACTTCTGGGTTACGAGTAATTCTAGTAAGGTTTTGCATAATTTATATATTGAACAACGTAAATGGGCAAAGCTTTTGAATGATGAATTTATATTGATAATTATATGTTTTGGCGCCTATTTTAGATTGATTTTGTTCTGCGTTGTGTAATCATGACCCACACCTAAGTTTTATGGGACGGGCAAGGATGCCCATCCCACAAGATGTTTAGCACATTTTGGGTTGGTTTGGTTTTTGGGAGTTGTTCTAGATGTTGGTTTCGATTAATTGACGGTATTGGCTTTTTTGCTTGACGCCTTTGACTTCTTGGAGTAACTCTTTGTCTTTGAAGAACTGAACTGTGGGTGTGCCTGTTACACCAGCGTTTTCGGCGATGTCGCGGTCTTTGTCGATGTCTATTTCGACGAAGTGTATTTTACCGTCGAATTCGTCTACTACTTTGTTTAATATGGGTTTTAGGGTGTGGCATGGGCCGCAACCTGGTGATACATATTTAACAACGATTAATCTATCGCTGTCGTGGAATAGTTTCCGCAGTGCCAAACCACCTTCGTGACGTGTTGCGCTGAGACTAAATTCGACAGGCGCCACTGTTTTCGCTGACTCTTCATGTTCGAGTTCATTATCTGGAGTGTGCGGCGCCTGTTTGTATTCTTGAACTAAGTCATTTACAGACAACCAACGTTCTGCCAACATTGCAGCGGCACATCCCGAACCTGCGGCTGTAATAGCTTGACGATATTCGTGGTCTTGTACGTCACCTGCTGCGTATACACCTTCTACACTGGTTTCTGGTGAACCAGGTTTAGTAACAATGTAACCTACTTCGTCAAGTTGAATTTGTCCTTCAAATAATGATGTATTGGGTTTGTGACCGATGGCGTAAAATAAGCCCTTGGCATGTAATAAACTTTCCTCACCCGTCTTAGTGTTACGAACTTTTACCCCTTCCATGTGCCCGTTACCGTAAATATCTACAGCTTCGGTGTTCCAATGTACGGTGATTTTGGGGTTAGTTAATACACGGTCTTGCATTGCTTTCGACGCGCGCATTTTCTCGGTACGCACAAGCAAGTTCACCTTGGAACCATATTTAGTTAAGTAAATAGCCTCTTCTGCTGCTGAATCTCCGGCGCCTATTACAGCAAGTTCAGCACCGTGAAATATCGGGGTGGCACCGTCACAAATAGCACACGCGCTTATGCCTCGACTCCAAAAAGTATGCTCGCTAGGTAAACCTAAACGTTTTGCAGTGGCGCCAGTAGCTATGATAATACTGTGGGTTTTAAATTCCCTTTCTTCAGAGCGCACCGTAAAAGGACGCTGACTCAAATCAACTGATATCACATCCTCAGTATATAACTCGGCGCCCCATCTTTCTGCTTGCGCCTTCATTTTATCCATCAACTCAGGCCCAGTAATACCAGCAGGAAACCCAGGAAAGTTCTCAACCTCAGTCGTCGTCATTAACTGCCCACCAGGTAAACCCCCCGCTTGGAAACCCTCAAACACAACAGGTTTAAGGTTCGCGCGACCTGCGTATATAGCAGCAGTATATCCAGCAGGGCCAGAACCAATAATTACTACGTTTTCTACTGTGGGATTTGTCATAACAGGTTATACAAACTCATAACGACTACGTTTAATTTAATATAGCACATTTTTAGCTATGAGCAAATGTGTATTGGCAACGGATGTAACGGATGTAACGGATAGACGTAGGTTGGCTGGTGGAACGGAACCCAACATATTAAGCGCGCGTTGTACGTTGGGAGACAAAAACAACGCCCGTAATTGTAGATTTTTCGATTGCATTCTTACCCGCATAGGGTTGAAAACCCATATGCTAATAGTACAAGTCCTCTAAAAGAGGACTGAATAAAAATAGTAACGTTTATGCGATGCACGTAGAGACGTTACATGTAACGTCTCCAAGCAGGTTTTGAATCCCCATGCGTATGTTCCATTTATCTATAGGGAAAGAAAGCTTGTTTTGTGATTTTAGATATCTTGGATTGTAATGGCGCCAACTAGCAACAGCTAAAAAGAATTTGAGCAAAACAGAAATGGCACAACAAATGCAAACAAGCAGATCATCTCTTGAGCGTCTGTTAGACCCTGATAATCCTGCTGTAACACTGGATACGATTGAACGTGCAGCTAGAGTAATTGGAAAAAAGGTGCGTTTTGAACTAGTAGATTGATGTGTATTTAAGGCGCCTCTACCAAAACTATAATTTAACGCGCTCCACTTGCGGAACACTAGCTTTGTTATAAGCCAGCAAGAAAATTGGAAGCGTGCGGACATTATTTTTTTGCTTTCTCAACGCCAAAGCCAGTTAGCTGGAGTACTTTAGGCGTATGAAATCCAATTACAATGTCAGATTTGGGTACTTCTATTTCGATTCATTCGGTTGCAATATCTACTTTTGTCTCCAATTGATAAGCTCGTAATAAGCGCTTTTTGTGTTTTTCTTTAAAAAGCGCATAATACAAACCTTATACTTTAACTAAACTTCTTGTAATTCCTGTGTAGTTTGAATTTTTGGCAGTGGTTCCAACGGTGTAGTAACAGGAGAGTAGCGGCAATAACAAACAACTATTGCTTCAAAACCGCTATTTGATTGTCCTGATGGGTACTCCTCAACTCGCGTTACCTGCCAATCTCCAACCCGACTGTGAGTACTGGCGCCAGGAAATGCAGGGTCTGCAAACTGTTCAATTTTGTGATACTCCCTTAGCCTGTAACCTTGTGTTGGTGATGGGGAGTTAGATGAGTCATAGTGTTCCGCAAGAATATCTGTCAAGGCGCCTGTGTGAGCTAATACTCTCTCTTCCCACCCAGAATCTGACATCGACTCAGTTTTAAAAATAATATATTTGCCCATGTTTTAGTCCTCTTGGTAATAATCAGGAAATTTGGTATCACCCTTAAACACACAGTCAACTTTTAAGACTTTGCCTCCTGTGCGCTCTATTCGCAGTAATTCCCACCCATATTTTGCTTCCATTTGTCTGCACTTTTGTGGGTCGGTAGCAGAGTGTCGGGACTCTGGCTTTTCTGCGTTCTCGTTCATCGTTACACCCCTCTTTATTAGCTTGACAGCTTTCTGTCACGCTGTTTTTCTGTCCTGTTTTCTGGGTAATGAAGGTTGTTGAGCTGCAATCGCGTCCATAACCAGCTTTTCCACAAGGTTAGAGACTGTGCGGTTTTCTAGTTCTGCCCAAACTTCTAAATTACCCTTAATTTCGTCAGTACAAGTAAAAGTGACTTTGGCTTTTTTAGTGGCTCCCATAGCTTCTGAAGATATTTGATATCTCCAGTTAACAACAGAAGTCTTCATCTTAACACAGCTTCAGAAGCTATCAGTTAAATTAATATAACTTCAGAAGCTATCAGTTAAATTAATATAACTTCAGAAGCTATCAAACTTTATGATAGGTTATATGGCTCTGTGAAACTCCCCACTCTCGCTTGTGGGTTCTTTTAACATAAATATTTTGGAGTAATGAATGGTTTTAGCAGGCACCAGTCAGTGTACTATTGACTTAATATGCCAAAACTAGCATAATTAAAAAGATGGTATCTTTGCTAAAACCAGCTAGGAATGACTGAAGAAATTAGTGTATATGAAGGCAGTGGAAATGTTTTTGCGGATTTAGGTCTGCCAAACCCTGATGAATTGCTTGTAAAAGCAGAACTGGTACGTCGCATCAGTGAAATTATTAGCAAACAAAACATCACCCAAGTTCAAGCAGCAGAACTTTTAGGAATTGACCAACCTAAAATTTCCGCATTACTTAAAGGAAAATTATCAGGTTTTTCAACTGAAAGACTTTTTCGATTTTTAAATATTTTGGGATGTGATATAGAGATTGTTGTGAAAGCTAAACCTGAATCGCAAAAACATGCTCAGACAAAAGTTTGTAGTTATTAGGGTGTATGGTTAGAAGATTGGCAACGGATGAGAGCGGATGTAACGGATGGCTTGTGCGTTACACTGATTGCCAAAGGTAGGTAAATCTGTTTTTAGGGTCTAAACGATTAATTTAACAACAGTTGTGTATCTGAAGCTTTAACATGACCTGGTTTCAGCCAACTAAATAACTCTCCAACACTCAGCTTTAAATTCGTAATAAAATCAGGAGTAGGAAGCAATAATTCTGGTTCTTGTAGAAAAATAGGTTGTTGAGACTGAGGATAAGCAATAACAGATTTTTCGGAAGGGTCAACTAACCACTCCATCTGACAACCTGCTTTGAGGCAATGTAATATATTATTTATAACTTTTGTCTGGCTTTGCTCAGGTGATAAAATTTCAATCGTCCAGTCTGGGTGAGCGGAAAAAACATTTGTAATATCACCTTCTTCATCTAAAGGAATACGGTTCCAGGTAAAAACAGCAACATCTAGGACAATGGAACGTCCACAAAAAGTATACCTTAACTCTGGAAATGCCCAAGCTATGTGTTGACATTTTGCCGCTAGATTTGCTGTTGCTGCCAGTTCTCCCTTAATTGTACTATGTTTTCCTTTTGGCATCGGCTTCTGGATAATTTGGCCATCAATGTACTCGCGCTTCGGGTTTAGTTTCGGGTAACTGTAAAAATTCTGCTAGCGTTAATGATTTAGTTGGAGTTTGAACCATAGTATCAAAGTTCAAGTATTTATTTTCGCAATTTTCTTACATGATAGCTTTTGAATGCTACGTTTAGATGAGATGCCGTAAGCCTACAAGTGATTTTATATACCAAAAAATAATGATATGAAGGACTAGTTTATGATAGTAGAAGTAATAGTTAGTAGCTAAAGTATGGCACAAGCAACTTTAAATGAAATATTAAGTCAACTTGAAACTCTCGAGATAGAAGAACTCAATCAACTTAACCAAACAATTCAAAAACGTTTAGCTGATAAAGAGAAGTCACGCGCGCGAGCCGCATTTCATCAAGCACTGTTAGATTCTGGCTTAGTAAAACAGATTAAGCGTCCTTGTTATGACCCAATTTCTGAACGACGTTTATATAAGGTTGAGGGAAAGCCTGTTTCAGAAACTATAATTGAGGAACGCCGTTAAATGGCAGTTTATTTCTTAGATAGTAGTGCATTGGTAAAGCGTTACATCACTGAAACTCCTATAAGATTTGTATCTGCAGATAATGAGTTAAATGCAGCGATAATAGCTGAGGGATTGACAATTGAAAATCCTAATAACCCCTTATCTTAATACTGCTTTGTCCGTTATCATTTTTCATACGGCAACGGACGATGCTATTAACTTATTAAGTGTACGCGAAGAGTGCTTATCATCTTGAATCATGGCGCCTACTTTTACAATGCCTGTGTCGTTTGAATTTTTGACAGTGGTTTTAACGGTGTAGTAACAGGGGAGTAGCGGTAGTAACAAATAACTATTGTCTCGAAATCACTATCCGGTTGTCCTGATGGGTACTGCTCGACTCGCATTACCTCCCAATCTCCAACCCGACTGTGGGTACTGGCGCCTCTTAAACGAGGGTCAGCAAATTGCGATGGTTCGATGAAACTCCCTTGGTCTATAACCAGGTTGCGGTATTGGGCGCCCGCTATTCGAGTCAAAGTGTTCTACAAGGATATCCGTTATGGCGCCTGTGTGAGCTAGCTGCCTAGTTTCGGTGCCGTGTTCTTCCCTCCAGTCTGTGCGTCCGATAATATATTTTATGCCCATCGGTTAATCCTCTATAAGTAGGAAATTCTGTTTTTCCCTCGATACGCAATTCCATTTGAGTATTTTGGCACCTGTAAGTTCTATTCGCAGCGTCCAAGCATATCTATTCTTTATTTTAGTAACATCCCTATCTCTTAGTAAGTGTGTACTGAAAAAGTTTCTCTGAATCTCTTAAGCGTGTTGTGATAGAAAACTAAAAAAAATGGGAATACTTAGATACGTATGCGGCAATTAGTTATGAGTTATGAGATTAAGGAGGTTTAGATAGTTGTTGTTGCCTGAATTCGCACAAGTAGCGATAAACACCGCTCAGTAATCTTGCAACTCAATAAATTGTAAGCAGTATCAGAAAATAATTAATATTAGGAGAAAATATGACTGCTCAAATACCTACACAACAATCGGTTTCAGCATCTGAAATGCTTGAAAAAATTCGGCAACAATTTGATAATGCCCCCTATCCAAGAGTTCCTATAGAGAAATCGCCGAAAGACGATGCAAACTTATTATATTTTCATAACTTAACAACATCTTACTATTTAAGGAATCAACAAGTTATTGACCTTAAAGGAAAAGTAATTCTTGATGCGGGTTGTGGAACAGGTTACAAAACCCTAATACTAGCTCTTGCAAACCCTGAAGCTAGAATTGTTGGAATTGATTTTTCTGAAGAATCGGTCAGACTTGCAGAGAAACGCTTGCAGTTCCACGGAGTTGATAATGTAGAATTTCATGTACTCTTGCTTGAAGACCTGCCGAAACTGGGTATAAATTTTGACTACATCAATTGCGATGATGTGCTGTATCTTTTAGAAGATGCGACAACAGGTTTGCAAGCGATGAAGTCAGTTTTAACACCGGAAGGTATTATTCGTGCAAACCTCCATAGTTCGCTACAACGCGCTAATTTTTTCCGCGCGCAAAAACTCTTTAAGTTCATGGGTTTAATGGATAATAATCCAGAAGAAATGGAACTTGGTATTGTCCGTGACATTATGAAAGCTCTTAAAGATGGAGTTTTGATTAAGACACAGACTTGGAATCCCAGAAGTGAAACTGAAAATGAGGCAATACTAGCCAATCACATGCTGGTTGGAGATAAAGGCTTTACAATTCCGGAGTTTTTCGCAATTTTACGTGGAGCCGGATTAGAATTTATTAGTATGGTCAACTGGATGCAATGGGATGTAATGGAACTTTTCAAAGAGCCAGATAATTTGCCTGCATACGTTGCAATGTGTTTACCTGACCTCTCAGATCAAGAAAAACTGCACTTGTTTGAACTAATACACCCAAATCAGCGCTTGCTAGATTTGTGGTGTGGTCATCCTGAACAAGGGCATTCATTTACACCTATTGTAGAGTGGACAGATTCAGATTGGCAAAATAGCAAAGCATATTTGCACCCCCAGCTCAAAACTCCAAAATTTCGTGAAGACCTTACTGCTTGCGTAACAGAGTTAAGAGCCTTCCCAATTAGCCAACATTTACCGTTGATAAGAGCCAGTAGTAAGTATTGATAGCGCAATGGCAATTTGTTTACTGCGGTTGTTAGAGCAACCTCAGCCAATAATGGCGTTAGTTGAAAATTGGAAGCAAATACGACCGCTTGACCCCATTACTTTGAAGCCCATAGAACATGAGCAAGCATTTAACTTGATACAGCAAATGCTCTTGCGTCTGGAGGGTCTTGGTTACGTAATGCTGGAACGTCAAGCTTAACGGGTAAATTCTTCAGGGTAAAGTTTTCCTTCTTTATCAAACCAATGGAAATAATAAAATCTGATTGGGGCGAAATTGTTTCAGCAAAACGCCTTGATTCTCAAGTTACGCCTAAAAATAGATAGGTTCTAGTGGGGTACATCACAATAATTGTACCCCAACTTTTTAACCATTCAGTTTACTTAGTGATTAGTCTGGCAATTTTTTTATATTGAGTGATATGAAACTCAACCAAAGTGGGTAAGTTTATTTTAGAAGACAAAAATCAAATTCCGAAATTTAAACTCAACAAGGAAAGCTCTGATATGAAAACCGAACTCAAAGCAAAGTTTATTCAGCACATCCTCAATAAAAAGAAAGAAGACGAAGGTTTTACCTTAATCGAACTGCTAGTTGTAATTATTATTATTGGTATTCTTTCTGCAATTGCATTACCTTCTTTCCTTAACCAAGCAAACAAAGCAAAGCAGTCAGAATCTAAAACTTATGTTGGTTCTATGAACCGCGCACAACAAGCACAATATATGGAAGGCGGTGCGTTTGCTGATACTGCTAACTTTGGTAAGTTAGGTCTAGGTGTAAGGACAGAAACTCAAAACTACCAGTATAAAGCTGTACTGAAAGGCACAACAGCAGTTACGAATCAAGCAGTACTAAAAGTTGCGACAGCACCTCTTAAAGCTTACATAGGTGGTGTGCAAATAGCAACTATTGGTGCAACTAGTGAAGCAACTACGCTTGCTATTTTATGTGAAGCCAAGACTGCTGGTGCTGCTGGTGGTAAAACAGGTATAGAAGAAGCAACTTTCGGTGCTGCCAATACTGCGACTGGGCCATCATGTGGTGGTGGTGATTACGTTGAGCTTAAGTAATATTTTGATACTTAATTAGTTGTGAATTACTATCACTATTATAAAAGTATTTTTCTGAATAAAAGTATTTCTCAACTATTTTGCTAACTTTTAAAAAGTGGGTAGATATTTCTACTCACTTTATTTCTGTTGATTGAATAAAGCTATTATGAACAAAAAAAATACTTATATTTAAATTTACAATTATTAATTGTTCAATATTTCTATTTATTCCCATATCTTTTAAACTAAAAGTAATATATATTGTTAATTATGGTCACAGATTTAATTAATTGGAAAACGCAAGCTGAACAATATTTAAGCGAAGGTAATTATACTTCGGCTGCTTACTTATATGAACAAGCAATTATTGCAGAACCATATGTAACTCCATACTATTGGTACTTAGGCTTAATTTTACTGTTACAAGGGCAAGAAACCGAAGCACAAATGACTTGGATGCTTCCAATGGCTGAAGTCGATGAAGAAGAAATAGGTAAGTTGACGAATGAACTTCTTCAAGTCTTAGAAGCAGAAGCAATACAACGTGAGAAGCTTGAAGAATTTTCTTTAGCGTGGGTTATTCGTCAACATATTCGAGAAATAAATCCTACTGATATTAATAATCTAATCAAAATTATTACTCTTTCGATTAAAATTAACAATTTTCAAGGTGATAATTTAATTGAGTTATGCTTAATAGAGTATTTAAATACTAGCAGAAATTATAATAGTTTATACGATGATTTAAAAAATTTAATTCAGGAGGTTGTAAAAGAGGCACCTTTACATTTTGCAACATTTAATCTTTTAGAAGCTAGTTTACCTTACTTTTCTAGCTCAAGTGTGAGTGATTGTTTAGATATTTTTTTACCTGCTGCAATGCGAATTGGGCATACTTTAAAATGCCCCGAATTAGCTACAAAAATTTTAGAGTTAATTTTACGTTTAGATAGCGATAATATAGAAAGCTTAAGAGCTTTAGCCATTTTTTATCAAGACTCACAAAAATATGATATAGGTATCAAGATTTCTAAAAAATGTTATTCTATTTCTCATGAATTGCCGGATAAGATTTTTGCTATTCACTTATTACTTCGTGGATTAATGAGTGCGGGTGGATACTGGGAAGAAGTTTGTAATGCCTGTCAAGAGCTAGAATTACTTTTTAAACAATTAATATGTTTACAGCCAATAGAAATTTCTGAAATACAAACTCTTCGTCTATTAACTCCATTCTTTGCTATTCCGCACATTAAAGATAATCCTGTACAATTTAAATCAACAAATAATCAAGTTGCAAAAATTTTCCAGGCTAGTATACAAAAGTTTGCTGGTGAATATTTGAATTGCTATTCTCAACTAAATAAAAATAAGAGTTTTGGTTATTCTCATCGTAAATTAAAAGTAGGATATTTATCTTATGCATTAAGACAGCATTCTGTAGGCTGGCTTGCGCGTTGGCTGATTCAGCATCATGACAAAGAGCAATTTGAAACTTATATATACTTTGTAGACTATAAACAAATTAATGATTGGTTGCAAGAATGGTATGTCAGTCAAGTTACACATCCTCATAAATTAGGAATGAGTGCTTGGGATATTGCTGAAAAGATTTGTAATGACGAAATTGATATTTTAATAGATTTAGACAGTTTAACTTTAGATGTTACTTCTGAAGTTATTGCGCTTAAACCAGCACCACTACAAGCAACTTGGTTGGGATGGGATGCATCTGGAATACCTACAGTAGATTACTTCATTGCTGACCCTTACGTACTCCCATATACTGCACAAGATTACTACACTGAAAAAATCTGGCGCCTACCTAATACTTATATCGCTGTTGATGGGTTTGAAGTGGGAATACCTACACTGCGTCGGGATGAATTAAATATCCCTAGCGATGCTGTAGTTTACCTTAGCGCGCAAAGAGGATATAAGCGTAATCCTGAAACAACAAGATGGCAAATGAAAATAATTAACGAAGTGGCAAACAGCTATTTCTTAATTAAGGGTTCCGGAGAGGAAGAAGCAATCAAAAATTTCTTTTACAAAATAGCTGATGAAGAGGGTGTTGATTGTTCCAGATTAAAATTTTTGCAGCAAGACCCCTTAGAGTCAACCCACCGCGCGAATTTAAGTATTGCTGATGTTGTACTCGATACCTACCCATATAACGGCGCCACAACAACTTTAGAAACACTGTGGATGGGTATTCCTCTAGTCACGCGCGTTGGTGAACAGTTTGCCGCACGCAATAGTTACACAATGATGATAAATGCTGGCATTACAGAAGGTATTGCTTGGACAGATGAAGAGTATATTGAGTGGGGTATTCGTTTAGGTAAAGATGCAAATCTAAGACAGCAGGTAGCTTGGAAATTACGTCAATCTAGACATACAGCACCCCTTTGGAATGCTAAACAGTTTACTCGTGAAATGGAGAAAGCTTATCAACAGATGTGGCAAATATATGTTGAAGGTCGTTGATGTTTGAGAGTCAGGTGGGCACTGCCCACCGTACAATACTAGTTTATGTAGCTTTTTAATTTACTAACAGCAGGTAAAGTTTCAATTTCAGCTTGTACTAAATCGGGTATTTCAGACAAGCTTTCAATAATACTGCTTGCGAAATTATACTTGGGGTCATGACCATAATTGATAGTTACATAAGTTAATAATTCTAAAGCGTAGTCAGGGAAGTGCATTATATCAGCTATACAAGCTAATTTTAAAATTTGCTGTGGTGTTTTCAAATTGAAATTAACATTTTCCTGAATCAAATCTCTAAAATAAAATGCATCTGCCCAAAGTATTTGTCCTGGGTGAAGAGTTGATTGAATTGGAGAATCAGAACGAGTACGATAAGATGGGGCTAAGTCAAATAAGCTAAAACCTTGATTCCTTAAAAATATATCTATGTCTGTAAATAAAGGTTGGTTGACATATAAAGGTGAAAACTCTACTTCTATTTGAATTGCTAAAACGCTTTTTTCTAATAGATAATAGCTTCCTTTTAATACATCAAGGTCTGCTCCTTGTACGTCGATTTGTAAAAAGTCAATTTCTCTGATTCCTTCATCTTTACAAAAAGTATCAAGTGTTGTTGTTTCAATCTCTAAAGCGAAATCCAAATTTACTAGCTCTGGTAATCCTTGAAAGCGCTTTAAATAAGCTTCGTTAGGAGGATAAAGCGAACTACACATAGGATGCTTTGTTACGTAAAGTGTAGATTCTCCAACAGAGCTTCCTAATGCTAAAGGGATATGCTTTTCTTGCCAATTTACTTGTCTAGCTTCAATATTCGCGTTTGCTTCTTCACATGCATCTGCATCCGCATCAAATCCATATATACTTAAGTTGGGCGCAAATGTTTCCCAGCCTAAGCTAGCATAATCATCGTTTATTCCAAGCTTGCGAGAACCAACATTGCAAACTGTCATGTGAATTTGGTCTAAATGACTATTTTTCTTTAGATTGTTGAGAAATACTGGCATAATTTTATTCCTATAGGAAAATGTAAGATTATGGAAAATAGCAGTGTCTAAAGTTAGTCTTTGATATCCCAAATTTTTTATAAGTCGGGAATTAAGGAATCTCATTTTTTATTTGCTTGGAAAAGCAATTAAGTTAAGATGCCCCTGAATATCTTCAAGTGATTCTACTGGAATCAAGTTTTGTAAATATGGTTGATATCTAAAAAGCTGATATCCTAACTTGTTTAAGTATTCAGCAACTTGATAATTGCTACCTTTGCTACCAGCAATATTTTCGTAAAGAATCACAGGCGCCATTTCCGATAAAATATTTGTACTTCCTTCAAGCACCGCAAGCTCATGGTTTTCTGCATCAATTTTGAGTATATCCACTCGCTCTAGCTTTTCTCTCTCAACTAGACTATCTAATGTAAAACACTCAGCTTCTTCAAAAGGAGCATCTGCCATACTTTCTGCAGCTTCGCTAGAAACTATCTCATTTAACTCGCTAGCGTTGTGAAGAAGTAATTTAACTGTACCGTTGAAATTACTTGCGGCGCCTGAACATACAGTTACTTGAGTTAGTTGATTTACCCGGCAAGTTTCTTTTAAATAATTCACACATCCTGAAAAAGGCTCAACTGCTAGTACTCTCCCCTCAACACCGACTTTTAGCGCTGCACTAAATGTATAAACCCCAGCATTGGCGCCGACATCTATCACTGTCATACCTGGTTTAATAAAGTGGCGCCAAAATTCCATCTCTTTTTCAAACCATTCCCCTTCGCCAATAAGTACACTAGTAACAATACTACGTAAACTTGGTTCAACAGCCATCGTTAAACCTTCAAATGGAACATAGGTAAATGTATTCTCAGTCTGAAGCTGCGTCCATTGCCAATCTGGAGATTGAGGATTTTGTTGATAAAATTCTTGACTTAATTTCAACCAATAATTTGCAGTTTCAGTTTGGTTTAAATCTCGGTATGTTAAATACAAAGCTTGATAAGCCGCAGAGGAATATGGAGCTAACTGTTTAGCACGATGTAAATGTAGCATCCCTTCCCACTCACTAGCCATTAAACTTGAAATTCCAAGCTGAAGCGCAATACTTGCTGAATCAGGTATAACTTGAGACGCAAGTTGTAAAAAGCGACGACCTACAGCATTATAAAATACTAGTTGCGAATTACACAAAACTTGGCTTAAAACAACAAGCGCTTGCTGATAACTGTTTTGTTTGTATAAAGCTGTTTGCGTGAATTGATAATCTAATTTTAATAAGCCTTGCTGCTTTGGAGACAAGTACACTAAATACTCAGAATCTGTGTTTGCATTCTCGTAAGCTAGCTGAAGCGTATTAATAAATGTATTAAACGCAATTTCTATGGCTCGTTGTGTTTCCCCTATCATGCTGTGTACTAAAGCAAGATGAGCAGCACATAGCGGGTGTTGTTCTAGCTCGAACGCACTATTTAGAGCATCAAAAGCCATTTCCAGATAAAGCGTGCGTGTTTCCATTTCATCGCTGTACTGTTCTGCTTCTGCTAGAGCAACGACTGCCACATTATTCCAATCGCTTGAAGAACTAGGATTTTCCCAAGAAGTATTTTCTATAACATTGGTAATGCGTGATAAAGTACCAACCTCAATACCTGGAACAGTTTGTTTAATATACTGTAAATACGAATCTTGATTTGACACAGATGATTCCATAGTAAAACAGAGCAAGGAAGCACCTTGCCATAAATTAAAGTTGTGGGCTGATTGTTGATGGAAATATATATCCGTACTGAGGATACCCACTTAATTAGCTACAACTAACAATAACTAAGTAATATCACTAATACATATATAATTATTATTAAAATATATAATTTACTTATATGGATTCACGATACAGTCACAATTAATCGTCGGTGCGTAACGCTACAAGTCTTATCACTAGGTTGAAGTTTTTTTATAGCGTTACGCACCCTACAATTTTATCTGCCGTTTGCTTAAGCCCTATCATATATATTTATCAACACACGGTTTGCTAAGTTGACTAAAATTATTTCTTGTATTAACTATGTACTATTATCCTAGTAGTTAACATGAATGAGAATAAGCAACGTTTAGAACATGTTTTAGGCGCCTCCATCACAGGATACACCCCTAACGCCATCAAGTTTACAGGCTTATCCCTGAACAAAGTGGAAGAATTACTCGCACAAGGCTGTACAACTCCAACATCATATTTCAATGCGGCGCCGACAATTAGCCAATTTATCGATTTTGGAAAGCGTTGTGCCAATATGGGAGCAGTTGCGACATTTGACGGTCATGCTTTTTACCGTGATGAATTAGACACGGTTCTCGATACTATAACAGTTGTAGGTGTTAAAGATTTAAATTTTGTTGGAGAATTTGTCAAGTTCACTAGAGGATGTGACGATATAGAGGTTTCATCCCAGGAGTTATTTGCGTGGGATTAAACGAAGAATTGTGTATTAAATATAACTTCTCAAATATCCTCTGAACATGTTTAGTCTCTATATTATGGTAAACTCTTGTTAAGATACCCATCTGTTTACCCAAAACTAACATTCGCTTTGTAAAAGTTTTACCATTTGCTCTCAAGCCATATCTAATATATATAGTGCTGAGTTAAAGCCGCTGTTCCTTCTACGGATAAAACATTTGTACCATAATAGCGCGATAGAACAAAATGACTATTTTAGTGTGTGGGTTTGATCTTATAGGTGATAAACTCGATTAATTGACGAACTAGAGGTTTTATCACAGCTATTATTTGTCTGGTGGGATTGATTATATTTCAAGAGCAAACAAAACTTTACCTTTAGAAACAAAGCCAGAAAAGCAGGCGCCGCGAAAGTTCTGTAATTTATGATGACGTAATTTACCGTAGAGGTTCTTAACATTACAAACATTGTAGGCGCCTTCTGAAATTATGCTAATTTATCGTAATCTTCTGGTTCAACATCAGGAACTTTGCTTAACACTTGTCTGAATTTATCCCAATTACCGCGCGCTTTCCTAACTTCTATATAGTATGCAGCTTGCCCACGCTGATACCTGTACTGACAATGCGATAGCAACGAGCTGGTCAATAGGTACATTTTCCTTAGCTGCTTTTGCTTCTATTTGTTTATACAGAGAATTTGGTATTTGTACGTTTAAATTAGTCACAGTATTTCTCCTACTATTTGTAAAAATTGATTTGGTGTTATAACATCGATGCCAAAAGAAATATACCGAAGATTAGGGGTAGCAGAAGTTTGGTTTTGGGAAATAAACCAACTTAAAATATATCACCTACGGGATAGCGGTCTACTCCCAAAAACTACTGTTTTCCCTGATACCTACGGTTATGAGTTAATTACAGCAAGCGAGTTACTGCCTTCTCTAGATATTGAGTTGCTTGAGCGGTGTATCACAATTACAGATTCAATTTTAGCAGTGGACGAATTTGAAAAAGCCATTGGCAACGGATATTAACGCGGATGATTTATTTCATTGCGAACAAGATTTTTTTGTGGCGCCTTATAATAATCAAGGTTGAAATTGTTTACTTTCATTAACAACTTCTTGACTTTTTGCACGGCTTTTGGATGACCGCAAATCTTCTATTGTAATCGGTGTTCTTTCTAAAGTATCTAGCTCTATCAAAAACTTACCACTTTGAATCTTAATGTTAAGTGCAAAAATCACACGCCTAAAATCAAGGAAACTAGCACTTTGATAATCATCTTTTTCGTAACGCTTAATTTGTTCTTCAATACATCCACATAAGGCGCCAAGCTCCTTCTCACTCAGTTTTGCAGCAATGCGCGCTTTGATTAATATATCAGGTAGATAATCAATATCATCAAGTTCTAATACAATAGGCGCCTGACTGTCATGAGATGTTAGCATTTCATACTCGGCTTTTTCTGCTTCCAATTTATCGAGATGGCACTGTGCAGCTCCTCGTCTCATTGCCCATCGTTCCGGGTCGTTTGTCTTCCTTTCTTCATCCTTCTCAATTGCAGCAATAGATTTTTCAAACTTTTCTATGCAGTCCTGAGTTACTTCATACTCCCAATTGTTTTTTATCATGGCGCCTACCTTACGCTTATCGGTAGCTTGTATTTTATATCAAGAATTAAAAGGGGGGTGAGACTGGCGCCGACTTACTTAGGTGTAACGGATGTTTTATTTGATTACGAACAAGATATTTTGATGATGCCTCATAATAATCAACATCTGGATGGTGCGTAAGCGCTTCTTTACTTGTTGGTTACAAATTCGCTTATTTTAGGCGCTTACACACCCTACTCCGAACGATTTTTAATCCAAAGCGGGTTGAAAATTTTTCTTTTCGTTTACAACTTCTTGACTTTTAGCACGTTTTTTAGAAGACTTTAATTCTTCTTTTGTTATAGGAGTTCTTCTTAATGTATCGAGGGGAACTAGAAACTCACCTCCCTGCATTTTTATATCTAGTGCATTCATTACAAATCTTACGTCAAGATAACTGGCGCCTTGATAATCATTCTTTTCATAAACTTTTATTTGCTCTTCGGTAAGTCCGCACAAAGCTGCTAGTTCTTTTTCGCTCAACTTAGCAGCAATGCGCGCTTTGATTAAAATATCTGGTAAATAACCAATATCATCAATCTTTAACACAATAGGTGTTTGACTATCATGAGAAGTTAGCATTTCGTACTCGGCTTTTTCTGCTTTTAATTTATCAAGATGGCACTGTGCTACTCCTCGTCTCATTGCCCAACGTTCAGGGTCGTTTATTTTTTTTCTTCATCCTTCTCTATTGCAGCAATAGATTTTTCAAACTGTTCTATGCAGTCAGTAGTTACTTCATATTCCCAATCATTTTTAATCATGGTTCCCACCTTAATAAATCAATAGCTATAATCCCTTTTTCCTTTTACCTCTATCACGCTGAAAAAAGTAAAACGAATTATCTCCATAGTCACCTACAGGTTGGTCGGATGGAAAAATCTCGCCTCGGTATTTGGCTTTTGTCCAGCACGGTCATAAAAGTTAAGTAATCGAGGAGCGTACATTCGTAAATAATTGAAATCTACAGTTTCTCTATCATAACAAGCGTCAAAGTCAACAGGGTCTGGTTTTATAGTAACAAAACTCCCGTTAAGGTAGATTGTCCGACAACCTGCTGCTTGAAGCTGCTCCATTGCCATTTGCAATCCCGTAATCAAGAGCGCTCTTCCGTCGTTATAACCGAATCTATCTACAAACTCATCCCACTCGCAAAAATGCACACCTGGAGGTAGATTACCATTCTCATCAAAATCCGGAATCATTAACTCACACGCCCAACCAATAAATTAATTATCTACTGTGAGATTTTATTCATAAATAGGATATTACGCAAACGTAATAAAAATTTGTAGAGACGTTACATGTAACGTCCCTACCACATCATGGTTAATCGTCAGGTTACAGATTGCAGCTATATATGTTTTAATTATGTTGCTCAATTCAGACTGTTTGTGTTATTACAAAAATCTAGCTTATAATAGGCGCCTGCTCGAATGACTAACTTACAACTACCTGATGATAATATTGATGCGCGTCTTAAAGCGTTAGGTAATAAAATTGACCAGCTTCGTACAGAAATGCGGCAAGTGAGAGAAGAGACCATATATAACACTCAAATAACCTCAATTCAAGATAGTGTGGTGGAATTGCTGGATATTGCACGCTTGCATCAAAAATTACTGCGTGTTTCTGAAGGCAATGTTGAACAAGATAGAGAGGTGTTTCGTCAAGTTGTAAGCGAGATGCAGGGAATAGGAACGGAAAATCAGCGGATTTTAGAACATTTGTTTAGGAGGAAAGGGGAATAAGAGACTTATAGGCGCCTCTAGCATGGGAACAGGCAGGGATGCCTATTCCACAAGATAGTTTATTTAACCATCCGTTACATCCGCTCTCATCCGTTGCCAGGGAAATATTAAATTTTTCTAAAGATTGGCATGATGTGTATCCTTCTGTAGATGTTTGCGATAAGCTATAAGTCGATTAACTGCAAACCCGACCGGAATCTATGTCTCAAGTTTGTAGTTACTTGACTAATAGGCACTGTTACCCCTCTGTTTAATGGTGTTGAATACCTTTTATGCATCTTGCCTTTTTGAACAGATTCAATAAAAGAGCGTTTATCTCCAGATAATCAGAAAAATAACTGTAGAAGTGGTAAGGATGTGTTCTTTGCCCTTGCTATGTGTTCTGAGCTAGTTTATTTGGCTCTCATATACCATGTAATATCTGCAAGTTGTAGAATGGTTTTTAATTCTGCCTAATTTTAACGAAAGTTACTTACTACTTTATGCACTGTGTGGTGATTACCGTACAAAACTAGAATTACATGCTAACAACATTCTGTTAGTTGTGATATAGTTAAGAAGATAAGACTGAACTTTGCCAAAGGTAATATTACTCTACGTATAGGCGAAGTTTCCAAAAATACTGGAAGACAGTTTTGACCAAGTTTTTATTCCAATCAAATCAAAATTAAATTGAGATTATGCCTCAACAAGTACTTCACCCAATGGTGAAATTGCAGCGCAATGTGCAATCACTTGTAGATTCTAATATTGTCAAGCCAACAGACAGCATTTGGAAGATTGCTCTACTTTTTGGCAATGACTGGCAGCACTGGAAACAGGAACTGCTCGATTTTGGATTTACTATGCAAGACCCCCTTGGCGAATTATTGTGCGTGGAAACATGGGACGAAGAAGAATAAAGAATTTTGGATTTTGGATTTTGGATTTTAGATTCAATCCAAAATCCAAAATCGCGCAATCTAAAATTTAAAGTTCTTTCAGTACAGCAATTACCTCCTGTGCGGTTTGATATCTATCGCGTGGCAATGGTTCCGTCAAACGGTCGATGACTTCTCGCAATTTAGGGGTAATTGTTGGAATATTTCCTATTTCAAACCGAAACTGGCGCCCACGCTGGCGGTAATATTTGAATGGGCTTTCCCCCGATAGCAAGAATATCAGGGTGGGTCCTATTGCGTATAAATCTGAAACCGTTAGTGGTTGCCCCCTCTCCTGTTCTGGGGCACAATATCCTTCTGCACCTATACGGGTTCCTGGTGCCGTTGAACTTTCTTTGACGGCGCCAAAATCCAGTACTACTATATTATTATTCGACGAGCGCATCATCAAATTCGCTGGTTTAATATCGCGATGTATCAATGGTGGTTCTTGGGAATGTAAGTAGCTTAGTACATCACAGGTTTGAATCATCCAAAATATCGCTTGATTCGGTGTCACTGGTCCCTTTAAAAAAACCAATTTCTCTAAATCTTCCCCGTGGACTAGCTCCATTGCTAGATATTTTTTTCCTTCCTCAACAAAAAAGTCATAATATTTCGGTATTCCTGGATGCGATAGCGATTTCAACGTGTTTGCTTCACGCTCGAATAATTCCTGCGCTTTCGCTATTCGTGCCATATCGGCATTCATCTGTTTTAATACTAACAGTTGTGGGCGCCCTGTTTGACCCACAGCGTCCCATGCTAAGAAGGTAGTCCCCATACCTCCTTGTCCTAAAGTTCGCAGTACTTGGTAATTACGTACTGTTTGGAGAACTTTGATGGGTTGACCGCAATGTATACAAAATAAATTATTCGGATTGTTGCCTTCGTGGTTACAGGTAGGTAGAGTAATTTTAGGCTTTGCTACTGGTTGTTCGACTTTTTGCTCGATTTGAAACCTCAATAAAGGGCCACCGTTTGCTAATTGTAATAGGCAGTTGTTGGGTATCGGCGCCTGAGCTACTAAAACACCATCTACAAAAGTGCCATTTATACCCTTATTGACTAGATGCCAAGAACCATCTAACCCACCTGTATCAACTCGTCGAAGTTCCAAATGATAGCGAGATACCAAATCATCTGAAATAACTATATGATTATCTGACGCGCGACCAATCCGTATTAAGGGTTCATCGCTAAAATTCCACTGGTGAAGTGGTTTTTTTTGTCGCGGTTCTAGTAAGGTGAGCGTAACCACATTATTGAAATTATAAAATTTAGTAGTAGTGGATAGTTAATATGTATTAACCAGCCCCTGGATTTGGACGTACTTTGGCTCGTACTAGCACAGCAGTGATGTTATCATGACCGTTGCACTTATTGGCTAAGTCAATTAGCTCGCGCGTGCCTTTATCTAAGTTAGCATTAGAACTCAGTAGAGGTTTGAGATGCGTTTGCCAATTTGTTTCGAGTAAATTATTATCTGTTAACCCGTCTGAGGCAAGAATAAATAAACTATCTTCATTTATTTGGAAAAAATGCACGTCTGGGTCAATTAAATTTTCATCTCGTGGTCCCAATGCTTGTGTTAGTTGATACGCATCCGGGCGCCCATATGCGATACTCGGTTCTACACCACGCATTATTTCCCGTTGTCCAACTTCATGGTCAATAGTGACTTGCTCAAGTCCCCTGCGAGTTAAACAGTACATCCGACTGTCACCAACATGGGCAACAGCAACATGTGTATCTTGTATCAAAAGCATGACTAATGTAGTCCCCATCCGACCAACACCCGAACGAGCATCTTTTTGGTTGAGGTCATATATAGCTTTATTTGCCTGACGTACTCCTTCTTTGATAATGTCTAAACTTGGTAAATGATTAAAATTCCAATAGGAGTTAAAATACTTTTGGAGTGTGGTGACAGCTAACTCGCTAGCAACTTCGCCACTAGCATGTCCACCCATCCCATCACATAATATATATAGTCCGCGTGCTGCAATTGCTTGCGCTTTCGGAAATTCAACTCTATTAATTCTTGTCTCAATACCAAAATAGTCTTCGTTATGGTCACGTTGACGACCAACATCGGTAAGTCCTGCGTTATCGAGACTGTTTAGCTGCATTGGAAGAACTACTGTAGGCATATCATCGCTTTTTATTTCATTCTCCCCTGCTTCGACCAATTGTAGAACAGTAGGTACCGCAGTATTTGGCGCCGCTGCCATCGTAACCGTCACATCTTCCGACTCGTAATTATCATGAATATCCTTAGTATCATGATTATTTTCTTCTATAGTTGGAGTTGGCTCAAGTTCTGAGGCAATTTTTCGTAACCTTGCTTGCAACTGCTCCAACGTTTCAACAGTCCCAACATCTAAGTCTCCCAATAACTGCATCAACGGACCGAACTGTGTGCGTTGCGACTGTTTGAATAAAGTGTGCCAAATATTCGCTAGTGCTTTTATGCTTAATGTTTCTGATGGTTCAAAAGCTTCAAAATCAACGTTGGCGCCTGGACTCGATTCAGTATAAAGTCTTTGTAGCACTAACTCTTGGTCTTCATCTAAACGTAAATTTGTTAACTCTAATAAACTTTGACGACAGTTAAACGGTTCGAGCATTTGCCAAAGCTGAGTCATGCGGTGGAAGTAATGCACTACTTGTAACGATGACATTTCGTCTTCAAGCCATAACTCAAGTAAATATGAGTAATTTGAACGGTCAACAAGCAGCACCACCGACATATTCTCTAAAACCCAAGCATCATGTATTGGAGGTATTCCATAATTACACAGCTTGTGTAAAGCTAAATATGGTTTTGCAACATTTGGAATACCAGGCGCCTCAATTACAGATGATAATCCTTGTTCTAATTGAGCAGTAATCGGTGTAATTTGATACGGTTTACAATCTAGAACTCTGACTAATAATTCTTGCTGACCTGCTTGGGTTTCGCTACATTCAAGTACTTTATATCGTTCTTGTTTATCTAAGTAAGAACCAACCTCAAATTTAGAAATAACTTTTTTCTGTTCTAATTCCAAAACGGGTGTAGGTACATCTATTTGAATAAAAGTACTTACTTCAACTGGAGGCGCCTCTACATTAGAATTAGAATCATTCGTAACAATATCTTCATTAAACTTAATAATTCCCCACCAAATCGTCCCAGAATCCTTACCACAATGCTGACATTGTTCAACATTATTCGGCACATCGGCGCCACAAGCAGGACAAGCGCGTTCAGTCAGGGAAGTGCCACAATTTTGACAAAACTTATTCTTATCGGGGTTCTCAAATTTACATTCAGGGCAAATCAGCATTGTGGAAATTCCTTAATCCCTTTTTAAGGCGCCCGTTGTAAGGACTGAAGTCCTTATGACGGGCAACATCGCATAGGCAACTATTTTAACCTATGATTTGCCATCTATCAGCCCGGTTATCCCACTTAGACCAAATCATCCGTTACATCCGTTACTATTGATAGGTATCAGCAAAGTAAAACAAGTACGATTCGACGCACTTTCAACCTCTATACTTCCCCCTAAACACTTAGTAAGCTTTTGCACCAGTGCTAATCCTAAACCTGTACCACCTTGTTTCCAAGGGTCATTACTAGGAATACGGTAGAACTTATCAAAAATACGCGGTAACTCAGATGCAGGAATTTCCACACCTGTATTTGTCACCCTAAGCTCAATATCTTGAGATTTTAAACGCGCACTAACAATGATTTCTTCGTCTGCTGGACTAAACTTACACGCATTAGTCAAGAGTTCGATTAAAATTCGCTCTAAACTAAAAGGGTCACTAACCAACTGAGGAAGGTCTGGAGCAACATCCACGTATAAGTTACTCAAAGAGTTCCTGTTCCTTGCTTTGAATAACCCCACTACTTTGACTACCCATTCCTTAATATGTACCGTTTCCAAAACCAACGGTTTACTATTAATATCAAGCTTCTGTAAATCTAAAAAATTACTAATTAGATTTATCTCACGCTCACACTCATTATTTAAAATTTGGAAGTAACGCGCGGCTTTCGCTTCAGAATGCTGTATTCTATTTTCTAAAGCATGGGAAGCATCGACATTCATATTCAGCGTAATCCCAAGCATCTGAATTGCCATTTTCATATTTGTTAGTGGTGTACGTAGCTCGTGCGAAACAGTACTGAGAAATTCATCCTTAAGACGATTAAGTTTTTCAATCTCGGAAACTTGGAGCTTTTTCTCGCTTTCGCTTTGTTCTCGTACCAGTTCAATCGTTTTATATTGGCTAATATCTACACAGCAACCAACATACCCACTAAACTCTCCACTCGCTGTAAATCTTGGAATACCTGTATCTGAAACCCAACAATACTGACCCGAAGCACGTTGTAACCGATACTCCATATCAAACTTTGTTTTTGCATTCAAAGCTGAGTAATAGGTTTGTAAACAGTTGATTTTATCATCTATATGTACATGCTCAAGCCATCCTATCCCGCGCACTTGTTCTAAAGCACACCCTGTAAATTCAAGCCAAAACTCATTAAAAAAGTCATACATCCCATTGCTGTTTGATGTCCACAGCATTATAGGAGCGCTATTCGCTATCGTCTTAAACCGCTGTTCGCACTCATTATAAGCTTCTTTCAAATCATGAAACTGTGTAATATCCTCGAAAACCAAGACAACTACAGGATTTGCTGATGAAGAAAATATTTGTGCAGTCGCTTTTACCCAAACAATTTTACTATTCGGACAATTTAAGCGATACTCAGAACTTACAACCCCTGTTCCGGATACTTTAAATAGATTTAATATCAAACTTGCCAACTTCTCACGTTCGTTTGAAGCGAATAATTTAAAAATTGGTTGATATAGCAACTCTTCTTTTGTGTAACCAAGCTTCGAGGCGCCAAATCTATTTATAGATAAAATAATACCATTTGCATCAAGCGTAAAGTTAATCGAAGGTAATTCATCGTAAAGCTTACGGTACGACAAAGTACTATCACAGGGATGTAACTCAGTTGTTTGACTAAGTTCGCTAGCTAACACTTTATCGGATACAAGCTCCAAGCGCGTTGAAGAAATCGGTAAAATATTATCTTCCTCTTGACAAATACGATTTCGACTAGATGTTTGGTTACGGCTCATCATAATTTAGTTTGAAAGCACCCGTATGCGAATGTTTATAAACGATAACAAAGAAAGGAGTATTATTATACTATATTTAATACAAAAATCTTTAACGATTATTTGTTAGTGCTAGAATAATACTATTCATACAATTATTAAAAAAAGATTAAAAAAAATTAAAATCTACCAGAAACCGGGTTTCTATGCAAAATCGTTATTTTTATTACAAGATTTCATCGAAGAAACCCGGTTTCTAGGTTTTTTAACCACCTGTTTATAATTACAGCTTGTAAAAACAATATTATGCAGCAAATCTACTTCAGCAGATGTGAGGTGGCGCCATTCACCCATCTGTAAACTATTTAGCATGAGATGGGCGATTTGGAAACGTATTAACCGGAGTGTTGGAAAACCCACTGCTGCGGTCATTCTACGAACTTGGCGATTTTTTCCCTCAGTCAGAGTCATCTCTAACCATGCAGTATCGACATTTTTTCTAAATCTTATCGGTGGGTTACGTTCGGGTACATCTGGTTTTTGTGGCAATAACCGAACTTTCGCGCTTTTAGAACGGTAATCTTGAATTTTTACACCAGTGCCTAATTGGGACAAAGCTTCTTCAGTGGGGATGCGCTCTACTTGTACCCAGTAACTTCGCTCGTGTCCAAACTTTGGGTCAGATAAACGGTGTTGTAGTTGTCCGTCGTTCGTTAATAATATTAAACCTTCACTATCCCAGTCCAGGCGCCCAACTGGATAAACATCTGGCACATCTATATAATCTTGGAGAGTTTGACGTTCTGGGGTATCGCGTGTAAATTGGCACAATACTCCGTATGGCTTGTAAAAAATAATATACTTGTATTCGATATCGGTCATCGGGGGCAAATAGTAAAGGGGAAAAACAATAATATCGCACCATGACAAATTCTAGTTGTGAAATTAATCGACGTTCATTTTTATTTTTAGGAGGCACCGCGTTAGTAGAAAGATTATCATTATTAGACTTGCCCGCAGTTGCTCACCAGTATCCGGCGCCACTAGCACTATAACAAGAATGGGTTAAATTTCAACACAAGCCCAAGCATAAATAGTACAACTATAACTTAAAGCTTTTGTAATTTTTTCAGCGTTCTTATCTGAAGATTTATCTATTTATTCTGATAGTGTCATTTATCACTATCATTTTTCTATGCCTGGTGATATACATTATAAAGAACATTAAAAGCTTAGTAATAATAATGACTTCATTTATATAAATCTAAGTGAAGTCACTGGTTATAGTGTACTTAACTAATCCTGATTGATTAGTTAATTCCAGAAAGTTTGTAGACGTATAAACAATAGAATACATCGAAAATAATTTATGCATTGGACAGTTGCTGCCCCATTTATTAATAGATTGAACCTGACCCAGGAGTACTGGTTAACTAAATATGTTCCTGGAGATAGGCATAAATTTGCTATTGTACCGCGCAGTCAACCGTTACAAAACTGGCACGACCGCAAGTCAAAGGTAACTGGTTTAAAAGATTGGCTTATTTATTGGCAGCATGGAATGGACGCAGTTAAAATAACTAGAGGAGGGATTATAACAGTTTTCCCGCAACTGCCAGCAGTATTAGGTATGCAAAGGCGCCTAACTCGTAAGCGTTTCCCAATCATAGCTTGGTTATTCAACGTTGGTACATGTTCAACTGGAATTAGGTGCCAGTTTGCCAAAGCTTCGTTAGATAATATAGATAGCTTTATCGTACATACAAAACGTGAACGCGATATTTATCATGAATGGTTAGGTATTCCCAAAGAGCGCTTTGAATTCGTTCCATTCCACGAAAAAGAAATTCCTATAACGCATCAAGAAAATACAGAACAACCATTTATAACTGCCCTAGGTTCTGCACACCGTGATTTTCCTTCGTTCTTTACAGCAGTTTCTAAACTTAACTTACCAACAGTAGTAGCATCAGGCAAACGCGCATTAGAAGGAATAGACATTCCACCCAATGTTCAAACACCCTTCGGTATTAGTAAAGCAGAATGCTGGCGCCTGTCTCAAGAAGCGCGAATAAATGTAGTCCCCTTACTTCCCAACTCGCAAGTAACCGCAGCAGGACAAGTCACTATAGTAGAGGCAATGCAAATGGGTCGTGCAGTTATTGCCACCCGTTGTCACGGAGCAGAAGATTATATTCAACACGGTGAAACAGGTTTATTAGTAGAACCAAACTCCGTTGATGAGTTAACTCAAGCAATAGAAATGCTATGGAATAACGCAGACCTAAGAAACCGTCTCGGTCAAGCAGCACAACGCTATGCTAAAGATAACTTTTCATGTGAATCAAGTGGCGCCGCACTAGGTAAAATTCTAGATAAAGTCGCCGATTCATACAACACATATTAAACCTCTTGTGGAACGGGCATCCCTGCCCGTCCCAAATATTAAAGCTAATTATAAAAACTTCTTCCTTTTTACAATTAATCACATTGCCAAATTTGAATAATTCCCTCACTAGTTGCACAAATAAGACTTTTGGAAACTTCGCTAAACTTAGCAACATTAATTTTACTTGTCCCTATATTAAGTTCTTCTCCAGTACTAATTTGCCACAATTTCAAAGCTCCATCTGTACTTGTACTGCCAATAATCTGAGAATCACAGCTAAAAGATACAGAGGAAATTTGCGCGCGATGTCCAGCAAAAGTATTAATTTTTTTCCCTGTACTGATATCCCATAAAATTATACTTTGGTCAAAACCTCCACTAGCTACATATTTTTCATTTGGGCTAATAGCAATACAAGTGATAAACGCCGAGTGTGGTATTACACTTATAGATTTAAGGGTCTTTAAATTCCATAGTTTTATGGTTTTATCACTACTACAGCTAATTAATATTTGTTTTTCTGTACTAAGTGTTAACGAATGTACAGTATGAGTATGTGCTTTAACTACATGCAACATTTCTCCCATACTGATATGGGATATTTTGATACTCGTGTCATTGCTAGCACTAATTATAGTTTGATTATCTGGACTAATAATAACTGAGCAAACAGGCGCCGAGTGTACTTTGAATTTATTAACTAATTTACCCGTTGCAACTTGCCAAACAGCAATACTACCATCATCACTACCGCTAGCTAGCATTTGATTATCATTACCAAATACAACACACCGTATTAATTGGTCGTGCTTAATAGTGTGTATTAAGTTACCTGTTGATTCACATATTGATAAGTTCCAAATTTTGATAATGTTATCACTACCCGCACTAGCTATAAATTGTCCATCAGCACTAACTGCTAATCTCCAAATACAATTACCATGATTTAATGACTTGACTAATTTACATGGATATGCACGTTTTGGCTTTTGAGGAGCAGTTTCTTGCTGATACTTTTGTTCTTGCTCTTTTCGTATTCGTTCACGAAGCTCAAATTTACGTTGAATAACTTCTAACTCTGAAGCTTTTTTGTAATCTGATTTTGCACGGTTAACGTATCCCAGCTTTTCACAAGCCAGCGCGCGAAATTTATATGCTTCAATATAATCTGGCTTTAACCGAATCGCGATAGTAAAATCTTCAATAGCTTCGCTGTATTTACCTGTGGAAGCTTTGCTCATCCCTCTTTGGTAAATTGTTTCTGGAGTTGATGCAGTAGAAGAAACGCTTGTTTTATTGGATGAAGTTGTGTTTACGGTGTTTGTATCTATATATTGATAATTCTTAAGCTGTTCGTAAGCTTGATTAATTATCTTAATCTTTTCTTCGGCGCCTCGTTTTTGTGTTGGGTCGAGAAAAAGGTCAGGATGACACTCAAGAGCGAGCTTTCGGTAAGCTTGTTTTATTTCTTCTTGAGATGCACCTGGTTTTAAATTGAGTGTTTTTAAAGCGGAATTTGTATCAATTTGTTCAGTCATGACGACTAAGTAGATGTTAAGTATTTAAGGTTACTTTAGTTTTCCCTAAAATACTTATTATGTAACAATCTCTGTTTATAGTTGAGATTCGCCTAATTTGAATGCTTCCCAATCTGCACTCGCAAATTCTTGATTCAAAATTTCAACTTCTGTTTGATAATTGTTATCGTTAGCCATTTCTGCGAATTCGGCATCAATTTCTGCTCTTTCTTGATTTTTGGAGTGATTTATCCATATTTGAATTAAATTTGACTGTTAAGAATATTTTACTGCACAGGCAAGATGCCTGTGCTACAAGATTCTTTACAAAAGCACATAAAAGTAATGCATTTGGACGATTTTGCAATACATTTATTAATTTTTGACGAGGCAAAAAACTGTCACAATAACAACAATAGGATTAATTTCCTTGCTAGGGGTGCCTGAGTTAAACCGGGCTGAGATTACACCCTTAACACCTGAGTCTGGGTAATACCAGCGGAGGGAAGCTCTTTCATGAAGGAAATGATTTAAATTATGCGAACTGAATGGGTTGCCAAACGACGTGGGCAAGATAATGTTACTCAGATGCATTATGCTCGTACTGGTGTAATTACTGAGGAAATGCACTACGTTGCCAAGCGGGAAAACCTCCCTGTTGAGTTAATTCGTGATGAAGTCGCGCGGGGACGCTTGATTATTCCTGCTAATATTAATCACACTAACTTGGAACCAATGGCAATTGGTATTGCCTCCAAGTGTAAGGTTAATGCCAATATCGGCGCCTCTCCTAACTCATCGGATATGGCTGAGGAAGTAGCTAAATTAAATTTGGCTGTAAAATATGGCGCCGATACGGTAATGGATTTATCAACGGGTGGTGGTAATTTAGACGAAATTCGTACCACTATTATTAATGCTTCACCCGTTCCCATTGGTACTGTACCTATTTACCAAGTTCTCGAAAGCGTTCACGGCAACTTAGACAAACTCACCCCTGATGACTTTTTGCATGTAATCGAAAAACATGCTCAACAAGGGGTAGATTATATGACTATCCACGCGGGTTTGCTAATTGAGTACTTACCTTTAGTCAAATCGCGAATTACAGGTATTGTTTCTCGTGGTGGTGGTATCATTGCTCGCTGGATGCTGCAACACCACAAACAAAATCCTTTATATACCCACTTCAACGACATCATCGAAATCTTTAAAAGATACGATGTCTCCTTTAGTTTGGGTGACTCGCTGCGTCCAGGTTGTACACATGATGCATCCGACGACGCCCAATTATCTGAACTAAAAACTTTAGGGCAACTAACGCGCAAAGCTTGGGAACACAACGTTCAAGTTATGGTCGAAGGTCCTGGACACGTACCAATGGATCAAATCGAATTTAACGTTAAAAAGCAAATGGAAGAATGTTCCGAGGCGCCTTTCTACGTACTCGGTCCACTCGTCACCGATATTGCTCCAGGTTACGACCATATTACCTCAGCAATTGGCGCCGCTATGGCTGGGTGGTACGGTACAGCGATGTTGTGCTATGTAACACCTAAAGAACACTTAGGATTACCCAACGCCGAAGACGTGCGAAACGGTTTAATTGCCTACAAAATAGCCGCACACGCAGCTGATATCGCCCGTCGTCGTCCCGGCGCCCGTGATAGAGACGACGAACTATCACATGCTCGTTACAACTTCGACTGGAACCGTCAGTTTGAATTATCACTCGACCCAGAACGCGCGCGAGAATACCACGACGAAACATTACCAGCAGATATTTACAAAACCGCTGAATTCTGCTCAATGTGTGGTCCCAAATTCTGCCCAATGCAAACCAAAGTTGATGCAGACGCGTTGACCGAGTTGGAAAAATTCTTAGCAAAAGACAAAGAAGTCGTAGCTAAATCTTAAAATCTTTGTTGTTCTTGTGGAGCGGGCATCCCTGCCCGCCCCAAAAAATTAGACAGTTGTAGGTTGGGTGGAGGCTTTGCGGAACCAAGTAAATGCTTACTCCCTTCCTGCTGGAAGATTACCTATAAATTCTCTCTCTTCCTTTGCGTACTTTGCGTCCTTTGCGGTTCGTTCATTTTCGGTATTCTTTGAGCGTGAAGGGAGTAAATCAATAGAAGGTATTTATCAGAACGGAAAAATTGAACTACTTGAAACACCTGATTTATTAGAAGGAGCAAAAGTTATTGTTACTTTTGTCTCAAAAGATAATTTTATAGATTTACCTTCTCGTGGAATAAACCCAGAACAAGCAGCAAACTTACGCGCAAGATTACAATGTTTTGCTGACTGGGAAAATCCAGATATGGGCGCCTACGATGCCTTATGATTACAAAAATTGGTGGTGCGTAACTGCCATTTTAATTTTTAGTTTTGGTTATGGTTCTTTAATGCAGTTACGCACCCTACTACGTTACGGCGCCTCTGAGTCTATTCCCAGTTCTCGCAACGGGAGCAACTAAAAACCGTAGGTTGGGTGGAGGCTTTGCGGAACCCAACATTACAGGTCTGTTAGGTTTCTTTGCGATAACATAGAGAAGACAATATATGTATATATGTATATTTGTGTATTAATCAAACCAAGTAAATGCTTAAATTGACATTCTAATAAATAGGGACGGGCGAGGATGCCCATCCCACAATAAATTATTTCATACTTTTTTATCTAGGAGTTTTTAAATTATTAAAACCGCGATAAAAAAGTTTCTATATCATTGGTAGAAGATTTTGCGGTCAAATCTGAGATAGGTTGAGGATTATCAGCTAATTGTTCTTCAGGTTCATCTTGAGATTTATCTCTAACTTTGAAATAGTAATAAAGATTAGCAACAGCTAAATCTGATGCTTTTTCTAAATTACACGGAACTAATGTTTTGTAACCAGCATTTATAGACTGCTGATTAATGCTAGTATAGCTGCTACAATAGCAGGTTCATTCGGTTTGGGAATGTTTGATGTTGATGGACTACATAATCAAATAAAATCGAAAGTTTTGGAAATAGGATTTCAAAAATTTGATGAATCTATCGATAAACTTTCTGAGCAACTACACGAAATCACTACTTCTGTTTTTGATACTAAGGTTGAATCAGCAAGTAGAGTAATTTCTCAAGCTATCTCACTTTATGAAAATCTTTTACAGCAGCATCAAAAAGCACACCAAGAAACTTTAGAGCAACGTGGAACTGACAAAATATGGATATGCCAAAAACAGCAAGAGCTTGAACAGCTAAACAATCAAATCGAAGCAATGATGCAAAAGTACGCTGTCTAAATGATTTAAAACCATGTAGAGACCGATTAATACGCTCTAGCAACGAATTTGATGAAAGGAAAATTTTAAACCCATAATAGGAAGTTTATAGGTTAAAAATTGGTGGTGCGTAACTGGCATTTTAATTTTTCGTTTTGGTTGTAGTTTTTTTTATGCAGTTACACACCCTACTTAAGGCGCCTAATTATTTAAAATCACTTATCCGTTACATCCGTTTATCATCCGTTGCCAATTTTACCCTGTGCTACAGATGTTTAAAGCAATTCCTTATATCTCTTTTGAATATCCTCAATATCAAACACAGCTTCAAACTTTAAATTTTGCGACTCATAAAACTCGGCGCCACCTTGTTTCCTATCTACAAGCGATATAACTTCATCAACTACATAACCAGCATCACGTAATCTAGTTACTGCCTTCATCGCGGACTGTCCAGTTGTGACAACATCTTCTAACACAACAACTTTGGCGCCACTTTGTAAAACAGGCCCTTCAATATACGCTTGTGTACCGTGACCTTTAGCTTCTTTACGAATAATAAGCGCGCATACAGGTTTATTCTCATATGCCGATACAACGCTAACAGCACTGACAATAGGGTCGGCGCCTAAAGTTAACCCAGCTACAGCTTGTGTATCGGGTGGCAACATATTTAAAAGTAACCTGCCAATAGCCAAGGCGCCTATTGGATGCAGCGTTATTAACTTGCCGTTTATATAGTATGTACTTTTTGCCCCAGAGGAAAGAACAAAATCTCCCTCTTTGTACGCATCTTGGCAAAGTAAATCTAATAACTTGTCACGTAGGGTAGATATATCAGTACTGACAGCCCAAACATCTGACTTCTGACTAATTTCAGCGGAATAACTCATTACAACTGGTAAAAAATTGTGCTACACCAAAGTTGAACTCATCCGAGTTCCCAAACTAAGCATAAATTATGATGCGCGCTCTTGAGGCGCCCACGAGCAATAGCTTAATAGTTCATAAAGTAGGAGTAATTTAATTGTGGGTTTAAAGTTTAAATTATTAAGTAGTCTTTTTATACTACTAGCATCATCATTTCCATCAGTTGCAGCAGCACAAGAAAGCGCACCTGGCTATGAAACCGCAGCTGATGCAATGCAAAGAGCTTTCTATAAGAATAGTCCTAACTATTACCGTAACCAAGGTATCAATCGAGATATTGACTTGATATTAGGTACAGGTACACCTTTCCGTAGCTCTTTCCCTGAAAAAGAAATTGAAAGAGATGCTGACTTGGTAAACGCGCTTTACCGAGATGTAATTATGCAGCAAGCAATGAATGACCCGTACATTCGTACACCAGACCTACCCAACCCTTACAATACATCTTTAATGATGTCCCCACGCATGAATCAAGAGAAGCTCAGAAGCGGCACTGAGTTCCGATTTGAACAAAGATAATAAATAGTTAGGAGTTAGGAGTTGAAGATTAATTCCTAATTCCTAACTCCTAACTCCTAACTTTGTCTTAAATCCAGGGTACAGGAGTTGAACCTGTCTGGGACGAATTATGAGTTCGTTGCCTAAACCGATCGGCCAACCCTGGTTGACTAAACTAATAATCTACAATAACACACAAAAACACTTTTGCCAGCTGCTCTGTCAAAAAAATGTGTAAATGTTAAGTCAGTAGTGGTAGTTTATCGGATTATAATACATAATTTGAGAATAAATATAGTGCAAACTGATATTGATAAAGTTGACTAATGGTTTTAGTTTACAAACTCCTCTATTTTAGTTACATTAGCCCAATTATTTATTCTCTTGAGTATTAAGAGCGATGAAACTTAATTCTACTGTGCTTCTGACGTTGACTTTATTAACCCTGATGTTGGGAGCTGGTTCTGTAAGTGCCATAATCGGTTTTGATGTCGGTAGTAAAGCCCTAAAAGGTGTAACTACTCCCGACGCACGTCCTACTAGTAAGTTTGCTAGCGCTAAATCTGGCAATACGGCACAGACAGGAGTGGCATTATTAAGGGAAGAAGAAATATTAAAAATTGTAAAGGCACGTATTGAAGGTAAGACTAAGGCTGCTAAAGCGTCGAAGTCTGATGATGACGAAGATACTAAGGAGAAGCAAAAGCCAGAAGAGAAACCAAAAGAGACACAAGAAAAGCCTCAAGCTGGATTTCCTATCAATGCTGAAAATGGCGGTGTGAATTTCTCGGTACAGTCAGCAAGCTTTTCGGGTGGCGATTTGGTACTTAGGGTAAAAATGCAAAACAAAGGTTCAGAAACTGTACGTTTTTTGTATAGTTTTTTGGATGTTACGGACGATAAGGGCAGAACTCTTAGCCAAAGTACTGAAGGATTACCCGCCGAATTACCAGGAAATAGCTCAGAATTTACTGGTACGGTTAGTATTCCCACACCACTACTTGATGATGTCAAAAAAATATCACTAGCTTTGACTGACTACCCAGCACAGAAAATGCGACTTGAAGTATCGAATATCCCAGTGGAAAGATAAATGGATTTTGGATTGGGGATTTTCCTGCGGACATGAATGGATTTGGGATTGGGGATTTGTCTTACAGGCGCGAACACTGCGTGAACGACAATGAATGGATTTTGGATGAGATATGTGATACAAAAGTACCAAATATAGCACTTTGTCTTTAATATAAAATCCAAAATCTAAAATCTAAAATCTAAAATTTTAGTGGGCGCTTATCTCGAAGGCGGGTTATCAATAAAGTGAGTTTCAGAGACGTGGGGCTGAGGTTGTTGTCGGTATTGTTGCTGATTGCAATCAATGCTTTTTTTGTGATTGCTGAGTTTTCGATGGTGACGGTGCGACGTTCGCGCATCCACCAGTTGGTTGAGTCAGGTGATGCAGGCGCCGTTGCAGTTGAATCGCTGCATCGTAGTATAGATAGACTACTATCTACTACTCAATTAGGCATAACCCTATCCAGCTTGGCATTGGGATGGATAGGGGAAAGTACGATGGTTAAATTGATTGATGTATGGCTAACGTCATTACCACTGCCTAGTGGGATGAATTTTTTTGTTGTGCATTCGCTTTCAATTCCCATTACTTTTCTTTTAATTGCTTACTTGCAAATTGTTTTGGGTGAACTTTGCCCAAAATCGCTGGCAATTCTTTACTCGGAACAGCTTGCAAGATTTTTGGGTCCGCTTTTTAAAGCAATAGTTAGATTCTTTAGACCATTTATCTGGATACTCAATCAATCTAATCGGTGCTTACTCGGACTTTTTGGTATTGAGTATACTGGTAAAAGCTGGCGCCCGCCTGTTACATCTGAAGAATTGCAGCTAATTATATCGACCGAACGCGAATCAACAGGGCTACTCGCTAAAGAACGGCAATTACTTAAAAGGGTTTTTGAATTTGGAGAAATTACCGTTCAAGCAGTAATGATTCCCCGTACTAGTATTGTATCACTACCAGTAAACGCCTCATTACAAACTTTGCTCAAAACAATGATAACTACTGGTTACTCATGCTACCCAGTCATCGGTGAAGATTTGGATGATATTCGTGGTATTGCTTACTTTAAAGACCTAACAAAACCCTTAGCTCTAGGCAAACTCACGCTAGATACACAAATTCAACCTTGGATAAGACCAGCAAGGTTTGTCCCAGAAAACACACTACTCCATGAATTGCTGCCAGTGATGCAGCGACAAAAGCCAGCAATGGTAATGGTGGTAGATGAGTTTGGGCAAACTGCTGGACTGGTAACTATCGAAGACGTTATTGGTACCATTATCGGTGATGCCAATGACTCAGAGAATGCCAATAATCTATCTATTCAAGTTCTGGATGAATTCACATATTTAGTGCAAGCACAAATCAATGTCGAAGAATTAAATGAAAATTTACATATCAATTTACCTCTGACAAGAGAATATCAGACAGTAGGAGGCTTCTTGCTGTATCAGTTGCAGAAAATTCCAGCTTTGGGAGAAATTTTTATCTACCAAAACCTGGAGTTCACGGTTATTTCAGTCGTTGGTCCACGCTTGCACCAAATTCAACTGCGAAGATTAGAAGTTTAAAGTTGGAAGTAATTCTAATTAAAAGAAACCGGGTTTCTATGTAAAATTGTTATTTTCATTACAATATTTCAACCAAGAAACCCGGTTTCTAAATTTCAAAATAATTTTGATTTTGTTGCTGATAAGCTGCAATTGCGCTGTAGTAAGATGAATCCGGCTAATCGGTATTTGGAGTAAAATATATAAAGTTTGCGAGAAGACTTATTGAATTTTGTGCAAAATATACAAAAAGTAAGTAAGTAGAATCCCATAGTGTAGGGAATGCGCGCATAAGACTCTCATGTAACGGGAACTCACAACAAACTTTGAAATTCTTCATAAATATAACCTCCATGTTACCATCTGGATGGTTTAAAACGGCTCGTTATTGGTATTTTGTATGATATGCCAATGTCCGTAGCATCTCTATATTTGGTGGTTGAGGAGAGAATAATAGTGCAAGATAGCATGTCAGTGGCAGAACCAAATCCATATACACAACGTAGCCCACTACGCCCTATCCGCGTCGGTGTGATTGGTGTAGGTAACATGGGGCAACATCACGTTCGCGTTTTTAGTTCAATGAAAGACGTTGAACTAGTGGGAGTGGCAGATATTAATTTTGAGCGTGGACTGGAAACAGCAAGCAAGTACAAAGCTCGCTTTTTTGAAGATTATGCTGACCTGCTACCTCTTGTCGATGCGGTTTGTATTGCAGTGCCAACAAGGATGCATTACGCCGTCGGTATTAGTTGTTTGTTAGCTGGTGTCCATGTTTTAATCGAAAAGCCTATTGCTGCAAGTCTTTCTGAAGCAGAGTCGCTCGTTAATGCTGCTGCTGAGTCGGGATGTATTTTGCAAGTGGGTCACATTGAGCGCTTTAACCCTGTTTTTCAAGAATTGAGTAAAGTTTTGAAAACCGAAAAAGTTTTAGCTCTCGAAGCACACAGAATGAGTCCTTACTCAAATCGAGCCAATGATGTATCGGTTGTCTTGGATTTAATGATTCATGATATTGATTTATTGCTTGATTTAGCTGCGGCGCCTGTGGTTAAGTTAACTGCTAATGGGACTCGCAGTCCAGACTCTGTTTATTTAGATTATGTGACAGCAACATTAGGATTTGCGAACGGGGTTGTCGCTACACTGACCGCAAGTAAAATTACGCATCGAAAAACTCGCAATATCTTAGCTCACTGTCAAAACTCACTAACTGAAGCAGATTTTCTTAAAAACGAAATATTGATTCATCGACACACAGCAGCTAACCCAAACACTGCAAATCGACAAGGACTTTACAAGCAAGATGGCTTAATTGAAAAAGTTTACACTAGTAATATTGAGCCTTTACGCGCGGAATTAGACCATTTCGTCAACTGTGTTCGTGGTGGCAATCCTCCTTCTGTGGGTGGAGAACAAGCATTAAAAGCTTTACGTTTAGCTAGTTTAATCGAGCAAATGGCGCTTGAAGAGCGTGATTGGAATCCATTAGATTGGGAATCAGAACATTCTAATATCCGCCAATCATTGACGCCTATTGTTTAGTCCGCGTGGGGGATTGGCGCGCCTATTCCCCCTCCTCAAATTTATACCAAATTTCTACGATTAATAAATTAAGCTAGCTGTTATACTTGCTACGTGCATAAGATTGTATTAATCACATTGAAAGCTAACATTTTAACTATTCGACACGCGCAGGCGCCCCCATAATCGGGCAAAATTATTTAAGTAATCAGGACTTACGCATAAAATCCTAGAAACCGGGTTTCTTGATTGAAATCTTGTAATAAAAATAACGATTTTGCGTAGAAACCCGGTTTCTGAGCGTAAGTCCTATAATAATGTAACGAGACGGCTAGAAGTTTCACACCCATCAACTCAATGTTCGATTGGATAATACCAAGTGTAATAAATATTGTCTATTCCTTGGGTTACTTTGGAATAGCTTTAATGATGTTCTTAGAGAACCTGTTTCCACCAATTCCATCGGAATTGATAATGCCCCTAGCAGGTTTTACAGCCAAAGAAGTCGCAGTTGCAGCAGCACAAGCTTCTCTAAAGAAACTTGCAGATAAATACGGCAAGTGGATAACCGTGTCAAGTAAAGACATTACTAAATCTATCGAATGGTTTGACCGTGCGGGTATTGGTAACATGCTGTTGCCATCTTTCTTATTTTATACAACATTGGGTAGCGCACTGTGGACATGTTTGCTAACATACTCAGGATATGCGTCCTTGTACACGGTACGAGTTAGTTGATAAGTACCTTGCCCCTGTATCAAAAATTGTGCTGGTGGCTTTGGTATAAGCATTTAGCTTGTGGGTGTTTAGACGCAAACAAAAACGAAGACCGAGATAGCAGCACATTTGAGCGATTGTTGATGCGCGTCAATAAAAGCAAGCATAAGAAGCGATAATTTCAAACATTACGTGCCTTTTGTAACTTCTTCGAGTTGAAGAACGAGTATGCAAATGTTTAGTAACGTATCTCTAGCTACATTTGTATTTAGGTAAAAATTTTTGTTACCAGCGTTTTCTAGTACTCGTTTTTTTGCGTTTATAGCATGATAACTTGTTAGAGCTAAGTAATTACTAGGAGCTTTATGACAGACCAACCCAACAATACAACACCAATTAGCGCAGCAACTCCAATGAACGCTGCCTCAATTCCAATGAATCGCACCCCGGTGACTGCAAACCCCATTGGTGCAAATCCAATGACAGCAAACCCAGGAGTGGCGCCAAGACCAACTGGAAATAGCTCAGGCAAAAATATACTTAGCGTTGACTTAGGTAGAACTTCCACAAAAACCTCCGTCAGTCGCGAACCAAACAGCGTATTATTTATTCCTGCCAACGTCAAAAAAATGACGATGGAAGAAGTACGTGGTGGAGTATTTGAAGCACGTGCTACCGACCCATTGATGGACTTGTGGATGGAATTTCAAGGTAGCGGTTACGCAATTGGTCAATTAGCTGCTGACTTTGGAGCTAACTTAGGTGTGGGTCAATCGAAGGTAGAAGACGCACTTGCAAAAGTATTAGCTTGTGCAGGTTACTTCAAACTCAAAGACGAAATTTCTGTAGTACTAAGTTTGCCCTATCATTCCCAAGAGCAATTTGAAAAAGAAAAAAGTCAGTTGATGAGTCAAATCAGCGGACCACACGTAATGAACTTCCGTGGTGAGACAGTAGAACTCAACGTCACCAAAGTTTGGATAATGCCCGAAGGTTACGGCAGCTTGTTATGGTGTGAAGCACAACCTAAAAAAGGCCCCGGAACTCCTGACTTTACAAAAGTTTCAGTTGCCATCGTTGACATTGGTCACCAAACAATCGACTGCTTAATGGTTGATAACTTCCGCTTCGCACGTGGAGCTTCCAAGAGCGAAGAATTTGGTATGAACAAATTCTACGAACTAGTTGCCGCTGAAATCGAAGGTTCTGACGCACAATCATTATCTTTAATCGCTGCTGTAAACCGTCCAAAAGGTGACCGCTTCTACCGTCCACGTGGCGCCGGCAAACCAACAAACCTCGATGATTTCCTACCTAACTTAACTGAGATGTTCTCCCGCGAAATTTGTAATCGTGTATTAGCATGGTTGCCAGAACGGGTGACAGACGTAATTCTCACTGGTGGTGGTGGCGAATTTTTCTGGGATGACATGCAGCGTTTACTCAAAGAAGCAAAAATTAACGCTCATTTAGCTGCACCATCGCGGCAAGCTAACGCTTTGGGACAGTATATTTATGGAGAGGCACAGCTATCCAATCGTCCCGCTAAGGCTTAAAAGAAATGTTCCAATGGTCAAAAAAAGTAGTTAAATCAGTCACATTTAATCCGGGGGTTGCGGACGAAAGTTTGCTTGCGCTAGTCGAAAGCCATTTGGAAAAAGACCCTGATAAGTCGTTTAGCGACCTTTGTAAAGAAGCGTTGTGGCAAGCTTTGTGCGTACCAGAATCGGTACGCCCAAACCAAAAACCCACACAAGCACTACCGTCGTCATCACCATCACAAATATCAACACCACCGCCATTACCTAGTAGTACTGGTGGTGGTGAACCACAAATCGCCGACCTACATCGTCAAATTACTGACCTTGAAGGACGCTATTATTCCAGAGAAGCAAATCGACTTGATGCCGTCGAAACTCAGCTAATACAACTGAGTCAACAAGTTGCACAACTGGCAATTATGGTAACACAGGGTGTCACCGTTCAAGTTGCCCCAACCCAATCACTACCCACAGGAGGAGAAGTATATAAACCTAGTAACACTCCTCCTCCGGCGCCTGTTGAAGTTGACCCTGTTATCAGCCGCTTGAGTCTACTTGTTGATGATTTCTAGTTCAAGCAAATATCCATACAGGGTGAATCATTCCATACTTTTATTCGCACTCCTTGATACATGTGTATTGAGGAGTATTGTTTTTGTCTTGTGTATATCTTGTGGAACAGGCATCCCTGCCTGTTAATTAATACACATTTTAAGGGACGGGCAAGGATGCCCATCCCACAAGAGTTAGCTCATAATTTATGAAAATTTGTATAATCCATCGCCGGAACATCCTTAGTTATACTTAAATCTAATTGTTTTGACATAAATCAAAATTGAGGTTATCTGGCAATGAGCAATACAAAATTTTGGAAACCTGCTTACCAATTATTTAAGCCAGAAGAGCCACTAAATAAACCCGAAGACCTACGAGACTTTTACGTACAACGCGCCAACAGCCCAGTAGACAGCCTCATCACCTCGCTAGAAATGGAAGACGACCCAGCAAAATTTTTACTAGCTGGTCATAGAGGAGGTGGTAAAACTACTGAATTACGGTGGTTGCAACAACAACTAAATCAAGATTACACAGTAATTTGGGTTGATACAGAAACAGCACTTGACCGTTACAACATTGGTTACGCCGAAGTAGTAGTTTTAATTGGTGTAAAAATTTTTGAAACAGTCCTGCAATCAAATTGGGGATTAAACGACGAACTCTTACAAAATCTTGGAGATAGCCTCAAAACAGTAGTATTACAAGACGAAGAAGCTACTGACGCAGGGTTAAAACTACCAGAATTTATCGAAAAGCTTGGTTTCATCCTCAAACAAGGTTTAAACCAAAAACTTACTAAAACCGTTAATATCCGCCCAGTACTCAGCGAAATAATTGAAAGAGTAAACGCCATTGTTGAAGTCGCAGAGAAAAAAAGCGAGCAAAAGTTAGTAGTAATAGTAGATGGGTTAGATAGACACGATTTTGTCACAGCCTTGCAAATGTTTTCCAGTCCCCTACTCACCGAATTAAGCTGTCACATTATTTATTCCATTCCCATCTCTCTCAGATACTCACCCAACTTCCGCCAACCAATGGAAAGCTTTCAAAAATGCCTAGATTTAACAAACCCGCCAGTTTTTGAATGTGGCGCCAACTCCCAACCTACCCTTAATAACCACTCGGATGGTAGAGATGTTTTAATTAGCATCATCAACAAGCGACTTGCGCGACTAGGCAACAGCTACAAAGGTTTATTTAACCCCGATGCACTAGAGTTAATATGTGAGAAAAGCGGTGGTGTTATCCGTGACTTAATACGATTAGCACGCGCTTCCTGTGAAGTCTCTTTAAGAAAAAAATTACTATTAGTAGATTTAGACACAGCAATTGAAGCAGTACAACAAGTCCGTAAAGACTACACTCTCAGCGACTATCATTATCCTGCAATGGAAGAAATACATCGTACAGGCAAACTCAATACCAAAACCTACAACTTACCAGGTAAAGGAGATTTTGTAATTTGTGACGAATTATTACAAAACAAATTTGTTCTAGGGTACTACGACGAGCGCCGAAATCACTGGTTTGACGTAAACCCAATTCTTATCGAAGACTTAGAACGCTGGAAACCCGTGGGATAGGCATCCTGCCTGTCCTTCAATTACTTGCCTGTCCTTTACTAAATTCTTATAGCCAAATAATTTTATCTACTTATGACAACTGCTCCCCAAGAGTCAAATTATCTAAGCGAAACTGACGATACAGAGCTAGATAAATTAGTTACCACCTTAGAACTATCTGATGGCGGCACTATTATTTTTGCAATAGCCCCAGATAGCAGTCCCCAACATCCAGTGGTGGAGCAGTTCAAAACTTTATTATCAGACTGTGACGAAAACTTTCAAATTCAAAACTTTTTCTACAGCGATAATTCTCTATATAATTTTCTCTACAGCTTAGATAATCAAGCAAATATACAGCAAGAAGCTAGCCGCAAGTTAATAATGGCATTTGGAATAGACCAATTGCCCTTACCTCGCCTAGTACGCGAGATGAAACAGTTAAATTTGGGTAGAGAATCTATATTTAACCGAGACATCGTATTGATTTTTTGGCTGAACAAATCTGAATTTTTAAAGGAATTTAGCAACCGGGCGCCAGATTTTTGGGATTGGCGAAACAAAGTAGTAACCTTTGAGACACGTCCTGTTTTAAATCCCTTACTTTATTCATATCTAGAAAGACTAATTGCAGAAAACTCTTATTTAAAAATTAGTGGTGTAATGCAAGTGCAGCGCCAAGTAGATATTTTTCTAGACCAAATTTATGTTTCCCTACAGGCAGTACGGCGCCAGGAGGTAGTAGAAACCGAGCGACATGAATTAAGTAATTACACGCAAAGGCTAACAATTGGAAATTCTAGTCCGCATGACTTGGATGAGCCTAGTTACTATGACGAACCAGTTGTCCTCGAATCATCTTTTTCTACTACCACAAAAACTATTACGCAAAAGCTTGATTTATCTGAAGCAGTACGGCAAAACCAATACAATGTAATTTTGGGGGCGCCAGGTGCAGGTAAAACAACACTACTACGTTATCTAGCATTGCATTATGCTGTTGCCAAACGAGATAGCCAGGAAATAGTTACAGATGGTGAACAAGAACTAGGTAGAACGTTATTACCTGTTTTCTTTCGTATAGCTGATTATGCAGAACGCTTAGACAAACAACCAAATTTGAGCTTACTAGATTATTTACGTCAATACCACGCTGAAGCTGAGGTAATAGCACGAATATTAGAAACAATGCAGCAAGGGCAGTGCTTAATATTACTTGATGGCTTAGACGAAGTATTTGACCAAGAGAGCCGCAGACAAATAGTTGAGCGCATCAATCAGTTTGCTGATGAATTCGCAGGTAATAAATTTGTCATCACAAGCCGTATTGCTGGCTACCGTGACGTACAACTAAGCAGCCGCTTTGCTGAATTTACCATCGAGGATATGGACAGCGAAGAGGTAGAAAAATTTCTGCATCGTTGGTGTCGCGCGGTTGAAAAAGCACAGCAACCCGAAGCAACCGAAGAGCAATGGCAAACAGCAGGAGATAATCAAACAAGGGAAATTTTAGAAGCAATAGAAGGTAACGAAGGTGTAAAGCGTTTAACGGCAAACCCTTTGCTATTAACTATTTTGTCATTGATACATCGCAATGGCGCCCGTTTGCCAAATCGTAGAGTTGAACTATATGCTTTAGCAGTTAAGACATTAATAGAAGATTGGCAGCTAAGTAAAAAACTGCCTGATGCACCAACAGTAGTGCTTAAAGAAACCGAGGTAGTGAGACTACTGGCGCCGCTAGCTTATTGGATGCACGAAGAAAAACCATCAGGGTTAGTAACTCAAGCAGAAGTAGAACAACAGCTAGCAGAAAAACTTGCAGAATTAAACGATATTGAGCCAGACACAGAAAGCGTCCGTCAAGCAGTAGAAGAGTTTTTGCGGAAAGTGCGGGAAACTACTGGGCTATTTGTTGAAAGGGCGCCTGGGATTTACGGCTTTATGCACCTAACATTTGAAGAGTACTTTGTCGCGCGTTACATAGCAGATAACGACCAAAGTGAAATTTTAAGCCTAATTGACAAACACTTCTACGAGCCACGTTGGAACGAACCAATATTATTAGCATTAGGCTATTACGGAATACACTTTAATGCACAAGTTGATAAATTATTAAAGAAACTGTTTAGTAAACTTGACGCATATGAGCCTACACTTCAAGGTGGCGATATAAAATTTAAAAATTCCTTATCTCACGATGCTATTCTTGTTTGGTCAAATTCACTTGAAAAATCAGAAACAAGTAAGTTTGAATTAAACTTAAAAGATTTAATATTTGCTGGTGAAGTTCTAACTCAAGTCGAGGTAAGTAATAGTAGCATTCGTAAGAAAATTATCCAAAAATTAGTTACTACCCTTATTTGTTTAGATACAGATGGTATTGATGATATAATCAAGCAACTTTTAAAACTGCTACGCAGGATTGAATCGTTTACTCAAAAAGGTGAAGTATTTGCGCTACTCAAACAAGCTGCAAATGACTCAAATTTATCAGAAGAAAATAGAGTTAAGTTGCAGCTAGCTATTTTATTTGTTGCTTGTGGAAAAGCAGATATGCAATTAGTCAATTGTGTTATTGATATTGTTGGTACATTAAATGCGATACTATTTTGTGGCATTCGGTATTTAGTAAAAGAATTGGGCGAAGAAATGTCTTCTGCCCTTAAAAATTGTCAGTATATAAATATTGATAGAAATAGTATTAAAGCATTAAAGTTTATGATTTTTATGAGTTACCTTCGTGAAGATAACTACGAAAAAGCTGTTAATCTTTTTGAATAACTTAATCAAATATTAGATAGTCATTTAAATCTTTATTTTAATTGGGCATTAGCTATTTGTTACCAACAAAAAGAAGAATTTGACGAAGCATTTTTTTATTATGAGCAATGCTTTAAAAAATTATCTTCAAATATTCATACATTATCTTTTAGATATCTTTGGATAGATCAAGGTGTTTGTCATCGTTTACATGGCAAATATCAGAAATCAGTAGAATGTTTTGAGCAGACTTTAACTATTGATAGAAAACATAGCCATTCAAAAAACGAAGCAAATACACTATGGGATATTGGTAAAATTTATCAAGAATGGGGTAAGTACGAACAAGCACTTTATCATTATCAGCAAAGTCTTGATCTTTATGAACAACTAGGACTAGAGTCAGATGTGGCTGATTTATTAGGTTGGATATCCGACTGCTACCAGGATTGGGGCAAATACAAGCAGGCAATTGAGAGTCGGCAGGATTACTTACAAATTTATCAACGTTTGGATAATCAGCAAAATATAGCTTTTGCCTATTGGAGGTTAGGACGGATTTATCAAGCATGGGACAAGTACGAACAAGCACTTTCCCATTATCAGCAAAGTCGTGATCTTTACGAACAATTAGGACTAGAGGCGGATATGGCTGATTTATCAGGTTGGATATCCGACTGCTACCAGGATTGGGGCAAATATAAGCAGGCAATTGAGAGTCGGCAAAATTACTTACAGATTTATCAACGCTTGGATAACCAGCCAAATATAGCTTTTGCTTATTGTCAGTTAGGACAGATTTACCAAGCATGGAGCAAACACAAACAAGCACTTTATCATTATCAGCAAAGTCGTGACTTTTACGAACAACTAGGACTAGAGGCAGATGTGGCTGATCTATCAGGTTGGATATCTGACTGCTATCGGAATTGGGGCAAGTACAAGCAGGCTATTGAGAGTCAGCAGAATTATTTACAGATTTATCAACGCTTAGATAATCAGCCAAATATAGCTTTTGCTTATTGGAGGTTAGGACGAATTTATCAAGAATGGAATAAGTACGAACAAGCACTTTTTCATTACCAGCAAAGTCGTGACCTTTATGAACAACTAGGACTAGAGGCGGATACGGCTGATTTATTAGGTTGGATATCCGACTGCTACCGAGATTGGGGCAAGTACAAGCAGGCTATTGAGAGTCGGCAAAATTACTTACAAATTTATCAACGCTTGGATAATCAGCTAAATATCGCTGTTGCTTATCGGAGGTTAGGACGGATTTATCAAACATGGGATAAGTACGAACAAGCACTTTTTCATTACCTGCAAAGTCGTGACCTTTATGAACAACTAGGACTAGAGGCGGATACGGCTGATTTATCAGGTTTGATATCCAACTGCTATCGCGATTGGGGTAAGTACGAGCAGGCAATTGAGAGTCGCAAAAATTACTTACAGATTTATCAACGCTTGGACAATCAGCCAAATATAGCTGTTGCCTATTGGCAGTTAGGACGAATTTATCAAGCATGGGATAAGTACGAACAAGCACTTTCTCATTATCAGCAAAGTCGTGACCTTTATAAACAACTAGGACTAGAGGCGGATATGGCTGATTTATCAGGTTGGATATCTGATTGCTACAAAGATTGGGGCAAGTACGAGCAGGCAATTGAGAGTCAGCAAAATTATTTACAAATTTACCAATGCTTAGATAATCAGCCAAATGTCGCGAATGCATATTGTCAGCTAGGACGGATTTATCAAGAATCGGGTCAGTACGAACAAGCAATTTTTCCTTATCAGCAAAGTCGTGACCTTTACGAACAACTAGGACTAGAGGCGAGCATAGCTGATTTATCAGGTTTGATATCCAACTGCTACAAAGATTGGGGCAAGTACGAGCAGGCAATTGAGAGTCGGCAAAATTATTTACAAATTTATCAACGCTTGGATAATCAACCAAATATAGCTAATGGATATTGGCAGTTAGGACAAATTTATCAAGAATGGGGTAAGTACGAACAAGCACTTTCTCATTATCAGCAAAGTCGTGACCTTTACGAACAACTAAAATTAGAGGCGGATATGGCTGATTTATTAGGTTGGATATCTGATTGCTACCGGGATTGGGGCAAGTACGAGCAGGCAATTGAGAGTCAGCAAAATTACTTACAGATTTATCAACACTTAGATAATCAGCCAAATATAGCTAATGGATATTGGCAGTTAGGATATATTTATCAAGCATGGGGTAAGTACGAACAAGCACTTGCTCATTATCAGCAAAGTCGTGACCTTTACGAACAACTAAAATTAGAGGCGAGCATAGCTGATTTATCAGGTTTAATATCCGACTGCTACCAAGATTGGGGCAAGTATGAGCAAGCAATTGAGGGTGGCCAAAATTATTTACAGATTTATCAACGCTTAGATAATCAACCAAAAATAGCTTTTGCCTATTGTCAGTTAGGAGGG
>NZ_RSCL01000003.1:705-91081 GCF_003991905.1 Dulcicalothrix desertica PCC 7102 | reverse complement strand
AAGCATGGGGTAAGTACGAACAAGCACTTGCTCATTATCAGCAAAGTCGTGACCTTTACGAACAACTAAAATTAGAGGCGGATATGGCTGATTTATCAGGTTTTATATCCGACTGCTACCAAAATTTGGGTAAGTTCGAGCAAGCAATTGAGAGTCGTCAAAATTATTTACAGACCTATCAACGCTTAGGTAATCAGCCAAATGTTGCTAGTGCCTATTGTCAGTTAGGAGTTATTTATCAAGCATGGAGTAAGTACGAACAAGCAATTTCCCACTATCATCAAAGTCGTGACTTTTACGAACAACTAAAACTAGAGACGGATGTGGCTGATTTATCAGGTTTGATATCCGACTGCTATCTAAATTGGGGCAAGTACGAGCAGGCAATTGAGAGTTTGCAAAATTATTTACAGATTTATCAAAGCTTAGACAATCAGCCAAATGTCGCTTTTGCCTATTGGAGGTTGGGACGGATTTATCAAGCATGGGGCAAGTACGAACAAGCAATTTCCCATTATCAGCAAAGTCGTCACCTTTACAAACAACTAGAACTAGAGACGAATGTCGCTAATCAATTGGGTTGGATATCCGACTGCTATCTAAATTGGGGCAAGTACGAGCAGGCAATTGAGAGTCGGCAAAATTATTTACAGATTTATCAAAGTTTAGATAATCAGCCAAATGTTGCTAGTGCCTATTGGCAGTTAGGACGGATTTATCAAGCATGGGGTAAGTACGAACAAGCAATTTCCTACTATCAGCAAAGTCGTGACCTTTACGAACAACTGGGACTAGAGACGAATGTGGCTGATTTATGGGGTTTGATATCCAACTGCTACAAAGATTGGGGCAAATACGAGCTAGCAATTGAAAGTCGGCAAAATTATTTACAAATTTATCAACGCTTGGATAATCAGCCAAATGTTGCTAGTGCCTATTGGCAGTTAGGACGAATTTATCAAGCATGGGGTAAGTGCAAACAAGCTATTTTTCATTATCAACAAAGTCGTGACCTTTACGAACAGCTAGGACTAGAGACGGATGTGGCTGATTTATTAGGTTGGATATCAAACTGCTACCGGGATTGGGGTAAGTACGAGCTAGCAATTGAGAGTCGCCAAAATTATTTACAGATGAATCAACGCTTAGATAATCAATCAAATATAACTAATGCTTTTTATCATTTAGGGCGAATTTACCAAGAATGGGGTAAATACGAACAAGCAATTTCTTACTATCAGCAAGCTCATCATATATATGAGCAACTGAATCAAAAGCAGGATGTGGTTGATTTATGGGGTTTGATATCCGAATGTTACCGGGATTGGGGTAAGTACGAGCAGGCAATCGAGTGTCTGCAAAATTGTTTACAGATGACTCAACGCTTGGATAATGATCTAAATATCGCTTTTGCCCATTTGCAGTTAGGACGCATTTACCAAGAATGGGGTAAATACGAACAAGCAATTTCCTACTATCAGCAAAGCCGTGGCATGTATGAGCAACTAGATAGAAAGCAAGCTGTAGCTAATCAATGGGGTTGGATGTCCAACTGCTACCGTAATTGGGGCAAGTACGAGCTGGCAATTGACTGTTTGCAAAATTGTTTACAGATGAATCAACGCTTAGATAATCACCCAGGTGTAGCTCGTGCTTATTCCGCTATAGGAAACATTTATCAAGAATGGGATAAATACGAACAAGCTATTTCTTATTATCAACAAAGTAGTCAACTGTATAAGCAATTAGGGAGAGAGCAGGATGTAGCCAATCAATTATATGGGCTAGCCAATTGCTATCAAAATTTCAAGGATTACAACACAGCTATTGACTATTATCAGCAAAGTTGCGATTTACACTTTTCATTGGGTGATAATAAAAGTGTTGCTATACGTTGCAGGCGCCTAGCTTACGCTCAAGGTTTATTTGCAAGAAATATTAATGATAAAATACAAGCTCTTGAATTATTGGCGCAAGTAGAGCAAAACATCCATCAAGCCATGCAAATAAATACCGCAGGCGCCTACACAAAAAATCTCGCCTACGATTATATAGTCATTAGCCTACTTATTTCGGAACGTCTACGCCTTTTACCTAACAACGATTTATCAGTACAAGAACAAATTGCCCAATTTGAGCAGAATTATAATATTGGTTTTTCTTATTTTGATGAGCTAGGGCAAACTGTAAATAAAGCAGATGAAGCGCTTGATATCGCGCGCGTATATCTTGAAGTCGGCGCCTTAGAAAATCTTGAATTTGCCGAACAATTAGCTCAAGAATCGCTTTATGTATTCCAAGAGTACAACCGTCGTAAGCTGGAAGCATCTGCTTTTAAGCTTTTGGGCGAAATATATTTAAAGCGTCGAGAGCACAATCAAGATAATGCAGAAGCAATTGCTACACAGTTTTTAACTGAAAGTTTGCAAATTTACCGTGCGCTTGATTTACAGGAAAAAGCCATTGAGGTCGAATTGCTATTTAATTCTGGCGAATAATAACACTATCAAATTTTCAACGTCGAAGCATTTTTACCAAACTGGCGCCGATACAGAATTTGTTTCTCTAGTTATCTTGAGGCGCCGTTACAAATGTAGGTTCTACAACAGATATTTCTGTACTGTAACGGTTAAAGTCTTCTACATTGAATGTAAGAATATGAGTTAACCCATGAACAAGCATGGCAGCAACAAGACGAGCATCATGTACATTAACCCCTCTTACAGAGTAGGTTACAACAAGCCTTTCCCATTCTTGGTAAATAGCAGAAGTATCTAGCAGCAGCGTAAACAATGCTTTTAATCGATTAATCTCTGCTTCTGCTTTTTCTGGAGTGCGTCCTAAACCATTTCTCTGAGCAGGACGTGTATAAACTCCCCAAAATTCAATCAAATTTTGCGGCACGATATGAAGCTTTTCTCCGCGACGACGTAGTTCGTTTATGGCATTCGTAGCATCATTATTCATTGGGTGGTTAGGGTCAACGCTACGAAGCAATATATTTGTATCAATAAGATACGCCACACTTAACCTCGCTCTCCGTAAATACTTTCTCTACTAATATCTTCATCGGAAAGCATTGGAAAGTTAAACCCCCGGTGACTATTTACCCACTCATCAAATGCTGCTATCCATTCGTCAGCAGTTGCTGTTTCGCTAAATGGTCGCTTTAGCTCTGCCTGTTTTGACTTCAAAAGCTCATTTAACATTGCATTCAGGTAAGGTTTAACAGTTTCTTCTGATAAGTTTGTTATTTGTATCAACGTTTGTGTAATTCTCTCAATTTCTTGTTTATGAGTTACTTGTAGATTGTGAAGAATTTGGCTTTCTTTGCCTTCACCGAATGATGTGCTGGTTGTCATAGTATTACTTTTAGAATTTTACTCACTTGAACTTAACAAACTTTTTTCATTATGATTCAACTTTATTTCTTTAACAACGAAATAGATCAAAATGTCTGTAGTAGCTAGACAGCCATTGGCAAAGGCGCAAACAGGCTTGCGCTTGTTCATTTGTTGGATTAATGGTATGTTCCTCAATTATGGCATAAGTAATATAAAGCTTTTAGTGCAAAAATACCAAGAATATGGAACGGGCAGGATGCCCATTCCACAAGATAACTAAGAAACAATTTTAGTAATGATTGTGTCAAGTATTATGGACTTAATGTAATAATTGTTATACCGAAGCCATTTTTTACCGGGTGACTTACGTAAATGCTAGAATCCTCTGGTGGAAAGTTAGGATATCTCGATGTCAGTAGCAGCTAAGTCAATCAAGTTTGGTACGGATGGCTGGCGCGGTATAATTGCCGATGAGTTCACTTTTGAGCGTGTCGCATTAGTCGCCCCCGTTGCCGCTAAAGTTTTATTTGATACTTACGGTCAGCAAGTCGGGAACCGTAAAATTATTGTTGGTTATGACCGTCGGTTTATGGCGGAAGATTTTGCGCTTTTTGTCGCAAATATTGTTTCTGCGGCTGGTTTTGATGTGTTATTGAGCGAATCTTTTGCCCCGACACCTGCTTTTAGTTGGGCTGCAAAACAAGAAAATGCTTTAGGCGCCTTAGTTATTACAGCAAGTCATAATCCGGGTAAATACTTAGGTTTAAAAGTTAAAAGTGCTTTTGGTGGGTCTGTACCTCCAGAAGTAACGAAAGAAATAGAGGCTTTGTTAGGTGAAACATTACCCCCTGCTGAGACACCAGGCAAAATAGAAAAGTTTAATCCTTGGTTGAGTTATTGCGAAGGTTTAAAAAGTAAAGTTGATATAGCCAAGCTTCGTGATGCAATCGATAAAAGTAAACTAACTTTGTTTGCTGATGCTATGCATGGCGCCTCTGCTGGTGGTTTAGCAATGCTGTTGGGCGATAATGTTAAAGAAATTAATAGCGATAGTGACCCAACTTTTGAAGGTGGGGCGCCGGAACCTTTACCCAAATATCTGTCAAAATTGTTTGGTGTAATGAAAACACACCGCGAACAAAACCCAAATAATTTAACTGTGGCTTTGGTTTTTGATGGTGACTGTGACCGCATTGCTGCTGTAGACGGCGAAGTTAATTTCCTTAGTTCACAAATACTAATTCCAATTTTAATTGACCATTTAACTAAGCGACGTGGTTTTACTGGTGAAATAGTAAAAACTGTTAGCGGTTCCGATTTAATACCACTAGTTGCAAAACTGCACAATCTTTCAATTTTTGAAACTCCTGTTGGTTATAAATATATAGCTGATAGAATGCTCGTGGCGCCTGTTTTACTTGGTGGTGAAGAATCTGGTGGTATCGGATATGGTACACATATTCCAGAACGTGATGCACTGTTATCTGCTTTGTATGTTCTAGAAGCTATTGTTGAGTCAGGTTTAGATTTAGGTGATTATTATCGTAATCTCCAAGAGAAAACTGGCTTTAACTCCGCATACGACCGCATTGATTTACCTTTAGCAAGTATGGAAGTACGCGCGAAGTTACTTGAACAACTTCAAAAAGAACCTCTAAAGGAAATTGCCGGACTTGCGGTAACTGGTTGTCAAACTATCGATGGTTATAAATATCGTCTTGCTGATAACCGTTGGTTGATGATTCGTTTTAGCGGTACTGAACCTGTTTTACGTCTTTACTGCGAAGCTGCAACCCTCGAACAGGTACATGACACCTTAGCATGGGCAAAACAATGGGCATCATAAATATTTAAGAGTAATTATTTTACCCTGTGAGAAAGGGAGATAAATATTAATTCTTGTGGAGCGGGCATCCTTGCCCGCCTTTATAAAAAACAGCTACTTTCTAATCAGAGTGGCTGTTTTTCATTCGGAGAGCAAAGTAAAAATTAAAATAACGAGTATGTTAATAAAATTTTTGTATATTATCTATAGAATGGCTAGCAGTCAAATAACCAATAAATAGGCAGGTGTGACTAATATAGGTGACTTTTAATAATATCCTTGAGCAGGTCAGAGAAGCAGCATCTAAGAGATTATTATTCCTGCCTCATACGATTCGACAAATGTCACGCCCCGAACGAATGATTTCGACTGCCGATATTGAGACTCCCAGACCCAAATCAATGGTCATTAGATTTTAAAAGGAGACTTTCGTAGAATGGAATGTTTATACTGCAAATCAAAAATGCGACGTGGAACCGCTCCTTTTAGCATTGACAGAAATGGCTACCATTTAACCTGGAATGCAATTCCTGCATGGGTTTGTGACCAGTGCGGTGAGACGTTATTTGAAGCGCGCGAGGTTGATTTAATCCAAGAGGCTCTTACGGCGTTAGATAGTAAAACTGCTACATTCGCAACAGTAAAAAACTAAGTAAGGACTGTTTAACAAATGACTTTATTAGTTGTTGCTACAGGTAATCCTGGTAAGTTACGCGAAATGCAAGCTTACCTCGCTGACTCTGGTTGGGAATTAACGCTTAAACCACCCGAATTAGATGTAGAAGAAACTGGCGAGACTTTTGCTGAAAATGCTTGTTTAAAAGCTTCACAAGTCGCAATCGCTACAAATAACTGGGCAATTGCTGATGACTCTGGTTTGGAAGTTGATGCTTTGAACGGCGCCCCAGGTGTATACTCTGCGCGCTATGGTAGTTCTGATGCTGACCGTATAGCTCGGTTATTACGTACACTTGGAAATAATAATCAGAGGGGAGCGCAATTTGTTTGTGCAGCTGCAATCGCGCGTCCTGACGGTACGATTGCACTGCAAGCTCTTGGTGTTTGTCGCGGTGAAATACTTAATGCACCGCGTGGGAATGGGGGTTTTGGTTATGACCCCGTTTTTTATGTTCCGGAGCAAAATTCCACTTTTGCTGAAATGACACCAGAAGTGAAGCGCTCTGTTAGTCATCGCGGCAAAGCTTTTGCAAATTTACTCCAACAGTTGCCACATATAGAGATGTAATAGAGATGTAATGAATTACATCATTACGTTACACGGCTTCTGTGTTCTTTTCGCCAGTTCGTATTCGTACTACTTGCTCGACTGGCGATATGAAAATTTTACCATCGCCAATTTCGCCTGTACGAGCCGCAGCAATGATTTTATCCACCACCATATCAACCTGATTGTCTTCTACGACTATTTCTACCTTGAGCTTTTGTAGAAACTCAACGGTGTACTCAGAACCACGATAACGCTCGGTTTGACCTTTCTGGCGCCCAAAACCTCGTACTTCTGATACTGTCATACCAACAATACCAGCGTTTACTAACGCTATCTTGACTTCATCCAGTTTGAAAGGACGGATAATTGCTTCGACTTTTCTCATGTGTTTTCTCCTTGCTTGTAGTAGCTTCGTTTATATATTTAATCAGAACATCTATCAGTAGCTGACACTTTTAATCCCTTAGTATATAGATTTCTAATTTTAACCATGATTAATTTAACACTATTTTGTATTTTTTGTAACAGAAATAATGTTTAATATTTGGTAAACAAAAATTTACTCTTAACTCTTCTATTGAGAGTTGTTATGATTTGCTAACAATGGGCGCACAATCAAATATCCGGCGCCAAATGCTGTAATAACGATTAATAATATAGCTACTAACAGCATCCATCCGTTCGTTTCGGCTTTTTGCGTATTGCTGTAAGGGTAATAGCGAACTTCCTGTTCTTCAATGTAGACAGGTTCTGACATTGGATAATATTCAGGAGTTGGTTCGGGACTTGGCGCCCTGTTGATTTTAATCTTTTTTGGCGCCGCAACACGTTGTTTGCGTGGTTGTGATTTAGGAGTTTGTTGCGGTTGTGGTGATGGTTGCCGATTTACGCTTCTTTCGTTGTCAGTTGGATAAACTTGTGGGTTATAACTGTTTGTAGATTGGGTAGATATTAGTTGCTGTAACTGCATTACCGAATTAACCGCTTTCGCTATTTCTTGCCGCAAAAGCTGATTTTCTTGGCTCAAATGCTGGTTTTTAACTGAAAGCGTATCAACTACTGACTGTGCAGCTTGGAGTTCTGCTGCTAAGTCACGATACACTGACAAGGGTACCGATGGTGGATAACCTTGATTATTTGAGTATTGAGTATTAGGGACGGAGTTTACAGTAGTTCGCATGTTCGTTCGTTCTTTCGTTCGTTTAAATATTTTTCGGAATTTGAGTCAAAGTGTAAATTGCCACAATCAAGATTAGATAGATACAACAATAACTGCCTCTACCCAATAGGCAGTTATTAAAGCTATGCCGGCATGATAATAGAAAACTGCTCTATGAGCAAAGGTTTTTTAACACTATATTTGTAACAGTGGATAGAAATGTCCCACTGGCCCTGTCCCTTTACCTATATCAAGCGCATATGTTAAAGCTACAGTGACGTAATCTTTAGCTTTTTGGACTGCGGTAAATAGATTTTCGCCACGGGCAAGGTTCGCTGTTATTGCTGCTGCTAATGTGCAACCTGTACCATGAGTATTTTTTGTATCAACTTGCTGCGTCGTTATTATCTCCAAAGTTTCTCCATCAAACCATACATCTGTACCACGTTCAAGCCCTGTCATTCCACCACCTTTGACTAATACTGCTTTAACAGCTAAATGTTGGTGGATATATTCAGCAGCTAATTTCATCTCCAATAGTGAATTAATTTCTATCCCGGTTAGAATTTGAGCTTCATAACGGTTAGGTGTCACCAAAACTGCCAATGGTAATAAAGTTTCGCGAAGTATTTTTACAGCTTCATCATCAATTAATTGTGCCCCAGCCCGCGACACCATAACTGGGTCTACAACTAAATTTTCGATTTGTAACAATTCTACTTGCTTGGCAACGGCGCCAATTATTTCCTTATTAAGTAACATTCCTGTTTTCGCAGCTTGCACACCAATATCTTCAGCAACAGCTTGTATTTGGGCAACCACAGCTTCGGGTGGCATTGCATCAACTCGCGTTACACCGAGTGTATTTTGAGCAGTAATACAAGTCACCGCACTAGTTCCATGTACACAATGAAACGCAAAAGTCCGTAAATCTGCTTGAATTCCGGCGCCACCTCCACTATCTGAACCCGCAATAGTCAAAGCAACAGGCACCCTAGATACTTTTGTTACATCCATAATTAATAAATTCAAATCATAACTATATATTAGTTAATCTTACTCTTACAGAATCAACATTTCTTGTGGAGCGGGCATCCTGCTTTTCTCATCCAAATGTTATTATCTCGATACTTATGGGCATTATAAAAAAAAAGTTAATTTTTATATTATTACAAAACATATGTCAATTATTTTTTCTGATTTCGATGTATTTTTACACCAATCTCCACGAGGGTATCGATAGCACCCTGATGATACTAAAACATTGGCTCAGAGCAAAACAAAATCGTCCAAAAATTACTGTTATCAAAGAATACGGTAACTTACCTTTAGTAGAATGTTACGCAGGACAACTCAACCAAGTTTTTATGAATTTGATTGCAAATGCCATTGATGCAGTTGAAGAGGAAATTAAAAATATAAATTTACAATCTTTTACTCCCTGTATCCGCATTCGTACAGAATTATCTACATCAAATCAACTTATTATAACCATCGCAGATAATGGTACTGGTATACCATAAAAAGTCAAACATCGATTATTCGACCCTTTTTATACAACCAAACCTGTTGGCAAAGGTACTGGTATAGGATTATCAATCAGCTATCAAATAATTACCGAAAGACATAATGAAAGCTTAAAGTGCATTTCGGCACCGGGTCAAGGTGCAGAATTTATAATTATTATCCCTATAAATGCCTAACCCTAGTAATGACCCTAGTAATTTTATCCCCTAGTAAAAAAAGTTGATAATGTAGTAATAGTTTATGTAAACGATACAAATTGAACGGCGCCCTACTCATGCGCGCGTGTGCAGATAATGTTTTGCTGAGGGATATAATAAACAAACCTGAGTAATTTAAACAAGCACATGTATTGAGTATTAAATTTGTATAAAAAATGCAATAATTATGCAAATTAATTTCTAAAAAAGCGCTTTTTTTGCGAATAACACTTAATTAACAAAAAAACAAGTAGTAATATTTACCTTAATGTCATAAATTATCGGGTATTACGTGTCTCTACTCTATGTCCTCTGTGTCTCTGTGGTAAATAAATACTACTAGATTCTTCGCTGCGCTCAGAATGACATTTTGCACTCAGCACTCAGCACTCAGCACTCAGCACTTTTAACTTTTTGTAGATATTGACACCATTTTGCTGCAAGGGGTACTTCAGTAAAAGGTACTCGTACTGATTTTGTGGGTTCAGAAAAATTAAACTCTAGTTCAATAGAACGACCACGTTGGGGTGGTTGCTCGATATCTACTTTGTTGCCATTGACTAATAGCTGGATATTAACCACATCTTTAAGTGAAAAAGTTTCGAGGTTGATTAAACCCTTGGGAGTCGGTTTACCCCAAGTAATATTGCTGTCTTTTTGACCCAGTACTGCGTATATATCATATTTTGCCTTGTCAAACTGGGATGCCCAAGTCTCGTAAGCTTGGACTTTTTTAAATTCCCTTGAACCTTGCCAAGCGAGCCAAAAGAATGCAAATAGTAAAGGCAACCACAAGAGACCACGTTCCATAATGTTTTAATTATCTGTTAAAGTGAAATTTTTGTAACTAATCGCCCGATATAAAGCCAAGCTCGATGTGTATAAGTTATCGTAGTGGCAACTGGCTTTCATCGGTAATCAGTAATATATGAGAAGGCTAATACTAACTTGTTTGTTTGTGATAGGGCTATGTGCGGCCCTTTTCAATTTCGTTAACTTCCAGGGACTTGGCGCCCAAGGGGAGTTTGATACGCTCCTCCTTGACTTCCGGGAAGATATCCCCTCTACTAAGTTGCAGCAAGATTTGGCTAAAATCTCGCAGCAGTTCAACGTCACGCCAAAGCTGGATAATAAATTTTCCGAAAAGGATAACGTTTATATTATCAAAGGTGACAAAGCGCGATTGGGGCAGTTGCGCTCTCTCTTCGCGAAAGATACCGAATTCATTGAACCTAACTATATTTACAAGATTCCTAAACAAGGTCAAGTCGCAAGGCTTGCTGAATATCTTGACCCTCGACCTGAAGAATCTAAAGAACCTGCACCTTTATTAACTGGTGCAAACGACCCTTATTACAGTAAACAATGGCACCTACACAATATTAATATTGAAGGCGCCTGGAAACAAACTAAGGGTAGTGGTGTTACCGTTGCTGTCATTGACACGGGTGTTACACAAGTTCGTGATTTGATTGAAACTCAGTTTGTCAAAGGTTACGACTTTGTTAACGACCGTGAAAAAGCAAACGATGACAATGGACATGGGACACACGTTGCCGGAACTATTGCTCAAGCTACTAATAATAGCTGGGGTGTTGCGGGTATTGCCTATGAAGCCAGTATTATGCCTTTAAAGGTTCTTAGTGATTACGGTGGTGGTACTGTTGCTGATATTGCCGAAGCTATTCGCTTTGCTGCTGATAACGGCGCCAACGTTATTAATATGAGCTTGGGTGGTGGTGGTGAAAGCCAGTTGATGCGCGAAGCAATTGACTATGCACACAGTAAAGGTGTAGTTATTATCGCTGCTGCTGGTAACGAAGACGCTAACGGCGCCGCATATCCTGCACGCTATCCTCACGTTATTGGTGTTTCTGCACTTGGCCCCGATGGAGAAAGGGCGCCTTATTCTAACTATGGTGCAGGTGTTGATATTTCTGCCCCTGGTGGTAGTGATGCTGGTAAGGTTCTCCAAGCAACCGTTGATATGGATAACAAAGGAGAAGAAGTGTTCCTTGGTTTGCAAGGTACTAGCATGGCATCTCCCCATGTTGCAGGTGTTGCTGCTTTAGTTCGTGCATCAGGAGTTGAAAATCCAGATGAAATTGAAAACGTACTTCTTGGTTCCGCACGGGCTATTCATGAAGATGGTTTAAACTATTACGGCGCCGGACAACTCAACGCCGAAGCCGCAGTTAAGCAAGCAACCGAAGGTCAAATCACTTTCCAAGACTTTTGGCGATGGTTACGTGAAAATGGCTATCTCAATCCTCGTTTCTGGATTGATGGTGGTGCATATGCACTAATACCAAAACTTCTTATGGTTGTAGGTTCTTACCTGCTTGCTTGGTTCCTACGGGTTTACTTCCCATTCTCATGGAGTTGGAGTTTATCGGCAGGTTTACTTTTCGGTAGCTCAGGTTTATTTCCTCTCAAAGGACTTTATATCTTTGATTTACCACAGTGGCCCTTCCGTGTACTAGGTAGCTCTATTCCTGAACTTGGTAATGCTATTCAAGGAACTGATGCATTTAATCCTATCTTCGCAAGCGTACTTATTCCTTTAGGTCTAGTTGCTTTGCTGTTAGGACATCCAAAATTGAAGTGGTTTGCTATTGGTTCTTCCATAGGTATCGCCACATGTTTGGGGGTTAGTTCATTCTCTGACCCTGCTGTATGGGGTTTAGGCGCCGGTTGGATATCAAGAATTTTCCTTCTCGTTAATGCCGTCATCTGTTACGGTCTCGCTCACTTTATTGTGACAAACGAAGAAAAAACAACACAAAGTTAGGAATTAGGAGTTAGGAGTTAGGAATTACAACTCATAATTCATGACTCCTAACTCCTCATTCCTCACTCCTAACTCCTAACTAAAACTATGTCTATTACAGTCACTGGTACTATTCAACGCCGCGATATCGGTATGGGCGCCTGGGCATTCGTTACCGATGAAGGCACTACTTACGAAATTCCTCGTAGTGCCGACAAAAAGTTACTTCAAGCAGGACAAAAAGCCAAAGTTACAGGACAGGTACGTGAAGATGTCATGACAAGCGCAATGATTGGGCCCGTCCTAGAAGTTAAGTCTTTTGAAGTTCTTTAAATACCTACTCAGCAGGAACAGAATTTAACACTGCTTGCAAGCGTTCTCGAAACTCTCCTTTGGGATGTCCCCCTTTTACTTCGCCTACAATTTCAAACTCTCCAGATGGCGCCGAGCATACAATATAAGTTGGCCATCCCATCTCTGACTTATCGGGATATTGCTTCAAAAGTATTTGTCGATATTTACGGTAAGTCGCTGTATCCTGCATCTTGACATCAATAAACTCTAAACCAAGCTCTGCTGATACTTTCTGGTCATAGAAAGCCATTTTGTGACAAATACCGCAATCTTCACTCGAAAACTTAATTACAGAATAAGCCATATCTTTAGTAGTGTATTAGTACTAAACAACGTATAGGTTGTAGCTAAACTTAATATCTAATAATTTATCTTATATTTAATGCTCTTTGATAGTTCAAAAACTTGTAATAGTGCTAGTATATAAAAACCTACTAAAAATCTACCGCTGTCTCACATTCCGGCAGCTAGTATTAGTCCTTACTAGTTAGTACGAGCAAGAAAGGCTAATTCCGGAACATTTCTGAAGGTTAAGTATTTATTCGATAATTGCATCGATAAACAGGCGCTCTACCAAGGGAGTGAGTTATTAAGGTGTTGAGTTATTAAGATGTTGAAAATGTGGCAGCGAATAGCCATGAAAAAACCCCTAGCGGATGGCAGTCTACTAGGGGAGTAAGTTATTAGGGTGCATCTACCACTTTATTGTTCGCTGCATAGTAGTCGTTTTCAGGACAAATCTTAGAAACCTGGTTTCTTTAGATAACTTGTAATAGAAATGAGTATTTTGCGTAGAAACCAGGTTTCTTTACTTAAGATAGTTGTCAATTTCGTCTCGTTATGATTACAATAAAAAACCCTAGCGGATGGAGATCTACTAGGGAGTGAGTTATCAGGGTGCATCTACCATCTACTTGTTCGTTATCTAAGGGTCATCTTCAGGACAAATTGGCGTATAACTTCAAAATTTGGTTCAAGGTCGTAAATATAGCCATAAAAAAACCCCTAGCGGATGGCAGTCTACTAGGGGAGTGAGTTATCAGGGTGCATCTACCATTTACTTGTTCTCTTGATAACCAGTGCTTTCCGGATATTTTTGTTGCTATTGATGGCAAAAATTTTTGTTGCACTTGAAATGGACAAAAAAATTCCCTCAGTTGGTTGTTACCGTCCGAGGGAGTGAATTATTAGGGTGCATCTACCATCTATTTGTTCGTGCTTACATCTACCAATTCCGGAAGATTTTTTATTTCAAGCGAGAAAATTTTTGCATCACCAAAAAATTCCCAAAAAAAACCCCTAACTAGACATTTAGTCAATTAGGGGAGTGGGTTATCAGGGTGCATCTACCATATACTTGTTCTCAAAGCTACAAGCTTATTCCGGATAAAATTGCATAAAAAAAACCCTCAGCCGTAATTAAACAGCTAAGGGAGTGAGTTATCAGGGTGCATCTACCATATACTTGTTCTCAAAATCACAAGCCTATTCCGGAAAAATTTGAAAAACTTAGAAACCCGGTTTCTTTTTGAAAATCTGGAATAAAAATCACAATTTTGGTCAGAAACCGGGTTTCTTTTTTGATAGACACAAAAAACCCCTAGTGGAAAGCTTCCAACTAGGGGAGGTTAATTATCAGGGTGCATCTACCATATACTTGTTCTTAAAATCACAAGCATTATCCGGATAAATTAAAAAACGAAAATCCCTAATCATGTTTTACTAGAGTATTTTGCAGTTATTTTCTGTAAAATACTGAGTATTTGTAGTGAAACTATATTGTTTTTGAGATAAATTAGTTACATGGGGTGGATAAGTGAGAGCTTTCGGCGCCCAAACGTTATGTATAAATAGAGAAAACCCCCATTTGATTAAATCAATTGGGGGACTGAAGATTAAGGTGCATCTACCAAATATGATGTTCGGCGCCGAGTCGATGATATCCGGATAAACTGGTAAAAGCTTGGGTAATACCTAAGAGCGTGAAACATTCCGCTCTTGTGATGCATCTAAGGTATTAGTAGGGAAGGGAACATTTATAGAAATATTTATGAATGAATATTCCCATTTCAATCAAGTGATTTAGGAGAGGAACAGGAGAAGTTGTGACCCAGGAATTTCACATTTCCGTAACACTGGTAGGACAAAATGACTACTTGGTACGAACGGAACAAGTCGCGTCTGGGGTGCCATTAGCGGAAGAACTGGTGACTTGGCCTGTAGCTGAATGGTTAGCTGCTGCTGGACATCTTATGAATGACCCGCTTAAGTCCGTGTTGCAGGGAGATGCAATGGTGCGGAACTCGGTCAACTTAGCGGCGCTGGGTCAACAATTATATAACGAACTTTTTCAAGGCACTCTCAGAGATAGTTGGATTACTGCACAAGGCATTGCACAGAACCATCAACAAGTTCTGCATTTGCGTATTGGAATTAAAGATAATCGTTTAGCGCGCTTACCTTGGGAGGTTATGCACGCTGGAGACCGTCCCATTGCTACGGGACCCTATATTTCATTTTCTCGCTATCAAACTGGAGTAGCAGGCGCCTCACGTTTACCATCAACGAATATGCCCATACCACCTGATGAGGGTGGAATTAAGGTATTAATGGTGCTAGCCTCTCCAACCGATTTAGTGCGATTAGATTTGCTTAAGCAAGAAGCTATTAAACTTCAAGCCGAACTAAGTCGTCAAACACCAAATATTACCGAAGGTGGTCATTTTTTCCCAGAGATACAGTTGCACTTTCTTGAGCAACCGGGACGGGAAGAATTGACGCAAGCCTTAGAACAAGGACGCTATCATATTTTGCATTACTCAGGTCACAGTAACTTGGGTGCAAACGGTGGTGAAATTTATCTTGTAAATCGACGCACTGGTTTAACAGAGACTTTAACTGGTGATGATTTAGCTGGTTTACTGGTTAACAATAACATCCAAATGGCGGTGTTTAACTCGTGTTTGGGAGCTTATGGCGCCAGCACAGGCACGAAAGAAGCGGGAGAGCAAAGTTTAGCTGAGAGTTTAGTTAAACGAGGTATTCCTAGTGTCTTAGCTATGTCCGAACGAATTCCAGACGAAGTAGCGCTAACACTAACACAACTGTTCTATCGTAATCTCAGCCAAGGGTATCCCATTGATTTGTGCGTAAGTCGTGTACGTCAGGGATTAATTTCCGCTTACGGTTCGCACCAAATGTATTGGGCTTTACCAATTTTATATCTTCAATCAGAATTTAATGGTAATTTAAGCCCTGGATTATATGTACAGCAAAGAGGTGAATTATTGCCTGAGTACGGTGAACCACCAAATATAAGGGCAACAAATGCACTATATAGTAATATCGGTGATGATGCTCAAATGTCATTACCAATCGATGATGTCATGTCGAGGTCATTGGGACAAAATGACTTAGAACTTGATTGGTTAGGAGAAGAAACTTGGGGTGACTTAGTTGACGAAATCGAAGATTATGATGACCCAAGTTATGCTGATGATTCGGCGATAGTTTCCGATTTATTTCGCCAACTCGACCAGCAAAAAACTGCAAGTGAACAAACTCCAATAAATACTTCTATCCTTGACGACGACGAAGATGATGATAGTATCCCTGGTGTTGAAGTCTCTGATGATTTAACTTCTTTAGACCGCGAAGTCGAAAAATGGCGCCTCAAAAGAGCGGCAAGGGAGTCAGAATCTTTAGTATCAAATACTCTCCAGGGTCGCGAAATGAGCGTTGGTAATACTCAGGGTATGACGACAAACATCGCAACACCTCATGACCCAATTAGCATTAGCGAACCAGACGTAGTAACACCACGTCGCAAATCAAGAAAATTAATACCACTTATTGGACTTGTTGGTGCAGGTGCGATTGCATTTGCTGTTGGTATTAACTGGTGGCAAAGTCAACCAAACACGTTATCTAACCTGCCTCAAATAACGGCGCCAGATTACAGTAAAATTAATTTAGAGAGAGAAAAAACTGAAAAAGTTACAGCATTTGCCACTGAGAGACTTAATCAAGGTGATTTAGACACAGCATTAAAAGCCGTCGATGCCTTATTAAATCGTAATGCACTTGCAGAGGCAGAATCTGTACTTAAACAAGTACAAGGGCGAAACATCGATAACCCATCCGTCAGTTTCTTATTCGGGCGCCTTGCATGGCAATCGATACAAGCAGGTGACAAAAAATATAGTATTGATGATGCTCGTCGTTACTGGAATACAGCATTTAAAGCTAAACCAGACTCTATAGTATATGCTAACGCTTTAGGTTTTGCTTACTACGCAGAAGGTAATATTAATTTAGCTAATGATTCTTGGTTTCAAGCCTTAAGTATTGCCGCAAAAGACCAACAGCCAAAAGTCTCAAACATGGCAGCAGCAAATGCATCGGTAATACCACAGCAACGCCAAGACTTAATTGCTCACGCTGGACTAGCGCTAGGATTATATAAATCAGCGCGCTCACAACCCCCTGCAAAACGTGAGCGATATCTTTACGAAGCAGTAAAATTACAACAAAAAGTAATTAGTGAAGACCCGGTAAGCTTCCAACCCGATAAACTCAATCAAAATTGGTTGTGGACTCCAAAAATTGCTCAAGACTGGAAATCATTATCAAAAACACCCAGTCCGCGACGGTAGAAAGAGTTATGAGTTATGAGTGCTGAGTGCTGAGTAGTATACCTAACTCCTAACTCCTAACTATTAACTCCTAACTCTTAACTTATAACTTATTTTATTCCTTCAAATCTTCCCAAAAAAGTTGGTGATGGGCGAGTTATATGAACTTCCCACAGTGCTTTTAACGTAGAAACTTGTTCTCTAAAAGTGTAGAAAGAAACAGTCTTTTTGCTATAACTACCCCAGTCAGGAGTTCCCAAACCAGTTGATTCAATACCAAGCTGACGACAGGTATAAACAGCACGTGGTAAATGGAAATTTTGCGTTACTAAAATAGCTTCTTTAACACCAAAAACTTCTTTTGCACGGTAACAGCTTTCGTAAGTGCTAAACCCTGCATGGTCAAGTGTAATATCTTCTACTGGTACACCCTGTGCAATTGCGTAGTTTTGCATGACCATAACTTCGTTATAATCAACCCTGCTATTATCACCAGTCATCAATAGCTTTTGTACTCGTCCTAATTTATACAAATCAACAGCAGCACTTACTCTATCAGCAAGCATTGGTGTTGGTGTATTATCCGGTCGAATTCCGGCGCCAAACACAACTGCAACTTTTTGTGTCGGAACTTTGTCAGCTTCAGTGAACCGACGAGTGTTAGTAGCTGCATTGACATACAAACCAAGAGTAAAGGGAGAAAGTATAGAGCTTACAATTACAACTCCTAAAAGTAGGCGCCAGTGCAATAGTAACGATAAAGTACGCATATGTTCCTATTTACCGTATGTGAGGATATATCTATTATCTATAGATTTCCCCAAAGCAACAGTAGTTCCTCAGCACAAAAGTATATTTTAATGCCCTTGTGGCACAGGCATCCTTGCCTGTGTATTCATCTAAACCTTTTAAACTAACTTTAACTATCGAGCGCTTTTACCTCTGTGGACTCTGTCTCTCTGTGGTAAAAATATATATTGCTAAAATTAATGACATAGAGTACTAATAGTGGTTCGTGTCAATTGTTTTGGTGGGTTAATTTGCAACGGATACAACGGATGTAACGGATAATTTATTGGTTACAGACAAAATCTAATTATTCAAAATCAACTATCGGTTACATGCGTTCATCATCTGTTGCCATCCCCTATTGATTTTGTTGTCGCTGTTGTCGCTGTTGACGCTTTTGTTGCCATTGCGCGCGCTGTTGAGAGAGTAGCTTTTTCTGGTCGTCATTTAAAATGCCTTCCATTTTAGCTTTTTGCGCTTGTCGAATTTGCTTAATTTGAGCTTTTTGACCTTCATCCAAATTCAACGACTGCATTAAGTCACGACGATTAATACGTTGCCCTTGTTGACGCTGTGATTTTGCTGCTTGGAGTTTTGCAAGCTGGTCTGGTCTATAAACACCTTCTATCTGCTTTTTAGTATCTTGTTCAATTTGACGCATCTGTTGTTTTTGCGCGTCAGTGAGATTCAATTTTGACCAGAGACCTCCTTTTTTGTGAGGTTTCTGTGGTTGAGCTTGTGCTACTAGTGGATATCCATTATGAATTGCATTAGCTTTAACCATTAAGGGAACTGCGGCAACACTTAAAGCAACGGCGCCAACTAACAAAGGCATTAATCTATTAATTTTCATCATACCTGGGAAGTATATTTCTTGTTTACATCATCATAAGGATTTCTTACTTATTGCGACATGAGTTAAACGTCATGATTTATACTATGACTTTTGTCATAGCACCCAGGTATGTTAAAAGTTAACTTGCTCCTACAGGTTGGGGTACGTTAGATAGGTTAACTTTTAAGCGTTTGAACATAGCTTCGCGAGCTTGCATAGCCAATTCATCTTCTAAAGGTTTTAATAGAATTGGTTGTTGATATTTCAGACGTAAGGCTGTTTGAATTAACCAGTCTGCAACAAAAGGATTTTTCGGTAATAACGGCCCATGTGAGTAAGTAGCAATAGCGTTTTGATGAAAAGCTCCTTCGGTACCGTCTTCACCGTTGTTACCCAAACCGTAGATAACTTTACCTAGCGCTTCGACCTTTCCGAGTTTGGTGCGTCCACCGTGGTTTTCAAACCCGACTAAATAAGGTTTTGTGCCAGTCATTTCTTCCAAGTCACGCGCAAGTTTTGTTGCTGTAACTTCGATAACTAAGTTACCAATACAGCGCTTCGTGTTTTCACCTGGATGTATTGATACTAAGTCTAAAATTCCTAATCCTTCGATACGTTGTCCGGCGCCTGGTTCGTAGTAATGTCCAAGTAGTTGAGGTGAACCACAGGTAAACACACCAGGTGTACCATTATCTAATTTTTGACGCATTGCCTCAGCTTTGGCGCCAATTAAGTCACGCATTACAAGTTCTTGCTGACGGTCTTGGGCGCCTCCACCAACGATAATATCTACAGACTTGATATCTTCTGGAGTTGCTTCTGAATCGAGATTGACTATTTTAACATTGAATTGGCGCCATTGCGCGCGACGTTGAATCGTAATTACGTTACCTCTGTCACCATAGGTACTCATCAACTTAGGATACAGCCAACCGATAACTATTTCGTAATGCGGACTCATAAAATTTTGACCTTATTTTTTAAAATGCTAAACAAATTAGAAGTATTGTAAATGTTGCTTTAATCACCTCAAAGAAAGTATTACCATACTTTGTGTCTGTGTCCGATGTTCCAATCAAATTACAACCGCGAGATACAATGGACTGCAAAACAGCGACTTTGGTTTATCAGGGTGGAAACTACCTCGACAATATCCGTGAGATTTTCCCTCTTGCATGGAAGTTTCTAGAAGAAGTATCGTTTGCTTACGTAGATGGGAAACCCGATAAGTTTGATTCCGATATAAGAGAGATAGTTGGGGAGCAACCATTTAAATTTAGAATGGTTCACCGTGATGATAGAGACCAGTTAACCAAAGATTTATCTGATTTATTGGGTGATATCACCTCACGTTTGTTACTGGAGAAGCATTTTTCTGAAGTTGTGGGCAAACCCGTATTTTTTAGCACAATTTGTTGTAACAGTCATTTGACTTCTGACCACGAGTTAAGTTTGGAAGAAGTTTTGCCGTTACAGTGTGCAGCAGTGAAACTTCAGTAATAAGCACTTCAGTGCTTGTCTTCAGTGGAAAGCACTGAAGTGCTTACAACGAGTGCTTACAACGAGTGCTTACAAAGAGTGCTTACAACGAGTGCTTACAACGAGTTATCTGATTTTCTTACCCGTCAAAACTTCACGCACATCCAACATTGCAGTATACGTTGGCAAAATATGCAACGTTTCATCCGGTTTCGTATGTTCTAACGCAGTACTAATTGCTTTCTTTAAATCTTCCTCAACAATCAAATTAACTTTACTGTCATAAACATCGCTATATCTTAAACGTAGTGCCATATCATATACCCTGTCTCCACTTACAACAAGGGTTCCACCACGTTGAACTAGCGCTTCTGTATCTACATCCCATATCCAAGATACATCTTCACCATCTTGTACCCTATCATTCAGTATCAACAGCGTTGTCTTATCATTACTTTCCGTAACAACTCGAATCGTTTCGTTTGTCCCTACAGGGTTCTTAGATAGCAAAATTCTGACTCGTTTACCGTCGATTTGCAACTCTTCTGCACGTCCAAATGCGGGTTGAAATGTCGGTATAGTATCCCTGACAGTCGCTTCATCAATACCTAACTCAATTGCCACTGTCGCTGCTGCCAAAGTATTGTACTTGTTATACAGTCCAACCAGCACCTGCGACCACTCGCTGCTATTCAAAGCTGGTTTGCTGCGTTTGAAACCACATTGAGGACAACTAAATTCTCCCAAATGCGATAAATACACACCTTCGTAGTCAAGCGAATGTCCACAGTTAGGACAATATATCGAGTCTACAGCGTGAGGAATTTCTTCGAGGTATTTATTTGGTTCGTTCAAACCGAAAAATACGACTTTTTGTGATAACTGTTGACCCAGGTAAGATAATGTTGGGTCGTCAGCGTTGGAAATAACCGTAGTATTCGGTGAATTCGTCGATATAGCTTTTGTCCACCGTTTACTAATTGTATCGACTTCGCCGTATCTATCTAACTGGTCGCGAAATAGATTTAAGCACAAAATTGCTTTCGGTTGAATCGGCGTCAGAACTTTTGGCACAATATTCTCATCAACCTCTAAAATCGCATAGTCAACATTCAACCCACCAAAGGCATCAGTACTTTCCATTAAAGCAGTTACCAAGCCGTTTTCGAGATTGGCGCCTGTAGAATTATGTGCGACCTTAAACCCCTTACGCTCAAGAATTTCTCGTAATAATAGCGAAGTAGTAGTTTTACCGTTAGTGCCAGCAATTAGAATAACTCCATTTTTAACCTGTTGGCTGAGTAACTCTAATAAACGAGGTTCAATTTTGCGTGCTATTGAACCAGGAAGCACCGAAGCAGCACCTAAACGCAGCGTGCGTACAGCAAAAGTTACACTTTTTGCCGCTGATACTGCCACCCCAAGTTTTACTCTATCAATCAAATTTATATTCTTACCCACATCCGTACCTTTGTTTTCAGGCAAATGCTAACAGCTAGCATAAAAAGAAAAATTAATAAGCGAAAGTTTAGCGAATCTTTGTAAAAAAAGCCAGCAACTTATATACAAAGTTAGGAGTTAGGAGTTAGGAGTTAGGAGTTACAAATCATAATTCCTAATTCCTAACTCATAATTCCTAACTCCTTTGGCGTTATCTTAAAAATGGTGCAGGCACAAATGATTTTTCTCCTCCAGTCTGCTTTCCTCAGCACAAATTTACCAAAATTATCTCTCAAATTTGAAAGGCTTGTTTTAATGCATTCTATGAAGTGGGATTTAAAAAATATACTCCAAAGTATAATTACAGACTGGCGCCAGTTCTTGTCCAAATGCTTGCTAATGACGGTTTGCCTGTGTTTTTTGATTATTCTACCAGTCCAAGCAGGTATTAATGATGACAGATTCGATGGAAATATTTTTGTTGTATACGCAGGTAACGGTTCGTTAGTACCACCCAAAGAAAACCTCCCAACCGCACTCAAAGAACACAAACCGATATTTATGGCGTTCTACGTTGATGACAGTAAGGACTGTAAACAGTATGCAATTACTATAGACCGAGTACAAGAATTTTATGGGCGCCCAGCTGAAATTATTCCCGTAAATGTCGATCTGATTCCGCAAAAAGATAAATACGAACCAACCGAGGCAGGTTACTACTACTCTGGTAAGGTTCCTCAAGTTGTGGTATTTAATACTGATGGTAAAGTTGTTTTGAATAAAACTGGTCAAGTTCCATTTGAAGAAATCGACGATAAATTCCGAGAAATCTTTGATTTATTACCACGTACCGAATCAGTAGAATTAAAGCGTCGTTCGTACAACGAGTTCAGTAGTGAGTTAGCTAAATAACATTCTGAGGTGGGCTTTAAAAGCCTACCTCAAAGTTTGGTGTTATTGAATACTGCAATCACTGTCCAATAAAGTCATAATAAAAATAACTCTTGTACGGGCGGGTTAAGCAAAATTTTCGATTATTTACCAGGATACAAGTAAACCCGCCCCTGCGCGCCTCATAACTCCGCTCCTTATAACTTATAACTCGTAGGTTTCCTGATGTCAGTTTACACTACAGAGAAATTAATCGAAATTTTGCACTCTGAACGTCAAGCTTGTTTAAAAGGACAACGCTTAAAGTTAGATGTGACTGTATCGGGTAGTCCTGTACTTGACCAGTTTATCCGTTCAGAAGGATTGCAAAAATTTACTGCTTATCAAGATTTTAAAGCCGCAATTCATCAATATCAACGCGATAATAATGTATCGGGAATTGTTTGGCGCTCCTGTACAGTAAAAGGTATAAATTTTAAATATCCTGAAGTTGACGCTCAGTTAGTCGCATTACCAGAAGATATAGAAATACTTAAAAATGCAAAAATCTCAATATGGAAGTTTTGGCAGCAAGCAACAGCTGACATGGATTTATTTTTGAGCGTCAACCACGGCAAGCTACACCAGTTAATTGCAAAAGAAGACTGCGCGCGTATACAAGAACGCACCGAATGGGCAGGTTTATTAGTCTACGAAAAATCAAACTTTTTAGAAATAGTTTTACAATTAGGATGGGGCAAACCCGAAGAAGCTTGTTACAAAAGAGGCTTTCCCGCATCAGGTAGTGAGTACATTCACGCAGTTAACCCCGGTCAACACCCAATTACTTAATAAACCAAAATATATTAATTTTTTGTAGAAATTTTTGTATAAACTCTTGTGGAACAGGCATCCCTGCCTGTTCATTCTATTGTAATATATAATATAATTCCTTTTTACCACAGAGATACAGAGTACACAGAGTAAGAATTTTGATTAACCACAAAGAACACAAAGGGCACCAAGGAAGAAAAGAAGAGGTTTTGCAACTCCAGTTAAAAATTAATTAAATTAAAAATTAAATCAAATGGATTCAAATAAAAAACGTGAAAAATATGGTAATCAATGAATATCCTATTGGACAAGAGTTGACAGCAGTATCAATTAAAAAAGATAAAGAATTCAAAAGTGAGAAGCTCTGTTTAGATGAAATACAATTCATCTTTAAAAATACAGCTATTACATTAACGCCAATCATCGATACTGACGAAATTCAAATAAATCAAGAGAATAACGTTAATTTTTCTGCGGTTGATACCCCAGTATGGTGCAAGGACTTTCTGGGTAAAAAGCTTATGACCTTGTGGGTATGCGAAAATGACCAAGGGTATCAAGACCAAGTTATTTTCGCCTTTGAAAACTTACATCCCAGTATATCCTTTGTAGCTGAAGGTTCTGTTATTAAAGCGTTTCGACAAGAAGCAGTGCGTGTAGTCAGTGCTACAAATCTACATTTCCATACTGAGGTATCACATTAGCGTGTACCAACCAATGGAATCTAAGGCAATATAGATATATATAGCATTGCTACCTTTACATGAGTTATTGCCTGAACCCCCGTTGTCCAAAACCAGAGAATACAAATGACGTTAAATTTTGTTTGAGTTGTGGCGCCAAGTTACTGCTCAAAGAAAGGTATCGTGCAGTAAAGCCAATTGGGCAGGGTGGTTTCGGCAGGACTTTCTTAGCTGTCGATGAAGACAAACCCTCTAAACCCCAATGTGTAATTAAGCAATTTTACCCCCAAGCGCAAGGAACAAGCACGGTGCAAAAAGCTGTGGAGTTGTTCAATCAAGAAGCAATGCGTCTCGATGAGTTGGGTGAGCATCCACAAATTCCTGATTTATTAGCTTATTTTACTCAGGAAGATAGGCAATATTTGGTGCAAGAATTTATAGACGGATATAACTTAGCACAAGAGTTAGTGCGTCAAGGCGCCTACAGCCAATCACAAATTCGTTATCTCCTCGATGATTTATTGCCAGTGCTGCAATTTTGCCACGCACGTCACGTTATCCACCGCGATATCAAACCTGAAAATATTATCCGGCGCCGTGGTTTACCTGGACGTTCGACTGTAATTAGCGAAAATAATCCTGGTAATTTATTTTTGGTAGACTTCGGCGCCTCAAAAGTTGCTACAAATGAAGATGTCAACAAAACAGGAACAAGTATTGGCTCTCCTGAATATGTGGCGCCAGAACAAATTCGTGGTAGAGCCTTATTTGCTAGTGATATATATAGTCTAGGCGTGACTTGTATACATCTACTAACCGGAAAATCTCCTTTTGATTTACATGATATCCATAACGACACTTGGATATGGCGCCAGTATTTAAAGTCATCCATCTGTGACGACTTAGCTAGCGTCCTCGATAAAATGATTGAAACAATCCCCGTACGTCGTTACCAATCAGTTTCGGAAGTGTTACAAGATTTACATAAGTCGGCACCAAACACCAATTATCAGCCAGTAATTAAACCTGTAGTTACCAATACTAACGCCCAACCAGTAGTCAACAATACATCACCAACGAATAATCATTTAATACCAACAGCCACAAGTACGAGTCAAATAGATACAGAATTAGAAGAAATAAAGACAATGTTTCTTAGCGGTAGTAAGCCTAAGAATAATTCTCAATCTCAACCGCAAACAGGGGCGCCCACGAGTAAAAGCAAAATCGACGAAGAGCTAGAAGAAATTCGCAGCAAGTTTTTGGGAAATAATCCATAACGGTAAATGTAGAGACGTTACATGTAACGTCTCTACATTATTTAACAGATTTATTTCGTAGACTCGGTAATAGGTACCCATTCGGTGTGGAACGTACCAGCTTTGTCAATACGCTGATAAGTGTGGGCGCCGAAGTAGTCGCGTTGTGCCTGAGTGAGGTTTTGGGGCAATCTATCGCGACGGTAGCTATCGAAGTAGTCAAGCGAAGCGCTGAACGCAGGAACAGGGATACCTAGTTGTGCAGCGGTCATGATAACTTCGCGCCAAGCAGCTTGTCTATCAAGAATGGTTTGTTTAAATTCTGGTGCTAACAATAAGTTTGCCAAAGACGCATTTTCGTCGTATGCGTGTTTGATTTTATTTAAGAAGCCAGCACGAATAATACAACCACCTTTCCAAATTCGCGCTAACTCGCCTAATTGTAAATTCCAGTTATAGGTAGTAGAAGCGGTACCTAATAATGCCATACCTTGCGCGTAAGAACAAATCTTCGAGCAGTACAGCGCATCACGGACTTTATTAACAAACGCTTTTACATCTCCGCCATATTTACCAGAAGGACCAGTAAGTTGCTTCGATGCTGCAATACGCTCGTCACGGATAGATGACATAATCCGGGCATTTACTGCTGCAACAATTGTTGGAATGGCTACACCTAATTCCAATGCAGTTTGTACAGTCCAACGTCCTGTTCCCTTTTGCCCTGCTGCGTCAACAATTAACTCAACGAGGGGTTTCTTGGTATCAGGGTCGATGTATGGGAAAATGTTAGAGGTTATCTCAATTAAAAATGAATTGAGTTCGTCGGTAGTATTCCACTCTGTAAAGACTTGATGAAGCTGAGTGTGGTTTAAACCAGCAACGTTTTTGAGCAAGTCGTATGCTTCTGCAATTAGCTGCATATCACCATATTCAATACCGTTGTGAACCATTTTGACGTAGTGACCAGAACCACCAGGGCCAATATAGGTTACACAAGGGCCATCATCAACTTGAGCCGCAACTTTTGTAAAAATAGGGGACAAGTATTGATAAGAACTATCAGTTCCTCCGGGCATTAACGAAGGGCCATTAAGGGCGCCTTCTTCACCACCACTCACACCCATACCGATGTAGCGTAAACCAGTAGGTTCTAATTCGCGGGTGCGTCGGTCGGTATCTTCAAACCAAGAGTTACCACCATCAATGATGATATCGCCTTCATCAAGCAAGGGTTTGAGTTGCTCAATAACCGCATCAACAGGTTTGCCTGCTTGTACCATCACCAAAATACGACGGGGACGTTCAAGGGCGCCGACAAATTCCTTCAAATCAAAAGCCGCTTTGACGTTCCGACCTCCAGCGCGCTTCGCCATGAAGGCATCAGTTTTTTCTCTCGAACGGTTGTAAACCGCAATTGGGAAGCCGTTACGTTCGACGTTAAGCGCGATATTCTCGCCCATAACAGCTAGACCAATCACACCAAAGCTTTGCAATGTCATAATCCTATTGGCTAATTGCTGTTCCTTTCATTCTTTAGGGTAGTCCGAGAATTTCGCTTCTCCCCTAAAGAAGACATTAAGAGTTATAGCGCAGAGTAAAAATACATTGCCAACACACATAAAATATTTAAATTTGTATCTAGGTAAACTTTCTCTTGCAAAAATCCCTAAATTGACATAATCATAGTGCTGAGTGCTGAGTGCTGAGTGCTGAGTGCTGAGTGCTGAGTGTTGAGTGCTGAGTGCTGAGTGAGAAGAGGTTAAGTAATAACAGATATTTATTTTGTATTCATGCACTTATAATGACAACTAATGACAACTTGAGACTCTAAAAACTGTTTAACTAATAAGTAAATATTATCAAAGAATAAAATTTTATACTCAGCACTCAGCCCTCATCACTCATTACTTTTTACAGGAGTACATAAAAATGCTGGCATATGTCCTAGCTTTAGCAGTTGGAATCGGCAGTATCGCGCTATATTTAGCAGCTTTCTTTTTTCCTGAAATCCACAAAAAGAATGATTTTATTTGGAGCGGTGTGGGTTTCTTTTACGCATTAGTACTATGGATATTCGCGCGTCGTATTGGTGGAGGTCTTTTACTAGGTCACATTGCTAGCGTCTCACTACTATATTGGTTTGGCTGGCAAACATTTGCACTACGTCGTCAAATTGTACCAGCGTCACAACGAACTCCCCTACCCAGTGCAGAAGAAGTCAAAGCCAAAGTTGATGGTAACAAGTTTTCATTACCTCAAAGTCTTGGGCAACTACAAAGAAGCATTACAGGCGCCTTTTCTGGAGCAAAGAACAAAGCACAAGAAACAATCAAAAAAGCTAAACCGCAGGATACAACTTCCGCAACTGCCTCACCCACACAAATTATTGATGCACTTATTGAAGAGGCGCCAACTACACCAGCACCAAAAGCTAACATTGTAAACTCAACAATCGAAATAATACCAGCACCTACCGCAGAAACTAAAATTGCCGAACCTATTCCACCATCACCAGAAATAGTAGAACCAACACAAGCAACGACCGAAGAGGCGCCAACTCCTCCTGTAGAAGAACCACCAACTCAATAAACAAATTGATCCCCCGAATTCGCGGGGATCAAATAAGATGCACTTAATGTAACAAACATATGTCTTACAGCGACTTCACAAAAATTGAACAAGTAGTTACCGCTCTGGACTTAACAGTAGAAGATATTCCCCACCTATTTAGCCAAATACCAACAATTGAACCATCGCTTAGGCTAAAAGAAACACTAGAAGAAACCTTAGACTTAGCAGCCAGCATAAGTACCGAGAAAGCGCGTTCAGAACTGATTATCACACCCATCTTGCTAGAAATACGGCGCCTCTTCAAAAATAAAATTGGCTATTTTTCCGGCAACACATTTAATATTGATGCATCAAAAGGTTTAACAGGTGCCTGTGACTTTATATTAAGTGCATCAAACAATCAATCATTAATTACAGCACCTGTACTAACCTTAGTAGAAGCTAAGGATAATGATATTAGTATTGGGCTGGGACAATGTATAGCACAAATGGTTGGCGCCCAAATATTTAATGATCGAAAAGGGACAGAACAAAAAAATATCTACGGTGCGGTATCAACAGGCACTAACTGGAAATTTTTGATACTAGAAGGAAATGTAGTCAAAATCGATTTAACTGAATATTTTATTAATCAAATCGACAAAATATTAGGTATCCTTGCTGAACCGTTTAAGCTTTATTACGGAAGCTAGTTAGTAAGTGAATTACTAAAAATAGCTTGTTAAATATTTGTTTGCATGCGCCATCTACACCACCTAGTGTACCTACCTGGTAGTTCTAAGAAACCGGGCTTCTTTACGACAAACCAAGGGTTTATAGCAAAATCTTTCTCAAGAAGCCCGGTTTCTCGGACTGGTGCAAGATGTAATGTACCTACCTGCTAGAACTCCAACCGTGGCGCCCCAGATTGTAAAAAAATCAATGTCATCTTCTTGGTACATTTGCCCTAAAAATCTTTAAGATATAAGAAGATATAACTCGAAGCAGAAAATATTGGATGTAAAAATAGTAACATCTATATGTAAGTTAAATCAAGACGTGTGTGCCAATGGTACTACTATTGAAAATAGGCGCCTTAATTATGACTGAACCAAAAACGGCATCAGACCATATCCCTATAATGATGAAATTCCGGCTACGTTAACCACACATGAATTTTAATGTCAATTAATCTAAATTAATAAATCTATGGCAACTTATCCAAACTACCCATTTGATATCAAAGAAATATCAGTTGGTAATGAAAACGCCCCTAATATCGTAACGTATTTAGTTGCAAGTAATGCACCAAAAAATGTTGAAATTAGTAGTCAACCACGTACTGATGAGAATAATGATGGCTTAGATTTTAATGATGGGCCAGATTTAACGCGCCAAAAAATTGCTAAAATAGCTCATTTTTTAACGGATAAGAACAATCAAGCCGAAGTGGTTATCCATATTCATGGATACAATACAAAAATTAAAGATTTTGATAACTGGGTAAGAGAGATAGAGCGGTATATTACCACAGATGCATTGATTAAGCAAAAAAAACTTGCTTTTATCGGTTATTACTGGCCCTCAGAATATATTAATTTCAAGTCAAATGATAAAGAAGAATCGGTAACTAGCCACTTTGGTAAGGCAATTAAAAGCCTACCAATTTTCTTTAAAACTGTATACAATTATTCAAGTTTGGGTTTGATAGCTGCTTTTTCCTTTATTTTAGCTATTTCAGGCTTAAGTATCAATGATAATTTTTCATTCAAGTTTTCTGGGTTTGCCTTTTTCTTATTTACGTTAGGAATTGCCTTTTTTGCCAGTTTATTTGGTTGGGTTGGTGGCTCTATATTACTGAGGGTTTCAATATACTTTCGAGATAACTACCGCGCGGTTAACTACGGAGTTCCAGACTTAGTAGAGTTTATTCGGCAAATAGATAATGCAATTATAGAGCAGGCGGAGGGAGATACGCGGTATGAGAAAAAAATGAATTTTTCTAGGAAAAATAATCCTAGAATTAAGTTATCTTTTATTGCTCATAGTATGGGTGCATTCGTCACCACAAACGTAATTCGTATCCTCTCTGATATATTCGATGAAAACTCAATACCCAAATTAAGTCAAGATAATGTAGAAATAGAACCATCACCAAACATTGGTAATGTATTCTCATTAGGTCGCTTAGTATTAGCTTCACCAGATATACCTATCGAGACAATAATGCCCGAAAGGTCTAACTTTTTGCGTTCCTCACTACGTCGTTTTGAAGAATCTTATTTATTTAGTAGCCAGGGAGATGTCATACTACGAGTTGCATCAACAGCAGCAAACTATATAAGTTTCCCCGCAAATACTTATGACCGAGGTTTTCGATTAGGTAATATAGTAGTAGATAGTCGTATTGATAAAAATGACAAATCAAATTCGGCGCCGATGCGTTATGGCATTATTAATCAAAACCATGATGGTAGTGTAAATGCTGATGATAGAAGTGCAATGGCAGACATAGGTATTGTTTCTGACAACACACTAAAAACCTTATCAGACCTGTTGTCAAACAATAGTAAGATAACTCAAAATTACGCCATCGCTGGATTATTTACTTACTTCGACTGCACAGATTACAGAGATAAAGTAGTTATTGATGAAAAGATTAGTGAAAAGCCAGAGGGTGTTTTAACTAGAGCATTGCGTCAAAGCAAACTTTCTTTTGTGAATTGCTTAGTTCTTATTTCTGATGCCATCGTAATTGAAAAGAACGTTCATGGTGGATACTTCCAAGGAGAGTTCAGCAGAAAAATGCTTTATCGGTTAGCATTTTTAGGATATAAAGACTTTTTAGTTTCTTTAAAAGATGAACCTGATTATCAAGAAATAGCGGCACAAATTGAAACATCATCAAATAGTCAACAGACCCCATTTGATGCTTATAAAGAAGCAATGATTAAATTATCACAAGTTCTATCAAAACAATGCGAAGACAAAGGAATTAAAGTATTTTTGGCGCCGGAGCGATATCGTGTAGATATGTTAGGCGAAGAGCGTAATCGTAAAGGGTACTAATTGATAGTGGGAATTTATATTGGGACGGGCTTTCTCTGCCCATCCCACAAGAATTACACATTCAAGTGTGAAACTGGAAAAATTAGTTTTAAATTTGCCTTAATATAAAGAAATATAAACGTTAAAATAAAATTATAAAATTTTTCAATGCCATATTGTGCATGGTACGTAGGAGATAGTCATGCAAATTCAAGATAAAAGCCAAATGGGTAAAGTTTTAACAAGCTTAACTGTGATAAATCGTGCCGACCAAATTCGCGCTAAGGATGGAACAATATCACCAGAACAAGTACGCTCAGTCACGCTCGAAAATGTATTAGTGGATACTGGCGCCACAACATTATGTTTACCAGGAGATGTTATTGCTAAACTCGGCTTAGAATTGTTAAAAGAAGTTGATGTAGCAACAGCAATGGGCATTGGGCAAGCAAGGATTTTCCGTGATGCTACTATTTCTCTTTGTGGAAGAGAGGGAACTTTTGAGTGCTTAGAACTACCTGGAGGACGTGATGCACTTTTGGGTGTTATTCCGTTAGAGGCTTTAGGTATAGAATTAGACTTGAAAAACCAAAAGTTAAAGGTATTACCCACTAGTTCAGTAGATACGTATTTAACTATTTTGTAAAAACTAGTTCTAGACTTACGTTAAGGCACCTATATTATGTATTAAATCTAAATGATATGAGCGTATTGTAGGCAAAACACCTACTGGTCGTGCAACAGTTATAGCGTTACATTTGAGCGATGACCCGGATGCACTCGAAGTTCGCAGTTATTGGGTGCTTGCTGGCTGGCATCCTCCAGAAGATTAACGCTTGGCAGCTTCACAGTATATATGTATTGATTAACATGATTGTGTTTATGTTAGTTCGGCGTACTTGGTGGGAACCATACGAATAAGTACAAACAAATATTAAAAATTATGAATAACATCGGGGATTTGCTGCATCCCTCTCTCGAACAATTGGTTCGGGAAATTAAAGCATTTAATCACGCTTGGAAGGCAAGTAGCGAGTTATTCGGCAAAGACTCACCCTTGTCTACTTCTACGCGCGATTTGAAAAACTGTTTGCAAGTGCGTTTGCTCTTGAGCTATGCACCTGAGCAGGTTTATCTAGCTATTGACACAAAAACTGAAGCCTCAGAACCTTTATATGGGTTACGTCTAAGACAAACTATCGGGGAGTGGACAGATGCAGACCATTTGCCAGTGCGGGTAGTTGAAGAGTGGGTAAAAAAAAAGTTGCTCACACCCACACAAGTAGAAACATTTAAGAAATCATAGGGTGTTATATGGCATTAGCAAAGATTTGGGACATTGTTTGGGATAATAGCCTTTTTCATTGGGCTACTGCAATTGTGGTGTTTAGTGCTGTATCTGTTGAGTTGTATACAGTATGGCAGTATTGGAAGTCTGATTGTGGAACTACAGGCGCCGCTATTAAATCTCTGAAAAATCCCAACCAAGGGGAAGATAGAAGTATTCGCCGATGGAAGCAGGAACATTTACAAATTAATAATGAAGGCGCCGTTGTCAAACAAGACAATAAATATATACTGATAAAGTATCCAGAAGTATTATTACGCCCCGTTCCTCGGAGTTCTTTACGCTTCGTTACTACTCTGTGTACAGCCATTGGTGTTCTAGGAACCTTTTACGGAATACAAGAAGGGTTACAGGGAATAAATTTGGATACAAGTAGTTCGGAGCAATTAATGGCTTCGAGTAAGGAGTTGTTAGTAGGGATGAAGACAGCATTCTCTACTTCCTTAATGGGACTCGGTTCGGGTAGCTTTTTTACTTTAGTGTTATTCTTTTGCGAATCGTTACGACAAAAACGACGTGATGATTTACGTAAACAGTTAAGCATAGTCACAATTCCAATAGCAGCAAACAATGACAGTAAAGAAGTCGCACTGCAATTAAGCCATATAGCAAGTAAATTGGAAAATATTAGTGCTGAAGCAATAGGTGATGCTGTAGCTAAAAGTATTGCAGAACAACTACAAGGACTACAACAACTAAGCTCTACAACTATTGGTGAAGCAGTAGGCAGAAAGGTTTTACCAGCATTAGAAGCTATTTACAAAGAACAAAAGCAAATTAGAGAATTACAGCAAAACCAAGGGCAAAGGGTTTTAGAACAACTTATTCAGGACTTACGAGTAGATTTAATCGAACCGCTAGTCAAGGAATTAGGCAATAGCGCTAATTTAACCAAAGAAGCTTCTCAAGCAGTGCAAGAACTACGTCAAGAATTAGGTAGTATTACTCAAAGTTTAGCAAGTTCGATAGAAACAATTCAGACTTTTCAAAAAGAGACTTTAGGTAAGTTACAAAATTTTGCTGAAAATTTAAAAAACACTTTAAGTACTTTTCAGAGCGAAACAAAAGGTGTTTTAGAACAAACAGGAAAAGAAATTAATCGTGCGGTTGAAAAAAGTATTGAGGGAATAGGGAATGGAGTTACAACGTACAGCTTTTGAAGCAAGCGCAAACGAAGCCGCAAATACATTTCGAGGTATTAGAGAAGAGCTAGTAAAGATATAGGCACTCAAGTACAAAGTGTAAATGATTCATATAGCAGATTGTCTTACACGTTTCGAGAAACTCTACAAGATTGGAAAAATCACTTTGCAGTTTCAAGAGAAAATTTCTTCAGTAAAGCTGATTCTGCAATGGCTGATGTTTGCTCCGAATTACTAAAAACTGCCGAGGTCTTGGTTGCTGCTAACGACAATCATAACATTATTAACAGGGGCAATTAAGATGACTGATTTTACTAATGGTGGGTTAGAAACAGATATTAGCGAAGAAGAGGATGGTAGTGTTTATCTTTCTATCGGTGACTTGATGTCTGGTTTGTTAATGTTTTTTGCCTTGCTATTTATTACAGCATTACTCCAGCTTGCAGAGAGAGATGAACCAAAACGAGTTGTGATTGGTAATGTTGTAGAAGCGATGCAAAGTAAAAACATTGACGTAAAAGTTAATCCAGATAATGGTGATATCAGTATTAGAGAATCAATATTATTTGATAAAGGCAGCGCAGAGTTAAAACCACAAGGTAAAGCTTTCCTTCGTGACTTTATTCCCGCTTATAGTGATGTGATTTTGTCAAAACCAGAATTTGATAAAGAAGTTAGCCGTGTTGTTATCGAGGGTCATACCAGTTCAGCAGGAGATTACAAAGATAATATGGAGCTAAGTTTGCGACGTTCTGCTTCTGTAACTAGATTTATATTTGATGAAATGAAATTTTCCAAGCAAGAACGTTTTAGTCAAAAGATTTTAGCCGCTGGACGTGGTGAAATTGAAGCAGAAGACCGCTACGATAAGCCATCTGACCGTAAAGTTGTGTTTCGCTTTCAATTTCGCAGTGAGGAAGTTGGTGATAAATTACGCAAAAAGACTTCAAAAAAATGAAACATAATCCTTATTAAGTACATACATTATGAATTTTAACTTTCCCAAACCAACTTTATACGACCTTAAAGATAACGTTCCTACAAGATTAATTCAGGTTGCTAACCAATTATCGTCTCATAGAGTTTTTATCCCAAATGTAGACAAAATACTACAAACTGTTCAAGAAGTAAATTATGCTAAAGTTAGCAATATAGAATGGATTTATTGCATCTACGCCAAGGCAAACTGGGATAAACAACACCCTCAGAATAGCTACATAACATCAAGTCATATTTGGAAAGCATCTGTTAATAACCCTTGGCTACAAAAACAGCTTCTGTGGCGTTTAGCTTTATACTATAGTGGTCAGCAACAAAAAGTATTGCCTAAGTCTTTAGCTGATTCTTTTGATACTTTAGTTAATGAGCCTTCGGTTAATCAGCAGTTATCAGTAAAAATTATTCTTGCGCTTCGTAGTCAAGAGCCAGGTTTAGAAATAACAAAAATAGCTTGTAAACAAAATCTTAGTTATAACGGTTTAAAAAGAGAAATATATAATCAGATACCTACTTGGATAGAAGCGCTTAACTTTTTGAAATATGTTTCTTGCCAGTTTTGCAATCTTAGTTCTCCAACAGCGCACCAGGTTAATTGGCTTATAAGCTGTTTGGATGAAATGTCTATAGAGGTACAAGTAGATGCAGTTAACTATCTACTAATCCATATTAACAAAGAGACAGCAAGCCAATATCCACAGTTAGTTGATTGGTTGCAACTAAACTACCGTAACTGCACCGGATGGAATTTAATAACAGAGCAAGCAAAACAAGCTTTGCGTGAGTGGATTGGTTCGATTAACTATAATGATTTTCAAAATTTAGTAAGTTTGATTTTAGAAAGGCGCCAGCTGGAAGGTAGAGCAAAGGAGCAATTGCAAAAGCGAAAAGAGTTTTGGGCAAACTATAGCGACCGTTTTGAGCATATTCGCATTCTCATACCAGAAGATTATTTTACAGCTATTGGTGGTCGATTTAGGCAAGGTGAAGATGTTCACGTTCTCCAAAAAGATAGCAGTGATGCAACAGAAGTTTGTATTTTTGATTTTGGGAGTTTTCTAGTCGTAGAATTTTTTCACGGGCGTGGTAGCGAAACTAGGCTTATTCGTAAAAGCGATGATGTTGAAAGGAAACTTTTTGGTTCCTTACCTATTTCACTTAAAAGCATTCGTAGTATTCCTGCTGAGGCACATGACCATGTTATTTGTTGGCAATGGGATTGTGAAAGATGGCTAAGACAAAATAGTATTTTGCCTAATGAAGGTATATCTTACTTCAAAGGCTTACCTGAAAGGTTTGGTAAGTATAACCCAGTTACCGGACTTGTCACACCTTCACCTGACAAACAGCGAGAGCGAGATTTTCAACTACAAGGGTGGCGTAAAATAATTTCTCAGCTAGAGCAGGAAGCAAAAGACTATTGTAAAAATATTTGAAGTTACCAAATAATTGTTACTAATCCTGATGCTGTGATATTTTGGTCACAGCTTAATAATGCGACTTTTTCACCTTGTTGCTCTAAAACCATTGCAGTCGCAACAATCTGTCTGTCGTGCATTTCACCTATAGCAACCAAGTTGATAGTTTTTTGTATTACATTTGTATCTGATGGATATACTACCGCACGAGTATCTAAATTTATCGACTCAACTATTGTTATAGCTTCCGAGATAGATGTTCGCCCACGTTCAACAATCCATACAGCTTCAGCCAAAACTGTGGCAGGTATTACTAGTTGGCTATCAGGAGCAGAAAGAATTGCTTTGGCTTTATCTCCCAAGCGAGGGGACGTGATGGACTTTTGGGTGTGATTCCACTAGAAGCTTTAGGTATAGAATTAGACTTGGAAAATTAAAAGCTAAGAGTGTTAGCTACCAGTTCAATGGACACATACTTAACTATTTGATGAAGACTAATTTTAGCTTAGGTAAAGGCGCCATCTGTATTATTTGCTTAATCCAAATTCTCTAAGCGACACCTTCATGATATTTGAGCAAACCTAAACTTTCGGTAATGGTGCCATGATTTCGGTTTAACGTGTATATACCACTGCTGCTTTTCTATATTCATGCGTATAATTAAAATATAAAAAGCACGCTGTTGACACATGGCTGAAATTGTTACCCTTCAACTTCCGACCTACTTGGCGCAAAGAGCAAAAGAAATAGCTGCTCTCAATCATCAGCAGTTAGAAGATTTATTAATTGAATTTATAGATCGTGCCATAACAGAACAACCTGTAGAGTCACTACCTGACGAGCAAGTTTTGGCTTTGTGTGACATGCAGATGGAAACAGAGCAGCAAGAAATTTTTAGTGATTTACTAGCGCGCAATACAGAAGGACAGCTTAATCAACAAGAAACTCAGCAACTCGAAGAACTAATGCAATTGTACCGACGTGGCTTAGTTCGCAAAGCAAGAGCCTTAAAAGTAGCAGTAGAACGTGGCTTGAAATCATCCTTATATTAACTAATGGCTCGCCCTTATATTCCAGTCGAAGTAGAACGTCGTGTTCGCAGCACTGCCAAAAACCGCTGTGGTTACTGCTTAAGCCCTCAGCATTTGGTTATGGCTCGTTTGGAAATTGACCATATAAAACCTGTTTCTAAGGGTGGCAGCAGTGAGGAAATAAATTTGTGGCTAGCTTGCCCACTTTGTAATGGCTACAAAAGTGATAAAACCACAGCAACTGATCCCGACACAGGTGAAACAGTAGAGTTGTTTAATCCTCGTACCCAAGTCTGGTCTGAACATTTTTACTGGACTCAAGATGGTTTGCGTATTGTGGGTAAAACACCTACTGGTCGCGCAACAGTTATAGCCCTACATTTGAGCAATGACCCAGATGCGCTCGAAGTTCGTAGTTATTGGGTGCTTGCTGGATGGCACCCTCCAGAAGATTAACGCTTGGTAACTTCGCAGTATATGTATATTGATTAAATTGTTCGTATATAGTAAATTTTTGCCTTCTCTGTATTAAACAGCCTTATTTCAGGGAACCCTAAGCTTAAGGGATTTGATTGCTTTGGTACTAAAGAATACTAGTCCATACGCTTAATTATCCTGTTATCTACCCTAAAGCAGTAGGCTTGTAAACCAATGAAGCAAATTACATCTGAATCTAAAAGTATAGAAATACACATAAACTCTCTACTGCGCTTAGTAGACAAAGAGCCTTTTCTTAAAGGAAAGCATGATATACGTAAAATCAAAACATCTCGTGATAAGGTAGTTGATCCTAGATTTGAAATTATCTTCGCAGGAACATACAGCGCTGGCAAGTCAATGCTGATAAATGCTTTGTTAGGAAACGATTTACTCTACAGCGCTACTGGTCATGCAACTGGTCTAGAATGTTACATTGAGTTTGCCAAATCGCAAGAGGAAGAACGATGCGATTTCACTTTTCTAAGTGTAAAAGAAATTCAAGAAGAGGTTAATGATAGATGCCAATCAAAAACACTTAAGATTAAGAAAAAATATGATATTAATAAAGATAAAGAAATTGAAGATTTATCTCAACAATGTCAGCAAATTATACAAGAGGAAGGAGGTTCAAAAAGCACTGAAAAGGCAGAAGAAGCAAATGGATTACAAGAGTTACTAAATGGATTCAAAGAAAATCGCAAATATATTCATGAGCATCAACATCAAACTTTTGCAATGGAAGACCTAGGTCTTGCTCCACAAGAAGCACATAAATACGCTCGTCGAGGTAGTAACAGCGCAGTTCTTCAGCGCATTACATATTATTGTCATCACACATTGTTAGAGGATGGTAACGTATTAGTTGATCTACCAGGAATTGATGCTCCTGTACAAAGAGATGCAGAATTAACCGACCGGAAGGTTGCGGATACAAACACTTAACTTATACAATATCGTACCATGCAAAATTTAAGGATTAGAGTTATTATAAGCGTAAAAATATTTATTATTAAGCTTATAGCAATCCTGTTGCTTGAGTGAAGGCGCCGTTTATAAAACTTATTATTGTAAATTTTTTAAACTCAAGTGAATCGTATCTCCCCTACCCTTAATCTTTTTGGTGTATTTTCATACTTAGAATATTTTGCAATATCTTCAAAAAAGTTTTAGCCTTATACTTTTCAGTTTATAAAGTATTCTATCCTTGGTATTAATTGTAACTAGTTTATGCTTGAAAAACTAATTTGATTTTAAAAATCATTGTTGAATCTTTATATAAAATTCTACTCTTCTGCTTGACCTAGACTGGCGCCTGCTGTGTTAGATTTGTATTACTTCAGAACCGTGTTATCAGATCACTTCTATCTTATCAGTATAATCATCTAAACTATGAAACTTGACCTATTGCAGGAACTCAAGCAAAAACTGACATCGGAAACAGACTTTTCTAAAATCTGGTTGTTTTACATGGATAATTTTGCAGACCATCCAGAATTCATCGAAATTGGCAAACGTGCGTATAATAAACACTTAGATAGTGTTGTTCGGCAGACTAGTGAGGAAATGTTTGGCAAGAAAGTAAAGATTAATCACGACCTCACAATCTACATTCCAGAGCATAAATTTTTTCATGGGCCGTTCCAAGCAGGAGGACGTATTGGCGGTTTTATTTATTTTGAAGATGTAAGAGTTGGTCTAATTGCAGTATCGGCAGATCATCCCCCTACTGGTATGGTTAAATATTCACGTTTTACCGAACTACCTATTAGCAAAATGCCTAAACGGGGATTTGGTGGATTTAGCAAGCAAGACCTCAACTAAAACTCACAATTGAGCGCTTGTATGGAGGACGGGGAAAAAGTTTTTCCCTGTTATTTGATTATGTTTATAACTTTAGTAAACTTTAAAAATGCTGGAGGCAAGAATGAAAATTACCTACGAGCCAGAAGTCAATGTTTTGAGAATCGTGTTTAGTGAGGCGCCAATAGAGGAAAGTGACGAAGAAAAACAAGGTGTTGTATTTGATTATGACATAAATGGGAATATTGTTGGCTTAAAAATATTAGATGCTTTCCCAAAAATGGATAATCCACGTTTTGTAAAATATTATATTCCTACACATTAGTTTATTTGAGCAGTGTTTGAATAACTAAATTAGAATTTATAAGGTTAATAGTTGTTAAGCCTCTGGCTGACCTCAGTATTTTAAATAATGCTAAAGCAGTTATAGATATACAGAGTTTTATTTATAAAGAGTATATTTAGGAGATTTACTTGAAGCTGCCAAATTATTATCAAGCAGTCGTACCTGAGAGAAAAATCACAGCGTATTTGTTGTCACCTACCCATCCCGACGGAAGCGGTAAGGAAAAATTTTTTACCGCATTTGGTTTTTCCTTAGAAGAATGGGAAACACTCGCAGCAGCATTAGTCACCCATGTTGCAGACAATAATGTTACAAAGGTAGAAGATTCGCCGTTCGGAACCAGATATGTTGTAGAGGGAACTATTATTTCCCCAGATGGTAGGAATCCTTTTCTGCGTTCTGTATGGTTTATTGGAACAGGCGAAGATATTCCCAAGTTTGTTACTGCTTATCCGCTCAAGGTTAATGACAATGATTACAGAACTTGATAGAGTAATTCTTACAACTGATATACCCGATTACGGTTTGGAAACTGGTGATATAGGTACAGTCGTTTTAGTGCATCAAGGTGGCAAAGGCTATGAGGTTGAGTTTGTTACTTTAAGTGGAGAAACTATAGTAGTAGTTTCGTTATTTGCAGAGCAAGTACGTTCTCTGAGCAGTAGGTAAATTGCACACGCACGGGTATTGGCGTAACTATAGCAATCTGGTCTTAAGTTTACACTTTCAGCAGAGGCGCCTCAACTGACAATAAAAGTGTTGGCGCCAAACTTCAATTATATTTACAGTGTAGCATTCGTACATTTGAGAATTAAAAGACGCAAGTTCCCCATAACTCTCATTCGTTTCAAATAGGTTATTATTTCATTGTTAAATTCGGGTTCCAATTTTGATATGCGTTTAAAAATTATTATCTGGTGCTTCACCTAATACCTATCTCATTACATTTATGTCCAAACAGCTAGTGTTAACGCTCCTAACCAATCTCCGGTCAAACACTTGCCAATAATATAAAGCCTGTACAGAGCATCATTACCTAATACATAAACTCGTGTATCTTTTAAAAAAGTAGCTATAAACTCTTCAAAATTTGCATATTGATAAGGATAGCCTGCCCCTTGCTCTACATCAAAATATCCCTGAAAGCTGTAAATCTCTAAAAACTGAATAGACCTTAAAACTTCTTCTATTGCCCAATCCTGCCTAAGAGAAGCTTTAAAAACAATAAGTGATGCTGGGTCTTCTAAAATAGGTTTGATTTGTCCCGATAAACTTGATAATTCTTCGTTAAGAGGATAATTATATCTGGGTAAACGTTCTCCAAACCCGCTGCTGTCAGGAAGTTCAACTTTTTGAGTAAATGCTACCTAGTCACCTGTAGTTGTTTGCCCAACTATTAATCCAAGCAAATCATAACCCCTAAATCCATCACTACCAGCTTTCCCGCTTTTTTCGTTATAGGTTTGGATTTTAAAGAACCGCAACTCTTCCAATTGTGTTTGTAATATTTCAATTAGAGATTGATACTGTGGTAGAGCTTGAGAAATCATTCTATTAATACTAGCTTCAGAATAGCGACCTGGACGAATAAATCGATTTCTCCAAATTACTATTAGCTCTTGCTGGTTTATCTCCGTTAACAATCCTGAAGCTTCTAATAGTTTAACAAAGCTAAACTCTCCTTGCTCGGATATTGACCAAACTAGAGGACGGAAAGGGTGATCTCCTTCGCTTCCAATACCGCTTCCACCTGATGTCAAATTTTTGATGACGGTTTCTACAGTTGCTAATAATTGTTCTGTTTTAGGCTGCATAGTATATATAAGTAACTTTTAAGTGGCATAAATGCAAAAATTTTGTTTTTTACCTTAGTCCTCTTATGGAGGACTTTTGCTATTAGCATCGCGTTTTCAACCTGATGTGGGTTGAAATACAATTGAAAAAAATCTATAGGGGTTTTATTTAAATGAATTATACGGGGCAGGCAGGGATGCCTGCTCCACAAGAAGTTCTACTATATCAGGCGCCGTAATCCAAAACAAATAACCTATCCGTTACATCCGTTCCATCCGTTGCCAATATGCTACACTTATGCTACAATAGCTGAAAATCTAGCGGTACAAACATATGGACATTATTCCGATTACAATATCTCCCACACCCCACATTTCCAACGATAATAGTGAAAATCTGACCCTATATAAATCCAAACAATTAGTACAGTGACAGAAGCAAAAAGTTACAAAGACACAGTAAATCTTCCGCAAACGAAATTTGACATGCGCGCGAATGCGGTAAAGCGAGAGCCTGAAATACAGAAGTTTTGGGAAGAAAACGACATATACGGGCGCCTCTCAGAAGAGAACCCAGGCGAATTATTTATACTGCACGATGGACCACCCTACGCAAACGGTTCGCTGCATGTAGGTCATGCTCTAAATAAAATTCTCAAAGATATCATAAATCGCTATCAGCTTTTACAAGGTCGTAAAGTTCGTTATGTACCGGGTTGGGACTGCCACGGGTTGCCTATCGAGCTTAAGGTTCTGCAAAATATGAAACAAGCAGAACGTCAGGAATTAACACCTATAAAGTTACGCCAAAAGGCGAAAGAGTTTGCATTACAAGCTGTTGATGAGCAGCGTAAAGGTTTTAAACGCTACGGTGTTTGGGGTGATTGGGAACACCCGTATTTAACGATGGCGCCTGAATACGAAGCTGCACAAATCAGTGTATTTGGGCAGATGGTTTTGAAAGGGTATATATATAGAGGACTAAAGCCTGTAAACTGGAGTCCCAGTTCAAGGACTGCTTTGGCTGAGGCTGAATTGGAATATCCAGAAGGTCATACTTCGCGCTCTTTGTATGCTGCGTTCCCAATGACAAGTTTATCGGATGCGGTAAAAGATAAGCTAGGTGAGTATTTGCCTGATTTAGGTGTTGCTATCTGGACGACCACACCTTGGACAATACCTGCAAATTTGGCTGTTGCTGTAAACCCAGATTTGGATTATGCAGTTGTTGAGGCGCCACTCGAAGGTATCAATTTTAAATATATAATCGTTGCAAATGATTTAGTAGAACGTTTATCTACGACTCTCAGCACACAATTAACAGTAAAAACCACTGTTAAAGGCAAAGAATTAGAACATTCTACTTACAAGCATCCTTTATATGACCGTGAGAGTCCGGTAATCATAGGGGGAGATTATATCACTACAGAATCTGGTACAGGATTAGTACATACGGCGCCTGGTCATGGTCAAGAGGACTATATAGTAGGGCAACGTTATGGTTTACCTATCTTGGCGCCTGTTGATGATGGTGGTAACTTTACTGCTGAAGCTGGACAATTTGCTGGTTTGAATGTACTTGGTGATGGCAACCAAGCTGTTATCGATGCTTTAACACAAGCAGGTTCTTTATTAAAAGAAGAACCATATCAACATAAATACCCTTACGACTGGAGAACCAAAAAACCCACTATATTCCGCGCGACTGAACAATGGTTTGCATCGGTAGAAGGGTTCCGTGACGAAGCACTCAAAGCTATCTCTGAAGTACGCTGGATACCTGCACAAGGTGAAAATAGAATCACACCAATGGTAGCCGACCGTTCGGACTGGTGTATATCACGTCAGCGCAATTGGGGTGTGCCTATACCTGTATTCTACGATGAAGAAACAAACGAACCTTTATTGAACGAAGAAACCATCAACTACGTTCAAAAAATCATCGCAGAAAAAGGTTCAGATGTTTGGTGGGAAATGTCGGTAGAAGAATTATTACCAGAAAAATACCGCAACAACGGGCGCCAGTACCGTAAAGGAACCGATACGATGGACGTATGGTTTGACTCTGGTTCATCGTGGGCAGCAGTTGCCGAACAGCGGGGTGAGTTACATTATCCTGTAGAGATGTATTTAGAAGGTTCCGACCAACACCGGGGATGGTTCCAGTCGAGTTTGTTAACTAGCGTTGCCGTACATGACCAGGCGCCATATAAAATAGTGTTGACCCACGGGTTTACTCTTGATGAAAAAGGTTTCAAGATGAGTAAATCGCTTGGTAACGTGCTTGACCCGAACGTTGTAATCGAAGGTGGTAAAAATCAGAAAGAAGAACCACCCTATGGCGCCGATGTTTTAAGATTATGGGCATCATCGGTTGATTACACTTCTGACCAGCGTATCGGTAAAAATATCATCAAGCAATTGGGAGATATACGCGGAAAAATCCGTAACACTGCACGGGTATTATTAGGTAACTTACATGACTTTGACCCAGAGAAACATTTAGTTTCCCTAGATAAACTACCCGCAGTTGACCGTTACATGCTGCACCGGATGACGGAAGTATTCAAAGAAGTAACCGATGCATTTGATACCTTCCAGTTCTTCCGTTTCTTCCAAACAGTGCAAAACTTCTGCGTTGTTGATTTATCTAGCTTTTATATAGACATCGCCAAAGATAGACTATATATCAGTACACCCGATGGCTTTAGGCGCCGTAGCTGTCAAACAGTGTTGTACTATGCATTAGATAACCTGACGCGCGCCATAGCACCTGTATTATGTCACCTTGCCGAAGATATCTGGCAATTTCTTCCTTACAAAACACCATACAAATCAGTATTTGAAGCTGGTTGGGTGAAATTAGATAGTAAATGGGAAAATCCCGAACTAGCAACATTCTGGGAAAAAATGCGTGATATCCGCAATGATGTAAATAAAGTGCTGGAACAAGCGCGCGTTGATAAACAAATCGGTTCTTCATTAGAAGCTAAAGTGTTACTGTACGTAGCAGATGAACAACTACGTTCAGCAGTAAAAGCACTGGAAATAGATACAAATGGTATCGATGAATTAAGATATTTGTTTATCACCTCGCAAGCAACAGTATTAGATTCAGCACAACAACTTGAAGGGTTGAAATATAACTCAATATCTGAAAATTGGGGTATTGGAGTAGTTGATGCAGAAGGGGAAAAATGTGACCGTTGCTGGAACTATTCAACCCACGTTGGAGAGTCAAAAGAAGACCCATTATTATGTGAACGCTGCGTTAGCGCATTAGCTGGAGACTTTTAACAAAACACTCCCAAAAATTACATAAAACATCTTGTGGGGTGGGCATCCTTGCCCGCCCTTTCATATTGAGCGCCTACACCCTATAAGGGTGAGGCTATACGAACAAAGCCTGCCTACGCAGGCTAATCACGTTCTACTTTGCATTCGGCTAGTAATTTATCTAAATTTTCAGGGAAATTGCCATTCTTCACTTTTTTAGCAAAAACTTCATAACAATCATTTTTATCCCCTTCTTTACGAGGAAATCCCAACCAGAGGATTATTATAGTTTTTTGTTCATCAAATACTCTAAAAAATAAACGGTAACGTGATGCCAATCCCATTTTCTTGAGACGGCTATATTTTTGTAATGGCTTTTGTAAAGCAAAATGTGAAGCTAAGGGGTCTTGAGGTATTTTATTCTTTATACCGATGTCCAATGCTTTTAACCGCTTGACATCCGGATGTGTAATAAATTCTTCTTTTGATAACTTGCCTTTTAATTCAAGTACACGAATTGACAAAGCTTGCCATTGCTCATTAAACAATGGATGAAAGAATATTTTCCAGCCGTTAAAATTAGTCGAACTCATTCATCTTCATCTTCATCAATTGTTACATCAGCTAATAAATCATCCATGTAGTCACTCATTTCTTGAGTGTAGGGAACTAGCTTTGATGGATTTTCAATTATATCTTTCATCAAGAAATCGAGAAATAGGCTCATCATCAAACTTTCTTCTTCGTCTGATTCTACATCTTCTGTATCCAAACGAATTAATAAAGTGTTTTTTGATACAACCTCTAAATAACCAGATGCCTTTGCTAAATGCGGAAAGTCTTTGAAAAAAGCGCTCGGTAAGCGGAATCCATGTTGATTGCCAACTTTTGCATGAGTTACTCGGTAATTTTTACTTGTCATACCCAATATTACTATTACGTTATAATATTTGTTATAACATTTTGAGACGGCGCCAACACGGATTGCACAACATCTAGTTTTTTGCCAGTGTAGGCGCCAGTGTAGACCTGTGTAAACCTGAAAGGCTCTATGTGTATGGGTTATGCTGTATTGGGCTGCGGTTTATGAGTGTAGGGTTTGTAGACAATAGCTGGCGCCAGTCGATGATGGTGGTAATTTTACTGCTGAAGCTGGACAAAGTTTTTGATAACGCAGTTGAGTAGTTTATTAAAATCTATAATTATGCCAAAATTTCCTCTACCTGAGCAATCAATATCAACATGGTTCCGATATTGTTTGATGGCAGCAGCAATTTTTAATTTGTTTGGAGCTATCAGCTTTGCTCCTCCGGTTTACTATAGGGTTGGTGACACAGTTAAACTCCCCCAAGATGCATCGCCTTTTGGCCTATGGGTAATTGCTTCCTGGATTTTTCTCTTCGGAGTTGGTTATGCTTGGCTTGCACTCAAACCTAAACCTGAGCGTCTATTCATTGCTGTAGCAGCATCTTGCAAGCTTGCACTTACAATTCTTTTTGTCGTATTTTGTTCAACTGGTTATTTGCCATCAATCTGCTTATTCGCAGGGTTGGGTGATTTTATTTTTGCAATGGCGTTTATCTTCTGGCTTTTTCAGACTTACCAGAAACAAGGTCTAGAGAGCATAGAGTAAGAGCAATTATGCATACATTTATTCTAAATTGAAATAAGTTTAGGCGCCTTAATAAAACTGTCTAAAAAGTTATAAATAAAAAATTACTAAATGTTTTTGATGCAAGTAAATTACGTAGGTTCGGTGAAGCTTGATTGAAAAAAATTATGTGCTGTGGTGCTGTTATGAAAAAGCTATTTCCTGGGTAAGCTACATAGTGTAAAGATTTTTTTATAAAAACTATGTCAAATTTAGGAAAAATGGCATTTATTTTTGGTGCAGCATTTCTTGTCTTCTGGTATCTATTTGTTCACAAAATAATACTGCAATACTTAAGCTCTCTAGGCTTACTTCCATTGTTGAGCAATATATTAGCATTAACAATAATACCTTATTTATTACTATTTATTCTCGAATTAGAAATATTTATAAAACTTCAGATATTGCAAGCTACACCCAAAAATTTAAATATAAAACTTGTAAGCTTAGATAATATATATGAAGTAAATCATGTAAGTTTAAATCAATATACACGCTCTCTAAAATCATTAGGTTTTGTTCAAATCGCAGATTTTCAAGAAAGAGAAGCGGTTATTAGGGTTTTGTGGCATCCAGAATATCAGTGTGGTGCTGAAATTCTTCAATCACTAAATAAAACATCCCCTTATACTTATTGTGGTATTAGTAATATATTTGAGCAAGGCTGGGCAGTTGCTTTTCTAGATAATGATATCAATCAAATAGGTGCTTATGCTCTAAGGGTACCAAAAAGATTAACAATATTTAAATCGAAAATGCCCTTAGATAAGTTATTAAAATTATTCTTGGAATTCCGCAAGCAAATGATGTCTGATTTAAATATTAGTATAATAAAAGATGTATCAATTGATTTATATTTAGATGTCTCAAAGAAAAGTCGTAGGCAAACAAGACAAAAAATTATATGGACAAGTATAATATTTATGTTTATAGAGATGTCACTATTTTCTATGAAAACTGATGATGAAAAATATAAATGTCTTGCAACCTATACCAAAGCATAGCAGTATGAAGTAACTTCTGGGGATAGAGTATTTTATATCCCCTATAAACAAGAGAAAAAAGTTTTTGTTTTTTATGCTGGCAAACATATCAAACCAGCACCAACTCCGTAATCAATTTCTTTGAATCAGATTTATGATATTTTACAAGGTAGTAGGCGCCTTTTATAGAATCACATTTAATTTTAGTAAAGTTCTTGAACTAATGCTTGACGCAGAATTACACTATTATTTCTTCTCACGGTTAAGGTTCCGTTTTTTCCACCAGAGACAGAAACACCATATTTATATTCACCATTGACAGCTTCAAAATATCTTCCTCTATTTTTAGAACCATCTACAGTTAAAGGTAAACGTATAGCTTTACCAGTCTTTCTGTCTAAACCTACATAAGTAAGTGCTGAATCTCCACTGCCACAAATACTTACTAAAAAATTCTTTGTTTGGGCTATAATAAATGAACTTTCATTGCTTCTACATAAATTACGAATTTGTTGCGCTTGAGCGGTTTGTGTAAAAGGAAGAGAAAGTGAGCAGATACCTGCCACAGATAAAACTAATTGTGCAGCACGCTTAGAATTGAATTGCATATATTTTACAGTAGAGAATGGTTTGATTTGTTACCAGTTTCTACAACGTGTACTTTAGTCTTTACGGAAAATACGGTGAAATTATTCGCCCACAAGTGGCGATAGGTATGTTGTCCAGCAATTAACCCGCTACTATGATAATCGATGATAGTTGCATACCGAGGCGCCAGTATATTTTCGTAGCTGTTACATAGCAGTGATTATCAATTTCGCGCCTCTAGCTTCAAAAATTTTCGTTTCTAAAAATCTGGTGTAAATCTGGTGTATAATTGCACCAGATGTTCAAAAGAAAGATTATGACCCGTCAAAGCATTTCACTTACACCCCCGAATGATGCTTGGTTAAAAGCACAGGTGGAGAGTCAGGAGTACGCTAGCAAAAGCGATGTGATAAATGACCTGATACGCAAGGCTCGTGCCAAACAAGAGGAAGTTGAAGAAATCCAAAAAAGGCTAATTCATGCAGAGCAAAGCGGCTTTGTCGCTCCTGACCGCCAGTCCATTCTTTCAGAATTTAAGAAAGAACTTAACAGTAATGGCTAATTATAAATTGACGCAAGCGGCAAAGGAAGACTTACGGCAAATTTATTTTTATGGCTTTGAGACATGGGGTGAAGCAGCCGCTGACAAATATTATAATCAACTTTTTGACCGCTTTGAACAGATAGCTGCACAGCCTTATTTATACCCTGAAGTAAATTTTATCCGTACTGGCTACCGCCGCAGTGTGTATGGGGTGCATAGCATCTACTACCGCATTGAAAATGATGTGGTTGAAATTATGGCAATTCTTAGAAGTCAAGATACTGATACTGCTCTTGATTTATGAGATAGTAATGCGCTTAGAGTCAGAAGAACCCCCAACCATCGTATAAAAGAGGGTTAGGTGGGATTTAAAAAGCACAAATATAACCAGCACACTAAATTTGTATATTCCAGTATGTGGCGCCATACCATAAAGACTGGCGCCATTTCCATCATTAATAAACAGTACTTTATCGAACACTAATAGTCCGTATAAGTACGCTTATAACCTCACCAGGGTTCTCACTTGGTAGAATTGGACTCCAATCAGTTATATTGGCATATCCTAGTTGGTCTAGTGTGGTCTTAAAATATCGCTGCATGTTAGCTTCGGCTGGTGGGCAACCATTTATCTTTGTATAGTAGTAAATAAAAGCTAAGTATTGACCCTGCTTTTTGGTGTACTTTTGCTCCATAGCTTTTGATAATCTGAGTATACAAAAGGTTATGCTATTGCTGGGAAAATCCTTATCAAAGAGAGGTGCCTCACGTATTCTATATTCGGACAAGCCATCTGTGTCCATAGCACTAGTTATATTACATAGTGAAATTAAATGAAATATATATATAAATATTATTGGAGCAAATTTCTACTTATTCCGGAACATTTATAAATCAAGTGTAGTCATTGATACTGCAACATCCACATGTATTTTTTGTAGATAATTCATTCATCTGATTGTTTTTGAAAAAATAAGTTTTTGTAGGCTGGGCATTGTTCACCATGTCGGTTTTGTGATGGGCAATAACTACTCTACGTGCATAATAAAAATCAAATATTAATCATATCGCAGTATAAATACGCATTTATTTAAGACCGTATTAAAATATAAAAATAAGTAATATTTATAACATTAATTATGGCAATGCGAGACGCAGACAAAGACCGTCGTAAAGAGACCCCTACCAAAAAACATCTGATAGAACCAGTTTCTACTCATGAGCTTAAACAGTTATTAATGACTGCTCGTGCCCAACGTGATCAATGGCAACAACGCGCAAAAGATAATGAGGAAGCTGCCTCTCAACTGACTCAAGTTCAGCAAGAAATTGATGAGTTGAAAGAGCGCGCTGCACAAACCTATCAGGTATATCTTAATGAACAAAAAAATTATCAACAAACTTTAGTTCTTTACAATGAAGAAAAAGCTAGAGCAACTCAGTTAGTTGCCCAGCGTGATGAATGGCAACAACGCGCGGTCACAAATGAATCTCAACTTGTTCATGTTAAGCAAGATGTCGAAACTTATCAAGTTGAAATGAATGAGCTAAAACAACGCGCGGCATTAAATTACCAAAAATATCTTGATGAGCAGAAAAATTCTCAGAAAACTTTACATGATTATCATGAAGCAAAAGCGAAAACAACTGAGTTAATTGCTCAACGTGATGAATTGCAAAAACGTGCCGCAGAAAATCAAAAAGCCGCATATGAGCTTATTCAAGTTCAGTTAGATTTGCAAACTTACCAAGTTAAGGTTAATGATTTAGAAGAAAGCGCGGCAAAAAATTACCAAAAATATCTCAATGAGCAAAAAAATTATCAAGAAGCTTTAGCGAGTTATAATGAAGAAAAAGCTAGAGCAAGTGAATTACTCGCCAAATATGAAGAAGTAAGTTCTGAGCGAGACAATTATTTGACTTTATATAATGAGGCACAAACACAACTAAAATTCGAGCGACGTTCAAAAGCTAGCATTAAAGGATGGGAAACTCGTCGTAAAGCTGAGAACGAAAAGCTAAAACGGGAAATTGCCGAGATGGTTGTTTTGCTACGCGACTCTTTAGTTTCTAAGGATGAAGCAATAAATAATCTTTATGTTGTTGCAGAGCGTATGGATAAAATTCAATCTTTGGTTGATTCAGTGGAAGAGGACACAACAAACAATCCTGTCGGGTTAGTACAAAAATTTCAACGTATCTGGTTTGCTATTAAAGAGATACTTTCGGAGTAAACAAGCACTTTTATGAGCAAAAAATCCGCATCGACAAAAACTCAAGGCAAACCGAAGTTAGGAGAGCAAATTCGTAATATTGCCGATAGACTGAAACAAGAGACTGAGATACAGAAAAAAGCAACCTCGCGTATTTTAGGCGCCGCTGCTCAAATATCCGCAAATCACGAGCAACTTATAGATGAAGTAGTTGAGATGGTAAGAGAAGACCTTGAACAACAAACCCAAGCATCTAAAAGTCATATTTATACAGTTGAGATTCTCAAGCAACAGTTTAAAACATTACGCGAAGCAAAAGACAACTTTAAACTAAAAGCCACTAGTTGGGAATCTCTTGCTAATAAACTAAATGAAACATCTTCCCAAAAGCTTATAGGTGAGGGTAAACTTCAGCTACATCAAGTTTTAGAAATAAATAACATACAAAAACCTGAATGTGAACCGATTAATATTAAAGGGCTGACAATTCATTTAGAAGCAGATGTTGCAGAAATATTTCCCAACTCTCAAGCAGTAAATGAAGCTTTGCGTTTTCTCATTAGAGTCACAAATAAAAATCCTGCGTTGTAGAGACAAGGGTTGAAATAATGTCTCTACAATGCGTGAATTTACCTGCGGTACACTACCCTTCGGGATAACTAGCCTGCGGCAAAACTTCGTTTACGTTAATGTGAACACAAATGATTTAGTACTGCTATAGCATTCCTAATTGATTTCTAAAAAATGATGCTTATGTAACGAACCGCAAAGGACGCAAAGGACGCAAAGGAAGGAAGGAAAGAAGAGAAAATATTTAACAAGTGATTTAGGATTGCTATGTATACAACAATTAATTATACTAACGTTAATATAGCGGTTCCCGTTCTAATGAAGTACACAAGGGCGGGCAAGGATGCCCACCCCACAAGAGCTTTATTAATTTAATCTGTACCTCACTTTATTAAGAACCGCTATATACTGAAGATTTAATAAATTTTCTCACGAATGCAGTGGTTCTAGAAATTTGAAAGCAATTGCATGAGCATCAGCATCATTGACCCCTAATGTTTTGAGAATAATTTTAGCAATCTGTTCCGGGTAATCTGGTTCTGCACGTCCTTCGAGAATGCTGTGGATTGCCATTAGTCCGGTTCCCAAAACTAAATCTGAAGCTGCTTGTAAACTATCAACTTGGAAACGGTTGAGTCTTATACCAGCCTCTAAGTCTGTCATCATTCCTCTTTCCATTGTCTCACTTAATGGGGCTGCTACTAATCCAATTCTCACAATCACCCATCCCCAAGTCGAATCTCGAATTGCTTGATGTAGAAATTGGCGAATGGCAATTGCTAAACGTTCAGCAGGGTCACTAATCTCAGCGTACTGTACCCATATTTTTTGATTTATTTCGTCACTCAGGTTGCCAGCTACAGCTTTAAGCACGTCTTCTCGTGTTTGGAAATAGTTATAGAATGTGCCTCTTGCAACTGCTGCTTCTGCAATGATGTCATCAATAGTAACGGCATCCGCTGCTTTACGAGCAAAAACTCGGTAAGCTGATTCAATTAGTTTTGCTCGTGTACGCTCCCTTTTGTCTAAACCAATTGATGCTCGACGAGATTCCTTCATAGGTATACAAAACCAAATTATGGCGCCAATTTGCTTACTAATCCTAATATAAACTAAAATTGACACATTTGTCAAAATGACGTTAGCATCAAATTGACATAATCGTCATTTATTAGCTATAGAGACTTAACTTATGCGTATCGCTATTATTGCTTTGGGAAGTCGAGGAGATGTTCAACCTTATGTTGCTTTGGGAAAAGGTTTAAAACAAGCTGGTCATTTGGTGCGACTGGTAACTCAAGAAAACTTTGGAGATTTGGTTAGTGTACACGGGTTAGAATTCTGGGCAGTCTCTGGTAATGTCCAAGAAATTGTCGAAACCAAAGAAATGCGCGAGCTATTAGAGAAAGGAAATTTCCTTGCCATTCAGTCGCGCACAGCAGAACTAGTTCAAAGTGTTGCAATTGATTGGGCAAATCAAGGCAAGGCTGCTTGTCAGGGTATGGATTTATTGATTGTAGGAGTCGGGGGACTAAATATTGCTGTTGCTCTTGCCCAAAAGTTGGGAATTCCACTACTTCAAGCTTATGTTTTTCCCTTTACGCCAACAAAAGCATTTCCTGGTGTTTTGTTTCCTGACTTTGTAGATAAAACAGGGGGCTTTTTCAATCGTTTGTCACATCAATTGGTCAGACAAGCTTTGTGGCAGGGGTTTCGGAACGCTGATAAACTTGTACGGCAAAAAGTACTTGGTTTAGCCGCTGCTTCATTTTGGGGGCCATACAATACTGACTGCCTTAAAAAATATCCAACTCTCTATGGTTTTAGCCCATCAGTTATTCCTAAACCATCTGATTGGAATAATACTTATGTTACTGGCTACTGGTTTTTAGATGTAAATGTTCAGCAGGCGCCTGATTGGAACCCACCATCCGCTCTCGTTGATTTTCTGCAAGCTGGTTCACCTCCTATATATATTGGGTTTGGGAGTATGGGCAATCGAAATCCAGAAGCGACTGCCAATCTTATTTTGGAAGCTCTAGCCAAAACTCAACAACGTGCCATTATGCTGTCTGGCTGGGGTGGTTTACACTCAGATAATTTACCAGATACGGTGTATCTTATAGACTCAGTACCGCATTCATGGCTTTTCCCTCGTGTCGCAGCTGTAGTGCATCACGGTGGCGCCGGTACGACAGCCGCTGGTATGAGAGCAGGCGTTCCTTCTATTATCATTCCTTTCTTTGGTGATCAGTTTTTTTGGGGGCAGCGCGTCGCGAAATTAGGCGTTGGGACAGAACCAATTCCGCGTAAGCAACTAACCGCTGAAAGACTTGCACAAGCTATTCAAAAAACTTTGGCAGATTCCACAATGCGTGAGCGAGCAGCTAATCTGGGAGCTAAAATTCAAGCTGAAGATGGGATACTTTGCGCCGTTGCTGTTGTAGAGGAAATCGAAAAGGGTGGTGTTGCTTTGTTATACTAAACCTTTACCGTTTTTTCTATAGTAGGCTGCTTTGTTATGACTTTAGCCAATGTTAAAGATTCTTGACCAGTAATTAATCTTGAACCACGTTTGCGGGTGATATAGTTCCATGCCCACTGGAACATTACTAAGAATTTACTGTCGAACTCAATTAAGAAATAAATGTGGATTAATAGCCAGAATATCCATGCAAAGAAACCTTTTAACTTGATTGCACCTAAATCTACAACAGCAGCATTTTGTCCAATCATTGCTAGGCTGCCATAATCATTATATTTAAATGCTGGTATAGTTTTACCAGAGAGACGTTTTTGAATTAATTTCGCAACGTATTCACCTTCTTGTGTAGCTACTGGCGCCACACCTGGAAGCGGTTGCTCGTTTTGGTGAGAAAAATTGGCTAAGTCTCCGATGACGAAAATATTTTTGTGCCCTTTAATACTCAAGTCTGGTTCGACGATAACTCGTCCAGCGCGGTCGCACTCCGCACCTGTACGTAATCCTAGAATTCTTCCCATTGTTGAAGCTTGAATACCTGCTGCCCACAATATAGTCTTGGAGGCAATTTCGTGTAACTCATCCCCTTGCTTGTAAGTAACTACACTATTTTCAATATTTATTACGCGCGTTTGTGTCTGTACACTCGCACCCAACTTTTCTAAAGATGCTTTTGCTGCTTGCGATAAAGAAGGTGCCATACCTGGGAGAACACGATCGGCGCCTTGCAATAGTAAAATTTTTGTTTCTGAGGTATCAATATTACGAAAATCTTCTTGAAGAGTTTTGTTTGCCAACTCTGCAATGGCGCCAGATAATTCTACCCCCGTTGGACCACCACCCACAATCACAAAGGTTAACAAAGCACGGCGTTTTTGGGGATCAGTTTCTTTTTCTGCTGCCTCAAATGCATTAAATATCCGACTACGTATTTCGAGCGCATCCTCAATAGTCTTTAAACCAGGAGCAACTTCTTTCCACTGATCATTACCAAAATACGAATGATTGGCGCCTGTAGCAACAACTAAAGTATCGTATCGTACTACTCGATCATTCAATATCACTTCTTGTGTTTTAGTATCAACGTCCTTAACTTCTCCCAGCAAAACTTTTGTATTCTTGCTTTTGCTAAGTATAGAGCGTAACGGCGCGGAAATATCACTAGGTGATAGCGTACCTGTAGCAACTTGATATAAAAGTGGTTGAAACAAATGAAAATTACGTTTATCAATAACAGTAACATCTACATTTGCAGAAGCAAGCCCCTTTGCAGTATACATTCCACCAAAGCCACCACCAATGACTACAACCTGGTGTCGCTGATTCTTTTCAACTGAAGCTACCATAAGTATATTTCCTTTTGTCAATATATTTGTAAATATTCTTTACATAATATTTAACAAAGTTATAAGACTTGTTGTAGTTAATTGTGAACAATAATCAAATTAATCGTAGGGTGCGATCAGGCTACGATTAATTTATACTTATATTACAAACTTGTAGCGTCACGCACCAATATTGTAAGTTTTATATAAAAACAATCTATATTTTATAATTAATAAAACATTGAAAAACACATTAATCTACGATTTAAATTTATACAAGGTGATTAATGCCATTACTGCTAAAACGAACATAAATCCTCCTGCAGATGCGTAGGTGTTAGCTAAACCAACTTTTGCACTCAGTGGTTGACTTAACAAAGGTGAAAGAAACTGTCCTAAAAATAGTGATGTTGTCACCCCACTAATAATTTTTCCCCGCATTGTATCGGGTGTAACGGAGATGAGGCAAAGATTCATATTCGGCATTAATAAGCCCAAACCGGAACCTGCAATCACTAATCCCAATAAAATAATTGGATATGCTTTTCCTATACTAATAAAGTAATAACCTATACCTATATTTAGAAACGCGATGCCATAAATAGCAGTAAAACTAAATTTGGCTTTGATTTGTCTATATAACAGCGAAGCCATCGCCGAGAATAGAGTCGCTAATGCAATCGCAATTCCACTTTGAGATGCACCTGCACCAAATAACTGTTTGAGATAAAAGGGTAATTGTACGGGGATTAAATAAAATACAATTTGGGTTAATATACCAATTCCATAAGTGATAATTACTAAGTTAAACGGCAATTTCTGAGTCTGTGTAACTATTTCCTGATTTTTGTTTACGGGTTGGTTACGTTCTGGTTCCAGTAAAAAGCTCGAAGCACATGGCACAAGTAGTAGAGAGAATAAGTAAATACCGAAGGGATAACGCCAATTTTGTTCTGCAATAAAACCACCGATTGAGAGAAATAATACACCTCCTAACCCCATAAATGCGGCTTGTAATCCTAAAAACTGCGCTCGTGCTGCACCAATATAGTAGTCAGCTATTAGGGTTGTGGCACTCGTCATGATTCCAGCAACACTAATACCTAATAATGCTCGTCCGACTAGAATTAAAGTCAAATCATTGAGAATTAAACCGGAACATCCTGCAATTCCGTAGATAATTAAGGCAATAATTAATAACGGTTTACGCCCGACTCTATCAATAATAATACCAACTAATGGCGCCCCCAATGCAATAAATAAAGCTGGTAAAGTTAGTGCTAATTTAACTAAATAATCTGCATTCTGTACATTTGAAAAATATTCCCGCATTGCAGGTAAGGATGGGGCAATCGTTGCACCCGACATAACTGTAAGGGTGCTAACTAATAAAAGAGTAGCTTTGGTAAAAGTTGAGTTTAAATTTGTTTTGCTCATTGTGTTTAACGTGAAAATTTAATTGTTTGATAACTCAATATTTCAAATTTGTCAAAAATTATAGAATATAAAATATATCAGAAATGAAAATTAAAAGGAAAATACCGTTCGCAAAGTGCCACTAATAATTCTCCCATTATCATCTTGATTGCTGGGATTTGTGACAACTTGCAGTAATGGTGTAACCCGAATATTCTCACTCACAGGGAAGTTATAAAAAAATTCGTAGTTTGTTTGCGTACTATTTCCTACAGCGCTTTCAATAAAAGGTTGACCAACTGCAACTCCAAAAATACCCCCTTTGATAAACAAATGTTGTAAACTAAATCCTGCCATCCAATAATTAGGATAAATATTACCTAAACTAGTATTTGTATAACTTGCATAACCGTAGCGACCAAATATACCAATTTGTGAATTCAAAGAATAGTCAAAATTGACACCAACTCCTTGAAAGCTGCTACCAAAAACTTTTCCACCACTGTATTGCAAACGGACATTAAAAGCTTTACTGGGGGAATATTCTAATTCTGCAAAACCTTGATATGGGTCTCCAAATAAACCTCCATCTGCACCACCTCCAGCGTTAGGGAACAAACGGATATCTTCTGAACCTCCTCCTCCAATTAAGCGCTGGTTATCTGGTAGTATGTTTGTTGCATCTCCAGCTATATATACTGCTCGTAATTTTACTGAACTACCTTTCGGATGCCAGTCGATTACAGCACCCGCACCACCTGCTCTAGGTAATAAAATGAAATTGTTAGCGAAAGCTTGGGTAGAAAAGTCTTTAAAACTAACATTAGCGTAGCGGTTTTTATCAACAAAATCGGGTGCTACTAGTGCTGGTCCAATCGAAACTTTTAAATTCGGACTAGGGGCAAAACTGTAATATAAACGAGCTAGACTGATTTGATTATTTCGTCCTTGAATTGAATAATCTAAAACACTACCAAAATTCGCTTCGAGAAAACCTGTCGCGTTATCATTTGCACCATCACTTCCAGTTACTAAGCGAATCTTTAATAAATCTGTACCTTTAAAGCTGGTATTTAAATCCAAACTGCTGCGGTAAATAAAGGTTGGATTTGGGTCATTTTCACTAATTACGGCACCTCTAGGAGCAATAATTTTTTCTCCAGCAAATTCACCAGCGTTAACTGCCATCACCACTTGTCCTGTTAATTTGGTAGTGGTAGAAAATTGGTTTGCTGACAATTCTGCATTACGAGTTTCTGATACATTAATCCTTGCCTGTAAAGTGGCTAATTCTTCTGCAAACTCGCTTTGTAATCTTTGTAATATGATTAGATCATCAGACAAAACTAAATTTCCTTTGCCAGCACTGATTAATTGATTGATTTCGTTCAAAGCAGCATTTAAACCTGCAGCAAATTCATAGCGAGTAATGGCATTTTTCCCGCTAAAACTTGCGTCGGGGTATCCTGCGATTACACCATAACGTTCGACCAAAGATTGTAATGCTTGAAAAGCCCAATCGGTCGGTTCGACATCTTTTAATTGACTGGCGGAAGTAACACGAATAACTTCGTTGGTTGTATCTGCAAATGAGGGAGTTGTGGCGCCCAAAAAATTTATCCCTGTAGTCGCCAGAAAAAATATTGCTGAAACAAATGAAAATTTGACTTTTAGCATTAACTCCACTCTGTAATTAATGCTGCTAATTTAGTTTTTACTAACTGTAAAGATTGTTCCCGCGCATCACCTTTCATTGCCAGGTTTTCTGCATGAACAAAGGTAATATCGGTAACACCCATTAAACCAAAAATAGTCCGAATATAAGGTTCTTGGAAATCAAAACTAGCAGCAGGAGTTCCCACAGGAAAGCTTCCACCCCGCGCAGTAATGACTAGCATTTTCTTCCCTACTAATAATCCTTCATAACCACCTTGTAAATTAACGGCAAAAGTGCGTCCAACCCTACAAACCTGGCCAATATATGCTTTAAAATTTGCGGGAATGCCAAAATTGTACATTGGTACGCTAAAAATATAGCGGTCACAATCAATCAGTTCATCAATTAATTCATTGGAAAGTTGCAGTGCGGTATTCAACTCTGGTGTGTGGGTATCTGGAGGAGAAAATGCTGCTGCAATCCAAGTTTCGCTGACTGGGGGAACAATTTGATGTCCGATATCTCGGTAAATAATAGTGGAGTTAAGATAACTATTTTTCCAATCGGCTACAAAATTATTAGTTAAAGTCCGTGAGTGAGAACGTTGTCCTCTAGGACTAGTATCAACATGCAGAATCTTTGTCATATCTAGTTTCTCCGCTTTCTTAAAAAATGTATTCTCGCGTGTGTACTAGTATTAAATTAATACTATAGTTAGCAAGCTAAACAAAAATACTAGTAAATTAACTCATTGGTAACATTTGCGCTAAAGCTTTTTCAACTGCTTTGGGGTCACTCAATAACTGTGCAGCTAAATGCTTTGCCTGTTCACCAGGATAAACGTCCTCTACTCCGTTCGCAACTGCTTGTAGTGCTTCCCTGACCACTTCTACGGGAGAAACTTTTGGTGGAGGATAATCTTTACTCATTCCCGTATCTACTGTAGCTGGCATTACACCAATAACAAGGGTTCCTTGATTTGCTAATTCAGCTCTCACCCCTTGAGTCATGGAAAATGTAGCAGCTTTCGCTGCACAGTAGGAACCGTTTGCAGGCAGGTTGACCTTTGCTAAAATGGTTAGCATATTGACAATTGCACCACCGCCATTCATTTTGAGAACTGGAGCAAAAGCGCGGCACATTGCCAATGTTCCAAAATAATTAATCTCTATTTCGGTTCTAGCTGCTGATAGGTCTTTTGAGGCAATGAAACCTTGGTTAAATCCGACACCAGCATTGTTAATTAATAAAGTAACATCAGGACATTGTGCTGCGGCTTTGGCGATGGAAGTCTCATCGGTAATATCAAGCTCTACAGCAACAATTTTTTGTGGGTCTGTGGTTAATATGCTGTCTAATTTTTGCGTATTTCGCACACAAGCATAAATTTTTGATACTCCATTATCCCGTAATCCTTGAATCCAATGACCACCAATACCACCATTTGCTCCTGTAACCAGGACCACAGCATTTTCAAGTTTCATGGGTATTTTTTTATTCTTCTCTAATAATCTATGCTAAAGCTGGTATTTAAGTCTAATGCCTTCTGGGCTATGAATCGATAGTTTAAAAGCATGAATCAAAATATAGAATTGCGTCACCTTAGATATTTTTTAGCTGTAGCGGAAGAGTTAAATTTTGGTCGTGCAGCAGAAAGGTTAAATATTACCCAACCATCCTTAAGTCGTCAAATTCAAAATTTAGAAAAAGAACTTGGGATTATACTATTTGAACGTAACCCACGTCAAATAAAATTAACTGCACCTGGTCAAATTTTCCTCACAGAAGCTGAACAAATTCTTTTACGATTCGACCAAGGAATACGAATAATCAAGAGAGCTAATCGTGGAGAAATTGGTCAATTAACGGTTGGATTTCAAGGCTCATCCGTGTATGACATTATACCTATTTCGATTAAAGTCTTTCGCGAGCGTTTCCCTGAAGTGGAGATAATCATGCAGCATATGACCACCAGCGAACAATTAATTGCGCTCTCAGAAAATAATCTGGATGTTGGTTTCGTGACACCACCCATCACTGATGCAAATTTAGAACTGGAAATTTTGCTTCAAGAACCTTTAGTTTTGGCTTTACCAGAGAATCATCCTTTAGCTGCACACTCAGAAATTTCTATTGCCGCACTTGCTAATGAACCGCTAATTTTAGCTTCCCGTGACAGGGGTTGCGGATTACACGAACAGATTTTTGATATTTATCAAAAAGCTGGTTTGTATCCAAATGTTGTTTGTGCAGCTAGAGAAATGCAAGTCATGTTGGGATTCGTTGCTGCAGGAATGGGTATTTCTTTATTACCATCCCATGTGAAAAACTTTCAGCGTACAGGTGTTGTTTACCGTACTCTGAATCCTGAAGCACCGATTACAGGGTTAGGTATTGCTTGGAAACCAGAAAATATTATACCAGTACTGTTAGCTTTTTTAGAAATTATTAGGAGTCTTGCATAATAATTTTTTATTTTTGTATTTAAGACTGTTTTATAAATTACCAAAAATAATGGCGCCAGCAAAATAGATTTGGCTTTTATTAATTTTGTTTACCTGACCCGTTCGTTCTGTGCATCAATTGTAACAGTCAGTGTTACGATAGGCTTGACTAACTCTTCAGGTTCAACAGGTTTTGACAACGGCTATTAATGGCAATCTTACCGTAAACGTGGCGCCTAAATCCTCACCAGGACTTTCTGCATAAATAGTTCCTCCATGCAGTTCGACCAAGTGACGAACAATTGCTAGCCCTAACCCTAGCCCACCAAACTTTCTAGTTATTGTTGCATCTGCCTGCCGAAAAGACTCAAATACGTGGGGCAAAAAGTCAGGACTAATGCCTTTACCTGTATCGCTAACTTTAATTTCAGCCTGCGAGTCAACACACCCCAGTCTAATTTCTACCCGTCCGCCATTTTCTGTGAATTTTACAGCATTGCTAAGTAAATTCCAAAACACTTGCTGTAACCGAGCAGAATCACCCAAAACTTGCCCAACATTTGGGTCAAACACCGTCTTAATTTGAATTGATTTAGCTTGCGCTGCCAACTGCACAGTTTCAATCGCCGCAGATATTGTAGGCGCCAAATTGACAGTAGCCATACTAAGACTGAGCTTGCCTTGCAAAATGCGCGACACATCTAAAAGGTCTCCAATTAATTGGGTTTGGAGTTTAGCATTGCGCTCAATTGTTTCTAAGGCATAATCTGTTTTTGCGCTATCCAATTTTCCAGCACGAAGCAATTTAGTCCAACCCAAAATCGGATTGAGTGGTGTTCGTAACTCATGAGACAACACCGCTAAAAATTCATCTTTGATTCGATTTGCTTCTTCTGCTTTTAGACGTGCGCTTTGTTCTTGAACTTGCTGACGCATCAATTGTGTACGTTCGGCTTCTGCCTGTTTACGCTCGGTAATATCTCTGTTAATGCTAATAATAAAGATAGCATTTCCAGCTTTGTCGTACACAGTTTTGGCTGTTGTTTCGATTGGCACTGGCGAGCCATCTTTTCGCAGACAGGCAATTTCACTGCAAAAGGCGCCAGTTTCTTGAAGGTCGCGAATTATTTCAGCCGTCTGAGTCGATTTAATATCCGGATGATGGAGGAAACTAACGGGTTTGCCAATCACCTCTGCGGCTGTATACCCAAAGATTTGCTCGGCATTACCCAGCCAACGTTGAATATTACACTCCAAATCGGTCAACAAAATAGCATCGGGCATTTGCTGCAAAGCAACATCAGAAATTAGTAGCTCGGCTTCGGCAATTTTGCGTTCGGTGATGTCGTGCATCACCACAACTGCCCCTTGTTTTTTACCTTCGTTATCGACAATTGCCTGCCCACTAGCAAGCAGCGTCTTTACCTTTCCATGTTTAGGCGCAATCACCATTTCAACATTCTTGACCGTCTGCTCCTGTAACACTTGAAATAAAGGAATCTCGTTTTTAGACATCCGCGTTTTGCCATCAGGCAAATACAGGTCGTAATGTTCCGCCCATTTTTCGGGTGGCAATGCTTGCTCTGGCAAACCATGAAATTCTCGTGCTGCTTGATTAAATAAAGTCAAAATTCCCTCAGCATCACAGGCTACGATTCCTGCCTGCACATTATCAAGCAGCACTTTGAGTAATTCGTTGGCTTGGGATAATTCAGTTGTTCGCTTTTCAACCAAGCGTTCCAATTCATACTGGGCTTGTTGCCGTGCTGCTTCTGTTTGCTGTCGCTCTAGTTCAGTCGCAATACGTAGAGCAAAAATTGTCAATAAAGATTCTGCCAGTTGAACATTTGTCAAAGCGTTGCCATCCATCACCCCTAGTAAGCCCAGAGGTAAACCGATGGTGTCAAAAAATGGAACCGCTACATAGCTTTCTACACCCAAAGGTTCTAAAAGAGGCGCCTTGGGAAACAAAGCTTGAACTCGATGGGGATAGCAACACAATTTTCGTTTCTGGAGTACTTGCTCGCAAGGGGTCTCACGCAACAAATATTCAAAGTTTTCAATAATCTGCCCCTTGGCACAGGCAGCAATCGTCCGAATTATTTCCTGGTTATCGAGGTCAACTAAACCAATATAGACATAATCAACCCCCAGCACTTTGAGCATATGCTGTACTAAAGCAGAGAAAAAAGCTTCACCCGTCGCAGTAGAAACGCCTTGAGTCACTTCCAGCAACGCTGCATCCATTTGAGCAACCTTATGGGCAGCCAACCGCAGTTCTAGCTCATCCATCACCATTGCGGCAAGGTCAGTCAGCACACTTTTTTGCTCATCACTCAAGCCATCACGCGGTTTCGTATCTAACAAACAAAGAGTGCCTAAGTTAAAACCATCTTGCGTCAGCAACGGGGCGCCTGCATAGAACCGCAGACCCGGTTCATTTTGTACAAAGGGATTACAAACTAGGCGACTATCTTGCCTAGTATCAGGAATGACTAAAACTTCATTACTTAACAGCGCAAAACTGCAAATAGTTGTATCTCGCTGCACCTCGCGCATATCAAACCCGTAGGCAGATTTAAACCAACCTCTCGATTCATCAACTAGGGAAACCAGCGTAATCGGCATATTAAATAAACGCGCAGCCAAGGAAGTGATGCGGTCAAAAGCAACTTCCGGTGGCGTATCGAGAATATTGTACCGTCGCAGCGCCTCTAAGCGTTCCACCTCATTTGCAGGAAAAGGGGCGGTTGTCACAATCGGTTTAGGGGAAGTTTCAGTCATCTTTAAATCAACAGGCGAGTAAAAAGCTACAAACGTAACGGGAATGACATGGCGTTATTTAATGATGCCAGATTCCGCCAACTTTAAGAGCGACCTTTGTGGTTCGTTATACATACACTTTGTTTATACTATAACTATTAATAATCATAGACTATGAGGCGCCTGGGCATATACACAAATACTATGAACCTCTTCTCTGTCTCCTCTGTGTTTCTGTTGTAAAAATAATTACTTTAATGATTGCACATCTGTCTCCTATGTGCTACAAATTGTAGCACAATTATTGACACTGCTTATGCATTGTGCATTTCGGCTAAGTTTGATAATAATTCTCCAAAATCTTTATCTTCATCTTTGTCAAAAAAGTTAGGAAGTTTCCTCGAATTGTTGGGGTTATGTAAATCTTGATATGCCAAGGAACCGACATCTTGTAAAAATTCCTTCCAAATCATTCGCTTCGTAGTGAAAAATAAGACATTTTTAGTTTGACCCAAAACTGTTGTATTAAATAAAGCAAGAACCTTCTCTTGTTTATCAAATCCAAATTGAGAAAGGAAATTTGCAAGCTTATCTAAAGGAATATCTGGAGCAATAAAAACTTTATTGGAATAATTTTTACATGCAAATTGATTTTTTAAAGTTTCTACAAATGGCTTTGAATACTTCTTAGAGTAGAATTACTGAAAAATTCAACAACTGTAACCATTCTCAACAAATTATAAACAGATGTAACAATAAAAAATAACTTATCCGTTACATCCGTTGCCAATTAAGCGCTACCAGCATAAATTCGTTGTTCTTGACAAGTACGCTTGTAAATATTGTCTAATTCTAGAGGTAAGCAATTATTTCCTCGCAACCAAAATGGTACAGTTGGTAAAGTATCACCTACATTAATTTTTTCTTGCCAAATATCAATACTTGGTTGCCCGCTACGTTCAATTACTCGATAAGAAGTAGCGTATAGTTGTAATCGTTCAGGGGCGCCTAAATTCGATGTTCCTTCAGTAATTCTATTTAATAGTTCATCATGAAGATTTGCTTTGCGTTCGGTGACGACATCAACAATTACCAAACCAATTCCCTGTCGTAATAATGTTTCGCATTTAGACACAAATGCCTTACGATGTGATGCTCTATCTTTATTTGCTGGACTAACTAATTCAATTGCTCCTGCTAAAACGACGCCTGCTTCTGTGTTAAAGATATTTATTTCAACGGTTTGTATTATAGGTTTTATCTTAAACTGTACATTAATTTCTGCAAAATAATCTTCGGGTAATTTAGAATTTAAATCAGATGCAATGTATGTTGCCCAAGCATTATGGAACGAGTGCCAATGGCGCCCTAGTGACAGGGGAGGATGAAAATGGTCTTGTAGTACCATAATTAAATAAAACTTTTTGATTTAGAGTCCATTAAAATGGACTTGCGTTACTAGCCTGGGAATGGAATGGGAAGGTATATTTAGGGTGATTGATTAAATACCCACTTCAGCCATTGCCCAAAAGATGTGACTAAATTTAAACGGTGTACTCCAGGCGCCCGTGTAGCCCCTAATGAATCAACTGACACCAAACAAGCGTACTGCAAACCTAGAAAACTATCTACAGCAGCATAGGGGCCACCAAGAGTAATGGCGCCAGCAGCATACATTTTCGCTTTGTCATTCCGCATTTCTACTAGCTCAAAATTGTTCGCTACCGATAATCTTCCTAAATTATTCAGCGGTAAATTGTAATGCTTTACCAAATCATCAAGTAAAGGACTTGCTTCAACTTTGGCATCAAGTCCTGTTGCATCTACAATAAAATCGGCATCGAGAGTAATTTGCCCAAAATTCTGCTCTTCTATATATGTAATTGTCCGTCCTTTTGGGTCGCGCTCTACTTTTTTGACTTTGCCAAACTGTATATTATACCAACCTTCCCGTAACCCTATTTCGGTAATACGTTGCCAGTCCGAACGGTCGGCTGTTGTTGTACCACCCCAATCTGCAAGTAGGGTTTTACGTTCCTCTGGACTAGCTTTTTCGAGCATGACGCGAAGTTCTCCACCCCAACAAGCTTTGGGCCAGTTAAAAGGTTGAAACTCATAATGGTTTTTAACTAAACGTTGGGCTTTTTGAAATTTATTACCCTGTGGTTTAGGCGAACGCATCAAATGCAATACTGTTATATTATTATTTTTCTTGCGGGCTTCATAAAGTCGTTGGACAACACGCGAAGCTACAATACCTCGTCCACGAATTAAGACTTTACCACCAAGACGTTCGAGTTGTTCGTACACATGGTCATGGTCTTCGTAAGCATTTACAACCGATTTAAAATCTTGATATTTTTCCCGATATGCTTGCAGGTCTGGTAAAAATTGAATAGCTGGATATCCTGTTGCTAGATGCAGGTGTCGCGTTACCATATACGCATGCGAACCCGGCGCCCGCGAATAAGCGATACAATATCTACCATCATCAGTTTTACGGATACCTCTAACTCTTCCGTAGCGGTATATCTTATCCCAACCTATGCGCTTGGCTTCGCGGTCAATTGAATCAAAAACATTTCCCGCACGGGGTGTATAAGTTTCAGCAAAAGTAGGTTCGGCAAATACTTGCCATAAATGTTTAATCGCTTGATTTAGTTTGCCTTTTGTTGCATCTCGCCAAGCTTCACGCAATGCATAGCTAGGATATCCCCAAATATTATCAGGGCAAGAGTCAGAATTTGAGCGCAAACGTTCATATAAAGGAATCTGCGAATTAAGGCAAAGACGTTTATAACGTGCGTAAGGTTCTTTCTCTAAACCTAAAGCAATTATTTTCTCAGTTTTAACACCACAAATTCTCAGCAAGTCAGCCCAAATAAAACTGCCTAAACCACCACCAACCGAAAGAAAATCAAATTCTTCTACAGGCAAACCAGTCGCGTGCAGTTCTTGCACAGCTATTTTTTGCTGCTGAAATAAAGGAGGAGGAAAACTGCTGCCTAATGGTGTCGCTTGGGGACTATGGCGCCAACTTGGGTCAGGTAAATTTGTAGCAGGATTAAATTGAATTGCTGAATGACTCGGCGCCTGTGGAGGAGTGGCGCCAGTTACAAGCGTAATAGTTATGATGTAAGGGCCCATTTGTAACGTATCACCGCTTAAGATCACACTTCGTGTTTGACGCTGACCGTTTACAAATATGCCATTAACACTAACTTGGTCGGTAATGACAAGCTCGTTTTGCTGCCATTCGAGTAACGCATGGAATCTAGAGATCTCATCACTATTAAGTATCATCCGCGCTACACGTTGCCCATTATACTCAGTAGGCATTCGTGCAAATTCTCGACCAAAAGCAATTGGCGGACTTAAAGAAGGTTCACGCCGTTCCCCACTTACCGGGTCATCCCAACTTAGTTGTATTTGTTGGTTACTGGTCATTGCTTAATATTTAATAGTTTATAATTTAATTTGATGATATTAGAATATATCCTATATACAAGTTCGCGCCCGAATACTATTAATTCTTTGGCTCGACGAGAACACTCGCAGCAGCAGCAAGCGAAGTCCCGCACCACCGACATCCAATATGTAGAAAATCGGTTGAAGAAACTTTATGGCATTTAGGACACTCTAACCCATAAGCCGCTTGGTGCTGGTGTACATGCTGTTGCTGATTACCAAGAGGAGTACGAGGCGCCTGTACTGGTATATTAACAGGAGGGCCAGACAAAACAGTTGGTGGAACACTACTAGCTTCAGAAGAAAATACAGCTATTACCTTCAGTTGAGCTTGCCCAAGAAAAATAACACTACCCTGTTTAAGAGGTTGTTCACCGTGAGTTAATTTCTTCCCATCCACATTTGGAGGATTCGAGGAGCGTAAATTCCGAACCAAAAACTGCCCTAAATTAAAAAAGATTTCAACATGCAAACCAGATACCGTAGGGTCAGAAAGAACAATATCGCAACGAAGTGGGTCGCGACCAATGCGAACAGTTCCAGGGTTCTTAGTTTGCTGCTGCTGTTCGTAAATTGTCTGAGTTTTTTCTCGACCTGCATCGTACCACTGTAAAGTTAGTGCGCTCATTGTTAATTGCCCTAGATACTCCTCTTAAATTTTTACTTTAACTTTTGATTTTACGATTCCACAATTGAAACCTCGCCTCTCGCCGAAGCTATTCGGTCGGCAATGCGCGTTGTTTCTGGAAGACGATATTTAGTAGTACAGCACAACGCATAATCAATAGCCGTAGGCAAACTGATACGATGACCAGGTGAAACATAAACAGGCTTTACACCCGTTCGTGTGCGTACCACTGCACCAACCGTTTGTTTTTTGTATATCAAAGGTTGCCAGCTACCCTTTACATCAGCCAAAGGTTGATGTTTGCCAACAAGCAACGATTTTGCTACACCAATTGTCGGGATATCTACTATAACTCCCAAATGACAAGCAATACCAAATCTTCGTGGATGAGCAATACCTTGACCGTCACAAAGAATTATATCAGGTGTAATTTGTAGCTTTTCTAACGCATCTAGCACCGCAGGTACTTCTCGAAACGAAAGAAAACCTGGAATATAAGGAAACGCAGTTGGACGGTAAGCTATACTCGTTTCAACTACCTGCAAGTCAGGATAACTTAACACCGCAACAGCTGCACGACTAACGGCGCCATTTTCCTCAAACCCCATATCGACTCCTGCAACGTACTCGATATTTGGCTTAAGTTCATCATCGGTTATAACCTCACCACTCAACTGTTCCTGAATAGCTATTGCTTGTTCTGTTGACAGTGACCACTCATGACGTTGATTAATCTTCATAACTGTTAAATAAATATTAAATAAATTAAACAAGAATTAAATATAAATTAAAAAAGTTAAAATCATCTGTAAAGACGCAACATCTTACATCTCTACTGTATCAGCATGTTACTAGGTCATGTTGCTAGAGCTGATCAATTCAATATAAATTTACTATAAATTTAACAATTCTTCCAATTGCTCGTTAGTAACTATATACCAAAAAGAAATCCCCCTAAATCCCCCTTAATAACTGTGCGCTCTGTAGTAGGGGATCAAAAATGATTAATTCATTTCCTGACGATATATTCGTGATAACCGCGCGATTAATTCCTGGTCTTGAGCATCTAAATCTTGATCAGCTTGTAAATTAGTATACAAACCCATTAATGAATTTAAAGCTTTAAAGCGTAAAACATTACTTGCAGGGAGCGCTTCTAACTCATTTATAGCTTCCAACAACACTTTTGCTTTCGTTAAAAGTCTTAACCAAAGAGTATCATAAGTTTTAGGTAATATCATGTCCGGTTGATTACCCATAATTACCGCATCATGTAGAGACGCGAGGAACATCGCGTCTCTACGAAGATTTTATTATGGTTATGCTCCCGGACATGATATAACTCATTAATTACAACGATATGGTGATAACAGCGCACTAAATAAACCCTTAGCAAATTGTCTGTAAGAATCTTCCGCTTTAGTTAATATGATTTTTTTAGTATTTTAGTATTATGAGATTGCGGCTTTTGGTAATAGAATTTAATTCTTCAAAAATGATGGTTTGATATTTATAAATAAAATTGATGTTCATCAGTACTGACCACAGCGCTACTCTACCTTGTAAGCTGGTAAGTTATTTTTGCCAGCCCTGCACTAGGGTCTTGTTATAAAAGGGTTTCTTGTTGGTGATGGAATGGGTATGTTAGGGTTGATGGTGTTAAATGGAAAAGGCGCCGGAGTCGGAGTCGGAGTAGGTTTAGGTTTGACGGTGATAATAAATGCTTTTTCTTGAGGTTGCTGCTTACCAGATTTATCGGTTACTTGAAGAGCAACTCGTGATGGGAAGTTAGTAATAACAGGAAGTTGTATTGTATCACTTGGTTTGACATTGCCATAAGGGTCTAATTTAACTTGAATATTTTCTCCCTCTACTCTCCAACTGAGCGTAACCTTTTCTCCTTCCTTTAGTTCTAGATTTGGTGGTTGGTCACGGTTGTTAATTCTAAAAAAGATAAGTTGAAATGGTTTTGGCAATATTTCAATTTTACTTTCAGCTTGTTTAATACTTTTTCTATTGAATTCATTAAAAGTTTCAACTACTATTTCGGGACTAAAAATTCCAACTTTGTTGACTAAAATATCAATCTCGCATTTAAAGAATTGTGTATCTGGAAAATTTTGTGTACAAGGAACTTTGACTTGAGGGTTTTTAATGGCACTACCATTTGGCTCTTTAAATCGTATATTTAAAGGCGGCATTGCTAGTAAATTATCAGCAGTTTTAAGATTAATTATAGCTTTAAAGACTAACTCAGGATGCGTAATTTTCCACTTTAGATTTACTTTGTCACCTTTTCGATATTGTCGTTTATTTGCTTTAAATTCTATTACTTCTGCGATTGGTCTTTGCGTAACTTCAACAGCTTCAGCGGTTTTGACATCGGTTTGACTTGTGCGCTTAAAAAGTGATGAACCTTGTAAATGAGAGGCTTGCAGTTCAAAAACGTATTTACCTGGATTTTTAATTCCGGTTGGAACACGATTACATCTTAATTCTTCCTGAACTATGCTACAGGGAGGATTTTGATTCTCTTTACTTGGTCGAATTAGCTGGTTAATACTATTTTTATCAAAATTAAGCCCAATGTCATTATTTGGTGGTTGTTTTGTTACCACTGCCAGTTTTTGCATTTGTTTATAGTTATTAATTCTCCAGCTTAAGGTAACTTCATCACCTTCAGTTATTATAGGACTATCAGCACTAAAACTTTCTATTTTTAAAGGGTCAGGGTTTAAAATTCTCCAGATAATATATGAGGTGCCTGCAAATAACCCGAGTCCAAGTAAAATTAATAGTAAAAATTGCCACCAAGAACGCGCTTTCCATGATAAAGTAGCTTGGGGAGATGCGTTAGCTAAAGGATAGCTTTGCATATCCATAACATCAACTTGAAAATTTATTACTAACGATTGACCAAATAAAGGTCGGCGCCACCAATGTCTAGGTTTAACTGTAAGAATTGTTTCTTCAGTCATGTTTGGTAATAATCTTAATTCTTTAGGCTGAAATTTATAAGTGCAAATTTCATCTTCATCCCTACTTTTCGCATTAAAAAATAACTCTCGTATTAAATTACCTTGATTATTTAGTACTAATTGATACTTACCAGGTTTGCGGCTAACTGTTCCTAAAATAGTATGAAGCTCCACACCAACTTGATAATTGCTTGGTATGTTTATATATATCAAATCCAGTAGTATCAAATCTGGATTATTTTCTGAAAGCAAGCGAATTGTTGGAGAATAGCTGCCAGCGAGAGTATCAATAGGAGGACGAAGTTCTAAAGTAATTTCACCTTCTGTATTCGGGTTGAGTTCCAGCGCACTAACATCAAACAACCCCACTCCTTCCACTCCACTAGCAGGATAAGATATTTTAAACCAGTTATCATCTAAATCAGGACAAGTCAAGCGAAATCTGTCTACACGGTTTGAGCGATTTTCGACTTTTACCACCACTTTTAAAGGTTGGTCAAGCCTGTAAGTTATAGGTTTATTTGGATTTGTGGCAGGTATAATCGAAAAACTTGGGTCAAACGCGCGGATTACAGTTTGTTCTTTAAGTAGAACTTTGAGTTGTCCTGGAAAGTTTATTGGAGTATCTTGGGGATAATGCTCAGGAGAATCTACGACAAAAGTATAATCATAAGTTCCCGCAAGCGCATCTGCAGGAATTTCAAAATCAAACGTTACTTCATCACTACTTTCTTTCGGAGCAACAGCTAAACTTGCCCTTGGAGAATTAGACCAACCACTGATTTTTTGAAACGTCTCATCAAAAGTAAAAAATAAATCAATAACAGCGCTTTGGTCTCCTTCATTAATTACAACAGCATAAAATGATACAATGTCCCCTGGCATTCCATATTGAATTCCAGGTGGGTTAATAATAACAGATAGTGGATTAGACATAACAATTGTACTATTTCATTACTATTTAATATGGTGGAGTCTCACTTGAAAATCTTCACTGCCACTGATAACAACATTTTGGCTGCTTTTAAAGTCAACGCTATTAATTTTTTTGTCACTTGGGATATATTTGTTACTTGGAAAAATTATTATACCTTTACCTGTTGGTGATTTTGTTTTGTCGAGTTTATGTTCACGAGTTAAGTGCCATATAATAACTCGTCCGTCATCTCCACCACTAACTAGCAAACTACCATCTTCATTGAATGCTAAAGTACGTATAGGGTTTGATGACTCACCTTGCCAACGGTCTAGTGGTGTACATTCCAAATTATTGATTTGTTGTTGAGTATTGCCTACAGTTTTGCATTGGCTTAAATTCCAAGTTGTAATAAACCCCGATGAATCTGAGGTTGCTAGAATTTTTTCTTTCGAGCTAGGAATAAAAGCTAACCCAAAAACAAAGTCATTCGATCCCCCTCTTCCATCTGACAACTTTTCTAATTTTTGCAAAGATATACCTTTAAACTGATTATTAGATTGATTTGAACCTACAGGCAGTACTAAAAAACGATTAAAGTTACCAGAAGCAACAATTATTTTATCGTCGGGACTCAAAGCTATCGCGCGGATTTGAAACTGTGTTAACTTTTGTTGTTTTTCTAAGTCAAATGTTTCAACTGGCTCTTGCTGAAATTCTGTGTCAACGCTTGTTCTTGACCATCTTCTTAACTTACCTTTGCCAGAACCGCTTAATAAATTCAGTGAGTCTGTAGTAAACGCTAAATCAAATACTCTATCACCTGGTTGTTTAGAATCTTGGAGTGTAATATTTTGTTGACCAGTAGGTACTTTTCTTAACTCGATAACTCCATTATCTAGACCAATAGCAACGCGGTCATTTTCGACTGGCACAAACCGCACAACTCTAATAATATCGTTAGCAATAGCTAATAATCCTTGGCGTTTTTGAAGTTTACTACAAGCTAAAGGTTTTCCTGAAAATTTTACTGTTTCTTCTGGCGGCAATGTATTATTACCTATTCTCCATAATCGTAGTGTACAATCATCTGAAGCACTAACAACAGACGAGCCAATACCGCTAACACGAACAGAATTTACAGAACCTGTATGTGCAATAGCTTCTTCTCTAAACAGTAAAGCTAGTAAAGCAGCTATCAAGGCAAGAATCGCTAACTGAAGCCACAGTGGTATAATTGGTAAAACCTTTAACTCTAAACTTTGAGTTGCAGGGTCTGTACTACCAAGCCTTTGGTCAGATAGTTCTGCTCTTGCTTCTAAAAATAAAGTTTTCCCAACTCCAACCCAAGGACGTTTTGTTGTAACTTCTAAAACAACTTTTGCTGTTTCTGCTAAATCTAGATTTGCAACTTCAGGAAACTTTTTAAATGTACATTTTCCTGAATCTCTACCCCTCATTTGTACATTAATTTCTTGACGAAGATTACTGTTATTTTTAAATAGCAAATCGTATGAAGCAGTTTTTGACTTCCAGTCAGGCAACCACGGGTCCCGCTGCGGAATTCTTTGTTTATACTGTGGGGTGCTAAACTTAATAAAGCCCACAGGTAACACTTCTATATTACCTTTTGCATCTGCTGGATAACTATTATTACTTGTAGCTTCAACAGTAAAGACATAATTTTGACTAGGAGCTTGAACCACAGATGGTGGTTGGCATTGAAAAGTAAGTTCTGTCTGACTACCAGGATTTATTGTAAACCGACGTTCTGCACTATTAGTCACCCAAGATGAATCAATACCCGTAAAACGCAGTAGCACATTACTAGCTACTTGTCCCTGATTTCTAACCCGCACAGGTATATCTATCGAGTTACCAGGATACACTTGAAACGCGCGTATTGGTAATTCAACACTAAGAAGAATAGGTTTATCATCTTGCTCAATTTCCAAACGTAGTGGAAGTCTACGCTCTCGTGCTAACTGAGGAGAAAATATTTTGACAGTCAGATTAACTGTACCAACAAATGCAGGTATAGGTGTATTAAAAATAAAAACTTGGAACTTAGTACTGCTACCAGGAGGTTTAGCAGCAGCAACTTCTGGTTCAAGTCGATACCAGCGATAATCAAGTTTCCGAATTTCACCAGCAGCGATAAGTTCTAATTGAAAATTGGCAAAACGGTCACTATCATTATTAACCGTAACTTCAAAAGAAACCTCACCTTTATTCGGGTAAAACCTTAAACTTGTTGTTGAAAGACTGGCGCCTATAACATTATTACTTTCCATATGATAAATATATAAGAGGGTAACGTGGGCAGTGCCCACCCTACGAAATTATTAACTTTTCAGGCTGTAGTTTTAATCCTTCAAGTTCTTGAGATAATGTAATATTGCCCGCGCTGTAGGTAAATTGGTAGCAAGTAAAACATTGTTAATATTACATATTCTTAACAAAGCTTCTTCACTTGCCTGATTCTTTTGAGGCGCCATCAAATCTCTAATGAAAATAACAGCTAAAATTTCTCCAGAGTTAACTAACGAGTTGATAGCTTGATACCCTCCCGAATTTGCTGGAGGAATTTCTTGCGTAACGCTTAAACCAGTTTGTTTATACAAATCATCGCTGAAAGTTTGCCATGTTCTTGTTAAGCAGTACGATAAAAATTCCTCGTGTTCAGCAACAAGCTCTGTTAGTTCAGATTTTTTGCTATCGTGAGCTACAAGCACTATTTGCTTTTCTTCAAGAACTTTAGCAAGCTGTATAAATGATTTTTCTGATTCAGCTTCCTCTAATTCTGGTTCTTCGGTGTCTAATAAAACTTCTTCGTCGTGACTAGTAGCTATTTCTTCGCCCTTGAGCGGTTGTGTTGAGACAGAAACACTTTCAGGCATTAATTCTTCCTCTAATTGTTCCTCTACATGTTGTTGAGATGGTGTATCTACTTCCACCTTCTCATTATCATTACTTACAGCTTCGATAGTTTCGCGCGCTTCCTCATGATGAGCTTCTTCTGTTTCATGCTCGTCATGTGTATGTGTTGCAACTTCCTCATGTTCCGTGCTAGCAACATTCTCGGTTTGATGTTCAACATCAGTTGCAGCATTATCTTGACTAACAACATCGTGTGCTTGAACAACCGTGTAATCGTGATTTAAGTCCTCTTGCTCCAACTCATGTTCTGTGCTAGCAACATTCTCGGTTTGATGTTCAACATCAGTTGCAGCATTATCTTGACTAACAACATCGTGTGCTTGAACAACCGTGTAATCGTGATTTAAGTCCTCTTGCTCCAACTCATGTTCTGTGCTAGCAACATTCTCGGTTTGATGTTCAACATCAGTTGCAGCGTTATGTTGGTTGATATCACTAAATGGAACTACAGTAGGCTCATCATGATGTTCAAATGCTTCGTTGCTTTCGTGTGGAGATTCAATAGCGCTCTGAGGTATAGTAATATTTTCTGGCTGAATAAAAGTTGGTTCAGATTGTTCAACTTGTTCTGCTGGTTGTTCTTTTTGTTCTACCTCTCTTGAGGTATTGACAACTTCTTGTTGTTCTTTTTGTTCATGAGGAGTTTCAGCGGGGTGCGAACTAACTGATTCATTACTTAATTGATTAATCGCAGGTTGTGGTTCCTGTGCAACACCTTCATTTTGAGAGCGCCAATTAGAAAATACCGAAGGATTAATAATTCTAACAACAGTTTCCGCTTGCTGGGAATCAGGCATTTCATCTTCCAACATCAGCATAAAATCACCAATGCGGATAATATCCCCATTTCTTAGTACGTATGAACGGTCTTTTTCAGCCAATTTACCATTGACTATAGAGCCATTTCTACTACCAACGTCGCAGAAATAGTAATTTCCTCCTTGAGAAAAGAACTTTCCATGTAATCGACTAACATCATCGCTATCGAGAACTAAATCAGAATCAGGAGAACGACCTATTAAACATTCGCTTCCTCGTCTAGTTGTTAAAGTAAGGTCAACTTCCTCGAATTCGGTTTGTGTTGGAGATGTAGTAACTTTTACTTTCATATTCAGGTTGTAGTTAATTTAATAGTGGATTTTCTGGTTAATTTTATTTATTTGGGCTACCCATCGCTGGCGAGCAATATGTTCTAGGTTTAAAATATCGTCTTGCGACCAATGGAAATGATAAGCAATAAAAGCTACCTCCTCATACAAAGTATCTGAGGGGTAGCTCATTACTCCCCCGCGAACTCTAACCTCACATTAAATTGCGTATCACAATGTGGGCAATGCGTTGGAATATGCGTATTTCCTTGCTGATTAATTCGATTATAGAATTCTCTCAGGTATGAAATGTCACGTAGTACTAACCCTTCTAACTGTTCAGAAGTCACAGAGTTAAGACTACCTAAGCGTGAAATAACGCGCGAAAGCATAACTAAAGCGCCGTAAGCTGGATTATCCTGAACTACACGTTCTTGCTGCACCCAAATTTCATCCTTGGCAGTAGCTAAACGCATTACACCATGACGATGTACTCGGTCTTGCGAGTCAATTAATCCTCTAGGAAGCGTAAAATTAAATTCAGTACAAAGTTGCTTACGGCGCATAATTTAAGGTCTTCTTTTTACACTTAACAAACAGCTGGTTCAGAAGAATTTACTGTTTCTTGTGAGGATTTATCTTCCAACCCATTGATTTGACGGTAGAAATCTTGGAGGTAATTTAAATCCTGACTAAAAAAGTTTTCTACTATTGCAGGGGTTACTTCAGATAAGGCGCCTAAACAAGTAATCACGCGCGCCAAAATAATAATGGTGGCATAAGCAGGATTCGCAATTACGCGCGGGTCACGTAAAGGTGAAATCTCGTCTATCGCTGTTGATAACCTCATTACACCTTTACGATGGAGGTTGCCCGAGGTGTCTATATATCCCTTCGGCAATGTAAACTCAAACTCTGTAGCAAACATAGTCTGTCTTCGACCTCCAATTATTTCACCCGTTTAAATTCCTCAAAAGCAACTTCGACTTCCTCAATTTCTATTTCAGTGCTGCGCGCATTAACATCGGCAATTTTGTAACGAGTCGGCCAAGCTCCAGCTAACTCAAACCTAGCAACTTCGACACTTGCTTGATTGTAAATCGACAAAGAAACTAGTTTTCGTTGCTTTGCCCATTGACCTGCTTGAACCTTATCAAACCAGTTCCAAAAATCTACCGAGTTGGTCATACCTCTACGAAGGGTAATATTGCCACTCTTAACATTGCCTGGAATTTTGGTTCTAACTGGCAAACCTTTAGATTGTCCGTTTCCCAAACTTTGAGAAGTAACTTCACAAATTTCAATTACATCCTGTGTTCTTGTAAAACCTTGACACTCCAAAAAGTAAGCTTCAGACTCTTTTTGCCCGTCTAGCGCTAGTCCTAAATAGAAACGATGTGCCGTAAGAATTTCGGAATTTTGTCCACCTGCTTGTACCACTGTCTCTTCCCCCCGTTCCTTTCCCCTTTACCCCCTCTTACTTCACACGTTTAATTCCTTCGTGAACCAATTCGATGGTCTCATTTGCCATATCGCCACCAGATGCTGTTAAGGTAGGACCTGTGTATTTACAGGGATAACAAAATTTGATGTCCCAACGTGCTTTTTCCTCACCTTTTTGGTCGTAAGCAACTACTGAACCTTCCTTACGATTATCTGACCATTTTCGCGGGTCTCCCATGTCTTCGTTACAGTCTTGATACCACTTATACAGGTCTATATCATCAGTAGCGATAACTTTTATTGTTATATTTGTAAATTTTACAACAGTAGGCGTTGCTTGCCGCGAGAGTTTTCCTTGCTTTGATGAGCCGTGAACTTCTTGTGCGGGGGTATTTTCTATACCCAAGCCACTGATTTCTTTGATGAATTTATCTGTGATGTCGCCTGCTGAAAAGTAAAATTTACAAGCTGTAAGAAATTCTCCTGGCATGGTGTTTTAACTCCTTTGTAATTGTTATTTGTTCAAATGAATCATTGGTAAAGACGAAAGGGAGCAGCGTCTCTATTGTTCGTCGTCTTCAATTCCGTTCCACTGGCTGACACGGATGATCACAAATTCTGCTGGTCTAACCGGACATAAACCGACTTCAATGTATAAACGACCTAAAATTCTGGTTTCTGGTGGATTTAATTCTTCATCGCATTTGACGTAAAATGCTTGTTCGGGCGAGGCACCAAATAATGCTCCTTCACGCCAGATTCTTTCCAAGAAATTACTGACTGTTCGTCGCACGCGCGCCCACAAATCTTCGTCGTTTGGCTCGAATACTACCCATTGAGTACCTAGTTCCAAAGATTTTTCGATGTAGCTAATCAATCTACGAACGCTGATATAACGCCATTCAGTTTTATCAGGTTCAACTAGTGTACGGGCGCCCCAAATCCGAATACCTCGATTTGGAAATCTACGAATACAATTTATACCCAATGGGTTTAAAAGTTCTTGCTCACGGAAGTTAGTATCGTAGTCTAAACCGATTACACCTCTAGGTACTTCGTTGGCAGGCGCCTTGTAAACTCCGCGAGTTTCATCAGTACGACCCCAAACTCCCATAACATGACCGCAAGGAGGAACACTAATTGGATTACCACGGTCGCGGGGATTAGCGACTTTAATCCAAGGATAATAAAGGGCGCCGAACATTGAACGACGATTAAATCGGTTCAACCATTCTACAACCTGCTGTGGTTTGGGACAGTCAGGAGGAGAATCAAGAACTACCATGCGGTTAGGTGGGTTGGGAATATCACCATTGTTGGCGCCTTCGCACATACTAAGCATTAATTCCATTATGCCGTGAACTTGGTCTAAGTTCATCAACTCTGACTGATACGCACGCATCAAATCAGGACAAGCAACCATCGTAATTTCATCGATTTCAAATAAACCACGTACCCCTGTACGGTCGTCGCGTACACCCTCAACATCGCTAGAAAATCTAGCAGGTTCTGCGGCAAGTAATGGTGCTGCAAGTTCGTATTGACCGTTCCCAGGACGACGCGCTAAAGGTTGTCCAGTTTGAGATATATCCTCGATAGTTATGAACATCGAATTTCGCAATGCCGCAACCGCATAAGTAGCAAATTGAGCATTCCCATCACGGTTCATCGTCAAGTTGTCATACTCTTCAAGCGTTTCATCTCCTCGACGAATTTGCACCTTAAAGTATTCACCTGTATTTGGTGGTGCCGACCCTTCTGTTCCTTCTGGTAACGCACGAGGTCCACTATCACTAATCAAGATAGTAATCGTGCCGCCTGCTAATTGCTCAGGACGCATATTAAAACGTAGCGCCGGACGGTTGCCTCGACCAGTAATCCGCAATGAAGCTGGTTGTGGGTCAGGTGTTTTAGGAGCGTTAGGTAACTGCGTACCAATACTCGTAATCCAACAGCGGCCACCACCATTCATAAAATAGCCGTAGACAGCAAAAGGCAAGTAAGCATTAAAATCTGTATAACCATCCGAATTAGGACGACTAAAGTAGTTTAAATACTGCGTCCAGTTAGTAACAAGCATCGGCTTAAACAACTCAGCCCCACCGCGCACATCTTCAGTAAAGCCAACAAATCCAGCTATTGCCGTACTAACACCTTCTATAGGACGACTACCTCGGTCTATTTCTTCGATATAGACACCAGGAGCAAAATAATCAAGTCTTGGCATTAAAAATATCTCCAATCTAATCAATGTAAAAAATATCACCCACCCACAACCATACTCAGCACTCAGCACTCAACACTCAGCACTCAGCACTCAGCACTATACAGGAGTTAACGAGATTTCCTTGAAGGTACAGCCCACACCATCTACCAATGCATTCACTTGACAGGGTAAATATCTTGAACTCGTAATTTCTAACACGTAGTTACCATTACGAAGTTCTTCAAAATAAAATAACCCTTCTTTATTGGTAGTAGACGACTTTTGTGTTCCTATCACCTTAACTTCTATTTGCTGCATTGGCAGATTGGTAACAGCACTTCTGACAACTCCTGCGACTACTACCCGCTTGGTGATAGTTTCAATATTTCCATTTCCATTTCCATTTCCATTTTCACCTAGATTTTCAGTATCAAAACTATTCTTAAGTCGAAAAATTCGTTCCCAAACTAGAGAGACTGGAGACACTTGCGGCTCTACTGGCACTGTCACCATCAAATACAAAGCTGGACGTAAAGGTATAGTTAGCGCACTCCATAAAGACCCAGCCTCAATTTGCGGCTCCACGCAAACCGTCATATTCAAACTTCCAAAACCGCGCAACTCCGGTACCAAAAACTCTTCCTTCAGTGCCCGGTGACGCAGTAGTAACGCCAAAGCTTGCGACAGCAGGTAATGTTCACCTAAAGCTGTCCTATCCCAAGCCGTTAGCACCATAGAGACATCAAACCAGGATGGAGACCAGTTTACAGTAGCAGGTTGCAAAGCTTGTGTTAGCTTGCGCTCAACTTGCCTTCCCGAATGTTGGATCTGCTTACTCTCACGAACATCATATATATACAAATTGAGAATGGCGCCACCACCTTCTTCTTTACGCTTACTCGGATGACTAAACTCAATTTGTTCCGTATTATTAACTGATGTACCTCCAGCAAGAATAGAAGCTAGGGTTTGAAGAATAAAAATAAGCATGTGTTCGCATGATTTCTACACGCACAAAAGAATGTTTTTCGTATACATCTAGGTTATAAGAAGCAAACCTTTGTGGTAATTAGACTTTTGTCGAGATTTGATTTCGCTTTATACAACAGCTTTATACAACAGCTTTGTGGAATTCTAATCCTTGCCCGTTACCCCAAATTTATTACTACATTGATATATCTTTAGGAAACTGAAGCATTTTTATAATTCCTAAACCTTCAACAGACCGAGCTACATACAATAAACTTTACAAATAAAAAATTAATTTTTCATAAGGAAGCCCGATTTGTACGCAATATAAAGATATATTAAGAAAACTTAACAAAACAGCTTCATATTGCATAACCCTATTTAAACCCCCACTAAATAAGAGTAAAGGGAAAATTTAGTTGTGAAGGTGAGTAAAGCTATGACCATCAGCTTCTCTCTCGAGACACCAAAAAATGACTTTCATTTAAAGAAAGCGCCAAATGTAGAAAGTGTCAGAAGCTTTGTAGAACTGCAAGCAGAGCAACTAGTTTCTCAGGGAACAATTTGCTTTGCCCGTATTGTCTACTACGATTCAGTATCAAAATCACATGAAGAGGTAATTTGTTACGCAGATAATCAACCTAGTTTTTCTCAAAAAGATATAGCATATATCAGGTCAGAAACTTGGTTAACAGATTTTCCTCACGTGTGGGATGTTTCGGAGTTTAAACTCGCACATCCTACTGAGTCATTTACTTATGTTTGTCCTATCGGCTATAAAAATCAAAAACCAGAATACATCCAAATAGTTACTCATAAACCTCTTTCTTTACAACTTCAAAATTATGTAAGGAATGCTGCAAAAATTCTAGGTAAATATATTGATGTTTACTCAGAAAAATTACAGCATAAATATCAAATTCAGTTACTAGAGCATGTCCTTCATAAAGTTGGTCATCAACTGCGGAACTATATAGCATTGATAAAACTTTATGCACAAAATTTACTTATAGGACTGCAAGATAGCTCGTATATTGAACAAGCAAAAGTAATTTGTGAGAGCGTAGAAGATTTAGACGCAAATTTAACGGACATCATCTCCTGCGGTCAAGGAACTATACTAAAGATAACTTCTCAAGACTTAAGAAGCCTAGTAGACGAAAGTATAAAATCTTTTCAGCCATTAATTAATGACAAAAAATTAAAAGTTCATGTACCTCAAACATCTGCTACATTACCGTTAGATAGATTGCAGATGAAGCAAGTGTTTGATAACTTGCTTGGCAATGCAATTCACTTTAGCTATGAAAATGGCGTTATTACTTTTAGCTGGCAAGTATTTCATGAAGAAATATTAATCAAGATTTTAGACGAAGGACCAGGAGTATCACAAGAAGACATGCAAAAAATGTTCACCCCTTTTTACTCACGGCGCCCAGGAGGTACAGGGTTAGGTTTAACTATAGCCAAGAAAATAGTATTAGACCATTATGGAAATATTTGGGCACACAGTGTATCAGGAGGAGGTACACAGTTTTCTATAATTTTACCTACTAAAAAGAATTAAGGGACGAGCAGACTAAAATGGAAAAGATTATGAACAATAAACTAATATCTATTGTGCTTGTAGACGACGAAGAACGCTTTCGTGAAGGACTGCGAACTCTTCTAACTTTTTATAGTACTAGTGCTTCATTTGCTGTAAACATTGTTGGTGAAGCTAATTGTGTCGAGCAAGTTGTAAAATTAGCAATTCAGAAAAATCCAGATATAATTTTGCTCGATTTAGAATTGGTAAATAGCGATGGAATTACCGCAATAGAACGATTGAAAGATATTTCTTACGCTGGTAAAATCTTGGTATTATCTGCTCACCAAGAAGATGATTGGGTTTTTCAAGCTATGCAAAAAGGCGCCTCTGGTTATGTTTTTAAAAACCGTGTGGCAAATCAGCTTTGTGATGCAATAAACACAGTACTTCGGTCAGAAATATATTTGCCACCAGAAGCAGCAAGTGGATTTTTTCGTTGTTTTCAGCAAAATGCTAGTGCTGTCTCTAAGGCATCTCATCAATTGCACTTAACTGAAAGAGAACAAGAAGTCTTACAATTGTTAACTCAAGGCGCCTCGAATGACGAAATTGCCAAAAATCTGTATGTAACCGTCGCTACAGTCAAAGCTCATCTTACAAGTATTTTCGAGAAATTGAAAGTTAGTAGCAGAACTCAGGCAATTGTAACTGCAATCAGATTAGGATTAGTCCAAGCTTAGTATTTTATTTATTTTTCACTTGTATATGCTTTCTATAGAATCATTTTACAAAGAGTATCCGTGTTCTTACAATTCACCCTTGAATTGCGATAAACCATTAGAAACCATTAAGGAAGTCAAGGGAGCTAAGTTCTGTTTTGAGTGTGGTTTTCCAACAAATTTACCAGATGAAGTAGAAATTAAAGGATACAGAGGTAGTTATCGGGTAACAAAGTACTTGGGTGTGCGGGGGTTTGGACGTTTATATTCGGGTGTACAGATAAGAGACCAACAGCCAGTACTAATTAAAGAATACTTACTACCGAGTCGTAGTTTTAACCTAGATGAAACTTTCAAACGTAAAGAAACTTTTAAACGCATAGGAGGAGTAGAATTAGCAGATGGTCGAGTTCAAAATTTTCGCTTGATTCAAACTTGGGAAGCTATTGCACCCGAACAGGGAGAACGCTGCTATTTAATTACTAAAGATATACAACCATCCCAAACTTTACGTCAGTACTTAAAGCAATATGGTGCAATGGAGCCAGAGCAAGTCCGCGAGTTTTTAGATGAGGTGCTACAAACTTTAGTATTTATGCACTCACAAAAACTACGTTTTCCCTCGAATCAAATCCAGCGAGGTTTGGAGCATGGCAACATTAATTTAGATAGCGTATTAATAAAAGTAGAAAATAAACAGAGATTTGTGACATACCTTTGTGATATAGCCATCTGGGAAAACCTGTTTGTTCCTCCTAGCATTGCTCAACCCGCAGTTACAACAATGGCACAAGATTTAGAAGCTTTAGGGTTAGTAGCATTTCAGTTGTGGGTCGGCAAAACACAATCTGTTGACCCTAAAGAGGATCAAGCATGGCCTGATACTGATATTCATTTAAAGAAGTACCTGTATCGTTTGCTTTCTCTTGACACGAGTTATAAAAGTGCAGAAATCGCGCGTACTGAACTGCTAAAACTTCCTAAACCTGATCAAAGCGGTATACTACCATCGTCTGACCTTGAAGAACACAAACGCTTCCCGAAGTTTTTTTTAAACCCTTGGTTTTGGCTCTTGATACTAGCCTTTTTATTGATTGGTGGCGCCTGGTATTATTTTTGGCACCTAAAAAAAATGGATGACGATAAATTTGCAGATTGGCAAGCACTTGTGCCGAATTTCTCCAACGTAAATAACGTACCTCCTGGTAAATTTACATACACTGGAGAACAAAATGGCACTTGGACTTTTATTTTGACACAGGCGCCTGAGAACGAGAGCAGATTAAACGATATATTAACCAAGCCCATACAAAATGCTTTCACGACATTTGAGTATCAAGGAGTTGTATCCGAGAATATTGCTACAGCTAGTCAACCTTTAAAAATAGTGTTAGGTGAAGTAGAAAAGCAATCAAAAGACTTTGCTATGACTTCATTAGAAGAGAAAATGATAAATTTAAACAACAAGAAAGTTGCTTATGATGGTTTGCTAGTATTTGTCGCGTTTAGTAAAAACAACTCTAATCTCCCTGCCGCTTTGGGTGGAAAAATTTCTCTTGAACAACTGCGTAAGATATATACAGGCGAATATACAGACTGGCGCCAAGTTAACCCAAATCTTTCTAGTCTTAAGATTGAACCTTTTGTTCCAACCGAACCAGAGGCAGTACAGCAATTCAAAAAGCTAGTTCTAGCAAACAATGAGCAATATATAAGTTTATTTGAGCAGAAGTTTGCTCAATTTCGTGAGAACACAGGTACTACGCAAATCAGGATACGTACAGCAATTGAAAACAAAAAAACTACTGGTATCATCAGTTTCGGTATTCTTAGCAAAACCTGGGATCAGTGTTCGGGTTATCCTCTAGCAATAGTCGATAAAAATGACCAAATGATTCAACCACTATTTCGTCGCGTTACAAGGCGTGCAATTAACCCAACAGATGACTTATGTGATAAAGCCAATTACTTTGATGTCGAAACATTTGAATCAGATGGTATAGTAAAATATCCTTTGGGGTATGCAGTGTATGTAGTGTATCCTAAAAAGAGTGATGTTCAGCCAACGGGGTTAATTTTTGCTAATATGCTGAAAACCCGCCAAGGTCAGTGTTTACTAAATAAGGTAGGTCTTGTTCCCTTACAACCTATGCCTAATGATATAAATTATGCCTGCGAATCGGTGTCCAAACCCTAGCTGCGAGTATTTTAATCGTGCCTTGCCAAATAATGCCAAGGTATGTCCTTGGTGTTCAACTCCTTTAGGTAATGTAATTCCTCCTCAAGGGAGTAACCCACCACCTGCTCAACCGACACCACCAATACAAGAACAACCGAACTATCAACCTCCTCCTTCTCCTAATTATTCAAATCCAAATCCAAATTCAAATCCAAATTATTCAACACAATATCAGGAGCGTGGATATACTTCACCACCTCCACCTGCCCCCTCCGTACCTTCTTCCAGACTGCCAGTTTTCAAACTTATCCACTCCACCGGCAGAGAATTTTACCTATCGGGTGAAGTCGGTTCGCTCGGACGCCGTACTCAAAGTATGCCAACTCCACCAGAAATTGACTTAACAGGCATTCCTCAAGAAGGTATTGTTTCTCGGCGCCATGCTCGTATATTTTGGGACTGGTCGCAAAACGCTTATATGCTTGTTGATACAAGTACAAATGGAATTTATTTAAACGGAAATCTTCTTAATGCTGGTGTATCTTACCGCATACTCAACGGTGATACTTTACAACTCGGTCAAGATAACTTAGTTACTTTTACTGTATCTGTTGGATAATTTATACCCCTATCCTTGGCAAGGGCAGGGGTTGACAACTGTTGCTGAAATACCTAGGTATTCCGATAATTAGTAAGTAAATTACGAGATTATAGCTGAAGACATGGAAAGATATGTATCGATAGGAGAAGCAGCCCAAATAAAAGGTGTAAGTGTTGATACGTTGAGACTTTGGGAAGAAAAAGAGATATTAATACCTGTAAGGACAGAAGGTGGGCATCGCAGGTACAAACTTTCTGACCTTTTGGGTGCAAACAACAATACAGATAAAAAGACAGTAGCTTATGCAAGAGTGTCTAGTCATGACCAAAAAGCTGATTTAGAGAGACAAGCATTGGTTCTGTCTGCATACTGTGAACATCAAAATTACAACTATATCCTTATTCAAGACTTAGGTAGTGGACTTAATTATAAGAAAAAGGGACTGAAGAAGTTAATCGATTTAATTCTAATTGAAGAAGTTGATCGGTTGATTATTACTAACAAAGATAGGTTGTTAAGATTTGGTTCCGAATTGATTTTTGGACTTTGCGAGCATTTCGGGGTGGAAGTTATTATCCTCAATAAGAAAGAAGATGCTTCGTTTGAGGAAGACTTAGCCAAAGACGTTTTGGAAATTATAACAGTTTTCTCCGCACGTCTTTACGGTAGTCGTTCTCGAAAAAATCAAGAAATCTTGAAAAATATTGTCAAAGCTCTTGACAGCCAGAATAGTCTAGATTAATGTAGATATTTATCGGGCGTGATTCTGGGTCGTTAAATGTCTACCATCACTTATGTGAAAGGATTGCCAACACCGTCAAAAGAAATGAACAATCTTGGTTTTACTAAGTTTGAAATGTTCTTGACGGATTTCTCATTACTTTTCAGACAAGCAACTATCAAGGCTGTTGATATTATCTTGTCATCGAACAACTTTGAAAAAATAAAAAGTCAATTAAATACGCAACTACAAAAAGAGTTTAATCTAAGTAAAAGACAAGTTAATGGAGTAATAACACTCGCATTAAGCAAAGTTTGTTCAGCTTCAGAATGCCGCAAAAACCATATAAAACAGCTAGAAGGAAAGTTAAAATCAGCATTGACATGGATTAAAAATGCTGAAAAAAGACTGTTAGACAGTCAGAAATTTTATGCGAAGAAAAACTGGCTCCAATCCAAAACTGGATGCAAGTTTCCTTTATGCTGCGATTTAAACACAGGTTGTTCTAATTGGCACAGTCTCAAATTCCAAATTCATAACAAAAAACGTTATGTCTACCAACTTGATCAGAAAATAGCTCACCTAAAAACGGCACGTCTTAGAGTAAAGGTTGCAAGCAGTGAAGTTTTTATAGTTGGTTCAAGTGATGAAAGCTTTGGTAATCAAACTTGTCAATATGATGGTTTAAAACTTTCATTCCGTGTCCCATATTGTTTAGAAGCGTCTTATGGTAAATACGTTGAAACTGAGATAGGAAACTTTGATAGAAATATTAATAGGTTGCCTTTATGCGGAGCTAAAACTTGGCACTTTTATAGAAAAAATAATCGTTGGATTGTAGCAGTACAATTCACGCCAAAACCTGTGCCCAAGGTTAGTAGAGCAATTCAATACGGCGCTATTGGTATAGACATAAATCCTGGGTCTATAGGTTGGGCTTATGTAGATAACTGTGGCAATTTAAAAGAATTTGGTACTATTCCATTACAATCCGGTCTCGGTAAAAATTTTAATTCCCAACAGTTAGTTAACGCAAGTCTTGAACTAGCAACACTGGCAACTAAATATGCTTGTCCAGTTATTTGTGAGGAATTAGATTTTAGCAAGAAAAAAGAATTATTACGGGAGAAAGGTAGAAAATATGCACGAATGTTATCAAATTTTGCTTACAGTAAATTGTATCAATTCCTTGAATCAATACTTTCAAACAGAGGAATTAGTTTATATAAAAAGAATTCTGCCTACACGTCAATTATTGGATTAGTAAAATATTCCAAAATGTATGGTCTAAGTAGCGATGTTGCAGCTGCTTTAGTCATAGCAAGAAGAGGAATGAATCTGTCTGAGAGATTACCCGCATCCGTGTCCGCTTATCTTGAAGTGAATCCAAGAAAACACGTATGGAGCGGTTGGTCGAAATTGAATAAAATCACTTTGAACGCTGCCATAATCAAGTCACGGCACGATTATTTCAGCGTCCCTAACTGGAGAATGGTGGTTAAGGATATTGTCGAGCAAGTACGTGTAAAAACTGAACGTCGGGCAGCATCCAAGTCTACTTAGTAGCGTTTCCATTCTTATTCAAAGTAAGTTATACCGTGGACTTGGATAGAGGAAACTAGATTTTCCTAGATTTTTAGAAGCGGTTAGGATAGAATTATTTAAGAAGTACCAACTTTTTATTCTTGCGTTTTAGCACTCGTACAGCGCCTAAAGAGGCAAGCGTTAGCACACCAACAACCACCGAAGGTTCAGGTACTGATTTATTACCACTCTTAATTGATGCTAGTGCAGCGCTAGCAATTAAACTGTGGGCGCGCTCCGAAGGATGCACATCATCAAAGAACACAAAATCATTCGGGTTACTACAGACATTTGTTACTGATAAAAAATTCCCAGTTACACAAGCATCTACAACATTTTCAAAACCAAATGAGCTAGGATTTGCGCGCACTGTTTTAAACAGTGTATTAATATCAACAGAATAGATATTTAAATCGGGTCTCGCAGTGCGAAGATTATCCAAAGCTGATGCTAGTTCCTTGTTATGCTCTTGTGCTAAACCGTTTAATACTCCAGTCGCACCTCGAACCCTTGCAAAAGGAGTGTCGCCTAAATCTGGTAAGTTAAACACTAAGAAATTCTTAGCATTTTTTTGAGCAAGTAAATCAATCGAGCTTGCTAAATTTGTAACTACTTGACTAACATTTGTATTACCTGCAATGTAATCATTTGAACCACCAAAAATAGAGTATATAGCATTTGAATCAACAGGTACATTTGGTTGTGAACTAAATAAACCAACTTGCCCTACTACACCTGGTATATCACCTTGAAAACCAGGGAACGTAGCACTTATACCTGATTGGGCGCCACCCAAAGCAAAATTTACACCACCTTGGCTCCCAAGGCTAGGATTTAATTGGAGAGGAAGGGCAGGTGTAGGTGTTTTACCAATTTGTTGACCAAAATAATCAACCCATATTGGACCATTAGAAAAACGTCCCTGAAAATAAGCAGGCTGTCCTAAAGAACTTGTAGGTACAGGTATTGTACCTTTTGTCGCAGTAAATGTATTACCCGTATCAGAGAGACTATCACCAAAAACAAAAAACTGACTAAAATTAAAATCCGCAGCCATTGCCTTCGATGACGACATTACAGAGAAGATAATGCATCCAGCAGCTAGTAATACTTTTTTCATATCGATGTATCAATTGGTTATTTATCTACTGTTGCTGTATATGTTCACTAATTAGAACATATGTATGTAATATTACTTAAATACACGAATAATCTTAAACTATGACCACTATAATATCGTGTGTTTAGCTAAAATTTTTAGAAAAGTGTTGCATCTACAAGAATATTGTAAAGAATTTATGAACTCAATTGTTTATGTTTAAACTTTTACCTAAGAACTGTAGGTTGGGTGAAGGCACCTCGATACCCAACACACAATCTCATAGCATCGGCGCCTTTTGTAATTGTAATGATAAAGCGTGCCATCCAACATATATATAAGTTAGACCTTTGGCTACTTTTGATTCTGAAGCTGTGCCTTTAGCCTAGATTTAATAGCATACGTTGGACTTTGATTACAACAGCGATGGTGCTAAATGTACACAGTTAGCAATTATGGACTTAGAGAAAAGAGAAATTTTTTATACACCCCTTGGGGACGTTGGTGGTACAGCGGGATATGCCGATATTCCAGCGGTATCTAATCCTAGTAAAGTTTCTTCCGAGGCAGAACAATGTCTCAAAGACTCGCTTAAACTTGCTAAACTCACCCAGCGAGTGTATGAACTATTACTAGAAGATATTCGTAATCAACGAGAGAGAGTAAGTAACTACGGTCAAAAAAGGTGGTTCTAATGGCAGGTAATAACAGCAACGTTACTCATGAATTGAATTATGTTACAACTAATCGGTTTTATATTGAGATAGAAAGTACTATCGCTGCATCTTTTACAGAATGTTCAGGACTAGGCGCCCAAATTCACAAAAAGGTCATCCCAGAAGGAGGTGTTAATGACCAACAGAGGGTGTATTTAGGACACGTAGAATTTAATGATGTGACATTAAAGCGAGGTGTTACCGACCATCCAGGTTTTTGGAACTGGATAAGTGAAGTTTTTGACGAAAATCTAATAACATCTCGACGCAACGTGAATATTTTAGTATTTAACCAAGCTGGTGAAACAATGATGAGTTGGACACTTATAGGTGCTATTCCTATTGCTTGGAAGGCGCCTGCACTGCAAGCAGATGGTTCGGCTGCCGCAATAGAGGAATTAACTTTAGCTTATGAAGGTCTACAATTCGGCAAAGAAAAAGGTGGTGGCAATCAGTCAACAAGAGCGAAGTCAGGGTTCTTTGCTTCCAAATAAATCAAGGATTAAATAGGATTAAAGTTATATATGGAAAACATTCAACAATTAGGGAGTAAAGTAAATGGACTTGGATTAGGAAAATCTTTAGTTCAACCCGATAAATTAACATTGAGGCAAGAATCTAATTATCGCCTCAGCAATTCCGCTTATTCTCTTGCTAGTCATACACCGCTAACCACATCCAAATTTTTACCGCGTCGTCAAAACAATAAATTTTTCAACATTGATTCTTTAGTAAATTTCAATTCTTGGAATGATAGTGATGGAAGTATTGACTTTCCAGAACTAGAGAATTATCAAGAGCAAAACACAAGTACTTCTAGTGATGATGTATTATCAACTCACAATCAAAGCATTGTTAATAACAATCCACAAACAGAGACATTAAATTCAAATAACTTAGGTAATTTAAATACACCTACAGGTGAAAAAGCAAACAAAAAATCTCAGAAAAAACCAAAATCTAAACCGACATCAAATTCCAAACCTCAACAGAAAAAAACAAACAAATCTTCCAAGACAAGTACGAAGGCTTCAGAAATTGTACCATTACAGCAAGCATCCCACCAAACAATTAACCCAACAACAGCAAATTTAGAAACAACCGTACAAACATCTGAGCAACCAGTACCACATCAAGCTCCAGAAGTTGTACCATTACAACAAGCTTTAAACCAAACACCTAACCTAACAACGACGAATTTAGAAACAACGGCACCTGTTTTTGAACAAACAGTATCACCTAAAACTTCTGAAGCTGACGCATTACAACAAGCATCAAATCAGAATAATAACCCGACTATACAAAATATAGAAACAACGGCGCCTATTTTAGGTCAACCTGTATTACCACAAACTTCAGAAGTTAAACCATTACAACAAGCATCAAATCAGAATAATAACCCGACTATACCAAATGTAGAAACAACCCTACCAACTTCTGAGCAACCAGTACCACTTCAAACTTCACAAACAGTACCATTACAGCAAGCTTCAAAC
>NZ_RSCL01000003.1:0-695 GCF_003991905.1 Dulcicalothrix desertica PCC 7102 | reverse complement strand
AGAGACAACCCTACCAGCTTCTGGGCAACCAGTACCAGTTCAAACTTCAGAAGTTGTACCATTGCAGCAAGCTTCAAACCCAACAACACCAAATTTAGAGACAACCCTACCAGCTTCTGGGCAACCAGTACCAGTTCAAACTTCAGAAGTTGTACCATTACAGCAAGCTTCAAACCAGAATACGGGAGCGACTATACCAAATTTAGAGACAACCCTACCAGCTTCTGGGCAACCAGTATCACATCAAGCTTCAGAAACTGTACCATTACAACAAGCTGCAAACCAAAACACAGAAGCGACTGTACCAAATATAGAACCGTCCGCACCAGTCTCCGAGCAACCAGTACCACATCAAGCTTCAGAAACTTTACCATTACAGCAGCTTCAAACCAAAACACGGAAGCTACTGTACCAAATATAGAAACAACCGCACCAGTTTCCGAGCAACCAGTACCACATCAAGCTTCAGAAACCTTACCATTACAACAAGCTTCAAACCAAAACACCGAAGCGACTGTACCAAATTTAGAGACAACCGCACCAGTTTCTGAGCAACCAGTACCACATCAAGCTTCAGAAACCTTACCATTACAGCAAGCTTCAAACCAAAACACCGAAGCGACTGTACCAAATATAGAAACAACCGCACCAGTTTCCGAGCAACCAGTACTACATCAAGCTTCAGAAACTTTACC
>NZ_RSCL01000002.1:339141-548479 GCF_003991905.1 Dulcicalothrix desertica PCC 7102 | reverse complement strand
TGCAGCACAGAATCGCTTTAACTTGTTGTTTCAAAAGTTTATTGAGGTGTTCACAACAAAAGAGCATCCACTAGTAATGTATAAATAATTCAACCCAAACACCCAACATAAAAACGTCAGGCGCCTCAAAGCCTATTTCCATTCAACAGGAAGTCAAAATCATTACACCTATTAGTGGTGAAACAACAGCTAAAACAACCAACTTAGCTGTGCAATATCACCCTAGCTCAAATGTAAAAGTAACACTTAATGGTAAACCCATAAACTCAGCAATTTCCAGTTATTTACAAAAGGATGAAGCCAACCAGCTTTATACAAAAATCTGGTATAATATCCCTCTAGAACTCGGTGTAAATATAATTACAGCACAAACAGAAGAAGGTAAAACAAGTAGTATAAAAGTAACACTAAAAGAGCAAAAAACTAAACTTGTTTTTGTGCCTGTAGATGAACCCAGAATTCCTGCTGATGGTCGTTCAAGACTAGAATTTGAAGGTAAAATTACAAATGAAAAAGGGGAAGTTATCCCTGAAGATGTTACTATTACCCTTAGTGCTACTGCTGGTCGATTTTTAGGCGCCGACCAAGATAACGATGCTCCTGGGTTGCAAGTTTTGGCACGTGATGGTAAGTTTTCTGCTACTCTTCAAGCTGGTTATGACGCACAAAATGTTAAAGTACGCGCGGCTGTTGATAAAACCAACGTAGAAGCGTATTCTAATATCGAATTTATAACAAACCTCCGTCCTTCACTTGCTACAGGTGTCATAAATTTAAGAATTGGAGCAGGTGGCACTAATTTATGGGGTAGCTATCGCGATTTTCTTAACCCAAATAAAACTGGCAGAACTGATGTTGATTTGGATGCATCGGTGTTCGCAACTGGCAAAGTCGGGGATTGGCTATTTACAGGCGCCTACAATAGTAAACGTCCTCTAAATCAAGATTGTCAAGGAGATGTACGTTTATTTGGTGGAGTTCAAGATTGTGAAAAAGCTTATCCTGTTTATGGTGATTCTTCCAGCGTAACTCCGACGACACCATCTATAGATAGTGTTTATGCAAAATTAGAACGCAGTCCAAATATACCTGGCGCCGAATCTGATTATTTCATGTGGGGTGATTATAGTACTCAAGAGTTTGCACGTAATTCACAGTTATTTACGGCAACAACTCGTCAACTCCACGGGTTTAAAGGTAATTACAATATTGGCAACTTACAAGTAACAGGTTTATTTGCCAATAATATCCAAGGGTTTCAACGTGATACTATTTCTCCTAACGGTACTAGCGGTTATTACTTCTTATCACGTCGCCTAGTAATTCCCGGTAGTGAAAATGTATTTATTGAATCAGAAGAACTTAATCGTCCAGGTACGGTAGTAAAGCGCAAAGCCTTATCACGCGGCGCCGACTATGAAATAGACTACGACCGAGGCACGTTACTTTTTCGCAGTCGCATATTTTCCACTGAACTCAACCCATTTGGCGCCACCCTAGCAAACCGTATTGTTGTAACTTACCAAAACGAGAAGGGAGGTGATAGCAAACTTTATGCAGCAAGGGCACAATATAATTTTCGCACAGACGCAAATGGTAGAGACCGGGTTAATACGGTCTCTACGAACGACCCTTTTATAGCAGCAAGTTATTTATGGGAAGACCAAGGCGCCCAAGATTTTGAATTATATGGGGCTGATTTCTTTGTTCCTTTGGGTAATGGGCAAATAGTAGGTGAATACGCGCGTTCAAGTCATAATTCACCAACATTTGGTTATGTAAGTGGTTCTGCTTATCGTATAGAAGCATTAGGACAAATTACACCTTCTTTACAAGGACAAGCTTTCTATCGTTCGGTGACAGAGAACTTTGCCAATAATGCAACATGGAGTTTTGCACCAGGACAAACTCGTTATGGCGCCGGACTTTCTGGAAAAATAACCGATACAACAAGCTTTAATTTAGGATACGACTATGAAAATAATTTTGGTATTGCGCCAGCACAACGGACAGAAACGTTTGATTTATTCAATCCGCAACCGCTCCCAAAACCTGGTAGCAAAATTGATAACTCGCTAACTACATTAAGAGCAGGTCTACAACAAAAACTAGGCGCCTCTGATATTAGTTTAGAATATGTAAACCGTTCTCGTAAAGACCGCGTTGATAATAAATTCAATGCTAATGCAAGTCAGTTAGTCTCTAAATTAAATGTACCTGTAACAGAATCACTAACATTCCGCGCCCAAAACGAAGCCAACCTTGGTAAAAGTGATGCTTTATATCCCAACAGAACTACCCTTGGATTAGATTGGGCACTATATCCGGGTGTGAATGTGCGACTTGCACATCAATTCTTTGATGCGGGTTTACTACAAGGTAATAGTATTACTAGTCTTGATACCACAGTTGAACATAAATTCTCTGAAGATACTAGTTTGACAGGACGTTATTCTATCTTCACAGGTATTGATGGCATGAATGACCAAGGTGCAGTTGGACTTAATCATCGCATTCGACTGGCACCGGGACTCAAATTAAATCTAGGTTACGAACGCATTCAAAATAATATCTTTGGTAACACTGCCACAGGTATTCGTTTTGCCCAACCTTATACAACCGGACAAAGTGCCTTCTCATTGGGATATTTCTCTGGTAACTCTTACAGCGTTGGTCTTGACTATACAGATAACCCCAACTTTCAAGCGAACGCGCGCTTTGAATACCGCGATGGTAAAGAAGCAAATAACATGGTTATCTCCGCAGCAGCAGCAGGTAAAATAACCCCTACATTAACTGCCGCAGCTCGCTATCAACAAGCAGGTGGCGCTAATCAGTTGTTAGGTGGACTTGGTGACACAGCAAATCTTCGCGTTGGTTTAGCATACCGTGACCCCAACGACGATAAATTTAACGGTTTACTCGCATACGAATATCGTCAAAACCCATCAACTACCCCTGACACTCTTTTATTTGGAGCTGGCAGTGGTTCTACAGAACACTTATTTTCAGCCGAAGCAATTTATGCACCAAATTGGCGCTGGGAACTGTACGGTAAATATGCTTTACGTAATAGTACTACCTATCTTGCCAATAATTTTACAGGAAGCAGTAGCTTACATCTAGCACAACTACGAGCCAGCTATCAACTAGGCTACCGTACCGATGTAGCAATAGAAGGACGTTGGTTAGGTCAACCAACACAAGGCTTTAACGAATTTGGCATCGCCCTAGAAGGAGGGTATCATCTTACACCCGATTTACGAATAGGTGTGGGTTACGCCTTCGGAAGTGCAGATGACCGTGACTTTACAGGTTATCGTTCCGCAGGAGGCCCCTATTTAAACATCTCATACAAAATCAACGAACTATTTGGTGGATTTGGCAGACAAAAAGTTGCGCCACCCCAACAACAAGAATCCCTCACCCAAAAAACCCCCCCACCGTAATAAGCACTTCAGTGCTTTCATTCCCAAGCACTGAACTACTTACAACGACGAAAATATATACTATACACCCTCACCATGAAACTAATAAAAACTATTACAAGCATACCTTTACTACTAACAACTCTCACCTCCCAAATCCTATTACACACACCAGTAACCGCACAAACAGCCACACCTTTACTATGCGCGGTTCCTGGTAAAGATGGAGTCAGAACATTAGCAGGTGTTATTAATACATACTATGCAGGCGCCGGAACAGCATCTCGTGGTACCGATACTATTAATGTTGGCGCCATCAACCTTGACGGTTCTCAAACTCCTATAGCTGCTGGTGATTTACTATTAATCATCCAGATGCAAGGAGCAAATATTAATTCTACTAATACTGATAGTTATGGCGATGGGACTTCAGGAGGTGGAAATGATGGAGACTTAAGGATAATTCCCAATCCAAATGGCGCCAATGGTAATCTTGGTGACGATGAGTTTACAGCAGGTAATTATGAATACGTAGTTGCAACTAAAGTATCGGGTAGTTCCATAACAATTAGAGGTGCAGGTAGTAATTCTGGGTTAATAAATACTTATAGTAGTGCCCCTTTTGGTGCCCAAGGTCAAAGAACATATCAAGTAATTCGTGTACCACAATACTCAAACGCTACTCTCACCTCTAGTTTAACTGCAGCTCGTTGGAATGGTTCATCGGGAGGAGTTTTAGTTTATGATGTTGCAGGCAATACTAACCTTGGTAATAACACCACTGTTGATGTTAGTGGTATAGGTTTTCGAGGAGGTGGCGCCTATCAATATCAGGGTGCAGCACGTGGATTAACAAGTAGAGACTATCGTACCCTTTCTACTGCTACTGCAAATAGTTCCAAGGGAGAAGGTACCGCTGGTACACCACGCTATGTATTTAATCGAGTTAATAACACCCGCACAGACAATGGTGTAGCTAACGAAGGTTATCCAGATGGTAGTTTTGGTCGAGGTGCCCCAGGTAATGCTGGTGGTGGGGGTACTGATGGTAATCCTGCTGCCTCTATTGGTAATAATGAAAACTCTGGTGGTGGTGGTGGCGGAAATGGCGGTAGCGGAGGAATGGGAGGTCGTTCTTTCCGTTCAGCATTGGCTGTTGGTGGTTTTGGTGGAGCGCGTTTCCCTGCTTCTAGTGGTCGTGTTGTTATGGGTGGTGGAGGTGGTGCTGGGACAACAAATGATGCAACTAGCGACCCTCCAGATAGTATACCAGATGGTATTGCTAGTAGCGGCGCTTCAGGAGGAGGCGTTGTATTAATTAGAACGGGTACCATTAGTGGCAGTGCTACTGTTAATGCTTCGGGTGCTGATGCTTTAAATGTTGGGCGAGATGGCGGAGGTGGAGGAGGCGCCGGAGGAAGCGTAGTTATAACTGCTGCAAATACTGTAAATAATAGCCTTGATCGTTTGACAGTAGATGCCAATGGTGGTAAAGGTGGTGATGCTAAATTTGGCTTGCTTCATGGTCCCGGTGGTGGTGGTGGTGGTGGAGTTATCCTAACTAACCTACCCGCCCAACGCAATGATAATGGTGGTGCTAATGGTGGTACAAGCGACCCAGTTGACCCAAGAATGAACTTTGGTGCAACACGTGGAAGCGATACCATTCCATTAGATGAGAACAGTATCCCCATCCCTGGTGCAAACTCCGGCGCCGAGTGTGTGCCACAATTAACTGTTAATAAGACAACAAGTACTCCCAGAATCACCAATAAGCCTGGTAAAGCTATTTATACAATTACCGTTTCTAATGCTGCAAACCGAGCAACAGCTACAAATGTTGTTATTTCTGACCCTTTACCGACAGGTTTTACTTTCGATGCTTCTACTCCTCCCACGGTGACTTTAATAAATTCTGCCAATGAGCCAACAGCTCGTAACACTATAATGAATCCTGAAGCGGGCGCCACAACCGCAGATTTTGGTACTTTCAATATTCCGGGTGGTGGCAGTGTACAAATTACTTTTAGCGTTGATGTTGGTGTGAACGTACCTGACAATACATATAATAATGATGCTATCGCTACTTATATTGACCCAACTCTAGATACACCAGGCAGCAATCCAACAACTACAAATATTGCGCGTAGTAGATATGACGGTAATATTAGTACAACTGAAGATGTCATAGTCAGTCAACTTCCACCTCCACCACCTACTCCCGTAGTTAATATACGTGGTGTTAAACGTATTACCAACGTTATTCGTAATGGTGTGCCTCTTGCTGGCGTTAACTTTGGTGTGGTTATTGATGACCCTAGTGATATAAACGATGATGCTAGTATTTGGGCAAATTCGCAACTGGCGCCTGTAGGTGTAACTCGCATTGACCCACAATTAAAATTACGTGCGGGAGATGAGGTTGAATATACAGTTTATTTCCTTGTTGATGGTAATGAGCCTATAACTAACGCACGTTTTTGCGACCCTATTCCCCAAGGAACGAGCTTTATTAGTAATTCAGGTAGTGATATTACTTTAAATATAGCGAACACAATTACTAACCAAACGAATATTGCCGATGCTGATAGAGCAAGCTTAGTTAACGCAGTAGCCCCTTTACCAGCAAATAACGTTTGTCCCAATCAGTCAAATCCTACAGGCGCCGTTTTGGTGAACTTTGGAACTCTAGACTCGACACCTGGCAACAATTTTGGTTATACAAGGTTCCGAGTCCGGGTTGATTAATTCCCCTAACAAGAACAACGCACAGAAACCGGGCTTCTTACTTAAGTTATTACCATAAACAGTGTTTTTCGTATAAAAGCCCGGTTTCTTGGGAGCCAATCAATGCTAATCATCAACTATTGGCTATCAATTACCCCTCTGTTTGGCGCCAAGCATTACAGAGTTTAAAGTTATGTAGCCTTTTGATTACGAACGATAGGGCACTGCGGTAAACTATCCTTTGTTTAATGAATTCTTTCGCAGAGAAAATTACTGGAAAGGAGCCTTTTCAAATGTCTCATACCGTTAAAATCTACGATACCTGTATTGGCTGCACCCAGTGCGTTCGTGCTTGCCCCACCGACGTATTGGAAATGGTGCCTTGGGATGGCTGTAAAGCTGCTCAAGTTGCTTCGTCCCCCCGGACTGAAGATTGTGTAGGTTGTAAGCGCTGCGAAACCGCTTGCCCTACCGACTTTTTGAGCATCCGAGTTTACCTTGGTGCTGAAACCACCCGCAGTATGGGTCTTGCCTACTAAATAAACGATTTAAGGAAAAGGTTTTGGGAGAAGGGGTAAAGTTTTATTTTCCGGCTTTACCCTTTTTCCTTTATCCTTTTCCCCACTTAAAGCCAGGATGGGAATTTGAATCATAAATTTTGTTCCTTTCCCTGGCGCCGAATCATACCAAAGTTTTCCTCCGTGCTTCTCTACGACTATTTGGTAGCAAACAGATAATCCTAATCCCGTGCCTTTACCTACTTCTTTCGTTGTAAAAAAGGGGTCAAACAACTTGTTACTAACATTATCATCAATCCCAATACCATTATCTTCAATAGTAATTATTACATTACTGCTTTGAATATTCTCCGTATAAATCCAGATAGTAGGATTTTTGTTTGAAGTATCTTCTTTATCCTCTAATGCATCAATAGCATTGCTAAGAATATTCATAAACACTTGATTTAATTGTCCAACGTAACAATTCACTAATGGTAATTGACTGTATGCTTTGATAACCTGAATTTCAGCACGGTTCGGTTTTGCTTTGAAACGATGGTTTAATATCATTAACGTACTATCGATACCTTCATGAATATCAGCTTCTTTAACTTCAGCCTCATCTAAACGCGAAAAATTGCGAAGCGACAGTACAATCTCTCGAATGCGCTTAGTACCAACAGACATTGAATCAATAATTTTACTCGTGTCTTCTTGAATGAAACTTATATCTATTTCATCCATCAATTCTTGAATTTGTTCAGGAGGAGTTGGAAAATATTGCTTATACATTTGTATTACTTTTGATAAATCTTGAGTATAATTATTTAAATGGTTGAGATTAGCGTGAATAAAATTGACAGGATTATTAATTTCGTGTGCAATTCCAGCAACCATTTGCCCTAAACTAGACATTTTCTCATTTTGAATCATCTGGCTTTGAGTATACTTTAATTCTTCAAGAGCTTTTTCTAATTCAATAGCTTGCTGTTTAAGTATGGCTTTAGATTTATTTAGCTGCTTTTTTTCCCAAATATCCACTTGCCACAAAACAATTATCATTATCACTGCTAAAGATGCGACTAATGCCGCTGTGATATATAATAACCAAAGTTGGTATTCAATATTCGTACGAGGAATGACTAGCCCAATAGACCAATCAACACTCTTGAGTGGTAAGTAAGCTATATATTTTTCGGCGCCATCAATAAAAGCTTTTTCAATACCTTTGTTTTTGTTTACCATTCTGCGAGCAAGTGCAACGGTGCTTGGAGAAGTAGATGTGAGGAGACTAGGGGTAGGTTTTTCAATAGTTGATATTAAATTTGAGTTAGGGTGAATAATAATTTCTGCTTTATTATTAATGACAAAAGCATAACTATTACGTCCATAGCGCAGTTTATTAACAACAGAAGAAATCTTAGTTAAATTCACATTACTATGAATTTCTCCAATTGGCAGACTAGTTTTATTTGAATTACTCCAAATCGGCGCCGCAACAACAATAGCAGTTTTATTGGTAGCGCGACTTACTAAAGGGTCGGATACATTAGTTTGCCCTGCCATTGCTTTTTTAAAATAGTCTCGGTCTTTAATATTTTTACGTTCGCTACCTGTTGCAGTACTTTGGCGCCAACCGTTAGGAGTAGCAATTGCGAGCCAATCAAACTCTTTAATGCGCTCTACCTCTGACTTTAAATATGGCTCTGATATCGACCAATTGAGTGAGCGTACAATATCAGTGGCTGCAATAGTTTCAATTTCTGATGAGCGAATTAGTAACCACTCATCAATTTCGTTGACTCCATTTTTTACTGTGAGTAAAGCAGTTTGCTTCAGGTTATTTAATGTAAAATCATAAATTAATTCAAACCCTACAAAAGCAGAAATACTGACAATAATTATTGTTAATATAAGAATCAAACGTACTAAAGAATAACGGGGTAAATCATCCTTTAGCTGTCTAGATAAAGATTTACTAACTTTTTGATTCCTCAGATATTTAAATTTTAATACAGGTATTTTAAACATTTTATTTAAACGCTTGAAATATTAAGCTCTAGATGTACCCTTATTTGTTACGCCAGCAATACTTTCAGCATGTATACATCTAAGTAAATACCGACTAAGTAAATACCGACTAAAAAGTCATCAGAAAAAGCTTATTCTTATTATTCCCTCAAAATTGTTAATATCACAACCTACAGTAATGTTGCCAAATTTTGACAATAAATAATTGCCAATCTATGATTATGTATGCTGTTATTGTATAATTCTGGTTTCAAATTTAATATTAAAGCTTTTATATGGCAAAGTTATCGAGACGGAAGTTTCTGGCAGCTAGTAGTGCAGTTGTCGCAGCGCAAGGTATTGCTCATGGCCTCAATAATTCTAGTTCTACGTATGCTGAGTTGCGGAGTAAATACTCTATAGGCGCCTATGCAGGTTACACTGATACACCAGAAGTAACAACAGCGGTACTTGGATTTATTGCTGTCACAAGTTGCGCTCCTTTAATAATAGCAAAAGCAAAAGGCATGTTTGCTAAGTATGGAATGCCTGATGTAATAGTGCAAAAGCAACCTTCATGGGGGGTAATGCGGGATAAGTTAATGCTGGGTTCTGATAAAGATGGGTTGGATGGTTCACATTTACTGTTCCCGATGGCGTATCTAATTACAACAGGAGAAATTAGCTATGACCGTAAAATACCCATGTATATTATGGCTAGGTTAAATGTGAATGGACAGGGAATTTCAGTTGCGAAAGTATATCAAAATTTAAATTTAAGTTTGGATAGTTCACTCTTAAAGTCTGAACTACAGAAAAAATCAGCAAAAGGGGAATCTATACGGTTTGCAGTTCCATTTCGCCGCGTTACAGGCGATTTTTTTATGCGATGGTGGTTAGCATATGGAGGTATTGACCCAGAACGAGATACTTCAATAATAGTTATACCTCCACCACAAATGGTTGCTAATATGCGTGGTGGTTCGATGGAAGGGTTTTGTGTAGTAGACCCTTGGCATCAAAGATTAATTAAACAGAAACTTGGTTATTCGACGGTGACAAGTGGTGAATTATGGAATAATCATCCAGAAAAAGCCTTTGTAATGCGCGCGTCTTGGGTAGACAAGTATCCGAAAGCTTCTGTAAGCTTACTTGCTGCTGTTATGGAAGCGCAAATTTGGTGTGACCAACCAGAAAATAAACAAGAGTTATTTAAAATTTTAGCTGAACGTCAATGGATGGGAGTATCCGCAGAAATTATAGGTAATCGTTTGTTAGGTAAATTTGATTATGGTAACGGGCGCCTTGTGTCCAATAGTCCTCATGCGATTAAATATTGGAATGATAATGCATCTTACCCTTATAAAAGTCATGATTTATGGTTTCTAATCGAGGATATGCGTTGGGGTAATCGTTCCCCTGACTTTGATACTAAACGTTTAATTGATGCCGTCAACCGTGAAGACTTATGGCGCCAAGCTGCAAAAACTATCAGTCAATCTGATGCCATACCACCATGCACATCACGCGGAGTCGAAAAGTTCTTCAACGGTCTAGAGTTTGACCCCGAAAATCCAAGCAAATATCTACAGGCGCCTATATTAAGGCAAGTATCATAAATTTAATTTTACCTAAGAAACCTGGTTTCTACGCCAAATCATCATTTTTATTACCATATATCAACAAGAAACCAGGTTTTTCAAATTTTACAAGTAAAGACAATACAAAACAAATTAAAATTCAACTACACAATTATACCTAAGAAACCTGGTTTCTACGCCAAATCATCATTTTTATTACCATATATCAACAAGAAACCAGGTTTTTCAAATTTTACAAGTAAAGACAATGCAAAACAAATTAAAATTTAACTCGTCTCAACAACTTAAGCAAATCATACCATCGGTAGTTGGTTTCTTAGTTTTTTTCTTTATCTGGTATCTTCTAAGCTTGCAACCTGACACATCACTACCCTCTCCTATAAAAGTTATTAGCAATACTTGGGACTTGATAATCGACCCATTTTTTTACAAAGGCAATAACAATAAAGGTTTATTTTGGTTACTACTTGCGAGTCTCCAACGAGTTACTATTGGATATTTATTAGCTGCGGTTATTGGTATTAGTATTGGCTTTATTATCAGTTTAAATCAATTCTTAAAAAAAGCTATTGAGCCAATTATGCAATTACTGCGTCCAGTGGCGCCTTTAGCATGGTTGCCGCTTGCACAAGCAATTTTTCTCAAACCAAATCCATCAGCAATATTTGTAATTTTCATCACTGCAATTTGGCCCATTATCATTAATACAGCTTTAGGGGTGCAACTAATTCCTAAAGATTACATAGATATTGGAAAAATGTTAGAAATGTCATTTGTAAAAAACCTCTACAAAATTATCTTACCTGCTACACTTCCTTACATATTCACAGGTTTACGCATATCTTTAGGATTATCCTGGCTTGCAGTAGTGGCGGCAGAAATGCTATTGTCAGACGATGGACTAGGTTTTTTTATTGTTAACGCATATAACAATTCTGATATCAGCGAAATCATCTTAGCAATATTTTATTTAGGTATAGTTGGCATTATTCTAGATAAATTAATGGTTTTAGCTTCGTCAAAATGGGAAAGAAAGATTCCGTAACATTCATATGTTGTAGAGACGCGATAAATCGCGTCTCTACATTATATATTTTTTATAAATATGCCTTTGGGTAGATTTTAACAATAGCATTTTAAATTTTATGTAAATTTTTAATAAACTAAACTACCATATATATAATGTTATATATCATAGTCTTAAAATTAATTGCACAATTAAAGGTAGAAAATAGTTGGTTATGTTAAAAGTAGACAAGAGGTATTAATGTTATTAGATATAAATAATAGTGGAGTTGAATTATCTGCGCCGACGAATGAACAAAATGCTGATGGGTTAATTAGAACAACACATCCACGTCCACAGTTACAGCGCTTGCCTTGGCAAAGCCTAAACGGTATATGGAAATTTGCATTTGACGACGAAGGTTTAGCTGTTCAACCCAGTGACGTTAAGGAATGGACTCATTCTATAGAAGTTCCCTTTGCTCCGGAATCAGCCAAAAGTGGGATAGGTGATACAAGTTTTCATCCTAATTGTTGGTACGAGCGCGAATTTGAAACGCCTTTTTCTGATGGTAGATTACTTTTACATTTCGGCGCCGTTGACTATCGTGCCCGTGTATGGGTAAACGGTCAATACATCGCTGAACATGAAGGTGGACATACTAATTTCTCTCTCGATATTACCCACGTTTTGAATGATAGTGGCAAAACCACAGTAACAGTGTGGGCACAAGACGACCCGCAAGACCTCGCTAAACCTCGCGGTAAACAAGATTGGCGCCTGGAACCGCACAGTATTTGGTATCCTCGTACTACTGGAATTTGGCAGACAGTATGGATTGAGCGTGTGGGTACTACTTATTTAGGAAGCATTTACTGGGATTCTGACTGCGAGCGATGGGAAGTTGGTTTTGAGGCTGGACTAGCGGGTGATGTTCCTGATAAAGGCATCCTAATCAAAATGAAACTCAGCGTTGGCGATACTATATTAGCGAACGATACTTATGAAGTGCTAGGGGGAGAAATTAATCGTCGCATTGCACTTGGCGACCCTGGTATTGACGATTACCGCAATGAATTATTGTGGACTCCAGAAAAGCCAACTTTAATTGATGCTTCCATCGAAGTGTGGTACGAAGGACAACTGCTGGATGAAGTAAAATCTTATACTGCAATGCGGGCGGTAAGTATACAGCGCGATCGGTTTATGCTTAATGGGCGCCCTTATTACTTAAGAATGGTTCTTGACCAGGGGTACTGGCCAGATACGTTAATGACTCCACCGAGTGATGAGGCATTGCAGCGTGATGTAGAACTTATTAAAGCAATGGGTTTTAACGGAGTACGCAAACACCAAAAAATTGAAGACCCACGTTTTTTATATTGGGCAGATGTTTTAGGGTTATTAGTTTGGGAAGAAATGCCTAGCGCTTATCGCTTCACCCGTAAAGCAGTGGAACGAATGACGCGCGAGTGGACTGAAGCAATAAAGCGAGATATGAGCCATCCATGTATTGTAGCTTGGGTACCTTTTAATGAATCTTGGGGAGTGCCAAATCTCGTAGAAACCGCAGCTCACCGTAACTACGTTTTAGCAATGTACCATTTAACGAAAACGCTTGACCCAAGTCGTCCAGTAATTGGTAACGATGGTTGGGAAAGTATAGATACAGATATTCTCGCAATTCATGACTACGACACCCAACCGCTGCACCTAGCTCGTCGTTATGGTGGAGAAGTTAAGTTGTCAGATGTGCTTAATCAAAAGCGTCCCGGTGGACGTATCCTTACCCTTGATAACTTTCCCCATCAAGGACAACCAATTATGCTAACTGAATTTGGTGGTATTGCTTATGCTGCTGATGACAGCTTAGATGCAGATAAAGTTTGGGGATATGAGCGCTGCTCGAATTTGAGTGAGCTACAAATGAAATACGCTGCTTTACTCGAAGCCGTTAATAATATAGAGATATTCAGTGGATTTTGTTATACACAATTCACCGATACGTTCCAAGAAGCTAACGGTTTGTTGTATGCTGACCGAACGCCAAAATTTCCCATAGAAGCAATTCGGGCTGCAACGCTTTCAGGCGAAGGATTTTGCACTCCCAACAATTGTTGAAGTATCGTGCATCCTGGCGCCGAGGCACGCATCGGGTGCAATCTATCGGATTAGAGAGGCGCCTACACGTTACCCTAATAATTGATGAGGACGTGCGACGATGCATGACACGCCGTTTTCCGTATGGAATCCTTTACACAATTGAGCAACACTATATTCTTATCTTAGCAGTAATGCATTGCAGTCGAGAACCTGGATACTGGAAAAGTCGTAGATAGAGAAAGTAATGAAATTTGTGCAGTAGTTATTAATATCAGATAAAGTTGCCCTTAAATTTTGATATTTTTGATTTTTAAGATGCTTATCTAAACACTCTTGATACACTACAGTTAAATAATCAAAAGTAGATTGCGGGAATGGATCGTTATACATATTCATTTATATAAAAAATATACTGATATAAAAACAGCATAGATTACATAGTATGAAGATATGTTTATAAATAAGTGATATTATATATTTTTCCTATAAATTATGAGAAACAAAAAATACTTTTTTCAAATTATTCTTAAGTATATATCAAGTATACAAATTAAAAATGAATGTCATTAGAAAATCCCCCCAACCCCCCTTAATAAGGGGGGCTTAAAGCACTCTTATCCTCCCGTAATTAAGGAAGGCTTAAAGCACTCTTATTCCCCCCTTATTAAGGAAGGCTTAAAGCACTCTTATTCCCCCCTTATTAAGGGGGGCTAGGGGGGATCAACCCAAGATTACTTTGATTTTGTTTCCTTTTTAGTGTCAACTTTTTCTTCTGCAAGGCTTTTTTCAATAGCGCCTTCTGTAGTCAACTGACCCAAGGCGCCTGATACCATAAGTTTAGGCAAATTCTCAATATCTTTTAACCTAGTAAGTTTACTCTCTCCCGTTGCTGTATCCCGGTGAACTACTACCACTGAGGGCACTATATCATCTCCAAATGCATCGAGTAGAGCAGGGTTATGAGTAGTTACCAAAATATCAATTTCACGTTTTCTGCCTATCTCGTGTAACATCCGTGCTAATAGTTCCGCGCGTGAGGGATGTAACCCGTTATCAACATCTTCAATAATTAACTGGCTTTTTTCAGGTATTGTTAATAAAGCCGTCATGATGGCTATAAATCTTAAAGTTCCATCTGACATGCTACGGGCATCTACTTCTTGTATTTGTCCATTTGTCCATTCTTCTTCGCAATATAACATTGCATCACTGGCATATCTACCAACACGCTCTGCCCAGACTTTTAAAATATTTCCTGCTGGTAAACCGCGTGCATATTCCGATAGTGTATCTTCGACTTCATCTTGTTTACGTGCCGATAAACCAGCTATGACTCCTGCAAGATTTGATGCATCGCTGTCTAAGCATTTAGAAAGATGCGAGTAATTCCGCATTTTAGCGGGAATTGGATTAAATACATAAATTTTCTCAAGATTGCCAATTACATGATTAACTTCAGTGATATTATCGAGTACGTAGGTATTTTTAAAGTAAGTTAAAACTGATTTGTCATTATTGGGGAGTGTCCAACGTGCATTTTTATAGTGCGTAGAAATTTTAAGAATTTTTTCGCGTTCGTCTTTTGAATCTATATAGCTGGTAACAAAATCGCGTTCAAAAATCATTGTTTTTTTATCGCGTTGATACTCACGACAGGTTATTTTTTCTTCGAGTATCATGGCATCGCGTTTTGTTTCTACGGTAATGCCATATAAATAATCGACTTGTTTACTTTCACCATTGACAAGTGCTTTGAGTGTAAATTCTACTTCGGGTTTAAGAGCTGCCCAGCTAACACCACCACGAATGGGAGGCAGAATTTTATCTCCTGCTAGTGCAGCTTCAATTTCATATCCATCAACGGTTCGTCTTAAAAACTCAAATGCTTCGACAAGATTTGATTTTCCGCTAGCATTTGTACCTATTAAAACCGTGAGTGGGTATAGCGGTAGTTCTGCATAACGAAAACTTTTCCAATTTTTCAGAAAGAGGCGCTTTAGCATACCCACTTTAATGAACAATATCTAATTGTCCTACTATCTTCCAATACTTACATCTGGGTTTTCCTCAAGCTTGATTGTATTTTCATGCTTATTATCAGCAAATTCCGATGCTGCTGTATTAAATGTTCCTGCTTGCCAGTTATCAGCAGCATCTTTAATAAAACTTGCGATTGGTATGGCAACTAGCACTCCAATAATTCCTCCTAGTTTGCCACCTATTAATAAAGAAATTACTACCCAAATTGGGTTTAGACCAGTTAAATTACCGAGTAGACGAGGCGCCACAATGTTTGAATTAATTTGGTCGAGTCCTACAGAAACAGCAAATATTTCTACACCTAACCAGAAATTTTGTAACCCGACCAATAACGAGACAATAATAATACCAATGGTAGTTCCAAACGGGAATAACGAAAATATTCCAATAGTAACACCGAATAATAAAGCGAGTGGCACTTGTAAAAGTACAAATGCCAATATCAACGAGACTGCAAGAATTGAGCCTAAAACAGCTTGACCTAGAAAGTAATTTTGAAAATCCTCACGCAACAATTGACGAACTTGGGTACTTATATGACTTGGAAACCATTTAAAAATTCCATCCCAAAGCTGCTCACCATTGAATACCATATAAATAGTTAATACTACTGTTAAGAGTACATTAACTAAAGTACCAATAGTATCTACAGCAATGCCCAGTATTTTTCCTGTAAATGTTTGTAGTTGATTTGAGACTTTATCCAGAACTTGGGTTACTATCTCACTCAAATTAATCGGTAACTCCTGTTGCTGAAGTGCCCAATCTTGAAACGCTTGTAATTGCGCGGTTCCTGAATCAATCCAAGTTGGTAAAATATTTGCTAGTTCGTAAATTTGTTCTAAAATCAATGGTACAAGAGTGATAGTGATGCCAACACCCCCCACCAAAGTAATTAACAAGGCGCCTGCAATTGCCAACTTACGCTTAATTCCCTGTCGCTGGAAAAACTCGATAGGGTAGTCCAGAATAAATGCGAGTAAGATAGCAGTAATAAATATATTAACTAATGGTTGAAAATACTTAATCACTTGTAGCAAAACCCAACCATTTAAAACAGTTAGGGGAAAAGCAATTCCAATAGTTAACCACCGGGGAAATTTGTTGACTTGCATCATGAATCGTGCGTTATGAGTGCTGACTGCTATTATCCATGAAATTTATTAAGATTTGTTGATGAGCAGGCGCCAATAGTCGCTCTTCCTTCGCATTATCAGAATAGTAACTACCCTTACAAATATCAGATGGCAAAAGCATTGCCATATCCCAACCTTCATTCAGAGCTAGTTGCTCAAACTCGACATCTAAAGTTGCACTAAAAACATGACGTATAACATTTTCGTCACGATAGCAACCAAAAAAGCTAAATGTAGAGGGTAGTTTGTAACCAATTTCTTCTAATATTTCCCGTTGTACCGCGACTTCGGGAGTTTCACCTGGCTCAATATGTCCACCAAACAAAGCCCAATATCCAGGCAAACGGATAGTCGGTATATTATCCCGCAATTGCATTAGATACTTATTATCTCGATAAAGAATTGCAATAGCAGCCTGTGTTGTTATATTCATAAATATTTACTATTTAAATTATAAGTATAAATTATTACTTCTCTTCAATATAAACTTCACCTTTTTCTTGTCCAGCCAAGGGAATGCTCTTGTAGCGAAGTTGACCTTTGAAGACAGCTTGCTCCCCAACTTTAAATCCCTTCTGGTTTGTCAATACAACGATTGACCCAGTGGAGTCATTTAGCTGGTATGCGTGCTTACCCAGCAAGGGTATATATTTTTCAATTTTTCCTTGAATGTAGACTGTAGAATCTTTTTGCTGTGGTGTTAGCTGTTTAATCGGTGTAATGTTGGCGCCAATGGCATTCATGCTTGTGCTTATATTTGAGCAGCTTGCTAAACCAGCAAAAGCAGTCACTGCCAAAGCCCAACGAAATACTGAAATTGGATGGTAAAAAAAATGTGCCTGCTTCATAGCACCCCAAGTAAGGAGAAAGTTTTGTATCAGTATGTGCTTTGTCGCCATTTTAATCAAGTCAGTTCCCCTGAAAAGTACAGCAGCTTACAATGCCCTTTAATCTCAAAAATATACTCTCTACTGATACAACTCTTCTGAGAAAATAGGGACTGGGGAATAGTAGCCACCCTAAACCCATATTCAAAAATCTAAACATTCCCAATGGAAACACAAACTGCTAAAATCCTTGACGGTAAAGCGCTAAGTGCGAAAATTCAACAATCTTTGTCAGCACAAATTCAAGAACTGCAACCCAAATTCGGGCGCCCTCCTGGTTTAGCTGTACTAATGGTTGGCGATAATCCTGCTTCTGCGGCCTATGTACGTGGTAAAGAGCGTGCTTGTGAAAAAGTTGGGATTGCATCGTTCGGGAAACATTTTCCAACTCAGACAAGTTTGGCGGAACTCGAAGATACTATTGCAGCACTTAATAATGACCCACAAGTCGATGGCATTTTAGTACAATTACCTTTACCTGAGCATTTAGACTCTGTAAAACTTCTGAACCAAATTGCACCTGAGAAAGATGTTGATGGTTTACATCCTGTGAATATGGGGCGCCTGGTGCGAAGCGAGGAAGGGTTACGTTCTTGCACTCCTGCTGGTGTAATGCGGCTCTTAGAAGAATATCAAATTCCTGTGCAAGGTAAACAAGCTGTAGTATTGGGACGCAGCATATTAGTAGGTAAACCCTTGGCTTTAATGCTGCTCGAAGCAAACGCTACCGTCACCGTCGCCCATTCTCGTTCTCACGAAATTAAATCCATTACACAATCAGCAGATATTCTTATTGCTGCTGTTGGACGAAATGGACTTGTCACAGGCGAAATGTTGAAACCGGGCGCAATTGTGGTAGATGTGGGGATAAATCGCGTTGTTGATGCTAGTGGCAAAGACCGTTTAATCGGTGATGTTCACTTTGAGTCAGCTTCAAAAGTAGCAGAATATATTACCCCCGTTCCTGGCGGTATTGGTCCAATGACAGTTGCGATGTTGCTACAAAATACTGTCAAAAGCTATCTCACTCGATTTTAGATTTTAGAACTTTATCAACTTACTCCCTTAAAATTGTAACCTATATGACAGAACCTCAAGGATACTTAGCATGGTAGCAGCGGATAATATTCAAACTAAACAACCCACCCAGCCTGGTGCAAAATTTAACCTTAAGGATTACCTCAAAGCACGTCAGCAGATTTGTGAAGCCGCGCTCGATAAATCGCTGCCTATGCAGTATCCTGAAAAAATTTACGAAGCAATGCGCTATTCGCTTTTGGCTGGAGGTAAGCGCTTACGTCCGATTTTGTGCATCGCTACCTGTGAAATGATTGGTGGCACAATTGATATGGCCATGCCTACCGCGTGCGCGTTGGAAATGGTTCATACCATGTCGCTTATTCATGATGACCTCCCCGCAATGGATAATGATGATTATCGACGTGGGAAGTTGACAAATCACAAAGTTTATGGTGAAGATATCGCTATTTTAGCTGGCGATGGTTTACTGGCTTATGCTTTTGAGTTCATTGTTGAAAATACTCAAAATGTGGCGCCTGATGCTATTTTAAAAGTTGTTTCTCGCATTGGACGCGCGGTTGGTGCCGCCGGTTTAGTAGGTGGTCAAGTTGTAGATTTAGAATCTGAGGGTAAAAGCGACACAAAGATCGAAACCCTCAACTTCATCCATAATCATAAAACCGCAGCGCTTTTAGAAGCTTGTGTCGTTTGTGGTGGCATTTTAGCAGGCGCCAATACTGAAGAAGTACAGCGACTATCACGGTATTCTCAAAACATTGGGCTAGCATTCCAAATAATCGATGATATTTTGGATATTACAGCAACACAAGAACAGTTAGGTAAAACCGCAGGCAAAGACCTAAAAGCGCAAAAAGTTACCTATCCAAGTCTTTGGGGAATCGAAGAATCGCGCAAAAAAGCCGACCAACTTATTAAAGACGCATGTGCAGAACTTCAACCATACGGAGAAAAAGCCCAGCCGTTGATAGCTTTAGCACACTTTATTACAAACCGTAACCACTAATTTTATTACTTGGTTGCATCACATACTTTACTTCAGACACGAGAGTGTTTAACATATACAAACTTATCTGAAATAACATGCAGGACATAGGCGACATCTTTAACAACCGGGTGCTGCTGGTTGCCCTCACAGCTTGTTTCATGGCTCAAGCTATAAAACTAGCTGTTGAAATCATCAAAAATCGTAAGTTGAATGTACAGGTCTTAGTCACAACTGGAGGAATGCCCAGCGCACACTCAGCTTTAGTCACAGCTTTAGCAGCAGGTGTCGGGCAAACAGTTGGGTGGCAAAGTCCAGAATTCGCACTTGCAACGGTTTTTGCCATCATTGTCATGTACGATGCGGCTGGAGTTCGTCAAGCTGCTGGTAAACAAGCGCGTATTCTTAACCAAATGATAGACGAATTATTTCGTGAACACCCTAACTTTAACGAAGACCGCTTGAAAGAATTACTCGGTCATACTCCGTTTCAAGTTATAGCTGGTTCAGCTTTGGGTGTTACAGTCTCTTTATTAGCACGCGCTGCCTATTAAAAATGTAGAGACGCGATATATCGCGTCTCTACAATTATTGTAATTTGACGATGGGGCGCAGCAACACTACCCTACGCGCGTCTACCATTTGGGTATAGAAACCGCGCTCAGAAAGTGTTTGTAATGTATTTTGCGCTTCACGAGAGTTCGTTGTATAAACTGCTAACAAGTAAGGACGCTGACCGTAAGAAACGAAGCCAATATCGCCTCCAACTACTTGCTGTACTTGTTTCACTGTTTCTGGCCTATTGAAGTAATCAACTAACACTGCATAACCCTGACCCAACGTTTGTGGTTTGGGTGCTGGTCTCACAACTGGTTTAGTAGCTACATCTTGAGGTCGAGTTGTGATAATAGCAGAAAGACCCGCAGAATCGCGTATAAATCTCGCCCAGCGATTTGCATCTTCTAGCTTACCAAAACCACCTATGCGGGTTACGATGTCATTGAGATATCTACAGACAGAAGTGTTAGTTTCTGAAGGCAGGACGCGACGCAATTGATTTTGATTATCAGTTGTAGGACTAATTACCAACAAAAGATACTCACCACCGTTAGGTGGACGGCAAACAGAAATGTTCTGTTGGGCGCCTACAGAATTCATGCTGCCCATCAACCCAGCAATCGTAATAAACAAAGCACTAGATAAAGTCTGAAGTCTCTCCACTACAGTTGAACACATAAATTGCTTCTCTTCAAAGATTTCGCGTACTTCGATTTTGTTCCCCAAAACAAAAAATGCCCAGTAGAGACGTGATTAATCACGTCTCTACATTTACACTGTTACCATTGACGCTAAAGCATCGGGTATTGACTCGCTCGGCGCCTGAAATTCTCCTGTAATGACGTACTCCAAACGAAGTTTTAACCAAGTGATAAACTGAGAGTTAGTTGAAATTACTGCCACAGATGGTTGTGGACACTTCGCTTTTATACTCACCATAGCAGGCGCCTCAAGAAACGCAGGCTGTTTGACTAACCAAAAATCAATTTCTTTTTCGTTTTCGTGGTAATAACGAGTTCGTTCTTTCAAAACCTCTTCAAATGGTTCTTCTTCGAGTAAAAAACGCTGACTTGCTAAAACGTAATAGTATGTCGTCATTTTTCTTCCTTATACTTCTAATTAATAATTTAAGGATACAGCGATTACTGACTGTATCCAAGCGCTATTAACTCTTTGTGAATCGCTTAAATAAAGAAACTGGATTAAACGGACACCCTTGCGACTTAGTATCAGATGCTACCTTCCCTCCCGCTGTTAACTGAGTAAGAAACAGGGAATTATCAAAGTAGTGTTCCATCGATTCTATTTTCAAGTCAGAAGTAACTTTTGCTACGCTCATACCAATAATTTCCACAGTTTCACCAGTGGGAGCAAAGTCTTTGTACTGACCTTTAAAATGACCCCAATGGCGCCACTTGAAAGTCACGTTAGGTGGTCCAGAATATACTTCGAGCAATTCCCAAGGAAAACCATTGGGAAAGGTTGTGTGAAAAATGTGATGTGAGGATTCAAAAGACTCTTCCGACGATTTGTAATGTTCGGAATTTGCCATAAACACATTATAAGTACCTTTGGCGCCAAGTTCTACAGCATCAAATTCACGCCCCCCATTAGTACTAACACGGAATTTATCTTTAACAACCGATAACCATTGTTGGGGGTTAGTCTTGAAAGATACTTCCATTTCAAAAGTTCGCACCAAATTTTGAACGATAGCTTCGAGCGACCCCTCCATATGTTTACATACGCTTTCTTTTGCCAAATTATCGTTCGAGCGAGAATAATCTGGAGCTTTTCCTGTACGCCATTCAACATCGGCAGTTGCACTATATGCAATTACCGTATCGCGATGTTGTACCCAAAGTGGTAAATTATTAGATTGTTCGTTTGATGGTTGTTTTGCGTTTGTTGCAGTCATAGAAGTTATGGCTTGTGTTTTCAATTACTTGAGATTTCGCAGTAAAAACCCCTCTATGACATCTCTACACAATTAATATTCGCCGCGTATTGCCATTTTCATTTCGCGAACAGCACGCTCAATACCAACTAGTGCAGCCCTACTAATAATAGTATGCCCGATATTCAACTCCTCCATTCCAGGAAGACACGCGACAGGATATACATTCCAGTAAGTAAGTCCATGACCAGCGTTGACTCTTAACCCTGCTTTTAAAGCTTGTTCGCATCCAGCAGCTAAAAAATCTAACTCGTGCTTACGACTCAAATCATCTTTTGCGTCAGCATACTTACCTGTATGTAACTCAATAAACTTAGCCCGCAATGAGGCAGAAGCTTCTATTTGTGCAGGTTCAGCGTCAATAAACAAGCTAACAGGAATATTAGCGCTTTGCAGTTTATCAACAACTTCTCCAATTCTACCAATTTGCCCAACGATATCTAAACCGCCTTCTGTAGTTACTTCTTCGCGACGTTCAGGTACCAAAGTTATATAGTCAGGTTTAATATCAAGTGCAATAGCTGCCATTTCTTCAGTTGCAGCCATTTCCAAATTCAAATGTGTACGTACCGTCTGTCGCAATAACCGTACATCTCTATCTTGAATATGGCGCCTATCTTCCCGTAGATGTGCAGTAATACCATCGGCACCTGCTAATTCTGCTAATACTGCTGCTGCTACTGGGTCTGGTTCTACCGTTCTACGAGCCTGACGAATGGTAGCAATATGGTCGATGTTCACCCCAAGTGTTAAAGTCACCCTTGTATATTCCTTAATTCCACAATCCTAGAAAAAATTATTGTACTAGAAATAAAGCCCTTCTTGTAGCACAGGCATCTTGCCTGTGCAGTCATGTATTATTTTTACCACACAGACACAGAGTACACGGAGAGAGGAGGAATGAACCACATAAGGAGCGAGGATTTCCCGCATGCATAACTAATAACTCCCGGTTCGCCCATTTTAAATTGAGTTAAGAAAAAGCTGAACGATTTAATCAGGGTTCTAGGTTATAGTTCAACTGCACTCTTGTTCTAAATTGGCACCATCACATAAAAATAGAGTTTGTAAAGCGGGATGGTATTTTAAGGTAAATCGCTCAAACCGTTGTTAAATATAGATTCTCAGTTTTTCGGCAATTTCTCTAACTCCAAAAAAAATGAGCGAACCAGGAGTAATAACCCGCAACTTGGGTTAATAATATGGAGTACTAGAAGCAAAATCTATTTTGCTTTTATAGTAAATAATAATCAAACCAAGTAGCCATTTGTTATATGACAGTAGCGTTAATCCCGACCAAGCAATATATCGAACAACGAGGTGAAGGATATTACATAGAGGGGACACGTATCTCTCTCGATTCAATTGTATACGCTTTCCTAGATGGAGAATCTCTTGAAAGCATTGCCCAAAACTTTCCATTGCTCTCGCTTGAACAAGTTTTTGGTGCTATTACTTTCTACCTTGCCAATCGAGAACTGATTGATACTTATTTACGCTCAGGTGAGAAAGAATTTAATAAACTGCAACAATCTTGTAGAGAGAAGAATCCGCTTCTGTATCAAAAATTAAAAGCTGCTCAAGCACAGAAGCGTGTGTAGAATATGACGAGTATTAAATTTCAAGCAGATGCAGACCTTAATCAAGCCATTTTGACTGGAACACTACGTAGGCAACCAACCATTGATTTTCAATCAGCATTTGAAGCAGGATTTGAAGGAAAGAAAGACTCAGAAGTATTAGCCATTGCGGCAATAATAGTAGGATTCTTGTAAGCCATGACCGCAGAACTATGCCTGCTGAGTTTGGTCAGTTTATAATGTCACAAACAAGTTCTGGAGTTTTAATTCTCTCTAAAAATTTGTCAATAAGTGATGCTATTGAAGCGCTCATTCTCGTTTGGGAAGTATCTACTGCTGAAGAATGGGTTAATCAAATTATGTCTATTCCATTCTAAAAAACGACAATGAAGGGGAATTTTTGGCCCGTTTGAGCTTTTACGCTTTATTTAAGGGAAATTTAACTCGACGCACTAGTATAAAACCTTAGTGCAAACCGCCAAAACCAGGATGATAAGAAGAATAAACCTAACGCTAACACTCCGGCGCCTATTAACCAACCTACCTGACTTCTACCCAGCATCGCTTCTGCTGGAATAGTCGTTAAAAAGGCAACTGGCACTACAAATGTAAAGAAAAATCTAAACGCTGTTGGATAAGCGACCATTGGATATCTACCTGCTTCTAGCAACCCACGCAATACTTCGGTAACGTTATAAATCTTTACAAACCAAATACTTGTGGCGCCGAGCATAAACCACAAGCTGTATAGTACAACCAACCCAAAAGATATAGGTATTAAGCTGATTAAATAACTATTAATCCCTATACCAAGACGAGTTCCTGCGTAGCCAATTAGTACTACACCAAAAATTAAATCTGGCAATCCCCAAGGTGATAAAGTGTGGAATGATAACCAAAACTGACTTTTTACGGGTTTGAGCAAAACAAAATCGAGTGTACCTTCTTGAACATGACGAACTATTTTATTTAGATTTGGCGCCAGAAATGTTGCCGCAAAGCCTTGGAGTAAAGTAAAAACACCTAGAACTAATAAAGCCTCTTCCCATGACCAGCCCGCGAAAGAATAGCCTTTGCGATAAAATAAAAATAAACCAAACAAACTACCCGCCAAGTTTCCAACGCTACTCAAACTCGCCAAAATAAAATTAACCCGATATTCCATTTCGGCAGCTATCGCAGCACTCCAAAATAGTCTAATCATCTTTAAATATCTTTTCATATCACCTCCACCATTAAATCTTGCAGGCGCCTTGCTTATCAAAATATTACAATAACCAAGAGTAACGTATATTCTGTAACGCTATACAATAAATTTACTTAATTATATTTACCACAGAGGCGCAGAGAACATAGAGAAATTTGTTCAGGTAGTGTACCGCAGGTAGATTGGCACCTAACTATTCACAATTAATTACATGAAGCGTTAGAGACCAAGATTATATTTGTGACGCAACAATAGTCAATTTTCTGTCTATACGTATACGTAGAAACCTTACATGTAACGTCTCTACACGTCCGGTATCATGCAAAACCCTAATCTGAGGGGCAATATTATCGCTTTTACCTTATTGGTTATTTTCTTACATGAGCGATAAAACTTTATGGGAAAACCAAATGCAAGATTTTATTGAAGTACTAGCACAAAGGCTAGAGATTAAGGATTTAATTGCTCAAAATCTTAAGGGAATAGAAGAATTAATATTAGTGCCTCACTTGTTACTGCATCAAATTCCCTTCGCTGCTTTACCTATTGGAAATAATCAATACTTAGCAGATAAGTTTATTATTCGCTACATCGCTAGCTGCCAAGTTTTAGAGTTTTGTAAACAGCGCCCTAATATAGAGATAGGATATATTGCTTCTCTACAATACGGTACTGTGGAAGATGCTAATAACAATCTTGCGTGTGCCGCTTTTGAGGGTGAAAAAATTGCCAATTTATACAATATTCCTTTGGAAAAACGCTTAATTGGAGGTCAAGCGACCTGTAATAACTATCGACAGTTAGCGAAACAAGTCCAAGTGCTTCATTCTTGCCATCACGCCCAATCTCGCCTTGATAATCCTTCAAGAAAAGTACGAAAATTGGGTAAGTACGCTTCAATATTGGTCAATAGAAAAAGGCTTGTTTGTCAGTTATAATCCAAGAGATACTTCTTTTATTGAACAACTAGTAGATGCTTTACTCTACCACAGTGACAACCTTTCGATGGGCAGGTATTTAAAATTATCATAAAGTACAAAGCTATTATTAAATTATTAGCATTACTTAATACAGTTTAATCAAATTGTTCAAAAAATATATGAATGAAGAAGTAAATCCTAACTCTCAAGAAAAAATAGACAAAGCATGGCAAGCATTAGAAGAAGCTAGGCAAGTTCAAAAAGCTTGGCTAGCTCATGGGATTGACTTTGTAGAACTATACGTTGAAGATTGGGATGGAGACTGGCTGGAAACTTGGGGTGACGATGATGAAGAAGATGAAAATCCTTCTATAGAACCAATTCTTAGTTTTTTAGAAAGTGATGATTCTGTAGCTGTAAAAGTGAGGACACAGTTACAAGATAAATCTCTTCCTGAGATTGCTGCTCAATTAGAGAAGTGTTTGAGTGTTTCAGAGGCAGAAGATAGAATTTTTGCTGTTAAGGATTTATTAGCGGATCGCATGGAAAATAAAGAAAGTTTCCGTTCAGATAATGATGATAATCATATTGATTTGCTTGATTTAACAGAAGAACTAGTAGAGAAGCTTGGTGAGATTTTGCCGAACTAATCCCCAAGTATAGTTGTAGGGGCGCCGAAATAACGCAATACTAAATTGTTTTTGAACAAATCATACGGTTTGTAAGCTGGGTTTTGCCATACTCTTTGGTAACTGTATCTTTATAAATCTTTAGAAATAAGCGATTCTGTTGTGAGTGAAGAAGAATTTACGCATACTATCCAAATTATCCGTCAACAGATAGAGGCGCTGTACCTGATATCTTGCACCTCTACGTATAAATTCTTAAATTTCAATAAGCCTGTTTATAATAGTACTGATTAACTTAGTTCATTTTAATGAACTTAAGCCCCAACGCCTACGGGTTTTAACCCTAGGCGGGTATGGGCATCATTGTAAAATTGGTAAATAAAGTTACATGTATAAACCCAGGTGCAAGATATGAGGTACGGATATATTGATTCAACGCCAATACAAGAACAATTGAGTAATACTATGGAGGAAATTGGCGCCTCTGCTACCTCGTTTTCACTAAAAATTCCAAAGTGTTGATCAGGCAGCTAAATAGTGACCGCCGCGCGCTTCAAAAGCAAAATATAAAATGGGTAACTGAAACTGCTAGGTGCAAATCTTATTTTTATTGATATCACCAAGCACATACATCTTGAGAACGAATTGGAAAGCTTAAGAGCAAAACTGGCAAGGCTTACTCAGTAACTGTATGGTGGGCAATGCCCACCCCTACCAAAGCCAAAAGTTCTTCTAATAGGGAGGCTTTTTCTTAGTTACGCTCAACATTGGTAGTGATGTGCTTGAAGAGCGTTCAGGTAGGTAAAGCTGCTTTACTGGTTTTTCTTCTTGCGGCGATGGACGACTTTGCCCGGATAGGCGCCACCATCGGAACGCTAGCGTCAAACCCGCTGTTCCTAAACCAAAAGCGAATAAAGACCAACTGTCACCGAACCCGCCAATCACAGCATCAACTACCCCTACGGTAATTAATCCGCTAACTACTGGTTCTCGACGGTATGTAGATTTTAATAAACGAGGTAACGCAATATTCATCACAGCTTTTTCTTTTAGACTTTTGTATAAATTTACCTAAAATGCTTCACCTGTTGTCGGCGCCAAATAATGAAACTCCATCATTATTTATTATAATTTTGATTCATATATAGCAGGGGAAGACATTTTATCAGCACGGAGCTACAACATTGGTATTACTATAACCGTGAGCATCAATCTTGCGATAGACGGCATTTTACAGTATTTCAGTCATAATTAAGTTCATATGTATTAAAAACCAGCCCGATACTTTAATAATCGGCTGGCAACGAAGCCTTACCTGTAAGGTTACAACTAAGACTACAACTTATACACTATGTTTTCCGGCAAGTGGTAATCGAAAATAGAGATAAATCGCACTGACCCTAAATTCTGTGCTTTTTTTCGCGGCTTATCCCCTACGCCAGCATCCAAGACGACTGAACTAGCAGCTACTTGATTGATGAGGTAAACTCTTAAGCATTGCTTAAACTAGGAATATACCAACTGGGCATCGCCACCACATATCCCTTAAGTGCTGTATAAGTCAGCCTTTCTTATAGTCACAGAACTTAAACCTGGAGGTTTATATATCACAGGCTTTTAAAAATTGAGTAGAAAATTATGCATCAGATAAACTTCCTAAGCATGAGGTGAAGTTTGTATACATAAATTGGCTAAATTTACAACCCACCCGTAGCTTCTTATCTAAATTAACACAAAAGTCTTAATTTGCATGATTTTCCACACTTAATTTAAACACTATCAACTTTAACAACATATGTCAAGATGCAATTAACTCTACTTTGTGCGTCTGTTATCTACCGTCAGAAGTCTAAAATATCACTGGTAAGCTTTATCCAGTATTACGTCTATCGTAAACCGAGCCAAGTTAAAACTCCTTTGTCAGTGACGTATTCAATCACCACAATTAGGAGGAATCCAATCATGGCAGCTCTACCGTTCAAACGTTCGGCATACTCATTAAATCCAAACTTGGGTTCTTCGAGCTTGGGTGTAATGCTAGGTTGTGGCTGAGTCATCATTTACAATACCTCAATAAGGCAAACTTAAGTTTACAGCAGTTTGTGACACTTTTGCTTTCGGGTAAAGCAAACTAGTTTTGTTACAAAAAGTAATTATTCTTTATATATTTTAGTGAAAATGCGTCAATAGTCAAGAAACGGCTGGAAATACTGTAAACAAAAATAAAATATTCCAGGTTGGTGTTATTCGTATCTAACGTATCAAACTGGCAACTTAGTCTAAGAGAAACTACACTAAAGCAAAATTAAATTAGAGGCAGTAAATGGAAATTGGTATTCCCAAGGAAACAAAAGACCAAGAGTTTCGAGTCGGGTTGAGTCCTTCAGTAGCGCGCGTGTTGCGAGAAAGTGGTCATCGCGTTTATGTTGAAACACAAGCAGGTGTGGGTGCTGGATTTAGTGATGATGATTATCTACACGCTGGCGCCGAAATTGTGCCAACTCAAGAAGCTGTATGGAATCGTGAGTTAGTAGTCAAGGTCAAAGAACCTCTAGAATCTGAGTATAAATTTTTACAAAAAGAGCAAATATTATTTACATATTTACATTTAGCTGCTGACCGTAAGTTAACTGAGCATTTAATTGATTGTGGTGTTACTGCCATAGCATATGAAACTGTAGAACAATCTGGCGCCAACAAATTACCGTTGCTAACCCCAATGAGTATTATTGCCGGAAGATTATCTGTACAGTTTGGCGCCAGATATTTAGAGCGTCAACAGGGGGGTAGAGGAGTACTATTAGGTGGAGTCCCTGGTGTTAAACCGGGCAAGGTAGTAATTTTAGGTGGTGGGGTTGTAGGAACCGAAGCTGCTAGAATTGCTGTTGGCATGGGCGCCTCGGTTCAGATATTAGATGTAAATGTCGATAGATTGAGTTATTTAGAGACAATATTCGGTTCGCGCGTTGAATTACTATATAGTAACTCTGCTCATATTGAAGCTGCTGTTAAAGATGCTGACTTACTAATTGGCGCCGTATTGGTGCTAGGAAAAAGGGCGCCTATATTAGTATCGCGTACACTTGTTAAACAAATGCGTGCGGGTTCCGTAATTGTGGATGTAGCAGTTGACCAAGGTGGATGTATAGAAACTTTAAATCCTACATCTCATACCAACCCAGTTTATATAGAAGAAGGTGTTGTTCACTACGGTGTACCGAATATGCCGGGTGCAGTACCTTGGACAGCAACCCAAGCACTCAATAACAGCACACAACCTTATATACAACAGCTAGCTAATTTAGGTTTAAAAGCTTTGGAAACTAATCCTGCTTTAGCTAAAGGTGTGAACGTTCAAAATCATCGTTTAGTACATCCAGCAGTACAGTCCGTATTTCCCGACTTAGTGAGTTAGCTGTAAGGTCGTCACTGACGACCCTACCAACTCTTATCCAAGTGGTAGCTCGATTACAAACTCAGTTCCTATGTTAGGTGCCGAATTACAAATTAACTTACCAGCATGAGTTTCCTCAACAATTTGATGAGCAATAGCTAACCCCAACCCAGTACCTTTACCTACACCTTTAGTTGTAAATAAGTGGTCGAAAATTTTAGCCTTTACAGATTCTGACATTCCAGAACCATTATCTTTAATGCGAATTACAGCAGTGTTATAAGCTTGCAAAACTTCTGTTGTAATTGTGATTTGTTTAGGATTTGCTTTTAATTCATCGAATGAATACTTTTGAGGTTGTTCATCAATTGCATCAATAGCGTTTGCCAAAATATTCATAAATACTTGGTTGAGTTGTCCTAAAAAGCATTTAACAGGTGGTAATTTATCGTATGCCTTAATAACTTCTATGGCAGGACGAAACTCGTTGGCTTTGAGACGATATTTTAAAATTAATAAGGTACTATCAATTCCTTCATGGATATTACAAGCAACTTTTTCGGCTGTATCAGCTCTGGAGAACGTGCGGAGGCTTGTGCTAATATCTTGAATCCGCGCTGTTGCCCCTTTCATTGAAGTAATTAATTTGGGTAAATCTTCAGCTAGAAATTCTAAATCAACTTCTTCGGCAAAATCATTGACAGCAGGCGCCAGTTGTGTATGATGTTGCTGGACACATTGTATATATTCGAGTAAATCTTTTACATACTCTTGAGCATTATTAAGACTACCTCTAAGAAACCCAATCGGGTTATTAACTTCATGTGCTACCCCAGCAACTAAGTTACCTAAAGAAGACATTTTCTCGTTTTGTACTAACTGAGTTTGTGTTTGCTGTAGCTGATGCAGAACATTTTCTAATTCAGTCGTTTTTTGTCTAAGTTGAGTTTCAGATTGTAGCAGCGCTTCTTCTGATAGCTTGCGTTTAATACCTAGTGCAATCTCACTTGCTGCAAATTCCAATGATTCTAAAACCGATTCGGATAAAATTTGACGAGCAAACATTGCTAGTACACCCACAATCTGCCCATCAACTATAAGTGGGTATCCTGCAAACGCTACCATCCCTTCGCGTTTTGCCCATTCTCGGTTACTAATACGAGAATCTTCTAGAACCTGATTTGTTAAATGTGGTTTACGCTCAAAAGCAATCAATCCAATTTTAAATTGACCGACAGGAATTTGGCTGTGAGAACCGTTGATATGGGTGTATATCCCAGCACTTGCTCGTAATTCTAAGATTTGTTGTACAGAATTCAGTGTCCAAATTCGAGCGAATGCTGCATCAAGATGCTGAACAATCACTTCCGTACAACGTTGGAGTGTTACTTGTAAACTATTTTCTTGGGTAAGTATCGTATCTACATCTGCTCGGAAAGCTGTCAATCTGGCTTTTTCTTGAAGCGAAGCTAACGAGTCTTCTAATTGTTGAGCGTAGTTTTGCGATTTTTGATACAGTCGCGCATTCTCTAAAGAAATAGCAGCTTGCGTACACAAAAGGTTAAGAATTTCAACACGTTCTTTTGTAAATGCTCCGATTACTAAGTTATTTTCTAGATACAAAATGCCTAGCAGTTTACCTTGATTCAAAATCGGAGTACATAATAAGCTCTTGGACTGCTGCTGGATAATGTATGAGTCAGCAAGTAAAGAATCCTCTTTTGTCGCATTGTTGATTACAACAGTTTGCAAGCTACGTTTAACAGTGTAAATTAGGCTAACGGGGACATCAGAACTGTGTTCAATACTACTAGCTTGTAAAATTATTGGTTCTTGTCCCTTTATAGCAATGGCTTCTAAGCGTAAGTCATTATCCCACAGCAACATCAACACGCATTTACTGGCGCCAGCGTTGGTAATAATAGTATTAAGCAAACAGGTAAGTAATTTATCTAAATGAATTTCCCCAGAAAGAGTTTGAGAAGCTTTGAGGATGGTAGCAAAATCTAAAACGGACGAGATTGAAGTGCTGCTACTAGTAGATGTTTGTGTCGAATTAACTGTACGCGCGGTAGTAATACTGGAGATTGTTTCTAACGAATTAAGACGAAGTTGTTTTTGTTGCAGAATGGGCTGTAGCAATTGCGGATAACGTTCTTCCAAGTCAGATATTTTAGCTTTGGCGCCCCAACGCGCGTAGCAGTAGTAAGCTTCCTGCATATAAGTAGTCGCAATTTTCTCTCGACCCCATTCAAGATAAAATTTACCAGCCAGTTCATTTGCCAGTGCTTCTTCGCTAAGGTACTCATTTGCGCGCGCTCCCGCAATAGCTTTGTCGTAAAGTTCAATAGCTTCCACTTTGTTATTTAAGAGACGATACCTTTCTGCCTCAACTAGCTCGTACTTATGTTGGTGGTTCATTGGAGCGTGAGTTGCCCACTTTTTCATCTTCTCTTGATTTAACTCTACTTTCTCCATAAGGCTTTTTTGCTCAATTGTTGAGCAATAGTGATAAACTCCAAGTCGCGCTAAAGAATTGTAGAAATTAAATATAGGAACCAACAACGTAGCTGTTGCTGTTTCTAAATATGTTTCTGCTATTGTAGCATTTGTTACAGCTTGAGATAATTCTTCAAATAGATAGCATAAAATAAGTTTATTCAGGTGAAAATAGTAAAGTGCGGTTGTGTCATTTGCTTGCTGATGTTGTGCTAGTAGCTTTGACTCGTTGTAAGCTTCACCAACTAAAATAAATGGAGTTTCCGAGCTACCAGTTAAGTTCAATACAAACTGCCTAAATATCTGATGATAATTGAAGTGAAGTTCTTGTTTAAGATGATTAAAAGCTGTGCTGTAGTTAGCCATCTTCTCTGTTAACTGGTTAAGTTCATGACCAATAAAACATGAATATTGACTTTCAAAGAAGAGATTCCAAGCGGCATGTTGTAAATCACCAGCTTCTATACTATTTTGATATCCTAACTGTAAAAGTGATAGTGTTTCCTTAACATGAGTCTGCCAATGCATTGTAAACGTAGCAACAAGCATGAATGTCTGAGCGTTTTTTTCCTGATTGTTATATTTTTGCAATAATTTTAAAGCTAGTTTGCCAAATTTACCACCACATTCAATGTCCTGAACTACACCACATAAAATTGTTCCATAAGCAGAATAAGCAATTGTAGATAAGGAATCATTTCCATATTGGATAGATAAATTGACCATTGACAAGAGAATTAGAAGATGTAATGGCGGGTTGGCTATGTAAGCAGAACTAGATATACTCTTCAAGATACTTAAAGCAGCTATCTTGGAAGCATCAGTCATTTCGGGAAGATGAATTAAGTCTTCAATACCATTCTCAGGAATTAGTGAAGCTGTGTATGCTATTGCTTTACCTATGTCTTCACCTGTAGGCTTTTGTGGAAAGGTAATTTCTAATAGCTTTAGTACTTGTAGCCCAATTTCAATAGCTTCTAATGGTTTTTTCTGTGCTACATAAGTGAAAATTTTAACTTCATAAGCTTTGACCTTATCAAGCAGGGTTTTAGCTTGTTCCAATACAACATTTGACAATAGCTCTATCTGTTCATAATTACCACAAAGATAAGCTGTTTCGGCGCCTAGGTCATACAAAGCTAAAGTTAGGTCATAAGCTTCTTGCCAAGAATCACCTAAAAGCTGAATACCCGTAATCGCGTAATACCAAGCAGGTTCATAAGCTGTTGCGGCTCTAGCTTTGCGTCCTGCTAGGAGATTTAATTGTGCCAATTCTTCTAAGTTTTCTTGTTGAGTAATTAAGGCGGCGCCTATATTTAATTGATTGACGATTGCAAAAAGAATGTCTTCCCGCTCTACCTCCTCGCTATTACTCTTCATCATTTGTCCAATTTTCAAGTGCGTTGCTTGTTTTTGAGCTTCTGGAATTAGGTAATAAGCAGCTTGCTGTACTCGGTCGTGAAGAAATTTATAGTTAGGTAATTGGTAACAAATTGTAGATAATTGGGTCGTTTTCTCATTGCCACCATCTTGGAAAAATTTGTAAACCTCAGTAGTAGGCAATATTAACCCTTCCTGCAATGCCTTCCATAAATCTTCGGCTGTTTCTACTTGAGATTTTTCATAAATAATTGCCAATGTCGCTAAATCAAATTGGTTACCAATACACGCAGCCAGTTTTAGCACATTCTGGGTTTGTAATGGTAGCTTTTGTAACTGCAATGCCATAAATTCAACAACATCGTCGGTAACTGCCTTTGCTTGAACTTGAGCAATGTCACACTGCCATCCCACCTGCCTTTCACACGAGTTAAAAGTAATTAATCCATCATCATGCAGCGCTTTCAAAAATTGGTTGCTAAAAAATGGATTGCCTTTCGTTTTGTGATAAACTAGTTGCGTTAATGGTGAAGCTATTTTAGTTGTACAACTAAGAGTATCGGCAATTAACTGGTTGAGATGAATTTCTTTTAACGGCGCCAGGGTGATAGTATTTAATGTAACGTTATTCTTTTGTAACTCTTCCAATGTCAATATCAGTGGATGTGCTGCAAACACCTCGTTATCTCGATAGGCGCCGATTAATAATAAATATCCTGCCTCCGCTTCACTTAGTAATAATTGCATCAGCCTCAACGACGCAGAATCAGCCCACTGCAAATCATCGATAAAAATAACTAACGGATGGTCAATAGTAGTAAAAACTTGAATAAATTTTTGAAATAACAGATTAAATCTATTTTGCGCTGCACTTCCTGAAAGTTCCGCAACAACAGGTTGCTTGCCAATAATATATTCTAATTCTGGAATTACTTCAACAATTACCTGCGCGCTTTCACCCAACGCTTGTAATATCTTAGCTTTCCATTGTTGAAGCTTGACATCAGTTTGGGAAAGCAATTGTCCCATCAAGTCCCGAAATGCTTGAACAAATGCAAATAAAGGAATATTACGCTGAAACTGGTCAAACTTGCCTTTGATAAAATAACCACACTGCCTTACTATCGGCTTATGTACTTCATTAACAACAGCAGTTTTACCAATTCCTGAAAAACCAGCTACCAGAATCAATTCGGCAGCAGATTTTCTGATAGTATGCGTTTCATCTGTTTGTAATGGGTTACCAGCGACTCTTTCAAAAGCATCTAATAACATTTTGACTTCTGCTTCTCGACCGTACAGTTTCTCAGGGATGAGAAAACGGTCGGAAATATCACGCTGTGCAATTTCAAAGCTTTCAATTTTGTGTGTATCTTTTAATTCATATAAGCATCGTTCCAAATCATACTTTAACCCTAATGCACTTTGATAGCGGTCTTCAGCATTTTTCGCCATCAATTTTTCCACAATTAGCGACAGTACAGGGGGAATTTCTGGATTGATTTCATGTACTAAAGGGGGGTATTTGGCAATATGACAATGCACCAACTCCATTGGGTCATCAATCCCAAACGGCAATTTTCCTGTAAATAACTCATATAAAGTTATCCCCAACGAGTAAAAATCAGTACGATAATCAATCCCACGATTCATCCGTCCTGTTTGTTCTGGCGCCAAATAAGCTAATGTACCTTCAAGAAGATTGTGACTATGTATTTCTTGAGTTTCTCTAGGTAGCAGCGAGGCAATACTAAAGTCAATTAATTTTATTTGCTGACTATGGGGATGTATAAGAATATTAGCAGGTTTAATGTCCTTATGAATAACCCGCGCTTTCTTTAGTCCATCCAAAATATCTGCAACTTGTATAGCTACAGTTACAAGCTGCCACAGACCAAGAGTATTTGTACGAACATAATCCCGCAGCGAAACCCCACCAAAATCTTCCATCACCAAAGCATAAGCATTCTGATAAGGTTCTAAACTGTAGGGACGAATAATTCCTGGTATGTCTAGATTTTCGGCAATCGTGTACTGGTTACGAAATTGTACTAACTCGTTAAAGTTAGGGTAAGAATTTTTCAGCAACTTGATAACTACAGGTTTTTGGTCAATCAAGCGTTGACCTCGGTAAACCAGTGTTCTGGAACCATCGTAAAGTAATTTACTGAGGTGATAACCAGGGATGCTGCCTTCTAAAATTGCCATATGCTAGGAATTGTTGAGATGTTCTTTGTATATTATTCCCTAGCAATATAAAGTACTAACAGCACAAGAGTACATAATTAAATAATTAGTAAAAATACAGAGATTCTCATTATCATTACTATAAATAAACCAAAGAAATTATGCTTTATTCTTTTTATCGCCTAAAATTTTAGATATCCAACCCTTAATACTAAAGCTCAACACCCAAGTAACTAAAATAAAAACCTATCTGCAATAATTGCAAAAATAACATTTATTATTATCGCTAAAATGTAGGACATTTTTTTTAATTACTAGTAGTTACAGAAAATTTTTAAGGCTGTTTATTCAATTCTAAATAGTTTTTGATGTTAAGCTGTTGTTGAATGATTGTAGAAACTATGTTATCACAAGTTTCCCATAACCAGTCTTTGCTGATACGGCGCCTATTTGACTTGAGTTTAATAACTTCGCTTTCTTGCAAATTAAAAGCCAAAAAGTGAACACTAGGCACCAAGATTTTATGATTAATATGATTATTACTCATTCTCATCAAATGATATTTTAGATGCAATACGAAAATATTCAGAAGCTGCTTTCAAATTATCTTCCCTGTTTCCATAAATACGATGTTGGTAGGCAGTAGCCATATTTCGTAGAGTTTCTGCCCATTCTTTTGGGAAATGCTCGCGTTCATATATTCCCAACGCAACGCGATAACATTCAATAGAAACTTCTACATTAACTGCTTTATCACCTAAAATACGTTTCAAATATGCTTTACCAAGATAATTTTGCACTCCTGCCCATTTCAGCGGATACTTATCACGACGATATGCTCGCAGCGCAATTTCATAACCTGCAATTGCAATTTCTACATTATAAGCAAGCTCTCCACTAGTAAAATCTTGAACTAAATTACTAAAATTAATAATGTCTGTAACAATACTCAAAGCTATTTCTTGGTTTACCGCAATTAATGTAGAAGTTGCCCAATTATCTAGAGCTTGAGCAAAGTTGATGTTGAGCTTATCTAAATTTCCTTCTAGCAGCTGATAAATAACTTGTGCATCACCGTTACTATTCGCTGTTAACCGTAACACATCACCAAGAAAATCTATGTACTGTGAAGCCAATAAATTTGTATTTATATTCGAGTTAGCATTACTGAGTGCTTGAGTTAAAGGTACTGCTATTGTTTGTAAAAATTCAGCTGCCTTTTTTTCGCCAATGTCAGTAAACATCGCTGCAACTTGTCGCAGTGTCAGTATAAATCTTGTATCTATGATGTCCTGATGCGAACGTAAAATTTCTGTTTCGGCGCCGCTAGGACAGTTGAGTAATTGCTCAATCACCTGCATGTAAACAGAATACGCTTTCTCTTCGTTATCAAATTGCTCTTGTTGTGGCACCAGCATTTCTTTGAGTTGCTGCACTAAGTCCAGCAAGAAATTAGCTGTGCTGAAATTACCTCTTTGTGTTGCCCTGGTGGCTACTCGATCCATCAATTCAATCAAATTTGTATCAACCAATTCTAAATTAGCTTGTAACAAAGCTAACTCTTCTCCATTTGGGCATCGTAGCAATTCGCGAATCAATGTTAAATAAGCCCGGAGACGGTTTCTGTCCATTCAGGGCCGACCTCAGTGATTAGTTAATTATAGATATAAATTTATACTAGCTATTGTAAAGACTCTAGGACTGGTTGATACATTTAGGGAAATCACTAATTCCCCATTTTCTCGAAACAGGTTTATATAGGAACATGACCGCTAAGATAAAAGTAATAGTGTTGCGATTTGTTAAGATTTTTTGGAGTGGGGTTTTTTAGCAGCGGCGGGTTTACCCATATCCTGGTGAATAGAAGGAAATTTAGGTGAACCCGCCCATACAATAATTATTTAGGAATGTGTTATGGCTCCCGCAGTTTCGATTCAAAATTTAAAAAAGCGCTATGGTGCAACTGAAGCTGTCAAAAATGTGTCCTTTCAGGTACAGTCAGGAGAAATTTTTGGTTTGCTCGGTCCCAACGGCGCCGGTAAAACAACTACTTTACGTATATTGTGTACTTTGACGGCGCCTGATGCTGGTAAAGTAGAAGTCTCTGGAATTTCGGTAGTAGAGAACCCAAAAGCTGTACGACAACGTTTAGGATATGTCGCACAAGAAGCAGCACCAGATAAAATATTAACAGGTCGCGAACTGCTACAATTGCAAGCTGCAATTTACCATTTACCTGCGGCAGTAACAAAGCAGCGAATCGACACAGTACTTAGTTTACTAGGTTTACAAGAATACGCCGATAAAAAGACTGGCACGTATTCTGGAGGTTTGCGTAAGCGTTTAGACTTAGCAGCAGGGTTACTACATGCACCCGATGTGCTAGTACTAGACGAACCAACAGTAGGACTCGATATTGAAAGTCGGTTTATTGTTTGGGAATTTTTACGAAAGCTGCGCGAAGCTGGAACAACAGTATTAATTACTAGTCATTATTTAGAAGAAATAGACGCATTAGCTGACCGAGTGGCAATTATAGACCGTGGTGTAGTCATTGCCCAAGGAACGCCATCTGAGTTAAAGGATAAAATAGGAGGAGATAGAATAACGCTGCGTATTCGTGAATTCTCTCCGCAGGAAGAAGCAGAAAAAGCAAAAGATTTACTTCAATCTTTGCCATTTGTACAAAATGTAATTATAAATGGCGCACAAGGTAACTCGCTTAACTTAGTTGTAACTCCGCAAAACGATACCTTAATCACAATTCAACAAGCTTTAAACAATGCTGGTTTACCCATGTTTGGTATTGCCCAGTCACGTCCTAGTCTAGATGACGTTTACCTTGCTGCAACAGGAAGCACTCTTATGGACGCAGAACTTGCAGCAGCAGCAAACCGCGACCCCAAAGCAGAGAAAAAACAAAACATGCGCTAGCAGTAAGGGCGGGTTAACCAAAAATCTATACTTGACTTTAAGATACCCCTAAACCCGCCCCCTTTTCCCCAAATCCAAAATCCTAAAACCCCAAAATCCTTATGAGTGGCACCATACTACCCCCAAAATCAGATATCAACTGGCAGCAAGTAGCATCACCGCAACTCTACGCTAGTAAATCATCAAATAATACCTTCGGTGAAATAGTTCAAGAAACTTTAGCGCTAACAAAACGCTTATTCATCCAACTACAACGGCGCCCCAGTACTTTATTTGCTGGTATCATTCAACCTGTAATGTGGTTAGTACTATTTGGCGCCTTATTTCAAAATGCACCAAAAGGTATATTTGGCAGTACAACCAATTACGGTCAATTTCTCGCAGCAGGTATTATTGTTTTTACAGCATTTGCAGGAGCGCTCAACGCTGGACTTCCTGTAATGTTTGACCGTGAATTTGGATTCTTAAATCGTTTACTAGTCGCACCCTTAGCATCACGCTTTTCCATCGTCTTCGCGTCAGCAATCTTTATTATTAGTCAAAGCTTACTCCAAACTGCCGTTATCATAGGCGCCGCATCATTTTTAGGTGCAGGTCTACCTAACGCAGCAGGCTTAAGTGCAATAGTACTAATTGTGTTTGCGTTAGCCCTTGGTGTAACTGCTTTAAGTTTAGGTTTAGCATTTACTTTACCAGGGCATATTGAACTTATCGCAGTTATTTTCGTTAGTACCCTACCGATGTTATTCGCTTCGACTGCATTGGCGCCATTATCATTTATGCCTACATGGTTACAAACAATTGCGACCCTTAACCCTCTTAGCTACGCTATTGAACCAATACGCTACCTCTACACTCATAGCAACTGGGGATTAAATAGTGTTGTAATGCAGTCATTTTGGGGTGATGTAACCTTCGGTGGCGCCTTACTAGTATTAGTAGGGTTCGCAATTGTAGCATTATTGAGCATACAACCTCGACTTCGCCGGACACTTTCGTAGAATAGAAACAATCATTAACTATAGTACTTGAGGGGCAGACTCTATGAAAATCCGATTATTAGCACTTTTATCTTTAGCTGGACTAGGTTTAGCAAGCGTAGCACAACCAAGCAACGCGCAAACTTTCCCTGGCAACCAAACCAACCCACAAAACTACGACGCACCTAGCGACCCATTTAGTCGCGGTACTGAGCAAAGTCCGTTCAACATGTTCCAAATGATTCACAACGCGCAACTTGGTATCAACAATTACAATCCAGATTTTTTCAATCAACAAAGCAAAGAATTAGACGAAGCAGCAGCAGCATTCCGCGCGCGGCAACAACAAATGATGCAAAATGGCAATACACAAAATACAGGCAACATAGTACAACCACTACCACAGCAAGGTTCACAAATAATCAAACTAGAACCCAGCAAGTAGTATTTACACTCTTTTTAAATATTTCTCTTGTGGGGTGGGCATCCTTGCCCGCCCATTTATTTTTTATTATCATTTATCTTGGATAAACTTCCAATGAGTACTGAAAATGATGAAAGCTATGAGTTGCATATTCTAAAAAGCGTTATCAATACTTACCTCGACCGCGTATTGCCCAATACAGAAGAAACTTTAGGCTCATTTACCTCTAAACGTGATGAAACTGTATGGAAAATAGCTACAGATATTTATAACCAAAGTGGATATAAAGTTAAATTCTCTATAATACGTGATGTTGTTGATTCTCGGATTGAAACGTTAAAAATACAACTATTAGCTGAGAAGAACGCTGCCCACGAGCGCTTAAAATTACAAAAAGCCGAGAAAGCTAAACGAATAGTAGAGGCAGATAAGCTTTACCAAAATCGCTTAATTGAGTTAGCTAATAACTTAAACGAGTCAGGTAGAGATAAAATTATGTCCAATCTTTTTCTAAGAATTCAAGACATAGTTAGTGATAAATTAAACGTTGAGCGAGATACAATAGCTTTAAATCATCACATAATATCTGATTTGGGTGCTGATGCGCTTGATATTACAGAGCTTTCTATGGCACTAGAAGAAGAATTTGACATTGAAATACCAGAGGATATACTATGTTCGGCTAGTACACCTATGTGGATATGGCCTCAGTCTTCGAGTAATTCTTTTGATAATTCTGAACCTACAGCTTGTACTATTGGAGAAATTTTAGATTTTATCCACAAGCAGTTATTCAAAGGGAACACCAATAAATAAATTATTCATATTATGTTATTGATAACCAGTCTAACTAAGGAGGGCTATAAGTCCATCCTACAATAAACAATTAAATAATTTCAAAATCAGGAATTATTAATTGAATAAGTTTATATAAACATATCCTTTAGGAAAAATCTCTATTACATTGCTAAAAATTTCTAGAGAAAACATGGTACACGCATATTATATATTCTCTAGAAAAATTTCCAGACGGCGCCAAATTTCGAGAAAAACAAGTCTGATATAAATACATTCTCTAGAAACTCCATACATTGATAAAAATTTCTAGAGAAAACATGGTACACGCATATTATATATTCTCTAGAAAAAACTCCAGACGGCGCCAAATTTCGAGAACAACAAGTCTGATATAAATACATTCTCTAAAAACTCCATACATTGATAAAAATTTCTAGAGAAAACATGGTACACGCATATTATATATTCTCTAGAAAAATCTCCAGATGGCGCCATATTCTAACTCGTTTAACTTTTATTTCTGTGTCCTCTGCGTTTCTGTAGTAAAAATTTTCATTGTCAGCAAATATTGCTACCTATTTTTTTATTAATTAAGTGTTATTCTCCTCCGGAGACACTCCGTGAACGCAAAAAAAGCGCTTTTTTACAGGGCGAATTTGTATACTTGGATATTTTTTATACAGTTTGATTACATAAATTCGGAGCTATAACTGAATATTATGATTATTTTGACGATTTTATTCGTTGCTTTTTGTTTCAATTACTGGGGTTTATTTATTATATCCCCCAGTAAAACATCATCCTGACCGATATATAATTACAAACCTAATGCTTGTAAAACATCACTAGCGTGAGTGGAAGTGTTAACGCTGCCATCAACGTGAGTAATTTTGCCGTTACCATCGATTACATAGGTAACGCGCTTCGCATATCCACCACCATCAACGTCATAAGCGCTGATAAGTGAATGGTCGGTGTCTGCCAACAGAGGAAAATTCAAATTGTACTTTTGAGTAAATGCCTGGTGCGAACTTTCATTATCAGCGCTAACTCCCAATACAACTACATCTTTATTTTGATAGTCAGGTTGAGCATCGCGGAAACTGCAAGCTTGTTTGGTGCAACCTGGAGTATCGTCTTTGGGATAGAAATATAAAACTACAGTTTTACCTTTGAAATCAGACAACGACACTGTATTACCGTTGGTGTCTTTGGCGGTAAATGCAGGTGCATCTGTACCAACTGCTAAAGCCATAATTAAACTACCCTGTTTGCTGATTGTTTATGCAATTGAAATTTTACAATAATTTACAATGTTTTTAAGATGAATATCTGTAGAGACGCTTCTAACTCTTAACTCTTATGTCTGTTGCTGATTATCAAAACCAAAAACCTTTCGTTTATACAGGTCAGACTCTTGAACGCGCGTTGCGGTCGCTGATTTGTTCGCCTTTTATGCTTTCTTTGTTTGATGCGATGCGTCAAGACAGGGTAGCAATCAGTGAAATTACTGGTACTAAGGGTGTTGAGAATGGTTATACTAAACGCCCTTTGTCGGAATTAATTACGGATAATGAGCTGGTTTGGTTAATTCAAGTTGGTGTATTACGACGTGAAGTTGATGGTCAGGGTATAACCGATAGTTTTCGTTTGACTCCTTTAGGGCGCCAATTAGTTGAGGAATCTTTGACAAAACCCTGGCGCCAACCGACGTTTCTGGATATTTTTTATGAAGTTGTGACTCGCTACTTGAGATTACCCTTCTAGAATTAAGGGGAAATGAGTTATTAAAGAAGGATACACGGGAACAATAAGTACGGAAACGTCAATCCCATTCATGAAATCTTTAATATAGTTGAGTTGTCACTCGTTATCTAATTGTGACGATTGGCATCTCACATTGGTTTGCGACCACTCTCCCCCTACTAAAAACTAATAGATTATTAACTTATGAAAGCAATTATGGTTGTGGGCACTACATCCCACGCAGGAAAATCTCTATTAACAGCTGCTATTTGTCGGATTTTGTCGCGACGTGGTTGGCGAGTGGCGCCTTTTAAAGGTCAGAATATGGCTTTAAATGCATACGTAACAGCCAGTGGTGGTGAAATGGGCTATGCTCAAGCTGTTCAAGCCTGGGCTGCTGGTGTTATTCCTTGGGTGGAAATGAATCCTATATTGCTTAAACCCCAAGGCGATATGACTTCACAGGTCATAATGAAGGGCAAACCCGTTGGTAAAGTTACTGCTACTGAATATTATGAACAGTATTTTGATTTAGGCTGGCGGTCAATTGAAGAATCTTTACAGCATTTGCAAACCGAATTCGATTTGTTAGTTTGCGAAGGTGCTGGAAGTCCTGCGGAAATTAATCTTAAGCACCGCGACTTAACCAATATGCGAGTCGCTAAACATTTGAACGCATCCACTATATTAGTTGTTGATATCGATAGAGGTGGCGCCTTTGCTCATATTATTGGCACTTTAGAACTACTAGAACCAGATGAGCGCGCGTTAATTAAAGGTATTGTAATCAATAAGTTTCGAGGACAGCGTTCGTTACTTGAATCAGGAATTAAATGGGTTGAGGAACGCACGGGTATTCCAGTAATTGGGGTAATTCCTTACCTAGAGCTTGTATTTCCTGCCGAAGATTCGTTGGACTTACTCGAACGTAAACCGCATAAACATGGCAGCGACCTTAATATTGCAGTAATTCGTTTGCCTCGCATTTCTAATTTTACCGATTTTGACCCACTCGAATCAGAGCCAAGTGTATCAGTAAAATATCTAAGTCCAAAGCAAGATTTAGGACATCCAGATGCAGTAATTATACCTGGCACAAAAACGACTATTGCTGACTTACTAATTATGCAAAAAAGCGGCATGGCAGAAGCTATCCAACACTACGCTGCTTCTGGTGGAACGGTTCTAGGAATTTGCGGAGGATACCAAATTTTAGGACAAATGATAGCCGACCCAGAAGGCATTGAGGGTCAAGCAGGTAGATTCCAAGGGTTAGGATTATTACCATTAAAAACAGTTATTACTGGACAAAAAATTGCTCGTCAGCGTCAAGTAACTTCAAATTTCCCACACCTAGGTTTACCTGTTACCGGATTTGAGATTCACCAGGGACGTTCACGCACAGAAATTCCACCCAACGATAACCAAGGGTACCAAGCATTATTCGATGACCCCAATTTAGGATTAGTCGATGGTTGTCAATCTGTTTGGGGAACTTACTTACACGGTATATTCGATAATGGACCTTGGCGCCGAGCTTGGTTAAACCGTTTACGTCAACAACGTGGTTTAAAATCATTACCTACAGGTGTTGCAAATTACCGCGAACAGCGCGAAAATCTATTAGATTCCCTTGCGAATGAAGTTGAACGGCATTTAGATTTATCAGCGTTTTTGTGATTAAGTTAACAAACCCATGACTATTCGTGTTCATTTTCTACCCGATGATATAACTATTGATGCCGAAGTGGGAGAGCCTCTACTTGATGTTGCCGACCGTGCGGGAGTATTTATAGCCACAGGGTGTTTAATGGGTTCATGCCACGCTTGCACAGTAGAGTACGAAGACGGAAAAACTGTGCGTGCATGTATATCATCCGTACCACCCGGACGTAAAGAACTAACCATTAACTTATTTAGCGACCCAACCTGGTGAACTGGTAATAAGGACTTCAGTCCTTAATATCTACATTAAGGACTGAAGTCCTTACAACGAAGCGTCCTTACAACGAAGCGCATACTCTTTAAACCGTTGTAAATCAGCATCAAGAGTAGATTCTACAACCTTCCCCAAAAACAAATTATCCATAATCTTACCGATAACCCCAGGAATGGCATAAGCAACCGTCAATTTGACGATACTACTGGTTTTACGGTCATAAAATCGAATGGCGCCACGATTTGGTAATCCATCAATAGATTGCCATTCGATTATTTGTAGTGGTATTTTTTTTAGAATGCGAGAACGCCAACTAAACTCTAACCCGTTTGAGCTAAGTTTCCATATTGATATATCTGGGTCGTCTTCGGGTATTTTTACTGAATCTATCCATTTCATCCAACGTGGCATTTGTTCTAAATCTGACCAGAGACTCCATACGAAATCTATTGGCGCCTCTACTTCTACCTGTACAGTATGCTCTAACCAGTCTGGCATTATTTTTTAATGGGGGAATGAGGAATGAGGAGTTAGGAATGAGGAGTTAGGAATAAGGGGTTATAACTCCTAACTCCTAACTCTTAACTTTTAATTGTTTCTAATATTGCTTTGGCTGCTTGTCTTCCTGATAGCGTGGCGCCCTCCATACTATCAATATAGTCTTGCTGTGTGTAACTTCCGGCTAAGAAGAAGTTAACAATTGGCGTTTTTTGGTTGGGACGATACATATCCATTCCCGGCGCCTCACGATATAGTGATTGTGCTAGTTTTACTACATTTGACCAGGTTAATTTTAATTCTCGTGATGAAGGAAATAATTTATGGATTTGGTTGAGAGAGTGTTCAACTATTTCTTCGTTACTTTTCTTTATAAATGGGTCACCCGGTGTCAACACTAACTGTATTAATGAACCTTGTCCTTCACGGTAAAAACTGTCGGGACTAGTTAGCGCTAAGTCGGCGAAGCACGAAAAGTCAACATCGGCAGAATATAATAAGTTATCGATTCCGGCTGCAAGTTCTCGTGAAGTACTAGTTTTCGCATCTTCTAGTTCTGTAACCCAACCGTCAAACCGTAATTGTACAGTCGCAACAGGCACAGCATCTAACTTGTAAATGTTATCAAACTCTGACCATTTACGCCAATCAGAGGGTATTAATCGCTTAATTCCTGGTACATCACAAGCTGCTACATAAGCATCAGCAATAATACTTTCTTCGCTATCACCGTTTGCTACTTTTATTTCGGTGATGCGTGTTTGTCCTTCTATCTCTGTATATACAATATCTCTTACTTGCCGACGAGTATAAATTTTGGCGCCTCTCTTTTCTAGATAATTCAAAATTGGTTTATGCATGAAATCGTAGGGCGAACCCTTCAGCATTCTTAGCTTTGAGGCTTCTGTACGAACGGCGAATAGCTGAAAAATTGTCAACATACACCGTGCGGAAATATTCTCTGTATCAATAAACCCTAGTGCTAAGGCAATTGGATCCCAGAGTTTTCGCAAGCTGTTGTTGTTACCACCATGACTGCGGAACCAATCAGCAAAACTGCAAGAGTCTAGGTCACGAATAGTTCGCATGGCGCCATCAAAATCTACTAGCCCCTGTACTACAGGACTTGTGCCTAATGCCATCGCGTTGCGGAATTTGTCATATGCCGAAAGTTGCGATGTTGTAAAAAATGCTTTTAATCCATTTAAAGGGGCGCCAGTGAAGAAGCGGAAATCAAGCGCGCCAACACGTCCACCTTCGTTAATAAAGGTATGAGTATGTTGCTTAGGTAAAAAATTATCCAAAGCACCGACTTTCTGCATCAAATCGAACAGTTGATAGTAGCAGCCAAAAAAGACGTGCAAACCCATCTCAATGTGGTTGCCATCCGAATCAACCCAACTGCCGACTTTTCCGCCCACAAATGGACGCGATTCAAAAATTTGGACTTCACAGCCCGCATCAGCTAAATCTACAGCGGTTGCTAGTCCAGCTAAACCAGCACCTACGATTGCAACGCGCATTCCGTACTTCCTTTTCCAGTTATCTTTACAAATTTTAACTTGGGTTGGTGTCAGAAATGGCAATTGTCGCTATAAGTTCTCACTCGTATCGTTGGGTACGTGCGTGTGGGAGGTGAAATAGATTTAAAAATTTTAGAAATTTAAGTGTGTGAGGAGGCGCTAACTAGAGTTACTCAAAAATTAGTAGACATTTAGAACGAGATTTTAACGTTCCAAAACTTGTTATCGATTCGCGCTAACGTTGTTCGTCGCTTCCTCGTTAATTGGTAAGCCTCGAATCAGTTCTCGGATGACATCGGTTGCAGGTCTACCAGTCTGCTGACAGTACAGCTCTAGTCTTTCTGCTTCCTGTGCCGCTAAATTAACAGTTATGCGTTTGACAGCCCATTTTTTATTAGTCATTTTTGTTATGCTTCTTTGAACCAAATTCAGTTGTAGTTTGTAATCACGCGAGTGAAGAATATATCATGTTTATGTGTTTATGTGCAGTGGAGCATCTTATATTACTAGTTTCATGAATAAAATAAATTTAGGGTTAGCAGAATACTTATCATATCCTAATAAAGTATAAAATTTGAGATTCATTGTAGTTGATTGTGACAAAAAAATTATTGCACACTGACTATTACGACAGGAGAAACTATCAACAGGATAAAACAATCCTGCTTGAACAAAATTTTATAAATTAACTTGATATTGTTACTGTTAAGCAAATAACGAATTTACAAAATCCTCATTAAACTCATCGCGACCTGAACGTAAATCAAGTTCTCCAAAAACTTCGGGAGAAAACATTTGCCATAAGACTTGATAGTATGGCATCAGTGCATCGACTTGTTGGGTGGTTAAGCGCTGACGTATTTCTTGACCTAATAAGTGTAACATTTGTCGTATTAACTCCCATTGGACATTAAATGTGGGATACAACATTACACATAAAGGAAATAACTCTTGCGTCAGCGCTGCAACACTTCCCTCTAAGGTTGATAACCATAAGTAAACTTGAAACATTTCAATGTCACGTATACTCGAAATCATCACTGCTGCGTCGCTTAAACGACCTGAAGAACAGCGGTAGTTGGGATATATGTCAATAATTTTTTTTGATATATTTTTAGCAATTTCAGTACTTACTGGTAATAAGCTTTGCACTGCTGATAATTCTTTTGAATCGTAATCGTGTTCTGCTGCTGCTTCATAAACTCTTTGAAGTGGCATGTATAAATGGTCATCAATTACTTTGAAGTACGCACTTATTATTGAACGTTCTAAAGGTGATAAAGTATCTAGCAGCATTTGGCTTGTGTAGTGAAATTGCATACTCACAAACCCAATTACACGTGGGTCTTGTTCTGTATACTTTTTTCGTATTTCTCCAACGTTATGACCTATTACTGTTGCTAACTGACTCGGCGCCACTTGTTCAGTATAAATACTCAATGCTTTTTCCGATAAAGGTTCGCCAGTACGCGCTAACCGCATTACCGTAGACAATTGCCGTTGCGGCACCTGTTGAGTATAAACTTTCAAGGTTTTTTCATAAATCTTAAATGATTCTGCGGTTATCTCCCACGGGTTGATAAGTTCGGGGTCAATCTTATGACGTTTTGCTTCAGTTGCTAGTAATATCTCAACACGGTTCCAGGCTTGGTGGCTAACCGTCCGTAAAGAACCATATAGCGACTGCGCGGTTTTCTTACGCCCATCTTGAGATACAACGTTGTTTAGGCTTTCTCTCTCAGGTTCGGATTGCTGATACAAACCGTTATCGAGATTTTGTAAATACTTTTTTGCCCATTGCGATGCTAAAGATAGGGTGGTACTTTTAGGAGTGACACCCAACCTATGCTCCTTTGACTCTTCCAATATTTTTTTCATTATTACCCTGGTATTTCTGGATATTACAAGCTAAAAATGATTTTTAACCTGATTATTCAATTGTATATCTTGTCTCTTATTCACCTATATTCTTTAAGTAATCTTGATTTATTGTATAAACTATTTTGATAGTTTTACTTCATGAAATATTTGTAAAGAATATAGTTGTTTAGTTAAATTTTTAATCATATCTCTTGACAGTAGACATAATGCATAATATGTAATATCTGTTACAATTATTTTACAATCATACTAACTCTCTTAATAAAGAGTAACTATCTTTGGTTACTATTTAGGGTAGAGATTTATGAATTTTGAGTGGCAGTTATTTGGCATCATATGTATAATGATAATCGTTCGATAGTGACTAATGAATCAGTATTTTTAGCCAAAATTTATGAGCTTATAAGCTTGGATGTCAAAAAATATACGACATCAAGTCAAAGTTAGTTTTATGAAAAAGTCTATAGCACTTAGCAACATACGCCAATAGCTTGTTAAAAGCTTTGTCGAAACTCCTCGGTGAAGGTATAAAAAATTATTGAAAATTTAGTAAAAATTTAGTAAAAATTTAGAAACTATCTGGAAAAATATCTGGGCTGAACATTTCCCATAAAATTTCAAGGTAAGGTTTAAACAGGGTTTTCTCTGTATCTCCTAATCTGGCGCCAACTTCTTGACGTAGTAGGTGAATCATCGTTCGTATTAGTTCCCACTGAACCTTAAGTGCAGGGTAAAGCATTACACACAATGGAAACAGTTCGTGTTGAATTGAACCAATACTGTCTTCTAGTACACACACCCATAAATAAACTTGAAACATTTCAACATCGCGGATGCTGGCAATTTTTACTACTGGATCGGAAAGTAAGCCACTGTGCGTATGGTATCTTGGGTAAATCAAGTTAACTCGTTCACATATCGACCGTGCAATGTCAGTACTGATTGGTAATAGCTTTTGAATAACTTGCAGAACTGTCGAATTTAGCTCATGTTTGGCAGACGCTTCATACGCTCTCTGTAAAGGCATGTAAAGATAATCATCAATTACCTTAAAGTAACTATTAACTACTTGACGTTCTGAATATGGAATTTGTCTCAGCAGGATTTGCCCTGTGTAATGTATTTGCATTGATACAAATCCAATCACTCGCGCATCACTCATCGTATAATTAGAGCGCACTTTCCCCAAATATCCACCTATTTTTGTAGCTAAGTGTTCAGGTGGTAATTGTTTAGCATATGAATCTATAGCCTTATTGTATATAACAAAAGAATCTTGGGAAATTTGCCACGGGTCAATTAACGTGCGGTCGATTTCATGACGATGTAGTTCTCTACCAATTAGCTTCTCTGTTTGTGACCAAGCCTCAATACTTGTTTGCCTTAACAAATTATACATTATTTCCACAGTATTTTCTCTTAAGTTTCCTCCTTCGTGTATGTCATTTACTTTATCCAAACGTTGGACATATTTTTTAGCCCACATTTTGGCTAAATGAATTACTGGTGAAACTTCTGGCTTACTCTCCCCTTGCGAACCAGAAACCAATGCTGTATTAAACATAACTGAATTCACAAGTTATACTACTTATGCTAATAGTAATTTATATTACTTAACACAGGTGTTGCAACAGTGATTTCTCTGAACTATATAATAGTGGAAAGTGCTGAGTGCTGAGTAGAGTTAGGACTCAGCACTCAGCACTCATTACTTTTTACTCATATTGAAGTTCGGGCATTAATTGTAAAGTTCCGATGCCTAGTTGCTGGGGTGAAAGGGATACACCTTCAAACAATGCCATCATGTCACGCAGTTGAGGGTTGCCGCGACTGGCGCCTGTTAGTCCTTTGGCAATTATTAGTCCGCAGTAGCCTTTAGTGTTTTTGCACCTTTGGTTCCACTTTCTACGAGCTTCGACATGGGTGGGGTCGTCGTCTTCAAATTCTCCAAACAAAAATAATTCACCGTTCTTGGTTTGTAACAAACCCAGGTCGTATACTTCTGTTCCCATAGGGTCGGCGCCGGGGTTAAAACAAATTGCTTTCAGTCCACCTGCTTCTTCAATACTCTCAATGACAGTTTTTGCTTTGGGACGTGAGGTTTGTATTAATATCACAGGTAAACCATCACCAACTGGCTTTATATCACCTGCTTTCTGGTATTTAACGCCTTTTTGAAGATAATCTAACATTTCCCACGATACGACTCCTAAACTTAAAAACGAATCGTCTGGTATCAAATCATCGCGAAGCGAACGAAACATTGGTGTGTCATATATATCTTCTTCGTCTTCTGTATCAAAACCAGCCATTTCTTCCAATTCGGCTGCTAATTCTGGCATTGTTGCAACATTAACGTTAATAGATTTTATCTGTTCTGACTCTGGTAATGCTATTCGGTAAGCACGACTCAAAGATGGAAAAATCTCTTCGCTAAGTTGGCGCCGATGGTCACGAACAAACTTAATTAAACTTTCAAGTGCTACATGTACTACTAAGGCTTCTTCATCATAAAGTACAGAACGTAACCCCTCTAAAGGATGAATATTACCAAAAGTCGGGCTGATTTCTGAGATTGGTAACTCTGCAAGGTCTTCGTACTCGTCGTCGTCGTCGTCATCATCATCCTCGTCCTCTAAGTCAGAGTTGCGCTCAAAAGTCAAAAATAAACAATCTTGCTTTAAAAATGCTTCTTCTAAATTTTGTGTATCGTCATCTTTTAAAACAGCGGCACGAAAGCGCTTAAGTGATTCACTTGACCTATATAGTAAAATTCCATACTCCATCCCCAACATGCCCATTACTGAGGCATACAGAGTTCCAATATCCCATTGGTTAATTTCAATGGATATAATTTGCTGCTCTTGCAGAAAATCCCACGGACAAGCTTCCCATATTGCGTAAGCTTTCGAGTGTAAAAGTTCTGCATACTGCGGTGGTAAATCAGGAATTTGATTGTCAATAATTTCGGAAAACCCACGAAATAGCTCATCTATTAAAGGAAGTTCGGGTGTGTAATCTATTGCAATTTCTAAATCTTGCAAAACACCACGTAAGTAAAACTGTATTTCGCGGTCGCGCACTACAATCCGCAACGGACGCGATGGTTTAGCTGGACTGTGAGGATTTTCCATCGCGCGCATTAGCGTCCGAACGATTGCCTCTGGCCCTGCGTCACATGCTACCACATCCATGCCCCGCACAATTCCTTGTGAACCATCTACCCAAAGAATACAGTCACCTTTATCATCCTCGGACTTTTGGTGCGATGACAACGGACGACGATCGCCCTCCCATACAGAAGGAATTTGGGGTAATTTCTTCAGCCGACGACTGGTAGAGCGATTAAAACTTGTCATATAGAACCGTGAATCAAAACAAGCGATTTGTAACGAGAGCAATTTTGGGAATGGAAAAGCCAAACCTTTATAAAGTCAGCAATGGTGCTGAGTATAAGCTGTTATAAGGGCAATTTAACTCAAATGCCAGACTTTGAACATACTGAATCTCTCAATTCTAGAATAAAAATATGACGAACGATGGACGACCAGTATTTACAATTCGGCTGCCTGTAACCCAATAGAAAGCTAGAATAAAGATAAAAACTACCGTTTCTCAAGCTAATACCCATAAACTCAGTCTTCTAAATTTAAGGAGTTCAATCATCATATGACACAAGCAACCCAATCCCAACAACGAGGAATCCAATTAAGTGAAACTGCACTGCGTCAAGTCAAATCTTTACGCGACAAACAAGACAAGGACTTGTGTTTGAGGGTGGGAGTACGTCAAGGTGGCTGCTCCGGAATGTCCTATATGATGGATTTTGAAGATGCAAGTCAAATTACACCCCATGATGACGTTTTTGACTATGAGGGCTTCAAAATAGTTTGCGACCGTAAAAGCTTATTATATCTTTACGGCTTAATGCTCGATTATAGCGATGCCATGATTGGTGGTGGTTTTCAGTTCACGAACCCCAATGCCGCACAAACCTGTGGCTGTGGTAAGTCGTTTGGCGTATAATCCAATTGATTTAACAATTTGCAATTACTTTTAGTAATTGCAAATGGCTGTCTTGTTGTGAGTATTTGACCAATTTTGTATGACTCAAACTTTAGAATCACTATTTGATTCAGGACTCGAACGTTACAAAGCTGGGGAAAGTCCAGCTACTTTAATTCCTGTTTTTAAAGACATATGCGACCGCTCCCCTAAAAGCAGTGCTGCATGGACTTGTTTATCTTGGCTGTATCTTCTTGACGATAAGGGTTCATTGGCATGTAAGGCTGCTCAAAAAGCTGTCAAAATTAATCCCCAAGACCCACAAGCGAGGGTTAACCTAGCTGTAGCTATGTTAGAAACCGGACAAAAAGGACTTAGGCAGCACGTCGAGTTTGCACAGCAACTAATTTTTGTCAATGAAGAATGGCGCTCTGAACTTGAAGAAAGCATTAAGGATGGTCTTTCTAGAAAGCCTGATTGGAAAAGCTTAATAAAAGTTAAAGATTGGATATTTGAATAGAAGATATTTTGGATATAAGTGACGTATAGGGTAAAGGCGCCTACATTGCCATTACCCTATACCTCATTAACCTTGATTCTCATATACCTTTTATGAAAGAAAAATTTTTAAACGGGTTAAATTTTATACTTGTAGCTGATGTATTTTTAGTATTTTTTGGATTTGCTTGGTTTGCGGTTGCCGTCATTTGTGATGCAACTGGTGTTCCACTGGGTCTTGATTTGTGGCATCAACTTTGGCAACCTGTATTCAACCCCGCTATTGGTATTTTGATGGGTGGCGCCATTCTGAGTGGGGTTATTAGTTGGGTGTCTAAGAATGTTTTTGTTAAGAAAACTTAGGATAAATAAAACAGGCTTAAGCAAATAAAACATGCTTAAACAAATAAAACAGGCAGGGATGCCTGTTCCACAAGAGGTTTATTTGAGTATTTCTACCAAGGCTGGTTCTAGATTTGGATACTGGTAGTTAAAGCCAGATGATAATGTCCGTAATGGTATTACCTGTTGCCCTTCTAAAACTACTATTGCTCCATCTCCTAATAATGCTTCTAGTGCAAAAGATGGTACAGGTAGCCATGAAGGGCGCCCCATTACTTTTCCCATTGTTTCGCATAACTGTGACATCCTAACTGGGTTAGGCGCGGTCGCATTATATACTCCTTCCATTTCTGGTTTTGTCAGTGCCTGAATTATTAAATTCACCACGTCATCAAGGTGAATCCAGGAAAACCACTGCTTGCCGCTTCCTAGTGGCCCACCCGCAAACAACTTAAACGGTGTAATCATTTTACCCAAAGCGCCGCCGTTACCTAAAACAATTCCTAAACGTAAAATAACTAATCTCACACCAGCGTTTTTGACAAGTTGCGCTTCAGATTCCCACGCTTGACAAACGGATGCTAAAAAATCGTTACCTGGGGAACTTGTCTCGTCAAAGCTTGCTGTCTCGTTAGTGCCATAAAAACCAATTGCCGAAGCATTTACTAGTACATTTGGTTTAGGATTGGCATTTGTAATTGCCTCAACAATTTTTGCAGTCCCAAGCTTACGACTATTGAGAATTTCTTGTTTACGGGCAGGAGACCAACGTCCTTCTGCTATTGGTTCACCAGATAAATTCACAACTGCATCGCACCCAGATATCGCATTTTGCCATTCTCCTGATGTCGTTAAATTTGCCGTCACTACCTCCACATTCGGGAATGAACTCTTAGGAAACACTCTTTGAGCATGAGTAGCATTCCGGGTTAGTACTACTACACTATTATTTTCTTTGGTAAGTCGTTCTACCAAACGACTACCTACAAATCCTGTTGCTCCAGCAATCGCGACTTTCATTTTTACAACCTAACCTCACCAAATCATTATTTTAGAGGAGGTTTTTTTGAATTGATATAAAAATTACTTACTTTGAGCAGGTGTTAGTTATTATAAGAGGACGGAGTGTTGTGAGGTTTGCGGCTATTATGGCTCGCTATACATGTTCATTTGTTCTTTCTGTTTCTATAGACCACCTTCTACCTACACTTATAGACCTTCTACAAAGTACGGGTTTGAATGTGCAATATCACAATGCTGATTATATTATGGCGCGCGAATTTCCTGGAAGTGTTCCGTTTTCTAAGTTAGTCACGGTAGAATTACTCATCGATAAGACTACTGCCACCGAAACGGAAACTCGTATGAATTTGGTAGCTAAGAACGAAGAACTTCCACTTCAACTCGAAAATCACTGCCAACAAGTTTTTCAATACATTAAGCAAGAAATCGAGGCTAGTCGTCACTGGAATCTAATTGAAAGTATTGCTGGGTAAAATTGTAGGTTGCGTGGAGCGAACAGCGGAACCCAACACTAAATTACAATGTTGGGTTCCGTTCCTCCACACAACCTACTAGTCGTCAAAGTCATCGGTCATGCCGGGATTGATAAGAGTAATATCATACTCGCTAGCATCGGTTTGTCCTGTCCGCATCGAATCTTTGAGTAGATAGTATATTGCTCGCACCTGGGGCCCAAAAACCACTTCGTCTTCGTTTTTCAAGTCGTGTGCAGGTAGCTTGCGTCCATTTATCACCAACCCGTTCGCACTTGGTTTCCCTTTGCTGTCTCCGTCTACTATTCGATAATAATAACTTTGACTATTATCGTCGCGTGGTAATCTTACCAATACGGCATGGCGCCGCGACACAAATTGAGAGTTTAAACAAATATCGCAATCTCTGTCTCTGCCAATCGAATATACAGGACGCTCAAGTGTGACTTCTTTGCGTCCTTGGTCATCTTCGATAATTAATAAGTGGCTTTCGTTTATTTCTGCTGCCATCGAAAAATCGTTGCCAAAATCGGTTGAACTTTGATGAGTAAAAATTGGTTGAGTATTATTTACTGCCATGCTCTTTGCTTCTAGCTACTGTATAATTTAGTATTTAAAAAACTTATTTGCTATTGAGTACTGCAAATAAAAGTAGCGCACTTAATTTGTTGTATATATTGGACAAAAAACTGCACATTGACCTAGTTTAACCTCACATTAGTCAAACTAGGTAATACGTTTTGTAATACAGATTGTTACAGACGTTTAACTGCGGGAATGTCGTAATAACAGAGAATTTGACACAACACTAACAGAACTGAAAGCCATTAAAGCAGCAGCACCAGCTGGGTTTAAAACAAAACCTAGCTTTGGAAGTAAAACACCCGCAGCAAGTGGTATCCCTATCGTATTATACGCAAAAGCCCAGAATAAATTTTGGCGAATTTTGTTAAAAGTGGCACGACTTAATTTTATTGACTCTACCACATCGGTTAAACAATCACGCATTAGTACAATTGATGCAGTCTCTATTGCTACATCTGTTCCAGAGTGGAGTGCAATTCCAACATCTGCTTGTGATAAAGCTGGTGCGTCATTAATGCCATCACCAACCATTGCAACTTGGTTTGATTGCTGTAGCATTTGAATTGCCTCAGCTTTTTTGGCTGGGGGTATTCCTGCAACAATGTTGGTGGCGCCTATACCAAGTTCGGCAGCTATAGTGTTAACAGCTTCAATACGGTCACCGCTTAAAATCATTACCCGCAAACCCAAGCAGAGAAGTTTTTCTACGGTGGTTTTTGCTTCAGGTCTAAGGGTATCGGCAACTGCGATAATTCCAGCTATTTTATTGTCGTAAGCTAAATATACTACCGTTTTCCCAGCATTGGCTAGTACACGCGCTTTATCCTGCGTACTTTCATCAACTGTAATACCCTGCCAAGTGACCCATTCATAGTTACCTAAGAATACTATTTTATTTTCGACTACCGCCGAAATTCCAAAACCTGGTTCGGTACGAAAATCTACTGCATCGGGAATAGCTAACTGTTTTTCTATTGCTGCGGTTTGAATTGCTATCGCAAGAGGATGACAAGTACCGCTTTCTACTGCTGCTGCTAATCTCAGAAGATTATCTGCTTCTATTTCTTCTAATACAATACAGTCTGTTACCGTAGGTTTTCCACTAGTCAGGGTACCTGTTTTATCAAAAACTATAGTATCAAGCTTGTGAACTTTTTCTAAAACATCTCCCCCTTTTATTAATAAACCTTTTTCGGCGCCCATTGCTGTACCAACTAAAATAGCTGTTGGGGTTGCAAGTCCTAACGCACAAGGACAAGCAACTACCATCACAGCAATCGCAAGTTTTAGGCTTAATAGTAAAGGAGAGTGATGAGTGCTGAGTGCTGAGTCATGAGTGCTGAGTGTTGAGTGATGAGTGAGTGGTGTAGTTACGGCAGTAATATCTGGCCAAATGTGGGCACCGAAAAAGTACCAAAATAGAAAAGTTAATAGTGCGGCAGTTAGAACAAAGTAAGTAAAATAACCAGCAACAGTGTCAGCGAGTTTTTGTATGGGAGCTTTACGAGTTTGTGCGGCTTCTACTAAAGCTATGATTTGGGCTATTGTCGTGTCGGCGCCAGTACGAGTTGCACAAATTATAATTGCACCAGATTGGTTGAAGGTAGCTGCTGTAACGTTATCTCCTGGTTGCTTAATTACTGGTACAGATTCCCCTGTTAACATCGACTCATCAACAGTCGTCTGTCCTTGTACCACTTCACCATCGACTGGTATCTTCTCTCCTGGTAAAACCTGTAACCATTCTCCAATTCGTACTTGTTCGGCAGGAATTTCTACTACATTGTTAGAAACAACAAAGTTAGACGACGAATTTCCATCTTTCGGTTTTCCAATCAAACGTGCAACTTGTGGCTGAAGTTCTAATAAATTTGTAAAAGCAGCAGCAGCTTTATGACGGGCACGTTGTTCTAAAGTCCTTCCTAATAAAATAAACGCCAGCATCATTACTGGTTCGTCAAAAAAGCATTCCCATCCCATCTGTGGAAATAATAATGCTATTAAACTCGCTGTATAAGCTGTAACACTTCCCAAACTGATGAGAGTGTTCATGTTAGGCGCCCCTCGACGTACACCCAACCAGCCATCGATTAAAATTGAACGACCAGGAATAAGAAGCGTCAGTGTCGCTAATCCACAGTGAAACCAAATATTATCTAATCCTGGTAAAAATGCATCAAAGATATTGCTGAAATGCCCCAAACTTGAAACTACAAGCAAAAACCCAGCTATAAATAAATTTAAGTTGGCAGAACGTACTTCTTGAATTTGGTTTTGTTTACTTGGAGCAGCACGTGAGTAACGTGGTTGAGATGGAAAACCTGCTTGAGTCAAATGAGAAGCTAGTGCCGAAGCATCAACACCACTCGACTCAACCACAGCAACCGAAGTTGCCAAGTTCACGCTACTAGTAACAACTCCTGGATATTGAGTTAGCGTGCGCTCGACATTACGAACACATCCAGCACACTTCATTCCTGTAATATCTAGAGTTATTTTTTTTAATGGTTCGTTTTGGGTATTTTCGTTGAGTAAATCAGTTTTTGAAACAAGTTGCATGGAAAATGGGTGGATTTGCTACAAATTTTGACGCTATTTAATAGCATCTCTTATTTGAGGGTAATCTATATCCACGCCTTTGACATATTGTCAAACTAATTAACTTTTCTTTAAATTATTTTAGATTCTTGTGGAATGGGTGTCCCACCCGTAATACAAAAGTTACATAAATCAAAGCTAAAGCTTGTAGCGGGATCAAAATGAACTCACCCCGCAAAAAACTATTTAGTTCTAAATTTGATACAGTACCGAAGTAACCCATGCTACACAACACAAAAATTCCTAATATTAGCTTTTTGTTCTTAAGTAACATCATATTTAATTACCTATATATAAAATGAATATTTTAGTAAAGAAGATTCCCGACCGTTTCAAGAAGCCGGGAATTTGACTTTAAAACCAACCTTGTTTGTTTGCGAAATAAGTGTCAACAAACTCTTCATGACTTTTGTTGAGATAAATCATTCCTTCGACTAATCCAACGAGTTGCATAACTATAAAGGGAATGCCATAAGCAAAAATGGCGCCAAGAATAGAAACAACTAGCATAATTGAGCCTTCGGCAGAGTAACCCAAAACAAATTTATGAATACCCAATCCACCAAAGATAATACCGCAGTAGCCAGATAACAGTTGTTTTGTGGCGTGGCTAGGGGTGAGATTTGCCATAATTAAGTACTGCTCCTTAGTTGTTTATATATAATTTGACGAAAGTTGGACAATGCGATGCCAATTTACGACTAAAAATGACTAGAAAATAAACCATAAAGCCTATGTGAACGTAGCTTAAAAATTACGCTCTATATGTAGTCGATTTTTAGTCGATATTTAATTTGTTCTATTTGATAAGAAGATAAGAGCAGATTCCTGCTACTAATAAATATGAACGTAAGTAGAAACACATGTTCGTCAACTTATAGCCGAATTTAGGGCGCCTAATATAAACAAAAACGCTCTAAACATATTTATAGGGAACCACGCTGCATACTCTAAAGCTTGCAACTATCAGGTTTTTATGTAATTACAATTTAATTTGATAATAAATCAAGCTATAGCATGTTCATGAAGAATGAGAACAAGATTAATCTTGCTCAAAACAAGCCAGGACGCAGAATCTTCAAAACTACTACTGTATATTACTTTCTACAACTCCAAAGGCTTTATTTCCGGACTGTTTTAACTTGTTTGCGTCAATACTAATAATTAGACGTTATCGCTATCAAATTTGTTTCGGAAAACCCGAACAAAATCAACATCGATTTCACCACGCGCTTATTACCAGTACAAATACTGCAATCGAAGCTCAATTATATTTACTAGCTCGGAATATCAGCCAAATTTTAGTGAAGCAGACAATCAGGTATTTCTGAAGCAAATAGCTCGACACTACCATTATAGTAGATGCTTTGCTAAATTCGGGCTAGATTTTTAACGTATTTTTTGGGATTGAATAGTAATTAACTTAACAATGGTTATCGCTTACATACATAATTTACTTGTGTTTTTTCTTGTTGAAATATATTAATGCAAATGTTTTTGCGTTTGTCAAGGGTCTTAGGACATACATTTAGCTGTTACTGCTGCCTAGTACGAATAAAGTCAGTAGTGTACCACTGTTCCAAAGGCTATGCAGCATCATTGGCGCCAGTAGATTTCGAGAACGAGTATAGACTATCCCTAATATGATCCCCAAGGAGGTTAGAGGTAAAATTTCTGACAAGCTGAGGTGAGCAGCAGCAAAAATAAAACTGCTAACCATAATAGATGCCCATACAGGCATATAACGAGTCAGTGATGGTAGTAGAAAACCACGAAACAAAAATTCCTCAAACAAAGGAGCAGCAATAGCAGCAGTTGTGAAAAATATACCTAGAGCAGCAGAATCTTTTGCTTCGAGAGCGAGTTGCAACAAGGGATTACTTCCACCCTGTCCTTGCCAAATTTGTTGATTAACCAACGACACGAAAAGCACGATGGGTATAGCAACGCAGTAACCACCTAATCCCCACAGTATCCATTTGCCACCTAAACGAAACCGAAACCAATCGTCATTGAGTGGTAAAAACGGTTTGATAGAGAAATATAAAACTGATATTGAACCCGCAGCAAGAAGAATATAGCTAATTAGTACATACACAGCTTGAAAACGGATATTACCAGCAGGACGAGGAAGAGGTAATAGAGAAAAGAAGAGTGGAACTAAAATTTGCCCCATAAAGAAGAAGCCACCGACGAAAACTTGTAAAATCGTCTCAGCATTCCAAGGTGTCGTCCAAGCTAGTGTGCTGTTGGTTGCTAATATTGAGTCTTTCCCTTTTAACAAGCGTTGAACCAAAAGGAAAATCAGCGTCACGAAACCAATTAGTCCGGCTAAGTTAGGAACTACCCCAACAATGCTTAACTGGAGTAAGGCTTTTTCTGCCTGTTGTTGCTGTAATACTTCGAGAGCTTTGAGTGCGTCACTACGTTCTTGAAGTGTATATAGTTGGGTTAGTGCGCGCATTTTAAACCAGCCATTGAGTTGACTTTGAATCGATTCAGAGGCATTGGGTAGTAATTGCTTTGAATTACCCCATAATCCTGATAATACACGCGCTGTTTGACTCATGTCTGGAAAAGTTAGCTTGCGTTGCTCGACTTGTTCCCAGGTTGCGAGTGCTAAATCTGTTTTAGAAAGTTCTGCTTGCAGTACTCCTAAACGTAGTTCGAGTTCTGTTAGTAATTTTTGCTGTTCGTCAAGTGACTTTAATAAAACTTTTAAGTCTAATTCTTTTTGAGGAGCTAGTTTTGAGTCTACTTGATTTGGTTGCTGTGCAATGGGTTGACGCAGTTTCTCGATTCGCTGTTTAGTTGTTTCTATTGCTGTTTTAGCTTTTTGACGCGCTTCTGAGTATTGTTCTGCTGCGCTTTCTGTGGGGTTGGCGCCTAATATAGCATTTTGCGCTCCCTGGTAGTTTTTGTCATCTTCTTCTGGTTTCCAAGCTGCTGCTTCTAAAACTATATCGGTTTGGTAAAGTTCTAAGCGACTTTGATACTGAGGTTCTTGTAAAGTTTCATATAGTCTTGACCCTGATGTCAAAATTGCCAATACCGTTAATAAAATTAATATTATTCGCTTGATTGTCATTACTGTTTCTCACTCCAAACATCATACTCAACCGCATTATCGCTTATATGGTGCGGTTGGTGCCTATCGAAAAAGTAAGGGGTTGCTATTTCAAGGGTGTGAAATGATGTAAAAGGCGCCTTTGACCTTGGTAATATGATTCAGGGAATGAGATTTACCACCAAGAATGCTTCCACCTGCTGCGATTATTGTACTTAACCAAAATAGTGTTGCACTTGGGCGCCAAATCGCAAGTGCTTTACCTAGTGCTACCGTTTACGGTTTACTAAAGCGCACTACAAGAGTTGATAGGGGTTTTGATAATTTTGGGGATACGCTACGTGAGTTGTTCGCTAGTGGAACCCCGATAGTCGGTGTTTGTGCTGCGGGAATTTTGATTCGTTCGCTTGCTCCTATTATCTCTGACAAACGCCAAGAGCCACCTGTTTTAGCTGTTGCTGAAGATGGTAGTGCTGTTGTACCTCTGTTAGGCGGACTTCAGGGGGTTAATGATATGGCAAGACTTATTGCAGCAGTGCTTGAAGTTCCACCAGCAATTACCACAACAGGAGACATTCGCTTCCGTACTGCACTACTCGCTCCCCCAAAAGGATATTACTTAGCAAATCCTGAAGCTGCAAAGGGTTTTATTTCAGATTTGCTCGCTGGTGCAAAAGTCAAGTTGAAAGGAAATGCGCTCTTAAACCTAAATTGGTTAGTTAACAGTAAACTACCTTTCGATGCGAATGGAGATTTGGAGATTCGCGTAACTGAATATAAGACAGACTATACTCCTGACTGTTTAGTGTATCATCCTGCTACCTTGGCTATTGGCGCCAGTGTAAACCGTGTAAACGATATAGAACATGCGGTAGTGTTAGTTAAGGAACTGCTTGTAAATGCTGGACTGAGTGAAAAATCGGTAGCAGGTGTGTTTGCTTTAAATAAAGATGCTGCTCAACCTGCGATTAATCAAATTGCGAGCGTTTTAGATGTACCGCTTCGGCTGTTGGAGTTAGAAAGTATACAGGGGGTTCAACGAAAAGATATAGAGTCTCAAGCTAAAATGGCTGAGTTACTAGCGCTAACTGCAACAGGTTCATCTGGTAAGTTATTAACGCAAGTATCAAATGATTCTATTGAGATATCTATAGCTTTGTCTTCTTCTATTATTGATGCTGATACAATTGGCAAGTCTAGAGGGAAATTATTTATTGTTGGGACTGGACCGGGTGCTAGTGGCTGGATGTCTCCTGAAGTTAAACGTATACTCAATGAGGCAACTGATTTAGTTGGTTATAGTTTTTACTTGGATTTAGCAGGCGCCTTACGTCCAGAACAACGGCGCCATGATTCTGATAATCGTGAAGAATTGGCGCGAGCAAAAATGGCTTTAGACTTGGCAGCAGAGGGACGTAATGTTGCTGTTGTTTCTTCTGGTGACCCCGGTATTTACGCAATGGCTGCGGCTATATTTGAGGTGTTGGAGTCAAATGCTGTTCCAGAATGGCAGCATGTACAAGTTCAGGTAGCTCCGGGTATTTCGGCTTTACAAGCTGCTGCTGCTAAAATTGGGGCGCCGATAGGGCATGATTTTTGTGTTATCTCTTTATCTGATATTCTTAAGCCTTGGTCGATTATTGAAAGTCGTATTATCGCTGCTGCTAGTTCTGATATGGTTATCGCTTTTTATAACCCTGCATCGAAACAACGCACTTGGCAGTTAACTTCTGCACGCGACATTTTACTAAAATATCGTTTGCCAGAAACTCCTGTGGTTCTTGCTCGTAATCTTGGTAGGGTGGGGGAGTCTGTGTTGGTTAGGAGTCTTGGAGATTTTTCTGTTTCGGAAGTTGATATGCGTACTTTGGTTTTGGTGGGGTCGAGTAAAACACGTGTGGTTAAGCATTCTGAGGGGGTTTGGGTTTATACACCTCGTCAGTACAGTGAGGGTTAGGTTATATCTATGAATGATGCTGTATCTGAGAATCATATTCAAGCGTTAAAGTTTATTATTCCGATTTTTGAGGAACATAATATTACATATCGTATTACAGGTGGGTTAGCTGGCAATCTTTACGGTTCGCATTGGGAGTTACATGATATTGATATTGAGGTGGCACGGAAAGATATTGAGTTAGTTGCCGAACTGTTTAAGGAGTATATAGCTATTGATTTAATGCGAATTGTTGATGATGAGTTTGATTTATTTATGATGACTTTGGTTATTCATGGAGTGGATGTTGAAATAAATCAAGCTGAGGAAGCATTTATTTATCATCATGACACTCCTGTTAAATTAGATGATGATTTGTCTGTATTTAATACTTTTTATTATGAAGGGTTAAGATTAAAAGTTAAGCCTTTAAAACAAATTATTGAATATAAAGAGTTGCTTGGTCGTCACCAAGATGTAATTGATTTAATTACATTAACTTCATAAATTTAATTTTTAATGTTGCCTATGAAAGTATTTATCGTTCACGCTCATCCCGAAAAACAAAGTTTTAATGGCGGATTAACTCAACATGCAAAAGCTGTTCTTGAACAAACAAATAATGAGGTAATTATCTCTGATTTATATGCTATGAACTTTAACCCTGTGTCTGACCGTCGTAATTTTACTTCAGAAAAAGACTCTGATTATTTTCAGCAGCAAATTGAAGATTATTATGCAAGCGAGAATGATGGTTTTTCTGAAGATATCAAAGCCGAAATGGAAAAGTTATTTTGGTGCGATGTACTTATTTTTCAATTTCCATTGTGGTGGTTTGGTTTACCAGCAATTTTAAAAGGATGGGTGGATAAAGTATTTGCAGCAGGTAAGATTTATGGTGGTGGCAAGTGGTATGATAATGGTGTTTTTAAAGGCAAAAAAGCGATGTTGTCGCTAACTACAGGTGGAAAATTACCTATGTATACTGAAATTGGTTTACACGGTGATATTCATACTATTCTTTACCCAATCAATCACGGAATTTTACGATATATTGGTTTTGATGTATTACCTCCTTTTGTTGTATTTGGCGCCACTAAAATTAACGACGAACGACGTAAGGGTTATTTAAGAGAATATGAGAAAAGATTAGTCAGTATTGATGAGACGTATCCAATTATTTACCCAGCATTAGCTGATTTTGACGACAATTTTCAATTAAAGAGCTAGAAACCTGGTTTCTTTGTTGATAACATGTAATAAAAGTAGCAATTTTGCGTAGAAACCAGGTTTCTTATTTTATTATGCATGGCAAATTAATCGTTTTTGAAGGGGTAGAAGGATGTGGCAAAACTACCCAAATTGAATTAACTAGCGAATGGTTGCACATTTTAGGTGTGCCAGTTATAGTCACACGCGAACCTGGGGGGACTTCCACCGGAATACATCTGCGAAGATTATTACTCGAAGCTAATAATAATGCGATTGATCCCCGCACTGAACTTTTATTATATGCTGCTGACCGCGCCCAACATGTCGAGCAAGAACTCAAACCGAATTTGGCAGCAGGAAAATATGTATTATGCGACCGCTTTATTTATTCCACAATCGCATATCAAGGCTATGGGCGCAACTTAGATATGAATCTAATTGACCAATTAAATACAATTGCTATTGCTGGTTTGGAAGCTGATTTAGTGTTGTGGTTTGATATTGACGTTGAAACCGGACTTGCACGTAAACGTAAAAGCGGAGAAGCAGCAGACAGAATCGAGCTTGAATTAATTGACTTTCACCATCGTGTACAACAAGGATACACAACTTTATCTACCATGTACCCTGAAAAAATTGTTAGAATCAATGCAAACCAGGACAAAATTACTATACAAAATCAAATTCGGCAAATTTGCACTCAACGTCTTCCAGACTTATCTATAAAATGACAGATTTTTTTGCACCTCTAATTGGACAACAACAAGCAGTAGAGTTACTGAAACAAGCTGTAGCAAAAAATAGAATTGCGAGCGCGTACTTATTTGCAGGCGCCGATGGAGTTGGGCGAAGTTTAGCGGCGCGTTGCTTTGTTGAATTATTATTTTCACACTCTATTAATAATATATCGAGTGACTCGACGACTAAACGTTTACAGCAAGGTAATCATCCTGATGTACTTTGGGTGCAACCAACATACCAGCACCAAGGACAACGTTATACTCCACAAGAAGCAGCAGAAAAAAAAATTAAACGCAAGGCGCCACCAGTTATTCGGCTAGAACAAGTCCGCGAAATTACAACATTTCTAAGTCGTCCTCCAATGTTGGCGCCAAGAAGTGCGGTAGTAATAGAACAAGCCGAAACAATGGCAGAGTCTGCCGCAAATGCTTTACTTAAAACTCTTGAAGAACCAGGAAAAGCAACATTAATTTTAATGGCGCCTAACTTAGATGCCATACTACCAACTATTGTGTCGCGATGCCAACGCATACCATTTCATCGCTTAGACACAGCAGGTATGACAGAAGTACTAACTTTAACAGGACATCAAGAAATATTGCAGCATCAAGCAATCATCAATATAGCTGCTGGAAGTCCTGGAAAAGCTATAGAATCATACCAACAAATGCAAGCTATAAATTCTGACTTATTAAAATCTGTTACTAAGGCGCCAGCAAACCTTCGCCACTGTTTAGAATTAGCCAAACAAATCGACAAAGAATTAGAAACCGAAGCTCAATTATGGCTGGTTGACTATTTACAACAAATGTACTGGCAACAGCGACGTCAACCAAATATTATTAAGCTACTCGAACAAACTAGAAAAAATCTACTTTGCTACGCTCAACCACGTTTAGTTTGGGAATGTACGTTTTTGAAGATGCTGGGGTAAGGGGCGGGTTTAGGAAATTTTTTTACTAAAAGTAGGTTATGGGTTAACTCGCCCGTACAGGAGTTATCTTTAGTTATATATTTTGCGTTTTCTTTTTTTAGGTTTTTGCACTGGACGCATTGCTTCGCGTCCAAGTACAAACATACCTGCTACACCAAGATTAACAAACCAAATATATTGGTACCAATATCTTGCGATTTGTTCGATTTGGCTCAATTCTGGATGGAGTGTATTTAAGTACAGCAACAAAATCATTACCATCAGCGCACTGAACCCAACAAAACCTAAACCAACTTGAATCCTTGCTGGTCGCAGTTCCCAGTCTGATATTTGCTCTACATCTATTTCTGCTAGCTGATTTAATGTATTATCTGCTACGTTATTCACCTTATCGAGGCGCCTGCTAAGGGGTGCAGGTAAAATTGGAGTAATGGCAGCAACAGTTGGACGACGTAATAACGCTTCAGCATCTCGTAATATCTCTAAAGATTTACGAGGTGTGGGTTCAGCAAATCCAATACTGGGTGTAGGGGTTTCTGTAGTGTTTTGGGGTTCAAAGTCCATTTATTTACGATGCTGTTTGTTGTAGTTCATTTAGTCGTGATAGAACTTCTTTACTATGAATATTTGGATTGACCTTAACAAAAGTTTCGCGTAACATTCCTTGGGGGTCAATAATAAAACTGTGACGCATTGAGAAAAAGTTCATCCATGAACCGTAAGCTTTACTTACTGTACCTGTGGTATCAGCGAGTAAAGGGAATTTTAATCCTTCTGAGTCGCAAAACTCAGCGTGTGAGTCTATGTCGTCTGCACTTACCCCAATAATTTCAGCATTTTTTTGAATGTACTTGGGTAAATCTTCTTGAAATCGACGTGCTTCAATCGTGCATCCTGATGTAAAGTCTTTTGGGTAGAAGTAAAGTACTACCCATTTACCACGCAAATCTCTTAGTGCTATTTTTCCATTACCTGTGTTAGTCGGTAGTGTAAAATCGGGTGCGGGTTGATTAGTTTCTGGCAATTTACCACCTAGTGCGTGGGCAACTTGCGCTCCTCCGAACCAAGATAAGAAAGTAAAACAGCCAACCAGAAGTATATTTAGAAAATTGCGACGAGAAATCATTTATACATACCACATTCACATCTTCATATAAGTTTACAATATAGTAGAGACGCGATTAATCGCGTCTCTACTGTGTGGATTCAAAATATTGACTTTCGAGAAGGAATGTTCCGCGTGTGAAGCGTATACCCCAATATCCACCTGGACGACGGTCAACTATAATACCTTCCTCACCGATTTTAATGACATCAGGAGGACGTAGCATTGGCATTGTGTCAGCAGTTTTAACATATTGTGGTAGTGCGACAACACGAACTTTACTACCAACGGTAAATTCTTCAGACATTTCTAATATATAAGGGCGCCTTTCCCTAAAATTACGAATATCTACCAAAATAGCAGGTTATACCAAGAATTAGACAAAACCCGCTCCTGTATTCAGAACGGGTGATTTCATAGTAGATATGCACTATTAAATTATCTAGGTCTCCCACCAGGATTCTGGCGACTTTGACTTTGATAGTACTGTCTGATTTGATTCTGTTGTTGTGGTGTTAAAACAGTTTCAAAAATTTTCTTTTGCGAACCAGCGACAATTTGCTGAAGTCTTCTGCCTTGGTCTGGGGTTAATTTCAAGTCTTGGGTAATTCCTTGTGGGTCGCGACGTGCTTGCAGCGATTTTTTAAGCTGTTCACGTTGCGGTTTTGTTAACACACCCTCAATTTGCTTGCGAACTTCAGCGTTGATTACTCGAACTTGGTCTTGTTGTTTTTTGTTGAGTTGGATTTGTGGTGGAGGAGCAACCGCTGGTTGCTGTTGAGCTTGAGCTAATTGCTGTACTGGTTTTGCGTTCGCACTAAAGGGGATTGCTGTTAAACTCAGGGCAATCGCTCCGGCTAAGATTGATAAGCTTTTTAATTTCATTTATTGCCTCGTGGATTTCTCCTATTGCTTTCACTATTATAGGAAGCTATTGCAAAAACCATGTCAGGGAAAACCACAAATCTACGTAATTTTGTAACAATTTTCATGAATAGCTTAAACTTTTAGAAATTTCTTTGAGTAAAATTAATGTTAATAATCAAACTTCCGGTTTCACAGAAATTACTTAGAAACCGGACTTAAAGTTTTAGCGATTTTGTTGTTGACGACGTGTACGCCAATTTTGACGCATTTCTTGTATTTTTTGTTTCTGTTCGTCGGTAAACACTGCTTGCATTTGAGTTTTAGACGCTTCTTTAATTTTCTTAATTTCTGCGCGTTGGTCTTCGCTGAGATTTAGCGCTTTAAATCCTCCACGACGAGCTTGACGATTTTGTTTTGCAGCTTGCCATTGAGTGCGCTGTTCAGGGGTAAGAACTTTTTCAATTGCTGCACGTGTTTCCTGACGAATCCTTGTTAGCTCTGCTTTCTGTGTGTCTGTCAATCCCAATTCTTCTGCGAACTTTCCACGGTTGGGTTTCGCATCTGTTGTTTGAGCTACAATTTGCGATTGAGAGGTTAGTGTGTTGGCTTTCGCAACAAAAGGAATAGCGGTTATGCTCAGAGCAACGATTCCAACGAGGACTGACAATTTGGATTTCATGTGGTTGTTGTTAGGTTTATCTGGTTTGATACTGCCATCATAAGTAATTTTGTAAAAATACTGTATTTGAAAAAGGTCATGATTCTAACCATGACTTACGTCATGGGTGAAGGTGTGACTAATTTAACTAGATTTTGTTGCCGATGATAAGTTATTAATTTAAGTACATAAGCTTATTATTTAAATTTTTAATATTTGGTTAATTTTATTTCGATATGTGGAAGAACCAGATGAGTAACTCGATTCAATTTAAAAATCACCCGTTTCGATTTCTGCTTTATCTAGAGTGGACGCTGTTGACTATTGCTATCTTCAGTTCACTGGCCCCGACTCCGTGGATAAGACGCTCACAAGATTTTCCTGAGTTGACGATTTGCAGCTTAATAATTTTTGGTTTAATGGGGTTACGATTACCAAAAGGAATTCAATCAAGTAAAATCATCTATACTGCTTGTGAAGTATGCTTAATTTTAATTACAATATTGTTTGGCGGTCGTGCTTCGCGATTATTTCCATTTATATATTTAATTTTAGTAACTCGTAGCTGTTTAATTTTTCAACTACCGGGTCGGTTAGTTGTAACTTCATTGTCGTTTAGTTTATTTCTATTCACAATTTTTCGTAAATTTAATAAATTTCCTGTATCACCAGTAGGGCAAGAGCGATTCAAATTTTTCACTTTAAGTTTTGTCGTATTATTTGCACTAGCGCTGATTTTTGTACTATTATTAATGAATACAATTGTGTCAGAACGTCAAAGTCGTGAAAAACTAGCAGCAGCAAACCAAAAATTAAAGCAATATGCAATGAAAGTTGAATATCAAGCAACTTTAGAAGAACGTAACCGCATCGCACAAGAAATTCACGACTCTTTAGGACATTCATTAACAGCACTTAATTTACAACTAGAAGCTGCATTAAAGCTGTCGCAGTCAAATCCAGTTAAAGCACACGATTTTTTAGCGCGAGCAAAAGAGTTAGGTTCAAAAGCATTACAAGATGTGCGACAATCGGTATCAGCATTACGCTTACACCCTTGGCAAGGTGATTCATTAGAATCGGCAATTATATTACTTTTAGAAGATGTGGAACGCACAACTAATGTTAAACCAGAATATATAATTAATTTAAAGACTCCATTATCAAGCGAATTGAGCATTACTGTGTATCGAATTATTCAAGAATCTGTGACAAATATTTGTAAATATGCTAATGCCACAAAAATAAATTTAGAACTATTAAATATTCATTCCAAACTACATTTAAAAATTCAAGATAATGGAATTGGATTTGATTTAAATGAAGCTACCAAAGGGTTTGGATTGCATAGTATGCGTCAGCGCACTGAAGCTTTGGGAGGCAACTTTAATATTGAAACTTCTCCAGGTAACGGTTGTCAAATTCAAGTAATAATCGAATTGATGTGATATATTAATTATGATTTACGTTAAGAAACCGGGTTTCTCCATTTAGAAACCCGGTTTATAGGATTTTGTCATAAAATTTACTTTGATGTTTTGCATGAATGAATTAGAGCGTTACCTATTTGATTTACAAGGATTTATCGTTATTGAAAACGCTTTATCTAGCTCCCAAATCGCTGAATTAAATTCTTACCTAGACAAGCAAAAGGAGTTACATAAATCACCAAATGCGACAAGATATAGATTTGATTGTTTACTAAGTTGGGGTAAACCATTTCGCGATATTATCGATAACCCACGTGTTACTCCTTATCTTTTGGAACTATTGGGTCATGAGTTTCGTTTAGACCATGACTACGTTCATATTATCGGTCAAGGAGTCGGGCCAGTTGGGTCATCGCTTCACGGTGGTGGAAATCCTTATGACCCTTGCCAGTATTACGAGTTTAAACACGGCAAAATGTACAATGGTCTCACTGCTGTTGCTTATGAATTAAGCGATGTAAATCAAGGTGATGGTGGATTTGGCTGTGTTCCTGGTAGTCACAAAAGTAACTATCCGTTCCCCCAAGCATGGCAAAATTTAGAAACTCCACATAGCTGTGTTAAAACAGTAACGGCAAAAGCTGGAAGCGCAATTATTTTTACCGAAGCTTTGACTCACGGTACACTACCCTGGCAAGGTAAAAACGAACGTCGCACCCTATTTTACAAATATTCACCTCAATCTACAGCCTGGGCGAGATACTATTACAATGCTGATAACTTCCCTGATTTAAACGCTTCACAGCGTCGGATTCTCAGAATACCGGGTATTTCAACATAATTGACGTGATATCTAATCAAGCTTTGCATAAACGGCGCCAATGTCACCCTATTAGTAATTAGATAAATAAAAATTGCTACGAGGGGTAATCAAATGCAATCTTTCCCAACTAAATCACACACAACTATACAAACATACTATCAAAACGCCTCTTATGCTAATTTATACATAAATGCTAGTTTGATAGTAGTAATTATCGGATTATTAGTAACAGTAAGAATAATTATAAATAAAGAACGACGTACCCAAAAAACACAGCAGCAAATTAAAAAACTTGAAAAAATATATTTACTTGAATGTAAAGATAGCAACAGATAATGAACAGATGAAGCGGATAGCTTATCCGTTTCATCCGTTGTATCCGTTGCCAGTTACTCTCCCCCGTATTGATGACTCGTAACTTTACCTCGAAATACTACATACTGATAAATATTGTAGAAAATCATAATTGGAATCAGAAATCCTACAAAAATTAGCATGAACACAAGTGAACTAGGGTCAGCAGCAGCTTCATAAATTGTGATTTCAGTTGGAATAATGTATGGAAACACAACTAAAGCTAACCCAATAAATGTCAAAACAAATATTAGAATTGTCCAGACAAACGGCGCCTTATCTTGCTTTTTGTCTAAACTACCCAGAAGTTGCCATATTAACCATATTCCCAACACCGGAATTATTGCAAAAATATAAACGAGCGGCGCCTCAAATAACTTTGTGCGTGCGCTTTGATAAAATACTGGTGTGGAAATGGTAATAAATATTGCTCCTATCAATGTTGTATAGGCGGCAAGTTTAGCTGTTTTATAATGGGTTTCCTGTAATTCACCCTCTGTTTTCCAGATAAGGTAAGTTGAACCAATTAGTACATAACCTTGAATTAAAGTCAAAGCTACTAATATAGACTGCCAACTCAAAAAGTCCCAAGTTGTGCCCACGAAATGACCATGTGAATCGACTACAATACCTTTAAGAACGGCGCCCAATGCAAACCCTTGTCCAAGAGCAGCTAAAAAACTTCCGGTGCCAAAAGCGATGTTCCAGAACAGCTTTCTATTTGCGTGTTCGCGAAACTCAAATGCTACGGCACGAAATATAAACCCAAATAGCATCATGCTAACGGGTATATATAACGCATTTAATATTGTGGCGTAAGCTAAAGGAAAGGCGCCGAATAAACTTCCTCCCATCAGTACTAACCAAGTTTCATTTGCATCCCAGATATTACTTAAACTGGTCATTAAAATACCGCGTCGTTCTTCGTTAGATGCGGTGAGTGATAAAATTCCCACTCCTAAATCAAACCCATCCAGCATAACGTAAAGGAATAAAAACAAGGCTAATATTCCAAACCAGACCTGCGGTAGAAAGTATGTAAGTGTTTCCATTTTTACTCCTAACTCCTAACTCCTAACTCCTAACTCCTAACTAATTACTGTTGTGCTTCTACTGGACGTTCGTCAGGTACAAATTCTCCGGGTTTTGTGTCGAGTGCTGGTTGTGATTCTATACCTGGTATTGGTAAGTTTAAATTTGGCCCTTTACGAATTATCCGACTGCCGAAGTAGAGCGCTGCAAATAACAGCATGGTGTAAACGGTCGCGTAGCAAATTAAAGTTGTTAAAACGTTACTTGGGGGTAGCTTCGATACTGAATCTACTGTACGAAGTTGATTATATACCGTCCAAGGTTGGCGCCCAACACAGCGCACAACCCACCCTGTGTCAATTGCTATGTAACCAAGTGGTGCAGCAAATAGCCACGCACGTAGTAACCATTTTTGCTCGGTAATGTTTTCGGTTGATAGTTTGCCTCGTAACCATTGCAGTGTGGTTATTAGCATTAACCCAGCTAGTGCAAACCCAATTCCTACCATTGTTCGGAATGAGTAATAAATTAGACCTACAAGGTGCGGTCGATTTTCTGGTTTAAATTCTTTTAGACTTAAAACGGGTTCAGAAAGCTTTTGTTTAAATTCCAGCACAAAACCTAGTGCATTTGGTATAGAGAGTTCCCAATCGTTTTTTTCGGCTTTGTCATTGGGTAATGCTACTAGGCTATAATCAGCAGATTCTCCTGCGGGTATTGTTTGCCATCGTGCTTCCATTGCTGCAAGTTTTGCTGGTTGACGATGGTAAACTTGTTCGGCGCTTAAGTGTCCGATATATATTTGTATTGGCGCCACTAAAATCACAGCAGCTATAACTATTTTTAATGAGCGTGAGAAAAATGCTGCGTTACGCTTATTTAAGATATACCAAGCGCTGATACCACCAATTACAAATAGCGAAGTCTCCAATGTTGCAAAAAACATGTGGAGAATACTCACTTTCATAAATGGATTGAATATTGCCTGAAAGTAATCGCTGATGATAAATTTACCATCAACTAATTTGCCACCTGCGGGCGTTTGCATCCACGAATTCGCTACTAATATCCAAAATGTGGACATGTTGGCGCCGACGGCAACTAAAATCGTGGCAATGTAGTGAATGATGGGGTTTACTCGTTCCCATCCAAACACCATTATTCCTAATGAAGCAGCTTCGAGCATGAATGCCCAAGTCGCTTCAAAACCCATAATACTGCCAAAAAAGTTACCAACAGCTTCAGAAAATGGCGCCCAGTTTGTGCCAAATTGAAATTCCATTGGAATTCCAGTTGCTACACCAATTCCAAAATTAAGAATATATAACTTCGACCAAAAGCGTGCATGGTAATAGTAGTCACTGTTGCGCGTTTTTAGCCACAATCCTTCCACAATTACCAAATAAATGCCCATGCCAGTTGTCAGCACGGGCCAAAGCATATGGAATAAAGCTGTCAGCGCAAATTGCATTCGCGATAAGACAACGGTGTTTTCTAAGAACATGACTGTATTGCATTCTCTAATAGAAGCTACTCAGTAATTGTGTAGCAGTTTCTGTGCAACAGTCATCTATCTTAATGACAACTTAAGCCTGATATGACTTAGTGTCATATTTTTAACCTACTGATTTCTTTCTTAATAATTCTTTCTTTGTGTCCTTTGTGTCCTTTGTGGTTAATTTTTCTTCGCTTTGTGGTCTCTGTGTCTAATAAGGTAAAAATGAAGAATCACTGCACAGGCAGGATGCCTGTGCCACATTTTTGTCACCTTTTACTTATGGATATACAGCATCGGCAATTAAGACGGGTCTATTTTTGTATTGTGCTTCCAGCTGTTGCTTGACGTTTGGATTCCAAGAGAAGCTATATTCTTGCTCTATTTCGTTCGCAATAAATGGACGTACTTCACCAACTACTGCGACTTTCTGACCTTTGTTAATCGCAACTTTGGGAGATGTAGTCATCAAAACAGGTAGGTCTCTACCTTTGATGAATTGATCTGCTTGCAATGTCATTACAGAGTTTTGAAGTTCAGAGACCTGACCTGTAACCGATATGGTTTTGCCGTAGAACTGCTCTGGTGCTTGGGATACTTGATTTGGTTGAGGCGCCAAAGTAATGTTTTCGGCAACCAATACAGGGTCTCCGACATAATCACTGTACAAGTCCTCATTTAGCTTCACCTTAAACTCGCGTTCAATATCTGAAATCACGAAGTCTCTGACCTGACCTGTAATTTGTACATCTACATTATTCGCAGGTAAATTAAACGGTATTCCTGATGCATTCACAACCAAAAGCGGTTCTTGTTGCGAAAACAGCCCATCTTTGAGTTTGAAAGAGTTTACTCCCAACTTTTCAATTGGTCTACTTCTCACCGTTACTGTTTTATTTATGAAATCTCTAGGATTTCTAACTACTTCAGCAGCGTTAACTGGTCGAGCAGGTGAGTAAGTACTTTCTTGACCGTAGTTCCCAGCTTGTGCGGTAAACGCAAGAATGACCAGAGACGAGATTACACCTATATCCCATATACTCTGAACAAAACCACGTCGTTTTGGACTTCTATCTGTTTCAATTTGCGTAGTCATAGTCTCAAAAATTATTGGGTAGTTAAGAATTGACGACGACAACGATATACAGTAAGTTCATAAAGTCTTACTGCAATAGGTCACGTCAACCCCTGGTTAACTTGTTACACACTGTCTTATCAATACTGAGGCAACTATTGAGTACGGTATGAAGAAAAAGATGGCACCCGCTGCGTCTGTACTCAATTTGGTTAAACTCTCACTATGTTCATTTAATAGGGCTACTAATTGTATTTTTTTAAGTAACTGCTCACACCATGCGATATGCTTCGCTCCGGTTTCAGCGCAAAAGCTTCATATTCCTTTAACTTGGGTTTATTAAAGTGTTACCATCCCCTTTGGTTCAGGCTCCTAATATTCAAGATACAGGATGGAATGAAACCCGCACTCTCCCAACAGAATGGAAAGGGCTTCTATCCTAAGTATGAACATAATAATGTAAATTCATGAAATATTTTATAAAAAAAAATTAAAGTTTTTTGCCTCACTTTAATCTCAGCTTATTTACTTTCTAGGGAGAAAAATACATAATCTAGTTTCTACTTTATACCCTCAGCAGAAACCGGGCTTCTGTGCGAGTGATTAAAATAAAAGCGTAGTTTGTCATAAGAAGCCCGGTTTCTTTCAACTAACGATAAATATGTTAAATAATGTAAAGAGTTATTTAATGCTTATACAAGTACACGTAAAGCTATGACCGCGACCTCTACACGGATAGACACTAATGTATCAAATGTACCCGCATTAGAAAATACAAATAACGCATCTGTCGCAAGTATGAATGCAGGTGGTAGTAGCGCAAATTACTTTGATGTTTTAGAAGCGTGGTATCCGGTTCATTACGTTCGCGACTTAGATAAACTGGCGCCGACTAAGTTTACTTTGTTAGGGCAAGATATAGTAATTTGGTGGGATAATATTACGCAAAGTTGGAGTGTATTAGAAGACAAATGTCCACATAGACTGGCGCCGCTGTCAGAGGGTCGAATTAATCAAGATGGACTTTTAGAGTGTCCTTATCATGGTTGGACTTTTGCCCCAAGTGGAGATAGGCTACTAGTATCTAAAACTTAACTAAAATTTATCATAATTCCTTATTTTGAGTAGGTTTTGATTCCCAAAATCCCCTAACCCACCTCTCAACATACTCACTCACACTAAGTTTTTTCTCTCTAGCCCTGTTTTTTAGCTCATTCCAAGCCGTATCTGTCAGGTGTATTTCATGCCCTTTCTTCATTTCATCGTAAAAAGCTGGAACGTCTTTAACTCTTTTCATTTACCCTATTGACTTTTTTAGAACTGCTGGCTATTCTGTTTATAGTAATAGAAACAGGGGTGTATGTCAAGTTATGTACGCATTAAAGAGAGAATTGAAGTTAAATAACAAGGAAACTTCCTCAATGCGTGGCATGGCAGGATACAGAAGGTTTGTTTATAACTTCGGGTTAGAGATGCTAAAGGCATCTTGGGGATTTGAGGGAATAAAAGCTTCTGATTCAGATAGGCTATCATAAATTAAAAAAGTTTTTACAAATCATGTAATGACACTTCCTGAATATGCCTGGACTAAAGATTATCCTAGTGCTATTTACCAATCTGCTTTTCAGGATTTGGGAGAAGCTGTTGCAAGATGGCGTAAAGGCTTAACTGAATTTCCGGTACTGGCAACGAAAAAGAAAGGAGATAAATTTACGCTCTACAAATCAAGAGGTATTTATCCTAAGAAGGGTGAACCAGCTTTACCTTTTACAAACCGAGTCTCAATTGCGCCTGGTAAGAAGATAAATTTACCTGGTTACGGAGAGGTACGTTCAAAGGAAAAGGTTGATTTTTATTATTCCTCCCAAACTTTTACCGTGACTCGTACTTCTGATAAATGGTTTGTATCCTCGAACATTGACGCAGAACCTATTCCACCAATCATTCACAAAGTCGAGAAAGTTGGTATTGATTTGGGCGTAAAAACCTTTGCAACATTCTCAGACGCTTCTACAATATCCGCTCCTGAATCTTTAAAGAAAGCGAAAACCAAGCTATCAAAAGAGCAGTGGCGGAATAGAAACAAAGAGTTTGGTAATAGAGGTAAGGGTGTGCGCGCATCAAAGAATGCCAAGAAGTTCTTTAACTACATAGCTCGAAAACATGCTCATATTGCGAACATTCGTAGAGATTTCTTGCAGAAAACCACAACTCAAATTAGCAGGAAATATTACAAAATCCGTGTCGAGGATTTAAACGTATCCGGAATGGTAGCAAATCACAAATTGGCAGAAGCTGTTTCTAGCTTGGGGCTTTATGAGTTCCGGAGAATGCTTGATTATAAGCAATCACACTACGGAACCAAATTAGAGGTTGTGGATAGGTGGTATCCAAGTTCTAAGACTTGTTCTGTGTGTGGGCATGTCCAAGACATGAAATTATCAGACCGTGTTTTTAATTGCGGTGCCTGTAACTTCGTCATAGACCGTGATTTAAATGCGGCTATAAATTTGGAAAGGGCTGATAATCATATGTCGGCTGCTCCCAAGCAGAAAAAAAGCATTAAAAAGTCTAGGAAAAAGAAAGATTAAGGGTAAAGATTTTTAGATATCGTAGTGACCGTGGCTTGCGGTTGAAGCCTTGGATGCAAGGAAAACGCTTGTGGACAAGAAGGAGCCGACTCCCTTGGTTGAAGCAAGAAGCGAACACCAGAACTGTTGAATCTTGAGAGTAGATGGGTATGGGTAAGTTTCGTAGAGCAGAGGTATCATTCACATACAGTACATTGTGGTAGTTGTAGTAAAGCATTGGCGAATATTAAAAAAATTCGCACTGCAATTGGATCTATAGGCGCCATCTCATGGGCATTAATACCAGTACTAAACCAATTCACCTCCACCACTACAGCTACAAGCATTGCATCACTAACTTTTTTAGTTATTGGTTTGACATGGTACCGACTTGGTAAACTCGAACAAAAATTCTACCAAGGGCGCCTAATTCCTCCCCGCAACCTACCTGAAAAGCCCAAAAAGTAAAATTTATTTGTAGGATAGGCATCTTGCCTGTCCTTACTACTTCTTCCAAGGCAATTTCGTTCCCATCTCTGTGTAGGCAGAAAAAACAAGATAAAGAATAAACACAAAAACACTAGCTACAAATATAACAACGTCGTTATCCATATGAATTAAGTATTAACGAATACAATAAAACTTTACCATCAACAGCACTCAAGAAATATATAAAACCCTATCCTTTGATAGATTAAGCATATAGCAATTATGCGTTGAATAAGAAGTAATGCTTGTTGCATTTTCAAACCCTGATTAAATCTGAAAATGTAATTAGATAGATAAAATTTTACTGCAATAAAGGGTATTTTTTGACATGATTAACACAAATGCATTGCGCGAAGCCGAGCGCTACTGTGCTTTAGGAATTGGAATATTATTTTTAGTTCTTGGTATAGTTGGATTTATTCCAGCTTTTGTTTCTATACCTGGAACTGATGTTTCTTTTGTTCCAGCACAAGATGCACATAATGCTTATGCTGCTGGTTTTGGATATGTCTTTGGGCTATTTCCTACTAACTTTTTGCATAACCTTGTTCATTGTACTGTTGGTTTATTGGGAATTACCTCTTATTTAACTCACCACGGTGCCAGACAATTTAATCGTATCTTCTTTGTTGCTTATGTTGTAATTTCCATAATGGGTTTACTGCCATTTGCAAAAACGTTCTTTGGTTTGATGCCATTATTTGGCTATAACGTAATTTTAAATGCAGCTAGTGCGCTTGCCGCTGCTTATTACGGAATTGTTATACCAGCAAAACTTGCAGGTGAACCTGTCTCTGACAACATTTAATTTTTAAAGAATATGTCATTGTGGAGACGTGATTAATCACGTCTCTACATTTTTTAACTAGGATTGGAACCCATGACTTGTTGTAGGAGTGCAACTACATCGCTACGGCTAAGTTTTTCTTTACCATGTGCAATGGCTTCTAGGGTGCCGTAAGCTAATGTTAGGGGTATTTGGCAAAAGTCTAGTGCTGGACTGTTGGGGGGAAGGGAAGCGTTATAAGCTGAAGCTAAAGCTAAATTTTTACGTGCGTATGCTTGCAATTTGTTCGCATCCCAACCTTTGGGCGTAAAGGTGACACCACGCAGTGAGTCTTCGCTATAATTGCGAATGATATTCACGGCTTGCAATCCTCTACCAAACCCAATTGCTAAGGTTCTATTGGTTTGCGTTCCATCGTACCAAGCCCATAAATCTGATAGCAATAACCCAACGGCGCCTGCAACCCCAAATGTGTAACGGTCTAAGTCTGACTCATCGTCTATTTTCCAGTTTCGTTCTGCCCAATATGCCATGCGGTCTGACATTGCAGCTGTGGCATCCCATATTCTAGGTGCAATACTTTCTGGTGCCAATATTAACCATTCGCGCAGTCGAAGAGTAACTTCAGGTAATTTATTCTCGTATCCAACAAATCCCTCTGTAAAAGCGTCAACTGCAAAACCATCAACTCCTGCCTGCAAAGTCAAACTAATATTTCGCAGCAGTTCAGATTTTGTTTGGTTATCAAGCTCTGAATCATCTTCGATTTGGTCGATAGCACGCATACACAAATACGCTGAAGAAACTGCTTCCTGCAACCCTCGTGGTAAACGAACTATGGGGATGTAAAAAGTCCGGCTAGTTTCCTTTAATAACTCTAAAGCGTCTGTACGTAAATCCATTCGTTACACTCCTCTGGATATTTTCCCCCACTTGCAGTTTCCTGCCTTCTGAATATTATTTATACATATTTAAGTAAAAATTAAGCATTTTAAATTAATTATAAAGTTTACTTATCTTTGTCTTCTAGGTTACAGTTTATATCATTTCTGAATATCAATCGCAATTACGATTACTCGGCAGCAACCTATAAACCTTACTGTCTTTTAACAAAAGCAAGATACTAAAGAATTAAACTTTAGCTTGTTTTTCACTGTATAAAATAATATCTAGAAACCGGGTTTCTACCCAAAAGAAACCCGGTTTCTTGAGATGCATGTTATATTTCAAAATGCAACCACATTTACAATAGCTTTAAAGAATTATTTTATACAACAATCGTTTACTAAAGTTGTGATAAGTTTTGAGTCAGATGTCAACATGTGAAGTAAGTGGTTATTTAATCTGTTTCTAAACTTTGTGCATTGAACTCCTTCGTAGATAACATAAAATTTATAAAAGTTTTCCAGAGCATATCATGGTTTTCCATACTTGGGAATATTTTTAATGTATCGTACTGTAATTGAATTGTGGTATAATCAATAAGCTTGTAAGTAACAAGAAATTCTGGTCATATGTAATCAATAGATAAATTTTGTATTATATTTTACATGTTTAAAAATCTTTTGTAGCTAGCTAAAGCTGTATATATGTTAATAATTTATACAAGCTAGCCACAAAAGAAGTAACGGTATGATGTATTTGATTAAGTTATAAGTGCTTGATAGCGACCAAGAGCTAGTAAAGGAAAGTACTGTTGGTATAGGTGATATTTTAGATAGAAGTGACAGGGGAAACCTGTTCCTGTAAAATCATCTTCGTTCCAAGTGCCTTCATGCTGAGTTGCGACCAAATAATCTACACCACCCTTAATCACATCTGTAGAATATTTGCCAGTTGCTTGACCTGCTGCCATTAAGCCTAGTAATGCCCAAGCAGTTTGCGATGCTGTACTGCGTCCTTTACCTTTTAAAGAAGGGTCGTTATAGCTGCGGCAGGTTTCACCCCAACCACCATCTGTGTTTTGACAACTTATCAACCAAGCGGCACCACGTTGAATGCTTGTTCTTTTAGACGGCGCCATACTAGCTAAAGCACAAAGGGCACCGCTAGTCCCGTAAATGTAATTGACTCCCCAACGACCAAACCAACAACCTTCGGCTTCTTGCTCTTTGAGTAAATAATCAAGCGCGCGGTCAAAGTCGTGTTGATTAATTGATAAATCGCAGCAACCGAACATTTCTAAAACACGTGCGGTTACATCTGCTGTGTTCGGGTCTATCATGGCTTTGAGGTCGCCATAAGGAATCATATTAAGCCAATCAGCATCATTATTAAGATCAAATGCCGCCCAACCTCCTTGTTTACACTGCATTGTTGCTACCCAATCAATCGCTCGCATCATGGCTGCTGTCTTTTGTTTCTCATTGGGGAGCTTTGCAAGTGCTAATGACATGACAACGACTGCTGTGTCATCTACATCAGGGTAGAAATTATTATCAAATTCAAATGCCCAGGCGCCTGGTTTGCCTTGACGATTTTTAACTGCCCAATCACCATAGTTTAGAATTTGCTTAGAAAGTAACCATTCACCCGCACTTACAATATCTGGATGGTCTGGTGCCAAACCTGACTCAATGAGTGCGCGTATTACCCAAGCAGTATCCCAAACAGGCGAAATACAAGGTTGTACACGATAACTATCGGCAGTTTCTATGGCAAAATTATCAAGCGCTTTGAAACCACGCACAACTATTGGGTCGTTGACATCATAATTCAATGCACGCAACGCCAAAAGTGAATTGAGCATTGCTGGAATAATTCCACCCCAGTCACCTGTAACTTCCTGACGCTCTAAAACCCATCTCTCCGCTGCTTGAATACCCTCTTCACGGAACGGTACTAAACCTAAGCTTTCGCTCCTTTTAAAAGCTTCATCCGCCACTAAAAAGATATCAGTCCAATCATTGCTACGTGGTAACTCATACTTAACATTATCAATACCTTCTGTATATAGCTCATTAAGGCTAATACCAGGATTGGTAACATACACAGGTTTTTTATCTGTGACAATCAGTAAAGGCACTGTACTAGAGCGTGCCCAACTTGACATTTCATAAATATTAAATATGAAATTATCTGGAAGTAACATTACCCAAGGAGGCAGCGAAGGAATACCACGCCAGCTATAACAGCCAATTAATGCTAAATGTAGCTTAGTGAAAATTCGCGTTTTGCTGATGCCGCCTAACCCTAAAATAAAATCGCGCGCTAACTTTAATGCTGGGTCAGTTTCTGGAACCCCTAATAATTTCAGCGCCATATAAGCTTCGACTGAGGTGCTTAAATCTCCACCATCACCATAAAAAAGTTCCCAGCTACCATTAGGACGTTGTTGGGAACGGAGATATTTTTCAATTTTATGTAGGGGTCGATAGTTATCGGTACCCCAAATCTTGTGAAGGAGGACGACCTCAGCAGTTATAGTGACATTAGATTCTAATTCAGCCCACCAGTAGCCATCTGGGTATTGAATCGATAAAAGATAATTTTGACTCGCTGCAATTGAGTAAGGAACTTTTGATAAAGTAACCCGATTTTGAGTTTGCATGAAGTACTACTCAGACTTAACAATAGTATGGATGCGGCAATGAAAAATGCAAGTGCTATCTCTAAGTAGAGAGAAAACGTATTCTCCCATGTAAAAGCAGTGATAAGCAAGGGTACTATGACACTTATTGAATTGGTTGCTACATTTTTGCCAGTTTTGATTTGGATAGGATTACTGATTTTTCGAGGCGCCTTCTGGCAAGTGTCAGAAGTCATAGAGGATATGAGCATCGGCGATTCCTACCCTACAGTTTGCGCTGTAATTCCTGCACGTAATGAAGCTGATTTATTAGGGAAAACCTTAAAATCTATACTTTGTCAAGACTATCCAGGCATATTTAATATTGTTTTAGTCGATGACAACAGCAGCGATGGCACAGCATCGATAGCGTTGAAAACTGCTGAAAATCTTAACAAAACTCAACATTTACATATAATTAACGCTTTGCCACTGGCGCCGGGTTGGTCTGGTAAACTTTGGGCAGTTGAACAAGGTATTCGTAAAGCTAGTACCTTTAAACCAGATTACTATCTTTTGGCAGATGCAGATATTGAACATGATTCCCATAATCTTCATAGACTTGTTACAAAAGCATTTCAACAAAACTTAGACCTTGCCTCAGTAATGGTGCGGTTACGCTGCGAAAGCTTTTGGGAAAAACTATTAATACCAGCGTTTGTATTCTTTTTCCAAAAACTTTATCCTTTCCGTTGGGTAAACGACCCTAATAAATCTACTGCTGCCGCTGCTGGTGGTTGTATATTAATTCGTCGTGATGCACTAGAACGTATTGGTGGAATTGAAAGTGTCAAACAAGCTCTAATTGATGATTGTGCATTAGCAGGCGCCGTAAAATCAACTCAAAATCATCCTATTTGGTTAGGGCTAAGTTCTTTAACGCACAGCTTACGCCAGTATAATTCCTTAGAGACAATTTGGGATATGGTGGCGAGAACTGCTTATACTCAACTTTGTTACTCGCCAATATTACTAATTGGGACTTTATTGGGAATGACTTTAGTGTATTTAATTTCACCAATAGCGTTAGTATTTGGTTTAGTAACGAGTAACTGGTTAATTGCTGTATTGGGTTTACTAGGGTGGTTGCTAATGGCTCTAGGCTACTATCCAACAATTCGTTTTTATCATTGCTCACCTATTTATGCTTTTTGCTTACCAGTAATTGCATTTCTATACACTTTAATGACTATTGATTCAGCATTGCGTCATTGGCAAGGACGGGGAGGCGCCTGGAAAGGCAGAGTTTATGAAATATAAAAATCTTGTGGAATATAAAAATCTTGTGGAATGGGCATCCCTACCCGTTCCATATAGTTTTATATGAGGGGCGGGCAAGGATGCCCGCTCCACAAGAAAATATTGAGTATTTTATTGCTTGAAAGTTCCTAAATCCTTTGTGACATCTTCTAAAACCTTCAATCCTCGTAAAGAACCATATATCAAACGACAAGCAGCGATAGGTTGACGTAACATCCCTAAAGCCAATGGTAAAGGTAAAAGGGTGCCTTCTGGACTAAAAGCGGAATTTAGATTAGGCAAATCATGTTTACACCCATCACTGACTACTCGTAACATTCCCACTTTGAAACCAACCGAACTTAAAAATTCCAGCGCACTAAAACCTTCCATATCAACGACAGAGGCACCACATTTTCCCAATAAAATTTTCTCATATGACGAGAAAACAACACTATCACTAGTCAACGCCTTTACTCTTGATACTTTCTCTTTAAGCTGTAACTCCAATTGATTAGTAAAATCATTATCACAATGCAGAACTTGATCTTTATAAATACAAGTTTCATAAAGCACAACATCACCCACATCGTAATCAGGCGTTAAACTTCCACATAAACCCATTACTAAAGCATATGGCTGAGAATCTTTAAGTAAATTCACAGACTCATACCATTCTTGTAAGTATCTAGTAACAGCTTTACCACCCACAGGAATAGATATAACCTGTGAACTTATCTTATTAACACGCCTTAAACCGTTACACACAGCTTTATATTCGGCGCCTTGCGGCACAAAAACCCCCCCCGTCGTAATAAGCACTTCAGTGCTTTCCATACTCATAACAAGCACTCCCGCGCGTGCCGAGACATCATCTAAACATCCCAATCCCCATCATAATCTTCCACAGGATACTCAACAAGACGATCCAAAAGCCATTGTTCTCCATGCTCCTGCAAATACCAATGGACGCTAGTTTGATTCCAATCAAACTCAGATTTAGTCCAAAGATGCTTAACAGGATTGCGATGAATATAATTAATAGTGGCATTGTAATGACGTTCAGAACGAATCGCGCGGTCAAAGTAAGAGTACCAAACCTTGCGTCCAGTAATATTATCGTCAAGGTTCCAATAACGAGAAGTTTTACCATGAACAATGCGTAACGACTTGCCCAAGGAATCAAAATTCTCTACATATACTAAAACATGGTAATGATTGGGCAATACAACCCAAGCAAGGATTTCTACGTCATTATTTACAAGCTCCTCAAATAGCATATCAAGTAGTTGCTGGCGCCTTGCTTCTGTGGACATATGATGTTTATGTTCGTAGCAAGCTGCTGTGATTAAATATAGTTTATTGTCGCGTATGGTATGTGGTGGGGAGTGGGGAGGATAACCACGACTTAATCGCAGTTGAACTAGTTCTGCTTTTTCCTGTGGTGTGAGTTTGCGATATATATACATTTTGGAAATGTATTGGTAGGTGTTACTATTAGTAGTTTTCCCAAAATTTTTGTGGGTGTTTATGTGTTTGGGGTTGAGTATTGTGAAGTTGTGTGAAGTTGTGTGAAGCACTGAAGTGCTTATTACGAGCTGTTTTTGCATTGCTTGTATACCGAAGCTTGAAATTGGCTTTAAGATCAGGAATTAGTGCCAACCGCAGTTAACGATGGTAAAAGTGAATCCTCCTAAATCCGCGCGCGACCGTTTTAATATATCTAGAGTCGCAATTAAGAATTCTTGGTTAACGTTATCGTTTTGGCTTGCTGTGATGGTGGCTGGAATTTTGGCGTTTAGTTCGCTGAAGTACGCTTTATTTCCAGATATTACTTTTCCTGTGGTGGTGGTGAATGCAAATGCACCCCTGACTACCGCAGAAGATACTGAAGCTAAGTTAACTAAAGTTATTGAGCAGCGTCTTCAATCACTGGAAAATATAGATGATGTTCGTTCGTCAACTTATCCAGGACAAGCTGTTGTCAGTGTTGCGTTTGCGGTAGGAACAGATTTAGAGAAGTCTAGACTCGCTATTGATAATGCGGTAAAGCAGGTTAAGCTGATTAATAATTCTCAATACCAGGTAATTCCGTTTAATCTTAATGAATCAGCTGCAATTAGTTATGCTGTAGAGAGTTCAAAGCTTTATTTAAATGATTTAGCTTCATTAACCAAAGATAAAATAGTTCCATCTGTATCTAAACTGCCAGGGGTTCTTAAAGTTGTTTTGTTAGGAGAAGCTACTCCAGATTTACCCCAACCTGTAACTCAACCAAGTAGCGGCGCCACTAAGGTAAGATTCAATGGTAAAGATGTGCTTGCGTTCCAAGTTATTAAACGTGGTGATGCCAATACGCTAGAGGTCGTTAGTAGGGTTGAGCAAGAAGTTTCAAGACTGCGAACAAATTTACCAGATATCAAACTTAATTTAGCATCGACGCAAGCAGAGTATATTCGCAGAGCAACTCATGCGACAATTGAGTCGTTGATTGAAGCAATTGTTCTGTCGGTAGTTGTAATTTATCCTTTTTTAAGAAGTTGGTCAGCAACGCTAATTTCTGCACTTGCAATTCCAATCTCATTGCTGGGAACGTTTATTGTAATGGCATTGTTTGGCTTTAACTTAGAAACAATTACGCTGCTCGCACTTGCACTGGTAATTGGTAGTATCATTGACGACGCGATTGTTGATGTGGAAAATATTATGCGCCACATTGATAAAGGTGAAACTCCTCGCCAAGCAGCATTTACAGCCACTTCTGAAATTGGAGTCACTGTTACCGCAGCAACCCTAACAGCTGTAGCAGTTTTTCTGCCTATTGGTTTGATGGGTGGAGTTGTCGGTCAATTTTTTAAACCGTTTGGTATTACTGTATCAGCAGCAATGCTAACCTCCTTGTTAGTCGCACGTACACTTTCACCTGTATTAGCAATTTACTGGATTAAACCAAACTCAAGGCGCCGTGCTGCACATAATGAGAATAAAAGCTGGGGTTATTTTGCCCAGCGCTATCAAGATTTATTGCGGTGGTCACTCAATCATCGCAAAATAGTAATGGGGTTGGCAGTATTGAGTTTTGTAATTGGAATAGCAATCATTCCTATTATTCCTAAAGGATTTATTCCCAAACTTGATAGAGGAGAATTTAATGTTACATATACAGTATCGCTAACTAAACTAATAGAGCAAAGTAAACAAGCGGCACAAGATGCTTTGGGAAGTTTTTTAACTCCAGGAGATACGTCATCCGTCGCAATATCAAGCGCAAATACATCTACTGACCCCTTGACTTATTCGTTGGAAATAGCTAAGAAACTCGAAACAGTGGTAAAAACACCCGATGTTGAAACCATATTTACTACCGTAGGTTCGCGTGAAGGTGAACCAAACAAAGGTACACTTTATGTCAAACTCAAAGAAAATCGACAAATAAACACTGCCGACATGCAAGAACAAGTGCGCGCGCGCTTACCAAAACTTGCCGATGTTACGATTAGCGTTGAGGACATTCAATTTGTTGATACGGGTTCGCAAAAACCCCTGACTGTTGCATTACAAGGCGAAAACCTTAAAAGTCTTTATTCTTCAGCAGCTACCATAGCACAGCGTCTTAAAAAACTACCAGGATTTGTTGATGTAACTTATACGGGTGAAGGTAATAGTGGTGATACTGGTGATATTTTTCAAATAGAACGACTTAATAACCAGCGTGTAGCTTATATTAGCGCTAATTTAGGTAAAGATTTATCACTAGGTGATGCCACTGATAAATTAGTCGAGTCAGCCGAAACTATAATACCAAAAGATATCAAATTAGATTTAGGAGGAGACTCGGCGCGTCAAGACGAAGTTCTCGGCAGTTTTACTTCAACACTACTTCTATCGGCACTATGTATTATCATTGTGCTGGTTTGCTTGTTTGGTGGTTGGCAAGACCCATTGGTAATTGGTATTTCATTACCCCTAGCGCTCGTTGGCGCCGTAATTGCGCTATTAATTACTAAAAGCGACTTTGGTATGATTTCGCTGATTGGTTTTGTTTTCTTATTGGGTATTAGCAACAAGAACGCTATTTTACTCGTTGATTATATTAACCAACTGCGACGTGAGGGACTATCTCGAACCGCAGCCATTCTTGAAGCTGGACCAGTTAGATTTCGACCGATTATTATGACTACCGTTGCTACTATATTAGGAATGCTACCAATTGCACTGGGTATTGGTGCCGGTTCTGAATTACGTTCACCAATGGCAGTCGCTATTGCTGGTGGTTTAATTAGTTCTACGCTACTAAGCTTAATTGTTGTCCCTGTTCTATACGCAATTCTTGACGACTGGTTTAAGCGCAAAAAATTTAAGAATAATTAATCAAAATTAACCATTGACTAAACAATGCATAAAGTTTTCGTCACGGGTGGTACAGGTTTTGTTGGCGCCAACTTAGTGCGCTTGCTAGTTCAGCAAGGGTATTTTGTTTATGCGCTAGCACGTGCTAACAGTAACCTGAGTAATTTAAAAAATATTCACAACGTTGAAATAATCAAAGGTGATTTAAATAGTCCTGACCTTTGGCAGAGAATGGTGGATTGTCAGTATTTATTTCATGTAGCAGCTCATTATTCGCTGTGGCAAAAAGATAAAGAGTTACTGTATCAAAATAATGTGCTGGGAACGCGCAATATTTTAGCTGCTGCAAATCGAGCAGGTATTAAACGTACAGTATATACAAGTTCGGTTGCAGCAATTGGTACAGGAGAAAGTGTTGTAGATGAAACTCACCAAAGTCCAGTCGAAGACCTTGTTGGTGAATATAAAAAGTCTAAATATTGGTCGGAACAAGAAGCTGTTAGCGCTGCTGCTGCGGGTCAAGATGTAGTAATCGTGAATCCTAGCACTCCTATTGGCCCAATGGATATAAAACCAACTCCAACTGGACACGATATTATACTGCGGTTTTTGCGTCGAAAAATGCCCGCTTACATTAACACAGGCTTAAATCTTATTGACGTGCGCGATGTTGCTTGGGGACATTTACTTGCACTTCACAAAGGAAAATCAGGGGAGCGTTACATTCTGGGAAACGAAAATCTTACACTCAAGCAAATTCTTGACCACCTGGCACAAATTACGAATTTACCCGCACCAAATCGTACTATCCCAGCCTGGATTCCTTATAGTGTGGCTTGGTTGGATGAAAAGATTCTCACACGCTTGGGCAAAATACCATCAATACCTATAGATGGTGTCAAGATGGCACAACACACTATGTACTACGATGCATCAAAAGCTGTGCGCGAACTTGGTTTGCCTCAAACTCCTGTATATATTGCCCTCAAAGAAGCAGTCGAATGGTTTATAGCTCATGGATATGTGGCGAAAAATTAAAACAAATACTGTTTTCTTTACTTACTTTGCTTAGTAATGCTTTGATATATAAACTTACCGGGGAGTGAAAAATGTCAATTAACTTAATGCAAGCGATAGAAATCGGTAAATATCTAGTCGCGCAACGTATCAAAGGACGCAAACGTTTTCCACTTGTGTTGATGCTCGAACCGCTATTTAGGTGCAACTTAGCGTGTTCTGGATGCGGTAAAATCCAGCATCCTACTGAAATACTTAAACAAAATTTAACACCAGAACAATGCTTTGCGGCTGTCTCTGAATGCGGTGCCCCTGTAGTTTCAATACCAGGTGGAGAACCTTTATTACATCCGCAAATCGATGAAATCGTGCGTGGACTAGTAGCGCGCAAGAAATTTATTTATCTATGTACAAATGGAATATTACTAGAAAAAAGCCTAGATAAATTTACACCTTCACCATACTTAACATTTTCTGTTCACCTTGATGGAATGCGCGATTTACACGATAAATGTGTTGACCGTAAAGGCGTATTTGATACTGCGGTGAAAGCAATTCGTGCAGCAAAAGCTAAAGGATTTCAAGTAGCAACAAATACAACAATATTTGATGGTACGGAACCAGCAGAAATGCAAGAATTCTTCGATTTCGTTACATCTTTGGGTGTAGATGGAATGACTATTTCCCCAGGATACGGGTATGAGTGGGCGCCCGACCAAGACCATTTTCTCAAACGCGAACAAACACGCGCATTATTCCGTAAAATATTGGCGCCTTGGAAAGCAGGTCAAAAGAACTGGAGTTTTAATAACAACCCACTGTTCCTAGATTTTCTCACAGGTGACAAAGACTATGAATGTACACCTTGGGGAATGCCATGTTACAGCGTACTAGGATGGCAAAAACCTTGTTACCTACTCAACGAAGGACATTACAAAACCTTCCAAGAACTACTCGACCAAACTGACTGGAACCAATATGGTCGTGCAAGCGGCAACCCTAAATGCGCCGACTGTATGGTGCATTGCGGTTACGAGCCAACAGCAGCAATGGACTCAATGCAACCAACCAACATTGCGCGGTCAATGAAAGTCTTATGGGGTGGCTAATAAACTAACCATCTTACAAACTCTTGTGGAACAGGCATCCCTGCCTGTTCTTTTCAATATCAAGGGCGGGCAAGGATGCCCACCCCACAAGAGTCATGCCAAATCAAAACAGTTGATTTGGAAACAATACTGCATAAGCATAGGAAATGAAAAATGCTAAGGTAAAAGCACAACTTTAAATTACATTTAATAATGGAGAACTACCATGCGTAAAACACTACTATCAGTTCTTTCACTAGTACTATTTAGCACTTTATTTGCATCTGCAACGCGCGCGGATGACAAAAACGAAGCAGTAGTCACTAAATTACAAATGCGAGACAAAATAGTTCTAATCAAGAATCAAGCTTCAGGACTCAAGTACTCTGTAAAGTCAGAAAATGGCACAGTACTGAGCGCAAATTTAACCGAAGCCGAACTTGCAAGTAAGTATCCTGACTTATACAAAAAAGTTCGCCCTTCTGTGGCATTTCCTAATGGATCGTCCTTTGATGGTGCTTGGGCTGGTACACATCTGTAAGGGTGGGTTAAGTGGCGCCCTTTTGAATAGTTACTCTCTCCTCTGTGTACTTTGTGTCTATGTGGTAAGTATCTGTAGTTTTTAATTTTGCTTGGTTAAACAAATTATTATGTTGGGTTCCGCAAAGCCTCCACCCAACCTACATATTGAGATGCTTCACGTAGTGAGGATGTCATTGGACTAGTACTTAATCTTGTGGAGTGGGCATCCTTGCCCACCCCATTTTAAATAAACCCAGTTTCCATCAAACCACCGCAGCAGTTGCTTTGAGTTCAAAGATTTTTTCAATTATATCTTCTACAACTTTGTCGGGAGTAGAGGCGCCGCTTGTGACACCAACGACAATTTTTCCATCAGGCAACCAATTTTCTGTAATTTTCAATTGCCCGTTTAACTCACGGTGTTCGATGGCATTGCGTGATTTAATGCGTTCGACACAATCAATATGATATGAAGGAATTGTGCGTTCGATAGCGATTTCTTGAAGGTGAGTTGTATTCGATGAGTTAAATCCACCAATTACTATCATTAAATCAAGTTTTTCATCAACCAACTCAAACATCGCATCCTGACGTTCTTGAGTTGCGTCACAAATTGTGTTAAAGCTTTGGAAATGGTCGTTTAATTCTTGCGGCCCGTATTTTTGCATCATCGTCCGCTCGAATAATTTGCCTATTTGCTCGGTTTCTCCTTTGAGCATGGTAGTTTGATTGGCAATTCCAACTCGTTCTAAATCTACCTCTGGGTCAAACCCTGCGGAACAAGCTTTGCTGAATTTTGCCATAAACTCATTTCTATCACCACCATTTAATATATAGTTGGTGACATATTCAGCTTGCTGTAAATTCAATACAATCAAATATTTGCCTGCAAAGGAACTTGTAGCAACAGTTTCTTCGTGATTGTATTTGCCGTGAATGATTGATGTAAAGTCACCTTTTTTATGCTTTTCTACGGTGTTCCATACTTTAGAAACCCAAGGACAGGTGGTGTCAACTATTTTACAACCCTTCTCGTTAAGTAACTGCATTTCTTGAACACTGGCGCCGAATGCAGGTAATATTACAACATCACCACTTCCTACGACCGAAAAGTCTTTTTGTCCAGCTTCTACGGTAATAAATTTAACTTGCATTTCGCGCAAACGTTGGTTTACCGAAGGGTTATGAATAATTTCATTGGTAATCCAAATTTGCTCTGTTGGAAAATGCTTGCGTGTTTCATATGCCATTGCAACCGCACGCTCTACTCCCCAACAAAACCCAAATGCTTGGGCTAAACTAATTGTTACATCCGCCCGCTTAAAATTATAATTGTTATTGCGAATTTCTTGTATTAAATTGCTTTGGTACTCCGATTGCAATTCGGCGGCAACTTCCTCTTGATGACCGAAGCTACGACGGTGATAGTTTTCAGAATGTTGTAGTGAGCGTTTAAATGCTTTAGTATCCATTGATATTTCTTCAAAAATCTTCAAAATTTACTATATATATTGTCGCGCTTAGTTGACGACATTAGAATTGCTATTGAGCAAATGGTTGTTGCTTTAATTCTATTTCGCTGTATAACTGTAATGCTGAACGCCATACTAAGTATCCTTGTGGACTTAAATGTAACCCGTCTGTGCTGAAGTCTGAACGTATATTTCCTTGACTATCGGCAAATAACGGATGCAAATCCAAATATTTTATACCTTCTTTTGTCGCAATATTCTGTAATTGCTGATTAAGTTCGCGAATTCTATTGTTGGAAATTGCTAACAGCTTTTGTTTTCCCTCCCAAGTTGATTCTTCTCCACCATGCGGCAATATTGACTGAATCACGATTTGAGACTTGGGGTGTGATGCACCCAAGGTAGTTACTATGCGACGGTAATTATCTAATATTTTGCTATCTTCAACTCCTCGAATTAAGTCGTTAATGCCAATCATTACAAAAATTGTTTCTGGCTTGGTCTCGTTGAATAAATTTAAACGTTTTAGTAGCCCAGTACTAGTTTCTCCAGAAATACCTTGATTGAGCCAAGTGCGTTCTTCTGGTAATAATTTTTGTGGGAACCATAAAGATAAAGAGTCACCAGCTAATACTGTTAAACGTTGTGGACGTTTATTAGCTGCTACTTCGGCTTCACGTTTTAAAATATCTACCCACTGAGTATAACTAAGTTGATGACGTTCACCAAGTTGTGGCGCCGTATTAGGTAATGCTTCGATGCTTTGTGTGACAGGAGTAGCTCTACGAAAAAGAGCGGTCATACCTTGCTGTCGTAAAAACAGTAAGATAACCGCCAAGACTAGTACGCCATTGGTTAACAGCGATAAAAAAGCCCAAATTGGAAACGATTTAGCGGAGGTGGACACGTGCTGCATTGACCGAGTGAGTTACAGATGGTATGCATTGTAATCGCCTACGTCCACTTTTGGCGCAGAAACCTGGTTTCTTTTTCGATAGATTGTAATAGAACCAACGATTTTGCGTGAGAAACCAGGTTTCTTGATGTAATTACTTATTTCCAATTGATACCCGTTCTCCAAATTCTTCGTTGTAACCTTCTTCTCCGTGTTCATTGATATCAATACCTTGGTATTCTGCTTCTTCTTTGACTCGCAGACCAACGGTGGCTTCAACAATTTTGAGAATAACCCAAGTACCAGCGCCTGCTATTACATAAGCGATTGCGACTGCAACAATTTGAATTAGTAATTGTTTGGGGTTTCCGTACAATAAACCATCGGCGCCTGCTACGTTTACAGCTTTAGTGGCAAATATACCAGTTAAAATTGCCCCAACTGTACCACCAACACCATGCAACGGATATGTATCTAAAGCATCATCGATTTGAACTTTGTGCTTATAACTAACTGCGTAGAAACAGACGAAGGATGTAATACCACCCATTAATATCGATGCTAATGGGGTTACAAATCCTGCGGCTGGTGTAATACCGACTAAACCCGCAACGGCGCCTGTTGCTGCACCCACTGCTGTTGGTTTACTACGTAGCACTTTTTCTAAAATTAACCACATTAACGCCCCTGCTGCTGCACCCGTATTAGTCGCGACAAAAGCGGCGGTTGCTAAAGAACCAGAAGATAATGCACTACCAGCGTTAAAACCGAACCAACCAAACCATAGTAAGCCAGCACCTAGTAAAATAAATGGCACGTTATGCGGAGGGCTAAGACGGTTTGGATATGTTTTACGCGAACCTAGCATTATTGCTGCAACTAACGCCGAAACGCCAGAACTAATGTGTACTACTGTCCCACCTGCGAAGTCAAGGGCGCCCATTCCACCATATAGACCTAACATTCCACCTTTTGCCCAAACCATGTGAGCTAGTGGAGAATAAATAAATGTAGACCACAACAGCACAAATAGCGAGTAAGCAGTAAAGCTCATCCGTTCGGCAATGGCGCCTGAAATCAACGCTGGAGTAATAATGGCAAACATGGCTTGATAAATCATGAATGCTTGATGAGGAATTGTGCCCGCATATGACACAACGTCATTATATTTAGGGTCAGCAGCTTTTAGAGCATCTTCATAAGCCATATGGGGTAAATATCCAGCGATATCAAGTCCCACATTGCCAAACATCCACTTAACTCCACCGATAAGTGCATTACCTGGTGCAAACGCAAAACTATAGCCCCATAAAATCCAGGTAACTCCCACTATCGCCATGAGTACAAAACTCATCATCAGCGTATTTAGCACGTTGCGCGACCGCACGAAGCCACCGTAGAAGAAAGCCAACCCAGGTGTCATTAACAGCACCAACGCAGATGATAAAAGCATAAATGCTGTATCTCCTGCTGTTTGAGCAGCTGCGGCTGCATCTGCCACCTTTTTTAAATCTTCAGCGGTTACTGTCTGAGCAAAGGCATTGCCCGTCAGCGGCCCACCAAGGAGCAGTAGGGCAATCGCCCCTATCATTATTACTTTCTTCAACACTTTTTAAAGTTCCCAAGGTCGAACGAGTTGTGTCACTTGCATAATTATGAGTAATTTTTGATACTTGTATCTGTATGAAAAGTTACTCAAACAAAAGATTAACAGAAGATTAATAAAAAATATACGCCCTATTGCAGTTGCAGCTTGTTAAGAAAATGTGTAATTATATTTGATTTTGCGTAGATAAATAGATAACACCCGGCGCCTGCACATAACAACCGCTTAGGTGCTGATTCTGCGTACTTTAAATGATTAGACTCAACATTTTTTCTGAATTGACGAGCAGAATTTGCTACGGTAGATAGCTAAATCATCCGTAAAATCTATTGAAATCTATATTAAGTTCAGTGAATTATTGTCTACGTATTTGAATAATTTACTATTATATCTTTAGTAAAAATTAATACTCTTGATCAAGCCGAGTTCTAGGATTTTGCTATTGATTTCGGCGCTGGTTAGAAACTCGTTCATTTAAATCGAGCGTATAGTTGAGTCTTAGAACATTTACACCAGGTTCGCCAAAAATACCTAGAAATCGATTGTCAGTGGAGCGATTTATTAGTGGTATGACTTCTTCTGGTCGTATACCACGCGCTTTTGCGACTCGTTCGATTTGTGCCTGCGCTGCTCGTAAAGAAATATGAGGGTCTAAACCAGAACCTGAAGTGTAGATAAAGTCTCCTACTATGGGTGATACGTTTTCATCACGTAATTGATTTGCTGTATCGACGACACGCTTGAGTAAATCAGGATTGCTTGTAGCTAAGTTACTGGCGCCTGATACTCCTGTTGGTCTACCTTGTCTGCCTTGGCTATAGCGAACTGCGCTAGGACGAGTATAAAAGTAACGCTCGGATGTAAATACTTGACCAATTAAAGATGAACCATATGGTTTGTTCTCTAAATTGTAAACAATACTACCGTTCGCTTTTTCACGCAGCGCTGGTAATTGTCCAACGCCAAAAATTAGTAAGGGATATACAACTCCTGTTATTAGCCATAAAATTACGCTAATGCGAATGGCTTTAAGAATATTTTGTAACATAATTATTTAATATTTATCTAATATTCAATATCTATCGGGATGAAATACTACGTCAAATAAATAAATTACTAACCCAAGGGTAATAATGCCAAGTCCAGCAAGTGCATACGTATGACGTGGTTCTAACTTACCTGTTGCGGCATAAACTACAGGCATAATCACTATATTGAAGCACGTTATTAAAAAAAATATAATTGGTAATTTTTTTCGACTAAAGTAGCTCATGCTAATCCTATGATAGTAATAATAACGTCAAGAAACTTAATGACAATAAATGGTGCAATTACTCCTCCTAACCCATAAATCAATATATTTTGTTGTAATAATTGATTTGCTATTAATGGTTGAAATTTCACTCCTTTTAATGCTAAAGGGATTAATGCCGGAATAATTAACGCATTATAAATCAATGCTGATAGTACCGCCGAATTTGTACTGCTTAAACGCATTATATTTAAACTCTGTAAATTTGTACTAGCAAATAATACAGGTATAATTGCAAAATACTTGGCGATGTCATTCGCAATTGAAAAGGTTGTTAAGGCGCCACGTGTTATCAATAACTGTTTCCCAATTCCGACTATATCAATAAGCTTGGTAGGGTCTGAGTCTAAGTCAACCATATTAGCTGCTTCTTTAGCTGCTTGAGTCCCGGTATTCATCGCAACACCAACGTTTGCCTGTGCAAGTGCTGGTGCGTCATTTGTTCCGTCTCCTGTCATCGCAACAAGCTTACCTTGCGCTTGTTCTTGTTGAATAACTTCGATTTTGTCTTCGGGTGTTGCTTCCGCAATAAAATCATCAACTCCAGCTTCACGTGCAATTACAGAAGCAGTAATTCTGTTATCTCCAGTTAACATTACAGTACGCACACCCATACGTCGCAATTGTTCAAAACGCTCGCGAATACCTGGTTTAACAATATCTTTGAGATAAATTACTCCATATATTTCCCCATCAACAGCAACAGCAAGTGGAGTTCCACCTTGAGAAGAAACTCGCGTGTAAGCTGTGTCTAATTCCGGTGAGTCATAACCTCCACGAGAGCGCACAAATCCTTTTATTGCTCCTACTGCTCCTTTTCGTATTTGACTACCATCAGGTAAATTTGTACCGCTCATGCGAGTTTTGGCAGAAAATTCTACTCCTTGGGAATAACTACTGTCAAAATCAATGATGGCGCCTAAACGTTCGGCTAATCGAACTATTGATTTCCCTTCCGGCGTATCATCAAATATACTTGCCCATAATGCAACTTGGGCTATTTCTTGAATAGTATGATTGTTAATAGGGATAAATTCTTCTGCCAGTCGGTTGCCAAGTGTAATAGTACCTGTTTTATCTAATACTAATGTATTAACATCGCCACAAGCTTCGACTGCACGTCCAGAAGTAGCAATAACATTGAACTGAGCCACTCTATCCATACCAGCGATACCAATAGCACTGAGTAATCCACCAATGGTAGTAGGAATTAAAGCTACAAGTAAGGCTATCAATACAGGAACGCTAACAGGACTATTAACGTAGTAAGCGAGCGCAGGTAGTGTTACGATTACAAAAAGAAACACTAATGTTAGAACAGCAAGTAGTACTGTTAATGCAATTTCGTTGGGTGTTTTGCTACGCTCGGCGCCTTCTACTAAAGCAATCATTCTGTCTATAAAACCTTTACCAGGTTCGGCAGTAATACGAATAATTAACTCGTCAGAAATAATTCGCGTTCCTCCAGTTACAGAACTGGCAATATCAGAGCCAGATTCTTTTAAAACAGGCGCCGATTCACCAGTAATTGCCGACTCATCAACGCTCGCAACCCCCATCGTCACTTCTCCGTCAGCAGGAATGATATCACCTGCTGTGACATAAACGGTATCACCACGTTTCAAAGTTGTAGAAGAAACTTCTGTGATACTGCCATCAGGTGCAAGTTGTTTTGCAATTGTTTCAGATTTAGTAGAACGCAGCGCTGAAGCTTGTGCTTTACCACGTCCTTCTGCAAAAGCTTCGGCAAAGTTCGCAAATAACACCGTTAAAAATAGAATTACAGTAACTAGCCCATTGAAAAGCTCCACATTTTTTCCTGTGACTGGCCCGAATAAATTTGGGTCAATAGTTACAGCTAAAGTAATTAATGTTCCAATCCATACCAGAAACATTACTGGGTTACGGATAGCTACTTTAGGATTCAGCTTAACAAAAGCATCTTTAACCGCGCGCGCGTAAAGTCCTTTATCATTGACTTTCGATTGCTTACGCGGGTTTTTACGGTCACTCGAACGATTACGTTGACGCATCATAATTAAGTGCTGAGTTGAAAGTGCTGAGAAGAAGTGCTGAGAAGAATTGCTGAGTGCTGAGTATAGTTATGAGTTAGGAGTTACCACTTACTACTCAGCACTCAGCACTCATTTTGCAATTTTAAAGCCTTCGGCGATTGGACCTAGGGCGAGAACGGGGAAAAAGGTTAAAACTCCGAGTATGAGAATAACACCTGCGGTTACAGTTACAAACAGTGAAGTATCAGTTCGCAAGGTTCCTGGAGTTTCGGGAACGGGTTGTTTTTTGCCCATACTTTCGGCGAGTAATAAAATTGCAATAATTGGAATATACCGTCCAATTATCATGCTTACTGCTGCGCTTAAATTCCACCACAACGTATTATCGTTCAAGCCTTCCAGCCCTGAACCATTATTAGCACTTGCTGATGCGTATTCGTATACTACTTGTGAAATACCGTGAAATCCTGGGTTGCTAATTCCTGCCAATGTCTTGGGAAAAGCAAGGGTAATAGCACTGGGGATCAAGACGGCAATTGGATGAATCAATAGTATGAGACTTGCGAGTACAATTTCACGCTGTTCGATTTTACGTCCCAAAAATTCTGGAGTACGTCCTACCATCAACCCTGTAACGAATACCGTCAAAATTACAAATATAAATAAATATGCTGTTCCTGTACCTTGTCCACCCCAGACAATTTGTAGAAACATATTTAGTAAAGTTGAAAATCCACCTGCTGGCATAAGTGAGTCATGCATTCCATTTACGGCACCGCACATTGTGGCAGTCGTCAGCACCGCCCATAATGCCGTTTGTGCCCAACCAAAACGTATTTCTTTACCTTCTAAATTTGGCTGTTCTATTCCAACACTACTATTTATAAGTGGATTTCCTTGATATTCGCCAATTGCTGTTACTCCTACTAACACAACAAAGATGATAAGTACCATCCAGTACAGTAGCCAAGCTTGTTTTATATTATTGGCAAACACACCATAGGTATATATCAACGCACTGGGGATGCATACCATTGCGATGATTTCGATTAAGTTTGATATATTATTGGGATTTTCAAATGGATGTGCAGAGTTGGTGCCAAAAAAACCACCGCCGTTCTCACCTAATTGCTTTATCATCTCGAACGATGCGACTGGCCCCCTGGCAATATACTGTCTGGCGCCTTCAAGAGTTACTACTTCTTGAGTTGGTGCGAATGTTTGTGGTACACCTTGATTTAGCAGTACTATTGCTCCAACCAGCGAAAGTGGCAGTAATAACCGTGTAATTGCACGAGTTATATCTATATAAAAATTTCCCAACTTTTTTCCAGTTAAACCACGAATAAAAGCAATGCCAACAGCTAAACCTGTTGCAGCAGAAGTAAACATCAAAAATGTTAAAGCTGCTGTTTGACTGAAATAACTTAAAGTTGTTTCACCCGCATAATGCTGCTGGTCAGTATTGGTGAGAAATGAAATCGTTGTATGCAGTGCAGTATCCCACCGCATGGCGCCAAATTTATTTGGGTTTAGCGGTAGCGCCCGCTGACTCATTAATAATATATATACAAACCCACCCATAAATACATTGGTGTAAATCACAGCGCGTGCATACTGCCAACCTGTCATATCGTCACGACGCGCAATACCTCCTAGGACATATATAATTCGTTCTAACGAATTCATAATTGGGTCGAGAAGTGTTCGCTCACCCATAAACACCTTTGCTATGTATTTGCCAAGTAACGGGGTTATCGCAATAACAATACACAGCGTTAAAACAATTTGCAAAAATCCTTGTAACAGCATTATATGTATCTACAATTTAATAAGATTTTTCGCAAGCACTTATGCCCGTGCATCAAATAATAACGGCAATCGATTAATTTATATTGATATCATCTCAAAAATCTTCTTTTCTTGCTCTGTGTACTCTGTGTTTATGGGGTAAATATTTTTACCCCATAAACACAGAGACGTAGAGAGTAGAATTACATAATATTCAATGGGTCAACATCAATCGTTAGACTTACCGAGTCAGGACATATTTCACGCACTTCATCCCAGTTGGGTAACTGTGGCAAAGCATTAGGTGGAAATTTTACCATAATTTGCCAGCGATACCGATTTGCTACCCGCATAATACTAGCAGGCGCCGGACCAAGTATCTCATAACCTTCGCCACCACGTAAAAATGCCGCGATAATTTCGGAAGCATTCGCAACTTGTACCGCATCCACACTACTCAAACGTAACAAAATTAACCGTCCAAACGGAGGATAATTAAGTGCTTGCCGTTGCTCTAATTCAATGGCGGTAAAGGTTTTATAATCATGTCCACGTACTGCTTCAATTACCGGATGTTCTGGTGTATACGTTTGTAAAATTACACGCCCAGGTTCTTCACCCCGTCCTGCACGTCCTGCTACTTGTGTTAAAGTTTGAAACGCGCGTTCGCTAGCACGGTAATCAGATAAATGTAACAGTCCATCAGCAGCGACAACTCCTACTAAAGTTACCTGTGGCAAGTCTAGACCTTTAGTAAGCATTTGTGTGCCTAACAAAATATCTGCTTCACCATTTATAAATTGTGTCAACAAATTACGATGGGCGCCTTTATTACTTGTAGTATCACTATCAAACCGAATTACACGTAGCTCTGGAAACTCTCTTGCTAACTCCTGTGCGACTTTTTGTGTACCACTACCAAAAAATTTAAACTTCGGTGAATCACATTGTGGACAACTTCGCGCATGTGGGGTTACATAATTACAATAATGACACCTTAATAATTGCGGCGCCCCATACTCTGTTTGATGGTACGACAACGATACATCACAATGCGGACACTCCACTACATACCCACAACTACGACACGAAACAAAAGTACTATGCCCACGTCGATGGATGAATAAAATACCTTGTTGTTTTTTTTCTTGAAGTTGTATTAATGCGTCTCTGAGCGTTCTACTAAACATTGATTTATTGCCCTGCTGTAACTCAGAGCGCATATCAATAATTTCTACAGGTGGAAGTGGACGTGAGTTTACACGTTCGGGCAAAGATAAATAAAGAGTTTTTTGCTGTTGCGAAGCTATTAATGTTTCTAACGCAGGAGTTGCAGAACCTAGAACCAAAACACAATTTTCCAGTTCTGCACGCCAAGTCGCAACTGTACGCGCGTGATATGTAGGAATGGGAGAGTCTTGTTTAAATGATGAATCGTGTTCTTCATCAAGGATAATTAAACCCAAGTTAGATAATGGAGCAAATATAGCACTACGAGTACCAATTACTACTTGTGGTTCTTTGTTCAACATTTGGCGCCATGTATCGTAGCGTTCACCATCACTGAGTCCACTATGATAAACGCTAACTTTGCTACCAAAACGGGCGCGAAATCTATCAGTAAGTTGAGGTGTTAGTCCAATTTCGGGAACTAATACAAGAGCAGATTTTCCACTTTCTAATAAAGGTGCTATTGCTTGGAGGTAAACTTCAGTTTTTCCTGAACCTGTTACCCCATGTAGCAAAATAGTTCCTGTTTGGCTTTCTCTAATTTTTGACAGCGCTTGAGTTTGGTCGTATGTGAGGGTTTTTGCTGTGTCTGTTCCTGTTAAGCTGCCTGCATTTTCATCGCTTTCGCTTCGTAATAGTTCCCTTTCTTCAATAACTATATAGCCTTTATTAGATAAAGATTTTATGGTCGTTGCAGCAGCACCGGTTATTTGTAATAATTCAGCCAACCACATTTCACCACCACGTCGTCGTAATACTTCCAAAACTTCGCGCTGACGAGTGGTAATATCACCCGCAAAGGAGTAAGCAGTTAAAATGACAGCTTTTTGTAATTTAGGACGAACGCTTCTTGCTTGTTCTATATATTTTTCGACTAAACCTAACTTGGCAAGTTCGCGGACAGCACGAGTTGCTCCCTGAACTTGTCGTTGCAAGAAAACTAAGCTATAATCTCCTTCCGTTTGAAGAAGCAGAATTCTTAAAATTTTATTGAATGTGACATTATGTATTTGCTTCGTTGAGTTCCGGAATATCAATAAGCAAAAAATCGATATTAAATATTCACTGTCAATTAAGTTTTGTAAATAAAATAAGAGTAATACGATACAAGATTCTAAAGAAAAACCCTTTTTTTTAGCTTGACTAAATTTCTGAAATAGTGGTTGAGATTGTTCTTCGACGGAATTTGTTAAAGTTGAAACTGCGGCGCCTGCAACGGTTAAACGGACGCGACGCTGTGACTTCGCGAGCAGTTTAGGTGGCAGTGCAGCGCGAATCACCTGAATTAAGGGTGTGTAATAATATTGTGATACCCGCTCCATCAGCTTCCAATAACTTTCTTGGAAGAAATGCTTATGAACAACATCTTCAACTTGCTTGATTTTGTTCGTTTCTATACCTAATGGAGGGTTATTAATCAAACGTATTGCGATGCCACCTACAACAGAGGCGCCGAATGGAACGCTTAAAATATCACCGGGTTGAATATCCAACTCGGTTGGTATGAAATATGGGTAGAGTTTGTGTCCGTCCTTCGTTGCAAATTCAACCAACTCCGGTGGAATATCTACCAAAACTTCTACCAAACGTTGCGTAACGCTATGGTACCTTCCCCCGACTTCGGCAACCTTCAACTTGGTTGGACTAGCAATGCTTGTGGTGTACATATATATTATCTATTTATCAATGAATTATAATCCCAAATCTCATATCCTTCTAGATGATTCCCCTTTCCCCTTTCCCCCTTCCCCTTTTCCCGTTTTTGACCTGACCGTTAACCATTAACTAAATCATTAGAAATTGTAGTTATCAATACTTTCGCTTGTCATATTACTTGATAAGTTTCCTATACAAGTGAATTGCTTAAGCTTTCCGTTATTAATTGCATCGCCGCCATTACTTATTCATACTTATTTAGACGCAGATAAAATAACACGATAATGCTCGTAATTGCTTAGATTATTTTTTCTTCATATACTAAATAAGTAAGAGCATCTTTTCCCTCCATCGGTAGATATTCAACCTTATTACGATATGAGAAGCTTTTATCTAGTCACTCTGAATGCCAAAGTTTAAACTGTCACATGGCAGCAAGTTAAAGATCATCAGAGAAGCACAGAATACAATACTGTGTATCTTTGGAGCCACAAAGCATAAACTCATAGTTATTCAAATAATTATAGAAAAATTTAAGCATTGAGGAGTGGCAAAGGTATTTTTCTGTGAAGTGTATGCAATTTTGATTGAGGAGGATTTTACGTATTTGATGAATTTGAAGCAAAATTGAAAAAAAAACTACAAATTAATTTGGATTACAGTACAACGTTTACAACCTGCAAGCGTTGATTTAAAAAAAATTAACAGTTCGCGTTAAAATTACCCAAAGCGTAAGCTATCAATACAATTTGACCTCAGTCAAAACAACTTACGTAGTAAATTTTACTAGTTATAGTGTAAAATCTAGAACTAGTGCCTAAAAGGACGCTAATAATTAACTTTTAGCCAAAGCATCTGTTTGAGAAAATAAACCAGGCGCACTTACTACTAAGTTTTCGCGCGCGAGAAAGCGATACCTGGATACTCTAATCTACGTATTGCATAAATGCAGTAAAGCGCAAAAGTTATGTACCAATCGGAAGCAACCATTCCTCACATAAACCTATGAATATTGCAGAATTGGAAACAATCGAGATTATCGAAAGTGCTACTGATATTGAAGAACCATCGCTCGATATTTTAGAACAAGTAGCCGACGAAGCTTTGATTGCCGACAATGATGAACGTGACGGTGACCAGATGGGAGCAGCTCGTCCTTCTGGATATAACAAAACCGAACATGATGATGCAGTCGGAGCTTTCTTTAAAGAAATGGCACGTTACCCGCTACTTAAACCCGATGAAGAGGTTGAGTTAGCAAGACGAGTTAGATTTTTAGAAGAAGTTCGAGAAATACAAGCATCATTACAAGAGAAGTCAGAGCAACCTGTAACCAAGGCACAAGTTGCAGCGCAGTTAGATTTGACAGAAAGACAATTAGAAAGTCGGTTGTATCAAGGTCGAGTTGCTAAACGCAAAATGATTCGCTCGAATTTGCGTTTAGTAGTATCAATAGCAAAACGATATTTAAATCGTGGAGTTCCTTTTCTGGATTTGATACAGGAAGGAGCAATGGGTTTGAACCGCGCGACAGAAAAGTTTGACCCAGATAAAGGATATAAGTTTTCAACTTACGCATATTGGTGGATACGTCAAGCTATTACTCGTGCTATAGCAAATGACGCGCGCACAATTCGTTTGCCAATTCACATTGTCGAAAAGCTGAACAAGTTGAAAAAAGCGCAACGCGAACTCAAACAGCAGCTTGGACGTAACCCAAACGAAGTCGAGCTTGCTGCCATATTAGAAATACCTCCATCTCAACTGCGTCAGCTTCAACAATTACGTCGTCAAGCGCTTTCACTCAACCATCGTGTCGGTAAAGAAGAAGATACCGAATTGATGGATTTATTAGAAGATGAAGATAATCAGTCTCCTGAAGCAAAAATGAACGAAAGCATGATGCGTCAGGAAATATGGGAAGTTTTGGCTGATGTATTGACACCGCGTGAAAAAGATGTAATCTCATTGCGGTATGGTTTAACAACGAGTGAGCCATGTACTTTAGAAGAAGTTGGCAATATGTTCAATCTTTCTCGCGAACGTGTTCGTCAAATTCAAAGTAAAGCAATGCGAAAGCTCCGGCGCCCACATATCGCAAAACGCCTGAAAGGTTGGTTGATATAGAGGTATATAATATGTCATGCTGAACGGAGTGAAGCATCTGAAAAGCTTCTAAACAGAAATCTAAAAAGCAAGAATACAATTAAAGATTCTACCCTGCGGGAAAACTCTGTTTACGCTGCGCTCAGAATGACAAATTATACAATCTAAAATCCTATGTCCAGCAATGTAACTATACGTTCTGCACAACCAGAAGATTGCGATACCATTTTTTCTCTTATCCAAGCTTTAGCGGAGTACGAAAAACTAGCACACGCTGTAACTGGAGATGCTCTTGCACTAAAAGAGCATCTTTTTGGTATGCATAAATTTGCTGAAGCCATTTTAGCGGAATGTGATGGCAAAGCTGTCGGCTATGCTTTATTTTTTTATAACTATTCAACGTTTCTTACCAAACCCGGTATTTATCTCGAAGACCTTTTTGTTCTTCCCAAATATCGGCGCCAAGGTATTGGTAAATTACTTATAAGTAAACTCGCACAAATCGCTTTAGAACGTAATTATGGGCGCCTCGAATGGAGTGTTTTAGATTGGAACGAACCTGCAATTGAATTTTACCGTCGCATCGGCGCCGAAATTTTGGGAGAATGGCGAATTTGTCGAGTCACAGGCGCCGCTATTAACCACCTTGCCACCCTATCAAACGAAGGCGCCTCAACTCCTTAACCTATGTAATTTATTTTACACTTCTTAATCTTTCTTGTTGAATCTTTATTCTGCATGTCAAGATATTAACAAACAAAGTAATAAAATTTTACTCAAAATCAAGAATTGTAAAGGTTTTTGCGAAGTATGACAGCCTGTCGTTTGACTATAAAAGCCGTGAACAAGAAAATATTATGAGGATATAGCATTTACCCATCATTGTTACAGAGGGAACACTTAATGAAAAGAATTGTATCAGTATTGCTGTTAGGTGTAGCACTTTTCACCTTTGCTTTCAGTCGTCCTGCATTAGCTGATGGAGATGCTGTGGCTGGAGGAAAAATCTTCAGTGCGAACTGCGCTTCTTGTCACGCAGGTGGTAAAAACTTGGTTAACGCACAAAAAACTCTACAAAAAGATGCTTTAGAAAAGTACAATATGTACTCAGAAGAAGCAATTATTACCCAAGTTACAAAGGGTAAAAATGCTATGCCTGCCTTTGGTGGTCGCTTGAAACCAGAGCAAATTGCTAACGTCGCAAGTTATGTGTTGTCGCAAGCAGATAAAGGCTGGAAGTAGTTAATAGTGCTGAGTGTTGAGTGCTGAGTGCTGAGTGTTAACTACGAATATTAATACTTGCTTATAAATCAGGCTCGTAACGATTCAGTTCTAATAAAACATTAATAGGGGTACGGCAATGCTGTATCCCTATTGCAGTATTATAAACACTACATGATTAGTAAATTATTCCTTCTAACGGCTCTAACTATCAGCTTATTAATATGCCAAGTTGATAAAGTAGGTGCCATAACAAACGCCTCAGTTATATTTCGTTCAGGAGTAGAATTACTACGACAAGGAAACTATCAACAAGCAGTAGTCAAATTTACAGAAGCAATCAATATTAACAAAGATTATGCCGCAGCTTATAGTAATCGATGTTTGGCAAACCTTCAATTAGAAGATTACCAAAATGCTGTCAGCGATTGCAATCAAGCCATAAACAAGGCGCCAGAAAATATCGAAGCGTATATTAACAGAGGTATAGTTCATTATCGTCAAGGTAATTATACCGCAGCAATTGAAGACAATAATCAAGTTTTAAGCCGTCAACCTCAAGACTTTCGCGCGTATTATAATCGAGGTGTTGCAACTGCGGCATTACAAGATTATAGAAAAGCAATTATAGATTATCAACGCGCGCTATCACTCGTAAGCGAAACCCCTAGTTATTTACGTGCGGATATATATAATGATTTGGGTTTAGCAAAATTTCACCTTAATGATTACAAAGCTGCGACTCGAAACTTTACCTTAGCAATTAGCCTAAACCCCCAATCTGAACGCGCTTACTTTAACCGAGGCTGTACTTGTGGTAAAAGTGGTGACAATATAGGCGCCGTTAAAGATTTCAGTAATACAGTAAGACTTAATCCTAGTAACGCTCAAGCATATGCAAACCGTGGTATAGCTTATCACAATCTTGGTTATGAACAAGCCGCCATTTCTGACTTACAAACAGCAGCATTATACTTTGATAAAACAGGAGAACAAACTGCTTACCAAAAAACTTTAGGTTTAATTAAAATAGTCCAAAGACAAATCCCTATAATCGAAGAAACAGTCTAACTTCAAAGATTTTCATACACCTCATCATCGTTACGTTTCCCAACTCTGAAAATTTCAACTGAATCTTCTAATATTCTATACAAGATACGATATTCACCTTGGTCAACTCGGTATACACCAGGTTGCCCTTTAAGTTGTTTATAATCTTGAGGTCACACTATCAATTTCGTTGCTTTTTGTCAACTATGTTAACAAAAATGCCATTAGCATGAAGCTCTAGGTTCTTCAGCTATGAGTAGAATTTTGCCCATTACCTGCTTAAAAAATTTCGGTTGCAAATCAATAATTTCTTTCCGTGCTGACTTCGTAATGCGGAGAGCAAGTTGCTGAAATTCAGTCATTCAATATGCTTTGTCTTGTGAAATTTGTACCGTGAATTTTATTGTAATCAGCTATGACTTCTTCTACTGAATATGACTCATCATTAGTTTCAGCAAGCGCACGTTGAAAATCCTTGATGTCGTTTGCTTCTTCCAGTGCCTCTAACCGTTTCAAGTCAGCATAACTAATCACAGCCGCCACTAGTTTACCTTGCGATTCAATGACAATACGCTCTTGATTTGCGTCTACAAGCGCTAGAAGTTCTGGAAAGTTTTCTTGTGCTTGATTTACTTCCACTTTTGCCATTTTTGTACTGACCTGTTAAAAAAGCAGTAAAATATTTAATGATTATAGCACATAGCAAATTCATCATTTCAGAGTGGAATAGGCATCCTTGTGTGGAATGGGCATCCTTGCCCGTTTTCGCTATATCAATATATTAATGCACAGCCTTCCTAGGCTGTGCCACAAGACCTCAAATAAGGTTATTTCATTTCATTTTTAACGGTTGCAAAACCCCAGTCTAGCCAAGGAAGTAGTGCTTCTATATCACTAGTTTCAACAGTGGCGCCTCCCCAAATGCGTAAACCTGGAGGTGCCGAGCGGTATGCAGCGATATCGAAAGCAACGTTTTGTTTTTCGAGTAATTTTGCGAGTTTTTTCGCACATTCGGCTTGTTGTGCTGGAGTTAAGCCAGTAAACCATTCGTCTGTAATTTTGAGACAAATCGATGTGCAAGAACGAATTTCTGGTGTTTCTGCCAAAAATGCAGCCCAGTTACTTTGCTCAACCCATTTTGTAATTGCTGCAAGGTTTGCTTCGCTACGATTAATTAATCCTGAAAGACCACCAATACTTTCTGCCCACTTTAACCCGTCGAGTGCATCTTCTACGCACAACATCGATGGAGTATTAATAGTATCGCCTTTAAAAATACCTTCAATCAGCTTACCTTTTTCGGTCATGCGGAATAATTTTGGTAAAGGTCGAGGTGGTTGGTAAGTCTCTAAACGTTCAACAGCACGTGGAGATAGTACAATAACACCATGTTGTGCTTCTCCACCAAGTACCTTTTGCCACGAGTAAGTAACAACATCAAGTTTCGACCAGTCTACATCCATTGCGAATACTGCTGAGGTGGCATCGCAAATTGTTAAACCTTCGCGGTCGTCTGGTATCCAGTCGGCATTTGGTACGCGCGCTCCTGATGTGGTACCGTTCCATAAAAATACTACGTCGTGACTAAAATCTACTTGGCTAAAGTCGGGTAAGCTACCGTAAGGCGCCTTCATTAAGCGCACATCAGATAATTTCAACTCGTCGGTAACATCTTTTACCCATTCCTGACCAAAACTTTCCCATGCGAGAATATCAAGGGGTAACTTACCTAAAAGCGACCACATAGCCATTTCTACGGCGCCTGTATCAGAAGCTGGTACTATTCCTAGACGGTAATTTGCCGGGACACCAAGAATTTTTTTCGATAGTTCGATAACTTCAGCTAATTTAGCTTTACCATCTGCTGAACGGTGCGAACGTCCCACGCAAGCGCCAGCAAGATTTGAAACAGACCAGCCGGGACGCTTTGCACATGGGCCTGAAGAGAAATGAGGGACGCTAGGTTTAACGGTTGGAAGAGATAGCATTTCTAGCATTGGTCTGACTATGTAAGCGAAAAGAGTGCAGGATTACATCATAATCTGTATTCGGGTTATTTTTGCTATCGTCGAAAATACTGTCAAAAATTGCAACAACTTTTATAGGCACCACACTATAACAGTACATATCATTAAAGAAATAAGTAGAGAAGAAACTCGGCGCCGAATCATAGATAATCAAAACTTTGACTTTGGAGAATTTTTACCAGATGAACGTTTGCAGCAATCTAGTCAAGACACTGAAGTTTATAAACACTTGAATCAAGCATTGAAAGAGTTAGACTTTGAAGATAGAAAATTATTGATTTGGCGATATTATCAGCAAATGGAGATGAAGTTACTACAGAAGCGTTGCGAAAAAGAGGGTCGCGTGCGCTTGGTAAGCTGCGAAAGATTTTCAAAAATAAGTATTTACCAGGTTATGAGTGTTAATGCATTAAAATGCACAACTGACTTACCCCATACTTGAAGCAGAAGCTTGCATTTTAGGACTTTCGCTCAAACTCAAGCAGGTTATTAGCTACCTGTACCGTAATTGCTTGCGTAAATTTAGGGAAACAAGCTTTAATAGTACGTCGTCACATTGGTGAGTGAATACTTAGACGAATGTCAGGTATTACATCATACCCCCTTATTCAATGATAATCTTGCATAAGTAGGATGCATTTCCTTGAATTATGGGGATTTCAAGCAAAACGTACTGTAGCTTGTATCAACAATTTATGAATAATTGGCATAAAATATTACTATTGAGTTCTTTATCAATATCTACATCTACATATTTATTTGGATGCTCAACAAATTCCGGCGCCCCTGACTCGAATTTTGCTCAAAACCCGCAATCGCTTAAACCTGTGAGAGTAGAGCCACATGGTGGTTTTTTTGCTTGTAAGGTATACTCCAAAGATAAAAATGCAGCATCAAATACTTATTACTACTTTCCAGCTAGCACAGAGTCTAAGCTTACAGACCAAGATTACACTGAAATTATTAAGTCAAATAAAGATAAAACTAAAATTGACTACTTTTCTCTAGATAAAAATAATAACTACGAAAAAATCGCCGTCAAAGCATGTGAAGGTTTGCCTGCATCCTTAGAAAAGAATAGAACTGAGATTGTTTACGTAAAAGGCAATGAAGAGTATCAAGTTACAGGATGGACGATTCGGAAATCTGATAATACATGGACTTTTATTAGTCCGCTTCAGCAAATTTCCAATTAACTCTAGAAACCGGGTTTCTACCGAAGAAACCCGGTTTCTTTGTACAACCCTTATGCGGCAGCTACTTCATAAGTGATGCCGTATATTTGGGAAAGTTGCCCAGTGCTTTGCAGTACATCATGCACTTCTTTGTTTGAAACTTCATTTAATTCACGCTCTTGTGCTAATGCAATACCTGCGGCAATACCTATACCCTGCCCAACTCCACAGTTAAACTCAACAATTCGACCTGCAAAGCAAGCGTAACCTTCAAACCCTGAACACGGACTCACTACAGCTAAATTTGGCACCTGCTTAAGTAATGCGTGTTGAATGCCAATGTTAAATAAAGGAGTTGTTAACAAAGCCAAATTACCAAAACCTTTATTTACAGGGTGTTCGCCAAAACTACCAATACCACCACGAACATCAAAGTCATAGCCAAAAGTGCCTATAGCTTCGTGTGTTGGAACACCACCTGACAGCATTTCGGCGCCTGTAAGTGGTTGAATTACATCAGTAATATTACCTGCATGACGAATATAAACCTCTTTGGCTGGCTTGACTTCACTGGCGCCAAGCAATTGAAACCACCTGGTAATAAATAAAATTTCATCGAGCATTTTTCGCGTTGGTTGTGCTTTCGCGCGGGCAAGTTTTTCAACTTCGCTGGCAGATAAGCCGAACAGCAAAGCATTCCACGACATCCGTACACGTGACAACAAAGCAATATTGCCGTTGTCAAGAATTCCTGGACTCAGATTAATATCTAACTTAGTACCGCGAAACGCATGATAAGCAATAGAAAGCGCTTTGCTACGAATATCTATATAATCTTTACCTACAGCCATCGTCTTGAGATAGCCTTTTTTGTCAACCAAGTCTGCTCTCAACTGGTTCGCAAAATTCGCATCTCCTCCCGCAGCTTCCTTGATTAAATTTTGTGCTTCCTTATCTTGAAGGTTCGTAAAACGCTGTAAGTATTGATACTCAATATTTTGTAATCGTTCAACACTCAAACCTTGGGTTTCAAAGACAAGTGTTACAGCAAGCTCAGAATCTGGTAAACCAATAGTTTCAAATCCTTTGAATTTTCTCACACCAGCAGAAAGCGCTAGCTCCCCATTCACAGTGCTATCAATAAAATGTTTAGCAAAATAAGTTTCATCCTTAGTTAACTCAATACCAAGTATCTTTTGCCCTTCTTTAATAACCGATTTAATTTCAACACTACTCAAAATATCAGCGTGTATCTCCCGCAACATCTCGCGCAATACCCAATCTGTCTTACTTGGGTCGAGTGCTACTTGGTCTACCCCCGTGCGTTGTAAAAGTTCTTTGTAAATAGCACATGGGTCACCAAATATATCAAGCTTTCGCTCTTGCCGAATTGTATTAGGAACCGAAGAACGGTCTAGATATGCCAAACCTGAACGAACAACATGGCCACCAACTCCTAATTTAGAACTACCTTTAAATAACAACAAGCTACGGGGATACCTATTAGTGTGACGATAATATTCTCGTGCAGCACAAATAAGCGTCAATATCCCTGGAACTTCATCGCCAAAACAGATAATGTCATAATTACGATTCCCTGACGGTGCAGATGCCTCTACTCCATACATAGTGATTCCCTCATGAACTTATACCCTCTGTACACAATTAACAACGTGTTGTTAATTCTTCAGTACAAAATGGGTACCCTTCTAGGGTGATTTTTTACGGCGCCTTTATTCTGTACTTAGACAATTTTTTCCCCACGTATTAACCATTACTCAACACATAAATTCTATCTTCTTCGTACTGTACTGCTTGGCACCTTACTTTTTCAATTGAATTGCAATTAATCAGTGTAAAATATTACTTTAAATGCTCAAATCATTAATTTAACTCTTTACAAATCTTAACAATAAATGTTCTTGTAAGATTGTTCTTGTGGAATGGGCATCCTTGCCCGTTTCATATTCTAAATGCACGCGAGGACACCCGCCCCACAATGTTCAGTTGAAGAGTTAGAGATTAAAGCGAGCTTTAGCCCAACCTGCAAATAACATATCCCTTGTAGTATTAGGCGCCTCTCGTAAAATGATAATAATTACTACTATATATTTTCACTCTTTGACAAAAAGTTTACAGTTTTTAACGTGATATATGAACTTAGAATCTTCATAAAAAATTCAGAGAAAGTACGAATATCCATCGTTTGTGGCTATGGTTAACATTGTGAGCAACAAAGTTTAAAATACGGTATAAGAAAATGGCATTTACCAAGTTGTTAAGAATCGCTTTAGCTTTGCTCATTATTAATATCTGTTCATCTTTCTCTTCCACTGCACGCACCGAAGCTAAACAATCTGGAACTTGTTCGTTTATTACAGGCAATGATGTGATGATTCGTACTGGCCCTGGAAAAAGCTATAAAGTTGTTACTAAAATGAATCGTGGAGATGGGGTAATTGCTTCACATCGTAAAGGTAGTTGGGTAAAAATTTCTGCACGGGTTATTGGAGAGGATAACACTAAACCTCTAAATGGTTGGGTGAATAATGAGTTTATTAACGGTTGTTCTGAACCGGAGTTTGATATGTGGCGCCGATAGATAATTTTCGTGCCAATCTATATTTACCTTCTTACGACCCGCTCATGTGCCTTATCATAAGCAGTATTCTTGTTACCTAAAAAATGATTACAGGAACGGGCAAGGATGCCCATTCCACAATAACCAAATTAAGCAGCTAAAGCGTTTTCAAATTTATCTAAGCTGACAATATCTTGCTGTGCATCGGGTTGACCGTAGATTTTTGAAAGTTTGCCTGTGTTGGCTAGGATATCATGCACTTCTTTATTGGAAATTTGGTTGAGGTTACGATTACTTAACATTGCTATTGCTGCTGCGATACCAATACCTTGTCCAACTGCACAATTGAATTCTACAATTCTTCCGCAGGAAGATGCATAACCTTCAAATCCTGATGCTGGGCTAATAACAGCTATATTTGGTACGCTTTTTAATACTGCGTGTTGAATGCCTACATTAAATAGTGGTGGGTCTAATTTAACTTCACCTAAGCCTTTTTCAGATGCACGCGCTCCCAGACCTTCGATACCTCCACGGATATCAAAATGGTAACCAAATGTACCTAGTGCTTCAGATGCTGGCACACCTCCTTTGAGCATTTCGGCGCCTGTTAGCGGGTCAACTGCATCTTCAACGTTACCTGCATGGCGGATGTATAATTCTGGTGCTGGTGTAACCGTAGTGGCGCCGATACCCTTAAACCATTGAGTTAATAGCTGCATTTCTTTAAGCATTTCAGGTGTGGGTTTGGAATCACCACGAGCTAAAGCTTCAGCTTGGTCGGCAGTAACGTCAAATAGTAGCGCATTCCACGACATTCTACCGTCAGGGAATACGGCAATATTTCCTTTGTCTAATACGGCGCCGCTTTGGTCTAGTGATAATGCTGTACCTCGGAATGCGTGGTAAGCAATTGAAAGTGCAAAGCTACGAACATCTATATAATCGCTACCTGCATACAACGCAATTTTACTGAGGTCGTTTTTATTATTGATAAATGGAGCTTGTAATTCAGAAAAGCGTGTACGGTCTCCACCTGCTGCCGTATTAATCCATCTTTGTGCTTCAACATCATTAACATCAGCAAGACGCAGCATATACTGCATTTCAACATCCTTCAGTGCTTGCACACTCAAACCTTGAGTTTCAAAAGTCAGCGTTACTGAAAGCTCAGAATTTGGTAAACCAAAAGTTTCAAACCCTTTCAGCTTGCTTACACCAGCAGCAACAGCTAGTTCAGCGTTGACTGTAGAGTCAATAAAGATTTTCGCTATATAGGTTTCACCTTTAGTCAGGCGAATACCTGTGATAGCTTGCCCTTGTTTAATAACCGATGCAATATCAACACCGCTAAGAATATCCGCGTTAATTTCCTTTAACATTTCTCGCAGAACAGCATCACCTTTTTTAGGTTCAAGTGCCACCTGAACTACACTAGTGCGTTTTAAAAATTCTTTATATATATCCGACTCATCACCATATACTGCCAAACCAAATTGACTGCGAACACTAGCAGGTACAACCGAGCGGTCTAAATAAGACAAACCACCACGAACCAAATGACCACCGATACCTAATTGGGAATTACCTTTGAACAACAATAACGAACGTGGATATTTATTAGTGCGACGCAAATGCTCACGTGCGGCACATACCAAAGCTAAAATGCCTGGAACTTCATCACCGAAAGCAATTATGTCGTATGTGCGGGTTACTGTATTAGTGGTATTAGTACTTGGCATAAGAATTTTCTCAATAGTTTTTTTAATCCTCTAGAGAAATTCAACACAACAAATCAGTACAATTCCGGATGACTACTCAAACTGAAGGCTGGTAGCACAACCTACATACTTTTCTCTTTCAAGGAGTGGTGCCTGAAAAACTATCTCCCACGTCTCCATACTGTCAAGTGATATTTTAGTATTAATTTTGAGACTCAGCGATTAGGACAGCGGCTGTGATGACTGAATAAAGGCAGCATTGATTTATTATAATTACAAAAACTCAACTTGGCCAATCATCTCAGCAGGTGAAAAAACTTCGTAAATTAAACTTAATCCACTAATTATCTCACCGATGGAACGAGTTCCTTTTTGGCAGTAAGTAATGCCAGGGTGATTTTGGCTGTAACTAGCAATTCTTAAAAAATCAGTATCTTGGGTAAAAATTACACGCTGACTTTCACAAATAAATTTTAATTGTTCCTCATCGCTTTTATGGAGTAATCCAACTTCTTGTGTCGTAGTTACATCTATCCCATAACGACGCAATTCAGCAGCAATAGCTGGGTCAGCATTTTCATCCAAATGAAACTTTATTTTTTCACTCACCTCGTAGATTCCTTAATTTTTCTTGTAAACGAGAAGGGTGACTACGCTTAAAAGCTTCTACAAATGCTTCATCTTCTGTCAACGTAGAGTCAATAGTTTCTTGATTATCAAAATAATATGCCATTGCGGCATGAACACTAGCCATCAATAAGTTATACTTAGCAGCAATTTCTGATAATGATAATCCCATTTTCAAATGCATTACTACAATATCTTCTACTGCAATTCTAGTTCCTGCAATACGTGGCTTTCCACCACGTACTTCTGGTGTCACTTCAATGTGTTCCGTACTGACAGATAGCATAGACAAATTCTAGCTTGAGAAGTATTCAGTTTTTATTTTAAATGATTGAGTGCCGTTCTATCAATCATTAATAGGTTGTTTTCGATAAAAAGTTGTGAACCCAATAGCTAGCATTATCAAAGCTGCTATACAAACCGCCATTATCAAAACTGTATGCTTTTGTAAACGCGGTTGGTTAGTAGTGCGTAAGCCTTTTCTAGATGCTTTCACCAACATTTTCTCATTAAGACGGCGCCCTATATTAATATAGAGATGCCAAAATTGTATAGCATCTCTTATAATCAAAAGCTATTCTTCAACGCTGGTAACTAAATAGTCTCCTTGTATTGATTTGATATAGCAGAAGAAAACATGTTTTTCATACTCTATTTCTTGATTTTCTGTTTCGGATAAGTTTGAGTTACTGCCACTGCCAACCGTAATATCTGCTGCTACAGTCACTAAGTACTCTTGCTCAATGTCATTACGTTCTGAAACCTCTATATTGGTTATGTCGCACGATAGTGTTGTCGCCCAAGAATAAGTATCATTATCGAGTGTTGGTTCGCTAGCACTACTATTGGCGCCAACCGAGATGTTCCAGTTGTCCCAGTAGTAAATTCTATCGCCAACGCGCGCGTGTTCTTCTAAGATGTAGGTACGGGCGATGGTACAAAGTTGGTCGTTTGTCGGATGTTCTGCCGTCTCAATTATAGATGCAGCCTTCATAACTCAAAACCTCAGCGATTTTTTGTTATCTGTTACGTTACATTGCTGCTGGTCAGAAATAAAGCTGTTTTAATTTTAAATTTATAATTCGTCGTCAGAAAATATATTGTAAAACTTATCGAATGCATATTGCGCGTTGAAGTGAATGGTGCGTGAAAGCTACATAATCTTACGTTTTGGTTCAGATTTGTGTAGCCTTTCACGCACCCTACGTGACACACACCGGACTTTCTAGGTGCTTAACTTGTTTTTTGACCTGCCCAAGTTACCCATTTATGGGATAATCCTGTTTGCGATTTTTCAGCGCTCATTTCTGTTTCGCTAATAATGGCGCCCGTTAAATCCGCACCTGTAATTTCTGCCTCATATAAGTTTGTGGCTGTTAAATTTGCATGGAAGAGGTTGGCACCACTTAAGTCAGTACCACTTAATTCTGCTTCGCTCATGTTGGCACGCGCTAAGTTGACCAAAACTAAGCTAGCACTTCTCAAATCGGCGCGACTAAGATTTGTTGCTTCCATGTTCGCGTGAATTAAGTCGGCGCCTATCAAATTTGTTTCACTCAAGTTCGCACCACTTAAATTGGCATTATTTAGGTCTGCGTCTGTTAAATTTGCCCGACTTAAATCACAACCACTCAGATTTGTACGGTTGAGGTTGGTGCCACTTAAATCAGCACCACTTAAATTCGCACCACTTAAATCAATATCAGAAAGATTTAAGGAATGTAAACTAATTCCGTTGAAGTCGCGTTCCCCTGCCGCGTACCGATTCAGGAGCATACTTTTATCCATAATATTGCCTCATTCCGGTTTACAGGTTTGTTTTTAAAGAATAGCGAGTCACTTCCCCTCAAGCCACACTTTCAGCAACGATATTATTCGATTGCTTTTTGTAAACGTTTTAGCTAAAACTTGTATTTTTAATTGTGCAGGTGTTTTCTAATTTTATGAAAATTACTTAACATAAATATACGATTTGAAGCTTTAGTAATTTATATGTAGGTATTCAGGCTTAATTACAACTTAAATTATTAAAATAAATTAATTTATATTACAAAAACTTAGAAACCGGGTTTCTTTGAACATTAGCAGGTAAAAATCATCTATTTATAGCGAGATTAATGAAAAAAGTAGAAATTTTACTTGTGAGATAAATAAAAGAAATGTATATTATGATTCTCGCACTTTATAGTCAAAAATATTAATTATGAGCGTAGTTGCTGCAAAAAAGTATGCCGATAGACTTGTCTTTGCCGCAGATAGTATCCGTGTGAGTGGTTACTTAAGTGAGACTTCACGAGTATCAGGACACGAACAAGGAAAACTATTTGAGGTGAACGATATTGTAATAGGTAGTGTTGGCTGGATAATGGAATTAAGTTTCATGCAGTTATTTGCACGCAATCACAAACCATCTGCACCAACAGTAGAAGCAGTGTTAGAATATATTGTTGAATTTTATACATGGGCAAAAAAGAAAGATGACACTTTCGGTAAACGCAATAGTTATTTAATGGGTATGGAAGGAGAAATATTTCGTATTTCTGATGGATATTTGGTTGAGAAAATTAATGAATTTAGCGCTATCGGTGCTGGTAGAGAATTTGCATTAACCGCAATGTATCTAGATAAAACCCCACAAGAAGCTGTTGAAATTGCAAACGAATTGTGTATTTATTGTTCGGCGCCTGTAAATACCATTGTAAAACCTATCAAAACCACCGTATAACATAACCGCTAATATGATTGTAGGTTGGGTTCCGCAAAGGCTCCACCCAACCTACAATAAGCTTTTTTTTATGACCTCACTGACAAATTGATTGCCCTGTAAGTTTAGGTGAATGTGGTCGTGGTATAAACTTTCTGAGTTTTGGCGCCCATTAAACAAAGGCAGAAAATCAATATAATCAATTTGTCTTGCTTTGACAAACTCATCAAGTCTTGCACGTGCTTTTATTTCATAGTCGCGAGAACCTGGTTCCCCTAGTTCCCGTTTCAAGGGTGTCATCGCTAAAACAAATTTACTGTTGTTTTGTGTGGCAATATCTTGAATTTTGGCTATTGCTTCTAAATTAATACCTACTCTATCACCCCCTTCTTGTCGGACTTTCTCAAGTTCAGGTATGGGTTTAGATTTTTGAATATAACGCTGATATATTTCAACTAGTGCAAGCGGTGGTTTTTTGTCGGGATAGTTTTTCTCGCGTCCTACTGGTAATGATGTCGGCGCCGTGGCAAATAAATCATCTGTGTTAATTAGTAGTACAATTGTAGAGGCGTTGAATGTGCCAAATTTTTGTAGATATGCGAGTTCGTTACGCGGTCCCCAAGAGTTTGCTGATGCATTTAATACTTCTGCTGGCGAGTTTTTACTGCTAAGCGACTGCATTATCAAATTGGATATAGTATTTTTCTGGTCAGTCCACCATCCACCGTTTGCTATGGAGTCTCCTAGTAAAAATACTCGTTGTGTTGAAGGAGGGGGAGTTGTCTGTATCGGCGCCCCACGCATCGAATACTCGTTTATCTCTATATAATTACCGTTACGTCGAGTTTGTTGGTTGGGTGCAAGTAAATAACCAATTTCCTTTTCACCAATGTAAATTAGCGGGTTGCCAAATCCAAATAGTATCCGCAACCCGAGTTCAATCGCGATAAATAATCCTAAACATACAGCCAAAACTGCTACCAGCATAACTTTTACCTGCCTAGCCTCATCAATCATTAATTTATTGTGAAAAAATTACGGTCGAATGTTATATCTTATACAAATTTTTAGCAAAATATAAACGTAAACGCGACAGTTAAACTACTGATTATATTTATTTTTGGCATCGGTAATTATGGTGATGTCTTTTGTTGTAAAGTGAAGTCAAAATCGTTATAAAGGAATGCATCTTTTGCGTGTAAAAGGACTACAATCGAAGCGGGCAAATGCCCAATTCTGTCTATATAGGATAATAACGCTATGTCCGACTTAAACCGTGGCATCATGAAGTTCGATGGTGCTGACTCTCCTAAACTAGTGACAATTTCGACTGTGGTTCTGTTAGGCTCTATATTTGCTCTAATTCTTTGGGCATTGCAATCGGCTTATGCTGTCGGTTAGGTATTGACGCTCGCTCTTGTATAATTTTATTTTTATAAACCGTTTTCTGTCAGAGACGTTACGTGTGTGGAGACGTTACATGTAACGTCTCTACAATTTATCTCAAATACGCTTAAAAAATATCACTTAAGCATATATACTTATTCAAGCTAAAAATCAAGAAATGTTTTTGTTTTAAGATTCTAGCTTTTACATTAAAGACAGGTCTAAAATCCAAATCTAAGGATGCTTGAACTCTGGGGTTTACTGGTTATATTTGTTATCTGCCCGCTCTTAGGCGCCTTGCCATTAATTGCTTGGGTAACACAGATTGTATCGAAGAAGCAATTGGCACAACTCGGTACTGGTAACATTGGTGTCTCTGCTGCGTTTTACCACGGGGGAACGCCAGCAGGAATGTTGGCTGTGTTGTCGGAAGCATTTAAAGGAATTGCGGCAGTTTTACTCGCGCGCGCAGTGTTTCCTTCGGGTTCAGCATGGGAATTACTAGCGCTAATTACATTAGTATTAGGTAGGTACTGGATAGCAAAAGGCGCCGGAACAACGAATGTTGTTTGGGGTTTTATAGTTCATGACCCGTTGGCAGCACTTTTTGTGTTTTTGCTCGCAGGTGTTAGTTTTAGTATAATCCGTTCGCGACAAGCTGCTCAGTATGGAGTGTTACTTTTATTCCCAATTATTGTTACTGTGCTTCACGCCGAAGATGGTTTTAGAATAGTCGCAGCTATTGCACTTGCTGGTTTGCTTGGATGGATTTACAAGCAAATCAAAGATGATATGGACTTACCTGTAGCTCAAGCAAGTCCTGACTCGCAAGCTGCAATGAATTTTTTTCGTGGAAACAGCGAGTCTATTTTGACGTTGGATGATGAACTTGATGCTAATTTTGTTGGAAACAAAGCTGCGAGGTTAGCAGAAATTAAACGTTGGGGTTATTCAGTTCCCAAGGGATGGGTATTACTTCCCTACGAAGACCCAAAACCAATGATTGATTTTCTTCAACCCTCAGAATTATCACCTTTAGTAGTACGTTCTTCGGCAGTAGGTGAAGATACTGAAAATGCTTCTGCTGCTGGACAATATGAAAGTATTTTAAATGTAACTACTAAACAAGAATTACAAACTGCTATTGCGCGGACTCAATCATCGTACAACACTCCAGGAGCAGCACAGTATCGGCAAGATAGAAATGTTAAAGAATCTACAATGGCTGTTTTGATACAGCAGCAAATTCGTAGCGTTTATTCTGGTGTGGCATTTAGTCGTGACCCAGTAACCCAAGAAATGGATGCTATCGTTATCGAAGCATTACCGGGAAGTCCCACACAAGTAGTATCTGGTCGTGTCACTCCCGAACAATATCGTGCGTTTGTAATGGAAAGTGACAACGTTTCATTTATCCATCTCGAAGGACAAGGGAGAGTACCCCCAGTCATTATCAAGCAAGTCGCGTACTTAGTTCGTCATATTGAAGAACGTTATCACGGTATACCTCAAGATATTGAGTGGAGTTATGACGGTCAGACGTTATGGGTACTCCAAGCACGTCCTATTACGACATTACTGCCTATTTGGACACGTAAAATTGCTGCCGAAGTAATTCCTGGATTAATTCGTCCTTTAACTTGGTCGATTAATCGTCCTTTAACTTGTGGTGTTTGGGGAGGAATTTTTGCGGTAGTTTTGGGAGAGCGTTCGCTTGGTTTAGATTTTAATGATACTGCCACACTTCATTTTTCCCACGCTTACTTTAACGCTACGCTGTTAGGGCAAATTTTTCGCCGTATGGGTTTACCACCCGAAAGCTTAGAGTTTTTAACCCGAGGCGCCAAAATGTCGGCGCCAGCAATTGATACGACGTTACGAAATTTACCAGGCTTGTTACGGTTAGTTGGACGCGAATTGTCGTTAAAACAAGAGTTTCAACGTGATAATCGGCGCCGTTTTAGTATTGGGCTGTCACAATTATCACAAGAAATAGTTGATGACTTAGATGCAGCCAAATTAATCACGCGCATTGACTATATATTAGAGTTATTACAACGTGCCACCTACTACAGCATTATGGCGCCGTTGAGTGCCGCACTCAGACAAGCAATATTTAAAGTAAAAGATACAGATATTGATAATAGACTTACTCCCGAAGTCTCAGCAGTACGTGATTTACAACAGCTAGCGCAACAAGCAAAGCAAATACTGTCTGCAACACCACCAGAAAACCGTACAGGTGTCGCAGAATTTGACCCCGATAATGTATTTGAGGACTTAGCTGTTTCAACAGAAGGGCAAAAAATCTTAACAGCGTTTGAATTTCTTTTAAATAAATACGGTTACTTAAGCGAAGTTGGCACAGATATTGCTATCCCAACTTGGAAAGAAGAACCCGAAAAAATTAAAGGATTATTCGTGCAGTTCATGCTTTCTGAACAACCAAAGGTCAAAAAACGCAGAAAACGTCCTCTGTTTGTTCAGGGTCGCGTAGACATGAAAGGAAAAGTTACCGAAGTTTACTCACGTCTACTTGCTTATTTACGCTGGAGCTTTATCGCTTTAGAAGATAAATTCTTACATGCAGGCTTTTTGCTGCAAAAAGGAGATATTTTCTTTTTAGAGTTTCAAGAAGTGCGCGAACTCGTAGAAGCACCAACTCCCGAAAAGATAAGTCGCTTACAAGTATTAATTTATCGTAGACGTTCCCAACTCGAACGCGATGGACAACTTAACCCTCCTTTACTTGTTTACGGTACTGCTCCCCCAATTGTCCCTACTTTAATGCCTGCTTTGGCGCCCGACCAAGTTATGCACGGTATTGGTGCAAGTCCCGGACAAGCAGAAGGAAGGGTAAAAGTACTGCGTAACCTCCAAGAAGTTCCCGACATTGATGACGACACAATATTAGTTGTGCCTTATACAGACTCTGGATGGGCGCCTATTTTAATTAGAGCCAAAGGAATTATTGCTGATGCAGGTGGAAGACTTTCTCACGGCGCCATTATTGCTCGTGAATACGGAATTCCTGCAATAATGGATGTACGCAATGCTACATGGGTATTACAGGATGGTCAACGAGTGCGAATCGATGGTTCTAGGGGTATTGTGGAAATAGATAATGATTTAAGACCACGTTGAAATTTACCTTAATCCTTCGATTTATCTTTATCTTGATTCCAGCGGCCAGCTTTTTTTGCGGCTTCGCTAAGAAGATATTCAATTTGGGAGTTGACACTTCTCAAATCATCTGATGACCATTTTTCTAAAACTTCGTACAGCTTAGAATCTAAACGTAATAAAAAGCGTTTCTTCTGACTCATGTCAATTATAAAGAGTGCCAGTATTAATTACTGGTTGCGCAGTTTGCTCGGAAGTTAGTACGACTAACAAGTTATTAATCATAGACGCTTTGCGCTCGTCATCCAAATCAATCATTTGGTCAGCACTTAGACGGTTTAGGGCTTCTGATACCATACCCACGGCGCCTTCAACAATTTGCCTTCTTGCATCAATTAGTGCTTTGGCTTGTTGGCGCCGTAACATCATTTGGGCAATTTCTGGCGCATAAGCCAAATGTGAAATTCTTGCTTCTATAACTTCTACTCCTGTTACTTCCAAGCGCGCTTGTAATTCATACTTGAGTGAGTGAGCAATTTCATCGGGTATTCCTCGCAGTGAAGGAGTATCGTTTGGCGTATCGTATGGATAGCGAATTGCTAAAGCCCGAATTGCAGTTTCGCTTTGAATAGCAACAAACTCTTGATAGTCATCGACAGCAAATTTAGACTTTGCCGTATCCACAACTCGCCAAACAACGACGGCAGCTATTTCAATCGGACTTCCTTCAGCGTCATTAACTTTAATTATTTTGCTGTTAAAGTTACGAACTCGCAGCGAAATCTGGTATTTGCTCGCAAATGGATTTGTCCACCAAAAACCTGGTTCGCGAACTGTACCTATATATTTACCAAAAAATAACAGTACTACTGCTTTATTGGGTTCGACACTAAAAAATCCTGATATCGACGGAATCACAACTACTAATAACACTGCTGTCAACCACGCAATTCCCTCAGCTAGGGAGTCATCAATAAAATCAGCTATTTTGAGGCCTCTTTGTAATACATTTTCCAATCCGTGGATGCTGTTCCACAAATACCAGGCGCCCAACACAGAAATGGCGCCGACTATAACTAGCATTACAAACCCATTTAGCTTGAACGCAGGAGATTCCTTAATATTCTGTTCCATAGTCGCAATACCACTTTGTTATCATGATGATATCACTATAACATCAAAAAAATATCTTGTGGGATGGGCATCCTTGCCCGTCCTAAATATTTAGCCTCAACCAATTAGGCGCCGCTCAAACAACAAGCCTACTGAAAGTAATTATGGCAAGTCAGATAGTTATAAATACTGGATAAGATATCTCAAAAGCGAAATACTCTTTTCATTAGAAAAATATTTTGTTATTATTAGTAAAAGTAATACCTAGTGTAGATGACAAGCACCTAGGGGTAAAACCATACAGTTATCAAATTTACATTTAACATTTATAAATATTTCTTAATTTATCTTCATAAAGTCTCTCAAAAAGAGCAAAATTAATAGATGCATAGATGAATTCAAATTGTTTGCATAAAAGATTGAATATGCATTGAATAGGCAAGGGTAGTTTTGGCGTGATATATAAGTTTTTACTTATATGTCCAATCTAATATTTATTTAATAATTGCTGTTTCAAAATGACCAAAATCACAAGAAACACTGTAAGCTAAATGAAACAACGTTAATTAATGTTTCTAAGTGACACTGAAAATTAACGTGACTGAAATAACTGGTTGCTAATAAGTGTTCCTCAACTAGTTTCGTGTAGTTATTGGTTGAGTTCATGGCAACGATAGAAAAAATAGATTTAATTAAGAGCGCAAGAAACCAGTAGGTTTCGTTTGCTAGCTTTGCCATACCCAAAATTACATATCACCAACAGGAGATGTTATGTCGGAGTTTTTCAAGCAAGTTTCTCGTAGAAAATTCATCGTTACAGCAGGTGCATCTGCGAGTGCCATATTACTCAAAGGTTGTTTGGGAAATCCGCCAGAAGCAGGTGGTGGCAGTGCTTCGACTAGTTCGTCTGGTACTGGCGCCACAGCTGTGCCAGTTGCTAATATTAGCCCTGATCAGAAACCAGAAACAACGAAAGTCAAACTTGGATATATTCCAATTGTGGAAGCGGCGGCGTTAATTATCGCGAAAGAAAAAGGATTTTTTGCAAAGTATGGAATGCCAGATGTTGAGCTTTCCAAACAAGCTTCTTGGGGTTCCGCGCGTGACAACGTAGAAATTGGTTCTGCTGGTGGTGGTATTGATGGTGGACAATGGCAAATGCCAATGCCGCATCTGATTAGCGAAGGTTTAATTACCAAAGGTAATCAAAAAATTCCTATGTATCTACTGTGTCAGTTAATTACACAGGGTAATGGGATTGCGGTAGCTAGCAAGCACGCAGGTAAAGGTTTCGGCTTAGAGATGGCAAGTGCAAAAGGTTTAATAACCCAATTAAAGTCATCGACTCCATTTACAGCTGCACACACTTTTCCACAAGTCAACCAAGATTTTTGGATTCGTTATTGGATGGCAGCAGGTGGTATTGACCCAGATGCTGATATCAAACTGCTGACGGTACCTGCGGCACAAACTGTCGCGAATATGAAGACTGGAACAATGGATGCGTTCAGCACCGGCGACCCCTGGCCTTATCGCATTGTGAAAGATAAAATCGGCTTCTTGGCGATGTTAACAGGAGAAATGTGGAGAAATCACCCTGAAGAATACTTCGCAATGCGAGGAGATTGGGTTGACAAAAATCCTAAAGCGACTAAAGCTTTGCTGAAGGGAATTATGGAAGCACAACAGTGGTTAGATAATTTTGATAACCGCAAAGAAGCTGCACAAATATTAGGTGGACGTAATTATTTCAACCTTGCACCTGAAATTCTTGCAAATCCATTCCAAGGCGTTTATGATATGGGAGATGGGCGCAAAGTTGATGATAAAAAGTTAGCGGCATATTATTGGAAGGATGAAAAAGGAAGCGTTTCATACCCTTATAAGAGTCATGATTTATGGTTCATAACTGAGAGCGTGCGTTGGGGATTCTTACCAGCCGATTACATTGCTAACGGCGCCGCTAAAGCTAAGGAGTTGATTGATAGAGTCAACAAAGAAAATATTTGGAAAGAAGCTGCTAAAGAAATGAATATAGCAGCAGCAGATATTCCAACCGATACATCGCGCGGAGTAGAAGAGTTTTTCGATGGCGTAAAATTTGACCCAGCAAAACCAGAAGAGTACCTCAAGAGTCTCAAAATCAAAAAAGTAGCTATCTAGTTCATACTCAAAAACTAATAGCTAACGGCAACAGCGCAAATAGTAAATGGAAGACAATCTCAAAAATCATAGAGTGTTCTTCCATTCCCCTATAACCCCCCAAGGAGATAATTCAATGACGACTGCACAAAGACGACCGGCTGCAATGGACGGTAATGGTTTTGCCGCACGCATACAGAAACAAATTCCAGAATTGATTCCCCCAGCGATTGCGATTGGAGTATTTTTAGCTGTATGGCAACTATTTTCTTGGATACCAGGAGCAACATTGCCTGGACCAATACAAGTAATTCAAGACACTTGGATATTGATTTTATACCCCTTCTATGATAGAGGCGGTACTGATAAAGGTTTATTTTGGCAGATATTAGCTAGTTTGCAGCGAGTTGCAATTAGCTACACTTTAGCGGCAATTGTTGGTATTGGCTTAGGGATTTTGATTGGTGTAAACAAAACCATCAACAAAGCATTAGACCCTTTGTTCCAATTATTAAGAACCGTACCTCCTCTTGCTTGGGTACCTATTTCCTTAGCAGCACTGCGTCAAAATGAACCCGCTGCACTGTTCGTAATCTTCATCACTGCAATTTGGCCCATCTTAATTAACACCGCAGTAGGTGTAAAAGAAATTCCTGTCGATTACAACAACGTTGCAAAAGTACTCCAACTAAACAAAAAAGAATATTTCTTCAACATCTTGATTCCTGCTGCACTGCCTTATATTTTTACTGGTTTAAGAATCGCGATTGGTTTAGCTTGGTTGGCGATTATCGCGGCAGAAATCGTAATGTCAGGTATCGTTGGGATTGGGTTCTTTATCTGGGAAGCTTACCAAAACAATAACGTTAGTGAAGTTATTTTGGCACTAGTTTACATAGGTCTTGTCGGTTTGATACTTGACAAATTTATGGTATGGCTTCAAGGACGTATTCTTCCCCCTGAAAGGTAATTCAGTTACGAGTGCTGAGTGCTGAGTGTTGAGTTAATAGTTAGTAAGTTAAAACTCCTAACTTCTCATTCCTCACTCCTAATTCCCACTCAGCACTCAGCACTCAGCACTTTAAACTTTTATAAATTTACCCCCCAATTACAGCTATGTCTCTTTTTGTTGGTGTTGACCAAATCGATAAGGTCTTTGAATTAACCGGTGGTGGCAAGTACGTTGCACTTAAAGGTATCGACCTTCAAATTAGAAAAGGTGAGTTTGTATCTTTAATTGGTCACTCTGGTTGCGGTAAGTCAACTTTATTAAATATGATTGCTGGTTTGGATTTGCCAACCGAGGGTCTTGTAACTCTGGAAGGACAAAGAATTACTAAACCAGGCCCCGACCGGATGGTAGTTTTCCAAAACTATTCTTTATTACCTTGGCGCTCAGTACGCGAAAATATTGCCTTGGCTGTTGACTCAGTTATGCCGGGTGTGCCTGCTGGTGAGCGTCGAGCAATTGTTGAAAAACATATTGATATGGTGGGTTTGCGACCACACGCTGATAAATCCCCCACAATGCTTAGTGGTGGACAAAAGCAACGGGTTGCTATTGCTCGCGCACTCGCTATTAGACCCAAATTATTATTACTCGATGAACCTTTCGGCGCCTTGGATGCCTTGACACGGGGTAATTTACAAGAGCAGTTGATGCAGATATGTGAAGAGAATGAAGTAACTGCTGTAATGGTAACGCACGACGTTGACGAAGCAGTATTACTATCTGACCGTATTGTAATGCTTACCAACGGTCCCGAATCAAAAATTGGTGATATCCTCGAAGTCGATATTCCCCGTCCTCGCAAGCGTATGGATGTTGTTGAACACCCTAGCTACTACAGCTTGCGAAGTGAAATGATTTACTTCCTCAACCAACAAAAACGCATCAAGAAACTGCGCGCGCGTAAAACAGCAGCAATATCACGTCACGGTTTAGAAAAAGTTAACTTAGAAATAGGCTTTGTCCCTTTAACTGCCTGCGCTCCTCTTGCTATTGCAAAAGAAAAAGGCTTCTTCGCAAAACACGGTTTGGATGATGTTCAACTTGTACGTGAAACAAGCTGGCGCGGTATTGTCGATGGTATTGCTGCTGGGTACCTTGATGCTGCCCAAATGCCTTCTGGTTTACCAATGTGGATGACTTTAGGTGGACACCGCAACAAACCTATACCTGTAGTTACCGCTTTGACAATGACCCGTAATGGTAACGCCATTACTCTCAACAAGAACTTTTTGAAGCAAGGTGTTCAAGGGTTATCTGACTTTAAAGATTTTTTATTGCGAACTCGTAACAAACGTCATACAATGGGTGTAGTACATCCTGCTTCCATGCATAACTTGTTACTACGTTACTGGTTAGCAGCAGGTGGTATAGACCCCGACAAAGACGTACACATTCAAACAATTCCTCCTGCTCAAATGGTCGTCGATTTACAAAATGGTAGTATCGATGGTTACTGTGTAGGGGAACCTTGGAATATCCGTGCTGCTGAGGAAGGTGTTGGTTTTACTATCGCAACCGACCTCGAAGTGTGGTTAGGACATCCAGGAAAAGTTTTGGGTGTGCGTGAAGATTGGGCGGAAAGATATCCAAATACTCATATAGCTTTAACTAAAGCTTTGCTCGAAGCTTGCTATTACTGCTCGCTGCCTGAAAATAGCGAAGAAGTTCGTCATATATTGGCACGACCAGAATACGTCAGCACCGACATCGACTACATTCAACTCGGTGATTATGGCGATACGTGTGATTTAGAACATCAGGTAGAGTACGCTCACCACCAGTTCTACGCGGAGTCAGCAATTAACCGTCCAAGTCGAACCGAACAAATTTGGATTATGACACAACTCGCGCGCTGGGGTGACGTACCATTCCCACGCAACTGGGTAGAAGTTGTCGAACGGATATGTCGTGTTCGTGTATTTAGTACTGCCGCGCGTGAACTTGGTTTAGACATCAGCTACACTCGTCAACCTATCAAATTATTTGATGGCACACCATTTGACGCCGATAACCCTATCGACTACCTTAATAAGCTCAAAATAAAACAAGATTTCTCTATTGCTGAAGTCATTCTCGACTCACCCACACGTCAATTAGCAGCGTAAGAAGTAAAAAGTGCTGAGTGCGCTCGTGCTGAGTTAAAGATTAAGAGTTAAAACCAATAACTCATAACTTAACACTTCTTACTCTGTACTCTCACTCAGCACTCAGCACTCAGTACTTAACTTTCCCCCAATTATTAAAGTTATGCAAAACCGCACTTTTAAAGTTAACGATTCCGTCAGAGATAGGCTAGGGCAACCTCTTGTAAGCGGCGCCTCTGTTGCTAGTGGCAAAAAACCATATGTAGAAATTAAAGACGTTAGTAAAGTTTATCCAACCAAGAAAGGACCCTTTACAGTTCTTGATGGTGTAAATCTTAATGTATATGAAGGGGAATTTCTTTGTGTAATTGGTCACTCTGGTTGTGGTAAATCTACGTTGCTAAACATGGTGTCGGGTTTTAACCATCCCACAAGTGGTGAGGTATTACTCGAAGGTAAACCTATTACTAAACCAGGACCCGACCGAATGGTAGTGTTCCAAAACTATGCATTGTTACCTTGGAGAACAGCGTTTGAAAATATTTACTTAGCTGTTAATGCTGTTTATCCAGATAAACCCGAAGCTGAAAAAAGAGCTATCGTTCGCGATAACTTAGCAATGGTGGGACTTGCAGACGCAATGGAAAAGAAACCCATGCAAATGTCGGGTGGTATGCGTCAACGGGTTTCTATCGCACGTGCGCTTTCTATTCGTCCCAAAGTTTTAATTTTAGACGAACCTTTCGGCGCCTTGGATGCTATCACTAAGGAAGAATTGCAGGAAGAGTTGCTCAAAATTTGGAGTGACAACCGCGCAACTGTATTAATGATTACCCACGATATCGACGAAGCACTATTCCTCGCTGACAAGTTGGTGATGATGACCAACGGTCCACACGCGAAAATTGGCGAAGTTATGGAAATTCCTTTCGACCGTCCCAGAGACCGCGCACGCATTATGGACGACCCACGTTACTATAAACTGCGTAACTACGCTCTTGACTTCCTCTTCAACCGTTTCGCACATGATGATGTCGGTTAACTGATATCTTTCACCTCGATTAGAAACCGGGCTTCTTGAGAAAGATATTCCTAAAAACGTTAATCTTCCGTAGAGAAGCCCGGTTTCTTTGAGCTTGTTGACAATGCTGCAAGAACAGAATACAAATGAGGTAAACAAGGGTAAAATATAAAATTTCTCTCTTGTCTTCTACCAAAAGGAATATCATGCATCGCGATAGCCCAAGATAATTTAAATTTATCCTGCAAAGCATTTTTTAATAAAAACCAATGTATAGATTTAATACTATGCACTTGATTTAATAATTGTTTTATAATTATCATCTTTGCATTGACCACTGAGACAAGAAAAGCTGTAAGCTATACATATTGATTTGAGTTTGGTGTCCACTGATACTAGATTCAAATCTAAATGCGTTTGCATTTAATTCATTGAGCGGTTAAACTGGGTGAAATTTTGCTTAGTTTACTTGATGCTCGCTTAATACGTTACGTATTTAAGTACAAGGAGTAAATTATACCTCTTGTATAGCGTTGCTATATGCAAAAAAATACATCTTACCTTTCGGGATAATTTATGACCAATCTTCTTTAAATCAACGTTTTTAAAATTAGCTTATAAAAAGTCAGCTTTTAGTCATAAGCCCAATGCACTGGAAACTGCGTTCTTAAAAATAAGATAGAATTTTCTAATCTTATTTATTAAGATAATAAGTCAATTAGAAAACAAATGATGGTAAAATTAGCGTTCAAGCCATAATTCACTAATTACCACTAATAAACCCTTATTAACCTTATAGAGCTAATTAAGGTTCATACGTTATAGATTGTTTTTACTAAAGAATTGAGCTTCTTTAGTTAGAATAACACTTTTAAAATTGCGTGTGCATCACTTTTTCTTAGAGCTGCTATAGAGAATAAGGTAAAAAATTGCAACAAAAATAATAGTTGCCAAATACACAAGCACCAATCTTTCTCTATATGTGTATAAAAGATGGCTGTGTAATTAATTCTAGGACTTACGCTACATAAACCTGGTTTCTACGCAAAATGGTCGTTTTTATTATAAGTTTTCGGCTGCATAAACCAGGTTTCTAGGATTTTTGCGTAACTCATGTAATTTGTGTAACACAATTATCAAAGAGTTTTTATCTCACTGAGGAAAACACAAGTTAATAGCGAAATTAAGCTGTCAAATATTTAGCCCAGTATTCAGTTCTACCGATTTATCAGAAAGATGGGAATAACTAATCAAATCCATTTCAGAAACTTACGCGGTGACATCTTTGGTGGTGTTACAGCAGCAATTGTTTCTCTACCGCTTGCACTTGCCTTCGGTGTTGCAAGTGGCGCCGGTGCAGTCGCTGGTCTTTATGGTGCAGTTTGTGTTGGTTTCTTTGCTGCATTATTTGGCGGTACACCAACTTTAATTTCCGAACCGACTGGACCAATGACAGTAGTAATTACTACTATCATTGCTTCTTTAACCGCTGCTAACCCAGAAAACGGTTTAGCGATGGCTTTTACCGTCGTTATGTTGGCAGGGATATTTCAAATTCTGTTTGGTATTTTTAGATTGGGTAAATATATTACCTTAATGCCTTACAGTGTTATCTCTGGCTTCATGTCTGGTATCGGTGTAATTTTGATTATTCTTCAAATTGCTCCGTTTGTCGGACAACCTAACCCTAAAGGTGGTGTCTTGGGGATAGTGCAAAATCTACCGCAGTTGCTATCTAATATAAATCCTGCGGAAGCGACATTAGGAATTTTAACGCTGGCGATTATTTTCTTGATGCCAGCTAAAGTCAAGCGCATTGTACCACCTCAACTTGTCGCGTTAATTGTTGGTACCATAGTTTCATTAACAGTCTTCGGTAACGCTGATATCAAACGGATTGGTGAAATACCTGTTGGTTTGCCCACCATTCAAATGCCAACTTTCACACCCGGTCAAGTTACAGTCATGCTGGTTGACGGGGTGATGTTAGGTATTTTGGGATGTATTGATACATTATTAACAGCGGTAATTGCAGATAGCTTAACCCGTACCGAACATAAATCTGACAAAGAATTAATTGGTCAAGGTATTGGTAACTTAATTTCTGGTTTGTGTGGTGGTTTACCTGGTGCTGGCGCCACAATGGGTACCGTTGTAAACATTCAAACTGGCGCCAAGACAGCTGTATCAGGTTTGACTCGTGCATTAATCTTATTAGTCGTTGTTTTGGGAGCAGCTCGTTTAACTCAACCAATTCCAATGGCTGTATTAGCGGGTATTGCGTTAAAAGTTGGTATTGACATTCTTGACTGGAGTTTCTTGAAGCGCTCGCACAAAGTCTCTCTCAAAGGTTCAATCATCATGTATGGTGTATTGCTCCTGACAGTATTTGTAGACTTAATTGTGGCAGTTGGTATTGGGGTGTTTATTGCGAACATCTTGACAATTGAGCGTCTTTCCGAAATGCAAGGTGAAGAAGTCAAAACAATTACCGATGCAGATGATGCAATTGTTTTGAACGCAGAAGAGAAGCGCTTGTTCGATTTGGCAAATGGTCGCGTATTACTGTTCTACCTCAGCGGGCCGATGATTTTTGGGGTATCGAAAGCAATTGCGCGCGAACACTCTGCAATGGCAGACAGCGACGTTGTAATTATGGATTTAAGCGATGTCCCAATGTTGGGTGTGACTGCTTCGTTGGCACTTGAAAATGCAATTAAAGATGCGGTTGATAAAGGTCGTCAGGTATTTATTGTTGGCGCCGCTGGTAAAGTGAAAAAACGCTTAGAAAAGTTTGGAATTTTCCAAATTATTCCCCAACATAATTTATTTAGCGAACGCGCTGATGCTCTTAGACAAGCACTAGTAATTGTGAATCCAAGTTCCGCTAAGGTCTCTACTAGCAAAGAATATCCACAAGAAGGTTCATCCTACGATTACCCCATTCAACCTAAAAACGCTTAACTAGTACGGGCGGGTTAACAGATATCCTACAATTTAACTCGATACCTCACTAAACCCGCCCTCCACGATAACCCTAAATCCCAAAACCCAAAATCAAAAGATGATTTTAAATCCCAGTACCTGGCTATCTTCGTTTAGTTTCCCATCTCTACTACTGGGAACAGCCACTCCTTCTGAGTATAGTCCCATCGTCCTAACTGGTGTACTACTGAGCTTAATTGTAGTTTACATAGCTAGTAAACTCGGCGGAGAAATATCTAGAAAAATAAATTTACCGCCTGTTTTAGGTGAATTAGTTGCAGGTGTTATTGTCGGCGCCTCAGTTTTACATTTACTTGTATTTCCTGAAGGTGGTGCAGATGCAGGAGATTCGGTGCTTATGACTGTTTTACAGTTTATTGGGAACCTTACCCCCGATGCTGTAACCTCTATTTTTGAGGCGCAAAGCGAGGTTGTGTCAGTCTTAGCTGAAATCGGAGTAATTATCCTATTGTTTGAAATTGGCTTGGAGTCTGATTTAAAAGAATTAACCAAAGTCGGTTATCAGGCAACAATTGTAGCTTGTGTTGGGGTCGCTGTTCCTTTTGGTGCTGGAACCATAGGATTAATTTATCTTTTCAACTTCCCAGCTATTCCGGCAATTTTCGCGGGTGCAGCATTAACAGCAACCAGTATTGGCATTACCTCCAAAGTTCTTTCTGAAATTGGGCAACTCAAATCTCGCGAAGGTCAAATTATTGTTGGCGCCGCTGTTATCGATGATATTTTAGGCATTATTGTTCTAGCAGTTGTTGCCAGTCTTGCTAAAACAGGTGAGGTTGATATTGCCAACGTTATATATTTGATTGTCAGCGCAACTTCGTTTCTCATTGGCTCGATTCTACTTGGTAAATTCTTTAATAAATCATTTGTTGCAGCTGCTGATAGATTGCAAACGCGCGGAAATATTATTATCCCCGCTCTTGTATTTGCCTTCTTCATGGCATTTATTGGCAATGCGATTCATTTAGAAGCTATTTTAGGCGCCTTTGCAGCAGGTTTAGTGCTTGACGAAACCGACAAACGTAAAGAACTTGACGAACAAGTTAAACCAATAGCAGATATTTTAGTACCAATTTTCTTTATCACTGTTGGCGCCAAAGTTGACCTCAGTGTTCTCAATCCAAGCACCCCAGCAAATCGTGAAGGATTAATTATTGCAACGTTTTTGATTATAGTCGCGATAATTGGTAAAGTCGTCACTGGGTGGGCAGTTTTCGGTCAACCTGGAATCAACCGTGTAGCAATTGGTGTTGGCATGATTCCACGGGGTGAAGTTGGCTTAGTATTTGCAGGCATTGGTGCTGCTAGTGGAGTATTGGATAAACCTTTACAAGCAGCCATTATCGTAATGGTGATTTTAACAACCTTTATCGCTCCACCTTTGCTAAGGCTAGCATTTAAAGAATCATCTGACCCCCAGAAAGAATTAAATCAGCTTGATATAACCCGGTAACAATTTTTACTGTATGATATTTAGGTAGAGGCAAAAGTCTTAGTGTGACTTTTGTCTCTTTTGTTGTGCAGCTTTGCTCATTGGTCACAAATCTCCAGCTCTAGAAAGATGATATTTATGGTTAATGTTAGCAATACTGGTTTTTCGGGTAGTATGTAAAAGTCACATTTACAAGTAACTCCTGTATCTTTTTAGCCAAGCTAAATCTTCGCTTCTAGATACAAATAATATAGTACAAAGGAATTGTTTATGCAGTCACCCGATATGGAAAGCGAAACTAATCATAATTTTATCGATGCAGTCCAGCTAGGCTCGATTCATAATCATAGCAAACCTGGATTTAATAACCAAAATATCAATGAAGCCAATAGTTTAGACAAAGTTCGAGATATCTTATTTGGCAACCAAATGCGGGAAGTTGAAAAGAAGCTTGCCCGTTTGGAAGAACGTTTTTTAAAAGAGTGCGCTAGTTTACGCGAAGATTCTAGGAAGCGTTTGGATAGTATTGAAAATTATATCAAGCAAGAAGTAGAATCATTGTCGCAACGTATTGTTAACGAGCAAAGCACACGTGATGAAGGACTACGAGTACTGGTAGAGGATAACAAGAAGATTATTACAGCCTTAGAAAAAAAACTGACTCAACTCGACGACAATATTAATAATACTCAGCGTGACTTACGCGACCAGATACTCAACCAATCTAAAAATTTACAAAACGACATATTACAAAAATATGAAGAAATCTTAGCAGTTTTACAGCGTGAGTCGCAAGATTTACGGCAGGCAAAAACAGACCGTTCGACTTTAGCCAACTTATTAAGCGAAATGGCAATTCGATTGAATTCTCAGTAAGATTGAGCGGTAATATTAAAAATTACTGTCGAAGTAACCCATAATACTAGATTGGTGTGAGAAAATTCAGTTTCATCCTAACTTGCGAATGATTATCTTACACACTATGTATTCAAATAATTGGGGGAATTGAATTAATGAATGAGCATTCAACGAATGGTTCGAGTAAATTGCCGAATCAGCATGAAAATTATCAAAAAAGGGCTTCGGAGCTAGAGGAGCTAGAGGAGCTAGAGGAACTCCGCAGTTTACTGTTAGGAATTGAGACTTCTAAGCTTAATCATATATATGAACGTATAGACGAAATCGAAGTTAAAGCTGAAAATATTAGTCAAATTTTACCGCAGGCTATAATACTGCGAACAATGCAAGACAAGCAGCTAAGTGAAGCATTTGTTCCTACTATCGAGCAAGCGATTGAATCTTCTATAAGAAAAGACTTTAATATTCTTTCTAACACGATTTTCCCGATTATAGCACCTGCAACTCGTCGTGCGATTTCAAGCGCCCTTTCCGAGATGATTCAATCATTGAATCAAACCCTGGAACACAGTTTATCACCTCAAAGTTTTAAATGGCGCCTCGAAGCAAAGCAAACAGGTAAATCGTTTGCTGAAATCGTATTGCTGCGAACCTTAATTTATCGTGTCGAGCAGGTTTTTTTAATTCATAAAGAAACAGGATTATTATTACAGCATATTGTCGCACCCCAAGTAGCAATGCAAGACCCAGATTTGGTATCGGCAATGCTAACGGCAATTCAAGATTTTGTCAAAGACTCATTTCATGTTCAAAAAGATGAGATGCTGCAAACTTTACAGTTTGGAGAACTAACAATTTGGATTGAAGAGGGACCCTTCGCTGTATTAGCAGGTATTATACGAGGAAACGCACCTCAAGAATTAAGATTAAGTTTTAAAAATTCAGTCGAAAAAATCCATCTACGACTCGACCGTCAACTTAATTCCTTTACTGGGGAAACAGAACCATTTTCTGAAGCTGTTCCGTATCTAGAAGATTGTCTTGAAGCTCGTTACCAAATACCTGCTCAGAAAAATTATAGTTATGCATATGCTTTAGCTGGTTTAATAACTTTGGTTGTAGGTGCTTGGGGGTTTTTTACTATTCGTGACCAGTACAGATGGGATGCAGCCGTAGAAGATTTATCAGCGCAACCGGGAATTGCCATTACAAAAGCAGAACATCGTAACGGCAGCTATATTATTAATGGAATGCGTGACCCTTTAGCAGTTGACCCAAATAAAATTTTGCGAAAATATGATATTAACGGGAAATTGGTAAATAGTAAATGGATACCATTTGTGTCTTTGGAACCAGAATTTGTTGTTAAGCGCGCACAACAATTACTCAAACCTCCGAAAAGTGTATCATTAAGTTTTGACGACGGAACTTTAACAGCAACAGGTTCGGCACCAATAAAATGGATATCAGACACGCAGAGAACATGGCGTTTTATTCCAGGAGTAATTCAATACCAAGAAAATAATCTTGTTGATTCTAGCCTTGAAAAGCTTAACACTTATCGAAAACAACTAGAACAAAGAATATTGCTATTTAAAAACGGTTCAACAGATTTGCTTCCATCAGAGACAAGTGAGTTACCAAAAATAGCATCAGAAGTAAAGAGGCTATTAGAAATTGCAGATTCTTTTGGTAAAGATGTGAAAATTCAAATTATCGGACATACTAGTATAACTGGAGGTGAAGAACAAAATAAACAACTGAGTCAACAGCGCGCGTCGAAAGTACAAGATTTTTTAGTATCGCAAGGAATAAATAAAGCAAACCTAAAAATTATTGGTGTTGGTTCAACTCAATCGACAAATAAACAAGATATGACACGTGCGCGCAGAATTACCTTGAAAATATTCATAGAGAATTTGAAATAACAATTAACGGTAGGGAGAGGGTTTGTTACTTTTATATGCTTCAAAAAAAAGTTTGTATGGTCGGTTCGTTTGCAACAGGAAAGACGAGTTTAATCGCAAGATTTGTCCACAGCATTTTTTCTGAAAAATATCAAACTACCGTTGGCGTAAAGATTGATAAAAAAACAGTTAATTATAATGATAAAGAGTTAAATTTAATTTTATGGGATTTATATGGTGAAGATGAATTTCAAAAAGTACGTATGTCCTATTTACGTGGTTCATCAGCTTACTTGTTAGTAGTTGATGGCACTCGACGTAGTACCTTAGAAAAAGCCTTTAATCTACAAGTCAAAGTCGAAGAAACCATCGGAAAAGTTCCATTTATATTAGTTATGAATAAATCTGATTTAAGCGATGAATGGGAAATTGATATAGATGAAATAAATGACTTGACGCAAAGAGGATGGAATATAGTAAAAACCAGCGCAAAAACTGGTCGAGGAGTAGAAGAAGTTTTTCAAACTATCACTAAGAAAATGCTGGAGGGATAAATGTTAGAACTTCCTACTCCCGTAATAGCTTACTTGATTGCTCTTTTACTCGAAAATCGTTCACTTGCTTACCTACTAGTTCAAAAAGATGGTGCATTGTCAGCGTGGGGAGGTAAATTAGCAGCTTACGGAGTCGGTAATTTACAAAAAGGACGCAATATTGGACAGCAAATTTTTTTCTTAGAAGGTCTTTTACCGTTGGATGATGTGAGCTTATTTCTCCCTCGTTTAAAAACTGAAGAAGGTATTTGTGCTGATGTTCATATATTTCCTAGCGAAGAAGGTGACTGGGTATTACTTTTAGATGCAACAGTCGATGAAATGCAACTATCGCTGATTCAGCAACACGCGAATGAATTATCACTATCGCAAGAAAAAATCAGTCGAGTTCTCAATCAATAATTTATAAAAACACCATGTTATCACCATGAGTAACTCTCTTACCGCAGATTTGTTTGCTGTGTTAGACATTTTGGTTTTAGAGCGGATAGAACCCGGTTCATTTAGAATAATAGGAACCGTTCCCAATTGGATAAGCTTATTTTGCCGTAGTCATCTTGAATCGGGAATGGTATTATTAATACCAGAACAAGAATTTCCATTTTTAGAAAACTTTTTAATTGATGCCGAAGAATTTTGGCGTGAAGGAAATGCTACCAAGCTTGATTCGGGTGCATGGGCAGAATACGACAGAAGAGGTAGAGAACAATATTTTGAAGCTTCAGCAATTTGTGTTGGAGATAAAAAAGTTTTGTTGGTAGAATTACAAGATGGAGATTATCAAGAAAAACTGTTAATCATCCAAAAAGCGCGCGAAAATCAATTGACTTATGAACAATTAGTCAAAGAAAATCAAAAAAAAGAAATTTTAATTCATTGTATTATTCATGATATTGCTGGGCAATTAAGCGGTATCAATTGTTGTTTAGCTCTGTTAGAATTTGAAAATTTAACAACTAAAGGAAAAGAACGTTTAGAAATAGGTCGTAGACAATCAGTTAAGCAAGAAATGTTAATTAGAGAGGTTTTAGATGCATTTTCCGCTGATGTACAATCGCTTGAGTCTTTTAATGTCGATATCGAAAACGCCCCTAATATTTTGAGTGTTGCTCAAGAAGTTATACAATTTTTAACTCCTACTTATGCTTTAAACAGAATTAGGCTACTGTTAAACATTCAGGGAGGCGCCGATGTTAATATGACAGTTGATTGGAGAGTGGTGGGTGATAAATCACGTTTAGAAAGGGTAATATCAAATTTAGCAGAAAATGCATTCCGCCATAGCCCAAGAGAATCAACGGTAGTAATTAACTTAAGGCAAGATGGTGATTTTATTTTTGCCGCTGTAGATGATGAGGGAAGTGGTGTACGTCCGAATGCAGTAGCAAACTTATTTCAAAAATTCTCTCAAGGAAGTAAACCAGGAAGAATAGGGTTAGGACTTTACTTTTGTAGAATTACCATTGAACGCTGGGGTGGTGAGATAGCTTACTCTCCACGTCCTGAAGGTGGTTCGCGGTTTTGGTTTCGTCTACCTAAACCAAGACGCTGAGTTATTTAGAAACCAGGTTTCTACGCAAAATTGTTATTGTTATTACAATATCTCAGCAAGAAACCTGGTTTCTCGTATATTATGTCAAGTCTCATTGAACTATACGCAAAGTTACTCGGTTTAGCACTTATCGGTTTTATCCTAGGACGGACGCTTCCTGCAACGGTTCCTGTGCGTTTGGGTAAACTACTGTTTTGGGTAGGAGTACCCACAAGCATTATAGCTTTTTTGCGAAAAACCGATTTATCAGGACAAATCTGGATTGCACCTGCAATTGCATTTACCGCAATTTTTTTCGGCGCCTTACTTTGTTGGTTAGCTATACGTATCAAAAAGTCTTCACTACAAAAGCCAACTCAAGGAAGTTTGCTATTAGCTTCAATGGTTGGTAATACTGGATACCTAGGCTACCCGGTTATATTATCGCTAGTTGGTACACAATACTTTGCCTGGGCACTTTTTTATGATTTGCTTGGTACTACTATAGGCGCCTATGGTTTAGGTGTAGCATTAGCAGCACAATATGGGGGAAATGTAAACAACTACTGGAATGTCATAAAAGCAATTATTATCAACCCTGCTTTGTGGAGTTTTGCAGCAGGTTTGCTTATACGCCAAATTACATTACCAACACTAGTAGTATCATGCTTAGATGTTATAGCGTGGAGTTCGATAGCCGCTTCTTTGATACTAATAGGGATGCGACTAAGCAAACTCACCTCCTGGGGTAGCTTGAAATTGGCAAGTATCAGCCTGACAATAAAAATGATTATAGTTCCCCTGATATTGGGTATAAGCTTGTCTAGTTTTGGATTAACAGGAAAAACAGCTCAAGTCTTAGTATTACAAATGGCAATGCCTCCAGCCTTTGCGACTTTAGTACTCGCCGAAACTTTTAATTTAGATAGAGAGCTTGCAGTGACTACCTTAGCGGTTGGCTCCATGATATTACTGATAACCCTACCTTTATGGTTGTGGTTTTTTCGATAGCGAAAGTGATAATTAGCTGCTATGATTGTTAACTTGTGACAGTGTTAGAGCGTGCAGTCCTTAACCGCAAAGCTATAGGCGCCATCACAACAATTGACCTTGTAGTAATTTTATGTTTGTAGGAACATCGAAATGGAAGATTCGCGTTATGAAATTGGCGGCTGTACCGTGAACGAAGTCAAAGTTGACGGTCTTGATACCAACTTCACCAACGAGTTAGGTAATAGTAGTACACTCTCAACTGCCGAAACAATAAGCAGTTTAGAATCTCAAGCAGCACTCGCCGATTTTAGCAATTTTACTCCGCAAGACCCAGAAGTGCCCGTTGGAGTACACTGCATTTTAGAACTATATGGCTGCCCACCAAACTTACTCAACGATATTGAGTTCATCAGAAATACTTTAGAGGAAGCAGCTACAACTGCACGCTCAACCTTACTCGATAAAATAGCACACCAGTTCCATCCTCAAGGAGTAACTGCGCTAGCACTATTAGCCGAGTCTCATATTTCGATTCATACTTGGCCCGAGAATGGATATTTGGCGGCAGATGTATTTACATGTGGTGAACATGCAAAACCAGTAGAAGCTTGCGAGTATATTGCACAAGCATTTAAATCTGGTAAGCACATATTAATGAAACTTCCACGCGGAAGATTTTCACCAACTGTTCAACCACATATCGAAGTCGTCTAGCACTTCCTCGTACAACTGAATAAATGGCATTGCTGAATAGACGCATGAATTAAAATGTAGAGACGCGATTAATCGCGTCTCTACAAATATCAACGTCAAAAAAATATATCTCAGCCATCTTCACCACAAAAAGTTGTAATCTCTTACTTGCAATAAAGAAAAACAGCATATGTCAATAAAATTATAAATATATTAAGGTATAAAATTGATTCTTTATATTGTGGAATGGGCATCCTTGCCCGTTTCAAACATCAGGGCAGGCAAGGATGCCCACACCCCACAAGAAAATATTGAAAGCTCATACCCGCCTAGGACTAAAAGTCCCTAGCCTAATAGCAAAAGTTCATTAAAATGAACTGAGCAAACAGTAATATTAAGAACATGCTTGTTTAAAATTAAGAATTAATACGTAGAGGTGCATTCCGGTCAGCCTCTGACTGGCGCCGCAACGCTCCATTAAAATATGAAAAAGCGCACATTTTTTGAAACCCTTACTATATATAGGTTTTCGTAATGTGCAAGTTAGGAGCTACCACAAAATAATATTCGTTAACTAGCTGCTTGGCTATAAGATTGTTTAGAGCAAATGTGGAATAAGCAAATAGAAACTGACTCGGCGCCAACTGATGGAAGTTCTTGGATAGATAATGCTAATACGACAAAACTGGTACGAGGTGGTTCATGGTATGAACTGCCGCGAAACTGTAGGTCTGCATCTCGTTACGGAGAATTTCCTGGAAACTACACAAACGATGGCATCGGTTTCCGAGTCGTATGTGATGCAGTGAGAACAAAATAAATTATGTTGTTAAAAATACTTTGTAAGACGAAACAGGTTATTGCAATCTACTTACTCAAACATTTTAGCAATCGTTGTCATTGGTAAAAATAGTCTGTAAGGATAATCGGGAAAACGAATAAAATCAAAATGCTCGTAAAAAGAACGAGCTTTATCGTCCTTAGCGCTTACTACAACAGCCATTGTAGCTATTTCGTTTTTTAGACAACGGCTGAGTGCATCCATTAACAGCACTTCACCCAAACCCTTTTTACGAAAGTTTTGATCAACAGCTAAACGACCAAGAAGCGTTGCAGGAACATCTGGATATTTCGGCAGCTTTTTCACAATTTCAGTAGGTAATTCGTCAATATCAATACTAGTAGCACATAAAGTATAATAACCAGCAACAGTACCAGAATTTTTTTCAATTAAAACAAAAGGTGCAGCTACTCGTTTACGAGCATCTTGCCCAGCTTGTTGTTTAAAATAACGGTCTAAAGGTTCGACACCGCAACAAAAAGATATTCGGTCATGCTGCTTACCAAAGGCTTCTATAAAATAATCAAAGCTATCAGCGCTCATCTATACTCCAACGCGCGAACCCATTTTTTGTTTATATGATTGAGCGGCAGCTCGTAATCTCGCGCTAGGAGCAGGCGGATTGAGGAGCGCTTCTACAAAAACTTCTTGGTCGCGTCGGCTCAAAATCATGATTTCGTGTTCTTGAATAGCTTGTTTTGCAGCGGTTTGAAGGCTGCTAATTACAAAATCTGTTAGCGTTAGCCCTAATATATCTGCCGCACGCTGAAACAATTCTTTTTGCTCTTTGCTAAGACGAGCCTCCAAGCGTTCAGTTTTTGAACGCTCTGGTTTTTCATTAAAGCCTTTGACAACAGTCATGTGTAGCCTCTAAACATATAGGTTAATTTAATTATAATTCGATTTGTCCGGTTTTTTGCCGTACTATAAAAATAAAAAATATGTATTAAATTCTCTATTTCTCTTTGCTGTAATGTAAAACGAATCAACTATCCGTTACATCCGTTGCATCCGTTGCCAGTAATAATTGTTGCTGGTGACTTGCGGAAAATCATAGTATCTTCCGAAACACCTATAGTAGTTAGTGATTCTATATCTAATAGATAACTGTCCAAATAAATATAATTCTTGGGAAATGGGGAACTACTCTATGGAGCTGGATAAGCTGAGAGATTATAAAGATAAAGGCGAATTTTTACTCAAACAACTAGAGTTAGTACCCCCAAAGCTGCATATGCAAGGGGACTGGGTTCCTGGTAGTTTGGATGGGTGTATTGCGAAACTTCGTAAAGCTGCCCAGAAAACCGTTGACCTTGCTACATCACCTGTCAAAATTGGTGTCATGGGGGAATTTAGTAGTGGTAAAACTTTATTATTAGGTTGTTTGATTGGATACGCAGATTCTTTACCAGTCAGTGAAAACCCAACTACAGGTAACGTTACTGCTATTCATTTAATTCCCCAAGCAGGTTTTAAGACTACACAAGTTGATGACTATACAGTAAGTTATCTTACTGATGATGAGGTTAACGAGTGCCTGCAATTTATGTTGGCAGAAGCGGATAGACGTGCTAAAGCAGTAGGACTTACAAAGGCGCCACAAGCTTCGCTAAATTCAGATAATATTATACAGTGGTGCGAGGAGTCATGGAATAGCAGCAAAAATTTAGAGTTGCGTTATTTGCTGCGGGAGTTGGTAATATTTATTCGCGCTCATATTGCTTATGGTAAGGCAATGTGTGGTCGTAGCTATTTAATAGGCGCCGATACTGCTCGTGAAGGGTTAAAGTTACCTGAAATGCCAATGGCAATCCAAAATTTCAGTTTTCAGGAATTACCAAAAGCTCCCATCTCTTTACCTAATGCACCTCAGACGCTTCCTGCACGTTTGATGCAAAACACTTTCCCTCTAATTAAGCGAGTAGATATTCAAGTCAAAATTTCCAAAGATATCTGGGATATTTCCACAGACCAAGGTCTCAGCCAATTTATTTTACTTGATTTTCCTGGTTTAGGCACCGCTAATTCAGGGGTGCGCGATAGATATTTGTCTTTAAAGGAATTAAAAGATGTACAGACAGTTTTATTGCTGCTAAATGGTAAATCTACTGGAAGCGACCGTGCAAACGAAATCTTTACGATGATGCAGCAAGAGCGTCCAGGACAAGACCTCAAGGATTTAATATTAGTTGGGATAGGCAGATTTAATCAATTACCTTTAGAAAGTGAAGGAGGGGAAAGAGAACTTGATAAACTTGTTGATAATTCAGAATCCATATTAGAAACAGATGTTCTAGAAAAATTAAACGTTCTTAGAACAACCATTGACCAAGCATCAGCATTTACAACTCAAAAAGAGCGAATTATATTTTTAGACCAATTAATGGGTATAGCAGACCTAGCGAAGCGTTCGAGTAACGTAACGGTTGCTTCTCCAGATTTTTTGGCTAATTTAGATTATCCGGGATTTTTAGATTTATCCAAACGGATGCGTGATAAATGGGGAAAATTGAGCCAAAATTTACAAACTTCTGACCCACGCAGCACTCTTGGTAAACAGCTTGGTTATTTTGCTAGTGATGGTGGTATTGGTAGATTGCGGGAATTAATTCAAACTCACGCTTCTACTCACGGTCAAAGACAACTATACGAAGATACTACTAGAGCTTACGAAGCTTTGTGCAAACAACAGCAGGAACTCAAAGCTGAATTAGCGAAAATTGAAGAACAAGGGATACCGATAAAAGAAAGTCAAGCTTTAAATGATTTGCGTTCAACAATTCAAACCCTAGATAAAATCTATAGAAACTTCCAAAGAAATTTAGGCAAAGAACCACTTAAAAATCGTGCGGGTATATCTGTTGCAGAAGCAGTCAAAGAAGAGTTAATTTTTAAGGTTATTAATTGGAACGAATGGACTTTGCTGTTTAATAAAGCTAATAACGGCATTATTACAGTTACAGAATCTAAAGGTGTAGCAGGTAAGTTATTTGACCGGGGAAATAAAGCTACCAGTTCTATCCCCAATAAAAGTGAGGAATTTTATCCTATATTTGAAAAAACAATCCAGGAATTAGAAAGCTTTGCAGGAGAGCGCATTCGTCAGGCTGTTGTAGACTTGTTAAATCAATTATCTTATGAAGTAGCTCCACAACGCTCTGAACTTCAAGGAATTTTAAGTCTGGAACAAAAAGACGAATTAGAGCAAGATATCGAAGCAAAGTTTGGCGCCGAAGCAGCAGAATTATTTTATCGACTAACTATTGGATGCGACCCTAAGTTATGGCTGGAAGCGATTATTTCAGATATTGATAGCGTAGACCAACGTCTTGTGCCTAAAACTATATTCCCCCTCGCAAGTCCAGACGATAAACATAGTACTGGTACAATTTTTTACTGGTCACTCAAACCAAACCAAATTAAAAGCACCCCTGCTAACCAGCAAATGCTTGTACTACGATTGCGAGATGAAATTACAGCAGGCGCCAGTTTACACCTTGTTCAATATGTTAGCGAAGTTAATCAGCGAGTAAATAAAGAGTTAGCTGGTATTTTGGGCGAAATTATCCCAACTTTGCAAAATATTTCAAAAAAAGAAGCATTGCTGAGGTATTTAGCAGATAAGGAGTCTCCACAGGAAGCTGCTATTCCTAACTGGTTAAAAATTCTTTCGGAAATTGCTATTCCTAACTCCTGTACAGACGCGATTAATCGCGTCTCTACTCCTAACTTTTCATAAAAGGATAATTAAAATGCCTATTGAGATAGTACTTTCACCTCGGTTTCAACTGCATACCAGTGACAACGATAATTTGAACTTAGTTCTTCCTACAATTCAGCTTAATCCAGTTGATAATATACCTCACCTTAGCCGTATTAATTGTACTGTTACAGGAACACCTCAAGAATTAGCGTCACAAATTCAAGGCGCCTATAAAGAATTTATTACTGAGACACCAACTAAACTTTCAGCATTAGGGCAATTAAAACAAAACCCTTGTATACTCGATAAACCTTTAACACAACCAGCTAGTTGTACTTTACAGGTAGTTGTTGAATATTTTGATTCCGATGCAGGGGAAAATCCCTTAAAATCTGCACGTAAATATGTAGAAGCTTATTGTTATTTATGGTTTACTTTAGAACAGCAACCTACTCCTGTAACTACTATGTCTGACCGAGATAATGGTAATGACCAAAGATTTCCTGGATGGTTAGCTATTGATTTTGGTACTTCTAATTCTACCGTAACACTCTTTGACCCGCGCGAAGTGCCTATTTCAGATATTTTACCTCAAGAACAAGAAGTTCGGTTACGTAAACGTTTGTCAGAATGGCTTAGTTCAGAAGCTACTGTTGCTTTGCCAGATGTAAATGTTCTGGAATGGCAAAAATTTATTACTGAAATTAGTAAAAATTTAGAAGTGGAGCCAAGTCAATTAAGTTCTGTAATTAGCAGTAGTAAAAGCGAGCGATTTTTAGAAGCTATTAAGCAAATTGAACTTTGTTTGGGTATTAGCGAAAAGTTTCGCCGTGCTGTGAGTAAAAAACTTTATGAAATTTACCATGAAGTTTTCCGCGTACCCACTTTAGAGTCACAAAATCTTATCCCGGTTATTCTCGACTTTGATAGACGTGCAACAGAAATTTCTAGCGAATTAGAAATTGTTGGTTTGTCTCCTGCAAAAGTAATTATGGGAGAGGAGGCAAAACAAAATAGAAACAAAGCTATTGCCCAAGGAACAGCTAGCTCTGGAGCAGAAATTATTAGCAGGTTTCATCACTCACCCAAACGCTACTTTGGGCAAGAGCGTAATTTTAAGGTAATTTTAAATGGAACAGAGCAAACTATAACTGCCCAGCAAATGATGCAAGTCGCTTGGGCACATTTGAAAGAGTTGACGGAAAAAGACCGTAACCGAGGAAGACGTAAGTTCTCTGATGGCGAATTTCGCACCGCAGTTGTTACTTATCCTACCGTGGCGCCACCCATTGTCCGCAAAGAAGTTAAAGAACTGGTGCAACAATTAGGTATTGACGATGTGCAAATTGCTTACGATGAAGCTGTTTCTGTAGCAATATTCTTTTTGTGGCGAGAATTTGGTGGTAACTTATCTATTGGTATTGAGTCATTTAAAACTCGCTGTCGTTATAACGGTAATAAATGGTCGCAAAACGTCCTAATTTTAGATATTGGTGGTGGTACAACAGACCTAGCGTTGATTGAACTCACTTTAGAAGATAAAACCCCAGCATCTGATCACAAAGAAGAACGAGGACTGGGAGGACGTTACTATAAACTTACCCCGAAACTTTTAGGGTCTTCTGGTCATTTACAATTAGGTGGTGAGTACATTACGCTGCGAGTGTTCCGACTCCTTAAGGTTGCACTTGCTGACCGTTTGTTAACGGAATTAGTAACAGGTAATTTAGTAAGTGAACAGTTAGAAGATGTACTAAATACGTTAGATGAACGCTTTTTAGAACAAGGTCAATTTAAAAGTGGCTCTTTGTTAAAATGTTTAGACAAAGAAAACCCTGAAAGCAGTCCTGCGTATAAAGATGCTCTTGATACCGCAGAGAAAATTATACCCACTAATTGGTTACAATCTCCCCAACGCTTGCAAAGTTTTTATCTACTTTGGGAGCAGGCAGAAAGAGCGAAACTCAAATTAGGACAAAAGCCATTAACAGACACTTCTATTTTGACCTTTACTTTAGATGAACCGCAAATTTCCTCACTACTAGCTGTAAGTGGCATTAAATTACAAGTTCAAAATCCTAGTAACTTATACGTTACCTTGGATGGCGCCCAATTTGAACGAGCCGCAATTGTAGCTGTTAAAGAAGCTATTGGTATCGCTAAAGGATTAATCGAAAGTCGATTGGGAACACAAAATAATACCCTAACAGGAAAAGTTGACTGGCTAATTTTGTCTGGCAAAACTTGTAACCTTAACATCGTCCACCGAGAAATCTACCAAGAATTTAGTAAGTCCGATTACTTTGTCTGGAATCCAGAAAGGATTACCTTTGATTTAGAATTTACCAAGCTTGCTACTTCTGCTGGAGCTTGTTACGCAGAAAAGCTACAAAGACTCAGATTTAACCCAGAAGAGTCTAGAGAAATACTGAGTAAAGGTGGCTACCAGGTAGAAATTGACGTTAAGAACTTATTTTACTATTTGCCCTGTAACTTCAAACGCTTAAATCAAACCGAACAAAGTCTACCCATATTTACTGCTGGACAAGAATTATATCAACTTTCTGCAACAGATACAGTCGCCAAAGTTCGCACTGAGTGGCAAGGTATACAATTAAGTAATATTATTCACCGACAAGATTTTGAAAACGGTGAGTTTCGACTTTGGGGAAGCTACGATGGTAACAAGCTGCGGCAAAAACTAGAGATAAGCGAACACGAGTTTCTCGAACAAATTAAAGTCCAGTTTGAAATAGACCAGAATCTTCAGCTTAACCTTTTATTAGTTCGCGGCAAAGCACAACGCTTAATTCCATCTCACATAGAAAGCATTGATGTTGGTGCAGCTATTCATGCATCGGGTATACGAGAAACCCCAACGTTATTTACTGATGGTAAACTAAAATGGACTATTGCTGTCGGGCGCCCAGACCAAGAATTAAATAATGGCGATATTGCAGTTAATGTACTAGAGTCAGCAAGCGTAGACTTAGCAAATGGTTATTACTTAGTATTTCAAGCGACTACTCAAAATAGCAAAGCTCTAGAATTATTTCGTTACGAAACAGGTAACGTACCCCAACAAGGAACTGGTTTAATTAGTGACCCCTTACCCTCTTTTCCACGAAGTGAAAAACACAGCTTTTATATTTATCACGAAGATAGCGAAACTGGCGCCAAAAAATGGATTAGAGTTGGCGAATTAAAAAAACCGCAAGTCACAACAGACTATCCTTGTCAATATCGCGTCACCCTTGATGAAAAAGGTATTTTACGAATCCACACAGGAGAAGTTCCTTATTGGAAATCTAATAGTGAAGAATGTCTCAAGCAAGAAGGATGCGTTTTTCAGGCGCCATTAGAATTACAAAAAAACGAAGTCGATAAAGAACGTGACCCATTTTGCGGATTACATTAAAATTACCACGTCCGTCACAGTAGAGACGTGTAATCCGCAGGGATTAATCACGTCTCTACTGATTATTAAAGAGGAAAAATAAAATATGGAAAATCTTAGCAAGCTGTTGAAAATAGACAATTCTGAATTAGCTCGATTATTACAATTTAGTTTGTACGGTGTAGAAGCAGCTTTAAAACAAGCCTTGACAAAATATCCCAATGACCCGGCAGCAGATTTATGTCAAGGCGCCTTACAAGAACTTAACACGCTTATACATCCACCAACTGAGATTATAAATATAGACTCCAACTTGGCAGATGTTCTTCAAATCGCATCCCCTCCAATACTAACAAACGAATTAAAACTCAGGCGCCTCCAAAACGAGTTTAACTCTGACAAACAGTTAGCTTTATATTTAGGAAATACTCAACTTCAAAGTCAAACTGACTCCGATTTATGGAACGAGGTACAACGTAAGCTACTTAGGGTTCCAGAAGAGTTAGCGCTATCTTGGCACCAACGTGCTTTAATTATTGCAGCTTCCGTTGGCGCCCAATCTGATATATCTAATTGTCTGCCATTACCCTTTAATAAGCACGAAAATATTTACCCAGGATTGAAGGGAAGTATTACAACTCAAGGATTATCCTTTTCAAATGTGGCGCCAAATCATCCACAAATTGCTCAATTAAATTTACAAAATTACCAAGGCGATTTACAAGAGGATATATATTTTTTGGCTAATTTAGTATCTATTTGTATAAAATTTATTGATATTGACCCAGATTTACATCACGCTTTAAACAGCATTTTTAGCTTCGATATCATGAATTTGCACTCCAAGCCAGAACATCGTTGTCAATATATAGACGCATTAATAGAAACTTTTTGGCGAATGCTCAAAGCTGAAGAAAGTGCAGATTCATTATCAGCTTTGCGTCATTGGATTGATTTAGACGAAGCAATTCACTCTTTGGTTTTTGTACCACCTGCCGACCGCTTTTCTTGGTGGGGTAAAATGCAACAAGAAACAAGGCGCCTATTAAAAAAAGTTGTTCAAAGAGCATTATCAGAAGGTCATAACATCCGTATTCGTCAACTATCAGGTCTTTATGCTGATGTTTGTACGTTTTCTAAAGATGACCTACGACTAGAACAAGGAGGAAATTTAGGAGAAGTTTTAGCTTGTTTACGAGTTTACGCCAAAATCAACGAACAAGAATTCCCAGGACGAGTCTTATTCCGCTCATCACGGTAAAACTTATATTATATATACTACATATATTACACAGCAAACAAATAAAATTTTCACTTCTGTCATGCTGAGGTACGAAGCATCTTCTTTCTTCTGTCATGCTGAGGCACGAAGCATCTTCTTTCTTCTGTCATGCTGAGGTACGAAGCATCTTCTTTCCGTCATGCTGAGGTACGAAGCATCTTCTTTCCGTCATGCTGAGGTACGAAGCATCTTCTTTCTTCTGTCATGCTGAGGTACGAAGCATCTTCTTTCCGTCATGCTGAGGTACGAAGGGCGCAGTTTTCCCGTAGGGTAGCATCTTTGTAAGATACTATTTGCTTGCCCAATAGCTTTTGCTGCTTTATGGCGCCGGAGATGGTGGTATTTTTTCTAACGAAACCAAACCATTCTCCTCAAAATCTATTTCTAGATGATATCCTTTCATCATTGCAGTTCCCAGCAAAGGCTTATAACCAGAAGCTAAAACGAAGATTTCTTTTTCTACATTATCCCAAACAACAGTTGCCAAATGTATAGACGATAAAACCTGGCTACCATCAGCTAATATTGCAGGCATACTGCTATGTAAAGGAAGATTCATTGCGCTAACTGCTTGTGGCGGTAAGGTCAAATAGCCGTTAAATCCAGTATCAATCACAAAATCCACTGAAAAATCTGGTTGCCCAGGTAAACGAAAAATTACTGGAACTGTCGCCTTACCACCAATTAATCGTCCGTTAATCATTCAGCTATACGCTCCATAGCACCACCAAAGCCAAATGCTGCATTATAACCTATTCGCATCATAAATAATCTAGCGTTTGGATTTTTCTGCTTTAACCTTTTTCCTGGTTCTATGCCAATTTCGTCAATTCCATACTCGCTAGTCTCAGCATCAATCACAATCATCTTGCCAATATTGTCGCCATGCTCAACCTTTTGACGTATTCCATTTTCGTAAAAGTCTTTAGCTCTCTGGGCGACTTCTTCTTCAGTCCAAAAAATAGCCTGCATAATTACACCTGCTTCTTTACTTTTTAAATAATTATAGCTCTCTGCCGTAAGCTCCATAGAAGAACCACCAAAGCTGACTGCAGCATCATAACCTATTCGCATCATATATAATCTAGCGTTTGGGTTTTTCTGCTTTAACATCAATATTGATTCCACACCGCTTTCGTCAATTCCGTACTCGCCAGTTTCAGCATCAATGACAATCATCTTGCCAATATTATCGTCATGCTCAACTTCTTGACGAATTCCATTTTCATAAAAGTCTTTAGCTCTTTGGGCAACTTCTTCTACAGTCCAAAATAAAGCCTGCATAATTACATGTGCTTTTTGCTTTTGAAGTATTATAGCGTGAAGGAATCTTATACTTTCCCTGACGAGCCATAAGACATTCTTCGCTACGCTCAGAATGACATTTTTAAATTTTAAAAGCGGGTAACGCGATTCGAACGCGCGACATCAACCTTGGCAAGGTTGCGCTCTACCACTGAGCTATACCCGCGAAAAACTTCAACAATATTTAGTATGCCTGATTGCTTATAGTCTGTCAATAGTTTTGAAAAAGATTTTTTGAAACTGGGTTTAGATTTGGAACGGGCAAGGATGCCCATTCCACTCTTAGATAGACAAATTGAGTGAGTTTATTCGTTGCTGGATGGAGACAATTCACCAATGGTTGTGCTGATTCGACCAGGTAACGAGGGGGAATTGTTGTTCGATTGAGGTAGACCTGCGCGGATTTGACGCATTAAGCTGCCCATTTCTAGCGCGCTCATTGCGTATTCCCAACCTAAGTTACTTTTAATTCCTGCTCTTTCTAATGCTTGCTGCATTGTATCGGTTGTGAGAACACCAAATATTACAGGTACACCCGTTTGAAAACTCGCGGCAGCTATCCCTTTCGCAACTTCTGATGATACAAGATCAAAGTGAGGTGTTTGACCACGAATTACGGCGCCTAAACATATTACCGCGTCGTAACGATGCGACAGTGCCATTTGTCGAGCTACCACCGGAACCTCAAAACTACCTGGTACCCAAACATAATCAACCTGGGAACCGTGAGGATCAACATCAATACCGTGACGCTTCAAGCAATCTTGACATCCTTCGAGTAACTTGGTCGTAACCAAATCATTGAAGCGACCAATCACCAATGCAAAGCGCAATGTCTCGGTCTGAGTAAAAGTTCCCTCAAAAACTGTCATGACTGCCTCATTTACTATACGATTCAATACTTATTTCTAGAACTAACGCAAAAACCGGACTTTTTGATGCAAGACTTACGTTCAGAAACCCGGTTTCTAGGCCAAATCGTCGTTTTATCAAAGATTTCAACGAAGAAACCGGGTTTCTAGGATTTTATGCGTAAATCGTGTTACCAATTTTTTTATCTAAATAAATCAAATTGCGGCGCCTGCAAGCGTCACATTTCCATAAAATAGCAGAGAAGCTAACGTAGTAAAGTCATGCATTGACAGGTTTTAGGATATAATCCCTTCGCCAACCAATTTCTACCTTTACAACGCTTGCTCCTCTGCCTATCACTACATTATACGTGTAGTGAGTTGTAGCTTATCTTCACTTGGTAGCTTACACTACGAAAAAGTTTAGGACTCCCACTACAATTACTAAAATAAACCATGCTCCTGAACCAACCCAAAGAAGCTTTTTCGATTCTACCCAGTTTTGGGGTGTAGCATATGCTACCGGAACACCGATGACCATAACGAAGGATAGAGCTACTAGAGCGATCAATGCAATTTGGAATATAAAAGTCATTTTCTTTTCTCCCAAGACAGCTATCTATTAAAGATAAAATATTTTACAACACAAATTTTACCGACTTTATTTCATTTTAAAGTATCTGATTCTAGTATTGACTATTAGTCAAACATTTTTATGGATTTAATTTTATGCCATACCACAGTGGATTTTGATGCGCTGGGAGCTGCTGTTGGACTGACGCGCTTGCTTCCGGGTAGTAAAATAGTTCTATCGGGTGGCGCCCATCCTGCTGTCAGAGATTTTTTAGCGTTGTACCGCGATGAGTTTACACTGATTGAACGACGGGCAGTTAATGTTTCAGAAATTCGTTCGTTGATAATTGTAGACACTCAAGCTCGTTCACGTATTGGCAAGTTATCAGAATGGCTAGAACTACCCCATTTAGTAGACATCACTATTTACGACCATCACCCAGAAGACTGTGATATAAATGCTACAAAATTATATATCGAACCTGTAGGCGCCACAACTACAATTATTGCTGAAAAGTTACAGCAAGCAGGTATTTCTCTAACTACTTGCGAAGCTACAGTTATGGCTTTAGGTATTCATGCTGATACAGGTTCACTAACTTTTGAAAATTCTACACCTCGTGATGCTATCGCTTTAGGGTGGTTGATGCAACTTGGCGCCAATATCCCTAATATTAACCAATATCTAGAACCTGGTTTACCACCACAATTACAGCAACTTCTCAAAACATCACTCGATAACCTTCAAGTTATAAACAAGAATGGATATGCAATAGGGTGGGTGCATTTAAAGACAGATGCTTTTGTACCTGGACTATCAAGTTTAGTTTCGCAACTGCGTTCAATATCTGAGACTGATATGTTGCTATTAGTACACGAGTTTCCCGTGGGAGAAGGTAATGAAACTCGTTTGACAATAATTGGTAGAAGTCAAATTAAAACTGTTGATTTAAACGAATTATTTCAACCATTGGGAGGAGGAGGACATGCTCAAGCTGCATCTGTTAACTTACGTGGCACCAATACTCAGGTTATTATAAACGAGTTAATCGAAAGTTTAAAACTTCAAATACCCAAACCTCCTTGTGCCAGAGACTTAATGTCTTCCCCTGTTCGTAGCATTCGTCCCGAAACAACTATTGCCGAAGCACAAAGAATATTATTGCGGTATGGACATTCGGGACTGTCGGTAGTTGATATCGAAGGAAACTTAGTTGGTGTAATTTCGCGTCGAGACCTTGATATTGCTTTACATCACGGTTTTAGTCATGCACCCGTAAAAGGTTATATGACAACAAATATTAAAACCATCACGCCTGATACTACTATGCTGCAAATCGAGGAGTTGATGGTTAAATATGATATCGGGCGCCTACCTGTAATGGATAATGGGGAATTAGTAGGAATTGTAACCCGTACTGATATTTTGCGAGAACTACACGAGAGTGCTGAGTCAAAAGTGCTGAGTGCTGAGTCAAAAAAACTCAGAACTCAGCACTCTGCACTCAGAACTAATTTAAAAAACCATATTAACCCTGCGTTATGGCAGTTACTTACTAAAGCATCCCAAGAAGCGACAAAACGCGGTTGGCATTTATATGTAGTAGGGGGTGCAGTACGTGACTTACTACTTGCCCAAAATATACAACAAGAACCTTTGTTACTCAAAGATATTGACCTTGTTGTTGATGGGTTCCACGAATCCGCAGATGCTGGTGCTGGTGTCGAACTTGCAACTGCACTGCAAAAGTTATATCCAAATGCGCGTTTAGATGTTCATGGTGCTTTTCAAACTGCTGCATTGTTATGGCACAAAGACCCCGAACTTGATTCATTATGGGTAGATATCGCTACAGCACGTACTGAATTTTATCCATATCCAGCAGCAAATCCTGAAGTTGAAGCAAGTTCTATACGTCAAGATTTATATCGAAGAGATTTTACAATTAATGCAATGGCATTACGTTTAACTACCCCACGTGCAGGTGAGTTACTTGATTATTTTAATGGGTTAATCGATTTAGAAGCTCGACAAATGCGTGTTTTGCACCCAAATAGCTTTATTGAAGACCCAACACGTATTTATCGGGGAGTTAGATTTGCTGTGCGGTTAGGGTTTACTATTGAGTCACAGACCGAAAGTTATATTCGTTATGCGATTAATAGTGGTGTGTATGACCGCACTGCACGCGAAAATAATAAAACTCCCGCACTTTCGACTCGTCTCAAAGCTGAGTTAAAGTTAATTCTTGAGGCGCCTTACTGGAAACGGGCACTCGAATTGTTAGATAATTTAAGTGCGTTGCAATGTATTCACCCAACTTTAAAACTTAATGTAGAGTTATTGCGTCAGTTACGTTTGCTCGAGCGCTGTTTACAACGTTTTGATAACTCACAAGCTATTACTCATTGGCTGCTTCGTCTTGAAGCTATTATCGCTCACTTGGCGCCGGAGTTTCGTAGTAAGGTTGCTACTAATTTACAATTGCCTGACGATAGTATTAAAAGATTATCGCATTTTAGTAAGGCAATGGATAATATTGCTGGTTTGACAGAGTGTAGACTAAAGAGTCAGGTTGTTGGTTTACTTAAGAAGTATGATTTGGAGACACTGATTTTAGCTGCTTTACAAAGTCAACGGTCTATTCGTCGTTCAATTTGGCAGTATATTAGTGTATGGCGTTTTGTTCAGGCGCCTTTAAATGGTAATGATTTACAAAAATTAGGGTATAAACCTGGTCGAGCTTTTAAGGAAATGCTTGATGATTTGTTAGCTGCGACTTTAGATGGCGTTGTTAATGATAGAGTTAGTGCTGAGGCGTTTTTAAGTCAAAAATATCCTCTGTAAATATATTGTCATGCTGAGGCACGAAGCATCTAGTATATTGTCATGCTGAGGCACGAAGCATCTAGTATATATTGTCATGCTGAGGCACGAAGCATCTAATATATATTTTCATGCTGAGGCACAAAGCATCTAATATATATTGTAATGAGTCACTATAATGAAGCATATTAATAAACATCAAAACTTTAGAGATTCTTCGCTACGCTCAGAATGACAAGTACATTTTTATAAAATTAGCATACTCTCGGAGAATAAACGTGTTAGTTTGGCAAGTTGATTTTTATCGTCGTCCTCAAAATCATGAACAGTTGTGGGATTTGTTGATTAATGATAGTAGCGGTAATTTTAAATATGAGGCATCTTGTCCTCAGTCGCAAGCTAATTCTAATTGGCTGACTTCACAGTTTGAGTTGGCATGTGCTTCTGGTATGCCTAATAAAATACAGGTGTTTCGTCCTCAATCTCTAAGTTTAGTTGAAACTGCTGCACGGAATTTAAATATAGAGGTCGAAGCAACTCGTCGCACTACAGCTTTGAAACAGTGGTTGAAAGATAAATCTTATCCTATTGAATTAGAAAAGTTACCCCCAGTTCCTTTACCTGATAATCTTTTAGGAGAAAAATGGCGATTTGCTTCGCTTCCTGCGGGTGATGTTGAAGAGTTTCGTCAGCGTCGTATTCCTATTGTTGATTTTCCTGATTTTATTCTTCCTTTTAATTTGGGTTTAGCATCAACTCAACTTATTCCTGGTGTTGTTATTTATGGTGGTAGACAGTCGATGCGGTTGGCACGTTGGTTACAACAATCACGTCCTGCTTATTTAAATTATATCGCTGGGGCGCCGGATGGTTTGATACTTGAAGCTGCTTTGGCTGATAGATGGGTGATTGCAACTTTTGATGATAATGATGTTAAAGTTGCTGCTCAAAATTATGAACAGCGAAAACAACAAAGCAAGGGGTTACATTTTTTACTCGTTCAACCAGATGATTCTGGGATGACATATAGTGGTATTTGGTTATTATCGATGGGTTAGGCACCCCGCCTGACCGATAAATAACATTAAGCAATATAAACTAATATTACAAAAAATATATAATTTAATAAAAATTTGTAGCAAAGCAAAAAGAATCAAGAAAAATATTTCAATTAAATAAATAACTGTTAGTCTAGAACACATAATCAAACTCAGCAATCTCCGAAGAAAACGTTTTTGGGAGAAATTTTGATTAGCTTCAATGACTATCGCTGCAAACCCCTATATTTTTGGTGAGTCATTAACTGGGTATATGCAAAATTCAAAAAATCTAACAAAAAATCTAACAAAATATTATTTGTGCTGTGCTGTAATCCTTTCGTCAGCGATAATAAGCGGTTGTGGTGCCAATAAACCATCAACGAATGCTGCGGGTGGACCCCCTGCTGCCTTAGTAAAATTACAGCGTGTTGAAACATCGACAGTCGAAAATAGTACAGAATTTGTAGGAACACTCGAAGCGAAGCAGCGTGTTTCGTTAAAACCGCAAATTAGCGGACGTATAGTACAAGTTACTGTTGCCCAAGGTAACTTCGTTAAACAGGGGACACCAATAATACAGTTACGTCCAGAAAGAAGCAGAGCGTCGGTAGATGCAGCGATAGCTTCGGTAAATTCCCAAAGGGGAACTTTAGAAAATGCAGTTGCACAAGTACGCGCTAATGAAGCTGAGATCAAACAGCGTACAGCAGAAATTAAACGTTATCAAGCAGATATTGTTAATCGTAACAGTGATGTTGAGCTTGCCAATATTAACTATAAGCGTTCAGAAGAATTAGCTAAAGCTGGCGCCGTTGCAAGGCAAAATTTAGATGAACGTCGTGCCCAACGTAATAGTGCTATTGCTGCACGTGAAGCTGCGATACAATCACTTGCATCAGCACAAAGCGCACTCCAACAAGCGCAGTCACAGTGGAGAGGTGCGGTTGCTTTAGTAAAACAAAATGAGTCACAACTAAAACGCGCTCAAGCTGAAACTGCTGTGCAGGTAGAAGACTTAAGCTATAACCGAGTGGTTGCTCCTGTAAGTGGTGTCGTTGGTGATGTACCCGTCCGTGTTGGTGATTTAGTTAACGTGGGTGATTCGGTCACGAGTATTATTCAAAATGATGAATTAGATTTACGTATTCCAGTTCCTACAAATTTATCTGGACAACTACGACGGGGACTAGCGGTAGCATTAATTGACCCAAACTCAGGAACACAATTATCTCGTGGCAGTATTAATTTTATCGCTCCACAAGTAAGTTCAGGAGACCAAGCGATTTTAACTAAAGCACGTTTTCCCAATAATGACCAAAAACTACGCGATGGACAATTTGTACGTGCGCGAATAATTTGGAGTCAAGGTGCTGGTGTTAAAGTACCTGCTGTTGCAGTATCTCGCATTGGCGCCCAAGATTTTGTTTTTGTGGCAGAATCTGAAACCAAAAACGGAAAATCACAAATGGTCGCACGACAAAAACCTGTGAAATTAGGCGTAATGCAAGGACAAGATTATCAACTTGTTTCAGGCATACAACCTGGAGAGAACCTAATTGTATCAGGTATTCAAAGCTTGACTAACGGGGCGCCTATTAGACCTGCAAGTCAAACAGCTTCTCTATAGAGTAATGAGTGCTGAGTGCTGAGTGCTGAGTTGGGGAAAGAATTGAGTTAAGAACTTATAACTCATAACTCCTAACTCATTAACTTAGTACAGACGCGATAATCATTAACTTAGTACAGACGCAATTAATCCTTAATTTAGTAGAGACGCGATTAATCGCGTCTCTACTCAGCACTCAGCACGAGCGCACTTTCAACTTTTTTAAACCATGAGTATTTCACAAAACTTTATCAAGCGACCCGTTCTCACAACGGTCTGCACCATCTTAATTATTCTTGTTGGTGGTATTTGTATTCCGCTACTTCCTTTAGATAAGTTACCTCAACTCGCATTAAAGCAAGTTACAGTGACAGCTAATTATCTGGGAACTGATGCAAAGACTGCTGAAGAAAATGTGACAACAGTACTAGAACGTCAAATCAACGGTACGGAAAAAGTTGTTTACATGTCGTCGCAAACGACAAACAACGGTGATACATCAATTAATGTATCTTTTCCTACAGATATAGATAGGAACACAGCACAGGTATTGGTACAGAATAACGTAGCTGTGGCTGCGTCTCAGTTGCCTGTCGAAGTGAACCAAACTGGTGTAATTACTCAGAAGCAGTCACCAACGATTACGATTGCTTATGCAATTTCATCAGAAAAAGACAAGAGCGGAAAATTTCTTTACGACAACGTTTTTTTGAGTAACTATGTAGACCGTTTTGTTCTTGATGAAATTAAACGAATTGAAGGAGTAGGAAGCGCGCGAATTGTTGGTGAACGTAAGTACGCAATGCGAATTTGGTTAAACCCCTCATCGTTAGCAGCGCGCGGAGTTACTGCACAAGATGTAGTTAGTGCCATCAGCGAACAAAATATCCAAGTTGGTGCTGGACGTATTGGACAACAACCGACTCCAAGTACGCAGCAGTTTGAAATTGCATTGCGAGCAGTTGGCAGGTTTACGACGCCACAAGAAGCTGAAGATATAGTAGTCAAGGTTGGGCAAGATGGTACGCTAACTCGTGTTCGAGATGTTGGACGTGCGGAAGTCGGCGCCCAAGATTACAGTACAACAAATATATTCGATAATGCTCCGGCTGTTGCGCTATTAGTTAACCAACTCCCTGGTACTAATGCTTGGAATACTGCGGGGTTAGTAAAAGCAAGAATGCAGGAATTATCAAAGAATTTTCCACCTGGATTAAAAGCTACAGTTGCACTAGATAATACTGAGTTCGTTGCTGCTTCGCTTGATGAGGCATTTAAAACACTGTTAGAAGCTGTGTTGCTTGTGTTTCTGGTTATCTTCATATTTCTACAAGATTGGAGAACAACTGTTATTCCTTCAATTTCAATTCCTGTATCTTTGATTGGTACGATGGCGTTTGCTTATGCATTTGGGTTTACACTCAATCAATTAACTTTGTTCGCGGTAATTTTAGCTACCGGGTTAGTAGTAGATGACGGGATTATTATAGTAGAAGCAATTGCTCTAAAGCTTGCTCAAGGAATGAAACCTTTACAAGCTGCCTTGGACTCGATGGGAGAATTAACCGGGGCAGTAATTGCTACATCATTAGTATTAATGGCAGTGTTTATCCCTGTATCGTTCTTTCCTGGCACTACGGGTATTGTTTATAAACAATTTGCGCTCATTATTGCTTTTTCGATTTTACTTTCGACTTTCAACGCTCTTACATTCTCTCCTGCAATGGGCGCCTTACTAATGCGTCCTGTTCAAGAAGCACACGGTCCGATTGCTGTACTATTTAGATGGTTCAATCGATTCTTTGATTGGGTCAAAGGTGGTTACACTAGTATCGTTGTTTTTCTAATCAAGATTCGTGTAATTGTTGTTCCTGTTTTTATTGCTGGGTTAGTTGCTTCCGCATGGATTTATATGGTAACTCCCCAAGGTTTTATTCCAGAAGAAGACCAAGGTTACTTTTTTATCATTGGTGAAGGACCTCCAGGGGTATCATTAAATTACACCAATGATATCGTTGAAAACGTTCAAAAAATAGTGCGGAAATTTCCTGAAGTTGAACATGTTAATGGTTTAGCAGGATTTGGATTTGAAGGAAACGCGACTAATAAATCTCTCTTCTTTGTTAAGTTAAAACACTGGGAAGAACGTAAAAAAGCTAACGAATCAGTTTTTGGTATAACTAGTGCGATTAATAAAGAACTTGCATCAAAAATTTCGGGTGCGCGTTTAATTGCAGTGAATGCACCCCCGGTAGATGGTCTAGGAAGTGCAGGTGGTTTGGAATTTTTCATCCAAAACAAAGCAGCGCTACCAATGGAAACACTCATCGATAATTCGCAAAAATTCATCAATGCTGCTCGCAAACGTCCAGAGTTAGCTGGAGTATTTACACAATTTACAAATAGTACTCCCATGATGCAAATTGCTATCGACCGTAACCAAGCCAAAGCACAAAATATTGCCATCAACGATATTTTTAGCACGATGCAAACCTATCTCGGCGCCCGTTACGTCAATCAATATGTACTAGGAGGGCAACTGTATCGTGTTTATGCTCAAGCAGAAGGAGAATTTCGTTCTAACCCTGATGCTTTAAATAGTCTGTATGTACGCTCGCGCGACAATAAAATGATTTCTCTTACTAGTGTCGTCAAAGCCGAACGTATTAACTACCCACCAATTATTACGCACTACAACATCTATCCTGCTATTAAAGTTCAAGCTAGTCCCGCACCTGGTTTTAGTACCGGACAAGCTATGATAGCAATGGAGCAAGTTGCCGCACAAACATTACAGCCAGGTTTTGGATATGAATGGACAGGTACCGCATTTCAAGAACGTTCAGGAGGTGGCGCCGCTCCCATTATTTTTGGTTTAGCTTTTGTGATGGTATTTCTTGTTCTGGCTGCTCAATACGAAAGCTATATCGACCCAACTATAATTATGTTGACCGTACCACTAGCAATTCTTGGTGCTTTAGGTGCAATTCAATTTCGCGCTAATTTCTTGCAAGCAGGTGGTGTATATCCAGTTGTTAACAATAATATCTACGCTCAAGTCGCGTTAGTAATGCTCATTGGTTTAGCTTCTAAAAACGCGATTTTAATCGTTGAATTTGCAAACCAGCTACACGAAATTGGTATGAGCGTTAAACAATCTGCTATTCGCGCAGCAGAAGATAGGTTACGCCCCATCTTAATGACCGCATTTTCTGGTCTAGTAGGATTTTGGCCCCTAGTAATTGCCAAAGGTGCAGGCGCCATGAGTCGCTGGTCATTAGGAACAGCTTTATTTGGTGGTTATTTAATATCCACAGTTTTAAGTTTGTTTTTAGTACCAGTACTGTATGTAGTCATTAAAGATATAGAACACCGCTTCTTAACACCCAACAAAATCGACAAACCCAAAAAATCCAAGCAACCTAAATCCGAACCTGCCGTTGTTGCCTCTCAAAGCGATAAGGCGCCGAACCTAAATATCTCCACACAGAACAAATAAACACTTCTATTGCCATTCTGAGCATTTAAATTGCCATTCTGAGCATTTAAATTGTCATTCTGAGCATTTAAATTGTCATTCTGAGCATTTAAATTGCCATTCTGAGCGTAGCGAAGAATCTAAATATCTACATATATAACGAGATGCTTCACTACGTTCAGCATGACATCAAAATACAAAAATTCTCTAACCACTTGTACCATGCTCAAAAAAATATTTCACAACTGGACATTTGACGATTGGATGAATCACATTTTATTCTCACTCGCAGTAATCTTGCTAATTCATTCCTTCTTCTTTCACGGCTAAAGAAACCCGGTTTCTCACTAAACATTACATTTACAAATACTACAAGAATTAGCCAATACAGGAGCAAAAAGTTTTATGACTGAAGATTACATTCAATTACAAAACCGTATTGTCGAACTTGAGGCAAAAGTCGCGCGTCTGGAAACGACTTTATTACTCATGCCAGATGTGTATAGATTCCAACACTTACAAAAATTACTCGCAGCAGGCGATTTTCGTGAGGCTGATCAAGAAACGATTCGAGTTATGCTCAGTATAACTGGCGCCGAGAGTTTAGAAACAATTACACCAAACGATGTGCGTGCTTTTCCTTGTAATCAACTGCAAGCTATTGATAAACTCTGGACAACTTATAGTCAAGGCAAATTTGGTTTCAGTGTTCAAGGTCAAATGTACCAAGAAGTCGGTGGGAGCATTGATACTACTATTGCCCAAGATAATAGTGTAATTGAAAAATTAGGTTTATTAAATGGATGGCGCTTAAATAATAAATGGCAAAAATGCGATGAACTAGATTACACGCTAAATGCACCAAAAGGATGTCACCCCTCACGCTGGTGGAACTCCCCTTTTGGCTCAAAAATGACCAATTATTTCTTTAACAGGCTAATTACCTGCGAAATTTCAACTTAAAACTATTCTTCTTGTTGCATTTGGAGTTCACGCACGCACTCTTGAGCTACTCCAACTGCAAATCCTATTTTTGCTCCTATTAGTACGTATTTATTGTACAGATTTCGATAGTACTCGCTCTCAAATCTTAACTGATTAAAATCGTTTTGACCAATTCGGGCGCCTGCTAATCCAATTACAGAACCAGCTAATGCAGTCAAAATACCTGAAAACATAATCATTTTCACATTCATAACGACCTCCAATCAAAGGTAAAGTCCATTCTGCTTATGCTTTTATCCTCTCAAAGTTCCATGCAATGATATATGTATTGCAACATTTATTAAAATTTGCATAATTGTTATTTTGACGTTTTAAAAGTTATGCCGCAATCATTTAAGTTTAGTCTGATTACCGCATTAATAGTAACAAGTTTGACATCAACTTTTATTGACTGGCATTGGGGTGGTATGACTATAGCTGGTTTCTTATTAATCTATATATCTAAGGGTATAAGAAGTATGCGTTAATTCTTACTCTCTGCGCTCTCTGCGTCTCTGTAGTAAATAGGTAAAGTCTTTTATATTACCACAGAGGCACAGAGGGCACGGAGAATAATTTTTTGTATAGAGATTTTAAAGTATTTGTATAGTTTTTACAAAAAAGATTTCAGTATAAATATTGAGTTAATTAAATCAAACAGAGTAGACGTATCAGTTCAGTATGGGATATTACTGAGAAAGCTAGTTGGTATTCTTTCATCTTGAATTTTAATTAGATAATGAACAATCGTGTCAGCGACAATAATAGTTTGACATCAATTTCGTCATTGATATCGCCTATAAATACCTTAAATACATTAGATATATCTAAAACATTTGGTCAATCAAATCGTAGTAGCAGTAGCATTTTAGCATCAGGCGCAGGCAATGGTTTACGCGGTGAGTACTACGACAATATTGATTTTACAAATCTCAAACTCGCACGCGCAGACTCAACAATTAATTTTAACTTTGGTAGCAGTTCTCCAAGTTCATTAATTGCTCCAGATACATTTTCTATTCGCTGGACTGGTCAAGTCGAAGCACAATACAACGAAAATTATACTTTCTACACTACTTCAGATGATGGTATTAGGTTGTGGGTTAATAATCAGTTAATTATTAATAATTATCGTGACCAAGCGGCCACTGAAATTGCAAGTCAGCAAATTACACTTGAAGCAGGTAAAAAGTATGATATTAGACTCGATTACTATGAAAATGGTGGACTCAGTATTTCTAGGTTAGCTTGGTCGAGTCTAAGTCAAGCTAAAGAAATTATTCCTCAATCACAATTATATTCACCTGCGGCGCCTGTTGCTGAACTAAAAGCAACTACTACCCCAACAGTTAACACCAGTGATTACACTTTCAGCGTCGTTTATGCTGATGATGCTGCTGTTGATGTTAGCAGTTTAAACAATGCCATTCGAGTCACAGGTCTAAACGGGTTTAACCAAGTCGCAACTTTTTTAGGTGTTGAACCGAATACAAATGGTACTTTCAATACAGCAAATTATCGTATCTTAGCACCTGATGGAACTTGGGACTTTGCTGATGTAGGTGGTTATACGGTGACGCTAGAACCAAACCAAGTTAAAGATACAGCAAATAATTTCGCTTTGTCACAAAATCTCGGTCTAGTCACTTTTAGTATTGCGGGTACTGGTACAGGGTTAAAGGGTGAATATTACGATAACAGAGATTTTACTAATCTTAGAGTTACTCGCACAGACCCAACTGTAAATTTTAACTTTGGTACTGGTTCTCCCGACCCATCAATTGCTCCAGATACATTTTCAGTTCGATGGACTGGTCAAGTTGAAGCAAAATTCAACGAGGAATATACTTTCTACACAACTTCAGATGATGGCGCCAGATTATGGGTTAATAACCAATTAGTTATTAATAACTTCCGTGACCAAGCAGCAACTGAAGTGGCAAGCCAGAAAATTTTACTTGAAGCAGGTAAAAAATACGATATTAGACTTGATTACTACGAAAACGGTGGATTAGCAGTTTCTAGATTAGCTTGGTCAAGCAATAGCCAAGTTAAACAAATCATTCCTCAATCACAACTTTATGTTGAAGGAGTGGCGCCAACAGCAACTCTTAACGCTACAAACATCGACTCAGCAGGAGGCAATGATTACACTTTCACTGTCACCTACAGTGATAATGTCGGGGTGAACGTTGCTAGCTTTGGTAATACTGATGTCTTAGTTACTGGACCAAATGGATTTAGTCAGTTAGCACAATACGTTAGTAGCAGTGGTAATACAACTAACGGAACTCCTCGCATTGCCACTTACCGAATTAATGCACCCCTGACTACTTGGAGTGCAACTAGTAACGGTTTTTATGATATTTCGCTTCAACGAAGTGAAGTAAGTGATATCAATGGTAATTTTGCTGCTGGGGCAACCCTTGGTAGATTCTTTGTTGATATTGCTGGCACAGGTACAGGACTCAGGGGTGAGTACTACGACAATGAGAACTTTACAAATTTAAAGCTAACTCGTACTGACTCATCTGTTAATTTTAATTTTGGTGGAGGTTCTCCAAACGTATTAATTGCCCCAGATACATTTTCAATTCGCTGGACTGGTCGAGTTGAACCTAAATACACCGAAACTTATACTTTTTACACGACAAGTGACGATGGTATTCGAGTCAAGGTTAACGGTACACAAATTATTAGCCGCTTTTTTGACCAACCTCCGACTGTAAGTCAAGGTACCATTGCTCTCGAAGCAGGTCAGAAATATGATATCGAGATTGAATACTACGAAAATGCAGGTGGCGCCGTAGCTAGGTTGGAGTGGTCTAGTCCAACACAAACTCGACAATTTATTCCTTCCACACAACTTTACTTACCACCTCTAAAGCCAACTATTCGCCTTGGACAAGTTCCTGTAAGCGTTGCTGAAGGTGATGGCGCCGCAGTTGTAGAAATTCAAAGATTTGGCGAAGATTTGAATTTGACGTCAACGGTGAAATATACAACTGCTGCTGATACCGCTACCGAAAATATTGATTTCACTAAAGTTAGTGGAGAGGTGACTTTTGCTCCAGGCGAAACTAGTAAGCTAGTATCAATTCCAATTATTGAGGATTCATTACCTGAAAATGATGAAACCTTCACATTTGTAATAGACCAAACAACAGATGCAAATCTCGGACCACAGCGAACCGTCAGAATTGCAATAGATGATGACGACCGAACTTATTTAACCTTTAGTTCGCCAATTGTTAATGAGGGTGATGGTGTCACTACGGTAGTTGTCAAACGTGGTTTAGTAACAGGCGCCGCTAGCGTAGATTATATTACCGTACCGGGAACTGCACAAGCCGATTCAGATTATCAACCAGTAACCGGAACCCTAAATTTTGCAGTTGGAGAACGTACCAAAACTATTTCCATCCCAATTATCAATGACACCCTTGGGGAAGCGAATGAGACATTTTCTTTTCAGTTCGGCAACCCTGTGGGAGTAACGTTGAACGGTCAGAATAGCTCAGAAATCACCATTATTGATAATGACCCAGGAAGTTTTGCGCGCGAAGTAGTAGTAGGTGGGTTAACACAACCAACATCGTTTGATTGGATACCAAACACCAATAACTTATTAATTGCTCAGAAAAATGGAATTGTCAGGGTATACAGAAACGGAGAACTACAAACTACACCATTTGTTGATTTGAATGAAGAAGTCAATGATGTGCGTGACCGTGGTTTGTTGGCAATAGCAGTTCATCCCGATTTCCAAAATAATCCTTATGTGTACTTACTTTATACTTACGACCCACCAGAAACTAATATTAGCAACCCCGCAAATAATCCCAACTCTGTTCTTGATGACCGAGACAATACAGGAAATCGTCCTTCAAGATTGCTACGCTTGAGAGCAACAACTAACGCTAATGGCGATATAATATTTGACGCTAACAGTACAGCTACTGATAATCGAGAAGTATTACTTGGTAAAAACAGTAACTGGCAATTTACAAGTCGTCCAGACGGTAACAGTACCGATATTAAAGCCGATGCAAACGGTAATATAGACTACGCTGCTAATTTTGCACCATCAGGAATTATCAACAGTAGTGGTCAATTGTTTACCAATATGCAAGATTACTACAATAATCTCAATAATTTAATAAATGTAGAAGATTATTTAGCGACTGATAGCGAATCACATTCGATTGGTTACATGAAATTTGGTAGTGATGGCAAACTTTATATAACCAATGGTGATGGAACATCATATAACCGTGTAGACCCGCGCACTATTAGAGTTCAAGACATTAATAACTTATCGGGTAAAATGCTACGAATAGACCCCATCACAGGAAATGGTGTTTCAGACAACCCATTCTATGATGCCGCAAATCCTAACAGCAACCGCTCAAAAGTTTTCAACTCTGGGTTACGCAACCCCTTCCGCTTTACTATCAACCCAACAAACAGACCATATATAGGAGATGTTGGTTGGAAAACTTGGGAAGAAATCAACGCGGGTAAAGGTCAAAATTTTGGCTGGCCATATTTTGAAGGTGGCAACGCTATCAGCTTACAGCAACCCGAATACTTTAGTCTTCCACCCGCACAAGCATTTTATAGTAGTGGACAACCAGTAACGGCGCCAATTTACGGTTATAAGCACACAAGTTCTAATGCAATAGTTATGGGTGATTTTTACACGGGTAATACTTTCCCATCGGTTTACCAAAACACCTTATTCATTGCCGACATCAGTCAAGGAACAGTTGACAACATAACTCTTGACGGTAACGGCCAATTTGTTTCAATTCGACGCTTCGATGAATTTACCAACCCCAACCTAAACTCCCCAGTGCAAATTACATCTGGACGCGACGGTAACTTATATTTTGCTGATATCGCAGCAGGTACAATTAGCCGTTGGCGCCCAGCATAAAATGTAGAGACGTGATTAATCACGTCTCTACTTCAAATATTTATCGCACCAATTTACCATTTCCCAAAGTGTATGACCCACGGCTTCGTGCGACCGATAGCCGTGGTCTTCATATGGTAAAACTACATAACGTACTGTTGCACCCAAACCTTTGAGTGCTTCATAAAGTCGCTCGGTTTGCAAAGGATATGTACCCGGATTACTATCTTTTTCTCCGTGTATTAATAATAGTGGCGCCTTAACTTTATTTGCATGGGTAAATGGTGACATATTATTATACGTATCCGCCGCTTCCCAGTAATTTCGTTGTTCACCTTGAAACCCAAACGGTGTTAGTGTTCTGTTATAGGCTCCACTTCTAGCAATGCCAATTTTAAATAAATTTGTATGTGCTAGTAAATTTACTGTTGTAAAAGCTCCATATGAGTGACCACCAATACCAATGCGATTTGGGTCGGCAATACCACGTTTAACTACATAATTTACAGCAGCTTCGGCGCCTGCAATTAATTGTTCAACATAAGTATCATTCGGTTCGGTGTCACCTTCTCCAACAATTGGAATAGTTGGACCAGAAAGAATTGCATAACCTTGGGTAAGTAAAAATAATACCGAGTCACGCATTGGACGACTAAAGGTGTTAGTTGCGGTTGTTACCTGCCCTGCAAATTCACGGTCTTTAAACTCTTCTGGATATACCCAAAAAACACAAGGTAAGGTACCATCACGATTAACATCATAGTTAGGTGGTAAATATAACGTTGCTGATAGTTTGACTCCATCTGCACGCTGATATTGCACAAGTTCTTTTTGTAGCTGTGCCAGTTGTGGTGCTGGGTCTTGATAATTTGTTAACAAAACAGGTTCAGTGTTACCGTTCTTAAGATAGTAATTTGGTGGTTCGGTTTGAGACTGGCGCCTAGTTATTAATGTTTGTGCTTCTGAGTCTAATATATCAATTACTGACTCAAAGTAAGGGTCTTCACACTGCCATAATCGTGTTCGTTGCTTTGTATCCAAATTAAATTTATCTAAAAATGGATATACTCCCAATGGAGAGGCGCCTCGACCATTTAAATATATACTACTTCCATCTTCGGTAAATCTAATTACATCACGACCATATTTTCCGTGTGTCGAAATTGGAACACCTGGGTCATTGTACTTGTCTTCAAAACTACGGTCAAAAAGCAATATTGGGGGTGTTTCACTGTTTTGCGGATTGATACGCCAAACACGCTGTTTACGACTATCGAACCACTTTTCCCAAACTAAAGCGACATCTTCACGTCCCCACGCTACATGTTGAAATCTATACTCACATTGCCAAAGTTGTTTTGGTTCTTTATCGAAAGGTGCATCTAGTACAAATAAGGCATCTCGATAATTAACATCGCGTGTTGGGTCTCCCTCATCTAAAGCTTCAACCCAGTGTAGTACACAAGCTTGGTCGGGGCGCCAAAAAACTCGTCGTTTCCCAGGTCGGACTGCATCAAATTTAATTGAAATGTTGTCAGCAAGGGGTAAATCAGCTATTTCACGAACCAACTCACCGTTAGCATTGAGTATTTCAATACGTTTGGGAAAATAAGATGCTGGTAATTGATACGAAAATGGTCTATGTAAAGTTGTTAATAAGATATAATTACCATCCGGTGAAGGTCTAGCTTCATCTATTAGACGAGGGGAAACTATCTGCGTACTTTTACCATCCAAAGTTACTTTATTCAAACTTGATGATATGTAATATTCAAATAAAGTTTCATCGTGAGGACTTTCGAGTAAATTTGTATAAGTACGGCTGGGAGTTTTTCTACCTAAATTCTCTTCTATCATTGGCGCCGTTGGTATCGGCGATTTTATTGGGGCTTCACCGCGTTCTGTAGAAATAAATTTACATATTAATGTATCATTCGATAACCAACGGTGTGGCGCCCCGTATGCAGCATTCAAAATTGGCTCAGTTAAACGCTTTGTATTCAGCGTTGCTAGTTCAACCACCCACAACTCTAAACCTGAGTCTGTAGTAATTGTAAATGCTAACTTTTCACCATCTGGCGCCCACTTTAAAAAACTAATCCGAGGATTTTCTGGCAGTGATATATCATTAAAAGTTGTTGAGCAAACAGCCTTAATTTTTATACTGTGGTATTGATTATAACGGAACGGTGCATTAGTACGTGGATTTAGTAAAAATCCAGCCAGTGGTATTTGCGGTTCAGCCAATTCTGCAATTGAAGAAAGTAAAGGCTGTTCTAACTCAACTAACCATTCTTGGTTAGGAGATAGCAATACCGTTGTCGGTGCTGGTGCATCTAAAATTTGATTAATAGGTGGAGGTGGTGATTGCCAAGTAAGTGTTGTCATAAATTCTTAATTAGGGGGAAAGGGAAAACTGAAAAGGGAAATAATGTTAGGTAGAAAGGAAATGGGAAGATAAACAGTGAATTTTTTGTATCCCCTGTCATCTTTACCCTTTATCCTTTCCCCAAGTTCTTACTTCCCTTTTGGCGGTTTACTTGTGACACCTTTTTCGTAAGTTAATGTGTAGACACCTTGCGTATGTAACACTCGGTACCATAATCTTGCTTGAGTACCCGTTGAGAGCATTTTACTTACTGTCGCTTTTGCGATTTTAAATTGCTCTTCATCCAATCCATCACCATACAAATCACGGACGATTGCATCGACGTGAAAGTGTGTTGTAGGGTTATACCGCATTAATATCAGAATTGCATTCTGAACAGAGTAATCTTGATATTGCGCCAGTAGAGGTATTGTACTTGGTTTTCTAGATATGTGAAGCTTGGGAATATCAGAGATGTCTGGTTTGGGCGGTTTCGCGGCTAGATTGGTCGTAGCTGATTGAGGAGCGGCGCTATTCGTCGAAGTTGGGGATGCCGTTTCTATAATTGGTGAGGCAGCAGCCTCATAATGATGTCGATTAAGTTGACTCAGACTATCCTGAAGGTATGCTTGAGTAGAAGATAAACTAGATAACCGACCTAAAGGATGATACATCTGGTCTTCTTGGGCATAACCTGATATTAGACCATCTAGAGAATTAATCTGATGTCGGATGAAAGACAAGCGCCGCTCTAAATCAACTGCCTCCAGTATGTAGCGGTCGCGTTCTGCCGACAGCAAACTTAGCATCTCAGGTGAATCAGTCATAGTAGTAGTTACCTAATTTCAAAGGAATAAAACAAAGTGGAAACTAAGGAAATTTTTGTTAAGGCTCATGTTCGTATCATTCGACAAAAACTTTACCGCTTCGTCTGCAAAGAATGCAACTTAGTAGCAGAGCGGATTTGTTTTCCCTCACAACCACTCTATTGCGAAACATGCCGACCGCCAAAACAAAAAGTTGAAAAACCTTCATCTGAAGCAGTTGTTAAAGCTAAAACCACCAAGAGAAAGCCTCCAGCTAAACAGCCTCGCACCGGAGTTGCCAAGACAACTACAAGAGCAAAAAAAGCTGCTTCTGCCAAATGATATTAAATTTTCACTCCTACTGACAAATCTACGCCTACAACCAATTATGTAAGCAGATTGCGTCTTTAACCCAGAATGTCCGTCAATTCAATCGTCTTAACACGAAAATTAATAGACTGTTATTGAGTTGACTGACAATCATTCGTAAAAGCTCCAGAAGCTGAGGAAAGCACACGTCAACCTAGCTTCTGCACCTTTCTAGTTAGAACAACATCAACCCTCAGTATGATGAAATACCAACATGCTCATCTCAAAATTAGCAAATAATATTGCTTATATCTTGCATTCGCAAGAAGCCCTGCATAAACCGGGCTTCTGTACGATAAATTAGAGGTTTATAGCGAAAATTTTGTGACTGTTGCCCGGTTTCTGTTAGATTAAATATCATTTTAATAACGTAAGGCATGTAAATAATTGTAAAAAAACGTTTATACTACGGACTGTAGTATAAAATATAATCAAGCAAAATTTAAATTTATTTCGATAATTAGTACCAGTAAAATGTATTATGTATTACTATTATCAATTAGTTTTAACAAAATTATAGCTGGAAATTTATCCGCTATAATCATTGCATAGATAGGCTTACAGAGATTTAACTAAAATTGATTTATATTAACTTAAAACAATATTTAAAGTAACTTTACAGTAAATAACATACTTGTTAAATAAATAACATTAGTATTAACGAAATAATAAAGTCAGGACTTACGCATGAAAACCTAGAAACCAGGTTTATGCAGCGCAAGTCCTAAAAGTTTTCAAGCTAATTTCAAAAATAGCGAAAATATTATTAACGAATAGACGATAGACGATATATATATACTCGGCGCCACATCTGAGCGGCAAATGCCAGATGCAGGTTGTCTATGGAGACATTCGTTTACCGCAACTCGCTTTCGGAGTAAAATGGCGCCTTTAACACAAAAGATTTATAATCAGCGTCGAATCATTATTTGCTGCTAGAATTTTCCCTGATAGAGGACTCAAATGGCAGTTTTACTCTAGCAAAGCTTTTAGCACAGAGGTAAAAAAATATGAGACTTAATATTCAAGGCAAGTATTTAAAAAGATTGTGGTGCAATAGTGAATAAGAGTGATATTATTAAGAACTGTTTCGCCTGTCTCACACAATGAACGCCTGTTTATATGTCTGATACTCAGATTACAGCATCCGCAAACGGGAAAAATCATATGCTGCCACAAATGAATAGTCAAAATACTATTCGCATTCGAGGTGCGAGGCAGCATAATTTGAAGGATGTTGACTTGGAAATACCCAGAGACAAACTCATTGTGTTTACTGGAGTATCCGGTTCGGGTAAATCATCACTAGCATTTGATACCATTTTTGCTGAAGGACAGCGCCGCTACGTTGAATCTTTGAGCGCTTATGCACGTCAATTTTTGGGACAATTAAACAAACCCGATGTTGAAGCTATTGAGGGCTTAAGTCCAGCAATTTCCATTGACCAAAAGTCTACATCGCACAATCCTCGCTCTACAGTTGGTACTGTAACTGAGATTTACGATTACATGCGATTGTTATTTGGACGTGCAGGGCAACCCCATTGTCCAATTTGTGACCGAAATATTGCACCCCAAACTATCGATGAAATGGTCGATAGAATTATGGAGTTACCCGACCGTACCAAATTTCAAATTCTTGCACCCGTCGTTCGTGGTAAAAAAGGTACTCACAAAAAATTATTATCAAGTTTAGCATCACAAGGATTTGTTCGTGTTCGCATTAATGGCGAAGTGCGCGAACTATCTGATTCGATAGATTTAGATAAAAATTTTACACATACTATAGAAGTAGTTATTGACCGTCTAATTAAAAAAGATGGACTACAAGAGCGTTTAGTAGACTCACTTTCTACAGGTCTCAAACTTTCTGAAGGTATAATTGCAATATTATACACGCCCACATCAGGTGATAATACTGAAGAACAAGAAATAGTTTTCTCTGAAAACTTTGCTTGTCCCGAACACGGTGCAGTCATGGATGAACTATCACCGCGTTTATTTTCTTTTAACTCACCTTATGGCGCCTGTCCAAATTGTCATGGACTTGGCACATTAAGAAGATTTTCGCCCGAATTAGTGATTCCAAACCCAGAGGCGCCTGTTTATGCAGCAATAGCACCTTGGTCAGAGAAAGAAAATTCTTATTATTTAGAATTACTATATAGTTTAGGAAAAGCACATAACTTTGAGCTACAAACTCAGTGGTGTAAGCTTGAAGACGAACAGCGTGAAATTCTATTAAACGGTGAGACGGTAGAAAAAGGAGATAAAACGCCTCATTTTCGAGGTATTATTCCGATTTTGCAGCGTCAGTACGAAGGTGGTTCTGAGCTAGTAAAGCAAAAATTAGAGCAATATTTAGTAGACCAACCTTGTCCAGTTTGCCACGGAAAACGCTTAAAACCCGAAGCTTTATCAGTACGTTTAGGGCAACATCGAATTTTAGATTTGACGAGTGTATCAATACGCGACTGTCAAGTAAGTATCGACCAGTTAAAATTAAACCAACGTCAAGCTCAAATTGCCGACTTAGTACTACGTGAAATCAAAGCACGTTTACAATTCCTTTTAGATGTAGGCTTAGATTATCTCACCCTTGACCGTCCAGCAATGACCCTTTCTGGTGGAGAAGCACAGCGAATTCGACTGGCAACCCAAATTGGTTCAGGTTTAACAGGTGTACTATATGTATTAGATGAACCTAGTATTGGTTTACATCAACGTGATAACGGGCGCCTACTACGAACATTAAATCGACTGCGTGATTTAGGCAACACATTAATAGTTGTCGAACATGACGAAGAAACAATTCGAGCAGCTGATTATGTAGTTGACATTGGACCAGGTGCAGGTTTGCATGGAGGTAACATTGTTGCACAAGGTAATTTACAAGCATTACTAGATGCAGACGACTCACTAACAGGAGCATACCTATCAGGACGAAAAGTAATTCAAACCCCAGGAACACGACGCGAAGGCAACGGCTTAAATTTAATCATTAAAAATGCCTGTCGCAACAATTTAAAAAATATCACCGTCGAAATACCTCTTGGTAAGCTTGTTTCGGTGACAGGTGTATCTGGTTCAGGAAAATCAACATTAATTAACGAAATACTTTATCCAGCACTACAACACCATATAACTAAGAGAGTTCCATCTCCCAAAGATGTAGATGGCATTCAAGGGTTGAGTGCAATAGATAAAGCCATAGTTATCGACCAATCACCCATTGGTCGTACACCACGCTCAAACCCTGCAACTTACACAGGTGTTTTCGATGTTATCCGCGACGTATTTTGTCAAACCGTCGAAGCAAAAGCGCGTGGTTACAAAGCTGGACAATTTTCGTTTAACGTCAAAGGGGGACGTTGCGAAGCTTGTAGTGGACAAGGGGTAAACGTCATTGAAATGAACTTTTTACCTGACGTTTACGTTCAGTGCGAAGTTTGTAAAGGCGCCAGATACAATCGTGAAACCCTGCAAGTAAAATATAAAAATAAATCAATTGCCGACGTTCTCAACATGACTGTAGAGGAAAGTTTAGAATTTTTCCAAAACATTCCCAAAGCAGTAGTGAGATTACAAACCTTAGTAGATGTCGGTTTAGGTTACGTTCGACTCGGACAACCAGCCACAACATTATCGGGTGGAGAAGCACAGCGAGTCAAATTAGCAACAGAACTATCTCGACGTGCAACAGGCAAAACACTTTATTTAATCGACGAACCAACAACAGGTTTATCGTTCTACGACGTACATAAATTGCTAGATGTACTACAAAGACTAGTAGACAAAGGCAACTCCGTCTTATTAATCGAACATAACCTAGATGTTATTCGTTGTTCCGACTGGGTAATAGACCTAGGTCCCGAAGGAGGAGACAAAGGAGGGGAATTAATAGTAGTAGGAACACCCGAAGATGTTGCCAAAAACGAAACATCACACACCGGGTATTACTTAAAACAAGTACTAAAACATTACCCACCCGTAGTCACAGCATAATTTAATAAAATACATAACAGTGGAATGGGCACCTCTTGTGGAATGGGCACCTCTTGTGGAATGGGCATCCTTGCCCGTTCCAAACTTAAGAGGGCGGGCAAGGATGCCCACCCCACAAGAAACCCCACAAGAAACCTTACAAGAAAATTTTGTAAATTCTAAACAGCTAACTCATCCCCCAGTGCGGCAACAATACGCAATATCATCACTACAACTAATAAACTCAACAAAGGCAAAGCAATAAATGGTGATTTAGTTAATCTCAAAATATACTCAGCAACTAAACCCAACCACAAGAAATGCATACCTGTAGTATGTAAAATTTGCCAATTACGCTTACCTAAATATTTAGCGGGTTTTTCAAACGATGTAACAGTCATCGCAAATAATAATATATAACCAATTGTTCCCAAAGGGTCAATTGCTGGCGCCACTCCTGCCGTAACATACCATAAACCCAACAACGCAAAAGCATGATAGGTATGCGATACAGCCATAGATAAACCGAGATACCGACGATTTTTAATCAGCCAATTTGATATTGGACTAAACCAAAGTTTACGAAGTGAAGAAGCAATAAAAGCACTCAAGAACAATAATAAAGATGTTCTACCAGTAGCACGAATCATCATTCGCATAGCTGACTCGTTCATACCCTGTAACAATATAATCGTAATTATCATTAAACCAACAAACAACGTAGTAAAACTAACAAGGCGCCATTTTTGTAAATATGTACCTATCATGCCAAAATACCTACATATACTCTGATAGGTAGTAAGTCTAAAAAATCTATATAACTAGCGTCTTGCCTATTCTTTTAAAAAATGTTCTAAACTTATGAATCTAAAGTAAATCTCTATAAACTTTAGGTGTAAGCTTAGTATATTGTTTAAAAACTCTAGTGAAGTGGCTTTGATTTTGAAAACCAACTTGTAGACAAACTTCAACTAATGTTAAATGAGTTTGTCTAAGCAACTGCTTGGCTTTTTCAACGCGACATTGCGTTACATACTGATGTGGAGTAACTCCCATCGACTGTTTAAACAAACTAGCAAAATAAGTTGTACTAATGCAAACTACACCCGCTAATTCCTGAAGCGTTAAATTATTTTCTAGGTGTGTTCTAATATACTCAATTATTTGATCAAGCTTATATTTAGGCAACCCATCTGTATATTGCTTAATTTCAAGACTACGCGAACAATATCTCCTCAGTAAATGTACTGTTAAAGCAGTTGTCATTGATTCAATATACAGCCTACTACTGGCGCCACCAATTTTAACTTCTGCCATCATTGCAAGTCCCATCTGTTCTATCAATGGGTCATTTACTTGTAATTGTCGCACCAGTTCTATATCAGAACTACCAAAATTAGCAGCAGCATCTCTAAGTATGTCACGGTTTAAAAATAACTCAAGCAAAGGTGTTTCTCTATCAAGCTGCGTCCGAGGAAAAACCTGCGTCGATGGAATAATAATAATGTCTCCCTTGGCATACTCGCATCGGCGCCAACGTGCATCCATCATAAAGCTAGCGCAAAAATTATCTAGCGCAATACAAATAAAATCCATCCCAAGCTCAATTTCCGGTGTACAGTCTGCAGGTTCAATCTCATAAATCAAATTTAAGTTATCCCATCCTAACTCAAAGCTATCAAGCAGATGCAAGTGTTCGGGTGGTTCATAATTAGCCATAGTTTCTTAGAATTTCTTAACTTTATGAAATTTTGATGTAAATTTTGGTAGTAACCAGGATGGCGCCTAAAAGTAAGAGTAATATAATCTTTGAATAACTATCTAGTTATTTCGTGTAATCTTTAGGCTTTTGATAATAATCATGGCAAATTCACCTTTTGGGGCGCCATCTCCTCAACTACCTACTTTAATACCTGGAGCGCGCGCTTGGGTAAACGCAGTAGGTTTAATATTATTACTGCTAGCTTGGCAATATGTACTAACTGAGATATATGAACATATTATCTTACTCATTAACTGGCGCCATGTACCCGTAAGAGTTTGGTACGTGCTGTTACTGCTTGCGTTATTATCTCCAATCGCAGTAGTTGCTTTTGCCCATCATTGGATGCATAGAATATTAGATAACTTTTTCCCAGAAACCAAACTTCCCGATACAGAGACAGTGCCAGGTACCTTTCCTGGAATTATGAGTTGGTGGCAAGGATTATTTGGTTGGGTAGCAAAGCTAATATCTTCTGCCATTGCCTATACTACCTTAGCTTTATTCTTAACAGACAACGCTCTCTCGTATTATTTTCTTAGATTTTTTACAGACGGTTGGAATGTTTGGAGAGTTGTCCCCATCATCATTCAAATTATTATTGCAGCTTTTCTTTATCAATTTGAATACGCCGTTAACCAACGCTTAATTGCTGCCGCACGAAGATAAGTAACGCACTCACATTTAACTCACACTTAAATATACTAACAAAATGATTGATTTAATACTTTCATCGGGATTGACTTCATTTGGCGCCCTTCTCTACAATTTTGGTAATTACAAAAGTGCAATCGATAATTACAGTTTAGCTATTCAGTGCAATCCCCAAGATGAAGTAGCTTATGTAAATCGAGGAATAGCTAGAGTTGTTATTGCTGAATATGAAGCAGCAATTGAAGATTTAAATCAAACTCTTCAAATAAATCCTCAAAACGCTCAAGCTTATACAGAACGAGTCTTGCTCGTGCCATGATTGGCGAAAACGAAGCTGCTATAGAAGATTGCAGTCGCGCAATTGAATTAAATCCTCAGTATTATAGAGCTTACTATGGACGTGGCGCCGCTCGTTCGTATATGGGTGACACACAAGGGGCAATTGAAGATTTTACCCATTTAATTAGATTACAACCAAATGCTTATATTTATTACAATTTAGCTTGTCAACAGTATTTAAACGGTAATGTAGCCAAAGCGATAAAGAACTTAACTAAAGTCATTGATAACAGTTACAATAAGAGTTATGTTGAGTCTCTTGACTATAAAGCATTAGAGATAGTATCGGGAACTTATAAATATAGTCCACATGCTTCTTACTATCTTCGCGGTAATATTTTCTATGAACTTGGTGACGAAGAAGCAGCAAATGAAGATTATCAAGAAGCAATTGGTATTGAAGCTAAAGGTGTAACTTTAGTATCTGCTTGTGATGAATATGGCTTTTGGGGAAGAGGTTTAGCAAAACATCGTCAAGGTAAGCGAGAAGGTGCGATTGAAGATTTACAGAAAGCTGCGGAAATTGCTTTAGAGCATAAAAATATAGCTTTTCATCAAAGAGTATCAGATTTACTTACCGAGATTACTTCATCGCAATAATTATCATTATACTGTAGAGACGTGATTAATCACGTCTCTACATGAACGTAATAAAATTATAAAGTTTTGATGATTTTGGTGGTGTGACTTAGTTACGGCTCTTCCGTACTTTACGTGCTAAATTTGAATTTAAATCGATAATTATCCTTTAAAATCAAGACTTACAGGCACTTATAGATGAAATTTAATTAATTTGATATTTATAAAGGTAATAATAGCTCTAAGATAAGCACAGCAAAGATTTAAACCTGATTTTTCAACAGATTTAGCACGTAAAGTACGGAAGAGCCGCAATTCTAGGAGGTATTGGAGTTGTAGCACTACAAGCTGAATACGTCCGTCGTACATTAATCAATGCTACCAGAAAAGAATTTGCAAAACACCTACCGCAAATTGCAGAAGAACAATGGCGCCCAATTTTTGAAGGTGTTCAACAATGCTTCAATGATTATGCAAATCTAATTGGTACACGCATCAACTCAGATATAAACTCACGAAAACAGGAGTTAGATAACTTACTCAAACAAAAACAATCTCACGAAATTGACATCAAAGCAGAAGCAAAACGCTTAAAAGACCTAGAAATCGAAATTCAATCACAAGTCAAACAAATTCACCTTGTACGCGAATCCTTATAAACTTTTCTGTCATGCTGAGGAACGTTAACGCAGTTTTCCCGCAGGGTAGCATCTCTCTTATAATGTCATGCTGAGGAACGAAGCATCTAAAAAGCTTGAACATAAAAGAGATTCTTCGCTACGCTCAGAATGACAATTTTTCATAAAGTTTTGGTATACCTTGTCTTTCTCTTGTTTTTAGTAATTGGTAAAAAAGAATACTACTGCACAGGCAAGATGCCTGTGCTACAAGATTTAATCTTTACAGGGTTTTAATTTGGGGTAAGCGATGCGTTTGTGATGGAACTGTTGCCATACTTTTACGAAAATTTCTGCTATTTGCGTCATTTCCGCGCGCGTTAGTCCTGAGTCTATAAGTTGATTATCTTGCCAGCGTCCGCGCAATATATTGTTAACAACTGCTAACGCTTGCTCGTATGTTGTATCTTTAAGGCTTCGCAGTGCAGCTTCACAAGAGTCTGCTAACATTACTATTGCCGTTTCGCGTGACTGAGGAATAGGACCATCGTAGCGAAAATCTGCTTCGTTTATTTCTATAAAAGGATTCTCTTTTGCTATTTGCTGTGCTTGATGATAAAAATAAGCAATTTGCATTGTTCCTTGATGTTCGGGAATAAAAGTTTGTATTGCTGTTGGTAATCGGTGTTTACGCGCTATCACCAAACCTTCACTGACATGCTTCTTAATAATTTCTGCACTTAACCAAGGGTCGTTGATCTCGGTATCATGTTTATTTGGTCCCCCCATTTGATTTTCGATAAATGCTTTGGGGTCGTGCATTTTACCAATATCATGATATAAAGTCCCTGCTCTGACTAGTTCAACGTTACACCCAAGTTTACAAGCTGCTGCTTCCGCAAGACTTGAAACGAATAAAGTATGTTGGAATGTTCCTGGAGTTTTCGCTGCAAGACTTTTTAACAGTGGACGGTTAGGATTTGCAAGTTCTGCCAAACGAATTGGAGTTACTAAGTCAAATAGTTGTTCTAAGTAAGAACTTAAACCTAAAGCTACAATGCTCCAACATAATCCTGAACAAGCGAATAACAACGAATTTGTTAATACAGAGTACCATTTACCTACCGATACACCACCAAATATAATTGTCAAAACTAAAAATACACAACCTTGTGTTACTGCTATTCCTATTCCTAACAACGCTAACTCTTCCCGTGAACGTCGTTTATGTGCCATGTAGCTTCCTAAAAATGCTCCTGTCGCTCCGGCAAATAGTGCAATTTTACTAACCCCAAAGTTTAATGGTAGTAGTACTGTTAATAATCCAATGACTGTAAGACTAATACGAGTTCCGTAAAAGCTGCCTAATAATAATGAAACTGCACTCCAAGTTGTATAGTAGGTACCCATTGTCAATACTAGTGGTGTACTTAGAGTTAGCAATAAAATTAAAATTCGGTCTCTTGTGCGTTTAAGATATTTTACCCGTTTATCAACAGCTGCAAAAACTAGAATGGCGCCACTAATGGCAGTTGCAAGAAGCAGTAAAGCGACCCAGTTAACTTCACGGTCAATCAAACCATAGCTTTCTAAAACTAAAAGATGCCAATCTGTTATTTTTTCTCCTTGACGAACAATAATTGCATTTTGTTTGACCTCTACCATGACAGGTTTGACTTCAGCAGCAGCAACTTCTACATTTGCTTGCGTTTTCGCTCCATCGGTTATCAGGTTTGGTTGCAATACGTTCAATAGTACTTTTGTCGCTAATTCTTGTGCTTCTTTTGGTACCGATGATGATTGAACATTCAATCTTACTGCTTCAGTTAGTACGCTTTTTGGTAAACCAGGTGAAATACCTTGAGCTAACATCCGTTCGGCAATTTGTTTAATTAAAGTTTGGGTGTTTTTCCAGTCTTCTTCTGTTAAATCTACTAATCTCTCGTTATATACTGCGTTTGGTTGATTAATTATTTCTGAAATTTGAGCTTTGGCGGCTTTATACCTTTGACGTGATAAAGCAATTTTTTGTGTTAATATAGGAATATTTTGCTCTGATGTAGTTAAACGGTAGGTTTCAACTTCTGACAATGCTTGAGTCAAAGCACTGCTTACAGTTAATTTTGAATTCGTCTGTGTTTCGATGTCGGCGCCTGATACTAAAAGTGCTTGTGAAAACTGCGATTGCTTAGTTGGGTGAACTACGGCAAACCTAAATGCTTCCCATTCATTATTTGATGTCGAACGTAAATAACGCTGCGTAGGCACACTTAGAACAATAGTATCAAAATACGGAAAAGAACCAGCCAGGTTACGAATATTATTCCCTTGTGCCACAATTGTTTCGAGTTTTTGCCCAACCTGATTATTAGCACTTTTATCAATCATCAATACAGGCGTCAACTTTAAGGCAATTGCATCACGCTTAGATTGAGTAGCGTACTTATTCTCTAAAACTTTTGTACTTGGCGCCTGTACTGTCACAATCGCAGTACTTCCATTTTTGACCTGCGGTTGATTATACCAACTATGCCCAATTACTGCCGTCAGTAATATAAGCGAAGCAGCAAAAATTACAGGTGTGCGTCTAAATACTTCTCGTAGCCGATGAGTATAAACTCGTAGCCCGTGATTCGCTAACTTTGCCACACTATAAAGCTGAGGTTGAACTACGTATAACTCTTGTAATGCTTCAGATGAACAATTACGGCGTAGTTTTTTATACCACCGCCGTACTTTTGTCAATCGCTGCGTCAAGGACTGCAAAAATGGCGCTTCTCTCATCAACTATGACCGCAGTTGCTACTTAAAGGATTCAAACAGCACAGTCTATTATAGAAAATTATCTTACCCATGTGTAATATAATACCACTATTGGCTAAGAATCTAAAATTTTCATTAAGACACTATATAAAATATTACTAACAGTTGTGAATTTTTGCGCTAATTACAGGACACACTATTTACTTTTGTTTACTTATCAAAGCGTGTTTATGCTCAATTTACCGCAATCGGATGATACGAGGAGCTGCATATACTGATAAGTGCGAGCTTTGTTCGAGCAATGGTAAGTAATTGCATAAGTCTTTTCCTTTGCTTTTTTTAGCATTTTGGTTATCAAACTCACATACACCCGACCATATTGCCAAAAGTTCATCTGTTAATTTTAGCATCTGTAAAAACTCCGGAACCGCTGTTTTAGCTGATAAATGGCTTAAATTTTTCATTTGCCAGCTAATTGGTATTCCTAATGCGCTATTATAAGCTCCTGATAAGGCGCCTGTCATTACACTACTAAGATAATAACCGTGGTTATTAAAACTTAATATTTTGCCGTTGAGATTAAGTGATACCGATAAGTAAAAATCTTCAAGACTTTTAAAAAAAGTATAAAACGCAATTGCGACGACGTTAGATAGAGTATTTACTTTATGTAGTTCAGTAAATGCTTGCTCCAAGCTAACTTGCTGGTTGAGTAAACTATTTACTGTTTCAAGTTGTTGGGGTGTATTTGTTGGTGTTTCACCAATAAACCTGATAATTTCACTAAAAACAGAAGATTGTGATAATTTTTCATTGAGCGATTGGGCAATTGTATAGCCAATAGCAAGTACGCTGTCTCTAACTATCAAGTTATCACTATGCGCGCGCGAAACTTCCAGTAAGTTATATCGAAGCTTCGATAAATCTTCATGAAAAAATAATATTACTGGTAAAGCTGAAAAAAGCGTATTGAGTAAAACTTCTTGATTTAGGGCTGTATCAGCTTGGTTTATCGCACAAAAGGAGTTACTATCGAACTTACCTTGTGCAATTAAACTTTTACAACTAAAGGTACTTTCAATATAAGCTTGTCTTATGAATTCTGGTTTACTGTCCTTTGCCAACTCTAAACCAAGCAAAGCACCTGCAATAGTTCCTTGGAACCGACTTTTGAGCGTATAGCGCATGGTGTAAACAAAGCTAGGATTATTACGATTCCTAACTATACCTATAATTAACTTTTCAAATGATACACCAATGCTTGTAAGCCCAGTATATAACTCTGGGCGCCGAAACCGCTAATTTGCCCAACTGCTACAGGAGCAATGTATGAATGATGACGAAACTCCTCACGACGATAAACGTTGCTGAGATGAACCTCAACAGTAGGAATATTTACGCCAGCTATTGCATCGCGCAAGGCTACACTCGTATGAGTATAAGCTCCAGGATTTATTAATATTCCTTGATGCTTTCCCCAAGAGTCATGGATTTTATCGACCAAAAAACCTTCGTGATTTGACTGGAAGAAGTCGATATTAACCGCTAAATCTCGTGCTTGTTCTTCTAACAAGCGGTTAATCTCGTTTAAACTAAGCGAACCATAAATACCTGGTTCTCGCTGTCCCAGCAAATTTAGGTTTGGTCCGTGCAGTACCAAAATGCTTAAAGTGCGCTGTGCCACGTAGTAAATTTTATTTTTAACGACGACGTGAGCGGTCGTTAACTGGAATCGGAATTAGCTCCGGTTCCGCTTCAGCATCCGGGCCTAGAAGGGCTTCAATTAATTTCCGCCCTAATTCTTTAAGCTTCTCCAGTACCTTCTCTATATAGTCCATCTAACTGACCGCTCCTGAGATAATACCTTAATTTAAGTTAACAGCAAAAGAATAATAAGGGCAACACACTTTTTATTGAATACGTTGTAAATGATTATACACGTACATACGCAAACAGCGGAATGAGCCGCGTTCTCTAAATTTTATTGTGTCACTTTCCCTACTTATAACAGTATCACATGAATCCCCCAATCAGCCGCATCTTTCTTGTGATGGGTATTTTGCATTTTTAGTCAATAGGGAATAGGCTGTTAGGAAGGGAAAATCACGTTCTCCCTTCCAATCTTTATTTTTTCGATTCAGTTGCAGTTGATTTTGGTTTCGCTGCTTTTTCGGTTTTAGTGGTCTTAGTAGTAGATTTTGTTGCACTTGCAGTTTTTGCTTTGCTGGTTTTGCGTGTGGTTTTAGAAGTAGATGCTTTGCTTGCCAGCAGTTGTACAGCAGTGGCGAGAGTTAAATTTTCTACAGTGTGTCCTTCGGGTATACTCACGTTGGTTTTACCATGCTTGATGTAGGGCCCATAAGGACCATCATAAATATTAATCGGTTGCTCGTCTTCAGGATGGGCGCCAAGTTCTTTTAAAGCAGCTTTTGATTTGGTACTGCTAGCTCGTCCTTTTTTTGGTTCGGAGAAAATTTCTAATGCGCGTTCTAATGTCACATCCAAAACGTTATCAGATGCTTTTAGAGAGCGATAGTCTTTACCCTCTTTGCCTTGGTCGTGAACGATGTATGGTCCAAAACGCCCTAAAGAAGCTTGAATTTTTCCACCGTCAGGATGAGTGCCCAATGTTCTAGGTAAAGCAAGTAAACCAATGGCTGTTTCTAGGGTGAGATTTTCTGGTGTAATACCTTTGGGTAAAGATACTTGTTTAGGTTTTGGATTTTCTTCAGATTTATCACCCAACTGAACATAAGGACCATAAGGACCAATCAGCGTATAAATTGGTTCCCCTGTTTCAGGATGGCGCCCTAAACTTTCGGGTCCTTCGGTTTTTTGTTTAAGCAGAGTTTGTACTTTCTGCGGGTCAAGGTCTGCTGGAGTTAAATCTCTAGGAATAGAAGCAGTTACTACCCCTTCTCCATTTTCAACTTCAATATAAGCTCCATATTTGCCAATACGAACTTTTGCATCTAAATTTTCTAGTTCTACTGTTCTAGCTGTTGTGGCATCGATTTGGCTTTCTTGTTCTCTAACAAGCGTTTCTAGTCCTTTATCTCCAGAATAAAAGTCTTTGAGATATGGTAGCCATTGAGCTTCACCTGTAGCTATATCATCGAGTGTTTGCTCCATTTTGGAGGTAAAACTAGGGTCAACGACATCAGGGAAGTGTTTTTCTAGCAAACCAGTAACCGCGAACGCTGTAAATGTAGGCACCAAAGCATTGTTTGTTAACTGAGCATAACCTTTATCAGTAATGGTGCCGATAATGCTCGCATAGGTACTAGGGCGCCCAATACCCTCGCTTTCAAGGGTTTTAACTAGTGTTGCTTCGGTATATCGTGCCGGAGGTTGGGTTTCATGCTTAACCGCTTCAAGTTCTTCACATTCAGGATGGTCATTAACCTTAAGGTTGGGAAGAATAATTTCCATATTCTCAAGCGCAGCATCAGGGTCATCAGAACCTTCGACATAAGCGCGTAAATATCCTTCAAAGTCAATACGTTTACCAGAAGAACGAAAACCAGCGTCTTCTACTTGCAGTTGCACTGTAATTTGGGTTTGACGCGAGTCTGCCATTTGGCAAGCGACAGTACGCTTCCAAATTAGATCATAAAGTTGAAACTCACGACCACCTAAACCCGTTTCTTGCGGTGTACGGAAACTACTACCTGCTGGACGAATAGCTTCGTGTGCTTCTTGGGCACCTTTTGACTTTGTTGTATATTGGCGAGGTTTGGGACTCAAGTAATCTTTGCCATAAAGCTTTTCAACACAGTCGCGTGCAGCACTTACCGCTTGGTCTGACAAATGTACTGAGTCAGTACGCATGTAAGTAATATAACCTTGCTCATAAAGATTTTGAGCAGTTCGCATTGTATCGCGTGCGGAAAGACGTAATTTACGGTTAGATTCTTGTTGTAGCGTCGAAGTTGTGAATGGTGGCGCCGATTTACGAGTAACTGGTCGTTCTTCGAGGTCTGTAACAGTCCAAGTTTGACCTATGAGTCGAAGTTGTAAGGCTTCGGCTTCAGCTTGGTTTAATAGTACAACTTGGCGCCCAGATGTAATTTGTCCAGTAGTTGAGTCAAAATCACTACCAGTTGCAACTTTTGTACCACCTAAAGTTACTAAAACAGCATTGAAAGGAGTTTGTTCTTGTAATAGCTCGGCTTTGAGGTCCCAATAGGCGCCTGTACGAAATGCTCGACGTTGACGTTCTTTGGTGACTAGTAAACTCACAGCAACTGACTGTACACGACCAGCTGAGAGACCGTAAGAGATTTTTTTCCAAAGGAGCGGAGATAAGGTATACCCTACTAATCGGTCTAAAATTCGTCTTGTTTCTTGGGCACGTACTAACTTGTCGTCAATAGAGCGACAATCTTTCAAAGCTTTTTGAATAGCTTCCTTGGTAATTTCATGGAATACCATTCGCTTTGTCGGAACTTTTGGATTAAGCAATTGGTATAAATGCCAACTTATACTTTCCCCTTCTCGGTCTTCGTCAGTTGCTAATATCAGCTCAGATGCTTCTTTAAGAGCATCTTTCAACTGAGTAACAATTTTCTTTTTATCTTTGGGGACAACGTAAAGAGGTTCAAAGTCGGCATCTACATTTACTCCAAGCTGTGCCCATTTTTCCGCTTTGACTGCGGGGGGTATTTCTGTAGCTGACTGTGGAAGGTCGCGCACATGACCCATTGACGCTTCTACCCGAAACCCTTGCGGCAGGTAATTACGAATGGTGCGAGCTTTTGTTGGAGATTCAACGATGACGAGAGTTGACATGGAGATTTTTTATAAAAAAGCAATGAGCGCAGTTAAATAGTCATTCTTGAGGCTAATCTATCAGAGATGTCAAGCTATATGTCACCACCTGCGTGGTAACATGTATTCTCACCAACTGTTTACAAGTAAACACATGCGAGTCACTTGTAGGCGTGCTGGGTTTACATCCCTCATCGTATGTTGAGGAGCGTGCTGCTAGACCTTTGACACATACGTGTTGGTTCCAGCTATTTCAATCATTAACTTATATCTTGCTTTTTTGGCGACTGTTAGCAAGTAAAAATCTGCCCTATTTGTCTAATCGGCGCCTCGAAGCTTGGTTAACATCGAAACCATAGTATAGTCCTCAATTCTTTTATATCGATAATAAATATAGTCATACATCAAAAAACGAGTCACGAAATTTTTAACCCACGGCAAAACCATAGCACTCGTCACGGCGCCCTCTTTTAGCTGACAGTGAGCGTAAACGTTAATTCTATAATCATCATTGCCTAACCATAAAGTAAATAAATAGCAATCATAAGTCAAATATTATACTTTTATAAAAATCACTCGCTAGACAGGTGTCAACTGGCATTACAGGCAAAAAAGTTATGCTAGGATAAACTTAGGAGAAAGAAATTCGGCAGATATGTTCTTGTTTTTACATCCAATTGCAAGTAATTCTGCGAATGTACATCTTGACTTATTTCAATTCTGGAGAGTTTCATGTCAATCTACGTAGGTAACCTATCCTACAACGTTACTCAAGACGACTTAGAAAAAGTATTTTCTGAGTACGGCGGCGTTAAGCGAGTACAATTACCCACTGACCGAGAGACAGGTCGTGTGCGAGGTTTTGGATTTGTTGAAATGGAAAACGACGCGGCGGAAACCGCAGCCATAAACGCACTGGATGGTGCAGAGTGGATGGGGCGCGTAATGAAAGTCAATAAAGCAAGGCCTAAAGAAGAGAAAGGTGGTCGCTCTGGTGGCAATAACTGGAGCAAGGGTGAAAACAGCAGTTATTCACGTCCCTACTAAAATAAAACCATTATTTGAGACAGCAAAGCCATATCTTCAAAGCTTTTGAGCCTTAAGAAACAATTTGCTATCGGAATTTAATTATAAGCGTAGCATATAGGAGACACTATTTGCTTTGATTTATTTATCAAAGTTATAGTTCGTAACCTATATGCTTAATTTTATGTCTGAAAGAAACAGAAACCGGGTTTCGGGAGCGAAATTGTCTTTTTCATTACAGATATTGAAAAAGAAACCCGGTTTCTAATTTATAGTTAGAATTCCCAAAAAACAATAGAATTAACACAGTTGGTTCCTTGATTCATAGCTGAAACCTAATAATTGTCATGGATTTTGCTAATCTTGCAGCCCAGCTAAATGCTGGAACGATACTACCAGAAGGGATTGTAATTATAACCCTGATGGCAGTTTTGATAATTGATTTGGCTTTGGGGCGTGCCTCAGAGCGCTGGATTGGCTATGTCGCGATTGGTGGCTTGCTAGCCTCAATATTTGCTCTTTACTTGCAGTGGGATAGCGCTAATCCTATAGGCTTTAGCGGTGGTTTCAATGCAGACGACTTAAGTATTGTTTTTCGCGGTATTGTTGCTCTCTCAAGCACCGTTACCGTTTTAATGTCAATTCGTTATATCGAACAAAGTGGAACCGCATTAGCTGAATTTATTGGTATTTTGCTGACTGCTACTTTAGGAGGTATGATTCTTTCTGGAGCGAATGAACTAGTCACTATTTTCATCGCGCTTGAATCGCTTAGTATTTCCTCTTATTTGCTCACAGGCTATACCAAACGCGACCCTCGTTCAAACGAAGCAGCCCTCAAGTATCTACTTATTGGCGCCTCAAGTACAGCAGTTTTTCTATATGGAGTGTCTTTACTCTACGGATTATCAGGTGGAAAAACACAATTAACTGCAATTGAGTTAGGAATTACTAATGCTAACTTGACGCAATCGCTTGGTTTAGTTATTGCATTAGTATTTGTAATCGCTGGTGTTGGCTTCAAAATTTCAGCGGCGCCTTTCCACCAATGGACACCTGACGTATATGAAGGGGCGCCAACTCCAGTAATTGCCTTCTTATCAGTGGGTTCTAAAGCAGCAGGTTTTGCACTTGCACTACGCTTATTGACCACAGTCTTTCCGCTTGTGGCAGAAGAATGGAAATTTGTCTTCACCGCACTTGCAGTACTCAGTATGGTTTTGGGTAACGTAGTTGCCCTAGCTCAAACCAGTATGAAGCGGATGCTAGCATACTCATCAATTGCCCAAGCAGGGTTTGTGATGATTGGTTTAATTGCGGGAACTGAGGCAGGTTACGCCAGCATGGTATTTTACATGCTTGTTTACCTGTTTATGAACCTATGTGGTTTTACCTGTGTAATCCTATTCTCATTACGAACAGGTACCGACCAAATCGCTGAATACTCAGGTTTATACCAAAAAGACCCACTATTAACTCTTGGTCTAAGCCTCTCACTGCTATCTTTAGGTGGAATACCTCCTCTTGCGGGCTTCTTTGGTAAAATCTACCTATTTTGGGCAGGTTGGCAAGCAGGACTTTACTGGCTAGTGTTGTTAGGATTAGTCACTAGCGTTATCTCCATTTATTACTACATTCGCGTTGTCAAGATGATGGTTGTTAAAGAACCTCAAGAAATGTCCGACGCCATTAAGAACTACCCAGAAATTAATTGGAAGTTACCTGGGTTTAGACCTTTACAAATTGGTTTGATTACCACATTAATTGCAACTTCGCTACTTGGTGTTCTATCCAACCCAATTTTTACCCTAGCGAATAACTCTGTCACCCACACCCCAATGTTGCAAGCTGTCACAGCACAAAAAGCTCAAGTAACTATAGCTAAAATCCACGAGCAACAGGAGTTATAGTTCTAATTGCTTCACAAGATACAGCTTGTAGCCAATTCAATACATTTACTCTGAGGCGCCTATAGTGGCGCCTTTTCTATTACAGGAATTGGAGCGTCTCTACATCTTTTCCGGAAATGTCTATTGTTAAATGGCAAAGATTCTAGATATATCTTCATTTTCATCCCTATGTCTATCTGCACTTAGGATGATATTAACAGTTAAATATATGCTTATTAACTTGATGATATATTTATTACAACTAGTAAGTATTTACTGAATTTACATCTATCTGGATAAGGATATTGAAAAACTACTTTCTATAATCATAGATTAAAATCTATTATTTTTTTATTATATATATATTTTAATTTATGATGCAAACAAGCATCGAAGTAGTATTTATGTAAAAATTAATGTCATGTAATTATGACATTTAAGTATTATTACTATTGTTTACTGTTATTTGTAATACTTTTTATTTATCTTGAAAAAAATTTTTTTAATAATTTTAAGCAAAAATTTATAAATTCTGTGTTGGACTTGATATCTTTTAAAAAATTAATTAAAACTTTAAGACAGTGATATGTGTTTAAAACTCAACATACGAGAACTTAGAGTTATGCATTACCACCACAACATTCTTTTACGCTTAAATAAATCTTATGGTTGAGATTTGTTTTGATAATGTATCTTTAGTAACTGCAAGCTAAATTGCAACTAACAGAATAAAATAATTCAGCGCAAATACTTATAGTATTTTTAAATAAAAAATTAAAGAATGGATTTTAAGAAAATAGTTTAATTCGCTATCCAAAAATTATTTTTGTCTATTCTCAACTTTCATTCATTGATAAAAAGTTTTAGATAGTAAATTGAACAAGGGTAAATTATATTAAATTGAGGTCACACAGATGAAAGATGTTCTTGCATTAATTAGAATTAAAAAACAAGAGTTGGAGCAACTGCCATTGTTAAAATATATGGAGGATGAAAGCATAGAACCTCTACAAAGATTAGCTTGGATTCCCTGCCTTGCGCCTTTTGCTATGAACTTTGGGGATTTAAACAAATTTGTTCTCAGACAAGAGCCAAGCAATAATAAAATTCAACAAATTATTAACATACATACCTATGAAGATGACCATCATTGGCAGTGGTTCTTGGAAGATGTACAAAAACTAGGATTTGACCACTCTATACCTTTTAGTAAATCTTTAAAATTCATGTGGAGCGAGGAAACACAAAAAACACGTTTAGTATGTCATAAGATTGGGTTATTGTATACTTTTAACACTGACCCAATTTTAAGACTAGCAATATCAGAAGCAATTGAAGCAACAGGACACGTTATTTTATATAGAACAGCGCAAATAGCAAAGAAACTTACTGAAAGTCGTAAACAAAAGTATCGTTATTTTGGTCAGTCTCACTTTGATGTAGAGACAGGTCATCCTATCGGTACTGAAAATGTAGAAGAATTTATAGCAACTTTAGAGTTAAGTGAGGAAACCAAGAATAAAGCTTTTGAATTAGTGGAAGCAGTATTTACAGCATTTACAGAAATGTTTGGTGAATGTATGGAATATATTGTAAATTATTCTCTTGAACAACCTTACATAAAACCTATTGATAAAAAGCGTGAATTAGCCATACTATAGAAATATACACGTTTGGCTTTGTTTATTTTCTTAGAGGTTGTGTTTCAACACTCTAAGTAATAAAAAAATCAGAAAAAATCAGCAATTTATTACAAAAACATTATGACAATGAATATTAAAGGAAAATTATTGAGAAACGATAACTTATATCCAGCTTTAGCTTTGAGTCAAATTATGTTTGGAACTTGGATTGCTCAAGCTGTTTATGTTGTTGCTTTTTTAGGAATAGCAGATTTGCTAAAAGATGGAGCCAAGGATATTAATGAACTTGCACTCTTCACAGACTCTCAAGCTTCATACCTATATCGGATACTTCGCGCACTAGCAAGTGTCGATATATTTAACGAGGTCGAGCCATACAAATTTGCTCTAACACCTATGGCAGAATATCTACAAAGTAATATTCCTGGTTCCTTACGCGGTCTTGCCATAATGTTAGGTGACGAGTGGCACTGGCACTGCTGGGGAGACATTGTCAATATTGTTAAAACTGGTACGCCTGCTTTGGAACATTTGTATCAAGCTGACGACACTTTCAAGTTTTTTGCAGAAAATCCACAATCCGCAGCAATATTTAATGATGCAATGACTGGTTGGTCAAAGCACTCACATACCGCAATTGTGGATGCATATGATTTTTCTGGTATTGAAACAATTGTAGATGTTGCAGGTGGTCATGGAGCATTGATTGCCGCTATTTTGGTAGCAAACCCGAAAATGAGCGGTGTTCTCTTTGATTTGCCACATGTAATTTCTGGCGCCAAAGATTTAATAGAAGCAGAAGGAGTTAGTAATCGTTGTCAGATGGAAAGTGGGAATTTTTTTGAATTAATTCCTGCTAATGGTGATGCATATATACTGTCTCATATTCTTCATGATTGGGATGATGAATGCTGTATACAAATACTTAGTAATATTCGTGAGAGCATATCTAAACAAGGTCGATTACTTGTTGTCGAAGGTGTCGTTCCTCCTGGTAATGAGCCTCATCTCAGTAAATTAATGGATATAGAAATGATGATTTTTTATCCTAGGGGTAAAGAGCGCACTGAGATAGAATATCGGCAGCTTTTTGAAGCAGCAGGTTTTCACTTAAATAGAATTTTGCCTACTGCTAGTGCCATAAGTCTATTGGAGGGAGTATGTATTTAATTATGTTTGCAGAATAAAGTTTTTTTATAATATTAATTACTGGAGTTTAGACTATTTTTACACATCAAGCCGCTAAACCCTTATCCGGTAAAGCTTTGATGATTTATTGACTGTTTATGATTCCAAAGTCTAGAATGCTTACTACACAAGGGTTTTAGATTATTTAGTCTAAACTCCAGTAATTATGTTGGAATCTCAATCACAAATTCAGTTCCTTTTTCTAAACAGGAATTACAAGTGAGCTTACCCTTGTGTCTATCTACAATAATTTGATAGCTAATCGATAAGCCTAGTCCTGTTCCGCTACCTACAGCCTTAGTAGTAAAAAACGGGTCAAAAATTTTATGTATAACTTCTTGACTTATTCCAGTACCATTGTCTGCAATCTTAACCCTAACTCTGCCTGAATTTATTAATTCTGTGGAAATACGAATTTCAGGTTTATAATTTAAAGACTTATCACTGGAAATTAATTCATCAAGCGCATCAATTCCATTATTTAAGATATTCATAAACGCTTGATTTAATTTACTAGCATAACAGTTGACTTGAGATAGTACTCCATATTCTTTGATAATTTTAATTTCTGGTCGATAGCTTTTTGCCTGTAATCGATGCTGTAATATCATTAAAGTATTATCTATCCCTTCATGGATATCAACAGGCTTCATCTCAGCTTCATCTAGACGAGAGAAATTACGTAAGCTAAGAACAATATTACGAATACGCGAACTACCAATTTTCATTGACTCCAGCAAGTTAGGTAAATCTTGTGATAAAAAATCAAAGTCAATTTCTTCATTCTTTGCTTGAATTTGTGGCGTGGGAGAATATTCCTGCTGGTATAGATTAATTAAATCAAGCAAGTCACCAATATAATTATTTGCATGAGTAATATTACCATAAATAAAGTTAATAGGATTATTGATTTCGTGTGCGATTCCTGCTACCATTTGCCCTAAACTTGACATTTTTTCGCTTTGTATAAGTTGAGTTTGAGTATTTTTTAAATTATCTAAAGCTTGTTTTAAATGCTGATTTTTTTCACTGAGTTCTTGAGTTCTTGCCTCAACTTTTTCCTCAAGTTTGTGATTATAATTCTCTAAGTTTTGATTCGCTTGCGCCAAGTTTTTATAGAGTCTAGCATTTTCGAGCGAAATAGCAGCTTGTGTAGTAAGGAGGTTGAGAATTTTAATACGGTCGCGTGTAAATGTTCCTACCGCAACATTATTTTCAAGGTACAAAATACCAAGCAATTTACCTTGGTTGATAATTGGCGTACAGAGTAAACTCTTAGGTTGTTCCCGAACAATATAACTATCTCCAGCTAAAAAGGCAACATCTCTTGCGTCGTCAAATACAAAGATATCCTTAGTACGTTTGACATAATGAATTAAACTAACAGGAACATCTTTACTGTCATCAATTTGAATAAATGGGAATGTAGTAGAAATAGATGTTAAAGTGGTGCCAACAGCACTAAGAATTAAATCTAAATTTTCTCCTTCACTTAAAATTAAAGCACACTTAGAGGCGCCAGCATTTTCCATTACGACTTGTATTAGCGTACTTATAAGTTCATAAAAATCAATTTTTTCTGACAAAACTTGTGATGCTTTAATAATAGTAGCGACATCATAATATTTAGAAATGCTAGTATATGAGCCAAATATCGTTTGATTGCTGCAAAAAGTAGACAGCGATGTTTGAGGTAAACTATTACTATCGCGGATTGAAGGACGGCTAAAAGTTTCTTTTTCGATAATATGAGCTAGTAATTGTGGATATCGTTGTAGCAACTCATCAACTTTTGCTTTTGCTCCCCATCGAACGTAGCAATAGTAAGCATCTATTATATAGATTTGAGCTATTTTATCTTTACCCCATGCCAGATAGAAATTACCAGTGAGTTCATTAGCTAAAGCTTCTTCTTGAACAAACCCATGTTCTTTTGCAATGGAAATAGATAACTCATAATACTCTATCGCTTCAAATCTTTTGCCTATAATTTGATATTTTTCTGCAATTAATAAACAGTATTTATGCTTAAAATTCTCTGGAGAATGTTTTGCCCAAGTTTCTAATCGATTTTGAAGCAATAATATTTTATCTAAAATTTTTACTTGCTCAACAGGTGTAGCTTCTGGATATAACTTTACAAGTGTTAAAGAATAATATAAACAGAAGATACTAATAACATACTTAGATGGAACAGCATCTAAATAATCTTCAGCTAATTTCGCATTGCATAGCGCTAGAGAGTAGTTGTGAAATAAGTAATTAAGAAATAATTTTTGTAAATGTAGATAAAAAATAGGTGTCCTACTACCAAGCTGTTCATATATTGGTAGCATAACGTCTTCATCATATATTTCACTTCTTAAACAATATGGCTGTTTTGTTTTGTTTAATAAAGTCAATATTGTTTGCCAGTTAATTGTAAGAGTTTGAAGCGGCATATCTTGCTGTATATGAGTAATTTTACCATGATATTGAGCGGCTTCTTTTTCTAAATCTAATAAGTTCTTTCCCATCCAAAAACTATGCTCAATGTACATGTAATTGGAGTAAGCTGCATGCTCTAAATCTCCTGTATTAAGACCTATCACATATGCGTCTAATAAAGGGTTAATAGTTTGTTTTATATGTTTTTTCCAAACTAGCAAAAATGTATTTACAACAAATAAAACAATAGATTTAAACACAGGATTGTTAAATGTATTTAAAATATTTAAAGCCAACTGCCCATATTCATAACTTGAATCAATATCTTCATAATGACTATTTAAAGCAATACCATACGTTCCATATGACATAGCAGATGCGTCGCAATTGCCATATTTTAATGATAAATTTATTTGTTTTAAAACGATTAAATTAAATAATACTTGATTTGTAACAGCTGTAATTGGTAAGAGTCTGACTAAAACATTCATCATTATCAGCTTCTCTTGACTATTCATTTTAGGTAAGTCAATGAATTTGCTAATATCCTTTCCTGCTAAAGCCAATTGTGTCTTTTGAAAAATAACACCAACATCTTGCTGGTTTGGCTTCTCTGGCAATTCTATACCTAATAATCTCAAGACTTTTAATCCAACTTGAATAGCTTCAGTTGCTTGGCTTTGTGCTTTATAAGTCTCAATGCTAATTTGATAAACCTTTACTTGTTCTAACAAGGTCTGAGCATGTGCTAACACTATTTCAATAAATTGTTTAGCGCGCTTAAACTCTCCGCTAAGATAAGCTGCTTCTGCTGCGGTTTCATACAAAGCTAAAGTTAGTTCATATTTTATTTCCCAAGCATTTTCTGCTAATAAGTTAATTCCTATAGTTAAATAGTTGAATGCTGCTGAGTATGCTGTTGATGCCATTGCTTTACGTCCAGCAGTTAAATTTATTTCTGCCAGTTCATCACGTGTTGTTTGTTCTGTAATTAAATCAATAGCAACATTAAACTGTTTGACTAACTCAAAAATTTTTTCTTCTCTTTGATGTATTGGAGTACTTTTGAAAAGTAAATTTCCTATTTTTAAATGAGTCAACTGTTTTTCTTCTTCAGAAATTAATGTATATGCAGCTTGTTGTACCCGGTCGTGTACAAATTTATATCCTTGCTTATATTTATAGTTTGAGTAATTATTAATATCTACTACATCTTGATTTAAACTTTCATATAATACATTACAAGTTTCGGCTTTTGGTACAATTAACCCTTCCAATAATGCATCCCACAGCTTTTCTGTTAAATCTTCTATTGGCTCTTGATTAATAATAGCTAAAGTCTTTAAATCGAATTCGTTACCTATACAAGCAGCATATTTTAACAAATTTTGAGTAGAGTATGGCAATTTTTCTAATTGTTTTGCCATAAATTCTACAACGTCATCTGTAAAAGCTAGCGCTTTAATTTTGTCAAGCTCATATTCCCATTTAACAGTTTCGCCATTAAATCTAATTGCTTTTTCGCTATATAAATATTTAAGAAATTGATTTACAAAAAACGGGTTGCCTTTAGTTTTAGTAAATACCATTTGAGTAAGAACAGTAGTATTTACCTCCTGATGATGGAGAGTATCGGCAATCAGAGAGTTTAGTTGATTTTGCGTTAAAGGTTCTAATATAATATAATTTACTTTAGTTCCGGTTTTTTGAATTTCTTTGATTGTGATATCCAGAGGATGTGATTCGTCAACTTCGTTATTTCGATAGGCGCCAATTAATAGTAAACTTCTCGTACTGTCTTGCGTGTCGCTCATCAATAATTGAAGCAACTTTAAAGAAGCTGCATCAGCCCATTGTAAATCATCGATAAAAATAACTAATGGATGTTCTGGCGCCGCAAAAACATGAATAAATTTTTGAAATAATAAATTGAAGCGATGTTGTGCAGCACTACCTGAAAGCTCTTGAACTTCAGGTTGCGACCCAATAATAATTTTTAATTCTGGGATAATGTCTATAATGACTTGACCTTGTTCTCCTAATGCAGCCAAAATTTTTGCTTTCCAACGCTCAATTTTAGTTTCACTTTCACTCAGTAGTTGCCCAATCAAATCGCGAAAAGCTTGTACTAACGCAGCAAAGGGTATATCTCGCTCAAACTGGTCAAATTTTCCCTTAATAAAGTAACCACGATTTTTGATAATTGGTTTATGAACTTCATTAACTACAGCAGTTTTACCTACTCCAGAAATACCCGTAACTAAAACCATCTCAACATTAGAGGACTGAGGGGGGATCGAAGTGCGTTCAAAAGCAGCGAGCAAAGTTTCTACATGTGATTCTCGACCGTATAGCTTTTCCGGAATTAAGAAGCGGTCTGAAATATCCTTCTGTGCTAATTCAAAAGGCACAATACGTTTCATTTCCTGCCAAGAATATAAGCAAACTTCTAAATCATGTTTCAAACCTAAAGCACTTTGATACCGTACTTCGGCATTTTTTGCCATTAATTTATTGACTATTTGACAAATAGTGCTAGGAATATTTTGGTTAATAGTTTGTATAGGTATTGCTTGCTTTGCAAGATGACAATAAATTAACTCGATAGGGTCGTTGCTAGCGAAGGGTAATATCCCAGTTAAAAGCTCGTAAAAAGTGACACCTAACGAGTAAAAATCGGTGCGGTAATCGAGCGCACGGTTCATACGTCCTGTTTGTTCAGGAGAAAGATAAGCAAGAGTTCCTTCTAAAAAGTCGGGATTTGTAAGCTGCTTAACTTCTTTAGGTAAAAGTGAAGCAATGCTAAAATCAATTATTTTAACTTCAAAAGTCGTAGGATTGATAAGAATATTAGCGGGTTTGATATCTTTATGTATAATGCGGTTACGATGTATAACATCAAGGGCAGTAGTAACTGAAGTAGCAATATGTAAAAAACAACTAATAAAATCAAATTTATTATTAAAGTGTAATAAATGATTTAGATATCTATAATTCTCTACTTTTGTTTCTTCTTGATTCAATAATTTTTTGATATCTTGAAGAGAAATACCGCCAAAATCTTCCATTACCAAAGCATAACCATTGCGGTAGTTTTCTAAGCTATATGTTTTAACGACCCCAGTCAGGCTGAGATTTTTCGTGATTGTATATTGATTACGAAATTGAGCTACTTCACTAAAAGTTGGGTAATCATTCCGCATCATTTTAATGATGACAGATACTTGGTCTTTTTCTCTTATACCTCTGTAAACAACTGTTCTTGAACCTAGATAGACTTCTTCAATAATATGGTAGCCAGGAAGCCCGGAGATACTATTTAATGATACAGACATGTATTAATATACTCAAATCTTCTCTACAAGTAGTATTCCCACCTTTTTACAGCTACTAACAGAACCATAAAAAATATGAATACTTTTGTAGAAGAAAAAATGTAGTTACTTATAAAATGTGAGAAACCGAGTTCCAATAAAGAAACCCGGTTTCTTAATCAAGCTTTTACTACGAACACAAACATTTAAAATAAAAAGCCTGATTGTTACAGGCTTATATGTTTTACGGCTAGCATAGCAGTACAACAACTCATTTAATTTTTTGTTTAATAAATGTCACTACTTGAGCTAACTGTTTCTTCAAGCTGTCTATTTCCACTTGCATTTTGGCAATTTTGTCATTTAACGCCTGAATTTCAGCTCCGTTTGTAGATGTTACAACACCGTTTGTTGGAGTTGCTCCATTTTTACCAGCAGCTTGTGCATTCACTTGGGTTTGGTCTTGGCGAGGTTGTTTTGACTTCGCCATTGCTGCTTTAATAGCATTAATTAACTGTTTTTGGTCAAAGGGTTTGTTGAGAAATTCAAAGTACTCAAAAGGTTCCGAGATTTTCTCCGTAACTTCTTCCTTTCGCCCTGACATGATTACCAAGGGGATTTTTCTTAAGTCGGGTTGGGCTTGAATTTGTTGGAATACGTCCCATCCGCTCATTTTGGGCAAGAGAAAGTCCAGCATAATTAAGCTAAACTTTTCCTGTTGGATAAGTTTTAGCCCCTCAATACCGTCTTTTGCTTCAAACACTTGAAAGTTGCCTGAAGGAGGTAACATTTCTCGTACTTTTACCCTAACAACTGTAGTGTCATCGATAACTAGGATTTTGTTACTTGCCACGACTGATTTCTCTAACAGATACTTTAGTTTTAGATGGCTAATGCCGATTAGTAGACAATGAATCATCCCACTATATCCAATATTTATGTGAATTGGGGGATAGTAGATTCTGGGAAATATAACGATGATGTAAATTTGTTGTGTACGTATCCACGTAGTAATGGTTTTTACTGATATCAAGGTGATATATGTCTTCAAATACAGAATTTAAATCAGAAATTTTGGCACTCCCTCAATGGCTACGGCGCCCAATTGGCAAAGCTAGCGAACTTTCAACAGTCCAGCAAATTATTAAGCAGCGGCAAATACATACGATTTGCGAGGAGGGTCGATGTCCAAATCGGGCAGAGTGCTATGCTCAAAAAACTGCTACCTTTTTATTGATGGGTCCAACCTGTACAAGGTCTTGCGCGTTTTGCCAGGTTGACAAAGGACATGCGCCAATGCCTTTAGATATTGATGAGCCAACCAAGGTAGCTGAGGCAGTAAAGCTTTTGGGTTTGCGCTATGTAGTTTTGACCTCGGTTGCACGCGATGATTTGCCCGACCAAGGCGCCGGACATTTTGTAACTACAATGGCGAAGGTCAGAGAATTAAATCCTGAAACTCAAATCGAAGTTTTAACTCCGGATTTTTACGGTGACTTTTCTCGTATCGAAGCTATTGCTCAATCTAAACCCGCCTGCTTTAACCATAATATCGAAACAGTACGACGCTTAACTCCAAGAGTCAGACGTGGCGCCAAATATGACCGTTCACTTGCAGTATTGCAAATCGTCAAAGATGTTGACCCAGCAATTCCAACTAAATCGGGTTTGATGTTAGGACATGGTGAGACACGCGCAGAAATCATCGAAACAATGGCTGATTTACGTTCGTATAAATGTGACCGCATTACATTAGGTCAGTACATGCGTCCCTCACTAGAACATCTACCAGTACAAAAATATTGGACACCCGAAGAATTTGATGAACTTGGCGATATCGCGCGCAAAATGGGTTTCCGTCATGTTCGTTCGGGTCCTTTAGTTCGCAGTTCGTATCACGCAGGGGAATAAATAAAATGATGCTAACAAAAATATTTTTTACGAATGTAGGCAATGGGGACAGCTCTTTGGTATTTCTAAAGAAGTTCTTAAAATAGGAGTTCACATATATGGCACCTACAGTTGGAAAAGACGTTGCGAATACTGGAGCTAAACCTCCTTATACCTATCGCACAGCTTGGGCACTTCTGCTTCTTGCTGGCAATTTCATAGTAGCTGCGTTCTATTTCCATATTCTTGAGTAATCCATAAGGGTAGAGGTGAAGGCGGAAACCCTTTTGCCTTTACCCTTCTTTACAAAAATAAATACACACTTAATTGAATTTGCTTGTGTCGAGTGCATGTGCGACTATAGTAGTTTTTCGGAAAGCAGCATTCCAACCGTAAAATTTCATACGTAAGACAAAGAGCCAAATGTAGTCAGGGCAATGGTACTGTCTACAGTAATCGTATTTACAGTCAGTTGGGTAAGTTGGTTAATTTAATTTGTAATAAACTGGGCAAATTGTGCATTCATGAGTTAATCTTGTCTAGTTGTTATTACGGTTTTGCGATGAATGATTTTTGATAATGAGTATCAACATTAAAGTTATATTTGACACTTTTGGTTTTAACTTATCAATATAGAGATAAATGTACGCTAATATACATGGGGACTTACAAGCACTTTTGTGCGTAGCCAAATTTGTTCAGTGGTCGATTTGACAATGCAGCAGTATTCGAGCTTACCAGAACAAAACTCACAAGTTGATTCAACATCAACACTTTTGACCACGATTGAGCATTTGCGCGACCAATTATGGGTAGAAAGCAGCTTAAATCACCTGCAATCTCATTTAAACGAATGCTTAATTTCCATTTGCACTGATAATATACAGTGTTTAGAGTCTAAAATATTTCAAACCTTGGTCAATCAGCTTGGACTTGCGATTAAGTCGAGTCAAGTTGGTATTGCATTAGTTCAACCTGGGTCTACTTGTGCAAAACTTTGCTATATCTCAACTGCTGCGGCGCCTGAAAGTGAAAATCCACAAGTTAAACTACAGCTAGAACAAATAATTAGTACCGATGAATTAAATTGTTGGAAAACACAGCAGCCTCAGTGTGCCTTCCCAATTACAGCTAACCAAGTCAACACATTAGTGGGATGGCTGATAATTGTCTACCCAACTCAAATTAAAGAAACTGCCTTTTTTAACACGTGTAAGCAGCAGTTGCTAGAATCATCTGTTGAGCGATGTATTGCAGCGTTAATACAAGTGCGGCAGTTACAATCATTAGAACAAGTTTATCAAGATTTAAAGAGCTATAATCAAGAGCTTCAGCGTACCAATCAACTCAAAAATCAGTTTCTTGCTAGCACCAGTCACGAAATTAGAACTCCATTAAGTTCAATTCTTGGCTTTACTCATTTATTAATCGCTCAAGGATTTGATGCCAGTCGCGAACGTCATCAAGAATACTTAAATATAATTCAGTCTAGCGGCAAGCATTTGCTAGCTTTGATTAACGATATATTAGACCTTTCCAAAATCGAAGCAAATCAAATGGAGGTGCAGTGGGAAGCTGTAGATATACCCGCAATTAGTCGAACTGTTTTTGCGCTGGTAAAAGAGAAAGCTGCAGCAAAGGGTTTGAAAATGGTTTTGGATTTAGACCCTGATGTGACGAACATTATCGCTGACTCGCTACGACTCAAGCAGATGCTGTTAAATTTGCTTTTTAACGCTTTAAAATTTACTGAGTCTGGTTCAGTTGGTTTGCAAGTTAAAAAAATCAATGACTTTGTGCATTTTATAGTTTGGGATACAGGTACAGGTATACCATTCGAGCATCAAGGGGAATTATTTCAACCTTATTCGCAAATAGCCAATGTACTGGTAAGTCGTGATGAAGGAACAGGTTTGGGACTAGCAGTAACTCGTAAGTTAGCAGAACTTCACAGTGGTTACGTCGAAGTTGAATCTGAGATGAATAAAGGTTCGCGTTTTACAATTGTATTACCGTTGAATCAATCTATAAACGTTGAAACAGAAAATAATACAAATCAAATTGCAGGAATGGAGCATACTACTTATTGCCCACTTCCTGAAGTAATTTTATCTTCTAATCCTCCCTTCATTTTAATATTGGAGGACGACTTGCCCAACGCACAAATGATGCAAACCTACTTAGGAAAATTAGGTTACAAGGTAGGGTGGGTAAAAAATGCTACTCAATTCTGGGATTTTTTACAGCAACAGTGCCCATCAATAATTCTGCTAGATATATACTTACCTGACTGCAATGGCTTCAAGTTAATTAAACAATTACGTAAAAATGAAAATTATAAAGATATAACAATAATAGCTCAAACAGCGATGGCAATGAAAGGCGACCGTGAAACCTGTATTGCAGCTGGTTTTGACGATTATATTTGTAAGCCAATTGATTTACCACTGCTTGCAGCAATTATATCTAAATATAGTTAAATAGTAGAAACCGGGTTTCTCTCGCAAAATCGTTATTTTTATTACAAGTTATCAAATAAGAAACCCGGTTTCTAAAATATGTTTAAAATAAGAACTGGTGCCATATAATATAAATTTATGTTAAATGAAAAACTTGATAAACTCAAAGTTTTATTCGCTCAAATGGAGCAAGCGTTAATAGCTTATTCTGGTGGTGTTGATAGTACCTTAGTAGCAAAAATTGCATATGATGTCTTAGGTACACGTGCTTTAGCTGTGACTGCTGTTTCACCTTCTTTGCTTCCAGAAGAGTTAGAAGATGCAAAAGTTCAAGCTGCGACAATTGGAATTCGCCATCAAGTAATCGAAACACACGAGATGGAAAATTCTAATTATACAGCAAATCCAGTTAACCGTTGTTATTTTTGTAAAAGCGAACTTCACGACACCCTTAGACCATTAGCAAACCAGCTTGGTTATCCTTACGTTGTAGATGGGGTCAATGCTGATGATTTACACGATTATCGTCCAGGTATTCAAGCTGCCAAAGAAAGAGGCGCCTTTTCTCCTTTAGCTGAAGTAGGTGCCAGTAAACTAGAAGTACGCCAGCTTTCGCAGCAACTTGGTTTACCGTGGTGGGATAAACCAGCACAACCTTGCTTAAGTTCAAGATTTCCTTACGGAGAAGAGATTACAGTAGCTAAATTGCAGCGAGTAGGTAGGGCAGAAATATATTTACGTAAACTAGGGTTTTCAAACCTGCGTGTTCGCTCTGAAGGTGATACCGCACGGATTGAGCTACCAGCCGAACACATTAAAGATTTTGTACAAAATACAGATTTACAACAAGTCGTTTCTACTTTCCAAGAACTAGGTTTTATCTACGTCACATTAGATTTAGAAGGATATCGCAGCGGCAAGTTAAACCAAGTCCTTAACAAACAACTAGTCAACATCAATTAGTTTCGACAACTTGTAGCACAGGCCTTCTTCGCCTGTGCAATAACTACAAGTAATTATCTTTACCACAAAGACGCAGAGACCACAGAGAAAATATTATAAGTCTCGTATTGGGTTCTTGCTCAAACACAGCAATTTGGTACTACTGGTTTTGTTAACAGGTAGTACTCACACTTTGGCACCGCTTGCATAGCAAATAAATCATCCGTTACATCCGCTTATCATCCGTTGCTAATCTGACCACATTTACAAAATTTCTGCTTCAACAGGCACTAAGAAGCAGCCATTAATTCTCCAAATGCCTTCTGGCTGCTTGGACATTAAATATAAAGCCCTAACTGGAACTCCATCAGGACCCAGAAGCAATACAAGCTGTGTAATATTTCCTTGAATTGTAGTAATATTCTCAAACAGTACCGAACGGGGACGGTAAACAGGTAAGTACCCTGTTTTCACCATTTTGAGAAAATTCTCTGCCGTTTGAAATTGCGTCCTAATTTCAGGACTTGCGAAAGCAAACGCTTCTTCAGCGTTGTCTTGTTGAAGCGCTTGCAATTGCTGTTCAATCACGAAACGAATAGCCGTGCTATCACTATCAGTTACTTTCATTCTAAAAATGAGTTACTTAGTAGCTACAATTTCGCCTTTTTGATTAATTTTCATTGAAGTTTTAGGAAAATCTTTTTTTATCAAATCGCGTACTAGTCTGACCGTGCGTTTATTCTTGTCAATATGAGGAATTCCCTGTTTATCCATATGAACTGGAATAATTTTACCTTCAACCAAATCTCCAGTTTGATTTAACTTTGCTTCTAGAATCATTGAGTAACCAGTTTCGGCAGTTGTGGATAAAGTTCGATATCCCAAAAAGTTACCCAACGAATAAGCTATTAATTTACCTTTGTAAATTTCCATCGCTCGTGGTACATGTGGTCCATGTCCCAAAACCATATCGGCGCCTGCATCAACCATTGTTCGGGCAAACTTAACTGAATTACCACGATTTTCACCATAAAAATACTCGTTACTGTTTCGAGTTCGCAACGCATTGGTGCCTTCGGCGCCTGCGTGCATTGACACTATCACAACATCAGCTTGCTTTTGTGCTGATTTAACAAGTTGTGCAGCAGTTGATATATCGTGAATCGAGTTGTAATAATCATATGGCGCAAATCCAACCATTGCTACCTTGACGTTATTACTATTAAGCAAAAGAATTTGATTTTTATGACCTAAAGTATTAATACCTACCTTTTTTAAATTTTTAACCGTGTCACGAAAACCCACCACTCCAAAATCTAAAGCATGGTTATTCGCGACATTAAATACATTAAATCCAACATCAGCAAATAGTTTGGCATATTCTGGTGGCGACCGAAAAGCAAATGTTTGCCCTTTGGTAATATCTTTGGCGCTATAGCGATAGTTTGTTAAAGAACTTTCAAAGTTGCCAAATAATATATCAGCATTTGCTAAGTATTTACGTACTGATTGAGGAATTAATTTATTACGATTGCTAGGTAATCTATTGTTAGGGTAATTAGTACCAGGAATAACATCCCCAACAGCTTGAATTGTAATCGAATCAGGAAAAATTTGCTCCTCAGTTACCGGAGGCAATATGGGTAGAGAGTCTGAAGGTTTCGGCGGTTTATCAGATGCTTGTATTTTACCCATCCGAATTGCACTTCCAAGCGTAATACCCACACATAAACATGTACTAACAAACGTAACTGAAAGTAATTTTCCTAACCACCGATTGAGCATAATCGCACCTCCTCACGCAATGAAGTACAGTTTAGCTCACTAATCTACTATGTCTAGGTATATTTTATTTCAATCTCATTATTGGCGCCTTCCAACTGGAACAATGGGGAGACACCTTTGTTTAAATCTATTTTACAAGGAATAATCGGAGAGGGGGGGATTCGAACCCCCGTTGACATTGCTGCCAAAACGCATTTCGAGTGCGTCACCATCAACCACTCGGACACCTCTCCAGGTTTTATATTTTATATGCGCTCATCATAATAGCATGACTATTGGTTAGTTTTAAAGTGCTGAAGTCTTATTTTCCATCGTTTGTATAAAAGTCTCGAACTGTCCGTTCGGTTTCCATTGAATCGTACCATCACGTCCAGTAAATAGAAGCTGGGTTTTGATGTCACTAATTTCTGACAGAATGTTTGGGTCGATGTCAGCACTTGTGGTAATTGTTACTTCTGGTTGTACAGTACTAACTAGCTCTTTTAATATTTGAGGTGGACACCAAAGAACTTGCGAACGTGGTATGGCGCCAGTTTTAATCAAGTTTTTTAGCTCTGTAGGTTTAAGATTTCCAACTAGTAACCAGCTTTTGTCTTGAATTTGCATTTGTAGTATAGGTAATTCTTCGTTGAGTAGCTGTAAAGCGACTGTGCCAGCGTTTATACTCTGCCCAACTCCTAATGCTTGATAGGCGCCTTGATTTTGTTGTAATTTTTTCTGAATTGCTGAACTTGCCAGAGCATTTTCTGAATTTGCAGAATAATCATAAAATGCTCTGACAGGTAAACGTAGTAATATTTCTAACCAACCATTACTACCGTTATCTTGAAAATCTGATGCTACAGCCCAGTCAATTTGATTCACACCTTGCTGTTGTAGGAACGGTAATATGGTAAAGCGTCCTGTTCCTTCATCTCCACCGTTAATTAATGTGATTTTGCCTTTATCTTGAATAACAATTACAGGTTCTCCATTTGCTGCGAGCATTGTAACTTGAAACAATGTGTTGGTAGAATGCCAAGCAGGGATAAATACTAATGCTAAAGCAACACCACAAGCAAACCACCAGCGTCGCTGCCACCAACGAATGAACCATACTAGTATTATGAGTGTATAGATGGTAATTAATTGTAGTAGGCTAATAGTACCCACTGAAAAAGAGCTAAATTGTATATTTCCAAAAAATTGTGCTATGTTCAATAACCAGTTGATTGGTTGATATAGTAGTCCAGCTAAATAGCTACCTGCTGAAGGTAGAATAACCGAGAACAGCGCACTTAAGAAACCACCTAAGCTAATTATTGAAATTAAAGGCGCCGTAATTATATTGAGTAATAAACAATAGACAGGTATAGTTCCAAATAAATATAGTTGTAATGGCAAAGTCCAAATCATTGCTGCCAAGGGAACTGCTATTAAAGCAGCTATTGCTAATGGTAGCCAACCTAAACGTTTAGTTATTGCTGGGGCAGTAACAATTAAGCCCAGTGTCGATAAAAAGCTAAGTTGAAAACCTAAATCCCAAATCCATAATGGATTCAATATTAGCATTAGTGTTGCTGTGAGCAACAATAAACTCAATTGTTTAACTGTACGTTTTAGTAGTAAAGCAATCAATGCTGCAAATCCCATGATTGTAGCTCTAACTACCGGGGGGTCAAAGCCTGTTAGAGATACAAATATAATTAATGCAATAGTTCCTAATGTAAATCTAGTGCCACGTTTTGCGCGTTGAGTTAAACTTAAAATTACTGCCAAAATTAAAGAAGTTTGAAACCCTGATGCTGATAAAACGTGTGATAAACCAACTTTAATAAATAAGTCGCGTACATCATACGGTATATCTACACCTTTACTACCTACGACCATTGCGCTTAATAGTGGACCAGAGGGAATACCTAAAGGGCTAACCTGTGCGCGTATAATTGTTTCGCGCAGTTTCCACCATCCCCACTTTCTATCTTTATTATCTTCATTTAATATATTTATTTGGCGCCCGCTTAATCCAGCAAAGGCGCCTCGTTGATTTAAATAATTTTGAAAGTCAAAAGCTCCTGGATTTATTGCGCTTTTGGGTTTATACAAAACTCCTGTGACACCTATTTCCGCACCTGGATATAATCCTGTTGCTTGTAATAACGGTACGGTGACATATAAATTACCAGATACTCCTTTACTTCCACCAATTTTATCGTCTTGATCTTTCACCTCATCAAACTGTTTTGCTTCCATCCAAAACTGTCCTTTGGAAGCGCGAGTTAATTTGGGTGTACTACTTACTGTGCCACGCACAATATATAGTTGTTCTTGATTACTGTTATTTCCAGTTAGAACATATTTACTAATATCGTTGGCGCCTGGGGTAGGAGTGCGAGACTGAAGGTAAAAGCTTGCTAGTAAACCAATGAAACCAGCTATTAGCCATACTCTCGGATGTGGAAGTAGGTGTCTATTCGCAGGTAGACTTTTTGACTGAATTTGTCCTTTTGCTTTAGTTTGCTGCGTTTTACGTGGAATAAGTCTTTTTCTAAATATAATTGCCGCGATTACGCCAATACCTAAAATCCATAAACCGCTTCCTGGAATTGCTGTGAATAGCAACCCCAGAATATAAGCAAGACATATAATTACACCGCTCACCTGAACCATGCCAATCTTTAATAGAGTTATAGAAAAAGTTAAGCACTATTTACCGAGTTATTTATAGATGGTGCGTGTCGTTTGAATGCACCATCTTATTAACATACGCCTTTGATACTAGATGCTTATTCCCAATCTAAACCCAAGTATGGCATGTATTATCAAGACCAAAAATGCTGTACTGCCCAAATAAGCGTGTAAGTTCCGCAGTCCTTGATTGTTTCCACCAAAACCATTTAATGAAATGGCGCCGTTAAGCCCTAAGAGTATCAGTACACTAGAACCAGTCCAAAAATGTGGACTTTCCATAATGGGTTGCTTCTGCATAACCAGAGATAATAAGCCACCTGTGTAACCTAATGCCATAAAGATAAACATTAAAGGCGCCAGTTTGCGGTGGTCTGCACGATTTTTAATCGCTACATCTTTATCTGCTGCGATTCTCCCTTGCCAACCTGCGTATGCAACGTAGCTACCTAGGACAAATATAACGATGCCCATCATGGCTGGGTGTCCCCAATGCACAATTGGTTCTGGAACGTTCAAACTGCGGAACCATGCTGCAATAGGTTTTAAAATTTCAGCTAACTTAGTGCCCATTCTTTTGTTTCAATCTCTGTAATAAAACTTTACACACTTACCAAGAATAAATTTTAGGCTACTACTAGCATTTTTGGTGTGTTAGGTGTCAGATGTATTTTTAAGTAAAGGGTAACCTAATCGCTCTCGTTGTTCTACGTACAATTGAGCTACTTTACGGGCTAAGTTGCGAATTCTGGTAATGTATCTAGTTCTTTCTGTGACTGAAATTACACCTCTTGCATCGAGTAAGTTAAAAGAGTGTGAACATTTAATTACATAATCCAAGCTGGGTAGGACTAATCCCCGTTCGGTTAACTGAGTAGCTTCTTGCTCGTACATATTAAATAGTGTCAGCAGCATTTCGGGGTTTGATGCTTCAAAGTTGTATACACATTGTTCAATTTCGCCTTGGAGGTGAACATCTCCATATGTAATGTTGTCAGTCCAGTGAATTTTGGTTATTGCTTCGACGCCTTGAAGGTACATTGCCAACCGTTCTAGTCCGTAGGTTATTTCTATAGATACTGGACGGCAGTCTACTCCACCGCATTGCTGGAAGTATGTAAATTGAGTTACTTCCATTCCATCTAGCCAAACTTCCCAACCAGTACCCCAGGCGCCTACTGTTGCATCTTCCCAGTTATCTTCTACAAAGCGTACATCATGGTCTTCGGGTCGAATACCCAGTGCGCGCAGTGAGTCTAGGTATATTTCTTGGATGTTATCTGGTGAGGGTTTTATAAGTACTTGATATTGATAATAGTGTTGAAAGCGATTTGGGTTTTCTCCATATCGTCCATCTGTAGGGCGCCGACATGGCTCTACGTATGCAACTGACCAAGGTTCTGGACCCAATGCTCGCAAGAATGTGTGGGGGTTTTTAGTGCCGGCGCCTTTCTCCATGTCGTAAGGTTGGGCAATTAGACAACCACGCTCACTCCAAAACTTATGTAACTGTAAAATCAACGATTGAAAATTCATTCTTCTTGCTCCTGTTATACGCTCTGGCATAACTATTGTTGCTCAAAGTAGCCACAGCAAGGCATTTAGACGCAGTAAAAAATTAATCAAATTTTTTTTGAAAAAAGTGTTGACAATACTATTTACGCTCGCTATATTAAATAAGTCGCTGATGAGCGAGCGCGAGAGAGCGCAGTTCGTCAAGTGGTCGAACCATGAAAATTATATAGTTTGATAGCCAGTATAACATTTGCGTTAGCAATGTAAAGAAATTAACCTTAGCTGAGGTTTAAATCAGCTATTTAGAGCTAAACAAACAAATGCCTAGTAATAACTGATTCATCAGTTTTCCAGA
>NZ_RSCL01000002.1:295629-339131 GCF_003991905.1 Dulcicalothrix desertica PCC 7102 | reverse complement strand
ATCTAGGGTTTCAAACTATATACTGAGATGCTTCGTGCCTCAGCATGACATTCACAGATACTTTTCAAACATCCTCTTAGCGCCGAATCGCCGGGAGAAAAATGATATAATAAGTACATGTGTTAAATACTGTGTTTACCTACGAGACATACCTACCGATAACTTAACTCCAGAGGACGAAGATTTTATGAGAACGATGGCAGAAATCGATGCTTGGTATGAAGCTGAAATGAACAAGGCTGAGTTAAAAGGCGAACTAAAAGGCGAACTAAAAGGCAAACTAGAAGGCAAGATTGAGTCTGCAATGACTCTCATTAGAGTAAAATTTGGTTCAGATATTCTGACTCCACAGATAGTTAGTCAACTCCAAAAGTTAAACACCAAGCAACTTGATGATTTTCTAGTAGGAATAATTAATTGGCAACAACAAGAAGAGATGTCCGAATGGCTGTTTGGGAACGAAAAAGTTTAAACACTTACGTTGTCGTCCTTGCGCGCTTGTGAATGATACAACACAGGAGATAGAGCAATGGATACCGAATCTAGAACAGTAACAAATCAAACCGTTGAGGATTCTCGTAATCAAGTTGAGGCGCCTATAAAAGAAATATACCGTAAGCTAATTATGGAAGTTCTTTCCGCCCATGCTGATACCCCAGAAGATAATCAGCCAATTCCAATTGTAACTGTTTTTGATACTCATAACGACCGTTACCAACTATTGCGAACAGGCTGGAACGGGTCGGAACACATTTTTAATCCTCTTCTTCATCTTGATATTATTGAAGATAAAGTTTGGATTCAACAAAATAAAACAGATATTGAAATTGGTGAAGAGTTAGCAAAAGTAGGTATTCCAAAATCGAACATTGTTTTAGGACTAGTACCACCTCATCTTAGAAGCTCGCAACCCAGAATATTGTATTCTTTAATAAACACGCTTACACAGAATCAATCTGTAGGTGCCTCATTAAAGAGGCGCGTCACAACTACTAGCTCTAAGTTAGTTATTTCTGCTTTTCTTTCTCCAACAGCTATACCACGCAATTGATACATTACAGAAAGTGGTACACAAGTTCCTTTAGGTTGGTATTGGGAAAGGAAAGAAATAGAAAATTATTTGATTGACCCTAAAGTAGTTAAAAAATCACTCTTGTGTGATGCACCACCAATGGAGCAGTATCGCGCAGCACTAAAAGCTTCTGCTGAAAAAATAGGCGCCTATACCGCAGCTAGAATTACACTATGGACATGGCTAAGAGAGTAGCAACAATTACGAAATTTGATGGCACAGTAAAATTGCACACGAGATTTTTGATTAGTAAAGACGGGCAAGGATGCCCATTCCACAAGAATATATTATTTAGTCTTCTGTAAGAGCGGCATCAAAAACCTGTTGCGCGGTAAAGTTAAGGTTAGGAAAAGAAGGTGAGACAATTAAATCATTACCTTGAAACGCCCTCTTTACATATTCCCCATCGACTAAATCGCAAACAAAAATAGTAGGCTGTTTGGGGTTGCCTATAAATTCCCGTCCCCCTAACGCAGCATAATCAACAATCCAGTACTCAGGAATACCGATAATTTCATAGTCAGCAAACTTTTTATGGTAATCGTCTCGCCAGTTTGTGCTTACAATCTCAATCGCTAAGGGTACGGATGCACCATCCATAACCGTTGACTCTTTTTTCCATAGCGGTTCATTAACAAGGTTTTTACGATTTAGCAGCAAAATATCAGGCGAGTAACCTGATTCGTTTCCGGGTGGTTTGACTAATGCGGTTTTGGGCAGGAAGTACGGTAATTTTAACCGCTTATATTCAGGTACAATCTCTTCAACCAAAAAACCTACAACTCCCTCGTGACCACCTACAGGTTGTGCCATTTCAACAATCACTCCATCATGTAACTCGTAACGTCCTCCCTCTGGGCGCCATGCGGCAAATTCTTCAAAGGTTACTAGTTTGGGTAAAGCTTGGGTCATAAGGTTTTACCAATTAAAATTTATACATCAACACCAAGTTATTGACTTTTTCCTACAGTGTGTTGTAATTTACCAGCTTTAATCAATTTCTCTTCAATCATTTGTGCTACTTCTTTACTCATATCTGTACCTATCTCTGTACAGTATGCCTTAAAAAGTCTTCTGTAACTTTCAGGCAATATTAGTCTTACTTGAACCATATTTTTATCAGCCATTTAACATTACTCCTTAAATATAGCCACTATAGCCACTACATACAATAGTGGTTGTATAGTCATATTTTATTATACTGGCTATTTAAATAATAAATGGATATGCAGCCATTGTAGACACTATAGCCACTTAATGGTATAACAAGAGCGAAAGTTAATAGGTGAAAAAGCTATCCGGTTTCGGATAAATGCATTAAAATTATCGAAAAATAGGGAAACTTATGGCAACAAATCAACCAGAGTCTGTAAATGACCGCTTAGAGGGTTTAGAAAATCGTTTTACCAATACCGAGAAAGCGGTTGCTGCACAAAGCAATACGATTGATGTATTAGTAGCCAATATTATCCAGCTAACTGAAAACGTCAATAACCTAACTGTAAAAATGGATGACCTAACTGTAAAAATGAATGACCTAACTGTAAAGGTTGATAACGTAACTGAAAACGTCAATAACTTGGCTCTTCAAGCAGCACAAGATAGAGAACAAGCAGCGCAAGATAGGCAGCAAGCAGCTATCGACCGTCAAGAGTTCAGAACTCAAATACAGCATATCTGGGAGTATTTGCGAGACCGTAACGGTGGCAGCAGTCCACCAAATTAAGGTTGGTGATGCTTGTATTAAAGAAACTCGTATCCCTGTTTGGTTATTAGTAAGTTACCATAGCTCAGGTTTAAGTGAAGCCAAAATTTTAGATAATTATCCGACTTTATCAGATGTTGACGCACGCAAATGCTTGGTCTTACGCTCAAGCATATGCAAATGACATTGAAGCGGCAATTGTAAAATATAATTAAATATTGGGGCGGGCAAGGATGCCCGCTCCACAAGAGTATGCTCATCCCTACAAGATTTTAATTTGATTTGATTATCATTCTTAGCCCCCCTTATTAAGGGGGGTTGGGGGGATTAAATTCATATGAGTAATCATACTTAAAAAATATCTGATCCCCAGCAAATTCTGATTCTTAGCCTATAAAATGCAGTTTTAATTCCGTTTTTTTGCGGTTTCGGTTTAATTTGGTGCGTGATTAGAATAATTTTGTACAAGCCACAGTTATGACCTTTGCTTGTTTAGTTTGCATGACCCGTAATTTGCAGAAAAATTATCGGCTCATCTAATTACTTTTAACGAGCTTATACGGAATTAGTAGTAGCTTCTAAGATTTTACTGTTGTTAAGTTTTTGAGTTTATTTGGCTCGCGCGAGTTGGTGCGTCTACTTGTAAATTTTGTTATTCGGGTTTTTTCGCTGCGTTGAGAAACCCGGTTTCTTTTCGTTTACTTGAAGATTGTAATTTTTAGTGTCGAAGAAACCGGGTTTCTTGGGTTATAGGGTGCATTTACCGCTTGTAAATTCTCTGAATGCATTTACCACCCTATAATGCGGAATAAATATAGCTTTTCTACCAGTAGTGGTTTTACTTTACTGGAAACATTGGTTGTGGTTTTTATTATTGGTATATTAGCCGCAATTGCTGTTCCTAGTTGGCTGGGCTTTATTGAGGCTCGGCGCCTTGGTGCTGCTAGTGACCAAGTTTACCTAGCTTTACGTAATGCCCAAAGTCAAGCGATGAAGGATAAGGTTAAGTATCAGGCGAGTTTTAAGGTTGAGGATGAAGTTGTTAAATGGGCTGTTCATCCTGTTAGTGTTAGTCCTGCACTCGCTCAATGGTATGAACTGGAGCCTAATATTGTGCTAGACACGGAAACTACAATGCAACGCCATAATGGTGTTCGTAGAACTGTTTTTGATTTTCGAGGTACTGTAAATCCTCCACTTGGAAGGTTAACGCTATCAAGTAAATTTGGCGGTAAGATGAAACGTTGTGTTTTTGTGTCTACTATTTTGGGTGCCATGCGTTCGGGGACTGAACATGATGAACCTGATGAAAATGGTCGATATTGTTATTGATTGATGGCACGGGTTTTGGGGGCGGGTTTGGCTATATTTTAATGAATATTAAGGATTTGGGTTAACCCGCCCCTACGATATGCATCATTTAATACTCTTTACTCGTTACCCTGAACCGAACCGGACTAAAACTCGTTTAATTCCTAAACTTGGCGCCGATGGTGCGGCTAATCTTCATCGTGAAATGACTGAGCATACTTTGTCTCAAGTTTTACCATTGAATGTTTCTATGGAGGTGCGTTTTTCTGGTGGTAGTTTAGAGTTAATGCAGGCTTGGTTAGGTTCTGGTTTAGTATATCAGCCACAGGGTGAGGGTGATTTGGGTGAGCGTATGGCGAGCGCTTTTCATAATTCTTTTAAAGTAGGCGCCTGTAAAACTATTATTATTGGCAGTGATTGTCCTGGTATTGATGCACAAATCTTAACTACGGCGTTTGCACATCTCAATGACGTAGATTTGGTGCTGGGTCCAGCTTTGGATGGGGGCTATTATTTAATTGGGTTACGCCGTTTAATTCCTGAGTTATTCCAAAATATCAATTGGGGAACCTCTAAAGTGTTACAGCAGACTATAAATGTTGCACATAGTTTAGGGCTATGTTATCAATGCTTGGCGCCGCTTGCTGATGTTGACCGTCCCGAAGACTTGGAGGTGTGGCATAATTTGCAACAGAATTAACCATCTTGTGGGGTGGGCATCCTTGCCCGCCCGATATTTAGAATGGCTTGCCCGCCCGATATTTAGAACGGGCAGGGATGCCCATTCCACAATAATCAAGGTATATTTTAATACCGTAATTTTTCTGAAGACACTGTGAAAACTAGGTGCTAGCGTGGTGTAGTTCTGAAAAATGAAGTAAAAAATTATTACTATCTATAAATTGTTGTCGTAAACGTAAAGAACAGATAAGGTTATGGGAACCATATTCCAGTAACTTTAAGTAATAACAATCACTTGTACTACAAAAACTAGAACGTATGATTAACAGTTTTGCTGCCGCCACTGCTTCAAGAACCCTTAAGGTAGGGGGAATTATCCTACTTTTGTCTTTTCTTATTGACTTTATAATTTTGCTGTTTCCTTTTCAACCAACTGATAGAGGTTGGCAAATTGGTTTGGCTACTGCTTTGGTAGACCGGGGTATTGTGCCTATGGTCGGTTTAGGATTATTAATTGCGGGATATTGGGCAGATAGCTTTGAAGGTGATGAAAGATTTGGCGGTTTTGATTTAAGATTACCCGCATTCGTCCTATCTAGTATTTTAGGCTTGATGTTTTTGCTGATTTTTCCTTTGCACTTAAATAACGTTCGTCAAGCTAGCGCACAAACCGTTGAGCAAATTGGCAGACAAGCAGAACAGCAAGAAACCCGACTCAACAACCAATTAACTCAAGTTCAAGCTCAGTTAGGTAACGACCAAGTTAAAGCTGAACTTGAAAAACAAAAAGCTCAAACCAAAGCACAGTTAAACGACATTCTTAAAGACGAGCAGAAATTTAAGCAAGCACAAGAAAATCCAAATGTTCCTGCTGCTGTAAAAGATGTGCTTAAAAAAGCTAAGACAGACCCCAAAGTACTCGATGACTTTATTGCTTCACAAAGCGACCCTCAAAAGCTTGCAGACCAACAAAAGCGTCAGATTCGTGAGCAAAAAGAAAGTGCCGAAAAACAAGCTAAAGACCAAGCTTGGAAATCTGGTTTACGTATTGGTATGAGCAGCTTGTTACTTTCTATTGGTTACATCATTATCGGTTGGACTGGTATGAGAAGTATGGGTATGGGACAAAGTAGCACACGCAAAGCGACCGCAAGATAGTGCTGAGTAGAAAGTGCTGAGTGCTGAGAATAGTTAGGAGTTAGGAGTTAGGAGTTGGGAGTTGGGAGTTGGGAGTTAGAAAGGTGTAAATTGTCATTCTGAGCGTAGCGTAAACGAAGTTTTCCCGAAGGGTAGAATCTTTAAAGCTTCACTCAGTTAGGGACTTCCAAATAAAAAAATCTCCAATATCTTCTTGTGGAATGGGCAGGAAAGCCCGTTTATTTAAAGAAGGCGGGCAAGGATGCCCACCCCACAAGATGGAGAATTAAATTTTTGGAAGTCCCTTATAGAGATGCTTCACTACGTTCAGCATGACAAGGCACTCAGCACTCAGCACTCAGCACTCAGCACTTTTTACTTTTTAGTCCTATTTGATACAATAAATTAAATATTTCCACGACGTAAAAATAATGATATCTATTTATATATTGACTTATAACGAAGAATTAGATATTGCTGCTTGTATAGAGTCAGCAATGCTTTCGGATGACATTATCGTCGTGGATTCTTGTAGTAGTGACCGCACCGTCGAAATTGCTAATCGCTATAGAGTGCGTGTCGTTGAACACGCTTTTGAAAGCCACGGGCGCCAGCGAACTTGGATGCTCGAAAATATACAGCCCAAATACGACTGGGTATATATACTCGAAGCTGATGAGCGCATGACACCAGAATTATTTGCCGAATGTATAGCAGCAAGCAAGTCTAATTCACAATATATAGCTTACTATGTAGCGGAACGAGTCATGTTCATGAATTCATGGATTCGTCGCAGTACTCAATACCCACGCTATCAACTGCGATTATTCCGTCATGGTAAAGTTTGGTTTAGTGATTACGGTCATACCGAACGTGAAGTATGTGACGGCGCCACTAGTTTTTTGAAAGAAACCTATCCACATTATACTTCCGGTAAAGGATTAAGCCGTTGGATTGATAAACACAACCGCTATTCCACCGACGAAGCTAGAGAAACAGTAAATCAACTCCAACACGGCAGCGTCAAATGGCGAGACTTATTTCTCGGTAACTCCGAAGTCGAACGGCGCCGCGCACTTAAAGATTTATCATTACGCTTACCTGGGCGCCCTATTATTCGTTTTATCTATATGTACTTTTTACTCGGTGGCTGTCTAGATGGACGCGCCGGTTTCGCTTGGTGTACCCTACAAGCCTTCTACGAATACCTAATATTACTCAAAGTCTGGGAAATTAAAAACATGGCGCCGACCCACACCGAACCCAAAACTCTAGAAACACTTAACAAATCGTAGGTTGGGTTATCCTATCTTTGGATGACGAAGAACGGCGAATGCTAGAAAAAAATTTATCTACCCACAGTATTGAAACGGCGCCGAGTAGTCAAAATAAGCACGGTGTTGCATTAAAACAAGCAAGCACAGAAGCTACTTTTGAAAGACTTGTTAACCAATGGCGTGACGAAAATCATGGTGTATCATCTACTCACCAACTATCAATGCATCCCGCATATCAAGAAATTATTAGCATGGGTGAAGAAGTCGTGCCATTGTTACTAAAGGAATTAGAGAAAAAATCCGGACAATGGTTTGGGGCACTAAAATCTATTACAAAAGTAGACCCTGTGTCTCCAGAGCATAAAGGCAACACAAAAGAAATGACTAAAGCTTGGTTAGAGTGGGGCAAACAAAGAGCTTTGAATTAATAGTTCGCTTGCTAACTATTATGATATTAGGAACAGGCAGGGATGCCTGTTTCACAAGATGGGAGTGTAATATAAATTAATATTTAGATGAAATTTTCTTATCTTTATCAGAATTACGGCGCCTGTATTGCTTAAAGATACCTGTATAAGGCGGCTATTACCTTTATAAGTTCGGCATTCCGGCAGATTTCAATTTGGCACGGTAATATTAGAATAAATATTAAAACTTGCAACATTCAGTTACAAGGTTAAAAAATATTGGCATCTGGCAGATAACTGCTGTAACCTTCAGTGGTTAGCGAGAGTAACATCCTCATCATTTTGTCGAAGAGCGCGTAGATGGCTGAAATATGCGCGCACTGGTTGTATGAGTACCTATATAAAAAGTTCTACTAGCCTAAACAAGGAGAGTCGGGGATTGGTAATCGAACGCTTAAAGCAGGATTTAAAGAATGACTTGATTGCTGGGTTGCTGGTTGTTATACCTCTAGCAACTACAATCTGGCTGACGATTACCATTGCTAACTGGGTAATTGACTTTCTCACGCGGGTACCCAAGCAACTTAATCCTTTTGATGGGCTGCACCCTATTTTAGTTAATTTACTTAATATTTTGGTGGGCTTTGCGGTTCCATTATTAGGTATTCTTTTAATTGGGTTAATGGCTCGTAACATCGCTGGACGCTGGTTGCTTGATTTTGGTGAGCAAACAGTACAAGCGATTCCTTTAGCTGGACAGGTTTATAAAACTCTTAAGCAACTTCTTGAAACTTTATTCAAAGACTCTAATGGTAAGTTTCGCCGAGTGGTTTTGGTAGAATATCCCAGACGCGGTGTTTGGTCTGTCGGATTTGTAACAGGCGCCATTAGCAACGAAATCCAAGCGCAAATGCCGCAACCAGTATTAAGTGTTTTTGTGCCTACTACTCCAAACCCAACCACAGGATGGTATGCTGTAGTACCTGAGAACGAAGTTGTTAATCTATCAATATCAATCGAAGATGCCTTTAAAATTATAGTCTCAGGCGGTATAGTTGCCCCGAATACCCCTATACCATCACTTGTAATCGCGGAGCATAAAGTCGAAATTCCTTCTTCGGAGTCACGGCAGATAACACCGTAAGGGTTTCTATTATTAATCTATCTAAAATCCATTCATAAAAAGTATGCAAGAGCGTAAACCTCGTCAAATTGCGCGTGAACTGGCACTCCTATGTTTGAGTCAGTTACCCACCAATCCTAAAAAGCTCAACGAAGAACACTTACCAAAACTTGTACTTGCCGCTGTTCGTACCCTCCGCTCTGAAGTTCAAGATACCCTTGATAATGCCGCAGGTGAATTACAGCGTAGTAATGACAGGTTACTTACTAGCGAAACACGTGCTAGTGATTTAAACACCGCGCGCACTATGCTCAAAGAAGCTGTTACTTATGCCCAAAAGGCAATTAATCAGCTAGGTGCTGCTATTGAGTTTCCCGAATTAATTCAACTGGCTAATCAGGACAAAGATGTTGCACGCTATGCAATTGATATTGTTCGCACTGTAAATGAGAATCAAACTCTTATTGATGAAGAGATTTCTCAAGCATTAGTAGATTGGCAAGTTAATCGTCTCGCCCAAATTGACCGTGATATTTTACGTATTGCGGTGGCTGAAATGTTATTTTTACAGCTTGATGAGCGTATGGCTATTAATGAAGCTGTGGAGTTGGCAAAGCGGTATAGTGAAGCTGATGGGCATCGATTTATTAATGGAGTCCTACGTAGAGTTACTGAGAGTAAGAGTGAATTGAGTTTGCAAAAAATAAAGGGCAGGTAGAGTGCAACGGATGTAACGGATGTAACGGATGGGTTACTGGTTTGTTTTGGGATTATATGTTGGTGGGGCGGGTTGACGTATATCCTGTTCAATAATGGAAAATTTAGGTTAACCCGCCCTTACTAAACCATATTTTTTTTATCACAATGGCTTTTAATTGGTTCCGTCGTCAACATAACGAATCTTCTAATACTCCTGCTGAGGTAGAAAAAACTGAGCAGTCCCAAGACCAGGCGCCTTCTACACCAGATGCGGCGCCTACTACTACACCCGATGCTTCTGACCTGTTGGCATTTGCTAAGGCTGCTTACAAGAATATTCAGCAAAAACAACAAGATGCTCCTATAGAAACTGAGGCTGTGACTGAGGCTGTGACTGAAGCTGTGACTGAGGCGCCTGTCGTTGAAGAACAGAAAATTGAAGAAGTTACCTCTCTTGCGCCCGAAGTTGAGTCTGTTGAAGAATCTGTTGAAGAGCCTGTAGACGAAAATACAGTTGACACTGTTGATTCTACTGAATCTGTGGCGGAAGTCAGCGATGAAGTGGCGCCAACGGCATCCACCAATTTATCTAATTTATCTTTTATCGAACGTGCAGCAGCAGAAAGAGAAGCTAGACAACAACGGTTAATGCAAAGCGCCATTGATGTTCCGGCGCCACAAGCAGAAAAAATAGATGTAAATGTAGTATCTGATACAAGTGATATTGAAACAGAGGAAACAGAGGAAACATCTGATTTCGATTCAGATTTAGAGTTTGATGACGGGTTTGTGTGGTCGGCAGAAGTTCTTGCGGCACAAGGTCGGCGCCCAGAAGACATATCTATAGAAGAAATAAATTGGCTTAAAAAGCTGCGACGGGGTTTGAGTAAAACTCGTCGTAATATAGTCAACCAATTAAAGGCGATTGTTGGCAAGGGTCCACTAAACTCTGCTGCGGTTACAGAAATTGAAGCCCTGCTTTTACAAGCTGATGTTGGTGTCGAAGCGACTGATTATATTATTGAGGCTTTACAAACTAAGTTACGCTCCGAAGCGCTTCCTGCTGATGCTGCGATTGCATATCTCAAGACTATCCTTAAGGATATGCTCGAAGCTCCTATTCAAAAATCTCAAAAAAATGTCTTCGCTCCAGAAAAAGACACTCTCAATATTTGGCTCATGACTGGTGTTAATGGCGCCGGGAAAACTACAACTATTGGTAAACTTGCTCATTTATCCCAAAAGTCAGGCTACCGCACTTTGATTGGCGCCGCTGATACTTTCCGTGCTGCTGCTGTTGAACAAGTCAAAGTTTGGGGTACACGTAGTAATGTTGAAGTCATTTCAAATCCGGGTAAAAATACAGACCCAGCAGCTGTGGTGTTCGACGCAATAACGGCTGCAAACGCTCGTAATACAGAATTACTGTTAGTAGATACCGCAGGACGCTTGCAAAATAAGAAAAATTTGATGGATGAACTTAGTAAAGTCCGTCGCATAATCGATAAAAAAGCCCCCACAGCTAAAGTAGAATCACTGTTGGTGCTTGATGCAACGCTAGGTCAAAATGGGTTGCGGCAAGCTGAGGTTTTTTCCCAAGCTGCACAGTTAAGTGGTGTAGTTTTAACTAAACTTGATGGTACTGCTAAAGGTGGTGTTGCACTTGCTGTTGTAAAGCAGTTGGGTCTACCAATTCGATTTATTGGTGCCGGTGAAGGTATAGAAGACCTACGTCCTTTCTCTAGCTACGAATTTGTCGAAGCTTTACTTAGTAACTGAGATGTAACAGTATACCAAACAGCCATTCTATTAGTTGAGAGAGAGCTATGATTTATTAAAAATTCAAAACTTCCTAAAACTAATTTTTAAAAATGCGCTTGAGCTGCTATCATCAGTTGCATCCTGAAAATCTACCATGAATAGGCGCCATATCTCACTCAATGAGAGATAGCGTCTTAAGTCCTACTACGCCTAGATTCTTCATTTATTAATATTCTCTAGTTAAGAAATTAAGGGTTGTAATTTATGTTCAAATAAAACTGTTCAAATAAAACTAAGGCGCCGGAAATCAAATGTATTTGACAAATCCTCTTACCCCCTATACCTCTAACCCCTTTGTCAAAAATAGTTAACATACCGAATAACTAATGAAGGTTCTATAAATTGTCTACCTTTTGATACATGATGTATATATCAAGTTATGAGATTATTAATAACCTTCAGTACGTAGTAGAAAATACTGCTTTTGCAATCAAGCTAATTAAGTAAGAACTACTAAAAATATGTTGAAATCAAATTCCATATATTAAGAAATTTAATTATACAATGAAAGACTTATAAAGTTTTTATCCTACGTCATAATACGCTTGCTAAAATTACAAGCTTTGCCCCAATATGGTGTAGCAATACCAAGCTAAAAGTTTAAACGATAATAAACACCTGTGCCTCAACCACCTTCTCAACCAACTAACAGCAATACCAGCACTACGACCGATGTCACTCCAGTGGTAGCGCTGAAAGAACTTGTGGCAAGGCTACATCGCGAGCAAAATAAAATTCAAGACTTGCTTAGTTCGTTGGGATTTGCCCTTAGAAGCTTTAACAATTTAAATCAGTTTTTAGAGTTAATTCCACTGATGGCAACGCGAGTCACTGACGCTGATGGTAGTGCCTTATTTCTCTACAAACCAAATGGGCAAGTGCGGTTAGAGCAACTGCATTGGCAAGATAGTCTTCAGCGTAAAAATATTCGTAAAGCGCTCGAAACAGCCAGTAGCCAAATTACTTTATTAGCAAATGCTGTACCCCTAACAGCTACAACAGGGATGTTAGACGACCAAATGCATCGCTGTTTGGGCCCTGGTGTACAAATATTTGGTACTGCTATCCTCGTCAAACATAATGAACGTGGGTGGTTATATGTATTAAGTCGGGACCCAGATTACACTTGGACAGAAACACGTCAAAAGCTAGTTCGTTTAGTCGCTGACCAAACCGCAGTTGCCATTGAAAACGATGAATTAGGTGTTGAATTACGTAAAAAAGAACGTTTAGACCAAGAACTTGAAATTGGTGCCGAAATTCAAAGGCGCCTGCTACCCCGTCAATGTCCTACAATACCAGGGTTAGCTTTAGCAGCACGCTGTAAACCCGCGAACCGTGTAGGTGGAGATTACTACGACTTTATTCCAACCAACCACAACCAAATTCAACCAAGCAGCAAAAACCCCGTAATAAGTACTTCAGTACTTAACACCCCAGTACTTAACACCCCAGTACTTAACACCCCAGTACTTAACACCCCAGTACTTAACACCCCAGTACTTAACGACGAATACAAAAATGGACGTTGGGGGGTAGTAGTTGGTGACGTAATGGGTAAAGGAGTTCCCGCAGGGTTAATTATGACAATGATGCGGGGGATGTTACGCGGTGAAGTATTACACGGTCATCCACCCAAACGAATATTACAAAACTTAAATCGCGTCATGTACGCCGACTTAGAAAACTCCAATAGATTTGTCACACTTTTTTATTCAGAATTTGAACCAGAAACGCGAACTTTATATTTTAGTAACGCTGCTCACAACCCCCCATTATGGTGGCACGCTGCAACCAGAACAATAACGCGCTTAGACACTTTGGGAATGTTAATTGGTTTAGATGCCAATAGCCAATACGAAGACGGTCAAGCACAGCTAGAACCGGGAGACGTTGTAATTTATTATACTGATGGTTTAACAGATGCCGCCTCAGCCAGTGGCGATAGATTCGACGAAGACAACCTAATTAAAGCACTTAATACAGCCTGCCGCATTTATAGCGAACCCCAAGAAATACTAGATTATATGTTTGATACAGTACATGAATTTATTGGCGCCGATAAACAAAACATCGACGACATGACACTAGTAGTTCTACAAATTAGAGAGTAAAAAGTGCGCTGAGTAGGTTAAATAGTTAGGAGGAGAGAAGGGGCGGGGCGGGTTTACTATACTGTTATAAATAACGGAGTATTTGGTTAACCCGCCCGTACAGGAGTTAGGAGTGCCGTCGGTTGGGTTCTGTTTCAGTGAAAGTAAAATATAATAATGTATAAAAAATATGCTTATCACACAATTTTATTCTATAAAACACCGCTTTTTTTGCGAATAATACTTAGTTAGTAATAAATGTAGTGATAATATTTACTCTATACAAGTTTTCCTAGAGGATAAATTTAATATACAGATATATCCTCTAGGAATTTAGCGCGCAACTCAACATATTTAAGAACACTATTTTTAGCGACTTTCACTCAATATCATTACTGAATTTGTAAGGTGGCTGAAGCCACCCTACTCCTAACTCCTACTCAGCACTCAGCACTCATTACTCAGCACTCATTACTCAGCACTCAACACTAAAAAGTGATTGTCCAACCTTCTTTGGTTACTTTGTCTTTGGTATAAGAAACACCGTCTATTTTTAGACCACCGTTATCGAGAAGGGTAATAATACCACCCTCGTTGTCTAGGTTGATTTTGTTACTTAAAGTCACTTTTAAAACTTCACCTGGATTGATGGTACCAGTGAGTGGGAATTTAGACTTCAATTTGTCAGCTATTGCCCATCCCGTTAAATCAACTGGTTCAGGTGAAGTATTAAGTAAAGTAACAGTTTCTTTATTTGCGTCCTTATCTACAGGGTTTACCATTGCTGCAACAATACGAATCGCTGCGGTTTTTTCTGGTATAATTGTATCGATACGGTTTCCGGTTGTATCGTCGGTATGGAAAGATTGTGATTGGAAAGCGAGAAAAATTCCTACCCATGTCGAACGTGATGGATAGTGTATTAGTAGTCCTCCGTCTTGCCAAACTCCATTGTCTCGTTGGAATCTGCCATCATTACCCTGGTTCATATGGATATCGTGGATACCGTTACCAGGTAAGAAACCAAAATATTTGTCTTTAACGTCGGTTTCTGGACCCCATCTTTCTCCAAAAGCGTATATTGCAGTGTCTTCACTTTCTACTGCACGGTTGATATATAGTTCGATTAATTCGTTTAAGTCATTATCTGGACCTGGGACGTTGTGTGGTAAAGGTTTCATTTGCGTTGTGTCAAACAAGTTTCCCCGAATAAAATCCAACGCTAGTCCACCTGGTTTTCTTGAAAGTTCATGAAAACCATTATCTAGTTCAACCAGTCCTTTAATAATGGGATGGTTGAAGTTTTCTTCTACGTAATAAAATAATTCTGATGGCGCCAGTTTTGATTTAACGTTGATTGCAATACGATATTTGGTGTCTCCATCACTTAGAAGCACTTGGTAATGCGGTGTTTGTCCTTCACCTAACTTACGGTCAACAACACGACCTTTCAGTACACCATAATTCTTTAAAGGCATTTAAGTCTCCTACACAATATTTTACTTGTATTTAATTTTACTTATTACTCATCCGTAATTATAAGGAAATTTATTAATCACCTTATAACTAGTTGTGTAAATTACATCTACGCCTAACAAGCCTACAAAACAAGCATACACAAATGTGTTTGCTATCCTACCAAACGGTTTTATGTTTAACCTTAGCCATGATGGCACATGTTTTTTAATTTGACCAAAATTAAATTCTATTTTTCAGATAACGACGAAAAAATATGCAGTGATTATCCTGGTATATAGGGGCTTAATTTTACTCAGTATCTGCTGGCTAGCACGTTTCCATAAAGAAATTTATCTATTAGGGAAGTAAAAAATATACTATGCAGCAGGATGAAACGTGTAAAGAATAAGTAAATTACTCCATTCTTTTGGGATGGCATTTGGCAGGGGCGGGCAGGGATGCCCGCTCCACAAGAGTAAAGAATAATATATATAAGTTTAAATAAAACTGTCTATCCAACAAGGATAAGCATATGAATCTTTTCTTTCTAGTTCAATACCTTGATAATCAGTAAATAAATAATTAGCTGTGGCATGTAGGTTATCGATTAAATTAGCTTCTTCTCCACTAGCTTCAAGTGCTATACTCCACCAAGTTTTATTATATATTTCTAATAATGTTAGTTCGACGTTGCACAAATTTTTAATATTATCTAAATTTATATTATCACTTAGCAATTCTGGAACGGCGCCAGGTAAAATTTGATATGACTGCAAATAACGACTTTTTTTCACACTTACCCATGTAGGGTTATTTTCTACTTGAATTGGTAGAAAAGCTTCTTTTGTAGAGTCGTTACACATCCATTTACGCCATTTCTCTACTTTACCTGTAACTGAGTTGGTAAATTGCACTCTTCCTAGCTCTGATATTCGCCATTTTATTTCTAGGCGCCCTGAACGTAACTTAATACCAACAAAATCATTTCCTGGTGCGTATAAATAAATATCAGTACGCTGTTCTGGTTGTTGTGATGGTTCAAACCAGGTTTTAAAGCTAGTAGGGATGGCGCCGGGAATAAACCAGCGTACTTCACATGTTGTATATGACATGGTTCCTTAATGGTCACGCTTGATGAGACAATGTTAACGAAATATTACAAAAATATTTTTTTGAAATATATTATTGCTTGGCGCCCCTAAAGGATTGAAAAGAAATGTGGAAACGTATTGGATTGATTGTACTATTGGTTTTTAGCTTAAGTTTCAGCTATTCGGATATTGCTGCTGCGGCTGGGCTGAAGAATTTTACAGATACTGATAATGGCTATGAGTTCTCATATCCTAATGGCTGGGTGCAAGTTAAAGTGGCGAATGGTCCGGTTGTGGTGTTCCATGATATTATCGAGCCTTCTGAGAATATCTCTGTCGTTATTAGTCCTGTTCCTGATAGTAAGACACTAACGGAACTGGGAACACCTGGAGAAGTTGGATATAAACTTGGTAAAAGCGCTCTGGCACCTGAAGGGTCTGGTCGTGAAGCTGAATTAATTAACGATGCTCAAAGAGAAGTTGACGGCAAGGTTTATTATAAGTTGGAATATTTAATTAAACTCCCTAATAATAAAAAACGTCATAATCTTGCCAATGTAACTGTTAGTCGTGGTAAGTTGTTTACTTTCAACGCCTCAGTTACAGAAAAACGTTGGCCAAGAGTCAAGCGTTTCATTCAAGATTCGATAGATTCGTTCAAAGTATATTAATGATGGGCGTTCCACAATTTGTTCCACAATTTGTACTTGCTTCTGCTTCCCCTGCGCGTCGTCGCTTGTTACAAACTATTGGTATTGAACCAGTAGTTTCTGTAAGTCATTTTGATGAATCACAAGTGCAGTCACGCGACCCTGTATTATTGGTGCAGATACTTGCCCAGCGTAAAGCTGAGAGAATTGCACCAAAATTTGAATCTGCTGTTGTTATGGGTTGTGATTCGGTATTGGCTGTCAACGGTGAAATTCACGGTAAACCAGCTAGTCCCGAAGAAGCTATTTCTCGTTGGCACGAAATGCGCGGTCAAATTGGTGACTTGCTAACTGGTCACGTTTTGATAGACACTTCACAAAATCGAATGATTGTCAAGTGTCAAATTACAAAAGTTTACTTTGCGAATGCAAGTGATTCGGAGATAAGAACTTATGTGGCAACAGGTGAACCTTTAAACTGTGCAGGCGCCTTTGCTTTAGAAGGTAAAGGAAGTGTGTTTGTTGAGAAAATTGAAGGTTGTCACAGTAATGTGATTGGGTTAAGTTTACCTTTGCTACGACACATGTTAGCTGATTTGGGTTATTCAGTCAGCGATTTTTGGAAACCATAAAATGTAGAGACGCGATAAATCGCGTCTTTATTGCGGATTGTATGGATACGCGATAAATCGCGTCTCTACAACATTAATTATTTACCGCCGTAGTAAAAAGCGACTTCTTTTTCTTTTAATTCAGCAAAGCCGGCGCCATTAAGCATTTGGTTAAGTTCTTCTTGGGGAATATGTTTGGCGCCTATGCGGACTATACGCGAACGCATGGTATTAGATACACCACTACGTTGACGGTTTGCTTCGAGTCCCATGACTTTGTTATACAATTCTAGTTTTGCTTCTGGAATGGAAGTTCCATCAAAATCAATTCCACGTGCGATTGCTTCATCAATGGCATCAGCACCTTTGGTATCTTGGTTTGCTTGGCTGGTTTCGGCAGACATGACTTTTTTCTTTCTGGCATTGCATTGTAAATTTTACCAACTCTCGGCGCCTCCTTAACGATTCGCTTCAAAATGCAGTCTAGTAGATGATTTTGATGAAGAGACTTGCCAGTAAGGGGTTTTATGGTTTAACCTAAGCACCAGTCATGTGTTGCGATAGGTGGTAATGCTATGTCGGACCTGGATGTTCCAGATATAAGGAATCGTTCGCTGGAGCAAGCTCTGACCAATAAAATTATTGATAGCTATTTCGATAGTTCCGAAAGTTGGTTGCGTGCGATTTTACGGATGTGTTTTTTTTCACTAACACATCTTGATGATTTGCCTGTGTTTGTTGTGGAATGTCCCAATCAAGCGGTTGCTAAACGGCTGAGTCGCAAGACTTTTCCGTTTCGCGGTGTTTTATACTACTTAACTGATGATTTTAGTGCTGGTAGTCGTTCGCTTTTTTGTTATCGCGGCAAAGACGGGCAATGGTATTGTTACGACACCAGTACCAGCGAATGGACGAGTTTGGCTGAGTTGGAGTTTACTTCTTTTTAGTCACTAAGCTACCTACAAAGGCGCCTAAAATTGTGCCTGTCCATAAACCAGTAGTGCTTCCTGACCACATGGCGCCAGGAGCTACTGATGCTGTGCATAATTCTCTTACTCCCCAAACTTGATTTTGACACTTTTGGCTCTTCAAGTTCATCGAGATTTGCCAACCTGTGAAGCCGGCAAAAAATCCTGATGTTAGAGCTATAAAAGTGCAAATTAATACGCGCTTTTTAGTCATATTACAAATTTAAAAAGATTCTATAATTTGAAACGGGCAGGATGCCCGTTCCACAAGAGCAAGAGGGTTCAGCCTGTATTTCTCATTCCTGCGGCAATACCATTGATGGTAAGCAAGGCGCCTCGTAACAGTTCACCTTTACTGTAGCGGGAATGGATTACACCCGATGTTGTAATGTTTTTGGCTTGACGTAAACGCTTGAGCAAGGAGACTTGTATGAATCCTAACGGTACAATTGTTCCATTACGCAATTGAACGGAGCGTTGTAAAACTGGGTCGCCATCAAGAAGATTTTTGTGTCCGGTGATTTGCAGTACAATGTTGCGGGTGAGATAGAATTCTTTGGCTATTTGCTCGAACACAACAGCGAATCTGGCACGGTCGTCTGGATGTGATAATTCTTGGACGTAATGGTGTGCCATTAGCAGGTCAACTTTTGCTAGCGTCATTTCCGCTTTAGAAACAACCATTTTGAAGAATGGCCATTTCATGTAGAAATATCGCAGCAGTGTCATGTGTTCTTTTGGTTCTTCATCCAAAAATTCCTGGAGTGCTGTTCCAACTCCATACCATGATGGCAATAAGAACCTAGTTTGTGTCCAACTAAATACCCACGGAATAGCGCGTAACCCTGTTAAGTCTTTTTTACCAGATGGGCGCCTTGCTGGACGCGAACTAATTTGTAATTGGCTAATTTCTTCGATGGGTGTGCATGAATGGAAGAAGTCGATAAAGTCGGGTTGTTCGTATATCAATGCACGGTAATGACTACGCGAACGAGTCGCTAATTCCTCCATTATCTCGTTCCAAGGTTCGATATCATCAAACCCTGTTCGCAGTAAACTAGCTTGAATTACAGCACTGGTTATTGTTTCTAAGTTATATAATGCTAAATCACGCAACGAGTATTTCGATGCTAGCACTTCACCTTGTTCTGTAATTTTGATGCGTCCGTTTATACTGTGCCCTGGTTGCGCCAAAATGGCTTCATATGCTGGCCCACCACCGCGACCTACTGAACCACCACGTCCATGAAATATGCGTAAGTTTATACCGTATTTCTCAGCAATTTCTTGTAAGCTTTTTTGGGCTTTGTGAATTTCCCAGTTACTACTCAAGAAGCCAGAGTCTTTATTACTATCTGAATATCCCAACATTACTTCTTGAAGGTTAGGAGTCAAAGGTGGTGGAGACTCAGGAGAACGAGGTAATGGCGGTGTTGGAGGAGATAGTAAAGATGGCGCCAATGATTCTTTATGCTCGATTACGGCATACCCACCTGCTAGCATTGCACGGTATAAAGGCAACTCGAATAATTGCTGCATTACTGCGCGCGACCGCAGTAAATCTTCGACGGTTTCAAATAATGGAACTACTTGTATTGTTCCTACTGCCGTTCCTGGGTCATAAAGTCCTGCTTCTTTGGCAAACAGTAATACTTCTAACACGTCGCTAACTTCGCGACACATACTAATAATGTAGGTTTGACAAATGTTATAACCAAACTCTTGTTGTAATGACCTAACAATACGCATCGTTTCGATAACGTCGTTAGTTTTTTCAGAGAATGGTAACTCCGCAGAAGTTAAGGGGCGCCGAGTTTTGAGTTCACTAATTAACCATTCGACACGTTCAGCCTCAGAAAGCTCATTGTAGGGTTTTGAATGAATACCCATGTATTCGAGAATTTCGTTGAGCGCATCACTGTGGCGCGATGATTCTTGGCGAATATCTATTTTTGTTAAATTAAAGCCGAAAATTTCAACTTGACAAATCAGATTTTCGAGAAGCTGCGAAGTTAAACCTGTTTCCTTGAGGTTTCGCTGAATTAATCGCAGTTCCGCTAAGAAATCTTCTCCCGACCCATAAGCAGGAGTAGAGATTTCTTTAATACTCTCACCTTTTTGCAGCGCTGAGTTACGTGAGAGTGTATTTTCTAATCGCTTGAGAATATACGATAACTTCAAACGATATGGCTCTTGACGATATCGCAGTGCCAGTTCATCGTAAACTTTGCTCATTTGCGATTGTTCAAGTTCTAACGATTCGAGTAAATCAGGTAGTACATCACTCCACTGCATCGAAACGCTTAATAATTCACGCAGTTCTTTTACTGAGTCAATATATTTTTGTAGAACTATATTGCGCTGGTAGCAAGCTGTTTCCCAAGTAATAGCGGGTGTTACAGAAGGATTTCCGTCTCTGTCACCACCAACCCACGAACCAAATTTACAAAAGTTTTTGCTTGGTGGTTCTAGCCAAGGATACGTCGCGTTTAGGGTTTGTTTAAAGCGTCGGTATAGCTGGGGAATACCATCGAATAATACTTCTTGGAAGTAGTGCAGCGCATAATCAACTTCATCTAACACCGATGGTTTAAACTGATGTAGTTCATCAGTACGCCACCATAAACGTATTTCTTCGATAAGCTGTAATCGTAACTCAAGAGCTTCCCAACGTTGAGGAAGTGCGGCGCCTCCTAAACGCTTTTCTAAAGCATCGAGTTCTTGCAATAACTGTACAACTCGACGCTGTTTACCACGAATTGTATGGCGAACAATTTCTGTAGGGTGCGCTGTGAACACTAACTGTACATCGAGTTGTGTTATTAATCGTTGAATCAACTGTGGCGGCACGTTGAGGTTAAATAAATCAGGGAAGAGTGCAGCAAATGTACCCCTCTGTTTATTTGACGCTGAGTTACGCCAGCTTTTTGTTAGTAAATCCGCACCAAGTCCACTATTAACAGGAAGTCCCTCGACATTATCGCCTTGGACGATAGTAGGCAAGGTATCCTCAACTTCGGCAGTTGGCTCCACCTCATACCTCGTCATCTGCTGCCTTTGCTCATAGTCCTGCTCAATGATATTAATCAATTGAAAGTACAGGGCAAATGCCCGTGCTGCGCGGATTGCTTCGTTAATACTAAGTTGTTCAATCAACTTAAAAACTTCGGTTGCTTGGTCTTGAGTTGCTTGTCCTTCTGGCGAACATAAATCGCGTAACTGCCGCAGTAAGTCCACCATCTCCTGACCACACTCTTGACGCAGCACGGTTTCCCATAACTCCTCCATGACCTGGAGACGATGGCGCAAAAATAAATCAGATGCAGGGTAGTTATTAGCAGCTTCGGTGGAAGAGTATAAAAGGGAACTCATATCCTGTTGTAGTAGAGCTATCGGACTTTTTAATTATTGGGCATTGAGAGAAATATGGGTAGGGAAAGTACCGCAAACTTTTATAGCAAAAATGTATGATTTGTTACAGAAAAAAGTTTGATTATCTTTACCTTGATTCGGTTGATTTATTCGTTGAATTGGGGAACTCTAGGATAGGTAAACGTTCACCTCGAAGTAACTCTTCGCTAGCTTGTCCTAATGCAGTTAAAGCGTCAGTTGCACTTTTTTGTGCTAAAACCAGCGTGAACACCGAAACTGTACCAATTTGGAGGAGGATAGATTGAGGAATCAACGACAATGGGTTCGACCCGTGATTATCGGAATTAGTACGCATTATGTTTTTTGAGTTGTTGTAGGATAAGTGGGAAAAAAATGTTAAAAAAATTTCATGATGTAATGATTCTATCGTTCTAGTTTACAAACAATCTGTTGTTGTTAATAGCCCCCAACCAATTAGCCCCCAAAATACCACTATCTACTACCCCTAAGCCATTTCCATGAAAACAGTACTACCTGACCGTCAAAAAACAATAGTGCAGTGGGTGAGTCAAGCAACTGGTATAAACACTCTAGGGGTGAAAATCCGGTTGCAGGGAAATGACCTACATATTTTATGTGAAGCTATTGAGTGTCCACAGCGGTGGCAAACATTGTCCGATTTACTTAAAGCTTTACAGCAAACAGACTTAGAAGCGTTAAAAAATAGCGATGGTAGCGAACAGCCATCTATATATCAAGTATTTGTCTACGGTAGAAAAAAAGCCGTCAAGCGTCCCGAATGGTGTCACCGAGTTTATCTTAATCAACTTGACCGTCATCTCGAACAAGTCAACGTGGCCCTGCTTCTAGATGCGAAACGTACCCAACATACAACAGGCGCCATAATTGTCTCGAACGAGAGTTTAGCCAAAAAAGGTGACCCCGAAGCAATTGCTAGGTATTTAAGCGAAACTCTGAGTTCTTTGGGTATTGGTGTTCGCGTTAAAGTCAAAAACCAAGATAATAACAATAATAAGAATCGTCTATGGATACTATGTAAATCGAGCTATAGTCCAGACCCCTCAATAATTGCTGAACCTGTTGCCCAAAAACTACGTCACCTTAAACTAGCAGGTTATCAAGATGCTGTTATTGTTTGCCACGTCCAAGGAGAGCCAAAACCTGACTGGATGTTGCGAATTGATTTAACCCCAACCGAGGTTATGCTCAAAGACTGGGCACGTTGGGGAGATGTGCAAGCAATAGCTTCTTATTTGAATGAAAAATTAGCTGACAAAATTAAAGTTACTACTTCACTCAACGAATCAACGCTTCACGTATTTTGTACGAACGTTCGGTCAAATGGAGAAACGGCGCCAAGACGCGGGTTATGCATAAAAGAAGTAGGTGCTTGCTTAAATGATATTGCACCCCAAGGAATAACAGCGGCGACTATATACGGGCAAGTCAGCACAGATGCAGAACCAGCTTGGATAGATTGGTTAACGCTTCCTGCTTCATATCACCCTGCTTTATCAATACCAACAATTGAACTTGCTTCAAATGGAGATGAACCAGCACTTGTATTTTTACTAGAGCGTTTATTAAATTCTGACTTATATTGGCGCCTCAAAACAGGTGGTATGCGGGTATTGTTATTGCGAAAGGGAGATTTAATGCATGTGATGTGCGATGCGGCCGTATCTCCAGACCGTAAACAAGTAACAACTCAAGTAGTTAAGTTACTGCGACAACTCAAAATGCCAGGGATATTAGGAGTGCGCGTTTATGGGCGCCGTGCAGGTAATAAAGAAGCATCATGGCATTATGGTGTAGACTTTGCAGCAAGACAACGATATGTTCCCGAACCGGCGCCAGAATTTGCAGCAACATCAAGTTATGTTCGCGAACTCTTACCACCAACCGATGAACCAGTACTGCGTCAAGACTTAACATCAGATGAAGTTCAAACTTTTGTTAAGCAAGCAGTGCAAAATTGGGGTATAAGCGCAAGAAAACTTTTACTTGCCACACAGCTATTCAAAGACAAAGAGGATGCGAATAGCGCACCTAATGGACGCGCGAAATCAAATGCTTCGGCATTAGTATGGGCAACAGTCGGGTTATTGTTAACATTACAAACCGATTGGGTATTAAATAAATTTTCACAGCAACCCGTACCAACATTAACTACTAGTCAAGTTCCGCAAACCCCCAATCCGAATGATGTTAATGCGTCCTTCACAGCAGACACCGCACCAAAAGAGAATCAAGCCTTCAACGCATCGGCATTTACGCAAACAACAGGTAGTGAAATTAGCCGTAGTCCATCAGGAACTGCAACGGCAATATTATTAGCAGCGCGTACTCAGTCGCCAACTTTTAATGCGCGTCAACTCGATGAGCAACTAGCATTATATCGGCAAAGATTACAGAAAAACGGCGGGCAGCCACCAGATATATTAATTATTGGTTCTTCGCGCGCTCTACGAGGTGTTGACCCAGTAGCCTTATCTAAAGCTCTAGCAACTCAAGGCTACCGCAATTTAGATGTCTTTAACTTTGGTATAAACGGCGCCACTGCCCAAGTCGTTAACTTTATATTGCGTAAAGTCTTAGAACCATCTGAACTACCCAAATTAATTATCTGGGCAGACGGCGCCCGTGCCTTCAACAGTGGACGCGAGGACACTACATTCCGGTCAATAGCAGCATCTCCAGGTTATAAACAAGCCATTGAAAAATCAATAGCTCGTGGAGATACAGATACAGCACAAGAAACTAAATCTAAAACCAAATCAAACGACCAGCGAAAAAACAGCTATCAAGCAGCTAACGATTGGTTGAACGAGAAATTAGGTTCATTATCAGGAGCTTACCAAAATCGTAACCAACTCAAAGCAGTACTAGGCGCCAAATTAGATGCTCTAACAGGTGTAGATAAAAATAAAGCGTCATCAAATCAAATAAATGGCAAAGACGCAGAAGAACCAGTACAATCAGTTGATTTTGATGGCTTTTTACCACTATCAATACGTTTTGACCCTAGTGTTTATTACCAAAAACATTCAAAAGTGAGTGGTAGCTATGACAACGACTATAAAGGATTTTTACTTGGAGGAGACCAAGACTTAGCACTGCAAGAAATATTAAAGTTCACCCAGTCGCAAAAAATATCCTTAGTATTCGCCAACATGCCATTAACAAGTGAATACTTAGACCCAGTTCGTACACAGTTCGAGCAACTATTCCAGCAGTACATGATACAAACGGCATCCGAACGTTCGCACTTTGTGTTCCGCGACTTAGGATTACTTTTCCCACAAAAAAATGACTTTTTCTCAGACCCTAGTCATCTTAACCGCTACGGTGCCTACGAAGTGTCAAACAAGCTTGCCAAAGACCCAATGATTCCCTGGATAAATAAAAAATGAATTTCATTTCAATATTATACGGATTATTTTTACTGAGTGTTCTCGGTATTTATTGGTCTGTCGGCGATGAGAAACTGCGTTTGTTCATATTATTGTTAGCAAGCGTAGTATTTTATATATCGTATCAGCCTCAGTATTTACCATTATTACTAGTACTCGTTTATATAAACTATCGTCTAGGACTTGAAATAGGACAAAACACCTCACCCGGAGAACATAATCAAAATGCGGGTATATCTAACGAAGATTGGGAATACGCTCAAGCTGACTGGAATCGGCGCCGTTTAACTTTAGTATGTATAGGTATAGTCTTAAATATATTTTTACTATTTGGTTTTAAATACCTAGTACCCTTTTTAAAATTTGCCTTACCCGAAGCTACAATTAAAGGCTTGGGATTAGATACATTCAAACTACTGGCGCCGCTTGGAATATCTTACTTTGTATTTGAGTGCATCGCGTATCTAGTAGACGTTTATCGTGGCGCCCCTGCGACAAACAATTTAATCAAATTCGCGACTTACAAGTTACTATTTTTCAAAGTCACTTCAGGCCCAATAACACGCTTTCATCAACTTACAAATCAATTCAAAGCAGCATTGCCAAGTGCGAATGTAATATCTGACGCATTATGGCTGATAGCGAAGGGCGCCGTCAAAAAAGGATTATTCGCCGATAATATCGGTGTTTTTGTCGATATTTGTTTCGGTAACTTACAACGCGCAGGTAGTACAGATATATGGTTAGCAACGTTTGCATATGGTTTGCAGTTGTATTTGGATTTTAGTGGATATGTAGATATAGCTCGTGGCAGTGCGATGTTATTTGGGTTAGTGTTGCCAGAAAACTTTGATTCACCTTACTTCAGTACGAGTATTGCTGATTTTTGGCGCCGTTGGCATATGACTTTAGGGGACTGGTTGCGAAATTACCTATACTTTCCACTTGGTGGTTCACGTGCTGGGTTGGAACGTACATGTGTCAACCTGGTAATTGTGATGGTTGTGTGTGGTGTTTGGCATGGCGCCGCATTAGGGTTTATTGTATGGGGGTTCTGGCATGGTTTAGCTTTAGTCGTGCATCGACTAGTTGATAAAGTTAGTGACCGTATAGAATTTCTCGAATATTTTTGGCAGTCACCAATTGGTGTTATTGTGGCGTGGTTGGTAACACAGCTAATGGTGTTTACATCGTGGATATGGTTCCGCTTACCTGACCTACGCGACTCAATGCAAGCTACAAAAAAACTTTGGGGACATAGTGCTGACGCTCAGTTTTCACAACTTGTGTATGTCGAAGCTTTGAAAATAAGTCAGTCTCAAGTTGCGCTGTTACTAGGTGCTGTATTTTTAGGTATGGCGATATCTTATCTATTTAAGCGTCATCTCAAACTTGAATTCAATTGGCACCTCAAAGTTCTGTTCGTGCCGTTATGCTTTTATCTCGTTTGGATACTGGCGCCGCAAGGTAGTTTACCATTCATCTACTTTGAATACTAATTTCTCTTGTGGATTTATCTTGTGGAACAGGCATCCTGCCTGTTATTTAATTTATATTGACAAAAATGAGATAAGTTATGTAAACTGATGTTTAGATATATTGAGAATGCATCAAAAGGTGCTTAATATATTCTTTACATAACTTCATATTATAGCGAAGTAAAATCCTTGAAAACGTTGTCCAGGAAACATTTCAGGTAAATTGCAACCGTTAAGAATTTAGACCTATCGAACGTTAGGTTAGATTTTGTATAAATAAACCTAATAGAAAGTATTAGTAAATTAAATACTGAGTAGATACTCTTATTAAGTGAATGCGTGTAAAGTTGAAATTACAGGTAAATTAAATTTACTTGATCAAACTTCACATTATTTCGCATTAATAAGAACATGACTGCAACCTTACAACGTCGCGATAGCGGAAACGTATGGGAACGGTTCTGCAACTGGGTTACCAGCACCGAAAACCGCATTTATGTAGGTTGGTTCGGCGTGTTGATGATTCCTACCTTGTTGTCAGCAACCATCTGCTTCATTATTGCATTTGTAGCAGCACCCCCCGTTGATATCGATGGTATCCGCGAGCCAGTAGCTGGTTCTTTGATTTACGGAAACAACATCATTTCTGGTGCAGTTGTTCCTTCTTCTAACGCTATCGGTTTACATTTCTACCCAATCTGGGAAGCAGCTTCTTTAGATGAGTGGTTGTATAACGGTGGTCCTTACCAGTTGGTAATTTTCCACTTCTTAATTGGTTGCTTCGGCTACCTAGGTCGTCAGTGGGAATTATCTTACCGCTTGGGAATGCGTCCTTGGATTTGCGTTGCTTACTCTGCTCCTTTGGCATCAGCAGCCGCAGTATTCTTGATTTACCCAATTGGTCAAGGTTCGTTCTCTGATGGTATGCCTTTAGGTATCTCTGGTACCTTCAACTTCATGTTGGTATTCCAAGCAGAACACAATATTTTGATGCATCCCTTCCACCAATTAGGTGTAGCGGGTGTATTCGGTGGTAGCTTATTCTCTGCAATGCACGGTTCATTGGTGACATCTTCCTTGGTTCGTGAAACCAGCGAAACTGAAAGCCAAAACTATGGTTACAAGTTCGGTCAAGAAGAAGAAACCTACAACATCGTTGCAGCACACGGTTACTTCGGTCGTTTAATTTTCCAATACGCTTCATTCAACAACAGCCGTTCTTTGCACTTCTTCTTAGGTGCTTGGCCTGTTGTATGTATCTGGTTGACAGCATTGGGTATTTCCACAATGGCTTTCAACTTAAACGGTTTCAACTTCAACCAATCAGTACTTGATAGCGAAGGTCGTGTTATCAATACCTGGGCTGACGTTATCAACCGTGCTAACCTCGGTATGGAAGTAATGCACGAGCGCAATGCTCACAACTTCCCTCTTGACCTTGCTAGCGGTGAACCGACTCCTGTAGCTATTGCGGCGCCTGCTATTAACGGTTAAATATAGTAGAGACGTGATTTCTCACGCCTCTAAACCCTGGACATACAACGCCTTCAGTGAACCACCACTGAGGGCGCTTTTTTATTTACGTATATTCTTTACGTTTCTTAACATTAAAGCATTATTACTTTACAAAAGCAATAGCAAACTCTAAATAATCGCTACAGTATTAATATTTTTGACATATTTTTATATATTTGAATTTTTTATTGCTGACTTAATATCCGCCGTTATTTAGTTGGTTGGCGCCTATTTTTTCAGCTTTAATTTGCGAACAATGCAGTTATTAGGCTTTAGTTAACGGTTCTATTTTTTGCTCTTTTGCATACCATTTATGAGCAACCGTTTCAAGTTGGTCTAAGACTACGATTAAGTCTTGCGCGCGTTCTGTTAAACCATAGGTAACTTGAGGTGGAATGGTTGGTTCATAAAGACGATAAATAACCTCTGCTTCCTCAAGCATTCGTAGTCTTTCAGTAAGAATTTTTGAAGATATTCCTTCAAGCTGACGTTTTAAAGCACCAAAACGAGTAGGTCCTTTTGAGCGCAAAATCCAAAGAATGTATAGTGTCCAAGGACCAATTAGCAGGTTTGTCAGTGCAGTTATGGGACAACTTGTAGATTTGTTAGATAGAGACATAAGTAGTTAATTGAAGGTGACTTGGTTACTTTAAAGTACCTACTTTACATTATTAGCAGATAACTTATAGTAACTATTAGAGTGACTAAGAACAACGTCTTATATAGAGGGCGAGTGTCTTATATAGAGGGCGGGCAAGGATGCCCACCCCACAAGATGGATTAATTTATTTTTTGGAAGCTAAAATATGCGCGCTATGGGTGTAAGTAAGGTGCAATTGCACTGTTATTTTCATGCGCGTTTGAGGAGTCCCTATCAGAATTATAGAATCAGGAGTTCAACCGAATGAAAGCATTAAAAAATTTATCAATAGCTATTGCTAGTACTGGATGCTTTGTTTTGGCAACAGCAACCCAAGCAGGAGCAGTAAGCTTGACATACAACACAAGTATTGGTAGACCTGCTGACTTAACTTTAGGTGAAATTCCAGGAATGCCTGGAACCCTTGCAGTTCCTCAAGGCATAACCAAGCAATCAGAAACTGGGAATATTTTTATTAGTGCTGGTCGCGGAGCTGATAGGGTGGATGTATTCGATAGTTATGGTAACTATATCAAAGGAATTGGTAGTACAGGCAGTGGCGCCGGACAGTTCAAAGAACCATCAACGCTGGAATTCTCTCCAAAAACTGGAAATCTATATGTAGGTGATGTTAATAACAACCGCGTGAATGTGTTCGATAGCCAAGGTAATTACCTCAATTCAATTGGTCAAGGTCAATTTGGCGGTCTTAAAGAGGGTAGGTTATTTTTTGGCCCATCTGGTGTGACATTTGATAAAGATAATAATCTCTATGTGGGCGATTTCAGCAATGACCGAATTATTAAATTTAATCCCAATGGCGATATTATCGGCAGCATCGGTAGTTCAGGGACTGGGGCAGGGCAACTTCAAGGCCCAGCAGGCGTAAGAATATCTTCTAATACAGGAAACATTTATGTTGCTGACCAGTTTAATAACCGCGTTCAAGTTCTTGACCCAGAAGGAAAGCCTTTATTGACCTTTGGTAAACTTGGCGCCGAGCCTGGGGAGTTTAATCAGCCAATTGGTATTGAAGTAGACGAGAATGATAATATCTATGTCGCTGACTCAATAAATAGCCGCGTTCAAGTATTTGACAAAAACGGTAATTTCCTCACTGCATACGGTCAACCTGCCGTTAATGCATCAGGTCAAATTGTACCACCTCCAGCCTTAGACGGCCCTCCCTACGGCAACCCACTCGACCTTGAACCAGGTAAGTTTAACTGGACGGGTGGTACAAGTCTCAAAGATGGCAAGCTTTATGTAGGCGATTTTTTCCAAGGTCGCGTCCAAGTATTAGATATAAATAACACTCATAGCACTCGAATTCCAGAAGCTGGCTCAGTATTAGGTTTAGCAGTACTAGGAGCCTTCGCTGCGGCTAGCAAACTAAAAAGAAACCTGGTTTCCCCAGCACTGAACAAAACAATCCTCAAATAAACCCAAAGGAAACCAGGTTTCTAAATTTTATTAAGGTCTGCCAAAAAAGGGCAAACTAAAAAGAAACCGAAACCTGGTTTCCCCAGCACTGAACAAAACAATCCTCAAATGAACCCAAAGGAAACCAGGTTTCTAAGATTTATTAAACAATTGGCATAAAAAAACAAAAAAAGCTATAAAAGAAAAACTATAAAATACAACTTTATGCCAATTCGCAAAACAGAATTTAAATCAGGAAACTATTATCACATATACAACCGAGGAAACAATCGTCAAAAAATATTCTTTCAAAATCAAAACTACTCATACTTCCAACGGCTCATCAAAAAACACCTAATAGACAATCAAGTCGAAATAATAGCATATTGCTTAATGCCCAACCACTACCACCTATTAATTCACCTTAACAACGATAATCTATCAGAATTAATGCAAGCATTCGCCTTATCATACACAAAAGCCATTAACAACCGCTTCAACAGAGTAGGTTCACTCTTCCAAGGGCCATTTCAATCCATCCACGTAGATACAGACGAATACTTATTACACCTATCACGCTACATTCATTTAAACCCAGTCGGCGCCAACTTAGTCAAAAAACCTCAAGATTGGATATACTCAAGTTACCTAGACTACATAATTCCAAAAAAAGATAGTTTTGTTAAAAAAGATAAGATACTGGAATATTTTGATTTAGAATATCTAGCAACTGAAGATTCTTACCGCTCTTTCGTTGAGTCTCAGCAGGACGAAGAAAGCTTTAAACATTTGATTTTAGAATAGACGCCTATTATTACTCACTAGCATAAGTTGAATTTAGCTCTCTAATAGAAGGTCGATGTAACCCCAAAACTATTTGCGATTTTGGAATACCATTATTTGATAACTCTTCTCCAATATCTACATCTCTTTCATTGTGTTGAATCCAAACTCGTTCTTCATCTACCCAACCGTGACAAAGCAATTGAAAACGATTTGATTGTCGGTCGAATATTTGTACAATTTGTAATGTCTCTGGAAATACGTTTGTAGAAATAGCTTCCGATAAAGTTTTAATGATAGCTTGCTGATAAATTTTTATTATTGGTGCAGAATCGCGAGGTTCCATAAACCGGGTTTCTTTTACACTAAGTATAACAATCTCGAAGTTAAACTAAAAGAAACCCGGTTTATCAACTTCTATTGCCGCCTTAAAACCCAGTTTTTTTTACACTAAGTATAACAAGAAACCCGGTTTATTAATTTTAGATGGCGCCTTTAAACCTGAATGGTTGTTTTTCGATATGCGTTGACTTTTCGTTGGTACTGAGAAACCCGGTTTCTTTTCGTTTATTTTGAGGATTGTTATGTTTAGTGTGGAAGAAACCGGGTTTCTGTAGTTTTGCAGGCGCCTTTAAACCTTAATGACGCTGAGAAACCCGGTTTCTTTTCGTTTATTTTGAGGATTGTTATGTTCAGTGTGGAAGAAACCCGGTTTCTGTAGTTTTGCAGGCGCCTTTAAACCTTAATGACGCTGAGAAACCGGGTTTCTTTTCGTTTATTTTGAGGATTGTTATGTTCAGTGTGGAAGAAACCCGGTTTCTTACTGATTTACAAAATTTATGAGATGTAAAATATCACAATACATACTTATTGATTGAACGGTAAGGTTGGGGGGAGCAAAGTGAGAAATGGGAAGCGAGGTATTTTAGGTTACAATATAATATAGATTACCCTAGAGTCTTTACTTAGTACCTATATCGAAAAAAGTGGATGCGTGTTAAGTTGTTTGCATCGTATGAAGCATTGAAGCTCAGGTAACATGTATCGATACTATCTGCATCCACAGCATTTTGACGAGTTAGTTCGAGGTAGTGGTATTGATTCGGACATCGCGAGCTTAAATTTCAGTTCACTTCAAGATAATGGCGCCTATGATTACTTGTTGATTTCTGAGCAGGTTCCACGTACTAATACGGGAATGGTCAGAAATAGCTGGTTGCAGCGTTATGCACACGTGAGTTCTGGGGGTTGGTGGTGTTCGGGACTTGACCCGTTGAATAATTGGGAGGGGATGGAGTGGGGTTGTTTTAAGCCAAATCAACCTCGACTTAATCAAAAGGGTAAAAATATTAAGTATGAGCATCCACCAGGAACAGCTACGCGCGTATTTTGTTTACGTGTGACATTGCCTGTGTGGGAGAAAGTTTGTCAACGTTATGGTATAGATTTACCTGCGAATATATATATTAATGAAAGTGGTGAAGCTGAGGGTTTTTGGCAGTGGGTAATTGAGCGTTCTATACCAGTTATTATTTGTGAGGGTGTTAAAAAAGCTGCTGCGTTATTATCGTTAGGTTATGTTGCAATTGCCATACCTGGAATTACTAGTGGTTATCGTGTTAATAAGAATGAATTTGGTAAAGTTATTAGTCGGCAGCTTATACCAGATTTAGCAGCTTTTACAGTTATAGTCAGGCGCCAATTTTATATTTGTTTCGATTTTGAGACAGAACCAAGAAAGATTGCTGCTGTTGATAATGCTATTTCTCAGCTTGGTTTACTGTTTCAATCTCAGAATTGTGCTGTTCAGGTGATGAAGTTACCTGGAAAAGAAAAAGGTGTTGATGAATTTATTGTTGAGCAAGGCGCCGATGCCGTCGATAATATATATAGTCACAGTTTAGATTTAGAGGCATATTTAGCTCTTTGTAAACCTCATGCTCAATTAACTGTAAATGCTGCACTGACAGTAAATCGTCGTTATTTAGGTGAAATACCTCTGCCAAATTCTGGTTTAGTTGGTGTAAAGTCAGCGAAAGGAACGGGAAAAACAACTGCACTACAAAAAGTAATCGAATCAGCAAAAGCAAATAACCGTCCCATTTTATTAATCACCCATAGAATCCAACTGGGAAAATTCCTCTGCGACAAAATCGGTATCGACTGGGGATTTGGAGAACATACAACCACATATTCAGCACACCCAGCACTTAAAACTCAGCACTCAGCACTCAACACTCAGAACTCTCTAGGTTTGTGTGTAGATTCAATTTGGAAACTTAATGCGAATGATTGGGCAGGTGGGATAATAATTTTAGACGAAGTTGAACAGTCTTTATCACACTTGCTTCATAGTACTACTTGTAAAGATAAGCGCGTCAAGCTTCTCAAAGCATTCCAGCAACTTATTAATACTGTGTTAACAACAGGTGGTTTAGTAATTGCCCAAGATGCTGACTTATCAGATATTTCCCTGGAGTACATACAGCAGTTAGCAGGAAGAGAAATAACTCCTTGGGTGCTAGAAAATGAATGGCAACCTGAGAAAGGTTGGGATATCTCGTTTTATGATTCTCCTAACCCTACTCCGTTAATTCAACAGCTTGAACTTGACTTAATAGCTGGACGTAAATGTTATGTTACTACCGATAGTCGTGTAGGAAGATATAGCTGTGAAACGATTGAGCGTTATTTAAGAGAACGTCTAGAGCGTTTATATAGAATATCTCCTAAATCATTGGTGATAAGCAGCAGCACAACTAATACTCCTGGACATGCAGCAGTAGACTTTGCTGCTGAAATCAATCAGAAAGTTACAGATTACGATTTAGTATTAGTGACACCTAGTTTAGGAACAGGTGTTAGTATCGACGTTCAGCACTTTGACCGTGTTTACGGTATTTTTCAAGGTGTAATTCCTGACTCAGAAGCAAGACAAGCATTATCGCGTGTTCGTGACTCTGTACCACGTGCAGTATGGTGTGCAAAACGAGGAATTGGAATAATTGGCAGTGGTAGCACTAACTATCGATTACTATCACAGTGGTATCAGGAAAACCAAAAGGAAAATTTAGCCTTACTAAGTCCTTTACACCATGTGGATGTAGATTTACCATTGGTATATGACCCTATACATTTACGAACTTGGGCAAAACTATCAGCACGTATAAATGCTTCAATTTGTATGTACCGTCAGTCGATGAAAGATGGTTTAATCGCAGATGGTCATCAAATATGGTTACGCAGCAACGCTGTACATCAAAATATTATCCGCGATTTACGCCATGCTTTTTTGGCAACAGACCCTGAAGACTTGCCAACTCGTCGCAGATTAATGTTAGAAATTGTTAAAGTTCAAAAAGACTGGCGCCATTCTCGGCAAAAATCTAAAGAAATTAGCTGTAGTATTAAGAAAATTAAACGTCAAAATCAAATAGCTGGCGCCAATGCTGTTGCAAACGCCAAAGATATAGATAAAGTAGAGTATGAGAAAATATCAGCCAAACATTCACATAGCGAACAAGAACGTCACCAAATAGATAAATATACACTTCGACAACGCTATGGTGTCTCCGTAACCCCAGAATTAAAGATGCGTGATGACCAAGGGTATTATGCTCAGTTATTAATACACTATCATCTCACGCACGAAAGCGAATATTTTAGACTTAAAGACAAACAAGAATGGTATCAACAGCTATTATCAGGTGATGGAAAAGTGTTTTTACCCGACTTAAAAACTTACACATTAAAAGTTGAAGCATTACGTGCGTTAGGAATGCAGCAGTTTTTAGAGTCAGGACGAACCTTTACAGAACATGAAACAGATTTAAATCGACTTAAAAACACAGTGTTGCAGTGTAGTCAACATATAAAGCGAGTTTTAGGTATTAACTTAATCAAAGACACCGACCAAGTTCCAACCATAAAAATTCTCAGTCGATTGTTAAATTTGTTAGGTTTAAAATTAAAGCGAGCAAACGGAATTTATCAAGTTGATTCGGTAACACTCAACGATGGTAGGGAGGAGATATTTACTATTTGGCAACAGCGTGACGAGTTAATGTTAGTACACACAAAGGTTAATCTTGATACAGATAAAAATCAACTTAATTCCTTTCCAACTCGCTCAGAAAGTAGTTTACCAATGGATAAAGTACCATTTTGAGTTTAATATGGTCATACGTCATAGGTATACCACTATTCGCCTCTGTGGTTAAACAATAACAACACCGTGAAGAGTCTTTCGATGCAATTTGATTTCTTAAACTTTCAGAAATATATGTAGACACTATTATAAACCTACGTTTGTATATTATGTCCTCTCCACCGGAGTAATACTGCTACAGTAGCTTTACATAGCATAAAAGCGTCCATTTCATGCCGCAGTGCCATTAACTCTAAACGTTCCTCCTCACTAAGAGTACCGTTAGAGTTACCCTCAAGCAATATGTTGTATCGTTCCATATCTTGGGTTGTTTTGCTCGCGCGCGCAACTTGCCACAAACTATCATCATCTAATTTATCTAATGCTGCTACAACTGAAGTGAAATTCTGATGGTATATTGTTTCGTTATGTCCCTATAGTAATAAAGGTTGAAATGGTTGGAAATACGGCTTATATCACTTTTATGTTAATGAAAACCGAACAGATATGCGCGAGGTGATGTTAATATGAATAATCTGGGTACGGTAAACCCGATATTAATTGTGTAGGCGCCGTTGTGTAATATTATTCATACCCGTAGTGCGTAATAAAATTTTTAAGAAGAATAGCCGAAGTCCATTTTAATGGATTGAAGATAATGAGATTTTATTCAAAATAAATATGTGATTAATGTTACTTGTTTACGCAGTCCATTTTAATGGACTTTTTCTATTAGCAAACGGACTAAAAGTCCTAGGCGGGTATGAACTGAATGACGTTTTCTAATTGGAGTATATCTTTACGTTCGGCTTTAATAGCTGCACTACCAAGGAATTTTACTAATGAAGCAACAGTATCAACTACAAAATCGATATCAGCGCGCGAGACATCCAAATGAGTAACAGCGCGAATTGATTGGCCAACTCTTCCCATTTTTACACCGTGTTGTTGTAGCAAATTTAGAAACATGCCTTTGTCTATTCCTAGTTGAGAAACATCAAAGAAAACAATGTTTGTATCGGGGTTTGTGTCGCGAACTTTAACTCCTTCGATGGTACTCAGGGAACGAGCTAGGTAAGTTGCATTGTCGTGGTCTTCAATTAAACGTTCAACATGATAGTCAAGTGCATGAAGACAACCAGCAGCAATAATCCCTGCTTGACGCATGGCGCCACCAAAAATGTGTTTATATCGACGTGCTTCTGATATGAACTCTCGCGAACCGGCAAGCACAGCACCCATTGGGGCGCCTAGCCCTTTGGTAAAATCAATCCAGACAGAATCAACGCATGACGAAAAATTCTTTGCCGAAGTGCCCGATGCAACAACTGCATTTAAAAGTCTTGCTCCGTCCATGTGGGTAGCTAAACCTTTTTGACGGGAGAACTCGCAAACAGACTGTAACTCAGAAAGCTGCCAAACATTACCCCCTGAAAAATTATGAGTTTGCTCAACACACAATAAGCGTGGCATTGCACAATAAAGATAAGGGGCTGTTGTAACTCTTGCAAGTGCTTGCTCAATTGCGTTGACTGTAAAAATTCCTCGCTCGCTGGCTATTGGTTCCATTAATACACCAGAACTCAGTGCCGCACCCCCTGATTCCGCTCGAATAATGTGTGACATGTGTTCTGCTAACACCACATCAGCAGGGCGAGTATGGGTTTTGATTGCTACAAAGTTGCAAATCGTTCCACATGCAAAGAAAAGAGCAGCTTCTTTGCCTAGTAAATCTGCAACACGTTCTAGTAACTTGTTAACGGTTGGGTCTTCTCCTTTTTGCTCGTCTCCAACTTCTGCATTGGCAATTGCCTGTCGCATTGCGCGTGTCGGCTTTGTTTCTGTATCACTTCCTAACAAAATCATAAATATTCCTAAAATGGTGTTAAGTATTTAATCGAACATTAGTTTATTTATCTACTTAGCATAAAGCTGGTTTAGAAACAATTTGACCAGGTATGCCAACGACTGTAGAGTTTGACGGTATATTTTTTAGAACTACACTGGCAGCACCAACACTGGTGTGACTACCGATATTAATATTGCCGAGAATTTTTGCTCCGGCGCCAACAGTAACATTACAACCCAAGGTAGGATGACGTTTACCAATTTCTTTACCTGTGCCGCCGAGGGTTACACCCTGATAAAGTAAACAATAATCTCCTACCACTGCGGTTTCGCCAATAACTACTCCCATACCGTGGTCGATAAATACACCTTTGCCAATAACCGCACCTGGGTGAATTTCAATTCCTGTTAGTTGCCGCGCGAGATGAGAAATAAAGCGAGGCAGAAAGAAAACGCGGTTTTTGTGGAGCAAATGAGCTATACGATATAAGATTATTGCTTGAGGACCGGGGTAAAGCAGTAATACTTCTAACCAATGAGAGGCAGCCGGGTCACGTCTCATTACAATCGCATAATCTTCGACTAAAATTTCCTTCAGGTTCTTAAGAACAGCCCAGCTAAATTTATAAGGATAAACACTGTTTGCTAATTTGTTGTAGGCAGTCATGGTTACAAAAGCTCTTGTTTACAGTTTTTCGGGCAGTTTTTTGGGATTTGAACGTTGCTTCAACTTTCGTCACTTTGTCTTCGACAATCATTGTCGAAGACAAACCGACTTCTATTTTGTTTTAATTGCATCCAGAACTTTAGCAGATTTTTTACCAACAAAAGTATTATTCAACATAGTGTGGGAATCATCAGTTGGACCGACATCAGAATCTGGATGATATATAATAATGCTTAGAGAGTTATCAATTGCCGAGAAGCTATGTAACTTGTTTTCTGGAAGACAGAAGACTGTTCCAGGCTCCATCTTGAAGGTTCCTTCATTTACTGTACAAGTTCCGCTACCTTCAGCAACAAGCCCAATTCGCAATGAGGGATGGGTATGAGGAGTTTGTGATATACCTTGAGGAACATAGAGGAAATTTAAGCAGGGTTCTCCACGTTTTAAAGGATTAATCAAAACTGTTGAAGAACAACCATCAATATAATTAAGGCGCCCTCTAGGTTCAATTGGACCTCCAATTGTAAAAAGTCCAGTGTAGTTTATAAGGGTTGCGACTAAAACTTGCCCAGAACCATCTAAAGAAAAGTTACCTGGTACTGCAGCAAAGCAGTTTTCTTGCAATAAAAACTCTCCGTTACAGCTTTTGAGAGTAACTGAGCCGGATGAAACAAATAGAAAGTGGGTGTCGCCTTCACTGTCATCAATATGAATAGAATTTACTACCCAACGAGCAATTGATGGGTGACCTGCCATTGTGTAGTCTAGTAGAGTGGTTTTGAAGAAAGGCTGACAGTAAAATTGTTGTATTGCTTCGCTTGCAGGGATTTCTAAAGTCGAGAAATTCATGTTTTTAATCTCCGTTTATTTCAAAGTAATTAAAGGTCAAAAATACAGTCGAGATAAATTATTGGTTGCTTCTGTTTTTACATACAGTTGAAAATTTTTCTTTATGCAATCACAGTCGAGCGATAATGTTTAAGCAATTGTTTGGTTGCTTCTGTTTTTACATACAGTTGAAAAATTTTCTTTATGCATTTACTAAAAAAATCTTTTATTACCCCATACCACAAGAAGAGATTTTTGATGATTAGTTTTTCTTATGCAATTAATTATTCATATCAATATCACATTTAACCTTACGCCAATAGCAGGCGCGCTATCCCACGCGGAGCAAGTCAAATAAAAAACCCAGCCGAATAGTGAGAGACCGGGCGCCATATTCTGTAATATTACTCGTACCCGCATGGGAATGAGATTTTATATGTTTGAATAATTAGTACGTTTAAGCGTACTTGGACTATTAGACGAGCGAATTTCATTCCGAGGCGGTCTAAATACGTTTTACAATTTCAACAGACCAAACCAATTTAAATACATTCGACAATTTCAACACACCAAACGATTTTATTCCAACAAAGCTTCCGTTTCCGCTTCGGTCTCTGGGTCTCCTTCCAACAGCAGCATCAACGCTTCCATCTCATCCATCGCGGTTTGCAGCTTGGTCATTATCTCAGCTGCAATAATTTCTGGTTCCGGTAAGTTATCCCCTGACTGTAAACTTTCATCCCGTAACCAGGTAATATCTAGGTTTTCTCCACGTTTAGATATTTCCTCTCTGGTAAAACGGCGCCATCTCCCACTTTCCCCTTCATCGACCCGCTGACTGTTACCATTAGGGTCATCACCATAAGCGCTCTTCAAACGGTTTAAAATGCTCCTTGGTTAAAGGTGTGCGTTTACCAAAAGCTGGCATATTAGTACGCATGTCATAAAACCATACCGCTTTTGTATTACCCTTATCACTGGCGCCACGTTGGAAGAACAACACATTAGTCTTGACACCTTGGGCGTAAAATATCCCTGTAGGCAACCTTAATATTGTGTGCAGGTTGCATTTATCCATCAAGTCAGCGCGGATGTTACGACCCTGCCCATCTTCAAATAAAACGTTGTCAGGTAATACAACTGCCGCGCGTCCTCCAGGTTTTAACCCTCTATATATATGTTGTAGGAACGCTAACTGTTTATTACTTGTAGGAAATGTAAAATCTTCGCGCGTTGGTAGTCCACCACCCTTTTTAGTACCAAAGGGGGGGTTAGTTAAAATAACATCAGCTTTGGGTAGTTGTTGCCCGTCACTAGATAAAGTGTCACCCAAAGAAACTTCGCTTTCAATGCCATGTAATAACATGTTCATCAGTAACAACCGATGAGCATCCTGTACTAATTCAATCCCGTAGAATGCTTGATAGCGTTGAAAAGATTGTTCTGCTTCGCTAAGATTAAATAAGTCATCCGTGTGTCGTTTTATATATCTATCTACGGCAATTACGAATCACCCAGTTCCTGCGACCGGGTCTTGAGTGAGTTCTCCTGCCTGGGGTTTGATTAATTCCACCATGCAATCAATTAAAGGACGCGGTGTAAAATATTGTCCGGCGCCGGACTTTTTCTCGGATGCGTTTCTTTCTAATAAGTCTTCGTATAAATCACCTAAACCCTCATATGACGCTGAGTACCAGTCCAACTCATCAATACTTGTTACCAACTTTTTTAGTATACGCGGTTGTTTAAGCGCAGTTTGGGAGTTAACAAATATGCTTTCGACTTAAAAACTTACGTATGTTGGTAATATACGAGTCAGTACCGTAACCTTTAATACCTCTTGATTCAAGAGTAGTTTGAATTAACGTTTCAATAAAATGGTCGGTGACAGGCGCCCAAATACCATCATTTTTATGGGAAAAAACCATCCAAGTCTTATGCTCATCATTCCATAGCAACTTGAGAAGGTAGTGGGATGCAATGTCAGCCGCTAGTATATCAGCTTCGGGAATTTTGTTAGGTTTACTACGTAAATGTGTACTATTAAATTGCTTCTCTAATTTTGCAATTGCTATTGCATAAGCAGAATTGAACGCGCCGCTACCTTCTCGCATAACCAAGTCATCCAATCCTTTACCATCACTTTCCTTCCAGATGATATCTATATAATGGCAGTTAGCGGCATCGAGTGCAGCACGCAATTTCTTCTTACCCGATGATACAGCAATTTTGGCTGTTTGTTTTTCATCGCGGTCAAATGCAAACAACCATTTGGTATCTTCACTCGCTTTCGCGTTGCAAGTCGGGTGTAAGTAATGGTTCAACTTTATTACCATCCTCATCTTTAGTAATGGCGCCACATGTGCATCCATATAATGCAATCGTGATATAGCCAAGCGATAATCCACACAGTCCCTTCTTACCACCCTCAGTTACAATACGTGGCACATCAATTGATGTACACCATTCCCAAAAACTACCAGTTTCCGGTACATCAATACCATAGTTTGAAGCAATGCGTTTTCTAATTACAGGTGGGATAGGTGGAAGGAATGCTCTATCTCCATTATTGGTAGGCGCCAAATATCGGTAAGGTCGCTCGCGTTCCGAGTCCCACAGTGAAACAACCGCTTGCCACAAACTACCATCCTCATTCCGCAAGAATGCTGCATACAACGGTTCTGAGGCTTTGTGACTAAACCGAGTAAACTTCCATCCCAACTCTTCATGGATAGGCGCCTCCACATCCCCACCATCAAAACACTCAATGTCAGTATGAAACTCTACACAAACATCGAATAATTCAGAATCAATACCGCTACCCGAAATAAAGGCGCCACGGATAAATGCTTTAAAATCATCAAAACTGCTGAACCGATTACGTTGTGATGAATCAGGCGCATGTATATCATCAAATGTACTACTAGTATTTGGAACACTTTGCGCCGTATACTTGGACATAATATTAAGAATTTTCAATTTAATTTCCAACCCACTGTTTGCCTTTCTCGGGTTTCTTTTATCTACATGTTCCGTTGCACATGCGTACAACTACAATATTTAAGAATACGGCAAAGATGCACACACATAGCATTTAGATATATGTAAAGAATAATTAATTTAAAAACTGACAACCAATTTGAAACCTGACAAGCTTAACTGACAACCTGAAAGTACTGCTATACAAGCATTCTGACAACCCTGACAACCAATTTATTAAACTACTTACTTGTGATAAACGTTATTATTATTTACAGCAGTTACCATCTATGCTTCTAGCTTTCTTTATAGGCTATAATCAATACACATACTTTAAGCAAGCCATATTACATTATGTATGACGACAGTAATAGTTAGACCTTCATCTTTGCTTAGTAATATCCAAATTGAAAAATTGGATAATTTGAATCTGTTTAAGTTTAACGACAAACTACAAACACGAATGGAAGAACTTTTGTCGCGAAGAAAAACAGATTTACTAACTACTGAAGAAGCTATAGAGCTTGAGGAGATTGGCGAATTAGACCGAATTTTCACTCATATAAATGCAATGCTGGTAGCTCAAAAATGACGATTGATAATGCGACTAAGGAGTTGGTGCGTTCAAGAGCTAATTATCTTTGTGAATATTGTCATTCTTGGGAACGTATTTCTGCAAGTAGGTTTACAGTAGACCATGTAAGACCAAAATCCCTTGCTGGTTCGGATGATGGTAATAATTTGGCTTTGGCATGTCGTCGCTGTAATGAACGTCGTTACAATTTTGTTACAGCCATTGACCCTCAAACCCAATCTGAAGTACCAATTTTTAATCCTCGCGAACAAATTTGGTCTGAGCATTTTACTTGGTCACAAGACGGTAAAACAATTATAGGAACTACACAAGAAGGTAGAGCTACATGTGAGCGACTAGACTTGAATGATGAAAGATATCCAGTAGATGACTCAATACGTAGCGCGCGAGGTTTTTGGGTAATAGCTGGTTTGCATCCTCCTGCTACTGACCCACGTGAATCTCCTTGATAAATATTTATTCATTACAAAAATGCATGATTGTTTTGAGTCACTTGCAAGGGATGCTATTACAAGAGGCGCCTAAGTTCCTCAAAGCTAGTAAGTTTAGGAAAGCAGAAGCTCTCTCACTGCGTAAAAGGGAAGCGGCGCCGCACTCTGAAACGACGAAAGAAAATACACAAGAAGGTACTAAGTTTAGTATGCCTGTTAAACGCAACAAAGCGGATTTTAATTGAAGAATGAGCTAAATGGAAATGATAAAAAGCAAAATTTTGCATTACCTTAATCACTTACAAGATGTAGATTATTTAGCTGAAATTGTTAACTCGATATCTGACACAGAACTATGCAACATCATCAATGAACTTTTGCAATCAGGGAATGATGAAATTTTTGGCTCAACTTGTCTCTTCATTCGAGATTTGCTGGTTTTAGGTTCTCGACCTCATAATCGTGAGAAGTTTGTAAAAGGTTATCCAGAGTCTTTAATTGTCAAAAATCTTGAACAACTCCTTTTTTCTCCAAACCATTTTACTCGTAAGCAAGTAGTGTATACGTTGGGTAAAGCTTGTAGCTATAGCAGTACGACAGTATTAAATCAAGCCTTTAATACATATCGAGACACTGACCCAATCTTATTACCTAGACTAATCGGTGAGATGGCTTGGCTCGGCGCCGAAAATTTTTGGGAACTTCTTGACTCAATTATGAGTAGCCAAGTTTACATGACTCGATGGGCGGTTATCGGTGTGCTATCTGAATTTGTTGGTGATGATGCACAGGTAAAAGATGAATTATTTCAAAGCAAATTAAGGTGTACTGAGCAATTGCGACAAGATTCAAATATTCTCATTCAGTCAGAGGCAGAGTACGAGTATCAATTATTACAACTTCGTAGTTTGACATATAATTTACCGAGAGCAGAGCGCAAAAAGAAACGGAAAGACCTAGAACGGCAGTATAAACCAGCATTTTGTTTTACTCGTATGTCGAGCGCGTTTACAAATCACTTGTATACCAACGGGTTAGCGCAATATTCTGTAGCTGAACTTGAAGCGTTTATTTTGGATATGACCTAAGCATCGCTGTTTTACAATTAATAAAAAACTTTATGTCAAGTGTGATAAAAAATTAAAACTACAAATTTCTTGTATAGACGTTTCCAAAAATAATATTATTGTAGTATGGAGCAACTTCATCATTAACGACATCAGCTATTATATTAATAACAGCTTGATAAACTAATAAAT
>NZ_RSCL01000002.1:198145-295619 GCF_003991905.1 Dulcicalothrix desertica PCC 7102 | reverse complement strand
ATAATAGCTCTAAGATAAGCACAGCAAAGATTTAAACCTGATTTTTCAACAGATTTAGCACGTAAAGTACGGAAGAGCCGTTACGCTCGGTGTAACCAGATGCATCTAATAATATGCGTAATTCCTTAAGTTGTGCCCTTGTAAGTTCGCGCGGGCGTTGGGTAACTACTATCAAAGCAGGTATTTTATTAAGGTTATCCCGCAGGAATGCTGTAAAGCTGTCTAGATAATCTTCAGGTTTCTGGGCGCCACCATAACCCCTTTCTACCCGTCTCAGTTCATCAGCATGTCGAGATATAAGTACAGGTTTTCTACCTCCATCCTTAGCATCTAGTATTTGAGCTATTCCTTTACGCTTGTTAAACCATTCTTTTAATTGCTGTGGTGAAGACTGGCGCCAGTAATTTATTAATTCTTCAAATAGCATCCCTGCCGAAATTTCTAATCGTCGTTGAATATCATCATTACCAGTTTGGTACATTACACCTTCTTCACCAACCTTCGCATTTTCCCCTCTCCTCGCAGGATACTGCTGGCGATTCGGGGGTGGCGCCCATCATTTCACACAAACAAAGGTGTAGAGACGCGAAATTTACCTTCGGTACACTCCGTGAACGCGTCTCTACATTCCTAGAAACAATGCAAAATCGTGATACCGAGGGGTAAGACCCACCATTCGCCAGCAGCATCCTCGCAGGAGAGGGGTTAGGGGTGAGGTTAGAATTAATCCGGCGCCGTAATTTAGCAATAAGCTGGTCAACAACAGTATTAGTATCTTCCACTGTAATAATCTCTTCTACCAATTGAGTAAAAGTAATATTCGGTCTTACCGCAACAGGTTTCATTGTAGAAACATCTTTCAATGCATCGTACAAATTTACAGCGTCATATATTCTAAATACTTCTTTACCTATATCATCACATCGTCGTGTAGCCCTTCCTAACATTTGTTCGTACAATATCCGAGAATTAACACGACGAATAAACATTAAATTACATATAGCTGGAACGTCTATCCCAGTGGTGAGTAAGTCTACTGTAACGGCTATTTTGGGATTTTGTTCGTTTCTAAAGCGTCTAATTAATTGTAGTGGTTTATCTGCGGCGCCTGTTATTTTAATAACGGCATCATCTTCAACGCTACCATATTGATTTTGTAGTGCTAGTTTCAGCAAATTAACTACTATATCCGCGTGGGAGTCGGTGACACAGAATATTAATGTTTTCTCTGGTTGTAACGGGTCGATATTAAGAGCCAAATATTCACACACTACCCGATTAAACTCTTCAGTTACAACCCTTCTATTAAAACTTTCTACCTCAATTCTGACTTCCGGAAGGTGCATGAACCAAATCAATATTACCTGTCAACGGGTCAAAATATTCCATCTCCTGACCAGCTTCCCAAACAATACCATCCTCTGAAAGCGCAGTAGTAATTTTGTATGGTGGTTCATAATCTATTAACCAACCTTCTAAAACTGCTTCTCTATAAGAATATGTATATACAGGTTCACCAAATATTTGTGTGGTGTGGAGTGCGGGTGTAGCAGTCAAACCAATTTTGACAGCATCAAAATGGTCTAACACCCTCCGGTATTTTGATACATAGTCATTAAAGTCTCTAAACGTTAACTCGCTGTCGCTAAGTTCTTTATCCAGTAAATAACCCCTATGGCGCTCGTCAACTACTATACAATCATATTGGTCAGCCGTAGGTATGGAACTGTCATCACTAGGATATAGAATCCGTTTTACAAATCCTTGAACTGTGGATATGTGTACCTTTGTATCACGGTCAGGCGCCACCGAATCCAAATCTTTCAAATCAAATATATCAGCAAACGTTTGTAAGTTCTCTATGCGAGTTTCTTTGATCAGATTTGATGCTTGCTCTCCCAATGCAGTGCGGTCAACTAAGAATAAGACACGACGGAAACGTTTTGTTTTAAGAAGCCTATAAACCAGTGCAATAGTAGTTTTAGTTTTACCCGTCCCGGTTGCCATTGCAATTAATATTTTTCTAGCATCATCTGACAATGCAGCTTCTACTTTTTGTATTGCCTTAATTTGGTAGTCACGCAGTGTCAAATTATAATTAAAACCTTCCTGCTGTAACTTCTGATGTGCAGTTTCGGTATCAACAGCCAATAAATCTTGTAAACCCTGTGGTGAATACCATGTACTCAGGGAACGGCGAAGATCTGACGGTTTGCGTACATCACAAAACCATATCCCACTCTTTGTTTCCAACTGTCTTAAAAACGGGCGCCCATTGGTTGCGAACACAAACGGCACTTTATATTCCCCCCACGGACTACCTGGTAAAATCTCATTACCTCTAACTATGTAACCGCGACTATAACGCTTCGCTTGGTCAATGGCGCCAGATACATCAGTACTTTGGCGTTTAGCTTCAACGACTGCTACTACCTGTAAACCCACACATAATATATAGTCAGCGCGACCATCACCAGTAGGAACTTCAGCAATAGCCAGATTTTTACCCTTAGTCGGACGAACACCTTTACCGTAGGTGATATTCTCCGAATCTGCTTCCCATCCAGCTTGTCGTAACTGCACATCGATGAGGCGCCGAGTTTCCCGCTCATCCAGGTCAATATTATCAGAAGCAACCTGCGCCCTTTCTATAATTTCCTGAATATCTTGTTTAGACTCGTTTTGTGCAGCCGCTTGACGACAACTCCCGCAACGCCCATAACGCCCATAACGCTCACACGCTTGAAGCCTGGGGCTTTGTTCAATTAGCCGCACCATTTGGTGTGGCGGGTTTCGGGGTTTTGCAATGACTCGGTATCCTACCTGGAGAGGACTATTAAGGGGACTAAAACCACTCTTCCCCCTTAGTAACTCTGGCTAGGGGGGATTAAATAAGGCTATAATTTAATAGTATACTTCTCAAATATCCTCTAAATAGTTAGTTCGCGATTAAATAAATCAAGCGCGCGCTGGCACTGCATAAAAATATAGTTAAGTGCTGCAAATAATTTGTCTATATCAGATAATGTGTATGATTTGATTTCTCTGGTGTAGATATTGCCCTTTAATTTACCAAATTGCCAAAATTGTCCGTTGGATACAATTCCATATATATCTTGTTCTAAATTTTGATTAATTTTTTGAATTGCTACCATTTCAGCTAAACACTGTCCCCACCCTTTAATAAAATCATCGCGTTTAGCTTCAACGGCAATTAAGAAGGGTTTTTCAAAAACTTCCTTACCTAATGGTGATTTATTAGCCAGAATATAATCAGGTATTCCAGTAAGATTTACATCATATGTAAGCGTTTTATGACTCCATAGTGTAAAATTTTCTCGGTAATTACGGTAGACTTCTCTCAAGATTGGAAAAACTACAGCTTCACAGATCGCATACTCTGAGTCTTCAAAAGTAAACTCTCGTAGAGAAAAGCTTAATTCTTCCCTAAAAGTTTCTCTAATATCAAATTTAGTTTCAACAAGAAAACTTGCTTCCGATGATGTTATATTAAATTCCTGTAGAACTTGAGCGATGTTTCTGTATGACTCGAATGACATAATTTTTCCTTATTATTTAGTGATTATGGTATTTTTGATTAATTAGTGAAAATGATGTTTATATGATTAACCACAAAGGCACATTATCCGTTAACGAAGTTTTCCCGCAGGGTAGGATTTCCCGAAGGGTAGGGCACAAAGGAAGAGAGGAAGAGTGTCATATTAATGATTTTCATGTAACTTAATGCTTAATAAGTACATTTGGTTGCCTGTTATAAAGCTATTATAATGCTAAGACTAGATACGTTATAAAGCAGTCAGGTATTTATGAAAATCGCAGTATTTAGTACTAAAGCATTTGACCGTCAATTTCTCGAAGCTGCAACTTCAGACAAGCAACATGATTTAATCTTCTTTGACCCGCATCTAAACAAAGACACAGCTATTCTTGCAGCAGATTTTCCTGTTGTTTGTATTTTCGTTAATGACCAAGCTGATGCAGCGACTCTCGAAGTTCTTGCTTCACGTGGAACTAAGTTACTTGCTCTTAGATGTGCTGGTTTTAACAATGTTGATTTAAAAGCTGCTGCTGAGTTGGGAATTTCTGTGGTGCGGGTTCCTGCGTATTCACCAGAAGCAGTTGCTGAGTATACCATTGCGATGATATTAACGCTTAATCGTAAGCTTTACCGTGCATATAACCGTGTTAGGGAAGGTAACTTTTCTCTAGATGGTTTAATGGGGTTTAATTTACATGGACGCACTGTTGGTATTATTGGCACAGGTAGGATAGGCGCCATTGTTACTCAAATACTCAAAGGATTTGGGTGTAATTTATTAGTTTACGATGTTTACCGAAATCCTGAAATTGAAGCACTGGGAATAAAATACGTTGGGTTATCAGAAATTTTTACAAAATCTGATATTATCTCGTTGCATTGCCCGCTAACTTCCGAAACGCATCACCTTATCGATGCTGATGCAATCGACCAAATGAAATCTGGGGTAATGTTAATTAATACTAGTCGAGGCGCCTTGATTAATGCCAAAGCCGTAACTAGGGGATTAAAATCGGGTAAAATCGGTTCTCTAGGTTTAGACGTGTATGAAAAAGAATCCGATTTATTCTTCGAGGATTTATCAGGAACTATTATCCAAGACGATGTTTTTCTGCGTCTCACAACTTTTCCCAATGTGCTAATCACTGGACACCAGGCATTTTTCACAGAAGAAGCGCTTCGCAATATTGCCGAGACAACGATAACCAATATCACTGAGTTTGAACAAACTGGGGATAGTAAGAACTTAATCAAGTAAAACCACGACCAAAATTCCTAGAGGATAAGTTCGATACATATATATCCTCTAGGAAAATTCCCATATGGTGCCGAAATTAAAGCGAAGATAATTTAGATACATATATATCCTTGCTTGTAAATCTCAAACTGTTTCCAAATATTGAGTTTTAACGAATATTCTCTGTAGAGACGCGATTAATCGCGTCTCTACGTGTGTATGTGGTAAAAATTATGTGTACAAAGCTATTTCTGTAAAGCTCCTTGTAAAAAATACTGTCGAATCTCTTGAATAAATTCAAACAAGGATTTTCTTCGAGGTTCATTCACAAACACAACCGGAATTAAAGCAACCAGTCGGAAAATACACGAAAGAGCAAACAAACCTGGTAAACCGCCAAAGATGTTATTTTGTACAATAAACCCACCAATTGTAGTACCTAAAGCACCACAGGCGCCTGCAACTGCTGCGGCAATGGCAAAATAACTTGATTGGTTGCGTATTGGCGCCACTCCTATTTGTAAGTTATTGTTACATAAATCAATTGCTGCCCAAGTTCCACCAGTAAGGATATGTAAAAGCGGTAGCCATAACCATAAATCTATATTATGAGTACCTACTCCTAGCCATAATAAAGGTGTTATTGCAACTAAAATTCCTACTAAAGCAAGAATTGGACGATTTCCAAATCGGTCTGCTAAACGTCCCCAAAGTACCATTAAGAACAGATTGGCGCCTGCTTGAATACTACCGTAAAATGTTACCCAGCTAACATCTAATGCCAGTGTATCCAACATATAAAGGTTGAAAAACGGCATACTTAAATTAACAGCGAACATCCATAAACCAAAGTACAGTATGAAAGTTAAGAAATTTGAGTCTTTAAAAATACTTAAAACCGAAAATTGGGGTGGAGCAGTATTTGTTACTGTACTAATGGGTTCTTGCTGTGATGCTGAAACACATGCAGACACTATACTGTTTTGTTCTTGCGGATTAATATCTACTTTAAAACACTGACATGCGAGACTTATAAAACCGAATAAAATCCCAATTGACAGTACAACACCGTAACCTTGTAATGTTCCACCACTCCAAGTCGATACTATAACCCCTGCTATAGGAACACAAATCAAGTTCGTTAAACTAGATACGCTATTACGAATACCAAAGTATCTACCTCTTAGGCGCCTTGGTACAATCATAGCTAACCAACTTAACCAAGAGGCGCCTCCAAATCCTCCTAACAAGTTTGTAGCTAAAACTATAAGTAAAGTTAAATTTATAAGTTGATGTGAATCAATCAAACCCCCATAAGCCATGAAGACTCCCACTGCTAGCACTGCCCACAAGCAACGTGAAGTTCCGTATATCCACATTGAATAACGAAAACGACTCGTTGTCTGTTCGCTAAGGTAGGCGCCTAGTGGTTGAATTAAATTCACTAACATTGGAATTGAAGAAAGCATCCCAAAGGCTACAGCGTCAGCTCCCAATTGCACTAAAAAATTACTTAGTAAAATTCCAGTAGTTGTGATTGAGAAAATTGTTGCAAAAACAGAATCCACCGTAGAAGCTCGCAGAGAAGTGCGAATTTTATCTTTAGGTATTTTAAGATTTTTATTTGTAATTTGGTTTGTAAGATTTTGATCAGTTGTAACTTCTAAATCAATAACGGAACTTGCAGGTGCATCAGTTATCGTGTCCAAAGCAGGGATTTCAAGCTGAATGGAGTTCATGGGGGTATTGGTCGGTGGTGCTTAGATATTATTTTGAAGTAGCCAAGGATTTCGTTTTATTGTCGTAGCATCTAATAACAATCAAACGTAGTAGGCGTGTAGCTGAGGTATTCCGCATTACTTCGTTTCCCCACGAATCGCTTCGTTTTGTTAGCTAGCCACGCAGAGTGCCAAGTTATTGTAATATTAACTTATATTCTTAAATAATTCTTCATACTTAGTGAATATATCTTAATCAGTCTCGACTTGTAGCTCTTACTAAAATTCTATGGCTACCATAAGTTTATGCGCCACGTAAGCTTACTGTTAGTGTTACAAATTTTACTATGACAAAAAAATGACCATTACATTAGTTTGTACAAAATCTTTCAGTTCTCAATAAAATTTTACACTTTCAAGTTATTTATCTAGCTTCCTTAACGCTATATGTAGGTTAAGAGATAGTCTTTTGTCTTACTAGAATGAGAAAAACTGTGTTCAACTTTTTAGGATTAGTAGTTGCAATCGCAATTAGCATGGTAGGGTGTCAAAGTTTACCGACACTAACAGCACAGAATGCACCTGTTGCGACTACTGTAAAACTTAGTGGTTGGGGAGCTTCTCCTGCTGAACAAAAGCTGTTAACAGGTGTGTTACGTGACTTTGAAGCACAGCATCCTACGATTAAAGTTAAATATGAGCAAATCGCAGACCAGTATATGGATGTGATGAAAACCCGTTTGGTTGGTGATGCTGCTCCTGATGTCTTTTATCTCGATGCACTTGAGGCGCCTTTTTTAATGAGTCAAAATGTGCTAGAACCTCTTGATGGTTATATTAAACCTGAATTTGAGTTAACAGATTTTGAACCAACCTTACTTGATACGTTTAAATATAGGGCTACTATTTATGGTTTACCTAAAGATTATTCGACGTTAGCACTGTTCTATAACAAACAAGCTTTTGCCAATGCTGGTCTAGAAAATCCTCCTCAAACTTGGGAAGAACTACGGGCATATGCGAAAAAACTAACTATTGATGCAAATAAAGACGGTAGAATTGATCAATACGGCTTTGGGGAAAACCCAGAATTAGCTCGACAAGTTTATCAAATCAAAGCTTACGGTGGTCAAGTTGTTGACCGTGAAAGTCGCGCGGCATTTGCAGAACAAGCTCGTTTACAGGGTTTACAATCAGTTGTTGACCAGTATAGAAACGAACGTTCATCTGCTCAAAAATCGGATGTTGGCACAAATTCAGGCAGCGAAATGTTTGGTCAAGGTAAAGCTGCAATGGTTATTGAAGGTAACTGGGCAATTCCTTATTTGAGAGATACATATCCTAAACTAGACTTTGCCACAGCAGAAATACCTACTATCAATGGTCAACGCAGCACAATGTTGTTTACCGTTGCCTATGTCATGAATAAACAAAGCAAACATAAACCCGAAGCTTGGGAGTTAATTAAATATCTAACAGGAAAAGAAGGAATGCAAAAATGGACTGGTACAGGTTTTGCTTTACCCACTCGTAGGTCTGTAGCTACTAATTTAGGATATGACCAAGATAACTTACGGTCTTCATTAGTAGCAGGTGTCAATTACGGTATACCTTGGCAAGTAGGTAAATATCCTGCTGCTATTATGAATAATTTTGACAATCAATTTGTTAGCGCGTTACTAGGTGAACAACCTTTACCTCAAGCAATGCAACGCGCACAAACTCAAGCTAATCAACTTATTCAAGCACTCGATTAACTAGTAATTCTTGATACGCTGTAGCACAGGCCGGAAAGCCTGTGCAGTATATTCAATCCCCAGCCATTTGCAAGTGCTTAGAATGAATCCAACCAGGAGCATCAGCAAGTTTTACCCAATCGCGAGAAGATTTCCTCACCCTGACATTAACATCGTATTGATAAGGAATGGTGCCAATTTTTTTATAGTTAGAACCAGGGCCAGAGCGGATGTTAACTCCAACTCGTGCAGTTACTAATACAGTACAAACAGGATTAATTCCTGGTCGTAACCGACATAGCTTCTCGGCTGGGGTTTGAGCTTGAGCCGCAACAACTGGTAAAGTTCCACCAGTTGCGATTAGTGTTGAAAATGCTATAGCTGTTAGTTTTTTGTTAAAGTTGAACATAATTTTACGTGAGTTCGATTTGAATTTATGCAATTGCACAAAAGAATGCACTTAATTCTTTCCTAAGCGCTTGACATAATTTCATTATTTGTATTTATTAATTTATATTCAATTTTTGCGTCAGTGTCAAATGTAATTAATTACACACTCGCGTTAAATATTGCTGGCGCCATATGTTAGAACAGATATGCTATTATATGCCAAAACTAATGACATAGACCACTAGTAATTTGTTAACCTTGCTTCAATCCAATCTTTATCAGCTTGACTCAATGCAGGTGGAGGCGGTAGTTGATGATAATCTATAGATAAATCATACCCTGCTTCATCATAAATTTTATTTAGAGCATTTTGTAAATCTAAAACTGCATCAGGGTCTGGTTCTTTTAAAGGAATAGGAATTATTGGAAGTGTATCTTGTAACTTCAAAGGCCACAATTCAATAACTCCTGAAGCAGCACGAGTAAGTGTTATTAAGTAACTCACATCTGGAATACGGGGATGATTAAAAGGACGAGTTCCCCTGCGTAGCAAATCAATTTCGATTAAGTGAACATTCGCGTTATATAAGCGTTGACGTTTTTTGCGGTACTCGCTTAAATTGGGTTCTCGCTTGTTTACAGGTGAAAGTATTTCAATACAACTTACGAGCGTATTACTTGCTACATCCCTAATTTCGATGTTAGGTATTCGTACTTGAATCGGTTGAATTACTGGTAGAGTGAGCGGCGCCGGAGTTGTAGCAATATTAGATGATTGACTGGATAATTTTATTGAATCTCTTGTGGGGTAGGCGTCCTCGCCTGCCCTGTATATTATATATGAGAATATGAGACGGGCAAGGATGCCCGTTCCACAAGATATTTCCACAAGATATAAAGATATCTTTGTTTTATATTATAAGCATCTACACTACTTGTATCTGTTTGCGTTTGCGCTTGTAGAACGAACTTAATCCGAAAGCACTTAATAGTAAGGCGCCTATTATTGTACTTGGTTCGCTGACTTTTGCTTTCGATTCAATTCGTAAAACTTGACCAAGTGAAGCTCTATCACCTTTATTGGCAATATAAATCGCACCATCGGGACTAACGGTAAGTGCAGTTGCTGACTCTAATCCATTACCACTAGCTAACACAGTTCGGGCGCCATTTGGAGCAATTTGAATTACTGAAGCATCGCTAACACCTTCCCATTGTGGCGAGTTGCCATATTGTAGAGCATATAAATTGCCTTGTTTATCAAATTCTAAATCTGCTAATTGTGTAAAACCATCAGCATACACAGTTGTGGCGCCATCCAAACCAACTCGAAAAATACGCGCTTTACCTTCAGGGAAAGGAAAACCTGTAAATTCACTCACATATAATGCACCATCAGGGCCAACAACAACACCTGTGGGAACTGATTCAATTTGTAGTACATCGGGAATTTGACCTGGTGGTGGTGCATCTGGGGGTAGTACTTGTCCTGGTGCAGGAGTCGGAAAAACAGGATTCGTTATTGTTTGCGTAGGAAGTACTACAAACGACTTCAAGTTACTACCATCGAGTCCTACACTTAAAATATTGTTTGCTGCTGCATCAACAACATAAGCTGTATTATCTTTGATTGTAAAAGCATAGGGGTTGCTAGCAATTTCACCACTAACATCAAGCGTTTCTTCCCCGTCAGCATTATTTGCCAATTCATATTTTCCAAAATCAGCAATGCTTGTGAGGAAACCACTATTAAAGTCTACCTTATAAAGTTGTCCCCAACTAGGTGAGTTTTCACCGAAATCGCGAATAGTTGGATGACCAGCATACCCAATTAAAAGATAAGCATTTCCTTTCTCATCAAATTGAATATCTTGTGGGCCTGTACCTGTATCACCAGTTGGTCTTAATGCAATAGATGGTAATCCTGTTAGCGCTTGCTCAATTTTACCATCTTTCACACGGGTAACGGCACCGCTTGTACCAGCACATGATAACAAACCCTCCAAAGAAGGGCCTGGAATACATCGTCCATCACCTCCAACACCTGACTCGGTAATATATAAACTACCGTCTGGAGCAAAGTTCAAACCTCGAACATTATTAAGACCATCGGCTACTACACTTAATGAAGCTGCTGTTGCTGGTTGTATTCTTGCTCCAACAGTTAGACAAAGACTCAGAACTGAAAGATGAAGAAAGGATTTTGAGAGCAAATGTGAAGGCATGGTATAAAAAATTAGGTCACGAACACGTGTTTATAACCACAGCCTATAGAATTATGAGGGGCGATAGCAATTAGTAATCTTTCGCTCTTGTTTGACATTTATTTCGCCATTAGTAGACTTTGCCAAAATCCTTGAATTAGCTCAATAAAAGCGCCTGCAACCGCTGTATTAATAGCAAAATAATTCGCGAATGTTACGTATTAGGTTTCGTCCTATTTCTGATGACCCCAATGGCTACATTAATGGGCATATTACCAATTGCACTTGGAGTGAGTGCAGGTTCGGAAGTTAGGTGCCCATTTAATACTACTCGGCGCGCGAATATTTGTAGGTTGGGTTCCGCACTCGCGCTCCACCCAACCTACGAATTCTCATATTTTTAGCTTAACCGAGCAGTATTGGGCGCCCATTAGGTATTGCTTTAGTAGAAGGATTAGTATTTTCAAAAATATTAACGCTATATATAACACCCGTATTCTTTACTTACATGGAAGCGACACGTAAGTATTTTATTAAGAGGAATAAACAGCTGCATGACGCTGCATAGTATAATGATAAGTAATTTTATTAAAAGGTAGAACTATGACTTTACACGAACAAACTGTATCGAAACTGCAAGAGTTACCAGAATCTTTAGTTAAAGAAGTTAGTGATTATATTGACTACTTACTTTGGAAACATGATAGTCAAAATTCATTTTCATCTCAAGAATCCTTAGAATTAGTTAATTCAGACTTTTCTAACTATTTGTCAAATTTAGAAGATTATGAAAATCGCTTAGTTCGTGGAGAAATTAAGTGGTAGAGATTAAACGTGGAGATATTATTTTATGTGACTTAAATCCTGTTATTGGTACAGAACAAGCAGGTATTAGACCTGTAGTAGTTTTACAAATAGACCGAGCAAACAATGCAAGTCTTCATACAATTATAGCACCATTTACTTCTAAAATTAGACGTGCGCTGTTACCATCTCATGTGTTTGTCCCATCTGGAACTGGTGGGTTAAGTCAAGACTCTGTATTACTTTGTGAACAAATACGAGTTATTGATAAATCTAGAATAATCAGAGTTATTAGTCATCTTGATAATGATTATATGACGCAAGTGCAAGCAGCTTTGTGTAATATTTTAGGTTTATTCAGTGCTAATGATACTGAAAATTAGCTCTGTGTTCTCTGCGTCTCCGTGGTAAATATCTTTTTTTCACCACAGAGGTACAAAGTTCGCAGAGAGAGGAGAATAATAATAATGAACATATCAGAATTATTTGTCCTGCACCCAGTGATGACTGATGACGATACTCACAATGGTAGGTATTGTCATCTTTGGGTTCTAGCTTTCAACATATTTTTCTGCGCCTATCTTAGCTCGGAAACGTTTAATCTTTGCCAAAATCCTTGAATTAGCTCAATAAAAGATTTCCGACGTGGTTCGTTAATAAATACCAGTGGAACTAAAGCCACTAATCGAAAAATGCTAGAAATAATAAATAAACCAGATAAACCACCAAAGTAACCATTCTGAACAATAAAACCGCCAATAGTTGTACCCAATGCTCCACTGGCGCCTGCAACCGCTGCACTAATAGCAAAATAATTCGCTTGGTTACGTATCGGCGCCACTCCTAATTGCAAATTATTGTTGCACAAATCGCTTGCTGCTGAAGTTCCACCTGTTAAAACATGTATCATGGGCAACCACAACCACAAGTCTAAATTACTAGTCCCAACTCCCAACCATAAAAATGGTATAATTACTAATATAATTCCGACAAAAGCTAATATTAAACGATTGCCAAAACGGTCTGCTAAACGACCCCAAATTACAAAAAATAGTAGATTTATCGCCGCTTGAATACTTGCATATATTGTTACCCAACTAACATCTAATGATAGTGTATCTAACATGTAAAGATTAAAAAATGGTAAACTTAAGTTAATGGCGAACATCGATAAGCCAAAGTAAAATAAAAACTTTAAAAAGTTAAAATCTTTAAATATTTCCAAAATCGAAGAGGGTTCTGCCGTTGATGTCACAGCTTCTTTATTTCCATGCTCTGGCGCCCAGTTATGATGCTGTGGATTTATATCATACTTAAAATATTGACACCCCAAACTAATATATCCAGATATTATTCCCACAGCCATTGCAATACCGAAACCTTGAAGTGTTCCACCATGCCAAGTTGAAACTGCAATTCCTGCTAGCGGTACACAAATCAAATTTGTAAGACTTCCCACACTATTGCGAAAACCAAAATATCTACCTCGTAAGCGATGAGGCACTATTATTGCCAACCAACTTAACCAAGATGCACCACCAAATCCTTCGAGTAAGCGCGTTACTAAAACTATTACTAATGTTATATTAACCAAATCATATGAATTTATTAAACCCCTGTTAGCCAAAAATATTGCAATTGCTAAAATGACCCAAAGAGAACGAGCAGTCCCAAATATCAACAGTGAGTAACGAAACCTACTCGTAGTCTTTTCAGAAAAATAGGCGCCTAATGGTTGAACAAGATTTACCAGCATTGGAATTGACGATAGCATTCCAAATGCTATGGGACTAGCACCTAATTCTACAACAAAATTACTTAATAAAATTCCACTCGTTGGAATAGCAAAAATATTAGCAAAAACTACATCTATCGTTGAAGCACGTAGCGATGTACGAATTGCCTCTTTCGGTATTTTAAGCGGAGAATTTAACGTTACTTTTGTTTTATCAACAATAACTATTTCGGGTATATCTGCTAAATCTAAGTTTTTTAATTCGGTAGAATCCATAGAGAATACACAGCTTTGTGTTGTTAATCTTACACAGTGTTAGTATATTCTTGGAGTATAAAAAAAGCTTGTATACTTTAATACGATAATAAAATAAATGAATTATCTTTTGATTAAATTGACTTTTATTTTGCTTAACCTGTTATTTTGAGTTAAAAGCATCATTTCTCATTACTATAAAAAATATTTATTAATACATCTATCTAAAGCAGTAAAATATATAATCATGCATCATCGTTAATTAGATTAAAAATGATGTGTGATAGACCGGAGGTTATGTAGTGGTTCAATTAAGAAAACAGCGTACTTTTGCAGGCTGGTACCTTTCAGAAAATTTGGCGGGCTATATATTTATGGCGCCGACTATATTAGTGTTAGGGGTTTTTGTTGTATTACCCATTCTTTTTGCTGTGTACCTGTCGCTGCACAAGGTTCGACTATTGGGTGGTATTGAGTATCGATTTGTAGGTATAGAGAATTTTGCGAATTTGGGTACCGATGAAAGAGTATGGATAGCACTGCGAAATACACTTGAGTATGTAATCATTGTTGTGCCATTACAAACTATTTTAGCTTTGATTTTGGCGGTAACGCTTAATTCGGGTATTCACGGTAAAAATTGGTGGCGAATTCTTTACTTTTTACCGACTGTAACTTCTTCTGCTGTACTAACGCTAATTTTCATGTGGATATACAACAGCAACGGACTCTTAAATAATGTTCTGGCATTCCTTGGACTGCCTACTTATAACTGGTTGGGAGACCCTGCTGTTGCACTCAAAGGTATTATGTTAATGAATATCTGGTCAACGGCGCCGTTCTTCATGGTAATTTATTTGGCAGCGTTACAAGATATCCCACAGTCACTATACGAAGCCGCCGAACTCGATGGCGCCAACGGTTGGCAAAAGTTTATAAATATTACAGTCCCCATTTTACGTCCAGTAACATTTTTCGTATTATCAATGGGAATTATTGGTACGTTTCAATTATTCGACCAATCTTATATTTTCTCTAATGGTACCGGAGGACCCAACAACGCTACACTCACCGTTGTATTACTTATATACCAATCTGTGTTTCGTTACTTACAAATGGGTTATGGCGCCGCTATCGCATTTTTACTTGCTATCGTTATTATTATGGCTACATTAATTCAACGTCGCTTCTTTGGAGAAAAAGCGTAAGGTTTAGTTTGCCCGATTACCACGTATCATTCCTTTGGCAATAGCTATTGTTACAGCCTCGGTGCGCGTACTAGCTCCAAGTTTGTGTAAAATAGCGTGGACATGTACTCTCACTGTTCCAGGTGTGATATAAAGTTTATCGGCTATTTGCTGATTCGTTTGATTTGCTGCGATTAAAATCAAAATTTCTTGCTCGCGTTGGGTAAGTATATTTTGTACTGGTGAAGATTTAATTACATCAGGTTGTGCCCGCGCTGCAAACGCAAAACGTATTTCTTGAGTAGCTTTTTCATCCCACCATGAGGCGCCACTTGCTACCGAACGCAACGCTAGTACTAACTTTTCTGGATTTATACCTTTAAGGCAGTATCCTTGGGCGCCTGCTTCAATAATTTGCATTAGCAGTGATTGTTCGGAGTGGGAAGATAAAATTAATACTGGCAATTGAGGATGATTTTGCTTGATAATCCGACATGTTTCCATTCCTCCAATTCCAGGTAAACCAATATCTAGCAAAACAACATCAAGCTGGTAAGAATTTACTAGTTCAATGGCGGTTTCACCATCAGTAGCTTCAGCAACAATTTCTAAATTTTCTTCTTGCTGTAACCTGACCTGTAATCCCAGACGGAATAACTCATCGTCTTCAACCAAGAGAACTTTTATTTTTAAAGGCGCCATTTGATGAAAAGGGTTCACACTCCCCCATTTTACACTTTTTGAGAACGCGAACGATTATTGGGCGAGCTTGCTCTAAAACAGCTAAAAAGCATAAACTGGTAGTTTGAAACCAAAAATAGCTCCACTGTTTGTACTACTTGCACTAAAGGAACTAATTTTTGCTGACTCACGGTTTTCAGCCCAAATTATACCGCCATGTGCTTCGACTATTTGACGCGAAAGATAAAGTCCTAGCCCAAACCCTTTCGCACGTCTGTCGCTGTTACCTTGGTAAAACCGCTCAAATAAATTTGGAAATTGTTCTGGTTGAATTCCAGCACCTGTATCTAATATCTTCACGACTTGGTAAGATGGTTGTGGCTCTAAAACAACTTCTACAATACCACCTCGCTGCGAGTGATTAATTGCATTGACTAATAAATTGGTAAAAACACGCTCTAATTGTAAAGCATCACCTTTGACCCATAATGATGAGCGAAAATCTGAGTCTCCATGCCGAAATGAAATAAATACACGACGTGAAGCTGCTAAATCTGTCAAAGTACTAGTCGCTTGCTCTGCAATAGCAACTAAATCTAATACTTCTAAGTTAAGTTTTAACCCTTCTGTGTCATTGCGATAAATATCGAGTAATGTTTCAAGCAATTGCAGTGAACCATCATGACTACGCACCATTGTCGCTAAAACTTTCTGTTGTGGTTCGGAAACGGCGCCAAATTTTTCTTGCTGAAAGGCTTTTAACGTTTCGATTGCTCCTAAAAGAGGTGTTTTTAAATCGTGGGTAAGGGTACTCGCAAAGTCTTCACGCAATTGTACCAGTTTTTGCTGTGCTTCCAACTTCGCTTTGGTTAAGTTAATAGCTTCTTCTGAACGTCGCAACCGTTGACTAAGAAAACCCGTAACTATTAACGATATCGATGCAATAATTCGGTTTGTAAGGGTAGAAGTCGTGATCAGACTTCCTACAGGTATCCACACATTTAACATCGTTAGAAAGACTGCAACAAATGTGGCTTTAAACGTGGCACGAGAACCAAACCAAGACCCAGCAAGCAAAATTGGTACTGTATAAACATATCCAAAAACGAAGTCTGGTGGTGTAGCAAACTCAAATATAAATAGAATTAAGAATAGCGCTGCGATAATTAAATAACTACCGTTACGTAAATATTTTGATTTTGCTCTAGCTTGAGATGATGTCATTGTTGAAACTATCCTACATATGTTTGACAAAGAGATGTTATGAGTTAAGAGCGTCTATACAACAACTTTACTATTTTTCTTCTGACTGCGGTATATAAATGCTGTTTAAGCTTGCGTTTAGCCAAGTTTAGTATATCTAAACAAATTAAACGTTTGTGTTTAGTTGTTCTAAACGCTTCTATATCTTCGCTTTATTTTGTTTAAGGCTAACTGAATTGTGTCCCCATCACAATAACAGCTTGGTCTAGTAAACGCTAAATTATACCTACTATATCTAGCTATATTTTCAAAAAAAAATCATAATTTATATATTGATTTATTTGATTCATACTCTATTTGGAGTAAAATTAATTCATGTTAGAAGGATGGATTCAAATTGCCTTAACGCTACTTATAGTAGTGGCAATAACTCCCTTTTTTGGTAAATATATTGCGCGCGTCTTTTTGGGAGAAAGCACAATTCTCGACCCAATTTTAAATCCGCTTGAACGAATAATTTTGTCTTTGATGGGTGTTTCAATTCGAGAAAATATGACGGGTTGGCAATATGCACGCGCCATCATTTACAGCAATATTGTAATGGCACTGCTGATATTTTTCATCATTCTGAATCAAGGTTGGCTACCTTTCAACCCAACAAAAGTTCCGGCGCCAACTTGGGATACAGCATTACACACCACAATATCTTTTATCACCAACACCAATCAACAGCATTATTCTGGTGAAACATATTTAAGCTATGCTAGCCAAGTTTTTGGACTCGGTTATCATATGTTTGTTTCTGCGGCAACTGGTTTAGCTGTGGGAATTGCTTTTATTCGCGGGTTGACTGGTCGGTCGTTGGGTAATTTTTACGTTGATTTAACTCGTGCGATTACACGAATATTATTACCCATCAGCATTGTCGGCGCCATTGTCTTAATTGCTGCTGGTGTTCCAGAAACGTTAGCAGGCCCTGCAATAGTTAGCACGTTAGAAGACCCTAATATTAGCCAAGCAATAGCACGCGGTCCCGTTGCTCACTTCGAGATAATTAAGGAATTAGGTGAAAACGGTGGTGGCTTTTTTGCGATAAACTCAGCACACCCCTTTGAAAATCCTAATGCTTTTACAAACTTACTTCAGATAGTCGCAATATTATCTATCCCCACTTCCTTAATTTACGCTTACGGTGTATTCGCCAATAATATTAAGCAAGCTTGGTTAGTATACGGCATGGTATTCACCTTGTTTGTAATATTTATTGCAGTAGTAGGTGTAGGAGAATATAACGGTAATCCTGCTGTCAATGCATTACTAGGTAGTCAGCAACCAAACTTAGAAGGTAAAGAAGTCAGATTTGGATGGGCACAGTCAGCATTGTATGCTGTAGCAACAACAGGCACAATGACAGGCGCCGTTAATAGTTTGCATGATTCATTCATGCCAAATGGCGGTTTTATTACCTTGTCGAATATGTTCTTACAAATTATGTGGGGTGGACAAGGTACAGGAACTGCTTACTTGTTTGCGTACTTAATATTGGCAGTATTCGTTACAGGTTTGATGGTAGGACGTACACCAGAATTTTTAGGACGCAAAATCGAAAAGCGTGAAGTTGTCTTAGCAAGTTTCCTAATTTTACTCGTTCACCCAATTGCCATTTTAATCCCCGCAGGTATTACGCTTGCATTTCCTGACCAATTAGCTGGTATTAGTAACCCAGGTTTCCACGGGTTTTCACAAGTAATCTACGAATATGCTTCTGCCGCAGCTAATAATGGTTCGGGTTTTGAAGGTTTAGGTGACTCTCAACCATCTCCAATTGCTATTGCCACAGGTGCAACGACAACCGCAACTGCATTGTGGTGGAATTTAAGCACATGTTTCAGTTTACTTGCAGGACGTTATGTTCCAATTACGGGTTTACTGTTCTTGGCTGATAGTATGTCTCGCAAACAACCTGTACCAATGAATGTAGGTACACTCCGTACCGACACTGGATTATTTACAGGTGTAACAGCAGGTGTAATTTTAATTTTAGGCGCCTTGACATTTTTCCCAGTACTAGCTCTAGGTCCCATTGCCGAAGCATTTCAAATAGCTAAATTCTATGCAAACTAATATTAACCCATCTTCAAAACCTGCATCGCAAGGCACTAGAGATTCGCGCAGGCACACGCCTAAAGCTGATATGCGTGGACTGTATCAAAGGGCGATCAAGGAGTCATTCATAAAACTTAACCCAAAAGTCGCCGTCAGAAACCCAGTTATGTTTATTGTCTGGGTCGGCACAATTGTTACTTTACTCGTAACTATAAATCCGAATTTATTCGGTACAGTGCAAGCGGATATTAACCAACAACGCTTATTAAACGGAATTATTACTTTCATTTTGTTTTTCACCGTTGTTTTTGCGAACTTTGCAGAAGCAGTTGCCGAAGGACGAGGTAAAGCACAAGCAGATTCGTTAAGGTCAACTCGTTCTGATACCGTCGCTAAAAAAGTCTTACCTGATGGCACAATTGTAGATACAAATTCAACCGAACTTAGACGCGGAGATATTATTCGAGTTTCAGCCGGTGAAATGATTGCTGCTGACGGTGATGTTATTGCTGGTCTTGGTTCAGTTGATGAATCGGCAATAACAGGAGAGTCGGCGCCTGTACTTAAGCAACCTGGAACAGATATTGCAAGTTCCGTCACAGGTGGTACACGCTTACTTTCTGATGAACTAACTGTTCGTATTTCTGCTGACCCAGGTCAAGGTTTTATTGACCGAATGATTTCTTTAGTAGAAGGCGCCGAACGTTCTAAAACACCAAACGAAATCGCTTTAACTGTATTACTCGCCGTACTAACACAAGTATTCTTAATCGTAGTTTCCACGGTTCCACCTTTTGCCGGCTACATTGCTAACTTTGTCAGCACAATATATGGTGAAGCAGCAGCAAACAACTTACGCACAGGCGCCAGCATTGCAATCTTAATATCATTATTAGTCGCCCTAATTCCTACAACTATTGGTGGTTTACTAAGTGCAATAGGTATCGCGGGGATGGATAGAGTCGCACAATTTAATGTTGTTGCCACCTCTGGACGTGCAGTAGAAGCTTGTGGTGATATCAATACTCTAGTACTAGACAAAACAGGTACAATTACATTAGGAAATCGGTTAGCGAATGAATTTATTCCCGTAAACGGTCACTCAGTTCAAGAAGTTGCACAAGCTTCATTAGAAGCTAGTTTGTTCGATGAAACACCAGAAGGTCGTTCGATTGTAGCGTTAGCAGAAAAGTCACAAGCGACATTAGATTTTAATACAAAAAGTGCAGAAGGGATAGAATTTTCTGCCAAAACCCGAATGAGCGGAACTAATTTACCCGATGGTCGTGAACTTCGTAAAGGCGCCGTTGATGCAATTAAAGGATTTGTACGTTCGCGCGGTGGTAATGTACCTGCTCAATTAGACGAAGCTTTCGAGCGTGTATCTCGATTAGGAGGCACACCACTAGCAGTTTGTCAAGATAACGATATTTATGGTGTAATTTACCTCAAAGATATAGTCAAACCAGGTTTACGTGAACGTTTTGACCAACTGCGACGCATGGGAGTAAAAACAATCATGCTCACAGGAGACAACAGAATTACAGCATCGGTTATTGCTGAAGAAGCAGGAGTTGATGACTTTATTGCAGAAGCAACACCCGAAGACAAAATTGACGTAATTCGTAACGAACAAAGTCAAGGTAAACTCGTAGCCATGACCGGAGATGGAACAAACGACGCACCTGCACTAGCACAAGCAAATGTTGGTGTAGCGATGAACTCAGGAACACAAGCAGCCAAAGAAGCAGCCAACATGGTGGACTTAGACTCCGACCCCACCAAATTAATAGACCTAGTAACTATTGGTAAACAGTTACTAATTACTCGTGGCGCCTTAACAACATTCTCAGTAGCCAACGACATCGCCAAATATTTCGCAATTATTCCTACTATTTTTGGTGCCGCAGGAATAGGCGCCTTAAACATCATGCAATTAAAAAGCGCACAATCAGCAATAGTCAGTGCCCTAATTTACAACGCCTTAATTATTCCAGTACTAATACCCCTAGCACTAAAAGGAGTAAAATTCCGCCCCCTAACCGCCGACCAACTTCTAAAACGTAACATTCTCATCTACGGACTAGGTGGTATCATCGCTCCCTTTATTGCTATCAAACTAATCGACATCATTTTACCTTTATCATGACGAATCCCCCCTAGCCCCCCTTAATAAGCAGGGCCGTTTCATTCCCTCTCAAACCGGATTTGTCAAGATGGTTAGCGAGAAAAATCCTAAGTATAGGTAACGATGAAACACACTTTTAAGCACACAGGTATAAGTGTGATTGTTCATTTTATCGGCGCCTTGGTAGCAAAATTACCAATAAAGATTTGCGCGAAACCCTTGATTTTTCAAGCTTTTTAGGGAATGAATCAGCCCTGCCTTAATAAGGGGGGAACAAAAGGCGGGATTTAGCCCCCTTATTAAGGGGGGTTGGGGGGATTAAACCAAGAAATAATGTTAATTATCAAAACCCAAACACCGATGAAACTAACACACAAAAAATCCCAAATTTACCCACGCACCGTTGAAACAGTAATAGAAATCTGGACTACTTGGCGCCGTCAAAAATTCCCGTTATACATATTTATCGCCATGTGCCTCAACGTAATAGTGGCGCCAGTAGTATACGCAGCAACCGATGAAAAATTCTCTCATGTTCAAGCATGGTCATTAGGACTATTAGGACTAACAGCATTAGGACTTTCTACATATCTATTTTTTGTAATGTTTGTACCCGAAAGATTTTAAAAGGAAGGATTATATATGAGTTTTGCACGCGAAGCTAATCGAGCCATACGTTCTACAATTGTATTATGGGTACTAACAGCAGTAATTTACCCTTTTCTCATGATTGGCATAGGACAAGTAGTATTTCCATCACAAGCAAACGGTAGCCTAATTCCAAATGCCCAAAATCAAGTAGTTGGTTCAGCCTTAATAGGTCAACCTTTTACATCCGACCGTTATTTTAACAGTCGTCCTAGCACCACCAGTTACAGTACTGCCGACCCTAAAAAAGACGAAGCTAAAGTATTACAAACAGGAGTTTCTGGCGCCAGTAACCTTGCCCCCAGTAACCCAGCATTAATGGAACGCATCAAAGGAAAAACAGACCCAGACCCAAGCAAAAATATCGAAGGTGACTACAACCGTTTGAAAAAAGCAGGAGTACAACCTACAGCAGACTTAGTATACACCTCCGGCTCCAGCTTAGACCCCCATATAACCCCTCAAGCCGCTTCTTCACAAATAGCAAGAGTCGCCAAAGTGCGCGGACTCCAACCAAACCAGCTAGACTCACTCATTGCCCAAAACACCGACGGTCGCTTTCTAGGTATCTTCGGTGAACCAGGAGTAAACGTCTTAAAGCTAAACATCGCCCTAGACAAACTAAAACCAGCCACATAAAATCATTATCTTGTACATCTTGTGGAACAGGCATCCCTGCCTGTTCTTAATAACTGGACAGGCAAGGATGCCTATCCTACAACAAACAAACAACTCTATAATAGATAAGCTGCTGTTTAATTAGCCACAAAAACCTGCTAATATATATAAACATATACTAAAAATTAGCAGGTTTTTAGAAAAACTTACAAGTATTTATAAGGAAAGGAGAAAAACTGAAGCGTACAGTTAAGTAGGTGGGCGGAAATAAAGCACACTTGTTTTCTTCTGATTAAGAGCGCTAAAGTCAAACTGTGAGGGGATTACAGTAGTTTTACATTTCGTTACATAGCGGTAAATTTTTCCGTTCACCTACTTAAAACGCTCAGATTTTAGGACTCTAAAGGTATTTTACCAACGTAAACAGCTAGTAGTGGTCATCATTTCTAATTTCCCTAAAGAGCGGGAAGACATAAAGCTCTACGATACATGTACATATCTCGCTTGTGCAGAGCGTAATGTACCGCACTATAAACGCAATTTGGTTACCTACTTAATAAATTTTATAATATCTAATGTATTTGATACATACTTTCAGTTACAGATTTTTGGGTTTGATGAAAATATAATTAACAAATTTATCTGCCGAATTTAATGATAGAAATACTTGTCATCGGAGAAAATATTATGATAATATTATAGTGATAAACTCAGAGGTGTATCATGATTAAATTTAGCGATTTAACTAGAAAAAGTACATCCAAATCTGGTGGCGTAGAAACTAGACGATTTTTGGTAGGAATTGAAACTAAAATTAAAAGTGTTGAGCCTCAAATTTTAGATTTTTTTGAAGAGTGGGGGGCTTTGTATCAAAAGATAGTTAGATGGTGTACTAAAAGACTTTTACAGGGTAGATGTAAGAATGAATTGTTACCAAGTGTCCAATTTACATTTAATATAGATTGGGCATGGGCAGACAGTATTTTAACAGATGCTTGTGCAACTATCAAGTCAGCAGAAGAAATACGTAAACTAAATATAGAGAACATCGAATTAGATATTAAATCTGGTATAGAAAAAGTTGAAAATATGATTGATGAATACAATCAATTCATACTTAATGATGAGCATTATAAAGCGAAAAGACAAGCATTTCAAATAAATAATAAGTTGGCACGTCTAGAAAGACGTACCGAAAGGCTAGTTCAGCTAAAAAACTCCAAATTGAGTATAACTTTTGGTACTAAAGAGCTTGCAACAAAACAGCACTTTTTATCAGAAAATAATTTTTCAAATCATTCCGAATGGCTGAAAAAGTGGAGATTAGCTAGAAGTGGAAATTTTAGCTCTGTAGGCAACGCAAACTCTACAGGTAAAAATAGAGTTATGAAAACTTTCCATAAACAAGATAATATTTTTATATTAAAAATTATTGTACCTAAGTGCTTAACTAAAAAGTACTCTCAAGAACTAAGCTTAGAATTTAGTGTTGCTTCAAGAAGATTACCAGACCTACTTTATGCTGTAGACCCTAAAAATTTGCGTGCGTCTGAATCAAAGCAACCAATAACGGTTCGTTGTTTCATCCGGGAGCATAAAAAGAATGCTTGGTATTTGCACTTCTCAACTTATGTCCCAGAAGTGCCTAGCTTAAACCAGAATAATGGAACTTTAGGTATAGACTTAAATGCAAATACAATAGATATTGCTTACGTTTCTCAAGATGGGAATATCAAGAAGTCATTGGTTAAATCATTTCCTATCCCTGTAGGTACAACTGGACAAGTAAATGCTTTGATGAGAGATATTGTTAATGATATAGTTAGTGTAGCATCTGATATTGGATGCTCTATTTCTATAGAAAATTTAGATTTTAAGGATAAAAAAGCAACATTAAGGCATTCAGGCTCAAGAAATTATAATCGAATGTTATCTGGTTTTGTCTATTCTAAGTTTCGAGAATTCTTAGTTGTTTGTTGCGAAAAAAAAGGCATCAGAGTTAATTTAGTTAATCCAGCATTAACAAGCACAATAGGGCTTTTCAAATATACAAAATCTTATGGATTAAGTAGTGGTTTCGCAGCAGCGCTAGTAATAGGTAGAAGAGCATTAGGTTTTAATGAGGCATTAAACACGGATTCTAAAACGTTGTTAACTTGTTCTGGGAAGAAAGAAATTATTCCTAGAGATAAGTCGAAAAATTTGAAGCTTTGGAATAAGGTTCATAGAAAAATGAAAGAATCTAAAATAGGTAGAACTCGATTTTATGAGCCAAGCATTTCAACCATAATTATTGCTGAAATTAATAGCTTACAAAAATCAAAAAAAAGAAGAAAGGCTATTTATAACTAATAGAAAATATGTTAGTATTTATATATGAGGGAAACAACCAGAGCGATTGCCAACCTCATACTCCCAGCACGTAAACTAAGTAGGGATTGCAAGAGCATTTCTTCAGTACGAAAAGGTTGATTTAAAAATTAACTCAAGTAGGAAAGAGAAGGACAACCGCTCGAAAGAGAAACGTGCTATGTACAAAGAGTCGAACGGGTAACACTCACCGGACAACCCCGACTTCTGCTACTTGGTACTAGTTATCAGATATTAGCAGTTTATTTGTAGGTGATGCGCTTACTCAATCACATCGATATTCATATTATCTCAGCAGAACAATAGCTTGGAGATGGATAATCAAAAAATCTCAATCTGGAAAATATTGTTATATGTACTGCTGACAGTCTATGCAGTTATTACGCTGATACCTTTTTTATGGGCACTTTCTGCTTCATTTAAAACGCTTGCAGAAATTAGCAGTGGTGAAGCAAATTTTTTACCCAAGAACTTTACCCTAGATAATTATAAGCAAATATTTTTCCAGCAGCCGTTATTCTTTCGCTGGTTGTTCAACAGTATATTTATAGCATTCAGCGTTACAGTCTTAAACTTGCTTTTCAACACAATGGCAGGTTATGCCTTAGCAAGACTAAACTTTGCAGGTAAACAATTTTGGTTTTTGCTGATTCTGGCAGTACTAGCGGTACCCTTACAAATAACGCTTATCCCGACTTTTTTGATATTAAAAGCTGTTGGTTGGCTAAATTCCTATCAAGGAATGATAGTCCCAAGTATGGTTAATGCCACATTCATCTTTATGATGCGGCAGTTTTTTGTTAATTTTCCTAAAGAACTTGAAGAAGCAGGCGCCCTTGATGGGTTAACTCAATTTGGTATTTTTCGGAGAATAGTATTACCACTGGCAAAACCCGCACTCGCAGCCCAAACGATATTTGTATTTATGGGTAGCTGGAATAATTTTTTACTACCCGTAGTGATTCTATTTAATCCAGAAATGTTTACATTGCCTCTAGGTCTAAATACCTTTAAAGGTCAATACATCAGTTACTGGAACTATATCATGGCAGCATCAATGGTATTCACTCTACCTGCACTGTGTATTTATGCCTTCTTCAACCGCTACTTCATCCAAGGTGTCACATTTACAGGTGGCAAAGGATAACCACTCACCACTTTTGTAGTTTTGGCGACCATTTGCACTCTCTTCATGATATTTGTATAACAGTAGCTCAATTGAGATTGAGCGCGACATATTACCTAGCTGTGTTGAGCGTCGAAATCTTTAAGGGGAAAGATGTTAAAAAGATTTATTGGCATATTTGTGGCAACTGTGTTGCTAACGTTCCAATTTGTTATCGGCAGTGCTAATGCGGTGGAACTATCTAAAGAAGTTCGTACCGTAGCTGCTAACGATGCGGGAGATACCACAGTTCTCAGTCTTAAACAAATAAAAGAAGGTAAACGACTATTTCAGTATGCTTGTGCCCAATGTCATGCTGGTGGTGTTACTAAAACTAACCAAAACGTTGGTTTAGAACCAGAAGCTTTGGCAGGCGCCACACCTAACCGCAATAGTATTAGTGGCTTGGTGGATTATATGAAGAATCCTACTACATACGATGGTGAGGAAGAAATTTCTGAATTACACCCTAGCACCAAAAGCGCTGATATCTTTACTGAAATGCGGAACCTTACCGACAAAGACCTAGAAGCTATTGCTGGATATATCCTCCTACAACCCAAGATTGTTGGTTCTCAGTGGGGCGGCGGTAAAATTTACTACTAATTTTACTTGTGCCTGTTTATATAAGATATAACTTTATACAGCAGAGGATAAGAAGATATTTCTTCCAAAGGCGCCTCTGCTTTTTTGTAGAAACCAGAAACCTGGTTTCTACCCATAATCGTTGTTTTTATTTCAGTCTCGATAAAGAAACCAGGTTTCTTCCGGTTTCTAAGTAAAACTTATCATTTAACACATTAGCTATACTAATTAGTAATATAAAACTCAAAAAATTAAATATGACAAGCTGTCGTATTTCGTCGTAAAATGAAAGAACATTAAGAATAAAGTAATTTTTCAGGAGATAGCCATGAAGTCTATAGCAGCAATTCTGCGACGCTTTAGCTTGGTAGCAGTAACATTATTTTTGGTTGTAAGCAGCTTTGTTGTTTTTGCACCTGGCGCCTCAGCTGAGACCGTTACGATTAAGTTAGGTAGCGATAAAGGTATGCTAGCGTTTGAGCCAGCCAAGGTGACAATCAAACCTGGTGACACCATTAAATGGGTTAATAATAAAGTGCCTCCCCACAACGTTGTGTTTGATGCGAGCAAAAATGCTGCGAAAAGCGCTGATTTTGCAAAAGCATTATCTCACAAACAATTAATGATGAACCCTGGTCAGTCAACTGAAACAACTTTCCCCGCAGATGCTCCTGCTGGTGATTATACTTTTTACTGTGAACCTCACCGTGGTGCTGGCATGGTTGGTAAAATTACCGTTGAAGGATAATTCTCTATTACACAACGGCGCCGTTTGGCACATGTATTTTTGGTAATAACTCGATAAATTTGATATCGAGCAATCTTAAAATCAAGGTGGTTAGTTTGTTTAGTTACGTGCAAGACAAACTAACCACCTTAAACTTTTATGCCGTGTAAATATACTTAGTAATTATTAAAAACGCTTAAATTTACTCAAAAATGTTTGATACAACTCCCGCAAAGCTTTGCTGCAACTTTAGAATAGTTATAATCGTGCTTGATTTATAGTTATATGCTAATTTACAGGGAGATTGATAATTGAGATTTATTCATAAACTACTATTAGCAGTAGTAATAATACTGCTTTCTTTCGCATGGACAAGCCCAGTATTTGCCGATAATAACGGAGATAGAATTTTTACAAATAATTGTTCTTCTTGTCACCTTGGTGGTGGGAATATATTGATAGCCAATAAGACTTTACACAAAGAAGCTTTATCTCAGTACTTAGATAATTATAATACTGAATCAATACAGGCAATTATACACCAAATCAAAAATGGCAAAGGCGCCATGCCTGCTTTTAAAAATAAGTTGAACGAGGAAGAAATTCTAGAAGTCGCTGCTTATGTTTTTCAAAAAGCCGAACAAGGATGGTAATATTCAACCTTTAATTTTTATAAAAGACGTGCATTTAATGTGCGCGTCTTTTATTTACTATTAAATGTCAAATCGATTTACTTATGGATTAGCATTTTCTCGGTTTGCATTTTCACGCTCTTGTTTAACTTTACGTAATTTCTCAATAACAGACATTTTACTGTCATCTGTAGATGATTCAGTATTACGTAATTTGGTAACTAAAGCATTTCTTGATGGTTGAGATGTTGTATTATCAGCTTGCGTTTCGCGAGCTGCTATACTCGGTTTCACTTGGGGTGCTGGCTGAACATTACGCAGTGTTTGAGGTAAATCAGTTGTCGAAGCTGGTTTTTGTAAAGGCAACTTCGGTAAAACTGTTTGTTGTCCCTGTGGTAGCGTTCCACCTGCTGGTTTTAGAGGCCCAGGTAGTGATGGAGGTAATACTGGTAGTTGGGTTGAATTTGTGGTTCTATTTATATTGTTTGTTGGACTATTAGTTGAACTATTAGTTGAACTATTAACTGTTGGGTTATTAACTACGGGCGCCGTAACCGCTTGATTCGCATTTGGCTGCGTACCCGATAAACGGTTGAAAATGTTATTGGTTGTTGCAGTTGGTGCCGCAAGTGGGGTTTGATTATTTTGCAGTGCGTTATTATTACTCAGTTGAGTTGAATTTACTGAACCGGGTGAAACTACAAAACTGAATAGCGCACCCTTGCCTCTTGTAGAAGTTGGATTTTCTTTAAAATACTGCTGTAAGCGTTCGCGAATTGCTTGTTGAGATGGAAATGGCAGTTTTGCTGCATCACCTAATAGTTTCAAATCAGCAATTTTATTTTCTCCATCCATTACCAACGAAACTTTCACGTTGCTATCAAGCTTCGCTGTGTCCATCGTCAAATTAATAGGCGCCCGCAATTCTCCTTGTGGAAATTCTTTTTTGAAATCCCCAAATATTCTTGCGTCAGAAAGCTTGTCATCGGTATTTTGCTGTGTTGCACCACCAGTTGGCGCCACACTTGTTCCAGGTATGTTAGTCGGTCTATTTAAATTATCTAATGGTCCACCAGGTTGTGGCTGATAAGTTGGTAAGGGTGTACCTGCCGCCAGATTAAACTTCTGATTCCCTACAGTCTGATTTTGGTCGATTGGGGCAATATACTGCCCACCTGTTGGTTCTACTCGCTCGTTTCCTGGCTGTGCTGCGCTTACGTTACCGTAATTATTACCGTAATTACCTGTGTTACCCATTGGTGGAGATGCCATGTCTGTCGGTGGCAATGCTGGTGGATATACAGGTAAATTTGTTGGCGCCGATACAGGTAATTCACTTAATCCAGACGGACGCGATGCTTGAAGTTGTTGCCCAGAATATCCAGCACCAATGTTATAGTTCCGACTTGCTGCATTATTTCTTCCCAATGAAAGTTCTGGTGTAACTCTAGAACTCATCGTTGGTGCTGAACTAAATCTTGAAGTGTCTGTCTTAAACAAGTCATTACGAAATCTCTGTACAGAACTTCCTCCCCTTGGTAGTCCTGCAATGCTCAACCCAGAAGCTCTTTCTAAAGGTGTAAACGCCGAACTATTAGAACCACCCGGTAGCACTAATGAACTACTAGAACCGAGAGGAGGTGAAGGAGGTAAACCTGTTGGGGCGCCATTAAGGTTTAAAGGAATTTGCTGCTGTGCAGGAAGTCCTGATATTTGACTGGGTAATGGTGGCAGTTGTGATTGAACACCAGGTTGATTTGGCAATTTTTGAGGAATGCGACTTTGCTCACTGCTGCTCAATTCCGACAAACCAATTGGCTTTGTTGGTGTCGCTGCTTGCTTATTACTTTTAGCAGACTCAACTGGCATTAACGGCAGTATAAATGCAATAGCACCGTGAATACCAAGCGATGCTAACGCAGCAATTCCAGTTGGCTGACTTAGTATTTCTGGCACATTTTTCAGAAACGATGCATAAGACATAGCAATTTTCACTCACTCAGAAGACCGTTTATATAGACTAGCAATTTTATTGTTTAAAGTTAAATATCGTAGCTTATATTATTACCTCTACAAATCATAACTTCCTGACAAACGGAGCTATAACAGGAAAAGTCTTAAATCTTCAACGATACTTCATCTTTTTTATCATGTGTATTATATCCACGACTTTCTGGTATATAAATTACATTTGCAAATCAATTCATTTTAATTTTATTTACTGTATATACTTTAATCGCTATTTAATACCATCTTTTGCTCAAAACATGTACGATTTCACCTTTTTCATTTAGACGAAAGTCTACATTTTGAGTTTCCCATCTCACTATTTGTGTCACTAAATACACATTCACACTGTTATCTCTATTAATCGCATATAGTACTAGTCAGTACAATTTATAATTTTATAATTTTGACCAATCTGGTGTTACCCATAATTATCGTACCAGGATATTGAGAAAGTGGCGCCATCATATATGTTGGTGTTTTGCCGAACTTGTCTACTTTTTGATTTAAACTCTGGGAAATCTTAACATTTCTTAGTTAAAATGTAATAAAAGTATACATATTATCTTCAACCGTTATGCTGACCACTCAATTCGACAAGACTTTACGGCGAGTAAGCACTATATTATCTGTAGTACTTCTGACTTTGTTTTTTATCGGCGCCAGTACAGGAATTTTGTTATCTTTCTACTATGAGCCTGGAGCAGGTGCTGCATATACTTCGCTTTCTAAAATAAATACGTCCGTCGGGTATGGATGGTTATTCCATAAAGCGCACAGCATTGCTGGCAACGGCATGATAGTTGTGAGTTTGGTACAAATCGTAGTAATGTTTTTGAGCAGACAATTCCGCAAGAGTTGGTTAATTGCTTGGGTCAGCGGAATATTTTTGACTTTAGCTGCAATTGGACTTGATTGGACTGCGATAATTTTGGGTTGGACTCAAGATGGTTACTGGCGCTTTAGTATTGAACTTGGCACTATTGAATCAATACCCCTCGTTGGTCATTTGCTACGTGATATTTTAACTGGTGGGGGTGCAACGGATAGCGTAACCGTACAGCACCTATATACAATACACAGCTATATTGTTTCAGTCTTTGCTCTCGTATTTGCCATAGTGCATTTAGTTGGTGTCTTAAAGCAAGAAAAAGAAATGTATGCAACAAGCACCAACGAAGCTACAGAATTACAACCACAAGCGTTAGAAGTTGGCAACGGATGATAAACGGATGTAACGGATAAATTTTGTTTACAACGAATAAGTCATCCGTTATATCCGTTCTATCCGTTGCAAGTTAGTTGCTGAAAGTTGAGCTAGTCTAGAAAGTGGTACTTCTTCAACTTCTGGGAGATTAGTTAGTGTCAAACGAGTTGACTCTTTAGCATCTGACAACCTCTTGAGTAAATTTGGTCTTGGGTCATGCAGCAAGTAAATAATTCTGTCGCCAATTTCCCATTCTTGTGCTGCGGGTATTACCTGTAAATTATCATCACGCTCAAATAATAATGGCACTAATTCACCTGTTCTAATTAGTGCTTGTAAATGTATTTGCTGGTTACTAAAATCGACTTCGTTCAAAGTTGTTTTTCCTAATTTGACCTGCCCATCGTTAAGGTACTCATTCCAATTCTTTATAGTTAATTCTGGAATAAATGCTTGGCTGACTTTTTGGTTAGTTGCACCGTTTATTTGTGCGATACGTGGGAAAACAGCTAAAACCCTTGGTGGATTAAATTCTTCTGCTGCGCGTTGTGCTAATACATAATTCACTTCACCGTTATTTGTCATTGCCAAGAAAGTACCTACTGAACTCAACCCAGCTTCTTCTAACACTCCTGTATCAAGCGCACTGCTCGCAATAACTTGTAAATTCTCAGCTTCAGCAGCTTGGCATGATTCGGGGTCTGTATCAATCATGACAATTTTTTCACCTCGTTGCTGGAATAAACGGGCAATTAACAAGCTCAAAGGGTTACAGCCAACAATTACTGCTCCTTTCGTTTCTTTGGAAGTAATTTGTAAAAAGTTTGCCACCCATCCAGCAGTTAATCCTTGGCAAACTACAGTCATAATAATTGTCAAAAAAACCAGCGCTTTGATTGCTTCTCCACCGTTAACACCATGCTGCGTTAAAGAAATTGCAAATAACGAAGCTACCGACGCACAAACAATTCCTCTTGGTGCTATCCAACTTAAAAAGATTTTTTGGCGCCAGTTAAGGTCACTATTCCAAGTACAGCATAAAATATTAATCGGTCTTACTACAAACATTAGTACTAAAACTGTAAATAAACTACCCCAACCAAGGGCAAATACGCTTTTTAGAGATAAGTCGGCGGCGAGTAATATAAATAGAACTGATACGCTTAAAATTGTGAGTTGTCCTTTAAAGCGTCGTAATAACCGTTCTTCTGGAACTGATGAATTGGCAAAAACGGCGCCAGCGACGACTGTGGTCATAACTCCTGATTCAGTACGGATAGTTTGTGCTAAAACAAACAATCCCCATAGAACAGCGAGGACAACAAGATTTTTGAGTTCATAAGATAAAGAGTTAGCGTGCTTAAAGATTAAGCTCATTAAGTAGCCACCAAAGGCACCAATTAAAGCTCCAATAGAAAGACGGACGAATAAACCAATAATTGCGATTTTGGGGTCAGCTTCGCCGTCTAATATAGTATCGAGAACGACGAAAGCCAAAATGGCGCCAACTGGGTCAATAAGAACTCCCTCACCTTCGAGTAGTGTGGCAACTTGCCTATCTACGTTGATTTGTTTGAGTAGAGGACTAATGACGGTGGGACCTGTGACTACAATGACAGAAGCGTACAGAAACGCGATAGCCCAAGGAAACTCGCCAAGCCAATGAGCAGCAAGAGTTCCACCCACGAGTGTAATGAGTGTTCCTAGAGTAACGAGTAGTTGTAAGGTTAGGGAGACTTTGCCCAATTCACGCAAATCTAAATTCAGCCCACCTTCAAATAAAATTATTGCGGTTGCCAAGCCAACAATCACTTCTAACCCGGTACCCAGAACATGCGGATGTAATAACCCAATTACATCTGAACCTAATAAAATACCGAACAGTAATAAAAACACAATGCTTGGTACCTGACTGTAAGCAGCCAACACCTGGGCGCCAATTCCGGCAATAACGGTAATCACCATTTGAAGGGTGATATCAAGAGATGCTTCCATGTTATAGATTTTGAGTGAACGGTTTCAAAATCTGGAGTAAAGAATAGTAGTTACTAAACTTATGCCAGCGAACATTACACCCAACTATTTTTACCAAATAGATACTTATTTCCATATGTAGTTAACTATCTTACGATATTTACGCTAATCTGCTGTGGAAACTCTGTAACACTCTCAAGAGTAATAAATGTACTAACTTTTACGCACGCGTTCTGGTGAGTGACATTTTCTCGTCCCCTACCATATTGCCTTGCAAAACTTTTTTTGTCCAAAGGTATTGACATCTTTTAGAGAAACCGTTAATTTATATATTGTTGAGTCCAATGCGCCCCCATCGTCTAGAGGCCTAGGACACCTCCCTTTCACGGAGGTAACGGGGATTCGAATTCCCCTGGGGGTATATCAAAAAATGTAGAGACGCGATTAATCGCGTCTCTACTGCTATTTACAAAAAAAAAGGCGCCACACACATTCGAGGCGCCATATATATATTATGTTATTCAGATTCAACATGCTTTTTAATAGCGTGTAAATTGACTCTTAAACCTTTGCCTAAGCGTTGTTCAATAAGGCTTACAGGCATTAAGCGTTTAGGATGGACAGTAAGGGTATAGCACAGATTAGTAGTTGATTGGTCATTATCACACGGTTGTAATACCCAGCTCCCCGAATATTCCTTAAAATCTCCTTCAACCATTTGGAAACTAATTTCTGTAGGGAAGGACTCGAATAAGTCAAGGACAACACGCGCATTGAAGTTTAACTTTAATAACCGTTCTCGACCAATTTGTTCAACACGAATACCTCCAGGTTGTGGATGTTCGAGTCGTTTACTCGAATGTAGACTTGGAACAAATTCAGGTAGTGCTTCGTAATTAGTCAAAACCTTCCAAACAATTTCTGGTGGTCGTGAAATTTCTACCTTAGCAGTTATTTGGCGCCTGCGTTCAGCAATTTTCTCGACGACTACCTCAATGGCTTCCAATTCAGGTTCAGGTGCCATATCTTGTTCGTAATGGTCATTCGTATCCTCTTCGGATGCTGCGTTGTATTGTTGAGTCACTGTTTCAGTGTTATGAGTTAATATCATCAGAAAATTGAGGCAAATTGAGAGTAAAACAAATTTCGCTCATGTCAGAACCCTCAACAGTATTGCTAGTGACAGCAATATCTCCATTTAAGTGCTGCACCAAGGACTTGACGAGTGCGAGTCCAAGACCAGTACCGGGAGTCCATCGTCCTCGACCACGACGGAATTTGTCGAATATATAAGTTGCTTCTTCTTGTGAGATGCCACGTCCGACATTAGTAATTTCTATAATAACCCGGTCAATTTGCTCTTTAACTGTTTGGCTAACTCTTAAATTAACTGTGGTGTCGGGTTCAGTATATTTAGTTGTATTAGTAAGTAATTCCTGAAGAATTCTATCAAAGCTTTCGATTTCGGTTTCGAGTGTTAGTGGTATATCGGTTAATTCAACATTTATGCTGATATTTTTTTCAGACAGCTTTTTCTCAAACGGACTGATTAAGCTTTGCAGTCGATTATTTAAATCTATTTTTTCCAACTGTGGACGTGAGGAATGTGTCTCTAGTTTTTGGAGTGTGAGTAAGTCGTTAATCAAGTTAATTTCTTTATCACATTCTTGTTCAAGAATATCAAGATACATTGCTTGACGTTCGGGTTTAATTTCCGGTCGTCGTAAGTTACGCATTGCCATTCGCATGTTGGTGAGGGGATAGCGAAGTCTATCGCTCATGTTACTCAAAAATTCGTCTTTGAGTTCATTGAGTTCGCGTAACTGTTCAACGTATTGACGTGTTTTTTCGTACAATTTTGCTTGTACTTCTAAACTTCGCTGTAGTTGTGCTGTGCGTTCATCAACTAGCGTTTGCACTTGCCGCAATGTTTGAGATTGAATAATGGAGTTGCTAAGTTGCGCGCAAACCATTTCGACTATATTTGTTTCTGCGGTTTGCCAAGACCGTGGTGCTGCTTGTTGAAGCACCACAAACCCTAATATTCTGCCTTGACTTTCTAAAGGCATCATTAATATAGCTGGTAATCTATATACTTCAAATAAAGGCGCCGCAGTTGTAATTTCGGCAATTTCAGCAATATCTTTAATAATAATAGGTTTACCAGACTCAGTAAATATACGCTGGCATAATCCACAGTCGGATGTCATGAAATAATCATCTAACTGCGGCTGTGTACTATTAGGAAATTCAGCCTCGTTTATCCACTTAGAGTTTACAGTGGCTTTAGCGTTGGGAATTTGTCTTCGTTGTCGAATTCTAAATAAAGGGTCAGTATATTTAAGTAATATTAATAAAGCGCGGTCAACTTGAAGGGCTTCAGCAGTAGAAGTAATAACAAGCTGAAGAGTTTGGTTTAATTCTAAGTTGCTACGACCTAATATAGATAATTGTTTAATTAAACTTTGATGTTGGGCACAGGTTTGAACGTATTGATGCTGTGAAGTAATAACCAACTGCTGAAGAAGAACCGAAAACGCAATAGCACATGAAGGTTCAAGGTCTTTGAGCATTTGCTTTTCGCTATTGCCCCACTCGTGCTGCTGTAACTTGACCAAGGTAACTACACCGTTTTTCTGACCACCAAACTTGATAGGAATAGCTAAAACGGTTTTAATACTGAGATGTAAATTTTGAAATCCAGCTATTAAACTTTTCTCTATAGTCGAAATATCATCGATTGTCAATGTTTCGGACGCGCATTGAATAACAGGCAAATTAACCTGTTCCATTGATAGCATCTCCGAAGAGTATGCAGCTAACTGTTCGGGGTCTTCTTTGAACCAACTGTTGCTAACTGGTTCACTTCCTTTACCCAATAGCGTTACCAAGCAGCAATCTACATCAAATGCAGCTCCTAGAACCTGAGCAATCAAATGCAGCATGTCTAAAATAGGTGAGACGCTTGACGGTGCGAGCTTTTGACCCGTCATATCGAACCCAAAGGATGCATGATTGGCGACGATTTGATTTATTTGTTGTGCCAGTTGATGAACTGGCTGTTCTGACTGCTGCATCAGCTTTGTATACGGGTTATTACTTATTCGGGCAATTTCGTCTAAATCTTGTAAAGGCGATGAAAAACGCTTTTTCATCCCTGATGCGCTGTTAAATATCGAACCCATTTTCTTGTTAACCACCCTCCTGACATATGGTTCACCCTATATCGTCTGTTGCACCCTTTTGGAAAATGTATGAGCGTATAAAACTTTCTCTCACCTGTTATAGCCCCTTTTTTTCAAGATGACAAAATATCATAAGCGTTTTTGGTAAACGCATTAAAGATATAAGGCCACAATGCGTGAAAGATAATCGTGACTCAATTTAAGAGAATCGAAGTAAAGGTTTTACGCTTTTGACTTACATACTCTGACTTAGAATATCCTTTCTAAAACTCTACACAAACCGTAATTATGCTATATTTCAGACGAGTAACTCGTGAACTATATCCGCGTTAATACTGAGGAATTACAGAATGTACTGAGCATATTTGGAACATTATGATCAGTGGTGCCGTTGGAGGGATTGTCGAGACCCGAAGTAAAGCTGATGATAAAGCTAATAAATTTTAATCAGTGCTTATTCTAATCAGTGTTTACCCTTGGTACCAAGAAAATATTTATCTGAATTTCAAGAATAGGTTAAGAGAGATTAGGGTATAGGTTTACTCCTTGTGTGTAACATTACACTTACTTTGTTAAATATAAGACTATTGAATGTCAAGAGGTGTGTAGCCCTCTGCTTGAGTAAAAGTATATTAGTCCTAGAGCTATATAGGATAAATGAAAATTGACCAAAAAAACATTTAATTAACTAATATTAACTTAAATTAAATATTATTTCTTCGTATAAAAATAAGGTGCGCGCAGTCTTGGTAGAATCAAAGACTGCTGACTGCGCGCGGGTTTTCGATACTAATCGGCTAAACTCTCGGCACTTAGCGGTACCATTTCGCCATTTCTTGTCAAGCCCAGCAGCATAGGTTGTTGTGGTTGAATAAGTTGACCTGTAAGTACGCAGCGTTCTTCTTGCTGTGCCGTAGCGGCGATGCTAGCTCGTATATCAGTACGCGAAAATCTCGGTTTCCACTCACCTGATTTTTGCTGGACGTAATTCCATAAAATGTCCCGAATAAGCGCCTGATATCCTTGATTCCCTGATAGGTCTTTGAGTTTCTCTTTGAGTTCTCGCTCTAAACGGATGCTGGTAACTTCCATATCGGTGGTTGGGGTGCGAGCGATAGTATGCATGATTTTCTCCTTAAAAGTATAGACAGGATAGTATTACAAGTGTAGTATGTTTATAGGAATGTTCAATAGGTGAAATTTTCTGTGATTACTTTTTCCCCAAACTCTACTTCTACGCGCGGCTGTGGCGCCCATCTAAATTGGGAATCATGGTGTGTGGAGGTGGAGTATTTATTTATGGGCACATCCCATAGATATCAGGAGCGGAACACAGATAGTAATCGAGATTATGGATATGCCCGAATTAGCATATTTAGTCAAATGTTGGATTTAGCTATAAATCTAGTTTTCAATCTAGGGTCAAAACCGAACAATAGAAGCGGGAGGTACAGGAATAACAGTGCTGTACCAAAATAGGGAAAGAGACAACAACGTCAACCTTTAACCCCCGCTTCACCAAATACAGGAGAAGCGGGGGTTAATTTTATGAGGAGTCAAGCTGTGACGAACCCGACAAGTAGGCAAGTGTTAGAACAGTCAGTGGTAGTATTTTCGCAAAACTACCTACCACTATGTCGCGTCAATATTAAACGTGCGATTGTGTTGCTGGTTACAGAAAAAGCGGAACCTCTCGATATGCTTTCTGAAGTTGGTTGGATGGTGTACTCTCCGAGCTTAGTACTTCATGTACCGAAACACATTCGCTTGAAAATAGCTTCTTTTGAGAGAACATGGAAAGTGCCACCAGTAAATCGACGAGAAGTTTTAAAACGCGACCACTACACTTGTCAATATTGCGGTAGCAGCAAACATTTAACGCTAGACCACGTAATTCCTCGGTCGCGAGGTGGTTTACATACATGGGATAACGTAGTAACTGCATGTGAGAGATGTAACTCTAAGAAGGGAGACAAAACACTTCACGAAGCAGGAATGCAACTGCGTCACAAGCTAAAAGCACCAATCCATCCAACAATAGCTTTTGCCGAAAAGTTTTGGACGGAACAACCTAAAAGCCTGGAGTAACGGGAGCGCATGGATAATGCTGAAATTAACGTACACGGAAACTGGCTTTCACCTTGAATGTATAAATCAGTCTATCGAGGACTGGATACAAACGCGCGTGCTTTTATCACTTCGCGCGGGTCAAAGCCTCTGCGTCGAACCCAGCACCGCATCATTTTTGCTTCCTGTTGATTTACCGGGAGTAGAGGTGCTAAAAGCTCAAACCAAATGCAGCGACAAAGAAATTATCACCGTCTGTGTTTGCGACGCTGAATATTTAGAAGTCACGCTACGCGGTTCATGGATGTCTAGCACTTGCGACGAAGCAACAGGCATTTTTGTAACCACAATTAGCGACCGCATCGAGTTCTTTTTGCACAAACTCTGGCAAGAAGCGCAAGCTTGTATTAGTGCTGAGTGCTGAGTTGTGAGTGCTGAGTAGGAAATTAAGAGTTAGGAGTTAATAATTAGGAGTTAGGAGTTAGGAGTTAGGAGTTAAATGTCTTTTTCCTCAGCACTCAGCACTCAGCACTCAGCACTCAGCACTTTCAACTCTTTTCTAAAATTTCTGGAACGGTGACAAACCTATAGCCTTTTTCTTTTAACCCGCTAATAATTTTTGGCAACGCTTGTACTGTCCGGCGCCTGTCACCTCCTCCATCATGCATTAGCACAATGGAACCTGGTTTGGCATCTCGAAGTACATTCTTGACAAAAACTTCATATTTAGCTTTTGGGTCAGTATCAGCAGAGGTTTGTGACCACATGACTACAGTGTAATTTTGGCTCTTAGCATAAGCTGCTAATCCGTTATTTAAATAACCACCGGGTGGACGAAATAATGTAGTTTTGGCGCCAGTGGTTCTGTAGATTAAATCTGCGGTTTTATCGATTTCGCTTTTTGCTGTGGCTGTATCCATTTGTTTATACCAGTGATGCCATGTGTGGTTGCCAATAGCGTGTCCATCTGTCACAACCTTTTTAGCCATTTCTGGATTTTCTTGAATCGATGTTCCTACCCAAAAAAAAGTAGCTTTTATATTGTTTTGCTTGAGTATATCTAGCATTTGTGGTGTGGTTTCTTTCCAAGGTCCATCATCAAATGTCAAAGCTATAACTTTTTCGTTATTAGGAACTTCCGATTTATATACTGTCTTTCCTTGGAATTGGGCAGGAGCAGAAAAACTCAGATTTTGCGGTTTGGGTGATGGCGCCGGATTTGCTGTTGTGTTCGCTGCTAAAACTTTACTTTGGGGCGACTGTTTGTTAGAAGTCTCTATTTTTGAGTTACCACTACACGCCGTAATACACATACATATAGTAATTAAACCCCAACCAATCCCAACATTTTTACCCTTTCGCATAAACATACCTTTCATGCCACTCCTCGCTTTTACTCGCGTCAATCATAAATCAAGTTACTCAACCTACAGACATAATACATGACCCAAATTCAACTCCCGCAAGCTTTTCCAAGAATATCAAAAAATTTTTCCAAAACCCCTTGACACCTTTTGTAGTATTAATGTAGTATTATTGTAGTGAGGCAAAAGACAAGCCTCAAAGGAGGATTAAGCAAATGTTCTACATACAAGTAGCACACGCGCGCTCTTACAAACCAGTTTCTCCAGACAAACGAAAGCCTCGTAATTCCAAACCATCTGAAACCGAGGCAAGAACTGATAAAAGTTCACAGTTTGCACAAAATCAAACAAAAGAATATATCCGCAACGCGCAACGGGTTTACTTCTACGAGCGTCGGACATTTTCTTAAGACTTTTCAACAGTTATATCAATAGTCATTTTAATAGTTGAAAACTAGCTAAAAGTAGTTTTGCTGAACCTTGAAAACTGAATAAGACGAATATTTAATGGGAAAGTTCACCACAAATAATTGTGCAGCATCTCAATTTAGAAAAATTATTATGTCATGAGTCGCGAACGTTAACGTAGTTTTCCCGCTTTCTTAGCATCTTAAAAAAAGTTAAATTTATCAAGATTCTTCGCTGCGCTCAGAATGACAGTTAATATTTTACCAAAATTGCGATGCTCACAATAATCGTGCCTAATTTGATATTAGATTTTAGATGAAATCTTTAAATGTCTGAATCTAAATATCTCAAAATTAAACAAATTAGGCATAGTTTTCTCAAATTTTCGGGGTGTAGCTCAATTGGCTAGAGCGTTCCGTTGTCTGCGGAAATGTTGGGGGTTCGAGTCCCCTCATCCTGGCTCCATTCAATAAATATGGCGCCATCGACCAATGGCTAAGTCGTCGGTCTTTCAATCCGAAAATGCGGGTTCAATTCCCGTTGGCGCTTATTTATGGCTGAGTAGCCAAGTGGAAAGGCGCCGATCTGCAAAATCGGTTAGCGCGAGTTCGATCCTCGCCTCAGCCTTGGTAAATTATGGCAGTGTAACCTAATTGTTAAGGTCGCCATCTCATAAGTGGTTTAATGCGGGTTAAAATCCCGCCACTGCTACCAAATGCAGCGATGGTGTAATTGGCTAACACGTCGGTCTCCAAAACCGAAGAATCTAGGTTCAAGCCCTAGTCGCTGCGTTCTACTATATGCTTCTTAAACTTGCATGAAGTAGATATTTGCCCCTGTGGACTAATGGTTAAATCACTGCTCTTTCAAAGCGGAGATGCGAGTTCAATTCTCGTCAGGGGAACATGGGTCGGCTCGCCTATTGGTGTAGGCAACTGTCTGTAAAACAGCCGCGTTTGCGTTGAAAGTTCAACTCTTTCCCGACCTACTTTTAGAGAAGTGACAGAGTGGCTTATTGTACTCCCCTGCTAAGGGAGAGCGGTTTAACACCCGCCGAGGGTTCAAATCCCTCCTTCTCTGAATAATTGCCCAAATTACAAACATGTTGTAGAGACGTTACATGTAACGTCTCTACAATCCAAAATCCCAAATCGATTCATTGTCGTTAACGAAGCTATCCAGAAGGGTAGACAAATCCATAATCTTTATGAGTGCGTAGTGTAACTGAATAACACGTCAGTCTACGAAACTGAAGATTCAAGGTTTGAGTCCTTGCGCGCTCATTACATAGGAGGGATGGTAGAGTGGCTGATTCGACGAGTTAAATAAAACCAGTCCACGGCAGTAATTCCCATCTCTCCTCAATTATCCCCCGATAGCTCAGATGGTAGTAGCGTCTGTTTGAAGCACAGAAGGTCGTCAGTTCGATTCTGACTTGGGGGGTTTCGTTGCCCTGTAGCTCAGTGGTAGAGCAAACGGCTGTTAACCGTGAGGTCGTAAGTTCGATACTTACCAGGGCAGCTATTTATTATTCCCCAGTAGCTCAATTTGGTTAGAGCGTTCACTGTTTATAAAGTGAAAGGTCGTTGGTTCAAGACCAACTTGGGGACTGCCGGATGGACGATTGGGTAAGTCGCCATGACTCTGAATCATGGAGAGGTTAGTTCAAACCTAACTCCGGCATCCATATATTGCCCTGTGGTGTAATTGGCAACACGCCTCTTTTTGACAGAGGTATTCTGGGTTCAAGACCTAGCGGGGCAGATTTGGTTTTTAATAGTTGTAAACTTACCCTGTAAAGTTTTGGAAAAAGATTTTAAGTATCAGTTAATTATCAGTACTAGATAAATCTTTTCCAAGCACTTTTATTAGTTAGTATGCTTGATTTAATGTGAATACTTAGTTATTATATTTATAATGCGTAATTCACATTATATGAAATATACCAAAGAGCTATTAGAGCCTTTAGTAAAAGAATCTTTGTCCGTTGCAGAAGTTTTAAGAAAACTTGGGAAACCACAATCAGGCTATCTACATTTTTATGTATCTCAAAAAATTAAACAATATGGGATAGATATGTCCCACTTTTTAGGGAGAGGTGCAAATCAAGGTAAAAATTATAAAGGAGGAAAAACAAAGAGAAGTTCGGAAGAAATTTTGATTTTACAAGAGGATAGAACTCTCAGAGAGACACCTTATATTTTAAGGAGGGCACTTATTGAATTTGGTCGAGAGTATAAATGTGAGAATCCTGCTTGTTCTATTCAAGATATTTGGCTAGGTAACAGCATTACATTACATGTTGACCATATTAATGGAAACTGGAAGGACAATAGACAGGAAAATTTGCGATTTCTTTGCCCAAATTGTCACATTCAAACTCACAACTATTGTGGTTCCAAAGGTCATACAAGTAGAACTATGATGCTAAGTCAATTTAGAAAGAATCAAAAAATCAGAATAAGAAAAATCAACTTCAAAAATGAAAAAAATGAAAATAAGGTTTTTATAAGCTCCACGAAACACAATAAATGTTTACAATGTGACAAAATCTTAATTAATATAGGTCAAGATACTTATTGTTCTCAAAAATGCTCTCAGCTAGCATCTAGAAAAGTAGCAAGACCGTCAAAAGAAGAATTAGAAAAATTAATCTGGGAAAAGTCAACTCGACAATTAAGTAAGGAATTAGGCGTGAGCGATAAAGCAATAGAGAAATGGTGTAAATATTATGGAATAGAAAAACCCCCAAGAGGTTATTGGGCAAAGAAACAATATTCCAAACTTTAGATTTTTAGTATCTAAAAATTTTACAATCTAGCCCCTGTAGCCCAATTGGAAGAGGCACTTTACTTAAGATAAAGAACGTACAGATTCGAGTTCTGTCAGGGGCATTAGTGAAAAAACTGGCGTAAGTTAATTTTTCACTATAGGCAAAAAAAGCATTAACGGGATGTAGCGCAGTTGGTAGCGCGCTTGCTTTGGGAGCAAGATGTCACAAGTTCGATCCTTGTCATCCCGACTTTACCCCTGTAGCCCAATTGGTAGAGGCGCCTATCTCAAAAATAGGAGGATGCAGATTCAAATTCTGCCAGGGGTATTAAAAAATACACATTTTTAAGGAGGTTATTGTCTTAAATTAATTCACTTTTTATAAAGTTTTCGCCCGCCCCTGTAGCCCAATTGGAAGTAGGCGCTTCACTTAGATTGAAGAGGTTGTAGATTCGAGTTCTACCAGGGGCATTAGTAAGAAAAATTGCGTAAGCTGTTTTTTTACTATAACCAAAAACAAATGTTTTAAATTCTGCCCCTATAGCCCAATTGGAAGAGGCACTAGGCTAAGAACCTAGTTGTTACTGGTTCAAGTCCAGTTAGGGGCATTTGGTAATATGCGGGGATGAAGAAAGAGTGTCTTGGAGGTCTCATAAGCCTCACATCGGCAGGTGCAACTCCTCGCCCCCGCGACCAAATTATGCTGGTGTAGCTCAATTGGTAGAGCATCCGACTTGTAATCGGAAGGTTAGGGATTCAACTTCCCTCTCCAGCTCCTTAAAATTCCGTCATTCTAAAAATTATTGTGCCAAAGTTATAAAGGCAATATTAAGGAGGTGTATAAAATCAAATGGCTGTAATGACGGTAACTGATGCTTTGGCAGAGTTGACACTATTGCAAAAACGTATTGATTCAGCTACTACGGCTTTACAAAACGGCGCCCTAGTCACAGTCGTCGAAGTTGGTAAAATTCCTACTGGCTATAGAAGCAGAGAAGAATACGAAGTTAACGCAAGGGCACAATTACAAAGGGTGAATGCACTAATTGACCGCAGGCGCCTAATTAAAAGAGCAATTGTACTTGCTAATGCTTCGACGCGCGTTACTGTTGCTGGGCAAGAGATGACTGTGGCAGAAGCGATAGAAATGAAAAATTTCATTGCTTACTATGAAAAAGTTCTTGCGACTATGCAGTCAGCTTATAACCAAACTCGTAACCAGTATGAGAAAGGGCAGGCGAAGGTAAAAGAAAGACTTGATAAACTAGCGCTGGAAGTTTTGGGTAAAAACGAAGCTGTTAATTCAGAGCAATACCAAGCTTTAACTGATAGCTTTATGGCACGTGAGGGTGTGGAACTGCTTGACCCAACTAATATAGCCAGAGAAATTGAGCGTAGACAAGAATTTATTGAAGAGTTTAAATCAAGTGTGGATAGAGTTCTTTCCATCAGCAATGCCAGAACTAATATAGAAATTCCCGATTAGAATAGGTAAACGCTGGTCACTCGAAAATCTCTCAATTTATGGACTTGCAGACTGTAAATCTGCCACGGACTGATAAGCCGTACATGAATGTAACTTTAAAGCTTAACGGTTAACGCTTATAGGTTAAACCTCAATGCTTAAAGATTAACTTCTTAAAGTTCACGCGCTCAAAGTACAAAACTCGATGAAATCCAGGTTTCTGGTTAATGGCGCCATAAAGCCATGAGATTTCCCACCTGGCTGAGTGGTCAGCACAATTTTACACAGTAAAAATGAAACGAACTGCAATAGCTCAAAACACGCTTTCAATTCTGGAAGCTAGTTATTATGTTCTAGAAAATGGTAATCAAATAGATATTACGCGAGAGCTAGCATTTTGTTTAAGTAACACAAAATGCTACGACCCTGATAATCTCTGGGAAATTCAACAAAAAGTTCTTTCTACTGCTCCTCAATTTTTAAATACTGAATTTGAAGTCAGGAACGAAACAACTTTAATGGGAGCAAAACGTCTTGCACTAAGCCAAGAATATCAAAAAATTGGTGTTCTCAATTTTGCTTCTGCTAAAAATCCTGGTGGTGGTTTTCTTAAAGGCGCCCAAGCACAAGAGGAAAGTTTAGCACGTAGTAGCGGACTTTACCAAAGCCTTTTAAAATGCCCTGAGCATTATAATTTTCATCGGGGTTATAAATCACTTTTATACACTGATAGAATGATTTATTCTCCTGGTTGTCCAGTTTTTAAAGATGATGAGGGAACGTTATTAGAGCAGCCTTATTTCGTTGATTTTATTACAAGTCCGGCGCCTAATGCTGGAGAAGTAAAAAGAAATCAGCTGCAGGATGTTAATAAGATTCCTGAAGTGCTTCGAGTTCGCGGTAGTAAGTTATTAAGTTTAGCTGCTAATAATGGTTGTGATGCTTTGGTGTTAGGCGCCTGGGGATGTGGTGTATTTAGAAATGAGCCATCAATGGTTGCCCAAATGTTTGCTGATTTACTGTTACCCAATAATCCATTTTGGGGCAGATTTAAAAGCGTAGTTTTTTCAGTTTTTGACTCAAGCAAACAACAAGAAACATTTAAAGAATTTAACTCAAAAATCCTAGAAACCGGGTTTCTTTGTTGAAATCTGTGATAAAAATGACGATTTGTCTGCGACAATGAATGCGTAGAAACCCGGTTTCTTTTACTAAATACGCGGATATGGTGTAACGGTAGCATGTGAGTCTTCCAAACTCTTGGTACGAGTTCGATGCTCGTTATCCGCTTTGTGGGAGTATAGCTTAATGAATAGAGCATCCGGCTTCTACCCGGACGGTTGTAGGTTTAAGTCCTACTACTCCTGCTTTCATATACTATATTTGAGGAAAACCAAAATGAATGGAATTACAACGAAAGCCTCTAGGTACTAAAAACTACGGTCATATCCCACACTTGCCTGGTTCTCGGATGGGTCCTAGTGACTATAAGTGCAACGAAGGTCAAAACCGTATCTCTACTGAAAAAGTGCGCGATAGACATGATAACGTCATTGTTCAAGAAAAGCTCGATGGTTCAAATGTGGGAATTGCCAGAATTGATGGCAAAATTTATTCTCTAACACGCGCAGGATATTTAGCTGATACATCTCCTTTTGAACAGCATTGGTTATTTGCCAAGTGGGTATATAAACAAGAAGATAGGTTCTTAGCTGTTCTTAAAGATGGCGAACGATTATGTGGCGAATGGTTAGCACAAGCTCATGGTACTAGATATAACTTGCCACACGAGCCTTTTGTTGCATTCGACATTATGCAAGGTAAGCAAAGAAGTACTCTTGCAGAAGTAACCGAGCGTATAAAAGATTACGGCTTTATTCAACCACGCTTATTACATACTGGTAGTCCTTTTACTATTGAACAAGCTATAGAAGCAATTCAAGTTTCTGGACATGGCGCCGTTGACCCTGTTGAAGGTGCAATTTGGCGGGTTGAAAGAAACACACTAATAAGTCCAGGTAAAAGTTCCGAACGTGTATGGAAAGTTGACTTTCTAGTTAAATATGTCCGTCCCAACAAGTTAGACGGAATCTACCTACCAGAACTCACAGGAAAAGAAGCTGTGTGGAACTGGCGAGGATAGTAAGGGCGGCTAACAAATGGCACATCAAGTAAGGGCGGGTTAACAGATATCCTACAACCAAATCGAAAATTCATCTAAACCCGCCCCCCAACAATATCACGGGGTCATAGCTCAACTGGCTAGAGCGCTAGTCTTGCAAACTAGAGGTTAGGGATTCGAGTTCCCTTGATTCCATTGTGGCGCCAAAAGCCAAAGTGGTCGAGGCACTTGCTTGTGGAGCAAGTAATTAACGGGTTCAAGTCCCGTTTGGCGCCCATTACACGGAAGTTGTCCGGCACGGACGAGGACACCGTTTTGAACACGGCTGCGGTTTATACCGTCGAGAGTTCGATTCTCTCAACTTCCGCTTATCCACCTAAAGCCGAAAAGCGAGGCGCTGTGCTGATAACACAGAGTTAGAAGGGGCAGTACCTTCTAGGTGGACTGGTAATGGAAGATACTGCTCACTGGAGGGCAACCAGCCTCGAAAACTGGAGCAGGGTAATACCTGGGGGTTCGATGCCTCTATCTTCCGTTTTGTAAAACTTGGAAGGTGCTGCTATGTGGATGGCGACTGGTTTGGAATACCAGAGTGCAGTAGAGATGCTGTAGAAGTTCGACTCTTCCACCTTCCTTATTTTTCTTATGGGCGGGCAGGGATGCCCGCTCCACAAGAGAAAGATAAATACAGATATTTTGGGTGGTTGGCAGAGTGGTTATGCAGCTGACTTTTAATCAGCACCATAGAGGTTCGATTCCTCTACCACCCACTTAACCTATATAAAACTAAAAGGAGTAAATAATGCATGGCGCGCGCTAAGTTTAATCGGACTAAACCCCATGTAAACATTGGCACTATTGGTCATGTTGACCACGGTAAAACTACGTTGACGGCGGCTATTACAATGACTCTGGCCGCGCTTGGTTGGTCTAAGCCTACGGGATATGACCAAATTGACTCGGCGCCTGAAGAAAAGCAGCGCGGTATTACAATTAATACTGCTCATGTTGAGTATGAAACAGCGTTGCGTCACTATGCCCATGTAGACTGCCCAGGTCATGCTGACTATGTAAAAAACATGATTACAGGCGCCGCGCAAATGGATGGGGCAATATTAGTAGTTTCTGCTGCTGATGGTCCGATGCCCCAAACGCGCGAGCATATTTTGCTAGCTAGACAAGTAGGTGTACCGAAGTTAGTAGTTTTCCTTAACAAGGAAGATATGGTTGATGACCCAGAACTTCTTGAACTAGTTGAATTAGAAGTTCGGGAATTACTAAGTGAATACAATTTCCCTGGTGATGAAATTCCTATCGTTCCTGGTTCAGGTTTATTAGCGCTCGAAAAAATGACTGCTAACCCTAAAACTATACGCGGTCAGGATGTGTGGGTTGATAAAATCTATAGCTTAATGGATGCCGTAGATTCTTATATCACTACACCCGAACGAGAAGTTGATAAACCTTTCTTACTCGCAGTTGAAGATGTGTTCACAATTACTGGACGTGGTACGGTTGCTAGTGGTCGAGTTGAACGCGGCAAAGTTAAAGTTGGCGACACTGTGGAATTAATAGGCGCCACTACTCGCACTGCTACAGTTACAGGTGTGGAAATGTTCAAGCAAACACTTGATGAAGCAATAGCTGGTGACCAAGTAGGTTTATTACTACGAGGTGTGCAAAAGCATGAAATTGAACGGGGAATGGTTATTGCTAAACCTGCTTCAATTACACCACATACCAAAATGGAATCAGAAGTTTATGTGCTTACAGAAAAAGAAGGTGGTCGTAAAACTCCTTTCTTTGCCGGGTATCGTCCGCAGTTCTTTGTACGCACGACAGATGTAACTGGTACTGTCCAAGCTTTTACCGCAGATGATGGTAGTGAAGCACAAATGGTTATGCCTGGTGACAGAGTACAAATGACCGTTGAACTACTTGAACCTATTGCAGTTGAAGATGGTATGCGCTTTGCTATCCGTGAAGGTGGTCGTACTATCGGCGCCGGTGTTGTTTCTAAGATTATTAATTAATCGTAGGTGAGGCTATGCCCCACCTACCATTTCTGGAAACTTTAAAATACGCTTGTAGTATATAAGTAGTATATATAAGAAAAATACTATGCAAGCTATAAAAAGGCGCCCTTTACAGAATGATGAAGATTTACTAGCTATTACAAATCTTATCAACGCTTGTAACGAAGTTGATAAATTAGATGATGGGGTTGATTTACATAATAATTCTTTTATCGACCATTGGAATTTTCATCCAGTAACGGTTGAAATGCTAAAACACTGGCTTCAAGAATCTTCATATCGACGTGATTTAGATTTAGTTGCTGTTACAGCAGATAATACTTTTGTTGCACAATGTTATTGCCATATCAACCCAGAAAGCAACGTGCGTACAAAACGTAACGAAGGTAATGTTGGTATTTTAGGTGTACGACGCGGTTTTAGAAAAATTGGATTAGGTTGAGCAATGTTACTATCTGGGTTACATTGTCTGAAACAAGCTGGTGTAGATACTGTGCGACTTGGTGTTGATGCTGATAACCCTAACGGCGCCTTGCGTTTGTATGAGTCCGTTGGTTTCCAAAAAGTTTATACCAGTATTAACTTTCTACGTGATGTGTAGAGACGCGATTAATCGCGTCTCTACATTCGCGTCTCTACATTTGTATTCTCTATCGGAAGAATGACGTGGTTCTAACTATAGATAAGTCAATTTCATTCCGCAGGTTGATTCATATATGAACAGATAATTAGTAAAAGAATATTAGGCTGAATTTGAGTGAACTACAGTTAATTAGATTTTAGAAATTTATTTTCTCTATTTTGTTGCAAAAAGCGATAGTTAGTAAATTACTGATAATAGTTAATACTGCAACAACACTGTAGTTTTAGTATTTTTGCCGTTTTTTATCTAGAGAGTAGTTTGATGATGAAGAATTTTGTACGTACTATCGTTATAGTTTTTACCTGTGCTTTCATATTTTTGACAAATGCGGTTCCTGCGTTTGCAATTGAAAGCTATCAAAGCAACGCCAGAGAAGGTGAAACACAGTTACTAGAAACTCAAAAGTTAACTGACGAAGTTTCGAGATATGCACCTGGTGGCCCAAATTTAGAACAAACTCAAGAACGCACAAGCCAAGGTGGTTTGAACGAAGTTCAGGGTACCGCTGATATTGATCAGATGAAGCGTCCTGAAAATTCTACTGAAGCAGTTTCTGTTGAAGATGAAATCAATAATTTGCTCGGTAAGGTAACTGGCAAAAAGTAAGAAATAATAAATGTAGAGACGTAATATATTACGTCTCCTATAATTCTGTAATTGAATCATAAATGCTGTTGTAAACAATCTTGATGGCAAAAATAAGCTATCAAGATTTTTTGTACCATAAGATAATTTCTTCATTAATCATAATATTACCTTTGGTTGATGTTCTTTACCGCTTTATAAGCGAACCTAGAAACAGGAAAGCTAAGGAACGAAAAAAACATGCGTAAGCTAAATATTGGTTTAACCGAAGAACAACGTAATGGTGTTGCCAAACTATTGAACGAAGATTTGGCAAATTCTTATCTATTATTGGTGAAAACCAAAAAATTCCACTGGGATGTAGTAGGCCCTCAATTCCGCACACTGCACCAGCTTTGGGAAGAACAGTACCAAGCATTAACCGAAACTATTGACTCAATTGCAGAGCGTGTTCGTACTTTAGGTGGTTATCCTGTTGGCACGATGGAAGGATTCTTAAAAGTCGCAACTCTCAAAGAAGACCCAGGTGATATTCCTGTCGCAACTGAAATGGTCGCACGCTTGGTAGATGACCACGAACAAATTATTCGCGGTTTGCGTGAACACATTGACCAATGTAGCGAAAACTTCCATGATGAAGGTACTGCTGACTTCTTAACTGGTTTGATGGAAGGTCATGAACAAATGGCTTGGATGTTGCGTTCATTCATCGAAGGACAAGCGCTTCAACCAGATGGCAGTCAAGTTAACAAAGCAATGAAGACTCCTGCTAACGTTTAAATTTTACCTCTATAGAATCCTGGTTTTTCACAGAAACCAGGATTCTCAATTTCAAGGTAATTTATAACTTGCCACACGTATCTTTAATTCACCTTTATTTGGGTCTGTGTCAAAAATAAAGGCGCCCTCTTCTTTTTCTTTACTTGACAAAAAATCGATTTGCTGTTCACCAGTTTGTTCAACCTCATTATTAACTTTTAATTCAGCTAGTATTTGTACTGATTCGGCGGTTTTATCACCGTCGTTTGTTATTTCAAATGGTACTTGGTATTTGCCGTTCGTTTGACGAATAACTTCTTTTGTTTGCACTGAAAGTATAGGCACCTGTTGTTTATCTGTAAGTCCTGTATATATAACTAAACCTACAATTCCTGATAAAATGCATGTTGCGGCGCCGAAAGTTATCCATTCAGCAATTGTACGTTTCGGTTGTTCGTTTGTATTATTAAATTCTTGTTGAGCTTGATTCATATCGTTAACCTACCTGCTGCACCACCAATACTTGCTGGTAATCCTAGTAACAATGCATGGTCTAACCACATTGTCCAAGGGTCGCTAAACGTCAACTTCTGGAAAAACCATAGCATAAATATACTAGCTATTAATGATACTAAGTAAGCCATGATTGTTTCACCTAATGGTCGCTGAAAAATTCCGCGTTGACGAAAACGTTTTTGCTGATTAGCAAATCCTGCTTCAAATACTATTCCATAAGTCAATAATAAAGATGTGGCAATCACCGCTAATAGCCAATTTGGTGAAACTGCTGCTGCCAACATTGGTATTTCGTCTGTTGGTGCAATATTAAACGCTATTACTGTGGCGCCTATTAATGTTCCACCAATATCACTTAAAGTAGCATGTAATTCATCTTGATTATTCGTTTGCTTATTTTGTTCAGCAGAATTACCTTTTTTATCTCCTGCTAAAAACTGATTTGATAGTGCAACACCAAGCGTAAATGGAACACTTTCATATACAATTTTACCAATAGACTCTTTGAAAAATGTATTAAATGTTAATTCGCGCAATAGTATTAACATAAATGTCGCGCAAATTATGCCAATAGCCATTGCTTCAACTGTATCTATAACCGCTTCATAAGGTCTGTTACTTTTTGGGTACTTACGGAAACCTTCGGTACGGTTGAGCAAATATACAACGAAAAAAGTTATAACAATTGCCACTAATATCATTGGCGGTTGTGCTAATGACCCTATCCACCAAACTTCCATTGTATAAAGCAACGGAATACCAAATAAAAACCCACCGCAGGCGCCTCGAATAATGTCATTTAACTCGTTTGACCATATTCCTTTTTTTGATTTTTCTATTTTCATATTCGGTTTTTGCTACAAATAAAATGATGGGTACAACGGTTAAGCTGTACCCTGTTGTAATATTTCGTTCTGTTAACAACCGCTTATCTCGCTTTAGGGACGTTCATCAATTTCTATTATCGCTTAAAACTGTTTATTACTTATTATACTGCATTACTACGAGTAAATAGACCCCAAAGGAAAATTGCAACCAAGGCGCCGATTACTGCTACTACTAAACCAGGTATACTGAGTGTTGCGGCTGTTAACTGTAGCGTCCCTGTCTCGAAAAAGGTAACTAAACTACCTCCTATAAATGCACCTATTATACCCAAAATCATTGTTGTAAGTATATTGCCACCTTGGCGCCCTGGATAAATAGCTTTAGCAATCGCACCTGCAATAATACCTAATACAATCCATGCTAAAAGATTCATTTCTTTTTCCTCTAAAGTTCTGTGTTCCTCTACCTTGATTTAATAATATCAACTGCAAACATTATATGCGTCTATCAACAGTGATAATGTAGAACAAACCTTTAGAGATATCCAGCCAGTCAAATTTAATAAACATATTGATATAATCCCATTAGGCGCCAATTATAAATGTGTAAATATAAATGTAGAGACGTTACATGTCACGTCTCTACAACAACATCTGTGAAGAAATATGTTTATTATAAATAGCAAAAAACGATGTTATTTAAGTTTTGGTTAAATCTCCCTTCATACAACATCTATGCTACTAAACCAGAACGTAATGCACGCACTGCTGCTTGTGTACGGTCATCAGCGCAGAGTTTATTGAGAATATTACGAACGTGAGTTTTAACTGTACCTACGGTAATGTATAGCTTTTCGGCAATTTGCCCGTTGCTACATCCAGCTACAATCAACTCTAATATTTCTAATTCGCGCTGTGTTAATGGGTAAGTCTCTAGTACTTGCTCGTATTCACTATCGAGTGCTTCTATTTTAACTGTCTTTGTTTGGCTCGCTACTTCGTTTTCGGGTAATACATGACGCATTTGCCGTAGCACCACGTTGGCAATTGCTGGATCTATCCATGAGTTACCTGAATAAGTCGCATGAATTGCTTCTGTTAACTTATCAATGCTAGTGTCTTTCATATAGTAAGAGTCTGCACCCGCTGCAAATGCCGCTAATACAGTATCTTCGCTATGATTCATTGTTAATACTAAAATTTTTGTCGAGGTATCTCCACTTTCGTGTTGAAACGCACGAAATCTTCGCGTTAACTCTATCCCGTCCATGTCGGGCAACCCAATATCAACCACCGCTACGTCAGGTTTCGCTGTCTCTAATAATTTTAAACCTTTGGTCGCATTGCCTGCTTCACCAATGACTTGAAGTCCACTGTTCGACTGAAGCGCGGCCTTTAACCCCATGCGGGTTAAATCATGGTCTTCGATTAATACTATACTTATTTCGCTCATTTCTATACTCTCTCTAATTTAATGACATCAGCTACAAACTGATTTTTGCCCTATTTCTTTTATGATTTTTCAATCCTAAAGATAGATGATATTCTCCCTATAAAGCATCCACCAATGGAAGTAACGGGCATTTGCCACTATTGCTACTCTCGATAATGCAAATCTAGCTCTAGGTATATGGTAATATCCCTCATATTTATGATTTAATAATGCAGCTCTTTATTTACTTCTTCAGAAACCGGGTTTCTTTGTCATAGCTTGTAATAGAAACAACTATTTTACACGAAAAACCGGGTTTCTTTGTCATAGCTTGTAATAAAAACGACTATTTTGCACGAGAAACCGGGTTTCTAGCTTGCACTATCGAATGAAGCCAAAATAAGCATAAATCAATTATAATTCGTTTATAACTAAAATATATGTATTGAATTTAACACTTTTTAGCGTGTATACTGATAAGTACAAATCTGTGGAACTAGGTACGATAGTTGAGTCAGCTAAAACTAAATGACTTTGTATCAGTGTTTGCTAACATTATCTACGAAAAGCAGAATAATACTATTTTGAGTTGAAAGACCATGCCAGAACAAACCATCAATGTACTACTCGTGGAGGATGACGAAGTTGATGTAATGAACGTAAGACGGGCATTTAAGAAAGCAAATATCAAGAATCCTATTTTTACAGCCAGCAATGGTTATGAAGCTCTTGAAATTTTGAGGGATACTAGCGACACCAAAATGCCTACTGAAAGGCGCCTAGTATTACTCGACTTGAATATGCCTAAAATGGGTGGCATCGAATTTTTGCAGGAATTACGGTCTGACCAACAACTTCGTGCAACACCTGTAGTAGTAATGACGACTTCAAATCAAGACAAAGACCGATTAGAAGCATATAACTTGAATATCGCTGGTTATCTTCTTAAACCAGTGACTTTCGCTAGTTTCACTGAACTAATGGCTACATTAAATAGTTACTGGATGCTATGTGAGATGCCTTAGTAGTAATAATTAATTTATTAATTAAATTATATTAATGTAAATGAGTCAACCAAGTAAGAATGGAAAAAACGCTAAAAATACTAGTCGTAGATGATGACGAAGTTGATCGCATGACAGTACGTCGCGCACTTTATAATGCTGGCGTACTAGCTGTTTTGTCGGAGGTAGACACTTGCTCCGAAGCGATTAAATTAGTTCATACTAACTCATACGACTGTGTTTTTCTCGACTATCGCTTACCAGATGGAGATGGTTTGACGCTAATTTCTCAACTGCGTGCAGAAAATATCAAGGTTCCTTTGGTTGTGCTAACTGGACAAAGTGATGAACTTATTGCAGTTGAGTTGATGAAGGCAGGCGCCAATGATTATCTTTCTAAGTCACAAGTGTCATCAGAAACGTTAGCTCAAGTGTTACGGAATGCGATTCGAGTTTATCGCGCCGAAATGCAAGCAGAACAAGCAATGCTACAACTACGCGAAAGTAATAAAATATTAGTTCAGAAAAATCAAGAGTTAGAACAACAACAAAAGCTGATTCAACAGCAAAATATTAAACTAAAAGAAGCGTCGCAACTCAAGTCCAAATTTCTCGCCACAATTTCGCACGAATTACGCACACCAATGAATGCCATTATTGGGTTTTCACAATTCTTACTGCGTCCCAAGTTTGGCACACTTTCTGACTCTCAACGCGATATGGTTCAACGTATCCTCAATAATGGTAAGCATTTGTTAGGTTTGCTGAACGAGGTGTTGGATTTTTCTAAAATTGAATCAGGGCAACTCGAATTGAAGCCCCAAATATATGATATATTAACCGTGGTTAACAGTACAATTGGAGAAATGACGGCGCAAGCTTCCATGAAAAAGCTGTCTTTGTCTGTTACAAATAAACTAGATGATTCAATTGTTTATAGCGACCCGCTTCGAGTCAAGCAAATCGTCGCGAATTTACTCTCCAACGCCATTAAATTTACAAAAGTTGGAGCAATTAACATTGAAGTTGAAGCTGTCAACGAAAACAGAATTGCAATTTCGGTTCATGATACAGGTATTGGCATAGATAGTAACGAAACAGATAATATATTTGAGGTGTTCCGGCAAATAGACCAAGCTATTAACAGAGAATATCCAGGTACAGGTTTAGGATTAGCAATTGTGAAAGCGCTTGTTAATATGATGTCAGGTACAATTCATGTTGAAAGTGAGTTAGGAAACGGGTCTACATTTCGTATTGAAATACCTCGTCAAGTTTGTAGTGATGGCGCCGAGGATACCAAATTAATGGATAATTTTGTAACAAAGAAAAACATCTCCACACAGTCAGATGTTTTATCCCGTCCTTCCGACAGAGGATAAATAAAAAGGCATAAGCCATTTGATAGAAGACATGACCATAGGTTTACGCCTAAAAATAAGGCAATATTTAAAAATATTATTTTTTGTTAAAAAATCAAGTGATAAATTATGCTTTCTGATGATACAACTAAAGACCGCATTCTCGCCGTCGATGACACTCCCGATAACCTCATCTTGCTTCAAACGATTTTAGAAGTAGAAGGTTATGAGATTGACTTGGTAGCTGATGGTGCTGCTGCGCTTCAATATGTCGAAGAATCACCACCAGATTTAATATTGCTTGACGTGATGATGCCATTAATGGATGGTTACGAAGTTACACGTCGAATTCGTAGTAGTTCAACACCCTACATTCCAATTTTGCTATTGACTGCATTTAACGATGCTAGTGTTGTAGAAGGACTCGATGCTGGCGCCGATGATTTTATTCGCAAACCATTCGACCAAGATGAGTTAATGGCAAGAGTCAGGTCTTTGTTGCGTTTAAAGCATAGTTTAGACGCACAACGAGCAATGTCACGCGCACGCGAAGATTTTGTATCACGTTTGACTCACGATTTACGAACACCGCTCGTTGCAGCCGACCGAATGCTAAATTTATTTCTGCAAGATATATTTTGTCCAACATCGGATGAAATGAAACAAGCAGTAAGTGCAATGGTTCGCAGCAACCATAATTTATTAGAGATGGTAAATACCCTTCTTGAAGTCTCACGCTTTGAAGCTGGGCAAAAGACCATGAGGTTTGAAAGCTATAACCTCTTAGAAATAGTTCAAGAAGTAGTACAAGAACTTAATACACTCGCACAAGAGAAAAATTTAACTATCAAAATAGACACTGGTACAGAAAAAGAACATCCTGTTAATGAACTATCTGTTATTGGTGACCGTTTGGAACTGCGACGAGTTGTTGGTAATTTAATTGGCAATGCCATCAAATTTACAGACCTAGGTAGTATTGATGTTCGCCTTTATCGTAGTAAATCTAGTGGTCAATCTAAGAGTGAATCACCTGATGATAAAGAATGGGTAGTACTGGAAGTTTCAGATACTGGTTATGGAATTGCCGAAGAAGACCTTGCACACCTTTTTGAAAGATTTCGACAAGGAAAACACAAGCGTGCAGGTAGCGGTTTAGGGTTACACTTATCGCGTCGCATTGTTGAAACCCACGGTGGAAAAATTGAAGTAGTTTCCGAATTGGGTAAAGGTAGTACTTTCACCGTTTATTTACCTGCTGGTTGATATAGAAACCTGGTTTCTTCAAGAAACCAGGTTTCTTTTAACCAAGTGACTCCCCTACAAGTTGATAAATTTCTTTGAGTTGTTCGGTATCAATATATTTAACCAAAAGTTCTGCTGCTTTTTTGGAGTTGCTGCGGGGAATAGTTAGCCACAATTCTTTACCCGTTTCCAATGCAGCTTTTTCTGCCCAATCTTTCAGTCGCAGGCGCCCTTCTTCTGTAACCTGGTAACAACCCCTCTTTTTGTCGGGAGTTGGTTCTATCCAACCCAAATTCAGCCACCGTTTTCTCCAGATATGAGCGTTACTTTCAGTAATACTCAGCGATTGGGCAATTTGACTTGCATAAATAGGCGCCATTTCAGAGGGTGAGTCAGTTTCGGTTAGATTTGCCGCTTCCGTAACATTTTCAACAAGTTTAGAAAATCTTCGCAGGTAATCTTCTAAGTTACCCCAAATTTTACCTTGTTGTTCTTCGACATCAAGGTCTTCAACTTCTGTTGATTCGAGTTCTTTAGCAATATCAGAATTCACAGGCTTTTACAGAAAATAAAACTAATGTACTTAATTTATAATATTTAGCACTTTAGTTACCATACCTGAGACTTTGCCATCAATCAATATGAGTTAAGAATTTTGTTGCAAAGTCGCTGTAATATTCTACTACTATCAGGTTGGTACATGCGGTCATGAAAAACATGGTTGACATTAGATGCAGGGAAGTCACCTTCACTAATATTCAGGCAATTTTATTTGATAAGAACGGCACGTTAGAAGACTCCGAGTCACATTTATTACTCTTGGCAAAACGCTGTGCGCGTATTATCGATGCCCAAATACCTGGCACTGGGGAACCATTATTAATGGCATTTGGTGTTAATAATAATACTCTTGACCCCGCAGGGTTAATTTCTGTTGCAAGTAGACGCGATACTGAAGTTGCCGCAGCAGCTTACATTGCAGAAACGGGTAGAAGTTGGCATGAGTCTGTTTCTATCGCACGTTCTTCGTTAGATGAAGCTGATAGATATATGGGGCAAACAGCTTCACCCTTATTTCCAGGTAGTTTAGAAGTACTACAAAAATTATCGCAAGCGGGTTTAAAGCTTGGTATTCTTTCAGCAGCAACAACCAAAGAGGTGCGTGAATTTGTAAAAGCTAACGAGTTGAGTAAATATATTCAGCTTTCTATGGGTGTAGATGGTGGAGTAGGCAAACCCGACCCCAGGTTATTTTTACAAGCTTGTGAACAACTGGAGGTAGAAAGCAGTGCGACTTTAATGGTGGGTGATGCAATAGGTGATATGCAGATGGCAAGAAATGCTGGTGCTGCTGGATGTATTGGTATTACCTGGATAAATAAACCCGACCATGTAAAAGGCGCCGATGTTATCATAAACCAACTAAACGAAATTACAATAAATGCATAATTGATGTAGAGACGTGACATGTCACGTCTCTACAATGTGGATTTTTTACCACAGAGACACGGAGACACAGAGTTCATAGAGTTATTGAGAGCGATGATTAAACTTGACCAATTTTTAAAGTTAATGGGTGTAGCTGCGACCGGAGGACAAGCTAAGGTGATGATTCAAGGTGGTGAAGTCGAGGTTAATGGAGAGCTTGAAACTCGACGTAAGCGCCAATTGGCTGAGGGTGATAAAGTTACAGTGGATGGACAAACTTTTGAAGTTAATTATGATGAATTAAATGATGATTAATAATATCAAATATGTGATGCGCCATTTCTAGTTTGGAACAAGATGGTATTTCTATTTGGTTGTTTTTATCTATATACATAGCTTGATTGTTATCGCTCCCAAATCCGCTGTCTTGTTTGTCTACCGGGTTGGCAATGATAGCGTCTAAGTTTTTACGATGTAATTTATCTAATGCTGGAGTGACAATATCGCCTGTTTGTGCGGCAAATCCTATCAACTTTTGATGTGGTTGTTTGTGACTAGCTAATTCTGAGATGATATCAGGTACTGGCGCCAAAGCTAGATTTTCTGGTAGTGCTTTTTTGGGTAGTTTTTCAGGATTATAATCGCGTGGTTTCATATCAGCTACGGCGGCTGACATAATTATTACATCATAATTCGGTAATTCTTGCAGCATTACTTGCCGCATTTCCTCTGCTGTCACTATTGGTATTGCTTTTATTTCTGGTGGCACTTGTAAAGAAGATACTCCATGTACAAGCGTAACATTGGCGCCTCGATGTAAAGCCGAAACAGCTAAACTTAACCCCATTTTGCCAGTAGAGGGATTACCAATAAATCTTACTGGGTCAAGAAACTCACGTGTACCACCCGCACTAATTAAAATATTTTTCCCTACCAAGTCACGTTTGCCAAAGGTATGTAACAAAGATTGAATGTAAGAAACTATTTCTTTCGGTTCTGCCATCCGACCCTTACCAACTCGGTCACAAGCGAGTAACCCTGATGTGGTATCTATACTGTGATAGCGTTGGTCAGTTAAAAGCGTTTGCCAATTTCTCTGTACAGCAACTTGTTCCCACATGTCGGTATTCATGGCAGGCGCCAATAATATGGGACACTTGGAAGCAAGTACAGTGTTGGTCAGCAAATTATCCGCCATTCCTTGAGCTAACTTCGCGGTAGTATTGGCAGTTAAAGGTGCTATTAAAAAAATATCTGCCCACTCCCCTAGCTCGATATGTAAGGGACGTGGGTTGTAAGAAAGCCAAAAATCATCATCGGTGTAAGCACGATGACGTGATAGCGTTGCGAATGTTAATGGTGTAACGAACTGCTGCGCGGAATTAGTAAGAATGACTCTTATTTCTATACCTTGTTTGAAAAGTGTAGAAACAACTTCGCAAACTTTGTAAGCAGCAATACCACCACCAACACCAATAAGGACTCGACGTTGAAATTTTGGTTGCATTATAAGATGGGAGACGCGATTTATCGCGTCTCTACATTATTACGCTTCGTCGTAGGCTTCTAAATCTAAAAGGTGGACGTAGGATTCGACCAACTCAGGACGCTGAAACGCAACAGCACGTAGTAAGTGCCAATCGTTCAACCCCTCGAAAGCGTTACCATAGTTATCTTGTTCAAGACGTGTAGCTAGTGTTTCCACATCTTGTGCAGTCATGGTAGCAATTTGATTTTTAGAAATGCTTAAAGTGTTCATTATGCTTGCCCCTCCCAGTTTCTGCATTCGCAATCAGGAAACGGTTGGTTACTTTAATTAACCCACCCAATATATATTACTCACTCAATGCGATGATTTTCGTGAATTTTATCCGGATTTGTACGCGATTTTGTAAAAATTCTGTAACTACGATAGCGGAAGTGTTTTTAAAATAAAGTTCCGTAATACCTCTAACATTTCTACATTGATTTCATGTTCGGCATCAAACTCTTTATATTCTACCTCAATACCTAATGTCAGAAGGGCTTCCCGCGCTTTTACTGCCGCAGCAAGTGGAACTACAGAGTCCTGCTTACCGTGCATTATTAAAGTCGGCGCCCTATTCATATCATTAATATCATTACTACTGGTTTTCATCTCATGCCAATAACCGCTTATCGACACCAAACCAGCTAGAGGCAAATTTGAGCCTACATCCAAAGTCATCGCACCCCCTTGTGAGAAACCACTCAAAATTGTCCGCGATAACGGCACCTCAGTACTTCCCTCTAAAGAGAGTATCCACTGTCTTAATATTTCTTCACACTCCGGTAATCCTTTATACATATTATCTGACCTTAAGTCGTACCACGCTCTACCACCAGGGGAATAGGGGTAAGGAAATGGTGCCGAGGGAAAAATAAATTGGTAATCAGGTAAATTGAGATAAGGCGCCAACGATACTAAATCTTCAGCATTGGCGCCCCACCCGTGCAGCATAATAATTTGTTGCCTAGGACTTTGTTTCGTTTGTGGTGGAACAGTAATAGCTTCTAATGTCATTTTACGTTCTGAGGATTTGTTTTGCTAACTCTTCTAAAGAATAAACAATTTTGATTTCAGGACGTACTAATTTCGTTTGAATTTCAACATCTTGCCTTCTTGGGTAATTTGGATGCATTCCAATAAATATAGGTTTATCGGTCATTGACCAGGCGCCTAACTCATAAAGTGCAATTGGGCATATACTTTCTTGGGGGAACCAAAAGAGTATTGTGTGTGCGAGTCGCAGGTGTTTGTGTTCCCACTCTATTTGTTTAAGAGAAGCATCTGGGTCATGAATAGGAAAATTATGGCGCCGAGGATTTAATATTGTCAAAGAATTAGGTTTAAGTAATTCTACTATTTCTGCTTGCCAATCCGGACAATTACTTATACCCCCGGCTAAAAATATTGCTTTATTTTCACCACTGTATTCTTCTAATGGTTCTATATACTTATTCATTGATTTTTTATTTTCAACATAACTCTTGTGGAACGGGCATCCCTGCCCGTATTCCAACTTTACTGATAATAATCAACACCCGCAATTACAGATAAGGCAATGGCATATTCCTCTAAATCTTGCCTCAGCAATTCTAACTCGTGTCGTAATTGTTCTTCTTTTTCCCAACTACGCTCATATTCTACAGGGTTAACATCCGGTGCCCTCAAAGCTTCCCAAGCTTGTAATAAAGGATGCCATTTAGATAAAAAAGGTCGCAAACCTCGGTTGAGTACGGCAATAGCAATGGCGCCTACTGACTGTTTTGAGGCGCCAACACCAGGCCCAGCTTCACGTAAAATTTGACGTGTAGTCGCAAACAAGCTGTGTAAAGAAGTAAGCGCTTCGCGAAGCAAACCCTGGTCTTGTTCAATACTCAAAGGTTGAATAGCAATGCGTGTAACGAGTTCAACATATAACGACCAAGCAGCTTTCGCTTCGCTGACATCTGGTTCCCATTCTGTCCCCCCAATACCAAAAGGCAAGTTGACAGATATTTTCTTTAACTTGGGTGCGTCGTGTTTAGCCATAAAAATAATTATTGGTAGAAGTTATAGAAACCTGGTTTCTCGGATTTTAGTCTTTAATATAAACCTTTAATTCCCTGTATTAACTTTTCCAAGGGTTCTAGCTCGTCAACATTTTCATTAAAATTAATCCAGTTTAATTCACTGAAAAATAGTAGTACATCTGGTTCGTCTGGTATTACATTGAGACCTGGTAATAAAACAGGAATAATAGGTAGATTTTTTTTTACTCTACGGTTATTGAGAATTAGTAGCTCTTGCTCTTGCCAATCTCCTAAGCTGTTAGTACTAATGAAAACAGCCGCCGATTTTGATTGTTTAATTCCATTTATTATATATTTTTGAAATGACATTCCTGGAGGAATTTCTGCTTTATCTAGCCAAGGGTTTAAACCACGCTGCCGTAAAAGCTCGGCAATTCTTTCTACAAAAGGTTTATCTTTACTATTGTGAGATAGAAATACATCAAAATCATTTGTAGCTTCTTTGCCTTTAATTATAGAAGTTGCCGTTTCAATCTCGCGCCCTTTATCAGCAGCTATATCCATTTTTATAATTTGTGGAATTTCAGCACGTTGACTATTTAAGCTACTATCACCATCAAGTAAAGATATTCTGACATCGCAGACGCTACAATTAATCCAATCGAAACCACGTTTTTTTCTTAGTATTACATGCGATTCATTTACAGAGGCGCCACATTCAGTACATACTAGTATTCGTCTACGCTGAATAGTTTCTGGTAATGCGCGACGCTTTAAATGGGTATATACGTACTCTTCAAATTGTAGTCGTGTTTGTTCGCTTGCTTCTGGTTTAAAGAAAAGCGTTAATTCTGCTTTGCCTTCATCTACATTACCAATGTGTCGTAACCATATTCCACACTCTCCACCAACTTGCGCTTCAAAGATGGCGGCATTTTTCCACATTTCTTTACACTTAAAAAATGCGCTTCTTGATAAACGTACTGTTAATGTCGTGTATATACCTATTATTGCTCCCTCAAATCCTAATATTACAGCTTTGCCTTCAGGGTCAGGCGCCTCCGGCCATTCGCGAGTCATTTGAGAAGGAAATACTAATAAAGGGCCTGTGTCACTTTGTTCGCGTAAAGCTATTTCACGAGCAAATAATTCTTCAACTGTGGCAATTAACAGTAATTTTTCTTGTTGTTTATCTTTTATGCGCTCTGCATTAGGCATCCGAAACTTGCCTGCAAGAACATCTTCTTCAGCAATACAACCTAAACCTTCTGGTTGCTCTTTGGCAGCGTTAATTATTGCTGAGGCATAAGCGTCTAATAATTCTGGCTGTAGTAGTATAAGATTACCAAAACTTAGTCTCCGAATTAAATCGCGTGACTCAACGAGTCGTATACAAGTATCAAATTCTTGACGTGTTTGTTTAGAATTAGAGTCATCTAAAGTTTTGACAAAAGAACGAAATAAATCATCTACCTGAGATAATAATCTTTCTTCCTGTTTTTCTTGTATCAAAAAAACTTTGATTCGTTGAAATAATTCTGTAGAAATTACTTGTGGTAGATTGTCCCATTCAACAGCTTCACAAATTGCCTGTGCTAGTTCTTTAATGTTCCATCCCTCTTTGGCGCTAGTTTCAAAATGACCATCTAATCTCAGCTTTTCAACTACTTCATTGATACGTGCAGGAGTTACGCTAACGCTACCTCTATCTGCACGAGCAGTAACCAAAAACTTTTTCAACTTCGGCGCCGAATCTCCCTGTAATTTTTCAGCTTGCCGTAATGCACGGTTCCAATAGTATACTCCAGCAAAGGGGTCTGTTTCGCTACGGGCATCACAAACTATCAGCGCTACTGCTAACTCATTCAAATATAGTTGATGAATTAAACGATAACCGGGTTGTCCTGCTAAGTCCCACAATAATATTTCTCGTAATTCTTTACGATTGTCGCTTAGATTTAATTCTTTTCGGTTAAAAGTCCAAACATAACGACCATGAGTAGATTCGGTGGGACGAAACTGTTTATTTGTCAACACCAAACTTAAACCAGATTTACCTACACCACTTTCACCGACTAATACGACTTTGGCATTTCTATATAAATCAGAGGGATTTGCAGGAGACTGATTAAGTAAAGCTTCTTCGTCAAGTTTCCAAATCCTAATTGCTACATCAGCTTCTCCTAAAGTTGCCAATATTGGTTGCGTTGGGTGAAAAGCGAGTCCAAACGGCAAAGACTTAAAAGTTTCTTCAGATAATATTGTCACTGTCTCCCACGTATCGCATCGCCATAAACGCACAGTGCCATCAGAAGATTTAGAAGCCAAAAACTTGCCATCATAGGAAAATTCAACGCAGTTAACTGATGCTGTATGTCCTTCTAATATAAATATTGTTTGCCCTGTGTGCGGATTCCATAGACGAATAGTGTTATCAAGTGAAGCGGTTGCTAGCAGATTTCCATCAGGCGCCCAATTAACACTATGAACATCAGCGTCGTGTCCTGTCAAGATTTTTTTAAGCTCTAAAGTGTCTCTGCTCCACAAACGAACCGTCGTATCGTGAGAAACAGATGCCAGTATACTACCATTAGGAGACCATGCCACACTATTAACCTGTCCAGTGTGTCCTTCAAGAACTTGGCTTTTTTGCGTTTTGACATGCCCAATTATTATCGACCAATTGTCTCCTATTCCACCAGCCGCTATTAACTCGCTGTCAGGAGACCATGCCATATTTAAACAAGTACCACCATGTACATCAAACTTGTGCCTTAGTTCACCCGTACTTGTATGCCACAATCGGACAGTATTATCAGTTGACCCAGAAGCTATAAGTTTACTATCTGGAGACCAAGCTACAGCCCATACTCGTCCATCGTGACCCTTGAGTGTGTGGATGCACTCACCAGTATCTAAATCCCAAAGTTTTATAGTTCGGTCAAACGACGGTGAGGCCAACATCTTACCATTAGGCGCCCATTCAACTCGACTAATCAATCCATTGTGCCCCGTCATGGTGCGTTCTAATTGCCAACCGGGTGGAGTCGTGCGTATATCTTCCTGGTTGCTCATGGTTCTTACAGGTAACTATACTTCTTATACTTCTAAACTTCACACTCTTATGCAGTAATTACTGATATTTACCTGATAAATTTAATACAAATGCCTATTTAACCATAGAGGCGCCGAGATGTAGAAACAGGGTATGTGGTATATGTATTTAATATAGCAATTTATTTTATTGATTCAAATTATAGATATAATCAATTTTTATAGTTTTTACAAATAGCTTTTTCAATATTAAAAGTAATTAACGGCAATTAGCGGCATTCTGCGGCAATTTGAGATATTGTCACATTTTTTGGCTACAATATGAGATTAAGAAACCGGGTTTCTCAGGTTTCTATAGTTAATTGTATTGCTTTATATAGCTTGAAGTCCTTTCGATTATTTATATTGGGTTAATAACTATGCTAAAAACACAGGAGTTAGAAATGGCAGCTATTCCAGTTCATCCGGAAATTTTTAAGCTGTTAAAGCAGGCGTACTCAGAAAAGTTTGGTAGTTCGCCTCGTTCGTTGATAAATAGATTAAATAATGCTTTTAAACAAGAAATTGATAGTGACTCAGAAAATTTAATAGCTGAAAGAACAATAAGGTCTTTCTTTAATAGTACAGAACCACCGAAAACTTTAGAAAAAAATCTTAATTATTTTTGCCAAGTTTTATTAGAACAGTCTTCTTATCAAGAAGCTGTCAGACAATTTGCTCATACAGACTTAGGGCAAGATTGGCTAGCACCCTACTGGAATCATTTAGCTCGAAAATGTAGCACAATGAGGATATTGGATATGAACGAACCAGTATCAATAAATAATATTTATGTAAAATTTCAAATACTCAAAAATATTCAAGGGCGCCGACAACAAACAATAAATTTCTTACTAGATGGTTTCGACTCAATTCCAGAAGAAAACCCCAGCTATAGGCGATTACCATTTTCTGGCAATGAAACGCATATTCCAGCATTAGAAGCTGTAATGCGTTACAGAAAGCTAATGGTACTTGGTAAACCAGGAGCAGGTAAAACTACATTTTTAAAATACCTGGCAATGAATTTCTCTACAGGGGAATTGGAAGATAAAATTATACCAATATTTATTCGTTTACGAGATATTTATGATGAGCCATTTGGTAGTTTAACAAACGTAGTTATCAAAGAATTTACTGACCGGATAGCAAACTCAGAATCTAGGGTGCGTGAACTTTTGCTTCAGGGACAGTGCTTTATTTTGCTTGATGGTTTAGACGAGGTAAAAGCTGATAAAAATAACGAAAATATTTACAATATATACAGAGAGATTGATAATTTAGTTAATACATTTCCCGATAACCGTTTTATAATCACCTGTCGTACCACAGCTTCAGATTATGTATTTCATGACTTTACCGAAGTTGAAATAGCTGATTTTGAGCGCGCTGAAATAGAAGCGTTTACTCGCAACTGGTTTAGAGAAAGAGGTGAAGCAGAAACTTGCGATGTGTTTTTAAAAAAGTTGCAAGACAACGAAGCAGTCAAAGAGTTAGCAACAAATCCCTTACTGTTAACAATTCTGTGTTTAACTTTTGAAGACACTTATGACTTTTCATTAAACCGCTATGCAATATATAACGATGCTGTAGATACACTATTAAAAAAATGGGATGCTAGTCGTAGAATTGAGCGTAGAACCAGCTTTAATATATCTCGGCAACGAAAAATTAATATGTTCAGCCAAATCGCTTACCAAGGTTTAGATAATAAACCTTCAAAAGTGTTATGGCATCAGTGGGAACTGCTAGAGCAAATTTCTGACTTCATGCAAAATATTACCACTGAAATAGACTCACAGCAAATATTAAAACTGATTGAATCTAACTATGGATTATTAATTCAGCAAGCTAAAAATATATATTCGTTTTCACACTTGACATTTCAAGAATATTTTGCTGCGGAATATGTAGTAGAAAATCGTGAGCAAGAGTTTCTAAAGAACTTTGTAGAAAAAAATCTCACAGCAAAGCAATGGAGAGAAGTATTTGTTCTGGTTACGGAACGTTTAAGCAGTGCTGATGAATTTCTCAAACTCATGTTCAAATGCGTTAATAATATAGTCAAAGACAGTCCGGGTTTGCAGAGTATGCTAACTTGGTTAGATAAAATCACAACTGCATCGGGTATTGGAACGAGTGGTTGGAGAGCTTACTATTTAGCAATTGACTTAGATGTAGACTTATATATTAGTCGCGATATCGAAATTGAACGTGCGCTTTTTGCGAAATTTGCAACTGACATCAGAAATTTTAATATTAAACGGCGCCAAGTAACTCCTCCACAACCAAGAAGTTTACTTATTTCTCGACTAGCAGCAATTCATGCGTTAGCTGAAGATATGTCAAACGAAGCGACTCGTAACTCGTATATAAGTCTTAGTAAAAGAAACTTTAGCAGTAAAATGCTCAAAATTAGCGAAGATATAGAAGTTGACATTGCTGAGAAACTAAACGATGCAATCGAAAAAGCACAAGAAATAAATGATACTTTATTAACTGAAGCTTTAATCGAATTTCAAAAAAGCTGTCCATCAAGTACAGCATCTGCTCACGACTGGCAAAAATGGTCAGAAGATTTACGACAAGCAATGTTAAATCATCTTGACGTAGGTTATCAAATAGACCTTGATGAACAAGATATCAAACTTTTGTATGATTACATCTACGCCAATCATCTATTATTAGAGTGTATATCTGGCGAAAACTATTCTTCAAAAGAATTACGCGAACAAATAGTTGATAATATGTTATTGCCTGCAAATAAATTGTAATCCCCCCCTACCCCCCCTTAATAAGGGGGGGGGGGAAATTTTTAAGCCCCCCTTAATAAGGGGGGTTGGGGGGATTCTATATACAACAAATAATGGTAGAATTGAAATTGTTAAAGCTGGTGTATTAATAATGCTAATAAGACTCAGCATTATTTCGGCGATTTTAGGACTAACATCCTACTGGTTAGGCGCCTTATTCAATATCGATGCTGCTCACATTCCTTATCTACAAACATTGATGAATATTGCCATCATAATTGGACTATATATCAATGTATTAAGTATCGACACAACCTTATTAAAAACCTGTTTGGGTTCCGTTATTACAGTTATATGTATAGGAGTACCCATCAAAATATTTTTACCTGGTTTTCTTCTAGCTTCATTTTCTCCAAAACTGGCGCCTATCGCGTACTTATGTGCTACAGTAATAGCTCAAATCGACCCAATTGCCGCATCAAAATCGCTTCAAACAACCAAAGTTAGCCCAAAATCTGAAACAATCTTACGAGCATGGTCAAGCTTCGATGACCCAGTAACAGTACTATTCGCATTTTATATATTCCTTCCTGCACTAATTTTTCAAGATTCCAACATCAGTCAATACGTAGTCAAAATAGCTACTGATATATTGAGTTGTGCATTAGCTTACTGCTTGTACAGACTATATATAGATAACAGACGAGTAAGTTTATTGAGTGACAGTGTAAAAACCACAATCGAAGTTACTTGTCTAGTCACCATAATGATTTACAGTCTCATCACTGGGTCTTTCCTTTTACCTGCATTCGTAGGATTTTTCCTTAAACCATTTGCTCCAGAAAAACTAGAACCAGTAATTTCAGTAATCTTTTACTTTAGCGTCGTAGTTATAGGTCTGTTATGCACTAACATCAGCTTAAATTGGTTATCGGGTGGAATATTAGCGTTTTCCATGTTTTTTATCGCTCAAGTACTGGTTGCTGTACTCTTTTTAAAAGACTCAATGGCAGATAAGCTCAAAGTTATGTTTGGTCATCAAAACGGGATGACCGCTATTTTGCTAACTGTAGCAATAGAACTATCAGGGTTTGATAAAACTGGAGATTTATTAGCGGTGACATTACCCGCAATTATTTTGATTGCACTGTTTTACTTTAGTACCAATTTTCTACTAGACCGTAAGCTATTCTTGCAACGGATATAACGGATGTAACGGATAAGTAGGTGGGCATAAATATTTATCGTTGAAACAAGCTAGGACGCAGAAGTTAGAAGGTAAGAGCAAGGAGGCTTTGGAGCAACTTTACTTTTCGTTACATACTTCCATTTTTTCTAGAACGGCAAAACTAACTTGAGAGGTAAAATTAATGGCTTAATTATGTAGGCGCCATAGAAAATATCCAACGAGTTTATTATGCTTACAGCCTACGTGTAGCAAGTTTTGCCGCTCTAGTTTTTTTGCGCCTTCCTACTTAGTTGATTTCACGAGTAATTCATCCGTTACATCCGTTCATCATCCGTTGCCAGGTTGCCGCTGATTGCCGCTAATTGCCGTTTATCGTTTATACTTGGCATTGTGCATCTCAACAGTAGGTAATACTTAGCCATGTCTGACATCGACAAAACAGCTAAAGGGAACGTTAAGATTTGCAACCGTAATCATAATCATGCTGATGATTGGGATGATGGTGGTTGTTGCCAAGACGCTAAAGCAACAAATGATGATAATGTCGGCGCCAAGAATCAGCAAAAAAAGCCACAGTAACCTAACTTCTGTAAAATATTCTTTGCTCCTAATTTAAATTTGACAAAGGAAGCTTGAGAATTATGGCGCCTCTAGCACTGCTGAGTGTATCGAATAAAACAGGTTTAATTGACCTAGCAAAAAGTTTAGTGGAAGAATTTGGCTTTGATATAGTTAGCAGTGGAGGAACCGCTAAAGCTTTAAAGGATGCAGGTTTACCAGTAACTAAAGTTGCTGATTATACTGGTTCACCCGAAATTTTAGGTGGAAGAGTCAAAACTTTGCATCCACGTATTCACGGTGGAATATTAGCACGTCGTGACATTCCCCAAGATGTAACAGATTTGGAAGAAAATCAAATTCGTCCTATTGATTTGGTTGTTGTAAATCTTTATCCTTTTGAAGAAACCATTGCAAAACCGGGTGTAACTCTAGGAGATGCTGTAGAGCAGATTGATATTGGTGGCCCTGCAATGTTGAGAGCAGCTTCTAAAAACTTTGCCCATTTAACTGTATTATGTGACCCCGCTCAATATAATGAGTATCTACAAGAATTGCGACAAAATGGCGCCTCATCGTTAGAGTTTCGGCAAAAATGCGCGCTCAAAGGATTTTTACATACTTCGAGTTATGACCAAGCCATATCAGAATATCTTGGTAGTCTAACTTCTACAGAGACAGTACCACAACAATACAGTATTTCTGGCAAGCAAATTCAAGCTTTACGTTACGGAGAAAACCCCCATCAACAAGCTGGGTGGTATCAAACTGGTAGCACAGCAACTGGATGGGCAGCAGCGAGTAAACTTCAAGGAAAGGAACTTAGCTACAATAATTTGGTGGATTTAGAAGCTGCACGCCAAATTATCGCTGAATTTACCGATAAACCTGCTGCGACAATTATTAAACATACAAATCCTTGTGGTACCGCGATTGGAAATACAATCCACGAAGCATATACAAAAGCTTATAACGCTGATGCAGTATCGGCTTTTGGTGGAATTGTCGCACTCAACCAACCAATTGATGCAGCAACGGCTACTGAGTTAACAAAGATATTCTTAGAATGTGTAGTTGCACCAGGGTGTAATAATGAAGCACAAGAGATATTGGCAAAAAAAGCAAATGTGAGGGTATTAATTTTACCTGACTTGCTCACAGGACCGAAGCAAAACATCAAAGCTGTTGCAGGTGGCTTTCTTGTTCAAGGTGCCGATGATATTATTGCGGACACAAGTAAATGGAATGTCGTCACCGAGAAAAAACCATCTGACACAGAACTCGAAGAATTATTATTTGCCTGGAAAGTTTGTAAACACGTTAAGTCAAACGCCATCGTGATCGCACGCGACTATACTACCCTTGGTATTGGCGCCGGACAAATGAACCGTGTTGGTTCTGTAAAAATTGCTCTCGAACAAGCGAACGGTGGCGCCGAAAATGCATTCCTTGCCAGCGATGCGTTCTTTCCGTTTGATGACTCGGTGCGTACTGCTGCTGCTGCTGGAATTAAAGCTATTGTTCAACCGGGTGGCAGTGTTCGCGATGAAGATTCTATCAAAGCCGCTAATGAACTGGGTTTGATAATGGTGTTCACAGGAATTAGGCATTTTATGCACTAGCCAATTTTAAAACTGTCATGTACAGCACTTGCGGTTTGAAAAAAAGCAGAGTATTCTATAGGGGTGTGTGAGGAGTAAGTTGAAAATACATAAAGCGTCTGGAGTGGAAACACGGTCACACGTCCAGGCGCTTTTTGTATTTTATTTAAAAGTGAAAAATGAGAAACCGGGTTTCTGTTGAGAGACTTGGTTTTTTAGTGTTGGTTGTCATAAGAAACCCGGTTTCTTTTTGAGATTTGAGTTTTTAGGTTGTCGTGAGAAATGAGAAACCAGGTTTCTGTTGGGAGACTTGGTTTTTTAGTGTAGGTTGTCATAAGAAACCTGGTTTCTTTTTGAGATTTGAGTTTTTAGGTTGTCGTGAGAAATGAGAAACCAGGTTTCTGTTGAGAGACTTGGTTTTTTAGTGTAGGTTGTAACAAGAAACCAGGTTTCTTTTTGAGATTTGAGTTTTTAGGTTGTCGTGAGAAATGAGAAACCAGGTTTCTGTTGAGGGACTTGGTTTTTTAGTGTAGGTTGTCATAAGAAACCTGGTTTCTGCGGTTTCTAGAGTGTGCAGTTAGGAAAGTGTCACCAGCATTACTTGTTTTATTTTAAAAACACTCTATTATATAGGAGTGTGTGAGGAGTAAGTTGAGAACAGAAAGCGCTTGGAGTGGAAACACGGTCACACGTCCAGGCGCTTTTTGGTTTCTACAAATATAAAAATCTTATATTTAGTAACTTATTTGTATAAAATATATCTTGATGATTGAGGACGTAATATCTCTACATAAAGTTCCCAATTCTGAAAAAAATCTTAAAGTTCGATATTCCAGGCGTATTTGATGCGAATCTAAAAGCTAGTTAAAAACTCTGCACTCAAACGGGTTGCTTTACATAAAGACTCGGAGTTTGGAATTTTATCAATGAATGCACCATATTTTCTAGCGTTAGCCTTAACCAAAAGCCTAGCGCTTTCTTATGGCGCCTATCCAACAAAATTTTTACTAATTATTGCGATTCACAAATCTACACCTTTCGTGGAGTAGCTGTAAGGCATGAGTTACATTCATTTAATTTGCCAATTTTGGGCGCATCGGTTTCCTTTTTGGGGTATTTGTCAGCTACAATTTGACCCGAAGCAAAAAACTTTATATTTTTATTGTCAGACTCCAGCCAAGAGGACGACTATTTCTAAGGATGCAGATGCCATCGCGAATTTGGATATTGGGATTGAACAGTTTGTAGTAGTGCAGCAAGGTTATCCTGATATTGTTATTCAGAAACGATAAACGGCGCCTATCGTTACATAATTATACAGTGGTTTGAAAGATTTTACAAAAAGTTGTCAGAAACACTTGCCATATTCGACAACAAGGGATATTCTTTAGGAGTGTGTGAGGAGTAAGTTGAAAACAGAAAGCGCTTGGAGTGGAAACACGGTCACACGTCCAAGCGCTTTTTGCTTTTCCCCCCCTTTTTTGTAATAAGGACTTCAGTCCTTACCTACAAACCAACCCGCTCAACCTCTTGCCCCACAACAACCGGACTACGCTTCAAAGTAAACAAAGCCAAAACAATCCCCAAAACCGCCAAACCCGCAGTAGGGTAAAAGAAATTACTATAACTACCAAAAATATCTCTAATTCTACCAGCGAGTAAAGTCCCACCCAAGGCACCCACTCCATACGCGGTAAAAACAATACCATAATTCTTGGCGTAATTCTCAGGATTAAACAAAGTTAACGTAGAAGTTGGTGCAATTGCTAACCATCCTCCTAACGAAAAATAAAACAGCGCAAAAGCGACCTTATAAGTCAAAGCATCACCAATTCCAACCTTCAACATCATAATCGAAGCAATTAATATTAGTACAAACGCTAATATAGCTCCATATTTAGCACTAAAACGGTCAGTGAACCAACCAAAGAAAGGTCTACCGGCGCCGTTAAAAATAGCAAACAAAGATACTAACGAAGCAGCAGTTGCCGCATCGAGCTTGACAATTTCTTGTGCGAGGGGACTAGCAATACCAATTGCAGCAAGTCCAGCGAAAGAACCGATCGCATAGCACAACCATAACCCATAAAAAGAGCCAGATTGCAGCATTGGTACTCTTTCATTAATAGAAGTTGCGGTTTTAGCAGAAGCATGAAAACCTTGAGGTTTCCAACCTGTGGGTGGTGTTTGTAAAAGCGTTGAGATAGCGAGAATAATTATAGTGAAAGCAATGCCCAAAGTCAGAAAGGTTTGTCTAACACCATTCGTGTCAATAAGTGATTTCGCTAAAGGTGCTGTAATTAATGGAGACAAACCAAAACCAATTACAGTTAACCCAACAGCCAAACCCTTTTTATCAGGAAACCATTTAGCTACAACCGCTAAAGGTACACCATATACAATCCCAACTCCTACACCAGCAATTACACCGTAAGTAAAAGTCAGCGTAGTTATATTACCTTCAAAACTAGAGAGAATATAACCCAACCCAGTTATAATTCCTCCAACTGCTGTAATTAAACGGGCGCCAAAGCGATTGATGTAAAATCCTGTAATTGGCATTAATATTGCAAACACTACCAATAGCACAGTAAAAGGTAGCAAACTCTCAGTGGCGCCAATGTTAAGTAATTTTTCAAGAGGTTTTCTGAAAATACTCCACGAATACACCGTACCCAAACACAATAGTACCGTTAAACCAAGAGGTATAAATAACCATCTACCTTTTTCAGCAGGCAGACCAAAAAGTTTGATTTCCATAATGCTTTGAAAGTAGTTTTTTGAAGTATCGCACCTTTACAAGCTAGGTACTAGTACTTGACTGCACAAAATCCTTAGAAAGTGTAAAAACTTTACAAACAAATATATATATAAAATTTAATATTAATTTAATCTTTACGAAAATGATTTAACATTTATTTAATAAAAAAAATAAGTAATTTTGCGCTAATGTGACAAATCTTATGTATTGTCTTAGTAAAGACATCATGAGATTCGTATCTTTTGTATTTATGGATATCAATCAAATTGGTACAGTGGCTGTTTCACTATTGACCACGTTTGGACTGAAAATTTTAGGTGCCATCGCACTGTGGATAGTAGGTCAAAAGCTTATAGACTTTGCGACAAGACTATTACGGCGAGTATTCCGCAATCAACATGTAGATGCGACACTCATTAGTTACCTAACTAACATCATCTCCGTAACATTACGGGTGATATTAATTGTCGCTTTACTAGGTTTTTTCGGAATTGAAACCACATCATTTGCCGCATTACTAGCGGCAGCAGGTGTAGCAATTGGCGCCGCATGGGGTGGACTACTAGCAAACTTTGCTGCTGGTGCATTCCTGGTAATCTTCCGTCCATTCAAAGTAGGTGATTTTATTTGTGCAGGTGGTGCAACGGGTACTGTCCACGAAATTGGACTGTTTGCCACGAGTATTAATACCCTTGACAACGTGATGACAATTGTCGGTAATAACAAAATTTTCTCCGACAACATCCAAAACTTTTCTACCAACGCCTATCGACGTGTTGATTTAGTAGCTCAACTAAACCATAGCGTAGATCATAACGATGCAATTCGGCGCCTGAGAGACCGAGTTAGCGCTATTCCAAACGTTCTTAGCTCTCCTGCACCCGACATCGAAATTCTTAAATTTGAGGCAGCTGGTCCAGTCTTGGTAGTACGTCCTTATTGCAATAATGACCATTACTGGCAAGTGTACTTCGATACCAACAAGACAATTCGCGAAACATTCACTCAAGCTGAGTATCCGGTTCCTGTTGAAGCGTTTAGCCTGAATGGACTAACTAAAGGGTCTAACGGCGCCGCATTAATACCGTCATAATTATTATCATTCACATTAGAATCCCGGTTTCTTGAAGAAATCGGGATTCTTTTTATACTCTTCATATTGAAACTGCAATTACATACATATACTTAATAAATTTGATTCGATAATAGTGAATCATTATATTTACGGGCATATTTAATTGCTCAACAAATGAATATTCTTTTTATCTTATGAACGTATTATCGGGTGCTAGAAATGCTTACGTCGATTGGATTTATTATCTTTATTGGCTTATTAATCTTTATATATACATATCGTCATCAAATTCGTGTCTGGTATAAACGAACACGTATGCTAAAAGATTAATTGCGCTAGCAAAAAGAAAAAATCCTGGTAAACCTGAACGTTGGTATGTAGAAAAAGTCCTGTATGACTTACAAAGAAGAAGATAGATGAATATTCAACAGCGAGAGCAATTTAACGTAATAGTTCAAAAAATAGAGAAATATGCTCGGCAAAACCCTTCTTACTATAAGCTGCGCGTTTTTTTGCTAGCAATACTAGGGTATGCTTACATTACATTTGTATTTTTATTAATGTGTGGTGGAATATGGACTTTAAGAAATTTTATAGTATCAACGCAATTAGATTATTTAGTTAAACGTATTGACTATGTAATTATTATATTAATAATTGGGATTATTCGATTATTTTGGGTAAAGTTTCAGCGTCCAAAGGGTTTAGAATTATACCGTCAACAGGTACCAGACCTATTTGCTATTATTGATGAAATTAGAGAAATATTAAAGGCGCCGCGAATTCACCATATATTATTAACTTATGAGCAGAATGCGGGTGTTTTACAAATACCGCGTTTAGGTTTTCTGGGTTGGCAGAAAAATTACTTATTATTAGGGTTGCCGTTATTACAATCATTGAGTGTTGAACAGTTTCGTTCGACAATAGCTCATGAGTTAGGACATTTATCTGGAAACCATAGTCGCTTTTCTGGATGGGTTTACCGAGTGCGACGAACTTGGTATCAATTAGCTTCGACTGGCGACTTTTTTCTATTTAAGTATTTTTTCCAATGGTACGAACCATATTTTAACGCTTATTCTTTCGCACTCGCACGCGCACAAGAGTACGAAGCAGATAGACGTTCGGTTGAAATATGTGGCATTGAAACTTCAGCCGAAGAGTTAATTAATATATATATACATAACTCGTTTTTACATGAAGTCTTCTGGAAAAATATTTATGACAAAGCAATTCATAGCTCTGAGGCGCCGAATGGTACAATAACTAAACTACTGCAAGCTTTGAGAACAGATATCAAAACTCACGACGCAGTTAAATGGTTAGGATTAGCTTGTTCAGACATTACCAATAATGATGATACTCACCCTTGCTTATCAGAACGTCTTGAAGCAATGGGATATCTCATCAATTCAAATAATACTAATAAACTACCTAAATATATTGAAGAAACAGCAGCAGAATACTTCTTTGACGAGACATTATTTAGCTTTGCTGCATATCTAGATGAGCAGTGGAAACGAGAAATTGCTTCATATTGGCAAAAAATGCACGTTAGACTACTGTACCAACAGCAAAACTTAACGGCATTAGAAGCAAAAGCATATAAATATACTTTAACTCCCGAACAAGCTTGGAAACGGGGTGTTTTAACAGAAAAGTTTCAATCTCAAGAACCTGCTATAAAAATATTTTCCTCATTGTTAGCAGCTGACCCCAACCATGCTAAAGCGAATTACGACTTAGGGAGAATATTACTGCAAAACTATGATGGTAAAGGTATTGACTACCTGAACAAAGCTATAGACCTCGACCCAGAGTTAGTAATACCAAGCTGCGAAATACTTTACGGTTTCTATATGCGCTGTTCACAACCTGAACAAGCGAACAAATATTTATTACTTCGTCAACAGTATCAACCATCATTCAAACTATTCCAACTCGAACGTCAGCACATCAACCACATCGGTAAATTCATTCCCCATGACTTATCACCAGTTGAAGTGCAGCAAATTACTGAACACTTATCGAATTATTCATCTGTGGGTAAAGCATATTTAGTTATAAAGCGAACAAAAATCTTTCCAGATAAACCTTTATATCTACTTGGTATTATACGTTATTTTGTTCGAGGAACAGGCGCCGACTACCAACCAGACGCAGAACTAATAGAACAAATCAACTCCGAAATCAACCTCAGAAGTCAAGTGCATGTAATAATTTTTAACCAAACTAACATGAAATTATACGGCGCCGTTACCCGCGTTCGAGATGCATGTATATTACAATACAAGTAGAGAGGCGATTCATCGCGTCTTTACACAGCATATAATACAAACATATATATAATTTTCTACTAATTATGGTACAAACAATACAAGCGCGCGATATAAGTCTTTACGATTTAGAAGAAAAATTTGGCTTAGAATTAATTACAAACCCAGACTTTTTCACAGAATGGGTAGATAACTTACCAACACTAACAAACGAAGAAAAACTAGCATTAGAACGAATTAAAAGCAACTACTTAAATTTAACAAAACGGCGCCCAATGTCAGAAGAAGCCGTTAAAATGGTAGTACTATCAAGGCTATTAGATTTAGCAGGATTATATCAGGCGCCTTACGAAATAGAAACAGAAACCTCCACTCAAATATCTGCTGAAGATGAAGGCATTATAGTTAAAGGTAATATTGATGTATTAGTTATACAAAAGCGTCTCTGGGTTTTGGTAATAGAATCAAAAAGTACCAAATTTGACGTAATAACCGCATTACCCCAAGCATTAGCTTACATGCTTGACACTCCGAATGCTGAAAAGCCTACTTTTGGTTTACTAGTTAACGGTAGAGAATTTGTCTTTATAAAATTGATTAAACAACAACCAAAATACGCACGTTCTTATGCTTTATCAATAGAAAAAGAACATGAACTACAACAGGTATTAAGCATCTTAAAACGTTTGAGTGAATTAATAGGCGCGTAAGTAGAGACTCATATGAAATAATCATTCATACGGTAAATAATTTTATGACAGCACTTACATTAAACTTAAATTCTGTAATTAGACTAACAAGAGAGCAGTTTTATCAACTGTGTGAAGAAAATCCAGATTTAAAATTAGAACGCAATGCTGAAGGAGAATTAATTATAATGCCACCTACGGGAGGAGAAACAGGGAGAAGTAACGTTAATTTAATTCTTCAACTAGCATCATGGAACGAGCAAAACCAACTGGGTGAAGTTTTTAATTCTTCTACAGGATTCACATTACCAAATGGCGCCGACCGTTCGCCAGATGTATCTTGGGTAGAAAAGTCTCGTTGGAATGCTTTAACTAAAGAACAGAAAGAAAAATTTATACCTCTTTGCCCAGATTTTGCCATTGAAATAATGTCACCATCCGATACTCTGAAAAAAGTTCAAGCCAAAATGCGAGAGTATATAGAAAATGGGTGTCGTTTGGGTTGGTTGATAAATCGAAAACAACAGGAAGTAGAAATTTATCGTCCTGGACAACAGATAGAAGTTGTAAAATTACCTCAAACTGTTTCCGGAGAAAGTATTTTACCTGGATTTACACTTAATTTACAAAAAATTTGGGGATAATTTGTATGCTGGCTTAAGCTACCATACCATATTACCCCACAGTCGAGGAAGCCTGTGCTACAAAACCGACCTACTTGTATATTAATCGTCCCTCAATATGGCTATTAATAAGTTGATTAGAGGTAAAAAATTCTTCAATGACATCTTGGGCAGATGTTGTGATTACCTTTGGGGCGCCTAATTTAGTAAATTCTTCAGGCATGACACCTAAAGTGCGTTCTGAATTCTTACAATAATATTCTTGCAAACAGATGGTGTATTGATGGTCTTTTTGTACTGGTTTCTCATGAACGCTCAAAGATTCCAGCCTTTGTTCACTCTCGTTGTAAATAGCCTGAATATTTTTGTTCACCTGAAAACAAGTGCTGCTTTTACCTGGCATTCTGTTTTCTGGTCTCATAATGTGTGTAAATATCTTGGTGAGATGTGTACCAGTGACTTTAACTTTATATAGTGGACTGTCATAAGGAAAAACTTCTTTAAGGTTACCCAATGTAACTACAGGGCCTAATTGTGTTCCACGTATTGAACCACTTCCAACAATAGCGACATCACACGTATCAATTTGACCAAAAATATCGGCAATTAAATTACCCAATTCAGTTTCTTGGTCACGTCTGGGGTGTGTAAGTTGACGTGTTAATCGAGAAACAAGACGATTATACTTGCGGTCTACGGCATCTTTGAAGGTGGCAATTAACTCTTCAATTTTAGTATCAGGTTCTGCAAGCTTACTATCTACAGTTAGGAGTTGCCACTTCCATTCCACAATGCTGTTAGTATCATCGTCCACTGTAATATCAAAACGTCCAATTTGGTCAGTTCCTACCCCAGCTTGTGCAATCAAAATGTCATTTATTTGGGCTGGTTGCTCTAAAATTGTATGGGAGTGTCCGCCAATTATCATATCTACTCCCCATTCTGGGTCTAGCATCGCCGCTAATTTTTTATCTTCTTCAAAACCAATATGTGTTAAGAGTACTGTTAAATCAATATCCTCATTTTTGTACGCATTGCAAATCTTACCTACTTCTGTAGCAGCATCTTCGAGACTAACAAATGTGCCAATACTAGTATCAAGTTTTAATGATTTAAGAGCTTCTTGAGTAATAATACCAATAAACATAATATCAAATCCATCTACATTAAGAATAACGTAGGGATTCATTAACCTTTTATTATACTTTTTAATATATAAGTTGGCATTAACAATCGGGAAATTTGCCAGCTTTTCCAAAACAAGTAAATGAGGAAACCCATAATCTAATTCATGGTTTCCCAAAGTTACTACATCAGGCGCCAGGTAATTCATAACTTCTATCGTCGAAATACCTTTATATTCACTATCAATAATAGAACCCTGAAGCATGTCGCCAGAAATAACAAAAAGCGTGTTTTTTTCTTCAGAGCGAACTTTATTTAAGTATCCAGAAAGCAACGACAGTCCACCAATAAGATGACCCTCGGCGCCCTTTGCCTCTGCCAGAAAGTCACCATGTATATCGTTTGAGTGCAAAATAGTAAACTTCTTAAACCGTTCAGTCATCGTCTTGTATTAGGAGCAACTGTATACTTTTATACTTTATGTCTGAGAATACGTCAAATTATTGGCGGTTTAGACTTTGAAGATATTTTTAATGACGAGGAAGATTAAGTAGATTTTTAGCGCCCCAACTATCCCTCTTTTGGGGAAATCATCTGGGCTACAATTTTACTCGAACTCAACACCCCAGGAATTCCGGCGCCTGGATGTGTACCTGCACCAACAAAATATAAATTAGATATATCCTCACTTTGGTTATGGGGACGGAAGTAAGCAGATTGAAACAAAGTAGGTTCAATTGAAAACGCACTTCCCAAGTAACTGTTCAGGTCGAAGCGAAAATGTAACGGGTCTATATAATGTTCTGTAACGATATGCTGCGATAAATCGGGTAAATATTTTTCTTCGAGATATTTAACTATCCTATCGCGGAACGGTTTTGCCATAGTCTTCCAATCTACATTGCCACCCAAGTGAGGTACTGGCGCCAATACATAAAAACAATCACAACCAGATGGTGCCAGTGAAGGGTCAGTGGCAGTTGGTCGATGCAAGTATAGCGAAAAATCATCAGGTAAGTATTTTCGCGTAAATATATCTTCAATCCAATCTCGATAGCGCTTACCCATCAGAATCTCATGATGCGCCATATGTTCATATTGGCGATTAGTTCCAAAATACAGCACAAACAACGACATCGAGTACCGCAGGCTTTTAATTCTCTTATCGCTCCATTTTCTACGGTACTTTGCTGGTATCAAATTTAAATATGTAAATGCAACATCAGCATTACTAACAACTGCATCGGCGCCAATATAGCCATGATTATTTGTATTGACACCAGTTGCGCGCTTAGTTTTAGCATCAATAACAATTTCTGTAACTTCAGTATTGAGTAAAACTTTACCACCTATATCTATAAATAACCGTCGTAAACCTTCAACTAAGGCACCAGTACCACCCATTGCAAACCAAATACCAAAAGCCTGCTCAAGCTTATGAATCATCGCATAAATAGAAGTACTCTGAAACGGGTTGCCACCAATTAACAGCGGATGAAAACTAAATACCTGTCGTAGTCGTTCATCTTGAATATATTGATTAACAAACCCTGCTACCGATTTAAAAGACTGTAATTCCACCATATCAGGCGCCACTTTCACCATATCAGTAATATTACCGAAAGGTTTAGTCATTAAAGGCAAACCCTTATTAAAAACAGCTTGACTCGCTTGGTAAAAACGTTCGTAACCAGCCACATCATTCGGGTTAAACGCGCGGATTTGTTCAATTAGATAATCAGCGTCGTTATTATAGTGAAAAACAGAACCATCTTCAAAGCGAATATTATAAAACGGGTTGAGTTGTACAAGCTTGACGTAATCTTGCATCGGTTTACCCGACACGTCAAACAGTTCCTCAATTAACCACGGCGCCGTAATAATAGTAGGACCACCATCAAATTTAAATCCGGAAAGCTCATATACATAAGCACGTCCCCCTAACTTATCACGTTTATCAATCAACGTAACTTGATGCCCACTTGCTTGTAAACGTATCGCTGTGGCTATTCCACCAAACCCGGCGCCTATCACTACAATATTCATTGATTACTTGTACCTACACCCAACCTATAATTTCATTATTACTCAATGAATGACCTATGATGCTCTCGTTGAAGTGAAAATAGCTATCATATAATATATTTTGTAAATACCTTAAGCAGCTGTATGCAAACAATCGCAACAAAAGTCAATGTTAGTGAAGACCACAAATTAACAATTCAGCTACCTACTAACATTCCGGCAGGTGAGTACGAGGTCGTTTTGGTTTTCAACAATTCTTCACCTCAGCCTTCTGTAGAAGCATTGATTGCCGAAGCACAAGCTCTTGTACGTCAGTTTGTTCCCGCCGAACGTTCGCTCGCAACAGAACTTATTGACGAACGTAGAGAGGAAGGTCTCTGTGAGTGAGGTAGTTTTGGATGCTTCTGCTGTTTTAGCTCTTCTTAAGCAGGAGACAGGTAGCGAGCAAGTAGCTACTTACATACCACAAGCAGCAATTAGTTCTGTAAATTATTCAGAAGTTGTTGCTAAACTCGCAGACGCTGGTGTGCCAGAATTAACAGTTCAAAAAATTCTTGGTAACTTAAATCTTGAAGTTATTGCTTTTGATTTAGAACAAGCAATAAAAGCAGGAATGCTTAGACCTTTGACAAAGATTATTGGGTTATCGTTTGGAGATAGGGCTTGTCTTGGGTTAGGGCTTTTCCTTAGTCAACCAGTTATAACGGCAGACCGTCAATGGCAAAACCTTAATCTAGGTATTGATATACAAGTTATACGTTAGTCATCGATTTTGTAATTAAATATTCTATATCTCCTAAAAATCCTGATTTATTTCCCAATCATCTGGGGAAATAGCAGGTTCCGACGGGTCTGCCAAATAAGAATATGGTCGCATTTCTCTAAGAGGATTAATTGGATATTCAGCTTGGGTTTCCGAATTGCTAATTTCACCAAACCTTTCTTGGATACTTTCTCTCAACAGTGAGGAAGCTAACTCTTCTATAGACATTTCATTTAAAGCAGCGGCTTGAATTAGAGATTTTTGAGTTGCTTGATTAATATAAATATTAATACCAATCATAGTTAGACCACTCTAATTTTCTATATTATACCAGATATTATTAGCAAAAGTTAGAGATGCGTATTTTGGGAAAATACGCCATAATTTTCTGAGTCCACCTATTAATTCATCAAATTGACCATTTCACGCACGTTACCATGTACACCACCTACACCTTGACAAAATTGACGGTCTTGTTTGTGAACTTTCATAAACATTCCATTTTCAGGCGCCATCACAATTAAACCTTTGGCATTTATTGGTTTTTCTGTAATTAATTGCAAGCGATAACGCATCAGCAGCATTGCTAAAATAATTTTGATTTCCATTATCGCAAACCCGGCGCCGATACAAATGCGTGACCCTGCACTAAAAGGGTTATACTCATACATCGTCGGTTGAATTGTTTCCCAACGTTGAGGATTAAACCGTTCTGGTTCAGGATAAATTTCTGGCATGTGGTGTGTCTGATAAATACTCACAAATACCTCTGTCCCTACAGGTAATTCATAACCACCCAAAGTGGTTGGTTGTGAGGTAACGCGACCGTTCCAAGGTATTGCTGTAAGTACCCGCATACCCTCTTTAACAACACGGTCTAATAAAGGTAACTTTTGTAACTGCTCAACAGTTGGCGCCTCACCATGTAACACACTATCAAGTTCATCAACTAAGTCAGCAGTAATATCCGGATGTTGTGAAAGTAGAAATAGTATCCAAGCTATAACATTTGTACTGCTATCATGCCCAGCAGCAAAAATAGCCGTTACGTGTCCGAGTAATTCGTCTTCGGTTAAAGTTAAACCACTATCTGCATCTTTAACTTGAACGAGCATTGAAATAATATCACCACCATCAACGCTACTTGCATATCTTTTACGGATAATAGAACGCATTTCCTCATCGAGTGCAATTAATGCGTCAAGCAAGTTATGGTAAGGTAAACCAGGAAAATCTATTGGTAATAATACAGATGCCGGGTTTGTTAGTTGTGCGCCAAATTCTTGTAGTAGTCTAATTAAGTTGCTGCTATCTTCGTTAACATCTTTACCAAAAAGGGTTTTTGTAGCAATACTCATCGTTAGGCGCCGCATTACTTCAACTATATTTACTACCTCGCCAACTTTCAACTGTGAAAGCGAAGATTCGACGATTTTTACCATATCATTACGGTAAGATTCAATACGTGATTTGTGAAAAGCGGGCATTAAAAGCTGCCGATGTTGACGATGTGAGTCATTATTAATACCAAATAACCCAACTAAAAAATGACTGAAAGGTGTTGTACGTTCAGAATCATTACGCCTACGGTAAAAGCTACCAATAAGAGGGCATTTATGATAAATATCATGCTGACTCGTAACTTCACGGACAATATCTGGGCCATAAGCTAACACAGTACCAGGACAATTCGCGTGAGGTGAGTAAATATTAGTACCCCCACCTTGAGCTAACGAAACTACTGAACCGTAAGTTTTAAATAATTGACTCGATATACCAATAGAGTCACTAACAAAGTTTAGAGTTTGGGTAATGCGTCCAAATACCGGAGCAACACGTGGGCCAGGTACTGTTAATTTTGATTTGGTAATTGTAATCATTATCTTAATTATTCTACTAAATCGACCATTTCACTGACATTCCCACTTACACCACCAACACCTCGATTAAATTCGCGGTCTTGTTTGCATACTCGCATAGATAATCCATTTTCAGCACACAACACAATTAATCCTTTGGCATTAACTTGTTGTGGTAAAAACTCTAAACGGTAACGCATTAACAGCATTGCCAAAATAATTTTGATTTCCATCATGGCAAACCCGGCGCCTATACAAACGCGCGACCCAGCACTAAAAGGATTATATTCGTATATACTCGGCTGAATTTGCTCCCAGCGTTGAGGAATAAAACGCTCCGGGTCGGAATATATTTCAGGCGCCCGATTAGTATGATAAATACTGACAAAAACTTCTGTACCCTTCGGCAAATCATAACCACTGAATGTAGTATCCTGCGAAATCACACGACCATTCCAAGGAACAGGAGATAGTACCCGCATACTTTCTTTAATGACACGCTCTAATAAAGGTAACTGTTGTAATTGTTCAATACTAGGCGCCTCACCATGTAACACGCTATCAAGTTCATCAAGTAAGTCAGCAGCAACTTGCGGATGTTGAGAAAGTAGAAATAAAGTCCAAGTTAATGCATTTGCACTTGTATCATGACCAGCAAAATATATGACACCAAGATGTCCAAGTAATTCATCATCAGTTAGTGTTATCCCAGTTTCGGCATCTCTAGCTTGAATAAGCATAGATAGAACATCACCGCTATCAATACCAGCAGAGCGCTTTTGCTGAATGGTATCCCGCATAGTAGCATCAAGCTCAACCATGTCGTTGAGCAGTTTATGAAAAGGAAAACCAGGAACATCAAACGGAAGGGCAAGAACTGCTGAACTACCAAATTTACCAAAAACTTCTTTTAACAGCGTTGTAAACCTATCACCATTTTCACTGAAATCCATTCCAAATAAGGTCTTAGTAGCAATACGCATCGTTAGGCGCCGCATCAGTTCAAGAGTATCTACAACCTCACCCACCTGTAGTTTTTCAAGCTCAGAAGAGGTAATTACCACCATCTCGTCACGGTAAGCTTCGATACGTGATTTATGAAAAGCAGGCATTAATAATTGTCGGTGTTGACGATGGTCGGCGCCGTTCACACCAAATAACCCAACCAGAAAATGCCTAAAAGGTTGAGTACGTGCTGAGTCATTGCGCTTACTGTAAATTCGTGCAGTCAGAGGACACTTATGATAGATATCATGCTGAGTTGTCACTTCACGAACAACATCGGCACCGTAACCCAACACCGTACCAGGGCAATTTGGATATGGTGAGTAAACATTAGTACCACCACCAAGAGCTAGGCTAACAACCGAACCATATTTATCAAACAACTGACTCGACAACTTAATAGAGTCGCCGACAAAATTTAAAACCTGAGTAATGTGTCCAAACAGTGGAGAAACACGTGGACCAGGTACTGTTATTTTTCGTTCAATGGTATTTGCAATCATGATATATATTTTACAATCTTGTTTCGCTACAGCTTTAAAGCCATACAAATAAATCTGTTTTAGGAGGCGCCAAACTTCATTCCATATAAGTTTTCTAAGTAAGAACTTCATATTAATGTTTTTATAATTACATTCAAATAGAAAATATATTTAGAGCAAAAAGAGTATGGAATGCTCTTATTCGACGTTGTAGTTAAACTTATACTTATATTCTATGTATAAAAAATGCAGTACTTAACTTTGGATAGCAAGCATTTACTCACGCAGCTAACTTCATTATCTAGCTTGCGCTGCTTGGCTACAATTGCTTGTGTATTAGCAGCTACCTTATTAGCATCTTGCGAAAATGGGGTTGACTTACAAGACGATGTAATTTCCTCTTCACAAGTACCTCAAGTAGTTCAAAGTGCTTTCGCAAAGAAATATCCAGGTAAAACACCTAACTGGAAATTACAACCTTATGGTTATGAAGCTGTTTTCGTCGAAAATGGCATAGAATACGAAGCAGAGTACTCATCTAATGGTCAATGGTTAGAAACAGAATACGAGCTATCATCAGACAATGGGTTTTCATCTGTAGTACTTGATAAAGTTAGAGCGCAATACCCAAGCGGCACAATTAAAAAACGAGAGATTGAAATTACACCGCAAGGTATTTTTTACGAAGTGGAAGTTGTAAATAATGGTAACGAAGTCGAATTATATTTTGATGGTCGCGGAAACGAGGCGCCAAATTCACATGAAGATGCTTGATATTTAAAATCTCTCTTCCACGTGGGGGGATTTAATCATTCAACAAGTTGACTAATTACTTCCTCTTTTACACTGATAATATACTTGTAGCTTATAATTGTGGCAGGCAGGGATGCCTGCTCCACAAGAGTTATCATAATTAAAGTGCAAATGTTATCAAGATTTATTAAAACAGCAGTATCTTTGATTCTGGTTTGCTTGGTGCTATTGGGCAGTTCCGCATCTGCTTTTGCCATAACTATTCGAGAAGTTCCTAACCCTCGTGTTGTTTACGGTGGTTGGGTTACGGATATGGCAAATATTCTTACCTCTGAAGATAAAAGTACAATCAATGAAATTCTAACTGAATATGAGAAGAAAACAGGTACTGAAATTGCTGTAGTTACAGTTGAAGATACTTCACCTAGCTTAACTCCCAGATATTTTGCAACACAACTATTTAAATATTGGGGAATTGGCAAAAAGAGCGTTAATAATGGCATTTTGCTTTTAGTGTCTCAAGCAGAGCGGAAAGTAGAAATAATTACTGGCTATGGCATTGAAGCGATACTGCCAAACAACAAAGTCAAGCAGATTATTGACTCTAAAATCATTCCTTCATTCAAGCAGCATCATTTTTCTGAAGGAACCTTAATTGGTACACAAGCTTTAATTCAAGCTTTATCGGAAGATAAAACTTTTACTGCCGTTCATGCGACTATAAAAATTTGGGGTAAGCCTATACACCATCCAGAATATACATTTTTTGGACTGCTCGGAGGATTGGTAATTGCTTTTTCTTGTATTATTGCATTAGCTTTGCGTCCAATTCGTTTGGCGCCTAATGGCAAATCTCGTATATATGATGGCACAATAGACGGCGCCGCAACATGTAGTGAATGTGGTCAGTCAATGGAAAAGGTTGACCCACAATCTTTAATTTCATATTTAAACCCACCAGAACAGGTAGCTCAAGAACTACGTAGTGTACGCTTTGATGGTTGGAGATGTCCAAAATGCCATCCAGAAATTCCTCCTACAGCTATTCATATACGTGCGTATGTACTTAATTACAGAAAATTTTTAAATTGCCCTAACTGTCAAGAATTAACCGTGCAACGTAGATACAAAACTATAAAACCTGCGACTATTTCAAAAAAAGGTGAAGAGTCAGTAACAGAAAAGTGTAACTGCTGTAGTTATTCTCATACAACAATTCAAGTAATACCTTCTAGAGGCTCAAATGACTCAAATGGTTATACTGATGGGGGAACAGGAGGAGGCAGTTACGGAGATAGCGGTGGTTTCGGTGGTGGTGACTGTGGGGGTGGTGGCGCCGGAGGAGGATGGTAATTTGATAAACTAAGATAATCTGGAAACTGCGTAAGCTAATAGTAAGCGCTCTTGAATATTATGTTTTGTACTAGGGCAAGGCGCCATACCTTCAAGCCAGCTTTTTGGACAGGCGCCACCACAAACTGGTAGCATTGGGCAAGTTGCACAATCAAATTCTCCTTTTAAAACTCGTTGATTGAAATTTCCTAAGCGTTCGCGTTTACCAGGCATGGGTTTACCGAGAAGGTGGTCTATGGCATATTCGTTTGGTGTACCATAGGTTGGTACATAAGAAACTTCGCTACAGTTGAATATATTCCCGTAAGCGTCAACAAGTTCTGCGTCTGGCATTACAGCCATACAAACTAAAGGTTTCTGTTCCGGAATAAAATTTGTTTTGAAACCTAGCTCTAGCATCTCAACGAACCAGTTGATTTCTAGAGAGGCAAATTCTTCTTTGGAAAGGGATTTTTTATGAGCATCATTTCCCCATGAATGAATAGGCGCCACATAAAAGCTTATCTTATCTTGTATACCTGCTGCCGCTAATTCGTGCAATAATAAAGATACTGATTCATAATTATCATAATCAACATTGCAGCGAATACTTAAATTAAAATCTAAATCTTGACGGTTTGCTAAATTAACTACATTCGCAAAAATCTTATCAAACGTTGGCAAACCATTTTTTTGCATCCGACGCATGTCATGGTATTCAGCAACACCATCAAGGGTAATTTCAATTGCTGAAATACCTAGCTCCTGAACTAGTTCTGTTGCCACATTATTAGTTAACGCTAAACCATTTGTAACAATTTTGGCGTTATAACTACAATTATAACTTGCAGCTAAAGCTTTTAATTCTGATGTCAAAGCTTTCATCACAGGCAAACCAATTAAAGGTTCTGCTCCAAACCAGCCAATTGAAAGACTTTTAAACTTCTTTGTTTCTAACTTCTGTCTAGCTCTTTCAATAAATCTTTGCTGGTCTTCCTCGCTCATCATTATACTTCTATGTTCTTGCCCACAATAATGACATCCTAATTGGCAATAAGCAGTTGGTTGTACAACCAAATATAAATCATCGTCATTGATAGCGGCGCCATTATTTCGGTTAAGAATGGTTAATAACTCCGAATCATCATTAACAATTAACTTAATATCTAGAAAGTCTTGAAAAATTTCTTCTGGAAGTAAATCAAAACGTTCGGACACAAGTATATTTAAAATTTCTTCATCAATCACTCTAACATTTGATGTTCGAGAAGCAAAAATAACTACCTTATTTTTAGACTCTAGCTCATCAAATATAGCCTGTGTTGCGATATAATAATTAGTAAATTTCATAATTGCACGTTAGTTACTTCAACAAATTAGCCAAATTTAAATCCAAGCAATAGCATGATTTATTGAAGTGAGCAGGCGCCTACTCACTTACAATAAAATATAATGTTAACGATTTACAGGAGCAGGTTGAATATTAATAGGATTTAATTTGTTATTTGCAGGATCAGTAACTAAATCGCGAACTTTTTGTTGTCCCGGACGTTTGCTACAGGTACCATTACAAACAAAGTTGCCAGCAGCTTCTTGACCATTAGGAATTTTGAGTTTTTCAGACACTACTGGTAATTTATTCACATTTCCCTGTTGAACCGTAGCCGGACTAGTATTTAACTTTGCTTCACTCAATAAAATGCCAAATTTATTAGAATTAGATACAACTTCCGCACTAGCAGGTGTTACAACAGCCGCAACACTACTAATAGCTAGTAAACCAAGAAAGAATTTGATTGCACTATTTTTACGAGTAAACATGTAAGTTATCCTTTAAATTACATCGAGTTTTAAGGTTAATTCAAGCGTTAGAGAACTTGACGCGCGCTTTGTTTTAACCCCTTCACTCGCTTATATGTTTACTCGCAATGGTTTATGCAGCAGTTTGAAAAAATTGTCCAAAAATCTTATGAAACTAAGGGACAGGCAAGATGCCTATCCCATAAGATAAATAATTAACCGCAGCGTTCTACGTTTTCTACTTCTGGTAATCTACCAGCACGATACTGTGTAACTCGTTTGCCATCTGTTTCAAAGACTATGCGATAATTTTTATACTTTGATTCTTTTGGTGTGAAAGTTAAATAATGTCCACCTTGAACGTATTTATGTGGTGTGACTGTAATTTGTCTAGGGTAAAGTGATTTGATGCGGGTTTCTGTATCTCCTATTTTGGCGCCGCTTGCTGTTGCAATTTTAGTGTTTTTGGCTACGTCAATCCTAGAAATAATTCCATCGGTAAGCATAAACTCTACACCAGCAGGCGCCTTTTGTGGTTTAACGTAAAAACAGCCTTTACTTTCAATCGGCGCCCCTGATAATGACACTAGACGGGTTCCGGTGGCTTGGGAAGCTTTCTTAACAGTCATACCAACTTTAGCACCCCCAAACCCATCAGCAGTTACTTTAGACGCTTGTGTTAATTGTGCCACTGCTGTACCTGCTGCAACTGAAGAGAGTGTCAGTATTGCTGCGGCGCCTGCGATTGTTTTTATATTCATGTACTAAATCGAAATATACTATGACTATACTTACATCGACAGTATATTCAATTCCAGAAAAGGTGCCATCGTCTTTGCCGATAACATCTTCACATTTAAAAAAACCCTATAACCACCTTTCCAACCAGGCGCCAAAATTTCTAGTGGTCTGTGTCATAAAATTTGGTAGGTTGACTTCTTAAAAAATCTTCCTTTGCGTACTTTGCGTCTTTGTGGTTCGTTCTTCCTACCCCTCAAAATTAATGACACGAACCACGCTTTAGTTAGTGTAATAAGTCCTATATAAGTGAAATATTCTTTATATATTCACTGCCGCATTAAATCAGCAAACCGTTTTAAAATACTAGCAACACAGTACAAATCATTTTGGCGCCGTTGCAGCGTTAATAAATCAGAAAATCCATACTCTGGTGTGGGTTGAGCTAACAACTTTATGAACCGAAACTCAGTACCATTAGTAACAAGACCAAATGTAGGACGTTCAGGAGTAGGAGTTAACATCATATAAGTCAAAGCTTGAGGGATTGCTTGTTTTAATGAAAATCCTGCTTCTTTAGACTCAATTACCAATATCCATAGCTGTTCTCGTACAACCAAAATATCGATTCTTCCTCGCACCTCTTCATTATTTTGTTCTAAACTGATTTTTACTGGCACCTCTGTACGAATGCGAAACGGAGGGCTGTAATAACCAGCTATCGACAGTAGCGGAGATATAACCACTAATTTTACGACTTCCTCCGATACTGGATATTTACTGAGATAAAGAAAATTTGTTTTAGTTTGGTCAAGCGTCTGTTTTTCCGTATCCGTCAGTTCAGGTAAATTTCCTTGCCATTCAGGAAAGAAAGAATCCTCTTGATTTTCTCGCAAATTGAATTTGGTTTCGACTTCATGTAGAGTCAGTTCGCTAGCTTGAACTACTTGCAGCATAATCAATGTTTCAAATATATGTATCAAATTTTACTCAATTATAATTCATTTGCGAGTAAATAAATCCCAACTTTTTCAAAAAGTCGGGAATCTTAGTATTACTTAATAATTAACTGCTCGGTATTGTGTAACTCGCTTACCATCAGTTTCAAAAACAACCTTTATTCTGAATTGGTTTCCCAGATGATGATACTAAACGGTTGGGGAGCCATCTCCGTGCGGAGGTTTCCCCGTTGAGGAGAATGGCGTTGGAGGCAATAGTTTACGTAGTATGCTGGAGGCACAACCCAACACCATCACAATTTCAAATTATGCTACTTCAAAACAATTATTCGATGATTTTATAGGAAAGAATACAGCAGGTGAAACCTTGAATAGTTCAGCAAGTTTTTGAATATGCTCCACTGTTAATTTACGCTTGCCATTTAGCACATCAGAAACAATCGATTCAGTTTTGAATATAGGTACTAAATCTTTTTGCTTCAGGTCTAATTCTTGAATTAATACTTTCAGAAGCTCTACACCATAAATATCTGGAACTTTCATGTGCGTAGCACCATTATTGTGAAGACCATTGGGAAATACGACCAAAAGTGATTGAGTTAATTAGAGAGTTGCCATTTAAAGCATATATTGGTATTTTGCCAATTAGGCGCCGTGGATTTGTTTCTAGTGTTTCCAGCTTTCGCCATATCCAAGCACACGTAAATAAATAAACAAAAATTCCTAAAACTAAGTATATAAATGGGTCTCTAATATCAAATTTGCGATAGTTGGAAAACAACATTAGTTGCAGCGTAACTCCAAACGCAAATAAAAAGAACCATCCTAATGTATGGCGAAATTTAATTTTGTAAAATGGGTTTTCTTCGGGAAAACGAATATTACGTAATCACATAATTTTAATTTAGTATTTAATAAATCCCCCCTAGCCCCCCTTAGTAAGGGGGGAATAAGAGTTATAAAGCCCCCCCCTTATTAAGGGGGGTTGGGGGGGATTAAAACTCAGCATTCTCTGGTGTTCTTGGGAAGGGTATTACATCGCGAATATTAGCCATTCCCGTCATAAATTGCACGATTCTTTCAAACCCTAAACCAAAACCAGCATGGGGAACTGTGCCAAATCTTCGTAAATCAAGATACCACCATAAATCTTCTTCTTTCATTCCTTGCGCTGCCATTCTTCTTTGCAGCACATCTAATCTTTCTTCCCGCTGTGAACCTCCTATTATTTCCCCTATTTTCGGCGCCACTATATCCATTGCCGATACAGTTTTTTCATCTTCGTCTAAGCGCATATAAAACGCTTTGATTTGCGCGGGATAATTAGTAATGATTGTTGGCTTTTTGAATAGCTGTTCGCATAAGTAACGTTCGTGTTCTGATTGTAAGTCTGTGCCCCAACTAACTGGATATTCAAATTGAACGTCAGCTTTTTCGACGGCTTTTTCTAAAAGCTTGACTGCTTCAGTATATGTAATACGTTCAAACTGATTATTAATTATATTTTCAGCAGTTTCCAATACAGTCTTATCTATACGCTCGTTAAAAAATTCCATGTCTTCTCGGCATGTTTCCATCACATATTTAAAGATGTGTTTCAAAAATGCCTCGGCTAAGTCCATGTCCTCCTTGAGGTCACAAAATGCCATTTCTGGCTCTACCATCCAAAATTCTGCTAGGTGACGCGATGTGTTCGAGTTTTCCGCGCGGAATGTTGGCCCAAATGTATAGACATTACTAAATGCCATTGCCATTACTTCTGCTTCGAGTTGTCCGCTTACAGTTAGATATGTTGGTCTAGCAAAAAAATCTTTACTGTAATCGATGGCGCCTTCTTTATTACGAGGTATTTTATTTAAATCAAAACTCGTAACGCTAAACATTTCTCCGGCGCCTTCGCAGTCACTCGCTGTGATAATGGGAGTGTGTACCCACAAAAATCCACGTTCTTGAAAAAATTGGTGAATTGCTGTAGCTACTGCATTACGAACACGGAACATGGCGCCAAATGAATTTGTACGCGCGCGTAAATGTCCAATTGTTCGCAAAAACTCAAACGAGTGACGCTTTTTCTGTAAAGGGTAAACTTCTGGGTCAGCATCGCCGTACACCTGAACTGACTCAGCTTTAACTTCAATACGTTGCCCTTTACCCTGTGATGCTACTATTACACCATCAACCTCTACCGAGGCGCCTGTATTTACTTTTTTTATAATTTCACTGTAGTTCGGTACGGTTTCGTTTATGACGACTTGTAAAGAAGCCATCGATGAACCATCATTCACCTCAATAAAAGCAAAACCCTTGAGTTCACGCTTAGTACGTACCCAACCTTGTACCTTTACTGTTTCATCTGGTTGTCCACTACGTAATATTTCAGCAATGCGTTTTTCTATCATATGTGTAAGTATGTCCCAACTCTAAGAAGCAAATGACTTTAATAACCAGCCTATAATAACGCCCAATCCACTGAAGCGGACAATCTGCCAAAAGGGGTCTTTAAAACTACGCCAGTTTAATAACCTACTTTCTAAGTTAATCTCTAATACTTCCAACTGTTGCTCTATATGCTTTAACTCCGCTTTCATTTCTGGTAGTTTGCTATGAAGGAGGGATGAGCGGCGCCTATTCAATTCATTTTGTAAAGTATAATCATTCTCAACCTGTTTGTAACGTTCTTTTAGCGCAATTAATGCTTGCTCAACATCATAGAGTCCTTGTTGAAATTCCTGGGACTGCGAATCTTCACCCGATGGCTCATTTTGTTTTTTCGACGGCTTCATGTACAGGCTGTAAACTAAAGTTAGATATAAATCCGGTTATATTACAACAAACAGCCATTAGTCATTAGCTAACCACTCAACCGAGACGCGACATGTCTCGTCTCTACACTACTATGCTTCCAACTAAACAATTACAAGAATTTAGCGACTTAGAACTGGCGCAAGCGCTTTTGGAAAGACTTGGTATTTCGCCAAATGACTGGCATCGACTCAAATCTAATCGTAAAGCGCGTGCTTCGGAACAAATTGCCGCCGCATTAGTATATTTACTGAAAGACGAAAAAGAAGAAGCACAACAAAGGCTACAACAAGCTGTTGGCTGGCTCGACCGTTCAATTTCGGCGCCACCCTGTCCAACACACGGAACCAAATAAGTGCTGAGTTATGAGTGCTGAGTGCTGAGTTACTACTCATAACTCAGCACTCAGCACTCAGCACTTTCAACTATTTTCTTAATAGTCGTGGTCGTGTTTCTACTTGTTTACAAAGCCGTAGCTCTGTGCCCTTGCGATTCCATTCAACTTGGTCAAAAATTTGATGTAGAATACATAGACCCCGACCACTTTCTGCTTCGTCTGGAGGCAGATATTCTGTATGATCATCATCACAATTTAAGGATGTTTCAAATGGGTCTGCGTGTACATTAGCAGGAGTTGACTTAACGTCAAAACCTCCACCTTGGTCTGATATGACCCACCAGTATTGATTATCAATAAGGGAAAAACGAACTATAACTTTTTTACTAGGGTCTAAATTATTACCATGTTTAGCTGCGTTGACTAGAGCTTCTTGAAGCCCTAATCGTAATTCGGCTTGCATTTTCGCGGGAATCTCTGCCAGGAGTAAATCTAATATAGGACAGAGATATAGAGTGGAGGCGAAACTAATCGTTCCCCAATTGCGTCCAATAGGACGGAGCGAGATAGTAATCACAAGTAAACCCCGTAGCTTTCGTTCGGTCTTCTAGACATCAGTTTGCGTTACACAGGCACCCTGATTATATTGAGACGGTCGCACTGTCAAACTTGCGTCTTTAAAACTAAATTTTGAAAATAGCTAGGGAGCAAAGTCTCTCCTTAATATTAATGGGTTGCAACATTTAACTATATCACCAACTGAGTACCCATATTTAATCACTAAATTTTTAGAGCTATTAAATACTCGTATTCAACTAGTGTATAAGCATTTTTATATGCTTTTGAAGTTGACCATTAGCAGAAGTACATTTGAATGGAACCGATACTGAACCAAGCAACTGTCACAGGCGCCAGATGGAAAACCGATTTATAGTTGTTGACAACTTCATTCATATGTGAGAAGTAACAATGCCACTTCAATTTCTTTAATTAAAAGGAATTATATTTTTAGCTTAATTCAATTTTAGCATTTTTACTATGCGCTAGACTACAAATTTGAAATTCGGACGATTGTTGTTTAATCCCTAACTGCCTATATCTAACTGTGATAACACAAGATATGCTGCAGCTTCCACATGTGCGGTTTGAGGGAAGAAATCGGCGGGAGTAACGCGCATCAACGTATATACTCCATCTTGACAGAGTATTTTTAAGTCACGTGCCAATGTGGCAACTTTACAGCTAACGTAAACAATACGTTTTGGTTTCAAGTCAAGCAAAGCTTGTATAACGCTCTTGTCACAACCTTTACGAGGTGGGTCGAGAACAACGATATCTGGTTTAACATCTATTGAAAGAATCAGTTTTTCAACGGTTCCAGCATAAAACTTGACGTTATCAATGCCATTGTGTTGAGCATTTGTACGTGCTTGTTCTATAGCTTCTGGTTGTACCTCTATACCAATTGCTTGACCAACATGCTTTGCTAGTGGAAGAGTTAAAGTCCCAATTCCACAATAAGCATCAAGTAAAGTTTCTTCACCCTTAAGTCCCAATTCCATCTTTATTTGCTGTACCAACGCTTCTGCCGTTTCTGTGTAAACTTGAAAAAATGTGTCGGGACGTACCTGAAATTCCAGCTCAGTAAATTTTTCTAGCAAGAAATTTCTGCCAGCAACTAGACGACTTTCCCGTCCAAAAATGGCATTAGTACGCTCGCCATTCAGGTTTAACATCACTCCGACAAGTGGGGGTGTGCTGTCTAACCACTCTTGCGCTACTGCCTCAATTCCTGGTATATTCCATTGACTAATCACTAAAGTGATTAATACTTCTCCTGTCCGGCGCCCAATACGCAAGCTAATATGGCGAATTAACCCAGTATGCAGCTTTTCATTGTAAGGTTGCCAACCATTAGACTGTATATCTAGCTTGACTTTATGTAACAGCGGGTTTAAACGCTCATCTTGCACAGGACACTGATTTATATTGACGACTTGATGACTATTTTTTTGGTAATAACCAGCCACAAAGTTACCTGTTGCGGATATTCCAACCGGATAAGTTGCCTTATTGCGATACCCTAGCGCTGTTGAATGTAGTACTTCATCTACATGTGGCGCCACAAAACCCCCAATTCGCTCTAAAGCTTGAACAACTTGATTACGTTTCGCTTCGAGTTGATATTGATAATCAATATGCTGCCAACTACACCCCCCACACTTATTTGCCACAATACAACTCGGTCGAACCCGATGAATTGAAGATTTTAATATTTTCTTTAGAATTGCGTGCCCAAATTTCGGTTTAACGAAAACCAAACGCGCTTCTACAATATCACCTGGCACTGTGTCAGGCACAAAGACTACTCTATTAAATGCCCGTCCAACTCCATCCCCATCATCATTAAGGTCAGTAATTTCGAGTTCAATTAATTCACCCTGCTGCCAATTAGTCATAAATACCTACTACGTACTACTTTTACCCATCACTAAACGTATAATTTCAATAATCACTTTTTGCTTTGACTTCACTTGTGTACTCAAGACTCGTTAAACTAGCTAATAATATTTCATGCTGCATTAATCATGACTGTAGTAAGCCAAGTTATTCTCAAAGCCGACGACGAACTGCGTTACCCTAGCAGTGGCGAACTCAAAAGTATCAAAGACTTTTTGACAACAGGTGCTATTCGGGTACGCATTGTTTCTACCCTCTCTGAAAACGAAAAGAAAATTGTGAGTGAAGCAACTAAACAATTATGGCGTAAGCGTCCTGACTTTATCTCTCCTGGAGGTAATGCTTACGGACAACGTGAGCGCGCTCAATGTATCCGCGATTTTGGCTGGTACTTACGTCTTGTTACATACGGTGTTCTTGCTGGTGACATAGGGCCAATCGAAAAAATTGGTATTGTTGGCGCCCGCGAAATGTACAATTCCTTGGGTGTACCCCTACCCGGAATGGTAGAAGCGATAGGCTGTCTTAAAGCTGCGTCTCTCGACTTGCTTACTGCTGACGATGCGACTGAAGCAGCACCTTACTTTGATTACATCATTCAAGGAATGTCATAATCAAACGTCTTCTTCAGTAGCGCACTAGCTCGAAGCCTCAATATAAATCATCTATTAAGATTGTAACTCCCCACAGCTTGTTGGAAAGCTTGGCATTAGTGTCGAATTACCAACGAGCTGTGGGGAAATTTTATGTGCCTATCTGTAAAAACAAAAAACCGACAGTCTCT
>NZ_RSCL01000002.1:160320-198135 GCF_003991905.1 Dulcicalothrix desertica PCC 7102 | reverse complement strand
TCAAAGGCTGTCGGCGCTTAGTGTGTTCCCTATTAATGACTCGGCTAGAGTTCAGTTGTCTTTTATTATGCACCCCTTATTCTGTTTGCGATACGATTTTAATCATCAATGCTTGTGATACACGTCACACTGTCAACAACGAAAGCTGTGAGTACAAAAACAAAAAACCGACAGTCTTGTTCAAAGGCTGTCGGCGCTTAGTGTGTTCCCTATTAATGACTCGGCTAGAGTTCAGTTGTCTTTTATTATGCACCCCTTATACTGTGCGCGATACGACCAATATCATATAAGTTTGTGATTAGCGTCACATTATAAGCAATTAAACGGATTTACGTGTAAAACAAAAAACCGACAGTCTTGTAAAAGGCTGTCGGCGCTTAGTGTGTTCCCTATTAATGACTCGGCTAGAGTTCAGTATCCTTATTATTCCAGTTTCACAACCGTAAGAAGACGATCTTAATCATGTATCAATGTGATTCTCATCACAACACAGGCGCCTGCTGTTTTGTATCATCCCTCTTCTTCAAGGGCGCCTGAATTTACCTATTCAGTTTGAACCTTAAAAAACCTAGCGCTATGCTTGATACAGATTTTTCTGGTACCTATGCATATAATGTCATTTATAACTGTAAGCAAAATTACAATGTCAATAAGCTATGCCAATACTTTATATAATAACGGCTAATCAGTTAAAATGACTAAAATCTTAGAAACCGGGTTTCTTCTTTAATATCTGTTATAAAAATGACGATTTGTCTGCGACAATGAATGTGTATAAACCCGGTTTCTAGACCCAGGTAATTAACACAGTGGCGACAGAAATAGGTAAAATATTCGTCTGTTCCTATGGTGCATAGTTCAATATGACCGTCTCCTCACAACCTCCGTTTTCTCCTCAAGAAATCGCCGAAGAAGGTATTAAGCCCGAAGAATACCAAGAAATATTTAATAGATTAGGGCGCCATCCCAATAAAGCTGAGTTGGGAATGTTTGGTGTAATGTGGTCAGAACACTGCTGTTATAAAAATTCTCGACCTTTATTAAAGCAGTTCCCTACCACAGGTAAGCGCGTTCTCGTTGGTCCCGGTGAAAATGCTGGTGTTGTAGACATTGGTGACGGGTTACAACTAGCTTTTAAAATCGAATCGCATAATCACCCTTCTGCCGTCGAACCATTTCAAGGCGCCGCTACAGGTGTTGGTGGTATACTTAGAGATATTTTTACAATGGGTGCGCGTCCAATTGCTGTACTAAATTCGCTGCGATTCGGTTCCTTAGAGGATTCTAGAACTCAGAGATTATTTCAAGGTGTAGTTGCTGGTATAAGTCACTACGGCAATTCCGTTGGGGTGCCCACTGTTGGTGGAGAAGTTTATTTTGACCCAGCTTATTCTGGCAACCCTTTAGTGAATGTAATGGCACTAGGGTTAATGGAAACGCCAGAAATAGTAAAATCCGGCGCCTCTGGATTTGGCAACCCTGTATTATATGTTGGTTCCACAACAGGACGCGATGGTATGGGAGGCGCCAGTTTTGCAAGTGCGGAACTGAGTTCGGAATCAATGGATGACCGTCCGGCTGTACAGGTAGGCGACCCATTTTTAGAGAAATCTTTAATTGAAGCTTGTTTAGAAGCATTTAAAACAGGCGCCGTCGTAGCTGCCCAAGATATGGGAGCAGCAGGTATTACTTGTTCTACTTCTGAAATGGCGGCAAAAGGTGGAGTGGGGATTGAGTTTGATTTAGATAAAGTACCAGTGCGGGAAACTGGAATGGTGCCTTATGAATACCTACTTTCTGAGTCACAAGAACGGATGTTGTTTGTGGCACACAAAGGACGCGAACAAGAGTTAATCGATATTTTCCATCGTTGGGGACTTCAAGCAGTTGTTGCAGGTACCGTAATTGAAGAACCCATAGTCCGAATTTTATTCAAGGGAGAAATTGCCGCCCTTATTCCGGCTTCGGCATTGGCAGAAAATACCCCTTTATATGAGCGCGCATTACTCAAAGAACCACCAGAATATGCCCAAAAAGCTTGGGAATGGACACCTGAAAAATTACCTAACTGTACAGCATCTGGTATTGAGGTGCAAGGTAAAAAGCTAAGTTGGAACGATGTTTTATTAACTTTGCTCGATACACCAACTATTGCATCGAAACGTTGGGTTTACCGTCAATATGACCATCAAGTCCAGAATAATACGGTTATGCTTCCTGGTGGCGCCGATGCTGCAATATTAAGATTACGTCCCCTCGAAGGAGTACAAAATTCTACTTTCTCTTCAGGTGTTGCTGCTACTGTTGACTGCAATCCGCGTTACGTTTATCTTGACCCATATGAAGGCGCCAAAGCGGTTGTTGCTGAAGCTGCACGTAATCTTAGCTGTGTAGGTGCCGAACCTTTAGCAGTTACAGATAACTTAAATTTTGGTAGTCCAGAAAAACCCATAGGTTACTGGCAATTATCAGAAGCTTGTCGAGGTTTAGCAGAAGGTTGTCGCGAATTAGAGACTCCCGTCACAGGTGGAAATGTTTCTTTGTATAATGAAACGCTCGATTCACAGGGAAATCCACAAGCAATTTATCCAACACCTGTAGTGGGAATGGTTGGTGCAATCAGCAATTTAAACAATATTTGTGGACAAGCTTGGCAAAAACCAGGTGATGTAATTTACTTATTAGGTGTAACTGTACAATCTAAAACCGAACTAGGCGCATCAGAATATTTAGCGACAATTCATAATACGATTGCTGGTAAACCGCCACGTATCGATTTTGATTTAGAACGTCGAGTCCAAAAAGTTTGCCGTGAAGGAATTCATCTTAATTGGATACGTTCAGCACATGACTGTGCGGAAGGTGGTTTAACTGTAGCACTTGCAGAATGTTGTATTGCTTCTAAATGCGGCGCCACTATAGAATTACTATCCAGCGACATAGCTAATATACGCCCTGATGAATTGCTGTTTGGAGAAAGTGGCGCCAGAATAGTAGTCTCTGTACCACCAGAACTACAAATAGAATGGGAATCATACATAAATAAAAACTTGGCTAATCATTGGCAAAAACTTGGCAAGGTCGGTAATTGCGACACAGGTTTACAGGTAACAACATCTGATAACCAAACTTTAATCAGAGTTACGATTGAAGAAATTAGCTCAAACTTTCTTAACGCTATCGAACGAAGACTTTTAATAGAGTGCTGAGTAAAAAGTGCTGGGTGCTGAGTAAAGTCAAAAGTTAGGAGTTAGGAGTTAGGAGTTAGGAGTTAAAAGTTCCAACTCAGCACTCAGCACTCAGCACTCAGCACTCAGCACTCAGCACTAAAAATTCATCACTTTTGACTGATTTTGCGGTACTGTTTTAATGGATGGTTAAGAAATATTTAATTGTTCTTCCACCACTACCAAACGGAATATTTTTCGATTTTTTCCAATTCTCTTAACTTTTTCCAGTTTTCCCGAACTGGAAAATTGTTCATCCCTGTGACTGACCGACATCTTATCATCAGGAGCATATAAGCGCATGGTTCCCAATCATCCCGTCACTTCGGATTGCGATTCCCAACCAACCAACGAGGATAGCAACTATCATGAACGACCCGACAAGCCAGAAGAAGCTTGTGGAGTTTTTGGCATTTACGCACCCGATGAGGATGTTGCCAAACTGACTTATTTCGGATTGTATGCACTGCAACACCGAGGTCAAGAATCAGCAGGTATTGCTACGTTTCTTGGTGACACCGTTCATTTATACAAAGACATGGGTCTAGTATCCCAAGTCTTTAACGAATCGGTTTTAAGCGAACTGCCTGGTACAATTGGTGTCGGTCACACGCGCTATTCGACTACAGGTTCTAGTCGTAGAGTTAATGCTCAACCTGCTGTTGTAGATACGCGGTTAGGTAAATTAGCTTTAGCACATAATGGGAACTTAGTCAATACTGTAAAATTGCGTGACGAACTTGTAAAAGACAGTATTAACTTGGTGACAACGACTGATTCCGAAATGATAGCATATGCAATCGCGCAGGAGGTAGGCGCCGGATTAGACTGGTTAGATGGCGCCATCAAAGCATTTCATCGTTGTGAAGGTGCATTTAGTTTAGTAGTGGGTACACCAGTAGGAATAATGGGTGTACGTGACCCCAATGGTATTCGTCCACTAGTAATAGGTACAATTGGCTCTAATCCGGTTCGCTATGTATTATCATCAGAAACTTGTGGTTTAGATATAATTGGTGCCGATTATTTGCGTGATGTTGAGCCAGGTGAGGTTGTATGGATTACCGAAGCTGGATTAGCATCATATCATTGGAGCAAAAAGCCACAAAGAAAACTATGCGTGTTTGAAATGATTTACTTCGCACGTCCAGATAGTTTAATGCACAACGAAACATTATATAGCTATCGAATGCGCTTAGGGCGCCGACTTGCGATTGAATCTCCTGTAGAAGCGGATATAGTATTTGGTGTACCAGACTCAGGAATACCTGCTGCAATTGGTTACTCCCAAGAATCAGGAGTTAAATACGCTGAGGGATTAATTAAAAACCGCTACGTTGGACGTACATTTATCCAACCTACACAAGCAATGCGTGAGTCGGGAATTAAAATGAAACTTAACCCACTCAAAGATGTTCTGGTTGGCAAAAGAGTGATAATTATTGATGACTCGATTGTGCGAGGTACAACTAGCCGTAAACTAGTAAAAGCTTTGCGTGACGCAGGCGCCATCGAAGTGCATATGCGAATATCCTCACCCCCAGTCACTCACCCTTGTTTCTACGGTATAGATACAGACACTCAAGACCAGCTAATTGCCGCACGCTTCTCTGTAGAAGAAATTCGCAAACAACTACAAGTAGATAGTCTTGCCTACCTCAGTTGGGAAGGAATGCTAGAAGAAACCCAAGAAGACACCAACAGCTTTTGTTCAGCATGTTTCACTGGTGACTACCCTGTAGCCATACCCGAACAAGTCAAACGCACAAAACTAGTCCTAGAAAAAGTCACAGTCTAATACTGTCGCAATTTATCTTGTAGAATCATGTTTTGTGGAATGGGCATCCTTGCCCGTTCCATTGTAAATATTATTCTTTGAAGAAAAAATTTACGTATTTAATGTACGAGATAGCTGTGTCATAAAAGTAAAGCTTCTAAAAACAACAAGAGCATCTCAATTATGCTCGTGCAGAATTGGAATGCTCTTGAAGTGACAGTAAATTTTGATTATCAAAAATGGGCCAAGATTTTATATAACCTGAACCATTATTCCAATTAAATTTCTATCTTTGATGAATTTACTTAAAATGACCTTAAACCAGGAATTTTAATATCTGTTATTACGGAAGTTGCCTCTGCGGTCTCCACCACCACCACCAAATGAACCTCTGTTGTTCTCTCTTGGTTTAGCTTTATTAACCTTGAGGTCTCGTCCCATCCATTCAGCACCGTCAAGAGCTTCAATAGCAGCTGCTTCTTCAGCTTCTGTACTCATCTCAACGAAACCAAAGCCACGAAGACGACCGGTTTCTCGGTCTGTGGGTAGTTGAACTCGCTTTACAGTACCATACTCTTGGAATACAGCATTTAAGTTCTCTTCTGTAACCTCATAGGAGAGGTTGCCTACATAAATTGACATTTATTTTTCTCCGAAATTAAGCATGTTTAGAGATCTAGATTTCGGAGAAAAGTCCGTGAATAGTGAAAACAAACGTGGTCGTCCGAATTAAGTCTCGTCAGCAATTATAGCACAGTTTGCTTCTTCTCAAGGTGAATAGAGTGAAATCTATTTCTCTACGTACTCCGTGTCTCTGTGGTAAATAGATATACGCTTCACAATTGATAACAAGGAAGACTAGCTTCGCTGCAAAAACTCAATATTTGGTATTAATGGGTCTGAAACAACACCTACACCAATAAAACCCCAACGTTTGAGTATACCTGGAACTTGGCTATTGGAAACCATCTCAATTCCCAAACGACTTGCATATTCAGAAGCGTGGGTATTGAGATAGCTCAAAGCGTCGTATTGCTCTTTAAATAACAGCAAGTAACTTGATTCGTTTTCATGAGGACGCGCTGCCAAGTACTTACCGTCAGTTTTAGAACGCATTATATAGTAAAAATCGAGAGACATAATATATGTTCTAACTAATTGAGGTCTTCGAGTTTGATGCGTGGGTCTGCGGCTTTAAGCAGTAAGTCGGCTATCAAGTTGCCTATAATTAACAGAACGGCGCCCATAACCAAGCTTGCCATTAGTAAATATAAATCTTGAGCTTGTAATGCTTGTAGTGTTAACCTACCCAAACCTGGCCAGTTAAAGAAATATTCCGCAATAAAGGCGCCATTCAATAAACCAGCTAGCTCAAATCCTAAAAGAGTAATTAGCGGGTTGATAGCATTGCGAAGCGCATGAACATAGATAACACGGTTTTCTGGTAAACCTTTCGCGCGCGCTGTTTGAATATAATCTTGTCGTAGTACATCAAGCAGTTCACCACGGGTAATGCGTTGTAACCCAGCAAAGCTAGTAACACTTAAGGCAATTGTGGGTAAAAACATATGCCAAATAATGTCAATAAATTTACCAAATATATTTAATTCATCGTGGTAAATACTCGTCATACCCCCTACCGGAAACAAGGGAGCAGTAATTTGAGCAAATATTAATAATATGAGCGCAGTCACAAAACTAGGAAAACCTTGCCCCGCATAACTAATCACCTGCAAAACGCGGTCGGCAGCACGATTTTGCTTCACAGCAGCAAAAATACCTAAAGGAATTGCAATTGCCCAAGTTAGGACTAACGAGGAAATAGCTAAATACAGTGTCGCTGGTACCCGTTCCCATAACAGCGAGGAAACCGAACGCTGATAAACAAAACTTTGTCCAAAGTCCCCTCTCGTAATAATTCGTCCCAACCACAGGAAAAATTGCTCAAACCATGACTTATCCAAACCAAACTGGCGTTTTAGCTCCGCAATTCGTTCTGGCGAAATTTTCGGATTTTGCCGCAATGTATCCAAATAATCACCAGGCGACAATTGAATAATGATAAAAGATAATGCAGACGCAAAAAATAAAGTGAACAGCGCTTGCGTCACACGCTTAACGATATATACAAAAGTATCACTTGTTATAAATCTTATTATTGAATCTTTTCCCGATTCCCAAGAAACCCTGCTTGCTGTCATAATGATAATTTAATAGTTAATAGTAGGGTGCGTGACGCTAATAAAAAATTCTAACGTAGTTACAAGACTCGTAGCGTCACGCACCAGTCAATATATTGTGACAATGATTTAATACTCAACGAGCGAGATAATCGGTACATTTGGTAAAGACGCTCGCCCGTTTAAGTCCCGTAGCTCGATAATAAACCCAAATCCCACCAGATTGCAGCCGCACAACTGTAACAGTTTAGCGGTCGCAGCAGCAGTACCACCAGTTGCAATTAAATCGTCTACGATTAAAACTTTGCAATCTGGTTGAATAGCATCCTGATGGATTTCCAAACAGTCAGTACCATATTCTAATTGGTACTCGATAGAATGGACGGCACTTGGCAATTTGCCTGGTTTACGTACCGGAATAAAACCAGCACCTAATTCGTATGCTAAAGGAGTACCAAAAATGAATCCCCGTGATTCCATACCTACTACGTAATCGACTGTTAAGTTTGCGTCAACACATCTTTGTTTCAGTAAATCTATGGTGTATCGTAATCCCTTCGCATCACGCAGTAATGTTGTAATATCCCGAAATACAATACCTGGCTTAGGAAAATCTGGGATGTCCCGAATTAATGACTTTAAATCCATACAATCAAATCCATACAATATATTTAATTAAATCAGTTGATGTCGGCGCCGCTTGTTAAATATACGGATGGCGTCGTCTCGCCAAATCGTCCATTATAACGGTATTCGTTTGATTTGCGGACTCCGTTACAGTTGAATCATTGACGATTAACCCAATCTACACGAAGCTAGGGATGGAACAACCCACCCCGCTCATAGCAATCAAACAGGAATCATAATGAATGATGCAGGTAAGATGTAGCTCTATTCGTCAGATGTGATTAACTTAGTGGGTAAACTATGTAATAAAAACATTGATTTGAGTATACGGAAACCTTTCAATCGAATGAGTAACTAATGTATATATCAGGCAGTGCTTTATCTTCGCTCTTAGGAGGGTGTAAAGGTTAACGCTTGGGTCTCTTTAAGTAGTTTTATGTAGTCATATGCAGCCTTGTAGTGGTATTTATAATGAATGTCTCAGCTAGTTTAACGCCCTATAACCATAACTCAATGCCGTCGTCGCTTCCGATGATTTTGGACAGTTTACCAGAACCAGCGATTGAGGGACAAGATTGTCCCCGTCGAACTCGGTTGCAAATCGACCTAATTTTACTCGCGATTGAAGCTTTAGAGCTAGGAGGTTCTGAAGCAATTTTGGCTTTTGCTGAAGAATTAGACCTCAAAGGTATTATTAAAGACCGAGTAAACTTGTGGCGAATGCGTAGCAGCAACCCAATGCGAAGAGCGCATATACGGCGCCCTTTAACTATTATGGAAGCAAAAGCCCTAGTAGTAATAGCCTGTTACATTGCACGTCGCTTAACAGTCACAATTCGCCAATTGCTGATGATATACCAGCAAATGACCGATAAACAAATACCACTCGAACAAAATCTTCGGTTATCGAACTACTTAGAAAGGTTCCGCGCGCATTTCAAAAGCCGCATGAATCCACGTCGTTCGGGTGTACTATCTGTAACTAGCGACGAAAAACTAGATGAGCTAGCAATTGATTTGCTGGGCAAATTATTATTTTGTACCGGAACTGCTGGAATGCAACGGTTTTGGATTAGCCTTTTTGACGGTGAAGTGAATTAAAATTATGAATATTCAAAGAAAATATAGTTTACCCAATTGCACCCTGCTTCTCGAAGGTTTAAGCGACGCATCGAAAGCCACACATTTCCAAGAAATGCGTCCAGAACTATCTATATTAGTTAATGTAGAATGCTATTTATCTGGTTTAAAGCAACCCCTAGTTGGTGGACGTGAATTTTTTGAAAACTTAGTACGTGTAGTTAGTGGTTACGCGCAAGAGTTCTTGAGCAATGTTCCAAACCCACTCGCGGAAAATAAAGATACTGATGTAGTACAACTGCACACAATTGATAGCAATCGCCACAAACTAATTGTTAGTTCAGAAACTGTTCAGTCTGTTGACTCTTTTAATTCTGATATTAAAATGCCCGTTGAAATCGAACTCAATACAGTACAATTGTTCGATTTAGTTGAAGCGGTAGACCAATTTTTTGCGGATACCCAAACACTGCCAGAATTAACTTTAGCCCTTCAATCATCTCGACGTCCAGGTGGCGCCAGTGACTCTGTAACAAAACAGATTGTACCAGCAACAGTAGGGTTATCGAGTTTAGCGGCAGCAGCGCTTGCATTTAGCTTAATTCCCACACCGCAACCAAGGGTACCACAACCCGAAGCTCAAAAAGACTCAAATAGTCTAACAGCGAATTCGACGCCAAATGTGGCAACTCCGGTTGGAGTTTCACCTACCCCAGTAGTAACCGATGCTGCGACTGTTCCCATACCTGGAATAACAGCAACTCCTACTCCTACTATAGACACTTTTTTGGCGCCGACTCCTGCACTCACACCAACACCAACACCAACAGTTGCAGCGACTCCAGGTGTACCTCAAGATATTGAGGCGCTTTTAAAGACAGTTCCAGAAATTACCGACCCATCACAACTACGCGCATTAAATCGCCAATTATATAACCAAATTAACCCAGCTTGGGCAGGACGCGGCGCCTTAAATGAAGATGTGGTATTTCGTGTGGGTGTAGGAGCTGATGGTGCAATTCTTGGCTATAAACCAGTTAACAAAAATTCAAATGACGCAGTAAGTCAAACACCTTTACCCAATTTGCTCTACAACCCTGCAACAAGAAGTTTAGCAACAAATGAACCAATCGCTCAGTTCCGAGTTGTATTTAGAAAACAAGGAGTGTTAGAAGTTAGTCCTTGGTTGGGTTATTCTAAACCACCACAAGTAGTTGGCGAAAAAATTAAAGATGCAAATCAACTCAAAGAATTAAATACAAAACTATACGATACGCTTCGCAATAGTTGGGGTGGTACACCAAGCTTTAACACTGACTTAAAATACAGAGTAGCAGTGAATAAAGAAGGTGTAATTGCTGATTACGAACCACTAAACAAAGGAGCTTTTGACTTTTACCGAGAAACTCCCCTACCTAAAATTTTTAATGAAATCTACGGTTCTAACGTTGCTCCACCAGACACCAAGCAACCTCTCGCTCACTACGAAGTTACATTTAAACCCAGTGGTACGTTAGAAATTCAACCTTGGGAAGGATATCAATAAATGTAGAGACGTGACATGTCACGTCTTTTCAATGGAAGACGCGAACGAAGACGCGAACGAAGACGCGATATATCGCGTCTCTACATTAGGTTATTTAACAATTCGTCCCATATAATTACCCCACAATTGTGCAGCTTGAGCGCTGCTACCAGATGTGGGTTTAATTTCGTCGTTGCCAAGCCAAATACCTGTGGCAAGGCGCCGACCGGGAATAAAACCAATGAACCAAAGGTCTACGTTTTTATCGGTAGTACCAGTTTTGCCAGCTTCTCCAAAACCAATAGCGGCGCCTTTTCCTGTACCGTTTGTAATTACACCCCTAAGTAACCCCGTCATTGTAGAAGCTACGTTTTTTGACAGAACACGCTTGTTAGCATCTGGGTCTTGGTCGTAGGAATAGATAACGCGACAGGTTTTTAAATTATTACGGTCAGGACAATCACTACTGTCTAAAATGCGACTAATTGCGTGGGGACGATTTAATAAACCGTTGTTAGCAATGGCACCGAATGCTCCAGTCATTTCTAATACATTTACAACGCTTTGCCCTAGTATTAAGCCAGGTACGGGGTCAAGCGGTGAACGTATTCCCAAACGTTTTGCTTCTTCGACAACTTTGTTTAGCCCAACATCCTGTGCTACTCTCAAGGCAATGGGATTTTCTGATAGAGCTAATCCTGTTGCCAGACTCATACTACCACCAGCACCCGACCGACAAGGTTTATACAAAAACCCTTGCCAACGTAGAGCATCACAGGAATAAGACCTAGAAGGCGAAAATCCTTTCTCTAAAGCTGCTGTGAAAGCAAAAATTTTGAAAGTTGAACCTGGTTGGCGTTTTGCTTGAAAAGCACGGTTGAATTGACTGCGACGGTAGTCTGTACCACCTACCATTGCTAAAATTGCACCCGTACTCGTATCAATAGTTACAATTGCCCCTTGTGAGTAACCTACTTGGGCGCCCGAAGTACGTACTGAATTACGCAGTGCTGTTTCAGCTTGGGTTTGAATTGTTGGGTCGAGTTGCGTCTCAACAATAAAATTGCCTTCTCGCGCTAAATCTGCCCCCAATATTGTTTCAAGTTCAGAATAAACATAGTCGTAAAAATAAGGGGCAATAGTTTTTGCCTGCTGTTCGCAAACTTTAGGGCTGATTTCTACTGGTGAACGTCGAGCGCGGTTATATTCATCTTGCTTGATTTTGCCCATATCGAGCATACGCCGCAAAACACGGTTACGATATTCGATTGTTCGGAATTTTCTCTCTCCGGCGCCGCAGTAATCGAATCGATTTGGTGCTGGTAGAATTGCCACTAGCATTGACGCTTCAGCTAAAGTTAGTTCTTTTGCCGATTTGTCAAAATAAAATCTGGATGCATCCTCAAAACCAGAAGTATTGGCGCCTAAGAAGACTCGGTTGAGATAAGTAAGCAAAATATCGTTTTTGCTGTAAAAAGTCTCTAATTTGAGCGACACAACAGCTTCACGAAACTTACGACCAAGTGAATCTTGGGTTCCAACATAATCGCGGAACAAACTGCGCGCTACCTGCTGTGTTACCGTCGAGGCACCCTGTTGAACATCGCCACTACGAGCATTAATAGTTAACGCCCGTAACACTCCTAATGGGTCAACACCAGGATGCCAATAATAACGGCTATCTTCCGAAGCAACGACGGCATTAGCTAGGTAAGGGCCAAAGTCTTCCATCTGTTTGAGGTCGATGTGCGCGATAGTTCGTGTTTCGCGCAGTGGAGTAATACCGTCGCGTGCTGTAATTACAATTGGTGAACGTGTGGCGCCAGGAAGCGGACGAACTGAAAATTTCAACCACTCAACACCGATAGTTAAAGCAACTAAACCAGCTACGGCGCCAACCCCATAACCTGTCCACGTGGCAGCTTTAACATACCAAGGTGGTGGGTCAACATATTGTAGGCGCACCGAAGCGGCAAGTTCCGGTGGTCCAAGAGTCAAGATATCGCCGTGACGTAACTCTAAGGTGTTGACGCGACGTTTACCTCGATAAATACCATTTGTAGAATTTTCATCTTTAATTAAAAATACTGGGCGCCGTTGACTAGAGTCGCGTGACAGCGACAAATGTATTTGGCTAACCACTGGGTTGCGGACAACAATATCGGAGGATTTAGAACTGCGACCAAGCATATATCGGTCGCCTAGCAACGGATATACTTCTGCTTGAGATGCCCCCGCATCTTGTACCCAGAGTTCCGGAACTCTGGCATTTGGCTTGAGTGCTAATTTGGAAAAATCGACTCGAGCTTGAATTGTCTGCACGGCTTGCGTCAACTGACCAAGCAAAGTTTGCGGTTTTTGAGGAGGCTGGGGGGAACTCATCTACTATTCACACCACGGTTTTTACTTAAAATTTAGACTTACTTACATGCGATGCTAGCTATTCCACCATTGTAATCACAAGCCTAACAAGACGCTGGCTGTACTGAATTGTTTCCAACTCAATAGATACTAAATAAATATACATTAATTAAATTTATTAATTAGAATTACTTTGTCAATAATGTTACATACTTATTAAAACTAAATATACACTCATTAACTGTTTGATTGACTTGAGCCAATACTCTATACTATTGTCTATATCTAAGTTACACTGTCTAAGGGATATAGAGATATTCTGATATATTGGTGTTAGTGTAAGCTAGTAAACAATATATAGCTGACATAAATTTTACATGATTTGATTGCCTCAACACCCAATAAATTAGTTGTGATACATATTTTTATTAGAGATACATCCCTATAAGGGAAGATTTTCTAAAACCCGTTGTTTGATTTAATGGGCGGAGTATGTGTCGAGGTGTTGAGGTTAAGTAATATGAAGGAAAAATTCCTGACCTTAGTAGGTACAGCCTTCGGATTGGCGCTATCTTGCAACGTAGCTTCCGCTCAATCAACAAAATTTCCAGAGTTGATTCAAGCACAAAGAGAAAACGAGTCCAAGGTTGCTCAAGCAGCGCCTCCAAAAGAACTAGCCCCCGACGTAATGGAAATTTTATGTAAAAATTATCCATTAAATTCACGATGTGAAGGTCGTGCAAATGCGAATCCAGCAGGTGGTAGTTCATCAGAACAAAACACTCCTGGTGTAACTGGCAGTCCAACAGGAGGCAGTACTCCAGTTGACCCATCTACAACAACAACTCCAGATTCATCTACTCCTGGTACAGGTACTAGCGCACCTAGTGATACCAACCCAACAGGCGCCCCAAGTCCTGAAGGTACCGTTAACCCCGTAGAACCAGGTACTACTAATCCTGGTAGCATTAATACTCCTGGTAGCACACCTACACCTGGTACAGGTAGCAGCGCACCTAGTGATACTAATCCAACAGGCGCCCCAAGTCCTGAAGGTACCGTTAACCCCGTAGAACCAGGTACTACTAATCCTGGTGGCAGTAATCAACAAACCGTTCCAGTTACACCATTACCTGGTAGCAGCAACGAAACCCCAGGTGCAACTCCTTCTGTACCTGGTAGCACCATTGAAACCCCAGGTGCAACTCCTTCTGTACCTGGTAGCACCATTGAAACTCCCGGTGCAACTCCGGATGCTGGTGGTAGCAATAGACAAACTGCACCCCTAACTCCATTACCAGGCGCCCCTGGCAGTTCAGGTAATGAGATTAACCCAAGTGGTAGTTCTAGTGAACCATTAAAAGCACCTGGTTCTGAGACCCCAAACAGTACAAGTGAACAACTTACTGCGCCAACATCAGACACACCAAATAATATGACTTTACCTGGTAACACTCCACCCGCAGTTAATCCTGGTTCAGGTTCTGAAGTAGCACCTGGTGGTTTTAAAAACTAGAAACTGCTTTCAATAGCTTTGATCTAAACTCAAAAATTGCAAAATCCCGGTTTCGTAAAAGTTACCGGGATTATTGTTTTTATTGGCGATGGTCAGAACTAGGACTTTTTTGGAAACTACCCAAAATTAAACAAGCAATACCGACATTAATAAATACATCAGCAAGATTGAATACAGGAAAGTTAATCAGGCGAAAATCTAAAAAATCAACGACGTAACCGAGTACAAATCTGTCGATTCCATTACCCATTGCTCCACCCAGTATAAATCCATACCCAAGTCTATCCCAAAAACTTAATTCGGGTCCGAACAACGCCAAAGCCATTAAAGCCAAACTAACAATTAACGATAACCACCGTAATGATTCTACTTGCCCATCTAATATGCTAAATGCGGCGCCGTAGTTACGAACATAGGTAAAATGAAAGACTCCAGCGATTAAAGGTTGTGTTTGCCGCAGTTGAAAACTTTGTAATATCCAGTATTTTGTCAACTGGTCTAAGAAAAAGGCAGTTAGAGCAGCTATCCAGAAATTGCGATTTTTTAGGTGCATTACTTGGTAGGGACTTGGGAAAGGACTAATAAAACATTAAGTGTCGTAGTATAAACGCGATAACAGTAACAGCACAAACTACAATAAGCTGTCCGGGTAGCGCGTACCAAGAATATTTTAAGATTGCTTGCATCAATGTTTGTGCTTCTGTGCCTTTCCATTGGAATATATAACCAAGCGCAAGATAGACAATGCCGCAAAGGTGGACAGTGAACAAACCACATAGACAGCTAAACGCAAGACTCTCAAGTCGTGGTCTAGCTTTAAATGCTATTAAACCGCAAATCCAAGCTCCTGGTATAAACCCAAGTAAGTAACCAAACTGCAATAATTTGATATAACCAATACCACCACCTTCAGAAAATACTGGCAGTAAGGTTAAACCCATCACTAAGTAAGCAATTTGTGCTAAAGCGCCAGCATTTTTACCACCTAAACATCCAACAAGTAGTACTCCACCAATTTGATAGGTAACTCCTAGAGAAAAAGTTTGGATTCCGTGCTGACCCCAGTTCCAAGGTAGGGTAGTGACATACGCTTCGAGGAAGGTGCCCCCCATCGTCAGCAGTAAGCCAATCATTGACCATAATAATTGATTGGACGCAGCTAGCATTCTATTTAAGAGAATTTCACGAGACACTCTATGGAATATCAATATATATAAGCAAAATTTTAATGTTTAACTATTGTTTAATTTTGACTTTGAACCAAGAAGTACGTTTAGGTTCTAACAAAATTTATCATCAAATAGATACAAAAATTTATATAAGATACGATTAAATGGCTAAGAATGGGAATTATAACCGAGTAAATACTATATCCAAAGTTATATATATGACTTGTGTAATCACATATACTGAGCGGTAGGTCATATGCCGCTAGTCAGGTGACAGTATTGATGCAAAGAGTCTGAAGCCAGTGTATAGTTAATGTTTGGCGTGTATTTAAATAATGATACTGAGTATGCTTTATTGTTCCATAGTTAACATAATATTTTCAAATGGTTCTTGTCTCTTTTAACCTTATCTTAAGATACGCACGATATTGTTAGCACTGTAACCCCTTTTTATAATTTACCTTCCATGCTTTCCTCTAACCCTGTCAAAAATCACAAACGCATCATGGGTATTATTCCCGCGTTAGCTCTATCAATGAGCTTGGCTGCTTGCGGTGGTGGAGACCAAGCCACAAATACAGCAACTCCTGGCGCCGAAGCTTCACCTGGTGCAGCAAAAGAAGCAACTGCTTCAGCCCCTGGTAAGCTTGACCTAGGTAGTAATGTACAGCTAACAGGTGCAGGCGCCTCGTTTCCTGCTCCATTGTATCTAACATGGTTCCAAACTTTAAATCAAAAATATCCTAACTTGCAAATCAACTATCAATCAGTTGGTAGCGGCGCCGGTGTTGAGCAGTTTACTAAAGGTACTGTAGATTTTGGTGCTAGCGACGTAGCAATGAAGGATGACGAAATTGCCAAGGTACCTGCTGATAAAGGAGTTCTCTTGTTGCCAGTCACGGCTGGTAGTATTGTACTAGCATATAATTTGCCAGATGTGCCTGAACTCCAGCTACCTCGCGCTGTTTACGCTGATATTTTGTTGGGTAAAATCAAGACTTGGAATGACGCTGCAATTGCAAAAGCTAACCCAAATGCGAAGCTACCTAATACACCGATAACAGTTATATATCGTTCTGATGGTAGCGGAACTACAGGTGTATTTACAAAGCATCTGAGCGCAGTTAGCCCGGAATGGAAAACCAAAGTTGGGGAGGGTAAGTCTGTAAAATGGCCCGTAGGTATTGGAGCTAAAGGAAACGAAGGTGTAACCGCGCAAATTGGACAAACAGCAGGTTCAATTGGTTATATTGAATACGGTTATGCAAAGCAAAACAACCTTAAGTTTGCTGCTTTGGAAAATAAAGGCGGAAAATTCATAAAACCTGATGACCAATCAGGCGCCAAAACTTTAGAATCAGTAACATTACCTGAGAACTTGCGCGCGTTTATTGCCGACCCAGAAGGAGCTGATTCTTATCCAATTGTTAGCTACTCCTGGTTATTGGTTTACAAGAAATATCCTGATGCAGCTAAAGCTAAAGCAGTTGAAGCAATGGTTGAGTATGCTTTAACTGAAGGTCAAAAGGTCGCTACAGAGTTAGGTTACATTCCTTTACCTGCCAATGTAGTGCAAAAAGTAGCAGCAGCAGCAGACCCAATTAGTGCTGAATACAAGATTAGCGTTGGTGGTGCTGGTGGCGCCAGTGCAACTAAGCCATAGTAGCGCGCTGGAGATAAAGAATAATAGTTAGTAGTTTGGCTAACTCCTAACTCCTAACTTATAACTCCGTGCCTCTTTTTGTTCGCTCCCACATTTCTTTAGTATTGATGGGTGAATTGATTCATGGGTAGTTTAGCTCAAGGTAGTCAGGCTTCGGCAAAATCGCGCTCAGAGGTTGACAAAAACCTTGACCGTGGTTTTATTTGGATAACAAGACTTTTTGCGATTGCAATTGCTGTCATTTTAGTATGGATATCGATTCAGGTTGCGCTACAAGCAATGCCTGCTATTCAAGAGTTTGGTGCAGGGTTTTTGTTTGAAACCGACTGGAACCCAGTAGTTAATGAGTACGGTGTACTTCCACAGGTATACGGAACTCTTGTTAGCTCTTTTATTGGACTATTAATATCTGTACCGATTGGTGTTGGTGCTGCAATTCTTCTCTCTGAAGACTTCTTACCAGGAAAAGTCAAAATAGTACTGGTGTTCATGGTAGAACTGCTAGCGGCAATTCCTAGCGTAGTTTACGGAGTTTGGGGACTTTTTGTTCTGGTTCCTTTATTAACAAATGTTGGGAAAGGTTTGAATGCGACCCTAGGGTTTATACCATTTTTTAGTACTACTCCAACAGGTCCAAACATGTTGGTTGCAGGAATTATCCTAGCAATCATGACTTTACCGATTATTACAGCAATTTCGCGCGATGCTCTCAACTCAGTTCCTCCTAGCTTGCGGCAAGCGTCTTTAGGATTAGGTGCCACACGTTGGGAAACTATATTACAAGTTCTCGTACCTGCTGCTTTTTCCGGAATCGTTAGTGCGGTGATGCTGGCACTTGGTCGAGCGATGGGTGAGACAATGGCGGTGACAATGTTGATTGGTAACTCTAATAATATTAGCCCTTCGTTATTCTCACCAGCAAACACAATTTCTTCTCTACTTGCGAACCAATTTGCGGAAGCTAGCGGTTTGCAGGTTGGTGCTTTGATGTACGCAGCGTTGGTGTTGTTTTTCTTAACGTTCATAGTTAACGTCTTGGCGGAAATAATTGTGATGCGAGTCAAGCGAATATAGTTAATTAGATAGTGTTGAGTGAAATATGCCTTCTAATTTGTCAGATAGTTCAGGTAATTCGAGCGGATACACAATGGGTAGCTTAGTCCGCTCTCCTTCCGCTCCTAGGACAATGTTTAATTCAATCATGACTGGTGTCGCATTTTTTTGCGGCGCAGTTGCGATTTTTACCTTGGCAGCAGTACTTTCTTACATTTTGTACCGAGGGTTCGGTAGTATCAGCCCTAGAGTATTTACTGAATTACCACCGTTGCCATTTGGACCATCGCAGGGAGGTTTCGGTAACGCCATTCTTGGCACTTTCATCATGGTATTAATCGGTGCTTTCATTAGTATCCCAGTGGGGGTTCTAGCTGCAATTTATTTAACCGAGTTTAGTTCTGGTAATTTAGCTCGATGGATACGATTTGCTACAAACATTTTGAGCGGAGTACCTTCAATCATCGCAGGTGTATTTGCTTACGGTGTCGTAGTTTTAACCTTAAATAGATTGGGGTGGGGTTCGTACTCCGCAATTGGTGGTGGATTTGCGTTGTCAATTTTGATGCTACCAATTATCGTTAGAACTACAGATGAATCATTACAGTTAGTATCCGACGATTTACGGCAAGCTGCTGTCGGTGTCGGCGCCACAAAATTCCAAACAGTTGCCTCCGTAGTTCTGCCAGCAGCAGTACCAGCGATTGTTACAGGTGCAACTTTGGCAGTGGCACGTGCGGCAGGTGAAACAGCACCTTTATTGTTTACAGCTTTATTTTCATCAGGTTGGCCATCATTAACACCTCAAGGATTACTTCAACCAACAGCATCTTTAGCTGTTTTGGTTTATAACTACGCGATTTCTCCTTATGAAAAGTGGAAGTCACTAGCTTGGGCAGCATCTTTGGTTTTGGTGCTAATGGTTTTAATAGCCAGTATCATTGCTAGATTTGCAACCAGACGCAAAGCTTACTAAAGCAATCTCAAAAAGCATATTAAGAAAATTTCTTTTTAGCTTTATCAAACACATTAAATTACAAAGCACAATAGCACATACATTATGGCTACTAACATTCGTACAGCCAACGATACAGATACAGTTCTGAGAACTGAAGGATTAAATGTTTATTACGGTAACTTTTTAGCAGTCAGCAATGTTTGGCTTGATGTCCCTAGAAATCAGGCTGTAGCATTTATTGGTCCTTCTGGTTGCGGTAAAAGTACAATTTTAAGATGTTATAACCGTCTTAATGACTTAATCGAAACTTTTCGGGCTGAGGGTAATGTTATTTACCAAGGTCATAACTTATATGCCCCTAATGTTGACCCAGTAGAAGTACGTAGAAGAATTGGAATGGTTTTCCAGCGTCCAAACCCATTTCCCAAATCTATTTATGACAATATTGCTTGGGGCGCCAAAATTAATGGCTTCAAAGGCAACATGGATCAACTAGTCGAAAGTAGCCTTAAAAAAGCTGCGTTATGGGATGAAGTTAAAGACAAACTTCGTCAAAACGGTTTGTCATTATCTGGTGGACAGCAACAGCGTCTGTGTATCGCGCGCGCAATTGCAGTTCAACCTGATGTTATCCTCATGGATGAACCATGTTCAGCGCTTGACCCAATATCAACCTTACGTGTTGAAGAACTCATTCACCAGTTGAAAGAGCAATACACAATTATAATCGTTACTCACAACATGCAACAAGCATCGCGCGTTGCCGATAAAACAGCCTTTTTCAACGTTCAAACATCTGAAAAAGGTGGTCGTACAGGTCATTTAGTTGAATACGAACGCACCGAGAAAATTTTCCAAGACCCTCAACAAGAGGCAACTAAAGAATACATCAGCGGTAAGTTCGGTTAATTTTTAGCTGCGAAAAATGCGATGCGGATTGACAATTTTAAATCCTAGGTATTTCTTACCTAGGATTTTGTCCTTATATTTCAAAACCAAACTCACCCAAAATATCTACTATTTCAGCGTTTATGTATCGTGCGTGCAATTGCAGTTCAACCCATCAATAAAATTAAAATATCAATACGCAAATTATGGCGCCTAAAAATGTTGTTTTTTCCAGATACATTGGATAATTTTTTACTCTGCATCTTGAATTAGTTCATTAATTTTAGTAATAATGCTTTCTGCTAGTTTCAAGGCAAATTTTACTTCTTTTTGTAAATTAAATATCTTATACCGATTTAATATGAAGCTGCAACTAATTAAATCCCCCCAACCCCCCTTAATAAGGGGGGCTAAGAAAAATAATGTGCATCTTCACATAAAAATGGTATTATCATCATAATCAGACTTATTTCGATACTCGCGTAATCGTCTTAAATCATTTCCAATTTGAATTAGTTTTTTATTTTTAGCATTATTATATATAAATTCATCAGCCACATATTGATGCTCATTTACATCACCTGTTCTTGCTTTTAAGAGTCTTGGGTCATGTAAAACATCTCGTAGATAATTTCTAGATATGCAGAACGCAGAATAATATGCTCTGCTTATACAAGAACGTAGTTTTGCTTCTGATATCTGTGGTTTATAATTACTTGCTAATTCATCAGAACTAGCAGAGTTTACATTAGCTAGTTCTTGTGCTAAACGAAAATACTCACACCAATCAAACTTCATCAAATTCAATATTAATATTTAAATCATTAGCTTTTGTAGATACTATATCAAGCCACCAATTATTATCAAGTATCTTTATTTTGTTGAATGCTTCATCAGCATCCAGTTTGGTGTGAATATCAATTACTAACTTTCGCCATCCCACGATTTCAGGGTCGAACGCAACTCTTAATGATAACCTCTCTTCTGGGAAGACTTGTTTAATTTTATCATGTGCTTCAATTAATAAATATTCTAGATTACTATTTTCATCTAGATAATGAACAATATCAGCCTCATTACTAAAGCTATATATTTTTTCAAGGAGAGATTGATTTGCCAGCTTTTCTAAGGTCATTTGTAAAATAATTTTCGGTCTGTAATACTATAATAACTCAACAGTTATGTAACAGGACAAGAAAGATACGAGCAAGTCCTAATCGCCGTTCTATCGTTATATAAATAATTTTACCAGAAGCAACCGCATGAGCCTGAAAGCCTGTAATCATGACTTTAGTCATGGACTCTTTAAAACTTTTGACACATACAGCCATCAAAGTTTAACGTATATTATAGATATAAAAACAGTTAGGCGCCGAACGCTTATAAGCACCTGTAACCTGAATCTATGCAGCCAAGGAATAATCTGGCGTAACGGTAAAACTAGCATTGGCTTTATTTTGATATTTTTATACGGGAAAGCTTTATATGACATTAGACACATCAAAGCCTGTAGATAGTGCGGGTTTTTTACCAGATATACCAGAGAAAAAGAAAAAGCGTAAAATTAGCTGGTTGCCTTGGGTGGTGGTACTTGGGCTTTTAGGTGGTATTGGCTATGCAGTTTACCGTCAAGTAGTAATTGTTCCTGCTATTGAAGCTAAAAGCAAGGTTTTAACACAACCTGTAGAAAGGAGAACTTTACCGATCAAGGTTTCGGCAAATGGAAGTATTAAGCCAGAAAGGTCGATTAATATTAGCCCTAAGCAGTCAGGTGTTCTCAAATCGCTACTTGTAAAAGAAGGTGATACTGTTAAACAGGGACAGATTATTGCTTATATGGATGATTCCAACTTGCTTGGACAGCTTACTCAAGCAAGGGGACAGTTAGCACAGCAAGAATCTAATTTACAAAAGTTAATAGCAGGAAATCGTCCTCAAGATATTGCTTCCGCACAAGCTGCATTGGATGAAGCAGAAGCAAATTTACAAAAAGCTATAGTTGGTAACAGACCTCAAGATATTGGTCAAGCACAAGCGCGTTTACAACAGGCTACAGCAAGTTTAACTAAAGCTGAAGATGATTTACGTCGTAATCAGCAGCTTTACACTAGTGGTGCTATTTCGCTGCAAGCTTTAAATCAAATTCGTGCTGACCGTGACAGCGCGCGAGCAAGTGTTACAGAAGCACAACAAGCGTTGGCATTACAAAAAGCTGGTTCACGTCCGGAGGATATAGAGACCGCGCGCGCGCAAGTTAGACAGAGGCAGCAAGCTTTAGCACTTTTAAAAGCGGGAACTCGACAAGAAGATATTTCAGGTGCGCGCGCTCAAGTCGAATCTGCGCGCGGTTCGTTGCGAACTGTTCAAACTCAAATTAATGACACAATACTTCGGGCGCCTTTTGATGGTGTTGTAACGCAAAAATATTCTGACCCAGGCGCCTTTGTAACACCAACAACTTCAGGTAGTGCTGTATCTAGCGCAACTTCTTCGTCTGTTGTATCTCTCGCTTCAACAAATCAGTTAGTAGCAAATGTTGCAGAAGTAAATATTAGTAAAATTAGTCTTGGGCAAAAAGTACTAGTTACAGCAGATGCTCATCCAGGTGTAGTTTTTGAAGGTCGAGTAACTCAAATTGCTGCTCAAGCTACCGTAGAGCAAAACGTTACTAGCTTTCAAGTCAAAGCAGAAATCGTCTCGGATAACAAAAATCTACTGCGTTCGGGAATGAATGTAACGGCAGATTTCCAAGTCGGTCAATTAGAAAATGCCCTTGTAGTACCAACAGCAGCAGTTGTACGTCAACAAAGAAGAACAGGTGTATTTGTAGCAGGAGAAGATAATAAACCAGTGTTTACTCCTATTGAAACAGGTGTAACAGTAAATAGATATACAGAAGTTAAATCTGGATTGAAAGGAAACGAAAGGGTATTACTTAGCTTTCCACCAGGCTCAAGACCTCAGTCAACGCCACGCGGAGGAGTACTTCCTGGTGCAGGTGGTGGTGGTTCAAGACGTGGGGCGCCTTAATTTAATAAGTTTACATAAATATTGCAATATGGCAAAGCCTTTACTTCAATACAACAAACTTAAATACAACAATCCCAAACAAAAAAGTAAGCGTCCTATTCCAGTAACGGAAATAATCTCAATGGCGGTTGAAACGCTATGGAGTAACAAATTACGCACTGGATTAACAATGCTAGGTGTAATTATTGGGATAGCCTCGGTTATTGCCATAACATCTGTTGGTCAAGGTGTACAAAAAGGAACTGAGCAACAAATTCAAGCACTGGGCCCAGATGTCCTTTCGGTATTTTCTGGTTCCGCAAGAAGTGGAAATATTCGCCAGGGAACGGGAAGCAGCAGTACATTAACATGGGATGATGCGAAAGCAATTGCAGAACAGGCGCCGTCTGCACAAATTGTATCTGCTTACTTACAACGAAATGCACAAGTTGTTTATGAAGGTCAAAACAACTCAACGCCAGTTTTCGGAACAGACTTAAACTACCCAGTAGTTAGAGAGATTCAAATTCAAAACGGCAGATATTTTAACCAAGAAGAACTCGACACTTCATCATTAGTTGCTGTAATTGGCCCAACAATAGAGAGTAATTTATTTAATCGTAGCGACCCATTAGGTAAACGAATTAGAATTCGAGGTGAAGCTTACGAAGTCATTGGGGTAACAGAGTCGAAAGGTTCGCAGGGAGGAATGGACAGAGATGAAGTCGTTTTTATTCCTTTAACTACTATGTCGGCAAGGTTAGTTGGTAATAATGCTTTATCAGGAGTTTCTGTAAATGCGATTTTAATTAAAGCGGGTGAACAATTAGACGCGGTACAGTTTCAAGTCACCAATCTCTTACGCTTACGTCACAATATCTATCCACCCCAAGAAGACGATTTTCGCATTACCAACCAAGCTGATATTATTAGTACTTTTACCAATATAGTTGGTTTATTTACAGTCATGATTGTAGCCATTGCTGGAATATCATTAGTTGTTGGGGGAATTGGAATTGCCAATATTATGTTAGTGTCTGTTGTGGAACGAACGCGCGAAATTGGAATTCGCAAAGCAGTAGGCGCCACAAATTCAGCAATACTCAATCAATTTTTAACCGAAGCAATTGTAATTTCCACGCTTGGAGGAGGTATTGGAATTGGAAGTGGTATTTTAATTGCCTTTGGCGCCGCAAATATTTTCAAGTTTCCCTTTGTTATTTCTCTATTATCAGTTATTGCTGGTTTAGGACTCTCGTTGTCTGTAGGTTTAGTCGCTGGAGTAATTCCTGCACGTAACGCAGCTAAATTAGACCCTATTACCGCTCTTAGAAGCGACTAGGAGGATGCTTGAAAACTATAAAATTTACCCATAGTCTTTAAATCCCCCCTACCCCCCTTAATAAGGGGGGAAAAAAGACTATCCCCCCCTTACTAAGGGGGGTTAGGGGGGATTAAACCAAGAATTGCGTACTAAGGATTAACTTTTCGGGCATCCTTTTAAGAGACGCGATAAATCGCCGTCTCTACATTTTTAACTCCTAATTGAAAATTATGATTTACATGGAATCGATTACTAAAACTTATCGCTTAGGAGAAATGAATGTTCCCATCCTTAAGGGAATTGAGCTTTTTATTGACGAAGGCGAATATGTGGCAATAATGGGCGCCTCTGGTTCGGGAAAATCTACGTTAATGAATATTATTGGGTGTCTCGACCGTCCGACATCTGGACACTATATATTAGAGGGTAGAAACCTGACTACTTTTGATGATGACGAATTAGCTTATATTCGTAATCAAAGAATTGGTTTTGTATTTCAGCAATTTAACTTACTGTCGCGCGCTACTGCTCTTGATAATGTCATGTTACCAATGGTTTATGCCAACGTATCAAAAACACAACGGCGCCAACGAGCATTACAAGCATTGCAAAGAGTCGGTTTAGCCGAACGTGTTTCAAACCGTCCCAGTCAACTATCGGGTGGACAACAACAGCGAGTTGCTATCGCGCGCGCTTTGGTAAACCGACCAGCACTAGTTCTCGCAGATGAACCAACAGGAGCATTAGATACCGAAACATCCCAAGAAGTAATGAACTTACTCTCGGAACTCAACGAACAAGGTATCACAATTGTAATTGTCACCCATGAACCAGATATAGCTGCTCAAACCAAACGAATTATTCGAGTTCAGGATGGTTTGATTTTAAATTGATTAACGAAAAACATTAGGTAGCAAGTAGGTGGCGCCTGCATACAAAAGGTAAAAAGCAAAACCGAAGAACAGAGTGTTCAAAACGGTGGCTACATAGCCTAAGCACATTAATAAACCGTCTGACTCAATCGTCGCAACCGCCAACAATAACATTCCCACAGCAGGAATCATATTCGTGGCAGGAGGATATGGTGACATTAGTAATATTGCCAACCAAGTCAAGCATATGCCATTGAGGCGCCAAGTTAAATCATTATCGGCAATTTTCTCAAAACGTGGTCGAGAAATTTTTTCTAAAATTTTTGTAACACGCTGTAAATTTTGTAACAGAGCCTGAGCAAAACGTTTAGGAAATTGAAAAGTAGCAATTTTTTTTGGAAGCCACGGTGTACGCCTTCCCAAAGCCATTTGTACTGCCATCAACAAGCAAGCAACACCGAGAGGAGTACTTAACCCTGGTGGCATAGGCAACAAAAATGGTAGTACCAATAATGCAATCACCAAGCTAAAACCCCGTTCTGAGGTTTCTGCAATAATATCGCCCAGAGTCAAAGGTTTATCAGCTAAATGTTGCAATAAGGACTTAATATCTTGAGAAAATCTCAGGTGCATAATACTTCAGGGTAATGGATATTGATAAAATGATTATTACCAAACTTTACTCTAATCCATACCTAGAGTTTGTATCCGCACAATCAAGCATTAGTATTTTAGCAATTTTCTAGCTGTTACAATCAGCCATATTTATGAATCATTTGTACTACAACAAGACGCGATTGAACCCTTGGTTTATAGAAGCAACGCTATCTACAGTATTGACACTGCTCGAATTATTAACAATGTGAATAGATGGTAATAAATGCTGATTCAAAGCCATTGCTTGCAAGCAGCTATTTATACTAGAAGTAGCTTGATTATACGCCATGATTTTTTGTTCCACAACATCTAACAAGCGTTGATTTTGAGCAATTTTCTCTGTTGCTTCTTGTTCTAAAGTTTTCTCTAAATAGCTACGCGCGCTCGCATACTGTTGTAATATTGCATCAGCTTGCTTATCAGCTAGCGGTAGAAGTTGATTTTTTAGAGTTTGGTTAATTGTTTGACGGAAGGTTTTGCGGATGGTGCTAGATACTTTCGGCTCAAAGTCTAACTTTAATAGTTGTCGAATTTCTGGTTCTGCGTCTACCATGCTTTCGCTGTCGTAACCAAGTGAGGTTTGCTGTAATGTTTTGCGAAAGTGGTTGATAGAAAAAGTGCCTTCTTCATAGAATTTTGGACTTTCACGTACAAAACGGTCACATTCAACGCTGGCAGCATTGATTAAAGCTAAAGTTATTTCTTTCTCAATTAATCTCAGTTCAGTCTCAATACCGCTATCGTTACCCAGTAAGCGGTACAATTGACGATAGTAGTCTGATGTGTTAATACGGGCGCCTAAGCGTTTGAAGTAGTTGCTAATTAATCCTAAAGTATTTTGAACTAATACGTCTTCGAGTTGATTAGCAAGATAATAAAAAGCTTCTACTAGAATAGCTAATAGCGGCGCCGTAGCATTGCGAGGGTGACTAATAGTCGCGCGTCGATATGCATCAGCTACAGAGAATGATTCTAATAATTCATCTAAACGTTGAATCATTTTTGCTTGAAGCTGCCGAAAATCTGCTTCAAACGCATTACACTCATTGTTAATTGTATTGTTTACTTCTTGAGTAAGATGAGAGCGCAGTCCATTACCAATTTCTTGCAACTCGCGGTTGAGACGCTGTAACTCATGGCTTTTCATCGCTTCTATTTCACGCGGTTGACTATATAATTCGCGCTGCGCTGTTTGATAATGATTCTTGAGTTGAATACAAACAGTTTCTAAATCATCAGCGAGATTTTTGAATAGTTGTGGACGTTTTTCTTCGTTGAGATAACGAGTGATGGCGCCTCTAAATTCTTCAATTCCACTATCTCGAATTAATTGTTCGATTAACTCGCTACCCCACTCATCTAAAATTCGCGTATAGTTCTGATTAGGTGTTTCATACCCATTTACCGATATGCGAAATTGAGTTGGAGATAACTTACCAGAATTGACACAGTAATTATTAAAAGCGTAAACAAACTGTGGTGCTTCTTCTTTACCATTCAATCCTTTAACACTTTCAGCAAAGATTGTATCTAAACCATACCTATCACTCTTCGCAGTTTGTCGAATTAAACTACCATAAAAACCTAATAAACCACTCGTTTTATAAACCCTGGCACTTTTACAAAACTGTACATTCAATAAACTTTCGAGTCTTTGCCGCAACTGGGCATTATACCAAGTTTCATCAATGCGGTTAAAAACATAAAAAACTCTATCACGTATCCCAGGATTATTAGCAATTGTTTCTATAAGCTGAGTTTCTTCCTTCGTCATTTCACCTGCTGCCGCAGATTTTAACACACATACAACTGCCGAAGTATCAGGATGCTGAATTTTGGCGTAAGCTAAAGCTGCATCACGAGCAACTGGCGCATCGATACCAGGTGTATCTATAATTACATTCCCGTCCTGGAGTAAAGGATGATAACAGTAATATTCAATTCGCTTTAACACCGCACTGTTACTACCTCTGCGCGCGTAAGCAGCAGCTTCCTTGAGCGTTGTAAAATTGAACTCTTCCATCGAATAGGTAGCATTATCAAGAGTATTAATACGCTGCCTGTTTGCCACATACCCTTCTAATAACAAGATTAATGCCTTTGCTTGCTTGGCTAACTCTGATTTGGTTTCGCCACCTTCTTTCTCAATAATTGTCCTGCATCCTTGCTGCAATAATTCAACAACTTCAGCTTTATTTATATTGCTAACGTTAGCAAAACCTAACTGTTGACATATTGAAATAGCTTGCTCACGAACTTCCGCTTCACTCAAAAACGTCAATACTACTCGTTCTTTATCAGGCGCCGCGTACTCAATCTTACATTCCGTTCCCGTGGCATGTCCTTCTGCACTATATAATAATTCACGTCCAAGCAGTGCATTGATTAACATCGACTTACCCGCACTAAAGGCGCCTGCAAATACAATTTCAAACTTTGGTGATATTGCTTTACCCAAAGAAGTTTGGACAGGAGTAATATCGCACGCGCGTAATGCTGACTCTTGGTGCAAAAGCTCTAAAATATCATCTACTTGTGCTTTGAGGTTTTGACACTGCAACGGGGACTGTGACATGGTAGGCACTTTACTAGTTACTATGCTTACATTTTAGAAATGGCTGTATTTAATATGGCACAGTATTATTACAGAGAAAGCTTAAAGAATTAGACAATATATAGTATTAGATGCCATCAATTGTAGCACGGGCGTCTCGCCTGTGCAGTGACTAAAGATTATTGCCTTATTAGACGCAGAGAACACAGAGAAATCCTATCAAATCAAAGTAGTTTAGGCGCCTGTTTTGTGCGTAACAGATATTATTCTATAAGCAGTATTGGAAAAGCTTGAGAAAAACCTACTCCCGCAATATGAAACTTTGATTGTAGAAAATCATACGATTTCATCAGGATTTATTCCTAGCTGACGCAATTTTGCTGCAAGTTTTTCCACTCTCATCTTCGCTTCGATAGCTTTTTGTTCAGATAACTCTGCTCGCTCATCAGGAGAAAGAATTAATTCTCCTTTAAGAGTAAACCAGCGTAACCATAACCTATCAATACCTCGAAATGCTCCTTCCCATAACCTGCTATCAACCCCAAACTTAAACCTAATGCTGGCATACCAAGGCGCCCGTCGCTCCTAAATCTTCATCTTCTGTACCTGGAGATAGTAACTCAACGACGACAAAAGGAATTTGCGTTCTCCTGCCAAGTTACATAACTTAATCTTATATCTTCTCCTTGGTATAATTGCCCAACTCCAACCACACCAAACCAATCGGGACGTTTGTACCACTGCGGATGCTTCACATCATAGTAGAGATTGAGGTCAGCAGCGCTGTAAACTAGGTCGAGATTCCAATCTCCGTATTATCGATACTCCAGGAATTGGCGCCCCTGATGGTAAAACGGACGAAGAAATTGCCCAAAGTGTTATCAGTGAGTCTGATGTCATCTGCTATGTGGTAACAAATGACAGCATCCAAGAAAGCGAATTTAAGTTTTTGCGTTTACTTAAGGAAAATGCCAAGCCGCTAATTATTCTGCTAAACGTACATAAAAATTTCCGAGATTCACGGCGTGGCTCATATGAACTAGATAAATTTATTAATAATCCCGATAAACTGTTTGCTTTAGACGGTTCCAGTGGTAATGGGGGTCATATTGAGCGCATTCGTCGTTATGCGCGGCAGCATTATGGCAACGACTATTTCGAGATTGTTCCTGTAATGCTGTTAGCAGCACAGTTATCTTGTGAACCTGAACACCAACATCATAAAGATGAGCTTTTTAACGCAAGCCGGATGCAAAAGTTTTATGAGGGAATTCGATTATCTTTAATTGAGTACGGTGCTATTAGGCGCTCACAAACCTTACTTGGCTCTACAGCAATTGATATCGAGGCGCCTTGCGAGTTGCTTAAAAAACAATATATTGGTAAGAAAGTAGGAGTTGGCATAACAAAATTAGCGACAAAGACAGGAAGTAACTCTGCTGGGCGAGTGTTTTTACGAACAAGGCACGTAGCTGGAAGTCCACTCCATAAAGGTATTCGTACTATTGGAAAATTTTTAGGTTTTAAATTCAAGCCTTGGCAGGCAGCAAATATTGCTAAAGGTATAGGCAACGTAGCTAAATTTCTTGGTCTTTTGCTGTCGGTCGGTATGTTAGCAGTAGATATATACGCTAAGGAGGAAGAAGAACAACAATATAAAAAATTGTCTGATGCAAGACGCGATATTACGAGCCAGTTTATCGCATTAGGAAAAGACCTTGAAGGTCAGACTGAAATGCAACTTAAAGAAGTTGAACTACAAGTTTACGGGGAGATTGAAAAGCAAATTACTGAAGCTCGTCACAATGAAGAAGAAGCTATTACCTCTTCAAACCAATGGATAGGAAAACTTGCTGCATTGCGTAAAGAATTTGAGAAGATTATTTGTGAAATAAATAACTCAAGTGATGATGAGGAGTCGTATGAAATGAGTTAGCAATAAATAAACTTGGAGAGCGGATATTAAGTTTCTGTTGGTGGATGCCAACCAGCCAACACCCACTGCTGCCTAACTGTTACTGAGATTATATTGTTTAGTTGTAGCGCAATAACTGTTGCTCTACCTGTGGCAGTAGTTCCAATGATTTGGGCGCCATCTGAACTCCATTCAAAATTTTCTGACCACTTTTGCTTTCTAGGATTAAATAGCTTGACTTTTTTGTTAGTTACTGGGTCTACAGCATCCGTTTGAGTCCCTTTGTAATTGTTACATAAACGACAAGCTAACCATAAATTTTCTTCGTCATCAGTCCCGCCTTTCGCTTTAGGAATAATATGTTCAATTTCGAGCAGTCCTAAAACATATATTTGTAAACTGCGACAATAGCCGCATCTGTTACCAGCAGAAGCGCGAATTTTTGCTTTTAGTGTTTCTGATATTGAACTCATGCGTCTAAAGGTTCCCGTAAGCCTCTAACAACTGCTTCGCGTAAAGCATTTGCTTTAAGTAACAGGTTTTCTTGGTAAATTTGCATCAAAGCGTTTAGTTCTGAATGTTCGCCATCCTGAAGTGTTCCAGCCTGCTGATTATATAGTAATTCGCTTAATCTTTGGTCTTGAGAGGGCGCCATTTGTAATTTTGTAAGAGCAATCACTTTTTCGTCAGGTAAAGAGTTGATAGAGAGATTTTCTAGGTTTGTAGTTGACCCTTCTTGAGTAGTTATAGGAAGAAGAGAGAGCGTAATTGCTTGCATCAAAACATCTGCTATATCACGATTCGTTAATTGAGCAAAATGTTTGGCTTTATCATAAACGGACGATGGCAGGTTAAGAGTAATTTGAGTTTCCATATGGCTTTGTATGGTTTTACGGTTTTAAGGTTGTTGGGAGGTAGTAATCCGATTATTTCCATATTACCGTTTTCTTCTTAAACGTAGCTCAAAAGTTGTAAACCAACATTATAAGGCAACACATTGACACTGGCGCCTGTATCTAATAAACCCAGAGCTTGTAGTGAACGTTTATTATACGCAAGCGTTAGGGGTAAGTAGGGCATATTACTAGAAACACCAAGATTACTTCTACGTTCTGTAAAAGAAAACCGCTTACCTTCAAGCATTGCCTTCCTGTTTTGCTGTAGTTAAAAGCTCAGATAATGTTTGAGCAGCTTCGTGTGCATCATAAGGAGACCACACAACTGCCTCGGTGGATGCTAACTGTTGTAGTAGAAGCTTTTCTGACTCTTGTTTTAATTCAGCCAAAAGCCGAGATGCGATAGCGTCTTGCTTTTCTTCTGGGAGTTTTTCAATTTCTGCAAAACAAAGCGAAGTAATTCAGTCATAAAAGAATAGAATAGGTTGTTATACAATCCTAATTTTATTTTAAATCATTCCTTTGCACTTTTGTTTGGCAAAACAAGGTGCCTCAAACATTAAAACGGAACTTAGAATACTTAAATTAGAAGCAGATACATGGCGCCCCCCGCAGTGTAATAAGTAATGTTAGAAGCCGCAAGCTAACATGACTAGTGCAACATCAGCTGATGTGCCTTCAAGTTGAGGACGGGCAAGGATGCCCATCCCACAAGAAAGCTATTGCCCATCCTACAAGATCATTAATTAAATTTTTGGAGTTTTTCAGGCTGACTCGCTGATGATACCTTGTAACAGTGCATTGATTGTTTCGGATTTTGATTCTTTGCCATACTTTTCTTCAAAAAGTTTAATTTCTGCTTCACACTCTTCTGAAGACTCACAGTCTAATTCAAAATATCCATCGTCTTTATATCCGTATAAAACTCCACTCGAATTAATTGTTCTTATAAATGGTTTAACAGGAGTATTACGTTTAAATATACGGAAGTGGCTGATGAGAGTACCATAAAAGTAGCTAATGAAATAATTAATCTCATGCCGCGAAAACTCATCCTCAAATGGTTTTTGTGTGTTATTATAATCTTTCTCTTCTAAGCCTTCATGTATAATTTTGTACAATCTAAAATCAACAGAGCCTCTACGGTCACTTATATTCATTAAGTAAAAAAAAGTTTGTTCAGGCTTTTTGATAAGGAGCAATACGGGAAAGCTGAATGAACCTCTGTGACGGTCAAAAGAATTACTGGTTTTACTAAATATTGATTCTAGTGTTACAAAAATTTCAGCTAAATTTAATTCATTCCCTCTACCATCTTTAGAACGAAATAGCGAGTGGTAGAACCGAAAATCTGGTTCTTCAATTGGTAAACTATTATCTCTAAGTAGGTCGTATTCTGAATCATCTAGCCTGAAAAGGTCATACTTTATACCTTTGCATTCCAGGTCTATCTTATTTCGCTCTTTTATTTGCCTAATTACTTGCATCATAGACTTTACTTAACCTAGCCAATGACATTTCAGTACAATAATACTGTTTTATGCTGCTGGTATCAACTACCTTATAGGCTTTACATTAATTTACCAATCTGTGGGATTATGTAAAGTAACGCAGCTTTCATAGAAACGAGCGACCGTGAGATACGAAATTATTTTCTCTCCAGAAGCGGAAGCGGACATTGCAGCACTTAAAGCTAATGACCGTGCTAAAGCTTTAGATGCCATTGAGACATTTTTGAGATATGAGCCAGAAAAACGAGTAAAAGTCGTATAAAGCGTCTCCAACAGATGCAACAACCTCAGTATCGGTTAAGGATTGATGACCTGCGAGCGTTTTATGATGTGAACTACACTAATGATGGAGATGGAATTGTGGAAATTCTCCGCATCCGGGAAAAATCTGAAGCTATGAAGTGGTTAACCGAATTTGGCAGGAGGGAGGAATGAGACAAGTACCCATCGATGAAGTAAAAAACAATTTGTCAGGCTATTTACAAGTTGCCGAAAAAGAGAGTGTGATTATTACTCGTGACGGGCAACCAGTCGGAATTTTGATTGGTTTGGAGGATGCAGAAGATTTATGGGAAGAGTTACTGGTGCGCTCTCCAGGTTTTGAAGCAGAAATTGCTCAGGCTCGTCAAAGTTTGAAACAAGGTAAGGGAATTAGCATTGAGGAACTAAGAGCTAAATACACAGATTAAATTATATTAAGATAATTTGACTTATCTTACTTTATTTAAAATCTTGTGGAGTGGGCATCCTTGCCTGCCCTTATATTATTGTAAGCTGTAATTGAAAATCGTTTACAATTGAGAGCTGGTGCGTGACGCTTGTACGGTGAATGGCACTTATTTAAGCTAAAAAACTTTATTTATGTTGGGTTCCGCAAAGCCTACCCTGCGGGAAAACTCCGTTTACACCCAACCTACGATTTTTAGGTAGGCACCATTAGCCACGGTTGTAATTGTTGCGTTTAGATGTGTCGGCGCCTTATTCTCATTAAAGCACCCTACGATAATATATCTGATGGCGCCAGTAACAACATCGACAGTGACCGTAATTGATTATCATTCTTCGCCAGAAGCATCTAATTTAGTGCTGCCAAAACCTGCTATTCGTCAGATTACTTGTAAGGACTGGCATTTTGAAACGCAGCGTCAACCTGCCCATGATACAGGTGAACACCGTCATAATATGAGTTTGATAACTATGGTGACATCAAAAACACCTATTAATCAGTGTATTGATGGGCAGACGCAGCGAAATTTAGTTGGTAATAATAATGTGTTTATTCTTCCTGCGGGTTCGTTGCATCGCTGTAACTGGCGCCAAGATATAGAATTTATGTGTATAGGACTTGACGCACATGTATTTATACAGGTAGGGCAAGAATTAGTTAATCCTGACCGAATTGAATTAATACCGCATTTTGCTACGGTGGAAGACTCGCTAATTCAAGGGATTTTGCTTACTCTTAAAGATGAATTGGTTACTTCTAGGGTTGCCAGTGACTTATTTATTGACCAACTTAAAACGACATTAGTAACTCATATTTTACGTAAATATGGGGTTCGTAAGGTACAAATTGCAACTTATGCGGATGGTTTGCCGCGTCACAAGCTTAACCATATTTTAGATTACATTAGGGCAAATCTTAATAACAGTCTTGGGTTAGAAGAACTAGCGCAACAAGTGGGAATGAGTCTATTTTACTTTAGCCGATTGTTTAAGCAGTCGCTAGGGATTACGCCGCACCAGTATGTAATTCAGCAACGAGTGGAACAAGCAAAAATTTTACTTCAAAAAGGAGAGCTTAGTTTAGCAGAAATTGCCCTTGAGTGTGGGTTCGCGAATCAAGGACATTTTAACCGACATTTCAAACAGCTTACAGGCGCCACTCCCAAAGAAATAGCAAGAACGTATAAAAACGGCAAAAATATATAAGACTTACAACGCGCGTTTTAGTTATTGTAGATGCAAAGAATCCCCCCTAGCCCCCCTTGATAAGGGGGGAACAAGAATCATTCTTAGCCCCCCCTTATTAAGGGGGGGTTGGGGGGGATCAATATCTGGAGAACAAAAATGGAACTTCGCGCGCGTGTTCAAGAACTATTAGACTTTTTCAAAACAAACCCACCCGTTGAGGAAATATACGAACGTTTCTATGATGAAAATGTTGTAGTACAAGAAAATTTAGAGGCGCCACGTGTAGGACGCGCACTAAGTATCGAACGTCAAAAGCGTATGAACGCAAACGTTAAAGAAATACATAATTTTCATATAGGTTCTGTTTTGGTAGATGGAGATAAATCTGTAGTTGAAATGCATATAGAAGCTACAACTCAAGATGGATATCGTATGCATATTGAGGAATTGGGGATGCAAACATGGAAAAATGGAAGAATTATCCATGAACGCTATTTTTATGACCCAAGTAGTTTTCAAGGACTTGCGAAAGAAATCAACCAAATACATTAGATATGAAAGCTTACCAAATTCAAGACGCTTCAGGTATTGATGGCTTAAAGCTTGTGGAAATTCCAGAACCATCACCAGGTTTTGGGCAAGTTTTAATCCAAGTTCAAGCAACTTCACTTAATTATAGAGACACTGCTGTAGTTGCAGGCGCCTATCCCAATCAAAAACTACCATTAATTCCTTTATCTGATGGTGCGGGTGAAGTAGTAGCGGTGGGTGAAGGTGTTACGCGCGTCAAAGTTGGTGATAGAGTCGCAGGTTGTTTTTTTCAAGATTGGGTTGCGGGCAAGTTAGACAGGCAAAAAATTCTATCAGCTTTGGGTGGTTCTATTGATGGAATGTTAGCTGAGTATGTTGTCTTAAATCAAGATGGAGTGGTTATATTACCAGACCATTTTTCTTATGAAGATGGCGCCACTCTTCCTTGTGCTGCTGTTACCGCATGGCAAGCATTAGTAACAAGAGGTGGACTAGCTGCGGGAGAGACGGTACTTTTACTAGGTACAGGTGGTGTTTCAATTTTTGCACTACAATTTGCCCGCATTGCTGGCGCCAAAATTATTATTACATCGAGCAGTGACGAAAAATTAGAACGTGCAAAAGAAATGGGCGCCGCTGAAACAATTAATTATAAAACTTATCCAAACTGGCATGAAAAAGTTCGTGAACTAACTCAAAAAGAAGGGGTAGACCAAGTTGTTGAAGTTGGTGGAGCGGGAACATTAGATAAATCATTGCGAGCAGTTCGTGTTGGTGGTCGCATTAGCTTAATTGGAGTTTTAGCAGGTACAGGTGGGGATGTAAACCATACAAATATTCTCTTAAAAAGCATTGATGTTCAAGGAATATATGTTGGCAGTCGAGAAATGTTTGAAGCAATGAATCGAGCTATTACTCTACACCAAATTGTTCCTGTTATCGATAAAGTTTTTCCATTCAATGATGCACCAGAAGCATATCGTCATCTACAAAGCGGCGCCCACTTTGGCAAACTTGTAATTAAATTTTAGATTTGTTGGAGAAAGTTATGCAGTTTTTAGTTATTGCTAAGGTTGTTCCAGGTGTTCCAATGGAGAAAGTATTACCTTTGGTTAAACCAGAAGCAGCAAAAGTTTGGGAATATTATGCAGACGATACGATTCGTAATGCTTATTATATAGCTGATATGAGTGGCGCCGTTTTACTTTGGGAGGCGCCTAGCTTGGAAGCAGTAACCGAAATGGTTGCTCAATTACCAATGGTACAAGAAGGTGTTTTACAAACTGAAATTACACCATTGAAACCCTACACAGGCACAGAATCATTGTTTGCAAAATAAACTTTTCCCTCTTGTGGAATGGGCATCCTTGCCCGTTCCTAACACAAACAGCTTGCATGGGGGCGGGCAGGGATGCCCGCTCCACAAGAACTGCTCCACAAGAAAATATTCTATTTCAAATAAAATAAAACATCAATGAAAGCAGTACAAGTTCACCAATTCGGCGCCCCAGAAGTCCTCAAAGTGGAAGAAATTTCCGCACCAACACCAAACGCAGGACAAGTGTTAATTAGAGTTCATGCAGCAGGTGTTAGTCCACTTGATACTTATGTGCGCGAACAAAGTCACGGCGCCCCAACACCACCCTTACCGTATATTCCTGGCTTTGAAGCAGCAGGTGTAATTGAAGCAGTAGGTGAAGGTGTAACCAAGTTTAAAACTGGCGACCGTGTTTATGTAAATACTTTTCTTGGAGCATATGCAGAATTAATTGTGCATGATGCTGAATCAGTTTATCCTTTACCTAATAATACCTCGTTTGCACAGGGTACTGCTGCTGTTAATTCTTATCCTACAGCTTATTATGCATTATTTAATCTTGCAAAAGCCAAACCTGGAGAAACAGTATTTGTACATGGTGCCAGTGGTGCGGTTGGCAGTGCTGCTGTACAAATAGCCCGCGCTTACGGTTTAAAAGTAGTTGGAAGTGCAGGAAGTCAGCAAGGTTTAGAATTAATTGAGAAAGAAGGCGCCCATTTTACAGTTAACCATCGCGAACCAGGTTATTTAGATAAAGCCCTAGAATGTACAGATGGTAAAGGCTTCGATATAATTTTAGAAATGAATGCCACGAAAAAGTTAGCGGACGATGTTAATTTAATTGCACCATTTGGCCGTATTATTATCATTGGTGGAACGGATGGTGCTGTAAACTTAGACCCTACACCATTGCTTTGGAAAGGCGCCAGTATTATAGGTTTATATATTGGATTAGCAACTCCACAAGAATCAGCACAAATACATTCAGAAATATACGCAGGACTGGAAAACGGGACATTACGTCCAGCAGTAGCACAAGAATTTGCACTATCTGAAGTCGCTAAATCTCATGAAACAGTAAGAGTTGCAAGCAGTTCTGGAAAAGTTGTATTGAGATTTTAAATATATATAGTATTTTTGTTCTAAACAAAAAGTATTATCTGTAATTCAAGCTTTTCTCCGATGTACGAGAGCGCGCGGAATACCTATTATAAACTCATGAAGCCAAGCAGCCCAGACGCTCTCTCGGTTTCAAATCTAACTAATTATACTTAAGGACAAGACAATGAA
>NZ_RSCL01000002.1:113647-160310 GCF_003991905.1 Dulcicalothrix desertica PCC 7102 | reverse complement strand
CTTCATATTCAGCGTTTTATTCACCTTGCACGTAGTTACGGTTTTGACATTCAAATTTCCAGGTGCAAGATATGAGTTAATTTACGGCGCCGCAATAGATGTTACCGAGCGTAAAGAAGCAATTGAAGCAGCCGAAGAACAGCGTCTTCTTCTTAAAGCTATAACCGATAACGCTTCTGTTGCTCTGTTTATTATGGACGAACATCAGCACTGTGTGTTTATGAACCCTGCTGCTGAGGAACTTACTGGGTTTTCGTTGCATGAAGTACGAGGTCGGACACTACACAATATTATTCATCATACTCGCCCTGATGGTAGTCATTACCCTCTCGAAGAATGTCCTATTGACCGCGCATTTCCAGAAAATAATCAGGAGCAAGGTGAGGAGGTATTTGTTCACAAGGATGGTCACTTCTACACTGTTGCTTACACTGCCAGCCCAATACGCTCGGCAGGTAAAATTCGTGGGACGGTCATCGAAGTTCAAGATATAAGTGTTCGTAAACGCGCCCTTGAAGAGTTACAAGAAAGTGAAGAACGCTTTCGTACACTCGTGGAGCAAGTACGCGACCATGCTATTTATCGTACAGATACCCTTGGGTGCCCAACAACTTGGAACGAAGGTGTACGACGAGTACTTGGCTTTGAGGAACACGAATTTATTAACCAAGAAATAATACCAATAATTTTTACTCCCGAAGATTTACAAAAAGACATTCCCAAACAAGAATTAGAAGAAGCGAAAACAACAGGAAGCGCAAGCAATGACCGATGGATGCGGCGCCAAGACGGCACGCGAATTTGGATTTCGGGTATGACCTATGGGGTTTATAATGAGAAGGGAGAAATTAGCGGCTATGGTAAGGTGATGCGAGATATGACCGATGCCAAGCGAGCAGAAGAAGCACTAGAAAGAGAGCAAGTACGCTTACGTGCTGTACTCAATAATATTCCTGTCGCCGTTGTACTTGCCGAGGCGCCATCCGGAAAAATTGTCATGGCGAACAAACGTACAGAAGAAATTTTCCGCCATCCAGTATTTTATTCAAATGATTATAATTCCTATCATGAATGGGAAAGCTACCATGCGGACGGACGAAGAACAGAAAGCCATGAGTATCCCCTTGCCAAAGTGTTTGCTACTGGTGAGTCACACCAAAATGAGTATCATTATCAACGTGGCGATGGTACAAGAGCATGGGTTCGGATAATGGGGGCGCCAATTAAAGACCGTGATGGCAACCTGATAGCAGCAGTAGTTGCTATTACAAATATAGATGCAGAAAAGCAAGAGCAGGAGCGGCGAGAGCAACTTCTTGAAACTGAGCGTTCAGCTCGTGCAGAGGCAGAAAGGGTTGGAAAGATGAAAGACGAATTTTTGGCGACACTTTCGCACGAACTTCGCACACCGCTTAATGCAATACTTGGCTGGTCACAAATTATTCGTAAAGGTAATATAGATGCAGCGAGAATGCAGCAAGGATTAGACACGATCCAACGTAACGTTCGCGCGCAGTCACAGCTTATCGAAGACCTTCTGGATATGAGCCGCATTATTTCCGGTAAAATACGGTTAAACGTGCAGCAATTTGATATAAAAAGTGTTATCGAAGCAGCGCTTGAAACAGTACGCTTGTCAGCAGAAGCGAAGGGAGTTCAATTACAAACGGTTTTTGATCAATTTATTGGTGTAATATCAGGAGACCCAGCGCGCTTGCAGCAAATTATTTGGAATCTCCTTGCCAATGCGATTAAATTTACTCCTAGAAACGGGAAAGTGCAAATTGTTTTAGAGCGTGTAGACTCTCGCATGGAAATAAGCGTTATTGACACAGGGTTAGGTATAAAGCCTGAATTTCTGCCGCATGTGTTCGAGCGATTTAGCCAAGCAGACGGGTCAATTACACGAAAACATGGGGGTTTAGGACTTGGGTTATCTATTGTTCGAGGACTTACCGAACTTCACGGTGGTACAGTACGAGTAAAAAGTGATGGCGAAGGAATGGGCACCACGTTTACAGTATCATTACCAATTGCCGCAGTAATACCCAATGTAACAGAACAAAACAAAGCGCATCGTGATATAGCTAATAGTAGCGAAGAGTTTGATGACTTCGAGCAATTAACACTTACTGGGGTAAAAATTCTCGTAGTCGATGACGAACCCGATGCTCGTGAACTGATACGATGTGTACTTGAAGATGCTTCAGCTAATGTTATTACCGCAGGTTCCGCACACGATGCATTAAATTTAATTACACAAGAGGCGCCGGATATATTAATTAGTGACATCGGTATGCCAGACGAAGACGGGTATGAATTTATCCGCAAAATACGCTCACTACCTTCAGAAAAAGGTGGAAAAATACCTGCGGTTGCACTTACCGCTTACGCAAGAGCAGAAGACCGAAAACGCGCAATGATAGCAGGTTATCAAATGTATCTCACCAAACCCGTTGAACCATCAGAACTGCTCGCAGTTATATCAAGCCTCACAAACCTCATCCAAAAAAATTAATTGTAGCACAGGCATCTTGCCTGTGCAGTAAATTAAAATAATACCTATAAAATAGGGTCATCTTCAGGAGGATGCCAACCTACACTTACCCACAAACGGCGAGATTGTTGAATAAACTGACTACCTAAGCGTTCATCATTTAAATCAAGTCGATTACAAGTAGCTCTACCTGTTGGAGTTACACCAATAATTTTTACACCATCCTGTGACCAAATAAAATGCTCAGACCATCGCTGTGTACGAGGATTAAAAAGGGGTTCTTCTTTCTGGGTTTCTGGGTCGATACCGACTGTAAAGTTGTAACGACGCTCATTGCAACGACGACAACATAAAGCTAAATTTTGCACTTTATCAGACCCACCCAGAGATTGCGGGACGATATGATCTACTGTGAAACGGTCAGAATTTATGAATTCTGGAGAGTGACAGTATTCACAGAGGTATTTTGCCCTTTGAGCGATAATTTTTCGGATTGCGTTGGAAACCATCTTGATTCAGCGGCTAAAACGGAATTAGCATAGGTAAAAATCTGTGCTAATTGAGATATACCATCTAACTCTGCTTTTTCTTCTTTCGTTATTAAACCCGACTTGGTTTTCTCCAATAGCTCATCGGAACGAGCTTGAAGTTCATCGGTAAGCCTAAAAAGATTAAGATTATTAACTTTTTCAAGCTTTATGCCTGTCTCTAACCAATATGAAGGCTCTATCATCAATTTTGGATCAATCATAGTTTGAAAATAGAATGCAGTATATATTTATCTTAGCTTTTAGGTTGTGTATGGCGCCAATAAAAAACCCGGTTTCCAAGAGTTTAATTTGTCAACGATGAGCATAAATACTTATTAATGAACCAACCTTTGATTATGCTTCCGACAGAATAAAGAAGAAGTATTAAGGGAAAAAAACTACCGAAATACATACCAGCAAAACCAATTACCCATGAAATAACACCGAGAAACAGCCATAAAATGTTTAGGGGAATTGTTTCTAAATTGGGTTTATAGCGATTTCGGATGAGCCAAAGTTGAGCCAAACCTAATATAAACCCACCCGAAAGTGCTAAAATAGGCAGACTCAATATCAGAATAAGTACTCCTTGTCCTCTCGTATCAGTTTTCATTACATTTAGTATAATAAAGTCATGTAAAAACATTACGATAAACCCAGTTATGCTTGTTGTAAAAAACCATTTATAGGCAACTGCTTTATCTTGAAATTTCCAGAAAAGTGCTGCCCCTTGTAAAATTGCTAATAAGACCCAATAAATCGAATAAATTGCAATCGACATCAGTATATTATTGTAATCAGCTGGGCGCCAGCTAATCGAGTTAAGTAGAAGCCCACTTACAACCAAGCCCATGCAAAGAGTACTTATTAACCCCCAAACAATCACAAATCGATTTATCATTACTTTAAATTTAGCTATACGTACTATTTTTTATAATTAAAACTCACTAAGCTATATAATAGTATGATATTGCCCAGCAACCTGGTTCACGGCGCCTTATTTTTACTACTATATTGATTGAAACGGAAATTTATAGTAAGTCAGTATTAATAGAAGATATCGAACGCTTCAACGAGATAGCAGGTGAATCAAATTATGCTTATTGGCTTTATTGTTTCTTTGGAGCGTTGAAAAAGGGAATTTCTGTAGATTATATATTGGCTGGTTTTAAGTTAGCTTCTAAGTTTCAGCCAGATTATCACTGTTTTCATGATTTGAATGAGGATGCATGGTTCACTGATGAAGCAGTAGAGAGACTGGTTGATATTGGGAATGCGATGAAGTGGGAAGAAAAAAAATATCTATCTATTTGGAAAGACTGTGGAAAGCTTGAAGGGTTGATTGATATGATTTTGCATATTGATTGGCAGCATTACGCTTATGATATAAAAAATGAATATCTATATTTTTATTTGTTCGCCATTGATTTATATTGTGATGATGCTCAGGTTAAGTTACAAAAAGCTAAATGGGAATTTATTCGAGGACAAGTTGATGTAATTGATACTTTACTAAGAGAAGTCGAACCAGAATTTCAGAGTCAAGCGATAAAGGATTTAAAGCAGTATTATTGGCACTGGGATAAAATCCAAGAACTTGAGTTATATTTACCTTATGCACACGTAATGGTGCAACGTTTAGCTCAACCTCCTTTTAGTCAAGAAAGTCATGCTGTTAAAGTTATAATAAGTTTTATTAATTATTTGGACACCAAAGCGCGTGACTTATTCCTCAATGCACCAAATACAAGCTTCTTACATCTTGAACAAGCTTGCCACTTGGACAATAATACTTGGTTAATTGCAGAAGGAATTGAAGCAATTACTAAATATCTCAGCGATTTTAGCCTACAATGCTTTATTAATTATCCCAACAAACTATTCAAAATTGCAAAGTTATTAGGAAGTCTTAGCACTCCCATAAGTGAAAGCATTGTAAAAACGTTCAGCAATCATCCTATTATAACTCAAGATATTACTATATTATCTCTAAAAGATGCCTACGATTTTATTAATAGTCAATGCAACACAAAATTTAGTAATCCCATTCCTCGCAAAATACGAGACTATCTACAAGGAAAACGTTCTTTAAGCGAACAGCAAATAAATCGCGGTTTAGGAGTAATATATAAACAGATACAACTTACTCAGCTTGATATATTAGAAAATCTGACCCTTAATATCTTAAAACGGGAGTTTGACGTTAACCCCAAACAAGAGAATATCAAACACGCACTCTCTATGCTTGGAACTATTCAACGAAACAACCGTTGCTTTAGAAAGTTTTTAAAAGCTTATTGGAACAACCAGCCAAATTATATAATAACTCATCCCCTCACACAAACTTGGTTAAAACAGCATAGCAAAATTAATCTTAATCTATGGACGAAGGGAATTGAATATACAGAACTAGTTGACTTTCGAGGCGCCGTTGAGATTAAGCTAGAAAGCGAACCGTTGGAAGTATTAAAGCTAGGTACTTATGTAGGGACTTGTTTAGGACTTGGAGGAATATGCTCAGACTCCGCAGTTGCCGTACTCCTAGATATAAATAAACAAGTTCTCTATGCTCGAAACAAAGAAGGTATAATAATCGCGCGTCAACTAGTTGCAATTTCCTCTGAAGAAGAACTAGTTTGTTTCTATATATATCCTGATGGAGTTAGCGCTAGTATCAAAAAAATATTTCGCGAATATGACATTAGATTTGCTGAAGCACTTGGTATAAAACTTTATCAAAATTCCATAGGTAGCAACTATAACGTAGAAAACATTATCTCCGAATCATGGTGGGATGATGACGCTTGGGATTTTACAGTCGATTTTTTGGCACAGTAAATTTATTAGTTACACTCAGGAGGTGATATAGCAGTCCTAAATCATTCGTAAAAATTATATAGGACTGCTATAAAGGCGCCTATCATAAATTAGCCATATAGTAAAATTAACCACTCACGTGGCTAACTTTGTACGTTTGCAAACAACAATACCTATTCCAGTACAAATAGGGTATTTGAGGCGCCTGTAACTAATCGACCAATCCAAATGTGAACCAATGGTTCACATTTGAGATATCCAAATTCAATCTAAAATAAATAATATTTCTTGCCCGTCGATATAAATATGTTTAATGCTAGCTTTGTTTGAATTCATAAGTTTACATTGTTATTTTGACGCAAAGAAACAAAAAAACCTGGTTTCGGGAGCAAAATCTTTATTTTTATTACATGATATCAACGTATATTCCAGGTTTCTAAATTTTCAAAATAGCAACTGGTATATACTACTATATCATGGGTATAATCCGCTTCATGCAAAGCACACAACTTATGTATCTAAATTTTAGAAGAGATGTATGAACATGTATAAATTTATATATCTATGAAATTGAAGTTAACTGTATTTTTGATGCTCTCGCGTTCAGACCAAGTAACGGCAGTTAAAGCTATCAGAAAAGAACGCGGTTCTGGGCGCCAGAGATGAGGTCCTCAAACATTTATATTAAACACTTCTCCAACTTTAGTAGGATGCGCTCCTCAACAAAAAGCATTGCCGTAATTCCAGCTTTATTCCGATGTATCTGGACAAGCAAATTTTATATTATGTGGACATGAAAGCAAACAGCTTACTTCGCTGCTTTTCTTTCACATCTAACAAATATACTTAACGGAGATAAAGTAATGAGTAACGAAAGTGCGGTTCGTTTCTAGTGGGAACCCCTAGCAACTAGGGACGTATAACTAGAATATGTTTTGAAAGCCACTTTCAAAATATATAACTGTTCCTTTGATGTGGGTGAGCATAGTAACCGCTGAACAGCAAGTCCCACCCGTTAAGAGATACGTGACTCCCTATCTGCCCAGAGTGACCGAATTCGGTTTTCGGAGGCTAAAGCTGGGAACAGGGCGCAATCAGTTGTAAAACAAGCAGGTGACAACACTGGCGCTAAAGGGGGGATGGCATGGGTAAACAAGTCCTAGAAAAGTGTCTTAACTCAAAGCTACAACCTGAACAAAAGATGTAGACTTCATCCTCTATACTCTCACAGCATCGTTTTCGTAATAGCTGTAATCTCTGAGAAGAGGATAGGCAAAATGGACTGCCCTAAACCATCAAAATAATCAAGGGATGGAACGAATAAAAACGATATAAAGGTCTGTGAGAAGGTCGAACCCACAGTAGGTAGGACGAAGTACGGAACCCCTGTATGTCGGGTAGGATGCGAAGTAACTTTCGCAAGGTGTTCAGAAAACACAACTTGGAGCAGAGCATGATTGGACACGATAGAAATATCAGTGAATCTTGGAAATCACTACCCTGGAAGAAATTCCGGGCGAACATTTTCCGCCTACAAAGAAGAGTGTTCAAAGCGGTTCGAGTTGGTGACATGCGAAAAGCGAAGTCCCTACAAAAACTTATTCTGAAATCCAACGCGGCTAAATTACTGGCTATCCGTCAAGTAACACAGTTAAATGCTGGAAAGAAAACGGCAGGAATAGATGGTAAAAAATCCCTTACATTTAAGGAACGTTTTGAACTTCTTGAACTACTAAAAGCAAAAAGTAATGATTGGAAACACCAAAAGTTACGAGCAATTCCAATCCCTAAAAAAGATGGATTTACTACTCGATTGCTTAAAATTCCTACTATCGCAGATAGAGCTTGGCAATGTCTCGCAAAATTTGTAATAGAACCAGCACATGAAGCACTATTCCATGCAAACAGCTACGGTTTCCGACCAGGACGCTCGGCACATGATGCCCAGAAAATCCTGTTCTTAAACCTCAAATCTGATAGAAATGGAATCAATAAACGAGTCATAGAACTGGATATTGAAAAGTGTTTTGATAGGATTTCACACACCACAATTATGAACAACCTTATAGCCCCAGTGGGCATCAAATCAGGAATTTTTCGCTGTCTAAAAGCAGGAATAAACCCTGAATTTCCAGAACAAGGTACTTGCCAAGGTGGTGTTGTGAGTCCACTCTTAGCTAACATTGCTCTCAATGGAATAGAGGAAATCCACCAATCAGTACGCTATGCAGATGATATGGTCATAATCCTTAAACCTAACGACGATGCAACACAAATACTTGAAAAAATTAGCCAGTTTTTAGAAGCAAGAGGACTAAAGGTAAGTGAAAACAAGACAAAGTTGACCGCTACGACAGATGGATTTGACTTCCTCGGCTGGCACTTTAAAGTGCAAAGCAACGGTAAATTTAGAAGTACCCCCTCAGTGGATAACTATAAAAAGTTCCGTAAGAAGGTAAAAGCTATTGTTAACAACTCGAATTATGGTTCTAAGGTGAAAGCTCTTAAGTTATCACCAATAGTTAGGGGATGGAGAAATTACCATAAGTTCTGTAAAATGGATGGGTCGCGGTTCTCACTATACCATCTACAAAATAGAACATACAAGGTATTTAATAAAGAAGCTAAACAAGACCGATATTCTAGCAAGAAATTACTAGATAAAGCGTTCCCAACGGTTTCTTACTCTGAAAACAAATATGTCAATGTCAAAGGCAATAAATCACCTTTTGATGGAGATTTGGCGTACTGGAGCGAACGTAATAGTAAGCTCTACGACGGAGAAACCTCTAAAGTCTTAAAAAGGCAAAACCATACATGTGGACATTGCGGATTAAAGTTTACAAGCGAAGAACGAGTACACTTACATCATATAGATGGGAATCATAACAATTGGAAAACCAAAAATCTAATTGTTATTCATCAATCCTGTCACCAATATGTTCATATGAGCAAAAACGCAAGTTAAGAATATCGAGAGCTGGATACACGGAAACGGGTACGTCCAGATCGAACAGAGAGGTGCCCCGGATAATACCGGGCATCGACTCTACCTTAATGCAGTTGAATTATCTAATGATGAACTTGATACTGTAGCTGGTGGTTTAGCGATTAGCTTAGGTGATATCGGTGGGTTTGCGTCGGATGCATCAAACACCTTTTCACAAAAGAATTTAACTGTAGGACAACAAACCTTTACTGGCCCCGGTGGTAGCTACACAGCTTCTGTAACTAACCTACAAGAAATTATCAGTACTGCTGGTCAAGCAATTGCTGTTAAATAATAAAAGTTTTCAAACCCTAATCACTTAGGTATAATTTTGCACAGCGCCTATGTTAATTATAGATATAGGCGCCATTTTTTATTACTTTTAATCTTGCCGTGTTTCTTCCCAAACTTGTTCAAGTGCTATTGCCTTTTGTTTATCTGTATTAGCAGCTTTAGAATTTCCTAACTTGCTATGCACTTGACTTCGCAATGCATAAGCGTCATGTAGTTGAGGTTCGAGTTGTATTGCTTTGTTTGCATCAGCTAAGGCGCCTTTGTAATCTTTCAACTGAATACGAACATAACCACGGTTAATATAATTCCAAGCGATTTTAGGCTTAAGTTTAATAACTTCATTATAATCGGCAATGGCGCCTTGATAATCGCGTAACTTTGTTCTAGCTTCTGCCCGTTGATAGTAAATAAAATGAGGTTGATGATTTAGCTTTAATAAATCATCGTATTCTTGTATTTCAGCTTTGATATTGCCTAGTTGAGAATTTAAATAAGCACGGGTAAAACGATGTTGAGTATGATTCGGTTGTAATCGCACAATTTGATTGTAGTCTGCCAAGGCGCCTTTATTGTCTCGCAGTGTTTTAAATGCTTTAGCACGTTTTATGTATGCATTTATATCATTAGGGTTTTTTTGTAATATTGCTGTTGCTTTTTCAATTTCATGCTTCTGCATACTGAGAAAACGTTCGCGTCGCTGCTGTGGTTTCTCGAACATATGTGGAATTTGACTTATAACTGCACGTGGTGATATTGCATACAAAGAACCCGTTAATCCCCCAAGGAGACTACCGCAGTAAAGAAAAATTAAAGAAATTCGCGTTATCCATTTACCCTGTGATTCGTTATAACGTCGAATTATATCTTTAACCAGAAAATTTCTAGTAGCGACAGGTAATTTATTATACCCCAATTCTTGAAAATATATATAAATATTATTAATCAGATTATCTTGATTACTGGGTTTACTCTGTTTAAGCAGTCGCTGTAATTTAGAATTGGCTTTAGCTGCACGAAAGCTCTGAGGTATACTTAAAGATGTTAAAATAACAAATATCAATAATATAGGTTGAGAAATAGAGAGACATCCTAATACAATTAAACCAAATAATTTAAATAAGACATCAATATAAGCAAAGCGTGAAAACACAAGTAAATTTGCTATTTTACCACCATCAAGTGGATAAATAGGCAGTAAATTTATTGAATTTAAACCAATTAACATCCAAGCAGTGTCTTGGACCCAAAATAAATCACTAGTACTACCAGAGATAAAAGCCAAAAAGATTCCCAAAATTAATCCAGGCAAAGGTCCAGCAAGTAAAACCCAGACATTCTGAGCAAGTGTAGTATCATATTTCTGACTTGCTGTTGCAACGGCGCCTAAAAAGGGTAAAAATAACATTGAAGTATCACGATAACCGCATAACTGCATGGCAATTAGGTGTCCAGCTTCGTGTAGCATTATCACCAGCACAAAAATTGCCAAGCGATGTATTTCAAACATGTGCATAAAAGATGCTACAAACAAACCAAAACTTATAAATAGCATCCAAGCACGAAATTTACCATCAACCAGTCCCTTATTCTGACTTTCTGCACGCTTAAACCCTTCAACCTCCAGTTCGACAGGAATATCAACCCGCATTTCAGGATTAGTTTTAGCTGCTAATAAGCGTTGGTTGAGAATTTTTGTAACTTTATGTTTTCCATCAACTAATTTCTTAGCAACTTTCCATGCAACTTGTAATGTAGGACTATATTCTTTTTCTCTAACTAATCGTAGTTTGCCTGCTTTAAATAAATAATCTAAATGTTTCTTGCTAAACTTTTCTAAAGCTGTGGCAAATTTATCAGGAGATAAACCAATTGCAGGTTTTGTTATATTTATTTTTTCGACAGTATCTTGATGTAACTGCCATTGTACCAGAGTTTCTGCTGTGTAAGGATCTTGAATAGTAAAGTTAGGCGTTTCACCAAATACTCCATCAGCTTTACCATTCATCGTCAATAATAAACTACCGTCTTGAAAAAATGTATAAAATTCAATATCAAATAAATTAACAGCTTCCAACGGATAGCGAATTCCTACTTTTGCATACGACTTTAGCGCTTGGTTATACAACAGTATTTCTACCATTGTTGGTGGGTGAATTTGAATTATAGGTTCTACTTGTATATAGCAACACGCTTTAAAACCAAATTCCTCTAGTTCAGAAATGGCGCCTTTAAATAGTTGTTCGAGGTACACTGGTACTTGATTACTATTAATGATATCGTATTTAGGGCGCCGAAAAACAGACTTGAAAATAAACAAAAACGCCACTAAATAGTTGATAGCAGCTAAAAGCACTAAAATAGCGATGGGGTAGAGAATATATTGCATAGCAGTGTTAAAGAGCAAACTATGCTTAGTATTCCCATTTTTATTGTCATTAGATTAACATGTGTTTTTTGATTTCATCAGTAAATATACGAAGTTTAAGAGGAATATAAGCACGGTTCGTATAAACTAGCCAAGCTGCTGTGTTAATTCTTCTCTAGCTTGGTCGCGGCAGTATGTAGTCATATATTCCTGTATAGTTTTTAACTGAGAATGATTATTCTATACAGTTAGGATACCCAGGACTAAAACAAAACTAACGGAGCGGCGCCTGCATAAGTTAATTTTTACGCGCGTGAATTATTTGAGGAGGTCTCAAATTATCTTTATGAGAGTTTGTAATGATAGAAAAAACAGTATCTGATCATGATTCCTATGGTCAACTTGATCAAAAGCCAACAGAACTAATTATTGTACGTCCCGATGCAGAAACGCTCAACAGCCAAAGTTTGCCTGGTTTTGTTGGTATTTGTGCAAGTACAACAGGCGCTCTTAGAATTGCCATGTATTTAACGATTATTCCTCCTGGTGGTATTGCTGAACCACACTTCCACCCAGAGCATGAGACAGCAATTTATTTGCTTAAGGGTCAAGTTGAAATTTGTTATGGGCAAGGACTCAAGCAATGCCAAGTGTGTGAAACTGGGGATTTTATTTTTACTCCCCCTGGTGTTCCGCATCAACCACGGAATTTGAGCGCAACAGAGCCAGTTTATGTGCTAGCCGCGCGCAACGACCCAGATCAAAAAGAGAAAGTTGTACCCTATGACCCAACGTTGGAAACTTAGTTTTGTTAAAGTATTTTACCCTGAAATTATCAGTTCTCTGCATAAGTTGAATTTGCATAAATCTATTAACTATCAACAAGTAAAAACAATCTTGACCTTCGATAAAATCAACAACTGAAGTTTTACATGAATTTCAGGTGTAAGAATATATCAGCTTTCTTAACATTATTAACTACAAATGAGACTTAATATTATGAAGAACAAAGTCATCGCAGCTACACTAGCTTTAAGCACATTCTTTGCTGGAACATTTGCCTTTGCTGGTTCGAGTTATGCTCTACACTCCAGTCCACAAGAATCGGATGTCTCACAAGCGGGACATCGCGATAGTTTTAGCGGTTCGACAGCACATCCAAAAAACGATTCGGGTATTGACGCTGAATCCATTCAACTCATCGCTATACTAGCTTTAAGCGGATTCTTCATTGGAGCATTAGCCTATGTTAGTTCGAGTCATGCTCGAAACTCAAACTCCAATCAACAAGAATCTTTTGCCTATCAAGCGGGACATCGCGATGGTTATTGCGGTTCAAAAGGACGTCCAGAAAACTATCCGGGACAGGAAACTGAATATATGCGAGGTCATCGTTCGGGTTGGTCTGATGGACAAGGACAACCAAGAATAACGTTTTAGCATCAGGGACTTTAACCAGTCCTCAACCCTTATTTAGAGTGCCTCAAATTACCGACACCCCTACATCTGAAGCTACCGTTACCTCACAAGCAACATATAAATACGGTGTAAATCTTGCCATCTTTTATTTAGTACAAATGCCCAAATCTTATAGAACAAGTTTTTCGCGTTTTTATCGCCGTCAAAACTCTAGTTCAGCTAGCATTTTGAATTGTCCGCTCTGCGATTGACGGTAGCCTTTCTTGGAGTAAAATTAGTCTTTGGGATGGAAAAGAGCCAATTTTAAAATGCTTACTTACTGCTGTTCGCCGAATCAGAAATAATTTATTCCACGGTGGTAAATTTCGTGGGAGGCCTTTAAATAGTTGTTCGAGGTATACTGGTACTTGTTTACTATTAATGATATCGTATTTAGGGTGCCGAAAAACAGACTTGAAAATAAACAAAAACGCCACTAAATAGTTGATAGCAGCGAAAAGCACCAAAATAGCGATGGGGTAGAGAATATATTGCATAGCAATGTTAAAGAGCAAACTATGCTTAGTATTCCCATTTTTATTGTCATTAGATTAACATGTGTTTTTTAATTTCATCAGTAAATATACGAACTTTAAGAGGAATATAAGCACGAGAAGGATAAACCAGCCAAGCTGCTGTGTTAAAGTCTGTTGCTGTAACTTGGAAATCTGGAAACAGGTTTAAAAGTTTACCATCAATTACATCTTTATGAATTAGCCAGTGAGGAAGTAACGCTAAACCCATTCCTGCACGCGCACATTGTTGAAGTGCGAGTGCGTTAGAAATGATAGTACGTCCACGAACTGAAATTTCTTTTATATCTGCATCTTTATCCTTAAATATCCATCTTGTTCTAAAACCTGCCAGTGGAAAAAGAAGACAATTATGTTGCTCAACATCGCTTGGAGTTTTCGGTTGTCCCCATTGCTGTAAATAATTTGGACTAGCACAAACCAAATAACGAGTTCGCATCAGTTGTTGAGCAATTAAGGTAGAGTCAGCTAGTTGTCCAAGACGAACAGCAACATCAATTCTTTCGGCAAACAAATCTACAACAGCATCTGTAAGTAAAAGTTCTACTGTCAGTTCTGGATACATTGCTTCAAACTTAGGTAATAAAGGCACAATGCATTTAAGTCCGAATGAGACAGAAGCGGTAACGCGCAGAGTTCCCTTTGGTTGTCCAGAAATATCCTTCGCTGCAATAATTGCCTGTTGCATCTCTTCAACAAGTGGCTCAACTCTTTGAAAATAGGTAATGCCAGCTTCGGTTGGCGCCAGTTGTCGTGTAGTTCTCTGAAATAACCTTACACCAATTTCTGACTCCAAACCCGCAATAGTTCGGGAAACAGAAGATGGGTCAATATTGCGTTCACGTGCGACAGCAGCAAAACTACCCTGTCGCATAACTTCTACAAAAATTTCCAGCACAGATATGTCCATGTATTGAATGATAGGCGATTCATGTAAAAAATGCACGAAAGTAATTCATAAATTGCTCTTTATTGCTGCTTTTGCAGGAGCTACAGTGTTGTCAGTTAGAGGAATTATTTATTATGAGTCAAGTAGCAATGTTAGGAATAGGGGCAATGGGTTCTCGAATGGTAGAAAACCTACTCAATGCCAATTACCAGGTAGTTGTTTATAATCGCACAGAAGATAAAGTCAAACCCTTACAAAAGCTGGGAGCTAGTTATGCAGCAACACCCAGAGAAGCTGCCGAACAAGCGGATATTGTTATTAGCATGGTTACAGACAGTGATGCATCGCGTACAATTTGGTTAGATACAGAAACTGGCGCCATATTAGGACTTCGCAAAGATGCAATTGCGATTGAGTCAAGTACTTTGACTGTTAGTTGGGTGAAAGAATTGGCGCCGTTATTATCGAGTCGTGGCGTAGCATTTCTTGATGCTCCAGTTATTGGTTCTCGTCCCCAAGCGGATGCAAGAAAACTTATATATATAGTTGGAGGTCAAGCAGAAACCTTAAAGCAAGCTGAACATATACTTTTGTCCGCAGGTGGTTTGGTAATTCATCATGTAGGAGATATTGGACAGGGAATGGCAATGAAACTTGCTGTCAATGCACTATTTGGTATTCAGGTCGCAGCATTAGCAGAAGTTATAGGGATGCTAATGAAAAACGGATTAGAGTTAGAAAAAGCAATTCAATGTCTTAGTGAATTACCAGTTATGAGTTTAGCAGCAAAGAACGCGGCGAATTTAATGTTGACAGAGAATCATGCGCCGATGTTTCCTATCGATTTAGCTGAGAAAGATTTTCGCTATGTTATGCAAAGCGCGCGGGAAGTAGATGCTCTAACCCCTGTGTCTACAGCTATTCATAATATTTATTTAGATGCTATTAAGCTTGGGTATGGAGGTAATAATATTACAGGTGTTGCTCGGCTTTTTATTTAAAAGGTAATGGCGCATTGTAGAGACGCGATTTATCACGTCTCTAAATTTATGTAATGCATTCTAGACATTTATATTAAAAGTTGCTTAGGGGAATGAATCAAGGCTAATGTATACTCATAGCACTGAAATATCAAATTTATGTGGTGGATAGCCCAATTGGTAGAGGCACGTAAAATTCCTTGTTCACTTTTTTGCCTTCACAGGACGACAGAATGAGGGTTATCGACTGAAAATCGCGTAGTTGCAGGTTCAAATCCTGCTCCACCACCTTTAATTATGTACTACAATGTAATATTATGTATGCCTAGTGGTATTTTAGAACATCCTCTAACAGTGCAGGCGCCTATAATGTCATTAAGCGTCAGCAACTTGATGACTTGATAGTGGCAATGTTTAATTGGCTACAACTCATTTCTGCCTTGAGTGGACGACCATATTTAACGAGTCGATAACGAAGCTTAAAATTACATCAAAATTACATCGGTTACTGATGTGAGGAACGTTTAATTTTGGTTATAATCTCTTTTCAGAAATTAATTCCTCTCATAGAAAGTGAAAATTACTATCACAACATGAGAGCTACGGCAGGGGCTAAATAAATTGAAATGTCTCAATACAAACACGACCGCTTCTTCAAGTTTTACATCCAATCATTATATAAAACTAAAGGGAATACTCTGCAAAATATCCAAGTCCGTAACGATGAAGACCTGGAAATAGATTTAATGTTCATGGCAGAGCGAGAAAAAGCCGGATGGCTTTCTGAAAACTTAGGTTTATTCGATTTATTAATGCAAGAACATCCCACACTAATTATCGAGCATTATAGTTCGTACTTAGAAGAAACAGATATTGATAAATCGATAACCCGCAAAAATCTGTACTGGTATAGAAAGCAAAAAGAACTGATAGAAGGTGCCAAAACCCAACAGAAATCAGCAAATACTCAAAGATTATCAAAAGAAGCAAAACAACAAATAGAAAATCAAAACCCATTTACTTGGATTATCACGGTAAATTGCAGTGAAAAACTCTTGAAAATGTGTTGCGCTCAAAAGGCAACTGACTTAGGAAAAGGTGTATATCGACTACCACCAATTTTGCGGATGGGAATTGTGATTATTGACCAATTGGAAGATAGTCCACAAACGATATGGTTAAAAATGTTGGGAGGTAGAGAAACAGCGAAAAGTGCTTTTGAATTAATCAAGCAGTTATCACCGGAGCGCAGGGAGAAAAATGATATAATAAACGCATGTATAAAATATTGTGTTTATCTAAAAGACATACCCACCGAGAACTTAACCCCAGAGGATAAAGACTTTATGAGAACAATGGAACAAATCGATGCTTGGTACGAAGCCGAAATGAGCAAGGCTAGGTTAGAAGGCAAAACTGAAGGCAAGACTGAAGGCAAGATTGAGGCAGCAACTAATATAATTGAATTCAAATTTGGGTCATCGGCTCTGACACCACAAATAGCTAGTCAACTCGAAGAGCTAAACAATCAGCAACTTGATGAGTTCATGGTAAGAATGTTTAATTGGCAACAACTTGGTGAGATGGAAGAATGGCTCTCTGGGATCGAAAAAGTCTGAACGCTCACTGCCGTGCTTAACTCCAGATGAGGACATTCTGATCCAAAAGTCCGTTTCGGTAGAGACGCTCCGGTTCCTCGCGTCTCTACAACGAGTCGATAACGAAGCCAAAATTACATCAAAATGACATCGGTTACTGATGTGAGGAAAGTTTAATTTTGGTTATAATCTCTTTCCAGAAATTAATTCCTCTCATAGAAAGTGAAAATAACTGTCACAACATGAAAGCTTTGCTAAGGGCTAAATAAATTGAAATGGCTCAGTACAAACACGACCGCTTCTTTAAGTTTTATATCCAATCATTATATAAAACCAAAGGTGATACTCTGCAAAATATCCAAGTCCGTAACGATGAAGACCTGGAAATAGATTTGATGTTTATGGCAGAGCGAGAAAAAGCCGGGTGGCTTTCTGAAAATTTAGGTTTATTTGACCAGTTAATGCAAGAACACCCAACACTAGTTATCGAGCATTATAGTTCGTACTTAGAAGAAACAGACATTAATAAATCCATAACCCGCAAAAATCTGTACTGGGATAGAAAGCAAAAAGAACTAATAGAAGGCGCCAAAAACAAACTACAATTAACAAGTTCTCAAAGACTGTCGAAAGAAGCAAAACAACAAATTGAAAATCAAAACCCATTTACCTGGATTCTCACGGTAAATTGCAGTGAAAAACTTTTGAGATATTGTAACGCTCAATCAGCAACTGAATATGGTGTAGGTGTATATCGACTTGCTCCAATATTTCGGTTGGGGATTGTGATTATCGACCAATTGGAAGATAGTCCACAAACGATATGGTTAAAAATGTTGGGAGATAGAGAAACTGCGAAAATTGCTTTTGAATCAATCAAGCAGTTATCACCGGAGCGTAGGGAGAAAAATGATATAATAAACGCATGTATAAAATATTGTGTTTATCTAAAAGACATACCCACCGAAAACTTAACCCCAGAGGATAAAGACTTTATGAGAACAATGGAACAAATCGATGCTTGGTATGAAGACTGAAATTCCTTTTATGAACTGGATTGTCTACGCACGCACTTAGCACTATGCACAACTAGTAGCAACAGTTTTAAAAACTTTAAAAGATAACTGCTGTTTAGTAGTACCATTACCTCGATGATGTCGCTTTTTACTCTTAAATTTACAACGAGTTTTTTTCACTACTCTTGGATTACTTCTCTGCTGTGGTGGTGGTATTTCTAAGTCTGAAATTTCCCAAATTAACCAGCTATAGTATATATCAACTAGTTCTAAATCAGTTTTATTTTTAATTTTCTGGAACTCTGGAACCGCGCGCTTCAAAACTTGTAGGCTTCCAGTGAAGCTTAAGCGTAAAGGAGAGATACCAGCAACCGTAGCACTTTGAAACATCAAAGAACGTATACAGTAATGTCCTAGCAACCAACCATAAATTTCCTGAATTACTTCACGAGGGTTTTTAGAGCGTATAGGTGTTTTGCGACCATTCAAATGAACTTTTAATTCATCTAAAGTATTTTCTGCTTCCCAACGTTGATGGTATTCACGTGCTAAAAGCAAAGCTGGAAAAGTCACAACATCCATTAAATCAGTTATCAAACGGTAAACCTTTTCTACTCCATTCTCTTCAACAATATATTCAATTACACGAACTTTCTGTCGAGTGGCGCCCTTTTTATGACCAGGTATAGCAAAACGACTATTAATGTTTAACATATAAACAAAGGACTTACGATTCCAGATTTATCAGAACGCAGCAAAGTAAATAGTTATTAAATTAGGTAAAGGGTATGAGCAACAACATATAAATGTAGCCAACTGTCTCTTTATCAACCTCGATACTTTATGAATAATGGGACGGGCAAGGATGCCCATCCCACAAGATTCATGTTACAAGATTAATTGTTTAATTTTGGGAATTTGGGTTATTCGCTGTATGCTTCCATAGGAAGGCAAGAGCAGACGAAAGTCCTTTGTGCAGGCTCAGGGACGGTACTACAGGCATTTCAGACCCCTTCTAGCAGCCTAAAACAGCCATTTGGTTAGTATATGGTTAGTAAGGTTTGATATGAGTTTCAATGTTGGCATAGGCATAGATAGGGGCAAACTAAGACTAATACTACCTAGGTCATTGCGGGTTAGTTCTAGATACATTAGTACTGGTCTAGTGGATACCCCAGAGAACTACAAAAGAGTACAAGTAGTAGCATGGAGTATAGAAAATGACCTCAGAGGTGGCAAATGTGATATTGACAGCTACAAAACAGCATTCAGACCTACCATAAATACCCTCCAAATGGTGGTTAACTTAGTGGAACTTTGGCAACAGTATGCAGAGTTTAAGCAGTCTCAGGTAGCAGCTACTACTTACCGCAAACACTACCAAGTTAAGTGGTACAACCATATCAAAGCATTACCTAGTCATGACTTATCTGATGCAGTAGCTATCCGAAACCACATAGTTAAGACTAAAACACCTGATACAGCTAAAAGACTACTTACCTACCTTAGTGCCTGTTGTCGATGGGCTATGAAGTCCGAGTTAGTACTTAGTAACCCCTTTGATGGTATGGCATCTGATATAAAAGTACCCAAGTCAGCTAAGGCTATTGACCCCTTTTCTAGGCTAGAAAGAGACTCTATTATAGAAGCATTCTCAGTACATCCTTATCACCATTACTATACCAACTTTGTTAGTTTCCTATTTCTGACTGGTTGCCGACCGGGTGAGGCAGTAGCTTTGAGATGGGATAGGGTTAGCTCTGACTGCTCTGTGATAACCTTTGATACATCCTATGACAGTCAGTTTGATGTTTGGACTGATACCAAGACTCACCGTAGTAGGAAGTTCCCATGTAACCAGGTACTTAGAGAGATATTGTTAAATATCAGACCTAGTAGTTACTCCAGCACTAGTTTAGTGTTCCCTAGACCTAATGGCAAACCTATTAACATGTCTAAGTTTACTCGGAATATCTGGAAAGGTACTAGTAAGTACAAAGGAGTAGTCAGAACACCTCTGGTAGAGCGCTATAGATGCCCTTACAACACCAGACATACTTACATCACTATGGCACTAGAGGCAGGTGTTCCTGTGGCATTACTAGCTAAGTGGGTTGGTAATAGTCCTGAAGTCATTATGAAACACTATGCTGGTACATTAGTATCTATGGATAGTCCTGTAACCTAAAGGTTAGTCGATATAACTACATAACTATCTAGCTATAACTTAGTGATGACTGAGTGCAGCTTAAGCAGGTACTAAATGGCTTTTACTTACCAGAGGTAACTTATCGGAGATAACACACACTTTCGTATACATCCTTGCCAGATAAGGGTTTTAGTTGTATACCTGTTGGTAAATAGGCAGTTAAGATGTTATACTTAAGGAAATGCTTAAATATATGCCATGAATAACTGTCCTGATAAACCCAACCGTAGCATTGACCGCTCCAAGCCTCTGGTATATAAGACACATGGTAACTTAGAACTACATCAAGACATATTCACTACTTACTCAACATATGGTAACTGGATGATAGGCACTGCCAAGGATACTGGTCGAGCTATGGCTATCCTTCTCAATGTTCCGAGATAACCGCTATGTATAACCTATAACAACCCTGGTACTTAGCCGGGGTTTTTTTAATGGCTATAGCTAGCGCGGGTGATGTAGTTAGTTAGAACTAGATACAAAGTAGAACAACTACGAAGTACTAAACACCCCCTCCCCCCCCTATTTGGTACCAATGGCTGTAATACAGTCTGGGTAATACTTTAGATGGCTAACCACAAGGCTAACCACATTGACAGAATAGTTGTATAGCAGTGCCAGAGCGACTTTTCATGGCTAACCATGTTATAATAGTAGCAATAAAAGGAGATGACAATGAGAACTAGAGCAGAGCAGTTAGCCTTCAGAGCAACAGCAGAGGAGAAGCAACAGATATTACGAAATGCTGAAGCTGTTGGTATGAAGTTACAAGACTATTTACTATCTGTAGCAATGGCTAACCCTGTGGCTAACCACATAAACCCAGACACAGTAGGTACTTCCGTGGCTAACCATGAGGGGGAGGGGGTAGTCATAAAAGGTATTGAAGCTCGTACTATTCTGGCAAAAGCAGATAAACAAGATGACACATGGGTACTCTATGAAGGTAAACTCTACATCAAGCATAAGACCTCCAAAGGTACAGTACAGTTAGCTTATGAATGTGATGTACCTGCCAAAGTAGCCATACTACACCCCCTACAAGAGCTACATCGAGTAGCTAAGAAACATACAGCAGTCTGGGATAAACTGAACCAGTTACTTGGTATTGAGCTACTGACAGATAAACAACAGCAATGGTTACAGCAAGAAATAGACAGAGATACCCCTTATAATGTCATTGCTGATGAGGCACTAGACTACATCCAGCAACAACAACCGGAAGTTACCTCACAACTACAGGTTGACCTACCCACTACACCAACCTATACCAAGTACGAGTTTAAAGCAATGTATCCTGAGCTAGCTAGTGCCAAGGCATATGGAGATGCATGTAAACTAGCTAGAACATCTCTAACTACTAAAGACGGCAAAGTCTGGACTAGAAAGGGTACTGGTGACATGTCCGTGTGGTGTATAGTTCTACAAAGTGATATCCGAAAACTGGAAACCCTAACTGTGTAGTACTTTGAGAAGTTCGTCTCTACTTCAAGTCGGAGTGAGCAAATACAGAATAAACCCCAGTGAGTATAAGTACCTACTGGGGTTATTTAGTAGCTGTAAGAGTGCTAACCAAGTGAGTTCTATAATAGAAACCACATCTCCGATGAACACCTAGTTCACATCTGAGCTTACTCCACGGACTTGCTATAAGCTTTCAAAGTACCACCGCCATTAGTTAAGACATCTCGGTATCCATTACCATCTACTATTGCCTGTAACAGGAAGATGTCATCAGTAGTCAGAACTGCACCGTTATAGTCAATGACCTCGGAGTAGTTCTCATCAGTCTTCTTAACTACCTCAGAGTATACCCGTCTGGTCTGAGGGTTATCGAAGTCTTCTAGTAACTGCTCACGGTCAACTAAAGCATCAGTCAGCATGTCATAGAACCAGTACTTAGACTGAAAAGGAGGTCTACCTAGGATACTCACTATCTGGCTATATAACCCCTCCAAACTGTACTCATGACCTTGCCAGTTAAAGCTACTACCGACTATCTGAGTAGCTTCTGAGATAACACCTTGGTACTGGTTTACTAACAAAGCACAGGCTATTCTGAGGTACTCAGTCTGGTAGTCACCTTCATAGCGCTTAAGGTACTCTTGTATCACCCTAGGCTGTACATGACCAGTCTTAAGTTGCCTATCTACTAGCTTACTCAAGTACCGGGTAACTTCCTTAGCTGACTTAGCTGCCTTAGCTTGTTTCTGCTGCTGTTCTAGCCTAGCCTTATCAAGTTCCGCTTGTGCATCTAGCATTCTCTGGGTCTGTTCTTGTACTATCTGCTGTAGTCTGGTTGCTGCATCCATTGTGGTTATCTCCGATAGTTTGTAAAGTTATGTAAAGTACAAGGGTCTCGGTATTATCGAAACCCTGGTAAGTCAGGGTAGCTTTATGGGTAGTTTATCTAACACAGTAAGGTACTCTACTTGGTGGATGTAACAACTACCCTTATGAGCAGTTATATCAGTGTTCTCAGCACTAAATACAGCCTTAGCAGCAGCTAACAAAGTACCATCTGCTAGCTGATACACTACCAAGTCTGGCAGGTTGTTCTGGTAGTCATTCTGGTTAATACCATGCAGTTCTGTATAAACCAAGTCTCTACCATACTGAGATGCAAAATACCCTACTGCTGCTGGTGTACCATCTTCATTTAGATAAAGTTTAGATAAAGAAGGTCTGGATATAACACAAGTCCACCCAAATGTGCTATAATATAGTCTGAAGTTACTGTTATACATTTTAAATACTCTTCCTGGTAAATGCTTAGGTAGTTGGCGCTATCTAGGCATATTGTGCTGTCCTGCTGTCGTTATCTTTAAAATGTCAACTGTCACAGTCAGTACTACCTTAGTCATCCAGACTGGAGTTCTTTGGTTAAACTAATGCTGTCTGGATGGTCATAAGGTAGGTCAACTACACAGTAATAAGTAAGAAGTAAGAAACAGGTAGTTTAGATATGGTGCTTCGCAGTACTTGAATATGCCCCAGAGTATTGATATTACTACATCCTGACCTAGGAACAACTACCCCAGTACCGCGCAAGTCTTCTGCCAGTGCTTCCCTGTAGGTTATCAGAAATAAGGTTTACTTAACTATTGAACACTCGGAATAAGCTACCCTTATTATGGATAGTGCTTCAGTAACCACAGCATGTAATAGTACATTCCGAAGTACAGTAATATTCTCTGACTAAAGTAAGTACAGCTATTTAAAACAGTTCCAGCATAGGATAGTTCATTCCAGAACACCCCTAAGTCATCTCTAGAGTTATCAGTGAGTACTTCGTAGTATTAGTATTACTAAGTAGTTATATGGTTATACCGGGTAGTAACCTACGAAGTAATGCTGACTGTTGAGTAGTTCTAGTGATGTAGTACACCATTACCTGTTCCTTGCTACCATCTCCTTCTTCTTCTTTAGAGGTCATGCTTGACTTGCTTATCACTGTCTCTAGTTTCCCCTTAACTGTGTACTCAAGTAGTTCTAGTAATGACTTAGCTGTACCAGAAGCATCGGATAGTGTTACCTTAACCCCTAGCTGTCTTACTGTTTCTACTCCAATGTCTCTAACTACTGCCATAAGACTGACTAAGTTTACCCTAACTTCTTAGGTCTGTTACCTTATAATGTTACCTGCCATCTTAAGATGTTACCTTTTCTCTCAGGATGTTACCTTTTCTGAGGTAAATGTTACCTTTAGGGTAACAGCTACAACCCTTACTGTATCTACATCCTAGCTAAATGTTACCTTGTTACCTCAAAAAGTGACCTAGTTACCTGTGTATATAGAGTAGGTAACTGTATAGTGTATTTAGTTGTTAGATAGTTTTCTGTATATTTAAGGTAACAAGGTAACATTCTCCTGTAACCCTTACTATGACTAGGGTGTAGCTGTTACCTCTGAGGTAACATTTGAGGTAACATTCAAGGAAAAGGTAACAGAAAAGGTAACAACCTAAAGTAAACCCCAGTAAGTCTAAGTACCTACCAGGGTTATTCAAGGATATTTAAAAGTCAATAGTACTAAACTTCTTTGCTAGACTTCCAAGCATCTCTCCAGTACATCCAGGTAGTACCGGAATACTCAGTAGGTACTGGCTTGCTTGCAGTCTTGAGGCAGTACATTTTAGCTGTACTAGTGCCTACTCGGACTACTTTCTGGTCATATCCAAGCTGTTTAAGGCTTAATAGAATAGCTTTCTTGTTCTTACTTTGGCTTTCAGGTGACAGTAGCAGCGCTTTCATTATGTCTACTAACTTGAATGCTACTTCTTTGCTACCATCCACTGTTACCTCTGTGAGTACCGCTTCTAGTTGCTCTGTCCATGCTCCGGATACAGTATAGTCCTTGTTTCTTTCTTCAGATGCCTTAGTCATTTCACTATCAGCCCACCAGCTAGCACCAGAGATGAACTTGTGATATGCGCTAGCCAGAATAGCTTCTCGGTTAACTTTTAACCAGTCATTGTTAATAGGTCTTTCATCACAGTCAATAAACCACTGTCTACGACTGCCTGTGGGGTCTCTGAGTACTTCATTACTGTTACAAGTACCACCAAATACCACATGTCTTTGATGGTCTTTAGGTGAGCGCTCATACAAAGCTCTGTAAGTATCCTTAAGTTTGGTGAGAAATGCTTTCAACTCTTCAGTATCTTTCTTACCTGTAATAGCCTCCATCTCACCCATCTCGACTATCCAAGACCTGCCCAGTTGTCGTTTAACTTCAGTACCATCTGTGGAGTTATCTAAGTCTAGAAAGTAGTCCCCGCCTAGTATTCTGAAGCAAGTAGACTTACCTATACCCTGCCCACCTTTGAGAACTAGGGCATTATCTACCTGACAACCTGGTTGTATTGCTCTGGCAACAGCAGCTATGAGCCACTTCTCTACCATCATTTGGGATAGTTCATCAGTGGTACCAAACAAGATACTGGCTAACTGTGACCACTCTGGCATTACTTCGGGGTATTGTTTGGCATAGTTTTCTAGTTGCTTTCTGACAGGGTTAAAACCATAACACTCTAACAGTACATCAAGCTTTCTGTTGTAGACTGTTTCTGATATGGGAGATAGTAAACCTAAACTAGTCTCTAACCTGTCTAGTAGCTTCTCTGAGGTGTTAACTGTGCCATTAAAGTAGATATCACCAGTCCACTCATTGCGGTCTAGTTTGTTGTGATAAGCAGCTTTGAATACTTCCCAGAATACATAACCTGACTGCTTACCAGCTTTCAGAATAGCACTCTTAGCTTGTTTAATGACTGCATTCTGCTCACGAGCATCTTTGTTGTCATAGCGGCTACTACCAAGTACTTGTAAATGTAATATGTCGATGCATCTAATAGCTTTCAATAGCTTGTCTAAGTCATTGCCAGCACTGAAAGTATCAGTATCATCAATGAAGTCTATTTCGGCATTGACATTTGAGTTGTAGTTAGCTACATTGTTATTAGAAATATCCATTTGAGTTGGTTCCTTGAATGGTGTATATAAGTAAATAACTAAGCCCTTTGGTGTTTGCCGCACTGGAGGGCTTTTAAGTTTGTTCTGTCAGTATTGGTTAACCTAGGTAGTTAACCAGGGAATGCGATATCTTTAAGTACTTCCTCTGAGGCGCTATCGAGTTCTGATGGTTTAACTTCAATAACCCGACCATCCCAGAGATGTACTAGCCAGAGTTGGGTATTTGTGAAACTTAGGTAAGTCTTTCTGCCCCTCCAAGTTACTTTCTCAATGTCCAGATGGGCTACTGTTATGTCAGGTGTGAGTTTAACTTGATATGTCATAGGGTCAACCTACATTAGACTTAATATCAGCATTGAGGCATACATACCGAATGTAGTTAGATAGTGTCATACCTAGCTTGTTAGCCCGTCTTTGTAACCACTCATGCTCATCTTCTGTGACTCTGGCATTGATGTGTTTGGGTCTTGTTTCTTTCATGTGTATTCCTATGTCTTACATTATTAAAGTGTCAATGGTAGCTGGTGATGTGATGGCTACCGTCAGGGTTATTACTTATTAATACATAGTATTGTAGCACTATTCCGGAAAGTTTGCAACATTACTTGGTACAGTTCTACAAAGTACCATCTATATCGAAACTAGTAGTATCGTTACTAGACTTAGGTAATGACCGGGTATACTCCAATGCTATACTGCGAACTAGTGTACTAACGGGGATGGTTTTATTAGCTGCTATTTGGGTAAGTTCCGCTAGTTCATCGGTACTTAAACGGATGTATAGTTTATATGTTCTAGGTGTGACTTTAGGCATAACTGTACTACTAGTGGTATCTATAAATAAACTGTCAACATCTTAGATGTAGTAAAACCCTAGCTAACTCCGTGTCAACTAGGGTAAACTAAAGGCAAAATGGTTAGTAAATGGTTAGTAAATAGGGTTTATTGGAATGCCCTAAGTACCGGAAACACCGTTATTCGCTGTATGCTTCCATAGGAAGGCAAGAGCAGACGAAGTTTCTATCGCCAAATGCTGCGTCGATGCGACTGACGCTGACCCAGAATTTATTATCGCGTGTCCACGGCGCCGGATATGCGGCTTGTTCTCTGGTATATGGATGTGTCCAGTCACCGGATATTAAGCTTTCGGCGGTGTGAGGGGCATTTTTCAAGAGGTTGTCTTGAATATCCATTTTCCCAGATTCAATTTCGGCAATTTCTTGGCGAATGGAAATTAATGCATCACAGAAACGGTCGATTTCTTCTTTTGATTCGCTTTCGGTTGGTTCTACCATGATGGTACCAGCAACAGGCCATGATACGGTGGGTGCATGGAAACCGTAGTCCATTAAGCGTTTAGCTAGGTCATCAATGTCGATGTTGGCGGATTTTTTCAACGCGCGCAAATCTAAGATACACTCGTGGGCGACATAACCGTTACTACCTTTATAAAGTACTGGGTAGTGGTTTTCTAACCGTTTGGCGATGTAGTTGGCGTTGAGAATTGCAATTTTGGTAGCTTCGGTTAAACCTTTGGCGCCCATCATTACAATATACATCCAAGAAATTACTAAGATGCTGGCACTACCCCAAGGTGCAGCAGAAACGGCGCCTATTTTGGAGTGATGAGAAGAGAGTGCTGAGTGCTGAGTGGGGTTAGAAATATCTACAATAGCGTGTCCTGGGAGGAAGGGGACTAGGTGTGAGGCAACACCGATAGGACCCATACCAGGGCCACCACCACCGTGAGGTATGCAGAAGGTTTTGTGTAGGTTTAAGTGGCAAACGTCGGCGCCTATATCTCCAGGACGGCAAAGTCCGACTTGAGCATTCATGTTGGCGCCGTCCATATATACCTGTCCACCATGAGAATGAACGATGCCACAAATATCTTTGATAGCTTCCTCAAATACACCGTGGGTAGATGGGTATGTCACCATCAAGGCAGAAAGGTTATTGCTATGCTTTTCGGCTTTTGCTTTGAGGTCGGCAACATCAATATTACCATCTTTATCGCACGCAACACCTACTACTTTCATTCCACACATTACTGCACTTGCTGGGTTAGTTCCATGTGCAGACTCTGGAATTAAACAAATATTACGATGACCTTCGTTGCGTGATTCGTGATACTGACGAATTACTAAAAGTCCCGCATATTCACCTTGTGAACCTGCGTTTGGTTGCAGAGATATTCCAGCAAAACCAGTAATTTCAGCTAACCACTCTTCAAGCTGTTCAAATAAAATTTGATACCCGCGCGTTTGTGATTTTGGTGCAAATGGGTGAATATTACCAAATTCTGCCCAAGTTACAGGTATCATTTCCGCTGTCGCGTTTAGCTTCATCGTACATGAACCTAAAGGAATCATCGATGTTGTTAATGATAAATCTTTGGTTTCAAGTTTATGAATATAACGCAGTAACTCAGTTTCGGAGTGATAGCGGTTGAAGACTGGGTGGGTTAGGTAGGGAGTACGATTTTGGATTTTGGATTTTGGATTTTGGATTTCTAGAGAGGGGGTGGTGGGAGAACCTCCGAAAATTTGTAGTAAATCTATTAAATCAGCTTCGGTGGTTGTTTCGTCGAGGGAAATACCTACTGCTGTATCGTCATAGATTCTCAAGTTGATTTTTTTGGCTTCGCTTCTATTTAAAATATCTTCTAACTTTTGGTTTCCTAGTTCAACCTTTAATGTGTCGAAGACATCGAGAGAAACTATTTTATAGCCTAATTGCTTGAGTGCTTGAGCTAATGTTAAGGTTTTTTGATGGATATCTAAGGCAATTTGTCTTAATCCATCGGCGCCATGATACACAGCATACATCCCAGCAATAACAGCTAGTAATACTTGTGCTGTACAAATATTACTAGTAGCTTTATCACGACGGATGTGCTGTTCGCGTGTTTGTAGTGCTAAACGTAACGCTGTATTACCACGAGCATCTTTCGATACTCCAACAATTCTACCTGGGACTTGCCGTTTATATTCTTCTTTAGTAGCAAAATATGCTGCGTGTGGACCACCATAGCCAAGGGGAACTCCGAAACGTTGGGTACTACCAACAACGATATCGGCGCCAAATTCTCCTGGAGGTGTTAGTAAACACAAGCTCATAATATCAGCAGCAACCGTAACGAGGGCGCCTGTTTTATGTGCTTGTTCACAGAAGGTGCTGTAATCGTAAATTGTGCCGTCGGTAGCGGGGTATTGTAAAACGGCGCCGAATATAGCTTGCTCGAAATCAAAAGTACGATGGTCTCCAATAAGAATTTCGATACCCAAGGGTCTGGCACGTGTCTGTAACACGTCGATTGTTTGGGGATGGCAATCTTGAGACACAAAGAAAGTATTTGCCTTGTTTTTACAAATACCGTAACTCATAGTCATTGCTTCGGCAGCAGCAGTACCCTCATCGAGTAGCGAAGCATTGGCAATTTCCAAACCAGTGAGGTCGATAATCATTGTTTGGAAATTTAATAGTGCTTCGAGGCGCCCTTGAGCAATTTCAGGCTGGTAAGGAGTATAAGCTGTATACCAACCAGGATTTTCGAGAATATTACGTAAAATTACAGGAGGAGTAATGCAATTAGAATACCCCATACCGATATACGAACGGTAAACCTGATTGTGCAAAGCTATTTCCTTCAACTGAGCTAAAGCAGCGTATTCACTCTTAGCTTCTGAAAGATTAAGCTCCCTTTTAAGTTGAATTGCCTGCGGCACACTTTTATCAATCAGTTCATTTAGACTAGAAAGTCCCATAACTTCCAGCATATGACGAACCTGACCATCAGACGGTCCAATGTGTCGAACTTGAAAATTGTTCGATTGACTCTTTTTTCCCAGCGGTAGATTAGTTGATTTAGGCTGTGGAGCGGAAATTACCACAATATGGTCTCCAGACGTGACTATTTAATATTTTGCAACATCTGTATTTGTAACGTCATATTTTTTTTAGTTAGGAGTTAGGAGTTAGGAATTAGGAGTTGGGAGTAATCAACAAATACTTATTAATTCCTCACTCCTCACTCCTCACTCCTAACTCCCTATTCTCCTTCGACTTGGGCGCGATATTCGTCTGCTGTCATTGCGTCTTCAACTTCGCTTTCGTCCTGGACACGAATTTTTAACAGCCAACTTTCTCCATAAGGGTCATCGCCTATTTGCTCCGGCGCCTCAATTAAGGCATCATTACGTTCGAGGACGGTACCAGTAATAGGTGCATTTAGGTCTTCAACGGCTTTTACAGACTCAACAGTACCAAAGCTGTCACCTTTAGTAACAGTTTCTCCAACGTCTGGCAATTCCAAAAATACAATGTCCCCTAACTGGTCAACAGCAAATGCTGTAATACCAACAGTGGCAATATCTCCATCTAGCCTCACATACTCATGAGTATCTAGGTATCTCAAATTGTCGGGGTATTCAAAGCCCATATCAAATCCTCTAAGTATAGTTAGGAATTAGGAGTTAGGAGTTAGGAGTTGGAAATTTAATTCCTCACTCCTCACTCCTCACTCCTAACTAATTACTAATTAGTCAATCGTGATTTTGAACGATAAAAGGGACGTTTGACAACAACTGCGGGATAAGTTTTACCACGAATATCTACATTTAGGGTTTGACCGATTGAAGATAATTCAGTGGGAACGTATGCTAAAGCAATGGGATAACCAAGTGTGGGTGATAAAGTACCGCTTGTAATTTCCCCAACTATTTTACCTTCGGATAATACTTGGTAAGCATGACGCGCAATATTACGTCCCTGCATTTGTAACCCTACCAGGCGCCGTTTTACACCTTCTGCTTTTTGTTGTTCCAATACCGAACGTCCAATAAAGTCACCTTTTGTATCTAAATGAACTAACCAACCTAACCCAGCTTCTAAGGGTGTAGTTGTATCATCTATATCTTGTCCATACAGTGCCATTGCCGCTTCAAGACGTAGGGTATCACGGGCGCCAAGTCCACAAGGAGCGGCGCCAGCTTGAATTAAATTTTGCCATAATTGGGTGCCGGCATCAGGGTCGAGCATAATTTCAAACCCATCTTCACCCGTATAACCAGTTCGGGCAATAAAAGCGGGTTGGTCTAGGATATTAGCTTCAATATGTCCAAAAGCTTTAATAGGGGAAAGGTCTTGGTTTACAAAGGGTTGTAGTAAAGCAACACTCGATGGGCCCTGAAGCGCAATTAGAATTTTTTGAGACGATACGTCTTGGAACTTTATTTGATTAGTATCAAGATTGTTTAGTAACCATTCTTTATCTTTAGCACAGGTAGCAGCGTTGACAATTAACACACCTCGTTGTTCCCCCGTACTAGTTTCACCTTGGTAGTAAAAAATAATGTCATCGATGATACCACCTTGAGGATTCAACAATACACTATACTGCGCTTGACCAGATTGGAGACGGATGAAATCAGAAGGCGCCAGTTTTTGTAGCTGTGAGACTAAATCTTTACCTTCGAGAGTAAACTTACCCATATGGGATATATCAAAAATGCCCGCCTTATTTCTAACCGCTTCATGTTCAGCAGTAATACCGCTAAACTGTAAAGGCATATCCCAACCACCAAAACCAGTAAACCTAGCTTTGAGTTCCTGGGCAAAAGCATACAACGGAGTACGCGCGAGAATTTCGAGGTCTTCTTTCGGATTAGCCACGGGTAATTTTACTTATAGTAGGTCAATATCTCTTATCCTAATGTCCTCTGTCATGCACAGGTAGAAGCATCTTTAAGTAGTACATTTGGACGGGCAAGGATGCCCATCCCACAAGACAAACCTTCTGTGTCATGCTGAGGTACGAAGCATCTTAGAGTGTCATGCTGAGGTACGAAGCATCTTAGATTGTCATGCTGAGGTACGAAGCATCTTAGAGGGTCTTCTGCGTTCCTAGCTTTAATTTCACCTCGTAAGTTAAATATAAAGCGTGTTTCGCATGATGCATCTAAGGGAGATACAAACAAGTGTTGTTCTGATAGAGTAGGCCAATTACCTTTTTGTTCTGCACCATATCCTGTTTTAGATAAAGGATTAGGGGCAGGATAACAAGCAACTATATTGTTGTAAGAAACAGTTTCTATTGCCGTGCAATGGTCTTAAGGTTTAACATGTTCAATATGGCAATAACAATGCTTGCTCGAAGCCACGAAACTGAGTCAGGGTAAGATTTTTGAGTTGCATATCTACATTATTGCGTGGAGGCGCCCGCTGATTGCTGCTTCTATTAAAGCAGTACGACGTTCATAAAGCAATTTAATTTTACTATTAATGGTGTTTATTAATTCATCCAACTTTGAAGTTATGAATTCAACATGTAGTTGCTTGGTATTAGCTGTTGAGATATAAGTAAAATTATTATGTTTTGAGTGAGATTGAAGATAGACTCTTGTATCATTATTGACAGTATAATTAATGACGCGGCGCCTTTCTATTAGGATTTCTAGGATTTTTTTTTAGCTACTATTAACGCATTAAGTTTGTCTGTTTCGCAATCAAGATAATTAGCAATGTTGTTTTATAAAGCAATTGAAAGCAACCAAAGCTCAAAGTTTTGTAAATCATAAGTTGCCAATTCTTAAAATGTTGTACCTTTTTCTAGCACTAGAAGTTCTTGCTTTCTTGCTAGTAGTTGATAATAAAAATAATCAGTATTAATATCTTTTGATTTAGGTACAAGTGCTTTGCAGCTTTGATTTGTACAAAGTTCGACACCAGCTAATGCTACATTTCCAATGTTTGCGCGAGATGTTAATATAATACTGCCGACTTGTGCAAGTTTAGCTGCACAGTTATCAAAAGCTTGTTGCGTTATTTTACGCTTTGTGTTGAAGATAAATTTTCCTTTTGCAGTTTTAATATCTTCTGGTGTAGCCCAATAAATATTACCGTTCCAATATGAAATTTTAAAAGTAGATGGCGTTACACCATTTCATCTTTTTCGGCGCCTACAGCAGGTTGAAGCTGTACTAGCCCCATACTATGTAGATAAAATGTACTGAATTGCTCTAATTCTACAGGAACTGACGAAGTAATTACCTCTAGAAACTCACGGTTTTCGATTACTGTAAGTTCCCGGTCATGATGAAAACATTTATGAAGTTTTCATGAAGAAAGTTTATTGGCGTAAAAACTGGTAAGCGTCTGGGAACACTAGCTTTAAGAAGCAAAAACAAACTTTCACTATAATATAAGTATAATGATAACTATAAGCTTAGACCCTGTGATTCCCGGATATAAAATTAGCTCTCAACTGTATGCAGGCTCCAGAACTAGAGTGTATCGAGCTATCCGAGAGCAAGACACACTTGCTGTAGTTATTAAACTGCTGGCATCTGAATACCCAAGCTTCAACGAATTACTGCAATTTCGCAATCAATATACCATTAGCAAAAATCTCAACCTGGACGGTATTGTTCGTCCTTTATTATTAGAAGCTTATAGGAACGGTTATATTTTGGTGATGGAAGATAAGGGAGAAATCTCTTTACGAGAGTACATAAAAACTACTACCCTCTCACTGGTCGAATTTTTGGCGACTGCTATTCAATTAACGAATATTCTCCACGATTTACACCAAAACCGTGTTATCCACAAAGACATCAAACCCGCAAATATCCTGATTCATCCCCAAACAAAACAAGTTAAACTGATAGATTTTAGTATTGCTTCTCTGTTGCCCAAAGAAACTCAAGAAATTAAAAGTCCTAATATTTTAGAAGGAACCCTCGCTTATATTTCACCTGAACAAACAGGTAGGATGAACCGAGGGATAGACTACCGCAGCGATTTTTATTCTTTGGGAGTAACATTTTATGAATTATTAACAGGAGAATTACCATTTACATCGAATGACCCTATGGAATTAGTACATTCTCATATTGCTATAATGCCTTCAGGGTTGGGGAATGGGGAAAAGACTCCAGAAGTACTTTCAGATATTGTGATGAAGTTAATGGCAAAAAACGCCGAAGATAGATATCAGAGTGCTTTAGGATTGAAATATGACTTAGAGAATTGTCTATATCAACTAAAAGAAACTGGCAAAATTATATATTTTGAAATTGCCCAGAGAGATGTACGCGACCGCTTTCTCATCCCCGAAAAACTTTATGGGCGAGAAAAAAAAGTTGCAACCTTGCTAGAAGCTTTTGAGCGCGTTGCTAATGGCACATCTGATACTTTATGTTATGCCCGAAGGGCTGAAATGATGCTGGTGGCGGGATTTTCTGGAATTGGGAAAACGGCGGTAGTTAATGAAGTCCACAAACCAATTACCCGTCAGCAGGGATATTTTATCAAAGGCAAATTTGACCAGTTTAATCGCAACATTCCTTTATCCGCTTTTGTGCAAGCCTTTCGTGACTTGATGGGACAACTGCTGAGTGAAAGCGACGCCCAACTAGCAACATGGCGAACCAAAATTATCGCCGCAGTTGGCGTTCAGGGGCAAGTGATTGTGGAGGTGATACCTGAACTAGAGCGAATTATTGGACAACAACCACTAGTCCCCGAACTCTCTGGAAGTGCAGCACAAAATCGCTTCAACTTACTATTTCAAAAATTCATCCAAGTGTTTACCACAAAAGAACATCCCCTGGTGATGTTCCTAGATGACTTGCAATGGGCAGATTCAGCTTCCCTTAATTTGCTGCAATTATTGATGGGTGAAGCTGGTTGTGGATACTTGCTAAATCTGGGAGCCTATCGAGACAATGAAGTGTTTCCAGCACATCCCTTAATGCTGACATTGGAACATATCCAGAAAGCAGGAGCGGTAGTCAATACCATTACCCTGGAACCTTTGGGGGAAATTACGGTAAATCAGTTGCTGGCAGATACCTTGAATTGTACCGAGGAACTAGCTCAACCTTTAACACGGTTGGTGTATCAAAAAACCAAAGGGAATCCCTTTTTTACCACCCAGTTTCTCAAAGCTTTACACGAGGATGGTTGGATTAAATTCCAGTTTGACCTAGGGTACTGGCAATGCGATATGGCGGCAGTGCGACAGTTAGCATTGACCGATGATGTGGTGGAGTTTATGGCATTGCAGTTACAGAAACTGTCGGTGGAGACGCAGGCAGTTTTGAAGTTAGCGGCTTGTATTGGCAACCAATTTGATTTGAATACTCTGGCTATCATTTCCGAACAATCTGCTGTTGATGCGGCAAGCAACCTTTGGAAAGCCTTACAAGAAGGGCTGATTCTGCCAGAAAGTCAAGTGTACAAATTTTATCTTAATCATGATGAGGCAGATGCAAATACTAACAAAATTGAAAATTTAGCCTATCGGTTTTTGCACGACCGCGTCCAACAAGCCGCCTATTCTCTGATTGCTGATAACCAAAAACAGGCAACTCATCTTAAAATCGGTCAACTCTTACTCAAGAAAATACCTGCAACAGAGCGAGATAAAAAAATCTTTGATATTGTTAATCAATTAAATTACGGCGTTCAAATAATTACGGAACTGGCGGAACAGGAAGAACTTGCTTGGTTAAATTTATCTGCTGGCTCTAAAGCGAGAGCCTCGACTGCTTACACGGCTGCAACCGAATATGCAACCTTTGGAATTAAATTATTAAAAGTAGATTGTTGGCGCCAGTATCAGTTGGCATTAGAATTGCACAATCTAGGAGCAGAAGCTGCTTATTTAGCTGGCAATTTTGAATTGATGGCGGAATTTATTCAAAAAGTTTTAGATTGCGTTAGCGATCCATTGGATAAAATCAAAGTGCATGAAGTGCAAATTCAAGCCTATGGCGCCCAAAATAAGGCAAAAGAAGCGGTTCAACTTGGAAAAGAAATTCTGAAGTTATTAGGGGTTGAATTCCCTGAAAATATTAGCAGTTCTGACATACAGGCAGAACTTAATCAAATTGCGTCTCTGCTTGCGGATAAGCCAATTGAAGATTTAATTAATCTGCCTCTGATGACGGATAAAAAATGTTTGGCAGCAATGAGAATTTTATCCAACATTACGACTCTTGCCTATCAAGCAGCTCCGGACTTATACCCTCTCGTGCCATTAAAGCAAGTGAGTCTGTCTCTTCAATACGGTAATTCTCCCCAGTCAGCTTTTGGTTACGTAGGTTATGGTATTATCCTATGCGGATTAGTTGAAGATATTGAGTCTGGCTATCGATTTGGTCAATTATCGATTGAGCTTTTAAGTCACTTTGATACCAAAGAAGTGACTTCAAAAGTGATGAACGGATTTAATTGTCTCGTTAGGCATTGGAAGGAACATACTCGAGAAACCGTACAATCTCTCTGGGAAGGTTATTCAATTGGGTTAGAAACAGGAGATTTAGAATTTGCGGGGATTAACATCCGTTATTACAATACTCATTTATATTTCCTCGGTCAAGAGCTTAATACCTTAGCCGAAGAGATGCGAACATATACCCAGGCACTCCAGCTTCTTAAGCAAGAAAGGATTGCTCACCACAATGAAATTCAAAGGCAAAGAATTCTAAATTTATTGGGAGAGGTTGATGATGTTTGTTGTTTGAAAGGTGAAGCTTACGATGAAGAGGTCATGCTCCCCATCAGTATTGAAAGCAATGATATGTTTGCACTACTGGAATTTTATTTTACTAAGTTTCAACTCAGCTATCTGTTTGGCAAGTACGAGCTAGCTCGGGGATACGCTGCCCAATTAGAGCAGTATGCTCCCGGTGGTCTGGCAATGGTTATTTCTCGGCAATGCAATTTTTACATGTCTCTGGCAAACCTTGGAATCTTTTTAGAAGTCGATCAAGATACACAAACACAGCTTCTCAAACAAGTCATAGATAACCAAGAAAAAATGCAACTATGGGCAAACCATTGCCCAATAAATGTTTTACACCAATATTATTTAGTAGAAGCGGAAAAATACCGGGTTTTAAATAAGAATTATGAAGCAGGAGATTTGTACGACCACGCCATAGCCAAAGCCAAGGAAAACAGCTACATCCTTGAAGAAGCCCTAGCTTCGGAACTTGCTGCCAAATTCTACCTCAACTTGGGCAAGGAAAAAATTGCCGCAGGCTACATGCAAGAAGCTTACTACTGCTACGCCCGTTGGGGAGCTAAAGCCAAAACTGATGATTTAGAACAGCACTACCCCCATTTACTTCGCCCGATTCTCCAGCCAGTTACGCAGCAGAGCCTGAATTCTCTGGAGACTTTGGCCTCAATTGCCAATATATCAATTCATGGTTCTACAAAAACCAGTCGTTCTTCCAGTACGAGCATTAATACCATTCTCGATTTTACGACTATTATCAAAGCCTCTCAAAGCCTGTCTAGTACTATTCAATTAGATAAACTCATCCATCAACTCACCCAGATTCTTTTGCAACACTCAGGAGGAAATCGCTGTGTTTTAATTATGCCCAACCAGGTAGGCGAGTTGCAAATTGTAGCTAATGCGACACCAAATATCGTAGAACTGCGTTCTGAACCACTTAAAGGTAGTAATAAATTGCCTGTCAAGCTGATACAGTATGTCAAAAACACTCAAAAAGTGGTAATGATTGACGATCTTAAAACCGATCTGCCTATCATTGATGATTATTTAATTCAGCGCCGACCAAAGAGCGTGTTGTGTTTGCCAATTCTCAATCAGGGTCAGTTAATTGGGATTCTATATTTGAAGAATCTCACAACCAGTGGAGTGTTTACTAGTGATCGCATCCTGAGTCTGAACTTCCTCTGCACTCAAGCGGCGATTTCCTTAGAAAATGCTCGACTTTATCAACAAGCTCAAACCTATGCCCAGCAACTTGAACAATCGCAACTCCAGATTATCCAAAGTGAAAAAATGGCATCTTTGGGCAACTTGGTAGCAGGTGTTGCCCATGAAATCAACAACCCCATTGGCTTCCTCAATGGCAGCATCAACAATGCTAAAGAATATGTTCAAGATTTACTCGACTATCTCACACTGTATCAGCAATATCATCCTGATGCAGCGGCGCCTGTTCAAGACAAGGCAGAGGAAATTGACCTAGAATTTCTCAGTGAGGACTTGCTAAGGTTACTAGATTCTATGGAAGGCGCGACCGAGCGCATTAAAGGCATCAGCACCAGTTTGCGTACCTTCTCCCGTGCTGATACTGAAAATAAAGTCAGTACTAATATCCATGATGGAATTGATAGTACCTTGCTAATCCTTAAATATCGACTTAAAGCCAATGATTTTCGCCCTGCCATTCAAGTAACTCAAGACTATGGTCAGCTATCACTCATTAAATGCTTTCCTGGGCAGTTAAACCAAGTGTTTATGAATATTTTAGCCAATGCTATTGATATGTTTGATGAGATGGCAAAAACTCAACCCCCTCAAGAAATCACTGCCTGTCCGCAACAAATTACAATTCACACCGCGATGGTTGAGAACCAAGTTCAAATTCGTATCCGGGATAATGGTAAGGGCATGACCGAAGATGTTAAAGCGAGAATTTTTGACCATTTATTTACAACTAAACCTGTAGGAAAAGGTACGGGATTGGGATTGGCCATCGCCCAACAAATTGTGGTGGAAAAACATGGTGGTCGCTTAAACGTGCAATCTGAGGTGGGTAGAGGGACTGAGTTCTTGATACAGCTTCCTATTTAGTTCAAAATTACTTAAACATTTTTAGGCAGAAACAAGCTTTAAAGCCATTCAGGATAAGGAAAATAGACTTATTTACAAGTAATAAATTGTTTCATCAAGATGAGGCAATTTATTTTTTGGCTATTTATTGAAACCAAGATAGATCAAATCGGCAAATCAATATAAAGTTTGTGATGATTAATTGTAAAAAACATATATAATCTCATTGTTTACACTATTGCTCAAAAAGAGTTTATATTCAATTTTTAAGTGTTAATACTCTTTTTAAAAATATTGTTTTTCAAATATTATGTTTGTAGAAAAAATTTAGTTTTCTATTATCAAATTTTTAAAACAACTCCAGTACAAGTTACAGCCAAAAAATCAAAGGAGCTACAATAATGATGTTGTTATCAATAGAAAATATTGAAGATACACTGCGGTCAAAATTTTGCAAGCAAGTAGTCGATAAAGGAATTAATGATGCAGCTAAGTTTTTGCAGCGATGGTTATATCTTTCTAGCCAAGTAACACGATTGCATGGAGCCGCATTAGCTCGTATAAGTATTCCAGACATTCAGTATTTATTAGCAGAAATTGCTTACGGTGAGTGTGGGTCTGGAAATAAAGACAAAATTCACAGCAAATTACTGACTAACTTAATTAATAAATCTCCTTTTTCTTGCTTCATTAATCAAGGATTAGATAGATATTTTATACAGTTATTTGAAGAAACAGTCCTTGAATTATCCCAGATGAGTCAGGATGAAGCTATTGGGTTTATTGTCGGATTGGAAGCTCCTGCTTACCAGATTTTACAACTGCTAAGACAAGCTTTAGTAGATGTTGACATTTCTGAAATAGACGTTATAATGTCTGATTATTTTGTGATTCATGATGCTGTAGAAAAAGAACATCAAGAATCAGGTCATCAAGCTATGGAAATTATTATGGATAGTGGATTTGACTTAAGTAAAATTCGTAAGGGCGGAGACCAAGCAATTAATTTTTTAATTAAGATGGTAGGTGATGCTTAGTAGCTCCATCATCAACAGGATAAATCTGACTCATGACACTCGATTTTTGGGCAAAGACAAACGGTACTTGGATAAACGCCATTAGTGTTATTTTGGGTACTACTGCTGGTATGCTCTTGAAACACCACCTTCCCTTAAGAATGCAACGCATCATTACCCAAGGAGTAGCGTTGATTACCCTGTTTATCGGGTTCCACATGGCTGGTAGTCTGTTGCAAATCAAAAACAGTCGAGTTGATGGGGTAGTGTTAGGGCTACTAGCCATCATCATCGGCGGACTTTTGGGCGAATGGTGGCAACTAGAAGATAGACTTTATAGTGTAGGAGAGTTTTTGAAAGCGTGCTTTCAAAAAAGTGGCTCTTTTACAGAGGGGTTTGTTGCTGGTAGTTTACTGTTTTGTGTCGGACCAATGACTTTGATCGGTAGCCTCAACAACGGTTTAACTGGTAATAACACTTTGCTAGTGTTGAAAGCTGCAATGGATGGTATGACTTCCATCGCTCTTAGCAGTAGCTTTGGCATCGGAGTTGGATTTTCATCTTTAGTAATTGTGATTTACCAAGGCGGTGTCTCACTCTTAGCTGGATTTTTAGTTCAATCTCTACCAGACCCAACTCACAATCCTCACTTATTGATGACCGCTGGTGTGGGTGGTTTAACAATTGTAGGGCTGGGATGTAACTTATTAGAAGTGTCCCGGATTAGAGTAGCCTCTTTTCTACCAGCCTTGGTCATCGCACCACTTCTCTATTTTTTTATGGCGATACCAAAATAATCCCCCTTTTTGCTGCTCCTAATTATTTCAATTTCTTAATAAATTGAGCTAGAGAATTGATATTAAACAAGAAAGTTCTCTTCAAGAGCAAGCTAGTAACTTTAACAGGTGAGTAAAATGTTTGGATGAAATGCTACTATTTCCTCTGCGCCTTGGCGCCTTCTGCAATGCAATTAGATGGCTCTCGTTGCCCCCAGTTTGCGACATCGGGTAAACTTGTTTGGAGCAGAGTTTCTGCTTTCTCGCTGTAAACAAAAGCACTCAATTATGTTTACTCGGTTCGTTTTGTTTATTTTAGTCGCGCTTGGCGGAGCAGGGCTTGCCATCCAGATGGCTTGGAACGCACGTCTACGAGCATCAATCGGCTCTCCGGTTCTCACTACAATTGTATCAGTGTTCGTAACTCTCCTTTCATTAACTTTAGTGTGGGTTAGCGGCGCCACACCTCGTGGCTCTATCCCAGCGTTTAACTCTCTTCCCCAATGGGCTTGGTTTGGTGGGATATTTGCTGCTTACTATCTTGTCGCGTCTCTAATCGCAATCCCTAAATTAGGCACTGCAGTAGTTTTTTCTTTAGTGATTGCTGGACAGATGGTTGCAGCGCTCATTCTCGATTCTACTGGTGCGTTTGGTGTCGCCCAAATTTCCCTTAGCCTATATCGTATTTTAGGAACGGTTTTATTGCTAATTGGTGTAATTCTTATTCAAAAACATTAAACCCATTTGCAGTATAAATTAGCTGAAGCGATAAGAAAAGATGCAACCTGATGAGAAAGAATATATGTAAGAACGATTTCACAAAGCCACTAATTAATTAGTTCATCCAGCACGGTACTCGTAGGCGCCTATATCATTACCTTGAGAACGAGTAACACCATCTTTATCTTTGTTTGCGTAGGCGCCTATTCCAAGAAAACCTGCATTAATAGCTGGTGAAGAGGCTAATAAATGAAAGTCATTCCCCGAAAGATTGACGAATTGAGCATCTCCAGTAATGTTGTTATTACTTTGTAAGTTCGTCAATGTTCCCTGAGTTTGGTAGAGTTCTTTAAAGCCATTGGTGAATAAGTTATTGCTTAGGGTAACGTTGTCTGTATCACCAATAAATCCATTACGGTAGGTGCTGTTAGCGAAAATATTGTTGCGGATTGTAATATTACTCGCTTTCTTACCACCATAATTGTCTATGCCAGCAATATTAAAGGCTTGAACGTTGTTTACAAAAGTATTGTGCAGAATTTCAACATCACGCACATTTGAGTTAATGGTAATTCCGCTGCCACCATTAACACCTAGTTTTCCATTACCATAAACTACGTTATTGTAAACGCGGATATCATATACATCTCCTTGTCCTGGAACTTCGTCTGCAATTGCAATTGCGTCTGCGGTGTTTGCATAAACAGTATTGTTGTAGACGCTAATATTGAACATCGTGGCACGGTTGCCATCAAGGTAAATCCCTGGTCCACCGTTGTAACCTTGGGGTGTTCCAGATACTAGAGCTTGAGCAGTGACAGTGTTACCGTGAACTGAGCCGTTGCGAGAACCAACTTTGATGTCAATACCTTCTCTTTTTCCTTCTTTCACAGTGTTATTGGCAACTTCAAATCCATTTACACCCCAAACACTCAAAGATTCTTGAGTACCTTGGTCATTGCTTGTTTTCCAATTCCAGTTAGCTCGCTCTATAGTGTTGTTGAGAATCTTAATGTTAGAGTTAGTAACTTCAGCTTCACCTCCATCGTAGTAAGTATCAGGGAGAACGATAATTCCTGATGCGCCTGTCTGGTAAGTGTAATTGTTTTGCACAATCATATTGTTGGCATCGCGCAGTGAAATTCCAGCCCAAGAAGTATTTTCAATCCGAAATCCATCAATAGTCCAATAGCCTTTACCTGCCGATTGAATTACACCTTCTCTAAAACCACCTTGGTTTGGGTCTGGGTCGCGTAAAGTAACGGCGCCCGACGCTTTGAGTGTAATATTGCCAAGAGTAGAATTACCTGATTTACCAAGAGTAATTAACTCTGTGTAAACACCTGACTCTACTTGGATTGTGTCACCAGCTTTGATGGGAGAGTCCGATGATGTCGCATGATTGATACTTCTCCAAGGACTATTCAAAGTACCAGAATTAGTGTCTAAACCGTTTGTTGCAACGTAGTAAGTCATTCCTGAAGAAGCAGAAGTCGCTAACGGATTCATTGCGTCAGGGGATGTTACTGAAACTCTTGTTGCTTGTGTCATAGGGTATAATCTAACTCACGTGTGTTGTCTTTAGGCGCCAGTTTCGTGCAGGAGTGAGAAATAGTGAGCAGACTGGTGCGCCTAAAAATAAAGGCATTGGGGCAATTAGCAAGCGTATTTTTCATCTCCAACGCTCACCATACAACGGTACGAATTATTACTAATGAAAATACCTTCCGTTTTTATTTTCAAGCCCGCTTATGACAGTTTGTAGATTGTAACCCTCACTCAGTTGGCGCCAAATTTTTTGATTGAGAATATAGATTCTGCAATTCCAATAAATTGAATAACCGAATGAACGTGGCGCCACTTTTTATCTATTACTATTAATAAAAAGCTTACAGGCGCCGTTGAGTTATATATTAGCTATAGCTTGTTCTCGTTCAAGTGGAATTTGAGCTTCAGTTGCGTTTAAGAACTGCGCTACTTGCTGCTCAATTTCTTGTTTAACAATTTGGCGATACTCGACAAAATGCTCAATTTGGGCACATACTGATAAATAACTACTTACACCTCCTGGATTGTAACGGTACATATTCCAAAGATTGGGCCAGAACTTCCATCGAGTTTTGCGAAGGATACCCTGTCGCCAACAAATAGTTAACAGGGCGCGAATTGTTACCCAATTTATCGGTTTTTTTGCTCGTTTACCTTTATCAGGATATGTTGCCTCTCCAAGAATTCGGTAGTGGCGATAAGCACGTTCGAGAAACTTAGTAGGGTCGTATAACTGCCAAAATGCTTCCACATATTCATGCCCAATGTCTTCTAAGGGACGGGTAGGCACAAAGTTCATCAAAGTGGTTTGGTTGATATTGGCAGACTTACTACGAAGTCTTCCTTCCTTCTCTAAGCGATGCCAAAGTGCTGTGTCGGGTAATGCTTGCAACATACTGAACAGTGCCGTGGGAATTGATGTTTGTTCCACAAATTGTACAATTCTCGCTCCTGCTCCTGCTTTTTCGCCATCGAAACCAATAATGAAACCCGCCATAACTCTTAAACCAGAACGAGCAATTGCGTTTACTGCTTCACTCAAGGAATCCCTGGTATTTTGGTGCTTTTGAGTTAACGTTAAACTAGCTTCATCTGGTGTCTCAATGCCCAGAAACACAGAGCCAAAATTGCATTGCACCATCAAATCCATCAATTCCTGGTCGTTTGCCAAATCTACTGAGGCTTCCGTAGCAAAGGAAAAAGGATACTGATAATTTACCATCCAAGGTTTTAATTCCTTAAGGAACAGTTTAACGTTGCGTTTATTACCAATAAAATTATCATCTACCATAAAAATACTACGCCGCCAACCTAACTCATAAAGGCGTTCTAGTTCCTTAATTAGTTGCTCCGGCGCCTTTGTACGGGGTTTACGACCGTAAAGGACAATGATATCACAGAACTCGCACTGAAAAGGACAACCGCGAGAAAACTGCACCGACATTTCTGCATAGGCATCAAATTCCAGCAGGTCAAATCGAGGAACTGGGGTGTGGGTTACATCTGGTCTTTCCCCATTAGCACGAAAAATTCCAGATTTTTCACCTCTTGCTAGCGCTTCTACAAATAAAGGTAAAGTAATTTCCCCTTCATCTAGAATCAAATAATCTGCCCCAACATCTGTCACTTCATGAGGTAACGCAGTTGCATAGGGACCACCCACCGCTACAGATTTTCCCCTGCGTTTAGCTTCCTTAATCTGGGCTAATAAATCATCTTTTTGCACAATCATCGCAGATAAAATCACTAAATCAGCCCAATCCCATTGTTCTCCAGTGACTTTGTTGACATTACGATCTACTAGCTTAAATTTCCATTCTTGGGGCAAAATTGCAGCCACAGTCACTAACCCCAAAGGTGGTAACATAGCTTTACGATCTAGCAAAGCTAGAGTTTTCTCAAAAGACCAGAAGCTTTTGGGAAAGCAAGGATACAGAAGTAAAACGTTCATTAGAACCTCTAAATAACTGCGCTTCCCTTTTGGGACATCGCTTATATCAAAAAACCTAGGTTAAATGCAAGAACCGGCACATCCCATATTTGGTGTTTCCTGTCAATCCCTAAATCCTAGACGTTATAAATATAACAGTATAAGGGATGAGGCGCCGAATATAATAAAAATCGGCTTTCTTTGTTGAAATTTGTAATAAAAATAACCATTTTGCCAAGAAACCCAGTTTCTTAACACTAATTACTGTCTATAAATATTAATAGCTTTCTTTCGGTATCTAGTTATTCAAAATAAACTAAGCTAACAATTGATCTACAGCAATATTAAACCCTATTAAAACCTTTTGTGTACAGGCTGTTTGACCATATGTAAACATTAAACCTTGATTTTCGGTGATTATCATTACCCATTTACTTTCAGGATAAACTAACCAAACTTCCTCTCCACCAGATTCTAAATACTCCTGCGCTTTCAATAAAACTTCTTCTGCTATATCTGTAGGTGAGACAATTTCGGCACATAAAGGAAAGCTTTGAGGCAAAGTCGGAACGTTTCCATATTTAGCCACAAGGTCAGGTGTAAGATAAGCTACATCAGGAGAGCGTCCTTGTTTTTTAGTACGGCAAGGCACATCTGTGTAAACTTCTCCCCCTTGTCCGCTAGACTCTTTATAATCTTGCCAGCAGCTACCAAGACGTAACTGAATTTTTCCGTGTCTTAACGTCATACCCTCTTTTTCTATAAGTTGACCATCTACCCATTCTGTTTTATCATGAGGATTGGTCATAAAATCCTCTAAAGAAAAATATTCAGGCTTGATAACAGTTATCATGGTGTAGGCTTCCTTATGTAATCACATAGCTTAATTATTAACTATATTATTGAGTATCAACAAGCAAAGCCTTATTTTGGAAGTAATGCATAAAATCACGGCGCCGAATAGTGATGTGGGTAGAGTTACATGTAACGTCTCTACGATGTACGGGTAATTAATCGAACATGATTATAACTAATCAAGCAATCCAAATGTGAACCATTGGTTCACATTATTGAAATAGCTAACATAAAGCTTGGCGCCTGCACTAGCAATTCCTATCTCGTATCTATGGTTTACAAAAAACAGTAAAAATACGGTTATACCATTTTTAAGTGAAGATGCACATTATTATTCTTAGCTCCCCCCTTATTAAGGCTACCGTGTACACACAAGTCTCTAAAAGTTACTTTTCTTCTCTTTACTTTGCGGTTAATTTTTTAACGAACCGCTAAGGACGCTGCATAAGCAAAGAGAAAGAATGTAAGGGTAATGAAAAGATGTGTGTACACCGTAGCCTTATTAAGGGGGCTGGGGGGATTTAATTAGTTGCAGCTTTATATTAAATTGGTATTAGAGTTCAAAGCTACAAATAGAGAGAATTAATATACAAGCTTTAGAGTGTCACTTTAGTCATGGTTAAAATCATGACTTTTGATACTTCCTGTTAAGGGCAGAAACTTTGAAAATTGTAACATAGCGTCAACAAAGCAGCAAATAGCATTTGCTGCTGTCAAAAAGGGTATCTTGACCGTCTCCACGATTGAAGAGGTAAGTATCAGCGCCTCCTCGACCATCTAAATAATCTGTTCCGACACCACCTTTAATAGTGTTGTTGAGATTTGTACCTTCCAAAGTTTGGGTAAGGTAAGTTATTCCGCTTCCACCTTCGCCTAATATATCGAGAATGCGGTAGCGTTGTGCTAATAGTTGCCCAGTTTGCAACAATTCCATGCAACTATTTACTTTCAACAGAGTTTTTTATTTACTATAGCTCCTCTCAATTGAATTTCGAAAATTCCCAAGTTCTCTGTGTCTCTGTGGTGAAATAAGCTATCAAGAAGTCGGTGCGTCAAAGCAGATGATTTTTCGTTTTATTCAAGATTGTAACCCCTTTGACGCACCCTACTCTTATTTCCCATGTCAACTTATAGCATTCCAAAGTTGCTGTTCATTCCAAGTTGCTCCATCACTAAATCTAATTCTCTCAACTCCTAAGTTGGGTCTAAGGGTATCAACTTGATTTTTGAGAATAACAGAGTCAGAGATACCACTACCAAAAGAAATCCTTAAATCATCACTTGTACCTAGGCGGGTAACAATAACATTAGTTGATGTTAAACCTGTACCTGAAAACACAAGTTGGTCTATGCTAACGTCGTTACTGTTATCGTAGAGAGTATCTTGACCATCTCCACGATTAAATAGGTAAGTATCGGCACCACCTCGACCATCAAGATAATCTGTTCCAAGACCACCTCTAATTATGTTGTTAAGATTTGTGCCTTCTAAGGTGTCATTAGAAGCGGCGCCCTGTGTTAAATAAGCATTCCAAAGTTGGTCTTCATTCCAAGTTACTCCATT
>NZ_RSCL01000002.1:11435-113637 GCF_003991905.1 Dulcicalothrix desertica PCC 7102 | reverse complement strand
AGATTTGTGCCTTCTAAGGTGTCATTAGAAGCGGCACCCTGTGTTAAATAAGCATTCCAAAGTTGGTCTTCATTCCAAGTAACCCCATCACTAAATGTGATGCTTTCAACTCCTAAGTTTGGTCTAAGGGTATCAACTTGATTTTTGAGAATAACAGAGTCAGAGATACCACTACCAAAAGAAATCCTTAAATCATCACTTGTACCTAGGCGAGTAACAATAACATTAGTTGATGTTAAACCTGTACCTGAAAAGATAGCTTGGTCTACGCTAATGTCGTTACTGCTGTCATAGAGCGTGTCTTGTCCACTTGAACGGAAAAACAAATAAGTATCGGCGCCTCCTCGACCATCAAGAAAATCGTTACCCCCAAGACCTGACAATGTATCAATTGCAGCAGTACCAATCAAAGAATCGTTACCATTTGTACCATTTATAATCATGTTGATTGTTCCTTAATGACTACTTCTTTTCGCTGATTTGCCTTACAATCGCAACAAAATAACTGTGTAAACATTTATTTCACAGTAATTCCGCCTATGATTTTTAACAATGATGTTTGGGTTTTACACACAACTCCTGTAAGTTGTAAGTAAATTTTGCATATAGCACCCATATAAAAAATATTATACCAATCTTTTTACGTATAACTACCCTTCACAGAAAATTTATATACAATTATTCAGTATAAAAAAGATTTGAGAGGCGCCAATACGAATTTAATTCTAATCACCTTTTAAAGTAAAAAGAACACATTAATATGATTATGCCAATATAAAATTTAGCATAATTAGAAGTAAGCTTATTACAAAGCTTCTGTATAATATTTTGAATTAAAACACTTTAAAAAAGAACAGCATTAATAATATGATGTCTCAGTATAACTTAAGTTGCTGTAAGGATACCAACGCGATTTTTAAACCTATATCATTAGCCCTTATGAACTTTTCACCTTTAACATCTTTACCTAGAAAAGTATGGCATGTTCATAAATTACATGTCAACTTATGTCATCCATCTATAAATGACCTTTAACTGGTTTAGCTTATTTATCCAACAGTAAAGAGTAGAATTCCGGATAATTCCAAATCATGAATAGTGCAAATAAAGATTGTCTAAATTACTGACTATTTAAACTTAAACATTTTAGAGTAAGTAATCTTCCTTTTCGAGGATACAGGTGTTTTCTATACACCATTCTCCTTTAAACTCTACCTCAAGAGAGTGCGTTAGTTTCATTCCTAGTCGTGTTATAGCATTTCTCATTCTAATAAAGTATACAAGAGCGGGGCAAGAGAAAGCCCACTCCACAAAAGATAAACTAATTGAATGTGTACCTCACTATTCAATATCTGCATCGATAAATTTTCGCAAAATCAACCTTTTAGTTGAGTGGGGAAGGAAGCTATGTGTAAAGACCATATCTTTACTGGTTTATTTATAGGTGAATATAAGTATTTTATAATAATAAATACAAAATTTTATTTTGCGTCACGCTCCATACCACGATAAACAAAGTCTGATTGTTGATTAGATGAGACTTGTTCACGTATTGCTAGTATTTGTGAGTGTTGGGGTGATAAATGACAAACTGGGTCGGTGGCAGTAGAATCTTGAGTCAGTAGATATGCTTGACAACGACATCCACCCCAGTCAATTTCTTTACGGTCACAATTTTGACATAATTCTGGCATCCATGCGGCGCCACGATAGGCATTCATTGCAGGAGAGTCATACCAAATATATTCTAAAGAGTGTTCGCGTGCGTTTGCAAATGTTAAATGTGGTATTGACATTGCTGCTTGGCAAGGTAAACCATCTCCGTTGGGAGCAATAATTAAAGTACGTTGTCCCCAACCTCCCATGCATGGTTTTGGATATTTATCATAGTAATCTGGTATGACGTAAAGTATTCCCATTGGAATTTTACGCCGTTGTTGAGCCGCTTTTACTACTTGCTCTGCATGTTCTAATTGTTCGCGTGTTGGTAATAAGGCAGCACGATTTTTTAGTGCCCAACCGTAATATTGAGTGTTAGCTAGTTCTATACGGTCAGCTTGTAGTGTTTCTGCTAATTCAATAATTTCTTCGATTCTATCTAAATTTTGGCGATGCAGTACTACATTTAATGTTAAAGGAAAACCAAGCTCTTTCACTAAACGTGCTGCTGCTATTTTTTGATGAAAAGAAGGTGTACCAGCAATATAATCTGATTCAGGCGGCCGACTATCTTGTAAACTAATTTGAATATGGTCGAGTCCTAAAGAATGTAAAGTACTAGCACGTTCTTTAGTTAATAAAGTACCTGCGGTCACGAGGGTAGTATAAAGACGTAAGTTTGCTGCTGCTTCTACTAATATTTCTAAATCTTTTCGCAGTAATGGTTCTCCTCCTGTAAAACCAAGCTGTAATACACCTAGTTGTCGTGCTTGTTGAATTATGCGTAACCAATCTTCTGTTGCTAGTTCGGTACGATAGTTATCACTACTCCAGTTTAACGGATTGGAACAGTAAGGACATTGTAAGGGGCAACGATAAGTTAGTTCAGCGACCAAGCTAAATGGACGAGGGGTCATAATATAAAAATCCTCGTTCTGTAATTTTGTTTAATAATTTTAATACATCGGGTTCAATATTGGGATGAGAGTATTCAGCGCTTAATATACCAACAATATCAGTAACAGTATGGCGCCCATCACACAATTGTAATATATCCCATGAAGTGTTATTTAATACTAAAGCTCCTTCGGGAAATAATAGGAACTTTTGCTGTCTTACATCATCCCAAAATAAACGGGCGCCTTTTACTAAACGTGGGCAATTATGATTAATCATTGAATTAAACATTTATGGGGCGTGTTTCACCTCTTTCTATAGCTTCTAATTGACTCCACAACAAGTCACATTTAAATATTAATGCTTGTACTGCACGTTCTTGCATGTCACGAGTACGACAGTTAGATATTACCAAGTTTAGAGCATAGCGTGCATCTTGAGGCGCCTGATGTAACCGTGTGCGAAAATAGTCAAAGCCTTTTGGGTCAATCCATAAATAGTGTTTTTCTAATGCTGCCAAACGTGTACGAATCGCATCGGGGCCAAATAATTCGGTTAGCGATGAAGCTACAGACTCTATCCAAGGTTTAGTTTTACAAAAGTTTACATACGCATCGACGGCATAGCGAACACCTGGTAGAGTATTTTGGTCGTTTAAAAGGTGTTCCTTGCATAAACCAACCGCTTCACCTAATTTTAGCCAAGCTTCGATACCTCCTGTAGCTTCTGTTGTTCCATCATGGTCAATAATACGACTAATCCAGTGGCGCCGGACTTCATGGTCAGGACAGTTTGATAAAATAGCAGCGTCTTTAAGTGGGATATTACGTTGATAGTAAAAGCGGTTTATTACCCAGCGTTGTACTTCTTCTTTTGTAAGTTCTCCTGCATTCATTCGCTGATGGAAAGGATGTAAATGGTGGTAACGGTGGTGTTGTTTACGCAGTTCAGCTTCAAATTCTGCGGCAGTCCAAGGTATTTGGTTTGTAATAGTAAGCATGGTAGTTTTAGAGGATAGTTGGTTTGATTCCCCCTAACCCCCGAATTTCGGGGGGCTAGGGAGATTTTATAAATTATAATTTAATAGTTAAGCCGTCATAACCTATTTCGATACCTGTATTCTCTACAGTTTTGCGTTCGGGTGAATTAGGTATCAGAATTGGGTTAGTATTATTAATATGAACAAAAATTTTGCGTGTAGTAATATTAGCTAGTTGAGATAAACTACCATCATCACCTGATAAAGGTAAGTGTCCCATTTGCTGTGCTGTACGGGCGCCAATACCTAAACTAGGCAATTCATCGTTAGTCCAAAAAGTACCATCAATTAATATACAATCACTGTTTTCAAATCTTTTCCGTAAATCATTATTAATACTTCCCATACCAGGAGCATAAGTCAAAGTTGAATTTGTAATTGTATCACGAATTGTTAAGCCTATTCCCCATACTTCTATTTCTGTTGATTGTATAGTTGATTGTATATATTTCGGCGCCTTAGTAGATAAAGGAAAAGCTTCAACTTCTAATTCGTCAGTAAGTTGTATTATTTCTCCAGGAGTTATAGGCGCCCACTTAACACCGCAATAATTTTGTAAAGTGGATAATATTGCATATCCACTGGTTAATGCTTGTTTGACTGTAGCGGTAGAATAAATGTTGAGTGGCGCCGTTGACTCGCGTAATAAAATTAAACCTGTAGTATGGTCAATTTCTGCATCAGTCAGCAAAATACCAGCAAAAGGTAGTGAACGATTTCCAGAATGTGAGTTAAAACATCCTTCTGCTCGCATTGCCTCTATCTGTTGGCGTACATCAGGAGAAGCATTAATCAAAAACCAAGAACCATCTTCTTTAGATTGTACTGCAATAGAAGACTGAGTTAATGGTATGGCGCCACCATCTCGAACAGTCTCACATCCATTACAGTGACAGTTCCACTGTGGATAACCACCCCCTGCTGCTGCACCCAAGATTCTAATTAGCATATATTACTTAACTCGCTGGTTCCAAACGGATTAATTGCCCATTTTGCTCATCGGTCAAAACATATAATAATCCATCGGGACCTTGACGTACATCTCGAACTCGCTGACCAATATCAATTAAATTTTGGCTTGTTACATTTCCTTTTGCATCTAAATTAATATGACGAACACCTTGTCCTATTAATTCTCCCGAAAATAAATCACCTTGCCAATCTGGTACGCGCTTATTATCATAAAATGCTAATCCAGAAGGCGCCGCAGCAGGTGTCCAATAAGTTTTAGGGTCAACCATACCTGGACGAGAACGCTCTTTCGTTATTTCTCCTCCTGAATATTCACGACTGAAAGTAACAATAGGCCAACCATAGTTTTTACCAGCTTCAACCAAGTTAAGCTCATCTCCTCCCCTAGCACCATGTTCGGTTGACCATACACGCTTCGACGCTGCATCAAATGTGAGTCCTTGGATATTACGGTGTCCATAGCTCCATACAGCTGGGTTAGCGTTGGCAGTATTTACAAAAGGATTATCTTTAGGAATTGAGCCATCGTCATTAAGTCGTAATATCTTACCCAAATGGCTACTGCGGTTTTGCGCTTGTTTGCGTATCAATTCACCTTCAAGTTGTACAGGTGGATTACCTCCATCGCCTATAGCTAATAACATGGTATTATCAGGCAACCAAGTAATACGCGAGCCGAAATGTTGTCCTCCAGACTTTGCCTTATTAACTTCAAAAATAACTTTTACATCTTTTAATGATTTCCCATCAAAGACCGCGCGTGCCATACGAGTTCGGTTAGCGTCGTTAGTACCGTGGGAGTAAGTAAGATAGATGAAACGGTTTTCGGCAAAGCGGGGATGAACGGAAACATCCATTAATCCCCCTTGGTTAACTGCAAATACTTCGGGTACTCCAGTAATAGGGGTTGGGTCAAGTACACCATTACGCACAACTCTTAGGCGCCCTGGACGTTCTGTAATTAGCTGAGAACCATCTGGCAACCAAGCTATACTCCAAGGACGCTCTAACCCTTCAAGTACAACTGACTGTTTTATTGATGTGGTAGAGGTGCCTGTATTTTGGGCAACTTGTGTTGTACTGGAGGAAGCTTGTGTAAATGAACACCCGGATGTCATTATCATTGCCGCTCCCAAAGCAATAGACAAAGACACTTTAAAATATTGTTTCATATTATTCCGTAGGGTGGCTTAAGCCACCAAAACTCTAACTTACAATTAAAAACCGTTCAAAAATATTACTGCCAATGGTTAATATAAGCAGTTACTTCCATACATAAATCAAACTCATCAAAATCAGGTTCTTCCCAGTTTTTAGTAGGTTTAACTGGTTGACCAACTGAACGACTCTCCTTTTTCAGAACAGGTGCAGCATAATTATTGCCTTGAGTATTTATACCCTGTTTTTTTGTATCGAAACTCATATTAACCCCCAGATAAAATGAATTAAAACAATCACTTCAACTATTGTGATATGTAAATATAAAAATTTTATTAACATTAGATGAATATTTTTTCATCGAAAGCCAAAACCTCTCCCCCGACCCGACCCTACGAGGAGAGGGGAGGTTAATTAACTAGGATTGACTTTTTATAGACTACAAATCGATACGTATTTTTTAGGTCAGCCTTGGACATGGAGTCTTCCAAAAGTCCATAGTCTTGCAGCCCAAGTTTTTGCATCATCCGCCGAGAAGCGTAGTTGTTAACCTCTACAAATCCTACCAGTTCGCGCACATTCTGACCTTTAACAAACCAGGGAACACAAACAGCAAGTGCTTCAGACATAATACCTTGCCCCCAATACGTTTTTGACAGAGCATAGCTTAATTTTACTGACTCATAAGGCGCCTGACTAATAACAGGGGTAATTAAGTCAGGTCGTTCAAGTTGGTAAAAGCCGATAAAACCGATTGGTTCACTACTTTTGCGTATTCGCACAACAAAATAATACTTATCCCAATAAACTGAATCGTGATGGTTTTGGTAAATAGAGTGAATATTTTCAATTGGCGAATAGCCCATACCCCTCATTTTTAAAACGTCCGGGTCGCGTAGAAATTCAATGATTTTTGGCTCCGAACCAGGCAATAAAAGGCTAATTTCTAATCGTTCAGTGGTCAAAAGTGTTTGACTAGTTATAGGGAAGTCTAATATATCTTTTACGGTCAGCGTATACGAAGTAGAAATTAGACCATCTGAACCTTTAACTACAATGTTTATAAAAAAGGAATCAGGGGCATTATTGTATACCTCTAGGTTTTCAAGAGTTGACCTTGCTCCACCAATTTTACAGACATGATATCGAAGCGTTCCTATAAATTTATCAGTAAACAATGGGAATTTGAATGGTTCAAGGAATTGCTGAAATTTAGAAATCAGCAAACAATGTGAATTGAGATGCCGTTGCGAATCTGACCTATCAATATATAATGAGAATGAGTTTATCATATAGTAACTTAATAATATCTATTTAAGCAAGTCTTGAAAGTGGCGCCTTCAAATTGGTTAACAAATGTATTACCAAAGTAAAAAAGCCAGCTATTAGTTCTTTCGCTGGCTCTTTACAATAAATTAAAGAATTATTAATTTCCTGAATTAAACCTAGCTAATAACTCCTCGCGCGATAGATTAGCTAATTGCAGCAAAAGGTTTGAGTACTCACTAGCTGGTAAATCAACAATAGGCTGAACAATAGCCATTAACTCTGGGTCTAAACTTCCAAACCTAGCCGTCAACAAGTTTTCAACAACAATGCATTGTCCTTGTTGTACTCCTTGTTGTAACCCTCGCTCAGTAGCTTCTGCTAAATCTCGTTCGTAAATAGGTGATAACTGCATAAGATATTTTTCATCCTCCTTATTTCTATCTTGTTTGACTTTGAGTGTCGCCTTTAAATTACCTAATAAATTCATTGCGACGCTACGCAAAGGGTTATCGGCGCCAAGTGCTTGAACTTCCGCAACTGCCTGTTCCCAAACCTTTCCTCTGCCTAGCACTCTTAGCCATAGCGTTTCTGGTGTGCGTGGGAGTTTGTGTATGACGACAATCACCGTTTTCCAGTTTTCTCCACAAAAATACACACCTTGCATCCACCCTTCATCTAGTGTAGCCGAAAACCCTTTGAGCAGAGCTTTAGAAGCTGTAGGTGATAAAACCCACAAGCGCGGTAGTTCGGTTTGGATAACTTTTCTTTTTTCGTTTTTCGCCTTTCTGTTAATGTCGGCAAAGATGTCGAATAACTTATTGGCATAACTACGAATTTCGTCTGGTGTGGCAGCATTGCGGAATGGTTCAAAAATTCCTGAAGAAGTCGCAAACCTTCCTAATAATCCAAGAACTTCTTTTCTTTGCTCATCAACAACCCCTTGAGAGTTAAGAGTATAATATATATCTATCTCTTTTATCTCAGTCGCAAGTTTACGACTTGAGTCTATATTACCGATTGATGATAGTAGTTCTGTGAGATAACCCTTGGCAAACTCATCATATGGAAATCTAGCCATTATATTCCCACCTCATCAATCGTAAAGAAAGATATATAGTTGGAGTTTTGAAACTCTTGAAAGTAGAAGCACATAACATAGCTCATTATTAATACGCTGTGCTAACTGGTGTTTTAAACATATATTAAAAAACTAACTGTATAAATATGTATTGTATAAAATATTACTGTTTTATTGTAAAGTTTTTATATGGTTATATTGATAGTATTTAATCACTGATATTTACAATTTGTAATATGTCGAGCGCAATTGTAGAGACGCTTGGGTATCGCGTCTCCACAATGATGGTACTATAGCAAAATGTAAACGGCGCCTATTTGAAGCATAATAAAATTAGACATTTTTTTGTTTATCTGTAGTAAGTTGAGATATTACCCATTCACGAATATCTGAGTAAATTTGGGCAGTTGCACATTAGGTCAAAATCGGATTCCTATACAAGCATAAAAAAAGTCAAAGCTATTATCTTTGACCTGAGAATCTACAATTTAAAGTTAGACTCTTGATTATCTATTGAAGCAAGCCTCTAAATCCGAAATATCCGAGAAATCTAGAAAATCTTCTCCTAATGCTTCAAGTTGCGCTTTTGTTAAGCCTTGGAGACGTTCGAGAATTGATGGGTCTATGGCGCCAAATTTTCGATTTAATTGGCGGCTCAAAAACTCAAGTGGATATTTTTCAGCTAGGATTTTACAAACTCAATAAATCGTGAGCCACCACTATTTTGATGCGAATGACGATTAGATATCTCCGATGCAGGATGTAGAGACGCGATTAAATCGCGTCTCTACAAGGGTTTCAGGTAACGCATTATTAATTTTTGGAGATGTCTATTATACAAAAGGTCAAAGTTCTTATCTCTGACCTAATTATGTAAACATTGAAATTTAACCCTTGATTATCTATTCAACCAAGCTTCTAAATCAGAAATATTTGAGAAATTTAATAAATCTACTCCTAATGTTTCGAGTTGCTCAGTCGTTAACAGTTGAATGCGTTCGAGTGTTGATGAATCGATGGCGCCAAATTTTTGGTTTAATAGGCGGCTCAAAAAGCGAAAAGCCTCATTTTTTTCGCCTTTCATTTCTCCTTTTTGGAGTATATCCTGATAAATTACTGATTCTTTCATGATGTCCTCACTTAATAAATTGCGAATCACGGTTTTGTCAAACTTTAAACCAGCTAATACTTGTGTGTACCCAGCAATGTCTTGCCTATCATCTCTATTTGGAATTGTAGCAATCTTCTCGGCAACTTGCGACAGTAACACTTCAGGTGAACTTGTTGCTGCTAAAGGCGCCAGTGGTAATAATGCTTGACTGTTTAGAAATAGCTCCGGGTCTTGCTCCCACATCCGAATAACTTGATATTTATGGACTGTAGTTTCGTCCCTGTACTCGTCTGTGTAAGCGATGGGGTCGTCTGTTGGTTGTAAGAAAATTACCACTTGTGTGACAGGAAAATCGTACTGTCGTTTGAGTCTAACGGAATAGTCCAACTGTCGGAAAGGTATCGGAGGCTTAGATTGAGGTAGGGTCTGGAATTCTATATGAAGAATACGTTCTGCGGTTTGCAAGAACGATACAGAGTCCGCGCGCACTGGCTCAATACTCAATTCCGTTTTTAGCACTTCAACTTTCCGCACCTTGCTTGATATTAGCCACTTCGCAAAGTCGAGTGGATATTTTTCAGCAAGTATTTTACAAACATTGTCGTAACTCACTTTTTTTAACCCTGTATTGCTGGTGTTTTAAACATATATTAAAAAACACGCTGTACAAAGGCGTATTGTATAAATTAGTACTGGTTTATTGTAAAGTTTTAATATATTTGTATTGCTAGTATGTAATCACATTATGTTTACAATTTTTAAGATATATTTGCGGTTTAGTTGTATAGCTATTCTATATGAGTTGTAAAAATAATATCCGCGTAGAGATGTTACATATTGGTTTGGTTCGCAGTTGGGAGAAAGGCGCCTCATTTAGAACCTAGCTTCCACGAACCACTATGGCGCCTGCTTTCTTGCGGGTTTCAACAAAGAGTCACAATTAATATCATGTCCGGTTGATTACCCATAATTACCGCATTACATAGAGACGCGAGGAACATCGCGTCTCTACAACGATTTTATTATGGTTACGCTCTCGGACATGATATAAAAGCTGGTGCGTGACGCTACAAGTCTTATAATTATGTTAAAGTTTATTCATGGCGTCACGCACCCTACATTTTTATGTTGAGGTTTATTTGTAGCGTTACGCAGCATACCCCAATTTTATAGGCGCCTCAAAATTTCTCATTCGCACGATAATGTAGAAAATAGGCTCGATAGGGTTTATATTGAAGACAGAAGATTTAATGATATAAAAATGTCTACCATAGCCCATTTTCTTATTGGTGTACCTGGTAGCGGTAAGTCTACTTTGTCACAATTAATATCCCAAACTGGAAGTTATGATATTGTCTCTACTGATGCTATTCGCGAGGAATTGTACGGTGGCGCCGATATTCAAGGTGATTGGCAAACCGTTGAAACAACTGCTCTTAACCGTATTTGTACGGCATTTGCAGCAGGAAAAAGTGTGATTTATGATGCTACTAACTTTAAGCGCGCGTTTCGTATTGATTTTTTGCAGAAGGTTAAGAAGAGTTCTGCAAACTTAACTTGGATAGCATGGCATTTGAATACACCTCTGCACACTTGCTTGACTTGGAATAAGCAGCGTACTCGACATGTTCCTGAAGCTATTATTGATAGTATGTACAAGGTACTGCAAGCTTTTCCTCCTGTCACCGCAGAAGGGTTTGCAATGGTCAATACTATAGATGTGACTTCACCCAAGTTTTCTGTTACGGAAATTGAGAGGTTAATTCAAAAGCTTCCCCGCAGTATCATCAATAGTACTAACCGCACGCAGCATAAAAAGATTACTTTTCATCGATATAGTAATCTTTTAGATTTTGAGCGCTTGCTGCATTTAATTGGTTTAATTATTAAATATTCTGGTTTGGGTAATTTACAAGCTACAAATCCAAGTTTGTTAGAGAAAATTCTAGGTTATGCACCGCAGTTTAGCAATGATATTCAAGAAATTACTGCTGTTATGGCAAAGCTGCGTGGTGGAGTTTATACAGATGGTCAAAAAATAGGCGCCGATTTGAATTGGTTAGCGAGTATTGGTATCATCAGTAATAAGTCAGAACCAATCAACGATGTGGAAGATAGCTGTACAGCAACACATGCATATTCAGACAAACAACCATTCGACCGTTTAATTGGAATTATTCGTTTAATAGTTCAACAACCCTTTTTAATCAATACAGAACAAGGACAACTCAAAACCCTCGCGAAAGCACTTGTACAAGCTGGAGTTATTTATGATGCTGACAACGAACTTGATAGTATCCGTAAAGATATTGAAAAAATTTTAAAACCATATAAAATACTACCCGAATATCCTATGCGTCAAGGCTACTTTATCGGTACAGCAATTCTCTCACAATCAGAACTAATCAGGGTTTTTGATATTATCCAATCTCATGCAAACAGCCTTGATGACCCGTTAGCATTAGAAGTATATGATACATTCAAACAGCGATTACTTAATTCTAAACTAATCGAAACAATAGATAATATCTACCCTGTACGCGCGATTGCAAATAGTTCTAAAATTGACTCCGAATACTTACCCAAAGATGCACTTCTCAATAGTATCAGCGAACTAGAACTGGCTATTGTGCAGGGTAAACTACTCGAACTTGGTACTTTACCAGGCGCCGCTAAATACAAAGAAGATGAAAAAAGCTTTTTCTTAGCTTACCCGTTACAAATCACCTTCTCTAATTTAGCATGGTACTTAGGATACGAATGCATACAAGGAGATAAACCTGGTTTATTCAAATTTGAACGTCTTGATAGATTATTTCTAGGAAGACCACAAACACTCTCGAGAAGTCTTCGTGAACAAGAAAAAGCATTATCCAAACTGCAAACTTTACTCAAACACAGTGCTGGAATATACTTAGGCTATAATCCCAGCGACCAACAAAAATTTCTCAGTCCCAGAAAAGAAATACGCGCACAAGTTACCGTTAAAGTCGAACTATGGTTTAGTGATAAAATTTACCCATTCATCACCGAAGCAACCAAAAGATTTTTGCAAATCAAAATGTCTCCCCCCATCAAACCTATACTATCCTCACCCAACTCCAAAAAATCAATCTTCACCCTACGTCCAACAGATGACAAAAAACTCCCCCACCGCTTTGAAGTAATTTTACCAAAATGGTCACTAGACGAATTTGACTTTTTACGCTGGATAATTGGTTTTGGAGGTGAAGTAAAAGTAATCGAACCTATCGAACTAGTACAAAAAGTTCAAAATATAGGCGCCAGTATCACCGAAATATATACTCAGTAAATTACAGAAACCTGGAATATACGTTGATATCATGTAATAAAAACACAGATATTGCATAGAAACCAGGTTTATTTATGGAAAACATAGAATTTACATTTGACCCAATGATGACAGTTTGGGAGTTTGGTTATTGGACTAAGGGTTGGAATGAACCAGATATCTCTAATCATCAGCATTGGGAGGGAGCTAGCAATTTTGAGCCTTGGAGTATCGAAAAAGCTTTAGACCGTGCGATGGAACTTGGTTATTTAGATGCATCCGACCGAGAACATGTTCGTACTACTTGTTTAACCGAAGGGGAATATATTTTTGGTTCTGAAGAAACAGAGGGATGGATGATTGGGCAAAATGAGGACTTTACGTGTATATCTCCTTTTCCGAATGAAAAGGTATGGATGTTAGTAAAAAGTCCAGCAATTTGTCCAACTATTGATGAGTTTGATTTTGAAGAACTATCGGAGGCTAATAGGATTCTTTATCCTAATTCAACTTTAGCTGAAATCTTAAATATTGTTTTTGAAGAAGGAGAAAAGCATCCGAAGTATCAAGAAGTTTGGTTGCAATCTTTATATGCTGCTACTCCTGATGAATCTTATGTTTTCTCCTCTAAATCGGATGGGTTGTTACAAATTTGTGTATTACATGCTGAGGAGGAGTAAAGGTTAATTTTTGCTAGTTGGTTCAGCTTTTTCAACCGAATTATCCGCTACTCCCAAAGTTAATTGTAAAGGTGTACGTGATGGATATGCTTTGACTACTTCTCTGTATACATCGTAATTTGTGGGTAATGTTCTTTGTTGGGCGCCATCATTATACTTAAATTCATACTTCACAGATTTTAATAATTCGGGCTGACTAGCTTGTTTCCCGTCTTTACGTCGTTCTATGTCATCAACTGTCGGTCGTGGTGGCAGTGCGGCCCACCATAAACCTTTATCGTCAGGACCTGTAACTGCTCCAGGTGGTTTTAACCCATTGCGGTTTAGTAGCGAAGTTGTGGCAAACTCTTCTAAACGTGGTGATGGTTCTGTAGTTAAATTGTTCGCATATTTTACTTGCCAAGTATAAGTTGTCAGCGCTGTGGCTTCATATTCGTTGGTTGTTACATTACTACAACCAGTAATCACTGTTGAAAAAAGAAGCGAAAACAATAATAAACGCATACTCTCTAATATATTAAGCTTAATTTTTATTATCGCAAAACAAACGGCGCCTAAACCGCCTAATGATAGTCTTGTATAAAAATTACAACTACTATACATATTCATCCTGTAAAAAAGCGCTTTTTTTGCGAATATTACTGACTTTAAATTATTTAAGGTAATTATATTTACTAGGGATTTACTTAACGTATTAATGGTGCGTGAAAACACTGAAATTTTGCGTTACATTGATTGCTTGTAATAGCTTTCATGCACCCTACCCAATGCGCGTTGGCACCTCTGAGCAAGATAGGATTCATATCTTCTTAAATTTCCAACCTCTCAAAGAAGTTGGAAATATACTTATATTCTATGAGTTGCTGATTACAGGCTTAGAATAATACTGCCTAGATAGTGGACATAAATTGTCACCGAGTTCAAACACCCCCTCATCGAGCAAGATATACTCTCCTTGGTGCAAGCGTATATCTGATTTTTCTATGAGTGATTGAAACTCATGCCGTGTAGCAATACGTGCAGGCGCCACTAATTTCTGTTCAGATTCGGTTTTAACCAAAACACCACGTTCATACCAAATAACAGATGGCGCCGAAATTATTTGTGGATACTTCTCTTGCTGTTTAGCAACATACTTCTCCAACTCAGACCATTGTTTCGAGTAGCGGTACTCAGAAAGCGCTTGTGCCAACCAGTGAGGACGGTTGATATCATGCAAAAAATCAGCTATTACATGAATCGTATCACGCACGTTTTCATACGTGGCGCCTTGGTTTACATATTGGTTAAGTTCTTTTGTGGTAGGGAGAGTTGTTTTAATTTCGCGGGTTATCATTTTGATATGTATCTAATTGGTAGATGCCTATAAAGGCGTATATTTATCTTTCCCATATCTGAATAATAATTCACCATAAATATAGTCAATTTGTAAAATTATTTCTAAGTAGGGTGCGTGCTAGCTATAAACAAGTTAGAACATGAACGAAAAATCTAAAGCTGTCACACACCATATTAAATATATAATTCACGTCTTTGCGTGCTAGTGAGAAACCGGGTTTCTTTTGTAATGTTGAAGATTGTAATGTTTAGTGTAGAGAAACCCGGTTTCTGGTTATTTTTTAACTAAAATGTACGCATTCGCAAATTCAGGGAGTGTACGAATATAGTCTTGAAAATCTGCTTTGGTTTTAAAAATGCCGGAAAGATAATCAAGTTGATATAAACTTGGTAAAAAAGCACCACCAGTATCAGCAATGACAGCCATTCGCAGGCGCCGATTATTGCCTCTTCCTGAATCTAGCACAATCATACGACCTAAGCCAATGTTTAAAACATCACCAGCAAAGGTTACACCAGGTTTGATTGAGATTTTTGCGTCAATTTTGTATCCATAACCTTTGATAGCGTCAACCTTTCTAAAATACCAGTAACGCTTTTGTTTACGTGGATTTACTCCTTTAACAAAAGGAATTTCGTTACTTCTGTCTACGTTAAAGTACCCACTAGTACCATCGGGAAAATTAATTAATATAGTACCTTCCATCAATGCTTCTTCTAAACCTTGCCGAGTTAAATAAGCAAGGGGTTCAACTTTACCGTGTTCTTTGCCACCAGGTTCGTATATACCACCTAATACATCTTGTTTTGTGTATTTGGTATAAAACTTATTAGAAGCAAATTCATCTTTAAGACTGTAGATAGGAATACTGAAAGCAGAAGTTTTTGTACGTGAACCTGGATGTGTGAAGACAGCGTACTTAGTTAAGCGTACTTGTTTTTGGGCAGGTTTTTTGGGATTATGTGCCGTCCATTTTATAACTCGGAAATTTTGATTGATAAAATCTGGGTTTTGTAAGCGAGTTGGGCGCCCGTTTGAGATATCTTCTCGTAAAACCGTTATCATAAAGTCAAGGGTTTTGAGTGTATCATCGACAGTTACACCTTGTGTAGCAAGTAAACCAGGACGTAAAACGTCAGGGTCTGCGCTTGAATGCTCTTGATAGTACTTACGAGTATTAACTAAAGTAGTTAATAAATCAGCTTGGTTAAAGTTAACTCTTGCTTTTGGTAGATTTGCCGCATCAAGAATTTCGTTACCTTGAACGGTGTATCTATATTGTCTTGCTTCATCAATTACCTTGTAGGCATCAGAAGCTTGTGCAATTTTCGGACTTGGAGCTATAATTGATACTTGTGACTGCGTAGAATCTGCTTTGACTAAATTCTGTGAACAGCTATTCAGAGCAACTGTTGAAAGCACTGACAGTAAACACAAGCCGAGAGATAGGTAAAATTTGCGACTAAATTTAAAACGCATAAAACGTAGAAACGACTTCTACAGGTAAATGATAGGTTGAATTGACGAAAATAAACAGCAACTAAGATGTTTGACGACAAGACGGGATGTATGTATATTTGGTTTCCTGAATTGGTATCATAGTGAAGTGTTGACAAATTGTTCAAATTCATTAAGTGCTTGACTGACACCGACAATTAAAGCACGTTGAATATATTGTGGGATAATTTGTACAATATTGATATCTGGGAAAATTTGAGAGGAGCTTGAATCAATATATTTACCATTAACCAGAATTTTAACTTTTAATTGAGGCGCCTCATAAATCCATAATTCTGGTACACCTAAAGCTTTATACGCATCGGTTGCAGTTTTAGAGGTAACATCCGTTTCAAGTGCAAGGTCAGGTGGTGGGTCAATAGACAAGTCTATTCGTTCTTTACCAATTACTGCTTTATAATTTTGGATGTAAAAACAATCATCTGGTTCTATACCAGCAGTCATATTTTGACGTTTAAAGGTAGTTGACCCCAAAGGTTCCCATGCCAGCTTTTTGAATTTGAGTAAAATTTTGACCAAATCTGCTAATATTACTTTGGTGCGTTCGTGTTCAGGTAGCGGCGCCATAATTTCTAAAATACCATTTGCATAAGCTATTCGTGAAGAACGCTTTTCTCCAAGTTCATCTAAAATAGCTTCAAACCTTTGCCACGAAACAGGTTGAAGCGTTACTTTCTGACCAGGTTCTAAAAGTAAGTTAATTGTAGCAGTTGACATTGCTTACCTACTTGGATGGAGGATTTGATAGCCAAACTTATTTTATCATTATTAAATATTATAACTTTAAGTAAAAATGACTATAGGTGTTTGGATATTAGGGAACCAACTTAATCACGGACAAGCAGCACTTGCTTCTGTTGGTAGTCAAAAGGCGCCTATAATTTTTATTGAATCACTACAACACGTCAAAGTGCGCGAGTACCATAAACAAAAGCTTGTACTGGTTTGGTCAGCAATGCGACACTTTGCTCTTGAACTACGTCAACAAGGGTATGATGTCACCTATAAAATAGCGGATGATTTTGCTGAACCCCTTACTGAATGGGTACTAGAAAATAAAATTAGCGAAGTGTGGGTAATGGCGCCTGCCGATAAACCCTTTCTTGATATCATCAAAAATATCCAATGTCATATTACGTTAATACCCAATAATCATTATTTGTGGACACATGAACAGTTCGCACAATGGGCTTCATGTAGAAAAAACTTATTAATGGAGTATTTCTATAGGGAAGGGCGCCAGCGTTTTGATATATTAATGAATGGTGACAAACCTGCTGGAGGAACTTGGAACTACGATAAAGATAACCGTCAACCTCCAAAAGGTAAATTAAACACTCCACCAGCTTTATGGTTTGAACCTGATGAAATAACCCAGGAAGTGATTAATTTTGTTAATTCTCTAACTATTCCTACATATGGAAAATTAAAAGAATTTCATTGGGGAGTTACACGCACGCAAGCATTAGAGGTATTGGACTGGTTTGTAAATGTCCGTCTAGCTAACTTTGGCCCCTATCAAGATGCAATGGTGGTAGGGGAAGAAACGATGTGGCACGCGATGATATCTCCCTATATTAATATAGGGTTGTTGCATCCATTAGAAGTAGTGCAAGCTGCTGAAAAAGCTTATATCGAAAATAAACTGCCATTGAACAGTGTAGAAGGATTTATTCGTCAAGTTATGGGATGGCGCGAATATATGTATGGACTGTATCATTATGTAGGCGCCGATTATCCAGAAAAGAATTATTTTAACCATACAGAAGCATTACCCGAATTTTTCTGGACGGGTGATACTAAAATGAATTGCTTACATCAGGTTATATCTCAATTGCTACGTATTGGATATGTGCATCACATCCAGCGTTTGATGATATTGAGTAATTTTTCGCTAATAGCAGGGTTTTCACCGCAACAGGTAGAAAGTTGGTTTCATACAGCATTTATTGATGCGTATGATTGGGTAATGCAAACTAATGTTATTGGTATGGGACTGTTTGCCGATGGTGGAATTGTTGGTTCAAAGCCATATGCATCATCAGCTAATTATGTCAATAAAATGAGCAATTATTGTAAAGGGTGTGAATATGACCCAAAAGCACGTACAGGAGAAAAAGCTTGTCCGTTTAACTATTTTTACTGGGACTTTCTCGACCGTAACCGCGATAAACTTACTAACCAGGGACGAATGAGTTTTATAATGAAAAATTTAGATGGAATGTCTGAAGAAGAATTAAAAGCTATTCGTAAATTAGCGCGCGATTGGCACAAGGATACTAAAAAGTATATTTTAAATTAGGATGGGACGGGCAGGATGCCCATTCCACAAGATTTAATTCCACAAGATATGTAATTAAGTTTTTGTTTAATTCTTACTTTGTGTTCTTTGTGGTTAATTATTTTTACCACAGAGTAGGAGAGGACACAGAGTTAGATTTATGTGTGCTTTGTGAAAGAGGGAATTAGAGAAATTATAATTGGCGCCAACTCAATATAATTAATCACATACACCACTTAGTTGTTTATTTTATACTCATCATCTGAAGCATTTAATTTAACTTTAGCAACTTTAGAAACACCATCTAACGTCTCGAATAATTCTCCTTCCTTGGCGCCAGTGAAGACTCCTGATACAATTATCGAAGCACAAGGATGGGTAAAAGACGCTGACGGTAGTATAACTCTTGTTACACAGGTGCCTAATTTTACTTCTAAGTCACGTTTACTTGCATCCGCTTGTCCTACATTATAATATCTGTTTTTTCTGTGAACTCAACATATAGATGGTGCGTGACAGCAGTTGATTTATAGGTGAATTTGATAAATTGTTTTGGCTGTCACGCACCCTAATTAATCTAATGAATTGAAAGACCTACGGGGTTTTCTATTCCTTCCTCAAAACTAATTAGCTTTACATATTCAGGATTTGCTAGTAATTCTTTTGCTGCTAATAATCCTGCTATTGTCCAAGTTTGATAACTTCTCGCTTCTTTACCAATTAAACGACCGTTTTTTCCATCATAATACTCTGGAAATTTATCATTCATCAAACGCTTTTCAGCTATATCTATTGCCCGTTGCGCTAATTCCACTCTACCTGTTTTCTGTCCAACAGCAGCAAATAACCATAATAATACAGGCCAATTACCTCCATTATGGTAAGACCAAGGAGAATTCTTAGGGTCACATCCTGTTATTAGGCGCCATTCTGAACCTGATAAAGCTGGAAAGCAAATTTTTACTGGCATGTAACCAATTAAATCATACCAGCGTTGTTCAAATAAATCCATAATACGGTGCGATTCTTTCTTACTGGCTAAAGATACTAAAATTGACATTAAGTTTCCTAAAGCAAAGAATCGAAAATCCATCATCCCTGGTCCCAAATTCCCAACTAAATATCCCCCTGACTCTGGCAACCACTCAGTCAACCAATTAGGTATGGACTCAGCAAAAATATTAAACTTGTTTGCAACCTCTTTCCCAAACTCGTTACTTTGATAACGGTAAATTTCATTTATTCGCTGAAGGTCTATCCAATAATATTGACGCACATGGTAGTTTAAAGCACTAAGTCTTTGTTTAATACGGAAAATATAACGTTTACTTTCTTCATCTGATGGTAAAATTAATTCGTTTGCCGCACGCAAAGCAGCGTAAAATAATACTTGAATTTCCAATGGATGTCCTGATACTCCCATCCGACGGTCAATCATAAAGGCGCCATCAGGAACTAGTAAAGTTGGAAACATATCAAAACGATGTGCTAAACATAAATCGAGAATGAGTTTTATTCCGTCTTGGTACTCTTGCTGATGAGCAAAAGAAACATCGTTTGTAACCTTACAATATGCTCGTAACAACAAAACCCACCATAAACAAGAATCTACTGGTGGTACACGTGCTATCGCATGTTCTCCAAAATCAGCATCTAAAAACTCTTCATTATCCTTAAATACTACTTTAAAACTAGCTGGCATCAAACCTGGCCCAGGTTGAAAAAAATCCATCTCTTTATGATTACTTTGTAACTTCAATGTAGTATTTAAGAAGTTACGTACAATTGTTGTTTTACCATGCATTAAGAATAATAATGCAGAAGGCACGAAATCACGAATAAAGCATTGGTCATAGTTAAGTGCATTTAATTTCGGGTCTTGAGCAACTACACTTCCTATCGCTTCCCCTTGATAATATATAATAGATTTTTCTAAAATTTCCCAGCATTTATCTGTCCAGTCTTGAGAAGTGGTAAATAAAGTCATAGTTTTTACAAAATAAACTATAAATTAATCAGCTTTTAATCGATTACCTTTTTTTGACATTTTCCCTCTTCCTTAAGATAGCGCTTACATTCTTAATCTAATTCATTCTTTCGGTAGAATTAAATAAGTCACATTCTATTACTTTTTAAATAAAAATATAAATAATTGTCCTAATTATCTAACCTTTGCAGTATTGACGCACCGTATTTGTTTATCATTAATACTGAGTATCTAATAATTTTTAAAATCTAAATCCTAATAAGTTCCAATAATTTAGAAAAGTTAAAAACATCAACGCGGCGCCTGTAATGACTGTATAATATATTCGTTGAATGCATGTCCCTTTTTTATTCTTCCAAATCAAACAAATATAGTAGGTTAATATAACAGTCATTCCACCTGATATAATCGGCATAGATAACAAAATTTTATACGCTGGATTCACTCCGTAAATTATTCTGAAAAACTCCGATTGCTTGTAAGGTATTATCAATCTACCAATCACTATAAACAGTAAGTTGACATAAGCAATCAGAACTATAAGTAATTTAGTTCGGCTGATTATATATGATGATTGATTTTCTGTTATAATAAAGCTGAGGCGCCTGGGTAAATGTATAAAATTAAAAAGTTTGAATTTTCGATTGAAGTAAATTAAAGCTAATTTGACAGGTTGACATAAACACGCAAATATAAATATTGAAAAAAAGATTTTGTACAAGAGTATTTGAAAAGAAAGATTTTCATACCAGTTTTTTTGACGAAGCGTAAAAATACCATCGAATAAATAAATAGCATTTTTACGTTGTTTGAAACTAATGTACTTATCGCCTTCTAAAGATAGAAATAGCATAGGTGCGACTTGAACGTATTGCCGAGAATCATAAACAAGTGTATTATCTGGTTTAATTTCCACAGTAAAATAATACGGTTCAAAAAACTTTTTTATCGTTGTCTGAGAAGTAATAGTATCTAAATAATTCCCGTTTAACCGACGCAATGCTTTTAAAGATTTAGCAGCAGCAAGATTTGGTTTATTTTCAATTGGATAATAACGATTGAGAAATTCTCTGATAAACTGGGAATCAAGTGTGGATGTGGAGTTACAAACAACGAACACTCCTATATTATCTTGGGGTATCAAAATTAATTGACTTACAAACCCTTCTATTAAACCACCGTGTCGAATTATTCTGACATCGTTACGAAACTGTTCTTGAAATGCATACGCTATACCCGGAATGCGTGTGTCTGATGTAAAATGTTGACGCTGCATTTCTTTGACGGTATCTGGTTGTAATATTTCATTGTCATACAGGCGCCCTTGGTTTAAGTGGGCTATCATAAAATTGGCAATGTCAGTTGCTGTGGTACTCAAAGCTATTGCCGGAACTTGATGTTCGTATGTGTAAGGTTGCGGTTGATAAAAGTTATCCTTATATTCGTACCCTATTGCTAAGTCTGATTTTAATGAAGGTGGTGGTGGCTGTAAAAAAGTAGTATGCTGCATCCCCAAGGGTTGTAAAATCTTTTTATCTATATATTCAGCAAACGGTATCCTTGAAACTCGCTCGACAATATAACCTACTAATGCGATTCCATAATTAGAATACGTTGATATTATACCTGGAGGTTGTATTTGTAAGGGTTTACGTTTTGCTAAATGCTCGGACAGTGGTTGTAGTAAGTTCTGAGTTCGGGCTGACATGCCAATATCATTGACATCTAAACCTGATGTGTGAGTTAATAAATTGGCTATTGTTATGGGTTGTAAAAAATTATTATCAAGCTGAAAGTCTTTAATATACTCGTTTACAGGATTTTTCAAGTCGATTTTACCCTGCTCCACAAGCTGCATTATCGCAGTGGCAGTAAATAATTTAGATATTGATGCGACTCTAAATAAAGTTTTATCTGGAACAACAGGTTTTTTCTCGTCCACATTTGCATAACCATATCCCTGTTGGAAATATATCTTTCCATCTTTAACCACCACAACTGCTACACCCGGAACTTTCTCCTCATCCATTTTTTCGGCAAAGTACTCGTCAACAAATTTCTTCAAACCTTGTAAATGATTTAAAGATTGTTTTTCGACGTGGACTGTTAAAGGTGTTTGCTGCGGTTGCAAGTGTATTATCCGTGCAGGAGTTGCAATTGCAGTCTGAAACAATACTGCTATCATTACAATACATACACATACAAATGGTAGACGTTTCATTTACTGGCTATGTAGGATGAGTGAAAATCCCGACTTTTGAATCGAGATTACACATTCTACTCGATTTTGTATCATTCCTCGCTTTTTACTATCTCATCCCTTCAAATACCAATCGTGATATATCTGGAAAAATACTGTTACTCTCACTATATTTACGCGAGCATCCAAAAACTGCCACTATATACTGCATTCTACCATCTTTGCTTCCTATATAAGCCACTTCTTGGCGCCCAGTTGATGTTTGACCCGCTTTGGAAGCAAATATAATTTCTTTATCTGACAAAGACTCACCCAAAAAATTTTCTATCGCATTAAATCCCTCTGTGGGAGGAGGATTATTTTTCCATGTCGATACGTGTAAATCTCGTTTCAACAATGTCAGCATTTTCTGACTTGATGGCGCCGAAACAGCACGATTTGTTACAATTTCATACATCAGTCGTGCCGCATGATACGTTGATATGCGATTACCAGTATTTTGACTATTCTGTAATTGTAGTTCTGTACCTTGAGGTTCGCTCATTATTGGTTCAGCTACTGGAAACGTTTTTTGACTAATGTTGATACCTTTATATCCAGCTTTTTCAAAAAAACGGTTTACCTGGTATCTTTTATTTAGCCAGGTTGCTAATTTAGACTCACTCAATTCATTCAAAGAAGTTTTTGTGTCGGTAATTGTGTTTATTATTCGACTTGCTGCGTCATTATCTGATTTGAGTATCATATTTTTTAAATCACGATGAGAATCATTATTTTGTTCAATAACATACAAGTTGTGATATTGCTCTAATATGACCATCCAGAATAATTTGACAACACTGGCAGGATATTTAGGAACGTGTTGATGGTATCCTGAGATTGTTTTAGTTTTAATGTCGATTAACGTAACTGATAAAGGTTCTAATGGTAATTCTTGCTGTTTGGTTAAGTTAACGACAGCATTGACTATTTTATCTAATTTTTGACTTTTATTAAAATTTGGACTCTGTAAAACATTATAGGTAACTTCAAAATTCTTTGTTTTGATTAAGGGGTTACTTTTTATCGCTGAAACCTTTAATGTGTTGATGACTTCTACCGCAGAGGAATTGATAAATCTTGCATGGGGTAACTGATGATGATTTACTTTATACCGTTGACGAATAATTTGATTATATCCGAAGGCGCCTATTAAAACGGCGCTGAATATTATAAAAATTTGTTTGATAAATAACCATGAGTACCAGTTGGGAGCTTTTTTCTCTTGGTTGTCTAATTTGTTTGTCCTGATTTGTTTCATTTAGAATAAAGTCAGAATTTTAACCGATAGTATACCATCCCAAACGTGAAAGGCAGATAGCCCCGAAGTCAAAGTATTAATTCCAAGAATAATTAATACTTTGACGGTATTTATATCGGGGTGGAATGCCCAACGGCAAGGTCAGTTTGTCTTTCCTGCAGAACACTGCGTGAACGACAATGAAAGGCGTCCCGTGTGCCTCCACCGCCAACTGATTTACCGCGAACCCGGTTTTAACCGGATTCGCTACTTGAACTTTCATTAATTTGAATGGTGCGGGTCATTTATATAGTTCATTGTGATTATTATGCCTATAGTTTATGTCCATATATTTTTACAAATTTGTTGACATACAGATTTTATATAATATACTATAATATGGTTGATAAATAGAAAAAGTCAACGTTTTAGGAGGTGATTATGTATGGCGAAGAAAGAAAAAACGCCATCGTTTGTGACCGAGTTTGAGTTAATAGTTAATAGTCAGGCAGAAAAAGAGTTAGATGCAAGATTTCAAGCTGGCAGACAATTATATAACGCAGTACTTGGAGAAGCTGTGGTGCGAGTACAAAATGTACGCAATTCTGAGCCATATCAAGAAGCTAAAAAAATTAAAGTCAAAACCGAGGATGATAAGAAGTTAAAGAATGAATTGTTTTCTCAAGCTAGAAAACAAGCTCGTTTTTCTGACTTTGAACTACAGGACTTTGCTACATTAACTGCTAAGGATTCTAAGTGGATGTGGGAAAAGCTAGATAGTCACACAATCCAAAAAATTGGAACACGTGCGTTCAAAGCTGTTGAGAAAGTATTGTACGGTAAGGCGAGAAAAGTTAGATTTAAATTGTTTAGCTCTTTTCATTCAATAGAAGGTAAAACTAATACCCAAAGCATTAGATTCTTTGGCGGTACTGATTGCTGCATCAAATGGGGGTCATATTTAATCCTCCCTATTCGCTTTCCTAATAAATGGAATGAAGTGCTTGAATATGGGTATCGTGTACCAGTTAAATATTGCCGCCTTTTGTGGCGAGAAATAAATGGTAAACGTCGTTGGTATGTACAGCTTATTAATGAAGGTGTACCCTACAAAGAAACTCCAGCATATAAACTGCACAACAAAGTTAATTCTAATACTGGATTAGTCGGTATTGATTTAAATGTTAGTAACGTAGCTGTAGTTGGTGACAACAAAGCTGGTTTATTCCCATTTGCAGAAAATGTACCTACGTTTGAGCAAGAAATTAAAACCTTGCAACGCAAGATGGAGCGGTCGCGCCGTGTGACCAATCCAGATAATTACGAACCGGACTTTGACAAAAAAGTTGGACGTAACAATAAGCGCAAAAAGGGTAAGGTCAAAAAAGGTTCTCGACGTTGGAAGCATTCGTTAGCTTATCGAAAATATGCACGTAAAAAACGTGAATTAGAAAGACGTAAAGCTGCTTACAGTAAATCTCAAAATCGAGGTTTGACGAATAAAATAGTTCGCGAATTTGGTAAAAATATTAAAGCTGAAAAAGTTTCCGTAAGGGGCTGGCAGAAAAGATATGGTAAAGCAATATCAGCCAAGTCTCCTGGTTTTTTTCAATCGTAATTAGCACGCAAGGCTGAAAGTGCTGGCGGGCAATTCACAACATTTTCTACTCGAAAAACCGCGTTATCTCAAACACATCTTGATGGGACTCGTATTAAGAAGTCGCTATCAGAAAGAGTACACAAAGATGTGAGCGGTTTTGAAATGCAGCGTAACTTATTTTCTGCGTATTTGAGTAGATATATCAATGACGACGATGAACTTCAAGTGTCTCAAGCTCGTAGAGATTGGGAGAGGACGGAGCCGTTCTTAACACAGGCTTGGGGTGAGTATAAAACTGCAAGTGCGAAGACTAGTTCTAAGTCCGGTGGTGTCATTTCCCCCGCAGAGCAGAACTGTGTAAAGACGAAACAACCTAACCAGATAGCTTCTCTGAAGGGCAAAAAGTTAGGAAGAAATGGGGTTAGTAATAGCTCTGTGGTTTCGCTCTTATTCTCCGTCACTTTAGTGCGGAGAGTCGGCTCAACAGATAACAGGCGCTTATATTGTTTTACAGCTATGGCGCCATTTAATACAAGCATTTTTAACCTTACGATAGATGTCAAGTAGCTGTATACCCTGTTTAGATTAATATTATTCGCACAGAGTCTAAAAGTCTGATAGGGTAAAACAATGTTTAGATGTATGGAAACTACTTGAAATAAATCATTAATTGGAATTAAAAGTGTAAATTATTACTTAAAATTATCATGAGACAGTTACCACCAGGGCGTAATTCTGAACCACTTAATCGTCGATTATGGCTTTTACTGTTGAGACGTGGTAGTATTGCTTTGATTGTGGTTTTACTCGCTTCCATTACTGGTGGCGCCTGGTGGTTAAGAAATTTTATCCTTCAAGATTTAGTACCCTTAGTTCAAACGAATCTAGCTCAGTTACTCGGACGACCAGTAGAAGTAGGTAAGGTAGATAGTGTAACTTTAAACAGTATCCGATTTAGTTCGCTCAATATACCCGCAACTGCACAAGACCCAGATAGAGTTACAGCAAAAGCTATCGATGTTCAATTTAATCCTTTACAAGTTCTTTTTACTAGGACTCTGAATTTAAATGTCGCTTTAGTCGAACCGAGTGTTTATTTAGAGCAAGATAAAAACGGTCAGTGGTTAAATACACAAATAAAGACAGGGAAAGAAGAGAAAGGTTTTATCACGACTAATTTAGAAAGTTTGATTATACGGAATGCCAGTTTGGCCTTAGTACCCACACCAAAACCTGGTATACCTAAAACTACTGTTGGTTTTAATCAAGCAAATGGTATTGTCAGAATTTTACCAGAGAAGCAAGGCGCCACTACCATAACAAACTTAACGTATGATATCGGCGCCTCTGCTCGCAATACTCAAGGTAAAGTAGATATCGATGGTAAAACTCAGTTAGTCTCAGGACAAATAAATTCGACGAACTTAAATGTCCAAGCGCGTGATTTACTCGTTGCTGATATAACTAAATTAGTGCAATCACCGATAAGTGCGACTTCGGGTAGCGTTAATGCTTCCCTTACTGTAGATATTACACCGAAGGCGCCTATAAGTGTAACCGGAACCGCCGATTTAAATAAAATAACCGCGAAAGTAGATAATATTCCCCAATTAATTACCAACACCCAAGGTAACTTACAGTTTCAAGGTCAGAACATCTCTACAAATAACCTGACTACGAACTTTGGCAAAATACCACTCCAGGTACAAGGCGCCGTCAATACTCAAACAGGTTACAATCTAAATGCGCTGATTCTACCCACAAATATTCAAACCATTCTTAGCACCCTCAACGCAAAGTCACCAGTTACAGCTATCGGACAAGTCCAAGCAAACGTCAAAATTCAAGGCAATATCAAACAACCCACCGCAACGGGAACCATTAGTACAGTCAAACTTGCGACTATCGACCGTTTACAACTAAACTCGGTCAGTAGTAACTTTCGTCTAGATATTTCAGGTACACCCGTTATTACCCTTTCCAACCTCCAAGTCACACCAACCCTAGGAGGACAAATTTTAGGAAGTGGAAAAATTCAACTTGCTCAAAATGGTAATGTCAACCTAAATATACAAGCATTGGGAATTCCTGGAAATTCTGTTGCGGGTATATATAATGTTGCACTCCCTCTCAATATTGGTAACGTTGCTGCAAACGCGAATATTTCTGGTCAACTCGGTCAACCACTACAACTCGCTTTACAAAACTTAAAAGTGGCGCCACAAATAGGAGGAACAGTCACCGCAAACGGTAATATACAGTTAGCGCAGCAAGGTAATGTCAACCTAAATATACAAGCTTCGGGAATTCCTGGAAATGCAGTTGCTCAAGTTTATAATATTGCACTTCCTATAAATATAGGTAATGTCGGCGCCAATGGAAATGTTTCTGGTCGTTTGGGTACTCCTTCATTACAACTTGCTTTACAAAACTTAAAAGTGGCACCAGAAATAGGAGGAGTAGTTACAGGTAAAGGTAATATACAGTTAGCGCAACAAGGTCGAGTCAACTTGAATTTAAACGCTTCGCAAATACCAGGGGATGCGATAGCGCGTGCATATAAAGTGAATGCTCCAATTACAATAGGTAATGTGAGTGCGAATGCGAATATTTCGGGAGTGCTGGGTAATTTAAGGACAATAGCACAATTTCAGGCGCCGAGTTCGACTTATCCGAGTTCGGGAGAAATTAGCATTGCCAGTAATAATAATATAGAGTTGCAAAATGCGAATATTCGCTTCGCTGGTGGAACGGTGACAGCACGGGGTAGGGTAGAAGATAAACGTTTTAATGTAGCTGTTCGTGCGGATGGTGTACAGTTGAACCGTTTTGATCAATTACAGTTACCGAAACAACTGTCATCGGGGAGTTTGAATACAGCGTTGAATTTAACGGGTACAACAGACTCGTTACAGTTAGAGAATATCCGAGCATTAGGACTTGCCACTATAAATAATGTAGCAGGAGGAAGAGTCAACTTAAACAACATCAGTTTGAATAACGGTCGTTGGCAAGTTAATGGTGGTGTTGAGCAAATTGCCTTAAATCAGTTTTCGTCGAATTTACGTGGTCGGTTGAATAGTAGCTTTAATATAGGGGGAACAACAAAATCGTTTGCTCTCTCAAATATTCGTGGAAGTGGAAATTTTAATTTAACTCAAGGGGTATCGGTACTTGAGCAACCCGTAGTGGGTAACTTACAGTGGGACGGTCAACAAGTCGGACTGAGTGCGAGAACTACAGGGTTAACTGCAAATGGTGTAATAGCAGTCAACACCGAAAGTCAAACACCACAAATTACAGATTTGAATTTGAATGTTGCTGCACGTAACTTTAACTTACTTAAGGCGCCAGTAACAATACCAAATTTAGCTTTGGCTGGTAGAGTAGATTTTACGGGGAATGTTACGGGTAATTTAAACACACCTGTTGCCAATGGAAATTTAGAGTTACGGAACTTTGCTGTAAATAACTTAGCGTTCGACCCAGTTTTGACAGGAAGTGTGAGTTATGCTGGTGGAACGGGCGCCGCTATTACCTTGATAGGCAACAAACAAGATAGAATAGCAGTGAACCTAGGCGCCGATAATTTTCCGACATCGTTTATAATTCAACGTGGAGAAAGTGTTGCAAAGGGTAGGACAGAGGGAGATAATTTAATTGCCAGTGCAGAAAACTTTCCTGTCAGTGTTTTAGGAAGTCTTGTTCCTGCGAATATCCCAAATATCCAACCGTTAGCAGGGAATATATCAGGTAACGTTGTTGCGAATATTAGAACGAGAAATGCAAGTGGTGCCGTTGCAGTGGTTCAACCCAGAATTGGTAGAATAGCAGGAGAAGCATTTACAGGAAACTTTGACTTTACGAATGGAACTGCCAGTTTAAATAATGGACAATTCCAAGTAGGCGATAGTTTAATTTCATTGAGTGGTAGTGTAGAAACACAAGGGAATCGTCAAGTTCAAGTTCAAGCTTCGGTAAATCAAGCCAGAATCGAAAAGCTTTTACAAGCATTGAGTATTTATGACTTTGAAGATTTATTTACGGGTGTAGAGTCTCCACAATTAGCTGATGCTTCGGTATTAAGACCAACAACTGAGTTATATATACCACAGGATGTGAGTTTGTTAACGCAGTTGGATATATTTAAGGAGATTACAGATGTTATAGCTAAACAGGAAACAGTTGAGCAACAACAAGAAGCAACGGGTATACCAGCACTTTCGGAATTACAAGGTTTAATCAGTGCGAAACTGGATGTAACAGGTTCGTTACAGTCGGGGTTAAATACAAACTTTAATGTAAATGGTTCAAATGTGGAATGGGGAAATTATAATATTGGGGAAGTGACAGCAAATGGTGGTTTTGCAGATGGTGTATTAACATTGCAACCTTTACGAGTAGGTTTTGAAGGTGGACTTTTAGCATTTACAGGACAGTTGGGACAAAAAGACTTATCAGGACAGTTCCGAGTATCAAGCTTACCAATTTCAGCATTACAACGATTTGGTAATTTACCAGTTAATGCGACAGGTGAAATAAATGCTTTAACAGCGCTAAGTGGTAGTTTAACAAATCCGAGTGCGAAAGGGGATGTTTCCCTGGAAAATGCGACGTTGAATTCTAAACCGATAAAAAGCGCACAGTTGAGTTTTAATTTAAATAATGCGCGTTTGAATTTTGGTAGTACAGTAGCGGCAACCGATGCACAACCACTTAATATTATAGGTAGTATACCTGCTGCAATACCATTCGGCGCCGAACCAGAAAGTAATCAAATAAATATAACAGCGAATGTAAGAGATGATGGTTTATCGTTATTGAACGTACTTACCGACCAAGTTAACTGGGTTTCGGGTACGGGAGAGGTCAATGTAGCGATAGGGGGAACATTGAGTCAACCGACGATAACCGGAATAGCAAACGTGAATAATGCGACTTTAACAACGGTAGCATTAACAGAGCCTTTAACTAATGTAACAGGCGCCGTGCAATTTGACCGTGATCTAATAAATGTGCAGAATTTAGAAGCTTTATATAATAGAGAACGAGTAACAGCAGCAGGAAATTTAGGAATATTTGAGCAGCAAACAGTAAATAATCCTTTGACAGTATCATTAAATGACCTGAATGTGAGATTACAAGGACTGTATGAAGGGGGAGTAAGTGGAGATGCGGTTGTTACAGGAAGTGTAGTCAAACCAGTACTGGGTGGAACAATAAGACTAGCTTCAGGAGAAGTATCAATAACTCAACGGTCAGGACAACAACGACAACAGCAACCACAACAAGAAGCATTAGAGACACAAGAGAATGAAACACCAACGAACGAAAATATTACAACAGAGCGTCCTCCCATTGGGTTTTCGGAACTAAGATTAATATTAGAGGATAACGTGCGGGTTACAAGTGACCTATTGCCAACAAATTTAACTAATCCACTTTTATCGAGTTTCACAAATCAAGATTTTTTGAGTTTCGATGCAGAAGGCGCCTTAACAATAAATGGTACATTAGAAAAACCACTTCCCGAAGGAGTAATCAACTTAACAGGGGGACAAATAAATTTATTTGCCACACAATTTGTATTAGAAAGAGGATACGAGCAAACAGCAACGTTTACACCAAGTCTAGGTTTAGACCCAATACTGAACGTAAGATTGTTAGCAATAGTACCAGAATCAAGTGCAACTCGACTACCCACATCATCAATATCGGGTGAAATAAATGAAGTTCCAGTAACAAGCTTAGGTACATTACGCAGTGTGCGTGTATTCGCACGTGTCAACGGTCCAGCAAGTAATATAAATGACAACTTAGAATTAACAAGTGACCCAAGACGTAATAGAGCCGAAATAGTATCTTTAATAGGGGGGACTATCGTTAATGCATTCAACCAACAAGACGGAGGACTAGGAATAATATCCGCAGCAGGAAATAGAATATTAACACCCCTACAAGGAATAATCAGTTCACTCGGTCAAACAATAGGGTTAAGCGAACTACGTTTATATCCCACAGTCATCAACAACCGTAGCACAAACAGAAGTTCATCAGTATTAGGATTAGCAGCAGAAGCAGGATTTAACGTAAATAGAAACTTCTCATTATCAGTATCACGAGTCTTCATAGTCGATGAACCATTTAGATACAATTTAATATATCGAATCAACGAAGAAATATTATTGAGAGGTTCAACAGATTTATCAGAAGACAGTAGAGCATTAATCGAATATGAAACCAGACTTCCATAACCATTGTAAAACCAAAGGCGCCATCTATTTACGCTCGTTTCAGGTAAATATTGCTACTAATTATCTTAGAAATTAAGTAATATTCTCCTCCGGAGACACTCCGTGAACGCAAAAAAACCGCTATATTACCAGTTTAAAAAATAAATACGTGTATTCTTTTTAACTACAGAGACACAGAGAAAACAACGCACGTATTTGTTAAGGGCGTTGGGTATTAATGCATCAGTATTATATAATTTAGTATTCCTCTAAATAATTATTGGCTATCTGTAGGTGTTGTTTCGTGGGTAACTGGTTTTGCTGGGATGTATTTCGGTAGTTTTTTCGCACCATTATTCATTCTTTACCCTATCGGAAGCATAATTAAATGCTGGTTTATTTATAAGTATTTGCAGTTGGATAAATTTAAATAATTTTTACTACTACCTGTTTTAATCGCCATAACATGAGAGATTGATGCAATAGTCGCTACAATCAAATCAAGCCCAATAAATCTTTTATATATGACTCTTAAAGAACTAGAAAGTCAAATTCTTGCCTTGCCATCAACCGAAAAAGCAGTTATTATCCAAAGCTTAACTCAAACCATTAACATCGGTGCCAAAGGGATTACAAAAACGCCAGGTGTATGTGGTGGAGAAGCATGTATTGCAGGAACCCGCATTGCTGTGTGGTTACTGGTAGAAGCACGTCGTATTGGCATTACTGAAGCTCAACTATTACAAGATTATCCTCATATTAGTGCTGCTGATTTAGTCAACGCTTGGGTATACGCAGAAGCGCATCCAGAAGAAATAGAAGCAGTAATCCACGCGAATGAGGTTGCTTAATCAATGGCTCGTTTGTACGCAGACGAACAGTTTCCGAGAATAGTTAGTGAACTCCACAGAGCTAATCCAAATCATGCAGGTATTATTGTGATTACAAACGATATGGATAGGTCTAGGATGGCGACTCGAATTAACGAAGCAATCACAGTATCAGAACCGTTGTCAGGTAAATTAATTCGCGTAGTGCGTCCAAGCTAATTAGAATTTTAATGGCACTAATTCGTTTTGGAACCAAAATGTGAACCACGGTTCACATTTTCTAAGTATCAAAGCTTCATCTGTAAAATTTGTATACAAGTACCTAAAATAGGTATAGTTTTTAGTCCTAGCAGGGTATTAAATCAGTCAAATTATATATTGGTGCGTGAAAGCTGTTTGATTTTGCGTTTTATTTGTGGTTTGTAATGGCTTTCACGCACCCTACTCTACGTTGAAATTTAAGGTGTAATTTATGTTTCCATCTCCGCTTGTTTGCTGGGTGATATTGTTGTCGGTACTGTTCATTTCTACTTTTACAGATGCTGTCGCTGGTGTGTAACTACCTGATATTTCTACTTTTTTCTGTCCTCTAGTTAAGTAAGGTGATAAATTAATTTGAGATTGTTTGCCATTTAGGCGCCGGACTATTTTTCCGTTAACTTTTATTACTCCTCGTATTTTGGCGCCACCAGAGTTGATTTTTAGTATATGAGGTTGTCTACGATTCGCTGCACTTATATTTATGCTATCACTCTGAATGTTTGTGTTATCTGATATTTGAGTACTGGAAGATGTAAAGTTGACATTATCATCATCAACATCTTCTGTGTCTTCATACGAGTCGTCGTCTATTTCTTGCGCGGAGCTTTTTAGTAGCTTAGGAGACGAAGTTTGTTTTGAGCTAATACTAGTTTTTACCGTTGAGGTTTGTTGGCTATAAGAATTATTGCTGAACAAGGTGAACAGACTGATAATTAAGCCAAGGGGAAGACCGTAAAGAAGTAGTTTTCGCATAAGTTTTAATTAGAGATAAAAAAGTAAATAATGTCTAAATGTATCTAAATCTAAATGTAGAGACCGAATATATCTGACCTCTACCACTAATTTATCCAACAATGCCGAAAGCCCCCAGGAGGGAGCAACAATTTGTTACAATTACTTAAATTAAAGAAACCCGGTTTCTAAGCAATATAAACAATAAACCGGGTTTCTGTAAATTAGCGCTTGCGACCAGGTACGTTTACTTGAGTGCCAACATTAATGTTAATATGTGGCATTCTTACACCTGTTGGGTTTTTACCACCAGATAGATGTTGGGTTCTATTAATGGTTTGATTGACTCTACCTCCTCCTGTGTAAACTTGAGTTCCAGTTGCAGTAGAGGTATTACCAAAACAATCTTTGCTAATGCTTTGACTGTTATTTCTTGTTTGGTTAGCTCGTTTGGCACCAACTGCAATTTGGTTATCAACAGCAACGTTAATACAGGTAGCGCTAGCTTTTGGTGTAAATGTGGGAACCAGTGTTGGCAGCGCGCTCATTACAGTAGCTAGAGCAATTAATTTTAGTTTCATGATTTTCTCCGTATATGTGATGATAAATTAAAGAAACATTGAAGAAACCGGGTTTCTTGTCAATATTTGTAATATAAATAAATATTTTGCGTAGAAACCCGGTTTCTATTAGCAACCTCTAGCTTGTTGTTGGGTTGTTTTCTGCGTTCCGTTAACGTTAACTGTGTTACGGCGCCCTACAATTCCAACGTTCTGATTCATAAGTTGGTCAGAATATTGACGTTGAGAACCAGAGCGATGGCTGCAATATCCTCTTTTACGTTGGTTTTGGGTGGTAATTTGGGTACCGTTAACATTGGCTGAGTTGCCAGAACCATTAACATATACAGATTGATTGAGTTCTTGATTTGCGTCTTGCTTGGAACCAGCGAATGCTGCATTAGGAATCATAAGTACAGCAGCGAGTAAACCAAGAGCGTAGATAGAATTTTTCATTTTTGTATACCTAATAAGTTTTGTTTTTGTGTACTATCTTTTAGAACAGATAGCAGATTGTTGACCTTGAACAACGTTAGTATTAATAATTTTGATACGGTTACGATTTCCGTTGTTTGCTGCTGAGATATTTGTGTCGTTGGTGCCTCCTTGAGTTTGATTGGTAGGGGTTTGACACAAAAGCTTTTTAGCTCTTCTTTGTGACCTAATAACGTAGGTTCTGTTGGTAATACGGATTCTGTTGTTTTTACCAACGTTACTAGCATTAATATTTGTGTTTCCGGTATCACCCTGGATTTGTTCACCCGCAAATGCGACAGGCGCCATTGCAAAAGCTGCAAGTATACCAAGAATTAAAGATTTTTTAAACATGACTGCTTTAACTATTCCTATATATTGATAAATTTAGTAGCAAGCAGCAGACTGAGCTTGGCTAACGTTGGTTACGTTATTAATACGGGTATTATTGCGATTTCCAACAACTCCTGCATTAATTGCAGTGTCAGTAACATTACCTTGAGTTTGGCTTCCACCAGGGCACTTACTTCTGTGGCGTCTAACACGACGAGCCTCATACTTGCTTTGAGATTGGTGTACATTAGTTCCGTTCTTGATGTTGGTTCTGTTGCCATTACCTACAACACCTGCTTCGATGGTGGTAACGGTGCTGTTACCTTGTACTTGATCACCTGCAAAAGCTGCTGGCGCCAATGTCATTGCTGCAAGTACGCCTAAAACCAAAGATTTCTTCAACATTGTTATATACCTAAAATTAGTTGTGTGTGTTTTGTTTCGATGTTTGTTGTAGAGACGTGATAAATCACGTCTCAATCTAAATTTAGTAGCAAGCAGCAGACTGAGCTTGGCTAACGTTGGTTACGTTATTAATACGGGTATTATTACGATTTCCAACAACTCCTGTATTAATTGCAGTGTCAGTAACATTACCTTGAGTTTGGCTTCCACCAGGGCACTTACTTCTGTGGCGTCTAACGCGACGAGTCTCATACTTGCTTTGAGATTGGTGTACATTAGTTCCGTTCTTGATGTTGGTTCTGTTGCCATTACCTACAACACCTGCTTCGATGGTGGTAACGGTGCTGTTACCTTGTGTTTGACCTGCGAAAGCTGCTGGCGCCAATGTCATTGCTGCAAGTACGCCTAAAACCAAAGATTTCTTCAACATTGTTATATACCTTAATAGTTGTGTGTGTTTTGTTTAGATGTTTGTTGTAGAGACGTGATTTATCACGTCTCAAATGTCACGTCTCACATGTCAATTTAGTAACAAGCAGCAGATTGAGCTTGGCTAACGTTGGTTACGTTATTAATACGGGTATTATTACGATTTCCAACCACTCCTGCATTAATTGCAGTATCAGTAACATTACCTTGAGTTTGGCTTCCACCAGGGCACTTACTTCTGTGGCGTCTAACGCGACGAGTCTCATACTTGCTTTGAGATTGGTGTACATTAGTTCCGTTCTTGATGTTGGTTCTGTTGCCATTACCTACAACACCTGCTTCGATGGTGGTAACGGTGCTGTTACCTTGTGTTTGACCTGCGAAAGCTGCTGGCGCCAATGTCATTGCTGCAAGTACGCCTAAAACCAAAGATTTCTTCAACATTGTTATATACCTTAATAGTTGTGTGTGTGTTGTTTCGATGTTTGTTGTAGAGACGTGATTTATTCCCTGCGGGACACTACGTGAACACGTCTCTAATGTCACGTCTCAATCTAAATTTAGTAGCAAGCAGCAGACTGAGCTTGGCTAACGTTGGTTACGTTATTAATACGGGTGTTGTTACGATTTCCAACAACTCCTGTATTAATTGCAGTGTCAGTAACATTACCTTGAGTTTGGCTTCCACCAGGGCACTTACTTCTGTGGCGTCTAACGCGACGAGTCTCATACTTGCTTTGAGATTGGTGTACATTAGTTCCGTTCTTGATGTTGGTTCTGTTGCCATTACCTACAACACCTGCTTCGATGGTGGTAACGGTGCTGTTACCTTGTGTTTGACCTGCGAAAGCTGCTGGCGCCAATGTCATTGCTGCGAGTACGCCTAAAACCAAAGATTTCTTCAACATTGTTATATACCTTAATAGTTGTGTGTGTATTGTTGTAAGCACAAAGCGTGCTTGATATAAAAAGTCATTAACAGGAATTATTTATTAATAGCAACCAGCAGACTGAACTTGGTTAACGTTAGTCACGTTCGATACACGGGTGCGGTTGTAATTTCCAACAACTCCTGTTGAAATTGCAGTATCGGTAACATTACCTTGAACTTGGTTGCCACTAGGACGACAGCTACGACGATTGTATCTGCTACCACGACGTGACTCATACTTGGTTTGGTATTGACCAACGTTTGTTGTATTGTCAACACTAGTTCTGTTACCATTACCCACGACACCTACATTAATGTCTGTAACAGTGGTGTTTCCTTGTACCTGGTCATTTGCAAATGCTGCTGGCGCCATTGTCATCGCTGCGAGTACACCTAGAACCAAAGATTTCTTCAACATTTTTATATACCTTGTTAGTTGTGTGTTGATTTTTAAGATTAAATTTACTTACCTAAACAACTTAAGTGTTAAAAACGACAAAAAGCCCTTTAAGTTTTAAGTAAATAGTCATTCCTTAGAGATTTAACATCATTGCCATTCCAGTAATATTACTGTTTTGCAATGTAGTTTTTATCGTTTGGAATAATTTGTTCTACAGAGTTAAATCGAGTCATTCCGGATGAGTAAGAAAGTTTTCTGAAAATATTATCCTTTCTCTACTCTTGCAGAAGCTTCTTTAAGAAGTAACTCCCACCCGCTTGCCTCTATAAATAGTTTTAACCAAAGTTCTTAAGTGTGTCAAGTGCTAATGGAAAAATTGTCCAATTTTTTTTTGGCGCCAAAAAAGGGGTGATATTGGTAACATGTCTATGCGATGGATGGCATTACCCATCAGGGTACTTTTATCGGCTTTACACACCATCTATATATGATGGTGCATGAAAGCAGTTTGTTTAATTTTGGTGCTTTACCATTCGCTGCTGCGTTCTAAGCGTTGGATTAACCCCCCTTCTAATTTATCTTTCCATAAACGTACATCTGTGCGTTCTGGGTCAATGCGTTCCCACATTTTCAGCCATGCACGGGCGCCGTCGCGTTGTTTTTTTGCTACTAATAGTTCTATGTAAGCGTTGCTAAATGCTGAAAATTCGTCGTAGTGGAAGCGTTTGCGCTGCATAATGGGCTTGAGTATTTCGAGCGCTGCGTCGAGTTCACCTTTGACTATATGTCCGCGTGCGACACCAACTTTGGATAATATATAGTCAGGAAATTGTTCTGTGACCTCACGTAACAGTCGTTGTGCTTCTTCTTTACGTCCTTGATGTTCGTAGCAAAGTGCAAGATTATTAAGTATGGTGGGAGATTGTGTAATTTCTAAAGCTTGTTTGAGGATTGTTTCAGCTTGTTCTAATGCTTCAGGTGTGGGTGTTTTCATTAACCAGTACGTTTGTGTTAGCATATCATGAACTTCTGGTGAATGCCGAAATATTGGTTCATTATGGAATTCGTAGCTAAGAAGACTGATGTGTTGCCACTTGCCTTGTAACCACATACGGATGGTTTCTGGTAATAAACCTACTGCTGATAAGTTGGTTGCAGCATGGTAACGCATTTCATCTGGTCCACGTTGACTGAGTGCAAAGTTACGCATTGCGTTTTGCATGTCGGGGGTTTTAGCTAAAAAAGCTAAACTATAAGCTAGTTCGCGTCCAGTAATGTCACCTCGGTCTAGAAGTGCGGGTATTAAAGAGGCAAAATTTAGATGTTCGGCTAAGAATTTTTGTATGGCTTTTGACTTTTGTGCATCATATGACGATTTAGCATTGGCGCCTATGACTAGTTTAAGTTGGTCAATGGTTTTTTGTGTCACCCATTGTTCTAAACTAAAAGCCCAAGGTGCATGATGCTGTGCAATTGGTTTTTTAAGGTCATCTAAATTTTGTTGTACTAAATGGGCGCCTGTCAAATAGCTTTGTGCTTTCTTCCACAACTCGCGTGCTTCATCAAGCCTAGAGAGCCTAGCCATAGTCACGGCAACCAAGTGGTAGAATAAACCACTACCGCTTTTCGTGTCATCGTGCGATTTAACTTCTTCGTAAATTTGTAAAATTCCTTCATCATCACCTAAGTAAGCGAGTGCCTCAACTTTTTTTGTCCAAGAGTCCCAAGCTTTAGCACTAGTACCTTTGAGACGTTGAGCAATAAGTTTAGCGTCTTCAAACTGACCATTAAGACAAAGAAAGCGTGTTAAATTTGCAAGCGTATGTATATTATCAGGTTGGATATCAAGAACTTTTTGACAAGTACTAATAGCCTCGTTCAAATTACCTTCAACAAAACTAATCAAACTAAGATTATTATAAGCCGAAACAAAATTAGGACGCGCTTGTAAAACAGCTTCTTCAGCTTGACGTGCTTTCACGTACTCACACTGTTCTAAATATAGCTGTCCACGTTCATGTAATATAGCTATTTCCAATCCACGTTCTTCTAGCAAACCAATATCAGCAACTAATTTTTCTGTTTTAGCTTCTAATTCTGCTACTTTAACAGCAGCATCAGCAGCGCGTTCATGGTTAGGAAATTTACTCAAAGCATTACGAAAAGCTTGTAATGCTAATAATAAATGCTGCGTTAAAAAATATCCACCAGCTAACCCATAAGCAATATCAGCATTATTAGGTTGTACAGCTAATAACATCTCACACGCGCGCGTATAACCAGGAATATCCTTAACTTCGTAGCAAGCATTTACGAGATTTAATAAAACATCAAGATTTTGGGGATAATCATGTGATAAAGCATTTAAAATATAACGTGCTTCCAACCATTGTCCCCGCACTATAAACGCTTCAGCTTTACGTAACTCAGGCGCCAAAGGCAAGGTGCCAAACCCAGTATGCTTATGTAAAGACTTATTCAAGCTTGCCATTTACAGATAACCCCTGCTTTTAACAACACAGTTTACCTCTTCAGACTTTATCCATCTTTAACAGGAGTTAATGCGCTTTTCTTAGTTTTTCTTTAAATAAGCTCTCAACACTACGTATTACAAGACCAACCAAAAACTTACCATTGGCGCCTGTAATTACTTTAAATTCATCGAGTGTTTTTACGTTATCCACGTATCAAAGTAAAAAATTATGACGGAAATATATCTTAACCTTAAAAACTTGATATAATCAATAACACTGCTAATGCAATGCATAATATTATACCTAATTATCAATGGAAACTGCTGTTAATAAAACATTCATCTAGGGACTGAGTTGGAAGATGCGCGAAAGTTTACTACCTGAGCAATTAAGTAGTGGTATTGAAGAAATTAAAACTTCGACGCTTGAGTTTATAAAGTCTAGACAGGTGCCAATATCAATAGCTTCTAGAAAAAAATGGATTCAGAAGTAAGCTTTGAGCGCTTAACATTATCGGCGTTTATAACAACATCGTAATTTTGAGAATAATCATACGATAAATATTGCAACAAAAATTCTCTCCCTGCATAATTACAGAGAGAGGGAAATTTATCTCAGAGAAACCCGGTTTCTAGAGTAACTAATTAGATACACTTTTAGTTATTTTACGTCGTGCAAACGCTATACCACCAACACTTAAAAGCGCAAGCAATGAAGAAGGTTCTGGCACAGATGCATAATTATTAGTCCAACGATAAACACCTGTGTGAGATGTTGTATCGGTTCTTGTATTCCGGTCACCTGCAATACCACCAGATTCTATAGCTCTGAAACTAAAAGCATAATCTACTTGGTCATTAAATGTAATTTTTGCAATTTCACTAATTTGAAAAGGAGTTTTATTTTTAGCCGACTGTGCTGATAAAGCCAACAGCATTTGATCAAAAATTGGATTTCCTGTACTGTTGCGAGCGTAGTTAGAAGGTTGATATCTTGTAACTACATCTAAGTGTCCAACTAAATCAACATTTAATTGATTAGTTTGAGTATTATAAGTGATATCACCAATATTTGCATCACCAGCAGAGTTAAAGCCGTTGGTACTGAGGTAGCCAGCAATAGCATCAAAGTTGGTTTGAAAATCTTTGAACAAATTTGAGCCAGGTTGTGTAGTAATACCTTGCATCAAAGAACCATAAGCACTACCAAACCCTGTTAACCAGGATTTTGCCAATTTGCCATCTTTCCAGTCAGCTTTGGTAACACTTTCAACTTTAATACGGTTTTTTCCTAAATTAGCGGTAAATCCAACATTGTCTGTTATCGTTTCTCCATTCGTGAATAATTCAACGTTGGTAGCACTATCATTATCACTAATAGCAGCAGCAGCTTTTTGCATATTGCCGTAGTTATTAAAGTCATTCAATACTCGACGCCGAACTCCGCCAATACCTGTAGAATCGTAAACAGGAGTACCTGAACTATATGTCCATGTGTTAATATTAGGTCTATTCGTTGTTGTATTGGCAACACCATTAGTTGTAAATTGAATATCGCTAGGTCGAACTAAACCAGTAGCAAAAGCTGGAACTGTAGCGATTAAACTAACACTGGTTGCAATTGAAGTGATTAATAAGTGTTTAATAGTGGCTTTCATGAGTGTTTGTATGATTTATTTAAAATTGTTTGGTTTCCATTTATTAATTTACTTTTTTAATTACAATACTTGGTAAACTTAATGTAAATTTATTCGCAGTTTTAGATAAATACAAAGGCTTAAAACTATTTACAATTACAGTAATTACACTTAACAGCAATATTTTTGATATGTAATAAAGCTTCGGTGCCTCTCTTAACTCTTGCCTCTACGTCTCTGTGATAAAGAGATATACCTCCAAAATGAATGGCACAATTTATAACTTTTTGTACGTCGATTTTAGCAACAAAGACTCTCAATGTAGAGTAAAATACTCAAAACTAGAAATTACGGCGCCCATTATTAATGTAAGCGACGCATAAACTTTATGTTAAGGATTGGTTGCATGAGTGATTACAACTATCAAGTTGGGGGTAGTCTTAACCCGGATGCGCCTACTTACGTATGTAGACAGGCAGATGAAACACTTTATAATGCTCTAGGCGCTGGAGAATTTTGCTATGTTCTCAACTCCCGGCAAATGGGCAAATCTTCTTTGTTGGTAAGTGCAATACACAGATTGCGACAAGAAGGATACATATCTATAGTAGTAGATATGACTAGTGTAGGTAGCCAAAATATTACTCCATCACAGTGGTATAAAGGCATTATTACTCAACTTTGGCGTGGAGTTAATAGTATAAGCAAATTGGATTTAAAAGCTTGGTGGAGTTCAGAAGAAGGTCTATCGCTTTTGCAACAGTTAACTTATTTTATTGAAGATATACTTTTAGTTAAATTACCTCAAGAAAAAATAATTATTTTTTTTGATGAAATAGATAGTATTCTAAGTTTAAATTTTTCTATAGATGATTTTTTTGCATTGATTCGCTACTGCTATAATAAAAGAGCTATAAATCCGGAATACAATCGTCTGAACTTTGCTATTTTTGGAGTTGCAACACCAAGCGATTTAATTGCTGATAAAAACCGCACTCCTTTTAATATTGGCACAGCGATAGAACTACATGGATTTAAATTAAACGAAGCACAACCGTTAATAAAAGGATTAAAAGGTAAAGTCAGTAATCCCCAAGCAGTTATGGCAGAAATATTAGCTTGGACTTCTGGACAGCCATTTCTAACTCAAAAACTATGTAATTTAGTGGCAAATTTGAATCTAACCCAACAAAGTTCTGAAATTCAAGAGTCACAATTAGCACTGTTAGTACAAACACACGTTATAGACAATTGGCAATCCCAAGACGAGCCAGAACACCTACGCACAATACAAAATCGGCTTCTTCGTAACGAGCATTTAAGCAGCAGACTACTGGGAATTTATCAACAAATTTTACAAACATTAGAACCCCCCTTATCAAAAGAGGCAAGGGGGGTAGAAACCGATAATAGCCAAGAGCAAACCGAATTAATCCTATCTGGACTAGTTGAAAAACACCAGGGATACCTAAGAGTAAAAAACCGGATTTATCAAGAAGTATTTAACATTGAGTGGGTAGAGAAACAATTAAGTTCCTTGCGTCCCTATTCCCAAACCTTTGATGCTTGGATTGCTTCCAAACAGACAGATGTATCCCGATTGCTGCGCGGACAAGCATTAATTGACGCTCAACAATGGGCACAAGGTAAGAGTTTGAGCAGTTTAGATTATCAATTTTTAGTTAAGAGCGAAGAACATGACCGTCAAGAAATGAAACTAGTACTAGAGGCAGAAAGAGCCAAAGCTGTTGAAGCACAATTGATTGCAGCACAAAAAGCAGCCAAGTTCCAAAAGTTTTTTCTTCGTGCAGTAACAACGGGATTGTTTGTGTCTCTAATTTTGGGAATAACCAATTTTTTCCAATACCGCAACGTAGTTAAAAGCGAACGCGAAGCCAGAATCAGCGAAATCAAGGCTTTAGAAAAATCATCACAGGGATTATTTGCTTCTAATCAGCAGTTAGATGCAATGGTCGCTGCCATTAAAGCCAAACGCAAACTGCAAAATCAACCTTTAGTTGATGCTAAAACAAGTGCTGATGTAGAAACCGCCTTGCGGCAAACTGTTTATGGAACCAACGAATTTAATAGCCTTATTGGGCATCAAGGTGGTGTTTTAAGTGTCAGTATTAGTACTGATGAAAACTTTTTTGCTACGAGCAGCAACGACAAAACCGTTATAATATGGAAACGAAACGGCGCGTTAGTGCAAACTTTGCAACAGAAGGCAACACAGTTTAGCGTTACTTTTAGTCCTGACAGGCGCCTGCTTATTACTGGCGGTTTGGATGGCTTTATGCATTTGTGGCGCCTAGATAACACAGGTCTAGCAACTCCCCTCTCAACAATTCAAGCGCATTATTCACCCATCTGGAAAGTTGCCATCAGCCCGGACGGCAAACTCATTGCTTCAGCTAGTGCAGATAGCACAGTAAAATTATGGCGCCTTGACGGCAAACTACAAACCACATTAACAGGACATAAAAAAGCGGTTTGGGGTGTTGCCTTTAGTCCAGATAGCCAGACAGTTGCTTCCTCTGGGGTCGATAATATGGTCAAGTTGTGGAATATTAATGGCAATTTGCTCAACACCCTTACAGGTCATCAAGCTCCCGTTTGGAATGTAGCATTTTGCCCAAAAACTAATTTATTAGTGTCTGGTAGTAGTGACCGCACAGCTAAATTGTGGCAACTAGACGGTGCCCTCAAAAGAACACTCCAGGGTTCCAATCCAATTATCGCAGTGAACTGTAGTGCTAATGGTAAATATATTGCCACTGCTGGTCAGGATAGATATGTCAAATTGTGGAAGCCGAATGGAACCTTGCACAAAACCTTAAAGCAGCATAATGCGGTGATTAGGGATTTAGTATTAAGTGCTGACGGTCTCATAATTGCCTCTGCGAGTGAGGATGGCACAGTTAAACTATGGAAACGTAATAAACTGCTCTTAAAAACGCTCTACGGTCATGAGGATACGGTTTGGGATGTAGCTACTAGCCGAGATGGTGAGTGGATTGCTTCCGTTGGTAGTGATATGCTCAAATTATGGCGCCGAGATGGAACGCTGTGGAAAACAATTCAAGACAAAGGATTAGCATTTCGCAGCGTCAGCTTCAGCCCAAAGAGTCGAATTATAGTAACTGGTGGTCAGAACTGGACATTACAGCTTTGGGAGTTGCGACCAGAAAAATCTGAGCTTAGGTTGTTGCGAACGTTGGTGGGACATCAGGCGGACATCTATGCGGTAGCAATTAGTCCAGATGGGAAAACTATCGCCTCTGCGGGAGATGACAGAACCATCAAACTGTGGACAATTGAGGGAAAACTCTTACACAACATTGTCGCCCATGAAGGAAGAATTTGGAAATTAGCCTTTAGTCCAAAAGGAGACACCCTTGCGAGTGCGAGTGTAGATGGCGCCGTGAAACTATGGAAAACTGATGGCAAAGCAATAGCAACACTTCCTGTACAAGGAGGTGTATGGGGAGTTGCCTTTAACCCACAAGGAAATATTATAGCCTCAGCTAGTCGAAACGATAACCTCAAACTTTGGCGCTTAGATGGCAGCTTAATCAAAACAATTCGGGGGCAAAGTCGAGGATTAACGCGAATAGCATTTAGTCCTGATGGTAATACAATTGCAACAGCAGGCGTAGACAACACTATAAAACTGTGGAGTACAACAGGTAAATTGCTAACCACATTACCAGGACATTCGGGTATGGTAATCAGCCTTGCATTTACAACCGACGGTAACACACTAATATCCGGAGGTGATGAAAGTACAGTAATTTTGTGGGACTTAAAGCAAATTCGCACCCTTAACGAACTAGAATATGCTTGCAACTGGGTACAAGATTATTTACAGACAAACACGATGCAACTAAGCGACCGCCACCTGTGCAACCCCCTGTAGCACTGAAGTGCTTATTACGAGCTTCTCAGCATTTTCTGGTATATACTAGTAAAGGTGTTTGTAGCACAGAAACGAAAATTAGATACGCACATCCTATTACACCTAGGTATTTTGCTCTAACCATCACGGATATACAGCGAAATTTGGGCGCTTTATTTTTGATTTTCATAGCTCAAATTATCAAAACAATCCAAAAATACCTTATGACAATTGCTAACGAACCAAATTTGATTCGGCACGGATTATACGTAAAACAAATACGTCCTCTACTGCCAGACGAAGCATTTCTAAAAAATTCAAATAAACTAACTATCCTACTCATCAATATTGCAATATTGATTCTCGGTTGGGGTATAGCATCTTATTTAAATCAATGGCCCGTATACTTATTGTGGCTATACCTACCATTATCTCTAATAATGGGCAACAGCATAATAGTATTACTATTTAGTTCTCACGAACTACTCCATAACAGCGTCATCAAAAATCCTCGCTTAGTTTATGCGTTTGGTTTTTTAGGAATGACAATGCTAGGAATGCCACCAACATTTTGGCTAGCAGTCCACAACCGAGAACATCATAACAAAACCAATTCATTCGGTGACCCCGACCGAAACTATTTATCAAGCCAACCAGACACTTGGGGAAAATGGATTCAAGATAAATTTGTTCCCTCAGCAGAAGTAAATCCATTTGGATTGATGTTAGGTATGGCATCAGCTTGGGCAGTACACAACTTTCGGAATTTAACTTCTGTATTATTATTTAATAGCAAATCTGTCAATTACGTTCCTGCTGCCTTTACAGTAGGCGCCAAAGAACGGCGTACAATAGCCATAGAATGGTTAGGAATCATAGCAATTCATGGAAGTATCTTAGCATACTTACAATTTGACTTGTTAAAAATAGTACTGGCTTATATTATACCAATCGCCATTGGTTATGCCGGAGCAATGTTTTACATTTATACAAATCATATGATTTGTGAAATGACAGATGTCAACGACCCTTTAGTTAACAGTCTTTCTTTGAGAATGCCAAAAATATTTGATTTGCTGCATCTCAATTTTTCCTACCATACCGAACATCACATATTCCCAAGCATGAATTCCAACTACTATCCCTTAGTGCAACAATTACTCATTCAACACTACCCAGAAAAATATAATCTCATCGATGTAAAAGAAGCTTGGTCATTGTTAATGCAAACTCCTAGACATTATCGAAATAATAATCATTTCACTGATTGGTCTGGTAAAAAATCCGTTCCTTGTCCACTGATAGATAACTAGGGCAACGGATATAACGGATGTAACGGATAAGTTATACTGTAAACGGGTAAAATATGTACTAATGTCATGCTGAGGAACGAAGCATCTCACGTCATGCTGAGGAACGTTAACGCAGTTTTCGCGTTATCCGTAAACGGAGTTTTCCCGCAGGGTAGGATATCCCGAAGGGTAGGGTAGCATCTTTAAGATTTTGACTTTATTTAAAAGTAAAATTGTAATCCGTCCCCAGTATATTAGGCACAAAAATATTGGCTCGATAAAATAAACTATCCGTTACATCCGTTAATAATCCGTTGCCAATATGGTTTTCAACGCTATGATAAATTGCGTCTTTTTTGTATTTATTCTACTGGGTTAAAAACAAAACCCATGAATAGCAAGGCGCCAGTTTGGTTATCGCGAATTGCATGAAAGAACGGGCGGTCAATAATCATTCTAAATTTAGACGTAAACCCCATACTTCTTACCATTGTAATAGCAGTCGCAGCAGCAGCTTCAGTTCCCTCTTCGTTAACCTCAATAATCGCTTTATGAATAACTTTGCTAATTGTTAAATTTCCCGCTCCTATACCTTCAAAGTTGACATCAACAGAAAAAGCTTCGCCCATACCAAGATTAATCAAAGCATCATTTAAAATTTTGCCATATTCAATCTTGAAACGAGGCAGAACAATATCGCCCTCCATTTCATTAAACTGAAATATCCAGCTTCGCCAATTTTCCACAGTGAGAAGCTGTTGAAATTCTTTTATCGAAAATGATAATTTGGGAAGAAAAATGTACATGCTAAGGCGCCTATCTCCGTAAGGTAAGCTGACAGCCTGAAATTTTTCAGTTTCGTAATATAGATATTGCCCTGACTGTGACATCATAGGGTGTGACTTCTGGCTACCATCGGGTAAGGAAAAACTTTGCTCTTTTGTCTTCTGTTTATCAAATAGATACGTCCATGTTCCTTTAAAATAAATTGTATTAATTAGAACTAAAATTGCGTTTACAATGTCATCTGGTGTAACTAATTGTTTAATTTTATCCTGAGTTTTCTCTTCTACCCATTGATTTATAGTTATAGCGGCGCCGGGATGAGGAAAATCTAGATTTGCAACCTTGCTATTATAAGCTTCTTGTAGTTGCTGAACAAAATTATTATTTAGTGAAATATCGGGTCTTACCCAGAGTGAATTTGCAAATCCTAATTGGTTATGAGTATCAGTATTGTTTCCTATTGACATTAGGAATTTGTTAGCGGCATTAATTTCTTGTATATTTAACCCTTTGAATCCTAAAACCTTAGCGATTGTTTGCTCTGTTGTTCCGCGCGCACCATTATACACCATTGCAAAAGCTATTGCTACACTAAAAGGCGATATAAACACGTTTGTGTTAGGGTCTTGTTTTAGTAATAGCAATAGTAACTGGAAACTAAAGCTTTCGTATGCTGAAATTAATTTATTTACAACCATATTATACATGTAGAAAATTAAAGATATAGTACATAAGTTTTGTGCAAGTCTAGAAATGGCTATTTATAGCTATGAAAATAATTCTAATATCTCCGGCGCCTAAAATTAAAAACTATTTGTATAGATTACGAAGTAGGGTGAAGTAGGGTGAAGTATATTGAATAATGCTCGCTACATGGCTAATGACAGTTTATATTCCTGCACAAGTGGAATACTTGTTTAGAAAGCTATAGAAGTATATTGAGAATAACAACACTAAAGCAGCGAATTGTATGCTCATACTACATATCAGCATCAATATTTGCTTTTTATAAACGGCAATAGCTATGGATTTACGAAGATTTTTTGAGATGGTTAATTGTAGTAAAAATATTGCAGTGGGGTTTGGAGTAGCTGCACTCACTATAACTTTATCTTGTCAAGCACAAATAAGTTATTCTCAAACAATTTTCAGTCAAAGCAAAAGTTTAATAGCAAACAATCAAATTATGACAACAGAACCAAGAACTTTAGCTGGTCATAGCAATGTCGTCAATGCTGTTACCTGGAGTCCCAACGGCAAAATTATTGCTTCTGCAAGCCACGATAACAGTATTAAACTTTGGGATGCAAGCACGAATAAGTTAATCACAACTCTGACTGGGCATAATGGCGGCGCCAATACTATATCTTGGAGTCCAGACGGTAAAACTATTGCTTCTAGCGGTTTCGACGACACCATCAAACTTTGGGATGTATCCACAGGTAACTTAATCAAAACCTTAGCAAAACATAATAGTATTCGCAGTTTAGCTTGGAGTCCAGACGGTAAAACTATTGCTTCTAGTGGTTTAGATAACAACGTCAATATCTGGGATGCAACTACAGGTAAATTAATTCAAACATTAAATCATAGCTATGCAGTTGTTGGTGTAGCTTGGAGTCCCGACGGCAAAAACATTGCTGCTGCAAGCTTAGATAGTACTGCTATTTGGGATGTTACTACTGGTAAGCGACTCAAAACTCTTTATGGACATATGGGTTATCTCAGCAGTGTCGCTTGGAGTGGCGATGGTAAAATGATTGCTTCTGCTAGCGATGACCAAACTATCAAACTCTGGAACGCAACTACAGGTGAATTAATCAAAAACCTTTATGGACACGGTTACGGCGCCACAAGTGTAGCATGGAGTAGAGATAGCAAAATTCTCGCTTCTGCGGGTGTGGATAATACAATCAAACTTTGGGATACCACGGGTAAACGTATAAAAACCCTAGCTGGACATAATAATCCTGTTATGAGTGTATCTTGGAGTCAGGATGGTAAAACTCTCGTTTCTGCAAGCCAAGACAAAACTATTAAACTTTGGGATTTAAATAATTTAGTCAAAGATGAAGAAGTTACAGAAAAAGTAACTTTAAATGGGCATAGCAGTGACGTTGATGATACTGCTTGGAGTTATGACGGTAAAATTCTTGCTTCTGCTAGTGGCGATAAAACCATTAAACTTTGGGATGGAACCACAGGTAAATTAATTAAAACCCTGAGTGGACACAAATATGGCGCCTTAAACGTATCATGGAGTGCTGACAATAAAACCCTTGCTTCTAGTAATGGGAGCGAAGTTATTATTTGGGATACAACCACTGGTAAATTAATTAAAACTTTTACAAGTAAAGCAAGTAATGGTTTAACTTGGAGCGCAGACGGTAAAACTCTCGCAGTTGCAGGAAATGATGGCGCCATAACACTTTGGGATGCAACCACAGGAAAATTAATTAAAACCTTAGCAGGGCATAGTAATTCTTACATCAGTAGTGTAGCTTGGAGCGTAGACGGTCAAATACTAGCTTCTGCGGCTAACGATAATACCATCAAACTCTGGGATAAAACCACGGGTAATTTAATCAAAACCTTGACAGGACATACCAATGTAGGAGTTAATGACGTACCAGATGGTACTTTTACTAACGGTATGGCTTGGAGTTATGACGGTAAAACCCTTGCTTCTGCCAGTGGCGATAAAACCATCAAACTCTGGGATATATCTACAGGTAAATTAATTAAAACCTTGGCTGGACATAGCAGTACAGTTATTGATGTCGTTTGGAATAATAATGGTAATCTTACTTCTGTAAGTCAAGACAAAACTATTAAACTTTGGGACGTATCCACAGGTAAATCACTCAAAACTGTTGGCATCAATATACCTGTGTCTTGGAATGTAGCTTGGAGTCGCGATGGTAAAAAACTAGCTTCTGGAAAGGCATTCAAAACCATTAAAATCTGGGATATAGATTTTAATAACTTTGCTAAAAATGAAACAGAGTTAATTACAAACAAACCAACGAAAGAAAACAAAACATTAATTGGACATAGCGATGTTGTTAATAGTGTGGCATGGAGTAGCGACGGTAAAACTATTGCTTCTGCCAGTCTAGACAAAACCATCAAACTTTGGAATGCATCCACAAGTAAATTAATCCAAACCCTAACTGGACATAATAATGCTGTTTTAGATGTAACATGGAGTCCTGATAATAAGACACTTGCTTCAGCTAGCGCAGATACAACTATCAAACTTTGGGATGCGACTACAGGTAAATTAATTCAAACTTTGACTGGGCATAAATATACAGTTGTTGATATTACTTGGAGTGCCGACAGTAAAACTCTTGCCTCCGCCAGTTCAGACAAAACCATTAAATTTTGGAATGTAGCCACAGGTCAATTAATTAAAACCGTGAATGCATATAGTGATTCTCTAAGAAATGTTACTTGGAGTGCTGACGGTAAAACTCTTGCTTCTACAGGAATCGATGGTGAAAATCTCCATGATCCAGACACTATTTCTTGGACGAATAACATCAAAGTTTGGAATACAACCACAGGAAAATTAATCAAAACTATAACTGAATATACCAATAATATATGGAAAATCGCTTGGAGTGGTGACAGTAAAACTCTTGCTTCTGGAGGGGAGGATAATACAATCAAACTCTGGGATACAGCCACAGGAAAATTACTTAAAACCTTAACTGGACATGTAGATGTAGTCACAGGTATAGCTTGGAAGCCAAAAAGTAAAATTATCGCTTCTACAAGTGCAGACAATAGCATCAAACTCTGGAATACAACCACAGGTGAATTAATTGAAACCCTAACAGGACATAGCCTTGCAGTAACAGATGTGGCTTGGAGTCCAGACGGCAAAACCTTGATTTCTGCCAGTATAGATAATACAATTAAAATCTGGAATATCAATTTTGATATTTGATGTATATGTTATGGTTCGCAACGCTAAATTCCGCAATTAAACAAATCTAGAATTTAAACCACATATCAAGGCGCCAAATTTAACCGAAAGGCGCCTCAAACCTTTACATCTTAATTCAATTGCAATATAGTATTCATTGTTAAGTGGTAAAAAATTAAATATAAGTAACAACAAAATAAAACTATGAAAAACTTGCAGAAATCTAGGATTCTTTTTTTCTCACTCATGACATTCCTTGGTTTAGGAAGTCATGTTCTTGCACAATCTTCATCACCAAAAATTCCAGAAGCTCCAATACTTCCAGATACGTCGGAATCACCTAGGTCGCTTCTTGAATATAAAAATCCTGAGTCTTGCAGTCATGATGATGCTCAATGCGTAGCTGATTTCATAAAAAGACTAGAAAGTCCAAACCATTTAATGCGTCGCGGTACCGCTTGGCAATTGGGTTTGATGAAACAAAAAGCAACAAAAGCAGTCCCAGCTTTAATCAAAATGCTTCAACATGACCCAGGTAAATGGGAGCGTATCCATGCAGCTATAGCTTTAAGAAGTATAAATATACCAATAACTAAAATTTTATCTGCTCTGCGGGTTGCACTTAATGATTCTGATAAAGACGTCGCTAATATTGCTGCTACATACATCGGAGAAATTGCTGCCAATCTCCACAAAGAAACTAATATTACCCCGCTATCTTTATCTGAACCTTTATTTGAGTCTTTATCTGAGTCTGAAAGAAAAATTGTTATATCAGAATTAAAGACTAGCTTAAGAGTTCTACAAAATCCACGTAGAAAATTTGCTACAGAGCCAATAAATAGAGTGACAGCATCTCTCTCGCTTATATCTAAGGCGCCTAAAATTAAATCATAAGGAATTGTTTTCTACAACCAAGCCAATTTCTTGCCCATAAGATAGTTCAAGCGTATGACCATCTGGGTCTTGCAAAAAAGCCCAATAACCAATTGGATAGCCAGAATCTTTAGGTTCTTGAATTAATAAATCTTCTTGTCGTGCTTTGTCACATAAAGAATCCATATATTCGCGACTTTTGCAACCAACCCCAAGATGAGCAAGCGGAGAAAGAACGGGATGTACTGAATCTTTTTGAATCAAAACAATTACAAAAGGACGAGTATTGTCAGAAATCCAAGCAACAGCAACACCTGTTTCTACATCAATACGTTGATGAATAACTTGCATTTGAGCATAGGTAGAATAAAACTTAACACTTCGTTCCAGGTTTGATACAGGGAGTGCTATATGAGTAAGTCCAATATCAATCATTACGGTAATGCCTCCAGATAATATATGATAAAATCGCAAATAAACCTGGTTTCTATGCATAATCATTATTTTTATTACATGCTATCAGCGAAGAAACCAGGTTTCTGTCTATAAACACTATTATAAAGATTGAAATTTATGACTTCTCTGATAAGTTGGAAATCTTATTATTTGCCAAGCATAAAATTACAATAAGAGATGACACGGCGCCCCAAATAAGTTGATTTAAAGGTGTAATGGAGTTTACTAATTGTAACAAAATTGAAATCAAGGCGCCAGCTGCACCAATTCCACCAAAGTATAAACCCGTCCCCAAACCTGCTCTATCACTAGCGACCATTCCTAAAATTAAAGGAATTTGGCTTTCAAAAACTAATCCAAAACCAAATCCAGCAACTAAAATTAGTCCTATCGCTAACATACTGCCCAACTGAAATAAAAGTAAGGCTAGGCAGATTACAATAATTAACATTCCTAGTTTCATTGCTAACTTGGCGCCTAACTTAGTAGTCAATGTTGCAGCGGGCACTACAGTCAAAGCAGAAAGCAGTAATATACCTGATATAATCCAATTAGCTTGAATACCAGATAAGTGTTGAATAATCTTAGGAAAAGTTCTCAGCAGTAAATTTATTTCTAAACCAACTCCTAAACCAATTGTAAAAATTATACTAATATTTTTAAGTGATATAAAAGATTTGCTAGCTTCAATATTTATAAATAAAACATCTCTATTAGTCAAAGTATATAAAACAGTGGCGCCAATAGTTAAAGAAATGGCGCCTAAAATAAAAGTAATAGAACCACCAATACTATTGAGAAAACCAGTCATAATTGGAGATAAGGCGCCAACTAATCCAAATACAACGGTCAGTAGCATATTTGCCTGGGGTAAAGCAGCTAAAGGTGCAGCTTGTCTGAGTAAAGCAACCACTGGCCCCCGAAATACAATCATTGACATTACCCACAAAGTCATTAACACAGGAACAAAAGGACGAATGACAACAGGTATTTGCCATTGCAACAATATTGCAACCGCAACAAAAATTAACCCTGCTAACGTCACACCTGTAGTAATAACTGGTAAACGACTGCCAAAGCGTCGTTGAATTTGGTCAGAAACACTTCCAACGAAAGGTTCAAGCACTGCACCTAAAAACCCCTGAATAATTCCTAACCATGCAGCAAGTTTGACAAACCCCAATTCTTGGAGAATCTTGGGTTGATAAAGACTATAAGCCATCCAGCTAAACATTACTGCCGCTAATATTGCCGATAATCCTACAACTTGGCGCCATAATATAGATGATTGAGAAACTCTGAACTGCATATTGGTTAGGTTTTATTTTTACAAATTACACTTTCAATACCCAAGCATTACGAGTTTCCACGCTGACAAAAGCTGCTGGCACAATCTCTATACCAACTCCCAACGCTCTAAAAGTGGCACGAATTGCCGCAGCATGTGCAGACTCAGTAGAGCCAATACTGGCGCCAACTGTAACTAACTTAGGAGTTTTGAGTTTAGCAGCTTCCAAAGTATAGGCAATTGCCGCATCAACTTCTAAAGCCAGAGCCAACTTAGCAATATTCACATCACTGTCAATATTACCTTCACCCTTTTTGATATAAGACGAAACATCATAGCTAGACTCAGCTTTAACAGGATTACCACCCAAACTACTAACAGCAGTAGCTAAAGCATCACGATGTTTTTTATGGTCAGCTTGGTTACGCAACGCAAGAGCCAAAACTGCTTTACCAACATCAGTATTAGTCAACTTTCCTGCCGCAAAACTATAAGCCCAAATAGCTTGATGCTCATAGTAAAGCGCATTATTCAAAATTTTCAAATCATTCCGTTTCGCGCTGGTTGTAAGCGCTTCAGCGCTTTCACCAATTAGCGGCAAACCTAAAGCTGTAGCGGCGCCTGCAATTACCCCACTCACCACAACTCCACGACGCGACAATTTTTGTAACCCGTTTGAATAGTTCATCATATGTAAAGACAAAAAATACTTTAAATTCGATAGATTTAGTTTGTCTTAACCCAATATTCACTATCCAGTTCAATTTGTGTTCAATAACTACTCACTCAAGTCGGCGCCCCTAAACAGTTACTCCTTTGATCACAAAAAAACCCCAGCTAACAAGTAACTGGGGGACTAGAGGTTAATCAGGGTGCATCTATATATTTGTATTCGTCAAGCAATTAACTGTATCAGGATAAATCTGGTAACGGATGGTTTGTAAGATGAAGAGGCGCCAAACGAATTACAGTTTATAACAAATCAACCATCCGTTACATCCGTTCATAATCCCTTGCAAAAAAACCCCAACCGTTAAAACGATTGAGGTCAAATTGAATCAGGGTGCATCTACCATCTAAGTATCCCTGCCCGCTTGGGACATATCAGGATAATTTAGGTAATTGAATTAATATTACCAGCATCTGTCTACAGATAGATAAAAATTTTGCACAAAGTCAAAATTGCTTAGGGAGAATTGATAGAACGCATAAACCGTTGTAGTTGCCGACTCTCTAATTCAAGAACGCGACGAGCAAAATCGCTATCGCTATCTAGTAAATCATCGAATGTATGTACTGGAATTGCCAAAATACGAGTTTTTGGGCTGCTGGCAATAATTGTATTCCTAGATTGACTATGCGCTAGTACATCTAGTTCGTCTAAGGTTTGTCCTGGGTGCAGACTCTCAACCCGAATTTCATCATCTGTAAGTTGGTAACGAATTTCTGCATCACCACTCAGCAACAGTAGTAATTCTCGACAAGTATCACCAGCCTCAGTAATTGCTTGATTTTGTGTATAGGTTTTAACGTCAGCCCGCTCTGCAAGGGAAACTAATGTTTCGGGATGCATTCGATGGAAGAAATCGCTGTTGAATAAATAAACTACCTTTTCTAAAGTCGGGAATGAATCTAAAGAGGGATAAGGGACGGGTAGAGATAACAGTAATTCAGAAGTTTCTCTCAGTACTTTTGAGCTATCGCTAGTAAATTGGCAGGCAATGCTTTTTCCTCGTTCGGATTCGAGTTGAGCAATGATATAAAGACATGCTGCTTGGAGCGATGGATTTTGATCACCCAGCAATGCTTCTAAATGTTGTAACACCTCTGATGGGGAAGATTCGAGAGAACAAGTGTTCCACTCACTACTGGGTTGGGTTAAATATCTCAATATTTCTGGGTGTAGACGTTGTTTCCAAGGTTCTGCTTCGAGCAATTCTACCAAAACGAATGATGACATTTGTCCTAAAGATAAACCTAACTTGAGCGCTAAGGGACTATTTTGTTGTGTTGCAAGAATTTCTAAAATTGAGCGAATAATCAGTTCTTCTTTGTGATAAATACTTTCCTTTATTAGAGTTAATACTGCCTGATGTTGGCGAATAATTGGCTGGTTCAATACACGATAACAGGTAATTAAATTTGGTAATTGTGCCAATAGGAACTCAGCACGTCGTTTATCTCCTGCGTCTGGAGATAAACCGCTTAATATCCACTCTTGTTCTTGAGATGTAATAAAGTACTGTTGCCTTAAGGCGCCTATTTCACTAGAATTTTGTTGTAGAAGTTGGTCAAAATTTTCGTTGCTGGACTGTTGTTGTAATAACATCAAGCGTTCTAAGGATTTGCGATATCCATTCAAACGAATTTGATTTTCTAAAGTGCGTTGACGGTCTGGGTCGAGCAATTCAGGATTTTCAATTCCTAATTCTTCTAGAACTTTCCGGTGTTCATCATCGGTAATTCCTAATTCCAAGCGCATTTGTTGCAGTACTTCTAAACTACTCGAATAGTTAACATATCCTTCTTCTAAAGCTTCTTGTACAACTCCCTTATAAGCTTTATGGCGATTTTCTTTGGTGAATTCTGGCAACACCTTTGCCAATATATAAACCTCGTGGGTATTCAAATCATCAAGCGAGCGTCCTTCTAGATATTGAGAAACATTTAGTTGCAATTTGACTAACTGTTTGCGGAAACGGTTGGCTAAATTTTCACGTGAGTATAAATCGGGACTACGGTTCCAGGTTTTATAAACCCAAAGCGTGCTTAGTGATACTAATCCTAAATCATAGATATATTGTACCCAAACTGGTAATGTGGCAACTATCGGTCGTCCACCAAATATAAAAAAGAAATTAAAAATAATATATGTGCAGAGAGTAAAAATTCGGTGGCGAACTACATCTACATGAAGATTAGGAAAGCTTTGGCGACTAAGGGAAATTATTTGTTTTTCTGCAATTTTTCCTAAATAATAAGCTACGGCAGTAAATGCTCCTAATGTCAAAGGTACTGCTAAAATTTTGGGTATATTTATTGTTTGTCCAAATAAGTAAAAACCAGGACTAAGAAGCGATGCAAGTTGGTCGGTTTGTCTTGCCCAGGCGCCTGAAAAATAATAATCCCAATTCCCCGCATATAAATAGTAGTAAACAAAATAACCAAAAACTAAACCTATATACCCATAGCGTAAAAAACTTTCTGTTGGTTTATTCAGACTATCCCAGTAATTGCGTTCGGCATCAATATCAATGCAGGGATTTTGGCAAGCAACGCAAGCGCTTTGTTCTTTACCATCGGGTAGAGTAATGCGACACATCGATTGAGTGATGGTTTGGTCGCTGGTATGAGCTTTAGTGCGAAACAATCCACCAGGTTCACTATATATCTTCTGTACAGGCGCCATTGGACAAAAGTACTGACACCACGACTTTCCTGCATAAAAATAACCAACTCCAATCGCACAAGCAATAGTAAATAATAACCATAACGCCAGCACTAAGCGGTCTGCATTAAAAAACAAAATTCGTCCGCACAACCCCACAAATAGCCAACCAAACTGGATGTAGTGATAATTTCTACCCAACCAAGAATCTGACTTAACTTTTGCCAGTTCATAACGAACTTTACCAGTTTTGGCATTTTCTCGTTTAAATTGTCGTTGTTTATTGAGCGCACGCGGAATTTGCGATAAGAAAGACAAAGGACAAATCCGGCGCCACACCTCATGTCCAAACACTAATAATATAAAAATAGCACTAGGAACAATGGCGCCCCAAAACAGAGTAGTGCCCAAAGGATAAGGCTGTTCAGACAAGCATTTTCCCTGTACTTGAATGCAAGTATTGGGCAATCGTAAAGGACTCCAAGGGTGATTTGGCGCCGTCAATACTGAAGTCCAAGGGTCGTAAAATAACGAGACAATTACCAAAAGCCATGCGACCGTTAGTACCCAGCGAGAAAAATGCATTTGCCGTTCAGAAAATTGTGGTAGCATATTTGGGTTTTTTTCAGTAGCTATTTTCATCAATTTAGTCATTATCATCCCAAGAGGTTGTCAAAAACTAAATATTGCGATTTGTAAAGAATGCATAAATGCTTGCCAGTATTAGAAGAGATAAATACAAGTAGGAAGTACATCTAAGTACGTCTGCTATTACCCGTTATTTCAACTAAACAATAATATTTTTTGGTAGGATTTATGAGTAAATTCATTCTTCAACTTGGATTATTCGTTATTGGTGTAAGCTCAAGCTTTGCAGCCATTGAGACCATTCAAACTCCCTCAGTTCAAGCTCAAAAAGTATGTCAATCTTATAGAGTAACTCGCCCCAATGGATTATACGTATATATCCAAGGAGGTAAACGAATTGTTACAACTCTTCCGTACAATTATATCGTCACTGTTACAGGACTTAGTAAAGATGCATATTGGGCAAAAATCGAATATCCAAGACGCGATGGGCAAATAGGAAGCGGTTGGGTTGCTGCTAGACATTTAAAATGTTTTCAACAATAAAGCATATTGAACGCGCGGCGCCTAAAAAGTGATATACTCATTCCGCAGCTAAAAACTTTGATAGGCGCCAATATTAAACCCCACTATATAATCATCTATAATCTCTGCTTCTTTTTGCTGGGAGGAACTAATATGAAAAAGATATTAATTTTGGGAATGCTTGCAATAGTCGGATGTCAAACAACTCCACAGTCTAGTCAAATACCTACTAGTACAGAAACTAAAGTCACAACAACCACATCTCAAGTTATAGAAACTGTGGCGCCAACCCCAACAATATTAACCACACTACCACCGCTTCCTATACCTACACCAACTATAATACAAACACTACCACCATTACCACCGCTAACGACTCAAAAAACACCCCTCACAATAGCACCAAACATAGACAAGCCAATTCCTTCAAGCCAAAAACTAGCAGAAAACATACGTTCGTCCATTGGTTGCGGTGTAGTTAACGAAGAATATAGAATAAAAGTAGCCGCAATGGCAGTTGCTCTAGCCAACCCAAAAGCCACAGAACAACTTACTGAATCACAATTTTACCAAGCTGTTAAACAAAATATTATTAAGAATCAAGCAAAAACAAATAATTTGGTCGCAGAATTCCGCGCTTCTAACTGCGGCGCCCAATCTAAGAACGTAAATACTAACACACAACAGACACAAAAAGCACAAAAGGCGCCGACTCCAACAGATAAGGTGATTTTAGAACAATCAGGCAGTTGTCAAGATTTAAACGCGCGTGGCATCAGTAATATTAACGTGCGAATCAACCCTTGGGCAAAAGCCTTAGACCAAGACAAAGACGGAATTGCCTGCGAATCAAACTAATTACAGCCACTTACCACAAATTATTGAAAATGGTTATCAGTATATAAGACAAAAACTGATAGTCAATATAAGTATGTCAAATATATCAAATACATAAATCTACACACTATTTGTAAAAATCTGTTACAGTTCTTAATAGAGGCTTACAAACCTTTACATTACTTCTAGAGAATATACTTAATCATGCCAGATACTACAACCACAAAAACCACAAACATCAATACACCAGTTCAAGACCGTAACGCTTGGGTCTGGGGTTTCACACCACAATCAGAAATTTGGAACGGTCGCTTTGCTCAGATTGGTTTTTTAGCAGCAGTTTTAATTGAATTGTTCTCCGGTAAAGGCTTTTTACACTTCTGGGGAATTCTCTAAACTTTTACAAGTTTTAATTTAAACCTGATGGGGACATACGTGTTCCTGTCAGGTTTTTAAACTAAGACACAAAACATCTCTCAATATAGTTTTTACAAGTACTAAAATTGAATTAAATAACGAGATAAATATCCTGCAAACTGGTAAAATCTAAACTTCTGTCATGAGTCGGGCACGTAAACGGAGTTTTCCCGTTATCGAAGATATCCTGAAAGGGAGGGTAGCATCTAAAAGATTTTGATGCTTATTATAAAGTCAAATTCTAAGCCGTTTTTAGTATAATTATAGGCGCCCGTCAATACAATCTAATATTATGTCTGGTTGATTATCCACATGTAGAGACGTGACATGTCACGTCTCTACAACAAACATATTTTTCTATCTACAGAATTTGCATCGCGGGTGATTGTATAAAAACTAGCTTCTCTGATTTTGGCTAATCTTAGTAATTAGTAGAAGGTAGACATTGCCCACCTTTTTTATGAACTTTAACCTTGATAAGAGAACTCGAAGAATAAAGTTGCATATGGTGCGTGTTTATCAAATAGCACTATGAATAGTACTTTAAAATCTTATTATTTCCGGCGCCTTTGCATAAATTCAAGTATATTTGTAATAAATTATACATTAATATTTTTCTAAGTATTGCATAGGAACAAAAGCTTTACAAATTTTAATAATATTTTGCTAAAAACTTAACTTTAGTTAAGTGTTTTTACTAAGAGATGGCATCAAAATGTGGATTTAGGGGCTATATTTTACTATTTGATGCTTTACAACACTGCTGTTTAACGCTAAGTGGCTCAACTTAGTTATGCTTCTAACGGTTAATCTATGGTAGCTATTTATGGAAACATGGGTAAATTTGGAGTTTGATGACGGGAACTTTAAATTTGGATTTCCTAAAGTAAATCTTAAGGTGATGGTAGCAAATGCAGAGAGTAACATCACGCAACTTGAAGTGCAATTACCTCCAAATGTAGACATTTCAGTTTCCTACCAGCGTTGGAAAGAGCAATACTATTCACTGCTGAACCATTCAAGAGGTGGTTTTAAAAATAACCAAGTTACTCATGTATCCAAGATGAATTGTGATAATTATGCTCAAGGTTTATGCCATCACCTTCATCAGTGGCTTCACCCTATTCAGTTAAAATTAGAGCAAGTACTACCACAAAATTGTCAATCAGATATTCGTCTATTTATCCATACCGAAAAAATTACCTGCCTCTCAACTAAAGACATCTTACATCGTTTACCTTGGCAGGAATGGAGTTTTTTCGCTCAAAAGTTTTTCTGTGAAGCAGCTGTTTGTTTTCACTCTCCTGTTACAAGTACTACGGCACCGGAGAAATCATCGACTTCTGGTAAAATTAGAAGAGCTAGAATTATTAGCATATTTGGAGATAGTACAAATATTGATACGAGTGCAGATAGAGAATTACTTGAAAAATTGAAAAAACGTTCAGCAGAACTTATCGTTCTAAAAGAACCCAATCGTTCCGATTTTAATGCACTTTGGGAAGAAGACTGCGATATTCTATTTTTTGCGGGTCATAGCGAAACAAAAGGTGATGGTCAAACAGGCATAATAAATATTAATCGTAACGATAGTTTAAGTTTAGCGGAAATCAAAAGGACACTTAAAGCAGCAATTAGCAAAGGCTTAAAATTAGCAATTTTTAATTCTTGTGATGGGCTAGGTTTAGCAAAGCAATTAGCAGATTTAAACTTACCTTATATTATCGTTTGGCGCGAAGAAGTACCAGATAAATTAGCACAAAAGTTCCTTCAATATTTTTTGAATTCTTTTTCACAAGGTGAATCTTTGTTTAATTCAGTTCGGCAAGCAAGAGATAAGCTTTGTGAACTTGCAAACGACAAGGATATCGAAAAGCGATTACCAGGGGTAAGCTGGTTGCCAATTATCTGTAAAAATACTACAATTCCTGCACCAAATTGGGAAGATTTGGGAGGACTTTCTGGTGAGGTGCCCGAATGTCCTTATCAGGGTTTATCAGCATTTCGTCAGGAAAATGCTGATTACTTCTTTGGTAGAGAGAAGTTTATTAATAAGTTAGTAAAAGCAGTCAACAGTAAACCTTTAGTTCCTGTAGTTGGTGCTTCTGGAAGTGGAAAGTCATCTGTCGTATTTGCAGGCTTAATTCCTCGTTTACAAGCTACTGGTAATGTAGAGATAATTAGTTTTCGTCCTGGAAAAAATCCGTTTGATACTTTGGCTATAGCGTTGAGCAAATTTTTAGAACAGCGACAATCAGAAGCATCAGCAGAAATTGCAAGCAGGTTAGCAGAACTAGAATTTGAGGTTAACTTGCGACATGATGAAACAGTATTATGTAATTTTATCGACAATATTATTAATTCTTCAGGATGTAAGCGTTTTGTGTTAGTGGCAGACCAGTTTGAAGAACTTTACACTCTTACTGCCGACTCAGAACGTTACAGTTTTTTAGAGTCACTGCTTATGGCAGTAAGAAACGTTCCAAGGTTGACGCTGGTGTTGACGCTGCGAGCAGATTTTTTAGGAATTGTGCTTGATAATCAATCAATGGGAGAAGCTCTGCAACAATACACTCCATTGTTACTAACTTCAATGAATAAGGAGGAGTTACGAGCGGTAATTGAAAAACCAGCCTTAAAAATGAAGGTGGAACTGAAGGAGGGCTTAACAAGTAAACTAATTAATGATATTGGTAATCATCCTGGTCGTTTGCCTTTGCTAGAATTTGCCTTAACTCAATTATGGTCAAAACAAAAAAATTGGTATTTGACTCATAAGGCTTATGAAGAAATTGGCGGTTTAGAAAAAGCTTTAGCAAAACATGCTTCGGAAGCATTAAAAAATCTGTCTCAACAACAGAAACAGCAAGCAGAAAGGATATTTATTCAATTAGTGCATCCTGGAGAAGGGACTGAAGACACTAGACGTGTAGCAACTCGCAACGAGATAGGAGAAGAAAATTGGGGTTTAGTCAAATGCTTGGCAGACGCACGCTTACTAGTAACAGGAAGAAATGAAGTTAAAGCAGAAGAAACGGTAGAAATTATCCATGAAGCATTAATTTGGGAATGGGGGACTTTGCGGGAGTGGATAGAAGCTAACCGTGAGTTTCGCATTTGGCAAGAAAGGCTCAAGCAAGAAGCGCGCGATTGGAAAAATCATAATTTAAATCCAGATGCATTATTAAAAGGCAGGCGCCTAGCTGTAGCAGTAGACTGGTATAAAGAAAGGGAAGAACAATTAACACAATCAGAGCAAAATTTTATTACCGCTAGCATATTACATGAACAACAGGAACAACGCCAACATAACCGGAAGCAAAAACTTATTATGTTTGGACTAAGTGGTGGTTTAGTAGTAACCTTGATATTTGCTGGAGTCGCTTGGTGGCAATGGCAAAATGCACGTTTGAATGAAATTAAAGCTATTAGCGTATCAAGCAAAGCCTTTTTAAGTTTGGGTCAAGATTTTGATGCATTAATAGAAAGTTTAAAAGCATCTAAAAAACTCAATGGAACACTCAGCCATTTAGTGTTTTACCAAGCTAAAGAAAGGGCTGCTATACAAAAAGAAAATGATGTTTTATTACAAGAAGCACTTTATAAAACTCAGGAACGTAATCGATTACAAAAGCATAAAGATGAAATAATATGTGTTAATTTTAGTCCTGATGGCAATATTATTGCAACTGCCAGTAAGGACAAAACTGTTAAATTATGGAGTTTAGAAGGTAAAGAAATTACCACGCTAACAGGGCATACTGATTTAGTTAATAGTGTAAAATTTAGCCCAGATGGAAAGATAATTGCTACAGCAAGTTGGGATAAAACTATTAAACTTTGGACGCATGAAGGTAAATTAATTACTACCCTGACAGGGCATGATAACAAGGTTTATAGCGTGACTTTTAGCTCTGACGGCAAGACAATTATTTCTGCTGATGCTAATGGATATATTAAACTCTGGAATATTGAAGGTAACTTAATTAAAAGTATCAAAGCACATGAACAGCCAATCTTAAATTTAAGTTTTAGTCATAATGGTCATATTATTGCCAGCGCTAGCCAAGATAAAACAGTTAAACTTTGGAGCTTAGATGGAAAATTACTGCGAACGTTGGCTGGAAATGATGGACATAAAGATTGGGTTTGGAGCGTTAATTTTAGTCCTGATGGTCAGAATATTGTAACCGCTAGTCGAGATGAAAAAGCAAAAATTTGGAGCAGTGACGGAAAATTAATAAAAAATTTAGATTCTCATAAAAATTCTGTTACTAGTGCAAGTTATAGTCCAGATGGTAAGCAGATTGTTACCACCAGTGCTGACAAAACAGTGAAGATTTGGAGTGGATTCGGCGAAGAACTCCAAACCTTAAAAGGACACCAAGATTGGATATGGAGCGCTAATTTTAGTCCAAAGGGAAGTATAATAGCCACAGCTAGCAAGGACGGAACTGCCAAACTTTGGCAAATAGCAGGAAAGAAATATCAAATCTATCAAGCACATAATAATAATATTTATAGTCTCAATTTTAGTCCTGATGGAAAAGAAATTGCCACTGCTAGCAAAGATAAAAGCGTTAAATTGCACACTAAATCAGGTGAATTAATTCAAACTCTAAAAGCAGATAATAGTCAGTTCACTCATGTCAGTTTTAGTCCAAATGGACAGATAATAGCTACCGCAACCAATGATGGTAAGATTATACTTTGGAATCATCAAGGAGAGAAAATAAAAACCTTCCAAGGGCATAAGGGAAAATGGATATGGCAAGTAAGCTTTAGTCCTGATGGCAACACCATAGCTAGTGCTGGTCATGATGGTAGTATAGAAATTCGCAGCTTGAATGGCGCCCGACTCAAAACCATTAATGCACATAAACAAGGTAAATATGAAGACGGGGAAGGAGTTAATAGCGTTACTTTTAGCCCAGATGGCAAAATTATTGCTTCCGCTAGTTGGGATAAAACAGTTAAGCTTTGGACTTTAGAAGGTAAATTAATTACAACTATTAAGAAACATACTGATGGAGTTCATAGTGTCAGTTTTAGTCCAGATGGCAAAATTATTGCTACTGCCAGTGAAGATAAAACAGTTAAACTTTGGACTAGAGAAGGTAAATTAATTACAACTATTAAAGGGCATAACTCTGGAGTATTTCGTGTCAGGTTTAGTCCGGATGGCAAAACACTTGCAACTGCTAGTTTAGATAAGACAGTTAAACTCTGGAATCTTGAAGGTAAAGAACTGAAAACTTATCAAGGGCACGATGATTCTATCTTAAGTCTCAATTTTAGCCCAGATGGCCGTACCCTTGCTTCAGGTGACCACAGTGGAAAGTTAATTCTATGGAATTTAGATTTACAACCAAATCAGCTACTAATTGATGGTTGTAATTGGGTGCGTGACTATCTAAAAAACAATCCCACAGTTAATGAAAAAGAGCGCGCGATGTGTAACGGTGTCGGTATGTAGAAACCAGAAACCCGTTTTCTTCGTTGAAACCGGGTTTCTTTAAGTAACTAATTAATTTGGTATCCGGCAAACTCTTCTAGATATGTGAAAATAGAAGTGCCCGTTTCATCCCTACTATCTGTACCCCTAAGCAGCATTTGTGCCGTTGCTCCTGGACCACGTAGATGAGAAGCTGCTAAAAGTCCGGAAACAGTAACTACTGTCCCTCTTAGTCCAATGCGCTTTCCAAGAAAATCTCGCACAGAACGTCCATTCTGTTGAAGTTCAGCGTTAAGACGGCTCAACTGCAACTTAAAAGCCTGATTAATAGCCCTTTCTTGTGCATTATTCTTATTATTCAAAAAATCTTGCTTGCTATTAATGCCATCTTTTCCTGTCCATGTTCCTCGCCAATAGTTTCTATCGGTGCCTTTGCCATCGCCATAGTAAACTTGAGCCTGATAGTACCCAAGGTCAATTAATAGAGCTTCTCCAAATTGGTATTTACCGATAAAACCCCATTGGTTTTTAGTATTATTATAAGATGGATTTGCTTCTCCTGTTTCCCTGCGTGCAAGTTGATGCTTAAAATCTGAGAAATTTCCTCTAGCCTTCGAGTTTTGTTTTGTAAGCGCAAAATCATTATTATTTTTAAAATTACTCTCAGCGTAACTCGATTCAGATGTGACAAATAATGGAGTTAAAGACGAGCATATAATTAGCCCGACAGCAGATAATTTTGTAGCAAGGAATGAAGTCATAGAGTTTTTTGACTCATATTTAATGTTCATCAGAACGTTCATCTTGATTAAATAAGTTTTAATTTACTAGAATAAAAAGCTTAAGTTAGTTGCTGTTTTGTCACTTCTAATTGTTGATAGGTATGAGTTGAATCAACTTATACACTTGTTATACATTTGAATGAGTCAGTGTTAGAAACAGAACAGCTTTAATCAATGTTGAGGCGCCGTAATCATAAATTTTAAAAAACTAAAAATATTAAATGAATAGCTCAATCACAATACAAAATATTCAGTAATCATTGCATCTTGATAGCTAACTTCAACCTGGAACTGTTGACCGGGTGTTTCACTAAATTCTAACTGAATAACTTGGTCAGATTCTCTAGCAACAGCTTCCTGACTTACAGATTCAGGAGTATTAGGATAAAGAATAACTTTCAATTTCAAGCCATGTGGTAAAATTTGTTGCTTCTCAGGATTAGGAATAACTTGTACTAAAACGCTTTTTTCTCGATTTTCTTCGTCTTTAAGATTGATAATTAAAGCTAAAGATTTATTTTGTAGTAGCAGTCCTAAATCAAATAATTTGGCTTGTGATATTTGATTATTTCTTGACTGGCTTCTAACATAACCCCAAGTTGAGTCTCCCGAAACCTGATTTAATATTAAATCTGTAGACTGCCAAGCTTCTTCAACTATTCCATAGCACCATTTACTCAAGTTAATTAAAACTTGATCAATTTTAGTCTTAACTGGAGCTAGAGCATTTGCACTATTAGAAGTTGCTTTTAAGAAAATTGCTGATGGTTCTAAAAAACGAGTGTAGAGCAAAAGATTATTTAACTCTCTGTCAAACAAAGACAACGGAAGCTGATAAAATCCATCTGGCAGAGATGTTACATTTTTATTTTGACAGTATTTGAACAGTTCATCATAACGCAAAAAACCATGAATATTTAATTGTTGTTCTTCTTCTAATATTTCAAGTAAGACATAGAAATGAGCATTCATTTCAACAGAGGTAATAATTTTTTTCGTAACTGTAACAAAATCGTTAATCAGATTATCAACGGTAATTAAGCAAAGGATAAATTCGCTGGCACTAAGGTAAGAAATATTATCAAATGCCACATCCCAGTTATTATGACTAATTTTAACATCTGGAATTCGCTCTCTTAGCCACTTTTCAATCTCAAGTCTTGCTAATTTATTTAAGTATGTTTGCCACTGATTTGTTTCAGTGGTTTTTATATCGGTCAATCTTTGAGCTTCATCAACAGATTCTGGCTCTATCCAAATAACTTTAGGTGACATTTGCTTCTCCTATTTTACGTTGCTGGTAAATACGTCAATTATTTTTAATTTTTAGACATTTTAATTAAAGCATAACTAATTTACATATTAACTATAAAATGTTTAACTTACTAAAATATTTAAATAATCAAGATATGTACGTATCTTTTGAGCAACTAAGCTGTTTCTACTCAAATTTTTACCTGCTAAAGTTTCCGCTTTGGCATCTTTGAATACTTTATTCCAGATAAATTCTCTAGTTTCCACAGCAACTTTTTTAAAATGCTCCGAATCATGAGATATTTTTTTGAACTGAGATTGATTAAGTACTTGCAAAAGTCTCTCTATAAATTTCTCCTCGGTTCGATACTGAATAATTTCCAAGAAGTTATCTAGTTGAAAAATTCGCCTAGCTCGACTCCACTCTATTCCCCAAATTCTAGCAATTTCACTCAAAGATTTACTTTCGTGGTAGTAATATTGTAACCCTTCAGGAAATCGATGGGCAAAGTTTTTGTACCCTTTGCTTTTTTCTAAATCTTGAATGCGCTGGGGGATGACTTCTGCTACTGCTTGATATAAAACTTCATCTAACCAATCTGTAAAGTTTTGTTGCCATTGCTCTAATTCCACATCTTCTGGGTCTGGGTCAATATAATAAGGTAATTCTGGATGAGGAATATAATTTCCGCTCTTAGCATCATAAATTACTGTAGGTACTGTTTTGGGGCTACCCGTTTTCTTACATAGCATCTCTTGCCGCAATGTTTCTGCAATGCGTTTAAGATGATAAATAAGTTCTTTTGCAGAGCTAATTACGATATGTTGATGTTGTTGCTGCAATATTTGTAGTATTTCTAACTGTTGGCTTGCCGTTGGCTCCGTACAGCGTCCTTTTTGGCGTAATTTAATTCTGTCTCTTTGATAAACTTGTTGAAATGCCTTTATAATTTCACTGTCTCCTTTTTGTAACACCTGTTCTAAAGAACGGGAAACATGTTTACATAATAACCCCCAATCGCTGGCAGTTCCTATGCCAAAGTCCCATAAAACTAATTTCAGCTTTTCATTTTGGCGAGTTAATCGCATCGTCCAATTTTCTAAGCTTTCGTTAAAATCTAAATTAGGATTAAATTTTCCTAAAATTTCAACGGTAAAAAGCTCTGCTTCTTTGACTACTGGTCTAGTTGTGCCGTCATGATTTAAAATATACTGGGTTTTACCTTCACAATCTAAAATCACCAGTGCTGCACCATCGTCATTTAAGACGCATGGTAGTAAATCAATATAAGTAAACCCGATTTGAGCAGTGGTGTTGTAGATGTGAGGGATTGTTTTGCAGGTAATAAGGATTCGTTCGGACACATAGCACCTTAAACATAACCCAGCAAGCGCGCGCTTTTGAATATCACCAGTTGAACAAAACATCCTCCACAAAGTAGTTTGAATGTATTTGTTATCTGGCGGAGAGAGTCTAGTTTTGCCAACTAAATCGGGAAATTGGCATTGAATAAACTCAAAAGCTTGCTTAATTTGCTTAGGTCTATAACCGTTATGAAGTTGATTGCGCTCAATCCTTGGAGAATCGATTAACCATATTGTCCAATATTTTGACGGAATCATCATAGCTTTTCAAATAGCCTCCTATGATAAACAGTAACGTCAACAGCAAAGCCTTTTTCCAAAGACCATATTCTGATTGACATAATCGAGAGCTACATTTATATATAGGTAATGGTTTTTGATACCTATACACTTCTGCCCCTATCAGGTTTCAAGTAGCTTTAGGGGTGAGGTTACAATAATTATTTGTTAGTCATCTCAAATAATGGCGCCTCACAATTGCAAAGACTAAAAACTTGACAAGCTGTTTTCGCTACCATTTCAGGAGTTGGGTTATCGTTTAATGGCGTTCCTTCTGGTTGTTTTTGTAGACTCCACAGCATTAACCCTGCGGCATTATTTTTAATAACAGCCTTGATAAGAACTATATAGTAGAAACGTTATTTTACCACCTATCGAAGCGACATTTACTATAATTCCTTGTCGGCGCCCTCGAAAATGTGGCAATATCGGACGTGTCACTGCCATTAACCCAAACACATTCGTCGCAAATTGCCGCTCTATTTCTTCAGATGTACACGCTTCAAAGGCGCCTATCAACGCATAACCCGCATTATTTATTAAAACATCAATGGCGCCAAACTTTTCTATCGCTGCTGTAATCGCTGGTTCTATCGTCTCACTTCGCGTTACATCCAATGGTAAGCACAATATATTTGGTACTGAAGTACCTATTACGATGGGGTTCCGCATCGTTGCGACTACGTTCCAACCCTGACTAGAAAATATTTTTGCCGTTTCTAAACCAATACCACTTTATGACCTGTTATCAATACTGTTTGATTTTTACTAGACATAGTTTATACATCAATACTTAGACAGGCTACTATACTGCATATTTTAAAAATAGTAACCATATAAATAAGTGCAACGAGTTAAAGCACAAAGCGATGAAAAGGACTATAATAATATTATTAATTTTTACAGGAACCCTTATATTCTGCAATAGTCAAAACAACTATTATATATCTCACTTAAACAGTACGAACTTACAGTCTAACAGAACGGCGCCGCCAACAACCGGAATTCCAGAAAAAAGAGAAGCTGGCATTATAGAATCCAACTTCGAGATATATTAATACTTATTTAATCAGGGTTACAAAATTTACCAATTAAAATTATGAATAAACAAGTACAAAAAACCAGGTTTTCCGGAAACCTGGTTTTTTAAATGAAGTCTACATCTAAAGTACCCAAAGAAACCGGGTTTCTATGCAAAGTCGTTGTTTTATATTACAAGGTATCAACTTTGAAACCCGGTTTCTCAGAAATATGAAAACGGAAGCATCTAAATATGTTAAGCAACTCGTCATCATATTCGCACGATTATTTGTTAGCTGACTTAAAGCAGCGTCGCATTATTGAAAAAATTGCCAAGAAGTACGTACATGGGACTTCGGTCAGTTGGGAGGATGCGGTGCAAACTGGTTATATAAAGATTTTAGAAGCTTATTCAGTGGGTAGGTTTCGTCATGGGGATTCAGAAGACTTTTCTCGTTGGGCGACAGTTGTGGCACGATACGAGATAATAGACTTTGTACGCAAAGAGTTACGCAAACAGTGTCAAAGTCTAAACTCCCTTGTCCCAGGAACCGACATATCTATATTAGATAACATTTCTGACGATTTTAACTCTTTCGATGCAGTCGAACGTGCGGACTTTACATTACAAGTCACCAAAGCAGTAAAAAATCTAGACCAGCGTTATCCCGAACGGGGGTACTTAAAACTTTGGCAAGGACTAGTAAAAGGAACCAAGCAAACCCAACTTGCCCAAGAACTTCAAGTCACGCAACCCGAAATTTCCCGAAGACGCAAAGAATTAGCGTTACGTGTCGTCATTGAGTTAGGATTAGCGCAACCTAATTCTAGCAAACACAAAAATCAAAAACAACCCAACCATTCAGAACGGCGCCGCACAAAAAACATATGGTAGGGGCGGGTTAACCAATATCATAAAATTAGACGCAAATCACGTAAACCCGCCCCACACATCATAAAATTAGACGCAAATCACGTAAACCCGCCCCACACATCATAAAATTAGACGCAAATCACGTAAACCCGCCCCACATATCATAAAATTAGACGCAAATCACGTAAACCCGCCCCACACATCATAAAATTATATGCAAATCACGTAAACCCGTCATTACATAAATTTGTAAAATAACCAGCATATAAAAACGCGGTTAAACGTTATCTTTATAACGCAAGTTTTTAAACTAATTGATTATGATACAACCATTACCTGGTGAAATTTGGGAACTTAATACAATATCAATTCCTTCGTGCCATCATCAGGCGCCAAGATATGTCATGATTATTACAGAACCAGAAGAAGTAGTATTACCAACTGTCTCTGTAATGCTACTTTCAGAAGAAACAAATTTTCTGAGTGAAATTGATATATTAATTCCCAGTTACATTTCTGGGTTACAAAAAGACTTACTTGCCGAAACTTGGTTAGTCTTTCCCATGTTCGTATGCGATTTACGTCACCCCACAGGCGCCCGCTTATCATACCAAATATATGAAACACTATTAAATATAGGAGACTCACACCATTACTTAACAGAACTCCCATGCTCACATCATATCCAAAGCTTAGGACTTCAACAAGGTAGTCAAACACTTGTAAATAACGACATCCTCAAAGGGTTTCATACAAGTGAACAAAGTAAAATCAATAAATTCAAGGCGCCAGCACTATGTAATAATCAACACAGTATAATGCAAATGGCAGAACAGGTATTAAATCAAGCAGTGCAAACCGAGCAAGACTTAATAGATACCACACGTCATAACATTATCGAATTTATCCCAAACACCTTGACACCAATTACTCTCAGTCACTGGTTACAAAATATACATTCACCCGAATGGCAAATTCCAACTCAAACACAAAAATTAGCAGTTGCAACCCGCAGTGTTAATCATCGTGAGTACACAATATCGACAATTGATGAGATTTCCACATTAATAAAACAATTATCGCTTCTAAAAGATGAATCTCAAAAGCGTAGCATTGCAAAAAGACTGAGTGAAATTGGCAAAGATAATCAAAACGTGAAGCAAGCACTAATAAAGTTATTACAAACGACTCAAGACGACGAAACGTTGTGGACAGTAGTCGAGAGTTTATGGCAAATAGACCCAGGAAACTCAGCAGTGGCAGTACGAAGAGTCAAATTAATCGACTTAGGAATTCAGCTAGCAGGAGAAGGAATAGCTCTAGCTATCGCATTAATCCCAAAAATCAACAATCGATTTGGAATATTATTACAAGTGTACCCAACAGGAAGAGAAATTTATTTACCACCACAATTAAAGTTAGCTCTACTCGAAACAACAGGTAAAGTGCTAAAAAAAGTAACAGCACAACTAGCAGATTTCTTTATACAAATTAAATTTAGCGGAGAACTTGGTGAAGCTTTCAGCGTTAAAATTTGTATAGGAGAAGCCGAAACTACCGAAAATTTTATCATTTAACATTTTGCCTGACTGGCATAGTAATGACAAATTCTGCTCCATTTCCGGGTGTCGAGTAACACTCTAATTTCCCCTTATTGTAATTCCGTAATAATTTGATAGCTTATAGATAACCCCAACCCAGTCCAATACTGCTCGGTTAAGGGAGAATGAAGGGTAAAATAAAGAGAATTATGTTCTCGTTTCATACACGAGAACATAGCAAAGTTTATATAAACGTATAAAAATCTACGCGCATATCGTTAGTCGCGTTCAACTTAGCTTTATATATATAGATGTCAAATGTTACTATTGTTTCTTTACTTGTTCGGTTTCCACTACTTTTTATTCCAGAAAACCGAATCAGAGATAAAGAGAGCAAATGATTACAGGTATCGCGGCAATCAGTAAGGTGCCATACTATTTTTGTCGAAAGCCAAGAGTCAAATTTACAACCAATTACCAACTAGAACATATGGCGCCCAATAAAGAGGAAGATTTAACTCTTTATCTTTGAGTAACTCTAATTGAGCTAGTTGTAAAGCTTCGGCTGTTGATTTACCTGTTTTTAAGTAATAATAAAATTTCTTAATAAGTTCTGCTGTAGAACTGTCCTTAATTTGCCATAACGATGCTAGTGTACTACGGGCGCCTGCACGTAACGCAACTCCTGCTAAACCTAATGCCGCGCGGTTATCTCCAGCAGCTGTCTCGCAAGCACTAAGAACGAGTAATTCTATTGGTTCAGAGCGTTGCCACTCTCTACTTTTGAGTAATTTATCTAGCTCATCTACGTAAATACGTCTATCTGACGCAAGAATAAAAGTTTCTTTTGCTTTTGAGCTAAATTTTCCGTGAGTTGCCAAGTGAACAACTCGGAAAGGTTGAGTGTTGATGGTTTTTTCTAAAATTGTACTTTTGAATCTATTATTATATAATGTGACTGTTGATACGCCTAATTCTTGAAGGGCTTTTAGTTCTATTTCAACATTGGGTAGTGGTGCAAACTGTTCACCTTTGGGCATTTGCGATAGTCCTCCTGCAAGAACATTTAAACTTTTCCGTGCGAGGGGTTTGGGGGTGAATAGTTGTAGACCTGGACTCATAGCAACAGCATATTTTTCTATCAAGTATTTTTGCTCAATATTATCGTATAATGCAGCCATCGGAATATTCCTTAAGGCGCCATCCGGGATAAATACCAAAGTTTTAACTTTACTTTTTTTAATCTGAGCTTCAACTGGTTCAATTAACCATTTATAAAGCTGTTGGGAAGCTGTTTTAAGTTTCCGTATTTCGTCAGGTTCAGATATATTATATCGTATTTCTTTAATAACTTGTTCTACTTCTTGACTACTAACTATAGAAGTTTTATTTATTAAAGGTTGCTCAGGTAATTTAAGAATTATTTCGAGTTGATTATCTAGAATAATTGGGTAAATAATGGCAGTGTCGGCTTTAATGTTGTCTACCACTTTGTCAAGTACAACAAATTGGTTGTTTAAGCAAGCTTCACGAAAATAATTGTCTAATTCTGCTAATTGTAAAGCTTCTATTCGTCTGCGTGCTTTATCTAAATCAGGTTTGTTTTCACCTTTTTCTTGCAGTAATAGTTCTACTGACTGACGGTAAATAGGTTCAATGCTATCACGGAAATTAAATTGTATTTCTCTGTTCGCTCCTGCTAAGTCTGTGCGGAAAGTAGAGAGCGTTTCAACTGACGCATCATAAGCTTTTATCGCTTCTGGAATGTTAAGCTGTGCTTTGAGTATACGTCCTAACTGCCATTGCCAACGGTAAGTAATATCCGGTGCATTAATTTGTTGAGATAAAGATAATGCTTCACGTGTTAATTTCAAAGCTTCTTGCCACTGTTTGTTTTGCTCGTAAACCGATGCTAAATTACCTAGTGCATATGAAAGCGCGCGCGCATCATTTAAAGCTTTTGCTTGTTGTACGCTAGTTGCTAAAATAGAAGCAGCATCTTTTTTATCAGCAATTTTTATTATAGCGCGCGCAAAATTAATTCGGGCATATATACCAGTGTTATTAGTAGGTAAACTTGGTAATTGAGATTGAATTGCACTAATCAACGTTTTTGCTTCTGCTATTCGTTTATTATTGATAAGCAAGTTTAATTGATTAATTTGAGCTTGGACTTTTAAAAGCGGGTTCGGCGCCGTATTTGCCGCATTTTGATAATGTATAATAGCGTCGTTAACATTACCTAATGCAAAAGTAGTATTACCAAGAGAAAATTCTGTCAAACTAATTTCTTGTGGTAATTGTAGACGTTGAGCTATTTTTAAGCTGTGTTGTAAATTTTTCTGAGATTCTTCTAAACTACTTAACTGTTGCTGAACATTACCAAGCGAACGTAATGCACTTACCTTAAGAACCGAGTCTCTTTGTAGTTGTAACTCGGTAGAGACTGATTTTAAAATATCGAATGCACGACGGTTGAAACCAGAAACTCGCAAAGCTTGTGCTTGGTTGATACGACTGCATAAAACACCTGTACTATCGCCTAACTGGCGCCAAAATTTCTCCGTATGTTTGGCTGTTTCATATGCTGCGTCTGACTTTCCTTGTCTGAGTTGTTGTCCAGCAAATATATCTAAAGTCGGCGCCAAAACTTTGAGTAATTCTGACTTAGGGTTGTTGACTTTTAACACATAATTTCCTGTATCCCATCCAAGTAAATTTAAACTAATATTAATAGTTTCGGTCGCTTGTTTCCATAATCCTAATTGCTCTAATATAAGAGAATGATTGGCTTGCGATTCTGCTTCTCCCAAATTATCACCAGATTGTTTGTAAATGAGAATAGCTTGTTGTAAAATACGAGAAGCATCGCTAAGATGCCCTGCTTGAAATAAATTTTCTGCTTGGTCAACAAGTTGTTGTGCTTTAGTTTTATCTGCGATAATTTGGCTTTTAAATTCTAAATTATTATGTTGCGGTTGTTTCGCAACAGTGCTAGGGATAATAATTAAGAAAAAAGCAAAAATGAATAATGCTAAATTAATCGCTGCTATCTTAACTATCTTTTTTGAAAGTTTAAGTTTCATATCTTAATAAAATAAAATTTTGTAAAGGCTATTAGTTCATATTAATGAGTCTAAATTAAACTTATTAATAGATAAAATATTTTTTTTGCAGCAACTTCACCAGTCCTACAGCCACCTTCCATATTATATCCCTGAAACTTTTGCAAACAGTGTTCACCTGCAAAAAAGAAATTACCTACGCTTTGTTGTTCAGCGTATGATATACTCGTCCATTATGCAACTAAATAAGATGAGTAAATCAAACTCTGCTAAACATCGAATAGTCAAGCTTTGTGTATAATTAATTACGACCAGCAGTTAAGATGATAGTTAATTATTTCCGCGCGTTTGTCATAAGTTTGATTACAGCTAGTGCCCTAGTTACTAGCTTTGTAGTGAAATCCCTAGCTCAAATTAATCCAGACACAACCTTACCTAACAATTCTAGTGTTAGATTAGAAGGGAATACGAATATTATTGAAGCTGGAACAACACAAGGAGGTAATCTTTTTCATAGTTTTTCCGAATTCTCTGTTCCTAATGGCAGTACTGCTTTCTTCAATAATACACTTGATGTTCAGAATATACTAGCACGAGTAACGGGTAATTTTATTTCTGATATTAATGGATCAATTCGCAGCTTGGGTAAGGCGAATCTGTTTTTGATTAATCCTAACGGCATTATATTTGGTCAGAATGCTCGGCTAGATGTTGGTGGTTCTTTTCTTGCTACATCCGCTTCGGGCATAAAATTCGCCGATGGCTTTGAATTCAGTGCAAAAAGTTCTCAACCTACACCTTTATTAAGTATTAGCGTTCCTATTGGTTTGCAATTTGGCGCCAATCCTGGTTCTATTCAGGTACGGGGTAATGGTAAGGGAGCAAGAAATTTGAATTCTCCTATAATTAATACGCAAGATGCTTTGCGAGTACAACCCGATAAAACTTTAGCGTTGGTTGGTGGAGATATTAATTTAGAAGGGGCAACATTGAAAACTGCTGTCTTCTGAATCCTCAAGAACGATATAATATAAGCGAAGACTTTTATTTATAGTTATGCTTGTTCACTGCTTACCATTTAAGGGAAAATTAAATGATTAGGAAAAAAACTCGATACCTTGCGACATTTGCAGTGCCAGCAAAAGAAGATGAAGACGCATTAGCTTGCCCCGTTATGTTAGAGGAACTCTCTGATGCGGAATCAGAGGCAATTTGGGGGGGTACAACAATTGGGTACGGTTACACGGAATTAAACGCAGAAGGTTCCCCCGAACCAAAGCCTTTCATATTTTTTAAAGGATCAACATCCAGCAAATCCTAACGGGGTGGCAATCTAGCTTAAAAACCTTCGAGCAAAGATTATAAAAGAGTGACCGCTCGAAAGATAAAAGTAAATTCAGAACTAAGTCCAAAGAAAAATAAGACTTGTGTACGAAACTTATTGATAATAAAATCAATAAAGTCTAAAAATGGTGTTTATCTTTTTATGGCACACACGCTTAAAACTATTGCTGTATCTCAGGTTATGGAGTTTTTGTCACCCTCCGAGGTAATATAATCGCTCTGATCATCATGACTTACGCATTTGGTATTTTGTACCAGTTGCGTAAGTCCTGCATTAAATAAGATTATAACAAAGATATAAAATCATCAACAATTACAATACCTTTGCCAAAAACCAGTTAAGATGATAATTAATTATTTTCGCACGTTTGTTATAAGTTTGATTACAGCCAGTACCCTAGTTACTAATTTTGTAGTAGAATCCCTAGCTCAAATTAATCCAGATACAACCTTACCTAACAATTCTAGTGTTAGATTAGAAGGAAATACAAGTATTATTGAAGCTGGAACAATACAAGGAGGTAATCTTTTCCATAGCTTTAAGGAATTTAATATAGAAAATAATAATGAAGCATTCTTTAACAATGCCGCTAATATACAAAACATAATTACTAGAGTTACAGGTCAATCAGCTTCTAGTATTAATGGTGTAATCAAAGCTAACGGAGAAACAAATTTATTTTTAATTAATCCAAATGGTATTATATTTGGTGAAAACGCAAGCCTTCAAATCGGAGGTTCCTTTATTGGCAGTACTGCAAACGCAATTCAATTTGGCAATTTAGGAGCATTCAGCGCAACTAATCCAAAGGTGCCCACATTATTAACAATCAATCCTTCAGCGCTGTTGTTTAGTCAAAATCAAGCTAGTTCGATTGAAAGTAATTCCGTTGCACCTTCTGGCAATAATCTATCAAAGGAATTTACTGCATTAGGTTTGCGCGTACCAGATGGAAAAAGTTTATTATTAGTTGGCGGTGATGTCAATATTAATAACGGAGGATTATATGCTTTTGGTGGACGAGTTGAGTTAGGGGGTTTAGCGAGTTCGGGAACTATTGCGTTAAAAAAAGACGGTGATAATTTTAGTTTGAGTTTTTCAGACGGGCTAAATAAAAGTGATGTTTCTCTCAGTAATAATGCTAAAGTAGATGTGCGTGCGGGCAATGGTGGAGGTATTGCGATTAATGCTCGTGATTTAGTTTTGACAGGTATCAGTGAGGTATTAGCTGGAATAGTAAGCGGAGGTACTGATAATAGTAGAGCTGGAAATATTGATATTAATGCAGCTGGAACAGTGAATATTCAGAATAGCGATATTGTCAACTATACACTCTCAAATACAAAAGCACAGGGAGGTGATGTCAATATAAAAACGAACACTTTAAGATTAGAAGATGGAGGACGAGTTATTGCTAATACACATGGCAGAGGTCAAGGTGGGAATTTAAAAATTGATGCGACCTCAAAGGTAGAACTGTCAGGTTTAAATACTGTTAATGGTCTTTATATCAGTAGTTTGGTTGTTCAATCGGTAACCAAAGAAGCAACGGGGAATGCAGGAAGTTTGACAATTAATACCCCTGAATTGCGAGTCTTGAATGGAGCGGAAATTAGTGGTAGTACTGATAGTGCGGGCCGAGGTGGAGACTTGATAGTTAATGCAAATAAAATAGAAGTAATCGGTACATCAAGCGATGATTATGTTAATGTTAGTCAAATCTCTACTCAAGCAGAGTCAACCGCAAAGGGAGCAGCAGGAAATTTAATAATCAAAACAGACGAGTTGCTAGTACAAAACGGGGGAGAAGTTAGTGCTAGTACATTTGGTGCAGGTACTGGTGGAAATCTGAAAATTGATGCTACCTCACTTGTAGAACTGTCGGGTCAAAGTACTGTTGACAGTAGGCGCAGTGGTTTGTATGTTCAACAAAATATCTTAGGTGCAACGGGGAGTGCAGGAAGTATGACTATTAACACTCCTGTTTTGCGAGTCTTTGATGGAGCGCTTGTTAGTGCTAGTACCTATGGTGCAGGTACTGGTGGAGATTTGACAGTTGATGCAGGTATTATAGAAGTAGTCGGTACATCAAGCACTGGTTATAGCAGTAGTATAACTACCCAAGCCTTTTCAACGGGAGCAGCAGGAGATTTGATAATTCATACTGATAAGTTGCTTGCACAAAATGGGGGATTTGTTAGTGCTAGTACGTTTAGTGCAGGTACTGGTGGAAATTTGAAAATGGATGTTACATCACTTGTAGAACTGAAGGGTGTAAATTCTTTTGATAGCAGATTTGCCAGTGGTTTGTTTGTTATACAAAGTACCGAAGGTGCAAGGGGAAATGCAGGAAATTTGACACTTCATACTGATCGGTTGCTAGTACAAGATGAGGCAACAATAGCTGCACGAAGTTTGGGAACAGGAACCGCAGGGAACTTAACTATAAGTGCTAACTCGATCAATTTAGATAAAAATGCTGTATTCACAGCAGATACGCGCAGCAATAAAACTGATATTACTCAAGCAACAATTAACATTAATTCACGAGAGTTAATATTACGTCGTGCTAGCAGAATTACCACGAACGCTACAGGTCGTGATGTAATAGGTGGTGATATCAATATAAACACTTCGGTGTTTGGCGCCTTAGAAAACAGTAACATTACCGCCAATTCAGCTTCGGCACGCGGTGGTAATATAAATATTAAAACTCAAGGACTTTTTCGCAGTCTAAATAGCGCAATTACAGCAAGTGGAGCAACGAGTGAACAAAACGGCAATGTCAACATTGTAACTATACTAGACCCTAGTAGAGGTTTAGTGGAAATACCAATTAATTTGGTTGACCCTAGTGGACTCATTTTAGCTAGGTGTTCTCCAAGAAACTCTTCAACTCCAAATTCTTTTACCGTTACAGGTCGTTCTGGCTTACCAATTAGTCCAGAAGATTTATTACAAGATGTTAATACGATTGGAAGTTGGATAAGGTCAGAGAATTCTCATAGGGGCAAAATTGAGCAACCAATACAAGCGCAGATAGATAAGACTAGGAATCAAATTGTAGAAGCTAGTGGTTTAAAGATTGATGACCGTGGTCAAGTATATTTAGTTGCTAGTACACAAAATGCTCAATCTCAATACCTGCCATCACAATCTCATTTCTGTCATAATTAAAGTAGTTCTTCTATCTCAGAATAAGCATATATTAAGCGTTCGGATAGTTGACGAATTAAAAATTCTTGAAAAACTACACTTACTTGAGGGTTTTCTTGTTGCATTTTGTAAAGGTTCATTTTTGTTAAGTGATATATTTTGCTATCTTGGTCGGCTATTGCAGATGTTTTATAGCTGGTGCTGAGATAAAAAGCTGTTTCTCCAATAATTGTTCCGGCGCCTGATGTTTGTAAGCGTCGAGTTTGTCCATCATCGAGTTGTAAAAAAGTTGTAATTTGCCCTGACTCAATGAAGCAGAGCGTATTTGATGCTTGATTTTGAGTAAATAAAATTTGATTAGCATTTACTTGTACTCGTTCTAAATAACTCATGAAGCATTTTACTTGGTTAGTATCATTAAAAATTTTATTAAATTGAAGTGCTAAAGGAAGTATGCCAGGGAGTTTTAAAGAATATTTTTCGATGATTTTATTTTCGCAATATTCGATACCTCTGTCTAAGTCAGGCAAAATTTGGATAGATGTATCATTATGATTAATACAACCACCAAGAGTAAGTTGTTGTAAAATATTTGAGTGAACATGAGTTAAAATTATATTGAAGTTATATTTATTTGCAAGCTGTTGAATTTTTAAAAAGCTGAGAACAATAGAGGAATCCAAACCATTGACAAGACGGAAGTCTAAAATCAAAAACTCGATGGTAGGGAGGTCAATATTTTTTAATCTCAGTTGAATTTGTTCTAATAATGTGTTTGCCCTACCAAAAAAGATATAGCCCTGTAAAAGTAATATATAAATTTGGTCGCCTTTTTGTTTTAAAAGTCTCTGCTCTGCTCTTTGACGCTGCACTTTACTTTTATATGTAGTGCCTTCTAATGTATTACGCACTATTTGATAACGACTGTAGTTAAAAGCAAATAAAGCGCAGGAGATAATAATACCAATACCAACACCCGCAATAAAGCCCCAAATTGTAGTAATAGCAAGAATTACAATAATTATAGCATATTCAAGTCGAGGAAATTTAAACCAAGCACTATAAACCCATTCATGTAAAAGTTTAAAGCCAATTGTTAATAATAAACCACCTAAAACGAAACGCGGAATATAAGTAAAAATACTCGAGCCAAATATTAGTATAAAACCACAAAATGCGGCTGTGGTTAATCCTGCAACTCGACTATTGGCACCTGCACTTTGGTTAAGCAAGCTACGATTAAGAGATAAATGTCCTACCATCCCACCACATAGACCAGTAAAAATATTAGCAATACCGTTTACACAAAGTTCGTGGTCAAGATTACAATCATGCTGAACGGCAATTTCAATTCCAATAGCGTTAAGCAAAATTGCAATTAACACTACTATTACCATTGCAAATAAAGTCCCGCTTTCGTTCAATAAGACTTGCCAATTTACTTGTGGAACTGTTGATATCCAAAAATTCCAAGAATTGTGGTTTGGCATAGATTCAAGGAACCAACCTTGAGATGAATGGACTGTATCTGAAATAAACAACCAAAAAAGATCAAACAAAATAATTGTCAAAAGTAACATAACTGGCATTGTTAAAACATGACGAATATATTTTGTTGCAATAATGGTGGCTACTGAAAAAATTAATCCTGGCAACCAATGTATAAGTATATCCTCTTGGAATAAATATGATAATTTATTCCACTCTAACGGTACACCTGCCATTACTTTAAATGAACTACGTGTAATTAGCCAACCTGTACCAGCAAGAAACCCCCCCATCACAGTGTAAGGAATAAAACGTGCCCAACGCGCGCTCTTTGATTTGCCGATTAAATATAAAACCAAACCCGTTAAAATTGATGAAAGTGCAATCGCTGCCCATACTGTTGGTAAAGTATTGACTTCTACAGAATCTTTTGCACTAACTTGTTCAGTGATATCATAAACCATCAACGCTAAAATTGCAGCAGAGTTAGAATCTGGACCTGCAATTACAAATTTAAGTTTACTAAAGTATGAAACAAAAATACCTGTAATCAATGAACTAATTAGTGCGCTTGTAACTCCTTGCGAAAAATACGGTGCCAAAACTCCCGAAAAAATCAGTGCTGCGAACGAGATACTATAAGCCAGTGTTACTAATCCAGTTGTAGTGCCAGCAAATAAATTTATAACTATTTGTTTAAAGCTCAACAATTATGGTTATTCCTTGGTATTCTTAAAAATATGGATGTGCCTGATATTAAGGCCGCAAACAAAAAGAAAAGCTAAGATAGCAACAGGCGAAGTAGGCTCTGGAATATCTTTAATAAATACAATTGAAGTGGGACCATCTAACCCACCACTACCTGGAGGCACAAAGGCGTTAATAAAATCTCCTGTTTTTGCATCATAACGAAGAATATTATTAGTGTCAAAACTATTTACATATAATTGACCATCAAAGCCAAATTGAGTTTCTACAGGACGACTCAACCCACCACTACCATTTGTAACAAAAGTATCAACAAATTCTCCTGTTGTACCATTGTAACGAGAAACACTATTAGCCCCAGGATTTGCAACGTAAAGATTACCGTCTGCTGCAAAAGTAAAATCAGCAAATCTGTCGCCTTCCTTCCCTGTTATAAAAGTATCAATAAATGCTCCTGTTTGACCGTTATAACGTAAAATATTGTTATCAAAAACATTAGCCACGTACAAGTTATTATCATACCCAAAACCAAATCCGACTGCCCCAAATATTCCACCACTACCAGGCGCCACAAAGTTATCTATCTTAGCACCATTTTTACCGTCATAACGTACAATTTTATTTCTACTTTGAGTTGTACTTGAACTTGAAAGATATAAATTACCATCTTTTCCGAAAGCTAAATCTTCTGCGAAGTCTAATTCTTTATCGTTTATAAAAGTATCTATAAATGCTCCTGTTTGAGGATTGTAGCGTAAAACACTATCAGTCCGAATGCTAATAACGTACAGTAATCCGTCTGAACCTATAAGCATACCTGATGGAGCGTTTAACCCACCGCTACCTGAAGGAACAAGAGTATCAATAAACTCTCCTGTTTTATCGTTATAGCGCAGGATGGAATTATTTCTAACGCTAGAAACTAACATCGCTGCTTTTGAATTTGGCGCCGTCAATCCTAAGAATGCGATAGCTATTGCACAAGTTCGACCAATTGCAAAACTAGCGCTTGTTATGATAGCTACTTTATTTTTAAACATTGTACTAAGTAAGAAACAACTTTTTATTGTGACAAGATTAAAGTTAATGGGAATTATTTTAGAGACGTGCTTGAAGTGTCGGTTGCGTAGTTAAGAAAAGTATTAGTACTTGTGTAATCAGGAGCATCACCACAACGCCATTCGGCATCTTGGCTTTGAGCAATAACTATGCCTCTATCTTGTATCCAGAGTGGTTGAGATGTTTGAGTCATAAGTATCGTAATCCATATGGTACTAAAAAAGGCACAAAGAGTACGCTAAAGCGCTCTTAAAATTTAGCTTTGGTTATTAACCAATATATAGCACTTGCAATTCCTAAACTTAACCCCAAACGTATAGATACCCCAAACATTACACTCATATTTCAGCGCTTTACTAAATTATAACTTGACTTCTCCGACAACAGGTTGAGAAATTAAATATTCTAAATCAACACGCTTTAATAAATTACTCCAATCACTGGGTAAACTATTGTTTTGTGGTCTAATAGGTTGGTGTTTCGCTAATTCGGTTACAGCTTCATACCAAATATGATTTTCATAATATATGGTAAAGCGCTGCTCTGGTGTCCTAGCTGCTGCTAATTTTCTTTCTAAATCAGAATTGTTTGCTATACGTTGTATCCATCCTTTGACAAATAATGGTTCGGATAACTTCTCAGGAGAGCAGTAAATTTTGAAAAACCACTGGTACTCTTGATTAATTTGTAACGGTTTTGCCTTCCCTAAGCTAACATTAACTATCCCCGGCGCCTGTGGTAAGGTAAAATTTGTGCGGTAAACATCATTATTTTGTTTATCTTGTAACACAAACTCTCCAATAGCTATATTCTTAGATTGGTAAGGAACAAAAATCCAAAATTGAGGATACTCTGCCATTGTTAAACCTTGATTATTCACTGGTATCAAGGCAGTAAGTGGTACATTTACTTCGGGACAGTCACCACGGCTTCCAGTAGCTGTTCTACCACTTGGTCTACCGCGTCTGGAACCATCTGTTTCAGTTCGTTTTGGTTGGGTTGTATTGAGCTGTGCTTGAGCAGGTAGAAAGTTGCTCATCCACAATACTAGTGCAAAAGCAATCGTGTATTTAGACTTAATATAATTTTTTACAACACTCATGGTTAGAAAATCTTGTCACGCTATATACTCAGTAGTAGCGAAAAATCCAAATTATGCATGATTTACGTATGATTTTTCTCAGATATTACTTATCTTTACAATTATTTATTATCGAAAAGTGTTTAGTATATATAGTCACAATTAAATAACTACCTGAAAAAGCAAAAACGGCTGGTATGCAAGGTATCCAAAGACCTTGTATTAAAAATAAAAGACATAAGCTATATAAAATTCCATAACCAAGAGTTAAATGAATTACTAAGTACCATTGAGATTGAATTTTCCAAGCTATTAAACACCCTATGATAGACCAACACCACAACCAAACAAATTCGCTCCATTTTGGTAATACCCATAATAAAGGGCGATTATCCAATACAGCGCTAATAATTTGACTAACCATATGGGCTTGTACTACTAGCCCAGTTGTTTGTTTGTAAGGTAATTTATTAGTACTATAAGGTGTAAGCCAGCGTTGATCATTAAAGCTTTCTGCTGTTGTGCCAATTAAAACGATACGGTTTTTTACGGTTGCGGCAGTAAGTTGATTATTTAATATGTCGCTAATTGTAACTTTTTTTATGAAAGGGTTAGAGGTGCGCCAATTAAGTAAAACTTGATAACCTCGACTATCTATTTGATGATAACCACCGCTATTTTCTTCTAAACTTTGAAAAACTTCTTTACCAATTAACCAGTTATCATCAGAATTTAATGTTGCTTCTATTCCTTCAAATTGTAAATAACGAGTTGCAACGCGAAAACCGAAAGATTTATCTGGTTTACACTTAACAGCTACGTTAGTCGCAGGCGCCATAGATAATAATTGACGACGAATAACAGTATCTACATCAGTAATTATATCGCTAAAACTAAGATTTTGTAAGGGGACTTCTGGTGGCGGTGGAACTCCTGGGTCTGTTTCATCTTCACCTGATTTACAAACAGTAATAAAGCGGTTACTTTTTTGCAACGCGCTCAAGTTCTTATAGTCTTTAGAAATGGAATTCTCACGATAAATGTCTAAACCAATTACACGAGGATTAAACTGCTGTAACTTTCCTATCACCCTATCTAAAGTTCTTTCAGATATCGATGCTCCCCTCCTTTCGTTTACTGGTTGAGCTTGCACGTCTGCTTCTGTAACAGTTACTAATAAAATGCGATTGTCTATTGGTTCTATGGGACGCGCGCGCATTAGCGCATCGAATGCATTTAATTCCCATAACTGCCAAAAACCCAACATTTTTATCCCGAAAACAAAAGCAGTTACTGCTAAACCAGTACTTAAAACAAAAGAATTTACTGGACTTGGAGTAGATTTAGTAACTAATTGACTCCAAGTTATAGGTATAATAGCAGGATTTTGACAAATTACTGGTATCCAACTTGCACAAGGAAACTCACTTTCTAAACCTTGTAGTCTTTCGCTTGCTTGTCGCATCGCAATATACAGCGACTCACCTGCTGTAAACGCTTCTAAAAATTGCTTTAAAAATGATTGCGCTACTACATCTGGTACAGGTTCACGCATCACAATTATTTGCCCAATATTTAAAGATAATAATTCTTTAGCTAATCCTAAACCGTCGCAACAATTAAAAATTGCTAATTGCAAACCCCGTGAAATAGCAGTTTTCAACGCATTTTTTAACTGAGTAATAGTTAAACTCTCAGTTTGATTAATATAAATTCTACCTGTTTTACATTCTAAACTACTTGTACCGTGCCCCGCAAAAAATAAAATATCCCAACCATGTTGATCCCACAAATATTTATCTAACTCAAATCGTCGTGGTTGTACTAAAAATACTATTTCCGTTCTGGGTAACTGTTCTAATATTTTTCGGTCTTTTTGTATATCAATTCCTTCACTATTACCCAAAATTGCTAAAATTCTAACTTTACCAGTAGAAACTTTACGTTCAGATTGTACTAAGTTTATCTCCGACACACCAAATGCTAAAACTGCATTTTGATAATCCTCAAAGAAATCCCATAAATGCCAGGGAAGTCTAATAACTTCATCATCCCTTGCTTGTAGAATTATTCTAACTTCATCTAGATGATGCAGTTTTGTTCGTAACTTTTGTTCGATATTACGGAAAGACTCAGTTTTTAACCAGGTATTAATTTCTTGACATAAATCTTCACATAATAAGCTAAATTCAATTGAAGAAACATTTGTTACATCCTCCGAATCAATCTCTATTTCTTTTGGTTGAGACGACCTTTTAGAGCGACCCGTATAAGATAAACTATCATGCAATAATTGGTAAAGTAAACACCAGCGTTTGTAAAGTTCAGCTAGTTTTGGTGAAGCTTCTAAACTACCTGTAAATTGTATCGGAACCCTACTGCTAGAGTCATACAATTGAGCTGTCACACTAGCGAAACCTTGATTTAAATCACCTTTTCCTAAATTCAACACGACTAATTTAGTCATGGTTATTCACTGACAAACTGTTTTAACACAAAGTCTTCTGTGATAGTAGCATAACCATGAACCACTTGTATAGAAAAATTTATCTCCGCGAGAGACTTAAATCTTTTCAATTGAATATAGTGGTCATAACTTCTCGATACTGACTCTTGAAGCACCTCTCCTCGTGATGATAGTAAAACTAGTTTAATTTGAGATGGCAAATAATTATTATCATTTGCAGGATGCAATTGCACACAAATGCTATATCTGTCATCTATCTTTGGAGATATACCTACTAGCAGAATAAATTTAGAATTGTTTAAATTCATTCCTAAATCAATTAGCTTGGCGCCTTTAATTAAGACTTCATTTAATACCATATCTCTTCTAAATTGAACAGTTAAACTTTTACCTTGTTGACTTAATAAAGTATCAAGTGCGTACCAACCATTAATAAAGGCATTTTCTAACCATTTGCATAAGTTAGTTTCAATCTTCAAATTCTGAAATTGTTTAATCTGACTATTATTGAGACATTGTTGGTATAAATCTTGACGTAACTCATCAGATGACAGTAATATTGACCACTCTTCAAACGGTACACCTAAGCGTAGGACATAAGAGTTGGTATGCAAATGTTTACTAAGTAACTGTTCTATATATGTAACTGATAACTGAGGTAGTGGTTTAAATTCTAGTTCCTGCCACGGTAAAAATTTTTGTGCTACCCACATTACATTAATATCAGCAACTAGCTCTTCCCTACTCAGACAATAAACCTTATCTGCTGAGTCGAAACAAGCTTTTTCTCGAATTTGTTGATGACTAGCACATCCCCAAATTCGTAACCATCCTTCATCTAAATTTATTTGAACAGCCAAATAATAACGTGCAACCCAATTAGGAATATCAACCCATTCTTGAGGAATATAAAAATGACTTATATTGCTTTTGTCGCTGGGTATTAATACAAGTTTAGTTTCATCTACAGTTATAAGTGTACCATTAACAAATTCCCAAATACTATCTAAATTTTCAACTAGAGGCAAAACTTTATAAATATTTTCAAAGTCAGGGTCTCCTTTTAAATAACTTAAAAAAGTATTTAAAGATAAACAATTTAAAAACGCATTCCATCTTGTTACTTCGCATGAGTAGCAATCTTGATTAGACAACATCCATGCCTCTTCTTTTTGCTGTTCAGACAATTTTAACCACAAATGCTCTGAATAAATTACACTTAATTCATTAAATCCAAGTACCATTTTTGTCTCCTTAGTATTTTAGAGAATAACTTTTAGCCTTCAACCATTCATCTACAAATATAGTGATTTTATCTTCGACAGATTCTAAGGAATTGCTACGTAAAGACATCTCTTGTTCTAATTGGTCAATAAAACCTATAATAACTCTATTTTTTATATTTGGGTGTATAATTGCTTGATTGTTTTGTTCATTTACTCTAGCATTATTCTCCTTTTTTAATTCGCTAATTATTAATTCTAAACAATCATTCAATATTTTTTGTATATACAATTGTAAGCATTCATCTAAAGCCTCTTTAATGTTTTCAATATCCTTTTCATTATTGAGAGGCATATCAGGTTCTACTAACTGCCATTGCATCAAAAAATCTTTTAAGATATTTCTATTGTACTTGGCTAATTGACGAGCGACTTGATACTGTTTTTGTAAATCGCAATATTTATCTTTCAAAATATTTGCTACCTCAGATTGAGTTAAGCTGAACCCTTTACAAAGTTTAATCATTATTTGTCCAGCTTCTGGCATCGATAAAAAAATTTGAGATAAAATAAATAAGACTTGCTCCCATCTTTCTTCTTGTATAATATTATCTAATATATTTGTTTGAAAGCCATGTATATTCTCATAGTCATCCAAAGGTGTAAAACGTTTAGTACGATATTCTCTTGCTACTTTTATACAGGTTGATAGCATTTGTTGAATTTTTTCTTCCGATGCTGGAATCGCAGAAATATTCAACTGTTGTAATCGGAGGTTGTAGCAAAAACAAATTTGTTTAATTTGCTCTGAATTTGGGGAATTTAAAGAGCGGCTACTTTTCAATTTATTAGAAGAATAAACGTCATCAAAGCATTTCCATGCAATACAATATAAATCAATTTCTTGCTGAGTTATACCATGCCAAAGAAAAGCCGTTTTTAATTCTATTTTTGTTAAATCTTTTAAAAGACCGTAATCACTATATTTTAAAGATTTTGTTTCTATATCTTGAGAATATATTGTATTTTGAATAAAATGTATAAGTGTTTTTACCGCATAACTATTTATGTTATTAGAGTAATTTAAATTAAAATTTTTAAATAATTTTGATGGTTTGGCACCTATACAAGCTATTTGGAAACATTCTTCCAAAGGATACTTATATCTAATCAAAGTAAATTTTTTATAAACTTTATATGCAGCCCATAAGCAAGACTCTTGTAAATATGCAAATAAGTGCTTCTCCGCTTTTAAAGAATAGTCTCGTGAATTTTCTAATTGATTATCTTGATAAATACAATTATTTAGCAATGATTTCTCTTTTTCAACTTGTGGCACCTGGAGTATGCTTTTAAGAAAATATAATGCCCAAAATTGTTCCTTTGCTTCACAGTCAGACTGCCTTATTTTCTTTATATGCCTCTCTAACTCTACGTCAACTTGCCAAGATACAGAGGTAATATTATCTGCTTCTGTAAATTGAACAAATGTTGAAAATTTTTGGTTAATACTATCACGCTTTTTCATAATTATATATAAAGTGTAGATTTGAAAAGCCAAAAACGGTTGAGTCTTTAAAAGCCAACTCAAGCACTTTGCTATTCGGTCAACTGTTCTACCTAAGGTGTTAATTTTGTTAAGGTTTTATCCTAAATAGACTATACATTTTTTACAATGAAGTCCTATTGGTTATACTCAAAGTCAACATCCACAAAGCTCTACTTATCTATGGGCGGAACTAGCAGTCAATTATGCAATAATGGGAAAAGTTTTTGAGTAACTATTTTTAGTACCAAGTAAAGCGTATGTACTATATTTGCTTTGGTAAAATGATATTCGATTAACTCACATTTTGCACCAGGGTTAGAAAACTTTCATCTAATGAGCAGAAAATTGCTGTGCCTTTATCACACAAGCAGAAGATGATAACTGTTTCAGATGTTCTATCTAGTATTCATATGTGTAAAATTTACGCATTTTAACTTACAGCATATTTCGCGTTTATGCGATACATGTAGAGACCGAACATGTAAGGTCTCTACAAAGTTAAAAAGCCCGGTTTCTAAGCCCTAATACGAGAAATCGGTGTGTTAAGCTATTTGCCTTTGCATCAGTTGAGCAAACAACCCTGTTTCTAGGGCAAGTTCGGAAAAAGTTCCTTGTTGTATGATGCGACCAGCTTGAAGTACGTATATGCGGTTGGCTGAACGGATAGTGCTGAGACGATGGGCAATAACTATTCGCGTTACTTGCAGTTTATCTAAACTTTCACTGACTATTGCTTGGGTTTTATTGTCTAAAGCACTGGTTGCTTCATCAAAGAGTAAAATTTTTGGTTTTAGTGCTAATGCGCGCGCGATAAGCAAGCGTTGACGTTGCCCTCCCGAAAGGTTATTACCTCCTTCACTAACAATTGTGTGCATATCCATTGGCATCATCGCTATATCCGAGGCAAATCCTGCCATTTCTGCTGCTTCCCACGCTTCGTCTAGTGTAAGATTGGCGCCACCTGCAATATTATCAAAAATAGAAGCCGATTGAAGGTGACCATTTTGTAAGACTACACCCATTTGTCGGCGCACCGCTTCGATATCTAATTTGGACAAGTCTTGACCTGAGTAGTAAATATTACCAGAATCCAAGTTTTCAAAACCTAGTAGTAGTCTTAATAAAGTTGATTTACCACTTCCAGAAGTGCCGACAAAAGCAATAAACTCTCCAGGTTCTACAGAAAAACTAACGTTATCTAAAACTAGCGGTTTATCTTGAAGATAACGAAAACTAACGCGCTCCATTGCAATTTTACCAGTAAGTATACCTGGATTGCGTTTATTAGAATTTACTTCTGTTAATGTTTCGAGAATTGGCAGAGTTCGCTTCCATTCGGGTACTACTTGCAAAGTTTCTGTAAGTGTGTTGCTTAATTCAGAAGTTCCTTCAATAAAGGTATCAAATGCTGTATTAAAAGCTAAAAAAGTACCAATAGTAAGTCCGACACTGGATGATTGCGACGGCGCCATCATTTGCACTGTAAACCAAAATAAGGCAGCATTTGTTAATGTCGGGATTACTGTATTTATAAGTGTAACGGAGTCTTCGACTTTTTGCTTACTAATTTCTAATTTTACTTGGCGACTATATTTTTTACTCCATGCTGCAAAAGCACGCTCTTCTGCTCCAGCTACACGTAATTTAGATATTCCATTGATTAACTGTACTTTCTGTCCAAAAATATCTCCTTCTAATTCGAGTAGTGGACGTACTTTATCGAAAAGCATTACACTACTCATAATAATGATAATAACTGTAACTACAGCTACAAGTACACCAATTATCGCTAAATTTACATTATAATAAAATAATTGCCCTAAATAAAATAAAGCAAATAAACCAGTGATTAGATTTACTAAAGTACTACCACTAAGTCGGCGCCGAATATTATGAATCGATAAAACTCGGTTGTGAAGGTCACCTGTAGTGTACTGTCGAAAAAAAGATACCGGAAGTCTCAGTAATCTATCCCATACAGCTGCTTGAGCAGAGACATCAGATGCTGTTTCTACACGCAGAATAGCAAACCCTTGGATTAATTTAAATATTGTTGTTGCAAAGGTAGTAACTAATAATCCCACTCCAATTTGCATTATTAAATTTTTGTCACCATCTGGAATGGCGTTATCCATTATAATGGCAGTTGCTTGGGGTGTTACCATTCCCAGTAATACGGCGCCAATACTAGTAAGTAAAATAATTACTAAATCTCGACTACGACCAAAAAGGATAAACTTAAATAAATCTTTCGCGTTGAGAACTTGATTTGGTAAAGAGCGATAAAATGTATACGCTACAGGTGATAAAAGCAAAGCTCTACGTTCATTTACAGTTGCACGAGTTTGCTCTATTGGGTCAAGCATTTGGTAAGAAGTTGGAGAAACTGGGAGCAAAGCTATTGGTCGGTCGTCTTCGCTTGTAAAAGCAACCATTGCTCCACAGTCGTTTTTCCACCAATTTTCTTGCAACAGCACTCGTCGCATTCGCACTTTTGAAGCTCTAACTATTGCTTCGAGAGGTTCTTTTGTTTTTAGCTCATCTAAACTAGCAGGTGGATGAATATTTATTCCTAAAGCTTTCCCGACGGCACCAGCAACATATAATAATGGAGAATCGTGTGTTTCTGCTAAAAAGGAGTTTTGTTTTTCGTGATTGAGAGAAGACGCTAATTCTTCTAAAGCTTGTTTTGTGACTTGACGATTAAGATGTTCCCGTGCTTGTAAACGTTGTATTTCTTCTAGCGCTTCTTGCTGTTCGACAAAATCAATACAATCAAAAAACTCAATATGAAACTGCGCTAATCGTTCAAGCAACTTCTGAATGTTGTTACTTGTCAAATCAATGTTAAACTTAAATTCATCATTAAGCGCAGCTTTACATTTATTACACCAAACTTTAACTAAGGTACTTAGGTTTTGATAATGATTTATATTTTGAATATTTACTTTAAGAAGTTCTGCTGTCCCAATTGGTACCGCTAAAATCTGACGGTGTTGATTATCGCTGTATTTTAAACTTCCAAACAGCGCTTCACCTGGGTTACAGCTAAATAAATAACGGCGATTTCCTTGAATAATACCATTATCAACAGTGACGACAAATAAAGAAATGGAACCAGATTGAATTTGCCAAAGTGCTTGTGGGTCGTTTAGAAGTATCGGTTCATTACCTTTAAGTTGATATAACTGCTCTTGTAATTCCATCTTATAATTCCTCCTTACTGAGTGCTTCACCTTCGGTACGAATTAAGCTTGAGTATGCACCATCTAACTGCCAAAGTTGTTCGTGGGTACCTTGTTGCACAACCTTTCCATGTTCAAGAACAATGATTTGGTCACAGTCTCGGATAGTGCTTAATCGATGTGCAACAATTAAACAGCTGCAACCCCTCTTTCGTAAATTCTCGTCAATAATTTTTTCGGTTTCTGTATCTAAGGCACTCGTTGCTTCATCCATAATAAGTATTGAAGGGTTGTTAACCAAAGCACGAGCAATTTCTAACCTTTGTCGCTGACCTCCACTCAAATTTGCTGCATTCTCAATCAACTCGGCATCGTATCCCCCAGACATTGCACAAACCACATCATCAATTGCCGCATCTTTACAAGCTCGAATTATATTCTTTTCTGATACGGTTGTATCCCAAAGAGTTAAATTGTCTCTAACAGTTCCGCTAAACAGCAAAATTTCTTGCTCGACCAAAGAAATGGAGTTAGTTAATATATGATGTTGTTGGCAAACACTATTATCAAATAAAATTTCTCCAGACCAAGGTTGATAAAGTCCAGATACTAGTTTAGCAATAGTAGATTTTCCTGAACCGCTGGTGCCAACTAAAGCAACTCGCTGTCCTGGTTTAATAACAAGATTAAAATTTTCAATTAAAGGAGATTCTAGGTGATTAAAGCCGAATGTGACGTTTCGCAGTTCAACATATCCTTGTAATTTTGGTCGTACAGAGTAAGGTGATAATTGACTTTGCTTACCTTGCTCTTGTTCTAAGCTCAGGTTTCTTTGCTCAACTTGTGAATCGATTGGGTTACATAAAATATCATCCAAACGAATTAAATTACTTTCTAGTTCTTGCAGGGTTTTACTGAAGCCAACAAGATTATTAATTGGGCTTTCAAAGTTTTGTACAAGTCCTTGAAAAGCTACTAGCATTCCGATACTCATATGTCCACTCATCACTCTCCAACCGCCAAAAACGATTAGAAGCATAGATGAGAGCGCGCTCAAAAGTCTTGGTAATGCAGAAAGTATCTGGTTTATACTTTCCAAGTCTTGTTGTGAATTAATTGCTTTTGTATAATAACCTGACCACTTAGAAAAGAAATCTGATTCTAAACCTGATGCTTTTAGTGTTTCTATACCTTGGAGAGCAGCTATAGATGCTCCCGATGCTTTGCCTTGTTCTTGCTGTAATAATTGATTTGCATCTACACGCTGGCGCCCAATCCATTGTAATGTTAAAAAATTTATAGCCGCAAAGCTGACAATGACTAAGCTAAGTAGCCAATCGTACTGAAACATGACAAGCGTGTAAAAACATACCATTACTGAGTCAATTACTGTGGTTGCAACCTTTCCAGAAAGTGCGTCAGCAACTTCATCGTTAAGGTTAGTACGGTCACTGATTTCTCCAGAAAATCTTTGGTCATAAAAACTTATCGGTAAACGCAGTATATGCCACAAAAAACGACTCGACATTCCCACACATAATTTACTTTTTAGGCGCCGTAAATGTCGTAATCGTAGTTGCACTAACCATCCTTGAACTATTGCTATGACAACTAACCCTACTAGTAAAGGTCGTATCCAATGATGTTGTCCTTTCACCAGAATTTCATCTACAAATACCTGGCTGAATACTGGTACAGCAAGTCCAATAATTGCTAAAAAGAATCCTGCAATTATACAGTAAAGTATCGCCGCAGTGGCGCCTTGTAAACGTTGCCATAAGGATGTTAATATATTAGTCTTATATCCACCTTTAGTAAACTCAAAGCTGGGTTGCATCGTCAGTACAACTCCAGTATATCCAGAATCAAATTCCTCTAAAGGTATACTTCGGCGCCCGTTGGCTGGGTCATTTAAATAAACTCGTCGGTTAGAAAAACCTTCAACAACTAAAAAGTGATTGAAGTTCCAAAACACTATATAAGGAAAACGTAAATCTTGAAGTTGGTCTAGTTCTTTTTTGAAACCCCTTGCTTCGAGTCCATAATGCCTCCCAGCTTTCAGCATATTAGAAGCTTTACTGCCATCGCGAGAAACACCACACTCTCGACGTAATTCGGGTAATGGTACTATTTTACCATAGTAAGCGAGTATAATTCCTAGGGCAGCGGCGCCGCACTCAACAGCTTCCATTTGTAAAATAGTAGGAGTAGTAGCTCGCTTAGGACATATAAGCAATTTTTGCAAGTACTGCCACATATCAGTAGGCGCCGTAGTCATATTAGTATGTACCACTTGCAGACCTCAATATTGGTAAAATATAGCTGATAGGAGATGATTCTTCAACCTTGACTCGAACGCTAGCAGTTGTACCAGAAGAAAGTTTTAACGTAGGTCCAGTAGAAGAAGACCACTTGTAACCGCTTGGAGTTGCAGCATCTATATCTAACTTGACAAATACTTGTATTACTCCATTTTGCTTTTGACCTACCATACCCTCTACTAACTCAGAGTTACCAACAACACTATTTGCTTCCTCCCTAGAAACAGGAAAAGAAGAAACAGACGTAACAGTACCAGATATACCACCAAAACGTTCTCGTTTAACAGTTTCAGGTGTAATTTGTAATTTCATTCCTGGTTGAATTTTCTTACCCTCGGCAACTGGGAAATAAGTTACACCTACCAATTTGCTATCAGGATTTCTTTTGTCTATATTTCCTAAGCGAACCCCTGAGTTAACTAATTGTCCTGGTGCAACAGTAAGTTCTAAAATGTGTCCAGAGTGTTGACTTATAATCTGCTTATTATTACGTATTTGCTGTTCAAGTTTAATAATCTCTCGCTCTTGCTCTAATATCTCATTTTTGCGGATATTAGCATTTTGTAAATTTTGTTGATTATTAGTACTAAAATCAGTATCTAAACGTTTTAACTGAGCTTGTAGTTCAGCGATTTCAGTCATACTTTCGTGATAAGTTTTTTCTTGTTCAGCTTCCTTTATATCTAATTCCTTCAACTCAGATTGCAGAGCTAATATTTTTTCTGTATTTTCTAAATAGTTTTGTTCTGCATCTAAAACAATATCCCTTGTAATAGCTCGTTCCTCCTTAAACAGCTTTTTGCGAATATCCATTGTTTGCTTCAAAGACGAAGTTAGCGTTTGAGCTTCTTGGATACGTTTTTGCAAATTTTGGCGTTGTACTGTTATAGTACTATCACCTTTATTTTTGAGCATAGGTGTCAGAGATTGAATTTCTCGAATCCGCATCTGAAGATATTGACGCTGTTGCTGAATCGAGTTTTTATCCTGCTGAGTTTGCATTCTTTGCAGAGTAGTAACAGCTTGCTCTTGTAACTTTAGCTGCATTAGTTTATTTTGCTGCTGTAGTAATTGTTTTTGTGCTTCCGATTGGTCAATAGTCGCGATAATCTGTCCTTTCTTGACCACATCTCCAACTTTTACATTTAAACTTTGTAACATGCCTGTAGTCGTTGATTCAAGTGGCGCCACTCGAGGGTAAATTAGTACTCCTTGACCCTCAACAGTAACGGGAATGCGTCCATAAATACTCCAAACAGCACCAGCTGCAACTAAAGAACCCAGAGCAAACAAAGATAGCCGGCTTTTAGAGTTAACAACCTTCATCAACTGGTCTAGTTTCTCAGGAGAAGCTAAACGGTCTAATGACTCTTTTCTAAATAAATTACGTTTTTGGTATAGCATTTACTTATAATTTTTTGTTTAGATCAGCTATCCATTTTAGACTGTCCCCAAAATCTAAGCTATCCTAAATCTTTTGACATCACTCATAAATCTTTAGATATCTGTCATGAGTCGGGCACGAAGCATCTAGCACGAAGCATCTATTAATTATTTCGGTCAGACATCGAAAGAATTTGAATTGTTAGATTGGTTCGATGTGACTATATTGGTAATTGTGAAGCGGACATCACCAATTCACGATGGGCAAACACAAAAGGAACAAAACAATGTCTAACGAACAATTAATGCAAAATGAACTCGAAAAAGCGATTTCGTCAGTAGATAACGTTACCACCGACGAATTATCTAACGAAGAATTAAACGACATCTCTGGTGGTATTAGAAGACGGAGATGCGTCGTAAAGAGCAATATCGGCTCAAGACAAGATCGTGTATGTACTAATCGCTCTCGTCGTTTTCAAGGAAATGATTTAGACTAATACCGATTTTCTGTGAAGCTGCATATTAAGTACTGACGCAAAAATATTTATACTCCAGCAAGGAAATTATTATTTAGCTCAAACCCCTGCTAATAATAGGTTTTACTCGATTAGTTTCGTGATAAAAAACATCTAATTAATTTTGCGTAACTACTTATTTGCTCTTAACCCGCCAACACCCTACAAGGGTGTGGCTAATGCAGCAAAGCCCACCTACGTGGGCTTTTTAGCTCAAGTAGGTGGGCTTAGCTCATATCTTGCACCTGGAAATTTGAATGTCAATTCCTTGACTAAGTGCTAGTTCTCTCAAACGTTCAATATCTTGTAAAAGAAGTAACACTACCAAATGGGGAAATATAGTTTGGAACGCAATTTCTGCAGCTTCTCCCCAATCAGGTATGGTATCGGAGGCGCCTGATGTTGATAAATAAGCCCAGTGCGCTAAAACATAAGATATAAGGGATAAAACCAACCAACGATAGACTCCTAAGAGGCTTCCTTGCCCAAAACGGTGTAACCCAAACCGATGTTTTGCCGTTTTAAACCAACCTTCTATTTGCCATCTTCGTTTGCCCCACCAAGAAATGCTGCTAGCTTTAAGAGCTTTGGTAGAAATGACAAATCGCTTTTCATATTTACCATCATGACGTTTAAAATAATACCAAGAGATATAGACAGGAAATTTCAAACCCTGAAGGTAAAGTTGCTGTCCTCGTTTGTGTAATTGAGCAACTGTGCGTCCATCGACTAACTTACGAGTACAAGCTATACCAGCAATTATATGAAATTTTTTCTCTCGAACACTGTGTATAAATTGAATACTACCAAACCCTGTATCTACTAGAACCATTACCTCTTTAAAGTGCTTGGTTAATTTTTTCGGCTGCATATTTAACCATTTTTAATCCTAGTCTTGCTGGGGATGTGGCGCCCTTTCCCCGCCAAACACGGAAATTCCAGGGCACTCGCCATCTACCAACCACTAAATACACCACAACCAAATGTAAACCTCGTTTTCCGTGGTACACACTGATTAAGTTTTCGCTTTTCCTTAAATTTCCCAAATTTCTCCAAAGTTGTCAGGTCAATAATAACTTGTAAAAATGGTTGGCGCCCCAACGATCTCTCAGACAAAATCTCCTTGATAATACGGTTACGGGCAGTGCGAATCACGCCTCTAGTTGACCAATTGTAAATATTAAGAAATCTGCTCAAGGCGCTGGCTGACTTACTTTTACTGTGTTGGGGTAGGAGATAACCCTGTGCTTCTAAAAACATTCCCAACATCGCCTCAAGGTTTTCTTGTTGGTAAATAGAAGGCATTAATGACATCAAAGTGTAAACTAGATTTTGTCCCGCGCCTAAGAATTGAAACCATTTTTCTTGCTTATTCTTATAAACTTCAACGCCCTTTTTCTCATGTTTTGGCGCCATATTGCAAATAAAATTCATCACTACTCACTACTGTAAGTATTTTTGTATCTAATTTCCCGACTCAATGGCGCCATTATCAAATCCAAATTTCCGCTCTTAATTCCGTATTAATATGGTGTCCTCTAGTCAAAAATATATTCATATATACTTAAAAAATAAAATTATATTCTGGTTATAGTTTTACCATTTCTAATTGGCTTTATACGGGTTTTTACGTTAGGTGCAAGATATGAGTTAGTATCAATAGCTTTACATGAATAGGATGTGAGCGATATTAGGTAGGTGCTAAATGCCTAAATACTGCAATCACAAATTCACTAAATTAAACAAAAAAAGAACAAAACAATGTTTAACGAACAATTAATGCAAAATGAACTCGAAAAAGCGATTTCGTCAGTAGATAACGTTATAACCGACGAATTATCTAATGAAGAATTAAACAACATCTCTGGTGGTATTAGGAGAGATAGATGCCTTGCAAAAACAAGAGTCACAGGACAAGCTCGTGCATGTGTCATGCGCTCTCGTCGTTTTCAAAAAAATGATTTAGACTAAGGCTTTTTCACTCCAGATTCATCATTCGAGTGCTAAATGCCTAAATACTGCAATCACAAATTCACTAAATTAAGCACAAAAGGAACAAAACAATGTCTAACGAACAATTAATGCAAAATGAACTCAAAAAAGCAATTTCGTCAGTAAATAACGTTACAACCGACGAATTATCTGATGAAGAATTAAACAACATCTCTGGTGGTTTTAGGGCACAATCATGCATCCAAAAGAGCGCTAGAAAAGGAAACCCAGTACGTCGTATATGTCTTGGGCGCTCTCGTCGTTTTCAAGCAAATGATTTAGACTAAGGCTTTTTCACTTCAGATTTATCATTCGAGTGCTAAATGCCTAAATACTGCAATCACAAATTCACGATGGGCAAACACAAAAGGAGCAAAACAATGTCTAACGAACAATTAATGCAAGACGAACTTCAAAAAGCTATCTCCAACGTTGATGAAGTTACAACCGACAAATTATCTAATGAAGAGCTAGAATTAGTTGCAGGTGGTGGTCGTGGTCCGGAAAGTCAGTGTTTAATAGGAAGCAAAGTACGTCGATTTACCCAGCGAACCTGTGTGGCGAGAACTCGTCGTTTTAAAGGAAATGACTTAGATTAAGGCTTTTTCTAATAAACTTCTCATTCGGGTGCCAATACTGCTCGGTTAAGAATAAAAACCCCCCCAACCCCCCTTATTAAGGGGGGCTAAAAGCTTTATAAAGTCCCCCTTATTAAGGGGGATTTTGGGGGATTAATTCTAATTAAAAAAGCTTAACCGAGCAGTATTGATTCGGGTGCTACACGTTTTAATACTGCAATACAGTTTGTTTAATGAGCAAAAAATAAATTGCTTCCGAGGGCAAAAGTTTTTCACTTAACCGAAAACTATTGCAGTATTGCTAATATCTGGTTAATTTAATGAGCCAGGTTTTTATATGTTTGGTAGCACAACCTTAAGAAGAAATAACCATTTCAGCTATTGATGGTTTATTTTATAACTGAAACTTAATAACTATTAATTATTTCGGTCAGACATCGAAAGAATTTGAATTGTTAGATTGGTTCGATGTGACTATATTGGTAATTGTGAAGCGGATATCACCAATTCACGATGGGCAAACACAAAAGGAACAAAATAATGTCTAACGAACAATTAATGCAAAATGAACTCGAAAAAGTGATTTCATCAGTAGATAAGGTTACAACCGACGAATTATCTAATGAAGAATTAAACAACATCTCTGGTGGTTTTATGAGAAGCAGGTGCGCCCAAACGAGCGCTAAAGTAGGACCGGCACGTCGTATATGTGGCCAGCGCTCTCGTCGTTTTCAAGGAAATGATTTAGACTAAGGCTTTTTCACTCCAGATTTATCATTCGAGTGCTAAATGCCTAAATACTGCAATACAGTTTGTTTAATGAGCAAAAAATAAATTGCTTATAAGAGTTAAAATTTTTGATTTAATAGAAAAGTATTGTCGTATGTTTTATACCTGGTTTATTAAATAAACCAGGTTTTTACATATTAGGTAGCAAAACCTTAAGAGGATGTTTGAAAAGTCGGCAATTGAGTAAAAAAGCTTTCAGGGTATAAGCTGTTAATTAAGAAACTTCCAATTAAATAAATTGCTTATAATGGCAAAAATTTTTAACTTAACTCCTAACTTGCACATTCAAAAAATCCATATATGATAAGGGTCCCAAAAAATGTGCTAGTTTTATATTTTACTGGAGCGTTTGCGGCGCCAGTCGGAGGCTCACATCTTGCACCTTGAACTTATTGAGAATGAAAAGGCTTGTAATGCTCATTCTTGCGTAGGGTGGGCAGTGCCCACCTTACCCTTATTGAGAAGGTGCAAGATGTCAGCCTCTGACTAGCGGACGGGAGCCGCAAGTGATATATATAAGAAACACAGGAAATTTAAGGGAAATTTGAGAGCTTGAGACTTACAATTAATAGTTACCCTGACAGTCAAAACCGTGTTAACAGTGGTGTTAATTACGCCCGTATGTCAGCCTGGTTCTGAGTGAAATTGGTGAATTTATTGGTGAAGTGACTATTAAATTGTCACTATCCCGTGCGCGGAGATTAGATTTGGACACCTCACTCAGGTCGGGGTACATAAATACTCTTAAAAATGTAGCTGCAATGACGGAGGCTACCATGAGCAGAAAACAATTGCAATCAAAATCACCAAGTTCTAATTTACCATTAATTAACGCAAATGCAGCAGGTATAGATATTGGTGCAGACAGACACTGGGGAGCGTGTTCCTACAGATAGACAAGAAGACTCGGTACGCAGTTTCGGCTGTTTCACTGCTGATTTGTATGCAATGGCAGACTGGCTAAAGGCTTGTCGAATTGAAACTGTAGCAATGGAATCAACAGGTGTTTATTGGATACCTGTGTTCCAAATTCTGGAAAGCAAAGGCTTTGAGGTTAAACGATGTTTTTGCTCATCACGTTAAAACTGTACCAGGGCGCAAAACTGACGTACGCTTATTGCCAGTGGCTGCAACAGCTACATACTTACGGGTTGGAGCGCAGGTTCCCAAGCGTCCAGACGACCAAATTTGTGTTCTTCGTAGTTATATGCGACAACGGGACAACCTGATTAAAAGTGCTTGTGTCCACGTACTTTGAATGCAAAAAGCTTTGACTGAAATGAACATACAATTGCATCGAGTTATTAGTGACATTACGGGCACTACTGGTATGGCAATTATCAATGCGATTGTTTCCGGTGAGCGTGACCCAAAGAAATTGGCGCTCACTAAAAGACGAACACATTAGAGCAAGTTGTACGAGTATCGCTGCTGCTTTAACTGGAGATTATCGACCAGAACTTGTGTTTATTTTGTCACAAGAGCTAGGACTGTATAAATTCTACCAGACACAAATAACTGAATGTGATGCTCAAATCGAGGAGTGTCTAGCTCAATTCATAGATAAAGTAGACGTTAATATTAATCCTCTTGGCAAACCAAAACGTCGTGGCAAAAAGCAACCAGGAAATGCTCCTCAGTTTGATTTACGTACCCATTTATATCGCATTACTGGTGTAGACTTTACTCAAATTAATGGCTTTGGAGCTTTAACTGTTTTGGTTATATTATCTGAAGTTGGGCTAGACCCTTCTCGTTTTCCCACAGTCAAACATTTCACTTCTTGGCTGGGGTTATGTCCTGGTAGTCGCGTGACTGGTGGTAAGGTTAAAAGTTCGCGCGTCTCGCCCTGTTGTCAATCGGGCAGGAAGATGCTTTTCGCATGGCAGCACAAACACTTTGTCGTAGCAATTCTGCCTTGGGAGCATTTTACAGACGAATGCAATCTCGCATGGGGGCACCAAAGGCAATTACTGCGGCTGCTCACAAACTAGCACGTATTTTCTACCGTATGCAGGACATCAGCAACAGCTTATGTAGACCCAGGTGTTGATGTTTATGAGCAAAAATACCATGAACGTATGGTAAACAACTTAAAGAAGAAAGCTCACGATGCAGGGTTTTGATCTAGTTGCTCAACCTACAATCAGTGAGGAACAGTGCGCTGTATAAGATGCTTTTATTACCCTAGTAGATAGGAGCATTACTTAAAAATCAACGTATAACTAAGGGTACGGTTTAACTCTCAGTTACTTAGTGCATTATCAAAACGTCATATAACGCGCTGTTTTTTGAAAATCAAGCGTGACAATTACCATGAAAAATTAAGCGCCAATTTTAACCGTTACGCCCTTACCAAATCTTCAGCGATGGGATGTGTTTC
>NZ_RSCL01000002.1:0-11425 GCF_003991905.1 Dulcicalothrix desertica PCC 7102 | reverse complement strand
CGTAACCGTATTATAAAGGAGATTTTATCTGAGCGTTCGCTGGGGCGCCAACCATTTTTACAAGTTATTATTGACCTGACAACTTTGGAGAAATTCGGAAAATTTAAGGCGCTTGAAAACTTAATCAGTGTATACCACGGAAAACGAGGCTTACATTTGGTTGTAGTGTATCTGGTTGTTGGTCGCTGGCGAATACCTTGGAATTTCCGCGTTTGGAGAGGATGCATGCGCCACTTCCCCGGCAAGGCTGGGATTAAAAATGGTTAAATCTTTACCAAAAAAATTAACCAAGCATTTTAAGGAGGTAATGGTTCTAGTAGATACAGGCTTCGGCAGTATCCAATTTATACACGGTGTTAGAGAGAAAAAATTTCACATAATTGCTGGTATTGCTTGTACCCGTAAGTTACTTGATGGTCGCAGTGTTGCCCAATTACACAAACGAGGACAGCAGCTTTATCTTCAGGGTTTAAAATTTCCTGTTTATATATCCTGGTATTATTTTAAACGTCATGATGGCAAATATGAGAAACGATTTGTTATTTCCACAAAAGCTCTCAAAGCTAGCACTATTTCTTGGTGGGGTAAACGAAGATGGCTTTCTAGTTGGTTGGTTTAAAACTGCAAAACATCGTTTTGGATTACATCGCTTTGGACAAGGAACCCTCCTAGGCGTTTATCGCTGGTTAGTGTTGTCCCTGATATCTTATGTTTTGGCACATTGGGCTTATTTATCGACATCGGGCGCCAACGGCGACTTACCTGACTGGGGTGAAGCCGCAGAAATTGCATTCCAAACTATATTCCCTCATTTAGCAGTGTTACTTCTTTTACAAGATATTGAACGCTTGAGAGAACTGGCACTGAGTCAAGGAATTAACATTGAAATTTCCAGGTGCAAGATATGAGCCTCTGACTGGCGCCGTAAACGCTCCAGTAAAATATCGGACTAGCACATTTTTTTGAAACCCTTCCTATATATAGAATTTTGAAATGTGCAAGTTAGGAGCGTCCAACTGGCGGCTTCGCACCCCGTTACTTATGTAGAGAAACTTTTATAATATAATTACCCTGGCAGTTAAAGCCGAATTATCATTAGTGTTCTTAAGCCTGCGCGCGTAGCGTGGTTCTGGGTATCAATGGTTACTATATTGGTGAAGTAGCAATGCTACTATCCCGGTCAGAAGAATGTTTTAAATTAGACCAACCGTTCGCCAGGGTATCTATTAGTATTTGGTTTAGAGTTGAAATTGACTCTAGCCTGTTTTGTCATGCCACCAAATTTGAAATTGGCGCAAATTTTCACGATTTTTGGCGTTTCTAGCTTCTACTGGTGGTGGAAAAAGTTTCTCAGAAGTTAACCGAAAAGTATTGCACTATAGCTTATACCTGGTTCATTTGGGGAGAAAAGAGGGAAAAAAAGCCCCTAAAGTTTGGGGGGTTGAGGGGATAAATTTAAATTTTATGCATTAATTTCAGATGCTATTCCCAAAGCAATACGGATGGTAGTAATTCTGGATACGCGAGTCTTAGCAACTGATAACCAATACCTGCGGCACCTTGAAAGAATGCAGGGTTAAAAATGTCATTGTTGAGGTCGGGAAATAAATAATAATTTCCAATTTTTTTGGCTCTTACTACAACAAATGCTGCCTGTTTTTGAGCGATATCAAAAAGTTCGGGAGATGATAGCTTACACGCACCAACTAGTAGTGCTTCTATTCTGCCAAAGTTACCGCAGCAAAGATGGTCTAGCTTTGGAAAACCGAACTTTTTAGTAGTATCAATAGCAACTGCAATTTCTTGACGAATTTCTGGGTCGTCAAGTACAGATAGACAACCCAAGCGTCCTAAAGCAATGCCAGGGGCGCCGTGACACCAACTAGTCATAAAATTATCGTCTTGCAAGTCAACTTCGGTGTCTGCCCAATTTCCAGTTTTGGGAGAAAATAAACTACGTTCGTAAGATATTGCTTCCAAAGCTGCTTCTTTGAAAGATGTTTGTTGCGTTACTTTGAACAATTGTAACAAAGCATAGGCAATACCAGCGGCGCCATGCGAATATCCACTTTCTAATAGCGACTCTGAGTTAGTCCAAACTCTTAATCCCAAATCGCTTTGAGTTCTGTTATTTAGCAAATGATGACCGCAGCTAACCGCTTGCTCCAAAATTACTGGGTCTGGTTTGGCGTTGTACAAGCTTAGTAACCCTAGTATCGCTCCAGCGGCGCCATTTACTAAATCAAACTGATCATCACTTTCTATTATTTCCTTGGTTATTAAAGTCGCGGCAATACTCGCAAGCTCTAAAAGTTTAGGTTCATTTAGCAATTCACTAATTTTGACTAGTGTATAAATAATAGAGCCATGACCGTTACCTGCACCTATATAACTTTGGCTAAATATTGGATAATCATTTGAGTTTTCTGGAAATAGCAAAGATTCTGTCAGTTCATGTAAAGCGCCTATTGCTAAGTCTTTAAATTCTGTATCGTTAGTGATTTTTGCTACTGCTGCTAAAAATAAAGCTATACCACAAAAACCGTCATATAAACTTTCGCCAATAGGTTGAAGTTGGTATCGTTGAGCGTCAAGATTATAATCCATACCAATCCAAGTGACACTACCGTTGGCAGCATGAATAGCTCGTTGCTGAATATATGTGGCTATTTTTAGCGCTTCTTGCACTAACTCAACTTGTGTTAACTCATATTTTGCATCTGGGTTGAAAGCAGTTTTAGAACCAGTAGATGCTACATTATTTCTACCCTGAGTAATGCGTAATTGAAAAGAACTGCGAATAATTGAGACTTGTAATGCTAAATCTTCATTATTCATCTGCTGGAGACGAGAAATCATTCGGTCATAACCAGATTCTTTGAAATATCCAGTGACTTTGAAATTATTAAGCATTAAAGCATCACTGTTAGAGTCAGTGACAAAGTATGGAATATCCATCTGTTCCATAGCTTCTAGCTCAAAAGCCAAAAGTGACCAAGCAGGAGGTTTTTCGTCAACTACCAGCATTGCTCGACTTAATACATCAAGTTTAATGCTGTAATCTATACCATGCTGTAAAGATTTCGGTTGTTGCGCTTTTTCTAAGACATCAGCGTAAAGTTGAGTATTGCGAAACAAAAACCGTATTTTCTGATTAGCTAAAGGCAATAATGGACTATCTGAAGCTAAAAGTGCTTGGCTTTGAGAAGATAGCAATTGATACATCGTCTCAAAGCCATCTATAATTTCGTTGACATAGTGGTTTGGAGAAACTACAGCACCATTCAGGAGAACTGTATTCGCTTGAACTGACATCGTGCCAGTTTCATATTCCATTACCATGTCATCAGTATTTATGTTTTTCCATTTGTGCTTGCTTTGAGAAACTTCCTGCTCCTCAACTCCCCCTAAACCACTATCATCGATTGCATTACCTTTTGAATCAAACTCCCATCTTGGCAGTAGTCCTGTTCTAATCACAGAACTTGACTTCAATTCTTGCTTCTTCAAGTGTAGAAGGGGCAGCGAGCAAGTACAAACTTGAAACAGCAATATTCAAATGTGTAAAATTTACGCTTTTGAAACGAAGACCTTCAATTGTTGATTTAGGCTGGGGAACTGGGGCGCCTTGGGCTATTGGCTATATTTTGTTTGCAATTCTTTTGTTCTATGTTGATTGGCAAGAAAGATGATAAAATTAGATTTGCTTGTAATGGGATAGTTATTTTTTGGATACGCCAACCGTTCTTTTTCGTAATTTCAAGGAAGCAGCATAAGTAATACCAACTCCTAAAAGCGCTATAGTCGGCGCCGATTCAGGAACACGCTCACTCTTCACCGTTACATTCGGGTCAGCCGCATCACCAGTAAAATATACGTAATTAAAAGCGTCTTTATTGTTGAGAATACTCGCACGTAGGAACAAACCACTCCAGCGCGCGATAGTTTCTATTGCTACATCGTTTGGTAAGGTAGCTTGTATTGGGTCAGGAATTGCTCCAGGCGGGTTACTTGTATTAGTGATGCTGAAATGATTGGCGCCTGCAATATTGATTAAAGCTTTTGGCGGGTCTTGAATATTATCGTATGTTCGAGCAGCTCGTCCTGGGAGCGCGCGTCCATCCAAGTCACCTTGTAATAAAGCAATTGGAATTCCATCATTATTAATCTTGAAAAAAACATCATTCTGGTCGCGGAGATTAGCGCCGAAGAAGGCTCCTGCTTTGATTTGTTCTGGTCTCGTGAACGAACCCGGACAAAGTGCCGGCGCCACACATAAATTGCCAATGGCAGATAATCCAACGGCGCCACCTTGCGAGTGACCTAATAAACCGACTTTCTGGGTATCTACTATTCCAGCAATAGGAGAACTTGGATTATTATTCTCTGCTGCGATTTTTTGTAAAGCTGTATCGATTTGGTCAGTTCGGGGTGCCAGTGCTTCTCCCAATCCAGGAATAAACAGCTTACTATTCGGCGCCACTACTACAAATCCATAGCCTGCAACTTGTTTTGCATAGCTAGAATAATTTGATTTATCCACTAATGCGCCCTGAAGCAACAATACAACAGGTAATTTATCGGCGCCTGCTTTTAAATTAGATGGATTAGGAAAATAAATATCGGCTAAATTGTTATCGCCTGCAATAGTCGTAGTATATTTACCAATATCTGTATATATTGGCGCCGGCTTGAATGTTCCAGCTTTTGCTACCTCACTAATACCAGTGACAGATATTAATGCACCAGTACTAACAATTAATAAACGTTTGATATTGAACACTGATTTATATACTTCCTTTTTTAAAATTGTTTACTAAAAATCCAATACAACAGATTACAGCAGATACTTTTTATATATCATACCGCTATAAAACAAATTTAAATAGTTTATTTCTTAAATTAATATCATATTTTTTCCTACTTAAAATTGAAATTATCTTCCGGTCAGTTTGCAAAGGATACAACAGATGTAACAGATAAATTATTAGTTATAAACTGAAAAATCTATAATATAGGCGCCGTATACTGCGATAATCATATTGTTGGTAAAATTATTGAATTCGATGATTCCATCAAACACTCTTGGTATATGAGCAAGCCCATGTGTTATTTTAGTAGAATTTTATTTACTTACGGCTTCCGCGCGCACGATTTAATTTGAGAAATATGAGTCACGTAACCATAATAAAATTGTTGTAGAAACACGAGGAACATCGCATCTCTACTGAGATAGGTATTCAACCGGACATAATATATTTACTTTTTGCGATGAAGTTTAACCGTCCAGTTACCCCCTCCATTTTTCTTAACAGCCTTATGGAATTTGTCTTTGTGTCCTCGCCATACACTGTGGGTTTGGACGCCATTTAGACGGTTTCCTCGATTAATTTTGGGATTTTGTGGAAAGACTCCACTTCTAATGTGCCCTTTTCCTCCATTACTTTTAGCAAGCAAATGACCAGCATCGTTAGTCTTGAAGCGTTTATTGATAAAATTTGTGCGACCATTACTATGTCCCGCTTTCCAGCTTGCGCTAACACGGTGAGGACGGGATGTTCCTTGGTTGTTTACATGAGTGCGAGTTGTTTTTGTCGTTCCAGTCCCTTTTCCTAAATGTGATTTGTTGACTTGGAATGAGTGAACCTTTGCGCTTCTCAAATTATGTACACTCTCCTATTGTTGATTTTGCTTTTGCATTTGATATTCTTTAGGAGGGTTTAAGAAAATTCGCTCTCCTTGTTTGACTCCTTCCAGAATTTGGGTTTGATTTTTAATTTGTGAACCGACGACAACGGGACGAAACTGAGGTTGATTTTTATTATCAGGTACTAATACCCCTGTATTTCCTCTTTCTGTCACAATAGCTACAGTCGGTATCATTAAAGCATTTGGTACATCGTCGCCTAAGAACGTCAAATCAACGTTTAACCCTGAGCGCAATTTATCTTCACCTGTCTCAATTTGCACTCGTATTTGGAATAAAGTCACACCTTCTTCTTTGACTGCTTCAGGTGCAATTAAGCGAACACGTCCTTGAAATACTTGGTCTGGGTAAGCATCACTAGTAATTTCTACTTGTTGCCCAGCTCTGATTCTACCAATATCGGCTTCTGGTAGACTGCCTAAAACTTCTAAACCTTGTACTAAAGCAACTATTGAACTTGATGTGGCAGAAGCACTTACTGATGCGGAAGTTGTCGGCGCCACATAAGCTCCAACGTTGGCATATTTTTGTGCGACAATACCAGCAAACGGCGCCCGAATAATTGAATCTTCTAAATTAACTAATTCTGCTTGGAGTCGCGCTTGTGCTTCTGCGACTGCTGCAATACGTTGAGCAATTTCTTCAGGACGTGAACCACTTTGAGCTAATTGTAATGCCGCGCGCACTTCTGCAACTGCCGCAATTCGTTGGGCAATATCTTCCGAACGGCTACCGCTTTGTGATAACGATAAACGTTTTTGAGCTTCGCGTAAAGAAGCTTTTGCAGCATTACCATCACTTACAGCTTGGTCTAATAACTGCCGTCTTTCGGCACCTTGACCAACAAGATATTGATAGCGTCGCACTTGTTGAGCAGTATAATTGGCTCTTGAAGAGGCTGCGTCAACTTGTGCTTGAGCTTGGGCTATTTCTTGCGGACGGTTTCCCGCACGCGCTTCTGCTAACTGTGCTTCTTGTAAAGCTAACTTAGCTCGCGCTTGAGCTATTTCTTGTGGACGACTACCTGCTTTAGCTTGGTCAAGTTGTGCTTTTGCTTGTGCAAGGTTTGCCCGCACTTGTTGAATACGCGCTTGAATATCAGCACTATTCATTTTCGCTATTATTTGCCCAAGTTGTACTTTATCACCTTGTTCAACAAGTAGTTGTGCAAGAATACCACCATTTTTAGGACTAACATTCACACTTTGAACAGGTGTAACTCTACCACTAGCAGTAATTCGTAAAGTGACATTTTTCGCCTCAACTGGAACTGTAAGCTGCGAAATATCTTCGTTTCGCCCACGTTGAATAATAAATGTACTAGTAGCAAAAGTCGCAGCCACAAAAGCACCAGTTGTCGTCAAACCTAATACCCAACGGGATGGAGACTTTATTTTTTTACCAAAAAAGGGTAAGCGCATCTAATTTTGTATTTATGGTGATCATTCCAATATTTTGACCTCTAATTTTTAGATTTTTCCATACTAAGTAGGTCTTGCTGAAAAAGTCGTTTAGACGCAATCCAGAAGTTACAGAGCTTAAAAATAGTTGCTTTCAGAGCGAGCTTTTCAGATTTAGCCATAAATTTCCCATCAAATTACAAAGTTTTTAAGCCTCCAGATGTTATTATTTTGCACTTGTTTACCAACTTAATTAATAAGATTTATTTTTTATATAAGTAAATTATTTTTACCAAGCTGCACTAGTTCAATCATCAATACAATCTCGTAACTCATCTTCAATTAGTCGCAAACGTGGATACTGATAAGCTGTAACTGTTACTAACATAATAAAAGCTCCTAGCAAAATAAAAATGAGTCCAATGCCACGTCCTTTACCAACACCAATAAGCAATCCTATAGTATTAGCTAAAGCTCCTGACGGGGTAAGCAATGGCTCAAATATATAGTCAGCTATCGGACCAGAAACAATATAAGCAAGCGGCAAAAACGACCAAGTTAGCATTTCTTTGACAGCGAAAACACGTCCTTGTACATCAGAGGGAACTTTGGTCTGCCATATAGTAGTATTAGAACTCATAACTATAGGAATGCAGCAAAAACTAACAAAACCTGCAGCAGTAATAAGTATGACATTAGGTGCTATTCCCACCAGCAAAGTACATAGACCTATCAAGATTTTACAGGTGATAATAATAGGTATACGTCGTTGAAAACCACCGCGTAAGCTTATCAAAATTCCACCTAACAACCAACCACTACCCGCAATCGATAAAACAATACCTAAAACTTGAGTGTTGGTAAAGCTCAACATCATTGGTGTTATTAAAACTTGAGTCATACCAATAGAAAAGTTAGTAATAGCCAAAAATAACACCAACAAGACAAATCCAGGTCGTGCTAATATATAAGTAAATCCAAAAGTAATATCATGTAACAAGTTTGTATTTTTTGCATTTTTTAGATTATTTTTTTCAAGTTTTGGAAATCGGGTAATTATCAGGGTCAACTGAGCAAAAATAAAAGTTACAAAGTCAAATAAAATAACACCTTGAATTTGGATTGATGCCATTAGCATAGCTGCTAGCAAGGGTGAAAACAAAGGTCCTGCTGCCTTACTAAGTTCAATCATGCCATTAGCACGACCAAAATGTTTTTTGGGTACAAGCTGGGGAATAGCAGCAGCGTATGCTGGTAGCTGAAAACCGTAGCAAACAGAGTCAATCGTGATTTGTAGATAAATATGCCAGATATTTAGCCACCCTTGGGACATTAGCAAAGCAATTATTAAAGTGTTAAGACCTGCAACACTATCGCTAACAATCATTACTATGCGTCTATCACATCGGTCTGCTAAAACTCCTGCTAAAGGCGCAATCAAAATGGCAGGAAGTAGGGCAAATAAATAAATAAAAGAAAGCTGGGTAACTGACTGAGTTCTTTGGTACACCCATATGCCAAGAGCAAAGCTAGTCAAACCAGAGCCAATAAGGGATATAAATTGTCCAAACCAGATTAAAATGAAGTTTTGCATGAAAAAATACTATTATTTTGGTGATTTCTCAAATAGTTGAATCAAATCAATAATTCACTGCGTTGACAAATGATTGGTTTTATTCTTAATACATACAGGGCTTTATTTGAAGCTAACTTTCAAGTAAGCGACCTGCAGGTAACTATTTTGCAAGGTTCAATTTTATTGAATTTAACTATTTTAGGAATTTGTAGGAGGTTGTTTTTTTTCAATGCATTTTTGTAATTTTTGAGCTAATACCTTTACGTTAGATTCAGCCATCATTGATATATGATTACCAGGAACAGTATAAATTTCTACTGGTGCATTAGAAAACTGATTCCAGCCCCATGCTTCATCTTGCAAAACGCTGTAAAAACTCCTTTCTGAAGAATCTACCTCAGATACCTCAGATACCTCAGACGCACGGAATAAAGTAATTGAGGTTGGATAAGTATTCTGTGGTACGTAATAAATTTGACATTGAGTCTGGAAAACTTGCAGGAGACCACGAACTATCTTAATATCTGTCTGAGGAGGTAAAACGCCAACTACTTCTAAATGCTGCTTCACATAGTTTAACTGTTCTTCTGGTGAGAGGAAGGCTAAAACCTCCTCAGATAACTGTAAATTTTTTTCATAAAGCATTCCAATCACTTCAGTAATTTTGCACAAGCATTTGGTACTATCCCAATCAGAGTAACTATACTTACGATTAAGGTTAGCAAATGGTGCAAACGTATCTAAAATAGCAACTATGGCAACCTCATGTCCAAGACGAAGTAGCTGTTGAGCCATTTCAAAAGCGACTTGACCACCAAAGGAATGACCTCCTAAAAAGTAAGGACCGACTGGTTGGACTGTCTGAATTGCTTTAATGTATTGGGAAGCAATGTCCTCGATACTCTCAAGCGGCTTAGTTTCGCCATCAAGCCCCTGTGCTTGTAGACCATAGAAGGGTTGTTCTGTTCCCAAACACCGTGCTAAGTGATAGAAATAGAGAACATTACCTCCTGCTCCTGCTACACAGAAAAAGGGTAATAATGAACCATTAGGTTGAATAGGCACTAAGGGAGACCAAATTTTTTTATACGAAGGCGAACCGAGAATAATCGCAAGTTGTTCAATGGTTGAACCTTGAAATAAAGTGGCTAGTGGTAAATTCTGCTGGAAATTTTTTTGAATTTGAGCCATTAAACGAACAGCTAGTAAAGAATGTCCACCAATCTCAAAGAAGTTGTCTGTTATTCCCACTGGGAAAACATTAAGAACTTCTGACCATATTTTCGTCAATTGCTGTTCTATTGCTGTACGGGGTGCTATGTATTCACCTTCTCGCTGTCGTTCTGCATCAGGTGCTGGTAGTGCTTTGCGGTCTACTTTGCCGTTGGGTGTCAACGGCAAGATACCTAACAGTACAAACGCACTTGGCAGCATGTATTCTGGTAGTCTCTTTTGAATTAGTTCGCGTAGCTGTTTACTGGTAAGTGAATTTTCTTTGGCAACAATGTAGGCGACTAATTCTTTGTTACCAGGAACATCTTCTCTTGCAATGACTACAGCTTGTTGTACTTGAGGATGGGTCTGTAGGACTGATTCGATTTCTCCAAGTTCGATACGGAAACCCCGTATCTTGACTTGATTATCAATGCGACCGAGGTATTCAATATTGCCATCGCTTAAGTAGCGGGCTAAATCTCCAGTTTTATAAAGACGTTTTGATTTAGAATTATCGAAAGGGTTGGGGATAAATTTATCGGCAGTTAGTTCAGGTTGGTTGAGGTAGCCTCTAGCTAAACCATCACCTCCGATGTAGATTTCTCCCGGAACACCGACAGGTACAAGCTGCAACCTAGAGTCTAGCACATAAACCTGCGTGTTGGCTATAGGGCAACCTATGGGAATGGTTGTAGCCCCTTGTGGAACATCTTGTATCAAATACCAAGTGGTAAATGTTGTGCTTTCAGTAGGCCCATAAACATGAAGCAACTTTTTAGGTGAGCCATTCTTCAGCACTTTTTTGACCGACTTCGGATCGACAGCCTCTCCTCCAAATAAGAGGTGTTGCACTGAATCAAAAGCTGACGGAACAACACTTGCTAGCAAATTGAACAAGGCAGTTGTCAAGAATAATACCGTAATCCCTTGTTCGCTCAGTTGAACTGCAAAGTCTAGAGGTGAAAGAGCTACATCCTTAGTAATTACAACAAGCTTCGCGCCGTTGAGCAAGGCTCCCCAAATCTCAAATGTGGCAGCATCGAACGAACTGTTAGAGATTTGTGCAACGACATCTTTTGGTTTTAAGTTTATATAGTTTGTATTGATTACCAAGCGGTTTACTGCTTTATGAGTAACAGCAACTCCCTTGGGCTTTCCTGTTGATCCTGATGTATAAATCACATAGGCAAGGTTATCAAGCATTACCCTACTAACAAGTTTCTCCTGACTGTGTTGGGTAATTTTTTCCCAGTCAAAATCCAAGCAGACGATTTGCTTCGAGTATTGGGAGAACTTCTCGGCAAGAGTTGCCTTCTTGGTTAGTAATACTGAGACAGAGGCATCTTCTAGCATCAAAGCCAAGCGTTCTTGGGGATAGTCGGGGTCAAGGGGTACATAGGCGCCACCTGCTTTGAGTACCCCCAACAGTCCCACTACCATTTCGATAGAACGTTCCACACAAATACCTACTAATACTTCTGGTTCAACCCCTAATGTTTGAAGGTGGTGTGCCAATTGATTGGCTCT
>NZ_RSCL01000001.1:558653-947126 GCF_003991905.1 Dulcicalothrix desertica PCC 7102 | reverse complement strand
AGCGTGTAAAATTTAACTCTAACGTCTCTTATTAACTTTTCGTTACATAGTTAGGAATTTTGGCGCCGACTTACTTATTTTATGAGAATAAAAGAATATCAACTCACCAAAACTTATAATAAATAGTCATAAATGCTGATTTTGACCTAATAGTACCCCCCCAATTCATAGGAATCTCCAACTTTAATAAAAGGACTATTATCAATACCACAAGCTTTATCGCTTCTTCGGAAGGCTTCTTGATTCTGTTGATATTTCTGTTGTTGCTCAGGGTTCATTACAGCAAGAATCTGCAAAAGTAAAATTTGACTCTCTTTTTGAAACTCCTCAAATAGTTCTTGATTATAAACAAGCGTTTTCTCTGGAATGAAGCTTCCATGCTGTCCGTATTTCGCAGTCAATGAGTCAATTTGGGCAGGTTTGGAATTACCCGCTTCACTCGCAATCGTTTCTTGCAGTTGAGGTGGTATTTCTACGCCTTGCCGTTGAAAAAACCCAACAACTGCATTAGGTTTTATTACTTTTGTAGCCTTTGCAGTTAGCCGGGAGACTACCTCATCGTCATACCTTTTAGTGACGGCATCATAGGCAGCAAATTGTTCAGCAGAAAGATTAACGCCATCGAAGACACTTTCTGGTACTTGAGCAGAAGCGATTGAGCAGGCATTCTGAGCGGGTTCAGTCTGAGCTTGAAGTTGAGCATCGGCGGGTTTCTGTAGCCCAACGCTACCTATTGCAGCTAGAGCGATTAAGAATAAGGCGCCGAATGTCTTTGATAAAAATGTTAGTTTCATAGCAGTAGAAATCTCCAAAAGGTTAGGTGAGTTGAGAAAGGACGTTATTTGACGGAAGTAGAGACGTTACATGTAACGTCTCTTTTTTGGAGATGTCTACTATAAACCAGGTGGTAAAAGTACACGATTTATAACATGAATGACGCCATTCTTAGCATCAATATCGGCTCTCACGACATTGGCATTGTTGACTCTGATTCCTTTCTTCCGCACATGTACTGCTACGCGATTACCTTCCACGGTTGCCACTCGACCTGAGCGCAAATTCCTAGACATTAAATCGCCTGAAACGACGTGGTAAGTCAACACCTTACGCAGCAAATTGCGATTTTCTGGCTTAAGTAACTTTTCTAGCGTTCCCTTTGGCAGCGCTGCAAAGGCTTTATTGGTTGGCGCAAATACAGTGAATGGTCCCTTGCCAGAGAGTGTTTCGACTAATCCAGCCGCTTGCACTGCCTTCACTAGTGTTGAAAAAGAAGGATTGCCCGCTGCAATTTCAACGATTGTACCCGCTTGAGTGGGTCGCGTTGCTACGTGAGTGCCTGCCATTTTCTTGCCAGCTACGTTGTGAGAAGCGTTTGCCTCTGCTGTAATGCCGACCATAACCGAGAGTGCAGCTGCCAAGCTGAAAGTGCGAACAGCTTTAGACAAAAAAGTGAGTTGCATAGTAGTAAAAATCTCTAAAAGGTTAGGTAAGTTGGAATAGGATGTTGTTTAACAAAGCCTAAGCTTGGTTCTTAATGAGTATACGAAGCGAGATTGAAATCGGATGAATCTTTTTTTTCGAGCGCGGTCAATGTAGCAATAGAACCTTATTTGAGAGCAGGAGCTATTTTTTTGTCGGTATCGTATCGCTTATTTGTCCTAGAGCTGGGTAGCTGGAAATCGGCCCCTTCACATCGCAGGCTGCATTGATCCTGAGTCTAGCGGCTAAATTTTTGCTATATTGCGGCTGTTGTTCAGGTGTCATGAGGTCTTGAACCTGACTATAAAAATCTTTGCCGATCTGACTTAGCTGGGTTTCCTGTTCTGGCGTGAAATAAGTTATGTAAGAACCGATAAAGCGTCCGTACTTACCAAACTTCTGATTAAGCGCTGCTTCTTGATCCATTTTAGGGTTGCTATTGAGTGCTTCTTGAATAGCAGCTTGAACATCTGGGGGGACTGAAACTCCCGGTGAGGATGAAAATGACAAGATTGCAGCCGGGTCTGCTACGGATATACTCCCCTTATAAATTTCTGCTCTTTTTGCCTCCGCTTGTGCGTCTAAGACTTCGTAGGCTTTTTTCTGTTGGTCAGTCAGATTTAATCCTTTAAAGTCATCAAAAAAGTATCCCCCGTCCATTTCTTCACCGTCTTCTTTCATAGCGCGATCGCAGGCTTTACTTTGCTCTAGAAAATCTGCTGTACTTTGAGTTTGAGCTTGAACGCTCTGTTGCACAGATGTACCGACCATAACAGAAAGTAGAGTCATTAAGCCGAGGGTGCGAACGGTTTTAGACAAAAAAGTGAGTTTCATCGCAGTAAAATTATCCAAAAGGTGGGTTGAGAGAAAACGTTATTTGATGGCAGTATCTTAATTTTCACTGACTCATCATTGTAAGAACAAAGCTTAAGCTTGGCTCTTGATGAGTATACGAAGCGAGATTGAAATTGGATGAATCTTTTTTCGATTATGGTGGGTTTAATATCTTTACCTGCACCACTTCTATTTGCCTAACTAAGGCTTCGCATTACTAATGGGCCTGCTGAGGTAATTGGATCGGTAGGGGCATCCAGCGTAATGAGCAACTGCGAAGGGTTCTTAGTGCAGGCCGCATTTGGAGCGACCCACTGCGCCGTACCACTGTCATCTTGGCGAAACTGTCCGCAGTACATTGGAGCGGCTGAGGGAGTGGCAACTGACCAAAGCCGATATATCTGGTTGTTTGCGAGCTTGGGTAGGTCTTGGGCTACGAGCGTAATGGTCACATCCCCCGGTTTAGCCAACAGTCGCGCTGTTGCAAGGCGCCTATTTTTCGGGTTTGGCGCTGCACCTACCAAAGAATACACCTGAGTATCAGGTTGACTCAGACGTGCGATTGTAGTTTGATTGGCTTGAAGTTCGCTCTTGAGACGCTTTAGCTCATTATTCGTGGCTTCAAGCTGTTGTTGAAGGGCTGCCATCTGTTGGGACTGGCGACCTAAAAGAACTTGGTTTATACCCAGAGCCGTTACCGCTACAGCTGCAATGCTCGTACTAATCGCTGGTATCCAGCGTTTCCAACTGCGGCGCCTTGAAGCAATTGGCACAACGTTGGAATGGGAAGATTCTATACTGGCGCCTGCAATTGACTGACTCGCGGCACTGATAATTTTTTCTTTAAGGCGCGCGGAGGGTTCCAAAATCGGCATATCGTAAGGGAGCAAAGAAAACGCCTCTTGGAATGATTCGATTTCTTCATACAGCGTTGGCGTTTCGGCTAACGCCTGATTTAGGCGAGCAGCTTCCTCATGACTCAAATCGTCGAGAATATAGCCTGCCACTAAATCGGTCTGGTTGGGGTCGTTGGTGGGGCGAATCATGGTTATCGGTGTGGGATAGGAACGACTAAACGAGGTGGTTGAGTACAGTACGAAGCTTCTTGAGTGCTTGACGAGCGCGCGATTTGACCGTGCCGAGCGGAATGCAGTCTCGTTTAGCAATTTCCGACTGGCTCAACCCTTCATAATAGGCGGTTTCTAAAAGCTGTCTGTCGTCGGGTGAAAGCTGTTTGAGCGCTTCATTTACCAGGTTAACACGCTCTTGCACTGTAACAAATTCTAGCGGGGGATTGTAGTGTGGTATACAATCTGAGAACGTTTGAAATCGCTGAAGCTTTTCTTGGCTTGACTTGCGCGATCTCAATCGGTCGATGGAGCGCGACCGGGTCATAGTGATGAGAAAGCTGCTGAGAGAACCCCTCTTGGGCTGATAGATCTCGCTGCGCTGCCAAAGGTAAAGGAATGTTTCTTGAGTTACTTCTTCGGCTTCTTCAACGTTGTTCAGTATCTGAACTGCGGTACTATAAACGAGCTTGCCGTAGCGGTCGTACAGCATATCTAAGGCTTTGACCTGCTGCTTTTGAATCGCCAAAAAAATTTCTAGGTCTGTTGATTGTTCGTTGACGGCAAGGAGCGAAGGTGTCGAATCCATAGATATGAGTAAACTTAAATGGGAAAAAACAGAGAAGCAACACCACAGTCAACTATGACCTTGCCTATCCTGCAAAAGGTGAGTTGAGAGAGGACTATTTCAAGATATGCGATTTAGCAGCAATTTGTAGCCTCAATTATTGCCCTCATAACAGTCTATTATTGCGCTCGCTGCCGAAACACACTAGGAGTAACATTTGTCAAGCGTTTGAAGTACCTAGTCAAATGATTTTGATTGGCAAATCCACAAGCAACAGCAATTTCAGAAATACTTAAATTGCTTCGAAAAAGCAGGTGCTTTGCTCTTTCTATCCGCCGCTTAATAACAAACTGGTGGGGCGTTAATCCGATTGTTTTTTTAAATAGACGACAAAAATAAAATCGACTCATCCCCGCGATCCGCGCTAGCTCCTCTAACTCGATAGGTTGTTCTAGATATGCCTCAACATAATCGATAACTTGAATAAAATTGTGCTGGGATTCTTCTACAGCTACCATTCGAGAATCTGTGCATGTAATATAGTTTCTCAATAAATGAGTGGCTAACGTATTCGCCAGAGAATCAATATAAAAGTTGGATACAGGCGAACTAGATTCGAGTTCTGCCTTCAAAGACATCCCAATTCCATAAATCAATGGATCGAATGTTCCCGGTGCAAGTACTAACTCAACACGCTCCGAATCCAAGATTTCATAGGCAGTACGAGCAACAAAGTCAGGTTCGAGAGAGATGGAAACAGACTCTGCATCACTCAAAGTAGCAATTTGATAGCAAGTATAGGCAGGTGCAAGCATCATTGAGCCATAACTTACGTTAGATTCGTAGAGACGACCATTGGCTCTGTACTCAGCCCTGGAGTTTGGTAATAAATTGATTTCAATAATATGCTGAAGCGGCTGCAATTCAGGTATTTCAAGGGGGGGACACCGTTTGTGGTGGAGGGATAAATGATTCCATCCTAGACCGTGGCTAGAGCGTAACCAAGGTCGTTGCGTCACAGGTGAACGTTCTTGCTGCTGACTAAAATCAACTTGGTTGGGTTGGCTGGAATCCATACGCTACTCTCTTTACGAATTTGCCAACATTTTACTACCTAAAATGACGCATCCAAATTTAACATATAAGTGCTAGGGTTCCGTTCCTCCACCCAACCTACAACAAAGTGAAAAAAATCTGGCAGTATAGTTTATTAGTGGTAACTTTAGGAACGCTTCTATTTACCTGGCGCCCCTTTAGTGTACCTGTAACTTCTACTACAATTGCACAAAAAGATACAGAAACGCCATCTCAAAAAATTCAGTACGAAACGCGCGTGTTACCAGATAGCATAGCTCATATCGTTAAAATTCCAGCCAACAGTGCGTATTTAGTAACTCCCGCAGTATCAGATAAATTAATTACAATTGAAGAATTTGCCAAGAAGCACAAAGCTATCGCAGCCATAAACGCTGGATATTTTGACCCAATTAATCAAAAAACAACGTCTCACATTACTATACAAGGAAATAAAGTAGCAGACCCAAAACTAAACGAAAGACTTATAAATAATCCTGACCTACAATCTTATTTACCTAAAATCTTAAACCGCAGTGAATTTAGAAAAATATTATGTGGTTCTAAGATACAATACGAAATTTCACTACACGAAGATAAAACGGCGCCTAACTGTAAAATTATCGACGCAATAGGCGCCGGTTCACAATTATTACCCGAACTCACTTTAGCCCAAGAAGGTTTTGTAGATAACACTACTGGTCGAGACGCAATTGGTAGCACTCAACTTAATGCTCGAAGTGCTGTAGGAATTACTGACGATGGAAGTATTATTTTAGTAATGGTAGCGCAGAAACCAGAAACTCCATCAGGTATATCTTTACCTAAATTAGCAGAGTTAATGAAAAATTTAGGCGCCAACTCAGCAATGAACCTAGATGGTGGCAGTTCATCTTCACTTTACTACAACGGCAAAACTTATAACGGCAAAATAAATAAACAGGGAAATTCTACTATTCGTCCCGTCAAGTCAGCATTATTAGTGCAAATAAAATAACTATACTTTATTAGTGCAAATAAGATAACTATACTTTTGTCATGCTGAGGCACGAAGCATCTGAAGGATTTTTGCTTATTTTAAAAGTATAGTTTTAATCCGTTTTTAGTATCAATGTTGGAATATCGATAAACTGCGACGGTTAATACACCCCATACAAGTATAATTATCAAGTAAATAAATCATCCCAGTTTCTTTCCTGTGGTTTACCTTGCGGTTCTCTAACTAGAGGTTCTCCTTGCCATGCACCAAATCTTTTTTCAAAAAAGTTAAGGGACCAACCTAATTCGTCTAAAGTTTGGCCTTTATTACCATTATCATCAGACTCTACAGGCTGATACATTAACATCACTTCTACATTTTGATTTGTTAGACCTACTGGGACATTAATATGTAATATTCCATCCGAACCGATATATGAGTTAATTTTTATACTTTGCATATTAGACTACTTCTTATGATTTTATTTTGAAACTGCTTCAAAATTTTGAATACGCTTCGTTCCAGATGCTTCGTTCCAGATGCTTCGTTCCAGATGCTTCGTTCCAGATGCTTCGTTCCAGATGCTTCGTTCCAGATGCTTCGTTCCTCAGCATGACATTTATACTTTCTTAGGTTCTTATTATAGAGTACTTATCCACAAGCGGGCGCCCACTTTGGTAAGGTCTTTCGCTGTTCCCCTGGTTATGGCACAATATAAAGCGGTGATAAGAGAAATATAGAAAAAGAGGTATAGGGGTGAGTTCAACTGCTCAAGCTACAGCAAGCACTCGTCGCGTAGTTTTTCCATTTACAGCAATTGTCGGTCAGGAAGAAATGAAGCTGGCTTTGCTGTTGAACGTCATTGACCCCAAAATTGGTGGTGTAATGATTATGGGAGATAGAGGAACGGGTAAGTCCACAACCATCCGCGCATTGGCAGACCTGCTTCCAGAAATTCCTGTTGTTGAAAATGACCCCTTTAATAGTCACCCTAGTGACCCCGAATTAATGGGTGATGATGTACGCTCGAATGTACAGCAAGGAAATAACGTCCCAGTTGTACAGCGTAAAGTGCTAATGGTTGATTTACCTTTAGGCGCCACCGAAGACCGGGTTTGCGGCACAATTGATATAGAAAAAGCACTTTCAGAAGGTGTAAAAGCCTTTGAACCAGGATTACTCGCGAAAGCAAACAGGGGTATATTATATGTTGATGAAGTCAACTTATTAGATGACCACTTAGTTGACGTACTCCTCGACTCAGCAGCAAGTGGTTGGAACACTGTTGAACGTGAAGGTATTTCCATTCGTCACCCTGCGCGCTTTGTACTAGTTGGTTCAGGAAACCCAGAAGAAGGCGAACTACGTCCACAGTTACTCGACCGTTTTGGAATGCACGCTGAAATTCGTACTGTTAAGGAACCAGCACTGCGAGTTCAAATAGTTGAGCAGCGTTCAGAATTCGACCAAAACCCCAATCCTTTTTTAGAAAAGTACCAACCACAACAAGATGAATTGCAGCAACGCATCATCAGCGCTCAAAATTTATTACCCTCCGTTAATCTTGATTATGACCTGCGGGTAAAAATTTCTGAAGTTTGTGCCGACCTTGATGTAGATGGTTTACGGGGTGATATTGTTACCAACCGTGCAGCAAAAGCAATTACTGCCTTTGAAGGACGCAACGAAGTAACAATTGATGATATTCGTCGCGTAATTACACTGTGTCTACGCCATCGTTTACGTAAAGACCCCCTAGAATCAATAGATTCAGGTTACAAAGTCGAAAAAGTATTCGGTCGCATTTTTGGCGTCGAAATCCCAGAGCTTGCTAATGCGTCTAAAAACGGTACTGGTATTAAAACAGGAGTTAGGTAATATTGGCAACGGATAAAACGGATGTAACGGATGTCTATTACATATACACGGATATTACATATACACTGCAAACTGGCAAAACCTTGACTCCTGTCATGCTGAGGAACGAAGCATCTCCCGACTGTCATGCTGAGGAACGAAGCATCTCCACTTCTGTCATGCTGAGGAACAAAGCATCTTCAAGATTTTCACTTCCTTTAAAAGTAAAATCCCAACCCGTTTCTCCTATACATCCATAATCCGGCGCCCTAAACAAATCGCAAAAACAATCCGTTACATCCGTTATATCCGTTGCCAATTATATGCAAACCTTAAGGTATTGGTTCAGCACTATTCTGTTAATAAGTCAATACAACCCTTATGAACTTATTGAGAATTTAATGTTAGCGCTCGCAGCGATAATGATAATCGTATCAATCATATTTCCAGCCCAAAAGCCATACATAGCATTAGGTTTAAGTTTTGCAATAGGCTCCGCAATGTCAATTTTAGTACGCCAAGCAACTACACCTTCACGTCAAACACGCTTCATCAAAATCGGCGCCATCTTAATTCTCATCATCAGCTTATACGACTTTATCGATGTAATCCATAACACGTAGGTTGGGTGTAACCCAAAATTCCCCAATATTCTCAGAATTTACATAAAAACTCTTAAAACTTGCCTAAAATTCATGCATAAGTTGTTCCTAAGCAGAAATACTGATAATTATAAGCTCAGTAATTCGCATAAATTAGGGGTAACTAGCGATGAAGAAAAAGGATAATCTATTAAAAAAGCTTTCATTGTCTACCTTTTTAGTACTCGCTACGACTCCAGCATCTGCACAACTCATACCAGATAACACTTTGGGTCAAGAAGCATCAACCGTTAACAATAGTACTTTAATCAAAGGTGGAAATGCTGATTTAATCAATGGAGGCGCCCAGCGTGGCAGTAATTTATTCCATAGCTTTACCGAATTTAATATAAATAATGGGCAACGAGTTTATTTCGCAAACCCGTCTGGAGTACAAAACATATTAACCCGCGTTACAGGTGGGAATGCTTCAAATATATTGGGAACCTTGGGTGTAGACGGCGCCGCAAATTTATTTATAATTAATCCTAACGGTATTTTATTTGGTCAAAATGCCAGCTTAGATATACAAGGAAGCTTTGTAGGGACGACTGCAAACGCAGTAAAATTTGGTTCGCAAGGAATATTTAGCGCGACTAACCCCGAAGCGGCGCCGCTTTTAACCGTTCAACCCTCAGCTTTATTATTCAACCAACTTAATCAACAGGCAAGTATTACAAATCAATCACAAGCACCAGCAGGTATTAACCCTGTAGGTGAGAACGTTACTGGGTTGCGGGTACCTGATGGTAAGAGTTTGTTGCTTGTCGGTGGAAATGTAAATATAGATGGCAGTGCAGTTAGAGCTTATGGTGGAAATATCGAATTAGCAGGTGCTTCGGCGCCGGGTTCAGTAGGATTAAATATTGCAGGTGATAATCTGAGCTTAGTAATGCCTGATGTAGATAGAGCTAATGTATCACTCTCGAATGGCGCCGAGGTGAATGTACGGGGTAGTAATGGCGGTAATATTAATATTTATGCCCGAAATCTAGATGTAACAGAAGGAAGTAAAATTCGTGCTGGGATAGATAAAGGGTTAGGAACACCGAATAGTCAAGGTGGAAATATAGTTGTTAATGCTACAGGAACAATTACCTTGAGTGATGACAGTATTATTTCCAATGTGTTACGAGCAGGTGGTTTTGGTCAATCTGGTAATATTAATATTTCCACAGGCTCTTTAAACTTAAAAAATAACAGTTATATAGATGTCAGCACCTTTGGAAATGGAAGTGCAGGAAGCCTTGTCATCCAAGCCAAAGATAATATTAACTTAACTCGTGATGGTGGTATTTTTAGTTCAGTTGAAACAGGCGCCGTAGGTAACGGTGGTAACATCCAAATTCAAACTAGTTCACTTGCATTGTTTGAGGGTGCAGAAATCAATACCAGAACTTATGGACAGGGTAATGCAGGTAGTATCGATATCAATGCTCGTGATGCAATTACCTTAGATGGAAAGGGTGAAACAATATTTAGTCGCATTATTAGCGGTATCAACCCCGAAGGTACAGGCAATACTGGCAATATTCAGCTAACAACAAATACTCTGAAATTAACCAATGGTGCTTTTATTGCCAACACAAGTGCTGGGAAAGGTAACGCTGGTAATATTAATATCGACGCTCGTGATATTTCCTTAGATAGCCTAAGCTATGTCACTAGTTCTATATACAATCAAGCTGAAGGAAAAGCAGGCAATATTCAAATCAACACCGAAACACTTTCCTTACAAGGTGGTTCTCAGCTATCCACAACGACTTCCGGAAAAGGTGATGCCGACAATATTACAGTAAATGCGCGCGACAGTATCAAGTTAGACGGTATCGTGCCTTATGAGATGAACGGTATTTCGGGTTACGCATTTAGCAGCATTCAAAGTGATGTAATTACAGGTGGTGTTGGCAATGCTGGAAATATCAACCTGACTACAGGTTCGTTACAGCTAACTAATGGCGCCCAAATTAGCAGCGGCACAAATGGACGGGGAAATTCTGGAAATATTACAGTAAATGCTCGCGATACCGTAACAGTTAACGGTTTTAGGAAAGTATTTACTCAACAGTATGGAGAAGTCAACTTATCTAGTAGTATTAGTAGCGATGTTAGCTCTGAGGGTATTGGTAAAGGTGGGGATATTAACATTAACGCACGGGGAGTATTTCTCAAAAATACTGGTAAAGTAAGTGCTGATACGTTTGGGCAAGGTAATGCAGGCAACATTTTTATCAAAGCATCAGAAGGTGTTTTTCTCAGTAACGAAAACAATATTGATTTTACACAAATTAGCAGCTTTGTCGGGGGTAGAGCTATCGGGAATGGCGGTACTATTAATATCGAAGCTGGCAACCTCTCATTAGATAATGCCACATTCTTTACTTCCACTTCAGGAAAAGGTAATGCTGGTAGTATCGTTATTAAAGCTAATGATTTAGTATCACTGACTAATAACGGTGGATTTTCGACTAGTGTTCAGCCAAACGCTGTAGGTAATGGTGGTAATATCGACATAAAGGCAGGAAGATTATTTTTAGATAATAATTCTACTTTTTTTGCTGCTACATTCGGACAAGGAAACTCTGGTAATATCTCCATTAAAGCCTCAGAATCAGTGTTTTTCAGGAATGCTTCAGTTAGTAGCAGCATTGATAAAGAAGGTATCGGTAATGGTGGCAATATTCATATTGCCACAGGTGTCCTAACTTTAACCGATGGTTCTAGTCTTAGTACTTTAATAAGTGGCAAAGGTAGAGCTGGCGATGTCTCCATCAATGCTAATGGGAATATACTTATTAATAATGGCGCCTACATAATCACTAATACAAACGGGCAAGGGGATGCTGGCAAAGTCAACATTCGCAGTTTCGGTGATCTAATCATAGCAGGACGTGTTAGAGAAATTCCAACTGCAATTTTTACTAGTGTATTAAATACAGGTGTGGGGAATGCAGGTAATATCGAAATTAACGCACGTAATTTTACTTTATCTGATGGTGCAAGTTTGGGTGGTATTAATGTTGGAAAAGGCAATGCTGGCAGCGTCATAATTAACACACTAGATAGCACAACTATTAAAGGTGCCCGTATTGACACTTTCACTGGTGGGCAGGGAAACGCGGGTAAAGTGTTAATTCGTGCTGGAAGAGATGTCTCTATTATCGATAAAAGCAGTATAAATAGTTTCGTGTTTCAATCTGCTGTTGGTTACGGTGGGGATATTGAAATCAGTGCTAGTAATTTATTACTTTCCGACGGTGCCAGTTTGTCTACTGCAACCCTTGATAAAGGTGATGCAGGGAGTGTTCGCATCAATACAACTGGTGATATTACCATCAAAAACGCTTCTCAAATTAATGCTTCTACTTTCGGTGAAGGGGATGCAGGTAACGTTACGGTTAATGCTGGTAATACATTATTTATTAGTGGAACAACTAATGATGGTCAAATGTTCGATAGCGGAATATTTACTATAGTAGCAAAAGATGCTGGATTTATTGGTAAAGGTAAAAGCGGCAATATTAATGTCACTGCACGTAATTTATCTCTAAATAGTGCTGGTATATCCGTAAGCAGTTTTGGAGATAGTGCCGCAGGAGATATTGATATTAACTCTGGTACAGTTAGGCTTGATGACAAAAGCATAATCGCAGCAGCAACGACATCAGGTAACGGTGGTAATATTAACTTAACTGCCGCAGATTTTTTACTACTGCGAAACAATAGCAATATTACTACAACTGGCGGTTTTGATAATCAATCGGCTGGTGATGGTGGAAACATTACTATAAATACGCCTTTTATTATCGCTGATAAAAATGAAAATAGTGATATTGCCGCAAACGCTTTTACGGGAAAAGGTGGTAATGTAAACATCAGAGCTAGAAATATTTTTGGTATTGAACCGCAAGCTCAATCTACAAATCAAAGCGATATTACTGCTAGTTCACAACTTGGTGTACAAGGACAAATTTCCATTGCAAAACCAAATTTTGATGCGACTCAAGCAATAATCGAACTGCCAAACCAAGTTGTTGATGCAAGTAGTCAAATAGGTCAAATTTGTCCGCGTGGTGCCTATGCTAATCGTCAAGAAGGTAAATTTGTCATTACCAGAGCAGGAAGTTTACCACCAAACCCACTTGAAATGCTTCCAGGTACACAAACCCTTACTAAACTTGCAACTTTAAATGAAAATAAAATAGGCGCCCAAGTAAGAGAAAGTAAATTAGATAAAGTTGAAATTACTGAAGCGCAAGGTTTGGTCAAAAACATTGATGGCAGTGTTGAACTTGTTGCTATGGCGCCTATAGTTACACCAGAAGCTCGTGGCGCCTTGTCTACATGTCCAAGTTAATATATAAACTTCTCTTGTGGAGCAGCCGAACAGGCTGCCTTATGTTTGGAACAGCTTCGGATGCGTCAATAGTATTTGCTGCTATCACATTGCGGACAATTGACTTGACCTTCCTCGAACGATTTGTGTACTGGAGCAAAAGGTAATATAGATATATCATCTAGAAATGTAAGGATTTTGGAGCAGTAGCTATGAATAATGAACAAATTACGATTAAAGAAAGCGCAGCTGAAATCACCAAGTCTTTGCTCCCAGATTTAGAGAAGCTCTCAAAGTGCGCCTCTGAACCAGTAGCAGCTGTTTTTATCGATAGCTTACTACGGAGAATGCGCTTTCTACATGATAATTATATGCACAGCCCTTATACGGAAGTAGTTATGGCGCTACATGATGCACTTGCACACTCAAATCGTTGGATTGACCACACCAACGAACAGTATCAAGGTGCCTATGACCTGCTAGTCTCCTTAGTCAATAAAGGAACAATCACGGAAACAGATGTTGAAAGCTCAATTATCCAACTCGAAAATTTAGGTTTTGATACTTTACCTTTTGGAGTCAAACTTGATAATGATTCTCTCGAAAATGAAGAGATATAAATTTGTATGTGGTCGCAATCAGCACAAGAACATTTTTTGGACACCTCAGTAATGAGGTCATTGTTACTTGCAACACAAGCATATCAGCTATATTTAAAATCAAAATTAAATAACAAGCAGCTTTATATTTCTAATTATGTTTATATGGAAATAAGGCGTAGCTATATAATTAGTATTATTTCTTTTTATTTTGTCTTACACTTGGACAACGTTTATACTATTGGTGATGCGATTACATTATGGAGTAATAAATTTAAAGGCAGCGAGCTTAAAGCAATTTTACAATTAATATCTCAAATTTTTAGCACCAGTCAGCTAAATTTTTCTAACCCAAAAGATAAAAATAAAGCTTTGTCTCTTTTGGCAATTTATATAAAACGCTTTGACTTAATAATTAAAACAAAATTTAAATTTAGTGAGGATTTGACGAACTGCGCTCGTGCGGAGGTTCCACTTACTATTGATATAAAAAATCCAGCGATTGGTTTAAAGAAATTTGTTTTGGGATTTGAAGATACAGCAACGTGTCGAAACCAATGTAAAATTGACGACTTTCTTATAATACACTGTAAGTTGGAAGTTGAGCAAATAGTTGAAATTGCTTCTCAACTACCTAAAAATACAAACACAAGGAGATTTATTAATATTGCAAATAATCTGAAATAAATATTAACTATTGGTGAAACGGCTTGCAATTGTAAACGTTGTGAAAAAATAGGAGATGCTGTTATAGCTTTAAGTGCGCCTCGAAATTTACAATTAGAGCATACAGACAATTCTTTTAATTACTTGTGTCCTCCAATTAAACAACCTTACCAAAAGCATCCTTCAGAAAACGAAGTATTAACGAAAATGTCTACATCTCTCCAATAATAATTTTAGGTGTAAGACTAATTAAGCGCTTGGCGGCAAGGTCTACAGGTTTTGCCATAAAACTTTTCTTGTGGGTAATGCAGGAAGCCCGCCCCATGTTTTAAACAGGCAAGGATGCCTGTTCCACAAGATTCTAATTACAGGCATATGTGTATTTTAAAATTTTAATTGTTATTTACTTTTTCATCCAAAATCAAATTATGAAAATTCAACGATTTGCAGACGCGCGCCAATTTTACGAACAAGTTAAAGATTACTTGTTGCAACAAGAAGCTATGCATAATCTAAATTTAGGAATATGCAACCGACTTGTCCAGAGTCCTGACCATTACCAGGAGCAAAATTATCTCGCCATAGTTGAAAATAAAAGCGAAATTATCGGAGTTGTCATCCGTAATCCTCCTTTTGCTTTATTACTATCTGTAATGTCAACTATTGATGACGTTATGCCTTTAATAGTTAGTGATGTGCATGATTTTTATAAATCTTTATCTGAGGTTAATGCACCAGTTAAGGAATCTAAAGCATTTGCTCAAGCTTGGTGTGATTATACAGGTAATAAATATAAGTTGAAATTGGCAACTCGTGTATTTCAACTTGAAAAAGTGCAGCAACAAAACTCAACCCCAGGAGATTTGCGTCTTGCCACAGCTAAAGAAAGAGAGCTACTCAAAAGTTGGTATGAAGAATTTTGTCGTGAAGCGTTAGAAGAAATAAATGTTCCTTCTGACATATGGGTTGAAAGGCAATTGAGCCAAAATAGTGCCTATTTATGGTACAATAAAAGTTACGTTTCAATGGCTTGCCGTACCCGTTCTACGCCCAATGGTGTTGCAATTAGTATGGTTTATACTCCACCAGAATATCGGCGCCAAGGCTATGCTTCTAATTGTGTTGCTGCTTTAAGTCAAGAATTACTTAATCAAGGTTATAAGTATTGCTTTTTATTTGCTGATTTAGCTAATTCTACTTCTAATCATATTTATCAAGAAATCGGTTATCAAGCTATCGGTGAATGGCAAGAATATAGTTTTATTAATTAGGTAGTTATAAAATTTTCTTGTGTTCTTGTGGAGCAGGCATCCTTGCCTGCCCTGTATCTGCAACAGGCAGGGATGCCTGTTCCACAAGAATTTAATTCCAGCCTTGCATTTCCACCAATTCAATACATAGTTGATTAATTTGCTCTACATCAGGTCGGTGTGGTAAAGTTGAGACTTGATAGACTTTATCCATTTCTGCTACTAAATCTTCTGCCATTTTCATTACTTCTTCATAGCTATATTGACCTTGCAATATTGCTCTTAAATCTTCACTATCTCCTGCGTCTCTTCTGTCTACAGTAATTTCTTCTGACCGTAATATTTCTAGACCACTACGTAATAAACGTATACAGTGCATTCCATGTTTGAGGTCAAAACCAGATTTGCGCTCCATTTCGGCGCGGTCTGGGTTACGATTTTCTTGCCAAGATAAATAAGCTTTCCATTCACGTAGGGCAACTTGATAACTTTGGCTTCTTTGTAATAGCCTAATAAAGTCTTTACGGCTGTTTGTGAATTTTTGAGTTGTTTCTAATGTATCATCAGGTAAAGTGTATTGTTTCAAAACGCCTTTAAAGTCTATATCGGCTGTTAAAAGTTTATATAATTGCTCTGATTCTTCTAAAAATTCTATTTTACCGCGTATTATTAAATACAAGTATTCTAAAAATGCGTTAAGTTCTTCTTTTGATAATGGTTCTTCGCTTTCTATTTTGAAGTCACTAGGAAGTGGTTTGCTTTTGGGTGGGTTCAATAACCACTTGCGGTGACTTTCCATTTTCTTTATTTGGGCAAATGCATATCCTGAGTAAGTATGTTTGACTTTTTTACTCAAAAATAGCTTTCTGTGTTTGATTAAGTGTTGCCCGACTTCTGTTATATATGGATATTGTTTGAGCCATAATAACTCTAATACATTGGGATTGGCGCCTGATAGTAACTGAATAATTTTCCGCAATTCATAAATAACAGTATCTTTGTTTCCATCTAAAAAGGGAAATATTCCGGGTTCTGTGTCCCAACCGTTTTCTTTTTGCTCAACAGTGCTAAATCCTAGGTAATATTCTTTTGGTGCAATAAATACACCTCGGTAATCCAAATCTGAGTCCGGACGGTTTAACCCATAACCGTGACTCCCTGCCAAACCTATAAATATACTACGCTTTTCAACTTCGATACGCTTCATAATACATATATTACATTATACCACACTACAATTATATAAAAAAAATCCGAGCAAGCCTAAATAAAAGCTGCTCAGACGGTTTGGTGCTGTTCTGTGTCATATATAAATACACCCCTAATCACAACAATTACGCCAACTGTCCAAAAATAATTTAAAATATTTTTTTAAAATATTTATTGACATTGCCTTGACTACAAAATATTATGAGAGATTGTCTGTCTAATTCCCGCTCGGAACAGGTAGACATGATAAAAGCTGGCTACAAATTAGTCTATTTGATTAACGGCGCCAGCTACCTGTACGGCAACACATAGGACAATTTCATGACTTACGCAATTATAGAAACTGGTGGCAAGCAAGTGCGTGTTGAGCCAGGTCGTTTTTACGATATCGAACTGCTTACTGCTCAACCTGATGAGAAAATTAGTATTGATGCGGTTTTATTAGTACAACACGATGGTAATGTGACTGTAGGACAGCCTACTGTTGAAGGCGCCGTTGTCGAAGGCACTGTGATGCGGCATTTTCGTGACCGCAAAGTGCTTGTCTATAAAATGAAGCCTAAGAAGAAAACCCGTAAAAAACGCGGTCACCGTCAGGAAGTTACTCGTCTGATGATTGATTCGATTAGTATGAATGGGTCGGTATTAGCAGCAGCACAAGCACAAGCTGCTCCCACAGAAGAAGCTTCAACTGATGCTGTGCCCGAAACCGAGGCGCCTGTTGCAGAATAATTAAAGAGAGATAATACAGAAAAAGAGGACATCATGGCTAGTAAGAAAGGTACTGGTAGTACTCGGAACGGACGCGACTCTAATGCCCAGCGACTAGGTGTAAAACGCTTCGGTGGTCAAACTGTGCGCGCAGGCAATATTTTAGTTCGTCAGCGTGGTACAAAATTTCACCCTGGTAACAATGTAGGTATCGGTAGTGATGATACTTTATTTGCCTTAATTGATGGCGTTGTAACATTCGAGAGAAAAGGCAAAACCCGCAAGAAAGTCAGCATTTATCCTGCTGCTACTGCTGGTTGCTAATTAAAATAGCCCACGTAGAGACGTTACATGTAACGTCTCTACAATATAAATCGATTAATAAATACACCCATCGCTAAACCCGTCATGGCGATGAAGAACAAGACTGCAAACGTGTCTATATAACGAAACCCAGCCATTTGAAAGTCGATTCGCACCAAAATGGTAGCAGATGCTACAAGTAAGGAATCGAGAAATAATCTAAACCAGGAAATCATCAAAAATAGTGCAAATGCACCCAAAACTGAAATGCCGAAAGTACGGGTGTTAGATTTAAATATAAAATTAGAGTAAAAATTAATCTTTGTCCAAGGAGTCGCTAGGGCGCCGATGACTAAAGTGATTATAGGTATAATTGCAAACCAAGCAATGGGGGGTAGACGCTCTTGTGAGATTACCCAACCTAGAGAACAGTAGGTAAGTAACGCTAACGTCAGGGAAACCCACGGAATTCTTTTGATGACTGACATCATAATAATTATCCAACCGGTTAGGCTACTACTCTTCAATTATCGACCTTAATTCGCGTCCAGAATATACACGATTCGGTAAAATAGCAAAAATTTTCTTGTAAAGTAGTTAAATATTTTCTTAAACATTTGTAAACTGTTAGCAGCTAAGTAACGCGAGTTACATCTTTTAAGGGATATGATGAAACAGCTTGTTATCGCCGAGCGCGTATGTTTAACGGGTCATATACTGTCTAAAGCTTTTGGGCTAGCAGGCATTTTGCTGGTTATACCACACGCCGAGAAGATTTTGAATTTTGGCGACGTTGGTCAAACAGCTATGCAACTGAGCATGGCTAATGGCGGCGTAGTTGATATTATTTTTGGTACTGTAGCTGTCTCGATTTTTGCATTTAGGACTTTGGGATGGCAAACTTGGCTTTCATTCATGGTGCCAGCAGTATTGATATCAGTCAGCAGTGAGTTACTGGGAACGGGAACTGGGTTTCCTTTCGGTGACTATCATTATTTGAATGGCTTGGGTTATAAAATTGCTGAACTTGTGCCCTTTACGATTCCTCTGTCGTGGTTCTATGTGGGATTATCAGCGTATCTTGTTGCCCGTGCAGGGTTAGGAGTTGCCAAAAATCCTACTATTTTACGTCAAGTTGGCGCCGTATTATTAGGAGCAGTGCTATTTACAAGCTGGGACTTTGCACTGGAACCAGCTATGAGTCAAACATCCCTACCGTTTTGGTTTTGGGATCAAGCGGGAGCATTTTATGGAACTCCCTACCAAAATTATGCAGGTTGGTTTGGTACTAGCACAGTCTTTATGACAGTCGCAGCACTGTTATGGCGTAATAATCCTGTAAAATTAGAGCCTAAGCAACTCAACGTTCCAATGATAGTTTACTTGAGTAACTATGCTTTTGCCGCTGGACTTAGCTTAGGTGCAGGATTTGTTGTTCCTGTATCGTTAGGTTTTATTACAGGAGTTATACCAGCAGTACTACTGTGGTGGAAAGCTGTTACACAAGACGAAACACCATCTGCTGCAACCGAAGTCACTAAAGTTGCTACCGCTGTCGGCGCCAAATAATAAGTAAGGTGGGCACTGCCCACCCGAAAGCTATACTGTTCTCATAACTTCCTTATCAATGCCCAATTTTTTACCAATAGTAAGTGCTGTTGCGCTTTTATTGCTGTTAATTCAATTACCAGCGTTTGCTATTCTACTATCGCGTTTACTTAAAGGTCCCCGTCGTACCCCTCCTTTGGCGCCACAAAAACCCACGCTAGATATTTTGGGTAGCGTTAGCGTGGTAGTCCCTACACTTAATGAAGCTGAACGTATTAGTCCACTACTTGCTGGTTTAAGTCGGCAAAGTTATGAACTTCGAGAAGTTATTGTAGTTGATAGTAATTCAAAAGACGGAACTCGTGAGCTAGTTCAAGCAGCGCAAAAACTAGACCCTAGGTTTCGTGTTATAACAGATGACCCTTTACCTACTGGTTGGGTTGGTCGTCCGTGGGCATTACATAGCGGTTGGGAGCAAACATCTAATTCTAGTACTTGGTTTCTGGGTATGGACGCTGATACACAACCCCATCCTGGTTTAATTGCTAGTTTAGTTCACACTGCTATTGCTCAAGAATATGACTTAATATCACTCTCACCGCAATTTATTCTTAAGTATCCTGGTGAATGTTGGTTACAACCAGCATTATTAATGACATTACTTTATCGCTTTGACCCTGCTGGAATCACAACAGACCAGCCAGAGCGAGTGATGGCAAATGGGCAGTGTTTTTTGTGTCGTCGAGCAGTGTTAGAAGCAGTCGGTGGTTATACTAGCTCGCGAAGTTCTTTTTGTGACGATGTGACTTTAGCACGTCATATTGCTGCTTCTGGTTTCAAAGTTGGTTTTATGGATGGCGCCAAAGTTTTGAAGGTGCGAATGTACGAAGGCGCCGTTGAAACATGGAATGAATGGGGTCGTAGTATTGACCTTAAAGATGCTTCAAACCGCGCACAAACTTGGGGTGATATTTGGTTACTTGCTTCCGTACAAGGTTTACCAATTTTGATTCTTCCTTTATTTCTCGCTAATGGTACATTATTTGGTAGAGGCGCCTCCCTAAGCAGTTACATCCAAAATAACTTAATTGAAAATTATTCAATTACACTTTTGCTGTTGTTGAATTTATTGTTGATAGTAATTAGATTTGGAATGCTGTTTGCAATAGCACCTTCATACGACCGCAGTCAAGCAAAAGGAAATTGGTTATTTTGGTTATCACCCCTAGCTGACCCCTTAGCAGTCTTACGCATAATTCTATCAGCCTTACAAAAACCAAAAAAATGGCGTGGAAGAAGTTATGAAAGTTAAGAGTTAGGAGTTAGGAATTAGGAGTTAGGAATTAGGAATTAGGAATTAGGAATTAGGAATTAGGAATTAGGAGTTAGAGAAGATACAAATTGTCATTCTGAGCGTAGCGAAGAATCTTTATATCTAAGTGTTAAAAGTTAGAGAACGTACAAATTGTCATTCTGAGCGTAGCGAAGAATCTCCGAATCTTTATATTTTAAATAGATTATAGATTATAAAGATGCTTCACTACGTTCAGCATGACATTTATAACTCATAACTCAGCACTCAGCACTCAGCACTCTCTTCTTCAATTTTATCTCCACGTTCAAGTTCCCAAAGAATTTGATTACCTTCTCTACGAACACGGGAGACAACCCAATTTCGCCAGCGCCACTGATCTCCACGACTGGTAACAGCGCTGGCATGAACATCCATTAAATCAGCTAGTTCAGAACTGGTTATTAAATAACCTTTTTCAGCAATTTCATCGGCGATACGGAGGGTATCAACGAGGTTGCGAAGTTGCGTTACCCGCATTTCGCGTGGTATCTCTTCGTTAGTATTGTTGCTCGTGCTTGAGATAGAAGCATCTATCATGGTGTTATCGGGGGCAATATCGACATCAATAGTCATTTCGTTAATTATGGTCGAGTTTGCCTTTATTTCAGATGCATTTGCTACATAAACTTTCGTTTTTACATCGAAAGCAATAGCTTCTGCATCTTGGCTTTGCTTTAATGCTGGCACTTTTCCAGCCGCATAAGCTCGCGCAATGGTATCGCACCTTTCGTTACCTATATTACCAGCATGACCTCGAACATGTTCCCATCTAACCTTACGGCTGTTAAGTCCGTCAAGAATTTCGAGTAAATCTTGATTCTGAACTGGTTTGCCATCAGCTTTCTTCCAACCCTTCTTTTTCCAGCTTTTTACCCACTTCGTAACGCAATTAATTAAATACTCACTATCGGTGTAAAGCGTTATCGGGTAACTTTGTCCTGATGCTTCCAAATATTGAAGTGCTGCAATGGCAGCTTGCATTTCCATTCTGTTATTCGTTGTTTGACGAGATCCATCTCCAAGTTCATGAACCGAACCATCATCAAAATAAACCACTACACCCCAACCTCCTGGCCCGGGGTTCCCTGTACAGGCGCCGTCTGTGTATATACTCTCAATTGTTAATGAAGCCATAAGTTAAATAAAATAGTTACTTTCCCAAAGGGGCAACAGGAAAAAATATTAGCCTTCCAATTCAAAGCTATTGACTAAACACATATTTCTTTACATTGTAGGTTGGGTGGAGCGGTCAGCGTAACCCAACATTATCAAAAGCTTCATTAATCAACCTTTGCCAAACCTCGTTAGGCGCCCAAAGCTTATTTAAGTCTAATTTTGCCTCTTCTTCACTGGCGCCTAAACAAATTCTTCTATAAAGGTAAACAAAAACAGATACTCTTTTATTCGCAGCACAATGAACAAAGACTTTCTTATTTTGATTTGCCTTCATCACCTCAAAAAAAGAATGTAAATTCTCTAATGTAGGATTATCCCATATAACAGGAATATGTATATACTGCATCTCTTGCGCTTCAATGATTTCTTTTTGATTCGGTAAAGCATTAAGAGAATCAACTAGCGCTAAATTAACCACGACTTCATACCCAGCTTGCTTAATTGCATCAAATTGTTCTACTGTCGGCTGTCCAGAAGTTGCGATTCCATCAGATATTTGTAAATAATTATATATCTCTTCAAAATTTTGTTTCGACATAAATTAAAAAGCAATTAATAAGTGTTCTGTACTAAAGTTAAAAAATCAAATTTTTTGAGCATTTCTAAAAACGTGAAAACTGCAGGTACATGAAGCGCATTTTTATGCTCTGCAATACCAATTACACGGTCAAGAGGTACGGGTAAACTATACAATTGTACCTGTGATGGTATTGGAACAGCAGCTAAACGAGGTAAAATTGCTGCACGCAGTCCTTGATTAACCATACTAACAATTGTCGAGTCTTCTTGAATATCGGTAGTTGTATTTAAAGACGGCGCCACTATTTTAAGATGATTGTGTAGAATGCGCCCACATGGAGTACAAGGAATCATTACAGGTGAGTATTTATTGAGAAAATCCCATGTAAGCTGTGAAATATCTATAGCATTAGGTGGAAGCAGTGCAATATACTCATCACGCACAACTTCCCAAACTTCAAATTCTTCACTGGTGGGCAAACAGGTTATTCCAATATCAGCACGTCCTTGACGCAAAGCGTCTTCGACATCTAAAAAAGCATGACACTCAATAATAGTAACCGCAACTTCAGGGAATGAGGCGTGAAACTGCGAGATTGCTTTCGGTAATAAATGCGTTGCTACACTCCGGAATGCGGCAATTCGCACATGGCTACCACGCAAACCTTTGTGTATATTTGCCTCATGTTCCATCATTTCTATATGTTCTAGTGCTTGGCGTGCATGGTATAAAATGCGCTCTCCTGCTGGTGTTAATAAGGCGCCGTGTCTACCACGCACAAACAAAGGTACTCCTAATTCTTCTTCTAAAGTTGAAATTGCATGACTAATAGCAGGTTGTGATAAATCGAGTGTCAATGCGGCTTCACTAAAGTTACCGCAATCAGCAACCGCTACAACTGCTCGAAGCTGAAAAATTTTCATATGTATATCTTATATATAGCAATCCTATATGAGTTGTAAAAATTATATCTACGTAGAGACGCGATTAATCGCGTCTCTACAACACGCGGATTTTACGAATGATTTAGGATTGCTATAAAAACTGATTAGATTATTGTAGAAAAATTATACTAATAGTTTTATCTATATATAAATGCCGTTTATAGAAACTATTCAGGTTACTTTTTGATTGTTGATTGGTATACCGCTAGAGTTGGTAGAACAGGAAACGGCGCCAAGCTCAGATCAAAGGTTTGATATTAATTATCATAGGTATAAAGAATGCACAGTAATTATGAGGTAATGGCACAGTACAACCGTTGGATGAATCAAAAATTGTATGCTATTTGTGCAGAAATTCCAGATTCTAAGCGAAAGGAAGATTTAGGAGCATTTTTTAAATCAATTCACGGGACTTTAAATCATCTACTGTACGGTGACAGAGCTTGGATAGGACGCTTTATTGGTGAACCTTTTGCTGCAAAAATTGGTGATGAGTTGTACGAAGATTTTAACGAATTGGTTGTTCAAAGAGAAGTCACCGATTTGCAAATTATCGAATGGTCACAAAAGCTTTCGTCTGAGTGGTTACATCAAGACTTTAAATATACAAGTGGAGTTGATGGAAAAACACGTATACTACCTGCTTGGGTTTTGGTAACACACATGTTTAATCATCAAACTCATCACCGTGGACAATTAACAACTCTTCTTAGTCAGCTTGAATACAATCCAGGTGTTACTGATTTACCTTTCTTGCCTTGGTTAAATACTATCTCATAAAATAACCCTTCATACAAAGCAATGTCACAATTTACACTAGTAATAGGTAACAAAAATTACTCTTCATGGTCACTACGTCCGTGGTTACTAATGAAACAATTTGGTATAGAGTTTAATGAAATTTGTATACCACTTTATCAACCAGAGACACAATCTAAACTTAGTCAATACTCTCCCTCTGGTAAAGTACCTGTTTTAATTCACGAGAAACAAACAATATGGGACTCACTCGCAATTTGTGAATATCTTGTTGAGACTTTTCCGAATTTAAATCTTTATCCTCAAGATAAAAATGCTCGCGCGCTTGCACGTTCAATTAATGCGGAAATGCATTCTGGTTTTCAACATTTACGGCAAAATATGCCGATGAACTGCTGTGCGGTGTTACCTGGTAAAGGAATGACACCCGATGTGCAAAAAGATATTGAACGCATTACAAATATTTGGCGCCAACTCCGAGAGCAATTTTCTAAGGAAGGAAATATGTTATTTGGTAAATTTACAATTGCCGATGCGATGTATGCACCTGTAATATTACGCTTCAAGACTTATGGAGTGCAGTTAAATTCGATATGTCAAGATTATTCCGAAGCTGTGTTAGAGCTTCCTGGTATGCAACAATGGCTCGAAGCTGCGAAAAACGAGCAAGAAACTATTCCTGCATTTGAATTGGGAGACAACCATCCGCGACCAATTTAGTACAAATTAACTTAGATCAAAAAGCCCTCCTTTATTAAGGGGGGATTATTTACGGACGAATGGCGCCGTGGTTGGAATTATTAAACACAAGCATGAACCGCAAGCTCAGTTGAAATACCATAATGGATATCTCGACCCCTTTCAAACATACATAATTCCCGCGATTCCTGTTTAACCAAACCATCCATTGCGGCTTCCTGCAAACTCATAAAAGCATTTAAATCTTCTATGTCGTACTTATCTCGCAATAAAGCACGTAAAATATTTTCTTGGGCTAGTGTTAAATAGCCAGTATTTAGAGCTTGTTCAACTACATCGCGAATTAATACCATAATCAACACCCTGATTCATCTAGATAAGGTGATATCGACGGATACTTTTCCTTATTACTCTGTGTAAAGAGTTTCCTTTTCGGCAGATTGTTGCTTCACTTAACAAAACTTTACATTTGATTTTGATTTTCGATGAAGCTAATAAAAATTAAGTGGTAATATAGCAACAATATTTACTTTTGCTGTACTGATATAATTGTGCAACACCTCGCGTAAAGGCTGTTATAGTCTGATATTCTAGAGATTAACTCTAATTTCGATTAAAAACAACTTGATCGTAAAATTTTTATTCTTTATAAAGTATGGTCTTGGTATGGGGCTTTTCTATGACAAAAGTATATTGGCTAATTTAATATATAAATTTTAGCATCTATCAAAAGTATTATAAAATACTAGAAACCCGGTTTCTACGCAAAATAGTCGTTTTGATTACAATACTTCAACAAGAAACCGGGTTTCTGAGGTTTATGATGAAATTCGTCTACCAAAAGTAGTATATTTAGCTGAGATAAGTTTTTTGTTTATGTTAAAAGCTTCAGAAAGCAAATACCTTATAGTATTAAAATTTTTTCAAACTAATGGTTGTTCAATTAGCTGAGTTTGGACTATAGTTAACAGTGCTTACTATGATGAGCAATGTATAAAATCAGCCTAAATATCGGGGTACCCATTAAGGCATAACCTCCGTAAAGTCGTGTTAAAAATCAATCCTTTAACGAATATTTACGCTAACGTAAGTAGTGTGAATGTAAAAAAATGGTTAATAAAAAACGGGTGCGTTCTTAGAAGCTACTTTATTTTTACGTTCTTTTGTAATGCTCGGCTATTTAGGCTACAACATAGTATTTAAATGATAGTTATAGACTATGAAGAGCGATAAATTGTCGAACTAGAGTTCAGGATATTACTATGCATGACCTGGTTCAAAATGTTTTAAACAGCGATGAGAAAACTGCTTTACGTCAGTTTGTCTCGGCTCTAAACGCCGCCGGTAAACCCTACCTACTACGAAATGAGATTTTACAGGTGTTTGCCGACTATTGCCAGCGCTCTCATAAACCTGCTTATTTCTACCATTCCTCATCTTTAGGCACATTAATCAGCCTAACGCACGAAATCATTTTGGAAGAGGAAAGCACTTGGTTTATGTTACGTCCCTGGATAGCTAACCAGGAAGTTTGGCGCCTGGGTGCGGATATGACGCACTTTGAAAAACTGACACCAAAAGCGTTGTTGGATGTGCGCGACCGTTTGGTTAACCGCTACCAACCTCAAATTTTGGAAATAGACCTCAAACCTTTCTATCAAGGTGCTCCAACAATAGATGACCCCCGTAATATTGGGCAGGGGTTAACTTTTTTAAATCGTTATTTATGTAACCAACTCGAAAACGACCCCAAACGTTGGTTAGAAGAATTGTTCCAAGCTTTGCATAAGTTGCAGCATGGTGGTACACCACTAATGATTAGCGACCGTCTCCACTCTGGGGATGAACTTGCTCTTGCAGTCAAAAAAGCGCTGCAATTTGTGAGCGAACTTTCTCCTATAGAACCGTTTGAGAAGTTCCGCTTTGATTTACAGTCGCTTGGCTTTGAACCTGGTTGGGGTAATACAGCAGGTCGAGTTAGAGAAACTCTCGAAATGTTTAACCGTTTGGTTAGCGACCCAGAACCAGCGATATTAGAAGCTTTTGTGACGCGCGTTCCGGCTATATTCCGTGTAGTTTTAGTATCTATTCACGGATGGGTTGGTCAAGAAGGTGTGGTTGGGCGCCCAGAAACTGCTGGTCAAGTTATGTATGTTTTGGAACAGGCGCGCAGTTTAGAAGCTAAGTTACGCGAAGATATAAAGCTTGCTGGACTTGAGGTACTTGGAATTCAGCCCAAGGTAATAATTCTAACTCGGTTGATTCCTAACTGCGAAGGAACCGCTTGTAATTTAAGATTAGAAAAACTGCAAGGAACAGAAAATGCGTGGATATTACGAGTTCCATTTGCTGATTTCAATCCCAACGTTACACAAAACTGGATTTCTAAGTTTGAAATTTGGCCGTACTTAGAATCGTTTGCTCTCGAAGCTGAACGTGAGTTAGTAGCAGAATTTAGGGGCAACCCTAACTTAATAATTGGTAACTACAGTGATGGTAATTTAGTCGCGTTTCTGCTGTCACGGCGCCTAAAAGCAGCACATTGCAATATTGCCCACTCGCTAGAAAAGCCTAAATACCTGTTTAGTAACTTGTACTGGCAAGATTTAGAAGATAGATATCATTTCAGCGCTCAGTTTACTGCCGACTTAATTAGTATGAACGCAGCGGACTTTATTGTTAGTTCGTCATACCAAGAAATAGTTGGAACTCCCGATAACATGGGACAGTACGAATCGTACAAATGTTTTACAATGCCGAATTTGTACCACGTTGTCGATGGGATAGATTTATTTAACCCCAAATTTAACATGGTGCCACCAGGGGTAAACGAGAACATCTTCTTTCCTTACAACCAAAGCGAAGACCGGGATAAAGAAGCGCGCTCAAAAATTCACGAACTAATGTTTTTGCGCGAAGACCCTAGCATAATGGGTAATTTGGAAAATCCCAAAAAGACACCTCTACTAGCAGTTGCCCCCATCAACTCAACTAAAAATCTGACAGGGTTAGCAGAATGCTTTGGAAAAAGTAAAGAACTGCAAGAACACTGTAACTTAATATTGCTCACGAGCAAATTTAGCCCAGAGCAAGCAACTCATCCCGAAGAAGCAGCAGAAATTGAGAAACTGCATTCCATCATTAACCAGTACGAATTGCATAGTCATATTCGCTGGGTAGGTATTCGCCTTTCTAATATGGAATTAGGTGAAGCATATCGAGCAGTAGCAGATTGTCGAGGAATTTTTATACACTTTGCCCGCTTTGAAGCCTTTGGACGAACTTTACTCGAAGCGATGATTTCAGGACTACCCACCTTTGCCACCCAATTCGGCGGCGCCTCTGAAATAATCGAAGATGTAGATAAGTTCCAAATTAACCCAACCGACTACGAAGGAACTGCGAAGAAAGTATTACATTTTCTTGACGAATGTGATGCAAATCCACAATACTGGCATGAAATTTCTACGCGGGCAATCGACAGGGTGCGTAACAAATATAACTGGAGTCTACACTCAAAGCAATTACTGCTAATCTCGAAAATATACCGTTTCTGGGATTATGTCACCCCAGAAAACCGTGAAGCCAGGGCGCGCTACCTCGAAACTTTATACTACCTAGTCTTCAAACCCAGAGCCGAAAAAATTCTGGAACAGCATATGCAAAGGTAAGGACTATAAAGAGGGTGTGGGGAATTTTCAACCCGCACCCCACATTCCCCCTATATATAAGGAAAGCACTGCCGATGGATTTAAATAATAATGTTGATTTTATTTATACTGACTGGTCATTAATCGAAACTCGATTTGACCCAGATAAAATTCACCACCGTGAAACTGTATTTACAATTGGTAATGGTTATTTAGGTACGCGCGGCACATTTGAAGAAGGTTATTCACGCGCGACACCTGCAACTTTACTTCACGGTGTGTTTGATGATGTACCAATTGTTTACACTGAACTTGCTAATTGTCCTGACTGGTTGCCGCTATCTATCACAATTGATGGAGAACGGTTTCGGATGGATAGGGGTGAGATAATTAGCTATGAACGAAAGCTTGATTTGCGACGCGGTATTTTAAGTCGGTTTATACGATGGCGTTCTACTGGTGGAAAAACTGTAGATTTACAATTTGAACGGTTTGCTAGTTTAGCTTCTGAGCATGTAACCGCGTTGCGCTGTCAAATAAAACCTGTTGATTTTGATGGGTTAGTTGAAGTACAAGCGAGTATCAGCGGATACCCAGAAAACCAAGGGTTTAACCATTGGGAATTAATCGACCAGGGGAGTATTTCTAAAGCTGCCTGGTTGAATCTTAGAACTCGTAACTCGCGTATTACTCTGGGTATGGGTCTGGGAATGAATGTCTCAGGCGCCGAAGCATCGGTTATTGTGACAAATCCACCCGGATACCCCACTGTCATAACTTCGTTTCAAGCGACTTCTGGGCAAGCTGTTACTGTTGATAAATTAGTAACATTTTTTACGTCTAGGGATGTAGAAAACCCGGTTCAAGCGGCACAGCAGGAGTTAGCTGATTTACCTCAATACTCTACCTTGTTAAAGGAACATTCTTTGGCATGGGAGCAAGCATGGGATAAAAGCGATATTGCGATTGAAGGAGATGTTCGCGCAGCGCTCGCAGTTCGCTACAATTTGTTTCAATTATTAATTGCGGCGCCTACAAACGATGACCGTGTAAGTATTGCTGCTAAAACTCTATCAGGGTTTGGATATCGCGGACATGTGTTCTGGGATACAGAAATATTTATTCTGCCGTTCTTTATCTACACACAACCAGAATTAGCACGTAACTTGCTTACATATCGTTATCACACCATTGGTGGCGCCCGACGAAAAGCAGTTCACTATGGATATAAAGGAGCAATGTATTCGTGGGAAAGTGCGGATACAGGGGATGAGGTGACACCGCGTTGGTTGCCACCGAATGACCCATATGGAGAAGATATTCGTATATGGTGCCGTGACCGTGAGATACATATTAGCGCTGATGTAGTTTACGCTGTATGGTCTTATTGGTTGGTTTCGGGTGATGATGATTGGATGCGTGATTACGGCGCGGAAATTATTCTGGACACAGCAGTATTTTGGGGAAGTCGCGTTGAGTATAGCACTAAGTACGAACAATACGAAATTCGCGGTGTAATAGGCGCCGATGAGTATCACGAGTTAGCAAATAATAATGCCTTTACTAACCGGATGGTGCAGTGGCATTTAGAAAAAGCTATCGCGACTCAAGACTGGTTACGCGAAAAATATCCTGAAAAAGCTAAAGAACTCGAAACGAGACTACAGCTTACACTAAGTCGGCGCCTACGTTGGCAAGATATTATCGCGAATTTAGCAATTCCTTACGACCCCAATACGAAACTCATCGAACAGCAAGATGGATTTTTTAAACTCGAAGATATCAATCTGGCTGATTACGAACCGCGTACTAAGTCGATGCAAACGATTTTGACTATCGAAGGCGCCAATAAACGTCAGGTATTAAAACAACCCGATGTCTTGATGCTACTTTACTTAATGCGCGAATCACAAGAGTTTCCTTACACGTTAGAAATATTAGAGAAAAACTGGGACTACTACGCACCTCGTACCGATATTACCTACGGTTCCTCACTTGGCCCAGCAATTCACGCGATATTAGCATCCGACTTAGGAAAAACTGATGAAGCGTATCATAACTTCATGCAAGCGGCAATGGTTGATATCGAAGATGTACGTGGTAACGCGCATGAAGGTATACATGGCGCCAGTGCGGGTGGAATATGGCAAGCTGTAGTCTTTGGTTTTGGTGGTATTAAACTCACCGAAAACGGCCCCGTTGCAACAGCACATTTACCTCAAGGTTGGAAACGCTTACAGTTCAAAATTAATTGGCGCGGTGACTGGCACGAATTTGACTTAAAAGCAGAAGGAACAAATATGGAAACACTACATAATTCCAACTCGAATATTAAAGGCGTGATTTTTGACTTGGATGGTGTATTAACAGATACTGCTGAATACCATTATTTAGGTTGGCAAAGACTCGCTGACGAAGAAGGATTACCATTTAACCGCGAAGCCAACGAAGAACTGCGGGGAGTATCTCGCCGTGAATCATTGCTTAAAATTATTGGTGACAAGCATTATTCTGAAGAGCAAATTCTAGAAATGATGGAGCGTAAGAACCGTTACTACGTAGAATCTATCGAAAATATTTCACCCAAAGATTTATTACCAGGAGCGCTAGATTTGCTCGAAGAATTGCGCGCTGCGGGTATTAAAATAGCCCTTGGTTCTGCCAGTAAAAACGCGCGTCCGGTAGTTGAAAAATTGGGAATAGCCAAACATATAGATGTAATAGCTGATGGTTACAGTGTTCAACAACCAAAACCGGCACCTGATTTATTTTTGTTTGCCGCAAAAGAACTTGGGTTGGCGCCAAATGAATGTATTGTAGTTGAAGATGCAGCAGCAGGTATTGAAGCAGCAAAAGCAGGGAAAATTATAGCTGTTGGTTTGGGTCCTTCTGAAAGGGTAGGAGAAGCTGATATTGTTTTACCCAGTCTTGAAAATGTTCACTGGCAAGACTTGCAAGCTAAGTTAACCGATTTAATTTTACAACCTTCGTAAATTTTGGTGGGCTGAAGCCCACCTTACACTGCATCGTGTATTATTATATGGCGCCTGTTATCAAAGCTAATTAATCCTTTTTGTTGGAAACATTGAACTAGCCTTGTAATTGTAACGCGAGTAGTACAGCAGGCACTAGCAAGTTCCTCATGGGTAAAACGAATATTAATTCGAGTTCCCATTGGAGTATATTGTCCAAAATCTTGCTTCAAATATTCTAATAAATTCCACAATCGGTCTTCTACTTTAAGTCTACCTGCAATTGCTAAAAAGTATTCAGTTTGTTGTAGTCGCTGTTTAATTTTGGGTAAAATCACATGACTCAAACCTGGAGAAGCGGCTATTTCTGTTTGCATAACTGGCACTAGTTCAACATCCGAAATCGCTGTCACTTGATAAATTTGTTGAGATGTCAGACTGGCACCAAAAACCATTCCTTCACCTATTAACCCTAGTAATATTTCTGTTCCAGCTTCACACAGTGAACTTAGTTTGACTAAACCGCTATTAACATACCAAATTATATCATTTCCAAGAGGTACTGCTTCGCGTCTACAGTACTTATGTAAAGGACGATTTTTTGACAAATCTAAATCGCAACTCTGTTGTGTTGATTTTACTCTTTGCTGTTCTGTGATATCACGTATTAGCCAGCGTAACCCTGTTACTTTACCTTGATGGTTACAAACACTGGTAGCAGTTAAAGCTGCATGAAAAAATCCACCGTCTTTTTTCTGGCAACATATAATAATTTCGCCGACTTTTTGCATTTTGGATAATTTTGCAATTTGACACCGTAGTTTATGACGGTCATCTAACGTAACAAAGTTAATAATTAGTTTACCTGTTAAATTTTGCTGTGGAATATCAAAAAGTTGAGAACAAGCACGATTAGCTTCTTGAATTTTGCCATTTAAGTCAGTTACTAAGTAACCATCGGGTGCAAAATCAAAAAGGTCTTTGTAGCGTTGACGTTCTATCTCAAGTAAATTGCGTGTTTCTGTCAGTTCTTCATTCTGCTGACGTAATTCCTCAGTAGCTACTTGTAATGTTTGTGACGCAGAACCAAGTTCCATTAAAGCTTGGGGTAAAACTTCTGCTTTGCTTGGTGACAGACTAACGCTTCCATGCAGCAAGTCTGACCAGCGTTGGTACATTCTCTCTGTACGATAAACAAATTTTTCAATATCTACTTGATTAATGTCCATTTTATTTTCCATTTGAATTTTTGTTACTAACGTTTATTATCTTTGTCTTATTATTAATTGTTTAGGTTAATTTTGGCACTTCGGTTTAATTAAAACTTTTTAAACCTGAAGAATTATTTTTTTATGTCTTTGACAAAATCCATTTCATGATTTACCCCTATTAATGCAATGCGCGATTCAAAAATTAAAAATAAGCTTGAGTATAAAAGTAACGCCGTACCGCTCCAAGGCAAGTATAATTGGTATCCAAGAATGTTGAGAAAGCACCAAAAAATAAGTCAAGTTAGCGTCTGAATCGTTTGTACAAGTACTATGATATCATATACACCTCTATCTACCGTAGTTTTTGGTGCAGCTACTAATCAACTCATTCATTAGTAACTTACCTTGGTAATTGTAGGTTTTCCTCTTACCTGGGAAGCAACTATATGTTAACAGATAGTGTAAAGGTAGATACAAAAACTTCAAAACTTTTTCGCAGGTGTATAAACTGTTAATATTTAACTTAGTATCACATTTTTAAACAAATTAAGTATAGCCATGTAATTTTTACGTTTATTTTGTCAGTACATGAATTAAATCAGTTGAAATTTAAAAAATAAGCATCTATGGATAACTCTATAGTTTTAGTATGTGCTACAGATGATAACTACTCTATGCCTTTGGCAGCAACCACTCGTTCGGTTGTTGCGAGTATGCAAAATCCGCAGAATTTGTCTTTGTATATAATTGATGGTGGTGTCTTGGGCGCCAACAAAAAGCGGATAACTGAAAATCTGAAATCAGAGCAAGTCAAAGTTACTTGGATAAAAGCGCCCATATCGCAGTTCAAGAACATGCAAATTTCATCAACAATAACAATTGCTGCTTATTATCGACTTTTAATTCCAGAGTTTTTACCTAGCGAAACCGAAAAAGCAATATATATAGATAGCGATGTAATAGTTCGTAGTGACATTGAGTCGCTCTGGAAGCAAGATGTGGGCGACAATTATTTATTGGCAGTGCAAGATATGGGCGCCCCGCTAGTTTCTTCTCCGCGCGGTTTAATAAACTATCAAGAACTCAGTATCCCTGCTGATTATAAATATTTCAATTCTGGTGTACTAGTATTTAATTTAAAAAAATGGCGCCAAAATAACACAAGTTCGGAAGTAATTAAATATCTCAACGATTATAAACAACAGGTGCGTTGGCACGACCAAGACGGGTTAAACGCAGTTTTGGCAGGAAAATGGGGAGAACTTGACGCGCGTTGGAATCAAATGCCTTATTTATTCCGGTTTGGTTCATGGCAAGAAAGTCCATTCAGTGAAGAAGAATATAATAACCTGCTCAACCATCCATATATTATCCATTACTCAACGCGCGAAAAACCTTGGAACGATAATTGTAACCACCCGCAGAAGGAATTATTTTACGAATATCTCGATAACTCGATATGGTCGAACTGGTCTGTAGAACAAGCTGCTAAAAGGCGCCGGCAGAAACAAATAGGTGTATTTCAAAATATGTATGGGTCGTTTAAGAAGCAATTTAAGTCTTTGATTAAGGTTTCGTCGTATTAAGCACTTTCGTGCTTTCTTGACAAGCACTAAGAAAGCACTAAGAAAGCACTAAGAAAGCACTAAGAAAGCACTAAGAAAGCACTAAAGTGCTTATTACTACCATGTGTCTTTCATTCCGCGTAGGCGTGCGAATGCTTGTACTGGCTCGCTAGTTTTTACGGCTGTTTGTAATGCGGGTATATCCCATCTTAAAAATGGATTAGTAAGTTTTTCTATTCCTAATAGTGAAGGTACTGTGGCTTCTCCTTGATTGCGGGAAGCTTGTACTTTTGTATACCTTTGTTGTAAATCTTGGTTGTTACCATCGACACTAAGGGCAAACTGAAGATTTTTGAGAGTGTACTCATGGGCACACCACACACGAGTATTATCGGGTAGTGTCCGTATTTTGCTGAGAGAATCTACCATTTGCGCTGGTGTTCCCTCAAATAGGCGCCCGCATCCACCTGCAAATAGTGTGTCACCACAGAATAGTTCGCCTGTTTCTTCTGGGGTGACAGGTGGGAAATAATAAGCGATGTGAGCGCGTGTGTGTCCAGGAACAAAGAACACGGCGCCAGTTCGGTCGCCAAATTCTACAGAGTCCCCTTCACGAAGAAAGACTTTTTGCCCCGGAATACGTCCAGAGTCTGACTCTCCACCGTAGACTGTTACGTTGGGATAATGGGTCATTAATTCACGGTTTCCTCCTACATGGTCGCTATGGTGGTGTGTGTTGAAAATAGCTACCAATTCAGCGTTGAGTTCATGAAGTTTTGTTAAAACTGGTTTTGCTACGGCAGGGTCAACTACTGCGGCTATTTTACGCACACTATCCCAAAGCAAGAAAATGTAATTGTCAGAAAGTACTGGTATACGAATTATCTGCATCTTGTTTACTCTTGTTTGTTATGAATATGCCCGTGAGTGCTTATTAATTGTAAGATTTTCCTAAAAATCTATATTGACTTCACCGGAAACACCTATAATTTACAACCTTTTGGTAAAAGCAATAGTATTTACACGTATTTTTGACTATACGGTTTGTTCTTTAAATCTAGATATCAGTAAAAATTCTCTGGGTGATCATGTAAATATAAAGCAAGATTGATTTATTAGTTTATGTTGTAAAGATACCACAAAGGCATTCCAAAGCATAAACTTTATAAACGATAAAATTTGTTTACCGCCTTAACTTAAATTTAATAAATTTTTATACGCACGCTGTTTAACTATAAGCGGGGCAAATTTTGCTATTTTTTTAATAATTAATAATCAGGAGAGCTATGCTACACAAACTTTCAATGATGAAATCAAATGATTATCAATCAGAAGTAGCTGTAAAAAAAATTGTAGATAAAATTATTTTTTCTAGAGTATATAGCCGTAATGACCACAGCTTACTCACAGAAATTATTTTAAATCATAGCGATGTTAGTGACGGAGAACGTCGCCAAATCTATCGTATATTTGACTATATTCAAACAGGTCAATTAAGACTTATTGGCTGGTAATCACAATTATAAGCCAGTGCGTGACGGTTCGGCGCCCTGTCGTATACGCGGCAGGGAATAACTGAACGGTAAACCACTAGATAGCAAAAAATAAATCAAATATACTGGTTACAATCTGTGATATTACTTGTTACAGGAGCTAGTAGTACTGATATTGATGAATTTATCGGTACATTCTCGGTAGGGGTTCAGGGTAAAATAGGTTACATTTTTTATGTATTTGTATGAATTTAATTCTGAGTCCCACTGTAATATTAATGATTTAGGATTGGTTTAGCCATGACTCCTTTAGTCTCAATTATTTTACCATGCTACAACCGAGCTAGCTATCTAGAAAAATGTGTTAAAAGCGTTTTAGCACAAACTTACACTAATATAGAATGTATTTTAGTTGATGATGGGTCAACAGATAATACTCGCGAAGTAGCAGAACGGTTAATGGCTACTGACGAGCGAGTACAATATTTTTATAAAGAAAATGGTGGTGTATCTACTGCGCGTAATTTGGGTATTGAAAAAGCTTTGGGTGAATGGATTCAGTGTTTAGACCCAGATGATTGGATTCACGAAGATAAAACGCGGTTTCAGTTGAGTTGTTTAGAAAAGTTAGAAAACCAAAACGTTGTACTTTACTGTGACTATGAGCGCGTATTCCTTGACAGTAACCAAAATATTATCAGTCGTGAGCAAAATATTATCGGTTCGTTAAATCGTGAAGAGTTAAAACAGCGTTTACTTTTACCTGATTTTCTTGCTAAATCACCGTTCCCAGTGTTGCAGCAGTGCATGTTGATTAAAAAAGAAGTTTTGCAAGCTGCATCTTTTGATAGCCGTCTTAAGGCTTTACAAGATAGAGATTTTGCACTCAGTTTATTAGCATTAGGCATAGATTATATATATACACCGATTGTTGGTACTTTTTACACCAAACACGAAACCAATAGAACCAACAATTGGGAGTATATGAAAAACTACTATGTTTTACTATACGAAATTGAAGCCGGTAAAAGTGATGAGTTAAGACATTATTCTCAGCCAGGAATAAAGTATTTTTTAGAACAAACTTTAATTGAAAAAGATACAAATAACTTTTTTAAATTAGGAAAAATTGTAAATTATCCGGTTCAACTGTTTAATGGAAAGTTTAAAGTAAATAGTAGGTTTAGTTTGTTTATAGCTTACTTACTACGAATGGTTTTACCGCAGTCTTTATTATATGAAAACTTACGTGGGTCACGAAGCCAAAAAATAATTAACTTTATTTCTACTAAAATTTTGCGCCTTGGTAAACTTAGTCCAGATAAATCGCAGTAAGGCACGTTGGGAGTAATGGCAAATCAATTAAAGTTTTCATTAGTTGTTAGCGACCTCTCTGGAGGAGGGACGGTTAGAGCTTATTTACTAGCTCAAGTCCTCAAGCAACTTAATTATGACGTCGAAGTTGTCGGTTTTAATTTCGGCAAAGATTTATATGCCATACCCCCTGATGGAATTCCAGTTATTTCTATAGCTGGTAGCAATTATCCTCAGTTTTTTGGGTCAGCGCGACAATTACGGCAAAAGCTATCGGGTGATGTAATTTACGCAGTTAAGCCAAAACCAACTAGCTTTGGTGTGGCATTGCTTGATAAATTAAGTCGTCATCGTCCGGTTTTGGTTGATATGGATGACTGGGAACTAAGTTGGCATGGTGGTTTTGATTGGAAGTACCAACCAGGAATTAAACAATTTGCCCGTGATATTCTCAAATCGAACGGCGCCCTTAGATTTCCTGACCATCCAGTTTATATTAATTGGATGGAAAGTTTGGTTAAGTGGGCAGATGGCATAACTATTGATACAGAATTTCTTCAGGATAGATTTGGGGGTGTTTATGTACCAAATGGTAAAGATACCGAAATGTTTAACCCAGATAAATACGACCCTGAAGCAAGTCGCTCTAAGTATGGACTTTCAAATTATCGCATTTTGATGTTTCCCGGCGCCCCGCGTCCACATAAAGGTGTTGAAGACGTATTGATAGCACTCGATAAACTTAATCGTGATGATTTGCGGTTAGTAATTGTCGGTGGCAGTCCATATGATAATTACGATGAGCAATTAATTAGTAAATGGGGACGTTGGATTATTAAATTACCAAAAAAGCCAGTAGAAGCGATGCCAGAAATTGTGGCAGCAGCGCATGTTGTTGTTGTACCACAGCGCGATACCGTAGTCGCACGCGCACAGTTTCCTCTAAAGTTAACAGACGGAATGGCAATGGGTAAACCTGTGATTTCTACCTGTGTAGGTGATATACCTGAGATATTAGCTGATACAGGTTATTTAGTTGAACCATCAGCACCCGAACAAATAGCTGCACAAATCGAAGTCATATTCAATGATTTTGATACCGCAACCGTTAAAGGACGTAAAGCCAGAACCCGCTGTATTGAAAAATATAGTACTTCCACTATGGCTACAACGCTCGCAAGTGTTATCAATAAGTTATATAAATAATATATTACCAATGTCCACTTTTAAACTTTTAATTAGATTTGCTAAACCTTATCCTGGTTGGATGCTTCTGACATTCCTACTAGGATTTTCTGGCGCCTTATTTAATGGAGTTGGTACTACGCTAATTGTACCAGTTGTTTTAAAAATTATTGGGCTAGATATTGAACTAAATAACGCACCAGATATATTAAAAATTGTAATGCGACCTTTCGACCGAGTACCAGAAGATTATCGTACTTTGGTCATGGCAATAGCAATTATATTAACTATTATATTAAAAAATCTTGCCAGCTATGCAAGCACTTTAACATCAAGTTCACTTGCACGCACATTGACTACTGACATGCGGGAAGCAGGTTTAAAAAACTTGTTAGAAGTCGATTTAGATTACTTCGTCAAAACCAAAGTTGGTGATGCGATTAATAGCTTGAGTGCAGAGTTAGGAAAAGCAGCGAGTTCTGTTAATACTGTCATTCGGGTCTCAATTTTAGTTATTACAATTTTCGTATTTATTGGTGTATTGCTCTCTATTTCGTGGCAGTTAACGATAGCAGCAACATTTTTACTATCACTTGTAACATTAGTCAACCAATATGCAATTTCTCGGTCGAAAGATTATGGTAAATTGCTTTCGGATATGTCAAGAGCATATTCGATAACCGTTTTGGAAGTAATGAACGGAATGCGTTTAGTACGCGCAACAGCTAATGAAGACCGCGAATATACAAAAATTGTCAAATTAATTCGCAACCGCGAACAAGCTGATTTTAAATCGCAAGCAAATTCTGAGGCAATCACACCCGTTAGTGAGGTAATGGGAATTACAGCATTGGTAATGATTATACTGCTTAGTAAGTATTTATTCGCATCTCAAATTTCCTCACTTTCGACTGTAATCTTTACATATTTATTAGTACTTCTGCGTTTACTGCCTTTTATATCTCAGCTAAATGCAATTCGTAGTAGCTTTGCGAACGCTTCAACAAGTGTATCTATTGCTAACGATTTTCTGAGACGTGACAATAAGCCGTTTATGAGTCGGGGAGCAAAGATTTACAAAGCGCTTGAAAAAGGAATTCATTTTAATAAGATTTCTTTTGCTTACCCAGGTAGCGACAAATTAGTATTAAAAGAAGTCGATTTGTTTTTGCCGAAGGGTACTACTTTAGCTTTAGTTGGTAGTTCAGGCGCCGGAAAATCAACAATGGCGGACTTGTTACCGCGCTTTTATGATGTAATTTCTGGTAGTATTTTATTAGATGGCGTAGATTTGAAAGAATTTGATATTCAGTCATTACGTCGTGCAATGGGTATTGTTAGTCAAGATACATTTTTGTTTAACGACACAGTACGATATAACATTGCATACGGAAAACCCGACGCAACCGAAGAAGAAATAATAGCTGCTACCCAACGCGCGAATGCTTATGAGTTTGTCACAAAGCTATCACAAGGTTTTGATACGCTAATAGGTGATAGAGGTGTAATGCTATCGGGGGGACAACGACAAAGATTAGCTATAGCACGTGCATTATTACAAAACCCAGAGATTTTAATTCTCGATGAAGCAACTAGTGCGCTTGATACTGTATCTGAACGAGTTGTGCAAGCAGCTATCGATGACTTGAGTAAAGACAGAACAACTTTAGTTATTGCCCACCGTTTATCTACAGTTCAAGCTGCTGACCAAATAGCGGTTTTAGACCAAGGAAAAGTTGTAGAAGTCGGAACTCACAACTCACTTTTACAGAAAGGTGGCTATTATACACGACTTTACACGATGCAATTTGGCGCCGAAGATTCTGAAAAGCAATTTGCAGAAGTTAAATTAACGAATGGACAAAATACAGAAGTACTAACTCACAATCAGAATTTAGTTCGCATACCCCACGAATTACGGACACGACTAAATCCAACGATTGGGTTTTTGCAATTATTACTCGACGAAGCAGAAAACTCGCAGGAGAGGGAAGAACTTATTGAAGAAATACGTAAATCTACAGCGCGCGTCGAGAATATTATTGAAGTATTTGAGGATATTGTCAAACTGCAAACCACCTTTATTACATCAGTAAATGATACGTATAAAGTATATCGAGATGACCTTGACCGTCTTGTTAAGAAGTTACGTACTCATTTAAATTTTATGTTACATTCGTTGCCGCTAATTGTAGATGATCAGGTTCAAACATCTGAGCAAAAGGAAATTATTAAAAATATTTATTATGCGGCAATTCATTTACTGGATACGATTCAAGAATTAGAAGATTTTTTAAAATCTAAATCTTTAAATTCTACTAGTTCCAGTAATGGACTTGAATATCAACAAAACGGAAATTCTAAAATAAAAATAGGATTGTAATAGCAACATGTCTTCTAAAAATCAAAACAAATACCTGTTTTATACAGGAGAACTTTCGCTCAAACCTGATACAGCACATGAAATACACGATGTACTTTGTGCGAATGCTGCTGCAAACTTGGGTTACTCTTCTGTGTTAGCTTACCACAATAAAAAGGCTAACCCATTAAATCTATCTTGGTTATTTAATCCTTTTAAACTACAAAAACCAGACGCTAAATTTGTAGCTTTTTATAATACCCAAGAACATCTAAAAGTGGCGCCGTTACCAATGCCATATCCTATAGACAGAGTACCAGGCAAACTCACAAACTCTAGCACCATTGCCACAAAATACTACTTTCCATTTCATTTACGGCGCCACACCAAGTTAGTACACACACGCGATTGGAATTTTGTCAAAGCATCAGTAAAAAACCAAATTCCCGTGATATTTGAAAAACATCACTTTCAAACAATACCATTTGAACCCGAAATTATAAATAGTCGCTACTTTCAAATTGCCATCACTCAATCTGAACCAGTACGTCAAAGCTTAATTGAGCAAGGAATGCCACCAGAAAAAGTAGCATGGGTATATAACGGTTTTGAGCAATCGTTTTTAGAACGTCAACCAGAACTTGCACAAAACTGGCGCCAAGAACTACTTCAAGATGGCAGACAAATATTAGTTGTTTACTCAGGTGCTTTATATAAATTTAAAGGTATCGACCTACTTATCGAAGTAGCAGAACAAATGCCTCATATCCAATTTGTCGTTACCGGAGGAAAAGATGCCCAAGTCGAAACATATAGACAAATAGCCAAAGAGAAAAATATCTCAAACATCAGTTTCTTAGGTTGGGTAATGCCACGCGAACGGTTAGTTAGCTTATTTCAAGGCGCCGACTTACTATTACATCCTCACCTATCAGGAAAAGAAGCCGACTATACCAACCCAGTAAAATTTTTCCAATACATGGCATCTGGAACTCCTATAGTAACCACAGAAATATTACCCTTAATGCCATTCAAAGATTCCCCCTTAATAGCATGTTGGTGTGAACCAGATAACCCGCACAAATTTGCTGACGCAATAAAATACGCGCTAGATAAATACCCACGTCAAACAGAAGGATATATAGACAGTATTAACTACGCGCAGCAATTTTCATGGGAAAGCAGAATTCTCAATATTTTAAATTATGTTGAAGAATCAATGCGTCCGCAGGTAATTAATTAAATATAGGGGAGAACTAAAAACTATGAGTAAAAAAATCGTTGGAATGCTAACTGAGTATCCAGGAGTTAATCAAAGCGATTGGTTATGGCAACAAACCCCCTACCAATTTGGTGTGTGGGGCAATATTCAAATGCTTGCCAAAGCTGAAAAACCCGACTTCTTACTTCTGTACAATTTTGCAGGCATTCGCCCAGTATTTAAAAACAAATATTTATTCTTCAGACCCGAACTTCATTACGCCTCGTTTAGCGAAGAAGAAATGCAACCTTTATTGCGTGGAGTCCCTAAAGAACGAATTATCTTTCTTTGGCGCGAACCACCCCTTGAAGAAGTTAACGAAACAAATTTAGCATGTTACGAATGGGCAACTAAATACTGCGGTTATGTATCCGCATCTGATAACGCGGCGCCAACACCCGAATACATGCCTGCAATTTGGTATCACAGTAACTCGTTCCGCGAACTCAACGAAATGCCAGTACCAGAAAAAACTCGCACATGCAGTTGGATAACATCAGGAATAAGCCGCACAGCAAACCATCGTCAGCGATTAGAATTTTTACGGTTATTACAGAATCATCAAATTGATTGTGATTTTTACGGACGTAATTTACCAACTTGGGTAGCATCTGGGGGAGAACTTGCCAACAAATGGCACGCAATGGCGCCTTACCGATACAATTTAGCAATTGAAAACTATGCTAGCAATGATTTATACGTCAGCGAAAAAATGTGGGATTCACTGTTAGCATGGTGCTTACCAATATATTACGGAGGAGGCGCCGCAGATAAGCTATTACCACCAGGTAGCTTTTTACGTTTACCAAGCTTAGACGAAAAAGGTTTAAAGTACATCCAAGAAGTAACAGCAACACCCGATGCTTGGTACGAAGCCTCTGAAGCAATCGCAGAAGCAAGACAAATTATATTACACAAACTTAACTTACTAGAATGGACGAGTAATTACACAAAGAATTTTTAATCAAATTTAAATTTGGTAGGGGTTATATATGACTGATGGTATTTATATTCTTGCAAATGATGTAGTTTATGACCAGTTGATAGCGCTGTTAAACAGTATTGAAGTTCATGCTGGTAAAAATTACCCAATTTGCATTTTGCCATACGACGATAAATTAGAACGAGTCAAAGAAGAAGCTGCCAAACGCAGTAATTTAGAAATATTTGACGATAAATCAATTATCGAACTTTGGGATAATTTTGTTTACGATGTATGGCAGACACACCCAAACGCATTCAAAACATGGTCAGAACGAGGTATATCAGGTATATACCGCATGGGTACACATCGAAGGTTTTGCGCTTTTGATGGTCGGTTTGATAGGTTTATTTATCTTGATGCTGATACTTTAGTACTAAACTCGCTCGATTACATTTTCCAGCAGTTAGATCATAATGATTTTGTGGTTTATGACTTTCAGCACAAAGACCCGACGCACGTTTATGACATCAAGTCCAAACAGCTATTAAATATATTTTCACAAGCACGTATTGATAGCGAAATCTTTTGTTCGGGTATGTACGCAACCAAAAAAGGTTTATTTAATCAAGAAAAAAGAGATTACCTATTATCACAACTACGCTCCTGTGATGGTGAAGTGCTGTATATGAATGCACCCGACCAAACTATTCTTAATTATATGGTGATGCGTGCGGGTGTTTCGATGTGCAACTTTGCCCATTACCTAAGTGAGGATAAAGTAACTGGTTGTTGTGTGACTTCTCCACACTTTCAGGAAAAAGATAATCTTCTTTACGACAAACAAAGTCGTCTTACCTACCTGCATTATATTGGTTTATCATCAAAACTATTTGCCCGTGTATGTGCGGGTGAAAATGTTGGGTTTCCTTACAGGGATATTTTTTTACACTACCGTTATTTAAATGAACCAACACGGCGCCCGCAGTTTAAGACTAAGCCTAAAGCTTACAATGAACCACCGAGTTTTGCAACAAGAGTTTTACGAAAATTAGGAATTCCAATGGAGGTTTAATACAATGACGCGCGGAATATATATTATAGCTAACGATAAAGTTACAGACCATGCAATAGCTTTGCTCAACAGCATTAGATTGTATGATAAAGAAACACCTATTGTGATGATTCCATATGATGATAATTATCACAATATAGCCGATACACTCAATCGCTATTATGGTGTAAAGGTTTATGAAGATTTAGAATTTATCGACCGTTTATCAAAGAAATTACACGAAACATTTGGTGGTAAGTTTTTTGCACGTCCAAACCAGTTTCGTAAACAAGCTTGTTGGTTTGGCCCCTTTGATGAGTTTTTATACATTGACACAGATATAGTTGTCTTTGAAAAAATTGCCGATAACCTTAATTACCTAGCAAACACAGATTTTATTAACTGTGATTACCAACATTTAGGTGGTATAAAAAACGTATTTTCTGCCAAAGTTTTTGACGACGGAGTATTTACACAAGAAGAAGTCAAAGATATATTCAACGGTGGATTTTGGGGTTCCAAGAAAAATCTCGTCTCCGAACAAGATTTGTACGAAGTATTTACCGAGTGTACACAACATCCCGAATACTTTGATTTTAGTGAAAAAACTTCCGACCAACCAATAATTAACTATATGTTATTGAAGCGTATCAAAAACCGCTTTAACATTGTACGTCGTGAAGGTCAGGCGCCTGGTAACTGGGCAGGTACACCGCACTTTCAATCAAAACAGGAGCAAGCTAGTGTACTAATCGACCCAACTGTAAATCAACCACTCCAATATTTACACTGGGCAGGTATTCGTATTCAACCCGGTTGTCCTTACTGGGAAACTTGGGAATACTACCGTCATCTTAACCCAGAATTACCACCTGCTTACTTCCCGGCGCCTATCCAAAAAAGTCAGTGGCAAAAAACAGTAGATAATCTCAAAAACCAACTTCGGCAAATCAAAGCAAAACTGTAACTTCATCTATCTTGTGGAGCGGGCATCCTTGCCCGCCTCTGATTATATTGAGAACAGTTAATCGTACAACCATACTCTTAAAAGCGAAAGTAGCTGTTCAGTGTCAACGGGTTTAGTAATGTAATCTGAGGCGCCTGCTTCGATGCATTTTTCACGGTCGCCTTGCATGGCTTTAGCAGTAAGGGCAATAATGGGTAAAGATTTAAATTGATGATTTTGACGAATTTGACGGGTAGTTTCGTAACCATCCATTTCAGGCATCATTATATCCATAAGTATGACATTGGTATCGGGATTTTGTTGTAAAACTTCGATACCTTCTTTACCATTTTCAGCGTATATTACTTGCATACTGTATTTTTCGAGTAAACCAGTTAGGGCAAAAATATTACGAACATCGTCATCTACAATTAAAACTTTTTTATTTGTAAGAATACTGTCGCTTGATTGTAATTTTTCAAGTATTTTTTGCTGAGTAGCAGGTAGTTCGGCTTGAACTCTATGCAAGAATAATGACGTTTCGGCGAGCAGTCGTTCCGGAGAGTTTACGTCTTTAATAATGATTGTTTCTGCGATTCGCCGTAATTCAAATTCTTGTGCTTTGGTAATTTCCTTACCTGTATAAATAATAACAGGTAAGGATTCACCATTTTTTTCCTTCTTAATTAGTTCAATTAGCTCAAAGCCATCCATATCTGGCAGTCCCAAATCGAGAACCATACAATCAAAGCGTCGCGAACGAATTGAGAATAAAGCTTGTTCGGCTGTCCCTACACCAGTAATATTAACATCACCATCATCACCACCAATAAGTTCGATAATACTTTGACGCTGTATTTCGTCGTCTTCGGCAACAAGTAAATATTTCAGTGGTCGCTCTATAAATACTTTTATTCTATTTAAAGCATCGCTAATTTCTTCTCTGGTAACAGGTTTTTGTAAATATGCCATTGCACCTTGCTGTAAACTCCGCTGTTTCCCGTCTTCTACCGTCATTACATGTACAGGAATATGACGTGTGTTTACATCGTGCTTCAATCTATCCAACACCATCCAACCATCGATTCCTGGTAAATCAATATCTAATAAAATTGCTGAAGGTTTAATTTGACGTGCTTGTAATATTCCGCTATTACCATTTTGAGCAATAACACATTTAAAACCTTGCTGTTGCGCCATGTCGTATAAAATACGCGCAAAAGTTATATCATCTTCAATTATTAATAATACATGTTCGCCAGGTTGAATATTTTTTCGGTCATCAAATAGTGAAGAGTGCTGAGTGCTGAGTGCTGAGTAAGAAGTATTGAGTGCTGATTGCTGAGTAGTGAGTGCTGAGTTTGATTTGGCACTTTTATGTAACTCAGCACTCAGCACTTTCAACTCAGCACTATTCTTAGACTCAGCACTATTAATTGGAAGATATAGTGTAAATGTGCTTCCTTCACCGGGATGGCTGGATAAAGTAATTTCACCACCAAATAAGCGCGCAATTTCGCGACTGATTGATAAACCTAAACCTGTACCTCCGTGTTTACGATTAGTGCTACCATCAGCTTGTTGAAATGCTTCAAAAATTATCTTTTGCTTTTCGGGTGCTATCCCGATACCTGTATCACTGACGCTGAAAGCGATAACTGAACTAGATTGATTTAAGGTTTGATTGTTAGGACTCCAACCATGTGAAGCAAAGTTTACCGTGAGTCGTACTTCTCCTTGTTCTGTGAATTTAAAGGCATTTGCTAGTAAGTTTTTGAGAACTTGTTGTAAACGCTTTGCGTCGGTATCAATACTTGATGGGAGATTTGCCGCAAAATCAAGTATAAAGTTTAAACCTTTACTGTGGGCAAGCTGTTTAAAGGTACGTTCTAAGTAATGCTTGAGTTCGACCAATGGTAACGGGTAATAATCGAATGACATTGTGCCAGATTCGATTTTTGCTAAGTCTAATATATCATTGATTAACCCTAGCAAATCGTTTCCAGCACCGTAAATAGTACTACTATACTCTATTTGTCTCGATGTGAGATTACCTTCGCTATTTTCAGATAAAAGTTTAGCTAGAATTAGTAAGCTATTAAGAGGGGTTCGCAATTCATGTGACATGTTAGCAAGAAATTGAGATTTATATTTTGAAGAAAGCTCTAACTCACTAGCTTGTGTTTCTAATGATTGCCGTGCTTCTTCAAGTTGGTTATTTTTTGTTTCAACTTCTTGTTTTTGCAATTCTAGCAATTCGGCTTTTTTCTCTAGCTCTTTATTAAGCTCTTGTAATTCTTCATTTGACTGCTGTAATTCTTGCTGTTGTTGTTGTAAAAGTTCTTCAGATGCTTGTAGTGTTTCTGCTTGTTCTGCTAATCTTTCATTACTTTCTTGAAGTTCTTCTTGTTGGTTTTGCAGTAATTCTGCTAATGCTTGCGACTGTTTGAGCAACTCGACTGTACGAATATCTGATGCTATAGCATTTAGCACTGCACCTAAAGTCTCGCACAATTCATCTAATAGTGTTATGTGTAGTGTTTCAAATTCCTGAAACGATGCTAATTCAATTACTGCCGTAATTTCTGACTCAAATAATATTGGCAATACTATAATATTTTTTGGTTTTGCTTCACCTAACCCTGAACTAATTTGAATATAATCATCAGGAACATTTGTTAGTACTATTTTTTGCTTTTCTAAAGCACATTGTCCTACTAACCCTTCCCCTAACTGATACCTATTCGACAGATTTTTGCGTTGTTGGTATGCATAGCTACCAAGTAAAATTAGTACAGGTGGTTCACTATCAGCATCTTTAAGATATAATACACCTTGCTGGGCATTTACAAGCGGCGCCAGTTCGCTGAGGATAATTTTGGCAACAATGGGTAAATTACGCTGTCCTTGCAGCATTTGAGAAAACTTAGCTAAATTAGATTTTAACCAAGTTTGTTGTTGACTATATTCTGATTTATCGCGTAAATTAGCAACCATGCGGTTGAATGCTTTTACCAGCATACCTACTTCATCTTCACGTTTTTTATCGTGAATACTTACCGATAAATCTCCATCGGCAAGTGCAACTGTTTTATTAGAAAGTTCGCGTAAAGGATGAGAAATTTCTCGATTTAGATAAATAACAATTAAAATTAGTAGTAAAATGATAAAAGGTACACCAAGTGAAATAGCATTGAATGCTTGCTCGGTAGATTTTTTAGTATTTTGAGAACGCAAATATAACAAAGCTCTTTCATCTTTTTCAATTTCAGATATTGCACTTCTAATTTGGTTTGTAAGCTCTCGACCTTTATCTGAGGCAACTTCCTGTCTTGCAACTTCAAATCCTTGATTTTGACGTAATGAAATTCGATTTCTAATTATATCTACTCTTTGAGGTATTAATACTTCAAGCTTGCTAATAAGGCTTTGCTGCTCAGAATTATCGGATGTTAATTTACGTATTCTGATTAAGCTTTTTTCTAAACTACTTATGGCACCATCAAAAGGTTGTAAAAAACGCTGTTCACCTGTAACAATAAAAGCACGCTGCGATGCTTCTGCTGATTGTAAATGTAAGTTTAAATTTTTCAACTCACCTAGCACTTCATAGCTATGAGCTTGCCACCCAGCATTTAAAACTAAATTATTCGTAGTTTGATATGTAATAAAGCCAATCCCACTTACAACAGCTAATATTACTCCGAATCCGGCGCCAATCTTTGTACCAATTTTAATTTTTCTAAACATTGTTAAAAATTAATATATTCGCCAATTAAATAATAAAGCTAATTAAATATAATTAATTTTCATCATGCCATCGGAATAATTATTTTGTCTACTAGCCAAGGGATTAATGTCAATTCAACCGCAAGATAGATAAAAACCGGGCTTCTCGTAAGAAGCCCGGTTTCATTTTATACGCCTACTGATTGCTGAACAGGCGCCGTTTTCATTGCAGGGTCAATATTTATTCCCAACCCCTTAGCAATTCGCATACCATAAGAAACATCTGCGCGGAAGAAGTGACACAACTGCCGCATTTGAATATCTTAGCGTGCTTCGCTAAGACTATCAACAATATTTTTAACTAAACGTTCCTGTTCATCAGGAGCTTGCTCGACTTGGGCAAAGTAATTTTCGGGGTTACGGTTTAACTCTAAAATCCCCACTTCAATTAATGGATAATCTTTGTGCTTCCAAACCTTTGTAATATCAAATGGGTCATCAGGATGATTTGCCGCTTGCTCCTCGGTCATTACTTGAATGCATAGGCGCCATTTTGGATATTCACCACGTTTAATTGCTTCAAACAAATCACGAGTAGAATGGTTAGGGTCTTCACCCGGATTTCGAGTAGCTTCTTCTGCCGTAAAATTTTGAATACCTTGCAAAGTTTTAAAATGGAATTTACACCAAACCCGCTTACCTTCACCATTAATAAGGCTAAAAGTATGGCTACCAAAACCATCCATGTGTCGATTGGTCTTTGGAGTACCACGGTCAGAAAACAATATTGTTACCTGGTGTAAAGACTCTGGACTAAGTGACTAAAAATCCCATTTAGCATTCGCATCTTTAGTATGCGTTTGCGGATTACGTTTTTGAGTATGAATAAAATCAGGGAACTTAAGCGGGTCACGAATAAAGAAAACAGGTGTATTATTACCCGTCAAATCCCAGTTACCTTCCTCAGTGTAGAATTTCACAGCGAAACCTCTGGGGTCACGTTCTGCATCAGCAGAACCGCTCTCACCACCAACTGTTGAGAAACGCAGCAAAACTTCGGTTTTCTTACCAACCTCAGAAAATAACTTCGCTCTACTATATTGAGTAATATCATTTATTACCGTAAAAGTACCAAACGCAGCGGCGCCTTTAGCATGAACTACCCGCTCTGGAACCCTTTCGCGGTTGAAGTGAGCAAGCTTCTCTAATAAATGGAAATCTTGTATTACAACAGGGCCTCTTGAACCTGCCGTCAACGAATTTTGGTTGTCCGAAACAGGAATACCACTAGCAGTAGTCAACGTGTTATGGTCTGTCATCGCGCTTATCTATAGTCGTTATGAGTTTGTTTAGCAACTACTGAGAAAGATTGCAACAAATCGTTACTTTGAGGAGTGAATAAAACAAGTGTACTATGAATGTAAGTAGCTCGATAAACTCTGAGATTAAAAAATTAATATAGAATTATGACGAGCAATTAGCATACTCACGTATGTTGTTATTAGTTCGTTTGACCGTTACTTGGGCATTTGTGGTGAAACCTGCAGTGAATAACTTACATTATTTGTACTATAAAGTCTTGTCTTTTGTTAATATAGTAGGAAACCATAATAGAACGTGCTGATTATGTCATTAGCATCCACTGGTCAACCATTAATAATTCGTACAGAACGTGGGTTAAGTATAGCGGGCAGTCGTATTACTATCTACGATGTTATGGATTTTCTGAAAGCTAGTTACCCACCAAAATTAATTCGTGATAAGTTTGATCTTACAGACGAACAAATTAACGCAGCTATGTCTTATATTTCGGCAAATTCTACTCAGCTAGAAGCTGAATATCAAGAAGTTCTACAAACTAGAGAAGAAATTCGTCAATATTGGGAAGAAAAAAATCACGAACACTTTGCTCGAATTGCTAGTACACTTCATAAACCTGGAACTGAAGCCCTCTGGGCAAAACTAGAAAAGCAAAAAGCCGAACGGAATTTTGGACGAGTATGATTTTTCTGGTTGATTATAATCTCGACGGGTATGCTCTTGTTTTTCTTGGCATCTTAACGAAGTTGGGTTGGCTTGAATTAGTACTTATACGTTTTGTTACTTTTAGAGAAGTTGGTTTATTGATGAATAGTAGCGACCGCATTGTCTGGCGTTACGCTCAGTCAAACGGTATGATAATACTCACAGCAAACCGAAATATGAAGGGCGATGATTCACTTGAACAGGTAATGCGTGAGGAAAATACAGAAGACTCGTTTCCTGTGGTAACAATTAGCGACCTTACCCGTCTTGATGAGTTCGACTATCGAGAACGATGTGTTGACCGTTTAATTGAAATTGCATTAGACATTGAAAATTATATGGGTGTCGGTCGGCTTTTCATTCCATGATGTTGTTACATACTACACACGGGTTAAAACTTTACTTTTAAAGCAAGTGAAAATCTTTCAGATGCGCGCGAAAGCGGGAAAACTGCGCCCTTCGTGCCCGACTCATGACAAAAGTCTAGATTTTACCCGTTCAAAGTATAAAAGCCATTCTGCCTTGAGCATTGCAAAAAGTTGATAAGCACTTTCCTCTCTGTGGACTCTGTGTCTCTGTGGTCAAAATATTTACTTCTGATAGTGAGTAGACGGGCAAGGATGCCCGTTCCACAAGAAGTTTCTATAAGAAACAACTTTTTACAAGAAAGTATTAAGACTAAAGTGTTAGGGTTGTGGTTTTGGTTTTGAGCGCTGTTGCTGATAGAGTTTTGTTACATTTTTAACAAAATCAGCGGTGAATCCACTGTTGCAGCCTGTGTAGTTACCAGTCATCCACCAGCAGGCTACACTGCCTACAGCGGCGGTTTCGTTGTTGGGAATGGCGCGAAACTGTTTGGTTAATTCACGGTTAATTACGCATGATACTACTTGACGTGCGGTTGCTGGGTCATTTTGAAATTGTGCTGGTGTTAATTCTTTTTTCAAACAATTTTTTGTCCATAGTTTAACGGTTCCTGGCTTTACTTGCCAATCGCTATATAATCCGTCATTTGGGGTATTTTTAGGCGCCGAAATTCGTAGTGCTTCAACCATTGCAGCTACTTGAGATTCTGAGACTTTTGGCTGTTGTGCTAATGCTGGAAGCGAAGATAATCCAAGAGTGATTATCATTCCACTAACTAGTACTCGCATAAGTGTTATTTGTCCTGAACTCTACATAGTGCATTTTATCCTCATGCGGACAAAGATGTTTTGATTGTGCCAAATCTACGGTCACGTTTTTGGTAACTTAGTAAAGCTTGATGAAAAGCTGTTCTATCAAAGTCGGGGAAGAGTACATCTGTAAAATACATTTCTGTATAAGCCATTTGCCAGAGTAAGAAGTTACTCAACCGCATTTCACCGCTAGTACGAATTAGTAAATCGGGTTCTAGTGAATTTGTTGTGTATAGCTTAAGCGAAAATAACTGTTCGTTTATATCTGATGCGTCAAGTTTGCCTGTTTGTACAAGCTCTCCTATTTGACGACATGCGTTAATTATTTCATCGCGCCCACCATAGTTAACGGCGATATTGAATTGAAGCGTTTGATTGTGCTGTGTTTTTTCAGTGGCAAGGTCAATAAGTTGAACAAGTGACTGAGGTAAAGCTGATAAATCACCAATAAATCTAATTTGCACACCTTCTGAGTGCATTGCGTCTAACTCTTTTTTCAATGCACGCTCAAACAACCGCATCAAAAATTCAACTTCCTCGAACGGTCTACCCCAATTTTCTGTAGAGAAAGCATATACAGTTAATGCTTTAATTCCCCAATCTTTACAGCACCGTAGTATATCTTTCAACATCCTTACACCTTGGCGATGTCCTGCAATACGTGGTAGTCCACGCTTTTTTGCCCAGCGACCGTTTCCATCCATGATTAAAGCGACATGTTGGGGTAAACGCTGTGAGTCTAAATCGATAGGTAATTGAGTAATGGTGTTATTCATAGGGTTTATATCTAATTAGTGAGCGTCCATTCCAAATAATTCGTTCAAGTACTGTGGTGTCAGGGTGTTATTCCATTTCAATAGCCGGAATATTGTATAAATAGACACTAAAATCAAAGTGATTTTATTATTTAGCGTCCACGCTTCCCATTTGAGCGCTTTCATCATACGGCTGAGGGTGCGGAATAAATTGTTACGCACTTCACTTTGACGACGAGTTTTGATGAAGATACTGATAACTCTCTGTAAAGATGTATTGGGGTATACCCAAACTCCAAAACCCCAAAACTTTGTCATGTGGTTAATTTCGTCTATAGCAAGCTGTTCAAGTACAGAATATAAGGCGCCTGTTGTATGTGCCATCATCCATATATATAAACAGGTGGCGCCGTATTCAGTTGCAACTCGGTGTAACCCGTGACGATATAAATCTTCGTGTGGGTTGTCGGTTGGTAGATAACCTCGAACCGTTCGTAAAGTCGGTGTTATTTTTTCGCCTGTAAGTTGGTGATAGATTTTTTGTAGTGCTGGAGTGTGTTGACGTTCTTCTTTTTCCCACAGTCCAAGTTCTATTAATTCGTTGTATTCATTAACTTTACCTCCAACAAATCTAGCTAGAGATGGATGTAAAGTTTGCAAGTATTGACGGCTTGTTTGTGTGTATCCTCGAATAGGCGCCTCGGTATCTAGACTACCTTTGAGGATTGCTAAGAATACGTCAATATCTATACCAATTATTTGGTCACGGTTTATTGCTTGCCAGTCAATTTGTTTCCAAGGACGTGATTGAGGATTGGTAAATTGTACTGGTAAGTCTTGTAAGCGTTCGTTTAATTGGTCGAGTGTAAGATAATTGTTGAGTAACGCGCGAATTCGGCGTTGAATTTGCCAGAAGTTAGATTTTTGATTGGTTTGTAATAAATTTAGGGTGTTAAGCATGGTTTTATTTAAATGTGACGGGTTAGTTTGCAACGGATACAACGGATGTAACGGATAGGTAGTTTTAAATTGCTAAATTCTGTTCGCAAACAATAACTTACATCTTGCAGCATTCTCAACAAGCCAAAAGAAACCGGGCTTCTTTACGATAAATTAGGGTTTCTAGTGATATTTTTGTCAAGAAGCCCGGTTTCTAACCCTGGTGCAAGATGTGAGATAACTTATCCGTTACATCCTAGAATCATCCGTTGCCAATATTATTGCGACCGTTACCACAGCTTAATTGGCGCCAGCTATTTTTGTCAGTCGGAGAAAGTCGGAGAAAAAGTAGGATTTACAGAATCTTGTTAAAAATTCCTGAATTTACAGCTTAAACTGGGACTAATGAGCATATCTATATAGTCAGCAAAGTGAGGCGATGAACGCTGAAGCAGTTTTGGCATGGTTAGATACTTTTGTTCCAGCGCACACCGGAGAAACTTTGAGCGAACTGGAAAGAATTATTCTTCAGCAAGTTTGGTTGGGTAGAAAGTATTTAGAGATAGCAAATCAATACGGATGTACGGAAGGACATGCTAAAGATGTTGGTTCGCAGTTGTGGAAGTTGCTATCAAAAGCACTCAAACAGAAAATTACTAAGGGTAACTGTCGTTCAATTTTAGAACGGTGTTGTCGTAAAGCTGCTACTATATCTGGTTTCCGACCTGTTTGTGTTGCTGTGGCGCCTGTAGAAAATAATATAGATATTGGAAATATTAACTTTCTAGGAAGGGGAGAAGCAATAACGCACCTGCACACGCTTAAAAATCAGGGTGCAAAAGTCATAGTCATTCAAGGTGAAGGTGGTTTAGGCAAAACAACTCTCGCTACTGAGTACCTGCATGGTGAGTTTGATTTGGTGCTAGAACTTTTGATGGCGAAAGAAACGCAGAATATTACAGCAGCAGAACATGTAGTTGAAGAATGGCTCAAACAAGACTTTAATGAAGAACCAGGTGTAGAATTTGGCGTATCGCTTTTAAGATTAAAGCGTCAATTACACGGACGTAAAATTGGTGTATTAATAGACAATATAGAATCAGCACTTGATGGACAAGGTAGATTTATTGAGGCACACAGAAATTATGTTGAGCTATTAAGAGTATTGAGTGATACGCGCGTAGAATCTATTACTTTAGTAACGAGTCGCGACAGGTTATGTGAACCAAGTTTAAACGTCGAACATTACCGTCTTCCAGGTTTAGAAAAACCCGCATGGCTACAATTTTTTCAGAACCGAGGAGTAGAAATAGACTTACCAACCTTAGAAGACATGCAGCGCGCCTATGGTGGAAATGCCAAAGCAATGGGTATACTCTGCGGTACAATTCAAGAAGACTTTGCAGGTAACATGGCAAAGTATTGGCAAGAAAACCGCGCAGACCCCCTTGCTGTCATAGATTTGAAGAATTTAACAGTCAGTCAAATTAACCGTTTACAATCTCTTGATTTATCAGCTTATCGTTTATTATGTCGTTTAGGCTGCTATCGCTATCAAGACGTAGCAAAAATTTCCACCTCTGGACTTTATAGTTTACTTTGGGATATACCAGCAACAGAACACCGTCAAATAATCACTTCATTAAGAAACCGTTCATTAATAGAATGTCATCAAGGAGAATATTGGTTACATCCAGTAATTCGTGCAGAAGCTATATCACGCTTACGTGCAAGTACAGACTGGGAAATAACCAACCAAAAAGCAGCAGAATTTTGGACAGACAGCATACAGCAAATAACAGCATTCAAAGATGCCATACAAGCATTAGAAGCTTACTATCACTACATTGAAATCAACCAATTTGAGCTAGCAGGCAAAGTCATTCTCAAAAGCAGAAACAATCAATGGCGCCAATATTTACCATTAGGCAGTACATTATACAGAATCGGCTACATACAACCCCTAATTTCCCTAATTAATCAAATTATCCAAAACATTAATATTGCAAACTGTCATTCCGAGCGCAAAACCTGTCATTCTGAGCGCAGCGAAGAATCTTACAACCTCAGCGAACTTTACAACATCCTAGGAGACCTATACTGGATAACAGGAAAAATCAACTTAGCAATTACGTGCCAACAAGAAACCATACAACAAGCAACGCAAAACCTCAAATCACTAATACCCCAACAAGAAAACAAACACAAAGCATACTACCTACGAATGCTAGAAGTTGATTCACTATTAAGTATCGGGTTATATCAACTCGACTTATGGGAACTCGAAGCATCATCACAACTATTCCAACAAGTTATAGACAAAGCGCAAAACACCGACCATCATCGCTGGGCAGAAAAAGCATCAGTTTGTCTAGCATTAGTAAATTCATACTCAGGATATTACGAAAAAGCACGTGCAGCAATATCAGCATCTCAAATCATCACCCAAGAACTAAACGAAAATACAGGAAGACACGCATACTTTATTCAAATGCTTGGTCAAACATATCTAAACTTAGGTGATTATGCTCAAGCCAACCAAATGTTTACCACCGCATTAAACTTTGCCGAAAAAAGCCATTACACACAAGTCCAAGCAAAATCCCTAAGTGGGTTAGCACAAATATACCATCACAAATCACAATTTGAACTCGCGCTTACACACCACGAACAAGCAATAGAATTATTAGAAAAAATCGGCGCCAAGTGTGATTTAGCCGTTACTTACTTTCAACTAGGTCTAACGTACCAAAAGCTGCAATTACCAACAAGTAAAGAAGCTTTTGACCTAGCGATTGAGATATTTACACAAATGCAGGCGCCGAAACAAGTAGAACGAGTTTCAAAATTTCAAAAAGCAATTTTACGAAATTGAATTAGCAGCTTTGTATCTATAAATATAATCTTACAAGCACAGTAAACAATATGTTAAACCTCAAAAATAACGCTAAATATTTCGTTTTACTACCAGTTATTAGTGCAACTTTATTCGCTGGACTAGCAAATGCAGAAACAATAAAAACAAAGAACTTTAGTGTAAAAATTACAAGAAACTGTGCTGAAGGGAATGTGACTTGTAATAAGCTAACATACGTAGGCAAAGATTTAAAGACAGGTAAATCAATTCGTTTAAATGGCAAAACAATTCATACAAAAGGCGCCGATGGTCGTACACCAGGTCGTTTCCTTGGCTACGAATTCCGCAACAGTCAATATCTCTACCGAGTCACAGCAGACAATAAACTACAAGTTTTTAAAAGCGGAAAATTAATACTTCAAGAACAAGGAACCTTAGTAGATTAATTTTTAAACATAATAACATGATGTAGGTTGGGTTGCGCTGTCGCGCAACCCAACATTCTTTTTATATATTGGGTTATATATGGAAAATTGCAGGTTAAAAATTAGTTAATGATAATTATGCTAGCATTAAATTAAATTATATAAATTTTTGTAAAGAAAAAGTTACCATAAACTTATATTTTTAAGACAATAAATTGCATAAAAAGTTTTATTAGAGGCAAAAGTGTTTTATTATTTGCAATAACTGATGGTAAAAGCAAAGCGTAAAAAGAGAGTAATAAAGTGAAAAGAGAGCCTCCAAAATATTATAAGGTATTGATTGTTTTTGTTTGCACATTGTTTTTTGTCTTTTCCAGTCAGGTAGTCATTGCATGGAGCAATAGCAATCCGGAGGGTGGAAGAGGACGGAATGTAGACTTGATTGTAGGTGGCGATTACGTCGTGACTATGAACGATGCACAATCTGTTATCAAGAATGGTGCAGTTGCAATCAAGAACGGTAAAATTATTGCGGTAGACAAAATAGGCAAAATTCAGTCATCTTACAAAGCTAACAGAATGATTCCAGGCGAGGGCATGGTGCTAATGCCCGGTCTTGTCAACGGTCATTCTCATTCGGCAATGGTACTGTTTCGCGGTCTAGCAGATGATTTAGCGTTGCAAGATTGGCTTCAAAATTATATCTTTCCTGCGGAAGCAAAGTTTGTTGACGATAATTTTGTTCGCGTCGGTGAACAGTTAGCTTGTTGGGAGATGATACGGGGTGGAACAACGACTTTTGTTGATATGTACTTTAAACCAGATGTTGCTAGTCAAGTGGTGAATGAATGCGGTTTGCGCGCCATTATTGCACCATCGTCAATAGATTTTCCTAGCCCTGGTTTTCAAGGATGGGATGATGCGTTTGCCGCAGCTGTAGATTTTGTAAAACGCTCGAAGGGCAAGAACCCACGTATTATACCAGCCATTGCTGCACATGCTCCCTATACCGTCTCGCCAGAGAATTTAAAGCAGGCTATTGAGGCTGCACGTCAATACGATGTCCCTCTGACAATTCACCTAGCAGAGACAAAAACCGAAGTAGAAGATGTTCAAAAGCGCTATAACGCGACCCCAGTGCAACACTTAGAAAATCTCGGCTTCTTAGAACCGCGTGTTTTTGCCGCGCACGTAGTATGGCCTAACGAAAGTGAAATAGCCTTGATGGCGAAACGTGGTATTGGTGTTATCCACAATCCTGACTCGAATTTAAAACTAGCTTCTGCCTTTGCGCCAATTCCAGCGATGTTGAAAGCGGGAATAAAAGTTGGTCTGGGTACGGATGGAGCTGCCTCAAACAACGTTCTTGATATGTGGAAAGCAATTCGTCTCACTGCCCTCATCCATAAAGGCACAACTCTTGATCCCACTGCTGTACCAGCTAACACTGTGTTGCGTATGGCAACAGTTGGTGGTGCAGAAGCACTCGGCTTGGCAGATAAAATTGGTGCTATTAAGGTGGGGCTTCAAGCAGATTTGATTCAAGTTGAGCTTAACGAACCACATTTAATCCCTATTTACAATATAATCTCCCATCTAGTTTACGCAGCAAATGCCCAAGATGTTGATACTGTTATCGTGGATGGAAAAGTTCTCATGCAAAAACGTAAGATGCTGACCCTTGATCCAGAGCGGATTCGTCTTGAAGCTACTTCCATTGCTGATAGAATCGACGCTGAGTTACGACCTAATAAAGACGCTCAATTGTAACAACTCCATACACTAATTTTCGAGGCGCCTCTTTTAACGAGCTTGAAGAGCGCCTTTCTGCATTAACTCCGAACATCACAAACTGTATTGACAATTAAATACAGTTATAATACAAATGTGTTTTAAAAAACTTAACCCGCCTAGTCATTGGCGGGTTTTTTCTTTAGGGTCTCTAAAAGAGAGTTATGAATTTGCCTAAGATGCTCATTTTCTTCTCTTAGGCGGCGAACTCCCCCAGCGCTTGCTCGTACTGCTGGAATTTCTGATTATGCTTTTCAAGAACTTCCTGCATTTTTTGAACTTGTAATTTTAGCTCGTCTATTTCCTGAAGTTTTTGGGACTGACCAGGAGTAGCAATGTACACATCTATCATTTCCAGGATTATGTCAGTAATGCTTCTGCCCTCGCTGTCAGCCTTGCTTTTGAAAACCTCTTTCTTGTCTTCGGGTATTGCAATTGATACAAAGGTTCTTTTTTTTGCACTCATCGTTATCTACTACCTAACTTGATTACTTCTATTTTATTTCACCTGTATTGATCATTGTATTTGGTATTGTATTGACATGTATTGATTATGCGATACAATAAATACAGTTGCCTTAATTCCCCAATTTGGCTGTAAGTCAACTATAAGCATGGATGTAGGGCGCATTCGAGAAGAGTAAAACATACGTGTTAAGGAATTAGTGAGGGGTGTAGGTAAGGATGCCAACTTCTGAACAGTTAAAAATCTATTTTAATCGGACTATATATCTGACTAAAATGTATGTACCGATAAATTTAGGAACTTTTGACCCGCGTACAGGTAATGTAATTATCCTGGCAGGGCAAGAAATAGAAATTGAGATTTACCCCAACGGACACTGGAGATTTCTATGAGCAAACCAGACTTCGCAACAATGACCCGCCCAGAGCTTCGGCAATACATCCTTGAACACAGGGAGGATGACGAAGCTGTATCAATTTATGCAGAAAGATTTCGTGACCCAAACGCTAAGGTATACCTGCCGGAGCAAGGGTTTGATGACCCCGAAGTTGCAACAGCACTCCGCGAACGGTTGGAACGGCAGCGTAATCAAGCTTGATATCAAATTCAAATTACCGAGGCTCGCGCGCGCTACGAGTTTTGGTATTGGTACTTTCTTTGGGGGCAATTGCCAACGCACTTAACGTCGCAATTGGTACCCCTCCCCGTAGCTTGTCAAGCTGTTCTAAGTGAAATTATTCGTCGAGAAAAACTACTCAGCTAAATAATCTAGAACATGAAGCGTTAAATAGGCGCCTTTTGTAACAAGCATGGACGGTGCCTTTCTTCTTTCTTATAAAGATTACACAGCGCGCTCACCGTAGGTAATAATGTCGCACTATTCGGTAATTATATGACAGGCGCCTGTTTCAAATGGAGTTAGTGATAATGTCAGAGAAAATTGATAATTGGTTTAACACTGCTTTCAACCCTAACCCCACAGGAGAGTTAACAATTACTGTACCAGAATCTGTAATTGACTCTTATGCTACCGTTATTGTTATTAATATTACAGATGATTAAGTAAGTCGGCGCCTGTTATATATTTTACTACTCTTGTGACATGTCTTGTGGAACGGGCATCCCTGCCCGTCCCAAATGCAAAATTATTTATTAACTATAATTTTTGCAATAACAAACAATTATGCTGATGTTTATAAGGAATTATTTCACAACGTTGAACTATTTATGCAAACATTTCCATTATGTTCAACCAATTCGCATATCCTTTGATTGGTCTGTACATGGATTCACCCTAATTAATGTTTGCTGGTAGCTTTAATGTATTGAAAAACTTGTTGTTTGTGAAAATAAAATATTTTGTTGTCCACAGTTTAATTTTGCTATATCAGTTATATTCCAAGAATTATTATTTGACCAGATATTTACATGCTCTTCTCTACTGTCTGTGTGGTAAATAAAACTGTATTGCTGCACAGGCAATGGGGGACTATGCTGCATTTTTAATTTTATATTGATTTATAGATGACGGGCAGGGATGCCCGTTCCACAAGAGATGTTCCACAAGAGATGTTCCACAAGAGATGTTCCACAAGAGATGTTCCACAAGAGTGAGTGCATATGTTAACTGTGGGTGGAAATATTAATTATGTATAAATTTGTAACCGAATGGTTCTAAAACTGGTATGTTTCGATTTAGCTACTTAGATTGTAGATTTGAAATGAAAAGTACTATAAAACGTATAACAAAATACAATAAGCGTTTAATGCGTTTCATGCTGCCGATGCTGACGACGGCATTGTTATGTGTGACATCACCAGTTTTTGCTCAACCCACTACGTCTACTGTATCTATAACACAACAGTCCGGCGCCTCCAAAGAACAAACCGCGCGCGCACTATATAGTGAAGGAAAATATTCTGAAGCGGCAAGTTTATTTCAACAAGCAGCGAAAGCTTACCAAGTAGGTAAAGACCCAATTAAACAAGCGCTTAGTCTCAGCAATTTAGCTTTATCTTACCAACAATTGGGACAATGGAACAATGCAGATAGTGCAATTACCGAAAGTATCAAGCTATTAACCAGCAGTTCACAACCAGGACAAATATCAGCATTAACACAAAGTTATGATATTCAAGGTGAGTTACAACTAGCACGTGGACAAGCTGAGGCAGCGTTAAAAACCTGGGAACGTACAGAATCTTTATATAAGCAGCAAAATAATTCTAAACAAGTATTGGTAAGTCAAGTCAAACAAGCAAGAGCGTTACAAAACTTAGGATTATATCGCCGTGCAGTTGAGTTATTAGCATCAAGATTAAATTTATCTAACATTACTAAACAAGAAGACTTGAAAACAGCTTTACAAAAAGTCCCTGCATCTCCTGAAACAGCAGCAGCATTAAGAACTTTGGGTGATTCGTTACGGGTAATTGGTAATTTACCTCAAGCCAAGCTTGTTTTACAAAGAACTTTAGTAATTGCCCAAGAGTTAAAGTTACCTGAAATCATCGCGCTGACACAACTTAGCTTAGGAAATACATCACGCGCACAAATAAACTTCGATGCTACTGTAGAAGACACAGAGCGTATACAAGTTGATACACAAGCTGCACTCAATTTTTACAAGCAAGCTGCAACATCCGCACCCGCAATTAAAGTTCAAGCACAGCTTAACCAACTTAGTTTACTAGTAGATAGTAAGCAAGAAGATGCTGTTAAAAGCTTGCTACCAGAGGTAAGAAAAGAAGTTGAAGTATTACCGCAAAGTCAAACTGCTATAGATGCGCGTATAAATCTTGCTCAAACTATGATGCGGATGGGTTCCAATGATTATATGCGTGATACTGCAAATATTTTGGCGGTTGCAATAAAACAAGCGCAGGAGTTAGGCAACCCCCGTACCCTCGCTTATGCACAAGGTAGTCTAGGCAGTGTTTACGAACAAACGAAGCAGTGGAAAGAAGCAGAAAAGCTTACTTCTCAAGCGCTTCAACTCGCGCAACAAGTTAATGCTGGTGACATTGCATATCTTTGGCAGTGGCAGTTAGGAAGGGTAACAAAAGCACAGAATAAGAATGATACTGCAATTGCTGCCTATAAAGAAGCCGTAGGAACTATTAAATCATTACGAGCAGATTTAGCGGCTGCAAGTCCTGATGTGCAGTTTTCTTTCCGTAATGCTGTGGAACCTATTCACCGCGAACTTGTAGAACTGCTTGTAAGTTCAGAAAATGTAAATAATCTTAGAACCGCGCGTGATGTCATTGAAGGGTTACAGTTAGTTGAACTCGATAACTTTTTCCGCGAAGCTTGCTTGACTGCTAAACCTGAGCAGGTAGATAGAGTTGATGCTAAAGCAGCAGTTATTTACCCAATTATTCTTAAAGACCAACTTGCCATTATTACCAGCTTACCTTCATTAGGCGCCAATCCCGACTCAAAAGATAACCGTGACTTCCGTTACTACAAAACCAAAATCAATACAAAAGAATTTGAACAACTAGCAGCGCGTTTAAATGACGACCTGAGACAGCAAACAGATGGAATCATTGATTTAATGCTGCCTAAGCTGCAACAAATGTATGATTTAGTAATACGTCCTGCTGCTGATGATATAGCAACTAGTAAAGTCGAAACACTAGTATTCGTCTTAGATGGTGTTTTGCGGAATATCCCAATGTCAGCATTACATGACGGTAAGCAGTTCCTTGTAGAAAAGTATAGCGTAGCCCTTACACCAGGACTGCAATTACTGGCGCCGCGTTCACTACGACAAGAGCGTTTAGGAGCATTAATAGCAGGGTTAAGTGAAGCTCGACAAAACTTTGAGCCATTACCAAACGTCGCTAAAGAAGTAAGTAGCATACAATCAGAAATGCCTTCTCAGGTATTAATCAATAAAAACTTTACAAACTCCGCATTTAAAAGCCGAGTTTCAACCGCACCTTACCCCATCGTGCATTTAGCAACACACGGTCAATTTAGTTCAAACGCAGATGAAACTTTTATTGTCACTTGGGATGACAAAATCAAAGTTAACGACCTAAGCGGAGTATTAAAAACAGTTGAACTATCGCGCGATAATTCCCTCGAACTTCTAGTACTTAGTGCATGTGAAACAGCAGCAGGTGACACAAAATCGGCACTGGGACTTGCTGGTGTTGCAGTGCGAAGTGGCGCCCGTAGTACAATAGCAACACTGTGGCAAGTTAACGATGAAGCCTCAGCCAAACTAATAAGTAAATTTTACGATGAACTCGTTCAAGCCAACAAAACAGGAATCTCCAAAGCCGAAGCACTAAGACGCGCACAAGTAACAATCTTAAAAACCCCCGCTTATAAATCACCCTATTACTGGTCAGCATACGTCCTCTTAGGCAACTGGACATAAGGGAATTTTCTTGTGGGATGGGCATCCTTGCCCGTCCTATACTGACGGCAGGCAAGGATGCCTACCCCACAAGATGCATAAGTTTCTTTGCTCTAGAAATATAAGACATTAGAAGGATACGGAGACGATAACTGTGGTTGAAGAGCTTTATACACCCGAACAACTTGCTCAAATGCATGACTCGCTGTGGCAGTGCGTTTTACAGTTTGCTAATGTCTCAGCAGCACAAGAACGCAACCGCATCGCGCGTGATTTGCACGACTCTGTAGGACATGCGCTGACAGCACTCAACTTTCAGCTACAAACTGCTATGAAATGCAAAGCTAATGCCAACCAAGCTCAACTTCTGACTGAAGCGCATGAACTAGTTAAAATTGCTACTAAAGAAGTACGTCAGTCAGTCAAAGCATTACGCAGCGATGCGCTTGAAACTCAGTCGATAGAAGAACTTGTTGAGTCATTAGTTAAAGATTTTGAAAGGACTACGGGGATTTTGCCAGAAGTTCATATCGATTTATCTGTTCAATTGCCTTTACATTTAGTGGCGCCAATTTATAGAATTACCCAAGAAGCGCTTAATAACATACGTAAATACGCAAAAGCTACAGCAGTTCAAATACACATTTGTACAACTTCAACAGGAGCATATTTAATTGTCAAAGACAACGGTCGTGGATTTGACGTTGAGAAAATATGTGGTGGTTATGGACTTCAAGGAATGCAGGAACGAGTCACTGTTTTACAAGGTCGTTTTAGTGTTGACTCACAACCTGGAGAGGGTTGTTGTATTAGTGTAGGAATTCCCCTATTTATATCTAAGGTGTCTTCTGGGTTTAACCAAACACCTTCACCTGATATTACAGATATTCCATATAATACAAAAAATGACATTAGTCAGATAGATTTACAATATTCTACGACGCAAGAAATTACAAGGCGCCCAGCAGTTGACATAGGAGAGTGGCAACCTCTTAATTTAAGCGATTGATTCCAACTTTAGTACTACTTACCATATATATACATCAAAATTTAGAATTATCCTTTCCAACTAAAGTTGGAAATATTTAAAAACTCATTCACAAGTTTCTGGAATTGAGTTATTAATAAGGGAGGTGAAAGAGGGAAAATTATAAAATTATAATATCTTCACGCCTATTGCTGTTACTACTGAGTGAAAGATATGCTACCTGTTCTGTTGTCGATAATTTTGCTATTAACGTTATGGTATTTGGTGAAGATTGTACGCACAAATCATCAAAAGTCCTGTGAAATGACTGTACAAGAATATTTACAAAGCTATGTATTAGAGGCTGACAATTACGCTCATATACTAGCTCAAAATCGAGATTTACAAAATACGTATAATGGAATAGGACAATCGCTTGCTGCTTTACATATACAGATACAGGTAGCACAAAAACTTTGGCAACTTAACCCAACTCAAGCACAGCAATCTCTTTCAGAAGCTTATCAATTAAGTGGTAGCTTAATGTATGAGGTTAGACGCACTGTTAAATCATTAAATCAAGTTAATGAAATGAAATCTTAGGTTTAATTATGATTCGCTTATTACTAGTAGACGACCAAAGTTTAGTCCGTCAGGGTTTAAAGGCAATGTTAAGCATAGAGCCTGACCTAGAAATTATTGGTATGGCAGAGAATGGAGAAGAAGCAGTTTCTTTATTTGAAACACTTCAACCGGATGTTGTGTTAATGGATGTGCGAATGCCTGTAATGAACGGCAGCACTGCAACTCGCCAAATTTGCGAAAAATTTCCTAACGCCAAAGTTTTAGTTTTAAGCACTTACGATGAAGACCGTGATGTTAGTGATGCTATTCGTGCTGGCGCCAAAGGTTATTTGCTGAAAGATATGCCTTCGGACGAACTTGTAAACGCTATTCGCTGTATTAATTCAGGATATGCTCAACTGGCGCCAGGTCTTTTAGAAAGAGTAATAAATCCAAAACTTACGAATACCACCGAAACAAATAATAAAGAATTATCAAAATTAACACCGAGAGAATTAGATGTAGCAAAGTTAGTAGCAATAGGCGCGACAAATCAAGAAATTGCAACCAAACTATTTATTTCAGAATGTACCGTAAAAACTCATATTAATAGTATTTTTAACCGCTTAAACCTAAAAAATCGCGCGCAGTTAGCTATTTATGCCAACGGCGCCTTTGCCAACACTTAATTCGTAGGTTGGGTCAAGGAACAAGACCCAACATATATCCTACTAACTAATTATCCAACTTGGAATACTTGAGCAACAGTATCTAAAAATTCTTTTTCTTCAGATATCAAATCACCATCAGCTGCTGCCAAATTATGACAAGCTTTTAATGCTTGCTGCTTAACTTCTCTGCTGCTGAATTTAGTATTAATTTCTTCAAGCAGAGTTTTTCTTTTTTCCGCATCCGATAAACTTGCTCTAACTCTAGCTGTTGCTTTACCTAAATACTGCTCAATAGTCAGCGGTGATTCCCAGGTAATATGGCTCAAATATTGGTTTATTACATCATCTTCCGCAAGTTTTAACGACTTATCTACATACATAGTCATAATCATTAATTCTATCGTCGCTTCGCGCTCATCTTGATGAGATTCTGGCTGAGATAGTACACCCAAAAATGATTGTAGACTTTTTAACATATTTACACCTCTTCAAAAAATTCTAAAACTCGTATACTAGACTAAAAGATTACAAATATTTTCAAAAGCATATATTATACATCAGGAAAAAACTTTCAAAAACCGGGTACACCGACTTGAACCCGGTTATTTCGTCTAGCGACGATGAAATTCAACTTGCTTTTCAAGAATCTTTACATCGTACTTTTCAAAGAAGTCATGACCTAATAACCCAATCTCAGCTTTTGGTGCTATCGCAACTTCAACATTACTAACTACGGCGCCAGCTACACCAATCGAATTAACAACACTGGTTTTAAACTCAACTTCACTACCATCAGCAATACTGGCATTAATCGTTCCTGAAGGCTTAAGATTCATAGCACGAGCCATTTCTTGTGTAATCAAAGTACCAGTGGCGCCAGTATCAAGAATCATTTCATACACCTGATTACCATTAAACGTAACATCAATAACAGGAGTCTTACCACTACGACGCTTGATAGGTACCCGAAAAACCCCATTATCTTGTGTGGCGCCGCATAATTTTCCTAAACTAACAGTTTGACCAGATGATGTAACCATATAACAGATACCAGAATCTGCTTTTACCCCTGTAGGTAACGCCGTCAATACAATCGTACCCACAATTGTAATCCAAAGCTTACGCACACCTTTCATATTATATGGTTCTCCTAACCTGACACATCTATAAGCTTAGGATACCCAGATTAATTTACGACTCACGCAATTTGCATATAAAAAATCACGCATTGGCTATAATGAAAAAATTACAGTCATAAGATTTTAATGAATAAAAAGTAAAAATTTTACAAATGTCAGACCATATACAGCGAATATCGAAAGCATACTTGATTGAAGACAAAGAAAAATTAACTCAATTTATAGTTAACAATCAGGAAATTGTATCCTTGCTGTTAGAATGTCAAAAGCAAATTAGAACCTATTTTCCACAAGGGAAGCTTACTCTTAATGTCTCACCAGAATATGAGCATACAGAGTGGGAAAGACTTGAAATTTTTATATATGTAGATGCCAACAATTCAGATGAAGCTTATGATAAACTATCGCAGTTTGATGATGACTGGTGGCTGGATAATTCCTCTGGTATTGGTTTAAAACTTTTTATTGGCTTGGAATTTGAATAAAATTTAATATGCAACATGCCATTACTCGCGTAGTGAAGAATCTTAATTAACTTGAAGTTTATTATAGATGCTTCACTGCGGGACTCATGACAATTAATAATTTTAATTAACTTGAAGGTTGTACAGATGCTTCACTGCGGGACTCATGACAATTAGTCATCGAGTGTACCTAACAAAAACTGTAATAGTGAGTTTGCTTCTAATTGTCCTATCATCTTTGTGTCAACGATATCAAATTTGGCGCCTGCGTGCGTTAAGTCTTCGTCTAAAGCTTTTAAAAAACCGCGTGCAAGTAAGTCATCACCAACTTGTACAAAGCCAATACCCAATTCCCTATGGTTCTCTAATTTATGTGTAGCTTCTACAATGACTTTGGCAACTTGCATTCTGTCCAATGGTTCGCCATCTATTAATATGATAATAATTTCACCGTTGGGTTTTGCTTGGTTGGTAGCTTTGCGTGCGAAGTAGTCATCTAGGGTTTTTTGCAAAACCCCTAGTAAATCTAATTCATACGGTGGATAATGTGCCTCAACAATTTCTCTAAGTTTCTCAGGCATTACATATTTGTACTGTTGAAAGTTATCTTCCTTACAGTCTCGACACGAAACATACATTGTTACACCATCGTTATCAAATTTCTGACACGCACGCACAAGGTTGATTATTGACTCATATGCATCTTGCCAGCGATGTTCATATCCTGGTGGTTCTTTAGCTGTGCTTGCAGAAGTTTTAGCTAAAATGATTGTATAGTCTCGATTTTGTAATATAGACGTATCCATAATATTAAATTTAACACTAATAATATGACTAGGTTAACTTCTGATTTTTAGGTTGTCCATAATACACCGTAGGAATGAATGTATAACTAATTTACAGGCTCAAATACCATAGCTGGTACTAATAAGTCATCCTTAAATTCACTGATACCTATAAATAATCCATCAGTATAAACTCGTAAATATTGGGAAGATTCGTTTATTTGTTGAGCTATACGCTGTCCCTGGCGCCATTTTTTAGCATCTTCCTCTAATAAACTAATCGACGATAAATATTGTAGAGGTGCATCAGGACTCATTGGTTGAAAGGTTTGTAGTTGCGCTTCTAAAGCTTCAATACTAATACTGTTAGCCAAATTAAAACCACTACTAACGGTGCGTTGTAGTGCTGCTAGTGTACCACCTACATCTAAAGCTGCTCCTAAATCACGGGCAATTGACCTAATATAAGTTCCTGCACCGCAAGCTATCGCAACATCTAACTCCGCAAACTCACCTGGGCGCCAATCTAAAACCTCTATACTAAATATCTCCACTGTTCTTACAGGCGCCTCAACAGCAATACCTTGACGCGCTAAATCATAAAGTCGTTTTCCGTCAACTTGAATTGCGCTGTAACTAGGTGGTATTTGGTTAACTTTACCTAGAAATTGCGGCAATAAATCTTTAATATCTTCCAACTTCAACTCAGGACAAGCACACGAAGCAATAACTTCACCCTGCAAATCGTCTGTTGTTGTTTGTATACCAAAACGAATCGTAGCGTTGTAAGCTTTATCACCAGGTAGATATTGAAGTAAACGTGTAGCTTTACCCAACGCAATTGGTAACACACCAGTTGCAGCAGGGTCTAAAGTTCCAGCATGTCCAACACGTTTGAGACGTAGTAGCTTACGTACTTTCGCAACACAATCGTGCGAAGTCCAGCCAAATGGTTTGTTGAGATTCAAAAAGCCTTGCAAATTAAAAAATAGGTAGGTTGACGTTACCGTAGGGGCAGGTTAACCCAAAAATTTGTTACTATGCAAAATCCTGTAAACCTGCCCCCAAAACCATCATAAAATAACACACAGGCGCCTGATACAAAAATTAATAATTTATAATCCCGACCAAAGTCTTGACAAGTAAATCAATCTCTTCTGGAACCCGGTATAATTTAATATCTTCTAGAATTATTTTCTCCGCACGCTTGTAAATACCAAATCGCCAGTCCTCACCTGTAGTAACGGCGCCGTATAAAATTGGTGTATCTTTACTAGTCCATTGGTCAAGAGCAATAAGTTCTACAGCTAGCTGAGTAAACCCTCTGTTTAAATCTGCTTGCTTTGCTTCAACTACCAACATTCCTCTATCTTTATCTATATAGTAATCAAAACTTCCTTTTAATTGTTCGCTAACACTTACAGGATACTCCACATTCAATCGAGTTTGAGTAGTTTTACAAACTTCTAGAAGTATAGGGGCTATAATTACTTGCTGGCGTGCTGATTCGCTGGAAAGCCGAACGTATTGAAGATTACTTTGTATATTTTTTTTCAAATTGCGGATTAAATTTACATCAACTTCTGAACTAAGTAAGGTTAAAGACTCTAAATTATAAGAACAACCTAACTCGGCAAGAATATCTTGGATTGCGAACGAAAGCTCAAAGTACTCATAAAAAGTATAACTTTGTTCTGGCTGAAGTATACAGGAGCGAGTCATATATTAGTTGCTTGTTAAACATGACAAAACCTGGCTTCTTTATTATATCTAGGGACTTCCAAGTAATAAAACATTCAAAATATTCTTGTGGGGTGGGCATCCTGCCCGTCCTCTATATTTGAAACATTGGAACGGGCAAGGATGCCCATCCCACAAGAAATTTATTCCACAAGAGGTTTATTCCACAAGAGGTTTATTCCACAAGAGATTTGTTAGTTAGGGTTGCTTAATTTGTTTCAATTCACCATTAAAGGTTTGTGCTAGTTCAGTTGATGTTAGTGACTGAATTAAGTTTAACCCTAGTGGTTGAGTTGAAATAGCTTTGGCGTAAGCTGCATTCAAATATGGCGCATATTTGGTCATACCCGCAACATGAGATTGAAAGAAAGGTAACGAGAGCGAGTTTAAGTATTTACGTACTTGTGCAGGGTCATCACCTGCTATATCTGAAGGTAGTCCAATTTGGTTTGCATCATTTTTACCTTCACCAATAGCTGAGAAGTGGGTGGCGCCTTGCATGACAGCTAAGTATTTTTGCTGATTTCCAATCCATGAGAAAGGTAATATCTGCTCGTACAATGCTGGTGCAATAGTATCATCACTACTAGCAACTATCATTACGGGAATTTTTATATTGTTTAATCCGGTTTCACCAAAAATACTGCTGGTGATGGGATTGACTGCGATTACCGCTTTGATACGTTTATCGTGCAGGTCATAACTCATCAATGGACTAAATTTCCGTAGTTCCAAAGCACGACATTGCAGTAGTAAAGATACATTCCAAGTTTCTGTGAGTGCCTTTGGTTTGCAGTCTTTTTCTAGCTGGGCAAAGTTAATTTGCGCTCCTGCTAATGCTAATCCAGTGTATCCACCAAACGATTGCCCGAATACCCCTACCTCATCAAAATTCAGGCGCCCACGAAACGTAGATTTATTACGCTGTTGCAGTTCGTCTAGAACAAATTTGATATCAAGAGGACGATTGTAGAATTCGCTTGGTTCAGCAACTTCATTCGCACTACCCTTCATTAACGAACTCAATTGCTTGGTATCACTACCAGGATGGTTGGGAACTATCACAGCAAATCCGTGAGAAGCAAGATGTGAACCTAAATACTCAAAATTGCTGCTGTCTGTACCTACACCGTGGGAAATGACGATTACTGGAACTTTCTCAATTCCTGAAGGTATATAAACATCGGTGAGTAAAAACCGATTGCGAACAGCATCGAGTAATTTATACGTTTGCTTGGACGTGGCAAATTTACCTTTACGACGAAAATCGGGAAGCTTGGCACTCAGAAACGAAGGTTGCTCTATTGCTGCCTCGGTTTTAGCTTTTTGAGATACTGCTGTGATGGCTTTTTCGGTATCGCTAACCATTTTTTCTAGTTCTGACGCAATTCCTAGAGTTCGCGCTAAATCTATATGAATGCTCGCACCAGGATATTCACGTAACAAACCTAGTAAAGTTAAGCCTCCAGAGTCCGCAGCTGCCAGTATTAAAGCTGACCGCAAAGCATGAAAGCCAGGTTTTTCCTGACGTGATTCTGTCTTAATTACTTCTCCTAACCTTCGCAACAAAAATTCTCCTTGCGGAGTATAGAGAAACTGTGATACTGCTACTGCGTTAGCTTTTATCGGACTTTGTAGCACTCTTCGCAACTCTTGGAGTTGTGCTGGTTTGAGATACTCGGCATAAACCGCTAGACTAGAGTCTACGGCGCCTGTCCTGACAAATTCTTCTAACGCAGTCACGGAAATTGACCGTTCCAACGCCGAATAAGATGCATAAACTCTCTGTGCTGCATATGCCGAACTCATTTCAAAAGTAGGCAGCAGCATTGAGAGTACCAGCAACAATATATTCCTTCGCAGGGTGCTGGTCCAGATACCAAAAAAGCTTTTCATCGCAAAACGTCTACAATTCGGATGTTATTTGATGAGGCTCGGTCAAATTGGTAGTATATGCGGACACCCTAAATGATTCGCCCTGAATGATTCGGTGATTTCGCCTCAAAATTATGAATTATAGTAGAAGATTTTCTAGCTATAAAATGTTAAAAACAACTGTGGTAGTGACACTGGGCTATATCGGGCAATATAGGTTGATTTACCTATTTGGAAAAAATAATTTATCCAACGATGACATCATAACAGATAATAAAATAATACGCTTCAGTATGCAAAAAACAACTATGAAGAAGAGGCATCTTTGATTAAAGATACCGTAAAATTACTTAACATAAAACTTTATTCAAATAATATCTATTATTTACCCAGAGCCATAGCCACAGAGCCAGCTACGACTAAGATGGCACCTATAATTCCCGTAACTGACAAATTTTCTGGAACAATTAAACTAGGTGCAATAACGGACACCGCATGAACAGATATTAAAGTAACAATTGGTGCAGCCGCCACAACCGCACTTACTCGTGATGACTCCCAATGCTCTAGAGATTCAGCAAAAGCACCATAAGCAATTAGCGTATTTAAACCACAAAAAATTAGAGTTCCCCAGTGAAAATAATTAAGTGTAAAAAGTAACTTTGGTGTAGCAAATGGTAAGAATAAAAAAGCACATACACCATAAATAATTACCATGATATGCATAGAAGATAAAGTTCGTAACAATTGCTTTTGTGCCAAAGCATAAACAGCCCAAGCAACGGCGCCTAGCACAACTAAACCTGTTCCAAGTAGATAATTTGTTTGTACAGTGATTATGCTATTTAATTTTTCATGAAAAAATAAAACAAGTCCAATCGTAAGAATACCAACCCCGCACCATTGGCGCCAGCTGTAACGCTCACGAAAAATTAACAATCCACCAAAACTCATTAGTAAAGGCGCTAGTTGAATGATAACTTGGGCGTTAGCGGGAGACGTTAGTGCCAAACCCTTTAAAAACAGAATATAATTCGTAGCAAGAAAAATAATCGCGGTACTTACCAACTTCCAAGAAGTCGCACGTAGCTGTTTAAGCGTAGGTAATTTTCCTCTTGCTGCTAAATAAATAGCTAGTAATGAGAATGATAATAAAAATCTAAACCAAGTTACAGTATAGACATCGAGAACAGAGAGTGCGACCGTTAGCGCTATCGGTAACACTCCCCACAATACAATCGTTAATAAAGATAGTGCCAACCCAAGGCGCCATTTACCAGTAGTATGATGCATTTTTTACCCTAAAAAAAGTCAGCCATCCAAGCTCCGGCGCCTGCAAATATTTGCGTTGCAGTAGTAATAGCATTTTCTGTTGCTTCCAACTGTCCTGTCATTTGTAAATGACTCGGAGAGAATAAACTAGTATACAACGGCGCAAAAGCACGAATATCAAGCTTCAAATCACCTTTACCACCTGGCGCCACATCCGCACGTCCATTGGCAACAGAAAGTATAAATTTACTATTATTACTTTCTAATAAATCATCTTGTACTTCTATATGAAGGGATGCTTGGATATTTTGAGGATACCCCCGCTTTTCTAGCGCTTTCTTTACATCTACAATACGTAACATCCATCGTGTCGATGATTTCAACTTGGCTGTTTGTTCGGGCAACATAAAAGTTAGTGCATCAACAAGCGCGCTTCTGTAACGAACCGTATCAATTTGCGACCGATGACCACCAAGAAATGCCCAAAAGCTTTGTATTGCTGCTGGTGTTAAGAGTACCCAGTCTCGTACATTAATATAATCGTTATCGTCACCACGATGCTGTGTAAATATAATGTATCCTTGAGGATTATCTGCACTCCCAATCAAATAAGCGTATTGTTGAGCATCTTTTGAACGCCCAATATCAGCCCAAATAAATTCGTTTCTGTTTAAATTACCATTATGTAAACGAGCTTGCTTTTGATTTAGTGACCGTAAAATATCTTTTTCGGTAGTAATTAACCTCAACGGTAATTGAGGTTTTCCCATTTGAATACTAGCAGTAGTTATTTCCCAATTGCAGAAACTACCTGCTTGCTCATATCCAGCAGCACGATACAAACGTTGCACTGCGGGAAATAATGCTGTCAAGGGCGCCCCCTCAACATGAATTTCTTTTACTGCACTTTGCATTAGTGCTAACGCGGCGCCACTTCCTCTATACTCTGGTGCAATACCTACTGCTGCAATACCTGTCATTGGTACAAATTCACCACCATAATTTTGATCAAATGACAATATTGCTAACCCACCTGCAATTTCTTTATTTTGGCGAATAACACGAAAATTCTCTATTCCTACCGACTGCATGTAAACTTCACCGTCAGACGGCGCCATCATAAAGCACTGACTGAGAATTGATATAAGCTTACTAGCATCCCCTGAATCATTTACCTTGCCGTATTCAAATGAAGGCATAATGTACCCTGTAGTAACATGCAGCTACAGTATGTTACATCAGAATGTACCAAAATCAATTCACCCTGTTGGATGATATTGAACGTGATGGGCTATAGCACAGGCCGGAAAGCCTGTGGAGTAAATGTCATTATTTTTACCTTATTAGACACAGAGTTCACAGAGAAGTATAAAATTAATTACAAAATTTCTTGGAAGCACACGAGGATTTAGAAAACTCCAACGTTGTGTTGCCTGATATTTCAATGATTGAAAATCAGGAAGAAATTGATATTTCTACTCTCTCTGAATATATTAAAGCTCTTGGCGGCAGTTTAAAAATAGTTGCTAATTTTCCGGAGAAGGAAATTGTTCTTGCCCAATTTGATGAATAGATTTCTTTTATAATTTTATTCTTCGTAGAACAACCGCGTAAATCTTTTGTGCCAAACGTGGAGGGACGGGGCAAGAGAAAACCCCATCCCAAATAAGAAACCTGGTTAGTGTTGGCTAATTATGTTTAGCCTGATTAAATTTTTGCTTTACAGAGCTTGCACCAATAAGACTGAAAGCGAGTAAACCTATTACAGAAGCTGGCTCAGGAACTGATACAGACGGAGGTTTGACTTCTGCTTTAATCTTTTTCTCAAGAACACTTCCAAACTCTTGAAAGCTTTTAGCTTCGAGTACAAATGCTGAGGTTCCATCTGCATTAGTACCACCAATTACACTTGATTGATAGAACGGAAGTGTTGTTGCTCTTTCAGAATTAGTACCCACTACAATACCATTAATCGCATCAACACCCTGTGCTAAAGCATTATTTCGTGCGGTAGCAGTATTTAATCCACCATTTTCTGGACCATCACCAGATACATCAATTACTTGACGTTTTCCATCAAATGCATTGTTGAAAAATTTTGGTGTAGCATAAGCGATTGCAGAACCAGGTGCGGTACCACCAAAGAAAGGACGTGTTGTTGAGTTAATCGCTGCTGCAAAATTTTGTGATGATATAGCACTATCAATTAAAGTCCAGCCAACAGATTCTGCTTGTTGACCACTGCTAGACCAGTAAATTAGATTGACTGCGATTTTACCAAATTCACCTTTAGATATAAAATTATTGAAAAGGTCAGAACTATTAAATACATCTACATAACCTTGCTTTTGCAAGTTAAACTCGCTGTTGTTTACACTTCCTGAAACATCTACAAGCAAAGAAAGTTCTAAGTCAACTGGTGTCAAAGTTGCTGCAACAACTTTTGAATTGACAGCCAAAGTACCAATACCGCAAGCTACTGCTGCGATGGCAAGACGAGCAACATTAGATAATTTCATGATTTAATGACCTTCTAATTGGAATTGTTGTTAATGTGGTTTGATAATTTTGCTGATTCCAATTTGATAATTGGATACAAGCAAATCTTCAAATAGTGCAGTTATATACAGATTCTGAATTTTCAAAGCAGTTCTTTTCTGCACAGCCAAATCAAATGTTTTTAATTTCCTTTGATACCTAAGTAATATAGCTATCTATTCTATTGAGCCGCTATACTTTCTCAGCATATTTACATAAAATACACAATCGGATTGCACGCTATAAACGCTAAAACCATTATTTTTAGAAGCTAAGAGGTACTTTTTTATTTTTTTGCTAAATAAAATATATGTAAAATTACTTAAAATGTTTTAAATAACTTTAAATAAAAATCATCTTTTTTGACGAAAAGCATAAATAGACTTTACCAATTTATTCAAATACTATGTTAAACCTGCTAGAAACGGGTTTCTTCGTTGAGAGATTGTAATAACAACGACGATTTGTCTGCGACAGTGAATGCATAGAAACCCGGTTTTAGTGGTAAAATTATAGTAAAAGTACTTATAAAGATTACTTTAGCGTGACAATTTTGGGTAAGTACCCTGGCAACCTTCACCCGTAGCGCAAGCAGTTAAAAGAACGAACAGACGTTTTTATTCGCACCCAGCAATAGTAACTTCAAAATTATTAATGTGCTAATTCTATAATTGGCAAAATTTAGGTTATAGAAGAAAGAGTTTCCAAAATTTTGTTACATTGCTGTGCAAATTCGACATTAAGCAGAGTTATCTTATACAATTGACTAAAACTGAAATTCTATATAACTTGGATAATTGGCAATGAAGCTATCATTTAAAGACATTACATTTATTATAGAAGCAATTGGTAATTTAATAAAAATATATCAAGAGCGTTTAAATAGCGGAAATCTTGATGACAATGAAGCTGCTAATATGGGTGATGATTATGTGTTTTTAGAGACGCTGCGAGACGATTTAGAAAAAACGTTGAAGCAAAACTCAGATATTCAACTAAATTCTGCTCAAAGTTCACTCGTGTCTATAGAAGATTTGATAATTCCTGTTTTACAGTTACCAATTAGTCAGCGTTTGGCTTTGGTAGATGCAATTACGCAGTCGATTAGATTAGAATTACGATTAAATAACTCCTAATTATTTTTTTTTGGCTATCTTTTTTGAGCTATCTTTTTTGGAGGTGAACACCATCATTTTCAATCGCACTATAAGTTTCACTGTTCATCAATCCTAACCACGGGTCAGAACTTGGTGTTAAAAACAGTTGTGCATACACTCTTTCGTTTAGTGTGTTTACATTACTTGTTATATTAGGTTGAGTGAACCATTGATGAATTTGTCGATGCAACATATACTCGTTTCTGACGGTATCTAACGCCATTGCTGTTTCAAAGTTACTAACAACGCCCTGTAAACCATTCGAGTTAGATTTTTGTGGGAAGCGTTTGGAATTTATTAAGGCGATACTATTCTTATCTAGTTTGGCATCATTTATATATAGTTGAGCGATGCGTTGCCATGTTGCTTGGTCTGTAATTTCTCTAAGCGGTGCCGGGTTACTAGTGCTTGGTGACATTCCTCTTAACATCGGCGCCTCTACTGCCATTTTAGTTACAGCAATTGTTCCAGCTACAGGTGCGCTAGGAGAATTAGAAGTTGCAGGCATTTCAACCAAACGTGGAGGATTTGCAATACCAAGTTTAGTTAAGTCTTTATTCCATTGCTGCTCAACAGATACTAAACGCTGTGCATGATACTGCCGTAAAAAGCTTTCTTTTGCAGCACTTGGGCGGCTATTATATGAGTTGATTAATTTTTTACCTTCTACCAACTGCTTTAAAAAAGCTTGAGGCCCGTACAACCCCGGAATTGCATCAACAGGGCGCCCAGCACTATCTAAGATATAGTGAATGCTGTTACCTGTAATAGTCCGTTCTAATTTACGTCCATCACCAAAATCTACAGTTACTTTCGGCGCCGAGCGTACAGTTTGCCAATGGAGTATATAATTTTGACGTAAAAACTTAGATATTTCAGCATTCGGATATAACGTTACACGAAAGAAACGACTATTCGCACAGCTTAAGTCCTCATCGAGTCTTCCCAGCAACCGTAACGAAAGAATAGGTTTTCCGCTAGTTTTTGCAGCAGCTTTTGCTTGTTCAATATCGGTGTACCAATATAACTTAGAAGCGTGACAGTCTTTTTGCTGACAAATTGCATCTAATGTAGCGCGCATTTGTGGTGAAGGATTACTGAGTTCTTTCGCATACGTACTAATAAACCTTTCCAAACCCTGCTGTCCCTGACTGCGAAACTGTGAAACCTTTATTTGGGGAGTTGCGGCAGATGCATTATTATAAGTCTGTGCCAAGGAGGCGCCGACGATAGTGCAAGTTAATGCAGTTGTAATAAATTTTGACTTCATAATATACAAACCATAATCATAAAGATGAATAATGAAAACAATTGTAATCTTGTAGTATTTGTAAGACTTTAACTCTAATTTTTAGTTCCCAAAATATAATAAACTACAATAAAACTTCACATTCCGAATTTTAAAAAACTTTTCCGAAATTAAGGATTTTTGACTTGTAATTCTAAAATAAGAGTAAATTATAACTTTAAACAAAACAATGACTACACAACATTTGAAAAAGCTATTTGTAGTATTCGGATTAGGAGTTACAGCAGCTACATCATTTTTACCTGCTTCTGCAAACTCTGCACCTGCACCTAAACAACTATCTAAAGTTGAAAGTTTCCGTGTTGTTGGTACAGAACCTTTCTGGGGTGTAGACATTAGCCAAAAAGGTATTGTATATAATTCTTTAAGAGATAATATCACAAATCAAAAATTTCGTTATGTGGCGCCGACTGCAGCAGAAGGAAGACCTTTAGATGTTGTTAGAGTTTATCGTTTTGGTACTAAACCGAATCATATTCTCATTCTCACTAAAGTAAATGGTTCTTGTAGCGATAGCATGTCCGACACAAAATATCCTTATACAGCAACTTTGATTTCTGGCAATACAGTTAAAACTGGTTGCGCTAACAAACAATAAGGAACTTCCAAAAACTTAATTATCCATATTGTGAAATAGCTTGTGAAATGGCTTGTGAAATAGCTTGTGAAATGGCTTGTGGAATGGCTTGTGAAATGGCTTGTGGAATGGCTTGTGGAACGGGCATCCTTGCCCGTCACAATCTCAGGATGATTACGGTTTCTTGTCGTAAGTTGTAATTTTACTTTTTGCAGCAAGGCTAATACTTTTATTAGTACTTTTAGCTAATAGTTTAATGATACTAATAGGAGTATGAGGATTGTTAATAACAGCAAGTTGAATTTCTTCATGCTGGTCATGCATTAGCTTTTCTAAACATTTAATGGGTGTTTTTTTGTTTCGAGCAACAGTGAGACGAACTCTACCCGTTTTGTCTTCTGCTAGCTGCTTTAAAATATTTGTAGTAGTGTTAGAATTTTCAGCTACAATAATTCTGACTTCATCACATGCATCTTTAGCCAAATGCTCTAAAACGTGACTAGATATTTTTGGATTTTCTGCTAACAAGCGACGGATACTTACATCGTCGCTATTTTTTGCTAAAAACTCTAATGTTGTTTTAGATGTATTAAGATTTTTTGCAACAGCAGCACGAATTTTGACTTTATCCTCTTTGGCAAACTGTTCTAAAAGTTTACTTTCTGTGTTGGGATTATTTGCAACTTCGTAACGTACATCGGAACTTTTATCTTTTGCCAATAGTTCTAATATATAGTTGGGAGTCATGTGATTTCCAGCAACTCGCACACGGACATTCAGCACCTTATCTTTGGCTAATTTTTCAAGCACAGATGGTTCTGTTACAAAGTTCCTGGCAATTGCTGCTCTGACTTCACTACTAATATCATCAGCAAGTATTCTTGTAATTATTGGAGATTCGCGGTGATATTTAGCAAGATGCAAGCGATACTCTATTGATTTATTGCGGATATTAAGTTTATCTTCAGTAATAAATTGTTCTAAGCATTCAATAGGAGTATTTTTATTATATAAAACAGCAAACTTAACACATTCTGCTTCATCATCCGCAAGCTTTTCTAGAAAATGTATTGATGTTCGCGGACTTTTTGCAACTGATTCACGAACAACATCAGAAGTATGATTAATTGCCCATTCAATATAAAACAATGGTAAATCATGCAAATTAAAGGCTAAGGGATAAACCGTATAAAGTTCATATAAAAAATTGGGATTTTCAAGTAACAAAAAGTCAAGAATATTATTACTTAAGACTTGAACTGGATAATTAGTAAATAATTTCAATAATGTATCCGGCGCCGTATTAGGATTTTGAGCAACAGCAGCACAAACTTTTTTGTCCTTACTCATTGCTAACTGATGTAGACGTTCTGCTGTTGTGCTTGCATCTAAAGCTTCTTCTAATGCGGCATTCATTTGCATCAAGTTTGTTCAAGTAACTTAACCAGCGCGTATATGGTATCAATATGTGGAGTTGGGGTATGTGTTAATTTTCCCAATTCGGCAACGGCGCCAACAATAGCATCAACTTCAGTCGGTCGTTTAGCTTCAATATCTTGTAACATTGAGGTTTTATGGGCGCCAACTTTTTCCGCGCCAGCAATTCTTTGCTCTATTGTAATACCAAAATCAATTCCAAGTTTTTGGGCGATGGTTTGCGTTTCGGTCATGATAGACAAAGCAAGTTCTCTGGTTAAAGGATATTGACAAATTTTGTCTAAAGTAGTGCGTGTGAGTGCGCTTATTGGATTAAATGCGACGTTTCCCCATAACTTTACCCATAAATCAGTACGAATTTGATTGCGTATAGGCGCCTTTAACCCAGCTTTTTTAAGTACATTCGCTAAAGTTTGAATTCGCTCAGTTTTGGCACTGTCAATTTCGCCAATACTAAACCGTTCTCCTTCAATATGTCGAATAACTCCTGGTTCGGCAATTTCTGCGGCAGGATAAACAACACATCCAATAGTACGTTCCACACCAATATTTGCTTCTACAGTACCATCTGGGTCAACTGATGTAATATTTGCTCCTTCATATTGGGTTCCACACTTACGGAAGTACCACCAAGGAACACCATTTTGTGCTGGAACTACCATTGTTTGGGAATGATATAAAGTTGGCAAACTCGCTGCTATTGGTGGCAAACTTTGAGCTTTCATTGCTAATATTACTATATCTTGTGGTTCTAAGGTACTAATATTATTAGTAGCAGCAATGTTAGATACGTTAGTTACACCGGACTCTGTAATTAATTTTAAACCATTTGTTTGAATAGCATTTAAATGGGCGCCTCTAGCTATTAGCGTTACATCTTCTCCTGATAATGCTAGCTTTGCTCCTAAGTATCCACCAATGGCACCGGCGCCTACTATACAAATTTTCATTATTATACCTCTTGTTAAACATTACAATTCTATTTCTTTTCTTGCTCTTGTGGAGCGGGCATCCTTGCCCGCCATTGCAATAATTTCTTTTTCACCACAGAGACACAGAGGTAAGATTCTATAAAATAGATTATGACTTGATTTGAGTAATTACGGTCTAAATATATTAATATGAATATGTAATACTAGGAAAATTTTTAGCAAACTGATTATTAACGGATTTTTTGTCATTCACCCAAGACCAAAGAATTGATGTGCGCTCGACAGCATGTTTTCTAGCAATCTGCTTATTTCGGATAAAAAACGAATTTAAAGAATTAAATATTCCTTTAGAGCAAGAAATATTGACAAAATTTTTTCGTCAAGCTATGAAGATGGAGTTACACCAGACTATTAGACAACAAATTGAAGATTTATTTAAAGTTAATATTTAATTTTGGTGGATATAAGGGCAGGCAGGGATGCCTGCTCCACAAGAGATAAATATTATTCTATTTTTAGTAGTTTGGACATGTTTAGTCTTTGTAGTTTACCTGTGGCGCCACGCGGTAGTTCTTCTAAAATATGAAATTTTGCTGGCACTTTAAATTCTGCTAGCATTTGTGAACAGTGTGAATGTAGTTCTTTTTCTTCGGTTAAACTTTTTAATACTACTGCTGCATGGATATCTTCGCCTAGGGTTTTGTGGGGTACGGCAAAAGCAAGCGCTTCGCTGACGGCAGGGTGTCGTAGTAGTACATCATCAACTTCTAAGGGCGATATTTTTTCGCCACCTCTATTGATTAATTCTTTTAAGCGTCCGGTTAAAGATAAATATCCTTCTTCGTCTAAGAAACCTTGGTCACCTGTTCTAAACCAACCGCTGACGAAAGCTGTTGCGTTGGCTTGAGGATTATTTTCGTAACCATCTATAACGTTGGCCCCTTTAACTACTACTTCTCCTAAGCTACCTGTAGGTAAAAGATTTCCATTATCATCCATAATACCCACATCCACACCAAAACCGTAACCAACACTCCCAGGTTTGCGCGTTTTGGGTGGTAGCGGATTAGTTGTCATTAAGTGGGCTGCTTCGGTCATGCTATATGATTGGACAACCGGAGCGTGTAATGTTGCTTCGATTTGTTCTAATATTACTGGTGGTAAAGGTGCGCTACTCGAACGAATAAATCTAAATTGGTTTGCCTGAATAATTTCTGAGTTACGACTAGCTCGTGCTAATACCATTTGATGCATCGTTGGCGCCGCAGAATACCAAGTTGGTTTAAACGTTTCTACAAGTTTCCAAAATTCTAAAGCATTAAATCCAGGGGGGCAAATTACTGTACCTCCAGATGCAAAAGTTGATAGCATACAACCCACTAAACCATGAATATGGAATAAAGGCATAACTAAAAGCGTTTTGTCATTCGCTGTCAACGAATAAGCATTGACAAAATTAGTCGCACTCGCAATTAAATTACGATGCCGAATAGGTACTCGTTTAGGGCGACTAGTTGTACCACTAGTATGAAGAATCATTGCTATGTCATTTTCTGTTGCTTGCTCAACTTCTCGCGGTTGGTGTGCTGTTTGTAATTCAAAATATAAGGCGCCTGACTCTCTAGTTTTTACAGTTATTACTTTCATTGCTTCGCTACAAGCAGCAAGCGCATTATTGTTACCATCTGGTAAAATAATTAACGCTTTAGCTTGTGTATCTTCGTAATAAAAAGCAAACTCTTCCTGTTTATACTTGGGATTCAACGGACAAGCAGTAGCTGCAATCGTAGTAGCTAAAAAGACAGTTATCATCTCCGGGCTATTAGAAATTGCAATCGCAACTCTGTCTCCACGTCCTAAACCAAAGCTATTAAGCTGTTCTGCAAGCTCCACCACATTCTCTCGTAGCTGCTTGTAAGTAACAGCCGGACGTTCGTTTGAAGTCAGTGCTATATTAGAAGCGGCGCCGTTTAAAAGATTTAATATATTCATAGATATTACGTCAAACTACTGCATAATCTATTTTATGAGCTAACAAAGCATTATAAAATTTAATAGACCTGCAAAAATCTAATAAAACATCTTGTGGAATGGGCATCCTTGCCCGTTCCATAATCTAAGGGCGGGCAAGGATGCCCACCCCACAAGAAAATTTAGATGTTTTTAAGAAGGATATATATGAAAACAAAACCTTATATCAAATTACGTAATCAGATGTCGCCGGAACGAAGGGCAAAAAATGCGACTCGTGCTAAAATAGCCTTACTTCATTTAACCCTTATAGAATTACAAAATTCCTTGGGAATTGCACATGAGGATTTAGAAAACTCCGACGTTATTTTGCCTGATATTCAAATGATTGAGAATCAAGGAGAGATTAATATTTCTACTCTCTCTGAATATATTAAAGCTCTTGGCGGAAATTTAAAAATAGTTGCTAATTTCCCTGAGAAGGAAATTGTTCTTGCCCAATTTGATGAATAGATTTATTTTATAATTTTATTCTTTGCAACAAGGCTAATAGTTTTATTAGCTTTGTGCAATAATTTTTTTACAAAATCTCAAGTGTGAATATGCCATTCGGTTTATTTATAACCAACTGGACAATATCTAACCAGATGGATTTACGAGACGAGTATTTAGCTCAATGGACAATTTATGAACCAAAATCACGTTTACTTGAAGCTTGGGCATTAGCCAAACCTTTATGTGCTTTACCTGACTGCTGTAACGTATCAATATATTGTTGCTTGTTTAGAGCCAAGAGCGAAACAAGAGTTAGGTAATGCTTTGCCTGCCTTCTTGCGGGAACTTTTAAAATGTGCTAATTAATTGGTGGTTCGTGATGGTGCGTAACTGCACTTGAATTTTCGTTTTATTTGTTGTTTTTCAAGCAGTTACGCACCCTACGTTTATGTTGGGTTATGTTGGGTTATGTTGGGTTCCGCTGTCGCTCCACCCAACCTACAATCCATCCGTTACATCCGTTACATCCGTTGCCAGCATTTCCATTAATTGGGCTTCGCTCAAAGTTGTAACACCAAGTGATTCAGCTTTTGCTAGCTTAGAGCCAGCTTCTTCACCTACTACTAAATAGTCAGTTTTCTTACTTACCGAATCAGTGACTTTACCGCCTGCTTTTTGGATTAAGGCTTTAGCTTCATCGCGTTTTAGTGTTGGTAATGTGCCTGTTATTACAAATGTTTTACTTACAAATTTCTCAATCTCACTAATACTATCTATAAACGCCTCACTTGCTTCTAGTTGTAAACCAGCAGTTTTTAATCGTTCGATTAATGTTTGGTTTGAGGGTATGCGGAACCATTGATATATACTGTCGGCGATTTCGGCGCCTATTCCATATATACCTTCGATTTGGGCGCGGTTCGCTTCAGCTATTTTTTCGACGGTGGGGAATTTTTCTGTTAGTGTTTGGGCTGTAACGTTACCGACATGGCGAATACCCAAACCGTATAGCACTCTTGACCAAGGTTGATTTTTGGATTGGGTTATTGCTTCGACTATTTTCTCTGCCGATTTTTTACCCATTCGTTCTAATGCACATAGTTGGTCGGGTGTTAACTCATACAAGTCAGCGACCGAATGTACTACAGCTTTATCGACGAGTTGATGCACTAGCTTTTCACCCATACCCCGAATATCTAATGCGTCGCGACTTACCCAATGTTCTATCGAACCTTTTAAAATGGCTTGGCACGATGCATTTACACAGCGTGTTACAGATAAGTCTTTTTCGCGCACTACTGGTTGACTGCACACGGGACAGTTACTTGGCATTACAAACGCTTCGGTTCCATCTGGTCGCAATTCTTTGAGTACACGCAATACTTCGGGTATTATTTCCCCTGCTTTGCGAACTATTACTGTGTCACCGATACGAATATCTAGTTGCGCGATGCGGTCGCCGTTGTGTAAGGTGGCTCTAGATACAGTTGTGCCTGCTAGTTGGACTGGTCGCATTTCTGCTAGGGGTGTTAATGCTCCGGTTCTGCCGACGTTTACTGATATATTTTCGACGATAGTCGGCGCCTCTTCAGCGGCATATTTTAATGCTACTGCCCAACGAGGAAATTTTTGTGTAAAGCCTAATTGCTCTTGTAGTTTGAATGAGTCTAGCTTTACTACTACCCCATCTGTCATGTATGGCAAATTCAACCGTTCCGTATCCCAATACTCATAATATTCTGCTACTTCTTGCAGTGAAGGGCAAAGTTTCATTTTAGGGTTGACTTTAAAACCCATTTTTTGCAAAAGCTCTAATGCTCCCCATTGAGTACTGGCAATACTGGTGTCATCAAGTCCTGGAATATGCAGGGTGTAAGCAAAAAAATCTAATTGACGTTTGTCAACTATCTTAGGGTTGAGTTGACGTAAAGTTCCAGCAGTGGCGTTACGAGGGTTGGCAAATACAGACTCAGAAGCTTTTTGTCGTTCTTCATTGATTTGCTTAAATACATTAAGTGGCAAAAATGCCTCACCTCGTACTTCTATACGTTCAGGTATGACATCATCAAAAGCTTCGGCATTTAACCGTAAGGGTATGGAGCGTATTGTTCGCACGTTTTGTGTGATGTCCTCACCCGTTACTCCATCACCTCGCGTGGCGCCGCGTGTTAATATACCATTCTCATATGTTAAAGCCAGCGCATTGCCATCTATTTTTAACTCACAAACGTATCCAACATTATCTACTGGAGCTAACTGTCGGCGCCAGCGTGCATCCCAGTTTCTTAACTCATCAACATTAAAAGCGTTTTCTAAACTATACAGCGGTACATTATGGCGTACCGTAGTAAACTGCGTAGCAGGTCTTTCACCAACCCGCTGCGTTGGACTATCGGGTGTTATTAATTCAGGATATTTGGCTTCTATATCTTGCAATTCACGATAAAGCCTATCGTAAACAGCATCATCCATAATCGGACTATCAAGAACATAGTAAGCATAACTAGCTTTCTGTAAAAGCTGCCGCAGTTCCGGGATTCGCGTTTTTACATCTGCCAAAGTCGATTCAACCACATTCACCTCCATAACACGCTGGATATCTATATTAATTTATGTCACCGATGCGAGTCTTCTACTTCATAGAGGAATTTTGTACCACCGATTAACTTACGATTTGCAGAGGTACTTTGGACAAAAACCATGTACTTTTCTAGGTTGTTAGGTTTTATACGTGCTGTCTCACCTTCAGTTAGACCCAACATTTCGCGTGCTGCTTGTCCCTCGAATAAGTCTCCTGTTGTTCTCTCCATCAAAACAATCTCTTTATATCCTTGGATAGTTTCTGTTTTGGTGAACTCGTAAAAACCACGTCCGACTTTAAAATTTAAACCGTTTTCTAAAACAAACACTTTAATCGAAGAATTATTATCAATATCTAAAACCTGAAATCTTCCTGGAGAAACCGCACGTAAATCAGCAGCTTGGAACATCGTAGTTTCTTCACGATTCATCATCGAGTTAAAAATGCGATTCAAACCGCGACTCATTCGACCTTGTGCTACAACTTCTTGTTCATATGCTTGAAGTTGTTCATTTGAGGACTGTTGATAGCAAACTGCTAAAAATAAGTCAGTAATGTATGAAAATTGGTCAAGATTAACGTGAAAACCACCTGATTGCTCGGCTAATTCTCTATAAAATTGTGTTGCGTGACTACGATTTAAAGCTTGTACCCCATAAACCGTAACACCCTTGTCTGCTAATTTCTTGATTTCTTGGCGCCAATTTAACTTTTGTGGGTTATGTGCGGGTGCATGAGGAATATCATCACCAATTAACACCAAAGACTTTGACGCAGCTTCTGACCAAGTGAAAGATTGCGCTTCGTGTAAAACTAATTCGTAACACTCAGGTGCATCACCACCACCCGTTGGTTCAACATTCTGAACAAAATTACAAATTGCATCGATATCACTTGATAAATTAAAATGCTTGGTAACATACGTCGAACCTGCATCGCAATAGTCACCATGTGCAATAATACCAATCTTAATTAACGGAAGTTCATTCATTAACCGAGTCACGGTTTCTTTGATTCTTCGTCTAACTTGTGTTAAACAAGGATACATGCTGCCCGTAGTATCAAAACTGAAAACAACTTCTATGCTGCTCATAATCAAAGCCTCGTTTTTTTGTCTATTTTAACTTTGTCACTGAGGAATTCTTAGCCCTCCGAATTTGCGTTCTTGTTGGGAGGATTAATTCTTAAATATTATTGTGTATATTTACAAATTGTGAAAGCATACTTTGGCGCCTTCCTAAATACTTAGTAATATTATACTATAAGAGTTAAAAAAAAGCAAGAGTTAAGTATAAAAAGGAAGTTGAATAATAAACTCTGTACCTTTACCAGGTGAGGAAATACATTCAAGGGTGCCACCATGTTTTTCGGTAATGATTTGATAACTAATTGAAAGACCTAGACCAGTACCTTTACCTTCAGGTTTGGTGGTATAAAAAGCTTGGAATATTTGGTCACGTACTGATAAATCCATGCCTTTACCGTTGTCTCCAATTTGAATTGTGACGTTTTCTTTATCAGCAGTGGTACATATACAGATTAGGGGAACTAACATTACATTGTCAGGAGTTAAATGTCTACCTTTATCACCCTCCCAGTCTCTATCTGGTACACTTTCGTCGATAGCATCGATAGCATTAGCAATTAAATTCATAAACACTTGGTTAAGTTGTCCTGGGTAACATTCAATTAAAGGTAAATTCCCGTATTCTTTGACAACGTGAATAGCTGGGCGCTTAGGTTGTGGTTTCAGACGGTGCTGAAGTATCATTAGTGTGGTTTCGATACCTTCGTGGATGTCTACAGCTTTTTTCTCTTTCCCATCTGCACGAGAGTAGGTACGCATTGACTGCATAATACCGCGAATTCTGTCACTTCCTAATTTCATTGATGAAATTAATTTTGGTAAGTCTTCAGAAATATGGTCTAAATCTACTGACTCAATTATTTCTTCAATTTCATCACCTGGTTCAGGAAATTTTTCTCGATACAGTTTAAGTAGATTTATTAGGTCGTTTACGTATTGGTTAGCATGGTATAAGTTAGTTGAAATAAAACCAATTGGGTTGTTAACTTCATGAGCAACCCCTGCAACCATTTGTCCTAATGACGATATTTTCTCGGTTTGTACTAGTTGTAACTGGGTTTGTTGAAGTTCTTCTAACGCTTCCGATAGTTCAGCAGTTCTTTCTACTACTCGCTCCTCTAATTTCTGTTTTTGGTGGTCTAGCTCTAAATTTAAACGTCGTAGCTTTAATTGTACATTAATACGTGCGATTACTTCTTCTTGCTGAAACGGTTTAGTTATATAGTCAACTGCTCCCATTTGAAAACCTTTGACTTTTTCTAATGTGTCAGATAAAGCTGTCATAAAGATGATAGGGATATCTTTGGTGATTGGGTTTGATTGCAGTTTGCGGCAAGCTTCATAACCGTTTATTTTTGGCATCATAATATCGAGCAATATTAAATCTGGTGGATTATTTTGCGCCTGCTCAATACCTGAATAACCATCCATTTCCACTAATACTTCATATCCAGCATCTGATAATGTCGTATATAAAACTTCTAAATTAGTTGGACTATCGTCGATTACTAAGATAGTTTCCACTGGTCTAATATTTGGACTTTGTTCTGAATTATGTTTTTCCATTGTTTTGATGTATCAATATTTTTTATATATATAATATAACTTAACTCAGGTTTTTAGTTTCGTATGTATTCTTGTATGAAGTTTCTGATTTTTTGTATGTTAAGATTCTTCGCATACTTATTAAGTTGCCTCACAAAGATGTGATATTTTTCATCCATTCTGGCTATTTTATCTAATTCTTGTTTTATGCCTTTGATTTGTCCTTTACGAGCGTATTCAAGTAACAATGTTAAATCTGAAACTGGCGGTATTACCATTGCGCTGGTAAATACTGTTACAGCTTCACTCGATGATTCAACAGGAGGCGCCGCATAAGTCCAATTAATTTTAAGATGTTTGGTTAACATGTTATATAGTTCCTCTGGTTGTACTGGTCGAGTTAAAAACCCATCGGCGCCTGATAATAAAGTTTTCTGACGGTCAATTTCGTATACATTTGGTGATGCAATAATAATGACAGTATCTTGAAAAAGTTCAGATTGACGCATTTTAGCAAGCATTTCCCACCCATTCATAATTGGCATAGTAACGTCAGAAATAATTAAATCTGGATGATGTTGCTTTGCTCTATCTATTCCCTCCTTACCATTACTCGCTTCGATAACTGCAAAACCAAGGGGTTCGAGTAAACTAATAAATAATGAACGGTTTTCCCAAGAATCATCAACAATTAATATCTTTTTTTCTGGGTCTGAATAACCAATGATTTTACCCCGACTCGTGATAGTACTACTTTCCGTCCAGTCTTCAGCTAATCGGGATTCAAGCTCAAATTCAAATAAAGTCCCAACTCCCACTTGACTTTTGACTTGAATATTACTGCCCATCATTTCTACAATTTTTTGACTTATCGTCAACCCTAAACCATTCCCTTCGTTGGGTCTATCATTATTGACTACTTGCTCAAAAGGAGAAAATATCATTTTTATTTGATTAGTGTTCATTCCAACACCCGTATCCACAACAGCAAAGTTAATTTTGGCATAATTAGGTTTACTCTCAGCAAACTTAACTTGTAGTTTTACGCATCCTGTATCAGTAAATTTGATAGCGTTAGTAAGTAAATTTATTAATACCTGTCGTAATCTTTTTTTGTCTATACTAATTCCTGCTGGTAAGTTGTTTGGTGACTCATAAACAAAATCAATACCTTTTTGTTCAGCTTTAATTCGACAAATTTCTACAATTCCTTGAAGAAACGAAGGTAAATGAATATCTACGAGTTGTAGCTCCATTTTGCGCGCTTCCATTTTAGATAAATCTAATATGTCATTGATTAAATTCAGCAAATGAAATCCACATTCATATATAGTTTTAATTCCATGTTTTTGTTCCTCTGTTAAGTTTTGAGAATTTGCTAAAATTTGGGCATAACCAAGAATACCATTGAGCGGTGTTCTTAATTCATGACTCATCGAAGCCAAAAATTTACTTTTAGCTTGATTTGCTCCATCTAAACTTGCTTCTGTCTTTTTTTGTTCTTCGACAACTGTTTGAAGTTGATTTAGCAGGTCGTTGATACAATTAGCAAGTTGTGATATATCATTATCTTGAGTAACATCTTTAGTAACAAAAACTTTGCAGTCAAAATTGGATTTAGTTTTTGCTTGATTACTTGCTTGCTTAGTAACTTTAATAATGTTTATGATTGGGCTTGCAATTGTATAGCTTAGATAGCGTATAAATAAATATGACAGCACAATTGCAATATTAATACCAATAATAATTATGATTATTCTGATTAATTGGGCGCGACTTAAGTCATCTTCAGCTATTTCTTCTTGTTTCTCGCTTATTTCAATTACACTTCCTAGTTGATGTACAAATTCTTGTGTTTCTTCTGTATCATTACTACTATATAAATTAGCAAATGACTCTTTAACTCGAAACATCTGTCTTTCTAGTAATCTATTTTCAGTTTTATTTAAAAGATTTTCTAAATTTTGAAGATAATCTAAGTAATTTTCTTTATATTTTGCAAATAAATGTTTAAAAATTGGATTTGATGATTTCTGAGATTTCTGATTTAATTTTGTAAATAATTGTTTACTTTGTGTGATTCGCGTTAGTGCTGTTGCCTTTGCCTGTTGAAAATTTTTAGGCTTTTGAAGTGAGGATGGAAAACTTGTTATAGTTAATAAGCTTAGTGTATCCGCACGCAAATCACCTAACAGTTTACGCTCACGTCGTACTCGAATACGATATTCATTAGCTTGTGCTTGAAAATAATCAGCAATTATAATAGGCAATAAACTACCAAACATCACTATTAATAATGCAATAATATACCCAAACAAAATTTTTCTTTGAATGGTCAAGTAATTATTTTTATTCACAAATTTTAATAGCCATTGAAGTGCCATAACTCCTGGCTTTTGTAATTTAGAACTTTGATTTGAGTTTTCATTCTTATGGTGGTTCATGAGTGGCAACAATTTAACTAAGTAATATAACGTAGTCAGATATAACGCATAAATTAATTATTAAGTAATAAAACGGTTGGCGATTTGCATAAAGAGTTTCTGAATCATCTTTACGCACGAAGTGGTATAAGATTTACATCCCCTAGTTAATTGTTCCCAAATTTACAGTAATAATTCACACTGTGGTAACTTTGTTGCCAAATGGTATTATTATGAGGGGGATATAAGTAATGACTAGTTATGATTTGCTGCTGCGTCAAGCTAAACTGGTAACGGCGCCGGATAGTTCGAGTGTTGATATTGGTATACTAGACGGAAAGATTGTAGAGATTGCATCTGCTATTAATGGGGATGCGTCGATGGAACTTAATATAGATGGTAAGTTGGTTTCGCCACCTTTTGTTGAGTCACATATTCATTTAGACTCGGCGTTAACTGCTGGTACACCTCGCTGGAACCAAAGCGGTACACTATTTGAAGGTATTCAAATTTGGAGTGAGCGTAAACAAAATTTATCGTTACAAGATATTAAAGCACGTGCTATCGAGACTCTAAAGCAACAAGCTGAATATGGAATTTTGTTTGTAAGGACACACGCTGATGTTAGTGAACCTTCTTTAATTGCACTACAAGGTTTACTCGAAGCGCGCGATACTGTTAAAAATTGGATAACAGTCCAAGTTGTAGCCTTTCCTCAAGATGGTATTTATTCTCATCCTCAAAATGAAGCGCTACTAGAAAAAGCTTTACAAATGGGCGCCGATGTAGTAGGGGGAATACCACATTACGAACTGACTCGCGATTGGGGTGTAAAATCAGTTGAGCGAATCTTTGAATTAGCAGAACAATACGACCGTTTAATAGATATTCATTGTGACGAAGTAGACGACGAACAGTCACGCTTTCTCGAAGTAGTAGCAGCATGTGCAGCAAGTACAGGAACCTCCAAGCGAGTCACAGCAAGTCATACAACTGCTTTTGGCTCATATAATAATGCCTACGCATTTAAATTAATGGGATTTTTGCAACGCGCACAAATCAACTTTATTGCAAATCCACTCATTAACATTACTTTACAAGGACGTGCTGATACATATCCTAAACGTCGGGGTGTTACGCGCGTTAAAGAACTTTGGCAAAACGGCTTAAATGTCAGCTTTGGACACGACTGTATTCAAGACCCCTGGTATAGCTTAGGTACAGGTAATATGCTCGACGTTGCCCATATGGCTGTTCACGTATGTCAAATGACCGGAATACCTGAAATTAATGCTTGTTATGAAATGGTGACAATAAACGGCGCCAAAACATTGCACGTCGAAGATATATATGGTGTAGAAGTTGGCAAACCTGCATCGCTAATTGTACTAGATACCGATAGCTATTATGATGCAGTTAGGCGCCGGAGCAAACCACGCTATGTTATTTCTCAAGGTAAACTACTTAATCAAACGGCGCCTGAAGTCACTAAATGGATGTAAATGCTTTCGTAAATAGCACTTCATGACAACAAACGGTGTCAAAACACTGTTCTATAAACCCTTTTCGCTCTCGTGCTGTGCAGGAAGCGCAATTCGTCCATGATAGCTATGAAAACGATATGAAAAATCCTCAAGATATGGACTTTTAACAATTGTACGTCTGCGAGCAATCTTATTATTAATTTGGTGGTATAAGAATTCTGCATCAATCGCAAAAATTTGTTTGAAATCAGCTGTTAATTCTGCTAAACCTTCCAGATATAACTCAGATTCAGAAGCTACTTTCTCAAAAAAATGGTACTGTTGATTACGATTTGATTGTACTAAACTCCAATCTCTGGAATTTATTTGAAGTGTTTTATTCGTGCGAATATCTTGAGCCGTGTACAGTTCACAAAATAATATAGAATTTAACAATTTATGAGGCTTATCTTTATTTTGTCTAGCAGTGTAATCCCAATCTAAATCACAATCTTGACTCACAATGACTGCATAGGGGTGAAGTATCTGTTCAAATTTTATATCTTCAAGAGTAGAATTCGGTCTTACTACAATAGGCTTAAATTCCACCACTCCAGTTAAAATTTCACCTTGTCTAAGAGCCTCTTTTTCACCAGAGGCTCTATAAATTAAATTTTGCGGCATAGTATAAAGCTATTCAAAATCTATAACTAGAGGCGGTCTAACAACAGTTCGCAGTATATTTCCTTTAATTACTCCTAGACTTTGGGGTAAGCTGCTTTGCTGAACATTATCTACACGTTCTTTATAAAATTCTACCATACTTTCTAGCGCCTCAGATGCTTCTTTCAAACCTTCTGGAGCAGTTGTAGAAAGTGTATTGAGCAAAGTTAAGCATTTGAGCAGTAACATTGTGTCCTCACTCAGATCAACATTAGGCTCACCATTCAAACTTGACTCAATTGAAACATTTATTGTTACATTTGGTACACTAAGCGATGAATGTTTCATGTTCAAAAATTTTCATTATTAATTAGAGTGAACTTTATTCTTTAATACTAACGAACTTTAAGCTTTCTGTCAGTTTACTATAGAGATTCAACTCTACGAACTCGTGCCTCATATATTAATTCTCAATCGTAGGCACACTGCTCTTAAATCTCTCTTCCTCTCTTCTCTGTGCCCTCTGCGCCTACTAAGGTAAAAATAATTATATGTAGGTTGTTTATCATACTATCAAACTTACAAAATATTTAAGATGCTTCGTGCCTCAGCATGACATCGGTCGGCATTTTATTTGTTTGCGCTTTATTTAGCGTCATATAAGCGGGTGAGGGGAATCGAACCCCTATCATTAGCTTGGAAGGCTAAGGTTTTACCACTAAACTACACCCGCAGGTTTGTGAATTTTATTCAACTTTCAAAATATAACATGGCTTGGATTGAAAAGCAAGTATTTAACTAGGATTTTTATTTTCAGGCGCCGCAGGCTGTATTGTAATATGTCTAAACAATTGACCGGCTGAGGGAATCCCATCAATATCTCTACCTGGTGAAATTCTGATATTTTCCTTATTCAGCTTGAAGTATTCGTCTACATATCTTTGACACAAGTCTCCGGTTCCAGGTACATCGCTCGACGCTTTAATACCTGGAAAACCTTCTCTAGGACTAAAAATATTACCACTGGCATCGATAGATAACAGAACACCACATTTTATCGGTTGTGTTACCAGTTTTTTGTCTTGTTCGTTAAGTACGGGTAATTTTTTCGGAGTATTTGTTGTTTCTTGAAGTTTAGGGTTTACTACAAGTCTTGTAGTTCCTGCGTTAAGTCCCTTTTGTGCTTCTTCATCTACAGGCAACAAGTTTGCCAGTATAAATCCTCCTTGAACAGAAGTACTATCTGCTGTTGTAGTCGCTGGTGTTGATGTAGGTGTCGGTTTTTGTGTGGGTGTGGGTTTTACCGTAGGTCTGGGTGCTGGTGCTTCGGTAGGTGTTGCTATTGGTGTAGGTCTAGAAAATGGTGTATCTGGATTTCCTGATATTTCTACAGGTGCAGTATTTACAGGTAGTTTTGCCTGATTTCTTACAACATCTTCTGTTCGCCGTTGTGCGTCAATTTGTTGTTGACGTTGTTGTTGGGCAAGTTTTTGTAGGCGCCTTTGTTCTGCTAGTTCTTGAGTACGTTGTTGTTGGACAAGTTGATCAAAGCGCCTTTGTTCTGCTAGTTCTTGAGTACGTTGTTGTTGGACAAGTTGATCAAAGCGCCGTTGTTCTGCTAGTTCTTGAGTACGTTGTTGTTGGGCAAGTTTTTGTAGGCGCCGTTGTTCTGCTAGTTCTTGAGTACGTTGTTGTTGGACAAGTTGATCAAAGCGTCGTTGTTCTGTTAATTCTTGTTGACGCTGTTGTTGTGCAAGCTGTTGTAGGCGCCTTTGTTGTGCAAGTTCTTGTTGACGCTGTTGTTCTGCAAGTCTTTGTAAACGTTGTTGTTCTGCAAGTCTTTGCAGGCGCCTTTGTTCTGCAATATTTGGTTTTTTAGGCTCTGTATTGACAGGTTTTTTAGGTATTATTGCGACTTTTGGCTCTAATTTTGGTTTGATGGGTGGTAGAGAACGCTGTTTTTGAGCTAATGGTGATTTGTTGGCAGGCTTTTTGACGGGTATTCTGTCGGTAAATGCAATTGTACCAGGTTGAGATGTTCGGTTTTGAAGTGGTTGAGCAGGAACTGGTTGAGTTTTAATTTCAGGTTTAACTTGAATCGGTTTTGATTGTAGTTTGGGTTGTACTTTCGGTTTTTGCGCGATTACTCTAGGTTTCGCTTTAGCTTTAATTGTGGGCACAACCTCTACTATCTTAATTGGTGTCGCTGCATTTGACCTACGACCCACTATATTTAATTTGGATGTAAACATTAACCAAAGTACTAGTGAGTGTAACACGACAGAACCAATCACAATGACTATCCACAAACCTGGTGGGTCAATGTGGCGCCTACGAATTGTGATTGGCATTGGGGTTTTATCGGCTACCGATTCTGGCATTATATAAAATAAAGGTTTTAACTAATATTGATAATAACCATTTGCCATTCTAGCGATTTGCTACGACTTCTGGTGTCACAACAAAAGTTAAAACTGTCTCATCAACTCCTTTTAACTCTAATGAACTACCTTTAATTATTTCTTCGTCCTGTAAATAATCTGCTACTGCTGCCGAAGCGAGTATTGTACCTGGCTTTGCGGCTTGTTGTAACCGCGCGGCAATATTAACCGAAGGCCCAATTGCTGTATAGTCTGCACGTTCGGAACTTCCAAACATTCCGACTACAGCAGTTCCTTGATGGATACCACACCTAAATTGAACTTCGCTTCGCCCATCAGTATCAAATATTCCTTGCTGGCGCCAACGTTCGTTCAATTTGTCAAGAGAACGTAACATTGCTCTTGCTGTGTTTATCGACCGTCGTACTTGTTCGTTGGGGGTCAATTCTTCAGGCGCCCCAAATAAGGCTAAAATTGCATCTCCCATGAATTTATCAACGGTACCCCCATTATCAAACACGGCTCGCGTCATTGCTTCGAGATACTCGTTGAGCAATTCGGCAACTTTGCGTGACCTGAGTGTATTAGATAACTGCGTAAATCCTACTATGTCGCTAAACAGCACCGTAATTAATCTTGGTTCAGGACGTAAATCTAGAACTAAATCACCTGCTGCGGCTTTTTGCACCAATGCTGGTGGTAAAAATCTTTGCAATACAGATTCTGTTAAATACGTATTTAGCTCTAAAACCCGACGCTCGTTTTCTTTCAATGCTACGAGATTTCGCACTTCTGCAAGTAACTCACGGTCATTAAAAGGTTTTGCTAAATAAGCATCGGCGCCTAATTCAGTACCCGCAATACGAGTTTCTTCGTCGATTTTCGCTGTTAAAAGTATTACTGGTGTTCCTTTTAACTTTGAATCACTACGAATCATACCTATCATTTCTAACCCTGTCACCAAAGGCATCATTAAATCGGTGACAATTAGGCTAGGTTGAATTTTTTGAGCATTTTTAAAACCTTCTTGACCATTCCGTGCGGTATGTACTGTATACCCATTTGAGCGAAGAATGCCTGAAACATAACCACGTAAATCAGGATTATCGTCAACTACAAGAATTGTATGTCCCGTTGAAGGAATTTCAGTAGCTTCAGAAAAATCATAGGCGCCAGTTGGAGTTTCGTCAACCTCGATAAGTTCTAAGTCTGCAAGTTCGACCGAAGCACGGTTAATGTTTAACTCGGCAGGTACATCAACAATACAGTCAGCAGGTAAATGCTCGGTTCCAGCGAGTAAAGAAATAGTAAAAGTTGTACCCTCTCCATAAACAGAGTTAACTGTCACCTCACCACCGTGAAGTTCCACTAATTCTTTAACCAAAGCCAAACCTAAACCGCTACCTTCATAGGAACGATTTTCTGAACCTTCAGCTTGACGGAAGCGTTCAAATAAGTGTGGAAGTTGTTCTGTGACAATTCCGATACCAGTATCCCTAACTTGTAAAATGCAATTTTGTTTATTAGAAACAAGTGAGACTGAGATAATACCACCATGTGGTGTAAACTTCATAGCATTCGACAGCAGGTTATAAAGCACCTTGTCGAATTTCTCCATATCTAAATACACTGTTGGACATTGAACTAAGTTGCTAATTAGCTGTAATCCCTTTTTCTCGCAGTAAGTACGGAAAGACTCGACGATTTGACTAGTAAATTCTACCAAGTCGCATCTGCGAAAAGTCGGTTGCATCCTACCTGCATCAAGACGCTGTAAATCGAGTAGTTGGTTAACTAATCGTAATAAGCGACGCGAATTACGTAGAGCAATAGTACTTTGAGCGTAGGATAATCCTTCTTTAGCAGCAACAGATGATTCGAGGGGTCCTTGAATCAATGTAATAGGTGTCCGAAACTCGTGTGAGATATTTTGGAAAAATTCTGTTTTTTGTCTATCTAATTCTAATAACCGTTCGGCTTGTTCGCGCGTCTTTTGATATAAACGTGACTGTTGTACCGCAATTGCAGCTTGTGCTGCTACACTAGATGCCAGTTCAATTTCGCTCGGCAGCCATTTGCGCGCTCTGTTGTCTTCTCGTAGCGTTATACTGCCGATACTTTTTCCATCTGCCAGCAATGGTACAACTATCAGCGAACGCGAACGACCCCGCAACGGCAATTCAAACCCGCTTAATTCAGGTGGACAATTATTCATATCTGTTACTACAACTGGTTCGAGTGTTCGTAACATGTGTTGTAATATCGGGTTTTCTTTTATTGGCACCGAAGACTGAGGTAGTTCATATAATGATACATCGTTTTGTATAGTGTCATCTGAATTTACTTCGTTGCTTTCGTATAAACCTACACACTGAACATACTCGTCTTCCTCAGTCCACAGCGACAATACGCAGCCATTGACTTGTAAAGCTTGTCCGAGTTGTTGAGTAATAGCAGCAAAAATATCTTGTTGGTTAAGGCTAGAACGAATCGCACTAGTAATTGTATTAATTAGTGCTTCGCGTTTAGCTAATGCTCGTACTTGTTCGTAGGCATAAGCTTGTGATAGTGCTAAAGCGGCTTGGTCTGCCACCATTACTACTAATTTGACTTCATCTTCGCTCCACATACGACTTTCGCCGCATTGATGTAGGGCTAAAACAGCCATTAATTCTTGTCGGAGAATTAGTGGTACCACTAAGCTAGAATTAATATTTGAGACAGTAAATGCCTCGGCACGGCTTGAAGGAGTTGTTTGACTTTGGATACGCTCATCGCTGTTTACGTCATTAATGACTTGCACCTCGCGCGTTTCCCAAACAGTCTCGCGTAACAAAGATATATATTTATCCTCGTTGGGATGGTCAGGTTTGAAAGGCGCCTTTTGGTAGATAAAGCTTTCGTCAGCTAGCTGTCCATTTAAATTTGGACGCAATAAACAAACATCAACTTCAAGCATATGACCAACAGTATCGACAATTGTTTGTAAAATTTGCCGATAATCTAGGGCACTGCGAATTGTATTTGTAACCGTATTAAGTAGAGACTCTTGACGCAGCGTTCGCGTTAATTCGCGCGTGCGAGCTTTGAGAACATTGTGAGTGTCCAAAGCTTGACGTACCACTGCCTTTAACTCTTCGGCTTCCCACGGTTTCGTAACATATTTAAATACTTTACCAGCATTAATAGCCTCTACCAAGTCTTCGACATCGGTATAGCCAGTTAAAATAATCCGAATAATATCGGGATATTGTGTAGCTGTCAGACTTAAAAATTCTGTCCCGCTCATCATTGGCATTCGTTGGTCAGAGATGATAACTGATACATCTCCTTCAATAGCCAACAATTCGAGCGCGTCAGGTCCTGAATTTGCTTTTATCACCTTGTATTCGCGATAGAAGGTGCGATAAAGCAAGTCAAGATTGTCGGGTTCGTCATCGACGACTAAAATTTTTGGCTTACTGTTTGCTTGAGATTTCATGCACCGCTAACCTTACGCAAGGGTATTTGGATAATGAACTTACTACTCAAGTCATGGGACTTAGAGAAGTTGAGGGTATCGCAGACCGAAACGACTGATTCGTCAATATATATATATGGCTGCATTTGAAGAAAGCACGTGTTCACGTTAATTTACCCCAGAAACCCGTCGGAGTTATCGACTCGTAGCGGCGTACACGTGTATAGCTCAGAACCTGTGTTACCCCTATAATATATAACGCTTGCCAATTAATTGACCTCCACATCAAAAAAGTTGAAGCGAACGTACAGCAGTGAAGACTATTCGTCTGACATAAAGCTGTATCCCGCATATTAAGTTTTCCCGCTATAGCCTCAAGACTAACATTTACCCACTAATTTTATTTATCTAAACATCTCTGAGTAAAAAATATTACACTGATTGCGTAAGCAACAGAGTATATTATTAGACAATAGTCTTTACCAATTTAGCAACTTTGGAGCGCGATGCAGGGCAATTAAACAAACCTGGTTTGTTAAAGAAACCAGGTTTGTGGGTTATATTGACGTAATATTGTGAGGAGGGGCAAACAATAAAATTCGTATCTGGTTATAATTATTGTCTGCCTCGTCAACAGTTGATGCTCCTTGCCAGTTTTGTAAAATCATCACCTAACTAACTTTGATACCCTGGTTTTCAGACTCATCTCACAAACGACCCGATACCTCTATGAATGCTGACTCTTGGGGGCGCCAGTTCCAAGTACGCGCCGCATATGCAGACGATTTGAATGATGTTGCTCAAATCATTACTGAGAGTTTTCATTCACCCAGTGGCTTTTGGGGATGGACTTTGCCCCTGTTACGCTTGGGTATTTACGAAGATTTAAGACACCGTTTGGCATCACCTGCACCACATCAGCTTTGTTTAGTGGCAGTTGATATGGCAAATACCAACAATACCAAGGCTGGAACCGTTGAATTAGGTGTGCGTTATAATGATACTTGGGGACATGCAAGTAAAAGCTTTGTTTATCTATCGAATTTGGCGGTGCATCCAAATTACCGTCGGCAAGGTGTTGGCTCTAGTTTGCTTGCAAATTGCGAAAAGCTTGCTCGCTCATGGGGGTTTCAAGATATATATCTCCACGTCTTGGAAACTAACCATACTGCACGGCAACTTTACTTTAAGCTTGGATATCGCGTACATAAAGTCGAAACAGGCTGGAATCTATTCTTCTTCAAACGGGCGCCGCAAATTCTCTTGCATAAGCGCTTGAGTTAGCATAGTCATACGATAAATATTAAATTAATATAAAATTTGTATGGACGCAAGATATTACACTTCATCTATAGATATATGTAGATATGTATTTTTTTACTTAAAAGTCAGTATTATGTCTGAGCAACAATCAAATATTGTTAAGTATGATTAATTTAGTACGTCATCAGGGGTTGGATAGCACATACTTATCTATCTAAGGTCGTAGAGAACGTTGAAAACAACGTAAAAATTATCAAGATAGGTGTGAAGTCATGTAATACTCATGTTTCGTTGAAATTGCTAGTTACAGTTGATGCGACAATTTGAGGATGGCAAAGTATAAAAGTTTTTATTTATCTTGATATGCTTTATCTTTACTTTACACAATTGCCCAATTCCCATGAAGACGCATTTAATTTATTAGCGTTGAAAATCAGTCTTGGTTCTGTTAAAAATCCACCCTGACTCTGGTGTCATCATCCTTCTTAAAGGAGATGTAATTTATAACTAAATAGTAAAGCATGACTTGATTTCATCAAATATCCATGTTGTCATCAGTAAAATTACGTGAAAAAATTTTGAAATTTCTCACAGTAACTTTGTAATCTAGATATTCAACTTTATAAAAACTTTAAGGAAAAACCCTTATGTCTCAAGACAAAAGTAATCAAATCTCATAGAATAAGATTACTCAATTGTTGAAAAACTTTGATTAATTCTGATTCGACTTGAATAAATAAGGAAAATATTGATAATAATAAAAACTCAGCTTAATATATATAGCTTCGAGTTGTAATAAAAGTTCACGCTCTTTACCGATTACATAAACATTAAAAAACATCGATAGCCAAAAATAAAGCTATCAGGCTGCTATGGTATCAACTTATTATCCTGACACCAGTTTTCTCGAATATCTTGTGACACCAGATGGATGTGAGCAATTTTATGGCTCGGACATTCTGACGATGTTACACAGTGGAAAGGTTTTGACGGTGAATAGCAAAAGACGGAATGGTTTAATATTGTTCAAACGTTATCACGCCGAATTTGCCGGACCTGGCGCCGCCGTTGGTGGTGACTATGACCGCGATTGTCTGGGCGCTTTAGCGATTGGTAATCTTTCAATACTTTGCCCTGAAACCCATGAAGAACGCCAAAAAGCTTATCTAATTAGGCGCCAGTGGATTCGACTAATCAGGCAAATTACAGAGTCTTCATTAGCTTCTAAACGAGTAATAAAGATTCTCGACCAATTTGAACAATATTTTCCATCAGAAATGGTATCTCAACTACCAGATGAAGCATTTGCACTATTAGTGGGCGTATTACCACAGACAGTAGCAAACGTGCGTCATTCTGCTAATGATATAGAAGATAAATACGACCATTAAGATTAGTTAACATAAACCCATAAAACAATAAATAATTCTAAAGACTTACCTAAACTTAGACTTCAAATTCATCTAAAACGGTTTTCATCCTCATCAAAGTATGAGCATTTTCTTTTTGAGTTCCGATTGTAATTCGTAAACCCCCCCCCGTTTGACGTACTAGAGTGCCCCGCAGAAGCAATTGCTCAGTTAAACTCGTTAATAAATCATCAATTTTGACCGTATTGCTTATTTTTGGCTGTAAATAAATAAAATTCGCCGCGCTATCCCACACTTTCAGTTGCGTAAATTGTCTTAAACCAGCTTGTAGTTTTTTTCGCTCGCTAATCGTTTCAGGTATTGTATTGAGTAATAAGTCTCGATTTTGAATTGCGAGTAGTGCAGTTGCGATAGAGAAACTAGGAAGATTATAAGGTAAACGGACTTTTTCGAGAACGGATATCAATTCCGGATGGGCAATACAATATCCCACACGCATCGCAGCAAGTCGAAAAGCTTTAGAAAACGTCCGCATTACTACCCAGTTGGGGTGTGAGTCTAATTCCGACACTAAGGTATTCTGACTAAACTCAAAATAAGCTTCGTCAATAACTATTAAAATATTAGGCGATATACTTTTAATCCAAGATAATTCGTTTTCACTTAATGCGTTTGCAGTGGGAGAATTAGGGTGAACGACAAAAATAGCCCGAATTGGTGGATTTTGCTGACTTTGGAGCGCAGCGGTAGCCGCATCTAAATCAATTTCAAAAGTTTCCTTATTTCTACCAACTGTTACAACATTAATTCCCAACGTTTGCGCTAAAATACCATACATCGAAAACGTTGGATTTGCTACTAATATTGAACCATTGCCTCCAACGCAGCTAGCAATTAACAGTGAACGTATCAATTCATCTGAACCATTTCCAACAGATATATTAGATGCTGTAATAAATGGCGCCGTGGCAGTTTCATTAACATATTCGGCAATTGCTCGCTTTAGTTCTTCGTGTCCCCCATCTGGGTAACGATTTGTTTCAATGACTTGTTCATAAGTCCAAGCGAGTTTTTGTTTTAACTCTACTGGCAAATCGTAAGGACTTTCATTGGTATCAAGTCTATCGAACACAGTTGCAACTGGTTCAAAGCTATTACTTCCGGGATGTGGTTTGTAAGCACTGAACTGCGCGAGGTCTTGACGAATATAAGGAAGCATGGGGAATTTTGGATTTTATTACGTATATGGATTTTGGATTATCGCATGTTGTGGGGGCGGGTTTACGAGATATTTGGCTTTGTTCTAGGATATCTGTAAACCCGCCCCTACGGTAATTGGCAAAACCGTGAAATCGCTTCTTTGATATTATCGACTACATCATACATTCCGTGGTCGGTATTTAGTTCAACTAGTTCAACTGTATGATGTTGTTGTGCAAAATCGCGGCTAGCTTGAATTGGGATAACTTCGTCATTAATACCGTGCAATATTAAAGTCGGTATAGGGCGCCGTAATTTATCTTCTTTATACAGTGCCGCATCTGTAACGAAATCATAATGTAAAGGTAACTCACACTGCGACCCATAATGGTAGACCATCATATATTTAGTTTGGCGCCAGCGTTGAAGCTTTTCTTCACCAAGTGCATGTGTCCAGTGCGATAAAAAGCCAAAAGCAGGTGCGAGTAAAACTAAACGCTGTACAGAAATATAATTTTCTGCTAAGAATGCTGCGGTTAAACCTCCTAAGCTTGAGCCAATAAGCGTTACAGGTGTAGAGTCTCTAGGAAATTCTTTCTCAACTTGTTTGAGTTGACGTGTAATAGTTAAGTGCGAAAAATCTCCGTTATTTAAATCAGGTATTTTGATATTTACATGTAAATTCGCAAGATATGACTGAATATCGCGCGCTTTAGCTGAATTTGGACTAGATGCAAACCCATGCAGGTAGATATATTGCATAACGGGAATGGTGGGCAATACCCACCATACAAATTATCTCATTGTGACAAATTCTTCGGCGGCTGATGGGTGAATACCAACGGTAGCGTCGAAGTCTTTTTTGGTGGCGCCCATTTTGACTGCAATAGCTATACCTTGGATTATTTCGGCAGCATCGTCACCTACCATATGGGCGCCTAATACTTTATCGGTATTACTATCGACTATTAATTTCATCATTGTGCGTTCGTCGGCGCCTGGTAGGGTGTAGTACATGGGGCGGAAACTAGTTTTGAAGATTTTAATATTATCTCCGTATTTACCCTTAGCTTGTTCTTCGGTTAATCCCACAGTTGCCGCTTCGGGTGTGGAGAATACGGCAGTAGCGACATCTTCGTGACTAAATACACGACGGTTATTACCGAATTCACTGTCAGCAAAAGCACGTCCTTCACCGATAGCGACTGGAGTTAGGTTGATTCTATCCGTAACATCACCAACAGCGTAAATGTTTTCTTGGGAAGTTTGGCTGTATTCATTAACGGCAATAGCGTTCATTGTGCTGTAACCTGGGCCCTCAATTGAACCTTGTACTAAGTTAACTCCAGCATTTTCTAAACCTAATCCTTCAACATTAGGCGCCCGTCCCGCAGCAATTAAAAATACATCGGCATTTAATGGCGCCAAATTTTCATCAGATAAAGTTAACTTCAAACCGTCGCCATTTTTCTCAACCTGTTTGACAATGTTGTTGCGAATCAAATTAATACCGTGGTTCTTCATCCCAGATTCAATATTGTCGCGAACATCTTCGTCAAACCCTTTGAGAATTTTCTGTCCACGTGTGATTTGTGTGACTTCACATCCTAAACCCCGCATAATACAAGCAAACTCAGTGCCAATATAACCAGCACCGATAATTGCTATATGCTTAGGTTTTTCCTTAAGGTGGAATATTTCGTTCGATGTAATGCCATATTCAGCAAAACCGGGCATATCTGGTTTAACAGGGCGCCCACCCACAGCGATTAGAATTTTATCAGCAGTGTATTTCTGATCGCCAACTTCAACGGTGTGAGGGTCTAAGATTTTGCCTTTACCCGAAATTAATTCTACACCTGCTTTTTCTAAGAAGCTAATATGTAATTGTGACAGGCGCCGAACTTCTTTATCAATAGATGTAATAAAGTGTTCCCAGTCTAACGAGGTGTCACCAACTTTCCAACCATAACCTTGTGCTTCTTTAAATATCGCAGGAAAATGCGAAGCGTAAACCATCAACTTTTTTGGTACACAACCGCGAATTACACATGTACCACCCACTAAGTCATTTTCGGCTATTGCCACTTTTGCCCCGTAGCTAGCTGCACGCTTAGAAGCTGCTAAACCACCCGAACCGGCGCCAATAACGAACAAATCATAATCGTATGCCATATTACAACTTCCTGGACTATACAAAACTTAAGAGCGTATTTTATCTATATATATGTTAAAGAATGAAAGCACAGGCAGGGATGCCTGTGTCACAAGAATATATTAAAGGGTCATCAACTCCTCGGCTGTTGTGGGGTGAATACCAATTGTTTCTACTAAATCTTGCTTGGTAATACCCTTTCTAATTGCGACACCCAAGCTTTGAATTATATCCGCTGCATGTTCCCCTACCATGTGGGCGCCTAAAACTTGTTGATTTTCTGTTTGAACTATAATCTTTATCAGCGTTTTCTCATCGCTACCACCAAATTGCGATAGTAACGATTTAAACTCAGTTTTAAAAGATTCTACATCATCACCAAATTTTTCGCGCGCTTGTTGTTCCGTCATTCCATAGCTTGCACCTTCGGGACGAGAGAACACCGCAGTTGGTACTTCGTTGTAATTTACTGTTTTGGGTGTTTTGCCGAATACTGTTTTAGCAAATGCTTCACCTTCCGCTTTCGCAACAGGTGTTAATTGTAAGCGACCCGAACAATCACCAACTGCGTAGATATTATCAATGTTAGTGCAATTGTACTCATTCACTTTGATGGTACCTTTTTCAGCTAGCTCGATACCAACTTTTTCTAAGCCTAGTTTTTCGATGTTCGGCGTGCGACCCGTGGCGACTAAAATAGTGTCAGCGGCAACTGTCGCTTGCTTATCACCTTTAATTTTCACAAGCAAGCCATCTTCACAAAGTTTAATTTCTTTGGCAGTGCTATTGTGAAAAAATCTAATCCCTCGTTTTGTTAAACTTTGTTGAATATGAGCGCGAACATCATCATCAAATCCTGATAATATTAGTTCGTCATTGTTAATAACGGTGACTTTGCACCCAAAAGCGTTCATCATGCTGGCAAATTCGGTACCAATGTAACCACCACCAATTACTACAAACCGCTTAGGCAAGTAAGGCAGGTGGAACATTTCGCGCGATGTAATGGCAAATTCAATGCCGGGAATATCTGGTAAGTTGGGGCGCCCGCCAACAGCGATTAAAATCTTATCAGCTGTAATTTTACGGTTATCTACTTCTAGGGTGTGGTCATCAATAAAGGTCGCATATCCCTTTATTAAATCTACTCCTGCTTTTTGTAACTGTTTTGAAAACGAGTCGTTCAGATTATCAAGATGTTTGTCTACTAATTTAGTAAACCTTGTCCAGTCAAAGTAATTATCGCATTGGCTCCATCCATACTGGTGTGCCATTTGATTTTGCAGGGCAAAGTCAGCGGCGTAAACGATTAGCTTTTTAGGAATGCAGCCACGGTTAACACAAGTTCCGCCCAAAGCTTCGTGTTCTGCTATACCAACACGGGCGCCGAAGCTTGCAGCTGTTTTGGCTGCTGCTAGTCCTCCTGAACCAGCACCAATTACAAACAAGTCGTAGTCAAAAGTCATGGCTGTAGAGATGATGGCATTATCTACTATCTTTACAAATCTTTACCATAAATGCCATCTATCTCGAAAGTTGATTTCTAAAAAAATAAATCTAGCCAAAGGTAGAAAATTGAAAATTGTAGCATAGGCGCCTCGCCTGTACAGCTAAAGTATTTATTTTTACTACATTTACACATACAACACAGAGAGGATTGGCAACGGATGATAAACGGATGTAACGGATACGTTATTTTACACAACCAGATTTTGTTTGTAACCAATAACTCATCCGTTACATCCGTTGTATCCGTTGCAAAGTAACTGGGTGATATGTTTTAAAATTTTAAATAATTCATTATCTGGGTTGCGAAGTTCAAAAATCCTAGAAGTCGCATACTGTGGCTGTTCTCCTTGGATGAGCTTTATAAATACAAAACTCCCTCCAGTTGTAATCATGCCAAAAGTAGGTTTATCTCGGTAAGGATTTGCTAACATATAAGCTAATATCTGTGCTAAACCTGCTTCTATAGAAAAAGCTGCTTGTTTAGATTCAATCACCATTAACCATAATTGGTCTTTCAATACCAGGACATCCAAACTTCCCTTGATTATAGTATCTTCATCAAGAGCGGATATTTCGATGGATTTTTCGGACTTGACGCAGTATGGCGAAAGGTAAAAGTCCCCGATAAATAAAAGTGGGTCTAGCACTACCATCTTCACGATGTTTTCTAAGAAAGGCGTGTATCTCAGTAGATTAAAATATCCAGCTTGTACTTTATCTAACTGCTGTTTTTCTGATTCGCTCAGTTCTGGTAAATTATCTTGCCATTCACAAAAAAAATCTTGATCTCGAATTAATTTGATGTTAAATAAAATTTCTAGTTCTAATAATGTAACATCTCTAGGTTGTATTGTTTTCACCATATGACATTGTTATTGATTATTCACAAAAGACTATATACATATTTTAGTATAAATAAGGTGTTTAGGTAAAAAACCACAAAGGCACAAAGAACAGAAAGAAAGAAAGAAAGAAGGAGATATTTTGCTGTGTGGTTAAATTATGGTGTGGATAGTTCTGGGGTTTTGGTATATGTTGAGGATGTTTGTAGTGGTAAGAGTCGGTTGAGGTGTCCTTATTGTGGTGGTGGTTTGACTGCTAAGAAGGGTAAGAAGAACTCACACCATTTTGCCCATAGTGATGATACTTGTCGTTCGGTTGCTAATCAGGAGTTTCCTGTTTTACCTTTTTACGATAGCTTTAATATTCAGTTATCTGGTAAGGATTTGAAGTTACTTAAGTTATTGTGGAGTGAGTATGGCTGTAGAGATTATTTAGTCAGTCCTCAGTTGCTTACTCCTGGTTTATTAAAGTCAGGTTTGTTAACTAAGAATGTTTATATGGTTCCTAGTGGGTATGAGTTTAATGATTTAGGTAAGATACCCGTTGGCGCCTTAGAGTTAGCGTTGTTTAATTCGGTGCAGGAACCTTTAATATTTAAGAAGCTATTGAAGTTAGAGTTAGCTGTTGAACATGCGACTTTTAAAAAAAGTTCTGATTTATCACATCGAATTATTGATTTAGAATTATACCGCGCGCAGTTGAGACGAGTGTTATCAAATACGCTGTATTTTTTAGAAATTCGGACTGATGATAAAAAGGTATTTTATAAAGTGGGTGTGACTAGGCGCCAAATTCAAAAGCGTCTCAAAGAAGTAGAGATAGATTTGGTCGCGCATTATAAAACTATTGATATAAAAGTGCTGGGTACATGGGAAAATCGCGGCAATATTGAAAAGTATTTTAAGCACCGTTATCAAAGCTTTAATTATCCCATTGGAAGTTTAACGGAGTATTATAAATTTAGTAGTGAGAACGTCAAAACAGTAATGCACGATTTGCAACAAATGCAAGCAAAACAACTTAATCAAATCGAGTTAGATATATTAGCTGAAGAAAATCCTCAAATCAAAGTGCTAGTTAGTCGCTAGATTATACTTACTTCCGATGTATTAATTTCGACGGTTACACTGTTTCCATACTTAATGTCAGGTATGGGAACTGCGATAATTTCTAAAATAGAGGGGTTTTGAAAATGATTGATTTTAGTTTCTGGATGCGGGTAGTATATGAGTGCATCGTATTTACTACCGTTAAAGATAACTTGACAGTGTGAGAAAGAAAAGTCTTCTGTATCATGTTCAGGCGACCACTTAACATTTCTAAACGTGTATTGTGGTTTATTTAGCTTAAACTCTTTAGGGATAATCGATATATTTAAAGTACCCAGATAGTAGTTGCTTATATCAAGTCCCAAATCCTTGAAAAAAGGTAACTGCATTTCTAAAGTACCTCTAGGATAAGGACTATTTTTCGATTTTCCAGAAGCTACTTGATATCCAGATGTAACTACACCCTCAACAGTTATCCAGTTTTGAATCATAATTTGTATAACTTAATCTTGAAGTTTCTTTTATTATATGCATGATACTAATGCGAAACTCGCCAAACTGCAAAGCCTACGTAAGTTAAGTGATTTATGGGACCGTTCGTTAAGTGTTCCAGGTACAAAATTTAAAGTTGGACTTGAGTCACTTGTGGGTTTGTTGCCTGTAGGTGGAGATTTTATTGGTATTTTAATGTCTGTATATATTGTTTTTCAGGCAATTCAATTTAAACTGCCTAAAACAGTGTTAGCAAAAATGATATTTAATATAGTTATTGATGGCGCCGTTGGTTCTATACCAATACTAGGGGATATATTTGATACAACATGGAAGGCGAATACCAAGAATGTAAATTTACTCGAAGCGCATTTACGCGAACCAATTAAAAGCCGTCAAAAAGACAAATGGTTTATTAATATAGTCCTAGCTGTTTTAGTTTTAATTCTAATTGGCATAATTGCTTTGTTTGCTTTTGGAATATGGCTAGCGGTAAGATTTTTGGGTGGTAATCAATAATATAGTCCCCCCTTCCCTTTCAATAACTGTACCAAAATTGCTGAATTGACCGCCGCATAATAATATATTTATATTACTTCAAAGTTATCCATTGTAGGACAGGCTATAAGCTAGGGTGTTAACTTTGGGCGCCTTGTGATAATATTTTTTCATACAGATTATATGCATCAAGGTGCCGGATGGGAGTTGACTACCAATGAGAGAATATAAAAGCCAATCGAAGCGTTTAGTACGTTTGTTTAGGAAAAGTCGAGAGAATTGGAATATTCAGCACTATCAAGACAAAAAAAGCTAAGAGCCTTGGAAATAAAAATTAGAGATTTGTCGCTCTCACGAGAAAATTGGAAACAGCGGGCGATGACAGCAGAAAAAGAATTGCGTCTACGAGCGTAGTATGTATGACTTTAGTATCAATCCAGAAATGAGGGAATAATTATAAGAAAAATCTCACATTAATATAAAATATTTAAAACATTTAACTTAGAATTTTACAAATTTACAATTTGAATCAACATTACATTACTTTCAAATAAACAAAACAGCATGAATAGAAATAGAATAGTCGGAATTATATACGGCATTGGAACTATTGCAGCTTCGATTTATTTTATAATATCTGCTACAGTAACTACCTTAACTTGCACAAGAATTGAGTCTACATGTGAACTAGTGCAATCAAGATTACTGCGGTCGGATTTTGTACAAAAAATCCCTTTGAATCAATTGCTGGGAGCTAAAGTTGATGTTTCTAAACGTATGGGTCGCAATAGGTATCAAATCAAGCTCATTGCTAAGAGTGGTGAGATTGATTTCACGAATTTCTATAGTAGCTATGATGAAAGTAAAAAGCAAAAAAATGCATATTTAATAAATACATTTGTTCAGGATTCTAAAATACCAACTTTAGAAGTACAGCAAGATGAACGACCACTTACTTATGTAATCTGTGGTATAGGTATCATTTTTGGCTTGGGCACCGTGATTTCCTCACTCAATCACAAAGAGTAGCAGGCACCAGAAAGCACGCGGTTCGTTTGTAATGTGCTGGCATCAAGAAACTAATAGGACTTACGCACGGTCAACGAGAAAATAGGTATTCCAAACATATTCTATCCCCCAACTTAGGGTGTTAACTTTGTAGGAAATGCTCCTAAAAAAGTTCATGCAACTTTTGTGTCATTATTTCAGACTGAAACATAGTTCTTCTTTGTGACAGCATAGACTGACCAAAAACTTTGGTTGACCATTCTTTCAAGGTATCGAATAGTTTCCAATGCCTGTTTGACTACAGAAGTTGCCAGGTTCATGGTACACAGACAGATACTCAACACTGTTTGACCTATCTGTTTAATAGGGCATTTAGAAGAAAAGTGTTTATATTTACCAAAAATTGATTCAATGATATCGGAAGTTGCTAGGAGAGTAATATCCGCAGGAATTTGAGAACTTTCTTTAATTAAATAATCGATAATTTTTTGTTTAAAATTCGGATTAACTTTAAAATCTAAGCAAGATTGAAGGAACTCAAAGTTCATGAAAGATTGCTGGTTAATTTCATTAGTTTTGAGGTAAGTCTCTAAACTTCTTGTCATTTCAACCATTTCACTCCAAACTTTGATTTCTTCTTGATATTCATTTAGCCATCCAAGCTTATCTTTGAGTTTTTGTTCTAATACTTTTGACTCAAGATTTGGCACTTGATTAGCAATTGCATTGATTGAATAATTCCACCTTTTTTGTACCCACTCCACTAATTTTTCCACATTAAAAAAGCGCAAAGTGGGCGGTGTCGGTTTCCGTCCCGCCCAACTTTGTAAGAATCGGCACTGAGAGCGCTGAGATAGAGGCGATAGAAAAGAAAGTTCTGTTTGCTGAAGCTGGTTTCTACTCTTATTACAACGCTCGGTAAAAGATTGATATCTTTCTGATGTTGCGTTCCTCATGTTTAAGAATTAAAGCCATCCCATGAGTTACATCATAAGTATAAATTATTGAAGGATATTTTTGATTATAAAGTTTAATTCCTTTTTCAATGTCACTACCGTGATCAAATTTTGAGTGTTTGCCAGCAAGGAAATTTCAGCCCAAAAGTGACGATAGAAGCAATCCAAATGCAGACAATTATTGGGTTAGTGTCAGCGGGAGTGGGAATTGCGATTGTACCGTATTCTTTGCAAAATCTTCAAAGGGCTGGTGTAGTTTATCGTGCTTTCAAAGAAAAAACACCATTAGTAGAAACGGCTGTAGTGTGGCGACAAGAGCAGATGACACCTGTTTTAAGAGAGTTTCTACGAATTGTGAAAAGTGTCTGTGATTAACTAATCAGGTATTTTTATGCAATTCGTAGTTAACGTTAACTTCTAAGAACAGAAACCGGGCTTCTATACGAAAAATCAACGTTTTATAGCAAGATTTTTGGCAAGAAGCCCGCTTTCTTTGGGCTTATTGCAAATGGTGCATTCCGGTAAGTTAAGGCGCCTATTTTTTTCTAGAGCATGGAGTAAAACCTAATTTTTGTAAAGAAAGGTTAAGTTTGGCAGAAAATGAAGCGAAGTCGCTAGAAATAAGATGGCAGTAAAAATGCTGTGCTGATAACAAGTGTGGAGTTTCAGATGAGTCACTCGGCAAAAGATGAACAAATGCAGAAGCAGCTACTACAACTAGCTACTACAGTTCAAATGTACCCAGCATTGACTCAGGCTCGAAAACTTGCCTTAACTAAGTTGATTAATACTATTGTATGTTCCGGTAAGCTTTGTCATCCACAAAGTGGACAGTATCCAGCAAGTCTTTATGAAGAAATTTATAATGAAGCATTGCAAGAACTTCTACTTTATATTTGTCAAAATATTCACAAATATGATGCAACGCGCGCTTCGGTAATTACATGGGTTAATTTTCTTTTAGAGCGGCGTTTTTTTCCAGAAGCTATTCCTAAAATCCTTAATAGGCAGGGTATCACACAACTTCCTGACCAGGATATTCTTGCTTCACAAGAAAAAACAATAAGCCTTACGGAATTAGTGAGGGAATGTATAGAATTAGACCCTGAGAATCTTTTCAAAAAAAAACATATAGAAAATTTTCCTCAAGCAAACTTTCAACAGTTAGCTTTGCGAAGGATATCAGGAAAATCATGGAAGGAAATATCAGCAGAATTTGAAATAAAGCTTCAAACTGTTAGTAGCTTCTACTACCGATGTGTTACAGAGTTTGCTCCAAAGCTAAAAGAATATTGCAGCGATGATATAAATTAAATACAAGGTCAGGAAATGAAAAAATTATCACAATCTTTAACTTTTAGTCTCCCAATTAGTGCAGGCGCCTATCGTTTAGCACAAAAGTTTAGGGATTATCATACTAATCCACTCAAAGCCAAGCAAGTTTATTTTAATACTTTAGCTATAACAGTAGTCAAAGCGTATCTAAATTTAATGGGAATTCAGGTAAACTGGGAAGATTGTTTAAGTTATAATCCACTTACACAGACTTTATTAGATGTTGCAGATTTAGATGTACAAGGTTTAGGAAAAATCGAGTGTCGTGCAATTGAAATGTTTGAGGAAGCAGCAGATACAGCAAATAATATTATTTCTGTTCCTCTAGAAGCATGTTTAGATAGAATCGGCTATGTATTTGTACAAATCAATGAATCGTTAAAAACTGCCACAATTTTAGGGTTTCGTAAAACTATTCCTGACAACGGCGAATTACCTATAAGCGAATTAGAATCGCTAGAAGATTTGCTATCACTTTTAAGTCAACCTGCCGAAGTAAATAGTGAATCTTTTATCTCTATTCCACGAATAAATAATCTTAGTCAGTGGTTTCAAAATGTTTTTGATATAGGTTGGCAAACAGTAGAATCGCTTTTAAGTTTACAGCAACAAACTGAAATAGCTTACCGAAGTAAATCATTTAATGAAATTAGTGATAACAATTTAAATACCCATTCAGAGAGTCAGCACGAAAGTCTTAGCACAACTATTGAACGAGGAAAATTATTTGATTTATCTCAAATCAAAAATGAGCAAATAGCTTTACTCGTCGAATTGATTCATACTTGCGAAGAAGAAATAGATATTTGGGTTAAAGTTTACCCATGTGGAACTAGAAAAAATCTTCCAGAAGAGCTTCAGTTATTTGTGTTAGATGAATTAGGAACAGTTGTTATGCAAGCGACAGCAAGAAATACTGAGAATATCTTGCTGAATTTTAGTAGTGTATTGGGAGAGTGTTTTAGTGTGAAATTAACATTAAATGAGGTCAGTTTTACTGAACACTTTCAAGTTTAGAATAAAAATATATTGTCAAGTAGAATGGGCAGATTATTATATGAGCAAGTTAGTTGTTCTCAAAATAGATGGTAATTTGGAACAAGGGCTTAGAGCTACGTTAGAAATTGGCGAAGATAATGCTCGTTCATATATAGAAGCTCATGCCAGCTTGCCAAATTCGACTGATTTAAACAACTCCTTAATTCAATGGCAGAGTAAATATAACAGTGTAGTTAATAATAACAGCCGTATCAAACCAAAAGAAATGATTTATGGTGGTTCAATCAATCGAAGGATTAATGAATGTAAACAATTAGAAACTAAAATTAATCAGCATTTGCAATCTTGGTTGAACTGTCAAGAATTTTCTAGCATCAACAATACATTGCGTGAAGAATTAAATCGAGATGATATCGTTCGCGTATTGATTCGCACTAACGACGAGCAGTTACAACAAATTCCTTGGCATTTATGGGATTTTTTCCAAAATTACTCTAAAGCCGAATTTGCTTTAAGTACAGTAACGTTTCAAAAAACTGAACAATCATTACCAAAACCTAAAGTTAGAATTTTGGCTATTCTCGGTAATAGTACAGGTATCGATGTTCAAAAAGATAGAGAATTATTAGAAAGTTTGCCTGATTCTGAAGTTATTTTTTTAGTCGAACCGCAGCTTCAAGAGTTAAGTAGTCAACTATGGGAACAAAAGTGGGATATTTTGTTTTTTGCAGGACATAGTGAAACGCATGGTAATACTGGTAAACTCTATATTAATCAAACAGATAGTTTGACAATTCAAGAATTTAGCAATGCCTTGAGAAGTTCTATTACTCAAGGATTACAGCTAGCTATTTTTAACTCCTGTGATGGTTTAGGGTTAGCACGACAACTGAGCTTATTAAATATTCCGCAAATTATTGTCATGCGGCAACCAGTTCCAGATAAAGTAGCACAAGAATTTTTGAAGTATTTTTTGCTTGCCTTCTCCAGTGGTAAGTCTTTATATTTAGCATCGCGTGAAGCTAGGGAAAAGCTACAGAGTTTAGAGGATAAATTTCCTAGCGCTACTTGGTTGCCAGTAATTTTTCAAAACCCAGCAGTATTACCACCGACTTGGAACTCTTTATTAACCAGTAATGATATTAATAAAGAAGCAAATAAGAGTACATTTAAACTAAAAAATCAGCGTCAGAGGAATTTTTTTACTCTAATAGCGACTAGTCTTATTGTAACAACAAGTGTCATCGGCGCCCGTTTTGGAGGGATGTTAGAAAAATGGGAATTACATCTTTTCGACCAAATAATGCAAAGTCGTCCAGCCGAGAGAAGTGACCAACGAATTTTGATAATTGGCATCAAAGATGAAGATTTTCAAATACCTGAACAGAAAGATAGAAAAGGCTCACTTTCAGATTTAGCATTAGCAAAACTATTAGAAAAATTACAGCCACATAAACCGCGTGCAATTGGCTTGGATATCTTTCGTGATTTCCCTGTTGATTCCAAACAGATAACTTTAAAAACTAATTTACAAAAAAGTGATAACTTCTTTGCTATTTGTCAAGTCGGTGAGCCAGAAGGTGAAGAACGTGGAATCTCACAACCACCTGAAGTAAAGAATCAATACCTTGGGTTTAGCAATGTTATTCCAGACTCGGATGGTGTGATTCGGCGCCATCTTTTATCAATGGACGTACCAATAACATCGCTTTGCCAAACACCTATTTCTTTAAGTTTACAATTAGCAGCACAATATTTAAAAGCAGAAGGAATTACACCCCAAATAGTTCAAGGGAACTGGCAACTCGGAAATATTGTACTTCCGCGATTACAATCACCAACTGGCGCTTATCAAAATGCCGATACATGGGGAAACCAAATTATATTAAATTACCGTTCTTATCATTCACCATTACAAATTGCTGATATAGTCACCCTCAAAGATGTACTAACAGGTAAAGTCAAACCCGAAACCATAAAAAACCGTATTATTTTAATAGGTGTTATGACTCGAACATCCGGCGACCAATTTCCAACTCCTTACATCGCAAAACAACGTACCTATCAAGAAATGCCCGGAGTAATTATCCATGCTCAAATGGTGAGCCAAATATTAAGTGCAGTTTTAGACAGGCGCCCATTAATAAAAACATGGACATTTTGGATTGATTTTGTATGGGTATGGAGTTGGTCACTTGCAGGAGGAATAATAACACTTGCCTCTCAAAAAAAATTATTCTACGGCATCCTTACAGGAGGAATTCTAATAATAGTTTTATATGGCACTTGTTATTGGCTATTTATACAAGGAAATTGGGCGCCATTAGTACCATCTGCCATAGCATTAATAAGCGTAGGGTGCGTGAAAGCCATTACAAACCCCAATAAAATGTAAACTTAAACTGCTTTCACGCACCATTAATAGAACAATTACTTTAAAATCATGAAAAATAAATTTAAAATCTTAACCCTAACCCTAGCCTTAATATTAATTTCAACACAAGTTGTAGCACAACTCTCCCCAGCAATAAACTTCATCCAACCCCCTCCTAGGCAAGGAACCCCAAAAGGAACCGTACCAGCAGGAAGTCGTCGGGGTTGTCCACAAACCCAAAAACCCCTCACCGCTTTAGTACCAGTCACAAAATTCTCAGATAACACAGAACTACGTTGGGGACTAACCACTCAAGACCATCCCACCTTCTGGTTTTATATTCCATACGAATCAAAATCTGTGCAAACAGCCAAATTTTCACTTCGCGACCGTACAAACAGTACGCTCTACGAAACGGACATTAAACTAACAGGAACACCAGGAGTAATAAACGTCTCACTTCCCAAAGAGGCGCCACTTCTCTCAAACAACCAATGGTATCGGTTATATTTATTTATTAATATATCTTGTGCCCCAAATACACCTTATCAAAAAGATTTTGCCGAAGCTTGGATAACACGAGAGACACTGGCACCAGCACTATCAAGCGAATTAGAAAAAGCAACTATACAACAAAAAGCAAATATTTACGCCAAAAACGGCATTTGGTATGATGCAATCACAACCGTTGCTGAAATTCGGCGCCAAAATCCGCAAGATAAAAAGTGGGATAATTTGTTAAAGTCGGCAGGATTATGATTGTAGGCAGTGCCCACCTTACAACCAATTACCAACTAAAATATAAGGCGCCCAATAATATGGCATAGCGTATTGTTCTTGTTGTAAAAGCTGTAATTGTGCGCGTCGTAATGCTTGAGCTTTGCTTATATTTGGTTGAGTCAGTTCTTTATAAAATTGACTCATTAATGTTGCTGTAGATGCATCATTGAGATTCCATAGTGAAGCTAATGTACTACGGGCGCCTGCTCTTACAGCAACTCCAGCAAGTCCCAATGCTGCACGGTCGTCACCTGTTGCGGTTTGACATGCACTGAGAACAAGTAATTCGATTAAATCAGGTTGGTTTATATCACGGGTCTTTAATAATTGATTGAGTTCGTTAACTTTGATGGGACGGTCGTAAGCTAAAATATAAGTCTTATCTGGGTTTGAGCTAAATTGACCATGAGTTGCTAGGTGAACAATTGGAAAAGTGTTTTCTTGAACCTGATTTTGAAAGGCAAGGCTAGTAAATTGCTTATTCAGAAGCACTGTACTTGATAGTTCTGATTTAATTTGTTGTAATTCGGTTTCAACATAATTGAGTTTAGAATAATTGAAGCGTGCTTCGCTTAATCCAGCAGTTAAGGCTCTTAGTTGTCCTCGTCGCAATCGTTTTATGTCAAATAACTGTAAACTGGGACTTGCAGCAATATTATATTTCTCTAGGAGGTACTGTTTACCATCATAAAGAGCAGCCATTGGTATATTTCGTAACTCGCCATCAAGAACAAATACTAAAGTTTCAACTTTGCTGTTTTCTAAATCAGTTTGAGCTTGTCGCAGCAACCACTCATATATTTTTTGATATTGAGTTTGCTTATCGGCGCCGACTTTAAATTCTTGTATATCTTCTCTTAGCTGTCTAATAGTACTTTCTACCTCTTGCTTTTTCACACGAGTTGTATATTGACGCAGATTATTTTGTCCAGGTAATTTGAGAATAACTTCAAGTCGGTCAGGTAAAATTATTGGATAAACAACTGCTGCGGTTAAATCTTCTTTATCAACTGCGACATCAATATTGACTTTAGCTGTTAAACAGGCAGACCGAAAGAAGTTATCTAACTCTGCTAATTGTAGAGATTCGATGATTAAACGAGCTTCCTTGAGATTATCTTTATTTGCTTGTGTGTTTTGCTTTTGTAAAAGCAATTCAACATACTCTCGATACACAGGTTCAACACTTTCACGGAAAGAAAATTGAACATCTGAATTAATTGCAACTAAATCACTACGTAGAGACTGAAGGACTTTAACTGCTTGTGCATAATAACCGCTAGCAGCTTGTGTATCTCCCTTTGCCTTGAGTAAACGCCCCATTTGCCATTGCCATTGATAAGTAATGTCTGATGCATTAATATTCTGTGCCAGTAATAAAGCTTTTTCGGTAAGCTTAAAAGCATCGGTTAATTGTCCTGCTTGTTCATATAACCAAGCAAGAGTACCTACAGCATAAGATTCTGCACGTAAGTCTTGTAAATTATGTGCAATCTTTTCTGCCTCTGCTAAGATTTTGGCAATATCTACCCATGCAGGAGCTTGTTTAGTGTTTTCTCTGAGTTTAACTAAATTTTGAGCCAAGTTAATTCGAGCATAAACAGCCATGCGACTTGATGGTAATTTATTTAATTCTGTCTGAATTTGTGGTATAAAATTAGTAGCATCTGCATATTGCTTTGTTTCTAAAAGCAAGTTCAATTGATTTAATAATAAATCGATACGTATGGCGCCGCTAGTAAGTGAATAATTACCAGCTTGTTGTAAATAATTTAAAGCAGCTTGATAATTTTGTTGCGCGCGTGCTGTTTTAGCTAAACTGACAAGAGTCTCGCCCATTGCCTGTTTAGAGTTAGCATTAGAATTTATCTTTAAACTTTGTTCTAATACTTGTTGAGATTCGCTTAAATTACCGACTAATCGTAGAACATCCCCAAGCTGACGTAATCCTGTAGCTTGAATTGATTTATTTTTTTCTATTACAAGTGATTTCTTTAACTCTCCTAAAATATTTTCAGCTTGACGAAAAAATCCTAAAGCTTGCAACGCTTGAGCCGAATTAATTCGATTACGAGTTAATTTAGATGTTTCGTTTATTTTTACATAAATATCAGCAGCTTGTTGCCAAATGTCTACAGCTTTTTCAGTTTGTCCTTGCAAGTACAGTAGGCGCCCTTGTACATCTAACGCTTGAGCAAAAACTTCTGGATTTTTGATTGGCGATTGGAGCATATTAAGACTTTGGTTAATCGCATTTTCCGCTTCCTTCGTTAACCCAAGCTGTTGATAAGCCAAAGACAAATTACTCAGCGTCATGGCTTGTCCGATTTTATCTCCATTATTCTCAAAAGTTGTGGCAGCTTTTTGTAATACCTTAACTGCATCATTAAACTTTTCAGCCTCATATAAAGCTCTGCCCTGTTCTACCAAATTTTCGGCATTAGATAAAGCTTGAACATGTAAATATGTTCTGCCAAAAGCAGTACTAGGTAAAATTGCAGGCGCCAAAAACAATACTATTAGTATGATGACGTTAACATAACGCTGCACTGCTATTCGCAATTGCTTAATTTTGCTAATATATCTAGACATTGTAATAAATTATCCGTTACATCCTAGAGTCATCCGTTGCCACTCTTCGCGCGACTTGATAGGCGCCTCTCTAAGAAACACCTCACCATTAGCATTTTTCACCAAACTAGTAGCTTCGACAATCGGTTGTGTGGGGGTAGTAGAATTTTGAGTAGCAACTGGGCTTTTGTATTGATTATTGCTGCGTGCGCGCGTTACCCAATCAACTTGTGGCGTATCACTGCTAAAAGCAACTCTAGGATTAGATGGTAAACCACCACGTCCGGTTACAACAAATTGGCTTTGATTTTCACTACCTACTTGGCAATCTTGAGCAACTTGTGGTGTACCCGGTTCTACGGGCAAATTAATTAATCCTCGATTCGGGTCTAAATCTTGAGTATTAATTAAGACAGTACCGTTGATACCAAACTGAGAACTTGCATTGATATCACTGAAATTTGTCAGCTGTGGACGGTATTCTAACCCATATATTCCTTGAGTTGTGATATTAATCTTACCTCCGCTACCTCGTTCGGCATTTGCAATAATATCGTTATTTTCACGTTTGTTAGCAACAATGAATTGGGAACTAATATCAATGTTTCCACCATTACCATTATTGCCTGCTTGAGTTGAGATAGAACTATTGTGGCGCATCAAAATTAAAGAAAGTACTTGTAAATTGATATTGCCACCTTCACCAGAGACTGTAGAAGCTTTGATACTTCCTTGGTTATTGAGTGTAATATTATCAGCTTCTATCAATAAGTTTCCAGCATCCCCCAATCCAGTTGCACCGACTGTTACATCGGCGCCATTTTCAATGATTAATTGTCCAGTATTAATACTTAAGTCTCCGGCAGAGCTAGCGCTATTATTACCAGTTAAAGCAGATAATCTGCTGGGAAAATTATCAGAAGAGGTTCCACGTATTTCTATTGAGTCAGAAGCTGTCACATCTAACTTTCCTGCTAAACCTTGATTGAGTGTATCTGAGGATACTTGTCCTCCATCTTGGATAATTAGCTTTTTAGTATTAATTTTTGAAGTTGCAACGTTTCCCTGACCAGAGGTGCGGTTGGTTAAACGACTGTAAACTTGTTCACCATAGAGTGATTCTCCGCTGACTTCCACAGATTCGGAGGCATTAATTGTCAAATTACCCCCTTCCCCAATACTATAAAAATTAGTGCCAGCAGATACCTGTCCCCCTTCTTTAATAATTAATTTGCCAGTATTAATTGTCAAATTTCCAGCATTACCTGCACCTTCGGTACTAGTTGTCAAGCGGCTGCGAATATTACTTCTTGGTATACCACCAATTACCTCTACTGAATCTGAAGCGTTGATATTTAAAGTGCCTCCCTGCCCAAAACTAAGATTATTCGGGTCGCTGCTGCGAGATATGGCGCCAGCAGATATTAATCCCCCACCTTTGGCAGTTAACTTTTTCGTATCAATTGTCAAAGTTTTGGCATTTCCAGCACCAGCAGTCAAATTTGTGATGCGGCTCACTTGTGTAGTCACACGATTATCTGCCGATATTCCAAGCACCTCAACTGAGTCAGAAGCGTTGATTATTAAATTTCCTCCTGCTCCTCTACTACGAGGAAAAGTACCAGCAGCTATTTGTCCCCCATTTTTAACACTTAACTTGCCTGTATTAATTGTCAAATCTCCAGCGGCGCCATCACCTCGTGTCTGAGTAGTCAAGCGACTCTGAAATGTGTCGTCTGGTGTTTTTCCAATTGTTTCTCCTATTAATTCTACTGACTCTGAAGCATTAATGTTGATATTTCCACCTGCCCCTTTTATGGGAGGACGCAAAATTGCACCAGTGGATATTAATCCTCCATCTTGCAACAGCAATCTTTTAGTATTAACTGTTAAGGCGCCAGCATCCCCATCACCTCTTGTCTCGGTTCTCAAACCACTAGGTTCTTTACCATTTGCTGACACACCAATTATTTCTACAGATTCAGAAGCATTAATAGTTAATTTTCCTCCATGTCTCGTATTTAAGGTTCTAGCTAATACACGCGCACCCTCAGTAAGTCGTAAAGACCTAGCTTCTATATGAATATCACCACCACCATTACCACTAGCATTGACAATTGCCTGTCTTGATAATTTTATATCTCCAAAATTTTTGGTGTTTTCATATCCTAATGCCCAACCTTTACTTACTGGCTTTAAACTGACTAGACTATTAGATGCAACACTTCCCAGTTCAATTCGTCCTCCTGTACTGTTTCCACCTGTTGCCGTCAAATAACCACCATTAAGTGTAATATCACCGCTTACTAATGCCAAAGTTTTCTCAGGCTTGACTTGCAAACCTACACGTTGTTTCTCTGTATCAGTTACTTGAGATTGATTACTAATGCTTCCTGGGTTGGTGCCAAATTGTAAACCAATAGGAACACTAACCGTAAGTAATGGTGTAGATTCTTTACTTACACTATATCTAGTTCCATCGGCAAAATTTATACTGCTTGCCGTACTGCCAATAAATGAACCACCAATATTTAAAGAGGCATTGCGACCAAAAATAATTCCATTTGGATTGAGCAGGAATAAATTAGCGGCGCCTTTCGCACTGATTGAACCATTAATATTTGATACCTCGTTACCAGTAACTCTAGTGATAATGTTTTGAATATCCAGCGGATTATTAAAGTCAGCAATAATACCAGTAGGAACAGAAAACTTTTCAAAGCTGTGGAATAAATTTTCTCCGACTTTGGTTCCTTGCTCAATAACTCTGGTTTTGCCTTGCACACTCACGTGGGAATTATTGGGTAAAGTGCCATCAGGGGTTATTTGAGCAAAGGCGCCACAAGACACCACGTCAAATGTAAAAATTGCTGCTATTGCGCCTATTATTAAGTAACACGCTTGGGCTAATTGGGCGCCGTAACTTCTTACAGTGGTCATCTGGTAAACCTCCCAAAAACAACATGTACTTATATAACTCATACCAATACAGAGTACCTACCGGGTAAATCTTAGAATTATGCTTTATAGTTACAAATAGTTACATATGCGTGAGTGCAATTAGCCATGAAAGATTTTCACATACGGGGAATTAACCATATTGCGTTGGTATGTAAGGACATGGAACGCACAGTAGATTTTTATACTCAGACACTTGGTTTAAATTTAATCAAGAAAATAGCTTTGCCAGATGGTGGACAACATTTCTTTTTTGATATTGGCAACGGAGATGCTTTAGCATTTTTTTGGTTTCCCCAAGCTCCAGAAGCATCACCAGGTATTGCTTCAGTTAGACCAGATGCATTTCAAACTGGTAATATTGTAACTGCTCACGCTTCGCTGAATCACTTAGCCTTCAACGTTCCTGTAGAGAAGTTAGAAGAATATCGGGAAAAACTTCTTGAGAAAGGAGTGCAAGTTACGCCGATTTTACACCATGCTGATGTTCCTTCTGGATATGTTCCAGAACGGGATGAAAGTACATTTATCTCGTCATTTTATTTCTTTGACCCAGATGGAATATTACTAGAATTTGCAGCGAATATAGTCAAAGCAAACTGTCTCTAAATTATCGATAGAGACAGGTACAAATGTATTTACTTGACGATGCTATAGCAATCCTAAATCGCTTGTAAAATATTTCTCTTCATTCTTTCCTTCCTTTCCTTCCTTTCCTTCCTTTGCGTCCTTTGCGGTTCGTTACATAAGCATCATTTGTTACAAATCAATTAGGAATGCTATATATAAAAAATGATTTCATCAAAGAGTATAAAATAAGAAGGCGCCAAGAAAATATAAAGCAACAGTTAAGAAATGCACGCGAATAGGGTATCGTACTCACTCACTTGTGAAGAGCGAACATCGCCAACTTTTCGAGTTTGTGAGCAAGTTGTCAATATGTTATACTCAAAACGACTTAAAACTATACTTTTTATGCAAACGTAGACCTTTAAGATGCTTCGTTCCTCAGCATGACAAAGTTCATTTTTTACCCGTTTGCAGTATAAAAGGCACTCCGGAAGCTCCAATCATAAAACAGACTACTTATCCCGCTTTAACTACATTTATTTGATGTGTACCACGAACTATTAGGTATGTTAGTGAGCGCATCCGCTATAAAAATTATCTCACCTTTGGTATTTTTCACCCATCTTACCGCTTCAACAACAGCCAATTGCGTAAGATTATTGGGATTTTTTCTAGCGGTTGGACTATTACTGTTGTTACTGCGCTCGTTGCGTGTCACCCAATCTACTTGGGGTGTATCACTGCTAAAACTAACTCTGGGATTAAGAGGCAAACCACTGCGTCCAGTGTAAACAAATCGACTTTGATTTTCGCCTGTAACCGCTTGGCAACCAGTAGCTACTTGCGGTGTACCTGGTTCGATTGGCAAGTTGATCAATCCGGGGTTGGGGTCAATATCTAGTATGTTAATGTCTATAGTTCCATCAAATTCTGCTCCAACCTCAGAACTAGCATTAATGTCACTGATGTTACTAAAATATTCATCACCTCGATTGCGTTCATATTTCTCAAACCCATAAACACCAGTAGCTTGGATATTAATTCTACCCCCTCTACCTAGAGCAGCATTGGCAACAATGTCGCTATTTTCACCTTTGTTAGTGACAATGAAACCAAACGGAGAGTTTATTGTGATGTTTCCACCAGTTGCACGGTTGAGAGCTTGAGCGGATATCTTACTGTTATCAAGCATTAGCAATAAGTCAAAATCCCGTATTACGATATTTTCCTCCTGAAGACTAGAGGCGCCGTTTACAGTGGCAATTTCTCCAAACTGTTCTAGGCGAATATTTGAAGCTTTTATTTGTAGCTGACCTGCCTGCGCTCTTGGTGCGCTAGCAGTAATTTGAGCCTGGTCTTTAACAAGTAATTCCCCGGTTGTAATGCTTAAAGTTCCTCCCGAACCCGTACCTGATGTTGAAGCAGATATTTGGGCGCCATCTTGCACAAGTATCTGTCTACTAGTAACGTTTAAATCTCCACCCTGACCTGTAGAATCTTCAAATGTATTTGCAAAAAGTCCACTGGCACTACCAACAGCAGCAACCGCGACCTCGCCAAATTGGGCAATTCGTTCAAAATAACTGTTATCTTTGCCAGCAAGGGTGACGTTATCATTTACATTGACATTGATATTACCAGCCTTACCACTACTGAAACTGGTAGTAACAACTTGTCCGCCGTTTATAGCTTCCAAGGTATTGGCGTTAAGAGTAATGTCACCCCCATCTTGGGGTACAGTAGTCACTGCACTCAAGACAGCACCATTTGTAAGAGAAAGCAACCCTGTTGTGATGTTGATACCGCCAGCTTTACCCACCGCTCCTCTTCCTTCTATACTGCTGAATGCCGTACTGGAGACACCATTGCTACCCGTCCCATCAAAGGAGACAGTATCGCGGGCATTTATATTTATATTTCCAGCATTTCCTATCCCTTGTAGGTTGCTAGCATCTAACAGCGCTCCATTTGTCACCGAAAGTGAACCAGTTGTAATATTAATATCGCCTCCATTTCCCTCGGTTCTTGATTGCGTAATACTGACTGCCGCAGTAGAACCTCGATTTCTACCTACTCCATCAAAGGAGACAGTATCACGGGCATTTATATTTATACTTCCAGCATTTCCCTTTCCGTAGGTGGCAGTCACCAGTGTGGCGCCATTTTTCATCGAAAGGTTTCCAGTGGTGATATTAACATTGCCTCCTTTGCCCACAGCGTTTCTTTGTATATTGCTTTCTGCTAAACTTGGGCGCCCATCATTGCTTACTCCATCAAAAGAGACTGTATCGCGGGCATTTATATTTACATCGCCAGCATTACCCTGTCCAAAGCTGGTTGTTTGTAGTCCGGCGCCATTCGTCAGCGATACTGACCTGGCAGTAATATTAATATCACCAGCATCACCCACGGTTTCGGGTGATTCTACCCTAGTAGTGATTCCACTATTGGAGCCACCATCGCCAATTACCCCTTTAAAAGAGACAGTATCGCTAGCTGTAATTGTCACATTGCCAGCCGAACCCTGTCCACGAGTACGAGATTGTAGCTGGGCGCCAGTAGTAAGCGAAAGTGACCCAGTATTGATGATAATGTCACCAGCTTTACCAATACCTCCAGGGCGTATCGTATTCGCTATCAAGCTTAAATCTGTAAGACTAATTGTTCCTGTTGCGTCAATTTTAATATCCCCTGCTTGAGAATTAATCGAACCTAACCCAGATTCTATGCCTGCCAATAGTCTACTGTTTCCTGACATATTAAAGTTCTGAGCAGTCAACGCAATACTACCCCCATCAGACGCGCGTACATAAACTTCAGAGTCATTAATAAGAGATACAGACGCGCGCGTTACATTGTCGGGAAAATTCAACTGTAAAATATTATCTATATTATTTAGCCCTACTGTTCCCTCTCCTAACAGCCCTCCTAGTTCAACTCGACCACCTGGAACATTTAATAAACTGTTATTCAATTTTATATCGCCACCTACCAGTAGTAAACTTTTATCATTCGGAACCGATAATGAGGTTTTATTTACTTGAATTGAGTTAATCGGTTGATTAGAAATTTGATTAAATAGAAAAGCAGAAGGATTTACAGTTAACAATGCAGAAGGAACATTTTTAACGGAGGCATCGAAAAATCCTAGATTTCCAAACTTAATTGCATTAGCTGTCGTCGCAACAAATGACCCTTTAACATCCAAACTGGCATTTTTCCCAAAGATAATGCCGTTAGGATTGATTAGAAATAAGTTGGCATTGCCCAATACGCCAAGCTTTCCTAAAATTTCAGAAGCGTTACCACCTGTTACGCGACCGAAAATATTCTCAATGCCATTAGGATTTGTGAAATAGGCGCCTCCGTCCTTAATATTGAATTCCCGGAAACTGTGAAATAGGTTAACTCCCCGACTTGCCCCTCCTGATATCTGTTCGCTTTTAATGCCAAGAATATCAATATTAGGTGTAACAACAGAACTTTCGGCGCCCAAGCTGTTATCGGGGACGATGTTGCTCTGCTGCGCGACCGCACAACTTGGAAATAAAGCGAGTTCTTGTAGTACGCTTGCGCTTGTAAAGAGCGCGGCTTTAACAACTAACCAACTCCATTGCTTTAAGAATCGGCGCCAATGCATTCTACATTTTGTCATTGAAAATTACACAAATAATAATGTGGGAGTTAACCGTGCGTTCAGCAACGTCATGCCGTGCTTCGAGTACAGATAAACTATAAATTATTTAATCACTTATTGTTGGTATAACTGAATTTGAATCTCCTGGTTTAGGTCGTCGTGGTTTTATAACTGGGGAAGAACCACTCAGATGGTCGTCATCGATAGAGCGTTGTTTAACATGCTAACAAAAATAGCGTAAACAGGTATGCAATCAGCGCTTTTTATAAACAGAGAGCTTTCGATTTAAATAGTTTAACAAAGCAGTAGGAACAAAAGGGGTGGAACGCAACACAAAATCAAAATCCAGTGATTGTACTAGTAGATGAATTAACCCACTGATAATAATTATCGTTGTCACCCATAATAATACTCTTTGCCACCAAGTATTGCCTAGCAGGCTTACAATCTCAGCACTACTATAATTGATACCACTAATAAGAGTTATAATTATTACAATTTGTGGACTAAAACTATGAAAGTGCTGTATGGCGTGAATTAATCCTCCAGCAAATCCACCTAAAGCTCCTGCAAAAAAGGTAATAAAATAATATTTACGGAGCTTAACCAAGAGTAAATCTGATTGTTTTATAATAATATGCTTGCGGAGTTTAACCAAGAGTGAATCTGATTGACTCATAATAAATAACCACTTGTTGAAAAAATGTAAAATCAATTTTGGCTTGTCTCAATTTTTACTTGCCAAGTATATAATGTTGTTCCTACAGACTGATCAAGATTTGTCAAAGCATTGAGATACTCTATAGTCGCATTCAGTTCTGCGTTTCTTGCTTCTACCAAACTATTTTCAAGACTGACAATCTCAAAAACTCCAGACCCCCTTCCTAATCTCTGTTTTTCTCTTTCAATTTGTAATTGTCGTTCAGAATACTCCCTAGCTTGTTGGGCAAGTTGCACTTGGGAAAAACTCGAATTAACGTCTCTAATTCTATCTGTAACCTGAATTTCTAAGCTTTCAAGCTGCTCCTTCAAATTGTTTTCCGTTTGCAGCAAGTTGACTCGGCTACGTTGAAACCTTTGTTCTGGCGCCAGGTCACCTAATGTTTTGCTAAAAGTTAGTCCAGCTTTCACGTCACCTGTTGTGTTGTTTCCCGTTGTGTTGTCATAGCTAATATTTAATCCTAAGTCCCAGCGTCTGTTATTTTTTGCCTGCGACAAATCAAGTTTAGCTTTGTCGAGGTTTAGCTGTGCCTGTAAATATTCTGGTTGATTTAAGAGCGCTACTTGTCGAAGTTTGTTTGAGTCTAGGGTCACGCGCGTTACTTTTGGAACTTCTGCTGCGACAATATTAGTATTTTTATCAATATCTAGAAGTTGAAGTAAAGCTAACTTTGTTGACTCAAGATTATTTTGAGCAGTTACTAAGCTTACTTGTCGGTTAGCAATTGCTGTTTCGCTTTGAATAATCTCAACTGGCGCCAATCTACCTGCTGCAATCAGAGCTTTATTAATTTCTAGAAGTTCTTGAGCGCTTTTAAGGGATAGCTGCTCAATTTTTAACTGTTCTTGGGCACGAAGTAAATTTCTATATGCCAAAATCGCATCTGTTATAGTATTCGTCAAAGTAGCTTTTAAATCCAAAACATTGGTTTTTTCAGTAAGTCGAGCAGTTTGAATCGAAGCTCTGTTAATATCGACCCCAGCACCTCTTAATAAAGGTTGGTTAAAACTGATTTTTGGTCTTAGAGCAGTATCTGTCCACCCTAAAGTCAACTCTCCTCCAGTAGGAATTTTCATTTTTGCCTCAAGCCCTATTTCATTCGTAACTGATGAAATGGCGCCTGACCCCGATTGACCAAATGACGTTGATACAGTAGGTGTAATATTTGGCGAAAATTTATCTTCTTCCACTACCAAGTCTTGCCTTTGAGCTATCCTTTCGAGATATGCGTTTTTAATCGTGCGGTTGTTTTGCAAAACCAAAGCGACAATATCAGAAATTTGCAATGCTAGCGCGTTAATAGTCGGTAATGATTTTTGAGAAATGGCATCTGATGCAGAAATTTGGCGAACTTGTGTAGCAGCCGACAAGTTAAACTTGATAGGTGATGTTGGTGTGGAGATGCTTTGAGATGGCGCCTTCACTAATTTCTGCTGATGCCTGTCTTGCTTATCTTTTTTTGGCTTGAAAGCTAAAATTGATTTTCTTGGCTGAGGTAGTATTTTGTTTTTCTGCTTCTGAGGTTGGATTAGATATACAAGTGTGTTGACTATCCTTGAATCGTAGGTTGTAGGTTTTGTATTTTTTTGTGTCTGTATGTACTCTTGTTCAATTTTAGTTTGGGATTGTGTTTGCCCTTGTGAAATAATCGTCTTACTTTTGTTAACGATTGCTTTCTCAACACCAACAGCAGGTCGTAATATTTTTCGAGGCTTAACAATCACTATTACAATACTAAATACAACCGTGATTACACTGGAAGCAATAAATACATTTAGCAAGCAAAAACTTACTGAGCGAAAAGATAGATGGAGTTGCCTTGGAGGTTGAGGATGTTGATTTGGTGGCTTGTGCATAATTGTAAGGTTGCTTAAGCACCATACTAATTTGAATTTTTATTCTTAATTTTACATTACACTCATAGTTTTAGCTTTTGTATCAAATTTCAAAACAAAATATCTTTAATTTTGATAGCTATAAATTATGCGTAAAGTCCGCAAACTATTGTACATGTTCGTATCTACTATGTATTTTGTATAATTAATATAAAACTACCTTGTTAGAAATTGTAGAAGTGATTCTATTTAAAACAAAACAACTGTAGTTATGTTTTATAAACGATTTAAACCTACTTGATTTATTAGATTAATTTAGGCATTAATAGAATTAAGAAGATTGAGCTTATACAGTTTAATTGACTACTTATGTAGGTTATCAACAAAACCTACACACTTAAAAAGTAATTCCAAAATTTTTGTCAGAGTCTAAATTACAGCATCTACCACATATTGTGGATTGTTTTCATTTTTGAAAGTATGAATTTTAGAGGAGATAAAGATGTACGTTAACCCCATCAAAAATAATTTTGCAAAACTAGCTCGTATAGCTGCTGTCGGTACAACCGCAGCGACTCTGACGCTTGCTGGTACAGTTCCACCATCATTGGCTGCTCCGGCGCCAAGCTGTGTTGTGGTAAGAAGTCAAGCGAGAAAGAGTTTAACGGTGCAAAATCAATGTCGAACCCAACAACGGGTGAAGCTTATTATTGCTTTTGGACGGGACTCAGCATGTAAAGTTATCAACCCGAACGGAATAGTTAGATTTACATGGACATTTGGTAATTTCGATAGGCTAGAAAGATGTTGATTTGAACTCTGACAATAGTTTGGATTTACTTTAAATATAATGCTCCCAAGACCTCCCACTTGGGAGCTTATTAAATTAGGAGAGAACAGAAATAATACTAAGTGCTACGCAAAGCTGTAACAGGGTTTAACTGGCTCGCACGCAGAGCTGGAAGAAAACCGGCGCCTACTCCCACTAATAGCGCTGACCCTAAAGATAAGGCGCCTGTGTTGCTTTCAAATTGATAGGGTAAATCAAAGCTATTAGCAACTACCAACGTCAACCCATGCACCATAGATATTGCTACAGTTCCCCCTAATAGACTTAAAAGCGTCGCTTCAAGAATAAATTGCAACATTATGTCTCGTTTTGTGGCGCCAATTGCCAGCTTTAGACCAATTTCAGAAGTACGCTCCGATACAGTGGCAATGGTAATATTAGCAATTCCAACACCTCCCACTAATAAAGAAATAACTCCTACTGCTGCTAGTGCCCGTGAAACGAGTTCAAGAGTTTTTTGTTGCTCTAAAATGTCTTCAATATTGTTCCTAACATCAAATTTTTGACCTGGAAAACGCTGCTCCAAAAGGTTTTTTGCTTTATCTTCCAAATGTTTTAGGTCTTCGAGCTTATGAGGACGCATCCAAATAGCTCCAATATGCCGACTACCCATTAAAGCGTTGTAAACTGACATTGGTATCATTATCTCACCTTCAGGTGCGTCACTGCTACTAACACTAGTTTTCACCACCCCCACAACAATATAAGGTCGGCGTTCGGTATAGATACGCTGACCGATAGGCTTTTGGTTTTTAAAAAGTTTATTTGCAAGAAATTGATCAATTACTACCACAGGTCGATAGCTAACAAAATCTGCTTTTGTAAAAAATCGCCCCCTTACTAATTGTTTACCTGATGTAAGCAAAAAGTTTTGGGAGACACCCAGCATTAAAGGATTAGCTTCCTGATCTTGAAATAGAGTTCGAGAAGAAGTTGGGAAACTGGAGGCACTAATTGCTCTTAACCCCACAAGCCTTTGTTGCAAAAATTTGATGTCTTCTAACCTAAGTTGAGACTCTGGGAATACTGTAGCTTGGGGTGCATCTCGCTCTGCAATTTGACGGGCAATAACTGACCGACTAATGCTACCGACTTGAAGCGTTGCTGTCACCGCAGCTACACCTATAAAAACACTCAAGGTAGTTAGGGTGGAGCGTAAAGGGTTGCCGCTTAAAGAACGAATAGTAAGATTTAGTAGATCAAAAGGTGTGATACTCATGTTATTCGCTGTCACTTTCTTGTGATTTGTCTTGAGGAGAATTGGAATCAGTTGTAGGTAACACTACTTGTTCACCAGGTTGTAAACCAGATGTCACCTCTACTTCAGTTAACCCCTCTATACCTAAAGTGATATTTTTCTTGTGAGTTTTGCCTTGTTTATCCTGTACTAAAACATATAGCTTTTCTTCAGAGCGCTGAATTGCTTCTGTATTTAAAACCACTACATTTTGACGCTGTTGTAAAACAATTTCGACGTTTACTTGGCTACCAAGAATCAACTTGCGAGAAGGTTTATTTAGTCGCACTTTTGCGGATACTGTTGCCTGTCCAGGTTGCCCTGATTGTTGGTTGTTTTGATTTTCGCTCCCAGAAGATGCGGTTGCAACGGGAGATAAACTCTGTACTCGTCCCTCGAACGACTGAGGATTAGGACCGATAATACTAATGCTAGCTAATTGATTGACGCGGACTTTAGCGGCATTTAGAGTAGAAAGTTGAAGTGATACAAGTTCTTGGGTAGGGTCGCCGATAGTAAGCATGTTGGTACGTAGCTGAACTCCTTCGCCGTCTTTGATTTTAATATCGAGAACCTCACCATCAATAGGGGCACTCAGAACATTATTCTGGAGTTGCTGCTGAATTTTTTGTAACTCCAATTGAAGCCGTTCAAGTTCACGGGTTTCAGTATTAACTGCTAACTGAGCTTCCCGTAAAGCAGATTCAGCTTCCATGATTTTGCTTTGCATTTGCTGTTGGGTATTTTGCAGTTCAATTTGAAGGTTTTGCAGTTCAAATGTATCGCTATTAACAGTTAACTGAGCCGCGCGTACAGCAGATTTTGCACGGCGAAGTTGTTCATCTTGGGTGCGGAGTTCATTTTTGGGAATAAAGCCTTTTTTATCCAGAGCTTCAAGTTCCTGAAATTTCCTTTCCTCGTCTTTAAGTTCTTCTTCAACTTCAATAACTTTTTGGCGATTACCTTTTAAGGTCAGTCGCTGTTTCTGAATTTGTAATTGTTTATTAGTGTTATTCTCCTTTTTAGCTACTTCTAACTTTTTCTGTGCTTCAGCTACTTTCTGACGGTTATTTGCCAGGGTAAGTTGCTGTTTTTGAATTAGCAACTGCTGGTTAGCGAGAATAGTTTGACGTTCGGGGTTTCGCAAAATAATTAATGGTTGCTTGGCTTTGACTCTATCTCCAAGTTTCACTAATACTTGTTCAACGGCGCCTTCTGATGGAGATTTAAGGGTTTGCTGACCACGCAGTTCAAGGATACCACTCTCATTAATTGTAGTTTCAATGTTGCCGCGTTCTACAGTAACAACAGGCGCCACTGACTCAGTTGGTCGTTTTTGATGGACATAAACTAGCCAGCTTCCAGCGCAAGTTGTAGCCAAAACTCCCGACCAGGTTAGCCATCTAATGAGTGTCTTGAGTTTCTTTGTACGCTTGGACATAGACGTAGCTTATAGATTGGTCGGTGGTGCAAGATGTAAGTTACGCGAGCAAAAAAAATATATATAATTTAACTTATGACAGTGGCGCCTGTTCGGCTATTAGGATAGGTCAAAAGTTGTATATATATCTTGAGAATTGGCGTTAAGGTAAGGTCGTTGTAAGTCAATTCCCAGTAAAAAAAAATGTTTGTGGATACAATTCATTCGATAATCTATTGATTCATTGCCTTGTTGTCGAGCTTCTAGCAACGCATTGGCAATTATTTGGCAACGATTTGTACCAAAGCTTTCTGAGTCAGCAAATTTAGAATTTGGCTCTTCTGCTATACTAAGCCCTGGCGCCAGCAATTTTGTGAACAGAGGTATATCCTTACGAAAATGAAACTGGTTTTCTATATAAATATTCTTAAGTACTTGTAGAACTGTTTTATAGTCGCCGCGCTCAAAGTATAATACTCCAGAGTCGTAGCGTTTGTAGTCAGAAGGGTCATATAGTACTTTAAATGTGAAAGGAATTTTAGTTTCATTTAGTTGCCGTGTAAGGCTTTCCATAACGATGACCGCACCTTCGGGACTTAAATTAAAGTAAATTCTTACTGTTTGAGGATAAGTATTCGCACCAGCATTGCTAACTGCCACATAAAATCCATTTTGAACTAAATTCCGAGGCATCCGGATGGAAACTAAATCGCCGATATTAGCGCATTGTTCACTTAGTTGTAGATGTTGTTGGCGGTCGATATGCAAAGTTAAACCACCCCTTTTTACGGCAAGACTACCATCACTTTCCTGACACAGTACCAACCAACCAGGTTCAAAATAACCTTCACCGCTATTACTTGTATGTAGACGCTTATAAAACTCTAGGTTGATTCCCAAAAAAGTATTGTTTTCTTGGTTTTGACCAAATGCTAGGTTTGTTGCACTTCCGCCTACTTGCATAGAACCGTTGTAATAGATACCGTAAATAAAACTTTGCAGTTGTAAACTCAAATACTTATTTTGAAGTTCTAAAGGTATTCGCTGAAAACGGGTTACTACCTCAGCAGGAAGTTCAAAGGGTTCATAAGCTGGGTGACTAATACAGAAATTGGAGTTAATCTTAACATTGCTAGCGATATCTTTAAAAGACTCCAGCACTCGATTTAACACAGAAGTTTGCGGTTGACTTTGAGGAAAATCCAATAATTGCATAATATTAGGGTGCGACTAAAAACTAGTTAAGTAAGAGAATCATTGAGGTGAGTGAGTTCAAATTCTGCCACACCAAAAATAGTTGGGATTGATTCTTCTGGACGGCACAATAAACTCTTGGCAATTTGAAGCATACAAATACCTGTATTGCCAAATGATTTTTGGTACTGGAGCATTGCCTGAATTTGTTGAATTAAAGCAAAGCCAGAAAACTGCACAACTCGTTTCAAAAAATTAGGACGACGCTCGATCATTTCTGGAAAGTTATTGAAATAAGCTTTAGCAAGGGCAGCAATAGACGGTTGGAGTATGTTAAGCGGTATCATAGCTAGGCGTAAAGATTCCTCGATATCAATAGATTTATTAACAACCAAGCTATCGAGCCAAATTTGTAGATAGCTAGCAATCAACATCCCTAAATCAAATGCAGGGTCTCCCCAGGCGCCGCGTTCCCAATCAATCAGCCGAATAATACTATTAATTGGTTGCTCTTTTTTAGAGATAGCTTGCTCCCAATCATGATGTAAAAGGATGTTGTTAAGCTTGAGGTCGTTGTGGGTTAGACAACAAGGTTTGAAGGCAGTATTGAGTTCTGCAATTGCTTTTCCCAGACTATCATAGCGCTGATAGAGAGCAAAGAATTTCAAACCATCAGCAGGAACCAGCCCAAAAACTTCTGGACTAATTCGTTCTATTCCATGAATAAAGCTAGTAACTTTGTCAATGGTTACATCCTCAAGATTTTGAGATAAAAAGTTTTGAAATTCCTGACAATCTAAAGTGTCACGATGGATTGTAGCTAAAGCTTTTCCAATTGAAGCTGCAATTGTGGTTGGGTAAGCATTCTTCTTTACATAAAAATCAGTGACATCGCCATAGTCATTGAGATAGTTGAAGATAATAATTGAATGATTTGCATTAAAATGAAGCATTTCAGAGATTAATGGGCGAATGTGGGAAAGTTGAGAAGTTTTGACAATAAATTCTTGAATTTGCCATTCACCTAAAAATTCGCCGACAGTTTTTCCTTCTTGGTTGTAACGTTCCTGCTTGACAAGTAATTTACGCCCATCTTGTAAAGTCAGTAACAAATTAAAATTTTTGGCATCTTTAAATTCAACTTTGTTCAAATCTTGCTCTTCTTGAGTGCAAATTTTTTCTGCGAGTAAATAATCAAAAACGTTTTTTGAACTTAAAAAAAGTGTCATTTTTCTGCTTAATTATAAATTTGGCTTAGGCGAGCATCCCAATTTTGTACATAGCCTAGAGGCTTATTACACATTTGGAATGCTCTCATTTCAGGTTATTTTTTGCGTAGACGTTCCACCAAGCGACCAGCACCACCAATTGCTCCTGCTATGCCTATAGCACATTGCTGTGAGGAACGAGCAGCAGCATATCCGACTCTAATAGCAGTTACAATGCAAAGAGGGGAAGTTAGTCCACCATTGACACTAACTAGTTCGCTGTCACCCAGTTCATTCATGTAGCTTTCGGAATCTGAAAAAAGTTCGGCGCCAGTCGGACGCAAATTGGAAATTTTGATAGTAGCCATTGTTTTCCTCTTAGATGAAATTTTTTTGAATTAGATTAGCTATAAATAACGTGCTACTTGAGGTACTAGTTAGAAACTAACAATCCTAGAAACGATAGCAGACGTAATTTAATTACTATTGTGTAAATTTAAAATAATAAAATCAAGGTTTTAAAGTTTATTGTTTATGCATAATTAAAGATGTTTTGTTTTAATTCTTTAAATTGTAGGATTTACGATATTGTCACAACCATAAGTCGGTGCGTGACGCTATAAGTCTTATAACTACGTTGAAATGTTTCTGTAGCGTCACGCACCCTACGTTTTTTATGTGCCACTTGCTCCCGTATTCGCACGCCATGCATTATGAAGTTGGAGGTTATAGGCGGTATTGCAACGGCACATCAGCGGAACTACAGTTGTGACAGTTTTCTCAAGGTTTTTTATGAAATATTGTAAAGCTTTGTAACAGATTGCAGAATATCAGGTGTTTTGAGTCCGAAAGAGAGGCATATATTACCCAAAGAAATTGGGGTATTAGATTGAAAGCTTTGTAGGAGGGATTTTTTATGGAAAATCTTAGCTTGTACTTAACGCCTTTTCAAAGAAAACTTTTGCTAAAAAACCTGGAAACTAATTTGCGCGCGGAATATCGTCAGCGCATAGAGATTATATTGTTTGCTGATGCGGGGAAATCACAGGCGGAAATTTGTAAAGCTTTAGGTTGCTGTCCAGAAACCGCGCGTTATTGGATTGTGATTGCACAAACAGGAAAGGCACATCTATGGGATGACCGTCGTATCGGGCGCCCAAAAACTGTGAATGATTCTTATCTTATGCGTTTAAAGGAACTGGTGAGTCATAGTCCGCGCGAGTATGGTTATCCATTTGGACGTTGGACAGCGCAATGGTTAGCAAAGCATTTGGTAAAAGAAATTGGAGTTCAAGTTAGTAGTTGCCATATTAATCGTCTGCTTAAAGAAATGGGTCTTTCGACTCGACCAAGGAAAGATAAAGTTGAAGAAAATCAACATATCCATTTGCAAAGGATTAAAATTGAGGATTTACCACTGCAACGGATGCAACGGATGTAGCGGATGGTTGTTTTGTTCTTGTGGAAGGTGCTGTGATACGTTTTTTTAATAAGGTCATGAAATCTACGAAATTTGTTTTGGATTTAGAAAATATCAGTCAACAGCTAGCTCATATGTTTGGAGTGGAGACGCGATATATCTCGTCTCTACATGAAAAAATTCAAATCGTTGAGCCGCCAGTAGGAAAACAATTCTGGCAGGCAGAAGATGGGGCAGTTGGCATTTACTTGGTTCTTGCTGGCAAAGTCAGATTATTCGATAAAGCTGACAATTTAATCGTTACTCTGTCTGAAGGTGAGTCATTTGGTGAAGTAACTTTATTTTCAGATAAGCATTTTCAAGCGTACTCTGCTAAAGCTTCATTAAATTTAAAACTTTGTTACCTCAATGGTGATTTGTTAAAGCCTTTACTCAAACAACATCCTAATGTCAAAAATCATTTACATCATCAAGCAATTCAAAAAGATTTATTGATAGTTCAATTTCACCAGTCGGGCGCCGTACCAACCAAAAATAAAAAAACAGAGGAATTTTCAAATTCTAAGTCGGAAGTTGCAATTCGCCAATCTGTTGATGTGCAGAGCAAAATCCCCAATCCCAAATCTAAAATTAATCAGGCTTATTTTCCTAGCCCCACTTTACAAGTAAGCCATTGGTGGCAAAAAGTTATTCGTCGCTATCCTTTGTTTGAGCAGCAAAGTGCTGCTGATTGCGGCGCCGCTTGTTTGGTAATGATAGGTCGTTATTGGGGTAAGGATTTTAGTATAAATCATCTGCGTTCTATTGCCGAGTTTGACCGCAATGGTATATCGCTAAGAAATTTGGCTTTCTCGGCAGAGAGTGTTGGGTTTGCCACTCGACCTGTAAAAGCTAGTCTCGATAAATTGGGAACGCACAACTTACCTGCAATTGCTCACTGGGAGGGGAAGCATTATATTGTAGTTTATGAAGTGGCGCCTAAGTACGTTGTGATTGCAGACCCAGCAATTGGTCAACGTGTTCTTACCAATGAAGAATTTCAAGCTGGATGGACTGGGTACGCTTTATTACTAACACCTACTGTTGTACTGAAAGACGTTGATGAGAAAAATCAGCCACTATGGGTATTTCTAAAACTCTTAAGACCTCATAAAATTGTATTGATTGAGGTATTATTTGCTTCTGTTTTACTTCAGATTTTTGGGTTAGTTACACCGCTATTTACTCAGTTAATTTTAGACCGAGTTGTAGTTCAGCGGAGTGAGTTAACCTTGACTGCTATCGGACTAGGATTATTAATTTTTGGAGTAATGCAAATTGCTTTAACTGCACTAAGAGAATACCTGTTAGACCATACTGCAAATCGAGTTGATTTAGCGCTGATTGTTGGTTTTATTAATCATACTTTTCGATTACCTCTCTCTTACTTTGAGTCACGATACGTAGGAGATATTATTTCGCGCGTTCAAGAAAATCAAAAAATCCAAAAGTTTTTTACAGACCAAGCACTATCTATATTTATGGATATGCTTACAGTATTTGTATATTTGGGATTAATGTTTTGGTACAGTTGGAGACTAACACTACTAACTTTAATAATTTTACCACCATATATATTACTAGCATTGTGTGCTACCCCTTTTCTGCGACGTGTTTCACGAAAAATATTTGCTACTTCTAATGAAGAGACTGGATATTTAATTCAATCTTTAACAGGAATTAGCACTATCAAATCGATGGCTATTGAGCAAACAGTACGTTGGAAATGGGAAGAATTGTTTGGGAAGTCAATCAAAGCTAGTTTTTCTGGGCAACTAATTGGAAACGTAATCCAAAGTATTAGCTCATCTATTGAAATGTTGGCTACTATCGGATTATTATGGTTAGGAGCATGGCAGGTAATTCACAATGAACTGACTATTGGGCAGTTAGTCGCTTTTAATATGTTGCTTGGTAATGTCATCAACCCTTTCCAAAGAATAACAAGGTTATGGGATGAATTGCAGGAGGTAATTATTGCAATTGAGCGAATCAATGATGTAATTGAAGCTAAACCAGAAGAAGATTTACAATCTAGTAATCTTAACTTTCTACCTCCAATTAACGGTCATGTTTGTTTCAAAAACGTTACATTTCGTTATCAAAAAGATGCTGATGCCAACATTCTGGAAAACATTAACTTTGAAGTACAACCAGGTCAGATTGTAGCATTAGTAGGGCGTAGTGGCTCTGGGAAAACAACACTAGCCAAGTTACTTCTAGGACTTTATTTACCTACCGATGGAAAAATACTTATTGATGGCGCCGATATTAGTACTGTTTCTGTACGTTCGCTGCGACAACAAATAGGTGTAGTTGACCAAGATACATTTATGTTTGGTGGTACTATCCACGAGAACATTAGTATTGCTTACCCAGAAGCTCCGCTAGAAGAAATTATTGAAGTAAGTCAACTAGCAGGCGCCCATCAATTTATCAACTCACTACCAATGGGTTACGAAACTCAAATTGGTGAAGGTGGTGGAATGCTTTCTGGTGGACAAAGACAGCGTATTGCCATCGCGCGTGCATTATTAGGAAATCCCCAATTATTGGTTTTAGACGAAGCGACAAGCAGTCTTGACACAGAGTCAGAACGAATAATTCAAAATAACCTCAGCAAAATCCTTAAAGGAAGAACAACCCTAATAATTGCCCATCGTCTCTCAACAGTACGCAACGCTGACCTAATTTTAGTACTAGACAAAGGCTTACTAGTTGAAAGCGGAAATCACAATCAATTAATGGCTAAACGTGGTCTGTACTTCTACCTCAACCAACAACAAGTTCCAAATTAATCTATCATGCAAGAACCCCTAAATCAAAATCGTCAAGTAAAACCTTCTAAATCTGTAATTGATGAATGGTCTACTGTCACCAAGGAAATAATTGATGCTTTACCGCTTGTTTGGACGCGCGGACTGGTTTATTTTCTTATAGTATTTGCAGCAACAGTTTTACCTTGGGCAATGCTATCTAAAGTTGACGAGACAGGTAGTGCAAGAGGAAGACTTGAGCCTCAAGGTAAAGTTTTGAAATTAGATGCACCAGTATCTGGAACGGTTACAGCTATTAATATTAAAGAAGGTCAAATTGTAACCAAAGGGCAAATTTTACTCAAACTAGACTCAGAATTAGCGCGCGCTGAACTACAACAAGCTCAGGCAAAGCTTGAGGGTTTGCATAATCGTATTAATCAAATTGAATTACTAAAAAACCAATTGCAAGCGTCGAGTCGTACTCAGCAACTACAAAATCAAGCTCAAGATTCTGAGCAACTCGCTCAACTTAACCAAATTCAACAACGAGTCAACTCTAGTAAAAAAGTACACATCCTTGAAAAAGGGCGTCTATCTGTCGCAGAAAACGATGTTAAGCGTCATAAATTTTTGTGGAAACAAGGCGCCATTTCCAAGAGTAAATTAGAAGAAGTACAAGGTGTTATGTTAGAACGCAAACGATTAAGCGAGCAAGCTCTGTCAGATATCGAACAAGCGACTACCGAAATTGGCAAACAAAAAAGCACTAATCAACGCAATAATCGTACAGGTGAACTAGCAATTTTAGAAACTCAAAAACAGTTTAAAGAACTACAATCTCAGCATGTAGATGTGCAATCAGAAATTGCTCAAACGAAAAAACAAATTTTCTCCTTACAAGTGCAAATGCAGCAGCGAACACTATTCGCTCCTACTGATGGCACGATTTTTCAATTAAGTGTAAACCATGCTGGAGCAGTTCTACAACCAGGACAAACAGTTGCTCAAGTGGCGCCAAAAGGAGTACCAATTATATTTAGAGCCGAAATGCCCAGTACTGAAAGTGGCTTTTTGCGTATAGGAATGCCAGTCAAACTAAAATTTGATGCCTATCCATTTCAAGAATATGGAGTACTAGAAGGTAATTTAAGCTGGATTTCACCGGACTCGAAAATTGTAGAAGCCCCTCAAGGAAAGCAAGAAAATTATGAATTAGAAATTACGCTGAAACAAACTTATATTCAAAACCAAAATAAACGTGTTTATTTAACACCAGGTCAAACAGCAACTGCTGAAGTAATTGTCAGACAGCGACGCATAATTGATTTTCTGCTAGACCCATTTAAAAAGCTGCAAAAAGATGGATTAAAGCTTTAATTTAATGTTGGATTTCTTTATGTTGGGTTCCGCAAAGCCTCCACCCAACCTACGATTTTATTTTATAGGAGTTGTATCATGTTGGAATCTCTTAATATATCTAATGATGAGTTACTTTATCAAATGAAGTTATCTTGTCAAGTGAGCATTATTGTCGAGGAAATAATCACTCGCAAGATTATTACACATGCAGCACAAGAAGCAGGTATTAAAATAGAAGCAGAGGAATTACAAAAAGCAGCAGATAACTTGCGCCTAATCAATAATCTTTCTAGCGCTGATAAAACTTGGCTATGGTTAGAAAAAAATCATCTATCTTTAGATGAGTTTGAGGAATTAGTTTATCACAATGTTCTGACATCAAAATTAACAGAACATTTATTCGCAGACCAGGTTCAACAATTTTTTATCGAACATCAGTTTGATTACACACAAGTCGTTATGTATGAAGTCATACTTGATGATAAAGATTTAGCGATGGAACTTTTTTATGCTGTCAGCGAAGAAGATATAAGTTTTCCTGAAATTGCTCACCAATATATTCAAGATACAGAAGCTCGTCGCTATGGTGGATACAAAGGTATACAAAGTCGCAACGATTTAAAACCAGAAATTTCTGCTGCTGTATTCGGCGCCACTCCACCGCAAATTATTAAGCCAGTTATAACTTCAGAAGGTGTACATTTAATTTTTGTTGAAGAAATAATTACACCGCAATTAGATGAAACACTATATGCAAAAATTCTCTTTGAGTTATTTGATAATTGGTTAAAACAAAGAATTGAGGAATTTGAATCCTACCGTTAAAATGGGAAGCTTCCGTAGTATTAGTCTGCTTCCATTCTAAAAGGCAAAGCATGACTTTAGCCACGTTTCAACAAAAAAATAACGTGACTAATGTCATGCCTATCAAATTGCCGAAATACCCCGTTATATTGGACGTGCTGTCGCACATCTAGCTTCTGACCCTTGAATCGCTGGCAGGTTTGGAGAGGGGTTTATGTATATTTTTAGACTTTTTTTAACAGTGCTTACCTGTTCTATTATTTAAATCATCTCAGAAAATTGCTGTATCTGTCTACTACCATAAGTTAGATGTAACATATTGAAATATTATGTTACAGTGTGAAGGCTAAAATTTTTCCGTCTTCGTAATTGAGCAGGTGAATAATTCCCAAGGTAAATAAATCTGAGTAATTGGCTACTTCAACAAATAATTGTCCATATTAGGCATGTTGCTTTTGTGCCTTCACATAAGCTAATGGTGCGTTTGTGCTTTTATTCTCTACGAAAAAATACGTAATATGAAAGTCATACAATCAACAACCTTCCAAGCGCTTCACCGCAGTGTAGTTGTGGTGATGCAAGCTGCTCCACGGGAGCTACGTTATGTGACAATTTTGACCTTATTTGCAGGAGCAATACCAAGTATTGTTGTTTGGTTGAACAAGTTGATCATTGATGATATTACTAAGATTCTCAGCACACAGACAGTAGAAAATCCCGTCGATCTAGTTACTTCTCACTATTCTTTACTTTATAGCATAGCAATTTTACTACTGCTGAATTTATTTGCTGATTCTGTGGGAACTATTACGAGTTTTTTCTTCGCCACTTTGGCAGATAGAGTTCAGGGTTTTGTTGAACTGAAAGTACTAGATAAAATTGCCAATTTTCAGGACATTGCTTTATTTGAATCACCTGATTTACTCAACATAGTTCAGTTAACAGAAAAAGGTGTTCTGCGACTTAAAGAGCTTTCTTTTCGACTAGTTCAGACATTACAGGGCTTTTTTATTTTTGTTCCTGCTGTATTGCTTTCTGCTTCCCTTGCTTGGTGGGTGCCGTTTATTTTATTTAGCTGTGCAACTCCTGCTCTGTATGTAGATATGAAATATCGCAAACTCAGTTGGAGAGCCGAAGAAACCCAAGCTCCTATCGCGCGTGAAATGAATTTATACAAGATGATGCTAAGTGGGGAGGCTTACGCTAAAGAGTTGCGTTTATTTCATCTCCAAAGCTTACTGTTAGAGCGGTGGAAAGGGCTTTTTCAAACTATGTTTAAAGGAATGGAAAAAATTCGCCGTCGTGGAAGTCAAGAAATTTTTGCTTGGTCATTACTTAGTGGTTTGGGTATCGCTTTACCTTATGTATATATAGTTTTTGGAGTATTAGCTAAAAAAAATACTCTTGGAGATTTGGCTTTATATAGCGGCGTAATTTTACAAGTACAGCGTAGTTTAATGTTCCTTATTTTTGGTGGTGGAGAATTATATGATGTTTCTCTAGCCACTACCCCCATTTTCCAACTTTTAGAGTTAAAACCAAGATTATCTCCACAAACAAAAAATTTTCTAACCCCTATTCCCCATTCTCCACTTCTCTCGGAAGGAATTCAAATTCAAAACTTATCTTTCAGCTACCCAAATAGCGAACGCCAAATTTTACGCGACATTAATTTGACGATTAAACCAAACGAGATGATAGTGCTGGTGGGTGAAAACGGCACCGGAAAGACAACTTTAGCGAAATTATTATGTCGTTTATACGACCCCAGCGCAGGTAACATTATTTGGAATAATCAGGATTTAAGAGACTTTAGCATCGAAGAACTACGCAAACGCATCGCCGTTGTCATGCAAGATTATGCTCGCTTTCCTACCACTGTTCGAGAAAATATTGGCTTTGGCTATCTTCCAGATATACAAAATCATGCTGCTATCACCGAAGCTATAGCTGAAACAGGGATGACGAAGGTAATTGATAAATTAGAAAATGGTCTAGAAACTCTTTTAGGTAAACAACTTGAAGGTGGGGTTGACTTATCAGGGGGACAATGGCAACGCTTATCTATTGCTCGTGCTTTGCTGCGATTATCTCACGCTGAATTAGTTATACTTGATGAACCAACAGCGAACTTAGACCCAAAAACGGAAAATGAAATTTACGAAATTTTCCGCACTTTAGCGAAAGGGAGAATTGCGGTAATAGTTAGCCATCGTCTTGCTTTAGCAAAACTCGCCGACCGAATAGTTGTTTTAGAACACGGTCAAATTATTGAGATGGGAACTCATGATGAATTAATGAGATTAGAGGGACAGTATCATTTGATGTTTACTCGTCAAGCTAGCAGCTATAAGTAGGAGTAATGGCAATACTGCTCGGTTAAGCTTTTTTCGGCATCATAAACAACAATATTATAAGGGTTTCAGCCTACGTTATCCCCTTAACCGAGCAGTATTGGAATCGTCCTCATATTGAGTTAAAACGCAGTGGTACTCCAGATGAAGTTGCTTTCTCGGTGATGTCCAGCGATATTGGTTGGTAGAGACGCGATTGAACCCTTGTCTCTAGATAGTGTCAATAATGTAAACAAAGAAAAATGGTTCATCAAGATACAGAACTTAGAAGGAAAAGGTATTTTACGCTTAGTTCACAAATTGCTCAATTGGATAATGCACAATTGTGTTCTCTGTTGGAGAATAATGAGTCAAATGAGTCAAGTACAGGTTGGGGTCAAAATCAGGCTATAGTTTTTGGACAATCTAAAGTCTTTGTAAAACGTATTCCGGTTACAAACCTTGAATATAACAACCTATTCTCTACCAAAAACTTCTATAACCTGCCGACATCGTATAATTATGGTTTTGGTTCCACTGGTTTTGGAGTCTTCCGTGAGCTTATTACTTGTATCAAAACAACTCACTGGGTGTTAGAAGAGGCAATTGCTACCTTTCCACTAATGTACCATTATCGGATTATTCCTTTTTTTGGGCGCCGTGCGAATAGTGTAAATATGGAACAATGGGGTAATAATACTAACGTTAAAAACTATGTGTTAGATAGAGCAAATGCTAACTATGAGTTGGTTATCTTTCTAGAATACATACCATATCTTCTGGATAAATGGCTACAAAAAAATCCTAGTAAACTTCAAAAAGCCCTAGATGATTTATGCACGACGATTGACTTTTTGAGGAAATCAGGAATTATTCACTTCGACGCGCATTTTCAAAATATTCTCACCGATGGTGAGCAAATATATTTGACAGATTTTGGTTTGGTACTTGATAAAAGTTTTGCCTTAACGAATGAAGAAGAGTCTTTCTTTGAGCAAAATACATTTTATGACTATGGAGAAGTTCTGCGGAATGTTGGGCATCTGATTTGGGCACCTTATAATTCATGTTCGGAAGACGATAAACGCAGGATAATACAAAAATATGGCATTAAAGAAAGCTTAAAATATTATGAACTGCGCTCTATATTACTCGACAACATCGAACAAATACATGTTGATGGAGTTGTAAAGTTAGATGAATACTATGTTGCAACTATTGTCAAATACCGCAGCATTATAACCCTGATGCAAAACTTCTTTGCCCAGATGTGGGGTAATAAACTCAAAGATACGAAACTTCCTCATGTAGAATTAAGGCGCCTGCTCAAAGAAACGGGTTTTCTTTCTGGTAATGTCTTCCAGGGTGGATAGTTGAGAACACAGAGAGAAGAGGAATGAATCACAAAGGCACAAAAAACACAAAGAATGAATAATTAGTTAATTATGCCCTTTGGTAGTGGCGCCGTCTTACCATCAATTTGTATAATTAAAATCTATATTATTGTTGTAAGCTAACGGGCAAATCACACTCACACAAATATGGCGATTTCTAACAATCATGCTGACTTCCTTTAGCCTTAGTTTGTCTATGACACATTTGTTAGAATTGCCGCAAAGGATGAAATTTGACCAGCAACTTTGGGTAATCATTTAAAATGACTGTGTGTATAGCAAATTACTCCGAATCCAAAGCGCAAAGTGACTGCCTAGCCATCTCCTTGTATTCATCCAAGCCCGACTTCAGGGCAAATTCTGCAATTGCGATTGGATAAGAAGCAGTTAGTTCAATTACATGCTCTGCCATCTTTGCCCAAACGTGCCCACCAGCTAATTCGTATGCCAAGATCAGTTTATCAAGAGCATCTTTACCGAACGTGTGGTAGTGGGCAACAAAATCAATTGCTCGGTCAGTGACAGCTGCTTCAGTCCAGTCAATAAAGCCGATAACCTGTGCCTGTGCATTAATAAAAATATGCCCAGCATGTAAATCACCATGAGTTAACGCTGTATTGGACGGCCAAAGCACATCACTTTCGAGCCAATTTTGCCAGCGGTTCCATAACTTTTCACCAATGGTATACTCGCACTTTACTGTATCCATTCTCCGCTTCATCCCCGCGCGCACGTCCTCGATGGTTTCAACCGGAAGACCAACTGCACGCGCTTTCTCGATACTGACTTGATGAAGAGAAACCAAGCCCCTAGCCAACGATTCATGGAATTGATTAGGCACGTTGGTTTCATCAATTTCCCAAATATAAGCTTTTGCTTCGGAATCAATTGTGCCAGCAGGTACGCCATTTAATGCTTTATAAGCAATAAGTTCATCCGTAGAAACGAACCATCGCGGTACTTCCACAGTTAGAAGGGGAGCAATTAGCGTAAGCGTGCGTTTTTCCTTATCTACCAATGGCAGAACATCTTCCCGTCTAGGAAAACGTAAAATCCAGCGTTCTCCTTCACAAGAAGTCGCCAACACGACTTCAAAATCAAGCCCCGATTTATTGAATTTTAGGGAATCTGGTTGTATCCTCAAACCGTGTTTATGGGCTAACTCAAGTACTTCTTGCTGTGTTTTTGTATTTTCGCTCATATATTTGATTATCACACCTTTTTTCATTTTATACTACATTTGTAACATAATATATATCGAATCTAATGTTCGTTCAATGTCAATAATTAGCTTAATCGTTGCAGAATCATTGTCTCTCTTAGGAAATCAAATCGCTGCTGTTGCAATTCCTATACTAGTATTACAATATACTCATTCTCCCTTGATTACTGGAATTGCCAGTGTTGGCAACATCATCCCGATAGTATTGGCTGCTATTGTAGGTGGACGCGCGATTGATAGATTCGGCGCCTGGAATACCAGCGTCACAGCAGATATATTAAGTTTTTTTTCTGTTCTTGCCTTGCCATTGGCTTTTATTTACTTTGATGAAGTTTCCACATTATTGATTTTTCTATTGGTATTCTTAGGAGCGTTGTTTGACCCAACAGGAACATCAGCTAGACAAACATTAGTACCAAGTTTGGCTTCTTTATCGGGTAAATCATTACAAAAAATCAACTCATGGCGAGGAGGACTTGAAAATGGGGCTGATTTTCTTGGCCCTATTATTGGTGTTGGTTTGATTAGTGCAACTGGAATCATCAATACGTTTTTCATTAATGCTGCTACTTTTTTAGTCTGTGCGGGTATATTTTTGATTGCAATACCAAGACGAGTTCAAGTATCAAGAGGCGCCGAAGATGCTGCACTATCGGGTATAAAGTTTATCTTGAAGCACCCTGAAATTAGACCTTTAACAATTGTTGGTATGGTTGCAAATTTTGTTATCCTGCCATTTTTGAGCCTACTTCTACCTGTGTTGGCGACGAGTAAGTTTGGTAGCAATACATTACTTGGCATTAGCTTATCAGTATTTGGATTGGCGGCAACAATTGGTGCAACATCTTTCTCACTGCTTTCCAATAGATTTTCACGTTCAGCACTTTATTATGGTGGGTTACTTTTAACAGGAGGTTCTATTATGCTTGGCGCCTTTGCCACTAATCAGTACCAAGTCATATTATCCACAGGTTTAGCTGGCTTATTATTGGGAGCGGGTAATCCTTTGTCCCAAACAATTTTGCTTGAAGAAACACCAGAAATAATAGCAGGAAAAGTTTTTACATCATTTAATGCTATTCACTTTATTGGTGGTCCTTTTGGTTTGTTACTGGCTGGGGTTATGACCGAGTTATTGAATGTTGAACAGGTGATTATACAGTTCGGTTGCTTGCTAATAGCATTAGCCATTTTTGGTTGGTATCGTTTGCCGTTATTAACACCGAAGGATTGAAAGCCTGCACCTATTTATAGCAAAGTCTTTGTCAAGAAGCCCGATTTCTAGACAGGCGTGCATTCCGGTGAGGTAGGAGACCCTGCCTGCGACTTAAAATATATATATCAGCCCTAAGACTGATGTATAATCATTGCCTCCTAATACATACTACAAGGCTGATGCTGCCCAATTTTTTTCGATATTTTTGACCGAATTAAATTTTTGTGTGTTACATTGTAATATAGAATTTTTTAGTCTCTAGGCAAGATGCTGGTTTCAACCTTATTTTCCTTCAAACTGGGCTAAAAACTTTTAAACCAACCCATATGCGCGGACATCGAGCAGATGGTTTGCTGATTGTCTTCGTGGTGGATGACATCGATAGCGAATATAGTCGATTACAAAAAGAAGGGGCGCCAATTATAACGCCAATTCAAACCGAACTTTGGGGCGAAAGGTTTTTTCAGGTTAAAGACCCAAACGGTATAATCATTCAACTTGTTCAATGGATTAGCGCTTCTTCCTGATGCAGCAGGTTTGTCACATGTTTTACGCGATGATATTTCTGAAATTTGCATTATCTTTACAGCCGAAAAATTCAGTATGCGTTTTGAGCATGGATACTCCCCGTCTCCGAGAATTTTATCGGCAAGTTGGCGCCAGAGAAATTTCATTGATGTCATACGAAGGACAATTATTGTTTGGAAAAGTTATATTGAATGAAATATTACATAACATGAAAACACCAAGATTTACTGAGTCGATAAATAAGATGCGTTAGCTTTGTGTTTATAGTTGGTAATTAAAGTTATATCAGTGTTTACTATAGTAGCTAGCTTATTTTAGCGTTCTATAAGCTTTCGGTGTCATGCCTGCGAGTTGCCGAAACTGTTTACTCAAGTGGCTGTGACTATTAAAACCACATAAAAAAGCTATTTCCATAATCGAGTGATTATTTTGTTTCAATAATTGCTTCGCGCGTTCCACCCGTTGTTGAAGCAAATATTGATAGGGAGTTGTGCCAAGAGATTGTTTGAATAAATGGCTAAAATGAAATTGACTGATACCCAATAGACCTGCTAAATCAATAAGCTTGATATCTTTATGTAGATGTTCGTGGATATAATCTAAGATTTGTAATAGTTGCCGTTCAGATAATCCACCTTCAAAAATGGGAATCTGCGGTTTGGTGGTAGCGTATTGTCTAATTAAGTGTACTGCTAAAACGTTTGCTAAGGAATCAATGTAGAGCTTGCTGCCTGAATTGCCCTGTTGAAGTTCAGTTAGCAGCATCATGCCAATTGCCTCAATCTGTGGATCACGAATCCGAAATTCTGACTGTAATTCTAAGTTATCGGGGTTAATTGCTAGAGCTTCAAGGGCGACAGTTTGAATAAACCCAGATGCAATCCGAATTTGTAAATAGTGATCTTCTCCATCCCAGCGCCCGAAAAAAGGTACTTTGGCTGGTGTAATAGAAATGTCCCCTTTGCCGTATAGCCCTGTATAGGTTTTATCACCCTGAATTTGCATTAAGCGAACTGGACGAGGGGCAAGCGACAGACAAATTGTATGCTCCGAACTGTAGCTACAATTTCCTTCTCCTTTCTGATGTTGAAATTTCTCAACTACAATATTCTCCCAGCCTTGCGATTCGCTAGATAAGCAGGGTAAGCAATCCTTAAGAGTTGGGCGGGTAGCAGAACTTTTCATACAGGCAAACTTAATTGCGTTTAATCCTAATTATATTCACTTGTGTGATTACTTACCAAAAAGTCTTAAAGTTGGCGATTTTAATTTATAATTATAGTTGTTTTTGCGGCTAAACTATGTTAAGTAATAATACGAGAATTGGCATTATTGGTGCTGGCGCCGCAGGACTTAGTGCAGCTTTAGCTCTCAGAAAAAAAGGGTATAAAAATATTACCTTACTAGAAAAAGAAACATACGCAGGCGGCAAATGTCACACTTTTTACTATCAAGGTCGTAATTTTGAGCTTGGTGCAGTAGTTATTCCTTATTGTTCTCAAAAAACTCTTGATATTATTAACTACTTAGGATTAAAGGTGGCGCCTCTTACTAAAGACAGAGCTTTTTTTAATAGTAGTGGAGAGCAGATAGAACTAATTAGTAAATTAGAAACAATAAAATTTTTATGGCAAGTATTTGTGAAGTTACCATATTTACAGTTCAAGTATATAAAAATCTTTAAACCAGGCTTTAAAAATATCAATAATGAGCTAATTAAATCTTTTGAGTGCTTTTGTAAACAGAATAAGTTAGAGTTATTTGAAAAATTTTCCAATTCAGTTTGTGCTGCTTATGGATATGGATATTTTGATAAGGTGTCAACAGCATATTATTTAAAATTTCTTAAACTTCCTCTTGTACTATCAGTAATAACACAAACTGGTTTTATATTTTTAGATGGGTCTGCTAATGTTTAGAAAAAAATGGCAGAACAATTTGATGTTCGCTATCAACAGCAAATAAATAATATAAAAAGGAATGAAACAATACAAGTTGAAACTCAAACAGAAGTTTTGGAATTCGACAAACTTATTCTAGCTTGTCCTCTAGACAATTCTTTAAATTTTTTAGATACTACACTTGATGAGGAGGAATTATTTTCTAAAATTAAGTATAATAAATATTGGACTTTTGCTTTAATTATGGAGAATATGCCTAAAAGAAGTATAGGGTATTTGCCTAGTAATTTTTATTCCGACAAACAGGGTCATATAATGTGTTGGTATCGCAGGTATCCAGATATAAATCTCTATGATTTTTATGTGATTGCAAATGATAGGCAAGAAGAACAAGATATTGAAAAAATCATGGTAGAAGATTTAAATAAAATAGGAGCAACAATAAAAGAAAAATATGTTTCTGCTGAATGGAAGTATTTTCCTCATGTAGATATTGTAGATATAGAAAATAAATTTTACGAGCGGTTAGAAAATTTGCAAGGAATAAAGAACACCTATTTTGTAGGTGAACTGTTGAATTTTTCTTACATCGAAGCAGTAATTGAATATTCTTACGATTTAGTTAAAAGGTTTTTTTAATGATTTAACCGTAATTCAAAGGCGCCATAGTCACAAAAAGATTTTACCTAGTAGCTGGAAACTTGACCGCAAGAATTTGATAGTTTCACAGGAATTAGATAGCACAGTCGCGAGTGGCTTCTGTAACCTGAAATTGTGATTGATTATTTTGCTGGTTTTAATTCAACAGGAAGTTAACAATTATGGCACATTTATTGCACATCGATGCCAGTCCGCGCGGTACACGCTCACAATCTCGCCGTATGACCAGAGAGTTTGTTGAAAAATGGCAGCTAGCTCATCCTAATGATACTGTTACTTATCGAGATATTGGGCGCCATCCCGTTCCCCATGTTGATGAAAGTTGGATAGCTGCCGCATTTTCTTCACCAGAACAACATACACCTGAACTACAAAAAGCCATTAGCATCAGTGATCAATTAGTAGATGAATTCTTAGCGGCTGATATTTATGTCATTGGTGTTCCCATGTATAATTTTAGCGTTCCCAGTACATTTAAGGCTTACATTGATCAGATTGTTCGAGTGGGACGAACTGTTGCATTTGAACCGAATGATTCTGCCAATGTTTTCAAGCCCTTAGTACTGGGTAAGAAAATGTTTATCGTCGAAGCACGAGGCGATTCTGGCTTTCATCCTGGTGGGCGATATGAGAAGATGAATCATCATGACCCATACCTTGTTACCGTCTTTGGGTTTATGGGCATTACTGATATTACCTTTATTCATGTTGAAAACGAAGAATATGGCGGGGATAAGTTAGCAGAGTCAGTTGCAAGAGCTAGTACTAAAATTATGGAGTTAACCGCAGTATAATAATATAACATACCCTTCTGTTCCATGCACGCGAATTCGTTGCCCATCTTTTATGAGTTTGGTAGCATTTTCTACTCCGACAACTGCTGGTAAACCATATTCACGTGCGATAACTGCTCCATGCGTCATCAGTCCACCAACTTCGGTGACTAGACCTTTTATGGATACAAACAATGGTGTCCAGCTAGGGTCAGTAAAAGAGGTGACTAATATATCTCCATCTTTTAGCTCTGCATCTTCCATGTTTAAGATAACACGTGCCCGTCCCTCTATAACTCCTCTTGAAACAGGTAGACCAACAATAGCTTCGGCTGGAAGATTTTCTCGTTTGTACTCACCTGCAACTCGCTCACCATCAGACGTGATAACACGTGGGGGAGTTAGTTTTTCATAGAATTTGTACTCGTCTTTTCGTTTGCTGATGATCTGGTAATCAAGTTTATTTGTGCGTACAACTTCGCGAAGTTCTTCAAAAGTGAGATAGTAAATATCTTCTTTTTCATGAATAACCTTGGCTTGTACGAGTTGTTCGGCTTCTTTCAGTAAAGTCTGCTTATAAACGAAGTAGCGATTAACCATACCGTATTTTGGATATTCACGATAACCGATGAAATTCCGAATTAGGTCAATCATTCGTTTTGTTTCTTTGGCTTTTTGTTCACCATTTGGTAATTGTTTCAATCGATCTAATAACTCTTGTTCTTTTTTCAGCGCTTCCTGTCGTCCTTGCTCAAATTTCCGATTGCTGGCACCAGGCTCAAAATTTTTGATGTTACTGAGAATCATGGTAACAAGTGTAGTTGGTTTTTCGCTCCAACGAGTTTTAGTAATATCGATTTCTCCGCTACATCGCATTCCGTATTTGTTGAGATAATCATAGATAGCGTCTTGGGTTTCCTGTCCACCATCAAACTCAATCAGTTCATCCAAAAAGTTATCATCTTTTACATGTTGTAAATAATCAATTACTTCTGGATAAGGACGAATCACATCTGCTACATCCAATAGCGTCATACCCATAGACGAAGTAATATTGTTTGGTACAGATTGAGAAAGCGTGTCTGCTACGTTTTTTTCACCTAACCACTCGTTCATTTTTTCATTGAGCCATGATGAAGCATCCATAGCAGCCATAATTACACCCAAGCTTTGTGGGTCAAATAAAATCTTCTTTAATTGCTGAATATCTTCTAGAATAAAATCAAATAAATCTGATCCTGATTTCGTTTGGATGTTTTGTTTTAACTCTTCTATCGATGTTTGACTACTCTTAATCAAATTAGAAACGATTGTCGGATCGTTTTCGATTTGTGTTTGAAAATCCGAAGACGATGTACCTTTATTACTTTTACTGGGACTCGGTACTTTTTGACCATCTGGTGACGATTTGATAAAATCTTCTCGCTCTACGATGGTCATAAGTGCGTCTTTTATGAGCGGATCAGATTTTCCCAAGGTATCTATTACCATTTTTCTGCTGACAGGCGAAGCCAGATTATGTGTGATATCAACAAATAACCTTCCACCAGCTTTACGCATGGGCGCCCTAGTCGTCAACAGGAAAAAAGACAATCCCAATGGTTTCATCGGGTCTGTCATCATTTGTTGATGACCAACAGATACATAGACGTGATTTTCTTGATCATTCGCTTCAGGAATCGGGTATAAAGTAGTGATTGGCCGACTCTGGACAATATAAAATGTATCATCAACCAAACACCATTCGATGTCCTGGGGGCTGCCGAAATGTTCTTCAATCTTTCTGCCTATGCGCTCAAGCTGTAAAATCTGCTCATCTGTCAGCGCTTGCCTATTCTGCAAAGATGGCTCAATCTCCTGTTCAAAAGTACCACCATCTTTTAAGGCATAAATAGCCAGTTTCTTGGTGGATATCTTCTTGTCGATAACCTTACCGTTACACACTTTATAAATATCAGCATTCACCAGGCCGGAGACCATCGCCTCACCAAGTCCGAAGCTAGCATCAATGGATAACACTTTCCGATTAGAAGTGACAGGATCGGCAGTAAACAAAATTCCTGCCACCTGCGGGAAGACCATCTTCTGAACAACCACAGCCAGGTGAACTTTACGGTGGTCGAAGCCGTTTTGAAGGCGGTAAATTACTGCCCTCTCGGTAAATAGCGATGCCCAGCACTTGCTAACATGCTTTAAAATTGCTTCCTTTCCAATAATGTTCAAATACGTATCGAGCTGGCCTGCAAAAGAGGCCGTCGGTAAATCCTCTACAGTTGCGCTAGATCGTACTGCATAGGCATTTTTTTCATCAAGCCTGGAGAGGAAGCGGGTAATCTCTTCATTAATGTTTTGAGGAATAGCTATCCCTTCGATGAAAGAGCGAATCTCACCGCTAAGTTCACCGATTTTTTTTCGGTCTTCCACTTTTAGAAGCGATAAATGATCAAGTAATTCGTTAATCGACGACGTTTCCCCAATGATTCTTTTAAAAGCTTCAGTAGAAATACAAAAGCCTTCCGGTACGAGGACTCCTTCAATCTTAGAAAGTTCTCCCAGGTTCGCGCCTTTACCCCCAACAAGCATGAGTTGTGCTAACTTTTTTATCGGTACAGAGGCGCCAGGTGTAATCTGGCTCATGGTTTCGAGTTGGGTCAGGTCAACAACTAGCGGTTTTTTTGGGGACATGGCACCTCTAGAAATGTGAGCTTCCGCGTTTAATTTATGCCCTTGCAAGCCAATTTACATAGATTAAGACATGTTCTAGAATCTTCCCTCCCTCCAATGAAGGATTTTGTAGTTTGTTATATATAATTTTTTTACCACAAAGTAAAGTAGAGACGCGATTAATCGCGTCTCTACACAGAGAAAAAGTCAAAAAACCTATCTTAAGGAGGATGAAAGAAATTTATTTACGAAAAATCACAAGAATTTGTTAGCGCTGTTATGAACCTACTTCCGTTGCCTATGTTAAACGCTTCGTATAAATTGTATATAAATTGTTGTTTTGAAGTCATATTATCTACTTATAAGTATGCTTTATAAATTATACTAGCAATGACAGGCACTTTCGCTGTAATCACTGAGACTTCGGCTTACGTGCAGCAAAAAACAAAAATAGTGGAATTCGTAAACGCCGTTCGTATTCTGTCTCGCTCAAAAAATTTTCTTTTTTAGGACGTGATTCTCGCACGCGCGTTAACTCAAAACCAGTATCTGTAACCAAGTCAAAATATTCTTCTAAAGTATGGTGATACTTTGTGACTTCCGAGCCAAGCCACATGTGTGTTCTTGCTCCTGAATTAAAGTAGTTGTCAACCAACCAGGTAGTACGGCGCCCTTCTGCTAAACTCTCAAAATTTGATGTTATAACAGGATGCTCTACTGATATAATAACTCGTCCACCAGGACGAAGCGCTTTATAAATTTCTTGAAACACAGGTTTAAGGTTTTCAATGTAATTCAGCACAAGTCGTGACGACACTAAATCAACTTGTTCAGCTTTTGCCTGCCATGTTTGTATATTTTGATGACGAACTTCGCCAAATATTCCTGCAAGTGTTTGGCGAGCGATATCAAGCATTGCTTTTGAGACTTCAATACCTTCATATGAATGGGCGCCCTGAAGTAAAGCTGTATTGCCAAATGAAGCATCCCCACAACCTAAATCAATAATATCCAGATTTGCGCGCATTGCCTGCAAGCTCTAGGAAAATCGGACGTTCGAGTGCGTCATTCGGGTTGTCAGGGCGCCTACGGTGTGCGATATAATACTTTAGTACTTCTGGAATATCATAAAATTCTTTATCTTCAGACATTGTATTTAAACCTACCAAATAATGTTTATCTATAGATTACTGTTTGATTTCTGAAATATCGTAAGTTGGCATAAGCCACCTTACATATACCTAGATTTTTTGCAAAAACAATTTAGGATTTCTATATATCTAAAATAGAATATTATTCAAATCCCTTCCTAAATCATTCATAAAATTCTACCTACGTATGTATAATTTATGCAAATCATATAAAAATGCTATATAAAAACAAAGCAATAGGCGCCACTTCTACCAACTTCTTTCATCCAACATCTAAAGTATAAATAAATTATTAAAAATTTTTCATAAACTTTTCATGTATGTTTAATGCATTTTACCGAAACTATTAGATTAAGAAGGTTTGCGGTTTAACTGCGTTATCAAGGGAGGGAGGCGCCATGAGTACAAAGGAATCCGATATTGTTACAGATACGCAAGCTATTGTTGAGGATGAGGATATTGATGACGAAAAACCGTCTCGAAAACCTTGGCTCGGAGTGTTGCTTGCTGGACTAGTACTCGGTGCCGGCGTTATTGGTTGGCGAACATTTGCACCTACTGGTAAAACATCGCAACCTGCAACAGCACAAACACCACAAACTCCACCTCCACGTCCAGTAGAAACCACTACATTAACTACTGGGCAAGGTATGCGTAGCTACCAGTTATTAGGACAAGTAGAAGCAACGCAACAAGCGACTATCCGCGCGCAAACTGGCGGAATATTAAAACAAATTATGGTGCAACCGGGTGATAGAGTTACTCCGGGAATGACAATTGCTGTATTAGATGATGCCGACCAGCAACTTGCACTTTCACAAGCTTTGGCACAGTTGGCGCAGCAGCGCAGTAACATGGCGCGTTTAGAAGTAGGTACTCGTCCAGAAATTATTGCCCAGCGTCAAGCTGCACTACGTTCGACACTTGCACGGGAACAAGAAGCGCGCGATAATTTGCAGCGTAATAGAAATTTAGTAAGAGAAGGCGCCATTTCTCAACGGTTGTTAGTTGAAGCAAGAGCCGGAGTTGATGATGCACATGGTGAGCGTCTTGAGAAAGAAGCGACTTTAAAGGAAGCAAAAGCTGGAGCAACGCGCGAAGAAATGGAAGCACAACGCGCTCAAGTTGGCGCCGCAGCTGCCGCAGTTAATCAAGCTAAATTGGCTTTACAAAGAACTAAAATTACTTCTAATTCTACTGGTATTGTTCAAGAGAGAAAGGTTAGTGTTGGAGATTTAGTTCAAACTGGCGGAGAAATTGCTAGCCTTGTTGCTGGTGATAGACTTGATGTATTTTTGGAATTACCCGAAGAGTTAACGGGACAAGTTAATGCTGGGACAAGAGTAGAGTTAACTGCGCGCGCTTTGCCTAACTGGCGGGGTAATGCAACTATTACAGGTGTTGTGCCAAGTGCTGATGGCGCCTCTCGTCGGCAAAGAGTTCGGGTACAGTTGAATAATATACCTAGGGGTTTGGTGTCTGGTATGGCTGTTACTGGTACTTTACAGTCTGCTACTAATCAACCTAGTTTTGTTGTGTCGCGCGATGTATTAACAAAGCGTCAAGATAAATGGTTTGTATATACTGTTGCTGACGGTAGAGCGAAACAGCAAGAAGTACAAATGGTCGCTGATATGGGCGAGAAGGTTGCTATTTTTCATCCTCAGTTACGTGCAGGTCAAGAAATTGTTTCTCGTGGTGGCGATATGTTAAACGATGGCGCCGTTATTCGTGAAGTATCGAATTAAAAATCCCCCCTAACCCCCCTTGATAAGGGGGGAACAAGAAGCACCTCTTAGCCCCCCCCTTATTAAGGGGGGGTTGGGGGGGATCAAACTTCAATAAAAAGAAAAAATAATGAAAATTATAGAAACTGCTGTTCGTTGGCGACATGGCACATTTGTTTTGTTCTGCCTTCTCGCTGTATTCGGAATATTGTCTTTATTGAATTTACCTTTGGAACTTCAACCCGGAGGTGATAGACCAGAGATTACTATTAGTACTACTTATCCCGGCGCCGGACCAACCGAAGTTGAAGATTTAATTACCCGTCCTATTGAGGAACGGATGGAAGAAGTTTTAGGAGTACAGGAAATTAGCAGTACTTCACGGTCGGGACGTAGCACTATTAATTTAGAATTTACTTGGGGTAGTGATGTTGATGAGCGTTTGGTTGATGTTTTAAATCGCTTACAACAAGTTGAACGTTTACCTGAAGAAGCTGGAGAGTCTGCGGTTGAAATTGTTAGCGGTACCAGTTCTCCAATGATGTGGATACCTATGGCGCCGAAACCCGGATTTAAAAGTGACCCAAATCGTAATCGTGATTTAGCTGAGGAAGTAATTATACCTCGGTTACGTCGTGTGGAAGGTACTGGGCAATTTTTAGTTGTAGGTGGACAGCAACGTGAGGTTGAGGTGCGTGTTGACCCCAAAGCTTTGGCTGAGAGAAATTTGGCTATTGGTGATGTGGTGCGGGTGTTAAGGGAAAATAACCGTGATATCCGAGGCGGCCCGTTAATTTTGGGTCGTCGTGAATACCGAGTTCGCACGGTAAGCAGGTCGCAAGATATGGAGCAAATAGCGGGTTTTGTGCTGCGACGCGATGCTTCTGGAACGGTATATTTACGTGATGTCGCTCAAATACAGATGGGACGCAAACCCCAAGATAGTGCGCTGCTATTTAATGATAATCCCACTGTGGCAATAGGAGTTATTCGCCGGATTGGCGCCAATGTTCCAGATGTAGCAAAAGGTGTACGTGCGGCAATTACAGAATTAGAAGCTCAATTCGACCGCGCGGGTGAGGGAATCAAGTTTATCTATAATTATGATGAGAGTGAATATATTAATCAGTCGGTCACGCTGGTACAAGAGAACTTAATTAGTGGTTCTTTACTTGCGGTGATAGTATTATTACTGTTTTTGGGTTCGATGCGAACTGTTGCAGTTATTGCTTTAACTATTCCGACAACGATGATAACTGTGTTTATTGCAATGGCGATGTTGGGACGCACTCTAAATATTATTAGTTTAGCAGCGTTGGGTTTTACATCGGGGATGGTTGTAGATAACGCAATAGTCGTGGTGGAAAATGCTTTTACCCACATGCAGCAAGGTAAAAACCCAGTTCGTGCAACTATCGATGGGACAAAGGAAGTTGCAGGAGGAGTATTCGGAGCAACTTTAACTAATGTTGCAGTGTTTGCTCCTTTAGTATTAGTACAAGGAGAAATTGCCCAGCTTTTTACGGATATGGCAATTGTAATTACTGCTGCTTCATTGCTTTCAATGCTAGCGGCAGTTACGCTTGTACCAATGTTATCTGGGTTATTCCTCAATCAAAATGAAGCATTACAGGTTTTGGATGGAGGTAAATATAGAGGTGGTAACTGGTTTGTTCGGTCGGTCGCAAATACTTCTGCTGTGTTTAGAGTATTTCAAACCAAGTTAGAAAATATTCTTATGGTTACAGTTGGTTGGTCAACTGGAAATGGTAGACTTGGGCGCCGACTATTTATATTATCGATTCCCATAGGTTTAATGGTAGCAAGTATCTTCTTACTGCCACCTGCTGATTATTTGCCTGAAGGTAATCGTAACTTAGTACTATGGCGTGCAGAACCGATGCCAGGAACAAGTATACCCGAAGCGATTCGCCAATCGGAACCTGTGCGCGCGTACTTGAGAAAGCAACCCGAAGTTGAAAGGGTGATGTATGTAGACCGTCCGGGTGCAATACGTGGTATAGCGGCAATTCTCAAACCGGAGTTTGCCACTTCTAACGGTTTGGCAATGATGATAGAGCGGATGAGGAAAGCTAGTAATAATTTTGCTGGTTATCGGTTCATGGTGCCAAACCGCATTTCAATATTCCGTGACCCAGGTAAAGAATTTGAAGTAGATATAGTCGGCGCCGACTTAAATCAACTAAGTGAATACGAACGCGATATCATGGGGAAACTGCGTCCCTTACCTGGTGTACGAAACGTTCGTTCTAATTATGTCGGAGGCGCCGCCGAACTGCAAGTAATACCTAACCGCGAACGACTAGCGGAAGTAGGAATAGCAGAAGCAGAAGTTGGTTCAATGGTAGAAGCAGCATTAGGAGGACGTTTAGCATCAGAATTTATCGACGGTAAAGAAGAACTCGATGTCTCCGTCGAACTCAAAGACTTATTTGTGCAAACACCCGAACAACTACGACAGTTACCTTTATATACAAACCGTGGACAAGTTCAACTAAGTGATGTTGCCGAAGTTAAAGAAACAGTAGGACCAGACGTAATTAACCACGTAGACTTAGAACGTTCAATAACTCTCACAGTTACACTTGAGTCTGATGCTCCGTTAGGTAGTTTAGTTCAACGTACCCAACAAGATATTCTGGCGCCAATTCAAGCCAAATTACCAGCAGGGTATAGAATCGAACTTTCAGGTTCCGCTGATAGGCTCGGTGAAACAGTTACACAATTAGCCACAGCCTTTGTTCTATCAATATTTATTATCTACCTCTTGCTTGTCGCATTATATCGTTCCTTCTTATACCCAGTAGTCATTATGGCAACCGTACCAATGGGAATGAGCGGCGCCTTACTAAGTTTAGTTATCGCAAACAGCATTCCCGGCGTAACAGTTCCACTCGATATGATTACCGCACTAGGATTTATAATCTTAACAGGAGTAGTTGTAAACACATCTATATTAATAGTAGAACGCGCGTTGCAACTTCTAGAAGAAGGCATGGACTACGACAAAGCAACATACCAAGCCACAAAAGACCGACTGCGCGCAATTTTTATGTCAGCCATTACCAGCGTACTAGGAATGTTACCGCTTGCTGTTGTACCTGGACAAGGCGCCGAACTATATCAAGGACTAGGTATAGTCTTAACAGGAGGACTATTATTCTCAACAATACTCACACCCACAGTAGTACCCGCATTAATGGGATTAATATATGACCTCTCAGGCAAACGCCAACTTAAAAAGAGTAGGAAAAAACAACTGGCGCCGTCCTAACAACATCTTTGTTGTGGCACAGGCATCTTGCCTGTGCAGTGATAATTTGCAACGGATACAACGGATGTAACGGATAAGTTATTCGTTATGAACAGACTTTAGATTGTTGGTTGGGTGCAGCGTAGCGCAACCCAACACCAAGGAAAATTTTTGAATTTGGATGCCACATACAAATAAACATGAGTTTAAATGCAAGCACCTCTAAGTGCGAAGTCAAAAAGTATAGCATTTCCACTTAAAAAGCTTACAGGCATAGAATTTAAACACTTTTACAACTATTACAGGTGCTTGCAAAATGCTGAAACCCTTACTGACAAAGAGTTTCAAAAGTCGCTTCTTCCGATGTTTGAACATTCTCAGAAGCTGTATTAGCTTTTTGCAACAGGTGCTTGTAAAATTGTTGAAGGAGCATTACCACGTAAGCCTTCCAGCAGGTGCCGTGTTTTAACCTTAGATGTCGAAAGGCGTTGAGCATTTATCAAATCGTGGTGGTAATTTTTAATCCTTGACAGTGTTTTAACCTTAGATGTCGAAAGGCGTTGAGCATTGGAATCCATGCTCAGGAATTGTGCGGATTACTTCTGTGTTTTAACCTTAGATGTCGAAAGGCGTTGAGCATTGAAATCGCTGTTTCTATCGTGTGTGTCAACACTGTGTTTTAACCTTAGATGTCGAAAGGCGTTGAGCATACAATTACAGCTACTAATACTTTGCCTAATTTAACGTGTTTTAACCTTAGATGTCGAAAGGCGTTGAGCATTAACTATTTCGTTTTTCTTCTGTTCGTTTAAATTGTGTTTTAACCTTAGATGTCGAAAGGCGTTGAGCATCAACACCCTGCCCTTGGTAATCATCCTTGACTTCGTGTTTTAACCTTAGATGTCGAAAGGCGTTGAGCATTAATCTATTACGACAAAGCCAACATATCCGTACTTGGTGTTTTAACCTTAGATGTCGAAAGGCGTTGAGCATTAAATGAAAAATACAAAAGCAGCAGAAGAACTAATTGTGTTTTAACCTTAGATGTCGAAAGGCGTTGAGCATTAAATCCGTCAAATTCTTGATTTGTGATAGGGTCAGTGTTGTAACCTAAGATGTCGTAAGGCGTTGAGCATAAAAAGTTACAAGCGAATTTGAAGCAATGTTGCAGGTGTTGTAACCTAAGATGTCGTAAGGCGTTGAGCATATTACGCTGTTGGGTGGTACAGTTAAAGCGCGATTGTGTTGTAACCTAAGATGTCGTAAGGCGTTGAGCATTTCTTCTTTGGCGCGCTCAATCAATTGCTCTTGACGTGTTGTAACCTAAGATGTCGTAAGGCGTTGAGCATCTGATTGCTTGGCTTCTTCTAAATTAGTTATATCGCTGTGTTGTAACCTAAGATGTCGTAAGGCGTTGAGCATGTTAGAAATTATCAACACGCGCGGGACAGGTATCGTGTTGTAACCTAAGATGTCGTAAAGCGTTGAGCAAGAACGGATGCGGAAAGCCTCAAATAACTTCGTGTTGTAACCTTAGATGTCACAAAGCGTTAAGCATTTTGTTTTGGCTTGGTGAAAACTTTTGAGGCACAAAGCATAAGTCCTTCTCGTTTACTGAGAAGGCTCAGTTATTTTTTTGATGTTTCAAGTAGTTAAGTTAGCAATTTATGCTATAGTCAATTTATAGACGTGTAAAAACTTGGAGTTAGCAAGTTTATGGAGAGTCGGCAGCTGTCAATTTTTGATTACGCACAGCAGAGTCCTGTAAAACAGAAATTTCCTTTTCCAGTAGTTACTTCAATTGCATCTCGATTAATAAACGTACCTCCATCAACTTTACTTCGACATAAGCAACAGCCATTAGTGCGAAGATTGGGAAATTGCAATTTTCTAGTCTGCTACGCTGGCAAGGTGCGTCGTGATTGCACGTGAAATATAAGTTGGGAAGCACACGAATAAAATATTTCAGTCAAAACATGGTATTGTGGTTTTAACCTGTGATGCCACACGTTATTAAACTTGGCTTTGAGCATTTTCACGGTGTAAAGTTATTGAGGTGCAGGATTGCGTAGAGCCGCAAGGACTAATATATCCTTGTATGCTTAATACCTTGGATGCCGTCAGGCGTTGAACAAGTTTTGTAAGTAAATACTTGACAGAAGTATAATGTTAGCGCTAATTTATAGTTATTCTGATGTTTCAAGGTGTAGTAAAACCAAATAGACTAGAGCTAAATTAAATAGAATTGAAAGCAAAGCAGAGAGCAGCGAACACAAGAATTGTGTTCCTACTGGCTGAAAGTAAGTGCCTTTGAATACCGTAAGGTTTTGAGAACTCTATATAATGCCCGGTCATTAGTTGTTGAGGGGAATTTTTGTGAAACCTTCTGTAGATGTTTCAGCATCCGAGAGCGCTGAGGATGATTTGGCGCCTTTTGTAGAATTAGGTTATCAAGTGCATGGTAAGTATTTGCCTGCTGATCATAATTACGGTTTGTATGCGGCGTTTGTTCATTTAGTGCCTGAGTTGCGGCAGCATGATGATGTTAGTATTTTGACTATTCCAGGTATTGGGGATAAGCAAGGAAAAATCCTTATTACAGAGCAATCTTATTTAAAGATTCGAGTTCCTGTTACTAAAATACCTTTGGTTTATCAACTGGCAGGTAAACGTTTTTCTGTGGGAGTACACGAAATTCAAATTGGCATTCCAACTGTATCTGTTTTAAAACCAGCGTCAAAGCTTCGTGCTAGAATTGTCACAATAAAAGGCAAAGACTATACAGAAAAAGATGCATTTTTAGAAGCTGCACGGCGCCAGTTACAAAACTTGAATATTAGCGGTGATATTTCTGTTCCACTTGATAGGCAAGGTTTACCAAGTCGTAAAACTATCAAAGTTAAACGCTTTACTATAGTTGGCTTTACTACCGAAATTACGCAGTTAAGCGATGAAGATTCAGTCAAATTGCAGCAGTGGGGATTAGGTGGAAAGCGTCATATGGGTTGTGGAATTTTTATGCCTTATCGTAACCTTTGATGCCTCTAGGTGTTTAATCAAACTTTTTAGTGTTTATGTACACCAAGTTTATGTCGGATTTTAAAGGATTTAAACCGCTTCTTGCAAAATCTCTGCCTAAAAAAGGTTCAAAGGATTATTCGGAACAAGCACGTGGCGCCGCAAAGTATACAGGTCATATAAGTCTTGTTATGCAAGCTGCCGATGTGATTGTTGAATTATTGGGAGAGCAAATTTTAAAGCAATTAGGATTAACTAACGTTGATTTAAAGTACTTTGCTAAGACTGTAAAATTAGGCGCCTATTTACATGACTGGGGTAAAGCAAATCAGCATTTTCAAGAAATGCTTTATTGGAAATCACTTGATTTTAAGTCAAAAGAACCAAAGGTTATTAACTTTAAGAAAGTTTTGAAGGAACTTGCAGATAAGCATTCAAATAGGCAAATGCTGCGTCATGAAATAATTAGTGGTATTTTAGCGCTCCAAGTTCCTAGTATTAGAGAATGGCTTGGAAAATGTGAGGATGTAGATTTAGTCGCTGCTGTCTGGGCAGCAATGGGACATCACCTCAAAACTGGGGTGAACAAAGATGATAAACCAGCCGAGTTCATTGCAGAAATTCCAGATGGAACTGGAGGTGAGCTAAATATCTACACTCATCACCAGGATTTTGAAGCTGTTTTAAAAATGGGCTGTAAGTATCTTGGTTTACCGGAGCAACTACCAGAATTACCAAAGGAAACCTGGTCAAAATCTGAGTTGGAAACAGCTTTAAATTTGCTACGTGACGAATTTATTAAGCTTGAGTCTAACTTAACTTGGGAGCAGCAAAAGTTTATTGCGGCAGTCAAGGCAACAGTTATGGCTGCTGACCTTGCAGGTTCAGCGCTACCTTTGGTTGAAGAAGATTTTAAAAGCTGGATGCAAGAAGTACTAAGTCTGACTTTATCTAGTGAAGAAATACAAAGGTTAGTCAATCAGCGTTTAGAAGGTCAACCTTTACGACCATTTCAGGAGGAAATTGCTCAAGCAAGACGCCGAGTCACTTTAGTTAAAGCAGGTTGCGGAACTGGTAAGACAGTCGGCGCCTATGCTTGGGCAAAAAAATGGGCAGTTAATCGTAAGCTGTTCTTTTGTTACCCAACTACAGGAACCGCATCGCAGGGATTTATTGATTATGCAGAAGGAACTGATATTGAAGCTGAGTTAATGCACTCTCGTGCAGATTTGGACAGAGAGTTACTTTTTTCTGGAGATTCACATGACTCAGAAGGTATCGACGCGCGTTTGAGTGCATTTACTGCATGGCGTAAAAAACTATTAGTTTGTACCGTTGATACGGTATTAGGCTTAATTCAAAATAACCGTAAGCCATTGTATGCTTGGACAGCCATCGCTCAATCAGCTTTTGTATTTGATGAGGTTCACGCTTATGATGCAAGACTATTCGGCGCCTTACTACAATTCATTAAAACATTTCGTGGCGCCCCTATTTTGTTGATGAGTGCTAGCTTTACCCCTGGACAACTCACAAAAATTCGCCTTTGTATGGCAGAATTGGGTGAAGAAATTGATGAACCAATTGAAGGACCAGAAGAATTAGAAAAGCTAAAACGCTATGAAATACGCGAGTTAACAGAAGTTTCAGATTCCAAAGATATGCCAGAAGTATGGGAATCTGTACTCGAAGCTTTGAAAAATAAACAAAAAGTACTATGGGTCACAAACTCCGTACAATCCTGTATTGATTTGTACCGTCAAGCTCAAATAGAAGTCCAGAAGTTATCTGTAGAAGTTAACCCGTTAATATACCACAGTCGCTTTAGATACAGAGATAGAGTTATTAAACATAAGGCTGTAATTGATGCCTTTAAAACAAATGAACCTGTACTAGCTATAACAACTCAGGTGTGTGAAATGTCACTTGATTTAAGTGCTGATTTACTAGTATCGGCAATGGCGCCTTTTTCAGCTTTGATTCAGCGTTTGGGAAGATTAAACCGTCGTATGAGTAAACCAGAAGAAGGTACACGTTTAGCAATTATTTATCCTTGGACAAATAATAAACCTTACAAAACAACAGAACTTGACACCGGAAAAGATTTACTTAGTAGACTAACTAGTAATAGTGCTGTTTCTCAGCAGGATTTATCAGAAATTGCGGCTGAACTTAGTAGTAATATTCCAGAGAATGTAAAATCTATTTGGTTAGAAGGTAATTGGTGTGCTTATCCGGATTTTTTACGTCAACCTGGTTATACAGTTACTGTTTTATTAGAGAATGATTTAGCAAGTATTAAGGATGCAGCCCTGTTACGTCCAGATAAATCCTTTATGCGGGAATCACAAGGATGGTCAGTCCCAGTTCATATAGATAAAAATTTATATGATTGGCGCCGGATAAAATTTTACCCTGTTGCTCCTCCTGAAGATATTTACTATAGCGAAGAGACAGGGGCAGAGCCATGCAAATAGAGTTTGACTTAAGTAATCCTAGTTATACATTATTACATCGCGCAGGATTGGCAGGATTGTGGATAAGTTTAAACCAGTTGGAGAAAGATAAAGTTGACCTTCCTCACAAAATTAAATGGGAAACAACAAATAGAAAAATAACGCTGAGTTGGGAAGATAATGGTGAAGACAAAACAGTTATAGAATGGTTACTAAACAAGTGTTTCCAGCTTCATGACGGTTTAATCGCACTGCGTGGATTAGACGCTAAAACAATGCGGAAAGATGCTTTAGTCATAGTGCATCAAGGTATTTTAGGTACATTTTTACAACACAATAGTACTCATAAATCTACGGGGGTTGTAAAAGAAACTTTGCAGTTAGATGAGGGAGAGATACAAATACCTATTAGCTATAAGTCTTTGGAAAGTTATGCTTATCAAGATTTCGCAAGTAATCTTTGTGATAAAAGAGGTAAGTTTCTTAACAAACCCATTAGTGTTGCAGGATGGTTAAACCCTGGTGCTGTAGTGCGTCATGTTGCATTTAGTACAGATACGAGTTTTGAAGAACCACCTGAAAATGCATTCTTACTACTGTTTGCACCAGTTGCTTGTTACTATTATGTTCTTCGTTCAAGATTACGAGACAAACGCGCGCAATATGCACTTGTAATACCTGAAATTAGCGATTTGGAAAAATATGCTTTGTATCGTCAAAACAAACACCTCAGAAACGCTGTTTATAAAGATTTTTATGCATCTGGTTTAGGTGATGCAGGGCTAAGATTTTTGACTTATGAAACAACAGCAAACATTGCTAAGACTTTTGGTTTATCAAATTGCCAAGTTGTGACATTAGGAACTGTCGCATGGTCTACACAGCAAAAAACACGTACTGATTTGTATATAGTTAAAGCAGATAGTCAAATTTGTAAAAACTATCAATTTTGTAAAGATTATTTACAAGACAAATCAGTTAAAGGAAAAGAAAGCGGATTTATTGCTTGCAGCTTTGCTCGCGAAATCATTGCTGAAAATCTTGCACAAAATAAACCTTGGTATGAAGGTTTAGCAGATAAAGTTAACAGTAATGAATTATTTGAAAGATTAACGTATGAAAGAGGAGGATTACACCAAATGGTTCAAAAAGTAGATTGGGCAGAGCGGGAAAAGTTATTTGTTCAAGTATGTCACGAAGCAATTAAATACACGTATGGAAAAATATACGACAACGCTCAGAAACGACATGAAGTAGCTAATTTTGACAGAGAAACTGTACGTATAAGAACAGGATTAGCACGTTGTAAAAATGCTAATACTTTTCGAGAGTTTATTACTGATTTTTGGTCAAGGGCAGGAAAAATTCCAACTTTGCAAGAAAATTGGCAAGACTTGATGGAGTTAGTTATGCAAGAAAAACATTGGAAAAAATCTAGAGATTTGGCTTTATTAGCGCTTGCTAGTTATAAAGGTAAAGGAGTTAGTAATGGAGAAGATCAAGGTGACAGTGATACAGATAATAATACAGAAAATATAGAAGTTAAAGAATCAGATGATGGAATATATGGTTTTGATGATTTAGAGTAACTTTTAGTTGCCAATCCATAAATTAGGCCAACTTAGATATTACAAGCAAAACAGGAGTAGATAATTCATGACATTACATCTTTTTGGTAACATATTAACTAGTTACGGTACAGCAGCAAATAATCGTGGTGAAAATGAAGGTAATATAACAACTTTGCAAAAAATACTGTGGAAAGGAGAAGTTCACACAACAGTATCAGCAGAAGCTATTCGTTGGGCATTACGTTATTATTGGCAAACTGCTGGTAATGGTTGTAAAGTTAATCGTCGCTGGGATGATGACACAAACGATAATATCTGGGAAAATCAAAATTTCGATGATACTATTTTTATCGATGATGACGTTTTGGGCTTTATGCGAGCAGAAGGCGCCAAAACAGAAGGTTCTGATAAACCTGAAAAGCCAGCAAAAGGAAAAGGTAAAGAAGCTGCAAAAGGAACCACAACAGCCAAACGTGGAGTATTAGAAGTTACTCGTGCCGTTTCCATGACTCCTTATGCTGGAGATTTAACATTTAATTCAGCAAGTGGTAAAAAAGGTCGCACATCACTCTACGGGACAGAAGTTCATGCAACCTGTTATCAATATGGTTTTGCATTAACTCCAAACCGTCTTAAAGATCAATCTCGCATCATTCCAGTTTTAGAAGGTTTGGCTTCTTTAGGTGAGGTTGCAGGAAATCATTCGCGCTTTTTATATGATTTTTCTCCAGATTGTATTGTGCTGCGATGGACGCATGATTTTTCACCTAGACTCCTTTATTCTTTTGAAGAAGGTGAAGACGGTGAAATAACTGCACCAGAATTAATACGTCGTGTAGAGGCAAAAGATCTTGAAGCAAAAGAGTTATGGGTTGCAGGCAGCATTGCGAATTCAGAACATGGCGAAAAGCTAAAACAATTAGGCGCCAACGTAACCCCAGGTATCAAAGCTGCTGTACAAAACTTAAAACAAAAAATTGCTCAAGATTTACAGTTACCACAACTGGAGTTAACGAAATGACAAATTCTTTAGCAATTAATTCTCTAGCTATCCAAATTGAAGTACCTATAGCCTGTTTCCGTCAATCTCGTGCGCGCGAATATGCAGAAACTTATCCTGTACCCCCACCTTCAACAGTATACGGAATGTTACTATCTATGGTAGGAGAAACAGACCGTTATAAACATTGTGGAGTCGAGTTAGCAATCGCTTTACTATCTGAACCTGAAAAATCAACAGTAATCAGAACCTTTCGTAGGTTCAAAAAAAAAGATATTCACGACCCCACTAACGCGCGTCCCGATTATCAAGAATTGTTGACAAATACTGAATTTATCGTTTGGGTAAAACCAGGCACAGATGCAGCAAAGCCAAATTTATTAGAACGCTTGCAAAATGCCTTTACCCATCCTGAAAAGATAGACCGCTTTGGTGGATTATCATTAGGCGAAAGTCGAGATTTAGTAAATGCTGTCAAACTTTGGTCAGGTAGTTTTAATAAACAACCGCGCTGGTTGGTTCAAGACGAAGATGGAACATTAGCATTACCTTATTGGGTAGACCACGTTGGCTCACAAGGTACTCGTTGGCGCCGATACCTACTTCGAGAACAGACACAAACCCATCCACCAGAACAAGCTTGGACAATAATTCAAACTGAATAAGATTTACCAAGCATCTAAAATTGCAAGCACCTTCGAGTGTGAAGTCTAATAAAATCACTTTTTCACCCAGAAGGCTTGTAATAACAGGGTTAGGAGTAGTTTTCAAGTCCTTAAAGGTGCTTGCAAAATGCTGAAAGCTTTACTAGTCAACAGTTGTAGAAGCCCAATTTGCTCACTGGCTTTTGCAATCAACCTCTGTAATAGCATTTGGCGCCAGGTGCTTGTAAAATTGTTTAGGAGGCTTTGCTGCATAATGTTTTCAGCAGGCGCTGTGTTTTAACCTTAGATGTCGCAAGGCGTTGAGCAGCTGCTACGTTACGCTCTACCTCTTCCGGGGATATCCGTGTTTTAACCTTAGATGTCGCAAGGCGTTGAGCAGTTTACCGTATCTCATTAGCTTCTAACCAAAATAGACCGTGTTTTAACCTTAGATGTCGCAAGGCGTTGAGCAGTCGCCGTTTCCCTGTAATTAGGCGGCAATGATGAAGGTGTTTTAACCTTAGATGTCGCAAGGCGTTGAGCAGTTGGTCAATCAAGTTAGAAATTACTACCTGATATTGTGTTTTAACCTTAGATGTCGCAAGGCGTTGAGCAGCTTGACTCAGTAGTAACCAGATTTGGAGTAAGTAGTGTTTTAACCTTAGATGTCGCAAGGCGTTGAGCAGTACAGCTATTTGCATTGGGTCATCATTGGGTGAGAAGTGTTTTAACCTTAGATGTCGCAAGGCGTTGAGCAGTGATTGAAAGTTTTTTCCCAGAAGTACAACCCAATTGTGTTTTAACCTTAGATGTCGCAAGGCGTTGAGCAGGTATTAGGTTCTTCAGTAGGCGTTTAGTTAAACATTGTGTTTTAACCTTAGATGTCGCAAGGCGTTGAGCAGTGACTTCAGGGACGTTCATAGCTGGTAGAGGTAGGTGTTTTAACCTTAGATGTCGCAAGGCGTTGAGCAGCATTTAACCATTTGGGGTCGTTTGTCACTTGATAGTGTTTTAACCTTAGATGTCGCAAGGCGTTGAGCAGAATTAGTAGCGAGCGATATAACCAATTTAGAAGAAGGTGTTTTAACCTTAGATGTCGCAAGGCGTTGAGCAGAAGACTATTTAACGCCTGACGAATACTGGATTGATGGTGTTTTAACCTTAGATGTCGCAAGGCGTTGAGCAGTTTAAATGGTAGTTTCGACCAACAACCTTTGCCAGGTGTTTTAACCTTAGATGTCGCAAGGCGTTGAGCAGTAATCAAAAAGCAGCTAGTAAACTGCAATTCAACTGTGTTTTAACCTTAGATGTCGCAAGGCGTTGAGCAGAGATACTGAAACACTGTTGCTGACTGGTATCTACCGTGTTTTAACCTTAGATGTCGCAAGGCGTTGAGCAGCTAAGAAATGTGCGAAAGAGATGGAATTGAATCCAAGTGTTTTAACCTTAGATGTCGCAAGGCGTTGAGCAGAGACAAACCCTTGGATGGGTAACAGCCGTGAAGAGGTGTTTTAACCTTAGATGTCGCAAGGCGTTGAGCAGAAATCCCTTCTTGAATTTAATTGGGTAGCAAATATCGTGTTTTAACCTTAGATGTCGCAAGGCGTTGAGCAGAGGTAAGTAATGGGTTTCAGCAAGTAGAACTAGAAAGTGTTTTAACCTTAGATGTCGCAAGGCGTTGAGCAGGCAAGAGATAGCTTTACTTTAATCCGTAGGGTAAATGTGTTTTAACCTTAGATGTCGCAAGGCGTTGAGCAGTTCTTTCGGTGATGACTTCTTTGAATTTACTTTGCCGTGTTTTAACCTTAGATGTCGCAAGGCGTTGAGCAGGGAGGACTGGTAGTGATTGGAGGCGCCAATATTTGGTGTTTTAACCTTAGATGTCGCAAGGCGTTGAGCAGTGCAGCTATGTTTTATCATGCGACTAAAAATAGGTGTGTGTTTTAACCTTAGATGTCGCAAGGCGTTGAGCAGTAGTATGATGGGTGCGGGTGTCGCATTTCCCGTAGGTGTTTTAACCTTAGATGTCGTAAGGCGTTGAGCATCACTCAATTGAATTAATGCGAAAGCGTGGATGGTCGCTGTTTTAACCTCAGATGTCGTAAGGCGCATAAAATTTGTACAACTTATTACAATTACCTTACAGTCATTTATGGAAACTGTTCAATACCTTGACCTCAACACCAAACTTGAAACTATCCGTGTGTCTTCACTTCACGCACTTGCGTATTGTCCTCGTCTTTTTTACCTTGAAGAAGTTGAGGAACTTTATACACAAGATGCAGCAGTCTTTGCTGGGCGCCGTTTACATACGGAACTTGAGAAAAAGGAAGATGAAGAATGGGAGGAATTATTTCTTGTTAGTGAAGAGTTAGGTTTGCGTGGACGTGTTGATGCGCTACGAACTCGTGATGGAGAAACTATTCCTTATGAACACAAGCGCGGACGTTGCCATCGGGATGAAAAGAAGCAACCGCAAGCTTGGGAAAGTGATAAGTTGCAGATTCTTGCTTATGCTTGTTTACTTGAATCAGCATTAGGTCTTCCAATTAAAGAAGGTCGTATTCGCTACCATGCTGATAATGTTTTGGTACATGTTCCTTTAGATGATGCAGGGCGCCAAGCAGTACGTGACGCAATACAGCAAGCACGTCAACTACAACAATCGACACACAGACCACCTGTTGCTGATAATGAACGGCTTTGTGCAAGGTGTTCATTGGCGCCTGTATGTTTACCCGAAGAAGCGCGTTTAGTACATGACCGTGAGTGGCAACCAATAAGACTTTTTCCAGAAGACGATACGCGACAAATTATACATGTACTTGAACCAGGTACAGCAGTTGGAAGAACTGGAGAACAAATTAAAATTGCCCGTCGTGGTCAACCAGAAGAAAAAATACCAGCACAACAAATAGGGCAATTAGTACTACACAGTTTTTCACAAATTTCCACCCAAGCATTATATTTCTGTGCAGAACATGGTATTGGGGTGCATTTTATTTCTGGTGGTGGGCGTTACCTTGGTAGTTTCGATATTCGTCAAGGTAGCATTCAGCGACGAGTGCGCCAATATGCAGCGTTAAGTAATTCAGAAACTTGCTTAGAACTCGCAAAAAGATTAGTAATTTGTCGTGGGCAAGGACAACGTAAATTTTTGATGCGTGGTACACGAGGTAAAGCAGCATCAGAGATATTACAAACAGCTATTAAGCAGATGCAAGTCTTACTAAAACAAGTTCCTTCAGTAAAATCGATTGCTTCTTTACTTGGAATGGAAGGTAGACTAGCTGCTTTATACTTCGGCGCCTTACCAAGTTTAATTTTACCTAACGTCGCCAATGAGCTACAATTCGATGGACGCAATCGGCGCCCACCTAAAGACCGCTTCAATACAATGTTGGGATTTGGGTATTCATTGTTACTTAAAGATGTGATGAATGCTATTTTAACAGTTGGTTTAGAACCAGCATTAGGACTTTATCATCAACCTCGTACTCAGGCGCCGCCATTAGCCTTAGACTTGATGGAGATTTTTCGCGTCCCACTCGTTGATATGCCAATTGTCGCATCAATAAATCGTGGTCAATGGGATGTAAAAGAAGACTTTGAAGCGCGCGGAAACAGAGTTTGGTTAAGTGAAGCAGGTAAGCGTAAATTTGTAGACATGTACGAAAGACGTAAACAAGAAACTTGGAAACACCCTGTTACTGAATACTCACTAACATACCGAAGACTTTTAGAACTGGAAGTGAGGTTATTAGAAAAAGAGTGGTCAGGTGAAGGTGGATTATTCGCACAATTAATTGTTAGATAAATAAATTTTAGACAATTATGGCAGAACTAAAAAATTGCTACATTATTTGTTACGACATTCGCTGTCAAAAACGATGGCGCAAAGCTTACAAACTTATAGAAGGATACGGCGAAAGAGTTCAATACTCAATATTTCGCTGCTGGTTAAGTCAACGCACGCGCGAAAAGTTACGTTGGGAATTAGAAACAATATTAGCTACTGAGGACAATATCCTATTTATTCGTCTCAGTAACCGCTGTGTCGAAGATATCCCAAAATATAACCGCCCTGGAATATGGCAAAATCGAGACGAACCTTTTTTAATCGTCTAAAATTACAAGCACCTCTGAGTGTGAAACCAAAAAAGACAACTTTTTTCGCTGTAAGACTTGTAGCAGGATAGTTTAAAGCCTCTTTAAGTCTTTAGAGGTGCTTGCAAAATGCTGAAAGGCTTACCAATAGAGAATTACAGAAGTTAGTTTTTTCTCTTTTCTCATATAACCAAGTTCTGTAATAGCTTTTTGCACCAGGTGCTTGTAAAATCGTCTAGGGAACTGCGCCATACAAGGATTTTGGAAGGCGCCGTGCTGTAACCTTAGATGCCGTAAGGCGTTGAGCAGAATCTTAAGACAGCACGCAAAGCAATCAGGAATTTGTGCTGTAACCTTAGATGCCGTAAGGCGTTGAGCAGGTAGTATTTCTGGAATGTGCTAGAGAGATGTTGCTGTGCTGTAACCTTAGATGCCGTAAGGCGTTGAGCAGGGACAATGCGATGTTAACAATGCATGGCGCCCCAACGTGCTGTAACCTTAGATGCCGTAAGGCGTTGAGCAGCAATGTTTCTTTGTCAAAACCTCAATCGATAGACCGTGCTGTAACCTTAGATGCCGTAAGGCGTTGAGCAGAACTATCACCAGCAGGGATTTGAGATTCTAGATAAGTGCTGTAACCTTAGATGCCGTAAGGCGTTGAGCAGTACTTACTTCAAATTTGGTTACTACTGAATCAAACGGTGCTGTAACCTTAGATGCCGTAAGGCGTTGAGCAGTTGCATCTATACCTACTTAACTCAACTATAAATAGGTTGTGCTGTAACCTTAGATGCCGTAAGGCGTTGAGCAGACCACAGTTGCCACATGTTTTAGAAGTGTAAGACTGTGCTGTAACCTTAGATGCCGTAAGGCGTTGAGCAGATGTAAAATGTTTGTAACCAAGGGAGAAAGTTATGTTGGTGCTGTAACCTTAGATGCCGTAAGGCGTTGAGCAGTTTTGGGCGTCTCTGTTTTCGCAGACGCGGCAGAGTGCTGTAACCTTAGATGCCGTAAGGCGTTGAGCAGAATACAGGTCTAAGTTCAAAGAGATACTATCAGAAGTGCTGTAACCTTAGATGCCGTAAGGCGTTGAGCAGTAAGGATAATTAAATAATGTTAACAAGTCAAATTGTGCTGTAACCTTAGATGCCGTAAGGCGTTGAGCAGTATATGCACCATTAGCAAGTGGAACTAATTATGATGGTGCTGTAACCTTAGATGCCGTAAGGCGTTGAGCAGATACTGGCACCGTTACTAGCTACCCTATTGAAGTCGTGCTGTAACCTTAGATGCCGTAAGGCGTTGAGCAGGAAATTACACGCGCGCTGGTTTCTGCAAAGCAATTTGTGCTGTAACCTTAGATGCCGTAAGGCGTTAAGCATGAACTGCCATAGCTAACCCCAGAGTAGCAAATTGGGGTGTAGCCTTATACGGTTAATTAATAATCGGCAATAATAAAGCCACCACTAACTAAAAACCCATAAACAAGTAGCCCAAATACATAAGCGATATTTACACCACCGATAATGGAAAAGAACTTAATTAAGTTTTGACGTTGCCAATTAAGCGTTAAAATCAAACCAGTTCCAAGCAGGGCAAATAAAGCCGCAATAAACATTATGTGCGACTCATTCAAATTTAGTAAAATATTTGTTACTGGTTTAATTTTATAAATTTGAATTATTCCCTGATAGAAAATATTCAAACCGATAACTAAACTAGCAAACACCTGTACATATCTATTTGGATATTGCCAAATAATAATTGCCGCAAGAATACCAAAAATAACGGATAAAAAGATTAATATATTTGACCAAGTATTTTGATTGAACTGAGCAAACCAATTATCTGACTTTAAAGTTTGTAATTGCTGGCTAGTCAAACCTAAAGCGCTAGTTGTGTAAATCGAGTTAAGAAAGCGAACTCCACCCGCATAACCACCACTTCCTACAAAACAATTAAAGTTTTGTCCGGCGTAGGATATTAGACATTTGGGAAGTTCATTCGGCTCTAATTTTGGAGAATTAAGCGTTATTTCTAAAGGACGCTTCTGTATATTTACAAGACACTCTGTAATATCATTAGTTTTTGTACATGATTCAAAAATATTTCCATAAAATCTAACGGGTGTTGATGTCTCAAACCCAATTGTAACAGCTTCAATCGGTGTATTTGCTCGGAAAGGCGCTACTGTATTCAAAAACAAGGCAAATGAGAAAATTGATATCAATATGAAAGAAGCTACAAACAGAATAATAAATTTAACTTTTCGTTGCATACAATTTGATATGAATTATTGTGGAATAATTTTAATTTGGAAGATTTTCAGATGCTTCACTGCGTTCAGCATGACATGATTATTCTAAATCGTAATGCTTCTTTTATTTGACTAATTGCATAGCTTGGGCGAGTAAGAGTAAAGATTTATCTTTTTGCTCTTTAGCTGAGTACTCGTTAGCAATTTGTGTCAATGCTTGAACTCGATATTGTGTATTTTTAATAGAGTCTGCAATTTTAATAGCTTGGTCAAACTGTCCAGCTTTCGCATAACTTTGAGTAACAACAGGCAACATCCAATCAATATCTTTTTCTTCATCAGATAGGGAAGCAGAGAGTTTATTAATGGTGTTGACTAGATTCATTGCTTTGTCTTGGTTTCCATTTTCAGCATATTGAAGGGCTATTTCTGATAAAACCCCTACTTTTTCATACTTAGCTTTTATACTTTGAGCTACTGTTACTGCTCTATCAAGTTGTTTAGTGCTGACTAAAGCGCGTGCTATCTGCATTAAGGCGCCTGCTTTATGTCCAGCATCACTAATTTGTTGAGCAATTTGTAAAGCTAAATCAATTTTTCCTTGACGTGCAACTTCAGCAGCAATTCGAGACAATGCAGCAGCTTGATTTTGACGACTATTGATACTTTTGGCAACTTTTATCGCTTGGTCGTATTGTCCAGCTTTTGCAGTATAGTGTGCAACTGTTAGTAATAAATCATCTCTTTGCGAACCTGGTTTAATTTTATTTGCAGTTGACAAAGCTTGTTGTAATAATAGATTTGCTTTTTGCTTTTGATTAACTGCTGCGTACTCAACTGCGATGGCACCTAAATTATGGACTCGAAAAGACTGGTTAGAGACTTTCTGTGCAGCAAGTGTAGCTTGTTCAAGAATTTTGATTGCTTCAGTCGGTTGCCCTAATTTAATATAACCACGTGTAATTAAAAGCAATGTATCAGGTTTGCCGTCAACATCTTTAATAGCTGGTATAGTTTTCTGCGCTTCAGCTAGCAACTTGATAGCTTGTGTATTTTGTCGCGCTTCGATAAGCTCATAGGCGCCACGACTTAAAGCAAAAGCTCTTTGGTTAGCATCTTTGATACTTTGAGCTACATTTAAAATTTCAGTAGTCAAAGCATTAACCTGGTCAAGTTTATTAGTTTTAGCTAAATTACGCGCAATTAAAGACAATCCATAAACCTGATAGAACGAAGAAGCATCATCCAAACCTTTCACACTTTGAAGCGCTAAATCATAAAGTCCTTCGTCAATATATTTATTAGAAATATCCAATAAATTCTCAACAGAATCATTAGTACTGTTGCAACCTTTTGCTGTTTTAGCAATTTTGATAGCTTGTTCTAATAAAAGCTTGGCTTGATTCTCTTGTCCAACCCGTGCATAATTCCCAGCAATAGTAGCCATAGGTTTTGGCTTATCACAGTTACTATAAATATTATCAACCAAAGGGAGCGCTTGAGTAATTAATTCAGAAGCTTTTTGTTTCTGTCCAGCTTTGGCATATTGTTGAGCAATACTACTTAGCATCCAAATCTTGTTAGGATTATGTTGGGTAGCTGTTTTTGCTACAACACTCATTGGAATGAGAAAAGATATAAGTGCCGCGACAGCAAGAATTTTAGGTTGCATCTGAAATAACTTAAATATATAAATAATCGTTGAATATATCTAAGCTAGAGTCATCCACAACACCAATGGTTCCCAAACACTCTAATTTTAACAGTCTTGTGGAACGGGCATCCTTGCCCGTCCCATCATAATGTTAACAATGCACTAACTCTAACCTGTGCCACAATTGAGATATAAAATTAAACAGGCGCCACTTGTGGTAAATTCGGGTCTTGTTCAACGGTGTCCATATTGCTAGGGTCATATTCACCCGTTGTTAAAAACCTGAAAGTCTCTTGATACAAACTTTGCCAAAAGCGGTTTGTCATTCCCTGACTTTGAACATTAGGTTCAGCGAGTGGATGGGGTACTAAGTCAGCAGCTGGATATTTAAACAAGCGATGTCCTGCATCAGTTCCACCAATTTTACTAAAAAAGTCTTCGTTAGTTGGAATACTTGCTGCATCTTCATTTTCTGTAAGCACCATCCAAGTTGGAACGTTTTTTAGTGCTTTAATATTTTTGGGTTCGCGGACATATGCTCCATATTTTGCTGCTGCGCTTAAGGCACCTACAGGAAAACTTTCTCCAGGGCGCCAACTCTTTTCGTACATATCCAATGGACCAGCTAATTCAATATATCGCTCAAGCGTTGGCTCGTAAAGTTTCAACAAAGGTGTATATGCAACTACTTTTGCAATACGCTTTGGTTGGTCTGCTGCTAATCCTAACGCGATGGCGCCGCCTACCGATAGTCCAATTACATAAATAGGCCCTGGCATTGCATCGAGTTCATCCAAACGTTTACGCGCATCGATGAGATAATCCATGTGATTGGAAATAAAGTAGCGCGAGAAATTTGGGTCATTATCGTTCTCTGCTGCTGCCATAATACTCATCAAACGTGGTTCAATTAACATTAACCGCGCAACTAAATTAGCCATTTGCAGCATTGAAGGACGCTCATATTTACTTGGGTCTTCAGGCAAACTGGCAAGGAAATTTTGTATAACTGGGTCTTGATGTGCTTTTTCGCGCAAAGGATTAAGAATTTCTGGCTTTAAATCAATTTGACACCAAAACTTATTAGGTGGTTGTAATGTATGGTTGGCTAAATTAGCTTGGTAATAATTAAAGCCGTTATTATATAGATAATCAGACAGTGCAGATAGCTGAGTTGGTTTAGCGCTAAAACCGTGGAATATGATTACAGTACCGCGTACAGCTTCGCCCGCATTGTGAAAGCCGTAAAATGGAGCGGAATCCGCGCGGTAATTCGGGTTAGATTTTATACTTTTAATAGAAGCGTCTATCTTATTTTTAGTGCGTGTGATTTGGTCTTGAGTAAGAGTTACCCAAGTTTGGGAATCAGCAGTCATCATATATAGTAGCTCTTAATATAGTCTCTTAAGTAGAACTACCCAACACGTATATATAATTCCGCAAAATAAAAAAAAATACCACGTTTATTTCAGTAGGACTTACGCGATTTGTACATAAAAACCGTAGGGTGTGTGACGCTATGAACAAATTTTAACGTAGTGATAAGACTTGTAGCCTGATCGCACCAGCTGCCTCCAACTTTAGTATAGGCGCCTTCCTCAATAAAAAGTGTGGTTCCAATTCAAGCTTTATTACGATGCATCAAAGCAGGCAAAATTCCTACTATATATTCATGAAAGCGAACAGCGATTATCACTGCTCCCGGTTTCAAACTTAAACAATATAACTTGAGGATAAAGTAATGAATAACGAACTTAATGCAATTGAACTATCAAACGACGAACTCGACACCGTAGCTGGTGGTTTGGCAATAACTTTAGGTGATGTAGGTGGTTTTGCATCAGATGCATCTAATAGCTACTCTCTAAAACAGCTTCAAGTTGGTCAACAAACATTTGCTGGTCCAACTGGTAGTGGTACAGCTTCTGTAACAAAGCTTACAGATATCTTTAGCACCGCTGGTCAAGCGATTGCTGTTAAATAATCTTAATTTATAAGTCTCTTCAAACCCAATCACACTTTAATTATTTTATACGGCGCCACTGACAAAGCAGCGCCGTTTTTATTCGTGTGCGTTCGAGATTAGTATTAGGGTTTGCTGTTAAAAACAAACTCAAAAACTCAGCCGTGATGACTGAGTTTTAGGTAGGGTATATCCCCTTAGTTATTTATAAAGATAATTTATATGCGTTTTGATGATAATTACTACACCTGGCAGTTACCGATTTCGGAAAACTTATTTTCTGATTTTTAGCTTAAAATATGCCATGTGGTGTACTTTTAATCAACAATGCTTGGAAATCGCTTTCAACACAACTACCTCACACTTATACACCCAATCTGAATAAAATAATTTAAATAGTATTAAGTTTCATTAAACAGCGAACGTAATCCTTCTGATGGTTCCGGAGGATTTTGCATTACCGAAATAAAAAGCTTACTGTCACGTTCAGATAGTACTAGTTTATTTTCGTCACGATAATTATTAATATCATTCTCAGATTGTTCTATAACCAAATCTTCTAATTCTTCAAGACGCTGTAATAATTTTTCAAAGTTCTCAACTGACAAAATAATATGTGTAGGTTGAGACTCTTGTTTTAATATTACAGGCTCATCATCAGCTTGAGCAAGTAGTTCAGAATACTTTGTAAGCGCGTCATTAAGAGTGTAGCTTTGCATTGTTATTAGTATAAATATAACTAGTATTGATATTTTAACAAAATTTTAGTAGACTGATGAACGAAAAAAATATTACTTAATACAATGATACTATAACGAGTCCATAGTCAGAGCGTTTATGGCAGAAACACAAAAACCCAGTTGGTAAACTGGGTTTAAGCTGGGATAAGTTCCCTTACTTTACTTATATAGATTCGATATATCCGTTTGTATATTATCTACTACCCAACCGCACTCGACGATTTCGGAAAAATCTATCTAAGATTCTCGATGCAGGATTGACTGCTAGGTGTAGAGGCGCCAATAATTGAGATAATGCGATTGGTTTACAGGTAAGCGCGAACAGATGAACTCGGTAAATTATTGGCTAATGAAGTCAGAACCAGACGTATACAGCATTTTTGACCTCGAACGACAGGGTGAAACTATCTGGGACGGTGTTCGTAATTACCAAGCACGTAACTTTCTACGGCAAATGCGACAAGGAGACTTAGCTTTTTTCTATCACTCAAATACCAATCCCCCTGGTATCGTTGGATTAATGCGTGTCGTTAAAGCGGAAGTTGCAGACCCAAGTCAGTTTGACCCAGAAAGCGATTACTACGACCCAAAATCAACTCCCGATTCTCCGCGCTGGCAAACAGTTATGTTAGAGTTCATTGAGACTTTCCCTAACTTAATCTCACTTTCGCAACTCCGCTCACAGTTTACCCCAGAGCAGCTAATGGTAGTAAAACAAGGAAATCGCTTATCGGTAATGCCCGTTTTTACAGAAGTTGCGGACAAAATTCTGGCAATGAAAACCTGCCAATATGGTTCATAGTAACTGTTTTTTGGCAAATTTAGGCAAAACAGAAACTAAGCGTGTACTATAAAAGTAATATATCAGATATGATATAAATATTGCTATGGATGAAAATGATAAACCTTTAGTATGGTTGCATGGTGATATCAAAACTCCTCCCTTTAGCCAAAATGCACGTATTGAGGCAGGTGTACTACTAAGGCGATTACAGCAAGGTGAAAATCTTGGAAATCATTAAAGTCATTCAAATAATCTTTCAATTTCATTGAAAGCATAATTTCTATCGCTTCAAGATTAGATAACAATCTTTCAGTTTCAACAAACCATGAACCCTCTGCATAAGGTTCGAGCTTTATAATTCCTGAGTCATAGAGCGAATTTTTCCAGTAAGTGACCCAAGCATCAGTGGCGCCATACTCTGGTATCTCGTGATTCTGTGTTTGATAACATGCTGGCTCAAATTCTACCACTGGTAATAAGTTCATCTGGCAAACAAAGCTTGATATATATTACACTACATATATGCTACAACATGATCTCTTGATTTGACATCTTGAAACAAGAGCTATAATGAATATTATATAAAATTATTCATTATTCATTTTATGCTCCAAGCAACTAAAAAACGCTTACCAGCAGGACTGCGCGGATACTTATTTTTCAATGCAACAGAAATTAAAAACGACCCTATTGGTTTCTATAACAGGGTTTGGCACCAATACGGGGATATTGTCTGCTTGCCAATTTTGCCTAATTACAATTTTTTCCTTGCTGCACATCCTGATTATGTAGAACACATGCTCTCCACGCATCAAGAACGTTATGCGAAACCAGATATAATTAAAAAGCCATTTAGTTTATTGATGGGTCAGGGTCTTGTTGTAGCAGAAGGAGATTATTGGCTTAAGCATCGGGCAGTAATGCAACCAGTATTTCATCAAAAGTACATAGAAAGTCTCTTTTCTACAATGTTGAGTTGTACAGAGTCTTTAATTCAAAAGTGGGAGAAAAAACCAGATGGTGAAGTCATTGATATAGCTGCTGCTATGATGCCTTTGACTTTGAAAATTGCTGGGTTGACTTTGTTTAGTACAGATATCAGTGATGAAGAGAGCGTTTTTGGAAAGGCTTTTCGTACTGGGTTTGAATTCGTCAGCTATAAGATGAATAATTTACCAACGGAACCTATGTGGGCGCCAACTCCTCGAAATCTTCGTTTCCGTCAAGCTGTTCAGACTTTGGATGATTTAGTTTTCGATATCATTAATAATAGGCGCCAAAACCCTACAGACAATCACGACTTACTATCATTGCTGCTAGCTGCACAAGATGAAGTGACTGGGGAAGGGATGACTGATAAGCAATTACGAGATGAAGTAATTACTTTACTCGTTGCAGGACACGAAACTGTATCTTCTGCCTTATCTTGGACTTGGTATATTTTAGGACAGCATCCTGATATAGGCGCCAATCTTCTTCTGGAATTACAAGCAGTTCTCAATGGCAGCAGTATTACATACGATAAACTGCCACAACTTCAATACACTCGTAGAATAATAGATGAAACGTTGCGTCTTTACCCACCTGCTTGGGGAATGCCGAGGATAGCATTAGAAGATGATGAAATAAAGGGTTACTTCATTCCCAAAGGTTCAACCATTAACATTTGTCAGTATATAGTTCATCGTCACCCAGAATTTTGGGACAACCCAGAAAAATTTGACCCAGACAATTTTTTACCATCCAAGGTCAACCAAAGACCAAAATTTGCTTACTTTCCTTTTGGCGCCGGACAAAGGATTTGTATTGGTAAAAGTTTTGCGTTGATGGAAGCTACAATAATTTTGGCATCTATATTCCAGCGTTTCAGGCTAGAATTAGTACCACAACAAATTGAACTAGACCCGACCTTTACCCTGCGTCCAAAAAATGGCGTTAAGGTTAAAGTGTGGAAAAGAAGTTAATTAAGAATGCAAAAACTATCTTGTGGGATGGGTGTCCGCGCGCGAGTCCCTTATAATGTGAAAAGAATAGGCAAACTTTAATGCTGTGGTTTGTCAAGCTATAATTAATTTGCTAAAGTTACAGTTCTGTTAGGCTTATGATGACACTTGAGCAGATAGAATCAGCAATACTTCAACTCTCGCCTGATGAGTTTGAAAAACTTATGAAATGGTTTGCTGATTTAGACTATCAACGGTGGGATGAGCAATTGGAAAAAGATGCTGCTGATGGTAAATTAGAAGCTCTGGCTGCTGAAGCGATAGCTGAATTTGAGGCAGGACACTGTAGAGAAATGTAATGCACTACACAACTCGTCGCTTTTGGGAATGCTATAACGTCTTGCCTGAAGAGGTACAACGAACAGCCGATGAATGCTATGAATTACTAAAAGCCGATCCATCTCATCCATCATTACACTTCAAAAAAGTTGGTAAAAATTATTGGTCAGTAAGAGCAGGATTAAACTATAGAGCATTGGGAGTGGAGGTTGAAAAAGGCATTTCATGGTTTTGGATTGGCACACACGCAGAATATGATAAGCTGATTGGAAAGTAGCGTAACAATTTAAGACTATTTTTCAATTTCATCACACGCGATATTAACTCTAGGTCAATCAAAAACCAAAACTTGCTTACTTTGCTTTTGGCGCCGGACAAAGAATCGTAAAAGAGTGGATAAGAAGTTAATTAAGAATGCAAAAGCTCGATGCGGCAAAACGAGAAGCAATATTAAATGCAGCAAAACAGCGTCTTCGGCAATATGGTATCCAAAAAACGACAATGCAAGAAATTGCTAAGGATGTCGGAATTGCCGTGGGGACGCTTTATCTGTATTTTAAGAACAAAGATGATATTTTGATTGCTAGTGCAGAAAGTTATGCTCAGAAACATATAATAGATGCACTTGAGATTCTAAATTCGCAAATTTCCCCAAGCGAAAAACTTAAAGCTTATATTGTTAACCGTTTTCGTGCTGCATTAGATACACGGCAAAGTACCTCTCATGCTGCCGAACTCGCGCGTGCGCTAATTCGACTCAAACCACAGTTATTAGAAGAGCAAACTAATTGGATGAGAGAGAATTTAAAGAAAATTATACAATCCGGGATTGATAGGAATTTGTTTTATGTAGATGATATTGAGCAAGATGTGGAGGTTTTTTTATATTCTATTGCTTTCTTTTTTCCGGTTGCTACTACTGAAAGGTATTATGAGCCTGAAGAGGAAAAGTTGTGTATGGTTGTTGATTGGTTTATTAAGCAGTGGTCTTGGCAACGGATTGAACGGATGTAACGGATGGTTTATTATTCTCTTCTTTGTGTCCTCTGTGCCTCTGTGGTAATTATTATTATTTTAGGATATTATATTTAAAATATTTGGGACGGGCGGGGACGCCCGTTCCACAAGATTCTATAATTTCCACAAGATTCTATAATTTCCACAAGATTCTATAATTTCCACAAGATTCTATAATTTCCACAAGATTCTATAATTTCCACAAGATTCTATAATAAAGACTTATGTAGTCTTGTAATAGCTAATTTTTATATGTTGTATTACAATATGGATGAGTTAGCTGTGCGTTATCTAAAGTACCTAAACCACCATCGGCTTTTCTGTGAATATGGTCTATTGAATTAAAGCGAGTGGGAATGTAACCATCACATATCTTGCACTTTGGTGTACCACGTAATGCTTCTCTTATATAAGCTGCTGATTTTGTTTCGCGAGAAAATGTCTGACCTTGAGTTTCACTACCATCACCCTTTGTTTTTATCTTCAAAATTCCGAAAGTTTTTTCAGCAACTATTTCTTTCATAATATTCTTTTTATCTATTCTTTGTAGTAATTTATCAATAATTGTCAAATAAAAGTTTTTAACCCTCTCTCTTGCTTCTATGGCACTACTTTTACTTACAAGCTGTGGTATCATGTCGTACTGCCAAATTATCCATTCAAAATCTTTCCTTACTTCTGTGAATTTAGCAAAGAATTTTCTTTTCTCTAACTCCAGTATTAAAGTAATAACTCCATAAAATGAACCTATTTTTGGTTTACCAGCACTAGTGTAAAAGTATACTAGTGGATGCATACCAAGTGATGAAGGATGACTACTATTTATTCTTTGAGCTATTCTTCGACAGTTTCTTAAAAGTTCTACAGTTTTATCTCCTGTTGAATCTTCTCCTAATTGGTTATCTGATTTTATGTCATTCACTATATTAACAAACTCTAATATTAATTCGAGTTTGTCTGATGAAGATAAATTACCTACTATTGGTAAATCTAAAGTTTTAATAGGGTTCTTTAATTTTGGCTCAAAAATAAGTTGATGTATCTCTTGAGCAATTATTTCAATCTCTTGCTGTTTAGCTTGTGAAAATGCAGACCAGTATTTATGTCCGTTACCACTTCTGTTTATTGCGCGTGCTGCTACACCGTTTGGAGTTTTACGAGCTTCTAGTAAACGAATTTCTGTTGGAGCTATTGGCGCCGCTTTTTGGTTAATCTTGAAAAAAGATGCTTCTGCTTTACTTGCATCACCTTCAACCCACTGAAGTTGGATACCCAAGGCGCCTAAATTTCTAGCTCTCTCCAAAATTTTGGGGTCTACTTCCTTTCGCTGCTGCGCCAATGTTTGATAGTATTTATAAGAACCTATTTTAGCCTCAACAAGTTTCCTTGTATTCTGAGCAGCAGCTTTTTGCTCGTCGCTTATATCTCCATCATAAAATTCCTTAGAAATTTTACCATCACCATAATCATCATTTATCCAAGCAATTAAAGAACTTAGCCGATGCGAACCATCAATAACAAAATAATAACTACTCGTACTTCGCCAAAGAATTACCGCTGGTATTAAATCCGCATCTAAAAAGCTTTCAATAAAACCGCATACTCTCTCTGTATCCCACTCATTAGTTTCTCGTTGAAAATCTGGCTTTCGTAAATACGGGTAAAAAAAGGAATTTTGCTCCAAATCCCGCACAGATATCATCAAAATGTTTCTTCCTGCGTTATGACTCTGCTGCTCTTGAATATCAAACGCTTCTCTTGCAATTAGCGCATCTAAGCTCACTTTTGAAACTTCTTTCACCATTTTTACTGCCATGTTACTGATTTACAAATTATGAAGGCAGTATTTAACTATACAGATGTTACAGCACTCTATCTATGTACCTTTAGAAAGATATTTGTGTAAATTGATTCTGCTCTATCATAATAATTACATAATTGATGATTATTCTATGAGTAAGAGCTTTCACGTTCCCTAAACCACTGTAAGCGCGCGTTTAATCGTTCCAAGCTTTGAGGGTCATGTTGTCCGATAATATAATTCCAAAGCAACGTCTGAAAAGTTCGTGCTTCAACCAACAAATCTAACAACTGTTTATCTATATTTGTACTGTATCCCTGAAGTGCTGCATCAGCTTGTTCTATCTCAGTGCCAAATACGCGCGCACGTGCAATTATACAAGCTAAGTCCCAAGCAACTGGGCCAATAAATGTATCTTCCCAATCTGCCCACAGTACTCCGCGCGTTGTGTTTAGCACATTGGAAAAATTAGCATCTCCATGAAGCGGTTGCATCGGCGCCTGAATTTGCTTACTATTCAATTTTTGGCAAATGCTAATTAACATCGAAGCATCGTCATTAGAAAATGCTCCTTGCTTTATCAGTTCTGGAAGTATACGCTGTGATTCTTCTAATGGGTCAAGAATAGATAACTCACCCTGAAAATTACTTAGCACTTCGTGACAATGACGCAGTGTACGACCTGCGATGAATGGGTCAACTGGTTCTTTCACGACTTCTACAAATTCCCAAAAGCTTAGTATCAACCCGTTATGCTCGTAAGTACCAGGTGGTAATTGTGTTGAAGGGGGTATTATAGGGGCGCCGTTCTCTGCTAAATATGTACTAACTGCTAATTCGCGTTTTAACCATGCATCGCCTTTACGAACTGTACCTGTTGTCATTGCAACTCTTGCCACAAGTGAGGAAGGGCAAAGGTGTATGAGTAGGTTACTTTGATTGCTTAGAATAATTGGTTTGTCGAATGTAATACTATTATTCTCAGCAATTTCACAAGCTGCACCTACAGCTTCTTGTAAAATAGGATTTTCTTCTATATCAATCATATTATGTATGGCAGCCGGATTTATAAAAAATTATATCCGCGTTGTAGAGACGCGATTAATTCGGTCTCTACGATATGTGTATAATTAATATCTATGTATTAATTTGAAGGTTGTGGTTTGACGGCAGCTTGCAGTAATTCAATATCTCGAATTAGCAAAATTCCGCTACTCTCAAATTGTACTGTAATCTGAATCTTACATGAGTCTGTTTCTTTCTTGTAATGAGCGCGCGTTTCGTATAGTTGAAAATCTCCACTTTGAGTAAGACTCGAAGCACGATATGTAGTTGTTGTACCCCATTGTCCTTTTCTTGCGAAACCTAAACAAACTCTGATAGATTTTTCTGTATTTAATGCTCTTGCGTAAAATCTACAGGCAAGAACACACTCTTGAACATCTGGTTCCACAACTTCAAATAAAATTACACTTCGTAACGGTTCTGAAATATTTACTAGCTGCTGATTATAACCATCATTATAAGCCTCGATTTGCCACGTTTCACCATTAATTGCAATTCCTCCCTGTGTTACTGTGGAGTCAGCAGTTGTAAAACGGCGAATCAAAGTGAATGGTTCTATTGCTTCTGGGACTCCAAAGCGTTTTTCTAGTTCCTTACCAGCTTCCTCTACTTTAGATGTAACAAATTCTTTCAGGTTGTTTTTGAGATTGTTAAATAGTTCGTCAAACATGGCAAACACTTCCTAATTATATAGATATAGTGTTCCCTTGAAGGGCAAATGACATATCATGCGATGTTTCATAAAAAACAATGTAGAGACGTTACATGTAACGTCTCTACAATAACAACCCAACATTTTGATTACAAACCAGGTTTTTAACCTTTTTTAATTTCTTGCGCCATCTTTAAATAATAATCCATCTGCTTGTTGTTGGTACGGCGCCGATTAGCAGGTGTTTCAAAGCTAGTTTTTTGCTCAGTCGTAAGCATTGGTTTTGGTTCCGAACGCTTAACACCTTGTGATTCATCCTTTTCTAAGTAATATTGTGATTCGCTTTCGCTAAATCCAAAAATGTTTCCAAAGAATGCAGAAATACCTTTAAACAGATTACCTACACTCTTCAATGCTACCGATAGAAAAGCCGCAATGCGAATCAATGAATTTTGTAATACTTGTATAATTCGAGACATGACAACCCTTTAATAACCACTTGTTAATTATTGTTCCTAATATAATGATGATTATTAATATTGTTTACAGTCTCTACCAAAAGTTATGTCTTCAAAGTATATATCGTTATTTCCCTGAATATATAACTATTGCGTGTGGTATAAGGCGATTTGTAGAAATTAAAGGTTTACCATCGATGATTATATTAGTACTTCCACCACCATTGTTGTTCCAGAAGAACACACGAATTTGACCTGGATATTCTTTACCTATTGCATAACTGTATGTAATTATACGTCCACTGGCTTTTAGAGGATGTTTGAAAAGTCAGATAAGGTATAAATTGTCATTCTGAGTGGAGTCTTACGGAACGTAAGCGAAGCTTTCCCGAAGGGTAGAATCTAGGGTTTTGGACACATACACCAGATGCTTCGTTCCTCAGCATGACATTCACGGGCACTTTTCAAACAACCTCTTAGACCGAATGCTATTCCTGTTGGGTTGTCATTGGTTGAAAAAAAGGCGCCGTTAATAACGACTCTTGCTTTCTTTGTAGAAGTGTTTCGGGTAGCTGCATCTTGCCAAAACTCAGTTATCAGCTTTTTTTTAATTCCGCTCTTGAGTATTTACTACTTCTCCAGTTAAGTTCGTTATTGTTGCATTTACTATATTTACAACCGTGACATACTCTTGTTTGCCATTTGGGTAGTCTTTTTTGTATACTTGTACACCATTATCTTTGATTACAGCTTGAAACCCTTGTGGAATAGACTGTGCGTAGCTTGTGTCTGTAACTGTTATTACAACGGCAATAATTACAGAATTGATAATTTTGTTCATATTCAGTCACATATTTAGCAGTAATAAGCGCGAAAACGGGATATAAGACGTGTTTTTCCCCGTTTTTCCAATATCAAATCATTTAGAAAATCGATTGATTTTTCAAATCAGGGCAATCACCCCTGATAATAACCGAGTGGATAAAGCCTGAAGAGTGAAGGCGCCTTCACGAGTGTGAAGTAATAATAAGTTGTAAACTGAGAGCGTTTCGGCATATATACACTCAAGGGAAAGTAGAATTGTTTATAGATATACCTTCTGGATGATTAAATATGTTTTAATTTTATGAGAAAATTATGTAGTTTTGTATAAAGCATTGCGAAATGTTTAGCTTTATATAGTTTTGAGTGATAATCAGTTTTTTAGATGGTAATTAAGGAAACCTATCTATAGACGGATGTGGGCGAGAAATAAAACTAGTAAAAAATGCCTATTTAGGCTTGATTGTGTTCGATTTGACGGAGAAAGAGCGTTTACTCAATAAGTTTCTCCGCTATTGTTGTTTTTTTTTGCCTAGAATCCAACAGACGAGACTTTCGGCTTTACTTCAGGATTGTGTCTAATTATGATTAATACTTTCACCCAAGATTTGTTACAAAATCGTCTCTGTGTTGATGAGAAAGGTTGGAATGTTATTGAAACAACATTTGACCGTAACAAATTACATCATCACGAGACTGTATTTACACTAGGTAATGGGTATTTAGGAACACGTGGAACCTTCGAGGAGGGTTATCCGGGTGATTGTGCGGCAACATTCATTAATGGAGTTTATGATGATGTTGCTATCGGTAAAACTGAACTTGTTAATGTAGCAAGTTGGTTGCCTTTGGTTATTAAGGTAGCTGGAGAAGCTTTTCGTTTAGATGCGGGTACGGTTATCGAGTATGAAAGAAGACTTGATATGCGGTTGGGTTTGGTTAGTCGGGATATTCGCTGGCGGGCGCCTTGTGGTCATACAATAGATTTGCATTTTGAAAGATTTGCTTCTTTGGCTGACCAGCATATTATGGCTGTTCGTGTTACGGTTACGTCGGTTGATTTTACTGGTGATATTTCTATAGAAACGTGTTTTAATGATGCTGATAATCAGGGAGTTCAGCATTGGGAATTATTAAGTAAAGGCAATAAAAATAATTATATTTGGTTACATAGTCGAACTAGGCATTCTAATATTCAACTTGGTATGGCTACAAAGTTGGTATCAGAAGGTAATGATTTAAATAAAACATTTGCTTGCGTACCAGGGCAAACTATATCTTTAGAAAAAATAGTAACTGTATTTACATCACGCTCTTGTGAAAATCCTTTAGTTGCGGCATGTGATAGGTTAAATGAGGCGCCTAACTATAGTACATTGCTTGCAGCGCATATTGCAGCATGGGAACAAGTTTGGGAAACCAGCGATATTGTAATTGAGGGAGACGAACAAGCACAGGTAAGTGTTCGTTTCAGTTTATTTCAACTTCTTGCTGCGGCGCCTTATAGAGATAATACAGTAAGTATCCCACCCAAAACGCTTTCGGGGTTTGCCTATCGCGGGCACATATTTTGGGATACCGAAATTTTTGCAATGCCATTCTTTACTTTTACTCAACCACAAATTGCACGTAACTTGCTCGAATATCGGTATAATACACTTGCAGGCGCCCGACGTAAAGCTGAAGAAGCTGGTTACAAAGGAGCAATGTACGCATGGGAAAGTGCGGATACAGGAGATGAAACAACACCTCGTTGGGTACCATCAGTCACAGGTGAGCAAATACGAATTTGGTGCGGTGATATCGAAGTTCATATAAACACCGATGTTGCCTATGCGATATGGCAGTATTGGAAAGCCACAGGTGATGATGATTGGATGGTTAATTATGGTGCGTCTATAATTCTGGAAACTGCTGCTTTTTGGGAAAGTCGCGTTGAGTGGAATGAAGCACGCTGTGGTTACGATATTTTAGATGTAATTGGACCCGATGAAAATCACGACCGGGTAAATAATAACGCCTTTACTAATGTTATGGTACGGTGGCATCTCCGTGCAGCATTACATTTATGGGAGTGGTTACAACAAAAGTCTCCAGAAACAGCATTACATATAGACCAAAAATTGAAATTGAACGATGTTCGACTCGACCGTTGGACAGAAATTGAATATCGTTTGCATGTAAACCAAGATGCTGAAACTGGTTTGATTGAACAATTTGAAGGCTTTTTTGACTTGGAAGATGTAGACCTAGAAGAGTATGAACCACGCACCAAGTCAATGCAAGCACTTTTAGGTATCGAAGCAACCAATGAAAAACAGATTCTCAAACAACCCGATGTTTTGATGTTACTGTATTTACTCCGAAATATTGGGCGCCATGAATCACCCAATTTACACTGCGATACTAAAACATTGCAAGCAAACTGGAATTATTACAGTCCTCGTACCGACCATACTTACGGTTCTTCCTTGGGTCCAGCAATTAATGCCATAATGGCTTGCGACATGAACCAACCAGAAGAAGCTTATACTCACTTTTTGCGCGCAGCATTAGTAGACTTAGAAGACACACGCAAAAATGCAGCAGAAGGAATTCACGCAGCAAGTGCGGGAGGTGTATGGCAAGCAGTAGTATTTGGATTTGCTGGTATTCGCATAGCACCATTTGGTCCCATTGCCTGTCCCAACCTTCCACCAACATGGAAACGGTTAAAATTCAAACTGCAATGGCAAAATCATGTGTATGAGTTTGATTTAACTTCTGAAGAAGTAACTCAACAACATCAAGAACAAAATTCTATCTCACTTCTTGTAAGCTAAACTCTTCTCTTGTGGAGCGGGCATCCCTGCCCGCCCCACAGTCTGCTCACTATTCGCTCCTTTGCTGCATAACAATATTATCTAATTGCAACTCACACTCTTTATGTAGTATGCTAAATTATTGTAACATGTAGCAAAAATGTATTATCTTATGATTTATAATTTATTGGAAAATTTCTAAATATAGCGGCGCCGACAGTAATAAAATGGAAACAGGTATTTATGCTCAACAACTAGAATTATTTCAACTATTTCAACCAACTAATATTAAAGTATGTACCTCTAAATTTACTTTTGTAGACTTATTTGCCGGTATCGGTGGATTTAGAATTCCTCTGGAAGAATTAGGAGGACAATGTTTAGGATATTCAGAGATAGATAAAGAAGCTATTAAAACATATCAAAATAATTTTATAAAATGTAATTCTGAAGAGATATATTTAGGAGATATCACAAATATTAATAAATTACCCTTTGAAGAAATAGATATATTGGTGGGTGGAGTACCTTGTCAACCGTGGTCAATAGCAGGTAAATTACTAGGTTTAAACGACCCAAGAGGAAAACTTTGGTTTAATGTTTTTAAATTAGTTAAAGAAAATCAGCCAAAAGCATTTATATTTGAAAACGTAAAAGGTTTGACAGAGCCGAGAAACAGAGCTAGCTTAAACTATATTATAACTAATTTAACACAAGCTGGCTATATAATTAAATATCAGGTTTTAAATTCCTACGATTTTGGCTTACCACAAGATTAGGTAAAAGTTTATATAATCTTTAAAATATAGCTGATATTTTAAATTTTTGAGTTAATCTTACTAAAAATCAATGTTAACTCCTAAGAAACAAGCTCAAAGAAACCGGGCTTCTTTACGAGAAATTAAGGCTTTCTAGCAATATCTTTCTCAAGAAGCCCGGTTTCTTAGGAGTTAGGGCAAATTTAGAATCATTATAGCGGCTGTTATTTAACGTTTAAGATAAAACTTGAGTTAAAAAGCTACATTTTATACCAAACTGACATTGTAAGTATTGTTTTGTAAAGACTGTATTAATACACTCTTTACTATATACGGCGCCTAACAGTTTACTTATTAGCTTTTCAAGACGAATAATGTCGTCAAGCACAACTTAAAAACGTTTGTTAGTTTCATGCGCTTGGCGCATCAACGAACTTCTTTCATATTTCCTGATTGAAGTAAAGCAAATCTACGAAATTTTTGGAAAGCTAAAGTTCTAAAGTCTCGTTTATTCGTATAATTGTAGGATAGGCTTTCCGGTCTATCCTACAGGCTCTAATATAAAGATTTGAGTTATTTTCAGGAATCGAATAAATATCTGATGTATCTGTTATTGCCTTCAGGAATTTGGGGACACTAGTTATAGATAGGTTGCAGGAAACGAAAATTAGATTCCCGATTTGTTTAATAAGTCGGGAATCTTAGCCGTATATACAATGAGTCAAAACTAGATATGAAAAAAATTTTAAATGTCCTACTGAGTACAATACCTCACCTGATATTTTGGGGTTGGAATCTTATTTTTCTATCGGTTGTATATTTGGGTATTTTGCCGTTCATTGGCATATTCCTGATATTAGCGACTATTGCAGGACAGGTTCCCATTGAGTTTTCTATATCTTTAGCAACATTAATATTAGTGCCTTTAGCTTGTACTGTTGTCGGCGCCTCTCAATTTAGTAGACAACCAGGAGAATTACTGCGATTATTTTATGGTGTAGAGGCGCCTTTAGTTTTACTGTGTGGGTTACGGCTATTTATATTTCGAGAGCTTACACCTGCTAGTATCCAAATTCTGGGAAGTATAGTAATTTGTATTACCGCTTTCGCGATGGAAATGCTATATGGATACGTCGGTGAAAAGCGGAGTATAGCATGGGTACAAATGCTAGCACATAGTTTAATGCTGTTTTTCGGTATATATGCTGGCGCCATATTATGTTTTTATGCGTTACCTGTAGCAGCTTGGTCAATAATAGAATTTTTAAGGTTTCAGTGGGCTATTGATTTTTGGAATGCATTTATACAACATCCATTATTAACTCTTCTTGGGTGGATACCAGCAAGTATGATACTGTTTGGCATAACTTGTTCTTTATTTATAGCAATGCCATCTCTGGTAGCATATTTATATACTGCATCTGGAATCAAGATACTAAAAGCATTTGCTACACAGTATGGAGTAAAAAAGGCATTCGCTGGATTTTTAGGAGTTTCAATTTTTACGCTAACTCTTTTCTTCTCATTCCAAAATCAACCACAAGTTCAAGCTTTTTCTTTACTTGCTAATACTCCACAAACCGATAGTAACCGTCAAGCACTACTCGCTAAATCAGAAACGATACGCTCCGGATTAGTAAATGCTTATTTATCTAATTACCGCTACCTCAGCAGCGTTAAGGATAGTAACCAAATTGAGGTAATGTATTACCACATGACTGGTTCTCGTGTAATTAGCAAAAACATTCAAAATCTCTACAATCAATTGATGTCACCGTTTTTGTACAAAGGTAAAGAGAGTGACGTAGAGAAAGCAGAAAAGCTTTATGCTCAATTTTTTGACACACCAATACAAAAAGGCGAACAAGAAGCAGTTAATCATGCATTACAATCAACTTCTAACCTAGATGAAGCTAAAGCTGGTTTACTAAATCTCAATCAGAGAAAAGTTTGGTTGCGAGAGCAAGAAGTTACAGTTAAAGAACATGGAGACTGGGCAGACGTACAACTTTATGAGGTTTACGAAAACAAAACCAGAGATGTACAAGAAGTATTTTACTCGTTTTCTTTACCAGAAAGTGCAGTAATTACAGGAATTTGGCTAGGGGATACAGCAGATTTATCCAAGCGCTTTGAATATGTAGTTTCTCCTCGCGGCGCCGCTCAAAAAGTATACAATCAACAAGTGCAACGAGAAAGACCAATTGACCCAGCTTTATTAGAACAAGTTGGGCCAAGACATTATCGGTTACGTGCATTTCCTATACCACCCGAAAGAACACCAGCAGAACTTAGTTCTCAACCCAACCGTCCGAAAGAAATGCATATGTGGCTAACTTACAAAGTCATGCGACAAAATCAAGGTTGGGCATTACCACACTTAGGCGAAAAACGAAATATATTTTGGACAAAACAAACAAAACGTAACTTTAACGGCAATCATCAAAAAACAGATAATTGGTTACAAACATATATACCAGCATCCAAGGCGCCTCAACCACAAATTAAAGAAGCAACATTATTAGCTTCCACAGAAAACTACAAAATTACAGCAAAACCCTTAGCTCAACAAGATTACAAATTACCGCAAAATCAGCGCTTCGCAATTGTCCTAGATACTTCCCGCAGTATGAACGCGCACATCAAGGAACTAGAAAAAACCTTCAACTGGCTTAAAAATAAAGGTTTTGCCAATAATCAACTATCCGATAACGATGCTGATTTATACATTACATCTATTCCAGGAGCAGAACCAAAGCGAATTGATGATATTAACCAATTTAAACCAGCCAAAATGACCTTTTACGGCGCCATGCAACTTAAAGAAATGTTACAGCAATTTGACAAACTGCGTGGAGATACTAAATATGATGGCATTTTGGTAGTTACAGACGAAGGTAGTTACGAACTATCCGACGACAAGAAGAATTTTCCTACCGTTACCTCTCCATTATGGATGGTGCATTTAGGCGCCCTTCCCAAAGCATACGATGACAACACGCTTAAAGCCATAGAAAACAGTAGAGGGGGAGTATCTACAAATATAGAAGAAGTACTTTATCGACAGGCAACAAAATCTGCTCTCGGTAACACCGTCGTTAGCGTCATCGATCGTTACGCATGGTTCATGGAGAAATTAACCACCCCTACCACCCCAACACCTAATACTTTCGACTCTTTAGCAGCAAGACAACTAATATTAGGCTTAAGTCGCGAGAAAAACTTAGAACAACTAACAGAACTCGATGCAATTCATGAATTAGCCAAAAGGTTTAAAATAGTTACGCCTTACTCATCAATGATAGTATTAGTAAACGACGAACAACGGCGCCAGCTAAAAGAAGCCGAAGCACAAAAAGACCGTTTTAACCGCGAAGTAGAATCAGGCAAAGAAAACCTAACAAAACCTAACAATCCTTTGAAAAATGCCTCAATTCCAGAACCATCAAGTGGCGCCGCACTTTTAGTCGCAGGAATCACAATTTTTGTAATTACCAAAAAAAGGCAACTCAACAAATTAAATACTCATTAGTACTGAAGTGGAGATTAATCTCTTCTTGTGGAGCGGGCTTAAGATTGCCCGCCCTATTAACAGGATTTGACTTGAATTGATGAAAATTGGCTTCAGCAACAGCCTTTTTTTGTTGAGGTGTGACTCGACGGCTATTAGACATATTGTGGCATTTCAATTTCTAAATCATCCATTAGTGCAGTTAATGAGACTCCGCGAATACTTGCTAATTCTGCCAAATATTGTAGACGTTGTGCTTGCAGTTTTTCTATCTGTTCAGTTAAAAGTAATAAATGTTGATGTTCTTCGACTGTTAAAGTTTCAGCTTCACGTTTAACAATTAATTCGTTGTAAACTTTTTGAGTATCTAACGGAATATTCTGATTTATTTTTCTTAATAACTCTGCTTCATTTTTCGGCAAGCTTGTAGCTTTACGTTGCGCTTGCAGTTCGATTAATTGAGATACAAATTGTTCCAAATCTTCTTGACTCAACTGTTCAACTGCTTTTAACAAGTCTTTTGATAACAGTTGCACTTAAACTTTAACTTTTGACATTTTTCATATCCTCAATGCTGTCAATTACTTTATATTGTAACTTAGCTCTCTCTAAATTCCCGCCTACCCAGTAACGACGGCAAAAAAGATAACCCACTGCACAGGCGCCTGTGCCACAAGATTTAGAATTAATTACAGGATAGAACAGGAGGCGCGGATGGTGTCGCTTTAGGAACTTGAGCAACAAGAACTACGCTCCCATCAGTACTCTTAACCCAGCCTTGCGCTTCAATTATTGTGTTTTGAGAATTTAGCTCTTGAAAAGGGATTTTATATGTATTTGATATGTTACTAATATTATTGTCTAAAGTTGCAAGCGACATAGTACTAATTGTACCTGGTAAAAGTTCTAAAGGACTTGGGGGCAAACTACCACGTCCAGTAATAGTAAATTCGCCTAAAAGTTTATCACCAGGATTCACAGGGCAAATTTGAGCTACCCTTCTAGTCGCATCAACAACTTCTTCTGGTAGTTCTATTATTGCTTGAGTAGAGTCAACATCAGGGGTATTAATTTCTGTACTGCCAATCAAATCTGGACTGGCGCCTGTTGCTGTAATATCGCTTTCAGAAGTAGTAAAATCACGAGCTTGTGTACCAAAGATACCTTGGGATATAATTTTGACTCGACCACCGCGAAAGTCGGTAGAGTTGGCGCCAATATCGCTGTCTTCAAATGCAGCTAATACATCAGCATTGATATTAATATTACCACCAATGACGTTGGCGCCTGTAGCATTAGTAGTTATGTTGCTACCACGACGGAGAATTAAAGCTTGGGTATTAAGATTGATAGTTGCTTGTTCTCTATTTGAGTCTTTGTTTGGACTGCGAGTGTTAGCGTTGAAAGAAGCTTTATTATCTAAGCGGGTAATATCAGCATTAATAGTAAGAATACCTGCATTACCTGTCCCATTGCTATTCACAAATACACCAGCACCATCACGTGCCAGTAAATTTCTGGTGTTAACTATTAAATCTCCAGCATCCCCAGTTGAGTTAGTTTCAGCAGAAGCAAATAAACCACTGACAAACCCACTATTCGCAGACTTACCAATTAGTTGTACCCCATTATCAACATTTACAGTTAAATTTCCGCCTCGACCAGAACTAAATGTATTCGCTAAGACCTGCGCTCCATCCCGCACTATTAAATTTTGGGTAGTAATCTTTAAATTTCCTGCATCTCCTGTTGAACCTACTCCAGCAGCAGCAATTAAACCACCAACAGAACCATCAACAGATGTACCAATCAGTTCTACTAAATTTTCGGCATTAACCGTCAAATCTCCTGCCCTACCAGTTCCTAATGTTGAAGTAGATACTCGTGCCCCATACCGTACAAGTAAATCTTGGGTTTTAATCGTTAAACTTCCTGCATCTCCGGTTGAACCTTGTTGAACAGAAGAACCTAAACCACTAACAAAACGACCATTAAAAGAGGCGCCAGTTAGTTCTACCTTTTTAGAAGCGTTTACAGTTAAATTACCTGCTTTACCGATGTCAAATGTTGAAGCACTTATCTGGGCGCCATCTTGTATAAATAAATCTTGGGTGGTAATCGTCAAATCTCCTGCATCCCCTGATGAACCAGCGAGAGCAGAAGTAGAAAAAATTGTAGGAAGAATACCATTAGCTGATATACCAACAAGTTCTAATTTACCTGTTGCATTAACAGCCAAATTCCCTCCTTTACCCTGACCACCTGTAACTGCAATCACCTGTCCACCATCGCGTGCAAGTAAATTTTGAGTGTTGATAGTTAAGTCTCCCGCGTTCCCTGTTAGACCTTGGTTTGCGGATGTACTCAATCTGCTGCCAATCACTTCCACATTGCCGTTTGCATTAACCGTCAAATTTCCTCCCTTGCCGACACCAGATGTTTCAGTGATAACTGCTGCTCCATCTCGTACAAGTAAATCTTGGGCGGTAATCGTCAATTTTCCGGCATCACCAGTTGAACCTTCGTTAGCAGAGGCGCCCAAACCACTAAAAAAACGACCGTTAAAAGACGTACCAATTAGTTGCACTGATGACGAGGAATTGATAGTTAAATTACCTCCCTTACCTTTACCAGATGTACTAGTATTAACCTGTGCCCCATTTTGTACTCTTAAATCTTGGCTGGTTATCATTAAATCTCCTGCATCTCCAATCGAACCATTCTCAGCAGAAGTACTCAAACCACTAAAAAAACGACCATCCGCAGATGTGCCAATAAGTTCTACACCACGGTCAGTATTAACAGTTAAATTTCCTCCTTTACCTTGAGCAAAGGTAGAAGTACTAACTCGTCCCCCTGAGTAAACCTTGAGACTACCTGCGTTAATCGTCATACTTCCTGCATCTCCAGACCCAAAAGTAGTAGTAGTAATATTGCTGAGACCAATGGGTAAGCTAGGTGAGCGACCCACAACCTCTACTGAATCTTTGACATCTATCGTTAAATTTCCTCCTTTGCCTGTACCAAATGTACTAGTTGTAACTACTCCACCATCACGAATACTTAAACGACCTGCACTAATATTAAGAATTCCCGCATCAAAAGACCCAAAAGCATTAGTAGAGATAGTGCTGGAAGCATTAGATGAATTACCAATAACCTCTACAGACTCTTTGGCATTTATGGTCAAATTTCCTCCACGACCACGCAAAGCTCTAGTGGTAATATCTCCACCGTCATTAATGCTCAATCGTTTCGTATTAATAGTTAGTTGCCCACTATTTCCAGTACTGAAAGCGCTGGTCTCTAGTCTACTTCCTGTAATGACTGTCTCTCCTGTTTGTGGATTAATAAATGTTGTTGAGCCACTTAAATTAACCGAATCTAAAGCGTTAATTAATAAATTTCCACCACTACCACGTCCTGATGATTGTGTACTAATTCTTCCACCGTTAGTAAGCGTAAGCAATTGTGTTTGAAGTTCAATATTGCCACTATCTTCTTGACCAGTGCTGGCAGATGAAATTAAAGCACGACCATTTAATAAAATGGATTCATCGGCAATAATACGAATATCGCCACTTTCTCCCTGATTAAGATTTGAAGAATTGATGAAAGCATTATCACCACCAAGGGTAAGGGTTCTCGTTCTGATTTCAATATCACCAGATTTACCTATCGAATTTAATATACCATTAGTATTAATAATACTATTGCCGTCAAGACTGATATTATCCTTAGCATTTAAAATAATATTACCCCGATTGTTTTGAGTATTATTCACAATAAAGCTTTGATTTGTGAGGCGAATAGATTGAGCATTAATTGCAATATTTCCGGTATCACCTAAAGAGTTTTGCAAACCTGAATTTGAAATCTGACTAAGACCATTCAACGTAACATCACCAGTTGCATCAACAACTACATCGGCAGCAGCAACACCTGCTTGACCTTCTCCTGCTAAAAGAAGCGTACTAATATAGCTATTTCCAGAAAGGTTGAGGTTACGAGCATTAACTTTTATTGCACCCCCTCCTGTTGTAAAAAGGAAGGAGTTTTTTTGAAATAATACATCTGCCCTTGATACACCTTCAGGAAAAGCTAACTGCATCTGATTACCGCTTCCAATTAACCCAACGCTACCAACTCCGGCAAGTCCGCCTAATTCTGCACGGTTATTTCCCACACCCCATTGACCATCATCAAACGTAACATTTCCGCCTACCCAATAACGACTTCCCTGTAGGGGTGAAAATGAACTAGTAAGTACAGCATCATTACTATTTGGACGAATTCGGTTGATAATTCCTTGAGAATTAGGGTTAATTTGATTAAAAAATAACGCTGAAGGATTAATAGTTAACAAACCAGGGCTAATAGGGTTTGTCGCACTAAAAACTCCCTGGTTGCCAAACTGCACTCCATTTGCTGTTGTTCCCATAAATGAACCACGTATATCTAACCGCGCGTTTTGACCAAACAAAATTCCATTAGGATTAATCAAAAATAAATTTGCGGCGCCGTCTACACCCAATATTCCAGAGATATTAGAAGCTTGATTACCTGTTACACGTGTTAATATATTTACTACTCCCGACGGATTGTCAAAATATACTCGTTGACCATTATTTATATTAAGTTCACTGAAACTATGAAATAAGTTACTACCACGCTGGGCGCCACCATTAATTAAATCAGTAATGGCGCCGTTGATTAGTACATTCGGGGTGATTTTGGATGCTTCTGTCGATAGCGTATTGTCAGGTGTAATTTGTGCTTGAACACGAGTACTATTAAATACTAAAAAGCTACATAATAAAAGCTGTTGAGGCAAAACTTGCTTTTTACTCATGATGCTTATACCCCTAATAATTATGAAAATGATAATTAAAGTTTTTTATTAAGCTTACATATATCAGTATTTCTGACTAGAATCAACTCATGCAGCAAATATAAGACTAAATGAAAAAAATCAATGATATTCATTACCAATTGTTGAATCTGATTGTCTAAATATTTTTCTACAAAAGTTAAATCTCACCTGATGTTGGGGAAATATAAGTAGGTGACGAGTTTAGAGTGTTGAGGTTAAACGATGTTATCTGCTTCGAGGGTTCCTGGCTACGTAATAACCGAAGTAATTCATGAAGGTTTAAACACAATAGTGTATCGGGGAGTATCGCAGTCAAAATCAGAAAAAGTAATTTTGAAAGTTTTGAAAGCGGAGTATCCTAGCTTGGAAGAGATTACGCGGTTAAAGCATGAGTACAGTATTACCCAAAACCTTGATATAGAAGGAATTGTCAAAGTCGCGCGTTTAGAAGCTCAAGCATGTCACTATATATTAGTGTCAGAAGATTTTGGTGGTATCAGTCTGCAAAAGTTTCTTAGCAACGAACGATTATCTCTCGTCTCATTTCTCAGCATAGCTGTACAACTTACTAAATCCTTGATGTCACTGCATACCCACCAGATAATCCATAAAGATATTAAACCTTCAAATATAATTATTAACCCAGAAAGCGGAATTGTTAAACTCACCGACTTTAGCATCGCTTCACGTAATCGTCACTCAACTGTACAGTTAGTAAGTTTGACTAAGTTAGAGGGAACGTTAGCATATATTTCCCCTGAGCAAACCGGACGAATGAACCGCACAGTAGATTATCGCAGTGATTTTTACTCTCTGGGTGTTAGTTTCTATGAAATGTTGACTGGGCAGTTACCGTTTAACAGCGATGATGCTTTGTCCATTATTCATTCTCATATTGCTAAACAGGCGCCATGTATTTTGGATTTTAATCCAAATATACCATCAGTAATAGCTGCGATTATTACTAAGTTGATGGCAAAAAATGCCGAAGACCGCTATCAAAGCGCAGCAGGGTTGTTAGCTGATTTGGAGCGTTGTTTAGATGAGTTGAAGAATACAGGTAAAATTACTGAGTTTTTGCCAGGGGAAAGTGACCGTATTTCCCAATTAAATATTCCCCAAAAGCTGTATGGAAGGGAAAAAGAAGTTGAAACGCTACTAACTGCTTTTGACTCGGTTAGTCAAGGGGAAAGTCAATTGATGCTAGTTGCAGGTTACTCTGGAATTGGCAAATCTTCATTAGTACATGAAGTCCATAAGCCAATTGTACGGCAACGCGGATATTTCATAAGTGGAAAATTTGACCAGTTTCAGCGTGCAGTCCCTTATTCATCGTTAATTCAGGCATTTCAGTCTTTGATGCGGCAGTTATTAGTCGAAAATGCCACACAACTATTTAGCTGGAAAGAAAAATTAACTAAAGCGCTAGGTAACAACGGTCAGGTAATTATTGATGTAATTCCAGAATTGGAATTAATTATAGGAGTCCAACCACCTGTTGTTGAGTTGGGTGCAATGGAAAGACAAAATCGTTTTAATCAAGTATTCTGTACATTTGTTAGCGTTTTTACGCAGCAAGAACATCCTTTAGTTATATTTTTAGATGATTTGCAATGGGCAGATATTGCTTCACTCAAGTTAATGCAGCGATTAATGACTGCTAGTAGTAGTAGTCAGTATTTATTGTTAATTACTGCTTATCGTGATAACGAAGTTAGTCCAACACATCCATTTATCCAAACTGTTGAAGAAATTAAAAAAACTGGCGCCACAGTTAATCAAATCAGTTTACAAAATTTAAATATATTGCAAGTACAGCAATTAGTAAATGATACACTTCATATTACTGATGACTCTATCACTAAATTAACATCATTACTATTTAATCAAACATCGGGTAATCCTTTCTTTCTAACGCAGTTATTAAAGAAATTTTATCAAGAGCAATTACTCAAGTATGATTTTACTTCAAAATGCTGGAAATGGAATACAACACAAATTCAAAGTTTTGGCATCACTAACCTAAGTATAGTAGAATTAATGGCAAGCAATATCAGTAAATTGCCTACTGCTGCTCAAGAAGTATTGCAATTAGCTGCTTGTATTGGCGCCACGTTTAAATTAGATATATTAGCGACAATAACCGAAAAATCGGCATCCGATATCATTAAATTATTGTGGACTGCAATCCAACAGGGATTAATTTTACCATTAAACGATAATTACCAGGCGCCCACAGAACAGTTACAACTAAATTCCAATGAGGAACTGCAAAAATTTGGTTTCGACGAAAAAGAGTTAGAATTTAAATTTTTACACGACCAAGTTCAACAAGCTGCCTATTCTCTTATTCCAAAACAACAAAAACAAATTACACATTTAAAAATTGGTAAGCTTTTACATAATTATTTTTCATCAGATATAGAAGCTCATAGTATAGATATTGTTAACCAATTAAACATTGGAGCCAATTTACTCACGAATCAAGTAGAAAAGGAAAAACTTGCTTTCCTTAATTTATTAGCGAGTCGAAAAGCCAAAATAGCAAATTCTCCTATTGCATCTGCTCAGTATTTAAATATAGGATTACAATTACTGCCAGATAACAGTTGGCAAACTCATTATGACTTGACGCTCAATTTATACGTAGAATTACTTGAAATTGAGTACTTAAATACTAACTTTGAGCGTTTGCAACAGTTATGCGAAATCGTCTTAACTCATACCCACAACATTTTAGATACAATTAAAGTATACGAATTAAAAATTCAGTATTGTAATTCTCAACTTCAGGCACAATTAGCAATTGACATTGGTCTTGATGTACTAAATAAGCTGGGAGTAACACTTATTGAACAATTACCTAAAGATATTGATTTTGAGCAATTGAATAATCTACCGCGAATTCAAGATAAATATCAAATAGCAGCATTACAAATACTAAATAATCTAACTTTTCCAGCTTATCAAACAAACCCCGATTTATATGTAAAACTTGTATTTACAATGGTGGATATTTGTATTAGGTATGGTAACTCTGAAATTGCGGCTTTTGTCTATGCATGTTGTAGTTTAATTTGTGGAGTAATGGGCGAGATTGATTTGGGATATGAATATGGTTTATTATCGCTCTTAATATTAGATAAATTTAATGCTAAAACTTTTGCAGCTAAGGTTTTAATGAGCTATAACAGTTCTGTTCGTCATTGGAAAGAACATAGTAAATTAACTATTAATCCACTTTTAGAAGCTTTTAACATAGGCGTAGAGACTGGAGATATAGAATATGCATGTATTGCTAGTATGTACTATTGTATTTACAGCTTTTTTACTGCTGAGACACTTTCTGTTGTAGATGAAAAATATCTAAAGTATTTTGATTATATTAAATATGTAAAGCAGGAGTTCTTTACTCATTGTAATCAGTTATGGCGCCAGCTTGCTTTGAACTTACAAAACTCTAATGAAAATAATTATTGTTTAATCGGAGATAGTTTTAATGAAGATGAAGTGTTGCCAATGTTAATTGAGTCAAATCAAATTACTTTAATCTTTGATATTTATTTTTCTAAGTCAATGCTAGCTTATTTATTTCAACAATATGAGCAAGCAATTGAGTATTCACGTTTAGCAAAAAAGTATGCAGCAGGTGCCGGTGCAACGATGGTGATTATACAGCATAACTTTTATTATTCATTAGCACTACTGAAAAATTATCCAAATGTTTCCACGCAACAGCAAGAACAATATTTGGCTACTGTTACAGCGAACCAAAATAAAATGAAAATATGGAGTTTTTATTGTGCTGCTAACAACCAGCATAAATATGACCTCGTGGAAGCCGAAAGATGTCGTGTCTTAGGTCAATATTGGGAAGCAACACAATTATATAATAGTGCGATAGAACTAGCATCGGAAAATGGATACATACAAGAAAAAGCAATAGCTTCAGAGTTAGCAAGTGAGTTTTATTTAGCGTCTGGGAATAATAAATTTGCTAAAATCTATTTGACTGATGCTTATTACGCATATCAGCAATGGGGGGCAACAGCTAAAGTTAAAGATTTGGAATCACGTTATCCTTATCTTACCATTCGTAAAAGCGAATCAACCTCTTCAACCCTAACTAATACAACCAACACCCGAACTTTTAATCATTTTTTATCTCTTGATTTGGCAACCGTAATTAAAGCATCTCAAACTATTTCTAGCGAAATAGTTATTAACAATTTACTTGCCAAACTTATGCATTTATTACGCGAAAATGCAGGTGCCCAAAAAGTATGCTTTATTGCGAATATTGGTGAACAGTTATTTCTAGAAGCGGTTCTGACAGAAGATAATGAGGTAAAAGTATTACAGTCACAACCGATTGATGAGTGTAATATTTTACCATTATCATTAATTGCTTATGTGCAACGTACTCTTAGACATTTAGTATTAGATAAAGCCATTCAATCAGATTTTAAGAAAGATATTTATATAGAGTTAAATAAAGCATTATCTATTTTAGTATTTCCAATTATTCATCAAAGTAAGCTTCAAGGAATTTTATATCTAGAAAACAACCTCACTAAAGCTGCGTTTACACAAGATAGAATTGAACTACTAAGTGTAATTGCAGCACAAGCAGCTATATCTATAGAAAACGCGCGCTTTTATACAAATCTAGAAAACCGCGTCGTCGAACGTACACAAGAACTACAAACGGCATTAGAGAAATTACGTCAAACTCAAATCAAGCTCATTCAAAGTGAGAAAATGTCAAGCTTAGGGCAGTTAGTTGGAGGTGTAGCTCATGAAATTAACAATCCAATTAATTTTATCTATGGAAATTTAACTCATACTCATGAGTATACTCAATCACTCTTTGACTTACTCAAAGTATATCAGCAAAACTATCCTAATCCTTTACCCGAAGTCATTGATACTACAGAAGAAATTGATTTAGACTTTATTCAAAATGACTTGCCTAAACTATTAGATTCGATGAAGAACGGCGCCGGACGTATTAAAAATATAGTTTTATCATTAAGAAATTTTGCCCGTCTTGATGAAGCCGAAAGTAAAAAAGTAAATATCCACGAAGGAATAGATAATACTTTAATGATTCTTCATCAAAGATTAGGCAATATTCAAGTAATTAAAGAATATGCAAACTTACCAGAAATATATTGCTTTCCTGGAGAACTCAACCAGGTATTTATAAATTTATTAAACAACGCAATTGATGCACTATTCACCACAACAAAAAAAGACCCAACAATTAGAATAAGTACTGCTTTAAAAGAAAATAATCAAATTGCAATTAGCATAATTGACAATGGTACTGGGATAAAACCAGAAATAAAACCAAAAATCTTTGACCCATTTTTTACAACAAAACCCGTGGGTCAAGGTACTGGTTTAGGGTTATCGATAAGCCATCAAATAGTACAACAGCATCAGGGACAGTTAGTTTGTTTATCTGAGTTGGGTGTTGGTACAGAGTTTACAATTTTACTCCCGTATTGATAAATACGTTTTTGTACCTTTGGGTCGATGCTTTGCTAAATCTAATTAGTAATATAGTTATCTGTTAAATAAACGCAGCTAGTAATGGCATCTCATATCAAAAATCAAGCCTGGATAGGTATTGCTCTTTCGTTCTATGCTTTTATAGCAATTGGTATTGCTGAAGGAGGGTTAGGTGTTCTTATTCCTTCTATTCAAGCAACGTATAACTTAAGTGCTGCAACAATTACACTACTTTTCATTAGTCAGGTTACAGGTTATGTAATAGCTGCTTTTTCCAGTAGTCTACTAAGTAGTCGTTTTGGACTCGCGCGCATGTTATTGTTAGCTTCTACGACTTTGACTCTAGCGCTAATTATCTACGCACTTTCACCATATTGGTTAGTAATGGTTGCTGCTGGTACATTACTTGGGTTAGGAATTGGGATAATTGATGCTGGCATTAATACTTATATAGCACAACAAGACAATGCTGATTTAATGGGAATTCTCCATGCTTTTTACGGTGTGGGAGCATTACTTGGACCTGGGGTGGCAACTACTTTGCTGGCTTTAAATTTAAACTGGCGCCAAGTTTATTTAGTTATTGCTCTTGTAGTAAGTATCACAATACTTGGAATGCTGTGGGCAGTAGTAAATAACTATAAGCCTTTAAATAAGAAATCATCAGCATCAAATACTAACGGTAGACAGAATTTAACTGTAGCTTTAAAAACACCAAAAGTATTAATAGCAGGTTTATTACTATTTGTATATGTAGGTGTTGAAGCATCAATAGGTAACTGGGCTTTTAGTGTTCAAAGTAAAGTTAGAAATACACCAGTAACTGTTGCTGGTTACAGTGTTAGCGCTTATTGGTTTGGGTTGACTATAGGAAGACTATTAACAGGACGTGCTGTAAAATATCTCGGCGCCACCCGCACGCTTGATTTATCTTTAATATTATTAGTAATCAGCGTAGTTGCTTGGTGGTTGTTGCCCCAGCAATTAATTAGCTTACCGTTAATGGGTTTATCTCTAGCTGCAATTTTCCCAATGATAATATGGTTAATGCCTTCTAGAGTATCACCGCAAATAGTACCCGCAGCGATTGGGTTTATTACAAGTGTCGCTTCTTTAGGCGCCGCTGGTATTCCAACTGCACTGGGATGGTTTGCCGCGCGGTTTGGGTTGGGTATTATTCCTGTGCTACTGTTGCCTTTAGCAATTGTAATGTTAATTTTACATCGATTATTACGTTAGACCACATCTAGAACGTACCCATGAAAATTTTATTAGTCTCAGATGATGGATTGCTGAGTGCCACACTGACTAAGGTGTTGTTGGCGAATCGCTACATGCTCGACAAGGCTTTAGATGTACAAGCCGGACTAAACCTAGCAACAGATGTGGAGTATGACTTGATTCTGCTGGATGTGCATCTGCCTTCCTTAAATGGAATGAGTCTGTGTGGGAAGTTGCGCGAGCAAGGCTACTTAAAACCGATCTTGCTCATGATCGCCAATGATGACGATGAAAATGTGGTAGCTCTTTTTAATGCTGGCGCTGATGATTACATAAGTAAACCTTTTGCTCCAGAAGTACTGTTAGCCAAGATGCGAACCTTACTGCGACGCAGTGGTGCTCTTGCTGCCAAGGGTGCTTTAAATCCAACGACTTTGACGTGGGGTAAGCTTTGTTTAAATCCAGATTCCGGCCGGGTAACAGTGGATGACCTTATCGTTGCTCTCACCGCAACCGAATATAATTTGCTGGAATTGTTTTTGCGAAACCCTAATCGTATTTTTAGCCGCAGTGCCATTTTAGACAAGCTATGGGGTTTTGATGAGGCGCCTACTGATCGTGCTATTATTACTCATATTAAAGATTTACGAAAGAAACTGAAAGCAAGCGGGTTAGTTGAAGACTTACTTGAAACTATTTATGGCATGGGCTACCGATTGAAGCCTGCTCCCGACTCGAACTGTTTAGACAATAATCAAGCTAGCAAAACGCAGTCCGCGATTAACCGAGTTTTAGAACGATTTCGCGATACTTTGAATGAACAAGTCGCCGTATTGGAACAAGCAAAGAACGTCTTGCTGGCAGGACAAACAAAAGAGTTGCAAGCGGCAAAGCTTGAAGCGCATAAGTTAGCAGGCTCGTTAGCGACCTTTGGGTATCCAGATGGGTCAAAGTTGGCGAGATCGCTGGAGCATTTATTAATGAAGGACTCGCCTTTTACGCTTGTTGAAATTGAGCGCTACTGTGAACTTGTTACAGCATTACAGCAAGCGTTAGCAAAAGCACCTATTACCCAGACAACTTCTCCAATTTCTACCACCCCAGCCTATAAAGTGCTAGTGATCGATGACGATGTGGCATTGACCGAGCAATTAAAGGCAGAATCCGAAGCTTGGGGGATACGGTTGAAGGTTGTATTTAATCTTACCGATGCTCGTTTGAGTCTCAAACAGGCGCCTCCTGACCTGGTTCTGCTGGATTTGAGTTTTCCTGATACAGAGTTAGATGGATTCACGCTGCTGCAAGAGATAAAAAAGCGAACGCCAAATCTCCCGGTAATTATCTTTACAGGCAGAGATAGTCTCACAGATCGATTAGCAGTCTCTCGGTTAGGGGCACGACAATTTTTGCATAAACCTGCAACTACTGAGCAAATATTTCGCACGATTACTCAAGTTTTATCCCCTTATAAAGCATCAAGAGCCAAAGTCTTAATTGTTGACGATGATCCAGCGGCATTAACTCTATTGTCAAGTATACTGACTCCTTGGGGGTTAGACGTTGTTACCCTCAGCCAACCCCAAAACTTTTGGGAGGTTTTAGTCTCAACATTGCCTAACCTAGTTTTGCTAGACTTGGAAATGCCTAATGTTAGCGGATTAGAGCTATGTCAGGTCGTGCGGCAAGATTCCCAATGGGGTAATTTACCTATCCTTGTTGTGACGGCTCACACGGATGCCGACTCGCTTGTTGGTGCGTTCGCCGCTGGTGCTGATGATTTCATCACAAAACCAGTTTTGGGACCAGAACTCGTGACCCGAATTCTCAGCCGAATTGAAAGAACTCGCCTACATCAAAGTATCGGAGCTACGGACACCAGCAGAAAGGAAGAATCGAGCTATGAAAAGGATTGAACAACTAAACCAACAATTTGTTAAAGACGATGCGGAGCGTTTAAGAATTGCCTTAAATGCGGCTCAGATGGGAATGTGGGATTGGAACCTAATCACGGGGGATATTAAGTGGTCTCCAGAACATGAGCAGTTGTTTGGTTTACCTCCTGGCTCGTTTAATGGTAGGTATGAAACTTTTGATGCTTGCCTGCATCCCGATGATCGAGACGCTTTGAGGGTCGTAGTTGCCGACTCATTGCGCGCTCGCATTCCTTATCAGCACGAATTTCGGGTAATTTGGGCAGATGGTAGCATTCATTGGATCGAAGGACGAGGGCAAGCGTTTTATGACGAGCTTGGGGAAGCCGTGCGGATGTTAGGAACGGTGATGTCCATCGATGACCGCAAGCGTTTAGAGAGTGCCTTAAAGCAGAGCGAGCAACAATTTCGCGCGATTTTTGAAGCTGAACCCGAATGTGTCAAGGTAGTGACGGCTGATGGGATGCTGCAAAACATGAATCCAGCCGGACTTGCAATGATTGAAGCCGATAGTTTAGAAGCAGTGCTTGGGCAATGTGTTTGTCCGCTGATCGAAACACCGTATCAGCAAGCGTTTTTAGACCTTACACAACAAGTAGCGCAAGGCAAAACCGCCATCTTAGAGTTTGAAATAATTGGACTTAAAGGGACTCGGCGTTGGTTAGAATCCCATGCGGTGCCGTTACAAGTCTCGGATCAAACTGAGGCTTTAGTTTTAGCAGTAACACGAGACATCACTCTTCGCAAGCAAGCTGAAATTGAACAAGTACGAGCCAAACTCGAACTTGAACAACGAGTAAGAGAGCGCACCGCAGAACTTACCACCGTTAACGATCACTTGCAACTAGCATTAATTGAACAACAACAGGCAAAACAGGAAATTGAAGACCTTTACAATAATTCTCCGTGTGGTTATCACTCGCTTGATGCAGATGGAAAATTTATTCGCATTAATGATACCGAACTCCAATGGTTAGGGTATACCCGCGCTGAAATTTTGCACCAGAGATTTGTTGATTTCCTTACTCCTGAAAGCAAACAGGTTTTTTACGAAAATTTTCCCAACTTCAAGCAGCAGGGTTGCATTCATAATTTGGAGTTTCAGATGGTTGCCAAAGACGGCTCAACCCGTTGGTTCAACCTGAATGCAACCGGAATTAAGGACGCTAAGGGAAACTTTATCATCAGCCGCAGCACCCTTTTTGACATCGACGAACGCAAACGCGCTGAAGCTGCTTTAAGCCATAGCGAAGAAAAGTTTCGCCAGCTTGCCGAAAATATTCAAGATGTATTTTGGATCGCGGATATCGCCAATCAGCAAATTTTCTATGTTAGTCCTGCTTATGAAACGCTGTGGGGACAGAGGTGTGAGTCGCTGTATCACAATTTTGGCGAGTGGCTCAATGCGATTCATCCGGAGGATCGCCCGCGTGTGGAGCAAACCTTACGGGAGAAGGCGCCGCAGGGCTATTTGGATCATGAGTATCGGGTGATACATCCCGATGGTTCGATTCGTTACATTCGTGATCGCGCCTTTCCCATCAAAAATGAAGTTGGAGAAATCATTCGCACGGCTGGCATCGCCGAAGATATTACTGAGCGGCAACGAGTTGAAGAAATCAAGAATGAGTTTATTAGCATTGTTAGCCATGAATTACGAACACCGCTCATGGCAATTCAGATGTCGTTAGGATTACTCAAAACAGGAATTTACGCCAATAAGCCAGAGAAAGCTCAACGCATGATCGAGATTGCCTCGATTGATACTAACCGCCTGGTTAACTTAGTTAACGACATTTTAGATTTAGAACGGTTAGAATCGGGTCGTGTAGTTTTAGAAAAAACGGTTTGCCAAGCTTATGAGTTAATGCAGCAAGCGGTAGACGGAGTACAAGCGCTCGCAAGTGGGCAAAATATTACGCTTGTGATGGCGCCAACTCACGCAAGCGTTTGGGCAGCAGGCGATACAATCGTCCAAACCCTGACCAACTTGTTAAGCAATGCAATTAAGTTCTCCCATACCTCCTCAGTCATTCATTTAGGCGCCGAACAACAAATAGATCACGTGTTATTCCACGTCAGCGATACTGGACGAGGTATTCCCGCTGACAAGTTAGAAACAATCTTTGGGCGATTTCAACAGGTCGATGCTAGTGATGCACGTTCAAAAGGAGGAACTGGATTAGGGTTGCCCATCTGTCGCAGTATTATTGAACGGCATGGTGGTAAGATTTGGGCAGAAAGTACCTTGGGCACTGGCAGTAAATTTTTCTTCACCTTACCTGTTCCAATATAAAATAAAAATAATTTATGACAGATAGAAAAATTTTAGTCGTCGATGATGAGGAACGCCTTCGAGAATTAGTGCAAGCGTGTCTGGAAGACCTAGCAGGGTGGGAGACGCTGACGGCAGCCTGTGGAGAAGAATGTTTACAAATTTTACAGACAGAATCGGTAAATGCCATTTTGTTGGATGTGTCCATGCCTGGAATGGATGGAATTGCTGTGCATGAGAGGCTTCAGGCGAATTCAGACACACGCTCAATTCCTATAATTCTGCTAACAGCAAAAGTTTTGCCCAGCGACCGTGCCAAGTTTGCTCAAATGGGCGTGAGGGGCGTGATTTCCAAACCGATCCAACCCGCTACTTTGGTGGCAGAAGTGGCAGAAATTTTAGGATGGGAAGAATAATTTAATAATTTAACCTTTGTAACGTAACTGTCATCTTTACTAAATCTCCATTTTTATAATTTAGCTTATTTGTGTATAGGTATAAAAGACCTTAAACCAATTGTTAAATGTAAAAGTTATGAAAGGTTTGCCTGCAACGGCTATGACCGCTAAAACAATTTTATTAATTAATAACGAACCCAATGTCCGAGAGATTCTGTACCTGAGTTTGACTGACTTTTGCGGATTGGAGGTCTTTCGTGCGGGTTCTTTGTTAGAAGGATTACAACGTGCTATTCAAGAACAACCGGATGCGATCTTACTAGCACTCTCTTCATCCGATAGCGATTATTTCACATTTTTGCAGAAACTCAGGACACAGCCTGAAACTCAAACCATTCCTGTGGTCATCTTAACCACTGGCGCCAAGTGGCTTGACTCAAAAAGGCTTCAGCAGTTTCAAGCGGTCGGGGCAATAGATTACGCTGCTGATCCAAGCTTGCTTTCCAATCAGATTACAAAGTTGCTGAACCTAAAGGCGCCTTCAATTGGGAATGGGAGCTAGACGCTTTAATAAATTGAAACAATCCAATTAGTCCAGAAAAATGGTTATCTTAATATATTGCACCATTCTCAACAAGCTCAAAGAAACCGGGCTTCTTTACGACAAAATAAGGGTTTATAGCAAAATTTTTCTCAAGAAGCCCGGTTTCTCGGACTGGTGCAAGATGTAAGTTATACAAGCTTTTTAAGTCTTGCAATTGTTACGAAATTGATACATTTCTTTAAATTTACTGGTTTTCTGAAAAATATTTCAATATAAAACGATTTATTAACAATTGGTAATCTTTACTAAGTCTTTACTTTCACTGCTTACAGTCAAGTTATTGGTCATTGACAAATTAAATTCTTGTCTAAGTCTAAGTATTGTCTGTGTTTTATCAACCACATTGTTTTAAGGAAAAAGTTTTATGGCTACTTGCCCTTGTTGTTCCAATCGAATGCTGCGCCATGTTCGCAATCGCCAGGTGTCTTGGTTCTGTCGTAGCTGTTGGCAAGATATGCCCAATATACAGGAAAAATCAGCTTCACACCTTAGTTTAGAACTCTTCCTGGCGCCGCAGAGAGTTTTGGGATTGAGCGCCAGTCGCTAAAAATTGAAATTTTACACCTTATTCATGAAAGTATTTGATCAATGGTTGTTAAAGCATTATCTCTGCGTCAAAACCAAACCACGTTGTCTTTTAACCACAACAATGCGCTTAATTCCACACCAACAACGATACAATTTCAGGCGCCGTCTATGTTAACTAATACCACTGTATGGCAGCTACGAGATAGAGATCGACTGCTATACGATATTGCACTGCGAATTCGACAATCACTTGATCTTAACACGATGCTGCAAACCACCGTGGATGAAGTGCGCCAATTTTTAAACACAGATCGCGTCGTGATTTTTCGTTTTCATCCCGATTGGACGGGCACTGTAGAGGTAGAATCGGTGGGTTCAGATTGGCTTTCTATTCGCTCGACCACCATTGATGAACCTTGTTTTGTAGAAGGATATATTGAACCTTTCCGACACGGGCTAGTTACTGCCAAAGCCAATGTTTATACTGCTGGGCTAACCCCGTGCCATCTGGAGTTGCTGACAAAATTTCAAGTTAAAGCCAATCTCGTCGTTCCGATTTTGCAAGGTGAGCATCTGTGGGGATTGCTGTCTGCCCATCATTGCTCCCAACAAAGACAATGGCAGACCATCGAAATTGACCTGCTCAAGCAACTGGCAACGCACCTGGGCATTGCTATTCAACAAGCTGAACTCTATCAACAATTGCAAACCGAACTAGAAGAACGCAAAGTCGCCGAACAAACGATTCGTGAACAAGCGGCATTGCTTGATATTTGCAAGGATGCAATCGCCGTTTACGATTTAGAGCATCGCATTTTGTTTTGGAATCAACGGGCTGAACGACTATATGGTTGGAAGGCAACCGACGTGCGAGGCAAATATGCAGCAGATTTGCTCTACAAAGTGGGAGACTCTGAATTCCAACTTGAATCAATCCAAGCAGTCCTCAATGAGCAAGGAGAGTGGGAAGGAGAATTACACCAAATCACCCAGGACGGCAAAAATATTGTAGTAGAAAGCCATTGGACTTTAATCAACGATGAAGCTCTTAATCCCAAATCTATCCTTGTCGTCAACACTGACATAACCGAGAAAAAACAACTCGAAGCGCAATTTCTACGTGCCCAACGGCTCGAAAGTTTAGGCACGCTTGCCAGTGGCATTGCTCACGATCTCAACAACATTCTTACCCCCATTTTAGCAACGGCTCAATTACTGCCGCTAAAATTTCCTGGCGCCGACCCCAAGCAGCAACAGTGGTTCCAAATTCTCGAAACCAATGCCAAACGCGGTGCAGATCTAGTCAAGCAAGTGTTATTATTTGCACGTGGCATGGAAGGTAAGCGTACAGATTTAGAAGTCAAACATCTACTGGCAGAAATTAGGCAAGTAGTTAAACAAACTTTTCCCAAATCAATTGATATTTCGCTTGATCTTGAGCCAAACCTCTGGACTGTGAATGCCGATGTCACCCAATTGCATCAAGTACTAATGAATCTAACGATCAATGCTCGCGATGCAATGCCACAGGGGGGAACCCTCGTTCTCACTGCTCAAAATATAACAATTGATAAGTATTATACGCGCATGAATCTAGATGCAAAAGTGGGTGACTTTGTTGCAATTACGGTTGCTGATACAGGAATGGGCATTGCAAAAGAAATACTCAATCGTATTTTTGAGCCGTTTTTTACCACGAAAGAAGTAGGCAAAGGAACCGGACTAGGGTTATCTACGGTGATCGGAATTATTAAAAGTCATGGCGGATTTGTAAATGTATATAGTGAAGTCGGTCGCGGTACCCAAATGAAAGTGTTTATTCCTGCTTTGCAACGGACAAAACGCGCACCTATTGAAGCAGCAACGCTTCCCACAGGACATGGAGAAACGATTCTCGTAGTCGATGATGAAGCACATATTCGCTCGGTGTCTAAAACAGCTTTAGAAACATACTACTACCAGGTGCTAACCGCTTGTGACGGTATTAATGCCCTCGCAGTTTATGCCCAACATCAAGCCGAAATTAAAGTCGTGGTCATTGACATGATGATGCCTGGAATGGATGGTATTACTACGATTCGTGCCTTAAAGCAATTAAATCCCCACGTCAAAATCATTGTTGTGAGTGGACTCAGTATGAACGAAGAGCTAGTTCGAGAAGTCGGCATTACCAATTTTCTGTTAAAGCCCTATACTATTAAAGACATGCTAGTTTTGTTGAACAAAAATTTTGAGCATTGTCCCTAGCTATAACGAAGTTGATTGTTGACCTTTCGTAATAAATTTTTGAGCTAGGTGTAATGCAAATCTTCGCGATTATGCCGCTTATGAAAATTCTGTTGGTAGAACATGACATATCACTCAGTACGGCACTGGTAGAGTTACTTAGAGCAAATCATTACAGTATTGACTTAGCCAATGATGGCGAAACAGGGTTAGACCTAGTGATGTCGGCTGAGTATGATTTAATTTTGTTAAACTGGCTCATTCCCAAAGCGGATGCTATTAGCTTGTGTCGGCAACTGCGATTGCAAGGCTACTGCAAACCAATCCTGCTATTAACTGCTTTTAATAGTGATACAAACATTATTGCCGGATTAGATGCTGGAGCAGATGATTACGTTATTAAACCATACAACCCAGAAGCATTGTTGGCAAAAATTCGGTCTTGGTTACGTCGAAGTGGGATAGTCGCATCATCCACATTAAGTTGGGGAAATCTCACTTTAGATCAAAACTCTGGCAAAGTAACTTGTGGGGAGCAGATAATTTCCCTCACCGCGAACGAATATAAACTGCTGGAATTGTTTTTACAAAATCCCAATCGCATCTTTAGCCGGAAATTAATATTAGATCGGCTTTGGGGTTTTGATGATGCACCGGTTGAAAATGCAGTGACAACTCATATTAAAGACCTACGCAAGAAGTTGAAAGCAGGAGGATTGACTCAAGAAATTTTAGAAACTGTATATGGAATGGGCTATCGCTTAAATCTTGTCCCAGACCATACTAATTATGTGACAACTTCGCAACAACAGGATATTCACAAAAAACCCCGCGCGAAAGATTTAGCTTCTGTAAATCGGGTATTAGAACGATTCCGCAATTCGTTTAGTCAACAGGTGACGGTGCTAGAGCAAGCAAAAACTGCGCTCTTAGCAGGGGACTTACAAGCGCAAAGAAAGCAGCAAGCATTGCATGAAGCACACAAGTTAGCAGGTTCAATGGGAACGTTTGGATATCCAGAAGGTTCTAAACTGGCGCGAGAATTAGAGGATTTACTCGGAAGAGAACGCACGCTGAATGCGAATGAAATTACCGAGTTTTCCCAACTGGTAACAGCATTGCAACACGAGTTGGCAAAACCACCTCTTACCCTTACTGCTCAACCTGCCCCTTTGCAGCAAACTCATCGTATACTAGTAATTGATGATGACACTACTTTGACGGAGCAGTTATTGGCTCTTGCTGGGGCTTGGGGAATGCGAATGAAAATTGCTCCCGATTTAATCACTGCTCGTGAACGCCTAGCCTTGGCAACTCCTGATGCAGTTTTACTAGATTTGAGCTTTCCCGGTAGTCAAGAAGATGGATTAACGCTACTAGAGGAACTGGTAGAAAGCAACCCGAATCTGCCAATTGTTGTTTTCACTGCACGAGATAGCCTTGCTGATAGATTGGTAGTATCACGCTTAGGCGCGCGGCAATTTTTACATAAACCTTCAACAATTGAGCAGATTTTTGGGGCGATAAGTCGTGTCCTACCTCAAACCAAACCATCAGTAGCCAAGGTCTTAATAGTTGACGATGACCCTGTAATCCTAGCTGGATTATCGCAGTTACTTACTCCTTGGGGGTTAGAAGTAATCACCTTATCTCAACCACAACAATTTTGGGAAATATTAATCGCAACCTCACCAAATTTAGTGTTGCTAGATTTAGAGATGCCAATAGTTAATGGCTTAGAGTTGTGTCAAGTTTTGCGCCAAGATGCTCACTGGGGAGATTTACCGATTTTGGTGGTGACAGCCCATACTGATGCTCAATCGCTTCAACAAGCCTTTGCCGCTGGAGCCGATGATTTTATCAACAAACCAGTGCTAGGCCCGGAACTCGTGACACGGGTAATGAGCCGCATTGAAAGAACACGCGCGCGTCACAGTCCAAAACTAAATATAGTACAAACATAGGGCTAGGGAGAGACAAGAATTATGCGATTTTATCCACAATTATTGTCTTACGCTCACTTTGCCCAAATGGGAATTACCGGAGTAATCACTAAACCTTTTGAACCTACGACTATTTCCGAGCAAATAGCTCATATTCTTGGGTGGGAAGACTAATTATTAAGTTTTGTCAATAATTTTGATTCTTTATTAGTTCTTTACTTTTCTAATTTATCTTTTTTATTTAAAGATAAATAGTTTCTACTATCACAAGAAAGAGAATATGAACACTTGTCAAGTTGAACGATTTGAAGAACCAATAAAATTTACTTTGTTGCCATTCCATACTAGCGCTCTAGGGCAAATTAAAGATAATAGGTTTGGTGTTTCAGTTTTGCATCCACAAAGGGCAAAAAAAGCCTGAAAATAAGTATTTAATCGGAATTTTTTCTTAAATAATTAAATCGAATTTTTTGTCTATGGCCTTCAATCACTCTTTCGGTGCATCATTTCAGCCAAAGCACAAATTTAAGTTAACAAAAACGAATTTTAACAAAAATCGTAGAAAGGTGACGACCTGCGACCGACCGGAGGTCATTGCCGAAAAAACAGTATCTGCAAATAAAATATCAGTAGCAGACTTGAGGGCTTTTGATCCAATCACTGGTAACACAATGATCCTAGTAAATGAAAAGGATGTTACCAAAGAACAAACCGCTGTGTTAGAACGCCAACGTGCGGAGGACGAGTTGCGCTCAAGTGAACAACGCTATCGTTCAGTAATTGCAGCAATGGCGGAAGGCATTGTCCTACAGCAAGCTGATGGTAGCATTACTGCGTGTAACGAGAGTGCAGAAAGAATTTTAGGGTTAACAACTGATCAAATGATGGGACGCACTTCTACTGATGGGCGATGGCGAGCTATTCATGAAGATGGTTCTCCTTTTCCTGGCGAAACTCATCCTGCAATTGTCACCTTACAAACTGGACAACCGCAATTTAATGTTATCATGGGAGTTCACAAACCTGATGGCAACTTGACCTGGATTTCGATTAACTCCCAACCATTATTTCAACCAGATGAATTAATACCGTATGCGGTAGTAACATCATTTACAGATATCACAGACCGCAAACTAGCTCAACAAGCACTACGAAAGCAGTTGGAACAGGAACGGATGGTGTATACAATCGCTCAACGCATCCGTCAAACATTAGATTTGGACAAAATTTTAAATACAACTGTTGCTGAAGTCAGGGAATTTCTGCAAACCGATCGCGTCATCATCTACCGCTTTAATCCTGATTGCAGTGGTGTAGTTGTTACTGAGTCTGTGGCATCCGGTTGGCAATCGCTCCTAAATATGGAAATTACAGACAATTATTTTGTAGAAACCCAAGGACAGTTTTATCAACAGGGTGCAAAAGCTATTTCCGACATCTACACCGCCGGACTTACCCCAAGTCATTTAGAATTACTCCAACAATTGCAAGTCAGAGCCAAGCTAGTTGTAACAATTTTACAAGGTAATAAGCTTTGGGGTCTGTTAGTTGTTCATCATTGCCGCGCAGAGCGTGAATGGCAACCTTGGGAGAGCGAACTGCTGCAACAACTTGCAACACAATTAGCGATTGCTATCCAGCAATCAGAACTTTATCAGCAATTACAGCTTGCCAACCAAAAATTGCAAAATTTAGCGATGGTAGATCAATTAACCCAGATTGCCAATCGCCGATGTTTTGATAGCAAGCTTGATTATGTATGGCGACATTTCTTACGCGAACAAGGTTGTGTCTCACTACTGTTATGCGACATCGATTATTTCAAACGCTATAACGATACTTATGGTCACGCTGCCGGAGATGATTGTTTGCGACTTGTTGCCCAAGCTTTTCAACAAACTGTCAAACGCTCTACGGATTTAGCCGCTCGTTATGGCGGAGAAGAATTTGCAGTTATCTTACCAAATACTGATAGTGAAGGCGCCACGCAGGTTGCCCAAGAAATTCATCAAGCCATTCAACATTTGAGTATTCCCCACAATGCATCAGATGTAAAACCTTATGTCACATTGAGCATAGGGATTACCACCCTCATTCCTACATCTACTATGGTTCCATTGAATTTGATTGAAGCAGCAGACCAAGCTCTTTACCAAGCCAAAGCACAGGGACGTAATCGTTCGTTTGTTAGTAAAATCCCCATCTCAATAGAAGATTGAGCATTTTTTTACTAGTACTTTAGATTTATTAATTTATTTTATTTCAATTTATTACAATCTTTCTGTTCTTTATCAGTTCTTTATTTTCCTTCTATACATTGAAGACGTTGGAGTTTAAGCCAATCTACCAAATTTATTAGCAATTAAGTAAGTTGCCGAACAAGGATAAGTTATGAAGTATAAAAATTTAGAAAAAGCTAAAGCAATAATAGCAGATAATGAAGGCAACAATCAACTCTGCCTTACTTTTGCACTTGAGCAAGAAGGTTGGGAAGTGAGTCAAGTACAAGAAGGTCAAGAAACAATAGAAAAAGTTTTGGAATGGCGACCAGATTTATTGATTTTAGATTACCATATGCTAGAATTAACAAAAGTCGATATTTCTCAGCTTCTCCCGTTACATGGGATTAAACCAGCAGTTTTATTAATTTCCTCAGACAGCGACTTAGAGAAAATAGCCTCTTGTTTTGCTATTGCTTATTATCTCTACAAACCATTTGACATTGCAGAATTTCTGAAAACGATTAATTCTGCTTACGAAAATTATTTAAATTGGCGTAGATATAGCCAAGCTGTCTGTCAGTGAAACCATAATATTGCCGTTTCGGCTAGCAATAGCTTCCAATTGACTTTGGCGAAGTTATACTTCTATTTTTTCAGCACGTAATTACGTTCTTTTTTTAAGATTTTATGGTCAATTATGTAACTGGAACGATTACTTGACAGAAAAAGACACTATATCCTTCCAATCATGTTCCGGACAAATTATGCTTTCAAGGCTTAAATTTAAGCTGGGTAAAATTTTCACAAAATAGTAATTTAGTTCTAAACTTTTTTATCAGGTTTAAAGAGTGCTTTCTTTAAGGATTCACGTATCGCTTTATGCTTCCATTTTTAGTCAAAAGACAAATTATGGTTCCTTATTAGGAATTATTCGCAAATTTCTAACGTAGCAATAAGGGTTTAAAACACTGAATTCTAGCTTATGTTTTCAGACCCTGGCAAGTTTTGGGTCTGGTCATATTATTTTATAACACACAAGGATAAGCTATGAAGTATAAAAATTTAGAAAAACCTAAAGCAATAATAGCAGATGATGAAGGCAACAATCGCCTCTGTCTTACTTTTCTACTTGAGCAAGAAGGTTGGGAAGTGAACCAAGCACAAGATGGTATAGAAGCAATAGAAAAAGTTTTGAAATGGCAACCAGATTTATTAATTTTAGATTACCAAATGCCAAAATTAACAGGAGTCGAAGTTTATGAGCATCTCCAATTATATGAGATTAAACCAGCAGTTGTATTGATTTCCGCAAACAGTGAGTTAAAGAAAATTGCCTATCGTTTGGGTATTGCTTATTATCTCCACAAACCATTTGACATTGCGGAATTTATGAAAACCATTAATTCTGCTTACAAAAATTATTTAAATCAGAGGTTACTAGAGCGCCAGTCCAGTAATATATATTGACGGAAGCGTAAATTTATGCGTCGAGGTAAAACGCTTATTTTCCGATTAAATTATTTATCCTTCGCATCATACCAAGGCGCCTAAATGCTCGATTAAAGCAACACGCATAATTAGATTTTTCTGTCAACCACTTCTACTGGACTGGCGCTCTAGCTTCTGAAGATATCACACTCAAAATTTAAAAATTTAACCCATAATGATGTCAAGTCTAGATAAGAACAAAAACGTAAATAGGCGCTTTTTAGTCCCCATTTTTAAGGGGGTTAGGGCGATCAATTTTCAATTTTGACTTGCCAAGTTTGTAAAGTTGTACCAAGAAACTGGTCTAAATTAGTTAAAGCGTTAAGATATTGAATTGTAGCATCAAGTTCTGTGTTTCTTGCTTGAGCGAGTTCGTTTTGCAATCTAATCAGCTGAAAAACTCCAGATCCTCTACCTAGTTTTAATTTTTCCTGTTCAATTTCAAGTTGCTGTTGCGATAATTGAGTTGCTCGTCTAGCAAGTTCTAGTTGATTATAACTTAAATTGGCGTTTCGTACTCGGTCTTGTAAGTCTATCTCTAATTTTGTTTGTATATTCTTTAATGTGTTTTCTGACTTTCGTAACTCAACTTGCGCGCGCTTAAATGTTTGTTCTAAACTTAAATCTCCAAAGGTATGACCTAAACTTAAACCTAGTCTAGCATCTACAGCTTGATTTAAATTATTTAGCAAAGTAGCATCTAAATTTAAATTCCAACGTTTACCATCTTCTGCTAACATTAAATTTAATTTATTTTGGTCTAAACTAAATTGTGCTTGTAAATATTCAGGTCGAGTAGAAAGCGCAATATTTCTCAGTTTCTCAATATCTAAAGCTACTGGTTTGACTGAAGGAATGGTTTCGGCTTCAATATTTGTGTTTTTGTCAATATCTAAAATTGCTAATAATGCTAATCTTTTTGATTCTAAATCGTTTTGAGCAGATAATAAAGATACTTGACGGTTAGCTATATCAGTTTGATTTTGAATAATCTCTACAGGCGCCAGTCTACCTGCTTGAATCAACGCTTGGTTAATTTCGAGAGAATCTTGGGCATTTTTTAGTGATAACTGTTCAATATTGACTCGTTCTTGGGCGCGGATTAATTCTCGATAGGCAATAATAGCTTCTGTAATAGTATTATTCAAAGTAGACTTTAAATTTTCTATATTAAATTTTTCGCTAATGCGTGCCAAGTCTATAGAAGCTTGATTAATTCGTGTCCCAGCATTCTTCAATAATGGTTGGCTTAATCTAAGTTCCATATTTTGCCGTAAGCTACTATCATTGATGCTTCCAATGTTATTTAGATTGGAGTTTAAGTTAGAAGTTTGAGCATCTGCTGTCCAATTAAAAGTCACTTCTGCACCCGTAGGAATTCTCATCACAACTTTGGCGCCAAGATTAGTAGTTAACGAACCTGAAGTAATTCCATTTCTACCTAGTTCATTCAAATTGACTGATACTGTAGGAGTAAAATCTGGCACAAATTTATCTTCTGCAACAGCTAAATCACCTTTCTGAGCAATTCTATCTAAATAAGCATTCTTAATACTTGTATTATTCTCAATCACTAAATACACAACATTTGCCAAAGCAAGTTTAAGCTGTGGTTTTTTTGGTACCGATGTTTCTATAGGTTGAACTGTAGGTTTAATCGGTACAGTTTCAAAAGTACGTGGAAACTGATTATTCGCTCCGGCGCCTGTCGAAAATCCAACCCCAAAAAGTATAATAACAACTTGCACAAATCCAATTTGAATTAAATACTGCATAAATTCATCCGTTACATCCGTTGTATCCGTTGCCACTAACCTTCACGCAAAGCTTTAACAGGGTCAAGTTGCGACGCGCGTACAGCAGGAAAATAGCAAGCTCCAACACCTACTAATAAAGCAGCACCTAAAGATAAAACTGCTGTTTGAACTTCTAATTGATAAGGAAAACTAAATATTTGAGTAACGACTATAGTCACACAATTAACTGATATAATAGCTAACGTTCCCCCAACTAAACTTAAAAGCGCAGCTTCGAGAATAAATTGCAGTAAAATCTCAGATTTAGTGGCGCCAAGTGCCCTGCGTAAACCAATTTCAGCAGTGCGTTCAATAACCGAAGCAATGGTAATATTAGTAATTCCAACACCTCCAATTAATAGAGCAATAATTCCCACAACATTCAGTCCGCGCGAAGCTAACTCAAAAGATTGTTTTTGCATTAGAATATCTTCTATATTGCTATACCCATATACTTCGGCGCCAGGAAAGCGTGACTTTAATAATTTTTCAGCATCTTCTTTCAATTGATTCATATCTTCCTCTTTGCGAGGACGTATCCAAATAGATTGAAAATCTTGACTTCCTGTTAATGCACTATATGTGGACATTGGCATAACTAATTGACCTTTTGGTTCTTCACCAAAGCTTTGTTTCGTTTCTATAATTCCAATAACTTGATAAGGTCTATTTGAGCTAAAAATTGATTTGCCTAAAGGTTCTTCTTTTTTAAAAAGCTTATCGGAGAGAAATTTATCAATTACTACAACGGGTCGATAATTTTCCAAATCTGCTGCATTAAAATATCTCCCTTTAATTAATCTTCTACCTGTAGCTGGTAAATAATCTTGAGTTACAGCCAGCATCATTGGTTTACCTTCTTCACCTTGATAAATTACTGACTCAGAAAAACCGACATAGTTAGAAGCACTAATTAACTGATAATTCTTCAAGCGTCGGCGCAAAAACTCTAAATCTTCTAATTTTGGTTCCCTACCTTCTCTTGAAAAAACACTAAGACTAACTTGAGGTGCGTCTCGTTTGGAAAGTTGCTGCTTAATTAACGCGCGACTAATATCTCCAACTTGAAGTGTGGCATTTACTGCTGCTACACCCATAAATACGCCTAAACTAGTCAATGCAGAGCGCACCCAATTTCCTGTTAATGATTTACAGGTAACAATAATTAAGTCTTGAGGTGAAAGAGACATAAAATTATATAAATTTAAAAAATACTATAATTTTTCTGGTGTTGGTTGTGGTGCATCTGGTGGCGCCTCTTTAACTGCTTTTCCTGGCTCTAAGGTTGTGTCGGCGCCAGGGAGGATAATTTTGTCACCAGCTTTTAAACCAGATTTGATTTCAACCTTGGTAGTAGCTTCGAGTCCAAGAGTGACTTTTTGCTTCTGTGCTTTGCCTTGGTTATCGCGTATCCAAACAAACGGCTCACCTTCATCACGTTGCACAGCTTCTAAATTTACAGCAACAACATTTTTTCGTTGCTCAACAATAATTTCGACACTAACTTGACTACCAGGTATTAAAGTACGAGTTGGTTTATCGAGTAGTACAGTTGCTGGAACTTTTGCTTGGCTTGATGAACCACCACCTAGAGAAGTCCCACTTCCACCTTCTCCACTAATTGCTTGGGGTTCTACATCTTGGACTTTACCCGTATATTCTTGAGAGTTAGGTCCAATAACTTTTATCTTTGCTAATTGGCCAACCTTGACCTTAGCTGCATCAAGCGTTCCAATTTGTAAATTTACGAGTTCTTGTGAGGGGTTGCCTAAAGTAATTAAAATATCACCTGACTTAATACCGTCACCATTTTTAGCTTTGACATTAAGTATTTTTCCTGTAATAGGCGCCGTAACAAAATTATTTTGAACTTGCGTCTCTAAATTTTTGCGGTCGAGTGCTAACTTTTGGAGTTCGCTAATTTGAGTTTCAACATCTGACTCAGCATTCCTAACTTCTGCACGCGCGCTTAAAAGTTTTTCTTGAAGCTCAGTCTGTCGTTTATTTTCAATTTTCAAACGTTGAAATTCCAAGGTTTTAGAATTTAAGTCTGACTGAGCGTCTTTCAATGCTGTTTGTGCCTCTAATACCTTTGTTTGAGGTTCTGTGGCGCGTTTAGCCTCTAAAATTTGACGTTGAAGGTCAATAGTTTTAGTGCGAACATCAAACTCCGCATCTCTTACAGTAACTTGTGCATCGCGAACAGATGCTTGTTGTCTTACCAAGTCATCACCAGGGATAAACCCTTTTTTTGATAAAACTTCCAAATTTTGAAGTTCTCTTCGTGCAGCAGCGAGCTTTTCTTTAACTTCTATTATTTTCTCACGACCGCGCGCTAAATCTAACTCTGCCTTCTGAATATCAAATACTTGTTTCGCTGGAGATAGCGCTTCTTCCTTTGCAGTCGCAAGCTTTTGTCTTGCTTCGATAATTTTTTCGCGACTGCGTGTAAGTTCTAACTCTGCCTTACGAATATCAAACTCTTGTTTAATAGGTTGTCTGAGTTCTTGTTGTACTACCGCTAGCTTATCCTTGGCTTCTGTAACTTTTTCTTGACTGCGCGCGAGAGTTTGCTTTTGTTTACGAATAGCCAAATCTTGATTTGCAACAGTACTTTGCTGCTCTTTGTTACGGAGAACTAATAACCGTTGTCCAGCTTGGACTGTATCCCCGACTTTGACTAACACTTTATCTACCGTAACCTCCCCTGGAGACTTCAAGTCTCGTTGTCCTCCGAGTTGCATAGCACCACTTTCATTAATTGTAATTTCGATGTTTTCTCGGTCTGCGGTCATTATAGGTAAAGCGACAGCATTTGATGATTTACCGGAATTTAAAATGTAAAACCACCATGCACCACCACCTAGCAAAGCTAAAAGTCCTGAACCTAAGAGTAGTTTCAGTCCGGTTTTTAGCCTCTTTTTACTTTTGACAATCTGTGTTGAAGTCATACATGGGCTATACAATAGGTTATTTAGATTTTTCGTATTTATGTAATTTTTCGTAATAATCTTAGATTAGTTGTATTTCCTCTGTGCCCTAATAGCCTCTGTGGTGATAAAGAAAAAATTTTACCACAGAGACCACGAGAGAACACAGAGAGGGAGAGATTTTGCTAATTGACTTCAAAAAGCACAACCCTAGCGAGTTACTTTTACCTCGTCCCCCTATTCTCTCTACTTACCCCGCACGCTGGGATGAGTTTGTGTTTGAGCATCATTGTCAACCACCAGGAGACAATGATGAAGTTAGTATTATTAACGGACATGCAGTACTAATTTTTACACATATAAACAAGCGAGTTCATGCCGAACGTAAGCTGGATGGTAAATTACGCGATGACCCCGTTCAAGAAGGGGATGTAATAATTATTCCTCAAGGAGTTGGGCATGGAGTACGCGCGTATGATGAAGCTGAATTTTTTGCTTTGGTAATGGCGCCAACCTATTTTAAATCTGAATTAGTACCTCATTTTGCTAGAAGAGACGCATTGTTACACCAAATAGCGTTAGCAATGAAAACCGTATTAACAAATGAGTTGACAGGAAGTCGGTTGTATGCTGAAACAATGGTAAATGCTGTTGCAGTTCATTTAATGCAGCATTACGCAACCAAAAAGCCTATTATACAAAACTACCAAAGTGGTTTATCACCAAGTCAGCTAAAGTTAGTAATCGAGTATATAAACGAGCATCTAGACCAGAATTTAAGTTTAAACGAACTCAGCGCACTCACACAAACAAGCCCACATTACTTCTCACAGCTTTTCAAACAAGCAACAGGTGTACCACCACATAAATATGTAATTACCTGTCGAGTCACCCGCGCGAAAGAACTATTGCAAAAAGGTGAGTCTATATCTCAAGTTGCTCAACAAGTAGGTTTTGCAAACCAAAGCCATTTGAACTTACACTTTGTACGACAGTTTGGCGCCACACCCAAACAAATATTAAAAAATCGGTAGAACTTACAAAAAATCGGAAAAACTTAGAAGACCCATAATAACTAAAACCTTATATTAAAAATTAAATCCTCCTCTTCTTTGTGACCTTTGTGTCTTTGTGGTTCATTTAAGTAAAACCGCAAAGGACGCTAAGAACGCAAAGGAAAGAAAGAGTATTACTTAAATTACTACCATGAACCAAGAAAAATCATTACCATCAGAAATATTTTATTCGTTATTTTCGCTAGTCAAACCTCGTAAAGTTCAAAATGCTAACTCAGAATGGCAATCACATGTATTACCCCACAGTCCTATCCAAGAACTGGCGCCAAATCTCTGGCACGTTACAGGTATTTTACCAGCTAGCGGACACCCACCAAGGGAAATGATACTTTATAAACTACCCGATTCTACACTATTAATTCATAGCGGCATTGTATTAGATGAAGCAACCATGATACAACTAGAATCATTAGGTACACCCAAAATAATGATAGTACCTAATCGCATTCATCGACTCGACGCGCGCGTATTCAAACAGCGTTATCCTGAATTAATAGTAGTTGCTCCCGCTGCTGCCATACCTTATGTTGAGCAAGTTGTTCCAGTAGATGCAACCGCAGAAGAATTTTTACCTCAATACGGTATAGTTTGCCATCAACCAACTGGCATTCGTCCCCAAGAATTAACATATGAATTACAACTACCAACAGGGAAAGCATTAATTTTTACCGATATTTTATTTAATTTAACTGAGTCTTATTTAGATAAATATACCCCTACAACCAAATTACCATTGAATATACTAGGCGCCTATGGATTCTTCGGCATTACCAAATTAGGAAAAATGTTTTACATGACAGATAGAAATGCCTATCGCCAGTGGCTAGAATCTTTAGCAAATAATATTACTGACTTACAAGTAATCTCAGTTGCACACGGTGAGCCAATAGTAACCAATTGTACCCAAAAATTACATGAAGCAGCCGCAAGATTAAACACCCACAAATAAAAATCTCCTCTTGTGGAGCAGCCTGGAAGGCTGCCCATGTATCTAAATTTAATACTTAAGTCTTTTTAATACCTAGACCAAGCTGAATTATCAAGGGTGTTAGGAATAGACTCTCGCTTACTAATATTGTAACTTGACCCTCTCTAAATCCCTTCTCTGTGTTAAAAGCGTCTAGAGTGGTAAAGATAATTACGTCATTGCACAGGCGAGACACCTGTGTTACAACTGGGTACAACAGAGCGTGCGGTTGCTGTAGTAACAGGCGCCATCAACACCCAATGTTCCTAAAATATTAGAAGCTTGACCACTTGTAAGGCGCATTAATGTATTTACCACTCCCGATAGATTGGCAAAATAAACTCGTTGCCCATTATCAATATTGAATTGTGTAAATCTGACGACAAGACGAACTAGAAACAACTTATGCAGCAAATATGAGGCTGGTTATCGATAGTGCGCTCTGCGCGACTTTAATTTATCTTTGACGTTTACATCTCTGACCTAGAATCAATCTTTAATGGCAAGCATCAAATTTGGGCATCAAGTGGGAAAATTGAACAAACTGTTAATTTCAATAAAGTTGTGACTAATGAGAAAAAGCTAAAATCGAGTGAATTTGGACGAATACTTGAGCCACTTCTAAAAGCTGCCGAGCAAAACTATTTAAGTAAATTACAAGATAATGCATTTGTTGCAGCAAGACAAGAAGAAGCTCAACAAAAAATTGCCAAGAAGGAGGAAGTTGGATTTTTACCTAATGATGAGCAACGACTACTGTTTGGCTCTGCTGAAAGCTGGGCAAGGGAGAAGCAAGGTGTTCGTTTGAATGAAGGAAATTGGGTTCAAATTGGTAATCCTTCAAACCCTGCTGAATTAAAAGTGCATATGAACCAAAACACAACCTATCCACGTCTATTAAGGAGTTTGCAGCGACTACAACGACAAACAGGTCTTAGCGATGCAGAGGTTTGTTCACTTTTGAGCAGTAAAGACAGCAGTTCTCTGGCAAGCAAGCTAATTGAGCTAAAAAACAAAGTAGCGCTTGATAAACGTGATCTTCTTGATGTCCGAGAAACACGCAAGTTGTTAATGGGAACTGCAACACTAACTCAAGCGATAGAACCGATTCGTAGACCAGGTGTTGCAACTGCTCATGCTCTAGCGTTTACATTTGTTGAGCAAGGCGATGGTAATTTGAAAGATATTATGGGTCGTAGTGGTAAATGGGCGCCGATGACACCAGTAGGTGCAAGTAGCAAGCAAGATAATCTAAAAACGAGAACCGCAGAAGTTTATAGACACAGACGAATTGGCAATATCTTTGCCCATCTTTTAGCACAAACTCTTCATACTGACATTTTTGTTAAGCAAAGCAGTTATAATCTCAAACGGTTAGCTGATGCTGTACGAGCTTGGAAGACTGAGAAATTTACTGTTGAAGAAAATACAGAGGCGTTGAAGAGTTTTGAAGCAATCCTTATATCTGAGGTCGAGTTGTTATTACAGAGCTATCATGATAGATAACGGCAGGAGGATTATTTATATGGATCGCCATTACTTGATTACTCGAAGTAGTCCCGACGACGATCAGTTTATAGACCAATTAGAAGATGTACTTGACCGCTTAGAGTCAGAAAATCTAGTTTTTTTCTACTCTGAAAGTAAGCAGATCAACGACTACATTCAAATTCAGGTATGGGTGGAAGCCAGAGAACGGGGTATGGTACGTTTAGTGGATGATTATACTGTACCTGCGAGATATTTAATTTTTGGCAGTCCTAGAGCAGAAGACGCAAATAAAATCATGGGTCATATACAAGCTAATCTTCCTATTATTTCGTTGGCTGAACTCCAAGAAATTGCTCAAAAAAATATGGCTCGTGACCCAAAATCTCTTATCTTACTTGCTTTAGGTACTGGAGAAACGTTCTCACGTACTACATATGAAATTTTGCAAAGTGGACTTAGACATTCTGATCCAGAAGTTCGTTTCGCAGCAGTTAGAAGCGTTGGTTTAACGCAATGGTCAGAATTTATTCCTGAATTAAAGCAATTCAGTGCGACAGAAACCGTTCAAGATATTCAAGAATTAATTTTGAAGGCTATAGAAGCTTGTATGTCAAAAACTGTAGCTGCGAGTACTTTATAGAACCCTACACTAATTTTCGACTCAGAGATGAAATGTATTAATACAAATTGGCGCGTAAGGATTTAAGCGCCATAAAAATCAAATAATAATCTACGTATGATTTAAGTAGGTTATTTTACAAACTACTCACTATTGGTACAACTATTTAATTACCATTAGTGATGACTTGCTGACATTTAGTTAAAAAATTCTCGACCTCAGAATGTTGAGGAAATAACTGTTTAACTAACTGGAATTTTTGCAAGGCTTGTATGTAATGACCTTGGCTATAAAGTTGTAATCCTTTGCGATATTCCTGGTTAACTAGTCCTTGTTTGTTGGTAATGTTCGCAGAGTCTAGAAATTCTTGAATTGTATCGCTAGTAAAAATAAAGGTAAAATTATCGTCGGGACCAAAGGTTACTAAACCGATAACTTCGCCTTGCTCATTGAGAACGGGACCGCCGGAATTTCCTTTAGGTACAGGAGCGGTAATTTGTATAACAGGTGTGCCGTCTTTTAGATTTTTCTTGGCAGAAACTTGACCGCTAGTAAAGCTAGCTTCATAAAACGATTTTTCGCTAAATAAGGGTAAATCTTCCACTAACCCTGGATACCCTACTACCGTTACTGAGTCTAAAAGTTTCACCTGGTTAGATTCTGCAAGTTTGAGGGTAGGGGCATTGATAAGATTAACTTTGATAATGGAAACATCCTTACCTTCACCCGCAACGGCGCCTGAATTAATTATCTCAAAAGGTAGCTGTTCTTGATTTGGTAAGTATACCAACTGAATTGGTTTGGTTTCAATCCACTTTAATTCTGCTTCGACATTTTCTAGTGTTTGTCCGTCAGCTTCCAGTTTTGCTGCTAAATCTTTCTGAAAAATTTGCTGACAATCATCTGTATCGGTAACATGGGCATTGGTGGCAATATAACCGTTAGGGTTAACAAAAAAGCCAGAACCGTGACCTGTTATTGTTTCTAAATCATAGATTTTGCCATTTATTGGTGAATAAACTTTGGCTTTACAACCAACAACAACTCGAACTACCGATGGTTTAACATCTTCTGCGACTAAGTTGGCTTGTGATAGTTTTTTCGGTTGATTCAAATTTATTTCTAAAGGTTGCTGGGAAATATTAGTTGTTTGAGATTTGGCTGGTGAGATAGGTAATGTAGCGGAAAGTAAAGCAGAGATAATTACGAGAGATTTGAATTGATTCTGTATTTTGGGCAGCATGATATTATTTCCTTAATATTCTATGTATTCGTCAAATGGTCTTTTAGCTTGATTTCAAATTGGTGAAGCGATTAAATTTATTCGGTTGCCTTGATTGAGAATCTTGAACTCAAGGAATAATGTAGAAACGCAATATATTCTCATGCTTAAGAACTATTTTGAGTGCGTTTCTACAAAAATTACTACTCAAGTTATTTATTTGATGATTATGGCATCAACCGGAAGGAGTTAAAAAACTTTCTAGTATCACTAAGTTGAGAATTTTCCTTGCCTCCAACTAAGAGCATATACATCCGTTGGTTAACAATAAAAACTCTACCCGTCAAAGTCATTCCCTCTTTTTCATCCCACAGTTTAATTTCTCTACCTGGATACCCACCTAAAGTAATATTTTGCTGACTTAATAATTTTTTATCATCTTCTAACAATCCTTGTACCGCAGAGTCCAATAATTTGCTTGAGGAAACCTGAGTCAAATCAGTTTTAAAGTCAGCATAGCTAACCATGAACACATTTTGTTCATGAATACTCATATACATTTTTGTGGACTTAACACCCGAATGCATCTCACCTTTATCTGGCGCCATCTCCGAAATTTCTTCACTTGGCATGAGAATAGAGAATTTACCTTCATCTGGAGAAAATATCTTCCATTCTGGTGCTGCTGCGACCTGATTTGATGTGGGCAATTGGGTTATGTTTATATTTTGGCTACTTCTGGCATCAACTTTGGAACTATTGAATGTTGCTGCTGATACCAAAACCAAAGCTGCTAGAAGTAATGTGTTGAATTTGCTGATTGTTCGTAACATAAGATTGTTGCTTGAACTCGACAATCCTAGTATCCTTAGCTGTATCTGAGTTATACCCAAAGAAAATCGTGCGATTATCGACTTTTATTTAGTATCTATAATAACTTCCTAAAAATTCTGAAAATATTGGTAATATAGCTTGCAACGTATTATCACTTCGTCATTTAAAAGATTTACTAAACCCAGAGCTATTAATTTATACCTGACTGCATCGCTGAATTTTCCTGGTTTGTTAGTATTTATAATTTCTTTCATCGCTGCGCCTAATTCCTGTTGCTCTGTCAAAATTAAGCTAAGATGACGCAAATGATTGCTGAAAATCCCTGATGGGGTGGATGCTGTTTCCAGAAAACGAGATAAGGTTATCTCACCACAAGCTATTTTATACAAAGCCAGACGCACTAAATAAGGATGTCCGCCAATCATGTCTCTCAATTGCTCAACTTCTGTATTACTCCATTCCAGTTGGTGACGCTGGGCTAAATCTAGGATTTGTGCGGGGGTAAATTCTGGTAATTCTATGGGTAAACCAACGTTAAAGGGGGATTGGTTGATATCCATTGGTACATACGCTTCGGTGGAATGTACTATCACTAAACGGAGTTTTTTCCAGATTTCTTGTTGTCTTCCCTCTTGATGGAGAGAACGCAATAGTCCAAAAAAATCTTTGTAAATACCTGGATACTCAAATAATCTATCTACTTCTTCCAGTGCTAGGGTGAGGGGTTGATTGATTTTGGGAAGTAGATATCGCTCTAGATAATATTTGACAGCCAGTTTACTACCAATGCGGGGAGCCAATTTCCAATGCTCGTCTAATTTTTCAAATAGTTCGGTGGCTAATTCGAGGTTCTCTTTAGTCAATTCTAGGATGATGCGATCGCAAACCCAGCGTAAAAATGTACTCAAATCGCTGAAAAATTCCTTTTCCCCTAGCTCGAAGTTCATAATTACCGTCGCATCACCTTGATTTTTCGCTTGTTGAATAATCCGCGCTAGCAGGGAAGATTTACCCATTTTTTGGGGAGCTTTAATACAAATTAGTGCAGCAGGTTTGCTAATTTCTTCAAAACATTGCTGTTCTACGGGGGGACGCTCAACGTAAAAACGGGAGTTTAGTGCTAGTTGTTCTCCGTCTGGATATTCTAGAGCGCTCATAGGTAATGGGGTGAATAAGGTGGGAATTTTTTCTTGTTTCTCTGATTCCTCTACTTCTTGTAATTCTTCTAAATCCTCATAGTCGCTATTGTCTGTTGTATCTGCTAGCTTTCTGTAGGGGATACCAACACTTCGCCAATCTTCTATACCCAAAGCTGCACAAATCTGGATAAATTTTTTACGGTCAACAGGTTGCATACTGAAAAACTTACTGACCGTACTTTGAACCATTGATTCTTTGTACTCATCATATATGTACTCAGCTAATTCTGTCTGACTACCGTATTGCCCGTCGAAACGTTGTAAAACCTTTTGTTGGCATTCTTCATCGCGTAGTACTACTGAGCGTGTTGAGCGAGGCATGGCAGATGGTGACAATAGCTACGTAATTTAGCTTAAAGGAAAAGGCTTTTTGTTGTAAAGTCAATAACAAGTCGATGATAAGTCAATCGGTACTCGATATTCTCTTGGCTTAACTCAGGTGGTATGGCTGTTTAATAAAAACTCACTCTATTTTTATTCTTTGGACGAATAAATTATGACAGGAGATTATGAGTACAAGCTTGGTGGTGGTTTACCAGAAAATGACCCCAGTTATGTATTTAGGAAAGCTGACACGGAATTTTATCAGTGGTTGAAGGCGGGGGAGTTTTGTTTTGTTTTTAACTCCCGACAAATGGGTAAAACCAGTTTGCTGAATCGGACAATGAAGCGATTGCAAACAGAAGGGTTTGCTTGTGCAAAGATTGATTTAACCGAAATTGGTAGTGATGAAGGCAGTCTGGAAAGCAACCTCGACAAATGGTATACGGGTATTGCTTACGTCTTGGTGAATCAACTACAAGTTTTATCTCCGCCCGAAGAATTATTTATTTGGTGGGATGAACGCATCCAATTATCTCCCGTGCAGCGATTTGGCTTATTCATAGAGCAGCTAATGCTACCAAAAGTCAAGAGTAATATCATTATTTTTATTGATGAAATCGATAGTATTCTCAGTTTAAAATTTCGCTCAAATGATTTTTTTGCGTTGATTAGAAGTTGTTATGAAAAGCGCAGTTTAAATGCAGAGTATAACCGCTTAACTTTTGCTTTGCTTGGGGTTGCCACTCCTAGCGATTTAATTGAGGATAAAAGACGAACGCCGTTTAATATTGGTCGCGCAATTCAACTCAATGGTTTTAAGGAAGATGAAGTCAAACCATTGGCGAAAGGATTGAGGGGGAAGGTAAGCAATATTCAAGAAGTAATGAAAGGGGTTTTAGGTTGGACGGGTGGACAACCTTTTTTGACTCAAAAAGTTTGTATGCTTCTGCTGCAAGAATTATCTACATATTCCAAACGCTATACCCCAGAAACTAGCGCTTTAGAGTGGGTAATGAAAGTAGTCAGAGAAAAAATAATTAATAATTGGGAATCATTAGATAATCCACAACATTTAAAAACAATCCAGCAAAGGGTTGTATTTGATGATAGATTTGCTGGTGGTTTATTGGGTTTATATCAACAAATTTTAAAGTACGGCATAATTGCCATTGATGAAAGTCCAGAACAAATCCAATTACGTTTAAGTGGATTGGTAGTAGAGGAAAATCATCAGTTAAAAGTTTATAATTTGATTTATCAGTTTGTTTTTAATTTAGAGTGGGTAGGTAAAGAATTAGAAAAACTCCGAACATATTCTGAAAGTTTTAACGCTTGGATAGAGAGTAATTATCAAGATGAGTCGCGTTTATTGCGAGGGAAGGCTTTAGAAGAAGCACTTAATTGGGCTGAGGGTAAAAGATTAAGTAACGATGATTATAAGTTTTTAGATGCTAGTCGGGAATTAGAGAAAAAGTCAATACAGCGTAAGTTGAAAGCGCAAGAAGAAGCTAATGAATTTTTACTCGAAGCTAGACAGCAAGCGGAAATAGCTTTAGAAGAAGAGAAACAAGCTAGTCAGCGTTTATTGGCAGCACGACAGGAAGAGGAAAAAGTTAATCAACGTTTATTAGAAGCACAAAGAAATACCGAAATTATTTTAGAGGAAGAGAGGATAAATAATCAGCGTTTGCTAGAATCGCAAAAGAATACCGAAGTTATTTTAGAAGAAGAGAGGAAAGCAAATCAGCGTTTGACGGATGTGGAGAGAAAAATAAAGCGACAGATTCGCATTGGTGGAGGTATTTTAGCCTTATTTGTTGTTGGGGCAATAATAGCAGCAATTGGGGCGATCAGTGCAAACATAGAACGAAAACAAGCCCAAATTGTCACAGATTTAGAGCGCTCATCGGCTGGTTTATTACGCTTGCGTGGAAATGTGGGATTGGATAATTTAGTTGAGGCAATGAGGTCTGTAAAGCAATTAAAACAGTTAGTTAAAAATGGCAATCAGCTAAAAGATTACCCAACTGTTAGCCCCATATTAGCCTTGCACAATACTTTAGACAATAACCGCGAAATAAATCAATTAAAAGATGACAGTCTAAATAGGCAAGTATTTGGTAAGCAAGTATTTAGCCCTGATAGCAAAATCGTTGTGAGTCTTTCATTTGACGGTACTACCAAGTTACTGAACTTGCAAACAGGGACAATTATCACTCTCAAACATAACGAAAAGGTCAACAATGTAGCATTTAGCCCCGATGGTAAAACTGTTGCTACTGCTTCGGATGACAATACTGCTAAGTTGTGGAATCTACAAGGTGGAGAAATAGCTACTCTCAAACATGACTTGTCTGTCCGAGATGTAGCATTTAGCCCCGATGGTAAAACTGTTGCTACTGCTTCATGGGATACCAAGTTGTGGAACCTCCAAGGAGAGAAAATAGCTACTCTTAAAATTGACAGCCCAGTCGAAAATGTAGTATTTAGTCCTGATGGTAAAACTCTTGCCAGTAGTGTATACGGTGCTGTTAGATTGTGGAATCTACAGAGTGGGGAAGTTACTACTCTCAAATATAACGGTGTGATAAACTGCGTATTTAGTCCTGATGGTAAGACTGTTGCCACTACCTCAGTTGCCACTACCTCATCGGTTCAGACTACAATGCTTGTCAAACTTTGGAACCTACAAGGAAAGGAAATTGCCACTCTCAAGCATGGTAGTGCAGTTGAGAAGGTAGTATTTAGCCCCAATAGTCAAACTGTTGCTACTGCTTCAAATGACAAGACTGCTAAATTGTGGAATCTCCAGGGTGCGGAAATCGCCACTCTCAAACATAATCATTACGTCACGAAAATAGTATTTAGCCCTGACAGTCAAACTATTGCTACTGGTTCATGGGGTGGTACTGCAAAGCTATGGAATCTGCAAGGTGGGTTAATTGCCACTCTCAAGCATAATGATGTGAAGCCTTTCAATGATTACAATACGTGCAACGATGTAGCATTCAGCCCTGATGGTAAAACTGTTGCCACTGCTTTTTCATACGACAACACAGCCAAATTATGGAATCTGCAAGGTGAGTTAATTGCTACTCTCAAGCATAATGATGCGGTTCAAAACGCAGTATTTAGCCCTGACGGGAAAACGGTTACTACTGCTTCACAGGATGGTACTGTCAGGTTATGGAAACTAAGTACAGAAATTCCTACCCTTCAACATAATGATTATGTCAGTAGTGTAAAATTTAGTCCTGACGGTAAGACTGTTGCCACTGCTTCATGGGATGGTACTGCCAAGCTGTGGAACCAGCAAAATGGTGAAATTACCACTCTCGAACATAATCGTCGTGTTCTATGGCTAGTGTTTAGTGCCGATGGTAAGACAATTGCCACTGCTTCATTGGATGGTACTGCCAAGCTATGGAACCTGCAAGGACGGGAAATTGCTACCTTCAAACATAATGGTGATATTAGGGATATAGTACTTAGCCCCGACGGTAAGACTATTGCTACTTTTTCATATGATGCTGCCAAGTTATGGAACCTGCAAGGACAGGAAATTCTTACTCTCAAATATAATAGTGGAGGAGAGGAGCTTGTATTTAGCCATGATGGTAAGACTATTGTAACTTTTTCGCATGAAAATACAGCCAAGCTATGGAACCTTCAAGGACAGGAAATTGCTACCCTCAAACATAACAAAAAGGTCAATAATGTAGTATTTAGTCCTGACGATAAAATAATTGCTACTGCTTCATGGGATGGTACTGCCAAGTTATGGAACCTGCAAGGACGGGAAATTGCTACCCTCAAACATAATGGTGATGTCAGCAATGTAGTATTTAGCCCCGATGGTAAGACAATTGCCACTGCTTCATGGGATGGTAGTGCCAAGTTGTGGAACCTTCAAGGAAGGGAAATTGTTACTCTCAAATATGGTGGTGAGCGCAACTACGTAAGATTTAGTCCTGATGGTAAGACTGTTGTTACTCATTCGCAGGATAACACAGCCAAGCTATGGAATCTTCAAGGTAAGGAGATTGCTGCTTTCAAACATGATGATTGGGTGATGAGTGCAGTATTTAGCCCTGACAGTAAGACTATTCGCACCACTTCACGAGATGAAATTGTGCGTCTATGGACTGAGGTAAAAGATGGTTCTTGGCAGCAATTTGCTGAATATCAAGGTAGGGGTGCAGCATTTAGCCCGGATAGTAAGTTAATTGCCATTGTAGTAGATTCTAATTTTGTGCAGTTACGTTGGGTTCAAAGTTTAGATAGCTCACTAGCGCGAGGTTGCAACCATTTAAAAAAATACCTCGCTTCCCGTCCTGATTTGCGAAAAGAAATTTGCCCTGACAATAAATAGCCACACTACGCATTTGTAATGTTGGGAAAAATGAAATTATCCTACTCATTAATCCGCATATTTATCTGGCTCAATTCCTCGCGCACAACTCGCCGTAAAATTTCCTCGCTCATGTTCCCGACGCTGTTGCACGTATTCACGCAAGGCATTATTTATCAAAGTCTGATAGTTTCCACCACCAGCAAGATGAACTTGTTCGCGAAACCACGTCAGAATATCATCATCTAAACGAATTGTAATCCTTGTTTTGCCTTCAATTGTAGGCTCAATAGCTCCGCGCTTACCTTGACTAAAATCATACTCAGTATCCATGATTTATTCCTCTTCCTCATACTGCTGACGTTCTCTTCTAGTTGCTTTACGAGCGGATATTAAGCAAAGCAAGTAGTTGATATTCAGTCATTAAGAATCTTTTCTTTTGTAAAGTCAGTATTATTAATTTTGTTGTAGTGAGCAATTACTTCTTCTACAGAATAAGACTCCCCATCACTTTCTGCTACCGCGCGTTGAAAATTTAATAAATCTTTTGCATCTTCTAACGCTTCCAAACGTTTTAAGTCCGCGTAGCTAATAACTGCTGCAACTTGCTGACCATCTGACTCAATAACTACACGTTTTTGACCTTCACCTACAAGGGCAAGTACTTCTGCAAACCTTTGTTGCACTTCTACTGCTTCTAAATTTGTCATTTGAACTTTTGTTGAGTTTGGGTTTCAAAATTGCTTAAGTCCTACTATCAGCCTATTTTCTCCAATAGTGCTTCATTGATAACCGTTTGGTAGCCTACGCCTCGTTTTTCCGCTTCTTCCTTCGCCCAGGCTATGATTTTAGGATGAAATCTGATAGAAATCGGTTCATACTTTTCCTCTTCATCCGATTTTGGTCGTCCGCGCTTCCTTGGCGTAATTCCAAACTGATGTGCTATCGCATCTCTAAATTTTTGGTTTTCTTCTGGTGTAACTCGTCTTGCTCTGTCAAAAGGAAACATTTCTCACAAACCAAGTTTCTATCTGATTAAGTGCTTCTGTTAAAAGAGATATACAGGGGGTATGCGTATATATATTTTATATACTTCCCCTCGTTGGCACCAAAATTTACACTTAATTTAGTAGAAAAACATTTAGCGGTATATTTTTTGCTTGCCAATACTCTTCAGCCGCGCGCAAAATATCCAGCGCTGTTTGCCAAGCAGTAGGGTCAGCTTGTGCCAATATATCCGGACGTTCGTATATCACTACGTATTTTTCAGCAGGATACCATGTTAAATCAGTAATACATTCCTCAAAAGCATCCCAGTTGCCACCGAAGTAAGAAGGAAAGTTCATTGCTGTAGCAGCTTTGGTTAAAAATGTTTCTTTATTATAAATTTCTCTACCATCAAGGTAAAAAACTTGAATGCCTTGCCCAGACAAAGCTTCAATAACTTTTTCTACTGTTGGTTGTCGGTTAGCTGCAACAACAGGGCTTGGTTGAGATGTCATAAAAGCTACGTGTTGGTTCATTTAAAGACCCCTTTTATTTAAACCGATTCAAATAATTTCTTGAAAACTATTGTAATGGTCAGGTGTGTAGTATATTTCTCCACTCTTTCCAGTTATAAGGCGCCGACTACCTCTATCAGAGACTCCTGGAGTATCGACTGTATACTCTCGGTAGTATCCTGGAGGTTGTACTGGTAATAATCCTTCACGATTTTTAAATTCAGTACCATCTTTCGCGTAAGTGAATGAACCGCCTTTCGCTATTAAATTTACGGTCGTTTGAACTTCAGGAGGTAATTGACTGATGCCAACCTGTGGTATACCCATAACTTATTTTATCTCTTCTGACACTGCCCTGGCTGTTTTCTCATTATGTTTAGATAAAAAAGTACTACCCGTTGCTTGTAAATAGATCAGATGCCACTATTTTAAGTGTCACATGTAAAAAATATGTTTTATGATCATGCTTGTTTTTTGCCTATTAAAGCGCTCCTTTTATTCAATACTGTTTAAATAATTAACCCACAATTTTTAACTCAGTAATATCTTGATTCTTTTATAATAAAGAGAAAGCGTGTGTAAAATAATTATGAATTCTTTCTCGTCTGCAATAGTGCAGATCAAGAATTAATTTTTCCCCCTCCCCGTGTACGGGGAGGGGGTTAGGGGGTGGGGTTTGAAGGATTAAGGGTAAATGCAACCACTTATATATACACCGTAGCGCGTAGAAGGGGGATCAAATCGCACGTGATAATTTCCTTTCGCGCGTAGCTTTATGCGCGTCAAAAATCACGGCAATATTACGAACAAGTAATCTACCTATCTCCGTCACCCCTATATATTGTTTTGATAAATTAACCAGTCCATCATCTTCTAACAAATGTAACTGCTGGACTTCTTGAGCAAAATACTCATCAAATACGATATTGTATTTATGCTCTATTTCTTGTTTATTAACTTGCATACCTGACATGATAGTCATGACAACATCACGACGAAGCATGTCATCCCAAGTTAGTTTATAGCCTTTACAGGTTGGTAAGTTACCTGCTTCTATGGCTTGATAGTAGTCTTTGAGTTGCTTATGGTTTTGAGCATAAGCTTCTTGCAGCATACTAACTGATGTGGCGCCAAATCCAAATAATTCAGCTTCTTGATGTGTTGTGTAACCTTGGAAGTTACGTTTGAGCGCGTTTTCGCTTTGTGCTATCGCTAGTTCATCGTTTGGTTTGGCAAAGTGGTCCATGCCAATAAACAGATACTTGCTGCTCGTTAGCTCCTCAATTGTCATTTGCAGGATTTCTAACTTTTCAGATGGCGCCGGTAAAGCCTTTTCATCAATGTTCTTTTGTACAGGTTTTACCCAAGGTACATAAGCAAAGTTGAATACAGCGATTCTATCTGGGTCTAATTCAATCGTTTTTTGAACCGTTTGCTTAAAGGTCTTTAAGTTTTGATGGGGTAAACCGTAAATTAAGTCAACATTGACACTTGCAAATTCAGCTTCGCGAATCCAACCCATCACATTAAATAGCATGTCTTCTGGTTGAATGCGGTTAACAGCTACTTGAACTTTTGGGTCAAAATCTTGAAGACCGAAGCTAATGCGATTAAATCCTAGCTCCCGCAGGAAAAATAAATAATCTCGATTGATTTCACGAGGATTTATTTCAATTGAAACTTCCGCATTAGAATCAATCTTGAAGTTATTCTCAATATGCTTCCAAATATACCCGACTTGCTCAGTACTTAAATAATTAGGAGTACCACCACCCCAATGTATTTGTACAACGGGACGGTCTGTGTCTATTAACTTCGCAGTTTGTTTGATATCGCGCGTTAAATACTCTACATAAGGTACTGCAATATTCTTATTCCCAGAAACAACAATATTGCAACCACAGTAATAACAAGCGCTTAGACAAAAAGGTATATGAAAATACAAAGAAAGCGGAGTTTTACGAGAATTTGAAAGTGCAATAGCGTCTTTAAAATCTTGCTCAGTAAAGCTTTCTGTTAACTCAGTAGCAGGAGGATAACTAGTGTATCGAGGTGTAGGTGTATCGTATTTTTTGATTAAATTTAAATCAAACTTCACACCAGGTAATTGAGAGACCATTTTATTAGTTACAAGGTAATGGGAACAAGAAACCTAACCCCCAGGTTGGGGGAGAGGTTTTAAATTACTTAACAGGCGCCACCTCAGTGCTACCTTGGTTATGAGAACGAATGAGTGAATTGTACATAACTTGACCAATTGCTTGAATCAAACTACCTTCCATATCTTGCGCTGCGAGATTATTTAAATGGAAAGCGTAGTTTGCTTCTGCGACAACTCTATCAGCAGTCGCATCATCAAGTGGTAGCGCATTCAACGCTTGACGGTATTTATCTTTGAACGCATTTTTATCGGGTATTTGCTCAAACTGATAAAATGAAGTTCCTTGATAACCTTCTAATTTCAAAGCATTTTGAGCAATTTTTTGAAACATTTGACCACCCGAAAGGTCTCCCATATAGCGAGTGTAACAATGCGCTAGTAACAATACTGGTTCTGAGAAAGCAATTTCTCGAATTCGGTTGATATAAGTTTGTGCAGCTGGTAATAGCGCGATTTGTTTCTTCCAGTCTTTACCGTAATAAAATTCCAAGTCTTTCTCTAAATTAGCTGTACGGTTTAACTCTGGAAAATAAAGCGGTTTGATAAATGGATGTTCACGATGTTGCTGCAACGCTGCTTCGAGTGTACTGTATACAAAATATAAGTTACCCAAGAACTTCGCAAAACATCCTCTGTCTACAACACCTTTGAGAAAACATTTTGTAAAACCAGCATTTTCCGCTGTTGTATGTGCTTTTTGTGTTCCAGCACGAAGCTTAATAGCGAGATTGCTACTCATGTTAAATACCTTAATAATTCTGATGCATTGCTAGAAACGCCTAAAACATGCAAGAACTTACACAAATATTCCCAACGAACCAAAACGGAGTGAAGAGAGAGATATTCTGTATTATGGCGCCTGACCACTCACACAGATTCCAGCCATTGCTTAGTTTTACCAAAAATTCTAAAATATTTCTACATGCACACTCAAACAACTATTCATATAGTTTTTCATAAATATTTACATGTTTGGCGCCTATAGTAGGGTGGGCATTGCCCACCATACAAATGTACGTAAAATCAATTTTCAAATTTATTTGACAAATTATAGAAATAAACAATTGAATATGATTAGATGGCTATGTGGCAATCTATAAGAGTGAAGGTTTTATATGGTTCAGGCAAACCCAGTTTCACAAACAGGAAAGTTAAAATCAGGTGTAAAGGCGCCAGTTCAAGAGACACTATTAACACCTCGGTTTTACACTACTGATTTTGATAAAGTGGCGCAAATGGACTTGTCGGCAGACGATAAGGAATTGCGGGCAGTCATTCAAGAGTTAAAAGCAGATTACAATCGTCACCACTTTATCCGTGATGAGGAGTTTAAACAAAGTTGGGAACACATCGATGGACAAACACGACTCGCATTTATTGACTTTTTAGAGCGTTCATGCACTTCTGAATTTTCAGGATTTTTGCTGTTCAAGGAGCTAACACGGCGCCTTAAAAACAAAAGTCCGTTATTATCAGAAGCATTTGAATACCTAGCGCGCGATGAAGCACGTCATGCAGGGTTTATCAATAAAGCAATGGCGGATTTTAACTTGTCACTCGACTTAGGTTACTTAACCAAAAATAGAACCTACACCTTTTTCCCACCAGAGTGGATAATATACACCGTTTATCTATCTGAGAAAATAGGTTACTGGCGCTACATTATAATGTTTCGACATCTAGAAAAGCGTCCAGACTATCAATATTATCCTTTGTTCCGTTACTTCGAGAACTGGTGTCAAGACGAAAACCGTCACGGAGACTTTTTTAAAGCACTACTACGTTCTCAACCTCAACTTTGGGATAACTGGAAAGCACGGTTATGGGCACGTTTCTTCTTAGTAACAGTATTTGCCACCCACACACTCACAGTACTTGAACGGGCAAACTTTTATAAATCGCTTGGTATCGACGCGCGACAATATAATATTCAAGTTATCGAAGAAACAAACAAAACCTCAGCACGCGCGTTCCCCGTCATCCTAGACACCCAACACCCAGCATTTATGTCAGCAATGGAACGTTGTTCCAACTTCAACCTACAGTTAAAACTGCTAGATATTAAATACAGCAATAGACCTGCTATATTTAGCGTCTTCAAATTCTTCCACAAACTGCCCCTAATGATAGGCGTCACTTGGTATATGCTACGACTATTCATTATTAAACCAATTGACACTGAAGCTACACGTCAACAAGTTCATTAAAGATAGGCGCCTGTCATTTGTTATATTAAGATTCTCTGCGTAGATTTTCTTTTAATACCTATTTTTATTATTATAGGACGGGCAAGGATGCCCATCCCACAAGAGTTTTACATCCGTTACATCCGTTACATCCGTTGCTAAATTTCACAACCTTGTAACCACTGAGAGTGGTGTTTTCTCAGTACAGATGTAGCCTCAGCAAAGTTATTTACACAGTAAGGAATTTGCATATCTTTAGGACTGGCAAGTTGATCTACAACATTGACCATATATTTATCTGCCCAGTCTACTAATTCTGACCACATTTCCCCAACTAAAATAAAAGGCATATTATTTAATTTACGTACTTGAAGTAATTGCCAAATCATTAAAGCTTCCAAGGTAGTCCCAATACCACCAGGTACTACTACAAATGCATTAGATAGCAAAACAAAGTGATGTAAGCGCGTGAAAAATGTTTGGTGTTGATACATTTGTTCGACAAAGGGATTTGCGCTTTGCTCGAAGTCTAAGTTTATACGAATGCCAATAGAATTTGTAGAGCGGTTTTCATTGGCTAAAAAGCTACCTTCATTTGCTGCTTGCATTAAACCAGGCCCACCACCTGTTACAATATCGCAACCCATTTTTGTGAGTTCACTAGCAAAATATTTCACACCATTATATAGTGGGCTATCTGACTGTAAGCGCGCAGAACCAAATATAGTCACGCGGTAACGTTCACAACGTGGAGGCTGGATGCTAGTTAAATTATTTAATACTTGCCAAAGTCCTAATATAGATTCTTCTATTACTTTATAGCTGCTATCCGCATTATATATACTTGTGTTGCCTGATACTTTGGGTACGCTGTATCCATTTAGGTTTTCGTCATTAGTCATAATTGAATTTTAGATATTAGATAATAAATCGTAACAAAATAAATTTATAAATTATGTGGACTGAAATAGATACCCATATTAGCCAGGTAACAGGTACAAAATTTCAAACAGCAACAAAACGCTCGATTGGTGGCGGTTGTATCAATCAAGGTTATGCTGTTTCTAATGGTCAGGATACCTACTTTGTCAAAATAAACCAAGCCTCATATAGTAGCATGTTTTCGGCGGAGGCTTTAGGTTTACAACAAATGTATGATACAGCCACAATTCGTGTTCCTAAACCAATATGTTATGGAACTGCTGGTAATAACTGTTACCTAGTATTAGAGTGGTTAGAAATTGGTGGTGGAGGTAATAAAGCTTGGGAAGAAATGGGGCGCCATCTTGCAGCAATGCACAAAGTCAAACAAAATAGATTTGGCTGGGATATGAATAATACTATTGGTTCAACTCCACAAATAAATACCTGGACAGATAGTTGGGTAGAATTTTACACTGAGCATCGTTTAGGATATCAATTTAAATTAGGGCGCCGAAAAGGTGGACATTTTCAAAGTTCAGAAGAGTTACTTGCTGCTATTCCTGAACTATTGGCAGGTCACGAAGTACAACCATCATTAGTCCACGGTGACTTATGGGGAGGAAACGCAGGATGTACAAGCGATGGTACACCTGTTATCTTTGACCCAGCTACATATTATGGGGATAGAGAAGTCGATATTGCCATGACTGAATTATTTGGAGGGTTCTCACCTGGGTTTTATCGTGGTTACAATGAAGTGTTTCCTTTAGATGAGGGGTACGAGAAGAGAAAGGTACTTTACAATCTGTACCATATCGTTAATCATTTTAATTTATTCGGTGGTAGCTACGAGTCGCAGGCAAATCGCATGATTTCCCAAATTTTACGTTGACCTCTCCTCTGTGCCCTCTGTGTCTCTGTGGTAATAAATACAAATATTTTTCAAGTTTATTAGTATATTGACGGGCAGGGATGCCCGTTCCACAAGAAAAGCATTTTATAGATATGGAAAAAGACTTTTATTTTCAATATGCGGCAATGGAAGATAAACATTGGTGGTTTATCGGGCGCCGTCGTATACTCGACAAGGTAATTCGGCAACTTAACTTACCCAGCAATGCTAAAATTTTGGAAGCAGGTTGTGGGACTGGTGGTAACTTACAAATGTTAGCGCGTCACGGGCAAGTTGAAGCGATGGAGTTAGAAGAGACTGCGCGTACATTTGCCAACCAGCGTCAAATAACTACAGTTAAAGCGGGAAGCTTACCTGATAAAATTCCTTTTGAGAACGAAAAATATGATTTAATTGTCGCGTTTGATGTTATCGAACATATCGATGATGATGTGGCTGCACTCGAAGCTTTGCGAACTCATCTAAAACCTGGTGGTTGGTTAGTACTAACTGTTCCAGCATTCCAATTTTTATGGAGTCACCACGATGATATTAACCATCATCGGCGCCGTTATCATTTGAAAGGTTTACAGCAAGTTGTCCGTAAAGCTGATTTTGCCGTGCATTACAGTACCTATTTTAATACCTTTTTGTTCCCTGTCGTTGCAGCAGTACGCAATGCCCAAAAATTGTTAAGAATTGATCATAAATCTCAGATTAGCAGTGATTTAACGTTGCCGTCGGCACCTGTAAATAAATTTTTGACTTTTCTATTTGCTACTGAAGGTCATTTAATCAATAAGTTTCGTTTACCATTCGGTGTATCGGCGTTACTGGTAGGGCACAAAATATAAGAAAGCAAATCTTAATTATTTATATATATAGTGATAGTGATTGCAAAAACCAGTTGAATAATAGTACATATATTTTGGTTTTACCGTGACTCAACCAACTTACTCAATAGTGATCCCCATCTTCAACGAAGAAGAAAATATTCACGAGATGTATCGGCGCCTAACTGGTGTAATGCAACAGTTGGATGGTGATTGTGAATTAATATTAGTCGATGATGGTAGTAGAGATAGTTCACTAAGCGCTATTCGCGAACTTCAAATGTGTGATAGTCGAGTTCGCTATATTAGCTTTGCACGCAATTTTGGGCATCAAGTTGCTGTCACGGCAGGATTAAACTTTGTGCGTGCAGAAGGCGCTATTGTGGTTATGGATGCTGACTTGCAAGACCCACCCGAATTAATTTTGGGCATGATTGAAAAATGGCACCAAGGATATCACGTTGTTTACGCACAGCGCACTTCACGTAAAAAAGAATCTATTGTAAAAAAATTTACGGCTTATGCTTTTTACCGTATCCTCCGAAAACTAGCTGATGTTGATATTCCTTCGGATACTGGTGATTTTTGCTTAATGGATAAACAAGTCGTTAACGTTCTCAACGCAATGCCAGAACGCAACCGTTATATTCGTGGACTGCGTGCGTGGGTAGGTTATCGTCAAACTTCTGTGAAATTTGAACGTGATCCCCGGTTTGCTGGTAAAGAAAAATACACCTTTGGTAAATCGTTTGCACTAGCCATTAACGGTATTGTCTCATTTTCAAGAGTCCCTCTGCGTGTAGCTACTTACTTAGGAATGTTATCGGCAGTTATTGCTGTACTGATGATGCTACTCATTGTTTACTGGCGCCTATCTGACCGCGCTACACCTTTGGTAGGTTATACATTAATCGCTGTTGCTCTATTTTTCTTAGGTTCTGTACAATTGTTTTGTATTGGAATTTTAGGAGAATACATCGGTCGCATCTACGAAGAAGTCAAAGGGCGCCCAATATATACAGTTAAAGAAGTTAGTGGTGTAACATCACAACAAACTGTCTCAATGCATAAATCTGGGTAATTACTCTCGTGAATCTAAAAGAATTCGCTTTACTGTTGCTGTCTATCCTTTCGAGTGTAGCAGGGCAGTTGTTCCTAAAAATGGGTGCCGCAAAACTAGGTAAAGTAGATCTGTCCAACGCACTCAATCAAATTATCTCGATTATTAGTATACCTGAATTACTAATCGGATTATCCTGTTATGGTGTAGGCGCCATCGCTTACATCCTAGTCTTAACCCGCGTCAACTTAAGTGTAGCGGGTCCTGCGGCTTCACTAGTTTATGTATTTTCCGTTCTACTTGGTTTATTTGTATTCAAAGAATCAATACCTATAGGACGTTTGTTCGGACTTGGCTTTATAGTTTGCGGTGTTATTTTAGTCGTTTGGAACAAGTGAGCAAATATAAGTTTCCAATATTAATGTGGCTATCAAGTCGGCTACTAATTATATTTATGATGTTTGCTGTGATGCCGGTCATTGCCAAAACATCAAATATCGTAATTAATAAATATGGTTGGTGGGATGTATTATTCGCATGGGACAGCGTATGGTACTACAAAATAGCCACAAGCGGTTACAACTACGGCCCCGACGTGGTGAATAACCAATATGCTGTAGCTTTTTTCCCGTTATATCCTTTACTAAGTTGGATATTAATGCAGCTTGGGTTATCGTTCCCCGTTGCTGGTTTGCTTATCAATAACTTCTCTTTTTTAGGCGCCTTAATTATATTTTATGTTTGGGTATCTGAAATTGGGAGTGAAGATTCTGCTCGCTGGGCAACTGCTGCACTTGCATGGTGTCCTTATTCTTTATATGGAACAGTAATTTACACCGAAGGGTTATTTTTGCTGTCTAGTATATCTGCTCTACGCGCATTTGATCGAAAAGAGTATATTTGGGCTGGACTATGGTCCGGATTATCTACCGCAACCAGAATTACAGGAATAGCACTTTTACCAGCTTTCTTTTTGACTGCATGGAGACAACGGCGCCCACCAATAGCTTATATTACAAGTATTGCCGTGCTGAGTGGAGTGGGACTTTACAGTTTGTACTGCGCTCTTAAGTTTGGCGATGCCTTAGCATTTCTTCATGCTCAACGTGGGTGGCGAAGTTCTGCTGGGTTTACGCTTTCTGGTTGGCTGTTGCTGCTCAAACAAATCGTTATTGGCGTTAAGAATACACAAGTAGGTTATATTCAAGACTACCTTCATCCGATAAAGTTTGCTATTGTGATAATGAGCGGTTCGTTGTTATATCGGCTCCGAAACTTAATTGGTCACGAGCTTACACGCTACGGATTTTTTGCTTCGTGGATTGCCTTGTGGATGTTGGCTAATGACCCATTAATCCAAATCGTTTGGATTTTTGGCGGTTTATATTTACTTTGGCACTATCGCTCATCCTTACCCTTGGTTGCAGCTATCTATGCTTTTTTCTCATATGCAATTGCCTTGAACACAGGACTAACCATGTCTGTTGACAGGTATGTATATGCTATAGCACCTGTATTTATCGCTTGCGGATTTTTATTTGCTTTCTATCCGCGATGGGGTTATGCTGTTATGGCATTTTGCGGTTTTATTCTTACCCTTTATTGCGTTCGCTTTGCTCAAGATTTATGGTTGGCATAAATTAAAATACTTTCTGCGTAAGTAGCTGAATATGATTATTATTTAATTAACATTAAGTTGTAATTTAGTTGTAATTTATACTTGTCTTGACTAAATCAATTGAGTATATTAAGTATTGAATATTACTCTTTACTGTGGGATAAAATGCTTAAATATTACTTAAATTCGCATTTATTGAATAAGATATAGCAAAGTGAATGGTCTAAAATACACTAAACCAGTGTTTTTACGGTTAGCATTAGTATTATTTTATAGTATTAATGTAGTTAGTGGTATATTTAATTATGGGTGTCAGTTTGCTGGTTTATTATTTGTATTTTCGACAAATCGCTAAAAATATATTTGTATTTAGCTAAGTAAACAGCTTTAATTCATGTGTAAAAAAATAAATGTATTAAATTGGGAGAAACTATGCATAAAGAAATTGCGTCTAATGTTCAGTATTTACAGAATTAAGCAGTAAGTATTAAAAAACTTAAAGTTTTCTTTCAATGAATGGAAAATTATAAGAGATAAAATATACTTTAGCTAAGAATAAGATTCATTCATAATACTGAGCGATAGTAAATACATCGTTGGGTATATAGTTAAATATTAGACTAAGTAATTAGTTAATGGGAAGGATAGTAATTACACAGCAAGGGTGCTAAGTAGATAATTAAAAGCAAATCAAAAGCGATACCGAAATTTTTCGAGGTTAGCTGAGGTTAAAAGAGATATTCTATACTGCTAAAAATCCTAACTAAATAAAGATTACGAGTGTAATTATTAGTTCTTAGATGCCAAGAATGAGTTTATTTAATTAAAGTATTAGTGTTATGAAAAACCGTGTTTCGGTAATTGCAGGTTGTGCCGTGAAGGAGCTGTGAAGTGGAGAACAACAAGTCTTTTGGTTGGTCGCAAGGTGCATTAATTGCGTTACTAGGGTTAGGAGGGTGTCTAACTTTAGGTTTAATGTTACCCGTTATGCCAAATAACGGAAAAAGTACGCAGACGATTAATATTAAAGAATTAACGCTCAAACCGATGACCGAAGAGCGAATAGAAAATTTAAAGTCATCAATTGTTACAAGTTGGCAACTTGAAGCAGTGAAAAAGGGTTTAAGTGAAGTTCCTGCTAGGTTTCGCGGTGCAACAATAGAGTCAGCGAATCTGGCGCCGAGCGAGAAAGTGATAGCATTAACATTTGATGATGGACCCTGGCCGCAAAGCACACCTGCCGTACTTGATATTCTTAAAAAAAATAATATAAAAGGAACATTTTTTATCGTTGGGCAAATGCTGAAAGAGCATCCCGACATGGGTAAACGTGTTGTTGCCGAAGGACATGTAATTGCAAATCATACATGGCACCATTGGTACCATTATATGAATCCGCAAGCTGCTGCTTTTGAAATCGACAACACAAGCAATTTGATTTATCAAGTTACAGGTGTGAAAACAAGTTTGTTCCGACCACCTGGTGGAATTAAAACAAATGGTCCATACGCTTACGCAAAGAATCAAAAGTATGCCACTATCATGTGGTCTTCTGATTCATCCGACTATGCACGACCTAGTGTCCCAAAACTTATAAGTAATGTTATGCGGGAAGCAAAACCCGGTGGAATTGTGTTAATGCACGATGGTGGTGGAAACCGCTCGAACACGGTAGCAGCTTTACCCCAAATTATTGATAACTTTAGAAAGCAAGGTTATCGTTTTGTAACAGTACCTGAACTTTTAGAAATGCAGGATAAACAGTTGCAAATTGCCACTAAGAAGTAGTTGGCAACGGATAATGAACGGATGTAACTGATAATTAATTTTAATTAATCATATCTTTGTTTGTAACAGATAACTCATCCGTTACATCCGCTTTATCCGTTGCAAATATTATTCATTTGGCTATATAGCCATTTTAGAATATTTGAGTTTGATTATAGTTTTATAGTGGATTTTGCTGGTTTTATCTTTTTGTTCAAAGTAATTTCTGTTACCCTGTAGTTAAATTTTAGTGATTTGCTCAAAGTAGCTATGAATATTATTTTGAGAGACGGATAATCGGCGCCGCCATATATATACATGTATCTATATATATCTATGGATAGGTACTATCTACAGGTGAAGGAGTTATGCAATGAAAAAACAGATAAAAGTTAGAAAAGTTAAAAATAAGCCTTTTAGAATTACAAAGTTTTTTTGGTTAGGTGTAGCTGCCTTAGTCATGATTGTTGGCATAGGTATGATAATACCCTTTAAACCATCAGCAAATACTCTTGAACTAGCAGTTAACGCTAGTAGTTTAAAAACGATAGATACTAAAGGGCAGATTGAAGGTTTCAAAACGCAAATGCTCGATAGTTGGCAAGAGGAAGCCAAACTTAAAGGTATACTAGAAATTCCAAAACGCTATCAAGGTATGACGCTAAACGCAGTCAAACCAAATAACAAAGACAAAATTATCGCTTTAACATTTGATGATGGTCCCTGGCCTAAATATACAGAGCAGGTATTAGATATTCTTAAAACCAATAACGTCAAAGGGACTTTCTTTGTTATTGGTAACAATATGAAAAATCTACCAGTAGTTGGCAAACGCATCGTGACTGATGGTCACACCATTGCCAACCATACATGGCACCATTGGTATCATCGCCTAAATCCAAGCGTTGCAGCCAAAGAAATTAACGATACCGAAGAAATTATTTACAAAGTCACAGGTGTCAGAACAAATTTATTCAGACCACCTGGTGGAGTTCTAGGTAATGGGCCTGCTGCGTATGCTCGTAGTAAGAAATACTCAGTAATTATGTGGTCAGCAGACTCAAATGACTACAAACGTCCTGCCGCATCCAGGTTAATTGGAAACGTAATGCGATTTTCCAAACCTGGTGGTATTGTCTTAATGCACGATGGTGGTGGAGTTCGCGACAGCACAGTCAAAGCATTGCCCGAAATGATTAAAAAATTCAAACAACAAGGTTATCGTTTCGTAACAATACCCGAAATGCTAGAACTCGAAGATCAACAACTAGCAATCGCATCAAAATAACTCCTAGGTTGGGTGGAGCGCAAGCGTAACCCAACATATACATTGTGTATTTAGAACGATAATCATTAAAAATTATAGAGGTGCCCATTGAATAAAGGCGCCTTTATCATTTTAATTCTGATGAGTTAGCTGGCAACTTTGGAGCGCGAATGTAACGGATAAACAACTAAAACTCCGGTTTGATATACATATCCCAGATATTTTTCAAATTCTGTGCATCAGTTTCAGAAATCTTACCAACTTTGGCTTGCAATAAAGACTTTTCTAAACAAACTAACCGAGATAAACGTAGTGTTGATTCTACACGCAAACCACTTTCAAACCAATTATCTAAGATTACGTCGGTTCGAGTACGTGGTTGAGCCGATGTAATAGCTGCGGTTATAACATCATCTCCATCTAGCCATAGTATTAAAACTGGGCGTTTCTTGCTACCAGTACCAGTGCTAAATTGAATATTTGCTATCCATAAATCACCAGCTTTAATAGTCGTCATACAACCCTTCGTCTTCTGGTGCGTAGCTATTTAGAAAAGCGTCGTAGGTTCGGGTTATTTCAGAGGGTTGTCGTCGAATTGTAATTACCCAGTGCCCAGGACTTAAATTATTTGTCAATGACTCCGGTAAAGTTAATTTCTCTCCAGGTTTTAATTCTGTTTCATAGGTTAGGTCAATTATTCTATTTTCTGTACTGTCAAAGTTTGTAACTTTAGCATCATGTAAATTGAATTTTGGTGCTTCAGCCATAGTTTTTGCGCTCTTAAAGATAACTATATTTATATAGCTAAATACTAGCGTACTTGTGGCAAAGTCTAATCAAGGCAAACAAATGTTCTAATTTAATGATTTTAATGGCTAGTAGTTCGTATTAAAAGTGTTGGGTAAATATCAGAACTGTAAAAAATATATCTCACCAAAACTTTTGACATAGACCACTAGGCGCCTCTCTTCTCTGTGTCCTAATAGTCTAGTGTTGAAAGCACAGGCAGGATGCCTGTGCCACAAGATTATACAGAACTGAGTTGTTTTTCTTGCTCTTGAGAAGCTTCAGGACTATCAGCTTCAGAAGGAGGAACCAACTGCCAGAACTTAGGTAAATATTGTTGCCAGTTGTCCAAAATCATTTGCGCTAATGGTGAATTAGTGCGCTGTGCATGTGCAGCAATTAAATCACGTAATTGTTGTTCACCTGCACTTGATGTAACTCGCTGAATTTTGACGATTTCTTTATTAACTAATTCAGGGAAATTTCCAGATTCGTCCAAGAAATATCCGAAACCGCCAGTCATACCTGCCGCGACGTTACGTCCAACTTTACCCAGCACAACTACAACACCACCAGTCATATACTCACAGCAGTGATCCCCGGCGCCTTCAATAACTGCTGTAGCTCTAGAGTTACGAACAGCAAAGCGTTCACCAGCTAAACCGTTAGCATACAAAAACCCACCAGTGGCGCCGTACAAACAGGTATTGCCAATAATCACGTTTTGTGATGGGTCATAATTAGCATTACTCATGGGTTTAATAATTATTTCCCCACCGTTCATGCCTTTACCAACGTAATCGTTAGCTTCTCCTTCTAAAGTCAGAATCATACCAGGAAGGTTAAAAGCACCAAAGCTTTGACCAACGCTTCCATTTAAATTGAGGTTAATTTGACCTTCAAAACCATTATCGCCGTACTGTGATGCAATTCTTCCTGCTAAACGGGCGCCAACTGTTCGGTCGGTATTGACAATATTTATGGTTTTAGTAACGGCAGATTGATTCTTAATTGCAGCTTGAATTTCAGCATCGGCAATTAATTCATCATCTACGACTGTACCGTTACTATGAACTTCTTCATGTTGCAACCAATCACGGTTTGTACGTGCGTCAGGTAAATTTGTTAAGCAGTCGAGGTTGAGCGCTTGTGTTTTGGTTAAATGCGCTTCGGTACGTGTTGTTAACAAGTCCGCACGTCCAACTACTTCTAATAGCGAACGATATCCCAAACGTGCTAACAAACTACGAACTTCTTCAGCGATAAAGTAGAAGAAATTTACAACATGCTCAGGCATTCCATTAAACCGCTTCCGCAGTTCTTCTTTTTGCGAAGCGACGCCAACGGGACAGTTGTTAGTATGGCAAATTCGAGCCATTATACAACCTTCGGCAATCATCGCAATAGAGCCAAATCCAAATTCTTCGGCGCCCATCAAAGCACCCATTAGTACATCCCAACCGCTCTTTAAACCACCATCAACACGCAAAATAACCCGGTCGCGCAATTGATTTTGCATTAATACACGGTGAACTTCGCTTAAACCGAGTTCCCACGGTGAACCAGCGTGCTTAATCGAACTTAATGGTGAGGCGCCTGTACCTCCATCATGTCCAGAAATTTGGATAATATCAGCATTTGCTTTTGCCACACCCGCAGCAATAGTTCCAATACCAATTTCGGCGACTAATTTAACAGAGACTTGTGCTTTGGGGTTAATTTGGTGCAAGTCAAAAATTAACTGCGCCAAATCTTCGATGGAATAAATATCGTGATGCGGTGGTGGAGAAATTAAAGTTACACCCGGTTTCGAGCGTCGCAACATCGCAATGTATTGGCTAACTTTGGGGCCAGGTAATTGTCCACCTTCACCTGGCTTGGCGCCTTGAGCTATTTTAATTTCGATTTGCTTGGCACTCATTAAGTACTCAGGTGTTACCCCAAATCTTCCTGATGCGACTTGTTTAATCGAACTAGTTGCTCTATCTCCATTACGTAAACCTTTGAGGTGAGGTAAAGTTGGCGATAACCCCTTGGAATCAACGTCATCTAATACTTTATAACGTACTGGGTCTTCTCCACCTTCACCCGAATTAGACTTACCACCAATACGGTTCATGGCAATAGCGAGTGTTTCGTGCGCTTCTCTAGATAAGGCGCCTAGCGACATTCCACCCGTACAGAAGCGTTTGACGATATCGCTAACAGATTCAACTTCTTCAATAGGTATGGGCTGTCTATCACTTTGGAAGTCTAACAAATCGCGCAATGCTGCAATTGGTCGGTTTTGCAGGTGCTTTTGGTAAACTTCGTAGTGGTCATATTGTTTGCCATCGACTGCTTTGTGCAGCGCTTTCGCAAGTTCTGGGCTGTTCATGTGGTACTCACCACCTGGACGATATTGAACGAAGCCCAAATTTTCGAGTTTCTTGACGCTAAGTTCAGGAAAGGCTTTGGAGTGGAATGATAATACTTCTTGAGCGAGTTCTTTTAAACTCAGTCCACCAATACGTGAAGTTGTGCCTCGGAAACCTAACTCTAACAAATCTGCACCAATACCAATTGCCTCAAAGATTTGTGCAGCTTGGTAACTTGAAAGCAACGAAATTCCCATTTTCGAGAGAATTTTGAGTAATCCAGCTTCAATCGCTTTACAGAAATTACTTTGTGCTTTCTCTAAAGTCATTGCGGCAATTTTACCGCGCTGCATAAATTGTTGAGTTTTAGGGTCTGCCCACCAATCTTGAACTGTCTGCAATGCCATATAAGGACAAACCGCATCGACTCCGTAGCCAATTAGACAAGCAAAGTGGTGTGTACTCCAACACTGAGCAGTATTTACTACTAATGATGCTTTTGTCCGTAATCCTTGACTAATTAAGTAGTGATGAACGGCGCCTACCGCTAATAATGGCGGTATATAAGTATGACTTGTACCAATAGCGACGTTATTTTGCTCTCGGTCACTGAGTATTACGATTTCGGCGCCACTCAATACAGCTTTTGCGGCTTTGATTTGTAAATCATGAACTGCTGCTTTTAAACCATCTGGGCCAGATGCAATTTCAAACAGCGTTGATAACTCAACAGTTTTGAACGAAGAATGCTTAATAACTTCTAACTCAGCATTTTTGAGAATAGGTGAGTCTAACTTTAAGCGACGCGCATATTCGGGTTTTGGGTCTAGCAAATTACCACGCGCACCTAATTCGACTTTTAGCGACATTACCAAACTTTCGCGCAAAGGATCAATAGGCGGGTTAGTTACCTGCGCGAACCGCTGCTTGAAGTAATCATATAAAAGGTGTGGTTTAGAAGAAAGAATAGCTAAGGGAATATCATCACCCATACAGAAAGTAGCTTCTTTTCCTTCCTGTGCCATTGGCTGGATAACCATTTCTACATCTTCGGTAGTATAGCCAAAAGCTATTTGCTGTCTTAATAAGCTTTCACGGTCTATACTTTGTTCAGTAACACTCGTGCTGCCCTTACCATTCCCGTTGCCGTTGCCGTTACTCGAATAGGCGCCTTTTAAAGACTTCAAATCTTGACGGTGATTATTTAACCACTCTCCATAAGGGTTACGAAGAGCAATGCGCTGTTTAATTTCCCAATTTTTGAGTATTTCATTCGTTTCGAGGTCAACGGCAATCATTTGACCTGGACCCAAACGACCTTTTTCGATGATACTTTCTTCTGGGAAGTTTACTACACCAGCTTCGGAAGCAACAACAATATAGTCATCTTTTGTAATGCAGTAACGCGCAGGTCTTAAACCGTTACGGTCGAGAGTGGCACCAACTTTACGTCCATCACCAAATACTAGCAGCGCTGGACCATCCCAAGCTTCCTGCATTCCACTGTAATATTCGTAAAAATCAACTATTTCTGGATAGTCATTTAAAGAAGGTTGATTATTATACGCCTCTGGAACCATTATCATCAACGCTTCCAACGGGCTGCGTCCTGAACGCACCAACACTTCTAAGACATTATCTAAAGTCGCAGAGTCGCTATTATCAACTTGAACAAACGGTTTGAGTTCATCGAAACGCGAACCCCAAACAGGATGACTCAAACTTTGTTCCCGTGCCATCATCCAGTTGATATTGCCTAACAAAGTATTGATTTCACCGTTATGCCCCAATAAACGCATTGGCTGCGCTAAAGGCCATTTTGGCATGGTGTTGGTACTAAAGCGACGGTGATATACTGCGAAAGAACTTTTGTAAGCTCTTTGTTTCAAATCGGTATAGAATTCGCCCAAAACCGCCGAACGTACCATCCCTTTGTACACGATAGTACGACTTGACAACGAAGCAATATAAAAGTCTTCTGATGATAGACTTTGTACAACTTTGTTTTGTACAGCTTTGTTTTGTACAGCTTTAAAAATGCGGCGCCGAGCAATATAAAGCTGTTGCTCTAATTCGTTACCGTCAAATTCTGAAGTTAATACAACTTGCTCGATACGAGGAAGATTCTCGCGTGCTTGTATGCCAAGTAAGTCTGGTTGTACTGGCACTTCTCGCCAGCCCAGTACAGTTAGTTTTTCTTCTAATGCAATTTTTTCAAAAATTTCACGTGAAGCTTTAGCCGTTTCAGTTTCTTGTGGTAAGAAAACCATTCCAACGGCACATTTTTTAGTATCTTCCAAATTAAACGAATGGAACAATTCCCAAGGGATAGCGGTCAAAAGACCTGCGCCATCACCAGAGTCAGAGTCTGCGCTGCATCCACCACGGTGTTCTAAACAGGTTAAAGCTTGCAGAGCTTTTTCCACTAATTCGTGACTTGAAAAATTTTGACGTTGGGCAATAAAACCCACGCCACAAGCATCACGTTCTTCTACCAACCACCTTTGTCCCTCGTATGTACACCTCGACGGAGTTTCTGAATTACCCGAAAAAGCCGAATTTGCCATACTGCCAGATTGATTAATTGCATCGTTGCTCATAGACTGTCCCTGATACAGGTTTTTGTTATTTTTTACGCCCTTTACTTTACGAATCTTCCTAAATCAGAACTTCTGAGAAATACAGAATCACTTCAGATTTAGAAAAAAAAATTCTAACTTCGGGTTTAATATTATTTTTCACCCGTGTTAAAATTATACGCATTATTTTTTTTACATCATACTTAGTTAGACAAGCTACTTGTTTGCCTGATAGTAGTTTTTTGCTTATGGCAGTAAAGTAAATGTGTTTTCTAATCGTTTGTTTTCAATGAATCAACAGAGTATAGTGTTTGACTTTACTGTGCAGAACTCATATTTTATACTTTACTGGTTGTAAAACGGAAAAAGTCTTATATATGGACAAAATTTAGCGTATTACAATACATACCCATTTGACAATTACTCACTATATCTTTCATTACTCCAACGAATTCATTACTGATGTGTGATTGATACTACCAACACTACCTAAAATAGCACAGGCGCCTATCACTCTCGATAGAACCATCAGAGCAATTGATAGTCAAGATTTTCATCTTGCTGCTTTACAAAGGCTTCGATACGCGCTTCGCTTTACCTGTACTGGTAGTAAAATTACTGGTTTGGCTTATAGAGATAAAAGCCCATATTAACATTATCACGTTATTGGAAAAAATAATGTCAAAATTTTTTGACAAACAACGAAAATTTGCAACATAGTTCGTCTCAACCGAATTAATAAATATCAAGTAGTAAAAGATAATGTTTAATCAGAAAAATTACTTAGCTAAAAAGGATTATTCGGTGGTAATAAAAGCTTCAAATAAAGCTATTATCAACCTTTTTTGGGGTTCGATGTTAGTAATACTTCCAAGTGTCCTATGTTTAATAACAAACAGTAGCGGCACCTTAGCACAGTCACAAATAACATTACCGTCCCCGACACCTGTACCAACACCCGTACCACCCAACCCGATACCAGTAATACCAGTAAAAGGCGCGACATCATACGGCAATCAAATATCTCTCAACGGTCGAATTGTATCAGGCATCTGGTTTACCAAGGCAGCAAGTAAAAGTCAATTTACCACGCATATCGCGGATGGAACATTACGTCAACTAATTGGCGTAGACTTGTTAGACACAAATAGCCCAAGCAAGCAACCTATAGGATGGTTTTCATCTTACGCCAAACCACAAATTCTCAACGCCAAGCTAATAGGAAATTATCGTTACTTAGATGTTACACGATTAGCCTCTACATCAAAATGGCTTCTTAATACCCAAGGTAACATACTAACTATTGTTACCCCTGGCGCCAAAGTAACAGATATTCGTGAAACTCTACTAGCCTTTCCACAACCCCCAACTAACCCACAACCAAATATACCAATAAGCGGCAAAGCACTTACTATTAACCTTGACCGTCCAACACCTTGGGTTTTAAGACAAGAACCACCACAAAAGCGCGTCGTAGACCCTGATGCAGTTAACCCTCAACCAACAGCACCCCCAGGTCGCGAGTGGACAATTATTTTAGATGGTGTTGCAGACCCTGCTTTAGTTCAACGCTATACACCAGTACCAGTTTCTATTCCAGCACCCGTACCAAACCCAGCAATACAATTTCTTAAACAGTTACCATTACCAAAACCTGTTCCTGCACCACCAACATTACCACCTGTACCAGAACCGACAATCAAACAAGTTGAGGTAATTAATAATCAAACTTTAATTCGTATAAACGTTCCCTTTGGTTTTGCACCTCGTATTCAACCGAATGCAGCTAATAGCTTGACTGTTGAAATTCGTCCTGACGCATTAGTGCCTCGTAGCATAGCATGGGCGCCAGGGTTAATATGGAGGCAGCAGTGGGTAAACTTGGGGCAAGATAGATTTCCAATAGTTTCTCTAGAAATAAATCCTCGCAATGTTGAGATTAGACCAATAGTTACCAACCCGAATACACTCATAGGTACGGCGCCTTTGATTCAAACTGCCCAAAATTATTTAGCTGTAGCTGGAATCAATGGTGGTTATTTTAACCGTAATAATCGATACCCCCTTGGTGCAATTCGCAGCAATGGACAATGGCTATCGAGTCCCATATTAAATAGAGGCGCCATTGCTTGGAATAATTATGGTCAATTTTACGTAGGTAGACTTACCTTAGAAGAAATATTAACTACTAGTACTAATCAACGTTTGCCAGTACTTTTTGTGAATAGTGGTTATGTACAAGCAGGAATAGCACGTTACACTCCGGCTTGGGGTTCTACGTATACTCCGATAATAGATAACGAAATAATTATCGTTGTTCAAAAAAATCAAATTACCAATCAATATTTGGCGCCAAAAGCTGGTGAAACACCTGTTCTAATACCTGCTGATGGTTATTTGCTGACTTTACGTGGAAATGCATCGAGTAATCTTAGCTTTTTACCAGTAGGCGCCACATTAAATATTACTAGTTCAACAATACCACCCGAATTTAATCGTTTTCCCAATATTATCGGCGCCGGACCATTGCTCGTACAAAATCGTCAAGTAGTTCTCGATGCATTAGCTGAGAAATTTAGCAATGCGTTTATTGCGGAGAAAGCAGTTCGCAGTGGAATTTGTACTACAGCAACCGGAAGAGTAATGATAACTTCAACTAGTAACCGTGCTTTGGGTGCAGGTCCAACATTAGCCGAACACGCTCAACTAATGCAGCTTTTGGGATGCGTAAACGCCTTAAATTTAGATGGAGGTAGCTCCACAAATATTTACCTGGGAGGCCAAATTATCGACCGTCCCCCCAATACTGCCGCGCGCGTCCACAACGGGATAGGCATTTTTTATAAGTGATGAGTGGAAAGTGCTGAGTGCTGAGTATAGTTAGGAGGCGCAAAGTTATGAGTTAGTGGTTCATGTCATTAATTTTGGTGAGTTGGCTGGCAACGGATGTAACGGATGTAACGGATGAGTTATTGGTATAAAATAAAGTCTAATTATTTAAAATCAATTATCCGTTACATCCGTTCATCATCCGTTGCTAATCTTTCTACTCCCCAAATTTTATGACATGGAGTATTAGCATTTAAAACTTCTTCCTACTCAGCACGACTCACGACTCACGACTCACGACTCACTTCTTAGAAACTTCATAAAGAATTAGTGTAGATACCGTAAAAATATAACGGATTGAATACACCGTCTGCTGAGGTTTTGCTATCTTTACCAAGGGGGCTGAATTGCTGAATTCTACGGTTGCGATATTGCACCGTATTTCTACATCAATAGGTTAGGAAGTAAAAATTTTGTCTATGTCTCCTAAAAAAGAGGTTTTTATGGCTACTGAAGCAACACAAGTCAATACTCTACCCTTACCTCCAGCAGTTAACTCGCGAGGTGTGGCAGCTACAGAGTTACGTCCTTGGGGTTCGTTCACAATTTTAGAAGAAGGTCGCGGTTACAAAATCAAGCGGATTGAAGTCAAACCTGGTCACCGTCTCAGCTTGCAAATGCACCACCACCGTAGCGAACACTGGATTGTTGTTTCAGGTACCGCTAGAGTTGTTTGTGGAACAGAAGAAATTTTACTTAGCAATAACCAATCTACCTATGTTCCTCAATGTACTGCACACCGTTTAGAAAATCCTGGGGTTATACCTTTGGTGCTAATTGAAGTGCAAAATGGAGAATATTTAGGCGAAGACGATATTATTCGCTATCAAGACGACTACTCACGCACCGAAAAGCCCAGCCACCAGTAGTAATAAAAACTTCAGTTTTTAAATTAAATTCTCCCTCGAACCCATCTAGAATTAAAGATGGGTTTTTGAGTTTAGTTTTTGAGTTGAAAGGTATGATTCACTTAAGTCCAGCAGCTATATCTGAAGTTAAACGATTAAAGTCGAACTTTCTTCGAGGCGCCTTTCCTTCATTTGATATTACATCAAAACTAGAACCGCTTTGGTTTCGAGTCGCCGTTAAAGCTGGTGGTTGTTCGGGATTATTTTATGATATGTCGTTCGAGCTAGATATAAACCACAACGATACAACTTTCGAGGTTAGTGGAATTCAAGTTGCTATTGATAGGCAAAGCGAAACTTATATTAATGGGTTAACGCTTGATTACTCAGAAGACTTAATGGGTGGCGGTTTTCGCTTCCATAACCCCCAAGCAACATCAAGCTGTAGCTGCGGTAACTCTTTTGTGGTTTCCTGATTTCCACCAAAAATAATTGACAGAAATAATAATAAAAAGATATAATCAGGATTTGTTAAAACGCACAAGACCACACGCAGCTTTACACGCTCATCCTTAATGCCAACAATACAGCAGCTTATAAGAAACGAACGCGAACTCGCGCGTCAGAAAACAAAGTCACCTGCCCTAAAACAATGCCCGCAACGTCGGGGAGTTTGTACTAGGGTATTTACGACTACCCCGAAAAAACCTAATTCGGCGCTTCGTAAAGTGGCGCGGGTACGTTTAACTTCTGGTTTTGAGGTTACAGCGTACATCCCAGGAATTGGGCACAACTTACAAGAACACTCAGTTGTCATGATTCGTGGTGGTCGGGTTAAAGACTTACCAGGTGTGAGATATCACATCATTCGCGGCACATTAGATACAGCAGGAGTCAAAGACCGTAAGCAAGGTCGCTCCAAGTACGGAACTAAGCGTCCAAAAGCCGCTGCTGCTAAGTAATTAAGGTAAGCAATGCGTTTTCAAGCTATTCATTAAGCTTGAAATTTAAATTGCTGAATTTATCCTTTTGGGAAATCGAACGCTCGCATTGCTTAAATGAACCTTATAGAATGCCTTTTCTTTTACCCAGCAGTCTGAGCGGGCAGGTTAATAAATTTGACTTTTGCCTCTCAGATTTGCTACTTGGGGTTTGTTTTATCGTTATTTGTCAAATTGCTTTATTGTTTGTTAAATTAGTAAAGCAAAAGCAGTCCTGGGCACAGTTTGACTGACCGAGGTGGTTTGATACAGGCATCACACAGTTTAATTTCTCCATAAATTGTATTATAATGTCGCTTTGTCTGTCTTTCAGGAAAGATAGTTTAAAATCAGCGTCGCTGCGTATATGTAGTGAGAACTGAGAATTTAAAGCGCTAATAGTGAAATTTTCACGCTATTTTCGTAGCTATGAATTGTATTCGTGTTGAAGGTTTTATTTAAGGGTAAAGTCAATGTCTCGTCGTGGTGTTATTCAAAGGCGCCCTGTTCCGCCTGATTCTGTATTTAATAGTCGGTTAGTTAGTATGATTATTCGCCGGATTATGCGTCACGGCAAAAAATCACTAGCAGCACGCATTGTTTATGATGCAATGAAAACGATTGGCGACCGCACAGGCGCCGACCCTCTTGAAGTATTTGAGAAAGCAGTACGCAACGCAACACCACTTGTTGAAGTAAAAGCGCGTCGTGTCGGTGGTGCAACTTATCAAGTACCAATGGAAGTTCGTAATGAACGCGGTACAACCCTAGCATTACGCTGGTTAGTACAATATTCTAGAGCGCGTCCCGGTCGAACAATGGCTGCTAGATTGGCTAACGAATTAATGGATGCTGCAAACGAAACAGGAAGCGCAATCAAAAAGCGTGAAGAAACTCATCGTATGGCAGACGCTAACAAAGCTTTCGCGCACTATCGTTATTAATTAGACGTTTAAATCCTTAATGATTTTGGATTTTAGATTTGGGATTTTAGATTGTAATCTAATGATTTAATCCAAAATCCAGAATCTAAAATACTTCAAAAGTGGCGGTTTTCCGTAAGGTATATAAACTTAACAAAGTGTAATATACAAGATATATGAGGCGAAAACTCTAGGAGGCTCCTGTGGCACGTACTATCCCGCTAGAAAAGGTACGCAATATAGGGATTGCGGCGCATATAGACGCGGGCAAAACAACAACAACAGAGAGAATATTATTTTACTCTGGGATTATTCATAAAATTGGTGAGGTTCACGAAGGTACTGCCGTCACCGACTGGATGGAACAGGAACGGGAACGCGGTATTACGATTACAGCCGCAGCAATTAGTACAAGTTGGAAAGATCATCAAATTAATATTATTGACACTCCGGGTCACGTAGACTTTACTATTGAAGTTGAGCGTTCGATGCGGGTACTTGATGGTGTAATTACGGTTTTGTGTTCAGTTGGTGGTGTTCAACCACAAACGGAAACCGTATGGCGCCAAGCTGACCGCTACAAAGTACCTCGGATTGTATTTATCAATAAAATGGATCGCACAGGCGCCAATTTTTATCGTGTTTACGAGCAAGTGCGCGACCGTTTACGTGCGAATGCTGTTCCCATTCAGTTACCAATAGGAGCTGAAAGCGAATTTTTGGGCATAGTCGATTTGGTTAAGATGCGTTCTTACATCTATACCAACGATAAAGGTACTGATATTAAAGAAGAAGATATTCCCGCAGAGATGGAGGAATTAGCTGCTGAATATCGAACAAAATTGATTGAAGCAGTTTCTGAGACCAGCGACCAATTAATGGCGAAGTACTTCGATGGTGAAGAACTAACCGAAGAAGAAATTACTACAGCTTTGCGAAAAGGCACTGTGGCTGGTACGATAATACCGATGTTATGTGGTTCTGCTTTCAAAAACAAAGGTGTACAGTTACTGCTTGATGCAGTTGTAGATTATTTGCCATCACCGGAAGAAGTTCCAGCTATTCAAGGAACACTTCCTTCAGGTGAAGCCGTTGAACGGCATGCGGATGACTCAGAGCCGTTGTCAGCTCTTGCGTTTAAAATTATGGCTGACCCATATGGGCGCCTAACCTTTGTGCGTGTTTATTCAGGAATCTTGAAAAAAGGTAGTTATGTATTAAATGCTACTAAAAACAAGAAAGAAAGAATATCGCGATTAGTGATATTAAAGGCAGACGAGCGGCAAGACGTAGACGAATTGCGGGCGGGCGATTTAGGAGCAGCTTTAGGATTAAAAGATACATTAACTGGCGATACAATAACGGATGAGAATTCACCAGTAATATTAGAATCTTTATATATTCCAGAGCCTGTGATCTCGGTTGCGGTAGAACCCAAGACCAAGAACGATATGGATAAGCTATCAAAAGCTTTGCAGTCGCTATCAGAAGAAGACCCAACTTTTAGGGTTAGTGTTGACCAAGAAACCAACCAAACCGTAATTGCTGGGATGGGTGAATTACACCTAGAAATTCTGGTTGACCGGATGCTACGCGAATTTAAAGTGGAAGCAAACGTCGGGGCGCCGCAAGTAGCTTATCGCGAAACAATTCGTAAGCCTGTAAATAGAGTCGAAGGAAAATTTATTCGTCAGAGCGGTGGTAAAGGTCAGTACGGTCACGTAGTTATTAACCTTGAACCAGGTGAGCCTGGAAGTGGATTTGAATTTGTCTCTAAAATAGTCGGTGGTACTGTACCGAAAGAGTACATAGGCCCTGCTGAAGCTGGAATGAAGGAAAGTACTGAGTCTGGTATATTAGCTGGGTACCCGCTAATTGATGTTAAAGCAACATTGATTGATGGGTCGTACCATGATGTAGACTCTTCAGAAATGGCTTTCAAAATCGCCGGAAGTATGGCGATGAAGGAAGCTGTAATGAAAGCTTCGCCTGTACTGTTAGAACCGTTGATGAAAGTTGAAGTCGAAGTTCCCGAAAACTTCCTTGGTGATGTAATGGGAGACCTAAACTCTCGTCGCGGGCAAATCGAAGGTATGGGGTCAGAAGCTGGTCTTGCGAAAGTAACTGCTAAGGTTCCCTTGGCAGAAATGTTTGGCTATGCTACTGACATTCGCTCGAAGACCCAAGGACGTGGTATCTTCTCGATGGAATTTAGCCATTACGAAGAAGTGCCTCGCAACGTTGCTGAGGCAATTATCGCAAAAGCAAAGGGAACGCATAACTAGAAAAGGAAACGAGTATTCATGGCACGCGCAAAGTTTGAACGGAATAAACCACACGTCAATATCGGTACCATTGGTCACGTTGACCACGGTAAAACCACATTAACAGCAGCCATTACCATGACCCTTGCGGCTTCTGGTAATGCTGTAGCTAAAGCATACGACCAAATCGATGCTGCTCCTGAAGAAAGAGCGCGTGGTATTACAATTAACACCGCTCACGTAGAATACGAAACAGCACAACGTCACTACGCTCACGTGGACTGTCCAGGTCACGCTGACTATGTGAAAAACATGATTACTGGTGCTGCTCAAATGGATGGCGCCATCTTAGTAGTATCAGCAGCAGACGGTCCAATGCCCCAAACTCGCGAACATATTTTGTTAGCGAAGCAGGTGGGTGTACCAAGCTTGGTTGTCTTCATGAACAAAGAAGACATGGTAGACGACGAAGAACTACTTGAACTCGTAGAATTAGAAGTTCGTGAACTTCTTTCTAGCTACGACTTCCCAGGTGATGACATTCCCATCGTAAAGGGTTCCGGTCTACAAGCACTTGAAAAAATGACCTCGGCGCCAAAAACACAGCGTGGAGAAGACAAGTGGGTAGATAAAATCTACGAACTTATGGATGCTGTAGATTCCTACATTCCAACTCCCGAACGTGATATTGACAAGCCTTTCTTGATGGCGGTAGAAGACGTATTTTCAATCTCAGGTCGTGGTACAGTAGCTACCGGACGTATTGAGCGTGGAAAAGTAAAAGTAGGCGACAACGTAGAGTTAGTAGGTATTAAAAATACTCGCGCCACCACAGTAACTGGTATCGAGATGTTCAAGAAGAGTCTCGAAGAAGGTATGGCTGGAGACAACGCAGGTCTACTGCTACGTGGTTTAAAGAAAGAAGATATTGAGCGCGGAATGGTATTGGCAAAGCCAGGTTCCATTACACCTCATACTGACTTTGAAGGTGAAGTTTACGTATTAACCGAAAAAGAAGGCGGTCGTAAAACACCTTTCTTCGCAGGATATCGTCCTCAGTTTTACGTGCGTACAACTGACGTAACAGGCACCATCGAAGCATTTACCTCAGATGACGGTAGTGCAGCAGAAATGGTAATGCCTGGAGACCGTATCAAAATGACAGTGAAGCTAATCAGCCCAATCGCAATTGAGCAAGGAATGCGCTTCGCAATTCGTGAAGGTGGTCGTACCATCGGTGCAGGTGTTGTTTCCAAAATTGTTAAATAATACCTTGCGCTTTTAATTAAAATTCGAGCGGAGATGATATAATACGTCTCTGCTCTTTTTATGCCCACAAAATAAATTTTAGATTTTGAATTTTTGATTTAAAATTCAATCCAAAATCCAAAATCCAAAGTCCAAAATAAACCGAACCAGGAAAACCGAAAATGGCAACGCTACAACAGCAAAAAATCAGAATTCGCTTGCAAGCTTTTGATCGTCGCTTACTTGATACCTCTTGCGAGAAGATAGTAGATACAGCAAACCGCACTAACGCTACAGCAATTGGCCCAATTCCTTTGCCAACCAAACGTAAAATTTACTGTGTGTTGCGCTCACCTCACGTTGACAAAGACTCTCGTGAACACTTTGAAACCCGGACTCATCGCCGAATTATCGATATTTATCAACCTTCGTCTAAAACAATCGACGCGCTGATGAAGTTAGACTTGCCATCCGGTGTTGATATTGAAGTTAAATTGTAATATCTAAGTATAAAATTTGGTGTAATTCTTTACTAGCCCTTGAGGAATATTTCTCAGGGGCTTTTTACTTGCCACAAAACAAGGTGATAATATTTAAGAAAGAATACGGGAAAAGCGAAAGTTTTAACAGTTAAAGAGTAAATTTATACCAAAAAACAATGTCATCTTCATCTAAAATTGCGGTTCGTGAACTGCCTTTGTTCCCGTTACCAGAAGTAGTCTTGTTCCCCACCAGACCCCTACCACTACACATTTTTGAGTATCGCTACCGAATCATGATGAACACGATTTTGGAAGGCGATCGTCGGTTTGGCGTATTGATGGTAGACCCAAATCAAGGCAAAATTGCCAGTGTTGGCTGTTGTGCAGAAATAATTCACTATCAGCGTTTGCCTGATGACCGAATGAAAATGATAACTTTAGGGCAGCAGCGCTTTCGAGTTCTTGAATATGTTCGCGAAAAACCTTATCGAGTTGGTTTGGTCGAATGGGTTCAAGACGAGGCGCCTTCCAAAGATTTGCAGCCTATAGCCACAGATGTCGAACATCTTTTACGCGATGTCGTCCGTTTATCTGCAAAATTAACCGACCAAAACATTGAACTTCCCGAAGATTTGCCCGACTTACCCGTCGAGTTATCCTACTGGGTAGCGCATAATCTCCACGGGGTTCCACACGAGCAGCAGTCACTTCTAGAAATGCTAGATACAGCCGCACGTTTAGAACGGGAAGCTGAAATTTTGACGACAACTAGAAATCATTTAGCTGCCCGCACTGTTCTCAAAGACACATTCAACCAAAAGCTGTAACTAGAATTGGCAATTGACTTGCTACATCTCCCTAGTAGACAAAACATTATAACTGCCAAAAATCTTTAGAACTTCGGTATAAGTTGATAGCTCTTTAAGTGCAGCTTGCATCCGCTCATCTTGAATGTCAGCTTCCAAGTCAATAAAGAATAGATATTCGCCTAATGAGCGCTTGGTAGGACGTGACTCAACACGACTCAAGTTTATATTTAGTTGAGCAAATATTTGTAGAGCTTTAACCAACGCTCCAGGTATATTTGCTCTTAAGCTAAACGCCAAAGATGTATGTCGCTTATTCGTAATACGTTTTAAATCTTGAAAAGAATCTTGATTCAAATCTTGATTTAAGTTTTGATTACTACCAAGACTTACAACCCAAAAGCGAGTGCAGTTATCAGGGTGGTCATTTATACCAGCAGCTAATATTGGTAGATTATATAACTGCGCCGCACGCTGTGAAGAAATTGTTGCGGCGCCTTCTTCAGTTTCGAGTTTTTCTAATGTTTCGGTAGTTGAATTAGTAGCAATTAACTGTACATCAGGAAGAAAACGCTCTAACCATGCTTGGCATTGTGCTAAAGCTTGTGGGTGCGAATAGACAGTTTTAATACTGTCTAAACTCGAAGCACAAGATATTAGCACATGAACAATAGGCATAACCAAAGCTAACTCGATGTGTAAGCTATCAAGTTGCCACATCGCATCCATTGTCATTGTGACGCTGCCTTCAATCGAATTTTCGGCAGGTACAACAGCTAACATCGCACTTTCTTGGGCAACGGCTTTTAAAGATTGTGCAATGCTAGGGTGAGGACATAAAACTGGTTGTTTTGACTGCGTTTTAGCTAGCCAATTCACATAAAAAAGCGCAGCTTGTTCACTATAGTTTCCTGGAGGTCCTAAATGCGCTATCGATAAATTCATATTTAACTACCTATACTGCAAACTTAATTTACACTCATTCGACTAAAATGTCTGATAAACTACAATATATTCTAAGAAACCTGGTTTCTACCCAAAATCATTATTTTCATTACAAGTTAGCCATAAAGAAACCAGGTTGCTAGGTTTTTAAATTTATATACCCCGAAGTCGATGAATATTCAAGCAGATTGTTTTTTAATGTAAAGAATATTTGCGTTTGCACAAGCGCCAAATTGTGTCAGTAAAAAATATTATAATTATCAAATAAGGTATAAAAAAGCTCATGGCTACTAAGTTTACTGCCTCTCAATCAGTTGAAATCGGTGTTCCAGAGCAGCCTGTACCCATTCAGCATTACCTACGTCAACCTCGACGCTTAGTTAATGCCTTGGTAGACCCAACCCGCATTCAACAAATTTCAGAAGAAGTATTTCGCTTAAGAATGCGTCCTTTAACTTTTATGTCACTTAGTGTTCAACCTACCGTAGACATGAGAGTATGGGCTGAATCAAATGGTACTATTAGGGTTCAATCTGTCGCTTGTGAAATTCTTGGTTTTGAGTATATTAACCAGCGTTTTTCACTCTCATTGCAAGGATTTTTAGTGCCAGAACAAATCAAAGAAAGTACTCGACTGATAGGACGAGCCGATTTGCAGGTAGAAGTAGACTTTCCACCCCCATTTTGCTTTACTCCTAAACCTATTTTAGAGACAACAGGTAATAGTTTATTAAAAAGCGTGTTACTAACCGTTAAACAAAGATTGCTACATCAGCTACTCGCTGATTACTCTAATTGGCTAAAATTACCAGAACAAAACCTTTCAATTTTACCCAATGAATTACCAATATTAAATATCGAATAATTTTAATTGTAATTGCAATTGGCAAGGTGAGAAAGATTTGCGGTGCAAACGCGAGGCGCCATATTCTTGTAACGCGAGTAAATGGCGCCGACTACCATAACCTTTATTATGTATTAAGTCATACATTGGGTATTTAGTAGCTAGTCGCAATATTAAATCATCGCGCCATACTTTTGCAACGATGCTGGCAGCAGCAATAGCGATAGATGTAGAATCACCTTTAATAATAGTTTGTTGTGGCATAGGTAATCCGGGTACCATTTGATTACCATCAATCAAACACATATCCGGCTGGACTGAAAGTTTAAGTACAGCCCGCTTCATGGCAAGTAAAGATGCCTGTAATATATTTACTTGGTCAATTTGAGCACTTGTTGCGTAACCAATTTTCCAATCGGTACAAACAGCACAAATTTGCTCTGCTAGCAGCTTTCTTTTACTAAGCGATAATTTTTTACTGTCATTGATTTGATTCGTAACTAATTGTGGCAAAGCACTGTTTGGTAGTATAACTGCTGCCGCCACGACTGGGCCAAATAAGGCGCCTCGACCAACTTCATCAACACCTGCTCTTTGAATTTCGCTTTCAGGCATAGATAATTCTAGCCAGCTAATACCATTGGGTGATGAATTTGTTGTGTCGAGTCGCGTTGCCATAAATATTTCGCCAAATTAATTATTCGCTAATAATCTGAGTCACTATCTGTTGCAGAAGAACGACGGCGCCGACGACGGGTAGTAATTTCGTTCGCTGCATCATCGTTATAACTAGGTTGAGCGGTTTGTACTGGTGGCGGTTGTACAGGTTGTACAGATGGTACAGATGGTGCAGATTGTATTGGTGGCACCACTTTCCTTGGTATTGGAGCAGGTGTAGAAACTGGTTCAACTACTGGTTCACCCCAAGGTTCTGGTGAGTTATCAATTGGTTGAATACGCTCAACACGCTCAACACGCTCAACCCTAGGTCTAGGTAAAGGTGTTGTAGAAGTTGTTGGAGGCGCCTCAACTTCATAATTAGATGTTGAGGGTACTTGTCCAGGTAGGGTAACGTTGACAATTACCGATTTTTGATTTTTAACTTCGCGGTTGAGACGTATTAATGGTGAAACTCCCATCAACGCATAAACATCCTGCTCATCAGGATTCATTTCGACCGAGACAATTTCTGGCGGTTCGACTACTGGCTTAATTGGGTCAAGCTTTGATATCTTACGCTCACCTCGTTCTGCCCAATGAGGTTTTGAACCAATTGGTGATGGAAGTCCAGGATTATTGTCCATTTCTCCATCTGGTTCGATGTCCATGTCTGAGTCCGAAGTATATGACATGGGACTACTTGGCATACGCGGTTCGGTATTTCCGTTTGCTCCTGGAACACCAATTCGCTGACGGCGCCTAACACGACGATTTTTATCGCCAATTTCGTGATAGCTAGGATGATTTAAACCTACAGAACCATATTCTGATTCTTGCTCGAACGATGATTCAGAAAATCCTTCATAGCTGTCTCTTGGTTCAGCGACTCTTGCCGCAGGCATTCGAGTTTCTCGAATTGGTGTTGATGCCACAAAACGGTCGGGTACTTCCGTTGGTCCAGGTGGTGCTATGCGTGGTTCGCTGTCTCCTGGTAACTGCACAATATGCCCTAAACCGCCACAAGTCGGACAAGTATGTCCAAATAGTTCGTATACGTTTTGACCCTGACGTTTACGTGTTAGTTCGACTAAGCCTAACTCAGTTAATTGAGCAATTTGCGGACGCGCTTTATCAGCTTTTAGTGCTTTATTAAAGTGTTCAAGAACTTGAAGCTGGTCACGCCGTGATTCCATATCGATGAAATCCACTACAATTACACCAGCAATATTACGTAAGCGTAATTGACGAGCGATTTCGGTTGCAGCTTCGCAATTCGTCCATAATACGGTTTCGCGAGCAGTCGCCGAACGTGTAAACGAGCCAGAGTTTACGTCTATAACTGTTAATGCTTCGGTTGGCTCAATAATAATATAGCCACCTGAAGGTAAATCAACTCTTGGTCGAAGAGCTTCTTTAATCGCCGCATTAACACGGAAGTATTCTAAAATGGCGGTTCGGTCGCGGTGATGGTCAATTAACAAACCTTGAGGAGTTTGACCTCCACTCCAGTTTTGTAAATATTGCTTAACTCGTTTTAACCCGGTACTCGAATCAACGACAATACGATTGACATCGGCGCCGTACATATCGCGAAGCACACGCTGAATAAAGTCATCATCGCGATTAAGCAAAGCAGGAGCGCGCGTGCCCCCAGCTTCAAGCTGAATAGCTTCCCACTGTTTTTGTAGTGATTCTAAATCTTCGATTATTGCTTCTTCTGGTTTGCCTTCAGCTTCGGTACGAACTAACAAACCCATTCCCGCAGGTTTGATTAAAATCGCTAGTGCCCGCAAGCGGTTACGCTCGTTTTCATTACGGATACGACGCGATAAATTTACGCCTCTACCATAAGGCATCAATACTACATAACGACCAGGAAGTGTAATATTTCCTGTTAAACGTGGTCCTTTGGTGCCTGTAGGTTCTTTCATTACCTGCACCAAGACTTTCTGCTGTGGCGTCAACAACTCGGTAATTGCTGAGGCTGCCCGCTTTAATCGTAATGGACCCAAGTCTGTAACGTGAATAAATCCATTTCGTTCTGGATCCCCAATATTGACGAAAGCTGCATCAATACCAGGTAATACATTTTCTACAACACCTAAGTAAATATCACCAATTTGGTGATGTCCTGTAGCAACAACAAGCTCTTGTATCTGGTCTTCAGAAAAGACAGCAGCTATTTGATGCTGCTCGGCTATAATAATTTGTTTTGGCATTCAATTTCCTCAAAAAAACCGCAGCACAAATTCTGGAGGTTAATCAGCCGATAACTTCAACGAACACGGTCTGAACTACTTGTAATTTATACTGCTTTATTCAAGCTCGTATCGCTATACATTAAAGGAATTATCGATCTGGACGAACTCCACACTCCTCGTTCATTATGAGGTCACTTTCATGTAAGCAAGAGTAGGAGTATCGCCCTATATTAAGAATAAACGTTCCAGAACGGCTGACATAAATTAAGCAATAAAAATCATTCGTCCTTGGTCAATTTTGATACAATGCTTCATCTACATGATTACATTCTAAAAGTTCTGCTCGATATACAGTCGTGCGAAAAGCAAAAATCTTTGAGCCGAAACCTAAAGTTAAAAGCAACTTAATTAGTATGTTGGTTGCCCAATTTACAAAACTCGTTACAAAATGTAATAGAGTCTGCACTTCGATAACGTAAAGTGTCGAAGTAACCGTTCGGAGGGCGTTTGCGCTTGCGACTGCATTAAAAAAGATAGCTAGAAATTTCTGACGAAGCCTACGATTAGGAAAACTGATTCGCCCTTCTACTCGCGGTACTTGAGTGTTTTTGCTCTTTACACAACTTTGTCTGGGAAAAAATCCGTGCGATAGACACTCCAAGTTCATATAACGCAAGCTCCCCTGATATCAGGGTAACGAATCAGCGGTTCTCACATGCAGCGCCAGAAAATTCCTCTTCATATCATTCTAACGCAACCTTGTCAAAAATCAATTCTTTCAAATTAATTTAGTAATAGTACCACTATTCCAAGCCAAGACCAAGACGATGAATGTGCTGTAATTGATATTCGTCACTAGTAACTTGCTCTAGCATAAACAGAACATGTTCAGGACGCAACAGCATACCATCGTTACGACAACTACCAACATATCGCAAAGTGGCGACATTATTACCGACGTTTGTATCAATTAGTTCTAAATCTAACAAACGTTCACGTAGATTAATTTGTTGGTGTTTGCCTGACTTGGTTATTTGTTCGTACCAAATTTCTGCTCTTGACTTAATTGCGTTAAGTGCTTCACTCAACGTTGAAAAGGATATATCTTTTTCGGTTGCCACAGTAATTAAATACTCAGCAGTTTGTAATAGAGCAGCAGCAGCAGGCGCCTTTAAGTCGATTTCAACGACTTTATATATAGGTATATCACTGGGCAGTACTTCAGAGAGTTTAGTTTTAAAATCCTCTACATCAACAGGTTGCGTTAATTCAAAATCAACGATTTCACCATTACTAGTGGCGCCTAATGGTAAAGCACTAGCGAGAGAAATTCGAGGTAAAGGATGAAAACCACCAGTAAATGCAACTGGTAAACAAGCTCGACGAACCACACGGTCGATTAGACGCATTAAATCTAAATGACTTACCAATGCCATATTCCCAACTTTACCAAACCAAAGCCGCAAACGTTGCACTTTGTTTGTATTGGGAACAAATTGTCCATCAAAAGTCGGGCATTCTAAAGGTTTGATTACTATATTATGACCAAAGTCGGTACTGCAAACGCCACAATGAGAACAGGAAGCAAAAGAACAGTCTGGAACTGTAGCAGCTTCCATTGCACGCTGTAAATCCTCAACCAACCATTTTTTATCGATACCAGTATCGATATGGTCCCAAGGAAAAGCAACAGAAAGAAGTGTATCAGAATTTTGACATTCCATCACATTCCATTCACCATTTTCAACTTGGCGATACTTCCAAGACAAATTGGCTTCGGTAATTGCTTGACTCCAGGCAGCAAACGCACGTTCAACACTTTCGTACCATGAGTCCATGCCGGCGCCTAATTGCCATGCTCGTAGTAAAACTTTACCTAAGCTACGGTCTCCTCTACCAATAAAATCTTCCATAGCAGAGAGGCGAACATCAGTATAATTTACTTTTATACCGCGCAAACGACGAAATTCTTGACGTAAAAGCTTTTGCTTACGCTCAAATTCGGCGGTCGCAACTGAATGCCATTGAAATGGAGTATGAGGTTTAGGAGTGAAATTAGAAATAGTTAAGTTGAACTGTATAGGCTTTCTACCTTTACCTCGACACTCGCGTTGTAGCCAAGCCACAGTTTCAACGATACCAACTACATCAGCATCAGTTTCGCCTGGTAAGCCAATCATAAAATAAAGCTTAATTTTATCCCAGCCTTTTTCCCAAGCTGTTTTGATGCCACGTAAAAGTTCTTCGTTAGTGAGACCTTTATTAACGATATCGCGCATTCGCTGAGTGCCAGCTTCTGGGGCAAAAGTTAAACCACTTTGCCGAGTTCCACCCAGTATATTAGCGATATTTTCATCAAACCTGTCTACCCGTTGGCTTGGTAAAGAAAGCGAGATATTTTCATCCTTTAAGCGGTTTCTTATTTCCATCCCAACTGCGGGCAAAGAAAGATAATCAGAACAGCTTAGTGATAGTAAAGAAAATTCATTATAACCTGTGAAGCGCATCCCCTTTTCAATCGCTTCTACTACCTTCGATGGTTCAACATCGCGCGCAGGACGGGTAAGCATTCCTGGTTGACAAAATCGACATCCCCTTGTACAGCCACGACGAATTTCGATAGTTAAACGGTCGTGAACAGTTTCAACGTAGGGCACAAGTCCAATTGAGTACGCAGGAATTGGGGTAGCAACTCGGCGTAAAATTCGTGTCGGCACATCTGGACTTAAAGCACGTACCGAACCTGACTCTACTTGCTCATAAAATCTGGGTACGTATACACCAGGTATTTGAGCAAGGTCTAGTAATAATTCTTCACGATTGAGATTTTGCGCTTTGCCTTCTTCCAGAACCATGCCAATTTCGGGTAACAGTTCTTCGCCATCGCCAAGGGCAATAAAATCGAAGAAATCCGTATATGGTTCTGGATTCGACGTTGCGGTTTGTCCACCAGCAAAAATTATTGGGTAATTTCCGTTATCTCGTTCGCTTGAAGTTAGAGGGATACCTGCCAAGTCAAGCATTTCGAGAATATTCGTGGCGCCTAGTTCGTAACTAAGACTAAAACCAAGAATATCAAAGTCAACGAGCGACCGTTTAGACTCGACAGCAAACAACGGCGTTTGGGTTTGACGTAATTTTGCTGCTAAGTCTGGTGCTGGTAAATAAGCGCGGTCGCAAAGGATGCGAGGTTGGGCGTTCAAAATGTTGTATAGGATAATATGTCCTAAATTTGAGGCGCCAACTTCATAGATTTCTGGATAGGTGAGACAAAAGCGAACATTGGCTGAATGCCAGGGTTTGTGTATTGCTCCCAACTCGTTACCGAGGTATCGGGCTGGTTTAAGAATATCCGAAGTTATTAATTCTTGTACTGCGAAAGCCACGTTATGCTATCTTACTCGTACTTTAATTTACAGCTATACCACCTCCAACATAGCATTTATTAGGGTTTTCGAGATGTCTCAAATATAATCCTAGTAACTGGGCGTTGGTGTATTTGGTACTCTCTAAGCTGCGATTGAACAAAAGCGTTTACTTAATCCTACAAGGAATTACACGCTTGTCAATGCAGTTTCGTCTGCCAATATTTCAAATACACCATCAAGCTGAGTTAATTCAAAAATAATACGTAATGCGGGAGAACAAGCGCAAATGCTGAATCGCTTATTGGTCGCTTGAGCAACCTTGAGGGCAGAAACTAAAGCCATCAACCCTGCGCTATCCATCGACTCTACTGATGCTAGGTTAACCAGCATGGCGCCATATTCGTCTTGTCTCAAAGCTGCTGTTAAATCGCGTTCAAACTCTAGAGCGTTAGCTGCGTTCAAGCTACCTTGGGGACGAATTACGGACAACTTGCGATTACTAAGTACTGCTTGCATATTTAAATCCTTATTACCTAATTTAAAGCACTCATACTTTAAAGATAGATGTATTTGACCATAAACCTTTTTTCATCGCATCGACCATTCGTATTACATCTCTTTGCCGAATCTTTATTTAATAACCCCTAACGCTTAAAGATTACCAAAACCTCAAATCATTCTGTATTTAATTATACTTTTATCAGAAAATTATTGATTAAATTTTACACAGCAGAGTTTATTTACTTGACCTTAACCTTTATTTAATGGCGTATACAGCAAGTCATTAGTTATGATAATGGAATTCATTTATTAGCTTTATGAACTAAGCTTAAAGCATAAAAAACAAATATTTCACTCTTAAGACAGATGAGCCTTCAATAAAATACCACATTTGATATTACATATGAACCTCAAAATTAACAAGGTACCTGTTGTGATTAAAATCACAGATGGGCATACACCTCTATCACTTTTTATACAAAGCCGTGCCTGGGATAATAACTAACATAAGAATTAGGATTGTGCGAAAATGAGAACGAAGTACGCGATTCGTCAATTGGTAGAACAAGCTCTGAATATTAAAAAACTCACCCCAGAGATAGAAAACGAGATTAATTACGAATTAACAGAGATGGGTTATATTTCGGATGTAGATTATGAAGCATTAGAATTGCTTATGGCTGAGATGGATGCGGGTCGAATTAAGTTGGTAGCTAGCTACTAAGTTGTTGTGTAAGTTAATATGAGCGTCATGGATAACCAAAAACGAAACCCTTCACGCTATTTGTGAAGGGTTTTTAAATTATTTGTTTTAATGTAAAATTAATTTATATTTTTGATTTAGAAATTTAATGGTATAATTATGACCTTGGAGAATCATGTTGATTCCAGAGGCGTTGAATAAAACTATGAAGTCGTTGTTTTGCTGTAATTTCGAGGTTTAGCTGAGATTCTTTAGCAAAAATTTCGCTGAAAAAGGAAATCACCTCAACATCCAAAGCAGGTTGAAATAAATTTATTGACCAGAGTAAATCGGAACTCGAGCGTAAATCGGTAACTTGAGGGGGTTCAATATCAAAGTCAGCGAGCAATAAAGGACGCACCCAACCTAGCTGACGCTCTTTCACAATTTGAATGAGTTCAGTATATAAGCGCTCTTGACCGCATTGTAAAAATAAAATTTGTCCTGTTTGAAAATCTAGGTTCTTATTCATATATACCTAGTTACGTATGCCAAAATACCAATCAAAAGCACTTTAGTATTGACGATTACCATTATATCGTGCATATCAGCCCATAGGCGTAATAATTTCAACCTTCGAGAGCATTCGCTATTGAGTACGCTAAAATAAGTAAACAAGTGTTAAGCTTTCCCCGTATAGAGTCTCATTTGTAGTATTTGAATAAACGATTCTTAGAACTGTGTCAGTAGAAACCATTGAAAAACCTTCAACTACCCGGAAGCTGGCGCCTCGATACCGCGTCTTGCTTCACAACGACGATTTCAACTCAATGGAACACGTAGTGCAATCGCTCATAACTACAGTACCGGGTCTCACACAACCGCAAGCTGTTAGCATAATGATGGAAGCACACACCAACGGTCTTGCTTTGGTCATTACCTGCGCGTTAGAACACGCCGAGTTTTATTGTGAAACTTTAAAAGGTCATGGGTTGACTAGTACTATAGAGCCAGATGAGTAGTCAAGGGACAAGTTAAGGGACAGGCTTTCTATGCCTGTTCCACAAGATAAGCATGAAAATTAATATAAGTTGGTTAGCTAAATATTCTGCCCCAGTGCGAATTACTGGGTTTTTGGTATGTTTAGCAATAGTTTGGCTACCTGTTGCGGCGCCAATATACTTACTAGTACGCGATGCTAATTTAGTCACTATTTTAACAATGGGGCTATTAGCAATCGAATTTTTTATATTTTTGCCATATTGGAGTACAAAAGTACATCAACAGCCAAGAATATATAAACATGTAGGTTTAGAGTTTTCCAAAAAAAACGGGTTTGAGCTATTGCGGGGTTTGGCGATAGGGTTAATAAGTATTGAGTTATTATTCCTTGTGCAAGGAATATTAGGTTGGTTAGAATGGCGCCAAGCGAATTCTTACGTATTGAGATTTATTATTGAAGCCATACCCACAGCATTTGGAACAGGGATAGCAGAGGAATTATTCTTTCGTGGTTTTTTATACGACGAATTAGAACGCGACTATAAACCAAACATAGTCCTTTGGGCAGTTGCAATAATATTTCCTGTATCGCACTTTATAAAACCGATACCAGAAATAATTCGTACATCACCACAATTTTTAGGTTTATTGCTCCTAGCATTAATATGTATATGGGCAAAACGTAGTTGTAACGGACGTTTAGGATTAGCAATAGGTATTCATGCTGGGTTAATTTGGGGATGGTACGTTATTAATGTCGGAAAATTAATTACATATACAGGCGCCGTGCCAGTATGGGTGACAGGAGTAAACGATAATCCCCTAGCAGGTATAATTGGGTTAAGTTTTTTAGTAGTATTAGCGTTACGAATGCGCGCTCGATTATAAAGGATTACGAATAAAACCACATTTCCCACTGACACAAACATTCGCCACTCCTTCAGAAAAACGGCGAACTTCATCAAACTGTGGTTCAATGACTAATTGACCACCTTTATTGATATAACCCCACTTGGCGCCGACCTTAACTTGAGCTAACCCTTCACTGAAAGCAGTAGCATCTTCAAACGTTGGTTCTATAATAATTTTACCTTCACGGTTTATGTAGCCATATTTATCGCCAACTTTAATTTTTGCTAAATCATCTCTAAACTCAGAGGCGCCATCAAACTTAGCGGCAATTACAAACTTACCCTGTTTATTAATAAAACCATACTTCTCGCCCATCTTGACAGGTGTTAGTTCATCGCGAAAGAAATTTGCCTCATCAAACTGCGGTTGAATAACAAACTTACCGCTTTTATTGATAAATCCCCACTTCCCACCAGATTTTACCGCCGCTAAACCATTTTTGAATAAAAAGGCGCCTTCAAACTGTGCCTTAATTGCAAATTGACCCTGTTTATTTATATAACCGTATTTGTCATCTAACTTAACAGCAGCTAAACCACCCTCAAACCCAGAGTTAACTTCATCGAACTGCGGTTGAATAACAACTTTACCTTGCCGATTAATAAATCCGTACTTATCACCAACTTTTACAGACACAAGTCCATCACTAAAAAAATCGGGCTGCTCAAGTTGCGGTAAAATCTTAAATCTACCTTCTCTATTTATATAACCCCATTTAGAGTCCAGCTTGACTGCTGCCAAACCTTCAGAAAAATCTAACACCTCTTCAAAATTAGCTTGAATAACGAGTCTACCCCTTTTGTTAATAAAACCGTACTTGTTGCCAATACGGACAGGCGCCAAACCTTCAGAGAACTGCGAACCGTTGTAGAATCTTGCTGGTATACGGTAAAAGGGAATTTTTCTGCCTTGGTCTTGCGCTTTCGTCTCGAACGAGATAGGAGTATTCGCCAATGTAGATGATAAAGTTATCAGGGGAACAGTAGTAGCGATAAATCCTGTAACCCCTAGCTGAAATGATTTAAGTAGTAATTGCTTGTAAAACAGTGCCATGATATACATCTATTAAATATATATCTAGCTTGGCACAAGGTTTAACAAAATTATTTGAGTAATTTTTCGTATATATGTATGTACTTTTTATTACTTTAGTCGAATTTAAATGTTTTCTTGACTCTTGTGGGGTGGGCATCCTTGCCCGCCCTTATATTTGAAACGGGCAAGGATGCCCATTCCACATGAATTGATTACACAAGATGGATAATTTATTTTTGGGCTAATGTTCCGGTAAGGCATGCTTTATCTAGGTTGGCGCCGTTTAGATTGGTACCTTCGAGTTCGGCACAAAGTAAGTTGGCGCCAGTTAGATTTGCTCCTGCTAGGTTTGCTCCACGCAGGTCTGCTTCTTCAAGGTTGGCTTCATTTAAATTGGCGCCTTGTAAATCTGCACGGCTTACGTCTGCACCTTTTAGGTTGGCGCCTGTAAGGTTTACACCGCGCAAATCTGCACCACGTAGGTCTACCCCTTGTAAGTTGACGTTCATGAGGTTGGCGCCACTTAGAAATGCACCTGCAAGTGATACATCGGTGAGTCTAGCACTCATTAAATTTGCACCGCGTAAATTGCTACCACGCAAGTCAGCACCTGTTAAGTCGGCTTGCATTAAATTGGCGCCCATTAAGTTTGCCCGTAAGTCGGTTTGCTTAAGGTTGGCGCCCATTAAATTTGCTCCTTCTAAGTGCCCACCTTCGAGTTTAGAATTTTGAAAGTTAACTCCTACTAAAGTGGCGCCCATTAAAGAAATGCGCGTTAAATCTAGATTCGATAAATCCTCGTCTTCTAAATCACTACCCGATACATTTTTGAGTGTGCCGTTACGAATTGCTTCTATATTCATTTGCGATTTATATACGAGAAATTATTTCTTGGCTTGCTTTATTTTCACTTTCTAAACGAGAATCGAGCAACCACATGCCAGCACTGGTTTTTGGTGCCAATAAAGGTATTTCGAGTCCTTGTTGTAAACCCATAACTAGTAAGGTTAGAGCTTCGATTAATTTTGGGTCAAACCGTGTTGATTGTTGCTGGCTACATTCTTCTAGTGCTTGAGTAAATATCTCTTGCGTATTTATACCATCAATAGATTTTTTATGATTTATTCTCAACTGAAAGTCTGATAATAAAGCCAAAATTCTTGATTCTAAAGGAATTTCATCCCCTATTAACCCTGCTGGTTCACCAGTACCATTCCACCATTCGGTTTGATGGGCGATAATTTGAGCTATGGCACGTAACCTTGGCATTGTTCGTAATACTTGGGCGCCAGGTACTAGTGGGCAAGTCAGGGGACAACTTGGTGCATCTTCTTGGTAGCGATGAAAGCTTGTTGCTAATTCACTTTGGGCACGTTGCAATGGGTCGATACGATGTAGTAAAGCAGCAAGACGCAAACGCTTAATTTGCCATGCTGGTAAATCGAGTAATTGCCCCATTGTTTCAGCGAGTGCCACAACTTCGGATGCTGCCATTGGGTTTGTAATATCCGAGAAGTCCATTATTTGCGCCATCCGTAGAAACGCTTGGATTTCGTTGGACACCAAGTTATTGTCTAAAAGTTGTACTTTTGTATTTTTTTGCTCTGCTTGTAAATAGTCAACGACGCGCGAGACAACTGCATTTAAATCTTCGGGTGTAGCTGGGTGTGTCTGAATTGCGTTTTGATATTCAAATAACTTTTGTCCTAGTTCGGGGTCATAGCTATTTATATGAGAAATTGCTACCTTGGCAGTTTCTTTGACTAATTCTGGCTCGAATGTCCACAACCCGTAAAATTTCCTTTCCAAATCGTTTTGAGGAACTCCCGCTACTCCATAATCTGACTCAGAAAGTTCTTGACAAAGAACCATTGCTGTGTATTTAGAAGAAAGAATAATTAAGTGCCATTCCTCTGATACTGGGTCTTTGCTGTCGAGTGATACTAAGTCAAGATTAGGTAGTTGGCTTGTGGAATGGGAATTCCATCCGCTATCAGGCGCCGCCATAATTACAACATGTCCAGCGTTTTTGGTAATATCTGCATATCGTTCGGCTTCTTGCAGGTACCACTTACCCCGCTGGAAAGCTGTAATTATTAAAGGTTTGCTTTTATCGTTTAATATATGGTCTTCTAGAGCATGACATAGCGAAACTAAGGTGTTTTTAAAATACACACCGAATCGTATCGGTCGTTTACTATGACGATGATTCGCTTCAAGTTTTTGTAAAATAGAGCCTTCGAGCATGGTGGTAGTAAAAATAACCTTTACGGGGGCGCCTGGGATGTATATAGATAACTATAAACGTTCTTTACTAATCAAACAATCTTATATATACTTAGCCTGTTGCCGTTTGATGCAATTAATTTTGACGACTTGTAGCACAGGCTTCTAGCCTGTGCAGTAGATATAATTTTTTAAAGCACGCTCGTCACAAAGGGCACAAAGAGAAGATAAAAAAGAAGTTAATACTAGCCTACCCAGCAAAATTAATTACATAAAGTACCACATCTATAAAGTAGATACAATACTCTAATCAATTATAATATCAAGCTTAAATGCCTAGCTAAACATGAATATTCATAATAAAACTATCGCGAAAATAACCCAAATGCCAGACTATTTGGTAAAGAAGTCAGTGAGTATATCGACTACTTACTAAGGAAACACGCTAAAGAAGATATTTCCGACTCAATTTATTACAGTTAAAATTTCTGTATTATCAATATAGGCAGCAAACAATTCATTCAAAATAGTTTCTCTCTCAATTCCATTACTACTACTTATAAACCTTTCTACTTCGATAGAACCATCATTAAAAAACTCTATTTCCCAACGTTGTCCTGGAATTGCCACCATTACCATTATCGCTTCTTCCCGGTGATGAGCTAATGCATAGTGTATTTTATATCTTTCCAACTGCCAATCGAAAATTGGTTAGCTTTATAAATCCATTACTATTCATCTATCAAACATTTTATCACTTAGTAATTTACGAATTGTCCTAAAACCTGCTAGATTGGCTTCTGCACCATCTTCTATTTGTTCCCAAGTTGTATCACTCAATTCATCCTAACTAGGTGCATTTTCAGGTAGTTCAACTTGCCTAATACTACCTTTTTTTAGCTTGAGAATTTCAGATAGTTTTAAGAAAGCGAACCTATGTGGTGGAATATTTTTAACTCCTTGTATTACAAATTTAAACGCAAATAATTAATAGAGACGTGATAAATCCCTGCGGGAAAACCTCCGGTTTACACGTCTCTACATTTACGATTAAACGCCTACTAGTTGTTTTTGTTTGTTCTCGATAGGTGCCGATAATGCTTCTTCTAGAGGGGCACATCCTAAGCGTTCTTCTAGAATTTTCATAACTTCGCGTCCGAAGTCGTTGGGGTTACGGTTCCAAGCTTGTAAGCAAACTTCACCAAAGAAGGAACCAAGCGGTTCGGGGTTCCACAGTAGTTTCTTGGCTGTCCACGGCATTAAGCTCATGGGGTCGTAACCTGGTTGAAGAATATTTTCCTTGAAAGCATATTCTTCTAAGTGGGTATGAGGTTGTAAACCAATAAAGAATATAGCCGGTTCGACTTTATCGGCGCCAAATATTCTTTCGAGTTCACGATGATATGCAATGGTTTGACGAATTGTTTCGGGACGTTCGTCAATGACGTTGAATGAGTAGTTGACTGATACTAGGTCATTGAAACCAGCAGCTTTTAAGTCGCGACAGTTTTGTAGAACTGTACGTAGGTTGTAACCCATTCGCATTTTCCGCACGAGTTCTTGGGAACCACTAGTTATACCAATTTCAAAATAGTTCATCCCAGTCTTGACCATCAAGTCCGATAATTCAGGTGTAACATTATCCGCGCGAATGTATGCTGCCCAATTAATATCGGTCATTCCAGAGTCAACGATTTTCTGTAGTAACTCAATTGCATCATCGATAAATCTACGTGCAGGAATAAATTGAGCATCGGTAAACCAGAAGTTACGAACTCCTCTGTTATATAGCTGACGCATTTCCGCTACTACTTCGTCTGCTGGGTTGATACGTACTTGTTTACCTTCAACCACGGTGTACACGCAATAACAGCAGTTATGTGGACAACCGCGTTTGGTTTGAACACCAATATAAAAGTCTTTCTCTGACAAGTAGTAGTTAAACTCAGGCCAGATGCTTTCTATATAGTCGTAATTGCAAGCTGTTTTTTCGAGTGGAGTTGGTTGTTCGTGAATTAAACGGTTTCTAGGCGCCTGTTCTCCAACAACGTAACATCTCTCGTCGCGGAACTCTCCACCACTTAATAATTTACTAAGTAGTGTTTCACCTTCACCAACCGAAACAATTGTTCCATTTGGTAGACTTTTATTAAGTTGTTCATAGAATACACTAACGGCGCCACCACCGACCATAGCTCTGGCTTCGGTATGATATCGCTGTGCTAGCTTTAACCCGCGCTTAACGAGTCCGAGGTTACGCCATAACTCGACGTAGTAAGCGATAAAAATTCGTAAACCACCCAAGGCGCCGCGTAATTTGATAAACGGATTTTTAGCATAGTAAAATTCAAAGGCGTTTTGGAGTGGGTTGCCACCACGTCCACCGACTGGAGCATAAATTTGAATATCCCGCCATGAAAACACGAGCAAAGTCGGTTTAAATTCATCAATACAGCGGTCTAACGCCGAGGTGTAATCCAAAGGTGGTACAGTACCTAAGTCAAAAATCCGCTGTTCGATATTGGGAAACTGCTTGTGAACGTGGTCTGATAGATAAACAACCCCAATGGGGAAGATGGGGTTACAAGGAAGGCGAACGTAAAGTATTCGCTCGGATGTATGTTGCTGGGTTTTAACTTCCATCTTGCCGTGGGTAATGAGGATAAAGTGAGTAATCTTATATAAAAGTGTAAATATATTTTGATTTATGTCGCATACTTCTATCTTAATTGACTAATCGACCCGGCGCCGATTATTAATCGCGATTGCTGCGTACATCAACCAATAAAAGTTAGGTACAGTCGCGCTTACTGCTACACCCAGAGACATTAGAACTAATCGTGACTCAATACTTGCTACACTCAATGGTTCAAATAGGTAAATTCAATGTATTGAAAGTGCTTTTTACATTGCTTAAAAATCTGTAACATATAGTGTATAATTGCGGAAAAGGCATATATTTTTACGAAAATTTCATAAATATACTTCTACTTAAGACAGTTCTTTACGTGTAATGCATGTCTTTAGGTAGATATGTCGTAGAAAATTTAAGTTGGTATTCACAGTTACAGCATGTGGGGATCACCCAGTGTTAGCTTGACAGGTGTAATGTAAAATTGTGGCGTAAAGCATCGAGCGCGATTATGGCTCAAATATTAGACTCCTTACCACCTGAGCAGCCTGGAAAAATTCTCTGCTGCTACGTCAATGCCACTAGTAAAATGCAAGTGGCACGCATTAGTGATGTTCCGAACTGGTACTTTGAAAGAGTTGTCTTTCCTGGACAAAGACTAGTTTTTGAGGCACCACGTGAAGCTCACTTAGAAATTCACACGGGAATGATGGCAAGCGCTATTTTATCGGATAACATCCCATGTAATAGTCTTTCTTTTGATGACGCAGTTGATGGTAGTGACTCACAACCTGTTGATAGCACTATCAATAACAAAACAAATGTACCACCAATTTTAACAAAACCTGAAGAAACAGCAAAACCTTTAAAAGCGCTTGTTTAGCATCAAGTTGTTTTAAAAATGATTTTCAAAAATGATGGGTTGCTATCCTTAAGCAACCCTATTTTATTTAGTATCGACGGGTTCAGTTATATCCTGGTAAGTAGTGAAACATTTTAGTTAACCCGCCCTTACACATGAATTTGCCTTCGTTTATTTGGTTGTGGAAAATCGCTGCTTGGTCAATGGGGTTATCCGTACTGGCTTATTTTTTTCTGGCAGTATCGGGTGCGTGGATGTTTTACACTCGCACAGCACAAAACTCCCCATTTAGCAATGCTTTTAGTAATATATTTACTGATAAAGCAGGGGGTATGCGTTTATTTCATTATGTAATGGGCGCCTGTATGGTAGCGCTTGTGCTATTACTTTTAGCAATTGGTATAGTTGGCACACTAGGACACTTTGGAACGCTTGGACATTCTTCGCACCTAGTCGCTGGACTAATAGTAGTGTTTTTAGTATTAATTTCTGCTTTTAGTGCAACTCAAATTGGCGCCAAGCATCACTGGGCAAGACCTTTACATATAGGCACCAATTTTATTTTATTTGTTGGCTTTGTCTGGGTTTCTGTGACTGGTTGGGATGTAGTACAAAAATATTTACCCTAACGAGAGTCACCACACAAGAAACTAGCAGGCGCCCATCCAAGTTTACCCTTATAGGAAACATGCCACCACCATTTACTATCTTGGGCATATTCCCCACCCTTTAATGAAACTTCTTCACCATTGGGAATTTCTCGAATTTGCTCATAATTTTGTCCGGGGCCAGTACGTAGAAACAAACTACCAGTGTCACGGTTAGTACATACTGTTGCTGAACCTTGGATGCGTGATGCAAAGCTTGTAGTACGCCCCATTCCCGGCCCCTTGGAGGCACTTGCTGGTAATGTTGATGTCAATATTAAGGCGCCTATTATTAATTTAGAAAACATATATTTTATATATTTGATATAAGAAACCCGGCTTCTATTAAAAAAAAGTAATTAAAATTACGAATAAAGTTTTGCTGAAGCCATAAAAAACTCATAATCAATAGGCAGTTACAGCAAAGTCGTTACGATATATATATAGAGCAGCGACCTAGAAGCAACTTTGATTATGACGACAACTAACTCCACAAGTGTACAAACAACGATTTTTCGACTATCACCTCTAATTAGAATTACTCTTTTGTCCTTGTATGTAGCACTTACGGTTCCTTTACCTTTTTTGGCACAAGCTACTAAGGCGCCAACACCTCCTGCATTACTATGGGTAGGAATCAGTATTGGCTTAGTAGGTTTGTATGCAGTATTGTGCGAACGAGTTATTGTTGACGACGAATCAATTCAAGTAACATACCCAAATTGGGTGCCACGCTTTTTCCGCAAAGGATGGTCGTTACCGTGGTCACAAGTCAAAGCATTAAAACCCCGTACTACTGGTCAAGGTGGTTTGGTTTATTATTTTCTTAGTAAAGAAGATAAAGCTTATTTATTGCCAATGCGGGTAGCTGGTTTCGCGCGTTTGGTAAAACTAGTACAAGAAAAAACTGGTATTGATACAAAAAACGTGTATCCACTCGCACAACCTTGGATGTACGCTATTTTATTAGGATTTACAACACTACTTCTATTAGTAGACGCTTGGACAATTACAACTGCTTTGGGACAACCTTTGTAGTATAGGTTTATAGGCTGTACATAAAGTCTATTAGGACACAGAGAGAAAGGAATAAGGCGCCGATGAGGAAATGTCTCTCTGTGTACTCTGTGGCTCTGTGGTAAAAAGAATTACTATTAAAGTTTGTTTTTAGGGTAAGCACTAAAGTGCTTATTACGAGAATGCACACCATCTTTCGGCTTGAACAGGTTAGCTTGAATGTAAGGCTTAATGTTAATAGTAAGGAGAGTTTAGCTGGGTACTCTATTCTTAAGGATATTTCATTTGAGGTACCTACAGGCGCCCGCGTTGCAATTGTTGGGGCAACTGGTGCAGGTAAAACATTTTTACTACGTTTGTTAAATCGTTTGAGTACACCAACTAGCGGTAAAATTTATTTTGATAATCAAGATTATTCTCAAGTACCTGTACAAAAGTTACGTTCTGAGGTTGTATTGGTACCTCAAGAGTCTAGGTTATTGGGTATGACGGTAAAAGATGCTTTGTCTTACCCTTTAGTTTTGCGTGGTTTACCCAAAACTGAAATTACTCAACGTGTTAGTCAATGGGTTGAATTGTTACAAATACCTGATGATTGGTTGGGAAGAACTGAAGTACAACTTTCTGTCGGTCAAAGGCAGTTGGTTTGTATTGCACGCGCTTTGGTTATTCAACCTAAAGTTTTGTTGCTCGATGAACCAACTTCTAACCTTGATGTTGGTACTACACAAAGATTATTACAAACGTTTAAAAAGCTAGTAGATACAACTGTTTTAATCGTTAATCATCAACTCGATATTGCTTCGAGTTGTGACAACGTTATTCATCTATCACAAGGGCGCCTGATATCAAATCAACGTGCTTGCGATATAAACTGGGAACTACTAAAAGCATCTATTATTCAAGCCGAAGCTGAAGATGATTTTATTTAAGAAAGTAGTTTATTTTAATTAATTACCTGGGTACACTTACTGTTGATGCTTGGACTGGCAAGGAGCGCTCTTTCGCTACTTTGGAGTGCGAATTCGTCAAACTCGTATTCAATAATTCCATATTAAATCTATACCCTACGTTGCGGATTGTTTGAATTAAACTAGGCTGACGTGGGTCGAGTTCAACTTTTTTCCTCAGTGATAATACGTGTGTGTCAATGGTACGGGGATTGTCGATGGCATCGGGCCATGCACGACGTAGTAATTCAGAGCGACTTAGTGGCACACCGCTAGCTTGTGCTAGAACATACAGCAAGCTAAACTCTTGGGGTGTTAAGTCAATGAATTCCCCCTGAAACCGGACTCGACGCTGGACTAAATCGATTTGCAGTGACCCGTAGTCTAAATATGCAGGCGCCACAGGAGTGCGCTTGCGACGAATCAAAGCTTCGGTGCGTGCAAGAAATTCTTGCATTCCAAACGGTTTGGATAAGTAATCATCGGCGCCGGCTTTAAGACCTGCGACGACATCACCTTCAGCACTACGGGCAGAAAGCATTAGAATTAACGGTTGCTGCTGACGAGTTAGCCAGCGACAAAATTCCATACCATCACCATCAGATAAATCAGCATCGAGAATAATTAGCGTTGGCTGGTGACTGAGAAAAACTTCTCTAGCCTGATAAATACTCGCAGCTTGATGCACTCGATAGTCAAGCTGTTGCAAATGCCAGCCTAGCAAAGACCTCAAGTGCGGATTCCCCTCAACAATTTCGATACATACCAAACCCACAGTGGCAAGACCCCTAGCGCGTCTATAGAGTTTCAAGGTATCAAAGCCTTGTATAAAGGTTTTGTAACCGTTGTTACTTCAGTTGTAAATTATTCAATAATAACTGCCTAAAATTAGCGTTAAGTTTTATATCAATCCCTTGTTAACACAGCGATTTATCTCAATTGTTAAATTTTTGTGACACTACCAGGCTCCGGAACGGCTCTTGTGGGTGAAATTGGACAATTATGACTCAATATGGCGCAGCGAGCGTTGTTTTTAACACCAAAGCTTACGCATTTAGCTGCTGAATACATATTAACCACGTTAACTGCCCAGAAAAAAAGTTACAATTATTCCATAATATTATCGATGCAAGAAACGATTTTCCATGCATAATAATAAAAATAACTTTGCACTCATACCTGTTCCCATACTTCTGGAATAGGATGGGAATAGACTGTAGCTTATGGTAAGTGTTCTCTGAGGGAGATATATTAGCTATGAATTGATGTCAAAATGGTTTCAGTACTTCACTTTTTAGCTTGAATATTTTACAATTCTCATTCCAAACAGATTTCTAAAGCAGCTATGCTCCAAGACACACAGACCATCCGCTTTTATCAAAGAATAACCGATGCCTTCGTCGAGTTATGGAATCGCGGCTATCGGACGGACGATATGCGGATGTATTTGGATGGCTATCTAGCCTCATTGCGACACAGTAATGCAATTGAACCTTACTTGATTCATCGCTTAGAGGAGGAAGCCACTCGCTACTTATATGATGTATCTAATTTTGCAATGACAATGACGCAGCCTGAGCCAGAACACGATTACTATTAGATGTAACAAAGGGTTAATGCGCTTTTGACCGAGACATTAACCAATAGTTCATCAACGCAGATGATTGTAGCACATCATCTGCCTTTGTCAATAGTAGCAACGGTGTGAAATTTTAGGAATATCCCTAATTTTGTTTTAATTTAATAACCCCAGCCAGATAATAATCTATCTATAGATTCAAGCTTAAGTGGCTGGGGTTATTTGTGGTTTAAAAGCAAACTAGATAATTAAGAAGCTAGTGCAACTTCCACCATCTGCTGTAATTCGCCTTTTTGGTAAAGTTCAATCAGGATATCGGAACCACCTACGAACTCTCCGTTAATGTAAACTTGAGGGATTGTAGGCCAAGCTGAGAATTCTTTTATACCTTGACGAATATCAGCATCACTCAAAACGTCAATTGTTTCAAAAGGGACGCCAAGAGTATTGAGTATTTGGACTACGTTGTTTGAGAAACCGCACTGAGGCATTAGCTTGTTGCCTTTCATGAATACCATGATTTTATTTTGCTTAATCAGGTTTTCGATACGCTGTTGTAATTCTGGTGTCATGGTTTTTCCTTAATTTGTTTAAATTAGCTTTGTGAGGTTGTTTGCCAAGACTCAGGGGTGTATGTTTTGAGTGCTAAGGCGTGTATTGCCTCACTAGACATAGCCTGCTGTACAGCACGATAGACTAACTGGTGTTGCTGTACTAATCCCTTGTTTGCAAACTGCGATGAGACAACTGTCACATCAAAATGCTCGCCATCTTGACTTTGAACATTAACTTGGGCATCAGGAAGTGCTGCCTGAATCATTGCCTCAACTTGAGAGGGGCTTATCATCGCGCTTGTAGTCGCTCAAAACGTCATTATCTATTATTAACAAATTATTGCTGGTTGTTTGATTGAAAATGTAGAGACGTGACATGTGGCGTCTCTTATATAATATATTTGTATTAAAAAAAGTAGTTTGCAACGGATACAACGGATGTAACGGATGGGTTATTGGTAACGAACAAGGCTTTATATTTTATGAATCAATTGAATCAATTATCCGTTACATCCGTTTATTATCCGTTGCCGGTTATTTGGAGGAAGTGTTGCTGCCGCGTGGGAATGGAGCATTAACAAATCCGAGTTCCAAAAGTTGCTGGTAGGCTCTTTTACCTAGGTCTCGCGTTGGGTTTTGGCTTCTAACGATTTGTACTAGTAGTGGGACAGCGAGTTCAGGTTTGTTTTGAGCGCGGTGTACGACTGCGAGTTGATAAGTAGCTTGGTCGCGCATTTGGGCACTTTCGAGTGCTTTTTTACGCTGTTCGTCAGCGATACGGTTATCTATGCCAGAAAAACTAGCGGTGAGTTCTTGATAGAAGTTTGATAGCTGGTTGAAAACAACGCGCGCTTCTTGAAGTTTCTTAACTGCACTATCATAGTTTTGGGAAGAAACGGCGCCTTCAGCTTCAGACATCAATCGTTTGCCACCTTCCATGCTCAAGACACTGCTGGTTTGACCTGATGGACGCAGGTTCGACGGGTCGTTGGGGTCAATAGGTTGTGCTTGGTTGGAGTTTGGAGTCAGCGTTTGCGCTTGTGCATGAATTGGTGATAACAGGCTAAGGGCTGCTATCAACGATAAACAAGTGAAGCGAACCCTCGTGACAGTTGCAGCTTCTTTCATGAGTATATTTTCTTGGGACAACTAAGTAAAATTATTGGTTTAGAAAAATTAGAACTTCGCGTATATTAACTCTGTTTTGCTTTTTGACAAAGCAAAGCTACATACAACGGTTTCTTTTATTTAGACTCACAGTTTATTGAAGCATGTTCCCGTAAGCAATATTGCACTTTTTTAGTAGCTTTATGACTCAAAACGTAAATTTTAACGATTCGCAATTAAATTCTGGTGTGCCTGCAAGTAGCTTGGGGATGATTCTTCAGCGTGGTGGTGAAGAGTTGAGACTACAAAAAGTTAATGACCGCTTTACTGTTCGTCTTAGTCGTAATTTGTCAACTCAAGATTTAGCGACTGTTAGCTGGGGTAACTGGCGCCGTACTATACCTGGTGCAAACCTTGAAGTATTCACAGTACCTTTTTCCCAGCTAGATACGGCGATGCAACAAGCACGCAACTCGTCGAGTGTAGATTTTGCCAGTCATGTTTACTCTGTTGAGAATAATCCTGGCACGGTTGTTTATTTAGGAGACCAAATTACAGTTCAATTTGCACCCTCTATTGATGCAGCTAAAATCAACACAATTGCTGCAACTTTAAATTTAATTAAAGATAAACCTGTAGAGGGATTGCCTAACACGTTTGTGTTTTTGGTTGGTAAAGGTGCTACCGAAAACCCAATTAAAATTACAAATCGATTACAGTCTCTCGGAGAAGTTTTAGCGGCTGAACCAAATGTTATTATTCGTACTGAGCCGCATTATAAACCTCGTGATACCCTTTATCCGCAGCAGTGGTATCTCAATAATAGTGGTGGCAGTCAATTAAAAGAAGGGGCACATATTTTTGCTGAACAAGCTTGGGATGTTACACGCGGTGTTCGTTCGGTTGTAGTGGCTGTTGTCGATGATTCTTTTGATTTGAACCACCCTGATTTTCAAGGTGCTGGAAAAGTTGTGGCGCCTCGAAATTTGAAGGATAATAATTTTTTACCGTTACCAGATGGAAGCGCAAATAGTCATGGAACGGCTTGTGCGGGTGTGGCTGTTGCATCTGAAAATGGAACGGGTATTGTGGGAGTGGCGCCTGGTTGTGCTTTAATGCCAATTCGTACTACTGGTTTTCTAGATGATGAGTCTATTGAACAAATTTTTGATTGGGCACAAGAAAAAGGAGCAAGTGTCATTTCTTGCAGTTGGGGCGCCTCTGCTGTTTACTTTCCTTTATCTTTACGGCAACGTGCAGCAATTACACGCGCAGCAACAAAAGGTCGCAATGGTAAAGGTTGTGTGATTTTATTTGCTGCGGGTAATGCTAATCGCCCCATTGATGGCACACTGAATGAAAAGAATTGGGTGAAAAATATAGTATCTGGGAATACTAAATGGCTCAGTGGTTTCGCGATACATCCCGATGTTATTGCTGTTGCAGCAACGACGAGTTTAGGTAAAAAAGCAGCTTACAGCAACTGGGGAAAAGCGATTTCTGTTTGCGCTCCAAGTAATAATGCACCCCCAGGAATGTGGTTTCAAACCACAGGGTACGTATATACAACACCACCTATCGCTACTGCATTACCTGGACTAGGAGTACTTACAACTGACCAGTTAGGAGCAGCAGGATACGATACGGGTGATTTTACAAGTGACTTTGGTGGAACATCGAGTGCCACCCCAGTTGTTGCAGGTGTTGCCGCACTAGTTTTGTCGGTGAACCCTTTACTTAGCGCGCAGCAGGTTAAGAAAATATTACAAGAAACGGCGGATAAAATTGTAGATAAAGACCCAGACCCACAACTGTTAATGCGCGCTGGTAGCTATGATGCCAACGGTCATTCTGAGTGGTTTGGGTATGGAAAAGTAAATGCACGCAATGCTGTAAGAGCAGCACAGCAATCAGCAAGTGCAACTTCTGCGGTAAGAGAAGTTACGGGAAAAAATCAAAATAGATTAACAATTCCTGACAACGACCGACAGGGAATGAAAAGCTTAATAGTAATTACGGACTCTAGTTTGGTGAAAAACATTGAGGTAAGTATTAGTATTACCCATGATTTTTTGGGTGATTTAGAAATTTATTTAATATCGCCAAACAATCAACGGGTTTTATTACAAAGCCGAACTTTAGGTCGTCGTCAGGAGTTAAACGCGAATTATACTCGAAGTTCGGCACCTGCATTAACTCAATTAATCAATACACCTTCCATAGGTCGATGGTTCCTTTGGGTTATTGACTACGCACCGCAAGATGTGGGAACGCTTAATAACTGGGAGCTAAAATTAGGAACTTAAGTTCCCAACCTTAATGTGCCCAAATTTAATGTGCCCAAATTTATGCCCAAACTTACGTATTAGTAATTTCCGCAAAAGTATGACTAGTAACTTCTGTTTGGTGGTGACTGAGTTGTTGTAACGAAGACGCTAAATCTGCCGTAAGCATTTTGGCGCCAAGTTTTGTGTTCGAGCCTAAATAATCAGCAACTTTAATTGGTTTACCAATGTTTATACTGACGTTTGTACCCCAAGTTGGATTAGTTCGACTGTAATCTATATTAATAGGAACTATTTTTACTCCCAAAGGGGCATGATTAGATTCTGCACTTATGGCTAGACGGGCAATTCCAGGTTTTAGGGGGTGAAGTTTACCTTTACGAATACCACCTTCAGGAAAAATAACTAGCGTTTCACCACGAATTAGTAATTCGACTGCGTGACGAAGTGTAGCAACTGAAGGGTGTTTGAGATTAACTGGGAACCCTCCTAAATGTTTAATAAACCATCCTTGCAATCCTTGGCATTCAGTTATAGTTACCATAAATCGCAAGTCGCGTCCTGTTACACAACGTCCTGCTGCATACGGAACGAATAATGCATCCCACCTTGACCGATGAGTGGGGGCAAGAATGACTGGACCCTCTTTAGGGATGTATTGTTGTCCAGTGACGGAAATACGCCCAAAAAACAAAGGCAGAAGCAAATGGCGCCCCAACAGATACGCCAAAGGAGCCAAAATCGGAGAAACGCGCGAGATATTGGTAAATGCAATCGGATTAGCAGCACTAGGAGCTAAATTGTAGTGGCTTTTATCCTTTGGGCAGTGAAATTCTGTCATAGTGGTGGCAGACGGATTGTCGGGTAAGATGTGATAAAAAATCTGATTAGATACACCGTAAATTTTCTTCCCTCATTTTTGTGACACCAGCTGGACAGTTTTAGCTCTGTCCCATTACAAATTTGAATGTCGTCGATTTGCAAACCAGGTTTGTAAAATATTACGGCAATCAGATTCCAGAATGCCTCCAATTACACTTAATCGATGATTGGAAGCCGCACTATCAGGGATGTTTAGAACTGTTCGCAACGCGCCAGTTTTAGCATCATCCACTCCATATACAACAAGTCCCACACGGGAATGTACAATTGCTCCAGCACACATCGGGCAAGGTTCAAGGGTGACGTAGAGAATACATTCATGTAGGCGCCAAGTTTTTAACGAACTCGATGCTGCCCTCAATGCGACTATTTCCGCGTGGGCAGTTGGGTCTTGGTCGCGTTCTTTTCTGTTCTCACCTTCTGCAATTAATTCTCCGTTGGAGTTAATTATTACTGCCCCTACAGGAATATCACCTGCGTCACCCGCAGATTGAGCTAATTGTAAAGCGTGATTCATCCATTGTCGATGTATAGTATATTCTGAGTATTTCATTAATTTTTTCTTATCATTAAAATTCTCTCATGAAAAAATATTTTATATTTTGTTGGGAAAATTTCTAAATAAAAATTTCAAACAAAATTGACAACGACTCGTTGTCAATTTCTATCAACTTCCTAGAGCAATTACTGCGTTAGTTCCACCAAACCCAAAACTTAAGCACATTGCTGTTTTGATTGTACTTACGTGGGGTTCGGTAACTAAATTTAAATCAAAGTCTGTTGAGCGCAAACCCACGCATGGTGGGAGTATTTGATTTTTTAATGCTAGTAATAAGAATGCCACACCTAAAGCACCACTGGCACCAATTGTATGACCCGTGGCGCCTTTAGTTGAACTGACATATGGGTGATGTGTAAAAACATGCTTGATAATACGACTTTCGACTTCATCGTTAAGTATTGTAGCGGTGCCGTGAGCATGAATGTAGTCGATGTCGCGCGGGTACAAATTGCTGCTAAGTAAACATTGTTTGATTGCAAAAGTCGCCATTTTTCCTTCGGGGTCTGGGGAGTTGGGATGATAAGCGTCAGCAGTTGATGCAAAGCCAAGAACTTTACCATAAATTCTTGCGTTTCTTTGTTTCGCTAACTGTTCTGACTCTAAAACAAATACCGCTCCACCTTCACCTAAAGCCAAACCTTCGCGATGTTTATCAAATGGGTATGCTCCAGTTTTTGCTAAAGCACCCATTTGTGAGAACCCATTAATAGTCATTGGTGTAATTGGTGCTTCGATTGCCCCTGCAATTACACGTAGACATTGACCAGTTTGAATAAGTGATGCGGCTTGAATAAGAGCAATTATTCCCGTTGCACATGCAGCCATTGGAGCTAAAACTATACCAGTGGCGCCGAGTAGTCGAGCAACTGAGATAGCGTTCATATGGGGTAAACTATTAAGCCAATTATTTCCCCATTGAGTTTTGTTATTAGGTTCATGACCCATATTCCACACATCAGGCGCCATTTTTTCCCATGTTGCCTGATATGCACGACTAGAACCAATAACCACACCACAGTCAGGTTGTTGTGGCGCCAAACCAGCATCTTGAAGTGCAGAAAAAACAACCAGTTGAGTTAAAGCTTGTAACTCTACTGGTTGTCTACCAATCATCGCTAAAGGACGTGGTGCAAGTTCTGAAAATGGTTGTCGTAAACTAATTCCTGTCTTTCCAGCAATAAGACTTTGCCAACTAGCTTCCAAGTTTTCACCTATCGCTGAAATTAAACCAATACCAGTTACTACAACACCACTCATCACTCAGCACTCAGAACTAGCGCACTTTTTACTACTTCCCGCCATTTTTGAGATTTTCAGCACCTTGTGTGACTTTGGCATCGTCAATGCGGTCACCTTGCTGAATTTTGTCAACGATATCCATACCGTCGGTAACGTAACCAAATACAGCATACGAACCATCGAGAAATTCGAGGTCTGCTAAAGCAAAGTAGAACTGTGAAGAAGCGGAGTTGGGCATTTGGGAACGTGCCATTGCAACGGCGCCTAACTTATGAGTAAGTAAAGGGGGTTGGCTAATTCTTGCTTCTTGGAAAGTTTTACCGTAGATAGGAGCATCTGAACCTTTGGGTTTAATTTCTAAGGGGATGCGCCGTTCACTACCAGTATTTTTATCGATAAAGCCACCTGAACCCAAGCGATTTGCAGGGAAGTTGGTATCTTTACTTTGGGGGTCTCCACCTTGAACTACAAATGGCTGAGGACTGCGTACAACCCGGTGGAAAGATAAGCCATTGTAAACACCTCTTTGAACTAAATCAACAAAATTTCCAGCTGAAATTGGAGCATTTGTGCCGTCAACTTCAATAGTGATGGGTGACCCTTTAACGGTCATCACTACGGTTGCTTTTCCTTCGAGTTGTGGTAAATCGTTCATACCTGGGATTTCACTATTATTTTGAGATACAGAGGTTGTTTGAGTTGCTGTCTCTGTTGTAGCTGTCGTCGTCGCTGTGGTTTTTGCTTCGACTGCCGTTGCGGTTGAGTCGCTACTAGTACTTGCTTGTGGTGTCGTACATCCACCCAAAAGTAAAGCTCCTACAACTACAAGTGCTATCAAAAACTTAGGAATTTTCACACCGTTACCAGTTTTACTCTCAACTTGAGTATCTTAATCAAAATTTTAGATTTTAGACTCAGCATCTAAAATCTAATCATTTTTAAAGACCTTCAACCGACACACCTAAAAATCGAGCTAGTTTGGCGCCTTCAACTTCCAAATCTTTTAATGGAATTGGTTGCCCGACTCGTGTTAAAGGAATATCTCGACGACCTTTGACGCGCAAATACAGCGCACGACGGGGGTTTAGACCTTCTTTAATTTCAACGCGCACTGACTGTACATCTTTGGTCGAAAAGTCAATCTCGATTTTGCGGTTTTTGCCAGGAAAACCCCAACGAAAAATTTTAATTTTATTCGTCTCGCGATTAAATTCGTTATAACCGCCACCGATATCCCATAAAATTGCCAGCCAAAGGTAAAGCGATAGAAGTAAACCAGCTATACCATATAGCCCCATTACGATGCCTTGGGGGATGAAGATTAATTGGGTGGCATCGGTGACGGGAAGTAAATTGACTTTAAGATAACTTGACAATCCAGCTAGTAAGAACCCTGTTGCACCAGAAGTAACAACAATAGCCCACCAGTAATTGCTAAATCGACGAGAACCCAGAACTTTTTGATTCAAAACGTTTGAAGCGGAGTTATCGCCGTTGGGCGATTCACCTTTGTTTATTGTTGTTGAAGCTGTCATGTTACCACCGCCGCTATTACCTGTTATCCAATTATCTCAATACTGGCCATATTAGCTCACTTCAGCCGTGCGCTTGTGTTTGTGTGCGTAATTGTTCGGGTATTGTTTGGCTGACGCCGTGTGACTCCGTGAAGAAACGTAAATTTTAAGTTTTCTGAGAAAACATGTGTCAAATTGTTAATTTTCTGATATTGATATTAATAGTGGTGTTTGCGTTTTATCCCTGATTTACAAGTGTAAGTGAGGCATAAAGGCGAACAATGTGGTAAGTTAAGATTGGTTAAGAAAACACGCATGACTTTTTAAGCTGCGTGGTGAGCGGTTGTGACGACACCGTGGGAGTCATAGAGCGACATGCTAGTTGGCTTCTCATAAATCTTGGTAACTTTTGAAGTAGCTGAGAACGTCAAAAACAAACGTTAATTCCTCATGGGCAGTTACAAAACGTGAAGAAGTATGTATATTCCTTCTGTTTTGTGGGCTGTATTAAAACGTCGCAATTTTAGTAAATTAAGAGGATTATACAGGAAATGACCATCGCAGTAGGACGCGCCCCCAGAAGTCGTGGGTGGTTTGACGTACTCGACGACTGGTTGAAGCGTGACCGTTTTGTGTTTGTAGGCTGGTCGGGGATTTTACTGTTTCCCTGTGCTTTCCTAGCACTCGGCGGTTGGCTAACCGGCACAACCTTCGTCACCTCGTGGTACACTCACGGATTAGCATCAAGCTACTTAGAAGGTTGTAACTTCTTGACAGTAGCTGTTTCAACTCCAGCAGACGCAATGGGTCACTCATTGTTACTTTTATGGGGACCTGAAGCACAAGGCGATTTTACCCGTTGGTGTCAATTGGGTGGTTTATGGGCATTCGTAGCATTGCACGGCGCCTTTGGATTGATTGGCTTTATGCTACGTCAGTTTGAAGTTGCACGCTTAGTAGGAATTCGTCCTTACAACGCAATTGCTTTCAGTGCGCCTATCGCTGTATTCGTCAGCGTATTCTTGATGTACCCATTGGGTCAATCATCATGGTTCTTCGCTCCTAGCTTTGGAGTAGCAGCAATCTTCCGTTTCTTGCTATTCTTACAAGGTTTCCACAACTGGACACTCAACCCCTTCCATATGATGGGTGTAGCGGGTGTACTAGGTGGTGCGCTGTTGTGTGCGATTCACGGTGCTACTGTGGAAAACACATTGTTTGAAGACGGTGATGCATCGAACACCTTCCGTGCGTTCAACCCAACTCAGGCAGAAGAAACATATTCGATGGTGACTGCAAACCGTTTCTGGTCACAGATTTTCGGTATTGCTTTCTCTAACAAACGCTGGTTGCACTTCTTTATGTTATTCGTACCTGTAACAGGGTTATGGATGAGTGCAGTTGGTATCGTTGGTCTCGCGCTCAACTTACGTGCTTACGACTTCGTATCGCAAGAGTTACGTGCCGCAGAAGACCCCGAATTTGAAACTTTTTATACCAAGAACATTTTGCTAAACGAGGGTATCCGCGCTTGGATGGCTCCTCAAGATCAGCCTCACGAAAAATTTGTATTCCCCGAAGAGGTACTACCGCGTGGTAACGCTCTCTAATCGTTCAATAAGTCTGGGTGGTCGCGACCAAGAATCCACCGGTTTCGCTTGGTGGTCTGGCAACGCCCGTTTAATCAATTTGTCCGGTAAGCTGTTGGGCGCCCATGTAGCCCACTCTGGTTTGATAGTATTCTGGGCTGGTGCCATGACTTTATTTGAAGTCGCGCACTTTATTCCTGAAAAGCCCATGTACGAGCAAGGTTTAATCTTGCTACCTCACTTAGCAACTCTCGGTTGGGGTGTAGGTCCAGGTGGCGAAGTATTTGATACATTCCCTTACTTCGTAGTTGGTGTACTCCACTTAATTTCTTCCGCAGTTTTAGGATTTGGCGGTATTTATCACGCTGTTCGTGGTCCTGAAACCTTAGAAGAATACTCTTCATTCTTTGGTTACGACTGGAAAGACAAGAACAAGATGACCAACATCATCGGGTTCCACTTAATCATTCTTGGTTGTGGTGCGTTGTTGTTGGTGCTGAAGGCTATGTTCTTTGGCGGTTTGTACGATACTTGGGCGCCAGGTGGTGGTGACGTTCGCGTCATTACGAACCCAACATTGAACCCAGCAACAATTTTTGGTTACTTGCTCAAGTCACCCTTCGGTGGAGAAGGTTGGATTGTTAGCGTTAATAACCTCGAAGACGTTGTTGGTGGTCACATTTGGGTGGCTCTGCTTTGTATTGGTGGTGGTATTTTCCACATCTTCTCTAAACCTTTTGCTTGGGCACGTCGTGCATTCATTTGGTCTGGTGAAGCTTACCTATCATATAGCTTAGGCGCGTTGTCCTTAATGGGCTTCATCGCTTCTTGTATGGTTTGGTACAACAATACCGTATACCCCAGCGAATTCTTCGGTCCTACTGGGCCTGAAGCTTCACAAGCACAAGCATTAACCTTCTTGATTCGTGACCAACGCTTAGGTGCGAACGTAGGTTCTGCTCAAGGTCCAACAGGTCTTGGTAAATACTTAATGCGCTCACCTTCTGGTGAAATCATCTTTGGTGGTGAAACCATGCGCTTCTGGGACTTTAAAGGTCCTTGGTTAGAGCCATTACGTGGACCAAATGGTCTTGACCTCGACAAAATCAAGAATGATATTCAGCCTTGGCAAGCACGTCGTGCTGCTGAGTACATGACACACGCTCCTCTGGGTTCTTTGAACTCTGTGGGTGGTGTTGCGACTGAAATCAACTCCTTTAACTACGTGTCTCCTCGTGCGTGGTTGTCAACTTCTCACTTCGTATTAGGATTCTTCTTCCTTATTGGTCACTTATGGCACGCAGGCCGCGCACGCGCTGCTGCTGGTGGTTTCGAGAAAGGTATCGACCGTGAGAACGAGCCAGTAATGTTTATGAAGGAACTTGATTAATTGCTTTTGTTTCCAAGAGCAAACATTCATAATTTTCATAACTGATTAATCGTGTTACCCTCGAAATTTATCGAGGGTTTTTTATTGCTGTTTGATTTTAGTAATAGATTATCTAATCAAAATTTAATAATTTAAAATACGTATATACACTGTTTACAAATTATTTTTAAATACATTATTGCGTTGTGATACTCTTATCAATTAGATTACGGATTAAGGGCAAAACCTCTCAATATTAAAGTTCGTCTTGTGTAGTGGGATAACTGGATAAGTATTACGGGCGTGTATTTACTGCTACTTTAAGTAAATACTGAATATTCTTTAGGAACTCTTCAAGGGATTTCCAGCAAAATTCACCTGGTAGAAGAAATTTCCGACTTTAATAATGAGATAAGGGTTTCAACGCTCTTTATTCCATTTTCGTGCAGCGAGTTGACAGTGCATGAGCTACTGCTTAAATCCTACCTGTCCTAATCCAGAGAATCCAGCTTTTAGCGAGAGGTGTCAGTCTTGTGGCTCGCGCTTGATGTTGCGCGACCGCTATCGTGTCCAGAAAGCGCTAGGTCAAGGTGGTTTCGGTGCAACATTCATTGCCCTTGATGAATCTTTGCCTGGAGAACCGACGTGTGTTATTAAACAACTGCGTCCTTCAGGAACCGCACCCCATGTCTTGCAAATGGCACGCGAACTGTTCGAGCGCGAAGCTATGACTTTAGGAAAAATTGGCAACCATCCTCAAGTTCCGAGGTTGCTAGATTTTTTTGAAGACCGTGAGCAATTTTATTTAGTCCAGGAATACATATCTGGCGCCACTTTGCAGCAAGAAGTGAAAGCCCAAGGAGTATTCAGCGAAGCTGGAGTAAAACAATTCTTGAGTGAAGTATTACCATTGCTACAATACATCCACGAGCAAAAGGTAATTCATCGTGACATCAAGCCAGCAAACTTGATACGTCGCGCTCAAGATAGCCGACTAGTACTAATTGACTTTGGTGCAGTGAAAAATCAAGTTAGCCAAACAGCAGCGCTTCAATCTGGACAAACCGCATTGACAGCATACGCAATTGGTACTCCTGGGTTTGCACCACCAGAACAAATGGCAATGCGTCCTGTATATTCTTCGGATATTTACGCATTGGGTGTTACTTGTATTTACTTACTTACTGGCAAATCTCCAAAAGATTTGGATTACAATCCAACCACTGGCGAAATGATGTGGGAACACTTAGTACAAATTAGTCCCCACCTTAGTGATGTACTACGAAAAATGCTTGATGTGTCAGTGAGAAATCGCTATCAATCATCGCCGGATGTACTACGCGCGCTAGAAATGGAGCCATACCTTGATAGTCTTGCCCAAAGCTTGGTTAGCCGACCAGCTGGTGGAATCAAAGACAGAAGTAGTCGTTTTGACGATTCAGCAGCATTACTAAGTAATTCTTCGAGTGGTTATTCAAGTGCAGGTGTTGCACAAGTGGCTGCCGCAATTCGTGAAAGGCGAGCGAAGGTAGCACAAGCTACAAGTGCAACTGCTCATAAATTAGCGACAGCTAAATCGAGTGGGTCGGGTACTATGAATACTAGCAGCAGCCTCGGTTCTAAATCTCAAGTGACGCGCTTATTTAATACTGAAGGGCTACGAGCCGCTTATACTAAAGGTCGGCGCGATTTTGCACTTCATAATCTGAGCTTGCTTAACTTGGTAGGAATTGATTTATCAGGAGCAAGCTTCCACTCTGGAGTATTAGAGCGTGCTAACCTAAGCGGCGCCAACTTACATAATAGTGATTTTGGCAGAGCCAGCCTTAACCGCGCTAATCTTCGCGATGCCAACATGAGCAAAGCTTATTTAAGTCACGCCGATTTAGAAGGCGCCGACTTACGTGGTGCTGACCTTAGTTATGCTTATCTTAATAATGCCAATCTGCGCGGAGCTAACTTATGTGGTGCAAATCTTACTGGCGCCAAAGTTTCAGACGACCAACTGGCATTAGCTAAAACCAACTGGATGACGGTACGTCCGTCGGGTAAACGCGGTTTATTGTAAATGACTTTATATCAAAATTCATTGCAATAAACCGTTAGCGCTGCTAAAAGCCAACAAAAATGATGCAAGAACTGTTGAAAATTATCAACAGTTTAAGATTGGTGCGGTTTAATACTCGCCTACCGAATAAAAGAGCCTTGACTGATTCAGGCACCCCTTAATTCGGCGCACTTTGTCTATTTAAATAAATTTAATAATCGTTCACATATTATTTAAGAATTATTTTATAAATACTTAATTAATATTTAATTATTGCAAATGCCTACTTGTGCATTTGCATTTTTTCATACCAAGCATGTGTCTATATGAATAACTTTTTGTTAGCTGCTTGAAAGCATTATTGAATCAAGGCTTCTTAAGATTTTTTTCGCAAAAACTTGTATAGAAAAAATAGAAAACTGTATATAATAGAACACCAAGTCCCTGTAATAATATTGTTATCAAATTATTATATGTTGTAAAAAAGATACTAAAACCTAACTGGAAATTACTGATATTACTTTTCAAATGCGATAGGATGATGAGAAATCGTCATCAGCCAAGCGATAGGTTTCTTAATAAATAGAATTTGTTGTTATAGTTAGAGGCTCACTAAATTATGCTTGAGTGTGTGGAAGCAGAACTCGAACGACGATTGTGTCTATATCAAACGTTTATAAAATTATATGAACACCACGCCAGTCTTCTAGATTCCATTCTTGAATTAGAGACTTTCAACCCAAGCTCGGTAGGAGTTAAGTCATTTTACTTGCAGGGTGTTATAGACAATACTTGTGTATACGTAACTACTAATTTATGTCAGGGTCAAACGCTTTGTTTGAGACAACCACAAAGTATTTGGACGTTGGGACGAGATAAAAATAGTGGTATTCATCTGGTTGATTCATATGCATCCCGGTCTCATGCAGCTATTTACTATGAAGAACAAAAGTTTTACTTAGTTGATTTCAACAGTACTAATGGTTCGTATGTTAATGGTGAGCGTATATTTAAATCGATTGAGCTAAAAGACAATGACCATATTCGCTTAGGAAATACAACCTTCGATTTTTTCTTAAATGTAAGTACTCGTATTTTGCCAGAAGTCGCATTAGAATCACTAATGCTAACTGCACAAGAATCACTAGAAGTCACAGCTACGAGAAATCTTTATCAATACCCTGGTAGTGTTTTAGAAATTTTAGAAGGCGCCGGATATGCTGGTTGTATAAACAAGGCGCCTTTACAGAAAATACAATCAAACCAGTCAGCTTTACAATTATTACAGTTTGAGCAGTCACAGGAGATTGTAGATTATTTTTTGAGCAAAAATATAACTAAATAACTTTAATCGACTCTTCACACACACAACAATGGCTGAACGGCTAGAATCCCTAAAAGCAGCAATACTGGCAAGCTTCGGCGCCATTTTTGCATTTACAATAATAAACCTAATACAAATCAAATTTTCAATCTTTAGTAGTACTTTTGATTTACATTGGTGGCTAAGTGCTGCTATCGTATTGTTTTCTGGATTTTTATTTGGAGTTACCTACAGATATATTATTCGTGATGATAATAACTTTCAGCTTAAAGCTGGAGGTGTAATGGCATTTGCTGTAGTAAGAGGATTAGTACAAGCTGATACCAAACTCGCAATGGTTAGTGATATTAACGATATCTTCTCGTTAGCTTTGCCTTTAGCTGTACTTTTAGCGGAAAATGTATTTTTGTTTGGATTAGCAGCAATATTACTTGACGTGGCAATACAAAATAGCTGGATAAAAGCTTTTAAATCGGAATCGTAACGACTGTGATTAATTGGCGCCTGCATCAATAGAGGGTATTTTAATAATTTATATATTAATCGTGGTTACAATAACCGAGATGATTATAAAAATGTAAAATATGGATTCTCACAAGTACTGGATTGTCGTAGCATCAAAAAACCATGTCCAAAATGGAGTTTTGGGTAGTTTCATGCAAGCGTGTCATGGTAAAGCATCGCCTTTAAGACGGTTACAGCCAGATGACCTTGTAATTTATTACTCACCGAAACAAATATTTGAGGGGGAAGAAAAATGCCAAGCGTTTACAGCAATAGGTCGAGTGGTAGAAAATTCGGTTTAACATGAGTGATATGAATAATGGTTTTATGCCGTTTCGTCGTTCGGTGGAGTTTTTTGATTGTAATGAAGTAAGTATAATACCTTTGATTCCTAATTTACATTTCATAAAGAATAAGCGTAATTGGGGCTACGTATTCCGATATGGCTTGTTTGAAATACAACAGCCTGACTTTGACTTAATTCACAGTCAGATGTGCCCAACCTGCATAGAAAATCGAGGTAGTGTCCGTTGAACTCGCCACACAAGATAATGGTATTTCAGTTTGAAAACCCAGATGACAGCCCAGGATTTTTACTGTGGCAAGTGTCAAATCTTTGGCAGCGAAAAATGAATTCTGGATTGAAAAAGTTGGGTTTAACCCACGTACAGTTTGTTTTGCTAGCGGGAATAATTTGGCTCAGTCAAGGTCAACAAACAGTTACCCAAGCCAAATTAGCTGCTCATGCCAAGGCAGATATTATGATGACTTCCAAAGTTTTACGCGCGTTGGAACAACGAGGATTAATCAAGCGTGAGACTGATGCAAAAGACACCAGAGCAAAATCTTTAACGATTACTAAGGAAGGTTATGATTTAGCAATTGCAGCAATCCATGTTGTTAACAAAGTTGACAGCGATTTTTTTGGTACGTTAAATGGCCAAGTATCAGATTTGAATTCACACCTTTTAAAAATTATCAGTGCCAATAATTCTTAGGGGTAAGAGGTAAGGGGTAAAGAGTAAAGGGATAAATACTACATATATGATTTGAGGGTATGACGCTGTGTTATACCCTTTTTCGTTAATTTATTATGTATTACGTGTAATATATAATAAAAACTAATGTTGAAGCAGGAAATAATATGTCTAAAAATAAAGATAGAAATTTTTATTACTTGGTGGTTGATTTAGAGGCGACTTGTTCTGAAGATGGCGCCGTTCCACGTCATGAAATGGAGATAATTGAAATTGGTGCCGTGATGCTTAATCGTTCGACATGGCAGATAGATTCGGAATTTCAGCAATTCATTAAACCCGTTAGAAACCCACATTTAACAGAATTTTGTATAGAACTCACGACTATTAAACAAGAAGATGTGGAGAAGGCGCCTATATTTCCTGAAGCAATGATTAATTTTCAACATTGGCTATCGGAGTTTGCTAATTATATTTTTTGCTCTTGGGGAGAATATGATAGAAAACAATTTATCCAAGACTGCGAATTTCATGGAGTTATCTATCCATTTAATTCTGAGCATATAAATATAAAGAAGCAGTTTTCAGAATATCTTGGTGTATCAAAAGGTTATGGGATGGCGGGCGCCTTATCAAAATTGGGAATAGTGTTAAAAGGCACTCACCATCGTGGTATAGATGATGCACGTAACATTGCTAGCATTTTTAAGCACATCAAAACTAGTAATAAGTAAAAGTCAATAATTGAAATTACTGTATCATAATTAACTAGATTTCACATCAAATACGTAATAGCATTCAAAGTGGAGCTTGTAGTGGTCAGGATTAATTTTCTGCCAATCTTCAATCATTTGTTGATTTATATTTATGCCATCTACAAAACTGTCACATGAACTGAGTTAAGAATAGTACTAGTATATAAAAATAGTTGCAGCATTTGATACACTCAACCGACAACGAGTATTTCGTAACAAAAAATATAAAATTAACATGAATTTTTACGTGTAAATAGCGAGAATATTTATGTTGATTTTATAAAGCAGCATTCAATAACATTATTTTGTAAGGGTTTCCGGAATTAGGGAACAATGTTGGGAAAGTATAAAAAGGAATGACTAAGTAACCAACTCATGACTCACCACATGCTCGGTAAAGTACTGTATAGACGTTACCAAATCGTACAAAGCCTAGGTGCTGGGGTGTTTGGACAGACATACATTGCTGTAGATATCGACCACCCAGAGAACCCAAAGTGCGTTGTTAAGCAACTGAAAGTAACAAATTTTCATCCAAGTCACTTGGAAACGTTGAGGTTACGGTTTTTGACGGAGACCGAAACTCTCAAGCAGTTAGGACACCATAACCAAATTCCGGAACTTATTGCTTGTTTTGAAGAGAATGAGCGTTTTTACTTAGTTCAAGAGTTTATTGAAGGACATGCGCTGACGGCAGAATTGCCCACCAAGAACAACTTTAGTTATTTCTGGAACGAAAACGAAGTTATCAAGTTGTTGATGGACGTTCTAGAAATTCTTCATTTTGTTCACTCCAATGGTGTTATTCACTGCGATGTTAAGCCAGAAAATTTAATCCGTCGCGTTAGTGATGGTAAGATAGTACTAATAGATTTTGGTTCGATTCAGCCAGTTGATTTTGGGACAGATACAGAACTACCAATTTATCGGATACCTGTTACTTCGTTAGGATATATTCCTCCTGAGCAATTTATTGGTCAGACACAACTTAGTAGTGATATTTATGCGCTGGGGATGATTGCTATTCAAGCGTTGACGGGTTTAACACCATTGCAGTTACAAGTAGACCCTCGTAGCAATGAAATTATTTGGAGAACCCAAGAAACAGAAGTAAGCGATTATTTGACTATGGTTATTAGTAAAATGATTCGTTACAGCCATAAAAATCGTTTTCAAACAGCAGCAGAGGTATATCAGGCACTTCAACAGATACCAGAATATATTTACACGAAGACAGTTGAGGCTGAGTATACAATTGTTGAGACAGTAGATTCGCAAAACCTAGCTAATGGTAAAAACGGTGTTAGGAAAACTTCACCATTGTTAACAGGTGTAAAAGTTGGATTAGTTGCAAATTCGTTGGTGATGGGTTTTGGAGTTTACTCGTTGCTAAATAGTAATACTCCGGCGCCATCAGAAACAGATACATTATATAAAGCGACAGAAGACTTCCAGTCAGGGGATTTAAACGGCGCCATTGCGAAAGCAAAATCAATACCTGTAACTTCTAACGTTTATCCAGAAGCGCAAGCGACGATAGAAGAATGGCTTTCGCAGTGGCAAATAGCAGCAGAACAATATAAAACTGCGGAAAATGCCGTTTCGGAGGGACGTTGGTCGGATGTATTAAAAGTAGCTCCTATTGTTCCAGATATTTTATACTGGCAAACCAAAACTGACAGATTAGTTGCACAAGCAAATCGTCATATTGAGGTTCAAAGCAAGACTTTATTAGCGAGAGCTTATGAAAAGGCAGGCGCCAAAGACTTCAATGAGGCATTGAATTATTTAAATCAAATACCCAAAAACAACAGTACCAATCCAGTAGTCGAGCTAAAGGTAGCTGAATATACTCAAAAACGTCATGTGCGTGCAGCATATATATTGCAGCAAGCGTATAAAAAAGCTACAAACCAGGACTTTAATGCGGCAGTTAAATATTTAGAGCAAATACCCGAAGATACTTCAGTATACGCAACAGCACAAGCAAAGCTGATTGAGTACACACAAAAACAGCGATTTGTTCAAGGAGAAGAAGTTGCAATGTCTACTGCACAAACTTCAAACCTAACTCGTAATCAAACTAGTACTAACAATTCGTTTATTAATGGCGCCTCACAAACTAGACTCCAAGATTTGCACCCTGGAGATTTTATGCAAGAGGTAAATATTAGATAATTAGCCAAATAGATAACTAGCTAACTAGCTAATAGCTAATTATCTTTTAATTATCTGTTGGGGTTGTTGAAGTTGTTGCTGCTGCGCTTGCAATGCTTTGAGAGCATTTATTGCTTGCTGGTAATCTGGTTTCAGTTGAATGGCACGTTCATAAGAAGCAATAGCATCTTGAAAACGCTGCATATTAAAGAATGCGTTTCCTCGACTGTACCAACTTTCGTAATGGTCTGGTTTATAACGAATCACGCGGTTGTATGATGCTGCTGCATCTTCGTAGCGTTTAAGGCTAAATAGTGAATTACCGCGATTGAACCAAACTTGATAGTTGTTACGTTTAATCGCTATTGCTTTATCGTAAGATTGTACAGCTTGTTCATATTGTTGCTGTTGATGTAATAACCAACCACGAGTTGAAAACGCTTCGTGATTATTAGAGTCATATTTTATTAGCTGGTTGAATGAGTCAATAGCTTCTGGATATCGTCGTAAATTTAGTAACATATTGCTTCGGGAAAACCACGCAGCCGCATAATCTGGTTTGAGTTGTACGGCTTTATCGTAAGCGTTAAATGCGTCTTGATAACGTTGTAAATTTGTTAACGCATTGCCTTTACTATACCAAGCTGCTTCGTAACTTGGTTTTAGCTCTATTGTTTTATCATAAGCGTTTAGAGCGTCATCATAACGTTTGAGGGTATGAAGTATTTTGCCCTTATTGAACCAAGATTGATAATAATCTGGTTTTAGCTCGACAGCTTTATCAAAAGCCTTAATTGCATCATCATAACGTTTCAAATCAGCCAAAGATTCACCTTTAGCGTTCCATACCTCAAAATCGTTCTGTTGTATAGTTAATGCTTTATCATATGAAGCAATAGCTTCGCTTTGACGATTTAACTTATCTAAAGTAAAACCTCGACCTCTCCAAGCGTCTTTATTATTTGGAGAAATTTGAATAGCTTTATCGTATGCTAGTAAAGCATCTTTATATCGTTTGAGTTCATGTAAAGCTTTACCCTTACCATACCAAGCATCACCATAATCAGCACGTATTTCAACAGCTTTTTGATATGTATTTAAAGCATCATTATAACGTTGCAATTCATATAAGGTATTGGCTTGTTTATACAGTTCAGCAGAATTATTGGAATTTATAGCACTTGCAACAAACATATATACTGTTGTCGCACAACCTAGCAAAGCTATTCCTGTTATAGTTTTAGTAACGATACTTTTTATATTGATAGACTTAATAAATTTAATATAATTTACAGGCTGAATATGTTGCTGTACTAAAACAATAGGAGATGCGGGAGAAGCAACAATTGTAGCTTGAGATGACTGGCGTTTATTTAAATCTTTAAATGCTTGTAGCGCCATACTAGCATCTTGGTACCGTTGACGAAAATCGTACCGTACCATTTTATCTAGAATTGCTGCAAGCTCGTCACTTACAGTTGTTTGATGGCGCCAAACAATTTCATTCGTAGACTCATCATATTCTAACTGTTCGGGTGGTATACCTGTTAAAGCTTGAATACCAATAATACCTAGTGCATAAATATCACTGCTATATCTAGGGTTTCCCTGTGCTTGTTCGCTAGGAATGTATCCGGGAGTACCTATAGCAACAGTAAATTTTTGACTTTGAGAAGTTACAACATTTGTAGTAATTTGCTTAACGGCGCCGAAATCAATTAAAAATAACCTATTATCGTGTTTGTGACGGAGGATATTACGAGGGTTTATATCGCGATGAATAACTTTATTTTGATGAACAAATTTTAAGATTTCTAAAATTTCTTGCAAAAGTAAAATAACTTGTTCTTGGGAGTAAACTTTACCTGGTATCAATTCAACGCTCAGGTCATGACCTTCAATGAATTCTTGCACAAGGTAAAACTCTTGATTTTCCTCAAAATAAGCTTTTAACTGAGGAATTTGTTCGTGAGTACCTAACTTATATAAAACCTGTGCCTCAGTATCAAATAGTCTCCGTGCAGTTTGTAGAGTTTCAGGGTCATTGGATTGAGGCTTGAGTTTTTTAACCACACATTGCGGTGTACCAGGGAGTTGTGAGTCCGAAGCAACATAAGTTTCACCAAATCCACCACCCCCAAGGCTATTAATAATTTGGTATCGAAGTGCGAGTGTGCTTCCTAACATTTGCTTTAATTAATGCGATACATCTAATTTTAATATTGACATACTCAATTTTATGATTCCTGTTAGCGATAATGTATTCTTGTTTACGCGCGCCAAGCCGTTAGCGATCTGGAGCTTAATTGGTTTAAACATCGCTTTATTTTTATACGAACTAAAGCTCGAACTGTCAGGAGAACTAGGATATTTTATTAATGCTTGGGGAGTAGCGCCTGCAGAAATATCGGGTGCAATGGCAAGTACCGCATCAGGTAATGCAGCAGCAAGCATAGCCATCATAATACGTTCGACGTCCTTACTAGCAGGAATGTTTCTGCATGGCAGTTTTGCCCAAATATTGGGAAATATGCTGTTTTTATGGGTATTTGGTAGCACTCTCGAAAAAGTACTCGCTCCGGTGCGCTTCTTAGCTCTTTATCTGGGAGCCGGAATATTAACAACTATAGTACAAATATTCGTAGAACCAAATTTAGCAGTACCGTTAATTGGAGCGAATGGCGCCGTAGCTGCGTGCTTAGGAGCATACATATATAAATTTCCTAAAGTTAAAATAGATTCAGTGTTACCTTTACTAGTTGTATTTATTCCTGTAGAAATACCTGCTTTTTTGTATTTATTTTGGTGGTTTATTCAACAACTATTTTATGGAATAGGTAGTTTAGATATTCCGCCCAATGGTGTTAACCAATGGAGTATAGGTTATTGGACGCATGGAATTGGAATTTTGTTTGGCGCCGTTTTTATGCGATTTCAGCAAAGGTGAAATATATAAAGCAGTTTATAATCGTAAATAAGGTAATAACAACTTTTTGCCGAATTCAAGTTTTTTGTTACCTTTCTCAATAAAAAGTGGAGTAATACTTGGGAGGAAGGCAAAGCACCAGATATTATTATTGAGCTACTTTCTAGTAGTACAGCAGCTACAGATAAAGATGAGAAAAAAATTCTTTATCATAACAAAATGCGTGTACCTGAGTATTTTTGGTTTAATCCTTTTGATCCAAGTGACTTGGCAGGATTCTCATTCCACAGTAAAACATATCAGCCAATATATCCAAACGCGCAAGGTCAGCTAGTCAGTCAAGTACTCGGTTTAACACTAGTACGATGGCAAGGTAACTATAAAGGTATAAATAATATCACTTGGTTACGCTGGGCAACCTTGGATGGGCAGTTATTACCAAACTCTGAAGAAATTGCAGAACTTGAAAAACAACGTGCCGAACAACAGGAACAACGTGCTGAACAAGAAAAACTGCGTGCGGATAATGCTGAGTCTCAATTAAAGCAAGTTGCAGCAAATTTACTCAAGCAAGGAATACCTGTGGAACAGGTAGCGCAAATAACAGGTTTACCAGAATCACAAGTTACAGAACTTGGTAATTAAATCTTGATTGCAATTACCACATCAATAGTAAGGTGGGCAGTGCTACAATATTTCTCCTAGAACTGCCAAAATTTCCCGAACAGGCGCCTTACATTGATTTAACTCTTGAACTACCTTTAGTAATTTCTTAGGAATATACCTAGAAGATTTTGATAAGCAGTCTCCTTTTTTCCAAAATTCATACTGAAAGTACGCTTCGTGATATTCTTTACCATTTTTAATAGAAGTCCGGTAATATATACATCCACTACCGTCACCCTTTAGGCGCCGCTTTTTCCTAGAGGATATATTTGAGTCTTGTTTATCCTCTAGGAATTCCGCGCCATCTATTTTCCTAGAGGATATATTGATGTCTTGCTTATCCTCTAGGAATTCCGCATCATCATTTTTCCTAGAGGATATATTTGAGTCTTGTTTATCCTCTAGGAATTCCGCGCCATCTATTTTCCTAGAGGATATATTTGAGTCTTGCTTATCCTCTAGGAATTCCGCGCCATCTATTTTCCTAGAGGATATATCGAGGTCTTGTATATCCTCTAGGAATTCCGCGCCATCTATTTTCCTAGAGGATATATCGAGGTCTTGCTTATCCTCTAGGAATTTCGCGCCATCTATTTTCCTAGAGGATATATCGAGGTCTTGCTTATCCTCTAGGAATTTCGCATCATCATTTTTCCTAGAAGATATATTTGTGTTCGAGGATTTCCTAATCTTGTTTCCAGTCCAGTATCTACCTCCTGGCTCTTTAGCTGGAAAAAGGCGCGCTTTAACTGAAACAGAATTTCTGTTGAAATCTTTAGTAGATGTAGTATTCATAAGTGACACCTCTAATAATGCATAATGATTCGCTCTTGACTTGCCGAATAAAAATTTTGCGGTAATAATACGGAGACGTTAATTAACGATTATTAAAATGTTGGGCGCCTTCCGCTTTTAATTGGGGGCAGCAAGAGGACAAGAGGTTGTTAACAAACACTCTCAAACTGTCCACTTATGTCTGATGACGATTTAGGCAAAATTGTGAATCGTTTGGTACGATTGGATTAGCCGTATATCGCTACTTTCTATTGTATCGCTTAGTATACAGCGTATAGATAACTATACAATATAAAAAATGCAAAGTTTTATAACGCAGGAAAATTTTGAATCGCACTGGCAGTTGTTCGACGAAATGATGAACCGCTTCAATTTGAATGCGACAAAAGTAGCTGCTGATGCTGGCATTTCAAGAGTTATTCTTTCGCGCTTTCGTCATGGAAAAGCTGACCTAGGAGCCGCGAAGCTTATTGCTCTACTCCTAGTACTGCCCCAAGATGCAAGAACTTGGTATTTATGTGAATTATTTGGCGTAAAGACCGACTCCGGCGCCAGTTTACGAACTATGGTGGTTCAAGCCGCGCCTGAAGAACAAGTTGAGGTTTTACGATTAATTGCTGACTCTTTGGCAAAGAATAATTTAAAAACTTCTAGTACTAATGAATTGCCTCAAGCTGTTTAATTGGTACTAAAGCAAGTGCTTGTGCGACAACTTGTGATGATGCACCTTCACGACAAGAATATTCTGTTAAATGCTGTTTCCACGCGCGACTACCTGGTTGTCCAGCAAATAATTGCAGCATGTGACGAGTGATTTTATTAAGTTTCAATCCTTTTGCTGCCCCTAAATCTATATAGGGAAACATTGCTTCTACAATTTGATGACGTGTTGGCGCCGGAGTATTTTCTCTGTAAATGAGTGAGTCGGCAGAGGCAAATATATAAGGGTTATCATAAGCTGCACGTCCAATCATAACCGCATCAACTGATTTTAATTGCGTGCGAACCTGTTCTAGATTTAAAAATCCGCCGTTAATTTCAATAAATAAGTGTGGAAATTCTGCTTTAAGACGATGAACATCTGAGTAACGTAAAGGTGGAATATCACGGTTTTCTTTTGGACTTAAACCTTTTAACCAAGCTTTACGGGCGTGAACATTAAATATACGGCATCCAGCAGAAGCAATAATACTGACAAAGTTTGCCATATCCTCGTAGGAGTCTATTTCATCGACACCAATACGATGCTTGACGCTTACAGGAATATTAGCAGCATCAATCATTGCTGCTACACAGTCAGCTACTTTGTGAGGTTTTGCCATTAAACAGGCGCCGAAGTTACCATCTTGAACTCGACTACTAGGGCAACCAACATTTAGATTAATTTCGTCATACCCCATATCGGATGCGATACGGGCACATTCGGCAAGTTGTGCTGGGTTATCACCACCAACTTGGAGAACTAGGGGTTTTTCTTCGGTTGAAAATCCTAAAAGACGTTCTTTATCACCGTGTAATATTGCTGCACTTGTAACCATTTCGGTATATAGCAGAGTCTTTTTTGTTATCTGCCGCATGAAATACCGAAAATGACGGTCTGTGTGGTCCATCATTGGCGCCACGCTTAAGGGGTAGTAGTCTTGTCGTACCAATTTTTTAGTAATTGCGATTAATAAATTACATTACATTGTAGAGACGTTACATGTAACGTCTCTACATCATCAATTTTAGCGTCTTAAATCGGCAATGGCGCCTTTTGTCATTGCGGCGATGGCTTGGTCGGTAGCTTTAGGTAGGTGATAATATTTACCACCTGAAACAGTCGCTAATTCTTTTGCGAAGCCTGTTGAGACAAATTTACTTTCGGTATCTATTACTAAAAGCTGCATTCCAAGGGCGCGGATTCGTCCTGCAATGTCTAATAATTCAGCTTTGATATCAGGTTTTCGGTCTGGGTCTTGCGGTTCTCCTAATGAACGTGAGAGGGGAATGTTACCACGACCATCAGTAATTGCGACTAGAACTACTTGCCCAATATCACCACTCATTTGAGCGTTCATTCCTACACGTACAGCTTGAGTTAGTCCGTGTGCTAATGGCGAACCACCACCACAAGGTAATCTTTCTAAACGGTTACGTGCAAGTGCTATTGAACGAGTGGGAGGTAATAGCACTTCTGCTTGTTCACCTCTAAAAGGTATTAATGATATTTGGTCACGGTTTTGATACGCTTCGGTTAGTAATTGCATGACGGCGCCTTTTGCCGACTGCATTCTGTTTAACGCCATTGAACCAGATGCATCTACTATAAATACAACTAAGGCGCCTGCTTTACGAACTAACCGTTTAGAACGCATATCACCCTGTTCAACAACGACTTTACGATTTGGTTGTCTTTCTCTACGGGCTTTTTGATATGGCGCCGCAGCACGTAAAGTGGCATCAACAGCAATACGTTTAACTTTACCTTTAGGCAACATTGGCTTAACGTAACGTCCTCGGTCATCAGAAAATATCGCATTGCGACTTCCTGACTTACCTTGACGTTGTGCCATTTGGGCAAAATACAACACACTATCATCAAGAATTACTCCCTCTGGGTCAAAAATAAACTCTTCGGGAATACCTGGGGGTTCTTGCTCAGGTTGTTCTTGGTCTTCGTTTTCTTCTTCTTCCTCTTCTTCTTCCTGTTCCTGCTCTTGGTTATCTTCCTCGTCTTGGCTTTGTGGTGGTGGTGGGGGAGGAGGTGGTGGTTGGTCGGGTGGTGGTGTTTGAACAACAGTTGCTCTTGGCACTATTACTAATTCCACCGCACGCTTTAAATCTTCTGCTGTAACTTTATTACGTCCTTCTAAAGCAGCAGCAGCTTTTGCGACTCGTACAGCAAATAACTCCGCGCGGTGTCCTTGTACTTGTGCGCGAACTGCCTCATCTACTAAATAAGCTATTTGCTCATGAGTAATAGTGACTTCTTTGAGCCACTCGCGCGCCAAAATAATTTGAGTTTTAATGCTATCAATATCTTCGCTATACTGCTGTAAAAACTCTTGAGGAGAACGGGAATAAGATATAGCTTGCTCAACTGCTTCTACACGTTGGTCTAAACCAAGTACACCACTAGCAGAAAGAACTATAGCAATACGGTCAAGAAGGTGTTCGCGTAAGTCTCCTTCTTCTGGGTTATAAGTTGCAATAAACAACGGTCTACAAGGGTGTTGAAAACTAATACCCTCACGTTCAATTTGGTTACGCCCATCAGATAATACAGTTAATAGCTGGTTACTTATTTGGTCATCAAGTAAGTTAATTTCATCAACATATAAAACTCCCCGATGTGCAGCAGCTAGTAAACCAGGTTGAAATATGGTGGCGCCTTGTTTTACCGACTCTTCGACATCAACAGAACCTAATAGCCTATCTTCAGTAGTGCCAAGAGGTATCTGTACAAAAGGCGCCGGAATAATTTCTGTCTCTCTTGTGGAACGGGCATCCTTAGAGTCTTCCAGTAACAGGCAAGATGCCTGTGGAACAAGAATATCATCCCACTCTTCAGGACGACTAGGGTCACAATTACTTATCCCCCCCTTAACCACTTCAATAGGAGGCAGCAAAGCATGAATAGCGCGTGCCATTACTGACTTTGCCGTACCGCGACGACCAGCAATAGCAACTCCCCCAAGTCCAGGGTCAACTGCTGCCAATAATAAAGCTAGTTTAATAGCTTCCTGACCAACAACAGCAGCCAGGGGAAAAGCCGTAATAGTAGGTTGAATAGACGCTGGCATAGCTTAAATAATTATCTTATCGGCTTTAAGCATACCAGAATAGTGCTGAGTGCTGAGTACTGAGTGCTGAGTGCTGAGTACTGAGTGCTGAGTATAACTTATGGTAGAGGCATTAAAGTTCTGAGTATAGTAATAACTTCAACGGTTACTTCGGGTGGTGCTTTACAAGCAAACTCAGCATTTCTTTCTTGCCAGTCAAATGATTTTACCTGGTCGGCTAACACGACCCCTGATACCGCTAAATTTTCTGGAATTGCTACCTCAAAAGGATATCCCTTAACTTTTGTAGTGATGGGACATACTAAAGCTAATCCAACTCGCCTATTATATTTAAATGGCGAAACTGCGAGTGCAGGTCGTCTACCTGCTTGTTCTCGTCCAACTTGGGGTGTAAAATTTATCCAAACTATATCACCCTGTGTAGGAATGTAAATTATTGAATCAGATGAATCAGAAGATTTCACGACCTACTGGTTCTCCACTATAGATTTCACCGTGCAAATTATCTGCTGTTACCTGTGATAATAAGTCATCAAGGTTATATACTTTCTTGCCAAAGTCGGGTAAACTGCTTGTAATACTTTGTAGAGCCAAAGATTCTACAGATTGACCAGTTAGTTCTGCAAAGCGGTGTAATTCCTCAAAGAGTGATTCTGATATTTCAAGCGTTAGCTTTTGAGTAGTCATTTTACTTATTGCCAAGGACACAAAATCATTAATGTATATATAAGGGAATAATCCCTCTTCGTTAGTTATGATATCACAAGTATAAAGTAACTATTACACTAAGCCTTCACTACAAACAATAAAGGGAATTGGTTGAGATAGTATGGGCAAGCTATTATCTTGTAACTCGTGCATGTTATGTTGACGGTAAATTAGTATTAGCTGGTTAAATAATTCTTTACCTGTAAAGCCATCTCGACGTAATTTATTTAGCTCGCGGTTGACAGCTTGGTTCACACTCAAGCGAAAGGCTTTTTCTAAAATATTGACTTTCGATTTTATCCTCAATTAATTCTAATCTTCGGTATCCTTGGGCAATTTGTTCGATAGTTTCGCGGTTGCTAGTATTGCCAATTAATAAGCGTAGTTCTTTAATATTGGTAAGACGTTCTGCAATAGCGGTAAAGCCAGAAAGAAAAAAGTAACCTACAGCAAAATGCGCTGCTTCGGATGAGTCGAGTATGCGCTTAATTTGGTCTACTAACTTTTGATTGCGATTATCTATAATATCATGTGTAGGCATTGGTATATATATATGAGTAATTTTGAAGAAGCTAATAAGTTGATTGAATCTAACGCCAAAGCAATTCAAAAAATGATGAGTTTAAGAGATTTCATTTTACCAAGGATAGATAAAATGCAACAAAAAGTAGCGGATATGCAACAACAAGTAGTAATTATGCAACGTCATAAAATTAATAATCAAGAAAGATATAGTGATAGCACAGATATTAAAGAGTTGATGCTTGAAAATCAAAGGATTCTAAACTATCTAGAATCTCTAAATAAATAGTCGTAGGTTGGGTGGAGGAACGGAACGCAACAAACGCTACAGAATACCAAACCCGCCAACGGTTATAAACCGTTGTCTAATAGCGAAAGTCCTCTTGAAGAGGACTAAATCAAAATCATAAATGGTAGACATATTTACGTCATGCTGTACTAGGATATTTAGCATTACCATGACTCCCGTTCCTCTTTGAGATACTTATCTACTTCTTCGGCAGTTTTGAAAAGCTGTCTCCCTGGTAACTCGTTAAGAATATCTACAGCTGAACGCTTTTTAGTTTCTACTTTTTCTGGCAAAACTACAAATACGTCTACATTGTCGCCAATTTGAGCTTCGGGAATTTCTACTTCTATTTTGTTGCCTGATAAAACTTTAGTTGTGATATGTAAAGCTGATTGCATGGCTTTCCTTAACATTTTCTAATATAGCAAGCGTTCTGGTTCTCTTCTATATTCTCCTATAGTCCATAAAGAGCAGCAACACGCGCGTTTATTTCTTCCTCCCACTGCGAACAATTGGCGCCTTTTGCGTCTAGGCATTTTTGAACTAGTTTAGATATTGCTTATAATCTTAACCGCGCAATATTTACGGCAAATACATCTTTATCTACACCATATAGATTATTTTCAATAATATTTAGTTTGCGTTCATAAACAGTATTTGAATCTAAGCCCTTAGTTGCAAATAAACATTGACGTAAATCTAATAGTTCGTGAAGCATTCCTAATAAATAGGCGCCGCTTCCAGCAGCTAAGTCACAGCATCTAACTGAGCGTAATGCTTCTAATATTGCTTCTGGATTTACTAAATTATCTGGGTTGTGTTCATCAACAAATTGTGCTACTGCATCTTGTGATTCGTTAGCTACTTGAGTTTTTAAATACCCCTTTAATGCTTCACGACACATGAAAGAAACGATGGGTTTTGGAGTGTAGTAGCTTCCAGACTCATGGCGCCCTGTAACTAGTTCTTCAAATACTTTACCCAACATTTCTGGGTCTACCGCGACATCTACATCAAGTGGTGTACTCTCGGTAACGGTGAATGCAAAGCGTTGGAATAGGTCATGAAGAATAGTGTCTATACATTCATCTGGAATGATAATCTTAGTATTTTTATCATCTTCAGCTTGTTCAAACAGACCACCGTTGAGGTAAGGTACGCTACCTATCAAGTCTTTTAGAAAACCACCATTATTAATTCCGGTGATGTCGTGTTCTTGAGGGTTATTGAGTCCGACGAAGAAGAGGTGGGAAAGTCTGTCTCTGTAGAAGTTTTTGTCTGAGGCGCCATCTTTGTGGTAAGATTCCCACAAAGCTGATAGGTAATCTGTTCTCTTATCAAATTTTAGCCAACCCTTTTTCTCTATAAACGCGACGAACATTAAACGGTTAAACAGCTTTTGAGTAAATAACCGTTTCTGTTCAGAGTCAGTTGTCCATTTAATTAAACCTTCTACTTTCTCAAAGGTTTTACGATACTCCCTAAAAAATTCCTGGGTGACAGCTTCAACATCAAACGCTTCATCATGTCGTGCTTGAATGTCTAAAGGTGATGCATTTGGAATTTTTTCTAAGTCCAACAGACTTATTCTGTCTATTGCAGTGCGTAATTGTTCCCCTTCTCCAACAGTAATGCGACGAAATAATCTTCGTTTTTGAGGTGAACTATCGTACTTTACATTTAGAAAATGCCAATGTGATTGAGAGTTATTGGAAAATACAAATAAAGCGTATGGATGTTCTTGTAAAAGTTGATTGACAACTACTCTTTCGCTTTGTCTAGATAAATTTTCTGATTTAAGACGGGTATAAATTATATGGAAAGCTTTATTGGCGCCTCCAGATGCTAATAATAAAGGTTCCCCTTCAACTTGATTCTTTACTGCATCACTTAATGTTCTACGAGAAAGCTCTTTATTTTCTCGTTCGTAATTTAACTGACTCCAAAATAATTTTTTAAGTGCTTCGGTATTTTTTAATTTTTGAAGCGAAGATTTAATAGACTCTTGTAGTTCTAGTGCGACTGCCATATATATATAAACCCTGTTCTTATAGTGTTTTGTCCTTAAAAAAGCGCGCTAATATCCACCTGCAAAGCTTAAATGCAGTAATTATCAATAATCGAAAGCATGATAATGTTGCACTAGTCAGATAAAACTGCTGCGTGCGGCGCCGTTAAAATTTTCAGTAAAATTTAAAATCTATATTGTAGAGAGGCAATGTATCCCTGTGGGAAAACCTCCGGTTTAAGCGTCTCTACATTAAGAGAAATTTTTTCATAGCAAAATAAGGCATATTCCTCACTGGAAAATGCGTTTATAAATATTACAGACGTTAAAATAAGTGTTACTTCCTATAGGATTAAATAGGTATCCGCATCATAAATGTAATTGGAAGGCCTGATAGACGTTGCCTCGAAACTTAGATGCGACCTTTACCTGATTTTAACTCAGTATAAACTTTTGCACAGTCTGTTTGGAGTCATCAGGATAACTAAGGAAAAATTTTATAAATTGATTTTTTGACCCTAATCAATGAAACATGTATTGCACCTTGATTTGAGCTATATTTATGTTATATGCTTCGTGAAAACGATATATATCTCCTTACCTAGCTTCACCTTAACTTTAATTTACCCGTTTAGTAACCGTCACTGATATTTATACGGTAAAAGTGAAAAGGAGTAGATAAACCCCTACGCAAAATCAAGGATATTTATAGTAGTAATTAGTTACTATATTATTTTTCGGAGCTTTTTTTGTAATATTCGCAGCTTTCTCCGTAATGTTCGGAGTTTGGAGTCAAAGCCCGTCGAACGGCTTTAAAATAGTTGTTATATTTACGAGTACAATCTTTCTAGAGAAAAGTTATGGCAATTGCTCAAGCTAAACGTTTCACTCTTGATGAGTACCACAAATTAGCAGAAATAGGCTTTTTCCATGAAGATAGTCGCATTGAGCTGATTAAAGGAGAAATCATTCAGATGGCTGCAAAAGGGAAAGCACATGAAACTTGTTTGAGAAGATTATTGAAAGAACTGCCCAAATTAGTTGGTGGTAGAGCAACTTTACAATCTCAAGCTCCTGTTACTTTGCCCCCCAACAGCGAACCTGAACCAGATTTTGCGATAGTTAAAAACAGTTCGGATGATTATTTTTCTGGTCATCCTACCCCAGAAGATGTGTTGCTAGTGATGGAAGTCTCTGACTCATCTATAGATTATGACCAAGATGTAAAATTACCTTTATACGCTGAAGCTGGTATTTTTGATTACTGGATATTTAATTTAGCTGATAACCAATTGGAATGTTACAGTGAGCCATATCAAGATAATCAAGGTAAATATAATTATCGGAACAAGCGTATTGAATTACCAAGTCAAACCGTGAAGCTACCTTGTTTCCCTGATTTGTCAATCGATTTAAACAAAATTTTTCCTGCTTAATTCCACCTCTCGCTTGTTACAGCACTGTGTATCAAAGGATTTTGTAAATAATCGAATTAAATCTAATTTTTAACACCAAAGCTCCACTACATAATAATAATCTCCAATAAATGAGAAGACAGTTTGGAGCTTGCTTGATAATGTTCCGAGCTTGTAACCAAATACAGTATAAATGAACTAAAAAGATACAACTCTTGTGGGATGGGCATCTTGCCCGTCCCATCTATACAAATTACAAGCGGCGCCTGACATTATGTAAAGATTATGTAAATTCTGAATTATAGTATTGACAAGCTTATATCAGTATGAATATTGTCTATATCAGACAGCAAAATAATCATTCTCAAGCATAAGCTTCAAAGTTGATTGTTGTCTCAATTGTCGGATTCTGGGTATCCTGCGTAGTGCCCGGTCATCCCGTTTGCTAAACGTCTGGAATGAAGTTAGCGCTATTGGCTTTAACTTTTATTTTATACGTTTGTCGAACTGGTTGACTTGACACCATGCAGGGCGCCCAGAATTCGATAACTGAGACTGGAATTTACTATTGTGGCATATGTAAGATTAGTTAATTTTAGAGAAGGTCTAACTTTAATGACTTTCTTGTATTATCTAATTTTACGTTTAATGCTTGGCATATTGTGCTGTCCGGAGAACAAAATTTCTGAGGACTTATTTATCATGGCTACACCGTTAAGCACAAAGCAATCTTCCGTTTCCATTTACTGTGACTACCAAAATGTAAATTTAAATGAAAAAACTGTAAGTTTATTGCAGGATTTCGCAAATTCGATAGGAACACTTCTTACCGCCAAACTTTATTACAATCCTTTGGTTATTAGAAAGTTTTTAGAATTTCACAATATTACTTGCATAGATGTTCCTTGTTCATTACCAAATTCTGTGGATTATAGAATATCCAATGACATAATTAAAGACATTCGTCAAGCACATCCAGATACTATTATTATTGTGTCAGGAGACGGAGACTTTATAGATTTAGTTGAAATCTTAAAATATTTGGGTAAGCATGTTATCGTAATTGCTCAAAGCGGTAATGTCAACGCTAGATTAATACAATCTGCTAACCAATTTTATTATCTCAATGATTTACAACAACTGATGGAAAAACCTGTGACTTCAGAAGCTTCAACTCAAGTTACATCGTCTGAACTTAGTTATCGTGAGGCTATTAAATATCTAATTCGGGCAGTTAAAACCGCGTTAAGTCAAAATAAATCTACAGGATTAGGTTATATTAATGATTTAATGCGTAAAAGTTTTCCTTCATACCAAGGTTGTCACTGTATTCGTACAGATAATGGTATTAAGTTTTCACGTTTTAAGAAGTTTATTGAGGCTGTTGTAAGTGATGGCAAAATTATCATGAAGGATAATCAATTATTTCTGGCTTAAATTTACCTGTCAGATATTTAATGTCATCTACTGAAGGGAGTCGGTGCGTGACGCTACAAGTTTTCTTACTACGTTGAAATTTTTTGGTGGCGTCACACACCCTACGGTTTTATATGCCTGTTGCTCCTTTTTTAAATGTCTTGTCTTGAAAAAGCAAGATTCATTTAAACTGCAAGAAATCGGTTTTTTATTGCGATATGTATCTCTATATAGGTCAAATTTTGAATCAAATGCATGAATTGTTAAGATTTCGTAATGAAAAACTTCTGCGTCACGCGCTTACTCATCGTTCGTATGTTCATGAAAACCCAGGCGCCGGAGAGCATAACGAGCGGTTAGAATTTTTAGGTGATGCGATATTAAATTTTCTCAGTGGGCAATATTTATTTCATCGCTTTCCAGATAAAAGCGAGGATGAGTTGACTCGGAGACGTTCTGCACTGGTTGATGAGAAGCAACTGGCTAAGTTTGCTCTTGAAGTTGGTATAGATTTTCGGATGCGTTTAGGAAAGGGTACTATCCGAGAAGGTGGTTTTTATAATGAGAATTTACTTAGTAGTACTTTTGAAGCTGTTGTCGGCGCCTATTATCTTGATAATGACTGTGATACTAAGGCGCTTAAAAAGATTATTGAACCACTTTTTGACGCAGTTCCTAAAAACGTTGTTACATCTCGTTCTGATGTTGATTCAAAGAATCGGTTTCAAAAGTGGGTGCAGCAAAATGTTTCTAAGAATCCTCCTAAGTATACAACAGTTGAGGAGGGTGGATTACCACATGCACCACTGTTTTTAGCAAAAGTAGTCGTTGAAGGGAAGGTATATGGCAAGGGTAAAGGAAAGAATAAAAAAGAAGCCGAAAAAGCAGCGGCAGAAGATGCGTTAATAAACGTAGGAGCAAGTTAAAAGGAAAATTAAAAGGAATGCTATATCGACCAATCTTCAATAATTAATCCGGGGATTTTATTGAAATATTGGATGTTTCTTGTTAGAAGAACACCGTTGTTAGCGAGTGCGATAGACGCTATACGTAACTCTTGAGTACCAACGTCAGTACATTGTTCCTTAAGTGTTTCATAAATCTTGTAAGGCTTGGCACTGTACTGAAGTATATTAAATTCAGACAGTAAAGTAACTGTTTCTACTAATCGTTGATAAGCAATTGACTTTTTAGCTTCATCTTGTGCTTCGGCAATTTGAGCTAAACGACCTTTCATTTGTTCTTCAACGTTAATAGCAGTTGTTGCTAATCTTATATTTGATGTTAACAACCGCATCATTACTGCTAAATTGTTACGTCCGTAAAAATTTAAGTGGTCAGTATCAAAAATATAAATTGTCATTATCCTAAACTATCAGCATTTTACCTTTACGAATTAGAGCAAGTTTCTCTGTAAAGTCATCAAATGTTGAATCTGAAGCAAATATTCCTGCATACTTATATTGCGGTGTTATCTCTTGGGTTAATGGGGGTGCATTTACCTCAATTGTTACAAACTTACTGTTTGATAATTGTGTTTCTAAGGCTAATTTGGCTTTAGATATCGCTTCTTCCTCAGTTGTGCCTTCAACTGTTAGATTTGGTATTCCAACTACTGATGCGATATAATGCTGTTTGGATTGATTCTGAACAAGGACTTGGTACTGCATTTATAAGTTTTCCTTAATATTTAATGTTGTATGATAAGGTAACTTTAGCACTATAGGTATGGGACGGGCAAGGATGCCCGTTCCACAAGAGGTTTGTTCCACAAGAGGTACAAGAGGTTAACTTGTTGCTACGGCACGTCTAACTTTGTGCCAAATTAGACCAGCGATTATTAATCCGATGCCAATTTGCCAAATTGATGATTCTACCCAGAATGCTAAAAATAAGCAGGATAATATTCCTAGGATGGCTATCCATTTGGGGTAAAGTCGTTCTTGGGGTGAGAGTTTTAATGCTGCAAAGTTGGTGATTGCGTAGTATATCAATACGCTAAATGCACTAAATGACCAGGTTGTTTTTACGTTGCCTAATAATACTAATAGGGCTATTGTGGCGCCTACTAATATTACTGCATAGTGTGGTGTTGTTTGCTGTTGGTTTAAACGTGCTAAAAATCTGGGTGCGTCAAAGCGTCTCCCCATTGCTAACCATACGCGCGATAATCCTAGTATTAAGTTTAATAGTACACCTAACATTGCTGTCATGGCGCCTATTGCTAAAACTACACTGGCGCCACTACCTGCTACACTACGAACTGCTGCTTCTAATGGCGCCGTTTTATTTTGATTAGCTAATACATCTACTCCAACTGCACCAATACCAACAACTGCTACTGTTATATAAAGCACCATTGTTAGTAACAAACAAACAATCATTGCTCTGGGAATAGTTACCCGTGGGTTTTTGGCTTCTTCCCCCATTGTCGCTATACGTCCATAACCTGTATAAGCTACAAACATCAGCGCGCTAGCTTGAAGTATGTTAGCTAAAGAAACTTCGCTTAATGTTGGTGATAAATTACTTGCACCTTCAGTAATTGCACGCGGTAAGCACACCAGAATAAAAAACACTAAAGATAATAACGTTACAGATACTATTACAGTGTTAGCAAAATTCGAGCGCTTTACTCCACTGAGAACAATTACGGTCATAATTGCTACAGTAATAAAAGCAATTGGAACAATCAAGGTTGAACTTAAACTTAGAATATTAACTAAATATCCAGCGAAACCTAAAGCTGCTGTAGCTGCTGAAGCTGTCTTTGCTACCAAAAACATCCAACCAGCTGTAAACCCAAACGCTGGAGTTAAATATCTGTATCCATATTCATAACTACCACCACTTACCGGATGACTTGCTGCTAGCTGTGCGCTGTTGAGTCCGTTAAAAGTTGCTACTAAGGCGCCTATGAAGATTGCTATTATTACCATTGGCCCAGCAATTCCTGCTGCAATACCTATACTAACAAATACCCCAGTACCAACTATTGACCCCAAACCCATAAAGGTGGCGCCGAATACTCCTAACTCACGTTTCAATTGAGGCTGTGGGTTAGTAACAGCCATATTTTACCCCCTGGTAAGCTAAAACCATTTGGCTAAATATTCTCAATAACTTAATATTTCTATTATTTTAGATTTTGGTTAAATTCAGGTAATCAACTATCCGTTACATCCGTTGCATCCGTTGCAAGCAACCTATCATTTTTTACTCGATGGCGCCAAGTAATATAAGATTCGCTATACTTGTTCCACTTAAACCAGTAACACTTTTTATCTTAATTTCTTCATAAAGTTTAGGCGCCTGAAGTGTAATATACGAGAAATAAGAAGTATTCCAAAGTTGGATTTTAGTATCGGCGCCACAAGCAAGTATTAATCCATTTGAACTAAAGGCTAGTGACCATACTGTACTATCATTAGTATTGAAGCTTTTTATACAAGTGTATGTATTAATATCCCATAGTTTAACTGTACCATCTTTGGCGCCGCAAGCGAGTGTACCATCAGGACTAAATGCAATTGATGTAACCGCATGTCCATACTGTCCTATTTTTGTACATTTACCACTGCGAATATTCCAAAGATTTACTATACCTGTTGTGCTGCCACAAGCTAAAGTTTCTCCATCTGGACTAAAGGTGATGTTATAACATGCTTGTTCTTTTAGAGTTTGGACGCATTCACCTGTTGTGACATCCCATAATTTGATAATTGAATGACCACCACAACTTGCAATTATTTTTCCATCTGGACTAAATGCGACTGAAAGGACGGGACGAGTATGTCCTATAAAGGTATTTAAGCATTGCCCTGTTTCACAATCCCATATTTTTACAGTACGGTCACTACTTCCACTGACAATAATTTTACTATCTAGACTAAAGGCAATCGACCAAATACTATCTGTATGACCGTGTAATATTTTATTTATAGATGTAAGTAAATTTTTTGTTTCTGATGATAGGCGCCATAATCGAATAATACTGTTATTACTGGCGATATGGGCACATGCTAGCCATTGTTTATCAGGACTCAATATCAGAGAATATAGCCAATCTTTATACTCGTGCCAAGTTTCAAGAGTTTTTCCTGTATTGATATCCCAGATTTTAATTGCGTGTTTGCTACCACTAATAATTACACTATCACTCTTAAATGCGAGGGAGTGTACAAAATCTGTACATCCTTGCCAGGTTTTGAGACATTTACCGTTTGCTACATTCCATAAACGTGCGGTTCTGTCTACACTGGCAGTAGCTAACACTTTACCATCAGCACTAAAAGCAAGACTATTAATTTCTGAAAGATGTCCTTCTAGTGTTTGGTGATAACTACCTGTATCTATATTCCAAAGCTTGATTGTTTTCTCTCCACAGCCACAAGCTAGCATTTTACCATCATTACTAATTGCGACTAAAGATACTTTGTAGCTGTGTTCTAGAAACGTGTAAAGACGCTCACTATTTTTAACGTCCCAGATTTGTACAGTTTTATTTTCTACTGTAACGGCTAATATCCTACCATCGTTTGTACATGTAACGGCATACACGGCGCCGTCTATATTGAAACTTACACATTCACCTGTATATAAATCCCAGATATTAACACCATCACTGGCGCCTGATATAATTTGTTTTGATACGAACAGTGCTGATACAGGTTTTTGAGTGTCGATAATCCTTGAAATACTACCTGTGTCTACATCCCAGACATATATATACTGTTTGCAAGAAGCAACTAAAAAGCATCCATCCTGGGTGAATTGAAGATTTTTGAGGTTAATTGAACCATTTTCTGTACTAGTTTGTATAAGTAGTTGACCCGTTGCTGTATCCCAAACTTTGATTGTTCCGTCTCGACTACTGCTAGCAAGTTTCCCATTTGAACTAAAAGTGACACACTCAACTATATTGCTGTGTCCTGAATAATCTAAAACTTTTTGGTTATTTTGCCAATTCCATATACTAATGTCCCCATCAATACTTCCCATTGCGAGAAATGTATTATCTGGACTAAATGCTAAACCAAAAATTATCCCAAAGCTTTCGGGAAATGTAGATTTGGCAAAATGGCTATTTTCAAAGTTAACGTTATGTAATGTAAGATTTGTTAAATCAGCTTGCCAAATTGTCAAACCTGAAAAATCTAAATCCCTGATTACTGGTTTAATTTGACCGAGCAAGTTAATTATGTTACCAGCTAAATACCCACATATATAAGCAGGTTGATTACGAAATTTGTCTAAAACACGGGAAAGTTGGATTTGTATTTGCTCTGGATGTCCAAAAAGTAAAGATAAACGTTCGAGAATAGGCGCCAAAATCAAACGAGTTTGCACTACTCTAATATAATCAGGCGCCGTTGCTTGAATAATTGCGTGACTCCGTAATAAACTAACATTACCTTGAATAATTTCTTGACAGACTGTTTCTATATACCTAAGCTTCACATATTCCATCACCACAGGCTGTAATGTAAATAAAGAAGTATTTTTCTCTATTAGCGCACGACGATGTAGCGATTCAATAGTATCAAGTAAATTTGATGGGTCAATTAGTATAACATCGCTAGCTAGTTGATTGATATCAGCAGGTTCACGATAAATCAACAACCAGTATATTACAGACTGTTCAAACTCAGATAATCGATTAAACTCTTGTTCGAGTAAGTTTTTAAGATTTCCAAATATTGAAATGTTTTGCTGAAGGTATCTTGAAATGTCACCATCAAATAAGTCTAATACTGTTGTAGAAATAATCTTTAAGTATAATGGATTACCCGCATAATTATTGATTAAATGCTCCCAGTCTGTATTTGTTCCTAAGAATATTCCTTTGTTTTGAAAAATATCTTGAATTTCTGAAATGCCTAGACCTGGAATTGTTAGACAGCGAACTGGAAGTTTATCTCCTTCTAGTGCAGTAATTTCTATAGGCTTTTCTCGTGAGGTTATAATTATACAGCTTTGGTGATGACGGGCGCCTATTTGACTAAATAATTCACTATAATCTTCATAACCTGGAAGGTAGCTACCTGCATATTCACCAGATTGAAAAATAGCTTCAACGTTATCAAATACCAGTAAACAACGCGCGTTACCTAGGTATTCTAACAAACTATTAATTCGATAAGTTATATTTTTTGGTAAATCACTTGCTTCTCCATTTGATAAAAATTGTACTAACTCATTAAGTAATTCTATCAGTGGTGGTGCATTGCGAAGACTTTGCCAGATGACATAATCAAATTGCGGCGCCACAATTTGAGCTATCTTTACTGACAATGCAGTTTTACCAATACCACCGACACCTACAAGTGTAATCAAACGAACGCGCGAGACTATAATTAATTCTTCTAACTGTTGTAATAACTGTGTTCTTCCTACAAAACTTGATATATCAGGCGCCTCACCCCAAGATTGTTTTGATATATGTACTCTTGGTTTAATATAATCATCAGCTTCCAAAGTTAATGCAAAAGCTTTGAAGAAACGTTGTAAAGTGCGTCTATCAACTCCTGTAGAACAACCTAGAACTTTAGAAACAGTACCTGGGTCTAAATTAGTACGCGCACTTAATAATTCTATTGTGTAATGGGCGCCATAATTATCATGATTTTCAGAGTTTTGTATAGCTTGTAATAATCTTTGTTGTCCAAGAGTAGTTAGCACCACTCCACGTTGACTTCGTACCATGATGTTTTCCTAAAACAGGAAGATAATTATTTTCAGAACTTCCTTAACTTCCCTGGTGTTGCTCATCTTGTCGATGCCATTATGCGTGTGTAGATGAGAGGAACTTATTTATGACTTCAAATATTAACAATCTTCCCCTGTGGTTACAACACCGAGATACTGTTTTACAATACAGCACTGATGTAAAATGGCGTTACGGAGAGAAACCTGATTATACTCGTTCTAATACCAATCTCAATAAAGAAAGCATTTGTAATCACTCGCAAAACTCACTCGCAGCATTAGTGCAAAACTTGGTACGTGCGTTTGATATTGAAGCTAATTTCAAAACTGACCCAAGACAATGGATAACAGTAGTTCAAGACAAATTTCGCATGAGTACCAATGGAGGCGCCAGTTACACAGTCAACGATATAGTACAATCAGGTACTTATAAGCTATTAATTGGTGACACCACACACTATAAAGCTTCTGAAGAAAACTTTGAAACATCCACAAAGCTATTTCATAACGCATTCCCAAATGGTTTTATGTGGGAAGTGCTAGAAATATACTCAGCACCACCAGTAATTACCTTTAAATGGCGCCATTGGGGACATTTTGAAGGTGAGTATAAAAATTATCAACCTACGGGTGAAACGATTGAAATTATTGGAGTTAGCGTTGCCCATGTTAGTGAAGATTTAAAACTTCTTTCACTTGAACATTACTATGATAATACTAAGTTTCTAGACCAACTAACTAAAAATAAAATGAGTAAAGAGTAACTTCTTTTCTTCCTTTGCGGTTTAATTTTTTTTAGGACTTACGCACAGAAACCTGGTTTCTACCAAAAATCGTCGTTTTTATGAAAAATTATCGACCGAAAAACCAGGTTTATAGGATTTTTGCGTAAGTTCTGTTTTTCCCACAGAGACTATTAGGACACAAAGAAACTACTTAGAGGTATCGCGTGTGTTTCTAAATTTTTTATCTTCAGCTTTAATCCAAATAAACATGGGTACAGCAATAAGTTGACTTACAACCGAAAAACCTACTAGCCAATTAATCGATTTATCATATAAAATCCCCATTAAAGCGCTTCCCAGAAACCAAGCTATACCATACCCTGTACTAAATATCCCATATGCAGTAGCTCGTATATCTGGAGGTACTATTTTAGCGACTGCTGCTTTTACTATAGATTCTTGGGCGCCCATTCCAATACCCCAAACTATAACCCCTAGTAAAACCAGATTAGTACTATCTAAAAACAGTAACGGAGCAAAAAATGCTGATGTGAAAGCGGCAATAGCTAAAGTAGAAATACCAAATAAGTCAAAAAGATAACCGAATAAAAGTGCTGCGATTGCGTCAACTCCCATTGCTAAAGCATAAAATAATGGAATGGTAAGCCCTGAAGCAACATTATTCTTTTGAAAGTGATAAGCAATTAACGGAAAATCCACATATCCAGCAGCAACAATAGCTACAGCTATTAAGTAATACCAAAAAACTTTCGGTAATCCTTCACTACTTGTTATATTACCTGGCTCAAAATCACGAGGGTTTGGGTAAACTCTTTGTCCGACTAATAATACTATCAATCCTAAAACAGCAGGAACTACCAAAATTAGAAAGCCGTTTTTATATTCCCCCTGAAAATATACTACAGCAGCAACAGATAACGGACCAATAACGGCGCCTATTTGATCCATTGCTTCATGTAACCCAAACCCAAAACCATTACCAACCTGACTTACTGCATAGGACAGCAAAGCATCGCGCGGAGGAGTACGAACTGCTTTACCTGTACGTTCTGCCATCATCAGACCAGCAGCAACTTCCCATCTACCTGCAAATGCAAGTAGTGGTACAACTGCCGTATTTAAAATAAAGCCAAGTGTTGTGATACCCCAATACTTCTTACTTTGGTCACTTAAATACCCAATAAATAAACGTAAACCATAACCTATTAACTCGCCAAACCCAGCAACTAAACCTACTACTGTACCACTGGCGCCTAATACTTGCAAATAAGCTCCTGTAATACTGCGCGCTCCTTCATAAGTAGCATCCGCACATAGACTAACAAATCCTATTAATATTACAAACTTTAACGCGGCGCCTTTGTGCTGCATACTTTGATCTGACAAAATTTCACTTTTACCATTCAAGCATGTACACCCTAAAAAATTGTCAACACTGAACAGTCAACGTGTGCGCTTGTTGATGTTAGTTGTAAATACTGACAAAAACAAGTCTAAATATTTAATTTTTTCTTTGATTCTATAAAGAGTTGGTGAAGATAATTTTTTTGCCATATTTTCAGGTATAAATATTTTAATTGGCTTCTTGTAAAACTACTGAGCAAACAGTAATTATGTCAGTATGACACTAATTTAAAGTTTGTTTAAAGTAGTTTACCCGCGTGTATTGATAACAAATTTTGAAATATAAATGAAATTCTTTAAGCTATTAATTGGAGTATTGCTGGCTACAATTGCAGAACCAGCTCTCGGTGCAACGTTTACAACAATTAGAAATAATGGTCCATCCTCGAATCGAGTAGATGCTGTTTTTCTTGGTGATGGATATACAGAGGCAGACCTAGCGAGTGGAACATACAACAATCACATCAAGGACTATCTTGACTACCAGTTCTCTAATTCCTTAAACTCCGACCCATTCTTTCGATACCGTAATTATTTCAATATACATAAAATTGATATAGTCTCCAATGAGTCAGGAGCTGACATTCCGGTAGAAAACATTTTCCGCGACACAGCACTCGGCGCCAGCTACTACTATGATGGAATCACTGAGCGCTTGCTTTACATAAATGATTATCAAGCTAACGTAGTGCGTGATGCAGCTCTTGCTGGTGCTGGGTGGACAGCAGAAATGCAGTATGTAATCGTTAACGATACGAAGTATGGTGGTGGTGGTGGTGCTTATGCTGTTTACGCAGGTGGAAACGACTCAGCGAAAGAAGTTGCCCTACACGAAATAGGTCATTCTTTTAGTAAACTAGCCGATGAATATGGTGGGTTTGACACTCCTTATATTGGAGGAGAACCGAGCGAAGTAAACGTTACTACAAACCCTACAGGTAATAAGTGGTCGCGCTGGCTAGGTTATGACCAACCAGGTATTGGAGTTATTGGTGCTTATGAAGGTGGACGTTACTATAATACGGGAATTTACCGCCCATCAGATAATTCAAAGATGCGCTCATTGTACCAACCGTTCGATGCAGTTAGTCGTGAGAAAATCATTCTTGATATTTATGCTTTGGTCGATCCACTCGATTCTTGGCTTGATAATACGGCGCCTTTGGTTAACCCTACTCAACTTTTTGTAAACCCCATCGATAAAGGCATCATCAACTTAGAGTGGTTTGTTAACGGTAATCTTATTCCCACAGCGAACCAAGATAAATTTAATTTGCGCGACTTCGGTTATGGTGCAGGAAATTATGTTATATCTGCCCGTGCTTTTGACCCAACTGGTTTTGACCCCGTGAATGGCTGGGTGCGGACAAACCAAAGTTCTCTAGAGCAGCTTGTCTCCTGGAATGTCACCTATACAACCTCAATTCCAGAACCTAGCACTATCTTGGGTCTCCTTGCCCTCAGCGCTTTAACAACAAATTCAGCCCGAAAGCGTAAACTCAAACGTAGGAGCATTTACAAATAAACAAATTTCTAAAACTGTTACAAATTGCTGAGGAACGTAAGTGTAAGTTGGGTTGAGCAAGCACAAGCGTAGTTATCCGTTATCCAAAGGATATTCGCTTGCGGTAGGAAAACCCAACATTATCTCATATAATTGGGAGTAGCTGTGAAAGTTGTAACAATATGAAAGTCTTAAAGCTAGCAACAGTTATTGATGATTCAGGAAATTTACATATTGATGTACCAACAGACTTATCGGCAGGCGCCGTTGATGTAGTTATAGTCTTAAACCCAGGTACTATTCCAGAAAATACTCAGAAAAAATCTTACGATTTTTCAGATTTAGCGGGGCGTTTAAAATGGCAAGGTGACTGCGTGTAATTACCTTATTTGCTCCACTTCTTCTATAGTTAATGAAAGTGCCTGTGCAACTTGTTCGACACTCAACCCCATTTGTAGTAATTGACGCACTGCATCAAATCTTGCTTGCCGTTCGAGTTCACGCTGTTGTCGTTCAAGTTGAGCCTGTTGTTCGGCTTGTTGAGCCTTTTGTTCAGCTTGTAAACGCTGTTGTCGTTCGAGTTGAGCTTGTTGTTCAGCTTGTTGACGCTGCTGCCGTTCAAGTTTACTTTCTTCTTTTAATTCTACGGGAGTTAAAAACTTTTCACCGTTTGGGTCATAAATTTCAAGTGTCGTAGGTGTTAATACAAATTTGATATTCAACCGTGGGCTTGTCCAATTATTTATATTCGCAATTGGTTTTAATATGCTATTTGAGCGTAACCAACCTTGTAGATTATTTTTAATCGGGTCATAAATATAGTATTCTTCGACTCCATATTTTTGATAAAAGTTAAACTTTCTTTTCATTTCGGCACTTCTATTGCCGGGTGAGAGAACTTCAAATACTACTTGCGGCGCCACGTTTCCTTCACGGTGCTGTACATATGCACCCCTATCACCTTTTGGTCTCCCAAAGACTACCATTGCATCTGGCGCACACTTTATATATTTATTACCTCTAACTGGATACCATAATAAGTCTCCAGCAACAAATACATTTAAAGCTGATGCAAAAAATATTTCTAAGCCTTCTTTAATTAAAACAATCCAACGAAACTGTATCGTATTCTCTGCCATCGGTTTACCGTCGCTCTCTGGGTAAAAGTCCAAATCGTCGGCGGTATCAAATTCTGTTACTTGTTGTACCATGTTGCAGCACCTCCAGATATAATTGAGGCTAATATCCTCAGTTTAGATGGTAGATGTGGATACTTCCACCGCGTTTATAGGTATTAAATTACTATAAGCGAGATTACTATCAGTGGTTGTTTGTGCCAGATTTTGTACTGACACTATTGGTCGGTGTTATTAATGTTTGGGAGTCGGCGCCAATCTCTCTGTGTACTCTGTGTATTTCTTGTTTATGTGAAGGCGATTGTTTTATGGAGAAACTAAATTATTATAACGTAGTAGAAAAAATCCTCCAACCGTATGCAACTACAACAGTAGGGGAAGGAACGGAAGTAGAGTTAATCGCAGATCGAGCTAATGGTCATTATTTGATTATGTTTGTTGGTTGGCGGGATGAAGCTCAGGTGTATGGGAGTTTGATTCATATTGATATTAAGAATAATCAAATTTGGATTCAGCGAGATGGCACCCAGGAAGGGATTTCTCAACAGTTAGTGGAGGCTGGTGTTCCAAAGAGTGATATTGTGTTGGGCTATCGTTCTCCTTTTGTTCGGCAATTTACTGAGTTTGGTGTTGGAGTTGAGAATAAATCTGAAGTTAAGCCGTTAGAAGGGGTTAGGGGTTAATAATTAGTAACGGGCAGGGATGCCCGTTCCACAAGATAATTTATTACAAGATAATTTATTAGGTTTCATTGGTAAGTGGTAGGGAAGCGTTGACTAGGGGTAGTAAGGGGCCTAGTTGTTCTTGACCGTTTACTGCTAGTTCGCTGTGACATAGATATAGTCGGTCGGATACACGCGCGAGTAGGTCGGCTAAAATGCGTTTGACTCGTTGGTTTTCTGCGAGGGTTTCGTCTTCTGCGGTCCAAGGTTGACCCAATCTATCGCGTAGAAATAAGTTGGCGCCGTATAATGTTGCAGCACCACCTTTTGCCCATAAGTATGAACCCGCATCTAGCCAAAAGTGCCATTTGTGGGCTTTACGACTTGAACGGTACTGGAATATTGTTGATATTGTGACTGCGTTTGCTGCTGGGCCAACCGGACGAACTGGGTAAGGATATGACACTATTGTTCCACGTCGTAATAGTTGAATAAATTCTGCAATTGTGGAATTTGTTGCGAATGGGGCATTAAAAACTGGTAAAGTTAGTTGCTGTGTCTTGCTTCCATCTTCTCCTGGTTTCTGACTTCGTAGTCTAGTATCAATTTCCCAGTAGTGTTGTGCTGTTTCTAGTAATTCCCGCAGTGTTGTGATTTGGTCGTAGGGTAAGTTTGTGACGTTGAGAAAAAATTTCTCTATGGCTGCGTACAATAACGATATGGGACTGGGTATTACACGTTCTTGCTGTCTGCTTCGTTGTGTTTCTATCCACTGTAATATTTGTTCGTATGCTCTGGTTGCTGCATAACCTAACCTGTCCCAACGGTCGAAACTTGTTGGTGGTAATAAATTAGGTGCATCAGGGTGTGGTACAAAACAGTAGTCTGCTATTAAACCTGCACGTACTGGGTCGATATGTGGATAGTGAGGTGTTGCTAGTTGGTTGTCTCGTATGTTGTTGTCTAAACTTTCTATAGCAGAGCTATCACTTCTTGATGCTAAGTTGCCTCGACTCAATATTACTAACATCTCCGCTACTGCATCTCGGTCAACCAGGCGCCCATTTCCAGGATAAATTAAAGATATCAATGTCAATAATGACCGAATTAAAGGTGATGCGATTAAAGGTCGCTGGTTGTTTAATAAGTTAACGTGAATATTCTGCTTACTAAGAATAGATGTCAAAGTATATTCCGCAATTGCATCTAAACCAGGTGCAATTATCACAATATCTTTTGGTTCTACTTGCTTTAATTTAACAGATGAGACTATTGTATCACCTGTTTGACGCAGTAATGAGGCTCGCGATGTGGTTTGAATTGATTGGATATTATTAGGAAAGTTTAGCAACGTCATTGGCTCACTAATAATTTCCACCATTTGTGTTGTGAGTGCATCACCTAAACCTACACTCGATAGGGGTGTCAGTGTTTCTACTTGACAACGTTCGGCTAAAGATTCTAGGTAAGCTGGGTCGGCGCCTAACCCCAACCGCACTATATTATCAGGGTTATAACTAAAGGCGCCTATCGCTCCCTTATCCAACAACACCTCAAATAAATCACGCGCCACAGCCGGATAATCACCAACGTCATCTGCTATTATCGCCTGATACCGCGAAGGCAGGCGCCGTTGATAACTTTCATTCGGTAATAAATGTTGACAAAAAAGCTCTGTAATTACTCCATATGTCAAAAAACCGCGTGTTCTACACCAGTCACGCCACTCTATAATTAACTCAGAATAAAATTCGGGTTCCAAATTAGTCGCGTTTCCTAACCCTTCACTTAATAAACTCGTTATATCCTCACATCTATTCCCACTTACTGCTGCTAACTGCATTAAGTCAATTACTCGACGCACAAAACGATACTCATTCACACCCGCACGTCGTAACACTTCGTCATCTAAATGCGGACGCCATAATCTTCTCGCTAACTCTTGCTCGGTTTCTGGACGCAAACGCACCGGAAATTGTGCTTTTAAATTCAATAACTCTACCAATAAAGGAAAAAATAATACTACTTCTTCCTGAAAAAATGTCAAAGGTGTCTTGACGCGAATTGGGTATTTACCCTGTGTGGCTGTTACAATTTTATCTGCTAATTCACTCCTGTTTTCATTATTCGCCGCAAACACCAAAACTCCTGGTTCGCTTGGGTGAATAAATAAACGCTTCGGGGTATTAATACTACTTTTTTTACTTGTACTTTTAGTATAAAATGTTTCATTAGTGGGAGAGGTGCCTTGCACCCAAAAGCAAAACTGCTCGACTAAGCGAGTAGTTTTTCCGCTGCGACTAGGACCTGTTACCCAGAGCAAATCAAAAATCACAAACTGTCTCCTTGTCAATCTGTTAGTATTACTCCTATGCACTCTCCTAGGTTAATCAATTACGCTTATAATGCGCTTATAGTTGCCTGCAATGAATAACCTTAGTATCTCTCAAAAAGTTTATGCTTACTTGGTATCACTTTATAAGTGGTATTTAAAAACACCAGCACGTTCTTTAGAAGAAGCTTACCAAGCAGCTTTATATATCAAGCAAATTGAAGATGAACATTTTAATGGTAGTCAAATAAGCATTGACCCAGCTTCAAGAAGCAGTGTAAATGACTACTTTGAGTCCTCCCTTCGAAAACAATTAAGACTTGTGAGAATGAGACTCACTGAGTTTAATTCTAGTCGCTTCTTTTTTAACGAGTCGAATACTCGTGGCGCCCAAAGGTATGGGGTAGAATTAGTTAATCCCGAACAGGTATTAACGAAGTTAAAAATTATTGATGAAATTACAGCAAAATATACCAATATTGATACTGATAACGAGATAATTGCACCTCCAGCACTTTTTGGTTCACATATAGCACAAACAGAAACAGCGTTTTCTCAACCAGGGTTAAGAAATCTTGAAATTCGAGAATCAACTAATCCAAAACTTGGTAAAACTAATACAACCGGAGTTTTGCCTCGTTCCATTTTAGGTACTATCGGTCGGTTGCAAGTTGAGTTAGACCCAACGGCAGAACAAGATGTTGTTCAAAATTTCCGTAAAGCGCAGCGTCGTACCATAATATCAGTTAGGTTTATTTTACTATTAATTATAGTACCAATTTTAACACATCAATTATCAAAAGCCTTTATTGTTGGTCCCATAGTAGACCATCTTCGTAACAATGAAAGCGTCAGGGTTTTCATAAATTACGAAATGGAAGAAGAAGCACTAACAGAACTGGAAAGATTTGAAGAAAGAATTAAATTTCAAAGCTTAGTTGGTCTAATAGCACCAATGTCCGCGACCGAGTTAGAAGAAAAAGTTCAAGAAGAAGCGCGCGAACTAGCTGAAGAGTACCGCTTTGAAAGCTCTAACGCAATTAAAAATGTGTTTTCAGATATGACATCTGTAGTTGCTTTTACTTGGCTTCTACTGGTTAGCAAGCGTGAAATTAGCGTTTTAAAAGATTTCTTTGACCATATTGTTTACGGTTTAAGCGATAGTGCCAAAGCGTTTATTATTATTCTGTTTACCGATATTTTTGTGGGTTTCCACTCCCCACACGGTTGGGAAGTGATTTTAGAAGGTATTTCGCGTCACTGGGGACTGCCAGGAAATCACAGTTTTATATTTTTATTCATCGCAACATTCCCTGTGATTTTAGACACTATTTTCAAGTATTGGATATTCCGTTATTTGAACCGCGTTTCTCCTTCGGCAGTTGCGACTTATCGTAATATGAACGAGTAATTAGTTAGTTAATTACAAACTAAACTCGGCAACATCCGTATCACTTTCATGTGCATCAACTCCCGCAAGAGTTGGTTTAAAGTTATCTCCATGAATAATGTCTTCAAACTTGAGTTGTGGGTTTTGATGCATAATGTTTAAAATGCTGATAAAATCACGAACTATTTCACCAGGAGTTAATAGTGCATCGGCGCCTAAACGGTTGACTATTTCTTTGACAAAGCTTTTACATTCGCGTATACCCAAAGCAGTACTATTATAATTCGATGCATGAATGTCAGCGATTTTTTGCAATAGCTTTAAAATTTCATCCTCACTGAGTGGGTTTAAACGAATAACTGGACCCATAAATTCTTGTACACCAGCAGCTTCTACAAACCGACTTTCTTTTGTACGTCGGCGCCATGCTAAGTCAGAAAACAATCCCCTATTTGGGTCTTCTAAAAATTTCGTAGTTCCACCAATTAATACACCCAAATGCTCGGCTTTACACTGCATCGTATCATTAAATATCCCTAATAAACGATTGTAATTTTTCTCACGTGTTACAGTTGTAGGGATTTGATACAAATTCACAGCTTCATCAAGCATTATCAATAACCCTTTATAACCAATTTCGGCGACAAATTTGGCTAAAAGTTTGATGTAATCGTACCAACTTTCATCATCGATAATTACGCGCACACCCAAAGCTTGTTTAGCTTCGATTTTTGTGGTAAACTCACCACGTAACCACCGAAGTGCGGAATTTTTTAAATTATCGTCATCAGTACGGTAACCTCGCCAATATGCACTTATGACGCTACCAAAATCAAAGCCGTGAACTAAGTCTTCCATATATTGCACGACTTCGCGAATTTTGTCTTCTACTTTGTCGTCAAACCCTTCATCATTAGGACGCATTCCAGAAGTTGAAGCGACTTCTTGCTGAATTTTGTTTATCCAACCTTCTAATATTGAAACTAAGGCGCCACCATCAGGACGAGTTTTTGTAGAGAGATGACTCATCATTTCTCGATAAGTGGCAAGTCCTTCGTTATTACTTCCAGCTAGGCGCCGACTCGATGATAAGTCCGCATCTGCAACGACAAAACCTTGTTCCATTGCGCGGTTTCTCAGCAGTTGCAGCAAAAAGCTTTTACCGGAACCGTAATTACCAATAACAAAACGAAAAGCCGCTACTCCTTCAGCCATATCATCAAGATTTTGGATAAGACTTTGAAGTTCTTTTTCTCGTCCGACTGCAATATGCTCAACCCCTTCTCTTGGCACTACCCCCGCACCCAAAGAATTTATCAAGCCAATAGATATTTTTTTTGGGAGTTTAACTTTTGCCATTTGAAACCTCTATTAGGCAGGCCTACTAAAAATCTGCCATATTTTATTTTACGTTAGTTCTAACATAATTAGGCGAAGTGTGTTTCGGTAGCAGCTGTTTCATATGCTTTAATTATAATACAAACATTTTCGATGTGTTCTGTATATATTTTGGGATACTCAGAAGTGGTTTCAATTATCAACTCACCAATCGTATTACTCGCTAACTCGTTGACTGCATCAATTAACAAGCTTGGCATTGTAATATTCTCTTCTGCTATTTTTTTAATTGAAGCGTTAGGATTTTCTTGTTCTAATATAGCTTTTAATACTAAAAACTCGCTTTGGTTTAACTGGCGCCTAAAATTATCCCATTCTCCTGACAATTCAACTATTTGATTTTGTGATTGAATATTTTGAGTTGATACTGGTTCTATAATTCCGAGTAAATCAGAAAATGGAAATTCTGCTTCTGCCTCTACACCGTTATCATATATATTATGATTCTCTTCAATACTATATTCTGGGTTAAGTTTTTCTGCTGACTGCAAAAGTTCCCAAACTTGGGTTTGTAACAAGTTTCGTTCGTCTTGCAGTAATGATACTTGGTCTTGTAAAGTTTTTAACTCTTCTTGCTTTGTGGTTAGTTTGGTTTGAAGAGATTTAATTTTAGAATCTAATGTTTTACGCTCGTTAGATTTTTCTGATATTATACTGTTTTTATGATTTTCTTTAACTTCTAACTCTTGAATTTGTACCCGCAGTTCATGCAGCTTTTCTTCGAGTTGTGGTTTTAGTCTTTCTAATAAAGTTAAATTATTTTCAAATTCTTCTTTTTGTTTCTTTAGCTCTGCTATATGTATTTGTAACTGTGTAATTTCGGCGCGGCAAACACTAACATTCAAATCTTGCTTACGTTTTTCAGCAGCAAATGAGTTATGCAACTCTATTTTACTTCTTTCAATATTCTCTATTTCATGCTGCAATCTATTATAAGTCGTTTCAAGTGCGGCTTTCTGTCCCACAAAACTACCTAGCTCGCGGTTAAGAATTTCGCGTTGGTTACGACGCTCGCTGATTTGACTCTGTAATTGATTGGTTTCGTTGTATAATATATTACGATGATTTTCTAATTGGTTAATTTCGGCAATAAAGTTAGCTTCTACACCTTCGAGTTCGCGAATCCGCTTTCTGTAAGATTCAAGAATCAGCATTTCATAATTTCGGCGCCGTTTATCCACACAAAAGGCAGCAATATAAGTTGCCATTACGGTGATTATTCCGGTAAAAACGGCTTCACCGAAATTCCACTTAAAAATAAGACTCAGCCCAAAACTGAGAACAAATGCAATTGTACCTATAAGAAATCGATTGCTTGACACTGCTGGCTGCATATTAATTGTGTGCGCGAGTCGGGTAGGTAGTTGGATGAATATTATTGACTATTGGTTTCTCCTGCGAGATTTTATATATATTCTACATTCACTGAAAAGCGAGATAAGGAAAGAGTGAGTATAACACTTTACTTCATGTCGCAAAAAAATGGAATACTTACCTGTATATACACTTTCGGGTGCGTGTTTAAGTTTTCTCTCCAAACACTGCTATATCAGCTTTTAAGTAATCGACAAACTGTCGCGCGGTTCTTCCTGAGCGTCCATTGTGCCGAGTTGCCCACTGTAGCGCTTGATACTGTAAATCTTTATCATCAATATTAATTCCAGCTAGCAAAGCTAAATGCCTCACTATTTTAAGATAAGTGTTTTGGTCGGCGCCTTCAAATGTCAAAGTTAAACCAAAGCGGTCACTAAAGGATAGTTTTTCTTGCATCGTATCCCAAGCATGAACTTCATCGTTATCACGTGGTGCTGGTCGGTCAGCGAAATACTCGCGAATTAAATGGCGCCGATTTGATGTAGCATATACCACTACATTCTTAGCACGCGCTGTCAAGTTACCTTCTAATACAACTTTGAGCGCTTTAAAAGCATCGTCGTCATCTTCAAACGATAAATCATCAACGAATACAATAAATTTTTGCGGCACAGAGCGCAACTGCTCGACAATCATAGGTAAATCCTTCAACTCAGATTTTGCGACTTCGAGCAATCTTAACCCCCGTTGCCAATACTCGTTTAATAAAGCTTTGACTAAAGACGACTTCCCAGAACCACGACTGCCATATAACAAAACATGTAAGGCGCCAACTCCAGCTAGTAAAAACTCTGTATTCTTTAATAAAGCCTCATACTGTAACTCATAGCCAACCAATTCACTAATTTTAACTGAGTCAGGATTTTTAATACCAACAAAGTTATTAGCTTGCCAGCGCAAAGCTTTATATTCAGCAAATAATCCTGTGCCATATTGCCGATAATAAGAAGCTAACATCTCTGTCGCATCTGCCCAGTTTTCAAATTTTTGTAGAGACGTTACATGTAACGTCTCTACAGTTTCAACATTATCTGATTCTACATACCATATAACTGGCGATACAGGAAGATGGGCAACAGACTGCACCCACTCACTTAACACTGCACAACTACATTCATAAAGCGTTTGGAGTATTTGTAAGTCATGTTCCACTGCGGCAATTAGTGGTACTGGTAAACTTTCTATATCTTGCTGCTGCGCTAACTTCGAGAAAGGATTATCCGAGCGTAAAATTTTGAGAATTAAATAATCTTCCCAATTTTGATTTAGCGTTGCCAGCGATTTAAAGTAATTGCCGTAAGCTTGCAAACAACTGCGTGCGTCAGCTTCTTTATAACGTATCGCTTGCAGCAAATCTAAAAAGGCGCCTCCGACTTCTCCTGTTAACACAGACTGATAAATTAAAAGAGAAGCTGCTTGACGTTGGAGATATTGCACTTTGGCGATTGCTTGATTGTCCATACATTAGGATTCGCGAATGAACTTAGCTACTATTATCACGTTTACTTACGGTATTTTATCAATTGTTGGTGGCATTATTGGCTACAAGCAAGCTGGAAGTAAAATTTCCCTAATTAGTGGCGCCATCAGTGGCTTACTACTAATTATCGCTGGTATAATTCAACTTCAAGGACAAAGCTATGGTTTTGTCTTTGCCGGGATTATTACGGATATTTTAGTTATAGTTTTTGCTTTAAGATTACAAAAAACACGTAAATTTATGCCTGCGGGTTTAATGACTGTTTTAGGAGTTGTAACACTTCTTGTTATCGCAAGTCAGCTTTTTAAAGCTTCCACATAGTGTAGACAAACTGTAGCTTGGCTCAAACCCAAGCTATAAATATTAGTAAATTGATTTAAAAATCATATCAAGCATATTTTTATCCCTTCAGAACAAATTGTTACAAAAGTTACAAAAAAGGCTTAACTTGTAAAAAAATATTATGATGTCAACCTCAGTATGGCGCCTTGAATCATAATCATATTTGGGTAAAAAGCTTAATTAATAAGGATTTCAGGTTATTAAAGTATCACATTAAAAATTCCCATTAAAAAACATTGAACCTATCCGGAATTCAACGAAGTTTTTATGTACTGTGTAGATGTTGGGTAAATTTACAGGTATGTTTATTATTGATTTAGAGCAGAACTAAATGAAAAATGTAACTCGTGAACATGCGCTCGTTGGCGAATTGTTCTGATGTTATTTAAAGATTTCAAGGCTCTGATAAGCATTATTTAAAGAAAAAGTAAAGGGTTTATTGCCATTTTGGCAAGTCTTGCTACCACAAATCGGATATTAGTAGATAGTGACAATTACAACTAGTATTTTGCTCGCTGTTATGTTTTTAAGTTTTGCAATAATTTAGGTAGGAACTAGTACATGGTGTTTTCACTGTCTTCACACAACGTTATCCAGTACCTGCAAGTCGCAGGTCTGTTTAGCTTAGAAGATGGAGCTTCATTTGATTCTCAATTGCCAGATTGTAAGAATCGTAATTTTGTTGTTACCCAAGCAGGACAAAAGCTCCTAGTCAAGCAAGAACGCGGTTTGAATAATGAAATTCCTCACTCACTGTTTAACGAACTTCTTCAGCACCAGTTAACCCAAGCGTTTCCAGTGTTGAGAAACATTACTGCGCTGTCCTGTACGGTGGTGCATTTCGATGAAGAAAATTCAATATTGGTTCGTAATTATCTTGATGATTATCAAGAATTAGGCAGTTTTTATTGGCATAAGGGTATTTACCCCGAAACGATAGCAGCTACGGTAGGTAGTAACTTAGCAGCGCTACATCGCAGTACATACAACCGTCGTGAATATCGTAATTTTATGACGACTGCTCCAGATGGGGCAATTCGCTATGAATTTTTTAATCCAGCGCAGGGAGCGGGGTTTGTCACACCAGAGATGTTTGGATTAATGGAGCAATCTGCACTTGACTTTTATGTACTTAACCAACGCTACGAAATCTTAGAATCAGCTATTGCCGACTTAGCATGTGAATGGAGTCCTTGCTGTTTGACGCACAATGACTTGAAATTAGAAAACATTCTCGTTCATGCGCGTTGGGATAAACTCGATAACTGCTTAATACGGTTTATCGATTGGGAAGCTGCGGCATGGGGTGAACCAGCGTTCGATTTAGGAACTTTAATTGCTGATTATCTACGAATTTGGTTATCTAGCATAATTGTTGACGAGACGTTGGAATTAGAAGAATCGCAACAGTTAGCTTTGATTGAGCTTGAAACACTTAGACCTTCGATATTAGCATTGACCCGTGCTTATATAGGCGCCTTTCCAATGATTATGGAATACCGCAAAAATTTTATAACGCGCGTAGTGCAGTTTGCGGGTTTAGCTTTAATGAACAGTTTAGAGCAAGATATCAAATCTCAGCAAAGCTTTAATAACACCCAACTCAATATACTCTTGACATCCAAAACACTGTTAACAATGCCATTCGAGTCTATCAACACAGTGTTTGGAGTCAACGAGTCAGAAATTCTTAGACCACTGCAAAAACTTGAAAAACCAAGTGTAACAGAACGCGAACATGAAAATCTGTTGCGAATTTACTACGAAAAACCTCGTTTACGCGGATGTTAAAAGGGGAAAACAACCACATGCTACAAACTGCTATTTCTTCTGTCGATACCTTACGTGCAATAGCTAGTGATATTGAAATCTCAGATAATTTTTGTATTCGTCATCCTAGCTTTGAAAAGTTTGCTCTTTCGTCTGACGTGGTAGCGCGTTTTCAGCGTAACCCAGCTCAATTACAGCAAAAATATTACGCGCTGCTACTACGTAATTTCATTTTTGGGATTTATTTCAACGCATCGCTACAAAATATCTTGAGTAAACCCCCATCACGTGTAACCGGAATATACGCACTGCATCACAACTTAGAGAATAATTCAATTCTGGGAATCGATGAAGAATTAAGAGCGCAACTCCACGAACATAACCACGGCGCCGGTTATTATGATTCTGGCTGGTCGGTACTACGACGCGAACCAGATGCAAGTTTAGCCGTAATTAAAGGTGGCTTAACCATGTACGTTGATAGTAATCATGTTTATGAAATTACTCCAGCACCTAAACGTGGTGACTATATATCTATATGGCTACCAAAAAACCGCTTGCAAAACGGATACTATATTGCTGTCTCTAATTGTGGACAACCAGAATATGGTTTATTTACAGATTGCGGATTAAGTAGAATATACTTCAATATTACGGAAGCAGGCGCCGTTGCATTAATAGATAGTCTGACTATTGCGCTTAACGAAGAAGAAATTCCTTTTAGTTATCATGTTCTGTGTCATCCTGCTGCCTTTGGTCGCTATGACTCATGCATACTTGAATTTCAAAAGCAAGATTATTTAATAATTCGTAAAATATTACAAACCGTATATTCGCAGCATCAATCATACTTCCTTCCCGAAATACCCTTATTCACAAAATTTCTGGCACCGGGACTAGGAGTAGCAGAACAACCACAGCAAAATTTAGCCAAAAATGAAAGCTTTGGCATGAATAGATGTCAAATCATAGCCAATGCTTTGTTACAATCCTGGCAACAAGGTAAAAAATCTATCGAAGAAAAAATGCAAGCCATTGAAAATAGTTTTAACGAAGCTGGTATAGACTTACAGCATCCTTACCTTAACCCCAATTCGGAGGATATTTACACATAAAAACCTGGTTTCTTGTTAAAATATTGGCGCCGAATAGCATATGAGAGTAGAACAGGTAAAGGACTTGTTTAAAATAAATTTTTGCTAGGTAGCCAGAAATGCCATTTATATATCATCGTACCGTTCGGTTTCAAGATACTGATGCCGCAGGTGTATTATATTTTGCCAACGTTTTAAAAATTTGCCACGAAGCTTACGAAGAATCTTTAGAAGCATCGGGTATCATTCTCAAAGAATTTTTTACAAACCCATCGGTTGCATATCCAATCATTCATGCAAACGTAGACTTTTTTCGTCCAATAACTTGTGGTGACAAACTAAAAATTCGTTTGATACCACAAAAACTAAATGAAGAGAAATTTGAGATAGATTACGAAATAATTATTGCTGATTTAGTGGCGAGTAAAGCACTGACTAGACATGCTTGTATAGATACAGCAACTCGGCATAAAAAGCAATTACCAAATGTAATGAATAAATGGATACAACAATATAAATTTGTACCTATATTTTAAATCCCGTGTAGGGTAGGCGTTTTGCCTGCCTCACCCAAATATTCAACCGCAATTTTCAAAATTTCATTACGATTTACTTTACCCTGTAAATTACGTGGTATCACAGAAACAGGCGCCCAATACTTAGGAATTTTATACTTACTTAAACTGTACTTTAGAATAGTTTCAATCGCAAAAGTTGAAGTATTTGAGTACTTGGGCACATAAACAGCAGTAACCGCTTGTCCCCAATACTTATCAGCAATTCCCACAACACAAACATCAATCACCATTTGTGTTTCTCGAATTGCAGCTTCTACTTCTTCTGGGTAAACATTTTCACCACCAGTAATAATCTTACTACTATCACGACCAACTATATATAAATAGCCTTGCTCATCAAAATAACCAATATCATCTATTTGAAAATTATTACTATTATCATTATCACCGTAGTAACCCAAAAACAAAGATTCAGATTCAACACAAACTTTACCATCACATATCGAAACTCGTGCGTGAGGAAGAACTTTTCCACAACCACGTTTACCTCTTAAAAAATCATCGGGTTTCAACGTAACGATTTGTGAAGCAGTTTCCGTCATTCCATAAGTAGGTGCCAATCTAATTTGGTGATATCTAGCTTTCTCCAACAACTCATCCCAAGCAGGGGCACCACCTAAAAGCACAGTCTCAAACTTAGATAACCATATAGTCAACTGTGAGTCTAGTAAAAATCGTTGTAGCTGAGTAGGTACTAAAGAAATAAAGAAACCAGAAGGGTCAATATCAGGCACTTCCTCCGATACCAACTGTTTAAAATTGCAAATACTCAACTTTCCACTAGTAGTAAACGCGCGTACAAACTGCATCAACCCGCTGACATGGTACAACGGCAACAAACAAACAGAATTAACTTGGCTAACTTGAAAATATTCTGTAAACCCACGTACCGAAGCTACTAAAGTTTCCCAAGTATGAACACAAAACTTAACCTTCCCAGCAGAACCACCAGTAGGAATCATAATTAGTGCTGAGTTTTGAGTGCTGGGTGCTGAGTGCTGAGTAATGAGTGAGTCGTGCTGAGTGTCAAGTTTTTTGCCCCAAATAATATCTGGTTGTACTAAATTTAAAACTTGGCGCCATTCATTGTCACCCCAGTCAGGGTTACATAAAAAGACTTGACATTTTGCTTCAACAGCAGCTAGGAAACCAGCAAGAAACTTTACAGGGTCGCGTTCAGCAATAATTACTTTTGAGGCGCCAGAGCAATTATAAGCGAGTTCTGCACTGAAATTTTCAACTAGACTCCCAAATAAATCATGACAAGCAAAATCAAAGGTTTGTAATCTTACCATATATTTGTATATTTAGATGAAATATTTAAGAGAGTGCGATTCAATGATATGAGCCATTTTCGCCCAATACAGTGAATTTTGGAAGTAGCACCGACAACAGCGTTGTGGCTTTATACCTTTGTGATTTATAAAAAAAATTAAGTACCGATTAATAATATATTAAGTATTAATAAAAAAAACGAATTAAAAAATTAAAATTGTTTATATAAATAGTTTTCAAATGTATAGGCATAGTCACAAAGAATTAGATAAGCATTATATATTATATAGAGTCACTGATGACGATAAAAAATAAATTTATTGTTATGCGGAATTGAGACATCCTGTTTTGTAGTTTACAGCAGCCTAGAAACCCGGCTTCTTTGTATAAGTATAAACATGAATATTTTCTGCATTTTATTTGATAAAAACTGTTTTTCTTGAGTAAGCGCATTCATCGACCGAGTATTTACCGAAGCCGTTTACTATAACTTTAAATTAGACTGGAAGTAAAAATTTCCAATTTGGTATAAATATGAAAAAAGCAATCTATTGGTTAATGGGTGAGCGAGCTGGAAGAACTATAGTTGGCACCTGGAACTGGTTATGGGGAATTCCTGTAGAACAAGGTGGAAAAGTTGCCGTAGCAGTGGCAGAAGAATCATTACACTCAATGCAGCAGTCAGTTCAAAAGCTTGCAGAAGCTGTAGCAATGCAAGTTGGCTCATATGAAAAAGCTAAAAAGAAGTACGAAGAAAAAGCCCAGGAATTAAAGCAAGCAGAACAGCAAGCAGCACTCGCACAACGTGCAGGAAATCAAGAAGCTGCGCGTTTAGCAATGTCAAGAGTAATTCAAATAGAGCAACTATTACCCCAACTCGAAGCACAAGTGAAGCAAGCGGAACAGTATGTCAACGCTTCTAAAGAAAAGTTAAACCGCGAACGAATGAAGCTTGAAGCGTACAAAACCGATATGCAAAATATGAAGGACTTAGCAGAAATTAACGAAGCTTTAGGAGCAATTGCCAAAGTCAACAATGAATTTGATATTGGTTCAGCACGTTCGCAGTTTGAAACCGCTAAAAACGCTGTTCAAGGCAGGAACTTGCGCCAAAACGCTTTAGCTGAGTTATCAGAAAACCCAGCCGAAAAACTTCAGGCAGACCTGGAGCAAATGACCGCAGACGACGAAATTAATCGGCGTCTACAAATGTTGAACGATTCCAATCCGAAACAGCTACCTCAATAAGTCCAATCAAATACATCAACCACAGAAAATAATCATATGGCTCAAAGAAGCGGCCCACCACCAATTGTTTTCATTGCTGCACTAATCGCACTACTTGGAGGAGGTTACTGGTTTTTCTTCAAACGTGACCAGGCGCCTGCTCCAGTTGCTACCGATGCTCCAGTAAATACCACTCAAACAGGTTCTAATAGTACTCCAACTGGTACAAACACAACAATATCTGCTGCGTTTCCATTACCTGCGAGTGTACCTGCCGGAACATCAGTTAGAATTGATGGTTCTACATCGATGGTGACTGTTAATGAAAACCTCAAACAAGGTTTCCAAAGACAATTCCAAGGCGCCAACGTAAGTACTAGTGCAGGTGGTTCCGACAAAGGTATTCAAGACTTAATTGCTGGAAAAGTAGAAATAGCAGCAGTATCACGACCACTAACTTCATCTGAACAAGCACAAGGATTAACAGCTGTTCCTATTGCCAACGATGCAATTGCAGTTGTTGTAGGTAAAAATAATCCTTTTAGTGGTAGCTTAACAATTGCTGAGGTATCAGATATTTTCCAAGGAAAAGTTAATAATTGGTCGGCAGTTGGAGGAACAGCAGGAACTATCCGCGTTATTAACCGACCAGCTATAAGCGGAACAAATAAATCTTTTCAAGAATTAATATTAAAAGGCGCCAACTTTGGCACAACGCCAAACATAGCAACATTACCAAGAGATGCCACAACTCCTTTGCTTCAAGCTCTAGGCACTGATGGTATCGGCTACGCTACATACGCACAAGTTGCCAAACAACAAACAGTGAGAGTTGTACCTATCGATGGATTGACACCAGATTCATCCAGCTATCCTTACCAAAGAACCTTGTATTACGTTTATAAAACTCCTGCAAATCCTGCTGTACAAGCATTTATAGGCTATGCCACTTCCCCTCAAGGACAGCAAGCTTTAATTGGTAACTAAATTGCAACGAATACAGCGGATGTAACGGATGTAACGGATGCAACGGATGCAACGGATGTAACGGATGTAACGGATGCAACGGATGCAACGGATGCAACGGATGCAACGGATGCAACGGATGTAACGGATGTAACGGATGTAGCGGATGTAACGGATAAGTTATTTGTTTTTGTTATAAACAAAGACTTGTTCGATAAAATCAATTATCCGTTACATCCGTTCATCATCCGTTGCCACATCCGTTGCCAATTAATTCGTATGATTAGTACTACTATATCTAACCCTAGTACCTGCCCAAAGTAACTTTTCGCGTAGAGTTTGATAATAAGAATTATTCTCGCGCAGTACAATAAACTTAGCGCGACAATCAGCCATTCTAATATCAACGCGATGTCCTGGCCAAATAGAAGTAGCGAGTACTCCATCCATCCATAGCTTTGTACTCAAATCGTAATCTCCTAGGGGCCAAATGCTAACAACCGAACCAGGAGGTAAAACAATTGGACGACTTGAGAGACTCATTGGACAAATAGGAGTAACGGTGAGTGCTTCCATACCGTCGTGCATAATGGGACCATTCGCAGAAACTGTATAACCTGTTGAACCGGTGGGAGTCGCAACAATTAACCCATCTCCAACGTACTGGTCTATAACCTCACCGTCGATTTCAATTTCTAAAATTGATGTAATCATTCGGTCTGCTGAAGCGGGTTTGACGCACATTTCATTCAAACATAAATACCGCTCAGTCACAGGTTCCAAATTAGATCCATGTCCCTCAAATACTGCCGCTTGCAACATCATACGTCGTTGAATTGCATAGCGGTCTTCTAGCAACCTGTCCCAAACTTGTTCGGTGTCTTTAAATTCATCCACCGACTCGGTTAAAAATCCCAGGTGTCCCCCAACATTAACACCTAATATCGGGATACCAGCAGCAGCCAAATGTCTGGCGCCTGTTAATACTGTACCATCACCACCTAACACTAAAGCCAAGTCTATTTCATGGTTAGCGGAAGCCAAAAATACAGGATAAGGATTATCCTTTGGTCCACTTGGTCCCATTAAGACTTGGCAGTTACGACTTTCTAGTTGTTTAGCGCAAATCTCTGCCCAACGCTTGCTTTGGGCATCACGCGCTTTATAAGCAATAATTACCTGCTTTAAGTCCACACGAATACTACCATTTAAGGAGATTAAACTGCTCCATATCGACAGTATCGCGATTACGATAAATTGCCAATACTATAGCTAATCCTACCGCTGCTTCGGCTGCTGCTACAGTAATTACGAATACAGTGAAAACTTGACCCTTAATTTCTACTGGGTCAAGGTAGTTAGAAAATGCCATCAAATTCAGGTTTACCGCATTCAGCAGTAATTCGATTGACATTAGCACTCGCACAGCATTACGGCTAGTAATTAAGCCAAAAATACCGATACAAAACAGTGCTGCGGCAAGTATCAAAAAGTACTGAAGTTGCATAAATTATTTCTACGATAGTTCATTCTCAGCCGATGAGACTAATTCTCTCGGACGTTCGGGTAAAGTCAAAACTGTTTGTCGCAAATCTGAAGGACTAACTTCTGGTAAATACTCGCGACGCGCCAGAATAATTGCACCAACCATTGCCATTAGCAATAGTACAGAAGCAAGTTCAAAAGGTAACAAAAAGTCACTAAAGAAATGTTCGCCAATTACTATGATGGGTTGTGGCGCCGGAGCAAGCGTAGAAAGTGCCCAAGGAGTTGCCAGAACCATTGTACTGAGAAGAGCAAATAGTCCAAAGCTGACAACAGCAGTCAGTGCTTTGCGTACCCAAGCTGTAGGATAAGGAACAAAATTTTGACGTTTGTTTACCAACATAATGGCAAACAAAATCAAAACGTTGATGGCGCCGACATAAACGAGTAGTTGTGCTGCGGCGACAAAATCAGCATTCAGCAACAAATACAAGCCAGCAATACCAGCAAAAACTCCACCCAATAAAAAAGCGGAATAGACGATGTTATCAAATAAAACAACACCTAACGCGCTGCCAATTACCATCAGCGCTAGGATAACGAACGAAACAGTTTGTACACCGGAAGCTAAATTCACTTTACTTATCCTTTATTTTTCTGCCTGTTCGATTAAGTCTTGAGGACGGGCGCCGGGACGAGGAGCATCAGCAGGAAGTCCATGAGGCTCCATAACACCCTTGGGCAAGTACACAAGTTCGCGTAAAGGTGTCACCATTGGGTCATCAGTAACCTTATAAGGTAAGCGACCAAGGGCAACGCTATCATAATTCAACTCGTGGCGGTCATAAGTTGAAAGCTCATACTCTTCTGTCATCGATAAACAGTTAGTAGGACAATATTCAACACAGTTACCGCAGAAAATACAAACACCAAAGTCAATACTATAGTGATTGAGCTTTTTCTTCTTAGTAGCCTTATCAAATTCCCAATCAACTACAGGCAAGTTAATCGGACATACCCGTACACAGACTTCACAAGCAATACATTTATCAAATTCAAAATGGATACGACCGCGAAACCGTTCACTAGGAATTAACTTCTCATAAGGATATTGAACAGTAACAGGGCGCCGCTGCATATGGTCAAAAGTTACAGAAAGACCTTCACCAATATACTTAGCAGCTTGTACCGCTTCTTTCGCGTAATCGCCAACTTGTTTGAGGAATTTAAGCATAGTTTCTCTCTTTTTTAAAGTGAGGAGTGAGGAGTGAGGAGTTAGGAGTTATTATTCATTTTTAACTCCTAACTCCCAACTCCTAACTCTTAGTTATCCACCAAAAGCAACAGGAAAAGCTAATTTCAAAGCCGCAGTCAACAGTAAATTTACCAAAGCGATAGGTAGCAAAAACTTCCAACCCAAATCAAGTAGTTGGTCAATGCGAACCCGTGGAACAGTCCAACGTAGCAAGATAGCAAGGAATACGAGGAAGTAAGCTTTGAGTAAAGTCATAGTTATACCCACAGTCGCAGCAACAACCTGCAACACTGGGTCAGTAACACTAACTCCCAACCAACTTGCAATCAACGTTAGGGGAACAGGAAAGTCCCAACCACCGAGATATAAAACAGATACAAGTAAAGCAGAGAGTACGAGGTTAACGTAGGAGCTAAGGTAAAAAAGCGCGAACTTCATCCCCGAATATTCAGTTTGATAACCTGCAACTAATTCTTCCTCAGCTTCAGGTAAGTCAAAAGGCATCCGTTCGCACTCAGCCAAAGCAGCTATCCAGAAAATAATGAATCCAACAGGTTGGCGCCAAACGTTCCAACCTAAAATGCCGTAGCCTGATTGTTGGTTAACAATATCAATAGTGCTAAGACTATTGGACATCATCACAATTGCTAACACAGATAGCGCTAGGGGAATTTCGTAGCTAATAGATTGTGCTGCTGCTCGCAAACCACCTAAAAGCGAATACTTATTATTGGATGCGTAACCAGCCATTAACAACCCAATTGGTTGAACGCTTGATAAAGCAATCCATAAAAATACGCCCATTCCAACATCTGTAATTATCAGGTTTTGTCCAAACGGTACTATCAGGTAGGACAAAAATACAGGTAATACAACAATGATTGGACCGAGGGTAAACAGCAATGGGTCTGCCAATGCTGGTACTACATCTTCTTTAAACACTAGCTTCAGACCATCTGCTACTGGCGCCAGTAATCCTAAAGGACCGATATATTCAGGACCAATCCGCTGTTGTGCTGCCGCTGATATTTTTCGTTCCAGCCATACACAGACCAATACCCCAACAGTGGCGCCTATCAGCATTACAATCATTGGCAAAGGCATCCAAATAGCCTTCGCAGTACCTGCTGGTAGTCCCAACTGCTTTAGGGAATCTATAAAAGTTCCTTGCAGATCAATTCCTGAGTTCATTTTTCCGCTCTTTAAGTCAACGTTCAAGTAGGGATACATATCCCTATGTAGTCATTGATACTGAGTCTTTGACAATCTGATATGTAAAGTAATATAAACTTACCAATAGCATTGTATCTAATTGCTAGGTAAATTTAAGATTTTTTGCAACCCTTTAGGTTTACCCCATGTTTAGTATATCGTTGGTTGGTTTTTGCCCGACGCAAAACTAATACGATTTCTACTTATGGTATTGATTTGGATATGCAATTTGGGGCGGTTTGGGGCGGGTTTAGCTATATCTTAATGAATGTGAGGGATATGGGTTAACCCGCCCCTACGGTATTTACCGTTGTTCTATGGGTGTATAACTGACTTCGTGGCGCCCGTTATATACCTGGGTTGGACGAAAAATTCGATTTTCTTCTAACTGCTCTTTCCAATGCGCTAGCCAACCTGCGACACGGGCTATTGCAAAAATTGGGGTAAATAAGTCAGTTGGGATTCCCATTTTTCTATACACCAAACCCGAATAAAAGTCAACGTTTGGATAAATACCTTTATGACCCAACTTTTCTTCTGCAACTCTTTCCACTTCTTGGGCAATATCAAAATATTTATCGTGCCCAAACTTGGCAAATAGCTGCTGGGCTAAATCTTGCAAAATAGTTGCGCGCGGGTCTTTAACTTTATACACACGGTGCCCAAGCCCCATAATCTTGGCTTTACGCTGTATACAATCCTCAATATAAGGACGTACATTCGAGACCGAACCAATTTCTTCAAGCATGTGGATAACTTCTTCGTTTGCCCCACCATGCAAAGGACCTCCCAAAGTACCAACTGCACTAGCAACTACAGCGTATGGGTCAGTTAATGTTGATGCTGTTACCCGCGCGCTAAAAGTGGAAGCATTCATGGTATGTTCAGCCTGGAGAATCAAACATACATCAAAAATGCGCGCGGCTAATGGGTCAGGCTTTTTCTCATTTAGCATGTATAAGAAGTTAGCCGAATAGTCCAAGTCATCATGTGGACGTACTGGGTCATTACCTTGCCGCATTAACTGAAATGCTGCGACCATAGTCGGGATTGTGGCGAGAAGCCGAACTACAGCATCACGAATATATACAGGGTTATGCAAATCGCGCCGTGAGTAAAATAAGCCTAAAGCAGCAGCAGAAGCTTGCAGAGCATCCATTGGGTGACCGCTTTCTGGAAAAGATTTCATCATGTCGCGGATGCGGTACTTGATTCGGCGATGCATCTTAACTTCTTCTTCAAACTCCGCTATCTGTTGCTTTGTAGGAAGTTCGTTCCAAATTAAGAGGTATGCAGTTTCTAAAAATGTACTCTTAGAAGCTAGTTCCTCGATTCGGATGCCACGATATTCAAGAATTCCTTTTTGCCCATCGACAAAACTAATACTAGATTCGGCGGCAGGAATGCCTTCCAAACCGGGCTTATATTCGCACACCATCATGGCAATACCATCAGAATAGTTAAAAAGTTGCTCTGGCTTAACTTACCAGAAATACTGACTACCACAACAGTATCCGTTCTAACAGATTTTTTTCTGAAACGTCGAATATCGGTTAGAGGAAGTACTTGGGTGGTGTCAACCAAAACATTTGACTGTTACCCAAGGGAGCAGCGTTTTCTGGCAGCTTTATTCCGATCATACCCGCTTTTTTGAGGACTATGTTGCCCTTGGCTTCTCCCCACACTAAAAGCTCTGCCCAGCTACTTAAATCTGGTTCATGTCCAACCAACACCAGCTTATAATCCGTCTCAAATTTTTGTTGAACTAACCAATTTTCTATCCAACCTGATAATGACCCATTCGGCGCCAAGTAACCTGATTCTTCCAACTTTTTACTAAGTCCCGCTTCCATAAGTATGGATGCCGTAGAGTGTGCGCGTACCAATGGACTTGTAATAATTGCGTCAAATTTTAAACCAAGCTCAACCAGTCGTTTCGCGACCTTCTCAGTTTTGTGTTTTCCCTCTTTAGTCAGCTTGCGTGCTTCATCTTGTATATCTTCGCTTTTCTCTTCAGCGATACCGTGACGAAATAAGTAAAGTTCCATTTTTATAACTCAAGTCTACTAAAATAAGAATAAATCTATATAGCGCTCCCGCAATAATTGATTATGGACGCTCTTGAATTGATACGGCGTTATGAAAAAGGAGAACGTAACTTTTCGGGTGTTAACTTGAGTAAAGTCAAGTTAATAGGTGCCTATTTACCTGGAATTAATCTATGGGGAGCGGACTTGACGGGTGCCAACCTTGCCAAAGCCAAACTGTGGGGGGCAAATTTATCGTTAGCTAACTTAGCGCAAGTAAATTTAACGCAAGCAAATATAAGTGGCGCCAACTTTCAACAAGCCAACCTTCGAGGTGCGAAACTCCACTATATAAAATACTACGGCGCCAACTTTATAGATTCTATCTACGACACCAGTACAAAGTTTCCACGAGGCTTTGACCCCACCGAGTACAACATGCGACCATTTGAATAAGTAGTGAGTGCTGAAGGGAAAGTAAAAAGTGCGCTCGTGCGCTCGTGCGCTCGTCAAAAATTGAACTCCTAACTTCTAACTCCTAATTATTAAACTTACTCAGCACGAGCGCACTTTCAACTCAGTACTTCTTCTCAGCACTCACCACTTTCAACTTTTCACTTTTTCGGCGCCGTGGAACCTCATAGGTCATAAAATCATGTGCCATATCGGTATTTGGAAAAATAGCACGCGCTTCTAAAAGTAAATCTTTAAGTTCTATGGTATTACCAGGAGCATAGCGAGGACTAAAGTGAGTCATTATTAAACGATGCGTCGAGGCTGCGAGTGCAGTTTGTGCTGCCATTGTAGTTGTAGAATGCAAACGCTGAAAAGCCATGTCAGAATCTTGATGAGCAAAAGTAGCTTCATGAATAAGCACATCGGCATCTTGCGCTAGCTCTACGGCGCCATCGCAAAACACAGTATCAGTACAATAAGCAATCTTACGTCCAATCTCGGTTGGTCCACATAAATCACTACCGTTAATTATGCGTCCGTCGTTGAGAGTCACAGTTTCACCACGTTTTAACTGGCCATAAATACGACCAGGAGGTATTTCCAGTTCTTTAGCTTTTTCAACGTCAAAGCGTCCTACTCGGTCTTTTTCTACAATACGATACCCGTATGCAGTGACGCGATGGTTTAACTGACCACAAATAACACTAAATTCCTCGTCTTCGTATACAACACCCGGACGGACAGCATGAACTTTCACCGGATAGGAAAAATGCGTGTGCGAGTAACGCGAACAAGCTTGAAGATACTCATTTAACCCAGCAGGCCCGTAAATATCAACACGGTCAACGTTACCTGCTAAACCACAACTTGCCAAAAGCCCCATCAAACCAAATATATGGTCTCCGTGCATGTGGGTAATAAATATTCGCGACAATTGGCTGACCTTTAAGTCACTCCTCAATATTTGATGCTGCGTACCCTCACCGCAGTCAAATAACCACAATTCTGCTCTTTGAGGTAATCTCAAGGCTACACTCGAAACATTGCGCGCTCGCGTTGGTACTCCGGAACTTGTCCCTAAAAATGTTATTTGCACAGTTTTATCTTAGGCTGTAATGCTTTTGAAGCTCGCGTTCTCATCTCATCTATATATATAGTGACACGGAAAAACCTAAAATTGATACCAAAGTCACAGTCGTCACAAAAAAAAATAAATATTACTACTTTTGGTAGATGCTATTTATGTTAATATAATATTTAAAGAAACTTTGATTAGAATCTTGATTCTATTGCTAATTTTACCACTATAGCATCCATAGATTCGATTTTGCCTGTTGTTGATTTTATAGCTAAACAGTGATACATTAATATATTAACTAGGATTGATTGAGTATACACTAAAAAGTACAAAAAAAAAAATTTTTTTGGTAAAATTTATTGTGTTTCTTAATGAATGTGTGAAGATATCCAGGTTTTGTTGACATGATTCATAAAAGTGTAATAATAAATACTGAATATTAGAATCAAGGTGCAAAACCAAAAATATGCTAAGATTAATATTTATTAGGGGCTGTGCTACTTTTTATAAAGCAAGCAGCAAATTGTAAGTGCCAGTCCAGTTTTAAAAGTAAGCGCAAAAGAATTTTACATTGGTTTTTGTTACGTCATACTATTGCTGATTTGTGTCAATGTTCTGTGTGCGATTTACTTAACTGCCAAAATGGCACAACTTATAGAGTTTGTACAAGTAAGATATTGGTTTTAGAACTATCATAGTATTCAGTTCGTTGCCAAAATAGACATAGACACGGTATAGAGATACTACCAGGTTGTGGTTTCCCGCAGCTTCAGCTAGATTATTTAAATTGTTCCTTTAATCATCTTTCGACTAAAGTCTAGTTTGGTATTTGAAACTGTTTGCTTTAATAGATAATGTTTGTCATAAAAATGCGATTGAGTGTAGTAATGCATCACTAAGTCGCAATGCAGTTAAGAGAATAAAACAATAAAAAATATGAAATACACGGCTTTAATTAGGTAAATTCCCCCTAGACTGGCAATCATAAGGGGAAAACAACTTAATTAAGTCGCATACCACCTAAACAGTTAACTAGCTTAAAAAAGCTAGCATAACTTGTGCAACTGTAGCCTGATCAGAGGATTCTATCAGTTGCTAGGAACTTACGTACCCAAATTTAGTTGATAGCTACTTACTTAGAATTATGTCACGAAAGTTGATAATCCAACAAATTTCAAATCTAAGATTTATTGATGGCTTTGTGCCCTTTCGTGACATTTCGTAGCTGTATTGATATTCAAAACTGACTTAAGAGGGTCTTGATGATGCGATCCCAGGAAGAACTAAGTTTTAGAATTGCTAAAGTATTAGGTGAAAACCTTGGACAAAAAGAACTGCAAAGTTGTTTAGAAACTGCTAAAATATTGGAATTGCCCCTTGCAATGCAGTTTTGGCAGTTAAGAGATGCTGAAAGCGGTATTTATGTAATTCTTACAGGTAAAGTTAGATTTTTAGACGACTTGGAGAACTTAATTACTACTTTGTCGGTAGGAGCATCATTTGGAGAGGCAACTCTGTTTAGTCAAGACGAATTTAGTTCGTATGCAGCGAGAGCTTCGCAAAACTTAAGGTTGTGCTACCTGAGTTTAGAGACGTTGCAACCGTTAATAGATAAGTATCCTGAAGTTAGTGACAAGCTGTATAAACAAGCATCCATTTGGGACTTAATGCTGTTATGCCGTCAAAACTCTAAGTTTCCAAGCCATCCATCGCTTGTACCAGGAATGCTTGAAGCTTTATCGCTGTTTGAACGGCGCCATTTCACCACCGAAGAGTCCGAGCTTGTTTTTAAAGATTGCAGCATGGTGTTGGTGCTATTTGGACAAATGCAGCATAGTAGTGGAACTTTATTGAAGCCAGGTAAAATTTGTGGCAATCCAGAACAGGGTAGTTGGCTCATAGAGCAACCCACGACTGCATATATACTTAAAAATACGGATTATCAAGTAGCAATTGAATACTGTCCTGAGTTAGCAGAATTTGGGGCGCCTTTAGAGCAACCTTTATCTCAAAAGCCACGCAAGCTTTTATCAGCAAACCAGACTCCTAGAAATAATATTAGTGAATCGAATCAGAAAGTAATTCCTTTTCCTGTACGCAGTCGGGAAGCTCAACAAAAGCCAAAAAAATCTCGACCTTACTTTCCTAGTCCCAAGGTGGCAATGGGACATTGGTGGGGACGATTAACCCGACAATATCCGTTCTACGCTCAACAAAGCGCTTCAGATTGTGGCGCCGCTTGTTTGGTAATGATTGGTAACTATTGGGGTAAGCGCTTCAGTATCAACAAGTTGCGGGATATGACAAATGCTACCCGCAGTGGCGCCTCTTTACGTGCGGTTGCTTCGGTAGCTGAAAGTTTGGGTTTTGCCACACGTCCAGTCAAAGCGACTTTCGATAAATTCGCTCTTCAATCACTACCTGCAATTGCCCACTGGGAAGGTAAACATTTTATTGTTGTTTATGAAATTACCAAAAAACGGATAATTGTCGGCGACCCTGCCCTTGGACAACGTATTCTCACACACAAGGAATTTGAAAAAGATTGGACGGGGTATGCATTGTTACTGCAACCCACTGCTGCCCTTAAACAAACCAAAAATGATACGACTGGACTGTGGAAGTTTTTTGAACTAGTTAAACCACATTACAAGGTATTATTTGAAATCTTCATCGCTTCAGTATTGATGCAAATATTTGGGTTAGTGACACCAGTATTCACCCAGTTATTATTAGATCGGGTTTTAGTACAACGTAGCGTTAGCACCCTAAACGCTGTTGGTTTAGGAATGATTTTATTTGGCTTATTCCGTATTGCTATGAATGCAGTACGAACGTATCTACTAGACCATACCGCAACGCGCGTTAGTCTTGCTTTAGTTATAGGTTTTATCAAACATACTTTCCGTTTACCTTTATCTTATTTCGAGTCGCGTTATGTTGGAGATATTATCTCTCGCATCCAAGAAAACCAGAAAATTCAGACTTTCTTAACTGGTGAGACGCTATCAATAACGCTCGATTTAATGTCATTAATTGTTTATTTAGGAGTAATGTTTTCCTATAGCTGGAAGATGACGTTGTTTGTGCTAGTAACCGTGCCGCCATTTTTTATACTGGCACTAGCAAGTACCAGCATTTTGCGCCGCATTTCTAGAGAGGTATTTAATGCAGGCGCCGAAGAAAATAGCTACCTGATAGAATCTTTGACAGGTATACGTACTATTCGCTCATTGGCAATTGAGCAAACAGTGCGTTGGCGTTGGGAAGAACTCCTAAATAATTTAGTTAAAAAATCTTTCTCCGCTCAAGTCATTGGCATTCGCTTATCTGCCGTTAGTGGCGTAATCGAAATGTTTGTAAGTACAGGAATAATGTGGTTTGGCGCATGGCAGGTCATTAATGGCGAGCTTACCATTGGACAATTAGTGGCTTTTAATATGTTAATTGGTAACGTCTTGAGTCCATTTCAACGCTTTTCTGGACTCTGGAATCATTTTCAAGAAATTGTTATTTCCGTCGAACGTCTTAATGATGTTTTAGAGGCAGAACCAGAAGAAGACTTACAAAATAAACCTCGCAAATCATTACCTAGACTCAAAGGACACATTCGCTTTCATAATGTCACTTTTCGTTATCATCCAGAAAGTGAAACTAATGTGCTACAAAACCTTAACTTTGAAATTCAGCCCGAACAAATGGTGGCTCTAGTTGGGCGCAGTGGTTCTGGTAAAACAACATTAGGCAAATTAATTTTAGGTTTATACCCTGCGACTGATGGCAAAATTACAATTGATGGCTATGATGTCAATCATATTGCTTTAAAATCGCTACGTTCTCAAATTGGAGTCGTAGATCAAGACACATTTTTATTCGGTGGTACGATACGCGAAAATATTGCTATAGCTCATCCAGAAGCAACCATAGAAGAAATAGTTCAAGCAGCATATGCGGCAGGTGCTGATGAATTTATTCAGAAGCAGCCACTTGGTTACGAAACCCAAATTGGTGAAGGTGGGGGAATGCTGTCTGGAGGACAGCGCCAACGTCTCGCAATTGCTCGTGCCTTGCTCGGAAATCCTCGCTTAATATTATTGGATGAAGCAACTAGTCACCTTGACGCTGAATCTGAACGAATTATTCAAAACAATTTCAAAACTATTCTTAAAGGACGTACAAGCGTCATCATTGCCCATCGTCTCTCTACCGTTCGCAATGCAGACCTAATTTTAGTATTAGACCACGGTGTACTGGTAGAAAGCGGTACTCATGATGAGTTGATTGCCAAGAGAGGTCATTATTACTACCTTAATCAACAACAACTCGCCGAAGCTGGGTAACTCAAAAAGGCGCCTGTAATTATCTTTTGTAATTATCTTTCGTAATTATCTTTGAATTTAACGATTCATACCTTGCACTCTTCTTAACCATGTCCCAACCATTTCTTAATCCTCTTCCTGAAGAGGAACAGCACCAGTCTCAAAGCGATATACGCGCGGGAGAAAATCATGCAATCCGCGACCCAGTAGAAACATTTGATGATAGTAAAGATTTATTCCACGGTAGTGAAGAACTACTCGATGCCTTACCGAGACTTTGGACGCGCGGTTTACTGTACGTTCTACTTGGCTTTGGTGTTTTAGCTTTACCTTGGTCGATGTATTCCAAAGTAGATGAGACTGGAAGTGCAAGAGGACGTATAGAACCAAAAGGTGCAACACTAAAATTGGATTCTGAAGTTGGTGGAAGTGTTAAAGCAGTCAAAGTTAAGGAAGGTGAAACCGTTAAAGCTGGGCAAGTGCTACTAGAATTAGATTCGGAAATCTTGCGAACACAAATCAAAGAGACCGAGGCAAAGCTAGTTGGACTACAAAATCAGCGCGTGCAACTCAATATTCTCAAGAATCAATTACAGTTGACGATTAGCGTTACTGAACAGCAAAATAAATCTCAAGAATCAGAAAAGCTTTCGCAAATCAACCAAGCAAAGCAGAATCTGGATTCAAAGCAGAGTACTTATAACCTGCAAAAGTCGGAAAAACAGGCATTAGTTAGTCAAGCGCTTTCTCAAATTCAAGTTACTCTTAATGATAAAGAAGCATCTAAGAACCGCTTGAGTATTGATTCAAAACAAGTTGAACGCTTTAACAATCTGGTTAAAGATGGCGCCATTTCCGCAATGCAGGTTGATCAACTCAAAAAAGAAGAACAAGAAAGTAAGCGCACATATCAAAAAAATGTATACGACGTAAAACAAGCAGAACTACGTTTAGCCGAAGAGAAAAGTCGCTATCAAACAACAGTTAGCCAGCTTGAGTCTGACATTAAACAAGCGAAACTTCGGTTGCAAGAGGTGCAAGACAGCTATACTAGCTTACAAAAAAATGGCAAACTAGCCGTTTTAAAAAATGAGCAACAACTCAAAGACTTGATTGCCCAAATTACAGCAAATCAATCGGCTATTGCTCAAACGACTAGCCAAATGACATCGTTAAAGCTTCAGTTACAACAAAGAATAGTTATGTCTCCCCTCGACGGGATAATTTTTGAGTTGCCATTTAGCAAACCTGGAACAGTCGTACAACCTGGTCAAAGAGTTGCACAAATTGCACCTAAAAATGTAGGTTACGTACTCAAAGCAAGCATACCTAGTCAAGATAGCGGCTTTTTGAAGGTGGGAATGCCAGTCAAAATTAAGTTTGACGCTTATCCCTTCCAAGAACATGGCATTGTACCTGGGAAAGTCGCACGAATTTCCCCTGACTCGAAAGTGAATCAAACACCTAGTGGAGGAACTATCGAAACCTATGACTTAGAAATTGCTTTAGAACAGCAGTATGTTAACAATGGCAGCAAACGCATTCCATTAACCGCTGGTCAAACTGCAACTGCTGAAGTCATCATTCGTCAACGTCGTGTTATTGACTTTGTTTTAGACCCATTTAAGAAACTGCAAAAAGGAGGTTTAGAGGTTTAAGAGTTATGAGTTATGAGTTATGAGTTATACATGGAAAGGAGAAAAAACATATGTCGTTCACCATTTCTAGTTCAGATATCATTTACAACCTCAAACTCTCCTGCCAAATTCCCAGTGTCATAGAAGCGATTGCCGAAGCTCATATTATTGCTGTATCAGCCCAAAAAGCAGGAATTACTGTCACGAATGAAGAATTGCAGATTGAAGGTGACAAACTGCGGTTAGAAAAGAAACTGGTAAAAGCAAAGGATACATGGACATGGCTAGAAAAGCATCATCTTTCTGTAAAAGAGTTTGAAGAATTAGTCCATAACCAAGCTCTGTCTCGGAAGCTAGCTCATCACATGTTTTCTCCTCATGTGGAAAAGTACTTTTATGAGCATAGACTCGATTACGATCAAGCAGCTACCTATGAAGTCGTCTTTGAGGAGCGTGACTTAGCCTTGGAATTGTTTTATGCCATAGAAGAAGGTGAAATCACTTTTGCTGAAATTGCTCGCCAATTCATTCAAGAGCCAGAACTTCGCCGCGCGGGTGGATACAAAGGACTGCGGCGCCGTAGTTCATTTCGTCCAGAGATTGCGGCGGCTGTATTTGCGGCAACTCCACCTCAGATTCTCAAACCGATTACCACGCCTTCATGTGTGTATTTAATTTGGGTGGAGGAAATTATTCAACCTCAATTAGATGAGGAATTACGCGAAAAAATCACAGAGGAAATGTTTTCTGATTGGTTACAGCAACAAATAGAGGTTATGGAAATCGTCACTCAGATAAACTCTGATGATAATTCACAATCACAGTCAGAACTTTTTAAGCAAGCTTAAAGCCATTTACTAGTAATACGTAATAACCAATTAAATCCATTTTTTTCGTTGATAATTTAACTAAATAGTAGGTAAAAATAAATTATTTTGCTTATAAATAAGTTTTTTCTACAAAAAAAGAAGTTCAGTTTAATTATCAATCAAAAAATAGTTAATGTCGCTGCAAGAGCTTGATTTACAAGCATTTAGTCCAAAATAAACACAAAAAAATAATCTTTAAAAGTGCCTGAGCAGTAAAAAAAGCAAGTAATTACTGCCCAGTTTTGTCATGTTTAATTACTTTTAAACTCATTGATTAGTTCGTAAAAATAAATAATTTATTTTTGATAAAATCTATGCAAAAAAAGCAAAAAAGTTGTTGACTTTTTAAGTGAATAAGTTATAGTAGAAATGTGAGAGGGAAAACGAACTTCTCACATCGGATTCTAAAAACAAGTAATTCCCAGGAGAAAAACAATGATTATTTCTGATCTAAACTACTTGGAAGCTAATGAAGATGCAGTGTTTGGTGGTTTCGTAGTGGCAAGTCGGAACAGCAGCGAAGTAACCAGAGTTGATATAGACATTAACATTAGAGACAATAAAAACTTTAACTCTAAAGTTAATGTGTCAGGAGCTGCTGCAGTAGCTGAAGCAACTGTTTTGGGTACTAACGATTCCGCAACTCAAACTTTCACCTACCTTAATAATGGTGTAAATAGTTCCGGCTCTATCGCATTTGCTAAATTCTAGTTCCTGGTGATGAAAAATAAAGACAGCCAAAAGCTAGTAAACTTGGCACCAGTTTTGAAATCCGAGCATAACTTGACTAATCCGGAAAGTCGATTCATATAATGAACGGTATTTCTATTTCTGCTGTAAGATATTGAGTAGATTTTGGCGGTCTTTAAAGTACTTTAATAAACATTTAATCTGCTGTGCCTTTAAAAATGTACAGCAGATTATAAAGTTTCAAAATTCAAATCAATAAACAAAGTTCAAACGACATCCAAAATCGTAAAACTGGATAGTATTTTAGACAAGCCAAAATAATTCAAAGTTAAAATCAAACAAAACAAAATTAATAAACAATTGATTAATTGGAATTAATTTAGGATACAGCACCCTAATTTTAATAATCTAAGAAATCAAGCTGTGAAGCAGGAAAGCATTGTAATACTAACCTCTAATTTGAATTTGTATGTCGTGGGACTTATAGCAGATAACGAGTTATTTTGATATCGCCATGAATGATACCGAAAAAATTTTAGCAACTAATGCTAAATTCCTTATTGAATCGGCAATTCATAAGCATCAGTCTGGTGAGTGGAATGAAGCAGAATTGCTGTACAGAAAGGTATTGGAACTTCAACCCGAATTAAACAATCAATATCAGACAACAGCAAGTAACAATTTAGGAAATATATTTGAGGAACAGGGATTTTTAAACACAGCTGTAGATTTTTACAAACAAGCATTAAGGCTTAAACCTGACTATGCAGAGGCTTATTATAATTTAGGAAATGTCCTCCAAAAACAAGGTAAGTTAGACGCAGCTATAGAATTTTACCAGCAAGCTTTGAGGCTCAAGTCAGACTATGCCGAAGCTTATTATAATTTAGGAAATCTCTACCAGCAACAAGGTAACTTAGAAGCAGCTATAGAATCTTACCACCAATCATTAAAAAATAATCCTGACTGTGTTAAAGCTCATAACAATTTAGGAATTGTCTTACAGGAAAAAGGCAGGTTCGATGCAGCGGTAGAGTCCTACCAACGAGCATTAGCTATTAAGCCGGACTGTGCTGAAGCTCATAACAATTTAGGAATTGTCCTACAGGAAAAAGGCAGGTTCGATGCAGCGGTAGAGTCCTACCAACGAGCATTAGCTATTAAGCCTGACTACGCTGGTACCTATAACAACTTAGGTGCTATCTTTAAGAAACAGAATAAGTTTGATGCAGCTGTTGAATCCTTCAAGCAAGCTATCAGCTTTAAGCATAACTATCCTAAGTTTCATCAGAACTTGGGAAACACACTTTACGACCAGGGGCGCCTAGAGGAAGCGATAGAATCATACAATCAAGTTTTAAAAATTGATCCTAATTTTGCTGAAGCAAAGTTAGGCATTTGTGTAAGTCAGCTACCAACTATTTATTCCAGTGTTGACGAGATTGATTTGAAGCGAAAGCACTATCAGCAACATCTGCTTTCTTTAGCGAACTACTATCAAGTTGCGACTTCCTCTGAAAGAGCAGAGGCAGCTATAAGTGTTGGTCTCATTCAGCCTTTTTATCTAGCTTATCAAGGCTTAAATGACCGTCCTTTGCAGCAAATTTATGGGCAAATGATTGCTGGGTTAATGTCGAGTCGCTATCCTCAGTGGCACCAACCCATCGCCCTGCCAAAATTAGCAGCCAATCAAAAAATTCGCATCGGTTTTGTTTCCAGATTTTTTTACAATCATTCTAATTGGAAAATCCCCTTAAAGGGTTGGGTAGAAAACTTGGATAGAAGCGAGTTTGAATTATTTGGCTATCACACGAACAACGAACGCGATCCGGGAACTACTTCTGCTGCGAAAGCATTTGACAAATTTACTCAAGGTTCTTTACCGCTGGAAAGGTGGGCTGAAATTATTCAACAAGACAAGTTACACATCCTAATTTTTCCAGAATTTGGCATGGACTCAACAACAGTAAAATTGGGTTGTTTAAGGCTAGCTCCAATTCAAATGACATCTTGGGGACACCCTGTTACTAGTGGACTACCGACGATTGACTATTATTTGAGCAGTGACTTAATGGAACCAGAAAATGCTCAAGAACACTATACAGAACAGTTAGTCAGATTGCCGAATTTATCAATTCATTATACGCCGTTAACAATTGAAGCTCAACCAACTAGTAAACGGGAAATTGGTATCGCAGACGACGAAATTATGTTCTGGTGCTGTCAATCTTTGTATAAATATTTACCACAGTATGATAATGTCTTTTCTAGAATTGCCAAGGACTTAGCTAAACACTCAGCTAAGTGTAAGTTTGTCTTTGTTGAGGCGCAGCAAAGCAAGTATATTACAGAGATGTTTCGCGAAAGGATAAAACGAAGTTTTGAGGAATTTGGACTTAATTATCAAGATTACTGCATCTTTTTGCCTCGCTTAGAGGGTAAACAGTTTATCAGTACTACCATGTCAGCAGATGTATTCTTGGATAGCATTAGTTGGTCAGGATGCAACTCGACGTTAGAAGTAATCGCTCATAATATACCAGTTGTCACCTTGTCTGGAGACACAATGCGAGGACGGCATACTATGGCTATTCTCAAAATGATGGGTTTAGAAGAGACGATTGCTGCAACTATAGATGAGTATGTACAGGTGGCAGTTCGTTTAGGGCAAAATGATGAATATCGTCAACACATCTCTCGACAAGTTGCTGAAAATAAATATAAGTTATACGGCGACTTAAAACCAGTTAGAGCGCTAGAGGATTTTCTTTTCAAGGTAGTTAATAAGCCAAGACGATTTGGCGCCTCAGATGTGGCAGAAACCCTTCAACTCGCAGTTCAACACCATCGAGCCAATCGTCTAGTTGAGGCTGAACAGCTATATCGTCAAGTTCTAGAAAAACAACCTGACCACCCGGAAGCTTTATACAGTTTAGGTATGCTGGCGCAACAGTTAGGGCAACCCGAAACCGCTCTTACATGGTTGAATACTGCGACACAAGTTCAACCAGACTCCGTTAAGGTTTGGTTCAGTTTAGGTAATTTGTGTTTTGCTCAAAAACAGTACGGGGAAGCTGTCATCGCTTATCATCAAGCTCTAGCCCTACGACCAGACTCACTACCAATTTACAACAACTTAGGCTCTGCTCTGCAACAACAAGGACTATTGGACGAAGCAGTTCAATACTATCAAAAAGCCTTAGAACTTAAGCCAGACTTTATAGAAGCAGACGTTAATTTAGGTAATGCGCTGCACAGCCAAGACAAGCTTTCAAGCGAACAAAAACTTAACTATGCTCAATTGAATCACAAGTTGGGTATGCAAAAGAAAAAAGCTGGTGATTTACAGACCGCTGTAGCTTACTATCGCTCTAGCATTGCCCTCCAACCTGATTTAGTAGAAGCTCATTACAACTTAGGGATTGTGCTGCAAGAACAAGGAAAGTGGCAACAGGCAATTACCCATTATCAAAAAGTAATAGAACTTAATCCCCAGCACACAGAAGTCCACTTGAATTTAAGCAAAATTCATCAACAGCAAAAGCTATCACATGAGTATGATGATTTGTCAAGGATTTCATAAACAATTAGGTAGATATATTCCTGAATACCTCAAAAAGGAGGCTCATAATGTGAATTAATGATTAAGCAATTGATCGACAAGACAAATGAAAATAACTAAAATTCTTCAATTTTTGCTTCATGTAACTAGAGGTGCAATATGTGTCAATTAAAGATATCAGACTTGAGTTTTTGTGAAGTAGTAGCAGAAAATGAGGTTGAGGTCAAAGGTGGATTGACTCTTGGGGAAATAGGGATAAGTTCTAGAGTAAAACCCTTACTAGAGAGACTTATGCCTGATCTAAGTGAGCTATTTGATCTATCTGGCGTACCTTTAGAGGTAACACCCCTTGCTTCCGAAGATGGAAATACTATTGAGAAGCTTGAAAACACAAGCGCAGGTATATCCGGATATCAAGTGACGAGTCAGGATGGCACAACCAAGTTTGGTATGTTAACTGGTACAGACTTTGTGTTTGCTTCTACATCATCTATCAAATCGTCTTGACCCCCTAGTAATTTGTGTCATTAAGATTCCCGACTTCTTAGAGAAGTCGGGAATCTGACCACCCTGTAAACAAAGTTAAGAGGAACAGAGACATGGAAGAAAACAAAAAATTTAACCATCAAATGGAAATCAATGACTTAATTGATGATGCCATTACAAATGCTATAACACGAAGAAGTTTAGTAGAAACAAAAGACGCATTATTCGCTGTCTCTGATCAAGAAGCCGCAATAATTGCAGGAAGGTAAGGCTGCTTGTATACGATGTCCGCAAATCATTACAGATAATTATTCTGCATCCGAGCAGTTACATCAAGTAGCAGACCCTGCTGTGTACTCTCATATCTAATGTATTACGGTAAATCTTTGCTTCAAGGATTTCCAATTGAAAAAAGCATTACGAAAAGTAATAATTTCAGGAGAAGATAATATGTCTTTAGAAATTTTGCAAAAAGTTAAAGACTTCCTTGTCAAACTTGTTAAAGACGAAGCTTTTCGCACTCAGTTAATTAATAAGAAAGCTGAAGAAGCAGAACAATTTTTGCAAGAGAAAGGCTATAATTTCTCTCAAAAAGAATTTGAAACAGCCGCTATCCAAATATTAGAGTTAAAAGAATTAGGTCAGTTTAACGAACTCAGTGAAGAGGAACTAGTGGGAGCTGTTGGTGGAATTGCGAGCATTGCTCCAGAAGATTCTATTGTTCAACCACTATACGGCGTTATATCTTGGCCTCCCAAAGGGTATCCTAAACCTTGGCCCAAACCTTGGCCTAGACCATTACCGAAGCCACTACCCCAACCACAACCTTTGTATGGCATAGTAATTAGTCCACTTGACCAAACTTCTCAAGCATCAGATACATAAACTGAGTTCGTGTGAGTTCGTAAATTTTAGTTAAAAAAGTGTGTTCCTTAATTATGCAGATTGTAGATTTGTCCTATCTAGGCAATATCCCAGAAACCGATTTAATTTTAGGTTCTGTTAGAGCTACTGTCGCAGCTAATGCATCAGCCACAGGGTCTTCACCCAAAACTTATGCATCAACAAATACTTTCGCCAAACCACTACGAAACGGTGGCGCCATTGCAATTGGTACAGGATTAGGTATAGCGAATGGTAATAATCCTACAGCTAATGTAGCTGTCGCAGGTGAGGGTGATTTCGTAATTGATATAGATGGCTCTGGATACCTCGTTTCTAAAAATACTGCTATTGCCCTTGGTATTGTAATCGCAATAGATTTACCTCGCAAAAAGGGCTAATATTACATGCTCTTTTAATTCTAATCCCAGATGGAGAGTTAGCCATGACATACCACCGCACGAGTTATGCTGTATGGGAAATTACCTTAAAGTGCAATCTTGCCTGTAGTCACTGTGGTTCGCGCGCGGGAAATACACGCTCGAAAGAACTTTCAACACAAGAAGCGCTATTACTTGTTAAACAAATGGCATCCGTTGGGATAAAAGAAGTTACCCTCATTGGTGGTGAGGCATTTCTGCGTCCAGACTGGTTAGAGATTGCTTCAGAGATAACGAAAGCTGGAATGTTATGTGGCATGACTACTGGCGGCTATGGTATATCATTGGAAACCGCGCAAAGAATGAAAGAAGCGGGAATTCGCACGGTTTCCGTTTCAATTGATGGTTTGGAACAAACTCACGACCGTTTACGAGGTAGAAAAGGCTCTTGGAAATACGCTTTTAAGACGATGAGTCACCTCAAAGAAGTTGGCATTACCTTCGGTTGCAATACCCAAATTAATCGTTTATCAGCACCAGAGTTTCCTAGTATATATGAACTTATTCGTGATGCAGGCGCCCGTGCTTGGCAAGTTCAACTTACTGTACCAATGGGCAATGCCGCCGATAATTCAGATATCCTCCTCCAACCTTACGAGTTACTAGATATTTACCCAATGCTCGCGCGTGTTGCTCGTCGTGCTTATGCTGAAGGAGTTCAACTCCAGGCAGGAAATAACATCGGTTACTACGGACCATACGAACGGCTTTTACGCGGACGGGGTAACGAAAGTGAATGGTCATTCTGGCAAGGTTGCGGCGCCGGACTTTCGACTTTAGGAATTGAAGCTGATGGAGCAATTAAAGGTTGTCCTTCGCTACCTACAACCGCCTATACAGGTGGTAATATTAGAGAGCGCACGCTGCATGATATCATTGAGAATACAGCAGAATTGCGAATGAATTTAGGAGCAGGAACATCAGAAGGTATCAAGCACCTCTGGGGTTTTTGTAAAACTTGTGAATATGCCGAACTTTGCCGTGGGGGTTGCAGTTGGACTGCTCACGTATTCTTTGATAAGAGGGGTAACAATCCTTACTGCCATCACCGCGCGCTAGTCCATGCAGAACAAGGTTTAAGAGAGCGTGTAGTACTATTAGCTCAGGCGCCAGGACAACCTTTTGACAATGGAGAATTTGAATTAATTGTAGAGCCTATAGACGCTCCCTTACCAGAAAATGACCCATTGCATTTTAGTGCTGACCGCATCCAGTGGTCTCTTGATTGGCAAGAAAACAAAGAATCTTACTCACTAATCGGGTAATCAATTATGACAAACAATTTAAAAATAGCCGAACCTCCAGAAGCAAAAAGTGATTTAGAGCTATCAAAAGACAAATTGCAGCAACCCGCTCTGCTTCCTAGGTCAGCTTGGAAAAGCCAATTAACACATTTAAAAGTGCTTTTAAAAGCAAAGCAAACTTTAGACAAAACACAAATTAATATAAATTCTACAGATATCAAAGAGCAATAAAAAATTCAAATTTTATGAATACCCCCAGGAAAACTCCAGATTATTTCAGTTTATTAAAGCTCAGAATTTGCGTTTTTGTTGGGGGAATCAAAATCGATTAAAAGTTTAAAATTATACAAATTTTCATTATGAATACCACGAATATTCCAGAATATAATATTGAATCTCTCATCCAAATAGCAATGCAAAACCATAAATCCAATCAATTGGATGAAGCAGAATCGATATATAAAGAAATATTACAAAAGCAGCCCAACTCAACCAAGATTTGGTTCGCTTTGGGTAATCTCTATCAAGTTCAAGGCTTATTACCAGAAGCAGAAAAAGCTTACAGACAAGCTGTTTCTTTGCAACCAGATGCAGTATCAATTTATAATAATCTGGGTTATACTTTGCAGCAACAAAGTAAATATGATGAGGCTATAAGCTGCTATCGAAAAGCTTTGGAACTACAGCCCAACTGCACCGAAGCTTCGGTGAACTTAGGCAACACCCTCCACGCTCAAGGGCAACTCTCATCAGAAAAACAACTCTACTACGCCGCTTTAAACCATCAGTTAGGTCTTAGGTTGAAAAAAGCAGGTGATTTGAAGAATGCTGAGGCTTGCTATAACAAAGCAATTGAACTCAATCCCAATTGTGGAGAAGCTTACATAGGCTTAGGAGAGATTTACCAAATACAGCATAATTTAAAGGAAGCAGTTGCAGTTTATCGGCGAGGGTTAAAGCTCATTAATCCTCACTACGCAGCAGCTACGGAAGTTTATGAAAATGCTCAAACTCCTCAACAGGTGCTAGTAACACCCCCAATTCCTGTACATGAAGTAATTGTGGGAGACTATACTTTTCCTGCTATTGCTCCAGTTACAGATGGTGATGAGCGACCAATATTTTCTGTAGTCATTCCGATTTATAACCGCACTGACTATCTCCTGCAATGCCTTGCCAGTGTACTCGAACAGTGGACTGGGGCAGAGGAAATGGAAATTCTGGTCATCGACAATGCCAGTATACAGCCCTTGTTTGAACTAGTGTATGAGATTGGGGGAGGAGTGGTACGTTACTACCGCAACCCTGAAAATATAGGCGCCATCAGAAATGGTAATACAGGTATTGCACTCAGTCGTGGTAAGTGGATTCATCTACTCCACGATGATGATTATGTACTCCCTGGTTTTTATGCTCGTTTGAAGCAAAGCCTTCTGGAGTGTCCGGACTCAGTAGCATTTGCTTTTACAGGATATGAGAATGTTAATAAGCAGGGTAAATTAATTCACTCGCCGAAGTTAGATAGCAATCAACGAGGAATTGTTCGAGATTGGCTACAGCAAATTGGAGTAGCAAATTTATTAAATATATGTGCAGTAGTAATTCGTCGGGAAGCCCATGAACGTAATGGGGTATATCTTCCTGAATTGTTATACTCAAACGACTGGGAACTCTACAAACGCATTGCAGTTTCTTATGATTGCTGGTATGAACCGGAAACTTTAGCTTGCTACCGTGAGCATGTTAAAAGTATTACCAACGAGCTGTGTAAAACTCGTGCGGATGTCACATCCATTATTGATACAATTGAAATATCAAAGAGTTATCTCCCAGTTGAGCATTGCGCTGAGATTACAGCAAAAGCTCACAATTATTACTTTCGTTTTTTTCTAGCAGACGCAAAAAAATTTCTAGAATTTGGCGATGTTAGTAGTGCTTTTCGTTTAATTCAACAAATTATTCAACTTGACCGTTCTCCACAAGCGCTAGCAAATTTATTTGTCTTGTTAGCTGAAGATGAAGCAGCTCCCCTACGAGAAGAAATTGTTTCCCAATTATTTCCAATATCGTTGAATAAAAATTCAACATTCAAGGTTAAAACTCCAAAAGTCAAGCTTAAAAGTTTAATCTATAAATTAAAATTTAAAAAGGGAGCCAACTTAGTTTCAGTTGAGGTCTAAATCGCCAATTTAAACTAAACAATCACAGTTTAAAAAATTAATTAAGAATATCATTACTTTACAAATTGATCTGGTCAATGATATTATTTTATTAATAAATTCTAGCGGCGATTACTATACAATTTATAGAGTTGCACAAGCTATATCCACATCTTGCAGTGCATCTCGAAATTGTCTACTTTGTCAATGCGTAAACTTTAGTTAATTCACACTCATAGGCTCATGATGCTAATTAATGATTTGTCCTATTTAAAGAATACTCAAGAAAACGACTTAATTTTTGGTGGTGCTGATATATTCATAGTAGCTAATGCAACAGCAGGGGGAAACAATTCTCTTACTCTCACTGATGTAAACATTGATTCAACGACTAAGAAAAACGGTGTTTCTAAGGTAACCGGTACAGGATTAGCTATTGCAATTGGTGAAGACCCTACAGTTGATACCGATTATGGTCTTGAAGGCTTTGATCGAGCGAAGGTTAAAACTCGTTATCGAGGAGGAGATAACTATGCGATAGAGACTGTTAGGATCAAGGCGACTGATCGACCCTAACTGATAAAATTTTCAAGAAACCGGGAATATGAAGATAAATCAAGATTTTTCAGCATAGTCTCTCCCATTTCCCCGGTTTCCTACCATTTTGCCTGACAGCAACAAAATATACATGCTATAGTACAAAAGAACTTTACCAGCAATACAATTTTCTATAACTAGGGCTATGGTATCGATACAAAACAAAATTGTTTTCATACATTAAATCAGCAACGCCGTAAATTATATAGGCAACCACAGCTTGAAGAATTGCTATTGGCAGAACATAAGTATCATATATTCTGTTCAATATAAGCAATTCCCGTGTTTTTATGGCAAAGCGGTGTAAAATTTATGTGAAGTTTATGTAAACTCACGATAAAGATTGTTATAAACCGTTTAAATTACTACAGTTTTCTGTAAGTATTTTTAAAGAAACAAATTATGTTTGTGCTGTTCCTTGTCGTATTCATTCCAATTAGTATCAACTATTGTAAACACTCATGCAGCTATATAACTACTCAGTGTTATACGCCAATAGTTTTTATATTGGACATTTAAATGAAATAGTGCGTAGCTCATATAGTTTATAGATTTGGGGAAACTAAATTTATGAAAAACATAGCACTGCTTTGATCTGTACCTAGTTCGATAGCAGTCAATTTCAGAAGCCCATTATTTTGCCTGCAATTGTAAGGTTTTGTGTCTGATTCTAAAGCTAAATTAAAAATTTAGTAACAATTTAAAACATTTTGGAGCTTATAAATTAAACTGAGGTCAATAATAAACCGGATATTTTCCCCCAGCAGATCGAATTCCAGGGGAAATACCCAAGTTTAGCTGCTTATCACGTCGTCTTTAAAGTTAGCTTCACAAGGTAACTGTTTACACTGCTTTTATCCTTGCCAGAGGTCGAAAGCAGCTAGCCACAGTAAAGCCTTGTTAATGCTGTCAACATTAAAACAACTCTGTTAATTATGGCACTTGATTTGACTCAGAATCAAGTTTTGCGCGGCAAAGCTTTGATGCACTTAGACACTTACTTCGATACTTATAGTTACGTAGCTTTATATTGACGTACGTTTATATTGGTGCTTAAGTCTTTTCATAGAAGACTTTTATTCGCCTTCGTAGACGAATGTCTAGTAATTTACCGACTTGTATACATTTTATTTGCTTGTATCAGTAGCCTTGAAAATTACGGTGCCGTAATTAGCAGGTTGGTAGTTGCTCGCATTAGATATATACATTTTGAACTATGGAGGTAAAAGGTGTCTTCGGTATTTTTGGAGCAGGAACTTAGTCGAGCCATCATCACTATTTTGGGCGAGCAGCCTTCTACAAAAGATTTGGAAGTTTGCCTAAGCGCGGTGGAAATTCTGAAACCGCCACCAGCAAAGCAATTTTGGCAAAAACTTACTAATAGTAGTGGTATTTATATCGTGCTTGCAGGTAAAGTAGGCATATCGGATGCAGCAGACAACTTGATAGTTACGCTTCATTCATATGAGACTTTTGGTGAGGCAACGCTGTTTGGCGCTCCTTCGTTTCATGATTACAGTGCCAGGTCTTCAGATGATTTGCAGCTTGCTTATCTGAACGGGAAAGTGGTGCAAGATTTGATAGATAAGTATCCCAAGATTTACGAACGCATATTAGCGCGCGCTGAAATTTTGGATTTTGCACTTTCATATTGCAGTAATTCATCCTAAGATTCGGCATCAGTGAAATAATTTTAGTTGAAAACACTACTCATATATATCATTTTTAGCCGCACTCAATTTTTTAACATATTAAATTGGGTGATTATTGGTGTTTAGCTATTTTTTTCACAACTCAATATTGAGGAATATTATGCAAATTTTAATAAAAATATTATCATTTGCATTATGTATATAAAACCTATTAATTATTGCGAAAACTTATCACAATATACTTGCTTTTAAAGATTTATAGTGATAACTTATAAAAGTGACTGAGACAGAAACTAATTTCTGTACGACCGAATTCCTAGATAAATATAATTATTGAATTCTCAGGAGAATCAATCATGATTATCAACGATTTATCTCACATCGAAGTTGCTAACCAAGCTCAAAACATCCAAGGTGGCAGTGCCAAGAAGTATGGTAAGGGTAAAGACATTTTTGCTTTCGCCGATGCAGAAGCAGATGCATACGCAAAAGGTAAAAAATTTGCTGCTACCGAAGTTTCTACTTTCACTAGCACCAGTACTAAAGGTTATGCTTCCTCTTACTCTGGTGCTTATTCTTCCTCCGTCTCTAACTAAGAACGCAATTTCCCTATAAGTGTTTATAACTTCTAAGCAATAAAGCTTGGTACAAGCATGTACTTATCATTTTAGAGGAAGTTTTAACACTTTTCAAAATTACTGAAAATCGCTGAAGATATTAAATATCTTTGGCGATACTTATATTTTAAAAAGGGACAAAAATATGCATCGAATAACAATAGATGACCTCAGTTTTTTTGTAGTGGAAACCGAATTAGCTAGTCAAATTTGCGGCGGATTTGATAAAGAAGTTTATTCTGGAACTGGAAAAGGCGCCTGGTCTGCTAGTGCTGATAGTGGCTATAACACAGCTTACAAAGCGGGCTATATTGTAAATAAGAAAAAAGGCACCATAGATGCTGGAGTAGACGTTTCACTTGCATATGGAGTTGCTGGTGCAATTGCTGCTAGCGTTTCTGATGGAGAGCAATATGTGAAAACACGTTCATCAGTATCATTGAGTATTTAGCTAGCTTTACTTTAGCTTAGTTTTTACAGCTATTGATTAGAGCATATATCGACCTGCTCAAATCAGTAGCTTTTTAATAGCTTCATAGGAGGTCAAAACTATGACAGAATATCGAGTTGTAACTAAACGTTACGTTTCATCAGATGGCAAAGTAATTGCAGAAGCGAAAAGTGTAGTAAGTGGATCTGATACGAATGATTGTCAAGTCAGCCAATCGGTTTCAATTCATATTCATGAAAATGGTACAGTTATTTCAAAGTCTGTAAGCGTTAGTACATAAATGTAGAGATGCGATATATCGTGTTTTGATTTACGATATATCGCGTCTTTATTGTGGATATATAGCATTTCCACAAGCTGCAATTATTACAAATTTTTTAACATTGATCTACGCTTTATTTTTGCTACTATAATCATAGCTCCTCCAACCATAACCAAACCAATACTACTGGTATTTTCTGGAACCGCAACAGCCGCGCGATTTGATTTGAACTCAACCAATCTTAAACTTGTCTCCGAAGCGAACATTCGAGAATAGCGTCCATTGACATCCGTTCGAGCAAATTCTTTCACACCACCAAAAGAATTTTGTGTAAACGCATTTGCAATAGAAAAGTTTCCAGCATTCTTGTAAGTAATAAAGTCTCCATTATTTGGAGTTGCAATTTTACCTTTCAAAGAAATTGAGTCTAAAAGACTGCCATCTTTTTCGTCGTATAACATCAACGAAACTAGACCTTCAGAAACAGCGCTCTCTTCAACAGGATTATCAATTGAAGTCAAGAGTTCTAAAAAACCGCTGTAATCAAAAGAAAAAGTGGCGCCTTTAGGAACTAAAAAATTATACCCAATTACTCCAGCAATGCTTTCGGCTACAGCAATATCATCTGCGCGCTCACCAATCACCTTGCTAAAAGAAGTATTATTCGCAGATGTCTGTCTAGGATTATCGAATATTTCAAAGTTTGCTTCTGCGCTAGCATCTGCCGTGGCGCCACCAATACCGCTCGGACTAATGGTTTCTGTAAAAGCTCCTACGTCTGTGAAAATATCTTTTGGGTTAATGCTGAAATTCTCTAGCTGAAACTTTGCTTCTGAAGATGCCAAAGTTGCAGCTTGGGCAGGTACGCTAGCAATTAGCGTTGCAATCGCAGGAGTTGCTATAAGTAAAAAATGTTTTACTAGCCCTAAATATCTTTGCATTCGATAATTCCAATTAATTGTTAAATAAATTACAACATGCAAGCTCAAATAGCTACCTTATAAGTAAGACAGTCAGCGAAATTGCGAATCAAAGCGTATAGTTTGACTACTAAATCAAACTACGCACGCAATCTCCACAGTTTTATATTTGATGCCTGAATTTTTACTGGCAAACAATACATGCATTACCGCATTCTCAACTAGGTAATAAACCTAGCTGGTAGATGTGCTTATGTAACTATACTAAGACCGTAACCGTATTAAAAGTGTAATCTTTGCATAAAAATAGATAATAATATTTTAAACAAATATAAAGTTAACAGTAATAATACTAAGCACATATAATCAAATTTTTGATTTGCCAACAGTATATATACTTATTTTTGTTTTTTCGCAATAATCAATCTCCCTAATATATATGACGTGACATCTTGCACCTTCTATGGGGAACGTAAGGTAGGCACCACCCTGAGTAAAAATAGGTGTTACAAGCTTTTTCATTCTCAATAAGTTCAAGCTGCAAGATGTCAGTGACTTTATAAGGCGTTTAGCCCCCCTCCTGCGCGCCTATGGTGTACACACAAGTTAAAGAAACCCGGTTTCTTGTTGACTAAATAGAAAAATTACTGATGCAAACAAACAGAAACCGGGTTTCTCACCATAAATGAAGAAACTGAGTACAACTCGTAGGCACCGTTTTGATTGCCCAAGCTATGAGAAACAAGCGTTTTAATACTTGTGTATACGGTCATATCATGTCCGGGAGCATAACCATAATAAAATCATTGTAGAGACGCGATTAATCGCGTCTCTACGTAACGTGGTAATTTATGGGTAATCAACCGGACATGATATCAGTCGAATTTAGGGGGGATTTAAATTCTGAACCGAGTAGTATTGAAAATGTACCCTTAAAACATAGGCAGAGAGCGTATACACAAGCCCTCTGCCTTCTGCTTAAAAATAAAAAATAATAGTGATAAAATTTAAAACCAAAACCGCTAACGTTTCATCAAACGATTGCGAATGCTAAAAAGTTTTTCCTGGCTGTTAACTGGACCTCGTGGTGATGGTATTTCAGTATTAGGCCAAGTTGCTAAATCAAAGCAAGGACAAGCTATAGCTGGCATTCCCATATGTCGCATTGGAACTGGCATATCGCACCGCGCACAAGACTCAATTTCCCATTCCGACTCCAAAAGCTCGGCAATTGTTTCGTGCGTACCCTCAAGATGACAACGATTTGGCGCCTCAATTACCTTTTGCCAACATTCTTCAAATTCTAAGCTATAGCCACTATCTGCAAAAATTTTCCGGGGCAGCAAGGTCGCTGTTCCGTTATTAATAACAACACGTTTACCTAGCTGAAACCAATAAGCTAGATATTTTTTTACTTCAACTGTATTTGCCATGCTCCTATTATAAGTTTTCAGTATTCAACTCCATACCACCAATCATAAATAAAGACTTAAGAATATACATCTGTACGGGCGGGTTAACCAATATCCCAGTCAATAATCAAAAATTCCTCTAAACCCGCCCTTCCCCTCCCTTCCTCCTCACTCAATAGCCGTCCCTAATCTACTAAGATCGAGAGCATATCCTCCTGTAACCAAGTAAACCGTATCAGAAATCTTACTCAGGCGCCGAACTAACGAACCCAAACGGTCGCGAAACGTTCTCCCTATCGGATACGCTGGCACAACTCCCCACCCTGTTTCTTCAGCAACAAATATAATATCACTTGCAACTAGTTCTACTGTATTTAAAAAATCCTGCACAGTGTTATTCCATTCGAGTTCTTCCTGTTCAAGTAGATTTGCCACCCAGGTTCCCAAAGAATCAACCAAAATACAAGTTTGCGGCTTGACATTAGCTAATGCCTGTGATATTAAAATTGGCACTTCTAGCGTTGACCAGTTTTGCGGGCGCCTAACAATATGTCGCTGAATCCGAGAAAGCCACTCAACATCATTAGTATCTCTGTTTGCAGTAGCTATATATACAACGTTATTTGAATTTAAAGCAAGTTTTTCAGCCCACTCGCTTTTACCAGAACGTGCTGGCCCTGTGACTAATATAACTTTACCCAAAGTTCTTCCTTAGTATATGCGCGCAGAGTAACTATATTAAGTTTATCTAAAAACATCTAACTGTTTTTGTGTATAAATACTATTTTCGTGCTGAAATAATTTTTAATGGATAAAAATACTATCAGTGTTTTCGTCTATAAAATGTAAGTTATACAGGTTGAAGCGATTATCAGGGTTATTCGGCAATGGTTAAGAGTGGAAGATTGGTAATATTTAAAATACGGTGTCCCTATAAATTCTTCAAAGTGCCTTCCACTAATATGTAGGTACTTTTGCACTACTAATTTTTATTTCCTCTTCTTTTGTTTATTAACACAGGAATTCCTTATGAAAGCAGGCATCAAGCGTATTGAGACGACTCTACACAATTTAGTACCACAAAGCACTACACAAGAGATACATCAAGGGGCGCCATCACCAGCATTATCTTTTGAAATCAATGCTAGCAGGCAGACAACGCACACACAACTAGAGCAAGAAGTAATCAGTAAAGTTACTGAAATCTCTAACCAAAATATCTCAGATCCAAATATATTTAATCCACATACGCATGAATCTGTGCAAGCTTTTTCTGTAGAATCTACACAAGATGATGAATGGAAGGCGCCGGATTTACCAAAATTTAAAACACCTGCTTTCACTAGTCATCGTAATGGCGCCAATCCAGCACTCGCAAGTAACCTTCTTTCCGAAATTCAGCAAATTGTCACAGGTTGGCAAGTTGAATTACAAACGGTAATTAGACAAATTCAAGATGTTTATATCGAAGGTCCCATCGTTAACGGTTGGCTAGAGTCGCAATCAGTACAAGCGACCGATGCCACAATTGGAACCGCAGCACTACGTCACGCTGAAGTTGACCGCTTAATGGACTATGTTGAAGAAATTTGTGCCACACACGGACAAACAAAGTCAAAAGAATCGCTACGCACTGGCTATCGTTTGTGTGGGTTAGATGCAGCGGGTAAAGTATGGAGTCGTCCTTGTCCACCCGAACAAGTCGCTAATGTCAGTATGGCTATTGCGCGCTACCAAAAATTGCGCCACCTATTAGAACGTAAACAGTATTTAGAAAATCGCCTTTCCCAATTGTCAGAAACCCTTGTAATGTTACATGGACATCTTCAGTCTCCGTAGTATCTAGGGATAGAAATAAAGAATTAGAAGTTTTTCCGAAAAAACTCGGTTGGTAAGCTTCATAATTTTGGTATAGATTAGCATCATCAGCACAAATCGTAGAGACGCAGTTCACTGCCTATTTACGATGTAAATATGAAGATGTGTATCGCATCTTCGCGTTCGTTGGCTGTGCCACACACCTTACATTATTATGCCTGAAACGCTTATCTCAGCCATCATCTGTACTCACAACCGAGACACCTACTTGGGCGCCGCGATTGATAGCCTGTTAGCACAACAAACTGCCGTTGGTTTTGAAGTTGTAGTCGTCGATAACGGTTCAACCGACCGTACTCGCGAAGTCGTCGAACAGCGACTTGCAGATGCGCGCCTGCGTTACGTTTTTGAACCAGTTCTTGGTTTATCAGTCGCACGTAATACAGGCGCATCATCGTCGAGAGGCAAAATCCTAGCATATCTCGACGATGATGCCGAAGCGAGCGTTTCATGGTTAGACACTTTGCACTCAGCGTTTGAAGCTAACTCTAAACTAGCAATAGCCGGTGGTAAAGTTACGCTTATTTATCCGCCAGGACAGGAGGCGCCTGCATGGCTATCCCCTGGTTTGGCGGCTAACTTGGGTGCATACGATTTAGGCGATAAAGTTATATATATAGATAATCCAGGTTTAACTCCAAGAGGATTAAATTATGCGATTCGTCGCAGTTTTCTAGAGGAAGTTGGAGGTTTTGACGCTAATCTTGGTCGAGTCGGCAAAAAATTATTGTCGAACGAAGAACTACAAATGACCGAACTTGCCATTGGTCGAGGTTGGCAAGTTGCTTACCTTCCTAATGCACTAGCTGCACACAACGTCCAAACAGAACGTTTACAACGTAGTTGGTTCTTTAATCGCGGTTGGTGGCAAGGCATTAGCGAGTGTTATCGTGAACAGCTAGCAGGAAAAGCAGGCATTGGACAGTTACAGCGTGGCAGCGAGCGATTTTTACGCGGTTTATATAAATCAGTGCAGTATATATCTGACCCAGCAGAACGCTTTGACAAACTCGTATACGCTTATGGTCAAATTGGATATTTAAACGCCGCCCTTCAAGGTCTTCTATCAAAAAAATAATTAGTAATTAAATAAATAACTATAGATATTATGTCTAATAAAATACCTGTTTCCGTCATCATCCCAGCTAAAAACGAAGAAGCTAATCTCCCTGCTTGTTTAGCTAGCTTACAGCAAGCCGATGAAATTTTCGTCGTAGACTCCCAAAGCACAGATAAAAGCGCAGAAATAGCTACTAGTTACGGCGCCAAAGTCGTCCAGTTCCACTTCAACGGACGCTGGCCCAAAAAGAAAAACTGGTCATTAGAAAATTTACCATTCCGCAACGAGTGGATATTAATAGTCGATTGTGATGAGCGTATCACCCCAGAATTATGGGACGAAATTGCTGTATCCATCCAAAATGACCAACAATCTGACCAGCAGTCTCAATTTGATGGTTTCTACCTCAACCGTCGCGTATTCTTCATGGGTAAATGGATTCGCCACGGTGGTAAATATCCTGACTGGAATTTACGTTTATTTAAGCACAAGCTCGGACGTTACGAAAATCTCAACACCGAAGAAATCCGCAACACAGGCGATAACGAAGTTCATGAACACGTCATCCTCCCTGGTAAAGTAGGCTACCTCAAAAACGACATGCTTCACGAAGATTTTCGTGATTTATTCCACTGGTTAGAAAGACACAACCGTTATTCCAACTGGGAAGCGCGCGTTTACTATAACATCCTCACAGGAAAAGATGACGACGGCACAATCGGTGCCTCACTATTTGGTGACGCCGTTCAACGCAAACGTTTTTTAAAGAAAATCTGGGTAAGACTACCATTCAAACCCTTACTACGCTTCATTTTGTTTTACATCATTCAACGTGGTTTTCTCGATGGCAAAGCCGGTTACATATACGGTCGCTTACTAAGTCAATACGAATACCAAATCGGGGTCAAACTATACGAATTACGTAGCTGTAACGGTCAACTAAACACCGCTAAAAAACCAACCAAAACAGCCCCAAAATTCCAACAACAAGAAGCAGAAACAGCTATCTAACATCATCATCTTGTGGAGCGGGCATCCTGCCCGCCCACCCACCCACTTAATAATCAATAAGCAAAAATACCTGTTTCCCAAGATAGATAACATGTAGCTACTATATTCATGATTAGTGAAATAAAAAACCAAGAACAAGTAAAATCATTCACCGATTTAAGCAAATATGACCAATCTTGGTTTGACCGAGGGCGCCCAACTTGGTACATATTACTGTGGTGGTTCGTGCAAGCAGTAACTTTTCCTTTAACTCTCCATCCATTCAACGGTTTACGCTGTGCCATCCTACGATTATTCGGCGCCCGTATCGGTAAAAATGTTCTAATTAGACCAACCGCACGTTTTACATATCCTTGGAAAGTAACAATCGGAGATTATAGTTGGGTTGGTGATGACGTTGTTTTTTACAGTTTAGACCATATAAATATCGGTAGTAACTGCGTCATCTCTCAAAAAAGCTATCTATGTACAGGTAGTCACGACATGAAAGACCCAGCATTTGGACTCAAAACTGCTGCCATTACAATTCATGATGGCGCCTGGGTTGCCGCAGACTGCTTTGTCGCACCAGGTGTAAATATTGGTGCAAACGCAGTTATTGGCGCCCGTAGTAGTGTTTTTGCTAACATGCCCGCTGGACAAGTTTGTGTAGGTAGCCCATGTCGTCCCAGACATCCACGCATCAAAAATTAATATTATTCCCTTTTCCCAACCAACAAATAAGTCGTCATCTTACCTTTACCCTTAACTTCTATTTCACCGCGTTCTTCAAAGATAAATTTATCGCGCAAAAGTTTATATGTAGTTTCCGATACTTGTATCTTGCCAATCAAACCGTGTGATTCCATGCGACTGGCAATATTAACCGTATCCCCCCAAAGGTCATAGGCAAACTTTTTAATCCCAATTACACCCGCAACCACAGCACCACTGTGAATGCCAATACGAATATTAAAGTTCTGGTGATTATCATTATTAAAAATTTTGATTGCGTTCTGCATGTCAAGTGCCATACAAGCTATGCAAACGGCATGGTCAAGGCGCCGTTTTGGTAAACCACCAACTACCATATACGCATCACCAATAGTTTTAATTTTTTCTAACCCATAATGCTCGCTGAGTCGGTCGAAGGCTGAAAAAATTTGGTTGAGTAAGCTTACAAGTTGAATAGCACTCAACTTCGATGATATTTGAGTAAATCCAACTATATCAGCAAACAAAACCGATACATCAGTAAAATTCTCAGCGATGTTGCCTGGTTTGTTCTTAAGCCGATTCGCTATCGTTTCTGGTAAAATATTTAGTAACAAACGTTCGGTTTGCTCTTGTTGCTGACGAAGTGCGGTTTCCGTAGCAACTCGCCTTGTAATGTTGCGGAAAATACCGCGTGTAGCGACTGGTTTATTATCAACAAATTTACAACTTATATTACCTTCGACAATAATTTTTTCACCCTGCTTAGTTAAAAATGCTGTTTCCATAGTATCAATTTTTTCACCCGCTATAACTTTGTAAAAAATCTCACGGCAGTATTGTTGATACTCAGGATGAATAATTTCAAACATATTTAAATTAGCAACTTCAGCTTCGCTATATCCCAAAGTTTCACACCAAGCACGATTTACATATATAAACTTCCCATAGTAAGTTACAGACTGTATCAAATCGTTCGCGTTTTCAAACAAATCTCGGTAGCGTTCTTCACTTTCTAATAAAGCTTCTTCTGCGTGTTTACGCTTAATAAACTCTGCAATTTGATTACCTGTAGATACGAGTATTTGCAATAAATCAATATCAGTAATTTGGACATCGCGGCTAAAAAAAGTCATTACCCCAAAGACTTGATTATCGTCCAGGATAGGAAAACCAAACGCACCTCGTAATCCTGCCATTTTAGCAGCAATCGCGCGCGTATCAATTTCAGACTGTATATCTCGTATCCATAATGGAGAGCGTGTTTCCCAAATTTGACCTGGTAAACCAACACCACTTGTATATGTAGTTTGCCAACTTACTGATTTAAAACTACGTGCAGCAATAGTACGTGCAGACCACAATTCTACACATCTAAGAGTTGGATTTACATATGAAGAAGCTACACGTTTATAAGGCGCCGTGATATACTGGTTAGGTGTCCATAGTTCTCCTAAATCCCATCCTAAATTTTCGCAAATTGCCTGTATAATTTTTGGTATCGTCACAGCAATACTCAAAGACTCTGATAATACACGAGTCACCGCAAATTGGACGGCATGATGCTGCTGTCTACGTCTACGAGTTGTAACATCTCGACCGACATACACAATATCTTCTAAACCTTTGATTTTTTTCTCAACTACCGAACACGAAAAAGCAACTAATATTTTTTCTTGAGTTTTAGTACGGCAAATAACTTCTATATTTTGGAAATATTTTTGAAACAAATTAGGCTGTTGAATCCCTTTCTGTAATAAACTATTATCGTCGATTAAAATTGATATCGGTTCCTCTATCAGTTCAGCTTCGCTATATCCAAATAATTCAGTTGCCGCCCGATTCACCTTTTTAATATTGCCAAATTTGTTTGTCACTATAAAAGCATCTGCCATCGAAGTGATAATTTTGTCCATATAATTTTTATATGACATCAAAACACTCGATAGTAAATTTGCCTCTTTCAGATGCTGCGAAAACCCATGCTCTATTAGCATCTTACTTGTGACATCTTCAATTAAAATAATCAACCGGGAAGCAAAATTATCTTCTTTTTCAGCCAGAATATAAACATCAATATATAAATCACCTTGATTTTCATTGCATCGGTTAACTCCTTCAATCTCAAATAATTCTTCTTCACCGTGCAATATAGATAACAAAACATCTTCCAAACCAATAAGTTCTGGAAAACCTTGTCGAACATCTTGACCGATAATTACCTGTTCAGGGTTTTGAGCAAATTGTTCAACTCCTTCAGATGTACTAATAATATTAAAATTGGCATCCACTTCTAAACGTTCAAATTTACGTGGTACCTGATATTTGTTCAAAATTCGGTTGAGTACCTGGTATTTCATTGTGGTACAAAAAAACTACGATAATTAATCTACTTCTGTGGCGCCAGTAAGTAAAGCTTCAAAGTCTTTCTGATACTTTTAACCTGGACATCTTTGAACATCTAGGACATTCTGGATGTTTAGTACAACATCACCAACAGAGTCAGTGAAGGTGGTATCCCACATTGCCTTGAGGAAAATCCCCACGGCTCCATTAAAATCTCGGTCGATTTCATAACTGCAATTTGGGCATTTAAAGTTCTTAGAACTACCTAGTTTTCTATGAACATGACCGCATTTTGTGCAGGTCTTTGAAGTATATTCTTCAGTTATTCTCACCAATTTGGAACCGTAACGGTTACACAAATGTTCTAAGGTTTGAGAAAACTGATAGAACGCCCAATTCATCATTGCTCTCGCTGTTTTGTTCTTTAACTTTCGCTTCTTTTTTACGATAATGGAGGAAGTTTCAAAAGTAGGAAGCACAATGATATCGTAGTTTTTTGCAAGATAAGAGCCAACTTGCTTATGGCACTCAGAACGTAAATTTTTAATCCGTGTTCTGATTCTTTCCATTGCTTGCCTTAACTTGTATTTTAATCGTTTAAACTTACGACCAACAGCCTTATCATGCCTTGATTTAAGCTTATCCAGATGAGAACAAAGTTTAGCTATTTTGTTAAAATCTCCATTCCCAAACTCAAGAAAATCACTTCCATCAAAGCCTGTTATAAAAGTTCTAACACCGGGGTCAAGAGCTATTACTTTATTTGTAACAGACGGGGTTTTCTCAGACTCAACTGGAAAGTGAGCAAACCAACGACCCTTGTTATAGGTTAGTTCAGTGGAACCATCAGTCAAAATACAGAACTCTTGACCTTTAAATTCTGGCTTTGGTAGATGCTTAGTTGTAGAAACCATCCATCTACCATTTTTATAAGCAGTAGGGTCAAATTGGATTGTTAGTTTTTGGTCACGAACACTACGGAACTTAGCTATTTTTAACCCTGCTTGAGGATGTGGTTTCTTATTTTTACCCTTACCTATAAAGTTAGGATTTCTTGCAGTAAGAGACCATGCCTTATAAGCCTCCATTGATGCATTATCTAGTATTTTAGATACGTTTAAATCGTTACACCATTGCGGGATTAGACCGGAAGATTTTAGCATTGTCCTAAAACCCATCTTACCACCCTTATTTCCAACTTTCTCAAAACCCTGATTTTGATTAAGATAAGCAATAGAAATGTTGTAAACCTTACGGACGGCAGCAACCCATTTTTTCCAAATGACAGCAAGTTCTTTACTTGGATATACTCGGTAGCTCACTGTCAAGAGTAATTTGTTTTTTGTACTTTCTAAGTCCGTAT
>NZ_RSCL01000001.1:0-558642 GCF_003991905.1 Dulcicalothrix desertica PCC 7102 | reverse complement strand
GCCTAGTACAGAGCCATGAGATAATATCGAACCCAAAACGGCAAAGCCTATCTTTGTGGGCAACGACAACAAGTTTGATATTGTTTGAGAGAACTCTGTCCAGTAAGGCTTGAAGACCTTTTCGTTTGAAGTTGAGTCCGCTTCCAATGTCGGTGATAATTTCTGCATCGGGATAACGAGACTTAAGAAAGTTAATTTGCTGTTCAAGGTCAGATTTTTGACTGCGGCTTGAAACTCTGGCATAAAGTACGGTTGCTCTAGAGTCTGTGGGATTTCCTCTTCGCATAGGGATAATTGAATCAAGGTTGTATCTTCTTTGACCTCCTTGGGTGAAGATTCCTTCGATTTTCCCCGCTTCGAGCCACCTTTCGAGCGTTTTGGTACTGACTCCAAGTTTAGAGGCAGCGACCCTTGGTGGTACATAGTTTGTTGACATCTCGTGTTTCTAGACTACTTCTTAAGTCTAGTCTAAAATGTTTAGTATGTCTAGTATGTTCGACTATTTGTTGTCCTATCTTTAACTCCTTTAGCCAAGAACGACTTTATCGCGTCCTCGACGTTTTGCAAGATTTAGTGCTTTTTCAGCAGATGTGACAATACTGTCAGGTTCTGTTTGTGCTGTTGGCACAATACTGGCAACTCCAATACTGACGGTAAGAACATTGGCAGGAAGTCCTCCGATTCCAGGATAATCACAAAGTATTGCTAGTTCTTTAATTAAAGCGCGAATTTTCTCAGCAATACTAACTGCTGTTACAGCATCCATACGGGTAAGAACAGCAAACTCCTCGCCACTATAGCGCGCAACTAATACCGACTTGAACAACTCCCGCATATTTACAGTAGTAGATGCATTCAAATTATACCTATTGCCATCATCAACTATATCGTTAACTACATTCTGAATTACCCTAGCAATTTGACGCAAACAGTCATCACCAGCGGTTTCTCCGTAGGTTTTATTGTAGATTTTAAAGTAGTCGATATCGCATATTATCAATGATAACGGTGTTCTTTCATTCAGTGTACCTTTTTCGCTTTCGCCAACATAACGCTGCCATTCAATTTGTAGGTAAGTATTAAAGTAACGACGAGTTGCAAGCTGTGTTAGTTCGTCAACACTCGAACGATATCGCAACTGCTGGTTCTCTCGCTCTAACGCTTCAACGCGAGTAATCGTTGTTTTTTGGCTAAAATCAAGTTGAGGCAGAAAGTAAAGCCGAAATAATTCACACGCGCTCACCGCACGCTCACCTTCCAAATTTACTAATCCTAAACTTTCTAAACGTTGTGCTGCCATTGTTTCTAACTTTACCGGAGCAGAAGCCGTAATTACCTCATAAAAAGCTGCTGCAATTTCAGGTTGTTGACGTAACAATAATAAATATTGACGCAAATATGCATCATAAATCCCTGTATCTGTCGGCGCCTGTTGTAGCAATTTCTGTAAATTCCCAGCTAGTCCTCCTTGTCCAACCAAATAGTATAAAGCCAACCTAATTAAGTAAGGATGTCCTCCTACCATTGCCATCAAACTTTCAACTTCTACTCCGCTATGCCAATCTAAACCATGTAGCTTTGCTAAAACCTGAACTTCTTCAAAGGTAAACGGCTTTAGCTTAATTGGTAAACCAATATTAAACGGTGAATCAGTCAAACGCAACGGGATAATGATTTCCTCTGAATGCACAAGCACCAAGCGTAGTTTCTGCCAGACATCATGAGATTTTGCCTGCTCGTACCACGAACGTAACAACGGTAAAAAATCTCTGGCGATTTCCGGATACTCTAGCACTATATCTACTTCATTCAGCACCAATACCACAGGATGTTTTAACGGAGCTAGCAAATAATCCTGAAAATAAATCGAGCAGCTAATTTTGCTACCCATGTCTTTATCCCAATAATTATCTAACTCCGAAGAAATTCCTAACTCTCGACTGACGTTAGCACAAAACCAGCGTAAAAACTTGTCAATATTGGTACATACTGCTGTGTCCGCTTGCTGAAAATCTAAACTCACAGTCTGATAACCAACATCGTTCGCATGTGCCAAAATTCTCAGTACCAGCGAACTTTTACCCATTTTTTTGGCTGCTTTTATACATATTGCTCCTCCTGATTCGGTAATTTGAGTGCAAGCAACTTCCTCAATCGGCGGACGATTAATATAAAATGGTGAATCAAGTGATACCGGACCATTCGGAAATTCTAACGTTATAGGTATTACCGCACGACTAAACAAAGCAATGGTTTGCTGCTGCTTCTTATTCAATCCGCGCGCTTCTAATAATTGACGAAAGTTGGATTTCTGAATTGGTTCCTCCCACAAATCGCTCAAAGATTGCCATAAAGAGGAAGCAACTTTTCTAACTCGTTCTTCTCCGTAGTGCGCTTCTAGTGCGATACTTGTATAAGTTTTACCTTCCCATGAAGCGCGCAACACAAGTTCTTGAAGTGGAGTTAAACCATTGGGAAAGCTTGCTTTTACTAGCTGTAAAACTTCTTCAATTGTCATCAGTCATTTAGTTGAGAACGGTGATTATAAATGGATTTGATAAGTTTTTATCTATGAACTTAAAAATACTGCTAAGTATTTATGTAGCCTCAGCTTCGAGAACCAACAAGCGCTTTTGTTCAAGAAACTACAGTTAGGTATTGACTTTTTTACTAATTTATGAAACATTTGTCCTCGTTAGCTTACAGACACTTACAAAACTAGCCAGACGAGTCTATTAATAGGTTTAATCTTATTTTATGTAAACATGTATACTTCATTTTGCCATTACTTGGAACATATAGCGAATTTAATGTAGTCTTTTTTTTGTTTTTTTTTTGAAGCGTGTGTGGAAGGTAATGAGATTGATTACATTTTTCAGTTTACGTCCAAACAACTTAAGTACACGATTGGTAATAGTCGTTAACAATTAATGCGCGCAGCAATGAGTGTAAGTTTACAGTCAGGGTGAATTGACCGCGTAGAGCTACAAGATACTTGAACCATCGTACAGCAGCTATGCACATTGAAGAACCAGCCACCCATAATTTTATTGAGGTTGATTTTCAACCCCAACAATTACCACCACTCCAAACCCTTTTAAACAGCAACCAGTCATGCGAATTACTCAAACAAGTCACTCAAATCATCGATACAAACCCAGCATCAGAACTTGCAACGACTTTACAAGCTATCGCTGAAAAGTTACAACAGTTTTTGGATACGCAACAAATCGTAATTTATTCTATTCATGGCAACGACTCAACAGTTGCTCCAAATTCTTTAATTTCCTCCCCTAACCTCAATCATACAAACAGTAATCACTCAATCGCTGTACCAATTTTTACACCTAACTTTAGTATCTCAGGCGCCTCAACCAAAGAGCGTGTTCTTTGGGGAATATTAATTGCGAATGGTTGCTCCTTGCTAAGTTGCGAACAACAGGAATGCAGCATCCTTAAATTAATTGCACGAGAAATTAGTGTTGCAATTCAACAAGCTCAACTTTTAACAAAACTACAAGCTGAAACCGAAGCACGCAACCGCGTCGAAACGCAAGCAAACCAATATCTACAACAAATCGACCATCAAAGCTTATATATTGAACAAATTCAGCAGCAGTTGCTCTCTTCTGAAAAAATAGCCACACTTGGAGAACTAATCGTCGATTTAGTCAAAGAAATTCGAGATCCAGTTGAATTTATCTTCAACGCTCTATACTCTGCAAGTCAATACGCTGAAGATTTAATACAATTGCTCGAACATTACGAACATTACTACCCAACACCCCCAGCTACACTACCTACTTTTCTTCAGTCTCTCGATACCAACTTTATTAAAACCGACTTTATTAAATTACTATGGTCGCTACAAGCAGGTTCAGAACAACTTCAAAAAATAGTTTCTGCACTGCACAACTTTTCTGATGACGATAGTCAAATCAAGAAAATCAATTTAAATCATACAATCTCAGGCGCCATCGCAATTTTACAGCATCGTCTCAAACAACAGCCAAATCGACCTGGAATTGAAGTCGTCAAAGAATTTGGAGATATTCCACTCGTCGAATGTCTACCTAGTGAGATAAATCAAGTTTTTATATCACTCCTCACAAATGCCATCGAAGCACTAGAAGAACGTTTGAACTATGATAACTCTTTCATGCCCAAAATTTGGATTAGTACAGAGGTAGTACAAAGTCATTTATCATTACTAAGTAATACCTCTGTCCTATCTAATAAGCAAAAACAAAAAGTCTTAATACACATCTACGATAACGGGACGGGTATTCTTCCTCATATACAGCGACGCATGTTTGAACCATTTTTTACAACAAAACCCATTGCTAAAAGTATGGGACTAGGACTAGCCATTAGCAAGCAAATTATTGAACAAAACCATCGTGGTAAAATTCGTTGCAATTCTCAATTAGGACATGGAACAGAATTTGTCATTGAAATTTACACGTCTGGTAGACATAATGCCGATATCAAAAAGCACGCTAACTTTTAAATATGACTAAAAATTTTTACGATATTCGCATAATAATGATTTTAACTGTAAATTTCAACTATCTAAAAGAGGGTTGTAACCCCTTTTTATTTGATGAAAGTTAATTGCTTGATATTTAGTTTTTATTATTTGTATTCTTGGCATTGCTAATAATTCAACTAGCATGATATCTGCTGCTGCATCGTACAAGCAAAATTAAATTGCTTATACTCCTAATGGTCTATTTTATGTTAGTACTTATGACAGAACTTCAAGTGACTATATAGTTACAAGTTGAAATTACAATATTTCAGTCAATGTTGCAAAAAATGCCAATAATGATAGTTATTTTCATTGATATAGAAGTATTATTTTTAATCAAGTCTTTAGCTAGTCAATACTTAAGTATATAGTATATTCACATTTTTCTTTGTGAAATAGATAACAATTATAATCTCAGTAGTAAGAATTAGATATTACTACTAGGAGCTTAGTAAATCGCTATAATGCTTATACACAGAGAGTTTTCTTTTTTTAGAGCAGTAAGTAATTAGCTGACTAGAATAACTTTATATTGGTTTTGTATATAATAAAAAAAATCTAAAAATCACATCATTAAAAAGGGGTATTGTAAGTAATTATTTTGATAATAAAAATGACAACGGACATAACTTTACAAAAACTTCATAAATGTTTCACGTTTTTTTTAAAAAATAGTGAAATACAGATGCAATCGATATATACACTGTGAATGAGATAAAAAAAGTTCCCTATGGCTCAAAAGACTAAATCATTTTGAAATTGAGTTATTCAAGCCATGAATAAAAAGCAGATTGAAGAAGTTATCAAGGCAATTATCGCTGGTAAGTACTCTTGGGCTTGTGTTCTTATCCTACGTTTTAATGGGTATGACCCCTTGCATTATATTCCTTACCGTACTTACATACGATTGCTCAAAGATAATTATCAAATTGATAGAGAAAATGCAAGTTTGACAAATAGTAGAACTTGAGTGTTCTTGATGCCAAAATGTGAGAAGACCGAAAACATAACAAATAAGCACAAAATTAAAATCATTACAAAGTCCACATTTGGAACTGGTACAAGCTAGCTTGACAGTCACTAAACGCCAATTGGTTAGTACAGAAATAATGGTATTAATATAGGTGGGTATACATCCCACCTTTTTAATGGCTTTTTTCTATAGTGACTATGACCACCCTACCGAAACCACAGAAAATTCCCAAAATTGCTATTGCGGCAAAAGTATTCCACTGGATAAACATCGTGAGTTTATTAACCATGCTTACCAGTGGACTACAAATTTATAACGCCAACCCAGTATTTGGAGGACGTGCAGGTTTACATATTCCTCCAATTTTTGCCTTGGGAGGTTGGTTAGCTGGTGGTAGACATTGGCACTTTGCGGCAATGTGGGTCTTTTCTCTGAATTTACTCTGGTATGGTATTTTTGTTTTAGTGACTCGACGCTGGCGCCATCGTTATGTAGGATTACTAGACATCAAAGCATTGCAAAAAAGTCAAAACCCCAAACGTTTAACATTTGCTTGGCATCGAATCGCCTACACTAGTATCATTCCTATCCTTTTATTTGCGATATTTACTGGAATCGGAATGTACAAACCTGCTCAATTTCCTTGGATAGTAGACTTTTTTGGAAGTTGGCAAGCTTTGCGTATAGTTCATTTTGCTACAGTACCACTCGTAATAATTTTCGCGTTTGTCCACTCGTACTTAGCGCGTAAAGTTGGTGGCACAGAATTTACAGAATCAATGTTTTGGTAATTCACTATGGGTCTAATTCATACACCGAGTCTCAAATTAACACGGCGCCAGTTTTTAACGATATCAGGAATATCAGGTGCCAGTCTACTACTTTCGGGTTGTGGTTCACCATTGTTTGAAGATGTCGCAGGTGCAATCTCCGAACCGTTGAATCAAAAAGTCGAATCATTTATTTTTGGACTGAAACCGCAAAAACTCGTACCCGAATTCTCGGTGTCAGAAATCGACAATAAAGCACTAATCGTCAATACTTTTCGTAATACACCAATTATCGATGTCGAAAACTACCGTTTGGTAGTAGATGGAGATGTAAATAATCCCTTAAGCTTGAGCATGGCAGAAATACAAAAGCTGCCCCTAACTTCAATGATTATCCGTCATGTTTGTGTAGAGGGGTGGGCGGCAATCGTGCAATGGGCAGGTGTGCGTCTACGTGATATTATAGCCTTAGCACAACCAAAAGAAAATGTCAAATACGCATATTTTATATCCGCAGACAAATATTATTCAAGTTGGGATATTGCTTCCTCTGTACACCCACAAACATTACTAGCTTATCAAAAAAACGGCGAACCATTACCAATAGATAACGGGGCGCCTCTACGGTTAGCGTCACCAGTTAAACTTGGTTATAAGCAAAGCAAATGGGTAACTCAAATAAGTTTAGTCAGTAATTTATCCCGCTACAAAGGATACTGGGAAGACCAAGGTTACGAATGGTTTGCAGGATTATAAATGTAGAGACGTGATATATCACGTCTCTACAAAATTTGTTTCAAATTTAGAAAAATATGAATTCGCTGAATCGACTAGTACAATTATTGATAATCACGCTGCTGTTTCCGTTAGTGTTTTTGAATGGGTGGTTAGCTTTTCGCGTTTTTGATTATTTTAAACCGATAATTACAACAATTGTACTAGCTTCGCTACTGGCGTTTATATTAAACTTTCCGGTATCAATACTTCATGCTCGTGGTGTCAAACGTGGGTATGCTGTTGGAATCGTATTTATTTCTGCTTTGTTACTTATATTTACCCTAGGTGTGACTATATTACCGCTAGGTTATGAACAGTTTAACGAAATGACAAAAGTCATTCCAGAATGGATAGACTCTGGACAGCAAAAGTTACTAACAGCAAATAGTTGGGCAGCAAATCGTGGTTTTGACGTAGATTTTAGCAGAATTGCCACAGAATTAACCGATAAATTACCTTCGGAAGTAGAATTTTTTGGCAACCGACTTTTTACTTTTGCAGTTGAAGCTATTGATAGTGTTTCTGAAGCTTTAGTGACCGTCGTGTTTACATTTTACCTTTTGAGTGACGGCGCCCGTATCTGGGATGGGATATTTAAAAAATTGCCAACTAGCTTTGCCGTCAAATTACAGGAATCATTCCAGCAAAATTTCCGAAACTATTTAATCGGGCAAGTCGCTTTAGCTGTGTTGATGGGAGTATCGCTAACAGTGGTATTTCTTGTTCTACAAGTCCCATTCGGTTTAGTGTTCGGTTTAGGAATAGGTGTTTTAAGCTTAATCCCGTTTGGTGATGTTGTTAGCCTTGCGGTTATCACCTTAATTATTGCATCCCATGATATTTGGTTGGCAGCAAGAGTATTAGCTGTTTCTGTTGTCATCGACCAATTAATCGACCAAGCTGTGGCACCTCGTCTTTTAGGTAGTTTTACTGGGTTACGTCCAATATGGGTATTAACTTCGCTACTTGTTGGTACTTACGTCGGTGGATTATTAGGACTACTAATTGCCGTCCCTGTTGCGGGTGTAATTAATGATGCTCTAAAAGGATGGGTCGATAAAACTAATGCAGTTGAGGGAGATGCACCCTCGATGTTAACAACAGATTCTGCACCAGAATGATTGATTTATAAGTAAATAAAATAATTAGACTAAAAAATTACAATCCTATTGACAAATCCACCATTTGGTGGATTCGACATGGATTCTTATTAATTAGTATTTTTATTAGAAAAACCAATACCAATCTTGTTGGGATTAAATATTAGTCTTCTTTATTGCCGAACACCATTTGTAAAACCATTGGAACACCGTTTTCTTGGTGATATTTATCAGCCCAAGCACGGATAACCTCATCTAATTCTTCGATAGCTTGCTTAATACGTTCAGAAGGAATATCAAGTTCTTCCAAAACGCGCATAGCATTAGGACGACGTTCTGCCCAATCACGCATCATGCGGAAATACCGAGCGGTATCTTCCACCATGATATAAGTCCGCTCTTGGTCATCAGCGGGTGCATAAAATGGACGAGTTAGAGCATAGAAAGGCATACCCCAAGGCGAATCGATTCGCGTTACCGTACCAGAGTACAGTAAACGACGCTTGATATGCTCCGCCAAGGCTTCACTCAACAGCATTTGATGTTGTGCTGGCAGGTCTTCTTGCGAGCGTTTATGGAGAAACTCAATTAATTCTAAGAATTCAAATGAACTAATTAGTTGAGCGTCGGGTAGGTTATCGGGCAATTTCTGCTCAATTTGCCGTTTTTCTTCGCTCGTTAAACTAGTACCTGGAATTCTCGAACGTCCTGGTTGCCAGGGGTACTTCTCCATCCAGACATAAGGCAACTGAATTAGATAGCGTGGCTCTTGCGAACCGAGCATCTTCAGCAATTTACCTTCTGTTAGCGCTTGTCTAACTTCTTCGACAATTGCCTTAACTCGTTTTGGTTCGAGGTGGTGCAAATGTCCTGTCATCCGCAGGTTTTGTCCCTGCTCAAGATAAGTCATGTAAATTGCACATTTTGCTGCGGTCGCGGCTGCATCTAGAAACGCCCCATGTCTGTGCCCACTCGTCCGCATGGCACTAAAAGCCAGATAAAGCATGATCTGATCCATCGCGCTGGGGCTGAGACTTTTGATCAGATCGATGTCGTTACTCATATTACAGACAGTTGAATAGCACGTTTACAGGTTATAAGTTAGATCGAAAGTAAGTAGTATACACCCGACAATGAAGCAATGTGTTCAATGAACGATAATTTATTATGCTTCAAATCTCGGTATTATTGGTAGTCTTAATCAACTTTTCATCCGTATTTTCTGGTAAATATATAAAACTCCTCTCCTCTGTTGTGATTTCCTTCAAGACTTTATGAGCAAAGCTTTTGGCTAAAATTACTCTGTCTTCAAGGGTATTTATGGGTGAAACTATTATAACTACATCCACAAATACTCTTTTACACCAGATTTTCGTCTAACGAGCGAAAATTGGTAACAGTACCAGATGATATTTTTTTTACAAAACATCTTCTGGCATCTAGAGTACTCCTTAGTGGCACGCTCGATATAATAATTTTTACTTTATTCAAATAAAAATCGCTTGTGTAAACTTAAGGTGTACAGTACATGTCACGGATTACACAAATAACGGTTTTATTTAAAGTTTGCATGAATACTACCACTATCAACACCAAAAATAATGTCCCAATAGATACATAGTCATCCTGATAATGATATTCATTGGTTTAAGCGGTAGTTCTGGAACTTCTAGAGCGATTACGTATTTTCTCTAAGTTGAAAGCAGCGGCGCCGACTGTCACAACTAGAACGCCTATAACTTGAATAAGTTCCAAGTTTTCTTGAATTATCAACCCGGCGAAAAGCACCGTCAAAGCTGGGACACAGGCGCCAATGAGCGCAGAGCGGATGGCGCCAAATTTACGGATACCAAGGTTGTTAAGCACGTATCCAGCTAAGGTTAACACACCTAAAATAAAAGCGCTGAGAATAAGTTCAAGAAAATTGGTGTTATTAACTTGTACACCGATATTAGCGGGTAGCGGAATAATTAAAGCCACGAAGCATAGCAGCAACATCGTAGTAAAGTTAAGCAAAGTAAACGAAACAGGATGTAAGCGTGCAGCACAAATACGAGTTAAGACAATATAAATAGCAAAAGTCACACCCGAAACAATCGCAGCAGTACTTCCGAACGATATATTTGGGTTCGACGTATTAGAACCTAAAACAAGTAACTGACCAAAGCAAATACAAGCAATAGCGCTAACTCGTGACAAAGTAGGACGTTCACGGTCACTCCTAAATATTAACCAGCCAAAGAAACCACTAATGACAGGGTAAATAAAGAAAAGCGAAATTGCGACACCCGTGGCAACTTGACCAATAGCCAAGTAAATTAGCACCTGGGACAAAAACAAGAAAAACCCACTAATCAGCGATAGCACCAACACTTGCTTAGTAATAGCCCGTGGCATTGGTGTAGCATTAGGTGCAGAACCTTTATTATTACGTAATGAATCTACTAAACCTCTAATATCATTCCAAATACCTTGATGCATAATAGGCGCCATTACCAACATTAGCGGTACGACCACCAACATTCGCAGCATCAAAATTAAAAAACAATTACCAAGGGTTGGAACGATAAGCTGCTGGACATCAAAAACTCCAAAAATTTGCGATTTTTGGAAGAACATCGCTTTCACAGAAACGTTATACAGCGCAGAAGCAACAACCGATAGCATAATCAGTATAAACCCAGCCCGAAGCGAAGCAGGAAGTTCTCGACTGTTCACTTCCACTTCAGGTGGGGTCTGTGGCCTTCTAGCTTCAACACGTCTTCGACGTATACTTGGAGTTGGAATTGGCGTAGGTACAATTGTTTCAACAACAGGAGTTTCAGGTAGTGAAGATTCTTGAGGTCTCAATAATTTGACTCTTTCTACAGATTCTTGGGGTTGTGATTCGACAAATTCTGTATTTTCAACAGGTTCTAGGGAAGCTTCAACTTGAGCGCGTGTTACAGGGTTAGGAATAACAGTATTAGGAAACTGATTACGAGGTGGTTCATTTGTACCTTGTTGAGTTTCTAATTGGCTCTCAGGTGCATTTATATCTATATTATTAAGAGTGTAAAATTCGGCAGTTTCGGGATTTTCAAGTGCTTCAGATAATTCAACCGAGGCAAACTCCTCGACTGTATTATCGACATTTTGAGGCGCCGCATCAAGTTCGTTGCGGAGACGGTATACTAACTCAGCTAAAATAGCTTCACCTTGTTCCTGTTCGCTATACATCCGGGAAAGCTGCACAGAAAAACTGCTTTGGTAATTTTTTAACTCACTTTGTAGTTCTTCAAAGGTACTTGTAACCGCAGCTTTGAGCGAAGCTATTAAATTATCAACATCAGAATCCGGATTCGCGGTAATTTGTGTTTCAGTATAAGGCTGTATAGTATTATTCTTTGACACACGCACTATAGCCGACTCAAACAACTGTTCTAACGACGACTGCAATTGAATCGAGACGTGGTTGGCAAGAACTTGTACTAATTGTCGAATTAATACCTGTTGCTGCTGTTCAATTTGCGAGGACTGTAAATTATTCTTTTGTACAGAGAGCTTTTGAACATCATCAGTTAGCTGACGCTTTTCCTCAACTAGACGCTTCACATCTTCCTGCAAGGAGTTGAGAACGTTTGATTGAAGAAGTTCAAGCTCACCAGTTAATTTTTGCACAGTTTTCTGTGCGTTTATCGTTGCTTCGAGCGAAGCATCTAATTGTGGCGCCGAGTTATTTTCTCGGTGATTTACATTTATATTGTTCTCAGACTGACCCATTAGTTCTACACCTCTGGTCTGTTGTGGAAGAGTAAGCAGTTATTCGTTCGTAGTTTTATGGAACTATTGTGTCAGATAAAGCCCAAACAATAAATCCAATTTTGGCAACATACCATATTTTTTCTGATAAAAAAAAATCATTAAATATTCATTAATTTATTTACTGATAAATAATTAATACCAGTATTTGCAATTAACCATAGTCATAAAAAGCCCTGTAAAGCTTATTAAATATAGGTTTTAGAAGCAAAAAGTGATATTCTCAAAACTTACTGAATATAAAATAATGTTTGCTAGCCTACAAACCTACTCAGGCTTTACCCCTATAAATAAGTTTACAAATTTATCAACAAAGCGATGAACGTAGGCGCCTGTACAGCAAGTTATATTTAGTAAGGGATTTCCAAAAACTTAATTAACCAGCAATTGTGGAATGGGCATCCAGCAATTGTGGAATGGGCATCCCTGCCCGTTCCAGTCCTATAGGCGGGCAAGGATGCCCACCCCACAAGAAAATTTTAAAGATTTTTTATTTTGAAGTCTCTAAGTCTCAACACAAACACTTACTCCATGCGGCAACCAGACGACCACTTTCGAGACATCGAAGCCATAATGCAAAAGCACGCAGCATCACTTGAAGCAGAAATACGCGCGCTTCAAGCAGCAGACGAAACAGCGCAATGGTCAAGCGCATGGAAACGAGTATACAATTGGCGCTTTGCGAATGCTTTTGCTAAACAAAAAATATTTCGCAACTGGGCAGCAGACGCAGAAGCATGGGGACTACTACCAACGCGCGAGTACCCAAACCAAGGAAATCAAAAATTATAGATATGGGCATTACACATCAATTAATCAGCGATGTAGGTGTAAATTACGATAGCCTAGCCAAATTATTAGCATCGAAAATGTGGCGCCAAGCAGACGAAGAAACAAGAGCGCTAATGTTAAAAATATCGCGACGTGTAGATGCAGGATGGCTTAGAGAAGAAGATTTTGCTAGTTTTCCCTGTAGTGACCTAGACACAATAGATTACTTATGGACTTACTACAGTAGTACACGCTTTGGTTTTACCGTGCAAAGTCGTATTTGGGATAATACACAACAAGACTACATTAAATTTAGTAATGCAGTGGGATGGCGCCCAAAAGGTAACTGGCAACGATACCCCCAACTTCAATTTAACTTACAAGCTCCCACTGGACATTTACCTGCCGCACCATTCTATAAAACAGGAGATGATATAGCCATCGGTTGGGCTGCAACACTGGCGCCGAAACTCATACAATGCTTAGAAGAAAGCTTTTAATTCAGTTGTAACTCACCATTGGGAGCAAAAATGTTTACAAATATTGCCATATTACCAATCAAAGTATTAATCGTTGAAGATGATTTAATAATGCGGTTGGGGTTAAAGCAGTATTTAGACTCCCAACCTAATATAGAAGTAATTGGTGTTGCAGAACATGGTTATGCTGCAATTGAGATGTCAAAACAGTTACAACCCGATTTAATTGTAATGGACGTGGGACTACCCCGTTTAGATGGAATAGCAGCGACACAGGAGATAAAAAAGATACTTCCTGATGTGCGAGTAGTAGTACTAACGTCACACAAATCAGAAATAGAAATTATCGCAGCTCTTAGTAGTGGCGCCGATGCTTACTGCATTAAAGGAACTACAATGAATGGGTTACTAGTTGCACTTGCAGCAGTACAAGAAGGTGCAGTTTATCTCGACCCACAAATTGCACGTCAAGTTTTGGAACATCTTAAACCACCTTCTCCAAAAGATTCCATACCAGAGCTTTCGGCAAGAGAACTAGAAATTTTGCGTTTAATTGTAGATGGAATGAGTAATACAGAAATTGCGGCAAAATTATTTCTAAGTCCAAACACCATTAAGACTTATATAAAAAATCTCATGAAGAAATTATCTGTGAATGACCGAGTACAAGCTGCGGTTGTCGCACTTCGTAACGGCTTGGTTTAATATATAAGCAACTTGGTGTGTTTTACTTAAGCAATGCTAGACGTTTTTCTAAATGCTGAATTTGTTCATTTATGGCGCCGATATTAGCGCTATCACGAGAATAAACGTTTTGTAGTTTTGCTCTTTGTACTCTCAATTGTGATATTTTATTTTGGATTGACTGCGACACCGTGCGATTAACTACAGCTTGAGAATTTTGAGGTTGAATTTGTGCAAAGCGTTGACGTAAACCTTTAATATCTTCTGCCAGTACCATGAGAACAGGACTATGTTCTACATAAGCAGTAGCTTTGACTACTCGCTCTACTTCTAATTCAGCTATTTTTTCTTTAATTGCTTTAGAGATGGCTGAATTTAAAATATTTTGACTATTTGATTTTAATTGTTGTCGCAAATTTTGGAGCTTTTTATTTGCACTTGTAACTTGTGAAGAGTTCGTTGTATACCTTGACTTTAAAAGTACTATTTGCACTTCTAAATTTGCTATTTCCGTAATTAGCTTATTTTCGTTGACTGTACTTGTTGAGATTGAGCTTTTTGTTGCCATCTGAACTATAGATGCTCGTACTAGTTCTTGATTACTTATCGTTAAAGTAGAAAGCAAAACCGAGCTAAGTGTCAAGTAAGTAAAGAATTTGAATCTCATCGTTAAAAAATTAATAGTTTTGTATATGCAGACTTGCAACTTAATTCTTAAGTTCCTAAATTCATACACTCACTAGAGTCTTTACTATCCACCTTATCGGGTGTATTCACTATTCATGCTAAAGTAAATTACTATATTAATCAACTCCAATAGGTAATGTAAACCAAAAAGTGGCGCCATTCCCAGGACTACTATTTACACCAATATCACCACTATGTGCAATAATAATTTGTTGACAAATATATAAACCCAAACCCAATCCCAAAGATTGTTGTATATTTTGCCCGCGCGCGTATAATTGAAATAACTTTGCAGCTTGTTGTTGACTCATACCAACACCATTATCCGCAACGATACAGTGTACTTTATCTTCTTCTACCCATGCATCAATAGTAATTTGTAATCCAACTTGATTAACATTAATTGCATTAATAATCAAATTATGATACACTCTCGATAATTGTAAGGCATCAGCAAAAACTTCCGGTAATTCCGAATTAGCTAAGTTGACAATAGTAGCTTGTTCTTTACTTAATAGTGGCGACAAATCTGTAATTATTGATTGCACTAAAGGATATAATTTTATAGATTGAGGATATATTTTTATTCCTTGTGTTTCGCTAGCATGAGCTTCAAGCATTGAATCAATTAAATTGAGTTGCCTTTTATTTCCTGTAATTACATCTTCAACAACTGTTCTATCTACTTCTATTTTTGTTTGACGTTGATTTAAAAGGTTTTCTAAAACTAAAATTGTCCCTAAAACTGGGTTGCGTAAGTCATGTGCTACAGCATTTACAAATAACCGTAATTGCCACCAGTATTTAAACTCTGTTTTTAAAGTCAGTTCATAAAGATATATACCATAATCAACAACTATACATGGCAAAAGGTTAAAGATTAAACTGTATATAGCATCAGTAGAGCAAGCAACTTGCTGTTCTTGACTCAATGACCAAAAATTATAAGTTGGGTTATTAAATTTATAAGCAAGAAGACCAAATATAAAAACACTTACTTGAGAAATAATATGTAGACGTAAACAAACGGGTACTAATACCCCAATTATCGGGAAAAGTAGATGATAGTATTTAGTATCTATACCTAAACGAATTTGATTTAGTGCTAGGCAATGTATTATATCTATCTCTCCACCAAGAGAAGCAATTATATCAATAGACTGTGATTCAGGTGTTTTTAGTCCGATTAAATAGGGAATTGTAGTAATTATGACCTGAAAGTAATTATAAAACGGTATTGAGCAAGCAAATATTATAAATATAGTTTTGAGGTATTTTCTCGTTTTCGGTAGACGTAGTAAAATTAGGCAGCCAATAAATAATAGTTCTTGTAGTAACAAATCTCTAGAAGAATTAAAAAGAAAAGTTACAGCACTAACCGCACCACGCTTATAATACTTACCCAGAAATTCAGGAATTTTAAAGTTAAGCTCAATAGCTGCATGGAAACATGACCAAATAATGATTGCTAGTTGCAGTTTTTGATAAAGAAATGTGTCTCGCCACTTTTGATAGTCGATAGAAATTGCCTGCTGTCCTGGTTTTTGCATATAGGTAAACGGAACTTACGCGCTGTTATGATTGCGGTACTGGAGAGAGTATTGAGAATTGTTTGTGTAAAAAGATTATACCCTCTAATTGAGGCGCCCGTTGGGGTATTACACTTTCACCCAGTTAGGTGTATGTTTAAAAAGTATAAATATGGTATGTCTAAATTTAATCGTTCCATAACACTGTTTTAGAGACTTTTAAAAGTTTTTGGAACTTTAAAATTATGGTTGATGTCATTGACCATATATTCAGATATTTACAATTCAATAAAACAGAAATAAAGTTATGCTATCTATAAAAAAATCTAGAGCTTTTCCTGCTATTATTTATGGAATTGCTCTCTCTGTAATTGTCGGAACTCCCATTCCCATCCAAGCATCAATTGACCAACAAGTGGCGCCACAGCAAGTATTAACAAAACAAAATAAACCTTTAAACCCAGAAGAAGGTATTGACTTTTTAAAAGAAAGTAAACATAGCTATGATATAGAATCTTTGGTAATTAGCCGCGATGGACAAACGTTAGTTAGCGGTAGTTTGTACGATAAAATTCATGTTTGGAACATGAAGAATAAAAAACTCATCCGCACCATTAATCCTGGTAAAAATGGAAGTACAACTTTAGCGCTAAGTCCCGATGGTCAAAATCTATATACAGGAACATATTTAGAATCAGGAATTGTTCAAGTTTGGAATATCAAAACAGGGAAATTAATCCGTCGAATTAATTCTCACAAATCAGGAATTAGTAATTTAACACTAACTCCTGATGGTAAAACCTTAATTGCTGCTGGTCAAGACAAAACGATTAAACTTTGGAATACGCAGACCGGAAAACTCATTCATACCCTGAAGGGAAATAATGCTCCTGTTAGTGCTATTGCGGTTAGTTCTAATAAAAACATTTTTGCAACTTCTGCGGGTATTCAAGGAGACAGTAGAGACCTAACGATTCGTTTGTGGGATATCAAAACGGGAAAATTATTAAAAACATTAACAAATAGTATACAAGCAGCAGGTTTTCTTGCTTTTAGTCCAGATGGAAAAAACCTTATTTCCGCGCGGGGTAAAAGTTCAGATTACGGTAGAACGAATATATGGAATCTTAGTACCGGAAAAATTACAGCTACTATTCCCAAAAGCCTAATATACATAGGTTTTACTTCTGATGGCAAACGTCTTTTAAGTGTAGATTCAGCATATGGGGTTGATTTATGGGATGCTGCAACAGGTGCCAATATTAGTCAAATTGTTGAACAGGTAAAATTTGAGGATGACCGTACTTATAGCCGTGTATATCCGAATACTGCGGTAATGTCTCAAGATAACAAAACTCTTGTAATTGGTGAGGGTGGTGTTTTATCTGGTTACAGAATTGGAATAAGACAGTTAAATTTACAACCATTGGTAAAAAAGAAACCAGGTTTCTACCAAAATTTTCATGACTATTACAACTTATCAATAAGAAACCCGGTTTCTAATATTTTAAACTAAAGGGAAATTATGTTGAAAACAAAACTTTCATTAGCTATCTTAACAACTTGTACTCTTATTTTAAATTTCATCGCAATTAAAACTCCAAGCGTAAGCGCAAAATTCCTATCTCAAATACCTACAACTATCACCAGACAAAAACAAAATAAATCAGACGAGTTACCCAATTCCGTTGTCAATAAAATTGCTCAAGCTACCCGCTCAGATTATGCTGGTGGTTTAAAAAGAATAGTTAAATTCGAGCGTGTACCTTATCCATATTACTGCGATGAAATACGCGAAGGTAAAAAACAGCCTTTAACCTGCGACCCACCAAATATCAAAGATACATGGAAAGCTACCGTCGATACTTATTTTGAACGTCTAGTTTATTACGTGCGAGACGGTGGAAAAACGAAACTAGCTTCTAGAGAATATTTAGCAAAATCAAATAAAGCTCCTTCACGTGTGCAGCAAGCAGTGCTACAAGATGCTCAAAAAAATTGGAGTTTACCGAAAAATACATTAAAAATTGTCAGTGTGCGTGAAACCCTACAACCATCAGGAGCAGATTTTACAGTATTACCTGTTGAACCCAGGTTTGATGGACAAGTTTTTAAAGCGCGCTTTTGGGAAATTATTATAGAACAAAATCAAACTCAATGGATTTATTATGTAGATAAAAATAACCCTAACAAACTTCAACTGTGGTCACGCTTGAATTATGCGAAACAAGCTAAATTACCTGTTGATGTTGCATTAGAATTAATTTCTCGTGCTAGTGCAAACTTTAATTTAACCAATGGTCAAGCTTTAATTACAAACGTTGAAGAGGCAAAGTATGATAGTTGTTTAGGTTTAGCGGCGCCTTGGGAAACTTGCCAAAACGCTTCACTTTTAGGATATCGTGTTACCATGCGGGCAAAAAATAACACTCAAGTAGTTTATCGTATTGCCAGACAAAACAAATATATAGCGATGGAAGGTACTCGAAACATGCCACCTCGTAATGATATATTATCTAATACCTTAGCCGAAAAAATTATCAAAGATGCGAGTAATCGATTAAAAACATCAACAATAAACCTACGTATTAGTTCAATAGAAAATTCTAGAGAATGTATTTCAGCAAATCCTGAAATCAGTCGTAAATGCCAAGTTACAGTGCATGTTAGAAATGGTCAACAAGAATTAGCTTACACTCTTGACCGTAAGCGACAAAATTTTAGCAAAGTCCAAGCCAGAAAATAGGATTAATGATTAAATAATGAAAACAGTTCTCTGTAAATTACTAAAATACTATATTTATATTTTAGTTGCTTTTGAGCTAATATTAGCTGGGTATCTCGGATTTGTCTATGTTCTTGCACTTGAACCAAAGCCTGTTGGAATTAGGGGAGAAGGAGTAACAATGTCAGAAATTAGAGCCATTTTAATTAAAGAAGCAAGCGCATCTCAACAAAATATTGTAATTAAAGCTGGTTTAATTTCTACTGGGTTTTTGGGTATAGAAATGTTAAGTAAAACAATTACAAATAAAGTCAAAACAAGAAAGTAAAATAATAATTTAACATTTTAATCCCCCCTGACCCCCTTAATAAGGGGGGAAATGAATAAACTCTTAGCCCCCCTTATCAAGGCAGGGCTGATTCATTCCCTAAGAAGCTTGAAAAATCAAGGGTTTAGCCAAAATTTTTGTTGGTCATTTTGCTACCAAGGCGCCTCTAAAATAGACAATCACACTTAGATTTATGTGCTAAAAGTCTGTTTCCGAGTTACCCATACTTATGATTTTTCCCGCTAACCATCTTGACAAATCTAGTTTGAGAGGGGATGAATCAGCCCTGCTTATCAAGGGGGGTTGGGGGGATCACCATCAAAATATAAATTTCAACGCATAAAATATGAGCGCACTCAATAATGCACTAGCCGGAACAGTAACTACCCAAGCAGCAGCTATATTTTGCAGCGTTGAAAACTTAATTGATTTTAAATCTTGCACCAACCCAATACCCACAACACCACCAACAAGTGCGTGAGAAGTTGAAACAGGCAAACCGAAGCGAGAAGCAAGCAAAATTGTAATAGCGGTAGCAAGTTCAGCACAGAAACCACTGCTAGGTTGTAAAGTAATAATACTTTCACCAATAGTCGCAATTACATTTTTACCCAATATCGCCAAACCAGTAACAATACCAGCGGCGCCAAGTACTAAAATCCATAAAGGCACATCTATCTCACTCAGAGGTACGATATTAGTACTAATGGTATAAACAATAGCTGCCAATGGTGCTATAGCATTTCCCACATCATTAGAACCATGTGCAAACGCAACAAAGCAAGCACTCAATAATTGATAGCGTGCGAATATTTTTTCGATTAATAAATTATTACCCCCCTTCTCTACCAGGCGCCAGCTATAAACAGTTAAACTGACAACAGTAACAGCGCCTGTTAGTAACGAGTAATCATAAAAAGGTATATTTATACCGAACTTATTTGTAAACAATTCAGCGATAGGATGAGTTAAAGTTGGTAATACAATAACACCAAAAGCACCCACTAAAGCAGCACTTAACCAAGGAATCCACTCCTTTAATTGTATTATTTGATTCGGCTGATTTAAAATCCAACGTTGAATTTGACTATAAAATAAAGCCGCAATTATACCGCTAATAATAGGTGTTAATACCCAACCAATAGTAATTAACTTAATCGAAGACCAATCAATGGCGCCAACACCCAGCGCTACCCAACTAAACCCAGCAATGGCGCCGACCACAGCATGAGAACTCGAAACCGGTAAACCGCGTGAAGTTGCCAGTTGTAACCATAACCCACATGCTATTAGTACAGAAACCATCCCAGTCACAAACAACTGAGGAGTATCCACAAATAACACTGGGTTCGCAACTCCGGTTGCTAGCGTTTGTGTTACCTCACCACCAAACAAAACGGCGCCAGCAAACTCTAATACACCTGCAATAATTAAAGCCTGCCTCAAAGTAACCGCTTTAGAACCTACCGAAGTGCCCATTGCATTAGCAACATCATTGGCGCCAAGGTTAAAAGCAAGGTAAAAAGCCAAGATAGCAACGACAATCAATATACCAATAGACATTTTTACACCACGCACTCACAACAGCAATAATAAGGCAAAGGCGCCGGATATTTATTAAAATATATAATGTAATTGTACTATATATTTTTAATGGAAAAATGAACATCAGGGATAACAAGCTCGGTCTATGCCCAAGAAAGTTAGAGAGTTGAAAAGCATACTAAAGCAAGCAGGGTTTACGCATAAACCAGCAAAAGGTAGTCATAGTAAATGGAAACATCCAAAATTGTCTACATCTATAATCATCGCAGGAAAAGATGGTGACGATGCAAAATCATATTTAGAAAAAGAAGTAAATGAAGCATTGGAAGAATTGAATAAAATAGAGCAAGAGGAACGAGAGGAACAGGAGAAAAAACAAGAATGAAATATACAATTGTGATTCAGTGGTCAGATGAAGATAAATGCTATGTTGTTTCGCTACCTGAATTTACTGACGTGTATCAACCCTGTACTCATGGTGATACTTATGAAGAAGCGTTAAAAAATGCTCAGGAAGTTATAGAAATGCTTATAGAGTCATACATCGAGGACGGTCAACCTCTACCAGAACCTAAAATTTTAGGACAGTTAATTCCAGCAGCTTAACATTGGCAATAGATGAATAACAAATTTTATTGATGGATAACAAAAAACTCATCCGTTACATCCGTTATATCCGTTGCTAAAAATTTACATGCTCTAAAATAACAAATATGAGTTAGGGAAAATAATTAAATGGTTGATATATTTGCCACCGCAGAACAAGCGCTTATTACCCGACAAGTGTTACCAGCAGCATTTGGTGCCAACAAGGTGCGACCGAGTTACGATGGACTGGGTTTGGCAAATATTGCAGCACTACCGATACATTGGTTATGTCCAGAGGCGCCAACTTTAAGCGAACAACCTGCATTACCTCCATTCAATCCAAGTTTATTAGGAATTGATGCTGTAACTCAAGCTTGGGAAAACTGGCTCTTGCAGGCGCCTATTAATCATGTAGTGTTATTGGTGCTGGATGCTTTTGGTTATGACCAGTTACAAAGTTTAATTACAAATAATGTTGTACCTGGGTTTGCGAACGCTTGTAGCAGCGACAAAGCTTTTTTCATGCCAGCTACTACAGTATTTCCTAGCACAACTGTTACTGCTCTGACTTCTGCGGCAACTGCTTACGCAACTGCTCAACACGGTGTTACTTCCACAACTGCCTATTTACGAGAAATTGGCGCCTTGGTTAGTTTACTAGGTTGGCGCCCTTATACTGCTCCAACTTCGGCAAGTTATACAGATGAACAGATCAACCCAGATAAATTAGTCACAGTTCCCAATATTTACCTACGCATGGAGAAAGCTGGAATAGATGTAGGAATAGTTAATAACAAAGTATTTAAAAATACTAGTATTAGCCGCTATACAACTGTAGGTAGCGAAGCTGGCAAAGAAAAATATACTGGATACTTAACTTATGCTGATGGGTTTGCTCAGTTACGTGACCGCATATTAACCAGTTATGATAACGGTAAAAGCTTTACATATATGTATGTACCTAATATAGACAGTGCAGCGCATCGTTATGCACCATTAAGTCCTTACTATCAAGCACAAGTCGCGACTATTGATTTTGCGCTCAAACGAGAATTATTAGACCCTTTAACTGGTCGAGGTGATGTTGTTTTATTAGTAACTGCCGACCACGGTCAATGTCCTACAGACCCAGAAAAAGTACTTTGGCTGCACGAACACCCAGAACTAATTAAATTATTATGGACTCCAGCAGTTACTGGCGAAGGACGCGCGCGCTTTTTGCATGTAAAGAAAGGCGCCCTTGATGCTGTGAAAGCTTATATTTATTCGCATTTTGACGATAATTTCTTGCTTGTGTCGTCATCCGAAGCTATCGCATTAGGTTTATTTGGCTTACCGAATCAAGCTTTAAGTCCAGAATCTAATGACCGGATAGGAGATTTTATATTAGTACCGCGTCACGACTGGGTTTGTTATCAATCTTCAACTGGAGAAAAGTGGGCACCAAACGCTGGAGTTCACGGTGGGTTAAGTCGCGCGGAGATGCTCATTCCATTCTTAGCATATCGATTTTAAGCACCAAAAAAATATATAAATCCAGATACAAACCGTCACATCAAATCGTACAGCTTCAGATTTAACAATCCTGATTTGGCTGCTAAATTTGAATAATATGCCGCAGCCCAAATTATGGAGATACATTGGCATGATGCTCTTTAATCAAATCATCGGCGCCTTCGCATTCAAAAGTACTACAGTCTTTACCGCTGTTTTACTGTCTATTGGTGGCGCCAGCATTCAAAGCACTGCATTAGCAACTAAAACGCAAGACTCACATTTGGCACAACTGGCGCCTGCAACAGAACGCACCAACAGTACAAATACTCTAATAAATATTGGCATAATTATTTGGATATTGTTTCCAGTAGCAGCCGGAGTATCATTTTGGCTGCTGCGACGTGCAGCACTCCGAGAAATTGTCAATAGGGCTACAGATAAAGTTCAAGGGGTGACAGAATTGCAAAAACAGCTAGCCATTGTTGAACAGCAAGCCGAAAAAGCGATTCAAAGAAATCAGGTAATAGTACACGAATTAGAACAGGAAGCAGAAAAGCTACGCAACAGCATTAAATTAGAAAAACAAAATTTACCGTTAGTTACCTCTGAGCTTTCTCAATCAAAAGACCAGTTATTATTACAGCTAGAAACAGTAATTAAATCTGCTCAACAAAAAATAGATAATTTAGTAGATAATTTAGAAACACAATTCGAGACTCAACTTAATAACGAAAATTTAGGCGCCAAGCAAAAAACAGATGAGACTTTAAAAAATATTCTAAAATTAGAGTCTCAAATAGCATCTCATTTTTCTAGTTTGCAATTAGATGCTCAACAACAAAAGGACATGGCAGTTACCGATATAATTAAATATAAAGATGAAGCCAAAAATCTAGTTATAGGATTTCAATCCGATATACAGCAAGAAAAGAACTTAGCGACATCAGATATAGCTAAATCTAAAGATGAAATTAAATCTTTAATTTCCGGGTTACAATCTGAAGCTCAACAGCAACTTTTCCAAATTTCAGGAGAGTTACAATTACAATATGCTTCTCAACTACAAGCTTTACAAACAGATACTCAACAAGAGCGTGACAAAATAATTCAGCATTTAGAAAAAATGCAGTCAGAATTTGCTTCTTTACTTTCAGAATTGCAAGCAGACACTCAACGTCGCAAAGACTTAATACTGGAAAACATAGAAAAATCAGGCTCTGAATTTGCTGCTCAATTTTTAGAACTCCAGTTAAATACTCAGGAGCAACAATCTTTAATTTTAGAAAAAATGGAAAAATTAGAGTTGGAGTTTGTCTCTCAACTCTCAGAATTGCAAAATGATGCTCAACAAAAAAAAGAACTTATTTTAGAGAAACTAGTGAATGTTACCCCTATTGAAGAAACATTACACGATGAACCACAACAATTAAAAGCAGATGAATATATAAAAGAAGGTGAAGAACTTTTTGCTCAAAAACGTTATCAAGATGCAATTGCCTGCTACGATGATGCACTAGAGATTGAACCAGAAAATCCTGATGCTTGGTTTAACAGAGGTTTAGCTTTAGCAAAAATGAAACGATTTCCAGGGGCAATAAGTTGCTATGATAAAGCTATAGAATATAAACCAAACTACTATAAAGCTTGGTCAAATCGAGGTGTAGCTTTGGGTTATCTTAATCAGTACCAAGAAGCTTTTGAGTCATTTGTTCAATCTGTAAAAATTAAACCAGATGATGCGTCTGCTTGGCTAAATCGAGGATTGACATTACAAGAATTAGAAGAATATGAAGAAGCTATATCATCCTTTGATAAAGCTATCGAATTAAAACCAGAATTTGCCAAAGCTTGGAATAAGCGAGGTTACTCTCTTTTGAAACTGGAATTTAGTGAAGACGCAATTGATAGTTTTGACAAAGCACTGGAAATAAAACCTAATTACGCCGATGCTTATTATAATAAGGCAGTTTGTTATGCGTTGGAGAAAGAAGTAGAATTAGCTTTAGAAAATTTAGAACAAGCAATAAATCTTGACCCTAGTTACAAAGAAGAAGCAGAAAATGATACAAATTTTGATGATATTGCCCAGGATATCGAGTTTCAGAAATTGATTCAACTCTTGTAGCATAGGCGTCTCGCCTGTGCAGTCATATTGTTAAGAGGACGGGCAAGGATGCCCGTTCCACAAGAGTTTATTGTTCTACAAGAGTTTATTGTTCCACAAGAGGTTATTATGGATAAATTAGGATTTTATAGGTTTCTGGAGTAGGTTTAACTGCTTGTTCAACAGCTTGTGATAAATCTTGCAGTGGGAAACGGTCGCTAATTAATGCTTTTACATCAATACGACGATTGAATACAATATCTGCTGCTAAACTTTGGACTTTAAACGATGAACTGTAGCTGCCCATTAAATCTATTTCTCGACGGTAAAGGATATTGGGGTTGATGGGAATTTCTACTTCATCGGGGAATTCGGCGAAAAATAGTATTTTGCCTCCTTTGCGTGTACAGTCTAAAGCTTGGAAAAATGCTTTGTCACTAGGAACTGCTAGCAAAGTTACATCTACACCCATACCATTAGTTAGCGCGCGGATTTTTTCGGGTAAATTAGCATCGCGCGCGTCAAAAGCAGCTTCGGCGCCTACTTGTTTTGCTTTTTCTATCCGCGAAGGAATTAAATCTGTAGTAATAGCTTTGGCGCCAAAGTATTTGACTAACATTACAAACATTAACCCAATTGGCCCGGCGCCTGTTATTAATACAGTTTGCCCAGGTTGAATATTTGCCTTTTTCACAGCTTTAAGACAGCAGTTCGTCGGTTCAACAAAACTAGCTTCTTCAAAAGTAATATCATCGGGAATAGGAATTAAGCCCCCATTTTGAACAATATGCCCAGGTACTTTTACATACTCAGCAAAACCTCCACCACTCGGCGCAAACCCTGCTGTTGTCACAATATTTTTATACGTGTCGCACATAGAATAGTTTTCATTGAGACAATAATCGCAGCGCATACACGGAATATGATGCATAACTGCAACTCTTTGTCCAACCTGCCATTTTTTAACATCACTTCCCACTGCTGCAATAACACCTGCTGTCTCATGTCCAAAAACGCGCGGGGGTTCATATAAGGGGTAAAGAATTTTCTTAATATCTGATTGACATAACCCAACAACCCTTACCTGTACCAACACCTCATCTGGTTCGAGAGATGGAACAGGTATTTCCTCATAGGATAGATTTTTGACACCACGGAATACTTGTGCTTTCACGTTACTTTCTCACTTATGTTGTATGGTGGGCAGTGCCCACCTTACTATGTATCACAGAGAGTTAAGAAAGTGAGTCGAATCCTGATTACTACACTAGGCACCCTAGGAGACCTTCACCCTATGATTGCTGTTGCCTTGGAATTGCGGCAACGTGGTCACGATGTAGTATTTGTAACGCACGAAGTATATAAACCCAAACTCGAAGCATTAAAATTTGAGTTTCATCGAATGCGTCCTGACTTTACTGCCCTTAACGACCCACAAGAAATGGCGCGAATGATGGATTTAAAAACAGGGCAAGAATATATGGTACGGCAGTGGGTCAATCCAAATTTACGCGCGATGTATACAGACTTGCTTGAAGTTGCACAAGGAGCAGATTTTATATTTTCTGGTGAAGGTGTAACTGCAACTCCACTAGTCGCAGAAAAACTCAAAATGAGATGGGCATCAAGCGCAATGGTTCCCATGTCGTTTTTCTCAGCTTACGACCCACCTATTCTGGCGCCATTTCCTGCATTGGCAAACTTATACAAGCTTGGTCCAACTTTTAATAAAGGCATCATCAACTTTGCAAAGTGGGTAAGTAATTCTTGGGCAGACCCAGTTCGTCAACTTCGGCTTGAACTAGAATTATCTCCACTCAAGGGAAATCCTTATATAGATAGCAAATTCTCACCTTACCTTGTTGTAGCGCTGTTTTCCTCAGTGTTGGGACAACCTCAACCAGACTGGGCGCCAAACACCGTAGTTGCTGGGTTTACTTATTACGATGGAACACAAAGCGCAGAACTTCCAGAAGAAGTAGAGCGGTTTTTGAATGCAGGTGAGGCGCCAATAGTTTTCACTCTCGGTTCCGCAGCAGTAATGGACGCAGGCAACTTCTACCAAGAAAGCATCGAAGTAGCAAAGCTTATTAACCGTCGCGCTATCTTATTAATTGGTAAAAATTCTCCTCCACAAAACCTTTCAAATAATATTATTGCCGTCAACTACTTACCATACTCCCAAATTTTTCCTCACGCTTGTGCCATCGTCCATCAAGGTGGAATTGGAACAACTGCCCAAGCATTACGAGCAGGGCGCCCAACCTTGTTCTAATAACTTAATTAGATAAGGATGTGAGACGTTAACAAAATCCGCTGCTTGTTGAGTAGTGAATTTGCTATTTTGGGAAACAATATGTATTATCTGATCTGATTTGATTGCCTGTAATACTTTAAGTATAAGTTGATACTCCGATTGTGAAATAGATATTTCTTCGCCGTTACTGTCTATCAGTTTTGCCTTGAAATCTTCAATGCGGGAGCAATGCGAATCAACTTGTTTAATCGAACGAGTGTTGAGCTTGCTTATCTTATCTGACTCTAAGTGCATAGCTACAAATTTTTATGTGGTATATACAATATTACATTAACGCAATATCTGATAAAATAAGCTTTATCCCTTTTTAATGACGGAACGTTCGCTTCTAATCAACACCTTCTTAATCATAAAAACCCTCTTCTTGAAGAAATTTGCTAAATTCTTTCATCCCTTCCCGTCGTGTTTTATCTCTCTCTTCTTTATACTTGCTCAAATCTAATAAATTTACCCGTCGGTGAGAACCCACTTTAATGTAAGGAATTTGTCCTTGCTCCAATAATTTAATCAGGTAAGGTCGAGAGACATTTAAAAAATCTGCTGCTTCTTGCGTCGTCATCTCCTGCTGTTGAGGGACTATTGAGACGGTCTGCCCTAGCGCCATCGCATGTACAACTTGGTGCCACATTATAAGAACCGATTCTGGAATCACAACCTGTTCGCCATTATTATGTATCTTTGATTGTGAACCCGATCTAAGTACCTTTTCTAGCTGCTTAATTAATTTTATTTCTTCGTCTTGAGAAGTAGCTGATTGTATAGGCTCGTTTTCACTTAACATAGGCGCTTTTCAAAAGTTAATTTATAGTAAATCGCTTTCTAATATCATTGCTACAGCAAATATATTTACTGGTAAAAACCGGCTCTTCCGTACTTAGCGTGCTAAATTATTGAAAAATAAGCTTGAAATCTTTACTATGGTTTTATTCCAGCCATTTTTGACTACAACACTGCATTCTAACTAAAATGCACGACTATAAGCACCTGCAAGCCTTGATTTTAAAGGAAATTTACCGACTGCGGTTAAAATTTAGCACGCTAATTCCGGAAGAACCGGTTTATTTGCATTGATTTTGTTCTTTTTCCAATTAAGCTTGAAAAGATCACCCCTCTCATAATTTGAGTAAGCCCACTGTTCATTATCTAGAGGTGTTATATTTTTAGTCCACTTTAGATTTGTTAAATCCATAATCATTCAGGCGCCTATACATCAAAGTGATAACGTATAGCTCCAGTATGTGAGTCATTGCTCATTTCAGCGTAACCATCCTTTTGTGCTTGTTGCAAAAGCTTTTTAAGTTCTTCTGTCTCAAGCTCGGTACACATAGCAGCTTGAGCCAATGAAAGTTGACCACCATGTTCCTTTGCTGCTTTTAATAATTTTTGCATCGGAGTGGTTGTAGAGGGTTTTGAGGTTTGTAACTCTTGTAACTGCTTAAGTTGGGGAATGTCACCGATATTCAAGGTAACAGATTGATTGACACTTGGCGTTGTCCCACCATGTAGCCCTCTTAGATAGATATTACGCTTGTCAACCATGCCAGGAATTAAAGCTAAATCTATCAGTTGACCAAAACCAAATAATCCAAGGGTAAAAAAGTATATCACACCGCCTGCAAAATTTCCTGCGTAAAACCTTTGACCACCACAGATGCCGAAAAAGCATAAACACCAAATTAGGTATGCGACTCCCGAATTTAATTGCTGCATAGCTATATCCTCTATTAATAATCCAAATATGGTTATCTGTATGTATGGTTCCCATATTTAGATGTGCAGTTAACAATGGATTTGAAAGAATACTAAAATTTTTGTCTTATTTTTTATACTCTTGTGGAGTGGGCATCCTTGCCCGCCCTTTCGGATGTCAGTGCCACCAGCCAATAAAATGGTAATAGCAAGGTTATAAACTTAGATGAATTACTTGATATGTGGGGCTTTTTATGACACTACTTGAAAACTGGCGCCAAAACTTTCAGAGTACCAAGCAGTTAGTTAACGACAGGGTTAACTCGCTAAGTAATACTGCACAGCAATCTAAAAATCAAGCGGTTAATACAGTGACAAGTGGTATTGATAATATCAAAGATTCGCTACATAAAACTTTGCAGTCTGCTGAAAATATCCAGCAGTCAACATCAACGGCGATTCAAAATTCGATGAATTCTTCAGTTAATGATTGGTTGGTGCAACATCCTGCTGTTTACAAGTTGGTGCTGTTACTTGGGTGGGCAGCTAATCATCCAATTTGGAGTGTTATTCTTGGTTTATTATTTATCGCTTTTGCTTGGAGCATTATCCGCGCGCTTATTAGCTTGATTGAAACGGCGAGTTTATCTATATTAAAAACACCGCTACGATTAATTTGGTTGTTAATTAGTTATAGTGGGCAAAAATTAGGTAAGTATACAGCTTTTGGGTGGAATAAATTAACGATTAGCAATGCGGTTAAAGAGGCGCCTATCATTTATGTGAACGATACAACTACAGTAAATACAAAACCGGAAAGATTAGCAGAAATATCTGTACGGTTAGCCGAAATACAAAGCGAGCAAAACGCACTGTTAGCAGAGGCTGCGGAATTATTAAAATTAGATAAGAATCATGTTGAATTATATCAGCGTGTTGATGGAAATCACAATATCGTGTAACCCAAGAAACCGGGTTTCTTTTCGTTGATGTTGATGATTTTAATGCTTAGTGACAAAGAAACCCGGTTTCTGTATACTTTGTGTCTCTGCTGCTACTACAGATTTTACAGCAACATTAAACGATATCGCCTCAACAACCCGAAAACCTTACCTTAAAGGTAGATATCAAATATAGGTATCTCAGTATACTCTAGAGCCGGAGTAACAATATTAAAAACTAAACCCCAAAATTACTATGAGTATAGAGCATAAAATATCACCAGCATTTGACCCGTTTTTAGCTGGACTCGACGAAGATGACAAGCGTGATGCGATTGTAATCTACGAGGCGCCACAAACAGAAGGATTACCAAAACGCGGGCGCCTGCGTGAGATTCACAATAGATTAGAAAAGTCTCAACAGCGAGCTAGTATTCAAAAAGCGCTACAAGAAGAAATATTCGACCATTATCAAGAAGCAAGTCGCGACTTAGGATATAGTGATGACCCATTGGAAATTTCGCTAATCGGTTCAGGCACATTACCAGTAGCAACAGTCGAAGTTACCCACAAAACCTTAGAAGCACTTGCCGAACAACCTCATGTAGTAGCAGTTTTACCAAATCAAAGTATTCACCTAATTCAACCACGTCGGGTAGAATATGCGGACTTGGTAACTCAAGATAATAGTGAAAGCACAACATGGGGACTTAATAGTCTGGATATTCCTAAGCTATGGGAAACAAGCAAAGGTGAAAACGTAAATGTAGCGGTTCTAGATACTGGAGTATATGCAGCACATCCAGCACTGAACAACCGTGTTAAAGAGTTTGTGGTTATCGACCCTCTCGGACGACGCATTACCGCTTCACCTCCATTCGATAGCGGTCAGCATGGTACTCATGTTTGTGGAACTATTGCTGGTGGGAAAACCGATAAAGGTGTCTCCATTGGTGTGGCGCCTCATGCTAACCTATTAGTAGCAGGTGTACTAATTGGTAACACTACTTTACGAACTTTGCTCGAAGGTATTTCTTGGGCTATTGAAACAGGCGCCGATATTATTAATATGTCGCTTGGCATGAGCTACTACGAACCTTTATTTACCGAAGTTCTCGATATATTAATCAACCAATACGGCATTTTACCTGTTGTCGCAGTTGGGAATGAGAATCACGGCAATACTAGTTCACCAGGTAACTCATATAATGCCTTTTCGGTAGGCGCCATTGAAAAGTTATCTAATAATAAACATGACGTAGCGTTTTTTAGTAGTGGAGCTAGTTTAGTATTTCCCGACCAAGAAGATGCTGGTAGATTGGTTACAAAACCGGATGTTGTTGCACCAGGGACTCAGATATACTCATGTATACCACCTACTAGAACTCCCGAAGGAACTTACGCTTACAACTACATGGATGGAACATCAATGGCTACTCCTCACGTCGCTGGAGTTGCAGCTTTATTGATGGCAGCCAATCCAAGAGCATCTGTAATCGACATTATAAGGGTACTAAAGGAAACAGCTAAACATCCAGCAGGTGGTACTCGTCGTCCAGATAATCGCTGGGGATGGGGATTAATACAACCTCTGGAAGCAAACTCTGCTCTAAAGTAAGAGCCGCCAGGGGATTGCATCATCTATTATATGTATCAGCGTAACCCTTTTAATCACAAAATTAGCGTCGATTTTGCAAATCGCTTAAGTAATTTGCAACCGCAGCAGAAAGTTCGCGTCATTGTTTTTCTCCATATCGATAATGGGAAAAACTGTGGCGCCCGTCAATCTCCTGCGGAGCGCAAAGCTGCGATTGAATCAATACGCAACTCGGCTAAACTCGCATTTGAATATATTCTTAATATTATTAAAGATTTTGGTGGACACCCTCTTAGTGATAACCCAGGAGCATTAGGTCAAATTCCCATTGAAATTTCTGCTGCTGGTGTCAACGCACTTGCTGAGTCAGACATGGTAAAAGCCGTCCTAGAAGACCAAACTATAGTACCAAGTGATGGAACAGAAAGTAATAACCACTGGTAGGTTGGGTGTAGCGACGACAGCGAGCAACCCAACACATATTCATCACAACTATATATAACTATAACGCTATAAAACGATTTTAAGATATTTCTTCAAGAAGTTAGTCATTATTTCCTGACATGACCAGCGCGAAGAAGAAAACAAACTATTTTTACTGAAAGACACTATAAGGAGGCGCCAAGTTCCACTAAGGGACATCCAAATAAAAAATCTCCAGAATTTTCTTGTGGGGTGGGCATCCCCAACGGGCGGGGACGCCCATTCCACAATATGAAGAATTTAATTTTTGGAAGTCCCTAAGAGCAGTTCAAGAAATAAATTATTCTACAATGCCGTTAATTTTGGGAACTACTCAGGCGCCTGTACAGAGGCACCTAAAACCCGCAAAGATTGGAGTGTCGCCGAATTTAAACCAGAAACACCATTAATATTCATTCCTTCGTAGGGTTTAGGAATTGTTAAAGTTTTTATACATTTAAGGGCGTGAATATCCCAGAGTTTAATGGTTTCATCCTCGCCGCAGCTAAATAAAACATTTAATTTTGCACTATAACAAACCGACCAAATACGGTCTTGATGACCTGTTAATACTTTAAAGCATCCTGTTTGAGTATCCCATAATCTAATAGTGTGGTCATCACTAGCGCTAACAAGCATTTCTGGTATGTTTCTGGATGGAGGAATAAAAGTGAGCGCGCGAATTTCTCCAGTATGTCCCTCAAACAGTTTTAAACATGACCGACCATATCCAGTCTGTATGACGGCGCCAAGTTGAAAGACATTGCACTAATTACAAATCGCTTACCCAAGACAAAATATACCGACCACACCCAATCAGTATGTCCGCGCAATATTTTTAAACATTTTGCAGTTTGACTATCCCAAATTTTTACCGTATGGTCATTACCACAACTAGCTATTAGCTTGCCATCAGGACAAAAAGCCACACACCGAATCCAATCATCATGAGCTTGCCAGGTCATTGACAGGGATTTGAGTTGCGCGCGCCTTGTGCTGGTGTCATTGTTCTTTTTCCTTAAATATACAAATATACCGAAGCAGTACTCTCTTTGTGTCGATTATTTCGTCTAGGTCTTTGTTATATAAAAGGGCGCGCGCGTGTTAAAGCCAATCTTCAATTTGGAGTCCCGGAACTTGACTAAAATCCTTTTTATTTCGAGTTACTACAATTCCATTTATTGAAAGCGCGATTGCAGCAATCCTTAAATCTCGACTTCCGACCCGCAACTTTTGCTCTTTGAGCGAGCGGTAGTGTGTTCCTGCTAAAAGTGAAAATTCCAACACTTGAAACCGTTGAAAAAACACGATAGCTTCCTGCAAACGTTGGTATGCATTCACCAGTTGTTCAACCGTTTCTGCTCGACGTACTAGGTTAAATCGTCCTCGAACCTGCTCTTCTAAAGTTACAATTGTCGTTGTAACTTGCTCTCTTGGTAGCCGAGCCACCCGCTCAACCAATTGACGTTGACCATGCTGAAATAGAGTTAAACAATCTGTATCAAATATCCACAAGCTCACACAATGTCCTCACAACTTAAATCTAACTCCCTTTGAGCCTGCATTTCAGCTACAAACTCATCAAACTGCGGATCAGAAGCCCACATACCAGCAAATTCCATCCAAGGATGCACCTCTTGTTGTGGAGAGTCCACCGTTAAGGCAATCAACTCACCCCGCGACTGTTTACCTATTAGATACTGTCGCAACGTTTGAATAGCCTCATCCCGTGTTGTTCCGACCCCCTTGGCATCAGCCCAACCAACTACGCTTGCGACCCAATGATTTTCCTGGTCAACTTCAATTAATACTGGGTAACTAGGTGGCAACGAATGATCTGACGACAAAGCCTGCATAATATTATTCCTTTCTACATACTTTGCTTCATTGTAACCTTTGTTTATAATTAAGTTTTTTGTGTTCATTGTTTTTTAGGTATTAATAAGCTACTTCAGTTTTGTCAAAATTCTGTCAGTCAAGGAAGTTGCTCTTAAGTAACTTCTATTTGTTACTAAGTGGCTTATATTTGTTATTGAGCTTATCTCTTAGTACCGTCTTAAAGACAACTTAAACATGCACAAATTTCAGCTTTTCGTTGTTTGAATAACGTCATTATTTACTTCAATAGTTAATTTTTCATTTCCAAATCGTGTTTCAAACTCTTTATAAGGCAACCATTCAAGAATTTCACCCGGTTGTATTTGATAAGTATTACAAATCTTTCTTAAAACATCGGGTGATGGTAATTGTGCTGGGTTGTTACATAAGTCGTATGCTGTACGTTGTGCAACACCCGTATCTTTCATAAATTTATATTTACTAATATTTTTTGAATTTATAAATTCTTGAATTTTGTTGACTACAGTCACACTCCTTACTCCTTAATGGAGAACTACATTATCAATCATATCTAAATAATATGTACATAGCCGCTATATTGTCAACTAGTTAGATATAGCGGCTGTTTATATATAGTGGCTTTATGCATAAGTAGTTGATATTACTAACTAGATAAATATAATAATAAGTGATATAAGAAGCCAGAGCCTAAAAATTTGTGAAACGATTTGGTGATAACTGGTTAATAACTTCATCTTCTTGTCCCGATACCCAATTAGCAAATCTATAAGCAAGTGGGGGTATATATACAAGTGGGTTACTAAAACCTGAGAATATATATATATTGTCGTGTTCTGGAACGGCGCCAACCAAAGGCAAACTATCTTTACTAAAAGCGACTAAACAATGGCGCCAAGTTGCGGGTACAGAAGACAAGCAAGGTAATACCCGACTTATACTATTACGTAACCACTTTTCACTCTCTACTGCATCAACTTTTGCATCTGGATCTGTTAGCGTTCGACTAATTTGACCAATACGCAAACTACCATCTAAAAATTGCACTACACCTGTATCTAATATTGCAGCCTCCGGTTCATTACCAGGATGGCGCCAAATTTCATCATCTTTACCAGATGACGCTTCAAAACCAAAGCGTTGTAATACTGCTGGCATTACTAATGTGCTAAGTTTGACATCGACTGGCGCCGTTTCCAGAATTTCTGCATGGGTAAAATATTGTTGTACGAAAATACCAGACTTATCAAGTAACTGCCTAGAAATACCTCCAGCACAAATAGCAAGGTTTTTATACTCTACCCCCAAAAATTGAATATCAATAACTTTGGTAATTTGGATTTTTCCACCCAAGTTTAGAAAAGCTTGGATATAAGCTTGTGCTGTGTTCTCTGGTTGAATATGACCGTGTTTTACTGTTAAGGCGCCGCTCAGAGCATTTTTATTTAATAATGGTTCTAATTCACATGCAGCTTCGACAGAAAGTAACTGTGGTACTGTTTGAAAGCGAGAATAAGATTTAGCAACTGTGTTGGGGTCTGAGTCAACGTCAATAGTTAAAAGTAAATCTATTTCGCGATACTCGATATCACTACCCAACTCATGCACCAACTCAGAATACCGTTGTTTGCCTTCGTCGCAAAGTTGACGTGTTAATAAATTAGTACCAGACCAAAACGCTAAACCACCATAACTGTAACGGGTAGCATTGTCAGGTACTGCGTTTTGTTCTAATAAAAGAACCGAAAAGCCTTTTTTGACAAGTTCATACGCAAGTGCTGCACCCGTAAACCCGGCGCCAATTACTACCCAATCATAAGTCATGCTTGTAGAGGCAAGTAAAGCTAAAATGTTATAAACTAATTATAATAACATTTCTCTATAATAAAAATTATAATGTCATCAAATCAGCCTAAAAAGTATGATGTTGTTTTAGGGAATCAAAGTAGAGCTTCCGCATCTGGTGTGGTTTTAGGAGGATTAGAAGGAGTTAAACAACGATTATCAACAGAGGTTGTTGAGCATAAAATTGCAGCCTTACCATCTGCTTTAAACTATGGCGAAGAAGGTTTAACGCTTGTAATCGAAGCATTAAATGACCCAGAAGACCAAGTAAAAGAATTCGCTCATAATTTATTAAAGAATAGAAATGAATTAAGAGTTAAAGTAGCATTGCGCGAGTATATTAAACGTTGGTATTCAATTCGTTACGACGGATTATATAAAACGAATACTATTTATGATGAGAGAAGAAAATTAGAGTACTGTAAATATTTAAGGTTTTATCCAGATGGAACACTGTTGACTAAATCTACAAATGGTAGTGTCGAACAAGTCGCAAAATTGTTGTGTAAAGACAACTTTATTCAAATTGACACTTACAAAGTTTTCAACAAAGACATAAAAATATCTACTGAGAAGTTTTATTGTGCTACAGATTGTTGGGGAAAAATCCATATGCACGGCAATACAATTTCCCTTAATCGCTATGACCATTATATTACTAATCGCCGTAGTAGTAAAGATGATTTTGCTGACGCATACGAGGAATATCATTTTATTAAATCATGAGATGTAGAGACGTGACATGTCACGTCTTTACAATGGTTTTATTTATTTCGTAAAACACCAACAGCAATAGTCGCAACAATAAAAATTAATGGAACCAACATCGAATTTTCTGGAACTTTGACTTGTGATTTGGTTTGTCGAAGTGCAATTAAGGTTACATTTGTTTTATTTTTAAACGAACGTTGTAATTTTCCTTGAATTATTGCGCTTGCTGTCTCTTGATTGGCGCCAAACATTGTTTGTTTATTCTCGTTTGTAAATGAGACACCTTGACTGTGCTGATAGTTAAGAAAATCGTATCCAAAAGTATTTAAACTGGCGTTGAGTGTAAAATAATCAAGAGGTTGATATTTTAAATAATCTTGAACATTAACTTGTGGAATATTTACCGTATCAAATAAATAGAATGATATATCGCTTTTAGCGTTAGCTCTTTCACTCAATGGGTCGTCTATTTCTGTTTCAAGATTAAGAGCTGCAATAAAGTCAAACGAGAATAATTGACCTGCATCAACGTCAAAGTTTCCAAGAACGCGCGCTTGTGCTTCTGCGGTTCCTTCATAATCTCGATTTTCACCAAAAGCAAGGCTAAATGCTGAAGAGTTAATTTGTAATGGTGATGCTGTTGAGTTATTTAATGCTTTATTTTCGGCGCCAAATATACCTCCATTTGTCTCACCTGATATATTGGCTTGGTTCACAAGTTCGATTATTCCAAAATTACTAAAATTATTTAGTTCAATTTCAGCTTCCGAAAACGCAAAGGTTGCTGCATATGTTGGTATAGCTGTTAATACTGAGGTGAATATAAATGATGGTACGCCTAATATCCACTGGCGCCTTCTTTGTAAAGTTAATTTAAAATTTAGCATTGCTTATATAAATCACTATTATTAAGCAATACTACTGATTAAGATAGCTTGATTTCGGAAAAATCAATACGTAGATTGCAAGCGTGTTAAAAGATACTCTTTTGCTGAAATTGGCGGATACATTGGTGATTCATTTATACAACTTGGTAAGCAGGTTATTTGAGTGTCATCATTAGGATGACAGAAAAACGCGATTGAGTAACGTGACTGGTTGGTATTTTCTGGAATTACTACGCGGTGTTTGGTTGAGCAAAATTTGTTATTCGTCCAGCGTTGCATTAAGTCACCCGTGTTGACTACTACTGTACCAGGTATGGCAGGCGCCTTTATCCAGTCACCAGATGCGGTCTGAATTTCCAAACCACTTATTTCATCATGTTGAAACAATAGTGTAATACTGCCGTAGTCGGAGTGTTCCCCAGCACGCGTTTGTTCTGGTAATAATGGAGTTTGTATTGGTGGATAGTGTAGCAGTCTTAAAGTATGATGATTTTGGTTGTGGTTGTTGGCAAAAAAGTCTACTGGTAATTCTAGCGCGCGGGCAAATGCTTCTAATATTTGGTTTGCCAAGTTTGTACATGCTTGGAAAAATTCTACAATATAAGGTTGTTGTGTTTGAGTGGTGATATTAAATGCTTCTTTTAAATCACCTGGTTTATTTGGGTTGAGTCGTTCGCGTTCTATACCGACATAACCTTGATTACTAAATTCATCACTCCATGCTGATTTTTGCTTAATTTCTAAGGGTTGGTTAAAGAAGTGTTTACTGGTGTTGAATACTTGTTCAATTAAGTCTTGGGATATGTCAAAGTTTTTTAAATACATAAATCCGACTTCGGTGCAAGCTTGGTAAATTTGTTTTATGGTTTCGTCATCGCTTGCAAAGTTGGAAAAGTCTATAATTGGTATTTGTAACATGTTTTATATTTTAATTAACGAACCGCAAAGGACGCTTCATAGCGCAAAGGAAGAGTTAGAGATGTTAAAGATTATTTTAGCGGATATGGAGGAAGATATAGATGATATTCGTGAGTTGTTTTATGGTAATTTATGTGAAGTTAAGCCGATTTTTGAACGTGAGTTAAATGTTAGTTTTGATGTTGATAAATTTTTAGGAAATGATATTGCAAAGCTTTCTCAGTTTGCGGCGCCTTCATGTGGTTTATTTCTTGCTAAAGTTAATGGTCAGAATGCAGGTTGTGCAGGGTTTAGACGAAATAATCAAAGTACTGCCGAAGTTAAAAGGATGTACGTGAAGCCCGAATATCGTAAACAAGGAATTGGACGCGCTTTACTGGAAGCAGTAATTAGTGAAGCAACCAAACTAGGTTATATAAAAATTCGTTTAGACACAGTTTTTTTTGCTAAAGAAGCACAAAATTTATACCGGTCGTTTGGGTTTCAAGAAATTGCACCATATCCAGAAAGCGATATTCCCTCAAATCTACACTCCAAATGGATTTTTATGGAACTGGGCAACACATAAAGGACTTCCAAATAAAAAAATCTCCACTCATCTCTTGTGGGATGGGCGTCCTCGCCCGTCCTAATATTTAGAGGGCAATATTAGAGGGCAATATTAGAGGGCAATATTAGAGGGCAATATTAGAGGGCGGGCAGGGATGCCCGCTCCACAAGATAAGCCCCAAACCACATCCGTTACATCCGTTGCATCCGTTGCCACTATGCGCTGGTTAGAAATTCCATAACGTCTCCTTCTTGAACAACATATTCTTTTCCTTCTTTACGTAACAAACCCTTCTCTCTGGCGCCACTTATAGAACCAGTACTTACTAAGTCATTGTAAGCAACGGTTTCTGCGCGGATAAAACAGCGCTCAAAATCTGAGTGAATAACACCTGCTGCTTGTGGCGCCTTCATTCCTGCTTTAATAGTCCAAGCGCGCGATTCTTTTTCTCCTGTGGTAAAATAAGTTCGCAAACCTAACAGCGCGTAGGTTGCACGAATTAAAGATTTTAATCCACCTTCTTCAACACCTAGAGAAGCTAAAAAATCGGCTCTTTCTTCGGCTGGTAACTCAATTAACTCTGACTCTACTTGGGCAGAAACAACTACAACTTGCGCTTTTTCTTCTCCTGCGATTGCGCGCACTTGCTCTACATACTTGTTACCACTTGCCAAGTCATCTTCCGATACATTTGCTGCAAAAATTATCGGTTTGGAAGTTAGTAACCCTAAAAACTTGATTGTTTCCTGTTCTTCGTCGGTTAAATCAATCTGACGAACAGATTTACCCTCGTTTAACTGTGCTGCGACTTTCTCTAATACTACCAACTCAGCTTGTGCCTCTTTAGAAGCACGTGCTTGTTTCTTTGTACGTTCGATACGCTTGTCAACTTGCCCTAAGTCAGCTAAGGCAAGTTCTAAATTAATAGTTTCTATATCCCGTACTGGGTCAACCGAACCAGAAACGTGAATAATATCATCATCATCGAAGCAGCGCACCATGTGAACGATAGCATCTACCTCACGGATGTTCGACAAGAAAGCATTACCCATTCCCTCACCCTTACTCGCACCCTTAATCAAACCAGCAATATCGACAAACTCAACCTGTGCTGGAACAATTTGCTTCGATGAGGAAAGTTTTGACAAAACGTTTAACCGTTCGTCAGGAACCGAAACAATACCGACGTTTGGGTCTTTGGTACAAAAAGGGAAGTTAGCAGCTTCAGCTTTGGCATTTTCGACCAAAGCGTTGAATAAAGTTGATTTTCCTACGTTGGGCAGTCCAACAATCCCAGCTCTGAGCATATAAATAGTTTTACAAGCGTCTCTTACTGTTGCAAGGATATCAAATGTAACGCACTAGTGGAGAACGAAGAACCGTAAAGAAACCGGGTTTCTACGCAAAATCTTTGTTTCTATTAAAATCTATCGATAAAGAAACCCGGTTTCTAATATTTTTTCTGTATCTATTATACCAATAACGCGCGTTAATTATTTTCATCAAAAATTAATTTCACGTTTCTACAAATTTTAGATAAAGTATATTTATCCCAAGACAATAACGTCTTACTAACACATCGGGTAATTATGGGGAAACCAATCCTTTATAAATCTGTTCGCATTTTGTTCTCAATATTCACCCTGCCAGTTATAGCACTCTCTTCACAAGCTGTACTAGCAGAAGCATGTAATATCCAGCTTCACAACAGCAGTAGCTTTAAAATTCGTGAAGTCAAGATGTCACATGTCGATAAAGACAATTGGGGAGAAAATCTTGTTGATAATCTTGAAGATAAAGTTGTTTGGCAAGATCAATCAGTTAACCTACAATTTGACCGTGACCGCGATGAGTGTTTATATGATATGAAAATTATCAACGAACACAACCAAGAAGAAAAACTTCACGGTGTCAACTTATGCGAAAACTCTGATTTTGAAATCTCAGATGAGTAAATAAAATATTCACTGTTATATAACTCTTCTCTTGTGGAACGGGCATCCCTGCCCGTCTATTTTCTATTAAGGCACAGTTTGCGGAATAGGCGCCGGCACAGGTTGAGGAATAGGCAAAGGAACTGGTTCAGGCACAGGTTGCGGTGCAGGGTCAGGCACAGTTCCAGGGCCTGGGCTAGGTAACGGGTTTGGGCCAGGTGTAGGAATTTGTGGTTCGGGTATAGATATTAAGCTGGGAATCATAATTAAATAAATAAACGTACTTTCTACTTTCATCTTTTAATTACTCATTGCCATCTATCAAAATGACGAATCATGTCTCGCAAGCGCAAACACCCTTACTAACTGCAATAAAGGAATGTATCAAATCATCACATGCGCCTTTTTATACCCCTGGTCATAAACGGGGTGTAGGAATTTCGCCTTCTCTAATAGATATATTTGGTAAATCTGTATTTACTGCTGACCTACCAGAATTAACTGAGTTGGATAATTTATTTGCACCCGAAGGTGTAATTAACCAAGCACAAGAGTTAGCAGCACAAGCATTCGGCGCCACACGTACTTGGTTTTTAGTAAATGGTTCGACATGCGGCATCGAAGCGGCGATTATGGCAACCTGTGGCGCCAAAGATAAAATTATTCTGCCGCGCAATGTTCATTCATCGGTAATTGCTGGGTTAATACTATCTGGCGCCATACCTATTTTTATCAATCCTGAATACGATGCAGTTTTAGATATTGCCCATAGTATTACACCCGAAAGTATTGCACTAGCACTGCATCAGCATCCCGATGCCAAAGCAGTATTAATGGTGTATCCAACTTATTACGGTGTTTGTGGTGATGTAGTTTCTATCGCAAATATTGTACATCAATATAACATCCCATTAATTTTAGACGAAGCACACGGCGCCCATTTTGCCTTCCATCCAGACCTACCCATATCAGGGTTAGCAGCAGGTGCCGATATTTGTGTCCAATCTATACATAAAACCTTGGGCGCCATGACACAAGCATCAATGTTGCACGCTCAAGGAAACATAGTAAACTACGACCGAATCAGTAAAGCACTGCAACTAGTCCAATCAACAAGCCCAAGTTACATACTAATGGCTTCACTTGATGCAGCACGCGCACAAATGGCATTACAAGGACACTCATTAATCACCCAAACCCTACATCTAGCAAACACCGCACACCAAAACCTAAAAAAAATCCCATGTCTATCATTACTCCATCAAAGCCCCCCTTATCAAGCTCTGTTGGGGGGATTCAAATTAGACCCAACCCGTCTAACAATAAACGTCTCCAACCTAGGAATTACAGGATTTGAAGCAGACGAAATTCTAGAAACTCAACTAGAAATCAGAAGCGAACTAGCATCACTACAAAACATCACATTTATAATTAGCATCGGCAACACCCAAGAAGACATCGATAAATTAATACAAGCATTCAATACCCTAGCTGCAATGGCGCCTATAAATAAAAACAATACAAAACTAGATAGTACAGACTTATTTAATAATCTTACAGAACTAAACAATACATTATATATCTCTCCGCGCGAAGCTTACTTTGCAGCAACCGAAACCTTACCAGTTGACCAAACTTATGCACGTATTGGCGCCGAAACAATATGTCCTTATCCACCTGGTATCCCTGTATTAATACCTGGAGAAATCATAACCAAAGAAGCTGTAGAATACCTTCAAAAAGTCAAAACATTAGGAGGTTTTTTAAGTGGTTGTAGCGACACTACATTTAAAACCATAAAAGTAATAGCTTAATAGTAATTTCGATATTATACTGCAAACTAAATTATACTGCTAACGGATAAAATTTAGACTTATGTCATGCTGAGGAACGTTAACGCAGTTTTCCCGCAGGGTAGCATCTTCAAGATTTTCACATAATTTCAGTTCAAATGGTAACGATGAATGAATTGTTACCTAGTATGATTTTACTGATTAGAGAAAGTAAAGATGCACAGAAGCAAGCGTCGATTGAAGATTTTACCTAGAGTTCGCGGCAACTATAAGGTTAGAAACCAAAGTTATCCTCGCTTGAATTTAGGTGCCGTTTAGGATTTTCCTAGAGGATATATTTACATCACACTTATCCTCTAGGAATTTTGGCACTTTTTTGATTATTATGCCTTGTAAGGTTAATTACAAAGAATCATTACAATTATCCCTAGAGCGATGCTTCCCGTGTTTGGATTGGCAGATGTGTAGACTTATATGGCACTGTAAGATTCCCGACAACTTCTGCTCTCGTTGGGAATCTTAACTCCAATTGTTGTTTTTATTACATGATATAAAGGTATATTCCAGGTTTCTAGAAGGCGCCCATACTTCTTTTTTAAGTGCAGCTTGCGTTTTATAAGGGACTTCCAAAAATTTAATTCTCCATCTTGTGGGGTGGGCATCCTTGCCCGCCTTCTTTAAATAAACGGGCTTTCCTGCCCATTCCACAAGAAGATATTGGAGATTTTTTTATTTGGAAGTCCCTAATCAACAATGCCATCAACATTTAAATTAAATTGCTTTTGAAACTGAACAACAGCCTTCTTCGTTTTGGTGCCAAATACACCATCAATGGCGCCTGCATAATACTCGATAGTTGTTAAATCTTGCTGTAAATCACTAATAGTGGCGCCTGTAAAACCTAGTTGTAATATCACGAACGCATCAGACATAACTATTTTATTTTATTTTCTAAACGTATAATTATTATAGTGCCCATAGCATAAGCAATTATATCTTTCCAGTTAAAGGTACTACCCAAGACAATGGCTACTAGATGAGTTTGGGTTTCAATCCCTAAAAGGAATTAATAATAATATCAAGTTTGATTATTTCGCCTTTTTTTCTAATATTTTCCCTGTTTCAATCCCTGATAGGGATTAATAATAATATCAAGGATTTTCTATCTCATACTCAATCCCTAGCTCATTCGTTTCAATCCCTGATAGGGATTAATAATAATATCAAGATACGAATCTTCTAGTTTAGATTCGTCATTTTCTAGTTTCAATCCCTGATAGGGATTAATAATAATATCAAGGTTTCTACAAATTGTGCGACGCGACGAAACGATACGTTTCAATCCCTGATAGGGATTAGTAATAATATCAAGCTAGATTTTTTAAATCGATACCAGAGTCTTTCGATGTTTCAATCCCTGATAGGGATTAATAATAATATCAAGTTTAGAATGTCTCAGGTGTAGTCTTAATCATTTTGGTTTCAATCCCTGATAGGGATTAATAATAATATCAAGTGTATACTGTGTAAGCGTTATCATCATTTAATTGAATGTTTCAATCCCTGATAGGGATTAATAATAATATCAAGCTTATTACATGACTTGGAAGATACCAAGCTACTTGGTGTTTCAATCCCTGATAGGGATTAATAATAATATCAAGCGTACATACAACATCACAAGCTACTAATTCACCTAAATGTTTCAATCCCTGATAGGGATTAATAATAATATCAAGTTACAGAGATTTTGACCAAATCCTATTTTTCTACACCTACCCTTTCGCGGTGGATACATAGACTGAGGACTATATACGTAGGTTTAAATACTCATGGTTAAATATGCTAGATGCAGGTTGTAACTTGACTTTTTTCTAAGCGTAACAATCTGCAAGAAAGATGCTTCGTTCCTCAGCATGACAGTTTTGGAGATGCTTTGTTTCTCATCATGACATATTTTAGCCTGTGCATTTCATGCACAGGCGCCTAAAATCAGGTTACTAATGTAACTTTTCCGCTAGCTAGGTCGTAGACACCACCAACAATTTTTAGTTTGCCTTCCTTGACTAAGTTACCTAATATTGTTGAAGTTTCGGGTAATTTTTTGACTTGGTATTGAATATTGGCAATAATCGAATTCTTTTCTAAGTCACCTGTTTTTTGCCTTACAGACTCTACAGCAGGTTTTATTTCCTCAACAAATATACCAATTCTTCCAGGTAATGGGTCTCCTTTGACTGCTGCTATTACGGCGCCACATTTAGCGTGTCCGAGTACTATAATCAGTTGCGACCCTAACACCGCACTCGAAAATTCTAAACTACCAATAGCTGTCTGACTGGCAACGTTTCCTGCAACTCGAACTACAAACAAGTCTCCTAAACCTTGGTCAAAAACAATTTCTGCTGGAACACGTGAATCTGCACATCCTAAAATCGATGCATATGGATACTGTGCTACAGAAGTTTCGAGCAAGCGTAATTGAGATTGATTTGGATTCGCACGCTTACCTGCTACAAAACGCTCATTTCCTCGCAGTAATTTTTTTAACGCTTCATCAGGTGATACTGGTCTTGGTCTTTTTTCAGTTTTTGTAGGAGTTGTCTGTGCTTTTGCTTCTTCACCATTGAGTAGCAATCCGCTCTTCACTGCACTTGCTGCTATACCCGCACCTCCAATACCTGCGAGTTTCAATAAGTTACGACGCCCTACAAAACCATTAATTCGAGTCATGAAGTTATCCTAAAGTATGATTAAACAGAATTAAACAAATTCATCTACATATGTATGCAAAATAAATACACAGAAATTGCACTTTTAACCAATAAAAATGGCCAGCGCTGACTTATCGAAATGTAAAACATTCGATATGAATATGTAACTTAAGATAGATGAATTATCTTGTTGTATGTAAAAATATACCAGAATATTGCAACACCATGACAATATATCTCAATTCTTTATATTTGTTAAAATTCAAAATTCATTGCCTGGTTCTTTAACGCGCAATTCACAAGTTACTCTATATCAGCCATACAAGCAATATTTCTATTAATTACGATAACCATTATCAAGGTTTTGAAGTTATTATTAAAACTTTATTAGTATTATAAGTTATTAATCATGGTAATCATAAATAAAAATAATTCTAAATTGTCCAAGCAGCTTGAAAGAAGTCTAATTCGCATTGCATAGCGTAGCGATAAGTTGAATGAACTGTATCAGTTTCAGTAGTGTAAGTATCAACTAATTCATCTAATTCTTGAGCTATTTGATGAAAATCGGCGCCGCTATACACGCGAATCCATTCACTATAATCATGTTCCGGAATTCCATTCTGTGCTAATTCTTGACCTAAAAACTCGTATAAACGCATACATGGTGACATGGCAGTGGCCGTTAAGCCGATATTCTCACCCCAAGCGGTTGCAACTAAAAAATCAGTATAACGACGAGTGGTGGCGCCTGGAGTAACAGACTGTATATCGATTCCCCATGTTTTGGCGTAACTTTGGTGTAGTTGTAATTCTTCTAACACACCCCCAGCTAAAGCATGAAATGTTCTAAACCCTTTAAAATCAGGCGCCTTTGCTGCTGCAATACTATAAGCGCGTGCGAAAGCTTCTAAAAAAAACGCATCTTGACCGACATAATAAGCAAATTTGTGTCGCGGTAAACTACCATCCCCAATACCACGAACAAAAGGATTCTTTAAACAAGCTTGTGCTAAATCTTGATTGCGGCGCCAAAGCGTAGATGATATGGACATCAGGATTTTAGATTGGGCAAAGGAAGTAATATATATTCTACTAATACTCCTGTTGCCCTTCATGTTCTAAAACGGTAAAAACTGAAGTAACACAGATGCTACTCCGCTTACAAAGTCCATAAAGTTGGGTTTGCCTGCACTGACTTTAGTATCCTGGGGTGCTTTTAACTCCATGATAAAAGCTTGTGCGGTTTGAGTACCGTTAAGATTATTTTGAGCTTTGAACATTTTCTCTGCTATTTGGGCATCTTGGAAGGCGCCAGTACGGTCAAATAACTGGTAACGGGCAATACCGCGTGCTAAAAATGCTCCTGCATAATCGGGTTTAATAGCAATTGCCTGATTAAAATAATCTATAGCTTGCTGCTGGTTGCCTTTTTCACCAGCTGCTACTCCTAAAGCATAAAACTCGTCGGGTGTGGCTATTTGTGAAGGAATACCCGCTGCACCCTGTAAGTTGGCGCCGTTAAATGTTACGTTCGTCAATTCAATGTTGTACAGATAGGCATTTCTTAAATCTGTACCCGCTATTGTGGCGCCACCTAATTTTGCCCCATTCAAATTGGCGCCAAATAAACTCGCACTCGTTAAATTTGCACCCCGCAAATCTGCTCCTGCCAAATTAGCACGGCTAAGATTAGCAAGGGCAAGATTGGCGCCCGATAAATCAGCACCCGATAAATCCGCCATGACTAATCCGGCGCCGCTGAGGTCGCAGTTTTGACATTGTTTTGTCGCAAGTAATTGTCTAAGATGTTCAGGGTTTGCCGCCTGAACTGCGGTTGTAAGGGTAACGGTTGTTACAAATGCAACTGTTGCTATAATCTGGTTTTTCATAGAGCCTACGGCAATATGTGTTGGTTGATACCCAACCTTAACCTATGAAAATTGAGAATGGTAAGAACGTTGTGCGATTAATCTAACAACCCTTCTCCAACTTCATGAGACAGTATCAAATGAGGGTTCACCGATTCTAATTGCTGGTTTGTATGCTTTTGAGACGGTGCGTTGATTTTTGTGAATACACTCAAGCTAAAGGTTAAACCGATAGCGAGCAAAAGTTTTTCTAACATAGCTACACTCCACTATCACACGACGGTTAATTACACTTTTATTTACTGAGATAATATTGTATGGTTGTTTTCTTTTAACCTACGTGATAGCTCTATGTCAAGATAGTGATTGATATCACTTTTTGTTGTGATTTCAATCACTAGTATTTTTAACGCAAAGCACCATTCAAATTCGCTCCATCAGTTTTGGCGCCATCTAAATTTGCCCCTCTAAGGTTTGCACCACTGAGATTGGCTCCTCTCAAATCGGTATTATTCAAATTCGCGTTTGTTAAATTCGCTCTCGCAAGGTTTGCTCCACCCATATTGGCGCCACTTAAATCGACCCCACTTAAATTTGAATTTGCTAAGTTTGCTCCACCCATTTGCGCTTGTCGGAAACTTTTCCCCCGTAAATCTTCACCCTGGAAGTTTGCACCTCCATAATTTTTACGTGTATTGCTGGTTACTATAGTGCTTCTTGCCTGCAAGGGTTGTGTTGCTGTTGTAGGTTTTTCTGCTGGAGATGGCGCCACGGGTATAGAGGTATCTACAGGCGCCTCTGATACGTTACTGTTTGGCACAGAATTAGACGATACGCGCGTTTCTAAATTAGAAGGTTCGGTTGATACTGGCTTTTCTACAGATTTTAGTAGTAAATATATACCTGCTCCTGTAACTAACACAGCACCTGTTAGTACAGCAGTCAAGATAATAAGCAAACCTTGGCGCTGATTTTGCTTATGCATAGTAATTTTATATATATGAATATGGATAGCTCTAATTTATTTATACACGACTCATTTCACTCATGCGGAATGCTTTTTGAGGCGCCTTCCTTACGTGGTGCAGGTTGTGTACGAATTGAGTTAGCAGCATCTCGCAGTAGAAGTAGAGGAATAGTAAAGCTGCCAAGAATCGCAATAACTATAGCTAACACCCAAACCATAATACGGTTTGGCTTGTAGTCTTCGCGCTGAATTTGCTGAAATATCTGGTCGTATCGCCATACGGCAAATGCTATCGTCGCAATACCAAGTACTACTAAACTTATACCCAAATTTTCAGAGTTAAAAACAGGATGTGGTATTGGAGTTTGCTGAGTTGTTGCTGCATTTAGCTGACGCAGGAATAATCCAAAGCGCGCAATGGCAAATCCAAACCCAATCAAGGCAATCGAAGTTCGCATCCAAGCCAAGAATGTACGTTCGTTTGCTTGATGTTCACGGATGCGGTCAATTTTACGTAATCTAGTCACACGTACTCAAAACCAAATAAAAGGCGACAAGAAGTATAATAAGCTTTTATTGGATATTTGGCATATGGATAAAGTAATATTTTAAGGCGCCTTTAAAATAAGCATAATTCCAAATAAGTGAAACTGTATTGCCATACTTTCCAACTTCTCCAGAGCAATAAGGTTTATCAGAATGTTTAAAAAACTTTATAATATTACTTTCAACTTTATAAATTCCTTTCCCTATAAATCTATGCTCTCTATTAAACCATTTGGCAACTGCTTCAATATCTGGTTTAAAATAAAGAGTTATACTTAAAACTGTTCCGTCTTGATAAAACCTCAGAAACTCGTAATCACCAGGTAAACTATAATTACAGTACAAACCATCATAACGAAGATAACAATGCTGGATATACTCGCTTAATGCAGCTTTAACATTTATTTCTTTTCTATCTTTTAACAAATCATAAGCTAATTGATAAACTTCCTCTTCTGGGTCATTTAATGCTTGTATCACGAGCAATAAACCTTCTTTATCATAATTTAAGGCTCTTGATAAAGCATGTACCCTATTTTTAACAACCTGACTTAGCAATCGTTCTTTAAGTTGTTTAATTCCTTGTATTTCTCCCAAAACAGCAGCATTTATAGGATAAGGATTATTACCCCCTAAGACAGCATCATAACTTCTAGGATTATGTAAATCGTTTGACATAAGATTACAACTACTTAGGCTTCACATATATTTATATCTAAGGCGCCTTAATTTATGCATTTTTTATCTAATTAAAGGACAACGGCGCCCAACTGTAAGTAGCTCCACATTTGGTACATACGCTCTCAACAAAAAGTATGGCTTGCAATTCAAGCTTTTTTCCGATGTACGACAGCGCTTGAAATTCCTATTATTTACTCATGAAGCAAAGAAAACAGCTTCAAATCTAAACAATATATTTGAGGATAAGATGATGAATAACGAAATTAATGCAATTGAACTATCTAACGATGAGCTTGATACAGTAGCTGGTGGTTTAGCAATTACTTTAGGTGATGTTGGCGGTTTTGCTTCTGATGCATCGAATACCTACTCACTCAAACAACTGCAAGTCGGGCAACAAACTTTCGCAGGTCCCACTGGTAGCGGTACAGCTTCTGTAACTAACCTTACAGATATCTTTAGCAAGGCAGGTCAAGCTATCGCTGTCAAATAACCTGTCTCTCAATCCACATTCTTAAATAACTTTGTACGGCGCCTGTATATTGGGCGCCGTTTTTTATGTATCTAATATGATTAGCAATTAATTATTATTTTTTTATTGCTGTGTAAAAAAGTAGCAATCCTGTTTTAGATTGTTCGCAAGTCTATCATAAAATAAAATTCCCGACTTCTTTAATAGAAGTTGAGAATTTTATGTTACAACTTTACTTTCTTTACAAGCTGCTACGGCGCCAGCAAATGCTGAGACTGCGAGTAATGTAACAACAGTACCGAGAAGCTAGCAAGCTGCCTCTGCAACTGTTTTTTGGGTTTTCTTTAAGTTGTTTGAGACTTAAGATTTCCTTACTGGTTTATGAGCTTGTGCCTCTGCTTCTAATTGAAGTAGCGCTTGTTCAAGCTCTTCTCCAGCTTGTTTCATCTCCAAACAAGCTTTTTTTGCTCTTTCCGCAGTAAGTCTAACTTTTGCTATGTCAGGCTGTACATTTGAACTACTCATGATAACCTCCAATCGTTTGTAATTTCTTCAATGCTGCGTAAAATAGCTGGAATTCTATTTTGAATGTTTACGATTCTATTACTAATTATAGTAAGTGAATCATCAGTTGCTCTAGGTTGAATCGATGCTATTCTTAACATTGCATTTGTTAACTGCGAGTATCTGTCCGAAACTTCCTGTCTAATGTCAGTGAGTGTCTCTAAAGCATCAGTCGTCATTTCTGTTTCATTGAATCGCTGCAATATTTCGTACTCAACTGACGAAGATTCATTTGCAATTAAGAGCAATTGCGGCAATATTTCCAAGAAACTAGCTAATAACTCTTCAGGTATTTGTGCCATAATTTTGTAGCAAATTTTACTTATTTTGTGTTTCAATTAGAGCTTCTTCATGCGCTTTTACTTAATTAATTAATTTTTTATCAGACAGTTGATATCAATGGATGTCAATGGATAATATGGATGTCATTGTGACTAGGGCAACAGTCAGCAATGCTTTTATGTTGCTAAGGTAGTATTGTGGAAATTGTAAGACTGGTAGTAATATGCACGTAAGAGATAAAGCTGGACGTTTTTCGGAATCTCCTGATAGCTTGCAAGCAAAGGCAATTGGTTTGCGTTTGCCTAAAAAGTATTACCCGCATTTTGAAGCTTTAGCTAAAGCTCGTGGACTTTCGCTAGCTGAGTTAGCTCGGTTAGCTTGTTTAGATTATTTAGAACGTAATATTGGAGAAATTAATCAATAAAAATGCATTCAGTTATCACAACTGAATGCAAAGTTAATAATTTACGTATTTAATGCAAGATGGTTCACAGCTAAACTTTTATCCTAGAAACCATAGACCTCGTACTGAAGAAGGCGCCAGCAAATGCTGAGACTGCGAGTAATGTAATAGCAGTACCGAGAAGCTAGCAAGCTGCGTCTGCAACTCCTTTTTTAATGTCGCACGCTTTTTTTTTGCGTTTTCTTTAAGTTGTTTGATACTTAATACTTTTTTACTGGTTTATGAGCTTGCGCCTCCGCTTCTAATTGAAGTATTGCTTGTTCAAGCTCATCGAACGCTTGTTCCATCTCCAAACAAGCTTTTTTTGCTTTTTCTGACGAAAGTCTAAATTTTACCATGTCAGGTGGTATTTTAGAACTACTCATGATAAAAACTAATTATTTTTAATGCTGTGTAAAAAGTAGGAATCCTGTTTTAGATTGTTCGCAAGTCTATCATAAAATAAAATTCCCAACTTCTTTAATAGAAGTTGGGAATTTTATGTTACAACTTTACTTTCTTTACAAGCTGATAAGAGATGCTTCGTGCCTCAGCATGACATAGGGGAGAGATGCTTCGTGCCTCAGCATGACATAGGGGAAAGATGCTTCGTGCCTCAGCATGACATAGGGGAGAGATGCTTCGTGCCTCAGCATGACATTAAGCTAGGAACCATAGACCACGTACTGCTACGGCGCCAGCAAATGCTGAGACTGCGAGTGATGTAATAGCGGTACCGAAAAGCCACCATGCTGCGTCTGCGACTGCTTTTTTGGTGTCGCGTGCTTGTTTTTTGGCGTTTTCTTTAATTTGGCTGAGGCGTTTTTGGGTTTCCGTTTGAATTAGTTCTGCGCGTTGTAATACACTGTCGCGTGTAGATTCAATCCGGTTAATAATTTGGTTTGCTTGCTCCTCAGAAATATCTTCGCGTGAGGATAGCACTGCTACAAGTGTGTTGCGGTCGAATTGACTTAGACGTGAGCGCAATGCATCAAAACCTGCTTGTGGGTCGTCGAATAACTTGGAAAAGTCTTGTTGAATACTTTCGTAGTTAAGTTCGGGACGGTCGAGCGAGTTGAGGTAGCTGCGAATTTGTCCAAATACATTATCAAGTACTGATTGAACTCGCTGTTGAATTTGACGGTATTGTTCGACGAGTGAGTCACGTACTGATTCGATTTGACCGACAATTCGATTTGCTTCTTCTTCGGAAATATCTTCGCGTTGTGAAAGCAGTGCTATTAATGTTGAACGGTCGATTTTTGAAATTCGGTCGCTCAAACTGCCTGCTCCAGCACGAGGGTCTTGTAGTAATAATGCGAGGTCGCGCTTAATTGCGTCTGGGTTGAGTTCTTCTTTGTTGGTGTTTCGCAGATAGTTTTCTAGGTTTGCTTCAAAGTCTGCTACTCGTTTTGTTGCACGTCTTGCTAAACGCTGCGGCGCCTTAATAATATTGTTGATATTAGCTTGGAACGAGTCGATTACTTGGTTGATTTGCTCTTCGCTTAAATCACCACGCTGAGTTAATAATGTCACCAATGTTTCGCGGTCGAAGTTAGAAAATCTTTCGCGTAATGCTGCTGCACCTTCAGATGGGTCGTTGAGCAGTTTTTGCAAGTCGCGTTGAATACCTTCAGGGTTAAGTTCTTCTTTGTTGGTGCTGCGGAGATACTCAGTGATGGTATTAAGCGTTTGGTCGTACTGTTCTTTCGCTTTTGCTGCTGCTTTTTGCGGCGCGGTCAGAATACTGTCGCGTACCGATTCTAAATTGTTTAGAATTTCGTTGACTCGTTCTTCACTCAAATCTTGACGCTGTGACAGTAATTTTACTAATGTCTCACGGTCAAACTGTGATAAACGTCCACGTAAAGCGCTGGCGCCTGCTTGCGGGTCATCGAGTAAAGTTCTAAAATCGCGTTGGATACCTTCTGGATTTAATTCATCCAGGTTGGTATTGCGTAGATAATCTTCGACTCGTTGACGTAGTTCTTGTGCTTGGGTTGTAATTTGCGATTGTAATTCGCGCGCTTTGTTAAGAACTCGGTCCTTGACTCCTTCGAGTTGACCCACTATATTATTGGCTTCTTCTTCACTCAAATCTTGACGTGAGGCAAGCACTTGTACTAAGGTGTCGCGATTCAAGTTACCAAAACGTTTACCCAACTCGTCAGCATTTGCTTGTGCGTCTTCGATTAAATTGCTAAAGTTATTTTCGATAGCTTCAGGGTTAAGTTCATCTTTGCCAGTCGAACGCAAATAATTTTCTACCCGACTGCCAAGTGATTGTGAATCTTCATTAGTATCGGAATTTTGAACCGTTTCAAAGACTTCTTTACGAACGCTTTCCAACTGTTCAGAAATCTCTTTTATACGTGGTTCGCTAATGTCACCACGTTGTTTGAGTAAGTTGGCAAAGTATTCTTGGTTTAACCCTTCGAGTTCTCTTTTAATAGCTCCTGGCGCCGCATTGGGGTCAAAGATAACTTCGTGGAATTCTTCTTTTATGGTTATGCGGTTAAAGTGCCAAGGCAATGAATACAGAATGTACTCTTCAATATCATCTTTAATGGTATTGTCTTCTGTCTTCTGTACAGTTTCAGCTACTACAGGTATAGTATCTGCTACTTTTGCTGTGGCTTTATCACGTAGTTGCTTCAGTTGTTGAGTGATATTTTCAACATCTACATCTTGAACTTTACCTTTGATTTCTTGTAATTGACTTGTTACTTTATCAAGGTCAACATTCGAGAAATCAACTTTATTAAGTACGGCGCCTGCTACTGCACCCATACCAGATTGTAAAGCTCTTTGAGTTAAACCTTTTGAAGAACCGTTACCATTACCATTACCGTTACCAACTGCTACCAACTCCTGTAAGCGGGCGCCTATTTTTTCTGGTTTTAGGTCATCGGGACTTGCCGACTTGAGTAAACTAATAACCTGTTCAGTGGGATTTTTACGATTAGTCGCAGAATTCCAAGCTGCTTCTAACTGGTCAGCAATGCGGTTAACATCACTTTTAGAGAAGTCAGTACGACTACTAATTAAATCTACAAGTGTTTCGCGATTAACATTTTTTAGTAAATCACTATCACCAAGAGATTCAAAATCAACATCTTTCAAGAGTTTATCAAATTGACCGCGAATCTCGTTTAAATTTAAATTCGGTAATTGCAACGAGCTTAAAGAACTTTGCAGAGTATTTTTAATGCTGTCTGCGTCAAAACCATAAGTTAATTCTTTACGTACAGCAGCAGCAATATCTTCAGCAGTTGATACCGCTTGGTTTTTAGTAACATTGGCACCAATAGCAGCAGAAGCGGTACCCATTAACCCTTTTAAACCAGAGTTAGCGGTATTGACAATTGCACCAATTAATGAACCAACTGCATTAGAACCTAACCACGTAATCAGCGAAAAGAATGCAGCCCAAATTACTATACCAATGATGGAACCAAGTAATGTGCTTTCGATTAAGCTGAGTTTAACAGCCAGAAAACAAGCAGCTCCCAAAGCTAAACTAACAGTAAAAAGCGCCCAGATGCCTACTTTCGCTTCAACTGCACGAATTTGATTACCAACGGTATCAGCGTCATCATCACTAACATCTCCTCCTCCAGCAGAAATACCTACTGCAACAGAAAAGTTAGTTAACAGCAATTGGAATGCAACTGCCATTAGCAAACCAGCAAACAAAGCTACTAAAAATTTAGGACCAGAAAACATAAGAGATGCTTGTTCTGGTGTAATTTGTTCTGTCACTACAACAGAGAACAATCCTAACTGCCAACAGTAGGATTGAAGTAAATCTCCGAATTGATACATGTTATAACCTCAATCTAGCTCAACTTCTAGATATAAACCGGGTTTCTTCGTTGAAATATCGTAATCAAAACGGAGATTTTGCTCCCGAAACCCGGTTTCTTTACGTAAGTTTTAAATTCTATAGAATGATACTTACTCAACTAACGTAGCGACTGTAATTAATATTGATTACATCCTAAAGGAATAAATTTTGGCTCTATACCAGCATCGAAAGTTAGATTTAATAATGATTATAATTAAAACTTGGTAACGATTAATAAACAATATTAATTTAATTTGTTCAATCTACAAAGAAAGAATTAACAAAACAAAAAATATAACTTTAGATAGAGATAAAAACTCTAGCAATCGATTGATGAAAAATAAACCAGAGCAAAGTACAACTTAATTAGTGAGTCAAAAAGTTAAATAAGACTTCATTAAACCCAGTAAAACACAATTAAGAGTGGGGGAGCTAGCATGGTAGTCGGTTTACATAGAAGAGCCGTAGGTGTATTTTCTCATCGTCGTGATGCTGAAGATGCGCTACACGAGTTAAGAAATTCGGGTTTTGCAATGGATCGTGTCTCGGTTATTGCCCAAGATGTTAATGGTAATGGTAATATTGCAGGCGCCGAAGTTCACGACCAAGTAGGTAATAAAGCAGATGAAGGTGCATCACTCGGTGCTGTATCTGGTGGAACATTAGGTGGTTTGACTGGTTTGTTAGTTGGTTTAGGAACCCTAGCAATACCAGGTGTAGGACCCATCATGCTTGCAGGCGCCACAGCAACAGCAATTGCAACTACACTAGCTGGAGCAGGTATTGGAGCAGCAGCAGGTTCTTTGCTCGGAGGTTTGGTAGGTTTAGGAATCCCCGAAGAAGAAGCACGTGGTTATAATTCACGAGTAGAACGTGGACATTATTTAGTAATTGTAGATGGCACCGCTTCAGAAATTGCTAAAGCTGAAGCAATTATGCGCCGTCGTGGTATTGAAGATTTTCAAATTTACGACCAACCCGGACGTGATTATAATTCTTCAGATATTATACCACCAGCACCATCTGCAGTACCTGTAGTTGCTCCCGTTTATAATACTAACGTTCGTTCATCGAGCGCATTGCATCGCAGTAGACGTATAGTTGGTGTATTTGAACACCGTCGTAATGCTGAAGCCGCTTTGACTGAACTGCGTGATGCTGGTTTTTCAATGGATGAAGTTTCCATCATTGGTAAAGATGCAGGTGGCAATATTAATGCTCCTGGTACAGATTTACATGGTAATAAGGCCGATGATGGTGCCAAAGCAGGTGCAGCAACAGGCGCCGCTTTAGGTGGTTTGGGTGGTTTACTGGTAGGTCTAGGTGCGCTAGCAATTCCTGGAGTTGGACCAGTACTATTAGGTGGAGCAGCAGCAACTGCACTCGCAACCGCAGTAACAGGTGCAGGTATTGGCGCCGCAGCTGGTGGTATCACTGGTGGACTTGTTGGTTTGGGAATTCCTGAATACAAAGCGCAGGCCTATAACGACAAACTCAACCGAGGCGACTATATAGTTATGGTTGACGCCACCGATGATGAAGTTCGTCGTGCAGAAGTAATCCTCAAGCGTCACAACATTCAAGACTATGATGTTTTCGATGCCACCGATGTTAGTTCATCGCGTCGTGAAAGACCAGCTATGGACACCTCGCGTGTAAACTACGCTGCTGATACTAGTACCACAACTAGAACTATCAATAGTGATGGTGATGCAGATGTAATCATCATTGACCGTCGCGACGAAACAATTTAAAGAGAAATCTCCCTCTTCAACAAAAGTAAGGTGGGGCTATGCCCTACCTACCGAAGCAAAAATCATTACCAACCATAAACAATAAAAAAATGAAAAAGCTAACTTTACTCTTTATTAGTAGTGTTCTTGCTTTAGGTACTGCTGCGTGCCAACAACCTGCTAAGACCAGTGCAGATGCTCCTAATCCTGCAACAGATGTCAATCAAGTTCAAGCACCAAACGCTGGGTCAACCCAAGCAGCGAAAGAAGATGCTCAAAGCGAAATTCGACGCAACCAGCTAGATGCTGATATTCGTGCCCGTGAACAACGAAACAACATCGTGAACGATGGCGCTGCTACAAACCGAGCAGCAGGTGACCTTGCAAGTCAAGTACGCTCGAAGCTGGAAGCAAATATCCCTAACGGCGCCCTTGCAGTGAAAGGCGAAGAAAACGGTACAGTAACAGTAACAGGAACCGTGCCCAAAAAAGCCCAATTAGAAAAGATTGAACCTTTAGCTAAAGAAATTAAAGGTGTTACAAACGTAGTTGTGAATGCAAAAGCTACCGAGTAAATGTATCAAAACATTAAGAAACCTGGTTTCTACCCAAAATCGTTGTTGTTATTACAATATCTCACCAAAGAAACCCGGTTTCTAAGTTAAATAGTTAATATACCGAATGGAGGAAAGGCAATATACCTATCTTCCGGTCGGTTTTTATTTTATAAAAGAAATGCTTTCATCCCCGCCTAAATATTATGTCTTATTAAATTATGAATAACAACAACAACAACAGCGTTTGATATTCTGAGCGTTTTAGCATGTTGTTGATTTTTTATATCTTATTAGTAAACAACGTAAACAAAGATATGCTTTTTACAACGTAGAGCGTTCTGAGGGCTAAAAACATCGTTGTAGAATATTGCTCTGTTTTAGTACGTTGTGGAAAGTATCAACAACGTAAAAAGCTTTGTTTGTAAAGGTTATAGGCGTTGTAGACGACATAATAAATAGGCGGGGATGAAAGCTATTTGAAAAGTTTACTTTCACTAACATTAACTATTCACGCTTCTCGTGGCAATATACCTTTTAACTGCCTCAGTACTTATATTTACAGCAGTGCTAATAAAGTAACGCTTGTGTCCACATTGTTGGTAGCTTTAAAATTTGAGGAAACTCAATTCTTACGATGGTGTGATGCACGTCCTTTAACGCGGTTCATAATAGTTGACGGACAATCAGTCGGTTTTACGTTTAGAAATAAGTGAACATGGTCGAGCATTATTTCCATCGCAATAATTTAAAGCGCGATGCTCCGAGGCAAACGTCGCATATAATCTGCTGCAATCTTTCTGCTATAGTACTGTCGAAGTACTTTCTTTCTACGCTTGGGTATCCAAACAAAGTGATAGTTAATTAGAGAAACTGCGTTCACGAGCGTGTCTATACTCGTCGGGGTCAAATTTTGCCATACGCCTTAAGATAGCTTGATTTGTTGTATTTGCTAGTTGTAGTATAAAACAAGTTAGCAAACACGGGAGGTGATGTAAAGTGCTGGCAGGATACGTTTACAAGCTACGTCCAGATGATGAGCAAGCTACCAAGATGGATAATTGGTTAGATATGTTACGTTCATCTTACAATTGGTGCTTGAATGACAGAATTGAGCAATATTACCAACAATATATTTGCGGTGATTACTGCGATTTAAGAACCAAGGCTGAAGCTTGTGCTTTGACGTGCTTTGTCAGTAAAAACGGAGCGTCTGGGGAACCTTGGAAGCTAGATAATTCTGAAGTAGAAATTATTGGTGAGTGCTGTTTATTACCCTACGACTTAAATAATTTACCTTACAGTGGTAAAACACCACGTCGTAGCGCGGGCGATATACAAATCACAACTCTACCAGTTTTAAAGAAAGCTAGACCTTGGTTTAAAGATATAGATTCGACCGTATTACAGCAAAATATAAAACGTTTAGATACGGCATATAAAAACTTTTTTGAAGGTAAGGGATTCGCAAACTTCAAGAATAAAAGCAACTTTAGAAGTTTTACGTATGCAAGTGGTGTAAGGGTTGAAGGAAATAAAATCTATCTTCCTAAATTAGGATGGATGAGATTTTACAACTCACGCCCTATTCCAGACGGGTTTACGATTAAATCTGTAACAGTTAGAAAAAAGAGTAACGGTTACTACGTTTCTATTAGGATTGAAGATAAAAGTGTACCAGACTATATACCTTTACCAATCGAACAAGTAAACACTGCGGTTGGTTGTGATGTAGGTATTAAGAAGCTTGTAAGTCTAAGCGATGGCTCGCAAGTTAAAAATCCAAAGTTTTCTACTAACAAAAAAATGCGTCGCCGTATGAAAATAAGGCAACGCCGTTTAGCTAGAAAAAAGAAGAGAAGTAAAAACCGTAAAAAAGCAGCCAACGTTGTAGGTAGATTGCATCAAAAAATATCTAACCAACGCACTGATTATCAATGGAAAGTAGCTCATCAAATTGTAAACAAGGCTGACTTAGTAGTGTTTGAAGATTTAAAAGTCTCTAACATGAAAAAACGTTGTAAGCCTAAATTTGATTCGGATACAGGAAAATATTTAAATAATGGTCAATCCCGCAAAGTGGGGTTGAATCGTTCAATATCTGATGCTGCATGGTTTGAACTTCGATTAAAAACTGAGTACGTGGCTGCAAAGTCAGGAAAGCGTTTTGAAGTTGTACCACCACATCATACATCTCAGTTGTGTCCAGAGTGCCATCATGTTGATAGCTCAAACCGAGACGAAGAGAAATTTTTGTGTTCTGTTTGTGGCTATGCTGCGGATGCAGATAACAACGCCGCTCGTAATATCAAGCAACGTTGTTTGGACAAGTTTAATATTAAGCTGACACTCAAGCCACATATTAAAAAAGAGAAAGCGGTACGGAGGGACTTGCCGGAACCGGAACAGTTAACCCTTGGGTTAATATTGTTTGAAACGCCCACCTGCGAAGTAACGCGGGTTCAAAGGAGCTATGTGAGAGCTAGAAATAGCAAACGCTCACAGCGAACGGAACCTCTCGAAGCAGCTTAGTCTGTTTGAGGATATTGAGAGCGCATCGAGTTCTGCCTCTTGAGAATCCTCCCACTTCATGGGAGGGAGCCGTCAACTATTTACTCTCATTTGAATTAACATCTAGAATAGAAAAAGTTGTAACCATTAGGGAAATTACTATGGAAACTCAAGAACAGCCACAATATATTAACCCTGACATCACTCCCGAAACAAATCCTACCACCGTAAATGGTGTAGGAACAGTTGAAGTTGCTGTAAAAGATGAATTGCCAAAATTGCCACCAGCATCAATGTCAACTACATCTACTCAATTACAGCAAATTAGTGATAAAATAGCAGTCTTTCTCGCGCGCTTACCCGATTATATCGGTAACTTCTTCAACGACTACAAGCAGCAAATTACCACTGTAGCCTTAATATTAGCAGCATTTATTTCAGTCAAGCTGGTATTTGCAGTACTCGATGCAGTTAATGACATTCCATTGTTTGCGACCATATTTGAGTTAGTAGGTATTGGTTACGCAACTTGGTTTGTTTCTCGTTACTTGCTCAAAGCTTCCACACGTCAGGAATTATTATCTGAAATTAACAATTTCAAAAACCAAATTTCCGGTAGATAAGTATAAATTGCTTCGATAACAATTTACGTAACGAAACAGAATATCGACACAATGTAGAGACAGAATTAATTCGGTCTCTACGTTTTGTTTTACATATGATATTTTATATACCTTTTGGTTGATAACTTTAACCAAAAGCATGAATATAATTCCCCTCTCTAGATAGTGTATTTTACGCTACGAAAACTTTACTCTAATTTTATACATAAAAAAATTGTATCAATCAGGAGAGGTTGAGATGGGTAACGCTAATCAAGGCATTGATTCGCACGACCGTGCAGAAAGAGACCAATACGATAGAGGTATTATCCCAGCAGAAACAGCAGCACGCAAAGAACGTGAAGGTACACTCTACAAAACAAAACCAACCGAAGAACGTGAAGCTGCTGCTCTTACTGATGACCAAACTGAATCAGATAGTATTCGGACAACAGATGGTTATACAGTAGACAATGAAGGTTTATTAAATAACTACGCAGTTGAACCAGAAATGTACTACGAAACACCTGGTGATGCCCGTCAAGTAATTGAAGAAGATAAACAGGCACGTCTTGAAGAATTGGCGGCAATTAAAGACCATAGCGAAGGCGAACTAACTATGGATGATGATAAGCGCGGTAGAGGTACTGGCGCCGTCTAATTACAGTAGTATAAATTAGACTCTCTTGTGGAACAGGCATCCCTGCCTGTCCCATATACTCATATCTAGAGCAGGTAAAAATATCTAGATGCCTACCCCACAACAAACGGCGCCATCTCATACTTATTCCACTGTCGCTGGTGCCATTCTGTAATCATCGGACGCACTACAAATTTAGGCGTTTCTCCTGCTAAAACATCTATACGTAAACAAGAATATGGGCGCCGTTTTTGCGAAGCTTGCCCGTTGCGACCAACAAACAAGCGGGAACTAGCAACTAAGCGCTGTTGACCGTCAAATTTTTCCATCAAATCATTACCTTCTGGACGCTGACGACGCAAGCTAAAACCACTACCTCCACAAACAATCCAATTAATACCCGAATCACCGTATCCAGTATCTTGGGTTTGTAAATATTCTAAACAATGGGCGTGACCGTTTAATACTAAATCAACGATGGGACGGTCTTTCCTTAATGAATTTACTTGAACTCCTACTTTATTAAATACTTCACGTAACCGCTTACGAACAGCTAAAGTTTGTGCTTGCTGCCACTTTGTTGCCTCGGTTACATAAGGTGGATGGTGAAAAAATACTACTCTGCCCCTAACTTCTTTATTTTGCCAAGACTCAACTAACTTAGAAGCAAACCATTCGAGTTGTTCGGTGTCGGTGGCACTTCGATGTTTTGGCGCCAGTTGCTTTTCAATATCAAAAGCCATTTCATCTATTTGTGTAAGTCGTCCATGCAAATCATCAAGTTCTTCAGCTTCGTTTGCATTCGACGGGTCAAGCTGAGATATTCTAGCGACAATTTGCTCTTTTTGCTGTTCCAACTCTTGAAGATGCTGTTCAAGGTCTTGACGTTGTATCACACCTTCACTTGTTTTTGGTATTGGTAACGGGTCGTTGAATGTATTAGAATCAAGAGCAAAAAAATCTATATTGCCGTAGCGAAACGTATAATACCGATTAGGCAAACGAGTAAATTTACCTGGTTCATACCTTAAACAATAACCACTATCCGTTTTCGCGTCGTAGTGGTTATCAAGGTGCTGTATCAATTGTTCTTCAGAGTTAAAAGCTTTGAGATAATCTATAAATGCTTTTGCATATGCGTCACCTGCCCTCGAACCATGCCAACCAACATCTAAGTCAAGCTTTGATTTAAGTAAACGCCGAATTGGCATTGTCCCTAAAGATACAATACTCCAAAATATAGGCAAATCATAATAATCGTGGTTTCCAGGTACAGGGAGTATTGGTAGCTTGAAGGTCATTTTGTCGTAAGCAATATTTTTATAACGTTCGCAAGAGACAAGAAACTCACGATAAGGTTGAATAAAGTTTTGTGGGTAGTATTCGCTTGACCCGACCAAATATATAACATCCCCTGTGTGAAGCATAAACCGACATTCGTCATGGTGAGGAAGCATTAATTCAGCGACTTGACGCTGCGGGTTGTGCGAAGTGTGCGAACCCGAACCGCTATCACCGACTACAAGAAACGAGAATTCTTGTTCCGAAGCCTTTCCATCATCGAATACAAACTTTGTTTGGTCAATATTTTTATTAACCAATAACGGGTCTTGCCAGCGTACCCGTTGATTCATTCTACGAATTTTTTCGGCAATTCCGACTTCAGAGGCTAGTTTCATAATTACAAGTAGCTACTTTAAGAATAAAATGGGGTTATGAGCGAACCAGCAAAAATTCCCCATTATTATTTTCCTACTTTTCTTCAATTACCAAATTAGGTAATCCTTCCAGTTTTTCCATTGGTTCTGGCTCATCGACGGTAGGAACAAAGATTTGTATAGCTTTAGGAAGACACCTAATCTCAGCTGGTCCTGCTTCCATGACTTCCCCATCAATAACTACTTTTTGAGGAGGATTAGTTGTAATTTTAAATTGCTTCGCACGCATGTAACCTACATCATCGCGTTCGGCGCCATTACCAGAAGATGCAGTTTGAAACAGATGAATGGCTGTTGCGATGGCGGCGGTTTTTGTTGCAGGCGCCACAATTGTCATATCAAGCAAGCCATCATCTACAATAATACCAGCTGAACCTTGAGCAAGTATAGACGTTGGGGGTGCGGCATTAGCAACGGTAACTGCTGATGCAGTTGTCTTAACTATCTTATCGTCAGTCTCAATTTCAACGTCAAAACTTTCTAACTGTCGCAACTCCTTTAACCCTGCGAGTATATACGCCATTACACCCAAACGATTTTTAGATTCCCGGTCAGCAGCTTCAACTGCGTCAGCTTCAAACCCAATACCTGCTAGCAACACCATTGGGCGCCCATTACAATTAGCTGCATCAATTGTCCGAGTTAATCCTTGTAAAATAACTTCGCAGGCGCCTGGAATTGTGTCAGGAATTCCCAATGCATTGGCAAAAGCATTTGCAGTACCGCGCGATATTATCCCAAATTTAATATCAGTACCAATAACAGCTTCAGCAGCAGCACTAAGCGTCCCATCTCCTCCAGACGCAATAATTGCTTCAACTCCACGCTTTACTGCTTCTGCTGCAAGTTCATCGGCACCAACTTCTTTTGTAGTTAATTGAATATCAAGATTTATTTCAGGTTCTAAAATCGAACGAATCTGTGCTAGTTCAGACTCTGGGTTTCCTTGACCCGCAACCGGGTTAAATATAAGACAAGCTGAACGGCTCATAGGATATTTTAAGAATATAATTACTTAATTAAATATAAAAACATTATTTACCTATATAGAGCGCTTAGTCTTCCTTCTACCGATAGGTTTGATGTTCATCCTTATTGCTGAACTAATTGATCCCCCCAACCCCCTTATTAAGGGGGGCTAAGAATTATCTCTTATTCCCCCCTTATCAAGGGGGGCTAGGGGGGATCATCATGAGTTAACTTTTATAAACATTGGTTAAGTGTAGCAGCGAAAGCCTTATCTCTAGCTTTTATAGCCAGAATTCATTACCTAACTTGGTTTTCAGCCAAATTATGCCAGACATATTACTTTACAATGTATACATTTTTGAAGCACTAAGTGCGGTTATTTAACGTTACTTCGTAAAGATATATTAAAACGTCAAAAACAAACTTGTCTCAAATCCACAAGGCATAGCTCAAATGGGGCATTCACTGCGGTAGTCTAGATCAGTAACTAGTCTCCTGTTTTGATAAACTGCTTTATGACATCTGTTGTTTCCAGTCCCCAACGTACAATTCGCATTGGTTCTCGTAAAAGTCAACTAGCCCTGGTGCAAACGTACTGGGTACAAGAACAACTCCAGAAGAGCTTTCCAGAAATAAAGTTTGAAGTTCACACAATGGCAACTCAAGGAGACAAAATTCTTGATGTAGCTTTAGCAAAAATTGGTGACAAAGGACTTTTTACGAAAGAACTCGAACTGGGGATGATAAATCAGGAGATTGACTTTGCGGTTCACTCGCTCAAAGATTTGCCAACTCGTTTACCCGAAGGTTTGGCACTAGCAGCAATAACCGAGCGAGAAAATCCTGCTGATGCTTTGGTTGTTCACGAAAAATATAAAGATAAACAAATTGATACACTACCAGAAGGCGCCATAATTGGTTCTTCATCGCTGCGACGGTTAGCACAATTGCGTCATCATTTCCCGCATTTAGAATTTAAAGACGTGCGTGGTAATTTGAATACTCGTTTAGCAAAATTAGACGCAGGTGAGTACGACGCGCTAATTTTAGCTGTAGCGGGTTTAGAGCGCTTAGGGATGGGTGACCGTGTACACCAAGTATTACCCAAAGAAATATCACTTCACGCAGTAGGTCAAGGTGCATTAGGTATCGAGTGTCGAGCTTCGGATACTGATTTAATATCGATGCTCAAAGCAATCGAACATCCGAAAACAAGAGACCGTTGTCTTGCCGAACGTGCGTTTTTACGTGATTTAGAAGGTGGTTGTCAAGTTCCTATCGGTGTAAACACTGAAATAACTGGTAACACACTTACCCTTTCTGGAATTGTCGCCAGCGTTGATGGTCAAAGATTTGTAAAAGATAGCGTCTCCGGTGCTTGTGAAGATGCCGAAAAATTAGGAACACAATTGGCAGACCTTTTACGTAGTCAAGGCGCCCAACCAATTCTCGAAGAAATCTTCCAAACCGTTCAACGTGGATCATAATCACCAAATTTGTTCACGTAGAGACCGAATTAATTCGGTCTCTACATTCATGGCGAAATAAACATGCGGATTTTATTTGTAGCAGCAGAAGCGGCGCCAGTAGCCAAAATCGGCGGAATGGGCGATGTCGTCGGGGCATTACCAAAAATTTTGAGAAAGATGGGGCATGATGTCAGGATATTTTTGCCTTATTACGGCTTTTTAGCTGACAAAATGGAAATTCCCTCTGAACCAGTTTGGCAAGGTAACGCCATGTTTCAAGACTTTCATGTTTACGAAAGTGTGTTACCTGGTACTGATGTTCCGTTATATTTATTTGGACATCCAGCTTTTGACCCTCGTCGTGTTTATGGGGGTGAAGATGAAGCTTGGCGGTTTACTTTCTTTTCTAACGGCGCCGCAGAATTTTGTTGGAACTATTGGAAACCTGAAATTGTCCACTGTCACGATTGGCATACAGGCATGATACCCGTGTGGATGCACCAATCACCAGATATTAGTACTGTATTTACAATTCATAACCTAGCTTATCAAGGGCCGTGGCGTGGTTACTTAGAAAAAGTAACTTGGTGTCCGTGGTATATGCAAGGACATAACGTCATGGCAGCAGCAGTGCAATTTGCAGATAGAGTAAATACTGTATCTCCAACTTATGCCGAGCAAATAAAAACAGCAGCTTACGGCGAAAAGATAGAAGGATTGTTATCATTCATAAGCGGCAGATTATCTGGTATTTTAAACGGTATAGATACTGAAGTATTTGACCCCAAAACAGATAAATATATACCTGAAAACTTCACTCCCGAAACTTTAAAGAAGCGCAACAAAAATAAAGTCGCATTGCAAGAAGAAGTTGGCTTAGAAGTTAACAAAAATGCCTTTTTAATTGGTATGGTAACACGCCTAGTCGAGCAAAAAGGAATAGATATAGTATTACAAATCCTTGAAAAACTATTATCTTATACCGATTCTCAAATAGTACTATTAGGCACAGGCGATAGAAATTATGAAAGCCAAATGTGGCAAATGGCATCGCGTTTTCCAGGAAGGGTAGCCACCTACTTACTTTACAACGATGCATTAGCACGACGCATTTATGCAGGTAGTGATGGATTTTTGATGCCAAGTCGTTTTGAACCCTGCGGTATTAGTCAAATGATGGCATTACGCTACGGTTCGATTCCTATTGTGCGTCGTACAGGAGGACTAGTAGACACAGTAAAACATCATGAGCCAATGAATCAAACTGGTACAGGTTACTGTTTCGACCGCTACGAACCATTAGACTTATATACTTGTTTAATACGTGCGTGGGAAGGTTTCCGCTACAAACCCCAATGGCAAGCATTACAGCAACGTGCAATGCAGCAAGACTTTAGTTGGTATCAATCAGCAAAGCAATACATAAAATTGTACCGCTCCATACTAGGTTTACCCGAAGAAGAAATTATAGAGGAGCAAACACAGCAACAAGAAGTAACCGAGGTACAAGAAGCAGTTGCCAGCCCCAGCTAATAAATACAAATATATTACAATCATCTTGTGGAGCAGGCATCCCTGCCTGCCCCTACACAATTTACCCTTACATCTGGCAAATCAAATTCTGCTGCAAACCAATATCAGGCGCCACACTTGCCGATTGTAATAACACCTTACCAGAAGTTGTACGAACTAATAACGTTGCTTCTGTGATAGGGTCGCCAACTTTCCATTTTGAATTAGTTGATATTGTTGGTACAACTGATGAACTATTTGCAAAAGGTATTGTAGACTCAACTTGTATTAATTGATAAGGTAAATCAGAATCGTTGGGATTTTCGGCAATACCACCATTACCTGAAACAACAAAACGTCCCTGTTGTTGATTACGATTCGCCAAGCAACTAGACGAAACAATATTGTCTGTATTTACAAAATTTGATGCTTGCTCTCGAAGCGAACTATCTTGTTTAACATCTAAGGTGGTGATATTGATTTCCCCATTAATTCCAAGTTCACTAGTAGCATTAATATCACTATCGTTGGAACGGAAAATGCCTTGGGTATTAATATTAATATTGCCACCTCGACCTTGAATAGCATTTGCAGTAATATCACTGTTTTCAAGTTGCGTTATCGCTTTAACATTCAAATAGATGTTTCCACCATCACCCGTACCCCCAGCACTAGTGGTCATAGTACTATTGCGACGCATAATCAAAGTATTTGCATCTAAAAATATATTGCCACCCTCACCCAATCTAGTCGTAGCAGACAAGCTTCCTTTATTATCAAGCAGCACCGATCTAGCATTTATTTCCAAGACGCCAGCATTAGTTGGTCCATTATTAGTAACAGTGACTATTCCCCCATCTCGAACCAATAAACGGTCAGAATTAATTTTTATTCCTCCAGCTTTTCCAGTGGGAATTGATTCATAACCATTTATAACTGTACGAACATCACCAAAAACTGCTGATGAGGTGATAGTGCCTCCACGGACATCAACAAGTTTAGATGCATTAATTGTTACACTTCCAGCATTTCCACTTCCTGTTGTAGCAGCATTAATTCTTGCTCCTTCCTGTAAAGTTAATTGCTGAGTATTGACAATTAAACTGCCACCATCACCTACACCAGAACTACCAACCCTTAAATCAGTTGGCCCATCAAAAACAGGGTCTTTACCAGAAAGTTTTATATCCTCTGCATTGAGTACGAAATTTCCCCCGGCGCCACCACCAAAAGATGCTGTCGAGAAAAGGGTGCCATTTGAAGCGGTAAATTGTTTGGTTGATATAGTCAAATCTCCAGCACCACCTGTAGCAGTTCTACCATTCACAGTCAAAAAGGCGCCACTAAAGAAACGAGGATTGGAAACTGCAGAACCATCAGCGATTATAGAATTTGAGGCATTAATAACCGCATCGCCACCTTTCCCAGTTGCAAAAGTTCTTGTGGAAACTTGCCCACCTCCTTGAAATATCAAATCCTTAGTAGAAACTTGAATCTTCCCACTAGCTGCTGATGTTGTTGTTTCCGAGGTTAGTTGAGTACGAATTCTTCCATCTGTAGTTGCACCTGTAAGCTTGATTAATTCTGAGGCATTCACAGCAATGATACCTGCCGACGCCTGTGAAGTTCCTGTTTGAATCAAACCTAAAGACCCATCAGTCAAACTTATTTGCCTTCCAGAAATATAAATACCACCATCACCACTAGATTCGCTGGCATCTATCAATGATTTTTGCGATAATGCAATATCCCGAAACTCAGAAACTCCAGCATAACTAAGCCCAAACCCTGTCGAAGTCGAACCTAAATCTACATTTCCCCCAGCAACACTTCCCAACTCTACACGTCCCATTTCAGCAAGGAGTTGACCACCTTCTAAAGAAATATCCCCTCCAACTAACGCCAATGTTTTTCCAGGTTTTACAGCTAACCCATTTGCATTAGTTTCTCGTTGAAAAGGTGGAAAAGCTTGGCCAGGTAACTGTTGATAAGTGAGATTATGACCTGCACCATTAACTCTAATTGCCACAGGATTACTGCCAAACCCTAATCCCACAGGTACACTTACGGTTAACACAGGGTTCAGTTGGCTGCTAGTAGCGCTATACTGTGTGCCATCAGCAAAATTAATACTAGTTGCCGTTGTGCCTAAAAACGACCCCTTCACATCTAACTTTCCACTCGCACCAAATACAATGCCATTAGGATTCATCAAAAACAAATTCGCATCACCCAGAACACCAAGAGTACCGTTAATACTAGAAGCGTTATTTCCTGTAACTCGTGTAAAGATGTTTGTTACATCTATTGGATTAGAAAAGTAAACGCTTCTTCCTGCTCCCGTATTAAACTCGCTAAAACTGTGGAATAAATTACTACTACTCTTTGCTCCACCATCTATCCGTTCACTTAAAATCCCATTAATTAGCTGATTTGGCGTTACGATACTACCGACACTAGCATCAGGAATAACTTGCGCGATTGACATTGCAGGAAAAAGCAAAACAAGGAAAGTGGGAATTAAATGTGTTATTTTATACATCAATCTGATTTTAAGTACATATGTTTAACTATATATTTCCCATAAAAGATATAAAAATTTACAAATTATTTTAGATATTGCTTTAGCATCACTTCTCGGCGGCGCCAGTCGCAAAAAAGTTTAAGATGAGTGTGATTTTGGTGTGTTTTTTGGGAATCCTAAGTCCAGCAAGAGGTTTTAACAAAACTAATTGCCAACCACAGTAAACACATATCGAGAAGAAAATCATGCCTAAGCCAAGTTTTTCCGGTGGTCGCAGCGTAAACCAAGTTGCACTTGAGACAGATGTAGCTATAGCAATAATTGGTATTTTTTCAGCGTTTGCAGATGAAGAAGGTTTGAGCGCAGAAGAAAGCGAAGCTCTATGCGAAATGCTTTGTAGCACATCAGAATTTGAAGAATACTCAGAAGAAGAATTACAAAGCTTAGTAGACTCAGCAATGGAAGTTTACGAGCACTCAGGTGTAGCAGGTGCAATAGAACTAGCAATTGCATCGTTAGATAGCAAAGAAGATAGAGAAGTTGCTTATATCACCGCAGTTTGTGTTGTTGCAGTTGATGGTGAAGTTCCTTCAAATGAAGAAGAATATATCAACGACCTTCAAAAAGCCTTAAAAATCTCTGACTCACGCTCATCTGAGATTTTAGACGAATTGTTCGGAGAAGACGAAGAAGAAGAGTAAAAATTCTTTATAGACCTCTATCAAATTTGATGGTGGTGTGGCGCCTCTTTTAACTATAGAACAGGTGTTACATCACCTCAAATTTATATATTTGGTTTTGAATAGTCTAGTAGCAAAAAACATTCTCCTGAGTTATGGAATCCCTACCCAACCGAGCGAATAACCGCAGTAAATCAAAAAAATTACCTTTACGCCTTATACTTGTAGTTCCTTTCATCCTACAAATCTTTGCAGCAGTAGGATTAACGGGGTATTTATCGTTGCGTAACGGGCAGAAAGCAGTAAATGAGCTTGCGACAAGACTAAGTGGAGAAGTTAGTTCACGTATTAACCAACATTTAGATAATTATTTAGATACTGCTCGTCATCTAGCCAAGATCAATGGAGATGCAATGGACTTGGGGTTGTTGGAACCACAGAATCAGGAAAAGATGGGGCATTACTTCTGGAAGCAAGTAAATTTGTATAATGTTGGCTATGTTAGTTTTGGAACTCCAACATATGAATTTACAGGCGCCGGATATTATCTAGACCCAACTAAACCAGTAATTAGCTCTATATCTCCAAAGGAACAGGGTAACAGAGATCTGAATGTTTACGAGACTAACTCTAATGGGAATCGGATTAAGGTTTTTGACATTTATAAGAATTATGAGTTTGATAAAGAAGCTTGGTTCGCACAGACAGTGCAAGCTGGTAAACCAATGTGGAGTCCAGTTTATCAGTGGGAAACAACTCCCTTTCCTCTAGCAGTTTCTGCTAACCGTCCTGTCTACGATAAAAATAACAACCTAATTGGAGTAATGAATGTTGACCAACGCTTGACACAAATAAGAGATTTTCTACGTCAAGTCAAAGTCAGCTTATCAGGAAAAAGTTTTATTTTGGAAAGTAGTGGTTTACTTATAGCATCATCGAGTCAAGAAGAACCGTTTAAGATTATTGAAGGCAAACCAAAAAGACTTTTAGCGACAGATAGTAGTGATAAATTAATTCAATCTACAGCTAAATATTTACAACAGAATTTTGGTAATTTTAATAAAATCAAAGATGCACAAAATCTTGAGTTTATGCAAAATGGTCAGCGGCAGTTCGTTCAAGTGACCCCTTGGCGTGATGAGTGGGGGTTAGATTGGCTTGTAGTGGTTGCCGTTCCGGAATCTGATTTTATGGCACAAATCAACGCCAATACTCGCACTACAATTATGCTGTGTCTTGGCGCCTTAGTTCTAGCAACAATTTTAGGTATTTATACATCACGTTGGATTGCCCGTCCCATATTAGTTTTGAATCAAGCATCAGAAGCTATAGCGTCAGGAAAACTTGACCAACAAGTTTTAGAGTCAAATGTAAATGAACTTGGCATGTTGGGACAATCATTTAACCGCATGGCACAGCAGTTACGCGATTCTTTTGCAGTCCTAGAAACAAGGGTAGAAGAACGTACACAACAACTACAAGCAGCCAAAGAAGTTGCAGACAATGCTAATAAAGCTAAAAGTGAGTTCCTAGCGAATATGAGTCATGAGTTGCGAACTCCTCTCAATGGTATTCTTGGTTATTCTCAAATTCTGCGACGTTCAGAACCTTTAACAGACAGTGGAAGTAAAGGTGTTGAAATTATCCATCAATGTGCTTCACATTTATTGACTTTAATTAATGATATTCTCGACCTTTCCAAAATTGAAGCGCGCAAAATGGAATTGCACCCAGTAGATTTTCACTTTCTTTCTTTTTTGGAAGGAGTTTCTGAAATTTGTCGTGTTCGGGCAGAACAAAAAGGTATTGCTTTTATTTATCAACCAGATGCACAATTGCCAAGTGGTTTGCGTGCAGATGAAAAACGATTACGTCAAGTATTAATTAACCTGCTTGGCAATGCAATTAAATTTACCGACACTGGAGGAGTTACTTTTAAAATAGATGTTATCAACCAATCACCTGCAAGTAAAGGACTAACTAAATTTCGTTTTGAAATTAAAGATACAGGTGTAGGGATGACTCCCGAACAGTTGGAAAAGATATTTTTACCGTTTGAGCAAGTCGGTGATACTAAAAAACAATCTGAAGGTACAGGTTTAGGGTTAGCGATTAGCTTAAAAATTATCTCGTTGATGAATAGTAAAATTGAAGTTGAGAGTACACCCTCGCAAGGAAGTACTTTTTGGTTTGAAGTGGAATTACCAGAAGCACCTAATTGGGCAGAAAGTAATAGAGTGGCGCCGCAAGGTAGAATTATTGGATATAAAGGAGAAAAGCAAAAAATTCTCGTTGTTGATGACAAGTGGGAAAATCGTTCGGTAATTGTAAATTTGCTGCAACCAATTGGTTTTGAAGTAGCAGAAGCAGATAACGGTAAAGAAGGATTAGAAAAAGCTTTCTCATTGGCGCCTGACTTAATTATTACCGATTTGGTAATGCCCGTAATGCATGGCTTTGACTTAATACAAAATATACGTCAATCAGAAGATTTTGCCAACGTAATAATTATAGCTTCTTCTGCAAGTGTTTTTGAAATCGATCAATATAAGAGTTTAGATGCTGGTGCTAATGCGTTTTTACCCAAACCAGTACAAATAGAGACTTTGCTTGAACTCATTGGTAAATATTTATTAATTGAGTGGGTATATCAAGACACTAACGATAATAAAAAGTCTCTAAATCAGCCAATTCAATCTGACACCATCATTTTACCATCAGAGGAGATATTAACAAACTTATACAATATTGCCAAACAAGGTGATGTATATAAAATAATAGACGAAGCAAATCAATTAAAAGAAACTGATGTGAATTTGGCGCCTTTTGCCCAAAAAATAATAGTCTTAGCAGAAAACTTCCAAATAAAACCTTTGTGGGAATATATTGGCGGATTTATAAATCAATAGAAACCTGGTTTCTTTGTCAATAAATTGTAATAAAAGCAAAGATTTTACATAGAAACCAGGTTTCTTTATACAAATAATTAATAAAAAACTATGTCACATACAAGCTTTATTTTAATTGTCGATGATAACCCCACTAACCTCTCAGTACTAGCGCAAACGCTGAGAAGTGAAGGTTTTGCAATTCGTATAGCACCCGATGGAGTCAGCGCACTACAGCAACTCGAAGAAGTTTATAGCAGTGTGGCATTAATCTTGCTTGATGTTCAAATGCCAGGAATCGATGGTTTTGAAACTTGTCGGCGCCTTAAAGCAAATCCGCAAACCCATGATATACCAGTAATTTTTATGACTGCGCTTGCAGATACCGAAAGTAAAGTCAAAGGATTATCATTAGGCGCCGTAGACTATATAACAAAACCCTTTGAAGGAGAAGAAGTACTGGCACGCATCCGCATTCACTTACAAATGCGAGAGTTAACAAAACAACTTCAAAAATCAAGTACACTACTTGAACAAAGAGTAACAGAGCGAACATCAGCGCTACAATCAGCACAAGTACAGTTAGTCCAACAAGAAAAATTTGCCACAATTGGACAATTAATAGCAGGGGTTGCCCATGAAATCAATAACCCTGTTGGCTGTATCGTTAATAATGTGGCGCCTGCACATGAGTATTTAAACTCACTTATAAACATTTTTCATCTTTATCAAAAACATTATCCAGACCCAGCACCTGAAATTGAACAAGCACTAATAAACGAAGATATAGACTTTGTGCTTAAAGATTTAGCCAAACTTATTGAGTCAGTACAGGTTAGTGCTTTGCGAATTAAAGATATATCAGTCACACTACGCTCATTTTCTAGAAATGATTCTACAACCAAAGTACTTGCTGATATACATGAAGGAATCGACAGCACATTGTTAATATTGCAACACCGTCTAAAAGCATCCGGTAAACGTCCAGCAATTCAAGTAATTAAACAATATGGTGACTTGCCACAAATAAAATGCTATCCAGGGTTACTTAACCAAGTACTTATGAACTTATTAGCAAATGCGATTGAAGCATTAGAAGAGGGAATGGAAAATCAACAAGAATTTATTCCTCAAATTAATATTCACACTCAAGTAAGTAATACTTCTACTCCCTGCATAACCATCCAAATTGCCGATAACGGAATTGGAATGAGTGAACAAATCAAACAACGACTATTTGAACCACTATTTACAACCAAACCAGCAGATAAAGGAACAGGGTTAGGACTATCCATAGCGCGTCAAATTATCGAAGACAAACATAACGGGCGCCTTACTTGTTCTTCACAGCTTGGACGTGGTACAGAATTTATAATCAGCTTGCCCATATAATTTATAAAAATTAAATTAATTATCTTGTGGAATGGGCATTGTCTTGTGGAATGGGCATTGTCTTGTGGAATGGGCATCCTTGCCCGTTCCAAATATAGAGGGCCTACAAGAAACAGTAAGTATCTATATATAGTCAATCTAGTATCACCTTTAAACTCTTACATTGGATTCATGAAAAAAGGCGCCTTACTCCCTATTTATGGCTTGGTTGGATTAATTTTGGCAGTTATGCTAAGTATTAGTACTCCTGCAAAAACGCAAACCGTTAATTCTACTTCAAGTTTTATTTATCCTGCACAAGGAATATTATCGCGTGGTTTTCGTAAATATCAGCACGAAGGAATTGATATAGCAGGCGCCAGTGGCACACCAATTTATGCAGCAGCAGCAGGTAAAGTAATAAAATCAGGTTGGGATGATTGGGGATTAGGTAACGCAATCACAATTCAACATCCAGATGGTCGAGTCACTGTGTATGGTCATAATCGGCGCCTGTTAGTAAAGCTTGGGCAACAAATTAACCAAGGTCAAATAATAGCAGAGATGGGGTCTACAGGTAACAGTTCTGGACCCCATCTTCATTTTGAAATCCATACTAACAAGCGTACAGCAGTTGATCCTATTGCTTTTCTACCATCACAAAACACAGCGACTGTAAATACAACACAAATTGCGACATGCAAAGGTACAACATTAATTGCAGGTGAAACCAAAAACGCGCGCGTCAAAGTCTGCCAAGAGAAAGGTCAATTGTTCTATATTGGCGAACTAAAACAAAACCCTAATCAACCAGTTAAATTACCCGCTTGGAGCATTAGCAATTCCAAATACCGCGCAGAAAACGGTACCTTTTCTTACTTTGTCACCCCAGAGGGAGTTGAAATTTGGCGAAACGGGCGCCGCTTCCGTAACGATATATTTTACACCAATCAAAGTTGATCAGAACTAGTCCCCCGAATTTATGGGGGATTTCCCATCCGGAAGAATGTAACAAATTTTATATTTTCTTAATTTCACTCTCAGTAAGAACGTTTTAAGATAAACAGTAACCAAAGATACATTCAAGCAAATCGGCTTTCTGAATGAGAAATCAGGAGAAAGCTAAAGCATTTCTAGATTTCTCATGTCTTAGAAACCCTATTTGTGACTTCAAATAACTATTAATATTAGGAGATTCAACATGGAATATCTAGCTTATTCTTCAATGTTTGATGCGAACGAGACAGTAGAACCAGAATTAGGACTCCCCGAAATACAATTTAATTTCAAAACACTTTTTAACCAAAACCTATTTAAATCAACAAGCTTGGCACTAGCAAGTCTTGGTCTTGTGTTTGCAACATTCTCTGAAGCACAAGCAGCAGTTACAGGATTTGTTCGCACGAGTGGCAGTTGTTTACGAGTGCGTACTCAACCAAGTTTGAATTCACGAGTCGTTGGATGTTTACCAAACGGTTTGCGAGTATCAGCTATTGTAGATACCGAAAACGGTTTTACTCGACTAAGTTCAGGTTACTACGTAGCAACTCGATTTATAAATGCTCGTGCAGGAGGAGGAAACGTTGCTGGACCTGGTGTTGGTGGACCAGTTACTCTGGGTGTAGGTTCAGCAGGCGCCCCAGTTTCACAAGTTCAGCGTCGTCTCGGAATAGCACAAACTGGATATTACGGTACAATAACACAACGCGCAGTGCGTAACTTCCAAATTAATAACGGCTTACTCGCTGATGGTCGAGTTGGACCACAAACCAGAATTGCAATGGGACTGTAGTTGTAAGGTCGCCATTGGCAACCCTACTAGTCCATGTCATAAGTTTTGGCTGGTTGGTTTGCAACAGATGTAACGGATGTAACGGATGATTTATTTGTTACTAACAAGATTTTCAAACTTTCGGCGCCTCCTTTAAACGAATCAACTATCCGTTACATCCGTTTCACATCCGTTGTTAAAATATACATCCATGTAGAGACGCGATTAAATGGCGTCTCTACAACGCACAATTTTTTATAAGTGGTTTAGCTGATTAAACTTCGAGCAAGTTAGAGGAAAAATTTCTGGAACACTGCAAATCTTGTAATTGTGTTCGTACATTACTATATGCTTGTGGGTTTAATGGCTGCATAACTGCTCCAATAGAACCAATTTGACGAGCGGGAAGTCCCATATCATGCAACAAAGTGTCTAAATAGTAAAAATTTGAGCCAAAGATACAAGTGCCCCCATACCCATCATATCCGTGGATTTTACGCCATTCTAAATCTGCTTTAATTTCAGCAACCAATTTCTCTTTTGATGGTAAACAGAGATTTCCTTTTACAAATTCTACTAACCAACGGGCGCTGATATCGCTAGTTAAGCTTGTAGAATATCCAACAGTGTAACCCACAAAGCCAAGATTTGGAACGTTTGGGTTAATTAAATTGCGGTATAAATGAAAATATCCCTCTTCATCAAGACACTGGCGCCGATATTTATCTTCAAGGAAGGGTAGAGCTTGCCGAAACCCAGTACCAAACACTACAACATCAGCGTTTAATTTCTCACCCGACGCTAATTTAACACCATTTTCTACAAATCGTGTAATTGATGTTTTGTGCTTATGTATTTTTTGACTACGGATATGGTTGTAAAAATTTTTAGGCGCCAGGTTAACAGTCGCGTTAATAGAGTTGATTAGGGGTTTTTCTGGCACCAGTCCCAAAGCATCTAACTTAAAACTGTTGCGTAGAATAGCTTCATTGAGGCGCCAGAATAATTTTACTAGTGGTTTTCCCTTGGAATGTAGCCATGTTTGTATAGAATTTGCCTTGTATTTCGGAGTCATCGCTTCTGTAAAGCGTGTAAATAGCAAAAATTTAAAGTTAATTAGTCCAAAGAAAAAGATTGGTATTTTCCAGTTGGTTTTGCGGAAAACCATATGGCACTTGGAGGCATGTTCTGCTGCTAGCATCGCGATATCACACGCCGACTTTCCAAAACCTACGACTACAACAGGTTTATCTTTTAGTTGAGCAATTGAGTTGACTTGTGTAGTATGTAATACTGTACCACCACTTTCTTTAAAGGTATCAATCCCTGGTACTTGTGGAATATTGGGAATGTGATAAATACCGTTACAAATGACTACGAAATTAAAATTTTGTGTTATTGTATTACCCTCGGATGTACGAAGCGTTACCACCCATCCTTTATACCCATCATCTATTGCATTTAGTCCTATGACTTCCGTGTTAAATTGAATTCGTTCTGACACACCGAAGTGATTGGCATATGATTCAAGGTAAGCATTTACTTGTTCACCGCTAGGCCATTCTGGGTAAGAATTTGGCATCGGATAATCAGGGTATGAATATATTCTGCCTTGTGTTTGAGTTGTAACACCAGGATAACGTCGTGATTTTTCCCAAACTCCTCCAATGGAAGCTTGCTTTTCATAAACTTGTACTTCGTAACCTTCTTCTATGAAAGTCTTAGCTGCTGCTAAACCGCTAATTCCTGCCCCTATCACGCAAATTTTTTCTATCAACATATACTAATATTCAAATTTGATAGCCGTTGGCTTATTTAATTTTGCTTACTTCAACCGTAACATTGCTGCGATTAGTATGCAATATTAGATACAGTGTATATGCAGAAGGACAGCCCAGCAGTTATAAATGTGTAGATAGAGTCGTAAAATATACATGTCCAAACATCATGCTTTTAAAGCAGCAGTTGTACAAGCTGCACCAGTGTTTTTTGACCTTCAAGGGACAGTAGATAAAGCTGTTGCATTAATAGACGAAGCTGGAGCAAGTGGCGCCAAGCTAATTGCATTTCCCGAAACTTGGATACCTGGCTATCCTTTCTGGATTTGGCTTGGTTCACCTGCTTGGGGTATGCAATTTGTTCGGCGATATCATGAGAATTCATTGCAAAGCGGCAGTTTCCAAGAACAGCAATTATGTTCTGCCGCCAAACGTAATAGTATTTATATATTGATGGGACATAGTGAGAAAATAGGCGGCAGTCTCTACATGGCTCAATGGCTTATTAGTCCTGAAGGTGAAGTGATTACTCGGCGCCGTAAACTTAAACCAACTCATGTTGAGCGTGCAATGTTTGGTGATGGTGATGGAAGTGACCTTTTAGTTCAGAATACAGACATAGGGAGTATTGGAGCATTGTGTTGTTGGGAGCATTTGCAACCATTAACTAAATACGCTATGTATTCGATGCACGAACAAATCCATATCGCTTCATGGCCCAGTTTTAGCCTGTACAATAATATCGCCTACGCTCTTGGCTCAGAATTAAACATGGCAGCCAGTCAGATATATGCTGCGGAAGGGCAATGCTTTGTATTAGCAGCTTGTGGAGTAGTATCTCAGGAAATGGTTGATTTACTTGTTGATACACCTGAAAAGGCTCAACTTTTTCGTACTGGTGGTGGTTACTCAATGATTTTTGCACCTGATGGTTCACCACTCTGTAAGCATTTACCTGAACATGAGGAAGGAATACTTTACGCTGATATTGATTTAAGCCTTATTTCCATTGCTAAATCTGTTGCAGACCCAGTTGGACATTACGCGCGTCCTGATGTCACACGCTTAATGCTTAATAAAAATGGCGCCAGTTGTGTTGAAACTTTCTCTACACCAATGATAGTAGGAGATTCATTAGTTGAAGTAGTGGAATAAAGTTTAATCTATAGTTTTAGGATGGACAAAGACACCCCTAACTTTGCTGGAATAGGAATACTGTTCCAGCAAATTCTCTCAGTTCTACAGGGATGCATTAATTGATGATGTCATTGACTCAACAATAAATATTATTATTGTTGTAGGATAATGAAGTACTTTACCTACACATAACTAGTGTGGTGTTGAGTTTTTCTTCCAATGCCAACTCTATAGGATGATTATGAGCATAAGCAAGTAGTTCATACGTCCATTTTGAGAAAATATTAAAAATTTGCTCGACAGCTTCTAGAGCTTCCCGATACTGTATTTCTGTCAAATCAATACTGTTTAATTGCTCCTTTGCTTTTTTTGCATTCATTGAATGTTCACTTTCTACACCTAAGTGCAAATTGCCAAAATAAAAGTATTCTTTTTTAGTAGTTGCCTGAAGTTCAGATGTGATTTTAGATGATATAGAAAAGAATACATCTGCCATTGCTTCAAGAGACTGAATCATCGCTATCTTAATTGGCGCATCTGCTTTTAGGCAATATCCAGCAACTTGATAAGCTATTTGTCGTGTAATCTTGGTTTCTTCACCCCATATAAATCTTAACATGTCACTAAAGAGTAAGGAATTATTAAATCCTAAACTGTCTATATCAGTTAGAAACCAGGGCCAATGCTCGTCATCTTCATAAGTATACTTATTAACAATTTCCTGGATTTTATTATTTGAGTTTTCTTGACGTAAAACATATTTATTTAAGTCACTAAAACTCATTACAAAGTGAGTCATGCATGGTGCAAAACTTAATCTATGCTCAGGTTTTAGACTTCTATCTTGCATAAAATAAAATAAATCTAATTGTGCAAACTGTTGCTTTTTTGCTTCAATTATAGTTAATATTCTTTCCATTGTATTTCCCTATGTGTTTACTATTATCAAGCCCAAGTACACTTTACAAAGCAACCATGATTATTTGCATTTGGGTAAAATGTACTTCAAATGGTAGAGCAACCTGATAAAGCCACAACATATTTCATACACAATGAGATTAAAGCTCTAACTTTATCAAAACGCTTATAATCAGAGTTAAGTCTTCATTGTAAATTGAAATTTACACAACCATTTATTTTTAAGAGTCGTCCTTAGACTACTGCTTATAAATTAAATTTAATTCATTTTGCTTTTTTTGTCACTCGTAAATATTCGGAAATCTATTATTAACTCCGATAGTTAAATTGCCTTAATTGAATTTTAGCACAACAGTATTTATATTTATTTTAAACTAGCTTCATAAAAAAAATATTAAAAATTTAACCTTTCATCAAGCAATTTTATTATTATGTGAAGAATAAACTAATAGTTTCTCAAAGAGACAGAGGTATATAAAGATATAATTGGCTATGATTTAAACCTAAATTTTACGTTGACGAAACAACATGGATTTTTCCACAAGTGAGTTATTAATAGTTATAAGTCAAAATTAATGGCTAACTGAAAAACTAGACTTATAGAAAGTTCAACTGGAACAAATTAATTTTACGAAATTTACATAACACACCTACTGTGTACTTATAATACATTAGCTATAGCTTAAGCATTTTAAGAAGTATGCTTATTCATTGCTAACAATTTTTAAGCTATTAAGTATCGCCGGCTTGAGTAGTAGGAATTTCAACTATGAATTTCGTACCTCTACCTAATTCACTAATACAGTGCAATTGACCATTATGTCTGTCAACAACTATTTGATAGCTTATTGATAGTCCTAATCCTGTACCAACTCCAACAGGCTTAGTAGTAAAAAATGGATCAAATAGCCGCTGTTGAATCTCAGGTTTAATTCCAATGCCATTATCAGCTATGTGAATAGCAATATTCTGATTCTCTTGCATTTCAGTGGTAATACGTATAGTTGGAGTTGTAAGCAAACCCTTATCCATCCCTTCCTCTAAGGCATCAATTGCGTTCGCAAGTAGATTCATAAAAACTTGGTTCAACTGTCCGGCATAGCACACAACCTTTGGTAAGGGTGCATAAACTTTAATCACTTCAATGGCTTGGTGAAATTGTTTTGGTTTGAGTCGGTGTTGCAAAATCATCAAGGTACTTTCAATTCCCTCATGAATGTCAACCTTTTTCATTTCTGCTTCGTCAAGACGAGAAAAAGTTCTTAATGATTGGACAATTTCTCGAATTCGTTCGGAACCAACCTTCATTGATGACATAATTTTTGGTAGGTCTGAAACAAGAAAATTTAAATCAATGGCATCTATTTTCTCACTTATTGCGTCTGTAGCTTGAGGGTATTCTTGCTGATATAATTTAATTAATTTTAGTAAATCTTCAGTGTAATTACTCGCATGGGCTAAATTACCATAGATGAAATTAACTGGGTTATTAATTTCATGTGCAACACCAGCGACTAGCTGTCCCAAACTTGACATTTTTTCACTTTGTACAAGTTGGGTTTGAGTACGCTTGAGTTCTTTAAGGGTATTTTCTATTTTTTGCGCTTGTTGCGTAGCTGTTTGCGCCACTTCCTTACTGTGGGCATAAAGTTCTGCTTGGTTAATAGCTATAGCTAACTGGTCTACAACCGCTTGCAAAAGTTCAACTTCACTATCTGTCCAAGGACGAGTTTCAGTCCAATGACCGCAAACAATAACACCAATTTGACCTGAACGAGTTTTTATTGGCAGAACTATTTCTGATTTAATTCCCAGTGATTCTAAGAATTGTCTGTGTATCGGTTCATGAAACTGTTCTACATCATCTATTTGAAGGATTTTTTGCTTCAAGAACATCTCAGTAGCTGGTCCAATCTTGTTTGCAGGATGACAACCCAGTAAACTAGGAAAATCTTTATGTTTTGCTTCTTTAAGAGTTTCCCAGGAAGGAGGAGTAGTGTCAGGTTTAAACCAGGAAAAGCTACATCGGTCAATCTGCAATAAATCCCGAATTTCTTGTATTGCAGTTTCTAAAACTTGGTCAAGATTTAAAGATTGGCGAATTTGGCTTGCTAATCTGTTGATAAGCTGTTCTCTAAGTCCTAACTCACGATATTTTGTTTCAGATTGACGTAGAGCTTCTTCTGCTTGTTTGCGCTCAGATATATCTCTTGTAACGTTAGCTAAAGCTATAGGTTTACCTGTCTTCTGGTCGTTTATCAAGAAAACATTATACTCAATTGGTATTAATTTACCACTTTTGAAATGACGAAATTGAAATTCTCCTTGCCAACGTCCATGTTCTGTGACTGCTGGTGCTATATGATCTTGAAAGTAAGCCCAGTCTTCAGGCGTGTGATAATCCGAAACATGTGTCTGTCTAAATTGTTCGAGGTTGTCAAGACCAACAAGGTTTAATCCAGCTTCATTCAAGTACCATGCTTGGGCATCAAGAGTTGCTATACCAATAAAATCAGTGCTATTTTCAACTAAAGAAACAAACTTTTGCCTTTCTTCCTCAGCAAGTTTTCGGTCTGTAATATCGCGCGTGATTGTAGCTAAAGCTATCGGTTGACCATTTTTATGGTCTTTAATTGTAAAAATATTATACTCAATAGGGATGAGGGTGCCCGTTTGAAAGTGTTTAAAGTTAAATTCTCCTTGCCAACTCCCTTGTTTAATAACTTGAGGCAAGACTTCTTTCGTAAAAAACTCTGAATCTTCAGGTGTGTGATAATCCATCAGAGAGCTTTGTCGAACTTGATCTATGTTTTCAATTCCTACAAGCTTTTGACCTGCTTTGTTAACAAATAACCCACGGCCTTCAAGTGTTGCCATAGCAATAAAATCCGGGCTATTTTCAATCAATGCCACCAATTTTTGCCGTTCTTCTTCGGTAAACCTTCGTTCAGTAATATCCATTATTAAGCCATCCCAAACAATGTCACCGTTGGGTTGCAATTCGGGGCGTGATGAACCTTGCAACCATTTCAGGCGCCCTGACGGCGTTACAATCCTCCATTCATGGTTCCAAGATTTGAGAGTTTCGACTGAAGTTTGTATTGATTTATAAAAATTAGCTAAATCTTCTGGGTGTATTAATTTAAACAAGACTTCGCTGTCATCGAGAATTTGTTCGGGTTCTAGTTCATAGATTTGACGGCACGCAGCGTTGATATATGAGAAGTAATTGGCGCCATCAGGACATAGAACATATTGATACAACACACCTGGTATATTCGCTGATAATTTATGAAAGCGGGTTTCGCTTTTTCGTAGTGCTGCTTCGGCTTTTTGTCTTTCTACAATTTCTGCTTGTAGCTGTGTGTTTGTTATATTTAATTGACTAGTACGCTTTTCTACTAAGCTTTCTAGTAGCTCTTTATATTGATATAGCTGTGCTTCTGCTAGCTTTTTATCGCTAACGTCAATTATTAACCCATCCCAAATGATATCACCGTTTGGTTGCTTTTCTGGGCGCCCGCTTTGACGCACCCACTTTAATTTACCTGTAGATGTAATAATTCTACCTTCCCATAACCAAGGCAAAAGCGTATCTGCCGAAATTGACATTGACTCAATAAATGCTGAATAATCTTCTGGATAAATTCGCTCAGAAAATTTTGCACTGTTTTGCTGAAGTATTTCTGGCTCTACTTCCAGCAGGTGCCTACAACCATGACTAACATACGGTAATTCGATACTCCCGGAGGAATGTAACAGATATTGATATATCATTCCTGGAACGTTAGCAGCTAGCTTAGTCACGCGCGCTTGACTTTTTTTGAGCGCTTGTTGTGTTTGAAGAAGTTCGGTAATTAATTCAGTACAAAAAATAGTACCGCCAATTTCAGCGTTTGTGTCATACCAAGGACGACACTCCCACTTTAACCATTCGCATGAACCATCTGCCTGAGTAATTTTTTCTGCTTCACACTGATGTGACTCACCCGTTAAACAACGGTCATGAATTTCTCTCCACCTTTGGGCAATGCTTGGCAAAACTTGGCAATTACAGAGACCAATTAAACTATGCTCACTACAGTTATGGTCTATTAACCATTTGCGACTAACTGCAATGTAACGCATCTCCCGGTCGAACATCGCAACGGCGACAGGTGTGTATTCCAGTAAAATTTGTGTCAGTTCTGGGATGTTTTGCGTATACATAGCGTTGCGGTAGAGTCCAGTAGGTACATAACTAGCTAACTTATAGTTACCGAGTCAGAGAATCGTTACACTACTATAACTAGACTGTTACTTATTTCACTTCCGAGTTTTCTGGTAATTTTCTATGAATTTAGAAAAATAATGCTTAATATTCCGTAATATTGCCCGTGACGCATTGTAGAGACGCGATTAATCGCGTCTCTACAATGCGTAATATCGCAATGCAATACGTTCAAATACGCACTTCCAAATCGGCAATTGCTTGTTTAGCGATGTCTCGCACATCTTCACTCGAATCGTTAATGCTTTTTTCCAAACTTCTAGCAATCTAGCACGATTTAGTTCAAGTAGCGACTCCGCAGCTTCATCCCTTACAAAAACGTCTTCATCTTCAAGCAAAATAATTAAAGCATCAACAGCTACTTCATCATTATAATTTTGAAGCTGTTTTGCAACTTCTTGCCTTGGGCGCCTAGAAACTTTTTAGAAGACGTGGATAGGTTGTGTTTTGATTCATGTGTACTTTAATCTCAGCAGGGTTTGAAGGATTACCAATCTGAACCCAATTTCCTTCGTTCAAACGAACACCTTGCTTTTGTCTAGCCCAACTTTCAGCAGAGCCAAACAGTAGGCGTTGTTCGTCATTAGGTAAAAACCCTACTTCCTCGTAAAGAGTAATTTTTTGTTGAGCTTCTCCCAATCTTGCTGCGATTGATGCGTTACTCTGTAATTTATTCAAATAGTTTTGCTCCGCAGCTTTTATGATTGGCTCAAGTATACGCCCAAGTTCGCTCGGTTTCGGTTCTTTCCCGTTAGCCACAACTTTATCAAGATTAACAGTTTTTCAATTTTCCCACTTGATGTACTGATTTGACAGATAGATGTGTAATATAGCTCTAATATTAGGGCAGGCAGGGATGCCTGCTCCACAAGATTATTGCTCTAAAAATTTTTGTGCTATGTCTAAGATTCTGGCGGATGCTTGTCCATCACCAAATGGGTTAATTGCATTTGCCATTGTTTCATACGCAGTTGCATTTGCCAATAGCTCGGCGCCATTAGTAACAATAGAATTTACGTTTGTACCTATAAGCTTGGCTGTTCCTGCTGTAACTGCTTCCGGACGTTCGGTTGTTTCGCGTAATACTAATACTGGCTTCCCAAGACTTGGCGCCTCTTCTTGTAACCCACCTGAGTCTGTTAATAATAGATACGAGCGCATTATTGCTCCGACAAGTTCGGCGTAGTCGAGTGGTTCGGTTAAAAATATACGTGGATGATTGCCGAGTATAGCTTGTAATGGCTCGCGAACTGTAGGGTTACGATGTAATGGAAGTAACAATACAGTATCAGGGAATTTATCTAATAATTGTAAAAATCCTTGGGCTATATGTTGTAATGGTTCTCCCCAATTTTCGCGACGATGAACTGTTGATAAGAGTACCCGGTATTTATCCCACTCTAAACCTGGTATGTTACATGGGGGTTGTTTGGCTGCCACGTCTAATAAGGCATCAATTACTGTATTCCCAGTTAAATGTATTTCACCTAATACACCTGAACGCTGTAAGTTTTCTACTGCTAAACTTGTTGGTGCAAAGTGTAACTGCGTAATTTGCGATATCAGGCGCCGATTTGCTTCTTCTGGATAAGGGTCATATAATTCATCAGTCCTTAAACCAGCTTCAACATGTCCAACTGGAATTTTTTGATAAAAAGCTGCTAAAGAAGCGGCAAACGCGGTAGTTGTATCTCCCTGAACAATCACTAAATCAGGCTTTTCTTGTTGAAATAATGTCTCTAACCCTTGCAAACTCCGAATTGTAATATCACTCAAAGATTGCTTAGGCTGCATAATCTCTAAGTCATTATCTGCTTTGATATCAAACAACTGCATCACTTGCTCTACCATTTCCCGATGCTGTCCTGTCAATATCACCTTTAACTTAATACCTGCAACATTTTGAAACATTTTAATCACAGGCGCCAGCTTTATCGCTTCTGGACGAGTACCTAATACAATGTAAACACATTTATCAATAGTCATGTCAATAGTCAATAGTTTTAATTATCGTTAACAGATAAATAGTTAATGCTTAATTCTAAATAGTCAACAGTCATCCATCACATTAATATTTGGGCGCCCGTAGAGACGCGATTAATCGCGTCTCTACAATATATATACGCATGAAAAAACCCGGGTGAACCGGGCAGATACACTGTTTATCGAGTAAAAAGCAGTAATTATACAACTATTTGTTGAGTTCGCAAGTCAAAGGACAAGCAGCATAAACAGTGGTCTGCATTTGTTCAGCTTCACCATGTAACCAGCTTAACCATTTCATATCGCTAGGATGAACGCCTTTAGCTGTCAATACACCTGCCGCAATCATAACCGCCATTACATTAAACAGAATTAATCCACCCGCAACTAGTAAAACAGCACTAACTGGCATTACTGATTGCAAAACAATCGACAACAGACATCCAACCGTTGCCATCAAAACAACCAACGGAAAACCAACTACCAACAAGCATACAGCCAATGTAAAAGTCCAAATTAGGAAGCTTTTAATCATTTGCAATGAGTCGGTTTGTCTTAAATCAGATGCAGTAGCTAAAGTCATGACCTTTCCTCCCAAATACACAGCGATAAATCAAAAGTGAGCGCAGAAATCAAACAATTAACTGATAGCAATTTCGTCGGGGATCGCTCTCCGATAGAAATTAAGTATATAAAACCCGCCTTAAAAGATGAGCATTTGTTTAATAAACTTTACATTTAATCTTTCGTAATTATGAAAATAAACCCCAAATTCGGCGCCGTCAATCTTTCCTTGGGGATATCTTATATGGTCAACAAAACCTTAAACAACGTTGATTTTATAGTTCAGGCTCCAAATTTGATTACTGAGAGCCTTAACATTTCTTATCAAAACTCCTACCCATTCTCATAATTTCCAAATTGTCTGAAGCAATTATCTAGTAAACGGTTTGGACTCACTTTAGTAAACAGTCGTAGCTGAAAATTTCAAAAACCTTCTAATTTAACTTAATGAGGATTATACAGTCAAAATCACAATATTTAATACATGTAAACTCTAGTGTATGTACTGAGAATGGTTATTCAGGTAGATATGTTAAACAAGTAATCAGAAGCAAGTGAGAATTATATCGGCTCACGGCAGAAGTTACAAGTGCAATATTTGATACTGGTAGAGAAGATGTTCAATTACATCTTCTCAACATTTGTTCAAACATGTGTTGTTACTTTCTGCTTGAGGTGGGGGCGCTTTTTCCGCTCCTTCGTTTTAGAGGTAAATCTCAAGATTGAATATTGTTTAAAAAGTAAAGATATATGACAGACACAATTCGTGCATCCAGCCCAGCTCCATCTGTACCTCGTGGTGTTCCTCCGGCGCCACCACCACCACCAATGAGTACACAACGGCAGGCAACACAAACATTAGATATGTCAGCTGAGAGAAGCACAAGGGTTGCTCCTCCTGGGGCGCCTCCAGTACCAACGGCGCCACCACCAGTTTCGGCGGTTGCAGCTAGACCGGGTACACCAGCAGCAGCACAGGGTAATGCACGCGCACAAAGTAATCCCAGCAGATTGACGATGGCGCAAATAATTAAAGAAGCATACGATAAAGGATTTTCGGATGTCCATTTAGGTGTAGGGGAAGTACCGCGTTTCCGTAACCGAGGCGAAATTGAGAAAACCGATTATCCTGTAACCGATAATGAAACCTTCATGTGTTGGTTACGCGAAATAATGACCGAAGAAGAAATTCGTCGCTTTAAAGAACACCTCGAATTTGATGGCGCCACACAATATGATTTTGCCCGCGTGCGGATTAACGTTTTTGATTCAATGCTTGGCAACGCGATGGTGCTTCGATTGATTCCATTAAAAATCTTAACAATGGAACAATTGCGTCTTCCCCCCATATTCCGCGATGTTTGTCATTATCATAAAGGTTTGATATTGGTGACAGGCCCCACAGGTTCAGGTAAATCGACGACAATGGCGGCAATGATGGACTATATGAATCATGAAATGCCTCGTCACATTATCACCATCGAAGACCCAATTGAATTTGTTCACCAAAGTAAAAAAGCTTTAATTAAGCAGCGCGAAGTGGGAATGCACACCCGCAAATTCGATAATGCCTTAAAAGCAGCATTACGGGAAGACCCAGATGTAATACTCGTGGGTGAAATGCGCGATAAAGAAACCGTAAACACAGCACTCAAAGCTGCTCAAACAGGTCACTTAGTAATGGGAACCCTGCACACCAACAGTGCAGTCAAAACAATTGAACGTATTTTGAACCTTTACTCAGCAGAAGAGCAAGATGCAATGCGTGTTGCGGTTGCAGAATCATTAGTTGCAGTAATTGCCCAAGGATTGTGTAGAACAACCGATGGTAAACGTGCCGCATTCCACGATATCCTAATTAACACAGATGCTGTTAAAGAATGGATAAAAGATGGTAAATACGATGAAATCAGCGAATTGATGAAGCAAGCCAGCTTTGACGGTATGATAACCATGAACCAAGCACTGCTCAATCTCTATCAAGAAGGACGAATCACCGAAGAAACCGCCTTAGAAATGTCGCCAACACCTAACGAAATGGCACAATTCCTCAGAGGCAGAGTTTAAATAAGTTAAAAGTGCTGAGTGCTGAGATAAGTTAAAAGTGCTGAGTGCTGAGTGCTGAGTTAAGAGTTAATTTCTAACTCCTCACTCCTAACTCCTCACTCTTCACTCCTAACTCCTGTTTCCTCACTCAGCACTCAGCACTCATCACTCATCACTAAATTGACACAACCACCGTTACCAAAATTGTTTAAAGGCATTGCCTTGTTTACACCTGGAGGAGATATGCTTTATTGTATTGACCCCAGCAAACAGGGTAGATGGCATTCGCATTTGTGTAGTACTTTACAGAGAATCTTAGATTTATCAGAACCGCCACATTTCTTAGTTCCTTGTTATACAGCTACAATTGACCATTGGTTAGACCCAAAAACTCAGCAAATACGAACATTCGCAGAAGCACATCCAGCAGTAATTCGATATCAAGCTTTATTAAATGTACTTTTTGATACTCATGGTTTAGTTTGGCAAAAGGCGCCGTGGAAAGAGGGGTTATGTGATAGCGTAGTATTATCTACATATCGTTCAACATTTCCTCAACTATGGGAAGACCATGATTTAATAGTTCGTACAGACTTAGCAGAAAAAGAATTTAAGGTGCCGAATTTAACAATACCTGTACAGGAAGATAATACACAAGCTTACGTACTCAGATTATTTGTAGCAGGTCGAAGCCCAAATACCGAACGTATATTGAAATTACTCTACGAATTATTAGAAAAACACCTTGTGCATCCTTATACACTCAAGGTAATTGATGTTTTGAGTCATCCTGAACTAGCAGAAGCAAATCAAATATCAGCCACACCCACATTATTAAAAGTTTACCCACAACCAATTCGACGTGTTATAGGTGATTTAGATAACGCCGAACGCATTTTACATATGTTGGGCACCAAAGAACAACCGTGGGATATTTAACCGTCTGTCCTAATATATATATATACCCAACATCCCCACATAATCTAAAATGACCATAAGTACTATTACTGCTAAACGTTTTACGATAGAAGAATACGAGCGTTTAGCTCAACTCGGATTTTTTCAAGAAAATGACCGAGTTGAGCTAATTAAGGGAGAAATAATTTCAATGGCAGCAAAAGGTACACCTCATGCAGTTTGTGAAACACGGTTAGAACGAGAATTAAATAAACTTATTGGAGAACGTGCAACCTTACGCAGTCAACTACCAATCATTATTCCCGACTCTAGCGAACCCGAACCTGATAGAGTCATCGCCAAAAATAGAAATGATGATTATCTTAATTCTCATCCAACTTCAGAAGATATACTATTATTAATTGAAATTTCTGATTCAACTTTAAAATTTGACCAAGATGTAAAATTACCTCTTTATGCAGAAGCTGGTATTAAATATTACTGGGTATTTAATTTAGCCGACAATCATTTAGAAATGTATAGCGACGCAATACAACACCTTCAAGGTAAATTTACATATCGCCGTAAAGAGATTTTATTACCGAATGAAACAGTAATTATTCCTTGTTTTCCAGATTTGACGCTCGATTTATCTAAAGTATTTCCAAATATATAAAATATCAAACATCAAACATCAAACATTAAACTAATATATGAATGCTTGTTTGATACACCATTTCAACAAAACCCCTTTCTGAACGAAACTTTTGGTATAAGTCTTGTAAACCAGAAATAAGATTTTTATGACTTTCCCCTTCAGTCGGAAGATAAGAAATACTCTGAGTGCGTCCTATCAAAGCATCTAAATCTAATTCTTGGCAATATTTTGTTGTACATTGATGTTCACAATAATTCGCGAAATATTGAGTTTGCTCTAATATTTCTGCATAGGTATCTGGTTGTTCACAGGGATGGTCATTAGATACTGCACGAATAAAACTGCTGTACTCCCCAGTAAAACCATCACTTTGATCACGGTTATTCCATACGAGAGCTAAACGACCATTCGGTTTTAAAATACGGCGAAATTCCATTAAAGTTGGTTCTGGGTCAAACCAGTGAAATGCTTGAAATGCTGTTACTAAATCAATTGATGCATCTGGTAAATTAGTCGCTTCTGCACTACCATGACGATATTCGACATTAGGGTGAGTTTGTGCAACTTTCCGCATTGCTGCATTTGGTTCAACTGCAATAACCTTTACTCCACGAAGAGCTAATAACCGTGACGCTATTCCTGTACCTGCACCAATGTCTGCTGCTAAAATTTGAGAAGCAGGCGCCAGTCCTTCCAAGACAAAATCAATCGCTTCTGCTGGATAACTGGGACGATATTTTACGTAATCATCCGCGCGTTGTGTAAATCGATTTAGCGGGTCTAGTGTGTGTAAATCTGTAGCTGCACTTTGATTGTTTTGCATGGGTTTGGGTTTAGTGGCGCCTTGCTTATTTTATAGCTAAAGGGAAAGGACTTGTATAAAAATATCGCTAATCACACAAATCATCCTGTAAAATAGCGCCTTTTTTGCGTTAACGCAGTTTGCCCGGAGGAGAATAATACGTAAAAAAATAAAATTTAAGTAACAATATTAACATTTTTAAATCACAGCGCCAACTCAGTCGTGAATCTGAAATAGCTAACTGACCAATGCAGTAAATATCATCCATGTGATGCCAAGGATTAATACATTCAATAAAAACGTCAGTACAGCTTTTAGTTGTTGATTTGAACTAACCCAACCAGTAAATAATAGATAAATTAGTAACGAAAGCGAATAAAGCTGCAATACGCAAAGTGGGAAAACAAACAACCCAATGATTGCAGCATTAAATGCATCGTTTAAAATCTTATCATTTTTACTAGTAGAACTGGAATGGCGCCTTGAAGCTTCCTCATTCTCAGGTCTTTGTAAATTTTCATGTAAATCAACAGCAGTCAAAATATCAATAGCATTATCAACATCAGCTTGCATAACCTTAAGTTTAATCCAACCTAAAGCAATAGTTAAATGCCAAGCCACACCAGCAGTATTATCATCCATCAAAAACGCAGGAATTCCTTCAGCTTCGAGTACCTGCTGTGCTAGCGAAGCTTCGACAGAGTTCCCAAAAGTTGCGATTGTTACAAGTTTATTATTCATAGCATCTCTTGTGGAACGGGCATCCCTGCCCGTCTCTAACTCAACACATAAACATTAGTCTGATAAACTATATACACCAACCCCTCCCTATCACAAAACCTTTCATACAAATCTCGCAACCCAGAAACAAGTAGCTGATAACCCTTCCCTTCACGTGGAACATAAGAAGTACTCATCGCACGTCCTATCAAACCATCAAAATCTAACTCTTGACGATATGGAATTGGTTCGTGTTCGTAATAACTCGTAAAATGTTGAGTTTGCCGTAATGGTTCTACTAACTCTAACCTTGACTTACTTGGATGATTATTAGATAGCGCACGCACAAAACTATTATATTCTTCAGTAAAAGCATCATTTTTATCACGATTATTCCACACAACAGCCAAACGTCCATCCGGTTTTAAAATACGACGAAATTCCAATAAAGTTGGCTCAGGGTTAAACCAGTGAAAAGCTTGAAATGCCGTTACCAAATCAACCGATGCATCTGGTAAATTAGTCGCTTCCGCACCCCCTGAGCGATATTCGACATTCTTGTGTGTTTGTGCAGCTTCTCGCATTGCTGCATTTGGTTCAACTGCAATTACCTTAACTCCACGAAGAGCTAATAACCGTGATGCAATTCCTGTACCTGCACCAATATCTGCTGCTAAAATTTGAGAAGCAGGCGCCAGTCCTTCAAGAATAAAATCAATTGCCTGTGGTGGATAACTGGGACGATGCTTTACATAATCATCCGCACGTTCTGTAAATCGTTCACGTGGATTTAAAGTATACAACGGTGTAGCTGCATTTAGATTGTCTTGCATGAGTTTAAATGGTGGCGCCGTGCTTATTTTAAACTGAAGGTGCCTCACGAGTGAACAATTCCTGTAAAGTATGATGTTTAAGCTATACAAAGGTTTTGATTACTAACATCTATCTCATTACACCGATATTCGTTCATCTCGTAGAAGACGGAGATGTGGTTGAATTAACTCTCCTGAACGTACAACCCAAACAGGCACCAGTTTTTGTTTTGCTATCACTTGTTTGCCCATCGAGTCAAAAAGCAACCAACACCCTTCTATTAAATTTAATACGCTAATATCCGCGCGCGAACCAATCTTTAACGTACCAATCTCAGATTCTGCTTTTAAAATGCAAGCTGGGTTAATGGTGACAGAAGCAATCGCACTTACTAAATCCAAGCCTAAAGCCATTAATTTCGATATAGTACCGCACAAACTATAGTTCAAATGAGAATCATCGTGAAGAGTAAAAAAGTCACCGTGGACATCACTACTTATGGTGTAAGGTAAGACTCCTTGCTCTATCATTAGTCGAGCGATGTCAAAGCTAAATTTCAATCCGTGCCCTAAATCTAATAAGACCCCACGCTCGATAGCTTGAAGCAGCCAATCTGGAACTTTAGTACGCCTTCCCATCACTCCATCTGGTTGGCAACTGTAGCAATGACCTAATATATCACCTGCTTTCATGTAGGACACCACTTTTTCTACTACCTGTTCTGGTGATGGTCGTGAGGTTTCAACTACAGGGAATAATTCTCCTGTGTGAACATACAACGGCAAACCAGTCCTTAAACCTATTTCACGCGCTAATTCCATTACACCCATACCCCATCGAGATATAGAGCCTGAATCAGCAAAAACCTTAAAGCCACGTATAATGTCAGGATATTCTTCAGCTAAATGCACAATTGCATCTATATTGATGTTTTTAGGACTATCAAAACAAGCACCTGTAATATCTAGTGCTTTATTGGCGCCTACATTAACTGAAAGAAAGCAACGTACATCTGTTTTAACTTTGTCTACAACATTAGACTTAAAGCCTGGAAAATTAAAATGACTGCTGCTACCCTGATCTACAACTGTGGTAGAACCTGAATTAATACCCGCATCATCAGCAGGCAGACCAAAATTAGTTACCCACTCATACACATGAGTATGTAAATCAATTAAGCCAGGACACACTATATAATCAGACGCTACAACAGTTTGCTTGGCTTTGTAGTTCGTTAATTGCTTGGCAACTGCAACAATTTTACCATTAGACACTGCAACATCAAAATATCCGTTCAGCGATTGACTAGGGTCAATTACCCAACCATCTTTAATAACTAAATCGTAATAAGTTAAGTTAGTATCCATATATACTTGCCTTTAGTTAACAGTAGGCTGATAACTGTTAACTGAATATTTGAATTGATAAATTTATATAGACAGAAAGCAACAGAATTTAAAAAATCTGAAAGTAACTCGCTTCCAAATCAGATATAGATTAAGTTTTATTAAATGCTAGAAACTCTATATTTCTCATTATAACTTTAAATGAAACTAATGCCAGAAGATATCACTTTGGATAGATTTACTGTTATCCGTAAACGCAGTTTTCCCGCAGGGTAGGATATTCACTTATGGTAGGCGAAAAGCTTATCCCAAGCGTAGGGTGGCAAAAGCCACCTTACTATCCCAATCGAAGGTGCATTCCGGTCAGATTACTAAAAATTAGTAATAATCATGACTTTTTAAGAAGACTGAAAATACTTTGACCGGGAGTAAGAATGCGAGCAGGGTCATAACGTCGCTTGGCATTGACTAATTTGCTCCAGGTTCGACCAAAATGTTGTTGCCAATCTTCTTGAGAGAACGCGATGGCATCAACGGGATAACGAGTACCATTCAAATCGCGGTTACGCTCAAACAATTTTCGGTTGTCATTGAGCATACGTACTTTCGTAGTATCATCATTTGGCGGTGCAGTTCGTAAAATCGTAAAGAGAAACGCGATTTGCTCGTTGGGTACTCTAAACAATGGCAGTGTGAAACGGTTTGTTTTCACAGGATATAGCAGAACTGGACTATTTCCTGTGTCAGCTAAAGTCAAAGTGGAAACAACCTCACTAATATATTGGTCTACAGCAGTTGCTGGTACAAACAAGTTAATCCAAGGATGAGGGTTAGACCAAACATCAATCGATTTAAGGAAAGCAACAGTCGGAGCTAAACGATTGAGAAAGTCGAAATAACTTTTATCTTCAATTTTTTCGGAACCTTTAGTATAGCTTAAGGAGGCGAGCAGCCTGGTATTGTCTGGCTCTAGTGGTGGTGTATAAAAGCTAGCTGCCTCTAACAGATAGCGCCATCCACCGTCTTGTTTGCTTACAATTTGACCTTCTACATAATTAAATCGTTCCGAATCAATAAGTAAGCGTTGGTCACGAGTAAAAGTAGCTAAATCGTCATAATCTAGGAGAAATACACGGGCATTAGCAAAGGCTTTGATTAATCGGACAGTTGCCCTGACTATAATTGCACACTGCCCCAAACCTGCTAACACCGCTTCAAATAAATCTCGATTTTTATAAAACGAACAAGTTAAAAGCTCACCCTCACCAGTCACAACCTGAAGTTCTAAAACATTATCAACTTGCACACCATAGCGGTGAGCTGCACCACCTATACCACCATTTGATAATGTGCCTCCAATCGACAGTTCTAAGTAATCGGTAAGAACAGGTGGTGTCAATTGTTGTGGCAATGTTGCTTGCAATAGCTCACTCCACCGCACCCCAGCATCAACAACCACTTGAAGAGTATTAATATTATGAATTTTATTCAGCGTACTTGTATCAATGACCACACCATTTTCTACTTGTGCCTGACCGTAGCAAGTATGACCCTGACCGCGCGCGGCAACTTTGAGATTGTAATTACGAGCAAATCTGATTATCTTGACAATATCATTAATCGAACCTGGTTTAAGTACAGCTTTCGGATAATGACGTACTAAATGTCCAAAATCATCAGCAGCCTTTTCGCGCGTAGCATCATCAGTGTAAAGTACTCCATCTAAATCTGGTAAATTGACAAATAATTCTGCTGCATTCGCATGTGTCACCCATGAACGACAAACTGTATCAAACCCAATGACAACAGTACTCGTAATCAAACCTTGCAAGATATCGCGACGTGATAGACTATTTTTCATAAGAAATAGTTTTAGCAATTGCTAGCGAGAAAATTTTATTGCGCTGTAAAATCTTAAATTAACGATATTATACTAGAAAAGTTAGATATGCTTTCCTCAACTAAAGTTAAGTTTTAAGCAGCAAGTTAAAATTAAAAACTAGCGAGGAAATACATTAAATCTAGTATTATTACGTACAAGGCTTTCTTCAACATCTAATTACTGGATGGCGCCTAAGATTGAAGGGCTTGTGTAATGGAAATTACCAATAATGATTAAGGCACCATAGGAATGAATGTCGCTTACAAAGAGCGCGCAAAACTTAATCGTAGGTTGCGTGGAGGAACGGAACCCAACAATTTTTATTATCTATATTGGGTTACGCACTCGCGCTCCACCCAACCTACAATTCGCAAAGTTTGTACCATTCCACCATCGGAATGGATTCATTTATTATATATACTTGAGTAAGTAGAGTTATTGCGAAAGAAAGCTAATGTATGAAAACCCTTGAAGAAATTAAGCTTGCCATCAGTCAGCTTTCAGAAGAAGAGCTTACAAGTTTCCGTTTATGGTTTGCTTCCTTCGACGCTGCTATATGGGATAAGCAATTTGAGGCAGATGTCGCTGCGGGGAAATTAGATAGACTAGCTAAAAAAGCATTACAACATTTAATAAAAAGAGGTTTTACCCACTTGTAAAACATCGAGTTATACGAAATTTTTGACAAATATAGCGATAATTGAAAATTGATTTAATACTACTGCGTCCAGTCTTCAATTGAAACAATTCCAATTCTCTCAAAATCACCTACATTTGCCGTAACCACAATATATCCCTTTGAGCAAGCAGTTGCAGCAATTCTACAATCTTGGGTTCCTACGCGCTTTACTTTCGGAGATAATGATTGATAAATTTGTTCTGCCTCCGAAGTATAAGGCAAGATTTGAAAGCGATGCAGCGCTTCAAATAATTCTTCAAATTCCTGATACGCATTTATTACAGAGGATTTCTGCCTTGATTTTTGAATTATAGCTAAAAGACCCTGGATTATTTCCTCAACGGTAATAATGCTAACAAATATTGATTCAGGCGGCTTACTCCGAATCTTTTTTCCAATAAGCGGAAAATTACGACGTTTATCTAGATAATTACTAACAATGATTGTATCAAGTATATACACTGGTGTTACTTGTCATCTAAACTACTATCTAAAATTTTATTAATCTCTTCTTTTTCTGCTTCTCTAAAGCGTTTTATTTCTTCAAGAGTCGCTTCCCAGAGTTCACCCCCAAACTTGCCTTCAAGGTCTGCAAGCGGGTGTTCATTCTTCTGAGCTTTCTTCTTTTTCTGAGGTAGTTTATGAGTAGTCATATTCTTATGGCGCCTGTTTAACATTAATTACTATTTTATATGATGCAGCAAAGTAGGTCAATTATAAATTACCATCCAAAGACATAATTACCGTGCTGTTTAATCTTATCCTAATCAATCACAACAACGTAAGTATAACAAAAGCGAAAAATATGTTTAGTCACAATTCAAAGTCGGTGCGTGGCGCCACAAGTTTTATCACTACGCTCAAGTTTTATCAAGGCGCCACACCCTACGTTTGTGTATGTTCAATTTTAAATTAATTTTTCTAAGCTTACTTGTAATTCTTTGGTTAAATCAGCTACTGCAAGTCTGGCGCCACTACGACTTTCTTTATATTCTGAATATCTATCAGAAACAGATATTGGTGTACCTATAATAATATTAGCTTTTTGCTTACCTAAATTTGGGCGCCGAGAGGTATTTCCTTCAGTGATTCGTGTTACCATCTCCCATAAAATTAGAAGAGTTTCAGCGAAGCGTTCGGGTGTGGGATTTTCTCGTACATAACTGCCTGTAACAGCAACGAAGCTTTCAACTACGCGCATGTGCCACATTCGCATATTAGCTTCAAGAGCAGCACGATTGCCTAAACCTTTTTCTACAACAGATAATGTCTTAATATCTTTAAAGTCTTCTCTAAAAATACAGTTCCAACCAGCTTGCTCGACTCTTCGACATCTATCGTTTAAACTACCTTTGGGTTGTAATTTAAAAAAGTCTTCTGCTACTTGTAATATTACATCTAATAATGCACGTAACCGCGCGGCTATAGCTTCATTTTTATCACTTGGTAATTCGGCGCCACCGTTTGTTGATAATTTGCAGTGGTAGAACTTAGTGTAAAAGTTTTCCATTATTGACAGTAAATGTTCTGCTAAACGCAGCAAACGAGAGTATAAAGAGTGCTGAGTGCTGAGTGCTGAGTGCTGAGTAGAAGAAGTTAACTCCTCACTCCTAACTCCTAACTCCTCACTTTTTAACCCGCTTTTTACTTCGAGTTCGGTGAGTAAATCATTAATGGCGTCCCACGGTTCGGTTACATAACTATATTTAATTCCAACTGGTAATATTACAACTTGTTCGGTGCGTCCTGCTTTCTGTAAATCTTCAGCGCACCAAAATGCCATTTGCGAGATACCTGGTTCAAGTGGACTAACTATTTCTGACAAACCATTTGTAGCACCTTCCGGCGCCGCTGCCATTGGAAAAGCTCCGTTTGCGAACAAATCGCGTGCGCTTCTAAGTCCCGTCCAATCTGCTTTGCCACGTTGTATTGGTGTTCCTCCTAAATACTGCAATATCCACCCCATGTGGGCGCCTGCCCAAAGTGGAATGCCTCGGTCATAGATACAATGAGCGTGAACAGGCGCCGTGAATTTAATGCCTTTATGACGTGCAACTTCTGGTACGATTCGAGAAAACAAGTACCCTAATGCGATTGGGTCATCGGTTTTGGGGTGGCGAAATGCTAACATAAAACGGATTTTACCCGCTTGAAACTGACTGTACAAATCTACTAATGTTTCAACATTTTCTGCTTCTACCTTGGTAAGTGAGGTTTGCGCGCGCATCCACAGTGGTAGCAGCAAATGAGTAAGACGCAGAAATTGAGGGTTGTACTTGGGAGCGATAAATTCGAGAGGTGGTTGTGCTTGGTACATAAACATTGGGAAATCTAAAATTTAAAATATTTGCTTTAAACTTAACCGAGAACGAAATCAACTATAGCTAAAAGGGGACAACGATGCGACTGTCACAAATGTTATTCGTCACGCTTAGAGATGACCCAGCGGATGCTGAGATTCCTAGTCATAAATTGTTACTTCGCGCAGGTTATATTCGTCGCATCGGTGCTGGTCTTTATGCGTACATGCCGCTAATGTGGCGGGTATTGCAAAAGGTTTCTCAGATAGTGCGCGAAGAAATGAATGCTACTGGCGCCCAAGAGTGTCTTTTACCACAATTGCAGCCTGCGGAATTATGGAAAGAGTCGGGACGTTGGGATACATACACTAAAGCTGAGGGTATCATGTTTGCCCTTACCGATAGACGCGATAGTCAGGTAGCTTTGGGTCCTACGCACGAAGAAGTAATTACGTATGTAGCGCGCGATATGATTCGTTCGTACCGTCAGTTACCTCAACACCTTTATCAAATACAAACCAAGTTCCGCGATGAAATTCGCCCTCGCTTTGGTTTGATGCGGGGACGCGAGTTTATTATGAAGGATGGCTACTCGTTCCACGCTGACGAGGAAAGTTTAAAGAAAACCTATCAAGATATGTACCAAGCGTACAGTAACATGCTGCGTCGTTCAGGTTTAGCGTTTCGTCCAGTTGAAGCAGACTCAGGCGCCATTGGTGGAAGTGGTTCAACCGAATTTATGGTACTTGCCGAAGCAGGAGAGGACGAAGTACTTTACACTGAAGATGGGCAATATGCTGCAAACGTAGAGAAAGCAGTTTCATTACCTGCCGATGCAGAACCTTCACCTTTTACAAATTACGAAAAAGTCGAAACACCAGGAACCGAGACAATAGAAAAAATGTGTACGTTCCTCAAGTGTTCCCCTACCAACGTCGTCAAAAACGTTTTATATCAAGCTTCTTACGACAACGGCATGACGGTACTGGTATTAGTAAATATCCGTGGCGACCAAGAAGTTAACGAAGTCAAATTACAAAACGAATTAACCAAGGTAGCTTCACAGTATGGCGCCAGTGCATTATTAAAGCTAGTCGTTCCCGATGCCGATGCACAATCAAAATGGGCAGCAAAAGCTTTACCATTGGGTTATATTGCACCTGATTTAACAGACGACCATATTAAATCAGCTAAAGATATTGCGCCAAAGTTTTTACGCTTAGTCGATAAAACTGCTGTTGACTTAAAAAACTTTGCTACAGGCGCCGATACTGCTGGGTATCATGTTGTAGGCGCCAATTGGAACGAGCAAATTAAATTACCAGACATCACCGTAGATGTGCGTAAAGCTAGACCCGGAGACAGGGCAGTACATAACCCACAGCAAACAATTCAAAGCGCGCGGGGTATCGAAGTAGGTCATATATTCCAACTAGGAACTAAGTACTCACAAGCAATGGGCGCCACATTTACCAACGAACAAGGAGAAGAAAAACCCCTTGTTATGGGTTGTTACGGTGTGGGAGTTTCGAGACTGGCACAATCAGCAGTCGAACAATCTTACGATAAAGACGGAATAATTTTCCCCGTAGCTATCGCACCCTATCACGCGATTATTTGTATACCCAACATCAGCGATGCCAAACAAGTCGAAGCAGCAGAACAACTCTACACAGAACTTAATAAAGCAGGTATAGAAACATTGCTAGACGATAGAAACGAGCGCGCAGGTGTTAAATTCAAAGACGCCGACTTAATCGGGATACCCTTTAGAATAGTCACAGGTAAAGCCTTAGCAAACGGCAAAGTTGAACTAGTTCAGCGCAAAACCAAAGAAACACAAGAAATTGCAATTGAAGATGTTGTACCAACTTTAAAACAATGGATTCAAGAAGCAATTAAATAATATCTTGTATCTTGTGGAACAGGCATCCCTGCCTGTTCAAAATAAATATAAAGAGACGGGCAAGGATGTACATCCCACAAGAATTATTAAATTGTAGGTTGGGTAAAGCGTCAGCGTAACCCAACATAACATCTGTATAATTTGAACAAAAAACAGCACCATTAGAATAGGTATGGCGCCTTATTTAACAATTCTATCTAAATTATGTTATTAAGCAATATATCTTTTTACTATGAAATCTAGCAATATAGAATTTATACAGCAAGTTGTTAAACTAACTCAAAACATTCACTATCGTAGTCAGAGTGATGATGGGTTTGAACCATTTGTATGGGAATTAGCTGAAAAGGGAGACTTTACTATAGAGAAATTTCTTAAATCAGAAGGATTTTTATATCCTGTAAAATGTGATGATTTATTAAAATATGTTTCTTCAGAAGCTAGTTGGTGTGGTTATGATACACCTAATCCTGCTGAAACTGCCGCAGAAATGAGTTTGAGATATAAAGAGCTTATTAACTTCTGTAACTCTAATTTTAAAACCACAGAGATTTACTTAGTAAGGAACTTACTCATAGGCTCTAGAAGAAATCCTAATACACGCAAAGAATCACTAACAAAATCTCTAATCGGGAATCCTGATTTATTATATCAGTTATCAATAAATAAAAAGAACCAAAGCGAATTTTATAAAAGAGGGATTATTTGTTGTGAACAGGAAGCTTTTCACATTATCTTAGGAGAGACATTTGAACATGATTGGGTTGGCATTGCACCTGATATGGATATGTCTGGTTCTACGAAGAGGAAAGGGGGAAAAATTTTGCCACTTCCTGAAAAATCCACATTTTTAAATACAATAAATTTGAACAACTATATTGAAAAATTTGTTAAAAATATAGATTTCCCCGTAATACATTTTACAGCTAGGTATACCAAAAAAAGTGCTATTGTAGAAATGTCACATACAAAAGATAACTTATTAACTAGATTACTTTCCTCTTTACAACTCTTAAATATATCTACTTTTGATGATTATAGTTCTCTTGACCTTGAAGAAGCTGATAAGGAGAAGTTCCGACCTTTAGATGAATTTCTTAAGTCAAAATTAATAGATATGCGAGAATACACAATAGGGCTAGGTATAGTATGTGATATTTATAGTATTGGTCGTACAATCGAAGGCGATTTGCTTGGTATTTCAACTCGTGCGAATTGGTAGATACCTCAATACTTAAATTTTGATGACTATCTCACAAAAATGCGAGAAAATAACTCATAAATTTTCAAGGACGGGCAGGGATGCCCATCCTACAAAAGTTAAGGAGTAATAATCAACCCTCACGCAATAAAACTCTTAGGTTGCACAAAGTCCACTTCTTTCAGTTGATTGACTGAAACATTTTGAAGTTCCGCCAAAGAATTACCCTGATAGTTAACAAAAGTATTTAGTCCATTCTGTGTGAGAGTTAGTTCGTTATAATCGACCACTCTAAACGAAGATGTAGCACTTCTGGCATTTATTACAACAGTTGTTAGCGAAGGCAACTGTAGTTTATCAGTTCCAATTTGAAAGTCCTGAATAAAGCTTTGCCCCTGCACTGGGTTACGAGTACTAGGGGACGAAAAATAGATAGAAGGTATAACAAAAGTATCATTACCTTCGCCACCAATAAGCGTATTATTGCCCTCAGCGCTAAGAACATCGTTACCATTACCTCCAATTAAAGTGTTGCCATCTCCCACTACATTGAAGACATCGTTACCTGACCCCCCATTTAATACATTATTATTACCCGTCACATTTAGGGTGGCGCCTCCTGCTGCCGCATTTAAAGTATTACCACTTCCAACCACATTAATGACGTTTCTGCTTTGGGCAGTATTGTCTGTACGCTGTTGAGGAGAACTCGCACGCGATAAACTTGTCTGAGTAACCAAACCTGGGTCAACACCAGAATTTAGTAAATTAGTATTTAAAGATGTATTCGTTGGCTGATATGAAAGGCTCTGACTGCTATTGCCAGAATTGTAAACGGTTAATTCCATATTAATCCCTGGTTTGAGGTATCGTTTAAGTCTCACCACCTATGAGCAAGCACTTGTTAAGTCAGTGTAATTCTTACGAAACCTTCCATTTGTTTGCCACCGTAATTTTTCGCAAATATTCAGAACAGCTTAGTTCAAAAAGTGCTAAGTAGTAAATTGTAATTTGTGGATTATAGGATTATAGATTGTGGAACGGGCGTCCCTGCCCGTGTCATAATATTAAAATTCACTGCAACAAAAATATAAAAAACCTAACCCCTAACCCCTTCCCTACTTCGGGTTGGGGAACAATTAGATAAAATATTAAAAACTATCACGCCTCTTATAAAATAAAGAGATTATTATCTGAACTATTTACTGACATTGGGACAGGATTTCAGCTAAACCATTTTAAAAACTGGTTTTTATATACAATTGCGAAAAAGAAAAATATAGCTGAAAGACCCGCAGCAATTAAAGAAATTTCTTGTTTGCCATAAACATAAGCCATTACAAAACCATTAATGACACCTAATAAAGCAATAACCAAAACTGCTACACCATAAATAAACGAAAATAAACTATTTTTAACCGTTTCTCCGGCTTTGGCTACATTTCCTGCTACAGCATTGGTTGCTTGCGAAGCTGTATTGACAACTGCATCTTTGGCTCCCATAACTGTACCAACTACTACCGTACCACCATGTGCAACGGCGCCACCAATAGTTTCTCCTGCCTTAACTGCGGTTGTAGCAACAGAAGAAGCAGCTTGTGAAGCAGTATTTATAACTCCTCCTCCAATACCAGCTGCTGTACCAACTATTACCGAACCTCCATGTGCAACGGCGCCACCAATAGTTTCTCCTGCTTTAACTGCGGTTGTGGCAACAGAAGAAGCAGCTTGTGAAGCAGTATTTATAACTCCCCCTCCAATACCTGCTGCTGTACCAACTACTACCGAACCACCATGTGCAACGGCGCCACCTATCATTTCTCCTGTCTTCACAGCAGTGTGCGCTACAGCTTGCCCTGTATATACTGCTGCACCACCAACTGCTTCTCCAACTCCAACTGCGGTTCCAACTACTGCTTGCCCAGCACATACGGCTGCGCCACCAACTGCTTCTCCAACTCCAACTGCGGTTCCAACTACTGCTTGAGTAGCTTGTGATGCAGCATTACCTACTGCTTCCCCTGCTTGTGATGCAGTTTTTGTAACAGATTCAAAGGTGCCTTGAGTTAATTTGAAAAAATCCATTGTTAATCACGAAGTAAAAACTTATGCTTTACTTACATGATTCCCTTCAAAACAATAAAATTAATACAGTTCTGAAAATCATTAAAATTTCCGTAATGCTACTGCTTTGCTGCTTTCTAAGTAAATTTACTAGTTATGATGCTAATTATAGCTAAACTTAACTAAGAATTAATATTCTAAATTTTAATATTTTCTTTTTAATTGAATAATTAAGTTTTGCAAACCTTCTAAATATTCATGTAAGTCAAATTCTATAAGAATAATTATAGCTTGGGTTTACGCGTAGCGAAAACCAATATATTACAAGATATTAACTGTGTTAACTTAAGGGACTACCAAAAATTAAATTCTTCCGGAATGTGGAACGGGCATCGCTCCGCTCAAGCGCAAGCTTTTGCCTGTTTTAAACGTAGGCGGGCAAGGATGCCCGCTCCACAAGAAAGTTTTGAAGATTTTTTGATGTGGAAGTCCTTTAGGAAGAAATTGTTACTCCTTGCAAATTAATGTTCTTGGGTTGTACAAAGTCTGTTTCTTGAAGTTGACTGGTAGAAATGTTTTGAAGCTCTGCCAACGGGTTGCCCTGATAGCTGATATCAGTATTTTGTTCTTTCTGTGTGAAAGTCAATTCATTGTAGTTGACTACTCTGAAAGAAGGTGTGGCGCCTGTGACATTTGTTACTGTAGGCAACTGCAATTTGTCAGTTCCTTGTTTAAAGTCCACAATTAAGCTTTGCCCCGGCGCCGCATTACTAGAAGACGACGAGTAGTCCGAAGGCAGAACAAAAGTATTATTACCTTCGCCACCAATAAGGGTGTTAATGCCAACAGCGCTAAAAGTATCGTTTCCTGAACCTCCAGTCACAGTATTGCCGTCTCCCACTACGCTGAAAGTATTGTTGCTTGACCCTCCATTTAAGGCATTGTTATCGCCTACTACACTCAAAGTGGCATTTTCTCCTGTTGCATTTAGAATGTTGCCAGTTCCAACCACGCTAATCATGTTTCCGCTCGCGGTAGTATTGTCTGCCACTTTACTAACCATACTGTTAAGGTTGGTGGACAAGATATCCAAACTTTGGGAAGCCGGAGCGCGCCACGACCTGATTTGATTAAACAGACCTGAATCAGTTCCAGTCAGGTTAAATAAGCCCTGAAGGGACGAGTTAAGTGAATTGCCATTCAGAGATACATTTGCTGGGTTAGTGGAAAAGCTGTAGTTGCCGTTGCTGGAATTGTAAGTAAATAATTCCATATTTTTCCCCTATTTGAGGTGTTGTTTGAGTCTCAGCACCTGTAGTGAAGCACTTGTTGTGTCTGTATAATTCTTACGAAGCCTTACATTTTTTACCACCGTAATTTTTCGTAAATTATGTATGCCAGTTTGGTTCAAATTGCGCTAAGTTAGTCCAGGCTTTTATATTGTAAAATTAAACATAATACGGTAACACGCCTGCAAAATTCAATACAATTTAAAATATTTATTTACGTAGAGACGCGATTAATCGCGTCTCTACAACACATTGATTTTCAACATTTGATTACCACCTTTTTGAAATTCGTAGGCAACGGGTTGAACAGAAGCGCTGAAACCTTTGCTCAATAAGTCTTGAATAACTGGTTCTAAATAAGGTGATAATTCACAGTCAAGATTGAGTAAAGGAAAAATCCTAACTTCTTTAGAAATTCGTAGAAGTTCATTAATTGAAGCAACATGAAAATCAAGAGATAACTTGTCTGAGTATAGAAAGAGTAAATGAGAACATAGGCATAATTCAAATTGATTATCTGCAAATTCTAATTTTGGTAAAGATTGCGGCAAGTAGCGTCCTGTAATTTTACCAGCTTCGTAATCTAATAAGAATCTTTCCATTGTGGCGAGACGGACTTGACCTAGTTCTTCGGCGCCATTAAAGTGTTTCCAAACATAACGATTTGGGTTTAGGTTTAATTGTGAAATGACTTGTTCGTAAGTTTCTTGCACACGCTGTCTAATTTGTGGCGCCGAAAATTGATATATTGGGTCAATGGACTTAACGGAGTATCCGAGTTCTGTGATTTCGGCATTAAAGCTAGCGGGTCCATCGCCACAACCAAGAATTGTAGCTCTCAAATCTGTCTCTGACAGGTTGAACATTAACTTATATTCTTCTAGCGTCCTGCCCCAAGGCACAACTTCATTTAGTTTCATTGCTCAAAAATAATGTTATTTTGACCAATCGTAGTTTACACCCAATTCGTCAATTTTAGCTCTAAGAGGATGTTTGAAAAGTCAGATAAGGTATAAATTGTCATTCTGAGTGGAGTCTTACGGAACGTAAGCGAAGCTTTCCCGAAGGGTAGAATCTAGGGTTTTGGACACATACTGAGATGCTACCCTGCGGGAAAACTGCGTTAACGTTCCTCAGCATGACATTCACGGGCACTTTTCAAACAACCTCTAAGGTACTTGAAATGCTTATTAGAGCGAACCATTCTAGATATAGGGTATGTAATAGCATCAAGGATAATTTTTAATATTTGCTTTACCCCTTTAGGATTGAGCGAATGTACAATTATTTTGGTGTTTGTGTTTCGAGATAACTTTATTTCCTTTGCTACATCGGCGCCGTTTAATTCTCCACGCAGATTGTAGTCGAGAGAAATAATATCAGTATTGACTAGCATCCACGCATGAGAGCGGTAAAGAGAAGTTAAAATACTTTGACGTTCTTCTGTATCTTCTATTATTAAAACCCTAAGCGAGACTGTAAACTGGTTCTGATAATTTTCTTGGGTCAATGTATTCTCCAAGTGCAACTGAAAAACAACTGTCTATTTTGTCGAGCGGAACATCTTGTCCTAAAAGTAAATAGTCACTATCAAAATCATCTACTAGGTAAATGCAATAAAATAGCTCACTCTCATCAAAAAGATAAGAAACAGCTACTTGTTTAGCTTCAAGAGATTCAAAATCTTCTTTTAGAGTCCAGATGCGAACATCACGGCATATTCTACCAATACAACCTTTAAGTGAAGGTGGAGCAAAGGATAATTTTTAAAGTTGATATATTTTTATAAACTCGTTACTTTCGATATTCATGGGCAATACTACAATTGATAGCTGTTCACCATAAACATCAAGCACATAAATTAAATTACCTTCAAAATGAAACTTTACTGCGCCTGAGTTATAAGAGAAGTACTCTGCTTCAGTAAAATGCCCACCTTCAAGAAACGATGGAAGGTCGATACCAAAAAAACGGTCAATTTCCACCAGTTTACGACCAATACATTTGGCAAGAAAATCTTTTTGTTTCAATGGTAGCAAATCTAATAATTCAGTGTCCGTTAACATATTATTCTGCTCCTTTATTCTTATCTCTTAATATTTTCTTAAATCGCTCGATAATATTTTGGATATCTCCTTGCGGGCCTTGTCTACGCAAGCCAAAATTAGTTGGGTCGTTTACAAAAACTGCACCATCGCTTCTTCGCACAAGAAATTGGAAATCGCCTACATTTGCACCTGCTTTTTTCAATTTTTGATAAATATCGTCTACTCTTCGATGGTAGTGCCCCCTTAATTGCTTCATCGCTATGAAGTATAGCGTTGAAATAGCGGTCAAAACAACATTTGAGTTCAATATATAGGGACTTTAAGGGATGTGAATGGCAGACTTGTAATCCTCTTATATAAGACTTTTATTTAAACTTGCATCAATTAAAACTGAAAGCGCGCTTTGAGCAAATGTTGCTCCATCGGGTGACTGTTCAATTGTTGCCATCAAACTGGCGCCACCAATCAATAATAGATACTGTCTAGAAAAAGCATCTGGGTTTTGCACTCCTGTTTCTGCTGCCAAACGCATGATAATTTGACGAATAGATTCACGTAAATCAATTGAAATATGGTGTGCTTTGTGCGATGCATCGGCGATTTCTAACACCGCATTAATAAACGGACATCCGCGAAATCCCGGTGATGCATACCAGTCTCGCAAGACATCAAACGTTGCTAATAGTCGCTCTTTCGGTGTGTTACCACGTTCAGTAACAGCATTTTCAAACCATTGAATCCACTGCTGCGCGCGGTGTTCCATCACAGATTCAATCAACTTATCTTTAGAGGGAAACCAACGATATAAAGTTCGTTTGGCTACACCTGACTCCGCAATCACTTCGTTTATACCAACATGCTGAATTCCCTTTTGATAAAAGAGTTCAGATGCTGTTTCTAAAATTTTTAGCCTAGCAGCACTCGTATCAATGGTCATATTTTTAAATAAATTAAGGTAGACAAGTTTGTCTCCATGCGTATATACTAGCATTCATTAAATGTAGACAAGTTTGTCTCCCTCAAGTTAATCACCGAGGAAAAACGCATGGAATTTACAGTTCACACCATAGAAACGGCGCCTTCTGCTTCCAAAGAAATGCTGGCTCATGCAAAAGATACGTTTGGCATAATTCCAAATCTTGAAGGAGTTTTAGCTTCGGCGCCTCCAGTATTGAAAGGTGGAATGATATTGTGGGATTTATTTGAGACAACTAGCTTTACGCCTACTGAACGGCAAGTTATATATTTGACTATTAATTACGCACATGAATGTCATTACTGTATGGCAGCACATTCTGCGCTTGCTACTAGCTGTATGTTGCCGAGCGATATAGATTTATTGCGTAATGGGGAAGTTCTAGAAAATGCGAAATTACAAGCATTGCAGAAATTTACTCGGCGCCTAGTTGAAGCACGAGGTTGGGTGGAAGATAATGAGGTTGAAGAATTTATCAATGCTGGTTATACGAAAGAACAGGTTTTAGAAGTAATTTTAGGAATAGCTATCAAAGTTATCCATAACTATACAAACCATCTTGCTAAAACACCTGTGGATAAAGAATTTAAACCCTATTCATGGGACAATGAAAGCAATGCAATTTAAATAGCACGATGAAAACACCTGATGAATGCGAGAATATGACAGATATTCGCACAGAAATAGACAATATCGACCATCAAGTTATTGCCTTGCTTAGTCAACGTTTTGGTTATGTTAAGGCTGCATCTAAGTTTAAAACAAGCGAAACAAGTGTTAAGGCGCCTGAGCGTTTTCAAGCAATGTTACAACAGCGTCGTGTTTGGGCACAAGAAGAAGGTTTAAATCCAGATGTAATTGAGAAAATGTATAGTGACCTGGTTAATTATTTTATCGAAGAAGAAATGCAGCATTGGCAAAATAAATAAATTTTCTCAACGCGCGGCGCCAGTATTCAGCTTTCGTTCTTATCGGGTTTTAATATTGCTCGAAAGCTACCGAGCGCATTAAAACAAAGTTTATTCCTGAGCTTTGTTAAACCACTGTGTAATAGCAAGAGCCAGAGTCAAGGCTAATTTTTTTTGTTCATCAGTGTTTGTTATCCACTCGAATTCTTCAGGGTTGCTAAAAAAACCCAATTCTAGAACTACTGATGGCGCTACTTCTGGACGTGTAAGCGCTAAGTTATTCCAAAAAACACCACCAGAAGAACGTCCGAGTTTGCGAGTCAGGTAGTTATGAATAAAGACGGCTAAACTTTGTGATTGCGGATGATACCAAAAAGCTCTTATTCCTTTAACTTTTTCTGCATCCTCATCATCTTCTGCAAAAGTATAATGTATGGTAACAGCAATAGTGGGTTCTTCTTGATTTATAATTGCTTGGCGCTCACTCAAAGATAAATCTCTATCATCATCCCTTGTCATCACTACTATTGCCCCACGCTTTTGTAACTCTACAGCTAATAGCTTTGACACTTTCAAATTTATGTTTTTGGCAAAATATCCATTTACACCTACGGCGCCTGTTTCTTGACCCCCATGTCCTGGATTTATTAGTATTTTTATATCAGATAAAGGTTTTTGGTTTTTGGTTTTTCTAACGGTTGCTGGAACGATATTTGCTTCGTGTTGCTGTTGCGCCAAAGTGAATGAGTTAAATAGCAATAAGCTAACAGAGCATAGTAATAACGATACAAGTTTCATTTAAACTCCATTTATGCTTGTGTACTTTATACTCGCATCAATTAATACAGAAAGTACACTTTGAGCTTCGGTTGCACCATCAGGTGATTGCTCAATTGTTGCCATTAAACTGGCGCCAGTATTCAGCTTTGATTCTTATCAGGTTTTAATATTGCCCGAAAACGCCCGTAGGTATCTGTCCCAGATGACCCACCCAATTTCTCAGGATTCACAACCACAAAAATAGATTGAATTCGACTTTCAACTACTTCCAAACTAATAGTACTATATAAAGATTCATTTACATAATTTACTATTCCTGGTTCTCCATTAACTAAGGCAATATTAGAAATTAAATCAGGAAACTGTTTATGGCGCCGAATTGCAATTAGAACACGAGCTACTTTGCTAGAACCATACAGTGGCTTAAATGTCGCTGGGACTATAAAGTACTTTTTCAACTCGAAGTACGTTTCCATTTAAGTCCACAACCTCTTTTACTTCTGCACAAGCGTCATTACTTATTCTAATTTCAAATCCTGCTGCCTTTATTTGTTTTATTGTTTCCTCGTATTGGGGGTGTTGTTCCATTCGGACGCTACCCTCACGAATAGTCTCAGGCGTAGGATTTTTTCCTGTTGTTGCTCCGGTCGTCAGTTTCAATTGTTTAGTGATAGATTCGTTAAGGTTCCCAAAACAATAGCCTTTGTTCCTAAAATCACGAATATGACTTAATCTTATTCCATTTAGGAGTCTTGAGGCTTGCCTGGTTTTGTACTAACAGTAATTATAATTGATGAGCAGCGCACAGAACGCATATAATTACTATAGTATTTAATTATGGCTTAATTTCGTACTGAATTTAATACTTTTTATGATTAATTTAGAAAATATTCATCCTCTAACAGATTTTAAGCGTAATGTCAAGCAGTTTATAGAGCGTACTAAAGCGACAAAATCTCCTCTTGTCCTCACTGTTAACGGCAAAGCAGAAATTGTTATTCAGGATGCAATAAGCTTTCAGGAAACTCAGAAGCGACTGGAGCAAGCAGAAGCAGAAGTGCGAAAGCTGAAGCTAGAAGCTTTGCAGCGTGACATTAACCTAGGAGCCGAACAATTACGTAATGGGCAGTACACGGAATATAATGATGAAACTCTGCCTGGTTTGCTACAAAAAATTAAAGAGCGAGGAGAACGCAGGTTGCATTCTCAGGAAGATTAAATGAATACCTATAGACTTTCGGAGCTTGCTGAACAAGATTTGGAGGATATTTGGGTTTTTATTACTGAGCAAAATCCACTTGCTTCTGACAAACAAATCGCTCAAATTCTTAATCGTTTGCCCATGTTAGCTCAATTTCCTGACATGGGTAAAAAGCAAGATGCTTTACTTAATGGACTCAGAAGCTTTCCAGTTAAGCCATATATTGTTTTTTACGTCAAAATTGAAGATGGCATTGAAATACTACGAATTTTGCATCAATCAAGAGATTTTGAAAGTCAATTTGGCAACGAATAAGTTGTAGTAAAGTACCATTACATCTCTTATCACTTGCTCGGTGATGCGGTCTAAAAAGAGAATACAGTTCGCAATGTACCTGTAAAAATTGTACCGTTATCTTCTTGGTTCGCAGGATTGGTAATTACTTGTATTAACGGTGTGATTCTAATGTTATCGGAAACGGGAAGATTATAGAATGCTTCAAAGTTTGTCTGAGTTGCATTACCTACTGCATTTTCAATAAATGGTTGACCTATAGCAATACCTGCTAAGGCGCCTTCTTTAAAAAGGTCTGGAAACGCAATACCTGCCATCCAGTAGCTGGGTTCAATGTCACCAAAAGCAGTGTCATTATAACTACCAAAACCATAACGACCAAAGACTGCAAACGAAGGTGAAATTGCTAGCTCAACGTTGGCGCCGAATACGTTGAACCGTCTTGCAAGTTGAGCAAATTCTTACTGACTTGAAATAAAAACTTTAGGACTGCTACCAAAACGGCGCCGGAAGTGGTAACTCAAATGGCTTTGATGAGTAAAGCCAACTAAAGTAGAAATTTCTGCAATACTCAATTTTCCCTCAAGCAGTAGTTGCTTGGCACGTTCGACACGATACCGAATTATGTACTGATGCGGCGCCAATCCAGTAGACTGTTTAAATAAAGTAGAAAAATAACTTGGACTCATGTACACAATTGCCGCTAACTTAAAGAGCGTTAAATCTTGATCTAGATGAGCGTGAATATAGTCCAGTACTTGCTGCAACTTGCGCTTTGGTAAAGCATTTTTACAGAAAGATTGTGTAGGGTTTTTAACAGAATAATTACGTAACAGATGAGCCATTAACGCTGTTACCAATGAATCAACATATACACGACCACCTAATTGGTTTGATTCCAATTCAGATTTAAGAGCTAACGCAATACCATGAATTAGTGGGTCGGGATGACTTAAGGTTGGCAATAACTCAACATTATCCACATCAATCGCTTCTGTAATGTATTGTATAAATATATTTGGTTCAAAAGCTAGTGTAATAAATTCATACTCCGTTTCCCAAAATGCCTTATTTCTTACATTCGCTGGCAAAACAGTAATCTTTCCCCAATTTATACGACTTGCTTGAGACACCCCTTCAATCGTTTCAATTATTGGTGATTGCAAAGTACAATGGTGCATGATGATGCAATTTTGGTTAGAGGAGTGTTCAGGCATTTCATACTGCGGTTGAGAATGATACCGAAAGTGAATATCCCAGTTAGATGCATAACTTGATAGCAACGCAGCACGCGGGTAAATCATTGAATCCCCGTCTTTTGTAGTAAAATCAACCATCAAAGGACTTTTTGACATCATAAACTTCTACCCCCAAAGTCAAGATAACTCGCTTAGATTAAACATAGTCGTAATGACTTCATATTAATAGATTTTTGAAGGAATAGCTTTACATATGTCCTATACATATTTTGATACTTAAAAGAGCATCTGTTCTAATAAATGTTTTCTTCTATCTTGCCAAGTTTGTACCTGATGATAAACGGCGCCTTCAATCAAAATTATAAGCTGACAGGGATTTACGAAACTGATAATGAATAGTTGTAATCATGAAGAGAGCGTTGCGGTTAAGAACTTTGTATGCAGCATCTAATAGCTTGGCAGCAGCAGCTTCCCTAATTGGGTTTTTATTTGATAACTAGTTTCGCATCCCTCGGCAGCAACGGTTAACCCCAGAATCACTACAAGCTTTAATACAGAAACTCAAAACAGGAGAGTGGTAAATGATAGAGCAAATCCTCCAAGATGAATTTCAAATAAATTCTCTTCAAATTGCCGACATTGTATCATACCTCAATCACAATGGGTGGCAGGCTGTTCCACATCCAAACCCGTATCTGTTAGTGTTTCAAGGTGGGACTGACGACATCGGCAACCCCATTCAACTGGTTTTACCTATCCAAAATACTTATGAAGATAGTCGAAGATTAATAGCCAAAGCAATAAACCTACTGGCAGTACTTCAAGCAAAATCCCCGCAAGAAATTATTAAGTTAATTACACAAACGCGCACAAGTTCCGTCACGTCATAAGAGCGAATCGAAGTCAAGGGCGATTATTTGACCCTTGGTTTCGCCATTATCGTCTTATGCTAGTTAATTAATAACAGTAATGGCGCCTATGTCAACACCTTACCAACAAACCATTGAACTTGGGGAGCAGGGAAACATTGTTCTTCCTGAATCTATCTGTCATCATCTCTCACTGCAACCCGGTGAGAAACTTATTCTCACCCTGGAACCGGATAATAGCCTACGTTTGACTAGTTTGCGGATTCAAATCCAAAATTTGTAAGGAATTTACAAAGACATCGCTCTAGGAATCAGTCTTGCTGGGGTTGATAGCAGGAACTAATTCAAGAACGTCATAGCTTACATCTTGCACCTCTAAGTGTAAACTACAATATTAATAATATATAGTAGCTAAAATAACAATGATTTCTTAGTCCTCTTTTAGAGGACTTGCGCTATTAGCATAGGGGTTTTCAACCCTATGCGGGTAAGAACGAAGCTAGTAATCTACAAATACACAAGTTTTGATTGTTACAACTATCTAGGCTGGTGCAAGATGTAAGTTAAAGAATTTGTTTGTAGCCATGCATAAATTATAATATTCCGCTCGTCATCAGGTTTTGGCTTGTATTCGCCATTTTGGATTTTTTCCAAAATATTGCCTTTAGCTTTGCAGCGAGTAAGATTGTCTTAGGAAATCCGCATGTTGTAGAGACGCGCTCCACCCAACCTACATCTATTGAAAATTTTGAATATAAGTATAGTATCCGACACAGGTTTACGAGTAAATACTGGTAGATTTTGAAGTCTCAGTGGTATTTAGGGTGAAACTCACAAAATTTATGAATATTACCTGGCAAGGCATACTGGCACAAACACCACAACCGGATTTATCTGTTCAACCTACACAATCGCTAAATAATGGGGTGAACTATATGCAACAGTTGTTGGCACAATTGGTTAGTTTTTTACCAACATTGCTTGCGGCAGTAGCTATTTTATTAGTTGGTTTGTTAGTTGCTAAGGTTGCAAGTACTATTGTACGAAAACTTCTCAATCGTACTGATATCGATAATCGCATTGCTGCTGGTATTCTAGGTCGTACAGACGGAAGGGATTTACCTAAAGTTGAGAAAGCAATCTCAACTTTTGTTTATTGGATTATTCTTCTCTTTACTGTTGTTGCTGTTTTACAAACACTCAATTTGCAGGTTGTTTCGCAACCTTTAAATAGTTTACTTAATCAAGTACTTGGATATGTTCCTAAATTAGCAGGCGCCGCAGCTCTACTTGCAGTTGCTTGGGCGGTTGCAACTGTTGTCAAGCTAATAACAGTACAAGGACTACGTAGTTCAAGACTTGATGAGCGTTTGAATTCACAGTTAGAAGATGGTGCATCGTCAAACCAGAAGCAATTATCTTTAAGTGAAACTATTGGTAATGCGCTTTACTGGTTTATCTTTTTATTATTTCTGTTGCCAATTCTGAATGCGTTAGAGTTAAATCAAGCGTTGCTTCCGGTACAGACTTTAGTTACAGAGATAATTTCGATTGTTCCAAATATTCTCGCTGCGGTATTAATTGCTGCTGCGGGCTGGCTGCTTGCTACGATTGTCAAACGAATTGTTACTAATTTAATTGCGTCTGCTGGAGGTGACCGTTTAGGCGCCTCGTTTGGTTTGCGTTCAACTACAGGGCAATCACTGTCAGGAATTATTGGCACGGTTGTTTACGTTCTGATATTGATTCCCGTAGCCATTGCAGCATTGAACGCTCTAAAAATAGATGCGATTTCTGTTCCAGCAGTTGCGATGCTGCAACAAATTCTCAATGCAATTCCCTTAATTTTCACGGCAGCATTTATAGTAGTAGCTTCTTACTTCTTAGCGCGCTTTGCTGCCGAACTCGTGACTAATATTCTTTCGAGCATTGGTTTCGACAATATCTTTTCTGTTCTGGGTATATCTACTCAACAAAAGGCGCCGTCACCTGCAACTACTACCCGCACACCATCCCAAGTCATGGGTACTGTGGTAATCGTAGGTATCATGTTATTTGCTACGGTTGCAGCTGTTGATATCTTAAAAATTCCCGCACTAACAGCGTTAGTTACTGCTCTAACTGTTGTTTTTGGCAGAATTTTATCGGGGTTAGCGGTATTTGCCGTTGGATTATTTCTTGCAAATTTAGCTTTTAGTCTTATTACCGCTTCTGGTAATCGTCAAGCTCAGATTCTAGGACAAATCGCGCGAGTGGCTATTATTGCTTTGGTTTCAGCGATGTCATTACAACAAATCGGCGTTGCTAGTGATATCGTTAATTTAGCATTTGGGTTATTACTCGGCGCCATAGCTGTTGCGATTGCTCTTGCATTTGGCTTAGGTGCGCGTGAAGTTGCAGGTGAACAAGTAAAAGAATTTCTTGCCTCTTTTAAAGACAAACGTAATTAATCATAAAAACCGTAGGGTGCGTGACTGCTACAAATCTTATAACTACGTTGAAATATTTTCGTAGCAGTCACGCACCGACAAGAGCGTTGTGGCAGTATCGTAACTTACATCTTGCACCTAGAACAGAAACCGGGCTTCTTTACGAAAAATTAACGTTTCATCGCAAGATTTTTGGCAAGAAGCCCGGTTTCTTTGGGCTTGTTACGAATGGTGCATCAGTACCGTTTGTAATTGAAGTTGTAAGCACCAACTGGTGGGACGATTACCATAAAAAGTTTGCGGACTAGAAATTATGGGCATTCCTGAGTACTGGATTGTAGATTATGCCGCATTGGGAAGTCGGGAATTTATAGGCGACCCTAAACAACCGACAATCTTTGTGTGCGAACGCTCTTGACGGGGAATACAGAAAGAAAATGTACGGAGGTAACGACTTAATTATCTCTCCCCGATTCCCCTATATTAACCTTACTGCACAACAGATTTTTGATTCTGCTTTGCCACGGTAAAATGAACGGCGCCGTTTAAACAGTTACTATCCCAAATTTTGGAATTTTTGGGATAGTAAAGTTAGCTTTGGTGGTGATGATACCTATATGCCTTCTAAGCGAAGAAAGTGCAGGCGCCCAGATGTTTCCCCTGCAACTATTGTGGCGCCATCTGAGGTAACTGCACAGCAATTAATACTACTTTCTCCAGTAAAACTGGCGATTTCTTTCTTAGATTGTAAATCCCAAACTTTTAGTGTCGTATCAGAAGAAGCAGAAATTAACTATTTCCCGCAAGAGGAGATAACAAAAGCGTTTACTGAATCTTTATGACCTGCAAGGCTAAAATTTTCTGCCTGATTTTTGATATCCCAAGCTTTAATAGTGCTGTCTGATGACGCAGTAATAATTTGTAATCCATCCTTACTGAAAGCTACAGCGTTTATTGACTTTCTATGACAATAAAAAGTCAAAACATTTTTGTGACTCAATAAATCCCATATTCTAAGCGCGCGATGCAATGAGCCAGAAGCAGCCCAAAGTCCATCATTACTCAAAGCTACAGCATTTATCAATTCTGTAGTCTTATTTACATCCTTATTTTTCTCATATTTTGTCAGATAGAGCTTGCCACTATCATCAAGAAATAAAGTATTCATGTTGCTATTAAAAGGAAAAATGCATGTTTCGTTTCCTGTTACTATTTCTACAACTATTAATTTATTGTTTGCGGCTATAATAGCCCATTTATCATTCGATGTAATTAAAACAGTATTCCATTGTTTAAAAGTTAATTTTTCATTTGTTTCTACATAATATATATTAATAATATAACCTGATAAATTTTGACGTTCAATATATGGTAATAAAAAGTTATACTCTATCTTTTTATAATTTTCATCCAAATATATTAAATTGTCAAAACGAATGTCTTTGTAGCGTGTATTATAATCAGATTCTTCCATTTTTTTAGATTCATCATTAATAGATAAGCTATTAATATGTAATGTACCATTAATAGATAAAAAATAAGTCCTTTTACCTGAGAGAGGATAATTACATATTTCTATTTTTTGAAAATTGTCAAAAATTATAATAGTATACTTACCAACATTAATCTTAAATTTATCATCAGAAGTAAAAGCGGAATAATCAGAAGCTTTCAAAACAATTTTTTCTCCTGTCTTTAAATACCAAAAATTTAAGTATTTTTTTTGTAAATTAATTTCTTTATCTGGTTTCAGAGTCGCCGACAATGCAAATAATCCTTTTCCAGTTGTTAAATTCCATAGCTTTAGCGTATTATCTTTAGAGGCAGAAATTAAACTCTTACCATTACCACTAATAGCAATTGCATTTACTTTAATATTATGACGAGTGAGGTTAGAAAAAGGTTTTGATACTAAGTTCCATCTCTTAATAGTATTATCAGATGAAGCAGAAATAGCTTGTTTTCCATCAGGGGTAACAACGACTGCATTTACCGCATATGCATGTTCAAAAAAAGTGAAATCTTCCTTACCTGTTTCTACATTCCAAACTTTAAGTGTAGTATCAGATGAGGCAGAAATAACTTGCTTACTATTGGGTATAATTGCAACAGCGTTTATTGAGTCATTATGAGCATTTTTACTAATTGGGTGCTTAAATATCTCTAAGTTCCAAACTTTAATAGTATGGTCAGAAGAAGCAGAAATAAATCGTTTACCGTCAGGAGTAACAACAAGTGCATTTATTGAGCCACCATGACTCGATGTGCTAAAAATTGTTTTACCTGTTTCTATATCCCAAATTTTTAAAGTATTGTCTAATAAACCGGAAATAACTGTAGACATATTTGGTGTAATAGCAACTGTGCTAACCCAATCATTATTCTTAGATGAGCTAAACAGTTGCTCTCCAGTCTCTAAACTCCAGTGTCGAAGATTGTTATTTGAAGAAGCGGAAATTACTTCTTTATCATCAAAACTAATAAATAGTGTTCTTATTTCCGAATTATGACGTTTGAATGTAAATTCTACTTGACCTGTTTCGAGGTTCCAAACCTTAATAATTCCGTCTGATGAACCAGAAATAACTAATTTATCATTTGAAGTTATAGCTAAAGTGTTTACTAAAGAACGATGACCATTTAAATTAAATTGTTTTTCTCCATTTTCCAGATTCCAAACGTTGATAATTTTATCTTCTTCTGCGGAGACTACTTGCTGACTCTTGCGACTAATACGAATGGAACTTATACGGCTACGATGACCATCAAAAGTTAATTTTTCTTCTCCTGTTTCTAAGTCCCAAACTTTTAGAGTTTTATCATAGGAACCAGAAATCACTCTTCTTCCATCAAAGGTAACAGCTACTGCTGTAACTGGGGCAGTGTGACCTAAGAGGTTAAATATTACTTCTCCTGTTTCTAAGTTCCAGACTTTCAAAGTATTATCTGATGAACCTGAAATTAATCTTTTACCATCCGCAGTAACGGTAATTGCATTAACTGAACCACTATGACCATTGAGGGTACGAACAAGGGCGCCTCCAGGGGGAGTTAAGCTAGCTGTTAAGGTGCGTAAGTAAAAGCTTCTAGTTGCTGCACAGGATTGTAAAAACGTTTGAATTTCTGGTGTGTCAAACGATAGCAGGCGCCCTGTTAACTGCCCAACTAGCTCAGTAGCATCTTGAATTAATACCGAAGCTGACAGTTGCAACGCACCTTGAATTAACTTTAAACAATACTTTTTATCCTCAGAAATCTCAACTTCAGTACGTAATAGCAAATCATAATCATTAATTAGCGCTTGCGGAGTCAAAGCGGAAATCTTAGCTTCAATAAAATCAAAATTAGTCAACCATTGGTAAAGCTGTTCATACCGACGAGCCTCACTCATGTAAGTTGTTAAGTGCCGACATGCTTGGTTTCTCTCTTCAGTATTTAAACTATTTAATTGTTTCTTAATATCTTTTGTTTCTACGCCTCCTGTTAGGTAATCCACCAATTCACCATACTTTTTCTTAAGAAATTTCATCTTCATAAGCTCCAGCAATCTCATCGCTTAACAGAAAATCTTGGAAGCTTTTGTGATAAATACTGTAGCGGCTTTCATTGCCAACTTTTACCTTGTGCAAAAACTGACCCCACTCGTCAAGTACACGCTGTACTATAAAAGGTTGTTTCTTAGATAATTGTGCAAGCATACGTACAGAAACTGGTTCAAGAGATATAGCTAGACGATATACAATATCTACTTTATCCATCGGTAAAGGTTGGGATATCATTCCCATACGCTGCCAATGCTGATAATAGTAACTTTGTAAGCCTTGAGGTAGGTTATTGATATTTAAACTCTGATAACTATTTGATTCTATCTCTGGCAAAATATAGTGTAGGTACATAAAGTTATTTTCGCTTTTATCTGCCAAAATTGTTACAAAATTCGCGTTTGTTACTTGCTGAGATTGAATCCAATTCTGTAAAGCTTGCTTTTGGTTAATGCGAAGTTTAATATAACTCTCTACGTCCTGACGACAGTTACTTTCATACCCACGCAGATTGAAATTTTTTACATTATTGACTACTAAAGGTAACTTTTGAGGTCGTTTAGTAAGAATAATATAGACTCCATTTGGTAAAGATTCGGGTAAATAAAGAACATTCACACCTGAACGATAATTACTAATATCAACTTCATCTAATGCATCAATAGCTATTATTAGTTTTTCTTGTATGCCTAATTTTTTACTAGCTTCCTGTAAAAGCTTAGAGAAAAATGTTCCATCACGTAAATTATCAGGGTGTATTGGAGTCGAATAGTTTGTTAACTGATAACGAGAAATTAACTGTTGACAAACACTTTCAATAAACTGCTCCGTGGTTACTCTGTTTTGTCTGATAATATTAAAGTAACCAATACATTTTGCTAACCGAATTAATTTGGCAATAATCGCACTTTTACCAAAACCTGGGTCAGCTTCAATAAGGAAATAACCCTTCTTTTGATTTAGTAAAAAATTCTTGATTTCATTGAATACAAACTGTCTACCTACAAAGTCTTGAATTTTCTCATTAATATAATCTTCAAAATCTGGATAAAACGGTTGGTTTTGTTTCAATAAAACAGCTAATCCATCTAGTTTAGTTTCAATTTTTATGATATGTTCGTAAAAAGATTGACTTGTTACCGAGCGGTTTAAAGCTTCGAGAATAAGAGCAAGTGCATCCTGCACATCTTTCTTACTTGCCGTCTTTCCTAATCGTTCAAGAATATATGAGTCATTTTTCTGCAAATCTTGTGTAGCGTCGATAATTTTACTCATCAACAACAACTGCATTTCTTTATAAGCTTGACCACCTCTACCAGCGTCATCCTTCAATACTTCTCGAACCGCTCTGGGAAATGTGGTATAGAGTTTTTCTGCAACGTGCTTCCTTAATTCTTCAGGAATCTCTACATTATTTAAAACACAAAGCCAGTTAAATATATCTTGCCAGTCCTTTTGTTCCAATAACCTGACTTTCTCAAACTCCTCGGTTTTTTTTGAAAAAATCAAAATTAGTTGATTTTCTCGAATAGGAGGAATTGGAATATCATCCCCGCTTTCTGTAGTCCACAACCACCAATTTTTACCTGTATTCCAAGAAATTTTGTGCAGTTCCAAAGAATATTGTGAAAACTCTTTTGCAACAGAATCAATTACAACTGCAATAGCCAAACCCACCACTTCTGTCAAGTCACGATGTTGCAAAATTTCTGAACTGTGACGTAAAACTTCCTCAAGATACTTAGGTAACTCGTTAGAAAAAATGTTGCTAATAACACCAATACCAGCACTTACTAGTGAGTTTGCTCCTAAACTTGGAGTCATTATTCCAGCACAGATCATAGCTGTACCACAGGTAAGTAGCCTGTTTTGAGTATTTTTTAAGTCCCTTAGCATATAGGAAATTTACACAAACCGAATGTAAATATAATAACTATTTTTACAGATAATTATAGCCCTTGATTGCAGTAAATTGACCGTACATCCCAAACTTCACGAGCCAAAGCCTGTCTTGATGATATGCGCGCAATCAGAAGACTGACCATAAGATAACGTTAATAAGCAGGCGCCCGCCAACCCACGGGGAATACAGCAAAATTAAGTATATGATGTACATAAATAATACACGCAACCTCGTAGAGACCGAATTAATTTTTTAAAAACACAAATACTATATAGTTCGAAATTAAGGTAGACAAAAAGCTGAAAGTATTGATAAATCGTTTGTTATCGAACGCTTACACTCAAATAAAACAGCAAAATGCTTGCCCCATATAGCTAATAAGCTCAAGCACAACCCAGGTGGGTAGACAAGTCTTTATAGAATCACCCTACGATACACTGTCTTGGAGAGGCGCCTCCATAATTTGTTACCAATGCGCTGTAAAATCACTCTCAACCTGGCTTTTCACGTCATGCGGAAAAACCAACGTAGAACCTAACCCCCCAACAGAGTTCCCTAAAAGGGAATTCCTGAGTATATTTGTTCCCCTCTCCTCGTAGGAGAGGGGTTAGGGGAGAGGTTTTTAATTTAAATTCGCATTTATATTTAACAATTAAATTCAATATCACGCTATTTTTCACTTTATGCCTGTAGACGAGAATACTAACAATAAAACTCATAAAAAACAGAGTGGTCATAAGCGTAACAACTCTGGTATAATCAATGTTAGTAAATTGGTGACACAAGCTGACCCCAATTTACTTCTTGATAAAAAACAATTATTAACCGTGTTACAAAGTGACTTCTCTGAAGGCATTAAGAAAATAGCTATAAAAGCGGCTATTCGGATAATAGAAGATACACAGGAACAACCAGAGCGCGCACGTGATGCTCACTATGTGGAAGAAGTTGCCGCGCCCTTTGCTTCTGTATAGTATTAATTTTAGGCTTGTAATGCTCTAAACCGCGCGTACATACCATTATGGTTTTGTAAAAGTTGATGATGATTACCAATTTCTACAATTTTTCCTTTTTCTAATACTACTATTCGGTCGGCTTTACGAATAGTCGAAAGTCGGTGAGCTACTACAAAGGTTGTACGGTTTTTCATTAAGCGTTCGAGTGCTTGTTGAATTAATGCTTCGGTTGCGGTGTCTACTGATGCTGTTGCTTCGTCTAATATTAATACTTTGGGGTTACGAATTAACGCGCGTGCGATGGCTAGTCTTTGACGTTGACCTCCCGAAAGTTTAACGCCATTTTCACCAATAAGGGTATCTAGTTGTTGCGGTAATTTATTAATAAATTCTAATGCGTTGGCATCAATAAGGGTTTGTTCTAGTTGCTTGTCACTAACTCCTTGTAACCCGTAAAGGATATTCTCGCGTACTGTGCCTTCAAATAGTATTGTCTCTTGGGGGACTATGGAGATAAACTGACGATAAGTTCTTAAGTCTAAGTCGCTCATGTCCTGCCCATCTAAATAAATTCTTCCTGCGGTTGGTCGCAAAAAACCAATTATAAGATTTAGCAAGGTAGACTTTCCGGCGCCGCTCGAACCGATAATAGCAATTGTCTCATTAGTATTTACTTGAAGAGAAAGATTATCAATCGCTTTATGGTAACTGTGTGGATAAGCAAAGCTAACTGCGTCGAATAAAAACTCTCCTTGTACTTGCTCAACTATACGCTTACCTTGATTAAGTTCTATATCTGGACATTCTAATATTTCACCTATCGACCGAATTGACTCAAACCCCGTGCCCATTTGCGGTAGTACTGTGAGTATTTGCACTACAGAGCCTGTAAGTGTATCAAAGTATCCTGCAAGTAACACTACATCACCTGCGGTAATTCCTCCGTAACCTGTATAAGCCAAATAACCTGATGTCACAAGACACACCGCATGAAACAACCGCAATATTACCCAACTTGAGGCGCCCGTAACTGCATTAATTCCATCTAACCGCATTGCAGCTTTTTTGACTGAGATTAAATGCGAACTTGTACGTTCCATCTCAGTTGCCTCTACTCCATGCGCGCGCGTCACAGGTACTAGCTTTATCATCTCAATCAAGTGCGCGGACATTACTTCAATTTTTCGCCGAAAATTATGGTTACGCTCAGTTATCGGCGCCTTCAAAATTTGTACTAAAATTACTGCAATGGGAATTGTAATTACAAAGAATAACAAAAACCACGGCGCCCGCATCGCAGTAACTACCACAGAAACTAAAATCGTTAATAATGCCGCAGGTACAAGCTGAAAAATATAAGTAGTTAGTATTTGAATTTCTTCTACATCTCGCAAAAGCTTAGACTGCAATACACCAGTACTGCGTTGCTTATAAAATCCAATACTGAGTTGCTGTAATTGCTGTGTCAAACTATACCGTAAATTAACTTCCATTTGGCGAGTTGCCGCGCTCATTGCCATAATATGCCAGTAATGAGTTGGTATATTTTGAACAATAGATACAGCTAAAACGGCGCCGTTAAGCCAAAGCTCAGTTAACTGATGTTGTTGGGGTCGAGAGATAATATCAACAATATTGGCAAAAACAACAGGACGTATCCACTCTGGACTGTGCTTGATTACATAAAACAGTAGTGATAGTAAAAGCTTGTGCCAATCATGGCGATATAGTAGAAGTAAAGTTTTGAATGGCGCCTGACTACGGTAAAAGTCTAACGTTAGTGTTTTCCCGTTATTTTTGCGGTTTAATATCATAAAACTGTATGGAATGGATATTACGTCTAGCTACGCATCAGGATATTCCTGCTTTACATGAACTTATCCCTCATTCAGTTCACCAATTACAAAAAGATTATTATTCTCTTGAACTTCGAGAAGGCGCCTTGGGTTCTGTTTTTGGTGTTGATAGTCAGCTTATCAAAGATAGTACTTATTTTGTAGTAGAAAACAATACTGGTATAATTGGATGCGGTGGATGGAGTTATCGCAAATTGCTATATGGTAGCGACCAACTTCATACTATAGATGAATATTCTTTACTTGACCCAAAATATGATGCAGCGAGGGTTCGTGCGTTTTTTGTAGACCCTAACCATGCTCGCAAAGGTATTGGTACTGCTACTTTAAGAGCTTGCGAAGAAGCTATTGTTGCTTCAGGTTATACTCGTGCTGAATTGGTTGCTACGTTGACAGGTGAGCATTTTTATGCATCGCATGGGTATGTTGCTGTGGAACAATATAATATTGAATTAAAAAATGGGCTAGTTTTGCCTGTTGTGCGGATGTTGAAAAGCTTTACCATGTGAGCAATTTAAACTTATAGGCGCCGAAATGTCCAAATACATACAGAAACCTCTGTAAGATAGCTTCTTGTCAAATAGCTTCTTGTCAAATAGCTTCTTGTGGGATGGGCATCCTTGCCCGTCCCAGTAAAACTTATGGTTGTTGGTGATCTGAAATTTTTTATGGGCTGCAAATTTTTATGGGCGGGCAGGGATGCCCGCTCCACAAGATAGACACAAGAGAGATAATTTTTGTGGGTTTGCTGCTTTGTTCGGAATCAAGCTTAAACATAATGAAGTAGTATATATCTCCTTGTCTCAACTTGATATTTTAATTATTAGTGCTACTCTACTGGAGGCTATATGTAATAAAAAGCACGTATTAACTGAATATGGAATTGTTGACTATACTTTTGTCTGGGTTACTGGGTTTAATAACTCCTGTTGGACTTGTGGTTGACCGCACCGCAGAAAAGGCAATTCGTTCGCAGTTTACTTCTGGACAATTACAAGTGCGTGTGGATAATGCACCAACGCATCAATTGCTACAAGGAAAACTTAACCGTGTTAGAATTGCTGGACGTTCGCTACAATTAAGGCGCCAGGATATTCGCATTGCCGCGTTGGAGTTAGAAACCGACGCAATTAAATTTAATCTTCAAAGCAGAGGGAAACGACCTTTTCTTAAGCAGCCTTTGCAAGCTGGTTTTAGGGTGGTTCTTACCGAAGCCGATGTTAATAAGCTTTTACAGTCAGAAACATTCTCATCGCGCATTAGTAAACTGAACATAGCTTCTATGGGTTCAGTCAATACGGTATCAAACCCTATATACCGTATTGTTAACCCTAGAGTAAAATTTTTAGCCAATCAGCGTGTCAATTTACAAGTAGAAATACTGGAGGAGGGTAATAATCAACCACTACTGGTAACGGTAGAAACAGGAATTACGGTAGTAGCAGGAAAAATCCAGCTAACTAATCCAGTTGCGAAAGCCAACTTAGAACAAGTCCCAGCTCGATTTTTAAATGTTATAGTAAATAACCTTAACCAACGCTTAAACTTACGTAACTTGGAAGCTGACGGTTTAATAATGCGAATTCTGAAATTTAATATGAACGCTAGTGAGTTAGAAATAGGTGCTTTTGTAAGAATTGAACCTTCTTCAAAATGGTTGAATGTCAGGTTATAAGTTTCGTCTTGTGCGGTAAATAGTCATTATACTCATGGTTCAAAGCGACAAGGAAGGTAAAAAAATGAGAGAACAGCCAAGAAATAATCGTATCTCTTCTGGTGTAATTGCGGCAGTCTCCGCTGCGGTTGTAGCTGTAAGTTCTGGTGTAGCTTGGATAACATGGCAAGCTACAAATAATACTCAGCCTGTCAATCCTCCTAAAGAGAGAGTTAGCCAGAATAATACTAAACCGCCAGCGACAACAGAGCAAACTGCCGAAATCTACTTGCTTAGAGATACTGGTAGAAATTTAGAATTAGTACCAATACCAGTAAGGGTATCAGCATCTAAAGATAAACCGTCGGAATTTCTACAAGCTGCATTCAATGGTTTATTGACTGCAAAAAATGATGGAGACACTAGTAGCACCATTCCATTGGGAACAAAAGTATTAGGAGTCAAAATAGAGAACGATGCTGTTCGGGTAAATTTATCTGAGGAATTTACTAGTGGTGGTGGAAGCGCGTCGATGACAGGACGTGTGGGACAAGTTTTGTATACTGCCACTAGCCTGAACCCCAATGCTAAAGTCTACATTGATGTAAACGGCAAGCAATTGGATGTTCTAGGTGGGGAAGGTTTGGAATTAGACCAGCCCTTGACTCGTGACAGCTTTGCTAAAAATTACCAGTTGTAATTATGTAGAGACGTGACATGTCGCGTCTCTCCATATACCTACACCCATAATTTTTCACTTTGTATTTAAGACGCGAAAGTTTTTGGCTTGCTGTTCGAGTCTGGTCGCAAGACGGTCACAGACTCGGTTGCAAAGTTCAAAAATCATTTCATCCTCTACCCGGTAGTAGGCACAGGTGCCTTCACTACGACGGCTAAGAATTCCGGCTTGCCACATCACCTTCAGGTGTTTTGAGACATTTGCCTGAGACGTCTGTGTTGCCTCCACCAATTCTTGTACGCATTTTTCTTCATCCCGCAATAGATGCAACAACTTTAGCCGCATTGGTTCACTCAGCAAGCTGAAATATTCCGCGACTTGTTGCACAACTTCTGGCGGTACAGGCAACATTTGTTTCATCAGGTTTGACCCGCAAGACTACACTGAATTAGTGAAAATTACATCTCCGTTATATAGATTAATACCTAATCGGGATTTATTCGCACCAGAGGTTGACCATATTCTACAGGTTCGCCATTTTGCACCAGAATTTCCATCACAGAGCCAGATATTTCGGCTTCGATTTCATTCATTAGCTTCATGGCTTCGATGATACAAACTGTATCACCTTTACGTACTCGACCACCGACTTCGATAAAAGGAGCTTCCCCAGGTGCAGACGCGCGATAAAATGTGCCTACCATTGGGGACGTTACTTCAACGAGTTTGGAATCGTTGGACGGGAGTGGATTTGTTGGGGGTGCGGTTGCACCATCCACGCGATTAGCAACAGATTCTACCACAGGAGGTGACACTATTACCTGTGGTGTCGCTGCCTGTGAAATTATTCCTGTGCTGCCTAACCCTGCTTGACCTATAGACAACATTTGATGAGGAGTACTAACAGCTTTACGTACTGTTATCTCAAAGTCGTCGCTTTTAAGCGTTACTTCGGCAATATCTGTTTGTGCAATAGTTGTTAATAATTGGCGGATTTCACTAAAGTCCAATGCCACAGTTTTTATTACCTCATCTAAAATATTCTGTTTGAATGTAGAAATCGCATTTTGAAATGGCGCCATTCCAAATATGTATCGCGTAGTTGAGCGCGCATTGCACAGACGGTAAGGAACCGTCCGGGCACATTCGCGGCTAGACACATAACAGGAGCGTACTCGAGTTGACCTATTTTTTTAAATAGAATCTGTACTAAGGCATTTACCTTATTCTCTACCTAAGTACTTATCTTCGCGTGTATCAATGCGGATGCGCTCTCCTTGTGCAATAAACAAGGGAACCATTACCGTGGCGCCTGTTTCTAACTTTGCTGGTTTACTACCACCCGTAGCTGTATCACCTTTAACACCTGGGTCGGTTTCGATGACTTCGAGTACTACTGAGTTAGGAAGTTCAACATCAAGCACTTGCTCATTCCAACGCACAACATTCGCTTCCATACCTTCCTTAAGGTACTTGACTTTATCGCCAATTTGTTGTGCAGTTAATCTACCCTCTTCGTAGGTTTCCATATCCATAAACACGTACTCGTCACCTTCTTTATAGGTGTGCTGCATCGTGCTTTTTTCAAGGTTTGCCTGCGGTACGGTTTCACCAGCACGGAAGGTTCGTTCTACGGTGTTACCACTTTGAGCATTTTTGAGCTTAGTCCGTACAAAAGCGGCGCCTTTACCTGGTTTAACGTGGAGAAACTCCACAACCCGCCATACAGACCCGTCTAGTACAATTGAGACACCAGGGCGAAAATCGTTACTGGAAATCATGAAACATTCAAATTTTCAAGACAATCGGCATTTATTGTACCCCTCATAAGGAGAAAATTGTTAATTAGTTGGCATCTTAGTATGAGAGTAAGGGGACTATCATTAACTACGGCTAAAAAATTATTCAGCCAGGATAATCAAACTTAATAGCACTAAAGGCGCCCACAAGTTGGGTATATCAGATACACTCATAAAGTAATAATTTTTACAGTCAGTCAAAAAACACCAATTTATAAAAATAAAGGTATACGCTTGTTGCAAAAAATTGAGTTTGTTCTAAGGCGCCGCTCCACGAGATAATTTAATAGATACACCAGCGCCCGTGGAGAACGCATTATGATATCTCCTGATACTGCGATATGGTTACAGGAACGCACAGCTTTAGGTATTTTATCCCCTGCGGTATTGGATGCTATTGCCGAAGTCATCGAAGAACAAGTTGTACCTGAGCAAACCCAACTCGTAAATGAAGGAACACAGCCAGAGGCGTTGTACATTATTAAAGAAGGTCGTATAGAAACAAGTAGCACCTCTAATAATGCGGCGCCTTGTTGTGGTTTACTTGCTGGTACTGTTGTTAATCTCAAAGAGTTTTTACTTCAACAAGATACTCAATACACAGTTACTACTCTAAGTGAATGTCATTTATGGGTAGTTCCAGGGGACAAATTCCGCGAAATAATTAATCAACATCCAGAAATTGCCCAAGCTGGAAATATATTACTAAAAGACGAATTAGCGCAGTTAGCTTCTGCTTTATCTTACGAACAGGAACGTTCGTTAGAATTGCGTCCATACTTAGTGACTAAAGCTAAACGTGGTATAGTTGGCGCCAGTAGGTACGCAACAAAACTACGCTCCCAAATTCGTGAAGCAGCAAATAACCGTAAGTCGGTGTTAGTTTTTGGTGAACCTGGTTTAGAAAAAGATAATATTGCCGCTTTAATTCACTACGGCTCAAATTACCGCCGTGAGCCTATTATTAAAATTAATTGTGGTATTCTGCAAACTAGCGGCGCCGATTTGTTTGGCAGGTATGGTGGTAAACCAGGACTATTAGAATATTTGGGCAATGGGACCTTAGTTCTAAATAATATTCAAGAATTACCAAAAGAACTTTTTCCAAGTATAAATAATTTAATCAAGAATGGGACTTATAAACCTGTAAACCGCTCCGAAGAAATAGAAATCGAATATCGAGTCAGTAATGCCCGCATAATCATTGTCTCAGAAAAATCATTACCGCAAGTTGAGCGCGCAGTTGGAACAATAATAAAAGTACCACCATTACGGGTACGCAAAGCTGATATCAAAGCGCAGGCTGATTACTATATTAGTTTGTACACAATAGCACGGGGAATTCCCAAAGCGCGTGTTACACCCGAAGCACTACGTCGGTTACAGTCATATGACTTTCCTGGCAATTTAAAAGAGTTAGAAAACTTGGTTGAACGGGCAATAGTTCAAGCACAAGAGCAAAATGAACTAACCGAAGAAATCTTTTGGTCAGCAGACACCAAGAAAAAACGCTTTCGAGTCAATCTATTAAATATATACCCGAATTTACGAAAATTCCTTCGCAGTGACTGGTACCCAGACCGAATAAACTATGGTTTTACGACTTTCGCGTTTGCTTTTATCGTCCTGGTCTTATTCCTCGGTCCACAAACGCGCGATAAAAACTTTGTATTAAATTTATTCTGGTCGTGGTGGTGGATGGGTTTTTTGTTTTTATTCCCCTTCCTTGGACGTATATGGTGCGCGTTTTGCCCTTTCATGATTTACGGTGAAATCACGCAGAAACTCTCACTAAAACTGTTTCCAAGACAACTTAAAAAATGGCCACGTGAAAAAGCCGAGAAATGGGGAGGTTGGTTTCTATATGGTTTATTTACTCTCATATTTCTGTGGGAAGAACTTTGGCATTTAGAAAACACCGCTTATTTATCTGGGTGCTTGCTGCTACTTATTACTGCTGGCGCCATGATTTTTTCAGCTATCTTTGAAAGAAGGTTTTGGTGTCGCTATCTTTGCCCTATTGGAGGAATGAACGGGTTATTCGCGAAACTCTCCATGACCGAACTACGCGCACAACAAGGTATTTGTTCAGCAACTTGCACCACCTACCAATGTTATAAAGGTGGGCCACAAAAAGGTGAAGGAATGGAAACGAACGGTTGTCCGCTATATTCTCATCCTGCCCAACTCGAAGATAACCGTGACTGCGTTTTGTGCATGACCTGTTTAAAAGCATGTCCACATCGTTCAGTTGAATTTAACTTACGTCCTCCCGGTATAGAACTATGGACTTCCCACATCCCACATACATACGAAGTCGCTTTGCTATTTTTAATGTTAGGAGGAGTATATTTACACCGCTTACCCGAAATACAAGCAAAACTCGGCGTAATCGTAATAATTGACTTCAGTCAATTCCAGCAGCACTTAGCATTCTCACTACTAGCTTTAATAGTGCCCATACTAATCCCCTTTGCCGCATACAGCATAATTAAACTTCAAAAGATTAAAAATCGTAAATTTATCGAACTCGCATATGGATACCTACCATTAGTTCTCGCAGGTAACTTAGCGCACTATCTACGCTTAGGTTTAGGAGAAGGTGGACGTATATTACCTGTAGCATTTGCAACCTTTGGAGTAAACGGTGAATTTTTACCCGTCGTAGTTGCACATCCTGCGGTAATTGCATTTTTACAAGGTTTCACATTAATATTAGGAGCATTCTTAGCCTTTGTACTGACGCAGAAAATAGGGCGCCAACCCATACGAATATTAATTTGGCAACATTTGGCAACAGTAATTTTAACAGCAAGCTTGTGGCAGATAATCGTGCTGTGATATTTAACGTATAAACGTCATATGTAGAGACGTTACATGTAACGTCTCTACGTAAACGTAAACAGGATGAGAAAATTAGCATTATTGTGCATCAACGTACTATCTATTTAAAACAAATTGTTCTGGAACGATAATAAAACGATAACGTGAACGTCCTACTGACCGAATTATCCAACTATATCCTTCAGGAGCTTTTGATTTAATGGAATCAGGTAAAATGTTTCGATAGCGAAAGCTGTAAATCACATCGCCAACGTTTTTAGGTGCCTCTATACCTAGTTCTTGAGCAACATCTATAATATCTTGACGCGCAAAATCTAATTCGGTCATCCCTTCTTGGTACTTAGAGAGAAAAATGCGCTCTATGATTTGTTCGTAGCGGTTAGAGGGTTTCATTACAACTGCTTATCACTAAAAGGGTAACTATTTGATGGCATTTTTCCTGACCAGCGAAGCAGCACAACTTCTTCTCGCATTTGTATCTTTTGTGGTTGTTGATAAGCGTGTACGAAATAAATCAATTCCAACTACTTCATAACCCAAACCTTGAGCTATATCAGCTAAAAGCGAACCTGTGCGAATCATCACTTGTAAAAAAGATTTTTGGTCGCCAACTATGTAAGCAAGCTGGGCGCCGGGACGTAGAATATATCTTAAATCAGCTAAATGCTTTGCCATCCCTCCAAAATATAATTTCACTGTTCGATGATAAAGTCGCTCAAACCCGCTTGTTTTACCTAGTTCTATTCGACGTTTTTCAATCTCGTTAGCAATTTGCTGAATTTCTAAATGTTTCGATACCCATATATCTAAGAAATCATCTTAATACATGCTTAATTTATATGACGCTTAAATTCTTTATACCAGGTTCCTTGTGAATGAAGTGTCCCTGTATCCCCTTCTGCAATTAATCCATATTCACGACTATTCAAAGCAAATTCTTCGCGACTACCATCAGTAAATTCAAAAGTGATGTAGTAATGAGTTGATGTGCTGGTATCTCCTGCTCCTCCTGAAACATGTTGTCGTTTACTTACTACTTTTGCTTCTCGGTTAATTATTGGCTGTTTCTTATTATATGCTGCGGTGGATATGCCTTTATAAATTGCAAAACCAAATAAGCCAAAAACTGTGGCAAATATACCAATGACAAATATTGGAATAATTAGAGAGAAAATTGAAAGTATATCAGAGCTAGAGGGTTGGGTTGGTTGAGTATTTACCTGAGAAAGTATAATTGTTTCTATATTAGTTTTGTTGTTGGGAACAATATACTTAGGGTTATTATGTATAAATAAGTTTGGCATATTGTTTATGTGCTTATATTTATATGTATATAATTATATACAATATGCGGGAATTTGATTCCGCAATAAGAATAGTATTTTTACAGATACTCTTGTGGAGCGGGCATAGAAAGCCCGCCTCTTACAAAATCAACTATCAAGCCACTGTATCAAATTAACTATCAAGCTACTTTTTTAATTAACGGGCAGGGATGCCCGTTCCACAATAAAATTAGTTCCACAAGATAAGACAAGAGAAATTTACCCTTTCAGATTAAGTGTTTACAGCTACAGCAAGTTTTTTTAGAAGCAAGTAAAAATATTAATAATCAATATTTGAGGCAGCTTCTCTTTACTATTGCTGCTGATTATGAAACCACGTATTATTGTTTGTGGCTTAGGACGCACTGGATATAAAGTGTTTCGTTTACTCCGTCAGCAGGGTGCAATGGTGGTGGGTATTCATCAGCGCCCTATTGCTGGTGAAACGGGACATGATGTGATTATTGGTAATTTACATACTGCTGCGACGTTGAAAGCAGCGGGTATTGAAAGCGCGCACACTTTGGTGATAGCTGGCCCCGATGATGCTATTAATTTGTCGGTGACTATGCAAGCGCGCGTTTTAAATCCTAATATTCGTATTATTAATCGCTTTTTTAATACTAGTTTGGGTGAACGTCTTGACCAAACTTTGCCCAACCATATGAGTATGAGTGTCGCAGGTTTGGCGGCGCCTGTATTTGCTTTTACTGCATTAGGTAGTAAAACGGTTGGACATATCAAGCTGTTTGAACAAACTTGGCCTATTCACGAAGAATATATAGATAACAAACATCCTTGGCACGGGCGCCAAATAGATGATTTGTGGGAAAATCGTTCGCGAATGCTAATTTATTATTTACCTGTAGATGGCGATAAAGATTTAGTTTCAGCAGTTTTAGAAAGACGACGTTTGCGCGAAGGGGACAGAATTATTGTTGGCACTAAACCAAAAGTACGCTCGAAGCGCAGGTCAATAATTGCTAAATTTCTCAAAATCATCACTAACATACAGCGCTTCCAAGAACATGCTAGCCCGCTAATTGCTATGACTACAGCACTTGCAGCTATTGTTCTGTTTGCCACGTTTATTTATACGTATACCAGTACTAATGTTTCAATTGTTGATGCATTGTATTTTGCCGTAGGGATGATAACAGGCGCCGGTGGTAACGATAAAGTTGTTGAACACGCTTCTACTAGCATTAAATTATTTACTGTAATTATGATGCTTGTAGGCGCCGGCGTAATTGGTCTACTATACGCGCTTCTTAATGACTTTGTTTTGGGTACTAGGTTTCGAGAATTCTTAGATGCAGCGCGCGTACCTCCACGTAACCACTATATAGTATGTGGACTCAGCGGTACTGGTATAAAAATTGTTCAAACTCTGCATGAAAGCGGACACGAAGTAGTTGTTATTGAACCCGACGCAAACAACCGCTTTGTTAATAACGCTCGCAGATGGGGAATACCAGTAATTAACGGTGATGCAACTTTTCCAACGATGCTCTCTGGTGCCAATTTAGAAACTGCAGCAGCACTATTAGCAGTTAGTGGTAACGATGCCACTAATTTAGAAATAGCCCTAAATGCTAAAGGGATTAAACCAACTGCACCAATAATAGTTCGCTACGCAGACCCAGACTTTGCGAGAATGGCACAGCAGGTATTTGACTTTGACGCAGTACTGAGTCCCGCAGAACTCGCGGCGCCTGCATTTGCTGCTGCTAGTTTGGGTGGACGCATTCTCGGTAACGGTATTACCAGAGATAGTCTTTGGGTAGCTTTAGCAACTTCCATATCTATTACCCATCCCTTCTGCTGTCTAAAAGTTCAAGATGCTGCAATGTTAGCCGACTGCGTACCCCTATACCTTGAAACCAATAATCAAACATTACACGGTTGGGATTTACTCAAAACCAATTTATGCCCAGGAGACATTCTATATCTAACCATGCCCGCTACTAAATTACACATGCTTTGGCGCCATAATTCAGTAATGAGTGCTGAGTACTAAGGTTTTGTAGATTGCTGTGGATTGTAACAACACCCAACCGAAACCCTCAAAGATACATTTTCACCATTTCTATCAACATTAAAATTCAACACCGTATCCAGACCACTAGACTGAATAGCATTTTGCACCTGCTTAAGATTACTCACATTATTACCATTAATGCTCAATATCACATCTCCAGGCTTAACACCACTTCGCGAAGCTGTCGAATTAGCATTTACACTCAAAACCAAAACACCATTATCTGTAGTTACTTGGAAAGGTAAATTACTCTTTTGATTCACTTCGTTTCGTTTCTCAGGTGTAAGTTCCACCATATTAATCCCTATAGAAGGATAACCAAGAAACTTTCTTTCTACAGGAGACTCAGTTAGTGACTTATTGGCGCCACTTAACGAGTAATTACGCAGAACAACTGAGTTATCTGGTCGTGTGGCAATTAAAAAGTTATCAGGTGCGTAAGTAAGATTAGGAGTGTTAGTTTTAACATCAATTGGGTTATTACCGACTAAAACCAATCCCTTAGCAGAAGACCAAAGCGTCATATTTTGTCGGACAGTCTGAGTTACACCATTATCACCAGGAAACCTAACGGCCATTAAACCAGATGTACCCCGCATTGATAATAAAGCTTGATGTTGTACAACACCGTTGGCAAAGTTTAGCTCCCACACTCCGTATATAGTGGTGTTTGCTGGTAGTAGTTCTCCAAAGAGTGGATTTTGCTGATTATTGTTTTCACTAAGTATATTAGGTAATGGTGTTGGAGTATTCGTTGGCGCCGTTTGAGTGTTTGATGATATAGGAGATACAGTATTTGTGGAAGCTGTACCAGGTAATTGTCCAACCACAACACGGCCTAAAATAATGTAACCCACAGCTAGAGCAATTAAAGATTTCCAAGGTATGTTGACTGGTTCTCCACCACCGTTAACTACTACACATCGAGCAATCATATCGTGAAGCGCTTGCTTTTCTGGCGTGAAAAATACCATTAAATAACCAACAAGAGCAACACCGAGAGATACCAAAATTAACAATCCGGCAAAAGCTAAGTAAGCAGTGTTTGCTTTGCCTGCACTAATAGTTTGTGACCTAACGGCAACAATTAGTGCAAAAATAAAAATAATTAACCACAAAGATTTTGCTAAATATCTGAGCGTCGCGCGACCAAAAGATATTTTTTTCCCATCCGTATCGGTGACAATAATCGATAGTAAGCGTTTTCCAAAAGTTGCTTGCAGTGATGAACTTTCCATAACTGCAAAATATACCCAACCAATTAACGTTGCTAATACATTTGCCGCTATTCCCTTGGGTGTAGATAATTCTTCACCAATAGGTGGTTTGCCATAAGCGATAAAGAACACTACTTGTAGTAAAAGACTATCGATTAATACAGCAACAAATCTTTTACCGATACTGGCATAGTGAGTTGTTGATATTGTAGTCATCTTGATTTCCTAATTACTAAAGATTTGGAAACAATATCGTGTAAAGTTTGTTTTTTAGTCGTAAATCCAGCAATAAAAAAGCCAAACAAAAATGTTATATATGATAAAATTTTCGAGAAGTATCTTTTGGCTGATTGCTCAAAAGTAATTCTATTTCCCGAAGCATCTGTAACCGCAATACCCAAAAGCATTTTACCTACAGTTCCCTGAATTGCAGAGCTTTCCATTACTGTGGCATAAACAAACCCAATAACTATATAGTAAAAAAATAATCTACCCCAAAACCCATCAGCATTTGCGGCGCCGTTTGTCATAAAATCAAATATAAAGCTGGCAATTATCAAAATTGTCTTATCAATTATATCTGCGGCAAACCGCGTTGAAAAACCTGCATAGCGAATATTAGGGACAGTCGAATTGATTACCTGTGGTGGTGGAGTTTGTCTGACACTTGATGGTAAAACTGTTTGCGTCAGTTCACGAATTGCCTGTAAAGCAAGGGTTGCGTTTTGATAGCGTTGCGACGGATGATAAGCTGTCATGGTACTTAAAACGCGCGCAAAATCTTCTGATACCAATACTCGTGGGCGCCAAATTACTTCAAACGTGTTCGGGTCAGTACCTAACTCGTGCGGAAACACACCCGTTAATGCTTCAATTCCAATCATCCCCACTGCGTATATATCACTACACAACATTGGATGCCCACGCATCTGTTCTATTGGCATGTAACCTTGTGTACCCACAACATACGTTGTTGATGCTACTTGCCCTTGAGTATTAAATACTTGCGTACTAATTTGTTTGACGGCGCCGAAGTCAATTAAAACGATTTGATTATTCGGCTTTTGCAGTATCAAGTTATCAGGTTTAATATCGCGATGCACGACTTCATGTTGATGAACGAACTCAAGAACTTCTAAAATATTTTGCAGTATAAAAATAACTCTGTTCTCATCCCATTGTTGCCCACGTATTAAATGTGACCTGAGATTATCCCCATTAATAAACTCTTGGACTAAAAAGAATTCCTGCTGTTCTTGAAAAAAACCTAACAAGTCAGGAATACGTGGATGTCTACCGAGTGCTTCTAACATCCGAGCTTCGCGTTCAAACGCCTGCTCTACCCACTGCATGGTAGATTGATTTTGAGGTTTGAGACGTTTAACTACACATTGCCGATTAAACTTAGATGTATCAATTGCGAGGAAAGTGTCTCCAAAACCACCACCTCCTAGTTGCGATATTACTTGGTAATGTCCCTGTAGTGTCTCTCCAACTAGGTTTTGCTGTAACATTTTTTTATAAAAGTCTAGATTCTGAGTTTATGTTTTTTATAAAGCACAAATACTAATACACAGATAGTACCGTGTTTTTATCCAGATGATTGCTAAGTTTTTATAAATTGTTGATGCTGGGGTTAATGTTGGGTTCCGTTCCTCCACCCAACCTACAAACGTTGTTGGGTGGGTAAGCTAATAACAAACTCGGTATCTTGTCCTTCGGCAGAATGGCAACTAATTTGACCGTGATGTGCATCTGAAATGATTTTATAGCAAATCGATAAACCTAAACCTGTTCCTTGACCCGGCGCCTTTGTTGTAAAAAATGGGTCAAATATTTTAGATATAATTTCTGATTTGATGATGGCGCCATTGTTAGAGATTCTAATCACAGCATGTTGATTTGTAAGCTGTGTTATAATCCGAATAAATGGATGTATACTTTGTAACTCTATATTGGTACTTTTTTTAATCTTTTCTTCGATAGCATCAATTGCGTTTGCAATTATACTGATGAATACTTGGGTAATTTGACCAGGGTAGCATTCTACACTTGTCTTTAAGTTGTATTCTTTAATTATTTGAATCGATGAACGGTGTGATTGTGATTTAAGACGATGTTGCAAAAGCTGCACTACGGTGTCAAGACTTTCATGTATATTAATTTTTTTATACTTAGGGTTGTCTGTGCTAGAAAAAGCCTGTAATAACTTAACTATTTTACTAATACGTTCGGCGCCTTCTTGGATTGAACCAAGCAATTTAGGAAAATCTTGGCTAATATATTCTAAATCTATTGCTGCTTGTTGTTGGCTAATTTCTGGAACAGGCTGAGGATAGTGTAACTGATACGATTTTACTAAGTTGAGAAGTTCTTGGGCATATTCATTCGCTGGTTGAATATTGGCATAGATAAAATTATTAGGGTTATTAATTTCGTGAGCAATACCTCCAACCATGCGACCTAACGAAGCCATTTTTTCATCTAAGATTAATTTAACTTCTGCACGCTTGAGTTCGGTTAAAGCTACTTCGAGTTGTTGTGCTTTTTGACGTTCTTGAGTTTCACTAATTTGTAAAGCAACTTCAAGATATTTATGTCTACTAATATCGCGCGCTACCCATAAAACTTTATTTTCTGCAATTGGAGAAATATTTGCACTAAACCATCTTTCGCTATTATCACACTCTAAGCTATAATCTAAATTGATAATTTGCTTTTTTCGTAATGCTTCGGAAACTTTCTCTAACCACAAAGGCGCCGTTTGCTGTTTATGAAAGCATTCAACCATTTCAGCAGCTAAATTAATTTTGAATTCTTCTTCATAACCGTAATAAGTTGGTAGTATTTGAACTGCTCCAACTTTGGCACCGTCTATATTTACTATTAATATAATATCGCTCATTGCCTCAAACAATGCCCGCATTTGCTCTTCGGAAGAGCGTAACTTAGCTTCATAAAGCTTGCGATGCTTAACTTCACGCTGTAATTGCTTGTTTAATTTGTTTAATTCTGATGTTTGTTCTTCCACAATATCTTGTAATGTTTCTACTGTTTGTAAAAGTTCTACATAATTAATCGCTTCTAATATTTGGGTTTGAGTAATGAGTCCAACTAAATAATTTTTGTCGTCTGTAACAACTAAGTGCTGAACTTGACGTGTTTGCATAATTTGATTCGCATTCCACATCGAATCAAATGCTTTTATTTGGAGTAAGGGTTTATTTATCAGTGTTGAGACTTTTGTCGTCAAATCTAATTTCTGATTGCAAAACTCGACAATATCGTGTTCGGTAATAATTCCAAGTGGAATTTTAGCAACTGTATCCTCAACAATTACAACACAACAAACTTGTTGTTGAGCCATAGTTTGCGTTAATTCCAAAATAGAAGCGTTTGCAGTTAAGCTAACTACATTAGGTGTCATCACTTCTGAAACCCGCTTTTGCCTAAGTAAATCGAGTGGTTGAATAATTTCTCGAATAGTTTGCGGGGTAATTACTCCGATTAAATTATTTTCGTTATCTACTACAGGAAGATGGTGAATTTTGTGGTTACGAAACTTAGTCAGCGCTATAAATATATCTTGTGATTCTATTTCTGTAATATTAACTATTTTTTGATTCATCACACTATCAATTGTGATGCTATTTAAATCCGTTTGGTTTGCAGCGAGTTGTACCAAATCTCTTTCTGTAAATATTCCTATTAATTTTCTGGCTGATGCATTGCTTGCTTGATTTTGATTAACTATAAATAAATAATCACTGTGGTTATAGCTCATCAAACTCAGCGCTTCAAATACAGTAATATTTGGCGTAGCGGTGAGTACATGATGGTTAACAACCGAACGTTTTTCGTAACCTATCATAAAGCATTTATATTAATTTCATTTGTTTTTTCAACGCACCCAAACTATTTCAAATAATTTGCGTTCTTGATGTTAATTTTATTGCTTAATATAGAGAATTATTATTATCAAAATAAATATGAATGGGAAACATCACACTTTAAATGTGTGTATAGCTTATCACAATATATAAACATTGTGTAACCCGTTTTATGAAAAAAATATAATATATCATTAATTCTTTTAAGTAGGCGCCTATCTTAGGTCTCTGTTCTCTGTGCCCTCTGCGACTAATAAGGTAATAATGTTTACCGCTAAAAGGAATAATACGATAAAGTAAGTTGGGTGAAAAGCCAACTTACAAGCACTAAAGTGCTTATTACGATAGTGTTTCCATCCAGGTTAGGCATTTTTGCATCTGAGAAAGCATTGTTTCTGGGTCTGCATGATACCTACGACCGTGACCAGGTAAAACCCATTCAAATGTATACTCAGCAACACGACGCATTGATTTAATTTGTTCTGAGTATGAGTACCAGCAGTAGTCACGAAAAGCTATGAGTTGATGATTTGTTTCTGACCATGCTAGGTGGTCACCAGTAAATAGGAACTTGTTCTTGTATAGTAAAACTGTATGCCCTTTACTATGACCTGGTACAGGGATAATTAGTAAATCCTGCGGCGCCAACTCTATAGGTTCGGTACCTGTAAGCTGAATTTCCACATCCCTTGTACCGGATGTAATATCATCAGTATGAAGAATCCGCTTACACTTGAAATGTTCGGCAAACTTTTTATGGTCAGCTACATCATCACGGTGTGTTAAATACATATAGCGAATTCCTCCCAGTTCCTCAAGTCGCTTGACTAACGGTGGAGTAAACCGAGGAGAGTCTACTAATATATTTCCCTCTGGTAACACAATCAAGTAACTCGCGGCGCCATAAGAATTTTCCGAATGATACCCACAATGGTAAACATTATCTTCTACAAGTATAGGAAAACTCTGTTGTGCCTCTTTAATATCTCGCGGTTTCTCCACAGTCCCTATCGAACCGGTAGGACAAGCTAACAAAGCTTGAAGCGCCATTCTTCTTTCAACATCATTTTCAGGCTGATGAAAAACAGCCGACTGTTCACCATCCTCCACAAATACACTAGGCGCCATCCACCGACAAGTATCGCAATCAATGCAACTCGTATCAACATAAAAATCACCACTGACATTTTCTGGGCGCCTTCCTTCCAAATGTGCCATCTCGGTAATAAGGACTTCAGTCCTTCCCTAAAAACCCATCCTAACAAAACCAAACTCATAACGACATTGCATTGAATTCAAAAATCTATCTAAAAGTACAGACACAGCTATGCGAAAAGGGGTGAACATTTGCAATACAGAACTATGTAGCCTGAAAATGAAATTAACTCGTTGCCTCTTAAAGTTAAAAATTGATTAAGTATGCAAATTTATCTAGACTATAGTGCTACCACTCCGACTCGAATTGAAGTCATCACACTTATTCAATCTGTGTTATCGCAACAGTGGGGCAATCCTTCCAGCTTACACGAATGGGGGCAGCGAGCCGCTACAATCATGGAAACCGCGCGCTTACAAATAGCCTCCTTAATAAATGCCACAGAACCAGAGTCCATCGTATTTACATCAGGTGGAACAGAAGCCGATAATTTAGCAATAATGGGAGTAGCACGTTTATACAGCCAGCCTCAACACATAATAATTTCCAGCGTCGAACATTCAGCAATTACCGAACCAGCGCGCATGTTGGAACTATGGGGATGGCAAGTAACACGCTTAGGAGTTGACGCCAAAGGGCAAGTAAACCCCGAAGACTTAAAAGCAGCGATAAAAGAAAACACCGCATTAATATCTATAGTTTACGGGCAAAGCGAAGTCGGAACCGTTCAACCAATAGCCCAACTAAGTCAAATCGCGCGTGAAAAAGGCGTATTATTTCATACCGATGCAGTACAAGCCGCAGGTCGTTTAGCAATTGATGTGCAAGCAATGCCTGTAGATTTACTTAGTTTGTCTAGTCATAAAATATATGGCGCCCAAGGAGCAGGCGCCTTGTATATACGTCCAGGTGTAGAAATAGTGCCACTAGTATTAGGTGGTGGACAAGAAACGCGACTACGTTCAGGAACACAAGCAGTTGCCATGATAGCAGGGTTTGGGTTAGCAGCATCACTCGCAGCAGAAGAAATTAGCAAAGAGGCGCCGAGACTAGTAAAATTGCGTGATAGCTTATTTTCACAAATATTAGATATACCAGGATTAATGCCAACAGGAGATTTATTACATCGTTTACCACATCACGTTAGCGTTTGTATAGAAACAGGAAATCAAGAAAAAATCAACGGAAGAAACTTAGTTAGACAAATGAACTTAGCAGGAATAGGAATTAGTGCAGGTTCAGCATGTAGCAGTGGCAAAATTAGCCCCAGTCCCATACTTTTAGCAATGGGGTATTCAGAAAAAACAGCCGTTGCAGGTATTAGAATGACACTAGGAAAAGACACCACACAACAAGACATAGATTGGACAGCAATGGTATTAAAACAAATTATAAACAGACTCTAAAAATAAAAAAAACTCTTGTGGAACAGGCATCCCTGCCTGTCTTATGCTCAAAATCATTAACACACCTTTCACGGTATTGTAGTGTTTGCTATAATATTAAAAATCGTATATGCCAACAGTAGAACAAGCTTTTGCTTGTGTGAGAGTGTTTTCAATGCTCTCAACCGGATACCAGCCAGTACATCTTTTCAGATACAATCCAAAAACGGGTATAATTTATATTCTTGCGGGTGTAACTGAAAGCATAGAAATTTTGATTCCCCCAGATGGAGAATGGGAATTTGTTTATTATGATGAAACCTGACTTTAGTAAAATGACTAGGCAAGAGCTTCGAGCTTATGTACTAGAAAATCGAGAAGATGATGATGCTATCGAGGTACTGATTAAAACAGCAAACCCTAATGCTGTGAGATATTCATACCATCTAACAGATGAGCAAATGAATGAAATTTTGAAAAATTACCTTAAGAAAAAGCAAGGCAACTAATTACTATATCTCTTGTGGAACAGGCATCCTGCCTGTTCATTCATATTATTATGCCAACAAATCCCCGACCCGCACGCGCCTAAATACGTTTCTTATAACTTCTATCACGTTCAAGAGTTGAATCAGCAATTTCCACAACCAAAGCCAAATCATTAGAACCAGGATGAAGCTCAGTATAATCACGATTATTGCCTAGTATAATTACAACATCAGGCTTAGGTTCACTATCTTTTAAAGTAACAGGTTCTTGAGCATCAACGTACCAACCAGCAAAAACAATTTCTTCCAAAGCCGGAGCGAACTAACTTGTAAAATAAAAAGTTGACGATTCAAACCCAATATAGATTTTTTATTAAAAACAAAATGGCTGAATTACCAAAGACTTTAGAAGACGCTGTTATTCAAGCGCAGCAGGCAACTCAAGCTGCAATAGCCGATGGTCAGACACGCTTACAGGTTGAGTTACTGTTTTCCGAACTCAAGTTTATGCTTGTAGCCGAGCAATTTATTCCAGGATTTGAAACTTACGGCGATAAACTTAAGGTTTTGTTCGCAGATGCAGGCGCCAGTGCCCTTGCGCGTCGTGACTGGGGAAGCGTACCATATAAAATTGAAGACATTGGCACAGGTAGAGCAGCTTCGCTTGAATCTAAAATTCAGCCCGAAGATGAACTTTTCTTATTTATCGCCCCAACTACGCAAGAAGTACCCCAATTAGAACAGCTTTGTCAAATAATTGGTGATGCGCGTCCCTTTGTAATGTTAAACCCACGTCTCGAAGATGCAGGAACCGTAGGTATTGGCTACGCTGCCCGTCAAATTCGTGAAAGATTTATCAAAACTATCGAATCATGTTACTACCTGCGTCCAATTTTTGAAGAAGCAGCAGTGTTTCGATGCTATCCAGGAATGTGGGAAATATGGGTACAAAACAGCGGTAACTACGAAAAAGTTGCAGAATTACCCCAAAGACCCACGGGTGAAGAAATTGATGCAATTATTGCCAAAGGACAACGCACTACTGCCAACGGCGAAACGGCGCCTACTAAAAAACCTAACATGTTTAGAGATTTACAACGGTTTTTAAAAGCGCTGAGTAGCTAGCTTGCAACGGATGGGAACGGATGTAACAGATGATTTATTAATTAAAAATAACCCATCCGTTACATCCGTTGTATCCGTTGCCAGTAATTGTAAACAAATATGAATTATTCTCTGATTAAGTACTCATAGATATTTGTCTATGTGTAACATAGAATTAATATAATGTAATGATTACATTGTAAAAATAAATATTTGCCCGTACTGCTAATATTTGCTACTGTTTTCCGACATTAAACGGGCAACAAAATACCACCAAAATGAGAATTGTCTTTTATAAAACAATAATTACTTACGTGTTAGTGTATTAATTTTAAAAGAGAATAAGTGATAGCACTTACATAGAACCCTTAGTAAGCTTACTTAACAGTGTTATTACTTATTTTGATATCTGAAAAATGAACTATCCTTTTATGTAGTACAGAGACATCTCGTTATAAAAAGGTTGTAGCGAGCCAAATATTTCACAAGGTGCAGCTTTGTATAAATTTATATACAGTAGCTATAAAAAAATGAGTCTATCTAGTTCTTTCACAGATTTTTCTTTAGCTGAACTATTTCAGCTGATTGACCAAGGAAAAAAGTCAGGTTGTTTGACGGTTTGTACTTTACCTAACTTGAAAGTTATTGGCTCAAAATCGCAGCACTACTACATCTGGTTTCGACAAGGAAATGTAGTTGCAGCGACAAGTAAATTAAATGGACTTGGGTTAGTCGAAAAGATTGTACAGCGAGGTTGGGTAAACGAACGTACATTAAAAAGACTTCGTTTGCAAGCAGCAACAAATACACCTTTAGGTTTATATCTCAAAACTTTAGAAATTTTAAGCGCAGAGCAGTTAAACTTGTTGTTTGCAAGTCAGTTACAGCAAGTTAGACAGTTATTTGAAATCCAAAAGGGTGTTTTTAAGCTCGATAGTAAAGCAATTTTACCTACGAGCGAAATGACTGGGATAAGTTTACGCGCGACAGAAGTGGCTTTAATGGCTTTACGAGTAATTAAAAATTGGGCAGCTTTGGCTGATGCTTTACCCAACCCGACTTCGGCAATCGAAGGAATTACACCCGCTAAAACCCAACTTCATCTGCATCCCCTTGAATGGCAGCTATGGGAATTTGCTGATGGAAATGTTAGTTTAAACACACTTGCATCTCAACTTAACCAACCTATTGCTACTATCCAGCAAGTTGCTTTCCGATTGATGGTTGCTGGTTTGGTGGAAGAAATTCCCTTATCATCGCATTCACAGAGCTTTGATGGTTATATGTCCACTTACAGTCCTCAAAAGTCTCAACCTTTAAAGGTAAGTACTTCGTTTTTACAAAATCTAGTTGGTTTTCTGAAGAGTAAAGCTTAACGACTCTATAAATTCACTGTTATGGAAATTCTACGGATTGTAGTCACAGGAAGTGTTGGTGCGGGAAAAACAAGTTTCATTCGCACTATTAGCGAAATTGATGTTGTTGACACCGATAAGCGTGCAACTGATGAGATGGCAGAAATTAAAGCTAACACTACTGTAGCTTTAGACTTCGGGCGCCTAACAATCAGTCCAAAACAATCGCTTCACTTATACGGTACACCTGGACAAGCTCGGTTTGATTTTATGTGGGATATTTTGATTCAGAGAGCTAATGCTTATATTTTATTAATTGATGCCCACCGTCCTGAACATTTTCGCCACAACCGTAAAATTCTTCAGTTTTTTAAAAAAAGAGTAGACATTCCTTATTTAATTGGCATTACACATTCTGATTGTGAAGGCGCCTGGGAAGCGTCGGATATTGCCCTGAGTCTGGGAATGCTAGACGAACAACCACCCATTGTAACTGTTAACGCAACAGAAGCAGCATCAGTCCGAGAAAGTTTAATTAATGTTGTTGAGCTATTGACAAATTGCTATCAACATCATTAGTACAAAGAATCATTGAAAAACAAATTGTAATATATAGCACATTCATTATTATTTCTTAAAGTATTTTTCACCTGAATATTGTTGAGTTTTGCTCACTATATCGGGATAATACTGCTAATGTATATGTGGTGATAAAAACATCAGAAAGTCACAAAAAATCAGTACATAAACCGCTATGGCTTTAGGCAGAATCCTGAAGCTACTCATGGGTGGGTTTCAGCAGTCTCCATCTGAAATTTTGCCGGAGCCGCAGAAAACCGAGTCTGACATCAAACCAGACGAAGTAGAAGCAACCGTCATTCCAACTCCAGCCATTGAGTTACAATCCCTTGATTTAACAGCTATTGAATTACCAACTTCTCTAGGACAAGACATGATTAATATTTCGATGTTGCAACAAGAGTTGCAAAACTTTGTCACAGGCGCCTCAGATGTTCAAGGTGCTGCACTAGTAAGTCCAGATGGTCTTGCCCTAGCATCAGTACTTCCTGGTGGAATGGATGAAGAACGTACTGCCGCCATGTCAGCTTCAATGCTGTCGCTTGGTGAGAGAATTGGGCGTGAGCTAGCACGCGGAAACGTTGAACGTATTGTAGTCGAAGGCGAAAAAGGTTACGGTGTTTTAATAGGATGCGGTAGTGAGGCTGTATTACTAGTGCTAGCAGGCGCCGCAGTCAAGCAAGGAATTTTATTTTTGGAACTCAAACGGGTGGTGGCAAGAATTGCCCCTTTGTTAGCATAACTAACAATCCTTACTCAGATACTTGGATTACTGAGTTTAAGTGATGCTGACATAACATAAAAATGTTAAAGGTTTATCAGTGGAAAGCATCGAATAATTTAATCTTCACAAACAATTTATTTCTAGAAAGCAGTCAGGAGTTTATAATATCATGGCCTTAGACCCACATGTCTTTATGTCCACCCTTGAAAAGCGCGTTGGCTTAACGGATGCTGACAAAGCTTTATTAAAATCTGAGGCAGAGTGGGGTGCAAAATTAGCTCCAGAAATGGCCGACCACTTTTATGCTTATCTTGGACGTGACCCAGAAATGGACAGCATACTTAATGGTGATGGCTCAGGACGAGTTCATCGTTTACATGAAACCTTCGTTAACTGGTTCCAAGAAATGTTTACAGGTATGGACGGATGGGGTAATGCATACGCAGACCGTCGTTGGAGAATTGGTTTAGTTCACGTCCGTCTTGGTATTGGACCCCAGCATGTCGTTCCTGCAATGGCAACAGTTGTACACGAAGTTGGCAAACGTCTCAAAGCTGATGCTAAAACCGAAGAACTCAAAGACGCGCTGGGACGAATTTGTATGATTGATTTAGCTTTTATTGAGCAAGCATATGTAGAAGTCTCTTCCTCCGCAGTCCTTCAAGAAACTGGTTGGAGCGAAGGTTTGTTCAGACGCTTAATTGCTACTGGCGCCAAATCAATGTAATATTTACTTTCATCCCCCTTGTGGGGGATGTACGCAATAATTTTTTTGAAAAATGTATCACAATATGCTAGTCAATTCTTGAAATATATATAAATATTTATCTATATATAAGTAAATAGAAAGCAAATATAAGTAAAATCAAACAAGGGTAAAGACTTTAAAAGGTAGATATTATATACACACTATATTTGTGTAAGCAGGATGTATTTGCCAATGTAGTAAATAATGCAAGCTATAATAATTTAAGGGAGTTTAATGTTTTCAAGTCAATTCGCTGTAGCTAAATGTTTACAGGCACCGAGTTCACAGTCTAATCAAAATAGATGAGAATTTTACGTGTTGTAGTTACGGGTAATGTAGGTGTTGGAAAAACAACCTTTATCCGCACAATTAGCGATACCGATGTCATAGATACTGATAAAAAAGCTACTGATGAGACTGCTAAACTCAAACCAAAAACAACGGTAGCAATGGACTTTGGTACTTTAGCGCTATCTAACAAAGATTCATTGCATCTGTATGGTACACCGGGACAAGCTCGGTTTGAATTCATGCGAGATATTCTAATAGAAAACGCAACTGCTTGTGTTGTACTAGCAAATGCAACTCGCAAAGCTGACTTATTATATGCGCGTGCGGTAGTTGAATTGATTGATGAGCAATTGCAAATTCCATATATAGTTGGACTGACGCATACAGATTCGCATTCTCAAGAATTATCGGATATTTCTGCTTTATTCGCTTTGGCGCCGATAACTCGAGTCAACGTTACCGACCGAATTTCAATCAAGACAGTGCTAACCAAATTATTAGAGCAATTGTAATAACAAATAAATCGTGTAGGAGGATAACCATGATTAATACTTCAATGCTACAAGATGAAATACAAAACTTTGTTACTGGTGCATCAGATGTTCAAGGTGCAGCATTAGTAAGTCCAGATGGTCTAGCACTTGCATCGGTACTACCAGGGCCAATGGATGAAGAACGCACAGCAGCAATGTCAGCGTCAATGCTTTCGCTTGGTGAACGCATTGGACGCGAACTCGCACGTGGCAGCGTTGAACGTATTGTAGTCGAAGGTGAAAAAGGTTACGGTGTATTAGTTGGTTGCGGTAGTGATGCCGTATTACTCGTGCTTGCTAGTGCAGGAGTTAAGCAAGGTATTTTATTTTTAGAAATCAAGCGAATTATTAGTAGACTGGCGCCGTTAATTGGATAACAAACTTTAACAGGAATTTTAACAATGTTACGTCCTAATTTAGGTGATTTTAGCAGTATTATTTGTTTTAAAGCTGCGATTGTGGGAATGGAAGATGCTTTAGGAGATAAAGCAACCGCAATTGCATTAACAACAGCAGGTCGCAGTCGCGGTAGACAGCTTGCAACTGAACTTGGTTTAAGTGGTTCAATGATGTCGCTTGATGATATCGGTTACAAACTTGGTTATGCCTTGGGTAAAACCGGTACATGTTTATGTAGCGTAGAGAAAATTGTCTCAGAAGGTGATGTCATTAAAGTCTACACCAGCGAAACTTTATGTTCAGCAGGAGAACCCCAAGGTTCTGAACGTAAATGTACATATACTCTTGGGGCTGTTTGGGGCGCCTTAGAACAAACTCTCGGTAAGCGCTTTCAAGGTAAACACACCGAGTCAGTGCTGCGTGGTGGCACTCATGATGTATTTGAATTTACTGAATTCAAATAACCCTGGCAACGGATGATACACGCATGTAACGGATAGCTAATTTTAAATAACTAGGCTTTCTTTGTAACAAATAACTCATCCGTTACATCCGCTCTCATCCGTTGCTAAAGCACAACAGGCGCCGTTTCCCACATTTCACCATACTCATCACGCAAAGCTTGCCAAGCTTCCACTTGTCCAGGTTCATATTCTCCTGGTTTGCCCCATTGTAAAAATAAACTCAATGCTGACTCTTGCTTCTCATCTAAAAATCTAATTGCGTAAGTTGTAAAGTTACCACGCTTCGCTTCACCTGTTTCAAACTTTACTTGCTTAATCAAGTCCATATTCAAATGAAACTCAAAACCCTCAGTGTGCATATTCGCGTATTTGCCCTTCGCCAACTCCGCATAGAATATTTTTTCGACTTTTCCGCGCGCTTCTAACACTGCGGCGCTACTTGTAACAATTAAACGCAAAGTACCTAAGCTCTCGCAAGCTTCCAAAAACTCTTTTAGTGGTTTAGCCATTTTCAATAGTCCTTTTTATAAAACTGCCATCTCCACAATACCGGGTTTACTGTACTTATTGAAGAAATGTAACGAAATGAATAAATCTCAAGACTTACATTTGTAATAGATATGTAATACCTTAAAAGTCGGCGTAACAATGGCAGATCAACTTTTAACTGATGCGAACCAAAAGCTGCACGACCGTTACATCGTAATTAGAAAAATCGCAGAAAACGGAAACCGACGCACGCTGCTTGCTGATGACTCTCATCATGGCAACCAAGTAGTCATTAAAATTTTGTTATTTAATGAAGAATTTCGCTGGGAAGATTTAAAATTATTTGAAAGAGAAGCAGAAACGCTTAAGCATCTGTCGCACCCAGCAATTCCTCAGTACCTTGATTATTTTGAGCTAGATACATCTGAAATAAAAGGATTTGCGCTTGTACAGACTTATTGCAACGCAAAATCGCTTCAAGAATATATAGACACGGGGCGAAATTTTAGCGAGTCAGAAATAATTCAATTAGGTAAATTATTATTGGAGATATTGCATTATTTACATTCACGACACCCAGCAGTTATTCATCGCGACATCAAACTCAGTAATATCTTACTTAATAATACTTCTGGTAATAATGTTGGGGATGTATATTTAGTTGATTTTGGCTCTGTACAAACCAGTATTAAAGCACGTGGTACGAAGACTGTAGTTGGTACTTATGGTTACATGCCACCTGAACAGTTTGGTGGAAGAGCTTTTCCTGGGTCTGATTTATATAGTTTGGGAATGACATTAATTTACTTAGCTACCAAAAAACACCCCTCAGAATTACTTGGTGATGATTTAAATATTAAATTTGAGCAAATACCAAATATCAGTCCTGAGTTAAAAGCTTGGTTAAATATTATGATACAACCTAGTATTAACAGTCGTTTTGACTCAACAACCGCAGCATTACATGCTCTAGATAATTTATCTAATATACTATCAAATGATGATTATAATTTGTACTACAGAGATATTCATTTCTCAAAGTTTAAAAAACCGTTGCATAGTAAAATTAAAATCAAGAAAACCGTAAATAAGTTAGAAATTATATTCCCAACAAAGACAATCAAGCAAATTGTTGGTAATATACTGGGTGCAATAATACCAAGTGCAATTATATTATATGTAGGATATTATGTATTGTTTTATCCCACTAAATATCTAATTGGATTTTTGCTACAAATATTTATAATTAATTACATAATCATATTTTTATGCACTTCGCTGGTTTTATTCCTAAGTTCCTGCCTACTAATTCACTTATTCGGCAGAACAAAATTAGTAATTGACGAAAAACGTTTAATTGTAACAACAAAGGTATTTGGCAGTCAAGCATTAGCAGGTGCCGAGCGAAAAATTATTGCTAGAGAGCATATCTGGAAGCTAGTATCCAGCGCACAAGAATATAAATTAGTTAACTTAAAAAATGATATTGAAAAAACAGTCAAACCTCCAAGTTTAATTATATGGGAAGGTACATTTAGCAATCATGATTTGAGTCAATATTTAAATCAACCTTTAACCTTACTAGAACGCGATTGGTTAGCGCAAGAAATTAGCGACTTTTTAGATATCCAGATAATTAAAGAGTAAGAAACCTGGTTTCTTTTGACTAAGTACAAAAAATTTCAATATTAACGAACAGAAACCAGGTTTCTATTTGTCACGAAAAACCGATATCCAAAAATTTCAATATTAACGAACAGAAACCAGGTTTAGAAATATGACACTTCCAAAAGAATTATTTAACAATCGCTACCAAATTAAAAAAGAATTAGGACGCAATACTGGGCGCCGTACCTTTTTAGCTCAAGATTTAGAAACTAAACAACTAGTAGTAATTAAACTACTGATATTCAACGATAATTTTCGTTGGGATGATTTAAAGTTATTTGAGCGCGAAGTCGAAACACTTAAATCTTTATCACATCCAGCAATTCCTAAATATATCGAATACTTTAGTGTTGATACACCTAGCATAAAAGGATTTGCATTTGTACAAAGTTATATAAATGCTCGACCTTTACAAGAATACTTAGACAGTGGTAGAACATTTAGCGAAAGCGAAGTTAAACAGTTAGCAAAATCTTTATTGTTAGTATTAGATTATCTTCACTCACACCAACCACCCGTTATTCATCGAGATATTAAACCAAGTAATATTTTATTAGTTAATCGCTCTGCCCATCATATAGGTGATGTTTACTTAGTTGATTTTGGCTCAGTGCAAACCGCAACTCCTCATAATGGAACCATGACTATAGTTGGCACTTACGGTTATATGGCGCCGGAGCAATTTGCTGGTAAAGTATCTTATGCCTCAGATTTATATAGTTTAGGAGCAACGCTAATTCATTTAGTAACAGGTGTCGAACCAATCGATTTACCTTCATCTAATTTACAAATTCAATTTGAAGAAGCTGTAAATATTAGTTCTACATTTAGAGACTGGCTCAAATTAATGACTCATCCTAGTCTCAACAAGCGATTTAACTCGGTACAATCTGCTTTAACAGCTTTAGAATCTGGTGAGTTAACCATCAAAAAGCCACCTTTGAGTAATATAAGTCTTAAAAAAACAGCAGATTGTATCAATATTTGTATCCCTTATGGCTCATTTCCATCTACAAAAAAATCTTATTGGCAAGTCATTAATAATATCAAAAAAGATTATCGGCAAGCTTGGTATGGAAAAATCTTTGATATGGTCAGTCTTCGTGGTTTTTGGACATGGTTAATTTGTGTTTTCCTTTGTTCAGTTATAGCAATAATATGTGTTGGATTTCCAATGATAGCATTCTTAATGGTATTACCAGAATCAATACGCTACCTAGTTCTATTTTTAGCTGCTACCTCTGTAATTATGTCCATAACAACTCCAAACTTCTCTTTTAATCTTAAAGATTTTTATAAAGCTACCATACCTGATGAGAAGATTCGATTCGACATAAAAAATTTAACATATGTAGACGCATTACATCTAAACATCAATCAGCAAGATATAACATTAGCATTTACTTATCCTAGTCAAGCTCAAACAACAGAAAACTATATCATTTTTAAGCAGCCTCGACAAAACATTTCTAAAATAACTTTTGAAAACAAGAGTTATAAAATAATTGTAACTGGAACCGATGAGAATGGTAAAAAGCAAACAGAACAAAAAGAAATACCACCTCGCTTATATATATGGGTAGATCAAAACAGATATGGACTAAATTATAAACTAAGTACACCAGAACTTTACTGGTTAGCAGAAGAACTTAGCTATTTTTTAGATATACCCATCACTTGGGAGTAAATAGTAGTCTCTACAAATGTAACAATGCTACTGTTCGTATTTTTCATACGCAGCAACAATGCGTTGTACTAAAGAATGACGCACAACATCTTTTTGCGTAAATTCACTGAATGCAATTCCTTCAACGCCTTTTAAAATACGTAATGCGACAGCTAGCCCAGATTGTTGGCTTGGTAACAAATCTGTCTGCGTCATGTCTCCTGTAATAACCATACGCGAACGGAAACCCAAGCGCGTTAACACCATTTTCATTTGCGCTGGTGTTGTATTTTGAGCCTCATCTACTATGACAAAAGCGTTATTTAAAGTTCGTCCTCGCATGTAAGCAAGCGGCGCCACTTCAATAATACCCCGTTCAATTAACCCAGGTACTTTCTCAGAATCAATAAATTCGTTAATTGCATCATAAAGTGGACGCAGGTAAGGATTGACTTTTTGCTGCAAATCCCCTGGTAAAAAACCAAGCTTTTCACCTGCTTCTACTGCTGGACGAGTTAAAATTATTTTCTCAAATTGATTGGCTAGTAATGCCTGTACTGCAACAACTACCGCCAAAAATGTTTTACCAGTACCCGCAGGCCCAGTACAAAATATTAAATCATCAGTACGCAACGCTTGAATATACTGCCGCTGACGAAACGTTTTAGCTCGAATTTCTTCACCACGACGAGTTTTTGCAACAGTATCGCGCTGTAATTCGTGCAAATCATTTTCACGGTGAGTATCTAGTGCTTGAATTGCAGCTTGTATATCTGTACTGTACACATTTTTACCATGACTCCATAACTCTTCTAAAGAGTGGACTATTTGTGAGGCACGGTCAACTTGATTTTGTGTACCAGAAATTAGTAGCTCTTGCCCACGCAGTGCAACACTTGCCCCTGTATGGCGCCCAATTAGTTTAAGATTTTCTTCGTAGTTACCCGCAAGTGCGAGTGCGCTTTCAATACTGGGCAGTTGAATTAGAGAGGCGCCTGCCATAATTAATTTTAAAAATAAATCATAAAAAATTGAAAGCAGAGACGCAATTAACGCCTCTACTTACTTCAAACTAATCAATCCTAGAAACCGGGTTTCTTGGTCGATAACTTGTAATAATCACGATGATTGTAAATAGAAACCGGGTTTCTTCTACAGAACAGATAGTAAAAGTGAAACGCAACGACTAGGAATATATCTTAGAAATATATCTAGTTAGGAAATGCGTCCACTTTTACGTGCGGCTTCCGCTTTGAGCATGGGAGCGCAAACTGGGTTTTTCATAACGTTCTCGGCGCCGGACTTCAGATAAAATTCCAGCTTTTTGGATTTTTTTCTTAAAACGTCTTAACGCGGAGTCAATTGTTTCATTTTCACCCAAACGGATTTCAGCCACTTTCTGCTTTCACCTCCTTGAAGTTAAACTTAATTGAATCAAACTTTAATCTAGATTGAATTAATTAACTATCACAGTTTTCTCGAAACTAAATTTAACTAAACCTGGCGAGAGCGAGGTTTAATGAAGGGGCGCTGCCCATTAGTGCCGCTGCTACTACTGCTGCTATTGGTGCTAATAGTACGTCTATCTCTTGTATCTCTTGAGCGAGGGGGTGCATATCGCTCTTCGTTGTCTTCATCAAAGGACATTTCGTCACGACTACCACCGCTACCAAAAATATCTAAGTAAACGGATTGTCCGGTTAATTGGGCAAAAGACATTAGACACGTGCGAATCGCTTGAATATTGCGTCCACCTCGTCCAAATACTTTTCCTTTGTCTGCACTTGAGAAGGCGACACGAATCCAAATTCGATTACGGTTACTAGACAGTTCGCAATCGATACTCAAAGACTCAGGAGATTCTAAAAACGGTTCTATGAGATACCTGACTAAATCAGTATAGTCAGGAGCGCTTGAATTAATTGCTACGTTATGACGCGGGTTTTGCACTGACCTTTTCCAAGACGTTAGCTTTCTCTAAAATGTAACGCACAGTATCTGTAGGTTGGGCGCCTTGCTGTAAGCGCCTACGAATTCCTTCTTCATCCAATTTTACTTCTTTGGTTCTGGGGTTGTAAAATCCCAATTCTTCTAATGGTCGTCCATCGCGACGGGACAAACTATTCATGGCGACAATACGGAAAGAAGCTTCCCTCTTTTTACCGAATCGCTTCAAGCGCAATTTAATCATAGCTGAGGTTTAGGTTTTGTCGTTTGCAGTTATTTGATACTGAAATGCTAATTTTAGCATTGGATATGGATTATTGGGTACCGAAATGCTAGAAACCAGGTTTCTTATTCTTTTCTTGTAATGAAAATAGCGATTTTGCTCCCGAAACCAGGTTTCTTCGGTTTCTTTAAAGCGTTCCAAAACCCTTTTTCTTTTTATCCTTTTTCTGTTTCTTTTTGCCAGCGGCGGCGCCACCATTATACCCACGCCATCCAGGTGCTGCTGGACGACCACCTGCTGCATATGGGTCTGGCATACCACCACCCATACCGCCAAACATTCCTCCAGGCATTCCAGGAAAGTTTCCTTGACCCATTTGCTGCATCATTGAGCGCATTCGTTGAAAATCACTGACTAATTTACTCACGTCAGGTTCTTTATACCCCGAACCACCCGCAACACGGCGCCGACGACTAGGAGAACTCGCAAGTAAATCTGGGTCGCGACGTTCTTTAGGGGTCATGGAATTTATCATCGCTTCGCAACGCTTCAACTGAACTTCACCCTGTTTAAGCTGGTCGTCGCTTATTTTGCCCATACCGGGAAGCATTTTCATAATTCCCCCCAGCGACCCCATATTCTTTAACAAACGTAACTGTTTGAGAAAGTCGGTAAAATCAAACTTCGCACTGAGAATTTTTTCTTGCATTTTCTCAGCGTCAGCGAGGTCAATTTCTTCCTGCGCTTTTTCCACCAGGGTTAAAACGTCACCCATTCCCAAAATTCGCGATGCCATCCGGTCAGGATAAAATGGCTGTAACGCTTCGACTTTTTCCCCTACACCAATAAACTTAATCGGTTGTCCAGAAATTCGCCGTACCGACAACGCCGCACCACCACGGCTATCACCATCCATCTTGGTTAAAATGGCGCCAGTTATTCCAATTTGTTCGTGGAAGGTACGAGTTAAAGAAGCAGCTTCTTGTCCCGTCATCGCGTCCACGACTAATAAAACTTCGTCGGGTTTGACGGTTTCTTTAATACTGGCAAGTTCCGCCATCATATCAGCGTCAATAAACAGGCGCCCAGCAGTATCTACAATTACAGTATCAATACCTTCAGCTTTAGCTCGCTCAACACCTTGACGGGCAATTTCTACGGGGTTGCCATCGCTACCCATATCAAATACGGGTACATCAATTTGCTTACCCAAAGTTATTAACTGGTCAATCGCGGCAGGACGATAAACGTCGGTCGCCACCATCATACAAGTACGATTGATTTTACGTAAATGCAACGCTAACTTTGCCGTAGCTGTGGTTTTACCAGTACCTTGTAACCCAGCCATTAACACTACTGTCGGAGCATTATACGCCTGTGCCAAAGGAACATTTTCTTCCCCCATGACCGCTAGCAGTTCGTCGTAAACAATCTTAATAAACTGCTGGTCGGGCTTAACACCAGAAATTACTTCGGCGCCTTGCGCTTTTGTTTCAACGTCGTTAATAAAGTCCTTGACAACCTGGAGGTTAACATCAGCTTCCAACAGCGCGCGGCGCACTTCCCGCAAAGCATCTTGAATATTCGATTGAGAGATTTTATCTTGACCTCGGAGTTTCTTCCAGGCTGATTCTAAACGGTCTGATAGTGCGTCAAACATACAAGGATTTTTACAAGTAGGCTATATATCCAGCTTAGTAGTTTTTGAGCCAGACTGTCATATCTCACAACGCTCAAACGCCCTCAATCATCGCAAACTACCAATATACTCTTAACTCTCGACAACAAAAAAATCATCAAATTTATACTGTAAGCGGTTGAGAATTAAAGTTTTTTAGGTAAAATTGGGATACTACCTTTTATAAATATTACACTCATCAATATCATTGACCCTAGCATGATAAACTCACCAACTTGGATTTCGTATGGTAACCAAGCAAACATTCCATTTAGGGTTAAAAAACCAATAAACATCAACATAGTGCAGCTTAACATTTGAGTATTAAATGGGTTCATGTTTTTTAACAACAAAATTAAAGGAATTAGATAAAAAAGGTTGTTATAAACATGTCTAGGTGCAGGTATTAAATAATCAACGATTAAAACATTTATTATGCTAATAAAAAAGAATAGGTCGATTTCTTTAATATTGGTTTTGTTATTACTGTTATTGCGATATTGATAAATTATAAAACTATATATTAATAAAATCGTGGCAATAATTATGACAAAATATTTGCTTTCTAGTTGTAAAGATAAGCTGTCTTTTAAGAAAAATTGCAGTGATGAATTAGAATTAGGTATTCCTCCATTAAAGTCTTGTAAATTATTCATTCCCTCAACAATTTTAGGAAAAATCTTTTTGACATCAACTCCATCTACTTTCAGAGATTCTATATTAAGTTTGCCATTAGTTGCCATTGCCGAAAAATAATTCTGCCAAGCTGGTAAACCTGTAAATAGTATAGATACTACTAAGCAAAAGAAAAAACTCAGCAGTGTAGCTGTTAACATTTTAACTTTTTTGAAAATTATCATTGGTAGCACCATGATAATAAGAGGAAATCGAAAGCAGGCAGCTAGACCAATGCAAAAGCCTCCTAAAGCGTTACCATATTTGATTTTTGAACTGAAAAATTGATAAGCTAAAGCTAATAAGAAAACGAGAATAATATAAAATTGCCCGACATCAACGTGTATTCTCCAGATTGAACTGCCACATATAAATATTAAAATGCTAATTAGTATTGATTTTGTTCGGAAATCGTGTAAATTATTTTTGATAAATATAAATACGGATGCTATTAAACAAAACCACTGTATTACAAACCAAATTATTCGTTGAGGAAAGTAAGGTAGATTTGCAAAAAGTGAGTGAAATAATAATACACTAGGATTAACAGTAGTCCTTGTAACAGGTATAGTTGGCCAATCTAACGGGTCAAGCAATCTTTGGTCATCACTTGGAGTCCACTTAAAATGATATGGGTCTAAACCTTTGGTTAAAAGTCTTGCTCCTACAACTCGATTTCTTAAGTCGATTCCCCCAAATTTGAATGTATTTCGTATATCTGTGACGAAACCAAGTAATGCAATTATCAGTGCAAAAACAAGTAATATGTTTACGAATTTGTTTAAATGTTTTTGGTTAATTTGCATATTTTTTCTGCGAAATTTAATTACATAATTGCTGCTTGTGTAAGTAGGGCATAGCCCCACCTACATGATTTATTTTGCCAAAGCTTGAACTTTTTGCTTTGATTCTTCTACTGTAAACTCTTCATGATAAGAGCGTTCGGTATTGACATTCCACAAATCATGGTTTTCTCCCAAAATATTTTTGACTGCCAACATACCTGTCAGCATTGAGTGGTCTTGATTATTGTATCGATGCATTCCATTTCTACCAACTGTTTGAAGATTTTCAAACCCTTCTAGATAAGTTTGGATAACTTTCAAATGCTTTTGGTATTCACCATCGTATACTGGATACGCTTTATACTGTCTAATCACAGTACCATCTTCAATTTTGTTTATATTACTAACTAAACCAAGGTTAACAACTTCACGACTAGCAAGTTCTATTAACTTAGAGTCAGACATTTCCCAAAGTTCATCTCCCTGACTGCAAAAGTATTCCATCCCTAAACAAGTATAAGAAGCATCGGGTACCATTGCCGGACTCCAATTCTTAAAGTTTTGAATCCTTCCTACTTTGAACTCGGGACTGTGGATGTAAATCCAGTTGTCAGGAAATAAATCTTTTTCATCAATGATTAATGACACAATTAAGAAGTCTCGATACTTTAGACCTCGCGCTGCTTCCAACACATGTTCAGGAGGTTGAGGATCCATCCGATGCAGTAGTGCGGTTACTGGCATTGTAGATATAAAGTTGGCGCCCGTAATTTGAATTGTTTTATCTGCTTGTAGTACTGTGATACTTTTAATGCGATTTCCCTCGCGTTCAACACGAGTTACTTGGGTTTCCATTAATACAGGAGAACCTTGACTTTCTACTTTTTCTTGAAATCGCTCCCACATCATTCCCGGCCCTAAAAGCGGGTAATCGAATTCTTTAATTAGGCTTTTAGCATTTTGGCTACCAAACAAAGCATTAATAACTGCTCTTTTGAGTGACATACCTTGAATACGCTGTGCTGCCCAGTCTGCACGAATTTGAGTACAAGGAATTCCCCAGACTTTTTCGGTGTAGGTTTTGAAAAAAGTCTCATACAGACGACTGCCAAAACGGTCTGTTACCCATTCTTCAAAGTTTTCTGCTTCCCAATTGGTTCGCATTCTTGCTTGTACCTTTGCTTTAAAATAACTTAATAAGATTAAAGCACTGTTGACAATACCGATGTTCTGAAGCGTATTAAATAGAGTCAGTGGGTAGTTAAAAAACTTACCTTTGTAGTAGATGCGTGACATACGTGGGACTTTGATGAATTCATCTCCCATCACTTCGTACCAAAGCTTTTCAACTTCAGTAACTTTAGTGAAGAAGCGATGACCACCAATGTCAAAACGATAACCTTTGTATGTCTCTGTACGAGATATTCCTCCAACTTTGTCGGATTGCTCTAAAACAATAGATTTTATGTTCTCCTTCATTAGTTGATAAGCAGCAGTAAGACCAGCTGGTCCAGCACCGATAATAACTACAGGATATTTTTGCATTGTTTAAATTCCTAGGTATATTGATTGAGATTATTTTGTTGGATGAAAACTTGAATTAATTAGAGCGAAGTCTTAGAAGCATTAACAATGTCGGGTTTAAAAAACTTATATTGCTGCCAAAAATAGCGAATTGTTCCGAGAACGATAGCTAAACCACCATATAAGTAATAAAACCAATGCCAAGGTATAACGCGCAGTGCAAACCAAAACCCACGTTTTTCATAAAAAAATCTATAGACAGGTAGATTTAAACCCAGAAGGAGTAAACTTAATGCCAAAGCTACTATCAAAAATTGAGGCAACCACAAACTTGCTATTAAAGCTAGAGTAAGAGTATAAACTGCAATAACGCTCAAACGACTTTTAATACCTAAATTTAAATCATTTTTCGCGCCATCACGCAATATTAATTCAACCCAAGGTAACGCGCGGTAGAAAAATTCTGCTTTCAACAAAGAAACTGGAGACCAGTGTTTTAAATGTTTCACTAGTATATCTTTACACAGGCGAATTTTATAGCCTGCTTTTTGCAACCGATAACCCAACTCTATATCTTCAATGCTTGGTCGGCGATAGCTTTCATCAAAACCACCAACAGCAAAGAACACGTCACGACGTATTGCACCACAGGCGCCCCAAAAAGTGAACGCTTCTTCGTTAGCCGTTTGATGTGTATAGTGGTGAAAAAGATTTTTGTACTGCGATAAAAAGTTGGGTTCCCCAGGTGTATCATCGTAAGAGCCAATAATTGCAGCTAGTTCTGGCTTGTCTATAAATATTTTTTCTACCCGCTCAATAATATCTGGGTAAACAGTCACATCAGCATCAATGAAAAATAAAATATCGCATGAAGCAGCTTGCGCTCCTAAATTACGCGCTTTTGCTGGCCCGTTACATGTTGTAAGTCTCAACACTTTGGCGCCGAATTGTTGGGCAACCAACCATGAATTATCAGTATCGCCATCAGCAACAACGATTATTTCGCATGGAGGTGGCATCATAGATGCTAAATTAGACAAGCAGCTTTTGAAGCTAGCCCCACCATTGAATACTGGAATAATCACTGATATTTCCAATTTCTTCGATGAAGTACTTAAAGACATATTTGAATTATGTATATTATCAGTCATAATAACCGTTATTAGTTTTTAGTTTCATGAGAATATTCTCATCAAAATATTTAGACCGCTGATAACTCTTAGCTTCAGTACTTATCAGTATGCGATAGATAATTATAATAACATAAATTGGTTAGTTTGCTAACATTAAGTTTTCGTATCTTTGCCAAAACTTTAAGTTTTGTTGTCTAAATCTTCAAGCTCTAATTATTTATGCCAAACTTTTACCAGAAGTAAAAAAATCACCCATAGCTATATAATTATTAAGCCGACATCTATCCTCTAAAAATTTTGACAACTTCTAAATCAACACTCATTTTTTATCCCTCTTTATCGAGATTATAGAAATATATATCTATCTAGAGACATATTTAAAAAATATTCTCTTCTTAGAAATATATACACACATTATAAACACATATTATAAACATATTTACAACTCTCTTTTCCTTGAAAAATAAATACACAACGGAAAAAAATTCTAAATTCAGCTGGGAATCGATGGGCTGTGGCTCCGTTCCCAGAAAAATCCGGCTGCATTTGCTATTTGTGATATAAAAATTAAGGCTGTTACTAACACCCCGATTTTGCTTGATAATCGTGAAATCGGATAAGTCAACAAATCTAGATAAAACGATAAAGGCTCTACCTTTATAGGCTGACTAATTCTGTTTGACCTGATTTTATGGAAGCAAAAAGCACCACGACCATAGTTAAAGTGCTGGCGCCATAATTTACGCAAAGTCAATTCATGAGTATGATAAACTTGTACTTCTGGTGCATAAATCATTTTGTACCCTTTATATAACCAACGGTCGCAAAATTCCCTGTCTTCCGCAGCAGCAAGAGGAAAGCTGGTATCAAAACCACCTAGTAAGCGAAAAGTTTCGGCTCTTAGTGCTATATTATTCGAGGCAAAAAAGTTGGGTTGTAGGGAATTAGTATTGTAGTATTCATACAAGTAATCTATCAGTGTTTGACTAGCAATAGAATATAGATTTTCTTTCAAAGCGTTAATAGTATGACCACCAATCATGACATCTGGCGCCGACCAAAAGCGAACTGCGAGTTTTGAAAGCCAATCAGATGCAGGGGCACAGTCATCGTCGGTAAAAACTAAATATTTACCTTGTGCTTTGGAGGCGCCTGTATTGCGTGCGCTAGCGGGTCCTGCATTAATTTGCCTAACGAACGTTAGGTTGAGTTTATCTTTTACTGCCGCAACCACAGGTTCTAGAGACATCTTGCTACCATCATCAACTACGACCACCTCAAAGTCAGCGCGCGGGTAATCAATTTGTGTTAACGAATCAAGACAATTTGATAGCCGTTCTGGACGGTTGTAAGTAGGGATGATGATTGAGAACAAATATTGTTGTGCCATGATTTAATGAATGAGGTTTGCGTTTTCTTAAAAACTGAGACGAAGCTAATTGTGTTTAAATTTTGAAATTAACTGTTTTAGTTTGATTAGTATTTCTGTCTTAACCTCCCTAGTACTTGGAAAAACAAGCCATATTGAAAAATAAGTAATTCCAAAAACTGTCAGCTTAATAAGTAAATTTAAAATGATATTCGTAGTATTAGGTAAAACGAATCTACTTGCAAATAACACAACTCCACCCGCAACGGAAGCCAATGCAGAGGGAGCAATAGCACTTAGAAAGTCATTTATAGAAAGAGGCGATGTTTTCAGGCAGTATGTAATACTGGGAAAAGCAAGCAAGCAAGTTGCTACTGCATACCCCATCGAAATACCATAAGCACCCCAAGTAGCACCAACTGCCAGCGCGAAAATCATTACAGGACTAGAAATAAGACTCCAATGAAACTGCCTTTGGGTTTGACCTTCCGACACGTAGAGCCACTTAGTAACCCTATCTGTACTGTTGAAAAACACAGCCACTGTTAATAGTTGGAAGATTGGAACTGCCTCTAACCATTGATTTCCTAACAGTAAAAGAATCACTTCACGAGCTTCTACAAAACAAAACGCTAGCGCTGGCATACATAAAGCAAAAATAGGCATTAACCCTCGACGGCAGTAAGCACGGTACAAGTCCGGGTCATGCTGCACACGGCTAAAACTCGATACAGCCACATCGAACAAAGGCATATAAACCAACTCGAATGAAAAATATGCCCACCGATAAGCGACATCGTAAAGACCTAAAGCTCTGGCGCCGCTAAAGTAACCAATTAAAATACGGTCTAGTCTCTTGCTAAGACGAGTAAAAACTCGGAAGGCAGTAAGATTTCCTCCATAAGCAAACATCGTCTTTTTGTTGGCATCTAAGGTGAGAAAATATGAAGAATAACGAGCAGGGCGCCAATCGCAAGCAAACCAACACGCAATACTTTGAATAAATTGTACGATAACAACCTGCAACACTAATGCCCAGTAATTAAAACCAAGCCAAGCTGCCAACAGCGCACAACCATTACCTATAAATAACGAAGCAACATCAATTGCTGTTAGCGTTCCAAAGCGCATTTGCCGCTTTAACAGGGATTTATGCAGAAATGTCAAACACTGGCTGAAAAACCCAACAGCTAGCACCAAAGTAACTTCTGTTAACCTTGCCTCTTTGTAGAACCAAGCTAGGAGAGGGGCTGTTAAAACCATTAGCCCAAACACTACAACATTAACTCCGAGGGACAGCCAAAAGATAGCGCTAAGTAAAGTATGTTCTAGCTTTTCTTTATGTACTGTTGCTGTCTCCATTCCCAAGTTGCTCAAACTATCTGCAAGCAACAACAGAGGAGATACCATCGCTAGCAAACCAAAATCAGCAGGTGTCAGCAAACGTGCCAACATAGCTGTTGACCCAATACCAATAGCCAGCTTTATCGGTTGGGCACCAAAAGTGATTAACCCAGACCGTAGCGACTTCTGTTTGAGGTCAGCGTTTGAGGCATCATTATCGACATACTGATGTTGATTAACTTTTGATTTCGGGTTTATGTCCATCCGAGTTGGTATTGGTATTTTGCTCGCAGTTCTTCGTAAATTGCTAAAAAGTTTTCAGTACGACGGTCTTCGCTAAAGTGAGTAACAGCTCTTTGATGTCCCGCTTGCCCCATTTGTTCTGCTAAATTTTGGTTCAGCAACAAACGTAACAACGCTGCCGTTAATGCGGACACATCATTCGGCGCCACTAAAAAGCCTGTTTTACCCTCACTTATTATTTCTGGCTGGGCGCCAACTGCACTGGCAATTACCGCAGTACCCCGCATCATTGCCTCGGTTGTGACATTTCCAAATGGTTCTTCCCAAAGTGATGGCACTACCTGTACCCAAGCTCCATCAAAATGCCGCTCCATTTCTTCTCGTCGTACATGACCTAACCATGTAATGTTTGCTAATATACCTAATTCCTCCGCAAGCATTTTTAAAGCAGCTAACTCTGAACCTTGACCTGCAATCACTAACCTAGCTTGAGGAACTTGTGCCACAACTGGTGCAAATGCTCTGAATAAAAAATCCACTCCTTTTTCTGGTACTAGGCGCCCTGCAAACGCAACCGTTGGTGGTGTAGAAAGAGGTGGACGCATCGCTCGTGCGGGTACACCGTTATGAACAACTTCAACAGGTGAAATTCCCTCGGCTTCTAGCTTCGCTTTCATCTTATAACTCAGAGCAACCACCACATCGAAAGCCGAACGCCAGCGCAGCCAAAGTTGGCGTTGTACCATCAGTACTACCCAGGATTGTGTTAAACAGCGGTTACGCAAACAAGCTATTCCCGCAGGGTCATTACAAGGACTGCCATCCGGTAAAACTTTAGTACCCAACGGACAAATAGCTTTATACACAGCAGTTTGGTATAAGCACGGAAATGGACGCAACAAAGGTAGAATTAGTGGCGAAAGCTGCCACATAAACATTCGCACGTGGACGACATCAGGTTGAAATTCTTCCAAGATGCGACGCAAGTTGAAATAAGCAGAAAAATTCGCAGCTTGGGAAAGTACTTGTAACGAATTAGTTATGCCGAAGCAACTGTAATCTGACAATATTTGGCTATTGGCAACTGGTAAACCGGAACTTGTAAACAAGCGAACATCGTGCCCGCGCTTGCGTAAATCTTGACGCAATGCCAGCATCTGTAATTCCGCTCCTCCAGTCGCCGTACCGTAATCGTGAATTAGGAGAATTTTCATTTAACTACGCCTTTAGCTATGCAGTACAGCTGTTTCTGCTAGTTCTCCTAATAATTTTGGTGAATCTGTACTGTGTGACTTTAGATGCTTTTTCGCATAGCTTGATGTTAGGTAACGATTCAGGAGTTTTTCTACTGGCGCTAGCAAACCGAACATCAATATTTTTTCGAGTAGTTGGTTCTTGATACCAAAAGTAAATTTACGGATAATTGGCGAAAGGATTGTATCTCTACGTCTCCATCCCAAAGATTTGTACTTGTGTTGGAAATATCCATCCTCAGCCAAGCCCCATTTTTCACGCAATCGACTCAAGCTAGCCAGTTCCCAAGCATCGCTCCAGCGCAACATGTAAAAATGTAAGTCTGTCCATTTGAGAGGCACCATCGGCACATAAGTAATGACACTTGCTGGCTCAAAGTACACTGTTTCTCCGGCTTGAATTACATTCATGCAGAAATCAAGATGTTCTTTAGAATTAAGTATTCTTTCATCGAACATGCCGAGCCGCTCAAATATTTGAGTGCGAACAAACATGCAGTGAAACTCGCACAATTCTGTTTGTGTCCTCTGCATCTTAGGAAGCAGATCCGCTACCTGATGCCCTTGTTTGTACATCTTTTCTCGCAATCGGCGCCTACCCGTTGCGTCAACAATTATATGTGTTTCGCCACCTGCACAGTGAACGACTTCATGTACTGGTTCCTCATGACACATCAGAGGTCCAATTACTGTGGCGCCTGTTTCTTCAGCACATTGCACTAATGCTTCTAGCCAATTTGGTGAAACAATAACATCGTTATCTAAAAAAACAACATATTTTGTACTAACCTTTGCCAAACCCATATTTCTGGCATGATTTGGTGAAAGATAGTAATCTGTCCGAACTAACTCAAAATTCTTTTCTTGTGCTTGCTCTTGCAAATATTGCTGTACCTTTGCTGGTGAGTTACCATCTACATAAATCAACTTAAAAGGGACTGTTGTGTATTCATAGATACTTTCAAGTGATTGACGAGTGTAGCTGAAACGCTCACGCGGCACTACAACAATCGTAACTTGTGGATTTGTCATAAGTATTAGTAAATATTGTATTCACACAGTGAAACTAGCTTAACTATCCAAGCAAAGCAAAATCACTGTTTACCATAACTGCAACTTACAAAGCAGATGGCGTAGCATTACTTAGCTTATACGAACGTCATACGAACAAAGCAAGGAGTTTTGACTAGCTAAATTGAAGCTATAATGCCTCAGTATAATATTAATATAATACCAATTATTTGTTCTTGAGAATATTCACAGTAACTTTACCAATTCTTCATCATTTTACATAACCGCTTTGTATCGACTACATTTTTTACTTATGAAATTACATAAGTTTTGACATTAATTTAAAATAGATTCCCCATTAGCCCCATTTTTAAAGGGGTTGGAGGGAATTAAAATTCATTCACGCTCGCAGTATGATAAAACTTTACTCATTCTATAGGCTAACTCGCGTCAGGTATAGTATAATCTTCCAGACATGACATGAAACTATCTGCCGGTCGCCAAGTATATGGGCATTGCCTACCATACTGCTTGGAAGCACTACAAAAATAATTTAATTCCCTACCCCACACGGCAACTTCCATCCGGAGCAGTAATTGTAGACTTCGATCCAAAAAACGAACCTGGTTATAAAAAATACACCAAGGCTGCAATTTATGCGCGCGTGTCCAGTGCTGAAAATAGAAAAAATCTTGAATCCCAAGCTGAGAGATTGTGTAGGTATTCGGAAGCAAAAGGGTATTAAATAGTTCATATTGTTAAAGAAGTCGGCAGCGGTCTAAATGATAATCGTAAAAAACTAGAAAAACTTCTAAAATGGGATGACTTCGATGTTCTAGTTGTTGAACATAAAGACAGATTATCTCGTTTCGGCACTAATTACATGGATTTACTTTTGTCTCGACTTGGCATCAGGCTGGAGATAGTAAACATGGCAGAAAATGGACGCTTGGAGTTAATGACAGATTTAGTTGCAATTATTACATCTTTCAGCGCACGGTTATATGGACAACGCAGAATCTTACACATCTAAGGCAAGTTTTATAGATAATGATTTTATTCCCGTACATGGTAACAAACCCGTAGATTGGATTCCATCAGGTAAACGGGTAAAAAGAGGATTATATATTTCCCAGAATGGTATTGCTATAAATGCGGATATCAACGGCAGTTATAATATCCTTAAAAAAGCATTCCCCAAAGCCTTTGGGATAGGGGATAGAGAGGTGTTAGTTACCCCCAGGAAGGTAAATTTAGAAGGTTATGCGCCCACAATGGTGATTCCCTTTTAGATTAGGATTCAATTCCAATCCTTCTACAAGGTTTTGTGAAGAAGTAGAAGTTATCTATTATAGAAAACTACGTCTGCCTATATTAGACTATACAAAATCGAACTATTGTCCCTAATTCTTGCACTCAGGAATCTTAAAAATAGGCTTTGAGTAGTTAATATGTTTCAAGTAAAAAAGTATTCCTCCTAAAGATAGATTAAGTTATAAAAATATTAAATTGTTTTTGAAAAAAATCGCGCGTATCTGTAATATCTAAGATGAGCATTCCCTTAATGCTCATTTCGGTGCCACTGGGGCTACGAGTTGTTCAATTTCAGTGGAACTGGTCGGCAATGCTTTTGTTAAAACTTCGGCGCCTGTATCTGTAACTAATACATCATCTTCGATGCGGATTCCTCGGACATCAGCAAATTGTTCCAAACGCTCCCAGTTAATTAAATACTGGTATTGTTCGCGCGCGGAATTTAAAATTGCTGGCACCTGATAAAATCCTGGTTCGATGGTTACTAACATTCCCGGACGTAGGGGACGACTTAACCTGAGATACCCCAAACCGAACCGTGCGCTTCTTTCTCTCCCTTCTTCATATCCCGCTAAATCTCCTAAATCTTCCATATCATGCACGTCTAACCCTAGTAAATGACCTATACCATGAGGAAAAAACACCGCATGAACATCTTTTTCGACTAAATCATCAGGTTTACCCTGTAAAATTCCCAAATCTACCAACCCTTCGGCAATTGTTTTACAAGCTAAAAGGTGAATATCAGCATATTCTACACCTGGGCGTATAGCAGCAATACAAGCATCGTGCGCCGCTAGCACTACATTATATATATCGAGTTGGGTAGAAGAAAATTTTCCAGACACAGGAAAAGTACGAGTAATATCAGCTGCCCACCCGTTTCGAGTTTCGGCGCCAACGTCAGCTAACAGTAAATCACCTGGTTGAATGGTATTATGATATTCTTCGTTATGTAAAACTTCACCATGAACAGTCACTATACTGTTGTAAGAAGTTTGGCAATTATGGGCAATAATCACCGATTCCATTGCCGCTCGAACTTCGGCTTCGGTTTTAGCCCTTTTTACTGCTGCCATTCCAGCTTCATGTGCCTTTACACTAACAGCAGCAGCAGAACGTAATTCAGTTAAGGCGCCTTCATCATGAGTCAAGCGCAATTTAATAACAGCTTTAGCTAATTCTAAATCAATACCTTGCGGTGGTAATTGCGGCAAAACCATCCGGTCGAATATTTGTGTTTGACTAGTCCATGTTGCAGCATCTTGCACGGCAATAGTAGCTGCACCTTCAACTCGATAAGCTAATTCTGCCATTGGGTATGCAGCATCCGCACCAATTTTATTTGCAATTTCATCACGTGATGGTGTAACACCATGCCAAAGTGCGCTGCTTGGTTTGGGGTCATCAATAAAAAGTTCCAGCTTACCTGCTTCCAAACGAATTGCTGCATTCGCTAAAGGCAACCCAGCAAAGTATAGAAAATGACTACTTGCACGGAAAGGAAAGACATTGGCAGGAAAATTGCGAGGACTGCTGTTTCCTGCCCAAAGTATTGCTGGAAAATTGATTAAGTCGGCAAGACGCTGGCGCCGACCACGCAGGGTATCAATTAAAGATAAAGTCATAAAAGACTGATATAAACGATTAGATTTATGTTGGGTTATGCAGAGCCTCTACCCAGTGTGAGTAAGGTGGGCAGTCCCCACCCTACATTGTAGGTGTGAAAATTATTTATGAGCATGAATATAATCGACGAAGTAAAATTTAGGTTCTAACCATAATTTTAGTCCTGCGTAAGCTCCTAAACCCAAAAGTGCCAAAATTATCAGAGAAATACCTAATGTCTGTCGAAGAGCATCGGGAAGGACTGCAACAATTGATACTGAAATTGCAAAGTAGGCTAAAAGAAAAATTTGTAAACATTAGATATTTTTCAAGGCGCCTCTACAGCTACTACAATTTTGAGTATGTTGCGTATAACGATTCAGAATTTCTTGCCGATTAATATTAATACTCGTATTTTCCAATGGTTTGATTCCGACTTGTTCCCAAGGTAATTTGCCTTGGCAATACTTATCAAACCAATTACGAAATTCTATAACTAAGCGGTCTGCACTGGTTGGCATTTTGTAGGCATTTTTCCAACTTTCAAAATTCTGCTTTAGTAGATACTCTTGAGTTTGTAAAAGCACCATATCACCATCTAGAATTTGGTTGCGCTCCATAATATGTTTCCACCAGCGAGGTGTAATTTTGTGCAGTGTTGGGGCAAAATTACGGGCAAATAAAGCGACAATGCGCGACTTACCGGGACTGACTGGAATACAATAAGTAATTAAACCTAATTGTTTGCCTTCACCAAACGGAATTGCATATTCTAACCGACAAGGCGCCTCAAATGTAATTGTAGTCTTAAAACCTCTTTCAACAGTCGCCTCAATTAAATCAGGGGTACTAGTAGAAATTTTGATTGGAACAGGAAAAGCTTTGTTGCGGTTTCCCTGTACACCGTGATGGGCAAAAGGAACATGACTAGGGTCTGCGACGTTTTCGATTAAAGTTTGCCAATCATATTCCAAATCGCGTACCATAGAACTCCAAAAGAAGCCCTTGCTCGTGTCAGCATAAGGCGATAATGGTAATGGAGTATTATCTGCCAACTCTCTAGAATTTGTATCAAGCCATACCCAAAGTAAATCGTTTGCTTGACGAACTGGTAAAGAAGTTACGCTAAAATGGTCTTTATTTTTACTAACTATATCAGTATTTTATGCTTGAGGAATATTAGTGCAAATGCCATGCTCATCAAATTGCCAACCGTGGTAACTGCACATCAAGTTACCCGTTTTATCATCAATTCTACCTTCACTCAAAGGCGCCAGACGGTGAGGGCATTGGTCTAAAAACACCTGGTATGTATCAGATGATTTAGGTTTCCAAATTACAAGTCGAATACCTAGAATAGTAACAGGAGTAGGGCATTTAGAGTCTAAGTCTTCGACTGGAGTTAATGGATACCAGTGCTGAAAAAAGTTAAATTCTGATGACATTGCTTGCACCGACTCTTTAATTATGAATATTAGAAACAGTTATAAAAGTTAACACATTATTAATATACTATTCAAATTATCCAATCAAATTGTTTATATTTATCCAAATCATCAAAACTATAAAATTGCATTCTGCTATTTACTTGCCACAATAGTAAAAAGAGTGTTTATTTGAGCTTTATAAAATGACTGTGCAAAAACAAACCAGGATGAGCCGTATCTCGTCCTGCAATTGGTCAGTTGAAGAATTACCAGGGTTAAGCGAACAAGATAAATTACAACTACAAAACTGTGGAATACACAGTACTAAAGAACTTGTCAAGGAAGGTAAAACCTTGCAAACGAGGACAGAGCTAGCAAGCAAACTACAAATGCATTTAACTTATATAAACAAGTGGATAGCTTTAGCTGACTTAGCACGTGTACCAAGCATTGGAACACAATACTGCGGGTTACTGCTTCATGCAGGTGTTGCTTCGGTAGTACAGTTAGCACAAATACCCACACACCGTCTTCATAAACAAATTGTGCGGTTACAGGTGGCTACCATGCAACGAAGTGATTTATGTCCTGCTGTTGATATAGTCCAACAATGGATTCAAGAAGCAAAAGTAGTGCTGAGTGAAAAGTGCTGAGTGCTGAGTAGTAAATAATTTCATAACTTTTCACTCCTAACTCCGTTCCTCCTAACTCCGTTCCTCAGCACTCAGCACTCAACACTCAACACTCAGCACTCAGCACTCAGCACTCATAACTTTACTTTGCCAGTACACCATTTAAGAAAATGTCAGCTAAACCTTCAGCCATTGATTGCATTTCTTGAGGTGAGGCATTGGGTGATGCAATTGTTTCGTTTGAGAAGCCTGCAACTGCAAACATTCCCAGAAATACCTTCGCAACTAAATTGGCATCCATCTTGCGATAGATTCCTTTATCCATTGCTTCTTGAAAAAATGCTTCAGCAACACCAGTCATTTTCTCAATGACTTCTTGCTGAATTCTTTCGCGTAAGTCAGGATGAAATTGTGCCTCCATAAAGCAAACTCGCATCATGTCAGCGTTCTTACGCATGTTCCACATTCGACGCTTCATGACTTGAGCAACAGCTTTGTAGCTACCCATTTCGCTCAACTCGGTTAGTAAATCAGTAAGAATTTCTACCCATCCTTGGGTTGCAACTTCGACTAAAATAGCTTTTTTATTGGAAAAATGACGAAATAAGGTTCCTTCTGCAACTCCTGCAGCCTGCGCTAAGTCGCGCGTTGTGGTACCGTCGAAACCTTGGGCAGCAAACAAACGTTGCGCTGCAGTTAAAATACGATCACGAGTTTGTGCTTCAGAAGATGGGGGGGAATTGAACACGCGCATAGAAGTTATCGTAGTATTTTCGGAACTGGATGTGTAGCATTATTGTCTAACGATAAAAAGCGAAAGCCAAGAAAGCTTAATACAAGATTAAGGCTCTAGCTGTACAAAACGTGATTTTCGCATCTGAGGTTTTCATTTTTTGATGAGTAATAACGCAGTAATGCAATTGCAAATTGGTTTAATGTCTTAAGGTTAGAGAACAGTTATGAACCGAATAAATGGCTTCCGGCTAAATGTGAGTTATCAAAACGCGCTTATTATTAATGGGATATTCGCAAGGATAAACCAATTATTGAAGCAGCGACAGCAGTTACTGTTAATTTTTGTAACTGTCATCTTTTTTTCCTGGGGATTTTTACCCGAAATTGCTCTTGCCAAAACGGCGCCACCAACCAAAGCAAATTCAGCTTCAATTCAGCCATATTTAGACCGGGTAGTTAAAAACCTTACCGAGTTTCGTCTCGACAATGGCTTGAAGTTTATTGTTTTGGAGCGTCATCAGGCGCCTGTAGTTTCATTTGTAACTTATGCTGATGTCGGTGGTGTTGATGAACCCGTTGGACAAACTGGTGTAGCACACTTTTTAGAACACTTAGCATTTAAAGGCACAATACGTATCGGTACAATCGACTACAAAGCCGAAAAACCGCTACTTGATAAATTAGAACAGCTAGACTCACAAATCCGTGCGGCAAAAGCTGCGAAAAAAACGGATGAGGTGGAAAAACTACAAGCACAGTTCAACTCTGTAGAGTCACAAGCAGTTAAACTCGTTAAGCAAAACGAATTAGGGCAAATAGTTGAACAAGCAGGTGGAGTTGGTTTAAATGCCAATACCTCTACCGAAGCAACTCGTTATTTATACAGCTTTCCTGCAAATAAATTAGAGTTGTGGATGTCGTTAGAGTCAGAAAGATTTTTAGAACCTGTACTCGGTCGCGAATTTTACAAGGAGAAACAGGTAATTTTAGAAGAACGTCGGTTACGGGTAGAGAATTCACCTATCGGGTTAATGATAGAGAAATTCGTTGACGCAGCGTATAAAGTTCATCCTTACCGGCGCCCTGTAATTGGTTATGACGAAGATATTCGCAATTTAACACCTGCTAATATTAGAGATTTCTTTGCAACATATTATGTGCCAAGTAATTTGACAATAGCTGTGGTTGGTGATGTTAACCCAGCACAGGTAAAACAATTTGCACAAATTTACTTTGGACGCTACAAGTCTAGCCCTAAACCAAAGTCTAAAATTGCTACTGAACCGAAACAAACCCAAACACGCGAAGTAACAGTCAATTTCCCTTCACAACCTTGGTATTTAGAAGGATACCACCGTCCAGCTATTACGCACCCTGATGAAGCGGTATATAACATTATTGGCAGGTTGTTAAGTGATGGGCGTACTTCAAGGTTGTATAAATCTTTGGTTGAGGAGAAAAGATTAGCGCTTGCTGCACAAGGTTTTAGCGGTTTCCCTGGCGATAAATACCCAAATTTAATGTTATTTTACGCGCTTACTGCTCCTGGACGTTCGGTTGATGAGGTTGCGACTTCGTTAAGGGCAGAAATTGAGCGTTTGAAAACTGAACCTGTAACTGAAGCTGAGTTAAAGCGGGTGAAAACTCAAGCACGTGCTGAGTTGATTGAAGCGCTTGATTCTAATATGGGTATGGCACAACAGTTGTTGGAGTATGAAGTCAAGACTGGTTCGTGGCGAAATTTGTTTAAACAGTTGGGACGGTTGGAAGCTGTAGGTGCTAGGGATGTGCAAAGAGTTGCCAGAGCGACTTTTACACCGCAGAACCGAACTATTGGTAAGTTGTTACCAAAAAGTAAGTAGGAAGAAAACGAACCGCAAAGAACGCAAAGGACTATTGGAAGATGAGGTTGAAGAAAAGTTTTGTTTATACGTTGGTTTTGACTTTTTGCTTTTTGCTTTTGACTTTTAATTATTCTTGGGCAGCTAGTGGAGAGGCGAAGCATTATACTGATTTGCAGTTACCACCGTTGCCGGAGGTGAAGTTACCAAAGTATGAGCGGTATGTTATGAGTAATGGCATGGTCGTTTATTTGATGGAAGACCATGAGTTACCTTTGGTAAGTGGGACTGCGGCCATTAGAACTGGGGATCGGTTTGAACCAGCAGAAAAAGTTGGGTTAGCTCAATTTGTTGGCACTGTGATGCGAACAGGGGGAACGAAAGAACATACTCCTGACCAGCTTAACGAACTACTCGAAGCGCGTGCTGCTGAGGTAGAAACGGGTATTGGTGAGAGTATGGGAACTGCTAATTTCCAAAGTTTGAGCGAAGATTTAGAATCTGTGTTTGGGTTATATGCTGAGGTGTTGCGAACTCCTGTTTTTGCTCCTGAAAAGTTAGAGTTAGCAAAGACTCAAGAAAGTGGTAGTATTTCTCGTCGTAATGATAGCCCAGATGAAATTGCCCAACGCGAGTTTAAGAAGTTGGTTTACGGTAAAACTAGTCCTTACGCGCGCATTACAGAGTTTACAACGCTGTCTAATATTACTCGTGATGATTTAGTAAAGTTTTATAACTCTTACTTTTATCCCAATAATATGATTTTGGGTATTGCTGGAGATTTTGATTCGCAAAAAATGAAATCGTTAATCCAAGCAAAATTTGGCGATTGGAAACCAAGCCCAACACCTATTAAACCTCAATTACCTGAAGTTAGCCAAGCAAGTAGCGGTGGTGTATACTTTGTTAATCAGCCACAGTTAACACAAAGTAATGTTTTAATTGGTCATTTAGGTGGACAATTTAATAGTCCAGACTATGCAGCGTTAGATGTACTCAATGGAGTATTGAATGGATTTGGTGGGCGCCTGTTTAACGAAGTACGTTCGCGTCAAGGTTTAGCATATTCTGTATACGGATACTGGAATCCTAAATTTGACTTTCCGGGAATGTTTATCGCTGGAGGACAAACTCGTAGTGATGCAACAGTACAATTTGTCAAAGCCATCCAAACAGAAATAAAACGCTTACAAAGCGAACCAGTGCCAGCGAACGAATTAGCATTTGCCAAAGATTCGACGCTCAACTCATTTGTATTTAACTTTCAAGACCCAGCGCAAACTCTATCGCGCTTAATTCGATACGAATACTACGGATATCCTGCCGACTTTCTATTTACTTACCGTAAACAAGTAGAAGCAACAACAATTGCCGATGTCCAAAAAGTCGCACAAAAATATCTCAAACCAGATAATTTAGTCACACTTGTAGTAGGAAACCAAACAGCCATTAACCCTCCACTTTCACAACTAGCTACCAAAGTAACACCTATTGATGTAACAATACCTAGCCCAACAGCAACATCACAAAGTTAGCAACGGATAAAACGGATGTAACGGATTGTTATGAGTCGCGAACGTAAACGGAGTTTTCCCGCTATGAAGGGATATCCGCTTACGGTCTGACTTTTCACGCTATGTGGAAAAGCATATGAAAAACCTAACCCCCCTTCCCTGACAAGGGTAGGTTTTTTCCGCTCCAAACCCCAGACACGGGTGACAGGAAGACAAGTAGACTCTTGAGGCGTTTTTCTACCTTGTCTACCTTGCCTTTTCACCTTTTTTAGAAAAAAAACCTACCCTTATGAGGAGGGGTCGGGGGAGAGGTTTTTAACATAAGACGTAGCATCTCAAGAATGTCATATTGATATCCGTTACATCCGTTGTATCCGTTGCAAAATATCTTCAAACCACTGAAGAAATCTGGCGCCCAAAGGAAGAAGTGAAAATTCTGTCTCAGCTTGTTTTCTACATTCATAACGGTCGATACTATCTAAACGTTTAACAGCGTCTATTAAACCTGTTACACTATCAGGTTCTACTAAAAACCCTGTTTTGCCATCTTTAACTATTTCCGCAGGACCACCACGCGCGTAAGATATTACCGGAACACCACATGCAAGCGCTTCTATTGCTACATTACCAAATGCTTCTACCCACCTTGGCGCCATTAATAACGCTTTACACTCACGCACAACTTGCTGCATTTTATCAGTTGGTAGAAATCCTAAATACTCAATAGGCGCCCCTTGATAATCGTTTATAATTTTTTGCCAGTATGCTTGATCTTGAATTTTACCCATTATTTTTAACGGTATATTCGTCTGTGCTGCTACTGCTACCGCATCTTCTAAACCCTTTTCAGGTGAAATTCTTCCTAAAATTGCCAATTGTTCTTTGGGTTCGGCGCAAAATTGATATAGCGATAAATCAATACCACTGCTTAAGTAATATAACGGAGGAGTTAATGAAGGAAAAGTGGCGCCTTGCGAAGGAGTGTAAAATCCAATTGTGCCAGGATATAACTTGGAGATTTGAGCAATAACTGTGTCGAGAGCATTACTAAGCGAACCCATACTCACAAAGTGAGCTATCGGTGTTTGAAAAAACGGTGTGAGGTAAAATGGCAACCAATCGTAAGCAAAATTTACAATCAAGTCATACTCGTTTTGAACTGAGCGTGCGTATTCCCACATATTCGCCAATAGCGAGTTATCAGGCATAGTTATAGGGGTATCACGTTCTTGAATTTGAGCAATAATCTGTAAATTACCAGTAATTTCAACTATATTGAAAATATCTCGATTCCACAATGAACCAGAGGGAGCAACAATTTGCAGTGTATGACCTTGCTCTATAAAGTATTTTGCAATGTTGTATAAACTAAGTTCAACACCTCCACCCAGTCCAGTTCCAAGTCCTCCGACTGGGGTTGAGACGAAAAGTAACTTTAAACGCTTGGGTAATGGTGATATATTCTGCATGGTACTTGAAACATCAAGGTAAACTTTAATTTTATGAGTAGCTAATAAAGCGGAGCAATCCGACGTAAATCACAATTAATCAGTATAAAATCTGGGCAATCTGTGATTAATGGAAGGTAGGAACCTACCCGGCTACACCAGACTCAGCCAGATGGCTACGTTTAAGGGTACTAGGAGCTTAATAGGATTCGCTAGTCCTAAGCGCTCGGATGAGGAACATTATCTAGTTTATGAAGGAGAAAAACCAAAATCCGCGAACTGTCTTGGTTAGACGTGACAAAAACCTTAAACATTGTTGAAGCAAACTTTACCCTAAAAGAGCGGCGTAACTGCCAAAAACTTTACCTCAAATGGAGTACTTGCCAAAAAACAAAATGCTGACAAATCACGTTTTCGTATTGAATGCGGATAAAAGTTTCTTAAATATGGTGCATCCGGCACGGGCAAGAAAGCTTTTAACTCAAGAAAAAGCAGCAGTTCTCAGAACTTATCCATTTGTACTAATTCTAAAAAAACAAGTTTTTAACCCCACTCTTAAAGAATATTTTCTTAAAATCGATCCCGGCTCAAAATGGACAGGTTTTGCAATACAGTGTGGTTCAGACATTGTATTTCGTATGGAGCTACAACACCGTGGAATGCAAATTCGTTCGGACTTATTAACTAGAGCAGGATTTAGACGGGGTAGACGTTCCAGAAATTTAAGGCATCGGAAAAAACGTTTTAATAAGCGCAAACGTTTAGGGTGGCTAGCACCGTCTTTAATGCATCGCGTATTAACAGTAAAAACTTGGATTAAAAGGTTTTGTAAGTTCTGCCCAATTGTTGTAATTGAAATCGAACAAGTCAAATTCGACATGCAAAAATTAGCTAACTCTCTGATCAGCGGTATCGAATATCAACAAGGCGAGCTGATGGGCTATGAAATCAGAGAATACCTCTTAGAGAAATGGGGTAGAGAATGTGTGTATTGTGGGGTAAAAGATGTGCAATTAGAGATAGAACATATAACTCCAAAGTCTAAAGGTGGTAGTGATAGAATCAGTAATTTAACGTTGGCTTGCCATAATTGTAACCAACGTAAAGGAGATATGAATATTTCTGATTTTTTAGACGACAGGCAAAAATTGTCGAAAATTTTAAACCAAGCCAAGTCTCCTTTAAGAGATGCTGCTGCTGTAAATTCAACAAGAGAAGCAATATCCAATATGGCATCAAAATACAACAATGTCAAAAATTGGACAGGTGGCAGAACTAAGATGAATAGAGTCAAACAGAATTTATCCAAGGCTCATAGCATCGATGCGGCTTGTGTTGGTGAGTCTGGCAGCAACATTAAGATATTGACTTACCAACCTCTAATTGTAATATCTAAAGGGCATGGTAATAGACAAAGTAGAAAGACTAACGAGAGGGGATTCCCTGCATTAATTACAGAAACATGTCAGAAAACAGGTAAAGAAATTGTTAAGAAAAATCCCGATGGAACTGTAAAAACAATAGCGCCAAAGAAAAAGTATACCCACATACATACAGGCGATATAGTCAGATTCAAGCTAGATAAACCTTGTATGACAAAAGGCAACAAGAAAAAAGGCATTGAGAAGAAAGTGAGAGTTCCATGTGGTTCTTATACTGCAAGAGTAAAAACACCAACCCCCAAAGGGTTTGAAGTTTTAATTAATAACGAAAGGGTAAATGTTTCTACAATGAGAAACGTTAGTTTTGCATATCGTGCCGATGGCTATGACTATAAATTCGCCCACGTCTAATACAGATTTACGATGTTTTCCCAGAAATTATTACGCTATGTCGCCATTAGATACTATGACGAAACGATTCGGAATTAACTTGGCATGGGCGCCGTTGTTAGGGTTGTTATTCTCTACAAGCGCAAAAGCTGATTTTAAAGGTAGTCTTAATGTTGAAATCGACGGTTTGAGAAATAACGCAGGTCAAGTTTGCATCACTCTTTTTGGCAGCAGCAAAGGATTTCCAAATGAGGGAAAAAAAGCTCTACAAGATAAATGTTTCAAAATTACAGAAATTCCCTTAAATATTAAATTTAACCAACTCAAAGCAGGTAGTTACGCTGTTGTTTTATTGCACGATGAAAATAGCACTAAAACTATGGAAATGGACAGCTTAGGAATGCCACGTGAAGGTTTTGGATTTTCTCAAAACCCAGAAATTACAAATCGGGCGCCGAAATTTAGCGAATCAGCATTCTTTATCGCAGGCCCTGAAACTAATATCAAAATCAATATAAAATATATGTCAGGATTTTGAGCGCTTACCCCTAACACCAACAAAAAATAAGCATAAGTAATTCTGATAACTATTAACTTAAGTAACCATCCAATCTGGCAAGAATTTACGGAAATACTTAACGAAATTGATTTAGATGCACTTGTTGCAAACCATCTGAAAGCTTGCAATTATAAAGTGATTGGATACCAAGATGAAAATGATTTTTATGAAGAAATTGAATTTATTACCCCAATCGAAGCAAATTTTATCAGTGGTTCCTTAAATGTAACCAGCGAAAAAAAAGATGAGTCTGGCTGGATAACAATTAATTTTATGCTCAAAGCAGCTACATTAACTCAGGATGGTAAATCACTTCATCACCAAGATGAAATAGATGAAATAGCTGAATTAACATTGATTTTTGATTCAAAAATGAAATGTATCGATGAAAATTGGCTAATTTATATAGAATCTCCTTTTATTGTAGCCAGAGCTAAAAACTCTATGCAGGAATTAAGCCCTGCTTGAGATTGTTATTGGTTGCGGCAGCGGTTTTTCTTGTGCTTGGTAATCTTCTATTAATAACTCTAAAACTTCCTCAGCATTTTTAAGCGCTGAAGCATAAGTATCCCCATGAGTATGTGCATATGGGCCAAACTCAGGTAAGCTTACAATGTATTTATTGTCTTCCATTGACCACTGAATAACAATGCTATATTGCGAATTCATTCCTCGTTAATCGCTGTAGTATTGGTTAATAATTTCTTTAATTTCGTTTGCCTCTATATCTTCCCGATCAGATTTTGAATAAATTGTTATTAGTAAGACGCTGGTGGGTGATTCGACTAGATATATTACGCGATACCCAGCACTTTTACCTTTTTTAATTCGTGAAAAGTTAAAATTATTCTTCGGGGGAAGTATCTGGCGCCAGTGAGCGAATTCGATTCATTTGTGATAGTGCGTACTTTGCTGTTGCTTGTACATTCGCGTCGTTATCGTGGCTGGCGTGATATAACATTTGACTTAATTGTGTCATCATGTCGTATACGCGCGTTAAATCACGAATTGCGTTTTGTCGAACTTCTGGACTTTCATCTTGGAGTGACATTGCTAACGCGCGGTTCATTGGTTTAAGGGTACGAGTACCAATTTCAGATAAAGCTGCTAATATCAAGCTGCGCTGTTGCGAGTCAGCGTCTATCATTATATCTACAAGCGGTTGAATTGCGCGTGAGTCTCCTTGCTGTCCTAAATCCCAAATTGCTTTGCGTCGTTTGTTGGGGTCGGTACTACGAAGGTCTTTAACTAATTCGTCAACTATGTTAACTTTGGCAAGACGAGAAGTTGTTTCTGGCGCCAGTAATTCGCTTGAAGTTACATCTGGGTCATGCAAATCGTTATGTAAACCATTTTGCGGTTCTGGCTCAACTGTTGACTCAATAACTGGCTCAAAATCTTGGATAATTGTTTGTTTTTGTGGTGGTAAAGCCATTACCTTGGGTTCTTGTGGTTCGATATGGCTTAAATCTTTGTATGTTGTCACTCCTTCACTATAGTCTGTGCTTAAGACTTCTGAGTTTATAATTTTGAAACCACCTATATCTGGTTTTGGTGGGCTAAATTTTCGCAATAAGTAAGCAATAGCGCCAGTTGTTCCTACTAACCCCAGTCCAACTAGCGCCCACCAAAATATACCTCTTCCACCCTCTGAAGGCGCCTTGGTAGTTGCAGTTGGACTAGCTGTTGGTGTCGGTTGTGTTTTCTGTAAAACGGCAGCATCGAGTTTTGAACGAGTTGTGGCGCCGAAAATACCATCTGCGGTTAAATTATTGTCTGCTTGAAACCTTGATACTGCTATCCGCGTACTAACACCATAATCGCCATCTATGTCATCAGTATATAACCCTAACTGTTTGAGTTTGGTTTGCAATGCTTTAACTTCCGCACCTGAATTACCAGGTCTTAATAAACGCTGGTTACTTGTTTCAGCATTTGTGCTGAAGAGTGAATTTGTTGGTGTTGCTTGTGCGAATTTGACAGCATCAGGCAACTTTTGACTCGATATGGCAATTTGACTTGTGCTAAACCCAGCAAGCAAACAGCTAGTAATCAGGATGGAAGAACCGCATAGCCTCATATCAGAAAGTTTGAGTCAGTACATGTATTGTAAATTACCGATTAATACGATAACTTCATTTGTAAGTAAATGTTAACTTTTATATGGACAGAAAAATTTTATTGGTGCCTTGAATCAAATAAATCATCAGATTTATGATTTTGGAACCTAGAATCACCCGTGCGTAATTAAGATATCACGCCAACTCAGTAGCTACACTCAAGAACGCATTGCTTCTGACTCTGTATGCTTTACAGGCACGGTTAAAGTAGTTTGTTGCGCTGCGCTTATTTCCTTGACGGGGATTTTTGTTTTGGTGAGCGCTAGGGTATCACGTTGGTTAATCAGGTAAATACTAATTAACGTTAAACCGACACCTGTCCATTGTATAGAGTTTAGAACTTCTCCGAGCAATAAATTACCGAAACATAAGGCAAATACTGGCGTTAGAAAAGTTAACGAACTCAAAGACGTCAAATTACCGCTTGAAGCAAAATAGAAAAACAAAGCGTATGCTATCGCACTTCCAAAAACTGTAGCGTAACTGAGTGCGATCCAATCAGAACTTACCAAGTTAGACCATTGGTGTGTTTCAGTAACCGCAGAAATTCCCCATAATGGCAAGCCACCTATAATCATATGCCATCCAGTTGCCATTACTGGGTCTGCATGTTTTGTAACGTACCGAATCAAAACTGTTCCCACTGCCATTGATAAAGCGGCTAGCAGCATTAACCATTCTCCACTTTCAAACAGTGAGTAAGGTGATAGTAACAATGATGTCGGCTCAAAAGTAACGTCACTTGAAATTAAGCTCAGAATTAATTGCTCAGGTAAGCCGATAAAACTAATACCCCCAACACCTAGACTTAAACCCAACCATCCCCACAGTCCTATGCGTTCTTTGAATAGCCATAGTGACATAAGCGCAACTGCCAAGGGTTGTGAGTCAATCATCACCGAACCTAAGCCGGCGCCTGTACGTACTAATCCTTGAGCGAGGAATCCTTGAAACATCGCTCCATCTATCAAGGCAAATAGCGTAATCCATAACCAGGCTTTTTTAGAGCGTGGTTGAGGTTTACCCATTAGGGCACCTGCAATTAAAATCATTACACCTGCTGGTATTATTCGTACCCCAGCCATAAACATCGGCGTAGTATGGTCAATTACACCTTTCATTGCCACCATCGCCGTTCCCCAGAGGAAAAACGGCGCAATTAAAAGTATTGGAGCTAGGGGAAGGCGTGATGCACGCTCGTTCAGTTGCATGGGATTGGCGAAGCCTTTATTTTAACGACGCATAATGATTGCTTTACCTAATTTTACCGGGCACATTGCGATTTGTGAAGGAATTTGTACTTATTCATTGTGAGAATCGCTTGGTTAGTGGGAATTATATCTATCAGATGTGAGTTTACCTAGAAACCGATGAAGATAGAAAGAGACACAAGATTAGACGCATTAAAAGCAATTAGCATTATTTTTGTCTTAATTTGGCACCTACGCCCTATTAGCTTTTTTGTCAATAACGATACGCATGTAATGATTGTCGTTATTGCTCGAATAGTTCGAGATTTGGAACTACAGCTGTCTTTATTAGCAGTCCCTCTATTTTTCCTTGTTTCCCTTTACTTATTTTTTATTAAAAAGCCAGACAGAGAATATCTAAAAATTAGATTAATTAAGCTTTTTAAATTATTCACATTTTGGTCTATATTTCATAATATTTTCTTATTTACCGTTACTAGAGAAGTTCCTGATTTCTCTTGGGATATTATTACAGGCTTAAAGCCCAGCTTACCCTTTGCTGGCGATTCTGTATTTTATTTCTTATTTAATTTAATGGTGTTAACGATAATTAGCTTTTTGTTTTTTCAAATCAAGTCAGATAAATTTATTAAATTATTATCGTTTGTCACTATTATATTTTCTTTGTTATACTTTGAGACTGTTGGTATAGCAAATTCTAGTATTCCCTATCATTGGCTATCAAATTTTATTGTTTATATTCCAATAGCTTTTTACATTGCTAATTACTCAGATAAAATATTAAAATTTAGATTTTACTACTTAGTGGCATACATTTTATTTTCACTTCATGATATATATTTACGTATTTATGGTTACAACCAAAGTATTTATGGAAGAATTTCGATAGTATGCGGCGCCTTAACTCTGTTCTGCTATGTTTACACGCTCAAAATTCCCGAAAATTGGTATATACAAAAATTATCTCAATACTCGCTAGGACTATTTGCAATACATAAATATTGGCAATCTTTGCTATTTTTGCTAGTTCAACATTATCAAATAAGTTTACTTCCAAGTTTAGTTCCTTTAAATATAATGTTTCCTTTAATGGGCGCCTTGGTTGTGTTGTTAACTATAGTATCTATTTATTTGTTAAAGTCAACTAGTTTGAAGCAGTTTATAGGTTAGCACAGCAATTTATAGGTTAACACAGGCAGGGATGCCTGTGCTACAATTAAAATTGGATTGGTAGTAATACACCGACACCAAATGTAGTTTCATTGTCTGCGCGCACTCTGAGACTATCAAAAGGATTGGAGCCGAGGCGATTTGTGAAGTATGCTTCTAATTCTAGACCGTTGATTATATTACCTAAAAGCGAAGATGGATTCCAACGTAAACCTACTGTCCAAGGAATAATTGATTCACGCTGGTTGCCAATAAAAGCGTTACCGTTATTTTTGAGATTCACACCAACTTCAGCAATTGCATTTAAGTCTTTTGACAAAGGAACGGAACCCCCAAAGTTTAATCCGGCAATTTCCAATCCATCACGCTGTATAAAACCTAAAGTTGGGGTTAACCAAACTGCACTTCCTCCCTGAAATTGGTAGTGCATGGGAGCAGAGATACTATAAACAAATAACTCTCCTTCCCTTTCATTCCTAAAAGCAAATCCACCTTTCTTTAAACCTAACTGCTTAAATCGGTTACGATTATTATTTACAAAGTTTGTTAAAACGTTATTCGAGCGTGCAATTGTGCCTGCCAAACTTAATGTAAATGGGTTGCCTGACTTTTGATGCAGAAGACGAACTTTTGTGCTAAAGCCAAATTGCGACTCATCGACAGTACCGGGAATACTACTTAAAAAAGCACCAATTTCTAAATCATCTAACAACCCATAACGAATGTTGGGTAAAAGTCCTTGCCCACCTGCTTGAAAAGTTGTTAATAATTGATTTTTGCGAACTGTACCACCATCTAAAAATCCAAATCCTGCGTATGAAGAAGGTGCTGGTTGCTGTGTGGCGCCAAAATGCTCAGGATAGCTACGGTTGGCATTTGTAATTCCTGGTACATAATTAACGCCAAGTCCTATCGCAGTATATTCTCTATCGGCAATTAAAGATAAGGCGCCTGTATTGCCTAAAGCATTAGAAACAAATAAATCTGTAGAAAGTCGAGGATTAATTACATACCTTAAACCTGCATTATAAGCAATAGTTTTCGTTGCTAATCCAGTATCTCGGTTGATGGTGTTATTTCCAGAAAATGGCACAAAAGCATCACCCCAAATTATGAAGCGATTACTCAATTTATAACTGATACCAGATGCCAAACCAAAGGTAGTTCCAAAACCTGAGTTAGAATTAGGAAATTTGTTTAAATATAAGGCATTATCTTCTGGTAAAAAAGCAACCTTGGGAGAAAGGGTAAATTGCCACTGGTCGTTAGGTGTGATGGTATAAGGCAGTTCTAGAGAAAAAACAGTTTGTTTATTAAGTCCTGCAACAGAAAGACCAGCGTTATCACTAAACCTATATGGACGACCTCCACCTGCTCTTGAAAGTGCAACTACACCACTCAGAGCTTGTGTACCATTTTGACTTTGCCAAATTTGTTGTTTTGCTTGCAGCGTAGTTTCTTGAAAAAAGTTAGTAGTGCTTTCTGAGTTAATTCGTTGAACACTAAATTTACCCTGACGAACAGGCCCGGAATTATCAATTGTTTGTACATCTAGGGTCAATTCTAAATTATCGTTAACACCCCAGCTAACACCAATAGTTGGTTGGTCTGTCAAACCATCTTTAGCTGCACTTCCAGTTTGGATAAAGCGACGGTTGCGGATAGTTGTTAAAATTTCTCCGCCTCGTAGGTGTTCTGCTGTTGTTAAAACAGGGCGCCGACTTGGTATAATCGCAAGAGCCGTATTAACAATTGGCGCCGAATCTACCATTGAATTTACTATTTTTAATAAATCATTAGACTCATCCAGTAATGTAACTTTATAAAATTGGTTATCTTGCTGCCAAATAATTTGCGAATCTGGTAGTCCGTTTTGTCCTTGACCCTTTAATAAATATCCCTGAAGATTATTTGCTATAGTTATTGGTTTGGCAATATTCTGAAATTGTTTAAATTCTTGCAAAGCTTCATCCGAGCTTGTATTCGCTACACTAAAACTACCAATAAAGCAACTATACTGCTGCTGTTCACAATCGTAAACATAAACGGTTGAACGAGATTGAGAAGTGCTAAATACTTCTACTGTATAATTTTTGGTATTTTTGCTTAATAATATCCCGGATGGTAAACGCATTCTCAAATCAGACGGTAAATTCTGTTTTATTTTTTCAATGTGAGCAGCAAAAATATCGGTATTTGAAGAAGAATTAGATGCAATACTGGAAACCGTTATAGTAGAGTTAGGGTTTACTTGATTCAGGTAAGAATTATTTTGAACATGGTTTATTTCTGGAGCAGCAAAAGCTAACAAACTATAGGCAGCCAAATTTAACATCGACATTAAATTAACCTCGCGTTATCTTCAATATTGCTTTAACAACGTAACCAGATAGAATGCGCGACAAAAGCATATATTCTCGCTTTTGATATGAAGCGAGATTGAATAAAAATTATTTATAGATAGTTGAAAAAGTATGTTTATATACTTAAATGCTATCGGTACACCCTTAATAACTTAGAGTCTACTATTATTTCCAGTAATGGATTAATTTAATATGTATCAATGCGTGAAAATAAGTTTTTATATTTACTCAATTGGAAGAAAAATATATATTTAATCAAATGATAGTTATTTTAATTTTGTATCAATTTGAGCTTGATATTTTTTGGGGTGATTTTGTGGGATGGGCGGGCAGGGATGCCCGCTCCACAAGAGAAATTTACAAGAAGTTTAACTGACTTTGACTACAGTTGGTTCTAAGATGGGGGAGACTTTGAGATTAAACTCTTGCTCAAACACTTCTTTGCTGTAATCTAAGCTCCAAAGTTCTAGCGCACAATCATCGCTAGGGTTTGATGGATGAATTCTTAACTTAAAAAGCTTTTCTTGTTGGTTGTAGTCGCAATGAACGCGCGCTACTGCTCCAATTTGTCTGCGGTCAAGGGCAGTTGCTAGACGCAATATAGCACTTAATTGGTCTACCATTAAACGATGCTCTTTGTTTACCAAAATGCGGTAGTTTTCATGTTTTTTCTTTGGTGGAGATTTTCGTTGGTAGCGCGCTATGTTGGCGATAATTTCAATTTCAGTTTCGCTGTAACCTAGTAATTCGCTGTTGCGAACTAAGTAGTATGAGTGTTTATGGTGGGCAGAATGGCTAACGTAGTGACCACAATTATGCAAAATTGCTGCTGACCATAGTAGCTGACGTGTTTCGTTATCCCAGTTGTGTAAAATACATGAAGTTTGGTCGAATATACTTGTCGCAAAGTTTGCTACACGGTCGCTATGAGACAAATTAACGTGATACTTCTTGGCTGTTTTGAGTACGCTACGTTGACGTACCGAACCTTGGTAGCGCAAACGGTCTTCTATTAAACCGTGAGTCAGCATCCAGTCAACAATTACACCTTCACGCAACGAACGTTCACAAACAGTAATGGCTTCACATCCTAGCAGCGTCATTGCTTCCTGTAAAATAACTGCTCCTGCGAGTATTACTTCTGAACGCTTTTCTGGCATTCCCGGAACTGTTGCTCGCTCGACGTTGCTCATAGTTTGTAAACGAGCTACTAACTCACGTAAGTCTCGCAATGGAAACTGATAACCGTTGAGCGTTGAAGGAATAAAACCTAAATGTTCGCGCGCATGAATTGCTGCGAGTGTTTCGATAGTTCCCGCTGTCCCTACTAAACGTGGATACTCACCCAGTCGTAAGTCTGCTCGTACTTCTTCTACCGAACGTTCGAGCATTCCTCTTGAATATGCTTGGAGGTAGTCAAACTCTGCTGTAGAAATTGGGTCAGTGGTAATTAGTTCAGTTGTTAAGCGCACGGCGCCTATTTTTGTACTAGTAAGAACTCGTTCTTCGTGGCTATCACCCAAAATAATCTCGGTAGAACCACCACCAATATCGATTATCATGTGGGGCTGGTTGTTAAATTCCATTCCCGATAGCACACCCAAATAAATTCGTCGTGCTTCTTCAGTACCGGATATTAAATCAACCTCTAATGCTAACTCAGTTTCGATTTGATGTAGAAAATCTCTACCGTTAGGCGCCTCACGTACAGCAGAAGTTGCCACAGCGATCTGAGTTTCGGCGTTGAAGGTTTTCGCAACATCCTGAAACCTCCGCAGTGCAGCAATTGCCCGCTTCATAACTTCAGGCTTTAAATTACCTGTCTCTAAATCTCGGTCACCAAGTCGAACTGTTTCTTTTTCTCTAGCAATAATGCTAAATGCTGGTAATGTCGGTTCAATCCGTACAATTACCATGTGCAATGAATTTGTTCCCAAATCAATTGCAGCAATTATCCGTTGTAGGTCAGTTGTTGTTAATCCAACTGAAAAGCTAGCCGACGTAGCTGTATCCACCATTTTTAGTTATCTCTATGAACGAACCGCAAGCTTTAAACCAACAAAATATGACATTCACTTAGCTGCTTACCATCAACACAACAAATTAAATGTATTTAAAAGGTTATGTTGATGAATCATCTTAATCAATAGCAAAAAAAGTTATCCTATAAATGTGAAGATGTATTAAATATTGTTCGCAAATCATTTTTCCTGTTCATGCTAAAGTCACTCGAAAACCACCAAAACACGGCTGTTGCCATAATTCAGCTTTTGAGGTGGCACAAGCCCGAAGGAAGATTAATCTTAATGATTCCTGCCTTGTGGGCTGTATTCCTAGCAGCAGCGGGAAAACCTCCACTACCTTTAGTTGGCGTCATTGTGCTTGGCACCCTTGCTACTAGTGCTGCTGGTTGTGTAATTAATGATTTATGGGATAGAAACATTGACCCAGAAGTTGAGCGCACTAAAAACCGTCCTTTAGCTTCACGCGCACTTTCTGTAAAAGTTGGTATCGCTGTTGCTATTATTTCTTTTGTTTGTGCGGCAGGTCTGGCTTTTTATCTCAACCCGCTCTCATTTTGGTTGTGTGTTGCTGCTGTTCCAGTTATTGTTCTTTACCCAGGCGCCAAAAGAGTATTTCCCGTTCCACAATTGGTACTATCCATTGCTTGGGGTTTTGCCGTTTTAATTAGCTGGAGCGCTGTTACAAAAAATATAATGCAGCCGACTTGGTTATTATGGGGTGCCACTGTACTATGGACTTTAGGGTTCGATACTGTATACGCTATGAGCGATAGAGAAGACGATAAACGTATTGGCGTTAATTCTAGCGCCTTGTTTTTCGGCGCCTATGCCCCCATTGCAATTGGTCTTTTTTACATTGGTACTGTTGCTCTGCTTGGCTGGTTAGGTTTTGCTATTCACCTTCATATTGCTTTCTGGTTAAGTCTTGCACTTGCTGCACTAGGCTGGGCTTGGCAATTAATGCGTCTAAAAGATGACAGCCTCACTAGTATAGCATATGCTGAAATGTTTAAGCAAAATGTTTGGATAGGATTTATTTTGCTTGCAGGCATGATAGCTGGTAATTTGTTATGAAAAGCGCGAGAAAGTAAATGTCAACTACAATTACAGTAAATATTGACCAAATTAATACTTTGGACATTTCACCCGCTGTTGAGGTAATAGAACAAATTAGTTCAAAAAACGCAATTCTGTCAAACGAGCAGCAGCTAATTTTCAATATTGACTATCCAAGAGAAGACGGAGACCCACGCGAACTTTCAGAAATACCCGAAATTCGTTTGTGGTTTGTTCGTTTAGATACACGTTACCCGTGGCTACCATTTTTTTTAAATTGGCAAGAAAAAGAATTTACTCGCTATGCGGCAATGTTAGTACCGCACCAATTCACAAAAGAAGGAATACAATACAACCCAGAAGCACTAGAAATATTCTTGATGAGCAAGATTTTTATTTTAACCGACTGGCTTAAAAAACAAGAAATACCGCACCAATCTAGACTTAAAGCAATGGCGCAGTTATTAGGATATGACCTAGAAGATGGTCTATTTTCAATGTTTTAATCGATGTAGAGACGCGATAAATCGCGTCTTTACAACATGTATTTAGACGCGATAAATCGCGTCTCTACGTTATTTAATTTACGCAATGCGACTTAAGGCAGTATTGAAAGCATATTCAACAGCTTTTGATTCGCTTGGTAATAAAGCTTGCCAAATACGATAATCATTTAAATCTAAGATTAAATTGGCCATATCATCAATTTTAACTTGTCTGAGAATTTCGTGCTGCATGTACTCAAATTCAAGAGAGTTACCACCCGCTTCTAAAATAGATGTAGCAGCTTGAATAAATTTTTTCATAACCGCTTGCATATATTTTTCACCTGCGGTTTCGGCAAAAATTGCTGAGGTATTAAATACTTGATACTCTCTATATAATAAATTAGAAATTTTTCTAGCTTCAGTATTATCCCAGCCTAATGGCAATTGAACATCAAGATATTTACCTTCTTGATAGCGATACTCAAGGTACTGATTGATGTTAATTGTTTCTTGCGCGAGTTTATCACCTGCTAAAAGTCGATAGAGCGGTTTTAGACTTGTGTCAATTCCAGAGTCCGGGAATACATTTTCTTGACCTTCTGGACATTCATATAACATGTAAGTCCATATTCCAGGATGCTCTACTTCCGATTTATCTGCCTGATAGAAGGTAACTGTACCATCTTCTTCACAATAATAATAAGCATTACGGATATCATTAAGGCTACATTTACGTAATTTAATCCACTCCGTGATTTTTTTGAATATGCCAGTGATATGAAGTGGTTGACTGTCAACTTGGATGTATCGTTTTCCGGTAATAACAAAGCTATGTAATTTAATCGCCATTATATTGTCCCCTTGAGAATATCAAATCTATCAGTAGACGCACGCCAATCACTTTTAATTTGGTTAATCAGCTATTCAACCCATACATCTCCTTTTAGGAGTCTTCCAGATTATCTAATTATCTATCTTTAGATAGATGTCATTTGGATTCAATCTGGATACTTTATCAATTGTTAAATGGTATACTTGACAAACTAGGGTTGATAATAGAACCACAATGTTAATTTAGATAACAATGTGTAGAGACTGACTTTGTATTCGTCTCTAATTTCAGTCCTATATAGTGTTCCCAAACAGTTGCCGAAACTAACAGATTAATTAAAAAAATTTCTATTTTTTTGGCTGATGCCGCTGAAACCCTTACGATATAAGCTTTTTAAACTCAATGTTAGTGTCATGTTTTACAATTACTACTTATGTGAGTAAGCTAAACAGGCACCTTAATGCTACAAAGAGTTGATATATGAACTCTCTAATAGGAAAGAAACCTATGAAGCTGATAACAACTTGATGCACTAACCTCAGAACCAAAACCTTCGTTGAAAGATTAATATATTACTTAGCTCTACTCTGACTTGTACAGAGGGGTGAGACCACTCATTTTATTTTTTTAGGTATTATAAATTACAATCATCACAAACTTTCGACTTGCTACTGTAATGTTACGCAACGCACTTGATTATGAGCATTAGAATATCTTATGCTCAGTCAATTACCATACATAAAAGTTACTTTACTCGCAATCGAAGAATATTTAATACCTATATAAAAGTCTGCCAAAATATAAATACAAACATACAGTTTCAATTCCTGAAAGTTTCTTTAATTGGTCAAATCACCCTAAGAACGTATTTGAGGTACCAGCATCAAATACAACTCGATATTCAATCAACTCTCGCCAACTTAGCTTTAATTAACCGAATTGAAAAATTTACTGTTAACTTAGTTTGTAACTTGATTAAAGAAAATTCAAGTAGTCGCAATATACTTTTTATCCCACATAACCAAATATCAGTCTTTAGGTATAGACTTATCTTTCCTCAAGGAGTTGTAGTTAGCTTTATTTTTCTTCAAAAAACTAAATCAAATCTTAAATCAAAAGAAAATATTAAACTGTTTGCTTAACTACAACAAGCCAATTTCTAGTTTTTCAAGAGATAAATATTTTAAATGGCTAGAGGTTGTAAAGAAAAATATTAAATCATGTAATTTGTATCAAGGCAGACTAGTTTGCCTGCCTATAGAACTAATTAACCACCCCAGATTTTTTCTAAAACGGTTTGACTTGAAATATCCGCTATATTACCAGTGGGTGATTGAATAGCGAGGAATTTATCGTTTTTTGGTAACAACTTGGTGCTGTTATTGGCGCCTAATAAGGCAACAGTGAAGGTTTGAACCGCGACGCTTAGGTGCATTGGGTAGCTAGAGTCACATACCATTAAGTTGGCACCTGCAATCATGGCAGCTAGTTTACCAATATTGTCAGGGACGGTAACCTTGAAATTTGGCGCCGACTCTTTCAGGGTACGTATCAACTCTTCGCTCTCTGAGGTCGCAACAGCAATTAATGGCATATCAGGTTGTTTGAGTTGCCAATTTTGAATGATTTGCAACCAATTTTTCGTTGGGTAAATATTATTCAATCCAGTTTCAGACGAAGACTCGGAGGTACCGTATAATAGTACGTACCCAGTATCTTTAATACCAAGGCGTTTTTGTTCATTCGTTGCCCATTCAATATCTGGCTTTGGGACTGAGAGTGCTAATTCTGGGCAAGGTGATTTAATACCCAAGCCTTGAACAAGTTCATGATATGTAGTAGCAAGGTACTGTTGGGAGTTCATAGGTATTTTATAAGTTAAAAACCCAGAACCAAAACTAAGAAAGCCAACGCGGGTAGGAATTCCGGTTAACCATAGCATTAGACCAACAGCCCAGCTTTGTTCAAGGGTAATTGCAACATCGTACTCACGGTCACGAATTGTACCAACTAAGTTACCCCAGTCAGCTAAACTATTACGGTCTTCAAAATCAAACGTTAACACTTCTGACACTGACTTACTTACCCGGTAAGCAGCCTTTGAACGGCTTGATGCAACGACATCGATTTGCGCGTCTGGATAATGGCGCCTAATTGTATCAATTGTGGGGAAAAAGAGAATTTGGTCGCCTATTCCACCTGAGACAAGGGCTACTACTCGCATAATTATTTTTAAGGCTCTTAGGGCTACTCGCTAATCATTTTATTAGTTGTTTGCTGCGAATGGTAACTTCCGCAGCGATTAGGCATTATATTGAGTATTCTTGTTTTTATTAGCTTTTATTAACTATGTATCTACTAATTCCTGCTGCGGGTATGGGTAAGCGGATGGGAAGCGACCGCAATAAACTTTTACTATCGCTTCTAAAGCGTCCTATTCTCGCTTGGACGTTATTAGCGGCTTCTTCATCTGTGGAAATTAACTCGATTGGCATTATATCGCAGCCTACAGACTACGAAGCAATAAATACAATTTTAGAATCATTAAATTTGAGCAAACCAGTACAATTGATTCAAGGTGGCGCCACTCGTCAAGAATCTGTATACAATGGCTTAAAGGCTTTGCCACCAGAAGCACAACAAGTATTAATTCATGATGGCGCCAGATGTCTTGCGACTCCAGGTTTATTTGATAGATGTGCTTTTTCAGTACGTGAATGTGCTGGTTTAATCGCAGCAATACCCGTAAAAGATACGATTAAAGTTGTTGATTCTAGTGGGATAATTACTGGCACACCCGACCGTAAAAATTTATGGGCGGCGCAAACTCCACAAGGGTTTGATGTTAAATTACTTATTGAGTGTCATCAGTTAGGAGTTGAAAACGGCTGGGAAGTTACCGATGATGCGGCTTTATTCGAGAAATGCGGTTACAAAGTCAAAGTTGTGGCTGGGGAGGAAACCAATTTGAAAGTTACTACACCCCAAGACTTAGCCATCGCCGAATTTATACTAAACCAAAGAAAGATTAATCTTGGATAAATACCCTTGACGCTACCAGTATATAATGGTAAAATCCGTGCCACTCACTTGTTATTTGTCTTGGAAGCCAATGAGTATAGCAGCGGCAAAAATCGAAGCAATTCTCTATTTAAAGGGTAGACCCTTGTCTATTGGCGAAATAGCCGAATATGCAGCATGTGACCGAATGACGGCACAAGAGGGAGTTATCGAGCTAATTGATGAATATGCCCATCGAGATACTGCTTTAGAAGTAGTTGAAACTTCAGGTGGTTACTGTCTGCAAGTACGTTCAGATTATCAAGATTTAGTGCAAACGCTGATTCCTGTAGAGTTAGGTGTAGGCGCCTTAAGGACTCTAGCAGCGATTGCACTTCATAGTCCAATTAAACAAAGCGATTTAATCAACGTGCGTGGTTCTGGAGCATATCAACATGTTCAAGAATTAGTTGAGCAAGGCTTTATTCGTAAACGTCGTGATAGCGATTCTCGCTCGTACTCGCTACAAACAACTGCAAAATTTAACCAGTACTTCCAAATCGACCAACTTCCACAGCCTTTTGTAGCACGGCAAGAAGAGCGTCAGTTAGAATTAGAACTCTTACCACAAGCAGAAGCAAGTTAATAACAGCACGCTTGAGTAGGGACACTTTCAATAGTGCCTTTCACACCTTGGAATGTGGCTCACTCTTAATGCTATGGTTTAGAGTAGAATTAGCAACTCAGCTAAAAAAAATAGCCAATGGTATTTGACCCTAACTTTTTAAATGACAACTTCGATGGCCGCACTTCGGAACTCATGAATGAGAGCTTTGAGGAACATCCAAATCCGTTACTCAATTACCTCCAGCACCAATCACCGGAAGTTCTAGCGCGCGTCGCCCAGTCAGTCAGTCCCGAAATTAAGCAAATCATATCGCAAAACGTCCAAGGCTTAGTAGGGATGCTGCCTCCCGACAACTTCAACGTACAAATTACAACCGACCGCGACAATTTAGCCGGACTGTTGGCATCGGCGATGATGACGGGATATTTTCTTCGCCAGATGGAACAGCGGATGCATTTAGATAATTTAAATAGCAGCCATTAATTCAAATTAATTAATTAATGGCTTATCTAACGGCACTTAAAACTGCCATAAGCGCAATTAACTCTTCGGGTAAGTTCCCGACTGGATTTTGAAAGCCTGAATTTTATCATTACGGTTGACTTCTATTTCTAGAATGTCGCCGACCGAGCTTGATTCTACGAGCTTTTGAACTTGAGCGGCCGTTCTTACGGGTTTGCGATTAACCTTGACAATTAAATCGCCTACTTGAAGTCCGCCTTTCTGCGCTGGAGATTTTTCGGTAATTCCTTTAATCAATATCCCCGTATCTTGCTTGATACTTAGGTTATTTTCTTGATTGATTTGCTGTTTTTTGTTTGGACTTAAATCTACCATTTCAATTCCCAGAAAGGGATGCTCAACGCGCCCTTTCGTAAATAGTTCGCCAGCGATACGCGCAGCAGTTTCTATGGGTATAGCAAACCCCAAACCTTGTGCATCAGCACGAATGGCAGTATTTACACCAATTACCTCACCAGTAGAATTGAGAAGTGGGCCACCTGAGTTACCAGGGTTGATAGCAGCATCAGTTTGAATAAAGCTGACTCGTTTTTCTGGCACACCAACTTGGGCGCTTGTACGGTCAGTTGCGCTAATAATGCCAATAGTCACGGTATTATCTAAACCGAGTGGATTACCGATTGCAATTGCCCATTGTCCAGGAATTAAATTTTGTGAGTTACCTAGTTTTACCGTTGGTAGCTTAGAACCTTCAATTTTGACGGCAGCAACATCCGTAACCGAATCAACTCCTACAACTTTTCCCTCAAAAGTCCGACCATCTTTGAGTGTCACCTGCACTGTGTCGGTATCAGCTACAACATGAGCATTTGTAAGTAATTGACCATCTTGACTCAAAATAAAACCAGAACCAGTACCTCGTTCAATTCTTTCTTGGGGTACTGGTTGCTCATTTTCACCAAAAAACCGCTTTAATATTGGATTTTTGAATGCGTCTGAAATGGGGTTTGCGACTTTGCGAGTGGCATTAATTCGTACAACTGATGGGCCTGTACGTTGAACCGCAGCAGAAATAAAATTGACATCTTGCTCTCCAACTGCCCCAATTACACCTCTGAAAGAAGGCGCCACAATTGTATCTGGGGTTGAGGTAACTGTAACATTTCTTAACTCTTGAAACTGGCGCCTTGCTTGTGGAGCAAGAAAAGAATTAGCAAACATTGCCATAGTACCACCGAACATTCCACCGACCGTCACAAGAGAAAAATAAACAATTAATTGCTTTAAGGATAATTTCATAGTAATAACACGTAAGAGACAATAATTTTAAGAACAAAGCAGCGAGCAAGTACTAATTTATAAGTTTAATCAAGCAAAAAGCTTGTTGCCAGGTAGTCATAGCCATGTATTCATTGGTTCTATGGCAATAACCGTATTATATGAAGGTGCCCCCTGAACGATTACTACCAAATCGCCATCTAAAATCTAAAATAAAACCTAAAATTAATAAGACTGCTGCACTTGGATTCATGCATGAAATCTCCTATCTACTTACCGATAATTTGTTACGTATTTAACATATTTGCCGTATTATTAGCACTTCCATCAAATACGCTAGCTCAAAGTAGTAGCAGTTGTCCAAGAGCTGCATTATCGCGGTTTTTGCGACATACGGTATCGAGTGGTGAAACCCTTGAAACAATAGCCCAAAAGTACAATCTCACGCCTAAATCAATTCTTACCATGAATCCGGGGCTGCAAAACCGTGCGATTATTGCAGGTACTCAAATCTTGATACCTCCCTACAACGGTATCATCGTTGAAGTCCCGCGTGGAATGACCTGGCGTGATATCGCAAAGCAATATAAAATTCGTGCCGATGTACTATATGAAATTAATGGTTGCCAATCTATACCCCGACTAGTATTTATTCCATCAAGGCGCCCTTCTGAGCAATCTGACCAAATATCAACAGCCAATACAAATAATTCGACGTCTAATTCTACGTCCACACGCTTCGCTGTTTATCCGCTTACTTCATTGGCAACAATAGCTTTACCCTACGGATGGCAAAATAATCCTAAAAACGGCGAAGTATTTTTTCACAGTGGAATAGACCTACTGGCGCCATTAGGAAGCGGAGTACAAGCAACAGGAGATGGAACCGTAGCATTTGCGGGTACACAAGGTAGCTATGGAAACTTAGTAATAATCAACCACGGAAAAGGAATACAAACTCGTTACGCTCAATTAGAAACTATTAAAGTCACAGCACGTCAAAAAGTTCAACAAGGTGACATCGTTGGAACCGTCGGTACCACAGGAAAACCAACATCACCCCAACCTCATTTACACTTTGAAGTTCGTACCAGTTCTGATTTAGGTTGGAAAGCCCTAAACCCTCAAGATTATTTAAAATAACAACCTAGCAAATTGTGGCAAATTGTGGCACAGGCATACGAACTGTGCAAACAACTTCTTGTAAATATACTTATAAATGTACTTAAATGACTCTAAGACTTACCTAGTGCAGTACGAATTTTTTCTAAAACCCATTCTCGAATTAACTCTGTATCACTCACTCCTCGTTGCCGAGCAGTTTCTCTAACAGCTTCTACATCTTGAGGCTGTAATTCTATTTGCAGTATTGTTTTCCGCTCAAATACTGGTTCTGTTACTTCTTCTAACTCATCCTCAAAATCTGTTAAGTCATGGGTCTGCCAAAATTCGGCTAACTCTTTAATGGAATCAGTTTGTGGAAGCTTTTGACTTTTCATCGGTTTTATTATTAATAGCAATATTATTAATTCTAGAGGTTGGCGCCAATTTTATATCTCCTCAACTCCCGCTCTGTGTACTAGAAGTCTCTGTGGTAAAAATAAAGCAACGTATGTAACGGATGTAACGAATAACGCATCCGTTGCAAACTTTGCTGATTGGAGATTCTTCTCTACGTTCAGAATGACAAATTAAATTAATTAAGTACGAATTGACTTAGGTATGAAATAGGTTCGTGAAGTAGAAGCATTAATTGTTGAGACGTTAGGTTAAGTTCGGCAAAAGTTTGTCCGGATGTGTCGCTAAAATCGACTTCAAACACATTTTCAGCCACTATATCAGTAACAGTACCTACTTGACCGCGATATATTCCATACTCAGGCAAATCTTCGACTAAAGCGACAATATCGAGCAATCTAATTTCCGCGTTTATTGTTCCAATGTTCATAGTTTTCAGTCTTTTTGTTGAAGTAAATAATTTGAAGTAAATAAGTTGAAGTAAATAAACTTAGCCTTCTGCCATAAGTGGTAAACTAACTGTGAAAGTGGAACCGTTACCAGGTTCACTTTTAAGCAGAATTTCACCACCCATCATTTGGCAAAAATGACGGCTAATAGCTAACCCTAAACCAGTACCACCGTACTTTTTAGTAGTCGAAGCATCACCTTGGGTAAATGGCTTAAATAATTGCTGCTGCTGATGGTACGTCATGCCAATACCAGTATCGCTAACGGTAAAGATTATTTTTTCCTGTGGGTATTCGCCACCTCTATCTTCTTTTTCCGTGCGTACTCTCAAACATACTTTGCCATTCGTTGTAAATTTAGCAGCATTACTGAGCAAATTCAATAATACCTGACGGACGCGCGTTTGGTCAGCATACATTGTTCCAAGTTGCGGGTCGCAGTCTATCTCAAAAACATTACCATTTTTTTCGATTGATGGTTTGACTGTTAGAACAACATTATTTATTAACGTTGCAATTTCAAACGTTTCCGGATAAAGAGTCATTTTACCCGCTTCAATCTTCGATAAGTCGAGAATGTCGTTAATAAGTTCGAGTAAGTGTCTACCTGCGGAATTAATAGTTTCTAAGTCAGTAGCAAAATCTCCTTCTAACCCCATGTCGGCAGCGTCGTCTTGTAGCAACTGACTCAAACCAATAACAGCATTGAGTGGGGTACGCAACTCGTGACTAACGTTGGCAAGAAATTGACTTTTTGTTTTGCTCGCTGCTTCCGCTTCTTCTTTTGCCTGCTGTAGTTCTTTTGTTCTTTCTGATACTCTTTCTATCAATCTATTAAGGGATTTTGCTAGTAACCCTATTTCATCTTCGGTTGTTACTGGCGCCCTTAAATCGAAGTTGGATTTTCTTGCGACCTGTTCAGCGACCTGGGTAACAATAATAACAGGCTCGGCGATATCACGTGAAGTTCTCCAAGCTACGATAGCAGCAACGGCAACCGAAGCTAACATACTCAAGATAGTAATTAAACGTTCATAAGTTTTGGCATTTTCAACATCTTTATAACGTTTCTCGCTTTCAATTTGAGCAGCTTCAGCAGTTTCAAGCAACCTTTGTGATAGTTGGTCTAACTGTACAGCAGTTTCTTGGCGCATCACCGAAAGTAACTCGTTCGTAACCGTCGCAGCAGATTCACCTTGGAGTGGTTGTTTTGCTTCTACATCTTGTAAAATTGACTCAACTTGCCCAACATAAGATTTTAAGTTATCAGCGTACTCACTTAAAAAAGTACGTAATGCTTTTGGCCGCGAACTGGAACGCGGATTATCATCAAGGAAAGAAGCTAATTTTTGCTCGGATTTTTGCGCTCTAGTAAAATTATCTCGAAAGCTATTTTGCGCTTCGAGTAATTGCTGCTTATCTTGTACGACAGCAGGTAGCTTATAGCTAATAAGCAATGTCCGCATAGCCGCATCTTTATAACTAGCTAAAAGTTTAGACTGTTGACTAGCTTGGTCTAACTGTCTAATTTCGTGTCCTCGGTAATAGTTAGCTGTAATAAACCCAGTTAAAGAACCTAAAAATCCAATGCCAATTGCCAGAAAATAACCGTAGCCGATTTTTTGGTGAATCCGCCATGAGCTAGCTTTGAGTTTCCCGCGTGTGGGAAATTCAATCGTCGGCAGTTCATCGGTTGAGGGCTGATTTGGTGGCACTGTTTTAGTTTCGGAACGTTTATTGAAAGCGGTCGGCTGAAGCTTCGTTCGCATCCCTCAATCCTCCCTTGCCCTCCCGCATTGGACATTTATATATAAGCGTAAATTTGCTGCTTTGTGTGGATTTCTTATATTGATACTTATTAAATTAAATTAGAAAGTAGTGGGGTGCCAAAATTTCTTATTTTTGACCAAAAATAAGTATTAATGACTAATTACATACTTTCAACACAAATGCACCTGAGCTTCATCCATGATTCTCAAATCAACAAAGCAAATATTATGATATCAAAAGAATTTAGTTTTCTGAAAAAAACCCAAGAAACCAAAGAAACCCGGTTTATTGTTGATGTCTATGTTACTAAATGACGATTTTGCGAGCGAAACCGGGTTTCTGATACATCAAAGGGTATGCAGGAGTTGCTGCATACCCTGTTGTTGCCATCAAATTACAGCAAGCGTTCTCGCGGGCAACATTAAAGCTTTACACAACTGCTGTTAATTGCAAGTTGGTAGCTGCGGCTTTGAGTATTTCGGCTTTGTCGGTTTTTTCCCAAGGTAAATCTAAATCGTCTCGACCAAAGTGACCGTAAGCCGCGACGTCCTGATAAAAACGTCCGCCTCGTTCGTTTGGCAAGTTTTTAAGATTTAGGGTGTGAATAATTCCTGCTGGGCGCAATTCAAAGTTTTCTTTGATTATTTCTAGCAAGATATCATCGCTAACTTTACCTGTACCGAAGGTTTCAACAAAAATACTTGTTGGTCTTGCTACACCGATAGCATAGCTTAACTGTACTTCGCATTTTTCTGCCAAACCAGCAGCGACAATATTTTTAGCGACATAGCGACAAGCATATGCTGCACTGCGGTCTACTTTTGTGGGGTCTTTTCCAGAGAAGGCGCCACCACCATGTCGAGAGTAACCACCGTAGGTGTCAACAATAATTTTGCGTCCAGTCAAACCAGCATCACCTTGAGGTCCACCAACAACAAATTTACCAGTGGGGTTGACTAAAAAGCGTGTTTCTGAGTCTGGCTTAATTTCTAAATCGCCAAACACAGGTTCAACGACGGCGCCCCATAAGTCTTGTTTAATTTTGGCTTGAACAGCTAATTCGTCGGTGATATCGCCAATTACGGCATCGTGCTGAGTTGAAATTAGAATAGTGTCAATGCCAACTGGGCGACCGTTTTCGTAAATGACAGTAACTTGGGTTTTACCATCTGGACGAAGGTAAGGAAGTAGTTTTGTTTTACGAACAACAGCTAAACGACGCGCGATACGGTGAGAAAGCGAAATTGGCAAAGGCATGAATTCTGGAGTTTCGTTACATGCGAAACCGAACATAATACCTTGGTCGCCGGCGCCAACTTTATCAAAAAGTTCATCGCTGGTTTGTTCGCGAGTTTCTTGAGCAGTGTTTACACCTTGAGCAATGTCAGGTGACTGTTCATCTAACGCAACTAAAACCGAGCAACTTGTAGCAGAAAAGCCATTATCAGCATCGTTGTAGCCAATTTCAGCGATTTTCTGACGCACTAATTTAACGTAGTTGACGTTAGCTTTAGTTGTGATTTCACCTGTAATCACTACCATGCCAGTATTGACGACAACCTCAGCAGCTACACGGCTTTGCGAGTCTTGTGCAAGCAGTGCATCCAAAATAGTATCTGAGATTTGGTCGCAAACCTTATCTGGGTGCCCTTCGGTTACAGACTCAGAGGTAAATAAATTTCTACGTGACAAATGAACATTCCTCCAAAATAGGTTTATACTAAGCTGCCATATTCAGTCTGTATACACAAACTTGATTTAGCCGCTTTAATCAGCAATCATAACAACATTTCTACTTTGACAACGAGCGAGTTTTGTTATCTTCATCAAAATCAAGTGTTTTCACGGAATAAATTTAATCAATATATGACTTTTGGTAGATACACATTTAATTAGATAGTGATGTTACATAAAAAAAGGCACCCAGGAAGGCGCCCTTGATTTTGTATTGATTTTTTATGTATTTAGTTACACATTAACGGCTAATTTTGCTTCTTTTGCAGTTAAGCGTTCGTAAGCGGCACGCATTTTCAAGCCAGTCAGAACTTGGAACAAGCCAGTACCATTGTTGGAGCCAGGATATTCACGGTGCTGAACCAATAAGTGGGTCATTTCACCCTCATACTTGGTTGAAGTCTTACTGAGGTGAGTTTCAATGTAAATCACTTCGTCGAGATTATCGAACTGACCATCAACCTCTAAAACAGAGACATAACGACCGTAGTATACATCTGAACCGTAGTACAGTTGCATACCTGGGTAAGAACATGACAACTTGCGTCCACAAGGAGTCCAGTTAATAGTTGAGCCTTCATCGAATAGATACACTGGCTCAAATCCTTCCTTGCCTTCGCGTTGTAGCATTCGCACACGCAGAACTTTACGCTCTTCGTCGTTTTTAATTAAGTTGGTGGGCAATACTTGAAGAACAACATCCGCGAATTCGCGTTGAGGTTCAATATATTTTTGGAAATCTGGTCTACGCGAGTTGATGGCTTGTAAAACATCTTCGTAGCTATGACCACGTTCAGCCATATCGCGCTGAACTTTCCAAGCAATTTTAACTTCATCGCTTATATCAAAATAAACGCTGAAGTCAATTAGTCCGCGTACCCGCTCGTCATATAAAGGATGTAAACCTTCAACCACAATAATGTGATTTGGCTCGATTTTTTCCGGCGGGTCAATCATGCCGGTTTCGTGGTTGTAGATAGGCTTCATAATTTCCTGACCATCTTTGAGCGTTTTGATTTGCTCATACATCAGGTCAAAATTATTTGCTCGTGGGTCAAGTGCAGTTATTCCTGTTTCTTTGCGTTGTTTACGGTCGAGACAATGATAGTCATCCAAACAAATAACAGTCATTAATTCTTCACCGAACAAATCTGTCAGGCGACGCAAAAACGTAGACTTACCACACCCAGAGTCTCCAGCAACTCCAATCAGCACCACACGTTCCGGCTTACTTGTCATAAATCTCCTTACTTATACTAAAACAATGAATTACAATGATGATTTTTCACACAAAAGACCTTTCGGAGTGAGGTTTGGAGTTACCCCACTGGCATCCTTAAAAGCGTTTCTGCCACCCAGCGCAAAGCCATATCACAAACCGCAGGTAATAACAAATATTTGTTTTACCTGGAGTTGCTAATTGTGAGATTTGTTGCTGGTAAGTATTTAATCCTAGTGCTATTAGGGATTTTAACAGAAGGAGGTGAATCTATACAAGGCTTAATTTTTGTAAGAATTATCTTAAGTCCACATCTTACTTACGGGTTATTGCAATATGAGCAGAAGCTATGAAGCTATTAGTGTTTGTTAAATGGTAAAATAATTAATTTAATTTGAGGCATACTCACGATAAAAGCCCCGAATAAGGTATAATTATAATTTTTTAAGATTTTTGCTCTGAATTTGAACAATTGTGTATAGTGTATTGAAAAACGAACCGCTAAAACAGTCAACTGATAACGGTTGACAGATTTTTCACATCAAGTAAAACTTAATATTGTAAGTTATTGCGCTCCGCATGTGGGAAGGTAAGGTTGACAACTAGTTGGCTGTTTGCTACCATTTGCTCGTAATCGCTGATAAATAAACAAATGGGATTTGTACCACTCAGGAAAGCAATCGAGTTTCTGGGTCTAAGTGCAAACACGTTAAGGAAGTACGCGGATGAAGGGAAAATCAGGAGCATCAAAAACGAAGCGGGGCAAAGACTCTATGATGTCGAGTCATACATCAGAGGAGGTTCACCAGCTCGAACTACCACTATTTGCTACTGTCGAGTCAGTTCCCCAAAACAGCGTTCAGACCTTAATAGACAAGTCATCTACATGCAGTCCCTCTACCCAGACGCAGAATTTATCCGAGACATTGGTTCAGGAATTAATTTTAAGCGTAAAGGACTGCAAACCTTACTGGACAGACTTTTGCGGGGAGATAAGTTCACACTTATTGTTGCCTGTCGTGACAGACTCGCACGGTTTGGATTTGAACTTATACAATACATGGTCGAGCAAAACGGTGGAGAAGTCGTGGTTCTCGATAAAACTGTATATTCCCCAGAGTCAGAGCTATACTGCGATTTACTCTCAATCCTTCACGTCTTTTCATGTAGAATGCACGGACTTAGAGAATACTCCAAAAAAATCAAGGAAGATTTATCTAAGGTTCAACCCGGAACAGAAAGCGATAATTAGAAATTGGTTTGGTGTTGCTAGATTTGTTTACAATCAAACGATTGAATTGTTACGGGATGGAGTTATAAAAGCCAATTGGAAAAAAGTAAAAGGTAGTATCCTGGCTAATTTACCGGATTGGTGTAAAGACACTCCATATCAAATTAAATCAATAGCAATTAAAGATGCTTGTAAAGCAGTAAGCAATGCCAAGCTCAAATTTCAAAACACAGGTGTGTTTTCTGACTTTAATTTTAAGTCGAGAAAAGACCCTAAACAATCGTGTTATATTCCGAAATCTGCCGTATCAGAAAAAGGAATATATCACACAATATTAGGTTCAGTTAAGTACACTGAACCATTACCTCAAAACTTCGGAGATTGCCGTTTAGTATGTGCGTATGGTGATTACTATTTAGCAGTACCTGGAGAAAGTCTACAACTAGAAACCGAGAATCAAGGACGTGTTGTCGCTTTAGACCCTGGAATCAGAACATTTTTAACATTTTTCTCTGAGTCGTCATTTGGTTGGTTAGGTAAGGATGCCAACATCAAGATTCAAAAACTTTGTTTTAAGTTAGATGAATTGTGTAGTGTAATTTCCAAATCGACTGGACAAGTAAAAAGACGATTCAAAAAAGCAGCTAACCGAATCAGGGCTAAAATAAAAAATCTGGTTTCGGAACTGCATAAAAAAACGGCTTTATTTTTGATAAAGAATTTTGATGTGATTTTACTACCGACCTTTGAAACCTCTCAGATGGCAAAAAAAGGAAAGCGTAGAATCAGGTCAAAGTCAGTACGTCAGATGTTAACGTTATCTCACTATAAGTTCAAAGAATTTATTAAACATAAAGCTTTAGAACATAATAAGATAGTTATAGATGTCTCGGAAGCGTACACCTCAAAAACAGTAAGCTGGTCTGGAGAAATAGTTAAAAATTTAGGTGGGTCTAAAATTATTAAATCCGAGTCCACAGGTCAACAAATGGACAGAGATTTAAATGGTGCGCGAGGGATATTCCTTCGTGCATTGGTTGATACGCCTTTTCTAAGAGAGAATCTTAGATTATGTATTTGTTAACATGTGTTGGGAATTGTTAACGAAAAAGTATCGGAAGAAAAGATTAAATTGACTCATTATTAACATTCTCCAATAGACTTATCCTTTACTTTAGAAGGTACACAGGTGTGTTTTTTCAGTACCTGCATGTCTATGGCGAGTGTTCCGACGCAAGGCATTGTTACGGAGATGCCGATTTTACAACGGTAGTGCTGGTTAGTTAGCCACATTGACCGTAGAGAGGGTTTGAAACGTATGTTAAGTAAAAATCGGAGTGGTAAAACGAAATGAACAATACAGGTGCCGTTGAGGGTGCTGCCATTACATCTGATGGTAGTCGTTTATTTATATATGAAGTAGTGGGTCTGCGCCAAAGTGACGACACCGACCAAACAAGCTACCCAATTCGTAAAAGCGGCAGCGAATTTATCAAAGTGCCTTACAGTCGCATGAACCAAGAAATGCGGCGGATAACTCGTCTAGGCGGCAAAATAGTTAGTATCCAACCAGCTGGTATATTAGAACTACCATTTGGTAACGGTTCAAATCAAACTGCGGTTGCTACTATTGAAGGGAACGGAAAAGCCACATCTGACCAACAGCCCAAGAAGAGTAAAGAAGGCAACAGCATGACTCAAGCGAAAGCCAAACACGCTGACGTTCCCGTAAACATTTACCGTCCGAATGCTCCTTTTATTGGTAAATGTATATCGAACGAAGCGTTGGTTAAAGAAGGTGGTATTGGTTTAGTACAACATCTCAAGTTCGACCTCACAGGAGGCGACCTACGTTATATCGAAGGTCAAAGTATCGGTATAATTCCACCAGGACTAGATAAAAACGGTAAGCCCGAAAAATTAAGACTTTACTCCATTGCCTCGACTCGTCATGGTGATGATGTAAATGATAAAACTGTTTCGCTTTGTGTTCGCCAGTTAGAGTACGAACATCCAGAAACAAAAGAGAAAGTGTTAGGTGTATGTTCAACTTTCTTATGTAACCTCAAACCTGGTGACGAAGTTAAAATCACAGGGCCAGTCGGTAAGGAAATGCTCTTACCCGAAGACACCGACGCTAAAGTTATTATGATGGCAACTGGTACAGGTATTGCGCCAATGCGTGCGTACTTGTGGCGGATGTTTAAAGACGCAGAAAGAGCAGCTAACCCTGAATATCAGTTCAACGGTTTTGCTTGGTTAATTTTTGGTGTTCCTACAACTCCAAACCTTCTTTACAAAGAAGAATTGGAAGAAATGCAACAGCGTTATCCAAATAACTTCCGTCTCACGAACGCTATTAGCCGTGAGCAAAAGAACCCAAGTGGCGGTAGAATGTACATCCAAGACCGTGTAGCAGAACATGCAGACGAGTTGTGGAAACTAATTAAAGAACCAAAAACCCACACCTACATTTGCGGTTTACGCGGTATGGAAGACGGTATCGACGCAGCTTTAACTGCTGCTGCTGCTAAAGAAGGTATCACCTGGAGTGATTACCAAAAAGACCTCAAAAAAGCTGGTCGTTGGCACGTTGAAACCTATTAATTAGTAAAAAGTGCTGAGTTTTGAGTGCTGAGTGCGCTTGTAGAGACGTGATTAATTGTGTAGAGACGCGATTAATCGCGTCTCTACTGGTATCGTGGTCGTATGCCACCCTATAATATTTTTTATTGTTGATAAAAATTATCGAGTTCTTTTTTCTGACTTCTGATTGTTGACTTTATCAAAAACTCAGCACTCAGCACTCATTACTCATCACTTTATTTTGGGGTGTTTTATTTGTGGGTATAAAATTAGGAATATTAGGATTAGGTACAGTTGGAACTGGAACTGTACAACTACTTCAAGATAATGTCGGGCGCCATTCGCTGTTACAGTTAGTTGAAATTCATCGAGTTGGTGTAAAGTCCCTCGATAAACCTCGTGATGTCACGTTAGCTAAATCAGTAATAACTACAGATTTGGAATCAATTGTCAATGACCCAGAAGTAGATATTGTCGTTGAATTAATTGGTGGATTAGAGCCTGCGCGCGAGTTAATATTAAAAGCAATTCAAAACGGTAAGCACGTAGTCACAGCAAACAAAGCTGTAATATCAAGATTCGGTGCCGAAATTTTTACTTTGGCAAACCGTCAAGGTGTATACGTCATGCTCGAAGCTGCGGTTGGTGGTGGTATTCCAGTTATACAACCGTTGAAACAATCTTTGAGTGTTAACCGAATTCATACAGTTACAGGTATTGTCAACGGTACCACTAACTATATATTGACGCGGATGCAAACCGAAGGCAGCAGCTTTGACGCAGTTTTAGCAGATGCTCAAAAATTAGGTTATGCCGAAGCAGACCCTACTGCCGACGTTGATGGATGGGATGCTGCTGATAAAATTTCTATATTGGCATCATTAGCTTTCGGTGGACGCATCAACCGCGAAGAAGTAAGCTGTGAAGGTATTCGACAAATTAGTAAAACAGATATTACTTACGCAAACAATTTAGGGTTTGTAATTAAATTACTCGCTATCGCCAAAAAAGTGTCTCCTACAGACTGTACACTATCCGTTCGTGTTCACCCCACACTCGTCCCCAAAACTCACCCGCTTGCTAATATCAACGGTGTATATAACGCAATACTTGTAGAAGGAGAACCTTTAGGACAAGTAATGTTTTTCGGTCCCGGTGCAGGTGCAGGCGCCACAGCTAGCGCAGTATCATCAGATATTCTAAATTTAGTCGCGCGGTTACAAACAGGACAAATTTCGGCGCCATTAGACCCACTTTTAGGTTGTTCGCATCAAGATTATTGTCAAATAGCTCCTCAAAGCGAACTAACAGCAAGATTTTATACAAGATTCTTAACTTTAGACCAACCAGGAGTAATAGGCAAACTCGGAACCAGCTTCGGAAAACACGGAGTTAGCTTAGAATCTATAGTACAAACAGGATTTCAAGATAAACTAGCCGAAATAGTAGTCGTAACCCACGACGTCAAAGAAGGAGACTTCAAACAAGCGCTAGAAGAAATACGTACATTCGAGGCAATAGATAGCATCCCCAGCAGCCTGCGCGTATTGTAATAAGCACTGAAGTGCTTTCTTACATTAAAAATAATTCCCCGATTGTTACATTTGCCCAGCAACCTAGTACGCTGTAATTAATAATCGCTCTGTAGCAGCAATTCTTTACTTAGTGGCTATGTTCGTGTAACTATTTCCTAGTTACATACAGATATTTATACACAGTACCCAACACTAAGCACCTTTTTTGGTAATATGACAAATTTACCTCCTAGTGGTCCTAGGTCGCCTCAACGAAGTCCCCTTGACTTTGATGAGTTTATTGGAATAATAGTTGCATTTACAACTATAGGCGCCATTTTATTCTGGGCATTTTCGCGTCGAGACACAGGTTGGAATTTGGGGTCATTACTTCCAACCCAACCAACTCCAGGTGTACAAGTTTCACCAGGCGCCTCTAATAATGTAATACCTGGATTACAAAATTCAGACGGCAAAGTAACACTACCTGTCATTCCACCAGTTGGCACCAACCCAGATTCAAATTCCGATTCAAATATTTGGCCTCCAGTAAATAACGAGCAAAATCTTGAACCCAACGTTGGAGTCGCGCCTCCTATAATACCTGGTGTAGTAGTACCAGTACCCAACATTAACCCGGTGCCTCAAATTACAACTCCAGTAACGAGTTTACCTGTAACTCCACCACCAAGAGCATTTACAGATGTACCCGATAACTTTTGGGCTAGACGCTTTATTGATGTATTGTCGTCACGTAAAATTATTGAGGGATTTAAAGACTATTCATTCCGTCCAGACCAACCAATTACACGCGCTGAATTTGCTGCTATTGTAGAACGCGCTTTTAATAAAGACATTGGACAAACAAAGCTCGCGTTTACCGACGTTCCGGGAAATTACTGGGCAACTGGTGCAATAAATGATGCCATCGCCACAGGTTTTTTGAAAGGATATCCTGATAAAACCTTTAAACCTGAACAAAAAATTCCTCGCGTTCAGGTATTGGTTGCACTCGTTAGCGGTTTAAACCTTAAAACATCTGCGGCGCCAGATAAAGTAGTCAGTATCTACTCTGATGCCAAGGACATTCCTAAATACGCCATTGATAGAGTCGCAACAGCAACCACAGAAGGACTGGTAGTAAACTACCCCGACCGAAATGCTTTTGCACCAAACCGAGAAGCAACGCGCGCAGAAGTCGCAGCAATGATTCATCAAGCATTAGTACGAGAAGGTAGATTACCAGCAATTAAGTCAGAAAATATCGTTCAAGTCAAATAAATGTAGGGTGGGCACCCTCCGGGTTCACCAGTTTGACGCGCACGGAAACCGAGACGCGCCAACTGGTTCACTGCCCACCTTACCATGACTACCTAGTTGACAACTTCTTTACCAACAACTTGCTTTTTAATGGTTGTGATTTCAGAAGTTAACTCTTGACGACTCGAAGCTTTGAGTAAATAACGGTAGACAAACCAAGCTGAGTAGCCAATTCCAATTAGCTCAAAAGTGGGCGCCACTAAAGGAATATCATTTAATGCATCTAATACAGCAAGCACTACCTTTAAAGTCACAATGGCAGCAACAATCAAGCCTAAGACGGTTAAAGGCTGTTTATATTTGTTAAAAATTGTTCCAGCATATTCAGGAAGGGTTGCTAGAAAGCTAGAAACCTGCTCTCCATACTTAAGCCATTCGTCCTGTGACGGTGAGGGCTGGATTTTGGTAATCGTTCCCGTTTGGTTATTTAATTCTTGCATCTTAGTTTCTGGAGATTGAGTTTCCATGATTTCCGGTTCTTGCATTGTGTAGCTCCCATTAATGATGACACGTTCTAATCACAATAATTGCCTCTAAACTACTACATAATCACCCAATAAAACAGAAGATATGCAGTAAGGTAGAAGTCAGTCTTACTCTTTGGAGATACAATACGCAACTGCAAGTTCGTTATTTGTAATCTCAAAGTTCCTTGTTCGTATCGATTTTAAGCTGTGTCAGTAGCAATATCACAAAACAAGGCGAGAAAACTTGTTCACTTTTCTTTTATACAAGTCATCATGCCGCTTTTGTTAGACATTAAGCTATATTAAGATACTTTTAATAATTTAAATCCTTGTCGCAGTATATTTACTTAAGTAAACAAGTATTCGTTTCTATAATTACCATTTGTTAAATATAGGCTTTTTGTAGCCAGCACTACAATTTTCTTGTGGAACAGGCATCCTTGCCTGTTTAGGGGAGGTGTTTGTTTGGATGCCCACCCCAGAAGAGTATTTCTAATTACGCTGCATTAGTTTTTCTCTTTTGGGAAGATTTATCAGGCGCCTTCGCTTCAGTGCTTGAGTTTTTAGAACTAATGTTCGCTCCCGTATTTGAACTTTGGTTTTCTACATACTCAACCATATCAAACGGAGTTATTCGCTCATTAATTTGCGATAACTCATTAATGCCTGCACAAAGTTGCACCCAGCGCTCACCACTAATTTCTGGTAGCAGCGTTGCTTTTTTCAACAACGATACAGAATTTGGAGTAATTCCCAAATATTCGGCAAGGTCCTTACCTTTAATTCGGTGCCGCGCCATGATTTCATTTAGTTTCCAACGAATCGAACCACTGCTCATAACAAACTCCACATCTATTTAGTACTTACGTTCTATTAAAAAATATCAAAACTGTACGCTTATTTATAAATATATCATATAAATAAATGTAACTAATTAGTTGATAAATAAATACTTTAATTGTATAATAATAATTGGGCAAATAAAAACGACCGCGCGATTCCAAAAAGAATTTTGCGGCCGCCCACAAAAAAATGAGACTACTATGATTACACAAATGAACAGTTTAAACACCGGTATTGAACTCGATGATTTAGCTTTTTGGCACGCACACGTAAACAGTGCGATTGAAGCGGCGAATAATATTGGCACCATTTTTGGAGCAACAGCACGTATAATTTACTACGCATTTTGGCTAGCAAACCAGAAAGCAATTCTTACCAGAAAAGAATTTAAGAAAATTTTAAGCGTATTAGGTTGGTTAGGAGAGGAAAAAATTTATTTAAAAATTGCCTGTGCGTTTGCTGCGTATGAGCCGCATGAACTCGCGCAAATCGAACCAAGAACTATTTTTCTGCTAGCTGGAAACCTAAAAAGATACCAATGTGTAATAGATCAATTTCATACACTTACTGCGATTACCCAAGATGGTGTGCGTGATTTAATTGCATCAACACGCCAGTCACAAACTCGCAAACTTCAATCTCAATCTCAATCTCAATCTCAATCTCAACCTCAACCTCAACCTCAACCTCAACCTAGTGTCTGGCATTATGCTGCTGATGGCGGACGTGTATGCCAAATAATGATTTATGACGAAAAAACTGGTGTGATGATAGAACAGATGGCAAAGTCTGAAAGTAGAACCTTTCAGTATGTAGTTGGTGATAGTGTCGAACTTCGACAAGCTTATATTGACGGGCGCCTTATTTGGGCTAGTGACGTACAACAAGATGCGGCGCCTATTGATTGGAGCGAGGAAGAATATGAAGTTGAAGGTGCCTGGACTTTTGAAGTCGATGAAAAAGATTATGATATAGAAAATGTTGTGGAAGAAGCTTTGGCACCAGCAGTTTCTAATGATTCAGATAAACAAGGTGTTGAAAAATTGATTGAAGTATTACAAACGGCGCCCTCTTGGCAAGAAGTTAGCGTAGCGTTAAAAGATTATGAAGAGTTTAAGCTACAGGCTTGGGAAACATTAACACCTGTAGAAAGGCACCGGGTAGTTTCAATTACACCAATTGAGGTGAGAAAGTTATCGCAAGCGAAAAGAAATGGAAAAATAATTGATTTTTGCGAGATACGTGAGGATGTATACAAAGTTCAGTATTCAGAATATATATTCGGAGAGATAATTTACAAAGATAAACTAAATGACTTTTTGGCGCGGTTGTGAAAATACAATAGGGGCAGTTTATAAAAATGCCCCCGTTATGCGCGTCCATTTGAGGCGCCTCTGAAAAATTACTACATATTGGTCTTTTTGTCGTTGATATTTAAATCGCCTTGAGTATCGATGTCTAATTCTTCGCGACGAATTGTTTCTTTGGCTTCAAAGTTTTCTTGCTCAACTATTTTTTTGATTCGCACTTCTTCGCGTACATATGCTTCTTTACGAATTTCTGGTGTTTCTTCGTAAACTTCAATCCGCGCGATTTCTCCTTCTTGGAAGTTTATTATTGTAGAATCTACAACTGCTTCGCTAGATGGTGTTGAAACTCTTTCAATTACTACTCGCTCTTTTTCTAGCGGGACTGTAACTGTTGCGGTTTCTGTTTCGATATGTTTGCCAAGAGTGACTTCTCCAGCTTTGACACGATTTTTATTGGCAATTAATCGTTCTTCGTATAATTTGAATGTCTGATTGTCGCGTGCGTCCAAATCGTACAAGTTAGAGTCTTGTTGATAATTGTAAGTGTCACGGTTGTATGTTGTATTCTGCGTGGTTGGACGATACGCTTGTCGTACTCCTTCTTCATAGTCGTAATCAACTACCATGCTGTCTTTATATTCTGGTAGATGTTCGACTTGTTCTTTACTCAGCCCATCGACATAGACGCGCGATTCGTTATAGGCAATTCGAGATAGTCCAATTGGTAATAAAATAGTTTTATTTGTTGAGCCATGCATTGTATTGATAACTAAATAGCGAAACTTTCCTTCGTCATCAACTAATGCATCATCAACTGAACCAATGTGAGTACCGCCTTCGGTATATAGTTCTAAGCCTTTAACGTCATCACCACCAAATGTTTCTTTATAAGTTGGGTCGAAGCTTTCAAGTTTATGGAGAGGCATATTTTTAACTACAATATTTTTAATGTTTGTTGTTATGAGCTTAAATTTTTATTTATGCCATTGCATCTTGCTCGCGACTGAATTGAAGGTAGTATCTTTTGGGATGGGCGGGCAGGGATGCCCGCTCCACAAGACAAGATAGGAGAAGAAAAGAGGAATAGCTATATTGGTTGTAGGTTTATTTGGAATTGGGAGTTATAGGCGCCTCCACCATGTCCAATGGCGATGGTTTTACCGTCTGGGCTAAAGCGAACGCTGCTGGGGTATATACGGTCTAAGTTTTGATTATTGGCAGCAGGGACAACAGTTTTTACAAGTTTTCCTGAAGCTAGATTCCATAATCGTACTGATGCATCTAAAGAAGTTGTAGCTACGGTTGTACCATCGGGACTAATGGCAATTGCTTTGATTCCTTCGGCTGATGGTGCTTTTATAGTATTTATTAACTCACCGTTTGAGACGTTCCATGTTTTGATGGCGGTTTCATCACCACTAACTATAGTTTGTCCATCAGGTGTAAAATTTACAAAACTAACGGCATTAGTATTTGCTGTAATACTGCGAATTAGTTTTCCGGTGCGTAAATCCCATAGTTTAATAGATGTATCGGTATTCTCTGAAAGCGAACCACCTCCACTTACTAGGGTGTTACCGTCTGGACTAATTGCAATTGCTCGCACCCAGGCGCCATGTCCCTTTAACGTATTAATTAGTTGGCCTGTGTTTAAATTCCACAGTTTGATGGTTTTGTCATAACTTCCACTAACGAGAGTTTGCCCATCAGGGCTTATACTTAAAGAAGTGATACCTTGTGTATGACCTGTTAAAGTGCGAATCAGTTTACCTGTTTTTAAGTTCGTGATGCGAATAGAAGTATCAGTATTGGGTTTCGCTGAACCACCCGCATTTGCTAAAGTTAGTCCGTCAGGCGTTAAAGCTACGGCATTTACACCATCTTTATTACCGGGTAACGACCGTATTAGCTTACGCTTCGATAAATCCCATACTTGAATCGTTTCGTCTAAGCTACCACTGACTAAAGTTTTTCCATCTTTTGTGAACGCTAAATCTGAGACATCCCATATATGTACTCGTAAGCTGTATGAATTGCTTAGAGCGATTTTTGATGTTGTTGGGGGTGTAATTTTTTGGGCTTTTGATATCGTTGGCGCCAAGCTACAAGTTATCGCCAGAAGTGAAACCATACCAATGGCTGTTTTGTCAAGTATTTTTTTTGCTATCATGCAAGCACAAATATAAACTGTTTTTACGTGTATTTAATTAGAATACATTTGTAGAGAGAAAAATAAAATTAATGTAAATTGAATTAATAAGTTTATTTAATAGTCAAGAATTGATGGTTGATAATTGGTTATCGATATTACGTAAAAATCGTGCATTTGCTGTAATTAGGGCGCCTAAACTTGAGATGGGACGGCAAATGGCGCTTGCGGTTGCAGCATCAGGAATGCGTTTAATTGAAATTACTTGGAATAGTGATTCAAGTGCAGATTTAATTACCAAGCTGCGTTGTGAATTGCCAGACTGTATTATTGGTACAGGAACAGTACTTAATTTACAAGATTTGGAATTGGCGATTGATTGTGGAGCGCAATACATTTTTACACCACACGTTGACCCTGAACTAATTCGTGCTGGTATGGCTCAAAATATACCAGTTATTCCCGGTGCCTTAACTCCTACAGAAATTGTTACAGCTTGGAAAGTCGGCGCTGCAACGGTTAAAGTATTTCCTGTTCAATCACTCGGTGGCGCCGATTATATAAAAAGTTTACAAGGGCCTCTCGGACATATCCCCCTCATTCCTACGGGAGGTGTCACTATAGACAATGCATTACAGTTCTTTAAAGCAGGCGCCGTTGCAGTAGGGTTAAGTGGAGAACTATTTCCAAAAGCATTGATAGAAGCGCAAAATTGGGAACTCATCACTCAAAATGCGAAAAAACTTCTCCAAACCCTAGATGTTGGGTAATTTGATGTGTTAAAAATGAAACGAACGAATAATACTATGTAATTAGAGCTACCTCACACACCACGGCAATATGCCGATATTTGCTGAAAAATCATTAACTGAATGCAAATCATGAAAAATTGGATTCCTAACAATTGGGTGCGTCCCCTAACAGCAATATTTGTTGGTGCAGCAATAACTCTCGGTTCTCTGGGTGCAAGTTCTACAGAAGCTTTAGCGCAATCAAAGGGTTCTAGAATTCGTCAATCGATTCAAAGACTCAAACAGTCAGAGCGTCGTTGGATTCAGGTAGATTTATCTGAACAAAAATTAGTGGCTTGGCGAGGTAGAAGTCCTATTTATTCGATGCGGGTTTCTACTGGAAGAAGAAAAGACCCAACATTAACAGGTGTTTTTAATATCCAAAGTAAACACCGCAAAGCGAGAATGCGTGGTGAAGACTATGACAGGAAGAATGTTCCTAGCGTCATGTACTACGACGGAAGCTATGGTATTCACGGCGCCTATTGGCATAATAGCTTTGGCACTCCAGTTAGTCGCGGTTGTGTAAATTTACGACCAAGACTTGCCAGAGCATTATATAGTTGGGCATCGATTGGTACACCTGTAGTTGTACATCGTTAAGTTCCATCACTGTAAAAAATATATGTAAAGGGGAGAGAATACAAAAGAGAATTCTCAATCCCCTTTTCTTTATATAGGAACGCTATGGAAGTTATTCCAGCAATTGATTTACTCGAAGGACGTTGTGTACGACTTTATCAAGGAGACTACGCGCAGTCGCAAGTTTTTAATTCTAACCCTGTTGAAGTTGCTCAAGAATGGGTTGCAGCAGGCGCCACTCGATTACATTTAGTAGACCTAGACGGCGCCAAACAGGGTAAACTAGTAAACCTCGAAGCAATACAAGCAATTACCCAAGCAGTCTCAATACCTGTAGAAGTTGGTGGAGGGTTACGCGACAGAGAAAGTGTTAAACAGCTTTTTGATGTAGGTGTACGCTACTGTATATTAGGTACTGTCGCAGTTGAAAAACCTGAATTAGTTCAAACGCTAGCACAAGAGTATCCCGGTCAAATAATTGTTGGTATTGATGCTCGCAATGGTCTTGTCGCTACACGTGGTTGGCTGGAAACTTCAGAAATACAAGCAACCCAACTCGCAATACAAATGCAAGAATTAGGCGCCGAGGCTATTATATACACCGATATCCATCGTGATGGTACTATGCAAGGCCCCAACCTTGACGCACTTCGCGAACTTGCTAGTAAAATCTCAATTCCAATCATCGCTTCTGGTGGAGTTAGTTCTATCACCGATTTACTTAGCTTACTTGCTCTCGAACCCCAAGGTGTAACAGGTGCAATTGTTGGACGCGCTATTTACACAGGTGATGTTAACTTGCGTGAAGCCATAAAAGCAGTAGGCCCCGGACGCATTCAAGATATTCCTCCAAACCTAGACTTTTCTACCTTCGCATAATAAAGACACGTGGAACAGGCATCCTGCCTGTTCTAAAATCTTTTACTTTAATATTTTCCAATATTTCCGGATTCAGAATTTACCAAAGTGTATCTCAAGTTATGGATAGTTACAAAGCCTGTGTGTTCCTTATTTTACTCCAGAGCTTCTCAGCTATCTTTCAATTTGTAATTTCAATATTTTTTTCAATATCTTTTTCAATATCTTTATAAATAAACAAAAATTTAATGGGTTTCCTCTTTATAGAGACGCAGTGCGTCTCTATTTTTGTTTGCAATAACTTTAATATTTCAGCATTAATACATAGTAACTAATGTCAGAAAAATATCTTTCATTTCCGGATTCAAGAAAACAAGATATGTAGTAATACCTGTAACCAACCACAACAAAGGTAAACTAAAATGTCACGAAGAAGACCAACTCCACCCACAAAAGATAGACCATTTAAAACAGATAACGGGTTTACTGTAGATACGAATAAACCCAATGGTGACAAAGACAAAACCAAAAAATCAACTCCATAAATTCTTTATTCCCTAATTTTTTAATTTTCTCACTAAATACGACAAATAAACATTATCAACTGTAAACACAAATTACCAAGGAGATTATCATGGCAAAACCTAAAAGACAAAATCCACCACCAGTAGGTCAACCAATAATTCGCGAAGCAGGTTTTACACCAGGAAATGATTCATCCAAACAAAATAATAATAGCAAAAAGAATAAGCATTAAGAGTTTCTAGAATTTGGGTTCCGTCATATCGGAACCCAATTTACTATTTAGCTTTCATTTGACTTTTGGCTTGTTCTAAAGCAATTTCTTTCATTGCTTGATAAGAGTTTACACTCGAAGAACCTTCTATTGCCTTGACTGCCAAATCTTGAACTTGCTTTAATGCAGATTCAAGCTGTCTGGAAAGATTTTGAATGCGTGCGTCTTGGTTAGAAATAGTTTGCTCTAAAGATTGAAGTCTTTGTTCGTAGAAGCGCTTTTGTCCGTCTACGTCTTTTGCTAACAAGTCAGATTTAATTTTGGCTTGGTAATATGCAATTCCTTTACCTTCTTCAGTTGCTTTCTTAATTGCTGCTTCTTTTTCTTTTGGCAAAGCTTCGACTTTCGCTTTTAATTCTTCAAATTTTTGTTCACGCTCAGAAATACCTTTTTCGCGAGTTTCCCATTGTTTATTCGTTTCTTGCTGTAATTCTTCTAACTGAGTATATAAAGCTTTTTGTTGCTGTTCGTACTCGTCTATTGCGAGTTTGCGTTGCAGTTCTAAGTCATATTTATACCCAGATTCTTCACGCTGACGAGTTCTAGAAAGATTATCATTACGTTCTTTGATTGCTAACTTATGCGCTTCTTGTTCCTTTTGCCAAGAACTTCGCATTTCCTGAATTTGCTGCAATAGCGTTTCTGACTGCTTTAAATACTCTTCTTGGTAAGTTTTAGAGTTATTTTCATAAGTTTCGACAAGAGTATCTAGGGTATTCTCTTTTACTTCTAGCTTATGTAGTTCTTTAAGTTGCTGTACTTCTTGTTCAAAAGATTGCTTGACTTCTGCAAGCTTTAATGCTCTTGCTGTTAATAGTTCAGATAATTCATTCGCAGCACTCCCAAACCCCATTTGAATTTTAATCAAGTTTTCAATCGTCGAGTTCATTTTTTGCTGAATGCTTGCTCCGGAATTCATAGTTGTTTTCTCTGCTACTACTGGTTTTTCTTTGACTGTGGTTTTAGGCGCCTTTTCTGTACTATTATTTGAACTATTTTTGGTTGCATCAAGCTCTGTTTTCAATGCTGACTTCTCTTTTGCTAACTCTTCGTATGCTTGGAGGATTTCAGCTTTAGTGTTTTTATCTGTTGGTTTTTTCGCTGGCACTGTTACTCTCCTTTTTTGTTGTTCCTTTTTTGTTGTTCCTTTTTGTTGTTCCTTTTTGTTGTTCCTTTTTTGTTGTAATAAAGTACTTTAGTACTTTCCCAGTACTTTCTAGCACTAAAGTGCTAATTACTACTAAAAGCACGCATTGCTAAATCTTGTGCTTGTTTGAGCGTTGTTTGGAGTTGGGTAGAGATACTTTCGATTTGTTCGACTTGTTTTTGGATTGTTTCTTCGAGAGACTTTACCTTGAGTTCGTAGCTCTGAAGAGCTCCCTCCCACTCTTTCTCAAGTAAGTCAGCTTCAACTTTGGCTTTTTGGCTTGTGTCTTTTATTGCTTCTTCGCGTGCTTTCTTAACTGCTTCTTCTAATTCTGCTGGGAATGCAGTAACAATATTTTGATATTCACCCAACAATGTTTGATTTGCTTTCAGGGTTATCTCACGTTCTGCCCAATCTTTTTCTCTTGTTATGGCGCCAAATTGTAGTTCGCGTTCTAAGTTACGCTTTTTAGCTTCGTATGCGTCGGTATTAATTTTACGAGTATTTTCGAGTTTATACTGATAGTCTTCAGTTTCCTGCTGACGCTGTTTGAAAAGCAGTTGATTATACACTTGTACCGCTTCATCAAACTCGGCTTGTTCCTTGAGCCAATCTTTACGAGCTTGTGCTGCTTCCTTGGATAATGCTTCGCGCTTATTTTGGGTATCTTGTTCAAGAGTTTTCAATTTCTCTTGATGCTCCTGGGTCAAAATATCAACCGCATCTGCAACGACTCTTACTTGTTGAATTTCTTGCAACAGAGTAGTTTCAATCTCTATACCTCGGTTGAGTTCATCGAGCTTCGAGTTCTCTTTGGCTAACTTCTCAGATAAGCTATTGACAATGCCACCAAACTCTAGCTGTAAATCTGCCAAGCTTTTAACTATACTATCAACAGTATATGTAGAAGCGGCTTCGAGAATTTGTTTATTTTTAGCTTTCTCCGCGACTTCGAGCTTTGTAGCTATCTTCGACTCAAGCTGTTTACGCTCTGCAATAATTTGCTCAAAAGCTTGCATTAACTGCCGTTTCACGTCTTTATTCGCAACGTCCATACAAACAAACTCCTAATATACGAAATCTGAAATTCTCGCATTCATAAGCCAATACCAAGGCATTACCCATGCAGACATTAGGCTAGCCTTGAAATGCTTATTTTTGGTAGGGTGAAAATGCTGAAAACGACTTCATTAAGCCTTTTGAAACATAGTTCCTTACGACTTAATTTAGTTCTATTGTACTAAATTAAGTATACAAAGGAAAATATGGCTTGTCAAGGGAGTGATGAAAAATAGAGATAAGGTTACGGCACCGCTTATTATTGGTACTTTGACCACGAACGAGAACGAACTTCTCATGATTTCCACTGAGTTTGGTCTATAATTGGGTGGGTGTCTTTGTGTAAATTACTTTTTAAAAGTTTTAGTAATTACTCCGAACCATTTAGTACGCATAAGCAATAATCAAGATTTCTGCAAGCGAAAACCTCATAAAATGATATCATCAATGTATACTAATGAACTAAGTAAGTATCCCTCGAATACGGAGTTCGTACAAACAAGCCGCATTTTGGTAGTAGAAGACGAAGAATTGATACGCGAAATGCTACTGATGGCTTTAGAGGGTGAAGGGTATGTGGTAGTAACGGCTTCGGATGGACGTTCGGCAGTTGATTATTTGAAGGCTAACGAATCGAATTTAAGTGAGAATAACTTTGATTTGGTGATTTTGGATTTAATGCTGCCGCAAATTAATGGTTTAGATATTTGTCGATTTTTACGTCAACAAGGTAATCCTGTACCAATTTTAATGTTGAGTGCGAAGGGTAGCGAGACCGACCGTGTGTTAGGTTTAGAGGTTGGCGCCGATGATTACTTGACTAAACCGTTTAGTGTTCGAGAGTTAGTGGCACGTTGTCGGGCATTATTACGGCGCCAGCGGTTGAGTGCATTACCGCAATCTCCTGTTTTACAATATAAAGAAGTAACATTGTACCCCCAAGAATGTCGGGTTTTGGTACGGGGACAGCAAGTGAACTTATCACCAAAAGAATTTCGCTTGTTAGAAGTATTTATGAGCTATGCACGACGAGTTTGGTCACGTGAACAGTTATTAGACCAAGTATGGGGGCCAGACTTTGTAGGTGATAGCAAAACAGTTGACGTACATATACGCTGGTTGCGCGAAAAGCTCGAAAAAGACCCTAGTCACCCAGAGTACATTGTAACTGTACGTGGTTTTGGATATAGATTTGGATAATTAATTGAGTGCTGAGTGCTGAGTGCTGAGTGCTGAGTGCTAACTATTAATTACTAACTCCTAACTCCTAACTCCTAACTTTAAAATCTTAACTTTTAACTTATACTCAGCACTCAGCACTTTCTACTCAGCACTCTATTATAGATAAATGAGCAAGTGATAGGTAATGGTGTTATTGAGTTTTTGTTTGGGTTTGGTGGTTGGTTTGAGTATTTGGGTGTGGCAGCAGTTTCAACTAAACCGCTATATATCCCAAGTACTGCGACCCCTAACCGCTCAATCATCGAAAGTGGCGCTACCATTAATTCCCCGGTTGCGTCATGAACTTGCATTGGTAAAATACCAAGGGTTACAGCTACAGCAGCAATTACAAACTTATCAAGATTTGTTAGAGTTCGCACCAATTGGTTATTTACAGCTAGATGACCAAAATCAATTGTTGTGGTGTAATGAACAAGCACGCGAAATATTGTATTTACAGCGTTGGCAACCAGGACAAGTTAGATTACTGGTAGAACTGGTGCGTTCGTATGAACTGGATAGATTAGTTGAACGAACACGCGAACGTCAACAGTTACAAATTAAAGAGTGGGAGTATCACCCCTCTTGTGACAATGCGGCGGCAATGTTAGATGTAAAGTCATTAGTTCTTCGTGCGACTGGATTGCCTTTACCGAAAGGTCAAGTTGGTGTGTTTCTAGAAAACCGTCAGCCATTACTCGAAGTTAATCAGGTTAGAGACCGGGCATTTTCTGACTTAGCACATGAGCTAAGGACACCTTTAACATCGATTCGGCTTGTAGTAGAAACTTTACAAGACCGTTTAGATTCACCGTTGAAGCGCTGGGTTGACCGTTTGATGCTCGAAGTTGACCGCTTAATTAATTTGGTGCAAAGCTGGTTAGATTTAACCCAACTCGAAACCAATCCGACGATGCAGTTAGCTCGACAAACCGTAGACCTACGCTCGTTGATAATTTCTGTTTGGGAAACACTTGAACTCAGCGCGCAACAGCGAGAAATGCATTTTATGTATTCTGGGCCTGACCATGTATGGGTTAGTGCTGACTCTTCGAGAATGTTTCAAGTATTTATTAATTTACTTGATAACTGCATTAAATATAATCCGCCTGGTGCTAAAATTCATGTTGATGTGAAAATTGACCCTCGCAAAGAGCAAGTTGAAGGTAACACCAGTAATTATTTGCCAAGTGTGGAGATTAATATAGTTGATTCTGGATTTGGGTTTTCAGAAGAGGACTTACCCCACGTATTCGAGCGATTTTACCGAGGTGATACTGCCAGAACTCGCGCCACGGCATCAGAAGAAAGCATTACGACAATTGGTACTGGTCTTGGGTTAGCTATAGTTAGGCAAATTGTAATAGCACATAATGGCTCAATTAAAGCTATGAATCATCCGGAAACTGGAGGCGCCTGGATGCAAATAGTCTTACCAGGGATAATGGCAAAATTTTAAAGTTGATATTATTGTTAGAATTATCTTCTCTATTTGAGAATTACCGAAGCGTGAAAGCTCCACTTTCTAATCACGGCAGTAACAGCAGTAACAATTCTGAATCTCAGTTAACGCGCGATATCCGGCGCCTTGAGCGAGATGTACTGCGTATGGGCGCCTTAACAGAGAAATCTTTTCGCCTTAGTCATCAAGCATTGTTCGCTCGCGACCTTTCAGCAGCCCTTGAACTGCCTCAAATCGATAAAAGAATCGACACTTTTTATCGGCAAATTGAGTTAGAATGCACATTGATAATGACAAGTCTTGCACCTACCGATAGAGATTTAAGGTGTTTGAGTGCATTTATGCAGCTAGTGCGAGATTTAGAACGTATTGGCGATTATGCTGAAGACTTGGGAGAAATAGCAGTTAAAATATTTCCTTATCCTCAACATCGTTTGCTTCCAGAAATTGCGCTGATGTCACACCATGCACAAGCAATGTTAGCAACTAGTTTAGTTGCACTTGCCGATTTAGATGAAGTTAATGCACGTAACATTAAATATCTTGATGACACAGTTGATAACGCTTATGAACGAGTTTATAACGCTCTGGCTCAACAACGCGATATTAGCGGCGCCTTAGAACCATATTTACTTTTAGGATTAGCAATTCGTTGCTTAGAGAGAATGGCAGACCATGCCACCAATATCGGTCAACGAGTCGCGTATATAGTCACAGGGCAACGTTCTTAATAATCTTGTTATATTTAGCTGCGTATCGTATTGAATCATTATTTTATAAACTAAATAAATTACTACTCAAGGTAGATATCGTAAACAGCACTTAATCAGTTATACCTAATAAATTAATGCATCTACTTAAAATAGTTTATTATTTTAGATAGAGTAGTAAAGTGATTCGTTATACATGCTTTGAAAGTTTATAGAGACTATAGATAAAAATATATATTAGTTACCTAATATTTATAAAAAAGCATAGTATTGTGATTTTTGAGTTTGAGTATTTGAATAAAGTATTAAAAGTTACTTCAAATATGAAGTAAGTCTTAAGATATATGGATGTAAAATTTAGGTATAAGTTTTGACTGTCTCAATTTTGAACTCTACAATAATTACCAAACAAGACTTTGCCGCGTTACGTACTTGCCAGTTAGATTTGTTACTCAAGTTAAATATCGGTTAAATGACATACATTTTATGTAACGCTTACCTATTCTTAATCTTGTCAGATTAAATTAGCAGAGGCACCAATAAAGTGTTTATCATGGCACTCATCGGTCTGGTACAATTACGAAGAACAGATATTGCTAACACAATGTTCTTACTTCTTCCAAAAGTTATATAAATAACTTTGGCGCCAGACAAAATGTGAGTGGATATTCATTCTATCAGATAATTAAGTGCTGGTGCGAAATTTTGATAAAAACATCAGGGAAAAATCGAATACGCTGATTCTGTAGATATTACATGCCTACAAGCATTTGTTAACCAGACTAAGCGCCGTTAAATTCAACATGCAAACCTGACATTGAATAGTTTGTTACCATAAATAAAACCAATGTATAAAAGGTGACAGACAATGACGTAAAAAAGCACAATAATGCGATTGAACGTCAAGCTCGTTACAAAGGAAGATTCACAACAATATGTGAATCGTATCGTTGAGCGAAATATTACAGGTTATTGATTCCTTGCAATTGAGGAATATTGTATGTGGTGAGCAGTTAGAAAATTAATAGTCGCTGCCATTAAATACAACTTGCAATAAGTGTAAGTGAAGGTGTTTTGCAACTTTACTTGGGCAGCATTGCTACAAATCAGTACTGGAAAGAATAAGCTGCGCGATTCGGTTGAATCTGAGCAAAGTAATTATTTGACAATAATTCTCAAGTAATTTAGAATACATCAGGAAGAACAAGTTCTGTCCTGAGTAGCTATTGCGAATGTAGTTTAAAGTATCAGTTTCTCTTAGGTTTAAACAAAAGCAGGTGTGTATTGAAGTGTTGCTCAGATAAAAATATCAACAATCAATCAGTCACAGTTACTAAGTAATAATTACGACTTAGCTTAAGAAATGTGATTGTTAGATGACTAAAAAGTTTTGGTTGATATATTTAGTTTCTACCAGGGTATTAAAGTATAAGCCTTTAGGCATCTATCTTTGGGTATAACCGTGCATTCGTGCGCCAGCTAAATTGCTAGATGTTCCTAAATGAATTCTGCCATTAGTAGGTTATTTAGGGCAGTGAGCCAGGATACCTTCGACAAAGTTTAAATCGACAAAACACATTAATTTACCTAATCCCCAACTATGATGTATTCCACAAGCCGCAACACAAATGGTATTCCACAGAATTCAGCTACCAACACCAACACAAACACCAGTACAAATACATCTGGTTTGCAGCAACGGTTATTTACTCGTCGCGAAACAATTCCTGCACGTAATGACGTGTTATGGAAAATAGAGCGTGGCGCCGTTCGGACTTTGACATGGAGTGAAGATGGAACGTTCATCACCTTGGGATATTGGGGACCTGGAGATTTAATAGGCTACCCTTTGTCACGTGTAAAGCCTTATCAAATTGAATGTCTGACCAGCGTTGAAGTTAGTGTCGTTCCTCCTCAGTTGTGGCATCAAGACATTAACTCATTCTTGTCACACATTCAGCAAGCTGAAGAGTTGTTGAGCATAGTACACCGTAAACCTATTTCTCTACGCTTGTGGCAATTCTTAGTATGGTTGAGCGAGAAATTTGGTCGTGACGTTGAGCAAGGTAAATTAATTGACCTCAATGTTACTCATCAAGAAATGGCTGAAGTATTAAATACTACTAGAGTCACCGTAACTCGTTTGTTGCAACAGTTTGAAGAAGAGAACACAATGATTCGTCACAAGCGTCGGATTATCTTACGTACACCAGCAAATAGTAACCAGAATACCATTCAGCGAAAATAAATAAAACGTGCGGTGGCTGACAGAAATCAGCCATCGCCTCTTGCTACACTTCGTTTGGAAGTCATAAGTAAATTCTCGTAGAGAAAAAAGACTATGAGAAGCAACTCAATGATCAAACCACTAGGTGTGAGTGAGAGAAAAATAATGACAAAGCTATTCTGGAACGTTATCAAGTTGGCGCCAGTTTTAGTTGCTGCAACATTCATTGCTTCTAACAGCGCATTCGCAGTTGAAGCAAACGAAACATCAGTAGCTAAACTAGCAGAATCGAACAACATCGGACAAGTAACTTCCGTTTCACAGTTTTCCGATGTACAGCCTACCGATTGGGCTTTCCAAGCATTACAGTCTTTAGTAGAGCGTTACGGATGTATCGCAGGTTATCCCGGCGGTACATTTCGTGGTAATCGCGCAATGACTCGTTATGAGTTTGCGGCTGGTGTAAATGCGTGCTTAGACCGTGTAAACGAATTGATTGCCACAGCCACCGCAGATTTAGTTAGAAAAGATGACTTAGCTGCACTACAACGCTTACAAGAAGAGTTCGCTGATGAACTCGCAACCCTACGTGGTCGCGTTGATGAACTTGACGCACGCACCGCAACCTTAGAAGCGAAGCAATTCTCCACCACCACCAAACTTAAGGGTGAAGCAATCTTTGTTGCATCCGATCTTTTTGGTGGCGAGAACAATAAAGTTGGAGAAAATACTAACGCTATTTTCTCTAACCGCGTTCGTCTAACCTTGGAAAGCAGCTTCTCTGGTACAGATAAGTTGCAACTTCGTTTAAATTCTGGCGACATCGCTAGTAATGCAGCTTCTTCGGGCACTAACATGACCCGTTTAGGATTTGATGGTAATACCTCTAACGCCGTTTCAATCGACAAAGCTAACTATAGCTTCAACTTGAGCGATAAATTAGCTGTTAAAGTTGATGCTACTGGTGCTGAGTTAAACGATAACGTCACTAACTTCAACCCTGACTTCCAAAGCAGTGGTACTGGTGCGATCTCTCGTTACGGACGTTTCAGCCCCATCTACCGTTCTGGTTCCGGTGGTGCTGGTGTTACTGCTACCTTTAACCCCAAAGGTAAAATCAGCTTGACTGGAGCTTACTTAAGCAACGATAACAGCAATCCCGGTGTAGATCGGGGTGTGTTTAATGGTGATAATGCTGTATTTGGTCAGTTGGAAATCAAACCCAGCGACAAACTCAGAGTTGGTTTGACCTACGCTCGTACTTACACTGATAGCGTTGGTGGATTTGACAGTTTTGCTAGTGGTACAGGTAGCGCTAAAGCGAACAATCCCTTTGGCACAACTGTACCTGCTACTTCTAATAACTACGGTGTACAAGCCAGCTTCAACCTCACTGATAAAGCAACTCTTGGTGGTTGGTACGGTTTTGCCAATGCTGAAAGAGTTAATGGTACAGCAAATGCTGATATCAACTACTGGGCTGCTACCTTGGGCATCAAAGACTTTGGTCGTGAAGGTAATACCTTGGGTCTAATCTTTGGTCAGCCTCCTAAGTTAAGTGGTGGTAGTGCTAATGTAACAAAAGATGCTGACACCTCTTACCATTTAGAAGCTCTTTACAAAATGCAGTTGAACGACAGAATCCAGGTAACACCTGCTTTGTTGGTCATCTTCAACCCAGAACACAACAACAATAATGACACCATCTACGTTGGTACCGTTCGTACCACCTTCTCTTTCTAAGATTTAATCAATCTTAGTTTTCTGTATTTCTCCAGTAATCCTCTAATAATCTAATCCGACCCCCATTCTTATCCAGATGGGGGTTTTCTGGCAACGGATGAGAGCGGATGTAACGGATGATTTACTTGTTTATAGCAGGCGCCGCGTCCGATGACTTTCAATAAACCGGGCTTCTTCACGATAAATCAACGTTTTCTAGCAATATCCTTGACAAGAAGCCCGGTTTCTCGGGTTTTATGCGTAAGTCCTGGATATAAAAAATAGTTATTTAAAATCAGTTATCCGTTACATCCGTTTATCATCCGTTGCCAAGTTTACCTTATTGACAAAAATATACTTTATTAATTATGTTGAGATAGGCGATTTTTGAACAAGATAATAAAAGACGCTACATATAACTTATTTGTGCCCAAACTTTTCTAAAATTTTCTGTAAAAAATGTTACATACCAAAATCTAGATTTCATCATACTTCCATAGCTTTATAGGTAAATTTTCAGGCGCCATAACCTGACTTTAACCTAGCGTCAAGTAAAATCATCACTCATCTTGAACTGGCTTGACAAGGGTGAAATGCGGCATTTCAGAGACTTGCTGAATTGTCAAGAGCTTAATTTATAAAATTTATGCAAACAATTTAAATTAAATCTTTGTATAAGTGAGAAAAAACTCCCAGACACATGTAAAATAATTACGTAGGTGTGAGTGAGAATACAAAGATGCGAAAAATACTTTGGAACACGATTAAGTTAAGCCCAGTTGTTGTAGCTGCGGCATTTGCTACTGCAAACAGCGCTTTCGCTGGCGAAATGGGTCAAAATGTGCCTTCGGTTAGCGAAATGGCACAAGCGCAAAAGACCGACAATATAGGTCAAGTAACATCAGTTTCACAATTTTCAGACGTACAACCTACTGACTGGGCATTCCAAGCATTACAGTCATTAGTAGAACGTTACGGTTGTATCGCAGGTTATCCCAACGGAACCTACCGTGGAAACCGCGCATTAACTCGTTACGAATTCGCAGCAGGTTTAAACGCTTGTTTAGACCGCGTAAACGAATTAATCGCAACCGCAACCGCTGACTTAGTTAGAAAAGAAGACCTAGCTACATTACAGCGTTTACAAGAAGAATTTAGTGCAGAACTAGCAACCCTACGTGGTCGCGTTGACAACTTAGAAGCACGCACCGCTGAATTGGAAGCGAACCAGTTCTCTACCACAACCAAGTTAGTCGGGGAAGCAATCTTCAGCGTTTCTGATGCTTTTGGCGAAGAACAAGCAGTTAGTTCTCGTACATTAGTTACTGGCGCTCCAGCTACAAGAAGAGATTTAGACGAGAACAGCAACACCGTTTTGTCGCAGCGTGTTCGTTTGAACTTACTTAGCAGTTTTAGTGGAAAAGACCAGTTGCAAATTCGTTTGCAATCAGGAAACACTGTAAATAATAGCAGTGTTACGGGTACCAACATGACCCGTTTAGCTTACGATAACAACACTAATAACGGTGTTGAAATCGATAAAATTAACTACGCTTTCAACTTGAGTGATGCGATTCGTATCAAAGTTGATGCTAACAACGGTGAGGTGTGGGAAAACATCAATAACTTTAACCCAGACTTTGCTAGCTCTAGCCGTGGTTCAATCTCTCGCTATGGTCGTTTTAGCCCAATTTACCGCCAAGGTGCTGGTGGTGCCGGTGCGACCATTACCTTTAACCCCAGTGGTGCAATTTCCGTATCTGCTGCTTATCTAGCTGGTGGACGCGAAAATCGTGCGAGCAGTCCATTAGATAGAGATGGTCTTTTTGAGAGTAACTACGCTGCAATTGGTCAGATTGCTTTCCAACCCAGCAGACAATTAGGTATAGGTTTAACTTATGCACATAGTTACCAAAATCCATTTACTGCAGCTACTGCTACAGCCGCTAGAACTGCAGGTGGTGGTGTAAACGTATTTGAAAGTTTAGGTAGTACTTTGGCTAGCCAACCTTTTGGTAATATTGCGACTTCTTCAAATCATTACGGTGCCCAAGTTAACTTCCGTCTAAGTGACAAAATCGCGATTGGTGGATGGTACGGTTTGGCTGATATCTCAGGTGAAACAGGAGTAGATAACAATAGATTAGATGCAACTGCTACATACTGGGCTGCAAACTTAGCACTTAGAGACTTTGGTAGCAAAGGTAGTTTACTAGGTGTTACTTTTGGGCAACCTCCTAGAATTACAGGTAGCAATTTTAGAGGAATAGACGCAACTGGTCGTGCAGGTAACGCAGCTGGTATACGTCAAATAGATGAAGATACTTCTTACCACTTAGAGACTTTGTACAGATTACAACTTAATGACAACGTTTCGGTAACTCCTGCATTGTTGGTAATCTTTAACCCTGAGCATAACAACGATAACGATACCATTTACATTGGTACATTACGTACAACCTTCACATTCTAAAAATACGAACATGTTGTGTAGAGACGTGATTAATCACGTCTCTACGAATGTGTTAATTTGATTGAATTTGCTGTAGCTCACCGAATGGTGGGCTTTTTGTTTATATTTTTGTTGGGAGATTTTTTGTTGGGTTCCGTTCCTGAAGCCAACCTACAGTTCGTCGTCTGGTTTTTTTAAGTTGGTGGGTGGTCTATCATTACTCCAAGCCCACCAAACACCACCGCACTGGCAACGGTAAAATTCTTGCCATTTACGTTTATAATTTTCGGTGGTTACAGGCGCCCGTCGGTTAATCCAAACTTGTGTTGCTTCCAAACTACTCGAATGGCATGTGGGACAACAAAAATCGTAAGCATGAATTGCCTCCGAAGTCCATTCAGGCGGAAAAAATGCAAAAGCTTCCATAGTATGTTGAATTAGAATTGATTTGATTTGTATGTGTGTGGGTTTGATTTTGAAGTTTTTTATGTGATATTTATTAATCAAGATTATTTGATTATGTAAAAAATATTACTGTAGTCCAATGATTCCACGCTCGTTGCTTGTTTTAGTAATCACAATTTTATATCAAAAATATGGAGCAGAACATTGAGATTCGCCGCTTGTTGGAAATAATGCCAGCATCAAGCAGGATGACAGTAAAAATAATCAGCAAGCCAGAGCAAGCTAAAGTAATAGATGTAGCTTTGCCATTGCCTTGGAATTCAGATAGACCTATATATATTAACTTTGATTTGTGGCGCCGACTAACTAAACCCCAACGCGACATGTTATTACTGCGAACGGTGAGTTGGTTAACTTCTGTAAAATGGTTTAAGCCTGATATCTATCAAGGTGTAGCAGTCGCTGGGTTATTGGGTGGGTTTGTCGAACTAGCACAACGAGATGTTGTAGGTATTATAGCTGCTGTGGGTTTAAGTTCAATGGCTGTATTACGAATATGGCGCCAAAATAACAACCAAGACTCAGAAATTATAGCTGACACTGCGGCAATAAAAATCGCACAACGTCGAGATTATACCGAAACCGAAGCAGCAGAACATTTGCTAAATGCTATAGAAATAGTAGCAAAAATAGAAGGGCGCTCTAGTTTAGATTTTATCGAATTAATTCGCACCCAGAACTTGCGCGCGACTGCTGGGTTGTCTTCTATGGGTATTCCTAGGTAAAATTGAGCAGTTCAAAACAGGATTGTGGCAAGCTAACTAAAGCGATTAATTAACTCTTCGCGAGATAATTGCAGCAATAAACGGGCACATTCCTCTGTAGGTTGGGTTAAGAGTGATGGAATAATATTAGTTAACTCAGGATCAAGTGTTCCAAAACGAGCTTTGAGCAAATTTTCCACCAAAATACGTTGACCTTGCTCGATACCTTGCTCGATACCTTGCTCGATACCTTGCTCGATACCTTGCTCGATACCTTGCTCGATACCTTGGCGCCTGGTAGCTTGTTCCCATTCCTGATAAGCTTTTGATACTATCATTTTGAACTCCAAATCTTCCGAAGTTGGTTGTGGTATTAAATCTATACTAATCCTCCAAGTCGATAATAGACGCAGTGCTTCGTTGCGCTGATTATCATTTTGTTCCAGAGTTAGAACTTCGTCTATTGCTTCTTCTTGGACTTCACCGCGTCCAAACAGTCTTAACCACATTGTGTCTGGAGCTTTTGGCAGTTTGTTAACTGATACAATTCTTGTGTGGAAACCTTTTGAGCAAAAGTATATGCCCGATACCCATTTACTGCTTGGTCGGGCGCCATAATGGTTGAGTAACTCATCAGATGCTGAAGGTGCAATTATCCATAGCTTTGGGGATTTTTCATTACTAACAATTTCATTAGTATGCCCAAAATCACGCCTATACTCCGCGCGCACAGGAAATAACTTATTTAAACAGCTTTCAACATCATCAAAATTTGGTTGGTTTCGGTAAGGTTCTAATAAACACGGTGATGATGCAATGCGACGTATTAAACCAAGAGACTTTGGTATCTTTGTTGGTTTTACAGTTGGCGAAAAATATATATCTATAAGCGTAGGTTCTCCGGGTACTTCCTCACTAATTTTGACTTCACCATATGGACTGAGGAAGGTTTCAAAGAACTGCTTAGAAAATTGGTCAAATGGGTTTTTCGTCATCTAATGACCCTGGCTTTTAATGTGTAATTTTTGCAGCGAGAACTAAGCGCCTCTATCAACGAAAGGCGCCATAATCTACTAGATATTTTTTATACTTTATAACCTCTATAGCATTATTGTACTAATATATCTTGTATCAACTAGTATTTTTCTATCTTCATAGAAAATTTATAGATGAGCAATTACATAGGGTAGCTTAAGCCACCTTGCTATTACCTACCAAAACCTCCTCCTCCTGGGGTTTCGATGATAAATATATCTCCTGTAAAATGCGCCCATTTGTTATATTGTGAAGGCGCCTGCAACCAGGTGATATACAATTTAAATGCGCGCGAGCCAGTTCTTTAAATCGGTAATTGAATTAAAATCTAACAGCGCTTCCCCTAATTCTTCTAAACGTTTTCTGGAAAGACCTTGAATACGTTCCTGCTGAATTTGGCTTAAGTTGCCGAAACGATGTTGAAGTAGGTGGAGAACAAACGATGCAACTGCACTTTGCCTACCTAGTTCTATGCCTTCTTCCATACCTAGTTTAAAACCTTCTTCCCAACCTATTTTAAAACCTTCTTCTCTACCTAGTTTTATACCCTTTTCTATACCTTTTTCCATCCAGCTAGTAACAATTTCCATAACTTGCCTCCAATGTAAAAGGCGCCCATTTTTTGTATTGTGGAGGCGCCAGCAACCAGGTGATATACAATTTAAACGCGCGCGAGCCAGGTTCTTAAATCGGTAATTGAATTAAAATCTAGCAGCGCTTCCCCTAACTCTTCTAAACGTTTTGCAGAAAGACCTTGAATACGTTCCTGCTGACTTTGATTTAAGTTTCCGAGACGACGTTGAAGTTGGCGTATGATTAGCTTTGCAGTTCCACTTTGCTCACCTAGTTGCATCCCTAGTTGCATACCTTCTTCTCTACCTTCTTCTCTACCTTCCTCTCTACCTAGTTCCTTGCCCCTCTCTATACCCTTCTCTATACCTTTTTCCATCCAGCTAGTGACAATTTCCATAACTTGCTCCTTTTTCTCTGATTCTATGGTAGCAATTTGTGAATTAAACACCTCTTCTTCCTCTGTACTGAGTTTTAGGTAAGTATCGATAAATCCAGAGATTTGTCCGACTTGTGCAGCATTTAGTCCCAACGAAGTAAGTAATTGTAGCGAAATTAGCTTTACCATTGGACGTTCTGCAACATCCATTTGCATTTTTGACATCAAAGCACTCGCAACAGGGTTTTGTATATTCACAAAGTCCTGCCAGTTGAGTTGGTTTAACTGAACAACTTCATAATCGAACTGCAATACATTCTTGCCTCTAGCGCTGATGTTGAAGCTAGACGGTTGCACAGTTAACGGTTGCATCATGAGAGAAAATCACGATTGGTATTATTGGAATTCCATAGATTTTAAATAAATCGGCAAAGTATAAAAACATTCGTTCACTAAAGTCTTTTTGAATATAAGACTGATGCTCGATGTGTATAATAAATAGCGTCGTCTCGTTTTTGTATTTTGCTTGGACTAATACATCTATAATCTTTTTCTCACCTTTTCTAACATCTGTCAGTATCTCTTGTGGTAAAAATGTTATCGAGTCTTTGTCCAAAACATTACTGATATCTGGAAAGAATAACTCAATAAAGTCAATAAAAAAATTCTGTATTAACTTTTTAAACAAGCCATCGTGGTCAATCATGAAGTCACTTCACCTTTTTGTGCAACCTGGATGGTATGAAATTATTAAACAGCAAATATTCTGAATACAACGAATTTTAATAAGTCTTAATAATTAAAGTTATCTAAGTAGTATATGTAAATGTAGCGGCGCCTGAGAGGTTGTTTGAAAAGTTATATTTAATACGCAATTCTTGGTTTAATCCCCCCTAACCCCCCTTAATAAGGGGGGAAATAGCAGCTTTTACCCCCCTTATTAAGGGGGGAAGGGGGGATTTCTTAAGGCTATAGTTGAATTTTATACTTTTCAAACATCCTCTGTATAAGTAATTTTAATTATCAATAAATAATCATCATAAATGCTGGCGTAATCGTGAGTTATTTAATTAATTGAATGATTTGGGGGCGGGTTTACAAAGATTGTTTTTTGGAGAGAAGGTTGTGGGTTAACCCGCCCGTACAGTATTATGATGATGCGGCGCCGAATCCTCCTCCTCCTGGTGTTTCGATGATGAATATGTCTCCTGGTTGCATTTCTACTGTTCCGGTACTGCCTAATATTTCTTCGTTTCCATTATTACGTTGTATTGAGTTATGTCCTAGTTGTCCGTTTTCGGCACTTTGCAAACTAAAGGGGGGAATTAATCTATGATTAGAAAGAATATTTGCCGTCATTGGTTCTAGGAATTTAATTTTACGAATAACTCCGTTTCCACCTGTATATTTTCCTTTTCCTCCGCTGTTTTGACGTATCCCAAAACTTTCTACCATAACTGGATATCTTGTTTCTAATACTTCTGGGTCGGTTAAGCGAGAGTTTGTCATGTGGGTGTGTACTGCGTCGGTTCCATCAAAGTCGGCGCCTGCTCCACTTCCACCACAAATTGTTTCATAATATTGATAGCGTGCATTACCGAAAGTAAAATTATTCATTGTTCCTTGAGATGCTGCCATTACTCCTAACGCACCATATAAAGCGTCAACTATCGTTTGAGAAGTTTCCACGTTACCCGCAACTACTGCTGCTGGATATACTGGGTTGAGCATTGAGCCTTCGGGTATAATTATCTCTAATGGATTAAGGCATCCTGCGTTGAGAGGAATGCTATCATCCACTAATGTTCTAAATACGTATAAAACAGCCGCTTGAGTAACGGCTTTAGGAGCGTTAAAGTTTGTACTGAGTTGCTGAGATGTTCCGGTAAAATCTATTACAGCGCTACGATTTTGTTTATTAATTGTAACTGTAACTTTTATGACTGCATCGCCATCCATATGATAAGTGAAGGCGCCGTCTTTTAGAACATCAATAGCGCGTCTCACTGCTTCTTCAGCATTATTTTGTACAAATTGCATATAAGCTTGAACAGTTTCTAAACCGTATTGAGAAACCATGCGTTGCAGTTCTTGGACTCCGCGTTCGTTTGCGGCAATTTGTGCTTTCAGGTCTGCTATATTTTGGTCAGGGTTACGCGCAGGATAACGATGGTCTGCCAGAACTTCGCGTAATTGTACTTCTTGGAAATTTCCTTCTTCGACTAAAAGAAAATTATCAAACAAAATTCCTTCTTCCTCAATGGTAGTACTATTAGGAGGCATTGAGCCAGGAGTTATGCCACCGATATCAGCTTGGTGTCCCCGCGATGCTACATAGAATATAGGAGAGGATGATACATTGGCGCCGTCTATATAAACAGGTGTAATTGCTGTAACATCAGGAAGGTGAGTACCTCCGTTGTAGGGGTTATTAGATAAATATACATTCCCCGGTTTAATCGAATTTCCTTTATCGTGAATTAAACTGCGAACACTTTCACTCATTGACCCTAAATGTACAGGGATATGAGGAGCATTTGCCACTAATAAACCGGAAGTATCAAATATTGCACAAGAAAAATCTAATCTTTCTTTGATGTTTACTGAGGTAGCGGTGTTTTGCAACACTATCCCCATTTGCTCGGCAATAAACTGATATAAGTTTTTAAAGATTTCCAAACGTACAGGGTCAGGTTGTGATGGTATATTCATTGTAAAATCCTTGATAAATGTATTTTTGAAACCTGAAACCTGGTTTCTTTAGCACTGAACACGATAATCCTCAACAAAACGAAAAGAAACCAGGTTTCTTTGATTATGAGGGTCGCAAAGAATAAGAGGTTAATTACGACTATTCGTTGGTGCTGAGAAACCAGGTTTCTTTTCGTTCTATTGAAAATTGTTGTGTTCAGTGCAAGAGAAACCTGGTTTCCTTTTAAATAAACTTTTCCATTTGAAAATTTATAAATGTTTGTCCTCTTGCCTCAACTTGTTGTTCTTTTATAACTGAAAAACCCATACGTATAAAAAAGTGTTTTGAGGTAATACTTGCTTCTGTATATAAACGATTAATTCCTAACTCGCGCGCTTTTGTTTCTATCGCACTATAAATCTTACTACCAACACCCATCCGCTGATAATCTTTGTGACAGTAAAAACAATCTATATGACCATTTGTTTCTAATTCACCAAACCCAGCAATAATAAGTTCATCATCAGCAACAAAAGTAAACTTACTTGAACAAGCTTTTGCCCAGTCTCTAAAATTTATATCATCCGGCGCCCATGCTTCAACCTGTTCAAGCGAATAATCACGAATATTGACTTCGCGAATAGTATCATGAAACAAGCGCGCTATTTGTTCGGCATCCTGAACCTGAAATAAACGTATTTTCATAACTTTTCAACCCGTTCAGTTGTGCATTCTATCAGTTCTCGCATCCAAGCGGGTAAAGCATTACTTAACTCGTGTTTTGCCCTTATTAAAAAATAACAATATAGCTTGCCCTGAGAGGTTTGGCGCCTAGCTTCCGACTTACCATTTGTATTCATTTTCCCTTCCCCACGCAATCCATGCTTGAGCCATTTGGTCGAGTCTGCCACGCTGTTCTTCTTTTACAGGATTTGCACCTGTAATAGCAGTTAATGCCCAAAACCAATGGTCTGGTTCACGTTCAAGTTCACGCATAATTAACGGCACAGCAGGTTGCCCGATTTTAATTATTGTTTGATATGCAGGATGCATTGACATTTTGGATGTGACAGAGAGCATCCCAGTTTCACGGCGCCATTGTTCTCCTAATTCTAAAAAAGTTGTTTCTATTTCTGTAGTTGACATCTTATTTTATTCATTTGGTGATGTTGTATGGTTGCCAATGGCGACCTTACTTCGTAGCAGTGCCCACTTTACGCTCTAAAATTAAATGATTATGTTCTGTTAATTTTGCTTGCCAATTAGGCTCAACTACAATTGTGCTAATTTTCTCTACAATAATCGCGGGTCCATTTACGTTATCTCCTGGTTGTAAATGGTCACGTTGATAAACTGGAGCATCATGCCATGTATCTAGAGCAAACATTTGTACAGTATCTACACTTTGAGGCGCCTCATCGAGAGAGCGAGTACGACTAATCAACGGTTCTTCTGGAGTATCCATTTTTTGAATAACTTCCACGCTTACCGACTCAACAATTAAATTCTTACCAGATTGAATAAAACCGTAGCGCGTCTTATGTTCAACCTCAAATTCTTCCTGCATAACTGTTACATCAAAGTCAAAATTAACAGTCAGTATCGAATTTGTCCCTTCATACTTTAAATTAACTTTCCTAACTATCTCCTCCATTTCTTGCCCCCTCCCCTGTAGGGGAGGGTTGGGGAGGGGTTCTAACTCACCCTTACATTGTTTCTCCAAACCTTCCATCAACACCCGTAACTCTTGTATTAACTCTTGCGTTAAAACTTGTTCCACAGCAGCCTCACGAAGCGCACGCACATCAGCAAGTCCCATCCCATAAGCCGAAAGTACTCCTGCATAAGGATGTAAAAATATCTTTGTCATCCCTAAAGTATCAGCTATTAAACATGCTACCTGCGCTCCGGCGCCTCCAAAACAGCAAAGTGCATACTGCATTACATCATATCCACGTTGTAAACTAATCTTTTTAATTGCGTTTGCCATACTCTCTACAGCAATGGCAATAAATCCAGCAGCTACTTGTTCAGGGGTACTATTATTTCCCGTCTTAGTTTTTATTTCTTGTGCTAACTGTGTAAATTTCTCAATAACAATATCTTTATCTAAAGGTAAATTCCCATCTACACCAAATACAGAAGGAAAATATTGGGGATGGATTTTACCTAACATTACATTCGCGTCTGTTACAGCTAATGGGCCACCACGTCGATAACAAGCAGGCCCTGGATTTGAGCGAGCAGATTCTGGACCAACGCGATAACTGGAACCATCGAAAAATAAGATTGAACCACCACCTGCTGCGATAGTATGAATATCTAATACAGGTACTCGCATTCTGGCGCCTGCAATTTCGCTTTCTAACTGTCGTTCATATTCGCCTTTAAAATGGGCAACATCAGTACTAGTGCCTCCCATATCAAAGGTGATGACTTTAGAAAAACCCGCGCGTTTGCTTGTTTGAACGGCGCCGACTATACCACCAGCGGGCCCACTTAATATACTATCCTTACCTTGAAACTGTTCTGCGGCAACTAATCCCCCGTCAGATTTCATAAACATTAATCTAACTCCAGGTAGATGACTTGCAACTTGATTAACGTAATGCCGCAAAATCGGAGTTAAATAAGCATCAACAACAGTTGTGTCTCCTCGACTAACTAGTTTCATTAAAGGACTTACTTGATGTGATATAGATATTTGTGTAAATCCAATATCTGAAGCTAATTGTGCAACTTGTTGTTCGTGTTGAGGGTAACGGTAAGCGTGCATAAATACTATTGCACAGCTACGAATGCCTGAATTATAAGCTGCTTGTAAGTCTTTTTTGACTGCTTCGATATTTACAGGCAAAAGTTCAGTACCGTGAGCATCGTAACGTTCGTCAATTTCAATAACCTGCTCATAAAGCATTGTCGGTAAAACAATACGACGGGCAAAAATATTAGGACGGTTTTGATAACCTATCCGCAAAGCATCTTTAAAACCCTTAGTAATAGCAAGAACAACACGCGAACCGTTCCTTTCTAACAGCGCATTTGTTGCTACAGTTGTTCCCATTTTTACCACTTCTATTTCTTCACAGGGAATAGGCGCCTCACCTGAAAGCCCTATAATATCTCTTATTCCCTGAATTGCGGCATCCTCGTATAATTCGGGATTCTCGGAGAGAAGCTTATAAACGATTACCCACTGATTACTTTCTAATGGCACAATTAAAAACCGCTCTGGATGATTTGAGAGGTTATCTATAATTTCTCTATTATCTGTAACAGCTACTAGGTCTGTAAATGTACCACCCCGGTCAGCAAAAACTTTCAACATAACTATATTTATTTTGCTCTCACTAAAGTTCTACAGTACTTCTTACTCTGTTTCTCTGCGTAAGAGTGGTGAAATTATGCATTTTAAGATTTTTTTACCCATAGAGGCACGGAGGGCACAGAGAAAAGATATTTACCTACATCGATAAACTTTGTACTCATAACCGTTTACTGCTGGCAACGGTTTACTATTGAGCGAACAAGTTTCTAGTTCTTCGGGGTCGTCGGCAAAAAAGTTCACCTTCCATAAATCAAATGGACGAGGTAGGGTTTTTACGGCTTTGCCTAATGTTTTTGATGAAGCGCTAGGATTATCATCTTGATGTGCTAGTAGAAACTTTGTATTAGTTAATTTCTGATTTTTTTTCAATTCCCTTGCTACACCCATCATTTCCCCTATATGTACATGGGTTTTTTGTGTGGTGGCAATCAATACTGGTTGGCTAGATACTCTCTGAATGATACCAATGAATAAATCAGGACGATAGTATTTTTGATAGCCTAAGTTATTAACAACTGTTATGCCGCTCGCTAGTGACATCAGCCAAATTATTAACACGGCTTTTTTCCCTGATATCCGCCATTTAAACATTTTGACTGTTTCTAGGCGCCAACAAATAGCTAAACTTGCTCCCACTAGTATTATTACTGCCGGAAAATAAATAAAGTTATAGCGGGCGCCACGTGTTAAATCAATACCTAAAAAGTAGGTAAATATAGCAAATAACAGCAGTGCGCTAATTATAAATCCAATTAAGACCTTGGTGATAAATTTGTTTTCTGGTTCATTGAGTCTAGCTTTTAAACCGCGAACTAATACTGGTGTTGCCCAAATAAAAAAAGCTAGCATTACAACTCCCGAAGCAATCATCACAGCTAACCGTGGAGACTCAACGGGCAGTAACGAAATCATTGTAATCCAAGCTGCTAAACCTTGAAAAATTGGACTCAACCAAGCAAGTCCAACTCTATCACCTTGAATCCATTCGGTTAATTTTCCACCATAGCTATTCTGTAAAAATACGGGTATCCAGACGGCACCTGAAGAAGCTGTACCTGCTGCCACCGCGAATATACGGTACCATACACTTTCTAATTCTTTATTTTTTATTTGTTTTACTAAAAGGAAAAGTAATACAATCGCTTCACAACAAAGAGTTAAAACAAAGAAATAATGTGTAGCTATACCCAAAGCGTTAACTACAATCCATGTTAAAGCGACTTTAATAGGTAATTGACTACGACTTTGAACGTGGCGAACGGCACTGATAAAACAAGCGAGCGTTGCCATTACCCACAAAATAGGTAAAGTATAGTGCCGTGTTTCTTGAGCCAAAAATATTGCGTAGGGTGAAGTCGCCATAAAAGCAGCAGCTAAATGACTGACTAACCGTGAACGATACAGCTTAAAACTGAGTGCATAAATTGCTGGAACACTCATAGCACCAAATAATGCAGCCAACGCACGGGCGCCCCAAACCGACACCAACCCAGCATCTGTTGGAAATAGTCGCAGCCACAAATGCGTCAATATAAAATAAAGTGGGGGATGATTACTTTCTGTAAATAAGTGCTTCAACACATCTTGTACACCAGCACCTACGCGCGGTTGCAGTGGCTGTAAAAGTGTATCAATACCAATAGGTTGGTCGAGCGGTACATTTAAGAAGCTATTACCAAGACTAAATACCAAAGTTGAAAACTCATCAGTCCAAGGTGGTTTAGCATCCAAATTAATGAAGCGTAAAATAGTACCAACAGCAAACCAGAATAAAAGTAGAAAGTGCTGAGTGCTGAGTGCTGAGTATTTAGTGTTAAGTGCTGAGTGCTGAGTATTTAGTGAAGAGTGAGAGAAAAATTTTTTCAACATAAACGTCAGCATGGGGTAGAGAGCAAGGAGCAGTAAAAATAGAATAACTTAAACGATAAATCAGCACGAGCGCACTCAGCACGAGCGCACGAGCGCACTTTTCACTTCTTCACATCAGTTACACGCCAACTGAGCTTGAGATTAACCCAAAAGTTCCACAAAACTACTACTGCTATCGCAATTAATTTTGCTAGATACTCGTTGACCTTCAAAACGTTGTAGAGCAAATTTACTATCAAGGCTTGTAAAATGACTCCAGCCAAACAAATAACGTTGAATTTCAAAAATCTTTTTAAACGGGCGCCTTTTCCCGTTTGCCTGCTTGAGATATCGTGGAATGTCCAGATATCATTCCATAGGAAGTTGTTAATGATTGCGGTTTCTGCTGAAAGTATAGTGCTACGTGTCAGTCCTAGCTCGAAAATTTGCCGCAGTATATAAAATACCGTCAAATCGACTCCTAAACCGCTAAAACCAACTACGCCAAACCGCAAAAATCTACCAATAGGAAAATTCAAACGTTTATTCATACGTTCCAAGTGTCCTGTAGTTAGACGCAAGCGGATTAAATGGCGTAAGTAATCTATATACTGTTTCCATGTGACTTTGCTTTCACCTTCGACGCGCTCGTTAAAAACATACCCTACTTCAGCAATTTCTTGAATATTACCTCGTCCAATTATTTCCAACAGTATTTTGTAACCAACCGGATGAAGTGTAATTTCAGCTACACTGTTTCTTTGCACCATGAAATAGCCGCTCATCGGGTCAGATACTCTACCTAAAACTCCTGGTAAAATAATTAGACCTAATACTTGGGCGCCTCGTGATAAAAATCTTCTAACTACACTCCAACTGCTTACCCCACCTCCATCTACATGACGACTACCAACCGCTAAGTCGGCGCCTTCTTCTACTGCGCGTAGCAATTGCAACATTACATGCGGTGGATGCTGTAAATCTCCATCGATAACTCCCAAAATACGTCCCTTTGCCACTTGCCAACCGCGAATTACCGCTTGTGATAGTCCTCTTTCTCCAACTCGACGCATTACCCGTAATTGAGGGTATGAAGTCATTAAAGAAGCGGCAACCTCCCAAGTACCATCAGGACTATCATCATCTACAACAATTAGCTCGTAATCTCCATATATCGACGAATCGAGTAACTTCGTCAACACCTGTATAACGTTTGTTATATTGTCGCGCTCGTTATAAGTGGGAATTATTAGTGAGAATAAGATACAATCTTTACTACCAGTAGAAATGGCAGGATACTTTGGAACCCGTAATGCACCAGATGGCGCCGATAGCAATGGATTTGGTTCAATAATACTCATTCAATAAGATGGTGGAATGTCCAAGGGTGAGCAGAGAGATGAGGTTATATAAAAATTTATCGCTCTTGATTTTAAGTCAAAATCAGAATTTCACAAGCATTGGTTACACTTTCCAAAACGATTAATGGTTGTATATATTACAATTAATAAAGTGATTTAATATAAATAAACCCATTACAAACAAGTGAGCGCTGTGGTTGTTATAAGTGTTGACGCTATTTTAGAACGCGCTAAAGAGTTTGATTTGTCTCCACAGGAAGGCGTGTTCTTATTAAAACAAACTGACCCTAGTATTATTGCTGAAATTGGCATAGTTGCTGATAAATTACGTCAACAGCAAGTAGGAGATACTGTAACATACGTCGTCAATCGCAACATCAATTTTACTAACATTTGTGAACAGCACTGTAGTTTCTGTGCTTTCCGTCGAGATTCAAATTCAGATGGTTCATACTGGTTAGATTGGGAGCAAATTAGAGCTAAAACAATTGACGCAGTAGAACGAGGTGCCACAGAAATTTGTATGCAGGGTGGTTTAAACCCAGAAGCTTTAATCAACGGCAAGTCATTGAACTACTATATAAAGCTTGTCGAAATTATTAAACAAGAGTTTCCACAATTACATCTCCACGCATTTTCACCCCAAGAAATTCAGTTTATCGCCAGACTTGATAGAATTTCTTACGCCGAGGTAATAACAGCTTTACACGACTCAGGTCTCAACTCAATGCCTGGAACTGCCGCCGAAGTGTTAGATGATAATGTTCGTGCTGTATTATGCCCTGAAAAAATTAATTCAGCAACTTGGTTAGAAATCGTCGAAACAGCCCATAAATTGGGTTTACCCACCACCAGCACAATGTTATCGGGACATATCGAAACACCCTTACAGCAAATTGAACACTTAGAGAAACTCCGCACGCTTCAGCAAACTGCCATTAAAAACAACTATCCAGCCCGAATTACCGAATTTATAATATTACCCTTTGTAGGAGCATTAGCACCAAAACCTTTACGGCGCCGTGTTGGTCGTGACCAACCAGTATTACTTGACACACTTTTACTTACAGCCGTTGCTCGAATATATCTAGGTAATTACATACCAAATCATCAGCCCAGTTGGGTAAAACTTGGTCTAAATGGCGCCAAAGAGGCATTGACATGGGGTTGTAACGATATTGGTGGCACCTTAATGGAAGAACACATTACCACAATGGCAGGCGCTATTGGTGGAACCTGTATGTCCGTCTCAGATTTACAAAACGCAATATCAGAACTTGGGCGCCCATACAAACAACGTGACACCCTATATAAAACCCAATTTGTTACCAATCCAAGATACGATAAAGCTTGATTTAAGTATTTTTTCACTCTTGATTGCTTATGAAGCGCTATTTGTCACGCCTACTTGCCTTGGTTTTGGTTGTAACTATTGGTTTGATGGGTTGTTCGTCTTCTGACCCCAACAGCTTAACGGGGAATTATAGCCAAGACACGTTAACTGTAGTCAACATTATACGTAATGCAATTGAACTACCGAATGATGCGCCTTCTAAAGCAGCAATTCAAACCGAAGCACGTCAAAAAATTAATGACTTTTCGGCACGCTACCAGCGTAACACCTCTGTTGCAAGCTTAAGTTCTTTCACCACCATGCGAACTGCCCTAAATTCTTTGGCAGGACATTATAGCTCTTATCCTAACCGCCCTGTGCCCGAAAAACTTAAAACCCGTTTAGAACAAGAGTTGAAACAGGTAGAGTCTGCTTTGCAACGTGGTGCTTAACCATTTGTCGTGCTGTACTTACTGTACTTGCTGTGGGTTGGGTGTTACCCAACCTACTATAGAGAACCTTTATATTAAAAGAACTAAATTAGATATATAAAAGAATTAATTATTGACTCATCTTGGCTCAATATTTAAAATTAAATTAAATTAAATTCCATCTATGTCTCTACGTCCTTTGGATGTTGTAAAAATGTTCTCTTGGCGACGCTTCGGAGCTGCAGCTTTAATTAGTAGCTTATTAATTCCCTTTTTGGGACAACCTTCAGAGGCTCAACTAAACGAGTATTGTCAGTTACCTAACAAGGCAGTACAACAAAAGGAAAACTTACGTATATCAGCGCTTCGAGGAAACTTGTCGGCGCATAAAAAGTATCAAAATTTACTACAAAAACACGGTGAAGCCGTTCGAGGCTGCCGTCAAAACAATTGGTTGCAGGTTCAAGCGATTTGGTTACGTTTGTATCCTTGTGATATTCAAGCAGGCGCCCTCGACCGGATTATGGATAGAATCGTTAATAAGGGTTACAACGCTGTCTATGTAGAAACTTTTTATGATGGACGGGTAATGTTACCCTCAAACGATAATCCTACGGTTTGGCCTTCTGTTGTAAGGGCGCCAGGACAAGAAAATACTGATTTACTAAAGAAAGCGATTCAGAAAGGACGCGAACGTGGTTTAAAAGTGTACGCTTGGATGTACACCGCCAATTTTGGTTTTAACTACGCTCAACGAAAAGATAGAGAAAGTGCAATTGCGCGTAACGGTAAAGGACAAACCAGTTTGTACGTTGTCGATGGTGGTAGTCATGTTTTTATTGACCCATACAGCGTAACCGCTCGAACAGATTATATACGCTTGGTACAAGCAGTCGCTCGTAGGCGCCCAGATGGTATTTTATTCGACTATGTGCGTTATCCGCGTCAGGCAGGTAGTAACTCAATAGCTACTAGAGTTACTGATTTATGGCTATATACAGAAGCAACTCAAAAAGCTTTATTTAGAAGGGCACAAAACACCAAAGGATTAGATTTAATACGCCGCTTTTTAGGCAAAGGATATGTAACTACTAGTGATATTACTGATGTAGATAGATTATATCCAAAAGAAGGCGAACCAATGTGGCAGGGCCGTACTCTGCTTGCTAACAAATCAATAAGCACGCTTCCTCAACGTCAACAACAACTTCAATCAGATTTATGGCAGCTAACGGTAGCCCACACCATGCAAGGAATTATTGATTTTATCACTTTAGCCGCATATCCAGCACAACAAATGGGTGTTCCCGCAGGCGCCGTCTTTTTTCCTGAAGGCAACCAAATTCACGGTCAAGGTTACGATTCACGCTTACAACCGTGGGATAGATTTCCTAGTAACTTTGAATGGCATCCAATGTCTTACGCGAACTGTGGAAACGTTGCTTGTATTGCTCAACAAGTTCAGCGTGTTTTAAGTATGTCAAGACCAGAAACACAAATTATTCCTGCTGTCGCTGGTACTTGGGGTAAATCTGTTAGCGGGCGCCCATCATTAGAAGTTCAAATGCAAGCACTCCGTCAATTTGCCCCTCGTGTACGTTCCGTTAGTCACTTCGCCTACTCTTGGCAAGACCCACAACACGATAGCGAACGTAAATTATGCCGCACACAGTAAAGTGCGCTCGTGCTGAGTACTATTCTCTTTACTCAGCACGAGCGCACTTTCTACTCAGCACTTTTAAGAAGCAATTGATAATGCAGTTTGCACTCCCGCCATTTCGATAACTCTAAATGTGAAATCTAAAAGTTCAGCGTCGTTTAACTGTCGGCGTGAAGTTTTTGCGTAATTTTGCTGTAAGTATTTACGCCCCATTTCTGGTGTCCAATTCAACTGCGCTAAATACTTATCTATCTGTGCCATCATCATGGCGCGAATTTCAGTGTTTTTACTCGTACTGACTTGCGCGGTTTGAGTTTGTGATGCGATAGTCTCTATTTTGGCGCTAACTCTCTGCTCTAACGCTTGCAAATCAATTTCTTTGTGTCCACCCCAACTAAAATCAACGACTCGATATGTCGCTGGGTCGTAAATGCTGCAAAATACTACCGTTTTTTCACCAGGACTGACCGCAATTGTTAAAGGATTACGCAGTTGCTCAACAGTCAAAGCATCAAGCGACAGCAGTAAACTCTTGGAAAAATACGATGAGTTTCCCGAACGTATTATGCAAGGTGTTGGCGCCAAAATCGCTAAGTCGGTTTTATAAGTTGACCCGTACTGCGTTTCAACGCTCTTATTACACTCAATCCCAGTAATTACACCTGTTAAAGCTTTTTCATAAATTGGTACTTGCTTACCGTCTTCTGAAAGACTATACCAGCAAGCATCACCTTCGCGACTCACAAAAACATATTGCGCTTTTGGAACCGTTCCAAACCCTAACTTTATATCCATACATACGTCCTCTCTTGCACGCTACAGTAAGTGTACCCAGACGCGAAAACATTCTAACAACGCACGCATCCAGTTATAATTTATTTATAGTACTAATATACTGCAATTGATTAAAAAAGGTAGGATACTTCTCACATATACACCTCAGTACTAATTATTCGGGAGACCCTTGAATCATTGTCATCAAGCGGTCTAAAGTTTGTGTAAGCTGCGAAAGCTTTTGTAGAGAATCATCTTGAGTTTCAGCCAAAGTTTGCACTGCGTCGCACAATGCCAAAATTTGATATCCCTGTTGTTTAATTTGCTTTCCTTGCTCTTCAATCTGTCCACTTAAATTTTCAACACGGTCTCCCAACCGCTCAATTGTCTCCGTAGTCGCAAGTACTGCTTCTCCGATTTGTTCGACAATCGACTCTAAACGACCAACTTTTACATCAAATCCTACAGCAACCATTTTTTTAGCACCTCTATCGATAGCACGAGCAGAAAGCAATTGTAATTGCCTGTCCTGGAACATATAGTTATTCGGAATTTAAGTAGTAGTAAAATTTACTACCTAAATCCCAAACTTAATCAAGATTTTATACAATGGTTTCTAATGTTTAACTTAAATTGACATAACAGTCAAATGTATACATTACACTAAGACGACTTTTTATCAGACATATTGTAAATATTTAAGCTAAATAGGTGTTTAACCCGTTACTTGCGTGTAATTTATACATTGGCGAATGAATTTATTACACGTAGTTTACTGGTAGTAAACTATAGCACAACTACCTCAAATAAACACAACATAAAAGATTTTTCATCCTTCATAAGATATATTAAATTTACTTTATATAAGATTTATAAAAAATCATCATAAGCTCTATGCTGATGAAGATTCAGTGAATATACGGTTGATAGTAATTATATTTAGGAAAGTCAAGTCTATAGTCTAATTAAGCTTACGTAGATATACGTTTTAATAAAAATTCGGCTTTACAATGTATCAAATACTATTTACAACCATAGTTCAGGGTGCAGCATCTGAAACTTGGGATAATCAAATTCAACACCACCCTTCAGTCAAGTCTAAATTTAAACGTTGTTTAGATGTTGTGGGTAGCATAGTCGGGTTAGTTATTTTAAGTCTCGTATTCATACCTATAGCCATTGCGATAAAATTTGACAGTCCCGGGCCTGTTTTTTTTGTACAGGAGCGTTATGGGCTACATGGAAAGACATTTAAAATTCGCAAATTTCGCTCAATGGTAGTGGAAGCTCCACAGCTAAAGAACTTGGTAGAGAACGAAGCGAACGGATTATTTTTTAAAAACAAGAACGACTTTAGAGTCACAAAATTCGGTCGTTTTTTGCGAAGCACAAGTTTAGACGAGTTACCTCAGTTCTGGAACGTTTTAATGGGGGATATGAGCTTGGTTGGTACCCGTCCCCCAACAGCAGACGAAGTGATGAACTATAGTCAGCATCACTGGCAACGCTTAAATGTTAAACCAGGTTTGACAGGTGAGTGGCAAGTCAACGGTCGCTCTCACGTCAAAGACTTTGAGGCAGTCGTCGATTTAGACTTACACTATCAAAAGAAATGGTACCCAATGTACGACGTATTAATAATCGTTAAAACTATTTATGTCATCCTAGCCAAAGTCGGCGCCTTTTAATAGTTAAAAGTGCGCTCGTTAAAAGTGCTGAGTTGGTAAGAAGTTATAACGAGCGCACTTTCTACTAAAAACTTGTTTACCTGATACATTAGTTCTTATTGACCTAACATGAGTACTTGTCGCATTTTACGCATATTAGCAGGCAATTCAAGGTTCATGGCTTGTTGAATTAAAATTGATGGTACAGGAATTGTGGGTGTTGCCTGAACTGCGTATTTTAACAAGGTTCCATTACCAAAATCAGATAGCTCAAGATTTGCCGTAAAGTCATGGAAAGTACCCTTTTCTAATTTAAATTGGATACGCTGTCCTAATTCCTCTACTACATTCAGGTAAATTTCAACTTGGGCAGTCAAAAATAAAAACGCTTTTTGTGCAGCTTGATACAGACGTTTAACTTCGCCCCGTTGTATAATCTCACTTTTTGTCACATCGGGGAAATATTGCACCCAGCGAGGATAATCTGTTAATTGTTGCCATACTTGGTTTCGCTTCATTGGCAAATACATCCACGCTGTCACCGCTCCACCCCAAGCACTATGAGATGAAGTTTCAACAAAAACCTCACCTTGTAGCATTTTCGCTTGCTTGTCAGGACTCCAAGCTGTGCCTTCGGTATATATCACTGAATCAGAAGTATGGGATATAAACATAAAATTTTCAATCACTCCTCAACACATTTACTACGATAGTACAAACAAACAGACGAAACTTTTGAAATAGCTATTAGCTGTAAGCTGTAAGCTAATGGCTAGCAGCTAACCGCTTGTATAACGCACTAGTTCTCATTCCACTACATTATCTAAATTGTCCGGAAATAGTGCTTTGTTGCCATATTATTCCCGAAAATTCACCAAAAATATGTCTTTTTTATCAACAGTATGTTTTTTATGTAAAAATACTGAAGCATTTATTGAAATAAGCAACATCAAATGTAGTTAGCTGCAAATAGAGACGTTACAATAGCACAAAAAGCATAACGAGTGCGTCTTGTCTTAAGAGTTGCCTAACGTCTGAAATCTCAAATTCTATAGATAAAGAGCGTTCAGGCGCCATACCAAGTCCAAAACAGCGTTAGCAAGAGCGTTAATGAAAACAAAAAACCAAGATAACTATTTATACTTCATTAAATCTTTATAGTAGTTGGAGAGACCGAAATGTCACAGTATTCTAAATTAAACCGTTTATTAACACAAGCATTTGGAATCTTTTTTGGTATCGCTCTTGCCGTCTGGATACTGCGAGGGCTTGGCGTTGGAATTTTAGCTGCCATCCCAGGAGGAATCATTTGGCTGCTACTTGGACTCGCAATCGTATTCGCTATTCTTGCTTACGTACAAAAAACTTGGTGGCGCTTCTAGGCAACGGATGTAACGGATGTAATGGATGTAAGACAGGCGCCTCAAGCTGCTGGATGCGATGGAGGGTTATCCGCAGGTGTACAGTATCAACCTTTTAGTTGTAATATTTAGACATAGATATCTTAACAATAGTATAGAATTATTAGAAAACTTGTTACTTGAATTTTTGCACGTCAGGTACAAGTATTATTTCGATAATTATGAATAAAAACTTTATTAAAATCTTATTGGTCTTAAGCGAGCAGAAAGATGTCGCTTTACCAATTAATTTTATCCAAGAAGAGAATTTAGATATCCAAATCGCGACTTCAACTCAAGAAGCTATCACAGCAATTGTCTCACCTCCAGATTTAATAGTGTTGGATGTGACAACAGATAACATAGATGAAGTTGAAATATATAAAAATTTAAAAAATTTAAAAGATAAATCCCAAGAAAATTTACTTGCTGATATTCCAATTATCTTTATTACCGACATTAATCATAATCTCTCGTTTATAAATAATATTGATGTTAATAGTTTGAATTTTGATTATTTAAAAAGACCGTTTACACCAAATGAATTATTAGTTCGAGTTCGGCAAAATTTACGAATTATTAAACTCGAAAATAAATTAGAAATAAAAAAACAACAGTTATGTACTGAGCGCGAAATTAAATCGATTGCAGCGCAGTTGGAAATTACGGTATCTCAAGCTAAACTTTTGGAGCGTTCCAAACAAGCTCGTCGTGCTGAAGCTAAATTAGCATCGGCTTTTCGCTCATCTCCAGACCCTATTGCTTTAGTAACATTCCCTGATATATATTACATTGAAGTTAACGATAATTTTTGCCATGTGTTTGGTTACGAACGTTCAGAAGTTATTGGTAGTAGTACGAAATCTATTGATATTTGGGTGAATCCTTCTGAATGTAATACGATTCTCGATATTTTACGAAATGCTCGCAAAATTCGTAATTATGAAGTTCAGCTTCAATCGAACAATAATGAAATAAGAACAATGTTGTTGAGCGCAGAACTAATTGAAATTGAGGAGCAGCAATATTTATTAGGAACTGCCAGAGATATTACCGAGCGTAAAATAGCTGAAGCTGCACAGCAATTAAGCGAAGAACGATTACAACTAGCACTAGAAGCTAGCGACTTGGGAATGTGGGATTGGAATATTGCTAGTGGTAAAGTATATAGGGACTGGCGCTGGTTCAAAATGTTAGGATATGACTCAACGGAAGTCAATGACACCCGTCAAGGTTTCCTTGAATTAGTACATCCAGATGATTTAAATTCAGTAAATACTGCTTTAAAACAGTATTTATTTGGTAACACCCCTGTTTACAAAGTTGAATTTCGGATGCGTTCTTCTTCGGGTGATTGGAAATGGATAGAATCGTGTGGTAAAATTTTCGATTATAATGAACGCGCTGAACCTTTACGTTTAACTGGCACTCATAAGGATATTACCGAACAAAAAACTTTAGAGCGGACACTCGCAATTCATCAAGCACGCTTGGATGCTTTTTTTAATAATGCTCCTGTTGGTCAGTGTATTGTAGACGAACAAATGCGCTTTGTACAGGTTAATGAGTTGTTAGCACAAATAAATGGACTAAGCATCGAAGCACACAATGGTAAGTATATATACGAAGTTTTTCCGGCTCTTGCATCTGTAATTGAACCGATTTATCGACGAGTATTAGAAACGGGAGAACCAGTTCTCTGCCAAGAAATAAGTGCTTACTCTCCTGACAAACAAAAGTCTTTGCGCCATTTTTTAACTTCTTATTTTGCTATTCAAGGTTCAGACGGGCGCCCTAGCAATGTCGGCACAGTTGTTGTAGAAATCACAAACCTCAAACGTGCAGAAGCTGCTTTACGCTCTGCTGCTGAACGCGAGCGCGCTATTACACAAGCAATTCAACGAATGCGGCAAACGCTCGATTTAGAAACAATATTTGATGCCACAACTCAGCAATTACGTCAAGTTATTAACTGTGACCGCGTTGTTGTTTATCGATTTAATCCTGACTGGAGTGGGGAATTTGTCGCTGAGTCTGTCGGTTCCGGTTGGGTTTCACTTATAGAAGAACATAATACCAACCCCAACTTAACTAAAGGCGCCCTCGATGCGGATACTTGTGTAGTAGAAAAAATGAACAGTAACGATAATCAAGTTATCGATACTCATCTCCAAAATACTCAAGGAGGAGTATATAGTCGTGGCGCCAGCTTTTTATGTGTTCCTGATATTTACAACGCAGGATTTGAAGACTGTTATATTAAACTGCTAGAACGATTCCAAGCCAAAGCATATATTACCGTGCCCATATTTTGCGGCAGCAAACTCTGGGGATTGCTTGGTAGTTATCAAAACAGCAGCTCGCGCTCTTGGGTTCAGGGAGAGATTAATATTGTAGTTCAAATCGGCAACCAACTTGGTGTCGCACTTCAACAAGCAGAACTATTAGCACAAACACAACTTCAATCGCAAGCACTACAACAAGCTGCCGTCGCAGCTGAAGCTGCCAACCGCTCGAAAAGCGAATTCCTAGCAAACATGAGTCATGAGCTACGAACTCCACTCAATGCTATTTTGGGGTTTACGCAGCTAATGAGTCACGATAATGATTTATCTGAAGAAAATCAGCAAAACCTCAGCATTATTAACAAAGCAGGTGAACATCTCCTCAACCTCATTAACGACATTTTAGAAATGTCAAAAATTGAAGCGGGTCAAAGCCACCTTAACATCAGTAGCTTTGATTTAATTAGCTTACTCGACACTCTCAAAGAAATGTTGCTATTCCGTGCAACAGCCAAAGGTTTAATGCTGACATTTGAATACGAAAGCAATGTCCCTCAATATATTCAAACCGATGCTAGTAAACTTCGCCAAGTTCTATTAAATCTTTTAGGTAACGCAATTAAATTTACAAACAATGGTAGCGTTAAGCTGCGCGTATGTATAAGACAAAGCAGACAAGGAGACACTCAATACCTTGTGTTTGAAGTTACAGATACAGGACCCGGTATTTGTCCAAAAGAAATTGGGTTAGTTTTTGAAGCATTTGGACAAACTGAAACTGGTAGAAAATCACAACAAGGAACTGGGTTAGGTTTAGCGATTAGTCGTAAATACGTCAAAATGATGGGAGGTGATATCACACTTAATAGTACTTTAAACTTAGGTAGTACATTCACTTTTAATATCGAAATGTTATCTGCCTTACAAGATGACATTTCCACAAATTCCTTTCCTAATCAAATTATTGGTTTGGCGCCTGACCAGCCGACTTACCGTATTCTAATTGTAGATGATGCTGAAGATAGCCGTATATTTATCGTAAAACTACTGAGCTTAATTGGTTTTGCAGTCAAAGAAGCAGTAAACGGAAGAGAAGCGATATCAATATGGAACGAATGGCAACCAAATTTAATATTAATGGATTTGCGAATGCCAATGATGGATGGTTACGCCGCAACGCGAGAAATTAAACTGCGTGACTTACAAAAACACTCCTCTCCATTAAATCGCACAGTCATCATAGCGCTCACAGCCAACGTTTTTTCTGAACAGCGTCACGCAATCCTCGAAGCTGGGTGTGACGACTTTATTAACAAACCTTTTCGCGAAGAATTTCTCCTCGAAAAAATTAGACAGCATCTTAACGTGGAATATATATATAAAGATGCAACGAGTCAAACTAGCGAAGCTCAATATCCTCAAACTCTATCCGATGCTCAAGTAGTTAAAATATTGTCCAAGCAACCGCGTGCATGGGTAGAACATCTATATCACGTTGCCGCTAGTTGTAGTGATAACCTAATTTTTGACTTACTCAAACAAATACCCACACCACATGTTTCGTTACACAACTTTTTACAAGATTTAACGACTAGTTATAACTTTGAGAAAATTATGGAACTAGCAAATTTAGCATTGAAATCGTAGCACAGGCATCCTGCCTGTGTAATAAAAGTAATTATTTTTACAACATAGACGCAGAGTACACAGAGAGAATATTTTTCTAGAGGATATATTCACATCCAACTTATCCTCGCTTGAATTTCGGCGCCATTCATGATTTTCCTAGAGGATATATTCACATCCAACTTATCCTCGCTTGAATTTCGGCGCCATTCATGATTTTCCTAGAGGATATATTCACATCTAACTTATCCTCTAGGAAATTTGGTACCATCCCCGTATATCCGTGGTGAAAGTCATTACCATTACCACTTTGAGCAATTAAATATTTTTATACAACTCAACTGCATAAGCATGATACTTTCACAACTATATAATTAGTGTATTTACATATTGGGCAAATGCCAGGAGCAGGTGTAATGAAGGGTGCTTCACCAAGATACTGGAAAATATACCGAATTAATCCAACACGAACTCATAATGGTTATGAGCATTCTGTTGTTTCTGCCGCCCAAGTATTTTTGCAACAAAGCATTTCTGAATCTGAGGATATACAATCAGCACTGCTAACGTGTTTCTATGCTCCAACTAATGATGTTAAAAGTCGCGCTTATGCTGGGTTGTGCTTACGGTGCTTTGTCTCAGAACCCATATTAAAAGCTTGTAAAAAAATTCATAATCTTTTTGCTAGCGATAAAAGCTTTACATATCAAGACTTATTGGGTTTTGTTTTGAATGATGACGGTCAAAGTTTGGTAATTACAGATGATGACCGCAAAGCACAACTCGTTGTCAATAGCGAAGGAAAAACAGACACAGCTAAGTATCAATTTTTTACAGTCAAAGTCTTACAAACGTTTAAAAGCGATTTGCGTGTGCGTTTATCGTTAGAAAACTGGGCTTACTTACAAACGAAGCAAAATCCTGAAGTTAAAGACTTTTTATCGGAGTTTGGCTTTAAAAATTTGAGTGACTGGGCACTTTTAAACCGTGTTCGACCCAAGCAAATAGAACGATTATCAAAACAAGACGCAAATCTTGTTGAAGTTTTTCATTGTTGTTACCGTCGCGACCGAATACAACAACGTAAACAAAACCGCTCATTCGGCGCCAAATGTCCCGACCCTAGTGAGTGCCAACTTCAAGAAATGCTGGCGTTACTGCAAAAACGCGGAGATAATGCAGTAAATAATACTAAACAATTACTCAAAGCACTGAAATATGTGGCAATACAACTGCGGCAATACGACATTTGGAGTTACCGTGAGTCACTAGAAATTCAAGACCCAGAAACAGGAAGCTATGTAACAAGGACAGATTTAGCATACAACTCAACTAGCGAAGTCGATGTAGAGCAAAATGAAATATTAGAGTTCTTACACTCTCAACTCGAAATTACTTTAATAAACAGTATTGAGCAAGAAGTTGAAAGTAGTATTTTAAGATTACAGAAAAGTAAAAAATATGCTCCTTTTGCTGCAAAGTTTATTCCTGGTTTACAGCTATACTATCAAGAGGGAAAATCGCTCAAAGAAATTACCGATATTTTACAAATGTCGAGTTGGGATCAAGCACGTCGTGTGTTTAACCCTGGTGAACTATTGGCAAAAGTCCGTTCCAAAACAGTTGAACAGCTACTCGACAATATTTTAAAAAAAGCATGTGAATTAGGTCTAACGACTTTGCCTCCTGCACCCGACTATCTCAAAACTTTAGCAGAACAAATCGAATTGTTTGCCGATGAGGAAGTATTTCAAAGCGCAGCAGAAGAAATTCGCGCAGGTAAAAATCGTGTGATGAATAGTCGCTACGCTCATTTTCTGTGCCACAATTTACAGCTTGCGTCAGTGATTTCAGTTGCATCATAATTTATTTCATAGGAGTTTCATAAATGTTGTTGGCAAATTCAACTGATAATTTGAGTGATATAAGATTATTAATACCAGAAACAATTTGGCTAGAGATAGAACATTTTGACCAAGCACAAGCACTAGTAAATAAAGATATAGACTCGATTAAAAACTTAACTACCAATGAGTTACAGCAGTGGCAAGCTTATTTGAATGCATTAGCGTTGTTTGGTTTAGAAGCATGGGTAAAAGAACGTATCAAATGTCCAACAATTTGTGAGACTAAAACTATTTCACAATATGGTATTATTAAAGTTGGAGAATTTAGAATTTGTCTTATCGCTACAGAACAAGTACTGGATGAAGTTGTAAATATACCTCAACAAGCATTAAATAATTCAGAACCAATACACTTTTATTCACTGCTAGAAGTCAATGAAGAACAAGAAGAACTAATAATTCGTGGATTTATTCGTCACGACCAGTTAGTTAATTACCTTAATACTTCATCTAATAGATTATATAATGAGTGCTACCAACTACCTTTAACTTTATTAGATGCCGAACCATCACATTTATTATTCTACATTCGTTATATTGAACCAAGCACAATTAACTCACAAATTGGCGCCTCTCAACAAAATGTCGTAAAAAATAACTTAAGCACAGTAGAAATAACTACTAAATTAAGTAATTGGCTGCAAAATATATTTGACGACACATGGCAATTAATTGATACAATGCTTAACCGCGAAGCTAGTTTAGCTTTTAGTACTCGCAGCATTGAAAAAAATATTTCCTCGTCAACGCGCGGAAAACTAATAGATTTAGGAATGCAAATTGATAACCAAAAATTAGCGCTACTAGTTAGTCTAACAGAACAACCAGAAGGTATAAATGTTTTAGTTCAATTGCATCCAACTAATGGCGAACAAACTTTGGCGCCAAATATAACCTTAACCTTACTCTCAAAAGCCAAGAAAAATCTACAGCAAGTGCAATCTCGCGCTTCAGACAACTATATTCAACTTAGACCTTTTCGTGGCGAAGTTGGCAAAAAATTTAGCATCGAAGTTAAATTCAACAATGCTACTATTTGCGAAAACTTTGAATTATAAAAGCTAACTTTTCTTGTAAAGTGAATTTTCTTGTGGAGTCAATTTTCTTGTGGAGCGGGCATCCTTGCCCGCCCTCACTATATAACATTACACAGTTTTCAATTCCATAGCATTAATCGAAAAAGGAATATGAATACCTTGCTCTTTGGCAGATATAACTAACTTCTTAACTCTACCTTTAACATCTAATAAAGTTAAAGGAATAGCGCCAGCATCTAGTTTTTGACTGAGTGCAGAATGTTTAACTTTATTAATACTAGTGTCTAAGCGGTCAAACGCTTCTATAGAGACAGAATAATCGGGGTCATTGACAACATCTGGCTGAATTCTCATGTTGACTCCATATATTGGTTGTTCAAACACGATTGTCATGGGTCCAGGGTTACCATGACCTGTACATAAAAGCGCATCACCAATACAAAAATCCAAAGGTTCAGAGGATGTCTGGTCTATTCTTAACAAATGCCCAGCAGCAATACTTACTAAAACTTCACGACCTTGACGTGACTTGACTAACATTGTTGTTGGCAAAGAAGTTAAAGCTTTACCAAGCACTTGCCAATCAATTACATCATCAGCCTGAAAATAATCTCTATTTTCCTCTCCCTCTGCCTTAATTGAATTCGATGTCATATTATTTGCAGTTGTAAGATATTGGGTTTTAACGTCAGAACCGATAATCATAATTTTGACCGTGCCTTTTAATATTTACAGATTACTGAATGATAAGCAAGACTTTAATAGCTTCCTACTTGAAACCACACCAATACAATTATTTTCAACTAGATAAATTTTGATGTCTGTATATGTTATATGTAACTTCAGCAAACTTTGTGACTCATATTGCTTGGGGACAGTTATTTGCATAACAATTATTCAAGCGTCGATAAAGTAATTATTAATTGTATTGTTTGTTGTTTACTACTCAATCCGTTGCTGTTATCTTCAACTGCGAAATTCCTCATTCCGGAAATGTATCTCAACATTTTTTTCACGGACTTATAAGTGATTTATTATACTGAATACTGAAAATTGAAGTAGATTGATGCTTTTTTATTTAATAGTGGCTAAATAAAAATCTCCTCTTACGAAAAAGAATATTTTTTACATGTAGGAAACAGCATAATACTAGTTCACATGTAAAAAATAAGTGTATTCTCATGAGTAAGTCTGTTGTCATAAGTTTGGGACACGGTAACTTAAATCAGGGATTCCCAAGAGTAACAGTGCAGGTTTGGGAAACTAATAACCCCCATAGAGAACAGTTTATTGGAAGCTTGCCACCCGCTCCACAGTTAGACCAGTTGTATAAAAACTGGAGAATTATTTATCAAAGTTTATGTGACCGTAAGTTACTTCGGACACCAAGTACTGATGACTTGGATGATTATTTAGAGATTGGTAACGGCGTTACGAATATATCTCAACATAACTTTACTGAGTTGTGTGCGGGTTTGGAGGCAGAAATGGATACCTGGCTAAAATCTGAGGGAATACTTGGTCTAAGTCGTAAATTACGTTCTGCATTACATTTAAACGAAGAAATTAACGTAATAGTAGAAACTGACGATGACTTAATGCGGCGCCTACCTTGGCATCGCTGCGACTTTTTTCGTGATTATTCTAAAGCCGAACTTGCCATATCACGACCTGAGTACATGCGTCACAATGATTTAGATTTGCAACCAAAACGTAATGTAGTTCGCATTTTAGCAATTCTTGGTGATAGCGAAGGCATTGACTTAGGCGCCGAAACCGAATTTTTACAAGGCTTGAACGAATGTGAAGTTGTATTCCTCCAAACTCCAACTCGTCAAGAGCTTAATACTTCTTTATGGGATAATCTCGGTTGGGATATTATTTTCTTTGCAGGTCACAGTCGTACCGAAGGCGCCACTGGCAGACTATATATAAATAATGGTACTGATAACAGTATTACTATAGAAGAACTCTCTGAAGCACTCAAAGCTGCAATTGAGAAAGGTTTGAAATTAGCTATTTTTAATTCTTGTGATGGTCTTGGAATGGCACTTGCACTAGAAAAATTACATATTCCAACGGCTATTGTAATGCGCGAACCTGTTCCTAACCGCGTTGCTCAGGTTTTTTTCCATAACTTTCTCACTGCGTTTGCTATATCACATTTGCCTTTATATACATCATTTCAAATGGCACGCAGACAGTTACAAGGTTTAGAAAATGAATTCCCTGGCGCCTCGTGGTTGCCTATAATTTGCCAAAACCCTGCTGTGGAACCACCTGTTTGGACAAAAATATAAGGCCGGTTTGGTGTATTACTTCGTTGTAAAATTATTCATGGCGTCACGCACCCTACATATGAATCAAAACGTTTTGCTGTTGGCCGCACAAAGTGGTGATATTAAAAAAGTACACACGTTATTGGACACTGGAGCGTCTGTTAATGTTTGTGATAATTATACTGGTACAAGCGCATTAATGTATGCTGCTAATTATGGTTATGTTGAAGTAGTGCGTGCGCTGATTAAAGCAGGAGCAGATGTTAATTTACGACGACGACAATATGGGTTAACGGCATTAATGTTAGCTGCGGCAGCAAACCAGGTTGATGTTGTAAAGTTACTTGTCGCCGCGAACTCAGATGTGAATGCTACAAACGAAGATGGTAGTACTGCTTTAATGGTGGCGACGAGTAAGGGTTATATTGAAGTTGTTAAAATACTTCTTGATAACGGCGCCGACCCAAATATTATAGATAATGACTCAGATACAGCGCTGCGATTAGCGGTAAAGCTTGGTAATGTTTCTATTATTAATTTGTTGTTGTCAGCAGGTGTAGATATAAATACTCAAGATTCTGATGGTGAAACTGCCCTGATGTTAGCAGTGGACTTGGGAAAAATAGATATTATTCAAACTTTGCTTAATAGTGCTTCGGAAGTAAAATTACAAAATCAAGATGCAGGAACAGCACTGTCAGCAGCAGTAGCAGCAGGAAATAGTGCGATAGCATCGTTACTACTACAAGCAGGCGCCGAAGTCAACCATCAAGACTTCTTAGGTGAAACCGCGCTTCATATTGCTGCTTTAGAAGGATATGTTGATGTTGCTGAAGTTTTGCTAAATAGAGATGCTGATGTCAATATTAGAAACAAAATTGGTGATACTCCATTACTAGTAGCAGCATTACAAGGTCATAATCGAATAATAGAAGCTTTACTACGACGCGGTGCCGATGTAAATGTTAGTAACTTGAATGAAACTCCTTTAACGCTGGCAGTAGCACAAGGACACACTGATATTGTTAAAACACTATTAGATTTTGGTGCCAACCCCAATACAGTGAACACAGAAGGTAAAAGTATTTTGCTCAAAGCATCAGAACGTAGTCATACCGACATCATTCAATATTTAATAGAAGCAGGCGCCGATGTAAATTTTCAAGATGCAGCAGGTGCAACACCACTAATGTGGGCAGCATCACGGAACTCACTACCAGCATTACAAATATTACTTCAAGCAGGCGCCGATGTCAGTTTAAAAAATAAAGGTGGATACACAGCGCTAATGCTCGCAGAATATAACAATTACCCAGATATCATAAAAGTGCTGAGTGCTGAGTACTGAGTGCTGAGTGCTGAGTGCTGAGTGCTGAGTGCTGAGTTTTATATTCCGTTCCTCCGTTCCTCCACTCAGCACTCAGCACTTTCTACTCAGCACTACTAGTTACTCCTACTGAACTCATAATTCAGTTAAAAATGTAATATAGATACTTAGGTAATTTAATTTATACACTCTAATATATATAAATGGTTTCTTTATCTAAACTTGTGAAAGAACGCCAATATCCTCAACTTGCGGCACTATTGTTACTGATATTGTTACTTGTGTTTGCAGCAGTACCAGGATATTTGAGCGGAAAGTGGCAATGGAAACAACCCCCAGCAATTCCTACGCTCAAAGAATTAAGACAAATACGCAGTCAAGGTTTAAATATACCAGGATGGCAAACTGTCGAACAAACCGAACATACTATTGGTGAACGCAAATGGTCGTTACAGACGATTCTTAAAGTTGGCGCCAATAATACCGATAATAAAAATAAAGTTATTTTGCTACTGTTGCCGCAAAATGGTCCAGCAGACCAACCCCAAGTTGAATGGTCAGAAGTAAATAGTTTTTGGCAATGGGATACTGCTCAAGAACGTGACGTTGAATTTACCGTTAAACCACCAGCCGGTTCAACTGTAAAAAACGATGTGTTAGTGAAAGCGAGATTTCTTCGGGGTTCAACAAAGCAGCAAACCTTTAGCGTTTTACAGTGGTATGCTTGGTCAGATGGTGGCAACCCATCACAATTAAAATGGTTTCTTGCCGACCAGTCAGCACAATGGCACAAACATCGTGCAGCTTGGGTTGCTGTGAGTGTTCAAATACCAATGGAACCTTTAGGACAAATAGATACGACTTGGGAGCAAGCGAAGTCAATAGGTCAAACTATACAAACTCGCTTAATGCAAGGTGTGGTGTCAGCAGTTAAGAGTTGAGAAACCGGGTTTCTAACTCAAATTGATAAAGATTTGGTATTGTGCATTTTACAATTTGGCTGTAATTTGTTGTTTATGCAGCCAAAGGGATTATTTTTTAAATTTCTTGATTATAAAATTAGCAATTAATTGTTACTAAGTATATAACCGTATTTGTGCTTCGCTATTTTACGTGTGAGGCTCTTTCGGGAACTTCTCAAATGAAACAAGGGACACAATTTATTCGGTTTGGAGAGTAGAATAGCATATCGGCGCCTTCTCTCTTTAAAGAAGCATCATAGTATCAATGTTTATGTCTTTGATTTGGAAAATACGTGGATACCGCGCTTTATGTGCCGCTAGTCTCCAGGTGGTAGTTTATGCAGCAACAATTGCGAATGATGCAGCTTTTGCTCAAAACAACCCACAGACAGCACCAGCACCAATACAATTACCAACAACAGGAGAATCACCATTACAACCAGCTCCACCTCCATCGAGTGTTGAGTTTACACCACTAGATATTAATGATGGAAATTCACCACAGTTTAGTCGATACTATTTAGGATCTGGTGATGTAATCAGCATCGCGGTTCAGCGTCCTCCAGGTCCATATGTTTTGGGGCCGGGTGATGCTGTTTCTGTCTCGGTACTGCGTTTTCCTGATTTAAGCTTTAGCGCACAAATCAATCCAGAAGGTAATATCGTCGTACCGCTATTAGGGACAGTACGCTTACAAAATTTGTCGCTCTCCCAAGCGCAAGAAAAAATCCGCGTTGGATACAATCGCTTTGTTGTTAATCCAGAAGTGGTATTAGCGTTAGCAGGTCAGCGTCCAGAACAAGCGTTTCAAGTTCAAGTTAATACTGAAGGTAATATTGCTGTACCACAGTTGGGAACTATTTCGGTACAAGGTTTGACGTTAGAAGAAGCCCAAGAAAAAATTCGCGTTGGATTGAGTAAAATATTAGTACAGCCTGTAGTTACTGTATCTCTATCTGCCCCACGACCAGTGCAAATTACTGTGAGTGGTGAAGTTTTCCGACCCGGTATTTACCCAGTTGGTTCATCTGTACCGCGTATAACAGACGCTGTATTAATCGCAGGTGGTTCAACAATGATGGCTGATTTGCGACAAGTTCAGGTACGAAGGCGCCTGGTTGATGGTACTGTGATTTCACAGAATATAAATCTATATGCGTCAATACAGAATGGCGGTTCAGTACCAAATTTGCGCTTACAAGACGGTGACAGTATTGTAATACCTCGTCGCGAAGTAGGAACGGAGGATGGTTATGACCGCAACTTGGTCGCACGTTCGTCTCTAGCAGTACCTCAAATTCGTATACGTATATTAAACTATGCAGGTGGAGGCTTGGTGACACAAGCATTACCCAATGGTAGTAGCTTTGTTGATGCCATATCAGGAATTAATCCAGATAACGCGAATTTGAGCGATATTGCCCTAGTTCGGTTTGATTCCGAACGTGGAAAAGCAGTGACGCAAAGACTTGATGCAAAAAAGGCACTTTCTGGGGATGTAACGCAAAACGTGCCACTTCAAGACAATGATGTTATCGTGGTTGGTCGAAACTTACTTGGTAAAATTACGAACGTTTTGAGTACGATTACAAGACCATTTTTTGACATACAATCGTTTATTCGCTTTTTTGAAACCTTCGGTGGAGGAAGGTTTTAAAACACGCTTTGTGGGTGAGATTCCCACTTAAACACTCAAACATTATGCAGTTACGGCAATGGCACCACCAATTGTTAAGCGCTACCTAATAGCATTCGATAAATATAAATGGATAGGACTAGCAAGTTTTGCGCTAGTGATTGCAGGTTCGACGGTAGTCGCTATGCAACCAGACCCACCTGCAAATTTTGTAGGTGATGCTGCGTTAGCTTATTCAGGTCCACCAATCTCGTTTTCAGCAATTGGTAGTGAAATTCAGCAGAAAGGACAAAGTTTAACTGAAGCTGATTTATTGTCAGAACCAATTGTGCGGGTGTTGGTAGATAAAACAAGGTTAAAACCTCAGCAGTTAGCAAATACAATTGCTATCGCGTTTCCCAAGCGTACAAAAACAGGCGAGTTAGAATCAAATATTATTGAGCTTAAATATCAAGATACCGACCGCAAAAGAGCAGCAGAAGTTTTAACAATAATGTTAGAAGAATCTGTGAAGTTGAGTGCTGACCGCAACACGGGTCAATTAAAAACAATTATTAGTAAAATTAACGAGCGCTTACCAGATGCAAAAAAAGAACTTGAAGCTGCTGAAAAAAAGCTTGAGCAATATGACCGTATAGAGCGTCCAGCAATTTTAGCCGCAGAAAACGGCAGTTTACTAAGCGCTGTGACAGTCAGTCAAAACCAACAGCGTCAATTGGTGCAAACTTTAATTGGTATTGATGCTCAAATTCGTAGTCTCCAAGAAAAATTGGGTATGGACGCAACAAGCGCTTATGTATCTAGTGCGCTTAGTGCAGACCCGATATTAAATAATTTGCGCTCCCAAATTTTTCAAATTAAGTCACAAATGGAGCCATTGCAAAAGGAAGTACGAGCTGAGTATCCAGCAATGGTACAGTTAAGGCGCCAGCTTGAAGCAGCAGAAAAGTTATTTAACGAGCGCGTCGCACAGGTAGCAACAGGTGGTGGTAACGCAGCACCTTTACCAGGAAGAGTTACAGACCAACTAGCTCGTAACAATTTAGACCCAGCGCGTCAAGAACTAGCAAATCAACTAGTAGCGCTACAAACTCAACGCGATACACTGCGTCAGCAATTAGGTAACGAAACAAGTCAAGAAGCGCAACTGCGTCAACAATACGCGCTTATTCCTAATAAACAATTAGAGCGTTCGCGTTTAGAGCAGCAAGTAGTTCTTAAAAGGTCTATTTTCGACCAAATGCAGGTCAAACTTACCGATGCAAGAGCAGCAGAAGCGGAAACGGTAAGTAGTTTGAGTATTGCTCGTCCACCGCGAATTATAGCCGATGTCAAACCACCTAAGAGCGTTCCCATTACCTTAGCAGCAGGTGGATTTTTTGGACTTGTAATTGGAGGTGGGGTAATATTCTTACTTGGTTCGCTCGAAGGTACCTTCAAAACCAAAGAAGATATTCGCGACAACTTGAAACAAAAAGAAGTTGCGCTACTGGGAGAATTACCTTTATTACCATTTGATTACGGTAAAAATACGGTACCTGTAATTGTTTCACCCGATTCAGGATATTTAGAACTCTACGAAAAATTCCGTAGTAACCTGCGTCGAGTTGGAGGTAGCAATGTCAAAGTAGTACTCGTAACGAGTACAGGCGCCTCTGAAGGAAAAACAGTCAGTGCTTACAACTTAGGAATAGCGTGTGCGCGTGCAGGAAAACGCACTTTAATCATAGAAGCAGACTTACGTTCACCTTCTTACTGTGAATCATTAGGAGTTAGTATAGACGCAGATGCAACCACAGAACCGCTACGTTACTACGCGAGTTTAGGGGAATGCATTCGTCTAGTTCCCGAAGTAGAAAACTTATACATCGTTCCAAGTCCGGGGCCAGTAAGGAATTCAGCGGCAATATTAGAATCAAGCGAAATGCGGCGCCTAATGGAAGACGTGCGAGCGAGGTTTGATTTCGTCATCTTAGACTCAAACCCCCTTGGTTTATCTAACGATGCCCTACTAATTCAACCTTACAGCGACGGTATGATATTAGTTGCACGACCCAACTTCACACAAGAAAACGTATTTAGTGAAGCCATAGACCAGCTAGTTGAGTCAGAAATGAACTTAATAGGCGCCGTCGTCAACGGAGCAGAAGACATAATTGTTACCTCTCAACCAGTAACAACTCTAGAAGACGAAACTGATAGAGTCATAGTAAACGGCAAAAGAGTGTAGAGTGTAGAGTGCTGAGTGCTGAGTGCTGAGTAATTAATAACAATTCTTAACTCCGCGCCTCCTAACTCCGCGCCTCCTAACTTCTACTCAGCACTCAGCACTTTCTACGAGCGCACTCATCAATATTCATCCTGCTTAAGCAAACCAAATATAGGGCCAAGAATAATACCAAACACAAACCCACCAATATGGGCCCAGTAGGCAATACCACCACCACCCATATTCGCGCCTGCTTGTAAACTCATAAAACCATATACAACATTACTAACCACAAAAAGTCCAATCACTACTAATGCTGGTAGACGAATCGTAGTCACAAAAAATAATAAAAATACTAGAGTTACAACTTGTGTTCGTGGAAAGCGTATAAGATAGGCACCCAAAATTCCTGCTATTGCACCACTGGCGCCTAAAGAAGGAATATTGCCATTTATATCAATTACCCACTGACACAAAGCCGCCAATGCACCACAACTTAAATAGAAAATTAGATACTTAAAGTGACCCATACGGTCTTCGATATTATTACCGAAAACCCATAAATACAGCATATTAAAGGCAAGATGCCACCAATCGCCATGTAAAAATTGTGACGTAAATAACTTTACCCATTCAACATCAGGAAACCGAGTTAGCTGACGTGGAACCACTGCATAAAGCCGCAAAAACTGGTCGAGTTGAGCTTCAGACAGGCGTACTTCGTGCAAAAACACCAGAACATTGATACCTATCAGCCCATAAGTAATGTACGGAGTGATTTGCGTTGGATTTTCGTCGTATAGAGGAAACACAAGAGGTTTTTTCTATATTATTGTTATAAATGCACTATAGCCTGAATCTTTATATAAGCGTGGAACGGGCGGGGACGCCCGTTCTACAAAATTGCTATTTCAACAGCAAATAATACAATTGTCCATTACCACCAGTAACACCAGCCCTATTACCAGCCATTTCACCAGTACCCATAAAATAATCAACTCTTCCAGGGCCTTTTATTGCACTACCAGTATCTTGGTCGAGAACAAAACGACTAACTTGGCGCCTAACCATACCTCCACCTGGTGCAGGAAATGGGAAAGCGTTGTTAACCAAAGCAAGGGCGCCTGGAGGCATTAGTGATTTATCGGTAGCAATCGAACGTTCGGCTGTTACAGGTACGCCGATACTACCGGTTGCTGGGGCGCCGTTAGTTTCTTTAAAGAAAACAAACCGCTCCCATTTAGGTAAATAAACATTCATATCTTTTGGTACGCGGCGGAAGTGACTAATTAAAGCAGGCATAGTAGCATTTTGAGGGTCTAATTTGCCGTCTTTAATTAATGCTCTACCAATACTCGTCCAAGGGTAGTCAGTGGCGCCTGCAAAACCGACACTCGTTTTTGTACCATCAGCGAGCCTTAGTTGTGCTGACCCTTGAATGTGAACCATGTAGGCGTCTAAACGGTTGCGGAACCAAAACATTTCTGAGCCGCGTAATGGACTCTTCTCGCCTAACAAACCATTTTCGCCTTCGAGTTGTACTCGTGTTGGGTGAGGTTTTGCCCACTGGCTGAGGTCAACAGGAGGTTTATAAAGTGGGTATTTATACTGAGATGAGCGAGTTCGGCTAGCAGTATAAATAGGCTCATAATAAGCAGTAAACTTTACAGTACCATTACCGTCGTTACCGATTGACTTATAAAAATCAAACTCACGTTTAACAGCTTTTTGTAATTGTGCAGGTGACTTGGCGCTAACAACCAATTGCCGGAACCGCACTAAACTTCTGCGTACCCGGTCAAGCGTAATTCCTTCAACAGGAAAATTTTGATACACTGTAGCCGCTCTCGGTGTATTCAAATAGCGCAAGCTATAGTCAATTGACGTTAATAACGCTTTGCGGTCTCCTGGCTTACCTTTGCTCCAAAAAAGTTGCTCATCCCAACCAATACAACCACGCGCGGGCTGGCAATTCAAATCCAACTTGACTAGTTTGAGTGGTTGAACAGGTTGAGGTTGAACTTCCCCTCCAGGTAATGGAACACCTTGAGTGGGTGGTGGTAACTGGGGAGGTAATTGGGGTGGCAGTTGAGGTGGACTACTCGGAATTCGTATTGGAGGTAATGTTGGAACCTGAGCAACCACAGATAAAAAAGGTATAAAAGCGGCAATACCTAGCAAACCCGAAAATAAAGCAAGCGTTTTTCTCATCGTTTAAGTAAATCGTTCGACACTAGAGCTAAAAATAGGCTCAACACGAATTGCCACGACTCTGGAAGGTCGGACAACCATGTATTCACCTTGAATATTTTTTATAGGGACGCTGATGAAATCATCCGAAGCAGCCTTGGGCATTAATTCGCCACTGTACCACTTTTGGAATTCTTGAATCGTAGGGAAGCGGACTTCCTCCCTATGACCACTTTCCATCATCATATGTACTACGTATTCGTTCGGTGTTCTAGGCATAGGTTGAATAATTTATAAATACATCCAACCCCTTTTTAACTTCCCAACTCGCTGAATGGGAAGAGCAAAAACAATGGTACTTTATGCTATTTCTCATTTGGACGCTCGTTTACCCAAATACAGTTCCCCCAAATGGTTAAGTAATTTAACTAAAATCAATAAGCATAATAGTTTTCACACTTCCCATCAATCCGCATACAATATTTTTGATACTGTGCGAGGTACATACTAGGGTGGACGACGATTATCAGACTTATTTAAACCGATTAGCGCGCATGACGCTGCCTGAGTCTTACCAAACTCAAGTTCAACACATTCATGAGTCCTACAAATACTCTTCGGCGCCTAATGGATCCCGACAACCTACCCCATTTCCGGGTTATACAATCATTACCCCACCAAGCGAGGATGATAAGGATAATGCCGACTTCTATGCTGCGTTACAGGAATATCAATCTCAAATACTAGATTTATCAGTAAGTACAGAGCTTATTGTTCCATTACCATCTAAGAGTTTTCACTTAACTGTTGCTGATTTAATATGGGATAGTGCTTACCGCGACGAGCATTCACGCAATCCTAATTACGAATCAGATTTACAATCATGCTGCGCTAAAATATTTGATACATACAAACAAACGGCGCCTGCAGATAATGAGGTTCGGTTTGGTGTACTAGGAGTAATGGTAATGCCAAGGGCAATTGGTGTTTGTTTGGCGCCAAGTACACGCAGCAGCTACGAACAAATCATTAATTTTCGTCGCACTTTATACCAAAATCCGCAATTAATGAGTTTAGGTATCGAACAAAACTACCATTTAACGGCTCACATTACCCTAGGTTACTTTGGAGAAGTGGCGCCTGACTTAGACCGTACATCTTTAGCCGAAAAAATAACCGATTTAAATCAAAAATGGTTAGGAAACCTCCCCGAATTTATAGTACATCGCGCCGAACTACGAAAATTCGACGACATGACTCGCTATTATCGTCAACCCGAATGGGCAGCAATTGATTTTTCGTAAAATAGTAAGGTGGCTTCAGCCACCCTACTCCTAACTCCTAACTCCTAACTCTTCCACATGACTTTTATTCTCACCAATGACGACGGTATAGACGCTCCAGGAATTCAAGCACTATTAAAAGCCGTAGAAGGTTACGAAACAATTATCGCCGCTCCAAAGGATCATCAATCAGGTTGTGGACATCAAGTAACCACAACGCACTCAATACCACTTTTACAACGTTCCGAACGTGAATATGCTATTGGTGGCACACCTGCTGATTGTTCCCGAATCGCATTAACTCATATTTGTAAAGGCGCCAAATATGTATTATCAGGTATCAACGCAGGCGGTAACTTAGGTGTTGATGCGTACATTTCTGGTACCGTCGCCGCAGTTCGCGAAGCCGCAATGCTAGGTGTACCGGGCATAGCAATTTCACACTACCGTAAAGGCAAACTCAACTATAACTGGGATGCAGCATCAAAATTTACCACAAAAGTTTTGGAAGAATTATTAAATAGTTCATGGGAACCTGGCACATTTTGGAACGTAAACTTACCGCACTTGCAACCAGAGGAACCAGAACCAGAAATTATATTTTGCCAACCTTGTACAAAACCCTTACCCGTAAACTACCGCATTGAAAACAACGAGTTTTATTACGTTGGTGACTACAGCAAACGTGAACGCACAAAAGGAAGTGATGTTGAAGTATGCTTTTCAGGCAACATCGCAGTCACTCAGCTACGAGTATGATAGTTTTTGATTATCTCCGCGCGCCATTACTATCAAATCAAATAACTGGCTTCTATCGCATAAATCCACATCACCACTAGCGGCAAGTTTATAAGCTCCTTTTGTAAAGCGACTATTAGTAATTACCAATGCTTTGTCAGCATTATAGTACTTGACGGCGCCCAAAACTTCTTGTATGGCTTTCACTCCAACAGATTTACTATACCTTTTAGCTTGAACAACAATTTTTAAACCATCTTTAAAAACTATTAAATCTGCTCCATAATCACCACTATCAGCAGTTTGATACCCCCAATATCCAAACCTTTCTAAAAGGCGTAGTAAAAAAGATTCAAATTCTTTTCCCAACATTCCATCAATCTTATTTATAAGCTGAGAATGATTTAAATTCAAAAGCTTGATTATATCCAACTCTTTCTTCTCAACTTCTTCTGTTTTAGAAGCCGATTCATAAAGATAAATTGCCAAATTTAAAACCCATAAACATGTAGCACAAATCAAAAAAGTACTCATTAATTCCATGTTTTCATTCCTTGAATTTTTTTTTAACCACCCATCCGTTACATCCGTTAAAATCCGTTGCCAATGGGCTTACTATTTATTATTCCCAGGCAAATTAAAAAAATATCACTGTAAAATATTTTGAAAAAAAAGAGTAGGCGCCTCGCGTCCTACTCTAAATAATTAATGAAATTTGAGAAATATTATTATTCGCTTATAGCAGGCGCCTTAAGCGAAACAGCAGGTGATTCTTTTTGTGCTATCGTAGGCACTGAATCACGTAATCTTGCGGTTAGCTGTACCGTAGTGGAATCATAAACTTGGGTTAACATCTTAGGATATAAACCAATTCCGATAATTGGTACCAGCAAACAAGCAATAATGAAAATTTCGCGCGGTTCAGCATCAATAAGGTTTTGATGCGATACGAGTTCTTCATTTTCTTTACCGTAGAAAATCTCGCGCAGCATCGACAGCAAGTAAATTGGGGTAAGAATAACACCAATTGCCATCAAGAAGATTACAATCACTTTAAAAGTTGGGCTATAAGCATCGCTAGTTGCAAAACCAACAAATACCATCAATTCAGCTACGAAACCGCTCATTCCAGGCAATGCCAAAGATGCCAGCGAACAAGTTGTAAACATCGCGAAAATTCTACCCATACGCTTACCGACACCACCCATCTCATCAAGCATCAGCGTGTGAGTACGGTCGTATGTGGCGCCAACAAGGAAGAATAAACTAGCCCCTATCAAACCGTGAGATATCATTTGGAGTACGGCACCGTTTAAACCCAAATCGGTAAATGTAGCAATACCAATAGTTACAAACCCCATATGCGAAATCGAAGAATAGGCGATTTTACGCTTGAGGTTACGTTGGGCAAACGATGTTAAAGCAGCGTAGATAATATTTACGACACCTAATATCACCAGCACAGGCGCAAAATAAGCATGAGCATCAGGTAACATCTGAGCATTCATGCGAATTAACGCATATCCACCCATTTTCAGCAGAATACCAGCAAGCAACATGTGGACAGGTGCTGTTGCTTCCCCATGAGCATCAGGTAGCCAAGTGTGGAGAGGAATGATAGGTAATTTTACCGCGTAGGCAATTAAAAAGGCGCCGTAAAGCAAAAGTTCAACATTGAGCGCATAGTCTTTAAGTCCTAACGCTTGCATATTGAATGTCACCGTATCGCCATAAAATCCCATTGTTAGGGCAGCGAGTAAAATAAACAGCGACCCACCTGCTGTGTACAAAATAAACTTGGTTGCAGCATACTGTCTCTTCTTACCACCCCATATAGACAGCAAGAAGTACACAGGTACAAGTTCAAGTTCCCATACCAAAAAGAACAGCAGCATGTCCTGCACAGCGAATACGGCTATTTGTCCACCGTACATCGCCAAAATTAAGAAGTAAAATAGCCTTGGTTTCAGGGTTACAGGCCATGCAGCCAAAATTGCCAGCGTCGTAATAAACCCTGTCAAAATAATAAGGGGCATCGACAAGCCGTCTGCCCCTACTGACCAATTCAAATCAAGTTGTGGGACCCAAGGGTAGCTTTCTACCAACTGCAAATCTGGATTAGAAAAATCGTATCCGGTGTAAAATGCAGCAACAATCAATGCAAAATCAACCAGTCCAACGATTAGCGCGAACCAGCGTACTGTTTTGCCATCTTTATCTGGGATAATTGGTACTAGTAGCGACGCCGCAATCGGCAAAAGAATAATCGTCGTCAGCCACGGGAAATGAGCTGTATTCATCGGAAGTTTTTGAGTAACGAATAATCAAGTTTCGGCTATTATCCACTAGCTATTTAGTAGCAGTTTTTTTTAGCTTTCGCCCAGATTGTTAGGTTGATTTAATAAAAATGAAAAAACATGAAGGATAATTACACACTCCCCCATGTTTACGTTAAGTATTATTAAAATTTTTATAGATTTGACATCCCTCGTTAGATGTAGAGACGCAATTTATCGCGTCTCCACACTTCGGGTGCCATTATTAAGTAACACCAAACACAATAACGAGTGCCAACACCGCGCCAAATATAATCAGAGCGTAGAATTGTGCGCGTCCGTTTTCGATATACTTGAGTCCTTCACCACTAACAAGCGTGAAAAAACCAGTCAAGTTAACGGCGCCATCAACGACGCGGAAGTCAACTTCCATAACTTGACGGGCAAGGCGCCGCAATCCTAAAACAAAGACTTTGTGGTAAATATCGTCGAAATACCACTTATTGAGCGAAAGTTCGTACAACGGCTTAATTTGAGATGCAATTGCAGCAGGGTCAATTTTCCGCATTAAGTACATCAACGAAGCCAAGGTTATGCCAATCAACGAAATACCAACCGAACTACCCGCCATTACATAAAACTCTTGGGGGTTGAATTCGGCAGCTTTTTCTGCAATTTCTGCTACCGATTCGCTAGGAGCGTGGATAAATTCCTCGAAGTAATTAGCATAAGGTGTACCCACTAAACCAATTAACATCGAAGGAATAGCAAGTACAGCTAATGGTAAAGTCATTGTCCAAGGCGACTCGTGGGGTTCGCTACTGTGTTCATGACTGTGGTCGTCATGACCACCACCTTTCGCTTCTAACTCACCTTGTTTCATAGCACCTGGTCCAAAATTTGGCGCCAGCGCTTCACCTTCGACCAAAATGGTTGCAGCTTTCTCAAGCTTTTGAATTATCTTCTTATCAGTACCCCGGAACCCACCTTCAAAGGTAGAAAAGTACATCCGGAACATGTAAAAAGCAGTGATACCAGCGGTTGCATAACCAATAAACCATAATAATGGGTTGGCTGCAAAAGCGGCACCGAGAATTTCATCTTTTGACCAGAAACCAGCAAAAGGAGGAATACCAGAAATAGCCAAACAACCAATTAAGAAGGTAAAACCTGTAACTGGCATGTATTTCCGTAGTCCACCCATTAACCGCATATCCTGGGCTAAAGCTGGATTGTGTCCTACAACACCTTCCATACCGTGAATTACAGAACCCGAACCTAAGAACAACATCGCTTTGAAGTAAGCGTGAGTCATTAGGTGGAATAATCCGGCACTATAGGCGCCAACACCCATTGCCATGACCATGTAGCCAAGCTGGGAAATTGTTGAATACGCCAATCCTTTTTTGATGTCGTTTTGAGTTATGGCAATAGTAGCTCCCAAAAACGCGGTGAAGGCGCCTGTGTAAGCAATTACATTCATAGCTGCGGGTACATGTTCAAACACAGGGTACATGCGTGCAACTAAGAATACACCAGCCGCCACCATTGTTGCTGCGTGGATAAGCGCGGAAATTGGTGTAGGGCCTTCCATCGCATCCGGTAGCCAAACATGAAGCGGAAACTGTGCTGATTTAGCAACAGGTCCTAAGAATACTAAAATTGCTAGCAAAATCGCCAGAAAATTGCTCAAAGACCCATTTTGCACAAGTTCTGCAAGACGGGTACCCATAACGTCAAACTCAAAGCTTCCTGTTGCCCAGAAAAGCCCTAAAATGCCCAACAATAAACCAAAGTCACCGACGCGGTTAGTAACAAATGCCTTTTGACAAGCGTCTGCTGCTGCCTTACGGTCATACCAAAAACCGACTAGCAGGTAGGAACACATCCCTACAAGTTCCCAAAATACGTAAACTTGTACGAGGTTAGGACTGACTACCAAGCCCAACATCGACGAACCGAATAAGCTCAAGTAAGCGTAGAAGCGCACATAACCAGGGTCATGCGCCATGTAACCATCCGTATATATCATTACGAGGAAGGCTACAGTTGTTACAACTACGAGCATCAAGGCTGTAAGATGGTCAATCGTGTAACCCATGCTGAGGTGGAAGTTACCAGCTGATGCCCATTCAAAGATACTACTGTAGGGAGCGTGTCCTTGAATTTGGCTCCATAATATAGCAATCGACAGCCCCATCGCCACACCCATCAACGAGATGATTAATGCGGAGTTTAGCTGTCGTGCTTTGTTTGTTGCCTGATTTAGAGAGAGTAATCCTAGCCCTACCAGCATTGCTCCAAGCAGTGGGAGTACTGGAATTAGCCAAGCATACTGATAGATTATTTCCATCACTGGCGCCTACTTTTAGAATTCACTGATTAAGTTATTTGTCGGAACTGTTAATAATTGTGACACACACCTTTATTCATAAAATACCCCACCAGAAAGGAATCTGGTGGGTAGTTAAGCCAATGTTTAGATTTGAACAGATTGTTGGGGTGACAAATTTTGAGTCCTGTACAATAAGACACAAATTATTTTCGTAATATAGAAAATATTTTACTGGCACCGAAAATAAACCTCGCGCTGCGTCTTGACTCTACTTCAAACTTAACCCATGATTAAAGCTTTCTACTTAACCATCTTATCTAAGCATAAATTGGACAAAAGTCTCATAACGCTTTGTAATGACAAACATTACTAATATACTTGGCTATACTCACAATGGATGATGTCAGTCTACTTTATCAATTTGAGATTTATACTCAATTTTTAAACGTGTCAAAAAAATCGTAGTGCCACTTACATATGTAAGCACCCTGCTTTTAAAAAGAATTGGAGGCTACATTACCGCGCGCTGCTTTTGAACTACTGTGGTTTCGGGGAGTTTGAATGTAGCTTTCTTTGATTCGTTCTAAAGCATCGAGCAAATCCTCACGTCCCTTAAATCCTTCAAGCCTTTGCCGAACCTGCCCTTGTTCAATCAAGATTAAAGTTGGTAGCGATTTGAGCCTGTACTGATTCGATAGTTTAAAATTTTCATCAGCGTTGATGCCAACGAGTTTGATTTCTTTTCCACACTCTCGGCTGAACTGTAACAGTAGAGGGTGAATAATACGACATAACCCGCACCAAGGCGCGCCAAAATTAACTAAAACAGGAACATGAGATTCTAAAACTTCTTGAGTAAATGTCCGCTCACTAACCGACAACACCATGACGCCTCTACGATTTATAGGGTTTTTATATTAAAGGTATCTCACAATCCCACACTGACCGGCAGGGCAGTGTAGGCAGTTGACTTCATCGTACATTGATTTTGCTGTATTTGATAACAGCAAACTCAATGCGTGTAATTAGTTTTGGTCAGTCTGTCAATAGACTATGTGCTAGTATTCAAAACTGTATCTTACTTGTTGACACTAAGAGCAAAGGGTGTAACCACCAAAATAGCAGTACAAAAAGTGTAACGCCTAAATAGGCAGGACGGACGAATTCTTGCCACAAAAGTTCCTGGCGCCCGTCAAGAATTGCTAACAATGGAATAATACTAGTGCGTTGTCTTACCAATTCAAAAGCTTCTCCGTAGCGAGCGAGTAGGCGCCGATCACCGTGCCAAACCGCAAATAAATGGTGCAATATTAGACCAATCGAAGTAACGAGTGTAAAAGTTGTGCCTATCCATAGAGTATGGGCAATGCACCAAATTACCTGTCCAACCATTTGGGGGTGGCGGGTAATACGAATAATACCTGTCTCGTACAAAAGAACTTGGGGCTTTTGAATGGCAGCAATTTCTAGTAGATTGAATGTGGCAGGATACAAGAACAAAAACGATATCGCCGATAGCACCCAAACGAATGTTTGTACCCCTGGTAGTCCTTGGACTTGCCAAAGTTGCAACCCATCATAACGGTGATTAAAAAAGTAAACAACCAATATAACAGCCAAAGGTAGGCTGATTAAAGCAAAAATAACGCGATATAACCTTGCACCTGTATACTTTTCTGCCCACGGACGCAGTGCAGCGCCTCCGCTGTGCGCGATTGCAAATACTATTTGTAATCCAAGCATCATAAAATGACTAGGGGTTAACCAATCTGGCATCATCACGCGACATACGCTCCGGTAATTTAAATCAACGCTTATTTCAGTACAATCAATTTCACAAAGTGTTTAAAGGGGGACAATAGTCAAGATGTTGCTTATGTTGCCTTTTTCGACCAAAGCCTCCAAGCTGGTTGATGCTTAAAAACAAGTCCAGTAGAGTGGAGAATTATTTTAACCGCACTCGTTTTATAACGGGCGCCAATCCTGCACTTAATTATCAATTTTCGTTGCTCCTTTCAACGTTTGTGTGTTGAGCCTTATGTCTGACCTTCCTTTTACTCTAGATCAGTTACGTATTCTCAAAGCGATTGCCGCAGAAGGGAGCTTCAAGCGTGCCGCTGACAGCCTTTATGTTTCTCAACCTGCTGTTAGTTTGCAGGTGCAGAACTTAGAGCGTCAACTTGATGTTCCCTTATTTGACCGTGGAGGTAGACGCGCGCAATTAACCGAAGCAGGACATTTATTACTTAGCTACGGTGAAAAAATCCTTAGCTTATGTCAAGAAACCTGTCGCGCTATCGATGACCTGCAAAATCTCCAAGGTGGTACCCTAATTGTCGGCGCCTCTCAAACAACAGGCACTTATTTGTTGCCACGAATGATAGGCATGTTTCGACAAAAATACCCCGATGTAGCCGTACAATTACACGTCCACTCAACGCGACGCACAGCTTGGGGTGTCGCCAACGGACAAGTCGATTTAGCTATTATTGGTGGTGAAGTTCCTGGTGAACTTGCCGAGTCACTGGAAACGATTTCCTACGCAGAAGACGAATTGGCATTGATTTTACCCGTATCTCATCCTTTCGCAAAACTGGAAAAAATTCAAAAAGAAGACTTATATAAATTACAATTCATTACCCTCGATTCGCAATCCACTATACGCAAGGTTATCGAACAAGTGCTATCGCGCTGTGATATCGATACGCGGCGTTTTAAAATTGAAATGGAGTTGAATTCCATCGAAGCCATCAAAACAGCTGTGCAATCAGGTTTGGGAGCAGCATTTGTTTCCACCTCAGCAATTTCTAAGGAATTGCAAATGGGAGTACTGCACCGCTCACCAATAGAAGGTGTAGTAGTCAAGCGAACGCTATGGCTAATTTTTAATCCCAACCGTTATCGTTCCAAAGCAGCAGAAGCCTTCAGCCAAGAAATTTTACCTCAATTTGCGGCACCGGGCTGGAATATGGAAGTGTTAAAATCAACACACAGAGAAATAGTGGTTGCTGCTTTAAATGGTGAGGAGGCAGTTTTGGACGATGATTAAGTTCGTTTTGTCACGCAGTCTGGCGCTGTAATACGGGGATGCCCACGGCTGCAAGTGGGTTATCTCACCAAATATAAATGGCAATTGCTAAATATGGAAGTTTACTGCACTCGTCCGCATTGTCCGCGTCCGCTAAATTATTTTGCCGACCTAGACGAAACTACTGTAATTAGAACCGTGCAGCAGAAATACTGTACTAGTTGCGGAATGCCATTAATTTTAGCTGGACGGTATATTCCAACTAAAGTACTTGGTAGAGGTGGATTTGGTGCAGCATTTTTCGCACGTGACCGTTATACTCCAACGATGCGCTCTTGTGTAGTCAAGCAATTTTTGCCATCAACTTCTTTAAGTCCCACACAACTAAAACTCGCGCAAGACTTATTTGAACGCGAGGCAGTGGTTTTAGAAGAAGTTGGCTACCAGCATGACCAAATACCCAATTTGTATGCTTACTTTCCGGTTATTGTCGAAAGTTCACCACCTGGACGGCAAGAGCAGTATTTCTATTTAGTCCAAGAGTACATTACCGGAGAAAATCTAGAACAAGAACTAGTACAAAAAGGTCAGTTTTCCGAGTCTGATGCCCTATTTATACTGAGTTCAATTTTAAAAGTACTTGATTTTGTTCATAACCAAGGCATCATTCACCGTGATATTAAACCCTCGAATATCATGCGTGACAAGAGCGGCAAACTCTTTTTACTCGACTTTGGCGCCGTTAAATTAGTGACAAATTCTCCAGTTGGAAAAACAGGCGCCTCAACGGGGATTTATTCAATGGGATTTGCGCCACCCGAACAAATGTCAGGTGGTCAAGTATTTCCATCCACAGATTTATACGCTTTAGCAGTAACTATAATCATTCTCCTTACTGCTAAAGATGTTACAGAACTATTTGATTCCTACACCAATCAGTGGAAATGGCAAAATTTTGTGACTACTAGTCCAACGTTAACATCCGTTTTAAATCGCATGTTACTTCCTGCTGCAAACCAAAGGTTTCAAAGCGCCACTGATGTACTTGAAGCTTTAAGTACACCACAACCACAACCACAACCACAACCACAACAACATCCAACACAACTTCAGTCATCACAAACAGGGACAGTTAGTAAGTCAAAACGAAAATTTTCTCTACTAGAAATATTAACAGGAGCAGGATTTAGCGGCTTTGAAGGCGGTTTAATTGCAATAGCGGTTTTTACTTTGATTGAATCTACACCAATTAGTTTAGTTATATCACTAGTAGTAATTAGTGCTATGATATTTGCTCAATTCCGACGTTGGGTAGGTGGTTCAGATTTAATTATTTTTCCAGTCATAACTTTACCGATAGTTTTATTTTTTCTACGAGGTTCGCTAACCATAGCTGAAGTTTTATTTTACGCGGTTATTGCTGGCTTAATATCTATTGCCATTACTTCACTATTTCGACTGATATATAAACTTTTATCAATAATTTTGTAATTAATGCCCCAGATATTGTTCCTCAATGTTCAATCAAACCAGTGCCGTTGGGGCGGAAGCAAGGGTAAAAAGTTGCTCCATACATTGAACCATTCATCCTCCCAGCAGAATGTCCAGGTAAGCGCAACAAATTGAACATTGAGGCATTTCAATCTGGTAAGTACCCAAATTGCTCGCAATTTGTTCGTAGTCGTCAAACAAAACGGGCAAATTGAGCAACTTTTAGGTGATGCATACTCTAACTTACTTCTTTCCGAGCAGGGGCAGGAATTGATATCCCAAGCTGGGGAAAGTCAAAATTCGCTCTCCCCCTGCTGCTTTAAAACTAGAATGTTAGCTAGCTCGGTTAATCGACTCAGCAGGCAAGCAGATTAAATTATCCCCTTGAGTTAATATCAAACCGCGTTGACGCAGTTTACCCATCAAACGAGTTACGGTAACACGGGTTGAACCAATCGCGCTACCAATTTGAGCATGAGTTAGAGGGAATGGCAAACAGTAACCACGAATTACATCTGGGTCGGTTTCGCTCATCGCCGGCTCACCGTATTCCTCAATTAACAAGGTCAGGAAACCGAGGAGTCGGTCGATAGTGCGTCGTTGTCCCAAGGCACTCAGCCACAATAGCTTGCGTTGGTGCTGGTATCTAAAGGCGTCCATTACTTCGCGACGGAAGTGTGGCCAGTTGTCCAAGTCGTGCCAATACATCCACAACACTGCTGTTTGGTCAACGTGAGCGTAAGCTTGGAGTGTGAATGGTGACTGAGCAACTATTTCAAATGGCTGTCCGGCGCCAACAAACCCTAAGAAAGCTTCTTCAGGGGTTCGATTAATACGACGAGACGTTAGCTGACTAGCAGTCGCACTAACTTGTGCAGTCCCTACCATGCGGATAGCACCTCTTTGCACCAAGTACAACAAACCAGGTCTAGCTGGAATGCGTTCATCTTTGCTAAAGGTACGACAGCGATAGTGTTCTTGGGCCCAGTCAAGAATACGTTGCCAGGTCAAGAAAGGACGTGATGCTTCTGAAAAGGAGGATGGAGATTGCATAGGTAACAAAGAGCGTTCGGCTGAAGACAAAGACAGGCGTCGTCAAAAAGGTGCAAGGAGTGTCTTTGCGTTGGCATGTCAGGCTTAACACCTAACGTGCCAGCCATAACAGAGTAGAAATTAAATCCCTACTCTTTTGTTATACTTCTTACTGTACAATGATGGTAGTAAAATTTACCCATCTTTCATCAAATTTCATGGAATTCTTATTTTTCTCCCTCTAAATTAAAGTTATGCCAAAAGGTAGATAGCGTAAAAATGCGTTGTTTGGTATGTACAGGGGTTCTTACAAACTTACTATGTGTATATTATGATACTAGTTAGCAAATACACAGCAATTAAACAGCAAGTAAGAGGTTATTTGTTAGAAGTCTTAAGCATTTATACCAACGAAAATAAACTATTACCGTTTGCGCCTGCGGAAGTTTGGGTACGCAAAAGTAAAGAAACATGTAAAGTTTTGTATATTTCCGAAGTAGCCTTTAAAGCAGCAAAAGTATATGGGATAAGCGCTTCAGTCATTGCGTCTCAACTTGTCTCTCATTTTTGTGATTGTAACGAGAATTTTATGTTGAAGGCAGTGGCAGGTTTGATTTATATCGAAGTCGCTCCAAATGCTATAGCAGGCTGTCTACAAAGTGTGGTAGAACAATACCGCTTTCTCCCACTCCCACACTCCCACACTCCCACACTCCCACACTCGGATACTCCTTCATTTTTAATCCAATATGCCCACGCGCGTTGTTGTTCATTGCTGCGGCTAGCTAGGCACGAGGGGTTAATATCATTTGACCAGCCATTACAAATTCCTTGGTTAGACAGTCAAGCTAAATTTCGCTTCAACTCACACGAGTCACAACGTTTAATAGCGACAAGCGTGGAAATAGTAGATGATTTGGTATGTATTGATGTACGTTCACCAATCTATTGGCATTCCAAAGCGTTAAATTTGGCAATGGCTTTAGAATGTTTTTGGCGCCATACTCGTATTTGGGGCCAAGTAAAAAACCAACCCGAACTAGTCAGGGCGTATATAGGGCTTATAGTAGTTACTCAACAGATATTAAGATTTTTATTAGAAGAGAAATTAAATTCCCCCGCTTGCTTTGAAATATAAATTGTGAATATTTTTATAAATTAGGCGAACAGGACTTAATCAACTAATTAAATAAGTAGCCAAATTATTAAAAATATAAAAAGTTTTGTAAAATCTATTGACTCATTAAAGAGGTCGAGATATAGTATCAGGTGTGTGAGGAGCGAACCAGTAAGGGCACCGAGACGAAACACGGCCAGTCGTCGGTGCCCTTTCTGATTTTTTATAAAACGTATCTCCTTACATTAATTATTTTCAACTATAGATAAATCTAAATGGTAATGGTTAATTAATCGTGATGACTAAGCATTAATGATTAACCATTTAGATGTTAAGCAAGAATAAACTTGTTAATAGCGGCAGCAACTCCATCATTTTCAACAGTCGGAGCAACCCAATTAGCTTGTTCTTTGACTTGGGATGGCGCCCCACCCATAGCAACACCAGTACCAGCGTATTGCAGCATTTCGATGTCATTAAAATTATCACCAATCGTCATAACATTGTTACTTTCAATACCTAGGAGTTCTTCAGCTAGATATTTAACGGCTACTCCTTTATTTACTAACGGGTTAGTAGCTTCAAAAAAAGTTGCAACAGATGTAGTTAGGTAAAGTTCAGCGGGAGTATATTGACGACGTAAATTACCCAGCAGGTTGTTTATGACATCAGTGTCGTCACACAAAGCCAGAATTTTAGTTGGTTCGTTATCAAGACACAAGCGCAAGTCACCAACTGCGATAGGAGTGATATTAGAACGTTTCGCGTAAATATGAGTTTCGCGTGTTATCGAGCGCACGTAAAGTTCATCATTTATATAGAAGTGTACAGAAAGCAACTCGCGCAGTTCTGGTTGCTCGAAATAATCAAGTAGTTGTATTGCGGTTGCTCGGTTGACTGGGTAATGTCGATGAATTTTATTCGAGGCTGGGTCTTGTATCCAGGCGCCTTGATAAGCTATGAGTGGTAGCGTCGAACCAATTTCGAGATGGAACCGTAACGCAGAACGATACATCCTACCCGTCGCGACAGCAACTTGAACTCCAAGAAGCTTAACTTGCTGGATAGCATTTTTCACTCCTTGACTGATTTTGTTCGAGTGTCCGGCGATAGTACCGTCAATATCTACTACTAGTAGCTTGATATCTGTTTTTGAGTGCATATCTCGGTTGATGATTTAAGTGAGCCAGTACAAAACTATCAGGTAAAGGTACGTATAAACTTGGTCAATTAAAACGGTTGAAGCTACGCAATTAAAAGTGTAAGCCTAAAATTATAAGCTATGTAGTCTCCAATAATACGCCCTATTAACCCAGTTTGCGCGCGTAATACTGAAAATTTGATACAGACTTTTTTGTTTTCGTTAATCAGGTCAGTAATAATACGAAAATTACTCAGTAATTTGACAGATATTTTCTGAAAATTTCCCCACAAATAGCTTAATTAGAACTGTAAAAGCCAACTTTTATAAAGACTGAGCAAAAAAGGTTTTTAGATATCGACATTTAGTTTAATATTGAGTTACAAAGTATACATTAAGACGACCAAGTTACGGTGAGCGATTTGTTTGGAAGCATTGCTGGTACACAACTGAACTTCTTATTGAGTCGGATGGATTTAACGGGGGGACAAGCGGTACTCGGTGGCGCCGACCCAAGCCAAAATATTGATAAGTTACAACATTTGATGGCATATCAAGTTGGCGACTACTTGTTAATGGGGTTTGAAGACATCATTGGCGGTGGTGACTTAGACTTTAATGATGTAGTATTTGTGGTTGACTTCGGTAAAGGTAACTTGACTAATCAAGCAGTACCAGAACCAGGAACAATGGCTGCACTCTTGGGTGTAACGGGCGCGAGCATGTGGATGCGTCGTCGTAAAAAGCAAGCTTCAGCTTAACTCCCAAGAAAGATGTTCTGTGGCGGAAGCAACTGGTTACAATTAAAGTATTATGTCAGATACTAATACATCAAACCAGTTGACTTCCCAATCTATCGCAGAGCAACCCACGTTCATCCTCGTCGATGGACACTCACTAGCATTTCGTTCCTACTTTGCCTTCGCTAAAGGACGCGATGGCGGTTTGCGAACCAAGTCGGGGATTCCCACTAGCGTATGCTTCGGTTTTCTCAAGTCCCTGCTAGAGGTAATAGCGAAAGAACAACCTTCGCACATAGCTGTCGCATTTGATTTAGGTTTACCGACTTTCCGTCACGAAGCGGACGATACCTATAAAGCTGATCGTCCAGGGACTCCCGAAGATTTTATACCCGACCTTAAAAATCTGCATGAGTTACTGGATGCGCTCAATTTAAAAATATTGACTGCATCCGGTTATGAGGCAGATGACGTACTTGGTACTCTTGCTAAAAAAGCTTCTGATGCTGGTTATCGCGTCAAAATTCTCACAGGGGACAGAGATTTATTTCAACTCGTTGACCCTGAAAAAGAAATTAAAGTATTGTACTTAAATAAAGAAGCGCTTCAACGTTCCTCTACATCAGGCCCTACCGAGTTTGGACTAGAAGAAGTAAAAAAGAAACTCGGTGTACTTCCATCACAAGTTATTGACTATAAAGCTCTTTGCGGCGATACATCAGATAATATACCTGGAGTAAAGGGAATCGGTGACAAGACAGCAGTTGACCTGCTATCTAAATACGGTTCCCTTGATAATATTTATAATTCCCTAGATCAAATCAAAGGCGCCGCTCAGAAAAAGCTCTCTGCGGGTAAAGAAGACGCAGAAAAATCCCGTTATTTAGCCACGATAGTCCAAGACGTTCCATTATCGGTAAATCTCGAAGAGTGTAAACTCCAAGGTTTCGACACAAACAACCTCACACCACTCCTCGAAAAACTCGAATTTAAATCCTTCCTAGGCAAAATCAACCAAATTCAAGAACGTCTCGGTGGCGCCACACAACAATCTCAGCAAGAAAACGAAACCTCTGGTAGAGACCGGATTAATACGGTCTCTACAAACGGTGTCTCTACAAACGATGCCTCTACAAATCATACATCCACTTCGCGTGTTTCTTCATCTAGTAGCGATTATGACTTATGGTTTTGGAGTGCAGAAGATACTGACGCATTTCAACAGCAAGAAAAATCAGAAATCCAACCACGCATTATTACTTCCCAGTCTCAGCTAGAGGAATTAATCAACATACTTAAAAAACATACTAGTGCCGAAACTCCTGTAGCTTGGGATACAGAAACAAGCGACTTAGAACCACGCGATGCAAAACTAGTTGGTATCGGTTGTTGCTGGGGAACTAAGCCCTCGGAAGTTGCTTATATACCTCTTAATCATACCCAAGGTGAAAACTTTGACTTAGAAACAGCACTGAATGCGCTAAAACCAATTTTAGAAAGCGATAAATATCCCAAAACTTTCCAAAACGCTAAATTTGACCGCTTAGTTTTTCGTTGCCAAGGAATAAATTTAACTGGGGTTGTATTCGACCCAATGCTCGCAAGTTACATTATTAATCCTGATGCATCTCACAGTTTAAACGGAATCACCGAGCGTTACTTAAAGTTAACACTCACAAGCTACGAAGACTTGGTGCCCAAAACCAAAACTATTGGTGACATAGATATAAAGAGTGTAGCTGATTATTGCTGCTCACAAGTACACGCTACCTACCAACTTGTTCCTAAACTACGTGAAGAACTCAATAAAATACCAGATTTATCAAAGCTATTATTAGAAGTCGAGCAACCACTCGAACCAGTTCTAGCTGAGATGGAATATCGAGGTATACGCATCGATAGTGATTATTTAAAAGAACTGTCCAAGCAGTTAGAAACTGATTTAGCTAAGTATGAACAGCAAGTCTATGACCTTGCTGGTGAAAAATTTAACTTAGGTTCACCCAAAAAGCTCAGTGAAATATTATTTACAAAATTAGGATTAAGCACCAAACACTCGCGTAAAATTCAAACAGGCTACTCAACCGATGCAGCAACATTAGAAAAGCTGCGCGAAGTCGATGATACAGGCATTATTGAAGCCATTAGCGAATTTAGAACCCTCTCCAAATTAAAATCTACTTATGTAGATGCACTGCCATTAATAGTACGTTCAGATACTCATCGCGTCCACACCAACTTTAACCAAACGGCAACATCAACTGGGCGCCTATCATCATCAAATCCCAACTTACAAAATATTCCCATACGTACAGCCTTCAGTCGTCAAATTCGTAAAGCCTTCATTCCCGAATCTGGATGGTTACTAGTAGCAGCAGATTATTCGCAAATCGAATTGCGAATTTTAGCGCACTTGTGCCAAGAACCCATACTAGTAGAAGCATACAAAAACAACGAGGATATTCACACCGTTACCGCGCGCTTAATGTTTGAAAAAGATGACATTACCTCAGACGAACGTCGTGTAGCCAAAACAATCAACTTCGGCGTTATCTACGGAATGGGTTCATTAAGATTTTCGCGTTCTACAGGTGTAGACAAAAACTTAGCTAACGAATTCATCAAACGCTTTTATACTCGTTACCCCAAAATATTTGAATATTTAGAAGGAGTCAAAAAGCAAGCAATTAGCCAAGGTTACGTCGAAACAATCATCGGTAGGCGCCGTTACTTTGACTTCACAACAGACAGCTTACGTAAACTAAAAAACAGCAAACCCGAAGACATCGACCTCACCAAACTCAAAAACCTTGGAAACTTCGACGCAGGACTACTACGTTCCGCCGCAAACGCCCCAATTCAAGGCTCAAGCGCCGACATCATCAAAATCGCAATGGTAAAAATGCACCAACTCCTGCAAAACTACCAAGCGCGCGTACTCCTCCAAGTCCACGACGAACTAATATTTGAAGTCCCCCCCAGCGAATGGGAAGAACTACAACCCAAAATTCAATCAGTCATGGAAAACGCCGTAAAACTAACTGTACCCCTACTAGTAGAAGCACGCGCCGGCGAAAACTGGATGGATACAAAGTAAAAGATTTCCAAAAAATAAATTATCGGCACTTACAAAATGGCATTTATCTTGTGGAATGGGCATCCTTGCCCGTTCCATATCAGCAAGTAAAGTTAGAAATGCAGGACAAGTACTCACTATAAATATGCTAGTGACACCGAACCAGTGTAATATAATCTATTTTCATGTGTTTTGATCATAACTGCCTGGAAGATAAATTTGATAACCTCACTCCTTCAACTCTCACACATAAACAAAATCTACTGATTCTTGGCTGCTGCCAACGCAAGAGTTTTGACTCAGGATTGTTACCAGCTATCTCTAGATACAATGGTCCAACCTTTCAAGTACTGCGTAAATTTCTGAAGCAGCAGCCCCAAAATTTGAATTTTTTTAGTATTTATATATTATCAGCAGAGTTTGGTTTGATTCCTCAAGATTTCCTCATCCCGTATTATGACCGACGAATGACACCAAGTAGAGCTATGGAGTTGCAATCAAATACGATAGAAAAATTAGGTGAGATTGCCAATTCTAGACCCTACAAAGAAGTTTTTATTTGCATAGGTCAAAGTTACTATCGAGCGATACAAGGATATGAGAAAATACTGCCTGCAAATTTAAATGTACAAGTAGCCTCTGGTAGTTTGGGTAGAAAGTTAGGGGAATTGCATGAATGGTTGTATGGGAAACCACCACAGCTACCCCAAAGCTCTCAAAAAAAGATAGATTTAGGCAAAAACCTAACAATTAAAGGCATAGAAGTAGTACTGACTACACAGCAAGTACTTGATATTGCTTACCAGTCACTAGAGAAAAATAATCAAGAATTCGCTAACTTCCAATCTTGGTATGTTGTTGTAGGTAATAGGCGTGTGGCGCCTAAGTGGTTAGTAAATCAGATAACAGGATTACCTGTGAGCAACTTTACAACGAAGGAGGCACTACGATTGTTAGTGCAATTAGGTATTGAAATTCACAGAGTATAGAAAAAATACTTAAATGCGCGTGATAAATTAGAGCGTCAGCAGATAAAGATATTGTCAGTAAATTACTTGACAGTTCTATTCCACTGCCAGTCAAGCTCAGTATCCAAGCCGTTAGGCAATTAGCGGTCGAATTAGGAATTAATGCGAGCGAGCGATTCTTGGATATATTTCGAGATACCGCCATTACTTTATCGATGGGACGCAGCCACAATAGAGCGCAATTAGCCGCTGCCCGCCAACAAACAAGTCGGCATAAGTCCATATCGAATAATCGCCAACCAATAGAGAAAAAGACGTTGAGCCGAGATACGTGTGAAAAGCTGCACTCCGGGTCTGGAAAAGCTTGCTGTATCTTATTTTGAGCAATTTTAGCTTATTTATTTATAAGGCTTTCTGCACAGTCGCGGCACAGATACTTGTTAGTAGTCTTTAAGAGAGAACATTTATTCTTATTCACAAATTTGGCGATTACGAACAACACTGCCATCTGGCATAGTGGTGCTGGTGTATATAATAGCTCCGCTAATGTTGGCATTTTTAACACCAGTCAAATTAGCATCAGTAATGTTAGCGCTGTCGAGAGAAGCTCCGCTCAAATCAGCGTCGGTGAGATTAGCGCCAACTAAATCGGCAACATTCAAACCCACATTACTGAGATTGGCTCCACTCAAATCAGCTCCTCGCAAAATGGCGGTGAACAATTCGGAACCACTAAAATTAGCACCAACCAAGTTAGCGTCACTGAAGTCACACTCGGTCAAATCGGAACCACTCAAATTGGCATAACTCAAGTCGGCACATTCAAAGGTAGCACTCATGACCATACTCTTACTCAAATTAGCCCTACTAAGGTTAGCATTGGTGAAATTAGTGGAAGTAAAATCGGATTCACTCAGGTCAGTACCACTGAGATTAACACCAGTCAAATCGCTGTCGCCAAAATAAGTATCCCTAAAGTCTCTCTCTCCGGCAGCATACCTTTCCAGCAATTCTTCAACTTCCAAACTTGGGAAAAAATCTTCGTCTTCCACAACTCAACTCCTGCATATAAAGATAACGAGTAATGAGATAAGATACGTATATTAACCCTACTGTATCTAAGTTTTAAAGATTTCGGGTGGTAGATTAATCGCTGCCTCTAATGGTTGCGGAATATTCTGTAAATTCACTACGTAGTCTCCGTATCTTTTGATATGCCTAGTTAAGTATGGACTTAAAGCAGCCAGATGTCGCATTGGAATCACTTCCCCTCGTGACATTAACGTTTGAATCGCCAACGACATATCAACCGTATTGTGTAAAATAACAGCAGAAGCTATCAAATCAAGGTACTTTAACCGTTTTTCTTGCTCCCAAAAGGTCATTCTCAGTAATGGCGCCTTGTTTACCGAAAAACACCCAATCAAGAAAACTGTGGTATGTCTCAACAATATTTGTGATTGCGTTAATTTCTTGTCGCATCCTAATATCGGAGATGTAATCTAATAGAAACATAGTTCGCACAGCTTTACCCAATTCTAAAAATGCCTGGTAAAGACGGTTCTTTTTACTGTAACTATTCAACTTACGTAATAATGTCGAAGGCATCACCTTTCCTGCTTTTATCGACAGCACGACCCGCATCATGTCGTACCAATGGGTTTTGATTAAATTCCAGTTGACGACATCCGTAAACAACGGGTCAATGTAACTGTAGGTGATATCAGCGCTGGGACGCACAAAAGTATAATCCTTCCAATTACGTATACGCGGCATCAATTTTATACCAAGAAGGTAAGATAAGGCAAACACGGGTCCCGATTGACCTTGAGTATCCGCATGTAACGTGTCAGGTTGAATGTCAGAGAGATTTTTGAACAACCCATCTAAAATATATATTGCCTCCCATACACCACAAGTAATAAAATGAGTGAATAGAGCAATATATTTATCAGAAACGTGGTGATAAGCAATACCACCATACCCGCCATAACGGATGTGGTATTCGCTATGCAGATTGTTCTCATATATCTCAAATTTACTACCATCGGCAGCCGCCTTCTTCCCAGTACCCCAACAATTTGGGAGGTTAAAACGGTTGAAGGCGTTAATAATGTCTCGAATCGCAGCCTCTAAAATAGAAGTATTAATATGGCGCCGATTTGTATAAGAAATCATGTGAGAAGTCACTACGCCTCTGGAATGGCGTGCCATTTGGTTTGGTCCAAGATTGCATCCGTAAGCAAATGTTGTAAAAATATAACGTTCTACAGGTTCTTTTAACTTTGGCTGGCTACCTGACAACGGACCAAAATGTCTTGTCCAATTTAACCAATGCTCAACATTAGAAAGAATATCTAAAATACTACGTTCAGGCATCAATTCACGAATTTTTTCTTCTAGTTCTTCTACTTCCTCTGATTGAGGAGGAGTTTCTAACCGCTTGAGTGAAGGTTCACCTTTACTATTAATTGTAAATTGTTTACCATCCGCACAAATTTTATCTACTTCGAGAGAAACTCGTATTAATTCAGTACGTAAATGCTCAACAAAATCTTCTGGATTATTTGGATAGCCAAGTAGATTACAGTACTCTTCTATCAATGGTGTACATTCAGATTCTAATAATAATTGGTCGCGGAAATCAGCATAGCTTTCTGACCCAACGACACAGGCATCTCCGGTCTTCAAATCTTCTGCAAGGTAAGAAAAAATACAAATCTCCAGTTGCTGACGTTTTAAAACCTTGTTTCCCTTAACTTCTGCTATAATCAAAGCACGCCAATGTTTACCCACAAAACTCAAATCAATTTCAGCGGGGAAATGTGGGACACGTTTGTGTTCGTTATCTAACAAAAATTTTATAGCATTAATTACTGATTCATCTGCGGAAGTTGAGAGGATATCTAAAGAACGAACTAAATCAAATAATACTTTACGGTGTCCAGAATAAAAACGCCATACTAAAGGTAGGTGGTTGTTTGTATTGTAAGCCGCTATCTCTTCAAATTTCTCTAATAATAAATCAGTACCACCACGTTCATCTAAAATATACTGTACCTTAATTTCTTCTGGTGTCGGAGTATAAAGCTCCGCAAGCTCCTTGGCATCGGGGAATTGTTTAAATTTGGGGCTGACAACAAAACTCAACCGCAAAACACTACAGGGCATTGCAGTTGGGTTAGGGGCGCCTGTTGAGTATCTAGAAGCCGTAATCAAAGGTTCCTCGGTCAAACCAGTCCAAGGAGTAAGATTTTGCCCTCGATGTTGGAATCCTGGTAGTGCTACTGATGAAGCGTGGAGTAATATTAAAGCTAAGTATTGTTATCTTTGTGGGACACAACTACGTTCTAGTTGTACTAACTGTGGCGAACTAGTAATGTCGTTTAGGTATAAATTCTGCGCTGTATGCGGAAAACCATATAAACAAGTAAGTCAAAATAGTTGAAACCTAGATACAGTAGGACTTTCCAGACCATCTTGCAGGTTTTTACACGTATCTCGGCTCAACGTCAAAAAGATCAAAAATAATACTGAAGTCGATAAAACATAGATGATACAAGAACATCGCCGTACTATAATTTCTCAGGCTGTAGAATTGGTATATCAAGAAGCTGGACTGGAGTTAAAAACCTTAAACCTGGTGTTATCCCACTGTATGACTTAATTCGGGCTTATCCAATTAGGGTAGCGGAAATCAAAGAAATGACCATTCAAAGTGTTTCTGAATTTTTAGAATTAGAAACTGGGCAAAAGCTACCTTTTACAGATAGCGAAAACCAAGATTTAAAGTTAGCTGGATACTTATATTTACTAGAATACAATGGTATTCAAGCCATTTAGACAATACTACTTATCGTCCTCTTATCAACAAATTAATTGAAATATGTTTATAAAATTATATTACCATTAAGTTTTTAGCGGAGTTCGTAACGCACGTGTCTTTTTGAAAATATTGCGTTACGTTGTCTTTAACATCCTACCTATATTTTCAAAAATCAAATCGGATTTCTATAGTGCAAGAACATAGTCGTACTAAAAAATCTCATATTATAGTAAGTTTTTACTTTTTAGTACTATATGCCTGGTCGGGGTGGGTTAGTTTATTTGGGTATCGTAATTCTAATTGACCCATCTTTACCATTTTGCTAAGGTATCCGAGCCTTAGCGTATTATATGAGCGACCTAACAATTCTTGAAGTTGTTTATGGCTTAAAAATCTTCCTTCACAAACTTGGAGAATCGTTGCTTCCATAACTTGAGTTGATACCTTACTTTTATTTCTGACGGCAGCAGCAATTGCTAAAAGCAATTCCCAATCATCAGAGCTAGGCGCCAAATCATCAGAGCTAGGCACTAAATCATCAGAGCTAGGCACTAAATCATCAGAGCTGGGCACTAAATCATCAGAGCTAGGCGCCAAATCATCAGAGCTAGGCGCCAAATCGTCAAAAATTTCTTCTGGTATAATGTCCTACATAAACAGGTCGTTGCGACCGTCGCGCTCGTGGAACTTCAACACGAATAATTTGTTTACTCTGTACTTCAATAACTTCAACCATTTTGTTGGTAAGCAAATTAATACTTATCCGTTGGTGATTATTAAGTCCATCCCAAAGGGTTTTGAGAACGCGATCTGGAACTGCGATACCTGTGGTGCTAAATTTTCCTTTAGGTTTCTCCTCAATGCCTAAAAAAATTACACCACCGTAGGTGTTAGCCATTGCAGAATAAGACTCAAAGAAGCTTTTAGGCAGTTCACCTTGCCCGTCTCTGCCGGATGCTTGTTTGGCTTCAATATCACAACCTTCTGCTAGTTCTTCAATATCCAATATCGATAGGCTTGCCATCGTAAATCCTCAAACAGCCAAAATATAATCACACCACTTTCGAGAAAGTCTGTTAATTAATTTAACAGTGACGTGTTAAAAATTTTGTCAATTCTTGTAAATCTTTGATTGTTTTAACTGCTTTCAATAGTCATGCTAATAAATTTGATTATAAACCCACCGTATAAATTTTAACAATTATAGTGATAACTAATTAGTTAATGAACAAAACTTGTTGACAACAAAAAATGATGCTTTAATCAAAGAACATTTAGCAATAACTATTTATAAATATTGGTATTTAAGCCATTTAGACTTATGCAAAACGGAGTTGCACGACTTTATGAAAACAGACAGTAAATATAACAGTTATATAATAACTCGAAAAAAATAGCTACAAAGCTTGCGGTGTAAGGATTTAATTAATTACACCTTCTCTTCCAGTCACATGAAGGTCACATAACGTTCACATAAGAAAATTATGCCCAAAAACGAATATATTTAGCGTGTTTACGAGATGTTCGGCGCCATTTTCTGAACTAACATATTAACAATAATCACAATACTAATAGTTAGCCATGCACAACATAGCTTTTATTACGTGTAATGTATTATACGATTAACTAAATAATTATCGGGATGACTGGATTCGAACCAGCGACCCCTTCGTCCCGAACGAAGTGCGCTACCAAGCTGCGCTACATCCCGGCATAGTTTTACTAGCCTATATTGAAGTGTACCACAAAGAAAGAGAAATGAGTGCTGAGGGCTGAGTGCTGAGTCATAGCTCCTAACTTCTAACTCCTAACTTCTAACTCCTAACTCTACTCAGCACTCAGCACTCAGAACTTTTTACTCTGGCTTACAACTTGCTACCATTAACTTTGTATATCTATATAAATGGGTAGAAGTTGATTGTGGCTGTAAAACCAGATTGGTTGCGGGTAAAGGCGCCTCAATGGGAGCGTGTCGGTAGTGTTAAAGAAATATTGCGGGATTTAGCTTTAAATACAGTCTGTGAGGAAGCGTCGTGTCCGAATATTGGTGAGTGCTTTAATGCAGGAACCGCGACGTTTCTAATTATGGGACCTGCCTGCACACGCGCTTGTCCTTATTGCGATATCGACTTTGAAAAAAAACCCAAACCCCTTGACCCTACTGAACCCGAACGCTTGGCAGAAGCAGTGCGTCGCATGAAGCTTAACCATGTGGTAATTACCTCAGTAAACCGCGATGATTTACCTGATGGAGGCGCCTCTCAATTTGTAAAATGTATCGAAAATATCCGCGCATTATCACCTCACACTACTATCGAATTATTAATTCCCGACTTGTGTGGCAACTGGGGAGCGCTAGAAATAATTCTCTCTTCACAACCCGAAGTTCTCAACCATAATACAGAAACTATTCCACGCTTGTATCGTCGAGTGCGTCCACAAGCTAATTACGAGCGCACCCTAGAATTACTCAAGCGCAGTCGTGAAATTGCACCTGGGGTTTATACAAAATCTGGCATTATGGTGGGACTTGGTGAAACCGACGAAGAAATTCGTCAAGTTATGCAAGATTTACGCGCAGTCGATTGCGATATTTTAACCATCGGGCAATATTTACAGCCTAGCCAAAAACATCTACAAGTTAATGACTTCGTTCGTCCCGAACAATTTGATGCATGGCAAGCATTCGGTGAAGAAATCGGTTTTTTACAAGTTGTTTCATCACCATTGACACGTAGTTCGTACCATGCAGAACAAGTCCGAGAACTAATGCAGCGCCACCCACGATAACGTAAGGGCGGGTTAACAGATATCCTAAAATTGTATTAAAAATCTAACTAAACCCGCCCCCTATCTTGAACCACCCCAACACACAACAATTAAAAATCCCAAATCCAAAATCAGTAGTTATCCTCGGCGCCGGCGCCTGGGGAAGCAGCCTAGCCTCCCTGGTATCATCAAACGGTCATAAAGTAAGTATCTGGTCGCGTCGCAGTAACTTACAACTCGCGTCTACAGTTAATGATGCCGATATTATTGTTAGCGCTATATCTATGAAAGGGGTGCCTGATGTCATTGCCCAACTTCAGCTTCTAAAGCTTCCAGATAAAGCAATTTTTGTAACTGCTACAAAAGGTTTAGACACTCAAACTACATGCACACCCTCACAAATTATCCAAACAGTGTTTCCTTCGCATCCCGTTGTAGTGTTATCGGGTCCAAATTTATCTAAAGAAATAGAACTTGGTTTACCTTCTGCAACGGTAGTAGCAAGCCATTCGGGAACTGCGGCAGAATTTGTACAACTCGTTTTCTCTTCACCACGGTTTCGAGTTTACACAAATCTTGACCCTTTGGGCGTTGAGCTAGGTGGCACTTTAAAGAATGTTATCGCTATTGCAGCAGGCGCCTGTGATGGTTTGCAATTAGGAACTAACGCTAAAGCTGCTTTAGTCACTCGCGGACTTAGCGAAATGGTTCGTATCGGTGTCAGTTTAGGCGCTAAAGCTGAAACATTCTATGGTTTGTCAGGATTAGGTGACTTACTCGCAACTTGTAACAGTCCTCTTAGTCGCAATTACCAAGTCGGTTATCAGCTAGCTTGTGGCAAAACTCTTGCTGAAATTCTTACCCACTTACAAGGAACTGCGGAGGGGGTAAACACTTGCTCAGTATTAATTACGCAAAGCATAGGGCAAAATATCTCAATGCCCATTACCGAACAAGTTTATCGTGTCCTGCAATCAGAATCCACACCCCGTCAAGCTTTAGAAGAATTAATGCTTCGCAACATCAAGCCTGAATACTACGGGTAAACAATACATATATTTCAACTATATTTCTATGGGGCACCTCAATATATCGGGGTTTAGGAGCAATCCTTAGAAAACACGAACAATACTTAACGCAAAATCAGTCTCGACCCACACTGAAACCTTCAGGAAACTACAAAAAGCTTCCTGTATATATAACCATGACACAAATAAAAAAATATTTCCACTTACTTCTACTTAATTTATGATTATATTCCGTCAAAAAAGCTACCGTCAACATCTACGCTTATAAAAATTAAATTTAACACTGTAACCCAGAGCCTGAGTCATTTTTTACCTAAGACAAATCGAATGATTGAGCTGTCATAGCGGTCTGTACTCGCCAATGTTACGTATTAAATAATACTAAAAAGGCTCTGAGCTAGGAAATTTACCGCAAAAATCTTTTCAGCTGGATGTTAGTTTCTGTGAAATTGCGGGAATGATATCAACAGTTGATTATGCTGACCCTTTGTTGACCCTTTGGGTTCGCAGTTGCGCTTTAGGACAACCTCCCTGAATGCGCGTGCTGCCCACCACAATCTATTGTTACCTGGAGCCATTGAGACGAGCCTTATGCCAGCAACATCTTTTTACGCCGCAGATGCAGAAGAAGCCCAACAACCTAACCAAGCATTTGACCCAGACCTCGTAGTTGATGAGAATGAGTTGTCTGTAGAAGATTTGGAGGAGCTGGAAATGGTATCGCAAGACCCAGCCAGCTATGCTGCAACCCCTAACCGCCGCAGTACCGATTTAGTACGCTTGTATCTTCAAGAAATTGGGCGGGTTCGTTTGTTAGGACGTGATGAAGAAGTTTCAGAAGCTCAAAAAGTTCAACGCTATTTACGCTTACGGATATTGCTATCCAATTCTGCCAAGCAGGGCGATGATATTATTACTCCCTACCAACGGATTATTGAAATCCAAGAACGTCTAACATGTGAATTGGGTCATCGTCCTTCGCTCGAACGCTGGGCAAAAACAGGTGATATGGATGTTTTTGAACTCAAGCAACTTCTCGCTAAAGGCAAACGTCGCTGGGCAGAAATTGCGAAGTTAACTGTCGAAGAGTTAGAGCAAATTCAAAGTCAAGGACTTCAATCCAAAGAACACATGATTAAGGCGAATCTTCGTCTTGTTGTGTCCGTCGCCAAAAAATATCAAAATCGCGGTTTAGAGTTATTGGACTTGGTTCAAGAAGGTACTTTAGGTTTAGAGCGTGCAGTAGAAAAGTTTGACCCAACCAAAGGCTACCGCTTTAGTACTTATGCTTACTGGTGGATTCGTCAGGGTATCACTCGTGCCATTGCTACAAGCAGTCGTACCATTCGACTCCCTGTCCACATCACAGAAAAACTCAACAAAATCAAAAAAGCACAGCGTAAAATTGCTCAAGAAAAAGGTCGCACACCGACTTTAGAAGATTTAGCTATTGAACTCGAAATGTCACCAGCACAAGTTAGAGAAGTTTTACTGCGCGTACCTCGTTCAGTCTCTCTCGAAACTAAAGTTGGTAAAGACAAAGATACCGAATTGGGTGAACTTCTTGAAACTGATGGTGTTACCCCAGAAGAAATGCTAATGCGCGAATCACTTCAACGTGATTTACAGCACTTGTTAGCTGATTTAACCACTCGCGAACGCGATGTTATTCTCATGCGCTTTGGTTTAGCTGATGGTCATCCTTATTCGTTAGCTGAAATTGGACGCGCTCTAGATTTATCTCGCGAACGAGTACGCCAAATCGAATCTAAAGCATTGCAAAAACTACGTCAGCCTAAGCGTCGTAACTTAATTCGCGATTACTTGGAGTCTTTAAGCTAGTTTTTCACTCTTTCTTTCGACTTTAGTGTGACCTTATGACTTATTACAATCCCCCTCCCTTTTGGGAGGGGCGTAATAAAACTCAACCAATTTACTTATGAATCGATTGTTGAGAAATTTACACAACATTTAATTTTTCGTTACAATATCGCTTTTGATCTCGATTGAAACTGCAAATAGTTCTAAATCAAGACTAATAGCCAATAGTTTACAATAAACAAACACTATGATTTGTATATCATTTGTAACATTTTGGCAATCTATAGCAATAAATTTGCAACTAATGTAATAGTAATTCTCATAAAAACTGTTTGCAATAACTTGTAAACAGAGAAAGCCGTTTGGTTTACGACTAAGTACTTGAAATAATTATCAATAATGTCTAATTGTTGCAACTTGGCCTAAATATTTGTTATATTCTCAATTGACAGCCTTTATTGAGAAAGATTAGTATGTCTGTCTACACATCTGCTTCGCTTAAGGCAGAGCTTAATGAACGTGGCTGGCGCCTAACTCCCCAAAGGGAAGTTATATTACATATTTTCCAAGAACTTCCACAAGGAGAACATCTTAGTGCAGAAGACCTTTACGAAAGGTTAGAAGAACAAGGAGAAGGCATCAGCTTATCGACTATTTACCGCACCCTCAAATTAATGGCGCGGATGGGGATTTTACGGGAATTGGAACTGGGAGAAGGACATAAACATTACGAAATCAACCAGCCATATCCACATCATCACCATCACTTAATTTGTGTAAGGTGTAACACCACGATTGAGTTTAAGAACGATTCAGTTCTTAAAATTGGCTCAAAAACAGCCCAAAAAGAAGGTTTTAGCCTTCTTGATTGTCAAATGACTATTCATGCTGTTTGCCCGAAGTGTCAACGCGCTTTAATGCCGTTGTAATTTATTGGGTAAGTACTTGGGTAAGTTTTTTAGGGGAATCTAGAACATATATGGTCATACAAAAATCCCACGCTGCTCCCGCGTGGGATTTAGCCATCGTTGATAAATTTTCAAATCCATTAACGCGCAATAAATATCTTAATAGCGTCCAGTTCTTACATCATTAAGGCTAATGCCGTAAAACTCTTGTGCTTGTTTAATTGCACGCTTCGTATCGTTACCCATTACGCCATTGAGTGGACCTTTATAAAAACCTCGTTCTCTCAACCGACGTTGAATTTCTAGCACATTAAATTCGTTACTGTCTCCATTGTTAGTGCTTGCGTATAACTTAGCACGTGTTGTTGGACCTGCAATTCCGCTGGCTGCTAAATAATTCTCTGCCTGAAAGCGTCTGACGGCATCTGCTGTAAATGGGCCGAAGTAACCGTTTGGCTGACCTTCTAAGTATCCAGCTTTAATTAATTGTTCCTGTAATACTCGCACGGCTTCACCACGGTCGCCTAAACGAAGTTTATCACTCGAAGAGCGCCGATTTTGTGCGTCTTCACCATAACCAACACCTACAGGAGGCAGTCGGCGTAATGTTGCAGGCCCAACTAATCCATCTGCCTCTAATTTATAAGCTTGCTGGAAGCGTTTAACTGCATCTTCGGTTATTGGTCCGAAAATACCTGTGGAATTGCCATAATAGTATCCCGCAACTCGTAACCGTTCTTGCAAATTACGAACTTCTTCTCCTTCGTCACCTTTACCAACAATTCCGGAAACGCGACGTTTCGTTTCTGATGCCGATTGCTTCTCGGTACGAGATTGGGCGTTTTCAGCACGTGGTCTCGAAGTCTGAGTATTGACTACGTTTTGCGCTTGTTGTCTGACTCGGTTATTTTGAGCAACTGGTGGGCGCCAGTTGTCTAATTTTCCGATAGTTGTGGGACCTGCAATGCCGCTAACCTTCAAAGAAGCAGCTTTTTGAAATCGTTTTACAGCATCTTCAGTGCGAACGTCATATACTTGAGTGATAGGAGCATTATAAAAACCTGCTCGCTTCAAGTCTTGTTGTAATTCGCGAACCGATGGACCCTGGTCGCCTTTTTGCAGTGCAAAAGCACTACTCATCGCAGTCATCATCGATAAAGTCAAAGCTAGGGGCAACATATAGCGCCAAGCTCGACTCGATAACTTTTTCCAGTCTGGTGATGTTCCCCGATTGACTAAAAAGCTAAATTTAGCTAACTCAATCGATGGGCAGTCTTCGTAATCGAAAGCTAGGTGTAAATACGCAAGGTTTTCCATAGTTATTTTCCTAAAGTTTTCCTACACCACTTTTTTTCGATGCCAGCAGCACCGACATTTATAAAAAATTCGGCGCCAATTCCTACGTTCAGTTAGACCCGAAAGGCACTGGCTGTTCGATAGCTGCTTCAGCTTGATGTACTAAGTTTCGCAGATTTTCCAATGTTTGTATATTTACATCCTGCCATAAACCACGCTTGTATGCTTCAAGTAATCTCTCAGCGATATCACGCAGAGCATACGGATTTTTTTCTTCAAGAAATTTACAAACTCTTGAATCAAAAAGGTATGTCTTTGCAATTCCTTCATACATGTGGTCTTCTACACATCTAGCAGTAGCATCGTAAGCGAACAAAAAATCAACCGTAGCAGCCATTTCAAATGCACCCTTATAACCGTGACGCATCACTCCAGCAATCCATTTTGGATTAATTACCCGTGAACGGTATACCCTGGCTATCTCCTCAGATAGTTGACGAACTCGCGGTTTTGCTGGCATTGAGTTATCGCCAAAATAAGAGGAAGGATTTTCCCCTCGAATCGAACGTACTGCTGCCATCAAACCGCCTTGAAATTGATAATAATCATCAGAGTCAAGCAAATCGTGTTCGCGGTTATCTTGGTTTTGCAGCACTACCTGCGTACTAAGTAAACGTTTCGAGAATGCTTCGGGTGCAGAACGTCCATCGCTTTTTCTTGTATAAGCATAAGAACTCCAATTTATATAAGCGCGTGCTAGGTCGGAATCATCTGACCAATTTTGCGACTCGATTAACCCTTGAAGTCCAGCACCATATGCACCTGGTTTGGAGCCGAAAATTCGGTAGAGAGAGCGTTCCGACGCTTCTGTTTCACTTAATCCAACTTTGTGCCAATACTCCATTTCTTCTAAAACTTGAGCGGCGAGTGGATTCAAGTCCTTCGGTTCATCCAATGCTGCCACAGCTTCTACAGCTTGGTCAAATAAGTTTATCAAATTTCCAAAAGCATCTCGGAAAAAACCCGAAACCCTTAATGTTACATCCACACGTGGGCGCCCTAGCACTTCTACTGGTAATATTTCTAAATCCACAACACGGCGTGCTGCACTATCCCACACTGGCTGTACACCGAGCAAAGCTAATGCCTGGGCAATATCATCACCCCCAGTTCGCATCGTCGCAGTTCCCCATAAAGATAACACTAGTGTCTTTGGATACTCTCCATGCTCTTGAGTATAACATTCTATCAGCGTTTCTGCTGCTTTCCTGCCTACATCCCACGCCGATTCTGTTGGAACCGCACGAATATCAACTGAGTAAAAATTATTACCTGTTGGTAAAACTTCTGGGCGCCCGCGTGTAGGGGCGCCGGATGGGCCACTAGGTACATATCTACCATCTAACCCACGTAACAAATTAATAATTTCTCTATCAGTTTGTTTTAGAGCGGGTAGGAGATGCGATTTTATCCAGGTGAGAGAAGTGCTGAGTGTAGAGACGTGATTAATCACGTCTGTACAATGAGTATTTTTAATTAGTTGTTCTATTAAATAGGCAGCGTGTAGTTCGAGTGCTTCGACTGCATCACCAATGGTGTGACAGGTATGCTGTGTTTTCTTGGCTAAAAGGTTAATTTGTGTTTCGTTGAGCTTTTCACTAAAATCCGAAGTTAAAGGATTTATATCTAAACTCCAGTCAGTAGCGATGGCACAGGTAATACCAATATGGCGCCGCGAAGGTTGTCTGGCTATGGCAATAATTAAATCACGAAGTTGCCGACCATCGGGACATTGCCCAAAAATATGTAACCCATCTCGAATTTGTGCCTCTTTGAGTTCACACAGATAACCATCTATTTTATTAATTGGGATTTCATCTCCCTTACCCATCCTAAAATCGCAACTTAGATTTTCTTGGGTGACTAATTCGCTAATACGCGCGCTTATTGCAGGTAATCTGCTAGGGTTTAAACTTAAAGCTTCGTAATACTCATCAATCAGATTTTCTAAGTTAGAGAGTGAACCATAAAGTTCTGCACGGGTTAAAGGTGGTGTTAGGTGGTCTATAATTACCGCTTGTGCGCGTCGCTTCGCTTGAGAACCCTCTCCTGGGTCATTCACGATGAAAGGATATAAATGTGGCATGGCGCCTAATGCCACTTCTGGGTAACAATCACTAGATAATGCAATGCTTTTACCTGGTAACCACTCTAAGTTTCCATGCTTACCAACATGAACTACTGCATCAGCTTTAAAGTGTTGACGTACCCAGTGGTAAAACGCGAGATAGTTGTGAGTTGGTTCTAGGTCTGGGGCATGGTAATTTAAACTGGGGTCAAGCTCATAACCGCGTGATGGCTGGATACCAATGAATATATTGCCGAGTTGGATACCAGAAATTGGGATTTGATTTTGAGTCTCTTCTCCCCAACGTTGACTTATTGCTTGTTGAACGGTTTCTGGTAATGATGTGAAATAAGTTTGATATTCTTCCCCTGAAAGGCTTTGGTAAATAGGACGTAATTCTCTACCTTCTGGGTCGTTGGTGACTCCTTGTGTGAGCCAATGTATTAATTCATCACCACTTTGAGGAATGTCATCTAAGTTATAACCGTTGTCTTGTAAGGCTTTTAAAATTTCTACGCAACTGGCGGGTGTATCTAAACCTACTCCATTCGCTATTCTCGAATCGCGGGTTGGGTAGTTGGCTAAAATAAAAGCAAGGCGCCGTTCTGATGACGGTTTATTACGTAGTCGCACCCAGTTCGCAGCAAGTTCGGCAACAAAATCGATACGCGAAGCTATTGGTTCATAACCAACTACATCAGTTTCTAGGTCAGGATGGCGCCTAATTACCGCTTTAAACGAGACAGCACGACTTATAATTCTGCCATCAACTTCAGGCAGTGCAACATTCATCGCCATATCACGCGGTGACAAACCCATCGAATCTGACTGCCACTGTTCTATAAAACCACCGCTCAAAATAACTTGCAACACAGGCACATCTAACTTTTGCCAGAGTTCAAGCTGCGGGGTTTCGGTTTCTAAACGCGCAAGTGAAAAGCTCGTTGTGTTGAGTAACAAAGTTAGGGGAGAAGCAGAAGTTGATTGAAAAATAGCTTCGAGTTCAGCTTGAACATCTTTTTCTCGTAGCGAAGATACAAAAACGGGGACTGGCTCTAAATTTCGTTTAATCAAAGCTTCGCACAAAGCATCAATAACTTTGGTGTTACCCACTAAATAGTGTGCCCGATAAAAAAGAATCCCAACTCTCTTGCCTAAGCATTCCCCCTTTCCCCTTGGCTCATAGACTCCCACACGCGGAACGACTTGAACAGGAGGTGGGTTAAATGTGGTTGATAAACAGCAGTCAGAAATATATTGGAATGCGTGAACAATATTGGATACCCCACCTTCGTTAAAATAACGCCATATCCGATTGACCTTGGTTTCGCCCAAGGTGGAATGAGATATTAAATAGGGGTCAAGAGCATCGTCTCCTGGCATTACAATTAAATCTATATGCTTACGTTGTACTAGTTCCTGCACAACTTCCAAGCCGTAAGTCCAATATGAGCGCCCCCCTAGAAGGCGTAAAATAATTACACTCGCGAACTCTAAAACTTGTTCTGCGTATGTATCAATGCTAATTTGATGTTGCAATTGTAATAAGTTAGCAACCCGAAGCGCAGGAAAGTTAGGTAATAATGCATAAGCGGCAGCAATACTTTGAATATCTGTATCTGCTGCCGTTAAGAATACAACTGGAGCAGGATTTTGTTCTACAAAAATAATGCCCTCAGATTGAGAAACAACACCAACCGATGTGGTATTAATACGATGCATAGTCGTGTATAACCGTTTTAAACTATATAAACTATAAATATTGCTTAATAAAGATAAATAAAACTACATAAAATTAAAGGCTATAACTCTCTTTGAATGATGACACCTCTCCCTGCCCTCTTACTCTCACAGATGAAAATGCTTAGTTCTCCAAATTTGGGCTTTTCTAGAACTTTACGTGTCGATACTTTTGATCAACTGGGGAAATTGCTAGAGCAAATGGCTTCTTCTGTGGAAAATACAGCTTTAGTTTTGACAGAAGCAGTACTACAGCGGATTCCACTTTCAAGCCAATGGTTGATAAAACGATTTACGGTGGTAGTCTCACAGGGTTTTAGTGCGTTGTTAACAGGGACGAGGCAAGTCAGTTCTGATGTTATAGTACAAAAGAATCTAACACAAAATAATGATATTGATGATGATGATTACTTGTTAGATACAAGCATTACTTTTGATAGAGGTCTAATCAGTTCCTTCCTGTTGGAACTAGGTGGGTTGTTTGGGCGCCATTCTCAAACATGCCAAGACTTGGAACACTACCGTGAGGTATTAGAGCCAAATAATGCAGCGCTGCAAGAGAAGTTTACATTATTAGTATTAGAATGTCTATTAACGCAACCTGAAGTTATACAGTCCGAAGAAAGTGATAATTTAAATTTTGCAGCATGTCAGCATGTGGAAGATGCACTTTCTAAGCAAATAGCTCAAGAAAGACTACTAAATCGTGTCACAACGCAAATCCGTAAAAGTTTAGATTTATCTGTAATTATGACGACGGCACTCGCGCAGGTGCGTGAGTTTTTAGAATTAGACCGTTTGGTAATATATAAATTTAATGAGTCAAATGTGACTCGTAATCATATATCTATACCGAATTTATCTTCTGCGTCCGCTTCAGTCGCAGCAACTAAGCAGTATGTAGAGTACAAGGGTTGTATTGTTTACGAAGTTCGCGCTAGTGATGCGATTTCATCAGTATTGAATTGTGAAGAAAAAAATTGTTTTACTCCGACTACCGAGTGTTGGACTAAATTCCTGAAGGGTTTCACGCTGGCAGTCAATGATGTTTACAAAACTTATGTTAGTGAAAGGTGTTTGCTTAACTTTTTGGAAGAGGTTAAAGTTCGTGCCAAATTAGTGGCGCCGATTATGTTTGAAAATAAGCTATGGGGGTTGCTCATAGCTCATCAATGTTACGAAGCGCGTAACTGGAATGAAAGTGAGAAAAATTTTCTAGGCGCCGTTGCGGAACAACTCGCTATTGCCATTCACCAAGCAGAGTTAATGAAGTCGCTGACCCAAGAAAAGCAAAGTCTCGAACAACGGGTAATCGAACGCACAATGGCGCTACATGACGCTTTGGTCGCTGCTGAAGCTGCAAGTCGTATACGTAGTGAGTTCTTAGCAACTATCAGTCATGAATTACTAACACCGTTAACTTACGTAATAGGAATGTCATCTACATTACTAAGATGGTCGTTTGGAGAATTATCGCAGCGTCAGCGCGATTATTTACAAACTATTCATGATAGCGGTGAACACCTGCTGGAAATGATTAACGATATTCTTGATTTATCACAAATTGAAGCTGGTAAAGCAGTACTAAATAATACAGAGTTTACATTAAAAGAAGTAGCAGAATTAATAATTAACTCATTGCAAGAAAAAGCAACAACTCAACAAGTAGATTTAAAATTAGATATACTCATTGATGAAAATCGTCGCTTTTGTGCAGATGTACGGCGAGTACAGCAAGTAATTAACAATCTTTTAAGCAACGCGATAAAATTTACACCCGAAGGTGGAAGTGTGACATTGCGGTTATGGTGCGAAGATGGTAATGCGGTGTTTCAAGTCGAAGATACAGGAATTGGGATACCTGAAGAACAATTACCACAATTATTTGAAAAATTTCATCAGCTTGATACTCCATATAGGCGCCGTTATGGAGGAACTGGTTTAGGGTTGGCTTTGACGAAGCAACTAGTAGAGATGCATCGCGGTAGAATCGAAGTCGAATCAACGGTTGCAGTTGGGTCAATTTTTACAGTTTGGATACCTGAACAACCTAGTGAATGAGATTGGGATGGGACGGGCAGGGATGCCCGTTCCACAAGAGTATAATATAAATAATTTAGGTTAAGGCATCTTCTAAGACAGCTTTGTGGATTGATGCTCTATCGAGTAAAAATTGTATTTTATCTGGTGATAGCGGGTCGCCGTTTGCGTAGTGTTCAATCCAGGTTTTACTAATTAAATTGGCATCATTGGGTAAATTTGCTAAATCCCAACCTGGCATATCAGTATCTTCCATTAAGCGGTTTACTTTTGGGTCGTAGCTGATGGCAAATGCTCGACATCCTTCGCTTGCTGCCATAATTAGGCTATGTAACCGCATTCCTATGGCCATTTCAACTCCGCGAAATACACCTTTCAAGATTTGCGGTTCTTCAAAATGTAATATTTGACTAACGTCTTTGAGTGCTGGTTGAATAGCTTGGGCAATTTCATAATCTTGTGCTTTCTGGAACGGTAAAAGCACAATAAACGTTTGTGTGGCTTTTTGAAAGTCAACTAATGCGCGTGTTATTGTTTCTAAGCGTGGCGCCGTTAGTAGCGGATGTGACCTTAAAGTAACAGCTACCCTTGGCGCCGGTAAATCCCAAAGACCTGGTGTTGGCTTTGACTCCATTGCCCATACAGGGTCTGGGGCAAGGAAATAACTCACGTTCCACTCATTTAATAGTGCAGCACTAGCATTATCGCGCACACTCACTTTAGTACAATTACTGAATGTTTGCCTTGCTACCCAACGCACTTGTGAACGTTTGAGTGGTCCAATACCTTGTGCCCATGCTACCGTTTTCAAACCCATTTTTTGCGCTAACGCCATTAAGCCAGCATAATAAAATGGACTTATAAAGCTTGTAGCATCTTGAATTAAACTACCACCACCCCAAATAAACGCATCACACGAACGTAAAGCTTTAATAACGCTACTCATAGACATACGTTCATGTGCCTCAACACCATAACGTTGACTCGTTTCATCAGGATTTCCTGACAAAACAACAGGTGTAACATGTGATGGTAGCATTTGTAAAAGTGTAGCTAACAGTGCCTCATCGCCACCGTTGCCTTTACCGTAATATCCAGATAGTAACGCGCGCATAATAATTTTATATTTTACATTACCGTATACCGTAGGGGCGGGTTAACCAATTAACCTTAAACATTACTAAAAATCTCGTAAACCCGCCCTTACAGGATTGTAGATTAACAGCATTTACATAAACCGGGTACGTGGCACCGATACAGAATTGCAATTGCATTTGGGGCAGGTTTAGTTTCGGGGCGGGTTTAGATATATCCTGGTAAGTATGGAAAATTAGGTTAACCCGCCCGTACATCATCATCATGCACGCTCTTTCGATACCCACTTGGATAATTCACGTTTCTAGCGTTATTGAATGGATAGCAGCTATTTGGCTAATTTGGACTTATGGTGAATTAACTCAAAATAAAGCTTGGTGGGGATTTTCGTTTGCTATGCTACCCGCGTTAGTCAGCGCAATGTGTGCTTGTACATGGCATTACTTTGATAACTCTCCGTCTTTGGAATGGTTGGTTACACTTCAAGCTAGTATGACGGTATTAGGTAATTTTACTTTACTATTAGCTGGATTCTGGATTTGGCGAACTAGTAAATCACAACAAGTCTAATTTATTTCGTATGTCTAAAGAAACATTGTTTGCCCTGTCGCTATTTCCTTACTTGGGTTTTTTATGGTTTATTACCCGTTCAAGACAAATGCCTAAGCTAGCTCTATATGGGTTTTATGGTACTCTTGTATTTGTAGCTGTTACAATTCCTGCTGGAATTTATGCTCAAGTCCACTATGGCACGTCTTTAGCCAATGTTGACTGGTTGCATGGTAGTGCGGAAGTATTTTTAACGCTGACTAATATATTGGTTGTGTTGGGTTTTCGACAAGCGATTATAGAAAAAAAACAAGTTTCAAAGGATGTTTGTGTACCTGCTCAAGATATATAACTAATTAGGTAGGTAGTATTTTTTGATATAAAAACATCCTCCAATCATACGATGTTGCCCTGGCAATGTGACACTTACGTAAGTTAAACAAGGCAATTTCTTTAATAAGTAATATTGTCTAAACTATAGATAAGGAAAAAACACATTTAGAAAACCTTAGTAAAGAGGTAGGTGCATAATGAATCCTATTAAGAAAGCCATTCTACCAAGTTTAATGGCTACAAGCTTATTTGGCGCCACATTATTACCAGCGCAACAAGCATCAGCAGACGACCGAGTTTTACGTGATATTGGTGTCGGTGCTGCTGCTGGCGCCGCTGCTGGTTTAATTACTGGTCAAGGTTCGTTTTTGGGTAATGCTGTTAACGGTGGTGCTGCTGGTGCTGCTGTAAATGCGGCACAAGGTACTGCAAAACAAGGCGCAAGTAATAGATCTCGTAGAAAGAACCGTAACGTAATTCGAGATGTTGGTGTTGGTGCTGGTGCTGGTGTAGCAGCAGGGGCTGTTAGAGGAAATAGAAGGACTGGTAATAATGCCATTACTGGCGGCGCTGCTGGTGCTGCAATTTACTTACTTAAGTAAGTAATTTCAATTAATTTTTGATCTTGTGGGGTGGGCATCCTTGCCCGCCCCATTATGTTTTATTGTGTTGGAACAGGCAGGGATGCCTGTTCCACAAGAGATGAATCAACTACCAAATTTTATTGACAAAGCTTTAATTTCCTCATCTTCCAATTTTTTAAATAAAGGTGGAATCAAGTCAAATTTATGACCTGGTTGCAAAGCTTCAAAATTAACGCTTTCGCGAATATTGGTCGTTCTGTCTATATGTGATAGATGTAACGCATCAAATAACTTTGACGATGTAAATGGAAGGATAGGCGCCTGTACAATTGCATAAATTCTAATTAAATTTATACATGTCCGTATTACTTGCGCTCCCCAACTAAGGTCACGGGTAATACATCTGTCTTGGAGTCCTTCGTTTAACCATCCAAGTGCGATTGATTTAGTTAAATTTGACCAATTAGGATGTTGTTCTACCCAATTTCTGACTTCATCGCTGAGTGCAGAAAGTTTTAGGAATAAATGTTTGGTTTTGCGAACTTCTAATTTTGTGCTTTTTGATATTGCTGAACGTGGTTCGATTAAGTCTGTAGGGTCTAGTACAGATGTGCAATTTTCGCATTGGTCTCCTCTTGCTGACTCATAACCGCAATGCGGACAAGTCCCAATGACGTATCTATCAGGTAGAAACCGTGCGTCATCAAGAGAATATATAAGATTTATTTCGCGTTCTTCGATATAACCGTTTTTATCAAGCAATTGATAGAAGTTTTGGGTTAATTCGTGGTTATAGCTGCTAGAGTTGCGACCAAAATAATCGAAAGATAAACCAAACCTTCGATAGATATCTAATTGGATTTGATACATGTTTTGGCAGAACGAAGCGGTATCCAGGTTAGCTTCTGATGCTGCGAGTTCTGCGGGTGTTCCATGTTCGTCGGTGGCACAAATAAATAGAACTTGTTCACCGCATTGCCTCAAAAAGCGCGCATATACATCAGCTGGAAGCATTGAACCGACAAGGTTTCCCAGATGCTTAATTCCATTAATGTATGGTAGTGCGCTAGTGATTAAATGTTTGATTTGATTGCGTTGAGGCGCCTTATATATATAGTTGCTGAAATTAGTCTTCCTGTTTTGTAGACAACTTGTATTGTTCTATATTACAACATCTCTTGTGGAATGTCTTGTGGAATGTCTTGTGGAACAGCCTTCCAGGCTGTTTTTTTTTACAATCATTCAGTTGAATCACTGAGTGCAAAAGTCTATAAATTAAGCAATCCTATGTATTGAGGGTAAGACTAAAATTATTTTATATCTGAGCATTTATGCTACGAACTTTAAATATTCCGGGTTATGAACTGCATGAAGTAATTAGCGAAAGTCCAAGTAAGCTAGTAATTCGGGCATTTTCGCAAGCATTACAAAAATTTGTTATCCTCAAAGTTCTAAAACCCAATTGCCCAACTGACGCTGTAGTACGGTTGAAGCATGAGTATCAAATTGCCAAAAAACTATTTAACAATCAACATATTCCTGGTGTTGTAAAAGTTTATAGCTTGGTTAAGCGAGAAGACACCTCATTTTTAGTGTTAGAAGACTTTGATGGCATATCGCTGAATAAAATAATTTCGTCGCATCCTCCAGATATAATTACATGCTTAAGCATTGCCGTTCAATTAGTGCAGGCATTAGTACTGGTGCATCAAAGCAGTATTATCCACAAAGATATAAAACCATCTAATATTATAGTTAACCTAAAATCTGGAGAAGTTAAACTTACAGACTTTGGCATTGCTTCATACAATTTAAGCGACGAGTCAGTAAAAACACAACAAGCAACACCCAATCAACTCGAAGGTAGTTTTGCGTATATGTCTCCTGAACAAACGGGAAGAATGAATCGCATAATTGATTTCAAGAGTGATTTTTACTCTTTGGGTGTAACTTTGTATGAAATGCTGGCAGGTAAATTACCGTTTGAGAGTGATGATGCTTTGGAATTGGTTCACTGTCACATTGCAAAACAACCACCTCCATTAATTGCTCCTGCTGCGATAGCTGCAATAGTGATGAAGTTGATGGCAAAAAATGCTGAAGCTCGGTATCAAAGTGCAACTGGACTTTTAGCTGACCTGGAGTTTTGTTTGACGCAGCTTAAAACTTCGGGTGTGATACCAAATTTTCAGCCAGGGGGTCGTGATAAAGCAGGGCAATTATCTTTTTCTAACAAACTCTACGGAAGAGAGCAAGAATTAGATGCTTTGCTTGCAGCTTTTACAAGAGTAAGTAGTGGTAGCAGCGAGGTTATTTTAATTTCTGGTTATTCGGGTATTGGTAAATCAGCGCTTGTAAATAAAATTCATCAACCAATTGTCCGTCAGCGAGGTTATTTTATTACTGGTAAGTTTGACCAGTTTGAGCGTAATATTTCTCATGCAGCATTTTTCCAAGCTTTTGAATCTTTAGTGCGAACTATTTTAGTTGAAGATTCAAAGAAGTTATCTCAATGGCGCCAAAAATTGCTTGAAGCACTCGGTGATAGTGGACATCTAATAATAGAAGTGATTCCAGAGCTTGAATTAATTATTGGTGAACAACCACCTGTACCTCAACTAGGTTTGAACGAAGCACAGAACCGTTTCAATTTAATTTTTCAAAAATTTATTAGTGTATTTGCTCAAAAAGAGCATCCATTAGTAATTTTTCTAGATGATTTACATTTTTGCGATGCAGCTTCGTTAAATTTGATGAAACTGCTGGTTACTAATAATGATAATCAAACTTTATTATTAATAGGCGCCTATCGTGATAACGAAGTGTGTTCACAACATGCTTTGATGCAGTGCATTCAAGAAATCGAAAAAGCTAACAAAATAGTTCGCACTCTTAGCATTAATCCTTTAGATTTAAACGATACTATCCAACTGCTGTGCGATGCGCTGGATACAGATAAAAATGATTTGATTATAAAGCTTGCATCACTACTACTACATAAAACCGCAGGTAATCCGTTTTTGCTGACTCAAATTATCAAAACACTTTATAGTGAAGGGTTTATCAAGTTTGACTTTGCACATCAATGTTGGAAATGGGAATTATCGCAAATTCAAACAGTGGGAATTACTGACTTGAGTGTAGTTGAACTGATGGTGCGTAATCTCAGTAAACTTACTACAGAAACTCAATCGATATTAAAATTAGCAGCTTGTTTTGGCGAAAATTTTAAGTTGACCACGCTTGCTGTTGTAGCTGAAATGTCGGTTGCGGAGGTTTCCGAGCAATTGAATGCTGCTTTAGTACAAGGGTTGATTTTACCAGTTAACAACGGTAATTGTTCAACCTCATTACAAACGAAATTAGAATATCGTTTCTTACATGGTCGTGTACATCAAGCAGCATATTCTCTTATTGATGATGGACTTTATGAAATTACACATTATAAGATTGGTAAATTATTATTGGAAAATACAGAAACACAACCAATAGAAGAAAACATATTTGATATAGTAAATCAGCTTAATTTAGGAATTTCTTTACTTAAGAATGAATCAGAAGCTTTATATCTTACAGAATTAAATTTACGCGCAGCACGCAAAGCCAAAGCTTCGATGGCATTTACTACAGCAGCTAAATATTTATACGAAGCTATAGAACTTATGCCTGTAGATAGTTGGCGCCACGAATATAACATAACTTTAAATATATATCAAGAACGTGCAGAAGTTGAATTTTTGAATGGCAATTTTGAACTTGCCGAAATGTTGACGTATACAGCTATTGAAAAAGCACACTCAAATCTAGAAAAAGCAAATTTTTATAATCTTTTAGTATCTCAATATACACTACAAGGAAGATTTAACGATGTACTCGACTCGGCAAAAAAAGGCTTGAGTTTACTAAATATATTTTTACCGAAAGATGACTGCGAGTACATCGCAAATAAAGAATTAATCATTGCGAAACAAAACTTAGATAAACTCGGTATTGACTCAATTGTTGACTTGCCAGCAATTGAAAATGAGCAAGTAGAAATAGCTATCAAACTTTTAATTAATCTGGAACCATTAGTTTATGCTGCGTCAAAATTCACACTTTATACATTCATTGTGAGCAAAGCTGTTAATTTATCGCTTCTATATGGCAACGTTTCAGAGTCTGTAAAAGCATATGCAAACTTTGGTCTAATTATTGGTTCTAATCTAGGCAATTATCATAGTGGTTATCAACTGGGTTTGTCAGCATATAAACTCAGTGAAAAACTTAACAATCAATCACAGCAATCAAAAGCTAGTGCATTGTTAACAGGATGGTTACATTGCTGGTCTAAACACATTAAATATGCTGCGGCAATAAGTCGTAAAGGTTATCAAGCAGGTTTAGAATCTGGCGAATTTATGTTTGCTGGTTGCAATTTATTCACACTTATTCATAACTTATTTATCCAAGGTTATCCGCTTCAATTACTTAATAAAGAAATATCAGATAGTTACCATGCTGCTGCTCAAATTAACAATATTATTGCGGTTGAGAGTATTATAGCGGTTAAATTTGCAGTCACTGACCTAACTAATACTGAGAATAATCTAAATCAAATAGAACTTGAAAATAAAAAATTTTCTAAATATGATATCATCAGCCAATCTAAACAAAGCCAATCTTTTTTGACATTATGTACATATTATATTTATCAAATTCAAACATTATACTTACTCAATCAAGTTTTAGATGCGCTCAACTATATCAATGAAGTTAAAGAATATTTACCAGCAATATTAGGTTTTACTATTTCTTCAGAATATTATTTTTATTATTCGCTCATCTTAACTGGATTATATCAACAGTGTGATATTCAAACGCAAAATAAGTATTTAAAACAAATTCATCAAAATCAGGAGCAATATAAACAATGGGCAGATAATTGTCCTGAAAACTTTTTACATAAATATTTACTTATCGAAGCAGAAATTGCGCGGATTTGTGGTAAAAATTGGCAAGCACTTGATTTATACGACCAAGCAATTAATTTAGCACACGAAAACGGATTTATTCAAAATGAAGCTTTAGCCAACGAACTTACTGGTTTATTTTGGCAAAATCAAAATAAACAAGATTTTGCTAAGATTTATTTGAGCAAAGCACATCGCTGTTACGATAAATGGGGAGCAAAAGCGAAAGTAAAACAATTAGAAACATCTTATCCGTATTTAGTTATCGACTTCAAAGAATCAATAACTGCTACCCAAAAAAAATTCTCGCTTGATATTGCAACCGTAGTTAAAGCTTCGCTAGCACTTTCTCGTGAACTTGTTCCTAGTCGCTTAAACAACAAGCTTTTACATTTAGTTCGAGAAAACGCAGGCGCCGAGAAAGTATACTTTATAATTAAACAGAATAATCAACTCATTATCGAATCATCGCTTGTGGGTGATAACGATGATAATACGGTATGGCAACGCATCCCTGTCACCGAAAGCTATCAGTTACCTGTTTCTTTAATCAACTATATCGAACGCACGCAAACGCACTTAGTATTAGATGATGCATCACAATCATTAGAATTTAGCAGCGACCCATATATAATTATTACTAAACCGTTATCGGTACTAGCTTTACCAATTATCCATACAGGTAAATTGTTAGGAGTTTTATACTTAGAGAATAATTTAGTTAAAGGCGCCTTTACAAGTGAAAGAGTCGAGCTTTTACAAGTTATTGCGTCACAAGCAGCAATATCTCTAGAAAACGCACGATTTTACGCCACCTTAGAAGCACGTGTTAGTACACGGACTCAAGAATTAGAAACAGCACTCGAAGAACTCAACCGCACCCAAATACAATTAATTCAAAGCGAGAAAATGTCAGGTTTAGGACAGTTGGTAGCTGGTATAGCGCATGAAATAAATAATCCCGTTAGTTTTATATTTGGTAATTTACTACATACAAAAGAATATACTGAGTATTTACTGGAATTAATTAAATTATATCAAGATGAACTTCCCAACCCTAGCACAACAATATTAAATAAAATTGACGAAATAGATTTAGACTTTATCTCAGAAGATTTACCTCAAATTATCGAATCAATGCATACTGGCGCCAAACGAATAAAAGATGTAATATTATCTTTACGAACCTTCTCACGTCTCGATGAAGCAATATTTAAAGAAGTAGACATTCACTTAGGTATAGAAAGCACCTTAATGATACTTCAGCAAAAGCTAGGAAATATTCAAATTATCAAAGACTATGGTGACATTCCACAAGTTAATTGTTTTGCTGGAGAAATAAATCAAGTTATATTGAACATACTTACTAATGCTATTGATGCTTTAGATGTATGTGACGATAGTACAATCTGGATAAAAACCTATCTTAGCCAAAATAATCATATAGCGATTGAAATAGCTGACAACGGTATTGGCATGAGCCAAGATATATTAAGCAAAATCTTCGACCCATTCTTTACTACCAAGCCTATTGGCAAAGGTACTGGTTTAGGGTTATCAATATGTTATCAAATTATTGTTGAGAAACATCAAGGTAAATTAACTTGTACCTCGGCGCCAAACCAAGGTAGTAAGTTTATAATTTTATTGCCCAGATGATTACCTAACTCTAAAAATATATAAAAGCAAATCAAAAAATGAAATTAAAAATATTTTTCCTTGCCACATTACTAACCCTCTCCATCACCGCACCCCCGAACCAAGTTTTAGCGCAATCCAAAACCAAAGGAATCCAAACCCAAATTCAAACTCTCAAAAAATCAGAAAAGCGCTGGATACTAGTAGATATATCGAAGCAAACATTAACAGCTTGGGAAGGAAGCAACCCTGTTTACGCAGTCAAAGTTTCGACAGGTAAAAAAAAGACTCCAACTTTAATAGGAGCTTTCAATATTCAAACCAAACACCGTAAAGCAAGAATGCGTGGCGCCGATTATGATGTTCAGAATGTGCCATATGTAATGTATTATGATGGCAATTATGGAATACATGGCGCCTATTGGCATCGTAGTTTTGGTACACCTGTTAGTCGTGGTTGTGTAAACGTGGCGCCGAACCATGCAAAATGGTTATATGATTGGGCAACAGTTGGAACTCCTGTAATTGTTCAAAAGTAGGGTGCGGGGCTTCTTACTGTATTAAGCTAATGAATAGGTTGCCCTTACCTTGTAGAAACGATGAGCGAAAGTAAAATACCACAGATTCTGGAAACCTTCGAGGCAGATTTGTTGTCGGAGTGGATGGCTGAGTTAGCCGCTATTAATATTCGGAGAGGTTTGATTAAAGAAGTCGAGCTAAAGGAAGAGTGTCGGGAATTCCTTAGTTTGTTTCGGGGCGCCGTTGGGCAGGGCAACTTGAGCAATATTCAGGCAGCAGCGTGGCAGGAGATGCGGGAGATGTTGAGTAGCATTTCTCGATCACGGTCACAAAAAGGCTTTACACCATCTGAAACGGCTACATTCGTTTTTTCGTTCAAGCAACCCCTGTTCAAGCGGATGCGTCAGCAATTGAAAGACCCAATTGAGTTCGGTGAAGAAATTTGGCTAGCCACAAACTTACTAGATCAGCTGGGATTGCTGATTATGGAAGCGTATCAAAAGGCGCGCGAAGAGGTGATTTTGCGACAGCAGGAAGAGTTGATGGAGCTATCTACGCCAGTAGTTAAACTCTGGGAGGGAATTTTGGCATTACCCATCATCGGCACCCTGGATAGTGCCCGCACTCAAATAATGATGGAGTCGTTATTGCAAAAAATTGTGGAAACAGGGTCAGAAGTTGCCATTATTGACATTACTGGGGTTCCTACTGTCGATACCCTTACCGCTCAACATCTGCTTAAAACCGTTACTGCTGCCCGTCTCATGGGCGCCGATTGTATAATCAGTGGTATTCGTCCTCAAATTGCCCAAACGATTGTCTATCTAGGCATTGATTTGGCTAATGTGATCACAAAGGCAACGTTAGCCGATGCCTTTCTTATAGCGCTAAAACGGTTGGGAGCGACCATTAGCTCTCAAGCTAAATAAGTGGATAGGAGAAACCAATGGAACGCATTCCCATACTCCAAATGGGCAATTTGCTGCTTGTGACAATCCAGGTGGATATGCACGATCGCCTTGCCATGACGCTACAGGACGACCTGACCAATCGCATCACTCAAACTCAGGCTCACGGTGTGCTGATCGATATTTCTGCCTTAGAAATTGTTGATTCGTTTATTGGTAGAATTTTAGGCAACATTGCCAAAATGTCACGGGTGCTGGATGCGGAAACGGTTGTTGTTGGGATGCAGCCTGCTGTCGCAATTACCTTAGTCGAATTGGGGTTATCACTGACGGGCATTCGCACTGCCCTAAATGTGTCCAAGGGCATGGCATTGTTGCGCTCGTCACTTAATGAAACTACAAATCAAATCAGTACTACTGGGCGTGTTTCGGACGATGGAGAGGACTGAAACGATCTTAATTCAATCTTCTACAGATGTAGTTTTAGTTCGGCAGTCCGTGCGCCAGTTTGCCGTGGAGATTGGCTTTGGCTTAGTAGACCAAACTAAAATTGTGACAGCCGCTAGTGAGTTAGCCCGCAATACCCTAGACTATGGGGGAGGCGGCACAGCCAAGCTAGAAACGGTTGAGTCTGGGAGACGACGAGGACTCAAGCTGACCTTTGAAGATCAAGGCCCTGGAATTGTCGATATTGATCTGGCGCTGAAGGATGGCTTCACGACGGGGAGCGGATTGGGTATGGGGTTGAGCGGCGCCAAACGACTTGCCAACGAGTTTGAGATTCAGTCTGTGGTGGGAGAAGGGACACGAGTAACAATTATACGATGGAAATAAAATGAACGAATCTGTCGCTATCACAATTACTGAGTCCAGCCAAACCGGGGAAGCCCGACGGGCAGCGATAGCTTTGGCAACTCGGCTCGGCTTTGAGGAAACCCAACGGGGTAAAGTCGGCATTGTGGTGACAGAGATTGCTAACAATTTGGTGCAGCACGCAGAAGGCGGAGTGTTGTTGCTGCGCGTACTCAAGCAGGATTTAGCCGTTGGCATTGAGGTTTTGTCGCTCGATAAAGGATCGGGGATGGTCAATGTAGATGAGTGTTTGCAAGATGGCTTTTCCACAGCCGGAACGTCAGGCAATGGAATGGGCGCAATTCGTCGCCTCTCTAATTTATTTGAAATTTACTCCATTCCCAACCAAGGGACAGCGCTCCTCGCCCACCTCTGGTCAAACAGTGCTACGAAGAGTGCGGAAAAAACCTTAGAAATTGGGGTGATCTGTTTGCCCAAACGAGGGGAGGACGTTTCAGGGGATACCTGGGCATGTGAAGTAGTGAATCGCCGCAGCCTGTTGCTAGTAGTTGATGGCTTAGGGCATGGACCTGTAGCTGCCAGTGCTGCTATCTTAGCCGTGAGAATCTTTACTGACGATCTTTATCGTTCTCCTGGTGCTTACGTCGAAGCTGCCCACGCAGCCTTGCGAAGTACACGAGGAGCAGTACTAGCCATTGCCGAAATTGACTTTGAACAACAGTCTGTCCGTTTTGCCGGAATTGGCAATATCGCTGCTACCATTTTCTCGTTTACTGAACATCGCAATTTGCTATCGCACAATGGCACGGTCGGGCATGAAATCGGCAAAATTCAAGAGTTTAGCTACCCTTGGTTCGAGAACGGACTTTTAATTATGCATTCTGACGGATTAAGCGCTAAGTGGCGCCTTTCAAGCTATCCCGGCTTGAGTCAAAAACATCCCAGCCTGATTGCAGGTGTGCTATACCGAGACTTTAACCGAGAACGGGACGATGTGACGGTGTTAGTAGCTAAAGGATTAGGCGAATGACAATCCTTTTTACGCTCGAAATCCACTATGAACAGGATGTTGTACGAGCTAGGCAACGAACTCGCTTACTCGCTTCCGCGTTGGACTTTGATGCTCAAGATCAGGTACGATTGGCAACGGCAGTTTCAGAAATTGCCCGCAATGCATTTCAGTATGCCAAAGGCGGAAGAGTTGAATTTTATTTGGCAAGAGAGCCTCAGACTTTTTTGATTCGGATACAGGATCAAGGTGGGGGCATTCCTCATTTGGCTCTTGTTTTGGCAGGAAGTTACACCTCTCACACAGGAATGGGGCTGGGCATCTTGGGTGCCCGCAGGCTAATGGATTTCTTTGAGATTGAATCGTCAGAACAGGGAACAACAGTGGTGATGAGCAAAAGGTTGTCGAAGCGTACACCTACTTTCACCGATTTCCAATTGCAACAGATCCGAGAAACCTTGATTGGGCAATCACCCCAAAATCCCTATGAAGAAATCCAGCGCCAAAACCAGGAGTTACTGCGGGCAATGGCAGAGCTACGAAAGCGCGAGGAAGAATTAACACAGCTCAACCGGGAACTGGAAGATACCAATCGCGGTGTAATTGCCCTCTATGCGGAACTGGATGAGAAAGCAAGTTCTTTGCAGCAGGCAAACGAGCTAAAAACCCGTTTTCTCTCGAACATGAGTCACGAGTTTCGCACGCCGATCAACTCGATTTTGTCGCTCTCTCGGATGTTGCTGGCACGGATGGATGGCGATTTGACCACCGAGCAAGAAAAGCAGGTAACATTTATCCGTCATGCGGCGAGCGGATTATCAGAACTGATCAACGACCTGCTGGATTTGGCAAAGGTGGAAGCTGGAAAAACTGAAGTGCGTCCCAGTTCCTTTAAAGTTAGCGACTTGTTTGGCACACTGCGGGGAATGTTGCGTCCATTATTGGTTCAAGGCGCCTCTGTCGCGCTGATTGTGGAGGAACCCGATGCCATACCGGAGCTTTATACCGATGAGGGCAAAGTCGCTCAAATTCTCAGAAACTTTGTCTCGAATGCGCTCAAATTTACCGAGCAGGGAGAAGTGCGCGTAACCGCTGTGCAAACAGGTTATACCGTAGCCTTCACAGTATCTGATACGGGCATCGGGATTGCTCCAGCTGATCTTGAGCGCATTTTTGAGGATTTTGTGCAAATTGAGTCCCCTCTGCAAAAGCAGGTGAAGGGAACCGGGTTAGGATTGCCGTTATCGCGCAAGCTGGCAGAGCTACTTGGTGGCAGCGTTTCGGTTACAAGTAATCTAGGTACTGGCTCCACCTTTACAGCATTTATTCCAATTGTCTACCCACACAGGACTGAATTTCCCACCCGGATGCAACCTCCGTCACTTGAGCCAACTCGCTTGCCCATTTTGGTGGTTGAAGATCATCCTGAAACACTATTTGTTTACGAAAAGCACCTTCAGGAGTCAATTTATCAAATTATTGCGACCCGCACCTTAGCTCAGGCTAGGCTTGCATTACAGCAACTTCAGCCGACGGCGATTATGCTAGATATTATGCTAGAAGGAGAAAACGGCTGGACGTTCTTGCGAGAAATCAAAGGAGATGGAACGACTCGCACCATCCCTGTACTCGTTATTACCATCATTGATAATGAAAAGCAAGCACTGGCGCTAGGAGCTGACGGCTTTCTAATTAAGCCTGTAGATAGATTGCCTCTGTTGAACAAACTCAATAGCCTAATTAATAAAAATAGGACTCAAAAAATCTTATTAATTGACGATGATGCCGCTTATAGGTATCTTATAAAACAGCTGTTGGTAAGCACACCGTTGAGTATTTTAGAAGCCGCAAATGGAGAGGAAGGGTTAAAAAAGGCACAACGCGAGCAGCCAAACGCGATTGTGCTTGACTTGGAGATGCCTTCTATGACCGGGTTTGATGTACTCAAGCAGCTTAAGAACAATTCCGTCACTGAGTCGATTCCTGTGATTATTCACTCATCTGCACAACTGGATGCAGAAGTGCAAAGGCGGTTAGCAGAACAAAGTATTGCCATTCTTTCCAAAGAAACAAGCTCTCAAACAGCAGCGCAAGTCCAACTTCAAGATGCGCTCGTTAAAGCCGGACTCGTTTTGGGTGGTTGGGGGAAAAACAATGTCTGAGCCACAGGTAACGATTTTATATGTTGACGATAACGAAGCCAATCGTTACATTGTGTCCCGTATTTTGCAAAATGCGAACTTTACTGTCGTGGAAGCAGCAACTGGAGCAACTGGATTAAAGGCAGTTGCTGAGTATCAGCCTGCTCTGGTAATTCTGGATGTGCAATTACCAGATTTCAGCGGCTTTGAGGTATGTCGCCAAATTAAGGCAAATCCCGAAACGGCTTTTATTCCGGTGCTACACCTTTCTGCTACCTTTGTCCAAAGCCAGGATAAAGCAGAAGGCTTGGACAGCGGCGCCGATGCTTATTTAATACAACCCGTTGAACCAATCGAACTGCTTGCCACCGTGCGATCTCTGTTGCGAATTCGACGCGCGGAGGAAGCTAATCGCACGTCAGCACGGGAGTGGCAAACCACCTTTGACTCTATCAACGACGGTGTATGTCTAGTAGACGAGTTCGGTATAATACTGCGCTGTAATCGAGCAATGACGCAGCTTTTTTGCAAGCCTCACCACGAAATCTTAGGTCTTGCTCACCATGAGTTGATGGGCGCAGAAATGGGAATGGGTGATGGCATCTGTTTTCGCCGTGCTAAAGAAACTCACCAACGGCAAGTTCTAGAATTTGAGTCCCAAGGACAGTGGTTTGCCAAAACCATCGACCCAGTATTTGATCAGCATGGGACTCTCACAGGCGCCGTTTTCATTTTGTCCGATATTACCGAACGTAAACAAGCAGAAGCATTACTGCAAGAGCAGAACTTAAGCCTCAATGAACTAATGCTTTCTTTGCAGCAACAAACTGAGCAAGCACAGCAAGCTAACCGAATCAAAGATGAGTTTTTAGCAGTACTATCTCATGAATTGCGCTCACCCCTAAATCCAATTTTGGGTTGGGCAAAAATTTTACTAACGACCCAGCAGGACGCAGGCAAAACTCGGTACGCCCTCGAAACAATCGAACGCAACGCTAAATTACAAGCACAACTAATTGAGGATTTACTCGATGTGTCGCGTATTCTTCAAGGCAAGTTGAGTTTGAACTTTGTTCCAATCGATCTAGCGTGTACCATCAAAGCTGCCCTTGAAACCGTGCGACTCGCTGCTGAAGCTAAATGTATTCAAATTGAATTAATATTTGAATCTGACGTTGGGCAAGTGTTGGGTGATTCCGGGCGCCTGCAACAGATTGTTTGGAATTTACTTGCCAACGCGATTAAATTTACCCCACAGGGTGGTCGAGTAGAGGTGCAATTAAAAAGGGTAAATGAAATTGATACTCATCCCTTGGAATACGCTCAAATCACTGTCAGCGACAATGGCAGGGGCATTTCTGATAATTTTCTGCCCTACGTCTTTGACTACTTCCGCCAAGCTGATGGCACAACGACCCGAAAATTTGGAGGGTTGGGGTTGGGGTTAGCGATTGTGCGTTATTTGGTTGAACTGCACGGAGGAACAGTTGAAGCAGCGAGTTCTGGAGAAGGGCAAGGAGCAACATTTACAGTCAAGCTTCCATTGGCTGCGGTAAAATCGAATCAAGATGATACTGCGTCATGTAATTGCTCAAACTTAAATTTAAATGGATTGCAAGCACTGCTTGTAGACGATGACACAGATTCGCGGGAACTCATCGCCTTTTTGCTAGAACAGTACGGGGTGCAAGTGACCGTAGTGGACTCAGCTAGTAAAGCTTTGAGCAGTTTGGGGCAGGCAAAATTTGATTTGCTGATAAGTGATATTGGTATGCCCGACATGGATGGCTACACACTAATTCGTCATATTAGAAACCAGGCGCCTGACCAGGGCGGAAAGATTCCAGCAATCGCCCTCACTGCTTATGCGGGAGAAATTGATCAACAACTTGCACTAGCCGCCGGATTTCAACAGCATATTTCCAAACCAATTGACCAAGAGGTACTAATACAGGCTATTTTAACCATAGTAGGATAGCTAACCGCCTGTCCATCAAATACGCTCGTACAGTTAGATGTTGTCGCTGTATTTGCTAAACCTTTTCGTCTTTTAAAATTGGCTCAAGAAATTGATGCTGTATTATTAACAAATTAATTTCTACGATATATAGGTGGCACTTACTTAACTTCTAGATAAACTTTTTTTCAGTTTTTAAGATATGATATATACAAATACAACATTAAACAAAATATAAATTATGAATAAAATAACCGATAATTTAAATGTGCAATTAATTGACATTATTTCACAATTGTCAAGTAAAGAGCAAAAAAAAGTTTTAGATTTTGCTATTTCATTGCATTATAAAGAAAAAATAAAAGAATGGGATAATATTTCAGATGAAGAAGCAGCTTCTTTAAAAGCAGAATTTGCTGAAGAAGATATTAACTTTACAGAAGCTGTTTTAAGTGATTACTTACTTCTCATTGATTCTGAGGACTAATTTTAGATGCGTGGAGATGTTTATCTAGCCGATTTAAATCCAAGTCGTGGTTCAGAACAAGCAGGTATTCGACCAGTTGTTATTGTTCAAAGAAATACTATTGACCGCTTTACACAAACAGTTGTAGTAGTACCTATAACTGGTAATCAGAGACGTTCTAGAATACCAGGTACAATTACTATACCTTCAGGGAATGGTGGTTTATTACAAGATTCGGTAGCGCTTTGTTATCAAATTGTCGCTATTGATAAGCAGCGTTTAACAAGAAAGTTAGGTACTTTATCTTCAGAATATCTATTGATGTTGAAGGAAGCGATAAAGTATACATTACAACTTGATGAGTTAGAGGATGATACTGCACCACCAACGGAATAATTTTTACAGTACCTGGTTTAAGAGCAAGGATGCCCATTCCACAAGAGTCCCAATATATAGAATACCTCAACTTAGTTGTGCTACTAGTTGGTTTTCTAATAAGGTTTCGTTAGTTAACAAATCCTCTACGGTAATTCGTAAAAACCGTTGTTTATCTACTTGAAAGTATATTTTAACTCTGTCACTGCCTGGAAAACCTGGAGGTGTGAGATTTGCAATAGTTCTGGCGCCTTCTGTATCATTAAGGGGTTTAACGGTAGTTGCACCGCTATCTAAGCGCCTAGTTATTAATCTATCTCCGTCAAAGAATACTTCAGTACCACCTGTTTCGGCGCCGAGTTCACCCATAATTAATTCTATGCTGGGTTGATTTTCTAACGAGGCGCCTAATAATAATTCTATTGGTTGACTCATTGGGTAAGGTTGTCCAGATTTGACGATGGGGTGCCAACTGTGACGACTGTTACGTTTATCCCAATAACGAATACCGTAGCTGTGATATAAGAAATCTTTGATTTCTACACCTTGCGTTAATTGTAAGGCGCCTTGAGCAATTGCTTCAAATGGACGCTCGCTCTTGATTTTAGTTGTATCAAAATAATTTTTTATCCATGTTTGCACTGCTGGTAACTGCGATGTTCCACCGACTAATAATACTGAGTTAATATCTGTAACCTCAATGCCCTGGCGCCGTGCTTGTTGGAGTAAACTTGTCATTGAGTCATCAAGACGTTCAAAAAATGCGTGTTGTTTGAGAATATTCTCGAACATCTCGCGGTTTAAATCGAGTTCGTAGGTTTCAAACGTTTGGTCATTAAAGTAAACTTCGCTTGCAGTGGTTTGCGTCGAAAGCTGAATTTTGACTTTTTCTGCCAAACGGGTAGTTAAGGGACTTGCCACTAAACCTGTGTTTTTAACGAAATAATCTACTACCCAGTTGTCTATATCGGTACCACCTAAGTTTTGACCTGCTTTTGCTAGTACACGCGCAGTTTTAACTTTCTGCTTAGAGTCAGAAGCTAAAGACTTGTTACCAAACTTTAATAAAAATCCTAATGGTTTACTGTTGGGTTGCTGTGCGCTTTTATCTAACCGTACCAATGATAAATCGAGTGTACCACCACCAAAGTCGATAACTAATAATATATCTTGGTCGGCAATTCCATAACCTAATGCTGCTGCGGTTGGTTCGTCTAACATCCGCACTTCTTGTACTGCTAAGTCTTGACAAACGCTTCCTAACCAGTGACGGTATGCTTCAAAGCTATCGACGGGTACCGTTAATACTAATGAGTCGGCAACTTCGGGTTGTGCTGTACTTAGCTGTGTGATGATTGAAGTCAAAAACCATTTCCCTACCTGCTCAAACGTGACATTTTGTCCATCGAGTTCAGGCATAAATCCTTGAATATTGGCGCCAATACCACGTTTGAAACTGCGAAAAAATCTTGGCTCGTTGGATAAGTCTAAACCTTTATCACGTACTTGTTGCCCAACCAATACTTGATTTTTAGCCGCATCCTCTATGTAAACCAAACTGGGAATTAAGGGGGGATTCAAGCTTTGCTGAATCGATAAACCCGGTATACTGAGAGTCTCTGCCTGCTGTGTGACAGGATTCCAGCGCGCGATGACGGTGTTACTGGTGCCAAAATCGATTGCTATTGTCATTGGTTCGAGGGCAAGCACTCAAAAGCGACTAATACCTTCTTATCTTACAACACATCTTGAAAGAAATTTTGGCAACGGATTATAAACGGATGTAACGGATGGGTTATGGATTGTTTCGTGAGTGTGGGGAAGGTCTTTTTGCGTATAAATACGTGTTTCAAACGAGTGGCATCCAAATATAATGTATAAAGCTGTACTTATAAGTGAATTTAAATATGGGCATCTTTAACAAAATTAGGGCAACTTTTGAGGAATATATAATGTTTAACTCAGAAGCTAAACAGTTGATTTTGAAGAAGAAAAGTGTTTTAGCTCTCTGTCAACAAGCAGAATCTAAAGTTGAACAGTTAAAAAGCTTACAACCAGATTCAGAGGAGGGATTTATTGCAGTAATCGAGCATAATAAAATTCAGGTGCAATTACATTTTACTCCTGAGAAAATAACTCTTTCCGAAGATAGTATTGAAGGGGAGCTTCGCTTATTGAAGGCGCCTCAATTTCAAACTGATTCTATAGTATACCGTTATCTTATTGCTGGTTGGAATATGTTTCTAGGAGGAAAAATTCCGAATGGAGCTTTACCAAATGGCGTTAGGGTTGAAAATAATAAGGTTTACTATACCCTACCTCGAAATCAAGCACAGCTCGTAGATGGTCTTTTCCATAACCTTAAAAACGGTTCTGCTTTAATAACGAATGTTAAACAAGGAGATTTAATTATTGAATCTTCTGTCAGCTTGAGTTGGAATGATTTCAAACTTCAAAATCTCCTCCAACTGTTCAATTCTAAGAAAGACAAAAATAAAGATGGCGCCGTAGTCTAATTGAAATCATATATAAAAGTATTATTGCTTATCTATATCATGTTGATAATGAAATAAAATCTCAATAGATATTGTTTGTAATTTCTTCGGAGGAAAGTTTTTTGTTATTTGAGAGTAATTTCTGAATTTGCTCGTAGCAACAATCTAAAAAATAGCTAAACCAAGTGACAATTCCTAATAATTTTGAACCATCTTCTATTGAAGTATGTAAAACCATCGTTTCTGGAGTACCAACATCAACTAAAACTGATAGTACAAAAAATAAAATTGCCATAATTACAATAGGATAATTTGTATTTTTGAATAGGTTTTTAAACTTTAGTAAATAAATTGAAATCAAAACAATATATATACTAAAAAACAATGATTCAAATAGATTGATAACAAATCTAGAATTTTTGAAAGCGCTTAAATTTATAAATGGATGATAATAATATTCATGAATCTGAAATAAGTCATCAAGAAGCATAAGCACTGTTATACAACCGGAAAACAATAAAAATCTTGACCATTTTCTTGTTTGTAATCCGTCATTTTTCGTGAGAATATAGGAAGTAAATATACAAATTACAGCAGACGCACACCAAAACAATACACCCAGCATAGAAATCATACCCGCATAGGGAGGTAAGCCAGCAATTTCGTTGGGGTCTCCTACTAATATATTTGTAGAAATGCCTTGAAGTCTAGATATCAACAGTACCGCTATAAAAAAAACCGTAGTTGGAAAAACAACCTTGAATATAACTGATGACAGATTTTTAAATAATCGAAAATTATTTGGATTTGATTTTATATTCATCTTAAATATCTTCCTCAATTAATAAAGGATTCTGTTTCAGGAAAAAAAGTTAAACCTATGTAAATCGATGAATTTCTGCATTTAAGGAATTTTGGCGTTCGACGTAAAAATTCTCTGACAAATGAAAATTCATCTCTGGAACTGCGGTCGAGGCAACTCCTCTATATTTGCTTAAACCCCTTGTTTTTGAGATGCATGATTAAGAATTGATTAAGGCAACATAATCAAATATTAAATCAAAATTTTAATAAAATCTTCATTGAAAAGAAATGTCATGATTTGATGACTTTTGGATTTTAGGTTTTGAGCAAGAATGTTGAACCCGGCAACTACCTATAAAGCAAGTTGAACGCACCCACCCATAGCGGAAGCCAGGTGGCGTGCGTTCGTAAGAGTTTTCTTCCAAGTAAAAAAAATAACGGCGAATATGAACAGAAGAAAACTGATTATGCTCAACTAGGTATGTCATTTATGCACATACACGTTTAAGACGCAGGCGCCAACACCTAAGTTGCGAAGATAGTGCGCTAACTGATTTGCTTTTTCATTGAGTTCTTGATAAGTGAGATATTTATCTTCAAAGACTACAGCTATGTTTTACGGCGCCTTCGAGACTTGTTCCTCAAACATCTGATGCACACAAATATCCTTGGTATTGTCCTCTTCTAGCCTTGAATTTATATGACGACTAGGACTAATGTATATATTGTCACTTGTTACCATGTTGAAATTAAATATATTTCTAGGAATAAATAAAGACGTTATATATAACGTCTCTACAGGTTTAAATGTAATAACTTAAGGTAAAATCACCAAACATTCACTTTTAACTTTGGTGAGCATATCTTGGAATGCGTTTGTGTAACATCCATTTTCATCAACGACTCTACGAAGTGTATATTCACCAATACGGACAGTTCCCCCAAACCAAAGGTTCTTTCGCTGCCATGTATCTCCGTTGTTACTGTTTGTATCTTGATACATTGTGGCATTTACGAGCCATTTTGGTATTGTTATTCCAAACGACAACGGTGTAACTTGCGCGCGCTGTAAGGTCTTATCTTCAAATTGGATTTTATAGCTAAATCGCGATATTTGGGCGCCAATAAGTAATAACCATCCTGGAATCGATTTATGAAATGTCCATTGGAGAGGAGCAAATACGGGTAAAAATAAAACTAGATTCTCTTTGTCCCATTCTAAGTTATACATGGTGATGCAATGGTCTGGAAGCGGATTACCATCCATAAAGAATACACCTTTTAGAACGGTTGGTAAGTCAGTTGATTTAACTGGAACCATCCAGGTTGCAATATTTGCAAGTTGTCGTGTTTCGATTGTAATCATTATTTCAAATATATAAGAGGTAGGGGGGCGGGTTTAGATGAATTTTTCGTTGTTAACTAGGATGTGACTTAACCCGCCCGTACAGGTATTATTCGTGTTGTTGGGTGAAGCCTTGTAAGATTAAGTTATTTGGAGTAACTGCGGTTACTTTTTGAAAATCCCATTTAACTTCTGTAAAAAATTCCCAGTTATATTTTTTAAACAGGTATAAACAAAACATCTTGATTATACCAACCGATAAAGACCTACCGGGACACGCGCGCTCATGTTCTTTACCGTTCCAAGATAAAATATCTGAAAAGTCGCGCTCTATGTTGAAGCTATCTGGATTTTCGTATTTTTTCGGGTCGCGATTTGCTGTGAAAATTGAGCCAAGTAATCGTGTCCCTTTTTGGAATGGACATTTTTGGCTGCCAATTGTAACTTCACCTGGTTGTTTTGCAAGTTGACTAACAAATCGTACTGGTGGGTAGAAGCGTGCGGTTTCTAGAATGACTTTATCGACAATTGCTAATTGTTCTAACGCACTTCCTGATGGTGTTTGCTCTCCATTCCAAACAGCGTTAACTTCTGATATTACATTGTTTCTTAGGGTCTTATCTAAACATAAAACCCCTATTACAGACCCTAATAGTGCGCTTGTTCCTGCTGTTCCGGCTATATGAATTGTATCAAAAAGACTGTTGGCTATTTGGTGTTCGTTTAATTGGTATTCGGCGCCTGTTTCAAGATAAGCTTTCCATTGAGGTGATTGTTTGTATTTCTCTATTAAGCGCTTACGATGTTGGATAATTGGTCTTGTTCTAAAACCAAGCAGTGTTTTACTAATAAAATTGGGCAAAGATGAAAGGGGCAATCCTTTGATATACCCTGCTGATGCGATAGTTTCTTCTTTTGATAATGATATATCAAAAACAAGTTTGTGCAGAATCCAAACCATCATTCTGGGCAAATCTTCTCCAACATGCAATTTGCCTTCTGTTGCAGCGTCTGCCAAAACTTTATCGACTAAATGCCCTAATACATCTGCTTTTTCAATTGGGTTTGGTAAGGCTTGTAATATTACAGCACGACTTCCTGTATGTTCCAAACCGTTCATTCCCAATGTTAGCGGATTGCCAAGCATGTAACTAGGAGCTAATATTCTAATAATGCCTAAATCATTTCCTCGCCATTGAGGTTCTGTTTGCATTAATTGTTTTACGTCAGCATGAGAAGCGTGCATTATTGCTTGGTCTACTGCGTAAAACTTGTCGCCAATATTTTGCTTGCGGACGTTGAGAACATCTGTCCATGCTCTAAGTATAAGCAAGCCATCTGTGTAATAAACCCATAAGCGTAGAAGTTTACCAATAGGGCTATTATAACCTACTTTGGCGATAATACGTGAAAGCCAAAGTTGACGGTCGTGTGCTTTAAGTATTTTTTTTGGTTCCATGATAGTTTACCAAGTGTTGTATATTTAAATGTTTATGCTAAATATTTATGCTTTGAGGAATTCGAGAAGGGAGCAAATATTCGTAAGTTGGACGGTGCAAATTACGGTCATTGATAATTTCTTCAATTTGGATGAGATTTTTTTGGAACTTATCCAACAATGGTGTTACCTGTGCTGGAAAGTGTCCTGGTGAATAATTACCTATATTTTTGTAATAAATAGAACCGAGCAAAGTCAGTACGTTTAGTTGTCTTTGAGCTTGTTCTAGAGGTGGAAGTAAATTCAGATAGTCTTGTTCTGTAACCTCACCTTTTAGTGTCGAAGCTGGCATATAACCTGCTAGCGGCGCCGCTGCTGCATAGCTCATCAAATCTTTTTGTGGATAGTTGACGGCGCCATGTTGTGCAGTTGCGGTAAAAATAATCAGCGTCGCAGCATCTATTAAGTAATTAAGCGTTTGGATACTACCATTCTCACCAAAATCAGGTACACGTCCCCCATCTAAAGCTTGAACTTCTGTTGCCCATGCTTGAAGGGCTGTATCATTTTGAACGTCCTGATTTGTCGAGTAGTAAAGACTTAAGTAGTCAGTTACCCATTGATGAATGGCATTCCAAATTAGGAGTGCATCATCTCGATAAGGATAAACAGGCAGTAAGTTGGGGTCATCTACTCCTCGTTGCTTAAGTTGTTTCGGTAACATGGCACCATTAAAACCATAGCTTCGTAACCCAAGTGCTACTAAAACCCGTGAGTTATCAATAGTTGAACCGAGCAATTGATCGACCGCACCAACGGGTGCAATTAAAAGTCGTTGAGCAGCATCGTTAATTGCTAAAGTGCCTTCAAAATGCGGACGCAAAAGTATGCTTAAAGGATGATTATCTGGAAGTTGCCGTCTTGTCGCTAGAACAAAAGCACCGACAAATAAGTGAGTTCGCCCAAGATGACTAACTGCTTCGTGGTAATTGGTGTCTGCTATAGTAACAATTGTTCTGGCAAATAACCAAGCGTATTTATTTGATTTGGGTGTAATAATTGGATGGGCGCCTGGATTTTGACCGCATTGAATAGCTACTGCTTGCAGTGAGCGATTGGAATCTTCAGCTTTAGGAACAGCAAAAAGCGCTATAGGAGCATAAATGTACTTTTGATATTTTGAATAAGTACCGTTGACTGCATTGTCTAAAATTTTATAGTCTGCTAAATAAAGTCTTCCTTCCTTGAGTGCTAGTTCTAATGAATCATCATTTCCCATTACAGCTTGATAATGAGAATCTTCAATGGGAAAGTTGGCGCTTTCTCGAGATACACGTTCAATCATTAGCGGGTTAAATCCAGCTACCTGCATGTAAGCAAAGCTTTCATCTTCAAGGAAAGTATTAGCAAATTGAGGTATATCAATTACTGGTAATAATTTACTGTAATCGTTAAGACTACTTACATGTCCGGTAGGATGTCCCCTTTCTAAACGGGTATTAATGCGACCTAACAAGTCTCTAAAAATGGAGAGTCCACAGTCTTTAATAACCGAAAGCAACAACTCGTCAACTTCACGGTAATCTTTGGACATTCTAGCAAGCAGCAACTGAGGTGCAATTTGTAGAACTCGACCCAATATATTAAGCTGAGTTGGAAGTGCTTCAGAGCGTACTGATTCAAAAATAAAATTTCTAATATCATCACGCAACGACTTAGAACCGCGATTACCTCGGTTCGTAATTAAGGTATTAACGAAAATAATTTTTAATTGCTTGACTAATAGACGATACCAAGTGATGGAAAAGTCTTCCTTTGCAGGAAGGGTATCAACCATCGCTAAAGGTGGAATGCGCGTATAGTTGTATTGATACTCGTGCTTTGTATAGTCTACATTGTTAGTAACCGAGGGGTTGTTGAAGTTAAACTGTGGTGAAGTAGGCATATATACTTCGTATTCGTATTATTTTAATAAGAGTTTGTATTTACTATTGCATTATCACAAGCTACAATCTGGACTTTTGCAATTACGGAAAGAAACTGGGTTTCTACGCAAAATCCTTATTTTCATCATAATTTATCAATAAAGAAACCCGGTTTGTTAGTTTCTTAATAGAAGATAACGTTAGATTAATAAAAGTTTAACTTTCTAAATATAACCATCGTAGTAAAAGGTCTATACGTAAAAGTTTTAAAGTAGTACTTGCAGAACAAAAACGGTAGGTATTGTAAGGAGTTAATATGTTTTTTTTGATGAGACTCAATAACAAGTTTTTTACATATAGGACTTACGCACAGAAACCTGGTTTCTACCAAAAATCGTCGTTTTTATGACAAATTATCGACCAAAAAACCAGGTTTCTAGGATTTTTGCGTAAGTCCTGACATATTTGAGTATTGCTTTGTAATTACGTTAGTTTTCTATCCCTCTGTGTTAGGGCGCCTACCTCCCTTGGTGTAGTACTAGGTTCCAACATTGGTACAGCAGTTGGGGGTTACGGGCTGATGGTAAAGTAGAAGGTGGCGCCTTTATTTTCAACAGCTTCAGCCCAAATGTGTCCATTGTGACGGTCAATAATTCGCTTGACGGTTGCAAGTCCAATACCAGAGCCAGGAAAATCGCTTTTGTGATGTAAACGTTGGAAAGCACTGAAAAGTTTACTCGCATAAGCCATATTAAAACCTGCTCCGTTATCCCGCACAAAAAAAATTTCTTGAGATTGTTGCTCGTTTTGCATGGCGCCAAATTCTATACGAGCTAATGGGTTTTTGGCAGTATACTTCCAAGAGTTTCCGAGTAAGTTTTCTAACAATATTCTTAATAACCGTGTGTCTCCAAAAGCAGAAACATTTTCAGAATAGATAAATTCTACTTTTCGTTCTGGGTGTGCTTGCTGCAATTGTGCTATAGTTTCACTAGCTATTTTACTCAAGTTAACGTCCTCAAATAACATTTTGCTACCTTTAACTTGAGATAGAAGCATTAAACCTTCTATGAGTTCTTCCATCTGCATAGTGGCTTGCCGCACACGACGAGTATAGTGTTGCCCAGTATCACTTAGTAGTTGAGAATATTCTTTTTCTAGAAAATAATTAAACCCATTAATACTAGTAATTGAAGAACGTAAATCGTGGGCCACAGAATGTCCAAAAGCATCTAATTCTTGGTTAACTGCTTCTAATTGAGCGGTGCGTTGTTTGAGCGCTTCCTCAACTTGAAGACGAACGCCTATTTCTTGTTGTAAAAGCTGATTTTGCAGTTGCAGTTGCTTTTGTAAATTTTGTAAGTTAAGATGTGTTTTGACGCGAGCTAAAAGTTCTTGCTTTTTGATGGGCTTTGTAATGTAATCTACGGCGCCTGCTTCAAAACCCTTTACTTTATCTTCGGTATCAGCGAGAGATGTAACAAATATAATTGGTATATTATGAGTAGCTTGGTTAGCCTTAAGATGAAGGCAAGTTTCAAACCCAGTCATTCCAGGCATTAATACATCAAGAAGAATTAAATCAGGTTGTGCATATTCTGCCTGTTGAATTGCACTTTCACCATCAAGAGCAGCTAAAACTTCAAATCCTGATTCGATTAAATAATCTTGCAAAACTGCCAAATTATTTGGTAAGTCATCGGCAATCAAAATAACTTCTTTTGTAGCTTTCTCCATTTTATGAACCTTTAGGAACGTATTTGAAATTATTGATTTGTAGGTAAAAATTTTAAAACTAAATCTCGAATATTCTTGACTTGAAAGCCTTTAGCAAACCCACGTACAAGTGTAGTAAAAGGAATAAAATCTCCTTCCATACTTTCAATTAAAGCAACTTGCTCTAAAATCGCTGGAACATTGCCTCTTGTAGCCAAATCAAGTAAAACAGTGAGTTTTTCAATCGGTGGGGGTACTATAGTTACCGATTCATTAACATGAGAATGAGAATGAGAATGTAAGGATTGTTGTTCGCGCTCCTGGTAAACCCATTCTAGCCCTAAATGTATTTGCAATGCTTCAAAAAGTGCCTCCGAATCTATTGGTTTGGCTAGAAAATCATTACAACCAGCTTGGTAACTATGGGACTTAGAGTTATCAAAAACACTAGCAGACGTGGCTATTATAACCGTATTTTGCGTTTCAGAGTGCTTTCGCAGGCGCCGAGTTGCCTCAAATCCATCCATGATAGGCATAACTAAGTCCATAAAAATACAATCTGGTTGAAATTCTACAGCTCTATTGATACAATCTAAACCATTTTCAGCTTCGTTTATATCAAAACCAAGAGGTGAAAGCAATCCGGCTAAAACACCACGATTAGCCCATTTATCGTCTACTATCAAAATTTTACGCTGTTTACCTTCATAACCAACGATATTACTTTTGTTTTTTTGATTTTGAGCAATTGCCTCTGCGACTTGAGGTAAATCTAAATCTACCCAAAAAACACTACCTTGATTTAGGGTACTTTTAACGTTGATATTGCCACCCATTAGCTGGGCAATTTTTTGGCTGATAGTTAAACCTAAACCTGTACCTTCAATCACATGACGTTGTGAGCTAACTTGCTCGAAGGGTAAAAAGATTTTTTCTATATGTTCAGGCGCCATTCCAATACCTGTATCTTCAACTTGAAAGCGAATTCGGTCATTAATTATACAAACTTTAAAAATTACGCTACCTTTATCGGTAAACTTGACGGCATTACTCAATAAGTTAATCAAAATTTGTCGTAATCTTTTGGCATCGGTTCTGATAATTGTCGGTAACGGATAGCTTGGCTGATAAACAAACGAAATACCTTTTTGTTCGGCGCGAAGCCTTATTAAATTAACAATACCTTGTATCAAGTCAGCAAAATCAAAATTGTTTAAATCTAGCTCTATCTTTCCAGCTTCGATTTTAGAAATGTCTAAAATATCATTAATCAGAGTCAGTAAATGGCTTCCACACTCTTCAATTACATTTAGCCCCTCCATTTGTTTATTAATTAAACTTGTGTCTTTAAGTATTGAAACATTTTGCTTAAGGATGTGAGCATAGCCAAGAATACCATTTAGAGGTGTTCGCAATTCATGGCTCATATTTGATACAAATTCGCTTTTAGCTTGATTTGCAACATCGGCAAGTTCTTTTGCTTGTTTTAACTCTTGGGTGCGCTCTTCGACTTTTATCTCTAATGTTCGCGAGTAATCTTCTAACTGCGTTTTTGCAACTGTAAGTTTTTCTAGAAGTAGGGCATTTTCTAGAGAAATTGCAACTTGAGCGCAAAGAAGGTTTAAAATTTCTAATCTGTCTGGTGTAAAGGCGCCATCTGCTAAATTATTTTCTAGATAGAGTATTCCAATAAATTTACCTTGATTAACAATAGGAATACAGAGAATCGAAAGTGATGGTTTACCCTTTATATAAGTATCATTCGTAAATATTCCACTTTGAGATGCATTTGTTAAAAGTACATTTTCTCTAGTTCGCACTACATAATTAATTACAGACAACGGTAATAAATTACTCGCTTCAACAGGAATTGATTGCTGCAAAGTTATTTCATTTTTATCGACATTGACAGATGCTTCTATCAATAGTTTATCGTCTTGCTCTAAAATGAAAAGTCCATTACGGGCGCCAGCATTTTCGACGGCAATATTCATCATTCGACCTAGCAATTTTGTCAATTCTATTTCGCTAGATAGAGTTTGAGAAGCTTTAATTACAGTTTGTAAGTCGAGAGTGTCTAAATTATAATTAGTCGTCTTTATACTTGTAGTATCCTTACTTGTTCTAACATTGCTTTTTTCCGCTAGCTTAGGATATTCAGATTCTAGTTGCTTTACTTTTGCCTTAGCTCCCCAACGAAGATAATAGTAATGAGCGTCTGTAAGATATGCCCAAGCAACTTTTTCTTTTTTAATCGCCAAATAAAATTTTGCTGCTAATTCGCTGGCAAGTGCTTCTTCGTGTAAATATTTTTGCAATGCAGCACCTTGGATAGCTTTGTCGTAAAAATTCATCGCTGTCAAAATTTCTTCTAATACCCGTGCTTTTTCTGCTTCTACCAAGTCATATTTATGCTGATAATTACTAGGTGCATGGTTAGCCCAATTTTGCATTATTTTTTGATTAGCAATTACTTGGCTAATTGATTGCTGTTTTTCAGCTTCACTAATATTACTACACTGAGCTAATAGCGCTAGAGAATAATAAAAATTATACTCAGCACCAAAAATAGTTCCAACTACACCATCAAGATGTGCAAACGAATTAACTGCATTATCTAAAGCTTGTTTATAGTCTTGGAATAAATAAGCTAAAATTAGCTTGAAAAGGTAAAAACAAAATATTAGCATTTTGTAGTTAGCTTTAACTATTAATGGCAACATTGCTACTTCGTCAAAGCTTTCCCCTGTCAAAACTTTTGGGTTACTAGTATTACCTGTAAGATTCAAAACAGCTTGGCGCCCAATTTTAATATAAAAGCTGCCGAGTTCTTGTTTGAGATTTACTAATAATTCTTCATACTCGTAAAACTTTTGATTGACAACTTCTAAATTTTCACCTTGAAAAAATAAATATAGGCAGTATTCAGCACTACCATAGCTCAAATATTCAAAATTTCCTGTTTCTAATCCTAATTGAATCGCTACACTAAAATTGTTTGCAGAGTTACGTAAAGGTTCTTTCCAAGGTTGAATGTGACTGGCAAATACTTTATGAACTTGACATTTAATTGCGTGTTGCGGAAATTTTTCAACGATTTTTAAAGATAAGCATCCAAATTCATAACCCGAATCAAAATCATTATACATTCCGCACAACAGTAAACCATATAAACAATAACCATAAGCCGACTCAGCAGCATTTCCATAATTCACTGACAAATTAACCAAGGACAGAATAACTGGTACTAATAATTCTGGCTTGCTGAAATAAACAGGTGGTATGATAGTAACTAAAATCTCAACAACTGCTGTTTTAATTGCATCATTCATGAATGGTAAATCAACTAATGCAGCTATTTGCTTGATTTCAAAGCTTAACTCCGCACGTAATTGCTCTAACTGAGTTGGAATTGGGTTGCCTAATATTTCTAAAGCTTCCAAACCTGCGTGAATAGCTGTTGTTAAGTCACTTTGGCTAGTATAGAAATGAATTTTTTGCTTATAAATTGCTGCTTTTTGTAATACCGTCTTTGATTTGGCTATGGCAACATCAATTAAAGCTTTAGAGTCTAAGTAATTAGTATTGAGGTATTCAACTTCTATCGCTGCCAAATAAACTGAATAAGTCAGTTCGTACTGACAATCCCAGGAATTTAGTGTCAAAAGTGACAGAGCAGTTTTTAGATATTTAGCTGCGGCATAATAAGCTGTAGAAGCCTTTGCCTTTTGTCCAGCGATTAAATTTAGATTTACGAGTTGATATTTTTCGACTTCGCTAAAAATTAAGTCGGCGCCAATATTGAGGTGGTTAACAATTTCAAAAATATTTTCTTCAATTTCATGTTGCTGGCTTTTATTTAATAACTGTCTGCCAATTTGCAAATGCACTTCTTTTTTACTTACATCTGGAATTAGTGCATATGCAGCTTGCTGTACTCGGTCGTGTAAAAACTTGTAAGATATAGTTAAATTATCAAGATTATCGACAAATAGAGGTATTTTATACGCATTACTAAGAGGTAAAATTAAACCTGATTGGAAAGCAGTCCAAAGACAGTCAGCCGTTTCTCGAAAAGTTTGTGCGTACACTATTGCTAAGGTACTAAAATCAAATTTATTACCGATGCAGGCAGCTAGCTTTAAAATATTTTGTGTGTTCGCATCTAGTTTTTGTATCTTACCAATCATTAAATCGACAACATTATCAGTTATGTCGGTAGCTTCAATTTGTTCAATATCCCATTGCCATTCGCTTTTGGTTACACCCAAGTTAAACGATAAAAGTTTTTCTTGATAAAGTGAACTGAATAATTGATTTAAGAAGAAAGGATTACCATTTGTCTTAGCTTCTAAAAGTTGGGCTAATGTTTTAACTTTTTCTCGCGATTCGTGCAAAGTATCAGCGACTAACTCAATAATATTATTAATGTTCAAAGGATAAAGCGTAATAGTATCTAGCTTTTCGCTATATTGACGAATTTCATTTAAAGTCGCCATTAACGGATGCGTGGCATTGACCTCGTTATCGCGATAAGCTCCAATAATTAATAAATATTGACTATCAGGGTCAGTTACCAATAATTTTAATAAACTCAGAGAAGCAGTATCAGCCCATTGTAAATCATCCAAGAAAATCACTAAAGGATGCTCTTTTTTGGTAAAAACATGGATGAATTGTTTAAAAACATGATGAAATCGATTTCGTGACTCAGTTGGCTCTAAAATTGATATAGGCGCCTGTTTGCCAATAATCAACTCAACTTCGGGAATTACGTCAATAATGATTTGTCCGCTATTACCCACCCCTTCTAAAATTTCAGCTTTAATTGCAGCTAAACTCGATTCATCTTCTGTTAATAGCTGCCGTATCAAATCTTGAAAAGCCTGAATTAATACACTGTAAGGGATATTACGCTTAAATTGGTCAAATTTTCCAGTTAGGAAATACCCGCGCTCACGAATAATTGGTTTGTGAACCTCTGATACTAATGCTGATTTACCAATTCCCGAATAACCAGCTACTAACATTATCTCTGTCTGACCTTGACTAACTCGCTCAAAAGCAGCCATCAAAATCGCAATATCGTTCTCTCTGCCATAGAGTTTTTGGGGAATTTGAAATTTATCTGAGAAATCTTGTTTAGCAAGGGGGAAGTCATCAATATGTCCAGTGCTTGTTAACTGATGTAAACAAGTTTCTAAATCTGCCTTTATACCCCATGCGCTTTGATACCTTTCTTCCGCAGTTTTTGCAATTAATTTCATCACTATGTTAGAAATTACGGGACTCACATTCGGATTAACTTGATGAGGCGCCTGTGGTATTTTAGCAATATGGCAGTGAATCAATTCGATTGAATCTGATGTTGAGTACGGTAACTGTTTAGTCAGCAGTTCATAAAAAGTAATACCCAGAGAGTAAAAATCAGTACGATAATCGATATTACGATTCATTCGACCCGTTTGTTCAGGAGAAATATAAGCGAGGGTTCCTTCAATAACATTTACATGATTAACTTTGTCGGTTTCATTCTCTAGGTATGTTGCAATACCAAAATCAGTTATTTTTACTATCTCTGTTTCGAGATTTATAATAATATTTTCTGGTTTAATATCTTTGTGAATAATATGATTTTGATGTAAATAGCCAATTGCTTCTACAAGTTGAATACCAATGCGTAAAAACAACGGTAACTCAATATTACAAGAGTTGATCACCTCTTCGAGAGATTTACCACCAAAATCTTCTAAAATTAGTGCGATTCCATGATTATATTCAACCAAATTTATACACTTTACAACACCTTCGTTATTCAAATCTTTAACTACCATATACTCTTGCTTAATTTGAGCAATATCCTTAACATTGGGATAATATGCAGATAATGTTTTGATAATAACTAATTCTTTATCTACTGTCCTTTCGGCTCGATAAACAACAGTTTTAGAACGCGCGTAAATCTGTTCGTTAATTTTATACCCAGGAATAGAAAACATGGTTTTGTATTTCGCCCTTTATGATTAAAATTAAGAATTTTAAAACAATATGTTCTTGTTAGATTATATAACTACCGGATTGATGTAATTAATTTTTGTAGATAGAAAAACTGGCAACGGATATGTCAAAAGTTTTGGGTAGTTGGCACTCCCGCGTAGGTGTGCCTATGCCTCACTTACAACCAGCCAAAATTTCATTCTAATGGTAGATGTGGAAATAAAAGACAATACTCAAAAGAATATTATGTTTTAATTAATACTTGACTAATTGTGTTCAATACGGATAACTTGAAAAGTGAAAAGTAAACTATAGATTGTTGTAAGTGAGTGTGAATATTGAAAACAAAAAAGTATAAAAAAACACTTTTGTCATCGAAAATGCTTTGGCTTCGGTTAAAGAGGATATTTTTGCTTAGGATTTTAATATTTTTTCTATTAGTTTTATTGGTACTATGTGTAATTATCTTGTGTATTCACCTATTAAACTTTACCAATTTTCCAAAAGATATTGAAAGACTTATTAAAAATAATTATTTATTTGAAAAGCTGGAATCTTTTAGTATTATTGTGGGTTTGGTTATTTTTCTTTTAAATATTCCCGAACAGCAAAAGCGTACTCATTATGAAGCATGGCAACTAATTAATTCTGCACAGGGTCAAGGTGGAAGTGGTGGACGTGTTAAAGCGCTAGAAAATTTAAACGAAGATGGGGAAAGTTTAGCTGGTCTAACTGCTACTGATGCTGACTTAACAGGAGTTCAATTACAAGGAGCAGACTTAGTTCGAGCTAATTTAAAAGGGACTAATCTTAGTAAATCTGACTTTAGTGATGCGAAGCTTGATAGAGCGGACTTAACTGGCGCCATCTTAGTTGGTGCAAATCTAATGAGTGCTAATCTTTGTGATGCAAACCTTAGCCATGCTGACCTTAACGATGCCCAATTAGTCAAAGCTCAACTAATAAATGCCAAGCTAGTAAATACAAATTTCAGTGGCGCCAATTTAAGCGGTGCAAATTTCAGCTATGCAGACCTCAGAGGCGCCAACCTCAGTAGTGTAAATTTTAGCGATGCAGACCTTAGCAATGCAGACCTTATTTCCGCTAAATTAATGGGAGCAAAAAATCTAACTTCTCAACAAGTAAAAAAAGCTCGTAATTGGGAACTTGCAAACTACGATGAATCTTTTTTAAATTTGCTTAATTTATCATCTGAGAAATAAAAAATGTTATCTAACAATAAGCGAAAAGCCTTAGTAGTTGGAATTAATAAGTACAATTGCTTTAAAAATCTTCAAGCACCTGCTGTCAATGCAACATTTATAGAGAATAACTTTAAAACGCTGTGTCAATTTCAAGTTACGCGATTAGAAAATGTAACTCGAAAGCAAATTAAAAATGCGATTATCAATCTTTTAATGCCAAGTGGCGAACATGCAGATACAGTGATATTGTATTTTTCTGGATATGTTTTAGCTAAGAACGAAGGAGTTTCAGAACTTTTTTTTACGACTAATGAATCTAATCCCTCTCAAGACGATTTGGGATTATCTTTACAATGGTTAAAACAAATACTAAAAGAAAGTCCAGTCACCAATCAAATCATTATTTTTGATTGTTGCTATCATCAAAAAAAACAACTTGATTTAGACAAATTTATTGCTGGAAATGAAAATGGTAAAAATAGATTATTTATTGTTTCGTTCCATAGCCATAGTAAATCTTTTAGAGACAAATACCATAAAAATACTAAATTAAGGAAATGTACTGAATTAACTGCTGCAATACTTAATATACTTAAACCTAAGAGTAAAGAAAGTATTGATAATAAAAGATTAGTGAAACAATTGAAAGAATATGAAAAGCAGTTAAATACATGTGGAGATTTTAAACGTATCTCTTTTGGTAAGACTATTTATCTTATACCGGGAGAAGATAAGTACACGCTAGAAAACAAGTCAGAACCAAGTGATAGCCCTTACAAAGGTTTAGCTTATTTTAATTATACTGAAGCAGATGCTGAATATTTCTACGGACGCAATACTCTAACTGACGAGTTACTAGAAAAAGTAAATAAAAATAATTTCTTAGCATTACTAGGAGCATCAGGAAGTGGAAAATCAAGTATTATTAGGGCTGGTATAGTTTATCAGCTGCAACAAGGACTACGAATATCAGGCAGTGAAAATTGGTATATTCCTCAAGTTTTTCAACCTGGTAAGGAGCCACTTAATAACTTAGCACGAGCCTTTGTAGATACAAAATTACCAGAGGATGAACAGAATATTCGCTTTAAAGAGTTTAGAGAACTATTAAATCAAGAAGATCAAGGCTTAAAACAACTGATAAATAAAGTTATTAGCACTAACGTAGAGGGAGTGGTGTTAATAGTGGATCAGTTTGAGGAAGTTTTTTCTTTGCGTGATAATCCTGATGAACCTTTGGCTAAAGATTCTGAACAATATAAGTTTATTCAATGCTTGTTAAAAGATTTAAATGACTTGGGTGAGAAATTTTGCTTAGTATTAGCAATACGAGCAGATTTTTTTGGTAAGTGTGCCGAAGAGGAATATTTTGGACTTGCTAGGAAAATTCAGCAACATCTAGTAGCTGTAACACCGATGAGTGAGGAGGATTTAGAAGAAGTAATTGTTCAACCTGCCAAAAAAGTAGGTGTTAAAGTAGATGATGCTTTAAAAAGACAATTAATTACAGATGCAAGAGAAGTATCAGGAAGTTTACCTTTACTACAAAATTCTTTAACAGAACTTTGGAAGCGGCGAAATCATCAAGAATTAACATTAACATATTCGTTATATGAGGAAATTAAAAATGAAATAAAAAAACAGTTGGTCGATAATCGAGGATTTTTAGAAGCATTACTAGAAAAACATCTTGAACACGTCTATAACAGCTTAGATAAGCGAAAGACAGAGATTGCAAATTACATTTTAGTAAATTTAATAGAAATAGGAAATGGCACAGGAAGTACACGTATCAGAGTTTACATAACAAATTTAGCAGAATCAGCACAGTATTCTTTAAATGAAATCAGAGCAGTAATTAATCATTTAACAAGTAATAATATAATAATTATTAGCGAAGAAATACAGAATGATGGTTTCAAATACGAAGTAGTTACTTTAGCTCATGAAATTTTAATTATTCACTGGAAAACTTTACGTGAATTGCTAGATAAAAAACGTGTTTACCGCCCCTTCAAAGCTGCGATTGAATTGGATACAAAAAAGTGTAAAATTGAAAAAAAATCAGGGAATCAAAATATTGAAAGTTTTTTATATACCGGAGAAAAATTAAAAGAAGCTGAAAAAATTATTGAAAATTTCGGGTATCTTTTGCAGTTAACAGCAGAAGAGAAAGAGTTTATTCAAGAAAGTAAGGCAAATCAAGTTAGCGAAGAACAAAAGAGAGATAAAATCAGGCAACAGCGTTTTACGGCTCTAAGAATTTTAATTATAAGTTTACTTTTAATTTTATTTTTATTATCTTTATTGTTTGTTTCCGAAAAGGAAAAAAACACGCAAGCAGAAAGATTTCAGTTAAACCAAAGCGTTGCTCTGACTCGTTATTCAGATGCTCTTTTCAGAGAAGGGCAAAAATTTGATGCACTTGTAGAAGGTTTACGAGCAGCAATACCACTGCAAAAATTAAAGCTAGATACCCCAATGAAGGATGAGACTGTATCAGTATTGCGAAGAACTGTATATGGGGCAAAAGAACGCAATAGACTGGAAAAACATATCGGTTCAGTTTACAGTGCTAGTTTCAATTTGGATGGTAAAATTTTAGCCTCTGGTGGCGCCGATGGTACAATTAAACTTTGGAATGTTACTACGGGTGAAGAAATTAATACCTTAACAAAGCATAGTGGTAGAGTATATAGCGTTAGTTTTAGTTCGGATGGTACAACTCTAGCTTCAGGTAGCGCCGATAGTACAATTAAACTTTGGAATGTTACTACGGGTGAAGAAATTAACACGTTAAAAGGACATAGTGGCAAAGTTTACAGTGTTAGTTTTAATTTAGATGGTACAATCTTAGCCTCCGGTGGCGCCGATGGTACAATAAGACTTTGGAATGCTGCTACGGGTGAAGAAATTAACACGTTCAAAGGACATAATGGCAAGGTTTACAGCATCAGTTTTAATTCGGATGGGAAAACTTTAGCCTCCGGTAGTACAGATGGTACTGTTAGAATATGGAATATTGACACACACAATAATTCCATTCTCAGTAAAGATAACTACTTTGTTCACAGTGTTAGTTTTAGTCGAGATGGCAAAATTTTAGCTTCCGGTAGTGCAGATGGAACCATCAGACTTTGGAATGCAAGTGACACTGCCAAACTTTGGAACGCTAATACTCGTGAAAGTCGTATCCTTAATAGACATGAATATAGTGTCAACAGCGTTAGCTTTAACAAAGATGGTACTAAGTTAGTCTCTGGCAATTTCGATAATACAATTAAACTATGGGATGTTGCTACAGGTAAAAAAATTACTACTGTGACTGGACATCGTGATTGGATTTTAGATGTCAGCTTTAGTCCAGATGACAAAATCTTAGCTTCTGCTGCTGCCGATGGTTCAATCAAAATTTGGGATGCTAGTAGAATTGAAGAAAATACAACTTTTACAGGACATAGCGATTGGGTTAGTAGTGTTAGTTTTAACCCCAAAAATGAAACTAAATTAGCTTCTGGCAGTCTCGATAGTACTATCAAAATTTGGGATATTGCTACAGGTAAAGAAGAACGTACTATTTATACAGTTGAAGGCAATAATAGCGATTCGCGCCAAAGAAAAATTAATAGCATCAGTTATAGCCATAATGGTAAAATATTAGCTTCTAGTAGTGCAGATGGCTTCATTCAACTCTGGGATGCTTCCACTGGTCAAGAAATTGATTCTAAATTTATTGATAATAATACTTGGATTAACAATATTATTTTTAGTTTCGATGACAAAAAAATCGCTTTTGCGACTCTTAATCATACTGTTCAAATTTGGGATTTAGAAACAGATAAATTAATTCGTATTTTTCAAGAAAGTGACGGTTTTAGTGGTGTTAGTTTTAGCCCCGATGATAAACTTTTAGCATCTGGTAGTTTTGACAATACTATTAAAATTTGGGATATTATAACAGGTAAGCTAGTTAAAACCTTACAAGGGCATAATAGTAAAGTTAATACTGTTAGCTTTAGTCCTGATGGTAAAACTTTAGCATCAGGTAGCTTTAACAATATTATTAAGCTTTGGGATGTCGAAGAAGGCAAACTAATTAAAACTTTAAAAGGACATAGTGGTAAAATTAATAGCCTCAGTTTTAGCCCTAACGGCAAACTTTTAGCATCTAGTAGTGCTGACAAAACAATTAAAATTTGGGATATTCTCTTGGGTAAAGATATAAAAACATTCACAGAACATATCGAAGATATATTGAGCGTTACTTTTAGTCCAGATGGCAAAACTTTAGCTTCTGGTAGTGCAGATGAAAAAGTAATGCTGTGGAAAGTTCCAGACAATAATAATTTTATCGCAGCTAGCGAGAATTTAGATTTAAATGAGCTAATTAAACTGGGTTGTAATTGGGCAGGTGGTTATTTGCAATATAATTCTAATGTCAGAATTCATGACCAGCATTTATGCGACAATATTAATAGAGTAAAATAAACCATACAAAAATACTAATTTATAACGGACAAACTGCGGAACTGATGAAATGCCCATGTATGTCTTTTGATGCAGAAGCAATTAACATTACTTCACCAGAATTGCTAATTACCCAATTATCAGCTTCGCTAATTTCAGGTTTTATTAATTGCTCTTTATAATTAGTATCTTTCTGATTCGATACTAAGTCATTAGTTGTCACCCAATCAATACTTGCTGTTTGATTATTGCGAAGCATTGCATTCGGTGAGACTGGTAAACCCCCACGTCCAGTAATTATAAATGTATTACCTCGTTTAACGGGACAACTTTGAGCAATTAGGTAACTATGGTCAACAATATTAACAGGTAATTCAATTAACCCGGATGTTGGGTCTACTTCTGGTCGATTAATTCGTACAGTACCATTCAACTGAGAATTGGCGCCACTCGCAGTGATATCGCTCATATTAGTGGGTGCATCACGGAATTGTAGTCCAAATAACCCTGTAGTATTAATAGTCACATTTCCACCGCGAAAATCTATAGAATTAGCGCTAATATCGCTATTATCTTCAGGAATACCAACTAGATTAATTGTATTAATTTTAATATTACCACCGATATTATTACTTCCTGTGGCATTAGTAGTAATATTACTATTTCGATGCAATATTAAATCCTTTGCATTCAAATCAATATTACCGCGACCACCAACGGTGTCAGATGTAATCGCTCCTTGATTATCTAAACGAATAAAGTCAGCATTTATGCCTAAATTTCCTGCTGCTCCTTTACCTTTACTACTGCTAAACAATTGGGCGCCATTCATAACTCTTAGCGTTTGAGATGTAATATTTACATTACCAGCATTACCTATACCTGTAGGTTCGACGCTAGTAAAGGCGCCACTCGGTCCTCGAAGACCAACTCCATCAAATAAAATGCCCTTGCGAACATTGATATTAATATTTCCAGCATCCCCCTGACCGAATGTTCTTGCAGATAAGCGGGCGCCTTTGCTAACTTCGAGGCTAGCCGCTCTGATGTTAATATCACCCCCATTACCAACAGAAGTAGGTGAAGCAATACTGGTATAAATTCCACTTGCGTTTGAAAATCTTTCTCTTCTGGCAACATTACTCAACAAAACATCATTTTTGGCGTTAATAGTAATATTGCCAGCATTGCCGGAACCTAAAGCAAAAGAAGTTAATGCGGCGCCATTAGTAACAGAGAATGAATCAGCAGTAATGTTTGTATCACCTCCTGAGCCTATACCTTCAAGATTAATACCGCTTCCCACTGTAGTCGCAGATGTATTATTCCCTCCATCAAATGAAACAGTACCAAGAGCATTTATTCTAATGTTGCCAGCCAAACCTTTTCCATAAATACTGGCACTTATTAAGGCGGCGCTTTTTACATAAAGCGAACCACCAGTATTAATGTTTATATCACCAGCTTGTCCCGTTGCGTCGGGTTCCACAGTGTTGCGAACTCTACTTCCGTCTTTTAAATAAACATCTTTAATTGCATTAATATCAATATTGAATGCTTTACTGTCAACAGACCCTAACCCTTGTCCTATACCAGCTTGAAGAGTACTTTGCCCTGCTAATTCCACAGAACGAGCATTAATAGCAATACTACCTCCATTATCTCCAAGTACGTTCACTTCTGCAAAATTACTTAGCAATACATTTGTTTGTGCCGCCGTATCTCCTAACTCGACACGTCCAGACGGCGCCAGCAATTTTCCACCATTGATATTAACCGAAGCGCCAGTTAGTGTTAGAGTTTTACCAGGATTTACTTGTAAATTCGCTAATTTGACTTCAATATCGCCTGGATTACTTCCATATTGTAATCCTATTGGTACATTAACACTAAGTAACGGTGTCGCCAACGGGTTTTTAGCACTAAATTCTAACGAGTCGCCAAATTTAACACCACTAGCTGCGGTGGCAGTAAAAGAACCGCCAATTTCTAGTTTTGCATTCTCACCAAATATAATTCCTTTATGATTAATTAAGAATAGGTTTGCTGCACCGTTCGCTTTGATTAAACCATTTATATTAGAGATATTACTACCTGTTACCCGACTGATAATATTTTGAATGTCTGGGTTATTTTGAAAATGAGCCGTATTGCCTGTTGTAACAGAAAACTCTTGAAAGCTGTGGAATAAATTGGCGCCTGCTTGTGTGCCACCTGTAATATTTAAGGTATTATTTTCTAATTTGACATTAGAGTTATTGGGTAAAGTGCTATCCGGTGTAATTTGGGCTACAGCCGAATATCCAGTAAAAACTATTGTACCATTAATACCAATTACGAATGCCCAGAACAAATGTTTCATCATAGTTGCAGTAATAAAAGTATCGATTGTTGGTTGGAGTGCATAAATTAATAATTTCGCCCCCATATACAAAGTAGAACTATTTTGCAACAATTTTTATAATGCCATCCTATACTAAAGTCGAGTACGTTTTAGCAAGATTGGCGCCTATAATATTGAGCAAAATAATATCCAAATGTGGTCATTAATAAGGTTAAGAGTTTATGTTTAATCAGCAGAACGCAAATGTTATCGCAGAATCTCTTTACAACAGCAATTCTAATCTTATTTCGAGTCAAAGAGTACCATTTGAAGAGTTAAGTTGTAAATTCTATCGTAGCAGTGAAATAATTGACAGAAAACCGCAGGTTGGTGTGACGCTCTCACCAGCGACAGTTGTTGAAGGAAGTGGAATACCATTGGTATATTCATTTAATCTTAGTGAACCTGCACCAAAAGGAGGTTTGCAACTTAAATTTTTGGTGGGTGACACTGATGGTGGTGAGGATGATGCATCTGCTGTAGGTTTTGAGTCACAAAGTAGCAATATTAAAGATATATCATTTGCCGTAGAAAATGGTAGTGCTTTTTTCCTAGTTGGTATTGCAGAAGGTGCTGAAAATGCTTCCTTTGCGGTTGGAGCATATGAAGATAATGTTGCAGAAGGTTCGGAGACTGTTGTGTTTAGCCTTGTCGATAACAAAAACAGCTATACTATTGACACAAAGAACAGTTTTGTTATTGCTACGATTAAAGATGCAGAGAGTGTAATATCACCGACACCTAAAACTATAGATTTTGATGAAAGTTGGTCTTTTAAAATCGATGATTATGCAATTGAGCATCAAGGAAAAGCGGTAATCGATATTGACGTTAGCTATGACTATATTGATGGAATTGGAGTTCCAGACCCTTTACAGTACCCAGATTTTGTGCCTATCTCTAATTATGTTAAAAATTTCTTGGTTAATTATCCCAACGAAACTGATTTTTGGGAGATTTTGAATAAAAATCTAGTTAAGTCTTTACTAACGGAACCAATTCCTACACCTTATGGAATTGATTATAAGTTAGCAGATGTTTTAGATTCTTTAACTGTAAAAATAGACGTTGAATCTGGTTCATCTAATATTAATATTCCTCGTTCTAGCACTGTTACAGGTAGACCACAAGAAACGACCTAACTGGTAATACTGCAAGGGATAGCTCAAAAATCGAACAATTCGTAGGTTGGGTGGAGGAACGGAACCCAACGTTTTCAGGACGCGAGTTGGGTTCCGCAAAGCCTACACCCAACCTACAAATATCCAAACTGGTAGAAATTTAGGCAACATCATTTTGACATTTTGTTATATATTCCCGATTTATTAAATAAGTCGGGAATCTAGTTTTAGGCGATGGTTTTAATCACAGTATTGCATAAGTTGATTTTGCTTACATCTATTAATATATAGCAATCCGTGCAGGAATTTTAAAAAATATATCCATGTAAACACAAACTGCTATATCTAAAATAAGGAGTAAAATCATGATTGTTAATTTATATGATGTTGTTAACAAATATCGACATATTAATCTCGACTTAGTAAATATTTCTCAATCGATAGACCTCCCAAGTTTATCAAATATTCAACGTGACGCTGAATTTAATAAAAAACTTTATAATCTAAATAAGATTTATGTATTTGGCGATAGTCTCTGTGATGTTGGGAATTCTTTCGATGTGACTTCATTAGCTTTAGGGCAACCCATACCAGCAACACCTCCCTATTTTTGTGGCCGCTTTTCCAACGGTCGGGTATGGGTAGAATATCTTGCAGAACTATTAGGAATAAATCACGACCGATGTACTAATTTTGCTGTAGGTGGCGCCAATACTGGCAACACTAATACATTAGTTCCGAATAATTCTATTGGTTTACTAGGACTACAACAGCAAATCGATAAATTTAAGGCAGAAAATTATCAGCCAGATAGTCAATCGCTTTATATTATTTGGGCTGGCGCCAATGATTATCTAAGTGGTAGTATTACTGACCTTACTATATCAACCAAAAATTTATCAAATGCAGTTCAATCACTTGTAGATGAAGGCGCTAAGAATATAATGATATTAAATTTACCTGATTTAGGTCTTCTGCCAGCCATTCGTAATGATAGTCAAAAATCCGTCCTCCTGACAAATTTAACTAAATTACATAATTCGACATTAGAAAATTCTTTAGAAGCTTTAAGGCAATCGTTTTGTGAAAGCATCAGAATAATGTCAATCGATGTTTATTCGCTGTTTAATCAAGTTTTTAGTAACCCTAAAGAGTTTGGCTTTACAAATGTGAAAGACTCTGCACTTGCACAATACGAAAAATTTCAAGGTTGCAGCGAAACATTTTTCTTTTGGGATGAAATACACCCAACAACAGCAGCTCATCTCATGTTAGCTAAAATAGCACTCAAAGTACTGGCGCCAGTCAAAGAATTATCTTTGGTCGAAAGCTAAATTTCTTTAAATACTTCTTTGAGCTAGCTCATATTTCACAGCCAATTTCCAACAAAAAGGTAAGGCAATAGTTAAAAAATAATGAAATTCGGCACCTCACTCAAGCAGCTAGTAGTCCGTGTCATTAGTTTTGGTTGGTTTGCAACGGATGTAACGGATGTAACGGATGAGTTATTCGTCAAAAATATAGATTTTGTTATCTAAAATTACCTATCCGTTACATCCGTTGTATCATCCGTTGCCAATATTCCTACCCACCAAAACTAATGACACGGACTACTAGTAAAATTTTGTAAATAACGTATTTGCTTGCTGCATAATCTGGTTTGTACCCATTCTCCAATAGAGGTTTCCCAATTTCTTTACAAAACTTGAGCTACCTCAGAGAAGAAAATCGAAGACTTGAGCAAAATAGAAGCATAACAACTCAACAGTCAGTACATACCACCCAACCTACTAAAAAGGGGAAACATCATGTCATTAAAAGAAAGCAACGCTTGGTATACTCAATTACAAGACCAATGTGAATATCCGAGCAATCAAGTTTTCAGCAAAGTTCTATTCAAAGATAACAACAGCCAGCACAACTTAATTTGCATTGCTACAGGCATAAATATGGCTGAACACAGCACAAATCGTAACGCAATTATTACAGTCATATCAGGAAAAGGTACTCTTGTATTAAAAGGTGAACCAGTTATTTTAGAACCAGGTGTGTTTGTATCAATGCCATCAGGAACGCGACATGCTTTGAAATCAGAAGAAAATCTTGCTTTCTTGTTGATATTTTCTGAAAATTCTTAAAATATAAAGCGAAAAAATGCAAACGAATTCTCTAGAAATTATCAAGCAGGCTTACATTTACTTGAACGAGAAAGCTATTTCATCCAGCGCTTTCACATCTAAAATAGTAATTTTTCCACCTCGACGATAATTAATAACAGATTTTATACTTCCTATCAAACGGACACATTCTTCGTAGGTAATGCCAATACTCCGAGATATTTGATAGTAAGAAAGATTCACTTTTAAATTTTGCCCTTCTTTGGATATTTCAGTTCCATACTGTAACATCGCACACTGAATAAACCTTGCTAACCTAACTATCGCGCGTTCGGAAACCAACCCGTGTATAGTATTATGAAGTAATTGAATACGTTGATTTAAAACAGACATAATCTGTAGGGCAATTTCTGGAGTTTGTCGAATTGCCTCTAATAATGCTGTCCGCTCAATTGTGAGAATTTCACAATCTTGTTCACAAACTACCGTTGCTGGTGCAATCCCATCACCTATTAGCACATGTACGGCGAATATATCCCCTGTGTACAAAATTCTTAATATAGTTTCTTTACCTGTGGCAGAAGTTTTTTTGATATGAATTCTTCCCGATGCAAGTGCATACAGTTTTGCTGGCAAAGAGTCACCTTCATGAAAAATAATTTCTTCACGTAGGTACTTTAGTACTTGAGAATGCTGTACTAATTGCTCTAACTCTTCTGGTTTTATAAGCGCAAAAATGTGAATCTTGATGAGTTGTTCTACAGTAGCTAACATAATAAACTTGTTCAAAACAGTTTTCTTTTAGGTTTCCTCTTAAAACTAAGCCACCTCAAAAATATTATCCATAAACAGTTTATAATGGGCAAACTGCGGGAGTAATAAAATATCCATCTACAGGCTAGCATTATGGATTTCAACTTAAATGAGGCAATTCAGGTTGCTAATCAAGCAGTTAATCAAAAATTTAAGAGAAATTTAACAGATATAGAGATTATCATTCTCAAAGGCGCCTGGGAACGGCAAGAATATGATCAAATAGCTGCTAAACATCAGTATGCTACTACTTATATTAGTCAAGATGTGGCGCCGAAGCTCTGGAAACTACTTTCTGATTCATTGGGAGAAAAAGTCAAAAAAAATAGTTTCAAAGAAGCATTAAAGCGAAGATGGGAGAAATTAAGCACTAATACAAATGCTTTAGGTATTGACTTAGATATAGAGCAAGAACAATTAAAAAATATAATTCCTGAAATTTATGTTGAAAGACATCCGATAGAATCGATTTGTTACGAAACTCTTTTACAACCTGGTTCTTTAATCCGTATTAAAGCACCGAGTTTAATGGGGAAAACGTCACTGATGATTAATGTAATTACAAAATTATCGAAACAAGACTTTCGCAGCGTAATATTAAGTTTTGAGCTAGCAGATAGAAACACCCATTTTACTAACCTGAATAAATTCTTACGTTGGTTTTGTACTAATGTGAGTCGAGAGTTATCATACAAAAGCGAGTTAGATGAATATTGGGATGAAGAAGGTATGGGAGCAAAGGTCAGTTGCACGACCTACTTTGAAGAATATTTGTTAGCTGCTACCGATAGTCCCTTGATTTTGTGCTTAGATAATGTAGATTTACTTTTTCCTTATCCAGAAATTTATGAAGATTTTTTTGGACTGTTACGCTCCTGGTATGAGAAAGCAAGAACCAGAAAAATTTGGGCAAAGTTGCGGTTGGTACTAATACATTCTACTAATGTTTATATCCGATTAAATATTAATCAATCACCATTTAATGTTGGACTACCGTTAGAATTGTCTGAATTTACGCGCGAGCAAGTGCAAGATTTTGCCCAGCAACATGGACTTAATTTAGATGCGACTTTAATAGACTCGCTTATAAACTTAGTTGGGGGACATCCTCATTTATTAGAAATGGCTTTTTCTCACCTTAAAAATTATCCAGATATTACCCTAGAGCAAATCTTGATGGAAGGAACTACAGAAACTGGTATTTACGCTCATCATTTACGTGAACATTGGTTAAATTTACAACAACATCCTGAATTAGCAAAAGCCTTTACTAAAGTTAATAATTCTACACATCCCGTGCAATTAGAACCAGTGTTAGCTTATCAATTACAAAGCATAGGTCTAGTTAAACTTTCTGGTAATTTAGTAGAGCCAAGGTGTAATTTATATCGCCAGTATTTTCAAGCGCATTTACTAGAATAATAATGTTATATCCTTGGCATGTAATATACCAGTACTAGATTTTGGGGTTAATAACCAATTATTTGATTCTTTGTCCAGCAATGGTTTCTGTTACCTGACTATCAGATTTGTCGCTGATAGAATTTAAATCGTTCATTTTTATATTTTGATTATTTCTACTGCTCGGTATAAGTTGTAAGGTATGTAATGGTAATCGTTTCATTTGACGAAGAACAACAAGAGCTTCAAGTATACCGTCAAGACCACCCGAACTTTTTACTCCGGCACTCCTTGCCAACGATGCAAACTCTTCTGTATTAATTGGTTGAAAAACGTTATCTAAATATACAGGCTGGCTATGTCCAAGTGCTGCGCGCTCTGCGACCAATACCTTAGCTGCTAACCACCTAACTTCTCCAAAACGGTAGGGCAGAAATATAACGGATATTGTGTCATCATCTAACAAATCTTCCAAGTATGGTAATACCCGCTCATCAAGAACAGGCTGTCTATATAAGCATTTTAACGTATCAACACGTATTGATACGTCAGGACTTGACAAATCCTCGGCTAATTCCTGAAACTCAATATCACTTAACATTGTTTTCCTCACTGTGGGAGTTTTTCAAATAAACTTTAAAGTTGACTTATTTTTTTCTGTTTAACCGCTCTTACCAACTCAGCAAGCGTTGGGTTTGCTAGTAACTTTAATTTTAGCCGTTGATTACGATTTAGTTGAAGGATTTCTTCACCGCGTTGTTTCCAAAAGTACGGTACCAAGTATTTTTGCTGCTTCATGTAAAAGAGGTGGATATATTTTATTTAAATATTTTGTACTATATAATTCTCGTGTAGAATTATCTTGACATTTAAAATTGTTTATTTTTTTAGTTGTTAACTCTAAACCTATCTGTAAACCTATAGGATTTATTAAGAAGACTTTTCCTCGTCTTCCGTCAACATGCACAACATCTCTTCCAAGGAGGAGCTTTGATAAAACTTTGAATGTTGTCAATCTGCAAACTACTATCCATAAGTGCCTGACTCTCGCTTAAATTGTTTTAGCGGCTTCAAAACTCCTTATTTTTAGTGTTCCCGCAGACTGAGTAAATATAACACCGACTACAACCCATTCGGTGTTTCATTGACTACCTTTTAATTACATCCTCTTGGTTAGGATATAATCAAAAGTCAATTGTTCATGTTGGGTTCCGCACTCGCTGACACCCAACCTACAAATATCCTGGCGCCTCCGCTTGACAAGACTCCGTTTTTCTTAACTTGACGTAAATGGTGTCCCCGCCCCATGTTTATGACGGGCAAGGATGCCCGTTCCACAAGAGAGAGTTGTATTAGGGACTTCCAAAAATTTAATTCTCCATCTTGTGGGGTGGGCATCCTTGCCCGCCTTCTTTAAATAAACGGGCTTTCCTGCCCATTCCACAAGAAGATATTGGAGATTTTTTTATTTGGAAGTCCCTTAGATGTCTGTGATTAGTTTTGCTTTTCTTAGGAAGAATTGGAGTGCATTGTCTTCTCTGGAGATAATATCTGCTCTGCCTTCCATGCCTAGTTGGATGGAACATTTGTTTTTGCCTTTGCCTAGGATGAGGCTGTTTGGTTCTACTGTTACTTCGTAGAATGTGGCGCCTACACCGGGTTTTTGAGTTGTGGCAATGGCGCCTGTTTGTGTACCATTAGCTTGGGGGGTAATGGCATCTGGAGATATGGCTTTGACTTTACCATTAAGTGTTCCGTAGTCTGGGTAAGGACAAGCTGATACTCGTAAGTTGACTTTTTGTCCTATTTTGACTTTGCTTACATCTTGGGAGTCAACGATAGCTTTTACTACTACGTTGCTGTTGTTGGGTGCAATATGAGCAATTTCTTCACCTGCTCGTACTGTTTGGGTAGAATTTCGTAGAACTAGTTTGAATATAGTACCGTCTGCTGGCGCCGCTATAACTGTTTGTTTAATATCGGTTTCTACTTGTATTAACTCACGACTATCTCGTTCGAGTTGTTTTTGAATATCAATTTTTTGATGAATAAGAGCTTGTCTTTCTTTGCTTAGTGCTGCAAAGTTAGCTTTGAGTGTTGCTTTTTCTTGAGCTATACGTTGTTGTGCTATTCCTACTTCTGAATTACTTGGATTTAATATAGCTTGTGCGCGTTGTTTTCTAGCACGTGCTGCTAAGACTGCTTGTTCTAAGCGTTTAATTGTTTGTTTTTGTGATTCTATTAATGCTTTTTGCGCTTCTACTGCTTGTTCTTGTTGCGAGACTGCTAACTGTGTTTCTTCTAATTGATTCTTGGAAATAGCTCCTTCTTTAGCTACACTTTCGTATCTTTCTCGTTTTGTTCGTGCTGCTGCTAAAATAGCTTGAGTTGCATAAAAGGTTGAATGTACCGATTTTAAATCAGCGTAACCTTTATGTAGTTCTTCTCGAGCGATTCCTATATTGGCATCAGCTTCTTGGACTTCTGCAACTGTCGTCAAGTTTTTATCTCTAAACTCACGGGTACGACCGCTTAATTCGGCTTCTGCTGAGGCAATAGTGCGGGTTATGCGCTCTGTTTCGGCGCGAATTTGATTACCCATTGCATTTATTTGGGCATTAATTTGGACGAGTTGTAATTTGCTTTGTTGAAGATTGCTTTGTAGTTGACTTTTTTTAGTTTGCAGACGCGAGTCGTCAATAGTGGCAATGATATCTCCTTTTTTGACTATTTGGTTTTCTTGGACGGAGATATGCATTACTTGACCCTCGGTTGCTGACTGAACGATTCGTAATTCTCCAGCAGGACGGATAGTTGCTTGTGCTTTGACGGTAACTTTATATTTGGCAAAGGAAGCTATGGGAATAGTTAGACTCAATACAGTAAGGATAAAAATTCCACCAAACTGAGTCCAGCGTTTAATTGGGGGTAGAAAATTTTGTTCAACAGGGATTGAAGCTTCGTGTGTAAGCATAGTGAGATGGGGGGAGAAAGTCTTCTAAAAAATCTAAGTGTGTACCTGGGAGAGCGCGTAGTTGTTCTGGACTACCTTGAATTTTCAGGCGCCCTTGTTCTAGTAGTACAATTACATCCGCACGCTGGATGACTTTGGGACGGTGACTAATCATGATTGTGGTTTTACCCTGACGGTAATACAGTAGTTTGTCTAATACTTCCGCTTCACTAACTGGGTCAAGGGCGCCTGTAGATTCGTCTAATATTAATATAGGTGGGTCTGTAACTATAGCTCTGGCAATGGCTAACCTTTGTCGCTGTCCACCGGAAAGGTTGGCGCCAAATTCACCTAACACAGTTTGATATTTATCAGGTAATTTACTAATAAAATCATCTGCACCAGCGATTTGACAGGCTTTGACAATTTGTTCAAAGCTAATATTAGGATAGCTAAAGCGGAAATTATCAACTATAGAGCGACTCCAGAAGTGCGGTTCTTGAGGAACTAATACAACTGAGGAACGCAAACAGTCTAAAGAAAGGTCTTGCTGATTATAAAGACCATAACGAATATTACCTGATTGTGACTCATATAAACCAGCAAGCAGTTTAGCAAGGGTACTTTTACCGCAACCAGATTTACCAATTAAAGCAATTACTTTACCACCAGGGATAGTAAGAGAAAAATCTTCTAGTAAGTCAACCCTACCTGCATGGTGGAAATTAAGGTTATTACAATTAATATCGGCATTACCAGGAATTTCTGCCCAAGGCTTTTTAAAATCATTCTCGTCTTCTGGAGTTGCGTCAATAACTTCTGTCAAGCGTTGAATTACTATTTGAGCAGTGATAAATTCATCAGCTAACCCAATAACCGAACTCAAAAAACCCAGAAAGTTACCGCTCATGCCATTAAACATCAGCAATTGCCCAATGCTTAAAGTTTGATTAATTACTAAACTGCTACCTAACCAAAGTAAACCAATATTAGTTAAAGTTGAAATAATACCCGTAAACGTACCGCTATATAAACTTAGTTGCATCCGACTCCAACCCAAATTAGCTAGGCGCCCGAAATTGTTTTGATACTCTTCCCAAGCTTGAGGAGTAGCTTGTGTTGTTTTTAGCACCTGAACACCCCGAAAGGTTTCAACGAGAAAACCCTGATTTTCTGTGCCCAGTACCAAGAGATTACGGCTTTTATTACGTAATGCTGGCAAAAAAAGTAAATTAATTCCCGTAACGACGATAAAAACAACAATTGAAGCGCAAGTTAGTTCCCAACTGTAAACCAGCATTAAACTTAAGGAAACCAGAGCAATAAAAAATTGACTAGGTAAACCAAGGACAATTTGGGAAACTAAGGCATTGATAGCATTAACATCAGAAATGCGACTAACTACTTCTCCACTACGGCGCCCTTCAAAATAAGATAGCGGTAAATGTAGTAATTTTTGACCATATTCTAAAATTAGTCCTAACTGTAACTTTTGTGCAAAGTGACCTATTAAGTTTGACTGTACTAAACCGATAGCACTTCTAACCAAATTCATGACAATTACCCCAATTGCCACAGTAGTTAGCAACTGAGTATCTCCCCGCACCAATACATCATCAGTGAGCAGTTGCATCATAAAGGGAGAGGCAAGCGATAATAGTCCAATAAATAAATTAATCGCAATAGCTTGAGCAAGAATTAAGCGATAAGGTAAAACCCGTTGAATATAACGCCCAAAACCGCCTATTTTATCAGACTCTTGTAAGTAAAAACGGCTATCATCAGGTTCTAATAACAACATCACACCATTCATCCAACCAGCGACTAATTCTTTACTGGTTAAATACCGTAGACCAACGGCAGGGTCGCCTATTACGTATTTATTCCCCTTCTTACCGTATAAAACAACCCAGTGATAGCCCTTCCAGTGAATAGTCGCAGGCAAAGGAATTTCCGAGAGTCGTTCAAGTAACTGAGGAGTACCTTTACAGTAGCGTGCATGGAAACCTAACGTTTCTGCTCCTCGTTTTAACCCCAGCAAACTGGTACCTCGCGAACCTGTACCAACCGCTTCACGCGCACGGTTAATCGCAAAAGTGCGTCCATAGTGTTTAGCAATAGTTGCAAGGCAAGCAGCACCGCAGTCTTCCTCGCTATGTTGAAGAACAATCTGATATTTCATAATTAAATAGTAGGTTGGGTTAACACCCAACCCCACCTCTAAACAACACTAAACAAGAAACCCGGTTTCTGATGATAAGCTATGCTAACAAAGCTAAATTTTCGTAGAGAAACCTGGTTTTTTTAGGACTACACAATGCTGTAAGTTACATCGTAAGTAGAACCAGAACCCCTAACTCGCATTGTTCTTGTACCGTTAGTTGGTGTGCTTCCTACAGTAAAACCTCCCATATAGTCGTCATCGTTGGGCCAGGGGTCGCCGTCAAAAAGATTAACCTTGGCGGTTCCATTGAAGTATACTCGTTTGTTAATACGAGCAGTTTCGCCAGTATCTACGTCGTCAAGAGTTCCAAAGACTTGTCTGCCGTTAACTTTAACCTTAAGGTCGTCTCCGTTACTTGGTCCAAAGTCGGCGCCTGCTTTAACAGCAGTTGCATTATGTAAAATTAGGTAGGCGCCTCCTTCAATTACAGATGCTTCTTCAGCAGTTAATTCGGTAAACAGTTCTTGTTCGACGCTAGTAATGTTAGAAGTAGAAAGTGACATAAAGAAAGTCCTTAATTTTTGATTTGTGTTAATTGTTGGGAAAGAAAGCTTTAATGTTGCTTTCTATTAATAGTATGTTTGAAGACATTCTTGAAGTGTTTAGTTAAATTTAGGAGTATCAAATTAGATTTACAAAGCAGTAATTCTGTGAAATTCAGTAAAATTCAGGTAAGACACTGAAAATATCGCCAGTGGGCTGAAACGATATATAATTTGGTAAAAATAAAGCCTTTGTGGGGAATCGAAGATGAGGGCTGATTTTAACTCCAACTACAAATATCAAGCCGGAGGAAGCCTACCTGCTGACGCTCCTACTTACATTGTTCGTGCAGCAGACCATGAACTTTACAATGCTTTGTTAGCAGGCGAATATTGCTATGTCCTTAATTCCCGGCAAATGGGCAAATCAAGCTTACGCATTCGTACAATGTACAAGCTACAAGCACAAGACATCGCCTGTGTTGAAATTGAATTAAGTGGAATTGGAAGCCAAGAAATTACTGCTTCCCAATGGTATGGGGGTATTATTCAAGAATTAATAAGCGGTTTTGAGCTAAAAATAGACCGTCGTAGTTGGTGGCGCCAACAAGAAGACCTTTCGCCAGTGCAACGTTTAGGGGAGTTTATTGAAAAGGTATTACTGACGCAACTTAAACAAAATATAGTTATCTTTATTGATGAAATTGACAGCGTTCTGAGTTTAAGCTTTGCCACAGATGAGTTTTTTGCTTTAATCCGCAACTGCTACGATAAAAGAGCTAGCAAAACAGAATATCGAAGACTTTCTTTTGCACTATTGGGTGTAGCAACACCTGCTGATTTGATACAAGATGAAAATGCCACTCCCTTTAATATCGGTAGAGCCATTGAATTAAAAGGCTTTCAACTGCACGAAAGTAACATTTTTATGCAAGGTTTGCTTGAAAAAACCAGCAACCCAGAAGCAGCTTTAAAACGAGTACTGTACTGGACTTCTGGACAACCGTTTTTAACCCAAAAGCTTTGTTTACTTATTTCCCAGCAATCTAAACTGCAAACACCCCAGTCAATAAATCAATTAGTCAAAAAGCAAATTATAGAAAATTGGGAATCTCAAGATGAACCAGAGCATTTACGTACAGTTCGTGACCGCATTCTTAGAAACGCGCGCTCCACACAACGCTTGCTATTACTGTATAAACAAATTTTGCAGAAGGGAAAAATACCTGCAAATAATTCTAACGAGCAATTAGAATTACGTCTTTCTGGTTTAGTACATAAGTACAATGAAAATTTAGTTATTAAAAACCCTATTTATCAAGCTGTTTTTGATTTAAAGTGGCTTAACAAACATTTAGATAAACAGCACAACACCAATACTATACCATTTTGGCAAGTTGCTTTAACAAGTGTTGCTGTTACCAGTATAATTACTTTTGTTAGAGCGCTTGGTTTTTTACAAGCATGGGAACTTCAAGCTTACGACCAACTAATGCGCTGGCGCCCTTATGAAGGAGTAGATAAGCGGTTATTAATAGTTACCATTACAGACGAAGACGTTCAGTCTCAACCCGTTATAGAGCGAGGAGCAGCATCTATATCAGAGCGTTCTTTAGCACAATTACTATCAAAACTAGAACAGTCTCAACCGCGAGCTATTGGTTTAGATATATATAGAGAAACAGGTGTAGGAGAAAAATACCCAACCCTAGCCCAAAAAATAAAACGCAATAACTTCTTTGCAATTTGCTTATATGGTAAACCAGGTATCAAACCACCTTCATATGTTCCTAAACGTGGTCAAGGATTTAATAATGTAGAACGCGACCCCGATGGAATTTTGCGGCGCCAAATATTAGCTGTGGATTCTGCATCTCCTTGTCAAAGCAAATACTCGTTTAGTTGGAAACTTGCGACCCATTATTTAGCTTCTTCTGGAATTAAACAAGAATTTACACCAGATAATTACTTAAAACTTGGCGAAGTAACATTTAAACCTTTAGAAGAGAATACCAGTGGCTATCGCAAAATCAACGCTAGTGGTCATCAAATATTACTTAACTATCGCGCGTCATCAGAAATTGCCGAAAAAGTAACTCTTCGAGATATTCTCAGCAATCAGTTTGATGTAGAAAGAGCCAAAAATCGTATAGTACTTATTGGCACGACAGACCCTAGCTTTGGAGATTATCAGTGGCGCACACCTTATAGTAGTGGCGATTTAACAGAAGAAACTCTAGCAGGTGTAGAAATTCAAGCACACATGGTTAGTCATATTCTCAGTACAGTACTTGATAAACGACCGTTAATTTGGTCTTTGCCAAAACCAATAGAAACTATATGGATTTTTAGTTGGTCATTAGTAGGAGGTGTACTAGCTTGGCGTTTAATGTCACCACATTTAATATTACTAGGAGCAGGAATTGAAAATGGCGCCTTGTATCTAACTTGTGGGGGATTACTAATTTTAAAAGGAGGTTGGATACCCCTAGTTCCTTCAGCTTTAGCATTGATAGCTGTTAAAAGTCTTTTGGTCATATATAAATACAAGATATTTGACAAAACTCATTAAAATCTCTCAAAATTCTCCTAGCATTAAGGAAGATACTTATACTTTATACAACCTTGTAAATGTCCAGTAAACCAGGCAACATCTAATAACCACCTTACCAACTTTTCTCGATTATGAACTTTAAGCAGAAATTTCACAGGAAGAATGGCTGCGTCTTTGACGAAACTTTGCCATTTAATCAACTTAGGCATACCCACTTTTTGATGCTGTTTATTGAGCAAAACGTCGTAAACAGCTAATTTCCGATATCTATGGTACAAATCTCCTATAGTGTTGCGAAAGCGGAAATGAACGAGTGCATTTGTTGCAGAATTAAGAGTTTTCCCTGCCTCTTGAATTCTCCAGCAGTAGTCAACATCTTCGAGTACAAGCATTTTTTCATCGAAACCACTAACCATTTCATGAACTGAACGCTTAACACCAAGATTACTGGCGCCTGCATAAGGAAGATATGGATGTTTATTAACTCCATTGCCTTCTCTGTATTTACAGCACTCAATGACCCACGGTTGATTCAGTTTCCAGTAATCATTATAACCAGCAACAAAGTCGTACTTGGAAAGTGCCTCAATCATAGCTGCCACCCAACAAGCAGCTACTTCATCATCCGCATCGCAAAATGCAAGCGCTTCACTATATGCAACACTTGCACCAACGTTACGCGCGTGGGCAGCACATTGAATAGCAGATGTTTCCACAAAACGAAGATGAGGCAAACGGTGCTGATATTGTTTGATGATGGCTACTGTGTCATCAGTGGAGCCATTATCAACAACAATAATCTCCCACGGTAAGGAGCATTGCTGTTTAGCCAATGCCTCTAATTGAAAAGCGATGGTATCCGCAGCATTAAAACACGGTACTATCACACTTAAGTTCATAAAAATTTTATATTTCCTCCGATTAATGTATCGATTCCTAACCTGGTAAGGTATATTTTTAAAGCTGATTATTTTGTTAGCAAAAAAATATATGTACCCCAGTAGCTTATGAAACACTATATCAAAACTTTTTATTTTTATAACTGCTCATAAAGTATTAAGGAGGTAACTGATGAAAACCAGCAAAGTTAATTTTTTATTACATGCAGTTCGCGTAGCTAAATTCGCATTTTTCGGAGGATTGGCGATTACATTTTCTTGCAATAATGTCCTTGCTCAAATTATTCCAGATGAAACTTTAGGCGCCGAACGTACACTAATTACCCCGAATGTAAATATCAAAGGTGCGACTGCTGACCAAATTGATGGTGGCGCCATTCGAGGCAGTAACATTTTTCACAGCTTTAGTGAATTTAATATCCAAGATGGACAACGAGTATATTTCTCAAATCCTCCTGGTATAAATAATATTCTGGGTAGAGTTACAGGTAATAACCAATCGAATATTTTGGGAACTGTAGGTGTAAAAGGTAATGCCAATTTATTTATACTCAATCCCAATGGGATAATTTTTGGACAAAATGCACGTTTGGATATTGGGGGTTCATTTGTTGCTAGTACGGCAAATGCAATTCAGTTTGGCGAGCAAGGCTTTTTCAGTGCAGCTAATCCTTCTAGCCCTGCGCTACTAACAGTCAATCCGGATGCATTATTCTTTAACCAGATAAATAATAAACAAATCGAAAATCGCTCTAGGGTGGAAGCAGGGTTAAACGTAGCAGGAACTCCTTTATTTGGCTTACGAGTACCAGATGGCAAAAGCTTGTTACTACTGGGGGGAAAAATTGTCGTTGATTCCGGAGGTCTTCACGCATTAGGGGGTCAAGTCGAATTAGCAGGTGTGACAGTGGGAAGGTTAGGATTAACTTTCAATGACAACAAACCGAGTATCAATCCTGAAAAAATAGAACGAGCAGATATATCCCTTCGTAACGGAGCATCTGTCAGCACTAGTAACCAAGGAGGGGGTAATATTAGGGTTTTTGGAAAACATGTGACAGTTAGTGATGGTTCGCGAATTGAAGCCAATACTTTAGGGTCGCTAGTTGGTGGAGAGTTGAACATAGATGCTTCAGAAATATTAGAAGTAGTTGGAGAATCTGCGACTGGTCAACGTAGCGAGTTGGTTGCACGCACTACAGGAACAGGTAATGCCGGAAACTTAACAATTACTGCTCCCGTGTTTCGCATTTTAGAGGGCGCCAGGGTTTCCACTACTACTGCTGGTTCAGGAAAAGCGGGAAATTTGAGGGTAACAGCATCAGAAGTCAAAGTAAGTGGTTTCACTAAAAGTCGCGAATTTGGTAGTGATTTATTTGCTCAAACTCGGAGGGGTTCAACTGGAGATGGCGGAGAATTGGCTGTTACTACCAAACGATTATTAGTGCAGGATGGGGGACAGGTCGGGGTTTCGACGTTTGGAAATGGCAATGGAGGAAAGTTAACTATCAACGCATCTGAATTGGTAGAAGTTAGTGGCTCCTCTGAAAGTATTTTAGCAGCCAACACAAATGGGAAAGGCAAGGGGGGAGACCTGATAATCAATACAGGAAAACTGCTTGTCCAAGATGGTGCAGAAATTGCTGCTACTGCTAATAGTGATGGCGATGCCGGAAGTTTAATTGTAAACGCCACGGAATCAGTACATGTACGCGGGGCTTCAGCTTCGGGTAATGTGAGTGAGTTGACTGCTGGCGCCTACGCAACAGGTAAAGGGGGAGAATTAACAATTAACACACCACTGTTACGAGTTGAAGGGGCGGATATTTTTGCAGGAACCGCTAGTAAAGGTGATGCAGGCAACCTGACAATTAATACTGGTTATTTATTTGCTGACAAGGGAGCGCAGATTTCTACTTTAACTGTTGGCAGTGGGAATGGAGGACGTTTAGCTGTAAATGCTTCAAAACAAGTGCAATTGAATGGAACTTCAGATGATGGCAAACAAACTACTGGTTTTTTTGCTAGTACTTACAATGTAGGCAAAGCCGGAGACTTGATTGTTGATACTCCGGTACTGATAGTTAAGAACGGCGCTCAAGTTTCAACTAGTACTATTGGTGGAGGTCAGGGAGGAAAATTAACAATAAAAGCTTCAGAGTCGGTGCTGCTTGAAGGTATAGGTAGTGGATTATCTTCTCAAGCTTTGAGTACAGGTAATGCAGGAAGCATCACCCTTAACACCCCCAACCTAACTATCCAAAAACAAGCAAGAATTGCAGCAGAAACCATTAATAAAGGCAACGCAGGAAATATAAATATTGATACTAATAAATTGATGATTCAAGATGGTGGAATTATTTCTAGTGCCACTACAAACGAGGGAAGCGGTGGCAAGTTAACGGTAAACGCCACTGAATCAATACAAGTAATAAATAATCCCAATGAACAGAGTATAACTGGTTTGTTTACCCAAACTCAAGGTACTGGAAAAGCACAAACGTTGACTATCAATACCCCAATTCTTATTCTCCAAGATGGAGCGCAGATTGATGCTGGTACCGATATCCGTAGTACAGGTTCGGGTGGAGATTTAATAGTAAATGCATCAGAATCAGTTCAATTAATTGGAACTACAGCAATTCGTAGATTTCCAAGTGGTTTATTTACTGCGACTAGAGGCACGGGAAAAGCGGGAAATATTACCGTTAATAGTCCAACACTCATTATCCGGGATGGAGCTACTATCTCCAGCGCCACCAATAATGGTGCTGGTGGTAACATTTCAATCACTGCGAATCGCTTAGAGACTATTAATGGAGGTAAATTCCGCACTAGTACCACAGGCGTTAATAAAGCTGGCGACATCACTTTGAACGTTAGGGACAGCATACTTATAGCTGGAGTAAATAGTGGGTTGTTTGCCAACACCCAAACAGGCTCTACTGGCAATGGTGGTAATATCTTTATCGACCCTAGAAGCATCATTTTACGAGATGGCGCCCGTATTGCTGTAGATAGCCAAGGTAGCGGAAAGGGTGGTGATATTCAAATTGAAGCAGGCGCCCTCACCTTAGACAATCAAGCTGCTATTTTTGCCGAAACCGCTAGCAACACTGGGGGTAGTATCACCCTTAAAATGCAAGAACTATTACTACTGCGTCGTGGTGGTAAAATCTCCACCAACGCTGAACTAACTCTTCAGGAGGAGATGGTGGTGATATAGATATTGATGCCAAATTCATCGTCGCTCCTCCAAACGAAAACAGGGACATCACCGCGAATGCTTTTCAGGGTAGCGGTGGTAAGGTGAATATTAATGCTGCTGGAATATTTGGGATAAAACCGCTTAGTCGTCAACAACTTGAGCGGTTGTTGCAAACCACTGACCCACAAAAACTAGACCCTAGTCAGTTACAAACAAGTGAGATTACCGCCATTTCTCAAACCAACCCTTCGTTGAATGGTGAAATAAATCTCAATACACCTGATACTGACCCTAGTAGGGGAATAACAGAATTACCCACAGAAATAGTCGATGCTTCTGGGTTAGTTAACCAAAATCTTTGTGTAGCTTCTATTGGAAGTGAATTTACTATCACGGGTAGAGGTGGTTTACCTGCTTCTCCTTATGGAATTGTTAGTGCAAATGCAGCTTGGGAAGATTGGTCGATATTAGAACCATATCAAAGCAAACCAGCAATAATTAATAACTCACCACGCTCCTCACCAGACATATCTACAACAATTGTTGAAGCTCAAGGTTGGGTAACTGATGCAAATGGTAATGTAATACTTACGGCAAAACCTGTAACCGTGGCGCCTAAAAATACTTGGTTACATTCTTTAAATTGCCAAACGGGGAGGTAAATTATGAGGCGCCTGCTAAACTTGATTTTGTTGAGTATTTTTGCACTAATATTCAGCTTGGTTATTCCATTAATTCCAGTTGCATTACCACAAAGTAACTTGGCGCCAGCTTTAACTTTAGTGCAGTCTGGTAAAAAATATTATGATGCTGGACAATTTTTTGCAGCAGCGCAGTCGTTAGAAAAGGCAGTTAGTATTTATCAAGCTTCGGGAAACAAACTTAATCAAGCTCAGGTATTAAGTTTATTATCTTTAGTTAAGCAAAAACTTGGACAATGGCAGCAAGCAAAGGCAGCAATTGACACAAGTTTAGATTTACTAGATAAATTACCATCTGAGCGAGAGTCATATAAAGTGCGCGCGCAAGTTCTTAACAGTCAGGGACATTGGCAGTTAGCACAAGGACAAACTGAAGCAGCATTCACAAGCTTTACGTTGGCACAAAAATTTTATGCTTCTTCTGGTGATACTGTTAGTGTTGTTGGTAGTCAGATAAATCAAGCTAATTCGTTGCAAAGTTTGGGGCTTTACCGTAGAGCGGAGAAATTATTAACTCAAGCCGAGCAACAATTATATGAACAATCAGACTCTTCCTTAAAAGTATCTGGTTTACTGAATCTTGGTAATATTCGCCGATTTGATGGAGATTTAGAAAAATCGACTGAAATTTTGACTCTTGCTTTAGGTGTTGCCCAAAAATTGAATTTACCCCAAGAACAAAGTACAGCTTTGCTCAATTTAGGAAATGTTGAAATAGCTTTTGCTAACAGAGCGGAAGCATTAAAAGATACAGATAACACACAAAAGCACAGACAAAAAGGTTTAGAATATTATCAAAAATCCGCAGCACTTGCAGCTTTGCCTATTACCAAAATTCAAGCGCAACTCAATCAAATTGCAGTGTTAATTAATACTAGTGAGCTTACATCTATTTCGCCATTAATAAATCAAGTTAATGCTTCAATTAGTCAATTACCAGCAAGTCGAGTATCCATCTACGCGCGCGTCAACTTTGCTCAAAGTTTAATGAAGATGGAAGAAAGAGATAATTCTCAAAATATTATTCAGGTATTAGAAACAGCTATTAATCAATCTCGAACTTTGCAAGACCAGCGTGCGGAATCTTATGCACTTGGCACTCTTGGCACATTATACGAAAGCAGCAAAGATTGGTCGAATGCAAAAAAAATTACTACTACTGCACTATCTCTGGCACAGGGTATAAATGCACCAGATATTAGCTACCTGTGGCAGTGGCAAATGGGAAGATTGTTTCAAAAACAAGCAGAAACACAACAAGGCGCCAACTTTCAAGCAATTCAATATTATACTCAAGCATTTAATAACCTCAGTAGTTTACGCAGTGATTTAATTGCTCTTAGTCCAGAAGTTCAGTTTTCCTTCCGAGAAAGTGTAGAACCAGTGTATCGGCAATTAGTCGAATTGCTTTTGCGCTCCCCCAGTAAAAGTAATCTCATCCAAGCGCGTCAGGTAATGGAAGCGCTACAACTAGCAGAATTAGATAACTTTTTTGGAGATGCTTGTGCCAAACCAAAACAAGTAAATATTGACAATTTAGACTCAAATGCTGCTGTTATTTATCCAATTGTCTTACAAAACCGTTTGGAGGTAATACTCAAATTACCAGGTTCAGATAATTTACGTCATTATGCTCATGTAAATGTCTCGGAGCAAGAAGTTGATGCAGCAGTAACACAACTGCAAAAGTCTCTAACACGACCTAGCACGAGTTTAAAACAAGTCAAAGCAGAAGCACAACAATTATATAACTGGTTAATTAAACCTTTTGCGGCTGAACTTGGCGCCACAACTACACGAGAACAAAGTCAGATTAAAACATTAGTATTTGTTTTAGATGGTTCATTACGAAATATTCCAATGGCTGTTCTTTATGACGGAGACAAATATTTGGTCGAAAGATATGCTGTAAGCGTTACTCAGACTTTACAATTACTCGAAGCTAAACCATTACAAAGCTCAAACGTCAATGTGTTAATTGCAGGCGCCAGTGATGCTCCTAGCTTTAAAAAAGAAGGATTAGGAGTAATTGATAATGTTGAATTAGAATTAGCAGGAATTAAGCAGAAGGTACAACGCAATCAGACACTAGAAAATCAACAATTCATTAAAAATAACGTGCAAGCCAAGATTAATACAACAAATTTCAATGTTGTCCACTTGGCAACTCACGGTAAATTTAGCTCCAATCCTGAACAAACTTATATTTTAGATTGGAATGGACGTATAAAAGTTAAAGATTTAGATAACTTACTGCGTTTAGATTACCAAAGAAGTGCCAAGCCAATTGAATTACTAATTCTTAGTGCTTGCGAAACAGCAAGTGGAGACAAGCGGGCAGCATTAGGACTAGCAGGAGTAGCAATTCGAGCAGGCGCCCGTACTACCCTAGCTTCGTTATGGCAAATTAACGATGCATCTACCGCAGAATTTATGATTGAATTTTACCAACAACTCAATCTCGGACAAGTCACAAAAGCAGAAGCTTTAAGAAACGCTCAAATTAAGTTTTTGAAAGAATCTTCAAGCCGAGATTATAATCGTCCTTATTATTGGGCTTCATTCATTTTAGTGGGAAACTGGCTTTAGAAACCCGGTTTCTTTGTTAATAACTTGTAATAAAAACGATAATCTTGCTTAGAAACCGGTTTCTCGCCAATTATATCGACTTGAGCAATACTTTTTAAGCCAACTTGTTTAGCGCTTAAAAGCTCAACCCACATTTTTTTTAAAGTAGAATTTTGTGGCTCTTTTAAACGTAATTGCGCCAACTCCGTTATTGTTTCGTACCAAATACCATACTTGGCATAAGCAGAAACTTTCTCTAAAGGACTGCTTGCTTTTTCTAATTGCCTTGCCAGTTCAACTGGTATTGACTGTCGTTGTATAAGTCCTGTTACGGAAGCTGGTGTAGCTGAGTTACCTCTATTGGAGGCGCCGTGACAGTTAACTTCAACATACCATCGATAAGAGTTACCAATCGCTAAAGCTGGTACTGTTGATGGCAAACTCACACTGATAATACCAGCTTTTTCTGGTAAGCGAAAGCGAGTACGATATAACTCAACGTCACCATCCTGCAAAGAAAATTCTCCCGACTCCGCATCAGTCGAAGTATAAGGCACATAAACCCAAATAGTTGGACGTTCATTTACTGTTGACTTCAATTGATTACTACCTACCACACGAGTTAGTGGTATCATGCCCTGCTTATATCCACAGTCACCTCTGCTTCCTGTACCCTCTTTGGCTGGAGGAGTTCCCCTACTTGGAGGGTCTTTTTCTTCTTGGACTGCATTAGTTTGTGCCTGATGGTCATTACTAGCTAGCTTTTTTGTAGATGCAACAGAAGGCGCCGAACACGAAGGAAAGCTAACGATTAACCACAAAAAGAAAAATAAACCTTTTTTACAATCTATCAACATCGCTATATCCGGCTATATTTTTCGTTTTCTATCCATAGTATTTAACTACAATATTTAGCTTTATCATTCCAGATATGGGCTATCTCCAGCTTTTCTGCTTCATTAGTACAAGACAAATGTAACAATCCAGGTGCCATAAAGGATTGCACTGGTATTCTGGCAATACTGCTGTTCGCTCCCACTTTCTACAACAAGTAAGAAAAATAAATTATTCCTAAATTCACCTAAAATTTTTTGTGTTTTTATTTATGCAGTTCTAAGGTAGTGATGGTGAACATTTGCACGAAATAGTACATTTGTAAGACAGTGCATAAATTAATAGTTTTACCCCTGATATGTGAAGTAGAACTGTTTCGATTGAAGAACCGCAAGTTAATTAACAATATTAAAACATATGATATCTTCTCAACCCAAATGGAACTCTCGACAAGTTCACAATCACTTATTGAAGCGATATTCTGTGCGACCAGAAGCGCTAACTTGGTATCAGACAGACTTTACCGGAATTTGGTTCGGTTGCTTCGAGTCTGATGATTTGGTTCAAGATCATCCTGTGACTATGCTGACTCGTTTTGACCCAGGTGGCTTTTTTCCACTACATGGACACCCTGGTGGGGAGGAGATTTTAGTGCTTCAGGGAAACTTTACTGATGAAACTGGTGTGTATCCACCAGGTTCTTATATGCTTAATCCTGAAAAGTTTAATCATCGTCCATACAGTCAGGAAGGTTGTTTGACCTTTGTTAAGTTACGACAACATGGTGGTGAATCTCGTCAACAAATTAAAACAAATATTTATTCCTTACCTTGGCAACCCAGTATCATTCCGACTATTGAGGTAAAGCCTTTATACCAGCAAGCAGGGTTTTCAGAAAAAGTCAGCATTGAGCGCTGGCACCCTGGAACGGTACTGTCTCTAGTCGTCGAATCTGAAGTTAAAGAAATCTTCGTCTTGGAAGGTACTTGGAGCGATGAATTGGGAGACTACCCAGCGGGCAGTTGGCTGCGGTATCCACCAAATTGTCCTTATACTCCTTCTTCTATTGAAGGTTGTACTGTTTACGTCAAGACCTATCCTACAGATACAACCAGATTTATTGTCGGAGCAGACTTCCAACATCCACTTCAAAACTGTAGGTTGGGTGGAGGCTTTGCGTAACCCAACCTAGAACCACGTTTAAATTAGTTACCAACAAAAAAATTTGATTATACGTCATCAGGGGAAACGCACCTAAATAGTCACAATATAGGTCAAATAAGCTTTTCAGACGAGAAAAAAGAGTAAGTTGACCTTGTTACTGTCAAACAATAAAAATGTAATATAAGTTTCAATAGTAATGCATTAAAAATCGCATTAATATCGACTTTTGTCAATATCCCTGAACATTTTTTAGATGCGTTTGCCCTGGCGTTCCTAACCAACTGGATTTTACTGGTATTTGCATTTTTAACTAATCTAGAACTCGTAGTAAGGATTGTATGGAAGAACATATGAAATAAAAATTACACAGTGTCTACATATATATTCGTATTTAATTGATTTGTGTAAATTAATTTTTGAAATAAAAATTTGATTAGAGAAGTAAACACTTGGTATACTTAGTAGTCAGATAAAATAAACAAAGCCTGTAAATGGATTGCCGACCTGTATCCGATGATGCGCTGCTAAGTCAAATCGCCAAGCATGACCAGACTGCTTTGTCTGAACTGTATAATCGCTATGCGAAAGTTATTTATTCGGTTGCCTTTAGCAGTTTGAAATCAGTAGAGGAAAGCGAAGAAGTTGTACTAGATGTTTTTTCTCAAGTATGGCGAATCGCTGAACGTTATGATACTACTAAAGGTAGAGTCGATACTTGGGTTTTTATGCTAGCCCGCAGTCGGATTTTAGATAAACTTCGCAAACTCCAGCGATCTCAATTCTCATCCCCTGTTTTAACAAAACTTTCAGAAATTGAAACACCGACAACTATAGACCCAACAGAGAATGTAGCAATTTACGAACGGCGCCAGCGCGTTAGTGATGCGCTACAAGTTTTACCCAAAGAGCAGCGGCAAGTAATTGAGCTAGCTTATTATCATGGTCTAAGCCATAGTCAAATTTCTGTTCAAACCGGTATCTCTTTGGGAACCGTTAAAACCAGAATTCGGTTAGGCTTAAATAAGTTAAAATCGGCACTTGAATAACACCCGTACACGTAAACTAAACTCCCAATGGCTATTGAAAACAACTGTTTCTGCGAACTAGTTCCACTATATGTACTAGATTTACTAGCCGACTCAAAGCGGGTTTGGGTCGAGCGCGAAATACAACAATCTCCAGAGCTAGCTGAAGAATTAGCTTATTACCAAACAGCTGCAACGGCAATTCCTTACAGCGCACCCGTTGCACCAATGGCTCCAGATTTAAAAGACCGACTATTCGCACGCTTACAACTGGCGCCACCATCTCAAAGAACACAGTCAGAAAATGTCGAGAAGCCATTAACGACAATACGTTTTCAAGATTTAGAATGGCAACCGTACTCAGTCCCAGGTGTAGAAATTGCGAACTTATATATAGATAATACAAAGCGCGAAGTTACCGGAGTGTTACGCGCGCAAGGTGGTGTTCATTATCCTTTACACCGTCATGCAACAGGAGAAGAAATTTTTATGTTAGAAGGTGATTTAGTCGTTGATGGTAAAGTTTATGGCGCCTTCGACTATATCCGTTCTGAACCAAATTCGAGTCATGCTCCTCATACAATAGGTGGTTGTATGTTCTTCTTCCGCACTTCGATAGATGATGAATATACAACTTAGAACAAGTCTTGAGTTACCACGTACAGGTAAGATGAATGAACCACAAAGGCACGCTCGTACACAAAGAAAGAATTATTAATATATAATATTTCTCAATCATTCGTAAATTTCCGTGTTGTAGAGACAGGTCTCTAAATTTACTCATCAATCCACCAATCTCGCAAATTAGCGATAGCGTCTTCTTTATGTTTGGCTTCAACTTCAATCCAAGGCGCCTCTCGGTACACTTCAGGCATAGAATTAATTAAATCACTATGCTTTCTATCTTTAAACGCTTCTTCTCCGTTAGAAATATGTACTAATTGCCAATCTGGATTTTCCCAAGTTGCACGTGCAGCATAAAACATTTCCGCAACGCTAGGGTCATCATACGATTCTAAGTTTTCGTGACAGATATGATGGTGCGCGTCAAATACCATTGGCACCCCAGTACGTTGACACACTTCTAATATCTCACTGCTGCTATAAGCGTGTTCGTCGTTTTCAAATGTCAATCTATTTTTTATATTGTGAGGTAGCTGCGAAACCACACTAACTAAATTATCTGTACGCTGCGATTTTCCACCATGAATATTCATTAATGCCCAAGGTGACTGCGGTAAACCCATTAAATCGAAAGTGTGTGCGTGTCCTGTTAAAATTTTGATGCTTGATTCAACAATTAATGGTGAATCTGAGCTTAACACAACAAATTGGTCAGGATGCAACACGACTCTTACACCCAATTTTGTAGCTTTTTGTCCAACCCGCGCTAACTCGGCGCCCATATTATCTAAAATAGTGGCACCAATATTATCTTCCCAGTCACTAAGTGGGAATAACCCTGAAGACATACGATAAAGTTTTATTCCACGCTTATGACAATACTCTAATGCAATATGCAGGCGCCGTAAGTTCTCACGATAAAGCTCTTCTAGAGTGCGTACTTTGAAATTCTCAGTTAGTTGTAAATAACGTGTGCGCGTAATTGTCTTAAAACGTACATCTTTGGAGAACGTAATACAAACCAATCCTAATTGTGGCGTAATATCCTTACGTCTCGCCTCCTGTCTTGGAATTTTGATTTGAGTTGCAGTCATAATCAGGTTCTGTGATTGAGTGGCGCCGTTCAATTCTACTTTGACAAACTCAGGCGCCGCACAATCAGTATCTAAAGACATAAAAACCGGGTTTCTTTCCAAAGTGCCATAGAAACCGGGTTTCTTTTCAAAGACTTGTAATAGAAACAACAATTTTACATAGAAACCCGGTTTCTTAAGATTTGTTACGTAAATTGTTACATTGGTAACACCAATTCAGAATACCAGTGATTACAATGGCATCAAAAAAGTACTACCTGGGTGCAGTATACAAATGAATCAGCTTGTGGGTTTTCGCATGGCTATAAAGGTTAAAAGCCTTATGCAGCATAGATAAATTGCTTTGGCACCGAATCCGAGCGAACAATAAACTATCCAAAGGCATAGTCGGGAATAAATCTACATGTACCTGGGGGTAGTGATGTCAAGTAAGAAAAATATTTATTAATATAAGTACATACTTGGCAACAAACGTATTGATTTATGTTAAGGAGATTAATTTTATCAATTGAGTCTAAATAGTGCGATTTTGCCAACTTATACGAAAAAATAGGAAATTATGAATAATCAGCAATCGAGCGACTCGAATGAATTTGTAGGAAACCTTAAGAATGGGATATGGCTTTTTGGTGTATCGTCTTGGGTGTTCGGCATAACCGATAGAAGCATCGCTTCATTTTCCGATGGGTATTTATCTGCATTAGACTTGACGCAATTATTTACAGCAGCAACTTTCTTTGTTGCCTGGATATTTTTAAAGCCAGTGAAAGTTTAAAATTGCCAATACTTGTAGGTTATGGGAGGATGCTTTCGTTTAATATTTCAGTAAGCCTGGTTTCACCTAAAAACCAGGCTGTATTGTAATAAAACTGTGCAGTTACAACTATTTACCCTGTTCAAACCAAGGTTGTATATTATATTGGTCTTATAACAACCCAGGAATTTCGTAGCGCAAATGAGCTACTGCATAAATCCCAACTGTCTAAAAAAAGAAAACACGGGAAAACCGTTGTATTGTCAGACTTGTGGTTCCGAGCTGCTTTTGCAAGGACGTTATCGAGTTGTGCGTACACTTGGTGGTGGAGGTTTTGGCATAACTTATGAAATTGATGATTCTGGGTTGCCCAAAGTTTTAAAAGTTCTTACAAATAGTTTACCCAAAGCTATTGAGCTATTCCAACAAGAAAGCTCAGTGCTAAGTCGTTTGCAACATCCAGGTATTCCCAAAGTGGAGTCAGATGGATACTTTACATATTTGCCCAGAGATAGTGAACATCCTTTCCATTGTTTAGTGATGGAGAAAATTGAGGGAGTTAACTTGGATGAATACATGCGAGAATCTCGGAGTTATCAACCTATTGCCGAACTTGCCTCAATTAACTGGTTAAAGCAACTCGTTCAGATTTTGCATCAAGTTCATCATCAGCAATATTTCCATCGTGACATCAAACCAGCGAATATCATGCTGCGACCAGATGGGCAATTAGCTTTAATAGATTTTGGTACTGCCAGGGAAGTTACACAAACGTTCATGCAAAAGCTTGCTGGACAAGAAGTAACAGGTATTGTTTCCCTCGGTTACACACCTCCCGAACAAATGAATGGTAGGGCAGTACCACAATCAGACTTTTATGCTTTGGGACGCACTTTTATATTTCTACTCACAGGAAAATTTCCAAATTCTTTTCCTGAAGACCCTCGAACAGGTGAATTAATCTGGCGAAATTACGCTCCCCATGTATCACAGCAACTTGGTAACTTAATCGATTATTTAGTGGCGCCGTTTCCAGGAAATCGACCCAAAGATGCATCTCAAATTTTAGATTTGCTTGCAGCTATAGATAAAGACTCATCAAATTACGAAAAGGCGCCTGTACATAACACACCAAAATATGCTGGTTTTTGGAAGCGCGCAATAGCTTACATAATTGATTACGTAATTATCGTAATTGGTGTAATGGTAATAAGTGGAATAGTCGGGTCAATACTGGTAGATGTATTTCCTGCTTCAATGGCAACGCTACCAAGTTCCATACCAAAAGAGAAAATAACAAGTACCCCAATTACAGATGCAGTTGTCGGAGGACTTTTCACTTCTAGCTTCGGTTTATTTGGACTATTACTTGTTTTTTTTGTCTCAGACCCACCACTATATCCAGTGGCAAAAATTACGAGTCTTCTTATATTAATATTGCAATGGTTGTATTTTGTATTCTTAGAAAGCTCAAATTTACAAGCAACAGTAGGAAAAATGCCGCTACAAATTATCGCAACAGATGCAAATGGAAAACGTCTTAGTTTTGCTCAAGCAAATATTAGATATTGGAGTAAAAATCTTTCAGGTATAATGTTATGTATTGGTTACGTAGTTGCCATCTTTACCAAAAAGAAACAAGCTCTCCACGATATAATAGCAAATACTTTAGTCATAAATAAGTAGGTTGGGGAGCCACTGCGCCCTTACGGGTTTCCCGGTGAGTCCAGCCTGCGGCACGGAAGCCGACACCGCTGGACTAAAAAACAGTTAGTCTATACGTTCCCCTCTCACGTGCAATAGCAGAAATAACTACCACATAATAAATATCATCTTGAGGCAACCTAACCCTGTCAATTAAAGCACTGTATCTACCATCCTTATCATTATCCCTAGCAACAACCTCTCCTCTAGAGTTTAAAAGCACAACATAAGGAGAAAAATCTTCAAAAACACTATCAGCACGTATACTTACAAGCTGGTCTCTTCTACCTTGAAACTTAGAAACGCTATAAGGACTGCCATTTCTTCTAATAGTAGAACCTCGCGTAGTTAGCACACCAGATTTATCTAAAGCATAACTAGCTCTATCGTTCCGTAAAGCCAAACTATAACGACCACTATCTCGTGGGTTACGACTAGTTACTGCAATGGTGTATTTGCCTGTAGCAGGAAGTCGAACGAACGCAAATGCACTCTTAACCCTTCCGCTAGCTTGTCCATTATTTAATTCGTTGCTACCTCTAGTTAAAATAACTTGATTATTTGAGTCTAGTAGAAACATAAAGGGGTCTAGACTCAAATTATTAGAACGACGCTTATCTATACTCCCAGTTAACCTAACTTCAATAAGTTGATTTTCTGTACCCTCGAACTGGTAAAAATGAAAATATCTGCCTTGTGACTGGAAATCACCTCTTTTTAAAACTCCAATTTCTAAATCTACAAAGTTAATATTTTTATAATTACCAGACGAAGAAACTGGTGATTTTGTTCTTTGCTGCTGATTTCTCTGTCTTTGAGGTATTTGATTAGATTCAATATTTTCAGAAGGTATTGATTCTATTCGTTGACGTACAGGTGTAGATTGACGCTGTGGTTGTGGCGCCGTTTGTAAGGGTGTCGTTGGAGTTACATTTGGTTGCGGTGTTTGACGACGTTGCACAGGTTGAGGTTGACGCTGTGGTTGTGGCGCAGTTTGTAAGGGTGTCATTGGAGCTACATTTGGTTGCGGTGTTTGACGACGTTGCACAGGTTTAGATTGACGCTGAGGTTGTGGCGCCGTTTGTAAGGGTGTCGTTGGAGTTACATTTGGTTGCGGTGTTTGACGACGTTGTACTGGTTGAGGTTGTGGCGCCGTTTGTAAGGGTGTCGTTGGAGTTACATTTGGTTGCGGTGTTTGACGACGTTGTACTGGTTGAGGTTGTGGCGCCGTTTGTGTTGGTGGTTTTGTAGGGGTTACGTCCGGTTGTGGAGTCGGCGCCGTTTGTGTTGGAGTTGTAGTAGGAGTTACGTTTGGTTGTGTTGGAGTTGGGTCGGGTGTAGGAGTTACGGGTGATGGGGTAGGAGGTAAAGGAGATTTTATTGGCTGTTTGGGTTCTCGCTGTTGCGGTATTTCAGATGTCGGAATTTTTTCAATACCTTGTTCTACTGCTTCTGGTTGTCTCTCATCTGGTGGTTTAGCCAGTAAAAATTGTTTTGAATTAGAATTTGTTTGATTTGAAGAGTTTGTGTTCAGATAATTTATACTTCGGGAATTTGGGCTTCCTGAATTTACGGTCAAAGACTTTGCTGATGCTGCGAGAGACAAGCCATTACTTAATAATAATACACTGCTGCTTATGCAACTGGCTAAAATTAGCTTTATTTTTTCTTGATTATTTTTTGGATAATATTTATTCTTATTGTTTGCCATCATTCTACTCCTCGCGGTTTATTTTAAAATTTTGATGGTAAAATTACATTTATGAAATTAAGTGTGACAATAATTACACCATAATCATAATTATTTTGAACTTAATTACTTAAGTATAGGTATTATATAGCGATTATAGCTATATAATTAACAAGAATTTAGAAAATATTGTTTAAGTAAAATCCGGTTGTTAAATTAGTAAGGTATGGCTCAATAATAACTTAAGCTGGACACGAATACCAGTATGCTCTGTTGCCTAAATCCCGACTGCTCAAATCCTTTGAACCCTGATGGCGCCAGTCATTGTCAGGAATGCGGTACACCTTTGATACCTCTACTTAGAGGTCATTATCGTATTATTAAAGTTCTATCCAACGAGGGAGGTTTTGGCAAAACTTATCTAGCTTCCGACGTAGATAAGCTAGATGAAAAGTGTGTTGTTAAGCAGTTGGCGCCGAAAACTCAAGAACCAATGGTTATCAAGAAAGCAATTGAGCTATTTAAACAAGAAGCGAATCAATTACAGCAGTTGGGAGAACATCCACAAATACCTTCGCTATACGCTTACTTTGAGCAAGACAATTATTTATACTTGGTGCAACAATATATTGATGGGCCGAATTTGCTCAAAGAACTACAAATACAAGGAATTTACAGAGAAAGTAAAGTTCAAGAACTGTTGTTAGATTTATTACCTATATTAAGTTATATTCATGACCGTGGGGTAATTCACCGAGATATTAAATTACAAAATATTATTCGCCGTTCGAGTGATGGAAAGTTTGTACTTATAGATTTTGGCGCCTCGAAGCAACTGAGTGAAACAGTACAAACTAAAGTTGGTACAGCTATTGGGTCACATGGTTATAGCGCACCTGAGCAATTACAACATGGGCAAACTTACCCAGCAAGTGACTTATATAGTTTAGGTGTAACTTGCTTTTACCTGCTAACAGGCATTTCTCCATCTAAATTATGGATGGAACACGGTTTTAGCTGGACTAACGACTGGCGGCGCCATATTATCCTAAAAAGCGTATTACCAAGCGAGGAATTAGGCAACTTTTTAGACAGGCTGTTAGTAGCTGACATTCAAAAACGCTACCAATCTGCCTCAGAAGCTTACGCGCACTTAACACACAACGCTTCCAACCACACCTCGATTAATGAACCTCTTCAAACCAAGTTAACACAGCGAACTCAACTAGATAACCTACTCAAGAATCAACTACTGTTGTTTAGTATAATAACTTTGTTAACTTTAGGCATCGGTTGGTATTCTAAACAATCTCAAAATATTCGACCGAATCATTCGGAGCAAACAAACACATTCAAATTGGCGCCTAAAACTTTGAGTGGACATTCAAGCGATGTAAATTCTGTGGCATTTGCTCCTGATGGTAAAATACTCGCGAGTGCGAGTGATGATAAAACGATAAAATTATGGAATTCAGCCACAGGGCAAGAAATTCGCACCCTTACAGGACATTCTAATTGGATTTGGTCTATAGCTTTTAGTCCTAATGCAAAAATACTAGCAAGTTCCGGCGCCGATAAAACCATAAAACTGTGGGATGTCGCAACAGGAAATTTAATCAACACATTCAAAGGACATACACAAGGTGTTAGCTCTGTAGCTTTTAGTCCTAATGGCAAACAGCTAGCTAGTAGCAGCTTAGACAAAACTATTAAAATATGGGATGTAGCAAACGCAAAAGAAATTCGCACTCTAATTGGACATTCTCAACCAGTCGATAACATTATTTTTAGTCCCGATGGTGCAACACTAGCTAGTGCCAGTTGGGATAAAACTATCAAACTATGGAATTTAGTAAACGGTCAAGAAATCCGCACACTAAAAGGACATTCAGATATTGTCCTCTCCATTGCCTTTGATGCCAGAGGTGTTATGTTAGCAAGCGGTAGTAAAGATAAAACTATCAAATTATGGAACTTGGTAACAGGAGAAGTAATCCGTACCATAGAAGGACATACCGAAAAAGTTAATTCTGTTGCCTTCGCATCTGGTGCTAAATATAATCAAGCTTTAGATATCGATGAAATTTTAATTAGTGGTAGTAACGACAACACTATCAAACTATGGAATCCAGTTACTGGAAAAAAACTTCGTACTTTAACACAAGACTCTGGCTTTATTTATTCTATCGCCGTTAGTCCAGATGCACAAAGTATTGCTAGCGGCGGTAGCGCAGGAAATAATCTCAAAATATGGCACATCCCTTTTTAAGAGGTATAAATTGTCATTAGTTGCGTAGCGAAGAATCTGTAGCTACGTTCTACCCGCATGTCCCTTTCAGTCCCCATGCTAATAGCAAAACTCCTCTAGAAGAGGACTATAAATGAATGTGACTGTTACGGCGCCAGACTAAATGACATATTTTTAGATATTTGAGATGCTTCCGTAATCTTGATTTAGAATAGTTGTATTAATTGCATGTTTTTACATAAGTATTACCAATGAAGGCTGTTACAAAAATTTTCCAAAATTGCGGTTTGGGTATTGTGTTACTCGGCGCCTCTCTACTAAGCAATTATACTTTGGTTGCTGTAGCCCAGGATGCTGTGTCAAGTCAGCAGCAGATAGAAGAAGTTGCACAGCGCTTGGAAGGGATAATGGATACTTCGGCACGAGCGCGGGTAAATTCCAAAGCTGCAAATGTTAGGATGACTGCTTGCCGTATTAGTTTAAATAATAATGCTCAAGCAACAAACAAATCTAATAACCCAATATTTCTATATCAAGAGCAAGCGTTATCAAGCGAACTGAACAAACCTTATCGGCAACGCTTTCTAGAAATATCTTCGGTAAATAACGGTCGAACCGTGCGGTCATTATCTTACAAACCAGCCAACGTACAATCTGTTATTAACCTCTGCAACAAACCAGTTTCTGAACGAATAGTTACATCAACTGACCTTGGTAAACCAGTTTGTAGCGTTTATCTTACACGTTCAGGTGAAAACTATATTGGTATCACACCAAATGAAGGTTGCCCCGCTAACGTTCGAGGCGCCGTTAAAATCACAAATACAATTGTATTAAGTAAAACCGGAATGAATACCTGGGATAGAGGCTTTGATGCCAACGGTAAACAAGTTTGGGGCGCCAAAGCTGAATCATATGAATTCCGTAAAATCACTCAATAAACCAAAGTCCTGTAATACATCTTATAGAGCATCTTGTGGGATGGGCATCCTTGCCCGTCCCTTATCTATATTTTTTTTACAAACAAAGTATATTTACCGACTTAATAAATAAAAACTATAAATTTTTGATTTTACTTATATTTCAGATTGACGATAACACAAATGTTATGCCAGTTTGTAGAAGTAGAATTTAATCCCCCCAACCCCCCTTACTAAGGGGGGCTTTAAATCTTAATATTGTTCCCTCTTCCTTCAGAAAAAAGCTTCAAACACCACTCTTATTCCCCCCCTTATTAAGGGGGGCTAGGGGGGATTTCCAATCTTTAAAATAGGAAAAAATCATAAAATGCTACGTAAAATTATTTTATCAAACATTGTAGTTGCAGGTTTAATGCTTACCATATTTCCAGCAACAGCAAGCACTAACGTTAATAAAACACCATCTTCACCAACCTCAACACTACTAGCGCAAGCTATCGACCAAGAAGCACTCTACAAAGCAGGTAATGCACTAGAAAGAGCAGCAAACGCAATGCTCGCAACCCAAACAGCAAAAAGTACACAACAAGTGCAACTACATTTTGACACAGCATTAGTAGCAATGGAAGAAACAGCAAGTTTATTAGAACAAGCTGGTGTTCCAGAAGGCGCCAAAGCAATGAACCGCGCGCTTGCATCAGTACAAGCTGCGGTCAATGCTGAATCTGATGCTGAGGCAGACAACTTCATCAAAGAAGCAGGTAAAGCTTTAGATGATGTAATTACAGCAGTAGAAAAAGCAGCTAATTAGTAATGAGCGCACTTTCTACTCAGCACTTTTCTATTAGATATTTTGCGTCCGACAGAGAAGGCAACTGGTACTAATGTGTGAACTAAATCAATCATTTCTTCTAAAGATAGTGCTTGTTGTGCATCGGAAACTGATTTTTCTGGAACTGGATGACACTCAATTATTAATCCATCGGCGCCACATGCAATTGCGGCACGTGATAATGGTGCTATTAGTTCGCGTCCACCAGCAGCGTGTGATGGGTCTACGATAACTGGTAGATGTGTAATTTGTTTGAGTGCTGCTACGGCGCCTAAGTCTAATACGTTACGAGTATAGTTATCGAAACTGCGAATACCGCGTTCGCACAGTACAACATCAGAATTGCCGTGACTTAAAATATATTCTGCTGCCATGACAAACTCTTCAATTGTGGCAGCTAAACCGCGTTTAAGTAGAATTGGTTTACCTGCACGTCCAAGTTCTTTAAGTAAATCGAAGTTTTGCATGTTGCGACTGCCTACTTGCAGCATATCAGCATGAGCAGCTATAACTTCGATTTGTGAAATCGCCATTACTTCTGTAACTACAGGTAGATTATATTTGTGACTTACTTCTGCTAGCACTTTCAACCCAGTTTCACCCATACCTTGGAATGCGTAAGGAGATGTGCGGGGTTTGTAAACTCCACCACGTAATGCTTTTACAGGGGAAGTATGGAGTTTTTCTGCTACGGTTTCCATTTGTTCGTAACTTTCTACCGCACAGGGACCACCAATAATAATTATTTCTTCTCTTCCGAAGGTTACATTATCAGAGATTTGTACTAAAGATTGTTGTTGGTTTGATTTAGCAGCGAGTTTAGCGTTATTCATTGCAAGATGTTGTTTATATGTGTGAAAGTCAAAAAAAACCCGGAGTGTTAATACTCCGGGCAAAAGTTTGTCATCATGACGCGCCTATTGCTCCGGAGGATATCCGAACCAAAAATAAAATCCGTAAAACCAGCTTGTAAGGTATGCCATGACGAACAAATTAATAGAAGTACAAAAAAACAAAAACCGCAGAACATCTAGTCTGCGGTTCACTGGGTGATTTCCATGTGGAAACGTCATTCACTCCCAGTGAACCACCCGATGCCAAAAATAAAAGTAGCTGATTGTATGTATCATTGATTAGATTGTTGCAAAAACTTATAATAATCCTATCCTTTACAATTTAGCAGGGTATAACAGCATTCGTCAATATATGAGCATCATTAAAAAAAATAGTGTTTATTCTGTAAAGTACAGCTTAGTGAAGTAAAGCTTTATAGATAATAGGTAGTAGTCAATCGGCAACCACCAGGGTAAGTAAGATATGTTCATAGCATCGATTGAGTGGAAAGCGCGGCGCCTATTAACCATCCATTGCACAACGTTATCGACGCATCGACTTATATATGAAGCCCAGTTCCAAACTTTTATCAACATCATTTAACTATCACGGTGCTTATCCCTGTCCGGTTTGTCGTGTGGGTAAAATTACTCATATGCCCATGATGGAGGCAATGTCTTGTGATTTTTGTCAGCAAATCTTTACTGTCAACATAGAGCAGCAGCAACTAAAAATGCCTTCGCGACAACCTCCTTTAGTTTGGCGTTGGAATGGTTTCAATTGGACAGAAGCTCAACTAGAAGGAGTTGAATTTGGCTGGGGTTACGTTTTTGCAGCACTTGCCTTTATATTTTTACCAACAGGACTAATAGGTATCGTTGCTTACAATTTCCCCCCATCGCCAGAGGCTCCATTAAGCTGGGTACCTTATATTTGGACTGCGTTGACTTTTATATCGCACTTTACAATCATTTTATGGTTGTTCATTGAGATATATCAAGTACCGATTCGAGCTTATTTGCGAGCTATACGCGAGCGTTTGCTGATTCGGTAGATAAAAATTGAGGATTCTGAGTCCGGGAATAGGGGATTACAAAATGTATATTCTCTAGTCCCGATTCATAATTCTAGGTAATCACAAAAATTAAAAAATACCGTATTTGTGGTGCCCTGAACGAATTTGTTAAAAGATTTACTCCTGAAAAGAGCAGATAAGGGGCTAAATCACTCATAATTAAAATGGTAAAAATACAACTGACTTATGCGAGAACTGGAGCGATACTACCGAATTTTAGAATTGGAGCCAGGAGCTACTCTTGATGAAGTTAACCAGGCTTACAAGGATTTGGCTTTTGTATGGCATCCAGACCGCATCCCGTTGGATAATCAACGTTTAAGAGAAAAAGCTGAGAGAAAGCTTCAAGACATTAACGAAGCACGCGAGAAGTTACGCTCGTACAAATCGCGCTTTAACGTTAATCGCACATCCTCGCAAACAACCTACAGGCAATCATCTAGACCTGTATCACAACCGCCACCAAAGTCAACTAGATATACCTCTCAATCAACCTCACAATCAAGAACATACGAGCCAGCACCAGAGCCAAAACCACAGCCAGCACCGGAACCCAAACCACACTCGCCAGCACCAGAACCCAAACCAGAAGCGGCGCCAGAACCCAAATCAGAAGCGGTGCCAAAATCTTCATCGTCAAGCCAAACAACCTACAGACCTGCATCTTCAACCACACCAAAACCCACACCCCAGCCAAGTTATCAAGAACAAACATATCAATCAAATTATCAACCGCCTAAGCAGCATCCCGATTTAAGCGGCAAAGACTACAGTAACGCCAACTTAAGTAACCGTGATTTCTCTGGTCGAAACTTGAGTTACGCAAATCTTAGCGGCGCCAATCTTAGCGATACATTTATGCACAAAGTAAATTTACGTGGTGCAAATCTATCTGAAGCTAATTTATTTCGGGCAAATTTATTGCTAGCCGATTTACGAGAAGCCAATTTACAGTCAGCCAACTTAATAGGTGCCGACTTAAGCGGTGCTGATTTACGTGGCGCCGACTTCCGCAATGCCAGAGTCATGATTGGCGATAGAGTTCAAGTTAAACTCATCGGCGCCATGTTAAGCGGCGCCATTATGCCCGACGGTTCCGTACACGATTAGTTAATGTAAGGGCGGGTTAACCCAAATCTTTCTTGTTCACCAAACATATAACTAAACCCGCCCCGTACCAATAATGTGAGAAACTTAACAATGGTTTACAATTACACCATTAGTTAAATGAGTACCACAATCACAGACATAGCAGTCAAAACAATCGACGGACAAGAAAAAAACCTCAGTGAATATGCTGGAAAAGTACTATTAATAGTAAACGTCGCATCTTACTGCGGTTACACAGGGCAATATAGCGGACTAGAGCAATTAAACAAAAAATACCGCGATGCCGGATTACGTATACTTGGATTTCCTAGTAACGATTTCGGCGCCCAAGAACCAGGTACAAACCAAGAAATTGCAACATTTTGCGACAGAAACTACGGCGTAACTTTTGACTTATTCGATAAAGTTCACGCAAAAGGTTCCGACAAACACCCACTTTACGAGCGACTAACAAGCGCAGTGGAACCAAAAGGTGACGTATCTTGGAACTTTGAGAAATTTGTAGTCGGCAAAAATGGTGAAGTCGTCGCGCGGTTCAAAAGCGGTACCACACCCGAATCACCAGAGTTAATCGAAATAATTGAGCGCGAACTCGCAAAATAGTAGATTTAGTTATGAGTGCTGAGTGCTGAGTTGTAACTCATAACTCATAACTCATAACTCCTAACTCCTAACTCCTAACTCCTAACTTTAAATTATGAATGTTGCAATTATTGGATGTGGTTATGTCGGTACAGCAGTTGCTAAATGTTGGCAACAAAAAATGACGCTGGTTGTAACAGCGACTACTACTACACTGGCAAGAGTTTCAGAATTACAAACTTTTGCCCAAAAAGTATTTGTTTTACAAGGTAATGACCGCGAAGAGTTAGAAAAAGTTGTACATGGTCAAGATTGTGTATTGTTGAGTGTTGCACCTAGACGTGGTAATTCTTATCAAGATACTTATTTACAAACTGCCGAAACAGTCGCACAAGTCTTAAAAAAAGCTTCAGTCAAACAATTAATATATACAAGTACTTGTTCAGTATACGGAAATCAAAACGGTAATTTAGTAGATGAAACAACACCTTTGGCGCCAACTAGTGAAAGTCAGCAAGTTCTTTGTGACACCGAACAAGTATTACTTACTGAATTAAAAGATAAATTACATGTTTGTATATTTCGTCTTGGTGGAATTTATGGGCCAGGACGCGAACTAGTAAAAATTTACAGTCGAGTCGCAGGCCAAACTCGTCCTGGAGATGGAAGCGAACCATCTAACTGGATACATTTGGATGATATTGTTGGCGCCATTGAGTTTGCACGACATTATCACCTTCAGGGAATTTATAATTTAGTTGACGATGCTAATTTATTAAATCGCGAAGTAATAGACCGTGTATGTGAGACACATAATTTACCCAAAGTCACATGGGATACCTCACAACCGTCTAACAAAAACTACTTAGCCAAAATCTCGAATCAAAAAATTAAAGCTACTGGTTACAAGTTAATTCATCCGGAGATGATTTTTTAACATGCTAACTCAAGATACTACACAGACACAATATTACACCTGGCAAAACTACCGTTGTGCTTACGAGGTGTACAATCCTACTAATACACCAAGTGGCGCCCCTTTATTATTAGTTCACCCTATCGGGGTAGGTTTATCACGCCAATTTTGGCAGCGTTTCATTCGCGAATTTTACAATCAAGGTCATCAAAATCAGATTTATAATCCTGATTTAATTGGATGCGGTGACAGTGATATGCCCGCTATACCATCTACACCCGAATTTGAAGCACAACAGTTACAATTCTTTATTCAAAATATAATTCAGAAGCCAGTAATTTTAGTTGTACAAGGCGCCTTATTTCCTGTAGCTGTCGAATTATACCAGAAAGTACCCGATTTAATCGCGGGAATGGTGTTATCTGGGCCTCCCACTTGGTCACTAATTAGTAAAGACAGACCCAAATGGCGCCAAAATTTAGCATGGTCAATATTTAGTTCACTATTTGGAAATTTATTCTATCGTTATGCACGTACCGAGAAGTTTTTACGCAACTTCTCAACTAAAAGACTATTTGCATCCTCTGATAAAGTTGATAGTGAATGGCTAAATACTTTACAGAAAGGCGCCTCTAATATGGCTTCTCGCTATGCTGTATTCTCATTCTTAGCTGGATTTTGGCGCCAAGATTATCGTAGCAAGGTAGCAGTAATTCAAAAACCCGTACTTGCAGTAATGGGTGAAGTCGCATCGAGTATAGCCAAAGAAGGAGAACAAGAAAAAGCAAACGAACGTTTAGCCGAGTACTTGGCATGTTTACCCCAAGCACAAGGTATTAAAATTCCAGGAAGAAATGTTCTGCCATATGAGTCAACAGCAGAATTTGTAAAAGCAATGTCATCATTTGTCAAACTCTAAAATCAAATCTTGTGGAACAGGCATCCCTGCCTGTTAATTTAATCTCAAAATTAAAGGCGGGCAAGGATGCCCACCCCACAAGAAAAAATTAAATACTTTTAACTTTAGTTGTGTTATTCAAATAATAATGCCACAAAATCCTTGTAGCTATAGCACGCCACGGGCGCCATTTCTCAGCAATAACTTCTAGTTGTTGTGGTGTTGGACGTGTAGGTAAATCTTTTAATTTCTGATAAGCAAGAATCACTCCTAAGTCAGATGCAGGAAAAGCATCAGGACGCTGTAACGACATCATTAAATATATATCTACAGTCCAATTACCAATACCTTTAATTTTTGTAAGTTCCGCGCGTAAAATTGCCTCATCACCCAATTCAAGTTTATCCAAATCAAGTGAGTTACTAGCTATTGCAGCAGCTAGGGCGCGTGTATAAACAATCTTTTGACGACTTAAACCTGCTGACTGTAACTGCAAATCATCAAACTTAATAAAATGTTCTGGCGTTAACGGATTAACTAAAAGTTCTAACTTCTTAAATATTGCATTAGCCGAAGCAACCGAAACTTGTTGTCCTAAAATAATTCGTATAAGTCCAATAAAACCCTTTTCCCGTATCCAGTTTGGTGGATACCCATAGGTTTGAATAATTTCTGCTAAGTCATTATCACGACTCACAAGTTCTTGTATACCTAGCGCAATCGTTTCTTCTGTAAGAGGTTGCAGTATTAACATTATGTTTTTATTTATACGTGGATACTCTTGCTATAATCAAAGGTAATCCTAAGATAGGAAAGAAGTAACATTTGTCCTATCGCTTCCAATATTATTATTACGCAAATGCAAGTCACAGAAAAGCGGTACTATACCATAGAGGAATACTTAGCTTTGGAGGAAAAAGCCGACTCAAAAAGCGAGTATATAGATGGAGAGATTATTCCAATGGCAGGTGGAAGTGCGAATCATAATCGAATAGCTGGTAATTTTTATGCTGTTATGAATTTTGCGTTCAAGCGAGAAAATTATGAAGTATTCAAAAGCGATATGCGTCTTTGGCTACCGAAGCCACGTATTTATACATACCCAGATGTAATGGTTATAGCAGGTGAACCAGAATTTTTGGAGAATCGTAAAGATACAATTACCAATCCAAAAGTAATCATTCAAGTTTTGCCAAAACTTACTGAGAAGAATCAGAGAAAAACTAAATTTAATGCTTATTGCACAATACCATCTTTTGAAGAGTATTTATTGATTGAACAGGATGAAATTAATGTATTGCATTATTCAAAAATAGATGATAAGCATTGGTCAATACAAGAATACGATCATGAGGATGAAAAAATTTCTTTAGTGACTGTTCCGTTTGAAATTACGTTGCAAGATTTATACAATAAAGTAAAATTTGATACAATTGAATCAGAGGAAGAGGAAAAAAATTCTGACGAAGGCGCCATCCCATAATTGTTAAGAAAATATTAAACCTGAAAACTTGAATTAAGTACTGACTGCGGAAGGGTTGTTGTGCCAAAATTTACAATAATAACTTCAGTGGCATCAACGCAATGATTGGACAAGTCATACGGCAGCATTACAAGATTATCGAGCAATTGGGGCAAGGAGGCTTTTGCGAAACGTTCTTGGCAGAAGATTTAGACATTCCCGCAGAACCGAAGCCAAAATGTGTTGTCAAGCGCTTACATCCTCAAGTTATACAACCAGAAGTTTTACGGTTGTTTGAGACAGAAGCGAAAATAATGTACAACCTGGGACAAAGCCATAATCAAATTCCCAGGCTCTTCGCTTATTTTGAAGAAAATGGCGAATTTTTCTTAATTCAGGAGTTTATCGAGGGACAAGACTTAGGCAAAGAACTTACTCCTGGAAAACAACTGAGCGAGGGTTACACCATCAAGCTTCTGCGAGATGTATTAGAAGTACTGGAGGACGTTTTTTGCCTGTTTTAACTGAGGTTAATTTCATTACAGGTTTTCATCCTTGGTAATGATTATTTCTTTGCTATTCATACAACTTATATTAAATTTTTGAGTTGTTGTGATATGTAAATTTTTGACTGCACAGGCAGGATGCCTGTGCTACATGAGTGTTAGAAGTTCTCGAAGTTGGTGATTGCGTTTTTCATTTTGTCGATGACTTCTGTTACTGCTACGCTTCCTAGTTCTCCTGATGCGCGTGTGCGGATACTTAGGGTGTTTGTTTCTACTTCTTTGGCGCCTACTACTGCCATTACTGGTATTTTTTGTTTTTCGGCGTTACGAATTATTTTACCTAGTCTGTCTCCACTGATATCTACTTCTGCACGGATACCTACAGCGCGCATTTTGGCAGCAACTTCTTTGGCGTAGTCTAAGAATTGTTCGCTTACTGGTAGTAAACGTGCTTGCTCTGGCGCCAACCATAATGGAAAGTCACCTGCGTATTCTTCAATTAAAATACCAATTAATCGTTCTAAGGAACCAAATGGCGCCCGATGTATCATAATTGGACGTTTACGTGAACCGTCTTCAGCAACATATTCTAAATCGAAGCGTTCGGGTAAGTTGTAGTCAACTTGTACCGTTCCAAGTTGCCATTCTCTTTCTAATGCGTCTTGGAAGATAAAGTCTAATTTGGGACCGTAGAAGGCAGCTTCTCCTATACCTAAAAAGTGGTCCATTCCCAAATTTTCAACTGCGCGACGAATGGCACCCTCAGCTTTTTCCCATGCTTCGTCTGAACCTATGTATTTGTCGCTTTCTGGGTCGCGGAAACTTAAGCGTGCTTTAAAGTTCTTTAGTTGCAAACTTTTGAACACTGACAATATTAAATCAACGACGTTGAGAAATTCAGAGTCGAGTTGTTCGGGTGTTACAAATAAGTGCGAGTCATCAACTGTAAATCCGCGCACACGTGTTAAACCACCTAATTCTCCAGATTGTTCGTAGCGGTATACTGTGCCAAACTCGGCGAGACGCATTGGTAACTCACGGTATGAGCGTAGTTCGCTGCTATATATCTGGATGTGGAAAGGACAGTTCATTGGTTTCATGACAAAACCCATTTCCAGAGCTTTCGCTTCTTCATCCTCTGCCATGAGAGGAAACATGTCTTCTTTGTACTTCTGCCAGTGTCCCGAAGTTTTAAACAAATCAACTTTGGCAATGTGAGGAGTAACAACAGGCAAGTAACCGCGTTTAATTTGTTCTTGTTGGAGATAATTTTCTAAAAGACTCCGTAACAAAGTGCCTTTGGGTGTCCATAATGGTAAACCCGGCCCTACTAAGTCAGAGAATATAAATAACCCTAACTCTTTGCCTAGTTTACGGTGGTCACGACGTAGTGCTTCTTCTTTACGTCGCTTGTACTCTGCTAGCTGTTCGGGTGTTTCCCATGCGGTGCCATATATACGCTGTAATTGTGCCTTGGTTTCGTCGCCACGCCAATAGGCGCCTGCTAAAGTTTCAAGTTCAATTGCTTTCGGGTTTAAATCACCTGTATTGTCAACGTGAGGTCCTGCACACAAATCCCACCATTGGTCACCCACATGGTAAATTGTTATGGGTTCTTGCTTGATGTCCGCTAGTATTTCTAACTTGTAAGGCTCGTTAATTGCGTTAATTCGACGTTCCGCTTCTTCTCGACTAACTTCTTCGTGCGTTACTGGCAGTTTACGGTTGATAATCTTTATCATCTCCTTGTAGATGGATTTTAAATCCTTCTCAGCAAAAGGTTCTGGACTATCAAAGTCGTAGTAAAAACCATTTTCAATCCAAGGACCAATTGTAACTTGTGCCTTGGGAAACAGCTTTTGTACTGCCATTGCCATGACGTGAGAAGTCGTATGGCGAATTTTCTTCAAGCTTTCCGACTCGCTTGTGCGGGGTAAACTAATTTTTTCGACGGATGATTGCTCTGATTGCTCTGGCTGATTATTATCTAGTTGTGTTACGTTTGGCGACATCGGCTGTTTTACCTTTGGCTTAATTCTTTAATTACTTTGTATTTGGACTTGCGCTTATATTGTAAAAAAATAGTTCCTATACTAACATGGTCGTTTTTGATTATTGTGGCGCCGCTCCTAGGTCGCCCGTCATTCACAACTTAAGCCATGTGGAGGATGATTTTAACAATATCAAGTCAACAAACTCTAACCTATAGATACCGCTACGGCGCGATATATTCTCTCATGCTTTCTTAATAAAATATTTATATTCTGTTCATCTTTACACAAAGATACCTCCTCTGACACATTGACTTACTACTTAATTAGTACTTAAATTAAAAAACTAAATCAATTTGCTTTTGATTACCTGTAATGGTAATTTTAATATTCCAATCGCAAAATTAATTTTGGTATTGGACTTGTTACAAATGTGATTTTTGCACTTTTGAGGCGCCGAAGAACAGAACATAGTTCTGCATCTATGTTAACGATAGAGTCGGACTAAGGTAAAAGTCATGTTTTTGTATCATAACTGTACATATTGACAGTAAAAGGTTTGTGTTCCCTATATAGTTAAAGTTTTACAGGTAATTAATCAAATCGACTATAATATAGATTGTAGCCCTTGCTACAAAATGCCAGGTGTGAGAAGTATCTTATGATTCTAGAGTGTTAAGAATCGTTAAAAAAGTTAATATTAATAAGAAAGTTAGAAGTATGCTTCTCATTTATGCGGGACTCAAATCTACCAGAACCGGAATTACTAAAGTCAGTTTTACAGCCTTTATTGGAAGATTTCCAGTACTGGTTTGCCCGTGCCTTGCACTTGCTTGAAACTGAGCGGATTGATTTTATGAGTACACAGCAGCAGTCAGACTTGAAGCAGCGAGTAAAGACCGCGCAAGAACAGGTAAATACTGCGAAGATGATGTTTAGCGCGACCTCTGGACAAGTTGGAATCGATATGGAAGCCTTAATGCCTTGGCATCAGCTTGTTACCGAATGTTGGAATGTGGCTATGAATCATCGCGCTCAAGGTGAAGTGTAGGAAGTACAGCTATATTACTTTACAATTACAAAGAAATGATTTAACCAGTTTATCTTCAGATTAAAGTATATTATGCTACTTAGTATCGATAAAAGATAAGAGTGTAGCCCAATATTTAGCTAGTTAAGTAAGTTTTCGTAGTTCTTGTTTTGATTTGATTGCATTTAAATTTCAGTATCAAGTACAAACTGCAAATCTAGTATCGATTTATAAACCCTTTAATAATACGCTGCCTTGGAGGAAACCCCTATGTTACACCTTATTTACATTCTTGCTTTTACAGTTCTCGCGATTATTGCTGTTGCGAATTTGATTCGTAACTTAATTATGTTTAGTTTTGATAGAGAGCGAACATATACAACAAGACCACAAGGTGGTAATTACGGTTACACAGCAAGAAAGCAATTTGTGCCTCATCCAGAATTGTTGGATAGTTCGGGCAATTTAATTAAAGAACCTTTATTAGTAATGCGTTCTATTAACGTAGAAGACGCTCGTCAGCAGCTTGATGCAATATTTGAAGCATCACCTGGACACAAAAGCGACGTTCAAGAAGAAAAATAATTAATGTAGAGACGCGATATATCGCGTCTCTACATGTTTAGGCTTCAATAACGACACGTAGGTTGCCGCGTTTTTTAGCTACACGGCAAGCTGTTGTGTTACCTGAACGCTCAAATTCTAGGTCGAGAATAGTTGGACCTACACGTAAGTTGTGTATAGAAAGGTGAGTAATTGATTCGGGTAAAGCTGGGTCAATAACTCTAAGGCAGTTGTTTGGTGCATCTGGAACAAGATTGACAATCATTTGTATTAGTTGGAAGACGCTACCAGTTGCCCATGCTTGTGGTGAACATGCTACAGGATATAGCACTGGAGCGTTATCTCCATCACGTTCGTATCCACAAAGTAGTTCAGGTGGACGTTGGTATGGTTGAACGCTGGTCATGTCAACTAGTCCCTGAAAAACTTCGAGTGCTTGGTCTATTAAACCGAGGGAACGTAACCCCATAGCAATCATTGAGTTGTCATGGGGCCACACGGAACCAATATGGTATCCCATTGGATTGTATGCAGGTGATAAGCTGCTCAAGGTACGAATACCCCAACCGTTATACATGTCCGGCGCCCGTAATCTTTCGGCAACGCTGTAAGCTTTTTCGGGAGTAAATATACCTAGTTGTAAACAGTGACCTGGGTTAGAAGTAATACTATCTACATGTTTCCCATCACCATCTAAAGCTAGGGCACAGAAATCTTGGTCTTCCATCCAAAAATCACGGTTAAAACGCATTTTCAGACTACGCGCTTCATCAGTCCAACGGTCTGCTAAATCTAAACGCTTTTTCATTCGGGCAATTTCAGCCAGACGTAATTTAGCAGCATAAACATACGCTTGTACTTCACACAGTGCTATTGAACCATAGGCAAGTTCACCTTTACGGTTAACTATACAATCACCAGAATCTTTCCAACCTTGGTTTGCTAAACCTAGTCTCGACCTGCGGTGATAGCTTAAATAACCTGTTTGTTTCATATTGCGGTCAATCCATTCCATCCCGGAAAGCGCATTATTCCACAAATTTTCTAGGGTTTCAGAGTCATGTGTCCAAGCGTAGTATTCAGCATAAAGCATTAACCATAATGGAGTCGCATCGACTGTACCGTAATAAGGAGTATGAGGTACTTCTTTACAGCGTGCTAATTCTCCAAATCGTAATTCGTGTAGAATTTTTCCTGGTTCCTCTTCACGCCATTCGTCTTCGAGCTTACCTTGGTATATAGCTAATAAAGTAAGAGTTTCCTTCGCAATTTCAGGATTTAACATCAAGGTTTGCGAAGCGGTGATTATTGAGTCGCGTCCAAACAGCGTCGAAAACCAAGGTACTCCAGCGGATACGGTTTTATGCTTACCAAATGACTGTCGTAGCAAATACATATCCTGTTCCGCACGCTCGATAACTCGGTTGAATATACCTTTATCAGCGCGAATCCGGGTTATTTGCTGTACCCAGTTTTGCTCTTCCATTACTTCAGCAGCTTTCGCCTGACCTAATGTTACAGGCGCACTGACAATTGAACTCGACTTATTATTTGTAACAGGTCTAGCACGATAACCTATTTTTTGCTTTTCATGCGGCGCCAGTTCAAACCGCCAAAGTGCTGTATAACCTTTAAAATAATCTGGCTGACGGTGCTGGAACTTAATCCGCGACTCCATTATTATTCCATCTAAACCCTGATAAGCAAGGAATAAAGACTTTTCGGTTACTTCGTCTGAATTATGATGATGTTCATGGTCTTCTTCTGATGGCACCTCAAGATGAGAGACCCCTTCAGCTAAACGCAATAAGCGGCCGCGTTTTTCTCTGCCATGTCCACGCACTTCAAATAAATCGGCAAAATCACCGTCAAAACTAAGACTAAGCTCAAAACTAATTGTTGTAGTACTGTAATTAGATACTTCTATTTCTTCAAATAAGGCGCCGTTTAACACAAGCTCACGACGAATACCAATCGTATCAGGTCGTAAACGCTCATCAATACGCGGATTAGTACATAAAACAGATAATGAAAACCCTTTATCAGCAGTACTGCTTAATAAAACAGGCGAGTATCCGTCAATTTGTAACTCTAAGCGACTTAAAAAGCGTGTATCTGAACAAAATAATCCCATACTTGGGTTGCTGTCACCAAGACCGCACCCAGAAATATTACCTAAAGTATCTGTAACTAAAAATAAATCGTCATCTTTAATAGTTAATGTAGGCTGTGGACGCGAGCTAGCCACACAGGGCCATTCAGGAATAGGGATTTGGTCGGCAGGGACAAAAGCTTTTCCGTCCAGCAAAATTTTTTCCGGTGCGATTAATGTATCCGGTGTCATGCTCCAATTTCCAGGTGATAACAGGTCTAGTTTCTTCGTCAAAAAAGCGTCAACAGGAAAAAAGGCGCCTTTTTTTTAATTCAATTCGTTATTGCCGTGTTGCCGTAGAACCGCAAACAGCACTGTTAGAAATATCTATACCAAGCATTTTGGTATAAAACTTACACAATAAACGCAACGAGTCGCTTTGTTAACTTATGTAAATCTTTTAGAAATTTTATAGATTATAACGCCAGATAGTATGTCAAAGACGATAAAAATGTGTTGATTTCCGTATGATTAAATGTAAATTTCAAGACACAAATCAACCGAAAACATTATTACAGCTTTAACGCATAAATGGCGCCTGATATCAAAAGTTTTTCTATTTGATTAAATTATATATGTTAAAAAACGCCTATAATTGTTCTAAAAGAACAAAATACTTGAAAAAACTGCTTAACAAGCGATTACTAGTTGATTAAGCCAAGCAAAAGCCTTTCTTACATATATAAGTATTTATAATATATCTGGCAACGGATGTAGCGGATGTAACGGATAGTTGATCAGCTACATCCGTTACATCCGTTTTATCCGTTGCCCATAACCATCGAATAAGCGCGTTCATACTCCGATGCCATAGATTCAACACTAAAGCGGTTAACAACATACTCGCGACAAGTATGACGGTCAAGCTTCATAGCATAAGGAACCATTTCAATCATGGCTTCAAGAGAGTGACACACGTAACCAGTTTTGTCGTGAGCAATAACTTCGGGTACAGACCCCAGACCCATAGCAACAACAGGTGTACCAGTTGCCATTGACTCAATCATTACTAAACCAAATGGTTCTCGCCAATTAATGGGGAATAAAGTTACAGATGCTTCTGATAGAAGTTTCACCTTTTCTTCGTGAGAGACTTCACCCAAAAACTGAATTTGCTCACCATCGATGAGTGGTTCAACTTGCTCGGTGTAAAAATCTTTATCTACAACGTCAATTTTACCCGCCATTTTTAAGGGTAAGCCAGTCGCACGGGCAATTTTGATGGCTTCGACGGGGCCTTTTTCTGGCGATATGCGTCCAACAAAAGCTAGTAATGGTGGTTGTACGGGTTCTGAGTTAAAAGCGTAGACGCTTGTGTCGATACCGTTATAGACGGTGTGAATGTAATTTAAGCCCAAACGTGGTTCGCGTTGCGAAAAGCTAATACTAATGAACTTCTGCCAAGCAAAGCGACGGTATATTTTCTCATTTTCCTCAGAAAAGGCGCCGTGGAGTGTGTGAACAGTAGGAGTTTTGACGAAACTGCTGTAAGAAAGAGCTTGGTAGCCAAAGTGAGAGTGGATAACATCAAAATGATGCGCGTGCTGGAAAACATCAGCGAGGAGCATATGCTCATAAATACCCGGTTCCTTGATATTCGGGTCAAGTCGTAGCGCTTGTGGGTGTACTGTTTTAAGTTTTGCTGCTGTTATTGAATCTCCTGAAGCAAATAATGTGACGTCATGACCACGCCGAACTAATTCGTCGGTTAATAACTTAACAATTAGTTCAATACCACCATAACCTTTAGGAGGTACACGTTCCCATAAAGGAGCAACAATCGCAATTTTCATGTTTCACCGCAAGCAGGTAAAGGAAAATGCCTACTACTGTTGAAAATGCAAGACGAGATGTTGAAGTAAGTGAGTATATAAATACTCACTTTTCTTCAAGGCATAGGGAAATGATTTACCTGCTGTTTTTAAAGTTATTTTCAAACTCATTTCCCCCATCAAAGTCTTTGCTGACAAGGATTAAACTACTTATGACGATAAAGTTACACGTGCAAAACCATCTGAAATAAATAGTTTACAATTGAGTTTATTTTACATGATTTTGTAATTATATTTTTCAACAAAGTTATATTACATTAATTTGTCAAACATCGCAATATCTGCATCTTGCCAATTAAATCTACTAATTGAATTTGAATTTTACGTATTACTATTGAGCCAGAATTGTGTTTTTGTATACTAATAAATTAAATTTAAAGTTAACTGTATAAAAATACCATCTGTTCTGATTATCACTTAATATGTTGATAATATGTTGAATCTGGGACAAGGCTCTTAAGTGTGAATTAAACTACAAATCTAAACTTATGTTAAGGTTTGTCTTAAGGATAGTTATGCATCTGGAGTGGTATTGGATATATTGTAAACAGGGGAGTATCAACAAAAATAAGCAATTGAAATACTGAGATAATTTTAAACAAATGTAATATTATTAATACTTTTTTAATATTGCTAATTATACTACTGGAGTGATGGCGCCAAGTTGTCATTATTAGGGTAGATAAAATTTAACTGATGTGCGAATATATAGAGGAAACTAACCATGTATAATAAGAAAAACAAATATCTATAGAGAGGAATCTAAAACTTTCGGCTTCGGCTTTGCTAATCTTTACATATCGCAACCATGTGTTTGGATTGAAAGACCGTTGTAATTTGTACAATGCAGCTGAGAGATGGTTTTTTGTCCAGATTTTTGCTCGAGAAACGCATGAGCATTTCGACTTCGGTACTGAGCGATTTGCTACAGACCTTACCCTACCTACGTCCACAACTGTATTTTAAAGCTTCGCTAACAGCCCTCTCCCATGCGATGGAAGACCAAGTATTGGCGGCAACTCTCGAAGCCCCGCTGGTAATAGCCAGTTTTCAGCGCGAGCGTTTTTATCGCCAAGAGGCACATCGATATGAGCGACTAGCACAACGAAGTGACCAAGTATATGTTTTGGCTGCCCCGGAAACTGATTTTACTAGCAGTTCCGAGTATTACGAAAAAGTAGCTTTTGAACCAGAAGATGCCCTCAGTCTTGAATGGCATCTAATTGTGATTGCTCAAAACTATGCCACTTGTTTGGTTTGTCGAGAGTTTTCACGTTCAACCAGCCGACACGATAGTCAAGATGAGGAAGACCTACGCGAATTAAGTCCAAGCTTAGATATGGACACAGCGCGAAGGTTTGAGGGAATCTGGACGTCGGAGCGAGGTGTTAGCCTGAAAGCTGCTGATTTGCTATTAACGCGCATTCAAACTTACCGACCGGAGCTAACCAAAAAAATCAACTCGGCTCGGCGCCGATTTGGTATTGGTAAGTACAAAGATGTTTTAGAGCCTGTAAAAACAAACGAGTATGCCTGTGATATAGACACAGATCCGTTTGTACAGCGCTTAGTAACTTATTTGCAGGCGAGTCAATACAAATTGCATAAAGCTTATCGTTCAATTGCCGCCCAAGCACGAAAAGAGCGTTTAGTCAACTCAATTACAACAACAATTAGGCGTTCATTAAACCCACAAGAAGTACTTCATGCAGCAGCGCAAGAACTAGGACAAATATTAGGCGCCTGTAGGTGTTTAATTTATCGCGCACAGGTGAGTGACTTGGGAGCGACAATCGAGCATGAGTTTATTCGTGCGGGGGTAACATCGGTAAAAGGACAAACTTGGCAGCTAGACAACAATCCGTTATTTGCGGAAGTTGTAAAGCATTCAGAAGGGGTGTGCGTTGCCGATACAATGAACGACAGTCGTACATCAACATCAAGCGTGGTATGGAAACACGTAGAGAAACTAGGAATTCGTTCTTGGTTACTTGAACCTGTTTATTATCAAGGACGATTGTTGGGGATTGTTGAGTTACATTACTGTGGAAATTCGCCACACATTTGGCACACAGGCGAAATAGATTTAGTTAAAGCAATAGCAACTCAAATAGGCGCCGCATTAATTCAAGCCGAGTCGTTTGCCAACCTTGAAGACCTCAACAGTCAACTTGAAGCACTCGACCGTACCCGTAGTAACTTAATCGCCATTACTGGACACGAGCTACGCACACCACTTTCAACAATTCAAGTTTGTTTAGAAAGCCTTGCTTCGGAACCTGATATGCCCTTGGAATTGCAGCAAGTAATGCTCAACACAGCCTTATCAGATTCCGAGCGAATGCGAAAGCTCGTGCAAGATTTCTTAACACTATCGAATCTTGAAAGCGGTCGAGTTGAATGGCATCCAGAATCATTGACATTACAGGAATGTATCGATTTAGCCCTGAGTCGAGTACGTGCCCGTACAGCGATTGAAAATCTGCCACAAATAACTACTAACATCGCCGATAATTTGCCCTTAGTATTGGCAGATGGAGATTGGCTAGTAGAAGTTTTTGCAAAGCTGATAGACAACGCTTGTAAATTCACTCCACCCGACGGAAAAATTACAATCATTGGGCGCCTCAACAGCGAGCAAATGGTCGAAGTCACAATTGCCGACACAGGTAGAGGAATCGAGCCAAATCGTCTCGAAATTGTATTCGACCGTTTTTACCAAGAAGAAGGCGCCTTAAGAAGAACAGCAGGAGGAACAGGGCTAGGGTTAGCAATTTGTCGTCAAATTGTCTCAGGTTGGGGAGGAGACATCTGGGCACAATCAACAGGAAAAAACCAAGGAAGCGAATTCCACTTTACTGTACCCACCGTGACAAAAAGCCAAGAGTTAGGAGTTAGGAGTTAAAAGTGCTGAGTTCTGAGTGCTGAGTTTGGAGTAAAAAACACTCGGTACTCAGCACTCAGGACTTTCCACTTCTAAAAAAGTGTTACAGACTATGAAATAATCGCAATGTTGTCTACCGGGCAATGTTAGGATGCCGTAAAAACTATGAAGTGAAAACCTTATGGCAGAAACACTTTCTGGACAAGCTCCTTTATTCGGTGGCTCCACTGGCGGCTTGCTTACCAAAGCAGCCGAGGAAGAAATGTACGCAATCACCTGGACTAGCCCCAAAGAGCAAGTTTTTGAAATGCCCACTGGTGGCGCCGCTAAAATGCGTCAAGGTGATAACCTGTTGTATTTAGCTCGTAAAGAATACGGCATCGCACTCGGTGGTCAGCTTCGGAAATTTAAAATCACCAATTACCAAATTTACCGGATTCTTCCAAGCGGTGAAACTACAAAGATTCACCCAGCAGATGGTGTATTCCCAGAAAAAGTCAACCAAGGACGTGAAAAAGTACGTTACGTTGACCGTAGAATTGGTGAAAACCCCAGCCCTGCTCAACTCAAGTTCAGCGGTAAGTATACTTACGACGCATAACTAATTTAAAGTTAAAAGTGCTGAGTGCGCTCGTGCTGAGTTTAAGAAGTAAAGAGAGTAAAGAGTCCCACTTTCTACTCTCAACTCTTATTCCCTCACTCAGCACTCAGCACGAGCGCACTCATAACTCTTTTCTATGATTTTTCCCGATTTCTCACAATTTACTGAATTAGCTAATCTTGGTAATTTTGTTCCGGTATATCAAGAGTGGGTTGCAGACCTAGATACACCTGTTTCAGCTTGGTATAAGGTATGTGCTGGACAACCTTATAGTTTTTTGTTGGAATCAGTCGAAGGTGGTGAGAAAGTCGGACGTTATAGTTTGCTTGGTTGTAATCCTTTATGGGTATTAGAAGCGCGTGGAGAACTTTCAACGCAAACGCATCGCGACGCAAGACAAGTAGTATTCGATGGCGACCCATTTGAAGCATTAGCAAACTGTTTGGCGCCATATAATCCAGTTAAGTTACCAGAGTTACCACCAGGAATAGGTGGTTTATTTGGATTTTGGGGTTATGAATTAATCAAGTGGATAGAACCGCGAGTGCCAATTCATACTCAAGATGAGCGTAATATACCTGATGGATTGTGGATGCAGGTAGACAATTTACTCATATTTGACCAAGTTAAACGTAAAATTTGGGTAATAGCATATGCAGATTTACGCAACAGTGATGTAGAAGAAGCGTACAACAAAGCCGTAGAATGTGTTACGCAAATGGTGGATAAATTATCATCACCGCTTCAGCCAGCCAAAACTATTTTAGAATGGACACCACCTGCAAGTCTTGCGCCTCGTTCAAACGAAACCGAAGAGTATCAAAGTAACTTTAGTAAAGAAGAATTTTGTCGCAGTGTCGAGAAAGCCAAAGAATACATCAAAGCAGGCGATATATTTCAAGTAGTAATTTCCCAGCGTCTAACAACCGAATATAGCGGAGACCCCTTTTCACTTTACCGCTCACTACGTCAAATCAACCCATCACCATACATGGCGTACTTTAACTTCCAAGACTGGCAAATAATAGGCTCCAGTCCAGAAGTCATGGTAAAAGCCGAAAAAGACGCCGACGGTAACAATATAGCAACACTGCGTCCAATAGCAGGCACAAGAAAACGCGGTAAAACTCCAAAAGAAGACGACGCACTAGCAAAAGACTTATTACAAGACCCCAAAGAAATTGCCGAACACGTCATGTTAGTAGACCTAGGTAGAAACGACTTAGGTCGAGCATGTGAAAGTGGCAGCGTATGCGTCGATGAATTAATGGTTATTGAGCGATACTCTCATGTCATGCACATCGTCAGTAACGTAATAGGTAAACTGGCGCCATCAAAAACAGCATGGGACTTAATGAAAGCTTGTTTTCCCGCAGGAACAGTAAGTGGGGCGCCAAAAATTAGAGCAATGGAAATAATCAACGAACTAGAACCATCACGCCGAGGAGTATACTCAGGTGTATATGGATACTACGACTTTGAAGGACAATTAAATACAGCCATAGCCATCCGTACAATGGTAGCGCGCGCAGGCAAAGTTAGTGTACAAGCAGGCGCCGGTTTGGTGGCAGACTCAGAACCCGAAAAAGAATACGAAGAAACCCTAAATAAAGCACGCGGACTACTAGAAGCAATAAGATGTTTAAAATAGCTCGTAGTAAGCACGAAGAGTGCTTTTTCCTATAAATTCTACAAAAGGACGGGCAGGACACCCATCCCATTTTAATTTTTACCAAAAACCCGCTTGAGCAAAGCTAATTTACCCTCGTAAGGAGGATACAAAACTTTCATGTCAAAACCAAAACCCCGTTTCAAAACACTCTTGTAATGCGAAAAAACGTCAAAACTAGCTTTGCCGTGATACTTACCAATTCCACTATCTCCTACACCACCAAAAGGTAACGAAGCCACTCCGCAGTGCTTAATAGTATCATTAATACAAACACCACCAGATGAAGTTTCACGTAATATTCGCCCTTGTAAATCTTTATTATTTGTAAACAAGTATAAAGCAAGAGGTTTCGGACGAGAATTTATTGCTGCTATAACCTCATTAATATCTTCGTACTCAATAACAGGAAGAATTGGACCAAAAATTTCTTCCTCCATAATTGAATCTTGCCACGAAACATTGTTGATTACAGTTGGAGCAATAAATAATTTATCAGAATTATATTCGCCACCAAAGTAAATATCTCCTTCAATGTAATTTATCAATCTAGTGTAATGCTTTTCACTGATAATTCTACAGTAATCAGGACTGTCTATTGGGTTATCGCCATAAAATTCTTTGATACTATCTGCTATTGCTTTTAATAAATCCTGTTTAATAGACTTATTTACTAATAGGTAATCAGGTGCAATACAAGTTTGGCCAGCATTCAAAAACTTGCCCCACGCAATTCGTCGCGCGCTAACTTCAAGATTAATATCTGTATCAACTATACAAGGGCTTTTACCACCTAATTCCAAAGTAACTGGTGTCAAATGTTTTGCTGCTTCCTTCATAATAATTTTACCGACGGCTGTACCACCTGTAAAAAAGATATGGTCAAACTTTTCTTGCAGCAGCTCTTGAGTAGTTTCTACCCCACCTTCAACAACAGCAATATATTCGCGCGGGAAAACCTTTGATATTACGTCATTTATTACATGGGAAGTATGAGAAGCAATTTCAGAAGGCTTGACAATTGCACAATTACCTGATGCAATGGCGCCTACTAACGGCAGTAAAGATAATTGAAAAGGATAATTCCAGGGGCCTATAATTAAACCAACACCCAATGGTTCAGGATATAAATAAGCCGACCCAGGCAAAAAAGACAATTCAAGTCCTTTTCTTTGAGGTTTTACCCAATTCTTTAGATGTTTAATAGCATCAGCAATTTCAGTAAAAATTAGCGAAAACTCTGCACCATAAACTTCAAACTCTGGTTTATTTAAGTCAGCTTTTAACGCTTGAGTAATCTCATGTTCATATTGCATTATTCCTTGTTTCAAGTTTCTTAGTTGTTCAACACGGAAACTAACATCTCTAGTTGCACCCGTATAGAAAAACTGACGCTGCTTGCTGACAATCTCACTAATTAACGATTGAGTAATCATAATTACGTGCTATCTTTTACAAAATGAACCGATACTTATATCCTACAGTAGCTATAATTTATTATCAATCGCAAATACGTAGGTTGGGGAGCCACCTCCGTGCGGGGGTTTCCCCCGTTAAGGAGAGTGGCGTTGGAGCGACTTAGAGCTTACCAACAAGCTCAACAAGAGGCGCCCTCCTAGAAACTGACAATACCAATAATATATAATTAATATATAACCAGTAACCTAAAATTAATGACTCAAACAATGGGAGCAGTTTACACCAAAATAAAACTAACCAACGCAATAGACGAAGCATTAATAAGTCGAGGTTTACTAGCACCCAGCTTACTACGTACATGCGAATTCGATGCACTAGTTGATACAGGTTCAACATATTTAGTGATATCACCATAAATATTACAAAAACTAGGTTTGAGAATTGTAGGTCAGCAAATAGCCAAGTATGCTGATGGTCGAGAAGATACAGTAGGAGTAACAGAAGCTTTGTTCATAGAATGTGAAGGGCATTTGCTTAGGAGTAGACATGTTAAAATCAATTTTCATGCTTATAGTGTTTAATAACTATTCCAAGTAATGATAGTAATTAGTTGATATTTAATCGTTAATAGGAGCGATTTATGCGTTTGCAGCGAGTTCAAGTTCCTGAATTTCGTGTTTTAAAAAATGTTGATATAACTTTTGAAAAAGCTTTTGTACCAAATATTTTTCCAATTGGTAGTCAAAATGGAGGTGGTAAAAGTACACTTTTACAACTAATTTTTGTTTTACTTCACTGCTCAAAAAATCCTGAAAGACATGTTTTTTTACAAAATATGCTTTATGAATTTACTATAAATAAAGATTGTGTAAATAGAACAGTAGCCACAATTGAAATATGGACTGGAGTAAAAGTTGTTAAACTTAAATTTTTATCATACAAGGATTCTGCTTTAATACAAATAATTCCAAATTTAGAGTTTGTAACGTCTACCTTGTTCAAAGGACTACTCGTAAATACTGAGAATCAAGTATCTGGAGTTAAATTACATTGTAAAAATAGCGCTCTCGACAAAGAACTAACAGCCGATTTAGTCGTTGACGCTAGTGGACGTAACTCGCAGTTACCCAAGTTTTTAGAAGAAATTGGCTACCAGGCGCCCGAAACAACGATAATTAATTCTTTTTTAGGATACAGTACATGCTGGTATGAAGTTCCAGATGAGTTTTGCGCTTCTTGGAAAGCACTGTTAGTAGCGGCAAAACCACCCGACAGCTTGCGCGGTGGAATTTTATACCCTGTAGAAGCGAATCGTTGGGCAATTACACTGGCTGGGATGTCCAAAGATTACCCACCTACAGATGCTGATAGTTTTTTAAAATTTGCCCGAAGTCTACGTAGTCCGATAATTTATGATGCCATCAAAAACGCAAAACCTATATCCCCAGTATATGGTTATCGACGCACAGAAAATTGCAGGCGCCATTACGAAAAACTTTCACGCCTTCCAGATGGTATAGTCGCAATTGGGGATGCAGTTTGTGCATTTAATCCAATCTACGGTCAAGGAATGACAACAGGAGCTGCTTCTGCATTAGAACTTTCACGTTGCTTGAAAGAGCAATTTAAAAATTCGCCTTGTAACGTAAAAGGTTTTACATTAAAGTTCCAAAAACAATTAGCAAAAATTTTACAAACACCCTGGTTGATGGCAACAGGTGAAGATTTTCGCTACGAAACAACAGAAGGTGGTAAAGCAGATAAAATTACACAGTTGATGCAAATGTATATAGATAAAATTTTAGAGCTTTCAGTCAGTGATTCCGATATCTCTAAAAGATTTGCTGAAGTGGCACATATGATTAAAACTCCAAATTCTTTATTTGCGCTTCCTGTGTTATATAAGGTATTACGTTCTTCATTAAAATTCCGTACTCTTGAGGCGCCTTAATAACCAATTTCAAAAATGTGAACCATTGGTTCACATTCAAGATACCCAAGTATTATCTCCTTTCCATATATTAAAAGTGCTATGTTGTCCATTTTTCATATATTCATACCGCATCCAATGGTCGTCATCTCTTGCTTGTAGAAAGAAAGCAGCTTTAACTCTAATATCGTCTTGCCAAGTGTTGTTATCGCTCTTCCATACTTGAAAGCAATGATGATTGACACTATCGAGTTTATAATAACGCATCCAGTGTTTATCGTCAGATTAAACCATTGATTTAACCGCTGAATTTAAACGAAATTTGCGCGACCTTTCCAAGAGATTTCGCAACATTCGTTCTGATATTCAATTAATTATTGAGGAATTACAGCAAGGTAATATTTTAGGAGATAGAATAGGAGATATTGGTGAGGAATATGTTGTTTATAAATTAAGGGTTCGCAATAGTAATATAAAAAAAGGTAAGAATGCTGGATATAGGTTGATTTATCAAGTTGAGTCACCTACAAGTATTTTACTATTAACGATTTATTCTAAGTCTGACCGAGAAGATATTGCTACCAATGAAATTCAAGATATTATAGCTGATTTTGATAGGGAAGAAAGTTAAATAGCTTATTTTAATCGATATTTATTAAATGCCTATATGGTATTATTTATATATATGACAAAATTAGATTTAGTAAATTAAACTTCTCGAAAGTTGGCGGGTAATATAGGCGCCTATAACTCGTCTTACTAGAATTTGTATTAAACTTGAAAAGTCTACAATCAGTTTGATAAAAAGAGAAGCAAGATGATATTGAGTAAGGTTGAGGCACCATAACACTTCACTTGTTAAGTAAACTGCCAATCGCTTGCATTAAACTATGAGTTTCAATGGGTTTAGAAAGATGTTTTTGAAACCCAGCATTGAGTGCCTGATGACGATCAAACTCACCAGCATAAGCAGTTAAAGCAATCGCTGGTATTGTTATTGCTTGTTCTCGAATCGCCTGAACCAGCATATAACCATCCATTTCGGGCATTCCGATATCACTAATCAAAATATCAGGTTTAAATCGAGCTAAAATTTCGAGTGCCTGCGTAGACTCAGATACCGCTGTTACCGTCGCACCTGCTTGTTCTAAGAAAAAAGCAACAAAATTAAGCGAATCAACTTCATCATCAACAACTAAAATATTGATGCCATTTAAATCTAAAGAATTATTTATTGCTTCGTGATTATATAAATCACTTTGTGTGCTTGCCATTAACGGCAAACAAACGGTAAAAGTTGCACCCTGTCCTATACCGGCACTTTCTGCACATATCGTTCCACCATTCAATTCTACCAAGTGCCTAATAATTGCTAACCCCAACCCCAACCCACCAAAATTTCTAGTGGTGCTGCTATCTTCTTGACGAAAATAATCAAATATATAAGGTAAAAATTCTCGTTTAATTCCTTTACCTGTATCGCGCACAGTAATTTGCGCCATTCCATTCGTCTCTTCAAGCATTACCGCAACACATCCTCCTTGCGGAGTAAATTTCACGGCGTTAGAAAGCAAATTCCAAACGACTTGCTGTAAACGCGCGCTATCGCCTAATACAGGTTTAATATTTGGTTCTAAGCTTGTATTAATTTGAATCGCTTTGACTTCTGCCGATAATTGTACTGTTTCTAAAGCAGCGGAAATAATTGACTCCAAGTTCACAGGTGATGAATTAAGTACAAGCTTTCCACGTAAAATTCGCGACACATCAAGTAAATCGTTAATCAAATCGATTTGCAATTTAACATTGCGCTCGATAGTCGTTGCCGCTTGAGCTATTTTTAGAGCGTCGAGCTTGCCACTTCTAAGTAAGTTTGCCCAACCCAAAATTGGATTTAGGGGTGAGCGCAATTCATGAGAAAGTACCGCCAAAAATTCATCTTTGATGCGATTTGCTTTTTCTGCCTCAACACGAATAGCTTTCTCGCTTTCTAACAGTTCTCCTTGTTGAATTACAATTCCCACCTGTGTTGTCAGTTGCATAAGTAAATCAATTTCTATTTGCTGCCATTCTCTTGGTTGCGAACAGTGATGGGCAATCAACAATCCCCACAAATTTTTACCCTGTAAAATAGGCACTACTAAATTAGCCCGTACAGAGTACTGTTCAAGTAATTCCACATGACACGGGTTAATATCAGCAGTATAAATATCCTTTTTAGCAGTCACTAATCCTTGGCGATAAGCTTCAATGTATTTTTCAGCAAAACAAGGGTCATTAATTCTTGAAGAGAGAATAGATGCCCACTCAGTTGCTACTGACTCAGTTACAACAGTACCACTGCCATCGGGCATTAAACGAAAAATCAATACACGGTCGGTTTGTAAAAACTGCCGTACTTCTTGAACTGTAGTGTCCAAAATCGCATCTAAATTAAGCGATTGGCGAACAGAAGCAGCAATTTGCGAAACAATTCGTTCGCGCTCGAAAACTAAGCGCTGCGCTATTTCTGCCTGCTTAGATTCGGTAACATCAAGCACTGTCCCAATAATACAGCGTGGTTGTCCATTCCGATGTGTGTATAATTTTCCTGCGATTTGCAACCATCGCTCAGTACCATTTGCCCAAACAACCCGAAATTCGACATCTTGTTTTTTTCCAGATGCAATGGCATCACTTGCAGCTCTTTTCACCCGTTCACGGTCAGCGGGGTGTACATTATTTAAAAACACTTCATAATTTGGTAACGATTCACCCGCAGCCAACCCTAACATTGTCCCTACATACTCAGAGAAAATCATCGCATTGCTTTGAAGATTCCACTCCCAAGTACCCATATGGGCTGCATCTAGAGCTAATCGCAATCGTTCCTCACTTTGCTTTATACGCCTTTGTAGCTGTGCTTTTTCAAGCGTATAATTAACAGCCGACCGCAGTTTATCTGAAGTAATTTCTCCCTTAATTAAATAATCTGAGGCGCCCAACTTCATCGCTTGTACGGCAACTTCTTCCGAACCTTGACCTGTAAGTACAATTATAGGAGTATAGTAAATATTTTGTAACTTTTTTAATTCTGCGAGCAATTCTAACCCATCAATATCAGGCAGTAAATAATCGAGCAACACTAAATCTGGTTTGTGGCTTTGAAAAAGTTCGAGTGCTTGTTTTCCCGACTTGGCATCAACTATTACGTAATTATATCCTTTATTTTTAAGCAAATAACGCCGATAAGTTTCTCTATCTTCTAGACAATCATCAATAACTAAAACTGTACGTTGTAATCGCTCGTTTTCTGTTTGCTCTATCGCAGCATCAAATAACTCGCATCTGTCTTCAATTTTACATTTTGATTCTGTAATATCAACAAAACTTGTTACAACCCCATATGGTGCAACTTCTCCAGTACGAAACATCGGTTGCGAATTGAGCTTTAACCACACTAACTCACCATCAAGTTTGTAAAAACCCATCACCACATTCAAACAAGGTTCACCAGTAGAGAGTGCTACCATTGCTGGGTGTTGATCACCAGGAAACTCAGAACCGTCTTCATGAATTGTTTGCCAAGGATAATTACATGAAGTTGACCCTTGTAATTGATCCGCAGTACGACCAAGAATTTTCAGAGCAGTAGCATTACAAGCGTAAATAGTACCATCAGCTAGCTGTAATACCACACCCTCACTAACAGGCGCCGTTGATATTGTATCAATTCGCTGATTGCTACTGCATCCCTTGTCAAGAGGTAAATTCAAAAATACTTCTTCGTTCTGCATATAGGTCTCGCAAATAAGCTAGGTGATTTCAAGATTGAGTTTTTTCCAGACTACCAGTATCGATTGTAAAGAAAATATTGTAATTTTAGTGACAAGCATTTCTTAAGTATTTATCAATTACAGCAATCAAAATTGGTGTAAGTCTAAGAAGCCTTTTGTAAAATTACGACAACTATTTCTTTCACAATACGTGTTTTTAGAGAAAAACTGCGGTACCTTTTATCTTTTTTTTATCTTCTTTTTGCGGGATACCTTGACCGAGCATGTAACAGGTCGGAGAGAAGTAGCGAGCCAAAATAATTGCTAAACAATAGTATACCACTATTTACTTATTCTTCTTGTGTTCTCTGTGTCGGAAATGTAATAAAAATATACGATGAAAAATAATAAATATGAACTACTGATTTATAAGTAAACTCCCAATTACTTGCATCAAAGTATCAGTTTGAATAGGTTTAGGAAGATGTTTTTGAAACCCAGCTTCAAGGGTTTGATGAAGAGCAAACTCTCCAGCATGAGCAGTTAAAGCTATAGCTGGTATTGTTATTCCTTGTTCTCGAATAGCACGAATCAGCATATAACCATCCATTTTAGGCATTTCAATATCGCTAATTAAAATATCAGGTTGAAATCGCGCTAAAATTTCAAGTCCTTGCATAGATTCGGATACTGCTGTTACCGTCGCACCCGCTTTCTCTAATAAAAAAGCGATAAAATAAAGCGAATCAACTTCATCATCAATGACTAAAATACTAACGCCATTTAAATCTAAAGAATTATTTATCACTTCGTTATTATTCACATCGCTCTCTATACTTGCCATTAACGGCAAACAAACGGTAAAAGTTGCACCCTGTCCAATGCCAGCACTTTCTGCACATATCGTTCCACCATTTGCTTCTACTAAGTGCCGAGCAATTGCTAACCCCAACCCTAACCCACCAAAATTTCTAGTGATGCTGTTATCTTCTTGACGAAAATAATCAAATATATAAGGTAAAAATTCTTGTTTAATTCCTTTACCTGTATCACCCACAGTAATTTGCGCCATTCCATTTATCTCTTCAAGCCGTACCGATACACATCCTCCTCGCGGAGTAAATTTCACAGCGTTAGAAACCAGGTTCCAAACGACTTGGTGTAAACGCGCGCTATCACCCAATGCTAGTGGAAAATTTGGTTCTATAATTGTATTAATTTGAATACCTTTGACTTTCGCCGATAATTGTACTGCCTCTAAAGCAGAAGTAATAATTGACTCCAAGTTCACAGGTGATGAGTTGAGTACAAGCTTACCACGTAAAATGCGTGATACATCGAGCAAATCATCAATCAAACCTGTTTGCAATAGAACACTACGTTCAATAACCGTTGCCGCGTGGGCTATTTTCTTTGAGTCGAGTTTACCATCTTTAAGTAAGTTTGCCCAACCTAAAATTGGATTTAGGGGTGAGCGCAATTCATGAGAAAGTACTGCCAAAAATTCATCTTTGATGCGATTCGCTTTTTCTGCTGACTCACGAGCAGCTTTTTCGCTTTCTAACAGTTCTCCTTGTTGAATCGCGATTCCCACCTGTGGTGTCAGTTGCATAAGTAAATCAATTTCTATTTGCTGCCATTCTCTTGGTTGCGAACAGTGATGGGCAATTAATAATCCCCACAAATTTTCACCCTGTAAAATTGGAACCACTAAATTAGCCCGTACAGAAAACTGTTCAAGTAATTCCACATGACACGGGTTAATATTAGCAGTATAAATATCAGCTTCAGCAGTAACTAATCCTTGACGATAAGCTTCAATGTCGCTTCCAGTAAAACAGGGGTCACTAATTGTTGAAGAGAGAATAGGTGCCCATTCAATTCCGACTGACTCAGTTACAACAGTACCACTACCATCAGGCAATAAACGAAAAATTAATACACGGTCGGTCTGTAAAAACTGCCGTACTTCTTTAACTGTAGTGTCTAAAATCACATCCAAATTCAACGATTGCCGAATAGATGTAGCAATTTGCGTCACAATTCGTTCGCGCTGATGTAGTTGTGCTTTTTCAAACGCATAATTCACAGCCGACCGTAGTTTATCTGAAGTAATTTCTCCCTTAATTAAATAATCCGAGGCGCCTAACTTCATGGCTTGTACAGCAACTTCTTCTGAACCTTGCCCTGTCAGTACAATTACAGGTGTATATAATATATTTTGTATTTTTTTTAATTGCGTAATAAATTCCAGCCCATCAATATCGTGCAGTAAATAATCGAGCAATACCAAATCTGGCTTGTGGCTTTGAAAAACTTCGAGTCCTTGTTTTCCTGACTTGGCATCAATTATTACATAATTATATTCTGTATTTTTAAGTAAATAACGCCGATAAGTTTCTATATCTTCTAGACAATCATCAATAATTAAAACTGTACGTTGTAATCGCTCGTTTTGTGCTTGCTTTATTTCAGTGGTAGATACCAAATCACATCTGTCATCAATTTGACATTTTGCTTCTGTAATATCAACAAAAGATGTTACAACACCATACGGTGTAACTTCTCCAGAACGAAACATCGGTTGCGAATTAAGCTTTAACCAAACTAACTCACCATTCAGTTTATAAAAACCCATCACCACATTCAAACAAGGTTCACCTGTCGAGAGTGCTACCATTGCTGGGTGTTCATTGCCAGTAAACTCAGAACCATCCTCATGAATCGTTTGCCAAGGATAATCACTCGAAGTTGACCCTTGTAATTGCTCGATAGTACGACCAAGAAGTTTAAGAGCAATGACATTACTAGCATAAATAGTACCATCAGCTAGCTGTAATACCATACCCTCAGATACAGGCGCTGTCGATACTATATCAAAAATCTGCTCGCTATTACAGCCCGTCTCTATTCCTCTATACCCTGTGTTACAATCGTTCACATTGATAATGATAGTTATTTTGATAAGATTAAATTTAACACATTCAATTCATGCGACGATAGTAAATACTTATCAGTAAAAATCTTTTGCCGAGTTTCTTTCAAACTGTAACTTTTAAATACGACAAAAGGAAATTCTTTATAGTGCGACCCGATGGGTAGAATATTTCCTACTGCATAAGATGACCGGATATATCTTGCTAAAATGTCGCGAAAGCTTTTATCTTCGGGTTCTTCGGGTTGTGTTTCAAAGTACGCACGCATTGCGTCTCCACAGATAAATGCAAATAGTGGGAATGCATAGTATTGGTCGGGTTGTGCTGCACGTAGTTCTAAGTGTTGTGTTTTTTCTACTCCTACACGTAGTTTTCTTATTAGTTCAATAGCATCTCTTATTGCTGAACGCAGGTTTTCTGGGTATGATTTACTATGGCTGATTTTTTGCATGTTTCGCCAAAGTTCTTCGTTCGCTATTTCGTTGATGTCCGCTAATTTAATTAAGTAATTTTCTTCTAATGTATTATGTTCAAGTGGTACAATTAACATACCACCGCTTATATAAGCTGATTCAACGGCGCCATCATCCAATAATTTATCGAGTGTGTTATAGTTTTGAATAAATTTAGTGTTGAAGTCTTCACGTAGTGTGAGATAATTGGATTCAGCGGCGCCTTGAATGACAAATTCAGCAGAACTCAATAATTTCTCCAAGCTGGTATATACATTTTTAATCAGCTTATTACTCGGTTCTCGATAACTTTCTTGTTTCAATAATAGTATCAAGTTTGCCAGTTCCATCGAAAATGTCTCACCCGCTGCAAAAACTGATTTACCACCAATCGGTATTATAATAAAGTTATCACGACCAATCTGACCAGAACCAAATATTCTTGTCATTATCGCAGCTTTTAAAATCAATAAAATATTCAAAATGTCCAATACACTTTCTTGAAGTCCTATTTGCCAGTCTTGTTCTGAGTGATAATGCGAGTTAACAGCTAAATAAAACGTTAGTTCTTTATCTTGGTTATCTATTATTTCATTCCCACGTCCTCTATATATAACCTGAATAATTTCCATCAAGTTATTTTCAATTTGATACTTAGGAATTTCTACCAAGATATGCTTAACTTTTGGAAACGATAAACCACGACTTCCCGAAGAAGTCATAAATATAACTTTGACTTGATTCTGAAAGGTATGTATTTTTTGCTTTTCTTCTTCGGATATACTCGCATGTATTTCTAAATAATCTGTATATAAGTTAAATTCTTGATGTTCTTGAATTTCAGCAATTAATTCTGCTAATTTTCGTTTATGCTGAATATAAACTATAAATTGCTCAACTTCCGGATTTTTTAAGAGTGTTTGTATATCTTTTAAAATTTCGATGTGCAGCTTATATTCTAAAGTATTTTTACCTTGAATATTCGTTTGCTCGTCGTACTTACTTGATTGTATCAATAGTTTGTACGTAATTGCTAAAGAACGCGCAGGATATGAGTTTGTATTAATTACTGTTGCAGGTAGGTTTTTAAAAACAAAGTTTTCTAATGATATCGGTTGATTGCATAACTCGTCCGAAGGGCGCCTAAAATATATTTTATCAGGTTCCGGCGCCTCCAAAGACAAGTGCTGCGTAATTACATTCTTATCAACAATCGAAGCATCGGCAACTATGATTTTTGTATTGAAACCAAATTCCGGACTAGTTAATTTATATCTAGTAACTATTTCGTATATCCCATTTAAAAATTCTACACCACCGCCATCCCCCGTAATTTCATCAATCATTACAAAGAAATGTTTAATACGGCTTGATATTTGCTGCATCTTCTCAGGAAAAATAGTACCTTCACGTTGGTTATAAGCATTTCTAAAGATTTTCTCAAAATGCTTCAAGGTATCCCCTACCCCTGTTTTTTTCAAAGCTTGAATTGAAGTAGTTGCAACAATTTGCCTGGAAACATCATGTTCAATGACGGTTGAAATAGCTTCGCAAACGCTGTTTAGAACACCTTTACTTTTTCTGCCAACATCACGGATGGTATCATCCGAAGAGTTTTGCAGTCGGTTAGTACGTTTAGATTGTAAATCAACATCACCATCGATAAAATTAACAGCTTGTTCAGAAAAATTACCTTGGCGCCGATTGCTGGTATACTGAACGGTGTAATGTCCACAGTTATCGGCGATGAGATTACTGTGAGAGTTGATAGTAAATATCCTATCGTCACATAGCTGTTGCGTTTGTTTGTCTTTAAATTTATCGATAATATCTAGGTTGACTTGTTTTCTAGGACTGACATAGAAAAATAGAAAACCATCATCAAGATGCTTTTTGAGAAAATCTACTATTGCCGTAGTCTTACCAATACCAGGATTACCCGTTAAAAATACAAAAGTATCGTGTGACAGTAAAGATTTTTTGATGAGTGAAGCATGTGCATCTCGTAGGTTCAGCGTACCAGATAATCCTAATTTTCCCATTAACTCCGGAGGAACTTGGGCAACTGAGTTAAAAAATCCCGTCAGCTTCTCGCAATGTGGGGGTATATAATTTATATCACCAGGTGATATCGATAATATTGCGTCAACAAATTCTTTACCTCGTTCAAAACTAGCATAAGCACTGCGCTTTATTTTATTTAACACTCCCAAACGCGCTTCTGAGATATCTTCAATTTGATGATGCTTATAGATTTCGTAGCATGTCTTTAAAATCTCAAGGTTTTGAGGAGTGACGGATATTGCATTGATATCTCTGTCACTGTAACCAACCGCATTGAAAACCATTGACGTATCAGATATGATTTTAGCTTCTTGCAGAAATTGGTAAAAGCTGTAAATGTAACCACCAGCTTGAATTAACTTCGCGGTTTCCTTGTCTCTATACTTAAAAGCGTTAAAATATTGCATTAAATCGGGTGATATTTCAAAGTCCATAGACTCTGTATCAAGACGCAAACGCGAAAATACGCTTTTAGAACGTAAATAGCTGACATCCCGCATTAGTAAATTGCGAATAATCTCTACATAGTCGATATTTTGGATATCACTTTGCAAACGTATTCCAAACACCGTCAAATCTATACATAGAATTCTATACGATTTGCCTAGTTTGAGTAATACTAAAGTATCAGCGTTGAGAAACTCACCCTTTTTTTTATATTTATCTATATATATAGATAACGCACTCGAATTTAATTCTAGCTGAGATAGAACACGACTATACCACTGCTGGTTATCTTCTGGGTCATAAGTACCGAGACTGTTCTCACCACTAAACCGACAATGATAGTAAACTACTTCTACACGTTTGAGACGATGTGGTTCATTCCATCCTACTGCACTGAGGTACTCGCGAAAAAAATTCAAACCGCTTAAAAACCCTTTTTGCAGAAAAAAAGTACTCCAAGTTTCTGCAATATCCCTATCTACTGCACTAATTACTTCTGAACCAATTCTTTGACGTATTTTGGCAAAGTTGAGATTTTCTAGTTCCTCACGGTATAAACTTCCGAAATTATGTTTTATTTTATACTGATTTATTGAGGCGAGGGCGCCAATATTAAATCCTACCTCGAATAGGCGCCCTAAGTGTTCGGCAATTTTAGATGACATAGCAGTTTTTTGGAAGAAAGGGGTAAATTCTTTTTTACCACAGAGACGTGGAGAACACAGAGGTAAGATTTAAAGAAACAATCACGAATTATGCTTGTCAACTTTGCTCGTTATTCTCCTCATTAAGTTCTGCAAATCCAGTAATTACAACAGGTGGTCTATCAGGAAACTCTACAACTAGTTGAAGTGAACCTCCCATTGCATCCAAGTAACTACGAAGGGTTGAAAGAAGAAGGTCAGTGCGTTTTTCAAGTTTTGAGATACTATCCTGACGAATGCCTAATAATTCTGCCATCCGCTCTTGCGTCAGTTCCCTTGCTTTTCTTATATCCCGAAGCGTCATATGTTCGGCAATTAGCTCGTTTGCCCGTGCCTCAATCTTTTGAACGCGCTCTGGTGGATCCCCATTACCTTGACTTAAACTCCTTTTCAGTTCAAAACCAAGCAAGGACACAAAGGAAAATTCTTTACGTCCTTTGCGTCCTTTGCGGTTTGTTACTCTTTCACATTCAACACTTTTTTAACCAACGTCAAAAACGCAAGGGAGTTAAATTCAGTTTTACCTTGCATGTGAGCAAACGTTGCCAACTTCCCAACCGAGTTATCACCAATCAATTTATCGTATGGGTCAAGCTTGAGGTGAATTTCTTTCGCTTTTTGATAACGTGAGAAGTGGAATAAAGTCAAATACTGCAAAATATCATTCTTCAAAGACCCTTCGTACATCAAACCAGTACGAATATCCTCATCATCGAGTATCCCTTTATAGATATTCAACAGCGTTGCATACGAAATTACGCCATTGTAATACTTTTCGGCGCCAGCTACATCGATACCGTTGAACAGGTTGAAGAAAACTACTGACTGTTTACTGCTGTCTTCGACTAAATTCGTAAGTTCTACCGTATCCTGTATATATAAGGAACTAGATTTGACTTTATCTGGTTTGATGGCATAGTATTTGTCAAAGAACATTGGATATATTTTGATATCGTCGTGTTGAGCTTTCAACGCTTCAATAACCTCCCTCGACATGAAGAATAACCCATCGTCTTCTTCGGTTTGCGTCATATGCAAAGTACTCGTATAAGGTGCTTTGGCAATATAAGCAAAATGACGAAATCCCATTTTATAGAGTTTGGCAACGTTTTCGACGATGACAGCAGGGTGGGTAAATAACTGTTGGTCGTCGTAATTATCAGAAAATGTGGTGAGTAACTGAACTCGAACCGAGTTGTTCATCAGTCGTAACCCAATAATCTCCCCCATCAAATTAGAGATTTTATCCTTTGCACCCCATTTTCTATCACTCTCACGACTCGAAACCACAATAATTGCCAGTTTATCTAGCTGTGGTGTGTAGTTCGTATTGGTAAAAGTAAACTTTTTGGGAAGTACAGAATACAGCGAACTCATTACATTCGGTATTTTATACTGACCTTTACTTTGCAAATCACGAATATCTACTCCTTGTGAGTTGGAACGATGCGTTTCGTTGAGTAGATGTGAGAGTACGTTCGACAACGAAACGAGAAATTTCTCTGTCGGCGCCTCATCCTGTTTATTATGTAGATGTAGTCGCAGTATGGGTACAAACGACATTTTTTGATGTTTTAATAACACATGCAAACAAATGTACGCAAGCAAGCTATATGTAAATTGATGAATAAATCCTCGAATTGAGTCATACTGGTTGGTTTCTTCGCCGTAGGGAAATACAATTAACTTACGCGATTGAAATTCTTGCTCGTACACACGCTTGCAAATAGAATTATTGATAGGCGCCATTAAAATTGGCAAAGCGTTGATACCCCGCAAATCATAGTCCATCGTAAAAGTCTGCTTGTCGTCGGTGGCAAAGAAATGAATGTCGCTAAAAGTTATCTTTCCTGGTAATGTGCATAATGCATTTGTATTAGATTGTGCTTGACCGAGTGCAATATATTTGAGGTTTTCTTTGGGGTTTGTGCGTAAAACAGGTTTGAATAAAGTATTGTTTTTAAAACATGACTCGATATTCTCTTCGACGATACCGTGTTTGATGGAAATATGCAGAGGAAACTCGCGCGTGCTAAAATAAGACTTGTATTTGAGCAGGTTACGTAATAGAACTTTGAGTGAATTGATTTTGACTTGTACTTTCAAGTCTTGGAAGTACTTATAGATATCTCGGAACAACTTTTGTTTTGCAGGTTCATCGCTAGCTTGAAGTTTAGTAAGTACATGTTTATCAAACGCTGCTATCGGGTCATATTCGAGTTCTTGGTGTAAATTATACTCTTTTTTAGTTGGGTCTTGACGTGAAGCGAAAACGAAGTAATATAAAAACGCGATTTTTAGAACTTTACGAACAAAAGTTTCCTTTGTTGCTTCATTCGATAACGCTGCTTTGTGTTCTGCACTATCGGGGTTGAGTAAATTTAAATGGTAATCAAATACATTTTTACCACCAAGGGAAAGCACCTTGCCATCAAATTTTAACTTGATACCGAAAACAAACTCAATTTCTCCTTTCTCCTCATCTTTGTTTTCGCCTAAATATCCTTCGATGATGGGGATAATTGGTAGTATCTCATAAACTTCCGCGCGTGAGAACATGTCTCTATAGTTAATTGAGACACCACCATAGCTAACCAAGTAATATCCATCAGGTTTCGCACTATTACCGATATACGTTTCGATCAATTTGAGTCGTCTAATTAAATCTTTTAAATAGATTATAGCTTTCTCGTTTTGACTACCGGAAGTACTAACGTTCTCTAAAAGAAACTCTAGATAATTGACCTGTGCTTGTTTTTTGAGTTTTCCAAGGGTTTCTGTATCAACAATCTTCTGCAACCGATAAAAGTCGGAATTTGGGTCTTTTTCCAAATCTTCTAAAATATATTCTAAGTCTTCGCGTTGCGCTGTAGTTGCACCGATTTGATGTAAATCTATATAATGGTTGATTCCTTGCTGTAAATGTCGATTAAATTCGCGGGTATTTTGTACTGTTATGGTTAACTTGTGAAACTTGAGAAGTAATTCTGCTTGCGTTTTTTCTTTATTTGTGTTGTTTAAAGTCAAACGCTGTTTCTGCAATCCTTGATGTGACGAAAAATTATAATTAAAATTCAAGCTAGGTTTACCAGTCAATGCTTGTAAACTAGTTACCATTCCTGCAACAAACTCCTCAATTTCAGTATTACCCAGTAAACTAGATAACTGCTGCCTAATGCAATAACTGATTTGACCAATTAGTTGTTGGAAGCGTGCATCCGAACCTGGACTAATATTAACAGTAGCAGAACGTGCGCTACGTGAACCGGCGCCTAAAGGGTTTTGTACCTGTGAAGCTGCAACATGGGTAGCAATTTTATCAATATTAACCTGTAAATGTAAGCGTTGAGACAATTCAAATATTTGCTGATTCTGAAGTGCGTGTAAAATTTTAGCCAATAAATCAGTATAATCTACATATACTAAAGCGTTATCGCCTGAAATATTATTCAATCTCAACTCCCTGGTAGATATTAAATGCGAATTTAAATAACTTTTGTATCCAGTTTGGATTGATAGAAGGGGAAATACAGTTTTTCCAATCTTTCAAAACGAAGTGGATAATATAACTAGTTCACCGCATAAAGATTGATTACCTCGCTTCCGTTGTATTGTCTCAGGTAATGTGATTAACACACTTTTTCGTTAATTAAAATTAATACGGTAAGGTAGTTATTTAGTAATAATCTTTGTGCGTATTAAATTACCACCGCTATAATACTTAAAACAATTAGTAACGAAATAATTACGAATCACAGTATAAATACTAAGTAAAACCAAGTAAAAACCGATTTACACGAAATAACAGGCGCCGTCAGTTACACACGGCTGTTGCTATTCTGATAATGCGGACATTACAATATAGTCATATTCATTTATTTAATTGACTTATGCAGGCGCCATCAGTCACTACTACAAATACCTTTAAGCTGAAAATAGACTTAACTGATGAGCAGTTTTTCGAGCTATGTCAAAGAAATCGTGATTACCAATTTGAACGAACTGCATCAGGGGAAGTGTTAATTATGTCACCATCGGGGAGTGATACAGACAGACGTAACGTCAAAATCACTACAAAGCTTGATATATGGAATGAAAAAAGTAATTTGGGTGAGGTATTTGGCCCTTCTGCTGGTTTCAAACTTCCCAATGGTGCGGAGCGAAGTCCAGATGCTTCTTGGATAAAACGTGAAAGATGGGATGCTCTAAGTGAAAAAGAACAAGATATTTTTGCTCCGATTTGTCCTGACTTTGTTGTAGAATTACGCTCTCCAAGTGATTCGCTCAAAGAATTGCAGAAAAAAATGGAAGAATATATTCAGAATGGTGTTAGGTTAGGCTGGTTAATTGACCGTAAGAATAAGCGGGTAGAAATTTATCGTCCGAACCAAGATGTTGAAATTCTTCAAAATCCTGCCACTTTATCGGGAGAAGATATACTACCAGGCTTTATATTAGATATGGCAAAAGTTATGTAGTTTGTAGTTGGGTTGGCGTAAGCGAAGCCAACCTACCATACATATAACGGCGCCAAAAAATCAACCATCCGTTACATCCGTTAATAATCCGTTGCCTAGACCATTGCAGCGACTTTTTCGAGTAATCCTGCGAACATTTTTAATCCGTCGGTGTTACCGAGCATTGTATCAGACGCGCGTTCGGGGTGTGGCATCATGCCTACAACATTGCCAGTAGAATTGCAAATACCAGCAATATTATTTAATGAACCGTTGGGATTATCGTTTTCGTAGCGAAATACTACTTGGTCGTTGTCTTCGATAGCTTTGAGTGTGTCTTCTGAAGCATAAAATCTTCCTTCACCGTGGGCAATGGGTAAAGTAATGATTTCACCTTTACTGTACTGTTGTGTCCAAACAAGACTGTTTTTTTCGACTTTGAGCGGAACTCTATCGCAAATGAAATGTAAATCGCGATTCCGCGTTAATGCTCCTGGTAAAAGTCCGGCTTCGGTTAGTACTTGAAAGCCATTACAAATACCAAGCACTAGTTTACCAGATATGCTGTGTGCAATTACCTGCTGCATTACAGGTGAGAACTTCGCAATGGCGCCACATCGTAAATAATCACCGTAACTAAACCCACCAGGAATAATTATTACATCTAAATCAGAAATATCAGTGTCTTGGTGCCAAACCATTCGTGTAGGTTGTTGAAGGATATCACGTGTTACATAAGCAACATCTCTATCGCAGTTAGAACCAGGAAAAACTATAACCCCAAATTTCATACATTAACCTCGTTTACGGTTTACCCTTTCCTCTTTACCCCGTTAAACTCCAACTTGAGATTCAACTTCGATTAACTCAAAGCGGTAATTTTCGATTACAGGATTTGCTAGCATAGAGTCACACATCTTGTCTAAATCTTGACGTGCAGCATTATCATCGGGTGCAGTAAGGGTGAGTTCAATGAATTTACCAATTCGACACGACTCAACGTTGCTGTATCCTAGCTGCGTAAGTCCTGATACTACTGCTGTTCCTGCTGGGTCTAAAACTGAAGGACGCAGCGTGACAAAAATTTTGGCTTTGTATTTTCTCAGCACTTGCTTTTTCTTGAATTTAAGTTACAAAACTTATACTACATCTTTCAAGGGTTCATTGTTTGTGTTGATTATAAGTATAAGTTAAGCTACATCTAGCGTCACTATTAAAGTATAAATGATATCGGCACACCAAAAAACTGTCATGAAAGCTTCGCGTACCCGTAGTCAAGAGCGGATTTTAAACCTGCTCAAAACAATTAAGCTTGGTATTTCTGCCCAGGATATGTACGTAGAATTGCGTAGTCGTAACCAAAGCATGGGTCTAGCGACTGTTTATCGTTCACTCGAAGCGTTGAAGCTCGAAGGATTGGTACAAATGCGGACGCTTCCAAATGGTGAAGCGTTGTATAGCTTGGCACAACAAGATAAGCATCACCTCACCTGTCTAGCTTGCGGTACTTCAATACCCATTAACCAATGTCCTGCACACGAGCTTGAAATTGAACTCCAAACTGACCACAAATTTAAGATTTTCTATCATACTCTGGAATTTTTTGGTTTATGTAGTCAGTGTCAATTAGCACAAGCTGCACAATTAAGTCAATAGTGCTGAGTGTTGAGTGTTGAGTGCTGAGTGTTGAGTTGAAAGTATCCTAAGCGTGATTACTTTGAAGAATATAAAGTACTAGATGTATGGTGGCTTTTTTTTAATTACTCTGGTGAAGCTTTAGTAATACATCAGTATTTGTAAGCAAATATCTACTAGTCAATAATTAACCCCCTGCTGCACTAGTTTGTATTTGTGGGGAACCAGAAGCTGTAGTAAAAAGCGTAAAATGTAAGTCTAGAATCAGCATTCATTTTCTACCCTTTACATTTACCCTTCTCTTCATACGTGCTGAAGGGTTCCCCTGACTTTTAGTGTTTTGACTTTATAGCAATGAAAAATTCAAATCGAACAATTCTTAAAATCCCAGTTTCTCTAAGAAACCGGGATTTAGTTTTGAGGCGCCATTCCCTAAAATGCCTTTTTGTGCTTATATACACTCATGAATTTGTCTGTTATTTTTTACAGAAACAAAATTACTTTGACTTTTAAGTATGTAGAAGTCAAAACAATCACAAATAAACAATATACTTATGATTTCGACTTCTAGTATAATTGATTGCATAAATCCGGCTTGTACAGCACCCAGAAATCCAGTTGGCAATCGTGAGTGTGCAGCTTGTCAAACACCATTAGTTTATAAATATGTTTGGGCAGCAGGTGAAGAAGCGAGGAAAGTGCCTGTTAATGAGATAGTCGCTGATAGATACGAAGTGGTGGCGCCTTCGATTTGGCTTGATACTAAACCAGGTGTAGTTGATACGGAAATATCTGTAGAGAGTACTGTATATTCTAAATTATATAGTCATCATTTACACATACCTCAAGTATATGATTTGATTGGGACAAGCAAAATTGTTTTACTAGAAAATGTACCAATAGATAACAACGGCAAACTTACGAGCGCAATAGATGATGCATGGGAACAAGCAACTGCGGTTCGTCAAGTATATTGGCTATGGCAAATTCTGCAACTGTGGGAACCTTTATCTGTTAATAATTTAAGTGGTAGTTTATTAGTATCAAATAATTTACGAGTAACTGGTTGGCGCCTGCGTTTACTAGAATTAATAACAGCACCTGCATCAATACAACAACTAGGTACACACTGGCAACATCTAGTATTAACAGCACATCCATCTATTCGCGACCAGTTAGAATCAATAGTTAAACAAATTACCCAATATGAATCAGTAGATATAAAAAATATACAAATTCAACTCAATCATTTATTGCTTTCAGCCGCTTCAGAACAACCACTTAGTATAAAAACGGCAGGTGCCACTCATCCCGGCGCCCAATTAAAACAAAACGAAGATGCTTGCTTTCCTAGTAGTGGTGATATCGAAGATTCTCAGTCAGTACGAGTATCAATAGTTTGTGATGGTATTGGTGGACACGAGGGAGGAGAAGTAGCAAGTCAACTCGCAGTACAATCTGTAAAATTACAAGTTCGCGCATTAAAAGCTGAGGTAGCACTAAGCAACGAACCTGTTCCTCCTGACTTATTAATGTCTCAACTCGAAGCGAGTTTACGTGTTGTTAATAACTTGATATGTAACGCGAACGACCAGCAACATCGCTCAGGTAAACAACGGATGGGGACGACGCTGGTAATGGCATTACAAGTAGCACAAACTATTCAAACACCAATGGGATGGGATGCAGAAAATTCCCACGAACTATATATAGCGAGTATTGGTGATAGTCGTGCGTATTGGATAACCCGCGATGGTTATCAGCAACTAACTTTAGATGATGATATTGCCGCACGTGAAGTACGTAATGGTCGCAGTTTATATCGTAAAGCTTTAAGTCGTGCGGATGCAGGCGCCTTAACACAAGCTTTAGGAACAAAAGAAGCTCAAAACTTACACTTTTCGATTCAACGGTTCATTATTGAAGAAGATGGTTTACTTGTACTGTGTTCGGATGGGTTCAGCGACAATAATTTAGTTGAACGCACGTGGCAATCATTCGCACCTGCGGTGTTGAATGGTTATATGACGGTATCCGAAGCAGTTGACGCTTGGATAAATAAAGCGAATCAAATCAATGGTCACGATAATATTTCGTTAGTACTTAATTACTGTCACGTCTCACCAGATTATGTATCGGCAACTTCGCAGACGCCACTTCATATATTTGACAATGTTCACGAAGAAGCAGATAAAGAAACCCAGGAATTAGTTGATGTTATTACAATTCAAGCCGAGTCAGATAATACTCAGGAGTTAGATAGTGACTCACAACCACCGTTAGATTTAGAATTACCACTTGAAGCGCCTGTGGTAAATGGAGTTGAAACACCACCTCTGAAAAATAAACGTTCTTCTAGGCGCCGTTTTCCGTTAGTGTGGTTAGTAAGTTTAACACTGCTATTGTTAGTGGGTAGCTCAGTCGGATTGTTTGTGTGGTGGCGTTACAGCCCAAAAACATTTAACTCATTGTGTCGTCAGCTACCAATAACAGTACAACGTGTATGCCCAAATCGAAAATAAGGCTTTGCTCCCCACTATCAAGTGCGCCAATATTATGTGAGAATTAGGAGATGATTAGACCTCTTGCTATATTTAGATGGTTTTATCGTCTAAACTCGTTTATCTCCATAGAGTTATATTTTGGATAACTCAAGCCTGCACGAGCAGGCTTTTGTTCGTCTAAAAACATCTCAAAGTCCGAATAAATACCAATATTATTTATGACTAGTCATGATTACAAAAGGACTTTAACTCAAATCACAGCAAGCAAGAGGCGATCTTTTTTGTCGTGCGTCATATTCGATGAGGGATGAGTGTGGAGACACTAGTAGAAGTGCAAACAGTAAAGTTAGGTGTAAGTGCTGATATGAAAACAGGCGATCGCGTTCGTGTTAAAGAGTCGGTTATAATTTACCATCATCCTGAACATCGCGGTAAAGCCTTTGACCTCAAAGGCACAGAAGGACAAGTAGAACGTATTGTAACCGAGTGGCATGGTAGGCCTGTTAGTGCCAACTTGCCGATATTGGTTCAATTCACTAAAAAATTCAAGGCACATCTACGTGAAAACGAACTAGAAGCCATTCAATAAATGTAACAATCACCGCCGGCGAAACCATGCAAAAATATTCAATTCGCCGCGCATTTTTTCAAGTTCATTACGGTGACGCGCGGCAGTCGCGCGGTACCATTCACAGTGCTGTTTGTGTGTACTCCGAACCTTTATCTCATCATAATATTCCCTCGTTACCTGTGCCGCCTCAAACACTTCTTCAACTTCCGCAGGCGCCGAAGGTATAATATATGGAAAATCTTTTGACATAAAAAAGTTATTACTAAGAGTTAGGAGTTAGGAGTTAGGAGTTAGGAGTTAATTTGCCCTACCTCTTATTGTAGCGATTAGGACTTAAAAGCTAAGAAATGTTGGCACCTGTTCCAAACAAGGGCGGGCAAGGATGCCCACCCCACAAGAAAACTTTAAATATTTTATATTTGGGTATGACGTACATCCAACTAAAGCAATTAATATACAAGAAAAACTCGGCGCCGACACCGAACTGATAATAATTTTAGAAAATCTAGCTTCACTCTACAAATCTCAAGGAAAATATAGCGAAGCTGAATCAATACACACCAGAATATCAGAATTAACAAAGCAAGCAACGGATGATAAACGGATGTAACAGATAACTTCTTTGATAAAAGAAATCATAAATCTTTGTTTATAAAAATAACTCATCCGTTACATCCGTTACATCCGTTGCCAGCTACAACCACCCTCGTAAGCGATATATAACAATACCAATATATTCTTTGAGCGCGCTAGTAAACTGGTCAATATAACTAGTATCAGGAAGCAAATTTAAAATAGCAGCTTTTGGTGTACTCGTTAATTCTCCTAGCTCCCCAGTACTAACTAAAAAATCGGTCGGCGCCGCAATTACATCTATATTTTGCTTTTGAAAGATTAACAGCGAACGCGGCATATGAATAGCAGATGTAACAAGTAATACACGCTTAATATTACGTTGTTCTAAAATTTTTCTAACATTAACTGCGTTTTGATAGGTATTGAGCGAATCTGGTTCTTGAATTAGTGCTTCCTTGGGTATACCAATCGAAGTTAAAATTGTCGCCATATCTTCAGATTCAGGCGTACCTTTACCGAACCACTCGATTCGACCACCGCTTAATATAAGTAAAGGCGCCTTTTTTTGACGATAAAGTTGTGCAGCATAAATAACTCTGTCTCCAGACTCTTGTAAATCTACCGTTGGTCGCGGTAAGAGTGCCGAGCGAGTAGCACCACCGAGTACTACAATCGCTTCAGCATTTGGTAACTGACTAGGAGTATTTTGCCATTCGAGTGAACGCACTAAATAGCGCGACACCCAACCATTACTAGTACCCAATAGCAGTATTAGCGCAAAAGCGATACAAAACGCCGCAGTACGTGGGCGCCGACCAACAGTCAAAAAAGCCACTATTAACACCACGCAACTGAGTCCAAGCGGGTAGAAAAATAGTGGTATCAATTTAGAAAGATAAAGAAACATAGAGAATTAAGGAGCGGGAATAAGTTTTTGAGTAGATTTCCCCAGGTTTTAATTTATTCCCAAAAACGAAAATTGATTCTGCCACGTGGACGACGGAACCGACGAGTTTCTTTGCGATGACGACCAAAAGTTTGTTTAGGTAGTTCGGCACTTTCGTCTTCGGTTAACTCAGGTGGTAATTCAGTTTGCGTTGCTTCTCGACTTCCCCACCAAGCAATAATTGTTCCACCACCAAAACCACCCAGTCCACTTAACAAAATATTTAAGGGTGCTGGAAAGATTCTTACTAGCATAAAGCCAGCTAGGAAAAATAACCAGTATTTTAACCCAGCGTCGATACCTTCTGAGGCCGCAACATCAGACTGTTGAGGTCCACTTTTGTTCGTTTCGCTAATCCAACCAACTGCAAAACCACCCAAAATGCCTAAAAATATACTCCAAGCATATGGCAAACCTGTCATTGACAGCACGAGCGTCAAAAACAAGCCAAATATAAGCTGGTTAGAAAAGTTCGGAGAAATAGGTACCGGATTATTATTTTTTTGTGGTGCCATGAGAAAATACTATTGGCGAATTACATCATCTAATTGTGACGCTAGTGGTTGAGTTGTGTCCAAGATTTTTATATAACTTTTTTCACTTGCTGTAAATGCTTCTGATGATTGTAGCTGTGATGACAGTAAATCAACTGTTGCATCCGCTATATCACCACTGCGGTTACTCAACCGTTCGTTTAACACTTCTACTGGCGCCGTACACTGTATTATCTGTAGTGAAATCCCTTTTTCAGTTGCTTTATTTATCGCATCACTACGTAAATTTACTCTATCATACTTGGCATCTAAAATCACGTCAAATCCTTGATTTGCTAGCATTACACCCAAATCTACCAATCGAGCATAAGTCTTCGCCGTCATTTCTGGAGTGTATAATTCGCTGCTACCACGTTCATACAATTCCACACCCCCTAAATGCTTCCGTACTGCATCACTACGTAAATGAATGGCGCCTATTTGTTTAGCTAAATAACGAGCGGTCGTACTTTTTCCAGACCCCGACACCCCCGACATTAAAATCAATCGTCCCGTTGAAGAATGCGTATATTCCCATGCTTGGGTGTAATATGCTGCCGCAGTTTTTGCCGACTCTTGTTTTACAGCAGTAGGAACACCTGGATCATCGAGTAAAAATGAAGTGACCTTAGCGCGTACATATGCTTGCCGACTCAAATATAAAGGCAATATTTGTAAACCTTCCCAGTCACCCGTTTGTTCAACATAAGTATTTAAGAATATATTAGCTAAATCCTTACGTCCGCGCGCCTCCAAATCCATTACAGTAAACGCGACATCATACATGACATCAACAAAACGAAACGGTTCGTTAAACTCAATACAATCAAAGAGTAAAATTTGGTTATGCCATAAACAAATATTCCGCATGTGCAAATCACCATGACACTCACGGATAAAGTTATTCTTCATGCGACTTTGAAACAGTTCATTGCGTTCTGCAAAAAACTTATTGGTATATTGCTGGGTTTCGTCGAACTGCTGTTGTGTTTGGGGACCACCTATATAATTAACAGTCTGTTCGTAGTTTTGGTCGAAAGCTTCCCTAACCTTTGGCACAGTTCCAAAACTACTAATATAGTCCGATGTCTCAGTTTTACCGTGATAGCGTGCAACAACCCTGCCCAAATCTTCAATATACGACTCGTTTATTTTCCCTGACTCGAACATTGTGCTAAATAAACCATCATCAGGAAACTGCCGCATCTTCAGGGCATATTCTACAGCATCACCTGTGGCGCCGAATTGATATTGCTCGTTGCTTTGATAAATAGGCAAAACTTCCAAATATAATTCAGCAGCACCTCTTTGGTTAAGACGCAACTCCTCATGGCAAAAATGGCGCCGTAAATCTAAAGTAGAATAATTCAAAAAGCCAAAATCCACAGGCTTTTTTAACTTATATACATAATCACCAGTTAACAGAACATACGAACAGTGCGTTTGAATTAGTTGTATAGGTTCCTGACACGGATGTGGATAGAAACCAGGTTGTTGCATTTGCTGAATTAAAGCAGGAAGCGAAGTATCAGACATAATATATTGATGCGTTTTTACAAACTTAGACAGCTTAACAAAAAAACCAGGGCATTAACCCTGGTCTAATTATTGCTTCGTAGAAACTTCAAATAGCGGAAAATACAGATACTTAGTATCTTTCTTAACCTTTTCCAAGAGAAAAGAAGCTTAAATGATACAAAGTGCCTTTAGCAGGATGAGCTTGCACTTCCTTAATCACCGTATTACCAACCCATTCCCCATCAGTTATCTTGAGTTCAATTGGTGTATCATTTACACGCGCTTTTCTAAGCAACGTTTCAACGGTTTTTCTGTCAATCACAAGCGATATAGATTCATTACCGTTGTGACCATACAAATTAGCAGGTAATAATCCTGAACGACGTAAGGCATTTGGTTTACTACCTTCGGGTCGCTTCTTACATTCAACTGTCAGTGGCATATCAATAAACTTCTTGTTTTCGTTTTCGCAGCAAATCTTAGTGTAGCAGAGAATATTTGTAGAGACTGTACATGTACAGTCTCATAACTCCTGCACAGACTGTACATGTACAGTCTCTACAATTAGGCGCTAATTAATGAAACTGGTGTACCATCGGCATGTAATAATGCGCGTTTGGGACCGTGGATAGGGTCTTCGAGAATAATAGTTTGGTCGCGACTGGCGCCAAGGGAGACAATAGCGATAGGAACTTCCATTAATTCGGCTAAGTATTTAAGGTAGTCCTGTGCTTGTTTTGGTAATTCAGACCAGGAACGGCAATCGCTAGTTGAAACTTTCCAACCTGGTAAGGTTTTATAAATGGGGTTGCAGCGTGCGAATTTACGAGAACTTGATGGGAAATGGTCGCTACGTTCTCCATCAATATCGTAAGCTGTACAAACTTTGATTTCGTCGAGTTCGTCGAGAACGTCAAGTTTGGTAATAGCTAAACAGTCGAGTCCATTAATTCGGACAGCATAACGTCCAATTACTGCATCAAACCAACCGCAACGTCGTTTACGTCCAGTGGTGGTACCAAATTCTGCACCTTTAGCACACAATAATTCTCCCATTTCACCGTCGAGTTCGGTAGGGAATGGACCTTCACCAACTCGTGTGGTATAAGCTTTTGCTACACCTATTACCCGGTCTATCATTGTGGGCCCAAGTCCTGTACCTACACAGGCGCCACCTGCAACGGGGTTAGAAGATGTTACAAATGGATATGTACCGTGGTCTAAGTCTAATAAAGTACCTTGGGCGCCTTCAAATAAGATATTACGACGGCGCCGAATTGAATCGTATATTTTTAAAGAGGTATCAACAACATACTGCCGTAAACGTTCGGCATAACCCAAATATTCTTGAATTACTTGTTCGGGGTCTAACGGAGGTATATTATAAAGCTTTTCGAGAATGACGTTTTTGTGGGCAATCGTCCAAGATAGCTGTTTACGCAGTCCAACTGGGTCCATCAGGTCTAACATCCTGATACCTGTACGTTCCGATTTATCTGCGTAAGTCGGGCCAATACCACGTCCAGTAGTGCCAATCTTGTGACTACCTCTTTGTTCTTCAGATGCATTATCAATCAATCGATGATAAGGCATTGTGACGTGCGCGGTCTCGGAAATCAACAAATTATTTGTATTAATTCCGAGTTCTTCGAGTTGATCGAGTTCACCGATGAGAACCTTGGGGTCAATCACCGTTCCACAACCAATTATGCACTCTGTGTCTGGATACAAAATACCAGAGGGAATCAAATGCAGTTTAAAGGTTTGACCCTTCACTACAATTGTGTGTCCAGCGTTGACACCCCCTTGGTAACGTACTACTACATCTGCGGAACGACTAAGTAAATCAGTTATCTTGCCCTTCCCTTCATCGCCCCACTGGGCACCTATGACAATAACGTTAGCCAAGTGTCTATATTTTGCTTATTCTAAAGTTTCCACAAACAACTATTATTAGCAGGCAATTTTGCTTATGTCAAGACTCCGTTATTACCTTTCAAAAAAATTAAAGAAACCCGGTTTCTATGCAAAATTGTTCTTTTTATTACAACATATCAAAAATAAACCCGGTTTCTAACTTCGGCGCCATTCAAAGAAACCGGGTTTCTATGTAAAGTTGTCGTTTTTATTACAAGATATCAAAAAGAAACCCGGTTTCTATAAACTTTGAGTAACTTGATACAGCAAAAGCCATAAAGAAGTAGCTATTGTTATTTTCCCTAAACCGGGAACATCAGCAGTCAAGGTCATCGCTTGTTGGATATCAAGGGACGCATGAAGAAGTTGTCTAGACTGAAAAAACTGACGACTGTTTTTGTGGTAGCGGCTTCAGTCGTCGTGATTAATGCCATAATTTATTACAGTAATACATTTAAACTCATTTATCATCAACATTCAGTAAACCAAGCTTTACAGGTTATTAGTCAACTCGAACGAACGCTTTGGGAGTTTAATAATACTCAAATATCTTTTCAAACTTACTTAGTTACAAATAATCAAAGTTATCTATCAGATTATACCGTTGGAGTTGAGCAAACGAATACAAGTCTTAAACAGCTTGATACCATCTTTAGCTACGCAAATGATAAGAAGTATATAAATTTACTTCAAGACAAAATTACTAATAGTTTTAATCTGTTTGAAAGTCAAATAAACGCTAATAAAAATCAAGAATTGTTATCAACAGAGGTTTTGACTCGTGATATTCAGCAATTGTTTGAGAAAATCAAAGCAAACGAGTCTAAAAAGCTTCAAACAGTTATCAAAGCTTCGCAAATCAGCTTTGTTCATACAATAACAACTTTTTCGATTGCCACATTTGGGAATGTCGGGTTAGTAGTACTATTCTATTTGCTACTGCGAAGTGCAAAGATGCATTTACAGGTGACAGAACGAAAGTTAGCTTCGTGTGAGAATCGTTTACAAGCGTTAATGGATGCAAGTGAGTGTGTGGAGTTAATTGCTCCCGACACAACGCTATTGGAGATAAATGCGAATGGAATCAAAATGATGAAAGCTTTAAGTGCAAACGAGCTACTTGGCAAACGAGTTGATACAAGAGTAGAGCGTGAGTACTATCGCGCATTTGCAGCATTGCATGAAAGTGTATGTAGAGGAAACGCAGGAACATTAGAATTTGAGATTAACGTTCAAGGGACACGTCGTTGGGTGAAAACACACGCAGTTCCGTTGAGTTGCGAAGATGGGAGTTTTTTGAATTTATCGGTGACACGTGACATTACCGAAGAAAAGCAACTATTTTCTACACTGTTACGTTTCCAACGTCTCGACACAATTGGTTCAAATGCTGGTGGTATTGCTCATGACTTGAATAACGTGCTTTCTCCAATTCTTTTGTCAGCACAGTTATTACGGATGAAATTGCCTAACAACGAATATAGCTCTTTGCTAACGACGCTAGAAAACAACGTCAAACGTGGAGCAAACCTAATTAAACAGATATTATTATTTGCTCGTGGTGTTGATAAACAGACTCTTATTGACTTGAAAGCTGTATTTAGCGATGTCGAGCTTTTCATCACCCAAACATTTCCTAAATCTATTACCTGTCAAATCAGTGTATCTCCATATTTAGGCTGTGTAATGGGAAATACCACTCAAATACACCAAGTCTTGATGAACTTGGTTGTCAACGCACGAGATGCAATGCCACAGGGTGGTAAATTAACTTTACATTTGAACGGCGCCGACACCGAGACTAATTTCGTCATCATCACAGTTACAGATACAGGAATTGGGATACCAGCATCTAATTTAGAGCATATCTTTGAACCATTTTTCACTACCAAAGAAGTTGGCAAAGGAACTGGTTTAGGACTTTCGACTACAAAAAGCATCATCAAAAATCATGGTGGGTTCATTGACGTTCATAGCAAAGTCGGTGAAGGTACTTGCTTCAAAGTCTATTTACCTGTAATTAAAACCACCTCCACACACATTTTACCAACACAGCTAACAAGCTCTTGTGGCACAGGCATCTTGCCTGTGCAGTAAGTCTCTAAATAAAAAATTATTCTGCGTATAGATTACTTTTTACATTTGTTCTTGTTAAGATTAATAAAATTTATATTAAAAAGTGGCATTATGGCATTATATGCGGAATTGCATCGGCATTTGGGAGGTTCGGTAGTACCTCGCGTACTATGGAGATATTTCCAGCGTCATTCCGAGGATATGGTATCCCGCTTTAATGATTACTCAACATTTGAAGAATTTTATACAAAACCTCGTAATACACTGGATGAATATCTCGAATTACACACATTAGTTGAAAGTGTTCAAACTGTAGAAACTCTCCCTTATTTTATTTATCGCTTATTGAGAGGCGCCTACATATTTGAAAATCTGGCGTACTTAGAATTGCGTTATACTCCATATTTACGCACACCCGAACACCTGAGTCAATCAGAACGAATTGACAAAATGAGAGAAATAGTTGAGGTAGTGGGTAAAGCGAGTCAAATACCAGAGTATCCCATTGTCACAAGTCAAATATTGTGTATGCACGCACGTTTACCATATGAGGTAAATAAAGCAATAGTTGACCTAGCAGCAGAAAACAAAAACTTCGTATGTGGGGTAGATGTAGCAGGAGGAGATAGTTACTACGCAGAAAGGTTAGAAGAGTGGATACAACTTTATAACTATGCACTGTCATTAGGAGTCAAAACTACTGGACATCTATATGAGACAACAGCAGGTTGTTATCCAGAACTATTACCTTGTTTAATGCGTATCGGACACGGGATTCAAGTTCCTCTATTACATCCTGAGTTGTTACCTGAACTAGCACAGCGTGGACAATGTTTAGAAGTTTGTCCGACAACTTATATTAAGACGGGTACATTAGAAGATATTCGTCAATTAAAAACAGTATTTGACCGTTGTTTTGAAGCAGGAGTAGATATAGCAATTTGTACGGATAACGCAGGACTACATAACGTGCGTTTACCGTTTGAGTATGAGAATTTGTTAACCTACGACATCATTAATTTTCAACAACTACAAGCTTGTCAAGATGCTGCGTTTAAACACGCTTTCGCTTGGCCCTACGGTCAACGTCCCGCATCGCTATTAAATGGAATACTCAATACTCCACCAGTATTGGTACCCACACCATAAAAAAGATGTAAAAAACTTGTCATTCTGAGCGCAGCGAAGAATCTTAAAATTTCAATAGTAATGAGATGCTTCACTACGTTCAGCATGACATCATCAAAAAAACAACTACCAATGAAAATGTAATAATATTATACGCCTTCTACTGCTCCACCAGCAGTTTGCCAAGCGCTCAAACCACCAATGATTTCAGAGACGTGTATAAATCCAGCATCGCGGAGTAATTGTGCTGCATGAGCAGTTTGTTCGTCGTTTTCACCGTAAACGTAAATATCACGTTTTTGGTGTAAACTAGCTTTCGCGCGCGATGCTAAGTCATCAATAGGCATTGGCATGGCGCCTGTAATGTGACCGTGGTTGTAGGTAAAACGGTCGCGAACATCCACAATTGTCAGACCGGGTTGTCCCCATTCTAAACGCGCTCTTAAATCATGAGCATCAGTGTGAGCAACGAGATGATTCAGCATGTATTTATTTTTCCTTGTACTACCAACAGCAATTTATCAAGAAATTGCCGCTATATAAGTGATTTTTAGAATTAATAAATATTTTTATTCATTTCAATAATTTGGTATTGCTTTTAGTAACAAAATGTAAATTTATATTTGTAACTAAACTTAATAAATTAAACAATTGTATTGGGGTTTACTTTTGCCGTACACTATATGTTATGGCTAACACGATTCAAACTTTACCCCAAGAAGTCGTACATCTGATTACGGCAGGAGAAGTAATTGACTCGTTTGCGGCTGTAGTTCGGGAGCTTGTTGAAAATTCTCTCGACGCAGGTGCAACGCGAATTGTAGTGTATTTATATCCTGAGCAGTGGCGAATTCGCGTAGCTGATAACGGTTGCGGAATGAACTACGAAGATTTGCAGTATGCAGCGAGCGCCCACAGTACAAGTAAAATACATAACGGCGCCGATTTGTGGAAAATTCACAGTTTAGGGTTTAGAGGAGAAGCGCTACATAGTTTAACAATGTTGGCAGACCTAGAAATTATGAGTCGTCCAACAAATTGTTATATTGGCGCCGATATAAATAGCTGTGGTTTTAAAGTTATATATAGTAACGGTGGAGAAACACACGAAATAGCAGCAACCGCAATGGCGCCGGGTACAGTTGTGACAGTATCAAATTTATTTGGTTATTGTAAAGCACGTAGACAAGGATTACCAAATACATCACAGCAACTCAAAGCAGTACAAGAAACAATTCATCAAATAGCCTTATGTCATCCGCAAGTAACATGGCAAGTGTGGCATAATGACCGTCTCTGGATAAATACGAGTCCAGCAGCAACAATGGGTAAATTATTACCACAAATATTAAATCGAGTTCGGCAAGGAGACTTACACGAATTAACTTTAGAGTTAGCTTCATATGCGTGTAGAGATAACATATATTTAGTGATTGGATTACCCGACAGATGTCACCGTCATCGTCCCGACTGGGTAAGACTAGCAGTTAATAAGCGCATGGTTAAAGCAGCTGAACTCGAACAGACAGTACTTTCAGCATTTCATCGAACATTACCACGTGACCGCTTTCCAGTTTGCTTACTACACTTATCAATATCTCCCGAACACATCAACTGGAACCGCAACCCCACCAAAAGCGAAATTTATTTAAATAACCTGCATTACTGGCAAGAACAAATAAATCAAGCCATCGAACAAGCACTGCGTATAAACTCCGACACATTAAACGAAACAGTACAAACCAGTCGAGTTAGTAAACTTATTACAACAGCCGAAAAACAAAACACCTATCGTACCAGTCGTTCAATTCAAACAATACCAAAAACAGAAACAGAGGCTAAGGATACAATAAACTCATTACCAGAAACACTGCCCACTCAGAACTCAGAACTCAGCACTCAGCACTATTTTAAAGTCGTAGCTCAAATCAACAACATGTATATACTTGTTGAACATCCTGGTGGAGTATGGCTAGTAGAACAACACATTGCCCACGAACGAGTATTATACGAACAAATATGTGATGACTGGCAACTAGTTCCAATCGAACCGCCATTAATTCTATATCAACTATCGAAAGCAAACGTAGAACAACTACAACGCATAGGACTAGAAATAGAACCCTTCGGAGAAAACATGCAGGCAGTACGCACAGTACCCGCAATGCTCAAAGCGCGCTCTGACTGTCATCAAGCCATCCTCGAACTTAGCCAAGGAGGAGACCTAAAAGCAGCACAAGTTGCCGTAGCATGTCGCAGTGCCATACGTAACGGTACACATTTAACCATAGAAGAAATGCAAACCTTAATCGAACAATGGCAACGTACCCGTAACCCCCGCACATGTCCCCACGGGCGCCCCATCAGCTTATCACTACTAGAAACATCCCTATCCAAATACTTCAAAAGACACTGGGTAATAGGAAAAAGCCACGGCATCTGAAAAAAACCTCGTCGTAATAAGCACTTCAGTGCTTCAAAACCTCAAAACCTTAAAATTGTGCTTGTTACACCAGAAGAACCACGTCCGAAATTTGGAAGTGCCAAAGGTCTAATTGAAATGTCAGAAGATTTTAATAAACCATTATTGAGTTAAAATATACGTATCTAGGCACTTAAGCGTATATCGAGCGCGTGCTTTCATCACCATTAAATAATCCGCATCCACTAGCAAGCGGTCTAATTCAATCACCTCATCAGAACACAGTTGCGACTCCGCATTTCGAGCGATTAAATCATTCAAATGACCTTGCTCTGCTGTAGACAATTTAAAATTTGCCAACGCGCGCAACTCATCAACACTCAAACCAACCAAACAATCCGCATCTAGTACCACAGACATTTCATTTCTCAAAGAAGATATTTGAATCTAGTTTAGCAACTTTATTTTCTATCGAGAGGCGCCTTTCTTCACGCAACTCTCATCTCTGTTACCTCTGTGTCTCTGTGGTATTTATAGAGGCGGGCTTTCTATGCCCGCTCCACAAGATACAAGATACAAGATACAAGATAAATGTTACAAGTCACTAAAAACACAATCAATTACTAAAGAAGCATGGCGCCTTAAAACATCTTTACTCAGCAAATGCGCTTCATACTGTCCAGTCATAGCTAAAAGTTTATCAACTCGTCTGAACGCAGTTTCGACAATTTGTTCATCAAGACTACCATTATTAATTGAGTCAGCAAAATCTTGAGCTATGGCAATAGTTCTTTCAATTGAGGATGAAGGTAAATTGCGCGATACCATTAGTAAATCGCAGCCTGCGTTAAATGTTTGTGTTACCGTTCCTGGTTTTGCGTACATATCCGCAACGGCTTTCATATCTAAATCATCCGATACTATTACCCCTTTAAATCCCAATTCTTCGCGAAGTATACCTGTTAATATTGTTTTTGATAATGTTGCTGGCACATTCGCATCTATCTTAGGGAATAAAATATGTGCCGTCATTACCATTGGAACTTCGGCGCCAATTAAAGCTTGAAAAGGTAAAAGTTCGCGTGCCTGTAGTTCTTCTTTGGTTAAATGCAGTACAGGTAACTCTAAATGCGAATCGGTACTTGTATCACCATGTCCAGGAAAATGTTTCGCGCAACCAATTATACCTCCATCACGCAGCCCAGCTAAATATGATATGGCGCCAACGCTAGCAGACTCGGGAGTAGTGCCAAAAGCACGTGTGCCAATAATTGGATTATTTGGATTAGAATAAATATCAGCATCAGGCGCCCATGAAACATTGATACCCATCGATTTAAGTTCGATAGCAGCACATGCAGCAATACTAAGTGCATTTTTTGAAGCTAAATACGCTTCGGGAAAACGAGTAATTGGCATTGGGGGACGATGAACACGACCACCTTCATGGTCAAGCGACATAAACATGTCATCACGTTCTGCGTATTCCCGAATTTGCGCGCTTAGTGATTTAAATGTTTCTAGCCAAACTTCGTAAGGGCGCCCAGTCACAAAGTTTTTACCGTAAAATACTATTCCTATGGGCTTCACAGTACTGAGTAACTTTTTATCGTCGTCGTTTAATTGGGTGCCAGAAATACCAATAAGCAGGTGATTGCCGAATTTCTCTAGTTGAGATGGGGTGGACATTGCTTTCTCCCGTAGTTGTATTTTAAATACGTGCTAGCAGATGATAACCTGCACAGGCAAGATGCCTGTGCTACAAGACACAATAAATTAGATATATATCGAATCAGAGTAGTCAAGTACCCAAAAGAAGGGTTTTTTATTAAAATAGTTTGTAACCATGATTACATGAAAAATAATTTATGTATAAAAATATAAAAAAATGTAAAATTAATGACAAGGAAGTAATAAATGAGGAAAGTAATGAAGAATTATTAGCTGCACGAGAGGAGATAGAATTTTTACACCAGTTAATAGAGACTCAAAACTCACATATCTATAATCTTGAAAACCAATTGCTTGAGGTAAATCAGGAGTTAGAAGTTATAAATGATGAATTAGCAAAGACGCTGATGGCAGGGGTGAGTTTTGATGAGGCTAAAGCAATAGCTAAAACAATGTTGAATTCTTCTGAATGTACTAGTGAGTTAGTGGAAAAGTTACTCAATATTATCTATGGCGTATCAGAAGAACCCCAAGAATTGAAAGAGAAAGTAAAGTTTAATATTAAAATGAGCCAAGTTAATAATCAGCTTACTAATAAAATTATTACTCAATCACGGGAGCTTAAGAATAGCTCAACACAAATACGAAGTCAATATCAAGAGCTAGGTTGTAGATTTATTACTTTTAAAGCTCATTTAAATAAAATTCAAGAACACTTAAATAATTCCAATAAATCGTCCGTGTAGAATAATAGTATAATTAGTTATACAGCATTAAATAGAGTTGATGCTTATGGAACACGATTTAACAGCGCAAGAATTACTCTCTGAAGGCGCCCGTCTACTAGAAGCACGCGAATTCGAGAAGGCAATAGCACCCCTAGATGCAGCTATCACACATGACCCAAACTACAGCGATGCTTGGAGTTGTCGAGGTTTAGTATTAGGACATCTCAAACGTCACACTGAGTCAATAGAAAATTTTAATCGGGCTTTAGAACTAAACCCCAAAGACCGTCGTGCCTGGTTTAATCGCGGTTTAATATTGGCTGAATTAGGTAAACATCTTGAAGCAATTCAAGGTTTTGAGCAACTACTAATATTATATCCTTATGACTACGAAGCTTGGGATTCAAAAGGGAACTCGTTATTTGAATTAGGGCGCCATACCGAAGCTTTAAACGCTTATGAACGAGCAATAGAATTTAACCCTAGCTATTACAAAGCTTTTACAAATCGCGGCAACGCATTAATCAACTTAAAACGTTTTAAAGCAGGTATTCGCAGTTACGACCAAGCCATAAGTATCCAACCCGATGACCCAGCAGTATGGTTTAATCGTGGTTGTGGTTTCATGGTTTCGGGAGAACCACAAGAAGCACTAAAAAGTTTTGATAAAGCCATTGAAGTTGACGCCACATATGCACCAGGTTGGGCAAACCGTGGACATATGTTAAGTCAAATGGGAAATGACGCAGAAGCATTACCTTGTTACGACCGTGCATTAAAACTACAACCCAATGATACAAAAACCTGGTATAATCGCGGCATCACTTTACGGCGCCTAGGCAAAACTAAGGAAGCAATAGATTCTTACAAAAAATCTGTAGAAGTAGACCCAAATAACTACGAAGCTTGGGACAATCGAGGTTACGCTCTGACCAAACTCGGTAAATACCAAGAAGCACATCAAAACATTGACCGTTCGCTAGAAATAAAACCCAACCATGTAAATGGTATGTATAACAAAGGTTATTGTTATGCATGTCAAGGCAAAACAAGTTTGGCTGTCGATTGGATTGCCAAAGCAATTGCAATAAATCCTAACAAATATTTACCCGCAGCAAGAACCGACCCCGACTTAGAAACTCTACGCCACAATAAACGATTTCAAAAAATTTTAAAATTATGATAGAGTGCAATGGTGGTTAGGTAATTTAATTGTAAACTTTGTTTGCCCTTTATAGCTTTCTAATTCCAAAGAGGCGCCTATAACTTCCACCATTTTTTTTACTAATGTTAACCCTAACCCAGTTCCACCATGTTGCCAAGGGTCATTATCAGGAATACGATAAAACTGGTCAAAAATACGATGTTGTTCTTTTTCAGGAATTACTACACCTGAATTTGTCACACTTAACTCTATAGCTTGGTCGGTAACTCTAGCTTGTAATCCAATAGTCTCTCCTGGTCCCGTATATTTACACGCATTAGTTAGTAGCTCAACTACAATATGTTCTAAAGAAGCAGCATGAGAACTTAATAGCGGTAAATGTTCTGGTAAGTCTATTAATAAATGTTGCTGCTGTTGTTGAATCCGCGCTGAAAATGATTGAATAATTTCGGGAATAAAGATTTGTAAATTTATTAACTCTGATGTAAACACTTCTGATTTAACATCTAAATAACATAGCATCAGTAAATTTTCGATTAATCTATTATGGCGCCGAGCAGAAGAAGTAAAAATTTCTAAAACGCGCGCAAATTTTGGAGATTTATAGTGAGGATAGTCAGATTGAAGTAACTTTTCTAAAGTTTGCATCGCAAGTTGCATACTGCTCATTGGACTCCGCAACTCGTGAGAAATAGTTTTTAGAAAATCATCTTTAAGACGGTTAAGCTTTTCTAATTCTTTAACTTGTTGTTGCGATGCTTCGTAAAGTCGAGCTTGACGTATCGCAATCGCACATTGACTCGCGACTTGCTGTACTAGTTGCACCTCTAACTCTTCAAATACAGCTTCACTAGGTTTTAATAACCAAAGATTACCAAGAATACCTTTTGCTGCCACCATTTTCAAAAATTGGACAAGCTAATTTAGTATACTTACTATCTAGACTAGTACTGACAAATTGTAAAGGAATTTTTTTTAATAGCTGTTGATATATCGGTTCTATAACTTGTCGTACTTTGCCATGATATCGTAAGTGTTCTCTTGGCGCCTCTTTACTATCTTCTTTAATATACTCATATACAACAGTTGCCATCGTCAGTTTTTCATCATAAAGTTCTATCTGACAACTATCTGTATTTAAAACTTTGACTAACTCCTCTGTAACTGTTTGCAATATTTGAGTTTCATCTAAACTATCGCGAATCTTTTCTGTTATTTTCCCTACTAAAGCTTGTTGACGCTCAACTCGTGTACGTGCGTACACTTCTTGCTGTAACTTCTCATTTTGACATGCTAACGAGAAGCTCATTTTTTTGAGGGTCAAATGCGTTTGAATACGTGCTAAAAGTTCTCGATGTTCAATTGGTTTTGTAACATAATCAATTCCTCCCATCTCAAAACCCTTAACTTTGTTGACAGTTTCAGAAAGTGCCGTCAAAAAGATTACAGGAATATGTTGAGTCTCAGATTTCGCTTTCAATAAACGACAAACCTCAAAACCATCGATACCCGGCATTAAAATATCTAACAAGATTAAATCAGGAAGAATCGAGTTTGCTATTTTTAAAGCATTTTCGCCGTTTTGTACCGCTAAAACTCGAAATCCATAACTTTCTAGCAACGCGAACAAAACCTGCAAATTACTAGGATGGTCATCCACAATCAAAATTGTGTCAGCATTTGACTTGACATTGGTATTGTTCGAGTCCATCGCGAAACCTCACCTTACTTAAATTGCGTTCCGCTTATGTTGTACAAATAGCTTCAGCGGTTTGGCTTCAGATAAATTCCTCTACCATCAATGTACCGCATAAAACCAATTTCTTAACTTTCTTTTTATATTCTACCTGTATCTAAGGTGATTAAACATAATTGCCATAAGTTATAAAATCTTAAATAAATTTGATAAAAGTTAGGATGAGAGACATTCTAGAGTAATGCAGCATATTTGGCAACGGATAAAACGGATGTAACGGATGGTTTATCTGTAACATCCGTTACATCCGTTATAATCCGTTGCCCAAGAATTGGTGTAGAAAGTGTTGAAGTTGGTTTACTTGCAGGTTTTCTGCTAGCTGTCGCACTGACTGAACGAATGGTGTAAATTGGGCGCCAAGTTGTTCTAAGATAGAGGCTTGTTCTAAAATTCCTCGAATGTCACCTTGTATTGCAAGGTCGTAGAGTTGATTTAAGTTTTCGGTGCTGGGTGGAACGATAGAAGGTGAAATTGAGTCATTAGAAACTTCGTCTTGTGTGGGTACTGGTTCACAGGTTATCCATTCCAGGTTTAGATAAGCTTTTAATATAGATAATAACTCTGAAAAACGTACTGGTTTAGGAAGGAAAGCGTTGCAACCTGCTTCGATACACGCAGTTTGTTCAAGAGGAAGCTGAAGTGCAGAAGTTGCAATTATAACTATATTTTTGCTCATGTCTTGCCGTCGAAGTCTTTGGGTTACTTCTAAACCGTTGACTTCTGGCATTATCCAGTCGAGTAAAATTAAGTCGGGTTGATTTTCATTCGCTTGCTGTATAGCTTCTCCCCCATCACTAGCTTGACTAACATCAAAACCTAATAGTTCTAAAAAATTCACAATAAACGTTCGGTTATTGGTTTTGTCATCTACGACTAAAATCTTTCGTATGGCGCCTTCATAACCTATAATTTTTTGGTCGTTATCTAATTGTCGTACAGCATTGTAATTTTCTGGTAAGTCTAAATCAAACCAAAATACGCTTCCTGTTCCTTGAAGACTGGTAACTTGAATCTTTCCACCCATTTGCTGGACAATATTTTGACTAATAGTCAAACCGAGTCCTGTACCCTCTTGCGAAGAATTATTTTGATTCAACTGTTGAAAAGGTAAAAAGATATCGATTAATTTATCGCTAGGTATCCCAATACCTGTGTCTGTAATTTTAAACCGAATTTTTGTTTGATTGCTTGATTTAAAATCTGGTTCAAAATCTTTGACATAGCCAACTTGAAATAATACACTCCCAAAGTTTGTAAATTTGATGGCATTGCTTAATAAATTCAACAGAACTTGACGCAACCGAGTTTCATCGCTACATATAACCACAGGTAGCAGTGACAGCGCTTGATATTTAAAATCAAGACCTTTTTGCTGTGCGCGTAATCTTACCATCGCGATTAAATTATCGAGAAATGCCAGAAAATGAAAATCATTAACTTCTATTTCAAGTTTTCCAGCTTCGATTTTTGCTAAGTACAAAATATCATTAATAAGTGTCAGTAAATGTTGTCCTGACTGATGAATTATTTCAAGCTCTTGATAACTTGAATTTATATCTGTATCACGTTGCAGTATTTGTGTAAATCCTAAAATTGCATTTAAAGGAGTTCTAAGTTCATGACTAATATGAGCGATAAAAGCACTTTTCGCACGGTTTGCAGCTTCAGCAGATTCTTTCGCTTGCGCTAGTTCTGCTGTACGTTCGGCAACTCGTTGTTCTAGCTCTTCGTTAACCCCTCGCAAAGCTACTTCTGCTTGAATCAGCTTTTGCTGTACTTGTTTTATTTCATCGATATCAACGAACGTTAGTACTACACCATCGAGGCGCCCATCTTCTTGTAAGTAAGGGTTAGCACGCATCAATAAGTTAAAGCCAAAGTTAGACCCAGCTCTAGAAATTTTGACTTCTTGCTCGACTTGTCGCTGAGTTTCGATAACTTGTTGTAGTTTTGCGAGTAAATCACTGCAATTTAAATTATGGGTGATATGCTCTAATGGGCGCCCAATATCAGCTTCAACTAAATTAATAGCTACGGTAGCAGCAGGAGTAAACTTGCGAATTTTGAGCGAGCTATCTAGAAAAACAACACCAATATCTGTACTACGTAGTAAATTATCGATATCGTTATTAAGTTCGGTTAATTCCTCGATTTTAGATTGAAACTCCGCGTTAACAGTATAAAGCTCTTCATTCACAGAGTGTAACTCCTCGTTAGTGCTTTGCAATTCTTCATTCGAGGCAATTAACTCTTCGTTCGTTGCTTGCTGTTCTTCGTTGGTTGTCTCCAACTCTTCAATAACTGCTTGCAAATTTTCGCGTGTTTGCTGAAGCTCATACTCTAACTCCATTATTCTTTGCGATGCTTCGTTGTCTGCTTCAAAACGTTCGCTGTCGGTGGGTTGTGGTCTTGTATCCTCCTGAATTATGACCATTAAAAAATCACTCGCGAGTTTGTTCGTTTCGTGATATGTAACTTTCAAAGTCACAACGCGACTATCATCTTCCCCTAATTTTATTCCACTGTAGGCAACTAGGCGCCGCTCCCGCGAAGCACGATGCAATGCAGTACTCAAAGCTAGCTGCAAACTCGGAACAACTAACTTTGAAACGTCAGTACTAGCTCGACCTGTAGAAAATTGAAGTATTTCGAGCGAATGATTAAAGATGTGAAAAAGCTGAAAATCTCGGTCTACAAGTAAGCAAGTCGCATTTTGTTCAGATAGAAAAACGCTGAATGCTTCATTAAGTATAGGCTCAAGTCGTGCTTCAGCGGTTTGTTGCGGTTTTGACTGAGGTAAAAAATTGCTCCTAGAAATCTTTTCGACTCTAAGAGTAGGAATGGGTAAACGTACCTCACGTCGCTTTTGGTAAATTTTACTTTTCTTGCTTAGTGGTTTAAACTCTTCTTCGATATTTCCGAGCGTTTCAGCTTCCCCTAAGAATAATACTCCTTGCGACAATAGCGAAAAGTGTAAATTTCGTAAAACCTGCTGTTGTAATTCCGACTGCATATAAATAAGGACATTACGGCAAGTTATCATGTTCATGCGCGTAAAACCCGCATCCTTCGTTATATCGTGAGGGGCAAACAGCACTCGCTCGCGCAATTTACGAATAACTTGGTAAGATTGTTCTCTACGAATAAAGTAGCGCTGCAAACGTTCGGATGTAACGTCATTAGCAATTGTTTCAGGATAAACCCCGTTTGTTGCCTTATCTAAAGCTTCTTTGTCTATATCTGTAGCAAAAATCTTGACTCGAACTTGCTTATCCATTCTTTCCATCGCTTCTTCGAGCAATATCGCGAGCGAATAAGCTTCTTCACCGGTTGCACAAGCTGTCACCCAAAACCGTATTTCCTCTCCAGGTAAGATGCGCTCTATCAACTGCGGTATTACCGATGTCTCCAAATACTTCCATGCTTCCGGGTCACGGAAAAAGTGAGTCACACTAATTAATAAATCATGACGAAGTATCGAGCGTTCTTCTGAAGAAACCTCTAACAAGCTGATATACTCTTCTAAATTATTACAGCCACTAATCAAACAACGGCGATGAATACGGCGAGTGAGTGTACTCGTTTTATAATGTGAAAAGTCTGTTTGCTCATATTTAGCAAGAATATTCGCCACTAATTGAAGTTTATGCGATTCAAACGGTTGAAGTTGGCTTCTGCTTGATACTGGTATTTCAACGAATGAACGTATTAGTTGATACACAAATGCAGCCAAAGCAGGCGCCGAAAGAACTTGGTCAACAACACCCGTAGCAATTGCAGTACGAGGCATTCCATCAAATTCAGCGGTTGCGGGGTCTTGTGCCATTGCGAACCCACCAGCTTCATTTATTGCTCTTAACCCGTTGCTACCATCACTACCCGTTCCCGACAAAATTATTCCAACTGCGTATTCCGCACAGTTTCTTGCCAAAGACTCAAAAAATATATCAATCGGAAAATTTAACCCGTGACGGTTTCTGTCTTCTTGCTCGAGCAAATGTAACTGATTATTTTCCACCACTAAATTCTTACCTGGTGGAATTAAATATATCGAATTTGCTTCTAACATCATTCCTTCAGTCACCCGATAAATCGCCATTCGCGTCCGACGCTCCAGCAATTCCTTCATCAAGCTCTTAAAATCGGGCGATAAATGCTGTATTACCACAAACGCGGCGCCGCTACAAAAGGGCATATTCTCCAAAAACTCTTCCAAAGCACGCAGTCCCCCCGCAGATGCTCCAATCCCGACTACGAATAATTGTGTTTGACTTGATTTTTGGTTCGTCATACCTACTCTGTAACTTCAAATCTCGAATGTTAATTTATTATTAATTTTTGTTAAGTATTATCAATAATCATTATAAAGCATCAGAAACCGGGTTTCTTTGTCAAAACTTGTAATAAAAATAAAGATTCTGGGTAGAAACCCGGTTTCTTGAGTTATATAAGTAAAACTTGTAATAAAAATAAAGATTTGTCTGCGACAATGAATGGGTAGAAACCCGGTTTCTTGAGTTATATAAGTAAAAGTAATATATTATATTAAAAAACATTAATGTTACTACAAAATAAATGGCGGCGCCTGCTAAAATTATTTGAGATTGATGAAAATATAATCAATCAGACTTTTAGTGAAATAGCAACAGTATACGAGTGTCCAGGTCGTTATTACCACAACTTAAAACATATTAAAGAAGTATTAGAAATTATAGATAATCTACAAAGTAAGTATAAATTAGATGCATCATTACAGTTTGCCGCTTGGTTTCACGACATTATTTACGATACACAAGCGCATGATAACGAAGAAAAAAGTGCGGAATATGCGCGAAAATTATTATCATTACTAAATATTCCTAGCTCGACTATAGATAAAACCTGTCGGTTGATTTTAACAACAAAGCATCATAAAGCATCTGAAGATGATTTGGAAAGTCAAATATTACTCGATGCTGATTTAGCGATATTAGGATGTAACCCACAGCGATATAGTGAGTACATGTTGGGTATTCGTCAAGAGTATGGTTGGGCGCCGGAAAAAGACTACAGTACTAAGAGAAGCGAAGTATTGCAAAAGTTTTTACAGCGCGCGAGAATATTTTCAACTTTGGAATTATATCAGCAATTAGAATTGATAGCTCGAAATAATATCAAAGCCGAAATTATAGCGTTAGAATCCCCCCCTACCCCCCTTAATAAGGGGGGAGAAGACAAGAAGTATTTTTAGCTTCCTCTAAAGAAGAGTTATTTTTAGCCCCCCTTATTAAGGGGGGTTGGGGGGATCAAGTATTGGAATTTTAATTACAAACTCAGTACCCTGTCCAGGTTCAGATATACATTCTAACTTTCCGTTATGCTTTTCAACAATAATTTGTTTACTAATTGAAAGCCCAAGACCAGTACCTTTACCAACTGGCTTAGTAGTAAAAAAGGCGTTAAAAATTTTGTCTTTCTTTTCATTAGGAATACCCGAACCATTATCGCTAATTTTTATGATTGCGTGTGTATTGCTATATAAAGAAGTAGAAATACGAATAGTTGGTTTATTTACATGCTGACGCGGCGCCTTTTGAACATTTAGCAAGAAAAAGTCTTCTAATGCGTCGATAGCATTAGCAATCAAATTCATAAAAACTTGATTAAGCTGACCAGGGTAACATTTAATTAAAGGCAGAGCGCTATATTGTTTAATAATATTAATGCCAGGGTTATGACCACTGGCTTTAATTCGATGATGTAAAATAAGCAAAACACTATCGATAATGGAGTGAATATTAACATTCTGAGTAGTAGTATCATCAATGCGCGAGAAGCATCGTAAACCGTGAATAATTTCATAAATTCTATCGGTACCAGTTTGCATAGAAGACAGTATTTTAGGAAAGTCTTCTTTGAGATAATCTAGTTCGATAGCTTCAGCTTGTTTTTGTATTTCTGGCTCAGGAATAGGGTAGTATTTTTGATAAAGTTCAAGAAGCTCAAGAAGATTACTAGCATATTCGTTAGCAAAATTGATATTATTGCAAATAAAATTAATCGGGTTATTGATTTCGTGTGCAACCCCCGCAACCAATTGTCCTAACGATGACATTTTCTCGGTTTGAATAAGTTGGGTTTGGGTACGCTGCAATTTGTACAACGTTTGTTCGAGTTCAGATGCTTTGTATCGCAGTTGCGTTTCCGAATGTTCAAGAGCTGCTTGAGTACGTTTTGATTCGGTGATATCCATTACCAAGCCATCCCAGAGGATATCACCGTTTGGTTGTTTTGCGGGACGAGCGGCGCCTTTTATCCACTTTTCTTTACCAGAAGCTGTGACAATTCTTCCCTCCCATTCCCAAGGTTCTAATTGAGTAGCACTGCGATGAATAGAAGTAGCTAAACGAACGCGCTCACTACTTAGGACAATATCGAATAGCCTTTTTGGGTTTTGCTGAATTTCAAAAGGAGTAAGCTCGTATATTTCGTAACAGCTAGGACTCACAAATGGAAATGAGTAGGAACTATCTGATTTTAACAAAAATTGATAAATGGCGCCTGGTATATTTGCAGCAAGCTGTTGAAATTGTGCCTGCGTTTGTTTAAGGGTAGACTCAGCACGTGCAAGTTCAATAGCAACTGCTGCCAAATGAACCGCTTTAATAATTAGCTGTTTATCAGCATCGTTAGGAGTACGAGGTTGGTCGTAATAAACAGCAAACATCCCCAGTAATTCGCCGCTTTTCGTCAAAATAGGCAATGACCAGCAGGAACGCAACCCAAATTTTAAAGCGAAATCTCGATTTTGACTCCACAATGCGTCTTTTGAAATATCCTCTACAATTACTGACTCTTTAGTTCTCGCTGCCATAGTACAAGAACACGCATCGGCGCCAATATCAATACCATTCATGACTTGTACATATGTATCTGGTAAACTAGGAGCGGCGCCGTGATACAACTGTTTATTTTTCGGGTCTAACAGTAAAAACGAACACTTCATCTCCTTAGATAACCCTTCAATAACTAGAGCTAAGGCATTTAGCACTTCAGAAAGAGGAGTTCCTCGCACTATTAATTCTAAGACCTGGTTTTGCCCGATTAATATGGCTTCTGCGGTTTGCCGTTCTAATTCGAGTTTTTGTGACTGTAGCTGTCGCGATTTTACAGATTCGACCTCAAAGCTAATACTTTCGTGTAACCGACTAATTTCTGATGTCAAAATAATATCACTTACCCCTGCTTTCAAGGAGCGAACAGCGTCAACAGCATTAATTTGGTCGGCAATCAAAATTAACGGTATCGAATTAGAAGCTGCACGTAAAATTCTTAATATATCGACATGACACAAATTAGTATCACCGAAATCAGCGATAATCACATTCCAGTTGCTTGAAAATATCAGGTTCTCAAAATCAACCACAGTATTCACTTGCTGCCTTGCGACTATATACGACCGGACGTTGTTTAGTTGTTCAAATACTAAATCCGTATTTGTACCCGATTGCAATAGTAGTATGTGCAACGCTTGATTCACCATTTGCTCCTTCTCAAGCCTGCTGTCTAAAAAAATGTTTACAAATTAGGCAGTTGAAAACGCGCTCCTAACCTAGCTTCATAATGTAAAGTACAAGCCAATACACCGCTGACACAAGAAATCTAGCACTACACGTTTTCAAAGTTATTGCCAAATTATTTTTATTCTATTATCTCCCAAACATTTTTGCACTTGCTGTTTTTGATAATACATTTGATTTGCTTAGGTCAAGGATAATAATTTTTTTTAATTATTTATTGTCCCTTTTTTTATGCCAAAAAATAAAAATATATTAAGGAGACCAAGGGTTTTAGCTTATTTTATATTAACTTGATTTATACTTGCTAGTTTACCCATACTGTGTAGCAATACATCAAAGCCAGATTCATTCATTGGAATTAGCTTGATATTTGCTGGTTAGATAAACTATTAGATAAGACTTGAAGAAACCCGAAGAAACCAGGTTTCTAGGATTTTAAACATGGAACAACTATTTTATACTTAAACCTTATGATAAAAGTGCTGCTGGTAGATGACCAATACTTGATACGTCAAGGGTTGAGAGCTTTATTAGAACTAGAGCCAGATTTAGAAATTGTAGGAGAAGCTGAGAATGGCAGGGAAGCGATTGATTTAATAGCCCAGTTACATCCTGATGTAGTATTAATGGATATGCGAATGCCAGTTATGGATGGAGTAGGCGCCCAGCGAGAAATTCAGCAAAGATTTAGCAATACAAAAACACTAGTCTTAACAACATTCGACGATACAGAGTATGTAGCAGCAGCTTTACAGTATGGAGCAATGGGTTATTTACTCAAAGATACTCCATCAGAGGAGTTAGCGGTAGCAATTCGTGCAGTACATCGAGGTTACACACATTTGGGGCCAGGAATAGCTAAAAAACTATTTGCATTCTCTCAGGACGTAGAACCAACACCTCCACCACCAGCTTTAGAACAACTAACCCCACGTGAAAAAGAAGTATTACGGTTAATTGCAAATGGCGCCAGTAATCGCGAGATAGCCAAACAGTTATATATTTCTGAAGGAACAGTAAAAAATCATGTTACAAATATTCTCAACCGATTAAACTTGCGCGACCGCACTCAAGCAGCTTTATTTGCCAAATCATATTCATCTTTTCTCGAAGATACCTAAATCTAGGTAGGGCTATGCCTCACATACTATTATGTTTGAAACAAATCCATACATTCAAAGCGTAAAACTCCGCGTGTGACTGTAATATTTTTAAAACTCTTGGCAATTATTTCTTCACAAGAGATATCGATTTGTGATTGTTTTACTTCCATTAAATCTTTAATCGAGGCGCCGTAAACAATTTGTGATATTCCCGTCCATACACAAGCGGTGGCACACATTGGACAAGGCTCACCAGTTGTATAAATTGTATATCCTTCTAAAGAAGTATTTTTTAGATTAGCTGTTAATTTACGAATGGCGTTAATTTCTGCATGTGCGGTAGGGTTACAGTCTTGTCGCACGGTGTTATGGGCAACGGTAACAACTTCGTTATTTTTGACAATTACTGCACCATAGGGTGCATCACCTTTTTTTGCCGCTTCAAGTGCTATACGCATAAAATATTCATTATCCATATAATTTATCTCATGGGTTCTTTTTCTTCATTAAACAGTATTTATGCTACTGAGTAGAGAAAAAATCAATTTCTACCTCAAAGACCTTGACACACCAGCGGGAAAGATTATCAATCTAGCTATAGCTGGTTTAGTACTGATTTCATCTGGTATTTTTGTTGTTCAAACGTATACTTTACGTGCGGATTTTAATGAGTATCTAAATATAGTAGATAAAATTATTTTGGTAATTTTTGTCTTTGAATATGGTTTGCGGTTGTGGAGTAATAACTTTAATATTAGAGATTTATTAAGTTTTTATTCGATTATAGATTTACTAGCAATTTTACCTTTCTTTTTAGGCGCCACCGATATCAGTTATATTCGTTTACTACGTTGGTTCAGAATTTTACGTCTCATCAGGTTTGTAGATAGCAAGTACATGTTTGGTATCAGTAATGAAGATGGCGCCATTTTTGCACGGATACTATTTACATTATTTGCGATTATCTTTGTATTTTCTGGGTTAATCTACCAAGTCGAGCATCCAGTTAACCCTACTAGCTTTAGAACTTTTTTAGATGCATTTTACTTTTCGGTCGTTACAATGACGACAGTCGGATTTGGAGATGTAACACCGATATCGCAACCAGGACGTTTGCTTACAGTTTTTATGATTCTGACAGGAATAGCACTTGTTCCTTGGCAGATAGGTGATTTAATTAAACGATTGGTTAAATCAACAACTCAAATCGAAACCATTTGTACTGGTTGTGGTTTAGCGTTTCATGATGCAGATGCCCAGTTTTGTAAAAGATGTGGTACAAAGTTGGGTTAGTAGTGGCAACGGATAAAACTGATGTAACGGATAGTTTTATTAATTTTTTGTGGGGAATAAATATGAAGGTGTCGAAAATTTTAGGTTTGATTTTTATATTAGGTGGTATTTTTGGTTTTTCACAGGCGCCTGTAAGTGCAATGAGTCAAAGGTTGGTAGCAGCAGGTGATAATGTTGAGAGTGATACGTTGCCGACTATTAGTAGGAATGCGTTTTTCTATTTTTTGCGAGGTAACGAACGTTATAGTAGGGGAGATAAACGTGGAGCAATCGAAAATTTTAATCAAGCCTTAAAGTTAAAGCCTGATTTTGCCGAGGTTTATTATAATCGGGGTTTAGCGCGTGCGGAGTTGGGAGATAATTTAGGTGCGGTGGAAGATTTTAATGAAGCGCTACTAATAAATCCAGGTTATGCTGCTGCTTATAATAACCGAGGTAATGTGCGTAAGGAGTCTGGAGACGCAAAGGGAGCAATTGCAGATTATAATAAAGCGCTGCGGCTAAATCCTAATGATGCGGAAACATATAATAATCGTGGACGTGCGCGTTACAGCTTGGGAGAAATGCAAGCAGCAGTAAGCGATTATAATCAAGCGTTACAACTGAATCCGAAATTAGCAGAAGTTTACCTGAACCGTGCCAATGCGCGGGTAGACTTACAAGATATGGAAGGGGCAATGTCCGATTATAATCAAGCGTTACAGCTTAATCCCAAAGATTATCAAGCATATTACAATCGTGGATTAACTCGACGTGAGTTAGGTGATATGCAGGGGGCAGTTGCTGATTATACCCAAGCGTTGCAAGTGAATCCGAATTACGTTGATGCTTATAATAACCGGGGAACTACGCATTTACAAATGGGCAACAAGCCAGCGGCAATAGCTGATTTTAATCAAGCTTTGCTGCTCAACCCTAATCTTGCTGAAGCTTACTATAACAGAGGCAGAGCGCGCGCGGATATGGGAAATAAAAAAGGTGCGATTCAAGATTATAGTAGAGCGTTAAAAATAAATCCTGAGCTTGCTCAAGCTTATGGAAATAGAGGAGTTGCTCATTTTCAACTTGGTGACAGAAATAACGGCACTGCTGATTTACAGAAAGCTGCCCAAATGTTTAAACAGCAAGGACTTCCTGAATTTTCTCAGCGTGCGCTAGAAATCATCAAAAAGTTTGATAATTAAACACATTTACTCCCAATATTGTTTGTTGGGGGTAGTATGTTGATGTCTCGATAAATGTATAAATATGCCTCAAATTTACGTAAACCCGGTTAGTGGGAACGATAACGCCAATGGTAGCCAACAGGCGCCGTTAAAAACGATTACAAAAGCGCTTGAACGTGCAAGTGCAGGTATAACTATTCAGTTAGCTGATGGGAACTATAATACTACAAGTGGAGAAAAATTCCCTCTAAATATTCCAGGTGGCATTACAATTACAGGCAATGAAGCAAAAAAAGGTAGTGGAATTGTCATTGAAGGAAGCGGAGAATACTTAAGTCGTTTTTTCGCTCGCCAGAATGTAACTATACTAATGAATAGTGGCGCCGAGCTACGGGGTGTTACAGTTACGAACCCAGCAACTCGCGGAACAGGAGTTTGGATAGAATTAACAACTCCCTTAGTTGCCAACTGTACTTTTATAAAATGTAAGCGCGAAGGAGTTTTTGTATCTGGTGATGCCAACCCAATTGTTCGAGATAATATTTGTACTGAGAACGCAGCCAATGGAATTGCAATAGCAAAAAACGGTAAAGGTGATATACGTAATAACTCGTGCTTTAAAACTGGTTTTGGTATTGTAGTTAGCGATACAGCATCACCAAGATTAACCGACAACAAAATTTACGAAAACCGTTCAGGTTTTATTATCTCTAACGACGCGCGTCCAATATTGCGAACCAACGTATGTGAACGCAACGTTCAAGATGGTATGACTGTGATATCCAATGCTCTACCCGACATTGGTAGTACAAATAGCCCAGGTGGTAACATTTTCCGTAACAACGGTCAATTTGATATACAAAACGTTGGTTCCAATAAATTAGTATCAGTCGGAAACCAAATAGACCCAGCAAAATGCAAAGGAGAGATTGAAGTCGGGAATCAGGCGCCAACCCCTGTACCCACCCCTACACCAACACCCGTACCAACCCCTGTACCAATTCCCGTACCAACCCCTACACCACCACCAAACCCAACACCAGCACCAGTTCCGGCGCCACAACCTGAACCCGAACCTGAACCCGAACCTGAGCCAGTACCAGTGCCAGTACCAGTGCCAGTACCAATTCCTGTACCACCTCCAGCACCTCCAACACCCGTACCAGTACCAGTTCCAATTCCCGTACCACCTCCATCACCAGACAATAGTGAATTAAAAGATATAAATGGACATTGGGCAGAAGCATTTATTCGAGAATTAAATAAACTTGGTATAGTTACTGGGTTCCGCGATAAGACATTTAAACCAGATGCAACAATGACACGCGCACAGTATGCAGCGTTGTTAGTAAAAGCTTTTAACCCAACTGTGAAACGTCAACCGATAAAATTTAGAGACGTACCTGAAAGTTTTTGGGCACATGGCGCCATTCAACAAGCTTACCAAGGACAATTTCTCTCTGGATATCCAAACAATACATTCCGTCCTAACGAAAATATTCAACGAGTGCAAATAATAGTTTCGTTAGTTAACGGACTTGGACTTACCACTGCTACAAAATCACTCAAATCTTACGACGACCAAGGAAACATACCCAATTATGCAAAAGATGAAGTAGTAATAGCTAGTGACAAACGAATCATTGTGAATTATCCAAATATCAAACAACTTAACCCGACTCGCGAAGCAACACGCGCAGAAGTGGTGGCAATGGTGTATCAAGCTTTAGTAGATGCAAAACGTGTAGCAGCAATAGACTCTCCTTATATAGCTTAGATGTTAAGAAGTTGTGGCACAGGCATCCCTGCCTGTGCAATACGTATAATTCTTTTTACCACTAAGGCACATAGGACACAGAGGAACGAACCGCTGCATAGCGCTGCATAGCGCAAAGAAATAATTAAGATATAACCTAATTAACTACCTATTGGTCGAATGCTGCGATATCTATCGGTGCGAATATTTGTAATAACATTACGTATATGGCTTTCTTGTTCACCAAGAGTTGTGAGCAAGTGTCTACTGAGTTCTAATGCTGCTTCAAATTCTGGCTGCACAACTTCTTTGGCGCCCATCTGCGTCAAAATGTCAATTTCGCTGTTGTAGTGCTCATCAAAATTAAAGTCATAACCCGTTTATAGTATAATTGAGCCTATCTTTGGCATGAGCTTAAAGAAAAGGTGTAATAGAGAGTAAAAGGTTTATATTCGCCTTTACTCTCTATGAAAGCAAATCATTTTTACTAAGTATTTGTTAACTCTTGAATTAACTGCTCAGGAGTTATAATTCGCGGAGTCGTAATAGGATAATCTCTTGGGTTACGGGTAATAATCGCGTCTAAATTATTGTTGACAGCAGTACTATATTGAATAGCATCTTCAAAGTCTTTAAAGTTGCTGTTAAGTGCCATATTGATTGAAACGCTATCGACGTTAGCAATTTAGCAAAAAAGAACTAATTGTCTTAAATAAGTAATTGTCCACTCTCGACCTCTTGCTTTACGAATAATGTAATATAAATCACTAAAAGTTGAAGCTGAAATAAACCCTTCAACCCGTCTTTGTTCAATGAGTACTAAAACTTGCTCGCTTGTTTGCCAAAAAGGTTCGCGTTCAAGGGCATCATCGACAATAATATTAGTATCTAATAAAACTTTCACAAATTATATTTCTCCTTTAAAGCTTCCCACCTTGCTTCCAGAGGGTCAAAATCCGGAGGAACAGGAGGAGCATTTTCAAATAATCCCTCAAATGCTTTGACTTTAGACTTTCTTTTTGGTCTAGCTAATGGTGGCTCGCTTTTCTCTTCCGTGAAGCTAGCAATAGGTTCAAGATTTTGTAAAATAATCAATTCCACTTTACCAGGAGCGATGGTCAAAGGTTCGTCGAGAACTAAACTGCCTGATTCATCAATTGTTGCATTCAGTTTATAAGCTTGCATATCAAATTTCCTTTTTGCCTCAATATTAAATTATAAAAGAAGCATCATAGCTTATGCTTCTCGTCTAAATCTTTCCTGAAATTTTACTAGCGCCTTTCATGTGGGAGCTACATTAAATATCATCGGGTAAAATCCACTTGGGTGGTTCGGTTAATTTTTTGAGTCGTGCAGCTTCTGCCATTTCTATCATTTTATCGAGTGAGGTGTCTTCGATAAACTTGGATGCTGCTTCGCGAACTTCTTTGTTGGGACAATTTTCATCACCCAATACACAGCCATTAACGCATTGTACTTTGCAGTTGATTTCTTGTTCCACAGTGAATCTCCTCTCTATGCAGTGCTGGCCAACAGGTTATATGGGCGCCTGTGGGTAAGCATAATTACTAGTTATGATAGATAATTTTAGCTTTAAATGGAGGAGTTTTTGAGGCAGGCAGGGATGCCCGCTCCACAAGAGTCTATCCTATGGGTTCCTGTTTGGATGTTGCTGTATTTTGTTTGTTTAAGATTTGTAGGATAAGTAGTCCTGAGAGGGTACTTAATGCTATTGCTAACCATGCGTTTTGGGCAACGGTGCGTGACTGGTCTACTGCCCAACCTCCAACGATGGGCCCGACTACGTATCCTATTGTCCAGCATTGATAGGCTATTGCGGTGTAAACTCCCCGTAATGACGCAGGCGCCAGTTCAGAAATCCATGCGCTTGAGGTAGGTTTATAGATAATGCTTGCTATGGCGAATACTGCAAATATTCCTAATTCGTAAGCTTCACCCATATCAGCGAAGTAGCCTAAAACCCATACTAAGGCAAAACCTACACCCCAAATTGCCATTGATATAGAGAGTGAAGTTAAATAGCTCAATTTACTAATTGCTTTGACTACTGGTACTTGTAATAAGGCGCCTAACCCAACATATCCAATAGTAAATAAGTTGGCAACAGTCGCATCTGATGTACCACCAAAGTTGACAAAGTATAAGGGTAAGTTACCACCGACTAGGGCAATGTAAGTAATAAATAAGGTATTGACTAATAGATAAATCATTAAGCGCGCGTCGGTTAACGCTGTTTTCCAACCTTTCTGGATATTATGGGTTTCTCCCTGACTTTCGGAGCGAGTTTCTTTCATTGCCACAGCGAATAATAGCAGCAAAATCAAAAATGTAATTCCACCTGCTGCAAATAGCAATTTTTCAGGATGAAGTAATTTAAGCAACACTCCGCCACCAAACGTCCCAGCAGCAAAACCAACGTTATCTGCTACACCTAATAATGAAAAGGCGCCTTGCCGTTGTTCAGGAGTTGTGACATCCATTACCGAAGAATCTGCGGCAGTCCAGTACAAACCCGTACTAAACCCAAAAACTATATTAGTTACCAGTAGTAAAGTAAAAGTCGAAGTAAATACCGCTATAGCACATGTAATCACCGCAAATGTAGACGATGCAAGTAAAGTTCGCTTGCGTCCAAATTTCGGAGAGTCTGTGAGAACTCCACCCAAAAGGTTGCCAAGAAACCCTGCCACCGAACCACCACCAACCGCGAGTCCAACTTCGGTAGCTGATAAATTACCGTAGTTAACAAAAACAATTGGCATGTAAAACAGTAACACCGCCGAGCCAAGTTGATAAAGTCCGCGTCCAATTGTTTGTACCCACACTTGTGATGGGATTTGGTTGTTTGCCGGAAGTGAAATATTCATTGCTGAGAGTATAGGATGCCTTGTTCGATTATGTAAACAATTGTAAACGAGCTACACCCAACCATAGCGCATCTCTTGTAGCATAGGCGTCCTCGCCTGTGCAGTCACGTGTTTATTTTTACCACAGAGACACAGAGTCCACAGAGAGATGAGGAATAAACCGCAAAGGTACAAAGCGCACAAAGGAGGAATTATTAAGATATATGACCCACAAAATTTAATGATATGAAACGCTATTATCTTAATTTATGTAAATCACTTTTGAGTAATTATGGTTAGCATTTATGGCAGGCAGAAAGAAATTAGATAGAACAAATCTTCATGCACGAGTGGCGCCTTACACTGGAGATAAGCTTAAAGAAATTGCTTATGTGCTGGGATATGTACACGGTGGAGAGGGTTCAACAGGACAATTACTTGATGCTATAGCTGAGGGAAATTTAATATTAATAGCAACTATAAAAGTCAATAAAAATTAGCATAAATGGTTAATTTTATTATAATAAATGGTGTAAAACAAATATTGGGGATAAAAAAATCCCCCTTCTCGTGAAATTACAAAAAGGAGGTTATTTATTGAACAACAATGGTAACGGACATCGAGGTTTTTGGAATCCAGTTAAAGTTTTTATTCGGCTTATTCTTCAGAAATGGGAAAAAGACGATAAAGTATCTGGAGAAAAATACCTCGTTGACTCCGAAGATGTCAAAAGGGATTTGGACGATATAGCGGACGAACCGCAAAACAATTCCCATCCTGACAACTAATTAAATAAGTAGCCTTGCTTCTTGCCCAAGCTTGGCTATTTCCTGCAACAATTAATATTCTAATTACTATGTTAGATTCAGAGACTATTGTTCGTCCAGTTTACTATCGTATAATTGAGCGTCGCGGGAAAATCTGGGCGTTTAAGGAAGGTCAACCGTTTGTAAATTGGTTTAATGCTCCTAATCTGGAGATGGAGGACTTATTTTCCCTATTTGATACATCAATGGAAAATATTGCCGCTGAATTACGGCGCCATTTTGGTGGACAGCAAGGTTACTACATAGCAAATATCTTAGATAAAAAATACTACTACTGCGGCACTGAATGGAATGATGTAAAAACTAAATTTAGAGAATTAGGTATTGGTAGACCAGACCCAGCAGGAAGTTAAAATCTGACCATAAATGTGAATAAACAATAGTACAGACGTGACCTTTTTGTTTCAATGAATGCTATAATTATTACAAATTTGTTTTCTTAGGGATGCACGTAATTAGTAAAGCCAAGTTGCGCGAATTCTGGGTTCAGCACGCTGACTCTGAAGATGCTCTTAATGAATGGTATAAATTTGTCTCCAAAGCTAGATGGTATGACTTACTAGATGTTCAGCAAAAATATCCGAAGGCAGAAGCTGTTGGTAACTTTACTGTATTTAACATAAAAGGTAATAACTATCGTTTAATTGTTGATATTAGATATTTAGAACAAATAATTTATATTAAATATATTCTGACTCATGCTGAATACGATAAGGAGAATTGGAAAGATGACCCTTACTTCTAATCAAAAAACTTATACAGACCTGTTAATTCAATACCAGCCTAAGCCAATAACAACTGATGATGAGTATAAGGAGGCTTTGGCGATAGTAGAAGGAATGATGTCTGGTGAGCTAACGAATGCTGAAACAACTCTGCTTAAACTGCTGGTTCTTCTGATTGAGGTTTACGAACAAAAACATTATCCGATGGGTGAACCGACACTTGCCGCAACTTTGGAATCACTTATGCACGAGTTTGATGTGGTGCCAACTTCTTTAGTTGGCATATTTGGTTCTACTGATATTGTAAAGGAAGTACTCAGCGGTCAACGAGGAGTTAATGAAACTCAAGCAGAGTCTTTGGCTAAATTTTTTAATTCGTTAAACTCTGGACTTTGCCTCAAACCAGAGGATTTTTGGAAGTAGGTAATAAAGTAATGCGTGTTAAATGGCACCCGTTAATATTTCCCTTCCTAGCAGTAACTGTACTAATTATACTCACCAGTTGCAGTACCTTAACTGTTAACCAGTATGAAGCCACAGCCCTTACTAGTTATACATGGCAAGTTAAATATGCTGATAATTTAACTACAGCAAAATTACCGCGCTATGAAACTTTTGCTACTACTTCTCTACTTAATCGCAATGGCTTAAAACCAGATGGAGCGGTTACAGGCCCCGATGACAAAGGTTTGTGGTGGGCAGCTTTGCCAAAACGACCAACTGTTGATGAAATAGAACAACGGAAAGGGAAGGAACGAGAGGCAAGTACCCCTGAATTATTAAAATCTGTAAAGTACGAAATAACGTATGAAGCAGGCGCCCAACGAAGGACACTACCTACCAACTATGATGTCTACAGGCAAGTAGTAAAATCATATCCATCACGGGCGCCTTTAGAATTAACTTTAGCGTTAGACGAAAACTCGGTTGAAAAAGCTGAGGAACGTTGATAAATAATACTTTCGCCAATAATCAGGTAATCAAAACGTTAAAATGAGCCGTGTTAATTTTCTACAACAGGGATATACCATAATCAAACAAGTTATTTCTGAGCAAGAAGTTGAATATTGGAAAAGCGAAATATCTAAAAGTATTCAGCCTGACTCATTGCATGGGGCTAGACTTTTGCAAGAGACAATACCTATAATTTCTGACTTAGCTTATTCTTCAAAAATTATAGATAATCTACCAATATTGTTAAACATAAATTTCCAGTTAGTACGGGCACTATATTTTGATAAAACTAGTGAAGCAAATTGGAGTGTAGCTTGGCATCAAGATAAAACAATTGCAGTCAAAGAAAAAGTTAATATACCTGGTTATGAACCTTGGTCTATAAAACAAGGAGTTGTTCATGTACAACCACCAGTTGAAATTATGGAAAGTATAATAACTGTACGAATTCATTTAGATGATGCTGATGCAGAAAATGGTGCCTTGCGAGTAATTCCAAAATCTCATCTGCTTGGAATATTAACGCCAGATGAAATTCGTGATATTACCGCAAAAGAAAAATATGTTACCTGTAATGTAGAAGCTGGTGACGCATTAATAATGAGTCCACTAATTCTACACTCTTCGTTAAAAGCTAAAAATCCTAAACATCGCCGAGTAATTCACCTAGAATATGCATTTTGTGAGCTACCTGAGTGTTTAAGCTGGTATTAAAAAGGATTTCTACCTTTACGGCAAATTTTCTACTTGCTCTCAAGTGATATAGTTTCCTCTTGTAGAGCTTCTTCAACAATCACCTTTAGCTCTTCTAAAAGGTTCCTACCTTGGCGAGTTGCACGGACTTGGAGCTTTTCAATCACAACTGGGTCTAAGTTTTCAAGAATAATTTTATTAAAATCTACTTGCTTATTTGCCCAATTTGCAGCATTTTCAAGTATTGAAGTTGAGGCAAGTTTTGAGCTAGCGTCTTCCCAATTATCTATATAAAGTAGCTCAGGCGCCAAATATGTTTCTGCTATTTCTAGCATTGTGGAATTATTTTGTTGTTCTGATTGTATGTAAGCAGATTGGAAACGTTGTAATACCTCCTTATATGCTGGTGATGCTATTATTTCTGGTGTTAGCATACTCAGAATTACGGATGGGTCATAATATTTGTCGTTATTGCTTGTTTTAGGCGCCACTTTCTTCATCTGCGATAAACATAGTGCTGTTCCCGCTACTGATGGTTCGTTAATTGTTGTAACTAGGAATCTCTGAAATCTGGTATCTAAAAGTATAGGGCTAGATATTTTGTTCAGACCAGAACCTAAATCAATTAGTACATAGTCGGCGCCAACCGCTTGACCTAATTTATGAATGTAATCTCCTAATTCCCAACCTTTATTAGGATAAGTAATTATGTGTTCGGGTAAAATTTCAATGTCTAATAGTTGTTCATCATTAATATATGCAGGTAAAAAATATACAGTTGATTTTCCTTCTTGTTTAGAAGAATTTTGAAGCTCTTGAGCAATAAATAACAGTGTTTGCTCTTCATCAACAGGAGAATAATGGACAAGTTCTAAAAAATTAATATAAGAAATTGATGATTTGTCTGTTTCATTAATGTTCCAATAAGTTAACCCAGGTGTATTTAAGGCAGCATCAATAACTAAAACTTTTATCTGATTATCTAGCTGTTTTGCTTTATCTAGTAATGCCAAAAGATAAGCAACTAAATTTACTGTTTTTTCAACACCATCATTAAAAGAATAAAATGCCAATAAATTTGGATTTTCACGATATGGTTCTGGCAATTTGATTGCTGAATTCGCATCTATATAAGTAATCTCGTCCCAAAATGGGCGTATATACTTATCTTTTATACGTAACTGTTCTCCTGGGGAAAATTCCACTGATAAACTTTCATTACCTAAATCAAGCTGAATAATTGATTGGTTTTCTTGGTACGAATCACCAAACCATTCTTTTAAAGTGCTTTTAACGCTATCTATATTTTTGTCGCTATCAAGGCCAATCTCCAAAGCGTTGGAGAAACTATCCATCCTAGCGACTCCTTCTGGTAATTTAGTACCATAATTCGTTTTACGACAAATAGTTCTTCTAACATCAAGCCAAGTTAATAATCTTAAATTTTTCATGACTTTTATAGTTCTCTCTCAATCCATTCTACTATTTCTAGCAATTTGTTTTCTATATCGTGGTCTGTTACATCTGCAAGTGAACAGCTACCGCCATATCGCCACATCTGATTAACATCCCCAGGAGTAAACTTTCTTTCATCATAGCCATTCTGTGTTTTGATAGGTTTCATACTTATTTGTTCTGGTAGCCTTAAATCTGTTTTTGCAGACAAACAGATTAGTAGCTTGTTGATATCATGTTGGTATGCAGCAATTTCTGCACATAAATCGCTTCTTGTTATCTTACGCCTCTTCATCAAAACTGCTTTTAGTCCACATTCAACTGCGTAAAACAAAAGCAAACGGTGAGCATTAGTTCGTTGATTATTGTCAGAAGCTGACAAATTTTCACGCCAAGCTTTCTTCATCTCTTGGTATGTAAAAGGAATTGCCATTATGCAATTATCTGCCTCACACTTAAAAATTTTCTCTAATATATTACGTTAACAGTGTTTCAGTTTGAAATTATTGTATTTATATTTTGGTTATTTTTTTTGTTTGTAATGGTTGGTGTTGGGTTCATGCGAGCCTCCACCCAACCTACAATTTTAAGTTAAAATAGCGCCTCCCATTAAACGCTCATGTCGATATTTTAGTTCTTCTTTCATTAAGAACCAACGGTCTAATGTTGGGTCTATTTCCATGACTTTTTCTGCTGCATTACGTGCGAGTATTAATATTTGTTCGTCTTCTACTAAGCTTGCTAAGGTGAAGTCTGCTACTCCTGATTGTTTTCTTCCTAATACTTCGCCGGGACCACGAAAACGCATGTCCATTTCTGAGATGAAAAAGCCGTCTTGTGATTGTTCTAATACTTTTAATCGTTGTTGGGCATCGGCACTTTTGGAACTGCTCATTAATAAACAATATGATTGTGCGGCGCCTCTACCGACACGACCACGTAATTGGTGTAATTGTGATAATCCAAATCTTTCGGCGTTTTCAACGAGCATTACTGTGGCATTGGGTACGTCTACACCGACTTCCACAACTGTGGTAGATACTAAGATTTGTGTTTCTCCGTCCCTAAATTTAGTAATTGCTTCGTCTTTTTCTGCTGAACTCATGCGTCCATGCAGTAACCCAACTTTTAAGTCTGGAAATACAGCTTCTTGTAAGTTTTGATGTTCTTCTACGGCGGAACGTAAATCGAGTTTTTCTGATTCTTCTACTAATGGTAATACTACATATACCTGGCGCCCTTGAGCTATTTCGCGACGCATCAAATCATATGCATCTTCTCGCTGACTTGATGTTAGTGCGGTGGTTTTAATGGCTTGGCGTCCTGGTGGTAATTCGTCTATTTGGCTTACGTCTAAGTCCCCGTGAATAGTTAGTGCTAGGGTACGGGGAATGGGGGTGGCGGTCATTGTTAATACATGAGGTTGGGCGCCTTTTTGCTGTAGTTTGGCGCGTTGCTCGACTCCGAAGCGGTGTTGCTCGTCAATTACTACTAGACCAAGACGATTAAAGTTTACTGGGTCTTGAATTAAGGCGTGGGTTCCTACCAGTAATGGTAGTTCTCCGGTTTCGAGATGCGCGTGGATTTGGCGCCGTTTTGATGCCTTTGTTGAACCTGTTAGTAGTTCGACGGGAAGGTGCAATAAGTTAAACCAGCTTACTAGTTTACGATAGTGTTGTTCTGCTAATACTTCGGTTGGCGCCATTAATGCACCTTGATATCCTGATTGTATTGCTGCTAGTAATGCTATTACGGCTACTACTGTTTTACCAGAACCTACGTCACCCTGTACTAAGCGATTCATTGGTACTGTTTTTTGAAGGTCGCCAAGTATATCGTTTATTACTCGCTGTTGGGCGCCTGTGAGTTGAAAGGGTAATATTTTATAAAATTCGTCTACGAGTTGCCCTTTGGGAACAAGTACTGCACTAGTTTGAATTTGTTTGGCTTTGTGCTGACGTTGAAGTAAACCTAGTTGAAGGTAGTAAAATTCATCGAATACTAAACGACGACGGGCGCCTGTTAATGAGTCGCTATCAGGAGGAAAATGGATGTTGTTAATGGCATCTTTTAATTCCATTAAGTTGTATTTGTCGCGCAAACCTTTTGGTAATGGGTCTTTAATTAGTTGTGCTGCTGGCATTGCTGCTGTTACTGCTTGGCGAACTAAAGATGCAACAACTCCTTCGGTAAGGGCATATATTGGTACTACTCGTCCGATTGTTAAAGATTCTATTTCATCACCAGGATTGGCTAATACTTCTATTTCTGGATTATCTATTGTTTTACCGTATTTACTTGCTTTTACTAGTCCACATACTGCTACTACTGTACCAGCTGCATATTGACGCTTGATGCTTTCTTGCCAAGCTCGACTCGAATAACGGGCGCCTGCGTAAAAACGACCAATTTTAAGGCGCCCGGTGTTGTCGCGCAGTTGTAATTCTAATATTGTTAATTTTTTATTTTTTGGACTTGTAAAACAACTACAGCTTTTTATTGTTGCCACTATAGTTACTGTTTCTCCGGCTTGTAGTTCGTTGATGCGAACTTGACGCGCGTAGTCGATGTGGTCGCGTGGGAAATAATATAGTAAGTCACGCACGGTATATAAACCAAGCCGAGCTAATTTATCGGCTTGACGTGGACCAATTTCGGATAATTCGCTAATTTTTTGGTTGAGTGCTGGGGCAAGTCGGCGTGATATTTCGGGAGATAATGGAGATTTGGCGTTTGGAGTTTTATAGTTTGGTTTTGATTCTGATACTGAGATTTTTGGAGTGGCAATTTTCTCAACTTCCATCCCGGATTCAGTAGAAATAAATTGATGGATGTAGCGACGAGTTTGAGCGACTAAACTCTGGCGTGAGGCAATATCAAGACTTGAATAATCAGCATATTCGGCTGCTAGTTGTTGCCAACGGTCACGTTCTTCACTTGGTATTCCCGAAGGAAATTTACCAAATGTTAAGCACAAAAATTCACTGAAGCGGTATTGCCTCCCTACTAAGTCGGTGAAGCCTTGTTCCGCTTCTATTGCCAAAGCTTTTTGTAATCTTAACCAATCTGGTTTCTCAATAGCCATTTCGATTTCTGGATTTCGCTCTTTATCTATAAATCATCAAACCAACTTGCACGCCAAGCAGCTTCAGCTTGTGCAACTGCTAGTTCGCGTTGTTTTTTGAAGTAGTCACGACGCAGTTTATGTAACTGGCCATGAAGAATACGAAGTTGCTTACGGGTTACAGAAACTTGGGAATCAGCAAATTCAATTTCTGGTAACCGTAAGTTAACTGCCATAATTTGTGTCAGACTGGAGTCACCTTTTTTTTCACTTTCTACTTCTATTACAACGCTTAAAACATTGGGTGGTCCCGGCATCACATCGGCAGCTTCAGATACAGTTGCAGCAGCTTCTATAACTGGTTCGGGTAGTTTTTTAGGTAAAATGTCAGATTTTTGCAGTAGCAAATTAGCTTCGCGCGAAAGCTTTTTTAGTGCAAATTGTGTAGATATTTCAAGACTTTGCACCCATCGGTTAATTTCCATCGGGTTTGAAGCATTAATATCCGAAAAACGTAAAGGAACTGGATTTATTAGTGGAAATATTGGAATTTTAGGGAATCGACGAATCGTTTTCTTTGCTTCAGATTTTTTTTCAGGTTGCGATTGCGCCGATTCCTCTTCCTCGCTGTCGTCGGTGTCTTCGTCGTCGTCAAATTCCTCCATGTCCTCCATGTCCTCCATGTCCTCCATGTCTTCCATGTCTTCTATGTCCATGTCTTCTATGTCCATGTCTTCCATGTCTTCCATGTTAAAGGGAGACCCTTCGCTTGCTAATAACTCAATAAACGATAAAGGAATTGCTTCAGAGGAATTTTCTTGCTGATTTTTTCTCTCATCCTGCTCATCGTTTGCATATGCAGTGTCTATTTCTCTAGCATCTGCTTCTTTTACATCTGCTGGTTTTTGTTGTGTGGTATCGTGCAGTATTAATGTATCTTCTGGATTGGGTGCTGGCTCTGCTCCTGGCTTTGTGTACTTTTCTAACTGTTCTGCTGTCTGTGTGCCAAGATTACGGATTGATTGCTGCAATTTTTGCCTTTGATTCAAAGACAACTGTAAAAATATTTGTGGGTATCCTTGGGTACACAAGTGGTAGGTAGCTAAAATTAACTGCTGCCGTACTGCTTTACCTAGCGCGGCAAAATAATTAGTGTAAGAGTCTTGTAATGAGTTCGCAATTCCACTTGCGGCCTCTTCTAATGCTTTGATGTCTTTCTCAATTCGCTCAATCGCTCTCGCCATAAGCTTTTTCTGTCCATATATTTATATAACTACAAAAAATTTGAAAATCGTTACCTTAGTACTTGTGTATGTAGATATTATAGATTATAGAGTTTTGGAATGTTAAATCAAAAACAGGTCAGGCTCAAAGCTTGACCTGCCATGATATAAAGTGTTTATAAGCGCGCTCTTACTTGGCGCCTATTTGCGCTGCGACTTCATCAGCAAAGCTCATTTCTTGTTTCTCGATACCTTCACCTAGAACAAAGCGAGCAAAGCGCTTAACTTCGATGGTGTCACCGAGTTTGTTACTTGCTTGCTTAACTAACTCCTCAACGGTGATGCTTTGGTCACGAATATAAGGCTGGTCAACCAAAGTCATTTCTTTGAGACGCTTGTCAATTCGTCCCTGAACGATTTTTTCTTTGATATTATCAGGCTTGTTCGCGAGGTCATCGCGTCCCATTTCAATTTCTTTTTCTTTTTGAGCAATTTCAGTGGGTATTTCTTCGACGTTGACATACTCAACGTTTGGACATGCTGCAACTTGCATCGCGATGTTGCGTGCCAAAGTTTTAAATTCTTCGTTATTTGCAGCAGTATTTTGGCAGTCTAATTCAACTAGAACACCAACTCTTCCACCTGTATGGATGTAGCTTTCAACTACACCTTGTGTTCCGCTATTGAGTGAGAAATTTTCTAAGCGGCGCACTTGCATGTTTTCACCCAACTGTGCCACTTGTTGCTTTAAAATTTCAGCAACTGTTAAATCTTTATTCTCAATATAAGGTTGAGACAACAGTTCCGAAACGCTACTTGCGGTAACAGCTTGAAGAGCAAGATTGCTTACAAGAGCTTTAAAAGCATCATTACGCGCAACAAAGTCGGTTTGGCAGTTTACTTCTAGCAAAACACCAACGCGACCATCTTGTTGAACAGCAGTCTCAACAAGTCCTTCAGCAGTCACTTTTCCTGCTGCTTTATCAGCTTTGGAGATACCTTTTTGCCGTAACCATTCGGAGGCTTTTTCAATATCACCTTCGTTTTCTTTCAGTGCTTTTTTACAGTCCATCATGCCGGCGCCAGTTTTTTGGCGCAGCTCTTGGACAAGTTTTGCAGATACTTCCGCCATATTGCCTCAATCCCTAAACTAATGAGTTGAAAGTGCTGAGTGCTGAGTGCTGAGTGCTGAACCAAGAGTGCTGAGTTAAGAGTGCTGAGTGCTGAGTTAAGAGTTTAAATGTTATCTAACTCCTAACTCCTAACCCCTAACTCCTTACTTACTACTCAGCACTCAGCACTCAGCACTCAACACTCATTACTTACTATTGTTCTTCTTCGTCTTCCGACTTGTATTCGCTGTAGTCGGTATCATCTAACTCTTCTTCGCCACCTTCGTAGTCTTCGTACTCTTCTTCGGCTTCTAACTGACCGTGACGACCTTCGTAGATTGCGTCTGCGAGTTTGCCGATTATTAACTTAATCGAACGAATCGCATCGTCGTTAGCTGGGATAGGAATATCTACTACATCGGGGTCGCAGTTAGTATCTAACATTGACACGATGGGTATACTTAATTTTTGACATTCCTGAACAGCATTATACTCACGACGTTGGTCAACAATTACCACTACATCGGGTACTTTCCGCATCGTTTTGATACCACCGAGGTACTTCTGTAACTTTGTCATTTCTCGACGCAGCATTGAAGCTTCTTTTTTCGGTAATAAGTCTAAGGCGCCGCTTTCTTCACGACGTTCCAAGTCTTTTAAACGGTCTACACGGGTTTTAATTGTTGCCCAGTTTGTGAGCATTCCACCTAACCAGCGTTGGTTAATATAGTGTGAGCCACATCGAGCTGCTTCTTGAGCGATAATACCTGCTGCTTGGCGCTTGGTTCCTACAAATAGAAACTTTTTGCCGGACTCAGCTTGAGAACGCATATAGTTATATGCTTCATCCATCAACTGAGCGGTTTGCACCAAATCAATAATATGTACACCGTTGCGAGCAGTGTAAATATAAGGATCCATTTTAGGGTTCCAGCGGCGGGTTTGATGCCCAAAGTGAACCCCTGACTCCATCATTTGAGCCAATGAAACTACTGGCATGTCTACTTTTCTCCTATTCGGGTTAAACCTCCATCCTGGTGTATCTCCATATAAAATTGGAAACACCCGACGTATTCCAGGATGTGTGGAATTTAAAGAACCATACAAGGTTAACACATTTTAGCAGGGGCTTTGATGGCGGTTTTTATGAAAAAAACGGTGTATTTTCACCCAGTTGCACCTTGCCCTAGAAACCGGGCTTCTTTACGATAGATTACAAGTTCACGCACAAAATCTCATTAGAAGCCCGGTTTCTTTACGATAGATTACAAGTTCACGCACAAAATCTCATCATCAGCCCGGTTTCTTTACGATAGATTAGGTTTCATTTCCGCGTATGCTTGGTAAACTCCTTTAACGTTGTACCAATTTAGGAAAATTCTTGCTAGTTCTAATGCTAACTGCGATTTGCCAATACTTATCAACCAACGTAGTACGGGGAGCATCGTGCGTTCGTTCAAGAAACCGTTTAAAGAAAGGGTTCCCCACAAAATACGATGTAGCAAAGTCATTTGAATCATCATTCGCACTTCCCAAGTGGGATGCTTTTGATAGAATAAGACTCCCATGCGTCCACGCTGTATTTCTTTGTCTATTAAGTTGGGAATCTGGTCTGTGTTGAATGCTGGGTGCCAATGATAACCTACTGCTTGCGGACATTTGATTAATTTTATACCGAGATTTTTGAGCCGAACTCCAAGTTCTAAGTCTTCCCAGCCGTATAATTGAAAGCCTGTATCAAATAATCCTGCTTTTTCTAACCAGTGTTTAGGTATGGCAACATTACCTGTGGCAAAGAATGCTGCTGAAAAGTCTGTTATTTTATAGGGTTCTGAAGTTGGATTTTCAAAGTTAGCTGTGTTAATGACGGCGCCATATGTAAAAAATTTATCACTGCCTAGTTGAGCTTGCCCAGCCACAAGAGCATCAGCGTGAGACTGCAAAAAGGTTTCGGTAACAACTAAATCACTATCTATAAAGATAATTATATCACCATTGGCTTTCTCAACTCCCAAATTACGCGCAGCAGCAGGGCCAGCATGGTTTTGTTCAAAAGTTCGCACATGTGGAAACTCACTTTGATTTGAACTTAACCACTCTAAAGTTCCATCTGTCGAACCATCATCAACAACAACAACCTCATATCCTGTCACTGTTGATGAGCTAAGTTGCTGTGCTTCTAATGCTCGAAGGCATTTTTCTAATATAGGTTTACGATTATAAGTTGGAATAACAACGCTAAAATACACTTTCTCACCCACTATTTATATATACCTGTCTTTAAGAATAAGACAGTCACCACTTTATCGCAGTTCCTCTAGGTAACATTATCATCCCCTCTTGTGGCCATCTTGTGGAACAGGCATCCCTGCCTATCCAAAAATGTATGCTATTTATCATTATACATGTATCAATCAATAAATATTACAGAATGATTCACATTTGAATAAATATGATGAATAATCAAGTACCAATAAGTACAAAGACCAGCTGCATCCGCATATGATTGACCACGATGGTTTATTCAAAAAACTGTTAAAGAATTTTTTCCCAGAGTTCATAGAGCTATTTTTTCCAGATATTAGTAACTATTGGCAGCGCAACTCACTCCAATTCTTGCCACAAGAAATAATTACAGATATCATCGATGGTGAAAAGAAGATTGTAGATATATTGGTGCAAGCTTTGTTTCAAAATCAGGAAAAGTCATTTATTATACATGTCGAACACCAGTCGTATACTAAGAATAACTTTAACCAAAGAAATTTTTTATACTACACGCATTTGTATAAAGAGTATCGCCTGCCCATATATCCCATCGTTATATACTCTCATGATGCACCGTTAACCCAAGAGGCATCTTCTTTTAAAATTGACTTTCCTGAATGGGCGCCTCTTAAGTTTGAATACCGAGTTGTACAATTAAATCAATTAGACTGGCAAGATTTTGTTAATATCAGAAATCCAGTTGCTTGCGCTTTGATGTCTAAAATGCGAATGGGCACCGAAGAACGACCAACTGTAAAATTATTATCGCTACAATTACTTACATCTTTAGGACTTAACCCCGCACAAATTGAGTTAATCTCAGGATTTATCGGTACTTACCTTAAACTTAACGCGGCTGAAGAAGCTGAATTTCAAAGACTAATTGCTACTATAGAACCAAGAAAGCAGGAGGAAGTTATGGAAATCGTTACAGATTGGATGGAACGGGGAATAGAACAGGGAATGCAACAGGGAATGCAACGCGAAGCTGTCTTGTTCGCTCAACGTTTACTTAATCGTCGCTTTGGTAACTTAAGTACTCAGCAGCAGGAACGAATTCAAAGTCTTTCCACGCAAAAGTTAGAAGAATTGGGAGAAGCGCTGTTAGATTTTACTTCTATTGCTGATTTAGAAACTTGGTTAAGTGAGTGTTAAGACGATTCTGCCAAACCAGAAAATTTTAAATTTATTGTCTTATGGGGTTAGCATCCTTGCCCGCCCTGTTCTATATAATTAGTAAATTTTTGTAACAAGTATTAAGATTCCTCACAAGTTCCTCACATTCTCGAAATACTTTTGAAGTAGAGCAAGATTAAGCCTTGTAATACTACCAATGAAAGATGAGTGTTGAATATGAGTAACTGTCCTTGTTGTTCTAATGTATTGCTAAGGCATGTACGAGGTAATCAAGTTTACTGGTTTTGCCGTAATTGCTGGGAAGTTATGCCTGCTTTTGATGAAAAGTATGTTTCTTCAAGAGTCACTTTGCTAGAAACACGTAAAAAACAAGAGAAATGGGAGATATACTCCGCAGGATAGTTGTAAATTTAAAGTTTTAATTATTTAATTAGCGAAAAATTTGTTTAATTTACAATATGAACTCGGTTGATTAGGAAAACCGAGTTTATTTTAGTACTCTCATGTACAATTAAAGCTACTCAAAGTTAAAAGTTTAGATATAGATGATGTAACTAAATTTGGTAATCTAGTTAAAGCATTGCAGCAAGCAATCGAACTATCCCCTTTATCGACATCTGTGATAGAAGAAGTAGAAGAAGTAGAAGACGAACGAGCGGTTGCTCGGATTTTAGTAGTTGATGATGACCCCAAAATTTTAGCAGTTTTGGAAACTTTGCTTGCTCCGTGGGGGTTACAAGTTTGGACATTAGAGAATCCCCAGCATTTTCACAGTACACTTCAAACCGTTAAGCCAGATTTAGTAATTTTAGATATAGAAATGCCACAAATGAGTGGAATTGAACTATGTCAACAAGTCCGCAATGATAGCGACTGGAGCGATTTGCCTATTTTGTTTCTGACAGTTCATAATGATGCAGGAATTATAAATCAGGTTTTTACCGTCGGCGCCGATGATTTTGTCAGTAAACCAATAATTGGCCCTGAGCTAGTGAATCGCATTTTCAACCGTTTGGAACGTAATAAGCTGCGACTTTTGCAGGCACAAGCTTCGTTACGTCATGTAAATCGTATGCTTAAAGCTATGCAGGCTTGTAATAAATCATTACTACGCGCACAAAATGAGTTAGATTTATTACGCGATATCTGTAACACACTTACTGAATTTGGGAAGTATAAATATGTGTGGGTAGGTTTCGTAGAAACCGAAGAACCACTTAGTATTATTCCAGTAGCATCTTCAGGCAACACAGGAACAGATAATTTATTAGATGTCGCGATTAATGCTGTTACTACTGCGAAAACATGTCTATTTAAACAAGAAAATAATATTGGTGTCTCAATACCTTTGATATGGAAACACAAAGCATTTGGTATTATCAATATTTTTGGAGAACCAGATTCTTTTGATACTGAGTTTATTAAGCAACTAGAACAATTAACTGCTGATTTGGCGTATGGTATTATTTCACTACGTCGAGAACAAGAACGTACTAATGAACTAGTTAAAGTCAATCAAACTTTGCAGTGTGAACTTGAAAGACGTTTACAAATGCAAGAAGCACTGCGAAATTCTCAAGCTTTGTTTGCAGGTATTGTTAGCATTGCCTCGGATGCGATTATTTCGATTGATAGCGAACAGTGTATCACTTTGTTTAACTCCGGCGCCGAGAGAATATTTGGTTATTTAGCATCCGAAGTATTAGGTCAACCTCTCGATTTACTATTACCTCAAAGATATACTAAAATACATCGGCGCCATGTATCAGACTTTGAAACATCTCCAAACCAGTCCAGAAAAATGGGAGAACGACGGGAAATATATGGCCAACGAAAAGATGGTACAGAGTTTCCTGCTGAAGCTTCGATATCTAAATTAAAATTAGGGGATGAAACAGTTTACACGGTTTACTTGCAAGATGTCAGCGACAGAAAGCAAATCGAACGCATGAAAAACGAGTTTATATCAGTCGTCAGTCACGAACTGCGAACTCCATTAACATCAATTCATGGTTCACTGGGTATGTTAGCGAGTGGTTTACTCAAACCAGACTCACAACAAAGTCAGCGTTTACTGCAAATAGCAACTGATAGTACCGAACGTTTGGTCAGATTAATTAATGACATATTAGATATAGAGCGTATCGAGTCAGGTCGGGTTAAAATGTCTAAGCAAACTTGTAACGTTGCTGATTTGATCACCGAAGCTGTTAATGTCATTCAACCTCTTGCCGAAAAAGCAGAGGTAGTTTTATCGGTAACGAAGTTATCTGTAGATGTGTGGGTAGACCCAGACAGAATTGTTAGAACTCTGACTAATTTATTAAGCAACGCGATTAAATTTTCAAAATCAAACACAAATATTTGGTTAGAAGCTATTCAGCAAGAGAAAGAAGTGTTATTTATTGTTAAAGATAATGGACGTGGTATTCCGGAGGATAAACTAGAAATTATTTTCGATCGATTTCAACAGCTTGATGCTTCTGACGCACGTCGGCAAGATGGCACAGGTTTAGGGTTAGCAATTTGTAGAAGTATAATTCAGCAGCATAATGGAAACATTTGGGTAGAAAGTACCTTGGGTGAGGGAAGTACTTTTTACGTAACTATTCCAATCGAGTAAGGGCATTTGTTTATGGTGTGTATATGAAGCGCATTTTAGTAGTAGATAATGAAGAGTATATTCAAGAAGTTACGAAAATTTGCTTAGAAACTATTGCAGGTTGGGAAGTAATAACAGCAGGTTCTGGAATGGAATGTGTCTCAAAAGCTGAGACTGAGCTACCTGACGCGATTTTACTCGATGTGATGATGCCCGATATAGACGGTATTGCCACCTTCGAGAAACTTCAAGCAAATTCTGTCACCAAAAATATACCAGTAATATTACTAACAGCAAAAATTCAAGCTAGCGATAGGCGCCGTTATGCAGAGCAAGGCATAAAAGACGCTATCGCCAAACCTTTCAACCCAACAGAATTAGCAAATCAAGTTTCGGCTATTTTAGGATGGAAAGAAATAAGTAATGAGTAAATTACGTGCGCTTCTGAAAGGGAATTCAAAATAATTTCAGGCATATTTTTATACTAGGGTAAATTCCAGCAATCAAAAAGAAAAGCAATTTTTATCAAATATCTGTAGTATTTGCTACAAAATTATCAGTAAAGAAATTATTCGGCGCTCCGGGATGCCCGCTCCACAAGATACAAGATACAAGAGAAGAAAATAGTTTATACAAACCCTAAATAAATGATAGGGCAATTTATGGTTACATGTGATATACCCGAAGTAAGGGGGTATTTTCCCTGGTAACTAAAGCATCTATTTTAGGAGGTATGCAAGCTATGGTATTAACCAAGAACACTTTATCTCAATCCTCCATAGAACAAGCTTTTATCCTTTGGTTTGATTCGGTTGGTATAAAAGATATTCCTTTTGTTGGTGGGAAAAATGCCTCGTTGGGAGAGATGATTCAACAGCTTAAACCTCAAGGTGTTAATGTTCCTAATGGTTTTGCCACCACTGCATACGCTTATCGATATTTCCTACAGTCCGCACAGTTAGAAGAGAAGCTCCGCAAGCTGTTTCATGACCTTGATGTTGAAGATATTAATAATCTTAAACTTGTTGGTTCCGAAGCGCGCGCTTTGTTAATGAATACTCCTTTCCCAGCAGATTTGGAGGATGCAATAAGTGGCGCCTATCAAAAGCTTTGCGAGCAGTACAATGAAAATACTGATGTTGCTGTGCGTTCTTCTGCAACTGCTGAAGATTTACCTGATGCTAGTTTTGCAGGACAGCAAGATACATATCTTAATATTACTGGCATTGAAGCGGTTTTAAATGCGTGTCATCGCTGCTTTGCTTCCATATTTACTGACCGTGCAATATCTTACCGTGAAGCTAAAAACTTTAACCATTTTGATATTGCCCTTGCTGTTGGAGTGCAAAAAATGGTGCGTTCTGACTTAGCGACATCGGGGGTAATGTTTAGTATTGATACTGAAACTGGTTTTGAAAACACTGCACTTATTACTGCTGCTTATGGGTTAGGTGAAAATGTAGTCCAAGGAACCGTAAATCCCGATGAGTATTATGTATTTAAACCAACATTAAAAGATGGTTTTCGACCCATTATAAATAAAAAATTGGGTAGTAAAGCTTTAAAGATGGTTTATGAAGGGTCAACAACTAATAATATTCCAGTATCTAAAGAAGACCAAAATAGATATGCTCTTACGGATGATGAAATATTACAATTAGCTTCGTGGGCATGTTTAATTGAAGACCATTACTCAATTGTAAACGGCGCCACAAGTCCAATGGACATTGAGTGGGCAAAAGACGGTATTACAAACGAGTTATTTATAGTGCAAGCACGTCCTGAAACCGTACAGTCACAGAAAAACCATGCAGTATTAAGAACATATAAGCTGCTAGGAGAAGAGAAAAATCTTTTGGTGACAGGTCGTGCAGTTGGGGAGATGATTAATCGAGGTAAAGTTAGGGTAATTGTTGACACAGATAAAATTAATGAGTTTCAACCAGGGGAAGTACTCGTCACAGATAGAACTGACCCGGACTGGGAACCAATAATGAAGCGTGCAAGTGCTATTGTCACAAATTCGGGTGGAAGAGTATGTCACGCTGCAATTATTGCGCGGGAATTAGGAGTTCCGGCAATTGTTGGCTGTATTAATGCAACACAGGTGTTAGAAACTGGTCAAGAAGTAACTGTTTCTTGTGCAGAAGGTGAAGAAGGACGAGTTTACAGTGGGTTATTACCTTTTGAAGTTGAAGAAATACCGTTAGAGAATTTACCTCGTACACGTACTAAAATTTTAATGAACGTTGGCAACCCACAGGAAGCGTTGAAATTATCAATGATTCCTAACGATGGAGTAGGTTTAGCGCGCACTGAGTTTATTATTGCCAACCAAATTCAGACACACCCAATGGCTTTGCTACGTTACAACGAGTTAAAAGACGAAGTTGCAAAAGCGAAAATAGCCCAGATGACGGCACAGTACGAAGATAAATCGCAGTATTTCGTTGATAAGCTAACACAAGGTGTTGCGACTATTGCAGCAGCGTTTTATCCTAAACCTGTAATTGTCAGAATGTCGGACTTTAAGAGTAACGAATACGCTAATTTACTTGGTGGTAGACAATTTGAACCCAACGAAGAAAACCCAATGTTAGGATGGCGAGGCGCCGCGCGTTATTATGATGCAGGTTATCGCGATGCATTTGCGTTAGAATGTCGCGCACTCAAAATTGCTCGTGATTGCATGGGTTTAGTAAATTTGATACCAATGATACCCTTCTGCCGTACTCCATCCGAAGGACGTTTGGTGATTGAAGAAATGGCGAAAAATGGATTGAAGCAGGGTGATAAGGGTTTACAGATTTATGTAATGTGCGAATTGCCCAATAATGTCATTATGGCAGAAGAATTTGCTGAAGTTTTTGATGGATTCTCGATTGGTTCAAATGACCTAACACAGCTAACGTTAGGAATTGATAGAGATTCTTCTTTGGTCGCTGCGTTATTTGACGAACGTAGCGAAGGTGTCAAACGAATGGTAAAAATGGCAATTCAAGCAGCAAAGCGCAAAAATCGTAAGATAGGTATTTGTGGACAGGCGCCTAGTGACTATCCAGAGTTTGCCCAGTTTCTAGTCGAAGAAGGAATTGACACAATTAGCTTAAATCCTGATTCGGTTTTAAAAACAATGCTAGAAATCGCTAAAGTAGAAAATGGCAAGTAGAAAGTGCTGAGTGCTGAGTTCTGAGTAAAGAAGTTCAAAGCACTCAGCACTCAGAACTCATTACTTCTAACTCATGACTAAAAAATGGTTTCAAATAGGTTTGGTGAGTGTGTTTTTGCTATCACTCGCTTTACGGTTTTGGGGACTGGGAAGATTCAATACGCTTGTATTTGATGAGGTTTACTACGCGAAGTTTGGTAATGATTATCTGACAGGTGTGCCGTTCTTCGATGGTCATCCGCCATTTGGTAAGTTAGTTATTGCTTTGGGTATTTGGATTGGTAAACATGTACCTTGGTGGCAAAGTGAAGTTAATGGTTTAGCGGGGTCGTTAATGTCTCCGCTTGCTTACCGTTGGATGAATGCTTTTACTGGTTCGTTTATTGGGTTACTTATTGCTGGTATCGCTTATCAACTTAGTCACCGTCGCAGTTTTGGTTTAATTGCTGGGTTATTTACCGCATTGGACGGTATTTTTATTGTCGAAGCGCGCTACGCTTTGATTAATCAATATATAGTTATCTGCGGTTTACTTGGTCAGTTTTTGTTGCTTTTAGCACTTAATAAGAAAAATCAACGGCGCCATATATATTTAGCAGTGGCAGGTATTGCTTTTGGCGCCTCAATTGCGACAAAATGGAATGGTTTATGGTACCTTTTGGGCGCCTATAGTATGTGGGTTATCGCTTGGGGATTTCAGATATTACGCAAAAAAACAAGCGATAGTGAGACACATGAAGAATATGCACATAAATTGAGCAATAAAGCCTTTAGTAGTCAGACTGCAACTAAATATCGCGTAAAAACTCTGCAAATATCTCCACTTCAAAACCTGACGCAGTTAAACATTTTTCACGTTGCCCTATATTTGGGAATTATTCCCGTTATAATTTACAGTGTTATTTGGATTCCCCATTTATTACTTGACACGAAGTACAACTTTATTGAGGTTCACAAACAAATCTTGGGGTTCCACGGACGTATGGGTGGGAACAACGCTGCTGTTCACCCTTACTGTGCAGCTTGGTATAAGTGGCCCCTGATGACGCGACCGATGGCGTATTATTATCAAACTACTCAGAGTTTTCAAGACCCTTTACCTGTGTTTGGCCCACCGTTACCACAAGGTGCAGGCAAAGTTATTTATGATGTTCACGCAATGGGGAATCCGTTTTTGTGGTGGTTTGGGTTAGCGGCAATTATACTTTTATTTGGGATGCTTGTTTGGAAATTGGTGGCGCCTTCGTTACAGCAACAGCGCTTAGTAGTACCGGAGCTAAGTATCGATATTTGGATTGGTTTGTACTTAGTAGTAAATTATTTAGTTAATTTAATGCCGTGGGTAAAAGTAACGCGGTGTTTGTTTATCTACCACTATATGACGGGGGTAGTGTTTGCTTTTATGGCAATAGCTTGGGTTGTAGACCAATTGCTTCGCAGTTATATAGCTACGTTACGCGCGCTAGGTGTAACTATAACATTTTTAATTATCGGGGCTTTTCTATTCTGGTTGCCATTATATCTTGGTTTACCACTCACTTCAGAAGCGTACAAATTACGAATGTGGTTTAATTCCTGGATTTAATCTTGTAGCACAGGCATACGAACTGTGCAGTCAGTAATTATTTTTACCAAAGAGACCACGAGAGTTCACAGAGAAGAGAGGTTTGCAACGGATGAACACGGATGTAACGGATGAGTTATATCATGTCTGGTTGATTGCCCACAATGTAGAGACGTTACATGTAACATCAGGACAAGGATTTTATTACGGTTACGCTACCGGACATGATATTATTTATTGCAAACAAAGATTTTTTCAGTAACAGTAACCTATCGTATTCTGTATGGGAACCAACCCAAAACCAAATAATTGTATCTCCTTCTAATTTTCCAACTGCTCGATAACTTTTGTTAATTCGAGCAGAGTAAATAGGTAATTCTGGATTCACCTTTTTAAAGCGCAAGCTAGGATGGCTTGGATCTTGTTTAAATAGACGGTATGCTTGACGGGTTTGCTCTTTAACTTGTTCAGGTAGATAACCAAAGCTGGTGCGGAACTGAGCATTAATACGCGAATTCACAATGTGTCTGGGTCTAACTCTTCAGTTTTTCCTGCATAATAATCAGCCGTTGCCTGAGCAGCAAGGAGAGCAAGTTTATCTTTTGAGCGGCTAAAAGCTTCATCCCATAGCCTTTCTTCTTCCAATTCTTCTAAAATCATTGCAGCCATAGCATCTTGCTCATTAGTCGGCAAGGTCTTGAGTTTGGCTATTGCTTGTTCAAGTAACTCGGTCATATATTAATTTTATCAGCACAAAAACTATATTATTTATTCAATTTTACTATAAATATAGTCAATCTGGTACTCCGCATATCATTCATAAACCGCACATTGTAGAGACGCGATATATCTCTACATTTGTGTTTTTTATCACTTCTTATCTTTTCTACACATATATACTTATTACTTAACAAAAGCGAGATTAGGTAAATTAGTATATTTTACATTTATTATTCATCAGTGAATTTACTTGTTGTTAAAATCTTAAAGCTAGAAAATAAAATCAAAATTAATTTGTATCTTGGTAGGTTGGGTGGAGGAACGGAACCCAACAAATCGCGAGTATTTATGTTGGGTTCCGCAAAGCCTCCACCCAACCTACGTTTTGAGAGGGGACTGTAATGATTAATGATACAAGTTTACAAAGCGTTAATTTGACGCAATTAAGAGAGGCGCCAATTCATCTCAATACTCAAATTCAGCCGCATGGTGTGCTGATTGTTTTACAAGAGCCTGAATTAAGCATATTACAGGTGAGTAGTAATGTGTATACTCACTTTGGCATAACTGAGTCAGATTTGTTAGAAGGAACGCTTTTTGATTTACTCGACCCTTTCCAGGTTGAGCAAATTCAAACTGGGTTGACAGCCGAAAGTCTTGATTATTTGAACCCAACGAAAATATGGGTGCGGAAAAGAGGTGATGATTATGCTGTGTTTGATGCTGTTTTTCATCGCACGTCGGAAGGTTTTTTGGTTTTAGAGTTAGAACCAACTTTTGCACACGAAAATATTCCGTTCTTAAGTTTTTATCATTTAGCGCGTACTTCCATTAATAGGCTTGAGTCTACTACTAATCTTCGCGATTTTTGCCAAATTATTGTGCAGGAGGTTAGAAAAATTACTGGGTTTGACAGGGTAATGCTGTATAAGTTTGACCATGATGGACATGGTTCTGTCATTGGGGAAGAAAAGCTCAGTCATTTGGAGTCATATTTGGGATTACATTATCCTGAGTCTGATATTCCTAAACCTGCACGTAAATTGTTTGCTTCAAATTGGATTCGGTTGATACCTGATACTCACGCTGAACCCGTAGAAGTTGTACCTGCTATAAATCCAATTACCGAGTCACCAGCAAATTTGACTAATTCGGTATTGAGAAGTGCTTCAAAGTGTCACATTGAATATCTACATAATATGGGTGTCGGCGCCTCGATGACAATTTCTTTGATAAAAGACGGTCAGTTGTGGGGTCTTATTGCATGTCATCATCAAACACCGAAATATGTTTCTTACGAATTGCGTAAAGCTTGCGAGTTTTTAGGAAGGGTAATATTTTCAGAAATATCAGCGCACGAAGAAACTCAAGATTATGATTACCGAATGCAGCTTACACATATTCAATCGAAATTAGTTGAATATATGTCGCAATCAGAAAATTTTGTTGATGGTTTGGTACAGCATCAACCGAATTTACTAGATTTAGCGGAAGCACAGGGTGCAGCAGTTTATTTTGGCGGAAAATACACGTTAATTGGTGAAACTCCCAAAGAAGAAGATTTAAATTATCTTATTCAATGGCTACAAGCGAACGTAAATGAAGATGTATTTTATACCAATTCGCTACCACAGCATTATCCAGATGCGGAAAAATATAAAAATGTTGCCAGTGGTTTACTAGCGATTCCGATTTCTAAACGTAATTATGTGCTGTGGTTCCGTCCAGAAGTTATACAAACTGTAAATTGGGGTGGAGACCCAAATAATGCCTTTGAATATAGTCAAACAGAAGGACATTTACGCATCAGTCCACGTAAATCGTTTGAATTGTGGAAACAAACGGTACGGTTGACTTCGTTACCTTGGAAGTTGGTTGAGGTAAAAGCAGCGTTAGAATTACGCAAAGGGATTGTTAATATTGTATTGCGGCAAGCTGATGAATTAGCTCAACTCGCGCGTGACTTAGAACTATCTAATGCTGAGTTGAAAAAGTTTGCTTACGTTGCATCGCACGATTTGCAAGAACCATTAAATCAAGTGGCAAATTATGTGCAGCTATTAGAGATGCGCTATAGTAATGAACTTGATGAGGATGCGACTGAGTTTATTAATTATGCCGTCGAAGGTGTTAGCTTAATGCAAACCTTAATCGATGATGTATTGGCATATTCTAAAGTTGATGTGCAAGCGGTTGAATTTGAACTAACAGATGCAAATACATCATTAGAACGTGCGTTAACACATTTACGTCAGCGCACAGCAGAAACCAAGGCAATAATTACGCATGATGATTTGCCGACGGTTATGGCAGACCGCACCCAGCTAATGCAGTTGTTCCAGAATTTGGTTGGTAATGCCATTAAATTCCACAGTGACGAAACACCCAAAATTCACATTAGTACAACTCGACTCGAAGACGAGTGGTTATTCTCGGTGTATGATAACGGTATTGGGATTGACCCGAAATTCAGCGAACGTATCTTTGTAATTTTCCAGCGTCTACATACGCGCGATGAGTATCCAGGTACGGGAATGGGACTAGCAATTTGCAAAAAAATCATAGAATGTCACCGAGGACGCATTTGGGTTGAGTCCAAACTTGGTGAAGGCGCCACTTTTTACTTTACACTTCCGGTTGGAGGACAGCGTAGTGAGCGGAGAGGACGTAAAGTCCAAAACAATATTTTTGGTCGAGGACAATAAAGCTGATATTCGTCTTATCCAAGAAGTATTGAAGAACAGCATACTTCCTCACCAAGTAATCACTGCTCGTGATGGTGTTGATGCAATGGCGTATTTAAATCAGGAAGGTGAGTATAAAGATGCACTACGTCCAGATTTAATATTGCTTGACTTAAATTTGCCTAGAAAAGATGGACGTGAGGTACTTGCGGAAATAAAGACAGACCCAAAATTACGTCGTATTCCCGTAATAGTACTTACGACTTCGAGTAACGAGGAAGATATTTATCACAGCTACGATTTACACGTAAATTGCTACATTACTAAATCTCGCAATCTCAGCCAGCTTTTTCAAATTGTCAAAATAATTGAGGATTTTTGGCTGTCTGTGGTGACTTTGCCCCTTGAATAAAACAAAATCTGGAGACGTGATATATCACGTCTCTACATTTATTGCTTATGGTTGAAAGCTTGGTCAAAATTTTGCTAATTGAGGACAGCTTGGCTGAAGCTAGGTTGTTACAAGAGTTGCTGACTGGCGCCACACATAAATCTTCCGAGTTTTCGTTATTACATGTAAAACGTTTGGGAGATGGGCTACGCGAGTTAAGTCAATGTCAAATTAGTGATATTAAATGTCCATTTGATGTAGTTTTACTCGATTTAACGCTTCCCGATAGCGATGGACTCGCTTCGCTCCCACCTTTGATTAATCTGGCGCCAAGTTTACCAATTGTTGTGTTAACTAATACTAACGATGAAGAATTAGCTTTAGAAGCGGTGCGACAAGGCGCCCAAGATTATTTAGTTAAGCGTCAAATAAACGGCGCCATGTTGTTACGTTCTTTGAGGTATGCTATCGAGCGGAAACATGCGCTAGAAAATTTACGTACAGTTAACCACACGTTAGAAATGCGTGTAGAAGAATATACTGCCGAATTAATTAAAAAACAAGAAATCAACGAGTTCAAAAGCGAATTTGTCTCAATGCTATCTCATGACATTCGCAATCCACTTAATACAATCTTACTTGCCGCAGGATTACTACAAAACAACGAAGCTAGATTATCACCAGAGAAAAAGCACTTACACTTTCAGTTGATACGCTCTGCGATTAAAAATATGGCACAGCTTTTAGACGAAGCGTCATTTATCGGTAAAGCTGATGCTGGAAAAGTTCATTGTGAATTAGACGAAATTAATTTAGAAACATTTTGCCGTCAACTCATCTCAGAAGCACATCTTACAATCAGCGAAAAACACCTTAATGTTATATACGAAACTGGTGGCGCCTACAATACCGGGTTATGGGACGAAACTTTGCTGAGACATATTTTAGGTAATCTACTCAATAACGCAATTAAGTATTCGCACAAAGGTGGAGATATTCGTTTTGAGTTATTTAGCGATATACATCAGGTCACTTTTAAAATCCAAGACTCTGGTATTGGTATACCACACGAAGATTTACCTAAACTTTTTCATCCTTTCCATCGTGCAGAAAATGTTGGCGCCATACCAGGTACAGGGTTAGGATTATCAATTGTCAAGAAATGCGTTGATGCTCATGGTGGTCAAATATCAGTTTCAAGTCAAGTAGACGTAGGTACTACTTTTACTGTGGTTTTGCCTCTAGTTCCTGAGTGATTAATCTTGTGGAACAGGCATCCCTGCCTGTTATTCAATATTATTAATTAAGAGGCGGGCAAGGATGCCCGCTCCACAAGATGTTATTTAACTTCTAGCTAATCTTTCTTCTCCACCTAATGCAATCATTTCAAAATCTGTTGATAACCCTTATTTGTTAACTCCTCTGTGTAAATAATTTTACCTGCATCATGTAAAGCAACGCCTAAGCGCACAAAATTTGCATCTACTTTAATACCAATTTGTTCAATTTTATACAGTAATAAATCAGCAGCTTCTCCAACTAAACGTACATGGCAAATTAACTTAGGAGAGGCGCCAAGCTGTTGTAATAACTCATAAGCGTCATTTAGGCTTTTAAGCTCTTTCATAAAAATTCATTATTTTCAGCCATTACAGATGACTTTTGCTATACAATTATACTACTGGCAAGCAAGAAGAATATTTTATTATGGTTACTATTATTGATTCTCAAAGCGGTTTAAGCGATAACGAAATGCTTAACCGAGGAATGTATCACAAAATCGCTAATGAGATTGCTATTCTCAAAAGTATCGCTTTTCGCATTTTACACTTTTCAGAAACTGAAGATCCCTTACTCAGTAGTATCATCAAAAATATTGAGAATGTATCTGAGCAGATAGGACGTTTTAAGGCAGAACAAAAATCACAAATTGCTCAAATACCTCATGATGATTATGAAGAAATCTTGGCAATAATTTCTAAGACTGCTCACGATATTTCTGATTTTGTCAATAACGAGTTAGCGACAATCAAGTCTAAAACTCAACGAGCAATACTAAAAATTCAACCTGATACTCCTCAGTATAGTCGATTTAATAAGTTACTTACTCAATTGGAATTTACCCAAGCTGCATTAAATGACTTAAAAACAATAAATCAGGGAATTATAATTAAACGTCATCGTTTTCTAGTTAAGAAGTTATTTGAGAAATGGGAAGCCAATCAGAAAATTGAACATGCAACTATTTACTTAGATATTCGTAATGGTGACCAAGAATTTGAAGGTGATGAGGAAAAAATTAAGAGCGCCATTCAAGAATTACTGGAAAATTCTCTTAAGCACAACTCTGATAAAACTGATTTGGAGATTTACATTACTTCTAAGGATGTAGTTAATCCTTCAGCAATTTGCAATTCTAACATCTCTGGTAAACAAAAATTTCTTTCGATTGAGTTTTCAGACAATGGTAAAGGCGTACCAGATGACAAAAAAGATTGGATTTTTCAACCTTTTAAAACAACTTCTTCTGAAGATAGAGGTAGTGGCTTAGGACTTTTTATTATTCGTAAGACCTTTGGTATGATGGATGCCTATATCCGTGAAAGCGGAAAAAACGGAGTTAAATTTGAAATTTTTATACCGTATGAGAAAGATAATCATATAATCTATCATTATGAATAAATATAAAGTTATGCAGTAATAAATCAAGAATGAGTTATATTTGACTATGAACTAATACAAGGTGCATTAAATAAATGCAAACAGGGAATATTCATTTGCTCATAGTAGAAGATAATCGTGGGTTCAGGGAGGAGTTTGGCTATAAAAATATTGAAACAGCTTCTAGTGTTGCTGAAGCAACTCAAAAACTAAACGAATCATTTGATGTGATAATTTCCGATATGAGAATGGAGCAGGATGATAGCGGTTTTACTATTGTTGAGCGAGTAAAGGAGCTAAATATTTCTTCAGTTGTCATTATATTAACTGCTAACGATACTGTTACAGATTGTAGAAATGCTTTGAAGATGGGCGCCTGGGATTATATGTCTAAAAATATATATGGAAATGTATTTGAGCCATTACACCAATCGATTCAAGAAGCGATAGCATATTTTAATCGTTGGGGAAATGTCCAAAATGAACAATGGATTGATGAAAATAGAGAAAATTTAGAAAACAATTATTGGGGACAGTATATTGCCGTTATTAACAGAACTGTAATTGATGCTGCTGACAGTAGGGAAATTTTAGAAAAGCAAATAGACGAAAGGAAACTACGACGTTTTCTGACTACTTTCCGTAAGATAGGTGATTTTCGACCAATAGCAGAATTAATCAAGTTACCAGAAAGCCCTACCCTTGAATATAAAAGTACCCTGCAATGGGATGTTAGGCAAGAGCGCAAAAACGAAGACCTGAGACTGAGTGTTCTCAAAACAATTGCAGCATTTCTCAATTGCGATGGAGGAACTCTTATCATTGGTGTAGAAGATAATGGTAATATATTTGGTTTAGAAAAAGACCTGTCATTACTTTCTAAGAAAAATGTTGACCAATTTGAACAGACAATCATCAATCTCATTTGCGACCGTATTGGTGCCAGCTTTACCCAACTAGTTAAAATTAGGTTTGAAAATCTTGAAGGTAAAGATGTTTGTGCTGTTGACGTTAGAAAATCAGCTAAACGAGCTTTTATGAAAGGTAAGGAAAAACTAGAATTTTATATTCGAGCGGGTAATACTTCTAAATCTCTTGAAGTCCCAGATATCTATGATTATATGTGAGTTACAAGATTGTAACTAAATTATATAATCCCCCCAACAAGAACGATGTTTTGGGGGGCTAAGAATACTTCTCTTGTCCCCCCGAATTCGCGTTCTTGTTAGGGGGGATCAATTTCCAATTTTTTTATAAAAATTCATAATTTCTCTGTAAATATTCACAGGTAATAGGCGCCTTTTTTATGCCATATTAGTTTCATTAACAGTATAAGCATACTACTAAGTGTGAATAATATGACAGAATTAGCAGTGATGAGCGTTGAAACTGCACGTACTGTTGCACAAGACCCTTTGACGGCGCCTTTCTTACTTGAACTGATAGCGTTGCATGGGGATGTAGAACTACGTCAAGCTGTAGCAAGTAATCCAAATACCTAATCTAAGATGTTGTTTGGATTAGCTGATGAATTTCCAGGTGAGTTTTTTAATAATCCTGTTTTTCCATATACAACTCATCCGTTACATCCGTTACATCCGTTGCCAATTTTCTCAAACACCACCCTATAAACTGGTTCACCTTTGCTTTGTGTCGAAATTTCTCTTTCAGTAGGTACAGGTAATGGATTTTCTGCTAACCATTCTCCGGTGCCTTGTATTTTAAATGCTGGGTTTTCTAAAAATCTCGCGCGCATTTCTTCGGCGACAAATTCAATATCTGATTGTAAAAATACAATACCCGATGGCGCCATAAATTCGGCTAATTCTGTGACTAGTTCAGGTTGAACTACACGTCTTTTGGCATGACGATTTTTAAACCAGGGGTCAGGAAATTGAATTGAGACTCGCTGTAATACGCCTGGAGGTAGTGTAGATAATAATGGTTTGAGTGAATTATTGGCGTTGCAAAATAAATAATGTACGTTGGTTAAGTTTAATTCTGAGCGTGTGATGTTCGCATCTTCTACTAATGGTTTGCGAATTTCTAAACCTAAAAAATTCCAGTCAGGTTGAAGTGGCGCCATTTGTAATATAAATCTTCCACGCGCACAACCGATATCTAAGTGTAAAGGTTGATTAAGTTTGGTGTAGATTTGTTCCCATTTAATTGGGTTTGTTGATGCTAGGTACTTGTATGATAGCGGATTGACGTGCTGCCGAACTCTGACGCGAGCCATATTGTTAAACGTTATACTTTTTTATAATGATTGTTTTTTTGGCTTTTTTTACACCGTTACTTTAAAATTACCCTTAGTTCAATGATTCCGAACTTTCGTTTTGCTGTAGTCAGCGATTTGCATATCGCACTTCCTCATACTATTTGGGATCACCCTAGTCGGTTTCATTTGGTTGAGGTGAGTATTCCTGCTTTTGAAAGTGTACTTGAACATTTGATGCAAATCGATTTAGATTTTATTTTGTTGCCTGGTGATTTAACTCAACATGGCGAACCTGATAATCATAACTGGTTGCAGCAACGTTTGGCTAAGTTACCAATTCAAGCTTATGTAATTCCTGGTAATCATGACGTTCCTGTTCTGGAAGCAAATAGTCAATCGATTGCTTTTAAAGATTTTCCCAAGTATTACCGTAAGTTTGGTTACGAGAACGACGAACTATATTATACTCGTTTGATTTTACCAGGTGTACGGTTGGTTGCTCTTAATTCTAATGCTTTTGATGAACAAGGAAACCTTGTTGGGCGCCTAGTTCCACAACAATTACAGTGGTTAGACAAAGTGTTGGCTGATGCGAAAGATGAACTTGTGTTAGTAATGATACATCATAATGTGGTGGAACATTTACCGAATCAAGCGCGCCACCCAATGGCTAATCGCTATATGCTGGAGAATGCAAGCGAGTTATTAGAGGTGTTACAGCGTTATCAAGTCAAGCTTGTTTTTACTGGGCATTTACACGTTCAAGATATTGCCGAAGATAACGGGGTATATGATATCACTACTGGTTCATTGGTAAGTTATCCACATCCTTATAGAATATTTGAGTATCGACAGGATGAAGTTGGAAATAGTCGGTTGCAGGTTTTATCGTATCGCGTTGAGTCAGTACCTGAATTTCCTAATTTACAATCTTATTCGCGCACTTGGATGGGCGACCGTAGTTTTTCCTTTCTCGTTAAGCTGTTAACGTTGCCACCTTTAAGTTTACCTGTAAGTAAAGCTGAAGAGTTGGCGCCGACTTTACGCGATTTTTGGGCTAATATCGCTGACGGTGATGCAGTGTTTGATTATCCGCAATTTCCAAAAGAGGTTAGTAATTATTTTTACAAGTATGCTGCGATGACGAAAGAGGGTCATCCGGCGTTGATTGATAATAATATTTCGTTGTTGTTGTAATACGCTATTACAATTGACGGCAGATACCAAAGACGGATGTGAAAGCGTGGAGAAATGTTCTGCCTTTAACGGGGCCAATTTCGCCACCGCAGAAAAATCCGCTTAGGGGTATGTTGTGGAGGTAGCGTTGGAATAAGTGCGAGTCAAAGTTAGGTTGACCATATAGTCCTTCACCTCTTCCTAAACAAGAAAACATTAAGGCGCCTACAGGAGTTTCTTGTCCAAAATGCTCTTTTTGATAACTTTGTAGAAATAATTCTAGGTCTTCGGCACTGGTTTGGGCGTCACGAATATGAAATTGTAAGCGCTGTCCTGGACGCACTACATCTCCTATCGCGATGGCGCCTGCTGAGGGATCAACGCCAAGAATGCTACGTATCAAAAAGTCGCCTTGCTGTAAATTTTGTTTAAATTCGTCCATTGCGACCCCCACAAATAACCAGTTCTGCGCTAGCATTTTTTCTTCTTCGCTCAGGTCAGCAACTAAGTCACGCAACACTGCGAGGGGCACTTTGTCGTTGAGTTCAAGGATAATATTGCGGTCACCTCTGGTTACTTGTAGCGGTTCGCCAATGGGTCGGCATCCTTGGGCAACTATTGTATCTACAACAATATTGCCACTCAAAGCTACCCCTACCAAACCATCACGGTGCATTTTGCCGTTGTAAAACAAAGCAACTCGACTGCCAAACCCACCACTACCACTCGCTTGACCACCTAATGTCACCGAACCAGGATAAGCAAAATCTAGTCCTTGAAGTAAATCATTAACACCCGTTGAGAATGTCCCAGAAAACAAAATAAATTTTGGGACTGGGTTTGCGGGCACACCAATAAAATCAACCCAAGCATCTGGCGAACTATCTAAATCGGGTAGTTCATCTAGGGTAATATGAAATGCCTGGACATTAACATCTGGTAAGTAGGCTAAAGTTAACGCGAGCGCGGGTTCCGCTTCGAGTTCCTGTGTTTGATTTTGAGCATTTGTACCAACTATGCCACCACCACTACAACCTATTAACACAGGTACAGAAAGCTTTTGGGCCAACAACGGTAATAACCTTGAATACTCGCTTGTAAATGCACTGGATATAAATACCAGTCCTAAATGAGGTTCGTGCGTTAACTGCGAAGTGGCTTTCTCCACTACTTCGTTAACAGCAGCTTCTAATGAAGGACGGGTTGATAGGGCATTCGCCCATTGCATTCGTGCCATGAGTTTGTGTGAGGCTTCGGTTTAAGCGTGGTGTTATACCTAATCTTAGACTAACCGTAATTGTATATTCGGGTTTTCCAGTAAAAATTATTCGCCTAAATCTTAAAAAATCAATAAGGATATCCAGAATTGGTACGAGTTATTGTGTATTGATAGTATTGAGATGTAAAGTATAGGAATATATACCCAGACGTAGCGTCCACTCGCTAAAATGGTGTTTACATCAACCTAGAATGTGTTTTTTCCATCAAAACCATACTGGTACAATCAGAAATAATCTGTTTGACAATCACTTAAGGTAATACCAATGAGTATCCAAGAAAGAATCCAACAAGAACTCGAACAAGCTCGCGCTGTTTGCGACGCCACTGGTGGTGAGTCGTCTGAGTGCGCTGCTGCTTGGGACGCTGTTGAAGAACTTCAAGCTGAAGCTTCACACCAACGCCAAGAAAAACCAAAAAACTCTTTAGAACAATACTGCGACGCTAACCCAGACGCTGCTGAGTGCAGAGTATACGAAGAATAACCCAGTTAGAGCGCGTCTAAAGTCAGGCAAGCAACTAAGATTTTTGAGCAAGTCTAGCACCCACCGTGTAAGATAAGCATTCCTAAATCTTAATTTTGCTTGTCTTTTTATTTATTAATGCTATCATGTGTCATTTGTTACACGTTGAGAAACCCAGAAACCTGGTTTCTTATTGATATCTTGTAATCAAAGCAACGATTTGTCTGCGACAATGAATGGCTAGAAACCGGGTTTCTTAGCTGTATATATATTTAAAATTGATTAATTATGGGAAATGAAGGTTGGTATCGTGGACTAGTTTGGCTTGATTATCGATTAGCTATATTATTTACCGTAGTTATTCCTTTAATCTTGCTAATTTGGGCGTTTGTTCAAAAAGCTCAACCAATACAGCATTTGTTGATGATTTACTGGCGAGTGGCTAGTTTGTTAGCTATTACGCTTTATTTAATGATTGCTCAGTATCCGGTTGCTTTTCTTTCTGGGTTACTTGCGCGGATTCTGGTTCCAATTTCATTATGGTTTTGGGTAGACTTGAATGATGAAATTGAATATCAGTCTGGCGCCTTAAAGTTAATTTTTACCTCGTGGCGATGGGCAACCACCTTTTATTGTATTCTAGGTATTATCGCATTAACTCCTGCACTAGGTTGTGGGTTTTCTGATACCGCTATCAAGACTAGTACTTGTCAACTGTGGTTAGAGGCGCCTTTAGCATTTAAAGATATTTTCCACGGTAATACAAAAGTACCGTTCTTAGGAATACTTGGTATTTTGGGTTTGATAATTTATGTTATTTACCTAAGTTATTTCGTAATTGTCAGACTTGGCAAACAAGGACGGTCAGCAACCGAACAATAAAACGAAACCTGGGTTTTAACCCAGGTCATACAAATAATTATTATGAACTCAGTTGAAAAAAGACTGGAAAGTTATACAATTAAACGCCCTTTTCACGTTTTAGTCGTAACTGCGCTTATAGATGGTGAAGAGGACGAGATTACTGTTTTTAAAGGATTTTCTAGTTCGTTGGTACGTGGAACACCATCTGACCCCGATGTGCCAGTTTTACCAGATGATGCTAATATACTAAGTATCGATATAGTCGCTAGCCCTTATAATCCCGAAGCCCCTCGTTATATCGAGCAAAAATTATCTTGGTCGGTTATGCAAGCTCGGTTGTCAGATGTTGGTGTGTAATTAATGCAGTGGGCGATTCAAAAAGCTTTATAGTTATCTCAGTACAGGTAAAGTAATTAAATTCACAATGTAACAAAAGCTTCCGCATCAAGATATTGTAAAAAGTCTAACTCTTTGTTACCCAATCGCAAAATTATGTTAACTTATTATGAATAATCATAAATATCAGAATAAATAGTGATTTATCGTATCCACTCTAGGGTAGATTTTTGTTTTTAACGCCATTCCCAATTATAGTCACGAGGCAGACGTAGTTTAATTTAAGCGTCTGTGAGAGTTTCGTATTATCCTTCGCGTAACATTTACACTCCCATTCATCATGAATACAGCGGTGACTCTACTAACAGAACAAGTGTCTCAGGAAAAGCAGTCTTTGAGACTTATTACTCGCCAAATAATAGTTATCCTCGATTTTGGCTCTCAGTACTCTGAACTGATAGCTCGTCGAGTTCGCGAGACTCAAGTATATTCCGAAGTCCTTTCCTATCGCACCACAGCAGAGCAAATTCGTCAACTAAATCCCAAAGGAATTATTCTTTCGGGTGGTCCAAGTTCAGTTTATGATACAGGCGCCCCACATTGTGACCCAGAAATTTGGCATCTGGGCATACCCATTATGGGTGTTTGCTACGGTATGCAGTTAATGGTGCAGCAGTTGGGTGGAGAAGTATCGCGTGCCACTAGAGGTGAATATGGAAAAGCCTCATTATATGTAGATGACGCAACAGACCTACTCGCAAACGTTGAAACTGGTACGACAATGTGGATGAGTCACGGTGACTCTGTAAACACCATGCCATCGGGTTTTGAGTTATTGGCACATACCGATAACACACCCTGCGCTGCCATAGCTAATCATGCTCATAAACTTTACGGAGTCCAATTTCACCCAGAAGTCGTTCACTCACATGGTGGAGGAGCATTAATTCGTAATTTCGTTTACGACATTTGTGAGTGCGAACCAACTTGGACGACTGACGCATTTGTAGAAGAAGCAGTACGCGAAATCAAAGCACGTGTTGGCAACAAGCGCGTTCTACTTGCTTTATCTGGAGGAGTTGACTCTTCGACACTCGCATTTTTACTCTATAAAGCGATTGGTGAACAGCTTACATGTATGTTTATTGACCAAGGCTTTATGCGGAAGTTGGAGCCAGAACGATTAGTAAAATTGTTCAAAGATGAGTTTCATATACCTGTAGAGTATGTCAACGCACGTCAACGCTTTTTAACTGCGCTTGATGGTATTACTGACCCAGAAGAAAAACGACGTATTATCGGACACGAGTTCATTAGAGTCTTCGAGGAAGAATCAAGACGTTTAGGGCCATTCGATTATTTAGCACAAGGAACGTTATATCCTGATGTTATCGAATCTGCTGATACTAACGTAGACCCACAAACAGGTGAACGGGTAGCAGTAAAAATTAAGAGTCATCATAACGTTGGTGGGTTGCCCAAAGACCTACGATTTAAACTGATTGAACCGCTTCGCAAGCTTTTTAAAGACGAAGTACGTAAAGTCGGACGTTCAATTGGTTTGCCAGAAGAAATAGTTCAACGTCATCCTTTTCCAGGCCCCGGTTTGGCAATTCGTATTTTAGGCGAAGTTACTGCTGAGAGGTTGAATATATTACGCGATGCTGACTTAATTGTACGGCAAGAAATTAACCAAAATGGTTTGTATCATGATTGCTGGCAAGCTTTTGCAGTATTACTACCAATAAAAAGCGTTGGTGTAATGGGCGACCAACGTACTTATGCGTACCCGATTGTTCTGCGAATTGTTACTAGCGAAGATGGAATGACAGCAGATTGGGCCCGCGTACCTTATGACGTTTTGGAAGTAATTTCTAATCGTATAGTTAACGAAGTTAAAGGTGTTAACCGCGTTGTCTATGACATTACCTCGAAACCACCTGGAACTATCGAGTGGGAATAGGCGCCTTTTAATTTCCAATATTTCGTCTATATATAGACAGTGAAAAGTTCAAATACTTGATAAGTTCTTGAATCAAGTATTTGGACTTGTAATAGTGTGTGTAAATCGTGAGATTTATTGAATTGTAAAAAAATTTAGTAGCTTTTTGCTTCGGAATTATTACTGAATAAAATATTGTGTATTTTTTAGTTTGCGTGATTTATCTGAGAAGAAAAATGTTACAAAATACACAAAAATATAATTAATCCCCCCAACCCCCCTTGATAAGGGGGGCTAAGAATTTACTTTTTGCTCCGTTTTTATAAGAGACTTTTTTATAAGAGACTTTGAATTCTTGTTCCCCCCCTTATTAAGGGGGGGTTAGGGGGGGATTATTATTAAAAGGGAATCGAATTGTAAAAGTACTTCCTTGTCCTTCACCTAGACTTGTGGCAGTAATTGTTCCACCATGTAATTCAATGATGTGACTTGCAATTGCCAGTCCTAAACCTAAACCCTGGTGCCTGCCATTAGAATTATCTTGTTGATAACGTTCAAATACTTGGGGTAAAAACTCTGGCTTGATACCTATACCTGTATCTTTAACGTCTATTTGAATGTAATTTAAATCTTGATTTCCTTGCCAAGCGTGTTTAATTGATAAATATACTTCGATACGCCCACCTACGTCGGTAAATTTTAGCGCATTGGAGAGTAAATTTCCCATTACCTGTTGCAAGCGATGAATATCCCCAGAGATAGGAGGTATTGAGTTATCAAGTACTGTTACAAAACGAATGTTTTTAGCGTTGGCGCCTGGATAAGCTGTTTCGATAGCCGCTGTGACAACAGTATAAAGGTTAACTGGCAAAAGTTCTAATTGCAGCTTACTTCTGAGGATACGCGACATATCAAGCAAATCTTCAAGAAGTTTAGCCTGAGACTTGGCGTTGCGTTCAATTGTTTGAAGTGCTTTTTGAGTTGCTGCTTCGTCAAATTTGCGCGTTTGAAGTAACTTTGCCCAACCTAAAATAGCATTTAGAGGAGAGCGCAAGTCGTGTGATACCATCGCGACAAATTCATCTTTGGCACGGTTTGCTGTTTCTGCTGACTGTCGTGCTTTTTCTTCGAGTTTTAATAAATGTTTGTAACGTTCTTCGCTTTGCCGTAGTGCCGCTTCTGTTTGTTTAAGCTGAGTTAGATTTATGATAAAACAAGCACTGTAACCATCTTCTCTACCCTCCATTTGGGCAATACCAAGTAAGATGGGGACGCGCGTACCGTCTTTGTGAAAATACTCTTTTTCAAATGGAGTACAAATTCCGTTTAATTGTAGTTCTTGAATTTTTTCAGCATCGAGTTCCTTAAATTCTGATGGGGTCATTGTATCCCAACGTAGAACCCCTGTCTCAATATCGGCACCTGTGTAGCCAAACATTTCTAAAAAAGCATTGTTTGCTTCAAAAATGCGACCACTGGCATCACCAAAATAAACACCTACAAAATTTGAGTCAACAATGCGCCGAAATTTCGCTTCACTTTCACGCAATGCAGCTTCAGTTTGTTTTGCAACAGTAATATCTGTAGCATTACCAACTACTCGTGCGACATCTCCTTCCGAATTACGAATTATCTTACCTTTCTCTTCCACATACCGATAGTTTCCATCTTTAGAACGTACTCGGTAGGATAAAGTATAACAATCTTGCTCGGCGATTATAGCATCAAGAGCGCTTTTCAAATCATTAATATCATCAGGATGAATTAACTCATACCACCATTCAACTGTTGGCTCAACTTCCGCAGTATCATAACCGAAAATCCGCGTTATTCCATCGCTACGTTCTATAGTGTTACCAAGAGTGTCCCAATCATAAATCAAGCTATTAACAGCACGCGCTGCCAATTGAAACCGCTCATTACTTTTGCGGAGTGATTCCTCAGTTCGCTTATGTTCTGTAATATCGAGTGCAGTCCCAACAATTTGACGGGGTGAATTATCAAAATTACGCTTAAAAATAACTTCTTTACTTAATAACCATCTCCATTCCCCATTTTTATGTCGCATCCTATACTCAGTTTCAAGAGTATCACCATCCTGAAGTGTATTAAAACGCTCAAGCAGTTGAGGCAACCGTAACACATCCTCTGAATGCATAAGTAAAGTAAATAACTGGGTGCCCATTGCTTCAATCTCGGATGTCGTATAACCTAACACTTCGCCAATTTGACGATTTACATAGACGTTACGTTGCTCAACTAAGTCATAAACGTATAGTAAACCAGGTGTAGCTGTGGCGATGCGCTCGATAAAGTCCTCAGCTTGCTTTTTGGCTGTAACATCACGCCATGATGCAACAATTCCATCTCCCATTTTGGAAATCCGAATATCGAATACGCGCGTTGACAACTGTTTGCCAAATACATCGGTATATATAAGTGATTCCTTTATTAAGGGTTGACCAGTTTCAACGACATAACAATATTTATCGAATAAACCACTGGTGCGTGTTGCAGGAAATAATTCGCACAGTAACTTACCTAGCTGCTCCTCTTTGCTCAACATATTCGCTTCACAAGCAGCAGCATTGACATATTCAAACCGAAAATCAACTATATTACCTTCGTTGTTACGAACTGCCGAATAAAAGCCGAAGCAGTCGAGTGAATTTTCGATTGAAGTACGAAAGCGTTCCTCACTAGAAAGCAATTTTCGGCGTAATCGTACATTTTCGACGGCTGAGTGTAATGTTGAGCGTAAAATATCCGGTGTAGTCTCTCGCTTGACTAAATAATCTTGTATACCGCTCTTCATTGCTTGGACTGCAACTGCTTCGTTACCCTGCCCAGTTATCATTATTGCAGCAGGCAGCCAGGTACGCGGTTGCTCATCGATTTGCTTTTTTAATTCGTCAATTACCTCTAACCCGTCGATATCAGGAAGCAAAAAGTCGAGTAAAATTACATCTGGCTGAAATCGGCGCCATGATTCAAGACCGCTTTTGCCAGTGGAAGCTTCAATAATTGTATAGTTATATTTCGCGTCTTGCTGTAAACAATGGCGGTAAAGCTCCCGTTCATTGGGAGAATTATCAATGATAAGAACGGTTAGCTCAGTCGTCATGTTTCCCAAGCCACAGTGTAAATATATACATTATTTGGCAAATTAGTAAATCGGTTTGCTATAATTAATACAGACAATATTATTTGCCACAAAATATTAATAACATATTTCAATCTCTTATAACTTTAAAGACATTGTGAATACCACTGCCGAAAAATTTTTAGTAACTAATTTGGTTGGATAGATAGCTGGGTGGTTCTACATGTATCATAACTCTGGCGGGAGAAAATCTCTCTTCTAGAAGTTTTTCTACTTGTTCGGTGATACGGTGAGATGTTTCTACGTCGTTTGCATCTACTATTAAATCCATTTCTATAAATACTTGGCGCCCAATAACTCCACGTGAGGCAATATTATGACAATTGACAACTCCAGGGACTGAGAGTGCCAAGGAGTGAATGACTTCGGGAGCAACTGCCATTTCATCTACAAGCCACGGTAAATTTTCTTTTAATACTGTCCACCCACTCCAAAATACTAGAAGTGCGACGGGGAAGGATAAGACTATATCTAACCATTGATATCCTAACCACACACCAATCAATCCTGCGATAACTGTTATCGTTACCCAAATATCGCTCATTGTGTGGGTTGCGTCAGCAATCAATATATTACTTTTTACCCGCCTACCTACGCGACGTTCATAAAATGCTACAAAAATGTTTACACCCAATACTAGTAGTAGTATCCATAGTTCTGAGGGAGTAATTTTTACTGGTTTGCCACCGTTGATTATTTTTTCGACGGCGCCTTGAATTATTTCAAAACAGGCAATTCCCAAAAAAGCAGCAATTCCCAATGCTCCCACAGCTTCAAATTTCTGATGTCCATAAGGATGTTCACGGTCGGGATAAGGAGAAGAAAAGCTACTGGTAATCAATCCTAGTACATTATTGGCACTATCGGTAACACTGTGCAGCGCATCGGCAAGCAAGCTCAAAGAACCGGTCAAAGTTCCAACAAAACCTTTTAGCACCATCACAAAAATATTCAGCAGTAGTGTGATGAGTAAAACTCTTCTAACAACACCACGATTATCATAATTCATACAGTATATTTTACATCCATGCCTCTATTTATACTGTAGAACAAATAGCACAAAATAAATGTTGCAAACCCTTACATACTATAGCTTATATATTTCTTTAGCTGCTATATTATACTTGAGTTTGTTGCAAGTATTTATCAAATTATTATCTCAACATAGACTTAATTAAATAAGTGACTTATCTTACCTGTTATTCAACTACTTGATTACTTATTGCATTAATACCAGTAAGGTTTTCATAAATTTTATTTCTTCAGGAATAAATCTAAGGTAAGAAACCGGGTTTCTTTGGTTTCTTCGTCAAAATTTAGAAACCGGGTTTCTTGTTGATATATAGTAATGAAAACGAGATTGTCCATAGAAACCCGGTTTCTTTGGTTTCTTTGTGTAAACAATTGTCAATAAGTGACGATAATAAAATTATGTCTAGTACTCACTTAACATTAAACTTGGGCGAAGGTTCTATATCTTTTAGCTTTTCTGAGTCTGCTGCACGCGACTTGAAAGCTGCACTCGACCAATTGATAATGAGTCTCAAAGCTGTTTCGACGGCAAAAAGTGGTGGAGGCGCCAAACCAACTCCTCAACGTCCTGTAGAGTATAGATACACAGGAGAAGTGTTTCTAGAAATTTTTTGTAACCCAAATATCTGGGCAACACCTTTTGCTGCTAAAGTTCTAATTACCGTGCGCGATGCCACCATCAAATTAACTACAGAAGCTGAACTCACTCGAGTTATAGAGGACGTGAATCAGTACTTAGAACAATTTTGATCAGCGGATCAAAATTAAAAAAGGAGCAAGTGTTGCTGCCAGCACTGCTCCGGGAATTCAAAAAGACTCAAGCAATGAATTTTTATAGTTCCTTCTCTGATGACACCGACGCAATTAAGCGCTAAAAATGATTTTGATATATCCCCACTACGACAGGGATGAATAAGGACTCACGGGTGTAATAAATCCGTATTATGTAGGTTTTACTATTTTGGAACTTTAAAGTTTTTAGCCAAGATTTAAGTTAACAGGGAACAATTAAATCATGGATTGGGAGTAAGCGGTTGTAAGCAGAGATTTTTCAGACTAGCAGTCTGTGCAACCGTACCTTGGTTGTCAAATCTATGGTGACTTAATCTTAAGCCCAACCCAAAAACCGAACGTTCAGATTAATTAGTCGTTTTCCCATTCCTCACGACCAATTAAGTCGGCAATGCGGTCTCGCAGCAAAAAGTCGCATTTTTCTAATTCACACTCAATACAAACCCATTCTCTGGCTGGAATGTACTGGCACAAGGTATAAATGGGCTGCTGTCTGCTTACAACCCCTTTCTGCACCAGCCGACGTGCTTCGTCTTGAATCACGCCTAGAGAATAGTAACTGATAGAAGGCACCGTATTGACACTCATATTATTTACTCACGAATTACACTTAACTAGTGTTCCCAAAATTGCACTAAAACTAACGCAGCAAAAAAAATTTACTTATGGCTTGAGTTTTGTAGTTTGCTATACGGAACTATTTTCATTCTGGCGCTACACACCTTCAAATTATCTAAAGAAATGTGAAAAAAATCAATATCTCCTGACATATTTCCCACCTGCTATCTTCCGGTCTCAGTGTAGAGCTACGCTTTTCGACACATATTACTTTGCGATGCCGACAAGCCATTGCTTAAACACTCCAAGGCAAAAGAGAGTGTTTTCATAAGTGGAGAAACAGCGAGAAAGTAAGAACTGAAGGGCAGATTTGGGCGCCCGCTATCGATGAAATATGTGGCGGTGGCGTACAATCAAAACTGTTCTTCTAGATAAGATATACACAAGTTACCTGCCTAGGTGAAAGGTATAAACTAGCTCAAGGACTAAGTGTTAACATACCTCATTTGCTCTTACGATTTATCTTGTCTTAAGGGTTTCTTAAACAAGTATTAAATTAGGTTAAGAATTTACTGAGTATATGATTACAGATTTTTCTGTGTAACAAAAAGGCGATTGCCTAGCGTTTCAATACTATTATATCAAATAATGGCAAGCATAAAATGCCATCAAGGCAGTGCAATTACATAAATTATCGGGCTAAAAATATAACGTTCCGAGGGAATAATGCTTCAAAACAGCAGGCGCCTTGAAAAGATTAACTATTATAAATTTATATAACATTTATTAAAAGAACCAATATCAAGCGACAAAACTGTGATGAATGAATGAAAGCAAAAGCTTGGGGGAACAATTTTCAGAACCTTAGTCTGTATTGATCCCCTGCTTTGGAGGTACCTCTTACTGCTCTTCTTGGTCTTCTTGGTCTTCTTGTAAATCATCTACTGAATCATCTACCGGACGTTCGTTGCGAATACGATTGAGCAGCGACAAAACATTTGTACCACGTTCAATTGAATCATCCTCAACAAACATGACTTCTGGAGTACGACGTAAACGTACCCTTGAGCCAAGTTCACTACGGACGTAACCAGTGGCAGATTTTAGACCAGCCATTGTTTCGGCTTTGGCTTCTTGGGTTCCGTAAATGGAAACGTAAATTTTGGCATGTTGCAAATCGCCAGAAACATTAACATCTGTGACGCTGACCATTCCTGTTCCCACACGGTCATCTTTAATGCCGTTAAGCAGCATTTGACTGACTTCTCGTTTAATCAATTCTGCAACGCGCTCAACGCGACGATTGTTAGCCATAATATTTTAAGTCTCCTCAATCAAAAATAGCACTCAGTACTCAGTACTCAGCACTCAGCACTCAGCACTTTAAACTAAACCGGGGTTAAGCCGAGCATTGCGCGTAATGTTAAGCTTACAAACACAAGGCTGCTTACTAAGATACCAATTAAGGCGATTACAGTTACTGGACGCTTGAGTAATGGCGCCATTGGAGCGAAGAGGTTGAGTAAAACGCCAAGAAGGGTTGTAATAAAGTAGCGGGGGTAACGGGAAATATTCTCCCAAAAACCGTCAAACATTTGATTTTATACTGCCTTAGTTTTACTATAGGTTGTCAAGCACATACAATTCATTCTAATGTACGTGGCAACAATTTGGCGCCCTTTCGAGATGTTGACGAGTGGGAGCTTGACAGATGATATTAAAAAGAAATCCCGCTCTGCGATAGAACGGGATTTCCTATAATTAATGATTAAGTGTAATAATTTCACGTATTTAGAATTAGAATAAACGCTACAAACTAATTTGAAATATTTTTAACTCTAAGTTAATAACTTGAAGTTAAGTTAATTCAATTAACCAGCTTGTGCTTCGGCATGACCGTTACGAATTGTCCATGCTAATTCCAAAAGTTGAGTCCAGCGTTTTTGCAGTTGTTTTGGTGTGCATTTAACAGTTTTAGCAATAACTTGGTCATTAATAAGTGCTGTTTTTAGTTGCAGAATTTGTTGCTGTTGCTCTGTTAGCTGGCTGACAAAATTGTCCCACTGCTGCGAAGATAAGCCCAATTTCTGCTCGATACCCGCACCCAACCACTGATGTACTAGTTGCCAATTGTGAGTACGAGCAAATTTTTCAACGTGGTATTTAAAGCGTTGTTGCAAGTAGTCGCGTTGACGGCTAGTTAAACCTAAAATATGATCTATTTCAGGAGCAGATAAGTCTTGGAGTTTGAGTGTTAAATAATCGATACAGTCTTTTTGACCTTGCGCTTCGAGGTAGCTCATAAGTTCTTGAACAACACGGTTACGTTCTGAATCTTCAGCGGGATCAAAGTTTCCTTGTGACACTAACTGTGCGCGTAATTGCTGTACAGTTGAGTTACGTTGGTAAGCTTCAGATTCTTCGGTACGTGAACCTTCGAGTGCTGCTTCAAAGTCAACAGTTGTTTCTTGTGGTTGGCGCCGGCTAAAACCTTGAGCGCGTAAAATAATCAATTGTTGGTTACAACCACCAGGTAGGTTAATTCGGCGTTTTGCATATTGTTCAGTGAATGCCATATACTCAGCTAACTGTAACTTGGTACGTGGTGAGTAATTTTCGGCTAGTTCATTTTCACGGCGAAAAGCTTTGATGGCCTCGATATAAAATGCTTGTAAGAAATCTTCAATCAAATTAATAGCGTGCGTCAAATCCTAGCTGAACATTAGGAGTTGAGATATGGCGGTATACCATTGAACCCAAGCTGCTATGTAATTCTACACGACCTCTTTGAGAACCAAGCTTGTAGTAATGCAGGCACTTTTGAATACGATGTTTTGCTAAGGTTAGTAACCAGGAATTAATTTCTCCGGAAGTTTGAATACGAGAGCTTTTATCGCAAATGCGTTCTACTTCGCGTGCAATGCGTGCTGAGACAGATTTAACACAGGCTTCGGAGGCTTTGATTTGTGGTTGTAATTCCTGACAAAGTAAATCGACTAACGTATTATCTGTGACAGCAGTAAATTCAGTAGAGAATTCGACGGAAGCGGACTGGTTTGCGATTGAGACGTTGTTGATGAAGTTAGATTTCATGATTTTTTTTCCTGGAAGATAGCACCGTAACAAGTGCGAGCTAATTTTAGGCGATTGCTTTTTAACCGCTCACATCTATGACTGTATAGAATTAAAAAAAGTTACGGGTATCTACTTGTGTCGGTTTCTTTGAAATGCCACACTGCGACTGGCACATGGGCGCCCGACAATAGCTATTATGGTCTCAAACGCTTATACTGCAAGACTTCGACCACCCTCTACATCTGTCTATTTTTAGTGGAGAGAGTGTGACACTTTTAAAAGTGGCGCCAAACACGACTTTTTGTTTTAGGAATAAAAATCAACAATACCCAGACCCTGACGGACTAAAACTGCTTCATCCCCTGTTAGGTCTAAAATTGTGGATGTATTGTTGGTTGGTGCCTCGCCTGTATCGACGATTACATCAACAAAATCATCCAAACGGTCAAATAATTCTGCTTGTGTAATACCAAGTTTAAAATTTGTATCAAAATCTGTATCAATACCATTCTCGGTTGGCAAGTGCGCGCTCGTTGAGATTATGGGATTCCCCAAAGCTGACAATAAAGCTAAGCACACATTATGATTGGGTACTCGAATGCCAGTAGTTTTGCGTTTCGGATTTTGTACTAATTTAGGTACTAGTTTAGTGGCAGGTAACAAAAATGTGTATGGCCCAGGAATCAAGCGCTTCATAGTTCGGTAAGCGTTATCGCTAACAAAAGCGTATGTGGCTATATCTGAAAGCGAGGAACATAAAAACGTTAAAGGTTTGTTATTTGCTAGCTGCTTTATTTGTCGAACTCGTTCCACCGCTGATTTAGCATTCAAGTCACAACCTATGGCATAAACTGTATCAGTAGGATACAGCATTACTGCACCACGCCTCAGTTCTGCTTGTATTTGTTCTATTCCACGGGTTTGGGGATTTTCAGGATGGATTGAAAAAATTTTTGTCATAGATTGGAGTCGCCGTTAACCACTAGTCATTTACTATTATTAATATGAGTAAAGTTGTTTATCTTCAATGTCCGACGGGTATTTCAGGCGATATGTGTCTAGGCGCCTTGGTAAGTTTGGGTGTCCCAGTTGAATATTTGACAGAAAAGCTTAATTCTTTAGGAATTGAGAACGAGTATACTATTACCGCTGAATTAGTCCACCGCCACAGCCAAGAAGCAACAAAAGTTCATGTAAATTTGGTGGGACAACATCATGGGCATCATCATCACCATCATCATCATCATGGGCGCCATTTGCCAGAAATAGAGGCGATGATTTTGAAGGCACAGTTACCAGCGCGTGCAGAAGTATGGAGTTTAGCGGTGTTTCGGCAGTTAGCGGTTGCGGAGGGTGCAGTACATGGTGTGGCACCAGAACAAGTACATTTTCATGAAGTTGGCGCCGTCGATGCGATAGTTGATATTGTAGGCACTTGTTTGGGTTTAGATTGGTTAGGTATTGATAATAATGAAGATGGTTTACCTTTACTTTATTGTTCAGCATTGCCAACTGGTGGTGGAACTGTGAAAGCAGCACATGGAGTAATGGCGGTTCCTGTTCCTGCGGTATTAAAGTTATGGGAGGCGCGCGGAGTACCTGTTTATAGTAATGGTATTGAGAAAGAATTAGTAACGCCAACTGGTGCAGCGATAGTAACGACTTTAGCAAAACAATTTGGCGCTGCTCCAGCAATGGTCATGACGCAAGTTGGACTAGGGGCTGGAAGTTTAAATTTATCTATATCAAATGTTTTGCAGGCTTGGTTAGGTCATTCAGACTCAGAACCAAATTCTAATCCAAATACCAATCCAAATATTCTATCATCGAATAGCAGTCCTTACATTGAAACAGTTTCTGTTCTTGAAACACAAGTCGATGATTTAAACCCGCAAGCTATAGGTTATTTGTACGATGAATTATTGACTGCTGGTGCATTAGATGTATTTACGCAGTCCATCGGTATGAAAAAATCACGTCCAGGAATTTTATTAACTGTAATTTCGAGGCAGGAAAAAATACAGCAAATTCAAGAAATTTTATTTCGCGAAACTACAACTTTAGGAATTCGTTGTTCGACGCAGCAACGTACTACACTGCAACGACAAATTGAAACGGTTGAAACTAATTATGGAACTGTATCTGTAAAAATTGCATGGCTTGGAGAAGCGACAAATAAAGTAGTGACGAATGTTCAACCCGAATACGAAGATTGTGCTTCTTTGGCAAGAAAATATAACATACCTTGGCGCCAAATTCAACGTCTAGCTTTACAAAGTTGGTATCAAAACAATAAGGATAATTGATCCCCAACCCCCTATAATGCAAATTCCCCCTATTTAAGGGGGATAATTGGGATTATATTATATCCGTTTTTACTTAGATTCCTTAAAACCGCGCTTTACTGTTTCAGTTTCATCTTTGCCTGCTTGCTTAATGCCTTCAATTGGATTTCCAATTGTTTTTTCAGTTTGGTCTGCTGCATAGCCAGGAGCATCTTGTGCATTGTTCTTGATGTTTCTCAAGCCCTTCTTGGTAGACTTACCGAAACTGTCTGCTTCGTCCTGTAATTTATCTTTAACAGACTCAGCTTTTTCTTGAACGTTTTCTCCTAATTTGTCGCTATCTCTTGCAACGCGACTTGCATTTTTGGCAACGTTAGATGAACTTTTCTTAATATTTTCTTCTGCTTGACGCTTAAGTGCTTCAGCACGAGATTCGATGCTACCAAGTGCGCGTGAATCTCTATCGCTAAAGTTATTCATTCCGCCTTCGTAATCGTTAATAGCACCTGTATCTTTTGGTGCATAATATTCAGATTTTTCTCCGGCATTAGGCTTTAATGTAGCAGCTAGGGAAGTACTGACGCTTGAAAAAAACAAGAACAAGCCTAATACTACAACAGCTAAAGCCTTTAACGGACGCAAGTTTTTCATTACTACTGCTCCTCTCTATTTAAGTTTCTGATTGATTTGGGATAAATTTTTACCTTTAAGCGAATCGCGCTTTTATTTGCCAACAGCAGGATTTTTTTGTAGCTCAGGTCGAGCAGATGCTTCATCCGCCTTATCTTTTAAAAACGCTGATGCATCTTTAACTGATTCAGTTACTGTTTCAACTCGGTCTTTAAGCCGTTCACCAACACCTTCAGAGCGTTGAATTAAACCACCTGGTTTTGGTTGAAAATCTTTTTCGGTGATGATGGGCATTTCAGCCTCTTTTTGAGCGCGACCCGCTGGAGTTTCCGCACCTGGATATAACATTTCGGTTTCGCGAGTTGCTACTCGTTGTGTAGTATTCAAGCTCGCTTTTTCGTTACCCTTTTCATTTCTTGTAAATTTATCCCCACCACCCTTGTAAGGATTATTGGCGCCACCCATTTGTACTGGTTGGCTATTTGGATTGGCAGCTTGTGTATCTGCTGATGCACAGGCAGTTGTTATCATCAACAAAACTGCAAATAGGGTAGCAGTTACAATTTTACGTAAGCTTACTAGCTTGATACTAGAAAATAAGGCTTTCACTTAGCCCTCCTGGGATTCAAGATTAATTTGTATAGCAATTCGGACGCGCAGCAATTTCCACACGTCGGTTGTGGTCATGAATGCGATCAGCAAGACAACAACAATTCACAATATAGAAAGATTAAAGAGTCGTTGTCCTCTAACAAAAGACTAGTAATTATTAATCTTGAGAGTGATATGCTATAACTCAAGAGGGATATAAGCTAGTTTAATTATTTAGTAAATATCCTACTCGTATTTGTTTGATACAGTAGTTCTCAAGAAAATTGTGATGAATCTGAATAAGTAGAATTTTAATTTTTTTTACAATCAATGAACTTTTTTATATAACATTGCATCTACTTGTAAAGGCGGGTTTACAAGATAGGAACGCGCTTATTGCAAGATATTTGTCAACCCGCCCTACTACAATGCTATAAAAACAATGATGTCGATGTTCAAGCGGATACTGCGCTGGTTAATTTTGGGTGGAACGTTATTTTTTTTGGCAAAAGCCTTGAAAGATAATTGGTACTCAGTAGTGGCGATTCAAATTGATGAAGCCGGATGGGCTATTCTTAGTATTGCCACTGGTGTAACTTTACTAGCACATACTTGGGCAGGTTTGGTATGGACTTGGGTGTTAAGAGAATTAAAGGCGCCTGTGCCAACTTTCGATTTTATCCAAGTTTACCTCAAAACTAACATTGCGAAATATTTACCAGGTAACGTTTGGCATCACTGGGGAAGAATTGTTGCAGCCAAAAAAGCGCAAGTACCTACAGGGGTTGCGACATTAAGCGTTTTACTCGAACCATTATTAATGGCAGCAGCAGCAACAGTAGTGATTGTTTTATTCGGCAACCAGTTTACCGCATTAACAGACAACACAATTGTGCAAATTATGCAAGTGCTTTTGTTAATAGTAGTGCTTTGTATTTTCCATCCCCGCTTTCTCAATCCGATTTTAAGTTTTCTACAAAAGCTGAAGTTAAAGAATAAAAAAACTGGTTCTACCGAAGAATCCTCGGAATCTACCACAAGTTTACGTTTAGAACGCTATCCTTTAAAGCCGTTATTAGGAGAACTTACTTTTTTAGTATTGCGTGCTTCAGGATTTATTTTAACTGTATTTGCACTTGCCCCTGTACAGTTACATCAGCTTCCCATACTCTTGAGCGCATTTAGTCTTGCTTGGTTGCTCGGATTGATTACACCTGGCGCCCCAGGTGGTTTAGGAGTTTTTGAAGCAACAGCGATTGTTATATTACAGTATCACTTCCCTAGCGCCTTAGTAATTAGCGCAGCTGCTTTATACCGCTTAATCAGCATTTTCGCTGAAAGCGCAGGTGCAGCACTCGCGTTTGCAGATGAGCGATTAACCATTAACTTTTAAGCTTTTAACTGGGAAAACACTCGGTAAGCGTCTAAGTCGTTATTTTGATTTTTATTCTCATTCTCATGGACTGCTTTTTCTTGTTCCATCATGATTAAGTTGTATTCAACGTTTTCAGCGTAAATAGCAAATGTAATATTAAAAATTTCGATAAAATTAATTACCCATTTACATTCGTCTTCTGGATATTTATCATAATAACGAATTAAATCAGCAATTTTCATATCTAAATGATTACGTGAATTTTTGGAAATTAAAACTATCTTAAGTAGCACAACCACTAAAGTCAGCGGATTTCCTTGAGAAAGTAACATAATGAATAAAGTCGAGGGTTCGCGTCCGTTTTCCGTAGTCAAACAGTCGATTACTCTGTTACAAGTCCTTAGAACAAAATCTTTATTGATGGTGCGTTCGTGATATTCTTGTTTCCATAAATCAAGTTTATCAGCTAGTTGCTGTTTAAGAGTTTCAACAAAATCTTGCTGTTGAACCGAAAAAATTAAATACTTTTGTAAACTAATTTTAAAATCTAAAAAGCTTTGATTTTGAACTTGTTTTATAAAAATATTGGCAATATTCTCATAGCTAAAAACACCTTTCTTTAAAACGATAGTTTTGATTAACCTAAGAACATTATCTCCTAAAATACTGGGATTTCGATAGCGTGTAGTAATTGAGCTTGTCGGCACACATGCTTGTGATTGTGAGCGCGCGATATACATTGCTAGCTCAAACTTATACTTTTCTTTCAAAACCTTAGAAAGTTTCCTAGCAGCTTCTTTCTGCTCTTTAGGATTATCTTCGTTCAAAGATTGAGCTAGTAGTAAATATGAACTATAACGATTAACCCAATGTCCCTTCACTTGTTCATCATGACGATGAGCAAATAGCTGTAACTCTTGATAATCTGTACTTTTAAGAAAATTATCTAACCAAGTTCGAGCTATTTTAATTTTAGAAGGAGTATTAGGCGTAACCTGAAGTTTATAGTTACCTATTAACTCAACCAACTCACGAATATATTTGTTTCTTCTAGTACTTTCCCAGTTATTAATCAAAATATAGCAGCAGCGCTTAATAGTATTGCGAAACTCCTGCTCTGAATGTTCTAAAAAAACGATATATAGCCCCAAAGAAGACTTTGAGGCTTCTGAGTCCAGGCAATCGATAAAAGAACGCTTAAAAACTCGTAGAACTTCCTCTGGTTGCCAGCTTTTTACAATTCGCAGTAAAAAACTGTACATTTTTTCTTGGACGTTCTGTAATTTAATGCGTTTGTCCTTCGATTTTGGAAGATGTCGATTACCCTGACCATGTGGCAAGCTATTAACGGTCATTATGCTACCCAAGACCAACAGTCCTCTTTCTCCTTGTCACCAGCTTAACCTTGCTCCTATGCGAGTATCAATCTATCCTCACTAAAATATTTATTTTTTTCACAGAAAATTAATAAACTCGCAATTTTATATGTAAATTCATTGAACTTTATTTAAGTAACTACTGATATCCACCAAGACAAATGTAACAGTTACACTACATATCTATACGTATTGATAAACATAGGTACTATTAAAATGAGAAGAATCACAATGGCGCCTAAAATTCCTAGAGGATAAGTTCTATATCTATATATCCTCTAGGAAAATTAACGCTCGGCACCCAAAATTCCTAAAGGATAAATTCTATATCTATATATCCTCTAGGAAAATCAACGCGCGGCGCCTAAAATTCCTAGAGGATAAATTCTATATCTATATATCCTCTAGGAAAATTAACGCGCGGCGCCTAAAATTCCTAGAGGATAAATTCTATATCTATATATCCTCTAGGAAAATCAACGCGCGGCACCCAAAATTCCTAGAGGATAAGTTCTATATCTATATATCCTCTAGGAAAATCAACGCGCGGCGCCTAAAATTCCTAGAGGATAAGTTCTATATCTATATATCCTCTAGGAAAATCAACGCTCGGCGCCTAATGGTATTGAACTCGCGCAAATGCTGAAACTGTATAAAAATTACGCTAGCTATACATATGAATTAGTAAAATAGCGGCTTTTTTGCGTTAACGCAGTTTGCCGGGAGGGCGAAAAACACGTAATTATTCAAAAAATAAGTAGTAATATTTACGTTAATTTTATCGTGTGAACGCTGGATGCCCGTAATGTTCTACTGGGGGATATACAATAAGTACGAGTAAATAAGACAAGAGACCGATTATAATCGGTCTCTAAGGAAGTGTATTATATGGGGGCGGAGGGACTTGAACCCTCACGACCGTTTAAGGTCAACGGATTTTCATCCTTTTGTAGCTTTCACTACTACCAACTTTGAATCAACTGTAGGTTTTAAGGATTGGACTCTCCCTTTACCCTCGCCTTAACGTTAGGGTAGCTCCCGTCGAGTCTCTGCACCTTCCAAGATTTTGGATTTTGGATTTTGGATTTTGGATTGAAAATAAATCTAAAATCTAAAATCTGAAATCTAAAATTGTTTGGCTTGGCTCAGGATTGCCATATCTATAAAAATATAGAATTAGGTTTCCCTGAATTTGAGAGCTTACACTTGAAGGATTTCTCACAGCAAGGCTCAGTTGTCTAAGTCCGTAGCGTCTACCATTCCGCCACGCCCCCAAGATATAATTTGGGTTTATTTGTAAGGGCATCAACTGCCCCCTATATATTTGAGCATCAATTATGTGATTTGTCCAACATTTTTCTAAAAAAAATTGAAAAATATTTTTGAATCAGGATTTATGAGTAGCTGGCGCCGTTAAAATCAATCAAACTGGACTTCCCGCAAGTGGGCATTCACCCTATGATAGGAATAGTGCAGTTATCTCAAAACAACAGAACTTTATATGATGACGACGCTTTTATCTTCGACGATGATTGTACCCCTGCTGTACTTGGCTCTCGCTGGAGCTTATCTTTTGGTGTTGCCGTTCATCATCGTGTATTACATGAAGCTACGCTGGTACACAGTAAGCTCTTTCGAGCGTGCATTTATGTACTTTTTAGTATTTTTGTTTCTACCAGGGTTGCTCGTTTTGTCTCCTTTCCTCAATTTTCGACCCAAGCGTCGGCAAATTGAAGCTTAGAATAATAAATCAGGCTCAAATAATTTTTCGATAGGTCATGACAACTTTATGCGACGTATAGACGCGATTGTTATTGTATTAGGCGTTTTCTTATCAGGTGGCTTAGGGTACATAATATTCCAGCAATTTGGCTTTGATAGTCAATCTGCTGGTATTTGGACTCAAGCGGTACTTGTCGTCGGCTTGATTGGTTGGCTCGTGACCTATCTCGGACGCGCGGTCGGTAATAAAATGACTTACCATGAGCAACGTCAACAATATGAAGAAGCTTATTTTGAAAAACGTCTAAACGAGCTTACCCCCGAAGAACTAGAAAAAATTCAAGCCGAGATTGAACAAGAAAAGAAAACTAAATAGTTACTAAGTACTAATAAGATTTGAATATTTGATAATGACTGCTATTTCTGATTGTTTCAAGACTTTGGCGCAAACAAATTCATGTGCCTTAATTCCTTTCATTACTGCTGGAGACCCCGATTTACATACTACTGCGGCTGCTTTACAAGTTCTTGACACTAGCGGCGCCAGTATAATTGAGCTGGGGGTTCCATATTCAGACCCGCTTGCAGATGGGCCTGTAATTCAGGCAGCAGCAACACGCGCACTTCAAAATGGAACGACGCTGCCATCTGTGTTAGAGATGTTGAAAGCAACCACACCACAAATTTTGGCGCCCATAATTCTTTTTACTTACTACAACCCAATATTAAATCGCGGTATTGATAATTTTCTACTAGACGTAAAATCATCGGGTGTTGCTGGGCTGGTAGTTCCCGATTTACCTTTGGAAGAATCTGCTACCCTACTCGAACCCGCTGCTGCTATGGATATTGATGTAACGCTGTTAGTGGCGCCAACTAGCTCAAAGGAACGAATTGAAGCTATTGCTCGCGCGTCACAAGGTTTTATTTACTTAGTCAGCGTTACAGGAGTAACAGGAGTACGTACTAAAATCGAAACACGGGTATCAGATTTAATTGGTCAAATACGTGCCGTTACTGATAAGCCAATCGGTGTAGGCTTTGGAATATCACAAGCAGAACAAGCTCGTCAGGTCAAAGATTGGGGTGCCGACGCGGTAATAGTCGGCAGTGCTGTAGTTAAACGTTTGGCTGAAGGTACGCCACAACAAGGTTTAGAGTCGGTGAGTCAATTTACGAAAAGTCTCAAACACGCAATTACTTAGTTCATAAATAATTCCAATACTAATTAGTGATTTTTACCCTGAAAGGTGATTATAAAAAGTGTTAAGAGTAACAAGAGTATCACCCTACGTAGTAGACAATTTAACAGTTATCGTCTTGAATATATAAAGCGTATGTCGGACGGGCGCGCTAATTGGCGCCATGTATTTTTTGAAGGCGGTCATATAAAGTTAATTGAGGTATAAATAGATGAATAAGTGTGAGAGTGTATAAGGAAATTATGAATATTGTTACATCGCTTGAAGGGAAGGGGGCGCGATGAGCGAAAGCATGGCATTTATTGGTGGAGTAGCAGTTGCTGGACTCGCAGCATTAGTACTACTCAAAGGAACAGGCAACCCAACTCAATCTGGTTTTGTTCCTCCACAAATTCAGGCACCGATTGTACCACAGCAGGTAGTACCACAGCAGTTTGGACAATACGGTTATCCCGGACAAGGTGTTGTTCCAAATCCTGTCCCAAATGCTCCTAATGACCAGTTACGTTTGGACAACGAGCGCGCAAAAATGCAACTCGATGCTCTTCAACGTGACAACGACCGACTCAAAGCCGAAAACCAACAACTCAACTTCCAACTTCAATCCGTTATTGGTAGTGCCCAACAAAGAGCATTACAAGATCAACAAAACCAACAGCGAGCAAATGCATTACAGCAAACCCAAACTCCTTGGTGGTCGTCTGGAATTATTTTGGCTGTCGGAGGAATGGCTTTAACGGTTGGTGGGGGTATTGTTGTAGCTGGTGTGTCAAGTTTGTTCTCACAAAAACCACGCCCTGTTCGTACTGTTCAAGTAGTACATCCATATACCGGGCCGACACCACCACTTGCTCCTAAGATTCGTGCGGAATTTTTACCAGGTCGCAATGACGCTAGACGAGTTGAAACTCACGAGTATGAGGATACATATTAGACATTTGTCTAGCACAATTAAAAATTAATTATGGGACGATGATTTTAGTGATAACCATTGCTTGAAATTGCCTTTATCACTAATATTCTTTGTCCCTTTTGATTTGTTACATTATTTCACTATTAGCTTGAGTCCTACATAAAGTCGCTACAAGTTTGCGTGGACAGTTTTTGAACTGTCTTTTAGGTATTTAATACTAGTTCAAACGTTATCTCTATATAACTTTGTATCAATTTAATATTATGCTTGATTAAAATATATCGATTAAGTAGTTATTTAAAATGTATATAAAAGTATTGGTGTATACTTGCACTTAGACAATACTGAGACTTTCATTAATTAGTTATTCAATCAAATTTATTGCGGCGCCACAAAATAAATTAAGCAGTTATTAAATATTTACTCTAAGCAAAAAACGTGGTATTATAAATATATAATAAAGCATTGAAACTTTGCTTCAAGGCTGAAATTAACCCTTAAACCATCATAATTTTTATAAGTACTATACTTCTTGAATACGAGCAATATAAATCTGCGTTTCTGTTCATAAAGGAATTTTATATTATTGCCCGATTCTGGAGACAAATCTCGACTAATTGCTTCTACCTCTCAGGACATATCGTATAAAAGAACACATATACTCCAAATGAAGTATATACGGATAAATCTGCACGTGGCAATATAAGAAAAAATACTGAACAATTTTTCATCACCCTGATTGCTTATGGTTCATTTCTGGGTAATATTACTTAAGTGTTACCTTTAGCTTTTAGGGATTCGGCTGCATCGACTAAAGTGTTGTGACTCGGATAAGCCTCCATGAGTTCTAGGTAGCGACAGACATCATGATTATTCATGATTAAAATATGCGCGGATATGTTTTTTTTTACAGGAACATAATAATCCAAGAATGCGTCTGCGCTTTTTGAACAGTCTCTTTTATGAACGTGTTCTATATCCTCACACAGAGATCATTCGCAAGCTCTCTCGTAGAAGAGCAAAGATATCATCAACACAGCAGCAGTAATCGTTGCTTTATACGAAGCTGTTGATGTTGTTGAAAATTATAGTGACTGTTGTAGTTTAGTTGAATAAATTCAGCTTAATTTGATATGCTTGCTATCTTTTATTGTTAGCAAGTAATACAACTGTCTCTATATGCTTCTACTATTTTTGTTATTCCTAAAGAGAGATTGCAAAGATAATTAAAATAAAGCAAAAATTGCCGTAAAAATGTCAACTATATTGTGAGGATGGATAGAATGAGCGATAATGTGCCTTAAATAGAAAAAATTTTTACAAAGAATTTAAAGGAAAAATGCATCCTTTTTTTACGCCTGTAAGCATTTAACTATCAAAAATTTTAGCTTCACTCCCCCAGGAGTAAGGCTTTGATAACAAATCGAAACATCCAATGGTTTTTGAATTTAATTGAAAGCCTTGATTTAAAGTAAATCCAATTCTATTAGTTGATGCCTAACAATGACATCTATATTATCGTGGTTGAGGCGTAAGCACCTCTTTTTTCCGGTTTTTACACTCAGTATATTTACTTACGGAATTATCCCTGGTTCTGCTCAAACTGAAATACCAAACACTGCGCGTGTAGGCGCCGACAATATCCCCGAAACACCAAATGGTAGGGTTGTTGACTCTAACCAAGTGGTAGTTAGAGCGGGACAAGCAGCATTAGAAATTATCAAAACTGGAGACCGTGCAGCGGCTGAACCAGGTGATACCGTTATTTACAGACTAGCAATTAGAAATACAGGTAGGGTCGCAGCAAGAAATATCACGGTTACAGACAGGTTGCCGTTAGGATTGCTTTTTATTAATAGGTCAGTTAGAGGCAGCATTGGCGACCGAACTGTACCAATAAGTCTAAGCAGTGGTACTAGAAATACGGTAACAATAAGTACACCAGAAGAACTTCAACCAAACCAATCATTAAATGTTTCTTATGCGGTAGAAGTAACACCTGATGCAGTACGCGGAACGGGTAGAAACCTTGCACAAGCGCGCGCGGGCAACCTCACGAGTAATCAAGCGAGTCATACATTGCGTGTGCGCGCTGGTATTATATCAGACTGTGCTACTTTGATTGGGCGAGTATTTGTTGATAAAAACTTTGATGGAGAACAACAGCGTAACGAACCCGGAGTACCAAATGCTGTTATTTACATGGATGATGGCAACCGCATTGTCACCGATGCAAATGGTCTGTACTCGTTAGCAAATGTTGTATCTGGGTATCGGTCGGCAGCACTTGATTTGACGAGTTTGCCCGGTTACGCTTTAGCACCGAACAAGTACTTTATCGAAAGAAACAGTCAGTCACGAATGATTAGACTGGCGCCAGGAAGTATGGCACGAGTAAATTTTGCAGTCACGCCAGCGTTTTCAGAGGGTAAACGATGAAAACAAACTTAGAAAAACCAAATTCAGAAGCGAATATTCCTAATAAATTGCAGCTAAATCACTACGGATGTCAAAGGGTCAAGACCCCACACACGATAAGCAAACCAGGTTCTTCAGTTTTACGCTTCGCCCTACACAAGGCAATGTCGGTCAAAGGTAACGCAGTCGTCCCTTTCCTTGCTGCTATTTTTATACCTTCATTAAGCATATTTAGTGCTTTTGTACCGAAATCAGCACAAGCAGCAACTTTGACGGCGCCATCACTTTCAACGAGTCGCGATAATGCTAGCTCTACTTTAATAGCCGAAGCCGAAGAAGGAACAACACCAGCGAGCGGACAAGGAAGTAGTAATTTAACGAATCCTACATTCAACAATCAGATAATTCCTTCTTCCACCCCAACGGTACCAAACCCGGAAAGTTCTGTACAAAATCAAGAGCCGAATTCAACGGCACAAGAAGTAAATCAACAACAAACGCAACCAACTGCTTTACCCCAAGGACTTACCGCCCAGAAAGTTAAGTTAGATATTGCGCCAGCAGGAGACCCACGAGCGCAAGCAGATGGACGTTCGACAATTAGGTTACGTGGGACATTAACCGACGAAAAAGGTCAGCCCATTACAGGTGATGTACTTGTAACATTAACTAGTTCAGCTGGTAAATTTGTTGGCGCCGACCAAAGTCGTGATGCTTCTGGTTTCCAAGTTATCGCACGTGATGGGGAATTTACCGCCACACTGCAAACGGATATAAAACCCCAACAAGTAAGGGTTCGGGCGGCAGTTGATAAAATTCGAGTCAGAGATAACGCGCGCATTTCTCCCAGAGTTGACCAACTTGATCCCCGCATCGTCGGTCCACGCTCGGATGATTTTTTTCCACAGCAAAACGACACCACGATATTAAATAGCACCATTGACTCACCGTTAGAGGCTTATACCCAAGTTGAGTTTGTGACGTTTTTACGTCCTTCACTCGCTACAGGTATTATCAATTTGCGAATTGGTGCGGGTGGTACCGATTATTGGGGTAGTTTTAGTGACTTTCTTAACCCTAGTAGAATTGACGATGGAACAACGGTAGATTTTAAAGCGAGCGTTTTTGCCACGGGTAAAGTTGGCGAATGGTTATTTACTGGAGCATTTAATAGCTATCGTCCCATAAACCAAGATTGCGAAGGCAGAAACAGATTATTTGGCAGTATTCAGTTTTGCGAACAGCAATATCCTGTTTACGGTGATAGTTCGACGATGATTCCGACTACACCGTCTATTGATAGTGTTTACGCAAGATTTGAACGAACTCCATCAATACCAGGCGCCGAACCTGATTATTTGATGTGGGGTGATTACAACACCGAAGAATTTTCCCGCATCTCACAGTTATATACAGCGACAACACGCCAATTGCACGGTTTGAAGTTGAACTACAACTTTGGACCATTGCAAGTCACGGGGATGTACGCGAATAACATCGAAGGATTTCAACGTGATACTTTTGTACCTAATGGTACGAGCGGAAATTACTTTTTATCGCGGCGCTTACTTGTACCAGGAAGTGAAACTGTATATGTTGAAGCTGAAGAAATAAATCGTCCCGGTACAGTAGTTGAGCGTCAACCTTTATATAGAGACTTAGACTACGAAATCGATTACGACCGAGGTACATTACTATTCCGGCGCCCAATATTAGCCACTGATTTAAACCCGTTTGGTGCAACTTTGGTACGGCGAGTAGTTGTTTCGTACCAAAACGAAGGTGGTCAAAACTCTAATCTCTATGCTGGACGAATTCAATATAACTTCTCGAATGACCTGGAAAGAAAATCATTTTTAGCAGGAAGTTATTTGCGTGAAGACCAAGGAGATAATGACTTTGAACTTTATGGCGCCGACTTTTTAGTTTCACTTGGTAACGTTGGCAAAATTATCGGTGAAATAGCACGCTCGAATAGCGATTTAATAACCGGAGATAACGTTAGCGGGAATGCCTACAGACTCGAAGCAAATGTAAATTTTGGTGAAAGAGTTTTAGGTGAAGGTTATTACAGAGCAGTAGAACCTAATTTTGTCAACAACGCTACGACCAGTTTTTCACCTGGACAGACTCGTTACGGAGCATCAGTATTGGCTAGAGCGACATCCACTACTAGCTTCCGGTTTTCTTATGACTTTGAAGAGAACTATGGTACTGCACCCGGTCGTGTTGTAGACTTCTTCGACTTATTCAACCCGCAACCCCTGGCACGTCCTGGTGAAAGAATTAGTAACGAACTAAGAACTTTCCGCGCTGGTATTTTACAACGCTTTGGTACTAGTCGATTAAGTCCAGAAGGAAGTGTGGAATATGTGAATCGTTCTCGTGAAGACCGGGTAAATAACACTCTTAGCGGTGATGCAAATCAACTAGTATCACGTCTGAAAGTACCTTTAGGAGAATCGTTACTATTCCAGGCACAGAACGAACTCAATATTGATGGGAATGACCCCTTGTATCCCAACAGAACAACACTGGGATTAGATTGGAGAGCATATCAAGGGGTGACATTCCGATTAGCGCATCAATTCTATGACAGTAGCGAATTACTTCAAGGTAACTCTATAACTACTTTTGACACCTTACTAGACCATAAGTTCTCTGAAAACACTGCAATTACAGGACGTTATTCAGTACTAAGTGCATACAACGGACTTCAAGGACAAGGCGCCGTTGGACTAAATAATAGATGGGTACTGGCGCCTGGTTTGCGGATGAGTGTCGGTTACGAATACGTTTTCCGAAATCTTTTCAACGCTACTGCTGCTGGTCCTCGTTACGAGCAATACTATACAGTTGGACAAACCGCATCCTCCCTAGGATTATTTTCTGGTTCAGTTTATAGCCTTGGTCTTGAATATACCGATAACCCAAATTTCCAAGCTAGTACTCGATTTGAATATCGTGATGGCGACGAAAGCAATAACTTAGTAATTTCTGCTTCTGCGGCTGGTAAAATTTCGCCAGCATTAACAGCTTTAGTTAGATATCAACAGGCAGGGGAAGCAAACGTATTCTTACCAACCTCTTCAAGTATTGGTGGTACTGATGGCGTTAGATTCCAAGACCTTGGTGATACCTCAAACTTAAGAATTGGGTTAGCATATCGCGACCCAACAAACGATAAATTTAACGCCTTATTCAAATACGAATGGCGCCAGAATTTTGACTCAATACCCGAAACACAACTAATTGGTTCAACGGTAACTGGTCATGTACTTTCAATGGAAGGTATTTATGCACCTGACTGGCGTTGGGAATTTTTTGGTAAGTTTGCACTACGTAACGGTGTAACTTTTGCTAGTGGTGATAGATTTGATGGCACAGCGAAATTAGCTCAATTGCGTGCTACATACCGTTTAGGTTATCGCACCGATTTAGCTGTAGAAGGTCGGTGGATTGGTCAAGATTCTAACAGTAACAACGGCTACACTGAATATGGTTTAGCAGTTGAAAGCGGTTATTACTTAACACCAGATTTACGATTAGCAGCAGGTTACAGTTTTGGTAGCGTCGATGTTAACGGTGATAGAGACTTTTCGGGTTATCGTTCCGAAGGTGGCTTTTATGTCAACGTCAGCTTGAAACTTAACGAACTGTTAGGTGGATTTGGGTTACAAAAACCTGTACCTAGACAACAGCAAGAATCTGAAGTTCAACCAGTTTCAACGGCGCCTCAAACACCTCCCAACCCATTCCCAGTTAATCCAAGCAACGAGTCTCAACCTCAAACTACACCTCAAACAGTTCCAGAAACAGCACCGCAAACTACACCTCAAACAGCACCAACACCTGGTAATCAATCAAGTAGCGAGTTAAACACACCAAATATACAGTCAAATCAAGAACAAACAACTCCTACTCCTAATACTTCAGTTATTGAACAGCAACCAACTTTGCAAGAGCAAGGAACTAACAAAACTGATTCATTGTTAAATCCAAATCAGCAAAGTGAGTTGAAACAGCCAACAGATGTTCAATCTTTCGTAAATCAACGCACGAACGATTTTGACGAACCCCAAGAAATAGCTATAAATTCTAAGTTGACGAGTGAAAATGCATGGTTCCAACCTCAAAAGGACATAAATAATAAAAATATCCATTTAGAGGAGCAAAATGTAGTTTCATATCCAGCACACTCGGAAAATCAACTAGGAATTAAAACTCTAGTACCAGCTAATAAATCGGGGCAACAGCAGCTTTTAGACAAACTCAGAAAATTTACCAAAGCGCCAATTGACTTCAACCAGTCTTTAAACGCTGTTACTGTTCAAGGTGTAGAGGAGAGGAGCAAGGATTAATGGAAGAATTTAAACATTATTGGTCAAAACAAAGGAGTAAAAAAAAGGAAAAAGGGAAAAAGAAATTAACTTTATTACCCTTTACCGCTTACCCTTTACCGCTTACTTTACTGGCTTTAAGTTTGTCTTTATTACCATCTAATGTTGCATTGAGTCAACAAAATGGTGTTAATAGTGGTAGTAGTATTAATAAAAATAATATTGCCCAGCAATCAACGAAGGCGCCTGCGAATACACCAATCCCGACTCCGGCACTGCGAATAATAGTAAATAGCAACCAAGACGGCAATATTCAGCAAGATAACCAATTAACATTACGGGAAGCAGTTGAACTTGCCAACGGGACGCTAAAAGTAGAGCAACTTAGTCCTGCTGAAAAAGCACTTGTCACACCTTCGACATCTGGGGGTTCCAGGATTGAGTTTAATTTGCCAGCAGGCGCCACTACAATTCAACTACAAAGAATATTGCCTGACTTGGCTTCTGCCAACTTAGTAATAGATGGTACAAGCCAACCAGGTTATGATGCGACGAAATCAGCGACAGCGGAAATTGCAATTCCTGTACCAGTTGTTGCCATAACTCCGGCGCCTAACGTTGAAATTTTCCGTGGGTTTACAATAGTTGCCGATGCTATAACAGTGCGTGGGTTAAGTTTATATGGATTTAATGCAAGTCCTGTTAAACAGCAATTGGGAAACCTACTTATATATGACGGTATTCCCAAACCTGTGACACTAACCACACCACCTGGAAATATCGTCATTGCCCATAGATTTCCACCACCCGACACAAGTAAGCAACAACCTACACCCAGTAATAATTTCCCCTTCTCTAATAAAGATGTTCCACCAAAGAATGTTGTTATTGAAGATAACTGGTTAGGGTTAACAGTTGATGAACAAATACCTCAAGAAACCTCAGCGTTTGGGGTTTATGTGTTTAACTCGCAAGGTACAACAATTCGCCGCAACCGTATTTATTACAGCGACGGTAGCGCAATTATTACTTCTGTACGTGGTGAAAATACTTTAGTAACACAAAATATTATTGTGGGTAATGGTTTGGCTGGAATGCCAGACGCATTAAGATTTGAGGGTATTGTTACAAATTCCCAAATTACAGGCAACTTAATTTGTGCGAATGACGGTGCGGGTGTGTATCTATTTAAACCCGATGGGAATGTATTGCTGCAAAACAATAAAATTACTTACAACGGCAGGCGCCTGCGAAGGGCAGCAGTATATTTGATGGGTAGTAACCATCAAGTTATTGGTAACGAGATTGATAATCAAACCGGGCCAGGGGTAAGCGTCACATCATTTCCACGTAACGATATTGGTAGCAGTAGTCCTGCGGTTCGCAATATTATTCGTGGTAATAGGTTTGCCTCGCTTGAAGGATTAAGTATCGACTTAATTACACAGCAAAATCTTGAAGTTAGCGACTTTCAACGTGGAGACGGCGCCAACCCCAAACGAAATTCTGGCAACCGTCGTCTAGATACCGGAAACGGTGCAGTAAATGCGCCCGAATTTAGAACGCGCGCTTTCCCACCAACAGGTAGTTCTATAACCGTTCAAGGTAAAGCTGACCCAGGTTCTGAGGTAACAATTTACAAATTAAGCGATTATCAACGTGGCAAACAAGCTATATACGACTATGGCTACGGCGCCTTAAATGTTCCATTAGCAACTGTCCAAGCTGATAAAGACGGTAATTTTAGTACCAGTATTGCGAACGTTACCGAGGGAGATGGAATTAGTGCCATTGCTACTGACCCCAAATATGGAACATCAGAACCATCGGTAGCAGCAGTTATTGGTCAAGCAGGGACTTTTCCAAATCTGACTCCAAATTCGCGACCGCAACCAATAGTGCCTCCGCAGTGTACAACGCGACCGAAACCACCGGCACCCCCACCACCACCACCCCCACCACCACCACCACCACCATTAAAGATTCGTGTACCGCGTAATATCCACTTCGCGTTAGACAAATCGTTTATTAGTCCAGCTTCTGCACAAGTTCTGGATAGGGTGGCAGAAGTGTTGTTACAAAATCCTGTAATTGTAATTGAAATTGTTGGACACACTGACCCACGTGCAAGTGACGCTTATAACTTAGCACTAGGTAGACGGCGGGCATTATCAACACGTAACTACTTATTACGTAGGGGTGTGGCGCCTGAGCGAATGACAATACGTTCAGCGGGTGAATCACAACTTCTTAACCCAGGTTCGACAGATATTGTGGACTACGCAAGAGACAGACGCGCGGAAATTATCTTTAAAGATATTCGAGGAGTAGACATCATTATCGAACCACAAGAAGACGATTTACAAATCGAACAGCGAAGACAAAATCAAACACCACCCGCGCGGCGTCCCCGTAGGAGGTGAAAATAATAAATGGTGATGTAGAGACGTTACATGTAACGTCTCTACATTGCAAACAAAATTGTGTGTTGTCTATAGGACTGAGGAACATGAAAGCTTTTTTTAAACGAACCTTATTAATGTTTAATAGCGGCTTGCATCGTTCAGCGGAGCAACCTCTCAAAGTCAATCGAAAATGGCAAAAAGTTCTTAAGTCTCTACGTTATTATTTTCTGGCTTTATTGCTAGCAGTAACGCAAATAGTTTTTTCTGGAGGTATGGTTAAACAAAAAGTAATAGCACAAACTCAAAATTTATGTCCTGCGGGGGATGTGCCGACACCTGTTAACTGGAGACCAGCAGTTGGGGCGCCTGCGATTTCTGCTCAAACAATTAATGTTGGTGAAGTAGCAGTAAGTTTCGAGTTTGCAGAAACTGTTCCTGGGCAAGTTATCGATAATGTCGAAACTAGAATTGATAATGATGTTTATGGTGGGATACCAGGTCCAAACTTACGCTTTAATATCGGTCAAGATAAAACTCCGTCACCTGGAAACGCAACTCTAAGTATAAACTTTTCTAGACCTGTAATAATTGCATCACCTCTTACGATTCTTGACGTAGACCGTGATGGTGAACGCGATATTGGATTTACCTACCAGGATAGAGTGACAGTTACCGCATTTAATGGCGATGTGCCTGTTGGAGTTGCTTTAAGGTCACTTACTCCTAATACTCGTGTAACAGGAAATACTGTTGTAGGTATTAACGAAAATTCTTTTCCAGATAGACCAGATGCAAACGCTTCGGCAACACCAGCAGGTCAGTTAAATCGTATAGACTTGCTTTACGAACCAGGTACAGAATTTGGTCAACCTCGACAAGATGAAACTATTGGTTTGGCGAGATTTAGTATTTGTCTTCCTGCTCCTCCTGGCGCCACTATTGGTGATACGGTATTCAACGACCGTAACAGCAACGGTAGGCAAGATGAGGGAGAACCGGGTATAGCTAACGTAACTTTGATATTACGTAATTCACGCGGTCAAGAGGTTCGTAGAACCACAACAAACAGCAACGGTATTTATAGTTTTACGACTTTACCGTTAGGCAACTTCACAGTTGAAGCGCTACGACCAAACAATGACTTTAACCCAACAACAAATACGACTTTACCAGCCAATCTTACCGAGCCAAACCAATCATTATTAACTGTTGATTTTGGCTTTAATACAAATCGTCTCGGTGCTGCGGGGGCGCCAAATATTCGTTTAATTAAGCGAATAACGGGAGCTACACGCAATGGTCAACCAATTAGTGGCATAAACTTTAACACCTTTGTTGGAGACCCCAACAATAACAACGACGATGAATTACCATCACCAGAACGTTTTAGAGGAGTTTCGACGTTTGAGGCGCCTGTGCAGTCACGAGATGAAATTGAATACACAGTTTATTTCCTTGCTGAAGGTAATGACTCTAGTAACAATGTTCGATTTTGCGATTTAGTGCCAAACGGAACTACTTTCGCGAACAACAGCATCAACATTAATGGTGCTGGTAGTGGAGCCGACAGTGGTAGATATTTAACACCGCTTGCACCATTAGAAGCATTTACTAACATTTGTTCAGGCAGCAATAATAACGGTGCCGTAGTAGCAAATTTAGGAAACATACCTAGTGGGAATTTTGGGTTTGTACGCTTCCGTGTTGGTATTAATTAATTATTTTTAGGCGCGAACAACATCGCGTCTTCTTTTACTCTATTATTCTATCATTAATTAATAATTAATGAAGAATTAATCGCATCTTAACTTTTTTATTATTTATTAGATGATTAACTAGGAAAAAACTAATGAAACCTTTAATTATTAAAATCAATAATCGAAAAATACGAAAAGTTATTAAACCTCTTCGGTATTTTTTTCTAATTTTAATGATGGCAGTAACACAAATAGCCATCTTTGGTACAACACCGAATCAAAAAGTAGTTGCTCAGACACCAGGAGTATGTCCAGCAGGTACAACTCCAACAATTGTTAACTGGCAACCAACAGTTGGTGTAGAAGCAATTGCCGCTCAAAACTTAAATGCTGGTGGAGTAGGAGTCCGGTTAAGTTTTGCAGAAAGTGACCCAGGACGAGTTATTGAATCAAATTTAGTTGAGTTTAATAGAGAGATTTACGGAACTCGAATTGATAATGATGTTTATGGTGGTTTACCTGGACCAAACTTAAGATTTCATATTGGTATTGGTAAAGCACCTGCACCAGTTGGTAGTAATGCGACTTTAACTGTAAATTTCGATAGACCCGTTACGCTCGCATCTCCTTTAACTATTCTTGACGTAGACCGAGATGGCGCCAGAGATATAGGATTTACATACCAAGATAGAGTGACAGTTAGTGCATTTAATGGTAGTAATCCTGTTAGCGTTGCACTCCAGTCACTTGGTACTACAACTCGCGTGACAGGAAGTACAGCAGTAGGTATTAACGAGAATTCTTTTCCAAGTAGACCAGATGGTAACGTATCTGTTACACTTGCTGGTCAAGTAACTAGCTTTCAACTTTTGTATGAACCAGGTACCGAATTTGGTCAACCTCGACAAGACGAAACAATAGGTCTTGCCAGAATAAATATTTGTGCCCCCTCGAATACTGGTTCGATAGGTGACACAGTATTTAATGACCGTAACGCTAACCGTGTTCAAGACCAAGGGGAAAGGGGTATACAAGGCGCCACCTTAATTTTACGAGGCGCCAACGGTGAAGAGATTTCTCGAACTACCACTAACAGCAATGGTATTTACAGCTTTACAGGTTTACCGATAGGTAATTACACAGTAGAAGCACTGCGACCCAACAATGATTTTAGACCAACAACGAACACCACTTTAGCCGCAAACTTAACGCAAGAGAACCCAAATCGACTTGATATAGACTTTGGATTCCGTTCAACAGCATTAGGCGCCGCAGGAACACCAAATATCCAGCTAATCAAACGAATAACCAACGCTACACGCGACGGGCAACCGATTACAGGTACTAATTTTAATACTTTTGTACCTGACCCCAACAACAATAATGATGATTCGCTCCCAGCAGCAGAGAGATTTCGAGGAGTTCCCAACTTAGAGGCGCCAGTACAATCGGGTGATGAGATAGAATACACAGTTTATTTCTTGACCGAGGGAGAAGAAAACATAACTGGTGTACGCTTCTGCGACTTAGTACCCAACGGCACTACATTTACCAGCAACAGTATTGGTATAAACGGTGCAGGTAGTGGCGCTGATGGTGGTAGATTTTTATCTCCACTCGCACCATTAGATACATTCACCAATATATGTCCTGGCAGCAACAACAACGGCGCCGTAATTGCGAACCTAGGCAGTGTTCCTGGTGGTCAATTTGGGTTTGTCCGTTTCCGCGTCAGTATTAATTAGTTAAAAGTGCTGAGTGCTGAGTGCTGAGTGCTGAGTGCTGAGTGCGCTCGTGTGATAGAGGTTATGAGTTAGTTAAAAGTGTGCTTGTGCGCTCGTGCTGAATTGTAACTCCTGCTATACTCAGCACTCAGCACTTTCTACTCAGCACTTTACTGTATGATGTGGATGGTTTTTACCCGTCACCGATAGATTAATTATTCATATTTATGCGAAAAACTCAGAAAATTAGCTTGATTGCTTCTTTAATTACTAGCGCACTTGTTTTTTCTTCGGTTTTGATAGGTGAAAGTATTGTACAAGCGCAACGCTCACCACGTCCAGTAGATTTACTCAGATCAACATGTGTTGCCAGTGGTTCTGGTACCGCACGTGAAGACAATACAAATGTTTCAATAGGAAGGGCTGTATATTCAAGTCGATTTTTTTTAGGTCCTGGATATCGTTCGGCATCACTAACTTGTAGAATCAAGCCAGATAATAGCCCAAACCCAATTTTTCAAACATTGAATTTAGGGTTTGGGATGCGTGATAGTGATAGTCGCAGTTCCAATGTAGATGTCAGAGTATATTTAGACGGCAAACCAGCAGATTCTCGTACTGTATCTCCTTCACAGCAAAATTCACTATCATTAGATGTTAGTAATGCCAGCAATGTCTCTATTGAGGCAGTTTGTAATAGCGGTTCCCAATATTGTGACCGCGTTTACTTTTACGAAGCAAATCTATTTCGTCCCAATATTCAAAAGCAGTCTACACCTGAACCCCAACCAACTCAACAATTTAATGTTCCTGGGGCGCCTACACCCGTACCACCCCCACCAACAACGGCACCTGCCCCTATAACTCCACAAAAATATTAATCCCAGTGGCACCGTGGCACAGGCGGGACGCCTGTGCATTCAAGGAGGAGCCTACAAATTTATCGGGTTTTCGTAGATTTAGGAGTTGCATTCGGTTCTGGACTACCAAAGAAAAATTGTTGTAGATTTTCTTCAAGAGTGAGGTTGTCCTGTTTTTTAGGCGCCTTTGTTTCGGTTTTCGCGGGTCTGCCAAGATTAGGAACCTGCTGTTGAGACGATAAATTTTCGGCACTAGTAGCTATATTATCAGCGGCTTGTTGCAACAGCGGATTGATTTTGTCACGCCAGTACTGAATATTAGGTAGTTTTTCAGGCTGCTTCTGATAAGAGGTGACTTTATCCCAGTTACCTTTAGCGACTGCCTCATCAATATCTTTAAATAATGATTCGGCTTTTGACCAGTCTTGCTGCCATTGAGAAATCATTTTACCTGTCTCCTCAATTCCCGCAGGTACCGATTTTAATAAATCAATAGCTCCTTGTAAGTCACCAGATTCATATTTATCGCGTGCTTGTTCAACTACTTTGCTGTCTTGCTTTTGAGTTTGTTCATCAATATTTGGTGTAGTTACTTTATTTTCGTCTGTATTTTTATCTATATCTATATTACTTTCTGTATTGTTATCCTGATTTTTATTTGGCAACGGCAACCAATCAACTATTGTTTTTGGTTTTGGTTCGGGACGTGCGGCAATAGCACTACTATCGTTAATAATTTTCGTAGCAATACCCTTATCGCGTAGACAGTTCGCCCATTCAGAGCTATTACCAATAACATCCGAGTGAACCCATGCGACCTTACCTGTATCTAGTCGTATTTGTACCCATCCACGTTTTGTACGTGTACCAGTAACTTCTAAAGCAGTACGACCTGAGACGGTTTGCAAAATTGTATCAGAGGATATGGCCGCAGGTTCAGAACGAATATTGGCTGTTTCGCTGGTTATAGCCATACAAGTTTGTGATGCTAGAGTATCACCACCTTTTGTCCAATTTGCCGTAAGACTTTGGACATTTTTTACTACTTGTGGCGCCGCATAAGCTGCACCACCAGCAAGCAAAGCTAAAATGAATAACTGTAATATATCGGGGCCTGTTGCTGCTTTACGTATAGCCTTGACATTTTCTGGTGCATATCCACCACTACCACCTCTATTTCCAGGCGCCACAGCAATTGTTTGCTGTCGAGAAGAGAGCGAGGAATGTTTTACAATTGGGTACTGTGTTTTGCGGTACTCTTGATTCTCTGGTGCAGCAGGTACAAACGCACGCAATGCTTGTAGAGCTTCGGTAGCGTTTTGGAATCTGTCTTTAAAGTGATAGCGAATCATCTGATTTAAGATGACACCTAACTGCGGACTGATAGAAGCATTTTGCCAAAGAATTTCGCCAGTGTGGGGGTCTTCTTGTAAATCTACAGGCGCCACACCAGTGAGAGCTTGAATAGCAATAATACCTAGGGCATAAATATCACTGTTAGGACGAGGTTTGCCTTGACCTTGTTCGGTAGGCATATAGCCAGGTGTACCAATTGCTACCGTAGATGAATGTTGAACACCGACAGTGCGAGTGTAGGCAGTAGCGCGTAATTGTTTAACGGCGCCGAAATCAACTAATACTAGCTTATTGTCACCACGGCGCCGGATAATATTATCGGGTTTAATATCGCGGTGAATAACTCCCTGTTGATGGACAAATTCGAGAATGCTAAGGATTTCATCTAAAAGTTGAACAACCTGACCTTCGCTCCAAGTTTCTCCCGGAACGAGTTCTTCACTAAGAGTATGACCTTCAATAAATTCTTGTACTAAATAAAATTCTTGATTATCAACAAAATAAGCCAAAAGCCGAGGAATTTGGTTATGACTCCCCAGTTTTTCCAGCGTTTCTGCTTCGCTTTGAAACAAGCGTTTAGCAGTATCAAATATCTTAGAATCGTTACTAGAAGCAGGTTTAAGATGCTTGACTACACAGATAGGGTTGCCAGGTCGTTTGGTGTCCTCAGCAATATAAGTTTCACCAAAACCGCCCGTGGCAAGAACTCTGATAACTTTATAACGATAGTCTAGTAGCTTGCCAATCATATATCCTCCAAGCTTGTTGACACCCGACTAAACAGGTGGTAATAAATATCTCCAAATCCTCCGCAGCAAAATCCGCTATCTTAATAAAAGATTTTGCTAAAAACCCAACTTTTTCGTAAATATTTTTTTAAACATAGTTTTTGAATTTAGTTCGTGAATTTTAATACTAGAGTATAAAAAATCACTTATGCCACCCAAGATAACCGACTCCAACATATGGCAGCAGGCAGAAACCCTGATGCAACCAGCATTTATCCGTCTTATCGACAATATCCGCAAACAGCTTGACGTATCAAACTGGAAAGGAACCTACCAAGACGTACTAGTATGGGCGCCGGGTACCAGCGATGAAACCAAGGCAATGGTGACTTCGTTAATAGAGGAACTCGAAACTGCAACCCCGGAACGAACAGAAGATATCAAGCGCACCCTCGAAAAACTACCAATGCCCCATCCAGGATATCATCTGTGTCTACAGCGTCAAGAGCAGCGACTCAACATCGATATATGGGAATTATGCTACCAAGTATGTTTCCAAAATTATGCGTCAGGCGAAGCAGTATCTATAGATACTAGTTTAATCGATGAACAAGGAGAAGTCGGATTGGAATACATTAGATATCAAAGCCAAACAAATCATTGACACCGTGTTCCAAAATTTACCTTAATCTGATCCCCCCTAACCCCCCTTAATAAGGGGGGAACAAGAAGCATCTCGCTTTTGTCATGCTGAGGCACGAAGCATCTCGCTTTTGTCATGCTGAGACACGAAGGGCGCAGTTTTCCCGTTATCCGTAAACGAAGTTTTCCCGCAGGGTAGGATATCCCGAAGGGTAGGGTAGCATCTTAAAGATTTTGAAGTTTATTTAAAAGTAAAGTTTTAACCCGTTTTCAAGATAAAGCAAGTAACAAGTAAGAGAAATAACCACAAAGGCACAAAGGACACAAAGAAAGAATTATTAAGCCAGCTAACTTAATGAAACAAACCAATAGCTCACGTTGTTGATTTTGGTAATAAAGATATTTACCACACAGACACAGAGGGCACAGAGAGGAGAGTTTCTTGAGCTTAAAATTAGGCGCCTATCTTCTAGAATTAATGACACTAAGGAAATGTTTTGAAGGCGCCCTTTTATGTCATGAGTCTACCCTATCATAAGTAGCAATCCTTAAGATTACGGGTAATACCATACCATAAGCGGAAATCTTACCATCATTAAAATGCTACACTTTAAATTGTTAACCAAGCATTATAGGAATCTGCTTAGGTTTCCAGCTATCTAAAGAAGTGCGAAGCGGAACTAATTCGTTTAAATACTCATTTAACTTAGCTTTATGAACATCAAGACTAGCACGAATTTGCATTTTTTCAGATTCTCTAGTTTCCCGTTCCTTCAACAAAGTATCAAACTCATCCTGAAACTTTTTAATGTAATCATTAACTTGAGATTCAGCATTTATAAAATCTGCTGAAACCTGTTTATCAATGACTCTCTCCAAAAGATGCTGGTTTCTCTTAACCTGTTCTTTGAAGCAAAAGCTAGTTAAAACACGTACAGCTTAAATTAACAAGTCAAATAATGCCTTCAGTAACAACACCGAGATTAAAAAATGCAAGTTACAATATTTCAAATTCTTCAATGCTTATCCCAGCTTGTCGTAAAATACTGCCAAGCGTACCAATACTTATTTCCCGCTTGTTAGGTACTATCGCAGTACGTATTCCTTCATCGATTATTTTCGCAAACTTTACGTGACTACCTTTTTGACTAACTTCCTCAAAACCAGCAGCTTCCAGCTTACGTTTTACTTCACGAAAAGGTAATGGTTTAAGCGGCACCTATTTCTACCTCAAAAGTCTTAATCTGGGGTACTATCGTAGCTATTGGTGGCTCAAAATGCAGTGACAAAGCTTCGCTTAAATTTGATAAAGCTTCAGCTTCAGTTTCTCCTTGACTTGCAATATCCACTTCCAAGCATTGTGCGACAAACCAGTTATCCTCTTGCCATACACTTGCTGTAAATGCCTGTTTCATAAGTTTCGCTTTTTAAATCTTTATATTGTTTTTAATTAGATAAGTTTATATTCTGTATTATAACATATTTATTAAGCTACGCTAGTTACTTGCTCGGAAAGAAAACTGTATGAAGAATCCTGAAGAAATTAAATTACATATACGTCCTCGTCCGACTGAGACGGTTTCTATTAAAATACCAACTGATACATTAGAATCGCTTCAAAAAATAGCTGCGATAAGGGATATGTCTGTAGAAGCTCTACTTAAGTTTTATATTGGTCAATGTTTAAGACAAGACTTAGCGAAACAATTTTCTGGGCGCAAATTTCTGTAATTCTCATACTTAGATATTAATATTTATAGGTACAATATTTAAAGAATGGTGCGTGACGCTACAAGTATGACGTAAAAGTACACGATTTTTTATGGCGCCACACACCCTACGTTTTAATTTTACTTGCGAGCAAAGTTAGATGGGTCTTGATCTCGTCGATGGTTAGTGGGAATGGGAGCTGGCTGACCATTACCCACAAGGGAGGCAGTTTTTTCTAGGGATTCCCTCAATCTCTTGGCTGCGTAGATGGACATGTCTCGTGGTACATTAATGCGGTCGCGTAAATATCGCAGAGCGACATCAGAACCTGATGGAGGTATACAGTCTTCGCCTGTCATCATGTATGTTAAAGCACAACGGAGGGCTTGATCGAACAATTGATTATCGGCGGGGTTAACTCGAATAATATTAATGCGGTGTTTGATGGTTCGTTGAAGAGCTTCCATACGGGAGTTTTCGGGTTCTGGATAAGTAACATCTGGTAGCCCAAACCAGGGGCCGTTATCCACCCGCGCTTTATTGAGAAGCATCTGGGTTTCGCCGTTTTCCCAACAACCCCCCATTTGGGGTGGCAAATCATGTACGTGGGTGTGAAAGTCGCTCTGGGTACCGCAGTAAGTAGGTCGGCTTTCCATTGCCGCAAACCATGCGTTAAATCGAGGGTTTTCTTCTCGCAGGGAATAACCTTTGTAGTAATAAAGACTCGCATTCATCCGTTCGACATAGGGTGTAAAGATAACATCAACTGTGCCAAAGTCCGATAAAAAGTAAGGTCCTGGAGTACGACCCAAAGCATCCTCGACTTTAGCCACCACTTCTATAAATTGTTCTCGGTTGCGTTGTTCTTGTTGAGAAGAAACTGCTCTTGTACACAGCCAACCGCACCAAGCTCTAAATAAAAGTCGTTCTAATTGACGTAAAGGAAGCACAGTGCGGTCTTCCATTCCTTGGTTCAATGCTCCAAAAACCTTTTCTAAAGCAAGCAATATGTCATCGCTTTCCTTAATAATCCGCCCCGAAAGCTCGATTGCGGGTAGCATTCCTGATGGTACCTTACGTTTGTACCAACTTTCTTTGTCCCCATAGCAAAACATTGTTACTTTTTCGATGCGGTAGGGAATCTGTTTTTCTTCTAACCATAGCCAAACTTTTTGACAGTAAGGACACCAAGCGTGGTTATCACGGTACAGCGTCACCCGCACATCAGATTCGGAGTGCCCAAATAAGCGCAACGTAGCTCTTGAGTTGGTGGGACCATTAACGGTATCTATTTGATAGTTCGTGAGGGTTTCTAGTTCTTGCCAGCTTAGGGGTGCGGTTGTCATAAGGTGAGCTTCTGCTAAATAATCAATTAAGAATTAAGATACACTTTTACTTACCAATACAAAACCGACTAAATATTTTATCTAATACAGACTCTGTTACTTCTTCTCCTGTAATTTCACCTAGGGCGTAAATGGCGCCACGTAAGTCAATACTCCAAAAATCAAGAGGTAAGTCTTGCTCAATAGTTAATAATACTTGTTCTAAACATGACTTTGCTTGTGTCAGTGCGGCGCCTTGACGTTGGTTAATGGCAAAATCTAAAGAAGCAGCAGTAATTTTACCAGATTGGATTTTTTCTAGAATAGCTGTTTCTAAAGCGTCTATTCCTTGATTTTTTGCTGCTGCTGTTTTGACAACATTATTTATTTCTTCAGGATAATGTTGTTGTAATGACGCGATATCTATTTTATTAACAACCAAAATTAACGGGCGCCCTTTCACGTTAATATATATTTCTTCATCTAATGGTGTCCAACCAGTAGAAGCATCAATAGTTAATAACACTAAATCTGCTGACTCGGCAGCTTTGCGCGAACGTTCTACACCAATCTTCTCTACAGTATCTTCTGTCTCTCTTATTCCAGCAGTATCTAATACTTGTACAGGTATACCACCTACAACTAATTGCGACTCCACAACATCGCGCGTTGTGCCAGGTAAATCAGTGACAATTGCCCTATCGCTACGACTCCACGCATTTAGTAAACTAGATTTTCCGACATTTGGGCGCCCAACTATAGCAACTTTTAAACCCGTTCGCAGCAATTCCCCTTTTTCTGCTGTAGCAAGAATACGATTTATTTCTAGGCTAATTTTTTGAATTTCCGCAGTGATAAACTCATAATCTAATGGTGGTAAATCGTCTTCAAAATCGATACGTGCCTCAATTTCCGCTAAAACATCCAAACAATCTGCACGCAGTTTTTTAATTGGTTGAGCTAATTTACCTGTAATTCCAGCTAACGCAGTTTGTGCAGCTTGTGGAGATTTGGCGCCAACTAAGTCAGCAATACCTTCAGCTTGCGTTAAATCTAGGCGCCCATTTAAAAATGCTCGTAGTGTAAACTCTCCTGGTTGTGCAAGACGGGCGCCTGCTTCTAAACACAACTGTAACACTTGCTGCACTGCCATAATTCCCCCATGACAGTGAAACTCCACCACATCCTCACGGGTATACGAACGTGGTGCTTGCATTATTAATAACAGCACTTCGTCTACGAGTTCTTGGGTTTGAGGATGACGAATGTAACCATATAAAATGCGGTGACTTTCCCAAACTTGCTTACCTGGTGCATGAAAAAGCTTTTTAGCAATATCTAGAGCTTCGGAACCAGACGCGCGTACTATCCCGACGCTACCTTGTTGTGGGACAATAGCGGTAGCGATGGCAGCAATGGTTCCTGTAGTGGCGAAAGGCATGAGATTTTAAATTTTAAATTCTGCTATAGCAATCCTAGATTATTCGTGAAAGAATCGATGCTCGAAATTAACCACAGAGACTATTAGGACACAGAGAAAAGGCTTGGTGTCGGTTTTCATAAAATCTTACAATCTAGTACTGAGTTGAAATCCTTTACGAATAGCCTTCTTCATTTAGTTGTTTTAAAGCTTCTTGAAATATTTCAATATCTTTAACCTTGAGATTTCCTATAAATCCATCACTGCATGAACGAAAAACTTCTCGTTTAGTACTCTTTTCTATAATTGAAATTTCATTGTTAGTTTCAGAGATTTTATAGCGATTTCCACTTAGAACACGCTGACCTTTTCCTGCATTAGTAACGCTAGCTAAAGCATTTATCGCAAACTTTTCAACTTCATAGCTATAGGCGTAAATTAATATTCGGCTAGCAAACTTTGGTTGTTCGTTCTCAAAATTTGAAAGGAATTCTAAAAAAGTCATAGGCGGCTTTTTATACCCCGCAATCTGTGTAGAGATTAAATCATACAGAACATCATCACCATTTTCATTACATAAGTAATTTAGAAAATCATCAGGATGCATGACTTCCATATTCCAAGGCGCCAGAGACGATGCAGGAAAATCTTTTAGATTCGATGTGACGATTACATCGACTTTTGCATGAACAGCAGCAGCAAGTACATGCCTATCTTTAGGATGGTTTTCCATCTTTTCCTCTAAGGAAACTGGAGCTTCCACCAGCGCATGAAAAAAACCTTTAATCAAAGCGGCTCTAAATCTATCTGCTGTCACTTCGTCCATTCGTCCCCTTTTTACTCGGTTCCGAATAGCCTCGTCCAAGATTTTATCAGAAAAATGAACTCGGTACAGCCCCTGATACGCTGCTTCTAGTAATACATTAGACAGAGAATAAGGAAAAATTACGCAAGCGTCGAGAAGCGCAGAAAAATTACCCACGATTAGAAAAAGTACTCAACATTACTTATTGCTTTAGTCAAACAAACCATTCTCTTGCATAATCTCCGTCATCTCTGACAGCGATTGACGACACTGAGAATCTTTCTTTTCCTTATAATCCATTAAATCTTTTACTTTAATCCGACGATGACTACCCGTCTTTGTATAAGGAATCTCATTATTTTCTAGCAGCTTTATTAGATGGGGACGAGAAACATTCAGAATGTCAGCCGCTTCTTGGGTAGTCATTTCACGATTATTAGGTGTAATTGTTATTGTTGTTCTACCTTGCTCCAACGCGGGTAAGATTTGTTGCAATACTTGAAACACATTATCGGAAATAGGTAACTCTGTACCGTCTGCTCGAACTAATTTATGTGTGCCATTTTGGTAACGTTCTTCAAGCTGTTTCCTTAAATTACTAGAACGATTTCCTTCTGCGTCAATAGTGACAAGTAAGTTCTTGGACATAGTTTTATACCTACGCGCAAATCATTCAAATTATCTGTTTTTTTACTCAGTACAGGAGGTAAGAATCCAGAATTGTGCAGTTGTACAAAAAACAATAAACGAGAATAATTTGGTTTAAACTAGCTTTACCTGTAAGTGTTTACAAGGTAAGATACTCAAAACCTGGGGTTATTTAGCACAATCCTTACGAATAGATAGCTGAACCATACTGTATATCTGGATTTTTTTGTTCCTAGTTACGTTATTGTACTCCGATAATGGAAAAATCGCAATATTCGCAATATTCGCAAAAAACGAAATTTAATGGAATTATTGGCTGGTAACACCAATTATCTAGTACAGGCGGTTGCTAAAACCTCTTGTATAATAATTAACCTTAATAAGGCGATCCTTCTTCACTATCTGTTGGACTTTGACCACTATAATAATTTTCTCGAAGAGTTTTAAGTTCCGGCAAGTCAAATATGCTGGATGGATTACCTTGAAGCGCAAGATATCGCGCGTTGACAAGCATAGGGTCGTTTACATTTATGGAGAATTCTTCAACAGCACTTGGTTCAAACTGTCCCAAGATTAAAAGATAATTTTTCTCTAATCGACTTGGTAGTGATGGTTCAGAACGAAGGGCCTTTTTAACTGCCTCAATATGATGGCTTTGCTTAAAATCATTATATTTGTGCCCCAGATATAGCCATGATTCTGTGGACATTAGCCTTTCGGGTATACTAACTGAACCATCTGAGATAGTGGCAAATTCAACAATTAACTCCCATTCTTGAGCATCAATATTCGGCAAGAAGCGCATTGCTCTAATTGTTACTGCTTTAAGATATTCAACGGGTTGCTTAAGGTTTTGATAATATGCCAGTAAACTTCTAATTTGAGCAAGGTAGCCTTGCCGTGCTAGATTTTCTAACACATTTATGGGGTCGCGAATTATCCAATAAGCTTCACGCAAAATTTCCATCAGGCTGCCGAGAATATCCCCAAGTCCTAAAATAGAAAGTCTGTGGAGGGCAAAGCGAATATGCCTTTGCAGCTTGCGTATCTCACTTGAATTACTATTGTTTTCTTTACGTAGCTCTTGCCAGCTATTCTTGAATAGTTCAACTAATTGTATACGTATGTTATTTCTATTTTCGTTCCAAATATTATTAGAACTTGTAAAGGAAGCAGCCCACTGGATAATTGCATCAAAAGACTCACTATTCGGTGGTTCTGTGAACATTAATTCTCCTTCCAGCCCAAAAACTTCCTTTTGTTTCGCTAAGTCTCTCTCTCGACTTTTTGAGTTGAATAGATATTTGTATATCCTACGGCTGAGTTCTGTCTCGTGTGTATAAATTATTACTGCTTTTAGGCACCTATTTTTTCTGCTGAAGCTAGTAGTGCTGCACGGTATTCGGATGCTGGTGGTGCATTACTACCCAACGCCTTTTTAAAAACTTTGGGGTCAATCAAATAATTTTCAATTTCTTTTCTCTCCCAGTACCAACCTAAAAGAACTTGTGTACCACCTTCTGTAATGTACAAATTGCGTGCGTAGTAACGTCCCGCGAATTGGTAGTACTGAGCATCAGTTGCAGTATAACAGCGTTCTCCATCAAGGATTAAGCGGACGCGCTTACTGTCTCCTGGTTCAATTAAAGAACGTTCAGTTCTGGTTGCAGCCCATCTTTTAAATAACGCGCGCGTAGCAGTAATTTCTTCATCCGTAAATAATACAGACAATTCAATACGCGGCGCCCCCCAACGTTGGTAGCGACCAGGAAGAAACCCTAGCCAATCAAAATCTGTGACTCGTTGAATTTGCTTTGTTGCCAGTGCCAAGGGAAGCGCAATAGCTTGTAGCAAGGTTGTCTTCCCCGTACCATTATCGCCTAACACCAAAAACCTGTTACTAATGGTATTGATGGTTTGGTTTTGAAACGACACCTCCAAATTCTCGAAGCGCTTAAAATTAGTAATACTGATGGACTCAACTTTCATAGAAATCCTGAGCTACACAGAAGTTCACCTAGTTCCAATATAAAACGCGCTTTCTTCAAAGCGTTTAAGAAAAAGGCGCCTTTACTTATATTATGGGTAATATAAACTTACAAAGTAAAAGCCTTCGGACTCCTCAAGTTATAAATATGACATCAGAACTAATTGCGAAACTAAAAACTTTGGCGCCTCAACAGCAACAATAAGTGTTAGATTTTGTTGAGTTTTTAGTAAATAAATATACTTATTCTCAAGAAGCACTGCAACAACGAGTACCAGACTTAAATAAAGGTCAGATTTGGATGAGCGATGATTTTGATGACCCACTGCCGGATGAATTTTGGTTAGGTAAGGGTATAATATATAAATACCACTAATGCCTACAACCTAATTTTATAGGTGTACTGCAATATGTGGATAAGTATACAAAAGTATATATTCAAAAGGGATTAAGATGACTCCTCAAGTTCTTGATACGACATCAGAAGTAATTACCAAGTTACAAACACTACCACCTGAACAGAAACAGCAAGTGCTAGATTTTGTTGAATTTTTAACACAAAAGTATGCCCAACCTGAAAAAACACGAAAAAAACGAGTTTTAGGTTTAAATCGGGGAAAGTATCGGATGAGCGATGATTTTAATAAACCTTTACCAGATGAGTTTTGGTTAGGTGAAGGTGTAATATGAGATTGTTATTAGACACACATGTTCTGATTTGGTTAGCTGTAAATCCAGAACTTCTTTCAGAGAAAGTTAGTAATTTATTAACAGATGATAACAATTTTTGGGTACTGAGCATTGCTAGTGTTTGGGAAATACAAATTAAGGTTCAGCTTGGTAAGCTTGATTTACCTGTATCAGTTCCGGAGTTAATCGCGAGTCAACAAGAAGTTAATAACATGCAAATTTTACCAATTGAGTTAAGTCATGTTTATGCATTACAAGACTTACCCAATCATCATCGTGACCCCTTTGACCGTATTATAATTGTTCAAGCTATTTTTGAAAAAATGCCTTTACTAAGTGTAGATGAGGCTATCGCTGCTTATTCTGTGGAAAAGATTTGGTAATGGTTTAATTATTATTGTTTGAGATAATATTGTTGTATGTTGGGTTGCGCGTTGCTTACCCAACCTACGTTTATTGGGGGTTATCGTTCGTAGTGAGAAACCCGGTTTCTTTTGGTAACGCTGAAAATTGTTGTGTTTAGTGTGGAAGAAACCGGGTTTCTGGGGGTTATTTGGCGAATGTCCATTCTAGGGTTTTGATGGGCGCCTTTTGTAGTGCTTCTGTGAGTTCGTTGTTGTCGGTAAATTGTAGTTGGTCTAGATAGGTAGCTTCGAGTCTAACGGTGAATTTGTCGTCTTTGAATGCCCAAGGTTTGACTGTGATGTTACCGTCGCTACGCATTGATACGCTATAGCTTTGTCCGTCACCGTCTTTGGCTATTTCTAGCGCGCGGAAATCATCGGTTTCTTCGGCGCTGGTGGTACCTTCGGGAACTTCTTTGTTGCAGAGAATGAGTGACATTCTATCGCACCATTGGAAGAAGGCATACGCTTTAGCGGCGTCGTCTTTTGTTATTTCTAACTCTTCAATCCATTTTTGTTGATTTGCTATCTGTTCGTCTAAAAATTCGTCTATTTCTTTTGATTCACCGCGCATTCCTTCGATTAAAAAGCTCATGTGCATCGAGATCAACATTGCTACCCAGCGTCCGCGATACTGAGCGTTTTGTGTAAGTTTACGCACACGTTCTAAATCAACTTCTTTTTCAAGAGTAAAATCGCGTGGGGCGCCTGCTGGTGTAAGATGGTTTCCTTCCCACTCTTTTTCTAAGTCATCGTGGTGGGAAATTGCGGAAATTGTTTCTAACCAACGTTGCGGGCGTAATTCTGGGTGCCAATTTCCGGCAATTTGGGCAGCGAGTAATGCGTGGGCACGATGGTATATTACCTCCCATCCTTGTTCATGTAGGTTAACTATCATGCTTCTACCTGGAACTTTGGTGTAGTATTAGTTTGCATTTATATAATGCAAAAGTTAAACTTTCTTAATCATCTACCGACAGAACGAAAATACTACTATCGAGAGGTAGATTTACAAATTAAAACTTATACTCAATTAGTCAGCTTATGTTTAAATATATAACCAAAAATGAACTTCGTATTCAGCAACTACTAACACCTTATTTATTTTTACTACCTGCTTTAGTCATTTTAGGCTTAACAGTATTTATACCTGCGCTTCAAGCATTTTATTTGACTTTTACGCAAATTCAAGATTTCGGCGGGTCGCAAACATGGGTGGGTTTGGCTAATTTTGTTCGTTTATCTAATGATTCTACATTTTGGAAGACTTTGGGTAATACTATATTATATCTAATTGTAGTAGTGCCAATTCTAGTGACGGCGCCTTTGGCTCTCGCTATTTTAGTCAATCAAAAACTACGCGGTATTACCTGGTTTAGAGCAGCATATTATGCACCAGTTGTAATTTCAATGGTGGTTGCTGGTATTGCATGGAACTGGTTATATCAAGAAAATGGCTTGATTAATCAACTTCTTCAAAGTTTAGGTATTATCAAAGAAGGTATTCCCTGGTTAACTAGTCCAAGATTTGCCCTTTTCAGTGTAATGGCTGTAACCGTGTGGAAAGGTTTGGGTTATTACATGGTTATTTATCTAGCTGGGTTACAATCAATTCCTGCTGATGTATACGAAGCTGCTTCAATAGATGGTTCGGACGGAGTGCGTAAACATTGGGACATTACTTTACCTTTAATGCGTCCTTACTTAGCTTTAGTTGCTGTAATTTCCGCAATTTCTGCGACAAAGGTGTTTGAAGAAGTATTTATTATGACCCAAGGTGGACCACGCAATAGTTCCAAAACTATTGTTTATTATTTGTACGAGCAAGCTTTTACTAATTTAGAGATTAGCTATGCTTGTACTATCGGTTTAGTATTGTTTTTGATTATTTTGGCTTTGTCTGTTTTACGATTATTGCTCAATAATGGCGCCGAACATGGCAACGGATTATAACGGATGTAACGGATGGTTAATTAGTTGAAAGCAGGGTTTGAGGGGGTTGATAACCTTACACAAAATTTTGTGCGTAACAAACAAATCATCCGTTACATCCGTTGCATCTGTTGCCTATCTTTCACATTTAGTTTTCTCACTTGGATTAATTGGTAAGTAAATACGAAAACTCGTATTTCCAGGTTTAGATACAAAGTGAATATCACCGTGATGCTTCTTCACTATAATACGGTAGGTAATATCCAACCCTAACCCAGTTCCGGCGCCCATTTCTTTAGTAGTAAAAAATGGTTCAAATATACGCGGTTGTATAGCTTCTGGTATTCCTGTTCCGGTATCTGTAATTTCAACTAATATACAAGTATTATCTGATTCTGTACGAATTGTTAATTGCCCTTTGCCTTTCATGGCATCTATAGCATTATCTATTAAATTAGTCCAAACTTGATTGAGTTCACTGCCGTAAGCTTGGATACGCGGTAATGTTAAATCATATTCTCGTTTTACTGCTATACCTTTTTTGAGTTTGTGCCCAAATATAATTAAAGTGTTTTCTATTCCTTGATGTACGTCGATTTCTTGTAAAGGCGCCTGGTCCATGTAAGAATAACCTTTAACTGCTTGAACTATTTCTGAAATGCGCGCAGTGCTTTGTTCAATTTGGTTTAATAAACAAGTTTGGGCAAGTTTTGCTTCTAACCAATGTAAAACTATTTCAAGTTTATCTTGTGGTATTTGGTCTGCAAGATTATCTAGTTTATCTGTATCTATAGCTGTATTCACAAATGTTGGCGCCATTTTCCAACTATTTTTAATATCATGGTCTTCCAACCAGTCGGTTACAGCGTCTTCTTTATCACTTTGGTCTAAAGGGTCGAGTTTTATAGTAGGGTTTGCTTGAAGTTCAAAGTCACGAAGAAACTTTAATTGCTCTTGCGATAAAGAATAAAGCTCACACATTAAAGATTGCAAAGTCTTTGAAATTTCACGTAAGTTTGATGAAGCGCGTTGTGCTGCTGCTGCGGGATTATTTAATTCGTGTGCTAAACCTGCGGAAAGTTTACCAAGTGCTGCAAGTTTTTCAGAATGACGCATTTGCACTTCTACATCTTTGCTGCGTCCTACCATTGCCGTTAATATTACATCCGCTATTGGTGAACATTCAGCAATAATACGTTTAAATGTTTCGCTATCTATTTCTAAAACTGTCGCATTTGTTAATGCACGCGCGCTAGCTGAGGCGCCATGCCCAGTTAACATTGATACTTCACCCATAAACTCACCTCGACGGTGAACTGCAAGCAATTTTCTCTCTCCACCGAGTTGCTTTGTTATTTCAATTTCTCCATCTAAAACAATACAAAATTTATAATCTGCTTGCCCTTCTGTAAATACAGTATCACCAGCATTTAAATGAATTTTGGCGCCGACTTTTTGCATTTTATGTAATGCTTCTTCGGGTAACTTGGGAAATAAAGCGTTTTCGTTTGGGTCGTGCAGCATAAGTTTTCTTGTGAGGTGGGCTTTAAGAATGCCCCGCCCTAAATATAATATTGCTTTGAATGTCTAACAGGCAGGGATGCCTGTTCCACAAGAGACTACAAAACTTTACTTAGATATTGGTGAACAAATTGGACACATATTGAACCTTCTCCTACTCCTGATGCTACACGTTTGACTGAGTTATGACGCACATCTCCAACTGCGAATACTCCTGGGACGTTTGTTTCTAGTAGGTATGGGTCGCGTTCTAAGTTCCATCCTTTTGGGCGCCTTTCTTCACGTTTCAAGTCGGGGCCTGTTAATATAAACCCACGTTCGTCACGTTCGACTATTCCATCTAACCATGTAGTTGCTGGTTGGGCGCCTATAAATATGAATAGTGAGTTCGCGGGTACTGTTTGCGTTTCTTGGGTTAATACGTTTTGAAGTGTGATTGCTTCTAAAGAGGTTTCACCTTTTGCTTCGATGACGCTGGTGTGTACTTTGACTTCGATGTTGGGTGTTGATGCTATTTGCTCTATTAAATACTGCGACATGCTTTTAGTCAATGAGTCTCCGCGCACTAACATGGTGACTTTTGCTGCATATCTAGAAAAGTACATCGCTGCTTGTCCAGCAGAGTTGGCGCCTCCTATTATATATACATCTTCTCCTTGACATGATAATGCTTCGGTTTGTGCGGCGCCGTAATAAACACCTGCACCTGTTAACCGTTCTACACCTGGTATATCTAAACGGCGCCATGATACACCCAGTGCTAATATCAATGCATGACAACTAATCTCACTACCATCTGCTAGTTGTATAAATCTATATGGCTTTTCTACGCGAATACCTGTAGCTTCTTGGGGTGTGATAATTTCGACACCAAACCGCCGAGCTTGGGTTACAGCACGACGCGCCAAGTCTCCACCGCTTAATCCAACTGGAAAGCCTAGGTAATTTTCGATACGCGAACTTGTACCCGCTTGCCCTCCAGGCGCCTCGCGTTCTAGCATAACTGTACGCAATCCTTCCGATGCACCATAGACAGCAGCAGCTAAACCCGCAGGGCCACCACCTACAATCACTAAATCATAAAAGGGTTTTCCCGCTTGGGTTTGTAAGCCTATTTTCTCGGCAATTTGTGTATTAGTTGGTTGTAGAGTACTTGTACCATCAGGGAAAAGTACTAAGGGTAGTTGCAAATGGTCGCATTCTGCATATTCGACTAATTTCTGTGCTTCTTGCGATAACTCAATATCCATCCATTCGTATGGTACTTGGTTACGCGCGAGAAAGTCTTTTACTGAATGTGAATGCGGTGACCAACGGTTGCCAATTACTCGTATTCCTTCAAATGGGGGACTAAACGAAGCTGACCAATCATCGAGTAAATCATTTAAGACTGGATATAACCGTTCTTCTGGAGGGTTCCACGGTTTCATTAAATAGTAATCTACTCTTGTTGTGTTGATTGCGCGGATTGCTGCATCTGTATCAGCATACGCTGTTAGTAACGCTCGCTTGGCGCCGGGATATATTGATAAGGCGCCTTCTAAAAATTCTACACCTGACATTTGGGGCATTCGTTGGTCGGCAAGGAACAATGCCACCGTTTCGTTACGAAGTTTAAGCTTTTCGAGTGCATCTAACGCTGTTGCTCCCGACTCCGCACGTACAACTCGATAGCGGTCTCCATACTCTTGTCTTAAGTCACGCGCAATTGCTTGTAAAACTTCTGGGTCGTCGTCAACCGTCATTATTACGGGTTTAGCCATGAGTTTTCTCAATAACCAGGTAGTTAATTATCATCGTATATAATTTTGTGCCAAGGTATTTCCAAGGCGCCACGAATAATTATTTCCCGTAGCACAGATACAATTTTAACTTCAACTGCTACCCCCACTGATATACGCTGTTCGCGTAAATATATTATCAATAGTTTAAATAACTCAACTAAAATTAAAATAAATAATATATCTGATGTAATATTTTGAAACTTAATTGGTACAATGAGAGAGCTAAATAAATCGTACAAACGAATTACCATCACTCCAAATAAACCTATAGCTAGGACAAATACGATAATATTCTGGATTGTTTCTAAAAATTGAATAAAATTTTCAATATCAAACCAATTCCGTTACTCATTTTGATTTTTTGGCAGCATCTTTCCAATATGAAGAATTTTGCTAATCGACAAAACACTTTTTATATTAGCAAGAATATTTATATTGGCAAGAGTATTAATAACAAAACTAAGACCAAAAAATTGTCATCCACAACACAGTAAAGCATCTCTAAGATTCTACACGTAGTAAGAATGACAATTTTTCGTTGAAATATTATTTCTGGTAGTCAGCATCTAACCAGCAGCGAGGTAAGCTTTCACCAGAAGGAAAAATCAAATTTGATTTCTTTAAAGGTTCTGGGTCTTGTTCTTCTTGTCCTGATTGGTCTTGCACTGTCACACTATCTTGATTAGGGCTTATTAGTGCCTGCAAGTCATTTATCTCTACTAAAGTTCCGGTTTCTTTGTCTTGTAGAAGCATAAGCCTTGATTGTTATTGTTGAAAATGGCTATTTGATTTAATTCATTTTCAGACTATCTCAGATGTTACACGCTTTTCACCAATCTAAAGAGAGATATTAAAGATTATTTAAGCCTAATTATAATTATATATCTTTTGGATTATCAGATATAAATATTTATACAACTTGAGTGGGATGCCAATACTCACCTATGACGAGATATTAGGTAATAGGTGGGATAAAGAAGTTTATCTCATTGAATTGATAAAAAAATCAGTTTGACAATTAATAAGGAGCTAAGACAATGAGTTTAGAAGAAAAAGCAAAAGCTGCTGCGAAAAATATTGAAGGCAAAGCGCAAGAAGCACTTGGTAATGTAACTGGTGACCCCGCAGATAAAACTGAAGGTCAAGCGAAGCAAGTAGAAGCTGAAGCACGCAACGCTAAAGAAGATGTCAAAGATGGCGTTAAAGACATCGTTGATAAAGCATAATTTCTAACATAACGAAATTTTGTAGAGACCGTATTAATACGGTCTCTACGTGTGTATATATATTATTTAAAATATGTGTCGTCTACAATAGATTCTGGTATATACTCACTACCATCAGGCATAATGGCGCCACGTAAAAACGCATCATTAAAGTTGGCGCCTGTCAATACCGCTTCTAGCATAAAAGCATGACTAGCATTTACTTCTACCAAAATAGCATTCGTTAAAATTGCAGCGTTCAACTGAACTTCACTCAAATTAGCTTTGAGAAGCATTGCATGATTTAAATTTGCTTTCATTAAATTGGCTTTGACTAAATTCGCTTGACGTAAATTAGCAAAACTAAGATTTGCGCTCGATAAATCTGCTTCTACTAAATTTGCTCTACTCAAATCTATACCACGTAAATCCATACCAGATAAACATACGTTCGCCAAATTAATTCCTGCAAAATTTCTTTTCCCTTCGGCATATTTTTGCAATAACTCCTCTGCGGTCATTGAATTCTCCTCAAATTAAATATATGTATAGACCCGTAATTTTGGTGCTGGGACGCAGAATTACAGTGTATGAGCAGCAATTTTCAATGTAGAGACGCAAGATTCCGCTATATAGACGCACGCTCTTAGTGTATAAACACGGTATGTCGCTTCCTACAGTAGTATTCGATTAAATGGAAGTTGGCAGTCTGAGAGTAGCGGTTGTTCCCTGACCTTCTCCAGCACTGTAAATATCAATTGTACCACCATGCATTTCGACTAAATGCCGTACTAAAGATAATCCTAATCCTAACCCTCCATGTATGCGAGTAAAAGAACCATCTGCTTGACGAAAACGGTCATATATATAAGGTAGAAAATTTGTGCGAATACCTTGTCCTGTATCCTTAACCTCTAGCTGAACATACTGCTGTTGAAAAAGACGAACTGTAACGCTTCCTCCTTTGGGTGTAAATTTGATAGCGTTAGAAACTAAATTCCAGACAATTTGTCTTAAACGTTCCGCATCTCCACGCACTGGATTAATATTTTGGTCGAGGTATGTCTCGATATGAATTGATTTTGCTTCTGCTGCTAGTTGTAACGACGATATCGCCTCCTGAGTTATCATTGCAAAATCTACAGTCGCTGCATCTAAACACAACTTACCTGTAATAATACGGGAAACATCGAGCAAATCATAGACAATTTTTAGCAAATTTTTAGCATTGCGCTCAATCGTCTCGACTCCTTTTTGGACAGCACTATCTGTTGAACTGCGACGCGCGAGCGTTTGTGCCCATCCTAATATAGAGTGTAGTGGTGTGCGAAGTTCGTGAGACATCGTAGCCAAAAATTCGTCTTTGAGACGATTTGATTCTTGCGCTTGCTGGTATAATTGCGAGTTATCGATAGCCATTGCTGCGCGACAAGCTAAGTCAACAGCCAATACCAAATCTGACTCTGTATACCTACGTTGTGACTCAGATGTTGCTAAAAATAACGTTCCAAAAATTTGACCGCGCGCAATTAACGGTATCATCATACATGAACAAGGTTGTAATTGCTCATATATATTGAGAAGTTCCTCGTCTTGCGTAACTGAAGTTGCCGTATTATAGTCACACTCAGTTATTAAAATCGGTTCTCGACTTTGAAAAACTCTAGCAGTCAAACTATTTGGACTCTTGATATGATTTTGATAACGGTTGGCTAACTCATCAACTAGTCCTTGTTTCTCGCTCATACAGTGCATTGCAGCAACCGACTGAAAAGAACCATCCGAACCCAGTTTCTGCACTAAGCAATAATCTGCCAAAAATGGTATAACCAAACGTACTACTGATGATAAAGTAGTTTGAATATCTAACGAAGTTGCTAACACTCGTCCTGCTTCCGATAAAAAAGCATACCTAGCTTGTGCAAGTTCGACTTCTTGACGTGCATTTTGTTCGCGTATAAATAATGAATGTCGTTCTGTTTCTATTTGTTTACGCTGCGTAATATCTCGAAAATAAATCGAAATTCCATTTACCGAGCGGTAGATATTATGTTCTAGCCAGAGATTAAGCTTTGGGTAGTAAGCTTCAAATTGTACTGAAGTTCCAGTATCGGCAACTTCGTGACATTTTTGATAAATTGCTGTATCAACTAACTCTGGGTATACTTGCCAAATATTTCTACCCAGTAACTCACCTTCGTATTTTTGTAGAATCTGTGTGGCTTTTTCGTTAACAAAAGTGTAACGCCATTCATGGTCAAAAGCCACAACTCCATCTGTAATGCTTTCAAGAATTTTTGCGAACTGAGCATTTGTATGACGTAGTGCAGCTTCCGCCATCAAATGCTGTATCATTTGATTTAAAGCGGCGCCATCAGTTTCAGCTAGTTTTACAGTTTGATAAAGCAGCTGATATTCTAATGGATTAGACACAAATGGTAGTCCAGATTGCTGTTTCTGAAGCGTTGAAACTTCTTGAGTCAGTACAACCAAACCATTTTCTGAAGGATAGACGTAAAATTCTATACATTTATCAAGCAAGGTGTTGAACTCTTGCCAGCGCATTGGCACTTGCTGACTTACTGCGTTGTGGCAGTTTTGATAAAAAACAGGTGTTCCCGCTTCTGTCAATACTTCATAAACATTTTTACCTATCAACTCTTCTTGACATTTATCAAAAATTTTGGCGCCTTCATCATTGATAAAGATAAACCGCCACTGTCGGTCAAGAATAATTACACCATCGGTAATACTATCTAGAAAAGTAGCCATTTTAGTTTTTACCTCGGACGAATCAACATTTAAATTAAAATTCATCCTCAAGGTGTGAGCATAAAAATGTCAGTTTGTTGTCCGCCTTTAGCTAGAATATAGTTTATGTAACATTGTAGTTTACCTTATGCTTATAACACCGTGTACTCTTTGCTTCGAGGCGCCTGTGAACTTGACGAATTTACTCTTACAGCATTGAGGACGCACGCATTGTTCAAAAAAGTTTTTATTTTAGTTCCATTTTATTAGAATACTTGAATTTTTTATAAAGTCTTCCCTCTTATTGGTGAACCAGCTTTATTTATTGCTCAGTCATAAGACCTATATATCTAATCTCCATAAGTATTAGTTTTGTTAATACTATCTATAAGTAAAACTTAATTTATTTATCTAAAAGTTTATGCATCAAGGTAGAAGGCGCCTGTAAAAATTAGAATTAATATAAATACATAATAGAAAATAAAAAAGCATCACAGAGGTCAGCTAGTATAAAGACCTTGAAAATAATAATGGTAGGGCGCTAAGTTCAATATATAGAACTAGCGCTTTACTACTATTAAACCCAGTAAAATCAAAACTCATGCTGCGTAGATTCCTTAAAATCCAACTCAAATTTCTCAGAATTGTTCCATCGAATAAAAAGCGCGACAGCAACAGCAAAAATCAAAGTCAAAAGCAGTTGCAAGAAGCGAGCAATTCGTTACGTTTAAAGTATCGTCTTTACAGAGGAAAACTACCAAATCGTCTACAAGTAGTATTACAACCTGTTAGTTCGTTACTTCCGGCAGTGATACCGTGGACTATCTTTTTTGCCGCGTATGCTTTTTTGGTATCGTTACTTTTTCATTTGGGGTTTTCTGTAGCGCTGTCTGAAGACGGTAATATTCTTACCAAAATAATTTGGAGTTTTAATATTATTTTGACTTTGTTACTGGTTTTCCGGACTAATACTGCTCACGAAAGATTTTGGGAAGGCAGAAAACTCTGGGGAGGTTTAGTCAACGCAATACGAAACTTAGCTCGTGATATTTGGATAATAATTAAAGAGAAGTCACCCGAAGACCGACAGGAAAAGGAAGCAACATTATTGCTCATTGCTGCGTTTGCCATTGCCATGAAGTTACATCTAAGAGGGCAACCAGTCAACGAAGAGTTAGAATTATTGATGAGCGAAAGTCAATACCGGAAACTCCAGCAAGTAAACCACCCTCCATTACAAATTGCTTTTTGGATAGGAGATTATTTACAGCAGCAACATGACCAGAAATGTTTAGATATTTATCAACTTACAGCTTTAAATACACTAGTGAGTGAATTAGTAAATATTTTAGGAGGTTGCGAGCGTATTTTGAAAACACCTCTACCGTTAATATACGGTATTATATTAAGAATGTTGGTAATTGTTTACTGTATAGTTTTACCGCTTGAACTTGTTGACAATGTACAGTGGTGGACAGGCGCCATTAATGCATTCGTTGGTTTTAGCTTACTGAGTATCGAACATGTCGGAGGTGAAATCGAAGAGCCTTTTGGTTCTGACTCGAATGACCTACCTTTAAATGTTATATGCAACACTATTCTATCAAACGTGCAAGAAATCATTTCCTTTACCCCACAAAGTGCCCGTGCAAGTTCAAAATTAAATTTCTAATTACTTTGTATAATTAATTCTGGCAGGTTGTAGCATAACCCAAGGCGCCTGTGCAGTTCATTTGGCGCCACCATTAGTATAGTGACAATATGGGATAAAGCACTACCTTACATAAATTTTTATCTATACATTGATTATATATTCCTTCGCTATTGTAATAACCTAACTAAAGGGAGAAGGGGACTGCCCGTTAGCATCTGAGACAATATAGACAAATTTAATAATAAGCAAGTAAAGCTTGATATCACTCTAATTTGATATCGAGTGTATATTTTCATGACCATACATACTTTTTAAAATCAAGGTTTTTTAATCATGCGTAACATTTTTTCTACTCAAAATTTAGGTAAAAAGCGAGTTCTTGTCGTTGACGATAATATCGATAATGCCTTACTTTTAGCAACATTATTAGAGATGGAAGGATATCTAGTTGATGTTGCGAATTGTGGATACACAGCAATTTCTAAAATTGAAGCAAATCCGCCAAATATTGTGCTACTAGATTTAATGATGCCAATAATTGACGGTATTGAAGTTGCTCGCTGGGTACGTCAAAATAGACCATCTGTTGCTGTTGTATTAGTCACAGCTTACAGTGATTTAGATGATTTGCTTCCTGACAAAATTAAATTTGATGGTATAATTACTAAACCTCTTAACTTTGAAGAAACAATCTTGCTAATACAAAACATTTTAGAGTATGGAAAACAGCCAATAAGCCAAACGTATAAATAAATACGTTGACTGCTTCTCGTTGCTAGTGGTAAAAGTTCCATCTTGAAAAAAATTGTCATTCTGAGCGCAGCGAAGAATCTCGATTATCTTCAAAGTTTTTAGATGCTTCACTACGTTCACCATGACATTGAAAAACTAATTAATCTCTTCTTTTATCGAGTCAATTGTTCCAGATAGCTCTTTGCGCTTTGATTCGTTCTTGAGATAACGGTTCACAAACCAAGCACTATAACCAATACCAATCAGTTGGAAAGATTCTTTAAGCAATGGAAAAGTATTGATGGCGCCAACAACTGCTAGCATTATCCGCAGAGCAAAGACTGTTGCGACTAATGCACCAAAACTAATAAACAAAAACTTGTATTCGCTATAGAACCAAGCTGCATTATTAGGTAACTCTGCCAAAAAGTCAGAAATTTGGGCGCCGATTTTTTCTAAGTCGGTTTCAGTCTCGGTGGCAGGAGGCAGCATTGGACGGGTCGCAAGCTGTGAACTTCCTAACGCAGCAGTATTTTGAGAAATCTCTGAAATTTCAGAGATACTGTCAACGTACTCTGCCTCTTTATATTCTTGTGTTGGTAGTTGAGCTGTCATATGTGCCTCCTAGTATACTAAACAATGGGTTTTATTGCTTTAAATCAAGCTTTAAACCAAACTTGTAAAAATTTATTGAGCATTATTACTATTATTTGCACATTTCTAAAAAAAAATTAACTCAATCAGTCGGAGTAAGCTGCATATTTCTTCCGATGGATTATTACAATATAAAGAACTAGACATTAGCTGTATCTACCTTTAGAAGCATTTTACACTAAAAGCAGCACTATAAAATAAAATTGTCATCATAAAATTGCTATATGTATATACAACATTTTATTCAAAGCTTGTTAGGTCAAGCTCCAAAGCCTGTGTTACTATTCGATTCAGTCGAAAAAGCCAACGATATCGCTTTTATGCTCAAAGGCAAGTGGGATGGTTGCAATGGTGTGGTTATATACCCATGCGATGAAGTTGCGGTGAACACTGCTGCAAGTCTGCTCGAAACGTCATGGTGTTATCAAGGTGATGCAAAAGCTGTTATTGAGAGTTTAAAACCCTTAGAACTCAAAACTAGTTACGCAAGAGGAGAGCGAATTTTTATCAACGCTAACTTGAGATGTGCTGAACTTGTAGGCGCCGACTTAAGCGAAGCTAACTTCAGTTGCGCTAAACTAGATTGTGCGAATCTTAGTGAAGCTAATTTAAGCAAAGCCACTTTAACTGGGGCATCAGCGACCGAAATCAACTTAAAGCAGGCAAATTTGAGCGATTCACAGCTAATAAGAACGAATTTCAAACTCGCCAATTTGCAAGGTGCTGATTTGAGAGGTGCAAATTTGACTCACGTTTGCTTAGAAGGAGCTAATTTAACTGGCGCCGACTTTAGAGGAGCTAAACTTCAGTATACTAATTTAACTAACTGTAATTTGACCGATGCTGTTTTCGACTAACATATAAGAAATAAATATAGTGCATTTGTTCGGTTTTCCTGACAGTCAACTCACCCTAATTTAAAAAAAACTTCGTGACAATATAAATAGAGTTATATGGTATGTAATTATGTTCCCATTTTATTTTTGGAATAATTCCTGCTACAGCAGTGATACAATTTCCCGTAAAGCCCGCTTGGAGCGAAAGCTAAGTTTTCTGAAAACGATGCGTGATGATATTGAAACTAGATTAGCTGGTTTAAATGCTGCTATTGGCAACATAGAACAGCAGTTAAATCAAGAAGACGCGACTAGAGTATAGTTTTAGAAACCGGGTTTCTTGGGAAACCCGGTTTCTTTATGTAAAAAGAATATAATAAATGTTGAATTTACTCTGGTGCCGAATGGCAAAAACGATGCATGATAAAAGATAATGGTTTGTATTTATGTTATCTATGCATCATTTGGTAGAATCAACAAACGTGTCATTGATTTTAACGGGCGAGAATATAATCATAGCTTGTTGTTATTTAGCCATATCATCGGGAATTGCGTATGGTGTATGGCGTAACAGACATGCTGGGGTAGATCCACTTGTAATGGCAGTAGCAGGAATATTTTTTAGTTGTGCAATTGGTCATGGTATGCATGGTGCTGGGATGCTGGGACTACCTAACCCAATTGCTTGGCAAGCAGCAACAGATTTAGCGACGGTAATAATTGCCATATATTTTCTGAGTTTTTATCGAAGCTTTGATTTGTTAGCACGCTTCAGTCAAATATTTTCTTCTCAAGTCGAGCTTGAAAATAAAAATGAAATTTTAGAAGAAGCAATGCGGAAATTACAGCGTACTCAAAGCCAATTAATACAACAAGAGAAAATGTCTAGTTTAGGGCAGTTAGTGGCAGGTGTTGCACATGAAATCAATAATCCTGTAAATTTTATACACGCTAATTTCGATTATATGCAGGAATATACTCTTGACATGCTCGGATTTGTGGAGCTTTATCAAAAATATTATCCGACACCAGTCGCAGAAATTAGCGTGCGAGCAAAAAAAATTGATTTAGAGTTTATCAAACAAGATTTGTTCAAAATTCTCAACTCGATGAAAATAGGTACTGAGCGTATCCAAGAGATAGTGCTATCGCTGCGTAACTTCTCACGTATGGATGAAGCGGAATTGAAAAAAGTAAATATTCATGAGGGAATTGACAGTACATTGTTAATTTTGCAGCATCGTTTTATCGCTAGTTCAGAAAAGTTAGAAATAGAGATTATCAAAAACTATGACACCATTCCAGAAGTAGAGTGTTATCCAGGACAATTGAACCAAGTGTTTATGAATATTTTATCAAATGCGGTTGATGCTTTAGAAGAAACAAATCACAAACGAAAAAAGCAAAATATAAAGGGCAATTCAAATAAAATTACAATTAGCACCTCCATAGTGGATTCACAGTGGGTAGAAGTAAAAATTGCTAATAATGGACCAGATATTCCCGAACATCTACACCAACGTATTTTCGACCCATTTTTTACTACAAAACCCGTTGGTAAAGGTACAGGTATGGGAATGTCTATCAGCTATCAAATTATTACTGAAAGACATCAAGGCAAGTTAATGTTTACATCAATGAGTGGCGCCGATACAGAGTTTATAATCCAAATTCCCATTTGTCAAAAGTCTCTTGCGGCGCTACGAACTTGATAAAAATTAAGATTTTAACTAGCTTGCTAAATAACTATGTAATCTATACTTGTACCTTTTTAAAATTTTGAAAGCTTGTTGCTCAATTTGTCTAATTCGTTCTCGACTCAACCCCATATGTTGAGCAACTTGAACTAAAGTTTGCTCTTTTCCATCGGCTAAACCAAAACGTAATATCAATACTTCGCGTTGTTGTGGGTTAAGAATTTGCAATAAAGTTTGAATTTCTTGATATAATAATTCGCGCTCAGTATATTCTTCAGGAGGTGGAGCGCTGTCTTCTTTGCATATCACGCAGTTCGGTATCTTGTGCGGCGCCTATTTTAATATCTAAAGAAATTGGCTGACGAATTAAAAGTAAATATTCACGAATTTGACTTGGCTCTAGGTTTAGAGCTTCGGCAATTTCAGAAATAGTAGGTGTATGTCCTAATTGTTGAGATAGTTCTCTTTGAATTTGCTTAATTTTATTTAATTTTTCAGTAATATGAATTGGTAGGCGAATATCGCGAGATTTTTGTGCTATGGCGCGTGTGATACCTTGACGAATCCACCAATAAGCGTAAGTAGAAAACTTATAACCTTTTTCCGGGTCAAATTTTTCAACTCCCCTTTCTAAGCCCAATGTGCCTTCTTGAATAATATCAAGAAAATCCATATTCCGACGCTGATACTTTTTAGCAACTGCCACAACCAAACGCAGGTTGGCTTCAATCATGTTTTGCTTGGCTTTTTGCCCTTGATTAATTTGACTCAGCAGTTCTTAAGTACTAATATTTAGATATAACGCCCATTCTTCGTCTGTAGGTAGGCGCTTATTTTCTTTAAGTGTCGAAGATAGTGTGTTACTCATGATATCTTAGCTTGAATGAGGATGCTGTCTATCTTAAGAACACGGTATTACGTTGTTATGTCAAAACATTGAAGAAACGATGTAAACTCACAAAAAAACCAAGAAGCGCTTCTCAGAACGATGTTTTTATCATCAAACGGTGCGTATTGTGGAGTTAGGTTTGGCGACCCGTTAGCATTTTTGATGGCACAAGCAGCCTTTGGACATCGTTCTGCGGCTGGTGTAGACTTACATAATTGGAGATTACATTTTATTCGTGGCGCCTTTGGTTCGATAAACTGGAATAATTACACGCTCATCGTGATTACGAAGAAAATCCAGACCAAGAACAAAATAATGGCTTAGATTTCCCCGAAGAAAAACAACCAGATTACTGGGACTTCATGTCTTTTTCTTTCATCATAGGAATGACCTGTCAAGTATCAGACGTGCAAATAACATCACGTTCAATGAGGCGATTAGCATTAACACATGGTATATTAACCTTTTTCTTCAACACAGTAATTTTAGCTTTAAGTATCAATATCATCGCTGGTATAATTTAAACTTTTATAGAACTATTAGGAAAATCTTCACATGGCGCCAAAATTCCTAGAGGATAAATCAGATGTAAATATATCCTCGCTTGTAAATCTTCACACGGTGCCAAAATTCCTGGAGAAAAAGTCACATCCACGTATATTTTCTAATACTTTATGTCACTTATGAAAGGGGTGGACACTTAACTCGGACTTTCTAATAGCTATGGTCTACTCAAAAAGATTTTCGACATCTCGCGCACTGTGGAGTACCCGCATTACTTCAATACCATCATCTATTAAGCAATAAAATATAATGTTAGGACTTACACCTATAAATAAACTACTTAGGGTGCATCAAGATAGATAAGCTTCTTAGCTTTATGAGACCAACCACAAAACTGTAGATCAGTATATGAGAGACGAGCAAGTCCGTTTGCCCATTGAAGTGGAGCAGGGAGACGACTGGGTTGGTAAGAGAGAGTAGCTGAATGGCACAGAGCAGTAAGCAACGAAGCTATTTCTAATGGGCTATGTCCATTAGGGTTGATTGATGTACGGAATTTTACTGCTGTTGTTAGTATTCCATATTGCGGTGAAATACAGGGGTATAGGGCGGTGAAATCTGACCCCTCAAGCAAAATTGTTGTACCTGGTTCGGGTTCTAGTGGCGCACAATGGATTAAAGGAGAGCCAGATTTTGAGTACTCAATCAGCGTAAAATTAGGGTTGAGCATAGCTTCATAATAAGAGTTTGTTGATTCGTTATGTGGTCTAAGTCCATCACGTATAAGATAAATATGCCGATTAGGCGCCAATAATTCTGCTTGGGAAGTAATCCAAGATAAACCCTCACAAAGCACTTGTTTTGAAAGTGTTTCATCTTCGTTCTTTCTAGCTCGCCAATGAGCCTGTAATATACCCTCTGGGCTAGTGAGTGTAATTGCTAAAACTTTTCCCTTGTAGTAACCACCTCTACCCATATCAAGTCCAACAAACCAACTATCACGGAAATGAGGAAAGTTATCGGGTTCTGTAACAAAGATGCTCCCGTTAGCTTTTGCGAGGATAGCAATAGCAAGACCGTGCCTTGAATAGAGAGGGTTTGATGTAGTTGAGCAAAGTTGGAAAGCTGCTTTTTCAGAATCAAGGTATTTCAACCGATTTATAATTGTGTCAGGTGGACGAACTGCTGCACCAGTAGCACTGACAGTACCAGAAAGAACCCCAAGCCTCACAGAAGCTGGTATAATAGCCTTGCCAGTTTTGACTGCATTCAACAAGTTTTTTGATAACCCTGAATTTTGAACAATCTCAGCTAGGGAGAGAGAGCCATTACCAAAGTAGTAACGTATGTTTGTGGCAGGATGCGCTTCTGTGTAATCGCTGTAATGTTTAAGCTCTGTCTGATTAAGAGAATAATTGAAAAACTTTATTAATTTCTCAATACCAGCAATCATTTGCTGGTGGCGCAAAACTTCTGGATACTTACCTTTAGTAAAAAGCTCGTCGGTGGAAAAGAAGGTTGGAAACTTTGACCCAGGCTCAAAAACTAGACGGGTGAGAGAAATACCAACTAAAGTACCTTGTTCGGTTCGTCCAAAGGCTACTCTTGAAAGCTTATAGCCATTGCGACATGTGTACTTAGAGCCTGGAACCTTTATTTCTGGCTCTTTTGGGTTCCAAATCCGTAGTGATGTATCCAGAATATCATAGCGGTAGGGGCAGTGTACTGTCTCAAGGCATTTTTCAAGCACTTCTCTCCAACCATCTGGGCGTAAAATTCCAGGCAGTTGGTAACATTCCCAAATTGAGGTGCCTTTATTCTTCATTAGAGTCCTCTGCTTCTATCACGACCTTTGACCAAACTAAAGCAAGGTTAATCAGATACAAAATTGATCTGCTCCACTGCTCCCATTGCTCGGAGTCATAAGAATGTCCAAAGCGATTACGATGAGTATTCAGGTTAAAAAGGATTGGTATCGGTCTATCTACTGGGTCACTTTTGTCAAAGAAAATTAGTTCTTCATGTTTAGCTTTATCAATAAGGGCACCAAATCTTGTATTAGGATTCTCATCTCCCACAAGCTTACCCAGTTGCTTTTTAAGGTATTCGTGAGTATTTATAACAAAAACTGTCGGTTCTCTAAGAGGCTTGTATTTATTTATCCAGTCGCAAAATGACTTCTGCTGACCCGAAGTAAAGCAGGCAATTGTGATAAGTGCTTTTTCTATCAACTCGATTTCTTTTTGCTTGGTTGGGTCAAGCTTGTCAGGAAGTACCTCAACTATATGAGTTTCTACTGATGGTTGGATAGGCGCCTCAAATTTATTAAGTATCTTAGTCGCTTCTTCTTGCGTCTCACGCAGTTCTTCAATAGTACGACTTTGGTTAGCTGCTACATCTTTAAGTGATTCAAGCATGACTCGGATGTGTTCAAGCTCGCTCGAAATCTTGCCTTGTGAATCACTACTATCTTCAAGCGAAGGTATTTCTTCATCTTCAAGAAACTGGTCATCAAACTCATAATAGTTTGATTTTTTAGCAGGCGCCTTGATATCAGCAGGACGTTTTGTTGGTGGCCGCCGGATATTAAAACTGTCGGCATCCTTCTGAAACTCTTCTAAAAGGGCTTCAAAGGTAGTCGCGTTTTTAGGATAAACCCATGCTTCACGATTTCCATCCCATTGCCGTCCTGGAATTTTCTTTGCACGCTCACGATTTCCAGGATGAATTTGAACTAGAAAATGTGTATTATCCTCTGAAACCTTGATTGGACCTAATTTTCCAGGGTTAAAACTTAAAACCATATTTATATCAAGACGAATAATATTTGAATAAGCAAAAAAATATAGCGCGATAATTAAAACGCGGTAAAAGCGAAAAGTAATATTCTGTCATGATATACAAAATATTTTTATTTGAGAATTGTGGATATTACACAAATAGTGAAAGTAAAATTACTTAAATATGTTTTTTACAGCATTGTCTAAATATTTAATGTTGGGTTTTCCTATCATAAGCGGATATCCTAGCATAAAGGAAAACTACCCTGCGGGAAAACTGCGCCCTTCGTTTCTCAGCATGACATGAGATGCTACCCTGCGGGAAAACTGCGCCCTTCGTTCGCGACTCATGACAAAAGTATAGATTTTACCCGTTTGCAGTATACAACATCCGTTACATCCGTTATATCCGTTGCCAGTTTATTCTTCGATTCCAAATTCATTAATAACAGCATTTAAATCGCGTATGCGACGTGAGAGAACGCGAATAATATTTAAAGCAATTTCGGGTGTTTCTTCGATAGCGTCGTGTAATTGTTCTTGAGTTAATTCTAAACAATCTGATTGTTCGAGGGTTGTTGCAGTAGCAGAGCGAGGTTGAGCGTCAAAAACTGCCATTTCTCCAAAGGATTCACCTTGAGGAAATACAGCAAGTTGTCGGTCTTCGATATGAACTTTGACGCGACCAGAAACTACTATAAACAGTGAACGTCCTTCTTCTCCTTGTCGAAATATTGTATGATTGGCGCCAAACGACCATTCGTCCATAACAGAGGCAAGACGAACAATAAAATCATCGCGTAATTCTTGAAAAATCGGAACTCGACGAACGAATAATAAACGGTCAACGCTGGTTAACATATTAATATATTGGCTTAGGTTTACTAGTGGTTCTTTTAAAGATATTTTTGAATTAACTCTTTGACTTGTGCTGCTATTAAAGGATGGGGGTCTTTTTGTAACTGTGGTAATAGTTCAATAAGTATACGACGTGAAGCTATATTTAGATAACAAATAGCTGCTTCACGCACAAAACTAGTGGGGTGACGTAAGTTTTCAATTATTTGCTCTGTGGTCAAACGAATATGTGCAGCAGAAGCAAAATGAAAACAACATGCTAAACACCAGTCAGATAGTGAGTTTTCGAGAGTCAGTAAATGACGAATTCGGTCACTGACTACCATTTGCTCGTATTTACATATTTTTGCTTCCATTAAAGCTTGAAGTTTTTGCTCTGGGTGACGTTTATCTAAAATTATTAGCAGTAGCGATTTATTGGGTAATGTAACTGTATGCTCTAGTATTTCTAAACCCCGCGCTAGGTTTTTTGGTGATTCTGATAAAACATTGAATGCTGCCGCTTGGATTGTATCTTGAGAATAAAGTAGCTTTAAAAACAAAAATAATCGCTCCTTGATATCTAATTCTAAATCGAGTAACGCACGCTGTAACAATTGGCATATATCCATTACTTTACGACTAGATAGATAATCGGTAATAAATTCGCGTGTTTTATATTCTAAATAATTTGCGTATACTTCACCTTGTGTTTCTAAATCTCTGTACGCAGCATATATCTCACTTAAAAAGGCTATTTCCTCATCGATTAATCGTTCTACGTGAGTTTCATACGATTTCTCGACTAAACTAGAAATTCCTTCTTTTTCATGTCGCTTCAGTAAGCTACGAAGAATACGGTCGCGGTCTTTACCATTCGATGTTTCTAAGCTTTTCCATAACGTATCCATTGCTTCCCACGTCGGAATTTCTCCTATTGTTCGCCATGCATACATTCGCACTATTTCTGGTTTATGCGGATTTGTCGCTAAATCCAGTATTAATGGTAATCCTTCGTTTTCGAGTTTGACGATAGCACGCATCGCACAAGTGCGCGTTGATTTATAGTAAAGTCCACCTAAAAGTGCGGGGTAGTAATCTTCTAATCGTGTTGCTGCTATCATTTCTAGCACAGCACGACGCACCCGCAATGATTTGTCTTCTAATAAGTTTGGAATTAAAAGCCGTAACGTTTGTAAATAAACTGCTGCGTTTAATGCTCTGACTGCATCTACTCGTTCACGTTCACTCGAACTAGTTAGCATTGCTTTGAGTGTGCGAGTACCTGCGACTTTTTGCTGCGTTGTTCCTTGACGCAATAGTAATGCTGCGGCAGTTGCGCGAATGATGGGATGTTCTTCGTTGAGAAATTGTTCGAGCTTACTTAAGTTGGGATTATCTTCTGCTAGCCAAACATAACGCAAGACTAACGCGAATGTTTCGGGGTTTACCTCGGTTTCTGATTGTTTGAGTAGTAAATTGACTTGTGGTACGTATGTTTTTGTCGCACCTGCATCAAGCATTGCTTCTAAAGAAGATATTTGTAGCGTGCTTGGTAGTTTGGTTAATAATGGCGCCAGTACTTCTGCTGCTCCTTGTGGGTCAATAGTAGCTAACAATTCAATACATGAACGTTTATCACTTTCGCTACCTGATTCTTTTAGTGCTTTGACCACCGCTTGTTTAAATGTACGCACGTCAACATCGGCACCTGTTAGTTTACCCCTTCCTGCACTTAACACCAACAAGTCAACATAAAGTGACCGTAGTATCCAAAGTAGCCCTAAAGTTAGGAGTGCGACAATTGTTGTTTCAGCTACTAATGCCCAATTTTTTGCTAACGGAATTCGGTTAGCCCCGATAAAAAGAGTAATTAAAATTACAATACCTGCGATACCTGTACCCCAAGCTTCAGCAATACCCCCCGATAAGGTTTGTACACTCGAACGAAATTTATCAGGAATTGGTTGAAATAGCAGAGGACTACCACTAACTACTAATGTGTAACGCAGTAGTTCGTCAAAAAACTTCAAAATTACTAAACCCCAAAAAAAGTGTTGCCCTTGTGTAATTGGCAGCAAACTCAATGATGTAATCGATAAGGGTAGTAAAACCGCAATACAAATTGGTAAAGTTGCTGTGGCAAAAAAGACTCCAAACTTTTCGAGGACTCGACTGGATACAAATAACTGCATCAATAGTTCGCAGACCCCAGTCACCCCGCTAAATATCCCTAAAAAGCTTGCTATCTCTTGACCACTATAATTTGTTTCGATTTGAGTTAAATATTGAAAGTCGATTAATATATTAATTATTTGTAATAATCCAAAAAAAGCAAATAAGAACAGTGAGTAGTGTCTGAGCTTACCAGAAAGTTGTGGTCGTGCGCGTCCTTCTTTTGAAGCTACCTTTTCAGGTTCGGGAAATGAACTTTTTTGTTCGCTGCTTAAATAACGGAGGATTAAGGCGCCTGCGATAATAAAAATTGCCGAAACGGGAATGATAATATTTTTAAGTCCTACGAATATCAACAGCAGTGGCAAACTAAAACCGCTGAAAATATCCGCAACCAATAGTCCACTACTGATTATGGGGTATGCTCGCTTAATTTCACGAATATTAAAGATGTGATTGGCAGCAATAGAAGTGTTGAGGTCGTTAAGCACATAAAACGCATCAACCCATAACCGTAATAGAAATACGGTAGCTACAGCAAGAGTTGGATATTCTAAACCCACACGCAGTACTATTAGCGGTATGAACATGCATGGTGCAATTCCCGCTATTACGTAACGCAAGGAAAACATTTTTTGCAAACGGGAGTAAAAAAAAACGAGTAGCGTACCCATTACGGCACTGGCAAGATAAATTAAAGGCAACCAACTGGCGCCATACTTACCCAAAAACAGCGCTACAGTACTATCTTCTGTCCAACGTAACCCTACGGATGTTGTGGTATAAAAAGCCAACATTAGCCACGTGCGTCTACTCTCCTCTGGACGCAAATTTACAATCGCCAAGATTTGCTCATTTAAGTTTTTACCTAACCCTTTAGCCGACCAATGATTGAGTTCCATGCATTTGTACGAAAGTGGTGAGCGTCACCCAAGTGAACGATAAACGAACAGAACAATTGTTCGTATAGACAGCACTCACGACAAAAGTCCTGAGCTACTGAGTATTATTTTTCCCACTCAGCGCTCAGGACTATCATGTTTTATGTAAATTTTTGGTAATCGTGCAATTGAATAACGCTATTATTTTTTTGGCGATATCAGCATCATCATGTTCCTACCCTCTTTTTTGGGCATTTGCTGCACTTCACCAACTGAGTCTAGGTCAGTTGCCATGCGCTTTAGCAGTTCTTCTGCCAAGTCGCTGTGTTGAATTTCTCGACCCCGGAACATGACGGTAGCTTTTACCTTGTCCCCATCTTTCAAAAAGCGCTCTGCTTGCTTGACGCGCACGTTATAGTCATGCTCTTCTATCTTGTAGCGCATCTTGACTTCTTTAACATCAGCAGTATGCTGTTTCTTCCTCGCTTCCCGCGCTTTCTTCTCTTGCTCAAACTTGTATTTGCCATAGTCCATAATACGGCATACAGGCGGTTCGGCTTTATCTGAGAGAAGCACTAGGTCTAGCTCTTTTTCTTCTGCTAGTTGTAATGCTTCATTGGGTGTTAAAATTCCCAATTGGGCGCCGTCGGTATCAATGACCCGAATTTTTGGGAAGCGGATCCGTTCGTTAATTTGGGGCAGGTCGCGACTTCTTCTTTTTTCAATCACAGCCATTTATGATTTGTAGGAGCTATTTGCTAAGATTTTGGTTACTATCCGAATGTGTACATAACAGTCAAAGCTAAATACCTTCGATAATCAAAGCTTTCTAAACAATAGAAACCTCTGTTCCGAGTTTAGCTAATTCACAAACAGGTGCGTTTGCGATAACTTTATTTAGCTATACTTGTTATTCTACTCACTCCAACCCAATTTCTGTCAAATTGTTAACCCTTATTACAAAATGTCAGTCTTCATCTACTATTCTAACAGCTACGACCCGCTAATTTATCAAGCTTTTTATCCGTAAATATACTTAATATTTCCGCTGACAATTTTACTGATAGATACCATAAGTATTATTAATAGTGCCTCAACAAAGTATGTTTTATCGGTATTTGCAAACATACACCGATTAATTTACTTAGAATAGATTTAGTAACTGGTAATTATGTCTCTTCAAACTTAAAACTGTTTACAAAATTTAACGTGCGGGAGGTGTGGATGGTACAATTGACGTGGCAGCAAAGAGTTGGGGCACAGCGCGATTGGGTTTGGCGGGGATGGCAAACTCGCTATACATATATTCGGGGTTTACAAACTGGTTGTGATTCTGTACCCATCATTCTTTTACATGGTTTTGGTGCTTCTATTGGTCACTGGCGCCAAAATTTAGAGGTATTGAGCGAGCATCATACAGTATATGCCCTTGATATGTTGGGATGGGGCGCCTCTGTGAAAGCACCTGTAAATTACAGTGTTAGTCTTTGGGCTGAACAAGTATACGACTTTTGGCAGAGTTTTATTAATAAGCCAGTGGTGATAGTGGGAAATTCGCTAGGTTCGTTAGTTTCCATAGCTGCTGCTGCTGCCCATCCTGAAATGGTAAAGGGTTTAGTAATGATGAGTTTACCTGACCCATCATTAGAGCTTGAAGCTATTCCGCCATTTTTACGTCCAACTGTTGCCACAATTAAAAATTTTGTAGCTTCACCTTTGTTTCTTAAGCCTTTGTTTTATTTTCTGCGTCAACCAGGGGTGTTACGTCGTTGGGCAGCAATTGCGTATGCTAATCCAGAAGCGATTACTGATGAATTGATTGATATTATTGCGGGCCCTACGCAAGACAGAGGCAGTGTTCGTGCATTTACTGCTTTGTTTAAGGCCTCGATTGGCGCCAATTTTAGTCCTAGTGTTAAAGCTATTTTGCCGACTTTAAATATACCAATGTTGTTGGTATGGGGGAAGAAAGATAGATTTGTGCCACCTGCATTGGCGCCGATATTCGCGCAGTACAATAGTAATTTACAGATACTTAACTTAGAGAATGTTGGGCATTGTCCCCATGATGAAAGTCCGGAGGAAGTAAATCAAGTGATTTTAGACTGGATTGATAGAACATTAGTTCTAGTTACGTCAAGTTCTGTAATGGAAGAATGCTAGCCTGGATTGCTTGAGAGTTTGTATCGTAGAAGTGAAAATAGAATCTTACAATGCAGCCAAAATCCTTGAAATCTACCCTAGCGACTTTTTCTGTAACTTTTGGTTTCGGAGCCGTTGCAGCTTTTTTGTCACCTTCGTTTAAAACTGGTGCAGCAGTATTTAGTAGTGCAATTGCTAGCGCAGGTATGGCTGTACTGAATATTCGAGAAGACAAACAAAACGAACGATTGCTTCGAGAGGTTAAACGTTTAGCAACAGCCTATGCGAATTTAGAATTAAAGGTAGAAAATTTAGAGAGGTTTTATCAGCTTCAAAGTAGTAATCAGCTTGTAGTTAACCCTGTTAATTCGATATTAACTTCATATACACCTCCAATTATTGCAGCAACAGGCGCCGATAAATTAATAGCTGAATTAAATAGATTGAAGGTTAATTTAAGGTTGCCTTACAAGCAGTTAGAGAAAGATGATTTATTTGATACAGCTATTTTTATGGGAGATAGCTATCCTGCATTAGCTTTAGTGTATCGAAAGATGAAAGCGAGTATAAGCGGTGACATGCAGGGTGGTTTTTCGTATAAATTATCTGGCAGTGAGGATAATGATGAGATATGTTTACGTTTTAGAGCCATTTTAGAGAGTAAGGGGTTATGGACTTCTAAGTATATTAAGTCTGAGAAAAGGATTCGGTTTCAACCACATAGTGGAGATACAAAGGTTAGAAGTTTTTTTGAGGGAGGTTGGTTAGAAAAGTTTGTTGTTTACAAAATATGTAGTTTGCTTTCACTGCATGGTATAAATTTTGAATATTTAATTAATCCTCATGTGAGTTATTCTTTTGAGGAGTCGAAGTATTATGAGCTTGATGCTTTATTTTTAGTTGATAATCAATTAATTTTGTTTGAAGTCAAAACTGGTGATAAAAGTAATGTATATCTTAATCAAATCAATGAACATTCTAAACGCAGGCGCCTAAATCTTTCTAAAAATCGAGCTTTTTTGGTTACATTATCATTAACTGATAGTGAGACTGAGGACTGGAATCGAAATAATAATAATATTACTGTAGTTAATCTGAATAACTTAACAAATTGTTTTGCGAATAGTTTGGGGTTAGTTACTACTGAAGAATCAAAAATACAAGCTTCTATATTTAGCACAGAAGAATTATATACATTTTTGAATCACAAAAAACTGCGTCCTTCACCAGAACACCGTTTGAATGTGATTACAGAGTTAGTCAGCACGATAAAATCCCTTGAGGAACCATTAACTTTTAATGAAATTAGAAATAAAATTGCTGAAAAGTTACAGATATCAAAAGCGTTAACAGAAGAAATTTTACGTGCTATTCGACGTTCTAGTTGTTTTGTTAATGCTGAGGGAGGATCAATATCCCAGTTTACACAGTTGAGTGAGCCAATAAAAGGTTTATTATTTGAAGATATTTCAGTTTTAGATAGTAAATGTATTGAGACTTATGCTTCTACAGTTGTAGCTGAGTATCCAAATTATTTTAACAGCTTACAGAATATTAAAATCTTTGAAGAAACTGTTGGCGCCGAAGCTCCTGATATAGAAACAATCAATCAACTCAAGCTTAGAAATATCAATTAATCATCTTGTGGAACATCTTCATCTTGTGGAACGGGCATCCTTGCCCGTAATATTCAGAGGTGTATGCTAGATTTTTACCACAGAGACACAGAGTACACAGAGGTAAAAATTCAAACAAGCGCTTATGAGTGGCGCCAATAGAACTCGCTTAAGCTTGAAAAACAAGAATAAGTAGGTGGGTCTAAAACAAAAACCTCCTCTTATATGCAAGAGAAGGGTTTTGTTTGTATTATTGCCCTGGCACCGAGCAATTGTTGCAGGAGACAACTCTCCAACTATCGTAGCCGCTGCGGCGTTTCACAA